>JAHHIG010000012.1 GCA_019358895.1 Tildeniella nuda ZEHNDER 1965/U140 | reverse complement strand
GCGTTGTTTACCGTTGTGGATGCGACCGTTCTTAACCGTTTTGGCGGAGGCACAGATGGGGCAGGCAGGCATGGTAGGAGAACTGCAAAGACTCTACTTCTCCATCATTACATCTTGAGCACTACCCCAAAGGCAAAGGGTAGGTAGGGCGGATAGGTGACATCCACTAAGCCCTCCGACTGTGCGCCCTGATCCTGAGCCACACTTAACCAGGCTTCATTCAAACGCTTATGTTCCAGTGCTCCAGCAACGAATTCAAATTTAGAGAGGGCGTTAGCCATTGCGGCTAACCAATCGGATGCCACTTCATCATCCGCCTCACAGAAAACAAACGCATCTCCTGTAGCTGCGTTAAGACCGACGTTATAGGAATGGGATACTCCCAACCGTGGACCAGGCGGGGTGTAGGCATCCACAATCTGTAAGTTTGGTAGACGATCGCGGTACTGCTCGACAATTTCGACTGAGTTGTCAGTGGAGCCGTTGTTGACCACCACCACTTCCCACAAGCCAGACCATTGCTGGTTGACTAGCGCCTCAAGCTGAACAGCAATGGTTTGTGCTCCGTTGAAGCAAGGAAGAATCACACTTATTTTCATGCAAAAGCCTCTGAAAGTTAGGTGGAGTTGACACTAAACCGCGATCGTCACCGACTGAGTTAAACCGGGACTGGCTCAAAGAGTGACCACGCAGCATCTTTTTCGGAAATGACGGTTACAGGCATGGGCCATTCAATGCTAAAGACTGGATCGTTATAGCGCAGCCCTCGCTCATAACCAGGCGTGTAGAACTCACCCACTTGATAGACCACCTCAGCGTCATCCGTCAGCGCTTGATAGCCGTGGGCAAACAGTTCTGGCACATAGAGCGCCCGTCGATTCTCTGCCGTCAATTCCACGCCAATGTGTTGCATGTAGGTAGGCGACTCAGGACGCATATCAATGATGACATCATAAATCGCGCCCTTGGTGCAGCGTACCAGCTTGGTTTCGCACGCAGGTGCCACCTGGTAGTGCATCCCTCTCAACGTACCTGCCTTGTAGTTAAAGGACAGATTGCACTGAGCAACGGTTGGCTTCAGCCCATGCTCTTCAAATTCTTTGGCGCAAAAGGTGCGGGCAAAACCACCACGATCGTCGTTACGCAACTCCAGGTCAATGATAAATGCGCCTTTTAGCTTCGTTTCGGTGAATTTCATTACTTGCTCCAAAAGAAATCTTTGTCAATTTGCTGGGTGCGAATCAGATACTCAAGCTGCTTCAGACGCGTAAAGCCACGTGACTCAAAGATCTCTTTTGTCATGTCAATGCGGTTAAACAGGTCGAAAAGCTGTTGTGCGCCACGTTGGGCATTCCAGTCACACTTAAAGCCAGGTAGTTGAGTATTGATTTTCTCAAACGAGACCCGGTAGCTGCGGTTATCCGAGCCACTGTCACCAAAGCTGAGCTGGCAGCCCTTAAACACGTCGGCGATGACTTCAGCAATTTCTTTGACTCGGTAGTTGTTTGCGGTATCGCCCACGTTAAAGACCTGATTGTGCACGATGTCGCGGGGTGCTTCTAAGGCACAGGCGATCGACTTCGCAATGTCCAGAGCATGAACCAGCGGTCTCCAGGGTGTACCGTCGCTGATCATTTTAATCTCTTTCGTTGTCCAGGCAAGTCCTGACAGATTGTTCAACACAATGTCAAAGCGCATTCGGGGAGAGGCACCAAACGCAGTGGCGTTTCGCATGAATGTGGGCGAAAAATTATCATCTGCAAGGGGTCTCACGTCCCGCTCTACCAGGGTTTTACATTCAGCATACGCAGTCTGAGGATTGACAGGCGTTTCCTCAGTGGTCAGACCGTCGCCACTGGCAACCCCATACACGCTGCATGAGGACATATAGACAAAGCGGCGAACACCAGCGGCTTTTGCCAGTTCAGCTAACCGCACCGAACCTTTGTGGTTGATGTCGTAGGTAATCGTGGGCGACAGTTGACCCGTGGGGTCGTTGGACAATTCTGCCATGTGGACGATCGCCTCAATACCCGCCAGATCTTCAACCGTAATATGGCGAATATCTTTGTTGAGGGTTTTAGCCGTCAAGTCTGTGCCGTTGTAAAGCCAGCCAACTTTGTAGTAGCCAGTATCAACCGCCGTAATTTCATGCCCACGCTCCATGAGGAGGGGAGCCAGTAATGAACCAAGATACCCTTCTGTTCCAGTCACCAGTACTTTCATTGCGTCTTCCTAGTAATCGTGCTAATCAGTAATCGTGCTAAGCGTTAACGGTTGTGCGTAAGTGCTGTGGGGCAGGGATTTGGGCAACGACAGCTTTACCAATTTCAATGGATGAAGTTGCTGCCGGAGAGGGGGCATTGCAAACGTGAACGGAATTCTGACCTTTGATAATCAGAAAATCGTCTACCAGCTTGCCATCGTTCATGAGTGCTTGTGCCCGTACACCTGCATGGGTGGGAACGACATCCGCAGCCTGCACTTCTGGAATCAGGCGTTGCAGGCTATGAACAAACGCGGCTTTGCTAAACGAGCGGATGATCTCTTTAATCCCTTCGTCAGCGTGCTTGGCAGCCAATTTCCAGAAAGCGGGATAGGTCATGACCTCAGCAAAGTCACGCAGGTCAAAGTCGGTCTTTTTGTAGCCTTCGCGCTTGAGGCTGAGCACTGCATTCGGTCCTGCATGAACAGTGCCGTCGATCATGCGGGTAAAGTGGACACCCAAAAACGGGAAGTCAGGGTTCGGGACAGGATAAATGAGACCTTTGACCAGGTAGCGCTTTTCAGGGGTTAGCTCGTAGTATTCCCCACGAAACGGCACAATCTTTGCTTCAGGATCAACGTTGCCGAGTTTAGCAATGCGATCGCTGTGTAAGCCAGCACAGTTAATGACAAACCGCGTCTCAAACGAACCTTGGTTAGTTTCAAGCACCTGACCTGTAGGTGTTTCAACAATTTTGAGTACTTTGGTGTTGAGGCGTAAATCACCACCACCCTGTTGAACCAGTTCAGCGTACTTTTGGCAGACCTTTTTGTAATCAGCGATGCCAGTGGAAAAAACCTGTACTCCAGCAATACAGTTGACATGTGGCTCGATCTCCTGGACTTCTTCTGCGGTGAGTCGAGCAACTTTAATATCGTTCTGTAAGCCACGCTGATAGAGATTCTCCAGCAGTGGGAGTTCTTTTTCTTCAGTGGCAACAATGACCTTGCCGCAGACTTCATGGGGGATGTCATGCTCTTGGCAAAAGGCAACCATCGACTGGGCACCCGCGCGACAAAAGGTTGCCTTAAAGCTGCCCGGTTTGTAGTAAAGCCCGGAGTGGATCACGCCACTGTTGTTACCAGTTTGGTGAAATGCCCAGCGGCTTTCCTTCTCAAGCACCAGTATTTTTGCGTCTGGATAGCGTTGGCTCAGAGCTACGCCTGTAGAAAGACCGACGATGCCACCACCGACGATCGCAAAATCGTACATAAATTTTTGCCCTTAATTGAGTGAGAACTGCGAAGCTAACGAGTGGTTTGAGGGGCAAGCTAGTTGGGTTACCAGACCTTCCAGGGGGCTTTTCCTTTGTGCCACAAGTCTTCCAGGTAATTCTTGTCTTTGAGCGTATCCATTGGTTGCCAGAACCCATCATGCTTGAAGGCGGACAGTTTGCCATCGTGAGCCAGCTTTTTCAGCGGTTCGTGCTCCCACATCACCGTATCGTCGGCAATGTAGTCGATGACTTCCGGCTCTAGGACAAAGTAACCACCGTTAATCCAGGCACCATCACCTTCAGGCTTTTCATGGAACTGCGTAATTTTAGTCTGCTCTTTGGTGAGAGAGATTGCGCCAAAGCGTCCAGGAGGCAGCACAGCGGTCAGCGTTGCCGATACGCCTTCAGCTTTGTGAAAGTTGATTAGCTCAGTGACGTTAATGTTGCTGACCCCGTCACCGTAGGTAAAGCAAAAGGTTTCATTGCCGATATGCTCCCGCACACGCTTGAGCCTGCCGCCAGTCATGGTGTTTTCACCTGTGTCAACCAGCGTGACGCGCCAGGGTTCCGCCTTACCAGCGTGAATATTCATCTGGTTGAAGCGCATATCAAAAGTGACATCTGACATGCGTAGGAAGTAGTTAGCAAAAAACTCTTTGATGACATACCCTTTGTAGCCACAGCAGATGATAAAGTCATTGACTCCGTGGGCTGCGTAGGTTTTCATGATGTGCCAGAGAATCGGTTGACCACCCACTTCCACCATTGGTTTTGGCTTAATTGCCGTTTCTTCACTCAGTCGTGTACCTAATCCGCCAGCCAATATCACTGCCTTCATGCAACACCTCTTATAATCTGCGGCAAACAAAGTTACGCTCACTATGCTAAGCGCCACACTTACGTATGTCAGTAAAGGGATGGTGAGTCGGCTAGTTGGTTTGTGAAAAAACAAAGAAGATCTTTTGTATTGTGCTGAATGCTGAGATGGGCGCGATCGTGTTGCACCTGAATGCACTAGACTTCTGTTGTGATTCAACACACTAAAATGCCATTTGAAGCCGTGATCACAACACTTACACAACGCTTAACAGCGACTTCGGAGACGGCAGTTAGTTTAACGCTAGAGTTGACAGCAGACGAACGGACGCGATCGCGTCACCGCTTTGATAGCACCGAAGGACAGCCTGTGTATCTCCAGTTACCTAGAGGGACAATGTTGCGCGATGGTGATCTGTTGCAGTCCGATGATGGCTTTGTGGTGCGGGTGCTTGCTAAGCCAGAGCCTGTGTTAACCGTCCGGGCTGAGGCTGAACGGCATCTACTGCAAGCGGCTTATCATTTGGGCAACCGCCATGTCCCATTAGAGATTCAGCCAGCTTATTTAAGATTGTCTCCCGATCCCGTTCTGCGCGACATGCTGGAGCAGCGGGGCTTACAGGTCGTTGAAGAAGTGCAGCCGTTTCAGCCTGAAACAGGAGCCTATGGGCACAGTCATGAAGGAATGAGGGCTAAAGGCTAAAGGATGAAGGATGAAGTTGAGCCTTTTGCCTTATTGCGCTTACTGCAGTTAGCGAGTCCTGCACTGCCTGTAGGAGCATATAGCTACTCTGAGGGCATTGAGGCGCTGGTGGAGGCGGGTAAGCTGGACGATCGCACTGCTCTCGAAACGTGGATGGTACAAGAGCTACGGTTTGGTGCGATTCGCGTTGAAGCAGCAGTGATGGTCAGAGCTTACCGAGCGTGTCAAGCAGATGACTGGGAGCGCGTAAGCGACTGGAACCATTGGCTATCAGCGGCGCGAGAAACAGAGGAATTGCGGCTACAAAGCTTGCAGATGGGGCGATCGCTCTTACGGCTATGGCACGATCTGCACTTGCTCAAGCAGCCGTATATGATTTTGCAGAAGGAGGGCTGTCATTTTGCGATCGCCTTTGCCCTTGCGGCGGCTCACTGGCAAATTGATTTACGTTCAGCCATGTTGGGCTATTTGCATAGTTGGGCAACCAACTTGAGCAACGCGGGTGTCAAGCTAATTCCGCTAGGACAAACGGCAGGGCAACAACTGCTGCTGTATCTTCAACCAGTCATCCAGCTTGCCGTTGAGGAGATTCTGACGCTGCCAGACGAAGACCTGAGTAGCTGCGGTTGGGGATTGGCTCTTGCGAGTATGCAGCACGAAACCCAGTACAGTCGGCTCTTTCGCAGCTAATGAAGCCTTGAAGCAATCCTTCTCGGTTAACGTTTAAGCATAGGGGGGATCAAGTAACGAGCACAGCATCACGCCCTTGCTTCACCTCTGACTAAGCTGACGATCGCTGTGATGAGTGCAACTGGCTCTATGGGCTTGGCAAGGTGCTGCTGAAAGCCTGCTGCGAGTGAGCGCTGATAATCGATTTCCCCTGCGTAGGCAGTCAGGGCGATCGCGGGAATGTGTCCTCCTTGCTCCAGGGGTAAGGCTCTCACCTGCTGCATCAACATGTAGCCATCAACCGCTGGCATCCCAATATCGCTTAACAACACATCTGGCTTCGTTTGAGCTATGGCAGTTAACGCTGCTGCTGCTGAGGTAACGGCTGTTACGGTGGCTCCGTACTGCTCTAACAGAAAAGTAGTAAAGGCGCGTGCGTCGGCATCGTCATCAACAACTAAGACCTTAATCCCATCTAAATTCAGGCGTAGCTCAGAGGATTGGCTCACCTGATTAACCGTTAGCTGCGTTGGCATGAGCGGCAGTATGACAGTGAACGTTGCGCCCTGACCTAATCCAGGACTTTCTGCCCGAATTGTGCCGCCGTGCAATTCAACCAATTGACGCACGATCGCCAGCCCTAGCCCTAGTCCACCCACCGATCGGGTCGTCGCACCTTCTGCCTGACGAAAGTAGTCAAACACGTAGGGCAAAAAGTCTGGCGCAATGCCTTTGCCTGTGTCAGCGACGGTGATTTGAGCTTGAGCGTTTAGCTGCTCCAGACGAATATCGACCCGCCCCTCGGTCGGCGTAAATTTAACGGCGTTAGAAAGGAGGTTCCATATCACCTGCTGCAAGCGATTTGCATCACCCGCAACGTACCTTACATTTGGCTCAAGCCGCGTCTGGATCTGAATGGCTTTAGCGTCTGCTGCTAAACGGACTGTTTCGATCGCAGCTTGAATAGTCGTAGTCAAAACGACTGGGGCGACATTCAGGCTCAGTTTGCCCTGCAAAATTCGAGAGACATCTAGTAAGTCTTCAATTAATTCAGCTTGTAATCTGGCGTTCCGTTCGATGGTTTTCAGCGCCTCTGCCGTTTGCGCCTCATCCAGCCTGCTGGTCTGAAGTAATCTTGACCAACCCAGGATGGGGTTCAGAGGCGATCGCAGTTCGTGTGAAAGCACTGCCAAAAACTCGTCTTTGATACGGTTTGCGTTTTCAGCGGCTTCACGGGCAGTTTGCTCCTGCTCTAAAAGACGATCGCGTTGCTGTTCCAGGAGTTTTTGACCGTCAATATCCGTCGCGGTGCCAAACCACTTCAGCACCTGTCCCCGCTCGTCTTTCAGAGGCACAGCCTGATGCAGATGCCAGCGGTAAACACCATCTCTCCGTCGCATACGTCCTTCGGCGCGGTAATAAGTGCTGCCCGCTTGCGCTGCCAACCAGCGATCGCCGAGAATGGGCACGTCGTCAGGGTGGACAATGGTTTGCCAGCCTTCCGCTTGTGCCTGGGTGTAGGTTAGCCCTGTAAAGTCTAGCCATCGTTGATTGACATCGAGTAGAGCGCCCTCACTGCTAGCCGTCCAAACCAATTGTGGGATCAATTCTGCTAACGAGCGATAGCGCTCTTCGCTTTGGCGCAAGGCAGCTTCTACTCGTTTTTGACGACTGATATCGAGGTTGATGCCTGCCCAGGCGGTGATCTTCCCATCTTCATCCCTGACGGGCATTCCCCGTGCCAAAATCGGATGCCAATTACCATCCACTCCTCGGAAGCGGTGTTCGATGTCCCAGATGCCTTCTGTGCGAACGCATTCGTTCCAGGCAGCGATCGTTCGCTCTGCATCATCGGGATGCAACACGTCGCTCCAGCCAAACTCAGAACATTGCGCCTGAGTCAAGCCCACAAGCTGTAGAAACGAATCACTGGCATAGACATTGCGCCCGTTGGGGTCACAAACCCAAATGCCGTAATCTAGCGTTTCTCCGATCGCTCGATACAAATTTTCACTTTCACGCAGCTTCGCTTCTGCCCGTTCGCGTTCTGTAATATCTCGGATCAGCCAACGCAAGCTGGAAACGTTACCTGTAGAGTCATAGACACGACCAACCGTCAGTTCAGCCGGGAAGGTACGCTGCTGCCAAGTTTGTAGCTGCATGACCCATACCTGTGCTCGTTGCCTTGAAAGCGGCTCTGCTAGTTGGTTCAGGCGATCGCGAAACACTTCGAGATCCTGGTTGGCGACGAAGTTGAACAGTGGTTGACCCAGTAACCCAGCTAAGCCAGACGAGAGATGAGCGGTCATTGCCTGATTGGCTTCTTGAATTATTCCCGCTGTATCGGTTACCAGATAACCGTCTGGCGCGAAATCAAACAAATCTTGATACCGTTGCTGCGCTGTCCTGAGCTGTTCATTTTGCCGCAACAAGTCTTCTTCAGCGATTTTCAGTTCTTCCACAGTCGTTTCTAGCTCTTCATTGGCAACAGCCAAATCAGTACTGTGTTGCTCCAAGCGAGCGTTGACCTCCAGCAATGCCGCTTCAATTTGTTTGCGATCGCTGATGTCAAGGACGAAGCTGATCACCGTCGTCTCATCCATTAAAGCAGAACCAATCAAAGCCGAAATGTAGGTACTATCTTTGCGGCTGTATGCCGTTTCAAAGGGCGTGCTGACTCCCGCTGTTCTCAGTGCATGCAGCGATCGCTCCTGCGCCTCCAGATAAGCAGGTGGAGTGAGCGCTGGCAAGTCAACTCGACCAGAGCGAAGTTCTTCCCGCGTGTAACCAAGCATCGACAAAAAGACATCATTGGCTTCCACGAGCGCACCGTTTAAATCAGTCGTAATGATGCCGATCAAATCGGCTTCTGACAGATGGCTAAAGCGCCTTTCGCTCAGACGCAGCAGCTTCAAATTGTAATCAGCTTTGCGTTTAGCAGCCTGCAACTGTGAACAAAGCACGGTAATGAGAAACGCCACGAACAAGAACGTGAGTAGCTGTATCAGTTGCTTGGTGCTAACGATCTTGAAGGAATACAGCGGTTCGACGAGAAAGAAAAGACTGTAGAGCGTTGAGAGGGCGATCGCTAACAAGCCTGGTCTGAAGCCTCCAAACCAGGCACTCACGGCGATCGCTGCAAAAAAGAATGGGTAGATGAGCGGATTGAGCAGTGGGTACAATAATTGCGTCAAAAGCAGGGCAATGGTCGCGGCTAGAGCCGCAACAACATAGGGAAGCAAGCGAAAGCGCATAACGAACGGTCTTAAGGAAGCGTCTACTCTCATTGCACGCAATAGCATACCGCTTCATCAAAAGACATTACTGGCTTCGCAATCTTGCTCAACGGGCATCTCCAGAGTTTGATACCAAATCAAAGTGCAAGGGCTACCGATCCTTTGCCCTCATCCCCAGCCCTTCTCCCGCAGGAGAAGGGAGCTAAAGGCAAAGTTCCTCGCCCTTTGGGAGAGGGATTGAGGGTGAGGGCGGCTTGCTTGATCTGTAACGTCTATTTTTGGCTTTGGTATGAATAAACAGAATTTACCAGTCCGCTACGCAAAAACGCAAATCAAGCGCGTCTTTGCTAATGCTTTTCTATCTAAAGGTAGAGAAGGTTGAGGCAGTAGATTGAACTTAAGACATTGATAAATCTAAAATGACTGCATACTACGCGATGCGCGACTTTCCTGAAATGCTTGCTGCGACTGCCCAACCTTAAAAGTCCGAAAGCCCTTCTCCCCAAGGAGAAGGGTGGGGATGAGGGCAAATTTAGTTGTACATCGCGTTACATTGCCTTAAGAACATTTGAAAGCGCTTCATGTCCTTTTGGGATGCAGTCATCGATCGCCATCGCCCTTCGTCCTCTCGTCACTTAATCCCACTCTTCTAACTGCTGTGCCTCTGCTGCGACCAGCGTTTGCTTGAGCGCTTGCCAATTCATCTGCTGTGCGGCAACATCTTGTTGCAACACGCCCTGTTCGAGATGCAGTACGCGATCGCACCATTGCTCTGCTAACTCTAGTTGATGATTAGCCATGATCACAGTCATGCCGTGCACTTGAGCCAGTTCGCTGAGCACGTTTAACAACCAATCACCGCGACCCAAATCCAGTGACGCAGTGGGTTCATCCAAAAGTAACACCTTGGGTTCTGTGACAAGAGCACGGGCGATCGCTACCAGTTGTCGCTGCCCAACCGAAAGCTGTAGCTCAGTGCGGTGCAGCCAATCTGCTGGCATATGGAGGCGATCGCGCCATTTCTGAATGCGCTCTTGAATCGTTTGTTTCTCTAACTGCCGTAGCGTTAAGGGATAGGCAAGCGCTTGCTGTACCGTCATACCCAGGAGCTTTGACTCTTGCAGCACCAACACGACCTGCTGCCGTAGTTGCACTGCGGGTATCTCATGCAGCGCCCGCTGCTCCAAATAAATCACGCCGTCAGTCGGTTCACTCAGTCGATTTAACAGCCGCAGTAAGGACGTTTTGCCAGCACCAGACGCGCCAACCAGAGCAATGCGATCGCCCCGAAACACCTCAAAAGAGACCTCCCTCAACAGGTAGTGAACGTTTGCAGCCAAGTGTTTATCAGCACGAACTGTACCAGGGGTCACTATTTTGGGCGCAAGACTAACTCGCTCAGCACGAATTTGGGCAGATTTAGGCGGTTGCAAAGTCAGGTTTCTACTCTCGAAGCACTGTGTCAAGTGTAAAGGGTTAAATGTAGTCAGGCGGTTTACATCGCACGAATCAGCCTTATATCGGTTGGTGCAACGCTGCCCCAATCGTCCATGCATCGATCGCTAACAGCAGTAATGTACATCCCAGCAAAATAAAGTACATCCACGGTTGCGAGAGTGGACGCACGTCAGCCATATCAATATCTGTCTCTGTCTGCACACGGTTGACCATGCAGTTAAAGCCAGCAACCCGCATCGGCAATAGGTATGCCTGTCCCGATCGGCTAAGGAAGTAATAAACAAGACCTCCCTGTCCGGTAGAACGTGGCTTTAATGCCGTCACCTCTGACCATGCCAGCGACCACCCTCGACGAAAAAAGTGCGGCACCCAACCCGCGTACCTCACATGAATACCGTCCTTATCTAGCACTACCCGTTCGGTCAGCGCGGCATATAGCAGTACCCCACCCAACCCAATGCCCGTCCATAGTAAGGATGATGGAATGACGGATGCTGTCATAGCGGCTAGAAAAGGCAGCGGTAGCGTCAACGACAGATATAACAGTAGAAGCGTCAGCCGAATGAGCGGTGAAAGCTTGAAGACAGAAGTCGCAGACAATGCGGCAGGAGCGATCTGCAACGACCGATCACCCGGTTGCAAAGAAGCATCTGCTGCAACAATCAGAGACGGCTGATCACGTTCCATGAGATACCTCGACGTTTTCTTCAATTTACAGCTTTTTCCATTTAAGTATCAACTTAAGCGCGGATACACGTAGATCTCCACATAGAATGTGTCTACGTATAAGCACAATAACAAAACTGCTTGGATCAATCGTTCTATCTGTATTTATAACCCTTAGTCAATCAATACTGAGCTGCGTTAGCGCGATCGTCTCTCAGTATACTGAGCGTCAAAAACTACCGTTTTGACAAAAAGAGCATCAATGCGTTGGTAGAAATCTGCACTCTGAAACGTATCTTTTTAGCTTTTTCTATCAGTATATTCTCTAATGGTTTTCCAAACATAGGGGACTAATTCTTAGTTTAAAGACTGAAGATCACGGAAAAATTACCGCTTTGTAGTGAAGCAGCAGCAACTGTACAGGTTGTTATTACAAAGGCAATGTCACGCCTCCTACTTAAAATCATGCCTTTACATCAATGGGCTTGAAAGCTTTAGACAATGCTAATACGATTCAGCCAATGTAGCCTTTTCATCTTCAGAAACCCTGCTACCTTTACGGAAACCTTCATTGCATGTCAGCAAACCGTCTTCAAAAAGCATTAAGCCATTGTCACAAGACTCAATGCTTTTGACAAAGCTTCAAGTTTGCTAACCTTAGATCAATGCTACTGGCTTAGATAGACTGCATTTAAAGAAGTAGAAAACCGCAGTTGTGAAGAATTGATGAAGTTGGTTTAAAGATAAAGCTAATTTTTAAAATCAAGCAATTTTAAGTTCAGCTATTTAGCGGATTTGAGTCAATTTATGGGAATGTTAGGTTTGCAATGTAGTGTAAGGCTTCTACCCAACCTGGTCTGTCAAACTGCTCAAAACGTTCGGCAAAAATTAGTTGGTGTAACCTGGATTTTCTTCGCTGTGCTAAAAAGCCACTTCAAAAATGAACCATGATTTAGAACGTCAGCAGCCCACAGTTCCTGAGGTGGGGGTTTATGAGTGTGAAATTCATCTCAAGTTTAGGCTAATCGAAGAAAAGGGAGCGCTGAATGATCGTGAGCATCTTCTGGAGCTTTTGCTTGATGCCTTTACCTGTGGCACAGATGAGTATTTAGAGCCGCTTCAGATTAATGTCGAGGCGGCGGAGATTCCAGAAACTCAAGCGTCACCGCAAATGCGACGACGACTCATTCGCTTGCGGAACTCTAAAGACCTTGCTTAGACCACGCTTTTACGGGATGTTGAATTTTACGGCATGTTAAAAAGGCGATCGCAGAACGAAGCAACTCTACCCGGAGCTTTCAAGAATAGTGCTTCAGGTTGACAGATGCTGCCGCATTCGTTACCCTTATATAGGTCTGGTTGATACGCCCCCATCGTCTAGAGGCCTAGGACACCTCCCTTTCACGGAGGCGACGGGGATTCGAATTCCCCTGGGGGTATCCAGGAAGCTTACAGAGAGCGGGTTTAACAATCCTCTCTCTGTAGTTTTAAGGGGGTTTCGGACGATCGGCTTTCTGCAACAGTGCCTCATACGCCCGTTGTTGAACCGATTCCTCAATCCAGCGATGGTAAATGCGGTCATGCACATCGCGGCTATGTCCCATTTGCTTCGCAGCCAAGCTAGGGTCCAGCCCGTATTTAAGTGTGCGAATTGCCCAGCGATGGCGCATATCGTACAGGCGAAAGGGCAGTTTTACATCCCTAAAGTAGTGACTCGCTGATTCACCCACCTTAATGTTTCGTCGGGTCAGGTCAATCGGTGGCAGCTCCACTGAGAAAAGGCTGAACCGTTCGACCCATTCAGGATGGAATGCCCACACTAAGCGGCTACCCGTTTTGGTGTTGGGTTGCACGAACACAATCGGGTTGCGTTCACGAAAGCGGTCAAAGTCCAGTCTGAAGGCTTCATGCGGTCTTAAGCCGTAGGTAGCGATGACACCCAACGCCAACCGGGGTTAGTGAGCCTGTCATAGGACTGACAGATCAGCTCGTCACTGGGAATGTTACGCGGGTTGACCATCGCGGGCGAGTACTTGCCAGCGTAGGGAGCTGGGTCGTACTTCACGCCGGCGAACCGTGCAATCGCCCCGCAAACCATCGCTGCTCTCTTTCTCGTTTTGCTGTTCACTGGCGTGCTAGTCACCACCTCATGCAGCAGGTTAGCTGTCAGGGTAGCGCCTGGAGGCAAACGATTCAAGATTTTCTGATAGTCCGTCAACCATGACGTTTCTGACCGCCCACGCTGGAGAAAGTCATCCCGAAAGCGGTTAATCCAAAACTGGCAGCTATGAGCCATTCACTCTCCACAACGGTAGCTCTAACTGAATGCGTGTCGGGTCTTTCCGATGCCCTGCTAACTTGCGGTGTAGAAACCGATCGAGGGCTTGCATGTACTCCGTCTCTAACTGCCCTTCCAGCGCTGAGAGTTGTTCCAGCGTCAGGCGCATAGCGAACCTGCCCCCACTGCTGTAGAAGGGGCGATTTTGACCATTTGCCGTCCGGTTCGAGGAAACTCAACGCCGATCGCCACACCTGGATACGAGCGATCGGGTCTGAGTAGTCAGCGTGGCTATCCACTGTCCACCCCTTCCCCGTCATTGAGGGCACTGCGATCGCTGAAACCTTCTCTAGGCGTACTGTTACACCCTGTTCCCTCGAAAAGTAGGGCTAAAAACTGCCTGTAACCCTCGCTGTTACTGGTGTTACGTCCACTTGGTGCTAATAAGCTTGGAGCGCCCTCCGGTTCAGTCGCGCCCCCAGCGCTGGACTGACCGGGAAGCTTAAAAAAGTCAGGGGGGTCCGGGGGGGTATCCACAGGCAGTCGGGGTGCCACAGGTCACGGTGATGGTAGAGCGTGGAGCCGCTGAACTGGTAGCGGGTGACGAGGGCACAAAAGCGATCGCGCGCCGTGGCGGGTAGTGCTTCCCGGTTGAGCAGGTCAGCAATGGCATCACGTAAGCGTGATCGCGCCTGCAACTGCTGAAACAGATTCCAAGTGTTCCCACACTCCGGACCAACTTCACTTTCTGTCGTGTCTACTGATTCCGGTTTGGGTACGCCACAGTGCCAATAGCGGGAATTCTCGACGCAACGCGCCCAATCTTCAGCTCGCCGCCAAATTTCATGCTGATGACGGCACCAATCGCGGTAGCCCGGCAGCTGCATAGCAGTGGCAACAATGTCAGCAATGAGGCGATCGCCCTCCAACGGAGCCATTTTCTTGAGGATGTGACCGAACACATAGGAGCGCAGCGCAATGCGTCCAAGAATCAAGTTTGTTTGTCCATGACCACTCCAACCCAAATCAATGCAGCAGTTCAAATCATTGAGGAACTTGCTGGCACGATGTGACAGACGCTCATGCTTGCGCCGGGTGCGTCGAATGGCTCGTTTGAGCACGGCAGTTTGTACGTCATTTTTTAACGTACAGAACTGCCAGCGCTGGCAGAACAGGTCATCATTCGCGTTGGTCAAGTTGTAGTCAGCAGTCAGAAGATAGGAACCCGCTTGGAGCGGTAGACGGTGCCCGTTGTAGAGTGTGGTTGTCTCAGGGTCCCAGCTACGAGGATTGGGGTAGAGTTCCAGTATTCCTGGTTCGATCTTGAAACCAGCGCTTTCTAAAACGCTGCTAATGGCTGCTGCCAGCTCCCAACTTTTCTGCGGCTGCTCGAACGGTAAGTAGAGATGAACGCCAGCACTGTAGGAACTGGTGACAGCGAGATGAGCGACGATGCCCAGTGGTTCGAGCGCTGCCATAATGCGGTCGATGGCAAAGCGATCGCGTTGCGGATGGTAGATGCTGCCTGCATCGATGTCGAGCATGGCATAGCGAGTCAGCTTCCCAAAGCGCACACCATAAACATAGGCACCCTGCCGAATGAGTCGATCGCTCAAAGGATGCCTGTTCTCAGTGCGCCATTCGGGGGTGGCGCGTGGGATGGGGTGTTCAGCGTAGAGAAAATTGAAGCGGTGCGGAAACAGTGACAGAAGGGCTTCTGTACGGTCTGGAACGTAGCGAAATGAGGGCGAGTTTGGTAGAGTAGGCATAGTTTGTAAGGCAAAACAAAGGGCTAGAGGGGGGCATTCCTCTAGCCCTACTCATCAAATGCCTTTGGACTGCTGCAACGCTTTGAACATCGTTCGCAGTCGATTGAGCCGTTGTTGTACGATTCCCAAATCGTGCTCACTGACCAAGCTGGGGGCAACCTGATGCAGCCGTTGGTAGAACTGCAACTGGTCAACCGTGACGGCGATCACTTCATAGGTGAGGTTGGCAAGCGCCTAGTCTGTACGATCGCTCATCCCACCGACTCCAACCGCTTGAAGGTGCGATCGAGATAAATCCGGGCGGCGCTGGTGGAGCTGTCGCCGACTTGCATCAGGAACATGGCAAGGGCACAGGTCACAAAGTCGTCCTGGCTCCACGCGGGGTTAGCGGTCAGAAAGTCTAAAACGCGGTTGTACAGATCTTCAGGGATGTCGGTTTGGAGGCTGACATCGATGTCTGTGGGCATGGGGTAGAATCCTGGTAGTACAAAGATTTTTGTCAATCCAATATCGAGTGGGCATCCTTAGTGGCTAGGGGTGCCTGTTTTTTGTGGCTGATGGGTGAGCGTGGCGGCGATCGCTTCCATCAGCAAGTCTTTCTGGTGTCGATCCAAGGGGTCAATCAGGCTGATAGCTGCGTCTAACTGGTCGCTGATTGGGGCTGACTCTTCAAATTCAGCGAGAAACTGCTGAAAGACTTGGCTTCTCTGTGCCACCGTGTCGAGTGCGAGATAGGCGATAAGTAGGCGTCGATCGTTCGCCTCTAGGTTTTGCAGATGGCTACCATACTCGGCAGCCAGACGGTTAACTGCGTCGTTCTGAACCCAATAAGTGATTGGTTTCATGCGTCGTCGTCCTCGTCATCAAGGTCTTCATCTTCTGCAAGCACATCTAGCAAGTCCTCTTGAGCCTCTGGGGAGAGTTGCTGAAACAGGTCTGTAATCTGTTCGATGATGTCGAGTTGGCGCTGCTCTTCTACTTGTTCGGGGTTGTCTTGCGTTTGCAGGTTTTCTAAGTCCGTCAAAATTGCCTCCTGAAAGGTTGAGTGGGTTAGCGGTTGGGTCGATCGCCACTTGGGATGGATGATTAGTGAACAGCACGGGCGGCAGCGAACCAATCCCGTGCTGTTGTAGTCAACTGAACAAGAGTTCAGCTAAGATGAGTAAAGATCGTCACAATTCCGAGTCTCAGTTCATGACCTTCCTGCAAGAAAGAAACGTAACCCCAGAACAGGTTATCGACGTTTTAGGAGTCACTCCTAGAGCTTTTTTCTACTGGACTTCAGGACAGCGAGAACCACGATTTACGATTCAGCAAATTCAGGATCTCTGCAATTTGCTCGGTTGTTCTGTTCATGATTTGCCGTTAAATTTTGGACGCATCCAAACAAAAAACGCTGAAACCTAGTAGCAATAGGTTTCAGCGCTCATCAAAAGGAGGTGAATTGTCGTGTAACTAAGCCCCGTGCCCATCACTGCGATGCTGCCGAAACTCTTCGATCAAACGCTCAAAGGTTTGTTGGTGGATGGTGGCAATTTGCTGCAAGCCATCAATGCTCTCGATTAATCGATTCACGTTCTGGTTGGTCAGGTTCACATTTTGACCAACAAGCCCAATCGTTTGACTCGTTCCACCAACCGCCTGGGCTAGAACCCCAACCGTTTGAGCAAGAGTTTCAACGCTTCTTCTTGTATCTGCTAAGCCCAGTCTGAGAGTTTCAACAGAATTGTTCAACACTTCTACTGACGTTCTCAAAGTGGCATTGACTTCGACTTGAGAATCCATCTGCTGTCCAGTGCGTTCGAGGGCAGCTTCAATCCGGTCTAACCGTTCGCTCATACGTTTTCCCCTAACAGGAGGTGATTCAAACCTAACATTCAAAAGCGATGCGCCTTGAGGTAGTGGTGACACACAACCCCAAGACGACTTCCCCCAGTCCGAGTACACCGAACTAGGAGCAATCCAATCATGTCAAATTTCAAGCATCCGGCGATCGTTTCGCTGGCAGCAATTACCGGGGCACAACTGAGTGCGATCGTGCTCAGTCCCCAACCCGGTCAGACCTCAAACGTTTGTCTCCAATGGGCACAGGTGGCGATCGGTAGCGTTTACAATCAGCCTCGACCTTCCGATCAACCCCATGTCCCGGCGGGGCTGACGGTGGGCGAATACAACCAATACCGGAAATCTTCAAAACCGATGATTTCGCGTTCCCCCCACCCAATCCGAGCCATCACAGGCTGCTGTTGCTCCAACAGTTGTGGCTCCTCAGCCTATTGCTCGAACTCAAGCTCTATCGCTATCGCCTAGAGTTGTGGCACCATCGGCTCCCGTAAGCATCCCTCCGAGCGAGACAGCGGCGATCGATGCCGAAATCGATGCTGAAATCGATGCTGAACGGGGGCAAACCTTAGAGTAATATCAGGCATCGATCACAGACGGCAGCCCCACACCACAGACCCGCACCAGTTACGGATGCGAAAAAGGTCGAGATGGTAAGACCTACTGTGGGAAGGGTTAAGCAATGAAGCGACTTTTCATTGTCTTGGGACTGCTCAGCCTCACCCTGACGGCGTGTGGCGATGGTTCCGGCGAGGGGCAAATGTGGAGTGAGATTACTAGGAATGTCGGTGGAGCCGCAGGGGCAAGTAAGGCAGCTTCACAAGCACCTGCTACCGGAGCCGCTAAAATGCTAGAAGATCCAGATGCAGAGACGGTAAACGACTCTGAAGAGGTATGGGCTACCACCCAAGAGGAGGCGGAGAGGCGTTGCGCTGAAATCGCTGCACAACGCACTAACCAAGGGGGCACCCTGGTTACAGTCCAAGGTGTTTCGCGTGTCAGCAGCAAAAGGTTTTTCTGTCAATTTAGAGCTGAAACAGGAGGGCGCAATTGAGCGAAATTAAGCAAATGGAACTGGTTCCCAGAAAAGGCGAAATCAGGCTATTCATAGCTCTACATGAAGTCGATAACATGAGCGTTATGGAGATTCTCAACCTGGCTCAAGGGCTTGGTTTTAATCCTGAACTACAGTGCCGCACGTGGGAACAGGATGGCAAGACAAAGTACGGTGTGTATGCGATGTTGCACCAAGAACAGCGCGAGTACGATTCCCAGCTTGAAACCGACTATGAGACCGATAAAGCTTTTGAGCTTTTGTGGAATGCTCTAGAGCCAAACGCTCACCTCAAGGTGCATTTCTCTTACAACCTCAAATACGGTAGACAGATCGAAGCTGAGGCGATCGCTGCCTAACATCATCTGACGATTCTTATTCTCCAGTCATAAAAAGAAGCCAGAGTAGCGCAATGTTACTCTGGCTTTATTGATCTAATGCCTTCACTATGACTCAATCTAACGACACACCTAACCGTCTTGACCGCATCGAAGCCATCCTAGAACAGCTTGTTGAACGCACCAATGAGAACACCCAGCAACTGACTATCACCATGCAATCGGTCGATCGTCTGGCAAACATCCAAATTGAAGCTTTTCAAGCGATCGGCACGCTGCAACAGTTGATCGCAGATACACAACAGTCCATGTCAGAGATGCAATCAGAAGTCAGAGGGTTACAAACCGAGAACCGCCGCATCCTCGACATTTTGCAGCATCGCAATGGTGGCAACTAGTACTTAATGACGCTTCTCTTCCTCAATCGCCTCTGCCACGTCTCCCACCTGGTTGCTGATATCCAGGGACTTTTGCTTGTCCTTACCCTTCAAAAACAGGGAGGAGAGCATCCCACCCAACCGTGCAAAAAAACTAATCTTAGACGCGCTCATAAACGTAGTGTGATAGTACTTGCTCAGTGTCCCCAAACGCTCCCTACTCCTCACGCTTCAAGTACCGCATCACGGCAGTTTCACTCTGCCCTGCTGACACTAAGAGCAATTGCATCATTTGCATGAGCGTTCGTAGATCAGCCTCAATGTCTGAGGCTCGTTTCTCTTGAAAGTCATGGAGGATCGTCAGATTAGCGTTCAGAGCATCGTATTTTCTCAGCAAATGATTAAAATCTTGCTTAGCGGCATACTCCTTCGTTTTGCCTGCTGCATAGACATCTAGCTCCTTCTGGCGTTCTGCCTTCTGCCGTTCGATTTCTGCCTGTGCTCGTTCGAGTGCCTGCCGTTGGCGATCGGCAAGTTCATCCTGTCGCTTCAAAAAGTAAGTGCGAACCGTCCAATAGGCACCGAAAGCCCCGGTTGCCAAGCCGCCCACTGTCGTGAGAAAAGCGGTGTCTACCATCAGTCGCCGCCTGCCTCACTCAAAGTACCATCGTCCGCAAACACAAGCTCGACATGACTTTGCAGCACATAACTACGCCACCGTGCCACCGCCGCAGCGGGTGGAGGAGCCAGCGCGACGATCTGATTCCAAAGCGGTGCTACTAACGCGACGGCAGGCAATGGCATTGAGATTGCCTGCTGCATCGTCGTACCAAGCCAATTCCCACCACCGCCAAAAGTAGGACTCATCACCGTGATCAACATCGTGCGGTAATCAGGGTCCAGCAGCATTGCCGTGCGAAACTCACCCCATCGTGGCGCGGGTGCTAGGACGGCAGGAGTGTTGGCAAGCTCCCAAAGACGCGCGTAAGCGTCCACCTGTGAGAGGTAGCGATCGCCCTCTGCCCAGGGCAGATCCCCCGCCCATTGCTCTAGACCGTCAGAGAGAGTGTGCTTTTGTGCCTGTACATATTCGCGTCCAGTCGCGGGCGCTGGTAGCGTGTATGTCGGTTCTTGCGTCAGCCAGAAGTCGAGCGGCAACTGTAAGTCGAGCAGATAGATAAAGCCATCCGGGTGATGTCTGAACATGATCAGTAAGTGCCTGCTGCGATTAAAACATGCTCAAACGTCGTCGGTTGCACCACGTTAAAACCGTTCCCAGTGCCTGTGTTAAAAATGGGCAAGGCATTTGCTAATGAGCCAGATTGCCCAGCATAACCAGTCGCGCCACCAGTAAAGGAAACAAGCAACCGATCGTTATGAGAATGTGTAGGCATCTCAGCGATGGTCTGTACGTGCAACTCCTCACCCTTTTGCTCGTGCTGTGTCCGAGCCGTCAAACTGGAACCCGTCCCCGCACCCGCAAAGACACGTCCTCTCTCATCTGGCAGCGTGATACGTTTGTTTGCCGCATAATCAGCCGCCGCACTAACGCCCCTGGTACTGGCTCCTCCCACGCTGGTGAGTACTGGGCACCGTGTTTGGGTGTACTGGCTCCACAGATGGGTGAAGAGCGGCTCTGTCCAGCTAAACGCGATCGCCGCGCCACTGTTGGCGTTACCAACGGTACGAAAAGCATCCAACGTGAGATACAGCCATTTGCCATTGTATTTATTGAGATAGCCCTGTGCCGCGCCGTTTGTACCCGTGTAAAGCAGCACAATACCCACCGCTTCAGGTGGAACGGCATTTGCCAGCGGCATCAGGTAAACTCCCTGACCAGAGCGTTACCATTCGCGGCACTCCAAATGCCTGAGAGGGACCCTGTAAAGCCAAACGGCACTTCATAGTAACCACCCGGATCGAGCTTAGCGGCATAGTCTGCGACAGTGGCAGCCGCATCCAAATCAAGGTAAAGCGTTGCGGTGGAAGCATTTCAAATCGTGGCACCTTTGCGATCCGCGTTCGCCGCCAGAATGGCAACAGACGCGATCAATGCTGCCACTATGGTTGAAGCGACGGTAGAGGAGCTACTTGGCTGAAAAGATGGGTTTGAGCAGGAGTGTTGAATCTAGACATAAAACTTCGCATTTTATTAGACAAGCGTCTCTGGCAGCAGATCAAAACTTCAGTGAAAGATCGAGCACCGACGGCTCAATTCCAGTTGCAAATAACGCAATTTATCCAATAATTGATGCCCATAAAAAGCTGGTGTTTCTATTAACTCTAGAATTAAATAGGCAATCAAAACCATGTAGATTTGGATCGTCACGCCATTAATGTTCTTGGTGGTCAAACGATCCAGTTTAAGATACATCTTCAGAAATTTCCAAAGCACCTCGATTTGCCAGCGCTGGCGATCAGTTTCACTCACTGCTTCATTCGTCATACTATTGACGTTGGTGGCAAGACAACATTCAGTCTGACTTTCTAAGTCACAAAACCAGATAACATGATACCGTTGAAGTACATCCCACTTTTGCGATGAGTATAAGTGCTTAGGGCTGTGTTTCAAAGGAAGCGATAAACTTTGAACATTCCTGCTTTGCCCAATAGAGCAGTGTTGGTTGTTGGTGAGTGCCAACGTGTCCTATGAGTGAGCGACAGAAGACATCGCAGTCTTGACTGGGGTGAAGGTAACTCACAGCACTCAACAACGATTAGTCCATCGTCAAACCTTCTCATTACCACCCGTGGAAGGAACGGTTGAGGAGATGAGTGTAGACGGCGGCAAAGTGCGATAGAAGCGTGCTGATGGCGGGGCGCTGTGGAGGCGGCAATCGCCCTGTTTGAGGATTGGTATCACGCGCGGGTTGCGACGTTCATCGGCTACCTCAACAAGCATTGAGCATGAATTGTTAACGACGGCTATTATCAAGCCGAAGGCATCGCCATTGGTTCTGGTGCGCTTGAATCGACGGTCAAACAAGTTGGGCAGCGCATCAAAATATCGGGAGCACAGTGGGAAGAGGACAACGTACCACAGGTGCTGAAACAGCGCTGCGCCTATCTAAATGGACAATTCTCAAAATGAGTTTGACAAAACTGGGATGCACTCAGAAAGAACAATCCGCCGATCGCTCTTTAATTATTGGTAACGATGCGATCAAACTCTGTCTCTATGAAGACCCTGAAAAGGCTAAACCTGGTGGCATTGCCCATTTTGGTTTGTATGTGCAAAACTTCTCAGAGATTGTTGAGAAATGCGAATCTTTAGGTGTGCCGATGCCGTACGGTATTGTCAATTGGGAAAAATCGCGCTCCATCTACATTGTCGATCCCAATGGCTACGAAATTGAACTCAGCGAAGTCAAAGGTGGCGGCTTGTAGTCCTAAACTTATTTTCGTTCCTCCTCTCTCCCCTTTCCTCCATGCCCAAAACATTGCCTATTGCCGCTTTTCTCACTGCACCCGGAGCGCTTCTGGATGTACGAAGTCCGGCTGAGCATGAGCAGGGACGCATCCCCGGAGCCGTGAGTTTTCCCCTGTTTAGCAATGAAGAACGGGCGCAAGTGGGCACCTGTTACAAGCAGCAGGGACGGGATGACGCGGTGGAGTTGGGGCTGTCGATCGCCGGACCCAAATTAGCGTCCTTCGTCGCGCAAGCTAAAGTGCTGGCAACCGATCGTACGGTACGAGTGCACTGCTGGCGTGGGGGAATGCGTAGCGGCAGCATGGCTTGGCTGCTCGAAACGGCAGGCTTTCAGGTAGCGTTACTCGATCAGGGTTACAAAGGATTTCGCCATTGGGTTCATGCAGCGTTGATGGAACCGAAGCCGATCGTGACGTTGGGCGGCATGACGGGCACTGGCAAAACCCTGATTCTGCAAGCACTTAGGGAGCAAGGAGAACAAATTCTGGATCTGGAGCAACTGGCGAGTCACCGAGGCAGCAGCTATGGCAATCTTGGCTTGCCGCCACAGCCCAGCACAGAACAGTTTGAAAACCTGATTGCGATGGAGTGGCAGACGTTGCATGTCGATCGCCCCATTTGGGTTGAAGCCGAAAGTCGCATGATTGGTTCCTGTCGCGTACCCGATACGCTGTTTCAACAGATGGTTGCAGCTCCAGTCTTGCAGGTGGAGCGATCGCGGCAAGAACGCATCAACTTACTGCTGGACGGCTATGGTGCAGTTGAACCTGAAGCACTTATTGCTGCTACGATTCGTTTAAAGAAGCGGCTTGGGGGCGAACGTACTCAGCAAACAATCGACTTTATTCGCGAAGGCAATTTAGCTGCGGCGATCGACATGGTATTGGATTATTACGATAAAACCTATCTGTACGATCTCAAACGACGACAGGTTTGTGTTGAATCGATCGACGCTAGGGGATTGAAAGAGGCTGAAATGGTCAAAACGTTAGTGCAGCGATCGCGCCAACTGAGCGACGCGCAGAAAATGATCGACAGACCTCAAAACACCATTAATGCTGCCTAGACGGATTTTTTACGAGCAGATAAAGACTTAACGTTAACCGTTAAAAACGACTGCCAGCAAAAGTTTTTCATGTTTGTGCACGCGCTGGTTAGTTGGCAGCATAAAATTACTGTTGTGTGGGAATCTGGATAATAAACTCTGTTCCTTGATCCGGTGTCGAAAGACAGACGAGTTTGCCCTGATGTTTTTCGGTAATGATTTGATGGCTAATGGACATTCCCATGCCAGTCCCTTTGCCAACAGGCTTTGTCGTAAAGAAGGGATCAAAAATGCGCTGTTGAAGCTCTTTGGGAATGCCAGAACCATTATCCGCGATCGCAATTTGTACCCATTGGTTGTCAATTGCCGCCGTCCGAATTGTAATTTGACTTGGATGGTCCTGGTTTTCTTGATACGTTCGTTTAGCACTCAGTTCTTCCAACGCATCAATGGCATTGACCAAAATATTCATAAACACCTGGTTCAGTGATCCGGCATAGCACTTTACAGATGGTAATTGACCATACTCTTGTATGACCTGAATTGCCGGATGTTCGGGTGTACTTTTGAGGCGATGTTGCAAAATTAACAGCGTACTATTGATACCTTCGTGGATGTCTACTGCTTTGCAGTCCGCTTCATCAAGGCGGGAGAAATTGCGGAGCGATCGCACAATTTCGCAGATCCGCTGGGTGCCGATCTTCATCGAAGTAAGGGTTTTCGGTAAATCTTCTTGAATAAACTCTAAGTCGAGATTTGCAGCAGCCTTTTGAAGTTCGGGTGCAGCATTGGCACTGTGCTGTTGATACAACTGCACGAAGGATAAAATATCGTCGGTATACCCCTGCACGTGAGCGAGATTGCCATGAATAAAATTAACGGGATTGTTAATTTCATGGGCAACGCCAGCCACCAGTTGCCCTAGCACTGCCATCTTCTCGGATTGCACTAAATGTACCTGCGACTGCTGCACTTGTTGTAGAGCCTTTTGGAGGTCGGCGGTGCGTTGCTCGACTTGTTGCTCTAGCGTTTGACGCAGGTGTTGCAATTTCAATTGAGTCGTCACACGGGCAAGCAACTCTGCTTCTTGAAAGGGTTTGGTGACGTAATCTACCGCGCCCAAATTAAAGCCTCTAACCTTGTCGGTTGTGTCAGACAAAGCCGTCATAAAAATCACTGGAATGTCATCGGTGACGGAAGTGGTCTTGAGGCGGCGGCAGGTTTCAAAGCCATCAATACCGGGCATCATCACATCTAGCAAAATTAAATCTGGCTGGCTTATGCTTGCCTGTTTGATCGCACGCTCTCCATCAGTGGCGATCGCCACCTCAAACCCAGCGTCACCCAAGACTTCTGCCACCACCTCCAAATTGGCGAGCGTATCATCAACCACTAAAATTAACGGCGTATCCTTCATGCTCAACCTCTTCTCAACTCCGGGTACTTTCATCGAGTAGTTGCTGAAGCAACACCTCCAATTTGGCGACCTGAAAGCTCTTGCTCAGTTCAAGCAGTTGCTCTGTCAGGGGCGCATACTGAGGGTTTTGGTGTGCTAAGCCTTTCGCAATCTCAGTTAGTTTTTTCAAGCGCCCCTGCTGGGCTAACTGAAGCAACTGTTCCAAATCTGCGGATGGCGGTATCACTAGCTGTATGGATGGAGTGAGGTTGCTGTGTGATGCAGGGATTGACGATCGCACCTGTTCCTTCCCCGAAACCGTAGATTGATAAATCCAGGTCAGTTGCAGATAGTTGCGGAGTAGCTGAAACAACTCGTCTACCTGTACCGGTTTGGTCAGAACATCATCGCCGCCAGCATCCAGGCTCTGCTGCTGATCTATGCTGGATACGGAAGCAGAGGAGACAATCACGGGCAGCGTCTTGAGCAGCTCAGTCTGGCGAATCTGTTGAAGCAACTGGTAGCCATCCATCACTGGCATCAGAATATCGGTGATGATGAGATTTGGCTTGCTGTGGATGGCTTTTGTCAACCCATCCTGACCATCCTCTGCTTCGACCACAGTAAAGCCAAGGGGTTCCAGCAAGTTGACAATGACGGAGCGGTTTTCCCATTTGTCGTCGACGATCAAAATGGTTTGCCGTTCCCCTTGATAGCCCACCAATTGTTCTCCGGTCGCATTGGTCGTGGTCTGTTGCCATTCTGTGGCGATCGGCAGTGCCACATCAAAGAAAAAGGTACTGCCCGCGCCAAACTGACTTTGCACCTGAATGTGACTGCCCATCAGTTGGACGATCGTCTGACTGATGGCTAGTCCTAACCCAGTACCTTCGGCATTCCGTTTTTGATCGCTGACCTGCTCAAACGGCTGAAAGATTTTTTCTAACGCCTCTGGACTCATACCAATGCCCGTATCGTCGATTTGGAACCGCAGGCAGGTAGTTTGAGACGAATCGGTTGCACATTGAGCCTTCTCTTCCTGCTTCAGTCCCGATGCCTCATCTTCAATGGGACTGACTTTGAAGAGAACCTTGCCCTGGTCGGTAAACTTGACCGCATTTCCCAACAGATTGATCAATACCTGCCGCAACCGTTTCTCATCGACCTCAACGCCTTCTGGCAGCTTGGCATCTGGCAAATACACAAACTCAATACCTTTTTGCTCTGCGCGAATGCTTAAAATCTCGGCAATGCCCTGTAACAAACCGGGTAAGTTAACCGTCTGAGAGTCTAATTCCAAACGACGAGCTTCAATTTTGGAAATATCTAAAATGTCATTAATCAGAGTTAACAGGTGGGAACCGCATTGGTAGATAATTTCAACGCCCTTACGCTCTTTGTCTCCCCAGTGTTGGGAACGATTGAGGATCTGGGCGTAACCCAAAATACCGTTGAGGGGGGTGCGGAGTTCGTGGCTCATGTTTGCCAGAAATTCACTCTTGGCGCGACTAGCAACCTCAGCCGTTTCTTTCGATTGCTTCAATGCTGCTGTGCGTTCCTCGACTTTGAATTCTAGTTCTTCATTGGCTAGCTCTAGCCGTGCTTTTACCTGTTCGCGCTCAATAATGACGGCTGATAGAATCAGTGTTGTCACCGTGATCGTGCCAATAAACGCTTGCAATAGCAGCAGGGATTCGTTGAGGGTACTGCGATTGAATGAACTTGTCCCTCGAATGGCACCCGCGATCGCCAACGCCGAAACTAACACGATCGCAATGGCTGTGAACCGTTGCTCAGCACGAAAGGCTGACCATACAAGCAACGGGATCAGCAAGTATTCAACCGGGTAGCCAAAGCCAAAAGCGACTGTTCCCACACTTATCAGAGCGCCAGCCCAGAGCATCACTTCCAGGATGAACTGAAGCGATCGCGGAGATGAGGGTTGCGCTTCTGTGGAGGTTGATTGATTGGCGGTGTGGTTGCGTTTGCTAAACCAATGCTCAATCCAAAACAGCAACAGCGGTAGAATAACCAGAACGCCAATGGTATCTCCTAACCAGAACGTTACCCAGCTAATGAGGTAGTTTTTCCCAGCAATAAAGCCGCAAAAGTACATGGTGGTCGCCCCAAAGGTCGGACTCACCATACAGCTCAACAGTTCAATACCAGTAAATTTAGTAACATTCGGTGCGTTGTTAAAGACCTGGTAAGAACCGATGAAGCGCTTGATCAAAAACGCGCCTGCGAGTGCCTGTAGCACTGAGCCTGTAGCAATGCCAATGCCCGATGCGATCGACATGGATAGAATGCCCGTATTTGCCCACAGGGGCCACGTTGCAGCCACTACGGCTCCTAACCAGATGCCTACCCAACCTCGATAGCCCACAAGCAAAATGACGGCAAGTGCAATGCCAGACGGGGGGTAAACGGGGGTGATAAATCCGGGTGGAATGGCAAGATATTGCCCAAGTTTTGCCGTGACATAGTAAATGATCGCGATCGAAAAGATAAGCAGAACTTTGTTGGGTCGATTAGCAAAGGCTTGTGGATCCATTACAGTGAGCCAAATCTAAAGTGCTTTGGACGAATAAGAACGACTCAAGGTTGATTCACTCTCAGTGTTCCCAATCGATCAAGCATGAGAACGTTGCTCTGTGTAATCCAAGCAGCAGCCCTCCACGTGACGTTTGGATACTGCAACACGACATACAGCCTTTCTGTAACGGTTGCTTCCTGACTCGTATGACGCAAAGAGCCATTGCGGTTTACGATGTCATGAGTGTGTTAAGGCGTTGATCAGTGAACATGAAGCGTAATTGGACGATCGCTTTCGCTATGTTGTTGCTATCGGGTTTGAGCGTTGCCTGTTCGCCACAGCCTCCAGCGGCTAATGCGCCTGAAGCCGCAAAGAATGCCGCAACGAAAGCCGTGTTTACGATCGGAGCCATTCCCGATCAAGACCCGGAGCAACTGCAACGTCTCTATGCCAAGCTATCAACCTACTTACAGCAGGAATTAAACGTGCCTGTGACCTATAAACCTGTCACCGACTACACAGCAGCGGTCACTGCCTTTAAGATTGGCGATTTGCAAATGGTTTGGTTCGGTGGTTTAACGGGTGTGCAGGCGCGGTTGCAGGTTCCCGGTGCCGAGGCGATCGCGCAACGAGAGATTGATGCCAGGTTTCACAGCATTTTTATTGCCAATAAGAACAGCGGGCTGACTCCCATCACGAATCAGAAAGGCTTAACGGCGCTGAAGGGCAAAACTTTTACCTTTGGTAGCGAGTCTTCGACTTCGGGACGGCTGATGCCTCAGTACTTTTTGCAGCAGGCGAATGTCAAGCTGACAGACTTTAAGGGAGAGGTAGGTTTCTCCAAAAACCACGATGCCACGCTCAAGCTGGTGCAGGCTGGCACGTACAATGCAGGCGTGCTGAACGAGAAAATCTGGCTCAGTCGCTTGCAAGAAGGCAAGGTGGATACCAACAAGGTGGAAGTAATCTGGCGCACCCCGTCTTACTATGATTACCACTGGGTGATTAATCCTGCGGTGAAACAGCAGTTTGGGGGAGATTTTGAAGAGAAAGTGCGATCGGCATTGCTCAAGCTCAATCCCGCTGTGCCAGAACAGAAGGAAATCCTAGACTTATTCAATGCCACAAAATTCGTGCCGACTCAAAATTCTAACTACGCCCAAATTGAGCAAGTGGGACGGGAAATTGGCAAGATTAAGTAGGCAAGATGAAGTGAATGACGACGATCGCGCCTCTGTTTGAGCTGAAGCACGTTTCCCAGCGGTTTGGAGATTGTGAAGCACTCACGGACGTTAGCCTGCAACTGTATCCCGGTGAACGCATTGCGCTGGTTGGCTCTAGTGGAGCCGGGAAAAGTACTCTTCTGCGGCTGCTCAACGGTACGCTTTCTCCCACGATCGGGGAAGTTTGGGCATTGGGCTGCAACCTTAATCAACTCTCACCACGACGCTTACGACAGGTGCAGCGACAGATTGGCACGATCTATCAACAGTTTCACCTGATCGACACCTTGCGGGTAGTTCACAATGTCAATGCTGGACATTTGGGACGCTGGTCTTTGCCCAAAGCGTTACTGTCCTTGCTGCTGCCACTGGAGGTCGAAACGGCAGTCAAGGCGTTGGCGCAGGTGGGCATTCCTGACAAACTGTATGCCCGCACCGATCGCCTCTCTGGTGGCGAACAGCAGCGTGTGGCGATCGCGCGGGTGCTGGTACAAAACCCGCTGGCAATTCTGGCAGATGAACCGATCGCAAGCCTTGACCCGGAACGCAGTCGAGAAGTGATGGCATTGCTGCGATCGCTGGGCGAGCAGGCAGGACAAACCTTAGTTGTGAGTTTGCACGATGTTGCAATGGCGCGTCACTATTGTCAGCGGTTGATCGGGTTACGGCAGGGACGAGTGGTCTTTGACGCAGCGACTGAGGCTGTAACCGCCGATATGTTCAATGCTCTGTATCAGCTTGAGCCGCAATGAGGACAATCGTACCGCGTCAACCGGGTTTCACTGCACCGCTTGGGTGGGGACTGCTGGGACTGGGGGCGATCGTCCTTTCCCTCCTGGCAGCAGGACTCTTTCAACGAGAGTTGCTGAATGTGGCTGGCTTTCCTCAGCTCTGGCAATTTCTCCAGGCAGCGATACATCCCGATCTCAGTCAAGCTTTGCTCCAGGTAACACTCAGCGCTACGGTGACAACGTTTGCGTATGCCGTTTGTGGCACGTTGTTTAGCCTGATTCTGGGCGCGATCGGTGGCATTCTGCTTTCACAAGTCTGGTGGGAGTCTGTGTTCTCACGTCGCCAGCCGCAAGCCTCTTCCTGGTGGTATGGCATCCGCCTTCTTTTAGCAGTGCCCCGCGCGATTCACGAACTGATCTGGGGTTTGTTCTTCATCAACCTTTGGGGTTTAGATCCGTTGACCGCGATTCTGGCGATCGCCATCCCTTTTGGAGCCATCACTGCCAAAGTGTTTGCTGAAATTCTGGATGAAACGCCGCGCCAGCCCTTACAAGTCTTGTTGAATAGCGGTGTGTCTGCACCGATCGCGTTTTGCTATGGCTTACTGCCGCTGGCAGGGCTTAACTTGGTGTCTTACGCCTTTTATCGCTTTGAGTGTTCCATTCGATCGGCGGCGGTGCTGGGCATCGTTGGTGCAGGCGGGTTGGGCTACGAAATTCTGCTGAGTTTGCAATCGCTCCAGTACGAGCAGCTCTGGACATTTTTCTATGCGCTTTTTCTGTTGAATGGGCTGGTGGACTTTGGCAGTGCACGAGTACGTCGCTTTTTGAACTGTGCGAATCGGTTAGATCTGCACTTGCCATCGTCCCGACGATCGACGCAGCCTCCCATGCAACGCTCCTCGCGTAACACTAGACTACAGGGAAGCACGATTGGGCTAACCATTCTAGGATTGATGCTCTTCTCGTTCTGGTCGATCCATCCCGATTACAGCAAGCTCTGGGCAACTCGAACCCGTCAACTGTTAGGAGCATTGGCGCGATCGTCCATGCCGCCGGATTGGAGCCTGCTGCCTCAACTTTTACCGCTCTCAATGGAAACGGTGGCGATGTCCATTTTGGCGATCGCGCTGGCGGGCTTGGGCGGTATGCTGCTGGCGTTTCTAGCGGCATCAAACGTCTTGCTGCCCGGTGGCGTGCTGAATCCGGGTCGTCAAGCAAACCGCTGGGTCGCTGCGGGGCTGTTTTTGCTGACACGAGCCGCCTTGCTGCTAGCGCGAGCGATTCCAGCACCCATCTGGGCATTGGTAGCGCTGTTTGTTCTCTTTCCTGGCATTCTACCGGGTGCGGTCGCCCTTGGTATCCACAACTTAGGCATTCTCGGTCGGCTGAAGGCGGAGACGATCGAAAACCTGGATACCCGTCCCTTAGAAGCCCTTAAGGCACAGGGTGCGCCCGGTTCGCTCGTCTTTTTGTATGGTGTGCTGCCGCTCAGCCTGCCTCGGTTTCTGGCGTATGACCTGTATCGTTGGGAAGTCTGTATGCGCGAAACGGTGATTGTGGGTTTAGTAGGTGCTGGTGGCTTAGGACGCTTGCTGACGGAGCAACTGAGTAGCTTTGATTATCGGGGCACGATCGTGACACTCGGTAGCTTTCTTCTGCTGACGTTTCTAGTGGATGCCATCAGTGCTCAGGTACGACGATCGCTGCGGTAATACCATTTCACTAAACTGCGGCTGGCGATCAGCGGTTAGCGGTCAGCGGTCAGCGGTCAGCAATAAGAACGAATCTGTAGGGCGATTTTGTAGCATTGGTATAAGTTCGTTTGCTTCAGTAGCGACCGTCATCAGAGTCTGGATTGCCTTGAGCATGGCTCCTAGAGGCATCGCTTGCGCGTGTAGGGGCGCTTCTTGAGTGGCGCTACCTATGGTGAGAGCGTTCGTTGAGGTGACTGATTCATTGGGCTACATTGAGTTTGCGGAGTGGTAGAACGACTGCAAAGGCTCTGCAAATTCACAACTCTGCCATCCTGGGTTCGGATGTAGCAGGGCAGCTCGTCGAAGGGGAGCACCGTTTGACTAAGCACAACGCCTGGGGTGATGAACTCAAGCAAGCCTAGCGCTGCTGTCCAACCGAGGCAGATGAGCGATCGAGCCGCATAGTTCGGTTTCAGTTTCATCGGTTTACAAAGCGGTGGACTGGAATAGGCGCTTCTCTTTTTATACAGCTCACGTTGCCGCGATCGCAATCATGCACAACACAGTCGCCGAGAGCATTAAACACCAGTGCTATTTTTACGACCAACTGAATGCAGCAGGGCGAAATTGTAGCGTTGCATCATTCGCTTTTGTGTAATTGCAAGGTTGGGTTTCTTAGCGTTAAGCGAATCTAAGAGGTGGGCGATCGCACTAACTGAGAGGTAGGTGGAAAAGCGGCAAAACTCAGAGCGTGTGACAGATAGGTAAGTCATACAAACCAGGCAAGTAAGAGAGGCAGCAATGTCCTAGTATTTCCACAGAGCGCCCCATGACTCGAATGAAGCTATTTTTTACTTTATGAATTGATCAGTTGATCGATAAAGCATTAGTTATGTCCACAGTTCACCTGCGTGTATTGATTGCTGTTGCGGTCAGCTTCATCACTCTTTTGGTTGTCGTTGCTGTGCAAGCCAAACCTGTCTCGCAACCTGACCTAACGCTGTATGGTAGCGATGCTAAGCACTTGAATGCGTTTGGCTATGCTCTGGCGATTGAACAGGAAACGCTTGCGGTCGCATCTGGAGTTGGTATTTTTGTCTTTGAGCACTCTGGCTCCACTTGGGTTGAGCGGGCAAAACTGCTGCCGAATGACATTGAAGAAGCGGGTGCTAACTTTGGTCGCAGCGTTGCGGTAAGCGGCGACATCATTGCTGTAACGGCTCCCACCGCAGAGACCAACACTGACCTCCCATATACTAATAGGTCAGGAGCCGTCTACATCTTCACGCGGGAGGGGTCAAGCTGGAAACAGCAAGCCAAGCTTTTTCCACCCAAACCAAAATCAGGCTTCCACTTTGGCTATGACGTGGCACTTGATCAGAATACAGTTGTTGTGGGGGATGACAGAGGCGTGTATGTGTTTGAGCGTGACCCCATAACAACAACCTGGTCATATACAGCGAATCTCGTTATCCCCCCAAACCCGGAGCTTAAGTTTACCGATCCAGCCACTCGTTTGGGTTCAGTCGTGGCAGTCAGTGGTAACACCATTCTAGTGGGTGGCACTAAAACCCAGTCAGCGGGAGCTGTTGGCGCACTTTTTGAGCGCCAGTCCCAAACAGGCACCTGGACTTACGAACGGGAGTTAGTATTCCCGGTGCCGCCGAAGATCATTGGTGGTACTGCGTCTGTTGGTTTGGACGGGAATACTTTGCTCCTCGGTGTGACGTTAGAAGCGTCTTTCCCCTTTATCGGCTCTGCTTACATTGCCAAACGCCCGACTGCCAGTGGTGATTGGCAACAAACGGCTAAACTAGCACCCCGCTATATGCATCGTCCGGGCGGGCTGTTCGGTTTAATCGCTGACTACGGCTTTGGTGCCAGGGTCGCTCTGAAGGGGGATTACGCAGTGGTCGCTGCCGTTGGTGCCCAGAACAACGCCCTTATCCAAAATAGTCAAGGGGAAGTGTTTCTCTTTCATCGTCAACCACGGGCAGAGTCTTGGACGCAACTTGCCAAGCTAGTACCACGAGTGGATAGAAAGGAATTCCTGCCCATAGTCAGCCTCTCAAGTCGTTACGTTGTCGTTGGTGACCCAAGGGCACTGAATGATCGGGGAGAACGAACGGGTGCTGTCCACATTTTTGCGCTACCAACGGCAGCACCCTAAAGATCTGCTTCCGTCTGTTGCGCCCAGTCGGCTACGGCTAGACATAAGCAAAGTAATCCGCATTCAAGTCGAGATTGGTAACGCCCTCAACCACCCCGATCAGTTCTTTGCCGAATCCGGCTGTCAGTAGACCGCTATTGATGGCTTGAACCAAATTGGAACTGTCGTTCGACAGTAGACGAAAGACACCCTGGTTAAACTGTTACATTTGGGCAGCAGATGGTCTTCCTCCAGGACGTTGAGGAACTACTTTGCTCACGGCTGCTACTGTGCCAGCTAGTTATGCAAAGCGCTGTATCGGCTTTAAAGGCACCGCTGCCTGTTAAAGCTTGTGCTCATGCAGGATTTCTCTATCAACTCTAGATGCGCTGCTGACCACCGATCGCGCTGACCGCTAACTGCTGACCGCTGACCGCTATTCTTAACCATTGCTTCACAAACTCGGTGTGTACTGATAATTTTGCGTTCCTGAGCAGTCTTCAGCTTTAAGCCTGTTAGCTTCTGTGTTGTACTGGAAGTCAGCAGAGGTCTCACAGTCGCTTTATTTGGCTGAGATGAACGCAAGACAAGTTTTTGGGCACTCTACGCTTAGTTCCTTGGCTGCGCTTGGAGTCACACTGATTCCGCCGGATGGAACGATCGCACGATGAATAAGGTTCTGCAATGACAAATGGTGTTGAGAGGGAGGGTGCGTGACTAGCTCACAAAACATTGGAGTCGTGGTCATTGGACGCAATGAGGGCGATCGCCTGCTTCGCAGTTTAGATTCTGTTGTGGATGCCTCTCGCCCGGTTGTCTATGTGGACTCTGGCTCAACGGATGGAAGCTGTGAAGCAGCCCACGATCGTAGCGTTACCGTGGTCAATTTGGACTTGTCGATTCCGTTTACAGCGGCGCGTGCCCGGAATGCTGGCTTCGATCGCCTCCGCGAACAGTTTCCTGATGTCGAATCTGTCCAATTCATTGATGGCGATTGCGAAGTAGTGGCTGGTTGGCTCGAAGCAGCGGCGATCGCTCTGGACGAGAATCCTACAGTCGTTGCTGTATGCGGCTGGCGACGAGAACGGTATCCCGATCGCAGCCCGTATAACCGCATTTGTGATGTCGAGTGGCGCATGGGTGCAGTCGGTGAAACGATGCATTTTGGTGGCGATGTGATGCTTCGTGCCAGTGCGTTTGCAGCAGTTGGTGGTTATGACAGCAGCGTGATTGCGGCTGAAGATGATGAACTTAGTGTGCGCTTGCGGCAGGCAAAGGGTTCCATTCTCCGTATTGACCACAACAGTACGCTGCATGATGCCAATATTCATCGCTTGTCGCAGTGGTGGCAACGGGCGAAACGTTGCGGCTATGCCTATGCTCAGGTTCATAGCCTGCATGGTGCGCCACCCGAACGCAAGTTTGTCAAGGAGATTCGACGCACCTGGCTGTGGGGCGTGATTGTACCACTAGGCGCGATCGTCCTTGCTCCCTTCACCGTTGGACTCTCGCTTCTCGCCTTCGGACGCTACCCGCTGACGGCACTGCGAACCATTCTAGGGACACGCAAACGAGGCTTTTCCTGGGGTGAGAGCATTCCCTGGGGCGTATCCTGTGGGATATCGGTGTTTCCAGAAGCGTTGGGAGTCATCAAGTTTACGAGCGATCGGCTGCTCCACAGACAGCACAAAATTATTGAATACAAGGGCGCTCAAACGTCCGCGACTGAAACCATTCAAGTAACAGGGAGATAGCCAATGACAGCCACTAACGGACAAACCAAACCCGTCGCCGTCGCGCTACTTGGGGCAGGCTACATTTCTGACTATCACTTTGCAGCACTACGTCAGTTGCCAAACGTGGAAGTGCGGGCTATCTGTGACCTGAATACGCGACTGGCAGAGCAATTCGCCCAGTCCAAAGGGATTTCGACGGTCTATTCTGACCTGGGTAAAATGCTGTCTCAAGAGCGTCTAGATGTCGTACACATTCTCACGCCACCCCATGTTCACTTTGCCACAGGATGCCAGGTGGTGGAAGCGGGGGTGGATGCCTTTATCGAAAAGCCACTGTGTCACCGGGTCAGCGACTGTCAGGAACTCCGACGACGCGCTGAGACGATCGGGCAAACAGTTGGTGTAAGCCACAATTTTCTTTACTTCCCGGTGTATGAAAAGCTGGTCGCGGATTTACGCAGTGGACGGTTGGGACGCGTTGATCAAATTGATATTGTCTGGAACAAGGAACTCGGACAGCTATCCGGCGGACCCTACGGCGCGTGGATGCTCCAGACCCCAAAAAATATTTTGTTTGAGGTCGCACCCCATTCCTTTACCCATTTGGTTCATCTGATTGGGCAACCGGATTCGCTGTCTGTGGATGTGAACGATCGCATTGACCTGCCTCGCGGACTCGAATTCTACCGTCGCTGGGAAATTCGCGGTTGGAAGGGCAACACCAGTATTCGGCTGCGCTTTTCGTTCATCGACGGCTACCCAGAACACTACATCCACGTGCGCGGCACCAATGCGGTTGCCCATGTAGATTTTGAGAACAATACGTATACCTGTCAGGAGCATACGCCCTATCTGCTGGATGTCGATCGCTTCGCCACGGTTGCCACAGTCGCTCGTGATTCCGTTGTACAAGCGACTGGCACCTTGGCGAACTTTGTCCTCTCTAAAGCTGGACTGTCCAAAGTCTCTGCGCCGTTCTCCTACAGCATTGCGCGGACGGTTGAAAGCTTCTACACCACACGCGGCAGCAAGCTGGATGAACGAATTGATGCTTCATTAGGAGAAGGCGCTATTTCGCTGGCTGAGTGGATTGCCCGCGAAACGCATTTACCAGAACCAAAAACAGATACGTTTGTGCTCAACCAGACGGCTGAAATAGAGGTACCCAAGCCCAATGTGCTGGTGATTGGCGGCACGGGCTTCATCGGTCAGGCATTGGTGAAACGCTTGCGGCAAGATGGGCATGGCGTTCGCATTCTCGCCCGCGACCCTAATAACTGCTCACCCGCACTCCGCAACCTCGGTGTTGAACTGACGAAAGGCGATTTTGCCGATGCGAACGCAGTGAGTACCGCGCTGGAGGGCATTGAATATGTCTATCACCTAGCACGTGGTAACGGCAAGACCTGGGCAGATTACCTCAAAACTGACGTGGAACCGACTCGTAAGGTAGCGGAACTATGTTTGGAACATGGCGTGAAGCGACTGTTTTACGCCTCGTCGATCGCCATCTATTACGCAGGTAGCGGTGCCGGGACGATTACCGAAGCCACGAAACCTCATGAGGGGATGCTACGAGTCGCACCTTACCCGCGATCGAAGGTCGAGAACGAACGGAACTTGCTCCAGCTTCAGCACGAAAAAGGCTTGCCTGTCGTGATCTTCCGCCCCGGTGTGGTGCTGGGTCGCGGTGGCAATCCCTATCACTGGGGCATTGCCGCATGGCCCTACAATTCGGTGTGTCGTCTATGGGGCGATGGCAACAGCAAAATGCCGATCGTGCTGGTGGATGATGTCGCGGATGCAATGGCACGGGCGATCGCGGTTCCCGGCATTGAAGGCGAATCCTTTAATTTGACCAGTGAACCCCAAGTCACCGCCAACGACTATCTTGACGAATTTGAGCAACAGGCAGGCTTGAAACTCCGACGCATTCCCACCGCTAGCTGGCGCAACTACTCGGAAGCTCTGGTGAAATGGGCAGTGAAAAGCCTCGGACGTGATCCCAATGCCGCCTTCCCCAGCTACGCCGATTGGGAAGGTCGCAGTTTCGCCGCCGTCTTCGATTCCTCCAAAGCAGAACATCAGCTTGGTTGGTCTCCCGTTAAAGACCGTGCCACCCTCGTCAAAGAAGGCATCCACGCTCCAGCAGATGAATTCTTTGCATAGCTAATCCATATGCAAGCTAAGCTAACGTGAGTTCTGGATAAGAAAAAGCGGTGCAGGTACGCTGAAATTACTAAATCAATCAGCTTTCCCCGCTGTATGTTCAGCTTAGAAGAACTTTTCTGCATCATCGATGACTTTTGTCAGACTTTTGAGCCGCAGTGGCGACAGCGATTGCTGGCTGCGGGCTTACACAGGCGTGAGCGTTCACGGCAACTGAGCCTCAGCGAAAGCCTGACCCTGATGCTCGCGCTTAATCCTCTGAGAGGCTGTTTGAAAAGTGTCTGGCGGTTAAAACCGCGACTACATTAACAAAGTCCGCCTGCGCGGACTACCTCAGCACGAGGGTTTTGGAACCTGCGTAGGCAGGTTTTGTGCGTGTAGCCGCGACTTCAGTCGCCAGAGCTACACGCATCTGGACTTTTAAAACATCCTCTGAGTGTCATTGTAGTAGTAGCAGAGAATACGACTGGTAGAGTCAGCAGTCGAGCGATCGAGAATTTGAGTCATCGTGATGCATTTTGTAGAGTGTTAAGACCATTGGAGCTTTGAGGCAATCGTACCCAGTAGTACAAGCAAACCGAGCGATCGCCGAAAATAATTAACGCCTTGAAAAAGTTCCTGCCATGCCCAAGTGAACAGGGAGCCAAACGCCACTGCCTCTAGACCTGTATGAATGTTGTCGCTTGTCATGAGCAGTGCGATCAAAGTTGCTCCAAACCAAGCCAGAAGCGGTAAGTTGGGCTTCTGAGCAATCACAATCTTGCCATCGCTATCTCGAAAAATGCGGTTAAACAGAGTATCTTCCGTAGCTTTAGGTGGATGCACTTCAGGTGTATTCATTCAACTCCTTTTACTTAAAAGAAAGAAAGCATAACGTTAAATATCAGTATGCTCCTTCACCATTAAAAATCGTGTTTGAGTTCGTGTTTTACTTACGTATAACTTAGACAAATACAACTAAACCATCCAAAAGTCATACTTGACACTTTAAACCTGGTTGACTGACAAAACTCTTGAAACCCTTATCCTGCCGTAGGTTGGGTTAGCGTTAGCGTAACCCAACGAAACCGTTACTGGTGTTGGGTTACGCTCCGCTCAACACCAACCTACATCAGAACTTTTGTCAGTCAATCAGCACTTTAAACTTTACCTAATAAGACTGCGAAATATTTTTGATGCGTTCTACTAAGCAGAAAGCATCAGACATTGGTCGTCATGTAAAAGTAATGATGCTACCTTGACTCCATCTTGCTCTTCAAGCATACGCAATGCCTAACTGCCCAATCTGCGCCTCGGTGCCAGTGGTCAAGAACGGGAGCAGGCACGCCGGCAAGCAACGCTTCAAGGTCGGGATTGTGGTCGGCAATTGGTTGAAGACCCTGCCAATCAGCTGATTCCTCAAACTACGCGGGACTGGCTTGACAAATTGCTGCTGGAACGTTTGGCGTTAGCGGCAATGGTGCGGGTGACAGGTGTGTCTGCACGCTGTACGTCAATCAGCAAGATGATCAAACACCCAAGCAGACCACAGTGATCCCAAAAAACGGTCGGTTCACGCTGCAACTCAATGAGATGTGGTCTTTTGTAGGCTCCAAGCGCTGCCAGCAGTGGCTTTGGCTGGCGCTGGATGTGGACAGGCGACGGCTGGTGGGGGCGTACATTGGCGACAGAACCCGACAAGCAGCGAAACGATCATAGGCAAGCGTCTACTTTTATAGCTTCAATTTATACCTCAAAACTCCGTATAAACCTTTAGTCTGCTAGTGCCATTAAGTCACCCGTATTTCGCGCTTGAATATTTAATGCGGAATTGTTTGACGAGGGAGTGTTTCTAGTAGTACACGCAATTGGTCAGCACTCTTAACAGAGCAGTTACATTTCACTCAGTTCAAATGCTGCTCTTAAGTCGTGAGAGGTTCCTACGCTGTAGCTCAAAATGATCCTAACGCGGCTAGACCTCTTTAATTTTGCTCGTATCAGATTGCGTGTAGAGGCGGATTCCCGTTCGCTTTATCGGTTAAAACAAATCCTGAAGAGGCACTACCAATGCTAATTATGCCGATCGCCGTTTTCTCTGCGCTGTTGCTGCTGCTTTTTGCAGAACTCAAACCGAAACCAGGCAAGTCTCCTGAGAAGGAATTGGGGGAGGCACTCACTAAATACCTTTCCGCAGGGGTCAAAGTCCGCCTTGAGAAGGATAAGGATTAGCTTGGTCTGGGCAGGTCGTTCTACTACTTAAACGCTGAGAACACTGTTGCGACTGAATGACACGCCTTCAAACGATGGATGCGTCAAGCCTAAATAGTCATTGGCAGAAGCGGACAACGAGCCATACGCCTATCGCAGTGCGATAGGCGTATAGCATGGCTTTGCAAGTACACTAGAGAATCGCTTCTAGCGGCACGTCCAGCACTGGAAACTGCGCCCAGCTAGCCGCATCAAAGTGCCACCATTCTGTTTGCAGCGGTATGAACCCGTGTTTTACCATCGCTTCTTGAAGCCGCTGGCGATTTTGCTTTGCCTGAACGCTGGCACCGTCGTAGGTAGTTGCTGCCCGTTCAGTGAAGTCGTCAAAGTCGGTTGGCATTTTCAACTCTCTGCCAGCACGATCGACCAGCGTTAGATCCACCGCAGACCCACGATTGTGCCGTGAACCATACGTTGGATTGGCGACATAGCGATCGTCTGGTACCAACTTCCACATTTGTTTTTGGACAGACAGCGGTCGGTAGCAGTCATAGACTTTTAGCCCCAACCCGATTGCTTCCAGGTCTGCTTGCACCTGAGAAAGTTGTTTCGCTGCGACCGCCCTTAGCAAACAGCGCGATTCTTTGTAGAGAACTCGATGCATAAAGTTATTCGCTGTCGCGTAGCGCAGATCCAGGTGAATAGCGGCATTGATAGAGCGAATGTCTACTAATTGAGCATTAGCAGCTTGATAACCAGGAGTGATCTGGTTTGGCTGAGCCGCCGCGATCGACTCTATCGGTTGCGGCACTGGAAGGCGCTGCGTCGTTGGGTTAGCAGTGCTTTTTGTGTAACCCTGACACGCCACCGATAACGTTAACAGCGCGATCGCCACAAACCTGAGCCAATGCTGAACGCTGCTGGAGACTTTCACCGGACTAACTTCCTATGTACAAGCGATAGCATCAGTTTTCCCGTTATGACTGATTTGCTGACATTTTTTTTGCAGCCCTTCTAGAATAGAGGTCTTAGTGAGTAAACCTGCTCCACGATCGCAGCCGAGGCTAACAATGCTTGCAACTCCCCTTCTTCGCTCTAGAGAACTGCCAACACTGGAATACACCTCCACGCGCGATCGCTTTGATGCGTCGTGGGAATCACCCCTTTCCACATTGCTAGGACTGGGACGAGCAGCAGGCGCAGATTTTGTCGAATTCTTTTTAGAGCGAGTTAACTATATTAGCTGCCTTGCTGAAGACGATGCCATCACCAGCATTTCACCACGGCTTTCCACTGGGGCAGGCATTCGCGTCTTTCGCGGTCAAACCGACTGCTACGTCAGCACTAACGACCTGACCTTTTCTGGCTTGAAAGCTGCCCTCGAAAAAGGATTGTCGATTCTAGGCTTGCAATTGCCGTCCCCGGGAGCGTACATCCCCGAAATCAACCTGGAACCGCTGCGTGACTATGCTGTGTTGCGTGGTAAAGAATCCTGGCTGGCAGAATCTAGCTCCATGCGCGAAATGGGCGAAGTGCTGCTGGATGCCAACGCTCGTTTACAAGAAAAAGCGACGCATGTTCAATCTCGTCGCGCTGTCTACTTCCGCGATTGGCAAGAAGTATTGGTTGCCTCCAGTGACGGTACGTTTGCGAGAGACATTCGTCTGACCCAATCCGTGGGCTACAACTTGCTGTGTGCCGATGGTGCAAATCGATCGTCCATTGGCGAACGTGCAGGCAACACCAGCGACCCCAACTTCCTTCGCACCTGGGATTACACTGCCACTGCCGAAAGCGTCGCCGAATCTGCTGGCAGAATGCTCTACGCCGATTACGTAGAATCGGGCACGTACCCGATCGTCATGGCAAACAAATTCGGCGGCGTGATCTTCCACGAAGCGTGTGGACACCTACTTGAAACCACGCAAATCGAGAAGCGTACTACGCCGTTCATGGACAAGAAAGGCGAAAAGATTGCTCACGAAAACCTGACTGCCTGGGATGAAGGGCTTTCAACCGATGCGTTTGGCACGATCGACATGGACGATGAAGGGATGCCAGCGCAACGCACCTTGTTGATCGAAAAAGGCGTGTTGAAAAACTTTATCGCCGATCGGGCAGGTTCCATTCGCACCGGACACCCCCGCACAGGCAGCGGTCGCCGCCAAAGCTATACCTACGCTGCTGCCTCCCGGATGCGGAATACCTACATAGCCCCCGGAGACTTCACCAACGAAGACCTGTTTGCCTCCATTGAAAAAGGCATCTACTGCAAAAAAATGGGCGGCGGCAGCGTCGGTGCTACGGGACAATTCAACTTCTCTGTGGACGAGGCATACCTGATCGAAAACGGCAAAATCACCAAGCCCCTCAAAGGCGCAACCCTCATCGGCGAGGCAAAGGAAATCATGAACAAGATTTCCATGTGCTCCAACGATCTCGACCTCGCAGCAGGCTTTTGCGGCTCCGTTAGCGGCAGCATCTACGTCACTGTCGGACAACCTCACATTAAAGTCGATTCGATTACAGTCGGCGGACGATAGGGAAAAGCTTGAAGGCTAACAAGTGAAGAGTTAAAAGTTCTGAGATAGAGATTGCTTCCTTGTTATGACGAGTAAGAGGTGAGTTGTCCAAATTTAGGGAGTTTGGTGTCCAAAATTAAGTCAGAGTCACAACTTGAGGTAACGTTCAGCCATTTGTACGCTGCTCGATTAGTTAAACCAGGCTGCAAACCCAAAGAACTGACCACGAAAAACCCGATCGAGTTGTGCCCATACCTGTTGATTGGTCAACTTACCCACTTCTAAATACGGCGCTGCTGCTGTTCCTTGTAGCCATAGCACTACATCGGTTGTGCGCGGTTCCAAAAAGGCTTTGCGGAGATTTACCCCCCTGACTTCGCGCGATCGCCAGAATGGCAGCAACGTCTTGCCTGACAGCAACCCATCAGCTTCATCCAAAAACGCCAACCAGCCGTCAATCATCGCTTGAGTGACTCGCACCCCAGGCAACACACCCGTTTGCTTAGGGCTGGGGAGCCATTCGCGATCGTTGTCGGTCTCAGCAGCAATCAACTTCCAGGATTGGCGACTGAGTGAGGTGGTAGTTTGCAAGTGCTGTAACGCTCTTGCCATCCGCTGCGGTTCGGCGATCGGGAAGCGTAGTAGATGGACAAACGTGACAATATCCACAAAATCAATGCCGCCAAAGCTAAATTGACTTGGCTCTGGGCGACCATCCACTAGAAACTTGTAAGGGGTCTCTGGTTTCGTAAAGACTACGTGCGCCAGAGCGTTGAAAAACTCCTGCCCATCGTGTGCCAGGGCAAATTCGCCGATCGCCCCTAGTAGATTGGTGTAACCCTGTAACCAGATCGCATCAGCGGCATCAAAGGCGATCGTGAAGCTCTTAGCCTGTTGTTCTGTAATGGGTAGCCGATTAATGGCAGCAAAAATGCGCCAGAGCGATTCTGTGGGTTCAATCTTGCCATTGCCATTTAAATCGAGCCGAATCAGACCGAGCCGCAACGGTAGTTTGACCCGCGCATCTTTAATTGGTGCCAGCGTTGTACGCACTGTTGCGAGATCATCCAGAAACGTTTGGAGAATTTGGCGCGTATCGTCATAGCGAATCACTTGCGGATTCGGATTTTCGGGAATCGGCAGACGTAAAAACGGCAAAATACTGGTGAGTGAATTGTGACGCAAACCGTAACGATAAAGCGGCTGGGTCAAACGCTCCACACCGCTGACTAACTGCGTCACACCTAAACTGAACCGCGCCTGATCGTCCTCTGGTTTCTCCTTTAACCGTGCCAGCATTGCCGCTTCACCGTCGGCAAACTTGCCTGCCATCAGAAATGGCTCGATCGCAGAAGGTGTTTCAACCGACCTCACATGCGGCACCCCTACTCCCCACACAAGCAAGACTAAACAAAAGACAGCGCACAAAAAAATACGGACAGGTGTTTTCAGCATAGCGATCAGTTGTCACACAGTCGGTCAGTTACACAACAGTTCTACACCGACACTACCGAGAATCACCGCTTTAAAGAGTGAAGAATGACAACGCGATCAATGGTGATCGCGTCGTTGTTTTCGCAGTTTTGCACATTCGTCGAAACCCTAATCAATGGAGGCAACGGTTACAGTAGAGCAAACGCGATCGCTAATCATCCTACAGGAATTAAATTCAGGGTGCCTTAGTACCAACGTAACGCATCAATCGCTTGAGCTAAAAAGGAGAACCTTGTGCCTGACAGAATCAGTATTGTGATTGAAAAGAATGAGCAGGGCTATGCTGCTTACAGTCCTGAAATTGCCGATTCTCAGGTTCAAGGCAGTTCGTTTGAAGACGTAACAGCGCAGATTCAGGTAAGAGCTAAAGATTATCTCGAGCACCTTCCTGCTGATGAATCGCCTCAAACAAATGACAGACCTATCTGGGAAACTTTTGAGGACTTTGCCAATAGCATTCCAGAAGAGGTTCTCGCTAAATTGCCGACAGATGGAGCGGAGCAACACGATCACTACATCTATGGCACACCGAAGCGATCGGTATGAAATTGTTATTTGCAGACACTTTCTACTGGGCAGCGTTGCTCAACGTTCGAGATGCATGGCATAGACAAGCCGTTGTATACAGCCAACCGCTGAAGCAAGTACAGATTGTTACTACAGATGAAGTATTGCTTGAATTTCTCAACTTCTTCTCATCTTATGGCGACTATATGCGATCTGGTGCCGCGCAAAGAGTGCAGGATGTTCTGCAAAACAACAGTGTCCGAGTCGTTGATCAAACCCATCAGTCTTTTCTGGATGGGTTAGCGCTTTACGCCCAACGGTTAGACAAAGGTTACAGCGTAACTGATTGCATCTCAATGAACACCATGCGGCAGCTTGGAATTGTCGAGATTCTGACGCACGATCGCCACTTTACGCAGGAAAGCTTCACGATTCTCTTTAGTGAGGAAGCTTAATCGTCAACTCAGGCAGTACTACCGAAGCCAGCGCGATCGCTCATACTAGAGAAGAACGCATAACGTTTTGAGAGAAGTTTGAGGGAATTGCTGTGCAAACCATCAATGAATTAGCGACACAGGCAAAAGAAGCTGCCGATCGCCTGGGAATCCACAAATTCGATATTTACGGTTCCACGGTGGATGAGAGCAGCGCCAAAGTCGATCAGGGCAAGCCGGATCAGGTGAAAGCCTCCAACCGTTCCAGCGTCACCGTGCGCGTGTGGAATGACGATCAGACAATGGGTATTACCTCAACGACAGATGTTGATCCCACAGGATTGGCGCTTGCGTTGAAGACCGCTTATGAAGCCAGCTTTTTTGGTGTCAAAGAAAACGTTCCCGACTTTAGCCCTGAAGCAAGGGCACCGCTGGCGCGTGAGTTCGCCGAAAAAGCACCCCAGGCTCCGATTTCAGACTTGCTGTCAAAGCTGCTGACGGCAGAAAAAGCAGTGACCGAGGCACATCCCGCGATCGCCTCCGTCCCCTACAATGGACTTGCTCAGCGCGACATCGATCACTTCTATCTCAACAGCGACGGTGCCCTGCGAACAGAAGCGTATTCCACCACATCGCTGTATCTCTATACCAAAACTGAAGAAGAGGGTAAAAAGCCTCGTAGTGCAGGCGCCTTTCGCATCAGTCGTGACTTGGAAACGTTGGATGTGGATGGTTGCCTCAAGGAAGCGGTTGAAAAAACCGTTAGCCACCTGGATTACAAAAAGATTCCCACGGGCAAATATCGGGTCGTTTTCTCACCAGAAGCATTTCTGAGCCTGTTGGGTGCCTTTTCAAATCTATTCAACGCCCAAAGTATTCTTGACAATCAAAGCCTCTCAAAGCCTGAGTCGTTAGGTACGTCGATCGCATCCCCCTTGCTCTCTGTATCGGATGATGCTCTGCATAAAGACAATGTGGCGATCGCCACCTTTGACGGTGAAGGCACACCCACTCGTCGCATTTCCCTGATTACTGACGGTGTGTTGTCCAACTTTCTCCACAGTGCTGGCACGGCTAAACGGTTTAATACCCAGCCTACAGGACATGCCAACATGGGCGCGAAGGTGACCGTTAGTCCGCACTTCTACCATGTCTCCACCACTGCGTCGGCTCAGCAGGAATATAGTCTAGACACGGCTGAAAATGTCATCCTCATTGACGATCTACACGCCCTTCATGCTGGGGTCAAAGCGCTCCAGGGTTCCTTCTCGCTGCCATTTGATGGCTGGTTGGTGAATCAAGGCGAGCGCACCAGCATTGAGTCTGCCACTGTTGCTGGTGATTTTCTAGAGCTACTCAAAACCATTCTTTATGTAGAACCAGAAGGACATCTCACCCCCGGTGGTGTTTGCCCTTATATCTGGGTTGAGGAACTGTCAATCACAGGTGAGTAAGTTAGCTCGTGGCTAAGCAGTCAGCGGTCAGCGGTTAGCAGTCAGTGAACCCTTACTGTTGGCAATGTCTTGAGCTTGTGAGCAACCAGTTCTAACCCAGAAATTGACAGATCGAGGCGTTCCCATTGGTAGTGGGTTGCCTGAATCTGGCTAAAGGCGGCTTTGGTTAGTAGCACCTCGCCACGACGAGCGAGATCTTCACCCAGTTTGCACGCCAGATTCATTTCACTGCCGTACAGATCGTTCTCGCCGACCAGCAGCGTTTTGCCGTAGCCGATACCAATGCCTGCATAAAGATCCTGCTCGTCGGGTTGTCCGGTGTTCACGGCAGCAAAGCCTTTGAGAATGTCAACAGCACTGTCGATCGCCCCCTGCACATCTGGAAAAACGGCGAACAAATTGTCTGCCTCTTGTTTCACCACGCGCCCGTGATGTTGAACCAGGGGCGTGGCGATCGCAGTCATACGGTGCACCATTGCCAGAAAATGGATGATGCCATAGCGAATGGTTAGCCTGGAGAAACCGGACATATCCAACACAAGGATGGCGCAGTCTTGTTCAAAGGTTTCGCAGATTTGGGCATCGATCGCGGTCGATCGCTCTGGATATTCGTTGCGCTCTTGCAGCAGTCGGTTGAGTTCGGCGCGAGTGTTCTGGGGGGAAAGCATGGGAAGAAAGTATAAAGGATGAAGGCTAAAAGCTAAGAGGATGTTTTAAAAGTCCTTCTGTTAGTAGCAAAAAGCTAGATCCCCCTCAATCCCGCTTCAAAAGGGGGACGACCAAAGCCTTTCCCCCCCTTTTGAAGGGGGGCTAGGGGGGATCGCTGAGTACTTAACGTTACAGACCATACCTTTTTAAACACCCTCTAAGAGTGTTCTTTATCCTTTAGACTTCCCTTCTTATCCTTCATCCTTTAGCCTTTCCTTCCTTTCCTTCCCTTTCTACAGCTTGAACGATTCGCCATACGATTCGCCAAAGCAAACTTGTTCAGTACTGAATCGACCGCCAAAGGGCTTAAACGGCTCGGCGGCGTAGCCCAGACAGAGTATGCAGCAGACATCAACCGTATCGGGAATGTTGAAGGCAGTTTTGACTTGCGTACTCACAAAGCCTTCCATCGGGCAACTATCGACTCCAAAACTCTTTGCCACAATCATCAGGTGGGCAACAGCAAGCATGGTATGGCGATTTGTCCAGGTTTCGATCGATTCAAAGCTGGGATGGTTTTCAAAGAAGGGCGGAATCTGCGATCGCATGTATCCTGCAAATTGCTCCGTCATCGCCTGATGTGCTTCACCTAGCTCGATCACAGCTTCGATATTCTCCGCGCTGCTGGCAGTGCGATCGCCACAACAAAGCAGCACCACAGGCGCTTGAGCGATTTGAGCTTGATTGAAGGCACAGCTTTTAAGCGTGTCTTTGCTTTGCTGCTGCCGTAGAATAACAAATCGCCACGGTTGCAAGTTATAGCCAGAGGGCGATCGCAGCCCCAAATGCAAAATTTCTTCGAGAATAACGTCTGGAATGGGATCAGGAAGAAAGGCACGGGCAGCACGACGCTGGTCGATCGAATCCTTCAAACCCGTCGTAGGCTGTAAATCAATGGTCATGTCAATCCTTTTACAACACAGCTTGTTAATCAGACCTGAACTCTAGACGTTAGACGATTTGGAGCCGTTCGGTTCAAGTTTTGTGCCTTAACGTCTTACAAAAGCGTCTCAAGCCAACCCGCTTAACGTCAACGTTCCAAGGGCTGACCATATCTTTGGTCAACATCATGCTCAATGCGCTGTCGAAACCAAATCTGCACTATGTTTCTATACCTCTCCAAACTACTGCCGCTTTTTCTTTACCCGCTGGGACTGACCTGTGTGCTGCTCTTTGCCTCTCTGGTGCTGCTCTGGCGACGATCGCGCTGGACTGCGCTGCCGATCGTGCTGTCGTTGGTGCTGCTGCTGGTGGGTGGCAATGGCTGGATGGGCGAATGGCTCGTGCGATCGCTGGAATTTCAGAACCTCCCCTTAACTGCATTGCCAAAAGCAGACGCGATCGTGGTTTTGGGCGGTTGCACTAAGCCAGCCTCACCCCCGCGCCCGTGGGTAGAAGTCAGCGAAGAGGGCGATCGTGTCCTGTATGCAGCCAAACTGTATCGAGACGGCAGAGCGCCGCGTGTCATTCTCAGCGGTGGTCGCATTGACTGGAAAGGGGGCGGTACACCCGAAGCAGACGACATGGCACAACTGATCGAAACAATGGGTGTGCCAAAAGCCGCGATTCTACAAGATCCGACTTCGCTCAATACCTACGAAAACGCCGTCAACGTTAAGCAGATTATGGCGACACAGAGCATTCGTCGTATTTTGCTGGTGACATCGGCAATGCACATGCCGCGATCGCTGGCGATTTTCAAGCATCTGGGGATCGATGCGATCGCCGCCCCCACCGACTTCAACACAACAGAACGCGACTGGCAGGAAATCCAGGGCAGCACTCAAGCGATCGTGCTGAACCTTTTGCCTGAAGCTGACCGCTTTAACCGCACAACCAGAGCCTTGAAAGAATATCTGGGGCTGGTGGTTTATCGCTTGAAAGGATGGCTATAAACTCAAGCGTTACTATTAGCGATCGTCACACACGTTTCAAATATTTACTCTTTCTAGAAGCAGTTTGTGCTAGTTCAGAAAAACTTGAGCATTCATTTCTAAACGGTGGGATCATTGTGTCATAGGTTATACAGCGGTTGGGAATGCTAGAGAAACGCAAAGCATTGATCAAGTTTGCTGAAACGACTCGCCCGATCGCTGTAGCCACAAACAGCCCTTCTGACCACACTGTTTGTTTTTGGCGATCGCGGCGATCGCCATGTTACTGAGAGGAAAAATAGTTATGCTACCCGGTTCACTTTTAGCCGATGCCAGTCAACGCTTAGAACGCGCCTTAAAATTTACGTCTATTTCAGAAGATGCCGTTGAAACGCTGAAATTTCCCCAAACCAGCCTGACCGTCTCGATCCCCGTGCGGATGGATGATGGGTCGCTCAAAATTTTTCAGGGTTATCGGGTGCGCTACGACGACACCAGAGGTCCAGGCAAGGGTGGTGTGCGCTACCATCCCCATGTATCGCTGGATGAAGTGCAATCCCTTGCCTTCTGGATGACCTTTAAGTGTGCCGCGTTGAGACTGCCGTTTGGGGGCGCAAAGGGTGGCATCACCGTCAATCCCAAAGAGCTGTCCAGAATGGAACTGGAGCGCTTGAGTCGGGGCTATATCGATGCGATCGCCGACTTCATTGGTCCCAACGTGGACATCCTCGCACCCGACGTTTACACCAACGCCATGATCATGGGCTGGATGATGGATCAATACAGCATCATTAAGCGTCAGATTTGCCCCGCTGTGGTAACAGGCAAACCCGTCAGCATGGGTGGCAGCTTGGGGCGAGAAACTGCGACAGCGATGGGTGCTTTTTTTGTGATTGAATCCACCTTGCCGAAGTTCGATCGCCATCCCAGTAGCACAACCGTTGCCGTGCAAGGCTTTGGCAACGCCGGGGCAATCCTGGCAGAACTTCTCTACAAGGCGGGTTATAAAGTCGTTGCTGTCAGCGATTCTCAGGGTGGCATTTACAGCAAAAACGGGCTAGACATTCCCAGCCTTCGCCAGTTCAAAGATGCCAGTCGGGGGGTGAAAGCGCTCTACTGTGACAGTACCGTGTGTCACACCGCTGCCGAAGATGTCCTCACCAATGCCGAACTGTTAGCGCTGGACGTGGATATTCTGGTGCCTGCCGCCCTCGAAAATCAAATCACGGAAGCAAATGCCGACACCATCCAGGCAAAGCTCATCTACGAAGTTGCTAATGGACCCATCACCTCTGCCGCCGATCGCATCCTCAACGACAAAGGCATCTACGTCTTTCCAGATATTCTCGTCAACGCCGGAGGTGTCACCGTCAGCTACTTTGAGTGGGTGCAAAACCGCAGCGGCTTGTACTGGACGCTAGAAGAAATTAACCAGCGCTTGAAGCTTCGCATCGTCGAAGAATCCGAGTCCATCTGGCTCATTGCTCGTGATTTAGCGATCGACCTGCGAACTGCTGCTTACGTCCATGCTCTCACGCGTCTTGGTGAAGCCATCAGCGCTAAAGGCACGCGGGATTACTATCTGAATGGTCATTAGTAGAAGCAAGGGGAGGGGAGGAGGCAAAAGGAGCGGAGGGAGCAAGCTAAAGGCTAAAAGTAGGTTAGCGATCAAAATTAACTCAAAACTTCCTTCCTTACCCCCTGCCTCCCCTGCCCCCTGCCTCCCCTGCCCCCTGCCTCCCCTGCCTCCTCTGCCCCCCTCACTCCGCACTCCTCTCCCCTCACCTCCAAGCTGTCCATCTTCACCCTAAGCGTAGTATTTTGGAGAAATACGTTTTTCAGAGCGGTACTATGCAACGCCTCCTCAACCAATGCCATTGGAAGCACATCGGTCAACGCTTACTGCTTTTTGTAGCGGTCTTTGTCCTGGCGATACAGCTTTTTGCCACACCTGCCCATGCTACAGGTGTGAGCGAAGTACCCAAACCCAAAGCCGGAACCTGGATCGTTGACCAATCTGAGGTTCTCAGTCGCTCCAATGAAGGCAAGATTGCGACCGTTCTAGGAAATCTGGCAAAGCAAACGGGTAACGAGGTGCGCTTTGTCACGATTCATCGGTTGGATTATGGCGAAACGATCGAAACCTTTACCGACAAGCTGTTTGACCAGTGGTTTCCAACAGCAGAAGCAGGCGCGAACCAAACGCTGCTGGTGTTAGATAACCTCACCAATAACGTAGCGTTGCGTGCGGGTGAAACCGTCAAAACCAAAGTAACGGATGACATTGCCGAAAGTGTCACTCAAGAAACAGTGCTCATTCCACTAAAGGAAGGAAACAAGTACAATCAGGCGCTTTGGGGTGCCAGCGATCGCCTCGCCGCTGTGCTGTCCGATCGCCCAGATCCAGGTCCGCCTTCACTCACCGATAACGTTCAGGTTGAAGGCACTTTTGCCACACCAGAGCAAACGAAAGAAAGTAACGCTACCGTCTGGGTTATCGGCTTTCTCGTCGTGGCTACTGTCGTGCCGATGGCGACTTATTACTTCTACCTCTTCCTTCAATCACGAGAAGGGTAATTTCCGAGTTTTAAGTTCTGAATGAAAGTCCACCATTTGAAGCTCAAAGCTTTAAATGGTGGAGATAGACTGCTCCGCTACTACAGCGCTACGGCAAAATCTGTATACTGCCTCATCTTTGGCTCGTGGAATGCCAGCACGATGTCCTCTTTAGGGACACCTGCACGAACCAGATCAGTTGCGATACCGTCTTCAGTCCAATCCTCTTCGATCCAAAACTTATTATCACGAATCCGAACATAAACAGTCACGCCAGTAACGCGATCGCCATTTTGCCAACCAAGATTCATCCAAAGATAGTGAGCTTTTGCCTCATCCACAATCAAAAATGTCTCAATTCCTGTGGTGGAATGGCGGTTACTCAGTTCTACATACTCAGTCAAAAGACGCTTAATTAACTGAGGATACTCGGTTAATTTATCCATTGCGTAACCTCCTCTGCCTCTATGTCTACAACAATGATTGGAAGTTGATGTTTATTGAGAATGAGTTGAGTGACATCCTGAGTAAAGAAGATGTTGTAGACAATTTCGCTGATAGCGATATATAACTTGCGGTCTGGTGCTGTTTCCTCTAGAAGATAGTAGTAAATGTCATACTGACCCAGAGCCTCTTTCAAATCTTGCATCTTTGATGCACCTATAAAGCTTTTTATTTCTACAACCAGCTTTTGCCCATCTCGTTCAGCCGCGATCGGGCGTTCAGCACCAAGATCAGCATATAGCATTGTTCTTCGATACTGAATGATGTAAGGGTCATCTGTAATTGACCAGCCATCTTTAATCAGGGCATTTTTAACCGAGTTATGAATAAAGTCTAACTTGGGCATACGCCAGGTAGCAGTCCGCCTCTCATCGGTCAAAGTATACCTCTAAACTATCAGCATAGGTTGGGCTTCATACCTCAACCCAACTTCGCTTTACTGCATACATCTGTTAAGCGTTCTATTGCCATAGATAGAATCCCCTTTAGTGTCCTACCCGTATTGCAAATCGCTTTAAGTCCTCTCGTAAAGAAGCTGCGGACTCCTTTAATTTTTCTGCATCGATCTCAACTTCCACCCAGAGATCATCCATTCTAGCCGCATCGTATGCAGCCCAACCAGGTCTAGACTCCAGTTCAAAATATACTCTAAGTCTCTTCGGTTCTTCTTCGATTAGCTCGAATCTAAGATTAGGTTCCGTGAAGCTCTCTTCCGCATTTACACGTTCACCGTCTGCTATAGATTCAAGCCACTCTATAAGACGTTCTAATTCCCAAGTCAGCAAAGAAGGATCTGTAGCAACCCAAGAAACCTCTGGGAGTTTTACTCGAATCCTTACGTTTAGCCAGTCTGAATCGTACCGCTCGTTTTCAAGATGTGGAAACTGGTAGCCCACAACCTTCATCTCAAACTCTGTATTATCACTTCCCCTCAGTAGCATAGCTTTCTATGAAAAGAATGCCTAACAACGAACAACTAGTAAATTCTTAGTCCTGCACGTACTCTTGCCCACTCAGCAGCGCTGCTTCTGCTCGTTGAAACTCTCGTCCTAGATAAGAAGCGTGATCGAGCATTGTGATTGGGCAGGGTTTTGTCTGCTCAAAAAGCTGTATGCAGATTTCTTTTGCCGTTCTGCCGCTGTAGAGATGGGTGGGCAGTCGTTCGATTTTGCCGCGTGTGGGGATGGGTTTGCCTGTAGCTGGATCGCAGGCGAGACCCCGATCGTCAATAAAGTTTGTAAAGTGCTTGGCACAGATTAAGCCCTGTTCACGATCGAGGTAGATGATAACGTAGCCACCAGGATCAAGGTCAATGTAGCGCTTAGAGAGCGTTTGATCAATTGCAGTGGCATCTGCAACTGCCTGATTCGTAATCTGCATAACGTTACAACGTGCGATCGTTCCAAATGTGATCTAGATAACCTCTTACTATCTTAAAGGGTCTTGAAGCACTGACCAAGCCCACAAGCAGAAGCCACGCTCAGTCAGATTTCATCCCTGCTTTATCCTCTTTTCACCGTTACAGTACAAAAGTTTTGGCAACAAGAGCCATCTTAGAAAGGGCAAGACGGCAGCGGTTCTGCCAAATTATGAGTAGACATTTTACCTGGTAAGGGGGCTTAAGCCACTTGCGACCGCCCACAAGCTATGTCAACTTGCTATATCACTTCATCCCTTCGAGACCCTTGAAGGAACCTTATGTGTATGCTCGACTCCTTCATTCCATTGGCACTTGCAGTTGCGCCTAACCCTCTAGGCTTGCCGTCTAACCTTAAATTGACGACGATCCCCATTGATGCGTATACCTGTTTTGAGCTTTGGCTACCCGTTGCACACGGCACACTTTCACCCGAAGAGGCGATGCTTTTACGAGGCGATCGTACCCGCCTTGAGGATATTTGTGCCAAGCTAACCGAGTTCATGGGCGCGACACTCACTCGCAGCAATGCGCCCACGCATGATGAGCCATTGTTACAAGCGCCCACTTACTACTGGCAAGAAATTCGTAGTGTACTTTATGACGCAGGAAGAGCTTTTGACGCGATCGCTGTTACGTATTTGCCACAGGTCATTTACTCCAGTCTTAGTCAGGATAGCGGTCTGCCTGCTTGGACGTTACAACAGGCAGGGTGGAGCGTTTCTTTTCTCGCCCTGCATCCGATCGCAACAGGTTTCCGTGCCGAAGCGTTGCCTTTCACTGTGACGATCGCCTTCGGACAATCGATCACCAGATCGCTTCAAACCATTCCTATTGTCGCAAGCCAAACCTGCCTGCATGGTCGCTAAGCCCATCATCATCGATTGCGATCCAGGAGCAGACGATGCGATCGCGCTGTTTCTGGCGCTGGCGTTTCCAGAGCAGCTCCACGTCTTGGGCGTGACGACAGTGGCTGGCAACGTACCGCTGAGCTTGACGCAGAAGAATGCACGTTGCCTTTGTGAACTTGCTGGCAGAGACGATGTTCCAGTCTATGCAGGATGTCCTCGTCCGTTGCTACGCCCTCTGACGACGGCTGAAGATGTACATGGCAGAACAGGGCTAGACGGCATCAGCCTGCCAGAACCACAGATGCCGCTGCAAACGCAACATGCGGTTGACTTTTTGATCGAGACGCTCTTGCAAGCGACTGAAGCCATTACGCTTGCTACGCTGGGTCCACTGACCAATATTGCCGTTGCAATCATCAAGCAGCCTGCCATCTGCCAGCACATTCAGGAGATTGTCATGATGGGCGGGGCAGTGACGCAAGGCAATATCACGCCGTCAGCCGAATTTAACCTTTATGTTGATCCGCACGCCGCGCACGTGGTTGCTACTGCTGGAGTGCCGCTGACGATGATGAGTTTGGATCTTACGCATCAGGCGATCGCCACACCAGAGCGGCTCAATGCCATTCATGCGATCAACTCGCCCATCAGCGACGCGATCCTTGGCTTACTCAACCATTACGGCGCTTATGACATGCAGCGTTATGGTTTCGCTGGTTCACCGCTCCATGATCCCTGTGTAATTGCTTATCTTTTGCAGCCTGACTTATTTACCAGTCGCCGCGCCTATGTGGCGATCGAAACCAGCAGCGAACTAACAATGGGTCGTACTGTCGTCGATTGGTGGTATGTGACCAACCAGCAACCGAATACCAACGTAGTTGAAACGATCGAGGCTGAGGCGTTTTATCAACTGCTGACGCAGGCGATCGCCAATCTCAGTCGCTAGCATTACTGCTTAACACTGCCCCATGATGCCTGTAAGCCTTGCCAACTGAGCTAACGATCGACTGTCTAGCCAACCTTACGCAAAAAAATGGGCAGTCATCTCCATAGAAATACAGACATTTAGAGAAGCGGCAGAAAAAGTTTCCGCAATCCTCACAAGGGGATTCGCTGTGGATTTTGGCATGGTTAGAGGTGGCATACCAGTCAGTGCATGAGCACCTGCGATAAGTGTTGCCCACCCCTGTTACCCGGAATCCCTATGTTTTTTTCACCATCCGCAAAGCTTAACTTTCCCGTCTGGCAGTTTCTCAGCCAGCCAATTTTCGACCCCAACTTTCATGTCGTTCTGAATCCAAGCCGCTTTTGGCGCTTTCATCAGGTCTCACTCCTAGAGCGTTGTCTATCTAAAGAATGCGCTTCTAACGATAGTCGCTGCGATTGAGATGATAACAATTTGCTTGAAGCTGCTGACGGCAGGGCGATCGCTCTGCCGTTTTGTTTTGTTTCGCAACGTATCCGTCCGGAGAATCCATGAAGTCCTCGAATGAAGTTATGAAGATAGTTGGATAACTAAGTGTAAATACAGTTGTGCGCTGGTCTGATCGCCTCCGTATCAACCACGTTGCCTTTGAGTGAGCGCTATCTGTGCTGGACGTTTTAGATAGGGGAAGCGATTCATGTTGGCACACGAGTCTACTTACTGCGTGACTGTTCCTGGAGGCACTGCTGAAGTTTCTCTGAACGGACTACGGGCGATTTTAGGACAGGTAGAGGCTGAGCTTCATCAAAGCGAAATTTATGGTCAGATGCTTTCTAGCCTGAAAGCATTGCCGGATGATTTGAATCGACAAGTGCAGTGCATGGTGAGGGCAGTGGGCAGAGAAGCCGTTCGGCTAGCGCTACGCAAAGTGGTGCGAAAGAAGCCATCAGCGATCGAGCAACCAGCCACACAGAGCGTTGCACAGTCTGCCTTACCCACACTGGCACCCAAGACACTACAACTGTCGGCACAACCACCAGCGAAGCTAACGACAGAGAAGGTGATCCCGTGCGATCGCAGCCTTCCTGAGACTGTAGCCGCCCTTCCTGTAGAGTCCCAAGCACCTCCCTCAGCACGTGAGCGCACTACCCTTTATCCGCCAACACCACCGTATATCGCCAAGCGACTCGCTGACCCGCAAAGGAAATTAACCAAGCGGGAACTGGCACTTCGGGCAGTGCTTGAAGCACGGGAGACTTGCTTACAAACGTTGGGGCAGACCATTCGCCAGGTACGGCAAGAAAAGTCCTGGTCACCGTATCATTTGCATATCAAGACCCAGATTCCACTGCATCAGTTAGAAGCACTGGAATCTGGTCGCATCGATCGACTACCAGAAGATATCTATTTGCGAGGCTTTATTCGGCAAGCGGGTAACGCGTTGGGGCTGGATGGCAATCAAATGGCTGCTTCGTTGCCTGCGATCGATGCAGCTACCGCTGTCTTACCGTCCTGGCAACAGCCAAAAACACACTCTAGATTACGCTTAAATTCGATGCACGTTTACCTGGGCTACGCAGCGTTAATGGCTGGTAGTATTGCCTGGGTTTCTCACCAATCTGCCCCTCATCAAGCAGGATCAACACCCGTGCCTGCACCAGCTACAGTAGCACCGCTACCCAAACCAGTTCCCAATCAGCCAACTAAACATAACGCGAGCCAAAAAGATGCGGCGGCGCTAAACGTGAAGCAAGGTACGGCTACTCCAGGTGCGATTTCGCCACCAGAGAACAGTCCTTTTTGATGGAATGGATGTAACCCGGATTTAGATCCCCGACTTTTACAAAAAGTCGGGGATCTACTAAACAAACGCTATTGATTGAACATCCTTTGCTTCTACCTCCCAGCGTGCGCCTGGTAGGATGGACGAGACGTTGTTTAACTCAGGATGAAGCGTGGTCGTTAAACCAGAGTGGTTGCGGGTCAAAGCACCGCAGTGGGAACGAGTCGGAACTATTAAGGACATTTTGCGGGACTTGGAGCTGAATACCGTTTGTGAAGAGGCATCTTGTCCCAATATTGGCGAGTGCTTCAATAACGGTACCGCTACTTTTTTGATCATGGGACCTGCCTGCACACGTGCCTGTCCCTACTGCGATATTGACTTTGAGAAAAAACCGCAGCCGCTCGATTCAGCCGAACCAGAGCGACTAGCAGAAGCGGTTCGCCGGATGCGGCTGAACCACGTGGTTGTGACTTCGGTCAACCGAGACGACTTACCGGATGGAGGTGCGGCTCAGTTCGATCGCTGTATCCATGCCATTCGCACTGCTTCGCCGGAAACGACGATCGAAGTGTTGATTCCTGACCTTTGCGGCAATTGGGATGCTCTGGCAACCATTCTGCGAGCCAAGCCAGACGTGCTAAACCACAATACCGAAACGATTCCCCGCCTCTATCGCCGTGTACGTCCACAAGGGAGCTATGCGCGATCGCTGGAATTACTACAGCGCACTCGTGACCTGGCTCCCTGGGTTTATACCAAAACAGGGGTGATGGTGGGTTTGGGTGAAACTGATGATGAGATCAAACAGGTGATGCACGATCTGCGATCGGTGGATTGCGATATTCTCACGATCGGGCAATATCTCCAGCCAAGCCAAAAACATCTGGGTGTTGTAGAATTTGTGCGTCCGGAGCAGTTTGATGCCTGGAGAGCCTACGGTGAATCGCTAGGCTTCTTACAGGTCGTCGCATCACCGTTGACGCGCAGTTCCTATCATGCCGAACAGGTGAGAGCTTTGATGGAACGGCATCCACGGGTAAACGGTTTGAATAATGAGTTGTAGGAGATAGGAGGCAGGCTTCGACGTGAGCGCTCAGCCGAACGAAGGCAGAAGGCAGGAGGCAGGAGGCAGGAGGCAGAAGGCAGAAGTGAAGAAGGTTTCAAAGATGGCGTTCGGACTGAGATGATGTACTTCATCTAGCTGCAACCACGTGGACAAGTGACTAAGATGCCTCTAGCTCACTCCTCACTCCTTACTCCTCTCTCCTCACCCCTCACCCTTGCCATTCTCGGTGCTGGAGCCTGGGGCAGAACGTTAGCTACACTGGCGAAGGCAAGAGGACACACTGTTAAGATTTGGTCGCGGCAAAGCCAGGAGCGTTTGCAAACCGTGATTGAGTCTGCCGATATTGTCATTTCGGCGGTTTCGATGAAAGGCGTGAGTGCGGTTGTTGAGCGGATCCAACCTGACGCGATCGCGCCTCATACCGTTTTCGTCACGGCAACTAAAGGGCTGACAGCAGACATCAGCGTTGAAACCGTCCCCCTCTTGCCCTCGCAAATTTGGCAGGCTGCTTTGCCAACTCATCCTGTTGTTGTCCTATCGGGACCAAACCTTTCCAAAGAAATTCAACAAGGATTGCCTGCTGCAACGGTTGTTGCCAGTCGTGACCTGACAGCAGCAGAAACTGTACAAACTGCGCTGTCTTCTAATGCATTTCGGGTCTACACTAACGCCGATGTGCTGGGCGTTGAACTGGGAGGGGCGCTGAAGAATGTGATTGCGATCGCGGTTGGAGCCTGTGATGGTTTACAACTGGGCACAAATGCCAAAGCGGCTTTAGTCACTCGCGGACTCGCCGAAATCATTCGCGTGGGCACTTACTGGGGCGCGAAACCGGAGACCTTCTATGGGTTATCTGGTCTCGGTGATTTGCTGGCGACCTGCAACAGTGCTCTGAGCCGCAACTATCAAGTTGGTTACGGGCTTGCTCAGGGTAAGTCGCTGAGCACTGTTCTCGACCAACTTCAGGGCACAGCAGAAGGGGTGAATACAACCCAGGTCTTGATCAAACTGGCAAACCAGCGGCAGATTGCTGTCCCTATTTCGCATCAGGTCGATCGCCTTCTCAACGGTGACATCACTCCCCAGGCAGCCGTAGAAGCGCTGATGCTACGAGACTACAAGCCAGAAACTCACTGAGTTATACCAATTTAAGGAGCGAACATGGCAGATGGAAACGGGGTGCAGGGGTAGAACCCCTTCCGCGTGAGCGCTGTTCGGCTGAGCGCTCACGTCGAAGCCCAGGTCGAAAGCTGGCTGAGGGCAACGCCTCCACACCCCATATGCAACCCTTATTTTTTAAACTGGTAAGTAGCTGGGTGAAATTAAACGTAGGGTGTGTTAGGCATAGCCGTAACGCATCAAAACCTTTAGCAGCATGGGTGACGCTTCGCTTTTCTTGAATGCCGAAGGCGATACCCGTCCGACGCAGATTTTATATTTAATTGAACCTTCCTACTTAGATCAATCGTTTTGCTGTAGAGAACGCTTTGAGCCAACGCATGATTCGTGGCACGATGCGTAAAGCGGTTTGTCTAAAGCACTGCTCTGGGTCTCAATCTTCGAGAGGATGCTTTCACACGGACTAATGGCTAGAATACGTTAAGTAATATGTTCATACTGAACTTTCTCGTTTATCCAAGGCGTAATGCCATATGCCCCGCCCAAAGTTTGATCGTGATGGCGATCGCGCTTCTGCTGACGACGCTATTGAAACGTGATAGCAGACACTCGGACTGATCCACGTTGCTCTAACAACACGATTTTTATCGATCATCTTGTAGTTGACCAACGAACCGAAAGCAGCATCGTGCGCCTCAGGACAAAAGCATTTCACATTCTAGGATTTAGTCATCGCTATGCCCATTAAAGAACAATCGACTCCTCCTCGCCCTCGCTTGATCAGCAACATTTTCCTGGCGCTCATTGGGTTATCCCTGATTGCAAACTTCGTACTGCCAATCTTTCTTGGACCTCAAATTCCAGGCGTACCCTACAGCCTCTTTATTCATCAGGTGCAGGAAGGGGAAGTTGAGCGGGCACAGGTGGGACAAAACCAGATTCAATTTCAACTAAAAACTGGAGACGGTCAGCCTGGGCAAGTGTTTACAACCACGCCGATCTTCGATTTGAATTTGCCTACCCTACTGGAACAAAAGGGCGTTGAATTTGCTGCTGCGCCGCCACCTAAGAATGGTTGGATTGGTAGTCTTCTCAGTTGGGTTATTCCACCCCTGATTTTTGTTGCCATCTGGCAGTTCTTCATTCGACGAGGCGGGGGTGCTGGTGGACCGCAGGGCGTACTTTCGATCGGCAAGAGCAAAGCCAAAGTCTATGTCGAAGGAGAACCGGGGAAAGTCACTTTTGCCGATGTGGCTGGAGTCGAAGAAGCGAAAGCTGAATTGGTAGAGATTGTCGATTTCCTTAAAACACCAGGACGCTACACCCAGATTGGGGCACGCATTCCTAAAGGGGTGCTGCTCGTCGGTCCTCCAGGAACGGGTAAAACGTTGCTAGCAAAAGCTGTTGCTGGTGAAGCAGGCGTACCGTTCTTCAGCATCTCTGGCTCTGAGTTTGTGGAGTTGTTTGTTGGGGTCGGTTCTTCACGAGTGCGCGATTTGTTTGAGCAGGCGAAGAAGCAAGCTCCTTGCATCATTTTCATTGATGAATTGGATGCGATCGGCAAGTCACGCAATAGCGGCGGCTTCTATGGTGGCAATGATGAGCGAGAACAAACGCTGAACCAGTTGCTTGCCGAAATGGATGGTTTTGCGGTAGGTGAAGCAACCGTCATCGTACTTGCAGCGACCAACCGTCCTGAAGTGTTAGACCCTGCGCTGTTGCGTCCTGGTCGCTTTGACCGTCAAGTGCTGGTCGATCGCCCAGATCTATCCGGTCGTGAACTCATTCTCAAAATTCATGCTCAGAAAGTGAAGCTGGGTGAGGATGTGGATCTGAAAGCGATCGCCACTCGCACTCCTGGTTTTGCAGGCGCAGATCTGGCAAACCTGGTGAATGAAGCGGCGCTACTGGCTGCCCGCAATCAACGCCAAACAGTGGCGCAGGAAGACTTTGCTGAAGCGATCGAACGAGTGGTCGCAGGACTGGAGAAGAAGAGCCGTGTGCTCAATGAAAAAGAGAAGAAGATTGTGGCATACCATGAGGTCGGTCACGCTCTAGTGGGTTCTCTTACCACCGGGAGCGGCAAAGTCGAGAAAATCTCGATCGTGCCGCGCGGTATGGCAGCACTGGGCTACACGTTGCAACTCCCAACTGAAGATCGGTTTTTGATGGACGAAGCAGAATTGCGAGGGCAAATTGCGACGCTGCTGGGTGGACGCTCTGCTGAGGAAGTGGTGTTTGGCAGCATCACCACTGGCGCATCCAACGATTTGCAGCGGGCAACCGACCTTGCAGAGCGGATGGTAACGACTTACGGCATGAGCAAAGTCCTTGGACCACTCGCGTACCAACAGGGGCAGCAAGCGCAGTTTTTAGGCGATGGTGCGCCTAATCCCCGTCGGGTGATGAGCGAAGAAACGGCACAGTCGATCGATCGAGAGGTGAAAGACATTGTGGAAACCGCCCATCAGCATGCACTCCATATCATCAAGCTCAACCAGGACTTGTTGGAAACGATCGCCACCCAACTGCTAGAGACCGAAGTCATTGAAGGCGAGAAGTTGCATCAGTTGCTGGATCAGGTGCAGACGGCGGGTTAAAGCGGTCAGCTATCAGCTATCAGCGGTCAGCTATCAGCGGTCAGCGGTCAGCTTGGAGCTAATGGCTGACTCAATAGTCTGCGGCTATCCTCTAGACGTCTTCAGCGTCTAGAAAAGCATCAGAGAGAGACTGAAAGTGCGTTAGGTTAACGATGAAAACCGCTATCGCTCCTACTGATGCTTTCCTTGCCTGTAGCGACTTCGATCGCAATCATCGACGTGTGGACAAAAACTAGCGGCACCTGGATCAATGTTGCCACGATTTTGCTAGGCACCTTGTTAGGGTTGCTACTGCGAAAAAGCCTGCCGTCTGCGATGCAGCAGGTGATTACACAAGGAGTCGGGTTAGTAACACTCTTCCTCGGTGTGACGATGGCTAGTAGCCTGCTCAAGGCACAGGCAGGGCGAATCGATGGCATCATCCTGGCGCTTCTGGCGATCGTCTTTGGCGGGTTGCTGGGAGAAAGCCTGCAACTAGAGAAACGCCTGTATACATTGGGCGAGTGGCTCAAAGCACGCTTTAAAGGAGAGGGCAGTTTTACAGAAGGCTTCGTCGCTGCCAGTTTGCTGTTCTGCATTGGACCAATGGCAATTATTGGCAGCCTCAACAATGGCATTGCCGGAGACAACACGGTTTTGACGATCAAAGCCACGATGGATGGACTCGCCGCGATCGCCCTCACCAGCAGCTACGGCATCGGGGTCGGCTTCTCCAGTCTGATGATTCTGCTTTATCAAGGCGGACTATCACTGCTGGCTGGGCTACTGCCTCAAGTGCTGGCAGACCCCAACACCGATCCTCACGTTCTCATCACCTCCGGCGTGGGTGGTCTGATGATTTTAGGCATCGGCTTAAATTTACTCGATATTGCTAAGGTCAAAGTCGCATCCTTTTTACCTGCGTTACTTATTGCACCTTTGCTCTATAGCATTGCCAAATGGTTCACCTAAGAAGCTGTTTGAAAAGCTTGAAGCAAATAGAAAATCGCGTTCACCACCTCCCGCAGATCCAACGTGCACGATCGCCCACCCGTTTTAGCCGCAGGCAGATAGAGTACAAGACATGCCCACTGGTCATCACTCCGGTCTGTGTCGTATGCTAGTCGTGTCATTGGGTCTCTCAGGTAGCCCCCTCTACTCTACATGACTGACTTCTCAAACACCCTCTAACGTCAAACTGTAAACTCTTGGCAGTTAAACCAGGAGAAACAGATATGTTTAGAATCGGCGAATTTTCTAAAATCGCCCAAGTTTCGGGTCGTCTGCTGCGTTACTACGATGAGATCGGACTCCTTAGTCCTGAGTTTACTGACCAGCAAACGGGCTACCGCTTTTACAGTGCGCAACAACTACCCCAGCTCAATCGTATTTTGGTGCTGAAAGAACTCGGTTTATCGCTGGAACAGATCGCTCAACTGCCCGATCGAGACACCTCCACAGATGTAATCCGAAGCATGTTGAGCATTCGTAAAGCTCAGATTGAGCAATCGGTTCAGGAAGAACTGGCGCGGCTGCGTCTAATAGAAACGAGACTACAGCAGATCGAAGTGCATGGACAGATCCAGGAACCCAACGTTATCCTGAAATCCGTTCCAGCCCAGCAATTTCTGGCACTTCGCGAAGTTCTGCCCGACATTGATGCGGTAAAACGCCTTGTGCAGAAAATCAATGGCTTTTTACCGTCTAAGGTAGGACAAAGTAGCCTTGGTCATATGGCTGTTGTCATGCATTCCCCGGTGTACGATCCCGAAGCGCTCGACCTGGAAATCGGCTACCTAATCACGGGAAAAGCCCTAGAGTCAGTCAGGCTGTCTGAGGAACGGGTGCTAACCCTACGCGAATTGTCTGAGATTGAGACCATGGCAACGCTTGTTCATGTAGGGCGAGTGGCTGACACCCATCAGACATATGGTGCGCTTGGTGCCTGGATTGAACAGCATGATTGGCAGATCGTTGGGACAGGGCGAGAAATTTTATTGCAACTGCCAGAACCCGAAAAAACGGAAGAAGCCGTGTTTGAAATTCAATTTCCCATCAGTAAAATCAGTAGCAAATTGGGGGCTTGACTTTGACGTAACGGCAACCCCTAACCTGTGCATATCCTCAGATTGAGGCAGAAATCAAGTATATGCAACGGAATTAAAGCCACAGAGAATCAATATGAAAAACCCAACGATCTTTGTTACAGGTGCAACGGGTAAAACTGGTGGTGCTGTCGCAACACAACTGTTAGCCAAAGGCTATGCTGTTCGGGCACTTGTGCGATCGCAAGATAAAAGGAGCCAACAACTCGAGCGTCTTGGTGCAGAAATTGCAGTTGCCGATCTCTTCGATCCCGAGCAACTTACCCAGGCTCTGCGCGGTACACAACGGGCTTACTATCTGCCTATCTACCATCCTTATATGATTCAGAGCGCGGTCGCCTTTGCCGTTGCAGCGCAGGAGGCAAAATTGGAGGCGATCGTGCAAATGAGTCAGTGGACTTCCAGCCCCTCGCATCCTTCGTTGCTCACCCGTCAGACATGGCTAGTAGACCAGCTTTTTGCGAACATTCCCGGCGTGGCACACACAATTGTTAATCCAGGGATGTTTGCCGATAATTATCTGCGCGTTGTGGACTTCGCAGTGATGCTCGGCTTCTTTCCCATTTTGATGGGCAAAAGTCGGAGTGCCCCCGTTTCCAATGAAGATATTGCTCGGGTTGCTGTGGCGGTACTTCTCGACCCCGAACGCCATGGTGGCAAACGTTATCGCCCCAGCGGATCTCAGCTTCTATCGGGATATGACATGGCAGCGATCGTGCAGAAGGTTCTCGGTAAGAAGATCTTGCCGATTGAGATGCCGATGTGGTTGTTTTGCAAGGTTGCTCAACAGCAGGGTGAAGATCCCTTCTTAATCAGTTCATTGCGTTACTACGTTAAGGATCACAAAATGGGAACATTCTCATGGAATGGGGGCACTAGTGATGCGATTCTGGAACTGACGGGGTCACCCGCCGAAGCTTTTGAAACGACGGTACGGCGCTACCTTGCCATGCCCTTTGCCAGACCAACCTTGAGCAATCGTTTGCGTGCCTTGGTCAATTTCCTGATGATACCTTTCTACCCTGGCTACGATTTGGAACGCTACGATCGCCGTATGCGTTTTCCCGTGCTGACTCACCCTAAATTCTGCCTAGATAGCGATCGCTGGCGTACAGAACATAGCCCCCAAGTTGCAGTTCTCAGCGATGGCAAAGTCTAAGAATGGACAAACACTCAAGGCATAACAACCGCGCTGCACCGGAATGACTCAACATGGTCGGCTGAGTTGCAAAGGTTATCTGCGGCGGGTGATTGGGAGCGTTCGGCTGCTGCGCGCGGCTTGGCGGCGATTTGGAGTGGGTGTATAGTTGTAATACCTGCATTCTTGAATCGACGATGCCGCCCTCGCCCTCATGACTCCCGACGTAGCCTGGACAAAGGCGTTCAAAGGTGGTTTTGTCCGTGGTACTGAGGAAGTCCGCGCTTATTGGACAGAGCAGTGGAGCGAGATCAATCCACACGTCGAGCCGATCGCCTTTTACCCAGAGGACGCTGGGCAGGTCTTAGTCGAGGTGCATCAGGTCGTGCGCGATCTGACCGGAGCCGTGCTTGCCGATGAACACGTTGGTCACCGTTTCACCATTGAGCATGGCTTGATTCAAGCCATGGAGGTCTGTCCACTGCCATCGTCTGGACTCGGTGCCTAACCATGCGCTGTGGTCACAACTATCACAGCCACTGGTGATTTTGCTTTTGTTTCAACGGATGTGCCTTTAGAAGCCATCTTCTGTTTAAACAAGCATCGCCACCCCATTATTAGATAAGCCGCCGAACAAAGCGCTGCACCTGACCGCCTACGTTCCAGTCGCTGCGGTTGTTTCTCTCTTCGCTCCTTTCACCCCGTCGCCGCTGATCTGAGCCGTTGGGCAGCTTCATATCTTAGTGAAGATGCAACCGCAAACTTATCTGTTAGTGTTCAGCAAGGATGTGAGCCATCTTATTAACTAACGCGATGTGCGACTTTCCTAAAATACCTGCCAAAACTGCCCTCACCCTAGCCCTCTCCCGATGGGAGAGGGAACCGGAACGGTCTGGAAGCCCTTCTCCCCAGGGAGAAGGGTGGGGATGAGGGCGAATTAGTTGCACATCTTATTAACTAGGGCTAATCCATAGTCGTGGTTATCTCGGTTAGCCAGTGCTGCGATTGTCGTGCTAAAGCCCGCCGACTTCGGAAAATGAAATGTAGCTGAGTATCCTGATCCTTCCCCTGTATGCCCTTCAACTTCCCATAGGGAGACTCTACATCTACAAATAGTCCCAACCCATAGCCTAGATTTTCAAACAACGGATACTTTCCCAGGTTGTGAATGGGGTGAGACAACAAAGTGAGCGATCGCTTCTGTCACATTGGTCAGTTATTCTTAATCAACTGAAACGGAAAGATTAACAGGAGATGTAAATTAAACAAACGCTTATGCTGAATCAATATCGGCATAAACAGATCTTATCTCCAAAACTTGTGATTCTCTTTCCCCTCAAGCTGAATCAATTGCGGCTGTTATTGAATCAATTGCGGCTACTGCTGAATCAATTTCCCCTCAAGCTGAATCAATTTCCCCTCAAGCTGAATCAATTGCGGCTTTTGCTGAATCAATTGCGGGTGGTTCTTGTAGAAGTTCGATCGCTAACGAGATTGGTGTGGATGCGGTGTTTTCCAATCATTGCTATGAAGTTCAGTGCTTTGTGAATTTTTTAGCTGAACCGTTTTCTAGCAGGGCATGTGTGAAGCATTTGTAGGGAAAACTACACTTGGCATGTAGGGTTAACCTGACTGCGTTTTGAGCGCGATCGCGGCACCATATAAATGTTCAAACTTACGTTCTTGATCCAAAAGGAGATAGGCATATGTTGGTTCGTTACTGGCAACCCTGGCGTGAAATTGAGTCTCTGCGTCGTCAGATGGACAATGTGTTTGATGAACTGACGCAAAATACAAATAGCGAAGCTTCCTGGACTCCCGCTGTGGAGTTGAAGGACAATGGCAACGCACTACTGCTGCGGGCACAGCTACCTGGCGTGGATGCCAAGGATCTAGATATTCAGGTCACGAAAGAAGCTGTTTCCCTTTCTGGTGAGCATCATCACGAGCAAAAAGCTGAGAAGGATGGCTTCTTCCGCTCCGAGTTCCGCTATGGCAAGTTTCAGCGTGTCATCCCCTTGCCTGTTGCGGTACAAAACGATCGCGTTGAAGCTGCTTATAAAGATGGTATCTTGAGCCTGACGCTGCCAAAAGTGGAAGAAGTTCGCAACAAAGCCGTCAAAATCAACCTTGCTGGAACAGAGCAGCCAGCGGCAACGCTTGAAGCAAGCAATCGCACCTAAGAAGAACTCAACGAGCGGTCAGATGATCGCTTAAGCAGGGTGAGCAATTGCTTGCCCTGTTTTTTTTGCAATCTCTAGAAGGTCATGCTGGAAAGCCTTTGATAAGAGTAATGTAATTTGTGTCACGCATCGGTGTGGTTTCAATCACACGATCGCCTAGCAAAGATCACCAGTAGGCGAGGCTTGTCATCACCTGGCTAGCTCGTGAAAAGCCCGATATTATTCATATCGCAAGCCCCCTAAAACTATGCCAGCTCAATCCTCCCTACTGCCATCGACCCCTTCAACGACTGCTCACACAGCCTCCTCGCGTTGGTTAGAAACATTACTAACTGGTGTGGCGCTGACGTGCACACTCAGTCTGGCAGTGCAAGGACTCGCTCACAGCAGCGAAGTAACTGTTGCCCAGAAACCCATTGCGCAGAAAACCTTACGTGCAAGCAGTGCGATGCCAGATGGGAACTATCTTTACGGTCAGGCTCCCAAAGCGGGACAGCTAGGAGCGACCTACCTGGTCTTTGAGGTGAATAAAGGCAACGTTAAAGGCGCGTTCTACATGCCTCAATCGTCTTTTGACTGCGTACATGGCAGCGTTCAGACTCAGCGGTTAGCACTCACTGTGGTCAACAGCTATGAACAGGCGACTTACCCCTATGCTGTAGCACTGCAAACAGGAGGCACATCGGCATCCTCAACACGCCCTGATGTTACACCGATCGCCTTAGAAGGGTTTCACCCCATTAAGCAACTGAGCGCGAACGATCGACGCATTTTATCAACGTGTAAAGCCAGCGCTCGTGGTATCTGAGTTTGTTTAACAGTGTGCATCTTTAGGCTACCGTTGCACGTCCAGCGGGATTAGCATCCAGACTGCGCCAAAGGTACCACGAGGCGATTGTGCGGTAGGGTTGCCATGCCTGTCCCAGACGCTCGACGGTTTTTTTGTCTGGCAGTTCTGCCAAACCATAAGCGCGACGGATGCCAGCCCGAATGCCCAGATCGTCTACCGGGAGAACATCCCATCGGTGCAGACGAAAGATGAGCAGCATTTGCACTGTCCAACGTCCCACGCCTTTGATGGGAAGCAGTGTTTGCACGATCGCTTCATCATCCATCGCTTCCAATTCAGCGATCGTGGGCAGTCCGTCCAGCGTTTTTTGCGCCAAATCTTTCAAATACACAATCTTGGGGCGAGAGATGCCTGCACTCCGCAGGTCGTCATCGGGCGTGTTAAGCAAATCAGCAGCACTGGGAAACGCATGTGGATACAGCGCCAGAAAGCGACGATGAATGGCGGCAGCAGCCTTACCCGAAAGCTGTTGATAAAGAATTGATTCGCACAGGCAAAACAGTAAATCGCCCTGCCGTTGTCCCTGGCTCAGCGTACAGTCACCCACCTGTTCGATCAACGTTGCCAGGATGGGATCGGCTTGCTTTAAGGTTGCGATCGCGCTGTTGAGCATATGGTTAACACGTTGACAGGTTAAAAATGGGTAGCGCTGTACTAGCTTTTAGCGATCAGCGGTCAGCTTTCAGCGATCAGCTTTCAGCGGTCAAGCCCACAACTGAACGCCTGCCTTCTGCCTCTTCGCGGAGGTGAGGTGTGAGGTGTGAGGTGTATTAGCTCTGCCTTCTGCCTCCTGCCTTCTGCCTTCTGCCTTCTGCCTCCTGCTTCCTCTAACCGCCAACATGAATAACAGGACGGCGCTCAGGGTCTTTTTCGGCTCGACGCAGCACTTCACGCGTGACCACCGCAATATCTCCTTCGCCAAACAGAATGAAGCGCATCAAATATTGAAGTGGATTGCCCTCCACCCAGCCGAAGTACGCGTGGGGCAGCTTACCCGTTTGATCTCGAAGATGTAAAAGGATCGCCGCGATCGCGTTTGGCACCGCCGCACTTTCAGCCCGCAAGATGCGATATTGTCCCACCTGTACGCCTTTGATCCGAATGCTATCGGCAAATTCAGAAGCATCGGATATTTGCACTTCTAAAAACAGCACTGCATCTTTGGGCGGAATGTGGTTGTCTTCGCGGACTTCTTTCTCCTTCAAAAAGTACTCCTGCTCATCGCCTATATTTAAGCGATTGGCAATCAGCCGCAGTTGAGTTTGGTTTGCTTCTGCAATGAATTGACAGGCAGTGTCATCCATTTCAATTTGATCGGTTCGCAGCTCTGTCGATCGCCAAACCCGTGAAACCAACGATGTGATAATGATAGTGCCAATAAAAAAGCCAGCGATTCTGATGCCTTCGGGTCGTTCAATAATGTTGACAACGGTGGTGTATAAGAACACTAGCGTAATCGCGCCAAACACCAGAACTCCTTGCTTTGAGCCACAACGACGGGCAGCTAACATCACCGCAAACGCAGCCGAACTCATCAACACCAACACACCTGTGGCATACGCTCCTCCCTGCGCTTCAACGTTGGCTTTGAAGAGGATTGTCACTGTAAAGGCGATCGTGGTGTAGACCAAAACCAGTGGTCGAGTCGCTCGTGCCCAGTTGGGTGCCATGCCATAACGTGGCAGATAGCGCGGCACAATGTTCAACAGTCCTGCCATCGCGGATGCCCCAGCAAACCAAAGAATGGAAATGGTACTGATGTCGTACAGCGTCCCAAAGCCGTCGCCCAGATAGCTGTGTGCCAGATACGCGAGGGCACGACCGTTTGCTTTGCCTCCCGACTGAAACTCTCCACTGGGAATGAGTAGCGTAGTGACCAAACTGCTCGTGAGCAGAAAGAAGCTCATGATCAGCGCGGCGGTCGTGAGGAGCTTGTGGGTTTGCTGAATGCGCCCTTGAGGGTTTGCTTCCGTATCACCGCTCTTACCGCGTACCAGCGGCATAACGGCAACGCCTGTCTCAAAGCCAGATAGCCCCAGCGCCAGTTTGGGAAAGAGCAACGCGCTGACACCCAGCATCATGAGCGGATTACCATGACTGGTGAAGAGAGCTGTACGCCAGTCACTAACGAACGTTGGTTGATTGAGAATCTGATTGAAACTAACCCCGATCGTGACTAAGTTCAGCAGCAAATAGATGCCAACCAGAAAGACGGCTATACCGATCGCCTCTCGAAAGCCTCTCAAAAACACAGCGCTCAGTAGGGCGATTAAAATAAGCGTCACGCTGATTGCTTGATCATGTAAAAAATCTGGTACCAAAGGGTTTTCGACCAGGTGAGCTGTCGCATCAGCCGCCGAGAGCGTGATTGTGATAATAAAGTCAGTGGCGACAAACCCTAGCAGACAAAGGACAAAAAGCTTGCCCTGCCACCACGGCAGCAGATGCTCAAGCATGGAAATCGACCCCTCTCCGTGCGGACTCATCGCAGCTACGCGACGGTAGATGGGCAAGGCTCCAAACAAGGTTAATAAGACCAAAATCAGGGTTGCCAGTGGCGAAAGAGCGCCTGCTGCTAGAGCTGCAATGCCAGGTTGATAGCCCAAGGTGGAGAAATAATCGACTCCTGTGAGGCACATCACCTGCCACCAAACGTGCTGACGATGCCCTCCGTCCTTGCGATGCGCCCCTCCCTTCGCGGGTTTGTCGTCTTCAAGCAGCCAACGGATCAATCGCTGACGATGCTGTGTGGTTGGATCAGTGCGTTTAGCCATGCAACCTTAACTCCTCCTTTACCCTAAAAGGCTCGACTACCTTAGCGATCGCCAAGGGGTGATGCCTCAATCTAAGCATGTAAGCTTTACAACTATGATCCACCCAGACAGCGCAAGTCGAGCAAAAATGGCACAAACAGTCACTCTGCTCCTATAAAGGTATAGGAGCAGAGTGACTGTAACAGACTGCTTCAAGAACTCAACACAGCAACAGGACAATTTGCCTGGTTCAGAATGGCATTGACACCATGACCAAAAAAAATGCGTCCGGTCATCATGCGAATATTACTGCCCAGGACGATCAAGCCTACCTGTTCTGCATGAGCAAATTTAAGAATTTCGCGCTCTGGGCTGCTCCCCTTGAGCAGGCGAAACTGAACGTTTGCCCCTAAGCTCCGGGCAATGTCTGCCTGATGTTTCACAATCTGGAGCGCAATGTCTTTCACCGGGTCTAAGGTTTGCTGATTGTAGATGTATTCTACCTGTGGCAGGTTAATGACATGTACTAGCGTCAAGACCGCGTTCATTTGAGCAGCAAGCACACTGGCAACTTCCACCGCTTTGTTGCTGTATTCTGAGCCGATCGTGGGCACCAGAATATGGCGAATGTCTGGGGGATTCGTGGCGCAGGTCTCGCCCTGTTGGAGCGGTAGATGAGATTTCACGACCAGGGTCGCACACGGCGCTTCTTGAACGATGCGATCGACCAACAGGTTAAACAGACTGTCGCTACGCCTACTTTCGCTGGCTCCCAGCACAATTAAGTCATAGCCTTTGCGGGCTTCTTGCAAAATCACGTCTGCTTTGTTGCGTCCAGCTTCTACTTTGGTTTGTAGGGTACTGGTTGCAGGTAGCTGCATCGCTTCTGTAATCGCCACCAGAGCCGCATCAGCAGCCGTATCTTTGACGGCGATCGTTGTGGCAACTGCCTGACGTGGTGGCTTCTTGTCACTCAAGGCGTACAGGGCTGTAATTTCTACTGCGTTTTGGTGAGCCAGACTGCTAATCAGTTGGGCTGCCAATTGGGCGTTTGGACCGCCACTGGTAGGAATCAAAATGCGGTTAACGTTCTTGATAAAGCTGCGACTGTCTTGTTCTTCTTGCTGTAGGCGATCGGCTTCCTCTTCACCAATCTCTACCTTTGAGAGCGTCCAGCGCAGTAAGGGCGGTGCCATCAAGGATGTGACGATCGCCACCATGACGATGATGGAATACATTTGCTGATTGAGTACACCTAGCGACAGACCGATCGTGGCGACAATGATTTCCATCGCGCCTCGGGCATTCATACCAGCACCAAGCGCCAAACTTTCCCAATGAGATAAGCCGCCGACTTTAGCGCCCAAATAGGCTCCAACAAATTTACCGACGCAGGCGACTGCCAGCACCAGCAAGCCAATTACCAACGTCTGTGGCACCAAAAGTTGCAGCAAATTAACCTTTAACCCCGCTGCCGCAAAGAAAATTGGAGCCAGGAAGCCAGCAGTAATCATCTCTAGCGTGTGACCCGCTTCACGGCTAAAGCGTCGGGATTGCCCTGCGAGAATGCCAAACACGAACGCTCCTAATGCCGCTTCAATGCCTAAAGCATGAGTCAGAGCCGCCGCAGAAAGGGCAAGCACTAAGACGATCGACAAACTAGCAGTGGCTCCACCAATATGGTTGTCTACCCAGCGCAAAATCTGATCAACAACGGTACGCCCGATCGTAAAGGCGATCGTGAGAAACAGCACCGCACCGATCACCGACTTGAACACCGTGCTGAGATCAAAATGACCACTGCTGGCTAAACCCGCCACTACAGACAACAAAATCCAGCCGATCGTGTCATCCGTCATCCCGGCTGCCAGCGTAATCTGACCAATATCCCGACGAATCAAATTCAAATCCATCAGCACTTTGGCAATCACTGGCACTGCCGAAATACTCATCGCCGTAGCAATGAACAGGCTAAAAATCAAGCGCTCATTGGGTTGTGCTAAAAAACTGTCTGGCAGCAACTCGCCCAACACAAAGCCAGTGCTAAACGGCACAATAATGCCGCCCAGTGAAATTAGCAGCGCCGTTTTACCTTTCCGCAGAATAAGATTGAGGTCTGTTTCCAGCCCGGTAACAATGAGCAAAAACAGCACACCGAGCCAGGAAACCACAGCGAGTAAATCTGACTGCGCCTGACTGTTGGGGAAAATCGCCGCTTGCACTGCTGGCAATGTCCAACCCAGCAGTGAGGGTCCTAGCAAAACGCCAGCTAACAACTCACCGACTACAGGCGGTAAGTCAACCCGACGCATCAGTTCGCCTAAGCCCCGCGAGACTAGCAGAAGGACAGCTAGTTGCAGGAGTACTAACAGCAACTCATGGTGACCTAACGGCTTGATCACACCATCCGTAGCAAGTTGGCTGGCAAAGAGAGTCTCAAGCTTTAAGGTCAAAAAAATCATACAGTCTGTACTCACACGATCGGATCAACAGCAAATCGGATCAACAGCAGAAAGGCAAGAGCGTCCGTGGACAACCCCTTCTGCGTCCCAGCAAACTCAGTGCTTTGCTTTAACTGTTATTCCTGAATCGTATGGTGGTTGGCAACTACCTTTAGATACCCTTCCTGACGAGCCAGACTGTAAGCGTTGCCAGGAAGGGGTGGCAATTGTAACGTTCTAAGCGATCGCCCTACTCCTCAGACAGCAGCGCGTAAATGTCCCGCTTCGTGCGATCGAGTAATTCACGAACCCGATTCATGCGATCGGTATTACCACTACGAGCCACTTGCATGACAGCACCTGCTAGCTCAGTCGCCGACTGTCGCAACTGGTTAAACTCTTGCGGCTTGCTGGCAGCAGCACTTCTAAACGTATCCCAGGGAGAGTCGGACGGTGCCTGCTGAGTCCGTTCTGCCAGGAATTGCCTACCTTCATCGGTAATAGTGTAAACCCGTTTGCCTTCAGTGGTTTCGCTGGTAACGTAGCCGCCGTCTTCGAGCAATTGCAGTGTGGGATAAACCGAACCGGGGCTGAGGCGACGGAAGCCACCATAGCGCGCTTCCATTTGTTTGATCAGGTCATAACCGTGACTGGGATGTTCGGCTAGAAGTTCTAGCAGCAAAAACTTAATGTCTCCTCGGCGCGTCCGGGGTTCATCACCGCCAAAACCGAACAGATCTTCCATAAAGCGTTTGCCGCGATCGTGCCTGCCATGCTGAAAGCGGTGCTGAACGATCGGTTCTTCCAGATCGACGATCGCCCATGCGGGGGCGTGAAAGTGAGAGCGAAAATGTCTAAACATGAGTCAAAAACTAAACAACTTCTTCGAGTATACGATATATCAAAAAGTATCACGATATATCGTCAGAATAGTCACCAAGATGCCCCGCTAACTCGCTCAAACCAATCTACAGAAGCCGTCCACATATTACTCAGAACAGTCAACTGCTAGTAAGCCCGCAAGATGCTGTAATTGTTGATCGGCTGTAACCAGCGTTGCTTCTGCTTGCATGGCAGTAGCGACGATCACGGCATCGGGCAGCTTCACACGATACTGCTGCCGCACCGCAACAATTTGTTCAATCAAGCGAGTTTGATCTGAGGAAAGCCCGACAACTTCAACCCGTTGTAGAAATTGGCTGAAGGCTTGACGTTCGCTTTCGGATAGTTCAGTGAACGCTAAGAATTCTAATTGGCTGATGATGGAAATACCAATCCACGCAGCCGTCTGTAACCGTTGTATTAAACGCTGATTACCTTGCAGAAGTGCAATGATCGCATTCGTATCCAGTAAATAGCGTTCACCACTCATCGCGTAAGTTTCGCTGCGCCACTACTGGATCGCCCTGCCAGCGGAGTGTGCCAGCCAGATCTGAAAAGTCGTAAGTTGCAGCGGAGTCTTGCTCTGTACGAATCGGATGGATGGTAATTTCAACTTCAACATCGCCTGATGCAAATGAAGTGGGAACATCCAGTCGAAGATGTCCATCCGTATCGATTTTTCCAGTTAAGGTGATGATTTGCATGGGAAGGCGTAGCCAACGCAACCATTTCTCGTTGCGTCAATTATACGCCTGAGTCTCTCATCCCTGCTGTTGAGTGTTTTGTGATGGGCATACTTTAGCCATGCCAGCGTTGAACAAGATCTAAAACCAATGAAACTCAAGTTTTTGCTGACGACAGAGGAAGGAACAAATCTAAGCTTTTATGAATCGATCACACTTTCTCGTGCTACTACTAATAGTTTTTCTGGCAGGATGCCCTGCGCCTCCAATGTGCTCTAAGGTAATTGACACTCGCGCTAGCTATCTCCTAGTTAGTTTAGCAAGCGGTAATAATTGTAATTATCCTGCTGCAATTTACTCAATTGAGTTCTTAGACCCCAAAAAACGTAAGGTTATTTGGAGTATTTCAGCTCCTTATGGGTCGAGCGATGAAGAGTTAGAGCTTTCCACAGTTACTTATGGAATTATTCCAAAAGGTTTCTCTGGTACTACGCCAACAAAACTACGCCCTGGTCAAACCATTGAAATTCTGATACATGGGGTCTCAACTTTTGGACAGAACTCATTAACGCTCACACTAACTGAGTAGTAAGATCGCTCACTTCACAAGTTAAATTAAAGCATCGAACTCAACGTTTCAACTGCTAGCGAATGCTTATAATTTGACGTGCGATCGCCATCACCGTCATACCTTTATTTGCGCTTTTCTGGCTTTTTTCTCTTTTGTTTGGTGCGTTGAGCAATGGCTTTTGCTTCTTGATCGGCTTCGATCTCACCCCGTAAGCGATCGCCTCTTCACAGGCTATATTCAAAGTCGATAGGGGCATTACCACAGAAAATTTTGTAAGGTGGAGTCTTTAACCAGTAGCTAGAACAGGTCTTACTGCGGTGCATTCGTAGAGTCACCTATTTGTAACGGTTAGAACCAGCGACACATGCTTCAGAAAAACGATGATCGAACCTTACTGGCTGTTTGCCTGTCTGCTGTGCTCAGCATCGCGGTTTGTGGTATGCCACCGCTGGCGATCGCTCAGGAATATCAACCGCCCCAACGTGACGTTCTCGGACGGCGGGAAGGTGCAGGGGCACGAGGCACTTGCCTGCGTGGACCCAAACTGCTGATGCCCTTAACCCCAACCGATAGGTTTAGTGCAACTGTGTCGAATAGCCCCACGTTTTTTTGGTATGTGCCTAAAGCAACCGCCCAAACAGCCGAATTTGCTCTACTAGATGAAAACGATCGCACCCTTTACAGAACCACGCTTAATTTGCCAGAGACCGCAGGCGTACTCGCCTTCAACGTACCAAAAAGTGTGGCAACGTCTGTTTTAACAGTGGGGAAAGACTACTACTGGCAGTTTTCCATTCTGTGCGATCCCAATCAGCCATCGATCAACCCTTTTGTAGAAGGTGTTGTGCAGAGAGTCAAACCTGCCACTGCTTTAACGAATCAACTGAAAAAAGCGAGTACACGTGATCGCCCGACCATTTATGCCAACAATGGCATCTGGCAGGACGCGATCGCCACCCTTGCCCAAGAACGCTGCACCAAGCCCCAAGACCAGAACCTGCTTACAAGTTGGACACGACTATTGCAATCGGTGCAACTCGAAGACTTTGCTCAGGAGCCGTTCACTTCGCCCTGTCCGGCAAAACCAGCCAAAAAATGATCCTGGTGTCGTCGCGCACGTCAGGGTAGTGTTTTTACAGGCGCTGTCATACGTTCAGCCCATATTTTTGAGTGCTTCTTTTTCTCGCATGGAGACGTGCGCGAACCGTCGATACAGCCAGTGGCATTGCAGCACAATCAAACTCCCTAACGCCAGTAGTAAGAGGCACACGATCGGCACATACGATCGTATGTGCCACCAACTCCACTTCAGCATGGAAGTACTTGTCAGCATGATGCCTGCAAAGCCGTGAGTGTCACGTCTCTTTGCACGATCGAGCCGAAGCTCAAGGGGTATCGCTCTATAAGGTTCTCCGATCGTCATGCTTCTGATTCTCACTATCGACTACAGTTCAACTGCATTCCATAATACTATAGTAAATCTATCGATTTACCGTATTTAATGCAGACTGCTCAGTAGATGGAAGGTAAGCCTGTGTGATGCGGTTTATCGCCTACTGGTTGTCAAGCGAATCTAACAAGCGAAATGATCAATGGGCGATCGCTTCCCGCTTTTTTGTGGGCACACTTTGATCAAGTTGGATAACGGTCACTTCCCCACTGGGCGAAACGAGGCAAATCGCACTTTTCCCTAGCGTTTGAGCGTCACGTTGCGGCAATCTCAGCATTGGTTTGAGCCTTTCAGCAGTAAATATCAGCATCTTTAGTCTCTTGTATCGTCCATGGGCACTACAACCGTGGAGTTACGGTGAGCGAAATGAAGCTACTGTTAACCCTCAGCGGGTCTAGAAACCAGGTTTCTTAGCGACTGTATGGCGTTGCTTGAGGGCATTTAAAAACCCGGTTTCTCTGAACCGAGATCCCCATCGACAATCTTTTAGGCTTTTTAGGGTAGCGGCTGATCAACTTTCGTCAGTCTGCTTTAGGATTAGCTGTGTATTGTGTTGGTTAGCAACCTCTCTCAAATGACACCTTCTCCTGATCCTCAATCAGACCGTAAGCGGCTCAGTGCCGATGAGCTGATCGCTGTGTTTGTGGCGCTCACTAGCATCGGGGCGATCTTCTTCTGGTCGATTACACACAAAGACGACGGCATGGGTGTGCCTTTCCTTCAGTCCCCTACAGCCTCGGTTCCGCCACCAGCACCATCGGTATCGCCCTCTGTGCCAGTCGCAGCGGTGCCATCGATCGCGACATCAGCCAGAACGGTGCCATCGCCTGTACCCAGTGAAGCACCTGCAAGCCCAACTCCAGCACTGCCATTAGCGCCATTGGTGGTAGCGGTTCCGAACGCGGCAGTTGTTCCTTCACCAAAGGCATCCCCTGCCACACCAGCAAAGCAGTTTGCTGACGTACCAAGCGGCTATTGGGCAAGTGTGCCGATCGCGGCATTAAGCGCTCAAGGTATCCTAAATGGGTTTCCTGACGGTACATTCCAGCCGAACAAGCCCATTACACGAGCAGAATTTGCAGGGATCATTCGACGTGCGTTTAATCAGCCAGCCAGTCGTGCAGCGCTTAAGTTTAACGATTTGCAGCCCAACAATGGGGCGATCGAAGCGATTAACGAAGCAACACAGACTCGCTTCATGAGTGGCTTTCCGGACGGTAGCTTCCAGCCCAACCGCCAAATTCCCAGGCTGCAAGTGCTGCTGGCATTAGCTACAGGTTTGAATCTGCAAGCCAAGTCGCCAGCAAATCAAGTGTTAAATCGCTATGAAGATGCAGCACAGATTCCTAAGTATGCCACTGACAAAATTGCAGCAGCGACAGAAGCGGGGTTGGTGCTGAATGATGCCAGTCCTCAACGACTTAATCCCAACGAAGTCACGACCAGAGCTGAAGTAGCCTCATTGGTGTACAAGGCGTTGCAGCGATAAGCATCAAAGAAGCGATGCGTCTGTGCCTCAGTGTTACTGCTTGATCGAATGAAGGAGGGCAAATTAATGCCCAAGTTGGCGATGAGCGATCGACACAAGTTTTTTCGCCCTACTTTACGAAAACTTCATACTAAGCTGATTGTACGTAGAAATACGGCTTTTTTGTAACTGCCAACACAGTGCTGTTAGGCACGGCTCCAGAAAATGGGTGTGCCGTTAGTACCCATACGTAAGCTTCATGAAGATGCGTCTGCACGTTCCCATTTTTCTTAGTCTTTTTACGCTCGTTGGTTTTGCTGCTAAAGCTGACGCTGCGCTGCTGATTGGCAATAGCGACAGCAACACTATTATTGTTTTTGATGAAAGCACAGGCACTTTTCAAGGTGACTTTATCACTCCTGGACTCGGTGGCTTGCGATCGCCCGATGACCTGACGATTGGACCAGATGGCAGTCTCTATGTCAGCAGTGGCGGCAATAGTGGCGGCAATTTATTCGCTCCTGCCTATCCTCAAGATTCTGCGGTGTTGCGCTACAGTCTCACAGGCGAGTTTCTCGGCGTAGCAGCCTCTGGTGGTGGCTTGGCTCGTCCCTACGGTAATGCGTTTGCACCCGATGGCAGTCTCTTTGTCAGCAGTTTTCGTACCAATCAGATTTTGCGGTACGACGGTACGACCGGTGCCTTTCTGGGTGTTTTTGCTTCCGACAACAACGGTGGGCTGGGGACGCTTAACGGGTTGAATGGTCCCAATGGGCTGCTGTTTGCACCGGATGGCAGTCTCTACGTCACGACCGAAGGCACCGTCAATACTGCAACGGGCGATCTGGGTTTTCTCTATGCCAGTCAGGTCTTACGCTATAGCCCAGAGCAGGTGGCAGGTTTAGCTTCCACCGAGACTCCCAGTGTGTTTGCTGATCAACCAGCGCTGCTACCAGAAAGCCCAGGCTTCATCAGTCTCCTGGGACTGGCACTTGCACCGACGGAAGACAGTCTTTATGTGAGTGATTTTGCGGGCGGCATCCGTCAATATGATCTGGCGGGCAATCTTCTCAGTGTGTTGTCTACCAACTACACAGGCACGCTTCCTGGCACTCCTGGTAGTAATTTCATTGGCAGCCTGACCTTTGGAACAGGCGCTAACAGCAATGATTTGTATGCGATCGGCTTTGATACAGCCAATCAAAACATTGGCTCGGTTTTGGCATACAGCGGCGCAGAGGGTAGCGCGGATACCTTCTCTGGCAGTCTGTTTACAAGCAGCAGCCTGGAGCGACCGATCGGTGTGGTAGCAGCGGCAGGTGTGCCAGAACCAGCAACGGTAGCAGGGTTAATGCTTGGTTTAGGTGGGTTAGGTCTTGCCCGCTTGCGCCAGCGGCGGTTACCAGATTAAGAGTCTGTGGAAGTGAGTCGCGGTTGCCTTGCTCCCTGGCAATGCTCCAGAGATGGCAGATAGAGCCGCTATGGGTTGGTTGCTGGTGCTAACAAGAGCCGCAAGCGATCGCTCAACTTAATTGCCCTCGCCTACTCAGTAAGCAGTGGAATGGTAGAAGTAGCATAGACTGGCGACAGATAAGCGGCTCTGACGCGTTGTCTATGCTTACTTGCTGATACCTGTCAATTGCTCAACCAACGCCAGCACTTTGGTTCGACTGAGCTTCGCTTCACCTTGTGCCAGCGCATCTAAGGTTGCGTGGGCAAACCCCAGAGGGAGGCGGCAAAAATCGAGCGCTGGACCGGGTGGCAAGGCGGCAGTATACGCATCTGCCAGTGCCAGGTTTCGACGCGCATAAGCGTACATTTCGTCCTGATGCCAACCGTCAGGAAAGAAGCCCACACCGCGCACTAAATCATCTGATTGATTACGCAGAATGTTGACTGCCTGCAAGCCTCTCCCAAAGCCGACCGCATGACTACGATTGGTTTTTGTGCCGTCGTACCATGCCCACAGATCAGATAGAAGTAACCCGACAGCACCTGCGGCACAAAATGTGTAGCGATCGAGGTCTGCCTGAGTCTTAATCGTCCAGTTATGTTCTGCCCAATATGCCATGCGGTCTGCCATTGCAGCGGTCGCATCCCAGACTCGGGGCGCGATCGCGATCGGTGCAAACGCAGCCCATTCGCCGATACGTGTAGTGACTTCTGGCAACAGCGTTGTATGGGTGATGAGGAGCGTTTCCAGGCTGGTCTCGTCAATGATACCGTCTGCCGCCTGAAACGAAAGGCTAATTGCTTGTAGAAGCTGAGCCTTGAGGGGGTTATCGAGGTCGGGGTGATCTTCAATCTCATCGATCGCTCGCATACAGAGATACGCCGAAGCCACCGCCTCTTGTAGCCCCACAGGGAGTCGGCTAATCGGGATATAAAATGTTCGGCTAGTTTCTGCCAAAACCTCTAAAGCTGTCTTACGTAACTCCATTCATTTGCTCCTTTTAACCACCACACCGAGTTCGCTCTAAATATATAGCAAAAAACTTAATTTTTACTAAGAAGGAAGCTGAGTGACGCTTAAGGTTTCAGAACATTGTGCTGTTCAACCTCGGTAGTGCCTTCACGATGCAACAAACCAAAGAGGCTCAATTCGTACTGCTACAGCACGTTGCCGTGCCCATCAAGGTATGCCTGAATGCGTAACTAAGTTCCGTCTGTCTCACTTTGATCAACGGTCAAAAACGCCTGGACATTTGCTGGTAACGGGTTACTCCGGCAACGTTTGACGATGACCAGGACTGATCTTTGCCAACAATTCGGTTTAACGTTTATGACCACGGTTGACAAAAAAGCTTGCCTAACGTAGCGGGTGAATGAAAAGACAATTGCATTGAATCAACAATCAATCGACTATGAGGGTGCATTAAGAAGCACGTCAACATGCCTGAAAACTGGCTGATTCACTAATAGCTTGCATTCTCATCTCATCTTGACAAAACAGAATTTTTTACGCTCAAATACTTTAAGAAATGTTAACTCCGTCACTGTAGAAACGCTGGACGATCGCGCTATTCACCGACACCTTCCTTGCTGTAAGGGATACCAAGAGCTGCTGGTGGCGTTGATTTGCCTGCTAAGCCGACCATTGCCAATAGCGCGATCGCATACGGCAACATGACTAAAAACTGATAAGGGATATTGAGATTAAACGCCTGAATTCGCAGTTGTAGCGCCTCAGTCGCGCCAAACAGCACACAGGCAAGGACTGTATACACCGGATGCCAGCGCCCAAAAATCAACGCCGCCAGCGCAATAAAGCCCTTACCCGCGCTAATATCCTCTGTAAAAAACTTCACATGCACCAGCACTAAATAGGCACCTCCTAATGCCGCTAAACAGCCACTCAACATCACACTGATATAGCGCACTAGAGGCACACGAATGCCTGCTGTATCGGCGGCACGAGGGTACTCTCCAACCGCGCGCAGAGTCAAGCCAAGACTGGTGTGGAAGAGAAGATAGGTGCTTAGCGGCAATAAGAGCAGCAGCAGGTAAACCAGAGGATCTTGGTTGAAGAGAAGCGGACCCAGGATAGGAATTTGACTCAGTCCAGGAAGGGCGATCGCAGGCAAGCCCGGCAATTTTTGAGTCGTGCTGCTGTTAAACACGATCCGCGACATAAAGGCTGTTAGACCCGCTGCCGATAGGTTGATTGCTAACCCCGATACCAATTGATTGACTTTTAGAGTGACACACAGGTATGCATGGAGCAGACCCACCAGCCCGCCACTGATCACCGCTGCTGCAATTCCTAACCAGACATTCTGATTGCTATAGAACGTTGCGGCTGCACCCACAAAAGCTCCCGTCAGCAGCATTCCTTCGAGCGCAATGTTGAGCACGCCGGATCGCTCAGACCACAGCCCGCCCAATGCCGCAAACGCCAAGGGCATCGATAAACGCAGGCTTGCAGAGAGGTAATCTGAGAGGAAGGCGAGATCGTTCATGGAAGGGGGAAAAAGGATAAAAGATGAAGGATGAAGGCTAAAAAAGTTGATCTACACCTGCGCGACCTTGAAAACCAGCGTTAGGCTTTTGTGGTGGTGGCGATCGGGGTACTAAGCTGCGGACGAGCAGCTACTTTTCGCTCCAGGACAAGGCTAATGGCAATAAAGAGAACAGTGAGTCCCTGAATGGCGTAGACAACCGTAACGGGCACGCCAGCGCTACGCTGCATCACGTTCGCGCCTCCACGCAAGGCACCAAAGAAGAGAGAGGTAAGGAGTACGCCTGCTAAGTTACCTCGACTGAGAAAGGCGATCGCGATCGCATCAAAGCCATAACCGGGCGAAAAGTTCTCAAACAGGCGATACTTTAAGCCCATCACTTCGCCAGAGCCTGCTAACCCTGCTAGACCACCGGACAACGCCATCACCAGCATGATGGTGCGCTCAACGGAAATCCCAGCATAACGAGCCGCGATCGGATTTTGTCCGACCGCTTCAATCTGATAGCCGAGGGGCGATCGAGCAAAAACGACCCATAGAACGATCGTGACTAGCACTCCCAGCAAAATCCCTGCGTGAGTCTGCGTTTGCGGCAGAATCATGGGCAACTGGGCAGACGGATCAATCAGGGCACTATAAGGGGTCGGCGCATCGGGGTCTTTCATCGGACTGCTGACCAGATAGCTCACCAGGTTTTGGGCAATGTAGTTGAGCAGCAGCGTTGTGATGACTTCATTTACGCCTCGCATTGCCTTCAAATAGCCGGGGATCAAGCCCCATAAGCCTCCCAGGAGAAAGCCACCCAGTAGCGCAAGGGGGACGTGAATGATAGGGGGCAAGCCATGCACGTAAAGCCCAACCAGCGCACTGCCCAGTCCACCCATGTAGATTTGCCCTTCACCACCAATATTGAACTGTCCGGCTTTGAGGGCAACCAGAACACCCAGGCTGGTGAGCAACAGCGGTGCCGTTTTAGTCAGGGTATTGCTAAAGCCGTAGTAGTTAGCGAGTGATTCAGTAAACAGAACCGAGTAGGCTTTGAGAGGGCTGACTCCCGCGATCGCAATCAGTCCTGCACCTACCACTAACGCAGCCGCGATCGCCAAAAACGGAGACAAAACGGGCAAAAGCCAACGAGCGCGATCGTTCACAAGCAAGTAGGCAATCCAAGAAGGAACAATGACAAGCATCCTACCCTATGTTGCCTTCTGAGCACTGTTTTCTACGATAGTGAATTCTGATGTGTGGCGAAGTAATCGAAAAACCCTTCCCGTTTATTGCCGATGGTATTTTTGATCTAGTGAAGCAAGCGGCTCCAAATCGGGTGCCTCACCGTGCGATCGTGCCAGCCGCAAAAAATTCGTTCCAAAAATGCCGCCTTGGTGGAATATTGAAGCAGGAAAGAGTTTACAAGCTTGCCTTGGCTGCTCACTCTTAGACTTGGAAGCTAACAGTGACGCAATTGCATAGTGCGTTCCCTTTCAATCCAGGTTGGGCGGATCAGATAACCCCATCAAAGGAACTAACGTTGATCAGGACTGCCATCCTCTCGGTTGCATTATGCCTCGCCACTGGCTGCACTACCACTACAACGACACCATCAGCAAGAAACTCAGCGCCAGCAGCGAACCCCCAATCATCCAGGCAGACTACGGCACTCCCGCCTAAGTCCCAACGGTTTGCTTCCGATCGCCAAAACCAGTTAGACGATCAGGGCTACCGCGATGGCTATGAGGATGGTATGGGTGGGTTTCCCTCTAATCCTGCGATCGGCATTGCGAATCAGAATTTGACCGATCCGGCTGAGCAGAAAATTTATACAGATGCTTACAACCGGGGCTACACTCAAGGCAAACAGCCCTCGCCCTCACCGTCGCCAACTGACTCGATTTCGCCTGACCGTAGAGCCGAACTGCAACGGCTTGGGTACCAGAATGGGCTTACCGATGCTCAATCAGGATTTGCAGCCAATCCTGGCAGTGGCGTTGCTGCCTTAGGGCTAACGAATGCCACGGAGATACAGATTTATACCAACGCTTATAATGCTGGCTATCAACGACAACCGTCACCCTCGCCGTCGCCAACGACTTCTCCTGGAAGACTCACTCAGTTGAGGCAGCAAGGCTATCAGGACGGCTATACGGACGCTCGCTCAAACTTTCCTCAGGATGCTGGCAGGGGTATTAGCCTTCTGGGCTTGGTCAGCGCCACAGAACAGCAGGCTTACACTAATGGCTATAACAGTGGCTATCGAGCGTATACCCCTGTTGTTCAGCCTCCCCTTCCCGATGTGCTGTGGTGATCTAGCTGTCGCCAAGACGCTTAGGATATTGGGATCAAAAGGGATGTGTGGGCGTTGCCCTCAGCCAGCTTTCGACCTGAGCTTCGACGTGAGCTTCGAAGCGAGCGCTCAGCCGAACAGCGTTCAAGCCGAAGGGGGTTCTACCCCTACACCCCGTCCTAATACCAATTCTATAAAATCGCCCTACAGATTCGTTTTTGCTGCTGACCGCTGACCGCTGACTGCTGACTGCTGACCGTTGTCGCAGCGGCAAATGCACCATTCCCGATGCGTTTGCCTGGGCATACAGCAACTTTACTCGTTCAGCATGACGGAGTTCCATTGCCTTAAAAATGGCAGCTTTGTCAGGGAAAAACTGATAGAGAGAGCTGATCGCCGTGCCTGCTTTGGCAGCGATCAGGTGGGTCGTTGCTGCTTCGTAGCCCACTTCATCAAAGACTGCTGCGTTTGTCAGGGAAAAACTGATAGAGAGAGCTGATCGCCGTGCCTGCTTTGGCAGCGATCAGGTGGGTCGTTGCTGCTTCGTAGCCCACTTCATCAAAGACTGCTGCGGCCGCATCCAAAATTTTTCGACCCGTTCTTTACCGCGCTGTTGTTTCGGCTGTCGCCGCAGATTCGCTGATTGGACACTTAACGAACGTGAAAGTTCTGTCATCTTTTGAAAACACGACAAATTTCTCGCAATTTTATCGCAAACGGAGAATAACCCACGAAAGGCTGTTTGCCTCGAAGACGAGAATACAACGACATTTCTACTCGTAGAGCCAAACCCTCAGTAGCGACAGTAACTGTTCCATATCGACTGGTTTGGTGATGTAGTCAGATGCCCCGGCTTCGATGCATTTTTCGCGATCGCCCTTCATGGCTTTGGCTGTGAGCGCAATCATGGGCAAGGTGCGAAACGTTTCTAACTGGCGAATCGCACGCATTGTTTCGTAGCCGTCCATCTCTGGCATCATGACATCCATGAGCACAAGGTTGATGTCAGGATCATTGTGCAGCAGGGTGATACCATCCCGTCCATTTTCGGCATAGACCACGTGCATCTGATACCGTTCCAACATGCTGGTGAGTGCAAAGATATTGCGCACGTCGTCATCCACAATCAGCACTTTCTTACCGACAAGAACGGGATCGGTTTGCTGGAGTTGCTCCAGCATCAAACGCTGGGAATCGGGTAGGTTTTCCTGTACTCGATGCAAGAACAACGCCGTTTCTTCTAGCAACCGTTCGGGCGATCGCACATCTTTGACAATGATCGTGTCGGAGATCCGCCGCAGTTCCGTTTCTTCTTGAGCGGTTAGTTCTTTGCCTGTGTAGATGACGATGGGTAGGCGCTGAAGGTCGGGTATTTGTTTGATCTGTTCAATCAGTTCAAAGCCAGTGACATCAGGTAACCCCAGATCCAAAACTAGACAGTCGAAATGCCCTGTCTGGAGTGCTTCTAAGGCTTCTGCACCCGTGCCCACCGCTGTACTTCTCACGTCACTGTTGCCAATGAGTTCAACGATGCTATGGCGTTGAGTTTCATCATCTTCGACGATGAGTAGATATTTAATGGGACGTTCCACAAACGCTTTGATATCGTTCAGCGCTTTTGAGAGGGTTTCGCTGCTGGCAGGTTTTTGCACAAAGGCGATCGCCCCTAGCTGTAGGCTACGCTTCTGCCCCTCTTCAACCGACATTATATGCACCGGAATGTGCCGCGTCGCCGGATTATGCTTGAGCCGATCAAGGACAGCCCAGCCCGTCATCACGGGCAACCGCACATCGAGCATGATGGCGGTTGGTTTCAACTCTTGTGCCATTGCCAGCCCCACATCACTCCGCACGGCAACTAGCCCCTTGAAGCCGTGTTGACGTGCCATATCCAGAAGGATCTGAGCAAACGCAAGGTCATCTTCGATGATGAGGAGAACGCAATCACCGGGTTGAATGGTATCGCGATCGTCGTCGATCGCGGGTTCAGCCAGAAGCGACGTGAGGATCGGTTCTTCTAGCGCTACCGTAGACGATTGACCGCTTGCAGATAGTGCTGTCGGATGCCATGCCGCAGGTTTCACTAAGCTACCAGGCTGTATTCTAAACCCGGCTAGCTGAGCCTGGGACGGATCAAACGGTTGGGTGCGATCGTCGGCGACGACATAGGATTGCGGCAAATACAGCGTAAACGTGCTGCCCTGACCTGCTTCACTCTCTAGCCGAATCTCGCCACCCAGCAGTTGAGCAATCTCGCGGCTAATCGACAAACCTAAGCCAGTACCGCCATACTTGCGAGACGTGGTGCCATCAGCCTGCTGGAATGCCTCAAAAATGACCCGCTGCTTCGCCGATGGTATCCCAACACCCGTATCGTGAACAGCAAACGCAATCACGGTATCTGCCTGATTCAGACGTTGTTGGTCGGGACTCCAACCGTTCGTAGCAACGCTGACCTGTAGACTAACCTCTCCTTGCTCAGTAAATTTAAACGCATTTGCCAGGAGGTTCTTCAATACCTGCTGAAGGCGCTTGGAATCGGTAGACATTGCGCGGGGCAAACGCTCATCAAGCTGAATTTGGAAGTCTAAGCGTTTGCTTTGGGCGACTTGACGAAAGGTGCGCTCCACATGATTGCGAATGTCAGTGAAGAGCGTCTGGTCAATCTCTACTGACATCGTACCCGACTCGATCTTTGCCAGATCGAGAATGTCGTTAATCAGGGTGAGCAGATCGCCACCAGAGGCATGAATGGTGCGAGCGTACTCGACTTGTTTAGCGGTCAAATTGCCATCATTGTTATCGCCCAGTAGCTGCGCCAGGATCAACAGACTGTTAAGCGGTGTGCGTAGTTCGTGAGACATATTCGCCAGAAACTCAGACTTGTACTTGGAGGTCATTGCCAACTGCTCGGCTTTTTCTTCCAATGACTGTCGTGCCTGTTCGATCTCGCGGTTTTTGCGCTCTACTTCTTGATTCTGCATTGCCAGCAGTTCGGCTTTTTCTTCTAGCTCTTCGTTGGTTTGCTGAAGTTCATCTTGCTGGTTTTTGAGGAGTTCTTCGGAGGCAGTCAGGGATTGCGCCTGTTGCTCCAGCCGCTGGTTAGTGCCGGTAAGCTCCCTCTGTTGCGTTTGCAGTTCTTCTGCCAGCGATTGCGATTGCTTCAGCAGTTCTTCGGTGCGCATACTGGCGGCGATCGTGTTGAGGACGATCGCGATACTTTCCGTCAGTTGGTCAAAGAACGTCAGGTGAATTTCACTGAAGCGGCGGAAGGATGCCAGTTCAACCACGGCTGTCACCTGTCCTTCAAACAGCACAGGCAAGACGACTGCATTGAGTGGGGTTGATTCGCCCAAGCCGGAACTGATTTTGATGTAATCGCTCGGCACTTCGGTAATGAGAATCCGTTCTTTTTCCAACGCGCACTGTCCTACCAGACCTTCGCCCAGGTGAAACTGATTTGCCAGATGTTTGCGCTCTCGATACGCATACGTGCTGAGCAGCTTCAGGTACGGAGGATGCAGGTCGCTGCTTTCCATCATGTAGAAGACCCCGTGCTGGGCTGATACCAGCGGGGCAAGTTCTGACAGGATCAGCTTGGAAACAGCCTCCAGATCGCGCTGTCCTTGTAGCATCCGCGTGAACTTCGCCAGGTTGGTTTTCAGCCAGTCTTGCTCGGTGTTTTTCTGGGTCGTTTCTCGCAGGTTGGCAATCATCTGGTTGATGTTGTCTTTCAGGATTGCCACTTCGCCTTCTGCGGCTACGGAGATCGATCGGGTCAGGTCGCCCTTTGTCACTGCCGTTGCCACCTCAGCGATTTCGCGTACCTGGGTCGTGAGATTCGCTGCCAGTTCGTTTACGTTGTCCGTCAGGTCACGCCATGTTCCTGATGCCCCGGGGACTTTTGCCTGTCCACCCAGCTTCCCTTCAATCCCCACCTCACGGGCTACCGTTGTCACCTGATCAGCAAAGGTTGCCAGCGTATCAATCATCTCGTTGATAGTGTCTGCCAGGGTTTCAATTTCCCCCTTCGCTTCGAGCATGAGCTTGCGTTTCAGATCCCCATTTGCCACGGCTGTCACCACCTTGGCGATGCCTCGTACCTGCGCGGTCAGGTTGCCTGCCATGAAGTTCACCGAGTCGGTCAGGTCTTTCCAGGTGCCTGCAACGCCGCGCACTTCTGCCTGACCTCCCAGAATGCCCTCAGTGCCTACTTCTCGCGCCACCCGTGTGACCTCAGAGGCGAAGGAGTTGAGCTGATCCACCATCACGTTAATGGTGTCTTTCAGGTCGAGAATTTCGCCCTTCACATCTACCGTGATTTTTTTGGAGAGATCGCCGTTTGCCACCGCTTTCGTCACTTCGGCAATGTTCCGCACCTGGGCTGTGAGGTTCCCCGCCATCGAGTTTACGTTGTCGGTGAGGTCTTTCCAGGTGCCAGCCACTCCGCGCACATATGCCTGCACACCGAGTTTTCCTTCAGAACCCACTTCCCGCGCTACCCGTGTCACCTCAGATGCAAAGGAACTGAGCTGATCCACCATCGTATTGATGGTATTTTTTAGCTCTAGAATTTCACCTTTCACATCCACCGTGATTTTCTTCGACAGGTCGCCGTTTGCCACAGCGGTCGTCACTTCGGCAATGTTTCTTACTTGTGCCGTCAAGCTACCCGCCATGAAGTTCACGGAATCCGTCAGATCTTTCCAGGTGCCTGCTACACCTTTCACTTCTGCCTGTACACCCAGCTTTCCTTCGGTGCCCACTTCTCGCGCCACTCGTGTCACTTCAGAGGCAAAGGAGTTGAGCTGATCCACCATCGTATTGACGGTGTTTTTGAGTTCCAGAATTTCGCCCTTCACATCCACGGTGATTTTCTTCGACAGGTCGCCGTTCGCCACAGCCGTTGTGACTGCCGCAATGTTGCGTACCTGTGCCGTGAGGGAGCCTGCCATGAAGTTCACGCTATCGGTGAGATCTTTCCAGGTGCCTGCTACACCACGCACGTCTGCCTGTACCCCCAGTCGCCCTTCGGAGCCTACTTCCCGCGCTACCCTGGTGACTTCAGAGGCAAAGGAACTGAGTTGATCCACCATCACATTGATGGTGTCTTTGAGTTCCAGAATTTCGCCCTTGACCTGCACGGTGATTTTTTTGGAGAGGTCGCCGTTTGCCACAGCGGTCGTCACTTCGGCAATGTTGCGTACCTGCGCCGTGAGGTTGCCTGCCATCGAGTTCACGGAGTCCGTTAAGTCTTTCCAGGTGCCTGCAACGCCCCGGACTTCTGCCTGTACGCCCAGTTTCCCTTCCGTTCCGACTTCTCGCGCCACCCGCGTCACCTCAGAGGCAAAGGAACTGAGTTGATCGACCATCACGTTAATGGTGTCTTTGAGTTCCAGAATTTCGCCTTTCACCTGCACGGTGATTTTTTTGGAGAGGTCGCCATTTGCCACCGCAGTCGTCACTTCGGCAATGTTGCGTACCTGTGCCGTGAGGTTGCCTGCCATCGAGTTCACGGAGTCGGTGAGGTCTTTCCAGGTGCCTGCAACGCCTTTCACGTCTGCTTGCACACCCAGTTTCCCTTCGGAACCCACTTCTCGCGCCACCCGCGTCACCTCAGAGGCAAAGGAGTTAAGTTGATCCACCATCACGTTAATGGTGTCTTTTAGCTCCAGGATTTCGCCTTTTACGTCCACCGTGATTTTTTTGGAGAGGTCGCCATTTGCCACAGCGGTCGTCACTTCGGCAATGTTCCGCACCTGAGCGGTTAAGCTGCCTGCCATAAAGTTCACGGAATCCGTGAGGTCTTTCCAGGTGCCTGCTACGCCTTTTACATCTGCCTGTCCGCCGAGTTTCCCTTCGGAACCCACTTCACGCGCTACCCGTGTCACCTCGGAGGCGAAGGAGTTGAGCTGATCCACCATGATGTTGATGGTGTTTTTGAGTTCGAGAATTTCGCCTTTGACATCCACCGTGATTTTTTTGGACAGGTCGCCGTTGGCGATCGCCGTTGCCACCTCTGCAATATTCCGCACCTGCCCGGTGAGGTTGCCTGCCATCGAGTTCACGTTATCGGTGAGGTCCTTCCAGGTGCCCGCTACGCCTTTCACTTCTGCCTGTACACCCAGCTTCCCTTCGGAACCCACTTCTCGCGCCACCCTGGTGACTTCTGACGCAAAGGAATTGAGTTGATCCACCATCGTATTGATCGTGTTCTTTAGCTCCAGAATCTCGCCTTTCACATCCACTGTGATTTTTTTGGAGAGGTCGCCATTTGCCACAGCGGTTGTCACTTCGGCAATGTTCCGTACCTGTGCCGTTAAGCTACCCGCCATGAAGTTCACGGAGTCCGTTAAATCTTTCCAGGTGCCTGCCACGCCTCGGACTTGCGCCTGCCCGCCCAGTTTGCCATCGGCACCCACTTCGCGCGCCACCCGCGTTACCTCAGAGGCAAAGGAGTTGAGCTGATCCACCATGATGTTGACGGTGTTTTTTAGCTCTAGAATTTCGCCCTTGACATCCACCGTAATTTTTTTGGACAGGTCGCCATTTGCCACAGCCGTCGTCACTTCGGCAATGTTTCGTACCTGCGCCGTGAGGTTGCCTGCCATCAGGTTCACGCTGTCGGTCAAATCTTTCCAGGTGCCTGCAACGCCTTTCACTTCTGCCTGTACGCCCAGTTTTCCTTCCGTACCCACCTCCCGCGCTACCCGCGTGACTTCTGACGCAAAGGAGTTGAGCTGATCCACCATGACGTTGATGGTGTCTTTCAGCTCCAGGATTTCGCCCTTTACGTCTACGGTGATTTTTTTGGAGAGGTCGCCGTTTGCCACAGCCGTTGTCACTTCGGCAATGTTCCGCACCTGTGCCGTCAGGTTCCCAGCCATTGAGTTCACCGAGTCGGTCAGATCTTTCCAGGTGCCCGCAACGCCTTTGACTTCTGCCTGCACGCCGAGCTTGCCTTCGGTTCCCACTTCCCGCGCCACCCGCGTCACCTCTGAGGCGAAGGAGTTGAGCTGATCCACCATCGTGTTGACAATGCGCGCGGTTTGAAGGAACTCCCCTTGCAAGGGTCTGCCCTCAATTTCGGTGGCGATCGTCTGCGAGAGATCCCCATTTGCCACCGCTCGAATCACCCGTGCCGTTTCTGCTGTAGGCTGCACCAGATCGGTAATCAGCGTGTTGACGGAATCCACACTCGCCTTCCAGGAACCTTTGGCACTGCCGAGCGAGGCACGTTCATTGATTTTGCCCTCTTTGCCAACCACCGTGCCAATATGCTCTAGCTCACTGGTGAGCCGCTCGTTCATGTCAATAATGTCGTTGAGCGTATCAGCGATTTTGCCTGCGATGCCCGTCTGGTCGATCGACATCCGCACCGAGAAGTTACCCTTCTTCACCTCTGCCAAAATTCTCAGAAGCTGTTTTGGGTCGAGAGTATCGGTGTCAGTGGCGGCTTGTGCAGTTGGCATGACGTGATCCTTTTAGCAGAAGAGAGGGCGATCGAAACGTGTATTAATGCATTTTCGCCGATCGCTAGAACAGCGATCAACCTAAGTACAACTTTAGAAGTATAATCAGCACCTATTATGGATAAACAAGACACCCTAGCGGGTCTGTCTTAGGATAGATGACGTGCAGACATTTCCTGGCATCTCAATAATCTTGTGCGTTCTGCTTGTGCATTTAAAGTCTCTCAGTCCGAAGGCAACCGATGCTGATCAGGGGTAGTCACGTACAGCGATCTAAATTACCATTGGGTTTCCACCAAGCTGTCAGAAAAATTTGACACGTAGCATGGATGACGTAAAGGCAAATCTAAATGAATTAATTGGGGTCGTTGTTCAGGCTGTCGTTAGTGCCTATCAAACCCAAGAACTTGAAAATGCCCTGATGATTCGTGATGAATTGCAGCGACTGCCTGATGCTATGACTACAGAAGTGATCAATGGAGTCATTCTCAGTTTGGTGGAGACCAATCCCGATCTGTGTCGCTGGTTCATTCTTGACGTTTTTCTCTGCGAAGCAGACCCGGAGGGAAAGGCTGATGTTGCAGAACGCATTAATCTCCTTATGGCTGATCTGAACGCACAGTAGGGTGTTTAGGGTTTGAGCCAAGATACGTGCGATAAAAATCGCATTGCCTTAGAATGCAGGCTGGATCGGCTCTCTAACTTTTTACCTTTGATTGCGATCGCTGAAAGCTGTGAAATGTGTCGCGTGAAGGGTGAAGCGATCAATCGCAGCGACCGTCATCACCGAATCTGTAAAGATGCTACTCCACTGACTAAAGGGTTGGTTTGCCGTCATCAACAAGCTGATGGCAGCGGGCACGAGGAGTCTCTCAAGCTGATGAGTGCACAAATCCTACCAACCCTCGCTAAAAAAAAGGCACCTGCCAGGAGTGTCGTTTTGGGCTTGACCTTCATCGTTCAGGGAGTTGGTTGATAGGATAACGCGATGTGCGACTTTCCTGAAAAGCCTGCCAAAACTGCCCTCACCCTAGCCCTCTCCCGATGGGAGAGGGAACCGGAACGGTCTGGAAGCCCTTCTCCCTGGGGAGAAGGGTGGGGATGAGGGCGAATTAGTTGCACATCGCGTAGGATAGGAGCTCGAAGTAATTTTGGCAGACGAGTCTTTCAACGTGATCGTACCGAGGATGAGTGTCGTTTACTTCGCTAACCAGTAACAGCCAGTTGACGATTGTTGGACAGGTTTGCTAAATGACAAGACTGGTCTGTTGACGCTTGCTAGCACTAAGCAGTGATGCCTTGACCACCGATCGCTCCATCGCTCACAGTGTGCCCAAATAAACAACGCTCCATAAGGTGCGATAGAGTTTGTCACTCAAAGGCAGTTTTTCCCACTCTTGCCTACAGCGCTTCACATACCCTTTCATCACGAGGTTTCGGTGTCTATCACTCCATTGCCGTCTGAAGATAACATGACTGCACCAGCGGCAAATCGTTGGCAGCAGGGACAGATCATTGACGTGACCATTACAGACCTGAGCGATAGCGGCGACGGCGTTGGTCGATCGCACGACCGCGTAGTGTTCGTGCCTGATACCGTAACGGGCGATCGTGTTCAGATCCGCCTGCTGCGCGTCAAACCTCAGTATGCTCATGGCAAACTACTAGAGCTGTTGGAACCATCGCCACACCGCATTCGTGCCCGTTGCATTGTGGCAGATAAGTGCGGTGGCTGTCAGTGGCAGCACGTGGACTACACTTACCAGCTTGAAGCTAAGCACAATCAAGTGATACAGGCATTGAGACGCATTGGTGGGTTTAGTGAGCCGCCCGTTAATCCCATTCTGGCAGCGGCAGCCGATCTGGGCTATCGCAACAAGGCGACGTATCCACTGGCGCGATCGCAGACGGGACAAATCCAAGCAGGCTATTACCAGAAGGGCAGTCATCAGATTGTCAACTTGAACCAGTGCCCTGTTCAAGATGAGCGGTTGAATCCCTTGCTGTCAGAGGTGAAGCAAGATTTGTACGATCGTGGCTGGGGCATTTACGACGAGAAGCTGCATCGCGGCAAAGTGCGCCACCTGGCGCTCCGCATTGGTCGTCGTACGGGCGAAATGCTGCTAACGCTGGTGGTGAAGGATACAAATTTGCCTGGGCTGGAAGAGCAGGCAGAGGCATGGCTGGCTCGCTATCCCGATCTTGTGGGCGTATCGCTGAATGTGAACCCCGATCGCACCAATGCCATCTTTGGGCGCGAAACCGTCTGTGTCGCCGGACAGCCCTACCTGCATGAAACCTTTGCAGGCTTAACCTTCCAACTGCGACCCGATACATTCTTCCAAATTCATACGGAACAGGCAGAAACGCTCTTGCAGGTCATCACAGAGGAACTGCATTTGCAAGGCACTGAGGTCTTGCTGGATGCCTACTGTGGTATTGGAACGTTTACACTGCCCCTGGCACAGCACGTGAGGCAGGCGATCGGGCTAGAACTACAACCCGAAGCCGTTGAGCAAGCCAGACTCAGCGCTAGTCTGAACCAATTGGAGAACGTCACGTTTACGGAAGGAGCCGTCGAAGCGCTGCTGCCTCAGTTGGAGGTGAAGCCGGACATCGTGCTGCTCGATCCACCGAGACGAGGCTGTGATGCGTCCGTCATCGAAGCACTGGTTCAACTGGCACCCGATCGCATCGTCTACGTTAGCTGCAATCCTGCAACGCTCGCTCGTGATCTAAAACTGCTATGCCAGAACGAGCACTATCGCCTGACGCGCGTCCAACCTGCCGACTTCTTTCCTCAAACGCCCCATGTCGAATGTGCCGCCTTTTTGGTACGGTAAGGGCGGTGGTGAGTGACAATCGAGGGAATGATGAAAGTTAGCGAACTGCTAGAAAAACTCAGTGCCATCAACGGTCAGCCGTTGCGGTCAGAAGTGATTGAAGACGCTGATCTTACAGGTGCAGCAGCCGTAGATGCCGCGATCGCGGGCAATATCAGCTACATTGAAGGCGCGAAATTTGCCGCTCAGGTAAAAAATACTGCTGCCACTGCGTTAATTCTGCCAAAAGATGCGGCACTTCAGGCAGAAGCGAGCGATCGCGGCATTACCTGGATTGAAGCACCCGAACCCCGCCTGATGTTTGCTCAGGCGATCGCTCTGTTCTACCAGCCGTTTCGCCTCGCGCCGTCCATTCATCCCAGTGCTGTCATTGATCCCTCCGTGCAACTGGGTGAGGAAGTGGCGATCGGCGCTCATGTCGTCATTCAGTCTGGTGTTAGCGTTGGCGATCGCGTGTGCATCCACCCCAACGTGGTGGTTTATCCAGAATCGCAGCTTGGCGATCGCACCGTGCTCCATGCTAACTGCGTCATTCACGAACGCACTCAGATTGGCGCAGACTGTGTGATTCACGCTGGGGCTGTGATTGGTTCCGAGGGGTTTGGCTTCGTTCCAACCCGCGAAGGCTGGTACAAGATGGAGCAATCGGGCTATGTGATCTTAGAAGATGGCGTAGAGGTCGGCTGCAACTCGACGGTCGATCGTCCCGCAGTCGGCAATACGCGTATTGGGCGCAACACCAAGCTGGATAACCTGGTACACATTGGTCACGGGTGCCAGATTGGACAGGGATGCGCGATTGCGGCTCAAGTTGGGCTGGCAGGTGGCGTAGAAGTGGGCGATCGAGCGATTCTAGCGGGACAGGTTGGCGCGGCGAATAATGCGAAAATTGGCGCAGGCGCGATCGCGACCTCCAAAACAGGGGTTCATGGCACGGTTGAAGCAGGTCAGATTGTCTCCGGCTACCCTGCGGTTGACCACAAAATTTACCTTAAGTCGTCTGCTGTCTATAGCCGTTTGCCAGAAATGTACCAGACCCTAAAACGGCTGCAACGACATCTAGAAGGCAGCGATCGATCGAAGAGGGGCAATCCTTCATAGTATTAAGGAGCCAGGAGAACATATCCTCCCTACTCCTTAACACTAATTAGTTGCACTTCAGTTTCAGTTGTACTGTGGTAGCAGTGATGCTTAAGCAGCCTTGTCTAATGCCCGCTTTGTAGCATTAGCACTATCGTCCACCGTGTCCTTAGCAGCATCCGCAGCGTTATCAAACGCATCTCCAGCGTTGCGCTTGACGTTTTTCGCACCACGATCGCCGAAGGTTTGTAGGTTGTCTTTAACATCATTAGCTTGCCGACGAGCATCATCGCCGAAGCGCTGGGCTTGCTTACCAGGGTTAGCCGTACGCACGTTATCGACTAAGTCATCGGGGCTATTAACACCTTTCTGGTTAAGACGACTCTGTACCTTATCTTTAAGCGCTTTTGCTTTTGTTGCCGATTCGGTGCTTAAGCGGCTAGAAGCGTCGTCACTAAAGTTATTCATGCCGCCTTTGTAAGGCTGCGACTGCCCGGGTGTGTTTGGACCAGGGTTACCAGGAACTCGGTCAGCAACCGTATCAGCGCGGCTGCAAGCGGTGCTAAATAGGACTAGAACGCCAGCAAATAGAACTACAAGAGTCTGGCTAAGCCGTAGTGACTTGAGTGTATCAATAAACATCTTCATTGTCGTACTCCAGTAAGTAATGTGAATTGTGACCGCCCATCACCCTCTTAATTTTTCTCAGTACTAAATTGGTGAAATGTGCGCGATCGCAAGAGTGATGTATAAGCACAACAATGACTTTATAGACTACACCTCTAAAATTCCTCTAGCAAAAGTTCTATTCTTTAACCCTGCGTTTATGCCAAGAGAAAGAGCTTTCGTAAAGGGACTCACAGCTACTTCCCTGAAGATAGCGCAGCAGCATAGTAAGCCCTCTATGATGAAAATAGGTAACTCTTCTCAACAGGCTTCGCGGTTTCAACATGGCGTTTTCTTCCATCACTCGTGCGCTGGGGCGATCGCCCCTCACTACAGAACTCTTAGCGAAACTCCAACAGCATCAACACCTGAGGTTGAACGGCTTGGCGCGGTTACCCAAAGGATTAGTCAGTTCGGCTCTGGCGCAAGCACAATCTCGTAACCTGCTGGTCGTCACTGCCACGCTCGAAGAAGCCGGACGCTGGACTGCCCAACTCGACGCAATGGGCTGGCAAACGGTTCACTTCTACCCCACGTCAGAATCATCGCCCTATGAACCGTTTGATCCGGAGTCGGAGATGGTCTGGGGGCAGTTGCAGGTGTTGGCGGAGTTGGTAAGGGGAGAGAGGAGAGGGGAGAGGAGTCAGGAGGAGACGGGAGCAGGGAAAGCAGGGGAAGCAGAGGGAGCAAGGGAAGCAAGGGAAGCAGAGGGAGCAAGGGAAGCAGAGGGAGCAAGGGAAGCAGAGGGAGCAAGGGAAGCAGGAGGGAATCACTTGAACCTTAAAACTCTTGCCCCACACCCTACACCCCACACCCCACACCCGCTTGCGATCGTCACTACTGAACGCGCTCTCCAACCTCACCTCCCGCCTGTTACAGCGCTCAAGCCTTACTGTCTGACGCTGAAACGGGGCACAGAATTAGATCTAGAAACGCTGGGGCATGAACTGGCGCGGTTGGGGTACGATCGCGTCCCGTTAGTTGAAACAGAGGGGCAATGGAGTCGTCGGGGAGACATTATTGATGTGTTTCCGGTTGCGTCTGAACTGCCGATGCGGTTGGAGTTGTTTGGGGATGAATTGGATCAGATTCGGGAGTTTGACCCCGCCACGCAGCGATCGCTCGATCGCGTCGAGCAAATCGTTCTCACGCCCACAAACTTTGCGCCGATCATTCAAGCCGCACTCACGGGCAGCAAAGCCGATGCGGTGAAGGCGTTTCTCTCTGAAGAAGATCAGGAGAAATTTGACCAGGGGTTAGTGCTTGAAGGCTCCCGTCGCTTCCTGGGCATTGCCTTTGATAAACCTGCTTCGCTGCTAGATTATTTGCCCGAAACCACCCTCATTGTGATCGACGAACCAGACCAATCGGAGGCACACGGCGATCGATGGTTTGAACATGCGGAGGAGCAGTATGGGGAATTGGGGAGTGGGGAGTGGGGAGTGGGGAGTGGGGAGTTGCCGCGCATCCATCGATCGTTTGCAGAGTCGCTGACAGAAGTTGAACTATTCGATCGCCTCTATTTGTCGGAATTGGCAGAGGAGCCGAAGGTTCGGACGGCGCAGGATAAAGGTGCGGCTCCGATGAATTTGGCGAGTCGATCGGTGCCTGCAATTCCGCATCAGTTTGGCAGGCTGGCAGAAACGTTACGGGATGAGCGCGATCGGGGCTTTTCGATCTGGCTGGTGTCGGCGCAACCGTCGCGATCGGTGTCGCTGCTGCAAGAGCATGATTGTCCGGCACAGTTTATTCCCAATCCACGTGATTTTTTAGCGATCGATAAGCTTCAGGTGCAGCACGTCCCGGTTGCGGTGAAATACTCTGGCTTGGCGGAATTGGAAGGCTTCATTCTGCCGACGTTCCGCTTGGTCGTGGTGACCGATCGGGAGTTTTTTGGTCAGCATTCTCTCGCCACACCCAGCTATGTCCGCAAACGTCGTCGCGCGGCATCCAAGCAGGTTGACCCAAATAAACTGCGTCCCGGCGATTATGTAGTGCATAAAAATCATGGCGTGGGTCGCTTCCTCAAACTGGAAAGCCTGACCTTGAACCACGAAACCCGCGAGTATCTGGTGTTGCAGTACGCCGATGGCTTGCTGCGGGTGGCAGCAGATCAGCTGAGTTCGCTTTCACGCTTCCGAGGAGCAGGCGAAACGACACCCGAACTCAACAAAATGTCCAGCAAGGCGTGGGAGCGCACCAAAAGCAAGGTTCGCAAGGCAATCAAGAAAGTGGCGGTGGATCTGCTCCAGCTTTATGCACAACGGGCACAGCAAGTCGGGTTCACGTATCCGGTAGATATGCCTTGGCAGGAGGAAATGGAAGAGTCCTTTCCCTATCAGCCCACGCCCGACCAACTGAAGGCAACCCAGGACGTGAAGCAAGATATGCAGAGCGATCGCCCCATGGATCGGCTCGTCTGTGGTGATGTGGGCTTCGGCAAAACTGAGGTTGCGATCCGCGCCATCTTCAAAGCGGTGACAGCGGGCAAACAGGTGGCAATGCTTGCCCCGACGACCATCCTCACGCAGCAGCACTATCACACGCTGAAAGAACGCTTTGCGCCCTATCCCATCCAAATCGGCTTGCTGAACCGCTTTCGTTCCCCGCAAGAACGTAAGGACATCATGCAGCGACTGAAAACGGGTGAACTAGACATCGTCGTTGGTACGCATCAGTTACTTAGTAAAGAAGTACAGCCGCGCGATCTGGGTTTGCTAGTGGTGGATGAAGAACAGCGGTTTGGCGTGAATCAGAAAGAGAAAATTAAATCCCTTAGAACGCAGGTGGATGTGTTGACGTTGAGCGCTACACCGATTCCGCGGACGCTGTACATGGCGCTTTCGGGTGTGCGCGAGATGAGTCTCATTACGACCCCACCCCCCTCCCGTCGTCCCATCAAAACGCATCTGTCGCCCTACGATCCAGAGGTTGTGAGGACTGCAATGCGGCAAGAACTCGATCGCGGTGGGCAGATCTTTTACGTCGTCCCCCGTGTCGAAGGCATTGACGAAATCGCGGTGCGCCTGCGGGAAATGATCCCCAGCATTCGGATTGCGATCGCCCACGGACAGATGCCCGAAGCCGAACTGGAAACTACCATGCTCACCTTCAGCGAAGGCGAAGCCGATGTTCTCCTCTGCACCACCATCATTGAATCGGGGCTGGACATTCCGCGCGTCAACACCATCTTGATTGAAGACGCGCAGCGGTTTGGGCTATCGCAGTTGTACCAGTTGCGGGGACGCGTCGGTCGAGCAGGCATTCAGGCGCACGCATGGCTGTTTTACCCCAAACAAAGCCAGCTTACCGACGTAGCACGCCAACGGCTACGAGCCATTCAAGAATTCGCGCAGCTTGGTTCTGGTTATCAACTTGCCGTGCGCGATATGGAGATTCGCGGAGTCGGTAATTTGCTCGGTGCCGAACAATCTGGACAACTGGACGCGATCGGCTTTGACCTCTACATCGAAATGTTGGAAGAAGCGATTGGTGAAATTCGCGGTCAAGAAATTCCCATCGTTGATGACACGCAGATTGACCTTAATCTAACCGCGTTCATTCCGGCTGACTACATTCCTGATCTGGATCAAAAAATGAGCGCTTATCGCGCCGTTGCCTCTGCCAGTGGCAAGCAAGAACTGACGCAAATTGCAGCAGATTGGAGCGATCGCTACGGTGCGATTCCCGCTGCTGCCCTCCAACTCATCCGCATTGTGGAACTAAAGCAGGTTGCTAAAAAGCTTGGCTTCTCTCGCATCAAGCCCGATGGCACACAGCATGTTGTGCTCGAAACGCCGATGGCAGAACCCGCCTGGAATCTCCTCAAGGCAAACTTACCCGATCATCTACACTCGCGCTTTGTGTATACTCCAGGAAAAATCACTATACGGGGCTTGGGGGCGTTGAAGGCTGAACAACAGCTTGATAGTTTACTCAACTGGCTCGGTCGAATGCAGGGTGCGTTGCCAGAACCCGCGATCGCCTGACACACGCCTGACTTTGCGGTAACTGATACCAGCGAAACTAAAACGGACACTGTTGATGCGAAGGCAGCGCTCACAAAAGGGCGTTGCTGAATGCAAGTATGATTTCCCTCATCCCCAGCCCTTCTCCCCAAGGAGAAGGGAGCCAGAATCTAGTCCCCTCTCCCAACGGGAGAGGGTGAGGGTGAGGGCGGTTTTGACCATTCATACCTCTATTCAGCAGCGCTCACAAAAGAGGATGACTACTGAAGCGCAACCTTTGAATACAGGTTACTATTAGCACAAGTATGTTGACAGCATTACTGAGTGATCCTGATCGTTGACAGCATTGTTCGTACGATGTATCTTCAGCAGTCTGTAGCAATCGCTAGTCGGATTAATCTGTTTCCTGAAAATCAATCACGCAAGCCAATCGATCTCTTTACCTGAGCTGCTCTTTGAGTGCTGGTGACTCAGACTGTGTGCGATCTTAAGGTTCTTGAGGGACGGTAGATTGGCTAGCTGCAAAGTAACAAGGCGCTATGCAAGCAACAATCGCTCCTGTATCTCACCTAAACTCCAATACTCGCATTCTGTTGGTTGAAGATAATGACATCAGTCGCCAACTAATGAGCGATTATTTGAGGCATTGCGGTTACTCAGTTCATACTCTTTCCAGCGGTTCCATGTTCGCTCAAGAAATGGCGCAGTTTCGCCCTCATTTGGTTTTGCTTGATCTAAAGCTGCCAGATATTGATGGCTTTACTTTACTAGAGCAGGCGCAACAAACCCTGGAGTGGTCGCAAACGCCAATTGTCGTGATTTCAGCGTTTGCTTTCCAAGCCGATCGAGTGCGTGCCTTGAGTTTGGGTGCCCGCCAATATTTAGTCAAACCAGTGATGCTACCTCAGATTCAGCAAGCCATTAGCGATGAATTGAGAGCGCTGACAGTGCAGTAAGCAACGATTCTCCTCCGTAGCTTGTTTAATGTCTCTAAAAGCGCGATCGATATGCGACAGCGCACCTTTCTCGCTCAGGCTCACTTAGGAATAAGAATTCAATCACACCGAATTTTGTAGGATGTGTATAGCCTACTCTTCGAGAAGCAAGCTACGGCATGGCTTCGCTAAAGGCGCTAGCCGTAACGCATCAAAGCCCGGAAGCGATCCGTTACGCTACGCTGACGGCATCCTACGCAGAATTACAGGTCATTTAATCCACGATCTTTAGACTAACTACTTGGACTGAGGCGATCGTTTCTATATCCACGGAGCGATTGCGCCAAGCTGGGCGCTCCAACCCTGTCTAAGAGGATGTTTTAAAAGTCCAGATGCGTGTAGCTCTGGCGACTGAAGTCGCGGCTACACGCACAAAACCTGCCTACGCAGGTTATAAAACCCTTACTCTGCGGTAGTCCGCGCAGGCGAACTTTGTTTACGTAGTCGCGGTTTTACCGCCAGACACTTTTCAAACAACCTCTAAGGTTAAGAAAGCAGCCATTCACAGGACAATGCAGCGCTATTGGCTTCTCTGCTGAATAACGAAGGTCTCGATGTGCTGACTAAGTACCTGCACTGTTCTGCCCGTTTGCGAGATTTGGGTTGTCAACTCTGCGATCAGCAACGTCGCTGCTTGAAGTTGATTGAGGGTTTGTTCCAGTTCCTCACGGGTTTGAGATTCAAACTCTTCGAGCGTCATATGACAAGATTCAGTGTGTGAATGTTTAATTGAATACACGCTGATCTTAGCGATTACGGAGACAAGCGTCTCTAGCTATGTTTGAAGTCTCGATAGATTCGTTTAAAATTGAGGTGAAGCCTAACAATGAAGTCTCGCCTGTGACATCTACAAAAGTTCTGACACTGGTCAACGATCCAGACCGTCTGGAAAGTCGCCTCAAGGAGATACCAGCGGAACCGGGTGTGTATTACATGCGGGATGCGAATGACCAGATTCTCTACATTGGCAAGTCTAAAAAGCTGCGATCGCGCGTCCGCTCTTACTTCCGCGATAACCAGGGGTTGAGTCCCCGCATTGCGTTGATGGTGAAGCAGGTTGCAGAAATTGAATTTATCGTCACCGATACCGAAGCCGAAGCGCTGGCGCTAGAGGCAAATCTCGTGAAGCAGCATCAGCCCCACTTCAACGTGCTGCTGAAGGATGATAAAAAGTATCCTTATCTCTGCATTACCTGGTCAGAAGCGTACCCTCGTATCTTCATCACCCGTAAACGGCGATCGGCTAAGGAGAAAGACCGCTATTACGGTCCTTATGTCGATACTGGACTGCTGCGCCAAACGCTGCATTTAGTGAAGCGGATTTTTCCCCTCCGCCAACGTCCTCAACCGCTATTCAAGGATCGTCCCTGCCTGAATTACGATATTGGTCGTTGTCCTGGCGTTTGTCAGGCGTTGATTTCCCCAGAGGACTATCACAAGATTGTGCAGAAAGTGGCGATGATCTTTCAGGGACGATCGCGTGAGCTATCCGATATTCTGACGGCTCAAATGGAAAAGGCGGCGGAGTCGTTGAACTTTGAGCAGGCAGCAAAAATTCGTGACCAGATTGCGGGCTTGAAGCTACTGGGTGCCGACCAGAAGGTATCGATGGCGGATGATACCGTTTCGCGGGATGCGATCGCCCTTGCGGCTGATGACCAGTACGCCTGTGTGCAGCTTTTCCAGATTCGTGCGGGGCGCTTGGTCGGACGCTTAGGTTTTGTTGCGGATGCTCAGTCGGGCACTCCAGGAGAAATTTTGCAGCGCGTGCTGGAAGAGCATTACCAAACCGTCGATGCGGTAGAAATTCCCGCTGAGATTATGGTGCAGCATGAATTACCCGAAGGCGATATGCTGGCAGAGTTTTTGACTGAAGCGAAGGGGCGTAAGGTGACGATCGTCACCCCTCAACGTCAAACCAAAGCTGAGATGATCGAGATGGTAGAGCGCAACGCGGAGTACGAGTTAGCAAGGACGCAACGGTTTGCCGATCGCAACGCGCAGGCAATGCTCGACCTTGCTGAGATTCTGGATCTCCCCGAACTGCCGCGTCGCATCGAGGGCTACGACATTTCGCACATTCAGGGTTCCGATGCCGTTGCATCACAGGTGGTTTTCATCGACGGGCTACCCGCCAAACAACACTATCGCCATTACAAAATCAAAAACCCGACGGTCACTTCTGGTCACTCTGACGATTTCGCCAGCATGGCAGAGGTCATCCGTCGTCGTTTTCGGAAGTATGCCGCGCTGAAAGAAAAGGGTGAATTGGTGAAAGCGGAAGTTGATTCCGTCCTGAGTCGCCATGTGTCCGCAACGGCTGATTTTCCTGACCTGGTGATGATTGATGGCGGCAAGGGACAGCTTTCAGCAGTGGTAGCAGTCTTACGCGAAATGAATCTGCTAGAAGATGTCAAAGTTGTCAGCCTTGCCAAGCAGCGAGAAGAGATCTTTTTGCCGGGAGAATCCTTACCGCTGAAGACGGAGCCAGAACAACCCGGAGTGCAGGTGTTGCGTCGTTTACGAGATGAGGCACACCGTTTTGCCGTGAGTTTCCATCGTCAGCAGCGCAGCGATCGCATGAGACGATCGCGCCTCGACGAAATCCCCGGTTTAGGACACCATCGCCAGAAGCAACTGCTTGCCACCTTTCGGTCGATCGACTACCTGCGTGAAGCGTCCCCGACTCAAATTGCTACAGTTCCAGGTATTGGTCCGCGTCTAGCACAGCAAATTTACGACTATTTTCACCCAGCGCAAGAAACCACTGAACCAGAATCCGCAACGATGAATTGATTAGCTATCAGCCATCAGCTATCAGCTACAGCACTTTCCGCAACGATATAGGACAGTTTTTGTAGAAACAAAATGAGGATGTGCCATGACAACCTGCTCTGCAGACTTTAGAGAACGAGTTGTGCGCGCCTATGAAAAAGGAGATGGCTCGATTGAACCAGCGGCTGTTAGGGCAATTTTAAGATTGTCAAGCGCCTTTCTGGTTTGTCCTTCGATCGAGTTCTCTGTAGTCTCATATTGATGATTCCAATCAACCTGACCAGAGACGAAAACTAGCCCCGATGCCGTCTCGATAGTCGCCTGAGACATGCCAAAGGCAGCACCATCGTACAGTTCCTCTGGGTTGATTAGTTTTTTGTTCATGTTGTCCTCCTGGTTAGTTTGAGTAAAATTAGCAGGACTGACGCAGGAACATCGCAGTACCCCCTCTGCGTCAGTCCTGACTATGCTCCGACCTGCAAAACGATCTTGCCGCGTGTGCGTCCGCTTTGGGAAAGTTGATGTGCTTTTTTTACTTCTGCGATCGGCAGCACCGTTTCGATGTGGATTTTCAATTTACCTTCGTCAATCAGATTGTTAATTTCGACTAATTGCTGCGCGTTCGACTTACAAAAGACAAAGGCAGCTTCTACGCCGAATGCCTGTGCTTTTTCTGCGGATGGAGGCTGCGCCGATGTCACCAGAAAGCCGCCCTTTTTCAGCGTTTGGAAGGCTCGCTCCTGGGTGTCGCTGCCGATCGTATCAAAAACGACATCCACGTCTTTAACAACGTCTTCAAACGGTTGCTGTGTGTAATCAATAAACTCATCTGCGCCCAAATTGCGGACGTACTGTTCGTTTTTGCCCGAAGCTGTGCCGATCACGATCGCGCCTTTTGCTTTAGCTAACTGAACCGCCATCGAGCCGACTCCGCCCGATGCTCCGGTGATCAAGATTCTTTGTCCGCTGCTCAGATGCGCCAAATCGAACATCGCTTGCCACGCAGTCAATGCGGCAATTGGAATCGCTGCCGCCTCTTCAAAACTGAGGCTTGCTGGCTTGAGCGCGATCGCGTCTGCTTTGGCGATCGCATATTCGGCGTAACCATCGGAGAGGTTGGAAACGGTCATCCCATAAACCGCATCGCCCTGCTTAAAATTTTCAACGCGATCGCCCACTGCTTCGACGGTTCCAGCGATGTCGCCGCCCAGAATCAGCGGCAGTTTAAAGCCGAACTGTTCGCCCATGCCATCGCGGATCTTCCAGTCCGCCGGATTGACCGCCGCCGCGTGAACTTTCACCAAAACTTCGTCCGCTTGAGGCTCTGGACGATCGACATCAGTGTAATGTAAAACGCTCTCATCACCGTATTCGTTAATCACTACTGCTTTCATTTTCTCTCCCACGTTCTATTCAATCGGTATGACAAAATTATTCCATCCTGCATCAAAACCTGCGGCACACAGCCAAACTGCGCGCCGCCGCCCAACGTTTCCAATCACTGGACACAGATCCCCTTTGCATTTCACCGATCGCTTGACATTGTTCCGGTGCATTGGGATGGTTAGCTAGAATGCCTCACCGACTTGTCTCGCTGAGTTTCCACGGTTGCTGCCTCCACCCTATTTTTCGTTTTGCTAAGGAAGTATCTATTTGAGGCATATGAACCTCAACAAGCTTTATGGTTTCTCGAACCAACACTTCAAGCTGATTGACGGCAACAGGAGCTTCATGATGAAATAAACCTTCGAGACGCTCAGCAAGATTTTCAGGCGCAACCTCCATCTGTTCGATAAATCTGCTCATTCGCTTGAATTGAAATGTTGAATAATACAAGCGGTTCAATCCCGACAACACACCCAGGATATTTTGAGCTGACTCAACAAGAATTTGCTGATACCAAAGCGTTGTATCCCGTCTAGCTAGCTTTTCCTGCATTCCCCAAATTGCGAAGAAGTTGAGGTAATGTTCAACCATTTTTTGCGCGAGTCCATCCGGATAATTTGCAATTTTAACTTTCCACTGCTGGATTAGCGGTTCGCCGTATAAGGGAATTCCGATCAGGGTTCCTGTCATCGCTTTCATCATCGGAGAAAGATCAAACTCTTCCAAGATGGTCGAAATCTCCTTTTCCCAGTTAGCGATCGTCTCGTGACCAACCTGAAATTCAACCCCATTCACAAGGTAACTTTCACCAAACGAACCCGCTTGTAAATTGCCTAAACTCCAAAGAGGCTCTGAACCCTGATTTTGCTGACGCGCCAGACGCAACTCTTCTTCAGACGGTAACTCATCATAATAAAAAATCATCTCGCAATCAGAATATTCATCGCACAGCCCTTCTGCAACTGAACCCGTAACCATTGCGGCTTTCGTTTTCGGATTGGCAATGTAAACTTCGGCATTGCGTTTTGCTAATTCCAACAAAGATTGATTTCGGTCAGTCATAGATTGTTGCAACTTGGATAAAAGTATACATCCCTGATTCAGCAGCGGATTTTTCCAGCTAACGACTATTTGGGTTGACATTTTCCCTCTGAAATCCCAAATTAGCAGAGTTAGGCAGACTATTGTCAGCCTCAGATCTCAAAATCGATCGCTAAAGGGATTGCAGCTTTCGTCCCTTCTACTACTCACAGCCATTTCAATCCCCCATATCTGATGGCACTTAACCGCTCTGTCCGATCGGTCGAACGATGATCTCATTGACATCCACATCGGCGGGCTGCTCGATCGCAAAGGCGATCGCACGGGCAATAGCATCTGCTGGGATGACGGATTGGCGAAACTCCTCCGTCCACTGTGCTGCTTGAGGATCAGTAATGGTGCTAGCGAGTTCGGATTCGGTCGTTCCGGGCGAGATGATGGTCACACGAATATCCGTTGATTCCTGCCGCAGTCCCTCAGAGATCGCCCAAACTGCATACTTGGTGGCACAATACACCGCAGCAGTGGGATAAACGGCGTGTCCCCCGATCGACGATAGATTAACAAACTGCCCGGATTGCTGCTGCTTGAAGGTGGGCAGCGCGGCGGCAATGCCGTGAAGTACGCCGCGAATATTCACATCAATCATCCGGTTCCATTCGTCAATCTTCAATGCCTCCAGTTTGGAGAGCGGCATCAAGCCAGCGTTGTTCACCACTACATCAAGGCGACCAAACTTATCTTTGGCAAAATCGACGAAGGCTTGCATCTCATCAAGGCTGGTTACGTCCAGGGCGCGATAGGCAGCGGAACCTCCTTTGTCGCGGATTTCGGAGGCGATCGCGTCCAGGCGATCGGTGCGCCGCGCTCCCAACACCACCTTCAAACCATTGTGAGCCAGTAGCCGGGCGGTTGCTTCACCAATGCCGCTACTGGCACCTGTAATCAGCACGACTTTTTGTATGTTTTCGTTAGTAGTCATGATGTATCTCCAAGTTGTTTTACGGCTGTGGGTCTAGAGAGCGGTGCTGGGATTCTGCGATCTGCGCTTCTCTGCGAGACGCGCCGCGAAGACTTCTCGCAGTACTTGTGCCGCATCAATGGAGCGTAGAAACCCAGTCGTAACGATCGCTGTCTCAGCGTAGAACAGCTTTTGCATCTATCAGCCGAGCGCTAACCATCTGGTCAAAAAGGCTTACTTAGAGTCTTCGTAGATAATCGCTCCCGCACTGCGGAGTTCATCCAGGAACCATTTGGCATCCGAGAGTAGCTCGGGTAGGTAAAGCCCTGGGCGGGCAGGAGAACGATCGTTCAGTCCCAATACCGACGCGAGAGAAAGAACGACGCTCAGACCCGTGAGTGAGGCGGTGCCCTGCTTGAACTCCAGCATCGATCGCGAATGCTTCGTTTGACCATCGGCATCGCCCTCGATCTCAACGACGATCTCGGTTGCTGCCTCACCACCCCGGCGGCGGCTGGACGATTCCCCATTCACCAGGTCGAAGCGGATATTTGGTGCCCCAGTGGCGGCATGGAGACTCACGGTATCAAACGTGGAAAATGCGGTGGCATCGAGCGATCGACCATCGACTGATTCGACCTTGCCCTTTGCGGCATTGCCAGACAGCCATACACGTCGCCCACCCTCAAATGCTAGTGCGGCGGGAGCCATCTCGTGTACCCGCTCCATGTCTTCGATCGCCGATGGACCAACTGGATCTTGCTCGTCAACGATTGCGCCGAGCCGGATGGACTGGACGATCTCGAAGCCTTTGGCACTGTTGAGTGCCAGAAACACCGCCGCACCGACCATCCAGTGACTGGCGAGCACGACGGGTGCTGCGGTCGCACGATGCGCGAACAGCGCCAATTCGGGACCGATTTCGGTGATGGTAGCGTTAATGTTCAGGTAAGGAACGCCCAAGTCCTGCGCGTAGCTCAGACCTTTGAGTCCGGCTTCGGGAGCCAACATGACCACAGCCGCAACGGCGACATCGTCACCGAGTCCCAAGCGGGGCTGATCGATATCGATGGCAACGGCTTCGGCAGCGCCCACTGCTTGAGCGACTTCGGTGGCTGCTTGCAGGTTCCGTCCTCCAATCAGCACTGGAACGTCGGGGTGCCTCTCGCGGAACCACTTGACGGCAGTGCGCCCCACGAAGCCTGATCCTCCGGCAAAAAGTACCTGTCCTAAAGCCACCTTATTTTCAAAGATCATGAATTTTTACCTCTTGTGATAAAAACCAGTTGCATTTGCTTGAGTGTAATAGACTTAAAATCCCTGATCCACCGCCCGTGGTTAGAATTGTGTTTCCTGTAATTTGCATGGTAATCCTCTAAATTTTTCCTGTTATTGGAATTAGTTTGAATTAGAGGGATTGACCCCCAGAAACTTCAATTCTCTGTCCATTCACCCAGCGATTGTCGTCTGACAGCAGGGATGCGATCGCCCCGCCAATATCATCCGGCACACCGACACGACCTAAAGCAATTTGTGACGCGATGAATTTATTGATTTCTGGATTGTCCCGTACTGCACCACCACCAAAATCGGTTTCGATCGCGCCGGGAGCCACCACGTTCACGGTGATCTGTCTCGATCCCAGTTCTTTTGCCAGGTAGCGAGTTAACACCTCGATCGCCCCTTTCGTGCTGGCATAGGCAGCATATCCCGGTAGGGTAAAACGAGCCAGTCCCGATGAAAGATTCACAATCCGTCCCCCATCTTTGATCACTGGTAGAAGTTTTTGTGTGAGAAAGAAGACACCTTTCACCTGAGTATTCATCAATTGATCGAAATCGTCCTCGGTTGTCTCTGCAAAAGGTTTATTCATTCCAATGCCCGCATTATTCACCAGAAAATCAAACTGCTCAGTCTGCCATGTTGTTTGGAGTGCCTGCTTGAGGTTTGTGGCAAAACTATCAAAGGTTTTCGTGTTGGAAGTATCCAGTTGTAGGGCGACAGCTTTACTGCCCATTTCGGCGATCGCGGCAACCACACTGTTCGCTTCCGCCTCACTGCTGTGATAAGTGACAACCACACCTACCCCTTTTTTCGCCAGCGCCAACGCGGTATTTTTGCCCAATCCTCGGCTCGATCCGGTCACCAATGCAATTTTGGTCATTGCCTTATCCTTCTGCTGTGTGATTTGAATACATTCATCGTATGTTTGTAGATCGGGACTCTCAATACACAAACCTTGCAGATGATTGCCTAATCCTCTCAAGTAGAACGTTGGCGAGGAAGAAATATTGCCTATAATGAGCGGATGAGAATGGTTAAAGCAGTCAGGAATGCAGCATGGTAATTGAGACATTGAGCCACCAGACCGCGATCGCCAAATGTGAAGAATTGGCGGCACTCGTTGCTCAACACACTGACGGTCAGGAAGACGGTGTTCACGCGACTGCGATCGACTCCTTATGCTTTACGCGCGCCTGTAATCCTGCCGCAGCCATGCCGGGTGTGAGCGAACCGCTGCTCGCCCTGGTGGTGCAGGGCAGAAAAGAACTGTTGCTGAATGAGGAAATCTATCGGTACGGCATGGCTCAATATCTCGTAGTCTCGGTAGATTTGCCGCTCAGTGCGTACGTGGTCGAAGCGTCTCCCGTTCAGCCCTATCTCGGCTTGAAACTGGATCTAGACCCTGTGCAACTCTGTGACATCATTGCTCAAACCAACCCAGGCATTGATCAGAAAGAATCGGTGAGAGGCTGGTTTGTCAGCAATGCCGAGCCATCGTTGCTTGATTGCGCGATTCGGCTGACAAAGCTTTTAGAGACACCGCAGGATATTCCGTTTCTCGCCCCGATGATTCTTCGCGAACTCTATTACCGTCTGCTGATGGGTGATCAAGGCGAAGCAGTGCGCCAGCTCGCCACATCGGGCAGCAATATGCAGCGCATTGCTGAGGTGATCAAACGGATTAAAGCTGATTTCACAGCACCGTTGCGAGTTGAGGAACTGGCTGAACAAGCGAATATGTCGGCTTCCTCATTCCATCGCCATTTCAAGGCAGTCACCTCCATGAGTCCGCTGCAATATCAAAAGCAACTCAGACTATTAGAAGCGCGTCAGCGAATGCTGGCTGAGGATATGGATGCGACGCATACTGCCTATCAGGTGGGGTATGAGAGCGCCTCACAGTTCAGCCGCGAATATGCGCGGATGTTTGGTGCGCCTCCGATGAAAGATATTGAACGGTTACGAACCGCTTGAGCAGTGTGATAATTCTCAAATTGTTAGATCCGGAGTTCAAGCTTTCATTGAGCCGCCATCACCCCACTTTAGAGCTTGCAAGTGCTTGAAAGTACTGCTGGAGCGATCGCGGTTCTCGTCCAAGAATAGTTCGCAGCGCGATCGCGTTGCCGCCCGGAAACCCATACTGATCGTAGTCTTCGTACATCACCCGCAGGTTCTCGCGCAGTCCGCGCTGACGATCGCTACCTTCCGCGCGGTTGACCATGCCCGGAGCGCATAGCTCATCGTTTGACTAGCCATCGGATTGGCTTGAGGCGGGTTTCGCCCAACCTTGTTCGCGCAAATAGGCTTCAAAGTCGATCGGTGCTGGAAAATCGCGTTTCAACTGTGCCAAATCTGCTGCGTAGCCGACATGCTCAAACCAGCGATACATGATCGTTACTTCTTCTCCCGCTTGCTGCTCAAACGCTTCAAACGGAATTTGTTGGTAGGTGACGGGTTTGCCCAAAACGTGGCTGAAGGCGGCAGCAATTTCTGGCATGGTCATCTCCACGCTGGCGAGTTCAATTTCACGGTGCATAAAGTCGGCGGGACGCTCGAATACCTCAGCAACCATTGCCCCATAGTCCTCTTCAGACAGTTGCTGCAATTTCGTCTCAGGACTGAGCGGCTGGGGCAGCGTTCCCTGTTCAATCATCGATCGCATCCCGTTGTAGTTGTAAAAGAAGAACACCGGACGCAGAATCGTGTAGGGAAACTCAATCGATCTAACATATTCTTCAACTTGAAACTTGCTGTTGAAATGTGGAATACCCGTGTTGCGCTCGGCACTACCCACCGAACTGTAAACAAAGTGCTGGATGCCTGCCGCCTTGGCTGCGTCTGCAACTGCCTTACCATCACGGATTTCGGCATCCAAGCCGCCTTCTTTGAGAAAAGTCTGTAGCGAAAAGACACCATAAGCACCTTGCAGAGCACGATCGAGGGAAGCACGATCGTTGAAATCTCCTTTCATGAGTTCTGCACCTGCTTGTTGCAGCGCCTGGGCAGCAGGCTTATGTTCATCGCGCACCAGAGCGCGAACCTTGAATCTTCCACGTTGTAAAAGATGGCGCGCCACTGCACCGCCCTGATTGCCCGTGGCTCCAGTGACTAAGATGATTTGTTCTGTGTTGCTTGGTTGCGTCATGATTATTTCCTTCATTCTGTTGGTGCTGAAATTTCACACAATGTGCAACTTTTCCGATCTCCCTCACCCTAAATCCCTCTCCCAGAGCGGGAGAGGGACTTTGATCCAGTCTTGCTCCCCTTCTCCTTTTTTGGGAGAAGGGACTGGGGGATGAGGGCTGATTTTAGTTGCACATCAGGTGAAACTTCATCTTTCAACCGTAGCTTGTGCAGAAAGAAAGAAAAAGCAGTTAAACTTCAAAACACTTGTGCAGAAACTTCAAAGATGTCGCGTGCATGGATAAGCTGAAAAGTCTGATGATTTTTATGCGCTCCGCCCAACATGGCAGCTTTTCGGAAGCAGCAAGGCAGCTAGGTATGGCTCCGTCAGCCGTCAGTCGTGCTGTCTTGCGCTTAGAAGATGAGTTGGGGGTGCGCTTGCTCCAGCGAACGACTCGCAGTTTGACGTTGAGCGAAGAGGGCGATCGCTTTTATCAACGCTGTCAGCACATTCTCAACGACTTAGAAGAAGCCGAACTCGAAGTCAAACAAGCGCAGTCCACGCCGATCGGCACATTGCGGCTTGATCTCAGTTTTACGTTTGGCAAACTGCATATCGCTCCGGCTCTGCTGCAATTTGCCACCCAATATCCTGAACTAAAGCTGAATGTTTCGTTTAACGATCGCTTACTCGATTTAATTGAGGAAGGCATTGATGCAACGGTGCGGATTGGCATACCCAGCGACAGCAGTTTGATCATGCACCACTTAGCCACTGCATATTACGTCACTTGTGCCTCACCGCAGTATCTCGCTCAGCAGGGTACGCCGACAGCGCCCACAGACCTCTTGCAGCATCGCTGTGTCAACTTTATCTTTCCCCAGACTCGACGAGAATATGATTGGAAGTTTGAACAAGCCGGAAAAGCAATTGATCTTGCCGTGAACAGCTATCTGCAATTTGATAATTCAGAAGTCATTCTAGAGTCGGTCATTGAAGGAGCGGGTGTAGTGCAATTACCCAAATTTATTGCAGCGAAGGCGATCGCGCGGGGCGACCTGCAACCGATTCTCCAATCCTACGCACCTCAGGCTGGTTTGCCGATCGCCGTGCTGTATCCGCAAAAACGTTATCTCTCAGCTAAGGTGCGCGTCTTTATTGAATTTATGACAAAATTAATGGCTGCACTCAAGCAAATTGATGTGGTCGATTGAGAGGATTGAGGACTAACCTGCGTTTCAATCTGCAAACGCAGTGCTAAGCGAGACTGACTTCCAGGCTTCTCGTTCGGCTTGCATCAAGTTGAGTTTTTAAGTGATACCGTTGAGTGCATCTTCGCCTAACGCCAGCCGCAGCGGTGGATTACCGCTTTCGATTACCTAAATCATTGCGACAATCAAAGCTGCTGGTTTGACTTCTTTACTTTTGCAATCCAGCCTTTGTAGGACTGCAAAATCTCTGCATAGGAAACAGAACTTTCAAACAGCAGTTCTGATAATGAGGGGGCAACGCGATCGGGAAACAGTTGATGTAGCGTTTTAGCGAGTTGCTCTCTCAGCACAAACTCAATGAACAACTTAGAAGAGGATGGAAAGGCATAGTCGCCTAGTTCCACTAAAGCGTGAGCATCCGCTTTGCGGCGATCGGTAAACTGAGCGATCGCCACTGCCCAATTGTCATCAAACTCATCTAACAAGCGATCAATGATAGTGACATCTTCTAGGGCAGCGTTGCACCCTTGACCAATGGAAGCGGAGACGGAGTGGGCAGCATCCCCAATAATCAGGACGCTATCACCGTGATGATAGCGACTACAGCGAGTGGTTAAAATCCTGGAGGGCGATCGCTTCAGAAAGGTCTCTGCTTCTGCTGCGGTCATCCGTTGACCTACCTCAGGGAAACGATCGCGAAAGAATTGCAGTACCGCTTCTGGAGTCGTTAGAGCAGCAACCGGATTATTCTGAGGGGGAAAGAGGATCACACCGCTCATGCTGCCATCGAATTGATGGAGCAGCACAACAAACATACCGTCGCTTCTCCAAGAGTGGATTTTGCCTGGCTCCAAGTGCATGTGGGACGATGGATCGAGGCGAGGCAAAAGCACCGCTTTGTAGTCTGTGGAAACATAGTTCTGCTCAACCTCAAGCAGTTCTGGGTTGAGGAAATGGCTTCTTACCACCGATCGAGCGCCATCAGCTCCAATCAACAGGTCATAGTTCACTGTCAGACTGGGTGACGCTTCAGCGGTTTGGGCGGCGGTTTGAAACGTAATTGTTTTTGCGGCAAAATTGACTTCAGTACAGGAATGATTGAAGTGAAGCTTAAGACGACTGTCGGTGTATTTTTCAGTCAATTCCAACAAGGTGATGACTAAGTTGGTGCGATCGAGCGTGACCAGCGGTTTCTTTCTCGATGTCGCTCGTGTTTTGCCGTTTTGTTGATGGAAAATGGTGCCGCTCATCTCCAGGCTGATCGCTCTCACAGCATCTTCAACCCCCTCGATCTGACCCAGCGCATTCATGCCCCGTTCGGTTAAGGAAATTGGGTAGGTTCTGGCATTGGAAAACTCGATGACTCGCGGATCACTGAGGCGATCGTAGAGGTCAATCTGATACTGATCACCGCGACGCAGCAGATAGTGAGCCAGAAGCACACCACTCGGTCCAGCGCCAACAATCACAACTTTCTTGACCACACTTCCTCCAAAGCAAAACTTACTAGCTTACAGATGCAGAAGGTTAGTAGCGGAACTCACGCTTAACCTTCATGTCCGTAGGCATTCGTGATTTGTGTCGGGTCAGATCAGGCAGTTGCTCCGGCTGGTACCTTGAGCGTCGCCATGTCAATTACTAGACGATAGCGCACCTCTCCCCGCTCCAGCCGATCGAACCCATCGTTAACATCCGCAGCAGCAATCACTTCGACATCAGCAGAGATTTTGTGCTGGCTACAGAAATCAAGCATCTCCTGGGTTTCCAGCGTGCCGCCGACCCCCGAACTTGCCAGCCGTCGCCGTCCGATCGTCAGTAAAAAGGGACTAAAATCCAGAGCTTTAGGGATGCCTAAACAGCAAAGTGTGCCGTCGAGTTTGAGCGATCGCAGATATGGATCAAGCGGATGGCGAGATGAAACCGTATCGAGGATGAAATCAAAGCGGGAGGCTTGCGCTGCCATTTGCGCCTCGTCGGTGGATACGATCGCTTCGTCTGCTCCCAGCGCTTTGGCATCAACAAGTTTATCTGGAGACGTGCTGAACAGAACCACATGAGCACCCAGGGCATGAGCGAATTTCACTGCCATGTGTCCAAGACCGCCCAGCCCGACAACTCCAACCGTCTTGCCAGGTTTCACATCCCAATGACGCAGCGGCGACCAGGTTGTTACGCCTGCACAGAGCAATGGTGCAACGCTGGCTGGATCGAGACCGGAGGGAATGTGGTAGGCGAAATGGGTATCAACGACGTATTCGTTTGAGTAGCCCCCGCGCGTGATGCTGCCGTCGTGTTTATCGATGCCGTCATAGGTGGTCGTCACTCCCTCAAGGCAATATTGCTCTAACTGGCGTTTGCACGATGAGCAGTGTCCACAGGAATCAACGATCGTGCCGACAACCACCACATCACCGATGTGAAATTTCGTCACCTCCGCGCCGATCGCCGTCACCTCGCCCACCATCTCGTGACCCGGAACCAACGGAAAGCGGCTATTCCCTCGAATCGCGTGCAAATCGCTGTGGCAAACCCCGCAGAACTGAATCTTTACAGCGATGTCAGTGGGTCGCAATTCCCTGCGCTCAAATGCCCAGGCCACGAGGCGATCGCCCTGGCTGAGAGCGGCAAGTCCGTAAGACAAGCGCATTGATCCGATTGGTTTTAAGGCAGCCTTGCTTGGCATTGACGTTTCTTTCTTAATAGGGGTTGGCGACAAGCTACAACCATAGGGCGAATGTGATTTATTTACTAGATAGTACAATCGACATACACTTCTGAGATTGATGCAGCAAGGAAGCGCGACGAACTGAACGACTTAGCCGCTTTCGTGATGGTTGCCGACGAAATGAGCTTTACCCGCGCTGCGGCGAAACGCTCCATCGCCAGACCCCGCCAACGTTGACTGCGTTGATTGATGCTCTGCGACTCAAATCGGCTCATAGGCAAACTGCATAAACGGAAATGTCGTTCCAGTTTAGATCGAGAGCGAGTGTCGGATGTTTCAAAAAGTAGGCGAACCTAACAGGTGTTGAAGTCGCTTGTAAGTAGGAAGGTTCAATTAAATATAAAATCTGCGTCGGATGGGTATCGCCTTCGGCATTCAAGAAAAGCGAAGCGTCACCCATGCTGCTAAAGGTTTTGATGCGTTACGGCTATGCCTAACACATCCTACGTTTAATTTCACCCAGCTACTGAATAAGATGATGTAATCAGAATGAGCCATGAGTCCTGATGCCTTTCGCGTGCCAACCGATGCCGAAATTGACCATGCAGAACAAATGCTGGAAGTACCATTTCATCCCGACTACCGCGCCTTTCTCAAAAGCGGTAGCACGGTGGTAAATGCAGGCTTTGAGCCAGCGATCGTGCTTCCCGACTCTGGACATCTCTACCTGGTCGAAATGGCAAAAACTCAGGGCTATTTCATTCTAAACAGAGACAGAAGTGTGTTGAGACCGAATCCTGCCAGTCTTTGGGCTTGAGCTATGTTATCAAAGCCATTGTGCCGAAAAAGGTTGAGTGCGACATTACGAGCCAAAGCCCAGTTTTGCATCAAGGGCGGAGTCCGAAGGTTCTTTTCTGCATTTGGTGATCTTACGTCGAGATCAAGATGTACCCATTTTCAACGCTTCTACCTCAGTAGACTAGGAAACGCTATAGGCATGGTTGTCTTAGTACAACGCAGATGAGCTTCAACCCTATGATAAAGGTAAGAGAAAGGGGTTGCAGCGATCGAAGCTCACCAGGCTCTGGTACTGATAAACCTCGCGCGATCGCCGACGCTCGTTACTTCGCTAAGACGGTTTACTTCTAGTCTTTCCTTACTCCTCCCTCCACGTGCCACAATAGTTGGGTGCCGTAGCGGTCTGAGGAGACGACTTTGTGAGTGGCAGTCCAAATAATGTAGGCATTTCCATCATTCTGTACATCATCGGCATCATGCTGGTGCTGACGGCGGTTCTCATTGTGCTGAAGGGAATCGGCGTGTTGACGACGCTACCCAACTATGTGATTTGGGCACTGCTGCTGCTGTCTGCGGGGATTGGCATCATTGGTGGACTTCGTAACAGCCAGAGGCGCTAGAGCAGCTATGGGTCGATCGCTCAAGCCAAGCATGGTGGCATTTCTCGCAGTGCTGGCGATGACAGTGCTAGTTTGGGTTCTTCGAGGCATCGGGCTGCTGACCTTCATTCCGGGTTGGGTGCTTTGGGTACTCATTTTGCTCAGCATCCTGACTGCTATTTTGACGACAGTGCGTTAGAGGATTAGCAGTTGGATTAAGCGGATAGTTTAGACAGTTGGTTTTACTACATACAAGTGATGAACTCTTGCAGAAGAACTTGATCTTATGCCTCCCCGAAATGAAGCTTTATCTTCTGTCATAACTCCGTGGCTAGCCATTCTAGCCTCAATTATCGCTCCCTTGTGTGGACTTGCTAGCGGTGTAGATATTTTTTACTTTGGATTGTCGATAGCATCTTTTTCAGCGTTTTCTTCTGCTCTGATTATTGCGTTCATTTCTTTGCTGACTCTTTCTACTTATCAGTTGACAATCTCTAGGAAAATCACCTTTCTTCTTGCAATAGTTTTATGTATAGGTGTAGGAAAGCTTGTTGGAGAGGCAACGTATAATACTGGCATCCTTATCGAAGCCCATACGGGACCAGTCTCGGACGATGACTATTTTTCCTATGCATTAGCTGGAACGTTTAACGGCGCAATCGCTGGTTTTGGAGTAGGAAATTGGATTAAGAGTTTAGTTAGGGCAGGCATGAAGGGGCTATATCTTATTCTTCCAGTAGCGACAGGAATACTCATTGTTTGCTCTGGCATGAGTAGCCTCTTGCAAAAGTTCGACCTTAGTTTTATCTGTGCAGTATTGGGAGTAATCTTTGTGGTGATAAGCAAACCCCTTTACTCCATAAGGTGATCATAATTTGAGGCATCTGTGACATCGTGTATGTTGGTTCTGCCCGTTGCGCGATCGCCCTTGGTAGCAATCTCGGCGATTCCCTCACAACACTGGAATCGGCGCTGCAAGTTTTGGCTCATACTCCGGGGATTGCTTTGGAGGCGCGATCGCACTGGTACTTTACCAAAGCCGTTGGACCACCACAGCCCGACTACCTCAATGGTTGTGCGCTGCTGCACGTCACAATGACACCACAAGCGCTGCTCGAAACCCTGCTGCAAACAGAAGCCAAATTTGGTCGCGTTCGTCGAGAGCGTTGGGGGGCACGTACCCTTGACCTGGATTTGTTATTGTTTGGTGATGTCGTACTCGATACGCCAACGCTGCAAATTCCTCATCCGCGCATGACCGAGCGGGCGTTTGTGCTGGTGCCTTTAGCCGAAATCGCACCTGACTGGATTGAGCCAATTTCAGGAAAAGCGATCGCAGCATTAGTACAAACGGTAGACTGTTCAGAAGTCAGACTTGCTTAGCGGTCAGCAGTCAGCGGTCAGCCATCAGCCGAAACTCAAACCCGCCCTCCCTCGCTCCCTCTGCTTCCCCTTGCCCCCTCAACCCCTCACTTGTCTATGCCCCTCGGTCGTGAACCCCCTCAACTGCTCAAACAACGCCTACTCTACCAAGGGCGCAAATTTTCGTTTGAAGCCAGCCGTTACCGCTTACCCAACAGCAATGAAGGCGAGTGGGAATGCATTCGGCACCCTGGTGGCGCTCTGGCTGTGCCTGTGACTCCTGACGGTAAATTGGTGATGGTCAAACAGTATCGCTTTGCAGTGCAGGGACGGCTGCTAGAATTTCCGGCTGGCACCGTTGAACCCGGTGAAACGCCCGAAGAGACAATTTATCGTGAAATTGAAGAAGAAACGGGCTATCGTGCCGATCGCTGGCAAAAGCTCGGCGAGTTTTTCGTCGCTCCTGGCTATTCTGATGAGATTATCTACGCCTATTTAGCTCAGGATTTAACACTGCTGGAACACCCGCCGGGTCAAGATCCTGATGAGGATATTGAAACCGTTGTGCTGACGATCGCAGAGGTCGAAGAAGCCATTCAGCTAGGCGATATCGCCGATGCAAAATCGATTTGCAGCTTCGTATTAGCACGTCCTTTTTTGCAATAGTTGCTAGCGGTTGCTTAGCTGTTAGCACTTGGTTGTTAGTTGTTGGTCACTAACAACCAAAAACCAAAAACTAGAAACTTTGCCCATGTCTGACCTCATTCTGTTTTGGCACCGTCGGGATTTGCGAATCTCAGACAACATTGGTCTGGCAGCAGCTCGCGATCGTACGCAAAAAGTCGTCGGTGTGTTTTGCCTCGACCCAAACATTTTGCAGCGTGATGATGTTGCACCTGCAAGAGTGACCTATATGATCGGCTGTTTGCAGTCGCTTCAAAAGCGGTACACCGAAGCAGGCAGTCAGCTCTTGATCGTGAACGCTGAACCGCAGAAGGGCATTCCTGCACTGGCAACGGCACTCAATGTCAGCGCCGTTTTTTGGAATCTGGATGTGGAACCCTATGCAAAGGAACGCGATCGCGCCGTTCAGAAAGCCCTTCAAACAGCCGGGATCGCCTTCCAGAATTTCTGGGATCAGCTTTTACATAGACCCGATGACATTCGCACAGGTGCTGGCGATCCCTACACGGTTTACACGCCCTTTTGGCGCAACTGGAGCAGTAAGCCGAAAGCAGAGCCTGTAGATGAACTCGCTAAGGCAGAAGGCTTGACAGAGAGCGAACAAAAAGCTGTCGTCAAAGCAGGTGCGATCGAGCTACCAACCGCGAAAGATTTGGGTTTTGTCTGGGACAATGCGCTGCTGCTGGAGCCGGGAGAAGCCGCCGCACAAGAACGCCTGGAAGCATTTTGCGATCGCGCCATTGCCGATTATCAAGAGCAACGCAACTTTCCCTTCAACCCCGAAGGAACGTCACATCTCAGTGCAGCGCTGAAGTTTGGCGCGATCGGCGTTCGCACTGTATGGGCAAAGACTGCGGAAGCGGTGGAGCAAACCCGCAGCGATGAAGCTCAGGATGGCATCCGCGTGTGGCGACAAGAATTGGCATGGCGGGAGTTCTACCAGCACGTCATGTACTTTTTCCCTCAGCTAGCAGATGGTGCCTATCGCAAACCGTTTCAAAATTTTCCATGGGATAACAATCCAGAGCACTTTCAAGCGTGGTGCGAGGGCAAAACAGGCTATCCGATCGTCGATGCTGCCATGCGTCAGCTTAACGAACTCGGCTGGATGCACAACCGTTGCCGCATGATTGTTGCCAGCTTTCTCACCAAAGACCTGATCATCGATTGGCGCTGGGGTGAAAAATATTTCATGCAGAAGCTTTTTGATGGCGACCTGTCTGCCAATAATGGCGGCTGGCAGTGGAGCGCCTCAAGCGGCATGGATCCGAAACCGCTTCGCATCTTCAACCCTGCCAGTCAAACAAAGAAGTTTGACTCCGAAGCCGAATACATTCGTCAATGGCTACCAGAACTCCGAAGCATTGATACAGAAGCCCTCGTGACAGGTGACATTTTACCGTTGGAGCGCGATCGCTGTGGCTATCCAGCCCCGATCATCGATCATAACCAACAGCAAAAGCGGTTTAAGGCAATTTATCAACAACAAAAAGAGAAATAAAAATATCTTGTTCAATCCGGCGATCGCAGCGCTGATTATATGAGTTAACGATCGCCCTTATTATTTTCTTAGAAGCGTATCGTCTTGGTAAGCCTTATCGTTAGAAGCTATCTGAAAACCCGGCATTCCGTTCTTTGTGAGTTTACAAAGATAGCCTGTGGTTGCAATCGCTCAACGATCGCAGTTCTTAAAGGACTTCGGATAGCTTCTCAGGATTGCGCTCCTTGTCACAGCAAGTTATTTACTACCAGACTCAAGCATCACATCAGCCTTTTGATCAGCCAGTGGTTGCCCAAAGCCTCGCTCAATAAAGTAGCTGTTGAGAAACGTGCTGGCAAACGACAGCACAACAGGAGCGAGAATCAATGCCAGCAAGCCGTGGACGGCAAAGCCAGGGACAAAAACGGATGCTAACCAGAAGCAAATACCGTTCACCACCAGCGAAAACAGACCAAAGGTCACAAAGTTAACGGGTAGCGACAGAACACTGAGTACTGGTTTGACAACCGCATTGACAAACCCGATTGAAACCCCAGCCAACAAAGCGGCAGGAAACGTTGCGATCGTCACTCCAGGCACAGCCAGGTCAACAATCAACAGACTTAACGCCGTAATTAACGTAGTCAAAGCAAAGCCAAACATAAATTATCCTCCAAAAATTAGGTAAACAGGCGACTGTGCGTTGTCACAGCCATTCAAAACAAACATTGTGTACACGCACTAGACAGTGGTTTGTTGCTGTTTGATCGTTTCGTCATGCTTGGCGATCGCCCACACAGCGTGGACAATGCCAGGTACCCAACCCAATAGTGTGAGTAGAACATTAATGACCAGAGCGCTGCTCAGACCGTAGGTGAGAAAAACACCCACAGGCGGCAACACAACAGCAAGCACATAGCGAAGTAATGTCATCATGATTGATTGATCTCCTTAAACGACTAGACTCAAAAGCATTAGCAGTCATTGCTTTCGCTCATTCATAGTCGCAAATCTCTCTTAAAATTTCTGGTGTGGGAAACCCCTGGTTTTGGCGTAAGATACCTACCAGTCAATTCTCCGTAATCGCCCTAACCAGCTACCTCTGCACACTCCAAAGCGTTAGCCAGGCTCATGAAGCGATGAGTGCTAGTGCAGAAACGGACTTTCCTAGCCGTGCAATTGGTTTATCCTGGAGGAATACTGTTAACGGAACTTAACAGAGCCAATTTGTCCCTCGTCTACCTATGAAATGCATTATTGATCGCCGCGCCCAATTCTCCGCCAGTCACCGTTACTGGTTGCCAGAACTCAGTGAGGCTGAAAATTTTGAGCGGTTTGGTGCCTGTGCCCGATCGCCCGGTCATGGACACAACTACGTCCTCTACGCCTCAATGGCAGGCGATTTAGACGAATACGGCATGGTCTTAAACCTGTCGGATGTAAAGCAGGTCATCAAGCGCGAAGTGACCAGTCAGCTTGATTTTTCGTATCTCAACGATGCCTGGTCTGAGTTTCAGGAGACGCTGCCGACCACCGAGGCGATCGCTCGTACCATCTGGCAGCGGTTGGCGACCCATTTGCCGATCGTTCACATCCAGCTTTTTGAACATCCCGAACTCTGGGCAGATTACTACGGAAACAACATGGAAGCCTATCTCACCATCAGCACCCACTTCAGCGCCGCGCACCGTTTGGCTCGTCCTGATTTAAGCTACGAGAAAAACTGCGAAATCTACGGCAAGTGCGCTCGTCCCAATGGGCATGGTCACAACTACCATCTTGAAGTCACCATCAAGGGCGAAATTGATCCCCGCACAGGCATGATCGCCGACCTCGTTGCCGTCCAAAAAGCGATTGATGATTATGTCGTGGAACCCTTTGATCACACTTTTTTGAACAAAGATATTCCCTACTTCGCTGAAGTTGTGCCGACCGCTGAGAACATTGCCGTTCACATTCGATCACTCTTGCAACAGCCTATACGCGAGGTCGGCGCACAGTTGCACAAAATCAAACTGATCGAAAGCCCCAATAATTCCTGCGAAGTCTACAGCACTGAAGAAGAACCAGGGATGACTCAAATGTCGGTGCGTGAGCCTGTGATGGTGAAGGGGTGAGGCAAGGAGAGCGGAGGAAGCAGAGGGGGGCAGAGGAAGCAGGGGGCGCAGGACTTCAAAACGCAAAACTCTCTTCCTTGCCCCTCCGCTCCCCTGCTCCCCTTGCCATCATGTCGCCTTTGGTGACAACGATCGCCCCTTGCCTTGCTGCCTGCGATCGTCCAATCGAACAACCTTTGCTTCATTACTTTCTCGCGCCACCCGAATCAGCAGCCCCGCTGAGACGAGACTAGAAATCATGGAACTGCCGCCGTAGCTGAACAATGGTAGCGGTAAGCCTGTTGTGGGCAATGCACCTGTTGCTACGCCGATATTGAGCAGCGATTGTCCCACCATCAGCACCATCACGCCGATCGCCACGAGACGATACACCGGATTTTGTGTCTTCATTGCTACCCGGAGCGCCAGCGTTGAGTATGCCAACAGCATCAGCATCAGCGCCAAACAGCCAATAAAACCAAACTCTTCTGCAAACACTGAAAAGATGAAGTCTGTGTACTGAATGGGGAGATAGAATAGCTTTTGCTGCGATAGTCCAAAGCCTGTGCCCCAATGTCCGCCAGAGCCAACAGCCAGCAGGCTTTGCACCAATTGGTAGCCGTCCCCGGTCGCATCTGCCCAGGGATTCAGAAACGATAGAATCCGTCGGCGCTGATAGCTTCTAAAGCTGACGCTGATTACTGCCAGACCAATGCCTGCCAGTGCCGTGCCACTCATGTAGGTGTAGGGCAACCCTGCTGCCAGCGCCACAAACCACAGCAACATGCCGCAAAGTGCCGCCGTACTGAGGTTTGGTTGCAGCAAAATGCCCACCAGCACTAACCCAAAGATGCCCAACCACAGAACACGAGTGCCCCGCTTTAACCGCTCCCACTGCCCAAAAATGCGGGCGCTTTGCAGTACTAGAAATGGTTTGATCAGCTCGGATGGCTGAATCTGAAAGGAACCAAGAAAGAGCCAGCGCGTGGCACCGTTGACGGACGTACCAGCACCGGGAATCGCCGTGATCAGAATCAATCCCAAAATAATGACCAGAAACCAATCGGCAATGCCCACGATGTAGCGCAATGGCGAATGCACGACCAGGTTAAACCCTACCAGTCCTACCAAAATCCAGATGATCTGCACCTTGAAGTAGTAAAGACCATCGTTACGATCGGCATCCGCGATCGCATAGGATGCCGAAAACAAAACCGCTAGCCCAATCAACAGCCACAAAAACGTCAACCACCGTAGCCACCGTGCTTCCGATGCCCAGCCCTGAGCAGATGTATCGAAAAAGGGAATAAAGAGGCGCAGGTTCACGACAGTTAGGGGGAGAGGAGAGAGGGGGAGGCAGGGAGAGGGGGGAAGCAGGGGGAGCGGGAGAAGAAGAATGAGACCTAAATAAATTTGAGTTCAGTATAGGCTAATCAGTTTATGCCAGCTTGGTGCAAGGGGAAAGAAATTTTAGGAAGAAACGCAGAGGGCAGAAGGCACAAGGTAAAAGCGATCGCTGGCAACTGACTGCTCTTAGAGGATGTTTTAAAAGTCCAGATGCGTGTAGCTCTGGCGACTGAAGTCGCGGCTACACGCACAAAACCTGCCTACGCAGGTTATAAAACCCTTCCTCTGCGGTAGTCCGCGCAGGCGGACTTTGTTTACGTAGTCGCGGTTTTAACCGCCAGACACTTTTCAAACAACCTCTTAAACTCAAAACTTTCTCTTGTTTTTCTCGGCGTTGCTGAATGGCGGGATGAATTGCTCTCATCCCTTTTCTTGAATGACTGAAGGGCTATACCCTTGTATCTTAAAAACCAGAGAGGTAGACCGCCAGCCGAAGCTTGCCTGTGTAGCCACAGTTTAGTGAAATGGTAGGAGCCGTAGACGGCAAAAGTAGTCGTGCCCGTCTGCGCGATGACGACCGAGCCTACCAGGAGTTAGCCTACTCCCCACTCCCTTGACCAGACTGGTAACGAACCAATTTACGGATACGATCGCGTGGCAACCCCAATTCTCGACTGATCGCGGCTTCGATTTGTTCTGGTTGAGTGGTTGGAAACTCAAACGTTACGGTCTTAAGCGCCGAGTTGGCTGTTTTGATCGTGACAGTCGAGTACCCCTGTCGTGCGGCGGTGACGACTGTAATGGACTGCACAGTGCGCAGCGGTTGTTTGGGTTGGCGATTGCCTTCCAGGTAAGGCGTTACCTTGTTCGATCGAGCTAATATTCGGTCTGTCAACATGCCACTGGTCAACCAAAAGCTAAGTCCTAGCAATGGCAACAAGAGCCAAAACTCTAGCCCTAACGATCGCAGTACTTGAGTCCATCGCAGTCCAGTCATGGTTAACAATCTAATTGATTAGGCAAAGTATAGTTATGGCGGTCAGCGGTCAGCGGTCGGCGGTCAGCGGTCAGTGGTCAGCGGTCAGCGGTCAGCGGTCAGCAGTTAGCGGTCAGCGGTCAGCAGTTAGCGGTCAGTGGTCAGCAGTCAGCGGTCAGCGGTCGGCGGTCAGCGGTCAGCGGTCAGCGGCTTCTCAAGCTATAACTTACTTGCCAGAGAGTAAATTAAAAGCTGATAGCTGATAGCTGATAGCTAATAGCTGATAGCTGATAGCTGATAGCTGATAGCTGATAGCTGATAGCTAATAGCTGATAGCTAATATCAATCCTTGTTCATTCACCAAAGCCTGTCTACCTTTCCCCGATCGCCTGAATCTGTATGCCTGAATTAGCCCAGATCGTCGTCTATCCTATCAAAGCTCTTGATGGGGTGACGATCGCCCAAACAACTATGCTAGCAAGTGGAGCGCTAAAGCACGATCGTGAGTTTGCGATCGTCGACTCACAGGGCAAATTTGTCAACGGCAAACGAACCGCAGCGGTGCATGGCATTCGCTCTAGCATCGACCTGAGTGCCCGTACCGTTTCGCTTAGCGTGCAAGACAAGCTTCAAGTAACGACCTTTCATTTGGATGCTGAACGGGTGGCGCTAGAAGCATGGCTTAGTGCTTACTTTGGCTTCCCAGTGCAACTGATTCAAAATACGCAGGTAGGGTTTCCTGATGATACAGATTCGCCTGGACCAACCGTTGTCAGCACTGCCACACTACAAGCGATCGCAGACTGGTTTCCCAACCTGAGTGTGGAAGAAGTGCGTCGCCGCTTTCGATCGAACCTGGAAATTGCTGGCGTAGAGGCGTTTTGGGAAGATAGACTCTTTAGTGAGGGCGATCGCACAGTGCCCTTTCAAATTGGTGATGTGCCGTTTGCAGGCGTTAATCCGTGTCAGCGCTGCGTTGTGGTCACCCGCGATCCCGTAACGGGCACAGGTTTGCCCCACTTTCAAAAAACCTTTGTCACCAAGCGCCAGGAAACCTTGCCCACGTGGGCAGAGGCTTCGCGTTTCAACCACTTTTTTAGGTTAGCAGTGAATACGCGCACCCTGGCTTCGCAAGCAGGAAAGGTTTTGCGAGTCGGTGAGCAGATCACGCTGACTGACTCATAGCGTCTTTCTGCCCTTTAGCGCTTTATGGCAACGAAAATCCGGTGCGTTTTTCTACGTAGTCCAGCATGTGCTGGTAGGACTCAGGGTCACTTTGCTGCGTCACGACGATCGTCGTGTTGCCATCCAAGAGCGAAAACGACACCTTTGCATTCGGCGTATAGCAAAACGCGGTGACTCGATCCAGGTCGATCACGTAGGTACTGCGCTCATAGTTAAGTTTGATCCAGTAAGCCACAAAACATCCTTGTTTCTGCCAGTTTGCGGTTCTGGGTACCGATCGTGGCTGCACGCCTACGATACCTCAACTGCCACTGTGTGAATAGGGGTGTGTACCCACCGCGATCGCTGCCTGGTTTAATGCCATGCCTGCCGGCGCTGAAGCAGTTGCCTGTTCGCCTGTGCTATCGACATTCGTGGTGTTGCCTGGTGAACGTACCAGTGCCGCCTGAATAAACCCTTTGAACAACGGATGCGGTGCGCTGGGGCGAGATTGAAACTCGGGATGGAATTGAGTAGCGATAAAAAATGGGTGATGAGGCAATTCGACAATTTCGACCAGGCGACCATCGGGCGAAGTGCCGCTGATCACATAACCCGTTTCCGTGAATAGGCTGCGGTAAGCATTGTTGAACTCGTAGCGGTGACGATGCCGCTCATAAATGACTTCTTCTTGATAGAGGTTGAACGCGAGGGTATTGGGTGTCAAACGGCAGGGATACAACCCCAGGCGCATAGTGCCGCCTAGATCAACGACATCCTGCTGTTCGGGCAAGAGGTGAATGACAGTATTGTGTGCTTCGGGGGCAAATTCGGCGCTGTGGGCATCGGGCAAAGCGGCAATATGGCGTGCCCATTCAATGACCAGGCACTGCATACCCAAACAGAGACCAAGATAGGGAATCTGGTGCGTACGGGCATACTCGATCGCCGCAATTTTGCCATCAATCCCGCGAATGCCAAACCCGCCTGGCACGATGATGCCATGCACACCGTCTAGATGATGGGCAGTTCCCTGGTCTTGAATATCTTCAGCGTTAACCCAGCGGATGTTGAGGTCGCTATCCAGGGCGATCGCCGCATGGCGCAAGGCTTCCATTACAGACAGATAGGCATCGTTTAAGCGGACATACTTCCCGACGATCGCAATTTCGACCTGTCGTTTAGGGCTATAGAGGCGATCGACCAGCGTTGCCCATTGGGTCAGGTCAGGTGGACGTTGTTCCAGTTGCAGTAAATCGAGTGCCTGATGTGCCAGTCCTTCTTTCTCCAGGTTGAGTGGCACTTCGTAAATGCTGCTGGCATCCTGAGAGGTGATCACGCACTCGACGGGCACATCGCAGAACCCCGACATTTTTTCTTTGAGTCCCGGCGGTAACGGGCGATCGCTACGGCAGACGAGAATATCGGGCTGAATACCGATCGATCGCAGTTCCTTCACCGAATGCTGCGTTGGCTTCGTTTTCATCTCACCCGCCGCAGGAATCCAGGGCACCAGCGTGACGTGCATATACAGCACATTTTGTCGTCCCACATCTTTGCGAAACTGGCGAATTGCCTCTAGAAACGGCAGCGACTCAATATCGCCCACCGTACCACCAATTTCAGTAATAACCACATCGGGGTTCGTATTCTTAGCAACCCGCAGCACCCGTTCCTTAATCTCATTCGTAATGTGAGGAATCACCTGCACCGTGCCGCCTTCGTAATCACCCCGTCGTTCTCGGTTCAGCACTGCCTGATAAATGGAGCCAGTTGTGACACTGTTGAGCCGAGACATGGACGTATCCGTAAAGCGCTCATAATGCCCCAAATCCAGATCGGTCTCGGCACCATCTTCAGTGACGAACACTTCGCCATGCTGAAAGGGACTCATCGTACCTGGATCGACGTTAATGTAGGGATCGAGCTTTAAGATCGAAACAGAGTATTGCCGCGACTTGAGCAATCGCCCTAAACTGGCTGCTACAATCCCCTTACCGATGCTAGAAACAACACCGCCCGTCACGAATACAAACTTGGTCGCCATAGAATTAGGGAAGGTTGCCTGTGGTATCCCGTTCATTCTGCCATAAGGAGCAGTTGGGGTGAGGGATGCCGTTGGGTTATCAGCTATTAGCTATCAGTGGTCAGCGGTCAGCTATTAGCTATCAGCGGTCAGCTGTCAGCTATTAGCTATCAGTGGTCAGCGGTCAGCTATTAGCTATCAGCGGTCAGCGGTCAGCTATCAGCTATTAGCTATCAGCTTTTACTTGACCTTCTGGCAATCCAGGCACAGCTTTAGAATCCATTGACTTCTGTCTCTGATTTCTGACTGCTGACCGCTAACCGCTGACCGCTAACTCAGCGCAGCGCCTTTAGTTCTTAACTAGCAGTATGCAAAAAACTCTCATTAGTATTGGCTTAATCCTTTTGAGTTTGGGTGCTGTCTCCAGTGAAGCGGCAACACCCAAACCAACAACATCAGGTGGCGCAGCACAGACCAAGCCTTCGGGTGCAGATGCCTTAACAGGGACATCGGGTGCCAGGTCGCGCGTTCAACCAGCAGGGGCAGGTGCGCTTGTCGAAAAGTGGCAAACCTTTAAGGCACCGGGTGTTGAACTAGCGTTACCAGAAAATTATCGCGGTGGTAGTCCCAATACGACAGGCTTGCAGACGCTGATTAAGGGCATTCGATCGCTCGGAACCGATTACGAGCAGATTGCCAGCATGGTGGAACAAAATCCCAGCACCTTTCTGCTCATTGCCGTAGACCCAAAGCCCGATCGTACAGGCGGGGTCACCAATGTTGTGATTAGCGCTGTTAATGTACCCGAAACCGTTACGGTCGATGCTTATATTGATGCCGCTGTACAGTCATTGCCTACACCCATTCGGACGATCGAGCGCAAAACGGTGCAGGTAGGGCAAAACTCAGCCGGACGGTTGGTGACAGAAGCCAGCGTGCCGTCCAGCGCCGCTCAGTCCGATGCCTTGAGACAGTTGATTTATGTCATCAAGCAAGGCAAGACACTGTGGACAGTCGCGTATTCAACCAGAGCAGGTGACTACCAGCAGCGACTGGCAATGTTTGAGCAAAGCATTCAATCCTTTAAAGTGCAGACTGGTCAGAAGCCAGCCAGTACAGCAGCACCGAAAAAACCAGCCAGTGCTCCACCCATCGGCAACAAAAAGCCAATACCAGTAAAGCCGATCGAAGGCAAAAAGCCGATCGCAACACCCATGCAGAATCCAAAGCCAGATGGCACTGCTGACCGAAAGAAGCCGTGAGTAAAGAGCTATCAGCTATCAGCTATCAGCTATCAGCTATTAGCTATCAGCTATCAGCTATCAGCTATCAGCTTTCAATTTACTCTCTGGCAAGTAAGTTATGGCTTGAGAAGCCGCTGACCGCTGACGGCTGACGGCTGACCGCTGACCGCTGACCGCTGACCGCTGACCGCTCAAAGACTCAATGATTTAGGACAGCGATCAAGCAAGCCGATCGCTACAATAAGGATGATACAAAGCACTATAGGAGCGCGCGGTCTTCATGCCAGGTCAACTCTTGCTAGTGGATGATGAACCAGGCTTGCGTGAGGCGGTGCAGGCGTACCTTGAAGATAGCGGCTTTATCGTTGCGGTTGCCAGCAATGCCAATGAAGGCTTAGCTCTGGCAAAGCAAACGCTACCCGATTTGGTCATCACCGACATCATGATGCCTCAGGTCGATGGCTATCAGTTTCTCAAACAGTTGCGCGATGAGCCACAGTTCAAAACAGTGCCAGTGGTGTTTCTGACTGCTAGAGGCATGACTTCCGATCGCATTCAGGGCTACAACGCAGGTGCCGATGCCTACTTATCGAAACCCTTTGATCCCGATGAATTGGTGGCGATCGTCACCAATCTGTTGCAAAAGCGTGATGTCGTGCGTGCTGCTGGCGAAGACGAACCGCGCAACATTGACGACGTGATTCGAGAAATCGAAGAAATCAAGCGGCTGTTGACGAAAGGAGGCTCGATCGCCCAGTTGCCCAACACCGTCCAAATTGATTTCACACCCAGAGAGCAAAGCGTCCTCAATCTCGTCGTGGATGGTTTGATGAACAAAGAAATTGCCCGCCGCCTCGAAACCAGCGTCCGTAACGTCGAAAAGTACGTCAGCCGACTCTTCAGCAAAACAGGCACCAGCAGCCGGACAGAACTGGTGCGCTATGCGTTGGAACATGGGCTGATGAAGTAGTTTTTGGTTGTTAGTTGTTAGTTACGCGATGTGCGACTTTCCTGAAAAGCCTGCCAAAACTGCCCTCACCCTAGCCCTCTCCCGATGGGAGAGGGAACCGGAACGGTCTGGAAGCCCTTCTCCCTGGGGAGAAGGGTGGGGATGAGGGCGAATTAGTTGCACATCGCGTTAGTTGTTAGTTTTTGGTCGTTAGTTGTAAAGCCCGTAAAGCCTTTCAGTCATACAAGAAAGGGCATCCAAGAAAGGGCATCCAAGAAAAGAAGAGAGCAGAGGCGGCAGAGGAACGCTAACTCACAACTCACAACTTTTATCCTTCATCCTTCATCCCTCATCCTTCTCCAACGCTGCCCTTGCCAGCACAATTAGCCCCTGCACTCGAATGCCGTGGCGACGAAGGGTCTGGGCAGCAGAGCGAGCGGTTGCGCCAGTGGTGTAGATGTCGTCGAGTAAGAGCACGGAACCAGTAGGATGGCGTTTGCGAAAGGCCTTGCCAAGGCTGAAAGCATCTGCCAGGTTTTGTTCACGATCGCCCGCCGAGAGCTGAAACTGAGCGGTGGTTTCGCGCGATCGACTCAGTCCTTGTTTTTGTAGCGGCAATCGCGTTTGCTCACAGAACTGTTCTGCTAACAGATCTGCCTGGTTAAAGCCCCGTTGCTGTTGCTTCGTCGGATGCATGGGAATGGGCACGACTGTAAAGGTTGTCGCTTGCTTTGTTGCACCTAACCAGGCAAGTGCCAGCCATTCTCCAAGAGGACGCGCCAGATGTGGCTTGTTTTCATATTTGAAGGCGGCGATCGTCCGTCGTAGCGCACCACTGTAACGTCCCCAGGCAAATACAGGCAGTTGCTCCTCCTGCGACCAGGCAGGGTTGGGAAGCTGGCATTGCTGAAGCTGACGCTGACAGGCTTGGCAAAAAGCAGCGGCGGTCGTGCGGTGGCAAAGCGGACATTGCGCCTGCAACACCAAATCAAGCAGCCCATTGAATCGTTTGACAAAGCCGCTCATAGTTAGAGGCACCTCAAAGCTGTAAAATTTGGAATGTAAATTTGGTAGAGCGCAGAAGACAGGGGCAGGAGTGCAGCAGTCAGCGATCGCAATTAACGGCGCTGGATACGTGACATGGCTGGCTCAAGTATGCCCAACTAGCGATACTGCTATACCTGGAAGAGCCTTGCTGATCGGTTGGTTTAAATTTCGCATGCTGTAGTGGTTCGATTGGTTGTTCGCTCAGCCGATCGCCAGCACTCAACGCCCAATGCTCAAAGCACTGATGATCATCTAGGTTCTTCAGAGGAGAGCAGAGGCAGGAACAAAGCATCTAAACCTCACTCCTCTCCCCTCACCGTCTCCCAACCGCATGATGGTAGAGGCGAAAAACTGAAGATTGATTCATGTTTGCTATCCCTTGCTACTGTGGCTAATCTCTACTGGCTCAATCAGATTCAACCGCACCATCGTGCTTTGGTTGGGAACAAAGCGTTCTACCTGAGCCAGTTGCTGCAAAAAGAGATCCCCGTCGCGCCAGGGTTTGTTGTCTCGGCTCACATGTTGCGCCAGTTTCTAGAAGCGATCGACTGGTCAGAACCGCTCTTTGCTGATCTGCCCCACTCGTCGCTACGGTTAGACATTGAGAATCCACGGCAGCTACAGGCGATCGCTCGACAGTTGCGCCAGTCGATTGAGGTGCCAGCTTTGCCAGCCGCGTGGTTGGCAGAAATCAACGACGCAATACGACAGTTGCACACGCCGATCGTTGTCTTGCGTCCCTCTCTGTTTGTCAAAACCACTGCTAGCACTGCTACCAAAGTAGGCGCGATCGCAGATGGGAGAAGTTCGGCGTTGTTTGATATCCAGATCTGTTGCGCCACTGAAGCCGATGTTGCTCAAGGGTTAAAGCGCTTATGGGCACAGCTCTTTCGGGCAAAGAGCCTGTTTTACTGGCAGCGTTTAAACATTCATTTGCAACAGGTCAAGCTAGCCGTGCTGGTGCAACCGCTTCGTTCCGCGATCGCGTCTGGTAGCGTTCAAATTCTGGATGATATGTTACAGATCCAAGCCACCAATGGACTGGGTGTGGCGATCGCCTGGGGAGAGGTTTTGCCGGATGTGTATCAGGCTGACGCAACAAGTGGTATCGTGCAGGCGCAGCAGTTGGGCAAGCGGACAATTGTCTATCAGGTGGCAGAGAGTATTGCCGCGCATCAGAACGCCAGCGAGATACAAGCACTAGAGACACACGATCGCACTAGCGCCAGCGATCGGAGGTCTCACCCCTTTGTTACTGCACCTAGCCTTGATGAACCAACCGTACCAACGGCTGAAGTCGCTCTAACCCATTATTCAACGCCTTTAGCCGCGCATCCCCACGCTCTCCCACTGCTCGCCTACTTGCCAGACGAAGCTCAACGAACGCACTTTTCGCTGAATGACACACAAATCGGCGCTCTAGTGACGCTTGTTCAACGTGTGATGGCAGACTTCAGCAACGTATCGGTTTTAGAGTGGACACTCCTGGCAGAACCAGATGAATCGACACAGTTTTGCCTGACTCAAGTCATTATGCTCTCGTTACGGACGCAAACGCTTCACAACCTGGCGTTGACACCGACTCTGATGACAGCAGCCTCAGAGCCACCCTTGAAGCAACAGGCAGAAACAGCGAGTTCAGCAATAATGACTTCCCAATCGTCTCCAATCAGCCAGTCGCAAACATTACTGGTAAACGGGCTGGCGGCAGCACAGGGGCAAGCGATCGCCAGAGCTAGAGTCATTTCACAGCTTGACGCGATCGATCCCATTCCTCCTGGCACCATTTTGGTGGCTGAAATGTTACCGCCACACTGGCTAGGGTCGATCAAACAGGCGGTTGGCATTGTGCTTGAGCAGGGCAGCATGACATCGCACAGTGCCATCATTGCAAGAGAGTTAGGTGTCCCGGCAGTGATAGCGGCTGCCAATGCCACTCAGCGTATTCAAACCGATGATCTCATCCTCATTGATGGCGATCGAGGCGCTGTTTATCGGTTAGCAGGTATGCCCGATTCTGTAGCGAGTGCGCCTGCTTTACCTGCCAGAACGATTGCTCCCAGCGATCGCCCACCGCTGAGGACGCGACTGATGGTGAATCTCAGTCAACCCGATCGCCTTGAGTCCATCGCTGCCTTGCCGATCGATGGCATTGGTCTGCTGCGCGGAGAGCTGATGGCGCTTTCAGCGTTAGAGTATCAGCATCCTTTGCAGTGGCTACAGAGTGGGCGCAGTGCTGCCCTGGTTGAATGTCTGGCGACTCGCATCAGTCAATTTGCAGCGGCTTTGGCACCGCGACCTGTGTTCTACCGTTCGCTTGATTTGCGATCGCACGAGTCTAGAGGATTGCCAGGTGGTGAAGCAGTCCCGCTTGAGGTCAACCCTACGTTGGGTCTACACGGTACGTTTAGCTACTGCCTCGATCCAACCCTATTTGAGTTGGAACTGACCGCACTGGCGCAGGTGCAATCTGCTTACTCCAATATTCACCTCTTGCTGCCCTTTGTTCGCACGGTGGAGGAGTTCTCTTTTTGCCGTCAGCGGGTGCAAAAAGCTGGGCTGGCGAACAATCCCCAGTTTCAGCTTTGGATTATGGCAGAGGTGCCGTCGGTGTTGTTTTTGCTGCCAGACTACGTTCGTGCAGGTGTTCAGGGTATTGCGATCGGCACCAATGACCTCACCCAGTTACTTTTAGGGGTTGACCGTGATAACGCTAACATGGCATCTACCTTTGATGCCCGACATCCAGCCGTCAGAGCCGCGATCGCCCAACTGATTCAACAAGCCCATCAAGCAGGTATCCCCTGTTCGGTGTGTGGGCAAGCTCCCTCTCGTGATCCTGAGCTTGTCGAAACGCTCGTCCGCTGGGGCATTACTTCGATCTCGGTTGACCCTGATGCAGTCGAGTCTACTTACTGGGCGATCGCACGCGCTGAACAACAGCATTCTTAAACGAGATGCAGTCTTGGAACTGGTATCAGGCAACGGTTGCAGGGGCAGCGCCATTGGTAGAAGCTGGGATATCCTCGCGGGTGAGGTAGGAGAAGTCAGCAAGGACTTCCTCGATCGTCATGCCAGAGGCGAGATAGGAAAGGACATCATATACGGTGATCCGCATTCCTCGGATGCAGGGTTTTCCACTGCGTTTGCCAGGTTCAAGGGTAATGATGTCTTGGTAGTTCATGGTGGCTGCTAGGGCTGCGATTGCCCCTTATTCTAGCAAGCTGCTTACCCTTCAAAAGCGATCGCAGGCACTCAAACAGTCGCGCCACTGAGAAAATGGTGCTGCTTAACAATTGAGTACGGCGATCGACGTGATTCGATAGAATGCAAGTAATTTAAAGGGGTTAGCTTTGTGCCTGCACCGATCACCCTGCAACTTCCAGAACGACTGTATCAACGCCTGGTTAACACTGCCCAGGCAACTCAGCGTCCACTCGAAGAAGTCATGATCCATGCCTTAGAAGTGGGTAGCCCTCCTGATTGGGACGATGTTCCAGAAGAATTCCAGGCTGCTTTAGCTGCTCTCGATCGCCTGGATGATGCTGCGTTGTGGACGATCGCCCGCAGTCATCAACCTTCAACTGAAATGGTTCGCTACGATGCGCTACTAGATCTCAATCAGGATGGTATCTTGAGCGATTCCGAGAAGTTTGAGTTAAGCCAACTCCGACAGTCCGCCGATGCCTTTATGCTGCGTAAAGCTCATGCTGCCGTACTGTTGCGCTGGCGCGGTCACATGGTTCCTAATCCTTAAAGTTTTGTGTCCAGCTACATTCCAGTTGAGTTACGCAATCAGATTGGGGTCAGCGATCGCAATCAATGTTGTTACTGTTTGACTCAAGCCGTCAACAGTGGCATTGATTTGTCATTTGATCACATTCTTCCGCGCTCAAAAGGTGGAGAAACAACCTTTGACAACGTTTGTTTGGCGTGTCGAGCCTGCAACGAATTCAAATCTGACCTGACCGAATTTGCCGATCCTCTCACTGAAGCTGTTGTGCTTCTGTTCAACCCTCGTCGTCAGAAGTGGACAGATCACTTTGTCTGGAGTGAGGATGGCATACGAATGGAAGGGCTAACTACAATTGGAAGAGCTACGGTTGTAGCCTTACAGATGAATCGGGCAACGATCCGAGTCGCCCGAAAACGGTGGGTATCCGGTGGGTGGCATCCACCCAAAGGCTAAGCTATGCTGCTCAAACAGTAGGGGCTATAGGCTGTACTCTTTTACGTCGACAAGGACTGACAATGCCTAAATGCTGTAAGGCGACCATGAACGCAGCCACGCGAGTTTACACCCCAAACTTCTCGTAAATGTGTTCCAGTGAGTACGGCGATCGCCGTGATTCGATAGAATGCAAGTAATTTAAAGGGGTTAGCTTTGTACCTGCACCGATCACCCTGCAACTTCCAGAACGACTGTATCAACGCCTGGTTAACACTGTCCAGGCAACTCAGCGTCCACTCGAAGAAGTCATGATCCATCAGTTAAGCCCCAGATTTGTCGATGCGGGATTGATCAAGTGCGAGTGCCTGTGCAACGGTTGCCATTACCCCGTCCCAATCGCCAGGAGTATGCTGCCGAAACAGCCGCATGGTGGGATACCAGGGGCTATCCTCACGGTGCAGCAGCCAGCGCCAATCGCCTGCAAACGGTAAAACAACCCACACAGGCTTTGCTAATGCTCCTGCTAGATGAGCGACAGCGGTATCGACTGAGATAACAAGGTCTAGCTGCGCGATCGCCCCTGCCGTAGCCGCAAAGTCCTGAAGCTGCGGACTTAAATCATGCAAACGATGCTGAAACCCATACTCAGCAATCTCTGCTGCATGAGCGCCAACCTGAAGGCTGTACAACTCCACATTGAGAGGGCATAACGCCTGCATAAAGACGGCTAAAGAGGCGGTGCGGTTGCGGTAAGACTTACGCTGTCTGGGATGGTTGAGCGCCACACTCGCCCAGACAATGCCGATTTTGAACGGGCGATCGCTGAGCGGGCGATCGAGGCTTGCTTCAACGGGCAACTGTTGATCGACACGCTGCGATCGATCAGCCTCCGGTACAGATAGATAGGGCACCCGGTTAGGGATCGTCGCTAGCGATTCGTTCAGAACGTAGGGCAAGCTCATCAGCGGCAGGTGAACATCAAACTCAGGCAGGGGTGAACCTTGCGGAATCAGTTGAGCGATCGCGGGCATGGTGGCAAAGAGACGGATCAGGTTGTCAGGGCACTCGACCATCACGCGACTCTGCTCTGCTAGAAAAGGCACGTAGCGTATGTACTGAATAGCATCGCCAAGCCCTTGCTCGGTGTAGAGCAATAGGGTTCGCCCCTCTAAAGCAGAGCCATCCCAAACGGCTCCTGGCAATGATGGGCGTTGCAGATCCTGAGCGTCCCAGCGCCACTCATATTCGCTCAAGCCCCTCTGATAGTCACCTGCTGCAAGTAGCGCCATGCTCAGGTTTAAGTGTGCCTCGGCAAATTGTGGTCTCAGGTCGATCGCCTGTTGACACTGCTCGATCGCGTCCTCCAACTGGTTCATTTCGTAGAACGCCACCCCTAGATTGTTGTGCGCGTCGGCATTCTCTGGCTCCAGGGCAAGCGCTTGCCGAAAATGAGCGATCGCTGCCTCAAACTGCTGCTGCTCCTGCAAACAAAGCGCCAGATTGTTGTGTACTGCTGCCCAATCCGGTTTAAGCGTCAGTGCCTGTTGATAATGGTTGATCGCTTGCTCACTCTGCTCCATCAACCTGAACGCATTGCCCAAGTTAAACTGCACCTCAGCATTACCTGGTTGAAGTGCTAAAGCGGTTTGATAGTGCGCGATCACCGCTTCAAACTGTCCCTGTGCTTGCAGTGCATTACCCAAATTGTTATGCGCCTGTGCATCGTCCGGTATCAGCGCGATCGCCTGCCGATACTGCGCGATCGCCGCCTCCAGGTTTCCTTGCTGTCGTAAAGCGTGACCCAGATTGTTGTACGCTTTGGCATAATTGGGTTTTAGTACAATTGCCTGCTGATAGTGCGCGATCGCCTGCTCAAGTTGGTTTTGCTTCAGCGCCAGATTGCCCGCGTTAAAATGCGTAGGAGCATGAGATGGATTGAGCCTGAGCGATCGCTGAAAATGTGCCGCTGCGGTATTCCACTCTCCCTGATCCTGCAAGACTACAGCCAGGTTGCCGTGCGCTTCAAAATGATTCGGGTCAAGGGTAATGACCGTCTGGTAGTGCTTGACGGCTGATTCAAGCCTGCCTGTTTGAGCCGCGATCGCGCCCAGCAAATGTAGCGCTGCGATCATATGAGGCTGTTGTTCCAGCACCTGACTGCATAGCCATTCTGCTTGTACTAGATTCCCCAACCGATATGCTTGCAAAGCCGTCGCCATTGCTTCAGAGATCGCTACCATTTAAAGAGGGAGTAGGGCGTAGGGAATGGGGTGTAGGGTAGAGGGTGTAGGGTATGGGAAAAGATCTCAAGAAGTCCTGAACATTAGTAGTACATTGACGCACTGGTAGTACACTGCAACTGCATCCCCAAATTTTAGTTCAAACGCACGTCCGATCGTCCCCTTTCGTTAGGGCAAGGGCTAAAGGCTAAATTAACCCAAAACTCAAAACTTTCTTACTCCTCACTCCTCACTCCTCTCCCCCTGCCCATGCTGCTTTCCCTGCGAATCGAAAATTTCGCCCTGGTAGACTACTTAGAGCTAGATTTAAGTACAGGACTGACTGTGCTGACAGGCGAAACGGGCGCAGGTAAGTCGATTATCCTCGACGCGATCGATGCCGTTTTAGGGGGCAAAGTGACCAGTCGTGCGGTTCGTACAGGAGCCGATCGCGCTGTTGTAGAGGCAGTCTTTCGGCTAGAGCCTGACCTCGTATCCTTGCTGGAACAGCACGAAATTCAACCGTCTGACGACGCTCAACTGATCTGTAGCCGCGAGATTATCGCCAGTCAAAGCAGCCAGCGAAGCCGATCGCGCATCAATGGTACGTTGGTCAACAAGCAGCAAATGGAGCAACTGCGCGATCGGCTGGTAGAACTCACAGCGCAGGGACAAACCGTGCAGATTGGGCAACCGCCTCTCCAGCGCGAATGGCTCGATAGTTACGGTGGTGAGACGTTGTTACAGCAGCGATCGCTCGTTGCTACAGCTTTCTCTGCCTATCAACAAGCGCTACAGGCATTAGAAAAGCGCCGCAAATCGGAACAAGAACGCCTCCAGCAGCTTGACCTGTTTGAGTATCAGCTTAAAGAATTGAGCGCTGCCAATCTCACTGAACCTGATGAATTGGATCAGTTGGAGCAAGAACGCAAGCGCCTCGGGCACAGCGTTGAGCTTCAGCACCAGAGCTATCAGGTGTATCAGGCTCTCTATCAGAATGATGACGGTACTGAAGCGTGCGCCGACCTGTTGGGCAAAGCCGAAACGACACTGACGGCGATGGCTGAATATGACACGCAGCTTCAGCCGATTCTTGAACTCGTCAGCACTGCTCTGGCGCAAGTAGAGCAAGCCGGACGCGAAATCAACGTCTATGGCGAAACGCTGGAATCTGACCCGCAGCGCCTTCAGGAAGTGCAGGAACGCATCGTTGAACTGAAGCAACTTTGCCGCAAGTATGGTCCCACGTTGGGAGACGCGATCGCTCTTTACCAGCGCCTCCAGGCTGACATGGACGAACTCACAGGCGGCGGTCAATCTCTAGAAGATTTGGAACGTACCTATCAGGAACGGCAGCTTGCGTTGACCGAAGCCTGTGCTGCACTCACTCAACTCCGACAAGCAACAGCCAAGGATTTGGAAGAGCGACTGGTGAACGAACTCAAACCACTGGCAATGGAAAAGGTGAAATTTCAGGTCGGTATTTCGCCAGCTTCTCCATCTGCGCTGGGAGCCGATCGCGTCACCTTTCTTTTTAGCCCCAATCCGGGTGAACCGCTGCAACCGCTGACCGAAATTGCCTCCGGTGGCGAAATGAGCCGTTTTCTACTCGCCTTACAAGCCAGCTTTTCCCAGATCGATCCCGTTGGTACTCTGGTGTTTGACGAGATCGACGTGGGCGTTTCGGGACGAGTCACACAGGCGATCGCCGAAAAACTCCATCAGCTTAGCCAACATCATCAAGTGCTCTGTGTCACCCACCAGCCGATCGTGGCTGCGATGGCAGATCAGCACTTGCGCGTGAGCAAGCAGGTGATTGAGGCGGGGAATGGAGGTGGGGGGATGGGGGATGAGGGGGATGGGGGAGCAGAGGGAGCAGGGGAAGATACGGAGGCTCAAACCTCAAACCTCAAACCTTCAAACACTCTTCCCACTCCCCACTCCCCCAATGCCGTCCGTACCGTCGTTCGTGTCACAACCCTCGACAGTCAACAACGACGGGAAGAACTGGCACAGCTTGCAGGCGGTCAGTCAACCTCTGAAGCCAGCGGCGCGATCGATGACGTTGCCTATGCCTTCGCTGACTCGCTTTTGAAACAAGCCGCGAATTTGCGGGAGATGCGATCGGGCGAACCAAAGCTTATTACGGAACCAAAGCCCGCTGCTGAAGCAAAGCCGAAAGCCACAAAAACCAGAGCTTCACGGAAAGGGTGATTGTGATGAATGGCGATCGGCAATTAATGATGGTACTAATGCTCTATTTGTGTGATTACTCGTTGAGCTATTTTATAATAGTCGTCTATGTGGGAATTACAAACATACTTCATTGCAGCGAAACTTAGAGTTGCAGACACAGCCTGTCCAGCAATTGGAATATATTTAGCAACTTGCTTTGCGGCTAGACGTACCCCAACTTTTTTAAGTACTTGCATAATTAATTGTTTGGTCAAAACCTTTCCAAGCATCTGATTACCCATTGCATCGCTAGGCTATAAACCAGTGTCTTTGTTTGAGTATCTAGATATTCAATTTGCTCAGGCAGTAAGCCAAACCGACCACTAATCTTGGGAAGCAACTCTATTAAGCATCCAACATCAGCAGCAATATCAACACCAGGAACTGGAATGATTGCAACGCCTCCGGCAATCAAGGCTCTTTTAGTAACCATTGAGCTACATTCTTTCTTGATTTGGTCGAGCTATCTATCCCGTGAGGGTGCCATACGTTCTCCTAGTTGGCTGTTGATTTGAACCAGATATTCAATTCAGTACAGCTTCAGTCTTCCCCTCTCGTGAAGCTAGGTAACGCTTAGCTCGAAACGCTCCTTTAAGTTGGAGTGCAACCAGATTGAGCCATGCTCAATCTGGTTGCACCTTGCCACTTGTTGCCTTTGGACAGAGTTGCTCTATGCAAGCAGTTTCCCGATTTCTTGTAAGGAGTGAAGGCGACGATAGATGCCTCCACTTGGCGGCTTTGCTCAAATCCCAAACGCTCCAGTGCCCGAATTGCTTCTCTGCTTGAGATTCGCGGCAGTCTAGGCATAGCTGACTTCAATGCTTGTCACAAAGCGGGGAGAGGTTTCAGGAAGAGAAAATTCCTCCAAGTAAAGCCGCGTTGCCTCTGTGACTCCCGCGATCGCCTGCTCGATCGTGTCCCCTTGATCAACCGTACCAACCTCTGGACACTCAGCGATATACATATCCTCTTCTTTGTGAAGAATCACTGTAAAGCCACGGCTTTTCATCTAAATTGCCCCATCGCTATTGTTTTCCGCTGCTTGCATTTGTCGCAGAATAGCAGCTTGAATTTTGGCATCAAAATCAGGATCGTCTACGGTTGTAATAATGTTGCGTGGACGATCGCCCAATCGATCCAGATACGCCCGAAGCGCTGCCTTGTCTTCACGATGTCTGAGAAAGTATTGTCTCAATTCCTTGTCAGACATTGCAGCGTAATTGACCTGGCTCATCAGAATACCTCCCCATTGGGCACAATCTGAAATTCAAGCGTTTCCATGTTTCCAGCCAAAACATATAGGTTGCTGGTTCGATCGTCAATACAGACAAGATGTATAGGTTGAAGCATGACGTAGGTTAGCCAATAACTAAGACGGTACAATCCCTTCAATTGAGCATCAGTCGGCATTCAAGTCACTCATCCTACACACCGCTTATTCTAACATTCAGCTTGTGAAAGGCTGGGCAGACAGTACTCTATTGAAAACACAACTGCCCCCGGAAATCACTAATTTTTTACGTATCTTCTAATACTAAAACACTCATCAAACTTTTGAAATAACTCGTTTGACTCTGCAATTCCAACCTCTTGCGCCCAACTTTCAATGCAGAACAGAAATGCCTGAAGATCTCGTTCCACGAGTGTTATTGCCTTCTCAAAATGAGAGCGCGATACGCTGATACAAAAGGCTTTGCTAACAGACTCAATGCCTCCATCTGACCAAATATGAATGACATCGCCTTGCATCTCAACCCACGGGCTTGGGTCATGCCCTAACCAGGGTGTTTCGCCTGTCTGCAAAAAATCTAGCCACTCTCGCCATGTCTCAAGACCACAGCAACAACTTGGAGAAATGGTGCCTTGCCTTTCAGATAAAATCTGTATTCCGCCTGGTAAAGCCAAACTCTCCGTTTCTAGGATTTGCTCTATGACGGTTTGTTGATTACCTAAAAGTTCTATTTGATTGTATACAGCTAATTGTGCAAAGACCAACCCGATTTCTGGATATGTCATCTCTCCACACAAGCGGATCATGGAAAAGGGTTCAAATTCTGAAACTTCCCAAGGGCAAACAAATTTACCTTTGTAATAAGGCGTTTCTATAACAGCCTGCATTTGGGTCAGTGAACTCATCAACGTCTACTGCTTTTAGAGATTGAATATTCATCAATAAGGCGCAAAAGAATCACTACTGCTAACCGAAACTGCATAACAATCAATTCTCACCGCAGAGAATGTAGAGCATTTAACTTTGCGCCTCTGCGGTAAATCTCTTGTCCGGTTCTAGCTTTCGATCGCCACTACTCCTTCCCCTTTCCTTTCAATCGCCACCTTCCCTGCCCCATCCTGCCGCTGCATCGAAGCATAGAGGCGGTTCAGCGCGTTTACGTATGCCTGCGCGGATGCGACGATGATATCCGTGTTGGCGGCGTGACCAGAGAAGATGCGATCGCCCTGACGGAGGCGGATAGTAACTTCGCCGATCGCGTCAATGCCAGCGGTGACGGATTGCACCGAGAACTCGATCAGTTCGTTGGGCACGTTCACCACGCGGTTGATGGCTTTGTAGACGGCATCGACTGGTCCTGTACCCGTCGCAGCATCGGTGAGTTCTTGACCATCGGGAGTGCGGATGGCGATCGTGGCGGTAGGGTGGGCGCGATCGCCACAGGACACCTGCACCAGTTCCAGTCGGAACAGTTCGGGAGCCTGCTGAATTTCGTCGTTGACGATCGCCTCCAGATCCCAATCGGTCACGTCTTTCTTTTTGTCTGCCAGTTCCTTGAAGCGAACGAATGCCTTGTTGAGTTCCTGATCGGCAAGGTCAAAGCCCAATTCTTTGAGGCGCGATCGAAACGCATTACGTCCCGACAGTTTGCCCAGCACGATCTGGTTGTCGGTGAGACCAATGGATTGAGCATCCATGATTTCGTAGGTCAACCGATTTTTCAGCACGCCATCCTGGTGAATGCCGGATTCGTGAGCAAAGGCATTGGCACCGACGATCGCCTTGTTCGGCTGCACCAGCATTCCGGTCAGGTTCGACACCAAGCGTGAGGTTTTGTAAATCTGGCGCGTATCGATGTTGGTGAGCGGTGCTTCAGAGTCCACCGGACGACCCAAAAAGGGATTGAAGTACTGTCGTCGCACATGCAGCCCCATCACCAATTCTTCCAGCGCGGCATTCCCTGCCCGTTCGCCGATACCGTTGATGGTGCATTCTAGCTGTCGGGCACCGTTCTTCACCGCTTCCAGGAAGTTGGCGACGGCAAGCCCCAGGTCATTGTGCCCGTGAACAGAGATGACAGCCCGATCGATATTCGGCACATTCTCTTTGATGCCCCGAATCAACGCGCCAAATTCCGCAGGCGTGGTGTAGCCAACCGTATCGGGAATGTTGACGGTGGTGGCACCTGCCGCGATCGCCCGTTCCAGCACTTGATAGAGAAATTCTGGCTCAGAGCGTCCCGCATCTTCGGGCGAAAACTCCACATCGTTGACGAAGGATTTGGCATAGGCGACCATTTCACCCGCGATCGCCAGCACTTCGGCACGGGATTTTTTCAGCTTGTACTGCAAGTGAATGTCTGATGTGGCAATGAATGTATGAATTCTCGATCGCGCCGCTGGTTTCAGTGCTTCAGCCGCTGCTTTGATGTCGTTGTGGGTCGTTCGTGCCAAGCCGCAGATAATCGGACCACCCTCAGCGCCCACGATCTCGGCAATTTTTTGCACTGCTTCAAAGTCGCCAGGACTGGAATAGGGAAACCCTGCCTCAATCACATCCACACCCAATCGTGCCAGTTGGCGGGCGATCGTCAGCTTTTCGTCGATGTTAAGTGCGGCACCGGGAGCCTGTTCGCCATCCCGGAGTGTGGTGTCGAAAATAATGACGCGATCATGATTGGGTTGAGATTGGGTTTCCATAGAGCAAAATTCCTGCTGTTATGCAAGCAACACTTTAATTATTCTAGAGGTAGGAGGAAGGGCGTGGGCGATTTATGGTTGTGGAAAGCAAAGACCGCAGAGACGCAGAGGCGCTGAGATTGAGCAATTTAGTAGTCTGATTTCTCGATTTCTTTGCGGATCGCGTTCAGGTCGATGTAGCGATCGGTCACGTTCCGCAGTTCGCGGGCGATCATGCCTTCGGTGGAGACAACGGTGATGTGGGTATTTTTGGAGCGCAGGAGTTCGATCGCCCGCTCAAAATCGCCATCACCGCTAAAAAGGATGACTCGGTTATACTGCTCAACGGTATTGAACATATCCACCACGATTTCAATGTCCAGGTTCGCTTTCTGCGAGTAACGACCGGAATTGTCGTCGTAGTATTCCTTCAGGATTTTCGTTCTCACCGTGTAGCCCAGACTGATCAAGGCATCCCTAAACCCCCTTTGATCCTGGGGGTCTTTTAGCCCTGTATACCAAAAGGCGTTGATCAAGTTTACGTCTGTATCATTGGTGAAATGCTCTAACACTCGTTTTGGATCAAAGAACCAGCCATTTTTTTGTTGAGCATAAAACATATTATTCCCGTCCACAAAAATAGAAAGACGGCTTGTTGCATAAGTCATAGAAACTAAAGACCTAAACTTTGTAGAAAATAAATGAATGACTATTGTAACAACTTGTTTTAGAGCTGTTACCAAAAAGGCAATACAGTCATGAAGTAATGACTTGGACTTAATGCAAAGACAGAAACTAATGGTTAAATTTGCCTGTAAGCCCTGCCAGCTCTCTATTTCCTGACTTTTTTAATCAAATAACTCGCTCTTAGACAGAGGCTTTCTAATTCAATGCATCCCCCTATAGAAGGATGTATCGCTCAAGACCTCTCTAAAGAGACAGTTATGGTTTGGCATAAGACGATCGACCAGTGAACATTAGAATCAGTAGCTGCTCATTTGAGAAGCATTACTAGAAGCCTGAACAGTAGTTCTATGCCCAAGAGATGGAACCATAAAGCTTACAGAAGCCAAGTGCCCTTATTATTGCAAAAATCTTCAAATCCTGCCTCGTTAGAAGCTAATTTTTCTGAGTAAGTAGCAATTAGGAAGCGTGGCTACAGAGACGGATTGCCTATGCAGGTGAGCAAACTGTATCTTGGTTCATTGATGCGAAAGCGGACTTCCCTCGATCGCCTAAGCCTAGCGGTGACTATGCCTAGCCAAGAAGAACTGCAACAGAACCAATCTGAAGCCGTTACATTAAGCATGGTATGAAAAGCAAACTAGTGGAATCTCACGATGCCTGACTGCGATCGCAGCGAGTTTGCCTACTCGTCATCGAATGGCGTTGCAGGCGTTTCAACAGGTTCTGGGTTCCACTCTAATGACGGCTCGGCAGCACGGGGTACTTTTATAGAGCTTGCGGTATAGAGCGGTTGAAACGGCACCAGTTCTAGCTGCTGAGTCTGTGATCGAGGTGGTTCTCCTCGACGGCGACGAGAAACGTTTTCTTCGTTTGTGTCTTCAGCAACCACTTCATAGAGTAAAGCAAGCTTGTCAGAGGTTTTGCCTTTGCGTAGCACTCGCCCTAACCGCTGAATATGTTCGCGGGTAGAACCTGTGCCTGAGAGGACGATCGCCACACTCGCTTCGGGTACGTCCACACCTTCGTTCAGCACCCGTGAAGCAACCAGGGTGCGATAGTCACCTGCTTTAAAGCTTGTCAGAATGTCGTGCCGTTCCTTCACGCCTGTTTGGTGGGTAATGGCAGGAACTAAAAACTCCTGAGAAATGCGATAGACCGTCGCATTATCGTCTGTAAAGATGAGCGTGCGATCGGGATAGTGCGTGGCTAGCAAATCGGCGAGGACGCGTAGTTTGCCTTCAGTACCAAAAGCGATCGCTCGTGCTTCTCGATGTGCCAGCATTGCCCGTCGTCCCGCTTTGGAACCAGCACTTGCTTGCACAAACCGCTGCCAGCCCTGGACGGAACCGAGAAAGATTTTGGCATCTTGCAAAAACTGGTTCCGTAGCTGGATCAGCTCATCGTAGCGATCGCGCTCTTTTTGCGACAGCCGTACCTTAATTTGTACCGCTTTGTGCCTCGCAAGCGCTGTGCCCGACAGTTCCTCAGCGCTTCTGCGGTAGACCTCTGCTCCAATCAGGGTGTTCAGGTCTTCGTGTCTGCCGTCCGTGCGATCGGGCGTTGCAGTTAATCCCAAACGATAGGGCGCGATCGCATATTCGGCAATGACCCGATTAAAGTCACTGGGCAAATGGTGACACTCATCAAAAATCAGCAGCGCATATTGATTGCCCAAGGTTTCCGCATTAATCGCCGCACTATCGTAGGTGGAGACGAGAATAGGCGTTCGATCTCTAGAACCGCCTCCCAATAAGCCAATCTCAACATCGGGAAACGCCGCAACAAGGTGGGCGTACCACTGATGCATCAGGTCTAGCGTTGGCACCATGATCAGCGTGCTACGTTTAGTTGCCTGCATCGCCATTTGCGCCAGATAGGTTTTGCCAGCGGCAGTGGGCAATACGACTAACCCCATTCGACCAGCAGCTACCCACGCCGCTAGAGCTTCTTGCTGGTGTGGGTAGGGTTCCATTTCCAGCTTCGGGATGAGTTCCGCATCGTGAAAGGCTTTGGCGCGATCGTCCAACTCCGTTCCTGCTGCTCGCAATGCCGTGACGAGGTTGCGATACTGCATCGCCGGGATGCGAAAGCGCTCAACGCGATCGTCCCAGGTAGCGAAGTCTAGCCACTCTTTGCCGCGCGGTGGTGGGTGAAGGATGAGAGTGCCGCGATCGTACGACAGTGTAGGAGTTCGAGCCATAAAATCTCTACCTAAGCATCGGGATCGATCCCCATTGCCCTCAGTTGCTCTGCTAATTGTGCGGCTTTTGCCTCGGCACGTTCTGCCCGTTGCCGTTCTTGCTCTGCCCGTTGCCGTTCTTGCTCTGCATTTTCGGCTCCAGTGGGAATGACCACGCCCTCAGCATTACACCAGCGCAGCCAGCGATCGGCTTTACCTTCAAACGTGCCGTCCCACAGCGTTAGACCAACGCCGATCGCCTCTAACCAGGACGTAGACATTGCTTCATAGCGACCTGCCCGTAGTTCAAACGATCGCAGCAGCATATCGCCTAACCGCTGAAGTGGGTCAAACACAAGGTAATACGCCACGCCCATCCGCGCATAGTTGTTGAGCTTACTACCCAACTCGTTACCTTCTTTGTTAGAAACAATTTCGATGACCACATCGGGTGGTTTGCCAAACTCCCAAACAAAGTAGGTGCGATTTTTCTTCTCACGCCAATCTTGTGGCACTTCCACATCCAGACTCAGAAAAACGTCTGGCACTAGCGGAGGCTGGCGAACCGCGTAAAATACGCCTACGTTAGCCGCTAGTAAAAACGATCGCTCAGGCAATACGGACGGATTACTGTACAGCGGTTCGGTCAGTAAGCGTTGCTGCTTTTCGGAGATGAGATTATCCACAGGTACATCGTCTTCGATCGCCAACTCGCTAATATCTGGCAACAGGTCAGCGTCGATCACCCCTTCCAGGTCATCGTCTTCGATCGCCAACTCGCTAATATCTGGCGACACGTCAGCCTCAATTACCACTTCTGGAGACATGGGCATATCCTCTCGTGCTACCTGCAATAGTAGCGGTTTCGGTAGAGAATTGGATGAGGGACGGTAAAAGGAAGAAGGTAAAAGGAAGAAGGCTAAAGGAAGAAGGCTAAAAATTTAACCAGTGAGCAGTGATCAGTGAAAGAAAATTGAGGATTGGAGACTGATTCCTACAACCGCTTCCCCCGCCGCCGCCGCTCCCCTTGCCTCCCCTGCTCCCTCCGCTCCAGCCCTCTAACAACTAACAACTCCTCCCACATGACTTCTTCCCCTCAGCCCACTCTTGGTATTGCGATCGTCGGTACGGGGTTTGGGCAAAAAGTCCACATTCCGGGCTTTCAAGCACATCCTCGGACGCAGACTGTAGCGGTCTACCATCGCGATCGCGCCAAAGCAGAGTCGATCGCGCAGCAATACGAGATTCCTCACGCGTGTACCACGATCGAAGCCATTGTTGCCCTGCCTGACGTTCAGGGTGTAAGTATCTCTACGCCACCATTTCTGCATTACGAACAGGCAAAAATAGTGTTGAATGCCGGGAAACATTTACTGCTCGAAAAACCAACGACGCTTTCAGCCAGAGAAGCGCTAGAGTTGCAGCAATTAGCGATCGCCAAGGGGGTCGTTGCCAACCTCAACTTCGAGTTTCGCTGCATTCCAGCCTGGTTGCGGTTGGCAGAGCTACTGGCAGAAGGCTACGTTGGTAAGCCGCGCTTGATTAAAGTGGACTGGCTCGTATCCAGTCGTGCCGATGCGTCTCGTCCGTGGAACTGGTATGCACAGAAAGCGCTGGGTGGTGGTGCGCTGGGTGCGATCGGCTCCCATACCTTTGACTATATCGCCTGGTTGTTTGGTGATATCAAACAGCTTTGCGCCCGTCTAAGTGTCTCTGTACCAGTACGTCTCGATCCCGCCAGTGGACAACTCAAACCTGTCGATGCCGATGATGTTTGCACGATTCTATTGGAGTTAGCCGATGGTACGCCCTGCCAAATGTGCTTGAGTGCGGCGACGTATCAAGGGCGAGGACACTGGCTAGAAGTGTATGGCGATCGCGGCACGCTCGTCCTCGGCAGCGGGAATCAAAAAGATTATGTCCACGGCTTCAAACTCTGGGGCAGCCATCAGGGCGAGACACTGCAAGAATTAGAAATTCCTAAGCGGCTAGAATTTCCTGAAACGTTTCAGGATGGGCGGATTGCGCCATTTGTACGCATTATCGATCGCTGGGTAGAAGGGATTGATGCAGGAGGGGCGATCGCACCTTCCTTAGAGGACGGTTATAAAGCACAGCGGTTGATGGATCGGGCACATGAGTCGCATCAAAGTGGACGATGGGTCGCTGTGGCGTGACGCGAAAACTAAATCACTACCTCACGTTTATGCTGCCAACTGCTCATGTAATTTACCGGGTCTTCACAAAACTTGGATTAGACTGAGTCCAGAAATTAACAACATTAAGCAGCAGGCTATTCAGCATGTCACAGAGTCAAGCAACCATTCTTGTCACTGGTGGTGCAGGCTACATCGGCTCTCATGCCGTCCTGGCACTTCAGCAGGCAGGTTATCGCGTCATTGTGCTAGATAATCTGGTATACGGGCATCGAGACATCGCCGAAGCGGTACTAAAGGTTGAATTGGTGGAAGGGGATACGAACGATCGCGCCCTTCTAGACAAGCTCTTTGCCACCCACAACATCAGCGCTGTCATGCATTTTGCCGCGTATGCTTACGTAGGTGAATCAGTGACTGATCCTGCAAAGTACTACCAAAATAATTTTGTGGGCACCTTGACGCTATTAGAAGCAATGCTCGCAGCCAAGGTGAAGCACTTCGTCTTCTCGTCTACCTGTGCTACGTATGGTGTGCCCACGATCATTCCGATTCCTGAAGATCATCCCCAGAACCCGATCAATCCTTACGGCGCAACGAAGTTGATGGTGGAGCGCGTACTAACCGATTTTGACAAAGCCTACGACTTTAAATCGGTCTGCTTTCGCTACTTTAATGCAGCGGGTGCCGATCCTGAAGGTCGTTTAGGAGAAGATCACAACCCCGAAACCCACCTAATTCCGCTGGTCTTGCAGACGGCACTAGGGTTGCGTGACTCGATCGCCATTTTTGGCACCGACTACCCTACGCCCGATGGCACTTGCATTCGCGACTATATCCATGTCACTGATTTGGCACAGGCTCACGTGTTGGGACTGTCCTATCTACTCAACGGTGGCAACACGACCACCTTTAACCTAGGCAACGGCAATGGCTTTTCGGTGCGCGAGGTGATTGATACGGCGCGTCAGGTGACAGGACACGAAATCACCGCGATCGAGCACGATCGTCGCCCTGGTGATCCACCTGCGCTGGTTGGCAGCGGCGATCGTGCCCGTAGTATCCTGGGCTGGAATCCTCAATATGCCGATCTACAGACCATTCTTACTCACGCCTGGAAGTGGCATCAAACGCGCCATGCGTCCTAGCAATCACAGTTTTATGCCTGACTCCAACCGCTTGCTAAGAGCTTGCTAAAAAATAACTGCACACTTTTGGATCAGCGAAAAGCTGATAGCTTTTCGCTGACGGCTGACGGCTGACGGCTGACGGCTACAGACCATGCTGTTATTTCTGTACAATTCCTGAGTGCATGGCAATGACGAGCAAACCTTAATCCCACTAATTCAATCACCGCATTCGTCTCTTGCCATCACGTGCAACTGGCGATCGAATCACGACGCATGAATTCTTTTGTCACATTTAAGTTGCGTAAACTCTCATATTGTGAATGAAGAACATAAGAGCTGTGATGTAGATTGCCACTGGAGAAGACGGCATGGCTATTGTGGATGTTGAGATGGTTCAAAGCGGCGCGATCGAGCGGCAAAATAACGAGATTTTTATCTCTTACTCCCGTAAAGATAAAGACTTTGTGCAAACTTTAGACGCATCGCTGCGGCAGCTTGGCTACAATCCCTGGGTTGACTGGGAGGACATCCAGCCAACAGAAGACTGGTGGGTAGCGATCCAGGCAGGGATTGAAGCAGCAAATAATTTTATCTTTGTGCTTAGCCCAGACTCAATCGCGTCCAAAGTCTGCGGGCAGGAACTGGAGCACGCGATCGCCAACCAGAAACGACTGGTGCCGATTATGCGGTGCGAAGGGTTCGATGTGGCAACCATTCATCCGATGCTGGCGACCCACAACTGGCTATTCTTTCGAGAGAGTGATCACTACGATCGCGCCCTTCAAGTTTTGGTAACGGCGCTAAACACTGATTTGGCACACGTTCGCGCTCACACGCGCTTACAAACACGGGCGATCGAATGGGAGCGAAAAAGCCATAACGATAGCTTTCTCTTGCGCGGCACCGATCTGGAAGATGCAGAGCTGTGGCTGGCGCAGACAGCGGGCAAGAAGCCTGAGCCAACGGAGCTGCAAGGGGCATTTATCAACATCAGCCGCAAAGCCGAGACAAGCCGACAAAAGGCTGAAGTGCTTCGTCAGCGGTTTTTAACGGGCGTTGTCAGTGCCTTCTCTGTAGCGGCTTTGGGCATGACAGGCTTTGCCTTCAAGCAAAAAATTAAAGCTGAAATCGTCTCTCAAACGTGGGCTGCCAAAAATTTTCTCACGTCGGGGCTGGAGCTAGAAGCGCTGAGCAAAGGGTTGCAAACAGGACGGCAGCTTCAGCAAATGAGCTGGTTTCTAGAACCAAGCACCCAGCTACGCGCCATCACAGCGTTACGACAGGTTCTGTATAGCGTTACGGCACAGAACACGCTCCAGGGGCATCGAGGGTATGTGATGAGCGCCAGTTTTAGCCCCGGTGGAACGGTAAGCGGAGCCATGCCTGGAGAACTGATCGCCTCCGCCAGCGCTGACCAAACCATCAAGCTCTGGAACCGGGAGGGACGACAGCTAAAAACGTTGACTGGGCATAGCGATCGCGTCAACAGCGTCAGCTTTAGCCCCGATGGCAAAACGATCGCCTCTGCCAGCACCGATCGTACCGTCAGAGTATGGAGCCGTGAAGGGCAGCTCTTACGCACCCTCAAAGGGCACAGAACAAACGTCATGAGTGTGAGCTTCAGCCCCAATGGCAATTTGCTTGCCTCTTCCGACGAAGATGGTTCTGTCAAGCTATGGGACAGCAACGGGAAAGCGGTAAGAACATTCAAAGCACACGCTTTTGCGGTTTCTAGCGTTCAGTTCAGCCCCGATGGGCAAACGATCGCCACGGCTGATGGCGATTTCACCGTACGGCTCTGGACGCTTGACGGACAGATCCTCAAAACGCTCTCAGGACACACTGAGCCAGTCATTAGCGTACGTTTCAGCCCCGATGGTAAGCGACTTGCCTCTGCTAGTGAAGACCAAACCATCAAACTATGGTCAATCGATCGGGCAAGACCCCAACAGTTTGGACGAGAGCTACAGACGTTGACTGGACATAGCGACGCAGTCAAAAGCGTGAGCTTTAGCCCGAACGGTCAACTCCTGGCTTCTGCGAGCACAGACAGCACCATCAAACTCTGGAATCTAAAGGGTGAAGTGATCAAAACCTTTCAGGGACATAGCAACTGGGTCAACAGCGTTAATTTTAGCCCCGATGGTCAAACGCTGATCTCTGCCAGCGGCGATCGCACCATCAAGCTCTGGGCGATCGAGCCACAGCCCCTCGTCAGGCTCAACGGTCACAGCGACATGGTGAACAGCGTTCGCTTTAGCCCCGATGGTCAAACCCTTGTCACAGGCAGCAGCGACAACACCATCAAGCTCTGGCACCGTCATGGTAAAGAGCGCCTGACGCTAACTGGGCATCAAAAGCGGATTCTCAGCATTGCCGTTAGCCCCGATAGTCAAACCATTGCTTCTGGCAGCGAAGACGGCACCGCTAGACTCTGGAGTATCACTGGACAACCCCTCAAAACTCTGCAAGGACATCAAGGTACCGTTTGGAGTGTCGCGTTTAGCCCCGATGGTCAGACCGTTGCCTCTGCCAGTCAGGATGGCACCATCAAACTCTGGCACCGTGACGGGCAATTACTCAAGACCCTACAAGGGCAAAGCGGAGCCGTCCTTAGCATTGCCTTCAGCCCCGATGGTCGCTTCTTGCTCTCTGGCAATAGTGACTCCACTACTATACTTTGGAGCAGCAACGGCGATGAAATCAGGACGCTTGCAGGGCACAGTGGACCCATCGGTGCAGTGACCTTTAGCCCCGATAGTCAGATCCTGGCGACGGGCAGCGATGACGGCACTGTTAAGCTCTGGAACCGGGGCGGTGATCAACTCTTTACGCTGCGAGGACACGGTGGTTTCATTATGGGCGTAGCGTTTAGCCCCGATGGTGCGGCGATCGCCACCGCCAGCACGGACAAAACCGTTCGCCTGTGGAGCATCGACGGGCAGCAGTTAGAATCCTTCGACGAGCACGAAAATTGGGTCAGAAGCGTCAGTTTTAGCCCCGATGGTAAAACCCTTGCCTCTGCCAGAAAGGACGGCACCGTGGTCTTGTGGAACCTGAACCTTGATGACATGCTAACGCGTGGCTGTACCTGGATACGCCCTTACCTCACAACTAATCCAAACGTCACCGAACCTGAACGTGCCCTCTGTCCTTAAGCTATAGCCACGATCGCTCATGTCTTGGTCGCACCGTGAGCGACTATTTCTAGCAGCGATCGTGTTCCGATTTGCAGCGATCGCGCCCTGACTGCCAGCACTGTCGCTCGATGGTGCAAGTCCGATCGGTGGACAGCAGCTTTTCTCATCTCAAACAGGAACAATCGCACTCCAAACAGCAATACTCTAAGAAAAACTTAGACCATTGCCACTCAAAACGAGAATCTCCTTATCTCAACCGCGATCGTTCTCGCTTTGAACCGGAACGTTCTCACTTCAAACAGGAACGTTCTCACTTCAAATCGGAACGTTCTTACTTCAAACCGGAACGTTCTTACTTCAAATCGGAACGTTCTCACTTCAAATCGGAACGATCGTGTTTCAAGTAGGAACGATTCCGCTGGAGTGCTGCGCGAACGCATTTCAGATAGGAACGTGCTCACTTCAAACAGGAGCGATCGCGCTTGCAACAGCAATGATTCACTTCCAAACCGAAACGATGCGAGTCGAAATCGGAACAATCCAGAACGGTAGAACCCTCGCCGTTTATGCAATGCGAAGCGCTTTTGAAACTCCCCGCTTTAACACCTTCTGGAGGGGGCTTGGGGGACGCAGCCGTCCCTCAAATTCGGGGGTTTGGGGGGCAGCCCCCCAAGGATCGGATTCCCACAGAACTGGTACAAACCCAGCAGACTTCAAACCAGAACGGTTCCTTTCCTTTCCTTCGGAACGCTATGCGAACGGAACGCTACGCGAACGGAACGCTTCGCTTTTCTTGAATGCCGTAGGCTATACGCGCTACTACCCAGAATCTTCATCCTTTCTGGAGAAACTCTGACACTTTGCGGAGAAAGCTAGAATGCTGAGGTAGAAAAAATGCAGCGCTGTCTCCGAGTTGCCCCTATGGACGCTAAAGCGAAGACGGATTTTTTTGTCAGCTACAACCAAAACGATCGCGCCTTCGCCGAATGGATTGCCTGGATACTGGAAAGTGAGGGCTATACCACCATCATTCAGGCGTGGGATTTTGGCGCAGGGGGAAACTTTGTACTAGAGATGCAAACGGCAGCCGCCGAAGCAGAACGGACGATCGCCGTTTTATCGAACCATTCGTTGCGATCGGGGTTTGTGCAGGCAGAATGGGCAGCCGCCTTTGCAAAAGATGCCACGGGGAAGGCACGACGGCTTATCCCCATTCGGGTAGCAGACTGTACCCCCCAGGGACTGTGGGCGCAGATTTTGTATGTCGATCTGGTGGGCAAGCCGGAGGACATCGCCACAGAACTGGTGCGGCAAGAGGCAAAAAAAGCCGTCAAGAAAGAGCGCGGTAAGCCGACTCAGAAACCAATTTATCCAGACTCTACACCTCATACCAAACCGATCTATCCGCCGAGTATCCTACAGAACCTCCCCTACGGCAGCACGAACTTTGTCGGGCGAGAGACGGAACTCGCGCAGATTCATGAGCAGTTGCAGCGGGGTTCAACCGTTGCCATTTCGGCAATCTCCGGGATGGGCGGCATTGGCAAGACCGAACTCGCGTTGCAGTACGCCCGCCAACACTGCCGCGAGAGTGATTATCCTGGTGGACTCTGCTGGATACGGGCACGGGAAGACGTAGGCACGCAAATTATTAGCTTCGTGCGATCGTGCCTGGAATTAATTCCCCCAGACGACCTGGAATTAATCGAAAAAGTGCGGTGGTGCTGGAGACGGTGGCGCGAAGGAGCCGCATTACTTATTTTTGATGATGTGCAGGAGTACGACGATATTGCACCGTTTCTGCCACCGCAAGACTCGCGCTTTAAGGTATTGCTCACGACGCGATCGCACTTTGGTTCGCCCGTGCAGGATATACAACTGGAGGTGCTGTCGGAGGCAAAAGCGCTGGAATTGTTGAGAGCGATCGTCAGCCAGGGTAGAGACACCACAGATCCCCGACTTCTTCAAGAAGTCGGGGATCTAGAACGGCAGCTTTGTGAGTGGTTGGGCTATTTGCCGTTGGGAGTGGAGCTAGTGGGACGGTATTTAGCCCGCAAGCCCGATCTTTCCCTCGCCGTCTTGTGGCAACGGTTGCAAGACAAACGCCTGGACGCGATCGCCTTTAAGCAAGCCGAACCGGGTATGACCGCATCGTTGGGAGTAGCCGCTGCATTTGAGTTGAGCTGGCAGGCATTGGACGAGTCCGCGCAGCAAGTCGCCGCCGTGTTGAGCCTGTTTGCCCTGGTAGAAATCCCCTGGACGCTGGTAGAACAGTGTTTGCCAACCCTGGATGCGGAGGAGCTGGAGGAAATCCGCGATGAGCAGCTATTGGGCACCCATCTGCTGAAGCGCGTGGATCAGGGGATGTACCAACTGCATCAACTGCTGCGGGAATTTTTTGCGGCGAAGCGATCGCAACGAGCAGATGACTCGGCATTGCAGCAGAGGTTTTATGAGGGGGTGATTGCTGAGGCGGAAAGAGTTCAGGAGAAGCCGGAGCGATCGCTGACCAAGGAATCGACCATCATGATTTCCCATTTGCAAGCGGCGATGGAACGGTTAGCCAGACCAGAGCAAGCACTTGATTTAGCAACATGTCTACATTGGACAGCAAGCCTCTATCACGGTCAAGGGCGCTATGTAGAAGCAGAACCGCTCTATGTCCGATCGCTCTCGATTCGGGAACAACAGTTGGGCAACGATCATCTCGACGTGGCAACCAGCCTCAATGGTTTGGCAACACTTTACCAAGCTAAAGGACGCTATGCAGAAGCAGAGCCGCTGTTTGCGCGATCGCTCTTAATTCGACAACGGCAGTTGGGCGATGACCATCCCGATGTGGCAACGAGCCTGAATAATTTAGCTCACTTGTACTACTTCCAAGGACGGTATGGGGAAGCCGAACCGCTGTTTATGAGGTCGCTGGAAATTCAGCAACGGCAGTTGGGCGACGACCATCTTGACGTGGCACAGAACCTGAATGACTTGGCAGTCTTGTACAGTTCTCAAGGACGGTATGGAGAAGCGGAACCGCTGTTTATGAGATCGCTGGAAATTCAGCAACGGCAGTTGGGCGACAACCATCTCGATGTGGCACGGAACCTGAATGACTTAGCAATCTTGTACAATTCTCAAGGACGGTACGGGGAAGCGGAACCGCTATATGTACGATCGCTGGAAATTCAGCAATGGCAGTTGGGCGATGACCATCTCTATGTGACATCGAGCCTAAACAATTTGGCTTTCTTGTACTATTCTCAAGGACGGTATAGGGAAGCGGAACCGCTCTATCTGCGATCGCTCTCAATTCGACAATGTCAATTGGGCGATGACCATCCCGGTGTGGCAACGAGCTTGAACAATTTGGCAGCGCTCTACCGATTGCAAGAGCGTTACACGGAAGCAGAATCATTTTTCCTAAAAGCCATTTCCATAAGGCAGAAACAACTTCCTGCCGATCATCCTCATCTTGCAAGGTCTTTGCACAATCTGGCAGGAGTTTACGATCAGCAAAGACGCTATCGAGAGGCAGAACGCCTTTATCTGCAAGCACTCCCGATCTTTTTGACAAAACTGGAAGCCAATCATCCCTGGGTGCAGGAAGGCACACAAAACTTTCGCGCTCTCCTCCAAAAAGCCATTCAGGAGCAGCGATCGGATGAACTGTCGGATGATGTGATGACGCGGGGGGTGTTGAGGGTGTTAGAAGAGGGGTATGGGGTGTGGGGTGTGGGAGAGGGCGATCGTGTAGGAAGGGAGGGCGATCGCAATGACGCGATCGCACCATTTCAGCGAAAATAGCAATAGTTGCGATATGGCATCTCATGTCTGCTAAAGACATTACTCACGCTATTGTTAAATGCGCGCTCGAAAAAGACGGTTGGACAATCACCCATGATCCCTACTATCTCAAAGTGGGTGGCGTTGAAATGTACATCGATTTGGGAGCAGAACTGATGATCGCCGCAGAACGCGATGATCAAAAAATTGCGGTTGAAATCAAAAGTTTTCTCGGTGCATCTTCAATTTCAGAATTTCATACCGCACTGGGGCAATTTATCAACTATCAACTTGCCCTTGAAGAAAAAGAACCGACACGAACCTTGTATTTAGACGCTCCGCTCGCTATCTACAATGAATTTTTTACCCTACTTTTTATTCAAAAAGTCATACGAAGAATGCAACTCAAACTCCTCATTTATGATGAACAACAGGAGACGATTGACGCATGGATAAACTAACCGCCTATCGAGACATGATTCAAAACCTGCTTACTGAATACAGCGATCGTCGTTCCGATCAAGAGGTCGAATCCCAATGCATCTTCGATCTTCAGCGCGATCACTACCAAGTTGTCAATGTGGGTTGGTCTAATCATCACCGCACTTACGGCTGTGTGATCCATTTCGACATTAAAGACGGCAAAATCTGGTTGCAATACAATGGCACCGAGATCGATTTCGCTCAGGCACTCCTCGATCGCGGCGTTCCGAAGTCGGATATTGTGCTTGGTTTCCAGGCTCCCCATCGTAGACCGCTAACGGGTTATGCCGTGAGTTAGTTTCGCTGGATGCAAGAAAGAGCACAAAACGTTCGCACTCTCCTTCAAAAAGCCATGCAAACGCATCGCACAGATGACCTCATGACGCGATCGGTGTTGCAAGCACTGGAAGCAGCAGTGGATTGAGGCACGATCGCGTTGCGGCACAGAGTGTTCGGGAACTTGAGTGGCTTTAGGCGATCGTCGGTGCACCAGAGACAGGTTGAAGCTTATTCATCGCCAATGATGGCACTGCGATCGAGCAAGAGCAAATCTCGCAAACTATTGGTGTCCAACTCAGTGAGCCAGTTTTCGCCTGCACCGATGACGTTTTCTGCCAGTGCCTTTTTGCTTTCGATGAGTTCATGGACTTTCTCTTCCAATGTGCCGTTGCAGACGAATTTGTGTACTTGCACATTCTTGGTTTGCCCGATGCGAAAGACGCGATCGGTTGCCTGATTTTCCACTGCGGGATTCCACCAGCGATCGAAGTGGAAGACGTGATTGGCACGAGTCAGGTTTAAGCCTACACCACCTGCTTTCAGCGACAGAATAAAGATGCGAGGTCCTTGAGGATCATGCTGGAAGCGATCGACCATTTCCTCGCGCTGTTTCTTCGACGTGCTGCCGTAAAGGAACAACGTTTCTCGTCCCAACTGACGCTCCAGATGCGCTTTCAACAGCTTGCCCCATTCGGCAAACTGGGTAAAGATGAGCGCGCGATCGCCCTCTGCCACCACTTCTTCCAGCATTTCTTCAAGCCGCTGAAGCTTGCCAGAGCGGGTGAGAAAGGCTGAAGTATGAAGGCTAAAGGCTAAATCACCGTCACTGCTTTTATCCTTGATCCTTGAGCCTTTATCCTTTCCTTCCCTGCCTTCTTCCTTCAAAAAGAGGGCTGGATGGTTGCAGATTTGCTTCAACTTCACCAGCAGCGCGAGAATGATGCCTTTGCGCTGAATGCCTTCGGCGGCTTCGATCTCAGCTAAGGAGCGATCGACGGTGTGCTGGTAAAGGGATGCTTGTTCAGACGAGAGTCCGCAGAAAACCGTCATTTCTTGCTTATCAGGCAAATCTTGGATGATGTCGCGATCGGTCTTGAGGCGACGGAGCAAGAAGGGCTGGACGAGCGATCGAAGGGTTTGCAGAGAGGCGGTATCGCCATAGCGCTCGATCGGGGTAGCAAAGCGCCGCTGGAAGAAGTTTTTGGGTCCCAGATAGCCTGGATTCAGGAAGTCCAGAATTGACCATAGTTCAGACAAGCGATTTTCGACCGGGGTGCCCGTTAGCGCAATGCGAAACTGCGCGTCAAGCTCCCGGACTGCCTGTGATTGTTTGGCATCGGGGTTTTTGATGTTTTGCGCTTCATCCAGCACCACACCTTGCCACACGATCGTTTGCAGATCTTTGCTATCCCGCTGCACCAGCGCGTAGCTCGTAATAATGAGATCCTTACCCTGTGCTGCTTTGGCAAAGGCTTTCCCTTGCGGTCGCTTGTCGCCGTGATACAAGAAAGCGATCAACGTGGGAGCAAATTTTTTGACCTCACGCTCCCAGTTGCCGAGTACTGACGTTGGGCAAACCAGCAGTGTGGGATGCTCCAAGGTTTTCTGCTCTTTGAGGTGCAGCAGAAAGGCGAGGAGCTGAATGGTTTTGCCCAAGCCCATATCGTCCGCAAGGCAGGCACCCAAGCCCCATTGTTCCAGGAATGCCAGCCAGCCAACGCCTCGTGACTGGTAGGGACGCAGTGTGCCCCGAAAGTTTTTGGGTGTGGGTAATGCCTCAATCTGGCGATTGCCGCTGAGGGTGGTGATCAGTTCTTGCAACGGACCCGATGCCTCGAAGCTCACTACGGGTAGCTTTTCGATCGTCTGCGTATCCCCGGTACTAATCCGCAGCGCATCCTCCAGAGACAGGGCGGTCTGGTCTTTGCGGCTGGCGAAAAAGGTTTGGGCAGCGCGAATGTCTTGGGGACGGAGTTCGACCCATTCGCCGTTGATTTCAACCAGGGGCGCGTTGAGGGCAACCAGGCGATCGAATTCCGCTTTAGACAGGCTTTGCCCACCAATCGATAACTCCCACCGAAAGTTAAGCAGACTTTGCAAGCCCAGCCGTACCTGACCTTTGTTGAGCTTTGCCGACTGTGCCTGAATTTTTAGCCCCAAACGACTTGCCCAGCCGCCCTGATTTGCCAGACTCGGCGGCAGCACTACACCAAGCCCGCTATCCTGCAAGCGCCACGCCGTTGCTTTGATAAATTCGTATGCTTGCAGTGCCGTGAGCGCACAAAACTGGGGACGTGGTGCCTGCAAACTCGGTTCAATTGGCGCATAGAGGCGAGACGCAAGCCCCAAACCCATCAGCAGCGTTTCCTGCGGACGATCGATCGATCGACCCTGGTAATGCAATTGCTCCACCGGGTTGCCCCAAATCGTGGGTGCATTCACCAAAAACGTCTCATCATCCGCTGACTGTAAGAAGTATTCTAGTCTCCACTGATTCTGACCTGCTTGACTCTGACCTGATCGAGGCTGACCCACTTGAGGTGGATGCAAATACAGACAGGTGCGAAACAGATTTTGCTGTACGCCCTGAAGCTGCAAAGGTGCCGTCCAGTTTGCCAGCGCGGTCTCTAGAGCATCCAGCCCAGCCACATTCTCAGCAACAGGTACGATCGCCCCCTCTTGCCCTAATGCCTGTAGCCACGATCGCACCGCACCCGACATTGTTTTTTCTGCCGAAGCTGATAACGAGTGCTGCTGAGCCAAGAGCCTGATTTGAGCATCCAGAGTGCTGCTGAGAAAAGCTTGGAGGAGAGCCTGGGGCGGCGTAGGCAGTGGGAGAGCGAGAGAGCAGCTTTGCGTTTTGACTGCTTTTGCGTTATTTGCCTCCTCTCTGCGTCTCTGCGTCTCTGCGGTTGCCTGCCCGTTACCTTCGTCCTCCTGCTCATACAACCGACAGGCAACAGGCATTCGATCGACAAAATGCTTCCATCGCACCTGATCAACGGCACTATCCAACAGCGGTTGCCAACGCGCCCAGGCAGTTCGCTCTCCTCGCTCTAACCCTGGCAAAAACTTTGATCGCGCCAGCAAATCCAAACTCCAGCGAGCAGTATGAGACCAAAAGCGCAGATCACCACTGAGAAAGGAGTCATCCACATCAACGGTGCCTAACGGCAAGGAATTGAGAAAGGTAATGGCGGCGATCGGGTCAAGACAAAGCCCCTCGACGCGCCACGGATAAAGGAAGCGATCGCGATCGTCGACAGTGGCATTCTCCACCACGGCAGAATGCTGCGGGACGATCGCGCCCGTCGGCAGTTCCAGTTCATCCTCTGCCAGATAGGATGGCACTGCCAATACCTGCGTCTGCCATTGACCAGACATCGTGGTGGCAAGTGTCGCTACCGCTGCTTCTTGAGTGGAGCGCGATCGTCTTGCTTTAGAGGCAGTAGCAGTGGATCGATCAGCGATCGGTTGTAAAAACGATTCTGGAAGGTGAAGGTGATTGGTTTGCTGTCGCGATCGCAACAGCGCCTGCAACTCCGTGGGAGACATTGCAAAGGGGTGGGTTTGCAGAGTCATGTCTAGATGAGTCAACCCAGCAGCGTAGGGTATCTCAGGTGTGATTCTGCGCCAGACCTCGCCCCAAAGAAAGAGGTAGCCTTGAGCTGAGGCAGCGTGTTCACCAGAACCGTGCCTCGTTTCCGCCTCTGCCTGAGAGTAAATGAACCAGCTACCGTGTAAAATTGCCATGCGCGTTAGAGAAGTTCAGACTGCGCTGAAAGAAGTTGAGCGTTTGAAACGATGTTGTAAAAGCGCTGTGGTGATCAATAAAGACAATAAGCTCTCCAAGAAAGAAACTTATGCCGCGCGATTTTCAGATCATGCTTTACCTGCTTCAAGCTTGATTAACTCCATCTCATGCAATCAGTGTTGCTACTGCAACGGTGTCAATTGATGGCATTGAACAGTACATTCGCCGCTGTTAAAGCAATGTCCAGGACGTTTGCGAGAATCAACGTTGCAATCGTTTGCCGATGTGGAAGTCCAAAAAGCGAAAAGAGTCAGGTTTAAGGTGCCGCTATCACAGTTTTTAAAGACAGCAAACCGTCCAGCCGAAAGCCATTGTCACTGCAAAATTGATGTACACGACATCGTTCATGGTGTGCCTTTTTTCTACACATTTCCTTACAAAACTAATCAAGTGTAGACATTCATAGCGCTCAAAGCGAAATGATGGACAACCTCCTGAAAATTCGCAAATCCAGGTTTAGCCGCCGCGATCGCCACTGCATCATCCATCTTTATTGTACAACCTGAAACCTGATGTCAGAGTACCGAAAGCGCGTAAGCTTGGTTTACTTCCACGGACTGCTTCAGCATAGACCCTAACGCTAAAACATCTGCTGCTCCTTGCTGTTCGCCACTATCTTTGAATTTTCGTTCAAGCGCCTTTTCAAATTCTTTAACATTTTGAATGGCTTACTTTTGGCGATCGGTTGCATTCAAAGCCGTATCTGAATATCAATGCTACGATTGCGAAAGAAAACAAAAAGAGCGATGAAGAAGGATAACACACTACATGAAAGAATTTGAGAAGTCGATATCCTTTGATGGTAGGGATATTCGGCTGAAGGTTGGTTTACTCGCTCCACAAGCAGGCGGAACCGTCCTCATTGAATCGGAAGACACTGCTGTATTGGTCACTGCAACCCGCGCCGCTGGACGAGAAGGGATTGACTTCCTCCCGCTGCTGGTCGATTACGAAGAACGTTTGTATGCCGCTGGGCGCATTCCTGGTGGCTTTTTGCGGCGTGAAGGTCGCCCGCCCGAACGCGCCACGTTGACAAGCCGTTTGATCGATCGCCCCTTGCGTCCTCTCTTTCCCGGTTGGCTGCGCGATGATATTCAAGTTGTTGCGACCACGATGTCGATGGACGATCGCGTGCCGCCCGATGTGCTGGCTGTTACAGGCGCGTCGATCGCCGTACTGCTGGCAAAGCTACCGTTTAACGGACCAATGGCTGCCGTGCGTGTGGGCTTGGTTGGTGATGATTTCGTCATTAATCCCACCTTTAGCGAAATCGAAGCGGGTGACCTGGATCTGGTGGTTGCAGGTACGCCAGATGGTGTGATCATGGTCGAAGCGGGTGCAAACCAGCTACCAGAGCAGGACATTATTGAAGCGATCGACTTCGGCTACGAGGCAGTGCGTGACTTGATTCAAGCACAGCTAGACTTGCTGCAAGAATTGGGCATTGAGCAGGTCAAAGAAGCACCTCCGGAGGTCGATTTGACACTCGAAAATTTCATCAAAGAGCGAGCCACGCAACCAGTGAAAGAGGTGCTGGGTCGCTTTGAGAAAGATAAAGCGGTGCGGGATACGGCATTGGATGAGATTAAGGCATCGGTGGTGGCGGCGATCGCCGAACTGCCTGATGAAGATCCGGTCAAACTGGCAGCCGCTAAAGCGCCCAAAGCGTTGAGCAACACCTTCAAAGAAGTCACCAAAACGCTCATGCGTCGCCAGGTGATTGAAGACAAAGTGCGGGTAGACGGTCGCCAACTGGATGAAGTGCGTCCGATTTCGTGTCGGGTTGGCGTTTTGCCACCACGCGTACATGGCAGCGGGTTGTTTAACCGGGGACTCACGCAGGTTCTATCAGTCGTCACGCTGGGTACGCCTGGTGATGCCCAGGAAATGGATGACCTCCATCCTGATGAGAAAAAACGCTACCTGCATCACTACAACTTCCCGCCCTACTCGGTGGGTGAGACACGCCCTATGCGAACCCCTGGTCGTCGTGAAGTCGGTCATGGTGCCCTGGCAGAACGTGCCCTCATTCCCGTTTTGCCCAAGAAAGAAGATTTTCCGTATGTCCTGCGGGTCGTCTCCGAAGTACTGTCCTCCAACGGTTCCACATCAATGGGATCGGTCTCCGGCTCCACCCTGGCGCTGATGGATGCAGGCGTTCCCATTACTAAGCCTGTGAGCGGTGCGGCGATGGGTTTGATCAAAGAAGGCGACGAAATCCGCATTCTGACCGATATTCAGGGCATTGAAGACTTCCTGGGCGACATGGACTTCAAAGTAGCGGGTACGGATACGGGCATCACCGCTCTCCAGCTTGACATGAAGCTGAACGGTCTACCGTTGGCGGTTATCGCTCAGGCAATCAACGAGGCAAAGCCTGCCCGACTGCACATCCTGTCCAAGATGCTGGAGGCAATCAATCAGCCACGCGCTGAAATGTCGCTCTTCGCACCGCGCTTGCTGACCATCAAGATTGATCCCGATATGATCGGTATGATCATTGGTCCCGGTGGTAAGACCATCAAAGGTATTACTGAAGAAACCGGAGCCAAAATCGACATCGAAGATAGTGGCATTGTCACGATTTCGTCGATCGATGGCGAATCGGCGAAAAAAGCACGCAGCATCATCCAGGGGATGACGCGCAAGCTCAACCAGGGTGATGTGTATGTCGGTAAAGTGACTCGTGTGATTCCGATCGGTGCGTTTGTCGAGTTCCTTCCCGGCAAGGAAGGCATGATCCATATCTCGCAGTTGGCAGACTACCGCGTGGGCAAGGTGGAAGATGAAGTGAATCTTGGCGATGAAGTAATTGTCAAGGTGCGCGAAATCGACAGCCGGGGACGCGTCAACCTCACGCGTTTAGGGATTCACCCTGACGAAGCGTCGGCAGCTCGTGAAGCGGCGGCTGTAGTTTAAGCCAGTTCGGGCTGAAGCAAGAACGATCCCCCACCGTTTTAAGGGGGATCGACCGCTCAAGCGCTTCGAGCGACTGTTTTAGCTCGATCGCTACCTAGACTTTATACACTCACTGGTAGCAGGTGCGGTTTTGATGGCACGATCGCAGTCCCAACTGCCGGAGTGGTTGCATTGGTTAGACTCATGCCCCAGTACAAACACCTGGGCGATCGCCCATTGCTTCAAGCTTCAGCACGGCGATGTGGTATACACTCCCCATCAAACCTCTGGGCGCGGGCAGTATGGACGAGTCTGGCATTCTCCACCTGGCGTACTGACCGCTAGCTTCGTTCTGGAGCCGATTCCCGTTGCACAATTGCCTGTGATCAGCCTGGGAGCAGGGCTAAGCGTAATTTATGCTGTTGAAGATTTGTTGCCCGCTTTGCAAGGCACTCTACGCTTGAAGTGGTCAAATGACGTGCTACTAAACGGGTGCAAGCTAGCAGGTATTCTGTGCGAAGCGACTGCCAATAGCAACATGGGACGCGTTATCGTCGGTATTGGGCTAAACTGTTGCGTTGATTTTGAGCAAGCTGGTCTGGATGCTGACACGATCGATCAGGCAATTAGTTTGCACCAGGTTATCCCGATCGTCCCTGACACACTGCTGCTATTAGAACGCCTACGTCATTATTTACTGCAAACAGCAGGTTTACTTAAGCCAGAACACGACACTGAAAGTACTGGATTAACGGTATTATTACCCGCACTCCGAAATCGTGATGCACTGTTAGGTCATCTCATTTGCGTCGATACAGGTAGCGAACGGGTTGCCGGAGAAGCAGCCGGAATCAGTGATCGCGGTCATCTCCTGTTGCAACTGCCCAACGGCGAAGTGCAATCGTTCGTATCAGGACACATTCTTTGGAAAGAGCGTGAGGGGCGATCGTCGTATGAGGCTACCCTACTTGAAGCCAAAGTCCTTGCAGTGCCGCAAGACGCTTAAGCCATTTTATTGGTGCGCTTTCTTGAATGTTTGAGACAAGCAGTGAAAGCGATCGATCGCTTACAGCCAGGTAGCGAGATAGGAGTGATATACGGTGTATTTAATAGTACATTTGCTCATATTTGTGGTAAACCTGGAAAATATACGGAAAGATTCTGCCTATCCACCTTCAGCCGCGTATTCTGCGGAAAGATTCTACCTAACCACTAAATTTAGGGCATTATGCTGAATCATTCTGACCATCTACCCAGTGCGGGATCTTAGGCAGAAAGTTTCCGTCTAATAATAGTTCGACTGCTTTGTTCTCGTGGTAAAACGTAGTTTCAGAATTTTCGGTTAGCGTTCAGCATTAATGTTGTTGTAAGGCAGATATGATTATGTCTTGAGATCATCGCTCGACGCTCGGTATTGGATTTAGTGTTAGGCTGCTTGCAGTATCGTCAGTAAAAGGGAGAAATCATGAATCCTGAAACAGAAAAACTGATGCAGCAATTAGAACAGCCATACGAAGGGGTTGAAATGAAGCCTTTGTATACGGCTGTGGTCACGGTAACGCCTGGTCAAGAAGGCCATGCTCGGATGTCGGGTCATGCGAAAAGTGCTGATGGATTACTAACTTTAGACCTCGCGATGCCACAAGAGTTGGGAGGGCGTGGTCAAGGAACCAATCCAGAACAACTATTTGCTGCTGGATACGCCGCTTGTTTTCATGGAGCACTTGCATTAGTTGCCAGAAAAATGCGGGTTGATGCGTCTCAATCAGCAGTGACGTGTGCAATCACGATCGGCAGAGATCCAGCAGATGGTGGATATAGACTTGCGGCTGATTTGAAAGTGGAGATGCCAAACTCAGACCGCGAAAAAGCAGAGCAGGTTGTGGTTCAAGCCCATCAACTCTGCCCATACTCCAAAGCAATTGCTGGTAATGTTGACGTGAAGCTGACAGTAGTTTGATGGGTGCATTGGTGCATCGGTTACGGTCAGCAGTCGAACAATTCGGTTGCAGCGGACGTGAAATGTTTTCGTCTATCGCTAAAATTGGTTGGTCGCCGCTGAACCGCATCGTTAGCTGGCTTCGGTTACGGGTGGGGCGGTAGTTGGGAGGCTATCTGTCGGAGTTTTATGCTTGGAGAGTAGTTGAAGGCATCACTCTTTGATTATGGATAGATGAAAAGCACTGGAGTTCATACATGACCTTTATCAAGAGACTCCTCTCGATCGCAGTCTTCATTTTCTGCTTTTTGACTGCAATTGTTCTATTTGCCGTTTCAATTGATAGCACCATTACGGGCGAAGACAAGATCTTTAGCGATATATTCCTTTTTATTATCGGCACTCTCTCATTTCTATTTGCAAGATGGCTATGGCGCACTGCTAAAGCGACAGTGCATCTTGATCCGATTGAGATTACCGATTCTGTAATTGGAGACATTCAATCTAGTCCAATATCATGATCCACTCCCTATGATTGCTTTGGGGCGGGTGCAGTTTTGATGGAAGCCTTCAGACAGTCAGATGCAAATCGGCAATAATGTATGCGATTCAAGTATTCAACCACTAGCCCAGCCCAAAACGAATTTGACAGCTTGCCAAGACTTCCATTACTGCTGCGTCGAGAAAATCAGGAATTGGAGCGGTTGGGTTGGTGGATAGTGGAGCTACAGTGAATGTCTTACCCTACGAATTTGGTTTAGAGTTGGGAGGGATTTGGGACGATCTCAGAGCCATCATTCAAATTTTTCCTCGAATTCGATGTTTGCTTCTACCGTTCAAAACTGGAGTTTGAAGTCAAACCTAAATCCTCGTAGCCAGCCAGCTAACAAGTCGCTGCACCGGAACGTATAAAGGTTATTTGTGGGAGTTCAAAGTTACCTGCGTCCGCTCATCTCAATCGTTAGCCCGCTGGATTACGGTTGCGGCAGGTTTTTGTAGGATGTGTATAGCCTACTCTTCGAGAAGCAAGCTACGGCATGGCTGCGCTAAAGGCGACAGCCGTAACGCATCACAAGCCCCGGAAGCGATGCGTGACACTGCGCTTTTCTGCGATGCTGGCACGGCTTTACATATCGTACGCAAGCATCCGGTTTTATTAAATCCACGATCCTAAGCAACCGCCTAAAGTAGTCATCTTAATTGGATGGTGTCCAACCTTGCATCACATTGGGTCGAGGTACAGAGAGCGGAAAAAGCATCTGGAAGGCGGCTTTGCGATCGACTTGCGGTTCAGCCGCTAACCGCCACAGCGTCTCGTAGAAGAAGAACGACACGCCTGCAAACTCCTGTTGCCGCACTGCCTGGACTTGATCGCGTACCTGCCGCATCGGTACGGTACGCTTCTTCAGCCCGGTTAAAATGCCGATGCCCGTTGGAATATGTTGTCGAGCCGCTTGAAGTTCTGGTGCTTTAAGCTGTGCCGTAAACGCTTGCAGATCATTCCCATAGACCTGAAGCACTAATTCTTCGATCAGCCCTTGCTGCTCCCATGTGCGCCAGTCTTGCAGCGAGTTGTTGTATGAAAAGTCGTAGTTATTGGGTGACAGCGTGAGTAAAACATCGTTCTTCCGCGCTTTGATGGCACGAAAAAGCTGCGTTGTGAAGCGGGTGATTTTGTTTGCCCGCCAGCGTACCCAGGCAGGATCTTTAGGATTAGTTGGCGGCGCTTTACCCTGATGTTCACGCTTGTAAAGCTGCACGGTGTAATCATCATAGCCAAACTGGTAAGGCAGCCCAAAATGGTCGTCCAGCTGAATACCGTCGATGTCGTACTTGGTGACCAGTTCCAGAATGAGGGTCTGAATCAACTGCTGCACCTCTGGTTTAAAGGGGTTGAGCCAAACGCGAGGATAAATGCCTTCTTGCCAAACCTGTGTACCGTCCTGCTGCTGCGTCAACCAATCGGGATGCCGGATTGCCAGTGCCGAATCTTCGGGTGCCATGAAGCCAAACTCAAACCAGGGAAGCACTGCGATCCCCTTCTGGTGAGCCTGCTGCACGAGTTCTGCTAGAGAATCGCGCCCCTCTAGCCCGATCGGTCGTGGGTCAACGGCAGCACCGATCGCCTGCTTTGCGACAGCACTGGGATAGGTTGTGTAACCCCAGTTCCAAACAGCAGGATACACGGTATTGAAATGAAGCTGAGCCAGTTGCTGTACCGCATCCTTGAGCACTGTCGGGCTAAACAGCACCGCACTATCAACATTGGTTAGCCAAACGCCACGAATTTCACTGCGAGGGGCGATCGTACGTCGAGAAGTGGGTTGTGCAGTTGTTGGCATCACCACACTGACCAGCAGTAATAAACTCCCCACCAATAGCAGCAAGAAAACTCTCAGCCTGGACTGCCATGCCTGCTGATATCTACTGTTTAGTAGAAATTGCCTGGCATCATGCAGCGATCGACTTAGTTGTTGGATAACCACACGTATCATGAAATTGTCTTTAAAGAGAAAAGAACTAGGCTTTTGGTTAACGGTTCGGTTGAGCGGTTGCAGATTGCCTCGCACAACAAATGAGAAGACTTTCAATTGTCCGCTCTAAGCGGGTTGTTCTACTGTTGGCACTTATGAATAGAATTCTTCGTACTCATCATGGTCACCAATCCAAAACCATGTAACTGTGTCCCTCTCTAGAACACCAAGCGCACGATGGCTTCGCGTCACTCGTACTGACCAAATTCCTTCTTTGCTGTTGATGCACTTGAAATGTAGCGATGGATGAAATGGGTTCTCTGACCACAATCGGTATGCTTTTCTTGCTCCTGCTCTTGCTTCATCACTCAGTTCTCGATAATTCTCCCAAAAGGCGGGCAGCGTTGCTGACTTCATAGCTGCTCATAATTCATCGGGACTGATTGACCCGCTGCAATCTCTTGTTTTGCTTTCCGAGCTGCCGCAACTAAATTCTCTTGTGTTCGCTTAAATGAAGCATCCCATCGCTGCTCATCTTCCAAATCAGCAATGTATTCCCGAATGTGATCTGCAACTTTTTCTTGCAAGTCATCCGGTAAAGATTCAACCATCTTGACAATTGTTGTGATAGCAGGGGAAGACATAAGCCGATTTGGAATGATTCAGTAAAAAAGAATCCTTCTCTATTTTAGCAACTAATATTTGCGAGTCTGGGTAGAGTTACTGCTCATCTGGTAGCAGCGATCGATTTGGCGCTGCAATTTGGAGTTCATGATCAGGGTGCTGCTCAACAAATCGATCGACCTCTCGTAGACGTTCCGGCAGTGGTGGATAATCTTCACCATAGCGATGAAATCGGAAACCTAAAGCGTACAGTTTTTGGACTTTCTTCCACTGCTCACGATGACTACGTTTGAGAGCTTTAAATGAACGCCCCATTAAATAAATCTTGCTGCCACAATCTGGGCAAATATGCTCCTTTTCGTAACTCAGCTTAAAACTTTTTTGACAATTGAAACAGGCATGAGCGCCTAAATACGGGTACGGGTAGAAAGAATGATGTAGAGATTGAGAAACTCCAACCTTTCGATTTCCAATACCTCCCCGAATTTCCATCTGACGTTGCTTCTCTTCGTTAAATGCCATAGCTGATGCGAATTGTCTTTATAGAAATCTTAAGCCGTAGAACTATTAATAGACTGAAACTCTCCGCCTAAGATCCCGCAGCGGGTGGATAGGCAGAATGATTCGACATAGTACCCCATATCGGTAAATAGGTAGAGCTTTCCCGCAGAACACATTGGGCGAACGCATACGCTTCTTAACACGCTAGGGATAGCACAATTCAGACTTACACAACGCTAAAGTAGACAATTTTTTTTCGCAATAAGCTCTGATTGATGAGACTATTCGCAGTAAAGCAGACGAAATTGGCGCTTATTGAGATATGTGCTTTTGTATGCGTTTGCCTTAGCAGAACACACTTCTGTTAAAACGGTACGTCATCATCTGACTCTGGTTCATAGTCTGTCTCCGGTAACGCTGTTGTTTTTTCTTGAAGACTGGCTGAGTCGATTTCGGATAGTTTAGGGGCTTCTGCTACGGTGTCACTGTCGCTCATATCGACCACTTTGCCGCCAAAAAAGTCAGCCAGTTGTTTGGAAGCGCGGGTCACGTCGTCGTCTTGCTGCCATTGATCAGGCGTAGCGTAATCCGCTGCCGACTCTGTGACATGGTTAGAGGACAGTTGTTTCGGTGCTGCGGGGGCTTGCGAATTTGTACCTGCTTGAGCGTCGCTTGAAGCGATCGGCGCGATCGGTTGATCAGCACTTGATGCTGGCGCTGCATCACGGGGAGCAGCTTGTGCGGTGCGATCGCTGGAATCACCTTCAGACGAGGGTAGGCGATCGGTTGTCTCTTGCTGTTGCACTATTTGACCAGCTTGAGGTATTGTTTCCGCTACTTGAAGGACAACTTTAACCTTCGCCTTAAACGCTTTAGCAGCAGCCTTTTCAAGCTGAGGCAGCATCCCGTTGATCATTTTGAGTATCCCTTGAGACTTCACGCCCACCAGAATTTCATGGTCGTTCTGGTTGAGTAAGTAGCAATTCGCACTCAACATACCGCGCGTACCTGGTAGGTCAATATGACTCAAGATTTCCTGCCAGGTTTGGCTGAGATTACCGCTGGCGCTATTGGCTGGCTGGTTCACCACGTTAGACGGAGTTGCTTCTACGGTACGAGTGGCTAGTTCTGCGATCGCCACTGCTTCTGCTGGCTCCACGGGGTTTTCTGAAGCGATCGCCTCGGCTTGCAGAGGCTTCACTGCTTCAACAGGAGGACTAGCAGGCACTACCACATCAGCCGCTCTCGTCGGGCTAACCGCTGACCACTGACCGCTGACTGCCGACGGCAACAACCCCATCAACGTCACTTCTAACCACAACCTCGGTTGCGTTGTGCTTTTAATTTGATCTTCACTTTTACGAAGCTGCTGCTGCCCTGCCAGGATGGTTTGCAAGGTCAACGTTTGAGCGAAGTGGCAGAGCGCTTCCCATGTGGGTGGAGTGAGTGCAACGAGATCATTACGATCGGGAGCAGTTTTGGCAATGAGCAAATCCCGGTAGAAGCTGGCAAGGTTTTGCAGCACGATTAGCGGCTCGCGTCCTCGATCCATCAGTCGGCGGACGCTATCGAGTAGGGTCTCGGGGCTGTCTTGCGCGATCGCCTCTAGCAAACTCATCAAATCGCGCTCTGGCACTGACCCCACCAGATCCCACACTTTATCAACCGTGACCTCACTGGGCAGCAAACTTAGTTGATCCAGCAGGCTTTCGGCATCACGCATCCCACCTTGAGAAATTTGGGCGATCAGGGTGATGGCATCGTCGGTAATCGCGATCGCTTCTTTGTCTGCGATCGAGCGGAGATGGCTAGCACTTGCCGCTAGGGGAATGCGCCGAAAGTCAAACCGCTGACAACGCGAAATAATGGTTGGTAGCACCCGTTGGGGATCGGTGGTTGCCAGCACAAACACCACGCGATCGGGTGGTTCCTCCAGCGTTTTTAGCAAGGCATTAAACGCGGCGGTGCTGAGCATATGACATTCATCGATCACATACACCTTATAGCGACATTGGACAGGTGCAAACTGCGATCGCTCGATTAGCTCACGAATGTTGTCAACACCTGTATTGCTGGCAGCGTCAATTTCAATCACATCTAACGCTGAGCCTTTAGCGATCGACTGACACACTTCGCACACGCCACAAGGTTGTGCGGTGGGCACGTCGGACTTCAGACAGTTCAGCGATTTTGCTAGAATGCGCGCACTCGACGTTTTGCCTGTGCCTCGTGCGCCTGTGAACAAATACGCAGGCGCAATCCGCTGCTGCTGAAGCGCGTTCGTGAGCGTCGTGGCGATCGCCTCCTGCCCGACCAGATCACCAAAACTCTGCGGACGGTATTTGTGATGGAGCGGTTGATAGGTCATCGATCTACAGCAAATCCTTACTCTCTAGCGTAAGCGACAGTTGATGCGAACGTATGCACTATTTTCATTTGCAGCGGTGCTCAATTGAGTCAGCCACAGTCTATCAAAGGGGGTGTGGGGCGTAGGGTGTAGGGTGTAGGGAATGGAAATGGCTGTCAGTAAGACCTCGGATGTCTGAATTAACTGATGGCTTCCAGTGGTTGTGGTACGGCTTGCGATCGCTCATCCCGTTCTGACCGTAAGACTTCATCGTAGATGTGTTCCAGACGCACGGGTTGACGTGCGATCGACTCTAGCGGAATGCCATCAAAACGATCGATAATCTCTTTCATTCCCAGTGGTTCCGGTAGCCAGAAGGCAAGCTCGTCGCCATAGCGACGATGGGGAAAGCCATAGGTCTGGGCACGGGCGATCGCCTGCTCTTCAGCACCAGTTCGCACCACGACGATTTCTTGAGCGGTAATGCACTGCCGCAGTTGCGCTAAACTCCCTTCAGCCAGAAGATAGCCGTTTTTGAGGATGCCGAGGCGATCGCATAATCGTTCTGCTTCATCCAGCAAATGTGTGGTGAGCAAGATTGTCATGCCCTGACTCTGCAACTGTCGTATCAGCCGCCAGAGGTCGATCCGTGCTTCCATGTCCAAGCCCGTCGTCGGCTCATCCAGGATCAGTAGTTTAGGATGATGCACCAGCGCGATCGCCAGACTCAGGCGACGTTTCATCCCACCGCTCAAGGTTTCAGCGGGACTCTTTGCCCGTGACAGCAGACCCACTGCATCCAGACATGCAGGCACCTGTTCCTTCCGTTGCTGACGCGATCGACCATACAACCGCGCAAAAAAGTGGAGATTTTCCTCACACGTCAGGCTGGCATACTGCAAGTTTTCTTGCGGCACCAGACCAATGAGCGGCTTTGTAGCGTCTGAAAGCGGCTGACCAGACAGCATTACACGACCGCTATCTGCGGCTAACAGATGGCAAAGAATGCGAATGGTGGTGGTTTTGCCTGCTCCGTTGGGTCCCAACAACCCGTAGATTTCACCCGGAGCGATGCTCAGGTTCAGGTTTTGTAAGACGGCACGATCGCCGTAGGATTTGTAGAGGCTTTGAATATGCAGCATGAACCCTACAGTCTCCTTTCACTGCTGAGCATTTGATGGTAGGCTAACCAGCCAGCCAGTACCATCAAGCCCGTAAAGCCAACCAAAAACCATAAATGTGGTGCCACGTCAGCCATACTGAAATCCGCTACAGAGACGGCTGCTAGTGCCTCAATCATGTGATAAATCGGGTTGTAGCGGGCAATTTGTCGTAGTGCCTCAGGGAAGAAATTAATGGGAATAAACGCACCACTCAGTAGCAATAACGGCACGCCCAGCGCCGCAATCAATGCATTGACATCCTCTGTGCGACGAGCCAGCTTGGCACCAATGCAAAAGCCCGTGCCGACATACGCCATCATGCTCAAGCTGATAGTCAGCAAACTCAGAGACAGTGATCCTTTAAACTCAGAGCCAGTGAACGCCGCGATCGCGTAAACCAGCAGCGTCTGCCCCAGCCCGATCGCCCCGTATGCTAGAAAAATCCCCAGAAAGTAAGCGACCCCTCGAAGGGGCGAAATCATCAACTGTTTGAGCGTCCGCTGCTCACGCTCTGCCACGATCGTTGCAATGCTACCACCCAGGCAGCTAAAAAACAGCGCTGTACCTACCAGACAAGGCGGTACCGATTGGGCAAAGGCGGCTGCCGTTGAAAGCTGCGATCGTTCCGTCAGAATCAAACTATTCACAATCAAAATCGATGCCGGAAAGATCACCCAGCAGACAAGACTTACTTTACGTCGCCACAGTTCCAGTAAGGTGCGTCGCGCGATCGCCATCATGCCCAACCAGTCGCGTCTTAATTGTCGTGTGATGTGTCCTTGCATGGATTGTTACAGATGCCGTAGCGTGAAAACTATAAGCGTTTTGGAAGCGGTCAGCAGTAGGAGCGGGGGAATGGGGGAGCAGAGGGAGCGGGGGAGCAGAGGGAGCGAGAGGAGCAGAGGAGCAGAGGGAGCGGTCAGCAGGGGGAGCGGGGGGGCAGAGGGAGCGGGGGAAGCAGAATGCAGTTTCTGGATTCATGCTTAGCAATGTCTGAGTAGCTGATAGCTGATAGCTGATAGCTAGTTGCTCACTTACCGAACTGTGTGAGCGCGATCGCAGGCAACTGCCACCAGGGTAGATTCGGCTGTTCATGATGCTCTTGATGGTAGCCAAAGTGATAGCACGTGAGAAACGACCAAACCAGCGGACGATAGTTGCTGGTGGCACGCGACGCATTCTGGTAGCCGTCTGTTGGTTCACGATGCACCAAAAATGTGCCGAAATAGAACAACTGGAAGGAACTTAAGAGTGATGGCACTGCCCAAAACAAGAGCAGATTCGCTTCAGGCACATGCAGCACACGATGGATGAAGTGATACGCTCCTGTAATGCCAATGCACTGCCAAAAGCCCCAATAACGGTACATAAACCGCGCATACCAGAGCAACATATGCGTGTGCTTGCCATCATGAAAATCGGGGTCACGATCGCTCGCAGGATGCTGATGATGCTGCCAGTGGGCAGTGCGTAACTTGTAGTACGGCAGAAACCCATAGCACAGCAGCACCAGAAACCCGATCGCATGGTTAAGCCGAGGGCGTTGCGGCACGATACAGCCATGCATCGCATCATGAGCCGTAATAAATAGCCCCGTATACAGAAATGTTTGCCAAAGTATAGCGAGAGTAAGCCAAGTGATCTGCAAATGCTGAACCTCCAGCCTGAGCAGACTCACCAAACTAGCTGCCCAAGTGGCGATGATTAAACTAGCTACGCTTAATCCCCAATATCTGTTCTTGTTTGTGATAGATGACGTTGATGGTGCAAACTGCTGCCTTGGCTGTGTCAAACCTGACGCTGCATGAACGCTTCTTTCTTTTTCAAGCACTATGACACTTCCATAATGAGATGACCGCAGAACCGATGGTAGGTCAAAACCTCTGAGTAGGCAGACGTGAACACGGGTCGACCGTCCTTATGACCAACGTACCTGGTTTCGCCTTCACCATCGCTACGAATGGCAAAAAAAGTGCCCGATCGACGACACGATCGCGAGCCTTTTCTTGTAAACCATGCCGAAGCAAAGCAGCTTAAACACTGAGACGACTCTTTCGGTAATCGTTCGTATGCTAACCTGAATAGTCCATTGCTGAACATTACCGAACGTATGATTTATGGCTGACTGCACAAAGATCCAGGCGATTTACACCGATGGCGCGTGCTCTGGCAACCCTGGTCCCGGTGGTTGGGGCACGGTCGTTTACTTTGTAGATGGTGCCGTTCACGAGATGGGTGGAGCCAAGGCGCACACGACCAATAATCAAATGGAGATGCAGGCAGCGATCGCAGCGCTTCAGTTCCTCAAAGACGTTGGCTACACAGAGCCAATCGAACTCTACACCGATAGCGAATACGTCAAAAACGGCATCACACAATGGATTCACGGCTGGAAGAAGAAAGGCTGGAAAACCTCAACTGGCAAAGCCGTCCTCAATCCTGACCTGTGGCAGCAGATGGATGCTTTGAATTCACCAAAAATCCAGTGGCGCTACGTGCGAGGTCATACGGGTAATGTTGGCAACGAACGGTGTGACGCGATCGCCCGTGCGTTCTCACTGGGTAGAGTGCCGAACTTAAAACAGCTTGCTCTTCCTTTGCAGTAACTCTATCAGTCACTTCTAGAGTCTCAATTTTTTCCTGTTCCATACTTTGTGGACTCACCCGATGGATGCCCATCCTCCCTCTCAGACTGATGCGATCGATAATTTACCGCGTGAAATTAGAGTTGAACAACTACGCGATCTGGTAGACACGCTCCATTTTGCTGACGAAATTTCTAGTAAGGGCTACTTAATTACCAGTTCTGAACTCGCAGATCTGATGGATATTAACGCCAGTGCCGTCACCAGTCGCGGCGATAATTGGGTCTGGCGTAACTGGGTCGTCTCCCGTGTGCGGCGAGAAGGGAATCAGATTCTCTGGCAGCTAGAGCGGGTTGATTGAGAAGGGAAGAAGTGGTTGGTTGTTAGTTGTTAGTTATTAGAGGGGAAGTGGGGGAGGCAGGGGAGGCAGGAGAGGCAGGGGAGGCAGGAGAGGCAGGGGAAGCAGGAACAAATTCTGTATTTAAACGCGATGTGCGACTTTCCTGCAATGCCTGCCAAAACTGCCCTCACCCTAGCCCTCTCCCGATGGGAGAAGGAACCGGAACGGTCTGGAAGCCCTTCTCCCTGGGGAGAAGGGTGGGGATGAGGGCGAATTAGTTGCACATCGCGTTATTTAACTCAAAACCTCCCTCGCTCCTTCTGCTCCTTCGCCCCTTCCGCTTTCCCCTCTTCTACAATGAGGCTATGGCAATGAACCAATCACAGCCGATCGGCAGAGATTTAGTGCTGCTGGGTGGTGGGCATGCTCATGCGATCGCCCTGCGGCTGTTTGGCATGAAACCGATGTCAGGAGTCCGCATTACACTACTGACGGAAGCATCGGATACCGCTTATTCGGGAATGCTGCCGGGGCATGTAGCGGGTTTCTATAGTCGAGAAGAGTGCCATATTGATCTGCGTCGATTGGCTCAATTTGCGGGCGCACAGCTTTATCTCGATCGCGCGATCGGCTTAGATCTGGCGAAGAAGCAGATTCTTTGCGCCAACCGTCCGCCTGTTGGCTTTGATTTGCTGTCTATCAATCTTGGGAGTGCGCCCAGACTGCCTGATGTCATTGGCGATCGGGAGGCGCTCATTCCAGCTAAACCCATTCGTCAATTTCTAGAGCGCTGGGATCAGGTTGTCGATGACCTCTCGCAAAAACCTGAGAAGGCTGTGACCATCAGCATTGTGGGCGGTGGTGCAGGTGGTGTGGAACTGGCGCTCACGATACAACATCGCCTTCAGCAAATTTTGAGCGCCGCGCAACAGCCGTTTAGCAATTTGACTGTGCATCTTTTTCAAAAAGAAGCGACCTTGTTACCCACCCAAAACCACTGGGTGCGCGATCGCTTTCAGACTCTTTTAACGCAACGTGGCATTCAGCTTCATTTGCAGGAGCCTGTTCGCTCAGTAGAGTCGCATCGCGTTATCTGTGCATCAGGTCTAACGATCGCGTGTGACTACATTTTTTGGGTCACGCAGGCTTCGGCTCCCGACTGGCTGGCAAAGGCTGGTTTAGCTGTTGATGAAAACGGCTTTGTTTTGGTAAATGATACGCTGCGATCGCTGTCTCACCCCGACATCTTCGCGGCTGGCGATAGCGCAACGATGCTCAATCATCCTCGCCCAAAAGCAGGCGTGTTTGCGGTGCGTCAGGGAAAACCCCTGGTTGACAATTTGCGTCGATCGCTGCAAAACCAGTCCCTAAAACCGTTTCGACCGCAGGCGCAATATCTCAGCTTGATTGGTACAGGTAATGGTGAGGCGATCGCGGCGCGTGGATCATTTGGTTGGCAGTCACCATTGTTGTGGCGCTGGAAAGATCGGATCGATCGGGCGTTTATGCAGCGGTTTAGTGATTTGCCGCAGATGGAGGAGAGCGGTCAGCCGTCAGCCGTCAGCGGTCAGCTAGAGCGTGTAGTTGATGCCTTCCTGCTGTCTAAGGTTCCGGATCAGAACGTCCCAACCATGCGCTGTGCGGGGTGTGGTGCGAAGGTGGGCAGCAGCATTTTATCGCGTGTGTTGCGGCGAGTGCAGCAGGAAAGCGGAGGGCTTGCTGAGCGATCGGATATTCTCGTCGGCTTGGAGGCTCCAGATGATGCGGCAGTGGTGCAAGTCCCGGCAGGCTTGGTGATGGTGCAAACCATTGACTACTTTCCGGCACTGCTGAATGACCCATTTGTCTTTGGGCAGGTTAGCGCGAACCATGCCCTGAGCGATCTGTTTGCGATGGGTGCCCAACCGCAGAGTGCGCTGGCGATCGCCACGATTCCTTACGCACAGCCTGCAAACGTCGAAGAAACTCTCTATCAGCTCCTTTCGGGCGCAATATCTGTTCTGCATCAGGCGCAGGCAGTGCTCATTGGCGGACACACCACCGAAGGCGCAGAACTGGCGTTTGGATTGTCGTGTAACGGGTTGGCACAGCCCGATCGCCTGCTTCGGAAAGGCGGCATGAAACCGGGACAGGTGTTGCTCTTAACGAAGGCGATCGGCACGGGTACACTTTTTGCCGCCCACATGCAGCTTCGAGCCAAAGGACGCTGGCTGGATGACGCGATCGCCTCTATGCAGCAATCCAATCAGCAAGCGGCAACCTGTTTATTGGAGCATCACGCCACTGCCTGTACGGATGTTACAGGTTTTGGCTTAATCGGGCATCTGGTGGAAATGGTGCAAGCCTCTAAGGTTGCCGTAACGCTAAATTTAGCCGCTATTCCTTTGCTTCAAGGTGCTCTGGAAACAGTGGAAAAAGGTATCACCAGTTCGCTACAACCTCAAAATCTTCACGCTGTTCAAGCGATCGCCAATGCATCTGCTGTCAACACGCATCCCCATTTCCCACTCCTCTTCGATCCGCAAACGTCAGGTGGGTTACTAGCTTCCGTTCCTGTAGAGGAGAGCGATCGTTGTCTGACTGCCCTTCGTGCGCTTGGCTATGCACACAGTGCCATCATCGGTCACACAACGCCTCTATCCGCTCAAGCAAAACCGATTACGATCGTGTAGAAACCGATAGAAATTGCATTAGTCACTATTGGAATCGTTGACTAGGCACTGATATAGCGGTTCCCATTAGAGTGCGGTACAAGGGCTAAGGTTTTCAGGCAGAAGGAAAGCCGCCGTGCTCTTTCACTTCTGCCCTCTGCCCTCTACCTTCTGCCTCTTTGCGACTGTACTTCACTGGATTAGGAACCGCTATGGCATCAGTCGTTTATCTATAGGTAGATTTCAAATGAAGCTTCATCCTTTACATGCTACGACCCTCGATCACGTCACCTTGTATGTCAACAATCTGGCTGAAAGTGTCAACTTTTACACCACCCTTTTTGGCTTTGAAATCAAGAAAGAACAACCCGCCGATCGCTCTTTAATTATTGGTAACGATGCGATCAAACTCTGTCTCTATGAAGACCCTGAAAAGGCTAAACCTGGTGGCATTGCCCATTTTGGTTTGCATGTGCAAAACTTCTCAGAGATTGTTGAGAAATGCGAATCTTTAGGTGTGCCGATGCCGTACGGTATTGTCAATTGGGAAAAATCGCGCTCCATCTACATTGTCGATCCCAATGGCTACGAAATTGAACTCAGCGAAGTCAAAGGTGGCGGCTTGTAGTCCTAAACTTATTGTCGTTCCTCCTCTCTCCCCTTTTTTTCATGCCCAAAACATTGCCTATTGCCGCTTTTCTCACTGCACCCGGAGCGCTTCTGGATGTACGAAGTCCGACTGAGCATGAGCAGGGACGCATCCCCGGAGCCGTGAGTTTTCCCCTGTTTAGCAATGAAGAACGGGCGCAGGTTGGCACGTGTTACAAACAGCAGGGGCGGGATGACGCGGTGGAGTTGGGGCTGTCGATCGCCGGACCCAAATTAGCGTCCTTCGTCGCGCAAGCTAAAGTACTGTCACCCGATCGCACAGTACGAGTGCACTGCTGGCGGGGTGGAATGCGTAGCGGCAGCCTGGAGTCGATGCGTTACGCTACGCTTTTCTTGAATGCCGGAACGGCTATACAGCATCCTACACAGAATTTCAGGTTATTTAATCCACGATCCTAAGCAGCAATTATCCTTGCAGAGTTTGGACTGAATCCAGGTTGGCAGCATACAGATGCTATTGGAGACAGCTCTTTTTACGCAAGAGATGGATGGAGTAGCAACCGTCACAATTTACAAGGCAACCCAGAAAGGGATGGGGCAGCGACTGATGGAACATGGCTTTCAGCCTGCTGATTTTCCTTAACCACCCTCCAAACGCTGACGGTAAGTCTTATTTCGCTGCACCACAGAGCCGAAGTCTAGCTGAAGAATATCATCGCTATTACAAAGACGGAATTTTGGAAGTTACAATTGACTTAAAAACGTACAATCGGCACTTTAAAGCACTCGAAAGACCGTATCAGGGCGAAGCGCAAGTTGAATTGCTCATTCCTCACACCTTAGCTCGACTTTATCCAATTAGGCAGCGTAGCACAATAGGCTGAAACAGCAGTCTAATAAGACTTTTGGTATTTTTACCATATCGGTTGTTGCGCTAGAGACTGGGAAAAGTCGAGCTTGCCA
>JAHHIG010000011.1 GCA_019358895.1 Tildeniella nuda ZEHNDER 1965/U140 | reverse complement strand
CGTTGTTTACCGTTGTGGATGCGACCGTTCTTAACCGTTTTGGCGGAGGCACAGATGGGGCAGGCAGGCATGGTAGGAGAACTGCAAAGACTCTACTTCTCCATCATTACATCTTGAGCACTACCATCAACATCAATTGCAAAAACCAAAAGCGGTTTATATTTTTCTCGATTCTTAACATAATGATCAACAATCCGGTTATTGCGAAGCTTAGACAGAGCAATCTTCTTAGCAATTTCTTTCGGTAGTTTATCAAAAACCTCAATCGCTTTAATATCTTTGTAAGTCAACTCCCTAGAAAAATCTAGTTGTGTTTCCAAGCTTTCAAAAATTGGTTCGGCAAGAATTCCTCTGTTGATGAGTGTTCTTAAGTGTTCTGAGAAGATAATATCTTGAGGAAAAACTTCCTTAAGTAAGCCTTTCTCGCCTTCATCAGTTCTAAACGGAGTAGCTGTTAAACCTAACATCCTGAAGCCACCTGATTTCCCTCGACTCTTAAAATCTTCCTCAATGGTTTCGACCAATTTACGATACGTTTTTGCTGTTGCGTGATGCGCTTCATCAACTACCAGGAGAATGGAATCAGAGTGCTTAACCCAATTCTCAAGGAGATGGTTTAACCCACTATTGAGACTATCTTTGCTAGCAATAATAATGTCGTCAGTTGCTCGGATATTAATAGGGCGATCGTGCTTAGGATGACCAGAAATCACACGGTATCTAAATTTTTCGACATCATGCAGCAATGACGGATAAGCGCTGAACTTCAAAGCCTCAAATGCTTGGTCAAGCAACTCATGCCGATGAGCGATCCACAAAACCTTCTTGCGTTTGCCAATAAAGTTACGCAGTAGCCAATGAACTGCTGTCAGTGTCTTTCCACCACCTGTAGGTAAAACCAACAAGCCCTTAAAGGGAGACTGGCTTTGCTGATCTAGTGCTTTGATTGCCTCGTTCTGGTGAGCGTAAAGTTCTCTAGGGTTATCACCTGTGTTGACTTGGATCTGACCTGAGTACTCAACTTGAACCGTTTGCATGGTGTTGGAAGCCTAAAGATGATTACGGATGTGAGTCTTGTTTACTCGTTTATAACCTTGCACCCTTAATCACAGCTTTCCCAAGCTGATCGCAATCAGCACAGATTTTAGTGCAATTGCCCTATCGATCAACTCAAGGTAAACCGCCTCTAGATACTAACAAATAGGACTTCGGCTGTCTCTTAACCAATAATTTCAGGAGTTAATAAGCCGTTTCTCAAAAATACCTAAGCGATCGCCCGATCGCCCATTGCTGCCAAAATGCCTTCAAATAATGGCAATCCATCCGTACCACCCAGCATTGGATCAGAGGCGCGTTCTGGATGTGGCATCATGCCCAACACATTGCCCTTGCGGTTGCAGATGCCTGCAATGTTGTTGAGTGAACCGTTGGGATTGTTGAACTGAGCATCAGTGGCATAGCGGAACACAATTTGACCGTTTGCTTCGAGGTCTGCCAGCGTGTCTACATCGGCATAATAGTTGCCTTCACCATGCGCGATCGGCAGCGTTACAACCTCGCCATTCTGATAGTTTTGCGTCCAGGGTAAATCGGTTCGCTCTACACGAAGGGGCACGCGATCGCAAATGAAATGTAAATCTCGATTGCGTACCAGGGCACCTGGCAGTAAGCCCGCTTCAGTGAGGACCTGAAACCCGTTGCAGATGCCCAGAACGAGCTTGCCCTGTTCGGCGTGTTTGATGGTTGCTTGCATGGCGGGTGAGAACCGCGCGATCGCTCCACATCGCAAGTAATCCCCATAGCTAAAGCCACCGGGAACGATGATGACATCCAGATCAGCCACGTCGCTTTCCTCATGCCAGATCATGCGCGTGGGCTGCTGCAAGAGCGATTGAGTGACATACGCCACATCGCGATCGCAATTGGAACCAGGAAAGACAATCACACCAAATTTAACCATGACGCTTTATTACGAATCGAACGGAATGCCTGCTTGCTGAAAAACTTGCTCTGCGGTGAATGCCAACCCCTCGAAGAGCGGATCTGTCAACAGTGTATCGCCCATGTAGGTTTGAGGTGGCGCATCGGGGTAGAAGACGGTGATGCTTCTGGCTTTGCTATCGACAACCCAAAGGCGCAATACATTAGCATCCAGATACGCCCTTGCTTTTGCAGCTAATTGACCAAATGTTTGACCGGGCGAAATGATTTCGATCGCGAGATCAGGGGGGACTGGGCAAACCGTATTTTCTTGCCAACTAGCGGGTAAGCGCTCGTAAGAAATATAGGTGAGGTCAGGCGTGGGTACCCAGTCTCTTCCTTGCCATGTCAACGCGATGCCTAGCTCTGGATAAACCTCGCCGCGCCCTTCAAACTCACGACACAACAGGAAGAGAAAGGCACGGGTAAGGCAAGAGTGGAATTTTTTCGGAGACATTTTGGGAATTGCCTGACCATCAACCAACTCATAAGTCAGATCATTCTCATCTGGCGGGAGAGCTAAAAATTCCTCAAGCGATAGTAACCCCTTTGCTTGAACAACCATAGTGCGTGAACCATTACATCAGTTCTCATTCTAGAGGGATTCTGCTTGATGCAAGATGAGCCAATTCCCATCGGGGTCGTAGGCATAGATTTCACTGCCGTGAGAGGCAGTGATGATGGTTCCCAGTGGCGGGCAGCCGAGTTGGGTGAGGTGGGCGATCGCCGCTTCCAGATTCTCCACTTCCAAACATAAGCTCATGCCAGTGGGAGAAGGGGGAGTGGGGAGTGGGGAGTGGGGAGTCGTTTTAGGGCGAAAAATGCCAAGTTTGAGATGGGGCAGATGGAATTCGGCGTAAACATTGGGGAGTAAGACCACTGGTTCTAAGCTTAGAAGCTGGCTATAAAACTGTGCTAAGGCATCGAAGTGAGAAGTTGCTAGTGTGAGTAAGGCAGCGGTGCAACGAAGCGGCATCAGCAGATTCCGGTAGAATAAGTTTGGTTTTGAAGCACGATCGCAAAGGCAGACTTCGATATGGTAGACCTTCCCCAATGGACACCAGAAGCAGAAGCAAAACTTAAGCAAATTCCCTTTTTTGTCCGTGCCCAGGCAAGAGAACGGATTGAACATTTAGCCCGCACGGCTGAACTGGATGTGATTACCGTTGCTTTGGTTGAGCAAGCGCGGCTAGAGTTTGGGCAATAAGCGATAGTAAGGATGGACTGTTCACAACGCAGCTCATGCCCGAAGGACCTGAAATTAAACAAGCGGCTGATGCGGTGGCGCAGGCGATCGTTCAAACGCCGCTCCTCCACATTTCGTTCGCCTTTGAACGCTTGCAACCCTACGAAGCCATTCTCGTGAATGAGCAAATTTGGGCAGTCCAAGCAAAAGGCAAAGCGATGCTGATTCGCTTTCAGAATCAGCTCAATATTTATAGCCACAACCAGCTTTACGGGAAGTGGTACATCCAAAAAGCAAACGCCTACCCGGTGACAAACCGTCAACTACGGCTGGCAATTCACACGCAGCAAAAAGCCGCTCTCCTTTACAGCGCTTCCGATATCGATGTCATCACAAACGAACAAGTTGCCAGCCATCCCTTTCTCAGTCGCCTCGGACTTGATGTGCTGGATGATGACACAACTGTAGAACAGGTGCGCGATCGCCTCCTTGACAAACGCTTCCATCGACGGGGCTTAGTTAGCCTCTTGCTCGATCAAGGTTTTCTATGCGGACTCGGCAACTATCTCCGCAGCGAAGTGCTGTTTGTTGCCAGAGTACATCCATCTCTGCGCCCCGTTGACTGTACACCTGAGCAAATTGATGGGGTAGCAGCAGGGGCGATCGCCGTGAGCCGTCAATCTTATCTCACCAAAGGCATCACCAACGACCTGGAAATGGTCGCTCAACTCAAACAGCAGGGTTATTCGCGCCAGCAGTACCGCTTTTACGTCTTCAACCGCGATGGCAAGCCCTGCTATAGTTGCGGCACTGTAATTCTTAAAGATAGCGCAGGCGGTCGCCGTATCTATTACTGCCCTTACTGTCAAAAGCGATGAGATCATGTGTGGCAAGCAATAGTGGCAAACAATACGGCAACCATAGGAGCGCTTCTTAGGGGTTGTACAGAACTAACAGCATGGTCTGTAGCCGTCAGCGAAAAGCTGATAGCCGATAGCTGATAGCTGATAGCCGATAGCTGATAGCTAATCCAAAAGTGTGCAGTGATTTTTTAGCAAGCTGTTAGTATTGCACCCGACCAGTGCGTTCACAGTGTGTATGGCGCTCCTAAGAGATGGCGCTGCTAAGAGGGATAACAGGCGTATCCATCAACGTGCTAAAAGTTGTATAGAAATCAGTATTGAGGAGCATGTCTCTCATGACTGGAAGCAGCCAGAACACTCAAGATGCCTCTGTCACTGTCGTCATCTCTCGACGAGTGAAGCCAGGCTGTGAAACTGCTTTTGAGGCGTTTTTAGTTGGAGTCACAGCCGCTTGCAGTCAGTTTCCAGGGTATTTGGGTAGCAGCATCTTCCGTCCAGCTAGCGTTGACGATCCTGAGTACCGCGTCATTTTCAAGTTTGATCAACTAAGCAATTTACGTCATTGGGAAGCTTCGGCAGAGCGGCAAATATGGTTTAACCAGGCAGACACTCTCACTGTGTGCCCTCCCAACGTGCAAGTTTTGACGGGTCTAGAAACCTGGTTTACCTTACCTGGCAAGGCTGCCATTGTTCCTCCTCCTCGCTACAAAATGTCGCTGGTCACTTGGCTAGCCGTTTTTCCGCTCATTACGGCGCTTTCTACTTTGTTTCAAACGCAGCTTGCACTGCTGCCGATCGTCTGCCGGGTGATGGTCATCACTGCGATCGTTGTACCGACGATGACCTACCTCCTAATGCCCCAAATGACGCGCCTATTTGCCTGGTGGCTATATCCCATACCCTCTGCACTGCCAACCGATGCACTGCCAACGGAGCAGACGCAAGCAGCACCTGTCCTTGCACCCAGCACCATAGCGCCGCTTCCCATCATGCAATCTGTGCCAATTGAGCTAGAAGCTGGGTAGTGCGCTCGATCGCAACGAGGAAAGTGATCACAAAAAGAAAAGTGTTGACTATCTGGCTTTTAAGCACCACCGTACTTAAAAAACGCTGGTGAACGTGTGGCGATTCCAACTACCACTAATAATGATGCTTAGGAATTGTACAGAAATAACAGCAGGGTCTGTAGCTGTCAGCCGCCAGCCATCAGCGAAAAGCTGATCGCTGATCGCTGACAGCTAATCCAAAAGTGTGCAGTAATTTTTTAGCAAGCGCTGAAGCAACGGCGATCACCTGGGTTCGTTCGTTGTAACCCGCCTGCTTAGAGAAGTAGACACTCTGGCAAGTGGTCGCAGCGATCGAGACAGTAGTTCAAAAAGGTTCCCCATATTTCTTTTGCAAACCTTATGTGAATCAAGTCCATCTATCTCTAAAATTTATGCGTTATGGATTAGATGGGAACCGCACAACCCTAACAAGAAAGCGTTGCATTTCCTTCTGGAGAGGATGTTTTGCATGATCAGGGCAGTGGTCAAGACTCAGAGCGTACAAGTAAAAGTACCAGCAAACTAACACGACCCAATTGGCGCGGGGCTGTCAAAGGGATGGTGCCACTTAATCAATCTCGTTGTTGACACAAATAAAACTGGCAGCCCTTGGCTTGGCACTGAAGCGTGATGCTTCTAGTGTCTAAAGTCGAAAAGCTGACGGTTTAAGTGCTCTACCAGGCGAGAAAAACCCATACGTTTTGTAAGAGCATCAGGCGCACATGTCCAAACAGCGAGTAGAGTTAAACCCCGAAAATGCCGCGATCGTGAATGAGTTGGTGACGCTGGGGTTTTTTAGAACCCCGACGATCGCGGCTAATTATCTCCTGTCACTGGTTGGTAAACGAGCACTGCATCGACTGCGCAGGAAGCTCAAGCAGCGCTTGTTAGAACGCGATGAGCAACAGCGCCTTGCAGAATGATCTTTAACGATTAGCGAACGTCCTCTAACACACTCCCTAGCAGCAATCAGCGGGATCACAGCATGAGCTAGCAGCGTTTGTGATTGTCACGCGGTATTCTGTGCCTTTGGTTTCACGGGCATGACGGACGCGATCGCCTGCACAGTTGAACGGTTCCGCCGTTGCTAAAGAAATATCCATTTGCGGTAGAACGGGGATGATGTCCTGCTGATAGGGACTTTTCGGATCGGTATAGATCTGGAAAGTTTTGTCACACACTGCCATTCGCTGACCGCGATAGAGCGTGTGTCCGTCGTCATCCTGCACCGCTTTCCAGGGACCTTTGTAAACAACTGCCTGGTTGCGTTCCCAGCAGGCACCCTCTTTGCCCTTGAACGCACGTACCGTCATTGAGCGGAACTCAATGCCGTCGATGACTTGCCAGGGTTCTGCCTGCCGCACCAGAATTTCCACACCGTAAAAGCCCGCTTGCTCAAACATATCCAAAAAGGCATCTTCGCGGAACGCTCCTGCAATGCAGCCGCTCCAGAGGTTGGGGTCATTCAAAATGTCTGGTGTCGGGTCTTCATCGCAGACGATATCCGAAATGACCGCTCGCCCACCCCGCTTGAGGACGCGGTAGATTTCTTGAAAAAGCTGCTGTTTGTCCTGAGGGCGCACCAGGTTGAGGACGCAGTTAGAAATGACGACATCCACACTACTGTCAGCAATTAACGGTTCGTCCTGCCGCCACCGATCGCACTCCACTTCAAAGACACTCAATTGATCGAGCGCCGTGATGGGATGCTGCGAGAGCCAGTCTTGGGCGCGATCGCGATTCAGCGCCAGGTCTTGAATCTTGCCTTTCACAAACGAAACATTGCGGTAGCCGAGCGTCTCTGCCATCACATCAAGATATTTGCGCGACAGCGACAGCATTTCATCATTGAAGTCAACGCCAATCACCTGTCCTGTTGCGCCAACCTTTTGAGCCAGAATGTAGCAATTTTTGCCAGCACCGGAACCGAGATCAACGACCGTTTCACCGATCGCTACGTACTTTGTTGGATCGCCACAGCCATAGTCCTTCTCAACGATTTCGGCGGGAAGTTTGGCGAGATACTGAGCATCGTAGCCATCGGTGGGGCAGCAGAGCGCAGCTTCGGGCTGACGTGCCCCCGCTTCATAGCGTTCTAAGACTGCCTGTTCCACGTCGTAGGCAACGGTTTCGGACGGTTCGCAGCAGGGTATCGGTTGGGTTATTGCAATCTCAGCCATCGTGTCTTCTTGCTCATTGCTACGGAGGGAATCGCTTTTAGTGTAGTCATTTTGAGCGGTCAGCGGTCAGCGGTCAGCGGTCAGCGGTCAGCGGTCAGCGGTCAGCGGTTAGCCGTCAGCGGTCAGCGGTCAGCCGTCAGCGGTCAGCGGTGTGTTACACCAAATCAAATTGCAAAGGCTACAGATCTTTTGCCCTCATCCCCAGCCCTTCTCCCTAGGGAGAAAGGAGCTAAAGGCAAAGTCCTCGCCTCTTGGTCGAGGGATTTAGCGATTATCTTGAAAGTCAAGCGGGAAAGGTAACTATTTCGGGTTTAGCGTCTGCGGTAGGAGACACCCAAGCCTTGCCCTGCTTGACGATTGCATTCAAAATGATGAGCAGCTTGTGCATACAAGCTACTAAGAGGCTGTTTGAAAAGGGGGCGGGGTGTGACAAATTACGCCAACCGCCGCACCATCAGTCGAATCATGGCGAGATAAATCATCGTTTCAGCCGTTGCTGGTAAGGCTTCGTAGTCGTAGTTGAGGCGGCGATACCATTGCCACCAGCCAAACGTCCGTTCCACAATCCACCGTTTTTTGAGCAGCATAAAGCCTTGAGTCTGTTCCGGTCTAAGCACCGCGTGCACGACCCAACGCAAGTGATCCATCACCCATTGCAGAAAGGGCTGCCCACTATAGCCACCATCAACCCAGACTAAGTAGAGCCGACTGACTTTAGCCCCTAATGCAGATAGGCGCTGCAACACTTGTTTGCCGCCTTCGCGCTCGGGCACACTGGCGGCTGTGACCAAGACGCACATGACCAAGCCCAAGGTATCCACGACCGTATGGCGTTTGCGTCCCTTCGTCATTTTGAACTGGTCAAAGCCGACCGCTTGCTGCACCATGGCTGGTGTGGGAACACTTTGACTATCGAGAATCACTGCCGAAGGACTTTCAGCGCGTCCAACCGCTGCCCGTGTCCACGCTCGTAACCGCTCGTGGATCGCTTTCCAGGTACCGTCTTTGCGCCAGTTGCGGAAGTAGGTATACACCGTTTGCCAGGCGGGAAAATCACCAGGGATATCGCGCCACTTACACCCTTGCGTGACCACGTAAAAAATGGCGTTGAGCACCGCCCACAGGCTGGTACTGCGGCGACGACCGCCAGGTTTGGCAGGCGGCAGCAGCGGTTGGATTAAGTCAAATTGGGCGCGGGTCAGGTTGCTTGAGTAGAATTTAACCATCGCTCTCACGGTGCTGGAGTTCACTACTGACAGCCTAACCGTGTGAGCTTTTTTACGGTCGATCCGGCTTTTAAAACAGCCCCTCATAGCATTCTAAAATCGCTGATAACATTGATGTGAGGCTATCATAAACTATGCCTTCATCGTGAAAAACAAAATAAATAGGTGCTTTATCTTGCTTTTCGCGGCGACAATAAGCACCATAAAACTCACCCTGAAAACTGAATAATGGTAGTAGGTTGGGAATGATCGTTGGATCATCATCGCCAAGGACTCTCCAGGTTAAATTCATCTGGTACTCTTCAAGAGCCTTGTGTAAGGGCAGAAAATAGTGATAGTGGAATAAGAAATCATCATGAACTTCAACGTTCATCCCATCACGCCATTGATATAATTCCTCGACTTCCCTTGGTAGACGGAATGGAAAAGCATGAGTTATCTGCTTAATCTGTGTTCTTGAAAGCCCTTTTCGTAAATTAGCTCTCAAGATGGGATTAGCCTTGGCTGTGTGATTAAGAATTTGTCTTAGGATTCCAGCAATTGTTGAAGGGCTACTCATACCTATCCAGACCAACTCATTAAAATCTGATTTTTCTACTGATTGCAAAATATGCGGATCTACTGCATTACAGCTTTTTTGTAGAGAATCAACAGAAACTTGACCAACGATGCGCTCACTCAGAACTAAAGCTACATAATTATTATTCGGCTGAAAGCTTCTGCATAACACCCCAAATCAGCTAGATAGGCGGAGAGTCTCTGTATACACCCCAAGTTGGATAGATAGGCAGATCGTCTCGTAAGATCGTGCTACCTCAAGAAAATAAGCAGAGACTAAAGATTTTAAGGTGTAGCCCGCTCATCCTTCTCTCTACGTCATTTGCTCCACAATCTTTAACTTCCGCTCAGATGGACGACTAACTCGCGGGTATGGCTGTGCTGGCGATATTCCCACAGGTAAATGCCTTGCCAAGTGCCTAGCATCAGACGACCGTTGGCTGGCGCTTGCACTGAGTTTGATTACGTCTTGTGAGCTTCTGCATAAATCCGTAGTGCCGCAGCCATTTTCTTTTCGTAATCCTCGCCTTGAGCTTGAAACCAGGCGAGTGTGTTGGGATCTACTTGAACCAGAACGCTTAATGACTCTACAGGTTTCCACCATCGCGACTTGTTGAAAAACTCCTCCGTCAATGGCGGAATATCAGAGGTATCGATCTCCTCTTCTGTCAGCGAATCAACTTTCTCCCAATTCGTTTCTGAGGAACTGTTCATAGCGTTTTTGTTCATAGGGCAGAGCTTTACGAAGTGAAATAATACGAATTGTTTGGTCGCCTAGTTCTGTAAAAACTACAACGACTACACGCCCATCAAGCATCCCGATACCAATCCATCGATCCTCTCCGTAGTTTTGCCGCTCATCCAGGGAAATACGGAGGGGTAGGCGGAAGACTCTCGGTGCGTCTGCAAAATCAAGCTTATGCCTGGCAACATTTGCCGTGTTCTTTTGCTGATCCCACTCAAATTTCATGCTTTGATTCTATGAGATTTTCATCCGTGTCTCAAGAACTGCTTCTCTAGACTCAAAGCATCGATCGCACGGTTATTTAATCTCTTAACTTCCGATCAGGTGAATAACCAACTCTCGGATCTGACCATGCTGCCGATGTTCCCATAGGTAAATACCTTGCCAGATGCCTAGAACAAGCCGACCGTTGGCGATCGGAATTTGCTCCGATGTTTTCGTCAGCGCGGTGCGAATATGGGCAGGCATATCGTCTGGACCTTCGGTGCTGTGGATGTAGTTTTCCCACTCTGGCACCAGCTTGGCAAAAAAGTTTTCTAGATCCTTTAGTACGTCCGGATCGGCATTTTCTTGAATCAGTAAGCTCGCCGATGTGTGACGCAAAAAGAGCGTGCAAAGTCCCGTTTGAATTTGCGATTCAGCGACGATCGCCTGCACTTTCTGAGTCACTCTGCAAAGTGATTTGCCTGTTGTTTGAAGCTTCAGTACCTGCTGATGTTGGCGCATGGAAGGTGAGGGGAGAGGAGTGAGGAGTGAGGGGTAGGAAAGTTTTGAGTTGTGAGTTTTGCGTTTTGAGTTGCAAGAAAGGGAGGTGAGGGTTCTCCTTAAGCAAACGTCCCTCAATATGAGAGTGAGGGATTTAGCTAGGCTTCATGTGCGCTAACCGAACGTGGCGGTGGAGTTAGAAGCTGTCCCTTAAGTGGCGGCGATCGGGTTTACGCCAAGCTGCTGTAGGATGCCGAGTTGGTCGGAGCTACCCCACCGCTCGACAATCTGACCATGCTCAAAGCGCGCGATTTGCACACCACGGGCTTTGATTGGGCGACCTGTTGCTGGAATACCGAGGAAGTCGCCTTGATGGGTGCCGGTAATGGTGTAGGCGATCGCGATATTATCGTCATCAGCAACCATTTGTTCCACACCGATGCTGAGATCTGGGAAGGCAGCCCGAAAACCCGTGAAAAACTGGATGAAGCCTTCTGGTCCTGGAAGCTGATCGGAGCCTGGATCGCGATCGATCACATTTGGTGCAAAGACTTCGTGTAAGACATCGAGATTGCCACTGTTCACGGCTTCACCGAGGCGCTGCGTTGCGGCAATATTGGCTTGCTGGCTCATGGCTTCTCCTGGAGTTTGTACAGATGGATCTCTTGCAAATTATAGGAGGTCTAAGCCAGTCGATCGCCCGCTTGATATCTTTCTCGGTCAAAATTAGCTTAGTTTCCATATATTTCAAGCCTCTGTTTTAAGTTTGGGTGCGATCAACCTTTGCTCTAGTTGAGTTGAGGTTACAAAACCCAATCTCTTCTGGGTCGTTGGATTTCATGCTTCTACCCAACTTACTAAGCTTTCATATCTTCTTCAGTGCTTGAAACTCTAAATCTCCTAAGTTTTGAATCCAGCAAGGTAAGTTTGTTTTAGCATTTTGGGAAGATTTCTCCTGAACTTTCTGGCGTACCTCTGCAATTCCCATTAAAAGGTTTTCAAATGCTGATCCCTCAGGGACATCACGAATGTCTAATGATCTAGCTCTTTCTTCGTTCTTCCTTAAATCGCTTATTGTCTTGTCCATATTCCGGTAATCAGCAGTTTTTGAAATACGAAGTCCAAGTTGTGCAGACCCCACTAATGCTTTAGCACAAGCATCAGTGGGGTGCTGGTGCAATTCAAAGAAGCATAAACCAATGTTTGAAAGATACACCATCGCATTTTCTTTGTTCAAGGATTTTGGGGTGCTATCTGATAAAGCAACTGCATACAACCAAGCTGCAAATTCGTAATTCTTACTGTCGCGTTCTGCTGTAGCCCACTCAGAATAAAACTTTCTATCTCTTTGGCTGTCCGTGAAAGAAGACTCACGAAAGAGTGTCGTAGTTTGTTTGAGTCTATTGTCTTTGCGGTAAAATTGAGCGAGATGAGTAAACAACTGATGCGATCGCTCTACTTTATAGAGAGCTTCAGCGATACAAATAGCCACACTAATCCTTGAATTTTCTGCGTTCTCGGCGAAGTGTTTTGGAAAATCGTATCTCCACTTCATTATTTCATTTTCACTCAAAGAAGGGCTTAAAGTTTCGGCTGCCCCGGCTAAGCGCGGATATATATCATCTTCAAACTTTTTTGAATATGGCGCGCTCGATAGAATTTTAACCGCAGTCTCCGCTATTACTTGATGACGCACCAAAATGGGAGTATCTGAGCCAGATGCGACGATTTCATTTCCTAGCTTTTCTAAAATATCCTCTTGAAGTTTACTGGGTTGGTATTCAATTGCTTTTGCTAAAATAGCAGGCTTCAGCAGCTTAAGTCCTTCAGCATGCATTGCAGCAATACAGGCATAGGCATCAACAAGACTGTCACCATTGGGTGAGCATTTCATATCCTCCAGAATTCTTCCAACTCTCTCTTCTAAAGTTTGATTCTTTCGTACTTGTAGCATTGCCGCTAAGAAGGCAGCCTTGTCTGATTTTTGCTTTTTCAGTAATTCTTGTGTCGCCTCCTCTTCAGATTTGTTTTCTAACGCTCCTGCTTCTTTCCATGCCCTGACAATTTGTTGAGCTTCCTCTTGCTTCAATTTGGGCATGGGTTTTCTTGTGAATTGCGCTCCCCAATCTAAAGGTTTGCCATAATTCTCCCACACTGTGTCACGGCAACAGATTAAAAACTGAATATCTTTTCGATCTATTGGGGTTAAACGTAATTTATTAATCGATTCAATGACTTGAGAAGAGGGGTCGTCACTAACAATTAACCATTTAGAAGTATTGTCTAGTTTAGGTAGCTTACTCAAGATGTTTCTCATTTCAGAAATGTCTGGATCTTCCCACCAAACAATGTGGAAACCTGAATCCTCCTTAACCAGCCGACAAACTACTTGCCGCAGCGCAGTTGACTTTCCCTCACCTCCAGGTCCGACAAGTAAAGTAACCCGAAATCCTCGATCTCGATGAGTCTGCAAAGTATGAGTTAATTGCTTAACAATCTCTCGATGCGGAATGCAGTTAGTGAGTATTTCTTCCCATCCAGGATCATATCCTTCAAAGTACAAATTAAGAGTTTCTTTGTTAATAGTTTTAGGTGTTCGTTGGTCAAGAAAATCATTAGTTATGGGCAAACACCCGCTTGGTGGTTCTCTATAAAAATCAGCTAAAGAATTTGTCTCTACTGATTGTTGAGTTGGGCGTACAGGTGGTGTTAGAAGACGAGGCGCTGTAGTGTTTTTCTGTCTTTGAACAGGTGTTCGTGATGTAGATGTTGATTTAGCAGTATCTTTGGAAACTGGAACAATCTCATCTGATGGCTTGCCACTAAGGTTTAGCTGCAAATTTTCGTGAATCGCTTTTTGAAGACGTTCAGTTTCTTGACGTACTATTTGTAGTCTTGAAGAGTCAAATTCGGCTATTCTCCACCATACATCGATCAAATCCCTCGCTCTAGTAATGTCTCCACTCTGTTCAGCTTGCGACGTACTACTTTGTAAACTTTCAATATCTTTTTCAGTGATACATTTCGGAAACAGAGGGAGGTCGCACTTCCCAATAGATTCAGGGATGATGAGAGGAGTTTGAGTCGGTTTTCCATGTTTACGGTTAAGTTCTGGCACTTCTCGTTTCAAGTAGGTCTCCAGATATCGTGGAATTGTATGCTGCTTTAACCCTTCCAAAAGCTGACATGTGAAAGCTCCATGCTCAAGGTCAGCAATTTCATAAGATCGCTCGCCTTTACTGCAAGAAAATAGGGTGACAATGCCTTGTTGTTTAGCAATCTCAACCGTTCTGCTGCCCACAGCATCTCCAGCACTCCTGCTAGAATATGAGCTTTCATTACGACACATGTCAAAAATAAGAACAGCATTCCTGGCTTGACGATCTCTTATTTGATTGATTACAAATTGAGTTGAAATGGCGGTTTCTTCTAAATCGTTGGGATCAACATCGTATGGCAGCAGATAATCCTGTTTATCTGCTCCGACTGCTCCATGCCCTGCAAAGAAGAAGCATAAGCAATCAGCTTGCACAGGTATTTTCTCGCGTAGCAATATCCGTAAATAAGATCGTGAAGGGCGAGTAGGTGAATTGTTGATTGGTGCAGAATTATCGGAACACAGTAAGACATTATCTTTTGGAAATCCTGCTTGCTCACACAAAAATCTTCTAATTTCCTCTGCGTCACGAGTGGCGAACTTTAGATGCGCTTCTTCAGGCAAGAATTCGTATTTGTTAATGCCAACAACAATTGCCCAATTATTCATTATGTTGTGCTTCAAAACGCTTAAATTTTAATGTAATCGCACCCTTTCCGGTTGCCTTTCCCCCAGCAACTAATTTAATCTCGCCTTCTCCACCAATCTCAACTAACAATTCCACTTCATCCAACTGCATAGATGATTGCGAACCAATCTGATCATCCACTTGCTTGAACAGTCTTCCCACAAGTTGGAGAAACTCGTTCATCTTCTGCTCAAGGTCAGCAATTGGTAACTTTACTTCCTTGTATTTCAGTACTTTTTGGCGTAGTTGATCACCCCAACCACCTCTCTCACCCTCTGTTGAGGTAGGGACAGCATCATCTGTCACAATCCAAATGTAATCCTTCGTCATACCTAAATATGAACCTCTTTTGTTCTTATCCTCCTGTTCAAATCTATTATGTGTTAAAGCTCACCGAGGTGCCAAGATTAAAGTTGTGTAACTACTAAACATCCGGTTGACAAGGTCAGCGTAGCCAACAACCGTGTTCGGTTAGTGGTGATGCAAAATTTTCTAGCTGCCGCTGGCTTTTGCCGTTAGACTGAGAACTTTCGGATAACACCACAAATCAGCCAGATAGACAGAATGTCTCTATATGAACACTCCAAGTTGGGTAGATAGCAGATCACCTCAGAAACTTGTGCTATCTCAAGAAATAAGCAGAGAATAGAGACTTGAAGGGGAAGTCCGATCGCCCTTTTCCCTGAGTCATTTGCTCCACCATCTTTAACTTCCGCTCAGGTGAACCACCAACTCGCGGATGTGACCGTGTTGGCGATGTTCCCACAGGTAAATGCCTTGCTAGGTGCCGAGAAGAAGGCGACCGTTGGCGCGATCGGAATTTGCTTCGATGTATGCGTCAGTGTAGTGCGAATGTGAGCCGGCATATCGTCGGGTCCTTCGGTGCTGTGGATGTAGTTTTCCCACTCTGGCACTAGCTTGGCAAAAAAGTTTTCTAGATCCTTCAACACATCAGGATCGGCATTTTCCTGAATCACTAAACTAGCCGATGTATGGCGTAAAAAGAGAGTACACAGTCCGGTTTGCATTTGCGACTCGGCAACGATCGCCTGCACTTTCTGGGTCACTCTGCAAAGCGATTTGCCTGTGGTTTGAAGCTTGAGTACCTGCTGGTATTGGCGCATGGTAGTGAGAAGTAAGAGTAATGGCGGAGGACTCCTTAAGCAAAAGTCCCCCGCCATTACAGCGAGGGACTTTTGCTACATTGCTACAGCACTAACGTTGCTTGATATGCGCTAGCCGAACTTGGCTGCTGTAGCAGAGATCAAGAAGGCAGCGTAGGTAAGGATGTAACCAACCGTGAAGTGAGCGAGACCAACCACACGAGCCTGGACGATCGAGAGCGCAACGGGCTTATCTTTCCAGCGAACCAGGTTCGCCAGTGGGGTGCGCTCATGTGCCCAAACCAGGGTTTCGATCAGCTCTTGCCAATAGCCTCTCCAGGAGATCAGGAACATGAAGCCCGTTGCCCAAACCAGGTGCCCAAACAGGAACATCCAGGACCAGACCGACAGGTTATTCATGCCATACGGGTTGTACCCGTTAATGGTCGCACCAGAGTAGAGCCAAAGGTAATCGCGGAGCCAGCCCATGAGATAGGTCGAGCTTTCGTTGAACTGAGACACGTTACCAGACCAGACAGCCAGATGTTTCCAGTGCCAGTAGAACGTCACCCAGCCGATCGTATTGAGCATCCAGAACATCGCCAGGTAGAACGAATCCCACGCTGAGATGTCGCAAGTACCGCCCCGTCCAGGACCATCGCAAGGGAAGGCATAGCCGAAGTCTTTTTTGTCCGGCATCAGCTTTGAGCCACGTGCATCCAGCGCACCCTTGACCAAGATCAGGGTGGTGGTGTGCAGACCCAGCGCGATCGCATGGTGAACCAAGAAATCGCCAGGACCAATGGTGAGGAACAAGGAGTTTGTACCGCTGTTGATGGCATCCAACCAACCGGGCAACCAGACGTTACCGTAGTTGGGCCAGGCAGTGGTTGCAATACTGTCAGGGTTCGACAGCAGCGCATCCATGCCGTACAGCACCTTGCCGTGCGATGCCTGAATGAACTGTGCGAACACAGGCTCAATCAGAATCTGCTTTTCGGGCGTACCGAAGGCAACAACGACATCATTGTGCACGTATAGCCCCAGCGTGTGGAACCCGAGGAACAGCGAAACCCAGCTCAGGTGAGAGATGATGGCTTCTTTGTGCTGTAGCACTCGATCCAACACGTTGCCTTTGTTCTGGTCTGGATCGTAATCCCGTACCCAGAAGATGGCTCCGTGAGCAAACGCACCGACCATCAAGAACCCAGCAATGTACTGGTGATGGGTATACAGGGATGCCTGCGTCGTGAAGTCTTTCGCCAGAAAAGCGTAAGGTGGCAGCGCATACATATGCTGCGCGACTAGAGACGTAATCACACCCAATGCCGCCAGGTGGATGCCCAACTGGAAGTGCAGCGAGTTGTTGTAGGTTTCGTACAAGCCCTGGTGAGGCAGGTTGAACTGACCTTCACTGCTGCTAGACAACAAACCTTTCTTGCTGTCCAGCATTTCTTTGATGCTGTGACCGATACCAAAGTTGGTGCGGTACATGTGACCAGCAACGATGAACAGGACGGCGATCGCCAGATGGTGATGCGCCATATCCGTCAACCAGAGCGATTCAGTCTGTGGATGGAAGCCACCCAGGAAGGTCAGAATCGCCGTACCAGCACCTTGAGATGTGCTAAACACATGCCCAGGGGTGTCAGGGTTTTCGGCATACACGCCCCAGTTACCGCTGAAGAAGGGAGCTAAACCAGCCGGATGCGGTGGGGTAGAGAGGAAGTTATCCCAACCTACATGCTGTCCGCGCGCTTCGGGAATCGCCACGTGGATCAGGTGACCTGCCCATGCCAGCGAACTCACGCCAAACAGACCTGCCAGGTGGTGATTCAACCGCGATTCGGCATTCTTAAACCAGGCAAGCGACGGGCGGAACTTGGGTTGCAAGTGCAGCCAGCCAGCAAACAGAAAGACCGCCGATAGGAACAAGAGAAAGAGCGAACCCGCGTAGAGTTCACCATTCGTCCGCATCCCGATCGTGTACCACCACTGGTAAACACCAGAGTAAGAGATATCAACCGGGTAGTTGACTCCACCTTGAGTGAAGGCATCGACCGCTGGCTGACCGAATTGAGGGTCCCAAATCGCGTGGGCGATGGGACGGATGTTCAATGGATCTTTGATCCACTGTTCAAAGTTGCCTTGCCACGCTACGTGGAACAGGGAGCCAGAGGTCCACAGGAAGATGATTGCCAGGTGACCGAAGTGAGAGGCGAAAATCTTTTGGTAAAGATTCTCTTCCGTCATCCCGTCGTGGCTTTCAAAGTCGTGGGCAGTGGCGATCCCATACCAGATCCGACGAGTGGTCGGATCTTGAGCGAGGTCCTGGCTAAATTTGGGAAATTTAGTTGCCATAGTTCTACTTCGTTCTCCTCGCGCTTATCCAAGTGCCAGTGCACGAGCCAGGAAGAATGCCCACGTTGTGACAATCCCTCCCAGGAGGTAATGTGCTACCCCCACAGCCCGACCCTGAATGATGCTCAGTGCGCGGGGCTGAATTGCCGGGGCAACCTTCAGCTTATTGTGCGCCCAAACAATCGATTCGATCAACTCCTGCCAGTAGCCGCGACCGCTAAACAGGAACATCAAGCTGAATGCCCACACAAAGTGTGCACCCAGGAAGAGTAAGCCGTAAGCCGAGAGCGCTGAACCGTAGGAGGTAATCACCTGCGTTGCCTGTGCCCAGAGGAAGTCGCGTAACCAACCGTTGATGTTGATCGCACTCTGAGCAAAGTTGCCGCCTGTAATGTGAGCGATCGTGCCGTCTGGATTGACCGTTCCCCACACATCTGACTGCATCTTCCAACTGAAGTGGAAAATCACGATCGACAGCGAGTTGTACATCCAGAACAGACCGAGGAAGACGTGATCCCAACCAGAAACCTGGCAGGTGCCGCCACGACCAGGTCCGTCGCAAGGGAAGCGGAAGCCCAAATTCGCTTTATCTGGAATCAGACGCGAACTACGGGCATACAGCACACCTTTCAGCAGAATCAGCACGGTGACGTGGATGGTGAACGCATGGATGTGATGCACCAGGAAGTCCGCCGTACCAAGCGGAATCGGCGCGATCGCCACCTTACCCGCAATCGCAATTGTCTCACCACCGAACACATAGCTGGCTGGAGCAAGCGCATTGGGAGCGGTTGTACCTGGGGCAAGCGTATGCAGGTTTTGGATCCACTGCGCGAACACAGGCTGCAATTGAATCGCAGTATCTGAGAACATATCTTGAGGACGACCCAGCGCCTGCATCGTGTCGTTGTGCACGTACAGACCAAAGCTATGGAAGCCCAGGAAGATACACACCCAGTTCAGGTGCGAAATAATCGCATCCCGATGGCGCAGCACGCGATCGAGCAGATTGTTCTGATTCACGACAGGGTCGTAGTCGCGCACCATGAAGATGGCACCGTGCGCTGCTCCACCTACGATGAAGAAACCACCGAGCCACATGTGATGCGTAAACAGAGACAACTGCGTCGCATAGTCCGTCGCCATATAAGGGTAGGGCGGCATGGCGTACATATGCTGGGCAACGATGATGCTCAAAGAGCCGACCATTGCCAGGTTGATTGCCAATTGAGCATGCCAGGAAGTCGTCAGCACTTCATAGAGACCCTTGTGACCTTCGCCAGTAAAGGGACCTTTGTGTGCTTCCAGAATTTCCTTGATGCTGTGCCCAATACCCCAATTGGTGCGGTATTGATGTCCCGCAATGATGAACAGAACCGCGATCGCCAGATGGTGGTGTGCTGTATCCGACAGCCACAGACCACCTGTAACGGGGTTCAAGCCACCCTTAAAGGTCAGAAAGTCCGAATATTCTGCCCAATTGAGGGTGAAGAAGGGGGTTAAACCTTTCGCAAAACTGGGGTATAAATCCGCCATCAGCTTCGAGTTCAAGATGAACTCATGGGGCAAGGGAATGTCCTTCGGAGCGACCCCTGCATCCAGCAGCTTGTTGATGGGCAGCGAGACGTGAATCTGGTGCCCCGCCCAACCGAGCGAACCAAGACCGAACAAACCAGACAAGTGGTGGTTCAGCATCGATTCCACATTCTGGAACCATTCCAGTTTGGGTGCCCGCTTGTGGTAGTGGAACCAGCCAGCAAACAGCATCAGACCCGCCATGACTAGACCGCCGATCGCGGTGCAGTAAAGCTGGAAGCTGTTGGTAAAGCCAGATGCCCGCCACAGGTAGAAAAAGCCAGATGTAATTTGGATACCGTGGAAACCACCGCCCACATCTGCATTCAAAATTTCTTGTCCGAAAATCGGCCACACAACCTGGGCACTGGGCTTAATGCCAGTCGGGTTGGTGAGCCAAGCCTCGTAGTTTGAAAACTTAGCGCCATGAAAATACATGCCGCTGAGCCAGATGAACACAACAGCCAGATGACCGAAGTGAGCACTGAAAATTTTACGAGAAACGTCTTCTAAGTCGCTAGTATGGCTATCAAAATCATGAGCGTTGGCGTGAAGATTCCAAATCCAGGTGGTGGTTTTGGGACCTCTAGCCAGGGTGCGATCGAAATGACCAGGCTGCGACCACTTCTCAAAAGAAGTTGGCACCGGATCGTTGTCAACCGTAACCTTGACCTTCGCTTCGCGCTCCCGTGGAGTAATTGTCATTGAGACTCTCCTCTCTCTAGACAAGGAACGAGGAATCCCCCCTGCCAGCCGCTGCCCTGATGCTGACAAACAGCCTTTTGCCCTAGTGAGCAGCCATCCGTGTGCATCGGAATCGCTTCCAAGCTCACTGAATGACATAAGACTGCAAGCAGCGATCGCAGTTCTAAGAACGGAGCAACGATCGCCATCAGAACCCGTGAGGTTCGTGCTGGCAATACAAACAGACTGGTAGAGGTTCTCATCGTGTCATTATAGGACTCGTGTTACGCCGAACTTGAACGCAATTAACAATAATTCAAACTCCTCCGATCGCGGCTGTAGATGAGCTTCAGAATCTGAGCCGAACCAAAAAGTCAAGCAAGATCACGATTGTGTTTGTAAAACTAAATAATCTGAAAACTAGAGACATATTCTCTGGGATCACGGCTCTCAGGCAACCGAAGATGAAACAATTTTTTAAGAGAGAGTTGTATGATGTGTGCCGCTAATTACTGTGGTGGAGCGATCGCGCCTTCTGCTAAATCTGTAGACTGCATAGAACTTATTTCACCTGATGGGAAACCTTTACTACCGAGGTATGGCAGAAGCAAACGGCAAACCCAAAATTGGTCGTAGCGCTCGACTGCTAGGAATCCGACCCGGCATTGACATTGATGTGGCACAAAGACCCAGCAACTGGATAGACAAACAAGGGTACTTGCGGGCGGAAACGAATCTCGATCCTTCGGCTGAGTCTGTAACTGTAGCCCTTAGAAACGGAAAGGGATGTCTGCCTCACTCTCGATCGAAGGCTTACCAGCATTCCGTCGGTCTGCTGCGTTTGGCGGTACAGGCAGAGACCAGCTTTGGCAAATTGACGAGAGCAAAATCAGTGGCGACCTTGAAGCAGTACAGGATCACTCGACACACGTCAGCATTCTGCCAAAAGCTACAATGCTCTTAGAGAACTATGAAACAGCATTGGCAAAAACCAGGGACGATTGGGTAAAGGTTTGACGGAACAAGGCAGTGAACGGAGGGCGGTGATGGCATGGATTTTTAGTCTGTCGGCTGAATGTGGCGGGGAACAGGTTGCAGCGGTGCAATTTGCTCAGCACTTCGACGCTGTTGCCTGGATGCTCTCAAACGGTAGACAGGTACTGTGTCAGGCTGAAGTCTTTCAAGCTCTGGACGCAAACTGGTGGTGTCGAGTTTATCCAAGTGGCATCAGTGAGGTTGGCATCAACACACCAGAGACTGCTTACTTGATGACCGAGCTAGGCATCTTACTGTATCAACGCTTGCGATCGGCTCCAACCTTTCGTTACGCCCTGGTTGGTGTCGAAGTGGACGAGTTTAGAACCTATAGTGAGTTACTTGAGGATGCCTCTACCATAGCTTTTCCAGGCTTGGTCATGGCTGACACAGTTTGGCGAGTCATGGGTTCCGCTCCAGCATTCCGACCCTTCACCTTTGGGTATGTTTGGACACCCTACGAAGGTGAAGCTTACAAGCCATTGCTGTCGTCTTCGACGTTGAAGCGCCAACTGAACGAATTACTGCTTGCTGGGTAAGGCAAAAAGACAGGAGCGATCGACATCAATCCCATCCTCACCTTTTAGCAGAAAACTAGCGACCCAAAAACTAGCGACGAAACTTTGCAGGGGAGGCTGGGTCTTTTCCGCTATAGTTCCCTATGGGCAGCTTTGAGGAGTGGATTCTGTGTTGGGAATGAAGCGCTGGCAGACCGTCGCCAAAATCTTGTTTGCACTTGTGTCGATCGTGCTGGTCACGGCGGGTTGGGGACGTGTTGATAAAGCACATGCCGCTTTTTGGGGGCGATCGCGCTCCGCAGCCACTCAAACAACCATCAAAACCACGGGGAAAATTGCAGAAGCCTCACCACCGATCGCCCTGCAAGAGCTACGGCAGGCATTAGACGATTACCAGCCCCAGGTGACGATCCTCAGTCCCCGTAAAAACGAAGTCCTGTCTGATAACACGGTCTCTATCCGCTTCCTTGTCAAAGATCTGCCCCTCTTTAAAAATGAGACGTTTGGGTTGGGTCCGCACCTGCACGTCCTGCTGGATAATCGCGCGTACCAGGCAGTTTACGATACCAGCCAGCCACTCATCTTTAACGATCTAGAGGCTGGAACTCACACCATTCGCGCCTTTGCCTCCCGTCCCTGGCACGAAAGCTTCAAAAATGACGGTGCCTTCGTGCAGACGACTTTTCACGTTTTCACCAAAACTCAGGATAATAGCCCCAATCCTGAACTGCCGCTGCTGACCTACAGCCGACCGCAAGGCACCTATGGCGCAGAGCCAATTTTGCTGGACTTTTACCTGACGAATGCGCCCCTCCATTTCGTTGCTCAGACAGATAACACCGATGATATTGCCGACTGGCGCATTCGCTGCACGGTGAATGGCGACAGCTTTGTGATCGATCGCTGGCAACCGTTGTACCTCAAAGGCTTTAAGCCGGGTAAAAACTGGGTGCAGCTTGAGTATCTTGACGACAAAGGTGACCCAGTACCAAACGTATTCAACAATACGGTACGCATCGTGGAGTACCAACCGAATGGCGATGATCCTCTCTCAAAGCTCATGCGAGGAGAGTTTTCCGCCGCTGATGTGCGTGGCATTGTTGACCCCAACTACACTCCACCAGCGCCCACCGTTGAACCGATACCAGAACCATCTCCCAGTCCCTCAGAGACACCGTTGCTGGAACCAACGCCTATTCCAGAGTCAACGCCCGTTCCAGAACCCACACCCACTCCAGAATCCACACCCAGTTTGGATCTTCCCGATCGCCCCAGTTCGATCGCACCTCTAATCCCGATCCCAGAACCGTCTCCTCCCAGCCCTGAACCAACCCCAGAGGCGGCACCGTCAGATGAAACAGAAAGGCAGGACGCGATCGCCCCTCCAGTCCCGTCGCCAGAGCGTCCGTCAGAGCCAGAAACAGAGCCAATTTCCCCAACTCCACCAGACGATGCAACCCCGCCAGCAGCAGCTTCCGTAAGTGGACAAGAACGCTTGCGGCAAGTGTGGCAGCAACTCAGTCGCTATTTACCACAGAGACGCAGCGCGATACGTGCTCCGCACACACAAGTGAACGCGCCCTCCGTCAATACCGTGCCAAATGCTGAGTTAAATCCGACTGAGTTAAATCCGACTGAGCCAAACCCGACTGAGCCAAATCCGCTCCCCAGAGTGTCGATCCCGTCCCCCTTGCCGCCAACGCTGCCCGAAATTATTGATGCTGCTCCAGATGCGTCTTCTGCGGTGGAATCAGAGCCATCGGTAACCGGGAAACCTCGGGGTCACTAGGCGATCGCCACACTGCCTACCCTGAGGGTATTCACAAAACAGTTAAATATAGTACTATTGTACCTATCGAGGCGTTGAGAAGCTGCTAAACTCGATTCGCACTCTGTATTTTGGCGAATGCGTAGACGAAATTATTTACGGTAGTCTGGGAAACAGAGCTGCCTCTGATCAAAGGGTATGAGTTCATGTGTGGCGTAATGACCCATCAACCGATCGCTCATCAGCGTTCTAGGGTTGATACATCAGGGCTTGTTTCGCTATGCCTCACCTGGCAACAGTGCCATTACCTGGTCAATAAACGCTCGATAGTCCACTACGGGTTTAGAAATATAGTCGTCGGCACCGCTTTGCTGTAGGGAGTTTTCTTTGTCGCCAATCATGGCATGTGCCGTCACCAGAATAATGGGCACGGAGGCGGTACTAGGGTCGCTTTTCAGCAGTTGAGTCAGCTTAATGCCGTCGACTGCTTTACCCTGGTAAAGGCTATGCGACAGCGACACATCCATCAGAACCAGATCTGCTTGCCCCGCTTTGACAATCTGCATCACCTCATCGGCATCTTCGGTATGCTTTACCGTCAAACCACCCAGTTTGGTCAAATAGCGCGAAAACACCCGCACGTTACCCAAATCATCTTCAACCAGCAAAACAGTTTTCGTCATTGGTTCCTACCCTGTAGGCAACAGCGCCATAATCTGATCGACAAACGCTTGATGATCCACAACGGGCTTGGAGATGTATGCATCAGCGCCACTCTGCTTCAGAAAGCTTTCGCGATCGCCCTCCATCGCATGGGCTGTTACCAGAATGATCGGCAACTTCGCCGTCATCGGATCCGCTTTCAGCATCTGGGTGATTTTGATACCATCGACCGCTTTCCCCAAGTAAACACTGCGCGACAGCGATACATCCATCAGGATAATATCGGCTTCCTGAGCATGGGCAATTTGCATCACTTCTTCCACATTTTCAGTATGCTTGACCGCCAAACCGCCTCGCTTCGTCAAGATTTTAGAAAAGACGCGTGCGTTAATCAGATCGTCTTCGACAATCAGAACGGTTTTCATTGTGGTTTCCTTGGAACATGACTCAGATGCAGCCACTTCATTATCCGCGCCGATTTTACTGTGAAATGGACACAGGAGCGTTGGGGATTGCCCCCATCGTAAACGTCACTTGCTGCAAATGCTACAAAGCTTTTATGAAATCAATGCTGAAGGAATCAAGCTCATGGCTGTAATTACCACTGCTCTGCATACAGAGATGCAGCAGTCATATCTGGAATATGCCATGAGCGTCATTGTGGGACGCGCTTTACCCGACGTGCGCGATGGGCTGAAGCCAGTGCATCGACGAATTTTGTATGCGATGCACGAACTGGGTTTAACCCCCGATCGCCCCTACCGCAAGTGCGCCCGCGTCGTTGGAGATGTACTGGGTAAATACCATCCCCACGGTGATCAGGCAGTTTACGATGCGCTGGTACGGTTAGTGCAGGAGTTTTCGAGTCGCTATCCGCTGCTGGGTGGTCATGGCAACTTTGGCTCGGTAGACAACGATCCACCTGCTGCCATGCGGTATACCGAAACGCGACTGGCACCGATCGGTAACGAAGCACTCCTTACCGAAATTGGCGAGGCAACCGTCGATTTTGTCGGCAACTTTGACAATTCGCAACAGGAGCCAACCGTACTCCCAGCGCAACTTCCCGTCCTCTTGCTCAACGGCAGTTCGGGGATTGCAGTTGGCATGGCGACCAACATTCCACCCCACAATCTAGGAGAAATTGTCGATGGCTTAGTGGCGCTGATTGATCACCCTGATCTGCCCGATGCCAAGCTGTTTGAACTGATCCCTGGACCCGACTTTCCCACGGGTGGCGAAATTATTGGTACCGATGGCATTCAGGAGGCATACACCACGGGGCGCGGCAGCATTCCGGTACGGGGCATTGCTCAGGTGGAAGAACTCCAGATTGGTCGTGGGCGGCACCGACGGACGGCACTGATTGTCACAGAGTTGCCCTACCAGGTGAATAAAGCCGCCTGGATTGAAAAGATGGCAGAGCTAGTGAATCTGGGACGACTGGAAGGTATTGCCGATCTACGCGATGAGAGCGATCGCGATGGCATTCGGGTCGTCATTGAGCTACGCCGCGATGTCAGTCCTCAGAAAGTGCTGACCAATCTCTATCGTCAAACCGCACTACAGTCAAACTTCGGCACCATTATGCTGGCACTTGCCGATGGGCAACCGCGTCAGATGCCACTACGGGAGTTACTCCAGCAGTTTTTGCGTTTCCGGGAAGACACGCTCACCCGTCGCTATCGCCACGAACTGAGTCAGGCAGAAACGCGCCTTCACATTGTCGAAGGGTTAGTGCTGGCGCTGAATAACCTGGATGCGGTAATTGATATTTTGCGCCAAGCGCCTGATGGCAGCACCGCTAAGATGCAGTTTCAGGAACGGCTTGACCTGAGCGATCGCCAGGCAGATGCCATTCTCTCGATGCCGCTGCGACGGTTGATTGCCACGGAACGGCAAAGCTTGCAAACCGAATTTGACGAGTTGACCGCACGGATGCGCGAACTCCAACGGTTGCTGGACGATCGGCGCGAACTGCTCAAAGTGTTGAAAAAAGATCTGCGATCGCTCAAGAAAAAGTACGCTGATCCCCGACGGACAAAGATTATTGCAGTCAGCGGTCAGCGGTCAGCGGTCAGCGGTCAGCAGTTAGAAATTGGCGAACAGCTCATCCTCGATCGACCGTCACTGACCACTCACAACCAGCCGCTAGACACTGATAATCAACAACCAACAACGGTCACTCCGACCCACGAAGCCGAAGTCGAAGAAACAGTCGTCGAACTCACTCAACGGGGCTATGCTCGCCGACTGACAGCCAAAGCCTTTCAACGCAACCAGAGCAAAGCGGCAAGCAAGCCGACTCAGATGCTAGAAGAGAGCGACGACTTTGTTGCTCAAACCGAATTTGCAACGACGATTCAAACGCTGGTCATCCTCACTCGCAGCGGCAAGGCGTATCCTCTCAGTGTTAAAGATGTGCCCCAGGTATCGGGTAAATCACGCGGCACGCCCCTGGTAACATTGCTCCCGCCTTCGGCTCAAAGTGATCCTGCATCGATCGTCGGTTGTTTTGTGCTGCCCGATGAGCGAGACGACATCGATCTCTTGTTAGTCACGCAGCAAGGACGCATCAAGCGGTTGCCACTAGCAGAGTTAGACGAATTAACAGGGCGAGGACTCACCGTATTGAAGTTAAAGCCAGATGACCAGTTAGCCTACGTTAGCCTGGCAGAAGTTGGCGATCAGCTTGTATTGGCAACAGCGGGTGGGCGCTTACTGCGCTTGGCAGTCAACGACGAGCAACTACCCTCACTAAGCCGAGTTGCACAGGGCAATCTGGCGATTCGGTTGCGCAAACAAGAAAAACTGGTCGGCTATACGCTGATTTATCAAGGCGACGACCTCTTCTTAATGTCAGAGCAAGGGTATGCTAAGCGTTTGGCGATCGACACCATCCGTCTCTCCACAGTTGGTGACCTCGGCACTCAATCATTTAAATTTACTGGTAAAACCGATGCCCTTGTTGGTATGGTCGCTGCTGCACCGCATACGGCAATCACGCTGCTAACGAACACTAACCGTCTGTCGCGCTTAACAGGTAGCCTCGTACCACTCAAAGGTCGGGATGAACCGGGCGATCGTCCGCTTAGTCTTGACCCCGACGAACGTGTTATCAGTTTAACGATCCCAAAACTGCCGCTGCCTGACGCAGAAGACGACAGCGTTGAGGCGTAGCTGGCTTTTCAAATGAGCTTGGGCGCGTATGAATCCAGAAAATTGCCTGTCGAGGCTGCTTCACAGCGATTCAAACTGAGCGGTAAAGCCGTCCAGCGTCATACATTCATCTTGAAAGGCTTCCGCCTCGCTCACGTCTTCTACCTGAAAGGTCATGATGCGCCGCTCATCCTCTTTCATCTTTTTGGTGGAAAGTGGCTTGACCGTATAGTGCGCCATGATTGCGTTGAAGGCGTTCGCATCGTTGCGCCAGCTCTCAGCCGAACAGTAAACCGTTACAAGCCACATGATGGTTCATTTTTTAGTTGTAGGAGTGATGATACGCGATCGATCAACTCACTTCCCAACAGTCTTCTTTCAACACACCTCAATGTACTGACACAAACTCGACGGTTCAGGAATCGATTCACGATTTAACTCCATTCCTTCAAGATGGAATTCGATCGCCTCCCGAATCATCTGCTGTATCTCTTCTAGCGTGTCCCCTACGGCAATACAGCCTGGAAGATCAGGCACATACGCTGAATAGTTTCCCGCTGCTTTTTCAATCACAACTGCGTAACGCACTGGCTTTCATCCTCCAGTTGAGCCTGCCTCCTGATACTTTTAAGCGTACCTGTAGCTAAGTCTTTCGACAACTTACCTGGAACAGTAACGGTTCCCGACTTAGTAGGATGGCGATATTGACGGTGACTGCCTTTCGTTTGATCTAGATACCAACCATCTGCCTCTAATCGTTTGATCAGATCTTTGACCTTCATGCTGTATCACTTCCCAAGCAAAAGCCAAAATTCGGCTCCCTAGCACATCAGGAATATCAACAAATCTCAGTGTAGGTATAACTTGACACACGAGCATACAAGCTACCGAGGTTAATCAAATCCTTTCATGAACGTGAACGATCAGGAATTACGTCAGTGGGTGCAGCAGCATTTTGGCATACGTCCGCAGGATCTAAACAAATATCGGAGAGCACTTACCATCCGGCAGTACGAGGTGCTTGAGTTTTTTGGTGATGCAGTCCTAGCTTTCGTTGTTTCTGAGTATTTGGTTTCAAAGTACTTAATTGATCGACCAGAATGGTTTACGAACGTTAGAGCAGAGATCGTTAAGAACGATAATTTGACTCAAATTGGTCAAAAAATTGATATTGTTTCCGTTGCCAATATTCCTCAAAGTCAGATCACCGATAGAGTGATTGCCGATTTGGTTGAGGCATTGATAGGAGCGATCTATCAGGATTGCGGGCTAAAGAAATGTGAGACTGCCATTAGACAAGCATTTGATTTGGCGACGGTAGATTCTGAAGCGAGACAACGAGTTGAGGCAAAAGTCAGAAAAGATATCGCTGAATTAGAACGTAAACAGCCCGTTTCGGCATTGCAAGAATTTTTGGCAGACAAAGGCGAACTGAAGCCTGACTATTCTGAGCTAAATCGAGTAGGGACACCTAATCTACCAATTTTCACCTTTGAGGCAACCTGTAAATTTGAGCGGAAGACCTACACAGCAGAAGGTCAGGGAGGATCAAAAGCTAAAGCGAAGCAGAACGCTGCACAGAACCTTTTTGCTGAAATGCTGAAAGTATATAAGAAGTCTTGGGGTATTGACTGATGGTCTGAGTTGCCGCAGGAACGAACATCATGACGATCACGCCCACCCATACTATTCGTCAACTAAATGGCTTTTCGCTATGCTGAAGACAGTATTTAAGCGATCGGCTTTCGGCTCTGGAGTTGAGCAAATGAGCAACGATTTATTGACTATATCCATTGCGGGGCTAGAGACTCAGCCGACTCGACTGGATAACTACTTTGACTTTTTGAGTTCGGACGATATTCGGGTTAAAGGTACACGAGTGGGAATTGAGAGCATCCTGCACCGCTATATTTACAGTGCTGAGACACCTGAGGAAATTGTCACCCATTTCTACACGGTGACGCTGGAGCAAGTTTACGCCACTATTCTCTACTATCTCCATCATAAAGAAGCCGTTGGCAAATATGTAGCAGATTGGTTAGCGTTGGGGCAGCGAATGCGTGAAGAACAGAGGATTAACCCATCTCCAACTGTGCAACGATTGATGAAACTAAAGGCTGAACGCGAGGCAGCACAGCAGGAAAATGGCGCTTCGCTATCTCATGGATGAAAACGTCGATCCGCTTTACCAAAAGCAATTGCGACGGCTAAATCCTGATTTGGTTGTTTGGGCAGTCGGTGATCCGGGTGCTCCCGCCAAAGGTACGCTCGATCCTGAAATACTGCATTGGTGCGAGGAACACACGTTCATCCTCGTAACAAATAACCGTGCATCAATGCCACTCCATCTGGCTGACCATATCGCTCACGATCGTCATATACCTGGAATCTTTATTCTTAGCAGTGATTTAAGTGTTGGACAAAGCCTTGATGAATTGCAGCTTATTGCGGAAGCTTCACTAGAAGGCGAGTATCAGGATCAGATGATCTATCTACCCACGTTACGGTAGGCGCGATCGACCCACCAACGCTTCAAAGACGATCGCGCTCAACAGCCCGATACATTCTGTTCTAGTGAAGAATTTTGTCTATTGTTGAGGGAACGACGTTGCCTCGATCGGCTGTGCTAGATTGAGCATAATCTTTTGCAGTTTCTCCTCTAGCTCAGTCTTATGGCAGTCACGAAACGTGGGCTTGTTCTCGCTTCTACAGCGATCGCAGTTAGTGCAGTCACCATTACCGGAGCCGGCATTCACCTATCCGAAGGGCAAGCTTTCTTCCAGGAAAGCCCAAAAGGACTCGTTGATGAAGTTTGGCAGATCATCGATCGTACCTATGTTGATGGCACCTTTAACAAGGTTGACTGGAAGGCGACTCGCAGTGAATATCTGAACAAGCCCTATGCCAACAAAGAGGAGGCATATAAAGCAGTGCGCGAAATGCTCAAAAAGTTGGGCGACCCCTACACTCGCTTTATGGATCCGCAAGAGTACAAGAATATGCAGATTGATACCTCTGGGGAGCTTACCGGAGTCGGTATTCAGCTTGCAGCCGATGAAAAAACAAAAAAGCTGACCGTCATCGCACCGATCGAAGATTCGCCTGCATTCACAGCGGGCATTTTGGCAAAAGACATTATTACCAAAATTGATGCCCAGAGCACCGATGGTATGGAGCTGAACAAAGCAGTGACGCTCATTCGTGGCAATCCTGGCACTAGCGTTAAGCTGACCGTGCAGCGTGGTGATAAGCAGATGGAATATCAGCTTAAGCGGGCAAAAATTGAGATCCACCCCGTCCGTGCTAGCTATCGGAAAGACGAGGCTCAAGGCGGAGTCGGTTACATTCGGCTGGTGCAGTTTAGCGCCAACGCACCTGCTGAGATGAGGAGCGCCATTCAGAAGTTAGAGAAGCAAAACGTGAGCGGTTACATTCTCGACCTGCGTTCTAACCCAGGTGGGTTGCTCTTTACCAGCATTGAAATCGCTCAGATGTGGTTAAAACAAGGTGCTATTGTTTCGACAGTCAATCGTCAAGGAGAGCAGGATCGAGAGAAGGCAAACAACCGGGCGCTGACCGATAAGCCTCTGGTGGTGCTGGTTGATGGTGGCTCTGCGAGTGCCAGCGAAATTCTCTCTGGTGCCTTGCAGGATAATAAACGCGCCACGTTGGTTGGCACCAAAACGTTTGGTAAAGGCTTAGTGCAGTCTGTCGGTAGGCTGGGTGATGGTTCTGGCTTGGCAGTCACGATCGCTAAATATCTGACACCCAGTGGTCGAGACATCAACAAAAACGGCATCGAGCCAGATGTGGAAGTCAAGCTGTCTGATGAGCAACGACAAACGCTGAGTGGCGATCGAGAGAAAATCGGCACGTCCGCTGATTTACAATATGCTAAAGCCCTTGAAATTCTGACCCAACGCATCAAGGCTGAACAGCCCACTGCGCCAAAGTCCTGAAGCGGTCTGGGGCAGACAATGAGTCGGTTCGCTGGTTGTGGATGGCATACTCCACCACAGTCTTGTTTGTTGACTCGGCTGCCCTGAGCGTTAAAGCCTAGCTTTAAAAAAGAAAGCTCCTAGCTTCTGCTATTTATCCTGCCAGACCGTCCATGCTGCGCCTCACTGAAATCAAACTCCCACTGGAGCATACTGAAGCAGATATCCAATCCGCGATTCTCAAAAAATTGCACCTTGTCCCAGACGATCTAATTGGCTACACCATCTTCAAACGTAGCTATGACGCTCGTAAACGTGGTTCCGTTTCCTTTGTTTATATTTTAGATATCGAAACGCCGAAACAAGCACGACTGCTCCAGCGCTTCAAGCACGATCCGCATGTGGTGCCTACCCCTGATACGACCTACCGCTACGTTGCCCAAGCACCCTCTGCACTGAAGGTACGTCCTATCATCATCGGTAACGGTCCTTCTGGCATGTTTGCGGGTCTATTACTAGCACAGATGGGGTTTCGTCCGTTGATTTTAGAGCGGGGAAAAGCCGTCCACGATCGCTCCGTTGATACATTCGGTTTCTGGAGCAAGCGCAAATTCAACCCGGAGTCAAACGCCCAATTTGGGGAAGGCGGCGCAGGCACTTTCTCAGATGGCAAGCTCTACAGCCGAATTAAAGATGCCAATCGTCAGGGGCGGAAAGTTCTTACCGAGTTGGTCAATGCGGGTGCTGCCCCTGAGATTCTTTACGTCAACAAACCCCACATTGGCACTTATCGGCTCGTCAAGATTGTCGAGCACATGCGCCACACGATCGAGTCTTTAGGCGGCGAAATCCGCTTTCAAAGCCGAGTGGACACGATCGACGTTGAGCAAGGGCAGGTATGCGGCGTGATTCTCGCCAATGGAGAGTACATCCGCAGTGACCACGTTATTCTGGCGATCGGACACAGTGCCCGCGACACCTTTGAGATGCTGCATCGGCAAGGTGTTTATATCGAACCCAAGCCGTTTTCGATTGGCTTTCGGGTCGAGCATCCGCAAGCATTAATTAACCAGTGTCGGTTGGGATCGCAGACAGGTCATCCCCTGTTGGGTGCAGCGGATTATCAATTGGTACACCACTGCTCGAATGGGCGATCGGTCTACAGCTTTTGCATGTGTCCGGGAGGGCAAGTCGTTGCGGCAACATCCGAACGCGGGCGTGTAGTCACTAACGGTATGAGCCAGTACGAGCGGAGCGGCAAAAATGCCAACAGCGGCATTGTCGTTGGCATCACGCCAGAGGATTATCCAGGTAGCCCCTTAGCTGGGATAGACTTGCAGCGTCGCTTGGAGGAACGTGCTTTTGAGTTAGGTGGCAGCACCTATGAAGCTCCGGGTCAGCTAGTCGGTGATTTTCTGGCGCGACAGTCGTCTACTCAGTTAGGAAGCGTGAAGCCATCCTACAAGCCAGGGGTGCATTTGTGCGATTTGAGTTCCAGCTTGCCGGATTATGCGATCGCTGCAATCCGTGAAGCGATCCCCATATTCGACCAGCAAATCAAGGGGTTTGCCATGCATGATGCTGTCCTTACGGGAGTAGAAACCCGCACTTCGTCACCCATTTGTATTAAGCGTGGCGCTGACTGCCAAAGTATCAACACGAAAGGGCTATATCCAGCAGGCGAAGGAGCTGGCTATGCGGGAGGCATTCTTTCTGCTGGTGTAGACGGTATTAAAGTCGCTGAAGCAGTTGCTTTGAGCCTTGTGGCAGCCAACGGTCAGCTATCAGCTATCAGCAGTTAGAGAAACGCTGATAGCTGATGACAAACTATGCCGTTATTTCCTAATCAGTCTCCTTCGCGTGTTTTAGGTTTGTGGATACGGGTTCAGCGATCGGCTCGCTCTCTTGCAGAATCCTCTGTGGTAGAACGTCCTCTGGTAAAACGCCTGCTGCAATTAAATCGCCAGTGAGACGCTTTGCCACTTGATCGTGCCGATCGAACAGCATGAGTAAGCCTTGCGCCTCCAGATCGTCAATAGTTTGCTTCACCACTGTCAATGGCTCTGCTTGAGTCAATTCTGATCGAGCAGCTTGCTCTGCTTCTAAGTGAGCAGGCTGATCAGAACCCGTTTTGCTGACGATCGCGTGCAGCGATTTGTGTGCTGCCGCTGTAGCATTTCCGTTGCGCGTCTGGGCTGTCGGCTCAACAACGTCAACAGCACTAGCCTTAGAAAATGAGAACTGCATGGCATACCCTCTTGAGACTGACTAGAAGAACATTGCCCGCCTGCTCAAGGTGCGTGGTGACCGCATAGACGAGCGATCGACGGGTAGATAAAAAGTGAAGAAAAACGAGTGTTGCTGAATGGCGGGATGCATTGCCCTCATCCCCTTTCTTGAATGACCGAAGGGCTATACCCTTCTCCCCAGGGAAAAGGGAGCAAGAACTCTGGTTCCCTCTCCTTTTGGGAGAGGGCTAGGGTGAGGGTCAGTCAGATGGATTCATCCCATCAGCGATGCCGAAAAACGCACGTCAGACGCTTGCAGGCGGTATCGAAGTGAAATAGACGTGAAGGTTTAGAGAGTGTCATCGAAAAGACGACTATTGGGGGCTTGGGGTCTAGAACAATGCCTGAGGACTGGCAGCGTCGCTTGTATTAGTACCAGTTCAAGTACCTCTGAGAGACCAATAGCGTCAAGACTAGCAGAAAGGTGAAATATCCTCGCCACAGGCATCTGCTAAATAGCAAAGAGCACGAAAACGCAGCGCCACCAACTCATCATAGAAAGGGTTGAGTTTGCAAAGGGGCGGAATCGAAAGTAGCGTGCGTCCAAAAAGCTGAAAAGTACGCTCGAAGGGACATCGAGCCGGGATGAGCAAGCAAAGCGATCGCGCCATTCGGCGATCGTGTAGTTCAAGGTTTGCTAACCACTGCCGAATCGGTTGCAGCGGCGCGAAGCGTATCTGTAAGCCCAGGTGACTGCCCACCGTTGGATCGATCACTGGATTGGAAGCAACGTCTGGGCAACGATCGCTTTGAGAGTGATTAGTTGTTTGAGCGGTTGAAAGCAGAATCATGCCTCGTTTGTGTTGAATAGAACTCAAGGCAGCACAGGAAACCCTCCTGTCATCCTTGCTTTACTTAGCGTTGCCAGCCATGTAAGCCCAGGTACCTAAAGTGGACGCTAAGAGCCAGCCAGTTAAGACGATCGTCGTTAAAAGCAACATATGCACCTCCATTGGTAGATAAAGAATCGTGGGTCTCAACCCATGCACAAGCTAACAACCGGATCAAAAGGCTGCAATATTTATTAATGGAATCAGGAAATTGTTACATCTTTCTACATCTCTCTCAGCGATACCCGTAAAGAGCGCTGTCTACGTAAGAGTGGCTCTAACAGAGAAGATGGAAGGGTCTGCTCTAGTGTCGATCAAACGGTAGCATGCGTAGCACTATGAGAACGGTAGCGCTGCGGTGCTGCAATCTGAGGCAAGTCGGGAGAACTCGATCGGATAGCAGGCTCCATCGTCAAGATGAATCACACTGGGGCACAGCACACGGCGCATAAGTACGATTAGCGGTACAAAAGCAAAACCTGCTTGTCGCTCACGACTCACTAAAGATTGGCTCTACGATGAGATTCACAAAAATCAGGTAAAAAATTTGGGTAATTAATTTTGGTCATTATCAAATCTTCACAGCAATCATCGGGACTTTGCCCTCAGGACGGAGAATGCTGAAACAGGCATGAATGAGTGGCTCAACGCAACCTGATAGACACGCAGAGTTCAACCATTCTCTTCTAGCATCAAAGAAAAATCAGGCGTTGCCTCTTGGCTGAAGTTAGCATTCACAGTTCATTTTGGATACAATTAGAAACCACAAAATATGACACGGAGGTTATCTTAAATGCGACATGACGGGAACAGCAAGCAACCCGTTCTGCTCATTGCTGGAATGCATCGATCAGGCACGTCTCTCACGGCATCGCTTCTACAAAGCGCAGGTGTAGATGTTGGTCAACACCTTCTTGAAGGAAACACTGGCAACTTAAAAGGACACTTTGAAAACCTTGATTTTTTGAATTTTCATCAAGATGTTCTACGTTCAACGGGAATTTGTGAAGCTGGTTGGACATTGAAAAAAAGTATTAATGTCCCTGAATATTATATTGATGCAGCAAAGTTACTTGTCTCCAAAAATGCGTCGCTAACGCAGCCTTGGGCATGGAAAGATCCTAGAACAACTCTTTTCTTGAATTTTTGGGGCAACTTAATCCCAGAAGCAAAGTTTATATTCATTTATCGATCGCCCTGGGAAGTGGTTGATTCTCTATACCGTAGAGGCGATGAAGTATTTAGTCACAATCCTCAATTTGCTCTCGATCTATGGACAAATTACAATCAAGTTGTCTTAGATTTTTACAGCTCTTTTTCAGACAGATGCTTTTTAATACATCTCAATCAAATTACTAGTGATCCTACTGCTTTTATCGAGTCAGTGAGTCAACAATTCAGCCTTTCACTTAATCCTCCCAAAGAGGAGCTTTACGATGCCTCTTCTTTAAAGACCCAGACATCGTATTCTCAGCGCGCCCTAATGATTCAGCGCTATTTTCCAGACGCTTACTCGTTATATCAGCAGCTCAACAACGCAGCAGGTTTTAGTGATGATTCAACGCACATCAATCAAGAGCTAGTTTCACCAACTGCCTGGTTACTTAAAGATTGGCTAGATTTACAGGGCTTGAGCAATCGAGTTGCCGACCTGCAAAGTCACTTCTCTGCTTCTCAGGCAGAGCTGGTAAAAATGGCTCAAGAGCGTCACCAGCTTCAAGATGCGAATCAGCAGCTTCAAGATGCAAATCGGCAGCTTCAAAATGCAAATCAGCAGCTTCAAGAAGTGAACCAAGCACTCCAAAAAGATGTTTCTACATGTATAGAGAGTACCAATGATCTTAAAGAGCAACTCAGCCACCAGCTTGACCAAACGCACGCTGCCATTGCAGCGATGAAGACCAGCAAGTTCTGGAAGCTAAGAACACAGTGGATTCAATTTAAGCAGCTATTTCATCTTAAAGAGTAGTAAGCTCAAACGCTGTAAGGGACAGACTTAGCAACAACTTTTTGACACCAGGTAGATTGAGCTAAAGGCTGAGTTGATTCATGAAGACGAATGGTATGGTCATTTGGTTAACTGGGCTAAGTGGTGCAGGGAAAACTACGATCGCGCAAACTTTAGAGCGCTTATTTTTAACATGGCAGCTTAATGTGGAGTTGCTGGATGGTGATGTCATCCGCACAAACTTATCCAAAGGGCTTGGCTATACAAAAGACGATCGCGATACCAACATTAGACGAGTGGGCTTTGTGGCAAATTTGCTGAGCCGCAATGGGGTAATTGTGATCGTTGCAACGATTAGCCCTCATCGCTTGGTGCGTGATGAAATGAAAGCAATGATTCCTAACTTTCTCGAAGTTTACGTTAATGCGCCTCTCAACGTTTGTGAATCGCGCGATGTTAAAGGTTTATATGCAGCAGCAAGAAGGGGAAAAATAAAGGAGTTTACAGGTATTGATGCTCCTTATGAAGCTCCTTTTAATCCTGACATTAACTGTTTCACTGACCAGGAAACGGTAGAAGAGAGTGTCGCTAAAATCATGCAAGCGTTGAAGTCTGCCAGCTTTTGGCACGACATGCAGCCAGAGACACCTACAGAGATACCTACAGTGCAGCACCAGACAGCCTTGAATCGGTTGCCAACGCGTCGGCAAAAAGCGTGATCTGCCAAAACTGAAACGCATTAGCGCGCAATAGTAAGCAACGTATGTCAGGCAGGCTGACATTTGCCAGCGCGAATCAAACCGACGCGGCGGGCGATCGCCTCCTGCTGCGAGTCGTAGGGTCCCCAATGCTCTGAGGCAGAAGACTCCTCCGTTTTTTGTAGAGGCTCAACGTCATTGCCAGACAAAATGACACATTGACCATTCGCTTGCTTCACGACATACCAGGCTTCGGTGTCACTCATAAACTTATTTTCACGAGATTCAACATAGAAATGATAGGACAACAGTCGTTGTGGGAAAACTGCTCTAGAGATGGGTGTCTGTTATTTTGGTAGAGACGCGCAGCCTAGACGAACGATCGCAGTTGCCTGAGCAAGCATGGGTGCATCACACGGGTTATCCAGGCACGTTCTACAGGCGTTGTTTTGCTCCTCAGCCACCATCGCTATCAGTACAACGGTACGGGTCTTGATCAAGAGTCCGTCGATCGCTTTTATCGCTCTACGCTCCGTAGAGAAGTAGCACATGACAGAATCACAGCGTCCACCGATATCGCCGCCACCTCCGCGTGTTCCGCCAGCACCACCACCGCCAGCGCGCACGCCTGCCAACAACGGCACTACGATCGCTGCCACGCAACAGATGACATCCGCTATGCCCCCTGCTGGAGCAACACCGACGATTATCTCTGCGCCTGCTGGTACGTCACTTCCCATGATGGGTTCAACTCAACCTGCTGGTGCTGCCACGCCAACCGTTGTCTCGTCTCATGCCCAGCAGCCTGCGGCATCTCAAACGGTCGTTTCTGCGCCTGCGACACCCCCTGCCGGACATCGTCCCACTGCGCCACCATCGGTACCCGCGAACGTGCGCAAGCCGAATAACGGTTCCCCGACGCTGGCAGAAATTGTGCGACATGCTTTCGACAAAGGCTATTCAGACGTTCACGCTGGCGTTGGAGAAGTCCCGCGCTTTCGGAACCGGGGCGAGATTGATCCAACAGACTGGCCCGTCACCGATCGCGAAACTTTCTATAGCTGGCTGCACGAGATTCTTAGCGAAGAAGACATTCACGAGTTTGAGGAGACCCTGGACTTTGACGCTGCCACTCAGTATGACTTTGCTCGTGTGCGGATCAATATCTTCGACTCGTTGCACGGTCCTGCCATGGTGCTACGGTTAATTCCGCTCAAAATTTTGACGATGGAGCAGCTTAACCTTCCCCCTGTGTTCAAAGACGTTTGTCACTACCACAAAGGTTTGGTGCTGGTTACAGGTCCTACGGGTTCTGGTAAGTCCACCACTATGGCAGCCATGATTGACTACATCAACAAGGAGATGCCAAAGCACATCATTACCATTGAAGACCCGATCGAATTTGTACATAAAAGTCAAAAGGCATTGATTAAACACCGAGAGGTCGGTATTCACACCCGCAAATTCGACAATGCGCTGAAAGCAGCTCTGCGGGAAGATCCAGATTTAATTCTGGTGGGTGAGATGCGGGATAAAGAAACCGTTAACACGGCTCTCAAAGCGGCACAAACGGGGCACCTCGTCATGGGAACGTTGCACACTAACAGTGCGGTCAAGACGATCGAACGGATTCTGCAACTGTTTGAACCAGAGCAGCAGGAACCCATTCGGATCTCGCTAGCCGAATCAATGGTTGCCGTTATTTCTCAAGGTCTGTGCCGCACGACCGATGGCAAACGCGCTGCCTTTCACGATATTCTGATTAACACAGACGCGATTAAAGATTTCATTCGGCGCGGTGAAATTGAGGAGATTGAGCAAATTATTCCTCGCTGTACCTTCGACGGTATGTGTACGATGAACCAGTCTCTCTACAAACTCTATGAAGCGGGACGAATTACAGAAGAAGTCGCTTTGGAGATGTCGCCAAAGCCAAACGAAATGGCGCAGTCGCTGAGAGGGCGCGTGTAGCCACCTATAGGAAAAGACGTTGAACCCAGATTCCGCTCCTAACCCTGGTGTCTTTAAGGGCATTGCGCTGTTTACACCCGGTGGCGGTTTAATTTACGGCATCGATTATAAGAAGCAGGAACGCTGGCACCTGCATCTTTGCGTCGCGCTACGCGATCTTTTGGGTTTGCCAGAACCGCCTCACTTTTTGGTGCCCTGCTATACTGCAACGGTCGATCGCTGGCTTGACTCGCGAACACAGCAACTGTTGACGGTCGCTGAGGCATCACCACTGGTGCTTCGCTATCAGACTTTACTGAATGTCGTCTTCGGTCTGGATGATCTAAACTGGCAACCGTCTGCACTGAAAGAAGGCTTGTGTGATGCTGTGATTTTAGCGACCTATCGCAAACAGTTTCCGCAACTTTGGGAACCCCACGATTTAATGGTGCGGTATGAACAGACCGATCCCTATGCCCAGCTCTATGAAGTGCCACAGACCGCAATTGTAGAACCGATTGCACCAGAGACAGAGACGAAAGGCTACGTCCTACGACTTTTTGTTTCAGGACACAGCACAGCAACAGAACGGACGCTGCAAACCCTGCATCGGTTGCTAGAAGAATCTCTCAGCCATCCGTATACGCTTAAGATCATTGATGTGTCGCAGCATCCTGAGCAGGCAGAGCTTGATCAGGTCTCGGCAACACCAACGCTGGTCAAAGCATGGCCTCATCCTGTACGCCGTATTGTTGGCGACCTGGACAACGTTGACCAACTTCTACGTATTTTAGGGTCGTAGTGAACTGCTTACTGTCTGGAAGCTGAGTCAAGTAGCGATCGCGCCTTGATCGCGGCGGCGGATGGTAACAACGGCAGGAATCGGCGGCTCGTTGGGCTGTTTGGTGGGCCAGTTAGAGCCGATCGGCACTTTGCGCGTTTGCATAAATGACTGTCCAGCAGGCATCCGCATTGAGTACTGGCGGGTTTCGGCTGCCATCTCTTTGCGAGTGCCGTTTAATTCGCCGGGGTGCTGCACTGATAAAAAGAGCGTTTTGGCATCGGGCGCAAAGTAGGGTCCGGTGAGTTCTGCATCCATGGGAGCAGTGCCGAACAGGAAAGGTGTCCCTGCCGCTTCGCCCGCTAAGGGAATGCACCAGAGCGAGTTGTTGCCAAACAGACCGCGCAGGTTGGTTGCCTTGACAGGCACACCGTTTTTTTCCAGGCGATCGGCAGGCACCGGGTAATTCATCTTGTCTGAGGGCATGTCCGTCACAATCCAGAGATTGCCGTTGGGGTCAAACGCCAGATTATCGGGGTTAGAGAAGCCCAAGCCACCTGCCGCTGGTTCGCCGCCTGTTGCCATCATCTCCCACTTGAACGACATTGCGGCTGGCTCATTGCCATCCTCGCTTAAACGCATGACCCAACCATATTCGTAAGCAGAACTGCCGTCTGGACCTTTGAAGATACGAACATCGGGGCTGCCATCTTCCTTGCTGATGGCTCCCGATGTGAAGGCGATTAAGAGTGAACCATCCGGGGCAATTTCGGTATCTTCAGGACGAGCAGTACAGGTTGCGCCAGCTGCGTTTCCGGCATAGTGTGCGTCGATGAGAATTGCGCCCTGCTTTTCTGCGTCGCTGCCAGTATAAAGTTGACCAAGCGTTTTGAATTTCTTCTGGAAAGCTGTAATTTGTTCATCGTCCTCAACCTGCATCACGCCGCCTTTGGGACGTTGCGGTAAGGGCAGCATTCCTCCAGCCATGCGTCCGGGCGCTTCGGGTGCAACAGGTGTGCTGGGAGACAGCGCAATCCAGCGTCCCGTACCGTCTGCGTTAAACTTAGCGGCGTAGAGCATTCCCTCGGTCAACAGTTTGGAGTTTGCTTTATCTTTTGGGTCGCTTACTTTGCTCTTGCTGACGAACTTATAGAGATGTCCACCGCGCCGATCGCACCCCGAATAGAACACTAGGCGCTTACCTGCTTCTGCCCGAATGCCGACTGCCTCGTGGCGGTAGCGTCCCAGCCAGGTATGTTTCGTACCGTAATCGTCGGGGTTTGCCGGATCGATTTCCACCATCCAACCGTACTTGTTGCCAGCCAGCCCAAACACATTCCCCAAGCCACTGATTTCTTCATCTGTAATATTGAACGGGCGATAAATGGGGTCAAACGACGTGCCATCTGCGTGTACGGGTTCGGGTACCTGCCCCTGAATGTTTTCTTCAGCGCTTAAAACCGTGCCCCACGGGGTTGTGCCACCCGCACAGTTTTGCATGGTGCCGATAATTTTGGCTCCCAGTTTATCGACATAACCCTGCCCTTTGGTCTTACTAAAGATGGCAACAGCGGGTCCAGTTGCTTTCAAATAGCGTCCATCAGTGAGACCGGAGATGCCAGTGACGCGGCGATCGGCAACATTCGTTCTCACCCAGCGACCATCCGACTCGCGCTGCACTGAGAGCACACCCAACCCCAGATCGGTCAGAGCTTCCTGGGCAATTAGCTTCACTTTCGCTTTCACAGGATCGCTGTCTGCTAGCGCAAACGCATTTAGTCCTGGTACCTTGTCATCTTTAATCGCTTTGATGGCGGCTCTCACCGCTTTATCGACTTCTCGCAACGGTAGCGCTTTGCCGATCACTTTTTCGTAGGTCTGCTGCCAGGAAACCGCGCTGATATATTCAAAGTTGACTGTCAAAAAGCCTTTGCCAGCGCTGGTTTCTACAAGCGAGAGGTAATCATTGTTGTAACCAAAGCGTGAATCGCCGACTTTATCGCCCCACTTTGCCAGGATGTCGTAGGTGTAGCCCTCTGGCAGCACCAGATCGTCTATTACTTCGTAGCTGGCGAAATCAGCTGCAATTTGTTGTTCACTGTTGGCGGTGAAGGAAACCTGTTTTACGCCCACTGAATCATTGTTGGACAGCGGTATGGGGCTTTTGAGTGGGTTGAATCCCAGCAGCGTTTTACTGCTCATCGCGCCAGTGGTGGATGATTGCCCCGTTAAAACTGACGATCGCTGACCGGGTAGCCCGTTACAGGCAACGGTACCTGCACTCGCACCCAAAAAAAGAAGAAAGTGTCTGCGGTTAATTGCCATGCCGTTTCAGCCCAAAGGTAGATGTGACAGTTCAGGAAAAATCCAACTGGATTTAGGCTAACTCAACTGCTTTAAGAAATGGTAAAAGGTTACAACCCCTTCCTCCATGCATGTTTAGATGCACGCAGTTAGAAGGTGTGCTTGAGCATGGCGAACTTGTAGGCGCGAGATTAACCGGGTGAGTTCAACGCCTTGAGTCAGTAAGGCTGAGGGTGCTGGTTCCCTTGACTGGTTTTGCGATGACGATCGCACGTAAGAGTCACCGCCTTGAGAAGGCTGCGTGGGCGCTCCCCAAAGCGATGACCCTGTTATTTAGTCAGGCTCGTATGTCCTCACCACATGACCGTCACGTCTAGAAACCAGTCAAGCCTTGATTCTCAAGCAACTTTTGCGACGTGCGTGGTTAAGCCTGCCTTCTCTTGCGATTTCTTCTTTTGCGGTTTCTTCTTTTGCAGTTTGAGGAGACTAGCGATCGACCGATCCCATCACCACGTCAACGCTGCCCAAAATTGCAAAGATATCTGCGACCTTGTTGCCTCTCACTAAACTCGGTAGCACTTGCAGATTGTTGAAATCACCAGGACGGATCTTCCAGCGCCAGGGAAAAACGGTATCGTTCCCGACGATGAAGATCCCCATTTCACCCCGACCCGCTTCTAGGCGGACGTAATGTTCGCCTTTGGGGATTTTGAAAGTAGGTGCAATCTTCTTGCCGATGTACTGGTAGTCAAACCCGTTCCATTCTGACTTGGGACCTGCTTCCATGCGTTTTGCTTCCAGGTTCTCAAAGGGACCACCGGGAAGCCCTGCGATCGCCTGCTGGATAATCTTCACCGACTCGCGCATTTCCCCCATCCGCACCACGTAGCGCGCCAAACAGTCGCCTTCCGTTGCCCAAATCACCTTCCAGTCAAAGTCGTCGTAGCATTCATAGTGGTCTACTTTACGCAGATCCCACTGTACGCCAGAGGCTCTGAGCATGGGACCCGAACAGCCCCAGTTGATGGCTTCTTCACGGGTTAAAACGCCTACGCCTTCTAAGCGACGACGAAAGATGGGGTTGTTGGTGATGAGTCTTTCGTACTCATCAATGACGGGCATAAAGTACGTGGCGAAGTCTTCGCACTTATCGACCCAACCGTAAGGCACATCGGCAGCAACACCCCCAATGCGGAAATAGTTGTGATTGACCATGCGATAGCCTGTTGCCGCTTCGTACAGGTCGAGAATCATCTCGCGATCGCGCAACGTATAGAAAAACGGCGTTTGCGCTCCCAAGTCAGCCACAAACGGTCCTAACCACAGCAGATGATTCACCAGCCGCGCTAACTCCAGCATGATGACGCGAATGTAGCTGGCGCGTTTAGGCACGGGCACGTTGGCAAGTTTTTCGACCGCATTGACGGTGATTGCCTCGTTAAACATCCCACCGTAGTAGTCCCAACGGCTGGTGTAGGGGACGTACATGATGTTGGTACGGTTTTCGGCAATCTTCTCCATGCCTCGATGCAGGTAGCCCAATACAGGCTCACAGTCGATGACGTTTTCACCATCCAACGTCACAACCAGCCGAAAGCAGCCGTGAGTCGAGGGATGGTGAGGACCCATGTTGATCACCATGGGTTCTGTCTTCGTCTCGATCATTGTCATAGATGAACAGTCTCCCGTGTGAGCAGTTGGATGAGTTGTTGGTTGTTAGTTGTAGGTTGTTAGTGAAGAGGTTTCCAACAACTAACAACTAATCTCTAACAACTTAGTGGTTCTCTTAGATTATACGGATTGATTGACTGGAGAAGGTGTTAAAGCTAACGGCGATCGTCATCAAGCTTTGAGAGGAAAACGATAGAGTAGGGTCGAATGCTCTTCTTTAGCGGTCAGCTATCAGCTATCAGCTATCAGCGGTCAGCTATCAGCGGTCAGCTATCAGCATTCACCCTGCTTCCTCCGCCCCCTCTCTTCACACCTCCTGATGGCACCTGTACAAGACATACCCAACGACGCATCCGATTTGCCTGACTCGCCTGTAGAAACTGCATTCGTGCATATCCCTGTCCTGAGTCGTGAGGTGCTAGAAGGTTTAGCTGTGCGATCGGGCGGACACTATCTAGATGCAACGGTTGGCGGCGGTGGACACAGTGCGCTCATTCTGGCTGCTGCGCTAGATGTACAGGTAACGGCGATCGATCAAGATGAGCAGGCGATCGCGGCAGCACAAATCAAACTGGCTGAGTTTAACGATCGCGTCCAGTTCCACCGCACGAACTTTGCGGCATTTCAACCGGGCGACCAGCAATTTGACGGCATCCTTGCAGATTTGGGCGTGAGTTCCGCACAGTTCGATATCCCCGATCGCGGCTTCAGCTTTCGCCACGAAGCACCGCTGGACATGCGGATGGATCAGCAGCAAGATCTCACTGCCGCTGATGTAATCAACCACTGGGATGAAGTGAAGCTGGCAGACATCTTTTACACCTACGGTGAAGAGCGGCTGTCGCGCCGGATTGCCCGCCGCATTGTCGATCGGCGACCCTTTGAAACCACAACAGAACTGGCAGAGGCGATCGCCTACTCTGTGCCCAAGTCATATCGGTACGGGCGCATCCATCCCGCCACTCGCGTTTTCCAGGCATTAAGAATTGCCGTCAATCAAGAACTGACCGTGCTGGAAACCTTCATCGATCGTGCCCCTCACTGGCTCAAACCAGACGGCAAAATCGCCATCATCAGCTTCCACAGCCTCGAAGACCGCATCGTCAAACATCGGTTCCGCGAATCAGAGTTGCTGAAAGTGCTGACCAAGAAGCCCATTCTGCCCCAGGATGATGAAGTGGCGGAGAATGTGAGAGCGCGATCGGCGAAGCTGCGAATGGCGGAGAAGATGGGAAGTGGGGAGTAGGGAGTGGGGAGTAGGAAAGAATTTTGAGTTTTGATTTCCCTCTGCGCCTCTGCGCCTCTGCGGTAGCTTCATGATTCCGAAACCTCATTTCAAAATCCTTTATGTCAAATCAATCCATCAATCTCGACGATCGACTTTACAGCTACTTCCAATCGGTTTCCCTACGAGAGCCAGAGATCCTCACGCAGCTACGGCAGGAAACGGCACAGCATTCTATGAGCCAGATGCAGATTTCGCCAGAGCAAGGGCAATTGATGGCGCTGCTAGTGCAGTTGATGGGCGCAAAGAAAACGCTGGAAGTGGGAGTCTTTACTGGCTATAGTTCACTGGTCGTGGCACTAGCGTTGCCGTCTGATGGCAAGGTTGTTGCGTGTGATGTGAGTGAGGAGTACACCGCGATCGCCCGTCGTTACTGGCAACAGGCAGGCGTAGCGGACAAAATTGATCTCCACATTGCTCCTGCACTTGAAACCATGGATCAACTGCTGGCGACTGGACATGCAGGCACGTTTGACTTTGCGTTTATCGATGCAGACAAGAGCAACTACGACGGTTACTACGAGCGATCGCTCCAATTGGTGCGATCGGGCGGACTGGTGACGATCGATAACGTCCTCTGGTATGGGCGGGTTGGCGATCCTCAAGTGCAAGACAATAGCACTAACTGCATTCGCGCCTTGAACGAAAAACTACATCAAGATGCGCGGGTGAGTCTTAGCCTGGTGCCGATCGGGGATGGGCTGACGCTGGCGAGAAAGCGTTAGGTAAGGGGTTGGTATCGCAGAGGCGCGGAGAGAACCTAAAACTCAAACTCAAATGCCCCTGTGCGATTGCTGTTGTCGTGCTTCTTGCCGCGATCACTTCTTCTCTGTCAGGTTACTGGCGCAATGAGGACAGGCGATCCCATACTCATAGTTTGGAGCAGCCTTGTCCGCCTCTGAAAGGGGATGTCCACAACTGCGACACAGATCATGGGTTCCGGGTTCTAGCCCATGCTGCACGGCAACCCGCTGATCAAAGACAAAGCATTCGCCTTCCCATAGGCTTTCGTCGATCGGCACTGCTTCTAAGTACTTCAGAATGCCGCCTTTGAGATGATAGACTTCCTCGAAGCCTTGAGCCAGCATGAGCGCAGAGGCTTTTTCGCAACGGATGCCGCCTGTGCAGAAGAGCGCTACTTTCTTATGTTGAGCTGGATCGAGGTGTGTGCGGACATACTCCGGAAACTGGCGAAACGATCGCGTCTGCGGATTTTCTGCTCCCTGAAAACTGCCAATACTCACCTCGTAAGCATTGCGCGTGTCAATAACAGTCACATCGGGATCAGCGATCAACGTGTTCCACTCTTCTGGATCAACATAGGTGCCGACTTGCATATTCGGATCGGCTTCAGGTACACCGATCGTCACAATTTCTGCTTTGAGGCGAACCTTCAGACGATCGAACGGCTGCACGTCTGCGAACGATTCCTTATGCTCCAGATCAGCAAGACGGGGATCGGCGCGAAGAAAGGACAACACTGCATCGATCGCCATTCTTGAACCCGCGATCGTGCCATTGATTCCTTCTTCTGCCAGCAAAATGGTGCCCTTCACCCCTTGCTGCTGGCACTGCGACAATAAGATCGGCTGCATCATGGCTGCATCCGGGAGTCTGACAAATTTGTAAAGCGTAGCAACAACCAACACCATGTCTTCCTGAAATGTGTTTCAGATCCCCGACTTCTCTAAAAAGTCAGGGATCTACAAGGTGGGGATCTGACCTGGGACAGGGAATCTTAGAGCCAGTTTAGCTATTCTAGTAAAGACGATCGCACGAAAACGGTGGTTCTATGTAGTCACCAGAACCGAGCATCGTGACCCGATCAAACTATACATGAATGGCACTGACTTAAGGAAAATGCTACCGAAGAAGCCCCCTGAATCCCCCAATGCTGGGGGACTTTGAAAGCTCTGCTCCCCCAGCATTGGGGGTTGGGGGGCAAGTTGGATCGTTATTTCAGTGACATTCAACTATACATAGTCTGTGATCACGTCTTAAGTTGCATCAAGCACTATTGCCGATCGAAATCTTGCAGTAGCGCTTACAGAAGCACCGTTGACGCTTATAACTAAAGCAGGGAACGAGGAAATCAGGGAATGAGGAGACTTTAAATGAACAATCAAATTCAATCGCAAGCGACCAAGGTTTGGGGCATTGTCAAAGACCCCGCAACGGGCGCAACCTACAGCCAAACTGTTTCTACAACCTGGATGATTCTGAAGGAAACAGGCTATCTGCTCTGGTTAGTTATTTGCCTGACGCTGGTATTGGGCGACTGGATTTGGCGCACGGGCTACCGCACAGGCTGGAGCACTCGCGAATGGATCAATAACTTTGAAAAACCCAACACCGATCGCATGGCTCAAGATGCCGGACAGGGGTTGTTAGAGGCAAGCAGATCAGCCGTGTCAAGCGCGATCGCCACAGCCAAAAATCAGCTCGGCATCGAAGCCAAGCACGAACCTCTTCTAGCTAGCGAACCACCCACTCCAACGCCTACGCCAGCTCCTACACCCACTCCAGCGCCTGCACCACCATTTACGCCTTCAACGCCTCCCACACCCAAAACAGAGGAATTGGATTCTGAATAGCCGCTGGGTGCCCTACCTTACCTACGACACCGGAATGGATGCGATAGACTAGCACTTCAGAAATGATTGCGAGGTCAGGAAAGCATGGGGGCACGGTCAACGGCTGCAAAGGCTGATTCGGAACGGGAAGCGGTAGAGCCAACCGATCGACAAACGGTTAAAGCTAAACACCAGGCTGCGAATGGGTCAGCCTTAGAGCCTGCACCTAAAGCCTGGTCGATCGAGAGAAGCGAGGAACTTTACCGGATTACAGGTTGGGGCGAACCGTACTTTTCGATCAATGCCGCCGGACACGTTACCGTTTCTCCCGAAGGCGATCGCGGTGGTTCCCTGGATCTTTTTGAACTCGTCAATGCGCTTAAACAGCGGAATCTAGGCTTACCACTATTGATCCGGTTTTCCGACATCCTGGAAGACCGGATTGAGCGCTTGAATGCGGCTTTTGCCAAGGCGATCGCGCGGTACAACTATCCCGGTGTGTATCGGGGTGTGTTTCCCGTCAAGTGCAATCAGCAACGGCATTTAGTTGAGGCATTGGTTCGTTTCGGCAAGCCCCATCAGTTTGGCTTAGAGGCAGGTTCCAAGCCTGAACTCATGATTGCACTGGCAACCTTAAAAACGCCCGGTGCACTGCTGATCTGCAACGGCTATAAAGACCGCGAATACATCGAAATGGCAATTTTGGCGCAGCAGCTAGGGCAAACCCCCATCATTGTGCTGGAGCAAATTGAAGAAGTGCCGCTGGTCATTGAAGCGGGTCGCAAACTGGGCATTCGTCCTATTCTCGGTGTTCGCGCCAAATTAAGCAGCAAAGGCGTAGGACGCTGGGGCACCTCAGCAGGCGATCGCGCCAAATTTGGCTTAACCGTGCCCGAAATTCTCAGCACGGTGGAGCAACTCAGCGCGGCGGACATGCTGGATTCGCTGCAACTCTTGCACTATCACATTGGTTCCCAAATTTCGTCGATCGCCGTCGTCAAAACCGCCATTCAAGAGGCAAGCCAGATCTATGTGGAACTGGCAAAACTGGGCGCAGACATGAAATACCTGGATGTGGGTGGCGGCTTGGGTGTAGATTACGACGGCTCCAAAACCAACTTCTACGCCTCCAAAAACTACAACATTCAGAACTACGCCAACGATGTCATTGCGGAAGTCAAAGAGGCTTGCGACGAACGTAAATTGCCTGTACCAACGCTCGTGAGTGAAAGTGGACGGGCGATCGCCTCCCATCAATCTGTCCTCGTGTTCGATGTCCTCAGCACCAGCGAAGTGCCCTCTGGCATTCCCGAACCCGTACAGGAAACCGAGCATCTCATCATCCGCAATCTCTACGAAACCTACGAATCCATTACCGTCGAGAACTATCAAGAGGCGTATCACGACGCAACCCAGTTCAAAGAAGAAGCCATCAGCCTGTTCAACTTTGGCTACGTCAGCCTGCCCGAACGCGCCAGAGCCGAACGCCTCTACTGGGTTTGCTGTGAGAAAATTCTGGCGATCGCCCGTCAGCAAGAATATGTCCCCGATGACCTGGAAGATCTAGAAAAGATCATGGCATCGATTTATTACATCAATCTCTCAGTGTTTCAATCGGCACCGGATAGCTGGGCGATCGACCAACTTTTTCCCATCATGCCCATCCACCGTTTGGACGAAGAACCCACCAAACGCGCCACCCTCGCCGACCTCACCTGCGACAGCGACGGCAAAATCGACCAATTCATCGACCTGAAAGATGTGAAACCCGTTTTGGAGTTACACGCATTGCGAAAGGCAGAAGGCAGAGGGCAGAAGGCAGGGGAAGCAGAGGGAGCAAGGGGGGCAGGGGAAGCAGCCTTAACTTTAAACTCTTTACCCCCACACCCCACACCCCACACCCCACACCCCCACGAACCCTACTACCTGGCGATGTTCCTCGGCGGTGCCTACCAGGAAATCATGGGCAACCTGCACAACCTGTTTGGCGATACCAACGCGGTACACATTCACCTCACGCCCAAAGGCTACGAGATTGAACACGTGGTTAAAGGCGACACGATGACAGAAGTGTTGGGCTATGTGCAGTACGACTCCGAAGACCTGATCGAAAGCATTCGTCAGCAGACCGAACTGGCATTACGAGAAAAACGCATCACGCTGCAAGATGCCCAACTGCTGCTGCAAAACTATGAGCGCAGCTTGAGCCGCTATACGTACCTCTCTGCCTGAGTGCGATAATGAGAAGCAACCAGTGGGTAATGGACAATGGCAACCGTCGTTCAAGCTCCAGCGATCGCCCTTGACGAGTTCAACAATCATCCGCTTGATCATGTTGAATGGATCGATGGCACGCTCATTGAAAAACCGGAAATGACGGCAAAAACTGGACGCATTCAAGCGAGGCTTGCGCGCTATTGGGGGAATCACAAAGATGCGACCCATCAAGGTGGTGAAGTGTATACCGAAACCCATTGCCGCACCGTCGATCGCACCCGTTGTCCCGATGTTGCCTATCTATCGCCTGATCTGGTTGCCCAGTATGGAGACTTCAAGGTACTGCCCCACAGCTTTCCTTTAGTGGCTGAAATCATTTCGCCCACGGATATAGCGGAAGAGGTCTTTACGAAAGCGCGTGAATATTTAGAGTCAGCCTGTCAGGAGGTCTGGTTAATCTTTCCTGATAGTCAGTGCATCTTAGTCATGACACCGCAGCAACAAAGGCTCTATGGCATAAGTGATACCGTTAGCACTCAAAACGTCTTGCTCGAATTTAGCGTTGCTGTTGGCGAGTTGATTGCCTGAACGATCGTACTAGATAAGCAAAGAAACGTTTTGCCTTAAACACAAACTGAGTACGGGCGTGTCAAAAACAGTTGCAGATTCGTAGGGACGTTACATGTAACGTCCCTACAGAAGGTTAAACTCTATAAAATGCGATCGTATGACTCCCTCCTCCACGCCTCTGATAAATGCGATGACTGATCCCGGAACCCCCAACGCACCCGATAAAATTGACATTCTGATTGATCGGGTCGGACACTTCACCGAGGGGTTAACAGAACTCAAATTGCTGGTACATGAACAGGCAGAAACAGCTAAGCAACAGGCAGAAACAGCCAAACAACAACTAGCTGCGATCGAGAAGCAGGGCGAACGTATAGAGAAGCAGAGCGATCGCTTCGACCACATTGATGAACGCCTTGATCGAATAGCTCTAGCCGTCGAGCAGCAAAGTCAGAACATTGAACGGATTGTTACCGTGATGGAGGAAAGTAACCGCAGTCAAGCGGAAACCATTAACCGCCTAGTGAGTGTTGTCGATCGCCTGTTGCCACCGTTGCCTTAGAAGAAAATGCTGGCTGGCGTGGGCGATCACACGACTAACACATGGATCAGTCGCCAGAAAGTAGTCAGAAGGTGAAATAATAGCAAACGGATACCCAACGTTTCGTCACGAGCGATCGCGACCAGTTGCAACCAACTCAGCCCTCCAGCCGTCACCAACATCTTGGGTATAGACCTTCGTAGCTACGTGTATATCGATCGCCTGCAAGCGCAACATGCGGCTTACATGGGCACTGTTTCCATTGGATTCTTACCCCTTCCGGGCGATGCGTCCCTGTGGATCGAAATTTCTCCTGGTATCGAAATCAATCGCATCACCGATGTCGCGCTTAAATCGGCAGTCGTCCGTCCCGGTGTCCTGGTTGTTGAACGACTGTATGGTTTGCTAGAGGTGCATTCCAGCAATCAAGGTGAAATTCAAGCAGCGGGCAGAGCCATTTTGGATGCATTGGGTGTGCGGCGGCAAGATTGCCTCAAGCCCCGCGTGCTGTCCAGTCAAATTATTCGCAACATCGACCCACATCATACGCAGCTCATCAACCGCAACCGACGCGGACAGATGATTATGGCAGGGCAAACGCTGTACGTGATGGAGGTCGAGCCTGCCGCCTATGCTGCACTTGCCGCCAACGAAGCGGAAAAAGCAGCCCTGATCAACATCCTGCAAATCTCCGCAGTGGGTAGCTTTGGGCGGCTCTACCTGGGCGGCGAAGAGCGCGACATCATAGCGGCAGCCGGAGCCGTTGTAGAAGCAATGGAAAATGTCTCTGGACGGAATCATCCCGACGATCGTCGCCAAGAATAAGTGTGATGAGCTGTAATTCATGGATGAACTGTTAGTACCGATCGGGCAAAGGACGCAAGCATGGCAAATCCAGAGCATCTTGCACTACTAGACTGTGGTGTAGCGCAGTGGAACGAGTGGCGACAGCGATCGCCCCAAACGTTGCCTGACCTTAGCAACGCCGATTTGAGCGGTAAGCAGTTTGCAGGCATCGACTTAAGCTGCGCCAGCCTCAATGGAACGCTCCTTTGTAACACTAATTTGAATGGCGCTGATTGCACTAAAGCCACGTTTAATAACGCTAATCTCATGCGAGCCAGCCTGGAAAAAGCAACCCTGAAGCAGGCAGAGCTAGTCAATGCGACCCTTAGTGTTGCCAATCTCAACGGTGCCAATCTTGCTTATGCCGTCCTGATCGGTGCCGATCTGAAGGTGGCACTTTTGAGACACGCAGATCTAAGCCATGCTGATTTAAGTGCGACCGAACTGTACGGGGCAGATCTACGATCGGCGGATCTGGACGAAGCAAATCTCAGCCGCGCTAATTTGAGTACCGCGAGGCTCATTGCTGCCAACCTCAGTATGGCAAATCTCACTCGTGCAAACCTCGATCGGGCTGAAATGGGGCAAGCTACCCTCTACCGCTCCAACCTGTACGCCGCGAATTTAACCGATGCACACATTGTTGGGGCTTCTCTGTTGGGAGCCGATCTGAGCCATACCAATCTATTACGAGCCAATTTTTCCTGGTCGAATCTTAGACGGGTGAATTTGGCGAATGTGCATGGTTGGAGAGCCAATCTACGGGGTGCAGACTTAAGCCGCGCTGATTTGAGTGATGCTGATCTTACAGACGCAAATTTGCGTGGGGTCAATCTTAACGAGGCAATCCTTATCGGCACGACGTTGAGCGGTGCCGATTTGAGTGATACGAAGCATGATCGCCCCTAGTTCAAAGGTGCGATCATGCCCAGCATGAGCTTCCATTGACAATAGAACAACATAAAGCTGTTTGCCACTTAACCTCTTTATGCGCCAACTGCCTCTTTCGCGGCATAGAGCACTTCAGCGGTGATCACTTCAATGTTGCGATCGCGCGCAAATTTCTCGGTATTCCGCTTCACCTTGCCGCGCACAAAACCAGGGATTTTGTTGAGTTCTGCCTGTCCGTCTTTGCTCCAGGCAAGATCAGAATCCGCAGAAATCCCTTTGGTGATGCCTTCTTTGGTATCGTGACCGCCGAAAATTTCCAGTAGATGGTCTTCCATCCCCAGGGTGAAGGAGTTGTAGATCAAATCCACAAGCTGGTTGGTACCTTCATAGCCGAGGAAGGGCTTGTAGCCGATCGGGAAGTTCTGGACATGAATCGGTGCCGAAATCACGCCGCAGGGAATATCCAACCGCTTACCGACATGGCGTTCCATCTGGGTGCCGAAGATGGCGCTCGGCTCCACACGGGCGATCGCGTCTCCTACCGCACCGTGATCATCGGTAATCAGCACTTCATCGCAGTATTCGCTAACCTCTGCGCGGAACCAGGCTTCGTCATTCTTACAAAAGGTGCCTGCCCAGACGACGTGGATACCCATTTCACGCGCCAGCACCTTGGTAATGGCAGCGGCATGAGTGCTATCGCCATAAACGACCGCTTTTTTGCCTGTGAGGTTCTGGCAGTCGATCGACCTTGAAAACCAGGCAGCTTGCGAGACGTGCAGGGTTTGCTCATTAATGTAATCTTCGTAGTCCACATTGGCACCCTGAGCATTGAGGATTGCCTGAATTTTGCGGATGCAGCGCGCCGTTTCGACGACTCCCATCGGCGTAATGTCTACAAAGGGGGTGCCAAATTCTTGCTCTAGATACGCGGCTGACAGCGGACCCAATTCGCGGTAAGGCACAAGGTTAAACCAGGCGCGGGACAGGTTTTTGATGTTGTGAACGGAGGCACCTTCGGGAATGACTTCGTTGACTTCAATACCGAGGTCTGCCATCAAGCGCTTCAACTCAGTACAGTCGTGGTTGTTGTGGAAGCCGAGGGTGGAGATGCCAAAAATGTTGACGCTGGGCTTCGCGGTTTTGTCGGTGGGCAGTTCGCCTTTGCGACGGGCTTTCTCAATGTAGAACTGCACAATTTGCTGAAGGGTGCGATCGGCAGCCTGTAATTCATTCACGCGGTAATGGTTGACATCTGCCAGCATGACATCGCCTTTGGACTCAATCTGAGCGCGTTCCACAAAATTTTGCAGGTCTTCTTGCAGAATGCTGGAGGTGCAGGTGGGCGTGAGCACAATCAGGTCGGGATGCTCTTCGGCATCTTTGCGCGTGATGTTGTCTACCACCTTTTCTTGCGAACCCCGCGCCAAAACGTTGCGATCGACCACGCTGGTGGTCACAGGCGTAAAGTTGCGTTCCCGTGACAGCATGGAGCGCATGACGTTGAAGTAGTCATCGCCGATCGGTGCATGCATGATGGCGTGAACGTTCTTGAAGGAACTGGCGACGCGGAGTGTGCCAATGTGGGCGGGACCTGCATACATCCAGTAAGCCAATTTCATAGAGTGCCTCGGTGGGGGAGTGGGGAGTGGGAGAAGCAGAGGGAGATAGGGAGATGGGGAGATGGGGGAGCGGGGGAAGCCGATTTCAAAGGGATAGGGAAGTTAAGGGGATGGAAAAGTTCTTCTCTTGCCTCCCTTGCTTCCCCTGCCGCCTCTGCCCCCTATGCCGACTGTAGTGCCGCAGCACGATCGCTATTTCATAAGCGCCTATCGATTTTCTCAGACATCTTGCGTTGTTGAGCGATCGCTCATTCAGAGGCTTGCATTTATGGCAGCGCTCAAAATCACTCAAAAGCCTTGCTGTGTCTAAGTTTTAATGATGCGTAAAGCACTAACTCGTTGAGTTGGCTGTCATCATTCTTAATGCTGGCGCGATGCTGTAATGCCTTGCAAAAGATTCGCTACTCATACGCCTGCTTGACTAATAAAACTGCTGAAACCCCGAGAGATTTGTCGGTCAGCCAGGATTTGCACTATCCATCACACCTGTTGCGAGCAGGCTGAAGCGATTTGCTCCTTCACAGCAAGTCTCTAACTAATTGTTTGACATAGAACAGTTTGCAATGCAATAATAAATTCATCAACAGTTCAGATATTTACTAAACAAGTGCCGACTGTTGAATCTCTAACTACTATTTCGGAGGTTGACCATGAAACGCTTCATTCTCGCTGGTTTAACCACATTGGCTCTCTGTACTGCAATGGTTTCCACTGCAAACGCTGAACCAACAGCTCTCAATCCCTACACCGCTGCCAGCACTGCCAACGATCGCATCCCCCCATCTGATCTCGTCTCGATGGCACAACGCGGCTACCTGAAGCCCCAAGGCATTCCTGGCTACCTCGGCTTGGCTTCGGCGTATACGCTGGGTCAAATTGGTGCCAAAGAGGTCGTACAGGGCGCTGTGAATGCCCAATTGCTACCTGCTACAGCCGTAAACGACCAGGGCTATCTGAACCTAGTAGATGCCCAACTACAATCGCAGATCAGAGTGCGATAAGGGCGACAGATCCCCGACTTCTTTGAGAAGTCGGGGATCTACAGAAAAGCGTGATTTGCTAGGCTGGGCACACACCAACCCATCGCGTTGGTCTCAGAAGCCTGCATGAAATTATTGACGAAAAAGCGCGGTTTGCTGGCAGTGGCGATCGCGTTCCTTATGATCTGTCACTATGGACAAAGTTGCTCCATCTCTTCTGCCATGACTAACCCTAACCAAACGTTTGTCTATCCTCAGCCTCGTCAGGCGAATCAGGTCGATCACTACCACGGTACGCAGGTTGCCGACCCATATCGCTGGCTTGAAGATCCCGATTCTGGCGAAACTAAAGCCTGGGTGGAGGCAGAGAACAAAGTGACCTTTGGGTTATTGGAGCAAATTCCAGCGCGCGATCGCCTCAAGCAGCGCCTCACCCAACTGTGGAACTACGAAAAATACGGCATTCCCTTTAAGCAAGGCACCCGCTACTTCTACTTCAAAAATGACGGATTGCAAAACCAGAATGTTCTCTATACGCTGAAGTCCCTGGAGGATGAACCCGTTGTTTTGCTCGATCCAAACACCTTATCCGAGGACGGCACCGTAGCTCTATCTGGGCTTTCCATAAGCGAAGATGGAAAATACCTTGCTTATGGCTTGTCCACCTCTGGTTCTGACTGGCAGGAGTGGAAGGTGCGCGAGGTGGAGAGCGGCAACGATACGGACGATCGCGTGCAGTGGGTCAAATTCTCCGGTGCCACGTGGACGCATGACGGCAAGGGCTTTTTCTACTCCCGCTACGACGAACCGAACGAAAAGTCGAAACACGAAGACGTTAACTATTTCCAGAAGCTCTACTACCATCGCCTCGGCACATCGCAAGCAGAGGATACGCTGATTTACGATCGTCCCGACCAGAAAGACTGGGGCTTCAACGGTGGCGTGAGCGAAGATGGACGCTGGCTCATCATTTCCGTTTGGCTGGGCACCGACCCGCGCAATCTGGTGTTCTATAAGGATTTGTCAGTTGCCAATGCGCCGATCGTCGAACTCATCAACACCTTTGAAGCCAGCTATAGCTTCATCGACAATGAGGGCGATCGCTTTTGGTTCAGCACCGACCTGGATGCGCCGCGTAGTCGTGTAATTGCGATCGATACGAAGAAACCCGATCGTGACGACTGGCAAGAAGTCATTCCTCAAGCAGCGGAAACCCTCGAAGGCGTAGGCATTCTCAACAACCAGTTCGTCGCCTCTTACCTGAAAGATGCCCACAGTCAGGTGAAGCTCTTTGACCTGAACGGCACTCCAGTCCACGAAATTGAGTTTCCTGGACTTGGCTCGGTGGGCGGTTTTGATGGCAAACGTCACGACACCGAAACCTTCTACAGTTTCACCAGCTTCACCACGCCTACGACCATCTATCGCTACGACCTGGTAAAAAATGAAAGCCGCGTTTTCCGCCAGCCGAACGTAGACTTCAACCCCGACGACTACGAAACGAAGCAAGTCTTCTACCCCAGCAAAGACGGCACCCAGATTCCCATGTTCATCGTCCACAAAAAAGGGCTGGTTCTGGATGGAACGAACCCAACTTACCTCACAGGCTATGGTGGCTTTGGGATATCGCTCACGCCCATTTTCTCTGTCAGCACGTTGGTCTGGTTAGAAACAGGCGGCATCCTGGCTCTGCCAAACCTACGTGGTGGCGGCGAGTATGGCGAAGATTGGCATCAGGCAGGCACCAAGCTGAAAAAGCAGAATGTCTTTGATGATTTCATCGCGGCAGCAGAATGGCTGATTGCGAACAAATACACGTCATCGAAAAAACTGGCGATCGCAGGTGGCAGCAATGGCGGTTTACTCGTCGGTGCCTGCATGACCCAACGCCCCGATCTCTTTGGCGCAGCTTTGCCTGCCGTTGGCGTGCTGGATATGCTGCGGTTCCACAAGTTCACGATCGGTTGGGCATGGATTCCGGAATATGGCACACCCGAAGACCCAGCAGAGTTCAAAGCACTCTATGCATACTCGCCTCTGCATAACCTCAAAAGTGGGACTGCCTATCCCGCCACGCTGATTACTACTGCCGACCACGACGATCGCGTGGTGCCTGCCCACAGCTTCAAATTCGCCGCCGCCCTCCAAACTGCTCACAAAGGTGGGAATCCCGTCATGATTCGCATTGAAACCAAAGCAGGACACGGCGCAGGCAAACCTACCGCCAAAATCATCGAAGAAAGCGCCGATAAATGGGCATTTTTGGTGAAAGTGTTGGCGATCGAGAGCTAGCTTGGTTCAAGGATTCTTTGCTCAAACGAAAGGCTGAACCTTGTCATACTCTCATCGGTTGCTACTTGCTGGCTAGAATATGGCAGTAGTTCTTTATGCTGGCTAATGAACACTCCAATTGCAAAGCGACAGCAGATTATTGAGGAAATTGACACGTTGCCAGAAGATGCTCTTTCTGAACTGGTTAGTTTTATTGAATACCTCCGCCATAAGTCAGTTGAGCAAAAGTCAGCAGCACCCCAACCAAACTTCTTGCTGTCGATCGCAGGACTGGGAACCTCAGGCGAAACAACTGTCTCCGAGCGTGACGAAGCGATTTTAGCCAACGAAATTGATCCGCTTCACGGTTGGAGTCTTCATCGAAAGCAACAAGGATGACCGCCATACTGGACACCAGCTTTCTCTTTGCCCTTGCAGATGATGGCGATCGCAACCACGATCGTGTGTTGGCTGTTGCACAAAACCTCAATGAGCCATTGTTGCTTCCTGGCGTTGTCCTGCCTGAAGTTTGCTATTTAATCGCATCCAGATTGGGGCATCAAGCCATGCGTCAATTTCTGTCTAATCTGGTTGCCAGCAAGACTCCGATTGAGCCGATAACGCTGACAGATTTAGCACGAATCAATCAGGTTCTAGAGGAGTACGCCGACAGTGAACTCGATTTTGTCGATGTTCAATCAAATTAGTATGCAAGCGATAGAAATCCCGCGTGTTAAAGCTGAAGGTAACCCGCTTATTTTCAGTCGCCCAAGCTAGCTGCTCTTCATCTGACTTGTGAAGCATTCCAGCATCCGCAACGGTCAGTACATCTACGTTGCGCGACCTCAGAGCCTGTACAAAATCTTCATCCATTGAGTCTTCATCAATGTAAAGACGTATTTTACTCATCTCCGAATCGGCTAACCATTGTTACTTGTTACTGTGAAATGCTGCCAGCCTCGAATATTCAGATTCTTCCTCAGCTAAATCTGCTTCGATTTCATCTCGGTTAGCGTGGTAATACGCCAATGCCGCATAAACCTGAGCGAGACTCAAATGATTCATGCGACGAGCAATCTCCTCTGCACCTGCACCTTGCTTATAGAGAACAACGACACGACGAACCGAGGTTTTCGTTCCTGCAATCATCGGGCGACTATTACCGCTTTCTCTAGAGCGAGTGATCAATGTGCCAATGTCAGTCGTTGTGAACATCTTTGATGAACGCTTGAGCCGCTTATTTCTCCGAGTCTAGCATCTGAAGTTCGATCGCCACTCTTAATGAATCGATTTGAAATCAGAAAATCCAACATCAGATTTTTTTGAACACGAATGTTGGGCGATCGCCCTCTCACCTCTTACCGTTCAAATCGTCTGCGATCGTGTTAGCAATAGTGTTAGGTGGGTGAAGTAGTGCGATCGCCGTTACGCTCAAGACAATCTACCTAGACAGTAACGGATAGCTTAGTGGCAGACAAGACTAAGCACCTCACGATCGCTTTTTGCAACGCTCAAGCGTCAAAGCTGAGCGCTTTGCCACGCACGGTTGGATTGATGGTGCCGCGATCGAACACCACTTGCCCACCTACGATCGTCACTACAGGAAAGCCTGTCAGACTCCAGCCCTCAAACGGACTCCACTTGCACTTGGTTTGTAGCTCCTCGCGCAACACAGGACGATAGGTATCCAGGTCAACCAACACTAGATCAGCATCATAGCCAGGAGCGATCGCGCCCTTCTTTGGAATCCGATACGCTTTGGCGACTGCCGTAGACATCCAGTGAGCGACTTGAGCCACGGTGCAGCGTCCCTGCATCGCCTGCGTCAGCATCAACGGCAACGACGTTTCTACTCCAGGCATTCCAGAGGGCGAGTTGGGGTAGGTTTGTGCCTTCTCTTCGAGCGTGTGTGGCGCGTGATCGGTCGCAATAAAGTCGATTACGCCATCAAGGAGTGCTTGCCAGAGCACATTGTTGTCGTGGGGCGATCGCAGTGGTGGATTCATTTGCGCCAGGGTACCGATCGTTTCGTAGGCGCTAGTGTTCAGCAACAGATGTTGTGGTGTGACTTCTGCTGTCACCCAGGTGGGTTTATCGTGTCGCAACAAATCGGCTTCTTCGGCGGTAGACATGTGCAGGATGTGGAGTCGCCGCTGATATTTTTTAGACAGCTTGAGTGCAAGCTGGGTTGCTTGTAACGCTGCCTCGTTGTCCTGAATTTGCGAGTGAACGGCTGGATCGGTTCTACCTGTAAACTGCTGTCGGCGTGCCATAATGCGCGCCTGGTTTTCGGCATGGACAGCAATGAGGCGATCGCCATACGCAAAAATCTTTTCCAGTCCTTCTTCCTGATCATTTAGCAAGGGACCGTGCATTGACCCCATAAAGATCTTGATGCCCGGAGTCGGATTTGCCTGCAACAGATCTGGCAGTACTTCTGCCGTTGCGCCAATAAAAAAGCCGTAGTTCACCAAAGCTTTCTGAGCCGCGAGTTGCAGTTTGCTGTCTAGGGTTGCCTGCGTAGTCGTCAGTGGCTTCGTATTGGGCATTTCGAGAAAAGACGTTACGCCACCTTTTGCACATGCACAACTCGCTGTGAACAGATCTTCCTTATATTCCAGACCCGGTTCGCGGAAATGCACCTGGGGGTCAATTACTCCCGGCAACAAAGTCAAACCGCTTGCGTCAACCTCAGTAGTGGCATCCTCTGAGGACGTAAAGGGCAACGTTTCGGCTATTTGGGCGATCGTGCCGTCAACTAGCTGGACATCCCCTGTCATAAAGTCGCCGTCGGGCAGCAATATACAAGCGCGACGGATGATGAGAGTAGAATTGGCTACCATACGAATACTAATCACTGGTTTACGGTAAGTCGTTTAAGAAGAGAAGCACTTTCATCATGAGCGAAATTCCGAAATAAACTGACGAGATGGTTTACAGTTGCATTTATATTGTGATGCGTTGCTGCTTTAGTTCGACAGCACAATCGTTCAGTCACCTTTCTTGCTCAAGCCTGCGATTATTCTACATTTGACTCTCTATGACACGAGTACAAGGCAAAGTATCGGACGAAAAGCCACCTCAGAAAGCGTCTGAGAATCCCTGGCTGGAGGGACTCAAAACCATTGGTCTGAGTGCGGTGTTAGCGTTTGGCATTCGGACGTTCGTTGCAGAAGCTCGGTATATTCCGTCAGGCTCAATGCTCCCCACGCTGCAAATCAACGATCGCCTGATTGTAGACAAATTGGGCTACCACTTCAAAGCCCCAGAACGAGGCGATGTCGTTGTGTTTTCGCCGACCGATACGCTAGAGAAGCAAAATTTCCATGATGCGTTTATCAAGCGCGTCATCGGTTTGCCTGGTGACAAGGTTGAAGTGAAAGGTGGACGCGTTTTCATTAACGACAAGCCGCTGCAAGAAAACTACATTGCCGAGAATCCTCAATACCAGTATGGTCCTGTGACGGTGCCGCAAGACTCCTATTTAGTGCTGGGCGACAACCGCAACAATAGCTACGACAGTCATTATTGGGGCTTTGTGCCACGCGGTCACATCATTGGTCGGGCGATCGTCCGCTTTTGGCCCATGAACCGCCTGGGCGAAATCACACCAGAGCCGAACTACAAGTAGAAAGACTAAAGGATGAAGGATAAGGGATAAACCGTTGGCGTTGCTGAATTCTGGGATGAACTGCACTAATCGCCCTCACCCTAGCCCTCTCCCAGAAGGAGAGGGAACCGGGAAAGTCCGAAAGCCCTTCTCCCTGGGGAGAAGGGTGGGGATGAGGGCAAATTTAGTTGCACGTCGCGTAGACTTTAGACTTTCCGACCCACGTTCTCACCACTCGCCCAGTCATCTCTTTGCGGAGCCAGGGCGTATTAGCTGAGAGAGATTTGAGCGATCGCGCCTCCACTGTCCAAACTTGCTGTGGGTCAAAGAGCGTGAGTTCCGCAGGTTGACCAGGTGCGATCGTGGCGGGTTGTTGCTGCAAACACAAGGCTGGACGACTGCTGAGACTGCGCCACAAGTCCAGAGCTGTCCAGCGTTCGGTTTCGACTAACGACTGCCAGAGTAAGGGCAATGCCAGTTCTAGACCGATCGCGCCAGTCGGTGCCTCCGCAAACGCTACCGTCTTTTCTTCATAGGTGTAAGGTGTATGGTCAATGGCGATCGCGTCGATGATGCCGTCCTTAACCGCTTGCACCAGCGCCTCTTGATCATCAGGGTTGCCTAACGGCGGCGCGATATGAAGATTGGGGTCATAGCTGTCGATCGCCTCACTGTTCAACAGAAGATGCATCCAGGTCGTGCTGGCAGTAATTGGCAGTCCACGCGCCTTTGCAGCCTGAATCAGCGTCACACCACGGGCGGTAGAAAGTCGCATCAAATGAACGGGCGTGCCGATCGCCTCGACGCATTCCAACAGTGCTGACAGAGCTGCAGTCTCCGCGATCGCAGGAATCCCCGGCAAGCCAAGCTGTAACGATGCTTGTCCTTCACGCATCACTCCGTTACCGCTCAAGGTTGGATCGGCTGCCCAAAGCGCGATCGGTTTTGCGATCGGCTTCAGGTATTCCAGCAGGCGACGAACGAGCAAAAGACTGGTGAGCGATCGACCATCCGCAAACCCAACGATGTCAGTTGCCGCTAGTTCACCCAACTCTGTCATCTGTTGTCCTTGAACGCCCAGAGTTAAGGCACCCCAGCAGTAGAGGTGGGGAGTGGGGAATAGGGAGTGGGGAGTGGGGTATGAAGCTTGTAACCGCTCTTCCCCTGCCTCCCTTGCTTCCTTTGCTTCCCCTGCTCCTCTCCCCTCACCTTGCAACCACGCAACGCTACTCGGATTATCGATCGCAGGCTTGGTGTCGGGCAAAATGGCGATCCGCGTAAACCCGCCAGCACTCGCAGCTTGCAGAAGCGAGGTTAGGGTTTCGCGTTCCTCAAAACCCGGTTCGCCAGAATGACTGTAAAGGTCAACTAAGCCAGTACCGAGAACCAACCCCTGACCATTCTGCACGGCGGTTTCGCTGGGATAGTCAGAAATTGCGTCCTCGATCGCGCTGATCACGCCATCGACAATCAGCACATCCGCAATGCGATCGGTATCGGAACTGGGATCGATCACTCGTACCTGTTGAAGCAGTTCGCTGGACATAGATACGTCGCCAAAGATTGAGTGTTGAACCTGGAGGATTGAGGTTTGCGGACGAGAGTTGGAGGTCTGCGCTTGAACGATCGCGCTTCAACGTTGGAAAGGCGAACCTAGAGGTTGGGCAGTCGTGCCTGAAGCTCGAAAGCTTGAGCTTTAGACTCAGACGAGTGAGCTTTAGACTTGGACAGTTGAGCTTTGAAGTCAGGCGAGTGAGCTTTAGACTCAGACAGTTGAGCTTTGAAGTCGGACGAGTGAGCTTTAGACTCAGACAGTTGAGCTTTGAAGTCGGACGAGTGAGCTTTGAAGTCGGACAGTTGAGCTTTAGACTTAGACGGTTGAGCTTTGAAGTCAGACGGCTGAGCTTTAGACTTGGACAGTTGAGCTTTGAAGTCGGACGAGTGAGCTTTGAAGTCGGACGAGTGAGCTTTGAAGTCGGGCAGTCGTGCTTGAAGCTCGAAAGCTTGAGCTTTAGACTCAGACGAGTGAGCTTTAGACTCAGACGAGTGAGCTTTAGACTCAGACGAGTGAGCTTTAGACTTGGACAGTTGAGCTTAGAGGTCGGACAGCCAAGCTTGGAGAGAGTACCTTTATCTTTTACTTTCTGCCCTCTACCTCTTCGCGGAAGTGAGGTGTGAGGTGTGAGGTGTATTAGCTTCTGCCTTCTGCCCTCCGCCTTCTGCCCTCTGCCTTCTGCCCTCCGCCTTCTGCCCTCCGCCTCCTCTCTTAAAGCGCCCCCGCCGCCGTCTTGTCGAAAATACTGCCCGACAGGTGAACGGTAATATTCATCGCCATCAGAACAGGCTGGATAGCAGACGTTTGGGCATAGTCGATGACGCTCACGGCTCCGTTGCCCTGCTTGAAGTTCCAGAAATGCTCTGCTCCAAGACCGAGGACATAGCAGAGAATTGCCTTATTCACTGCGTCGTGGGCAACGACCAGAGTGGTTCCTGGGTCGGGGCGGCTGGCAGCGGTTTGCACAATGCTGTCCCACGCTGCGATCGCACGATCCCATACTTGTTGGAGGTTTTCGCCATCAGGCATCTGCACCGTTTCGGGCGATCGTTGCCATTGGTGCAGCGTACCGGGATACCCCGCTTCAATCTCTGCTTCTAGCTTGCCTTCCCAAAGCCCATGGCTGATCTCTTTCAGGTTGTCCTCCAACGCCAACGGCACATTGGGATGGTGTTGGAGAATAATCTCAGCAGTTTCTTTCGGACGCAGCATCGGGCTAGTGACGGCGTAATGAATGGGGATCGCTTTGAGAAACTCAGCCGCCTGTAGCGACTGTGCGCGTCCATTTTCGTTCAGCGGTACGTCGATTTGACCCTGAAACCGCTTTTCACGATTCCAATCCGTTTCGCCGTGACGCACCAGCAGAAAGCGCGCTCCCTGCTGTCCTTTTCTAGGCTTTGGTAACGGCTCGTCCAAATGAGCAGTCAGGTTGAGCGACTCGATTTGTACCGCTTCCCCAAAGCCGCCTGCAAAGTTCAAAACGCTGATGCCGCAGTTGGACTGATGCACCGACTGGTAGCGATCGCTCGACAGCCCGATCGCGGTGCTAATCAACGCCCGATTAATGCCGCTGTGGGCAACCAACAGAACAGTTTGCCCTACATGATGCGGTAGAATTTCTCGCCAAAAGGTAGCGGCTTGCTCAAACAGCGCTGGCACCGGGTAATAGTCCGCCGCTCCAGCCACTTCAGACATGGGCATCTTGAGCTTGTGCGGCTGGGTTTGCCAGTCACGGTAGCCCTCTGGGTCTTGCTCGGCAATGTCCTTAAACAGTCTGCCTTCCCACGCGGTCAGGTTGATTTCCTTCAGGTTGTCCGTGGTTTGCAGGGGTTTTGCAGGTGGTTGCTTCAAGCGAACCAAAATGCGATCGGCAGTATCCTTTGCCCGTCGTAGCGGACTGCAATACACCGCATCAAAGGCAAGATCGCTCAGGGCGATGCCCACGCGATCGGCAGACAGTTGCCCAGTTTCGGTGAGGGTAGATTTGTCGCCGTGACCCTGCACTCGTCGTTCAACGTTAAAGCTACTCTCGCCGTGGCGGACGAGGATGATGCGGGTAGTCAGAGGTTTGTCCTCCAGTGAGTGCTCCTGAAGAATTTTACCCCGTCTGGCGCACAGCCTTTGCCCTATCTAAGCGACAATCGTTCTACGGGATCTATGATTCTTGTTTACAGTGCAGTGGTTCTAGTCGTGCTGTAGCTGCTGGCTGATAGCTGACGGCTGATAGCTATGTTTGGAGAGTTCATGACCATTAAGCGGGTAGTGTTGGTGATCTTGACGATCTTGGCGATCGCCCTCATCGGTCAAGATTTGCTGGCAAGCTGGAGTCAACCCCAGTTCCAGAGTCGGCTAGAGCTGTACCAAACCAACCTGGTGCTACAGGCAACGGAATGGCAGGGCGATGATCCAGGTTTGGTGTCAGTTCGGAAGGGGATCATTGGCGGTGAACCCGTCAAGGGTGCGACGAAGCAGTACGAAGAGCTGCGGCAGGCTACACAAAAAAATCTGGAACGGACTCAGGTGTTGCTTGCCTCGCCGACTGCCGATCCTTCACTAAAGGCATCGGTGCCGACACTAGAGCGCTTGAGGACTGAACTCGATCTAAGGCTGGGTGTCCTTCAGGTGGAGCAGGGGCAGGTTGCCAACGCACAAAAAAAATGGGCAGATGCCATTCAGCAAACCGACGGTAACGCCAGTCTGGAACCCTTAAGCAAAACGGCTGGTGTGCTGGTAGGACTCTGGAGCGATCCCCCACAACTCTTGCCTGATGCAGAACCGTCACTGAAGCAAAATCTGGATAGCTGGTTTCGCTATCGATCGCTCGTCAAGCTTTACCAACTCCAACAACGACCAGAGGCGCTGACAGAACTGCGGGCAGCACAACAGGAGACGGCAGAACGGGCATTAACCAATCTGGCGATCGTGGGCGGCATTCCTACCGTTAGTGGCTTTATTGGTGTGATCATCCTGCTCTTCCTCGCCGGTCAGTGGGTAGTGCGCCGTAAGCAATCCCTCCTTGCACCAGAGAGCATCGCACCCTGGACAGTGCCCTGGGATGGGGAAATCGTCTGGCAGGTCTTAATTTTCGGCTTTTTCCTGGTCGGACAAATTCTACTGCCGCTGGTGCTGGGCATATTGCAGCAGGCATCGGGCTTTAACCCTGCCGGGTTAAGTGAACGTGCCAGAGCCTTCTACATCCTGGCGAACTACTTGCTGCTGGCTGCTGGTGGCTTGATGGTGCTGTACGTTTCGATCAGAGCATTCTTACCGCTTCCCGAGGGCTGGTTTCAGGTCAAGCTGCGGAGCAGATGGGTGCTGTGGGGCATCGGTGGCTATTTCGCAGCGCTGCCACTGGTGATTTTGATCTCGTTGCTGAACCAAAAAATTTGGCAGGGGCAAGGCGGCAGCAATCCCATCTTGCCGATCGCCCTGGAAGGTAAAGATCAGGTCGCTTTTGCGATCTTTTGCGTGACCGCCGCGATCGCCGCGCCCATTTTTGAAGAAATTCTGTTTCGTGGCTTTTTGCTGCCTTCTCTGACCCGCTACATGCCCGTTTGGGGCGCAATTACCCTCAGCAGCTTTATTTTTGCCCTGGCACACCTCAGCCTTTCAGAAGTGTTGCCACTCATGGTATTGGGGATGGTGCTGGGCTTTGTCTACTCGCGATCGCGCAATCTTCTCTCGTCCATGCTGCTACACAGCTTATGGAACAGTGGCACATTGCTGAGCCTGTATGTGTTGGGCAGCAGCTCACAGTAGCCACAAAATTTGAGGTAAAGATAAACTTTTGTTAACTACAGGCATTCTACTGTTGGTTACGTCAGCAATGGGTGATTACTAAGTGCATCCAGCAGGCGCAGATGGCTCAACTTGCGTCATCTGGCTCACCTGGTGCCGCTGATGTTGCAACCGTTAGTCCATTTGGCACTCAATACTGAGTGGATTGTCCTGATTGCTCCTTGCAGGTGCTGAACTACTGTTCAAGCTTGTTATGGCGTGACAATAGCTGCGATCGACAAAAGAGGCGATCGAATCACTCCATCTCAGCTTTTGTAGGATGTGTTAAGCGACAGCGGTAACCATCACAACCCCTGAAAGCTCCATCTCAGTGACGACAGGACACGCTCCTGCCTTTCACTAGCTTGAGAGCTGCCTTCGACATCAGTTGTCTCTAAAAGTTGTTTCTGACGAACATTAATTGAGTTAAGTTTTCTGGGAATTCCTCCATTTAACAATTTCGACGAGTAAATTAATGATGGATTTAAGCTAGTTTGCGTTAGCTTGCTTGGAAACTGACGTGTACAACATTCTAAAAGCTATTTTTAGTGTTGGTTGAAAAAGAGCATCACTTGTACATTTTGGAGATATCAGCAATGGAGAGCTACGGATCAAATAGTCTGGAAGGTCTGCTTCAAAAAAGCTACACAGTCAAGATTGGAGAGTACGTTGGCAGCGGTTGGGAAACCTTCAAAAAGAATGCTGGCGGCTTTGTTGGCTTTACGATCGTCTTATTTCTCATCAACATCGCACTGGCAAAAATCAATGAATCTGCCTCTCCCGTTGGCTCGCTGATTAGTCTCTTAATCTCTGGTCCTCTGAACGCAGGCTTTTTGATTGTTGCATTCAAAGTATTGCGTCACCGCGAAACAGCGTTTGGTGATTTCTTTAGAGGCTTTAACAATTACCTGCCGTTGTTTCTGGTAAGCCTGGTTTCTGGAGTGCTGATCGGTCTGGGTTTCCTGCTGTTGATTATTCCTGGCATTTATCTGGCGGTTGCCTACACCTTTGCACTGCCGCTGGTGCTCGAAAAAAAGATGAACTTCTGGGATGCAATGGAGTTTAGCCGCAAGCTGATTTCCAAAAATTGGTTTTCCTTCTTCGGCTTTGCGTTTGTCCTGGTATTAATCAACTTTGCTGGTGCTTTGCTTTTAGGGGTTGGCTTGCTGGTCACCATTCCACTTTCGGTGGGCGCGATCGCGGCAGCCTACGCGGATATTGTCGGCTTACCGTCTACTAGCTCTGATCTTTAGAGGCTGATGACAATCTAGAACCTATGCAAACCTCGGAGGTTTTAACCAGGCATCGTCACCAAGCCAGTCGCTTAAACCTCCGAGGGTTTGGTCAAAATGCGTCAGTTGGCTTAAAGAAAGTTGATGTTTTTTGACCAATCACCTTCCACTTCATCTACTCTCAAGAAAGAACCCTGTAGATCCTTGTGGAAGTCCCATTGGTTTTAGACGCTACGAAACTAACCCTGTCAGCGATCGATCGCCCAACCCAAGCGATCGCTGCACCCACTCTAGAAAATGCCACCCTTGATGTCACTGGGATGCAATGCGCTGGCTGCGTGCGAACCGTCGAGCAGGCATTGAAACAGTGTCAAGGAGTCGTGACGGCAACGGTAAACCTGGCAACAGAAGTGGCAACCGTTGAGTATGAGAGCGACACCCTCGAACCATCGGTTTTAGCAGCGGCATTAACCGAAGCAGGCTTTCCGGCTCAGCTTCGCTTGTCTGCGCGTGATCTTGATGAGGTGGACTCACAAACAAGCGATCGCCTGGATCTTCAAACACTGCGGCGTGTAGAGGCGCAGCGTCAGCTTTGGCGGTTGGCGATCGCAACACTGCTCCTCCTTCTCTCTGGCATCGGACACCTCGACCAGATGAGTGGATTCAGTGTTCCCGGTCTAACGAGCCTGGGTTTAACGAACATTTGGTTCCACTGCGGTCTGGCAACGGTTGCACTTTTGGTACCGGGGCGATCGATGCTCGTTGATGGCTGGCGCGGACTGCGACGCAACGCCCCTAACATGAATACGCTGGTCAGCATGGGGACGCTGACTGCCTACCTCACCAGCCTGATCGCCTTACTCGTGCCGCAATTGGGTTGGGAGTGCTTCTTTGATGAACCTGTCATGCTCGTTGGCTTCATCTTGCTCGGTCGCACCCTGGAACAGCAAGCGAAAAATCGTGCTGCCAGCGCGTTTCAAACGTTGCTAGCGCTCCAACCAACCGTGGCGCGGTTGATGAAGGTGAGGGGGGAGCAGGGGGAGCAGGGGGAGAACGTTCACAAGCCCCACACCCCACACCCCACACCCCACACCCCACACCCCACACCCCACACCTCAGACTGCATCGAAATTCCTGCCGATCGCGTCCGTTTAGGCGAATGGCTGCAAGTGTTGCCAGGAGACAAAATTCCCGTTGATGGCGAAGTGGTGATCGGGCAAACGACTGTGGACGAGTCGATGCTAACGGGTGAGCCGCTGCCCGTTTTGAAGCAGCCTGGAGATTTGGTCACAGCAGGAACGTTGAACCAGACGGGCACGATCGCCCTCCGTGCGACCCGTACTGGCAACGAAACCACGCTGGCACAAATTATTGCCCTGGTAGAAGCCGCTCAAACCCGCAAGGCACCCATTCAAAACCTGGCAGATACCGTCGCTGGCTACTTCACTTATGGAGTGATGGCGATCGCGGCGCTTACCTTCCTGTTCTGGTACTTCATCGGCAGTCACCTTTGGGGCGACGCTCTGATGCAGACTGGGCACTGGGCAATGAGCGCTGGGCACACAATGGCTCACTCCTCACCCCTCACCCCTCACTCCTCACCCTTAGTTCTCAGCCTCAAACTCGCGATCGCGGTTCTCGTCGTGGCTTGCCCTTGCGCCCTTGGTCTTGCTACACCTACCGCCATTCTCGTTGGCTCCGGCATTGGTGCAGAACGGGGATTACTCATTCGCGGTGGCGATATCTTAGAGCGCGTCCACCAGCTAGACACGATTATTTTTGACAAAACGGGTACGCTCACTACAGGTAAGCCCGTTGTGACAGACTGTATTTTGCTTGAAAGCGATGGGTCAGCGGTCAGCGGTCAGCGGTCAGCAGTCAGCGGTCAGGATCAACTCGAAATCGCTCATCACCCCCTCACCCCCTCACCCCCTCACCCCCTCCCTTCCTCCCTCACCCCCTCACTCCTCCTCCAACTGGCTGCCAGCGTCGAGAGCGGCACACGCCATCCGCTGGCGATCGCAATTCAGCAGCAGGCACAGCAGGAAGCGCTTTCGTTATTGCCTGCGAGAGACTTTGTTACCGCACCAGGGTTGGGTGTTGCAGCGATCGTGACCGTGCCAACAGAGGCAGCTACGGAGACGGTATCCGTTGCGATCGGCACTCAAGAGTGGCTGGCACAGAACGGTGTGTTGGCTAACGATGCGGCAGGAATGCAAGACTTACTTGACGTTGGCAAGACAGTTGTGTATGTAGCCGTGAATGGTCGTCTGGTAGGGCTAATCGCGGTGACAGATACCCTTCGACTGGATGCTGTCGAAGCCATTGCCGCCTTGAAGCAGATGGGTCTTAAGGTCATGCTGCTGACGGGCGATCGACCTGAGACAGCCGCTGCGATCACTCAACCGCTGCAACTCGAGCCAGAGAACATTCTGGCGAACAGGCTACCTGATGGCAAAGCACAGGCGATCGCTCAACTGCAAGCGCAGGGGCACAAGATTGCGATGGTTGGCGATGGCATCAACGACTCGCCAGCCCTGGCTCAAGCAGATGTTGGGATTGCCATGCACTCTGGCACTGATGTCGCTGTGGAAACGGCAGGCATTATCCTCATGCGCGATCGGCTGACTGATGTGGTGGAGTCCATGCGGTTGAGCAAGGCAACGTTCAACAAAATCCGTCAGAACCTTTTCTGGGCGTTCGTTTACAATATTTTGGGTATCCCTCTGGCAGCGGGATTGTTATTGCCAACGGCTAATTTTTTGCTCAGTCCGGCGGCGGCAGGCGCTATGATGGCATTTAGTTCCGTTAGTGTCGTGACCAATTCCCTGTTGCTGTATCTCACCTTTCCTGCATTGAAGCGACCTGGAACCGCCAGGTAGTTTGTTGTAGCCTCGGTAAAGCTTGTGTCTGCATTGTCTGTATCAAGTAAACCAACAGCTTTCTAGGGTCTCATGTCCTCAGAACCTCACCAAAGCCACTTGCTGATCGTTGAAGACGATAATGGACGGCGCAGCGTCGTGCTGGAAGAGTCCGAGTACGCGATCGGCAGAGATCCAACCTGCGATATTTGCCTGGAGTCTTTGTTTGTCTCCCGCCGCCATGCTACTTTGTTGCGTTTGCCAAATGGCGATGGCACTTTCAGCTACCGCATTGTTGACGGCGATTTGGAAGGCAGACGAAGCTCAAACGGGTTTCTAGTGAATGGGTATCGTCTTCGCAAGCACAACTTGCAAAATGAAGACGAGGTTGTCTTTGGACCGCAAGTACGCGCTATTTACTATCTGTGTCAGCGTGATGCCGTTGTCACTGTGCCCTGTGACGAATTTGACATTACGTTGATTAGCCCAGGGATGATCAGTGACACTGATGCAAGCAGGCAGAAGCGCCGATCGCTGAACTTACCCGCTTCTTTGCAGAGGCAACAGCCACGTCGATCCCTCTTGAAGTTAAGACGCAAGCGCCTCCCCGACTGATTGCTGGGCATAGGCAATAGCAAGCCTTGATGAAACCTTCGTAGAGGCTAGACTAAACGCGTTTAGTCTTTTGCTTGACAATTGGGGCATACTCTGATTGGCGGCTGCTTGTCATGAGTTTTACTGCAGACGTTATGATGGCAAAATCAGGTCTGTCAAGTTTGTTACGAACTGCTGATTATCGCCTTGCATCGACTAAGCTGGCTGGAAGTAGAGTGAATTTGCTTAACGGTCAGTGATCCGACTCAACCACCACTTCGACTCAATCACGTCACGTATTGTTCAATGCCTTCAGAACCGCATCAAAACCATTTGCTGATTATTGAAGACGACAAAGGACGGCGCGAATTTGTCCTGGATGGTCCCGTCTATTCGATCGGCAGAGACCCAAAATGCGATATTCGCCTCGTTTCTCAATTTGTTTCACGCCGTCATGCCACACTGGTACAGCTTCTTAACGATAATGGCACCTACTATTACCGCATCGTGGACGGTAATCTTAAAGGCAAGTCCAGCGCCAATGGTCTGCTAGTGAATGGGCGCAAGCTTCAAGCGCACGATCTGCAAAATGAGGATGAGGTTGTCTTTGGACCGCAAGTGCGTGCGATCTATTATTTGCTGAAACGAGACGCGATTATGACAGTGCCTCCCGATGAATTTGACATCACGCTGATTAGCCCCAACATGATCGGCGATCCAGAGGATTAGCCAATCGACCTTAACTGATTGAGTCAATCGGTCGATCGCTACGCAGACTGTACTTCAAACGCCAGCTTTTACCATACTGATATGGCTGCGTTGGGCGATCGCGCTGAGCCGAAAATTTTGAGACGGGACAAAGGTAATGCCGCGCCGTGATGGTTTAACGGTTCCCTGCGTTGTCGCCACCAGGTCATAGCAGGACAGAACGGTTGCCAGCACTAGCTTCATCTCATACAGCGAAAATGCCGCACCAATGCAACTCCGTGCCCCGCCGCCAAAGGGCATAAACTCGGAGGGAGAAAATTTTTGGTGGAGAAAACGGTCTGGCTGAAACTGCTCTGGGTTGGGATAAGTTTGAGCGCGACGATGTGCCAGATAGATGCAAGGAATCAGAATTGTGCCAGGGTTGAAGGTGTGGTTCCCAATTTCTATCGCTTCTTTAACCTTGCGCGGTTGGGAAATCAGGGCGATCGGGTAAATCCGCAGCGACTCTTTGCAAACGGCAGTGAGGTAGGGCAGTTGTGCCAGGCGATCGGGGTCTGCTTCGGTGCCCACTGTTTCTAGCTCGTGCCGCAGTTGCTCTAGCACCGATCGCTCTTCATGCACCCAATAAAATGCCCATGACAGAGCTGATGCGGTCGTTTCGTGCCCTAACAGTAACAGCGTCATCAACTGATCGCGCAATTCCTCATCGGTCATTCCTTGCCCCACTTCATCACGGGCAGATAGCAGCAGCGTCAGCACATCCTCACGGGATGGATCAAACTTTGCCCGACGCTCTTGAATTTCGGCATAGACCAGCGCATCAATTTGCTGCTGCTGTCGCAAAAACGCGCCCCACGGACTCCAACGCCCCAAATTTTGCTGCAACAACGGGAAGAAAAATTGACTGGAGTAAAGGGACGAGGTAATGGATTCTAATAGGGAATGCAGCAGTTGCTTGAGCTGCTGATACCGACTCCCCGGAGTCATGCCGAAGACAACGCGCAAGATCACCTGAAGGGAGATTTCGGACGTGGAGACTCGAATGGAGAACGGTTGATGCAGCGTCCAGTCGGCTATGACCTGGCGGGTAATGTCACAGATGAGTTGACCGTAGGTTCGCATTCGATCGCCATGTAGCGGTGGCATCAAAAGCTGCCGTTGCCGCTGGTGTCGATCGCCATCCAGCATAATAAGAGACCGATCGCCTGTAAGCGGTCGAAACACGTGGGTTACTTTGCCCAACTCAAACCGACCACTGGGAGCCGTAAAAATCTGCGCGATCGCGGCTGGATCGCCAAAAAAGACGACAGGTGGCGACTGCCAACCCAACACACGCGTCGTAAACGTATCACCATAGCGCTGGGCGCAGCGATCCAAAAAACCGATCGGGTCTGAAACCAGCGCCAGCGTTTGCAGGAGTGAGGGCGTAGACGAACCCTCTGGTAGGTGGATCAAACTCATCGCGATCGAAGGTAAGAGGCTAAGGACTAAAGGCTAAAGGTAAGAACGAATAATGGGGTATCAGTTTCATTATGTTTCTCACGGCAGTCGTGAGTTGCCAGTGGTGCTATTTTTGCATGGTTTTCTGGGCAGTGGTGCCGATTTTGACAGGGCGATCGCCCACCTGGTCAACCAATTTTGCTGTCTCGCCGTTGATTTGCCTGGTCATGGGCAGACGGTGGTGAACGGTGAAGCTGATCTCTACACCATGCCTCAAACTGCCAGCGCGATCGTGTCCTGGCTGGATGAATTGCAGCTTTCTCGCTGCTTTCTCGTCGGCTACTCAATGGGTGGGCGCTTGGCACTCTATCTGGCACTGCACTTTCCCCAACGTTTTCCTAAAGTGGTGCTAGAGTCCGCGTCCCCTGGTTTGCGAACCGAGGCGGAACGGAGGGCACGACTACAGCACGATCGCAACCTGGCAGAGCAGCTTGAAGCCGATTTTTCCTCCTTTCTGTCCGATTGGTACAGCCAACCGTTATTTCAGACGTTGCGACACCATTCTGCTTTTCTTCAAATCCAAGAGCAGCGATCGCGCAATCGTCCGTCGGAGCTAGCAAAAGCACTGCGCTTTCTGAGTACAGGCTTGCAACCCTCACTTTGGGAACCGCTGCAACGGCACGCGCAACCGCTTTTACTACTGGTGGGAGGGGACGATCGCAAGTTTTGCACACTTAATCAAGCGATGACTGCTGTCTGCTCAGCGGCTCAACTACACGTCATTCCTGGCTGCGGTCACGCCATCCATCTTGAGGACGCAGCAGCATTTGCACAAGCTGTACAAGCATTCTTGCGGTGATTGACTTGCATGGTGAATAGTACCGCTTTATGAAGTTTACTTACAGATAAATCTAGCCTTGAGCAAGCTTCTTAAGAATTTTGCGTTAGCGCCGATCCAGCCAGTCTCATCTTCGAGTACAACGGTAAACAGATCAGGGTGTCTCCGGACGAACAGACTATCCTGGTAGCATGAGGCAGAGCGCAAACGCATGAAGAAAGTTCTGTTCATCCTGGGCGAACTGGATGACGATGACATTGACTGGGTAATTGAAACAGCCGTTCGACAAGACGTTCTTGCCGGAACAGTGCTGATTCACGAAGGGCAACCGATCGACACTCTCTATATTTTGCTGGAAGGGACGCTAAGCGTTTCAGTTGCGGCAATGGGCGATCGTGAAATTGCCAAACTGACCAGTGGTGATGTCGTTGGCGAAATGTCGTTCATCGACACGCGTCCGCCCTCTGCAACCGTTACTGCGACCCAACTATCACTCGTCCTCTCTCTCCCAAGAGAACAGCTTGCGACCAAACTTCGTCAAGATGTCGGCTTTGCTTCCCGGTTTTATCGCGCGCTCGCTATTTTTCTTTCCAATCGACTGCGTGTAACCGTCAATCAACTCGGCTATGGCAGCAACAACCAGTTTGAAATGACCGACCTGACGAGAGATGACCTGACGCGGGATGCAAAAGACAACGTGGCTCTGGCGGAAACTCGGCTTGACTGGCTGCTGAGACGGCTGAAGGGACGGTAGAAGGAGGCTAAAGGCTAAAGTGGATATCACAAACCTTACATCTTCTACTTCACTCCCCACTCCCCACTCCCTACTCCCTACTCCCCACTCCCCTCTGGAACCTTTTAATTTCTCACCGAGTCTAGAAAGCATCCGGCACACATATTTTGGGGTGATCCCTTATGGTTAACTTTAGTCGATGGCAGTCTAAGACGGCTCTTGTACTTGCTTTGGGTATGGGTTCAAGCGCGATCGCACCGCTGACGATCGCCACTAGCGCCACTGCTAACCCGGCTCCTTATACCGTGGCGCAGCTCTTTCCTTCGCAACAGTCTCCCCGTCGGGTTGAGATTCCAGCGGGCACAAGGCTGCCGATTCGCTACGATGGCGCTGAAAAGGTCGTGGTCTCGCCCACCGAAACCAGCCCTCTAACGCTGCTGCTTGCTAGAAATATTCGTTCTTCTTCTGGTGAAATCCTGGTGCGATCGGGTAGCCAGATTAGAGGCGAACTCAGACCTGTAGATGGTGGCTCCCAGTTTTATGGTCAAGAGATCACCTTGACGGACGGAACAGTGGTGCCAATTGATGCGACATCTGAGGTTGTGACCAAAACACAGGAGATTGTTCCTGGCACGAATACAGATGCGGTTTTGAAGGGGGCTGCGATCGGTGCTGGTGCTGCCACAATCATTTCTGGAGTCACAGGCAAAAAACGCATCACTCTTGGCAAAATCTTGATTGGGGGCGGAGCGGGTGCTTTAGGCGGGTTGATCTTTGGCAAAAAACGAGCGGATGTAGTGGTAGTTAACCCCAATACTGACCTCACGTTGACGCTAAACTCTCCGTTGGCATTGCGTTAATGTTGCCTGGTTAAAAAGCTACAGTAGCGGGATGCAATCTCCGATGCTCTCTCTTTCGGTTTGTCTGAATGATGTTTATTTATCTCCAGAGAGGGACAGTAGAACCAGTCACCCCTGGTAAATTATTAGTGTGCTGAGATAGTGAGGCGAACAACACAGTCTCCTGAAGCCAACGGCATTTTTCTAACATTAACCAAGGAGATCATCATGAGTCTAGAAGATAGAGTTAAGGCAACTGCTAAAAACATTGAAGGCAAAATTCAAGAAGCAGTTGGCGATGTCACTGGCGATCCTCAAACCAAAGCTGAAGGGCAGGCAAAGCAAGCAGAAGCGGAAGGTCGGCATACCGTCGAAGATGTGAAAGATAACGTTAAGAAAGTCATTGACTAGAGCATGACGTAATCATCGTTCAGGCTTATTAACTGAAAGTCTAGGCAGCAACAGATTGCCTAGACTTTTTGTTGATAAGCAGATACGACCAATGATAAAAAACTGCCGTAACCAGTCACTTTGAGAGACTGTTGGAGTGAAATCAGAACCTCAATCCAGGCATTTTCGCAGTCGCGTTTTAGTCGTCGAATACTTTAGTCATCGAATAGGTTTTAGATGACCTTCAAATGCTTAATCATTCTTCTCCAGCAATCCTAAGAGGTTGTCTTCAAAGTAATCTGGCAATTAAAACCGCGACTCCAGCCGCCAACGCTACAAAGAATTGGACTTTTCAAACATCCTCTAAAGACCCTACTTTCTTAAACAGTTGGGGGTCTTGGTTAAAGCGATCGCGTCACACATCCAGCATTTCTATACTGCTTGCTTCTAGCGGTAAAAATACCGTCATCACCTCGCCTTGCTGCGGTCGATCGCGCACGACGAGCTTGCCACCCAATGCTTGAAAGAGGCTTTTTGTCACAGCGAGATTAAGGCTAAGGCTGCCCGTCTCTGGTTGAAACATGAGTAGCTGTCCGAGCGATCGCAGCAGGGGTCGGTGATGCTGTCGAGCGGCAACCGCTGCATCTGGCTCGGATTGGAGCTGCACCTTAAGTTGATCGCCCGCCAGCATCACTTCGACTTGAATATGACTACCGCCCGGAAGGCTACGTGTGAAGCGTTCAATAAGGCTGGTAAGGACCTGGTCTAGCATCGTCGGATCGCTAACAACAGTCGGCATCTGGGGTGGAAGCACAACATCTAGAGTGAGCTGTCGCTGGCTCGCCTGCTGCTGCCAACGGGGAATGCTTTGCTGGAACATCTGCGCCAGCGATGTGCGTGTCAGCGACATCTTGTCGTGGTGAGCGGGCGACGTTTGTAGTTCAACAGCCCGAAAGATTAAGCCAAAGCGATCGATTTGTTCGCTGCATTCACGATCGATAATGCTCAGACGCTTCAACGCATCGGGAGGGAGATCCGTACGCTTGAGCAGCGATCGCGTGAGGGTACGAATGGTCGTGAGAGGTGTGCGAATCTCGTGGGCAAGTGCCTGTAAGAGTTCAACATCTGGAGTGGTAGGGTGAGGCGAAGGCAGCGGAGGATACGGTGTTGAGTCAATCAGAGCTTGCGTTGTCGCGTCTCTGCGCTTTGGCGATGCTTGACCGTGCTTTACCACTTCTTGCTTAGACGCGATATTGTGCTGACCGTCAGCTTTTTCAGGACGTATTTCTTCCAGCGGTTCTGGCAGATGTGCCAGCATCAAACGACTGAATTGCATCACCGTTGCGTAGTCAGGTGCTACAGGTACAAATTGCTCCGCTAAGGCATCCAACTGTTCGATCTGGTCAGCATTCATGAGCAAAATACGGGGGCGAATCGCGTTCCACGCTTGCTGTACCACTTCTGGTACAAACGAAAACATAAACGAAGGCGCGCTCTGTAGCGATTCTCCTAAGACCAAGACCAGGCTGAATTGAGGCGTTAATACCAGGCAGAATTGCTCTGCTGCCAAGGGGTCACCAGGCAGTAGGGGTAAAGCAGACGTGATTGGTTTCTCTGAAACGGTTGCATCTGAAGCCGTTGGATCTGAAGTGGTTGCGTCTAAGCCTGTCACGACTGTTTTTTCGATCGCGGGGAGCAGTTGTAGCGGTAGCCATGCGGCAACGTGTAACGGGTTGGCGGTCAGTGACCAGGTCGCAAAATTGCAGATTAATGCAGGGTCGCTAAGGACTGGCAGCGGACCTGACAGAACAAACCCATGTGTCGCTTGTTGTGGGTCGGTCGCTTCCGCCATGACTACAGCTTTTTGCAGCAGGATGTTAAGAGCGGCGATCGCCCCAGTCCACTCACGCTCTGCCCTTACTCGCTGTAGTGCCGAGCGGTTTGAGCGGTAGTGTCCAAGCGACTCCGTTTCGCTCGATCGAGACGGTAACGGCTCAAACTGACCCATCCAGGTCGGATCGTTCAGCGCCAGAATTTCACTTAACGTTGGCAGTAACCACTTAGGCACAAAGTTCACTTCCACTTAGGGATACCCGCCGTTAGGATACCCCTCCTCATAACTCCTACTATGACGGTATCTAGATTATTGCTCAAAGTGGAGTCGTGGAACCGAACCGATGAGGTGACGATGTCCGGTGAGGTAGAGGTGAGGGAAGAGGAGTAAGGGGAGAGAGGTCAGAAGGCAAAATTCACTTCTCACTCCTCACTTAATGCCCTGCCGCACCACCTTGCTGCTTTGACTCTTTTATAGCCGCAGCCATATTTGTTAGGACGGAATGCAGGGGTGAAACCCCCTTTGGCTTGAGCGCTCAGGTCGAAAGCTGGCTGGGGGCAACGCCTCCACCCCCTTTTGATCCCAATGTCCTAGCGTCTTGGCGACAGCTATATTTTCAGAACACGGTCTTCTTCGAGTGCCATCAATTGCTGGCTTGGTTTGCTCTACCGTCTTACAGTAGAAGCCGGACTTACCGTAAAAAACGGGGCGGGGTCAGCCAAAATAAAGTGCTGTTGCCCACAAGAGACTGCTCAGGTAACGCCAACCCAATGACACCCGCTTTTTTCAGGCTCAAAGCACCTCTTGCTTCACCCCACACGAGCGTTTCTGCCCAGGTGCTTAGATTCGGTTCGTGCCCAACTAAAGCAAGGGTAGTAGCGTCTGGCGATCGCCCATCCTGCAACCACTCTAGCCATTCCTCCAGCTTGCCACCAGGAGCGAGATGCGAAGACACTTGCACCGTCTGTGATAACATTGCCTCCAGCAAAATGTCTGCTGTCTGCCGCGCCCGTACCAGTGGACTGGTCAGAATCAAGTCAAACCGTAACGTCAATGCATGAAGGCGTTGTGCAACCTGTCGTGTCTTTTGCTTGCCTTCAGCAGTGAGTGGACGCTCATCATCGTTGGCATAGCTGCCATGCTCCCCAGCAATGCCATGACGAATGAGATAAAGATCAATGGATGACATAAAAGCTAAAGGATAAAGGATGAAGGCTAAGAAAATGGCTCAAACTGCTATAAAATCTTGTTTCTCAAGTGGCAAAGGCATGTAAAGCGGGTCATCTGCAACAGACAACAGGCATAGTTTTTATCCTTTAGCCTTTATCGTTCATCCTTTCTTTTCTGCTTAACTCACCCCATTGGGATAGTGCTGGTCTGGGTTAACCAATCGCAGCAGCTTTTGTTTCACTTGAGCATCGAAGACACCCCATTTCATCTTGGCGTATTCAGAGCTTTCAGTAAAACCGGAGAGGAAGCCGAGGGGAATTTCAAAGCCGCCTGCCTGCGATCGACCGCCCCCGAAGAAACGCCCTTGAGCATCCTGCCCGAACGATTCTTTGATAAATTCATCAGGGTCTAGCGTTAGCTTGTTGGTGCGTAAGGAGCCAATGACGACCTCCAATTCTTCGTCTTCATCGTGAACAATGCCGTAGACAACTGCCGTGTGGACGTTTTCTTCGGTCACGAGAAAGTCCGCTGCCTGGGGAATCGCATCCCGATCGTCGTAGCGCAGATAACCGACACCCGCGATCGAAAAGTTGTTTTGCACAATGCGATTTTTGAGCGCTCGCTCAATGACATCCATGACCTGGCGCGATCGGGATGATTGCAGGACGGCATTGAGCAACTGAGCGTCATAAAAACGGCTCAAGTAGGCAGCAGCCAGAAAATCCTCTTCCCCAGCCTGTCTTAACGCGTTCGTATCCGATCGTAAGCCGTGCATCAGCGCCGTTGCACACTTCACATGCTCGCTGGTGTTGCTGTCAAGCTTGAGCAACCCAGCCTGGAGATACTGCGTCAGGATGGTTGCGGTAGCGCGAGTGTAGGGACGAATATCCACAAACTCGGCGTTGATGTCTCCCTGCATACTGTGATGATCAATAACAACCGTAATAGGAATGCCAGCCTGCAACACAGACGGTAACAGTTGGCTGGTGGTTCCCTGATTGTCTAAAAGAGCGCAGCCCTGATATTTTGATAGATCCCGGCTTTTCAGGGTTTGCGGTGTTTGGCGCTGCACAGGCAAGTTGGTTAGCTTGACCAGCGCAATGTTTTCTTGGTGACTGAGAGTGCCTGCGTAAACCATGTCGCACTGGATGTCGTACTTCTGAGCGATGAGCTTGTAAGTCCAGGCAGACGAAAGCGCATCAGGGTCAGGAAAATCCTGAAGTACCAGCAGGTGTCGATCGCCTCGGTGCCGCTCCAACGTCTGCCGAAAGGCTTCTACCTTATGAATTTGCTCGGAAGAACGAGGAATATCGTAGCCAAAGGGCTGCACTGACTGTTGTGGCAGTGGCTGCTGAGGGGATATTACGGTTGGTGGTGAGGCAATCTGCTCAACCCCGTTCGGCATTGCAGCGACCGTGAGCGGGTGTGCTTCTGTGAGCATCACCAGATTGTCAAGGGAAGGAGGCGAATCGTGCATGTTTGGTTAAAAGGTGGATGAAGCTGAGCTTCTGTGCGATCGTCTTACCACTCTCACAAGCAGAGGGAGTAAAGCGATCGAGACTACTTCGATCTTCGCAAAAAAAACGCTAAACGTCATAAGCCAAACGCTATATTTCTGCTTCTATAGACGATCGTCTGCCAGACGATCGTCTGGCAGATTGAGCGGGCTTGTGACCGATGGTGAATGACTGCAAATTCACGACTGGTTACTAGAGTGTTTTCCAGCTCAGCATTCGCTCTGCTCCCAGTACAAACGCTTAAATACCAATCACGTATTTACGCCACTCTTGATTCACTCCATTCTTAAGATGTTTGGTGACTTCAAAATAAAGACCGCTGTAGGGTTTGCGGGGTGCAAATTGAAGCAGCATGTTGGCTTCTTTGGGTGTGCGATTGCCTTTCTTGACATTGCAACGCACACAGGCAGTGACAATATTTTCCCAGGAATCGCCACCACCACGCGATCGAGGTATGACATGATCCAGTGTGAGATCATCGCCCGTGTAGCCACAGTACTGGCAGGAATGACTATCGCGATGGAGGAGGTTGCGGCGGGTCAGCGGAATTTCTTTGTAGGGAACGCGGACATAGTGACGCAGCCGAATCACTGTTGGCAGAGGAAAGTCAGAATAGATGTACTTGCCGTTGTGTTCAACCTGCTCTGCTTTGCCTTTAATTAGCAAAACCACTGCCCTGCGCCAGCTCGTAATGTTGAGCGGTTCGTAGGACGCATTCAGCACCAGAACCTTGCCCATGTGTGATTCTGTTGAAACAAGAGTTTAACAGATGGTAACACAGGTGACACGTAGAGGATCGGTGTGAATGGGATCAAGAATGGGATGACTGAGGAGCTTGAGGCTATGAAGTCATAGGAGCCGTAAGTTTTGATGCCAATGCCTTCTATTGACTTAGCTTTCTACCTGCTCACCACGATCGGTGATCCTCTACTTTCCGTCTCCGCATCGGTTAACCTTTCTTTTCACCTGAGAGTTTGATTGAATTACTGCAATTCTCGCTACTTTTTGGCGTTAATTTTCCAGGCTTGGAAATCAAATTGCGCGTTTTGTCAATGAATCCTCACAACGGGCGGCTATATTGATTATTAGGTTTTCAGAGACAAATGCCCCACACATACGGTGAATCATATGAACTTGATCTATGGCGCACAAAAATTTGAGTACACGCCTGCCCCCGCTAAACTTGCGTCTCCTCGTGCAATCAACTGGAGACATCAAATTCCAGGAATGATCTATAGCCCAACTCCAAGCCTACGCCGCCCGACACTTCAACCACGTGCCGTCAACTGGCGTTATCAGCTACCGTAGGAAACTTTAACCAGCAGAACAAGCCCACTTTACTCACCTGCAGCAAAAGTGGGCTTTATTGTTGCTGTGGGTTTGCTGTGGAACAGTTTGTAGAGTCAAACGGAGAGAGTGTATTGGTCGTCGAGGAGCCTGGTTTGGTGTAAATTGCGATCAAGTGACCTGAAACTACCAGTAGTCGGTACTTGATTGAACTATGTCTCAACCACCTAGCCTTGTAAATCAATTTCGCTGCTTTGGCGGCACCGTTGGTTTCTATAGCCATCCGTCATCTGCCTGCAATGGGACGATGAAGTTCGCGGTCTACTTGCCACCCCGATCGCAGTCTGAACCCCTACCTGTGCTGTATTTTCTGTCGGGGTTGACCTGTACGGAAGAGAACTTCATGACGAAAGCAGGCGCACAACCGTTCGCGGCAAAGTACAACGTGATTCTTGTCGCACCGGATACCAGTCCGCGTGGTGCTGGCATTCCGGGCGAAGATGACGACTGGGATTTTGGCACCGGAGCTGGATTCTATGTCGATGCAACAGAGGAGGCGTGGCGATCGCACTACCAAATGTATAGCTACGTCACGCAAGAGTTACCTGCATTGGTTGCGGCAAATTTTCCCGTTAGAGCCGATCGACAAGGGATCTTTGGGCATTCGATGGGCGGACATGGTGCGTTAGTCTGTGCGCTACGAAATCCAGAGCAGTATCGATCGGTGTCTGCGTTTGCGCCGATCGTCGCGCCCATACGTGTGCCCTGGGGACAAAAGGCGTTTACTAATTACCTTGGAGTTAATCAGGAGGCGTGGCGATCGTACGATGCCAGCGAACTTGTTCTCACCACTCAACTCCAGCATCCTATCCTGATCGATCAGGGCATGGCAGATACGTTTCTCGAAAAGCAACTGATGCCAGAAGTGTTTGAGCAAGCGTGCGCTAAGGCAGGACAACCGCTAACGCTACGAATGCAAGACGGCTATGACCATAGCTACTATTTCATCTCCACCTTTATCGAAGACCACATTCGCCATCACGCGGAGATTCTGTGGCGTTAGGGAGATCCCCGACTTCTTGAAGAAGTCGGGGATCTGGTTCTCACAAAAAAGCTGATCGATTAGCGTTTGCGTTCTCGATCAGCCTGGATGTTAAGGAGCGGTCAACTTAGCAACGATCGCCACTAAACCTACTTAGATTCAGTGAAGTCAGCGTCGATTACGTCATCGTCTGCACCACTGGAGGGAGGGGTCGGACCACCCATATCAGGACCACCCGGAGGAGGAGCACCTGCATCGCCACCTGCTTGCTGATAGAGGTTGCTGCTGATGCTGTAGAGCGACTGTTGTAGTTCGCCCGTCAGTGTCTTGATTTGGTCGAAGTCTTCTTTGGCGATCGCATCACGCAGATCCTTGATGAGTCCTTCAACTTTGGTCTTGTCCGCTTCGGGTACTTTGTCGCCCAGTTCATTGATTTGCTTCTCAGCCTGGTAGGTCAGCGAGTCTGCCTGATTTTTCAGGTCGATTTTCTCACGCCGCTCTTTGTCAGCCGTGGCGTTTTGCTCAGCTTCGCGTACCATGCGCTCCACATCGTCTTTCGGCAAGGTCGAGGCACCTGTAATGCTGATCGACTGCTCCTTGCCCGTGCCCTTATCCTTAGCAGTGACGTTGAGGATACCGTTCGCGTCAATGTCAAAAGTGACTTCGATTTGCGGTACACCACGAGGCGCAGAGGGAATGCCATCAAGACGGAAGACACCCAAATCTTTGTTGTCGTTCGCCATTTCGCGCTCACCCTGGAGAATGTGGATTTCCACATTGCTCTGACCATCTACTGCTGTTGAGAAGACTTCCGACTTCTTGGTAGGAATGGTCGTGTTGCGTGGGATGATTTTGGTCATCACGCCGCCCAAGGTTTCCACACCCAGAGACAGTGGAGTAACATCCAACAACAGAATGTCTTTGACTTCACCAGACAGTACACCTGCTTGTACAGCAGCACCGACAGCAACCACTTCATCGGGGTTTACAGTCTGATTTGGCTCTTTGCCGAGAACGCGCTTCACCAGGTCTTGCACAGCAGGAATCCGGGTGGAACCACCGACCAGCACGACTTCTTCAATGCTGCCTTTGTCAAGTTTGGCATCACGCAGGGCATTCTCAACGGGGATACGGCAGCGATCGATCAGATCAGCGCAGAGTTCTTCAAACTTCTGGCGAGTCAGCGTGGTGTCCAGGTGCTTGGGACCGTCCTGAGTCGCGGTGATGAAGGGTAGGTTTACTTCCGCTTGAGTGACGCTGGAGAGTTCGATCTTTGCCTTTTCTGCTGCTTCGGTCAGGCGTTGCAGTGCCTGCTTGTCTTTCCGCAGGTCGATACCTTCTGCCTTACGGAACTCTTCTGCCAGGTAATCCACGATCTTCTTGTCGAAGTCATCGCCGCCCAAGTGGGTGTCGCCAGAGGTCGATAGCACTTCAAAGACCCCATCGCCCACTTCCAGGATGGATACGTCAAACGTACCGCCACCTAAGTCAAAGACGATGATCGTTTCGTTACTTTTTTTATCCAAGCCATACGCCAAGGAGGCAGCGGTTGGCTCGTTGATAATCCGCAGCACTTCCACGCCTGCAATTTTACCTGCGTCTTTGGTTGCCTGACGCTGCGAGTCGTTGAAGTAAGCGGGTACAGTGATCACTGCCTGCGTCACTGTTTCACCCAGGTACTTGCTGGCATCTTCGACCAGTTTCCGCAACACTTGCGCGGAGATTTCTTCGGGTGCATATTGCTTGCTAGCAGCGGGGCAATCTAGCTTGACGTTATTGTTAACGTTCAAAACTTTGTAAGCAACTTCGGTTGCTTCGTGCGTGATTTCGTCATAGCGACGACCGATAAACCGCTTCACCGAATAGAAGGTGTTTTCGGGGTTCATCACCGCCTGACGCTTGGCGATCTGCCCAACGAGACGATCGCCATTCTTAGCGAACGCGACTACAGAAGGGGTGGTACGAAAGCCCTCGGCGTTGGCAATGACAGTGGGCTTACCACCCTCCATCACCGCGACGCACGAGTTGGTTGTACCTAAGTCAATTCCAACAACTTTTGCCATGAGTGCTTCGGCTCCATCAAATGTACGAAAATAATTACAGGGGGTGGCGTTAGCCAGTCAGCCAGAGCAGGTAAGCGCGATGGTTCAGAGTCGAGCGGTCAGCAAGGATGCTACCGATGCCACCGAATGACGCACAATGCGCCTTCCTACTCCTTCTATACTGATTGCGATTGATGCTCTAATGAAGGCGTGTTTACCGAACCTACGGTTGGACGGTTGGAGAAGAAAAATATAAAGGATGTAGCTTGCTTCTCCGAAGGAGTAAGCTAAAGACTAAAAATTCTTAGCCTTCAGCCTTCAGCCTTTAACGTTTCTTACGCTGCTTTTTCCGACCAAAGGTCATCAGTTTGAGCGGTGCTGCTTGCATTAGGAGCATCCTTAGAAGCAGCTTCTAGCGCTGGTTCAGCGGCTGCTTCAGTCAGGTTGACTTTGACGACTGTAGGACGATCGCTCACCACTTTAGGCAAGGTCAGTGTCAAAATACCATCGGTGAAATCGGCTTTAACCTGGTCGTTTTGAATAGCGACGGGTAAGGGAACGACACGACGGAAACTGCCGTAGCGAAACTCAGACCGGAAGAACTTGCCGTCTTCGTGCTGGGTTTCTGCACGATACTCACCAGCGATAGAAACGCCTTCGCGGGTCACTTGAATGTCCAAGTCTTTGGCATCAATGCCGGGGAGTTCAGCGCGAAGCACAAAGGCATCGTCGATCGCTTTGAGTTCGATCGCGGGTGTCCAGGTTTTGGCAACAGGGGAAGCAGTACGACTGACGGGGGGCAGATCAGCAAACAATTGATCGAGTTGACGGCTTAAAGTTTCGACTTCTTGCCAGGGTTGCCAACGAATGAGTGACATAGCGGGATTACCTCTTAAAAGTGATGGGGTTTGAGGAATAAGGCGCTGTGTTGCGCGAGGCGAAAATCTGTAGCGTTGTAACATCTAAAGTTGAGAGAGTGGTAGAAAAAGCTGGCGATGCTGTTAGTAAAGCGATGACTTAATCAGTTGCTTTGCTGTTAGCGCCAATGAATCTAATGTAAGGCAGCCAGAGCGTTACAACATTGGGGCAAACCGCCAGAGCACAGTTGTAGTTACCGACTGAGAACTGTGTCTTAGTGCCTTCTTCTGCTTCGGCAAACCGTAGTCTAGGGTGGGTTTTCCGAAGTAATCGATCGCGCATCAGAGTGAGCTGTATTGCTTTAGGGTAGATTGGTGTTGCTTGAGCATTTCGTTTCTAGAAAGCGCCCAAGACGGAAGGTTTGTTGCTTGTTGCTTGCTCAGATTTAGGTGGTTCTATTTAGGTAAGGAGAGGCATGACTTCTTGTATGCAAGGCTTTCAGAGCATACAACTAACCTTGTAGACTGGAAGTACCCTGGCTTTTTTCATACATTTGCAGCTACGCAGCCAAGCCGTTGACGAAATAATCGGCACGGTAACTTCTGCGGCAGATACTTGCATCGTTCCACGGGTTAGTCAATCAATGAACTTCAGGCTGCAAGGAGATTTCAGCCATCCTTACCCGTTTAGCATTACCATGATTTCGGCTATCTTTTTGGGTGTGAAGCACGGTGATCCAGAGATGTTTCGTTTGGAGCATGTCCCTCGCGTTGGTGACACTGTGGTGATTAACGCATCAATTTATTGGGTGAAAGAAGTGCGATGGCATTTGTACCCAGTAGGGCAACAACCAACCAACGTTACTGTTTATATCGAGCATATCAAGGACTTTCGATAGTCTGGCAGTCCGATCGCGCCCTTACCGAATGTTGGCTTGAGGACGGTAGGACGGCAAAGGAGCACCATCTACCATTACTCAATCACCTTTTAAGGGGAAGGTGTTATCATTCATCGCGTTTAGGGTTGCCGCAGTGAGGTTAGATTGAGAAAAATTATTTGGGCTTGCTGGCTGCAAGGCATCGAAAAGGCTCCCAATGTTGTACAACGATGCCTCGGTAGCTGGAGCGATCTCAACCCAGGGTGGGATTTGCGTATCTTAAATGCCAAAACGCTGAGGCATTACATTGACATCAATGAAATCGTTGACCTTCAGCAGCAGCAGGTAACCCATGCTTCTCTGTCAGATATTATTCGCATACTGCTTCTGCACGAGTATGGTGGTGTGTGGGTTGATGCGACCACGTTGTGCAATATCCCCCTCGACGATTGGGTTAGCGAAGCCGCCGCGACAGGATTCTTCGCCTTTGAAAAGCCAGCACCCGATCGGCTGCTCTCAAGCTGGTTCTTGGTTGGCGATCCTTTCAACCCGCTAATTCAGACTTGGGCTGCGGCAACGGCACAATACTGGGACTCAATCGACACTTCAACCGACTATTTCTGGTTTCACCATCTATTTTCTGAACTTGTTACCTGTGATGCTGCTTTCAAGGCAGCGTGGGAGAAAGTACCGCGCCTTAGCGCACAGGGTCCGCACGCTCTGCAAGCAAACGGACGGTTGTATCGATCGGCACACGAGGTTGAACACGAGATCGATTGGTCAACACCACTTTTCAAGTTAACGTATCGCTTAGATGACACTCAATATCGCCCTGACTGCTTACTACACAAGGTATTGGATCGACATCAGCCTGTCGCTTCACACACAACCTCTGATCAAGAGGATCTCGCTGAGGTGCCAACGTTCGGATCAATCTCTGTCGCTACCGAAAATTTGGGCGACCATATGCAAATCCTGGCATCTCACGCACTGCTAAAACGGCTTGGTCAAACACCGTCGGTGTTCATTGACCGAGACAACGAGATCGCTTCACGGGCTGATCTGGACAATGCTGTTGGCAAGATTCCGATTATTTTGAATGGCTGGTTCAAGACCAACCCGGCTGCATGGCCCCCTCACGCAGCGCTAGACCCGCTTTACCTCGGCTTTCACATCCGTTTGTTCCAGTCACCATCGCTGGTAGGAGCAGCAGCAATCGAACACTACAAAAACTATGCACCGATCGGCTGCCGAGATGTGTATACACAGGCACTGTTAGCAAAGCACGGTGTGCGATCGTTCGTGTCTCACTGCTTAACGCTGTCGTTGCCAAGACGCTTGGCTAAGCCGCAAGACCAAACCGAGGTGTTTGTCGTCTCTCGTGATGAGCGTATCCGCCAGTGCATACCAACTGAAGTCGGACCGTACACCTTTATCAACCATTACTCCGGTTGCCATGATTTCAGCCACAACATGAATCTGGCGACATCGCTCCTCAGCACCTACCGCGATCGGGCGCGGTTGATTGTCACTACGCTATTGCACTGTGCCCTACCAGCGATCGCTATGGGCATTCCGGTGGTCGTATTTTATCCATTGAATAGCGACCAGATGCACGCCTCTGATAGGGAGCGTTTTTCGTCTCTTGAGCGCCTGCTCCGCGTCTTCACGTTTGACCAAGCTGCCGATGTTGATTGGCACGGAGCACTGGTCGATGTCGTTAATATCAAACTGCGTCTCCTCGACGTGCTTTTAGCAAAGGCGAAGACGTGGCGGTTGCCCAACCCCGAACCGATCGCTCCGATCGCTCCGTCACATATATTGCCCCTTCCAGATCAACAGAGTCTCTCTAGCTATCTCGCTCAGCCAAAGCGCCTGATGAATTTGGCGGCTGCTGGGGTGCCAGACAGGGAACGCTGGGGGAACCCGCAAAGCTACAAGTCAGCCTGGGGTAGCCGAGCCGCTCTGGCAGCTACATTCATTCCGCCAGGTGTAAGCCTCTTTGAAATTGGTGTCGGGGGCGGGCAGTTTCGGGATCTGGTTGCACAATCCTGCGGTTACCTGGGAGCGGATCTTGAGCCGATCGCTCCTGGTACGATCCGACTTGACCTCGACAATGATCCGCTTCCCGATCAGGTGTTTGACTTTATTGTGCTGCTTGGTGTCTTTGAATATTTACATCACACCCACGCTGTTGCCGACAAACTGGCTCAGGGTACGCGTAACCTGCTGATCTCATATTGTTGCGTGTTAAGCGATGCTACTAAGTCCTCCGTTCTGCCGATCCGCCGTTCGCGTGGATGGGTCAATGAGTACACACGGCAAGAGATAGTCTACCTCTTTGCACTTCGTGGACTGGCTTTTGTTCATGAGGTTCCGTGCAACAATGCTGATGACTTCCAGCAAATCATCATGCACTTCAGACGGCATTAATCGAAGCCTTTACTCGAAGACCCAAAACACATGCCCAAACGTACCATTGGGGTTCTTGTTGTCCCCCACGCTTATTAGCGATCGCCTTGAAACACTCCTCCCGCGCCTCAAGAGACACAGGAGGAGCCATTGCCAAACATCGCTGATTAGAGTGTGATGTTATACCAAATCAAATGACAAACGTTACAGATTCTTTGCCCTCATCCCAACCCTTCTTCCCAGGGAGAAGGGCTAAATTCAAAGCCCCTCGCCCTTGGGGAGAGGGATTTACGGTGAGGGCGACTCGATTGATCTGTAGCACCTATTTTTGGATTTGGTGTTACGGAGCCGGAACCGCGACTCGATTGCTAGGAACGATTTGCGGCTGATAGGAAAACACCTCTCGGCTACGAGGGTTGACCGTCACCTTAAGCCACTGCACGTCATTGTTACCATTTGCCGCACTGTTGCCAAAGGTCTCAACGCGAGTGAAGTTCTCAAGCCGTCTGCCTTGAGCATCCTGCAAGGGCTTATCAAGGCGGTAGTAGTGCGAATCGCCATGCACGTAGGCAACTGGCTTGCGGAACGCGATGACTTCTTCGCGCAAGGCAACTAAATAGTCCTTGAAGCCATCAGGAAAGGGGACACCGTTCGCATCCTTACCATTTTCCACGAGCGTTCTCGGATCACGCGTCGGTGCTCTAGTAGGGTCGCTATTATCCCACCCTGGATTGGCTTGAGCGATCAACATCACCGCTACCGAGTTGCGCGCCTTGGCGACCTTAAAAGTCTCTTGCAACCAGGCAATATTGGCTGCGTTTCGCGCTGCGTACTCCTCTTGGTCAGGTGCAATATCACACAGGTTGTTGCACGAACCCTGGACATTGAGGGTCGCATAGGTGACTCTGCCGATCGTCCAGCGGCGGTTTTCAACATATGGAGCCGCCTGGACTTCTTGTTTGAGGCGGCGCTTGCCGAGCGAGTAGGGCGTGCTGAAAAAGATCTGCCGCTCGTAGTTAAGGCGTTCGAGTGAGTTAAAGCCACCGTTTGCGGGACGATCGCAGTCTGTCCAATCGTTATCGCCCGGTGTAAAGATTGCAGGTGCCTTCAGAGCGTTAAAGTAGCCGAGTGATTGCGTGTAGAGGTCGTCGCTACAGGTCGTCGGTGTGACCGAGCCAGCGGTGGCGTTGCCCGCCTTCAAGTCGCCATTGTGAACTGTGAAGGACAGGCTTTGCGCGTTCATGTCGGCGATGAGGTTCGGTACCCCGGTTTGTGCCTGCGTGTCTGAGTAAGGTAGATCGCCCCAAAGTCCGATCGCGTAGGAACGGTTGCTATTCTCTTTTTCGTTCTCTCGTTCGCTGGCAGTCGCTAAGCCGATCGCAGCACTGGTCAGGAAAGGTACAGTCAGCGCCAGTAAACATACTTTACGTAGCAACCGCGCAGTGGTGACGCGTTGAAACCCCAAGTAGCCAAGCCTTGTCATCATAAATCCTCAAGTATTCTTGGTAGCTGTAAACGCCTTCTAGACAAGTTGTCCCTGCCTGCGCCATTCCAGCCAAGAATTTACACTACTGGATCGTTAATAACAGATGGGTTACGACCAGGTTATCAGTGGGTTACGAGTTTTCCTTTTTACAGAAACTTTATGAACACTTTACAGAACTGTATCTTCTACTTGTGTACCTGACTGGGCACCTGTAGAGGTGTTTACTCAAATGAAGCACAGAGACGTAGGCTGTGTTAGGCGAAGCTGCAACGCATCAATCCCTTAAGCAGCATGGGTTACGCTGTCGCTAACCCATCCTACAGTCAGTCTTTCAAGGAAAAATTCCTTAGAGGGGCTATAGCGCCCTCCCTACTACTAACGCACACCGATCGTAAGGCTATATTCTGCCGCCGCACCCGGCTTCTGCTCCTCAGGCACCAACCGCGCACGCACCCGATAGTCTCCACTTTGGCGCAAGACGCTCGACCAGTTTCTGCCGCCTGTGTAGAGGTTGCTGCCGTTAGGGGCAAACACCTGCAACTGTAAAAAGGAGCTGGTGCCGACCGTGCTGATGCTGAGCGTTTGACCAGCTCTAGCATTCAGCAGATAGTCACGGGACTGCGCGCCTTGCACCCTGCCCCCGACCGTTGAGGCGGAGGTGCCCGGTGCAAACGAGACTCGCTGGGTAGACGTGCCACCAGGGGTGCCACCCACGCGCAGTAAGTCGCCCCGAATCCAGCCACGCGCACCAGAATTGGGAAACTCGACAAAGTACCAGCGGTAGCCGTCTGGTGCATTGGTTTGGTTGAGAATAGTGACCCGATCGCCGCCTAACCCATAGTGCCGCACAGGAGCACTTGTGGAAGGCGTTGCTCGTATATTCACACGACCAGATCCCTGAATCGTTCCTGTGGCTGCTAACGCTGGTAGCACCGTCGCAAACGAGATTACCAGGGCTGCCATCAACGCTGAACCGTACTTAAACTTCATCACAAATAGATCCGTTAAAAAATAGTGCTCAGACTATCTAAGCTCAAAAGCGCTCAAATAATTCACCTTTCTTCAGGGTTTGTGGTGCTCATGCCAATGGCGGGCAATGTCGATCCGACGACAAAGCCAGACGCGATCGTGCTGCTGCACATAATCCAAAAACCTGGCTAACGAGGCAGCGCGACCCGGACGACCTACCAGCCGACAGTGTAGCCCGACGCTCATCATCTTCGGTGCCGCGTCGCCTTCAGCATAAAGAACATCAAACGCATCGCGCAGGTAGGCAAAAAACTGATCGCCAGAGTTGAAGCCCTGGATGCTGGCAAAGCGCATATCATTGTTGTCCAGCGTGTAGGGAATAACGAGATGGGGCTTGCCATAGTCGTGCACCCAATAGGGCAAATCATCGCCGTAACTGTCGGCATCGTAGAGAAAATTACCGTCTTCGACAACGAGACGGCGCGTGTGAGGGCTGGTTCTGCCCGTATACCAACCGAGGGGACGATCGCCCGTTACCTGGGTGTGAAGCGCGATCGCTTTCTGTAAATGCTCCCGTTCGGCAGCTTCGCCAAAGTACTTGTAGTCAATCCAGCGATAGCCGTGGCTGGCGATTTCCCAATCTGCTTCGAGCATCGCAGCAACCGCTTCGGGGTTTCGCTCCAGCGCCATTGCAACCCCATAGACCGTGACGGGAATGCCGCGCTGCGTGAACATCCGGTGCAGCCGCCAAAAGCCCGATCGACTCCCGTATTCGTAGCACGACTCCATATTCATGTGGCGAATACCGTGAAGCGGCACCGCTCCTACAATCTCCGACAGAAAGGTTTCCGAGGCATCATCACCATGCAGAATGCAGGTTTCGCCGCCTTCTTCGTAGTTGATGACAAACTGCACCGCAACCCGTGCCTGCTGGTGCCATTTTGGGTCGGGAGTATGGCGACCGTAGCCCACCATGTCGCGTGGATAGTGTTCTGGCATGGAGTTCTTTGAGAATAGATGAACAACTGCTGTGCAGTGAATACGCTTTGACGGCGATCGCCGCGATCGCTAAAAGGCTGTAAGCCTTGCAGCAACCAGCCTTAGCAACATTCGATTCAGATTATCTTCTTCTGTCGTGAAGATAATGGCAAGATTGAAGTAACGCACGTTTTCCCAGAGGCACTATGGCTCTCACCGTTAAAGACCTGGAGAAACTACAAGAACAAATCCCTGACCATCGTCTGGAGTTAGTCGATGGAGAAATTATTGTCATGAGTCCATCCGGCTACGAGTCCGACGAGGTTGCGACAAGAATGGCAGCCAAGATGTTTAATTGGGTGGACGATCGCCGCTTAGGGCGGATTACAGGTTCTAGCGCCGGGTTTACCCTACCAAACTCTGATACCCGTGCGCCTGATGTCTCGTTTGTGCAAGCTGAGCGGTTGCGTAAAAGTCCCCGCAGCTTTGCTGAGCTGGCTCCTGATTTAATGGTGGAAGTGAAGTCGCCTAGCGATAGCCTGACAAAGCTAAGAGATAAAATTGATGCGTTTTTGCAGGCAGGTACGCGCGTTGGCATTCTCATCAATCCAGAGCAACGGTGGGTAGAGATGCGGCGATCGACGGAAGCACCGATAACACTGCATGATGGCGACACGTTGACCGTGCCTGATCTGCTTCCGGGCTGGGAGGTTCAAGTGCTTGATTTGTGGTCGCCAGAGTTCGACTGATCTCAGAGCAAACACAGAACGCTTCTACGGCTAGAGTCTTTAGCCCCTACTTAGCCCAATAGGGTGAGTTCAAAATCACCTGACTACAGGAAGAGCGCGATCGTGCCCAGACGGTATCTTGAACCCTAGATCAGGTACTTCATGTACATCAGGTCTAAGACCTGGCAGGGGGCTGCTGGGTCTTTTCTTTTGGTCGATTAGTAACCGTCAGCCGTCAGCCATTAACGGTAGCCAACCGTTAATGGCTGACGGCTGATAGCTGATAGCTGATCGCTGATCGCTGATTCAGACAGGTACCGTTATTTTTAACCAGCTCTCAGGATGTAACCAACGCAGCGAGGCGAAAGTTGGCAATCTGACCAATCTCGGCTAACGCTTGTTTCACTTCTGCTGACGGTGTGTTGTGCAGGCGACGATCGAACGCTTCCAGGATGCTGGCTTTGGTATGGTTTTTGACCGCCACAATAAAAGGAAAGCCAAATTTCGCTTTGTATGCCTGGTTCATGGCATGAAAGCGATCGTATTCTTCTGGAGTCAGACGATCCAGCCCGACACCCGCTTGTTCTTGCACAGACGCATCTGCCATTTTTGCCTTACTGCCCAAATCAGGATGCGCTTGAATGAGTGCTAACTGTTCCGCCTCAGTCATCACATTGACGACATCACTCATTGCCTGCTGCAAGTCGGTCAAGTCTGTAAAGGGACGTTGTGCCCAGGCTTCCTGCGCGATCGCAGGGGTCGCTTCAAAGACATCTCCCAGCGCTGCCACAAAGTCAGCCTGATGCATCTGGTTGAGCTGCGCGATCGAGTAGGTCATTGTTTAAGAAAGCTGAGCAACCTTGAGCAAGTTCAACAAGTTAACATGGCTTACTATAGCGGTTCTTAATCCAGTGAAATACAGTCGCAAAGAGGCAGAAGGAAAGCCGACGTGCTCTTGAACTTCTGCCCTCTGCCCTCTGCCTTCTGCCTTAAAACCTCAGCCCTTGTACCGCACTCTAATGGGAACCGCTATATATTGCCTTGTGCATTAAAAAATGGCAACAATAGCCGCAGCGAAAGCAACTAATTTTCTAGATATGCACCTGAATCTAGGAAAGCATTACCGCTATGCTGTCGCGTTTGCCTGAGCCAGAAGCCGATGCAGACCGCCGCAAAACGGGCACACTAGCAACGTCAAATAGGACTGAGCCGATGGACTATCAACGGTTTATGCAACAGTTACCGAACCTGTATCACCATTGGGGGAACGAATCGGTACAGCCCAGGATAGAACACTTTCAGGCGGTGCTTCAGCAGATTCAGGGCATGACTACTGGGAATGTACTGCAACTGTTAAACTTTGCGGTTGCCTGTATGGAACCAGGTGAAGTCTACTGCGAAGTTGGGTGTTTTCAGGGAGCAACGCTGACTGGGGCATTGCTCAACCATCCCGATCGCATGGCATACGCGATCGACAACTTCTCGGAATTCGATGTTGCCAACGAAAACCAGTCGAAACTGATGCAAAACCTGGCAGCGTTCGGCTTGGAAGAGCAGGTTTTCTTCTGTGACCAAGATTTTGAGTCATTTTTTGCTGATTTGCGCGCCCTTGAAACCAGCGATCGCATTGGTGTCTATCTCTACGATGGTGCTCACGATTATCGATCGCAGCTCATGGGCTTGCTGCTGGTCAAACCGTTTCTTGCCGATCGTGCCCTCATCATCGTAGACGACAGCAACTGGGCACCCGTTCAGCAAGCAAATTGGGACTTTATCGCCGCTCACCCGCAATGCCAGCTCATTCTCGACTTGCCCACGCCTGACAACGGCTATCCTACCTTCTGGAACGGGCTGCAAGTTTTAAGCTGGGATGTGCAAGCCAACCACCACTACGACTGGTCAACGTTGCAAAAAGCAAGCAAACCTGGATTTATTCAGGCAATGCAGCGACTCTCCGTTACCGTTACACCGCATCCAAGCGATGCTCTCAAAGCACTCCAAGCAGACGCTTCGAGGCTACGCCAGTTGGGACAGTGGGCAGAAGCAGCGCAGATGTTTGTGGCAATTTTGCAGCAGGATGACCAGCGAGCAGAGAGCTGGCACGGCTTGGGGATGACGTATTACCTGATGGGGCGCTACGGTGAGGCGTTGAAGGCAAGCACTCAGGCGATCGCGCTCAACCCTGCGATCGCAGACTACCACTACAGCCTGGGGTTAGTGCTCGAAAAAATAGGCGACATTATAGCGGCTGCACACGCTTACCAGCAGGCGATCGCGCTGGACAGCACTTTGACTGATGCCTACAACAACCTGGGGAACTTGATCCTTGAACATGGCGATGCACACCAGGCAGCGCTGCACTACCAGCAGGCGATCGCCACTAAATCTAACCATGCTGGGTCTTACATCAATTTAGGCAATGCGCTACTCGCACAACATCAGTTTGATGACGCGATCGCTGCCTACCAAACAGCGCTTCAACACAAGCCTCAAGACGTGGCGGCACTGGAAAATGTATCGTTTGCTCATACGTTAAAACACGATCCCACGCAAGCAGCACTCTTTTTGGGCGATCGGTTTTATCAACAGCAAAACTATCAGGCGGCGCTGGAACACTATCAGGCGATCGCCACTAGCGAAAGAGATATTAGCGTTTACCAATCTTTAGCAACCTGTTATCGAAAGCTTGACCAGCTAGATGCAGCGATCGAGGTCGATCGTCAGGGAATAACCCACTTTCCTCAAGAACCAAATTTCTATCTTTCTTTAATACTCGATCTGCATAATGTAGGCAGGCTGAAAGAAGCAGTTCAAGCAGCAACGGACGGCATCCATTTATTTCCCGATCACTATGGCTTTAAGCTTGAAAATCAGCGGTTACTCCCCCTTATTTATCAAACGCCTGAAGCAATTTCATGGCATCGACAGCGTTATACTCAGACACTCAATACGTTAGTCAAGCAGACAGAATTAGTGACGATCGAACAGTACAAAACCGCGCTGGAAGGCATTGGGCAGAGTACTAACTTTTTACTGTCGTATCAAGGACATAACGATCTGAACCTGCAAAAACAGTACGGGGAATTTGTGTGCAAGATTATGGCTGCGAACTATCCCCAATGGAGCCAGCCATTGTCATTAATGCCGCTCCAGGCAGGTGAAAAAATTCGCATTGGCTATGTTTCTGGCTGCATGTGGGAACACACGGTTGGCAAATTGATGATTGGCTGGCTGCGTCATCATAACTCTGCCAGATTTGAGCTTTACAGCTACAACATGAGAGATTGCTATGACTCACTAACACAAGAATACCGTAAGTATAGTGATGCTTTCTATCAAATGCCTCCACACTTAGAGGCGATTTGTGAACAAATTACTGCAAATAAATTACACATTCTCGTCTTCTTTGATCTTGGTATGCAGGGACTGATGACTCAGTTAGCAGGTCTGCGATTGGCACCCGTTCAATGCACCACCTGGGCACATCCAGTCACCTCTGGGTTGCCAACAGTTGACTACTTTTTATCGAGCGCATTAATGGAGCCAGAAGCGGCTCAAAATCATTACTCAGAAACCTTAATTCGGTTGCCCAAAATTGGCATTTCCTATGCCAAGCCAGCCATCACAGCACCCACCAAAACACGGGCTGACTTTGGGCTACGCGAGGACGCTGTGGTGTATTTAGCCTGCCAATTGTTGTGCAAACTATTGCCGCAGCATGACTATCTTTTTGCGGCGATCGCCCAACAAATTCCACAAGCCCAATTTGTGTTTATCGCTCGTCCCACCAGTGTTTATGTGCAAGACCAATTCAAACAGCGCCTGCAACAAGCATTCGCTGACTTTGGTTTGGACAGTGAGCAACACTGCGTCATGTTGCCGCCTCAAGTGCAGGCAGATTATTGGGACTTAAACCAGCGATCGGACATTTTCTTGGATAGCGTTAGCTGGTCAGGTGGGCATACAACTCTGGAAGCGATCGCTTGCGATCTGCCGATCGTGACCTGTCCCGGTGACTTGATGCGGGGTCGTCACTCTTACGGCATTTTAACCGCGCTGGGCATGACCGAAACGATCGCCCAAACCGAGGCAGAGTACGTTAAAATCGCCGTTCGCTTGGGACACGATCCAGCCTGGAGGCAGCAGGTAGTGGCACAAATGCGCGATCGCCATGCTGACCTGTATGACGATACCGCTTGCATCGACGCACTTGAAATCTTTTATCAGCAAGCGATTGGGCAATTCATGCCGCAACCATCACGGCATTAGCGCAAAAGCAGTTTAAAGACGGTGAAATGCCTCAAACAACCCTTGACCAGAAGCAAGCGAGTGATCAAAAAGCTGCCCACGAATTCAAAACCTTCCTAAATTCCTTTAGAATTGCTGACTAGCTGGTAGCGCCTACTTAGTTGCTATATGGCAGTTCTCAGGGAGCATGTCACTTTCGCAAGTGCTAGATTCTGCCCTCATCCCCAACCCTTCTCCCCCAGGAGAAGGGAGCAAGGATGCAAAGTCCCTCTCCCTGGGGAGAGGGATTTAGGGTGAGGGCGCAAAGATGACATGCTCCCCAGTTCTCAATCATTGAGCCGTCAGCGGTCAGCGGTCAGCAGTTAACTGAGCATCTTGCACCACTTGTAACAAATGCCGTGAAACAAATTGCAGGCTGATGGGGAAAGTCCGTTAGAACGGACTAAACCGATTCATTGATCATCTCTAAATCCATTTCAATGGGTTTGAGTGATTAGCCTCAAATGCATTCGAGGGCGGTTATTGGAAACGGTGCAAGCTCTCAGTTAATCCAAAGCTGATAGCTGACCGCTGATAGCTAATGCCACTTGAACATCTTCGCTCTTCAAAACTTCGTGGACTCTTATGGGTATAGATGCTGTTGCTGCTGAAATGAACCTACACCCTCAGACGCTAGGACAGGTTTTGGGCATTGATCTGGGTGGCAGCGCTATCAAATTGGGGCGCTTTAACCAGGATGGTAGCTGCTTGCAGGCGCTCACTGTGCCCACACCACAGCCTGCCGCTCCTGATGCCGTTTTGATTGCAATGGTAGAGGCAATCGCCCAGATCGACCCAGACCAACAGGCAGGCGCGATCGGCGTGGGTACACCCGGTCCTACGGATGCTACCGGACGGATTGCGCGTGTTGCCATCAATCTCGAAGGCTGGCACGACATTCCATTGGCAGACTGGCTCGAAGCCAAGACCGATCGTCCGACTGTGCTTGCCAACGATGCCAACTGCGCGGGTTTGGGCGAAGCATGGCTAGGTGCGGGACGCTGGTATCGGAACCTGATTTTGCTGACGCTGGGCACTGGCGTAGGTGGCGCGATCATTCTTGAGGGCAAGCTGTTTACAGGGCATCACGGCTCTGCTGGCGAACTAGGCTTGATTACGCTGAACCCTGACGGTCCCCCTTGCAAGAGCGGCAATCGTGGGTCTCTGGAGCAGTACGCTTCGGTGCAGGCAATTCGGCGACGCACTGGGCTGGAACCAGATGCGCTCAGCGCTCTTGCTGCAACGGGTGATGCTGAAGCTCTTGCATTCTGGCAAGCGTATGGGCGCGATTTGGGTGCTGGACTCGCCAGCCTGATGTATGTGCTTACACCAGAAGCGATCGTCATTGGTGGCGGTGTCAGCGCCAGTGCTGATCTGTTTTTTCCTGCGATGCAAGCAGAAATTGAACAGCGCGTGTTGCCTAGCTCTCGCCCTGGTCTGCAACTGCTGCGGGCAGAATTAGGCAACCAGGCAGGCATTGTAGGTGCCGCCAAACTAGCATGGCAAAAACAGTTAGAAAGCTGAAAAGTAGCTATCAGCTTTTTCTTGACTGCTGACCGCTGACCGCTGATAGATTAATTCATTCCTAGTCGCTCTAAGACCGATCGCGTTGAAACAATGTGCCGATCGAGTCCCAACTGCTTTGGATCAATACCCAGCGCCAACGAAATGAGTTGAGGCAAATGCAGCACAGGAAGCCCTAGTTTTTGCCCAATCACTTTTTCGACTTCAGGTTGACGAGAATCGAGATTAAGGTGACACAACGGGCAGGGCGTGACGATGCAATCAGCACCTTGCGCAATCGCTTCTTGAATGTGCATTCCCGCCATCTTGAACGACTGCTCAGTGGCGTAGCTAGAGAGGGGCCAACCGCAGCATTGAGTGCGTCCCCGGTAGTCAACGGGTGTGGCTCCGATCGCCCGAAACACGTTCTCCATCGACTGTGGATTGTAGGGATCATCGTAGGGGAGATGATCCTGGGCACGCAGTAGGTAGCAGCCGTAGAAGGCAGCGCATTTTAGTCCAGAGAGTTTGCGAGTGACTTTTTGAGCCAGCGCATCCAAGCCATAGTCGCCGACGATCGCCCAGAGCAGGTGCTTGACATCCGTACTGCCCTTGTACGGTGAACAGCCTTCTTGATGAAGTAAGCCGTTAATGCGATCGACATAGGCAGGATCGCTTGTCTGACGTTCTTTGAGCCGCTCGTCCACATGACCGATCACGCCCTGACACGTGCTGCAATGGGTAAGCAACGGCAGGTTCAGCGATTCTGCCAGCGCAATATTGCGAGCATTAACCGTGTCTTCGAGAAACTGGGAATCTTCCTTGAACGTGCCAGAGCCACAGCAGGATGCCTTTTTTAATTCGATCAGCTCAATGCCTAGCGCTTGCGTCAGTGCTTGCGTTGATTGATACAATTCTCGACAGGCTCCCTGAGCAACACAGCCTGGGAAGTAGGCGTATTTGAGCGTGGGCGATGATACAGTGGACAGCGACATGATTCGTTAAGGTACGGGGTACAGACGATCGAGAATCAGGAGCGGCTCTTGCCAGCCTCTCTAGTCACCTCTGACCAAAGCTTGAGCAATTGCTTCCTTATCATCCCCTTTTTCTGGAAGAACAGCACTCCAGGCTTCAGCCTTGCTCCCGCAAAAGCCAATACTGCCCACGAATGGGGCATTTACACCCGCTTCCTTCCGTCTTCCTGTACCCTGTGTCCTGTACGCATTGTTAAGCGATCGGTTAGGAAAGCGTCTGTTAATGATTCGGACGATCGCGCTTTCAGATAAGATCAGGGAATGTTTGTCATCGCCTGCATGAGCAAAACGAGTGTCAAAACGCTTGTATTGCCCCATGACAGGCAGTCAGACAGGTTTTACAGCATAACCACTGCCGCCGCATTGATTGAGGAAGTTTATGACCGAGACAGAAATTTTCGAGAAAGTCCAGAAAATTGTGGCTGAACAGCTCGGCGTTGAAGCCAGTGAAGTAACGCCTCAAGCCAGCTTTGCTAACGATCTAGGAGCCGATTCTTTGGATACCGTTGAGCTAGTAATGGCACTAGAAGAAGAATTTGATGTCGAAATTCCTGACGAAGCGGCGGAAGAAATCGCCACTGTACAGTCAGCTGTAGACTACATCAACAGTAAGGTGGCGGCATCGGCTTAGAAACAGTGAACAGTGAGCAGTCAAGCTTTCTTCTTGAGCATTGATTCGTCAGAGTCACTGAGCGATTGACTGAAAACTGAAGCCTGTTCACTGAAACTGAAGCCTGTTTACTGAAAACTGTTCTTCTGTTCTGCATTCTGGGCATTGACCCGTAACGTTGAAGCCATGACAACTATCGATCGTAAGCGCGTTGTCGTCACAGGACTCGGCGCGATTACCCCAATTGGAAATACCCTGACTGACTATTGGCAAGGGCTATTGAGCGGACGTAATGGGATTGGTCCCATTACCCTCTTTGATGCTGCTCGGCATGACTGTCGCATGGCAGGTGAGGTGAAAGGATTTGATCCGCACGCTTATATGGATCGTAAGGAAGCAAAGCGGATGGATCGGTTCGCCCAGTTTGGCGTATCTGCCAGTAAGCAAGCGATCGCCGATGCCAAATTTGTCATCAACGATTTGAATGCAGAACAGGTGGGCGTTTTGATCGGCACGGGCATTGGTGGGCTAAAGGTGCTGGAAGACCAGCAGGAAATTTACCTCACGAAGGGTCCCGATCGCTGTAGCCCCTTCATGATTCCTATGATGATTGCCAACATGGCAGCAGGTTTAACCGCCATTCACACAGGCGCGAAAGGTCCAAACTCTTGTTCCGTAACCGCGTGTGCCGCCGGATCAAACGCGATCGGGGATGCCTTTCGACTCGTCCAAAACGGCTATGCCCAAGCGATGATTTGCGGCGGCACAGAGGCAGCAGTAACGCCGCTCTCTGTTGCTGGCTTTGCCGCCTGTAAAGCCATGTCCACACGTAACGATGATCCTGCTCATGCGAGTCGCCCGTTCGATAAGAACCGCGATGGCTTTGTGTTAGGCGAAGGCAGCGGCATTCTGATCATTGAGGAGCTAGAACATGCTTTAGCGCGGGGTGCCCGTATCTATGCCGAAATTGTTGGCTACGGCGCGACCTGCGATGCTTATCACATCACGTCTCCTGTGCCCGGAGGCGAGGGTGCCGCAAGAGCCATTTCCTTAGCGTTGAAAGATGCTCATCTCATGCCTGATCAAGTCAGCTACATCAACGCTCACGGCACCAGTACGCCAGCGAATGATTCGACCGAAACAGCGGCGATGAAGAAGGCATTGGGCGATCATGCTTACAAGATTACTGTTAGCTCTACGAAGTCGATGACGGGACACTTATTGGGTGGTTCGGGTGGCATTGAAGCGGTCGCGGCTGTCATGGCAGTGGCAAACGATCGCGTTCCCCCTACCATCAATCTCGACAATCCCGATCCTGATTGTGACCTGGACTACGTGCCCCATCACAGCCGCGAACAGATAGTAGACGTAGCGCTGTCCAATTCCTTTGGTTTCGGTGGACATAACGTTACGCTGGCATTTAAGAAGTATCGATAGTCTTTGGTTCGACTGTTTCACCTTTCAGAGCTTTGCGCCCGCTTGCCTCACTGCCCTATTCAGGATCTAAATCATGACAGCAACGACCACTCGCTTTCCGATCGACCTCGGTGCTTATAAGCCCGTAACGCTAGACCCTGCCAACAAAACCCTGACCGACGAGCAGCGCGAAACCCTCAAGGCAAACATCCAGCTTTGCCGGGATGCCATTATCTTCTTCACTGCAACGGGTGCCGCAAGAGGTGTGGGCGGTCATACGGGCGGACCTTACGACACCGTGCCCGAAGTCATGATTCTTGATGCCCTGTTCCGGAGCGCTCCTGATCAATTCGTGCCAATCTTCTTTGACGAAGCAGGGCACCGTGTGGCAACCCAGTACCTCATGGCAACCCTGCATGGCGATTTGCCTGCGGAACAGTTGACCCACTACCGGGAAGCAAACTCCCACCTGCCGGGACATCCAGAACTGGGCTTGACTCCCGGCGTGAAATTTAGCTCCGGTCGCTTGGGTCATATGTGGCCCTACGTAAATGGTGTGGCAATGGCAAACCCCGGCAAGACGGTTTTCTGCCTCGGTTCGGATGGCTCTCAGCAAGAAGGCAACGATGCGGAAGCGGCACGGTTAGCGGTCGCGCAACACCTCAACGTCAAGCTGATCATTGACGACAATGACGTGACGATCGCGGGACATCCCTCCAAATACCTCCCAGGCTTTACCGTGGCAAAAACTCTGGCAGGTCACGGACTCAAGGTACTGGAAGGCAATGGCGAAGATCTGGACGATCTGTACGCGCGCATTGTGGAAGCTATCTCCACACCGGGACCGATCGCAGTCGTCAACAAACGTCCCATGTCCGTTGGCATCGAAGGTCTAGAAGGCTCGACTCACGGGCATGACGTGATTTCGGTGAAGCTGGCGATCGCGTATCTGGAAAAACGCGGTTTAACAGCAGCAGTGGACTTTTTGAAAGCGATCGAAACGCCCAAAAATCCCTACAAATTTATCGGTGCAGGCGACACATGGGACTCTAACCGCAACGTGTTTGGCGATGCCGTGAATGCGGTGTTGGATGGCATGAGTGAAGCCGATCGCAAGGCAAACGTCATCGTCATCGACAGCGACCTGGAAGGCTCTTGCGGTCTGAAAAAGATTCACGATGCCCATCCTGAAGTCTTCATCCCCTCCGGTATCATGGAGCGGGGTAATATTTCCGCTGCGGCTGGCTTTGGCATGGAAAAAGGCAAGCAGGGCATCTTCGCTACCTTCGCTGCTTTTTTGGAGATGTGCATCTCTGAAATCACGATGGCGCGGTTAAACTACTCCAACCTGCTCTGCCACTTCTCCCACTCCGGCATTGACGATATGGCAGACAACACCTGCCACTTCGGCATCAACAACTTCTTTGCTGACAACGGGCTGGACGATGGCTACGAAACTCGCCTCTACTTCCCTGCCGATGCGGGTCAGATGAAAGCGGTTGTCTCAGGCGTGTTTAACGACCCAGGACTGCGTTTCATCTTCTCCACGCGCTCCAAAACACCCAACATTCTTGATGCCAACGGCAATGATCTTCACGGTGAGGGTTATACCTTCGTTCCTGGCAAAGATGAAGTGGTACGCGAAGGCACCGCTGGCTACATCGTTAGCTTTGGTGATGGCTTGTATCGCGCTCTGGATGCCGTGCATCGCCTGAAGCAGGAAGGCATCGACGTTGGTTTGATCAACAAGCCGACGTTGAATGTGGTGGATGAAGCAGCGATCGCCAAAATCGGTGCAACCCCCTTTGTCCTCGTCGTTGAGGCATTCAACCGCAAAACAGGCTTGGGCAGTCGCTTCGGCACCTGGCTGCTAGAGCGCGGCTTGACCCCCAAATACGCCCACCTCGGCACTCACAAAGAAGGCTCCGGCGGTCTGTGGGAACAGTATCCCCATCAAGGACTCGACCCCGACAGCATCATCGCCAAAGTCAAAGAACTGGTTGGCTAACTGAAACCACTAATTTCAGTTTAGTCTCTACACACTAATGGACTGAGCGTTGCGGTTAACCACCCAGCCCTCAGTCCATTGTTATTTGTAATGTTGAGATTCTTCATTACCCAGTTTGCAAAGCTACTACTGGATGTGCATGGAATGAAAATAGAGTTCCGAAAAACGGTTATAGTGTTCCTTCTTTGTATCGGCTGTACTATTTTCTCATCAAAACTAGCTGCATCACAAGCAGTAGAAGGAGGTAGCATGAACCAGCAGCAACAGTCTGATGCAGCAAAGCAGTTTACGCGTCCGTGGTCTGAAAGGCGGGGCATTGAGACAATTGACCGCAATGATAGGGTTGTGTTGGTCAAGGCTCCACTAGAGATGCTCACAAATGTACTTGCAAACAGGGCACTCGAAGTACGACGTGATGTACTTGGTTCTGAAATTAAGGTGTCAGGTTATTTTAGATTTGCGTTTCAGCTTGTTGGACATCCCTGGTCAATAATGGTTCATGACGAAATCATAGAACCCGATCGTGTAGCAATATCGCCAGCACCTACTGAAGCTCAACTTTCTAAGGCATTAGGGAAGCCTGTAATTGACCTGAGCGTAAGCGATACTACTGGCTCGATTGAGTACATCTTGTTTGAGAACGGAAAGGTTGTTGAGTATTTCTGGGGACTGGAGGGTGACGTTACTGAAGAAATAAGCGAGTATGGTTTACCAATTCAACGCTATCTCTTGTCTCCCTCCCCTCAACTTTACCCAGAAGCAAGGCAAACAGTCTTTTTTGGGTCACGTCGTCGGCAGGTCAGTGCTAAGGCAATGGGTGATATTTGGGAGTTTGCCGAACGTTTCCTGATCGAAAATGATGCTTTTGATCCTGCTATTAACGCTAGTTACTTGTTAGGTGCCTTTCCCTTAAAGCGTGGAAATCGCTATCGCGCTCAAAATCCTGGGTTCGTTTCAATTACGGGTCATGATGCTGATGGAAATGAACAAGAGGTTGTGTCTGTGCCTGATCTAATTCAGGTTGATTATTTCAGGTTTGGCAATTGATACGCTAATCTTCAATGTTTGTTGATCGTGTCTTCGACTACTATAATCACGATCGTTTATGGCTACTACACACAACGACTCGCACTGTTAGCTTTGCTCAAACTGCCGCAAATACGTTTAAGTGATACACATCGCATGATGGAGTTTGAGTGGAACCCAGATAAAGCGGCTTTAAACCTGAGAAAGCACAACGTCTCTTTTCAAGAAGCTGTAACCGTCTTTGACGACTCCTTATCCGTTACCTTTCCCGACCCTGATCATTCCATCGGCGAAAGCCGCTACGTTATCATTGGAATGTCAAGGTTAAATCAATTACTGGTTGTTTCCCATACTGATCGAGAAAACCACACTCGTATCATCAATGCTCGAAAAGCCACTCGCCAGGAAAGGAGGTTTTATGAAGAAGGACGTTGACGAACTAGACGATGAACTACGCCCTGAATACGACTTCTCTAAGATGGCAGGCGGTGTCAGAGGTAAATATGTGGAACGCTATCGATCTGGAACAAACCTCGTGCTCTTAGATCCTGATGTTGCTCGTGCTTTTCCAACTGATGCTTCTGTCAATGAAGCACTGCGGCTATTGCTCCAAATCGCTCAACGGCAGTAACTTATATCTCTTCGGCTACTATAGCCACGATCGTGTATGACTACCACAACGCAACGCCTCACACTGCAAGACTTTCTCAAGCTGCCGCAGATTGAAGAATCGCCAGCTTGGGAGTTTGTGGCGGGACACGTTCACCAAAAACCAATGCCCACTGCTCATCACAGCATCTTGCAGAAGCGCTTGACGGCTGCGATCGATCAGGTCGATTCACCCTATGAAGCGTTTCCAGAACTGCGCTGCACATTGAGCAACAACTCTGTCGTACCTGATATCACCGTGATTCATCGCAATCGCGTTCCGTCTGAAAATAGTCCCATTTCAGGCGCACCCGATTGGATCATTGAAATTCTGTCTCCTGAACAAAGCACCACGAAATTGATTGCCAAAATTCAAGCCTGTTTGGAAGAAGGAACACAGCTTGGATGGCTGATCGATTCAACCGAACGTATTGTTATGGTACTGTTACCCGATCGCCGCCTGACGCTCTTGAGCAATGGCGATCGCTTACCTGTCCTGCAAGACATCCCACTCGTTTTAACAGTTGATCAAGTCTTTGCTTGGCTACAACCATCAAAACCATTATCCGATCGCTCCTCGTCGTAGATTGGGTGAGTCCGCATGGCAGCTCGTACAGACCAGGATTCTCCCTGGAAAGAGATTTTGCGTCACTATTTTCCAGAGGCGATCGCGTTTTTCTTCCCTGCATTGCATCGCGCGATCGACTGGCAAAAGCCGCCTGAGTTTTTGGACAAAGAATTCCAGCAGATTGCCCCGGATACTGCCATTGGCAAACGCTATGCGGATCTTTTGGTCAAGGTCTGGCGCAAGCGGGGTAAAGCACTGTTTCTGCTGCTGCACGTCGAAGTACAGGCAAAACCCGAAGCAGATTTCGCTGAACGGATGTTTGTGTATGCCCTGCGCATTTTCGATCGCTTTCGTCAGCCTGCCGTCAGTTTAGCGATTTTGTGTGACAGCAACGCTGGTTGGCGACCGAACCGCTACGAGTTTAGCTACCCCGGCACTCACTTATCGTTTCAATTCGACACTGTCAAGCTGCTGGACTATCAAGCGCAATGGCAGGGGTTAGAAGCCAACCCAAATCCCTTTGCCACAGTCGTCATGGCACATTTGAAGGCACAGGAAACGAAGCGCAATTCGAGTAGTCGCAAGGAGTGGAAACTCAGCTTAATTCGGCGCTTGTATGAGGCTGGGTATAGTCGTCGGGATGTACTGCACCTGTTCAAGTTCATTGACTGGGTTATGATCTTGCCAGAAGGGTTGAAACAGGCGTTTTGGTTAGAGCTGAAGGCTTACGAGGAGGAACGTAAAGTGCCCTACATTACGAGCGTTGAAGAAATCGGCTTTGAGCGAGGCATTCAACAAGGACGGCAAGAAGGACGGCAAGAGGAGCGCCGATCGCTCGTTGTCCTTCTCCTTGAGCAACGAGTGGGGCGATTACCGGATAGCTTGCACGACCGCCTCTCTCAGTTAAACCTGACTCAACTAGAAGCACTGGCAATCGCCTTGCTAAATGTCTCCACCCTGGCTGAGCTAGAAGCTTGGTTAGAAAGTCATCAGACCTAAGAGCTTGCTTAAAAAATAACGGCACACTTTTGGATCAGCTATCAGCTATCAGCTTTTCGCTGACGGCTACAGACCATGCTGTTATTTCTGTACAACTAGGGATCGCGCTGCGATTTTCATGCAAGTCACTAACCACTCTCAAAGACCATTTGAGCTAACAAGATGATTCCCATTTCAGTATCAGTTGGTTTGCCAACGCCCAGAAATTGCCCATCTTCGTGATAGACGCAGAGCGATCGCTGAAGTGGGTCAACGGCATAAACCTGGGTGCTGTCTGCATCCTTGTAGATGCCTGTTTCCGCGTCTTCCAACCCTTCCCACCGATCGTCACCCGTAGGATAAATCGCAATGCGCTGCCCCTGACACCAGCGTCGGGCGATCGCTGCCGATAACGAAATTTTACTGAGATGAGACAAGGCGACCTCTGGAGCGATCGGCTGAAAATCACCTTGTTCTATCTGTTCTGCCAAAGCTTCAAAGGTCAGGCTTTCTGCCAACTCAAAGCCGCTGCTTGCTGTGCGTGTCAGGGCTGCCAAGGTTCCACCTGTTTTCAAGACGTTGCCCAGGTCACGCGCGATCGACCGAATATATGTGCCAGGACCACACGCGATCGCCAGCTCCAATTCAGGAAAAGCGCCCGATCGCCAGTTCAGTACTTCAAGGCTGTATACGTTAACCTCGCGAGACTTGACCACGATTGGTTCGCCTGCGCGCGCCAGATCGTATAGCCGCTTGCCCTGTACCTGAATCGCGCTGTAGTTAGGCGGCACTTGTTGAATCGTGCCCTGAAACTGTTGGAGCGCTGCTTTTACTGTCTCCAACTCAAGTCCGACAACAGGTTGGGCAAGCAGCGTTTCACCTTCTAGATCGTCGGTGTTTGTGCTAACCCCTAGCCGCACGGTTGCCTGATACGCTTTATCCTGACGCAAAAATTGCAGCAGACGGGTCGCTTTGCCGAGGGCGATCGGCAATACCCCGGTTGCAGCAGGGTCAAGAGTGCCAGCATGACCAACCCGCTTCATCTGTAGCAACTGCCGTACTTTTGCAACGCAGTCGTGAGAGGTAAACCCTATCGGTTTGTTGAGATTAAGAAACCCGTCCATTTGCTTCCAACGTTTTTGCGAACACTCTATCAGCCTAACAATTTAGCGTAACGAGTTAGTTCTAACCGCAACTAATGTGGAGAATGAGTGGACACAGAAATTAAGTAAACGGGTATGGATATTTAAGTCGTTAAAGTATCTTTGCATACCTCTGCTCAGTCGTTTTTCAAGCATTATCAAGTAGCTCTTCTGAGTCGGTTCAGGTTTCTGCTTAGCCATTACACTCAGGCTATTGATACACTTGCTACTAAACGACATCAGTCTTTGTTGTTTCATGCCGTACATTGATCAACATCGCGTTAATTAGTGATACACATAGAGCGATCCTATGTGAGTTGTGAGAAGCTTCTTGATAGCAGCTCTTAGCCGTCAGCGGTCAGCAGACAGAGAAAAGCTGACCGATCCATCATTAAGTTCCGCTCACCACTGAATCTGGGACTGCTATAGCTCTTGTTGCTTTGGCAAAGAGTATCAACGTTCTTGATCACTTCATATGTAAAACTTAATAATTAATAATTGATTGTTCGCTTTGAGTTATAGTGTGACTGAAAGTAAGTTTATTGACACATGTCGAGTTGTTCGTGATCATAACTACACCAGTATTTGTTTGCCTTAAAGCTCTTATAGATTTGATTGTGATTTGATCACTAAACACTGTCAAGTCTATGTTTATGAGTGCAAACACTCTCAGTTATTTAACATGATGCTCAGTACGTGAGCATTTAGCGTTTTAGAATCAGTAAGATTTGAGCTTTATAGGCAATAGCAGTATGAAAAAACGTTTAGATGACTTCAATCCCCGTTATAGCAAAATTGACCAGAGCCTTGTGCAAATCGAAACACGTTTAGACATTCAAATTAGACCGATCGCGCAATGGTTCACGCAGATCGATCGTCTTTGCAATGAAGTTGATGCGACCGTTTCAGACATTCTTGGTTCAGATAAAGAGCGCATGAACAGAACGCTGTGTCAGCCCTTTTCAACTCTACGCCAGCCATTGCCCTCCAACAAGCACAGCTACAGCAGTCTAGATTCAACACTCAAGCAGCTTCAAGACTTGGCTGTAGAGACGCAGAAAGAGGTTTACAAGCTGAAATCACAGCTTCAAAAAGAGACTCCCATAATAGGCTCAAAGTAGCTCTACCGGGTTAGCCTCTCACTTAACAGCAATTTTGGTTGACAACCTGGTTGTATCGATCATCACTAATCAGTGATTTCGCTCACGTGTATCCGTTTGATGTCGTTGTAGCATTACTTCGTGGATTTCATTGAGACCAATTCTTCGGAAAATCCTGCTGAAGCTGATTGGAGCGGAACCTTAGGTCTCCACCCGTGCTATTAAGTAGGTAGCCACAATTAGTTGTGAGGTAGGGGTTTGAGGGCGCTGCCACCAGGTAGCTTTCGACCTGAGCGCTCAAGCCGAAGGGGGTTCCACCCTCTCCACCCGCAAATTCATCTTTGGTTTGATTACGCCCAATAACTTACTTAGCGCAAGTGCCTTTTGAGAGACGAAGTTTCTACATTGCGGGTCTTCGTCTTGTAGTGCAAAGGGCAACTGTATAAACTGTGCATTGACTAACCGATGTTTAATACCGAGAGTTTTTTTTTAGAAAGCCGTAAAAATATTCGTAACCTTAAATCCGTTGTTAATGTCCTTGAAGAAACCATCAACCTACTTGAAGAGGCGCTAGAAAAGTCTCCACGTCTTAGAGAATTTGTCTCTGACCCAGAGCAGTGGTTGGAATTATGGCTCGAGCATATTAACTCATTTAGAGCGAGCATCCGCGATTACCACGTCATACTGAAGCAGGCTGCTTCAGTACCGCCGCAGATTGCTCTAATATACGATAGCCTTTGCGTTTACAGTAGCCAAGTAACACAGTATGTTCAGCTAGTTCAAGCATACTGTTTGAGTTTGCTTCTGGAAGGTGGGGAAGATTGCTTTCTACGGATTGAAGAACGCATCAATTATCTCAGTGAAACGCTCAATCATTCAGCAGCGTTAGCGAATGTTTCCCTTGTCAAAGATCACCTGTCTGTTTTCCGAGATCTGGTGCTGAAAATCGAAAGCTTGATTGATGCTCAGTCGAATAGAATTCTAGCAAGTCCAATCAATTTAAATGAAGAGGAATTAGAAAGATATCGTCAGCTTGTCGCTTTTTTACAGGTGCACATCATTACATGGGAAGGAGAAATTGCACTTTATGAAGGGGAACTCAATGCTCTTCCTTTCAGCGTCGATCGCTCTTTGGAAGCTCATGAGCAAATTCGTCGCTTTATTGCCGATCTTGGCGAGTACACGCGGCTGGTGCAAAAAATTTACCGAAACTTACTGGAAGGCTAACCAGGGCATCTGGCTGCAAGCACCTTTGCGTTAGAGTGTGATACGGGTGATGGCGATGTGACCAGAAAAGCAAACATCTACATCACTACCCGTATCCCTTTGTCTCTTGGCATACTCCCCCGCATAGTAGAAGTAATCACCCTCAATCCGATAATTTCCGGGTAGCGGCTGTGTGCAGGGCTGACAAAAAACAATGTCTGGTATGGGTTCGCTCGCGTCCAAATGGGGAAGGTTGACGTTCCAATAGGTTCCCGGCTCCCAATCACGGGCGAAAAGAGCCTGCAAAACGTGGGTCGTGAGCTGGGCTGCGATCGCCCAATCGATCGCCCGCCCACCTTGCCGATACTGAGAGATCGCTACACCAGGAATGCGATATAGTGCTGCTTCTCGCACTGCCGCTACGGTTCCAGAAATGTAAACGTCTGACCCTAAATTGCCACCAGCATTAATACCAGAGAGTACCCAGTGAGCATCGGAGACGCAGTGGTTGAGCGCGATGCGAACACAGTCGGCGGGGGTACCACCGATCGCATATTCCACGGTCGATCGCTGCTGTACATGGATCGGTTTTGTCGTTGTCACTTGATGTCCACAGCCAGAGTGAGGTGCCTGAGGTGCAACAATGATCGCGTTGCCATTCAATTGGCTCACGGCTTTAAGCAGCGATCGTATGCCTGGCGCGTCAATGCCATCGTCATTGGTCAAAACTAAAGTCATGCAGGTAGAAAGAGGTTGAGTTTGGCGTACGGCTGAGTAAATGCTAGTGCGTAAACTAAAGTGATTAAGAGGGGAGCGATCGCACGTTTAATAACAAGGTACAGGTTGGGGACTGCATGAGTGAGCTGAATGACTATGATGGAGCGGGATTAGGTCTCATTCCCGCTTCGCCACCTGGGTTTCGATCGGGCTTTGTCGGCATTATTGGTCGCCCGAATGTCGGCAAATCGACCTTGATGAACTACCTGGTGGGTCAAAAGATCGCCATTACCTCCCCCGTCGCGCAAACCACACGCAACCGATTGCGGGGCATTCTGACGACACCGACCGCCCAGCTTATTTTTGTCGATACGCCGGGTATTCACAAACCTCACCACCAACTCGGCAAAGTGCTGGTCAAAAATGCTCAGGTTGCCATTCAGTCAGTGGACGTTTTGCTGTTTGTTGTGGATGGATCGGTCGCAGCAGGTGGGGGCGATCGCTTTATTGCCAATCTACTCACCCACTGCCAAACGCCGATCATTTTGGGCATTAACAAGGCAGATCAACAGCAGGAGAGCAAGGGTGCCGAGGAGGACGCGGAAGCAGATGATCAGAATCTAGAGGTAGGTGAACACGAGCCAAAAGTCGAACCGACAGAATTGATTAGCCCCTCTCTCCTCACCCCTCTCTCCTCATCCCTCTCTCCTCACCGCTTCGATCGCACCTACCAGGAACTCGCCGCCAGTCAAGCATGGGAAATCGCCAAGTTCTCTGCACTGACAGGAGAAGGCTTAGAGGCATTACAGCAACAGCTCATTCAGCACTTGGAGCCAGGTCCCTACTACTATCCGCCTGATTTAGTAACAGACCAGCCAGAACGCTTCATCATGGGCGAGTTGATTCGAGAGCAGGTGCTGCTGCTGACGCGAGAGGAAGTGCCGCACTCAACCGCGATCGGCATCGATCGCGTTGAAGAAGAACCAACCATTACCCGTATCCTGGCAACGATTTATATTGAGCGATCGTCCCAGAAAGGCATTCTTATTGGGAAAGGGGGAGAGATGCTGAAGGCGATCGGCTCAGCAGCACGACAGCAAATTCAAAAATTGGTGGCGGGCAAAGTGTATCTTGAACTGTTTGTCAAAGTGCAACCCAAATGGCGACAGTCGAGTGCTCGTCTCGCTGAATTGGGATATCGGGTTGAAGAGTAAAAGGGCGAACCTCCGGGTAACCACACTTTAAGCCGTAATTGCACCTGGCGGCAAAGTTGTGCGGCGGCAGACAAGCTTAAACTCTACCGATCACCTCTGTACTGTCTGCACCAAAGCAGTGTTGGGGCTGCTGGTAGACACAACCCGAAGGCAAGATCAGTACGATAGAAACACTTGCGTCACTCTCTTCTTGGACTCATTGAGCACCGCCATTGCCCCTCATCGCTCTGAAGCATTGGCTTCAATTCGAGCACGCCAATCAGCAATCCTTGTGAATCTACCACGATCGCAATTTAGTCCCCAACCAATCACTAAAACCAGATTCAGTCCCAAACTGACAACTAAAAACTCCTCAAACCAACAACTAAAAACTCCTCAGACTTTCGCTTCCAACGACTTCAGATACTCCGTATTCACGCCAGACTCGCGCGGGAGAGCAATTTTGCCTGTGCGGGCGATTTCGCGGATGCCAAATTTGTTGAGCACCTGGACGATCGCCACCATCTTACCGGGATCACCCACTACTTCCAGCGTCACAGAGTCTTCGGCTACGTCTACCACCCGCGCCCGAAAGATTTGCGCCAGTTCTACAATCTCGGAGCGGCTGGTACTGCTGGCGTTGACCTTCATCAGCATCAATTCACGCTCGACGCAGGGCACTTCGGTAATATCCTGCACTTTTAGCACACTGATGAGTTTATAAAGCTGCTTGGTCAACTGCTCAATGCTGCCATCGTCCCCCGGCACCACCATCGTAATGCGCGAAACGCCCATCTGCTCGGCAGGTCCGACGGCTAAACTTTCGATATTAAACCCACGACGGGCAAACAAACCAGCAATGCGGGACAGAACCCCCGCTTCGTCTTCAACCAAAACAGAGAGGGTGTGCTTCATGGACTTGCGAAGGGGAATGTAGTAGAAGGCTGACAGCGCGGCAAGAATGCGATCGTGCCTGAGCCTTTCATCTTATCGTGACTTGCATTCCCTAACCCTCTTTGGTATTTGCGCAAAGGAAAAGACTAGGAGTTGCAGCGGTTAGGAGCTTGGCTATCTATGGGCGGGTGACGGGCGAAGACTTGCCAGCATGGAGCGAGCCAGAACGAGGAGCAGATTAGATGCCCGAATTGCACCTCTACTTAGATCACAGGAGCAAAAAAGGGGTTTGGAGTCGGTAAAACCGCGATCGGTGCTGTACTACTTGAACCCGTAGGACTTGCTGGCGGCATGATCGGATCGAATAAAGTGATGCTGTCTTGCCTCAAATGCGGATATTAGTGGGACTCCTCAACGTCAGACCTCATGACAATGGTAACGACCGCTCAATCTGACATACCTGACACAAGATCTACTCAACCTAAGATCAAGAAATGAACATCGCAGAACGGCTAGGTCTTAGTGTCGCTAGCGTCATCATAAGTTAGGGTACGAACAGCTTAAGGTAGACGTATGGCGGTAGAAGAGCGCGTAGCAAGACTGGAGGTAGACATGCAGGAACAAGGCGCTGGTGCGTAGCAACGCTCTGCCTTCTTCACGATCAGGTAATTCACCTTAGAACCTAAAAACCGTGGAGACAGTCAGATTACTTGTCTCCACGGTTCTGCTTAAATCTATAAAACGACCGCTGGAGCGATCGAAGGTTGAGCCATTAGCCTAAGCCTAACCACTCCAGTACACCTTGTCCGGTGACATACTCAATAATTAGGGTGAGGGCAAAACCAATCATGGCAGCACGACCGTTCAGCCGTTCAGCATATTCGCTAAAGCCAAACTTCGGCTCTTCTAGTTTGGGGGTGACAGTTGGTTTAAGTTGAGTCATGGGGCAGTTGCTCTCAATAAGGCTAAATGTAACTTGGGTGGCTTTGACAGCATAGAGATAGTTATTGGCTAGCCGCAAAGATCTATCTGACGGAAGATTACAAATGTTTACATTCTTATTGTAGCGGCTGCTTGAGACAATGCACCTAATCGCCTCAGCCAAATTGCTTGACGCTCGTGGAACTGAAGTGCCACAACAAAGAGAACGGTGCTAGAAAGACTGATAGACAACTTCGTCAGTTACTACGAAAAAACTTTGGGTGTAGGCGATCGCTGCCTGTTCATCAAAACCCTTGCAGGTATAGATCACGATCGAAAGAAACTTGTGACCGCTCCAAATGTAGGCTGAGATGCCCGAATCAATGAGTGGCAGAAAGGCATCAAAGCCCTGGTTTTCAGCTTTGCCCATACCGCTTGCGGGTGAAAAAATGACGGGTTCACCGTAAGCACGTAGGTTGAGATGAGCCGCTACACCTTGTAAATAGTCTTTCAGCAGTGTTTGTGTAACATCTACTGTATAAAAGCCTTCAATCAACAAGCGTTGGCGGAAGATGGCTGGAGCAAGGTTCTTCATACTGGCTCTTCCCTAAAGGGCTAGATAAACGAATGCGATCGTACGGCTTTCTACCCATGATTACGCCCTTCAATTGATTTCCAAGGGTGTGTGAAGGCGATACAGTAGTAGGGAGATCTAAAGTAACAACTCTTAACAGAGAGTCGATATTTAGGATCGCTTGATTCGGCTCGTATGTTCGTACCAGTAGCTTTCGTTTTTAGTCAATCGCTGCGAAGTTTCAGGCAAAATGGAACAGGGAGCCGACATTTCACTGTCATTTAGCAAGCGTCTGGGTAGGCTGTTTATGCAAAAAACATTACGTTCATTAATCAAGTCATGGGTGAAGGTGCTCATGACGATCGGCTTAGTCATTGCACTGTCATTTGGTCATGCTGATGGCGCACTAGCCGCAAGTGGCGGTCGGATGGGTGGCGGCTCTTTCCGCGCACCAAGCCGCACGTACTCTGCACCGCGCACCTACGCACCTGGTGGTGGGTATGGTGGTGGGTATGGTGGAGGCTATTATCCAGGCGGTGGCTTGGGCTTGCCCTTCCTGTTCCCCTTCTTTAGCATTGGCGGGGGGACTGGTGGCTTGTTCAGCATCCTGATTTTTCTAGCCATAGCGAACTTTCTAGTACAAAGCTTCCGCAGAAACCGTTCCGACGATAGCGTGGGTTACAGCGCCGACAACCCCACTATTTCAGTTGCCAAGCTTCAAGTGGGTCTGCTAGCAGAAGCGAGAGAGCTACAGGCTGACCTGAATGCGATCGCTCAAAAAGCTGACACTAGCTCTACGGCTGGCTTGTCTGAAGTGCTGCAAGAATCAACGCTGGCGCTGTTGCGTCACCCAGAATACTGGGTCTACGCGGGTTCTACTGTTCAGCAAACGCGGTTAGAAGCAGCAGAGTCTCAGTTCAACCGTCTGCTGATCGCTGAGCGCAGTAAGTTCAGTGGCGAAACGCTTTCTAATGTCAACAGTCAGCTTAAGCAAGCGTCAAGCAGCAACCTCGCTGTGGCTGAAAAGGGTGGCGCTTTAGCGCAGGCTGCTCCTGGTGAATATATCATCGTGACGCTGCTAGTCGGTACTCAAGGCAAGCTAGAACTACCAAAAGTGAATAGTTCAGATGACTTGCGGCAGGCACTGCAACAATTGGGTGGCGTGTCGAGCGATCGCCTCCTGGCGCTGGAAGTGCTCTGGACACCGCAAGCGGAAGGTGATGTCCTGACGAACGAAGATGTTGTCGTTCAGTATCCCGACTTGAAGCTTGTTTAAAGCGGTTTAGATCGCATTGATGCGATCGCTCCATAGGAAAAATGATTTACATTGGGGGTGTTTTAGCCCCCTTTTTTATTGCCTGCAATACAGTCTTGTCGCCTTCAACCCCTCATACTAAGACTAGTTGTAACGTTCTTGCACGGAATGACATCACCGCTTCGGACTTTAGGAGTGCCGCCCAACGCCTGGTTGGTCAATGCCACGATCGCAGACATCACCCGTTCACCTCTTCCGCCTCATCTCATCACGCTCACCACCGCAACCAAAATGCTGCGGCTGGATTTGGCGAAAGCCGCACTTCTGATCGTTGATATGCAGAACGATTTTTGCCATCCTGATGGTTGGTTAGCGCACATTGGGGTCGATGTGAGTCCAGCAAGCACGCCGATCGCGCCGCTGCAAGGCTTGCTGCCTGTTCTGCGGTCTGTGCAAGTGCCGATCGTATGGGTCAACTGGGGCAACCGTCCCGACTTGCTCAACGTCAGTGCTGCCTCGCGTCACGTCTACAATCCCACTGGTGATGGGGTGGGACTGGGCGATCGGCTTCCTGCCAATGATGCGCCTGTGTTGACTAAAGATAGCTGGGCAGCCGCTGTTGTAGACGAACTGGAGCAGAAGCCAGAAGATATTCAGGTTGATAAGTACCGTATGAGCGGCTTTTGGGACACACCGCTCGACAGCATTCTCAAAAATTTGGGCAAGACGACGCTTCTTTTTGCTGGCGTGAACGCTGACCAATGCGTGATGGCAACCCTACAAGATGCCAATTTTCTGGGCTACGATTGCCTCTTGCTAACAGACTGTAGCGCCACCACATCCCCTGACTATTGCTGGCAAGCCACACTCTACAACGTTAATCAGTGCTTTGGTTTCGTGACGGATTCTCATGCACTCTTGACTGCGATAAAGGAAGGCAGAGGGCAGGAGGCAGAGGGCAAAAGGTAAGAGCGGAAACAGGAACTACAATCAACTCAAAACTCAAAACTCCCCATTCCTCTGGAGCAATACCCATATGGATTCTGCACGCTGCGTGATTCCGGTTGTCAAGTCTCCTACAGATTATCAGGCGTTTCGGATTAGCGCTAAAGATACCAATCGGCTGGCGATCGTCTTTGATCCCCAAATCGCCAACATGTCGCTGACCCTTTGTGTCGAAATCTTTGATGTCGGTGGCAAAACTCCACCCAATCGTCACCAATTGGCGGTCGAAATGTTTTTTGTTCTCAAAGGTGAAGGGCTGGCAACCTGTGATGGCAAAACCGTGAAGGTACAGGCGGGTGATAGCATTCTGGTACCTCCTACTGGCATTCATGGGATTGAAAATACGGGATCAGGACGGTTGTATGCCCTCTGCTTCATGGTGCCAAATGAGGATTTTGCCGAGCTGATCCGTAGTGGCATTCCGGCTGAACTGGATGACGAAGACATGGCAGTGTTACGTCGCACGCCGTCACCCGTGTTGTGTTGAGAAGGCTAAAGGCTAAAGGCTAAGGGATAAAAGGAATTTTGAGCTCTTCTTGCTCCCTCTGCCTCCCTTGCTCCCTCTGCTCCCCTTACTTCTGCCTTCTGCCTCTCTTCTCCATGCTCAAGGTTCGTCCTAAAGAAACTGCCTCCATGCTGACGCGCGATCGAGTGCGGTTGGATGCAGATATCTATCGTCCCGACGGTGAGGGAGAGTTTCCTGTTTTACTGATGCGACAACCCTATGGGAGGTCGATCGCATCTACTATCGTTTACGCCCATCCCATCTGGTACGCGGCTCACGGCTATATCGTGGTGATTCAGGATGTACGCGGACGTGGCACGTCAGAAGGCAGTTTCAAGCTTTTCGCTCACGAAATTGAGGATGGCGAGGATACCGTCAATTGGGCGACAACGCTTGCTGGCAGTAGTGGACAGGTGGGAATGTATGGCTTTTCGTATCAGGGCATGACTCAACTATATGCCGCTGCTGCCAAACCACCCGCCCTCAAAACCATCTGTCCCGCCATGATCGGCTACGACCTTTACACCGACTGGGCATATGAAGGCGGAGCCTTTTGCTTGCAGGCAAATCTGAGTTGGGCGATTCAAATTGCGGCTGAAACCGCTCGATTGAAGGGTGACGGTCTAGCACATCAAGCGCTTGCGATCGCAGCAAAGAATCTACCTGTATACGACTCGGTGCCCACTCGCGCTAGTGTCCTCGAACAGTTTGATCCCGATTCGTTTTATTTCGAGTGGTTGCAGCATTTTGAACCAGATGACTACTGGGAGAGCCTGTCGCCCAAGGCTTCTTTGCAAACTGTCGATTTGCCGATGCTGCACATTGGCGGCTGGTTTGATACCTTTCTGCGCGGTACAATGCATCTTTATAAAGAGATGGCAGCGCGAAGCGCGTATCGTCAGCAGTTGCTTGTCGGTGCCTGGGCGCATTTGCCGTGGGGACGAAAGGTGGGCGCGATCGACGTTGGAGTGGATGCCGCCAGTCCGTGCGATCGTCTCCAAATTCGCTGGTTCGATCAGTTTCTCAAAGGTTTAAATACAGGGTTACTGGATGAGCCTGCGATCGCTCTCTTCGAGATGGGCAGCAACCAATGGCGCTCCTTCGACACATGGCACAGCGCCAATGCAACGCCCTACTTCCTCGCCACCACCGGACTCGCCAGCACGAGTGAGGAAGGCATCCTCACCCCCTCATCCTCTCACCTCCTCACCCTTACCCCGTCATCCGACTTTCTCGTCCACGATCCCTGGCGACCCGTTCCTGCCCTGGGTGGTCATGCTTCAGCCCCAGCCGGACCTCAAGAACGCTCTAGCCTGGACTGTCGCACAGACATTCTTACCTATACGTCTCAGCCACTGGAGGAAGATTTGCATCTGGCAGGCGATGTGTCGTTATTGGTTCATTGCACCGCTGACATGCCCAGTTTTGACCTGTGCGCCATTTTGTCTGAAGTATGTCCCAATGGTAGTGTTTACAACGTGACTCAAGGGTATATTCGAGTCGCTCCAGGGCAAGCTACGACACCGCTACAAGTTGTACTCCAACCAATTTGCGTTTGCGTTTTAAGGGGCAACGCGATTCGTTTGAGTCTGAGCGCAGCTTGTTTTCCTGCCTATCCAGTCAATGCGGGCACGGGTGCGCCTGCGGGTGAAGCGCGCTTGATTGATCAACAAATCATTACAGTAACGGTGCAAAGTGGGGGCGATCGACCCTCCCAGATTTTGCTGCCTGTCATTCAAGGCAAATAACTATTCTGTCAGGCGTAGCTACACTTCCATGGACGAACAGGCATGAAGTCTTTGCAAAACATCAGTCCAGTGAGTGTGCGCGTGCTCACTCCTGCCGATGCTGAGGCGTATCGTTCTGTACGTCTGCGTGCGCTTCATGAACAGCCGCCCGCTTTCGGTTCGCTCCCTGAAGATGAGCCAAATCTCTCCGAGATTGCCGCGAGACTTGCAGAGAGCGACGATCGCTGCTTCTTTGGAGCATTTCAAGATGAGCAACTCATCGGCATCATCCGTCTTTCTCGCTATACAGCACCCAATGAGAAGCATCGTGCGTACCTTGCAGGTCTCTATGTCCTGCCCCCTTTTCGTTGCTACGGTTGCGGTAGAGCGCTCGTCCGCAAAGCATTAAGTTGGGCAGCAAACGCTCCAGAAATCAGACGGGTTAACCTAACAGTCGTAACCCAGCAAGAAGCGGCAATCCGCCTTTATCAATCATTCGGCTTCCGCATCTACGGCACTGAACAGGAAACTTTTTCGAGAAACGGACGCTTCTATGACGAGCACTTGATGACCTTAGAACTCAACCCTGAAGTTGATTACAATGCCGAAACATGACTCTGAAGTTGGTTTCGGTTGCGCTCAACCCGCAGACCTGGAGTATGTTGAGCCTGGACATAAGAATGTTGAGCGCAAACACAAGAATGTTGAGCGCAAACACAAGAATGTTGAGCCTAGACATAAGAATGTTGAATGCAAACGCAACGATGTTGAGCCTAGACACAAGTAATGTCGTGCACAAACATAGGGGTGTCGCACACAAACATAAGTAACGCCGAGCCTGGACACAAGAATGTTGAGCAGAAACATAGAGGTGTCGCGCACAAACATAAGTAACGTCGAACCTAGACACAAGAATGTTGAGCCTAGACATAAGGAGATTTCTCTTAAAGAGTCTACGAATCTACCTAATTTATTTCGTAGTGCAAGCGTCTCGCTTGGGACGTGGGCAAGATGACCGTACTACGTCAGGTAATTTCTTTCGTGGAAATCGCCTAAGAATGTTGAGCCTAGACATAAGAATGTTGAGCACAAAGACAAGAATGTCGAGCGTAGTCGAAGCATTCGCTACAGGGAGCATGTCACCTTTGCGCCCTCACCCTAAATCCCTCTCCCGCAGGAGAGGGACTTTGAATGTTGCTCCCTTCTCCTTCGGGAGAAGGGCTGGGGATGAGGGCAAAATTGGCAATCTGCGAAAGTGACATGCTCCCTTCGCTACAAGCCCAACGTCAATCCTTCGTTGCCAGATTAACAACTCTCTGACAACATTCCACTCTTGTTGCGATATCCTCTAGCCCTGCAACTAAACGCTTCATTGAGATGTTCACCCAGAAGCTGCATCGATCGCACAACGCGCCAAAACCCAGCTCTGTATCGTCAATTGCACAAGGACAAAACGCTACCGTCTTTAGACAGTAGGCGAATAGTCATAGTCTTTGCCATGCTGGGATGATACGCGTACTATATTTGAATATATTCACGGGTTTAACCAAGTTGCGATGGCTAAACTGGCACTATCAGGACAAGAAGCGAAGTCAAGACAATTGACCGCAGAGGCAGAGAGACAGGCTGAACGCATGAGAGATGTGCAGCTTTTGTTAGATCACATGCTCAGGCAGGAGGCGGTGACGATTAAGTTCATCCTGGACTGCCTGTATGATGTTGGCTCAGTCAACCTGATTAATCAAAAGTTTCGCGCTCAACCGCTCAATCAATTGATGAAGGCGATCGCGGTGATGTCGAAGCCAGCCTTCAAGCCTTTCGCGTTGCGCTGGTTATACAAAAACTGCCCGCGCTTGATCACTAACTGGCTGCACCGCAAAGTCCGCTTCAACGCGCCAGATACACAGCCTGCCGTTACTGTGACAAAAGTGATTGAAGCTCAGGAAACACCTGCACCACTGCCCGCACCGTTGACCGATCCAGCAGCCCCTGCGGTTAATATACCGTTGGCAGGCAATTTGGCACCAACAACAGAGCGCGATCGTCAGATTCGGCAGTTGCAACAACAAGTGCGCTGGCTGACTGGCATGTTGGTTGGTGTTGTTCTGCTGTGGGGTGGTTCGGTGTTGTTGCCCCACTACAATGTGGATTCAGGCGCGGCTCAGTCACAAGAAAACGTTCACCGACCTTAGCGAACGTCGAAGCACAAGCAATTCGGTCATGACCGAAAGTCATCAGCTAAGGCTGCGGCAAGTAGTCTTTGCTTGTTGTCGCTGAACAGGATTAGCAACTCGCTGACGTTTGAGGGATGGGCACCAGCGCGCGATCGCGCCTTTAGCCTCAGCGTACCTTGGCTGGTCTTGAGGGACTAACCGCGCCGCGACAATTGCCGCATCAAAGCTGCTCTGTCTGCCCCGTTGGTTGGCGATCGACATAATTTGGCGACTCCACAGGGCAATCTCCTGCTTTGCTTGTGCGTAGTCAGGTTGTCCCCGCTGCACCTTGCTGGCTTCTTGAATGGCAAACCAGTACGGCGATGCCTGATCGCTGTTAACGGCTGCTAATGCTCTCGCTTTCGCCAAATGAGATTGGACTGGCGGTTGAAGAGTGCGAGTAGCCACTGTTGGCTGAGCGGGTCGAGGGGTTGCTGCGGCTCCAGCGCTAGCAGACAGATTAATTCGACTCGCACCCGATACCCCAAACGATTGAGTGGTGGCGATCGGCTGCGGTGAGAGCGCATTGACCGCTGGAGCTGCTGACGGAACCACTGGCACGATCGTCGCTGCATCAGATGGTCTGGCATCAGATGGTCTGGCATCAGATGGCTTTACATCAGGCGGTGTTGTTGATGTGGGTACTTGTCCAGAGCCTGCTTGCTTCATGCCATTGGCGGCTTGCGGCGCGACTGTTGAAGTTTTGGGTGTAAAAGAGGCACAGTTACGCAGCAGCACTCCTAGAATCAGCCCGACCACCACAAAGCTGCCCCACCGCAATACAGGCTGCCAGAAAAGAGCATCAGAGCTGTCGTTTGTGTCTTCCGGATCGTCAGAATATAGCTGAGGCACGGCGGCGGGAGTGGATTGAGCTACTCCATTCTCGTGATTTTTAGGAGCACTGTCGATAGGGGAGTGTGTTTTGAAGCCATTTGGTTGTGTGTGGGCTGACGTGCCATTGCTTGGATGAGTGGTCACATTAGCAGACTGTGTCGAACCGTTCGTCGAGCCATTGGAGCTACCAGGATTACCATACGATGGGTAGACAGCATGAGCGCCTGAGTTTTCTCCTGATGGAGCGATCGACCCACCATTAGTATTAATCGTGCCACCGTTGGACGTGAAGGGCGATCGCTGTGTCGGTTCCACCACAGCCGTTGTTGAAGCGAAATGCCAACCACCGTTGCCGTTAGTAGTACCAGACCGATCGGGGGTGCCTGCATTGGAGGGTGTCTGCGAGGCTGTCGAGACCGTACCATTTGCTGTCGTTTGTGGCGTGGCACGATGACCTCCGATCGGTCTATCACCATCGTCACCTGAATGCATCGCAACGGCAGACACCGGCAGTACAAGCGGTTGCTGAAGTTTTTCGGCTGGACAAATCGTTACTGGGTGCTGAAGGGGTCGCCAATAGTGTTCACCTAGCGCTGGTACAGTCCTGCTCAAGTACTGTCCTAACGCGCCTACCGTCGTACAATGATGGTCTCGTAAACTTTCCAACAGCGCTGCTGTGAAAAAGCCGTGTCCCAACGCTGACGTTTCGCGCGAAAACTCCTCTGGCTGACAAGACAGCATCGTGGGAATGCCTGTGATGCGTGCCAAATGCTCTGTATGCGTGCCGACTGTTTCATACGAAAAGCTGCTTTCGTTGCGATTCGCATCCAGCAGCACCAAAACCTTCTCCGTCGAAACCTGCCTCAAGCTACGGAAGATGCTTTCTAGTGGAATAGCAGTCGGTTGAATCGCTGCTGGATTACCCTCGATCGGCACCAGATAATCTTGCCCCTGCTGACACACGCCATAGCCGCTGAAGAAAAACCAGAGAGCGTCTCCTGGCTGCATGTATCGCTGCATCAGCAGATCAAGCCAACTCTGGATCGTTTGGCGATCGGGATAGGTCGATTTGCCCCATTGAGGAGGCGATGTCTCCGTGAGCAGCAGGCACTGTTCAGCCGGAATGCCCACCTCTGTAATCAGAAACCGCTGAATCGCCTGAGCATCCTGCTGGGCGTAGCTCAACGGCTGAAAGAACTGATACTGATTAATGCCAACGCTGATTGCCCACTGTCTCATATCAGATGCCCCAGATATTTATTGACATAGCATTCCCAGTCCTCTCTATCATGACACGCTCGCTCTAGAAGGCAAAATGCTATATGTAAGGTAGTTGGTCAAGCGATCGCACCATGTATCAAACCGACCCCCCACGTCCCGCCAAAGAATTTCTCCCTACCATGTACGATCTTCCTAGCGAAGATCCTGAGGAACCCGGCTTGCCCGACGAATTTCACGTTTTTCAGCCCCAGCTATTGCGAGAAACGTTCAATCCGCCAAACTATGCTGCTGCTGAGATTTTCGTCGCCAGCGATCTCAATCTTTACTATGATGTGCGGCATCCGCTCTGGTACAAGCGCCCAGACTGGTTTGCGGTTGTCGGGACATCCCGCCTCTATGAAGGACGCGATCTACGCCTCAGCTACGTGAACTGGCAAGAAGGCGTTACGCCCTTTGTGGTAGTCGAACTTCTCTCGCCTGGAACTGAAAAAGAAGATCTGGGACAAACGCTGCGATCGATCGAGCAACCGCCGACAAAATGGCAGGTGTACGAACAGATCCTGCGAGTACCTTATTACATCGTGTTTGACCGCTACACCGATACACTCCGAGCCTTTGAGCTGCAAGCCGATCGCTACCACGAATTGACCCTGGCAGCCCCCCGCCTCTGGATGTCAGGTTTAGCGCTGGGGTTAGGCGTATGGCAAGGAACCTATCAGGGTGTTGAACGCTTGTGGTTGCGCTGGTACGACGCAGCCGAAAACTGGATACTCACACCGACTGAACGCGAACAGACGGAGCTACAGCAAGAGCGGCAACGGACAGCACAAGAGCGACAACGATCGGAGCGTTTGGCAGCACGGTTGCGATCGCTCGGCATTGACCCAGAGCAGGTGTAGACAACACAGCTTTGCGACTTCTTCAACAAGCTGCCAAGCTCTCAAACCAATGAGCTGCTCAAACCAGTGAGTTGAATCAATCAAAATGTGACGCGATGCAATGGTATTGGTAGGTAACACGATCGTATTGGAAGTCGATCAAGTCGAGGTGTGGGTCGATGCAATGGCAATGTGAGCCAATACAAACCTGTCACATTTAGTTCTTGACTGGCGCTGTAGTTTAATCGGTTGTTTTTTGGGCAGGCTGAACCATAATGGGGCATCCCATTTGCAAGTCCCACGCTTCACCGCAACCAGGAGGAATTATGCTGCCCTTGGAGTCGCTTCACCGCAACCCTTTACCATTGATCATCGTTCTAACCGGGCGTAGATCCCGTCGCTGGTTGAAACGGCAAGTGGTGCTGACAAATTTAGCAGTGATGTTGGGGCTTGCTAGTGGCTTGCTGGTGACTCACGCGATCGCCCCTCTCGCCGTCCATGCGTATACAGGAACAGTGAATGTGACGATCGACGTGCAGCCGAGTGAAACTTACGATACATTGGTACGTCGTGCGGAAGCGATCGCCAGAGCCGCCACGCAACGGAGCTTCGATCGCGATATTTTGGTCACGGATGTGGCGATCGTTGTGATCGCTGAAAATGCCGTATCTACTGTTCCCGTACTGTCACTGGCAACCACCCGATCGCAGTGGCGCAGCCAGCCCGATCCACGCCGTTGGGCAACCTACTACAGTACCGCCAAAGCACTTCTGGGTCTGAATAAAGCGCCATCTGTCGCTGCGACTACCGTTCAGCCTACGGTGACATCAACGCCAACTGCACCCACAGCTCCGACAACCTCATCTCAGCCGCGATCGACTACCCCAAAGACTCCCACTGCACCGACAACTGCTCCTGGTGGTGCAATCACTGGGAGTCCTCAGCCAGCTACAACTACGCCTGGTGCCATTCTCCCGTCGCGCATTCCAACACCGGGGAATATTGGGAAGTGAGGGACGAAGAAGGCAGAAGGCAGAAGGCAAAAGGCAGAAGGCAGAAGGCAGGAGGCAGGAGGCAGAAGGCAGAAGGCAGAAGGCAGAAGCTAATACACCTCACACCTCACATCTCACACCTCACACCTCACTTCCGCGAAGAGGCAGAAGGCTAAAAAGCTGACCGCTGACCGCTGACCGCTAACTCCAACTTTTATCCTTTAGTCTTCATCCTTTAGCCTTCAATTTATTAAGCTCTGTTTCAACTTCGCGGGATCTCCTTCAACTCAGGGATCTGCGTGAAATGTCCGTGATACCATGCATCCTGTAGCTTCTAATGATGTAGGAGAAAACCTTTGGCACTACGGGTTGCGGTTGTCGGTGGCGGTCCAGCAGGCTCCTCTGCGGCGGAAGTTTTGGCAAAAGCGGGGATTGAAACCTATTTAATTGAGCGCAAGTTAGACAACGTGAAGCCTTGTGGCGGCGCGATTCCACTGTGTATGGTGAGCGAGTTTGACTTGCCGCCGGAGATTATCGATCGCCGTGTTCGCAAGATGAAAATGATCTCGCCATCAAACGTGGAGGTCAATATTGGCGGCACGCTGAAGGACGATGAATATATTGGGATGTGCCGTCGGGAAGTGCTGGATGGCTTTATGCGCGATCGGGCTGAGAAGCTGGGTACGAAGGTCATCAATGGCACGATGCACAAGCTAGAAATTCCCAGCAATGACAAAGATCCTTACACGCTGCACTATGCCGATCATTCTAATGGCAGTCTGGAAGGTGAGCCGAAAACGCTGCAAGTGGATCTGGTGATTGGTGCCGATGGTGCCAACTCACGCGTGGCGAAAGCGATCGATGCGGGTGATTACAACTACGCGATCGCCTTTCAGGAGCGGATTCGCCTGCCCGAAGACAAGATGGCGTACTACAACGAGCTGGCAGAAATGTATGTCGGTGATGATGTGTCACCCGACTTCTATGCCTGGGTCTTTCCTAAATACGACCACGTTGCCGTTGGTACGGGCACAATGAAGCCCAACCAGGCGAAAATCAAGCAACTGCAAGCGGGCATTCGCGCTCGTGCAGCGGCAAGACTGCGCGGCGGCAAAATTATTCGCGTGGAAGCACATCCCATTCCCGAACATCCCAGACCGCGCCGGGTGGTTGGGCGTGTGGCGCTGGTGGGTGATGCAGCAGGCACCGTCACCAAGTCATCGGGTGAAGGCATTTACTTCGCAGCAAAGTCGGCGCGGATGTGTGCTGAGGCAATTGTCGAGTTTTCGGAAAAGGGCGATCGCGTCCCCACCGAAGCGGATCTCAAGGTCTACATCAAGCGCTGGGATAAGCAGTATGGCTTGACTTATAAGGTGTTGGATATCCTGCAAACCGTCTTCTACCGATCGGATGCCACCCGTGAGGCGTTTGTCGAAATGTGTTCTGACATCGATGTGCAGAAACTTACCTTCGACAGCTACCTGTATAAAACAGTGGTGCCTGCAAATCCCCTGACGCAGTTGAAGATTACCGCGAAGACGATCGGCAGCCTGATTCGCGGCAATGCCCTTGCACCTTAGAAGTTGTTAGTGGTTAGTTTTTGGTTGTTAGACGGCTACTGCACCATCAACCAATAGACTTTGATTGCCAGCATTGGAGCGTGTCTCTGATGCTGGTTTTTTGTGGCGATCCAATGCCTTCTCTTAAGTGATTGCTGCTAAAAAGGCGCAAAAGCTTTCAGTATCCTGCCGAAACAATTCATAGCAAGCAGGTAACTCTGCTGCCAATGCCTGAATTCTGTTTACCCGTAGATCAAACGTGTAGACATTCCTGACGACGTGACGAAAGGCACAGTATTCATCCAATGTATTACGGGTTGCTTCTGTAAGCACAGCGGGGCGAACATCTGCAATTTCTGTTGACATTTGCCTCAATAAGCGTCTGTGCCAATTTGTACCCTCAGTCATGGAATCATCAACCGTTCTCGCGATCTCTCGAAAAATTCGTTCTGTACCAGAGTAAAAACTGTGTAGATTTAAGGCAACTGTACCCAGATAGTCTTCATCACCAGTCCTTTGAACTTTCTGTAACAGCGTTATTGTTTGCGTCACTAACCGTTCTAAATCGGTCAAATCCTGGCAATTTGCCCAATCAGCAGTGCATAGGTAGTCACAATTCTCTTCCAGTGTCCTGAATGGACTTTAAAAGTTTTGGTGGAGCATATTCTGCTTCAATTAAGTCGATGGAGAAGTCTGACAAATCTAGTAATTGAGATACGGCATGAAGATAGTCTTGCTCGTGTAAGCCCCATGCGGCAAGATCGATATCAGACTGAGGATGCAACCGATTCAGATCAAGTAAAGAACCAAAGAGAACGATGCGTGTAGCGCCGAATTTCTCTTTTAACAACTGTGCTGCCTGATGCGCTACCTGCAATCCGTGCTGTTGGCGAAGCAAGAGCTGCTGCTGCTTTTGCTCCTTTCTGGCATGATGAGATGCTTGGTAAACTGCCATCTGCTCAGGCGTAATGTGAGCCATATAGACCCCCGATTAACTCTTAGTTTTGAGTATACGTCAGACGACGGTTTAACTCTTTACTGCCCCAAATAGGCTTCTAGCACCTGGGCATTGGTTTGAATTTCGGGGGGTGCCAATGGCGAGATTGCGAATGATGTCGATCAGCCGCTTACCTGCGATGATGGTTGCATCGTTGCTGCCAGCTTTGCTTCTAATTCCTGCACATACGCCTGGAGTTGTTCCAGCTCATCCACCATTTGCAGCACCGAAACACCAACCTCTGGTCGCACTTCTGGTCGTGCTGTATTGTCAATCTGCGCCTGTGCCCACGTTTGTAAATCTTGCAAGGTCATCTTCTGAATCTCCAGTTAACCCAACGGCTTGGATCAGGACGATAAACGGTTCGATCAGCCACGATCGCGGCTACCAAGGCATTGAAATCCATGCTTCACTGCCCCAGATAGGCTTCTAGCACCTGAGCATTGGTTTGAATTTCGGTGGGTGTGCCAACGGCGAGATTGCGACCTTCGGCGAGCACCCAGACCTGATCGCACAGGGACATAATCACATCCATGTTGTGTTCGATGATGAGAAAGGTCAGCCCTTCACGGTTCCAGGTGAGAATGCAATCGCAAATCTGATTAATGAGCGTGGGGTTCACGCCAGCGGCGGGTTCATCGAGCAAAATGAGTTGGGGTTGGCTCATCAGCGCTCGTCCCATTTCCAAGAGTTTGCGTTGACCGCCGGATAAAGCGCCAGCATATTCGTGTGCCATGTGTGCCAGCCCGATCGACTCCAGAATGGTTATGGCACGATCGCGCTGCTGACGTTCTTCGGCGGTAATCTGCTTTTGTTTAAACCAGGTGAGCCAAAAATTTTCGCCCGTTTGATGTTGGGTTGCCAGCAGCATATTTTCTAGCACCGAGAGGCGCGAAAGAACTCGTGCAACCTGAAAGGTGCGGATCATACCGCGTTGCGCGATTTGATGCGATTGGAGTTGGTGAATGGGTTCGCCATCGAATAGCACGCGCCCTTTGTCGGGATGGCTAAAGTTGGAGAGCAGGTTGAAGAGGGTCGTTTTGCCCGCACCATTGGGTCCGATGAGTCCAGTAATGCTGCCTTTGGCGACTTCGATCGAGGCATGATCGATCGCAATCAGCCCACCAAAGCGTTTGATCAGCCCACTTGCTGCCAGGAGTGGCAGTTGTAACTTAGCAGGACGATCGATCGGTTCCACGTCTGCCAGAATGTCTGCCAGGTCTTCACTGTCAGGATGGCTCAAGTGTTCAACTGGATCAACGGTATGGGAGTTTTCATCGACCAAGAGACAGTTCCTCCTTCTTCCCTAAAATGCCTTGTGGTCGCGCCATCATCAGCACAATGAGCAGCAAGCCGATGATCATAATCCGAAACGCTCCGGCTCTGCCTTCATCTAATTGCGGCGGAATGGCAGGCACGATCGCGTGTAGGGCAGGGGCGATCGCAGGCAGCAAAAACCGCGTTACAGAGTTATATGCCCAAAAAATCGCGGCTCCTAGCAGTGTTCCAGCGTTGTTGCCAGCGCCACCCAGAACCACGATCGTCCATGCCTGAAAGGTAATCAGCGGAATGAAGCCATCCGGATTGATGAAGCTCAACTGCCATGCGTAGAAGGCTCCGGCAATACCTGCGATCGCCCCACCCAGCATCAGCGCTTGTAGCTTGTACCAGAACACATTCTTGCCCAGCGCTTTGGCGATTTCCTCATCTTCACGGATGGCTTTCAAGACGCGACCCCAGGGCGATCGCACTAGCGCCTCCAGTCGCCAGTACACTAGCGCCAGCACGATCACCAGCACCAGCATCAAGCCCGCTTTGTAAGAATAATCGTAGAGCGAAACGGCACCTGCCCAGTACAGCACTAAGCCTAAAAGAGCAGTCGAGATGCCAAGCGCCAGTTTGCCGATTTGCCCCGGTTGAGTGCTGTTGCGGGTATCTTTTTGACCGAGACGATCGAGCCGTTGCCATGTCCACCGCCAGAGCTGCCAGCCTGCCAGCGCAAAAATTGCTGTCCAGATGCCAATCATGCCAAGTTTACTGATAAACGTGGGTCGAGTCAGCGCTTCCAGTGGCAAGGGGTAGCTGTAAACACCGCGTGCGCCTTGTGTCAGCCATTCTTCGTTAAGCGCAATGAGCCGAATGACTTCAGACACGCCGATGGTCACGATCGCCAAATAATCTTCCCGCAGTCGCAATGTGGATAGTCCGATCAGCAGCCCTAATCCAGCCGCCAAGACTGCCCCAATCAACGCTGCCAGAATGAGCGGTACTCCCCTTAAACTCAATAGCACGGTGGTGTATGCCCCAACCGTCATAAAAGCAATGTGACCAAAATTAATTAGCCCTGTGAAACCCCATTGCAAATTTAAGCCCAAGCTGAACAGCGCAAAGGTTGCCGTAAAGATGATGAGCGAGACAAGATAGCCAGGTGTAAAGAACAGCAGAATGCCGCTGAAATCGAACATGGACACTATTAGCAAAGGGCGATTGAATCGTATCGTATCAGGCAAGTTGAACCAGTAGCGATACATTTTATACGTAGCAGTGGGGAGTGGAGGGGTGGGGAGTGGGGAGTGGGGAGTGGGGAGTGGGGAGTGGGGAGTGATTTCAAGTTGATCCTGACCGCTGACCGCTGACCGCTGACCGCTGACCGCTGACTGCTGACCGCTGACCGCTGACCGCTGACCGCTGACTGCTCGATCGACTCAAAACGCAAAACTTTCCCCCTTCTTGCGCGACTTTACTTATTTCTTTCCAAAACCTCACATTCCTAGCCCCACACCCCGATACACTAAACAGTGACGAACGTTAAGAGGCGTGAACCCCGCTATGGATGCTGCTGCACTCTGGCAACGTTACCAGGACTGGCTTTACTATCACGATGGTTTAGGACTGTACTTAGACATCAGCCGAATGCGGTTTGATGATGTCTTTGTGGCGACCATGCAGCCCAAATTTGAACAGGCATTTAAGAACATGGCGGCATTGGAAGGAGGCGCGATCGCCAACCCCGACGAAACCCGTATGGTGGGTCATTACTGGTTGCGCGATCCCGACCTGGCACCCACGCCAGCGCTCAAGCAAGAAATTACTGGGGCGCTTGACCAAATTGAAGCGTTTGCCCAAAAGATTCATGCAGGCGATATTCGTCCACCACAAGCGACCAAATTCACCGATATTCTCTCGATCGGCATTGGCGGTTCAGCATTGGGTCCCGAATTTGTCGCTGCGGCACTGGCACCTGAGCAGCCACCGCTAGCGATTCACTTTTTTGATAATACTGACCCGGATGGCTTCGATCGCACCTTTGAGCGTTTGGGCGATCGTCTCAGCAGCACACTGGTCATCGTCATCACCAAATCCGGCGGCACACCCGAAACCCGCAACGGTATGCTTGAGGCAAAGAAAGCCTTCGCAGACAAGGGCTTAGACTTTGCCAGACAGGCGGTTGCAATCACCCTGCCTGGTAGCAAAATGGATGACCTGGCGCGATCGGAAGGCTGGCTGGCAACGTTCCCCATGTTCGACTGGGTGGGCGGACGCACCTCAGAGCTTTCGGCTGTCGGATTGCTCGACGCAGCCCTGCAAAGCATTGACATCCGCAGTCTGCTGGCAGGAGCAAAAGAGATGGATACTGCCACTCGTGCGCCACAGCTAAAAACAAATCCGGCTGCGTTGTTGGCACTTGCCTGGTACTTTGCAGGCAACGGCAAGGGCGAAAAAGATATGGTGGTGCTGCCCTATAAAGACAGCCTGCTGCTGTTTAGCCGTTACCTTCAGCAGTTAGTGATGGAGTCGTTGGGTAAAGAAAAAGACCTGGATGGCAAAACGGTCTATCAGGGCATTGCGGTTTACGGCAACAAGGGTTCGACTGACCAACATGCCTATGTGCAGCAGCTACGCGAAGGCGTGCCAAACTTCTTTCTCACCTTTATCGAAGTACTGAAAGATCGTGACAAGCCATCCATTGAAGTGGAACCCGGTGTGACGGCTGGAGATTACCTTTCCGGGCTGCTCCAAGGTACCCGGCAAGCGCTCTACGAAAACCAGCGCGATTCCATCACGGTCACCATTCCTGAAGTTACTCCCAGACAGGTAGGAGCCTTGATCGCACTGTACGAAAGAGCCGTGGGTTTCTATGGCTTTCTCGTCAATATCAATGCCTACCACCAACCAGGGGTAGAAGCTGGAAAGAAAGCAGCAGCAGCAATCTTAGAACTACAGATGGAAGTAGTAGAAGCGCTGGAGCAGGAAGGAGCGCCGCTCTCTCTGACAGCATTAGCAGCAAAAATCGGTGCATCTGACCACACTGAGACGCTTTACAAGATTGTGCGTCACCTCTCTGCCAATGAGCGAAATGTTTCGTTGGAAGGCAATCCCGGCGATCCCTCTAGCTTGAACGTACGCCTTCGCTAAAATTGCTCTCACTCGGATGGAATGAGCGATCGCCCGCAGGCTTTTACAAATTTCTGTTAGCGATCGCTCATCAATGCCACACAGACACGGACAAAACCGATATATTTTAGTTTTGATAGCGCTTTCTAAAAAATGTAATGTTTAAGACTTAGACACACTAGCAGCAGCTCTTGTATGCCTCTCACAATCCTTGTTGCTGATGATGACTTAGGAACACGTCTGTCGATCAGCGATTATCTGGAGACGATCGGCTATCTGGTTGTCACTGCTGAAAATGGTCGAGAGGCGCTCAAGCTGGTTGAAGACTATCAGCCCCATCTCGTTGTCACCGACATCACCATGCCGCAGATGGATGGCTACGAGCTAGTAAGCCGTATTCGGCAGCGCCCTACTTCACGCTTGTTGCCTGTAGTGTTTTTGACGGCACGCAACGACACGCAAGAGCGTATTCGAGGCTATCAGGCAGGCTGTGACGTGTATCTCTCCAAGCCGTTTGAGCTGCAAGAGCTAGGAGCAGTCGTACGAAATCTGCTGGAGCGACTGCAATTGATTGAGCTGGAGTGGCGCTTTGCAAGGGGGAATGCAGAGCGCTTGCGTGATGTTGAACGTACGGAGCGATCGCGATCGTCCCAGGCAACTCACAACGACAATCACACGGCAGCGCAGAACGCGGCGTTAACTATCGTTGTTGCAGCGCTAAACCTCACTCAACGCGAACGCGAAGTCCTCAAAGTGCTATCGGACGGGCAATCAAATATGCAAATTGGTGAACATTTGCACCTCAGCCCACGCACCGTCGAAAAATACGTCAGCAGCTTGCTGCGCAAAACCGATACCAACAACCGCGCTGAACTGGTGCGGTTTGCGATGGATCATCATTTGGTGGAGTGAGGTGGAAGGCAGAAGGTGGAAGGCAGGAGGGAGCGGTCAGCGGTCAGCGGTCAGCGGTCAGGATCAACTCGAAATCACTCCTCACTCCTCACTCCTCACTCCTCACACTCCCACTGTCAACGTCCAACTATTCAGCGTCCCCGTGTCGCCTTCGGCGGCATCGACAATGCGCAGTTGCCAACGTCCCTGAACGGGTTGGTTCAAGAAGCGCCTGAGTAGTGCTGTCGTTTGCAGTGTGTAAGTGGTCTGAAGGCGGGTGCTGCGTCCAAGGGTGCGGCTTTGCAGCAAAACGGTTTGATTGCTGGGTGAGGTCAGGCTGATTTGTAGATCACCGAGAAAACTATGGTCGATCGCTACGCTGATTTGAATCGATCGTACGGTGCCAGTCTCCGTGATCTGAATCGTGCTGGTTAATCCCTGGGGATTGTGATCGGGAATGGCGCTGCTGGTCGTGTTTTGCTGCTGGATCTGGCGAGAGGGAGCGATCGCTGCCATTGCCTGTCGCTGCACGGCTGCCTGAACCGCTTTGGCAGCATTCACTTTACCGTAGCCAAACCAGTCGCACCGTCCCCCTGCCTCATACGTACCTTTGCGGAAACCAAACTGCGGATCGGGGTTGGAGTCCACAATTTTGTCTGCGGTTTGCTGTAGCAGTTGCTTAACCTCTGTTGCTGTCAAATCAGGGTTTGCCGATAGCACCAGCGCTGCAACTCCTGCCACCAACGGACAAGCGCTGGATGTACCACCAAAATCGATCGCAATATTATCGGGAGCATAGCCTGCTGCACCCACGCGATCGGTCGTCACAATGCCCAATCCAGGCAACGCGCCTCTGACTTGCGGTGGCGTAAAAACATAGCCGATATCCTGAAGACCGATACCCGGTGGTGCGTTGTTGCTGGGCGCACAAACGGAGATTTCTGCGCCCCAGTTGCTGTATGCCGCTTTTTTATTAAGGCTAGTTGAAGCGGCAACTGTGATGATATCGGGATGCACGGTAAAGCCTCCTAACCAGGCAGTATCACCGCTCAAGGCATTGTTAGTCCAGCCGCTTTCATTGATGGTGCCGTTGGTCGGGCGGTTAGCGTTTCCAGCAGCGAACACAATTACGCAGCCTTTGCCGTTGCGCCCAGTGGTGGCAGCTTGAGTGAGGGCGGCACGCTGTCGGAGTGAGAGTGGGAAGTAGACAGCCGCGGGTCCCCAGCTACAGGAAATGACCGATGCACCTTTTGTGGCTGCCCAGCCGAACAAGTCTTCGATCGTCTGATCATCCAAAAAGCCCGTTGTGCGAATGGGCATGAGGGCGCAACCAGGAGCCACTCCAACGGCTCCCGCGCCGTTTTCTTCAGCGGTAGAAACTCCTGCACAGGCGGTACCGTGATTGTCATCGGGATCACCGGGCAGTGGCAGAAAGTCATTCTCCTTGAAGTCACGCGGGGCAACGATTTTGCCAATGCCCTGAAAGTCCGGATGGGTGAGGTCTACAGAGTCATCCATGACAGCGATCGTGACCGATCGAATGCCTCGCGTAATATCCCACGCTGTCTCGGCGAAAACATGAGAATTGAGAGCCAGATCAGCGCCGCCGTTGTGGTTAAGATGCCACTGCTTGGGATAAATGGGGTCACGAGGACGATAGTGATCTTGCGTCCGCACAATAATGTTTGGCTCAGCGGTCAGTACCTCCGATCGCTGCATCAGGCGATTGGCAATTTTAAGCGGATTTTCTTGAGCGCTAGTAGTGGTTTCAAACACAAAGGTGTTCGGCACGCCTGCGATCGGCTTCACCTGGCGTAACCCTATCGGTGTAGTGATTTGCGCGATCGCGTCTGGTGTGACTGAGGGCGCAAACTGAATCGTCATTTGATCCGTTAAATACAGCCGCGATGCCGGATCGTCCTTGAGTTGATAGACATGACTGGCGTAGTTGACGGCATCGGCATCTCGCACCTGCTGCATCACCGCATCACGCTGCGCTGGGGCGACCACAATTTCTGTGAGCTGAGCTGGCGCACGCTCCGGGCTGACATCTGCGGGCAGCGGTTGAAGGAGATTTGCGATCGCCGCTTGATCTGTGGCGTTGACCGTAAAGCGATCGTCCACTTTTTCCAGCAACAGTTCTTCGCCACCGCGCTGCAACACTTTATTGATGCTTGACTCAGGCATGGCTGCGCCCTGAGTACCTTGCGCTGAGTTTGCTGGCGTTTGATTCGTCATTGAAACACCTCATTGAGACGAAGGGTGCAGGCTTAGAGGACGGTGCCTAGTCGCTAACGACTACTCAGGCGTAGAGTTACCCTGCAATGGTAATATACTCACAGTTTTGATACAGTTGTGTTTCTTCTGTTTTCTACACTTTCTATTTCTGCAATAAGGGCTAGAGCTGACTCATGGAACTCTTTGGAACTACTCGTTTCCGCACTGCGGGGATTCTCTCCCTTTCTCTGTTGGCTGCTGCCGTACTGCTAAAGCCTGCAAGCGGTTTTGCTCAAGCGTTGCCATCCAGTCCCGATCGGGCGCAGCCGATCAACCCGAACGACCCAAGCGTTTTGAAACCAACCGATCAAGATGCCGGACTGCTCAGCCAACAGGGTGGCAAGCGCCTGATGGATGAAGCGGACAAGGCTGTGTCGGCTCAAAACTACCCGAACGCGATCAAAAAACTTCAGGAAGCGCGGCAAGTCTTCAACCAGTTGTCTAACTTTTATCAAGACCTGGCTGGCAGCTTTTCCGGCATTGACAACCGCATTGCCGATACTCAACGACGCAAAGCGCTGGAGTCTGCTGAAATGCGTGACCAGGCGACGTATCAACTGGCTCTCGTACATCGTGCTCAGAACCAGCCTGAACTAGCAGTACCGCTGCTTGTGCAAATCATTCGCAGTCAACAGCCAACCCGTAACCTGGGACAAAAAGCGTATCAGCAGCTCCTGGAGTTGGGTTTTGTAGATGCGCCTTACCCTCGTCCTCGCGCTGACCAGCCGAGCGCGGCACCGCGCTAGTAGGTGTTTATAGAAGAGGGCAGGCGATCGTATCTCTCTCCAAACGAATGAAACTCAGCTTGACACTGAACGTTAAACTGGAGCTATGAATATTAGTAGCGGTCAAGGAGAGCACATGATTAGCCCCGATCAGGTTGAAACCATGATCAAAGCTGAACTGCCCGATGCCCAGGTGCAGGTCTTGACAAATGACGGTGAACACTACGAAGTGACCGTTGTGTCATCTCAGTTTGACGGCAAACGCCTGGTGCAGCAGCATCAGTTGGTGAATAAGGCAGTCCAGCAGCATTTACTCAGCGGGGCAATCCACGCAATGGCAATTAAGACGTATACCCCTCAAGCTTGGGCGATCGCCAGCCAAGCGGTCTGAAATTGTGTCAAGCTCGGCTCTTTTGGCTCCACTTCTTTCGCACACCTCACCCCTCCAAACCTATGACTCCTGAAACCCAAACGCGGCTCGAAACCCTCATCAACCACAATAAAATCATGGTCTTCATGAAGGGCAACAAGCTTATGCCCCAATGTGGCTTCTCCAACAACGTTGTGCAAATCCTCAACACGCTCGGCGTTCCCTTCGAGACAGTGGATGTCCTCGCAGATGAGGAGATTCGTCAGGGCATTAAAGAATACTCTAGCTGGCCCACCATTCCCCAGGTCTATGTAGACGGTCAATTTGTCGGCGGCTCTGATATTTTGATTGAGCTGTACCAAAAAGGCGAACTGCAAGAAATGGTCGAAGTCGCAATGGCTTCCTAACATTTCGTTGGGCAGTGCCTTCGCCAGCAAAGCCAATTGTTTTTGGAAAGACTTTAGAGGTTAGGTCAATTGTTAGACCTGACCTTTTTGCATTTATGTGGCTCTTTGAAAAGCTTAACTACTTCATTGGCTGCAATCTCACCAGATACTATTTTTAATGGCTGAAGGTCATGATGGTAAAACAGAAACCCGCATTCCGGCTTGACAAGTTTTTCCGGATGTACGTAATTGGATTCATTTTACTGATGTTTGGGTGTACTTATGGCAAATGGGAGTTTCTTTCGTGGCTGTATGCGTCTGAGTTCTCTCCTGCGATCAAACAAGCCTCTGATAATGGATGTTTGATTGGCTATGCAAGAACTATCAAAGTGATAGATTACAGTCAGAATTCCGCCCTGATTTGGTTTAAGGACGAGAGTGGCAATACCTGGTTTGGCAGACCCTGGCGATCGTCTAAGCAGCCTAATTGGCAGTTCGAGAAAACCAGTTCCGAGAAGATAGAAGGCTCCTCCAGTAAATATTGTGCTGTTGAAATAATTAACAGTCAAATTGGTGGCTCTGCCGATGGTCACTTCTGGTATAATTGATAGCTTCAAGTAGGCTTGCCTGAATTTGTAAGTGCGATTGCTCTTTTACAGAGAGTCTTACACCGTATCCAAATACAATCATTCCCCTAGAGTTGATGCTATGTCAGCAGTGACGGCTGAAAAAACCTCATCCTACCTTTCTAGCTGAGGCGATCCGGGTGCAGGAACCGGAGGGCGAGGCGATGGATTGGGGCTTTGCAACACGGTAAAGGCGATCGACCAACCAATGACAATGCCTAACCCACCGAAACGAACTATTTGCCAAAATGGTTCCCGCAGACTGCCCCAGGAAAATAGTTTACTTTCCAGGTTTACTTCCAGTTCGTCAATCTGCGCTTGAAGATGGGTTAACTCGGCTTTGAGGTCTGGGGCGGACGATCGCTGCATTTGCCGTTTAAGCTGCTCCTTACGCTCCTGAAGTTGTGCCTGCGTTTGCTCATCCTGCTGCACCTGCGTATAGCGCTCTTTGAGATCATGCAGCGATCGCTCAACGGCTGCTAACTCTTGCTCGAACGTTTCCAACAGCGGTACGTCATGATCGTGATTGGAGGCAGAATCAGGCGATGGTGGCGGCAGCGGCATAACGGCAGTAGTAGAGTAGAGATACCCTTGATTATGCCCACGATCGCCGCAACCGTATGCCTGATACCTCCCTTTCCACAGCGTCGTCACCAGCAGTTACCGCTACTAGCAATAGCCTGAGCCAATTTAGCGCGGCTGAACTCGCGCAAGCGTTATTGGAAAAACTTGCGATCGCCGAACGAGACTGGCATCGCCTCAAGTCCAACCGCAAGGTGCGTGCCAATGAGCAAGCCGCCGCCGCGATCGTCTTTTTGCTCAAAGATCAGCCAGAGGAAGCATTACCCAGACTTCAGCAAGCCGTCGCGTGGCTCGATCGCTCGATTTCTGCGCCACCCTGTCCATCACACGGCGATCGAGCGAGGGAATGAAGGTAAAAGGCACAAGTGAAGCGGTTATGACGTTGCTAAAGCTGTTTTGACCATCCAGCTTTTTCTGCCCTTTGCCCTCTGCCCTCTGCCTTCTCCTACCCTTCCTTCACCACCTTGACCTTCTTCCGTTCGGGTGGCATGGTGAGCGAAAACTGACCAGCCAGCTTGAGGTTCTGCTGACCTGTCTGGGTGGATGCTTCTAAGGGCGCATTACGGGCAGGAGATTGCGCTTGGATGGCTTCACTAATGGGGTGGTGCAACAGGGTAAGCAGACAGGAACAACCTGTGAGGAGCAGCAAATCCAATTCTTTGCTTAACAGTCGCCGCTGCGTTTTGCGGACGGGAAAACCGGAAATGGTTTGCTTCAGTCGGGTGCGCGTCATAGGGTTGCAACGGTTGATAACGGATAGAAGGCTTGGACTTCTCAGTATACCCAAGTCGATCGCAAGCCTGTCTAGCTTAGACGGATTGGGGTATGAACCTGTTCCTGGTATGGAGTCGTCCTATTTGGCTTTTAGCGGTCAGCTTTCAGCCGTCAGCTTTCAGCTTTAAATCCTACGCTGACCGCTCTTAAGAACGGTTCATGGTATGGAGTAGTCCTACTTAGCTTTCAGCCGTCAGCTTTCAGCTTTCAATCCTGCGTTGACCGCTGACCGCTGACCGCTCTTAAGAACGAGTCATATCACGCATCGCCCCTCGCGCCATTGCTGCGATCGCCTGATCGTTGGCTTTTGGTAGATGGTAATATTTGCCGCCTGCTTGCTGCGCCAGTTCCTTGGCAAAACCAGTGGAAATAAATTTGTTTTCGGTGTCAATAACGAGTAGCTGAATGCCAAGAGCGCGAATTTTGGCAGCAATGTCGAGCAGTTCGGCTTTGATGTCAGGCTTTTCATCGGGTGGAATGGTCTCACCGAGCGATCGTGCCAGCGGTACATTCCCGCGACCATCAGTAATGGCAACCACCACCACTTGCCCGATATCGCCCGACTGTCTGGCGTTCATGCCCACTCGTACTGCCTGAGTTAGCCCGTGTGCCAAGGGTGAACCGCCTCCGCAGGGCATGCGATCGAGTCGTCGTTTTGCAGCTTCGATCGAGCGGGTGGGCGGCAGCAAAATCTCTGCCTGTTCGCCCCGAAACGGAATCAACGCGACCTGATCGCGGTTCTGGTATGCCTCAGTCAGCAGCCTCAGCACGGCACCCTTTGCTGACTGCATCCGGTTGAGCGCCATCGAGCCAGACGCATCCACAACGAAGACAACGAGCGCTCCGGCTTTGCGCGCTAAGCGTTTGGCACGAATGTCTGCTTGCTCGACGAAGACGCGTTTGGGGGGAGGGGATGGGAGTGGGGAGTAGGGAGTGGCGAGTGGCGAGTAGGATGTCGAGTTGGATGCAAGCTGACTGCTGACTGCTGACTGCTGACCGCTGACCGCTGACTCCTCTCTCCTCGCCCGTCGCCCTTTCTGATAGGGAGCCGCAGCTCTCAGTGTGGCATCAACAGCGATGCGGCGTGCCTTTCCTTTGGGTAGCATGGGTTTGACATAGCGACCGCGATCGTCCGAGAAGATAATGGCACGGCTACCGGATTTGCCCTGTCGGGTTGCTGACTGGGCAAAGTAGAGGACGGACGGATCGAGGATTACGCCTTCGGGATCGAAGATGAATTCTTCAGGAATAGCGGGTGTTTCTGGTTCTGGCTTGTCTTGATCCTGATCATCGTCGTCGCGATCGTCCTGCTCCTGCTCTGTCTCGTCTTCTGGTTCCTGCTGGCTCTGAGGGGGGGGGGGCGGCGGCGGCGGTGCTTCAGGAGGCGTTTGTATAATGGTCGATCGCGGCACGATGACCAATTCAACGGCACGTCGTAAATCGTCTGCGGTTACGTCTGTACGACCATCTAACGCAGCATGAGCTTTGGCAACGCGCACGGCAAATAGTTCGGCTCGATGCCCCATCACACCGCCACGAATTGCTTCATTCACCAGATAACCCACTTGCTCGGAGGTGATCTGCACGTCTCTGAGCCATTCTCGCGCCAGCACAATTTGAGTCTTGAGCGAGTCGATGTCGTCGGTGTATTGAGTCAAAAACGTCTGTGGTGAGTCGGTGTAACGAGTGGCTTGCTCGACCGCAAGTACACGATCGTCTAAACCCAGCACCATGTCAGCAGAAAGGGCGATCGCAATCCGGTCTAGTAGATGTTCGCGCAAGTCTCCTTCTTCTGGATTGTAGGTAGCTACCAGCAGCGGTTTGCAGGGATGCTGAAAGCTAATGCCTTCGCGCTCGATCTGGTTCCGTCCATCCGTCAGCACCGACAGCAGTAAATTTGCCGCCTGGTCATCCAGTAGATTGATTTCGTCAATGTAAAGTACGCCTCGATGCGCTTCTGCCAGCAGTCCGGGCTGAAATACCGTCTCGCCCCGCTTAATTGACTGGGTGACATCCACTGAACCCAACAGCCGATCTTCTGTAATGCCCAGAGGAATTTGTACAAAGGGCGCGGGAATCACTGCTGTAGGAAAGGCTAAAATATCAAGGCTAAAGTCTAAAACAGGTTCCATACTTAGCCTTGAGCCTTCATCCTTTATCCTTTCAATGGTCTCGTCGTCCCACTCTTCGGGATGCAGTGGATCGCTGTTAAGGGAGCCTTCGACAATTTCGATCGGCGGCAACAGTGCATGAAGTGCCCGTGCCATGACCGATTTGGCAGTACCTCGACGACCGGCAATGACCACACCGCCCAAGCCTGGATCGACGGCTGCCAGCAGTAGGGCGAGTTTGATGGCTTCCTGACCCACAACGGCAGTAAGGGGAAAAGCAAGCGGTATGAATGGGGTCGTAAGTGCAGGCATGAATGGGGGTTGAAAAAGGTTCTAGTGCTTGCGGGACGGGCAACTGGTTGGCGAAAAAACGCTCTAGATTTAGGCTTTTGAAGCGCCTGGAGTGACTGTCTAGAGTCCAATCAGCAACCAGCATTTCTAGCCTAACGGAGTCTTGCTCCATCACCGCAATAATCTGAAGAAAAAGTGCTCCCTTTTTGGCTCAGGCTGCTACTATTGTCTCAAAATCTCCATCTGTCCCCAGCTTCGCTACATTTGTTGGCGGCAGGTGGGTCACAAAAGGAATTTTTGATCATGGAAGAGTTACTGACCCAGGCGACGGTTGCGATCGAATTGTTGAGTTTCAGTTACGTTGCAGGTTCGCTTGCTTTGTATACCCATCAGCGGTTCACCCATCCCGTTCAGTTAAAGTCCAAGTCCAGATCCAAGCACATCTCAACGCCATCGACCCGAATTGTTGAACCAGTCCCACCAGCGAAGCGATCGCTCTCGCCAGTAGAGCAGTTGCGACAGCAATGCCAGCAGGCAGGCATCAAATGGCGTGATGCACATGGGAAAAATAAGCACCTTAAAAAACACGAGATGCTTGAAGCGTTGAAGGCACTCAATGTGATTCCTATCCGACGTAGTGCCTAGCGCCTAGTTCAATCAATAAACAGCCCCAGGCAGCGATGTCTGGGGCTGTTTTGTAGAGCTTATGCAGAACCAGGTTTCTTCACGAGAAGATGTTGTTTGAGGCTCCAGGTTGGGTTCAGCCAGGTTGGGTTCAAAGTGAGTTCTCTTAAGGGGATTGCAAGAAAATAAGATACCTGTGGTTTGGGTTTCGGCTACGCTCAACCCGCGATGACTGAAGGTTGAGCGCCGTCAAAACCTGTCATGGGTCGGTGATTAAACCGCAAAACCCTAAACAGGCGATCGCCTCTACACAGATACCGATCGCTTGACCTGCGATTCCAAAATCACGCCATAGAGTGGGCTGGTCTGCATTAATTCGTCGTGGGTGCCTTGTGCCATCAGGCGACCTTTATCCATCAGAAAAATGCGATCGGCGTTTTGAACGGTGCTGATGCGTTGAGCGACGACGAATGAAGTGCAGGTACGCTGGTGCATCAAGTCATCTAAGGCGGCTTGAATTTGGGCGGCGGTTTGGGCATCGACGGCAGAGGTGCTATCGTCCAGGATCAGGATGCTGTAGTCAGTGAGTAGCGTACGGGCGATCGCCACTCGCTGCTTTTGCCCACCTGATAAGCCAACGCCACGTTCACCAACGATCGTTTCGTAGCCGTCGGGTAAGCCCATGATGAAGTCGTGCATTTGAGCGGCTTTGGCAACTTCGATCACCTGCTCTAAGGAGGCATTCGGCTTAGCGTAGGCAATGTTTTCGCGGAGAGTGCCAGAGAACAATGTCGTTTCTTGAAAGACAATACCGATGCGCGATCGCAGACTTTGGAGCGTAAAATCGCGCACGTCTCGCCCATCAATGCGAATGGCACCAGTCGTGGCATCGTAAAAGCGCGGAATCAGGTTCATGATGGTGCTTTTACCTGATGCCGTCATGCCCAAGACGGCGATAAGTTCGTTCGGTCTGGTTTCAAACGAGACTCCTTTGAGCGCCTCAGTCGTAGCACCGGGATAGCGGAAGGATACGTTTTCAAAGGTCAGTCTGCCGCCGCAGGTTTCAAAGGGCACCGCATTCGGTCGATCGCGGATTTCCACTTTGGCATCCACCACTTCATACACCCGTTCAGCAGAAGCAACTGCCTGGGCGATCGCGGGTGCCGCAAAGCCAATTAACAAAATTGGCTGCAAAATCAACAACAAATAGGAGTTGAACGCGACCAGTTCGCCCACCGAAAACCGACCATCAATGACCTCTGCGCCGCCGTAGCCAAACACTGCCAGCGTGACCAAATTACTCAATAAGAAGATGAACGGAAACGTATTGCGGATGGCACGGATGGTTTTCATATTTGCCCGTACCAGCGCATCATTCATCGACGTGTAGCGCGTTGTTTCAGTAGACTCGCGCACAAACGCTTTCACGACGCGAATGCCCACCAGATTTTCTTGCAGGATGGCGTTGAGGTCGCCCAGTTGCTCTTGCACCTGCTTAAAGAGCGCTCCATTGCGAGTGAGAAAGTTTGCTAGTAGAAAACCCGCCATCGGCACGACGGTCAGCGTAATCAACGCCAGCTTCCAGTTCATGACCAGCAGAATGACAGCGATCGCCACCAGCGTGACGATTGAGTTAATGACCTGGATTAAACTGGTGCTGAGAAAGGCGCGAATCTGCTCAATATCATTGGTCACGCGAGTCAGCAGTTGCGACGTTTGCGACTGGTCGTGATAGCTAAAGCTGAGGTTTTGGATCTGACTAAAAATCGTGTTGCGTAAATCGTAGGCAACACCTTGAGAGGCGGCTTCAGCCCAATAGCTTTGCCCAAAGTTGAACAAACCACGACCGATCGCCGCAACCACCAGCCAGCCAGCACTGGAGAGCACGATCGACAGGTTCTGCTTCGCAATGCCTTGATCAATGCCCCAGCGAAACAGTTGAGGCGTAACTGCACTCGCTACAGTGAGCAGTAACAGGCTGCCCAGTGCGCCCAGAGCCGTCCAGACGTAGCCGCGCAAACTGCCCAACACGCGCCAGATGGGCTGTATGGATGACGGTTCTCGAAGCTCTGCTTGCTGTACCAAAGTCATTACCGCCTCATGCTTGGCGTATCTACTCTTCCGTCAAGATTGTAAGCCGTCTTTCTTCTCTGCATCAATGTGCAAATTCGCCTCACTTAAAATCTCCGACTTTTGAAGAAGTCGGGGATGTTGTGTTCACAAAAATTTGTCTTGCGCTAAATAACTAGAAAATTACCGCCATTTGGCTCCTGTTTCAAAGCTTTTGGGTTTACTTTGGTTAGAAGAAGTGACCTAGCAAGTCCTTATTTAGGTTTATCACTTGACGTAAGGGCTTTGCGGTTTAATCACCGACCAATGAACCAGGTTTCGACGGCGCTCAACCTTCAGTCATCGCGGGTTGAGCGTAGCCGAAACCCAAACCACTGGTATCTTGTTTTCTTGCAATCCCCTAACCGTCTCTTTCTCGGAAAAAACTGTGTCAGACGTTACTTCAATGTTGGACGCTATCCAGGCTCTTTTCACGACCGGATCGTTTATTCCGCATGGGCACTGCTACCTTTGGCAGCCTGAATTGGTGGCGCTGCACATCCTTTCAGACGCGGTGATTGCGATCGCCTATTACTCCATTCCGATCGCGTTACTCTACTTCGTCCGCAAACGGCAAGATTTACCCTTTAGCTGGATCTTCCTGCTCTTTGGAGCCTTCATCATCGCGTGTGGCACTACGCATATTCTGGAAATCTGGACGCTCTGGTACCCCGTCTACTGGTTGTCAGGCACCATCAAAGTAGCGACAGCAACCATCTCTCTGATTACGGCGCTGGAGCTGATACCGCTGTTGCCCAAAGCACTCTCTTTACCCAGTCCTGCACAACTGGAGGCGGCAAACCGAGAGCTAGAGCGCGAAATTGCTGAGCGCAAGCAAATTGAAGCCGCCCTTCGAGCCAGTGAAGCCCGCTATCGCGCGATCGTCGAAGATCAGACAGAACTGATCGCCCGCTTCAAACCAGATGGCACGCTGACCTTTGTGAATGAAGCCTATTGCCGTTACTTTGGACGGCAGAAAGAGGACACGATCGGCACTTCTTACAAGCCCTTTGTGGTTAAGGAAGACGATGAACAGATCGAACGTACCTTGCAGTCAATGAACCAGGAGCACCCGATCGCCACGAACGAAAACCGAGTTCTGGTTGCCGGACAACGGCGCTGGACGCAGTGGAACAATCGAATGTTGTTTGACGAGCAAGGTCAGTTCGTCGAGTATCAGTCTGTCGGGCGCGATATCACTGACCTCAAACAGGCAGAAGCGGCACTGCAAGAGAGCCAGCGATTTGCTCAAAAAATCGCTGACACTAGCCCAGCCGTGATCGATGTATTCGACCTGGCTAAGCAAGACAGCATCTACGTGAATCGTGAGCTTGGAGAGCACCTCGGCTATACCGTGGATGAGATTCAGGCGATGCAGCCCACCTTCCTGCAAACCGTCATGCACCCAGACGACTTTTTACAGAGATACGTAGATCTTAGACGCTGGAATACGGCAAGCGATGGCGCGATCCTCGGTACTGAGTTGCGGATGAAACACCGTAATGGCGAGTGGCGCTACTTCCAACGCCAGGAAACGCTGTTTGCCCGCAACCCGGATGGCTCAGCGCAACAAATTCTGGGTGTTGCGGTCGATATTACAGCCGCAAAACAGTTGGAGGAGCTGCGTCAGGCAGAAGAGCGGTTGCAGGCTTCGTTGGGCGAAAAAGATGTACTGCTGAAGGAAATTCATCACCGAGTCAAAAATAATTTGCAGATTGTTTATAGCTTGCTCCGTCTGCAACAACGGCGAGTGAAAGACAAACAGGCAACCGACATTTTGCTAGAAAGCCAAACTCGCATTAAATCGATCGCGCTCGTGCATGAAAAACTGTATCGCTCTGAAGATTTGGCACACATTAACTTGAGCCATTATGTGCCAAATCTGGCAGCCAGCCTGTTTAGCTCTTACAACATCAACTCCAATGCCATTACGCTTAAAACGTGTATTGATGATGTTTCGCTCGATATTGATGCGGCAATTCCCTGTGGCTTAATCATTAATGAATTAGTTTCTAATGCGCTGAAATACGCGTTTGCTGATCAACCCGGCGAAATTGCGATCGAGCTGCATCGGCAGGGCAACCATACCATCGTGCTCACAGTGCGTGATAACGGCATTGGGATGCCAGCGGACTTTGCATTCGCTCAAGTCAATTCGTTGGGATTAAAACTAATGAAAGATTTGGTCAACCAATTAGAGGGCACGATCGAGCTTAACCGCGATCGTGGCACAGAATTCAGAATTACCTTTGTTGGGAGTAAAGCATGATGACCGCTCCGGCTCCAACGCCCAATGTAGAAAAGGTTCAGATTCTGATCGTTGAAGATGAAAGCATTATTGCTGCCGACATTAGGGATTGTTTAGAAAACTTGGGTTATGCGGTGGTAGATATTGCCACTTCGGGCGAAATGGCAGTGCAGCTTGCGCGCACCACAAATCCTAACATCGTGCTGATGGATATCCGGCTGAAGGGCGAAATGGACGGCATTCAGGCAGCACAACAAATCTGGGAGCGCTTACATATTCCCGTAGTGTATGCGTCAGGCTATTCCGATCGCAGCACGATCGAACGAGCTAAAGTAACGGGTCCGTTCGGTTACGTCCTCAAGCCAATCGAGGAACGTGAACTGTATGTTGCGATCGAAACTGCACTACAGCGCCATCGACTGGATCAGGAGCTAGAACGGCGCGAACAGTGGTTATTCAACATCCTGCGATCGATCGGTGATGGTGTCATTGTGGTTGACGCTCATAGCCGCGTCAAATTTATCAATTTTGCGGCTGAAGTGTTAACTGGCTGGCGGCAGGAAGAGGCGATCGGTCAGAACATCACCGACGTTTTCCACCTGATCCATGAAGATACTCAATGCCTATTACCCAACCCTACGACTGACGTACTGCAAACGGGCAACGTTACTTCGTTGGCAGACAGAACGCTGCTGTGTTCCCGTACGGGTCACACCATTCCGATTGCAGATAGTATTGCGCCGTTTCGTGATGAAGCAGGCACCATCACCGGAGCGGTTTTAGTCTTCCGCGACATTACCGAGCGGCGGCAGGTAGAAGAACGCAATCTGGCGATCGCCCGGGCAGTGCAGCTAGAGGCACAAATGACGGAACTTCAAACCATCAATCAACTTAAAGATGACTTCTTGAACACGGTTTCTCACGAACTGCGAACGCCACTCACCAACATCAAAATGGCAATCCGCATGTTGGAAATTTCCTTAAGTCAACAGGGTTATCTCATAGAGAGCACCGATCCTAACCAAACCGTTCGTTATCTCACGATTTTGAGCGATCAGTGTAACCGCCAGTTGAGCCTGGTGAATGACTTGTTGGATTTACAACGGCTCAACGCTGACGCATACACGATCGACCTGACGACCGTTCACCTGCAAAGCTGGCTACCCGAACTACTAGAAACGTTTCAGGAACGCGCACTCAATCAGCAGCAACAGCTACAGATGACGGCTGCCTCTAACCTGCCGCCGATCGTGACAGATGCCTCTGCCCTCAGTCGGGTGCTGACAGAATTACTGAATAACGCGGTCAAGTATACGCCTGACAATGAGCAAATTAGCCTCGCTGTGCAGCTAATCGAAAATGCCCTATCAACCACCGTACCGACGATTCAAATGCAGGTTTGTAACTCTGGCGTTGAAATTCCGGCAACTGAACTCCCTCGCATTTTTGATCAGTTCTACCGCATTCCTAGCGCCGATCGCTGGCGGCAAGGAGGAACAGGACTAGGACTGACGCTGGTAAAGAAGTTACTCAACCATTTGGGCGGTTCCATTCAGGTCACGAGCGGAGAAGGACAAACCTGCTTTACAGTCGAGCTGCCTGTTGACTTGACCAACGCACCCGCAGGTTGACAGGAAGACTATCGGCAGGGGAGGCGGAGGCAGTAGTGGAAGCAAGGGAGCGCAATGCAGCGCCTCTTCAAAAGGGTCAAAATCCTACAGCGCTCAACCTGAGCCTCTTGCTTTTCTCCCTTTTCCCCTTCAGCCTCCCCTGCTCCCGTGCCTCCTCCGCCCCCTCTACTGCGTTGTCAGCACTTCCGACGATAGGCGGTTGAATGCTAGTCGCTCATTCTCCACATCCACAAAGATGGTGTCGCCGTTGGTAAATTCCCCACGGAGGATCGCCTTGGCAATCTGCGTTTCGAGTTCACGCTGAATGGCACGTTTGAGTGGACGGGCACCAAAGACAGGGTCGTAGCCGACTTCCACGAGAAAGTCCAATGCGCTGTCAGAGAGCTTGAGAGACATTTTGCGATCGTCCAACCGCTCTGCCAGTCGCAATATCTGAAGCTTGACGATTTGCCGTAGCTCCGATCGCTGTAGCGCATGAAAGATGATGATCTCGTCGATTCGGTTGAGAAATTCGGGGCGAAAGCTAGTACGCATTGCCTCCATCACGCGCGATCGCATCTCGTCGTAGCGATTATCGTCACCCGCAACGTCCAGAATGTACTGCGAACCGATATTGCTGGTCATAATAATGACAGTGTTTTTGAAGTCCACCGTGTGCCCTTGAGCATCGGTCACGCGTCCATCATCCAGAATTTGCAGCATCACGTTGAATACATCCGGATGCGCTTTCTCGATTTCGTCGAACAGAATCACCGCATAGGGACGACGACGGATCGCTTCCGTCAACTGTCCGCCTTCGTCGTAACCTACATACCCTGGAGGTGCACCGATCAAGCGTGAAACCGACTGCTTCTCCATATACTCAGACATATCGATACGAACCAGCGCGTCTTCCGTGTCGAACAAGTAAGCAGCGAGTGCCTTGGCAAGTTCGGTTTTACCAACACCAGTCGGTCCTAAGAAGATAAAGCTAGCAGTGGGACGGTTGGGGTCTGCTAAGCCAGCGCGCGATCGCTGAATCGCATCTGCCACAGCCGTAACCGCTTCTTCCTGTCCAATCACGCGCTTGTGCAGGTCATCTTCTAAATGCAGGAGTTTCTGCATTTCCGATTCCACCAGTTTGCTGATGGGAATGCCCGTCCACTTCGAGATAATTTCAGCAATGTCAGACTCAGTGACTTCTCCACGCAGTAGAGATATACCGTGAGTTTGTGACTGATTGAATTTATCCTGCGCTTTTTGAAGTTGCTCCTGAAAGTGGGGCAACCGACCGTGTTGGATCTCAGATGCACGGTTCAGGTCATAACTTGGACTTTGGGGACTTTCGACTTGCTCAAGCTCGGTCTTAAGCTGAGCGATTTCTTCACGCAGCTTTTGGATTCGATCACTCGACTCTTTCTCTGCTTGCCATTGAGCATTTAGGGTGTGCTGCTCCTCTCGCAGATCAGCAAGCTCTTTCTCTAACCGCTGACGCCGCTCCACCGAACCATAGTCAATCGCGCCTTTAAGAGACAGGATTTCCATCTCCAATTGCGTAATGCGACGATCAATGATCTCAAGCTCCTCCGGTTTTGAAGTCTTCTCCATCTTCAGCTTTGAAGCCGCCTCATCAACCAAATCAATGGCTTTATCAGGCAGGAAACGATCGCTGATATAACGAGAAGAAAGGGTGGCTGCGGCAACCAAGGCATTGTCTGAAATCGTGACGCTGTGGTGTGTCTCATAGCGATCCTTCAAGCCGCGCAGGATTGAGATTGTGTCTTCAACGTTCGGTTGATCGATGTAAACCTGTTGGAAGCGTCGTTCTAGCGCGGCATCTTTTTCAATGTACTTGCGGTATTCATCCAGTGTTGTCGCACCAATACAACGAAGTTCGCCCCTTGCCAGCATGGGTTTCAACAAGTTTCCGGCATCCATTGAGCCTTGTGCGGCTCCTGCTCCAACCACGGTATGAATTTCATCGATAAACAAGATGATTTGTCCCTGTGCTTCGGTGACTTCCTTGAGCACAGCTTTCAGCCGTTCTTCAAACTCACCGCGATACTTTGCTCCCGCGATGAGTGCACCCATATCCAGGGAGATTAGTTTGCGATCTTTGAGTGATTCTGGCACCTCAGCCTTGATGATGCGTTGGGCAAGTCCTTCCGCGATCGCCGTTTTACCCACGCCCGGTTCACCAATCAGCACGGGATTGTTTTTGGTTCGACGAGATAAAATCTGGATGGTGCGACGAATCTCATCATCACGCCCAATCACAGGGTCGAGTCTGCCTTCACGGGCAAACTGTGTCAGGTCGCGCCCATATTTTTCTAGGGACTCGTACTTGCCTTCTGGATTTTGGTCTGTCACCTTTTGACTTCCTCGAATCTGATCGATCGCGTTTCTAAGCTGAGTTTCATTTAGTTTAAGTTCCGCCAGCAATCCTTTACCAAAGCGATCGTCATTGGCATAGCCCAATAACAGATGCTCCACGGAAATAAACTCGTCGCCAAGCTGCTTGCGGTAGCTGTCGGCACGATCGAGCAAGCTATCCAAGCTACGTCCTAAATAAATTGATGTGCTGTTGCCAGAAACCTTGGGCTGTCTGCGAATGAACTCATCCGTACGATCGCTGACCAGTCTGACCTCTGCGCCCAGTTTATTGAAGATGCTGCTGGCAAGTCCGTCCTGTTCTAGCAGCGCCTTCATTAAGTGTTCTGATTCAATTTGCTGCTGTTGCGCCTGCTTCACAACCTCTTGTGTGCGCGCGATCGCTTCCCAGGCTTTTTCTGTAAATTGATTGGGGTTGGTTGGCTGCATGTTCCCCTCGATAAACGTTCGCTGTAGTTACTAACGTCATTGTAGAGAAGCCAGCACGATTGTTAGGGTCGGTGTTCACGCCATCTCAATGAGTATTGCCGAAACCGTAAGAGTATTTAAAGCCTCCAGTTGCTAGCATCGGCAGTCAGCCCTAAACGCAAAATTGCAACTGATAGCTACCAGGCAATCATTTAACAAACGGAGACATCATCGTAAATCTTCACAACCGCTTCAGACTCTATATATGGGGCTAGACCTTACTTTTTACTGTTGTAAACGCCAAGCGTGTAGACGATCGCCACTGCGGGCTGACGACCGAATAAAATTCTCTGTTCATTTACCAAGGATTATGGTTTAAGTGAGTGGCAAATACGTAAGATCACGATTGCAATCAGCAAACCTCACTCAACTGGGCGACCCCAGTGGGTGATGCCTTTGCAGTGGGCATTCAGTAGCATAGCGCCACGCTATACCCGTCACTGTAGCGATCGCGCACTCAAATTCGTCAACTTAACATTCAGGGGTAAAAAGTCTAGCCGTGCAATCTGACCGTAGCAACACTCAACTCATCAATTTTTTACAAAAAGAACTGGCTCTTTCAGCAGCGGCGATCGCCATGGCACTCCGTCACTCTGAGCAAGACCCCGGACCTTTGCCTATGATTCTCTGGCAGTACGGCTTGGTTTCACTGGAGCAGCTTGAGCAAATCTTCGACTGGCTAGAAGGGTAGGAGTCAGCTTTAGAAGAGAGTAGAAAGGCTAAAGGCTAAAAAGACCGATCGGCAGATCAACGTTAACTCTCTTCACTCCTGCTTTCTGCCTCTTCGCGGAAGTGAGGTGTGAGGGGTGAGGAGTAGGGAGTAGGGAGTGGGGAGTAGGGAGTGGGGAGTAGGGAGTGGGCTGAAAACCAACGGCTGAAAGCTCAACCTCCTGCCTTCTGCCTCCTGCCTCCTGCCTCCTGCCTCCTTTCCCCTACTGGCGGCTCATACGGTTTAGCAGCCAAAGCGACGCTGCAATGCCAAAAAACTGCGCCAGGATGACATTAATACTCGCTTGAACAACCAAAATGTCGAGCGGCTGAATAAACTTTGACGGATCGGTATTTACGAAGCCACCAATACCCTGATTAAACGCTTTGGCTGCCAGCAAGCCTACAGTCGCTTCTGCACCTAGCAGGGAAAGTAAGATGCCAATGAGGCTTGCAATCAAACCAGTACGCAAAACCTGAATGGTATCGGACTTGCGAGGTCGGTTGGCTGCTACGCCGTCTAGTTTGCGCCCGATCGGAATGTAGCGGAACAGCGCCCAATACATATTAAAAACCAGCACCGCGATGCCAAAGATCGTTACAAGGACACCGATCCCAGTCGTGGGGCTATTCTGGTTGGCACCGCCAGAACGACTTAGCGCACCAGCAAAAATTAAGATAACGCTCGAAACCACTGTAAGCACGAGCTGAATCCAAAGGCTAATCCAGCCTGTCATGCGAAAGGTTTTGGCAATCTCCCTTAAAGTGGGCGAGGTGGCTGACTTACCGAACATAATGCAAATGCCTGAAAGCGCACTGCTCTTAGTCTCTCATGGCAAGGCTTGATCAAGCTAGACGGTAGCAGCAACTGCTTAACTTCGATCGCGCCACTGCACGTTGGTCAAAGTCAACGCAAAAACCGGGTTTCTGCACAAAAATAAGCAGTCAGTTTTTTCGTTTACCATAGGATGCAATGAGCATTTGCGTGCGCGGGATCTGACGAGTCACTTCCTCATTCAATTCGAGTTGCTTTTATGCCTGATGAGATTCAACCACACAGTCCTGCTGTAGACCTGCCGCCTCTGCGGATTCTGATTGTCGAAGATGACCCCATGATGCAGCTAGGCTTAGAGCAATGCCTGGAAGACTACCCTCAACTGACGGTGGTCGGACAAGCCAGCGATGGCTACTTGGGCGTTGAAGCCGCACTGAAACTGAAGCCCGACATCATCGTGATGGATATTGGACTACCACGGCTGGACGGTATTGCAGCGACGCAGCAGATTAAGGCAGCCTTACCTTCTGTGCGTGTCGTGATGCTAACGTCGCACACAACCGAAACTGAAGTGATTGCAGCGCTCTCTAGCGGTGCAGATGCTTACTGCATTAAAGGCACCAACGTGGAACGCTTGTTGGCTGCGATCGCGGCTGCCCAAGAAGGCGCAACTTATCTCGATCCACAAATTGCTCGTCGTGTGATCGAACATCTCAAACCACCGACACCCACAGGTAACATTGGTCAGTTGTCTCATCGAGAGCAGGAGGTGTTGCAACTCATGGTTGAAGGTCAAAGTAATCCTGAAATTGCCGCAGCGCTTTACCTCAGCCCCAATACGGTGAAAACTCATGTTCGCGGCATTATGAATAAACTCGCTGTTGACGATCGCGTTCAGGCGGCTGTCGTTGCGCTGCGATCGGGCTTGGTCAAGTAAAGCCAGAGTCTTGTCAATCGCCTACGAACAGCTTGCAGAGCGGTATACAAGTGCACTGGAGCTGGTCTTAGTGCAGCGGCAGCCGATCAATCCAGCTAAGGAGTGCAACTCGACCATCAGTTTTCTTTCTACGACTGGTCACTTTGATAGCTGTCACCCCTCAAGCCAAACATCACGTATCATGCATTAGCCTTAGAAAGCAAAGCTTATTTCTTTCTAGGCGAACGATATTCGGATTACGATCTAGAATGAGGGTGTGCAAGCTAAAGTCCTTGTTGTCTGCCACAGAGTCTAACGTTGTCTCTGTTCATACTCTTTGCACCTCAAGTTGGACTTCTTTCGAGAAGCTCAGTTTGTTTACTAGCGATGCATGAGCAATGGAATGAGGATTCCATCATTAGCGGCTGAGAGTAAGAGTTTCTCAAGATTGCTTTCAATCATTGAGGTTCTTCACGTTTAACCCTAGCGTCCGCAGGCTCAACTGACTACAGCACCTCTTAGAACAGTGAGATCATCGACATCTAAAGGAAGGGGCTTGAGCGCCGTGTTCACAACTCACTGGATTAAAGAAACGCTATAGTCGAGGCTCAATTAACCAAACCATTGGGCTGGTTAAGTACAAAACAGGGACAATCACCAAGCAGTATAAGATTTTTACTTTGAGTGCAAATTTAATGCTTTTGGATGATGGCTGTCCTTGGGGTGTCATTGCTAGGGTATGTTTATTGTCCTCCGTTCATTCTGCACTTTCTGCAGAAAACATGAACTAACTCGTATGTCTGGATGGGAAAGATGAAGTTTGACGATATCTATCAGTTTTTTCAAGCACCGCCACCGTTTTACCTCAACAAAGAGTTAGCAGTGTGTTATGTCCTTGCCGTTTTATCGCGTGGCGATTCGTACGGTACAGAGCTGATTCAACTGCTGGAGAACGAATATCCAACTTACCGTCTCTCTGATACTGTGCTTTACAGCGCGCTGAAATTCCTAGAGGATGAGCAAATCATCGAAGGTTATTGGAAAAAGGTGGAGGGACGAGGTCGTCCTCGCCGGATGTACCAGATCAAATCTGAGATGGCGCAGCAGGCGCAGGACTTGACTCGGCTATGGTACGACTATGTCAGAAACCACAGTACTGTGGTTCACTCAAATGGGTTAGCTCCAAGTCACAATTAGCATTTAGTGTGCTTGTGATGATGTGACTGTCTTGGGTCGCGCGATCGAGTCCCCATGCTTCAGTTTTTGAGCACGCTCAGGTTCCAGATGATTAGGCTTTAGTTGTGATGATGTAGGGGGGTGACTGCTGACACTCCCCTGCTCTGACCGAATTTGTGAGACTATGACGTAAACTAAGCGGTAAGCTGTTCCAGGCAACCGTCTAAATAATGAATGTCGCTATTCTGCCGTCAACGTTCGTGCTAGCGCTGCTGATGTCGGTAGGGCTAATGTTTTTTATTCGGGCTTCGGTTAAGGATCGGATCGAAGTGGTTAGGCTTGCGTCAGAGCAGTCAGAAGTGGCACTTCTAGACCAACTGCAAAACTACTTTTCAAGCCGTGCTTATCGCATTGCAGCAACGGATGCGACACAACTTCGGGTGACCTTTGAGGGATTGGTTCGACCGAGTTGGGCAATGGCTGTTTTTTTGACGCTACTGGCAGCGATCGGTTTCCTCTGTCTTGCGCTGATGCTGACGATGCTCTTGCCCGATTTTTCTCAAGCACTGCTGGGACTAACGTTGCTATCGCCGATCGCGGGAATTTTTTACTGGCGTGGAGCTGCGCGACCTGAAAAAGTTGTGCTTCAGATTGACGGAGAGAGCACTTCAGAGCCACAGGCGATGAGTGTCGTCACAGTCACAGCGCATCGTGACGAGTTGGCAGAACTACAGCGAAACCTTTCCCTAAAGCCGCTTTAAGGATCGATCGGGCAAGCCAAAAGAGTTGTCTATTGCGGGGTAGGCATTGCTGAACCCTGGGATGAATCCATCTGACTGACCCTCACCCTAGCCCTCTCCCAAAAGGACAGGGAACCAGAGTTCTTACTCTCTTCTCCCTGGGGAGAAGGGTATAGCCCTTCGGGCATTCAAGAAAGGGGATGAGGGCAATGCATCCCGCCATTCACCAACGCCGCGGGTTATAGTCTGCTGATTCTCCCGCTGATATGCGAAGCGTCTACTTAAAAGCCTCTGCATAAGCCAAACCCCGCCTGAGAGAGACTCCGGACGGGGTTTTTGGATTAAATGCTTGGTGGATCGAGATTTTGCATGCTGTAAGGTCAACAACATACTCGGTAGCAATTGCCAAAACTGTCATCTGACGATTAACGGCTCTGAGCAACCACTGGAAGTTCATCGGACTCTTCATCCGAGAGCTTCAGACTGGGGAACAGAAAATGGTTTTCTTCAACGTATTGCGCTCCAAACAACCCCTTTTCCGCCCAGAAATACCGATCGGTGGTGTGCTCGTTGCGCTTCACAAGCAGTAAGGCTGGTGGTGCAATGCCTTCTGAATGAATGAATTTTCGAGCTGCTGTCACTGGCTTATCCTCACCGCACTCAATGCTAAACTGCGGTACATTCTCCAGAATCCTCCGTCCCTCTTGCCTTCTACGGCTTTTCCGCTTACGTCTCCTTGCCAATCCCGTTACCCCCTTTATTGTCGCTCAAGTGTAGTGATAGTTACAAAGACGACGCAAGTATATCGATTTGGGGCTAGAATTTCAACTTCTTTTAACCCAAAGATACAAAGATTTAGAACTTCCTAGGGAAGTAGGTCAGGAAAAGGTTTCAGCGTGAGATGCTGTGCACTTAAACCTACGCATTGTGATTAAAGCCTCGGAGGTTTAAGCGACTAGATTGGTAACGATGCTTGATGCTTGGTTAAAACCTCCGAGGTTTACGTAAGCCCTGATTCGGCATTTGTTGCCATTAGTAAAGCGACCTGGAAGCGCATCATTGCCAATCTACGGTAACTCTGCTCCATTGGATGTACCAATAACCGAGCTATGCTTGAGAATAAATCCCTCGTTGCAGCTTGCTCTTAGAAATCGCTTCATGCTGACGCTGAACAGTGCAGAATTCATCTCTCTTTGTCGGGCACAGGTTGTACTCCTGACGCAGACGTTGGGTGCCTCCTTGAGCGTAGTGTATCTAACGCAAGAATTAGTGGACGGCGCAGAGACACAGCTCATACCTGTAGTCGCTTATCCAGAGACGGCTGTTGATTGGCAAGCGCAGGGGGTGGCTCGATCGCTCACGTCGGCGATCGATGCTGCTAAACCTCCCCCGTGGTTACTAGCAGAGCCGCATCCTGACTTATTGCAGGTCAAGCATCTTCCCGCCTCGACATCGAATGAAGCAACCGTTCGAGCAGCAGAGACAGCGACTGATTGGCTTTGGCTTGAGAGCGATCGCGTCTCACGCGTCGAGGCGGCGACCTATTCGCCGTCGGAACATTCGCAGTCGGAACGTAGAGCGCTGGTGCCTGAGCGCCGTATCGTGCTGCCGCTGATGCACGAAGAAGTGGTGTTGGGGTTGCTGGTTACAGAGCGGAGCGATCGCTCTTGGACGGAGTGGGAACAAACGCAAATTCATCAGATTGCCGAGACACTGGCGATCGCGTGTGTCCTTGACCAGCGCTATCAGTGGTTAAAGCAAGACCATCGTCAGCAGCAGATGCTTCAAGAACAGCAGCATGACCTGCTAGATAATTTGCTGCATCAGTTTCGCAACTCTCTGACAACGCTCCAGACCTTTGGCAAATTAATTCTCAAACGGTTGTTACCCGAAGATAGCAATCGTGAGATTGCTGCTAGTCTTGTGCGTGAGACAGCGCGCTTACGTGACCTCGCCCAGCAGCTTGAATTAGCTGTAGCGGGAGCTGATGCAGTGAACCTGCCACCACTAGCGCTGCCCCCCGCTACCCAAGATCGGCAGTTAGGCGATCGTACTATGGACGATCCTGCGACGCTACGACAGGGCGCACAAAATCTGCCTCTGCTACCAGCAGCAGGCTTTCTGTCAAGCATTCCCCTCGTTCTAAAGCCTTGCAAGATAGCAACTGTCCTGGAGCCGCTGCTGGCATCGGCAAGCGCGATTGCTCAAGATCGTGACCTCAAACTACTCACCAATATTCCCGAAGACCTGCCACCTGTGAAAGCAGATGCTCAGATGCTGCAAGAAATACTCAGTAATGCGATCGACAATGCCCTGAAGTACACCCCCGCTGGCGGCTTAGTTCTATTGCAGGCAAGCGTAGGCAATGTGAAGGGGCAAACAGCAGAAGACCGACAACAGTCAGCCGAAATTGCGATTACAGACACTGGACCAGGTATTCCACCTCAAGATCTGCTTCATCTTTTTGAGCGTCGTTATCGAGGTATTCAAGCTCAAACCGATATTCCTGGGAGTGGTCTGGGGTTGTCGATCGCGCGTACTCTAGTGACACAAATGCACGGCGAAATCGATGTGTTTAGCCCTGCACGGATGAGTTGGGTAGCTCAAGAAGTGACGGGCACTGTGACAAGTAAAGGACCTGGCACAACAGTGGTCATACGACTGGCGATCGCCTAACCTTTAGATTCAGTCGGTTGACCTCAGAATGAAGAGTGGTTACCGACTACAAAAAATAACGTCATGCCTTGTGACTGTCAGCCATCAGAGAAAATCTGATAGCTGATAGCGAATACAGGAACATGCCGCTATTGTTTCACTTAGCCTTAACGAATCACGAGGTCTGATGCCAGCGTTAAGTTCAGATCCGTATTGGGATTGATCACAATTAGATCCACTCTGTCTTTACCGAGAAAGAATCCAGCAAGCGCACCCACGGCTGCACCTGGCAGAACTTCTTCAGCTTTAATGACGCGATCGCCCGTGACTCCAGAAATACCAGCCGCTGCACCAGCTCCCACAACGGTACCCGCGATGATTCTGCCGACGTTGGCACCTTTGGTCACCGTCTCAGTCCTGGTAATGAGTTCAGAATTGGCACTTACAGGTAATTGAGCACCATCCGGCAGCACAATCTGACTAGCAACAAACTGAGCGCCGCCCTGGGTCGTTTGCAGTTGCCCAATCACATCGCTGTTCACTGGAATCAGCACCTTTCCTTGAGCGTCAACAATATTCTGTGACACTTTCAGGGTGATCGGCGTGGGATTCGGTTCATTTTTGGCAAGCAGGATTTTATCTGCCTTTTCGTAGCGTACAGGCAGCGCAGTTCCAGCCGGAATACGTACTCCTTGTGGAACTGCCCCAACAATATACGGCGAATTGATTGCAGATGCCTGTCCTGTGCTTACCAATGCCTGATAAACAAAGGCGGCAACTTCAGCCCGTGTGGCTGTTTGATTGGGACCGAGTGTCTTGACATCAGGGTAGTTGACGACAATTTGCTTTTGGGTCGCGGCAGCGACACTAGGACGGGCATAGTCAGGAATACTGGCAGCATCGTTGTACGCCACCAGCACACTATCAACTGGACCAGTAGCGGCGTAATTCAGCCCGTTCGCCAAAGAGACTAGCACTTGGGCACGAGGGATGTTTTCGCTCGGTCTGAAGGTGTTGCCAGGATAGCCAGCCAGAAAGCCAGTCGTGTAAGCTTTCTGAATGGCATCGGTTGCCCAAAAACCAGCCGGAATATCAGTAAACTGTACCGGGTTGCGAGTGGGCGTTTTGTTAAACGCTTTGCTCACAATGGCGGCAAACTGAGCGCGCGTGACTGGCTCTTCAGGGCGGAAAGACCCATCCGGAAACCCAGCGATAATGCCTCGTGTGACCAGTTCTTGAATAAAGCCGCTTGCCCAATAGCTAGACGGTACATCTGGAAAGGTGGTTTGGGCAGAAGCGGGAGCCATCATGACTATGGGTGCAGCGGTTCCCGCAGTCATACCAAGAGCAACCAAAATGGCTGTCCCAGATTTCCACGCATTGACATAAAACATGGGAAAAGTTCTCCAAAGACACATTGATGATTCGTTAGATTTATAGACCTTGAAGGAGCCTGAAGGTTCCTGTGAGGAAATATCGGCAAAAAGCTTCGATTTTTAGCAGAAAAGCCGTTTTTTTGAGACTCACGATCGAGAACGGCATTTCTCCTTCTAACATTGAAGACGTATGGTTATGCAATTAGTTGCGGTTAAAATCGACAGGAGCGACGATAGAAAGTTGACCGTGATGATACTCGCTCCCTACACGAATGCACGATTATTTTTCGCAGGGCACTCAAAGAAGGAGTTTGTAGCGGTTTAGAGTCACGCTAAAACGACTCAAAGGGCTTAAATTCTTCCTTTGAAAACGAGTCCATTCCAGGTTTTAACAGGAAAATAGAAGCAGTAGAAACCAGGAAGCAAGACAGTAGCGTTACTTGCAGGCATTGGCGATGATTCTTGAGACGGCTGATTTACAGGCAATACGGGATTGCTGTCAAGATGACGAGGCGTTTGAGCGGCTTCTGAACCTACTGGTAGAGCGCCAGTTGCTGCAACCGCAGATAGAACCGCGACGTGTAAGGTACGAGGCGATTTTGAGTGCATTGCCCGATCGCGTGTTTTTGAGCAATCGGAACGGTGACACTCTGGATTTTAAAGGTACGCCAGAAGATGCTGAGCACGGGGTTAGTCGTGAAGCGATCGTAGGAACCAACCTCTGTGAGCATTTGTCGCCTGATCTGGCACAAACGATCCTGGATGCGATCGCCCGTACCCTTGACTCCGGCGAACTGCAAACACTTGAGTACCAGCTTCTGAACGACTGGGATACTGGTACAACCGCATTACGAGATTATGAAGTGCGTCTGGTGATCAGCGGTGAAAACGAGGTGCTGGCAATCGAGCGTGATATTACTGAACGCAAACGCGCCGAGGCAGCACTACGCGAATCGGAAGAAAAGTTTTCGATCGCTTTCCGTTCCAGCCCCACCGCCATCACCCTGACAACGCTGCAACCAGCCACTCTATCGCGTGTCATTGATGTCAACGATAGCTTTCTAGACATCACAGGCTATCAGAGAGACGAAATCATTGGACTCACCATTGCAGATTTAAACCTTTGGGTAGACTTAGAAGCGCGTGCCCAAATGTTGCAAATGCTTCAAGCGGCTGGCTCGGTTCATAACCTGGAGATGAACTTTCGCCGCAAATCCGGTGAAGTAGGAGTCGCGCTGCTCTCTGCGGAAATCATTCACCTCAAAGATACTCCTTGCTTGCAGACAGTCACGATCGACATCACCGATCGCAAACGTACAGAAGAAGCGCTCCAAATTAGCGAAGGACGGAACCTTGCCTTTTTGAACGCCATCCCCGACATGATGTTTCGCATCCGTCGAGACGGCATGTACCTCGACTGCAAGGCGGATCAAGAAAGCGATTTTGCCATCTTGCCAAGCAGCATGATCGGCAAAACTGTCTACGAGGTACTCCCCCCAGCCGCCGCCCAACAGCGTATGGATCATATCGAGCGCACGCTAGAAACGGGTGAGATCCAAATTTTTGAATATCAACTGCTAAACCGGGAGGAGCTACGCGATTATGAAGCCCGTTTAGTGGTCAGCGGCAAAGATGAAGTGCTAGCCATTGTGCGTGACATTACGCAGCGAAAACGGGCGATCGCACAGCTTCAAGCAAATGCCGAACGCGATCGCTTGTTGGGACTCATTGCTCTACGCATTCGGCGATCGCTGAACCTGGATCAAATCCTCACAACAACCGTAGCTGAGGTACGTCAATTCTTGAAGGTCGATCGCGTCTTTATCGGTCAAATCGATGCTGCCTGGCAGGGTAAGGTTGTTGCCGAGTCCGCCGCCCCCGCCTGGGGATCAATTCTTACCTGGATTGCAGACGATATCTACCTGCGCGAAATTCGAGCACTCTTTGCTCAAGGACAAGTGCAAGCAATCGACGACACAGCCACCGCAACGCTATCACCCCTTCTTTCAGACTATTACACCCGCTGTCATATCAAAGCTAGTCTTGGTGTACCCATTATTCTAGGCGACGAATTTTTTGGTGTGTTAATCGCTAATCAATGTGAGCAACCGCGTCACTGGACAGCCTTCGAGATTCAGCTGCTAGAACAACTGGCAGTACAAGTAGCGATCGCCATCCAGCAAGCAGAACTGTACCAGCAAGTACAAACCCTTGCCGCCAATCTGGAGCAGCAGGTGCAGGAACGCACAGCCCAGCTTCAGCAAAATATGCAGGAGCTTCAGGAACTCAGCCAAACCAAAGACGACTTCCTGAACGCCGTTTCGCATGACTTACGGACACCTGTCATGGGCACAATGATGGTGCTCAAAAATCTCCAGCAAAAAGCTGGCGACACCGTTGTCATCTCCCGCTCTGTGTTGGAACGGATGATCCAAAGCGGCGATCGTCAGCTCAAGATGATCAATTCGTTGCTAGAGGCTCATTCCAGCGAAGCCTGGGGTATCAACTTAAATTGCGAACGGCTGTCTCTGGGCAATCTAGTACGGGCGATCGTCAACGATCTAGAACCACTGCTAGTCGAGAGTCAGGCAACGTTAGTCAATGAGGTTTCGCCTGATCTGCCACTGGTCACTGCCGATCCAGCGCTAATTCGACGTGTCTTTGAGAATCTCCTCACGAATGCTCTCAAGCACAACCCTCCCGGACTACAAGTGACCCTAGAAGCCGCGATCGAAGATGATTTAATTTGTTGTAGCGTTCGGGATAACGGAGTCGGCATGACTGTTAGCGAATGCGATTCCCTCTTTGAACGGTATGCTCGTGGTACCCGCGCCCGCCGCTCTACCGGAGTCGGCTTGGGTCTCTATCTTTGCCGTCAGATTATTACCGCTCATGGTGGACAAATCGGAGCGACAAGCACGCCAGGTAACGGTGCCACTTTTTGGTTTACGCTGCCGCTAGCACCCTAGTTTTAAGACTGACTCAAACTAAGCCATTAGCCGGAGACAGCTCTAAAAAGCCTCACGCTAGACGCAGAAGTAAGTGGTGACAAACTGCTAGTCTTCAACGCCCACCATAAGATGCTGAAGGGACTCCAATCCTTTCTTAACCCGACGCGAAACCGTCACTGCGCTGATACCTAGTCGATCGGCAGTCTCTTTTTGGGTTAGGTCATGCAGAAAGACAAATTCCAAAATTTCACGAGTCCGGTTTTCTAGCTGTACTAGTGCCTGTTGCAAGCGAAGCTGATCTTCTTGCGCTAGTTGAAAACTCCGGTACTGATTATCTGGCACCAATTCGCCCAGCGACGATGCTCCTTCATCCTCATCACGGACTGGCGCATCTAAGCTGAGCATGGCACGGTTACGGCAAGCTAGCTTGATTTCTTGCCACTCAGACACCCCAATGTTGATCGCCTCTGCAATTTCTGAATCTAGCGGTTGACGTTTCAGCTTGATTTGTAGCTCACGTGCTGCCACCACTGCCTGCCGCTCAAGCTCTTGCCAGCGTCGGGGAATACGTACAGAAGGGCTTTTATCACGCAGGTAATGTTGAATCTCACCCCGAATATAGGGAATGGCAAACGAACTGAAGGCGTGTCCTTTGGATAAATCAAAGCGTTCGATCGCCCGAATCAACCCGATCGAGCCAACCTGTAGCAAATCTTCGTAACACTCTGTGCATTGATGAATCCAGTGGTGTGCCTCTTTTCTGACTAAACCAAAATTGAGTTCGACCAGTTGATTCCGAACCTGAGGAGAAGGGGATTGTTGATAGGTTCGCAGAAGCTGCAAACTCTCGCTTTTCAGTTCATAATTAGCTGTCGTAAGCATGACGAATTTCAGTCGGTAGAGCAAGTGACATCAGGACGATTCAAACTCAGTCTTTTGATTTTCAGCAGGGCGCACTGTTTGCTAAAGCATTGACTGGGGGCATAGGCTTTTTCAAACGACTGGTAACTCGACTAGAAACGCTGAAGTATTCCAGCAAAGAGCGCTAAAACTACTTAGTTCAGTTAAAAGCGGAGTTCTCAGCATAACCAGGTATTGTGCCAACGTCTTACTGGTTACAAACCAACACTACTCGTTCCTGTAGACTGCAGCAACGGCATTCCTACGGATTTGACAATTAAACTAGCTCGATTAAAACCGGGTTTTTACCAGTGACTGGAACATCATGGTCAGGAGGAAGTTAGCACAATTAGCTCACACTCTCAGCAACGTAACCACGGACTCACTAATTCTACGGAAAGGTGTCTAAGCAGAAACTAATTCTTGCAAAATATTACTCAAACGGCTAACTGCAACCTTAATTTACTAAGTAGGGAACTCAGCGTATAGGTATAAAAAAGGGGCTTAAAGCCCCTTAGAAAAAGATAGATAATGGTTGAATTGCAAGAGGTAACGCGATGTGCGACTTTCCTAAAATACCTGCCAAAACTGCCCTCACCCTAGCCCTCTCCCATCGGGAGAGGGAACCGGAACGGTCTGGAAGCCCTTCTCCCTGGGGAGAAGGGTGGGGATGAGGGCGAATTAGTTGCACATCGCGTGAGGTAACATCTTTTGCCTTGCCGTGGAGCAATGGCTGAAGTGTACCAGAGGCTTCACTAATTAGGACTGAGTGATTGTGGCAAGAGTGAAAACGGTTCAGCACAAACACGTAGAGACATTAACAAGTGCGGCAGAAAGGCTTACGCGGCGGTTGGCTCAACGCGGGCATAGAAAAGACCACGAATCCTAATATCGCTTGCTTTTTTGGAACCCATGTCGGTCTCAGAAGGCTGTTCGCTTTCAAATGTACCCGCGATTTCACCCGTCACGTTGTCAACCTTGGCAACCTGAAGCGAAATGTTACCCTTATCAAGCTGGAACTGCTTTGTGTTTTCTTTCGCCAATTCTTCGCCATCCGCTTGACCAGGTAGACCAACCGCGTTGTCGTAACCAGCCGTCAAGCCACGACCTTTAGGATCAAGAAAGTTAGAGGTTCGGTATGAGGGAACCTTAAATACGCCTTCAAAATCGGTCGAGGTGCCAATGCTGCTCAGCCCTGGCTGAGTCGTCGCAACTAGGCTCTTAATGGTGAATAGAAACGGGACACGTTCGCCGCCGGGAAGCTGAACGGTGATGGCTTGGAAGTCAATACCGTCTTCCTCAATGAAGGTAAGGCTGCCGTCAGGATTGACGTTCAGCTTACCCTCTACCGACTCAATGCTTGAGGTGTAGCGGGTCATCAATTTAGCGGAAACGAACTCTGCTTTTTGTCGTTTGTTCGCAGATTCTTCCTTAACAAGAAAATTCGTCGGCTGTAAGCAAAGGGAGGTTAGCGAGTAGGACTTATCAGAATCGATCGGAATCGAGCCACGAGATGTCTCCTCTAGCTGAGGGCAACTGTTAGCCAAGCCTGTACCTCGAATTTGATCGTAGGTGAGAGCTTCTTTAGCAAACGCTGGGCTTGTAGAAAAAGCGGTCAATAGGCTGAAGCAAAGTGCCAGAACTGCAACGGTTAAAGCGCGGTACCTCATGAAAACCTCAATATCGACGTAAACATTTTTTCGCCAGTGTAATCCAAAGCCGGGTTTCAATGGTCTTCGCTCATCAGGCAAAAAGTTTGCCTTCTCAGTAAAGCTGCCAAGAGGCAGTCTTGCCCGAATAAAGCACAGACGCTAATCACCTGAGACAGTGCCTAATTTTTGAAGAGACAAACTGAACCGCGCCTACACTTGACTAAGTTCTCATGTCCCCGGAATGATTTAACAAAGGTTTCACTTTGCATTCTACATGGCAATGTGACCTTTACTTTGGCTTGAACAACAAAATTGGCTTTGCTAGTGCCGCTCACTGGGAGACAGGAGACAAACGGCTATGGAATGTTTTTACCCGCTGTACTGGAGTATCTAAAGCTAAACTCTGTCTAGGTTGTCTGATGGCGTTTATGGGAATCCACTTTGATGAGCAATCGCGATCGCTCTAAGGCAGAAGAGCTTGAGTTTGAATCTAAGCTACAGTCTCTGTGCGACACTATTCGGAATCTCGCCAGCAGTCGTCAGGGAGATAGCTTGGCGTTGCTGTCGTTGCTGAGGATGTTAGAAGGGTTACACCAGGAGATCCGCGACAGCCTCTTTCAAGACTCTCTACCTGACAATCGTCAGGCACTGTACAGCTTATTGAAAGATATTGAAGCATCGGGCGGTTGGCCCTATATCCACCGCATGAAGCTACGATCGCTGCTAAGCAATTTTCAAGATCTCTCAGAGGATGAACTGAGGGCAATTGCCAGCTTAAACCCTACGTCAATTGTCGATGAGACGATCGGCTAAAACGACTCTGTCCTACGGCAGTCTCTCGTGCGTTGTTGAGCAAGCTGATGGGGCATTTGTACTAGCCCGCTGTAAAGCTACTGCCCAGTTTGCCCAATCTCCTGTAGTCAGCGATTCGATTGCTCTTTAACTAGACAACGACAGTTAGACAACGACGAGTTATGCCCCCTTTGCCATAACATCAAAAAGCGCTGGAGGCATTTGCCTCCAGCGCTTGCAAAGAGCAAAGAACACTCGGTAGCATTCTTAGGAATCTTTGTTGGCATTACTGCTTGCCGTTTGAATGTAAAGGATGAGCAGAAAAACTGATGGAACCAAGACAAAAAGGATGCTTGCAATAAACCCTAGATCGTTGACTTGCATAAGACTTGCCTAATTAAATAGCGCTGCATCGATACAAGTAGGATACCACTGTCCGCTCTCCCCGTGCAGGGTGTAAAAGCAGAGATCAGCCATAGCCACTGAGTGCCTTTTGACCCAAGGTTTGGCTACTCACAACGGCAGGATGCTGGTAGAGGCAAGACATCTTTGAAAGGCTACTTAACAGAAGGTTTAGTCTTAACGGTCACGGCACCGTTGACGAGGGCTTGGCAGGCTAAGCGGTAGGTCGCAGGCTTTTTCTTTAACTTGTTTTTTTCCGTTTCGGTGGGCGGTGAAAGGTTTTCCATGCCATCGACAATCTCGACAATGCAGGTACCGCATTGACCATAGCCACCGCAGTTGGTCATTTTTCCAACAAAAGTATAAATGTCGATGCGGTTCTCTATAGCTTTGAGCCTCAGGTTCGCGCCGTTCGCGACGATCACTTCTCGGTCTTCCTTTAAAAATTTGATGGTAGTCATTAACTTAAATTTCCTTTAAGAGAGCAGTGGTGCGGATGAGGAACGAAATGGGATGCGATCGACACACGTCGATCGCATCCCATTTGATCTCCACCCTGACAGAGAAGTCAAGTCAGAGCAGTTCAGCGATCGGCTGAGCAAAAGCTCCTCCAACCAGTCGCTTGCCTTGAAAGGCGACGGTTGCAGATGAATTGTGGATGAATTAAGTCGTCACGAACAGTTAATTGTTGTTTCCCAAAGCGCAACACTGATTTGGCAAACCTAGACAGACGATAGCTGTTACACAAGTTTACAAGAATGCATCGGATTTCCTCAAAACTCTGCCAAATGCATCCTTTGCTTGCAATCGTCTCTCACACTGGTTACACTTCTTTATACGCTTTCATTTTCATAAACATAGCTGGTGGCTTGCGATTCGGCTCCATTCAAGAACCGAACTGGAGACCAGATTGGGGAGTGCAACGCTGAAGTAGCCTTAGACCTGGTACATTTACCAATGTCCGGCGCTTTAATAAAATGTTTAGGAATACGTTGATCTTGAGCTATTCACAAGGAGGAGCGTAGTCAATGGGACTACCCTGGTACCGAGTACACACTGTCCTTATCAATGATCCCGGACGGCTGATTGCAACGCACCTGATGCATACTGCACTGGTGGCAGGCTGGGCTGGTTCGATGGCACTCTACGAATTGGCGATCTTTGACCCTAGCGATCCAGTTCTAAACCCGATCTGGCGACAGGGGATGTTTGTGCTACCGTTCATGGCACGCTTGGGTGTCACTGGTTCTTGGAGCGGCTGGAGCATCACTGGTGAGTCTGATGTTAACACTGGCTTCTGGTCGTTTGAGGGTGTTGCTGCTGCACACATCATTCTTTCCGGTTTGTTGTTCCTAGCTGCCTGTTGGCACTGGGTTTACTGGGATTTGGAACTCTTTAGAGATCCCCGTACTGGTGAGCCTGCACTCGACTTGCCAAAGATGTTTGGCATTCATTTGTTTTTGTCTGGTTTGCTTTGTTTCGGTTTTGGTGCTTTCCACTTGACAGGACTATTTGGTCCTGGCATGTGGGTCTCTGACCCGTATGGTCTGACTGGGAGTGTTCAACCTGTAGCGCCCGAATGGGGTCCAGCAGGTTTCAATCCCTTTAATCCAGGAGGAGTCGTGGCGCATCACATCGCCGCAGGCATTGTTGGCATTATTGCTGGCTTGTTCCACTTGAGCGTACGCCCACCAGAGCGTCTATATAAGGCGTTACGGATGGGAAATATTGAGACAGTGCTGTCTAGCAGCATTGCAGCAGTGTTTTTTGCAGCGTTTATTGTGGCAGGTACGATGTGGTTTGGCAGCGCGACCACTCCGATCGAACTGTTTGGTCCAACTCGTTATCAGTGGGACAGCAGTTTCTTCAAACAGGAAATCGATCGCCGTGTGCAGTCAGGTCTAGCGAGCGGTGCCAGTCTATCGGATGCCTACTCAGCCATTCCTGAGAAGCTAGCGTTCTATGACTACGTGGGCAACAGCCCTGCTAAGGGTGGTTTGTTCCGCACGGGGCAGATGAACAAGGGCGATGGTATTGCTCAATCCTGGCTGGGACATCCAGTTTTCAAAGACAGCGAAGGTCGAGAACTATCGGTTCGTCGCCTGCCTAATTTCTTTGAGAACTTTCCTGTTGTCTTGACTGATAAAGATGGGATCGTCCGGGCAGACATCCCATTCCGCAAGGCGGAGTCGAAATACAGCTTTGAGCAGAATGGTGTGACAGTCAGTTTCTATGGTGGTGAATTAAATGGTCAGACATTTAAAGATCCGGCAACCGTGAAACGGTATGCACGTGCCAATCAGCTAGGTGAACCATTCGTGTTCGATCGCGAAACGCTGAATTCGGACGGTGTATTCCGCACAAGTCCGCGTGGTTGGTTTACCTTTGGTCACGCAGTCTTTGCGTTACTCTTCTTCTTCGGTCATATCTGGCATGGTACTCGCACCATCTTCCGAGATGTCTTTGCGGGTGTTGATCCAGATCTTTCTGAGGAGCAAGTAGAGTGGGGTTTCTTCCAAAAAGTGGGTGATAAGAGCACCCGTCGCAAAGAAGCTGTGTAGGCTTTAGTTGTGTGACACTAGGGAAGGGACGTGCAGCCTGTATCCGCTTTACGCTAGCGTACTGATGGTTCGGCTGTATGCCCTTCTCTAAATGTTGGCTACTTTCTCCGGTTTGGTTGGTAGACTACCCTTAGTAAATGGTTGAGAAATTCTACAATGGAAAGCGTTGCTTACATTTTGATTCTTACGCTGGCGCTCGGTGTGCTCTTTTTCGCGATCGCCTTTCGGGAACCGCCCCGTATTGGTAAGTAGTTCATTTTGAATTGTGACCTACTGGCTTTCCTGCCTGTATGTCAAATTTAAATCCACCGCACAGTCTTTTAGACGCTGGTCTCAAGAAAAATTTATCTGTTCATACGGATAAAAGCGAACATCCCACAGCCCTAGATCTTGAAGCTGTGGGATGTTTTCATTAAGTAGTTAAAATCATTGCGCGATTAAAAAGTGCAACCAGCTCAAGCTTTTTGATTTACGCTCTAGTTTTACGTTTTTACGTTTGTTCCTGAACCATAGCAAACAGCATTCACGGAGTGTCTTTTAACTCACCAAATCTCTCTGTTCGCTCTGCACAGCTGAGTGACTTAACTGAACTCGTTGAGGTTCTTGCCGCTAGTTTTTATCCTCGCAATGGTCTTACGCGTTTGTTTCTCCCTGTCCTTCGGATGGGTGTGTACGAGGATCTGCGCTATCGCCTACGTTCAGCATCAGAGTCGAGCTACGTCTGCCTTGTTGCTACGATGACGTTGTCAAGCGGCAGCCCAAGCCTGGTTGGAACAGTTGAAATCACTTTCCGTTCAACAAGCCCTTTTCAGTTCCGCAGTCTTCCTTACCCTTATCTTTCAAATTTAGCTGTGCAGTTGGAAGCCCGCAGGCAGGGAGTGGCGCAAAAGCTTCTCGATCGATGTGAGGCGATCGCCCTAGATTTAGGCTTTCAAGATTTGTACCTGCATGTATTAGAGGATAACCATCAGGCTAGACAGCTATACGCTAAAGCTGGTTATCAAGCAAAGCAAGCTGATTCTTTTTGGCACTGCTGGTTCCTGAGACAACCCCAGAAGTTGCTTTTGCATAAGCGGTTGACTCGTCCCTTTTAGCAAGACCCTACTTAGCTATCTGACAGCGCCAAGGTTAGTGCTAAGAGCAACGCAACGTATTTGATCGGTTCTCATCGTCTGGAACGAGAGGAGCAGGCTGTTCATAGCCTGACGACAGCAGCTTGCAGAAAATATCAAAAGAGCGTATGTGGTGAGAGCTGTTGTGGACGTTTCTTAAAACGCTACCGATGCAGTGGCAAGCAATGGAATGAACAATGACACTGTCTATGCTCAACGCTTTCCGGCAAAGGTGAAGGCTCTGAAATGGAGAGCCTGTTGTTCGATGCGGTTAGCGAGTCGATCGCAGACCAGATTGCACAATTCAAAAATTAGGTCATCTTTAACGCTGTAATAAGCCAAAGTGCCTTTACTACGTCGATTGAGAATACCTGCCTGCATCATGACCTTCAAATGTTTGGAGACATTGGCTTGGCTAGTGTCAGTCGCCTCGACCAAGTCTTGTACACATTTCTCACCGTCACGGAGCAGGTTGAGAATCCGCAGGCGCATTGGCTCGCCCAGAACGCTGAAGTATTCAGCCACTTGTTGGACAACTTCTTGCGAAGGCTTTGCAGATTTCATGCAATTTAATGTGAGGGGCACTGATCCCCAGATTTTAGCCACTTGACTGCTTTATAGCAATAGAGCGTTTGATGACAGTCCATAATTTATTCAGAATTTCATCATTGTTCAGTAGGTCTGGCGGCTAGTTGGATGACTGTGGCAATTTTAAGCAGTCTACCTTTACTTGGGAAGAGGGGTGACAACCAGAACGACACATCTAAGCTGGATTAATCTGGATTAAGGCGCAGCAGCAGTTGACCATATTCGATCGGTTCGCCATTTTGCACCAGAATTTCTACGACTTCGCCCCCAACGTCTGCTTCCAGTTCGTTCATGAGCTTCATCGCTTCGATAATGCAAACGGTTTGTCCTTTACGAATGCGATCGCCCACTTCAATAAACGGTGGTTCATCAGGGGCAGCAGCACGGTAAAAGGTGCCCACCATTGGCGAAATTACCTCGACCAGTCGGCGATCAGCTTTGCTATCTCGCATCACCTCGCTCGTTAGTGGCTGAGTCTGGATTGGTGGAGTGGTGCTTTCAGGCGTGTACTGGTCAGGCAGTGCCGCATCAGTGTTGCCCAATACCTGCGGAGGGGGAGATGTTTCAGCCTTCAGGCGATCGCTCCCATCCGTATTGAGCCGCTCATTGAGACGGATGCCTCGACGCACGGTTAATTCAAAATCAGCACTTTTTAAGGTTAGTTCTGCGATATCGGTCTGGTTAATCGCTGCCAGAAGTTCGCGGAGTGCATTTATATCCAGTGACACAGTTAATGTAGACCTCAGAAACAAGGGGGTAGAAGCGAAAAAGGGGTCAGTGGCTAAAGACTAAAACGTGTTTTCATCCCTCATTCTTTAGCGTTCTGGTCTACTGCTCTCTTCCCAAATAAGAATCATTGCGGGTATCCACTTTGATGCGCTCTCCAATGGTAATAAAAAGCGGCACCATGATTTGGGCACCCGTTTCGACGATCGCAGGTTTTGTACCACCTGTTGCCGTATCGCCTTTTAGACCCGGATCAGTCTGAGTCACTTCCAGTACGACGGAGTTGGGCAGTTCCACTTCTAGCACCTGTTCGCCCCAGCGGACGACGTTCACTTCCATCCCTTCTTTGAGGTATTTAACGCGATCGCCGATTTGTTTTGCGCTCAGACGTGCCTCATCATACGTCTCCATTTCCATAAAGACGAAGTCATCGCCATCTTTATACGTATGCTGCATGGTGTTCTTTTCCAGGTTTGCCTGGGGCAAGCTTTCACCAGCACGAAACGTACGCTCCATGACGTTCCCACTTTGAACATTTTTGAGCTTGGTGCGTACAAAAGCAGAACCTTTACCAGGCTTGACGTGCAAAAATTCAACGACTCGCCAGACAGATCCGTCTAGCTCAATGCTTACGCCAGATCGAAAGTCATTACTAGAGATCATGAGTATGTGTATCGGGAGAAAATGTTCGGCACCTCATTGTACCGCTCCACGGAGAACCACGCTAAGAAGGCTAACGAATAGGAGAGAGGTGAAGGATGAAATTGAATTAAATCTCTGCCTCTCCGCGTCTCTGCGGTTTCTTACTCTCGTGCCCTTTGCCTTTGTAGTACCCTCTGTGTGGCACTATTAAGTGAGAGCGCTTAATGCTGCCTGTGCAGCGCCCGATCGCCTGCCCTTACATGCAGTTGAGTTGGCAAAAGCGCCCGACCACTACTTGCTAACTTTGAGCAATCTGTACCGAGATATGCAACTAAAAGGTTTTGACCGCTTCAAAGACTGGCTAAAAACGGGAGCAACGCTTCTCCTGATGGTGGCTCTATCGCTAGGTTTGAGTGCTGCGGCTAGCAGACCCACCAACATTATGCCTGCTGGTAATCCGATTACCGATGGCAAAGCGTTACTGCGGTACTCCTTACCGATCGACAATGCGCCTGTGCGCGAATTGCAAGGCAGTCTGGAAGATATTGCCACACAACTGCGGGCAAATCGTCGTTGGGGCGCGATCGCGGGCGATGTCAAGCGCGCTAGCTGGATTTTGCGAGACAAAGAACCAGCCATTCTTGCCAGCATTCCCGCAGCCAAGCAAGCCGAAGCACAGGCACTATTGACTCAAATGAAAGAGGGCATTACGCCTTTGCAAGCGGCGATCGAAGTGAAAGACAAAGAGCAAACGTTTCAACAGCGATCGGAGCTATTAAACCTAGTCGGGCAGCTTGAAGAAAGTATGGTGCAGGCATTCCCTTTTGAAGTGCCCGCCGCTTACAGCAACCTACCGCAGCTTAAAGGGCGTGCCACGATCGAATTTACGACCAACAAAGGCAAGATGACGGCAGTTGTAGACGGCTACAGCGCTCCAGTGACCGCAGGCAACTTCGTTGATTTAGTGCAGCGCGGCTTCTATAACAACCTGCCGTTCACTCGCTCCGAAGAATCTTACGTGTTGCAAATCGGCGATCCGCCTGGAGACGACGTTGGCTTCATCGACCCCAAAACGAAAAAGTATCGAGCCATTCCGCTAGAAGTGCTGGTACAAGGCGATAATGAACCGACTTATGAGATCACTCTAGAGGATGCTGGACGCTACAAAGACCAGCCCGTGCTTCCGTTTTCATCCTACGGTGCGTTGGCAATGGCTCGTCCTGGCGAAGATCCCAACGGTGGTTCATCTCAGTTTTTCTTTTTCCTGTTTGAGCCAGAACTAACGCCAGCCGGACGCAATTTACTAGATGGTCGCTACTCAGTGTTTGGCTACGTCATTGAAGGCAAAGACGTGCTGGAGCAACTGAGAGCCGGAGACAAAATCGAATCAGCAACAGTCATTCAGGGTCTAAACGCCTTGGTGGAGCCGAAGACCGCGTAAGCAAGTGAATGGGATGTTGGAGAGTACAGCACGTCCAAGCCTTGAGGATCTCATTCGGTACACGCATTAAAGTAGAGATAAGGATAGGAGTAGATCTCAGGACAATCGTCCGCAAAGTCTAGTCTTTAGTCTCAAATCCTCTCATACAAGCTATGGCAATTTTTGAGTGGATCTTTCTCGTTGGTTTTGGCGTGCTAGCAGGTGTGTCCGTTACGAACGTCATTCAAAATAGACAGCAGCAGTCTCGTTTAGAACAAGCCTTCTATCAACTACTAGAGGTCGAAAATGGCAATGTGTCGTTGATTCAACTCGCCGCTTCAGCACGAGTCAATGCAGAATTGGCTAAAAGCTATCTCGATACTCAAGTGAAATTCTTTGGAGCCGTGCCCGAAGTCGATGATGATGGTGACGAATTTTATCGCTTTCCAAAGTTGCGCCGCTGGAGCGAACCGGAAGAGTGGCAGTGAGGGTAACAGCGGTCAGCAATTAGCAATTGACGGTCAGCGGTCAGCGGTCAGCGGTCGGCGGTCAGCAACGTGTACGATGGCTGTGATCTATCTACCGCAATATCTGAATGCTGAAAAGCTGAAAGCTGACGGCTGAGAGCCGATCGCCCCATCTTAAAGTGGAAAATCGCGCTTAAAGCTCTCGCGGGTCAGCGGTTGGTCTAGCATCAAACCTTCACCGCCCAGTGTTTCTAGCGGCTTACCGTCTACTGACAGCCAAACCTTTGCGTCTGGGGTCAGGCTCGTTGCGGTGTAGAGTACTTGTCCAACTCTGGCGGTCATTGAGGTGCTGCCGCCGCCGTCCGTGAAGGCTTTTGAGAGATCAAGATGAATGCCGTCGTTTTTAATGGCGAGGCTGCGAAGTTTTGTGTCACGAGGAATAGTCGTGGTGACGGCAGGATCGCTGGGACCCGCAAGCAGTGTGTCGATCGCGGCTGACAGCGTTTCGGTTGAGTTCTCTTTAGTGCTAGACGTTACGGGACTGGGGCTAAGGGCGATCGTGGTACTCGACGCTTTCAACCAGTAAACCTGGAGCGTTTTTGTTTGTGCTGCTGGAGCGGTGCTGGTAGGTGATTGCGTCGTCGTTGGAGCAGAGGCTACGGGTGGTGCTTTTTGCGGCTCTGAAGACCCTTGAGTACGCTCAATTGCATCAGGAGTTTTCTGCGAGGCTTGCCACCCCCACCAGGCGACAGCGCTACCTGTGGCAAGCACTAGGGCTGACAACCCTGCCATGATGCCTAGCGGGAGTTGGCGACGCGATCGTTGGTCTTCCATGTCTGTTCTCCTTACAAATAGCAAGCGATGTGAAGGGGCTTCCTAAGTAACTACAGTCTACTCAGCGCGATTACGGAAACATGGAAATATTTTTAAGTAACGGGCTGAGAGCTAGAGATGAGTTGGGTAGGTTTTGCCTGTAGATAGCACTGTCTGCAAGCTAACGTGACTGTGCTGGAGTGAGTTGGACGAACGCAGCAAGATTAATTTGCTTGGGTGTCACCTGCAATTGCAAAATTCTTGCTGTTGTTTCAGATTTTTCTAGCTGCCTCAAGTCAGACTGTGCGCTGATCCCCTGAGCGATCGATCGCACCACCTGTTCTGGCACCGCTTCATCATTGAGCCTCACCAGCGGATTAATGAGCCGCAACTGCCGCCCTGCAATGATTTCAATACCCGACTCTGCCATGATTTTTAACGTCGCGGGATCACCCGCTTCCTGTAGCTCAGCCTGAATCTGAAGCCGCTGGTTAGCGAGCAAGGCAATGCGAGGATTGAGCAAGGTATACTGCTGGACGCGTTGCCTCGTTGCTCGTTGCCCCAGTGCGTTGATGCCGAGGGACGTGAGACGTTTGAGGACGGTGGGCGATCGCAGCGCTCGATTCAGATCGTCCTGAGTGATGACTAACCGTACTCCTGCTCGGAGCGGTTTTTCCAGGCGTGGTCTCCCGCGTTGCAGCCGACGGGCATCCAGTTGAATTGGATCAGTTTCTAGCTCCAGTGTATCCAGGCGAATGTCTTGAGCGAGAAACAGTCCACGTCCGGCGATTCGCACCCGATCGGCTTTGCCCTGCACAATCTGGTAGCTAGGCGCATTGTCAATGCGGACTTCCAATTGTTCGACAGAGGTAAATTGCTTGCGAATGGCATTTTGGGCAACGCGATCGACCACAAACCCTGCTGGAGCAATCAGTGTGATCAAGCTAGAGAGAAAGATGGTCAGAAATTCCAAAGCTTAGTTCTTCTCCGCAAGCCACTGTTTTAAGGTCGTCACAACATCTTCAAGTGGGATTTCTTGAGCTTCTTTAGTCGCACGTTTGACGACTTCGACCTTGCCTTGCTGGAGCGATCGCCCGGTCACAATCCGGTAGGGAATGCCAATCAGATCCGCGTCTTTGAATTTAACGCCTGCCCGTTCGTTGCGATCGTCCAGCAAGGTTTCAATCCCCGCTTGACTGAGTTCGTCGTAGAGCGTCTCGGCAGCCTGCACCTGCTCGGCTTTGGCGATGTCGGGGATCACCACGATCGCTTGATATGGAGCGATCGCAGTGGTCCACACAATGCCATCTTTGTCATAGGATTGCTCGACCGCCGCTTGCGCCAAACGAGAGACACCGACACCGTAGCAGCCCATCACCAGAGGCTTTTCTTCACCCTGTTCATTGGTATACGTGGCTCCCAGCGCTTGAGAATACCTAGTGCCAAGCTGGAAGATGTGTCCAATTTCGATGCCTCTCGCGGTTTTCAGCGTTTGTATGGGATCGTGGAGGGCGCGATCGCCCGCGATCGCCTTCCGCACATCCACAACAAGCTTAGGCAACTCAAAGTCTGTGCCCCAATTTGCACCCACAATGTGATAGCCAGACTCGTTAGAGCCTGTGACAAAATGCGTCAGTTCAGTAGCGGTCTTATCCACCAACCGCAGGAATTTCGGAGTCACAGGATTGACCGCTACCTGACCCGCTGGCATCGGTTTGGGAGCTTTGATGTAAGAATCGTCTAGATTGGGCGCGATGTAACCCAATGGTAACGGCTTTGTTGCCCACTTTTCCTGAGCCTCTGCATCTGGCACAGTCAACGACAGAACGGTCTGACTGCCGTACTGGTCTGCCAGCTTCGTCAACTCATTTTGCAGCTTGATTTCGTTTACTTCCTGGTCGCCTCGAAGGCTGATCAGCACCAGAACTACCCTACCGCTATCGTAAACTGCCTGGTAAAGGACATTTTTAACGATCGCACTGGGAGAGCATTTGAGTAATTGAGCGAGTTTCGCGATCGTTTCAGTGCCAGGAGTTTCCAACTTCTCATACGTTTTGAAGGGCGATGGTTCTGCATCCGAAGGCAAAGAAACCGCTTTCTCTACGTTGGCAGAATACTTGCCATCGTCAGTGTAAAGGACTTCATCTTCACCAGCGTCTGCCAGCACCATAAATTCCTGGGAGCCAGAGCCACCGATCGCGCCCGAATCGGCATCCACTGCCCGAAATGCCAGACCACAGCGCTGCAAAATATTGCAGTACGCCGTATGCATCTTGTCATACTGCCGCTTGAGTCCTGTTTCATCAGCATCAAACGAGTAGGCATCTTTCATAATGAACTCGCGCCCACGCATCAAACCAAAGCGGGGACGAATTTCGTCCCGAAACTTAGTTTGGATCTGGTAAAGGTTGAGCGGTAACTGGCGGTAGGAGCGAATCATGTCACGGGCGATCGTCGTGATCACCTCTTCGTGCGTTGGTCCCAAGCCCATCTCGCGCTGCTGGCGATCGATGAGCGAAAACATGATGCCGTCCGCTTTTGTGTAAGTATCCCACCGTCCAGATTCGCGCCACAGTTCGGCAGGTTGAAGCTGAGGCAGCAGACATTCTTGTGCCCCTGCCGCTGCCATCTCCTCGCGTACAATCTGCGATACTTTCTGCAAGACTCGCCACATCAGCGGCAGATAGGCATAAACACCACCTGCAATACGCCGAATATAGCCTGCTCGCAACAGCAGCTTATGGCTGGGAATTTCCGCCTCTGCTGGGTCTTCTCGAAGCGTCACAAACAGCATCTGAGACAGTCGCATTGCCGATTTCCTTTTCCGATTCAGTCACCAATCTTTTCAGTTTAGAACATCCTATGTACTGGATTTGTTTCCTTCTGTAGAACCATTACATGCAATCTTACAAATGAACAAAAAAAACCGGCGTTTGCAGCAGGGGTTCATCACACGAGGATAGCGAAATGGGTGGAACCGTTAGCCGCCAAAACCACCAAGTCATCTAAGTAGACGGCACAAAACGCTTGCGTAGCGATTCAGCACGACGGCTGGCGGTAGGGTTTTTCGGTTCTACTTCTAGAACCTGTTCATAAACCTCCAACGCTTGAGCAGCCAGCTGCTTGCGCTCGTACGCATGACCAATGTTGTTGAGCGCTGTGACATAGTTCGGCTCGATTTTGAGTGCTTCCTTATACTGACGGATGGCTAAGTCGTATTGTTCTTGAGAAAAGTAGGCAAAGCCTAGAGCATTGTAAATGGGTGGGCTTTCTGGCTCCTGCAAATCGTCTGCCTTTAGCGCTTTCTGAAAGAGCATAGTGGCTTGAGAATAAATTTTCTTATCTAAATAAATGCTGCCGAGTTCGTAGTACTCCTGAGCAGTGCCTGCCTCTTTAGAAAGCTTCGACTGAAGCTTCGCAAGCGCTAGTTCTACCTTGCGTGTCTTCAAGATTTGGCTTAAAACTGCCCAGCCAGCCAGCGATAGCAACACCAGCAATAAGGAAACATAAACGATCGGAAATGAGGTGTTCATATCGGATTGTAGAGCGATCGTATAACAGTCAAAAGCAGCATCACATCTACTTTACCGCAAAAAGGTGTGCGGCAAGAGAGGCTGTGACTTAGCGGCAACTGATCTTTTGTGAAGCGGCAGTACGACTCATCTAACTAGGGTAGTCCCCAGTAAGTAGCGCGTTCTCGTAGCCAGTCCTCGGCTGTCCAACGAGCAATGATTTGATTGATCCGTGAGTGTAAATCAGTATATTGCAACCCTTTTGGCATCACAATGCACAGTGGCTCTGCCGAAAGGGTCGGCGTGAGCAGGCGATAAGACGGAAACTCCTGTACCCATCCAGTTAAGACGCTGGCATCCCCTGCGAAGGCGATCGCGTCGCCCTTTTCAAGCAACGTGTGGGCAGCATCGTAGGAGGACACGCTGATAAGATTGGCTTCGGGCAAGCGATAACGAAGGGTTGCAATGGTACTGGAGCCATCCAGCACTGCGATCGTGCGCTTGCCAACGTCAGCCATACGCTGTACTGAGGCATCACGAGTGACAAGGGCAGTGCCATCCAGATAATACGGGACGCTCAAGCTAACCAGGCGCGATCGCAAGGATGTGCCAGTCACATGGGCGATTGTAATGTCGACTTTGCCGCCCAACACGGCAGCAAGACGATCCGGGTTGCTGACAGTCTGAAGCTCAAGAGCGTCTTTTCGTCCCAGTAGCTCCTGTGCCAGCCGCTGGGCAATGTCAATTTCTAACCCCTGAAGCTGACCGCCGTTTGCTCGAAAACCTAGAGGACGAAGATCGGCTTTAACTGCCACAATCAAACGCCCGCGCTGCTGAATCGTTTGCAGATCCGCTGCCACGCAAAGTGGGATCACTGAAAACAGTGACCCCACAACGCCAAAGCCTAAAATACCGCTAAAAAGCGTAGACAGTTTCATCGTCATGCCAGCAGCAAAATCTATCTCAGGCTGCCTTCTTTACCGCTTGGCTCACGACTTCTACAACCTTGCTAAAACCAGCCGGATCAAGAATTGCCATCTGTGACAGCATTTTGCGGTTGATTTGAATATTTACCTTCTTGAGACTACCCATGAACTGGCTGTAGCTCAAGCCGTGCTGACGCGAAGCCGCATTAATGCGGGTAATCCAGAGGCGACGAAAATCGCGCTTCCGTTTACGACGGTCGCGGTAGGCATTTCGCAGTGCCTTCATGACCTGCTGATTTGCTGTGCGGAACAGCCGAGAGTGCGATCCCCGGAACCCTTTCGCCAGCTTCAGAATCTTTTTGCGGCGCTTGCGAGCGACATTGCCGCGCTTTACCCGTGTCATCGTTACAAAGTCCTTGAGGTTCTAAATCTTAAACTGGCGGTCTGAATTTGAGCGACAGTCGAGCTAAACAGCTTAACTCAACACGAGTCACTCAATCTTAAAGATAAGGAAGCATCAGGCGAACGTTCGCCTCATCCCGTTCGTTGACGACCGCTACGCCTGCAAGCCGTCTCTTGCGAGAAGCGCTTTTGTGCTCAAGCAGGTGACTTCTGAACGTTTTGCGGCGCATGATTTTCCCAGTTCCGCTGGCTCTCAGGCGCTTAGCGGCTGCTTTGCGAGATTTTAGCTTTGGCATGGGTCGCTTTAATTAACACAGTCTCCCATCGTACTATCCACAGGGCAGAAAGTGCAAGCTTATTGTGAGAGTATTTCGTAATCGACATCACGGCTCCTCAGACTTTGCTGACGCAGACCAGATGTAGTCAGCAATTTGGCGATCGCGCCGAATCTCTGGTACATCAGCATTCAGTAGGAGCGAAATCTGAGTGAGCGGTGTGCGCGATCGGATTCCCTGAACTCGTCGAGCAACCCGCTTTGGAATGCCGTCTCCGTAAAGAATGTGTCCCTGACCGACCAGAACGACCACGAGTGTTCCTGGCTGTTGTTGCAGCGTTTGGGCGATGCGTTCAGCCATCGTTTCGTCCCAAAGCACTTGTGCCTGAAAGAATCGCTCCAAATTGACGCTCGCGCTGCCACTATGATCAGCATGAATTTGTTGGATGCGATCGCGATACGCCTGCGGACCGAGAACGACTGCCGATGGAGGGGGAATGAAACGTCGTTCGATTAACGTCAGACTCTCCAGCCCGGTGCGAGCGGTTTTACGAGTAACCTCTGTGGGAGTGTTGAGTGCAACAACAGGCAACTGGTTGCTTTGGGCGAAACGGAGAATCGGTACGTAGTAGTTCCAGGGGTAGCCCCAGCGTTTTTGATACTGACTCTGGGCTTGCAGTTCCGCCTCTGTGAGCGCACCTGCTAAGTAGCGATTTAAGACCGATTGATAGGGGCGCTGAAACATTTCCATACCGATCGCCAGTTTGGGTCGCAACCGCTGCAATGCCTGAATGATTTCAAGCTGTGCCTGATGGTCGGCAGGGCGATCGTGAGTTTCGCCTAAGTAAACTACGTCTGCTTGCGCTAGCTTCTGGAGCACGATCGCCGGGTCTTCTTGTTGCTGTTGGCGAAGATTGAACGCGACGAGTGCAACGTTCTTAGTAACAAGCGGTGCAGCTACAGTTGGCAGTGTACACAGTATAAAAAGGCTCAGAAACCACGCTACAAATTGGGTGCTTTGATTCGTTAGCATTGCGAATTTTTTAGTCAGAATTTAATCTTGAAATTTAGTGGTCAAATGGCTTTTAGACTTCCACACATTGAGTCTGGTGTCCGCTTATGCAGCCGATCTCTGTCCGTCTTGAGTGCAGATGTAGCCATTCGTAACAGGTGCTCAAGCATTTCTACGCAAGCAACATTAACTAATCCTAATTAAAAGTAAATAATCGTAACTGAGTCGTTGTTTTCTGATACCTACGTACAGCATACTGATTCCAATTTCCAAGTAGGACTCAACCATGCCCCCAAAGTAGAGTCCGATATGTGTGCTCTCTCTGTACTGATTGGCTGGTTTAATCATGATGAGTTTGGATAAGAAAATGGCTCCTTCGGCTGCATCCACTTCGACGCAATCTCAGTCTCTTGACGCTAAAAACTCCATTGCAGAGTCGAAACTTGGAAAAACGCCAACCAAAATTTCGTCTTTAGCAGCGCTCTGGGCAAAGAATTACATTATCTCTGTGACCACCCGTGATGAGGCAGAGCGACTTCGCAAAAGTGCTGATTTAGCCGAGATTGCGTCACAGGAAGGGCGCGTTCGTACAGCCAATCATTTGAAGCAAAACCTGAAGTTAGCCAGTGCCCAGGCATGGTCGTTGACCGAAAACCTCCTAGCCGAAGAAGTCCGTCGTCATGGCATTGATCTAAACGTAATTAATCCTTGGCAAATTGCGGCTGATTCTCATGCGTTGTTTGAGAAAGCGTTGGTTGCCTATGGCGATCGCGTCACCCCTCGTCGCCTGTCGGTGCTGGTTGGCGGCGAGTTTGGGCGAGTGCGGCAGAAGTATACAGCGGATGATCCACGGGCGATCGGCTTCGTCAGTATGCAGTTTCACTACACCGGACAAACGCTGCTCGAAAGCCTCTCATCGGCAGAGCGACTACTGCTAGAACCTTACTTCAAAGTGATGGATGACCATTTATATATGCCGCTTCGGGCTGCTTATGAAGCGGCTGGCAATCATCCACAAACGTCTCCAGCTCTACGAAGCGTGCAGCACCTATTGCCAATCAGCACCCGGATTGCCCAGGAAGTCTGTAGGCAAGCGTGTCGTCAATCTCCTAACTATGCGACCTACAGCGGATTACTCAGTTCCCCACAGGTAAGAACGTCCAGCATCCGTGATGTGGAGATGTTTCAGGTCTACCTCTGCTTGTGTGTGCTGGAAGATAGCATCGAGTCTGTACAGCGTGAGTTGTTTCCTCTCTGCGCCATGCTGTATCCACGCTTGAAAGTAAGTTGGAGGCTTGTCCAGGAGATGCTACAGGCGATCGGCTGGGAAATGCACGATCGTCTTTCACCCAATGACGTAGCAATTTTTCTACCCTACTTGGGCGCACTCACAGAAATGTTCTCTAATGAAGTCTTTCAAAGTGCTTAGAGTCTGTCGGGAAGTAAGGTCAGCGGTCAGCGGTTAGCGGTCAGCGGTCAGCGGTCAGCGGTCAGCGGTCAGCGGTTAGAGCGGTCAGCGGTCAGCGGTCAGCGGTCAGCGTAGGATGCCAGCAGCCAGTGGATACGACCTAGCTTTCTGGGTTACATCTAGTAACGTTGGAATAGCTGATAGCTGATAGCTGATAGCTGATAGCTGATAGCTGATAGCTGATAGCTAATAGCTGATAGCTGATAGCTAATAGCTGATAGCTACCCCAGCGGTGCAGTTATTTTTCTACAAGCTTTTAGCCTCTCTACCTATGTTGCTCGGTCTTGATCTAGGTACGGGGTCGGCGAAAGCGCTGCTGTTGGCGATCGATGGCACGGTCATTGCTGAAGCTTCTCATGCCTACAAGGTACAAGCACCACAGCCAGGATGGGCGGAGACGCATCCAGCCGCATGGTGGGAAGCAGTAGCGATCGCGGTCAGCACAGTCATGCAGAATCAGGGCGACTGTATGCCAGACGATCATGTGGAGGCGATCGGGCTTTCGGGTCAAATGCATGGCGTGGTGCTGACGGATGCGAAGGGTGAACCGCTGCGTCCTGCCATTCTCTGGGCAGACACGCGATCGAGCCACGCACTCGATCGTTACCGTGCGCTGTCTCCCACATTGCAGAAACAGCTTGCTAACCCCGTGACGACAGGGATGGCAGGTGCAACCTTGCTGTGGTTACAGGCGCAGGAACCAGACGTTTATGCAACGGCTCGTTGGGCGCTTCAACCCAAAGACTGGCTACGCTTGCAATTGACTGGAGCGGTCGCTGCTGAGGCATCGGATGCGTCTGGAACGCTGCTTTACGATGTATTGCATGATTGCTGGGCGATCGATGTTTTAGATGCACTGCATCTTCGTTCTGATTGGTTGCCAACCCTGATACCCTCCACCTGTATTGCAGGAACCCTAACCGCTGTCGCTGCCGCACATCTCGGCTTGCGATCGGGGTTGCCCGTCATTGCAGGCGCGGCTGATACGGCGGCTGCCATGTTGGGTAGTGGTCTTTTAACGTCAGGCACTATGCAGCTAACCGTCGGTTCTGGAGCGCAGATTGTTACGCCACGATCGCAGCCGATCGCCGATTCACCGATTCGCACACATCTGTATCGCACTGCACTTCCTGACCAGTGGTATACCCTCGCCGCCATGCAAAACGCAGGACTGGCACTGGAATGGGTGCGCCACCTTTTGGATTTGAGCTGGCAGCAGGTGTACGCTGACACTTTTAACGTTGTTCCTGGCTGCGAAGGGCTGACGTTCTTGCCCTACTTTACGGGCGAACGAACGCCTCACCTCGATCCGAATGCGCGCGGTGCATGGGTTGGGTTGGGCTTGCATCACACTCGATCGCACCTGATGCGATCAGCGCTTGAAGGCGTTGCGTTTGCGATTAAGCAGGGACTGGAGGCGATCGCTGCTACAGGTAGCAACGTTACCGAACTACGACTGGCAGGCGGCGGCACTCTAGAACCTGTTTGGCGGCAATTGCTTGCGGATGTTCTGCAAGTACCGCTGTATGGCGTGACGGTTTCCGCTGCCTCCGCTCGTGGTGCTGCGATTCTGGCAGGTATGGGGAGTGGCATCTATGCCGATGTGCAAGCGCTGCCTCAGGTGCCAATCCAGCCCAACCCTGTGATGCCACGATCGCCCGATGCCAATCTTATGGCTGCCTGGGAGCGCTTTCAGTCTCTCTACCCTCACCTGCACGAATGGCGCGATCGTTGGCGCTAGAGGTAAAAACTCAGTTTCTTGCAAGAGGTTACAGGAACGTCTTAACAAATTGCTCCAGAAATCGGGTTTTTGATCACCTCTTTCAAGCTCCAGGCGCGACCCTCCGAGTTCTAAGCTCAACGCTCTCAGTTCTGATGTCAATGTTCCGAGTTCTAAGCTGCATTCACAGAGTTCTAAGCTCGACTTTATCCAATTAGGCAGCGTAGCACAATAGGCTGAAACAGCAGTCTAATAAGACTTTTGGTATTTTTACCATATCGGTTGTTGCGCTAGAGACTGGGAAAAGTCGAGCTTGCCAC
>JAHHIG010000009.1 GCA_019358895.1 Tildeniella nuda ZEHNDER 1965/U140 | reverse complement strand
CTACCCAGTTACCAGATTTGTTGGCTTTGAGCAAATTGAGCAGATTGTCTGCTGTGCGAACTTGAATGGTGAGCTTTGTCATAGGATTTGGATGAGAAACTACAGCAATACTGATTTGCGGCATAACGGCAAAACGCAGCGGCGGCAGATAATCTTGAACTCAGCACCAGCGGCTTTCGTCCGTCCGCTGCCGTAACGTGTTAGCCTGCGGAGCTATAAGTGATTGGGCATGAAATCAAGCTCTGCAAGTATATTTTGACACTTTGCAGGTTGAATTTTTATTTTGTTTGAACTCTGAAATTCTCTTTGTTCAAAGTTCATTAACTGCATAGGCAACTCCCCAGTAAATCTTGGGTGATGATAGATAACAGGATCACTTTTGCGTATAATATCTATTCTCTTAAAAGCAAGCACTCCGGCATAAGTTGGACTTTTCCCCTCCTTGCCAGATTCTAAAAAAAGACCGCTTGGCTTAAACTGAATCTTCTCAACGCTATCACCCCCAGCAATTGTGAATACTTCACCGAATAATGCACGGTCGAAGTCTTCAAACGTCACTCCGTAACCTGAACCATGTATGGCTAGTAGTACAGGCAAGGCTTCTGCTCTTACCTGTTTTCGTTTTCGTTTAACGGCTTGTCGTATCCCGTCCTTCGCATCTCCGAAAGGATACATTCTGCTGTAGACAATTGCTTCATTCCCCAATTTTTCAGGAAAAAATCCTAGATGTAATTGACCGTACTGAATCGGCAGATTTACGTAATACCATTTCTTTTCAGGTTCAGCAGGCAAACTATTACACGCTTGCCGAAATGCTCTCTTAAATTCTTTTTTGGAATCTTGAGGTCCAACTTTGGGTAGTTGAATGATATCAATGCTCCAATCCCGTGGAGCATGTTTATTTATAAATTCAAGAAGTGGAGCATCCTTGATTCGTTCGTCATCTCCTTCACCATCAAAGCTCGGAGATACAACTTCAATAACTAATTGATGCTCACTAAAATTTACGAGAAAATCTGGACAACTGCCACTTGAGTTTTCTTGCTCTAGAGCAAACTCTCCACCTAGCTCCTGAATAGTTCTAGCTAATATAAATTCAAGAAATGCACTATCCCATCTGGTTCGCAGTGCCTGAATAAAATGGCTCCTGTACTCTGAGGGAATTTTAGCCAAGTTCTCTCGCAAAAATTGTCTGGCTGCTTGTGCGCGTGGAAGAGTTGACCTTTCTAGCCAAAAGCAACCATTTTTTCGCCATAGTTTGCCCATGTATTATCAATGACTGTAGGCTCTGATAACCATGCTTCTTGGCTACACGTATACAAATTCCCCATGACTGATAGATTACTCAAAAATATTCGTTCCTTACAGGTAGCCCTGAAGGGCTTACCCATATACTACTCAGCAGGCTAACTCTTATTTAGACTGATCCTAGCCTCTCTAATCTAGGTATCCACCCTATTTTGGGTGATTAGGCAGATTTGAATCAAGATAACACCCTGTATGGGGGAGATAGGCTGAAGTTTATCTGTATAACTCCCAAAAATGGGATTTTATACGGCTTCAGAGCTGCATCACTACCCGAAATTGGATCTTATCCAGATCCAAATCTGCATACTTACCAGAATTAGGGTGTTATGCAGCTCTCGGTTTACATAGTAATCCTTGAGAAGAAGGTTATGCAGCTAGCTTCACAAATTCTTTACCAACAAAAATACGTGTCAAAGGCGATACTAAGTACATATGTTCTTAAGCGTCTACAACGGACAATGGAAAGTCGCCCCAAAAAGCTGTTAGATCAGGTTCGAGATGCAATCCGCGTGAAACATTATTCCTACCGCACTGAGCAGAGTTATGTCGGGTGGATTCGTCGGTATATTCTGTTTCATAACAAGCGTCACCCAAAGGAGATGGGTCATGCAGAGGTTGAGGCGTTTCTTACCGCTCTCGCTGTGGATGGACAGGTTTCTGCTTCTACTCAAAATCAAGCCTTGAGTGCGTTGCTGTTTCTATACCGCTATGTGTTGCAGCAAGAATGGGATGGTCCATTAGATGCAGTGCGGGCGAAACGTTCACGCTACTTGCCGACTGTACTAAGTAGAGAGGACGTGCAAGTGGTTTTGCAACGAGTGTCAGGGGTACATGGACTCGTGCTAAAGGTGTTATATGGTAGTGGTCTACGGCTGACTGAAGGGTTACATTTGCGCGTTAAAGATGTAGATTTTGCCCAACGTCAAATTGTAGTGCGTGATGCTAAGGGTCATGAAAGTCGAGTAACGATGCTTCCTACGAGTTTGATTGAACCGTTACAGGTACAGCTTCAGCAGGTTAGGCAACTGCATCGTCGGGATTTAGACCAGGGATATGGAGCAGTGTCTTTGCCATTTGCGTTAGAGCGTAAGTATTCCAACGCGGCTCGCGACTGGATTTGGCAGTTTGTGTTTCCTTCGTTTGGGCGATCGCGCGATCCGCAGAGTGGCGTTGTGCGTCGGCATCACCTGCATGAGAGTAGTGTACAGCGATCGCTGAAAGCAACTGTTCAGGCTACACACATTGCCAAGCGGGTTAGCTGTCACACCTTCCGCCACAGTTTTGCGACCCATTTGCTAGAAGATGGCTACGACATCCGCACCGTGCAAGAGTTGTTGGGGCACAAAGACGTAAAAACGACGATGATTTACACACACGTCTTGAATCGGGGTGGACGAGGCGTGAGAAGTCCGTTAGATGGATAAGAGCGTCGCTTGCCTTTCACGACTCATTCAATCAGCGAAATGGCTGTTTGCTTTCTCGTTTTGCTTGTTTGCTTTCTCATTTCAGTAGTTTCCGTAAGCAAAAAGGTCATTTGCTTAATCGTTTCAAGCATTTGCTTTCTCATTTCAGTAGATCGCGTACGCATTTTGGTGTTTTCCGCAAGCAAAAGGGGGTTCTGCTTTCTCAAGCTGCGGTTTGCTTTCTCATTTCAGTAGATCGCGTACTCATTTTGGTGTTTTCTGCAAGCAAAAGGGTTATTTGCTTTCTCAAGCTGCGGTTTGGTTACTCCATTTCAGTCAGCTAATCGTCATTTACAGCAGAATTCAGGATACAGCAGAATTCAGGAGTTAGGAGTCAGGAGTGAAAGAGGCTACAGCTAAAGCTCTCAGACTCAGAGGCGTACCTCATGTAGCTGCAAACCGCTGTATCATCTACGATGAGATTGGTTGGTGTGACCATTACAGGAGGAACTTTATGTCTAGCACCATCACTGTGACTGCCTTACTCGATCGCTATGCCGCCGGAGAACGAGACTTTAGAAGCGTAAACTTGAGCGCGATCGACTTAAAAGACGCGACATTGAAGGGCATACTGCTCCAGGGCGCTACCCTTCGTGATACCAAATTGCTGAACGCTGATCTGACAGGTGCTGATTTAAGCGAGGCGGACTTGAGTCAGGCGGGCTTACAAAAAGCTGACCTCAGTCAGGCTAATCTGGAAGGTGCTCAATTACGCAAAGCAGACATTCGGGAAGCCAAACTGCACGGCACCAACCTGCGGGGCGCTGATTTAACGGAGGTCAATCTTTCCAGTGCGGATTTGAGAGAAGCCGATTTGCGGGAAGTCATCCTTTGCGGCGCTGATCTAATGCACACCAGTTTTTACAAAGCCGATCTGCGTGGTGCTGATTTGCGCGGTGCCGATTTGTTTCAGGTTCATCTCAAGGACGCGTATTTTGACGAAAAGACCAAATTCAATCCTGGGTTTGATCCCATTGTGCTAAAAATGCAGCATTGGGAGTAACCAGCGGTATGGGCTAGAAGGCGCTCCGCTGTTTGTGCTGAAGAATCAATCTGTAAGGATGAGTGGATGCTGTGTATCGAAGATCTCTCCAAGCTTGCCTTATTTCAACACTTGCCCTTAGAACGACTGCATTGGGTGTGCGATCGCGCTCAGAAAGTTGAGCTTGCTGCCGGAGAAACCTTGGTGCAGGAAGGTGCCCCAGCGCGAGGAGTGTTTGTTTTAGTCGCGGGTCAGATCGGGATTACGCGGATCAGCGATGGCTTAGACATTCCGATCGGGCAACACAAAGCACCAGCAGTCTTTGGTGAAACGCCAGTCCTGACCGATGAACCCATGCTTGTTACCCTGCACGCACTGACGGCTTGCGTAACGTATGAAATTGCGGGCGATGACTTTCTCACCCTGCTGCATGAGTGTCGGGCTTTTGAGCGGGCTGTGTTTCAACTGATGGCACGGCGACTGCGTGGAGTCGAATCGTTTGTGCGGGGTCGAGAGAAGATGGCAGCCCTGGGAACGCTTGCAGCTGGGTTAGCTCATGAATTGAATAATCCAGCCGCTGCCGTTGTCCATGCCTTGAGAGATGTGGTTCCAGCCCTGGCAGAGCTACAGCGGATGAACCTCGTCTATGGGCAGCGCCAAATCGAGGCAGCGCATACACAGCAATGGCTGCAAGCCCGCGATGAGGGTTACGAGACAATTCTGCACGATCGCCTCGACCTGACACTGTTAAGCGATCGCGAGGAGGAACTGCTTGAGTGGCTAGAAGCCTATGGCGTTAGCAATGCCTGGAATCTGGCTGCCCCGCTGTCACTGGGCGGCGTGACAGTAGAGACGTTAAACATGCTCACCGATCGTTGGCGGGATGATCCCACCGAGCTAAAGGATATGGGAGTGCACTGGCTGGCACTCTCGTTTGATGTCATGTCGATGATCAAAAGTGGGCTGCGCGGGGCTGAACGCATTGCTGCATTGGTGCAATCCATGAAGGCTTACTCTTATCTTGATCAAGGAGTACAGCAGTTGGTGGATGTGCATCAGGGGATTGAAGATACGCTGCAAATTTTTTCGCATCGGCTCAAACCCGGCATTGAAGTGCGCCGTTGCTATGACCGATCTCTGCCTCAAGTTAACGCTTACGGTAGTGAACTCAATCAGGTGTGGACGCACTTAATCGAGAACGCGATCGAGGCGATGGCTGGCAACGGTTGCCTCAAAATTACCACAGCGCGAGATGGCAACTCGGTTTGCGTCGAAATTACAGATTCTGGCACGGGCATTCCACCCGAAATCCAATCGCGCATCTTTGAGACCTTCTTTACCACCAAACCTGTAGGTAAAGGCACTGGACTAGGCTTGGATATTGTCCGGAGGATTGTGGAAAATCGTCATCAAGGTACGATCGCCCTGGAGTCTCAGCCAGGTGAAACTTGCTTCTCAGTCCGCCTCCCTTTGGCGACCTTGAAACCAACGTAGCCTTATTTGATAAACTGCAACAAGTCAAACTCTTGGCGAATGTTGAGTAAGGAACGATCGAGCAACGGCTCAAATGCTAGAAAGGGAACCAATTTCTGGCGATTGCGAGTTTTGAACCAAATTGGAATTAATTCTGGAATCAGCGGAGGAAGGACTCTAAGAACTGCTCCATAAAGCCAAAGTACACCTTTTTCTTTGATCATGTCGGCATACATCACATCGACAGCGGGTGAATTTTTCATGCTCAAATAAGTTTGAAATGTACACTCGCTTGTCCACCAAAAGAGCGGCAGAATTTTCAGTTCGTCGTACATTCCTGTGTCGCAGCCGTAGATGATGTGACCAACATCGTGAGCTGATAGGATTTTGGCGAATTCCGGTGGTTGTGTTTCAGGAGGAGTCACATGGGGATTCAGAGCGTAGTACTCTGCTAAACCTTCACGCAGCGTTTGAGTACTGTTTTTGTCCATGTAGTGAGGGCGTTGGCTCATAATCTCTAATAATCCACTTGGACGACAGACCATTGCTATGATTATCAGCAGCGCATCCAGTAATGCTCAGTTTGCTCAAATCTACTGGACAAAATACCTGCAACCTCGACGAAAAACCTTCGCAATTGTCATAGAACGAGCAAAGGCAAGAAACGAAATTTCAACCGATCTAGACTCCGATTTGGTTTTCGATACCATGAGTGGAATCATGCTCTATGCTTTAATTTTTCAACCAACCTCTGACTCTTGGACAACCTATGTTCGCCGTGCGCTCAATCTCTTGTTTAGAAACGCTTGAACACAAACCATTTGCAGGTAATATCCGTGGCTAAACCCGTCATTTTGACTGTTGATGATGATCCAGAAGTTTTGCAAGCCGTTGCCCGTGATTTGCGGCAGCAGTATGGCGATCGCTTTCGGATTATGCGGGCTGATTCCGGGGCAGCGGCGATCGATGCCACCCAAAAGCTCAAGCTCCGTAACGAACCTGTTGCCCTCTTTCTTGTGGATCAGCGAATGCCCCAAATGAACGGGGTTGAATTTCTGGAACAGGCACTAGAGATTTTTCCCAATGCAAAACGGGCACTGCTGACGGCTTATGCCGATACCGATGCAGCGATTCGCGCCATCAACAGCACCCAAATTGATTACTACCTGCTGAAGCCGTGGGACCCACCAGAAGAAAAGCTCTACCCAGTTTTGAATGACCTCCTGGATGACTGGTTCGCCAGCTTTCGTCCCACCTTTGAAGGCACTCGTGTGATCGGCAATCGTTGGTCGCCGCAGTCGCACGATATGAAAGACTTCCTGGCGCGCAACCAAATCCCCTATCAGTGGCTGGATATTGAATTATCCGAAGAAGCACAGACGTTAGCGGACTTTGCTAAGTGCGATCGCCTCTCTCTACCTTTAGTGCTTTTTGCTGACGGCAGTAGTTTGGTGCAGCCATCGATCGCCCAGGTTGCCGAGAAAATTGGACTCCGCACCCAAGCGGAAAAGCCCTTCTATGACCTGATTATTGTGGGTGGCGGACCGGCTGGACTCGCGGCTGCCGTCTATGGTGCATCGGAAGGACTGCGTACGGTCATGGTTGAACGCGAAGCACCGGGAGGACAAGCAGGCACCAGTTCGCGGATTGAAAACTACTTGGGCTTTCCATCGGGCTTAAGCGGCAGTGACTTAGCCCGTCGTGCCGTGACGCAAGCGAGACGCTTTGGCGTAGAAATTCTTAGTCCCCAAGACGTAACGGGAATGCGTATAGAAGATCCCTACCGCTTCATCACGTTATCGAATGGCAGTGAAATCAGTTGCCATGCGCTGATTTTGGCATTGGGTGTGTCATGGAAACGGCTCGATGTGCCGGGACTCGATCGCCTCACTGGAGCCGGAGTTTACTATGGAGCCGCTCAGACCGAGGCGCTCACCTGCCAAGACGAAGATGTTTACATCATTGGTGGTGCCAACTCTGCCGGACAAGCGGCAATGTATTTCTCGAAGTATGCCCGCAAGGTAACAATGCTCGTGCGCGGCGAGTCGCTGACCAAAAGCATGTCGCAGTATTTGATTGAGCAGATTGCCGAAACGCCTAATATCAGCGTGCAGACTCACTCCAGTGTGGTGGAAGCGAAAGGGGAAACGAGTCTGGAGGCGATCGTGATAGAGAACGCTATCACAGGTGAAACTGAAACGGTTACCGCCGTGTCCTTGTTCATCTTTATTGGTGCCGTTCCACGTACGGAATGGCTGGATGGACTGGTAGAACGCGACGATCGCGGCTTTGTGATCACGGGAACTGACCTAAAGAGTGGCGAGAGGCGATCGAGTACCCATCGTCCCAGAGGTTGGCGGCTCGATCGTGATCCCTATTTGCTCGAAACCAACATCCCCGGTGTCTTTGCAGTCGGTGATGTCCGACATGGCTCCATCAAGCGAGTCGCATCAGGAGTCGGTGAAGGTTCCATTTGCGTACAGTTTGTGCATCAATATCTCGCCAATGTCGGGTCTTAAGATGAGGAGTTTTATAAACTGATACTGTTAAGCTAACGAAAATGGTTGCTGAGTCAAAATCAATGCTTTATATGGTTATCGAATACTTCAATGCAGGTGCGGCAACTGAGATCTATCGTCGTGCCCGCGATCGAGGTCGTCAATTACCTCTTGGGCTTGAGTATGTAGATAGTTGGGTAGACCTAGACTACTTCAGATGCTTTCAACTTATGCGGACTGATAATCGAGCTTTGTTTGATATTTGGATTGATGCATGGAATGATCTTGGTCATTTTGAAATCATTCCGGTGCGGACTTCGGTAGAAGCGGCTCAGCATATTGCAGACAAACTCAGTTAGCGCAGTGTAACGCATCGCCTCCGGGGCTTGTGATGCGTTACAGCTGTCGCCTTTAGCGCAGCCATGCCGTAGCTTGCTTCTCGAAGAGTAGGCTATACACATCCTACAAAAGCTACAAAAGCCGATTTTATTTAATAAAACCTCAGCTCTTGTACTGCACTCTCATGGGAACCGCTACAGTGCTCTTTATCAATCTTTGGCTTTCTACTGACCAACTAACCTGGCAGCGCCAAATGTTGCATTAAACTTGCGGCACCAGATCACAGCAGATTTATACTCGGCTAAGTTGATCGTTGCGGGGATGGCATATCGTTGAGTGCCACTGAATTTGCGTAAGGGTGCCAGAAGCGTATAATCCCCTGCTTTCAACGGATAGGCAGGTGGTTTTGTGGAACCGAGTACATTACTAGAGCGATGCAAAATTACGACGAGATCTGGTCCTAAATTGGAGGTTTTAAATTTCTGGTCGAGTTCTAGAAAGAGTTTGCCATTCTGGTTCACGACACGAGCTGTTCCCTGAGTCGGATGTTCTCCAGAAGTAAAGCTGCCAGAACTGACAACTGTTGGCTTTGTGGAGTTCATCATTTGAGCGATCGACTCTGCTCTGGTCGAATGTACAGGCGTATTGCTGGTAAAGGGAAGGAGCCTTTCAATTGATTGTTTCTTTGCAGCCATGCCGACAGAACCGACAAAAACTAGAGGCGCTAAACTTAACAGAACCCAATGTTTCACTCTCATATCAAAACTTCCTCAATGTAATGTTAATCAGCACTATTTGTTTTTAGCGATCGCACTGCTAATGATGACTGAAAACCGCGATCGTCAAATGATTCAGTGTTAAAGAGTTCAATCTAAAAAGCTGAGATTTGAGTGAGAAACCGTTTAGTTAATTCTCAGCAAGCGTTCATTTTTGGCTGCTTGAGTGGAGATCCGCAGCGTTTTTTAACAAACAAACGTGATAGATTTTAGTAGATTGCGCGCTCAATGCAGGTAGTTTAGTCCCATGAGTGATGCCAAGGACGATCAGTCTCTACAGCACCATCAATGGCAGCGAGAGCAACAGGCAATGGCAATGTTGTCTTCCCTGAGCTACCGCACTGGAGAGCTTAGTCGCTATCTACACGACATTGCTTGTGCAGTCAGTCAATTGGTTGATGTGGATTGGACGGTCGTAACCATTTGTCAAGAAGGCTTTGAAACCGTCCTGGCAAGCAGTCTGGACATGGGTAACTCGCCTCGGGTGTATGCTCTGCATGGTCAGTTGACGAACACCGTCATGCAAAATCAATGTACGCTGGCGGTGAAAGACGCGATCGTCCAGCCAGAGTATGGCAAACCTGCCCCAGGCTACCGAGCGTACTTAGGCATACCGCTGCGGACGGCAGAAAGCGAAGTCATTGGCACTGTCTGTTCGTTTCATCAACAACCCCGCGAGTTTACGCCGGAAGAAATTCAGATCGTTGAACTCTTTGCAGAACGGGCAGCGACAGCCATCGATCACTATCACCTTTATCAGCAGCAGCGCCAATTTAATGAAGCACTGGAAGTAGAAGTGCAGAAACGAACAGAAGAACTGCGGGTGGCTCAAGCCAAACTGGTTGAGCAGGAACGGTTGGCTGCGATCGGTGAGTTTGCTGCCATGATTGTGCATGAAATTCGCAATCCTCTCACCACGATCGTGATGGGGTTGAAGTATTTCAAAAAAATAATTTTGGCGATACCTGCTCAAGAACGTTTAGCACTTGCCCTTGATGAAGCTAGTCGCTTAGAACGCTTATTAGGTGAGATCTTGCAATATGCCAAACCTCAAGCCGTGCAGTTGGTTGAGTTTGAGCTAAACCAGTTCATGCACAAATTACTGGCAACAATTCGTGAGACACCAGAAGCGCAGGGGCGACAAATCGAGTTTATTGCTGCATTATCCCTGGTTAGAATTTCGGGCGATCAAGACAAGCTGAAACAAGTGTTTATCAATCTCATTCGTAATGCCTGTGAGGCAGTTTCAGTTGGGGATGTTATCAGGTGGGAAGTAGACGCTGCAGCCACAGCGTATGTTTCTATCACTATTCACAATGGCGGTGAACCCATTCCACCGGACGTGCTGCCAAAACTCACTCAACCCTTTTGTTCCACAAAGCCCGGTGGTACTGGCTTAGGGCTGGCGATTACTAAACGCATTGTGCAGGCTCATGGTGGGGCGTTATCGATTCAATCAGCACCAGAAACTGGTACTACCGTCCATGTTAAATTGCCTGTAGTGGCGTGATAACGCTTTTGAGTTTCAACGTAGTTGGGCTGTCTGGTTCATTTGATGACCAACAAACCAAACAGCATCGCGATCAAGATACAACTGATTACTACACCATTGCTGCTGCCATTTGACGGCAGGACTCAGCACAGCGGCGGCAAGACTCGGCGCATTGCTTACAGTGGTCGTGGTCATGCTTGCCGCACTCAGCGGCACAACGATCGCACGCCTCCGCGCAAACACTACACAGTTGAGCATGAAGGTCAGAATGACGAGCCATAAAGCGGGCGCAGATAGCGCAAGTATCCGCGCAGTCGCGGCACAACTTAATGCACTGAGCCATCATTTGTACCATGTCACTATCCAAACAAGCGGTTACACAGTTCTCGCAGTCTCGCAGGCAGTCAAAACAAGCCTCAAGGCAGGTTTCCAGTAAGGATTGGTGAGATTGAGTGGTGGTCATAACTTTACTCCTGGTAAATGAACAACAAATGAAAACCTCCTGGCTCTCAGGCTTCACCCTACAGAGGCATCCAACTAATTACCTCTCTCCTCCGAAAGGAAGATGAGCTCGTACTTTAGAGCGAGAGCGATTTCATAACTGCATGTAACGGTAGAGAAGTGTGCCTTTTTGACTTTGGCTCACGCCTTCAAACGGTCTCTAAGCTTGGAGAATTTAACTACTTGACTCTCCAGCCGAGTGGAGTATCCAGAATAACAATGTTACTTCTTCAGACCCTTTATTTCAGGCACAACGAACGTATGTCACATCACTTCTTGGCAAAAACGGGATGGCTAGTTTTAGTAATGGGAACGATCGCCACTGGCAGCGTCCTCAGCGCCTGCTCCACCACAGCCCAAAATCAAGCACCCAGTCCCGCTGCTACTAACGCTGGAGCCATGCAGGGCATGGATCACAGCAACATGGGCGGCATGAACCACGGCAGCAATATGTCGATGGATCTCGGTCCAGCCGATGCTGAGTTTGACCTGCGCTTCGTCGATGCGATGACTCCTCACCATCGGGGAGCCGTCGAAATGGCAAAAGAAGCACAGCAGAAATCCAAGCGTCCTGAGATCAAAAAACTGGCAGCTAACATCATCCAGGCACAAGACAAAGAACTGAACCAGATGAAGCAGTGGCGGCAAGCCTGGTATCCCAAAGCCAGTGCCGAACCGATCGCCTACAACGCTCAGATGAAACACTCGATGCCCATGTCTCAAGATCAGATGCAAGGCATGATGATGAGCATGGATTTAGGTGCAGCCGATGACCAATTCGATCGACGCTTTCTCAACGCGATGACACCGCATCATGAAGGTGCTGTGGTGATGGCGCAGGATGCACTGGCTAAATCAAAGCGTCCTGAAATCAAGAAGCTGGCTCAAGAAATTATTTCGTCTCAGAAAGCCGAAATCAAGCAGATGCAGCAGTGGAAACAAGCCTGGTACAAGTAATAACGTCAATCAAGGCGTTTTTGCTTGATCGGTGGGAGGGGTATGCACGATCGCCTGACTATGATGATTACCGCTCTGCATCTCCTGGGCTTGGTTCCACAGCAAGATGCCCATCATGGCATCAAGTGCCCCGGCATTACTTTGATTACCACCCACTACGATATCGGGAATGATTCGCACATTGCGATCGCCAATCACTTGCATCAATTGCATCGCCGTGTAGAACTGAGCACCCACCGCATTTACACCCGCTTGATAGGTGTCCGCTTGTGCCTGTCCTGTAACGCGAATTGACTCTGCCTCTCCAGTTGCCTGACTGATTTTTGCTGTCGCTTGCAGTTCAGCGATCGTCACCCCTTGCTCGGCTGTGACAATTCGTTGTTGAATATCAGCCAGGGCAGTTTCTCGTACCAGCTCTTGCCGCTGCGTTTGAGCCGCACGTTGCGTTACGTAGGTCTTTTCCTGCTCTTCAGCTAGCTTGCGATCGGTCAACGTTTGCATCAACTCTGGTGGTGGTGAAATTAAACCAATTAGCGTATCCACTGCCTGCACATCATACGCGCGTAATGCCTGACGGATGTATTCCGCGGCTTCTGACTGACGCTCACTCCGTGCCGTGAGGAAATCGAGAATGGTATACTCCTGTGCGGAATTGCGAAAGTAGTTACCGACGATCGGACGCAGCACCTGATCCACCAGATTTTGCATTGAACCCAACCGCGAAATCACTTTGGGTGCATCCATCGCGCCTACATGGATCACCTGGAAGACTTCTAGATCAAAAGTGAAACCATCAAACGAGAGTAATTTAAGCGCCGAGAGTGAAGAATCATAGCCATGTTCCCCTTTGAACCGCTGGGTAAAATTGATCACGATATTGGTTGTTGGCACCAATTCCACTTTCATGATTTTGGTGTTCAGGGGATGTTTTCCCGTATGCAAGGATTCAATCCATACACCTTTGTCTCCGCGACTCACCAAATTGCCGTGCGTGAAGGCTGCGCCACTAATATCTTCGTGAGCTTGCCCCACATAAGAAATCACAACGCCCACATACCCGATCGGCACTTCCGTCATCGGCACTTGTTCCACCTGCACGAACCAGGGGTTGAGATTCCATGAGCCAGAAAGCATTACCTGTTCTTGCAAACCTCTACAGCCACCCCGGTTCATAAACATCTGAGCGCTTTGAAAGTTATCGTGACCCGCCACGATCGGTCCAGCAATTTCTCCCTCCTCGATCGGCATTCCATCTAAGGCTGTGACAATACCAACGCGATCGGATTGAACCGCATAAACCTTGAGTCGTGCAGCGGTGACACCATGAGCCGTCGCATTACCGGATGTAATCACTGTAAATAAAGCTGTGTTAATGCGATAGGTGCCTGTAGTCAAGATGGCTAGCTGTCGCCCTTTCTCGCCACCGTGAGCCAGAAACTGACGGGCATTTTGGAAATTCTCACTCTCAACCACTTTGCCGAGAATACGATTGGCTGGAATAGCGGCTCCATCATTGGCAATCAGCAGCCCGATTTCATCTTGTGGAATCATCACTACAGGCTCTTTCTGCACGCTGTACTGCCAGGGAAAATAGCCAAAGTGCCAACCGGGAGACAGCGTATCGGCTTGCAGACCCGCTTCCCCATTGAGGGCGATCTGTTGTCCTTCAGGCAGTCTTTTTGCTGAGAATTTTTTCGTGACAATCCCAACTTCCCGTTCTTCAATCACAATCAACCCCGCCACCCAACCTACTTTGGGCAAAAAGAACAGAATGAGCATTACACCCCCTGCGAGGTAGACCCACGTAGGTAAGACAGGGATTTGAGCCTGCATAAGCTGTAGGTCTGACTGTTGAGCGGGTGGCTTCGTTTGATCAGAAGTAGTTGAGACGTTACTGGAAGACTGTGCAGCGGTAGGCATTGTCCCAATGGTGAGCATTGCTGCTAATAGAGAGAGCGTGAGAGGCAAAAACTGCCGTAGAACTTTGAATTGAAGCATCGTTTGAATCTCCTATAAATCATCAAAACTTGGTTATTGACTTCACCGATCGCGTCTATTGAAGCTTACGAACATTGAGACTTATGAATTCTGAATGCTTATACAACAATGATCAAGCAGAGGGTGCTTCCCAATGTTGAGCTTGAAGACCCGTCCATTCACTTAACTCATCACAAAGCCATTGAATTTCGTGACGATTTCCTGTGACTGCGATCGTATCGCTAGCGTCTTGAAAGCTGAGATTCAACCGATATCGAGGCATCGTCTCCAATCCTGCTGAAATGCCTTTTAGTTTTCCTTGAAAAATGTCAACAGACCGAGAATTTTGTATCAGACTAAGAGTAGAAATAACGGAGCCACTGTCTCGATGAAACGTGACATCAGCACAACGGAGTCTGTTACCGTTGGCATTGTCTGAGCTAATAGCAGTTAAAAAAATATGACCAGGTGTACTTCGACTCAAACCTGAAAAATAGATGCGACATCCAATGAAGCATGCGATGACAAATGGTATGACCCAAAACTGTATGGCGACCATCAGAACGAAGGTCATCACCATTGGCAACAGACAACCCCACATATAAAGATTATACATTCCTGGAAAGATATATTGAATCTGATTGGATGGTATCTTCAGTTCAAGGGTGGTTTGAGTTGCCTTTAATGAAATATACGAATACAACGGACGCGTACCCAGGAGAATGCTTTGTGTTGTCAACTGAGCGTTTCGTTGCTGACGAGGCTTGAGCAACGCCTGTAGCGCGTCTTTTGTGGATGCGGGTCTTCTGACTAAGCTTGGGTCGGTCAGCCATTCAATCCAATCAGTCAAAGACTGGCTGAGGGTTGTCAATTGCTTAAACTCAACGTGTAAATCCTTCTGAGGTAAATCGGCAGGATGCTGCCCCGTTGCTAAGTAAATGAGGGTGGCACCGACTCCGTAAAGATCGGAGGCTGGCAGCGATCGCCCACCAAATTGTTCTGGCGGCATATAGCCATAAGTGCCAACGACGGTGACTGTACCGCCATGTGCGGCTGTTTGCACAGAACCAAAATCAACCAAATAAACTTGTCCACAACTGTTGCCACTGCGGTTTCTGAGCAATACGTTGCTGGGTTTGATATCTCGATGGATGACCGAGGGTTGACGATTGTGAAGGTACGCCAAAATGTTCAATAATTCTTTGGCGATTCCCTTGAGTTCGTCTTCGCTAAAGGTGCATCCTGCTTGCACCCATTCTTGCAGCGATCGCGCCTCAATGTAACTTTGCACCAGCGCAAAACCCTTGCCCAATGCAGTTTCCACCTCAAAGAAATCCAGATATTTGGGAATCGCTGGATGGTGAAGAGACTTGAGCGTTTCTGCCTCGCGCTCAAACAATTTCAGATCGTCCCAGGTGAAATCAGGGCTAAACAACATGAGCTTGATGACTACAGGCAGTTGATCGTCTATGTCGATCGCCATGAAGGTTCGTCGCCCTGGTTTACGTCCAAGCAGCCATTGAATGTGATAGCGATCGTGCAAAATTTGATTCACTAACTGCCTATCAGTGCCCCTATCAAACTTGACCATAGGGTAAACCTCTCTGCGATTAAATGTTTAAGCTTCGCAATTAAATCTCTAAGTTTCGTTGTTGAGTCTTTGAGGCTTGCTATTGAATGTCTGAGCTTCGCCGTCGAGTCTTTAAGGCTCATCGTTCAATGTCTGAGCTTCGTCGTTGAGTGTTTGAGGCTCACCGTTGAGTGTTTGAAGCTCACCGTTGAGTCTTTAGGACTCGCTGTTAAGTCTTTAGGACTCGCTGTTGAATGCCTAAGTCTCGTCGTTCAATGTCTGAGCTTCGTTGTTGAGTGTTTGAGCTTCGTCGTTGAGTCTTTAGGACTCGCTGTTCAATGTCTAAGCTTCGTCATTGAGTGTTCGAGCTTCGTCGTTGAGTGTTCAAGTTTCGTCACTGCACAGAACGACCTCACTGAGCTGGTTCAATGCTTCGGCTCAATATTTCCAGTGCCCTCGCATACTGAGGATCAGCAGTTGTACCAATGTCACGATTAGTAGTCAATTTGCGTCGCTGCGTCTCGGTGAGTTTGACCGTTACATCTGGTTCAATGCCGACTTTGCTAATATCGCGCCCCTTTGGTGTTAACCATTTAGCAACGGTGACTGCAAGACCGGAGTCACCTTTAAGCGCCCGCACAGACTGGATCGAGTTGTTACCCCAGGTGCGCGTACCGACTAAAAGGGCGCGCCGGTTTTCCTGTAATGCCGCTGCCATAATTTCGCTGGCACTGGCAGAACCGCCATCTACTAGCACAACTAGAGGCTTGTCAGTCAGTGCGCGGTTATTTGCCTGCTCCCGATCGCGCTCTCCATTCCGATCGACAGTGCTAACAATTACCCCTTTTGGCAACCACTGGCGGGTAATTTCAATCGCAGCGTAGAGAAGCCCACCTGGATTAGAGCGGAGGTCAAGAATGTAGCCTTTGACCGTTTGAGCCTCCAATGTTTCGATTGCAGTCTTCATTTCTTTTGTGGCATTGGCGTTGAATTGAGTAAAGCGAATGTAGCCAATTCTGCCAATGGCTGTTTCTTGAGCGTTATAACGTACTGGACGGATTTCCACCTTTGCCCGTTGAATCCGAAACTCTAACGGCTTACCGTCTCGAAGAAGCGCCAGGGTGACGAAGGTTGCTGGTTTGCCCTGAAGCAGTGTGACCGCTGCATTTACGTCCATACGTTCCATGCTCTGACCATCAATTTTAGTGAGGGTATCTCCTGCCAAAACTCCGGCTTTCCATGCTGGTCCATCCTCAATAGGAGCAATAATATTGATTTTCTGGGTTTTCTCATCTTTTGCTAGCTGCAATCCAATACCAGCAACATTGCTATTGCTATCGATCTGCATAGCTTTGAAGGCAAGCGGGTTCAAAAAGCGGGTCAGAGGGTCTCCTAAGAGTTTCAGCATCTCATTGATTGCCAGATACGCGTCCTCAAGCGAGTTGTAGGAACGATCGACATACCGCTTGCGGATTGCTTTCCAGTCTTTTTGATTAAACGTGCTGTCTACATAGGAGCGTTCAACAAGCTGCCAGACCTCATCAACTAACTCTTTGGGCGAGGGCGTTCTCAAGGCATTAAAGCGTTCAACATTTTCAATATTGAAAGGATGTGTTTTTACGGGAGGTGGGCTGGAACCAGGCTGCCCTTGTTGTCCTGGCGCTACAGAAGGTTGAGCTAACCCTGGAAGGGCAGTCGATGTAGCCCCAAAAAAGACAGCAGCTACGATCGCTCCCATCCAGCTTTTGTTGAATTGGTGTGCCATTGGTTTCATCCCTCAATTTCGCGCTGTCCGTCACATAGAGATTAAATGCAGGTGCGATCGAGACACATCTTGCCCATGCAACCGAGTCCCTGTCCTTAACTCCAAAAAAAAACTAGGAAGCATGACTCAAGCACGTCTCTTGAAGCGGCGACGAGCATAGGCAAGCCCTAAACCTGCAAGCAACAAACCTGTTGTTGTCGTTGGTTCCGGTACACCCGCCGCTGGAACAACACGACCAAAGAGAGATGTCTCATTGATACTGCGTTCTTCGGAGATAAATTGATTGACGGGAAGGAGAGCGGGCGTATTGCTGAAACCGAGCAGTTCCAGAGTGTAGTCTACGCCGCCCGCAGCAAAGGTGTTGCTGGAGCTTGTGTTTCTCCAGAAAACCGCATCGGCACAAGGGGACGCGCTTTGGTAAGGGCAGGGCAAAACGTCGTCCGGTGTCTCATCCACTCTCAAGGTGTAGGTAAAATTGCGAACAATGGGTTCATTGTCAATGAGTAGATTGAGCGCAACGGTCAAATCAACGGTTTGTGGAACGGTCAATTCAATAAAACCAACTGGATTATTGAAGTGTTTTAGTTGCCCTAAGTCTAGAAGGTTGTCGAAGGCTCCAGTACCTGTCTTGCCAGTGAAGCTAAGTCCGCTTTTAGGCACAAATTGTCCCCAACTCACTCCGTTTTCTGCACCGGATATATAGGTTACATTACCGCCGATCGCGTTGTTCCAAGTACCGATCGTGGAAAACGTAAATGCCCGGGCAGCCGTGGCGATCAAATTGAAACTCAGCGTTAAGACAATGATCTGTAACGACTTTACCAACGCCGTAGATGTAGCCTGTATTGATTTCATCAGTTTGAATCTCCTGTAGCACTATATTGAGGCATGGCAACCAATTTGCTTGAACAGTCGCAACCGTTAACGATGAATCTGTAAAGTGGGCTAATGCGATCGCGTTGCCCTTCTCAAACAACACCGTTGCTACAAAATTATTGCTGTCTATCAACTGCTATTGGGTTATCGGCAAGTTATCATTTAACTGTGGCAATTTTTACAAATCTTTATTGTGCATTGACATTCTTAGTTGATAACGGCACAAAAGTATAGCCAAAGGGGGCTTTGGGACTGGATCGCACCTGGACAAGCACACCAAAGCTAGAGGTAATTTGACGTTCACCCGATTGAATAAAGCGGACGGTACCACTTGCGCCGTTGACAGAGAAGTCTGCACTGCGAAGAACATCTTTCAGCCCTTCACGGGTCGGAGTGATGCTGCTGCCAGTGGCGATCGCCTGTTGCAAGCCAACGGCGATTGACTGCGTAGCATCGTATGACATAGCTGTGCGCCAATTCACTGATCCACCCCAAAGGGCTGCTGCTTCACGAGCAAAGGCAGTAGTGGGCGACACACCAGGATGCCAGGGCGCTGCCAGCAGCAGATCATTCACTGCTCCTTGTCCCAACTCCAGGGTTTTGGCAGTGTAAAGCGTTGGGCTTCCCAGCAGTTTTAAGCGTCCGCGATTGGCTCTGGCAGTGGCAGTGGCTTGGCTAATGCGATCGACGTGGGGTGCCAGCAGTAAGGTATTAGCACCCCGCTTGATCAGGTTCGTGATGGCGACATTGGGGTCAAAATTTTTGGCTGAGAAATCACAAGGAAATTGCACCAACTCTGCTCCAGGGTGTATCACTGCTTGGGCTAACACTCCATTGGCAAACTGATTACGGTAGGATTCATTGTCTACAGCAGAGCCATCAGAGCAAATCGCAATTCTGGCGTTGGGACGGAACTTGATATAGTGGGTCGCTAATTTATCTGCCAGAAAGCGAATGCTGGGCACCATACGGAAAATGTAGGTACCCATCGATGAAAGTTTGTCCGAAAAGCTAGTGGGCGTAATCATGACCAATCCACCCTGGATGTAAATTGGAGCCGCCACGACGGACGCATCACTGGCGTTGTGCCCGACCACAGCTAACACTTGAGAGTCTTTCACCAGGCGAGTGGCGATCGCTCTGGTCAGGGTCGGATCATTATCATCGTTGGCAATCAATACCTTTAACGCGTGTCCACCAACGCCGCCCTGTCGATTCACCTGATCCTGAGCCTGGGCAACACCCCGCAAAATTTCCTGCGCAACTGCGTCATTGCTGCCGATCGGCACACTCACTGCAAGCTTGAGGGCTTGGCGATTCGCAATACGAGCATTGTTGAGATAGATCAGCGTTTCTGGATCGTTGCGCTGCTGTTGTAGAGAGCGTTCAAACTGCCTGACAGCCTTGTTAAAATCACCGCGCCTGAAAGCGGCTACACCTGCTACTTTGTCCACATTGGTGACTGATGTGACTAAAAGGGTTCCACCCAAACTCATGCGGGCGCTCATCTGAGTCTCCTGCCACCCTTGCTGGAGCAGCAGGATGATCCCTACAAGGGCGATCGACCCTGCGGCGGCGATGAGCAAGCGTTGGCGTGAGTTGTGACGGGGATACTTGAGCATGGGTGCAGCAGGACTCTGACAAATCACTGGCAGCCAAGAGGCACAGGGATAGGTTGCCTCCATACTTTGCAGTTGTTCTCTTGCCTGCCTCACCGCCAGGTAAAACGGTTCTCCCTGAGCAAAGGCTTTGAGAAAGTATTGGAGAAATGCCTGAGCAATGCGATCGGGCACAGGCTCGCGCATCACGATCAGGTAAGGAATCTGCAAATCCGCTAGTTCTCGCGCCAACCCTAACCCATCACAGGAATTGAAGATTGCCAACTGTAAGCCATTTTTAACCGCGCGACTGAGCGCAAATTTGAGTTCGCCAGGGGTAAGGCGATCGGTGGCGTTGATCCAGATATACCCCGTTTCACCATTCACTTCGCTGCGGCTGTGCCCTGCAAAAAAGAGCACATCCCAGTGTTGCTCAAACAGGCGATCGCTCAAATCCTGTCGTGTGGGTTCGACCAGACGGGTCACTTTGGCGTTCGGCAATCGTTCTAGCAGGGTGCGATCAACTTGCAGATCAATGCCCTCACTGTTGCCCAGCACCGCCAGAATTTTGACCGGGCTACTGAGCCGTCTTGACGTTTCAGCGTATTGAGCGCTGATGCCAATTTCTAGTCGTGGCAGACGCTCTAGCAACGACCAGAGATGCCAGGGCAAGCGACGCAGCCAGCGGTCTTGAGTCCGTACAATCAAACGCGCCAAATCTTGCCGATGCACTTCAATGAGAATCTGCTCACGCAAATCTCGCATCTCTGGTTGATCAAACCAGTGCTTTAACTGTTCCTGTAGTGCCTGAGCCGAGTGATTGCACTCATCCCAGTAAGAAACGTTGGTGGTTTGCGGTGGAAAATCGACGCGGAGCACGCGCCACCAGCGATGGTTCGCACCCCAACTGTAGTAAGCCGTTTGCCAGCGAGCATAGAGTTGTGGCAGTTCTGGCGCGGATGGTAAGCGCCCTCGAAATTCCACATTGTGTGGCTTGCCAGCGTGACCAATGCGAAGCTCCACAGGAAAGCCGCGATCGAAATCTCCATCGCCAACACTCAATACAATCAGCTTACTGCTAACGTCAGCCATCGGTTTTCGCTGCCCAGCTTCAAATCAAACCAGCTTCAAGTCACACCTGCTTTAGATCAGAAAAGACTCCACAATCACATCATCCTCTAAGCAGAGCCGAATGCTAAATTGTTCGCCAAATTCTCCTCGCAGTTTGAGTTGAATGTAATTGTCTCGCTCTCTTGCCTCTGTTTCCAGTCCAAGGTGTCCATCCTGCCCCAACACTGCCAACTGTAATCCTGCTGGTAAGTAGCCCTGCTCTGCCAGCGGATACACGCGTGCCAGGATTGAGAGGCGGCGAGGCTCTGAACTGGCAGCACTGTCTGACTGTAAGACTGCCACCATGAGCACCAGCCGCTGTCCTGCTAGCAGCAAACCCAAGTCCAGCACACGCCTTACACCCGTAGCCGGATGACCTGGATCGATCGTCCAAAGAATTTCCGCCGCCTTCCAGCGAGTTTCCTCATCGGATGTAGACTGAATGAGCTGCACTAGCGCTGCTTTCGTATTGGGATCTGATGGGATGTCCGATCGGGGATAGCTAAACCGCTGGCTTGTATAAAGCTGCTCGACCAACCGTTGAAGGTCAGGCGCATCAGGCGCAATGCCCTGATTGCGGAAGGCAAACGTAGGTTTATCCAACTGTGCCAGCAGCGCTTCGATCGTTTGCCAGGCGCTATCACCAATCTCGGCAAGATTGTGTAACCACGGGCTGAGATGAGTTTGCGGTTGCCAGTGGAGAGCTTGTTGGAGCCATTCGAGGTGAATCAGCAGCGCCTCCAGCGGTTGCAGTTGTTGCAATGGCAACCGTTCGCTGCTCACGCTGGAAGAAAAACTCAAACGACGATGGAAGCGAGTTGCAGGCTGATGAGCGGGTTCACGGTTCGCACTGGGCGAGAAGCCCAAAATGGTCGCCTCCTGATAGGGTTGATCCAGTTGAATGACCAGGTAACCAATGCGATCGTCCAAACTATCTGATGACACGTAGCAAGACGGTTCTTTTTGGCTAATGGGGCGGCATTCTAACCGACCTAAACCCGTCACGTGCAGATCGGCGACATCTGTTACTAGCCGACTAAACGGATTCCAGCAGTCGCTTGCTGTTAGCTCAGTCGCAATCTCCAACCAATCCAAACAGTGTTTGGCGGCTAACACTGCCAATGTATTCCGGTACACCTGAGTTGCTTTTTCACGGGTGGGTTGCTGCTGGGCAAAGTTAAGTGCCGTCTGTCGATCGCTGTCGGCGATCGACACCACAGTCGTTGATGGATGAGTAGGCATGGTCATGATCGGGAAGAGTTGGAAGTTTGAATCGGATGGTCTGTTGCTGATGGAACTGGGCTGATGGAATTGAATCTTTGCTGATGGCACTGGCTATTAAAGATAGCCAAGCTGTCTGCCAGCTTCTTTCAAAGGGGGCAAGCATTTTTGTCGGTAGAAGCCCCGCAGGGTGTTCTCGGAGAGCTTAAACTCTTGTGCCAACTGGTGCCAGGGCGTTTCGTCGGGCGGTAAGCGACGTAGAATGAGCGCTTTGCAATGGATATCTGGACGATCGCGCACATAGACACGGCACAACACCGCGCTGTCTCGTTCGACCCAGGCTAGTATTTCTTGCAGGATTGGTGGCGCAGCATTGGGGGCTGGAAGCAGGTCGATCGGATTGAGCACGTTGCCATCTGCCATCACCTTCTCGCTGATGTGCTGCTGTCTCACCCGTTCACTTTCCAGGCGATAATCCAACACACGCATTTTGATGTAAGCATTGAGCCAGGTCAGAACGCTCGATCGTGTTGGATCGTATGGGACAGCAGCCGTTGTCGCTTCGCACAGATTGCGGCAGAGGTAGATCCAGCTTTTTTGGAGAATATCCTGAAAGTCAGTATCTGGAATGTCCGATCGATACCAGAGCCGCCCCGATTCTGTCAGTTGCCGAATCAGTTGATCCAAACAACGCTGACGCTCTGGGCTACTCGCAGCACAAGCACAAGCCTTACAAACTAACTGGTTAAGTTGATGATCCCGTTCATTCATTGGAGCTGGCAACTAGAGCAGGGCGCAAGTATTTATCAGATCGATGTGGGGAAGTCGCAGCAATAGTTACAAAAGTTTGTAACAAGCTAAGCTCTGCGATTAAAGCGATGGCTCGTCATACCTCTGGATCGAAGCCGTAAGACGCATTGTAAAGATATATGAAAAATATACCAGTTAACGGCTGCCTGACTGATAGCTCCTCGGCAGTTCAACGCACCTTGGGTTGACTGCACCCATCAAAACTGTAAGTTCTGGTCAGATAACGATCTCTGTTCACGAGAATAGCCTTCGCTCAAAGAGTTAGATGTTTGCTTTTAGAAAAAATGCAAGCTGAAACGCTAGGGAAAAATTTGCTTTCAATAGAACGCTAAGTCACTGTTCTGCCTAAAAAATGACTGGATTGAATGATTCAATTGGCGCTCTCACACGAGGGTGCTAACTGTCTCAGCTCGCATTAGCGCGATCGTTGAGATGCGTCTACTACTGGAAAGCTGGAAACCCAACGGTGCGACGGGGACAACCCTGTATGCAACTGCGTAAACTCTGGCGCAGTGATGTCTAAAGCACTTCGTCACGTTAAGCGGCGTTGCTGAACGCAGGTATAAATCGCCCTCATCCCCGACCCTTCTCCCCAAGGAGAAAGGAGCTAGAACGCCCCTGTTCCCTCTCCTTTTGGGAGAGGGCTAGGGTGAGGGCAAATCTAAGCATTCAGACATCAATTCAGCAAAGCCCCTTAAGCCTTATAGTTCTCTATCAATGAGGAAACGAAGATGTTCGCCAAACTTCCGCGATCGAGTGATTTCAATTTCTCTAGCTCAAATGGAGCGACATCAGCTTTGCAAACGTCTGCAACCACATTTACAACCACATTGGCTTCAACGGATTTCACGGATCCACTGCAACATGACCACTGGATGCAAGCGAGTGCGCTGAATGATAGTACGGCAGATGTCACAGCAGCTACGTTCGATCGTCGCCCAGCTTCGTTCTCTGAATTTACTTCTAACAATGCCTTGACCCTAGCTGCTGATGCCGCGGGCGATACACTTTCAACAGCGCTCAACTTAGGTGTGATTAGCGGCAGTGGTACAGTGAGAGACTTTGTTGGCAGCAGTGATCCCAATGACTTCTATCGCTTTCAAATCACTGCCAGCAGTAACCTCAGCCTTCGCCTGATAGGATTAGCCGCTGATGCTGACCTTTATTTTATTCAAGATGCCAACAGCAATGGTATGGTCGATCGCGGTGAAGTATTGAGCTACGCGATCGCTCCTGGTAGCAATCCAGAGGCGATCGATCTCACTGGCTTAGCCGCAGGCAACTATTTCATCCAAGTGACTCAATACCAAGGTGATACGAACTACCAACTTGCCATTACTACTACGCCCAGTGGTGCTGGTGGTACGTTGAGTACAGCCGCAAATTTTGGCATTCTCACTGGGCAACGCAGCACCAACGACTTTGTGACCAATGCGAACCCGCAAGCGTTTTATCGGTTTCAACTGAATGCCATCAGCAACCTAAATTTGACGCTGAATGGATTGAGCGCCGATGCTGATTTGTACCTGATTCGAGATAATAATAACAATGGCGCGATCGATAGCAATGATGTACTTGCCGCATCGGTTGCACCCGGCACAACTCCAGACTCCATCAATGTGACTGGACTGGCAGCCGGAACTTACTTTGTTGACGTGATACGCTATAGCGGCAACACTACCTACAACCTGACACTCACGGCTGATGCGGCTGGCAACACCTTGAACACTGCCCGCAACATTGGCAGCTTGTACAATACCCAACGTTTCAATGATTTTGTTGGCAGTGCCGATTCTGCTGACTTTTACCGCTTCTCATTAAGCAATACCAGCAACTTTAGTCTGAACTTAAGTGGGTTAAGTGCCGATGCTGATGCCTATTTGATTCGTGACGCAAATGGCAATGGCGCGATCGATCTGGGTGAGATTCTTGCTGCATCGATCACGGCTGGTAGCAGTTCAGAAACCATTGTATTGAACAATTTAGCAGCCGGAAGCTACATTGTTTTAGTCAACCAATTTAACGGTAACACCAACTACAGCTTGCAATTGGCTGCAACACCCGTTGGTGGGTTACAAATCGTGCAGGGAACATTAAGCGCCGATACGTTTACCTACAATGCAAACTATCGATATTCGGTGTTCTCAGGCAATGGCAACCTGGCGTTTGGCAGCGGCAGACGCGATCTGCTTGACCTTTCCACTGTGTTGTCGAGTAGTGTAAGCTTCAATTTAATCGGCATCAACGGCAATGGCGTGTTGTTTGATTCTGGCAATGGAACACAGATGTTTGATGGACTTCTTTTGAGTAATGGCAACCAAATTTTGTTTGAAGGCATTGACAGTATCCGCTTTGCCGATCGCACCTTCAATCTAGCTATCATCCCAAATGATCCGCTCTTCTCACAACAGTGGAGCCTGACTATGATGGGTGTGCAAAGTGCATGGCGCTTGACTACTGGCTCAAATAACGTTCTGATTGGTATTGAAGACAGCGGGTTAGGCTTCAATAGCGCTGGCATTCATCCCGACCTACGCATACCCATTGTTATTGATGGCAATCTTGCCGATGAGTTTGCTGAGCCAACGTCACATGGCACTGCGGTAGAAGGCATCCTTTCTGCCATCAGCAATAATGGTATCGGTCTCAGCGGCATCAACTGGAGTTCTCCAGTGGCTCAGGTGGATGTGATTTCAGGGAGAGAGGCGGGCGATCGCAACCTGACCCAGGCAACTCAGGCGTTAATTGCTCAAGCGGCTCGAAACGGACAGCGCCTGGTCATTAACTTGAGTTTGACTGCAACCACGATCGAGCCTGCGTTTGAGCAGTTGATTGCCAGCCATCAAACGGATGTGCTGTTTGTCATTGCTTCTGGCAATGATGGTTCCAGTAGCCTCGCCTACCCAGCCTATCTAGCAAACTTCTACAGCAATGTCATCGCAGTGGGAGCGTCATTTGGCACTGTGGATAGTAGCGGCAATGCCGTTGTACCCGGCACACGCGCGCCCTACTCAAACTATGGCTACGGATTGACTTTAATGGGACCCACAAACGTCGTTGCAACTAGAGCAGTCGCTTCGCCAAGCGGCGTAGTCTTTGGCTACGACCCGCAGTTTACTGGCACGTCTGCTGCTGCACCCAATGTCACAGGTGTTGCGTCTCTTGTCTGGAGTGCAAACCCGAATTTGACGGCAACACAGGTACAGCAAATCCTTTCTGAAACGGCTTATGACCTGGGTGCGCCTGGTTATGACTTTGCTTACGGGAATGGTTTTGTGAATGCCGATACCGCTGTGCGACGAGCGATCGCATTGGGGGCAGGTGCCGTATAGCGCAAACGTTACCTGGGTTTGGGCAAACTGCCAAACTAGCGTCAGTGCAGCTAAGAGCTTGCTAAAAAATAACTACGCAGGAGGCAGTGCCGCACCTAAAACCAGGTGCAGCGATTATTAATACCACGTCTATTCAGGCATATGACCCGTCGCAGAGCCTGGTTGATTATGCCATGACGAAAACAGCGATCGTCTCATTCAGCAAATCTCTCTCCAAGCAAATGATTGAAAAGGGTGTGCGCGTCAATGCAGTCGCGCCCGGTCCCTTTTGGACGGCGCTACAGCCCAGCGGTGGTCAGACTCAGGAGAAAGTTGAAAAATTTGGCTCTGAGGTACCGCTGGGACGACCCGGACAGCCCGTAGAAATTGCTCCTGTCTATGTGCTGCTTGCGTCTCAGGAGGCAAGTTTTATCACTGGAGAAGTTTACGGTGTCACGGGCGGTGTTGGCATTGCCTAAGGGCTGTGTACAGTTCCTGCATCAGCAGCTACCGCTAGCTCTGAACGGTTGTGCCGCCGCATCTGCCACGGTTCATCCCACTCGTGATGCCGTAAGGAAAGGCGGGGTCAAGCGTACTGCTCTCGTTCAATATCTGGAACTGTTCCGGGACGCGGTTCCCATTTCACCAAACTTGCAACCGCTGATTGGTAAGGCGATCGAAACGGCTGATCCTTCTGCCTTGAGGGGATTGAATGCTCATTCCAGGGGCGATCGGCATGGGGCGCATTGGTGCCATGACGTTCGTCAAGCAAAGCCATTGCATTAGGAGCGTTCATAGGGTTAAAGCTACTGTTGAGAGCGCCGTTCTTGCTGGCGCATCGGCATAGCATCGATCGTGCGAAACAGTGCCGTTGGATCAACAGGTGACTGATTTCGTTGCTTCTCAGTGCCATCTTTGCCAATCAAAACTACGGCAAACGATTCTGGAGTGACTCCAAACTGTTGTCTGAGACGTGCAGCGGATGTCGGAGCTATGGGCTGCTGATCGGCTCGACTTTCGCCTGTTCCCAAGACTTCGACTAGCTTGAGGTCACGATCGCGGATGTCCGCTTGATGTGCATTCCACTGCCGCATCTGTTGCTGATAGGCTGGCGATCGCTCCGAGGGTGCAAACAGCAGTACGATACGATGCTTCCACTGATGGTCACCCAGGTTAAAGCTAACGTCTGAGCGATCGGATGTTGAGGCAACACGGCGGGTTTCCGATTGTGCTGCACGAAGCGAAGACTCTGGTGTACGACTCATAGGACTAAGCTGAGCGTTGGTACAGGCTTGGAGAAGCGGTAGCAAGAGGATAGACAATAACGGCTGCATTGCAAAAGCTGAAGACAACTTTTCTACTGTAATCAGTGAGGCGTTGGGTGAACTGACTCTGAGGTGAGAATTTTGGCGTTGCTGAATACAAGTATGATTTCCCTCATCCCCAGCCCTTCTCCCCAGGGAGAAGGGAGCTAGAATTCTTGTCCCCTCGCCCTTTGGGAGAGGGTTAGGGTGAGGGCGGATTTCGCGGTTCATACCTCGATTCAGCAACGCCAGAATTTTCAGCCGATTAGTCAAGTTTAGCAGCGTTATTGCGGTTCCTAATTCAGTGAAGTACAGTCGCAAAGAGGCAGAGGGCAGAGGGCAGAAGGCAGAGGGCAGAGGGCAGAGGGCAGAGGGCAGAGGGCAGAGGGCAGAGGGCAGAGGGCAGAGGGCAGAGGGCAGAAAGTTAAAGAGCACGGTGGCTTTCCTTCTGCCTCCTGCCTCCTGCCTTCCGCAGCCCTTGTAACCGCCCTCTAATGGGAACCGCTATATTGCTGCTATTTAACCCGAACCAGACGGCGATACACTAAACAAGAGCAAGACTCAAAAGTAGTAGCGTTAGTCTTTGTCTACTCTCCAGATCCCCACGTTTCTGCGGCAGTTTCTCACACTGTCAGCCATTAACATCCTCTCGAATGTGATGGTGCCGATCGCGGGACTGCTAAACGTAGCCTTCCTGGGACACCTGGCTGATATTCGGCATCTGGCAGGGGTTGCACTGGCAACCGTTGTGTTCAACTATCTGTACTGGACATTCGGCTTTCTGCGCATGAGCACAACGGGCATGACCGCACAGGCAGTTGGGCGTGGCGATGAGGAAGAAGCACTCTTGATTGGGCTGCGGCATGGTGCTCTGGCGTTGCTGCTGGGGCTGGCGATCGTGCTTCTGCAAGTACCCCTGCGGCAGCTTGGCTTTGCGATGTTGAGTGCCACTCCAGATGTGGAAGCCGCTGGGCAGACCTTTTACAACGCTCTCATCTGGGGTGCGCCTGCCACACTAATCAACTTCGTCCTCATCGGTTGGCTGCTGGGACGATCGCACAGCGATCGTGTCCTCATCCTTACCGCTGTTAACAGTGGTGCGAATATAGCGCTTGATTATTGGTTCATTGTGCGCCTCGATTGGGCAAGTGCTGGCGCTGGACTTGCGACGGCAATCAGCCAGTACCTCATGCTGTTGGTGGGTTTGGTAATGCTCAGCCGAGACATACAGCCCAAACAAATTCAAGCCAGCCGCCGCAACCTATGGGATGTCTCAGCGTTAACCACCGTGCTTACGCTCAATCGGGACATCCTGATTCGCACCTTTGCCCTTATCTCGACCTTCGCCGTCTTTACCAATCTTGGCTCTGCCTTTGGCACTATTCCCCTCACTGCCAACGCCATCTTGTTGCAGGTGGTCACTCTGGCTGCCTACTTCATTGACGGCATCGCCTTTGCGACTGAAAGTCTAGCGGGATTCTTTCGCGGTCAAGGCAACCTGCGCCAACTGCAACAACTGGTGCCGATCGCGGGTGGGCTGAGCCTCGTCTGCGGTGCGCTGGTTGCGATCGCTTTCATTGGAGCTCCCGATCGTTTGTTTGGGCGACTCATCGCTCACGCCCCGGTATTAGTTTACCTGAAGCAATATGTGCTCTGGCTGCTTCCTGTGCTGGGTTTTGGCTCCCTTGCGTATATGTTCGATGGCTATTTTCTAGGACTGACTGAAGGACGAATTTTGCGGCGATCGACGCTGCAAGCGGTGCTGTTTGGGTTTGTGCCGATCGCAGTGATTGCTTGGTGCCTTCAGAGCAATCATTTGCTCTGGTTAGCGCTATCGCTCTTTATGGCAGTACGAGCGGTGTCTCTGGGATGGCAATGGTTCCATCATCATCCCAGAACTGGAGTCAGCGAGGGACATCACTGACTACAAGGCTAGAGAGACTTGACTAGCGAATCATCGTAGAGGGTTTTGACATCAAGCACCTGCGGCACCGTTTTGAAATCATATGCCGCTTTAGCAACCAGTTCAAAGCTCTTAATGGCGTTGTTGGGATTTGTTAAATTGAATCCGATCGTCTGATTGCCCTCAATATCGAACAGGGTAATTCCAGCGAGTTGTTCGCGCAACTCTTCGGGTTTAATGCCTAATTTTCCTGCTGCCGCCGCGATCGCCTCAGCATCGCCCGCCTTCAGCAACTTAATACCCTTGTCGGCTGCTTTGAGAAACGAAATTAATTCAGCTTTGCGATTGGCGATTAGATCTGGGCGCGTTACCAAAACGTCGGCAATTAAATTTGTGCCCTTCGTGCTAAAAATCACTTCGCCGCCGCCTTCTTTTGCTGCCTTAGTCATGAAGGGTTCATACGTCACGGCGACATCAACTCGTCTGGCGCTAAACGCAGTCGCTGCATCAGGAGCAGGCAAATCTTTAATGACGAGGTCTTTTTCAGTCAATCCACCTTTTTCAAGGTAAGCACGTAGCAAAACTTTCTCAAACAACACATCTTCACGCGCCAGCGTTTTGCCTTTTAGTTCTGCTGGAGCTTTAATGCCGCGTCCGATAATGCCATCTGAGCCGTTTGAATAATCGCAGAGGAAAATGATTTTAAGGGAAGGATCTTTGCCTGCCATTTGAATGACATCTCCCGCAGTCATCCAAGCAACATCGAGCTTACCAGAGAGAAAGGCGGTAATTTCCTCGCTATTTGTTTGAAACAACGTGTCTTGAAGCTTGAGTCCAGCTTGATCATAAAAACCTTTCTTCACAGCCACGTGATGACCTGAGTAACCAGACCAGGGGTTAGTGCCAACGCTTAGTGTTTGAGTCGGGGCAGCCGTCGTCGTGGTCGGATTATTGTTTGCTGCTTGAGGCGTACAAGCTACAGTCCAAAAGAGGGCAACCAGGGCGAAGGCAATCAATTTGATTGAGCGAAACTTAAACATCTGAGAATCCTTTAAGAACGTGAAGTAAATCACAAAAAACATGGTTTGGCAACTAAAAAACCCGAAAGAGGCGCAACAGCTCAACGCTGTTAATCGTCTCTCCCGGGCTTTTATCCCGCCGTGTGACTGTACTGCATTGCTGCTAGACAGTTTGCTTCTCTCGGACCAGTCATTCACCTTACATGATGCAATCAGGCTGAATCGGAACCCTAGAAGCGATAGGTTTTTAGTACAGAATCATGACTTCAATTTGAGTTTTTTACTCCTGGTTTATGAGTCTAATGCCAATACTTGTATCATGCAGATGCAGAAAAGAAGTATCCAAAATCACGCTTTTGCTCGTCTGCTGTCAGTGCACTTAAATCAGGGTGGCAATGTTCCTTCAACCGGAATCCATCCACCAGCAACTTTGGAGAATAATGGACACCGGATGGGTGCCGTTACCAGTGTGGGATAGGTTGGGTCGATCGCGCTCAGTTTATTAACCCAAACGTTGGTTTCTTTAACGGCAGTGACAATGCCAACTACATTTGCACCAATTTTTTGCATAAGGGCAATTTCTGCGGAAAGTGTACCCCCAGTACTCACCACATCTTCGACGAGAATGACGCGTTTACCGTCCAACCGCTCTAGCAATTTTGGGTCGATATAGACGGTCTTTGGCGTGATTGGGCTGGTGATGGAGCGAACAGGAACCGACAGCGCTTCTTCGTACCAAAATTTGCGGGAATAGCCCAGCGGCACATACCGATCGTGCCCCAATTTTTTAGCGACGATCGATGCATAGACCATGCCTAGAGTGGGCATTCCAACCACCACTTCAGGCTGACGATCGCGAATTAAATCTGCCATGTAAGTGGTAAGGCGATCTTCGACTTCAAACGACGTTTGATTAGAACATAGAAACGCGATCGCAGTGTCAAAATTAGGCGGCAGAGCGAGAAATGGCAGTTCCAGGTAGTCCCCATCAGGAAGTAAACAAGGGTAGGCTGCTGGGTACGGCGGGTCTGGGAAACAAGGCAGTTCAGCAGCAGGAATCAGCCGTTCTCGATAGCTGCCTGTTCCGGTTACAGTAGTCATTGCAAATTTCGCATAATGTAGATGATTTTACTCGCGCAGAGAGTGTAGAATCTGACGTTTGATTTCAACAAATTCAGCCGATAATTTCATCTCTAAATCACGATGCTCTGGTAATCCCACTGGCACTTCCAGTTTCATGCGTCCAGGACGCGCACTCATGACGTAAACGCGCTGCGATAAAAAGATTGCCTCTTCGACATCGTGTGTGATCATCAGAACGGTAACGTGCGTTTGTTCCCAAAGCTCCAGCAAGAACTGCTGCATTTGCTCTTTGGTTTGTGCATCCAGCGCTCCAAACGGTTCATCCATCAGCAAGACGGCTGGCTCATTGGCTAGCGCCCGCGCGATCGCAACGCGCTGTTTCATGCCGCCCGACAATTGCTTGGGGTAGGACTTGGCAAACTGAGTCAACCCCACCACATTCAGATAGTAATTGATGCGATCGCGCTGCTCGGCTTTGGGCATTTTACGAAGTTGCAACCCAAACGCAATGTTTTGGGAAACCGTCAGCCAGGGATACAGCGTGTAGTTTTGAAACACCATGCCGCGATCAGAGCCAGGTCCACTAACGGCTCGCCCATCTACAAGCACACTTCCCGCAGAGGGCGTTGCCAAGCCTGCCACAATGTTTAGCAGCGTTGACTTACCGCATCCTGAAGCCCCTACCAGACACACAAACTCTCTCGAAGCAATGTGAAAGTTGATGTTATCTAACACGGTCAGCGATTGCTTTTGTATCGCAAATGATTTAAATAAACCGCGTACCTCAAGCTTGGGCGGAGTCAGCGTCAGATCGGCAGCAGAGCGATCGGTTTGTCCCCTCAAATCTTGAAGTCGAGTGTCAGGCATGATTAAGCTCTTAGAGATAAGACATCAGAACACAGATAGCCTCATCAGTAAAATCGATGTAGGCGCTGCATAGTGTCAATTTGAATACAGAAAGGCTCCGTTCGTTCCCTAAAAGCAAACAAATTTGGCAATTGAGTAAGAACCAAAATGAGTGAGGCGATCGCTGGTATCAGGATTGATATTTCCATTCAATCGAATAAAAAGTAGCAATTTGTAAATTCAAAAGATACTCTCTGTATTCATACACATACAAAGGATTCAAACTCTCGCCTGCACCTCATCAGATTAAGAAGTGCTCTAGGGCAAGTGAGTGTATCTCAGTTTTGTTTTCCAGAGTGCGAGCGTCTCGCTCGCGAGCGAGACGCTCGCACTCCGAAAAAACTTGACCTTGCAAAATTGGGATGCACCCGAGGGAGTAGCCTTAACTACAAAACAGTGCGAAGGTTTCCTTAAACTGAGTGGATGTCAGCAATTCTTGACCTTAATATATCAGTCTGATGAACTGCAAGATATATCAGTCTGATGAACTGCAAGGTTTAGAACAGACTGCTAATTTCAATTTGTCTATTGCAGTTCGTTGTCTTAACTTGATAAAGGATAATCTCAGTGGCTAATGCGAGTCTCGTTTCCCCTCCTTCTACTCCCACCTATCGTTATCTAGAGCCTTCGCGCTTTTGGAGTATTCGTCAAGGATTCCCGCGCCGTCTGGCAGCCCTTATTATCACGATCGCGCTGATAGTGCCGTTGACGATTTGGGCGATCGTTAGCTATGCCAAACTGGTGCCACCCATCTTTTTGCCCACCCCAACAGCGGTCATACAAGCTGGGATTGAAATGTTCACCCAGAACGACCTCCTACTGGATGTGATAGTAAGTTGCGGTCGAGTGTTAGCGGGCTTTGTTGCCGCAGCCGTCGTTGGTGTGCCAATGGGGATTGCCATGGGCACGTTCTACAGCATGAATAGCCTGTTTACACCGTTTGTCGGCACGGTGCGCTATATGCCAGTGACGGCATTCGTACCGCTCATTGTGATTTGGGTGGGCTTGGGCGAAGAATCAAAAATCTTGATCATCACGCTCGGTGTTGTGTTGTACAACGCCATTATGGTTGCCGATGCCGTTAAGTTTATCCCCAGCGAGATGATCAACGTTGCGTATACGCTGGGTGCCAATCGGCGGGAGGTTCTGTTTAAAGTCATCATTCCCGCCACGTTTCCCAGCGTCCTGGATACATTGCGCGTCAATATTTCTGGCGCGTGGAACTATCTGGTGATTGCCGAACTCGTTGCTGCTCAAAGTGGATTGGGATACCGTATTATTCAAGCCCAACGGTATTTGCAAACAGATAAAGTGTTGTTTTGCATTTTGCTCATTGGCTTGATCGGGCTGGCGATCGATTCCGGCTTGAAGTGGCTCTCAACCGTTCTTACACCCTGGGCAGACCAGGCTCGACATTAAGTTAAGCCACACTAACGTTAACTAACGCTAGAAAAATTTGAGATACCGCTGGGTTTCCCAATCAGACACATGATTGTGATACTCAAACCATTCTTGCGTTTTGAAATCCACATAGGTTTGATACATCAATGATCCCATGACCGATTTACTGAGTGGATCAGCGGCAAAGGCTTCGATCGCTTCTCCCAGCGTTCGCGGCAGGGTTTGAATGCCCATTTTTGCCAGTTCAGCGGTTGTACAGGTGTACATGTTCTCAGTGTGTGGCTCACCGGGATCGAGCTTTTCACGAATGCCTTCTAAGCCAGCCGCCAAAATCATGGCTGCCCCCAGATAAGGGTTATTGGCAATATCGGCAGCGCGACACTCGACCCGTCCACCGCCCAGCGGAATGCGCAACATATTGGTTCGGTTGTTGTTGCCATAGCAAATGTAAACAGGTGCCCAGGTAAAGCCAGACATGCTGCCCCGCGCCACCAGACGTTTGTAGCTGTTTACGGTTGGTGCAATCACTGCACAAATGGCAGGCGCGTGACGCAGCACTCCAGCAATGAATTGATAGCCTAATTGCGACAAGCCACATTGGCGCGAATCCTGGCGATCGACAAACAAATTTTCGCCAGTCTTCAGATCTGCCAGCGACATATTGTAGTGAGCGCCGCTTCCCGTGCGATTGGCAAACGGCTTGGGCATGAAGGTGGCAAAGTAACCATGCTTGCGGGCAAGCTCTTTGACCATCAAGCGAAAAAAAGTTAAGCGATCGGACATCGTTAGCGCATCGGCATAGGCAAAGTCGGTTTCAAATTGACCATTGCCATCTTCGTGATCAAACGAATACACATCCCAACCGAGATGGTTCATCGCCTGCACAATTTCGTCTACCCAGGTGTAGTTGTCGAGCAAGCCTTGCAGGTCATAGCAGGGCTTGTCTAACGTATCGCGATCGCTCACTGGAGCCGCTTGTCCAGCGTTATCTTTGAGCAGAAAAAACTCGGTTTCAATCCCCAAATTAAATTGAAAGCCCATCGCTGCTGCTTGCTGCAAAACGGATTTGAGAATGCTGCGGCAACACGCTTCAAACGGTTTGCCCTGCAAATGTAAATCACTAGCAAACCAAACCATTTCTGTATTCCAGGGCAGAATAGTCGCGCTGGCTGGGTCGGGCATTGCGGCAACTTCTTCATCGTTCACCGCTTGAGGAACACCGTCTAGCGCGGCTCCTGTAAATAATTCTGACCCTTGCATCATCTGGTCAAAATGCGCCAGCGGCACCATCTTCGCTTTGCACATACCGTGTAGATCAACAAAACTGGCGATCGCATACTTCACACCTTGTTCTTTCAGGGTGGTTTTCAATTGCTGCAATTCTGGCGCGGATGGATGGTTCATAGGTTGGCATGAATTAATTCGTCATCACACTTTATCCGACAATGCAGTCTATCGTTCTTCCAGCAGTATTTCTCGATCAGAGTGTATTGTTCCGCGATATTAGGTGTTTCCTGCAACAGACAATGCCGCCGATTAATGAAAAAGTAAAGTGAAAGCCTGAGGTAATGTATTATGGACACCTTTCAAGACTTTTTGACTTTGACCGCTACTGTAATTGAATATTTTTTCTTCGCATATGTGGCTATAGCTTTTATGGTCTACTCATTACAGTCGCCCAGCGTAGGAAAACAGCCGCACGGAGCAGTCAATTCTCAGACCACTTGGAAGCGATCGGTCGACTCAAGTCCATCTTTTGCGGTCGTTGCTAGCTAACGTTAAGTCCACAGTAACGTTTAGTTGTTGCTTCAGCAGAGCCTAGTGGTTGCGTCCAAGCCAAGTCCCATCGCGGCGGTTAACGGTCGGTGCTATGCTGCCAGTCCAGGCAGGCAACGTCTGGTTTGCCCGTTGGATGAAGCGCACAGGGATGCTCTAAAAACCGTCGTGCTTCACGGTCATAGCCCTGCCAGTAGTAACAGGCTTTGCAAGGAGTTGAATAAGGAGTGTTTGGACCTAAATGTCTGAGTGGTCGTACTTGCCTACGCTTTGGCTGCACTTCACCTTTACAGAGACGACTGCCGAGCAAAGTCGTCAATATGATCCAAGCCAGTGAGAGAATTATTGCGGTGGTTGCATCGGGCGATGCCGCTTTGCCCAGACGTACTTGCAAATCTGGAATGAACGGACTCAGATATAGCAGCACTGCGATCGATGCCACCAACGACGATATGACACCGAGCAATAGCACTAGCGCGACGACATCACCGACAAGAATAATGGTCAGCAAAAATCTTTTGATAGCTTTGTATTGGGGTTGCATCTAGTTGACGTGTCTCACGTCAATCGTTTCAGGTTGTGACACGCGAATTGAACATAATCTTTCAAGCAAGCCGAAATATGACGCTCACGTTGTAGCCTTGGTGCAATATGCAATCGTTGCCTATGAGTTTTTTCTAGCCCCAAGTCTGCGCTAGTTCAGTGTGGGGTCATCAGCTAGCGTGCTTTCGGGGATTGGTCACCACCAGTTCAAATTCCCAACCAGGTACTTGCTGCACTCGCTTGGTCAGCGTACGCAAGTCTTCCGAACCGTTGAGGGTCAGGTTCTCACGCGTGCGCACTTCAACTACAACGGTCTTAGATGCACTCTTGGCGATTAAATCAAGCGCACAGTCAGCCAATGCTGGCGGGAGTTCTTCGGAAGAGGGGTACAGCGTGACAGTATAGCCTTGCTGCCGATATTCTCTCGCCAACTGAAGGAGTCGTCGGCGTTCGAGCTGGTTTTGGTCTGCCAAGTGACGCATAGGATGAAATAAGTGCCTACTCCCATAATCCCTTAAAGGACGTTAAAGTCAAGCCCGTTAATCCTTCATTATAGGAGATCGGAACGAATGATGAAGTTTTTGCCTGGTTCACTACTGCTTCACGGACACCGGAAGCGAGTGTTCGTGGGGCTGCTAGTCTAGAGCCGTCGGATCGGGAGCCGTTTCAATCCGAATGTGTAAAAACTCTTCGCCGCTGCAAAACCCTTTTGCTAGCACTAACGACATTCCTTTGACTCGAAAGGAGCCATCCAGGCTCCGCCGCCGACTGACAAAGTCAGTAATTTGATAATCATCAACGTAGATAACGCCATTTAAGGCATCCCGCACTGGCTTAACAATATTGTCACTGTCAGGTACGCCCTGCTCGTTGCCAGGTATCACATCATAGTAATGGGTAATTACCACGCGCACAGCTTCGCCTGTAGGCTGAGATGCTGTCCAACACGCGATCGCAACGTCCCGCACCTGTGCTTTCCAGGCTTGTAAGCGCTTTTTATCTTTCGTTTGGTGAGAAACGGGTTTCCCCGTCACGATAAATTCAAAGGGTAGCACCGGGGGCATGATCGGTCGCAAGAAGTGTGTGGGTGGTCGCTTTGCCTGAACCGTCGCGTTACGGTCAGGAGAACACTTTACCGTGAGGTCGATCGCTCATTATCAAGGGTAAATACACACGTTCTACTTCTATAGTAGTGGCGGTCTTGCTCCTTGGGGGGATGACTGGTCTATTAGTTCTTTGCTTGTAGCTAGACAGCGCAATTGATGCTGAGGCTGGTGCAAATGGGTCTGGACATGTTGACGTTAAAAGGGAGGACAAAAGTTGCAGTTGTGTCTACACAAAGCGATCGCCGCTTGAAGGACACTTTACATTTGCACACTGGCATCACTTAAGAATTGAGGGTTATAAATGCGAATCGATCAAAGCGCTAGTAAAGAAGCGCTGACAAGCTAATCCTACGTCTACGAGAGCTTCTTCCGTTGTAGAGAGACTTCTTAACACAGCTCCAAACCTACCCTTAGGCATAGTTCATGGGAGGGAGGTTGGCAGTTAAGGCACTGGTTAAGCTAGGCAAGTTAATGTTTGTAACCAAGGAGCAAACCGTGAACTACTCACTCAAGCTACTTGTTGGTTTTTTGGCTGCGGCTGGTGTAACCACAGGTATCAACCTAGCTGCTAAGGCTCAGCAAACTCCGGGTACGACGACTAGCCCCAATGGCGGCAGTCAGTTAGAAAGCCCTACTCAACAAAGTCCCACTCAACAAAGTCCTGCCCAAGCGGTACCGCTTGATCCAGCGCCAATGCAACAAGCGCCGACACAGGTTGATCCAGCCAGACCGTCCAGTGAACCGCTTCAAAGCCCTACTCAGTCGAGTGTATCTGTGCCAGATGCTTCAGCTTCACTCAGCATTGATGCGATCGTTGAAAGAAGCGATTCCTTCAATATCTTCAACTCACTGTTACGCGTTGCCGATCGTAACGGTGAGCTAAGCCGCCAACTCGCAGGTGGGGGCACATACACCGTTTTTGCACCAACTGACGCGGCGTTTGCTGCGTTACCCGAAGGTACAATCAAGAAGTTGGTTCAACCTGAAAACCGAGCCACGCTGGCTAAAATCCTTAGCTACCACGTTGTTTCCGGTAAAGTTGATTCCAGCAAAATCAAATCTGGTGAGACCAAGTCTGTTGAAGGTTCATCACTGAATATTCAGGCTGGTGCTGGTAATGTGACGGTCAACGATGCTCAGGTTATTAAACCTGATATCGAAGCCAGCAATGGTGTCATCCATGCAGTCAATAAGGTTATCTTGCCTCCTGATGTGCAGGCAAGTATGGAAGCATCACCCCAAGCGTCGAACCCCGTGAATCCAGCTTACTAAGGAATGAGAATTAAGTAAGATCGGCTTTGTAGGGTGTGTATAGCCTTTGGCATGGCTGCGCCAAAGGCGATAGCCGTAACGCGTCGCAAGCCTTAGGGATAATGCGTTACGCTGCGCTTTTCTGGGATGCCGAAACGGCTTTACACATCCTACGCAAACAGTCGGTTTTATTAAATCCAAGATCCTAAGGGTTTATCTGCAACGTCTTTGTAGGTACGGACATTTTACGAAAGCGGGGCTGAACAACTTCTGTTCAGCCCCGCTTTTTCTAGCATGATTATGGACTTTCATCTTGATGTGCTGCTCAAGTTTTCAATGTGACGGTTGAAAGCTGCACTCAGAAATCTAATGAAGTGTTTTTGAAGTTAGGTTTTCTCACTGAAGAAGCGAATTGTCCTTACTGCGAAAAAAGAGCGCAGAACTTCAGCAAGAAAGCTCTATCTTGATCCGAGACTTAGCCATCTTTGGTCAAGCAACTTACTTGAAAGTTCCTCGTCGTCAGTTTTATTGTCATAATTGTCAGCGTTATTTTACTGAATCATTGTCTTCTATCAATGAAGGACGGCATTATACTCGACGCTATGAAGAACCTATTTATCAACAAGTTCAGCTCTCTAGTATTGAGCAAGTCAGTCGAGCAGAAGGCTTAAGCTTTGACCGGATTCAAGGCATTTTCAAGCATCAGTATGCGCAGAAAAAACGAAGGATTACCCAAATTCTCTACTGCTGCTTTCAACTATGGAACGGGAAGCAAAAAGCTGATGGCTGCCCGCTGATAGCTAACCCCCAAAACTCTCCAGAAACCAACGCCAACGCCACTCATGTGTTCCATAACACTTTCCTTTCCAAGCCATTTCTGGGAGGATCGCACCAGCAACCCCAGGTAACGCCATGACGAGAGCCAGAGAGACGAAGCCAGAGATTAACCTGAGCGAACCGCAGTACTATTTCAATCGCGAGTTGAGCTGGCTTGAATTTAATCATCGCGTGTTGCATGAGGCACTTGACCCACGTACGCCTCTGCTAGAGCGGCTGAAGTTTTTGGCGATCTTTAGCTCCAACCTGGATGAATTTTTTATGGTGCGGGTTGCGATTCTGACGCAACAGGTTGAAGTGCAATTCAACAAGCTGACCCCAGATGGCAGAACGCCCCAGCAGACACTGGACGAACTGAGCGATCGCCTGCGCCCAATGGTCACAGAGCAGCATCGCCACTTTGAGCGTGAACTGCGTCCGCTTTTGACCGAAAAAGGGGTGCATATTCTCAACTATACAGATCTGAACCAGGAGCAACGGCGCTATTTACAGCAATATTTTGAGCAGCGAGTGTTTCCAATTTTGACACCGCTGGCGGTTGATCCAGCCCACCCGTTTCCCTACATCTCCAACCTCAGCCTCAATCTGGCGGTGCTGGTGAAAGATCCCATCACGCACAAGGAACTGTTTGCCAGGGTCAAAGTGCCTAATAGCCTACCGCGCTTTGTCACACTGCCCTCGGACTTGCAGCCGCCCGATCGCAGCACAGTCTGGGCAGGTGTACCACTGGAACAAGTCATTGCCCATAATTTAGAGTTTCTCTTTCCTGGCATGAATATCCAGGAGTATTCGCTTTTTCGCATTACCCGTGATGCCGACTTGGAATTGGAAGAAGACCTGACGCACGACCTGTTGCTAGTGATTCAGCAAGAGTTACGGAAGCGACGGATGGGCGGTGCAGTGGTGCGGCTCGAAATTGAAGCGTCTGCCTCGTCAGCGGTGCGCGATCGCCTAATGCAAGAAAAGGAATTGACCGATCGCGATGTCTACGTAGTTGAAGGGCTACTCAATCTCAAGGATCTGATGTCGTTGCTGGCATTACCGCTGCCAGACTTAAAAGATGCCCCCTGGACACCTGTAGTACCGTCGCGTCTGCGCCAACTCACTGATGCTGTGACATCGGACGTAACGTCACCCTCTGAGATGGGCGAAGATATTTTCACCCTCATTCGGCAGCAAGATTTACTCGTTCATCATCCCTACGAGTCGTTTACAGCTTCGGTAGAGCACTTCATTACGCAAGCCGCGCACGATGCTGATGTGCTGGCAATCAAAATGACGCTGTATCGTACGTCTGGCGATTCGCCGATCGTCAAAGCCCTCATTGCCGCTGCTGAAAATGGGAAGCAGGTTGCCGTCTTAATCGAGCTGAAAGCCCGTTTTGATGAGGAAAATAACATCAACTGGGCGCGACGACTGGAAGAAGCAGGTGTCAATGTGATTTACGGCGTGGTCGGCTTAAAAACTCACACCAAAGTGGTTTTGATTGTGCGGCAAGAAGGCGATGCCATCCGTCGCTATGTGCATATTGGCACGGGTAATTACAATTCCAAGACAGCGAAGCTCTATACCGACCTGGGGCTGTTTAGCGCACGCGAAGACTTGGGCGCAGACTTGACGGATCTGTTCAACTTTCTCACTGGTTACTCGCGGCAGCAGTCGTATCGCAAGCTGCTGGTGGCTCCGGTGAATCTGCGCGATCGCATGGTTGCCCTAATTCGCCGAGAAGCTGACCATGCCAGTCGCGGCGATCGCAGCCGCATTATCGCCAAAATGAACTCTCTGGTTGATCCGCAAATCATTCAGGCGCTTTATGAAGCGTCTCAAGCTGGCGTGGAGATTGATCTGATTATTCGTGGCATTTGCTGCCTTCGTCCCGGTGTGGCAGGCGTGAGCGATCGCATTCGGGTCATCAGCATTGTTGGGCGCTTTTTGGAACATTCCCGTATTTTCCACTTCCACAACAATGGAGAGGAAGAGGTGTTCATTGGTAGCGCTGACTGGATGCCTCGTAACCTCGATCGTCGTGTCGAAGCCATTACGCCTGTCGAAGAGCCAGAACTCGCAGCGCAACTCCGCGCTACTCTGGATGTTTTCTTGGCAGATAACCGCCACGCCTGGGATTTACAGTCAGATGGTGCTTATGCGCAACGGCATCCTCATGATGCACCCGAACGAGATGCTCAAGTTGAGCTAGCACAACAAGCATAGCAATAACGCAACATTGTTTGGGTTACTCATCACTTTCTATTGCATTCGTATCAGAAGCGCGATCGGGCTGCGAACCATTCTCGATCGCGAGCCTCGGACGTTGCAAACCTATTTCGAGGAACTCGCTGCAAAACCTGGTTGAAATCGCATCTGCTGCTCTATCGAACGGGTATTAAAGACAATCACCCTTTTTGAAAAGCAGCCGCAAATTCCTTGGCAAATTCTTCCAGCTTTACTTTGCCCATCACCGCAGGTCTGTGGCGGTCATAATCTTCTGATAATAAACCGCTATAAAGACTGGCGTACATTTCAACCAAACCAGCAGCAATTTGTGGATTCATGCCAGCCGCTTCTAAACCACCTTGCATTTGTTCGCTGGGAATGATGATCCATTGCAAATCAGGCTTTCCAATAGCTGCACCTAAAATGCTCGCTGTTTCGTTGCCCGTAAGTTCCTCACTTGCTACGTACCGCACTTTTCTACCCACAAGCGGTGTTTCGAGTTCTTCAGCAACAGCCGCCGCAATATCGATTGGAGACACCCACGGAATGATTTTGTCTGCACCATAGTTTGTTGCAATCAAGCCCTGATTTTTGATCATATCTACATAGGCATATAAATTGTAGTAGAAAGAAGTTGGGCGCATATGGGTGATGGCTACATCTGATGGGAGTTCATGCAGAATCTTCTCTACAGTGTGAGCACCGAATAGAATGCCTGAACCTTGCTCTAGATGAGCGCCAATGGTACTGAGGTTAACTACATGCTTTACGCCCGACTGTTGAATGGCTTGGGCATAGTTATTGCCGATTCTGCGATAATACGCGATGAGGTCAAGGCTGTGATCGAAGTAGTTGTTTGGTGGCACCATCGTATACACGGCATCGGCATCGGTAAAGGTAGATACCAGAAAATCAACGTCTTCCAACGAGCCGATCGCAGCAGTAGCACCCAACGCTTCAACGTCTTTTTGCTTTTCCGGCTTGCTGCTGATCACCGTTACATCATGTCCTTTTTGCACTAACTCGATTGTCAGTGGCTTGCTGATGTTTCCTAACGAACCTGTGACTACAACGTTCATAAATAGTTCCTTTCGCGTGGTTTTTTACTCGTTATTGCTGTTGGCGGAGCGTCTCCCTTAGAGAATCGCGTCTACATGGGGTCTAAACGTCCAGTTGATGCGATCGCCCACTGGACGAGCGGTTTTTGGCACCGCATGAACCCACTCTTCTTGACAACCAGGGAGCATGATCAACAAAGATCCGCTCTCCAGATGGTAGTCAACCGTTTCACCGCTGTCCTTGTGCCGCAGCTTAAATTTGCGAGTGCTCCCTAAGCTTAAAGAGGCGATCGCCGGTCTTTGACCAATCTGAGGGAAATTATCGGAGTGCCAGCCGATCGAGTCTTTGCCAGTGCGATAGCGATTGCCAACGACAAAATTGAACTGGTAGCCGCTTAAGGACTGAATGCGATCGCGTGCCTCTAGCAAGAAGTCAGTCCAGGGAGCCGCTTTAATCTGGGTGCCACGATATTCATAGTGCAAATCGTCGCCAAACAGAGACTCATCGCGCGGTATGGGAATTGATTTTCCATACAGATTGATTTCGCTTCGAGTCCATTCAAGTTGCTGGGACTTTTGGAACCAATCGAAGTGATCTGCCGAGTTGAGAAAATTTGGGTAAAACAGAACGGGCGGCTTGATTGCAGTTAGCAAACGACTCACGCTGCATCCGGCGGCAAAGCGCGGGTTCTGCGGATCGAATCGGTCGGCAGCGGTTGGGTGTGGCATCAGACTAGTGACTTGCTTACGAGTGAAAGAAGACCATATGCTGTCAATGTCTAAATACTACTATATTGACAATATATTGTCAATCTTCAGCTTGCATCTTTTGCGTCATGTCTTCCAGAAGCGCCACGGCATGAGTGATTTGTTCTGCATCAAAGTCTGCGGCGATCGCGTTTGTCCACTGCCATTCGCGCTCCAACGCAGCGTGATACATTGCTCTGCCTGCTTCCGTGAGCAGCAAGTGCATCGCGCGGGCATCACCGGGATTTTCAATGAACTCAACCAGACCGTCGCTTGCCATATCGTCAGCCAGTCGTTGTACGGCTTGCCGGGTTAAGCCCAGATGCCGCGCCAATTCGCTGACCGTGACGCGCTTTTCTAGTGCGACTAACTCACTCAGCGTTTGCCACCGCGCATTGGTGAGTCCCAGACCTCGCGTTAGGTGTGTACCTGTTTTTTGCACCGTGGCATTCATCCGAATGACGGCGCGAATCAGATCGGTTAAAGCATTCGACGCGGGCGTTTTTTGATGATGGTAAAAGGGCACGTCCTTGTTTCCCGCCGTTCGGGATTATCTGGGGGTCAAACAGTATGATAGACCGCTTCAAAACTCTCTTAACTCTATTGCTTCCCATTCTTTGCTACTGCCTTGTAGCATTAGGAATAACCCCACTTTCCTCGATCGCATGAGTGACTTTGATCGTTATTACCGAGTGTTAGGACTAAAACCTGGATCTTCGCTTGAGGAGGTCAATCAGGCTTACCGACAACTGGCGTTCCAGTGGCATCCTGATCGTCTACCAAAAGACGATCTAACGCTACAAGCGGAAGCGCAAGAAAAGCTCAAAGCGCTAAACCAGGCACGGGATCAATTGCGATCGCGCCCGCTTCACGTCCAAGCTCGTGCTGAGCGCCATGCAGACAGAGACGCATACCGAGACTATGCCGCTCGGGAACATTCTCGTTCTTACTATGACCAGCCGCCCCACCCGAAGCCATCGCCAGCTCAAGCTTCTTCTCAAGCCGCTCCATCTCGATCGGCTCAGTCTCCTGCCGCTTCACCGCGATCGTCTGTGAATCAGTCTGCCAATTTCGCCTCTTGGCAACAGTCTCCTCAGTCTGCTCCAGCGAGTCGTCGATCTACGACTGATTTAAGCGGTACTGATTGGCAAGGAGCCGATTTGCGAGAGCAGGATTTCTCCGGTCGAAACTTGAGCCAAGCCAATCTGAGCCACGCTAATCTGAGCGATGCTTTTTTGCATAAAGTTAACCTCTCCCATGCCAACTTAGCGAGTGCCAATTTATTTCGAGCAAATTTGCTGCAAGCTGATCTACGCCATGCCAATCTTCAGGGTGCCAATTTGATTGGCGCTGATTTAAGTGGCGCTGATTTAAGTGGCGCTGACCTTCAAGGAGCCAAAATGGGCTTTTCTGATCGGATCATGGTCAAGTTAACGGGCGCGATCCTCACTGGCATGATTATGCCCAATGGCAGCGTTCACTCTTAGAGAATGGTTTAAAAGTCCGCCTGTTAGTAGCAAAAACCTAGATCCCCCTTCAATCCCCCTTAAAAAGAAGGGCTAGTTCATTGCAAGAAGGAAAATAGGCGATCTAGAGCGTGAGCAACATGGCGCATCGCTTTGGTGATCGAGTTAAAGACCTGTTGGCGAAACAAGTTGATTGTCATGGTTCTGAGAATCGCCATATTGGTCAAGGCATGACCATCACACCAAGGAGTTTTATCCTCGTGCAGCACCATCTCTTTGACCCAATGCAAGCGATTTTCAATCTGCCACTGTCCTCGAATCTGCTGGGCAAAGGCGGCAGCACTGTCTGAACGCAAACTGATGTAAAAGACCGTTTGCACCGTGGCAATTTTGCTCTTCTGGCAAAGGGTTCAGTACGGCTTGCTTCCCACAAGGGTAGGTCATGCAGCCCGAAATTTTCTTCATGCTCCTTCCATCCAAGCAGCGATGCCAAACAGTATAAATAAGATTCCCCCCAGAGCTGTGATCACTTTTTCTGAAAGGTGTGCGGCAAGTAACCGTCCGCCAAGCACCGCGATCGCGGCGCAGATAGCGTGTCCTAGAATTGCGCCTGCTGTGACACCCCAGGGATCGTTTGCAGCCGCAAGCGCAATGGTTGCAAATTGCGTACGATCGCCCCATTCGCCGACAAAGGTCAGCACAAAGGACTGCACCACGATACTTCGTCTTGCCCCTCGCTTCGCAGCAATGCTGTCAGCTTGTTGAATGGTCTCCTTCGCGTCTGCTACTTCCTCACAAAGGGCTGTACTGCTCATTTGGCTGGCATCGTACAGCAGTTTGATGCCGAAGCTGATGAACAGGGTGATCTCTGCAAGATGAAGCAGCGCTTTGGGTAACAGCGAAACCACCTGTCCCATTAGCACTGACAGTATGGTCATCGTTGCCAGGGCTGCGATCGCGCCAACAAAGACCAGACGGCGCGAATGCCGCATAGCCAAAAGCATGGCGATAAAAAACGTTTTATCGCCCAATTCTGACACCGTAATCAGTAGTAATCCAGCCGTAAACGCTGCCAGCATATCCTCAAACTCCTTAGATCTCTTCGTATCCAAGTGAGCTTGATGAGAACTGCGGCAGCTTCACCAAGCTCACAAAACTGTGAACTCAGTGAAGGTCTCGCTTGCAAATAGTTGTTAGTTTTTAGTGGTTAGTTGTTAGCAACACTTCGAACGCTAACAACGAAAAACCAATCGCTAAAAACACTTATTTGTCATCTGAACCAGGCTCATCACCAGTATGTTGACTCAGATGGGCTGACATAACATCAGCAGCTACTCCCCTTCAAACATTCATACTGTACAAGCTATTCAAGCAGTAAGCAATGAGGGCATTACTTAGCTGGCACCTGCCAGAGAGGAGTAATGGGCAAAACGAGCTGAAGGGTACCGTGCGATCGCTCCAACGATCGCCTCAGTTGATTTGAAGGACGGAAGGCAAGCACCGTCGCACCGTCAATTTGCGATTTAAAGGACTCGGTTGTGACCCAGTTCGCCTCTTGATTCAGCAAGAGTATCCGCACATTTGGGTTCAGCCGATAGCTGAGCGAGATCAAGTCACCGAGATTGGTAAAATCATCGCCCTGATCACTCAGCATCAGGGGGGATGGTGCGGCATTGATGCGACGGGCGGCAGCAGCATTAGAGTAGCTTGGTACGTTATGCCACCAGGTATCCGAGGCGGCGCTCACGGTGCAGGACACAACGCTGGCAGTGAAGAGAGACAGCAAAACCACCCGCCAGAACCAGCGGTTAATGAAGGTCAGCATATACGGTGTGAACCGCAGACGAAAACGGGACGCAGTCGATCGCATCGGTATGCGACTGAGGTAATGAGGTTTGGGCGAGAGCTTTGTCGCAATGAGGTGGGCGATCGCCAACTGAATGCCGGGATAACAGGAGATCAGATAGCGGCTGACGGTTGAGCGTCGAGTACCCAGGATTAGATCTGGCAGCGCTAACACCAAGAAAGGCACCACGGTTGCCGTGAACACAAAGAGCCAAACCGAGCGATCGCACCGTTGAACCAGTGTGTAGAATGCCAGTCCAAGCAGCAGCACGATCGGCAATCGCAGTGCAAATGTCCAGGGATTGTCAAAGCCAAAATCGAGGTCTAGAAACAGCGATGTAAAACTGAGTGTCCACAGCTTCATCAGGTAATCAAAGCCTGGTGTAACACTTGCCCAGCTTGTCGTGTCGAGCGCGCGCTGAAAGTTCAGCACCATGACAACGAGCCACGGCATATAGAGCACAACGGCAGCAATGAAGGACAGCCAAAAGCCAGCCAACCGTTGCTTGATACTGTCAGGTTGTCCATCGGCGATCGCGTCCAGGACGACATAAACTCCATGCCCCACTAGCGTCAGCGCAAAAAAGGGGTGTGTATACAAACCGATCGTGACTGCCAGTCCATACAGTCCCCAGTGCTGCCAGACAGGCGGCGGGCGTTTGAACACATCGCGGGAACGGACTTTTTGCACACTGGACAGCCGCATCGCCCGCAGCAGCAGGTAGTGACTGGCAATCACCGTTAACGCCAGCAAACTGTACTGACGCGCCGTTTGAGCAAACAGAATATCAAAAGGAGAAAGCGCCAGAAACGCAGTTGCCAGTAGTGCTACCGTCTGAGAGGCAAATAGTTCTAAAGCAAGGGCATACATAAACGGCAAAGATAGCAGGCTGATGAGGACTGCCAGCAAGCGCGGTGCCGTCAGGAGGCTACCAAAAACAGCGGCGATCGGTTCTCCTAAAATCTGCACCCAGAGGCGATCGAGCAAAAAATAGAGCGGCGGATGCTGAGGATCTTCTACTGCCAGCGATCGTACCGTGTCGGCTGGCGTACTACCTGGCTTGATCTGTTGAAAGCGCAGCAGCTCTTTCGCCGTAAAAACTTGATTCTGAAAGATTGCTTGCCCAATTTCTTGCCCTGTATAGCCAGCAGATCTTAGCGATGTGTACACTTCGTCGTGCCAGTACACTTTATGGTTCAGATTGACGAAACGAAACACAATCCCCACAATAAGCAGGAAAATGATCAACCACCGTAACCAGAGAGGGGACAGGGGACGATTCTGGTCAGCAAGAGATTTCATATAGGTTTGTGGCTGCATCACTTAAGGCTTCTCGATCGTCAGCGTATCGGCGACAGCGGGCACACCAAACTTCGGCAGCAGCAGTCCAGAGGTTGCCTTATAGCGTTCAAAAGTAGGGTAGCGCGCGCGAGATTGGTCTTTCTTGAGCATGTTAGGCACAAATAACACGCTGACCAAGAGTGCCAGAATTGCAAACGGCAACCAGTGTTGAGCCAACAGCGCAAAGGAAAGGTAGATCAACACTTCGCCTAAATAGTTTGTATTACGGCAGCGAGCAAAGAGACCTTCGGTAATCAGTCCCGGTTGGTACTTGAGGGTGTAATACTTTTGAGCATCGCTGACGTAATGCAGGAAGATGCCGCAGATATTGACCGCGATCGCCAGTGCCACCAGCGGCAACGGCGGTATCGTGCCACGGCTAATGAGCAGGAAGGGCGCGACCCAGTAAAGCATGAGCATAACGAACGTGCCAGTACCAGCGCCAACGGAGATAGATTGCTCCCATTGCTTATCAGGGTAGAGGCGATCTTTGAGCAGCCAAAGCAACCCATAGCTGCCGTGTAGGGCTAAATAGATCCAGGCTCCAAGTGTAAAATTTTGGTAGGCAAACATCAAGCCCACGACGATCGCAGGCGTTAGCCCCTTATGCAGATTGATCGCATGTTTAACTTTCATCGCACTTTGATACAGGACTACAAGGGTAAACAGAACGTTTTGTGAGAAAAGTTCTCCCCTGTTTGTTGTATCAGATTTCTGGCTGAATGCCAGCAGCTTTGGTTAAGCAAGGCTATCAATACTTTTGTGGCGACAGCGATAGCGGTTCCTAATCCAGTAAAGTGCAGTTGCAAAGAGGCAGGAGGCAGGAGGCAGGAGGTAACGTTGTTGGCTCCACAGGCGAAGCAGGAGTCAATGACGTTAGAAGAAGGCAGGAGGCAGGAGGTAAGCCGCCGTGCTTTTTCACTTCTGCCCTCTGCCCTCTGCCTTAAAACCTCAGCCTTTGTACCACACTCTCATGGGAACCGCTATATCACTCGCATTGTTCTTATTCATCGTCGTGGGCGAAGCGATTGTAGAGGTAATCCAAAATATAGTTTCTTAGCTTATAGAACTCTGGATCTTCCATGATGCGATCGCGATCGCGGGGTCTGGGAAAGGGAATCTCTAAAATCTCTCCAATCTTTGCCGCTGGACCATTGGTCATCATGACCAGGCGATCGGCTAGGAACATCGCTTCATCAATGTCGTGTGTAATCATCAACACCGTACAGCGATGATCGTTCCAGATTTTCAACAATTCCACCTGCAATTCTTCTTTAGTAATGGCATCCAGGGCACCAAACGGTTCATCAAGAATGAGCACTTCTGGACGAATTGCCAGGGCACGGGCGATCGACACTCGCTGACGCATCCCACCCGAAAGTTGACCCGGTTGTTTGTGGGCAGCATCTGCCAAACCGACCATTGCTAAATGTTCCCGCACAATCTGCTTCTTTTCAGCTTCAGGCTTGTTGGGATGCACAGAATCCACTGCTAGATAAATATTCTCGTAGGCAGTAAGCCAGGGTAAGAGTGCATAGCCTTGGAAGACCACCATGCGATCGGGTCCTGGTTCTGTGATGCGCTTGCCGTGTAGTGTCACTAAGCCATCAGTCGGTTGTGAAAAACCCGACACCATATTCAACAGGGTTGATTTGCCACAGCCTGAATGACCGATCACACAGACAAATTCACCTGCTTGCACTTGCAAATTCACCTGATCAAGCACAACATAGTTGCCCTTTGGTGTTGGATAAACTTTAGAAACGTTGTCAATAATGAGGAACGGTTCCTGCTGAGATTGAAGATGAGCTGTGGATTGTGTCGTTAGAGTTTGCATCGTTAGAAAGGGTGAATGATCATTAGAGCTTGTTGAGAAGTAACTGCGTACTTTAGGAATTAGCGGTCAGCGGTCAGCAGTCAGCTTTGAAACCTGGAGCCGAAAGCGAATCCAAATTAACTTTTACAAAGCAAACCGGATTGCTATGGCAGCTAATAGCGATTGACGATCAGAGAAAAGCTGATAGCTGACGGCTGATAGCTCTTCTCTACAGTCGCTTAAGGAGTTGCTAACGCATGAGCTAGCGGCACATCTGCCATGTAGATGTCATGTTTGATCGCCAAGTTGTTGAGATAGGCGATCGGATCATCGGCATTAAAGGTGGTGCCATCAAACAGTTGAATAGCACCACGGCTGTAGGTGATGTCAGACAAGCCCAATTCCCGTGCAGCGGTACTAAACACACCAACACGGCAAACGCGCTCCAGAATTTCCACCCAGTTGCGTGGAAAGGGAACGTCGCCCCAGCGTGCCATCTGCGTCATCATCCACAGGTGCTCTGTCCGGCTAGGGCGAGTGACACCCTGACCGTAGAATTGATGGTGGGCATACTCTTTTGGGGAAGGTTGAAGACTGCATACCTGAGGATTGGGATCACCCAAGTAGATGTATTCCAAGTCGGTGCTCAGGTATTCACGACGAGAGAGAATTTCACGAATTTCCTCATGGTTTGCCTCATCCATACAGTAGCGACACGCTTCTAACAGTGCTTTCACCAGCGCAATGTGAGTGTTGGGATATGCCAGTGCCCATTCTTCTCGAACGCCTAGAACTTTGCCAGGATGTCCATTCCACACTTCTAGATCAGTGGCGATCGTATACCCAATACCTTCAACAGCCGCGCGGACATTCCAGGGTTCACCCACACAAAAACCATCAATATTTCCAGCTCGTAAGTTCGCAATCATCTGAGCTGGGGGAATCGTGCTGAGTTGCACATCGTGATCGGGATGGATGCCAACGGCTGCCAGCCAGTAGCGCAGTAGCAGATTATGCATAGAGGCTGGATGCACCACACCAAAGACATGCTGTCTGTCTTGGGTTGCCAAAAGCATCTGCTTCAGATCTTGTAAGGTATAGATACCCTGGTCATAGAACCGTTTATCAAGAGTAACGGCATTGCCATTGCGGGTAAGCGTTAAGGCAGTGACGGTTGGCAACGAGCGTCCATCCATACCTCCCAATGTTAACCAGATGGGCATTCCCGATGGCATTTGCGCCGCATCCAGATAATTCCCCGCGATACCATCTTGAATACCGCGCCAACTGGATTCCCGTACCAAATTCACTTCATCCAAGCCGTGATGAGCAAAGAAGCCTTTCTCTTTGGCGATCGCCAGTGGCGCGCAAGCAGTCAGCGGCACAAAGCCAATTTCCAGGTTGACCTTTTCTAACCCGTGACGGGCGATCGCACCTTGCTTGCGCGATCGCAGTTGTTTAATCCGCTTCTGCTGATTGAGAAAGTAGATAATTTCACTTCGCATGGAATAATAGCTAGGGTGATTTACCACTTCTAAGCGTTTGCGAGGACGGGGAATGTCTATCGGCATGATTTGCCCAATTTTGGACTCAGGACCATTGGTCAGCATGACAACGCGATCGCTCAATAGCAGCGCCTCATCCACATCATGCGTCACCATCACGGCTGTCACATGGCTTTCATCACAGATTTGCATCAATCGTTCCTGCAAATTGCCCCTTGTAAGTGCATCTAACGCACCAAAGGGTTCATCCAGCAACAGTAATTTAGGGCGGATAGCCAGGGCACGGGCGATCGCTACTCGCTGCTTCATTCCACCCGATAGTTGTGCTGGGGGCTTATCAGCGGCATGGCGTAAGCCAACTAAATCAATGTGATGCTCAATGATGCCACGACGTTCGCTGTCAGGGAGGTGCGATAAAACTTCGTCCACTGCCAGCGCAATATTTTCACGCACGGTTAACCAGGGCAGCAGCGAGTAGTTTTGAAACACCACCATCTTGTCAGGTCCCGGTCGGCGAATGGTTTCACCATCTAACAAGACAACACCATCAGTTGGCAAATCCAGACCTGCAATCATATTTAGCAAGGTTGATTTACCACAACCCGAATGACCAATCAGTGAAACAAATTCACCTTTACGGATATCCAAATCAATACCTTTCAACGCTACATAGCGATCGCCGTTTGCTAAGGGAAAGGTTTTTTCAAGTTTTTCAACAGTAACGAAGGTTGTCATGGGAGTGGGGAGTGGGGAGTGGGGAGTAGGGGAAGCAGAGGAAGCGGGGGAGGTAGGGGGAGCAGGGGAAGCAGAGGAAGCGGGGAAGGTAGGGGGAGCAGGGGAAGTCGTTCAAAACGCTTCTGGCTCCTGACTTCTGACTCCTGACTCTTCTTTGAAAACTCAAAACTTTCTCGTCACCGCTGTTCTTCTGGCAAAATTACTGTTTGTAGCCATGCCATGAACTTATCCAGTAACAGTCCGACAACGCCGATGTAAACCAGTGCCAAAATGATTTCGCTGATTTGGCTGTTTTGGTAAGCGTTCCAGATGAAGAAACCAATACCAACGATGCCAGACATGACAATTTCAGCCGCAATGATGGCTAACCATGCCAGACCGATCGAGATTCTCAGTCCAGTAAAGATATAGGGCAATGCGGCGGGAAAGAGCACTTTAAAGAAATACTTTTTGCGTGAGAGCTGCAACACACGAGCCACATTGTTGTAGTCTTGCGGAATTTGCCGTACACCAACGGCTGTGTTAATTAGAATGGGCCATACAGCCGTAATGAAAATCACAAACAGTGCAGCAGGCTGATTTTGTTGCAATGCTGCAAGCGCGATCGGCACCCATGCTAAAGGTGGCACTGTTCGCAGCAGTTGAAAGATTGGATCAAGCGCTTTGGATAGTGTCTTGTTGAGTCCAACCAGGACACCCAGACTGATGCCTATAATGGCAGCGAATGTATAGCCGAGCGCGACTCGTTGCAAACTGGCAAAGATCTGCCAGAATAAGCCTTTATCAGTGCCGCCTCGATCGTAAAAGGGATAGAGGATCAGCGTCCACGTCTCTTGTACTACTCGAATCGGTCCTGGCAGCGTGGCTCCTGGAATCCAGGAGAAGAGTTGCCAAAGCACAAGAAAGATGGCGATCGCAACGATTGGTGGCAGCAAATCACTCAGTCGTTCTTTCAACTTCAATCGTGCAAGCCAGGGAGCATCAAACAATGTTGCAGATGAACGTTTACGGGCGATCGTCATGGCTATCTCCTTAAAGTGAATGATGAATGAACACAGTTAAACTCGCTTAATTTTCAAACTATCCAAATACGCTTGTGGCTTCTCAGGGTCAAACTTAGTGCCATCAAAAAACGTTTCAATACCACGCGATGTACTGGTTGGTATAGCAGTTGCTGCAACGCCAAGCTCCTTCGCGGCTTCTCGCCAAAGATCTTCGCGGTTAACTTGTTTGATCCAATCGTTCGCCTTGGCTAATGTGTCCTTGGGTAAAAAGCCCCAACGGACGCTTTCCGTCAGGAACCATAAATCATGGCTCTGGTAGGGATAGGACACACTGCCTTTCTCATCTTTCCAATACAGCACTGCCATTGACTTGTCATCGATCGATCGCTCACCCAAGTTGTATTGACCCAACAATGGCTCAAGCAAAACAGTTTCTGGTACGCCAAAGTATTCGCGTTTTGCCAAAATTGTCGCTAGTTCCTTGCGGTTGTCAAAGTTATCACACCACTGTTGGGCTTCCATCACTGCTTTGAGAATGGCTTTAGTTGCTTTGGGATATTGATCAACCCAATCTTTCCGCATTGCCAAATATTCTTCTGGGTGATTCTTCCAAATTTCCGCAGTCAGCGCTGAAATGAAGCCAATCTTATCCGCCACGATGCGGTAGTTCCAGGGGTCGCCCGTGCTAAAGGCATCCATTGCACCCCGTTTCATGTCGGCAACGGTTTGAGCCGTTGGTACAGTCAACAACTCCACTTCTTGATCAGGGTCGATGCCATTTCCTGCTAGCCAATAGCGGATCCAAAATTCCTGATTGGCTTTGGGGAAAGTGTATGCTGCTTTAAATTTTGAGCCTTCCGACTTCAGCTTGTCGAAAAAGGCAACCTGTTCCGTCACTTTGAGGGATAAGCCTTTGCCCATATGCTTTTTGGCGATCGCAATCCCATTTCCTTGCGTATTCAATTGCGCCAACACGTACATTGGCACTTTTGTATTGTCAGTAATGATGCCTTCTGAAATCAGATATGGCATCGGCATTTGCCACTGTCCACCATCAATGCCGCCGCCAGCAGAGCCGATTTTCACGTTGTCACGGGCTGAACCCCAGTTCGCCTGCTTATCAAGTTTGACATCGGGCATCCCGTACTTTGCAAACAGCCCTTTCTCCTTTGCAATAATTAAGGGAGCGGCTTCAACAATAGGCAAATAGCCCAGTTTTACTGTCTTCAACTCCGGCATCATCTCCGGTTTCAAATCGGCAACTGGATTGGCAACAGGAGCGCTTTGACTGGTAGTCGCTGCTTCTGGCGGATTACCTAAACAGCCCTTCAACAGGATCGTCCCAGCCGATGCGGTGGCGATCGTCACAAAACGGCGGCGAGAAACATTGGCAAAAATAGACATAGAACCTCCTTACATCCCGACCTACGGGTTGCAATCAAAACTGCGTGATGCACAAATTTGGTTAGATTGCTACACAACGTTCAGGTTCAAACTGAACCCTATTAGTCATTCACATGAAGTGGCTAAAACCTTTCAGCCATTCGTCAAGATCAAAACACGAAGGCTCACCGCTCAAAAAGCGAGCCATTTTCTGGTTTTCGACATCGATAAAAATCTATTGCTACCGAGAACTAGATAGCTAAAAATCTATCTTGAAAAAATTCTAGCGGTACAAACTTGAAAGGTCAATGCAGGACGGTATGCAGAGTTGCTATGGCAAAGATAAGGTTTTACTTATCATTCCTTGAGGCATCATGCAGCAAGGCACAAAAAAGAGTAGCGATCGCCATTTACATGGCGATCGCTACCGTTGCTTAACCTGATTTAGGTGATGGGTTGTCTAAACGTTAGTGGTGACGATTGAGTGGATTGTATATCGCACGATCGCCCCATCAGCTTGCCAATAGTGCTTGAATGCTGTCGTCAATGAAGTGGGTATCCACTGCGTTCACACCACCTGCGAAGTGTCCCTAGACCGAAATGTTAATGTTGAGCCGCTGCAATGTTAATGTAAGCCGCTGTAATGGCAATGTAAGTGGCTGCATTGCTAACGAAGACGATCGCAACGATTACTTGATGGCTTTAAACTGCAAGGTATTTGTGGACAAGGGCATCCGTCAAATCTGCCGTGTGACCGTTTGCCACGACCGAGCCTTTTTCCATAATGAAAAACTTTTGGGCAAGCTGACGTGCAAAGTCGATCTTTTGTTCAACGACAACGACCGTGATGCCTTTCTCGCGGTTGATGCGCTTTAGCGTTTCTTCGATTTCCTGCACGATCGAGGGTTGAATGCCTTCGGTCGGTTCGTCCAGCAGCATAATTTTGGGATTGCTTAAGAGTCCCCGCGCGATCGCTAACTGCTGTTGTTGTCCACCACTCAACAGCCCGCCCTGTCGCTTCAGGTGTTGTTTTAGCATCGGGAAGAACTCAAAGATCTCCTCCGAGATTTTCTTAGTCTTTTCCTTCGCTGCGGTCATGCCTAGCTTCAGATTGTCCAGCACTGACAGGTAGGGAATAATCTCGCGTCCTTGTGGGATAAAGGAAATGCCGTAGCGGGCACGCAAATAGGTTGGTGTCTTGGTGATTTCATCCGCATCAAACATAATGCTGCCAGACATGACTTTATTGAGACCAATGACACTACGGAGGAGCGTCGTTTTGCCTACCCCGTTACGCCCCAAAATACACGCAATTTCGCCTTTCTCAACTGCCATATCAACGTTGAACAACACAGGCGTTTGACCGTAAGAAACAGTCACATCTGATAAATTAAGCAGCGGTATCGATTCGTTCACGACCTAAATACACCTCAATAACTTTGGGATTGGATTGGACTTCCTGAACGGTGCCTTCGGTTAGTTTCTCACCTTGATGCAAAACCACAATGCGCTGGGCAATTTGTTTGACAAATTCCATATCGTGCTCAATCACAACCACCGAATAGTTTTGAGCGAGCATCTTAATAATTTCGCCTGTATCACGCGTTTCGTCGGGTGTCATACCAGCCGTGGGTTCATCGAGTAGCACGACAGCGGGATCTTGGGCAAGCACCATGCCGATCTCAATCCACTGTTTTTGCCCGTGCGAGAGAGACGAAACTCTGGTAAACGCTTTGTCAAGCAAACCCACACGGTCTAAAACCGATTCGATTTTGGCTTTCTTGACGCTCGTTAGCTTGGCTCTAATGGATGCAAACACGCCGTGTGAACCTTTCAGCGCGAGCAAAATGTTCTCAAATACCGTCAGTTCGTTATAAACGTTGGGGTTCTGGAACTTGCGCCCGATGCCCATGTGCGCGATCGCGTGAGGACTCCGATTGGTAATGTCCTGTCCCCGATAGTAGACATGACCAGACGCAACGGGCGATTTGCCCACGATCGCATCCATCAGGGTACTTTTACCCGCGCCATTCGGTCCGATGATGGTGACAATTTCCTGCTCACCCACATCCAGGCTCACGCCTTTAATCGCTTGAAAGCCCGAAAAGACAACCTTCACATCTCTAACAGACAGAATGGCTTCACGAGGTTCTGCCTTGGATTCGTTGGCAGACAGAAGTGTATCCATAGACCTAGCCTTGTGTGTGTTCACGTTTGTTAAGTAAGCTAACATTCCGCACGAATGCCTTTCTGTGACCTACGTAGCGATTTAAGCGACCGCTGAGCGCGCAAGCTAAGCCCAAAGCATCAGTTCAGCGGCATAAGGTGGCATGAGAAACTCTGTGAGTGGTTCAAGCGGTGTCCTATTTCAGCCTTTCACGCCCTTTCGTTCCACGGGCAGAGGCACTCCGCCTGGTTCGTAGACCCATGAGCGATCGACCAACGCTATGAACAGCGCCCTTGAGCGGACTGAACCAATCAAACAGCCGTGCCTGCACAAAGCCTGACGTAGTAGAACCTGACGTGTTGGAGCTTGGCGCTGGCATCAGAGCGGTTTGATCGGCAAGCTTGAACTGCTTTGGCAATAAACCCATCAAACCATCGGGCAAGAACAGCACCACTACCAACAGCATGATTCCAACGATCAACTGCCAGTCTTGAGTGATGCGATCGACCGAGTTTTGCAACTGACCCAATAAAATGGCGGCAATCAGGGGTCCGACCAGAGTGCCTCGCCCACCGACTGCTACCCAAATTACGACTTGCGTACCAAAAGCAACGCCCAAATAAACAGGTGAAATAAAGCGGTTCAAGGGCACAAACAAGCCACCTGCAATCCCCGCGATGCCTGCTGATAAAGTCCAGATGAAAATCTTGAAGCTGGCAACGTCGTAGCCCAGATAGGAAATCCGCTTCTCATTCTCTTTGATGGAGCGCAGAATCAAGCCGAAGTTGGACTGCGTTAGCCAATAGCTGCCTGCAAGCACACAGGCAGCAAAGATGAGAATCATGAAGTAGAGACCGATCGGTGGAATGACCAAACCACCAAACAAGGTTAGCCTGGAAACGTCCGTAATGCCGTTTGTGCCGCCTGTGTATGCCTGCTGACTCACAAAGAAGGTGGTCAATGCAGACGCGATCGCCAGCGTAATGATGGTAATGTAAACGCCGCTCACCTTAGAGCGAAAAATAAAGGAGCCAATGATGTAAGCAAAGGCTGCGGGCACTGCCACCATTGCGATCGCAGCGATCGGGAAAAACTGCAATGGTGCAATAAACCAGGGCAACTCTTTTAACCCGTTCCACACCATAAAGTCAGGCAGTGTCCCGCCGTAGGTATTGGCAGAAGCTGACAGATTCAGCTTTAAGTAATATGCCATTGCATAGCCGCCCAGCGTAAAGAAAACGCCGTGAGCAAAACTCAGAATGCCCGTAAAGCCCCACACCAAATCGAGCGAAACGCCCAGCACGCCAAACAGCAGCAGCTTTGCCATCAGATTTGCTTGAAACTCGCCCGCAACAAACGGCAGAATGGCGAGAATCAAAAAAGCGATGCCACCGATCGCCAGTAGCTTGACTGGTACCATTGATTGTCGCAGCCGACCCATTACCTCTGTCACGTGCAATCCCCCTTATGTCGATCGTCAACCATCAAACCCAATCGCATTCTGCGAAGTTGTCAGCTGCTAGTTTTTAGACTAATCTTTGTCCTGAACTAACAGCTAAAAACTAAAACCTAAAAACTTTTCTACGCCCGCTTCTGCACTGTAAACAGACCTTCTGGACGGTAACGGATCAGGACAATGACCGCAAACAGCACAATGACTCGTGCGGCAGGATCATTGAGTAGGTAAGCGATCGCTGAGTTAGCCGATCCAATCAGCACTGAACCTGCCAACACACCAATCAATTTATCCACGCCACCCGTTACAACCGTCATCCACGCATCCACTAAATAATCTTGTCCCATCGGTGGTGCCACGCTCTTCAACGATGAAATGACCGAACCAGCAATGCCTGCCAGACCACAGCCGTAGGCAAACGTCACCATGTCTACCAGGCTTGTATTCACGCCCAGGCAGCGCGTCATATCCCGGTTTTGCGTCACGGCACGAATTTGGCGACCCAACGATGTTTGGTAAAGCAAGAAAGCAGTCAATGCGAGTAGTGCCAGTGCCACAAAAAAGATGAATAACCGATAGTACGAGATTTCAACGGACTGTCCGCCTGCTTCAAAGAGTGAAAGGTTGCCTTTAATATATGGCGGCGCTTTCACATACTTTAGCTGTGCTGTAAAGATCAGTTTGACAACGCCTTGCAGCACAATACTCAAGCCCCACGTTGCCAGCAGGGTTTCCAACGGTCGCCCGTAGAGCTTGCGGATGATGGTGATTTCCACGATCGCCCCAATCACCGCTGTCACGATAAAGGCGAAGGGAATCGTCAGCAACAAATCCATCTTGAAGTTCTTTTGCAGCACAAACGTGGTGTATGCGCCCAGCATGATGAATTCACCATGTGCCAGGTTGATGATTCGCATGACACCAAACGTAATCGCCAAGCCCAAGCCCGTCAGTAGCAAAATACCGACGATCCCGATACCATTCAAAAGCTGATTGGCAAAGGCGATCGGGTCGATACTTTTCGCTGGTGGAGAGGACTGCGCCAGATAGACCAGAGACGAAATAAAATTCATGAATCCCCTTACTCAACCAGAACGGCATCTGCAAAATTAGTCTTAGAGAAAGCAGCCTGACAGACACAATCGTGTCCGGTCAGGCTGAGATTTGAACGCGTTAAGCCTGCTTTAGAAACTCGGCTGGGATGTCTTTCTTGGTTTCCACATTGGGGTTGCTGCGATCGTCAGGCGATTTGTGCTTGCAAATCCGACCCTTGTAGAGAGCCTGACTCCAGGGAATGGGCTTCACCGCTGCTTTCGTCGAGAAGACGATTTCTGCCTGCCCATCTTCTTTCCACTTACCGATTCTGGAGTACAGATAGGTGTGGTAGTTATCCGGGTCAACTTTCACAGTGCCCTGTGGTGCCTTAAACTCTTGTCCACGTGTAGCTTCACGCAGATTGGCAGTCGTCAGTTCCTTACCCTGCTCTGCACACTTCTCCATTGCCTGCGCCATAAAGAAGGTTTGCAGATAGGCAGCTTCCATCACGCCATTGGTGACGCGATCGGGTCCAAATTTTGCTTTGAACTGTTCCACAAACGCTTTATTTTCAGGCGTATCTACGGTTTGGAAGTAATTGAAACTGCTGTAGTGTCCCTCAGCAAATTCGGCTCCCATTGCCTGAATTTCTTCTTCAGTGGTGGGGTACGCCATGATGGGCGTGTCTGCCGATGTCAAGCCAGCATCCTTATACTGCTTGTAGAACGCAGGAATACTGTCACCCACCAGATTGCTCAACACAAAGTCGGGCTTTGCCTGCTTGATCTTGTTGATAATGGTGATAAATTCAGTAGTTCCCAGCGCGGCATATTCATCACCCACAACCTGTCCACCAGCTTTCACCAGCTCAGCTTTGGCAATCCGGTTGCTTTCTTTGGGATAAATGTAGTCAGACCCGATGAAGAAGCCTTTCTTACCGAAGTTCTTAGCGCAGTAGGGGATCGAGTCGGTAATTTGCTGGTTTGGTGCTGCACCCGTGTAGATGACGTTGGAGCTACACTCGTTGCCTTCGTAGTAAACGGGATAGTACAGCATTTTGTCTTTCTCTTCAAAGACTGGCAGCACTGACTTGCGGCTGGCAGATGTATAACAACCCAGGACGCAAACTACTTTATCTTCGTCGATCAACCGCTTTGACATCTGGTTGTATAAATCCCAGTTGGAGTCTGGGTTGACAACCACTTGCTCAATTTTCTTGCCCTTAATCCCTTGCTTACCAGACCAAGGACCTTTGCCTTCGTTGATTTGCTCGATCGCCAAGAACGTCGCGTCTTGCAGCGATTTCTCCACAATGGCGATCGAACCCGTAGTTGAATACATCACACCAACTTTAATGCCATCTCCCCCGCCTGCTGTCGATGCAACAGGGCTGGCACCGGGAGAGGCAGAGGTCTCAGCCGTGGGTGCACCGCCATTGGAACAAGCGGCAACAATACTAGAGCCAAGTGCAAGCGAACCATACTGGATAAACCGACGACGATTCATACCACCCAGTATGATCAGGGGCTGACGCGACTTCATTAAGCAATTCTCCTTACCTGTAAAAATCTCATATGCACAGTCGGACGTATGACAGCTAGAAGCACGCCAAGTTAGCACCACCGCTGAACTCGATTGTGATTAAGTCATCCTGTGTATAGAGGCGTGCTGCAATACTGTGTGATATTAGAGTTAGGCTTGCACAGTATTTGTATCAGGATATACAAACGCCTGTGCGTAGGCTCAGAAGTCACTGACAAAAGCCGATAATAAGGTTATGCAAGGATTCATCTCTCAAGCGGCGATCGTGCTTGAGCACTGTTGGGCTTAAGGGCTTACAGAAACCACCGCTTCGTTGTCTTGACAGCAAATGACTGTTGACGATTGACCGCTAAGAGCTTGCCAAGAAATAACGGCACACTTTTGGATCAGCTATCAGCTATCAGCTTTTAGCTATCAGCTATCAGCTTTTAGCTTTTAGCTGACGGCTGACGGCTGATGGCTATAGACCATGCTGTTATTTCTGTACAACTCCTAAGCCTCAACCTTGCGCGATTCATTAACCAATCTTCAACCAATTTTCTTTAAGAGGATGTTTTAAAAGTCCAGATTTTTGTAGCCCTGGCGACTGAAGTCGCGGCTACACGGACAAAACCTGCCTTCGCAGGTTCCCAAGCCTTCACGTTTCGGTAGTCCGCGCAGGCGGACTTTGTTTACGTAGTCGCGGTTTTAACCGCCAGACTTTTCAAACAACCTCTAAGATGTCTTCTGCACCAAAGCCTTGTGAAGGCTCGGCGGTAGGTGATCTGTCAGAAAGTTAATCACTGCCTCCAAACCTTGTTGCGTTTTGAGATTAGAAAACACAAAGGGTTTCTTGCACCGCATTTTCTTGGCATCTCGCTCCATTACGTCCAGATCGGCACCAACATGGGTCGCCAGATCGATCTTGTTGATCACTAGCAGATCAGACTTGGTGATTCCGGGTCCACCTTTACGAGGAATTTTGTCGCCGCCTGCTACATCAATCACGTAAATCGTGAGATCGACTAGCTCCGGGCTAAACGTGGCTGCCAGGTTGTCGCCACCGCTTTCCACAAACACCAGCTCCAGATCCAGAAACTGCTGTTCTAAGTCTTCGATCGCCGCCAAGTTCATCGACGCATCTTCCCGTATTGCCGTATGCGGACAGCCGCCTGTTTCTACCCCACGAATGCGATCGCTCTCCAGTGCTTGACTCTTCACCAAAAACTGCGCGTCTTCCTGGGTATAAATATCGTTAGTGACAACCGCAAGATTGTAACGATCGCGCAATGCCTTACACAACGCCTCGACCAACGCCGTCTTCCCCGATCCGACTGGACCCGCTACTCCAACTCGAAACGCACTCATAGACTGTGGATGTCCAAAACTTAATTGTGTTGTTGCCAGTTGCAATGACGCTCTACATTGGCACATTCTGGTCGATCAATACTCTGCTGGCAAAGGTGAAGCGATCGTTGCGAAATGTAACAAAAAACAGATTTAACTCTTACCTCTTCTTACCTCTATAGTTGCCCCTCTTCAACCGCTCTTTAGCATCTGCTGCTTTCCAATCAGGTTGTCTGCAACGTATAAGCGTTGCTTGCCTGAAACGTTTATTCAGAAGAGATTTTGGTGCTTCTACGATCGCACATGCAACAGCTAATCACACAAATCGTTAGCTTTGTTTACGTTCGACAGCAAGGTTTAGCTTCAAACTCAATTCATAATCTTTTGTTATTAAACGATACAGAATGTTTGAAGTTCTGCTTATTGCTGGCTCCCCATTAGCTGATACTATGAGAGCAATCTGATGGAAGGGTGAGCAACTCGTTCATACGCCCACCCCGGATTGCAAAGGCTAGGATGCCAATAAATCCTTCATTGATATAGGATGTTTGCTGAATTTCGGATGTCTACCAGGTGTAAGCCTGTTTTGCCTCCGGCGATAGCGTTCGGGAAAGTTTTGTAGAGTTCACAGGAAGGGAGATTTATGTCTTACGCGCAAACGAGAACCCAGGCGAAGTCTGGGTATGAGGCTGGAGTTAAAGAGTACAAATTAACGTACTACACCCCAGACTACACACCAAAAGATACGGATCTGTTAGCAGCCTTCCGTATGACCCCGCAACCCGGTGTACCCCCTGAAGAAGCAGGCGCTGCGGTAGCGGCTGAGTCTTCTACTGGCACCTGGACGACTGTGTGGACTGACCTTCTGACCGACCTCGATCGCTACAAAGGTCGTTGCTACGATATCGAACCGGTTCCCGGCGAAGACAACCAGTACATTTGCTATGTTGCCTATCCTCTGGATCTGTTTGAGGAAGGCTCCGTTACCAATATGTTGACCTCGATCGTGGGCAACGTATTTGGCTTCAAGGCGCTGAAGGCATTGCGGTTAGAAGATCTACGGATTCCTGTTGCTTACCTGAAAACCTTCCAGGGTCCGCCTCACGGTATCCAGGTTGAGCGCGACAAGCTGAACAAGTATGGTCGTCCGTTACTGGGTTGCACCATTAAGCCCAAACTGGGTCTGTCAGCAAAGAACTACGGTCGTGCAGTGTACGAATGTCTGCGTGGTGGTCTCGACTTCACCAAAGACGATGAAAACATCAACTCGGCTCCGTTCCAGCGTTGGCGCGATCGCTTCACCTTCGTGGCTGAGGCAATTTATAAAGCACAGGCTGAAACGGGCGAAATCAAGGGTCACTACCTGAACGTGACGGCTCCTACCTGCGAAGAAATGCTGAAGCGGGCTGAGTACGCTAAAGAACTCAAGATGCCGATCGTGATGCATGATTACTTGACCGCAGGTTTCACCGCTAACACGACACTTGCTAAGTGGTGCCGCGACAATGGTCTGCTGCTCCACATTCACCGCGCCATGCACGCTGTGATCGATCGTCAAAAAAATCACGGCATTCACTTCCGCGTCTTGGCGAAGTGCTTGCGGATGTCTGGTGGCGACCACATCCACACAGGCACCGTCGTTGGTAAGCTCGAAGGCGACAAAGCCATCACTCTTGGCTTCATCGACCTCTTGCGCGAAAACTACATCGAAAAAGATCGCTCTCGTGGCATCTACTTCACGCAAGACTGGGCATCTATGCCCGGTGTCATGGCAGTTGCGTCTGGTGGTATCCACGTATGGCACATGCCTGCTCTAGTCGAAATCTTCGGCGATGACTCTGTACTGCAATTTGGTGGCGGTACGCTGGGTCATCCCTGGGGTAATGCACCGGGTGCAACTGCAAACCGCGTGGCGCTGGAAGCTTGCGTTCAGGCTCGTAACGAAGGTCGTGACTTGATGCGCGAAGGTGGCGACATCATCCGCGCCGCAGCGAAGTGGTCGCCTGAGTTGGCGGTTGCTTGCGAACTGTGGAAGGAAATCAAGTTTGAGTTTGACGCAATGGATACCATTTAATCGTCATGAATGAAGGATGAAGGATAAACCACGAATACCGATTCTTACTTTATCCCTCATCCCTCTTCACTCATTCTGTTTGCCATGGATCTAAAGCAAATTGCCAAAGATACTGCCAAGACGCTTATCAGCTACTTGACGTATCAGGCTGTAAGGACGGTGATTGCTCAGTTGAGTGAAACTGATCCGCCGCGTGCGTTCTGGCTGCAAAACTTTTCGTCTAAAGAAAAGATTCAGGATGGGGATGCGTATCTGCAAGCCCTCTTCCAGGAGCGGCAAGACCTTGCGTTTCGCATCCTGACCGTGAGAGAACATCTAGCAGAAAATATTGCAGATGTGCTGCCAGAACTGCTGCTCACCGGTACGCAGCAAGCAAACATGGGGTTGCGCCGTCAGCAGCTAGAGCGGATGACACAGTTAGATCTCACTGTGCCTAGCGCCCAGCCAGAGCAAGAGCCAAACGCTGAAAACCCTGACGAACGTCGTTAATGGTTAGCAGTGAGCTGATCGCCTCACGTCAACCGCTAGCAACAAACAATCAACTAGCAACTATTACCAATCAAGGAAACCATGAAGACCTTACCCTTTGAGCGTCGCTATGAGACGTTTTCCTACCTGCCGCTGATGGATAACGCTCAGATCTCTCGCCAGATTCAGTACACGCTGGATCAGGGCTTTTTCCCTGGCGTTGAGTTTACGAATGACCCTAGCGCTGAAGCTCACTACTGGACACTGTGGAAGTTGCCCATGTTCAGCGCGCGCTCTCCCCAGGAAGTGCTGAATGAAGTGCAACAGTGCAAGTCTGAGTACCCCAACAGCTACATCCGCGTTGTGGCGTTTGACAACATCAAACAGTGTCAGGTAATGAGCTTCATCGTACAAAAGCCCCGCTAACGGCACTTAATTCGTCATTAATGCAGTGAAAAAGTAGGGTGAGGTGAGCCATGTTCGCCTCACCCTACTTTTTTGGGAAACACACTGCTTTCTCTCAAACTCTGTTAAACAGTCATTTCTAACTGCTAACCGCCAGAACCTATGAGCTATTACATTTCCCCCCGCTTTCTCGACAAGCTTGCGATTCACTTGACCAAGAATTATCTGGACATTCCCAGCGTTAAAGTGCCCTTGATCCTGGGCGTACATGGGCGCAAAGGTGAAGGAAAGTCGTTTCAGTGCGAGTTGGCGTTTGAGCGCATGGGTGTCAATGTCGTTTATATGTCGGCTGGCGAACTGGAAAGCCCTGATGCAGGCGATCCAGGTCGTTTGGTACGTTTGCGCTACCGCGAGGCGGCGGAACTGGTAAAAGTGCGCGGCAACATGGCAGTGCTGATGATTAATGACATTGACGCAGGTGCTGGACGGGTGGATCAGTACACGCAGTACACAGTGAATACCCAAAACGTGAACGGCACGTTGATGAATATTGCCGACAATCCTACAAGCGTGCAGCTTCCGGGTAGCTATGAGCTAGAGCCGAATCGGCGTGTTCCTATTATTGTGACGGGCAATGATTTCTCCACGCTCTACGCTCCGCTGGTGCGAGATGGACGGATGGAGAAGTTTTTTTGGGAACCCGATCGCGCCGATCGCCTTGGCATTGTCAGCGGCATTTTTCAGGCAGACGGTGTGGAGCGACAGGCAGTCGAAACGCTGGTGGATACCTTTTCCAATCAGTCGATCGACTTCTATGGAGCCGTGCGATCGCGTTTATATGATGAACAGGTGAAAGCGCTGATTGACGAAGTTGGGATCGATCAAATTTCCCAGCGGGTCGTCAACAGTGAGAAAGCGTCACCCACCTTCCGTAAGCCCAATTTCAGCCTGCCGCACCTGTTGGAAGTTGGTAAGCAATTGGTCGAAGAACAGCGCCGGGTGCAAGAGATGGGACTGGCAGAGGAATACAACAAAGCGCTGTACTTTAATCGCAAGCTAGGCAATACGGCTGAACAGACAGCCTCTAAAGCAGAAACGCCAGCCAATACTCAGTACTATCACAAGTACGAGTCTGGTAATCCTGCCAGCAATCCGATCGGTAATGGTAGCGGACACGACCAGCAGCCAGCATCATCCAGCTATAGCGGTCAGCCTTCCAGCACAAAGCTTACCCCAGACATGGTGACCCAGGTGAACCAAATTCTGAAACAGGGGCATCGTCTGGGCATTGAGTATGTGGACGAGCGCCGCTTCCGCACAAACTCCTGGCATTCCTACGGTTCGTTTCAGGGGCAACCGTCGGAGGCGATCGCGGCTCTAGAGGCTTGCCTCGACGAACATACAGGAGACTATGTGCGACTTGTGGGCATCGACCCAGAGAATCGGCGCAGAGTGGTAGAAACAATCATTCAGCGACCCAACAGCAAAGTCACTAAAGCCTAGTTGCTCACAGGGTTGTGCTAAGGGCTTGCTAAAAAATCACTGCACACTTTTGGATCAGCTATCAGCTATCAGCTATCAGCTATCAGCTATCAGCTATCAGCTTTTCGCTGACGGCTGACGGCTACAGATCATGCTGTTATTTCTGTACAACTCCTAAGCATTCATGCCGCAGGACGGTCATAGTCTGCCTTCTGCCTTCTGCCTTCTGCCTTCTGCCTCTTCGCGGAAGAGAGGTGTGAGGTGTGAGGTGTATTAGCTTCTGCCTCCTGCCTTCTTCTAACGTCATTGACTCCTGCTTCGCCTGTGGAGCCAACAACGTTACCTTCTGCCTTCTGCCTCCTGCCTCCTGCCTTCTGCCTTCTGCCCCAGTTCTTTGCAGTATGGGTAACGCACCTTTTACATACCAAAAGCGCGCTTCTCTCTACAAAACCACTTACTAAACCACACGCTTTTTGTGACGAATTTGATCAAAATAGAGGTCTGGCGAGAATCGACTTAACGTTAGCGGTAAGGGAACAGCATGGCTCAATAACTGCGGCAATGGTTGTTTAGCCATAATGCTGCTGCTCTCACTGAATCGGATCACCGCTCGTACACTCAAACTGTTCCAATTCGAGGCAAATTTAGTGGTTTCTGGACGATCGCAGTGGTTACTCTCAGCGTGCCAGACGTTTAGCTGCACACTCATACTGCTTGCTAGCATGAATGTGAGCGATCGGGCGTGGGCACAGGTGGCAGCAGACACGACACTCCCCAGTGGAGAGCGATCGCAGGTTTCTACAGGACCGTTGTTTCAAATCAACGGAGGGGCAGTCCGCGATCGCAACCTTTTCCATAGCTTTGGGCAATTTTCTCTGAGGCAGGGCGAAACTGCCTTTTTCAATAATGCTGCCAACATCACGAATATCATCAGCCGTGTTACAGGTGGGCGACCGTCCCAAATTGATGGTGTGCTGCAAGCAAACGGCAATGCCAACCTCTTTTTAATTAATCCCAGTGGCGTTCTCTTTGGTTCGAATGCCTCCCTCAATTTGGGGGGTACCTTTTTAGTCACAACTGCGAGTGCGATTCAGTTTGGCAATCAGGGTATCTATAGCGCTACGAATCCTACAGCACCGCCGTTGCTAACGGTCAACCCGTCTGCGTTACTCTTCAATCAACTGGCGAATCAACCGATCGCCAGTCAGGCAAGGCTACAGGTACCAACGGGTCAAAGTTTAGCGCTGGTAGGCGGTAATATCCTGCTCAATCGAGGTGTGCTGCTGGCACAAGGTGGACGAGTGGAGCTAGGAGGACTGGCGGGTAAAGGCATCGTCGAACTGGACGGCAGCGGCAGCAAGTTGCACTTAAGCTTTGCAGCGATCGAGCGATCGCTGGCAGACGTAACGCTCATCAATCAGTCAGAGGTCAACGTCCGCACGGGCGGCAGCATTGGCATCAATGCTCAAAACTTCAGTATGGCTAACGGCAGCATTCTCCGAGGTGGCATTGCCGCAGGTGAGGGAACACCAGGAAGCAAGGCGGGTGATATTGACCTTCACGTTCTGGGTGCTGTCGCCCTTACCGATGGCAGCTTTATGGCTAATTCAACGCTTGGCGATGGCAATAGCGGCGATGTCAATATCACGGCTGGCTCGGTGCTGCTAAAAGATGGCTCACAGGTGAATGCCAGCACGTTTGGTAACGGCAATGGTGGTATGGTCACGATCCGATCGCAGGGTACCGTTACCTTCGATGGCGAGGATCGTGATGGGCGATCGGGAGGTACCTATAGCCAGGTGAATGCAAATGCTATCGGCAACAGCGGCGGCATTAGCATCAGCGCTGCTTCAGTTGCAGTGACCAATGGTGCGCTTTTGACCGCGAGTACACTAGGGCAGGGCAACGCTGGCAGCATCAATATTGAGGCTCGTGGCGACGTTCGTTTTGCTGGCGTAGGCGCGGTTGATCAATTTCCCAGTGGAGCCTATAGCAGTGTGCAGAGTAAAGCAGTTGGCAGCAGCAGCGGGATCAACATTACGGCTGCTAGACTGTTGCTGGAGCAGGGCGCGCAACTGGATGCCAGCACCTTTAGCCGAGGGAATGCGGGCAGAATCACCATCCAGGTGCTCAACGGTGTTCAGCTCAAAGGCGATCCATCAGGCAACTTTGCTGATCCTGGCGGCATCTATAGCTTTATTGGCGAAAACGCGATCGGTAACAGTAGCGGGATCAGCCTCACCGCTCGATCGCTGTCGGTAGAAAATGGAGCGGCTTTAGTTGCCAGCACCTTTGGTCAGGGCAATGCTGGCGACATTAATCTACAAATCACTGGATCAGTTACCTTAGACGGACAGACACCCAAATTCTCTAGCGGCATTTTTAGCAGCGTGAGCCGCATTGGTCGAGGCAATAGCGGACAGATTAGCCTCACTGCTGACTCACTCACTGTCACAAATGGCGCTGCGATCGCCGCCAGTGCGCTTGGAAACGGTAGAACTGCTGGTATCAACATCAACGTGGCAGGCGCGGCTTCCTTCGATGGCGTTGGCTTGGATGGCTTCCCCAGTGGTATCTTCAGTCGTGTCGATATTGGTGCAGTTGGAGGCGAAAGCGGGACGAATGCCATCAACCTTACAGCTCGTTCACTCACGCTGACGAATGGAGCGCAGTTTCAAATCAGCACACTCGGACAGCTTCCCGCAGGCACCATTACCATCAATGCCGTAGATGATATCTACATTGTGGGTAAAAATGCCACCACTGGACGCTCAAGCGGCTTGTTTAGCGACACGACACCTCAAACCATCATGGCTAACGGGACGATCAAACCCCAAAGTAGCGGCGATGGGGGAAATATCAAGGTCGATGCGCGCTCATTGTTTTTACAAGATGGCGCAGTCATTTCTGCCCCAAGTCGAGGAACAGGCAATGCCGGGAATATTGCGATTCGCCTGCGGAACTTTCTGCAAGCCCAAGACAGCCAGATTCTAACAACCTCTACTCAAGGAGCTGGTGGTGACATTGCGATCGCCGCTCGCTTAATCGCTCTACGCGGCAATAGCGATCTAACAACGAGTGTCCTCAGCGGGACTGGCAGTGGTGGCAATATTACGCTCAATGCACGAGCGATCGTTGCCCTCAATGACAGCGACATTCTGGCATTTTCTCGCGCTGGCAGTGGCGGTGCGATCACACTAAACACTCCTGCCTTTTTCGGTTTTCGCTATAAACCCAAGGATGCTAACGCCAATACTGAGACGCTAAGCGGGAACGGTCGAGTTGATGTCAATGCCAGCGGCAAACTTCGGTCTGGCAAGATTACGCTACCGGATGTAACGCTGCAATCTAACCTGGCACCACTACCGACGGAGGTTGTCGATACCAGCCAGTTAATTGCCCATAGCTGCATCGCACGCAATTCTCGTCAGGGTAGCTTTCTTGTCACAGGCACCGGTGGGTTGTCAAACCAGCCAGATGATCTGGCAGCGTCACCCTTCCCTACGTATGCCATAACGGCTGGTGAAATGGTGAATCGTGAAGCAGTAAAACTGAGTGCTGACAATCAGGGAGCGGGAACGATCGAGAATCCAGATGATGTGCCTGCTTCTCCACACGCTCACATAGTCGAAATTGACGGCATTTATCAGCTGACGAGTGGAGCAGTAGTCTTGGGACGATCGTGTCACCCTCTTTAAAACAGGACTGACGCCAACCTCAGAAGTTTCAGTCAAGAACCACCTACCGTAACCAGTGGAGTGCTTCAACCTCAGCGGTTTTGGTCAAAAGGCGTAATTCTTGAGTACCAAACCTACTTTCCAAATGTGGAAAGTAGCTTGCACGACAAAGGAAAGTATTTGTGGAGCGATCGCCCTAATCTGTAGTTATCCCTAAAGACAGATGCCACTCTCTTTAGCGCCCCCATGAAACTGCTCGGCAGCGATCAAGTCTTTAGGTTGGCGATTTCAACTGCGTCTACTGATTTCATGACTGCCTTGCAAGGCTGCTTTCCAGATCGCTTTTACTCTACCCTTCATCACTGCGATCGCTCTGCAACAGTTAGCCAAAATTCGCCCCAGACCCATCCCTGGGGCTTTCTTATCATCAGCGATGAGAGCCTGGATATGGCTCCAGCCCTCGCACTCAAGCTTCTTCCCAGACATGCCGTCAAAACGACCTCGAAGAAGTACACCCCAGCCTCGTGCTGGGGTTTTTGTTTGAGCATACAGTGGTTTAGTTTGACTCGGCTTGAGGTCTTACCAAAAATCAGCATCGTTACCAACTGTAGTCGCTTAAACCTCAGAGGTTTTGGTCAACACACGTAAGTCTTAGAGAGACAATTCTGACTTTTAGCTACATTGCGGCGATCGCGTTCGGTTAACCGTGCTACCTCAGCCGTCCGTCTACGATCACATCCTTTATTCTGGAGAGAGAGGGCAGGATTGAATTGAGAGTGAGCCTGGTGTCGATCGCTCAGGTATCCTGTTCCCACATCGTATGTAGAGGTCTGTTATGCAGTCTGGTTGGCGGGTCGGTTCCCTGTTTGGTATTCCGTTTTTCATCGATCCATCGTGGGTGGGTGTGCTGTTTTTAATCGCGATTCCGGCAGGGCTGCGCTGGCAGCAAAGTTTTCCGCAGTGGGGTACTGCTTTTGCTTATGGGATGGGCGTTGTGATGGCGCTCCTGCTATTTAGCTCGGTGGTGCTGCATGAGTTAGGGCACAGCCTGGTAGCCAGGGCACAGGGCATTAAAGTGAACTCCATCACTCTATTTTTGTTTGGTGGCATTGCCGCGATCGAGCAAGAATCAAAAACGCCAGGAAAAGCGTTTCAGGTGGCGATCGCAGGACCTGCCGTGAGTTTGTGCTTGGCTGCCCTTTTAGGTACGATCGCTTATGCCATCCCTAGTTCGACGAATGCAGTCAATGTGCTGGCAACTGACCTGGCATGGACTAACCTCATACTGGCTCTGTTCAACCTGATTCCAGGTTTACCGCTGGACGGTGGACAAGTGTTAAAAGCAGCCGTCTGGAAGTTCACAGGCAGTCGCTTTAAGGGCATTCACTGGGCAGCTCGAACGGGGAAAGTTCTCGGTTGGCTGGCGATTCTCTGGGGCACGTTCAGTCTGGTAAGAGGTGACTACAGCGGTCTATGGATTGCCTTCCTGGGGTGGTTTGGTATCCGCAATGCCACGAGTTACGATCGCATGACGGATCTTCAGGAAACCTTGTTGCAGATTACGGCATCCGACGCAATGACGCGGGACTTTCGAGTCGTGGATGCCGACATGACCTTGCGTCAGTTCACTGACACCTACTTGCTGGATACTGCTCGTGCGATGGTGTACTTTGCCGCCTCCAATGGGCGCTACAGAGGTCTGGTCAACGCCGCAGATTTGCACACTATTGAGCGCAGCGAATGGGAAACGCAACCGTTGTCTCGCCTGGTTCAACCCCTGACAGATATTCCCACCGTGGAAGAAGCATCGCCTCTGGTGCAAGTGATCCAGGTGTTGGAATCGCAACAACTCAAGCGCATCACAGTACTTTCTCCGGCTGGTGCGGTTGCGGGCGTAATCGATCGTGGGGATGTGGTACGCGCACTCACGCAGAAAATGAAGATCCCCATCTCAGAGGTGCTCATTAAGCAAATCAAAGAAGAGGGGATCTATCCACCCGGCTTCCAACTGGGAGCGATCGCGCAAGCGGCGGCTGAAGCTTCACCAGCAAACAAATAGGAAAGAATGAGGCATGAGTTTTGAGTTGATCAGCGATCAGCCGTACGATTATTACTAGCTCCTGACTCCTGACTTCTGGCTCCGTTCGGCTGAGTGCTCATGTCAAAGTCCGACTCCTGACTCCTTTCATTGCCCTCTACACAGTCATGCGTCAAAACAGCTTCCCACTCTTCGTCCGACAGTGGTTGCACCTGTAAATTGGCTGCAAAACATGCTTCAGCAGCAATTGTGAGCGCCTTCATCACCGTTTCAACGAGAGCCTCTGGCGGCAATGCTAAAGGCAATGATGAGCGCTCAGGTAAGGCACCAAAAACCTGTTGAAACAAGTCTGGATCGGCGAACAACGGCATTGAACCATGCTGCAACACTCCCGAACCTCGACGCAACTGAGCGCTGCCAATGAGCTTGGCACCATTCGCCAAGAGTAAATCGGCTCCTGTCGCCGTTCCAAAACAGTTGGGATTGCGAAGATAGCCTCGCTTCATCTGTCCATAGTGCAGCTCTACGCCGAGCGATCGCCAGCCCTGAACTAAGAACTCACAAATGGTTTCGTATGCCTGTAGGCGATTGGTCGGCAGCCCTGATGTCACGACAGCGTAGGTTAAATCACCTTGATGCAGTACTGCCCGTCCTCCAGTCGGTCGCCGTACCAAAGCCAGCGGCTCACCCTGCCATGTTACATGCTGCCAGTGTTGTGACCAGTGATGCTGGTGGTAACCCAACGAGATTGCGGCAGGCTTCCAGGTGTAAAAGCGCAAGGTTGGTGGCTGCTTGCCCTGAAGGTGTTGTGTTAGCAACCAGGAGTCCAGCGCCATTTGAACGTTACCTGGCGCGTCCAGCAATGGAATTAATCGCCAGGTTTGCATAAGGGCGTGGGGCTGAGGGGTTGATTGGGTAAGGCGACGATACGCTGACGGTTGAGTTGATGCTATTCCCCCGCTTCCTGCCGTCTTATTCCTTCTAAAAACTAAAAGCCAAAAACTTCTCCAGACTAGCTTGCCCCGAATTCAGCCTGAAGTGGTTCATCCTGATCGTCAGCGATCGTGGCAACCAGGGTAATAGCACGCGAGATTTCACCAGGAGAGAGGTCAGCCAGCGATCGGGTAGAAAGCACCACAACCTCACTGCCCAGGATGGCAAAGCGAGCTTCTAACGTTCCTGACCAGTTCAATTCAAGCAACTTACGGGTGAGCTTAGCTTCATCCTTAGCTGGGAGTTTTAAGACTGCTGCCCAAGCGCTGATGGTATCGTCGTCCGATAGACCTGTCAGCTGTACAAACACCTCTACCGTGCCGTACTTAAATTTCCAAATGTAGCCTCCATCGGTATCGCTTACCATTGCGGTGTTGTCACTGTCCAGGCTGTCAATGACCGTTTCGATCACATCTACGATGGTTGACGCAGTGGTGTTATCGGACTGCTGACTGGCTGCTTCGTCATCCGATCGGTCTTGCTGGGAAGCGGCTGTGGTGGTGGTGGTCATATAACTTTCCGTACAATCGCGTGAGTGAGCGCTAAACGAGGAGATGGACAACGAGCCTTCGTGCTGACGACTGTCAATCTGCCTCAGACAACTCTGTGCATCTTATCAGTGCCTTATCTAGAGTTTACGTTAGCGTCAATTCATTGTGCAGCTCAATAGCATCCTAATCTTTTTATTTTTGTATACCCTGATGGTCTTTGGTAGCGACCCTTTAGCCGTCTCCGATCGCTAGGGCGCGTCATCAATTAGTTCCAAAACCTTGCGGTATCAGCCTGATCGCGCCCGCCTCAACACACCAGGCTAGGGCGCGTCATCAATTAGCTCCAACAAAACCTTGCGGTATCAAAATGATCGCGCCCGCCCCAACACACCAGGCTAGGGGCTGGAACCCTTGCTGCAAGTCATGTGTAGTTGTAATTGCTGGCAGCCCCTAGCTCAGCCGCAAAATCCCGTCGCTTCGTGTAGCGATAGGGACCCATGACTGCTCCCCATGTCGCAGTTTGGGTTTCAAGATCAATGCCTTTGTCGTAGCTTTCAAAGGTGTTTGAGCGTGCTGCAAACCCAAGCTGTACTTGAGATTGTTTACCTTGATAGGAGAAAAAGCACTGATAGCCGGACACTGGATGCGCTGAAATGCTCTCTGAATCAGGCTGCTGGGTAATTTTGAGCAGACAGCCAGGTAAAAATTCAATCTGCTCTAGCGTGATTGCCTGGAGAAACTCTGGCTTTAACCCTGCACCTTTGGCAGCGATTGGGTCTTTAAAAGCATAAAACTGCGCTTGCAGCGGGGCTTCGGCATCATTGGTTTGCATCAACCGGATAAGTCGCTGACGGTAGGGTTGATCGAGGGTGAGCACGTTTGCTTGTTCTGCAAAAAAGGTCAAACTGTCTTCGCTGAAGAGTGGCACGGGTCGTAGCCATAAGCGCAAATGGACATACCAGACAGGCTCAGCGATCGCCTGTTCGCGGTTGTCGAATTCGCCTGCTATATAGTGAGCCAGCGTGACAAGAGTTGGAGAAAAGGGCATGGTGTCCGCTGCCTGTATTACTGGTGGCGAATGCGATCGTAAATTTCCAGGTAGTCTTTGCCTGGATAATTCCACGAATAGTCGTAGTTCATGCCCTGTAGCTGGAACTTACGAAACTCATCGGGGTTGTCGTACCACAAATCGAGTGCCCGATCCATCGCTGATTCGAGTGCTGAATCATCGGTTTCATAGAAGACATAACCATTGCGCTCTTCGGGCAGGTGCTTTTCATCGTAATCGCGATCGAAGACCGTATTCACCAGTCCACCCACACCGCGCACGACAGGGATTGTGCCATAGCGCAGACCAATCATCTGGGTCAAGCCACACGGCTCATAATTACTGGGCACCACGATGAAATCGGCTCCTGCATAGATGAGGTGAGAAAGTTCTTCATTAAAGCCAAGCTCCAAATGCACATCGGGGTTGTCGTTCAGAAAATTCTTTTCGTGCCAGAAATGATCGTTAATACCTGCTTCAGTAGCAGATCCCAGCAAAACGAACTGAGCGCTCCGTTGCAGCGCATGATAAATCGCATGGTGAACCAGATGTACCCCTTTTTGTTCATCTAAACGACCGATAAAGCAAACCAGCGGTCGGTCAACATCACGCAGCAGCAAACGTTCTCGCAGTGCCTGTTTGTTTTTCGCCTTGCCTGCCAGATCGTCTTTGGTGTAAGCGTGGGGAATGTAGCGATCGCTCTCTGGGTTCCAGACATCGTAGTCAATGCCATTGAGCACACCAGAGAACTTGTCCTGATACAGATGCAGTGTGTGACCCAAGCCATAGCCAATCTCAGTACAGCGGGCTTCCCAGGCATGATGCGGCGAGACGGTGGTGACATAGTTTGAGTAAACAATGCCGCCTTTCATGAAATTAAGCGCAAACGGATTGAAGTTGTCGCGCAGGCGATCGATGTGGAAGTAATGGTCTTCTCGATTTAGCCCGGTTGCCCACAGCACATCACTGCCACCCATCCCCTGATGCTTGAAGTTGTGGATGGTGTAGCAAACACGCTGATTTTCCATCCCCTGATACTGGTAGATTTCAAACAGCATTACGGGCACCAAGCCTGTCTGCCAGTCGTGACAGTGGATCACATCCGGACGCTTGTTACTTTGCAGCAGAAACTCTAGCGCGGCTTTGCTGAAAAACGCAAAGCGAATATTGTCATCCACGCAGCCGTAGTAGCGACCTTGATTAAAAAACTTATCCTGTGAATGCGGCTGAATGAAAAAACACAGCCGTCCATACACCCAGCCACAATAAACAGAGCAGCGAATGATGCCGCCATACCAGGGTACTGACAGGTTCTCATACGCAACATGCAAACCCCAAATATGGTCGTAGCGCATACAGTCATACATCGGCAAAATCAGCTCGACGGTATGACCACGGATTTCTAACTCCCGGCTCAGTCCATAGACAACATCCCCTAACCCTCCAGCTTTAATCACTGGGGCACACTCAGAGGCAATCTGTACGATATACATGCTTACTCCTCGCTGAGGGGATAACTAAGCTCCACGCTCACAAATTATAGAATTTCTGGCAGATGCGCAACCTGCCCTATGGGTATAAACGATCGCTCAAAACGATTACAGCATGAGTAAAACAACCCAAAATGGTTTGCTGGTGGCGAAAAAGAGGCGATCGCAGAGACAGAAAAGGGACGTTAGGGGATTGCAAGAAAAGAAGATACCAGTGGTTTGGGTTTCGGCTACACTCAACCCGCTAGGACTGAAGGTTGAGCGCCGTCGAAACCTGGTTCATTGGTCGATTGTTAAACCGCAAAGCCCTTACAGATCACGTCCCCTAAAAATCGAAGTATGCGAAATCACGTCAAAGCTGTCTTACTTCCCCTTCACAGTTTCCACAAACCGAGTGAGCAGCCAGACAAGTACGCAAAGAAGTGCCAGGTAGCCGATCGGACCGACTTGCTCCCAAACTTTGATCCAGGCAGGATCAAGCGGATTCCACTGCGGTGTAGGACTGGGAGGAATGTCTACCGTGAGCGCAGTGAAGGTGGGGGAATGCGTCAATGGTGAGGCTTTGATATTCATAGTAAGAACCGTTGAAGCCCTGATGGTTGATTGAACGAAAGGGTACTTTAGCCGTAGGTTCAACAGGATCACAGGCTCAGGACTGCTGTCTCTAATGGTGGCTCAATGGTGCGATCGCGTGCAGCAGTCTCCACAGGTTGATCGACCGCGATCGCCAGAAATGGTTCCTGGTCAAAATTCGTTTCTATAGTGATCCTGTTTGAGTTGTGAGAAGCATCTTGATGTCAGCTTTTCTCTAACCGCTAACCGCTAACCGCTAACCGCTAACCGCTGACCGCTAACCGCTAACCGCTGACCGCTGACCGCTGACCGCTCAATCATTAAGTACCGCTCACAAATGACTTGAGACTTCTAGACAGGCATCATTGCTGATAGTTAGCGATCGTCTGAACGACGCACCAGCGTTGAACCTGTATGCCCAGTTGTGAGCCACAGAATCGCTCTGGCTCCATCTCGAACGGCTTTAGACATCGGTTCCGTTGCCTGATCAGATGGCATGGAGACTGGCTTAAGATCAATCCCCCGACTGCCAAAAACCAGTTCACCGATCACGCGGGCGCGGCGCATGTGATAGTCGGATGTAATCAGATAAACGCTATTAATGCCTCTGGCTCGAAACGTGTCAACCAGGGTCGTAAAATTGCTAACGGTATCAACCGCATGGCGATCGACGTGAAGGCGTGTCGGGCTGATCCCAGCGTCAGCAAAAACGCCTTCGGTATAGGCTTGCGGGCTGCCACCAGAAACCCAGATTGGAATCTCCGGGTGCCGACGTGCAAACTCAGCCGCAAAATTTTCTCGTTTCGGAGTGCCGCCTAGCACTAGAATCGCCTGCGGCTCTACGAAGTAACGTTTGAGTTCGCGGTAGCCCAGCCATAGCATTGGCGCAAGAATCAGCAGCCAAAGCACCGATCGCACCTTAAAACGTCCGGGCTGATTAACCCTGGCGCGTGCATGATTCAAGTAGAGCAGTCCTCTCAGTCCCATAATGAATGCGTCAAACGCTGCTTGGGGCAAGCTACCACGTTTTTGATCGTGTCCCTGTCAAAAATAACGCTATTTTTTAGAATGCAGACAATCTGCTCAAGTTACCCGTTTCGTTGATCCTACTGCGGTGCAGACAGGCGTTGTGGCACTCCACGATCTTGCGCCTGAGCGATCGACGCTCTAATGCGAGGGGTTTCTAAAAATTTCTTGGTATCAGCCAACAGTCGATTGCCCCAAAGATTTTCTTTCAGAAATTTCAAATCGCTATAACGACTGTCGATCTGAATGGCTGCTTCGCCTAGAGTCAACCCCTGTTCACGATCGCCTTTAGAGTAAAGTGCAACTGCCATTGCTAGCTGTGGTTCTGCTGCCTTTGCATCGATCGCCACAGCCGATCGCCAGCGCCGAATGGCTTCATCAGTATCACCATTTTCGTACTTAATCAGCCCGATATTATTAATCGCGGGCCAAAACGTTTTGTCTTGAGCCACTGCTTTTTCGTATTGAGTCAGCGCCTCGGCAAATTGGCGTAGCATCAGATACGCATTTCCTAGATCAAACAAGGCACCCGGTACATTTGGTTTAATCTTCAAGCCCGATTTGAGATAGTCGATCGCGGTTGCATAGCTGTTCTTCTGGAAATACGCTGAACCTAGCGCAAACAGCACGGCTGAATTTTTCTGGTCTAAACCCTGTGCCTTTTTGAGTGCTGTAATGCCATTGTCCAGGTCATTTGTTTGCAAATACAAACCACCTAAAAGTGACCAGATTTCTGGACTTTTAGGTGCAAGCTGGGTTGCTAAACGCGCTCTCGGCAAAGCAAGCTCATACTGTTGAAATTGAGCCAACTGTGCTGCCTCTTGAGCCAAGCTCAAACCCTGTCGCTCTAACTTTGTTTGATCCAACTGGACAGTATGGGGCACCAATAGCTGCGCCGCAGCAGGTTGGGCAGCACTCCATAAACCAAGAAGAAACAGGAACGAAACGAAAGAATTGCGATTGGGCACGGGACAGCCTTTGAAACGTTGTAGTGGATTGACAGATGGCTTGATTCATCTGCTGTCTATGGTGGCACAAAACTGCAAAAATGCTTGGAAAAGTGGAAGCTATCAGCAGTCAGCAATTAGCGGTCAGCTATCAGCGTTTGGCTTCGGTGCAGATTCGGCTCATGACTCAAAGGACACGTCCTGCTATCCAAATGCCCTCGACTCCACATGCCCCACAAGGCAATCGTCTAGCGACGTTCAAAGGCATTAAGAAATTCCAATTAAGCTCACATCAATGACGAGAACCCTTATCCTAGATAGCCTGCTGTTTTATCGCCCTGACTTATGGATCGCTTTACTGTTGCTGTCATTTCTCAAACGCCGAACCCTCAGCAAGCGATCTACGCTGCAATGCATCAGGACTATGCCGAAGGGTTTGTCTGGGACGATCGCGCCGACTGGCCCGATGAAGCTAAATGCGGCGAAATTGTCGTCAAAAATCTGCTGGCAGGCAATCGGGGTCACTATGGACCGCTAGAGCATCCCCAAATCATTCTCAACTGCGGCTGGTTTCCCCACAGCACGATGCAACAGATGCGAACGCATCGAGTTGGCGTTAGCTTTGACGTACAGTCGTTCCGCTATACAGGACAGCGCCTTTTAGATGTCGCAGCCGGGAAGCAAGAGGCAGATGCCGTGTTCTACCTGCGCCCTTTAGGAACTTATACCGATCGCCAGGGTAAGCGGTATGACTACACCCTTGAACAACGCCAGCAAGATTTAGACTGGTGTCTAATAGCCTGTCAGCGCTACGCCGATCGCATTCAGCAAGGCTTTTCAGAAGAACACGCTAGAGGCTTGATTCCGTTTGACGTGCGGCAGCATTGGGTCATGTCTGCAAATGTGCGATCGCTGATGCACCTGCTAGACCTGCGCTGGAAACTGGATGCGCAGTTAGAGGCGCAAAAGCTGTGTGAAGTAATTTGGCCCCACTTTCAAGCCTGGGTACCTGCGATCGCCGAGTGGTACGAAGCCAATCGCCTCAAAAAAGCCCGGTTGTCTCCATAAACGCTCCGTAAGCTCGGCAGTTCAAACCCAGTGGACTTAGAGCTTGCTAAAAAATCACTGCACACTTTTGGATCAGCTATCAGCTATCAGCTTTTCGCTGACGGCTGACGGCTACAGACCATGCTGTTCTTTCTGTACAACTCCTGAGTGATGCAGAAATGAGTGATGCAGAAACATCATTCATCATCATGCTTAATTTTCGCTGGCTAGAAAGAAGCAGAATTTGTATGTCATCCGAAAGACGATCGTTGAATTCAGTGCTGCGATCGATCTACGAAGATCTTGCTTTTTGGTAGAGGTTCGACTCTAGGCAAATGCAAGTTTGCTTTGGAACGATTTCGAGGTGAGTTCGCCCAGAACGAGGGACTCAAGCCCTTGTTACAGAGCATGTTGGTATGCATGTTTAAGTAAAGCTGGACTTAATTCTAATCGTTAGGTTACTTCTAAGAAGTATTGCAAAATCTTTCTTAAGAGCTAACGTAAAAGCGAAGAAAAGCGGAAGCGTTTCGGTCAGGCAAAAGAGCGCCAAAAGGAATTAGCAAAAAGCTTTGAGCGCTTTTGTTCGTAAAAACTACCCCTTTTGCAGACGGTATAGTAACAAGCAGACCTAAACTCCTTTTTAGACATTGGCGAACCGCCCGCTGTTTTGCGCTATGCAACTACCATCAAGTGATATTCTTCTACTGGCAAAACAGCCCCATAGGATGAGTGCGCTGGCATCAGTGCTGCACTATTCCAGCTACTCCATAGTGAGCGTTAGCTCAGAAGAGCAAGCACTTGCCCGAATGACTCAGCAACCACCCTTTCTGATGATTCTGGCTGGTGATCATCAAAACTGGTCTCAAACACTGCTTCAGGAACTACGAGTGTTTGCTAACAAGCATCGCACGACCTTTGTCGCCTTGACCGATTTTCATGCGCCGCGCTGGATGCATCAGGAAGAGAACCCTGGGTTTGATGGTTTTCTGGTTTCTCCACTCAGCAGCGAAGTGCTGTTAGCACTGGTACAGTCAGCGCAGACACGGCAAGCTTTTTGCCTCGCCGTATAGTCTACATCCCACAAATCAATGTTGTCCTTTGCACCTGCTTATCCACTGCTTTATGAAGCACTCAAGCCGCTGTTTCCAAATTGCTTGTGGTCTGGCAATCGTTCCTCTCGCACGATCGCGCTAACCTTTGACGATGGACCGCATCCGCGCTATACACCGCAACTCCTGGAGCAGTTAGAGCGCCACGGTGTGACTGCCAGCTTCTTTTGGTTAGGAGCCTGTGTCCATCGATCGCCCGCGATCGCGCGTGCTGTTTACGCACAGGGACACTGGATTGGGCTGCATGGCTACGACCATCGATCGTTTCCCCTCCTTTCAGCGTCTGCACTTAAGCAAACCCTGGCAGAAACGCAGTCTGAAATTACACTTGCCTGTCAGCTCCCACCAACCGCCGTACGTGATGTCCGTCCTCCTAATGGACTTTTTACACCTCAAACCCTGACCCTACTTCAACAATGGCAGTATCGCCCCGTGATGTGGAGCGTGGTCCCTGAAGATTGGGTTAGACCAGGCGTGACTACGGTTGTTCAACGCATCCTGCAACAAGTTAAGAACGGCTCTATTATCGTGCTTCACGATGGCGCTCATGGCGGAATTGATGTTGCCGAGACCGTAGGGCAATTACTTCCCCTACTCCTGGCACAAAACTACCGCTTCGTCACCATTGATCAACTCTGGCAAGCGCACTCCTGAAACTTCTGTAACCGTGCCTCAACTATAGGACACAGCTTTTTTGGGACATCGTGTTAGATTCTGAAGCTCTTCAACCCATACTGAGTTAACCACTGTGAGCAAACACAGCATTGGTCAGCCCGCTTTTCCATTACCAAAGAGTTATAAAAGGCACAGCTCACGATATCGTTATTCCTGGTAGGTCATAGTTGTGTTGCCTATAGTGGTCAATGAGGAACAAATCTTCACGTTTAGTTTTTGGTTGAACGGCAGCGTTCGCAGTGGTATGTCTCACGAAGGTGAGCTTTACTGCCGCTTAGCATCGTTTTCCATCCAGAAACGTCCTCGTGTGTATCAGCTTGGCTGCAAGCTAACCCAACAGCAGACAGCGATCGTTCTAAGTAGCTCTGCTGCTACCTGTAGCCTTTGGGGCAGTCTGCGTGACCCCTCCATGAAACGTATTCTTCTTACTGCTGACACGTCTAAGCTTCTGGAGACAATGCTTCTTCCTCAAACCAAAGCATACTCAGGCGACCAGGATTAATCATTGCTTGATGCAACCTGCCAGAAATCCAGGGTCAAACTGTTCACAAAGCGTTACATTGCCTTGTATATGTAACGTTGCATGTTGTGAAAATGAGCGATCGTTGTCGAAGTGATGCATAAATTCCATCGCTGTAATCACTAGCTAGCCTTCTAGATAGGCGTTTCCCAGATTAAATCAAGCTTTAAGAATTCGTTAGAATGGCTGAATTCTTTCAGTAAATTGTTAGGATCAGGCTCAGTCGTTCTTCAGTATCGTGGAAGAACCTCATGATCATTCAGCTTTGCTCTGCTAACTTAGAATATCTGAGTTAACGTAACGATCAGAGGTTCATATCCATTTAGAGATTGAGGTAAAGAGCTACTTCAGCCCCATTCACTTTAGAATTTGGTAAGAATCTGGTACCAGAGCTTTCTTTGCTGAAACCTGGATTGTCCAGTACACAACTTCCAGTTCCACTGATTCCTCAGTTAACGCATCAACTAACGCATCAACGAATTCCTCAAATGTATAGCGACCCAAGAATAAGACATCTGCTAGCAGGGCACCCTTTTGCAAGTAGCACGATGAATTGTGATGAAACTTTGATGTTTCGTTTTGCGGATGCTATCGCTGTTGCAGGCGCTGCTTGCCTTCGCTGGATTGCTCCAGCAAAGCAAAAATGTACGTCTTTTGTTAGAAAAGATACAATTGAGAGCATCTCTTGAATGTGTCAATTACTGTACCCTTGAGTTTGGTGCCTCTATCTGAGGGAATGCCTTTGGTGAGGAGGTTGATTTTCATTGACTAGTGAAGATGCTTGGCTGTGTACTCTTTTCGATTATTTCAGCTCTGAATCTCAGGTGTGAATTTCTCTGTAGACCGATTTTCTAGTTAAGGAGCATGAGGAACGCGGCATGACCCAGGCCAACGACGTACTCGAAATCGAGCTTTTAAGCAATGCCTCTGGCGATTTGCCCGAGGGTGAATTAGGGTTCTTCATTGAAGATGAAGATCGAGATGAACCTGCTGATGTCGCTACAGACGAGGAAGATAGTAAGCCTGGTAAGGCTCGGTCTACTCGCCGTCGGACAGCAGTAAAGAAAAAGCACTACACCGAAGACTCCATTCGCCTGTATTTGCAGGAAATTGGTCGTATTCGGCTTTTGCGGGCGGATGAAGAGATCGAGCTTGCACGCAAAATTGCTGATCTACTTGAGCTTGAGCGCATTCGAGAAGACTTGCTGCTACAGTTAGACCGCGACCCTCAGGATAAGGAATGGGCGAATGCCGTCAACATGCCGCTTTCGGCATTCCGCCATCGGTTGCACTTGGGTCGTCGTGCCAAAGACAAAATGGTGCAATCGAACTTGAGACTGGTGGTTTCGATCGCCAAAAAGTACATGAATCGGGGCTTGTCGTTCCAGGATTTGATTCAGGAAGGCAGCTTGGGCTTGATTCGGGCGGCAGAGAAGTTTGACCACGAGAAAGGTTACAAGTTCTCCACTTACGCGACCTGGTGGATTCGTCAGGCGATTACACGGGCGATCGCTGACCAATCTCGCACCATTCGACTACCCGTTCACCTTTACGAAACGATTTCGCGCATCAAGAAAACCACCAAGCTCTTGTCTCAGGAAATGGGGCGCAAGCCGACTGAGGAAGAAATCGCTACTCGGATGGAAATGACCATTGAGAAGCTGCGGTTTATCGCCAAGTCTGCTCAACTGCCAATTTCTTTGGAAACACCGATCGGTAAAGAAGAAGATTCTCGCTTAGGCGACTTTATCGAATCTGATGGCGAAACGCCTGAAGATCAGGTTTCTAAGAACCTGCTTCGAGAAGACCTGGAGAGTGTTTTGGACACGCTCAGCCCTCGTGAACGTGATGTTCTTAGACTGCGTTACGGCTTGGACGATGGTCGCATGAAAACGTTGGAAGAAATTGGTCAGATCTTCAACGTCACGCGTGAACGCATTCGCCAAATTGAAGCGAAAGCACTGCGTAAGCTCCGCCATCCTAACCGTAATAGCGTGCTAAAGGAATACATTCGCTAAGCGATCGTTCTCTCAGCAGTCTTTAGCGCGTGAAACCTAAGCCCGACAGAATGATCTGTCGGGTTTTTAAGTGCTGGATGCAGGTCTGCGATCGCACCGAATGCGACTGACACAATAGGAAGGTCTTAAAAAAAAGGAAGGTCTTAAAAAAGAGCCTGGATCGAGTCGATCCAGGCTCTCTGCGATTTAAAGACCGCTTTAGTTGTTGACTAAACCACGGAAGATGGAATCCACCGTAGAGAACTCATTAAGCAGGAAGAATGCCACGAAAGCGCCGCCTGTGGCACCGATGAAGAAACCACCCGTGAGTTGGCTCCAGCCATCAGCCGTCTGTAAAGAGTCTTTAGAACCGCTGCTTTCATCTTCAAACGTCACAAGACCGTAGATAGAGAGACACGCTGTTGCAATCAGGATCAGCGCTAAGCCTGAAATCAAGCCACCTAATGCGGCAACGTCAGAGTCGCGCAGTGGTCCAAACTTAACCCAGGGTCCAATGAGGAAGTAACCATGAGCAAGACCAATTTCGAGACCGCGCACGATCGGAGCAAGCCCTTTGCGATAGGCAGGCAGATTACCAATAAATGCTTTGGTAAAGGCAGAATCGCTAATCGGGGTAGACAAGTGTCCTGTAAAAGGATCGCCTTTCCAGGGTTGAATAAGCTCAGCATTTCTAGGGTCAGACATAACTGAATGCGTCCTATTAGTCTAAAGGTTTCTAAGAATAGGCTAATTTTACGTCCAGGTTGGGATCGTTCGTTAGAGAAGCCATCTGAACCGTTAGAAAAGTTAATAAGAACTAGAGCAGGACTGACGCATTTTGACCAAAACCTTCGAGGTTTAAGCGACAACATTGGTGACGATGCTTAAGTCTTGGTTAAAACCTCCGAGATTTGCGTAGATCCTACAGAAAAGACAAACGCCAAAAAAGACAAACGTCAGATTCAGCCTTGATGCTGCTATGCTTGTTCTTCTCGATCGCGGTCTATTTTCTGCTGAAATTCGTTGAAGCAGTTCAGTAGGTTAGCTTGCTTAATCTCCTCCTGGTTGCCGCTTGCCAGCCACTTTAGCTGCACAGTTTGATTTGCCGCTTCAGCATCTCCCAGAATAAAACAGGCGATCGCTCCACTGCGATCGGCACGCTTAAATTGCTTGCCAAACGCGCTCCCGCTCAGGTCTAGCTCAGCTTTGAAGCCTGCTTGACGGAGTGTTTGTGCCAGTTTCAACGCCTGTAGCTCAGCAGCTTCGCCTCTCGATACAAGGTAAAAATCGGTGGTAGTTGGTTGTATCGGTTTGAGTTGCTGCAAAAGCCCGATGAGCCGCTCCAAGCCAATTGCCCAACCGATCGCCAGAGTTTCTGGTCCACCCAATTCAGTGACCAAGCCGTCGTAGCGTCCACCACCGCCAACCGTGCCAAACTGCACTGATTGAAACTCAAAGGCAGTGTGGCTGTAGTAGTCTAACCCGCGTACGAGCTTTGGATTCAGGGTGTAGGCAATCCCTAAATCAGTTAGAAGTTGCTGTACTTTGGCAAACCGTTCTTGCGAAGTTGCGCTCAGGCTTTGCCCCAAGAGTGGTGCCTCCTGCAAAATAACCTGTGTTTTCGCGTCTTTGCTGTCGAGAATGCGTAAAGGATTGCGCGTCAGGCGATCTTGTGAATCGGGATCAAGATCTGCTTTGTAAGGGGTGAGGTAATCGACTAGCAGGCTGCGGTACTGCGATCGATCTGCCCGTGTGCCCAGAGAATTTAGCTCTAGCTGTAAATCGGTCAACCCAACGGCTTGCAGAATATCAACGGCGATCGCAATGACTTCAGCATCCGCGCGGACATCACCACTACCCAACAGCTCTACACCTAACTGGTGAAACTGCCGCTGTCGCCCAGTACCGGGACGCTCGTAGCGGAACATTGCGCCCATGTACCAGAGCCGCTGGACACCGCCTTGAGCGTGTAGCCCATGCTCGATGAAGGCGCGTACAACACCAGCGGTACCTTCAGGACGAAGCGTCAGCGATCGCTCACCTTTGTCCTGAAAGGTATACATTTCTTTACCCACTACGTCGGTTGCTTCACCGATCCCCCGCTCAAATAGATCAGTTTGCTCAAAAAGAGGAGTGCGAATTTCTTCAAAGGCAGCTCTTGCTAAGATTGACCGAGCCGTTGCCTCAACTTGCTGCCAGTAAGCAATTTCTCCTGGCAGGATGTCCCGCGTTCCTCGTTGCGCTTGAATTAAACCCATGTGTTGTCTGAATTGACTGCTTCCCAGGCACCGTAGCGATCGCTATAGTACGCCAAAATTCGCTGCACTTGCTCACGACAGGTTAAGTCTGAGTCAGGTTCACTTTTGATCCACAGGCTGTCAATCTGACTCAGGCGATAGTCAAACTGCTGAGACTGTTGCGGCAGCAGTTCTACGACCACTCCATCAACTTGACCGAGATGAGCCGCAATTTCACGGTAAACCGCTAACGGCAGACCTGGGCAGCGAATGCGATCGTCCACTCTGTCTTCTCCAGTGCTAAAAGATAAACGTCACTCAACAAAGTGTTACCTACCCAGTCAAGGTCTCACTTACAGGACTTACGCAGATTGAGTTGAAAGCTGCCCCCCGATCCCCAATTCTGGGGGAGTAAGCGATCAAAGTCCCACAGAATTGGGGGATTAGGGGGCAAGTGCGTAAGTCCTAACTTAAAGAAGATCGCTCATTCAAAGTCCTAACGCTTCATGCCAGTGACAGTGGCAAACACTATTAGAGGCAAACACTATTAGAGGCACACACGATTGGATCAGGAGGCTGCCTCATTGCCAAGTTTCGGCAAGTTTACGTTTGGCAAGGCACAGCAGTTGACCTCATCCAGGCACACCTTACCCCACTGCAACGCCCAGCGCACCAATGCCACTCGATTATCGGTTTCAGTTTTTGTCAAAATGTTGCTGACGTGATTATCGACGGTGCGTTTGCTAATTTCCAGCTTTTCGGCAATTTCCTGATTGGTCAAGCCAGAAGCTACCAGTTCGATGACCTGAAGTTCTCGGTCTGAAAGAGGACCCTGCACTTGAGATTCACCAGCAGCCATAGATTCCTCGTCTGTGTATATCTACTTATCAACCCTTATTCTAGGGTAAGTTAGCAGAAATACTCATCACGATCGCCGTTAGCGCTGTGATGAAACGCGATTCCCAAAGCTTGATGTTCAGGCTTCTAAACCGATCGGCGCGATCGGGTTTAGGATTAGGTGTGATCCGGTGCAAAGCGCCGATCGTCATGCCTCTTCTGCGTATGCCTGACTATGACCCCCCCTGACAATGTATGGACACATAAACCGTGGTGGTGCCAACCCTGGTCGATTTTGTTGACGGGCTTTGCGTTGATTGGCGGCAGTTGGGGACTGTTGCGGATAGTCTGGTTGACGGTCATTGTAGCGATTCCGGTGCTGACCTGGATGGGCTTTTTTTTGCTAGTCTACCCCCGATTGATGATGCAGAATGGAGCCTTACCAGATGGAGTTTCCTCTGATCATGAGTAGCGATCGCGGCTCCTGTACTCGTTCCTGACTGAAAGTTGCCGACTGGTTTCTCGATCGGTTTGCCACACTGATTCTGTTCCTGGGTTTAACATAAGGAAATATTTGCTCACCAAAGCCGCAACCTGGATAGCGCTTGAGCCGTTCAGCATGGCTCAATGTCTTTAACCCTACCGCCGATGCTAGATCTGGTATCGATAGCGGGTATGAAGGTCAGAACTGTCGCCACGTTCTGCTGTTAGAGCTATGTCAGGTGAGGAAACGTATGGCTTCATGAGCGCAGATAGACCTGGCAAGGACTTTTCATGCACAGCGAGACGGTCACAATCTACTGCCCCAACCACCTTTGTCAGGCTCCTAATCCAGAGAGCCACCGTTTTTGCCAGCAATGTCGCACCCATCTGCCAAAGCGTTATCTATGGGCAGTGGGTAAAGGTATTGATGCGTATCGATCGGGCGATCTGCTGGCTGGGCGCTACAGCGTGAAAGAAGGCAGCATTGTGCTGGATACGCAGCCAGGACGACTGCCGCGATCGCCAGCGGAGATTTCGCCTGATCTTGAACCCTACCTTCGGTTAGTGCCGTATCAACTGCATGTACCGCAGGTGTATGGGCTTGTAGAGTCAGCGCCAAAACAGGGGGGGGACATTTTGCTCCTGGAGCAAGCGCCACTTTATACAGAAGGAGTCGTGAGCGCTTCATTAGAGTCCCTCGAAGGGCAACTCATGCCAGCGCTAACGGCTGTTTGGGCGCAAAGTTCCGCCTTGCGTCAGCTCAATTGGCTGTGGCAGTTAGCGCACCTCTGGGAACCGCTTGCCAGTGAAGGGGTTGTTTCAACGCTGCTTCAGCCAGAGTTGCTGCGAGTCGAGGATGCATTGGTGCGGTTATTGTCGCTGCAATCTGATGGCAGGAGAGCCATACCGCTGACATCGCTCGGTCAACTTTGGCAGCAGTGGCAGCCAACCGCACAGCCAGCGATTGCCGCTTTTTTAGATGAGCTTTGCCAGTTGATGCAGCAGGGGCAGATCAGGAATGCTGAACAACTCATCATGTTGCTCGATCGCGCGTTGGTTGCCTGTGGACGATCGCAATCGCGCCAAATGCACATTGCCACCCTGACTGACCAAGGACCCAGCCGTCAGCGCAACGAAGATGCTTGCTATCCACCAGGAGGAACGGTCTGGACGAGTCTTGAGCCTGGGCAAAACCAGCCTCTGGTGATCGTCTGCGATGGCATCGGTGGACACGAAGGTGGTAGCGTTGCCTCCAATTTAGCGATCGCAACGTTACAGCAGCAGCTACAAACCCTGCCGCCCCAAGGTAGCGACATTGAACCCACGGTCTTAATGCTGCAACTCGAGCAGGCGACGCTGACCGCAAATGATGTTATCAGTCAGCGCAACGACAACGAGCAACGGCAAGAACGGCAACGAATGGGCACGACGCTAGTGTTGGCACTGTCGTATGCCCATGAACTCTATCTAACGCATGTTGGCGACAGTCGCATTTACCGTATCACTCGCGCTGGCTGTCATCAGGTGACACTGGATGATGATTTGGCGGCGCGTGAAGTGCGGCTGGGTTACGCCCTGTACCGTGATGCACTACAGCAACCGGGGTCTGGTTCTCTGGTGCAGGCACTGGGGATGAGCGCCTCGACAACGTTGCATCCGACGGTACAGCGTTTTGTGCTGGATGAGGACTGTGTCTTCTTGCTGTGTTCGGATGGGTTGAGTGACCACGATCGCGTCGATGAATACTGGCAAAGCGAACTCGTACCCCTGCTGGATGGCAAGGCGGATGTTGCCACAGCCAGTCAGCGCCTGCTGGCGATCGCAAATAGCAAAAATGGGCACGACAACGTAACGATCGGGCTTCTGCACTGCCAGGTGTCATCACAGCCGTCGCAAGATACTATCCCCTTGCATGTGGCGCTAGACATCCCCAACGTCGGGGGCATGCAGGCAACCAGTACGGCGCACGACCATTTCTCTACGATGAGGACTCAGACTGCAACACAAGCTAAGACCCATATTTTACCAACCCGCAAGCCATCGACTAACCCGTTTGTAGCGCTGTTGGCATTGCTTGTGGTGCTAGGGTTGGGTAGCGTGTTTGCCTATGCATTGTTCCCTGGCTTACGCCCGTGGCTCGCCACGCTACCCGGTTTGCGATCGCGCCCGCTGCCTGAAGCAACGGTCACGGCACCAGCGCCTACCCCAGCCGAAACAAGTCCATTGCCCGCTACAGAAGCGTTAGTCGTGGGGTCGCTGCTACAGGTTGGGCAAGCTACAGCAGAAACGCCCCCAGCAGCCGAAAAACCGCTCGTCCTTTGGAGCCAGCCTGATCTACCTAACTTACCCGAAACGGCTCGTGTGCGCCTGGGTACAATTCCTGCTGGTAGCGTGTTACAGCTTTCGAGCCGACAGGCAATTTCCGATCGCGGCTATTGGTTAAAGCTCAAAGTCTGCTCTGTACCCACCCTTACTCCTCAACCCTCTGTAAGTCCACCCACATCAGCGATCTTGCAACCTGGAGAAACTGGCTGGATTGAGCAGGACGCGATCGCTCCATTGGTGACTCAAAACTTGGGGCTAAAAGCGTCACAATTAGGAGCCTGTGCCGTCGTGCCGCCAACCGCTTCAGAATCTCCAGCGTCAACTACAGCCCCTTTACCCGCGACCAAGCCACGTGGGTAACGTTCAGTCATCTCGGTTTAGGTGCAGCCACTTGCAGCGGCTATCTCGTAGCAGTCTCTGAGCGGCAAACCACCTGACATTCTCTCAGCACGGTAAACTGATGGAATTAAAAGCTGTCTGGCAGTAGGTTTGGGAGTTATGGCAACGTTTTTGCTCGAAGTTGGGACGGAGGAATTGCCTGCGGGGTTTGTCGATGAGGCGCTGACGCAGTGGCGATCGCGTATCCCCCAAACGTTGCAGGAGCGCCACTTGCAGCCAACGGCGATCGAGTTTTATGGCACTCCACGACGACTGGCAGTACTGATTAAAGGGTTGCCTTCGCAGCAGCCCGATCGAGAGGAGGAAATCAAAGGACCACCCGCGCAGGCTGCGTTTAAGGACGGTCAACCGACGAAAGCGGCTGAGGGCTTTGCTCAAAAACAAGGTGTGACAGTCGCTGATCTAGAAATTCGCCCGACTGAAAAGGGAGAGTTTGTATTTATCCGCAAAACTATTGCTGGACAGCCAACCGCTAAGCTGTTGCAGCAACTGGTACCTGAGTGGATTACTGGGCTTCAGGGCAAACGGTTTATGGTCTGGGGTGACGGCGACCTGCGGTTTTCGCGCCCGATTCGCTGGCTGGTGGCACTGCTGGATGATGCGGTGCTGCCGATCGCCCTCGTCAGCGGCTCCGAAACCTGCACCAGCGATCGTTACTCTCACGGGCATCGTGTCCTGCATCCTCAGCCGATCGAGCTAGCTCACGCTGACGCTTATGTCAGTGCCTTAGAGTCTGCCTTTGTTGCTGTAGACCCAGAGCAGCGGCAGGAGACGATTCAGCAGCAAGTACAGGCAGCCGCCAGTAAAATTGGTGGCACCGCCGTCATCCCGCCTAGTTTGCTGCGCGAAGTGACAAATTTGGTGGAATGGTCAACCGCTGTGGTGGGCAAGTTTGAGTCAGCGTTTCTAGAGCTACCGTCTGAGGTCATCACCACCGAAATGGAGAGTCACCAGCGGTACTTTCCCGTGCTTAAACAGGCTGATGCGACTGAACTACTGCCGTACTTCATCACGATTTCTAATGGCGACCCCGCTAAAAGGGAGATGATCGCGGCTGGCAACGAGCGCGTGATCCGTGCCCGTTTGTCCGATGGCAAATTCTTTTTCGATGCCGATCGCGCCATTCCTCTCGAAAATTACCTGCCCAAGCTGGAAACCGTCACCTTTCAAGAAAGTCTGGGATCAGTGCGTGCGAAAGTCGATCGCATCTGCAAGAATGCTGCCCTCATTGTTGAACAGCTTCATATGCAGCATGGCGAAGATATTTTCCGTGCCGCCTTGCTGTGTAAAGCCGATCTGGTCACTCAAATGGTCGGCGAATTTCCAGAGCTACAGGGCGTGATGGGTCAAAAATATGCGTTGACTAGTGGCGAAACGGATGCTGTCGCCACCGCTATTTTCGAGCATTATTTGCCCAAAGGAGCTGGAGACAGCCTGCCTCAAACACTGGCTGGTCAAGTTGTGGGATTGGCAGACCGTTTTGATACGCTGGTCAGCATTTTTGGGTTGGGTCTGTTGCCGACCGGGTCTTCAGACCCCTTCGCCTTGCGCCGTGCCGCAACCGCGATCGTCAACATTATCTGGGCAGCAAACTTGCCCTTAAATGTCGATGCTTTGCTTCAGCAAAGTACCACTACATTCATCGACACCTTTGCTTCTGTCACAAAACTGAGCCTATCAACCCTGCGGCAACAGCTTCAAGATTTCATGCTGCAACGCCTTCGCACTCTGCTTCAGGACGATCAGCACATCGACTACGACCTGGTGAATGCAGTGCTGGGCGAGAATGACCCAGAATACGCAGAACGGTCGCTAAAAGACTTGCTGGACGTGCGCGATCGCGCCCTCTTTCTGCAAGCTCGTCGCAACGATGGCACCTTGGCGACCATCTACGAAATCGTGAACCGTGCTTCGCGTTTGGCTGCACAGGGCAATCTGGCGACGCATCAGCTCGACCCTTCAGCAGTTGTCCATCCCAACCTATTTCAAAAAGACTCAGAGCAGGCATTTTATGATGCCCTTAGTGAACTGCACCGCCTGATGCACGGACAGCAGAATTACCAAAAGCTGGTCGCCACTCTCAGCCAAATGACACCGACACTGAGCCGCTTCTTTGACGGCGCTGATAGCGTTCTGGTGATGGACTCTGACCCAGCGATCAAGCAAAATCGGCTGAATCTCCTGGGCGTGCTGCGAAACCACGCACGAGTGCTGGCAGACTTTGGAGCGATCGTCAAAAGCTGACGCTTACATAGCAGTCTCAAATCATTTGTGAGCGGCACTTGAGTATTGAGCGAGCAGCAGTTAGCCACCCGCTTTTCTCTCACCGCTGACCGCTGACCGCTGACCGCTAAGAACTGCTAGCCATATTGCTGCTCACGATTCATTTCGGATCGCTATATCGGATCGCTATAGCAGTGCTAACCGTTTGAACGCACGACCTTAATGCTTTCTTTCTTGAAATTCAACTCTTCTCCCTGTAGGGTGACGGAGGAATCGCTTGATCGAGAGAAAATCTTTATCTAACACAGATTCAGTTGAGTGTTGGTTGAGAAGAAACTGTTTTTTGGAGAAAAATCATGGGTTGGCTACAACGAATTTTTGGGAAAGAAAAGCCTGCGGGCGCTCAAGTGAATCCTGAGCCAGCACCTGCTTCGGCAGAAGTGCCCGAAGCGGAAAAAACAGCATCTGGTGGGATCGCACCTGAGCGTGTGGGGTTGAACGGCGAATATGATCAGAGCGGACTTGCCAAGCGAGTTGCCCTCGCCTTTGACGAAGATCCCGGTTTGGATGACATTGAAACGCTATGGGTTGCTCAGCTTGGTACAACCGTTGTGCTCAAGGGCAAAGTGCCCAGTCAAGACTTGCTTAATAAGGCGATCGAAGTTGCTAGAAGCGTGAACGGTGCTGCCGATGTCACCACGGCTGAAGTGAGCGTGGGCTAAACCATCCGCTTCATTCTGACTAAAGAACTAAAAAGAGCCTTTGCGGATGCGTTCGCTAAGGCTCTTTTTAGTAGCACCATTGATCACTAACGCGCTTATACCATTTCACTAAACTGTGGCTACACAGGCAAGCTTCGGCTGGCGATCAGCGGTCAGCGGTCAGCGGTCAGCAATAAGAACGAATCTGTAGGGCGATTTTTTAGAATTGGTATTATTGCCTGCTGGTTTAGAGTGCGGCTCATTTGTAGAATGAATAGGCGTTAGCGTAGACTCTCGCTACCAGACTGACCGATGGCAAAATCACGCAAGCTAGACGAAACACTCGCCGCACTGAACCAGATTTCTGATCCCACATCTGACGCTGCGATCGCGCTTCTGCGACAGGTTCTAACGGGTAAATATGGTGTTGCGATCGCCCAGGCAAGCCGTTTGATCCACAAGGCTGAACTTTACAGTCTCATACCCGATCTGGTGGCTGTCTTTGATCGCTGCCTGATCAAGCCTGAAGCGACCGATCCGGGTTGCCTTGCTAAAACAGCGATCGCGGACGCGCTGTATCACCTCGACTATCGTGAAGAAGCACTCTTTATCCAAGGCATTCGTCATGTGCAAATGGAGTCCGTCTGGGGCGGTAAGGATGACACAGCGCCAGCCCTGCGGAGTGTCTGCGCGTTGGGTTTAGTGCGAATGAACTATCCGCAGATGCTAAGCGAGCTTGCCGATTTACTAGCCGATCCCAAAGCTGAAGCGCGCATTGGTGCAGTCCGAGCGATCGCCTACGCCAATCATCCCGATGCCGCACCGCTTTTGCGTTTGCGAGTCCAGGTTGGTGACGAACCACACGTTTTGTCAGAATGTCTGCTGGCGCTGCTCAAATTAACTCCAGCGCGATCGTTACCATTGGTGATCCGGTTCCTCGATCCGCCAACCGATCCGCTCTTCCCGCTGAGGGCAACTGAAGTTGCGGAAATGACAGCCTTGGCACTTGGCGAATCACGCTTACCAGAAGCGTTTGATCCACTGCGGCGCTGGTGGGAGCGATCGCGCGATCCCGAACGACGTAAAACGGCGTTGTTGGCGATCGCTATGCTGCGACACGATGAACCGCTGGCATTTCTACTCGCGCTCGTTGCCAAAGGGCTTGCTAGAGAGGCAAAGGACGCGATCGCGGCTCTTAGCCTCTACCAACAGGATGAGGTGTTGTGGCAACGTGTCTGTCAAACTATCGAGCAGCGTAGTAGTGGCGATGAGCTTAATTAGCAGATTGCTCTAATTAAAGTCATTTGTTTTTCGAGGATGGGTACTACGCTTTGAGCTTACGATTCACGGTTTAAATCGTTCGATCTAAATCATTCGATCTAAATCATTCGATCTAAATCATTCGGTTGATCAGCGCAGCTAGAGCGCCTGTAGGGAAACCATACTCACGGTTGATTTGGCGGAGAAGCGGTATGGGGCTACTTGCGCGATCGAATGTCCCACAGTATAGTTTAATAGTTCAAGAACCTCGAACAAGTAAATAAGGTGATTCTGTATACCTGGAACGCTAGCGTTGGGTTCGATAGCTTCACGTCGAACAAAGCATTCAGATCAAGACCGCCATCGCTGTAAGGCTGATGTTGCTTGTAATCGATTCATCAATGGAGAGACTGCACTATGAGTGCTGAGATCAATCTTTTTTCACCAATTCAACTGGGTGCTTATACGCTACCCAATCGCATTGTCATGGCACCGCTAACCCGTAATCGCGCCAGTGATGGCAACGTTCCCACCGAGTTAAACGCAATCTACTACGCTCAACGAGCCTCGGCTGGACTGCTGATCTCTGAGGCAACGCAAGTAACGCCCTACGGACAGGGTTATCCAGCTACTCCAGGCATCCATTCGCCAGAGCAAGTGGAAGGCTGGAAACTGGTAACAGAAGCAGTTCATACCCATGGTGGACGAATTTTCTTGCAGCTTTGGCACGTGGGGCGGATTTCGCATCCTTCATTGCAGCCGGATGGAGTGCTGCCAGTTGCGCCCAGCGCGATCGCGCCTGCTGAAGGTGAAGCTAGCACCTACGAGGGACCGAAGCCCTATGTCACGCCACGCGCACTGGAAACCGACGAACTTCCAGGCATTGTTGAGCAATATCGCCAGGGTGCTGCAAATGCTCTCGCTGCTGGCTTTGATGGCGTTGAGATTCACGGTGCAAACGGCTATCTGCTCGATCAGTTTTTGCGCGATGGGACGAACAAGCGCACGGATGCCTACGGCGGCAGCATCGAAAACCGTTCCCGTCTGTTACTGGAGGTAACCGCAGCCGTTGTTAGCGTTTGGGGGGCTGACCGTGTAGGCGTTCGCCTCTCGCCCAGCGGTACTTTTAACAGCATGTCGGATTCTGATCCTAAAGCGACCTTTGGCTATGCGATCGAGGCACTCAACCAGTTTGGGCTGGCGTATCTACATCTGCTGGAACCCAGCGAAGCGGATGAACGTCACGGTGGGATGCTGATTCCCACGTCGTACTTCCGTCCCCTTTTCAAGGGCGTACTGATGGCTAATTGGGATTACGATCGCAACAAAGCCAATACCGCGATCGCCAACGGCAACGCCGATTTGGTGTCCTTTGGTCAGCTCTTTATCGCTAACCCCGATTTGCCAGAACGCTTTCGAGTGAATGCGTCCTTGAACAAGCCTGATCCATCCACATTTTATGGTGGCAGTGAGAAGGGATACATTGATTACCCAGCCCTTGAACTCCAGGCAAGCTAAGGTTGCCCAGATCCCCGATTTTTTCAAAAAGTCGGGGATCTAAATGGCTGATTGCAGTGTTTTTGGGAGACGATTGCCGATGGACTTGAAATTAGTCGGTAAAACAGCGTTAGTCAGCGGCTCTACCGGAGGCATTGGCTTTGCGATCGCTCAGGCGCTTGCCCAAGAGGGAGCCTCGGTGATCGTCAATGGTCGCTCGGAATCACGGGTGCATCAGGCGATCGACCAAATTAAGACGACGACACCCGATGTCTACCTGTCCGGCATTGCGGCTGACTTAGCCACCAGCGAGGGCGCAGCTCAACTCTTTCAACAGGTGCCCACCGTCGATATTCTGGTGAACAACCTGGGCATCTTTGAGCCAAAAGCCTTTGGAGACATTACAGATGCAGATTGGCTGCGGTTTTTTGAAGCAAACGTCTTGAGTGGCGTGCGCTTGAGCCGTCAGTACCTGCCTCAAATGCTGGAGTGCAACTGGGGACGCGTGATCTTCATCTCCAGCGAATCGGCAGTGCAAATTCCGGTGGAGATGATCCACTACGGCATGACTAAGACGGCACAACTGGCGATCGCCCGTGGTCTCGCTGAGATGACGGTTGGCACCAATGTAACGGTGAACTCCGTGCTGCCAGGACCCACTCGTTCTGAGGGCGTGGGCGATTTTGTCGGCAAGATGGCAAGCGATCGCGGTATCGCTGTTGCTCAAGTCGAAAAGGAATTTTTCGAGACTGTTCGCCCTTCCTCGCTCATTCAACGCTTTGCCACTGTTGAAGAAGTTGCTGCTCTGGTCACCTACATATCCAGCCCTGTATCGTCCGCAACGAACGGCACCGCACTGCGAGTTGATGGCGGTGTGGTGCGATCGATTCTCTAAAACCGTTTTTTGGACTTGCCAGCTTTTGATCGCGTCAGTAACTTCGATTCAAACTAACGTCGTCCTACTAGCAAAAGAGGTTCATGATGTCTGACAACAATGCCAGAGTTTGGTTCATTACAGGTAGTTCCACTGGGTTTGGACGATCGCTTGTCGAAGCGGTGCTCAAACATGGCGATCGGGTCGTCGCTACTGCCCGCAAACCAGAGCAGTTGGATGATTTGATTCGCCAGCATCCCGAAGCTGTCAAAGCCGTCAGTCTGGATGTCACTGATCCCAACGCGGTTCAAGCGGCGGTCAAAGCTGCCCTTGATGCGTTTGGTCGCGTTGATGTGCTTGTTAACAACGCTGGCTATGGCGCAGTCGGTGCGATCGAAGAAGTGAGCGATGAGGCAATTCATCGCCAATTTGACACCAACGTTTTTGGTGCGCTCAACGTGACACGGGCGTTACTGCCAACCTTGCGACAGCAACGCAGTGGTCACATCCTCAATCTTTCGTCCGTTGGCGGCTTGGTTTCCTTTCCTGGATCTGGCATTTATTGCGCCACCAAGTTTGCCCTCGAAGCCATTTCTGAAGCGCTGGCAAAGGAAGTAGAAGCGTTGGGCATCAAGGTAACGATCGTCGAGCCAGGTGCGTTTCGGACTGATTTTAACGGGCGATCGCTGGCAGCCCCAGAGACCTTCATTGATGACTACGCTTCCATCAGCGGTGCGATGCTTCAATGGCTCAAAGACATGGACGGCAAGCAGCCGGGTGATCCCGATAAAGCTGCTGCTGCCATGATTCAGGTTGTGGAAAGCGACAAGCCACCGCTGCGCTTAGCGTTAGGAGCCGATGCTGTGGGCGCGATCGATGCCAAGCTCGAATCGGTCAAAGCCGAACTGGATGCCTGGAAACAAGTCAGCATTGATACTGCGTTTGAGGGAGCGGTCATTGGGACGATCGGTGGCTAAGTCAGCGGTCAGCGGTCAGCATGGATGAAAGACAACGATCGCATCAATGTTGCCTATTTAGAAGGTGCCGATCTCACTAACCTGAGCGTCGGCTGGTTAACGGTCTCGCCTACGATTAGTCCGCTAAAGCAAGAAACCGGGTTTCTGATGATTCAGATAGTTGATCGGTTTTTCGTTGAGAAACCCGGTTTCTAAACTTGCCCCACGCCCATTTCCAAGGACACTCCAACCATGATCGACCTCTACTACTGGACAACGCCAAACGGTCACAAGATTACGATCTTCTTGGAAGAAGTAGGACTGCCCTACACCGTGATCCCCGTCAACATTGGTGCTGGTGATCAGTTCAAGCCCGAATTTCTCAAGATTGCGCCCAATAACCGTATTCCCGCTCTTGTTGACCACGAGCCAGCGACAGGCGATACGCCCATTTCTATCTTCGAGTCCGGTGCAATCTTGCTGTATCTGGCAGAAAAAACTGGCAAGCTCATCCCCACCGATCTTCAAGGGCGAGTCGAAGTGCTGCAATGGCTATTCTGGCAGATGGGCGGGCTGGGACCAATGGCAGGGCAAAACCATCACTTCAGCCAGTACGCACCCGAAAAAATTCCTTATGCCATCAATCGCTACGTCAACGAAACAGGACGACTGTATGCGGTGATGGATCAACGCTTGAGCGATCGCGAGTTTCTAGGAGGCGAGTATTCGATCGCCGATATCGCCTCCTACCCCTGGATTGTGCCGTATGAGAAACAAGGACAAACCCTCGAAGCATTTCCTCACCTGAAACGCTGGTTTGAGGCAATTCAGTCTCGCCCTGCAACCACTCGCGCCTATGCCAAAGCGGATGCTTTCAAAGATCAGGCGATCAGCCCCGAACAAGCATGGGATTTGCTGTTTAACCAGTCAGCTAAGGGACTTCCAAAAAACAAATAATTCCAGGTTGGTGGAGTAAGCCGAGGAGTGATCCATCGCTGAGCACTGAGCCATGTTGGAACTCACGCACTGCTTGAAGAGCTTACGGCAAGAGCCTGCTGACCGTCTGAGAGGTCCTGAACGTCGGCGGTGCATGGCGCAAACGGTGGCGGAATTAGGGCACGGTGGACAGCGCATAGCCGAGCGGGAATGAGGGTGGCACCGTGATCTGCTTCGGCAAGGAGCACGGGAAGTGGCGAGTGGCATCGTTTGTGTGGCTGCCTTGGCGTTGCGTGGTCGTAGACTGATCGAAAGTCGTTTACCCAATTTCCTGAACGATCTGAGAAGTATCATGGACAGCCAAGGTCAGACCGATCCCCAGTTCAAGACGAATCGCCTGTACACACGCTTGAGTGTCGCTGAAGTACGGCGGCAACTGATTGCTCAAAACGGCTACCGCAGCGAGTTCTTACCCAGTGAAGAAACCATCCGGGCACGGCTGAATCAATTGGGCAAATCGGTCAGGTTCACGTCCTCGGCGGCAGTGCCCGTATTGGTGGACTGTTGCAGTACTGTACCCACGCCATTCAGCAACTGTAAGTCAGCGTTGCCGCTCAACCCCGTTAACGTCAGGTTGATACTGCTGCGTCCACTCAGCGTGAAGCGGTAGTAGTCGTCTGGGTCAGCGGTGCCAACGGTGTCTGAGTAGGTTTGACTCCCCGCATTAATGGTGATCAACTGAGCAGTGGAAAGGGTATTACCTGGGTCTGGCATAATAAGCTCGGAGTGATGGCACTCATTGAGCTTAAGGAGCGAGACTCAGCGCTGGCTAGAACACAGGTCGCTTTTTATACTAATTTTAAGTACTATTTTATACTTAAAATTTCTAAGCGTAATTACTTAGAAGTCTGATAAAGTCTTTTCTGCCTTACGTCTGCTGCTGCTTGCAATGGTCTAAGCAAGTCTTTGTACGATCGCATCTCAAGTGTTTCATTGGGTAAATATAAAGCACATCCAAAAGCTACGTGTAAGCATTGAGTGGATGTAATAGGTGTAGGCATACTCATCCGAGCGATCGTCGTAAGGTTCACACTAACCATGTACGATTAAATTTTGTTACAGTCATCGCAGAACCACCTTACCTGACTTTTTCTGGAGATTCCCCATGTTGCGATTGGAGCACGTCAGCAAAATTTACCCCACTGGCGAAGTGCTAAAAGACATCAACTGGGAAGTGAAACCCGGCGATCGTATTGGTCTAGTTGGCGTGAACGGTGCTGGCAAATCGACTCAGCTAAAAATTATCGCAGGCGAAACGCAGCCCACCGCAGGCGAAATTATTCGTCCTGCCAGTCTCCACATTGCGTATTTGACTCAAGAATTTGAAGTTGATCCTACTCGTACGGTGCGCGAAGAGTTTTGGCGTGCCTTCGGTGAAGCAAACGATGTTCACGTGGCTCTGAGTGCTGTACACCGAGACATGGAAACGGCAACGCCTGAAGTGCTGGACAAACTGCTGCATGATATGGATCGCTTGCAGCGTCAGTTTGAAGCGATGGACGGCTATGGGTTAGATTCGCGGATCGAGAAGATCATGCCCGATCTGGGGTTCGACCTGGAGGACGGCGATCGCCTCGTCAGTGCCTTCAGCGGCGGCTGGCAGATGCGAATGAGTTTGGGCAAAATTTTGCTGCAAAAGCCCGACCTGCTGCTGCTGGACGAGCCGACAAACCATTTAGATTTAGAGACGATCGAGTGGCTGGAAAATTACCTCAAAGGGCTATCTACGCCGATGGTGATTGTCTCTCACGATCGTGAGTTCCTCGATCGCCTCTGCACTCAAATCGTGGAAACCGAGCGCGGCGTTTCTAGCACCTACCTGGGTAATTATTCTGCATACCTACAGCAGAAAGAAGAAATGCGGGATGCTCAATTAAGTGCGTTTGAGCGGCAGCAGAAAGAACTGGAAAAGCAGCAAGCATTCGTCGATCGCTTCCGCGCCAGCGCCACTCGTAGCACTCAGGCAAAGAGCCGCGAGAAACAGCTCGATAAGATTGAACGCATCGCAGCACCCGATGGTGGCATGAGAACGCTTCACTTTCGCTTTCCACCGTCGCCCCGTAGCGGACGCGAAATGGTGGAAATCAAAAATATGACGCACTCGTATGGCGAAAAAATTCTGTTTTTGGATGCCAATCTGCTGCTAGAGCGGGGCGATCGCGTTGCCTTTCTCGGTCCCAACGGTGCTGGCAAATCCACGCTGCTACACCTGATTATGGGGATGGAGCAACCCACCGAAGGCACGGTGACAATGGGTGACCACAACGTCCTCCCTGGCTATTTTGAGCAAAACCAGGCAGAAGCGCTCGATTTGCAGAAAACCGTCATTCAGACCATTCACGACGAAGTGCCCAAATGGACAAATGAAGAAGTTCGTACGCTGTTAGGACGCTTTCTTTTCAGCGGTGACTCGGCGTTCAAGAAAGTCGAGTCACTCAGCGGTGGCGAAAAAGCACGACTCGCGCTGGCAAAAATGCTCCTCCAACCTGCCAATCTTTTGATTTTGGATGAGCCGACAAACCATTTGGATATTCCTGCTAAAGAAATGCTGGAAGAAGCGCTCCAAAACTACGACGGCACGGTGATTATTGTGTCGCACGATCGCTACTTTATCTCTCAGGTTGCCAACAAAATTGTCGAAATTCGTGATGGCGAACTCTTGCTTTATCGTGGTGACTATCACTACTATCTCGACAAAATTGCTGAAGAGAAGGAGAAGGCAGCTTTAGCGGCGATCGAAGCTGAAAAAGAAGCAAAAGCTGCTGCCAAACGCGCCAAGCAAAAGGAAAAAGAGAAAGCGAAGAAAGCTTAGTCAAAGGCAGCTTTATCATCTGTTGTCGCTTTGACTCAGGCTTGCGATTGGCGTGCTGTCTTCCAGACTTGCCAGCCGATAAAGCCTAAGATTACCGTTGCTCCGATCGCGTAGCCCCAGCCGCTTGGCATTCCAGACACCGCCAGTGCCAGCGTTCCTGCCCAAAGCGTCAGCGAGTAGATGAACAAAACCGTCAAACGTTGCGATAAACCAGCTTGTAACAAGCGATGGTGCAAGTGTCGCTTGTCCGCTACAAAGGGCGATTTACCACGCCGCAGCCGATCCAGAATGACTGCTGACATATCTAGAATAGGGACTGCCAGAATTAAATAAGGCAGCACAACAGCCACTGTTAACGCTACCGTTGTCACCCCTTTCACCAAGCCGATGATCCCAATGCCTGCTAACGAAAACCCCATAAAGTAAGCGCCGCCATCGCCCATAAAAATCTGGGCAGGGTTGAAGTTATAGCGAAGGAAGCCTAATGCACCACCTGCAAGTGCTGCTGCAATTAACGCGGCAGCAGGCTGTCTCATGAAAAGGCAGACAATAAACATGACGACAGCCGCAATACCGCTCACACCCGCCGCCAGACCGTCCAGCCCATCAATCCAATTAATGGCATTTGCCATACCGACGAGCCAGACGATCGTAATCGGCAGACTCACCCAATCAGGCAAAGACACTAGACCAATCGTTGGAATTGTTAAAAAGTCGATTTGAACGCCAACTTTCCAGGCAAACCCCGCGACGATCGCTTGCAAAATCAGTCGGGTGATGGGAGACAGGTTGAAAAGATCATCAGCAAGCCCAATCAAAAAGAAGGCTAAGCCGCCGATCGTCACACCCCACACCTCATATTCTTTGTTAGGAGGTAAAACGCCAAAGCCTCCTGTCCACCAGACAATTAAAAGCCCTGCTAACGTACCTAAAAAGATTGAAACGCCGCCCAGACGAACCATCGGGTGTTTATGAATCTTTCTACCGCCTGGTTTGTCAAAATGTCCGCTTTTCAGTCCGATTTTTTTGACGATCGGGGTTGCCAGGAGGACAACTACCAAAGAAACCAGAAAAGCGATGAGGTTATACAGGGGATCAGGCATCTGGGTGATAGGTCGAGGATAGGCGACAGGCAGAGTGTACTACACTTCAGATAATAGTTAGCAAAGAGTTGCTGATCTCACTTCTTTAGAAGTAAGTGAAGCCCCTTAAGCGTAGACGCTGAATCGGAAATAGAGCTTTGTTTCTTGGTTTAGCTTCTTGACCAGACTCTTAGCGCCTGGTTGACTGACAAAACTCTTGAAACCCTTATCCTGCCGTAGGTTGGGTTAGCGTTAGCGTAACCCAACGAAACCGTTACTGGTGTTGGGTTACGCTCCGCTCAACACCAACCTACATCAGAACTTTTGTCAGTCAATCAGCTCTTAGCGCTTCTGCTGCAAGCGTGACGCTTGATGGCTGCACTACGACTTGCCTTGAGCGGCATCGATTGCCCTTTACTGGGCGCTCCTGGCTGAGCGATCGCTGGGAAGGAACAACCGTTTCTCTACTGCTTCATACACTGCAAAGCGATCGTTACCGGAGACTATGCCCTTTGGTGGCGATCGTCTTGTGTCGGTACCTGTTGACATCAGCTAATCCTTCAGAAAGCAAGCGACAGCCGTTGGCTTTTCTCTCACGACCAACAACTCCACGAAGCGATGATCAGCAGCAGTTTTCAACATTGTTCTATAGTGCTTTTGTACTAAAATATAGTTTAACCACTGCACTGCGCCCCTTTTTAGACAGCACGCGATCGCGGCTAGAAAGCCGCTGCCCTGTCAGCGTTCCTTCACTACGTGCAACGTTCACCACAAGCCTGACAGACTACCTGTATGGAGCCAGACACCGATGGCTAAACTATTTCGCACGGCTAAAACAGACAGCAGTAGTTTAGTGCGTTATGCCGCTATTTTCGGCGCTACCCTCTGTTTAGTGGGGTTGGTTTCTACCCTTGTGCGGACACTGCTGCCATTGCTGCAAGTATTGGTACCAGCACTCGTTGTTTGGTGGGTTTGGCAGCGCCATTGTAGGAGGCAAAACCGTCAGCAAAAGCACTTGAACGTCACTTTTTACCGCCTGTTGCGAGAACACCGTGGACGTATGACCCTGCTTGATTTTGCGATGGCAGCGGAGATACCTGCGATCGCCGCTCGTGCTTACCTCGACAGCCGCGCCAAAGAATTCGCTGCCCGGTTTGAGGTGACAGAGCACGGTGATGTCGTTTACATCTTCACAACGCTACAATTTTCCCGCTTCCCGCCAGAGCCTATAGTGATGGATGTGCCTGATAGCACGACTGTGCCGCCACTCCCCGATTCACTGACTCAGGCTGAACTCGCCAAACGGCTAGGTGTAACGGCAAAAACCGTCAGTCGTAAAAAGCACTTGCCCACCTTGCTTGATTGGACTCAAACACGCGATCCTAATGGTGTGAGTTGGTCTTATGACGCTCAAGCACAGCGGTTTTTTCCATGCAGCGATCGTCTGCCCGCACAGCCTGAAGCTAACCGCAACTGATCTTGTCGAACTCTAAAACGAAAGGCTCCCTGAAAACCAGAGAGCCTTTTAGAGAGTGAGTCGGGACGTTATCGAGCGATCCGGTTTAATTGGTGCAAGCTACTCTGGCTTCGCTTTTAGCTCCAGGTTTCCAAGCTGACCGCTAACGGCTGACCGCTGACGGCTGACCGATGACCGCTGACCGCTGACCGCTGACCGCTGACCGCTAAAACCATTGCATACTTTGCACAAATAGCTCAGAACTGCTATGTGTATCGTCCTTAGAGCGTAACGTCTTACCCCAGCAATGCCTTCGCTTTAGCAACCACATTCTCAACGGTGAAGCCAAATTTTTCCATGATCGTGCCGCCAGGCGCTGAAACACCAAAGCGATCGACCGCGAGAATATCACCTTCAGCCCCAGCATATTTACACCAGCCCATGCTGATACCCGCTTCCACAACCAGACGCTTGGTCACAGCTTTGGGTAGCACGGATTCTTTGTAAGCGGCATCTTGAGCTTCAAAGAGTTCCCAGGACGGCATGGAAACCACGCGGACTTTTTTGCCTCCGCTGGCTAGTTGCTCAGCCGCTTTGACGCAGAGACCGACTTCTGCCCCCGTGCCAATGAGGATGAGGTCAGGCGTACCGTCAGCATCGATCACCGCATAGGCACCCTTCGCGACACCGTCGATCGACGAGCCTGCCAGGTTGGGCACCGCTTGACGCGAAAAGGCAATCAGCGTGGCACGGTTCTGGTTGGCATTGAGCACCGCTACTTTGTACGCACCAGAGGTTTCCGTACCATCGGCAGGACGGAGCACGGTGAGGTCAGGAATAGCGCGTAGCGAGGCGATCGTTTCTACAGGTTGGTGAGTGGGACCATCTTCACCTAACGCTACAGAGTCGTGAGTCATCACCCAGATCACGCCAGCTTGCGACAGTGCTGAGAGGCGAATGGCTCCCCGCATATAGTCGGTGAAGATGAGGAACGTGGCACCATACGGAATCAGCCCCGATCCGTGCAGCGCCATACCGTTGCAGATAGCTCCCATGCCGTGTTCGCGTACGCCAAAGTGAACGTTACGGTTTTCGTAGTGCCCTTTTTGGAAGTTGCCCGATCCTTTCAGTTCCGTGAGGTTGGAGTGGGTGAGGTCAGCAGAGCCGCCGATGATTTCGGGGAGCACTTTAGCCAGTGCGTTTAAGGTGATTTCGGAGTGTTTGCGTGTAGCAAGCTGTTTGTCTTCGGGCTTGTAGGTCGGTAAAGCGCTCTCCCAACCGTCGGGTAGCTGACCGCTGATCAGGCGATCGAACTCTGCCGCTTTTTCCGCATACTTGGTTTTGTACTGTGCCCAGGTTTCGTTCCATTCTGCTTCCAGGCTGGCACCCCGATCGACCGCTTGACGCAGATGAGCCAGCGCATCGTCAGGCACCACAAAGGGTTCGTACTCCCAGCCCAGGTTATCGCGGGTCAGCTTAATTTCATCGGGACCCAGTACCGAGCCGTGAGCATCAGCGGTGCCTTGCTTGTTAGGAGAGCCGTAGCCGATCGTGGTGGTGACTTTGATCATCGTAGGCTTGTCTGTAACGGCTTTGGCAGCGGCGATCGCTTTTGCAAGCCCTTCCAAATCGGTGTTGCCATTTTCAACATGTAGCACGTGCCAACCGTATGCCTCGAAGCGCTTGGAGACATCTTCGGTAAAAGCAATGTCGGTGGAACCGTCGATCGAAATGTGGTTGTCGTCGTAGAGCGCAATCAGCTTGCCCAAACCCAGGTGTCCGGCGAGAGAACAGGCTTCACCAGAAACGCCTTCCATGTTGCAGCCGTCACCCAGAATCGCGTAGGTATAGTGATCTACCAGCGTCAGATCCGGTTGGTTGAACTTGGCACCTAAATGCGCTTCGGCGATCGCTAACCCTACGGCGTTTGCAATGCCCTGACCCAGAGGTCCGGTGGTGACTTCGATGCCAGGAGTCTCAAAGTTTTCGGGATGCCCAGGTGTTTTAGATTCCCACTGGCGAAATTGTTTGATGTCGTCAATGCTCACGCTGTCGTAACCAGTCAAGTACAGCAGCGCATACTGCAACATGCAGCCATGACCCGCAGACAGCACGAAGCGATCGCGGTTGAACCACTTAGGATTTTTGGGATTGAACCGCAAAAACTGATCCCAAAGGACAAACGCCATCGGCGCAGCGCCCATTGGCAAACCAGGATGACCAGATTTCGCTTTTTCAACGGCATCGACTGCCAGAAAACGAATCGAATTAATACAGAGTTCTTCGAGGGTTTGGGTGGTTGCGACAGCCATAACTTCTTCTACTTAATAACGGCGTGGGTGTGGGCAGACGGCAAGGGACGAGCGATCGGCATCAACGATAAGATAAATGACAAACAGTAAGCAACTATACCTATTGCTCTCTATTTTAAAGTTTATAGCGTATGCTGCCAATGATCTATCCTAGTGCAAGCAAATCCACTAAATTAGCGGTCAGCGGTCAGCGGTCAGCGGTCAGTAATCAGCGGTCAGCGGTCAGCCGTCAGCCGTCAGCCGTCAGCCGTCAGCCGTCAGTGGTTAGCGGTCAGTAATCAGAATGAAAGCTGATAGCTGATAGCTGATAGCTGATAGCTAATAGCTGATCCGGCAGTCGTTGTCTAGAATAAGGCTGAAGCTGACCGGAACGCACCAAAAAGGTTGTGATTCTGAACTCAGCCATTCTTTGATTGGACGACTCAATGACTCCGCCCCAGCCTCCCCGTCGATCGCAAACGCTTGTCGGTGCTATTACTCAGGCAGTGCAAACTGTTCAGGCAAAAATCAATTTTTCTAAGTTGAAGCTGAAGCCGAATGCACGGGTGCCAGAACTGCGGGTACAAGATGCTGGAGCCGATCAGGCAGATGTGTATCCGCTATTGGGCGATCGCTATATGCTGGGGCGTAGTTCTAGAACATGTGACATCGTGGTGCGGAATCCAGTCGTGAGCCAGGTGCATCTGTCACTGAACCGCGATAGCCAGCGATCGCGCCTTCTGGGAGCACTCTTTCGTCCGCCGTTCTTTCTCAAAGACGAAAACTCGACCAACGGCATCTATCGGGGCAAGCGGCGGGTGCGATCGACCCAACTGCGGCACAACGCTGTCTATACCCTTGGTCCACCAGAACTGGCAGCGGCTGTTCGCATTCAGTTCATCGATCCGCCACCCTGGTATGTACGTGCGGTTCGCTACGGCATGTATGGACTTGGTGGCGTAACGGCTCTGGCAGTGGTGGGTGTGCTGATTGAGTGGCAGAAGTTTTCCGTGCAGCCGTTGCCTGCGTCGGTGCAGGGTCCGTTTGTGGTCTATGCGCGTGACGAGCAAACGCCACTCAGCCCAGTGACGAACCGCACCCATACTGAGTTTAAGAACCTGTCAGAGTTTTCGCCCTTTCTAGCAAAGGCAGCGATCGCCTCTGAAGACTCTCGCTACTACTGGCATTTGGGCGTAGACCCGATCGGCACCTTGCGAGCACTCGTTGCGAACGTTCGGGGAGGTGGCATTCGGGAAGGTGGCAGTACGCTCACTCAGCAGCTTGCCCGCAGTGTGTTACGTCAGTATGTGGGCACACAAGATTCAGCGGGACGTAAACTGCGCGAAGCAGCGGTTGCCCTGAAGTTAGAAACGGTCTACAGCAAAGATTTTTTAATGCTCACGTACCTGAATCGAGTGTATTTAGGCAACGAGGCATACGGTTTTGAAGACGCGGCTCAGCTTTATCTGAATAAATCGGCGAAGGACTTAACCCTTTCGGAAGCGGCAATGTTGGTCGGTATTCTGCCTGCACCGAACAGCTTTAACCCGGTGCGAAACTATGACAAGGCGATCGAGCTTCGCAATGGCGTGTTAGACCGCATGGCAGCGCTGAACATGGCAAGTGCAGACGACCTTCAACGGGCGCGGCGATCGCGGATTGACGTGAACCCCAAGGCAAAAGCCGAGTTGGATAACGTCATCGCACCCTATTATTACAGCTACGTTTTCACCGAACTTCAGCAGCTACTGGGCGCAGAGCTTGCCGAAGAAGGCAACTTTATTATCAAAACAGGACTCGATCCGCAAATGCAGTCCAAAGCCGAGGCGACTCTACGCGATGGGGTGAGCAGTGCTGGCATCAGCGCTGGCTTTTCGCAAGGGGCGATCGTCACAATGGATGCCAAAACAGGCGAGCTGCTTGCGCTAGTTGGTGGTGTGGATTACAAGAAAAGCCAGTTCAATCGGGCTTCGCAGGCAATGCGGCAACCTGGATCGACGTTTAAGGTGTTTGCTTATACGACGGCGATCGAGCAAGGCATTCCACCCAGCAGCGCCTACTCCTGTGCCTCGCTTAACTGGGACGGGCAGTCGTTTGCAGGTTGTCGGTCAGGTGGCGGCAGTCTAGATATGTACACGGGCTTAGCGCAATCGGAGAATGTCGTCGCTCTACGGATTGCTCAAGCAGTTGGTTTGAACAACGTGATTCGCACCGCTCAACGCATGGGCATTAACTCAACCTTGAAAGCGACACCGGGATTAGTGCTTGGTGAAAGCGAAGTCACGCCGTTAGAGTTAACAGGCGCATTCAGCATCTTTGCTAATGGAGGAGTGAGTAATCCACCCCGTGCCATTCGACAGATTTTGGATGGGGGCGACTGCAAAAACCCGAAGGACTTAAAGACCTGTCGAGTAATCTACAGCGCCGATCGCGATCCACGACTCAATCAGCCTGTGCTCAAACCTGAAGTAGCAGAAACCATGACAACGCTGCTCCAGGGTGTCGTGCGTGGTGGCACTGGACAAGCGGCTGCGATCGGGCAGGGCGAAGCGGGCAAAACGGGCACCACCAACGACAACGTAGACCTCTGGTTTGTTGGCTATATCCCTAATGGTTTGGTAACTGGCATCTGGTTAGGCAACGACAACAATTCACCCACATCGGGCAGTAGTGGTGAGGCAGCCCGCATCTGGGGCACCTACATGAGCAAACTGGTTCGCTGACAAGATGGGTAAGCTTTTCAGCCGAGACGAATGATGCGATGTATGCCTTTTTTGGAATACGTGCCATCAATCAATCTTGAGTGCGACAAACTAGTAATACCAATTCTACTAAATCGCCCTACAGTTCGTTTTTGCTACTGACCGCTGACCGCTGACCGCTAATTCTTCAAGCTGACCGCTGACCGCTGACCGCTGACCGCTGACCGCTGACTGCCAGCCGAAGCTTGCCTGTGTAGCCACAGTTGAGTGAAATGGTATAACACAGACCTTACTACTGCTTCCATAAAAGGCTGTGACACGATCGTCGTAGCAACCGACAAAATCCACCACAGGTTACATAACGATCGCTCAGCCGCTCTCTAAAGTTGAGAAGCTCGCTTATAAAACGTGTGTGGATATTTACATTCTTGACCTGTTGGTCATTGGCTTACTGTTGCTGCTAATCACGCTGGGGTCGGGATGGATCGCTCGTCTGCCGCTCTCTTACGCTCTCATTTACTTGGTTGTTGGTATCGCGCTCAGTCCGTATGGCTTCAATCTGATTCAATTACGTCCTGATGCGAGGTTTCTAGAGCGTCTGACAGAATTCGCCGTGTTAATTTCGCTCTTCGGCTGCGGATTGAAGATGAATCGTCCGTTTAAGGCGCGGGCGTGGGGTTCAACGATTCGGCTGATTGGCTTTTTGATGCCGTTTTCAATCATAGCCGTAGCCGCGATCGCGCACTGGTTTTTACAGTTGAATTGGGGCGCTGCTGTTTTGCTAGGCGCAATTCTGGCACCCACTGATCCGGTGCTGGCATCAGAAGTGCAGTTGGATGGTCTTCGCGATCAAGACGAATTACGCTTTGGCTTAACATCCGAAGGCGGTTTGAACGACGCACTGGCATTCCCGTTCGTCTACTTTGGGTTACGGTGGCTTGAAAATGACAATTGGCAAACCTGGTTTGTGCAGTGGGCAGCCGTCGATCTAATCTGGGCGATCGCTGCTGGTGTTGCGATGGGTATTGGGGTCGCGCGGGCGATCGCGTGGATTGATCAACGGCTGCAACGCTATCGCCCAGCCGACGATCTGATTGAAGACTTCGTTGCTCTTGCCACGATTCTGATCACGTACTCGCTAACTGAGCTGATTCATGGTTATGGCTTTGCAGCCGTCTTTGTTTCTGGCATCGCCATGCAGCGCCGCGTGGACAATCCTGACAAGTCCAACTCGCAGCTTCGCTTTATTGCACGTCTCGAAAAACTGACTGAGGTGGGCGCAATTTTGCTGCTAGGCTCCCTACTGCGCCTGGAGCCGATCGTGCGGTTTGCTGCTCCGGGTCTACTAATCGCGGGGTTACTGCTCTTTATTATTCGTCCGTTAGGAAGCTGGCTAAGCACGATCGGTGCCCCTATTCATCCCGCTACCCGCTGGCTCTTTGGTTGGTTTGGAATTCGTGGTGTTGGTTCTCTCTATTACCTGACTTACGCTTTTGGACATGGACTCAGTGGCAATATAGGCGAATTAATTGCCTGGATTACATTCATCACAATTGTGCTGTCGGTTGTACTACATGGGATCAGTGCAACTCCTCTCATGAAGTGGTATGAGCAAAATATCGAGGGTCGCAACACTTCAGAAAAAGCCTTACTTGAGAAGTAAATAATGTCTCTACTGGCAAAAGCGATCGCACCTGAAAGATAGCTAAGAAGCGTAGCAAACGCTAAAACTTTTACTGTGATTAGAAGGGCATTTATATACTTAACGCACCGTGTTACTTGCCCTCGTCCCCCAACCCTTTCTCCCCGGGGAGAAGGAGCTTCCGGTTCCCTCTCCTGTGGGAGAGGGCTAGGGTGAGGGCGCATCGGGTGACGCAAGTATATAGACACCATTAGAAGTGACTTCAACATTTTTGGCGTTAAACAGCAGCCATACAACAATAGTTAACTATCTGGCTTCACAGAAATTAGATTGCACCATCAAAGTAAGAAATCAATTTTATCAATCCAATTTCACTGCATTAGAATCTGTCCCAAGGTAGAGCGTTTACTTGCATAGCATCGTTAGTGTAAACATTGTTCATATTTGTTAGCACTCCAAGGAATGGTCAAGATGAAAAGCGGTTATCGTCCAGCGCTACTCCAAGCGTTATCTGTTCTAGCAAGTGTCGCTGGATTAGGAGTTGCTATCGTTCCTGCGATCGCTCAGATGTCTCCCAGCCCAACGCGGACTCCAGCGGATGTAATGCCAACGTCACCGAGTCAAGCTCCGGTTGAAGTGCAACCGACTCCCCCCATGCAGGCTCCTTCTGGCACGATGCAATCCCCTCCTGCTCAGGTTCCTGCAACGGAGGCACCTGCCACACCATCTACCAGCAATCTGACGCTCTCAGAACTATTGCAACGAGGCGCTAGCGCTGGCTCTTTCAAAACCCTTGCTAAAGCAGTGCAGGCAGCCGGACTAGCGCAAACGATGCAAGAAAGCAGCGGCAGCTTCACGGTCTTTGCACCCACCGATGCAGCCTTTGCTGCCTTACCTGCAGGCACACTTGAAAAATTGCTGAAGCCAGAAAATAAAGCACTCCTGAGACAACTTTTGGCTTATCACGTTGTTCCCAGCAATCTACCGTCCAGTGAGCTTAAAACTGGTTTAGTGAAAACATTAGGTGGTGGGCTAGCTGTAAATGTTAGTGCGGGTAAAGTCGTTGTGAATGATGCAAGCGTGATTCAACCAGATATCAAAGCCTCAAATGGCGTTGTTCATGCCATTAATCGCGTTTTAATCTCGCCCTCGTTAAAGCAACGTTTGGTTTCACTCAAGTAAATTCTGATATCCTTGAATAGGCAAAGAGCAGGGGGAGGACGATCGTCTTCTCCCTGCTCTTTGATAAATCAGTAGCTTATGTACTTAATTCGCCTCGGTCGATCGCACAGTGTCAGTCGATCGACGCTTTCGCCACACGCTTAAGCCAAAAGCAATCAGCCCTGGCAACAATGCAGGTGTTGGCACTGCTTCTGGTGGCACTGGTGCAGGCTGTGAGGTTGGCGGAGCGGGTGTAGTATCGTCTCTAATTGTAAAAGACAGTCCGACATTGTTCCCGTCTCGAAACCAGTCATCACCGGGACGTTCACGACCAAAGCCGTCGCCATTTTGACTACTCGTTGCCCAGAACCAGTTAATACCAGGTGCGCTGGTGTTGTTCACGATCGATAAGAAATAATTTCCAGCCCCAAGCGTGGACGGTGTTGCTAAGTTAAAAGCGTAGTTATAGACATCGTACCTATTCCCTTGACTCTGGATTTGTGTCCCTGAGATATTTCGGTTGATAGCACTTGGGTTGAACGCAAGCAATGGGTTGATCGCTGGCGTTTCAAGCCCTCGCGGATCTTGTATGAACGAAAAAATGCGAATAGAGAAATTATCTGCGGCTGGCGCATTTGCTGGCAGTGGAAATTCGCTGTTAGTAGCGTAAGTGCCACTCCAGGTAATGCTTCTGATGTCATTGCTGGTGGTGAACCTGAAGTCATCACCAGCTTCTACCGGAAAGCTAAAGTCGCTCCTAACTGCATTTTGTAAATCTGGTGCATTGTTGTTAAAAAGAACTGCTGCTTGAGTAGCGTTTCCGGTACTGAGACCAAGAAAAACAGCACCTAATACGCCAAGCGTCAGTTTTTGAGGGGCAGTCAAGGTGAAAAGAGAACTCATGACCAAAAACCATCTAACGTAGATACTTTTGCAGCTCATCTACGGCGGCATCCGGAGGATTGTTTTTTATGTTCTGAAAGTCTATTTACTACGGGATAGATACGTTCCAAACGCTGGTTTTGACAACAATTTGGAAATATGGCTATACATGAATGGCACTGAAATAACGATCCAACCTGCCCCCCGACCCCCAATTCTGGGGGAGTAAAACCTTCAAAGTCCCCCAGAATTGGGGGATTTAGGGGGCGACTCCGACAGCACTTTCCTTAAGTCCGTGCCATTCGGCTATACATCCATAAGTAGCTGAGTGAAATTAAACGTAGTCGATCGCCACGATTTTGCCTTCGCTGCCAGTTTCAACTTGCTGTCGAATCTGAGATTTGTAGAGTGCCTGCCCGCGCCGAGCCAACTCTTCTTCGCTGTAGCGTCGTTGACGAATTGCTACAGGTTTGACCTCGTTGCAACTTGACCCCTCCACTTTAGTCTGGAGAGCAGAGCGTTGGCTTCAGAGCTTGTGTTGGGTTTCGTTCTGCTCCACCCGACCTACACGATCAGCGATCGCACTCTCAAAATTCAAACAAAGCACTTAACCATAATCCTTCTTGGCGTAGGTTCAGTCTGGCGCGTGTTAGTCTTCCTTCCTCCTCAAACAGGAAATTGCTCAAACTATAAGCAAGCTGAAGGGATGTCTTGGGAGATAAACGGTATCGCGCTCCTACCAGGAGATTCCAGGTAATATCTCGATCAGCATTGAGATTAAACCCTGACACATCCCCACGAACTCCCACTGTCCAGCGATAGGAGAGATCCACTCCAATGCGTGCGCCAATTAACGGTTCGACCGTTGTTCTAGACACACTAAATTCCCGATTGAACGGTATAGGAATGTTAGCGATGCGAATCGTATCGACTTCTAGCTTTTGCCTAAAAATATTGGTTCGCAGCCCTACTGTTGGTTCAACGACTAATCGAGGATAAACACTCGCTGAACGGTTCAAAGGAGTATCCACCACACGATAAAAGGCAGCTAAGTCGATCGTGCCCTGCCGTAGTGAAACATTGCCATCCGCACTCACCCTCGCCGCAGTTGGGATGCCAAGACTTTGCAAACTTCCGGCTGGAAATGTCACGCCCAAATTGCCGCTCTGTCCTGCCGAGAGGTAGAAAGCGTCCAGGGTTACGCCAAATTTGTTTTTCCGCGCTTCCAATCGTGCACCAATATCAAAAGCTCGATCGAGATTCAAAATCGATCCCAGTCCGGCGCGGATGCTTGCACCTCGTCCTGCGGCTGTGATGTCCGCTTTCACATTCAGAGGGACAAAAAAGTAAGGTTCTACTGAAAATTGCCAGCGATCGCTCTGTTCAGGTTGAGAAACAGATTGAGCGATCGAACTATCAGTTTGAGCAATCTGTTTTGGCTGAGTCAATACTTCAGGAAGTAAATCACTCGACTGTACTGAACGCACCTCTTTTTGAGCAAATTCCGCTTTGTTGAGAATCTTCGGTGTCTCTAAATTGGAAGGAGTCTCAATTTCAGAATCGACGCGATCGACTTGATCGGCTGCTTGTACTGGAGTGATTGAAAGTGCGATCGCAACAAATGATAGACCACAGCAACGCAGAAGGAGTCGCTTCAAAGAATGGCTCTTTACACATTGATCAAAGCTCTGATTCATTGCCGCAACTCGGCGATTCTGTAACAGCATTTGTTTCCTTTTATACTTGCTGTGTTTTTTGGTTTTGTAATTGCAACAATAGAATAGCAGCAGAGATAAATCACTCCGCTGCGATAAGAACGTTAACATGATCTTTTTATTTTGTACCTTAAAAAATTATTAAGATACGATCGCTTTCCTTGTGTTTAATGTGTTTAATTGGTTACGAAAAATTATTGTTAAATAGTTTGAGCTTAAATGATAGGATTTTACGGCTAGAAGTAGCTGTGCAAACGTAGTGAAAGTAGGTTTCTAGCTCTAAGCGCAAAAATAAGGACAGCCAGACTTATGCAACCACGCTATAAGGTGCTAATAGGTGTTTGGATACTCATCACATTCGGGGTCATCGCTCAATTCAGTTATGCTCAGACTCGACCCTCTGTGTCTGCTGTACAAGCTCCGCCAGCAACTTTATTCCAAAATGTGCGAATTTTTAATGGAACCTCGGAACAGTTGTCTACTCCTTCAAACGTGCTGGTTGTCGGTAACAAAATCCAAAAGATTTCGACCGCTGCAATTCCCGCTCCATTAGACATAAGCTTGACCCGCATTAACGGCGGAGGGCGTGTATTGATGCCGGGGCTGATCGACAACCACACGCACATCATCTTGGCGACTACCCCGGTCGAAGAACTGCTCTCTCCCAGCATAACGCCGGAAAAACTGCTACAAATCGCGCAGAAAAACGCAACCGAAACGCTGCTGCGAGGATTTACGAGCATTCGCGATTTGGCAGGTCCCGCGTTTGTGCTGAAGAAGGTGGTTGACAGCGGCAGCGTACCAGGACCACGCATCTATCCTTCTGGCGCGATGATCTCCCAGACAAGTGGACATGGAGACTTCCGCTCGCTGAAAGAGATTCCCAGGTTCGCCGCGACACCGCCAAGCCCAGCGGAAATTTATGGCGTAGGAGTAATCGCCGACGGAGTAGACGAGGTGCTGCGTAGAACGCGAGAACAACTAATGCAGGGTGCTAGTCAGATTAAGCTGGCAGCGGGTGGCGGCGTGGCTTCAAGCTATGACCCGCTGGATGTTAGCCAATATACCGAGGCAGAATTCAAAGCCGCCGTTGATGCAGCCGCAAGTTGGAATACCTATGTTACGGTTCATGCCTATACGCCAACTGCAATTCAAACCGCAATTCGGGCGGGGGTTAAATCGATCGAACACGGGCAGCTAATGGATGAGGAAACTGCCAAAATCATGGCGGAGAAGGGAATTTGGCTTAGCATCCAGCTTTTTCTTGGCGATGAAGATGCAAATCCCTATCCGGAAGGTTCAGTCAACCGCGCCAAACAACTCCAGGTGTCTCAGGGCACCGAGAATGCGATCAAGCTGGCTAAGAAGTACAATATTAAACTTGCCTGGGGTACCGACACCCTGCACAACCCCAAAGTTGCGGCACGGCAAGGAGCACAGCTTGCGAAATTGGCTCGCTGGTACACGCCTGCTCAAGTGCTGAAGATAGCAACCAGTACCAATGCTGAACTTTTAGCCTTATCTGGTCCTCGCAATCCCTATCCAGGTAAGTTGGGTGTCGTTGAAGAGGGTGCACTGGCGGACTTGTTGCTAGTGAATGGCAATCCGCTGGAAAACATCAAACTAATCGAGAATCCAGCCCAGAACTTCAGCGTGATTATGAAAGACGGCAAGATTTACAAGAACGCTGTTTAGCAGTGGAATGAAAAGCACGCTAAGAGGCTGTAAAGAAACAACACGATGGTTTTTAGCTTTCAGCAGAAAGGGTTGATGGCTCGTAGGGTGGGCAGTGCCCACCCTACTGGTTGTTAAACTAAGGGTTGATGTCCAAAATCCTGTATTAGTGCCTGAACAGACAGAATTAGCCTAAGGGATTGTTTGAAAAGGTTGACCTCGGCTCGCTTTAGTGACTGAAGTTGCAGCGACACAGACACTAGCAAAGCCATGTCTATATTGTAGATAAAGGCGATCGCGTCTCATTGACCGTTAACGAGAACTCCTTGACCGTTAACAAGGACTCCTTGACCGTCAACAAGCATTCATTCACAGTCAATGAGGACTCACTGACTGTCAGCGAGACCCTGTTCACCCTGAATGAGCGTCCGTTTACTGTTAACGAGACCTCATCTACCGTCAGTGAAAACTACTTTACCGATCATCGGTTAAGCGTGAGGTTAGTTTCAGAAGATCTACGGAAATGCTTGCCAACTGTGTCTGCTGTCCGCAAAACTTTCGACAATTCTGCTGAACGGTTTTGTTAGCGATCGCGGTTAGATTGAGTCTGTACTTTATCAGGAGCATTCACCGATGTCTCGTAAAAAGCGGACTTCAATTGTGTTAGAAAAAGCCGATCGTCGGGCGGCTGGGCTGCGATCGCTGGGCGTAGACCTGGATTTTGGCAACTCGCGTACGCTAACAACGTTTCTAGACGCGATTGAGCAAATGCGAACCAAGCAAGAAGCCTACAACCAGCTTTTGGCAACTGTTGACTCCACCTATGTTGAAATGCTGGACTTTGAAAAATCGCTGGCAGATCTAAGCGATCACATGCTGCTTGGAGTTGCTTCCAAATTTGGTCGCAATAGCAGCGAGTATCAGGCGGCTGGCGGTGTCCGCAAGAGCGAGCAGATTCGCCGCCGCACCAGGAGTCGTACCAAAGCTGGGGCTGAGCCAGAAAAACTGCAAGCTTGACATCTTGAGGACTTACGCAAGCCTCGGAGGTTTTAACCAAGCATCAAGCAGCGTGACCAACATCGTGGTTTAAACCTCCGAGGTTTTGGTCAAAATGCGTAAGTCCTGGAATTAACATCATGCTGTGTGAGCGAATTGACTTTCATGCTTTAACCCAACCGATACAAAAGGCGATCGCACTCATCATCAAGCTGCTTAGATGAGAACACGTTGCAAATCCTTACTACTCAAACAGAGTTTAATAACTAAAGCTTAAACCGACTTTAGCGTACAAGTATTTGTAGCTTTATATACTGAGAGCCGTATTTCTTAGGGCAACAGATAAATGAGCACCTCTCGCCGTCGGTTTTTGACTTTAGCTGGGGCATCTGCTGCCAGTGTCACCATGCTTACTCCTCTGGAAGCTTTTTATGCAAGCGTTGCCAGCGGTAAAGTTTCAAGAAGTATTGGCTTTGGTCCGTTAAGTCCCAAACTGCCTGTAAACGCAGAAGAACTCGTCAACACTGTTTTAGGTGATTTAAGTAAAGAGCCTCTGTTAGCACTTCCGCCTGGATTCAACTACCGGGCAATCTCTATTGTTGGGCAGCCGATGAGCGATGGCTTCAAGGTGCCCGCAGGTCACGATGGTATGGCAGCGTTTCCTGGTCCCAACAACACAGTACTGTTGGTGCGTAACCATGAGTTAAGCACCTCTCTGCCCGCCAATTACAACTATCCGGTTTCTGGAACGAACCGCTATTCAACCGTTGCGCTTGGTGGCACAACCACATTGGTCGTCGGACGTAACCGCGAACTGATCAAAGACTTTGTTTCTCTGGCTGGCACGAGAACCAACTGTGCTGGTGGGGGCACACCCTGGAGTAGCTGGATTAGCTGCGAAGAGACTTTCTCAAACACGACCAGTGCGACTGGTGCGATCGTCAAGCATGGTTACAACTTTGACGTTTATGCAAATGCTGACAGCGGCATTGTGAATCCAATTCCCTTAAAAGAAATGGGGCGTTTCAGCCATGAGGCGATCGCCGTAGACCCCAAAACGGGCTACATCTACGAAACAGAAGACCGTGGCGATAGCTGCTTCTACCGCTTTGTGCCCAGAGTGATTGAAGAAGGCAAAAAACCCAAGCAGATCCAGTTGGGCGACTTGCAAAAGGGCGGCACTCTGTATGCGCTGAAGATCAAGGGCGCAGAAAACTTTGCGCTCATTACAACCAACAACCCCAACCTTCCTGTTCCTGGCAAGGGCGGACAGCCTGGATTGATTAAGGTGAAGCAAGAGTTTGAGGTGGAATGGGTCAAGGTTGACAATCCCGATCCTGATTTTACCGACAACGACGATACGGCTAATAGTCTCGGCAAGCCGGAATCAGTTCGGGGTCAAGCACAGGCTAAGGGCGCTGCCATCTTCTTCCGGGGTGAAGGCGCGTTTTATGGCAACGGTAAAGTTTACTTTGTGGCGACCCAGGCGGGAACCCCAGCTTTTGATAATGTTCGGGGTAATGGTCAGGTTTGGGAATACGATCCCCGCAAAGAAACACTCAAGCTGTTAGTTGAGGCTTCTTCTGCCGGAGATTTGCTCGACGAGCCTGACAATGTGGTCGTGACTCCCTTCGGCGATCTGATTCTGTGCGAGGATGGCGGCGGTGAGCAGTATCTGGTGGGTGTGACCAAGAAGGGTAAACTCTATCAATTTGCGAAGAATGTTCTCTTTGCAAACAGCACGGATGCTGCCCTCAAAGATGCCTTTGCGGATAATGAATTTGCTGGAGCCTGCTTCTCACCCGATGGTAAAACAATGTTTGTCAACATCCAGACTCCTGGCATCACCTTTGCCATCTGGGGACCCTGGACAGACGGTCAGGACTAACACGATCGCCCATTCTCATCCGTTGTGTTGACAGCAGACCACCACGATCTTAAGCAGAGCGATCGCACCAACCAGTACGATCGCTCTGCTAAAAACCAACAACCAACAACCAACAACTGATTACCGATTCACCGCGCTCATGTGTTGCGTGGGGTAGCGATCGCCCGCTGCGACACCTTTTGGCGCAACAGCCTCAATCTGACTCAATTCATCCGGTGTCAACGTGATGGCAGTTGCGCCTACGTTTTCCTCCAGATATTTGCGGCGTTTCGTACCGGGAATCGGCACAATGTCGTTGCCTTGGGCAAGGAGCCATGCCAGTGCAAGTTGGCTGGGCGTGACACCTTTGGTCGTGGCGATCGCCGTTACCTGTTCCACCAATTCCAGGTTTTTGTAGAAATTCTCACCCTGAAAGCGTGGCGAGTTGCGCCGATAGTCATCAGCAGGCAAATCATCAGGGCTGGTGAACTCCCCTGATAGAAAGCCGCGACCGAGAGGGCTATACGGCACAAAACCAATGCCCAATTCACGAATAGTTGGCAGAATTTCGTCTTCAGGATCACGGCTCCAGAGCGAATATTCAGTCTGCAAGGCAGAAATCGGATGTACGGCGTGTGCCCGTCGAATCGTTGCCGGAGCTGCTTCGGAAAGTCCCAAATAGCGGATTTTACCCTGCTGCACCAACTCTGCCATTGCGCCCACCGTATCTTCGATCGGCACAGTAGGATCAACACGATGCTGGTAGTAAAGATCAATCACATCCACGCCCAAGCGCTGCAACGACGCATCACACGCCTGACGAACGTAATCAGGATGACCGTTGACACCGAGAAAGCCGCCTTCCTCCGATCGCACATTGCCAAATTTAGTTGCCAGAATGACCTGATCGCGCCGATCGCGAATTGCCTGACCGACCAGTTTCTCATTGGTGAACGGACCATACATATCAGCGGTGTCAAGAAAGGTGACACCCAGTTCCAAAGCGCGATGGAGCGTGGCGATCGACTCTGCCTCATCGCGTCCAGCGTAAAACTCAGACATGCCCATGCAGCCGAGTCCCAATTCGGATACTACGAGACCTTGATTGCCTAATTTCTTCGTTTTCATGGGTTGAATCCTCTTCATACAGTTGTTTTGAGTGGAGTATGTCTATCAATCGGTGTAGTTTCAACGATCGACGCTGCTCATCATTGATTCAGCGTAGCGATCGCCTGCCACAGATCCTTTTGGTGCTACGTCTTCAAGCCGTTGCAAATCTTCCGGTGTTAGTTTGATTGCTGTTGCGCCGACGTTTTCTTCTAGATAAGTGCGGCGTTTGGTTCCAGGAATGGGCACAATATCGTCGCCCTGAGCCAATAACCAGGCAAGCGCGAGTTGTCCGGGTGTTGCTCCTTTTTCAGCCGCGATCGCTTTAACGCGATCGACCACTTGTAGATTTTTGTAGAAATTATCGCCTTGAAATTGAGGCAACGTTCTACGAAAATCATCAGCAGCAAAATCATCGGGGCTGGTAATTTGCCCAGAGAGAAACCCGCGCCCCATCGGACTGTAGGGTACAAAGCCAATGCCCAATTCGCGCACCGTTGGCAAAATGGTATCTTCTGGATCGCGGTTCCAGAGCGAATATTCGGTTTGCAACGCGGTAATGGGATGAACGGCATGAGCACGTCTGATGGTTTCTGAAGATGCTTCCGAAAGCCCGATGTAGCGAACCTTTCCCTGCTTTACCAGCGTTGCCATTGCGCCCACAGTTTCCTCAATCGGCACCGTTGGATCAACCCGATGCAGATAATACAGATCGATCGTGTCGATGCCTAATCGCTGCAAGGAAGCATCGCAGGCTTGGTACACGTATTCAGGACTGCCATTAATCAACAGTTGAAAGGTGTCATCAAAGCCCTGAATGCCGAACTTTGTTGCCAGAGTTACCTGATCGCGGCGATCTTTGATTGCCGTTCTGATTAACTCCTCATTGTGACCCGGACCATACGCATCAGCGGTATCGAGGAAGGTGACACCCAACTCTAATGCGCGGTGAAGAGTGGCGATCGATTCGGTTTCATCGGCTGCGCCATAGGCGATCGACATCCCCATGCAACCCAGCCCGAGTTCCGAAACAACCAACCCTTGATTACCCAGTTTTCTCGTTTGCATGAAAGCGTTCCTGTGTATGGTTTACGTTTGTGCTGATTGAAACGAATGCGATCGAGGCGCGACTACTCGAAGATGGAGCTTACAACTCGGATGATGCAGTTCTGAACTCGGATGATGCAGTTCTGAACTCGGATGATGGAGCTTAGAACTCGAACGATGGAGCTTAGAACTCGGATGATGGAGCTTAGAACTCGGATGATGCAGTTCTGAACTCGGATGATGGAGCTTAGAACTCGAACGATGGAGCTTAGAACTCGGATGATGGAGCTTAGAACTCGAACGATGCAGTTCTGAACTCGGATGATGCAGCTTAGAACTCGGACAATGCAGCGCTGAACTCGAACGATGGAGCTTAGCTCAGCAGTAGGGTGGGCAATGCTCAGCCTACAGAATCTTGCTGTGAGGACGTTGCATGTAACGTCCTTACGAGTTTGCTTTACCGCTCTTGCTCCGTGGGGCGAATGAGAATTTCATTGACGTTCACATGAGAAGGCTGCGTCACGGCATAGACGATCGCCGCTGCAATATCCTCACTGTCCAGATTTTTGACCGACCCATAAAAACTAGCAGTCGTCTCCTTCGCTTTGGGATCGGTGACGTGCTGCGGTAATTCGGTTGCCACCAGTCCCGGCTCAATAATCGTGACGCGAATATTGTTCTGGTAGACTTCTTTGCGGAGCGCCTCAGAGAACGCGCCGACTGCCCATTTCGAGGCGTTATAGACACCACTTCCAGCATTGGCAACGCGACCCGCAACCGATGAGATGTTCACGATATGTCCCCCGCCCTGCGCCTTCATCAGCGGTAACACCTGATGTGTGGCATACATTAACCCCAGCACATTGAGGTTAATCATCCGTCGCCAGTCTTCGGTGTTGGCTCCATCAATCATGCCCAGCAGCATTACGCCTGCATTGTTGACGAGAATATCGACTCTGCCAAATTCTGCTTGAGTCTTCTGCACCATGACGCTGACCTGTGCTTCATCAGACACATCAGCAGTAATCGACAAAACCTGTCCGCCTTTCTCTGTAAGCTGTTTCGCTAATGCTGCCAGTCGATCGCTCCGACGAGCTGCGATCGCTACGGTTGCTCCCTCTGCTGCCAGCGCGATCGCCGTTGCTTCACCAATACCTGATGACGCACCTGTGACGATCGCCACTTTTCCTGCTAATTTACCCGCCATTTGCAATCTCCTGCCTGACTTCAATCGTTGCTTTCAACTTTCAATCAACGGTCGATCGTGGTTGGGTGCCTCGGCTCATATATCCCGCTCCTGGAAGACTTCTTTGGCTGCTGCACAACCATTCGGTGCCGCCAGAAAACCCGTACAGACTGACCTTGTGGAATGACTTCTTGCATGCCTCACCTCTTTTAACTTTTACGTCAACGTCATATTTGGAGCAAAAAAATTACTCGCCTTCGACGCGCTCATCGATCCATTGCTGGATGCGATCGATGTTTGCCTGGAGTTCCGATCGAAACTGGTTCAACGATTCAATTTTGTCATCCGCTTCTTGAAGATGTGCTTTGAGAATTTCGACGAGCTTCCGCTTTCCTTGCACTCCAGTCGGATCTTCAGAATAGAGCGGCAGCACAACGGCAATCTCATCCAGGCTCAAACCCAACCCTTTGTAAATGTTAATCTTTTGCAGAATGGCTAACTCTACGTCGGTGTAATACCGAAAACCAGCACCTTCCCGTTCACTGGGACCCAGCAGCCCCAAGCTTTCGTAGTAGCGCACTGTGCGAGGAGTTACACCCGCCCGTTTCGCAAATTCACCAATCCGCATTCGTTCGTTCACGCTTTACTTATAGCGTAACTTTAACGTCCACGTCAAGTTTGAATTAGCTATCAGCTTTCAGCTTTCAGCTATCAGCTTTCAGCGATCGGCTATCAATCCAGTGCTAACCGCTGACCGCTAACTGCTGACCGCTAACTGCTGACCGCTAACTGCTGACCGCTAACTGCTGACCGCTGACCGCTAACCGCTGACTGCTAACTGCTGACCGCTGACCGCTAACTGCTGACCGCTATTCCAAACCTACGCCTGATGTCCACTTTCACCCTTAACGACTGCTGATGTAATGAGATGAGCTAACCGCAGTGCTTCAGGCACGTGCCCACGATCGGTTAGTTGCTGAAGAACCTTTGCCATGATGGATGGTTCAGCCCCATAAACCTGAAAGTAAAACGGTGGATACGCATGAATACTGCCTGCGCGCTGGAGAATTTCCAAGCGGCGCTCTGGTTCGGGAAGGCGGCGAAGCGCATGTGCGATCGCGTCCAATTTCGGCAAGCGCCGCATCACAGAAACACACGGACGCTCTAGCTGTTTGGCAAGCAGTGGCAAATCGATCACATTGAACCCACCCAACGAAATGCCATCCAGCAGCACCACATGCACTTGCGGCAAAAACTTACTGCGAAGGAGCGTTTCAGTGAGCGTAGCGGTCGCATCCCATCCATCTGGCTGTACGTGCGTCCACACCATGCCTTCAAAGCGAGTGCCAGCACAAACGACTCCTGCCACCGCTACAGGTTCACTTGCCCGTCGCGTAAACGGTGCATCATCAAACCCGATCGTGCGAATCGTGCGTTTGAGCCGAAGGAGGGCTTCCAAATCCATGAGGATAGTAGGAAAAAGGTGCTATTGGAGCGTGCTATTCTCCATCTGTTGCTTGCTTGTATTCAAACACTGCCCTTACAGCTTATCGTCTCAATGTCGACTCTGTTTTTCTGTGTATCATTCCAACAATTTGTTCAAATGTTTTTCGGTTTATGTACGAGTAGCTTTGTGGTGGAGCAGACGATGAGATATAGCTGAGTGGAAGATAGTTGTCTAGCTTATAGACTTCCCCTATTTCTATAGCAATTCCATTTGAATAATTTTTATAGTATTCATAGAAACGTTCTTCCTCAATTCCCCCAATATTTCTATAAGAGCTCCATAGCTCATCCGGACTCCCAGTGTTAATATTTTTTACTTCGAAGTACCCTACAATTTTTTTGATCGGTAAAGTCGCGTAAATTACAACATGGGAAACATCTATAGAAAAGCGTATTTTACGAAATTCTACTTTCTTTTTACCATTTAAAATCAGCCTGACAAACTCAGGGTGAATTGACATTAATACTGATTCGAAAACTGAGTTTTCAACCATTGCTTTGCTTCTTCGGATAAAGTAGTAATTGATTGTGGGGCAGTCTTGAGAATCCCCTTTTGAATTAAGGTTTGAATAGAAATAGGTTGAATTAAAATATAAGATAGGCGAAACAGGATTACAAGTACTTCTTTACTACACATTTTCTCTATTTCATGGAATCTATAAACAGTTCTTTTTCCAACGGAGCGAGCAACACCTGTGGAATTTTTAGAGATAATTATATTCTCTACAACCCCATATGCTGAGATCCCGCGATTTTCACGAGAACGATAAAAGAATAATATGTCTCCAGGGCAGATGCGCCGTATGCTGGAATGGCAAAGGTAGGCTTTGCGAAGACCATTACCAAAAGGATACTGTCCAGGGATAACTTCTAGCTGTGCTTCTGCTTCTGGAAAAAGCATACGGTGATATTTGGGGACAATTGGTACCATAAACGCTTGTGCCCCATCAAATTTGACATTGTAGGGACCAAACTTAATATTAAAATCTAGAGGATTGAGAGTATTATAGTCCTCTACTGAGAACTTGAGCATCTTGCCAAGAATAAGCTCATCATCTAAATCTAGAGACGGTTTGTTCAAAGCTTGAAACCCAAAGCCCTCAAAAAGACTAATAAGCTCAGCTTGTTTTGGAAATACTGTTAAGTAGATTGATAAGTAATTGTTCTTGAAGGTGTAATCAAATACTGCTTTAAGTAGTAATTCGCCATAACGATAGCCACGACTATTCTCAGAAACTTTAAAGGTGCATATTTTAAGAGTTGGAGTAGGAAGAGCATATTCAGGAAAAGTTTCTGATTTGATAATGCATAACCCACCCAAGCCTTTGGTTGGAGAGTCAATAATCCAGGCTTTTCGGTGTTCTCTTTTACACTTTGTAAGCCACACATCAAATCCTGGATAATCTTTTCTCAATGAATCAAAAATAGGATCTTCTTGATCTAGTTCATGCACATATACGCTTTTTACTGCTGGAGGCGGAACTGGTGTTACTGGAAAAAGTGCTCTTATGATAGAGATCGCTTCTACAGGAGTACAGACCCTAGCGCTCAACTCTAATCGAGATGCTTCTTTGTGAAGACCACGATCATTAGTTACTAGATAATCAACAGCATCTGAATCGAGCGCTGCTAAGAGAATTAGATCGACTTTATCGTGTCGATTTAGGGAATGACTGCCTAAAATAGATTCAAGTCTTTTGCTTGTTTTTGGAGCATTAGGCAAAATGGGATACTTCCGGAGAAGTACTTCCCGCACTTCTCTGCGTGTCTTATTACGATCTCCACGAATTTCATTGATCGATTCGCTGTGTACATAAAATTGATGGCTTCCCTCTGCGAGTAGCCGAAGGAGTTCAGTGACAAATATAGCGCCTGACTCAAGGATTTGCTGGCTTGCAGGTTCTGCTGGAATAATGACGTTCGTGTCTAGGAGAAACTTCATTTCTTCATGCTGTCCCCATTTGATCCCAAAATAACATTGCTATTTTTGTTTCACTTAAAAAGCAGAACAGCTTATTAAAAGCTGTTGCAGTAGAGAGTGAGCTATTCTTTCTATGTCCTGCTTGAGATGTAGTAATCAAGTTCGTACCTGTGTGCTTCTATACTTTGTTAGTGAAGTTAAGACTACACGACGGCAACTTCATTGCACCAAGTTAACCTTTAACTACTCTGTGATCGCAAGACGAGGAAAGCAATGCGCTGTAACCCATTACCAATTGTTATTCCTTACTGTTCCTAACGTACACAGGTAATAGATTACGTTGATGACTCTTTGTAGCCCAAGTAGCGTCTTAACTCCTCATGCACTTGATGGTACAGGGTTGGTGATTCACCCTTCAAACCCACCAAACTGTAGAGTGGGGTGGGGCTGTCTTCGCGTCCACGCAGCAAATGTTCGCCTACAAACACGACTTCAACTTGCTCTTGCACCAGCTGATACAGCGACTCTGTAATCAAAATATCTGTCCAGAAGCTTTTAGTGAGACCTTCAACGCGACTGGCAACATTGACCGTATCACCAATCACGGTATACTCCAAGCGTCGCAGCGATCCGATATTGCCCGCAACAACTTCGCCGTAGCTAATGCCAATGCCGTGGTAAATCATGGTTTTGCCCTCTTGTTGCCATTGCGATCGCAGCGCTGCCAGCGATCGACGCATCCCCAAGGCAGCTCGAATTGCATTCATCGCATCTGTCTTTTCGCCATAGGAAACTGGGGAACCAAATTCTGCCATTACTGCATCGCCAATAAACTTATCGATCGTGCCACTGGCGGTAGCAACCGCTTCTACCATGGCATTCAGGTAAGTGTTGAGCAGCGCTACCAGTTGTTCAGGCGGCAATTTATAAGACAGTGTGGTAAAACCGCGAATATCGCAAAACAGGACGGCTGCGTTGAGTTTGCGTCCTTGCAACAACGCCTGAAACTCTTCTGGCTGGCTGAGAATTTCTTCGACGATCGGCGCGGCAACGTAGCGCTCCAACGTGCGGCGCAACCGGAGCTTTTCGATCTGGTCGCTGACAGCTCCGGTGCCCAGAAAGGAAAGACCCGTGAGGGCGATCGCCAGCATTGGTGTGGCAACGGGGAGAATAAAACCGCCAGAGACAAAGCTGACATACCCTATCAACAACCACCCGCTGGCAAAAGCAATGGAAAGGAGGAAGCGCAGCGTGGCACGTTTTGATAATTGACTGATGGCAAGCCCTAAACCCGTAATGCCCAGTAATAAGTAAACTCCTCGCCAACGCGGATCGGGAAGCACTTCAGCGATCGCACGTTGCTCTAACATCGTCGCGATCGCATTGGCATGAATTTCGACACCAGAAATCTCGCCAAAGGGAGTGGGGTGGATATCCTGTAGAAAGGCAGCGGTGGGACCAATCAGCACAATTTTGTCTTTGAAGACCTGCTGCTGCTTTAGCAACGCCCAATTTTGGGGATACAGCACATGCCAGAACGAAACCGTTGTAAACGTGTTTTGACCACCGTAGAAAAAAATGTAATCACCTTTGGGGGGTGTAAACGGCAGCTTTGAGACGTGTAGGCTCGCTTCGTCAAACGATCGCAAATCTGGCTGCGATCGGCGTAGGTCAGTATCAATCTGGTTGAAATAAACGCTGGCAAAGCGACGAAATCGCCCGTCTGCTTCAGCGAGATAGTTGATAAAGCCAATCGATTTTGGTTCAACTTGAAAGGATGGATCGGGGTAGACCAACTGATCAAGACCGCCTCCGTTGCTTTGTGAAGACGCGTGTAGCGCTGCCAAAGTGACGCGACCCGCATACCGTTTCAAGACTTGCTGGAGGCGCTGATCGTCAGCAGGGCGATCGCTGGGCAAATCCCACAGCACATCAACCGCAACCGATCTGGCTCCTGCTGACATCAGGTTATCGATCGCGTCTGCATAGGCAGTCCGCCGCCAGGGCCAGGATTGAATTGCGGCTAATGACTTCAAATCCCTGGAGTCTCGCCCTCGCGTTAACGAGTCATCATCGATCGCCAAAATCACAATCTCCTGCGGTGGCGCGACCGCACCCCGCAATCGAAAAAAGAGCGCTTGAGTTTGTAGCTCCAGCAGCCGCAATGGTTGTAGGTTGAATGCTGTCGCGATCGCGCCTGCCATCGCCCAGAAGCTAATGCATACAGGCGCGATCGCGGCAGGTTTTACACGCCATCGGCGATTACTTTTGGTCATCGGTTTGCTTCGTTAGTGTCGGGTAGAAGGCAGGAGGCAGAGGGCAGAGGGCAGAAGGCAGAGGGCAGAGGGCAGAGGGCAGTCGAACGTGGGCAAAGGGCAGAAGGCAGAGGGCAGGAGCAAAAGGCAGGAGGCAGCGGTCAGGAGCAACTCGAAATCACTCCTCACCCCCTCACTCCTTCACCCCCCACTCCTCACTTCTCACTCCTCACTTCCTAAAACGGCAACCGAATTGGAAGATTCGGAATCGGCACACTCGGAATTGGAAGACTCGGTAGCTGAACGGGGAACGGTACACCGGGAAACAACTGCTGGAAGCTTGCCTGAAGCTTTGCCGTACCAGGCAACGGAATCGTAAAACCATTGAAGAGGTTGCCCCTCAGAAGAGTAGTGAAATCACCTTGGGTTAGCTTTTCGACCAGTCCTAAGGTTCCTGTAGGGCTAACGTTAACTTTCTCCCCCGCTTTGAGCACGATTTCGTTGGCATTAGCGGGGGTCGTATCAGTCGCAGCAGGTGGCTCAGGCACGGGACTAGGCGACGCTTCTGGCTCTGGTATCGGCAGGCTTGGCATAATCGAGGGCAGAGAGAATTGCTTGCTGCCAGAGGCTGGTTCAGTGTCGCTTTCCTGATCTTGCCGACGTGCGATCGTTACCTCGCCTTCCAGCACTTTGATGCCTGTTTCACCCGTTTCGGTTGCCTCCAGGACATAGGTTGTCCCGCGTACACCCGCTACAACAGAAGAGGTGCAACCATTGATGGCACCATTGACCAGTAGTGTTCCCTTTTGCAGGCGGGCACATTGACCCACTGTTAACACTGAGTTGTGGGCTAAGCGCCCGATCGCGCCTGTGTTAAACGTCAACTGTGCCCTTGTTTCTCCGGTACGCACGCGTTGACCTTTGTTGGCAGAGTCATTTAGCTTTGCTTGCTTGTTTTGAATAAAAATTTGAGCACCGTCGAGTACCTGAGTAATTTTGGCTTGATTAATCGTTGGTGCTTGGGCAGCGATCGGCGATCGTGCCACCAGCACAAGACACAAAGTGCAGACAAAGATCAGCACCATCCGACTCAACGTGCTGTTGAGAAATAGCAATTTAAATCTGGTTAACATAGAAGCGACTCCAGAACACTACCTGTAATGAATTGAATCGATGAAGGTAGATGCCCCTGAAGATTGAACCTGCAACAGACCCAACGATGCTGCCTAAAGCTGACTATGTGCATAGAAAACCGACGTTTATAGCTGCACGTTTAGATGTTTCAACAAATCCTGCTGCTGCCTCTCTCTACTCAGTGATGTAGGGCAATTCCAGAGAGTTTTAAGAGATTTTACAGTGACTTCAACTGGCGTTTTACAGTTATAGCCACGTAACAGGCATTACGTCATCGCTCATGTTCAAAAAAGACCTAAACTGACCGTCAGGCTGACTCCTAAAATGAGACCATTAAATGCGATCGTGGGATCAGAGGAGCGACCAAAGCTATAACCGACGAACACATTCATCTGGGTGTTGCGGAATGCTGTATAAGTCAATCGAGCTGCCACTTGATGGTATTGGTCATCGCGCTTGACAACCGTAAAGTTTGCCAGCGCGAACTGATAGTCAAGCCCAATCTGAAGATTTGGCTGATAGTCGTAACTGAACGAAGCGATAAAGGAATTGAGCAACCGCGATCGGCTGTCAGGATCAGCAAAACTGAGCCTTAACTGATAGAACGTATTCAAAGACAGGCGCTTGCTCAACTGATCGCGTCGGCTCAACTCAAAGCGAATCCCATGATCATTTAAAAACCGGGTTCCCGCTGGCAACCCTGGCAGCTTGCTTCCGGCAATAAAAAGTTGCTGGTTGCTCCAGCCAATCTCACCAAACATAGTTGGCGAAAGCCGTTGAAAGATTCCGGCTCTAAACCTCAGCTCGTTGTAATCAATCTGAGACTGTGTGTTGTACCGAACCAAATTGCCATCAACAGAGGCGACGAAGTAGGTGTTTTGTCCGATCGCTGGTGCTGTAAATAGCGTTAGCCCCGGTCTGACAAGCCCATCATCCACGGGATCGATCGCCGAGAACACATTGCTACTGCGGAAATAATCCACATGAGCGAGAAGGTAAACGGCTGGTTGGCGGGGTGGTGGTGGTGGCTGTAACGGTTGCAATGGGAGGCAACCAAGCTCTGGGTCGGGCTGTGCACCAGACGCACACTGCTTTAGACCAGATTGGCGTTGTCCACCTAGATCACCTGTTGGTATGGCGGAGGGCAAGCGTCTGGGCGCTTGTAGCCGTAGAACGCCCAGCTCCGGATCACCATTAGCAGGCGGCGTACTACCGTCTTCTTGCGTCACCGAGGGAGCACTCTGCTGTGCAATGGTTTGGGTGCTTACTGGGTCAATAAAAGAGGCTGAGGTCGTTTCACTGTCGGCGGCAGTGTCGGCAGCAGTGTCGGCGGTGGTAGTAGTAGCCTGCGACGGTTGGAGTGGCAGAAGAGCTGCCGCACGGTAACGTCGCGCTCGCAATGTAGCCAACGCCGAGTTTTGCGGACGGTACGATGGAGATGAAGTGCCCGCGATCGCGGTTTGAGCAGCGATTGGACGAGGCTGAACAGCACCACTGATGGATGCGGTAGGCTTGGGCGCAGACCAAGCGGGACTGCTAAGCAGTAAACTGCTCCAAACAATAATCTGCTGCCAGATTGCTAATCGGCTCAGTAGAGAGAGCCGACGACGGGTAGACGAGTGACGTATCTGCAAATCAGGAACCGTGGAACTACTGAATCATTCGATACTGCTAACAACAGGGATTTCTTGCGGTTAGACCAGGCTAGGGTGAAGCTAAGGGTATTGCTTACTAGCCTATGCCATTAGGCGAATGAAACAAACTACTTGCCATCGCCCGAAGTAGGGATTGTTAAGGTTTTAAAGTGACATTTAGAGGTGATGAACGTAAGCTTGTAACTAGAAAGCTTTATATCTGCTTTAATTAGGATTGCGTTTATATACTGAAGAGGAAACACATAGCTCTTTAAAATTTTCCAAAACGGCTGCTTTGAGCCTGCTCTTAAAGGCTGTCATGTTTGACGCAAGCGACGAAGCTTATCCCGACACTTAGCACCCGTCGAGAGAGCGCTTCATTGTATTTGCTACAGACCGCAGCTTGAGAAGATGGCAACATCGGTGCTTGAAGCAACGTAGCAGCGTAGCAAGGGTGCGATCGCTGGGTGATTCTGAACGCTTGGAGCCATTATGTCTCGCAACTTACTCCTGATCGTCACGTTGATTCTGTCTAGTATTGGAACGCTGAGCTTGCCGCAAGCTGCCAACGCGGAAACGCCTCTCACCAGAGCGACTGTGCAGGCACTCCGCAATCAAGTGCAGCTCATCTTGAAAAATCGAGTCACCCGTGCTGCCCGTAACTCAGACACTATGACCCCTGGGGACTCTCTAGCAACGGCTCGTCAGTCTTTTGCAGAGCTTCGCTTCAACGACAGTTCGCTTGCCCGGATTGGTGAACGGACGTTGTTTCAGTTTGTGCCAAATACCCGTAACTTCTATCTCGGCAACGGCACAGCTTTGCTATTGATTCCACCGGGTCAGGGACGAACCAACGTGCGTACACCCAACGCAGCGGCTGGCATCCGGGGGTCTGCTCTCTTTGTTCGCTACAACGAAGACACTAACACCACGATCGTGGGAGCACTAACAAACAGCCGTATTGAAGTGTCGAACGGAGAAACCTCGCAGGCTCAAACCCTGCAAGCGGGTCAGATGGCAGTGATTGTGCAGAATCAAGTTGTTCAGGTTTACAACTTCGATCTGAACACGTTTTACCAGACCAGCGAACTGGTCAAAGACTTAGACTTGCCTCTCAGTAATGCGACACCAAGCGCTGATCCAGGCATTGCCGCAGTACAGGCAGAGACCGCTCAGGCAGCCAGCGAACAAACGCCGCTAACGGGTCGAGTGTCTGAAAATCCTGCTTTCGTTAGTCTCACGCCACCACCCGGTGTACAAGCAACCCTAACGCCGAATCTCTTAGTCCCAACGCCAGTTCCATCCGGCTCGGATCTAAGTACGGCTCCACTGACCATTCTGCCTACCACTTCACAGCCATCATTGCCTGATCCGGGTTCAGTTGTCCCAGTTCGTCCAACGCTGTCTAACCCAGACCCTGCTCCTTCCAGGACTCCAACGTTGACGAATCCTGGTACGCCAACTTCACCTCCCAGTCTGCCCGTTCAACCTTCCACTCCGACGACACCAGCCCCGGTGGTAACGACACCCGTTCAACCAGCGATTCCAGTCACACCCGCGCCCGCGCCGATCGTGACTACGCCTGTTCAACCATCGGTTCCAGTCACACCCGCGCCTGCGCCGATCGTGACTACGCCTGTTCAACCATCGGTTCCAGTTACGCCAGCACCCGCACCTGCGCCGATCGTCACGACACCTGTTCAACCATCGGTTCCAGTCACACCCGCGCCTGCACCGATCGTTACCCCACCAGTTCAGCCAGTGGTTCCAGTCACGCCTACGCCCGCACCGATCGTGACGACACCTGTTCAACCATCGGTTCCAGTGACACCCGCACCTGCACCCCGACCAGCTCCAGCTCTTCTCACGCCCACACCTGCAACATCAGTAGTGCAGCCAACATCGGTCAACGCGACTGTTAGCACTCCCGTCCTTCAGGTTCAGCCCGTAATAACGCCAGCGGTGACTACGACACCAGCATCGATCGTACCAGGGCAGTAACGGTTAGCAGTGTGGCACAACGCTTACGTTACAAAGCGGACAAGCGCAATGAAGCAAGCGCCAGCGCAATTAAAACACTCGCTTATGCGCTCAATCGAGCAGTTAAGCTTGCGCTGAAGGCGAGTATCACTCCTGCCTTTAGGCTTTGAGCGTTGAAGCTTGAACAATCTGCTGCATTGTCCACCACCAAAGGTTGCGATCGTTTTTCTTTTGCCAATACCAATATTCGCAGCCCCACAGCATGACTGTGCTGTAGCCCAAATCGGTGAGTGAGTTGACTAGATTGCTGGTACGCTTGGGGGTGCAGCTTGGGTATTCTGCCTTCGCCATCGCTACTAGCTGGTTGGGTTCCCACGGTTCTGCTTGCGCTTCGGCGATCCAGTCTTCTTTGTCGCTGGTTGCAAGGCTAGTCTGCCATTCTTTTAGCTTTTCCCAATAAGGCGGCAGTGGCTGTAAATAGAAGAGTGAGTTTCCAGCAGGGACTTTGGTGTAGACATTGATGCCTACCGCGTCTGCCATATTGACGCTTTCCTGAAAGGCACGATCGTCCTCTGCCAAATCGGCAGCAGGCAGACTAATAGCGGCTGTCATTAGGAGTTTCTGGTTAGGTGCTGCTAGCGAGCGGACTAATGCTGCTTCCCGACGCACAAAGTCATAGCTGAGATAGCGCCCAGCCGTAATATCCAGGCGAGTAAACGGCTCGTTTTCGATTTGCCAATACTTGAGAGCCGGAGCCTCCCGCACATGATTCACAACTGCCTGAGTAAAGTTCAAAGCGCGATCGGCAATCTCAGGATTGAGATCCACTGCTGCCCGGTTTGTGGCGGTGTCTTGACGAGCATGTAACCAATCGGGAAAGTGAAATTCGGGCCAGCGTGGTGCTTTCATTCCCACGGTCAGCACGACATCAATGCCGTGCCGATGGCTTTCCTCTAGCAACCAGTCCAGCGCTGTGAAATCGAACTGGTTCTCGGCTGGCTCAATCTCATGCCAGTAGCTGCACAGACGGATGCGGTTAAAACCTAGTGAACAGATCTGACGGAATGTCTCCTGGTAGTCCAAGCCCATGTAATGACATTGAAGCTGGCTGAAGGTCGTGCCTAAGTTGGATGGTCGCCGTAGACCGATCGGCTGAATTGCTTTCTCAGAGCGCGACATGGTTGCCTGTACTCGATCGGCGCTCAAAGACATCAAGAAAGCAACGCCTGACATCGTAAGGTGGGTAAAGCGTCTGCGTGTCAACGGAATAATCCTTTGTGATTGCTTCATTTCGGCTGTATGACTCTGCGTTCCAGCCTAGAATGCCCGACTTAGCTGAACGCACGACAGTATTGCTGGTTAACCACCATTAAATTAGGCACCTGAAACGCTGAGAAATGGGTCGTTAGCGTGACCAAAGTCTGACGTTTAATGATGCGTGAGTGTAGATGCCAGCCCTATTTTGCCGACCCAAGCCCTGCTGCTGTAGGCGCTAAAACCGGAAGCTTGCGGGTTGAGAGCAGACGCTTTTTCTTGCTTCCACGCGGCGTAACCACCCATTTATTGTGACCACTCAGGTGGTCGTATAGCCCTACAACTGCAATCATGTTTTTCAAGATGGTGTATAGGAAAATGATGACAGCATGCTGTAGAAAGTACATCACTGGATAGCGCACCGCTGCTACTTTCATCGTGACCAGCGTCTGATAAACACCGCTGGAAAAGGTGACTACAGTGCTGAACCAAAGGAAAGGATTATCCGATGGTGGTAAATCGCCCTGATAAAGCAACAGGCTCAAAATAAGCGGCAAGATTTGGAGTGCAATCAGCGAATAGAGCACACAAAAATAGAGCAGATACGTCCAGTAAACTTTTTGCCATAGGGTAAAGTTGTGGGATTTCCAAACTCGACGCTGGTATTTAAAGCTGACCTCCAGCCAACCCTGCGCCCAACGCTTGCGCTGAAACCAAAAGGAATTGAAGTCAGCAGGAGCAAGCTCGGTTGTAATAATACTGCGATCGTGCAGGATACGGTAGCCGCTTAACAGAGTCCTCATAGAAGCATCAATATCTTCTGTCAGCATGGCTGGGTTAAAGCGAATCTGCTGTAGAACCGTTGTGCGCCAGTAGCCGTTGGAACCACCGAAGATGCTGGAGTCGGTTAAAAAAGACTTGGCTGCATGACTAACCCCGTAAAGCGTTTCAAACTCGATCGCGATGTTGAGCGTCAGCAAACTATGGCGATGGTTGCGGATAATGTTGCGCCCCTGCACCACATCATAGTCATGCTCCAACCAGCGCCACGCCCGGATGAAACAGTCTGCTGCTGGGAGGTGGTCAGCGTCTAAAATACAGGTGATTTCACCAGTCACAATGTGTAGAGCGGCGTTCAGGTTTTCAGCTTTAGAGTGGCTGCCGTCCACTCGCAGCAAGCGTAACTCCGGATGGATGTGTGCCAGCCGTCGCAGATCGTCTTCAACGGGCAAATCGACGGGCGTGTTGTAGGCAAGAATCACCTCCAGCCCTGCTGACGATCGCTGCACTTTGTTGAGAATGTGCTTCAGCGTGTCGAGAATAATATCCTGCTCGTTCGGCAGGTAGGCAGCGACCAAAAAAGAGCAGCGTGGTAGAGGATCCGTTACGGGGAGGCTGTTACTGCCGCCAACGCCCAGCACTGACTTAGCGGAATGTTTAAACTGAGCCATCCGGCTGTTACCAGCACGCTTGTTTTTAACCGCAAAACGCCGAAACAACGCGTTGGTGGCTTCCAAAAAAATAACCAGGGAGCTGAGGAGAAAAAACGTGGCGATCGCCATGTGAATTCTAATCAACGGCATTCCGCCTACTCGCAAGCAATAGTAGAAAATGGTTGGAACACCAATTAGCAAAACATGGGTGTAAACCACTTTAGAGATATCGCCCGTCCAGTTCCTCACTTTAGCCATCCTCCAATTATTAAGGTCTGTTGTGTCAAACGTTGCAGCAGCGTCAGCCGTCCTTAGAAAAAGGCAGAGTTTTTACTGACTTCCCCTGGAGGAGACCGCTTTACGGCAGGCTCCAAATCATCTTCATTCACCCATAGCGATCGCTGTCCATCGCTGATTTGACACAAAAAGAACTCTCGCTCATCCAGTAGTTTTTCGACTTTTAGCACTGTCCAGCCCACTGTACCTTTATAAAGTACTGTATCGCCCACCAGTGGATTCCAAATCCGACGCTGACGCACGGCTGTCGGTGTTAAAACATAGTCCAGATCGCTGAGTAGCGCAGCAGTTAGGCGCTGTAACAGGGGACTCGCATAATCTGCCAAAACCGCCAAGATCAGCGTTCCCAGTACCATCACAGGGAGCAGCCAATAGTAAAGAGACAGATCATCCTGCACAACCAATCTGATCGTGCGATCGACCACAAAGTTATGAATCAAAAAGTAGCTGTAGCTATGAGCACCCAGCCAGACAAGGACAGTGGCGATCGGTTGGGGTTGGGCAATGATGCGAAAAAGCACCATACAGCAAAGCGTCAGACCGATGGGTAAGAGCAAGTCCACAAACACCCAACCTGCCCGGTAGAACTGACAAACAAAGCCGAGTGCATAAATAGGCACACCCAAGAGCAACGCTCGCTGAGGCTTCCAGAAAAGCGGTCCTCTACCCTGAATGTAAAGCTGTGCGACTACCATTCCCAGTACAAAAGTACTGAGTTTGGCAAGGAAAATTAGGAATGGATGCCAGTCGGTCGGCGTATCTAAAATGACGTAAGTGGGGTGACCGTCAAACTTATACACCGCTAATGCTCGATATGCTACCGTTAGCAGCGTACTTATCAGCATCAAATTAACCGCTCCCCACCGTTGCAGCAGATGCCACAGGAACGGAAAAATGAGTGCAAAGCTAAGAATGAGGGGCACAAACCACCACGGACCACTCGTGGCTAGCAGGAGTTCGCCACTGTAATCAAACAGCAATGGGAACGTTGCCCCAGCAAAGGTATGCCACACGCTTGGTATATAGCTGTGTGTAGCAACTCCGATCGCCCACAGTGCTGGATAAGACAGCCAAGCTACCGTCCAGAAGGGCCATAGAATGCGTAGAATACGGCGCTTAAGAAAGCTGCCAACGGCTAGCGGCTGCCCCTTCAATGACAGCACTAAGCTGAAACCGCTGATGAGCACAAACACATCCACAAACTGAAACCCGAACCAGCCTGGAATGCCCAAAAGGCGCAGTAGCAAGCCTGGATCAGCACCCCCTTCGACAGGGGTCACCAACTGACGCAGGTTGTCAGCCAATCCCGTTGGTTGCGGTGTATATGCATAGCCAGTGAAGAGCAACTGAGCATGGTAGAGCAATAGCAAAACTGCCGCTGCCATGCGGACTCCCTCTAACCAGGCTAAGCGTGGCGATCGAAGCATTTTTGAGTTACCCATACACGTTGAAGATCTCTTCTATCAATAAAAATAAAAACAGGACCAAGTACAGCGTCCTTACCGGATATTTAACAGGCTACTCTCCCTTTGACCAACCCTAAACTTTAACAGCGCTAGTCTAAGAAGATGACAGTGAGGGAGTTTAAGTTAGCAATCAGAACCTTTCTCAAGCCGATCCCTCACGTCTAGAATGCACCGAATTCGGTAACAGAATGGCTCTCAAACATACGACTCGGTGCTCCACTGTGTAAATTTTTCTACTGCATGCTGACCAATCGAAAGATTTACCTTGTTCATACGGGAATATCAGTTTCAATCACATCCTCCTGTGGAGATACATACTTCTTCATAGTTTGCTTGAAGTGCGACAACTGCTGCTGCGTTCAGTTTTCCACCTCGCGTAATTGGTTTTTAACTGCATTCTTGGGGCTTTTGCTCAAACTGTTCTGGAGCAGTGAGAGTGCTGTTGTTTTGGCGCTCCTGTCTCATCAGCAAAAACTTTTACAGGTAAAACCTTGACATAGACCAAAGGTATTTGTCGATCATCTTGAGGCTCATTTTGGTTACTTATTTCTGACACCACTAAGCTACCGATAGCAGATGGCGACCACCCCAGCCTTACCTCAAACTCACGTTACAATAAAGCATGAAGGCTCAGCCCAGCAAATGGTTTTATTCCTTAAGGGCTATTCAGTCTTGCTACCAACAGCGACTGACTGATTGGGTACCCAGCTCAATCTTCTAGCCCAATTCTTCTAACCCCATGTCGATCGCGGTACTGCGAGTCAACCGTTAGCAGCCACCTTTGCCAGTTAATGCCCCGCTTTTTCTGTTGTTTGTTGCTCAGGTCGCCGTGATGCCCTCATCGCCTCTCATCGTCAATGATCATCTCTTGTCAAGCAATTGATATGTATCAGCGTCTGGACTCAGAAGCAGAGTTTTTATTAAAGCAAGGGCTACAGCTCAGCCAAGCTGGGGCTTTTGACGATGCTGTACTCAGCTTTGATCGCATCTTGCAGCTTCACCCTGATTGGCACCACGTTTGGCACATTCGTGGCGTAGCGCTGTCTGAATTAGGGCATTACGAAGAAGCCGTTGCTAGTTTTAATCAGGCGATCGATCTAGAACCCGCCTATCCAGAAGCCCTCAATAGTCGCGGTATGGCGCTCTACAATTTGCACAGCTATGAGGAAGCGATCGCCAGTTACGACAAGGCGATCAAGCTTAGACCAGACTTCCATCAGGCTTGGCACAATCGAGGTAATGCGCTCGATAAATCGGGTTGCTATGAAGAAGCGCTGAAGAGCTACGACAAGACATTAGAGTTTGAGCCAGACTACTCTAAATCCTGGTATAACCGGGGCATTATTTTATACAAACTAGGGCACTATGATGCTGCTATAGACAGCTACGACCAGGCGATTAACTACAGACCACACTATTCTCATGCCTGGTATAACCGTGCAAACACACTCAATCAAATGGGTCGTTACCGGGAAGCGCTTGGTAGCTACGATCGCGTCTTAACCATCAAACCTGAATGGTATGGAGCCTGGTACAACCGGGGCAACGTGCTGCATAAGCTAGGACGGCATGAAGAAGCCATTTATAGCTACAACAAAGCTTTAGCCGTTAACGCGACCCTTTATGAAGCGTGGTACAACCGGGGCAATGCCTTTGATGCCCTTGGACAGTACGAGGACGCGATCGAGAGCTATCGTCAAGCGTTAGAGCTGAAGCCAAACCTGCGCGAAGCCTGGTATAACTGGGGTAGCGCCCTCTACAAGTCTGGTTGCTATCGTGAGGCAATTGCCAGTTACGATCGCGCCCTTCAGCTAAACTCTGGTTTTGCCAAAGCCTGGTTTAGTCGAGGCTCTGCCTTTCGCAAGTTAGGGCTATATACGGAAGCGATCGCTAGTTATGATAAAGCGGTGCAGTTTCAGCCAGAGATGCCCGAAGCCTGGTACTGTCGCGGCATTGCACTGGGGCATCTAGGGCAAAACGAGGACGCAATTGCCAGCTACGATCGCGCGATTACCCTCAACCCTGACTTTCACATTGCCTGGTACAGTCGTGGCTCAGCGTTAGGGCACCTGGGCGATTATGAATCCGCTGTTGCCAGCTACGACAAAGCGTTGGAAATTAAACCCAACTTTCCCGATGCTCAGAGCCGCCGTGCGTTAGCGATCGACCATAACCAGTCGTTACACTCATTTCCACGTGCCGATGCCAATGAAGGCAGAATTGCCGAAGCGCGAACCGAGGAAGCATCATCTTTTGCTGATCGTGCTCAGGCAGCGGAAGAATCCTTTCAATCATTTCCATACATTCTCTAGCCAGACAACAGATCGTTGACAGGAGCGGTGTCGAACTGTTTGAGCGACTAAGAGCTTGCTAAACAATAACGGCACACGTTTGGATCAGCGATCGGCTTTTCACTGACGGCTGACAGCTACAGTACCATACTGTTATTTCTGTACAACTCCTAAAGTACAATCGTCTTTGCACAAGGGCTGAAGCCCCTTACCCATATCTCACCAGCGCAAAAAACGCTCTAGGTTGAAGGTGCATCAGCGTTTAGCGTGAGTATTATTTGTCATCGTGTAATGTCAAAATTCGACGACCAACTAGAGACTATTTATGCCAGCGATCGCAACACATGGCGCACATGGTTAGAAAAAAACCATCGCACCTCAATTGGCATCTGGTTGATTTACTACAAGGTCAAAAGCGGGAAGCCAAGCGTGCAATACAGCGAGGCTGTCAAGGAAGCTCTCTGCTTTGGTTGGATAGATAGTAAAGTCAAATCGTTAGATGAAGACCGCTATAAGCAGATCTTCACGCCTCGGAAGCAGAAGAGTGTGTGGTCAAAATTAAATAAGCAATATATTGAAGAGTTGGTTGAACAGGGACTAATGACTGAGGCAGGGCTGAAAAAAATTGCAGCGGCAAAGCAAGATGGCTCATGGATTACATTAGATGCGATCGAAGCATTGACCATTCCGATAGATTTACAGCAAGCCTTGCAAGCAAACGAAAGAGCCAGCAGTAATTTTGAAGCGTTTAGTCATTCATTGAAAAAGAACATCTTAGTTTGGATTGACAGTGCGAAACGTCCAGAAACAAGATGTGCAAGAATTGCGCAAACCATAAGCTCAGCAGCACAAAATCAAAATCCATTAGCACGATGATGCGATCGGGCTTTGCATAGCCGCAGCCCAATCATTTTGCCTAAATGTTCCTGATGGTACTGCAAAAGTGACTGGCAGTACCATCAGGAACTCTCAACAAACCGCTTCAGCCGAGTTGTTACGCATCACCAATCAGGTTAGTGGTTGCAAGAACTGTGCTTTCCGCAGCCACAATTTGAAGCAGGGAATCAACCACCAAAGATTGCTGCATCTGGAATCTCGTAGCGCTCCTGACCAATGCGAACGATGTTGAGATCCCCCTGCTTTGTTGCACTGAATCTACCAGTATCTGCTTGACTCTGATCGTATCCTTCAGCCTTTCCGTTCTTAAAGAAGATCGCGCGGGTGCGACCATCTGTCTTTGTGACCGTAACAGTGCCGTTTCCATTCCCTTGGCGGGTGACACCAAAGGAACAAGATGCGGTGGGCTGCCCCCCACCCATAGAGCATGGGATATTACCAGTTGCGTTGTAATTCGTACCAGGAACCGTCGCATCCCCCCCGCTGCTGGTATTGTCACGGGTTGAGACAATCGTCTCAAGGCGGTAGTTTGCCATTTCATTGCGGCGTGCGGCACTCCGCATCATGTAGACCCGAATTTTATAGTCGCCGCTCTTTAGTAAGGTTCCTTCGTACTGGTTCCCGTTTATCGATCCGTTGAACATCGCCACCTCAGTTTCACCCGGTGCCAGGATGTTGAAGTAAGTGGCACTGTGCCTGGTTGCCATGCTGACATTCATAATTTGCCCTTTTCTGGCGTTCAGGACATAGTCTACGGTCTGGTAGCCCTTGATAGAGCCTTGGACGGTGGCGCTGTTAGCACCAGGCTTAAACTGAACCCGCTGGGTGCGGATATTGCTCTGAGCAAGTACGGTTGGCGGTGTGAATACAACCGGAGGCACAAAGAGAAAAAGTGCTGTTGCGAGAAAGGCAACCTGTAATTTTGTAGTGAACATAACTTTCTAAATTGAGAATTCAGTCATATTCGAGCAGATCAGTTTTATTTGTCAAGAAAATTTTCTGTGTGATTTGCACTGTAACTTCCTTTGGGAACTCAGTGGTTCTGGCAAAATGCATAACAGTGGGTCAAGGAGAGGTTCATCTCAATTCATGAGCGTACACATCATTGTTGGAATGGCTTAAGAGTTGGAATGGCTTAAGAGAAATTCCTGCCTGCTTCATAGACAATAGGCGTAAATTCACGGAATCTAGACACCTGTGAGAGAATTTGGTTCGCTTTTGGTCACTCTAGGAACACGAGTTCTTGGGGTCTAGGGTGATTTATGGAGCATGATCTGAACTCTGCTGCCTGGTACAGTCACGGCAATATTCTGTACGGCTTGGGGCATTATGAAGGCGCGATCGCTGGCTATGACAGGGTTCTAGCAACTCAGTCTGATCTTTGCGAAGTCTGGACTAACCGTGGTTACGCACTCGAAAACTTAAGCCGTTACCAGGAAGCACTTGCCAGTTTTGAGCAAGCGTTAGGCATTCATCCTGAGTTTGCTCTAGCGTGGCATGGCAAAGGCATTGTGCTGGCAAAACTGGGGCGCTACGACGACGCACTGATCAGCTTTAACAAAACGCTCAGGCTAACCCCTGGTGATCTCAAAGCTCACTACAACCAGGGCAATGCTTTAGCACATCTGCAACGCTATGAAGAAGCACTTGCCAGTTTCGATCGCGTCATTGAGTCTAATCCTGCTGATTACAAAGCCTGGTACAGTCGCAGCAAAGTGCTGACCAGTCTCAATCGACTCTCTCTAGCACTTGCCAGTCTCGATCAAACCCTGACAATCAATCCCTCTTGCTATTATGCCTGGAACTACCGAGGCACCGTCCTCACCAAAATGGGAGAGTATGACGACGCGATCGCCAGTTTCGACCAGTCTCTGCAAAGCAAACCCAACAATCCTGATGCCTGGTACAGTAAAGCACGCTGTTATGCTCTGAAGGGTGATACCCAACTTGCACTCAACTACCTCCAACGGGCAATCAAACTCAATCCGCCTCTCTACCGCGCCTTGGCAAAAGGTGACAACCACTTTCAAGCGATCTTACAAACGCAGCAGCTTCAGGTAATCCTACAGAGACAGGAATGAGAGGCGATTCACCCATTGCCCATAGCCGTTCCAGGCTAATTGTTGAGAATATGCATAAAGATGTTTTTCCACTGCCGATCTTGGGCATATTGAGCACAAGAAATCATTGAGATACTGAACCTATGAGCCACGTTCAGGATGTGGAAGCCGCCTTCTTTTTCCAGAAAGGGCTTTATCTGAATAAACAGAAGGACTTTAACGCTGCGGTTGCCAGCTACGATCGCACGCTACAGCTACAGCCCGATTATCCCGATGCCTGGTACAACCGGGGTAATGCGTTGTACCATCTGGGACGCTATCAAGCCGCGATCGCTAGCTACGACCAGGCGCTTGATTATGAACCGGGCTTTCCAGAAGCCTGGAATAATCGAGGTAGCGCTCTAGACGATTTGGAACGCTACGAAGAGGCGATCGTCAGCTATGACCAGGCGATCAAGTTCAGACCGAGCTATTACTGGGCTTGGTATAACCGGGGCATCTCTCTGCGTAATCTAGGACGCTACGACGATGCTGTGGTGAGCTACGATCGGGCGATCGAGTTCAAGCCGGACTACTACTGGGCATGGTATAACCGCGCACTGGCTTTACGTCGGCTCGATCGCATCGAAAAAGTCGTTGCCAGCTACGACAAAGCGCTGGAATTTAGACCCGATTTTGAAGAAGCGTGGACCAATCGAGGCAACGCTCTCTACTATTTGGGTCGTTTAGAAGCTGCTTTAACCAGTTACGACAAAGCCCTACAGCTCAGACCGAACAGCCCACATACCCTGTACAACAAAGCCTGCTGTTATGCCCTACAGGGGAACTCCGATTTAGCCTTTGAAAACCTACAGCTAGCAGTAACGCTAAGTCCAGGCGAATACCGTGAGATCGCTAGAACAAACTCAGACTTTGACGTTCTGCGACAAGACAAGCGCTTTTCTGCACTGCTAAATGAGCGCGTGTAGAAAAACGCTGAGTCGTGCTTTGAGGTCGTGGTTCAAATCGGTTGGTTTCGGTATTGTTATGGCAGTTCCTCATTCAGTGAAGTACCGTCGCAAAGAGGCAGAAGGTCAAGAGAACAGCGGCTTGATGGCTGCATTCGTAGACAAACCGACCGCTGCCTTTTAGATATCAGCCGCATAAAATGCTTCTCCCTTAGCTGGGCAAAAAGGCATTAGAGGCGATCGAAAACGGTTCCGTGTCCCAAATCAAGATGCTGTGAAGCCTTATTGGGAGAAATGATCTTCGCTGTCTAGGGCATTACTATGGACAGGCAGTGTTCTGACAGCAGGGAGGGCATTGGACTTCAAACAGGAGCCGTTTGGTAGACCAGTAATGTGACTCACTCGTCCTTTAAGGCTTCAATCCCTCTTAGAGGTTGTTTGAAAAGTGTCTGGCGGTTAAAACCGCGACTACGTAAACAAAGTCCGCCTGCGCGGACTACCGAAACGTGAAGGCTTGGGAACCTGCGAAGGCAGGTTTTGTCCGTGTAGCCGCGACTTCAGTCGCCAGGGCTACAAGAATCTGGACTTTTAAAACATCCTCTTAAATAAGGTTGTGATCATTCTTGATCTAGATTAGCGTAGCCTTGACGGCATAAGGTGCTGCTAACTTGGATTCTGTATCGGTGTCGCCTTTGATAGGACAGCATTCAAATAACAGTGTAGATGGATATGCAGTCGTTGATGGAACAAAATCTGACTGCTCATTGTCGTTGCAGGCACAGACATCGATCCAAGACCCGCTGAGGATTCGATCGGCTTTCGTGCCGTCCCATTCACTGCGAAATCTCTTATGACTCCTACTTTGAGAAGCGCTTTTTCATACAGCTTCGTCAGTCAGATTAATACCCATATCCTTCGCCCGCTCAAACGGCATGTGGGTCGTTTGCTCGATATTATTCTGACGGAGTATTGCTTTAGGCTAGAGCGGCAGCCGATTCGACAAGCGCTGGAATCGACTCGCAAGTTGCCTCAAAACCTTCACCTCGAAGGTACAAATATTTGCAATGCCAAGTGCGTCTTCTGCGCTTATCCTCAAATGGAGCGGGCGAAGGATACTATGCCAGTCGAGCAGTTTCGGCGGATTATGGATGAGTATGTCGCTATGGGTGGTCAGTATGTTTCTCTGACACCGATCGTGGGTGATCCGTTTGTCGATCGCCACCTCTTTGAGCGACTTGATGACTTGAACCAACGCCCTCAAATTCAAGGCTTCGATTTTTATACCAACGGCATTCTAATGAAGCCTCATGTCAGTGAACGGCTGCTGGAATACAGCAAGAAACTGCACGTGCAGGTGTCTTGGGGAGGGTTCGATCGCGAGACCTATCACTCCATTATGGGCGTTGACCACTTTGAGTTGGTGCGCCGTAACGTTGAGGCGTTCATTGCAGCAAAACGCAACTCAGGCTCTTCGATGCGCTTTAGCCTTGCTATGCGATGTCCATCCTCAAATTGGACTGGAGATTTTTGGGAACAGTGCCAGCAGTACGTTCAGGAGGGCTTGCTTGAGCTTCAAGGAGTCGTAACTTTCGACTCCTGGGCAGGTAAAGTCAAGAGCGACGCGTTAAGAAACGTCGGGTTGGAACCTGTGTTGCCTCCGTACAAGAGAGGAGCTTGTGAGCTGCTGTACCGGAAGCCCGTCATTCTTGCGAACGGTAAGGTGAACGCTTGCGCCTGTCGGGATGTTGAAGCGGAACTGATTATTGGTGACCTCAACGAATCCTCATTAACAGACATTTGGCATGGATCAGCTATTGATGACCTGATCGATCGTCACGAGCGCGGTGATTTCCCAGATGTTTGCAAACGTTGCACCTGGTACACCAGTATTTACAATCCCCGCAAGTGCAACGCGCGCATTAACAAGACAGCGCTGGCTTTAAACCGTGATTAGCGGTGCAAAATGGTCAACCCAAAGGTTTGCCACAGAACGGTGCAAACCCGTCATCAGGTCGTACACGTTCGTTCAGCGTTGAAATCCTTTCTTGGGCTTTTGCCCCTCCTTATCTTTTGGTTTTGACTTGCTTACCTCTTTCAACGCTTCCTGAAAGAGGTCGTGAAGATGGAGCGGTACGCTGGCGATTTCTGGAAGCTCTGGTTGCAAAGGCTTTTTGTACTCTTGCAGCAGTGGATCGAGATCAGTTTGAAGGTCGAAGGTGGGACGTTCTAGGGTCGATCGCAACACCGTTCCTAACGCTTTTGGGTGCGCTGCTGCTAGACGGTGCCAAACGAAAGCATTAATGGTGGGATCGTCGAGATACTTACGCACCAGCTTCTCTGCGCCTGGAACGCTGTGCCAATCGTCGGCTTGCAGTAGCGTTTCAAACTGGGTGTAGGTTGGCAAAAACATTTGTCCCCAGCGGGGGTGGGCTAAGACTGTCACCGCTTCTGCCTTCTTCAATTCGGGCGGCAGATCAATTTTGGGCGTGACCATCTTGGCGGCAGTTTCTTTGCTTTTTAGCATGGTTGACACGGCTTTGGCATCGGCTCCCATTGCTTCGGCGGCTTCTTCGATCGCTGCTTCGTCCATACCCGCTTCCGCTGCCAGATCTGCCATCGATTTCGATTCGTCAATCCCTGCCTCTGCCAATTGTTTTTTAGTCAGCACTTCCTGAAATTCAGCAACTTTCTTCACCAGTTGATAGCCTGGCAGCGTGATGGCATCACTCCCAAAAAAGTCTAGAAAGTCCTGATGATAGCGTTCGACCGATCGCCATGCTTCTTCCAGCAGTTCTGGCGCGTCGCTATAGAGTGATTCCTTATAGTTCTGCTTGAAGTTGCCGATCGCCACTGCCAGCTTTGGTTTGCCCAGGTTGCCCATCGCTTTCCATGGCGCTGCAAACGTCCAGACGGTATCGGTGATGGGAGCGATTTGAGTCAGCAGAATTTCACCGAGCTTGAAGCGCTGCATTTCTTCTAGCGCTGCTGGATCGTTTGGCTTGACGGTGTAGGGCTTTGCTGTGAGCCAGTTCATCAACTCAAAGCCATCTGGCAACCGATTTGTGACAGCAAACAGCCCGACAAAGCTACGCTTCCAGCCCTTCAGCAGTTGTCGATCACTTTCAGATAGATCAGCAGTATCGGCGATAAAAAGGTCGATCGGTGTTTGATCACCAACGATCCCTTCCACCAAGAAGCGATCGATCACCAATGCCTGCTGGTGCTGATCCGACTGCTGCGATCGTGCCAACTGTTCGGCAGAGTAGCGTTCTAAGGCGGTCGCCAACTCTCCTTCAGCATCCAGCACAAAATCAGCTAAAGCTTGTTTTAGTTGCCGCGATCGCGCCAAAGTTTCATCCACAGTCTGACCTCAATACTTGTCTCGACAGCATACGCTCTTAACATTATGACAAGCAAACATCTGTCCTAACTCTCTAAAACTGGCGTTGTCGCTGGCATCAAAAGCAATCGTGATGGAGCCAACTGCACGAGCCAGGGACGGGGACACTCCTTGAGCGCTGCCCATGCGTTCTTGGACAGTTCTGCTTGCACATGGTAATCCTGAGTGTGCGCGGGAGGAGCATGAAATTTCAGCAAAAGCGTGATCCGATTGGGCGTTTCACTGGTTGAGACTAGCCAGCAAGGAACGGTGTTGGGTTGTGTGCGATCGTGAGTGGTGCGATCGTGAGTGAAGCTGAGCTGTTGCGCTCGGATACCGACATGAGTCAGGCGATCGGGAAGTGGCTCCATCACCTGTAAATGCACTCCCCAATCAGTCGCTTCAATGGTGTTTGGAGAGACTGCCACCGCATGGGAAATATTTTGGCAGCCTGTTAGTTGAGCCACACCGGATGTCGTGGGATGTTCAAACACATCTTGCTTGGAGCCATGCGCGATCGCCACTCCAGCTTCCAGAACCAGGAGATCCTCACACACGCGATACGCCTCTTCGAGATTGTGAGTGACCAGTAGACTCACACCGTCAAAATGGCTTAAGCGCTCGATCATCTCTTGCTCCATCTGACTTCGCAATGCCGTGTCGAGGGCAGAGAACGGTTCATCCAGCAGCAATGCTTCTGGTTGATTTGCCAATGCTCTAGCAAGCGCGACTCGCTGCTGCTGCCCGCCCGACAGTTGCTGCGGATAGCGATCGCCCAGTCCTACCAGCTTCACCGTCATGAGCTGAGCTTCTACCCACTGACGTTTTTCGGCAACAGGCAACCCCTTGGGCAGACCAAACGCAATATTTTGTGCCACCGTCATATGGGGGAAAAGGGCATAGTTTTGCGCTAAAAAGCCGATGCGACGATCGCAGCTTGGCACATTGATCCCCTGGCTAGAATCAAACAGCACTCGCCCATTCAGCACAATACGCCCTTTTGTTGGTGTTTCCAACCCAGCAAGGCAACGCAACAGCAAACTCTTGCCTGCGCCCGAACTGCCCAGAATGCCCAGCGTTGATGTGCCCAATGTTGATGCAGCAATGTCAAAGGCGATCGAGAGTTGAAAGCCAGATAGCTGCGTTTGGATGTCTACGCTTAAGCCTTTTGAGAGGATGGGGTAAGAGGGGGAGGGGGGGAGGGGGGGAGGGGGTGATGAGTGATTTCGAGTTGATCCCGACCGCTGACCGCTGACCGCTGACCGCTGACCGCTGCCTTCTACCTCCTGCCTCCTGCCTTCTGCCTCCTGCCTCCTGCTTCCTGATTGCTGCCAACGATTGACCACAAAAATGCCCGACAGAGAAAGGCTCATAATTGCGATCGCCCAGAACCAGGCTTCCTCGATCGCGCCTGCCTCCACCGCAAAGTAAATCGCCATCGGCATCGTTTGCGTCTGACCGGGAATATTGCCCGCCAGCATCAGCGTGGCACCAAATTCGCCCAAAGCTCGCGCAAACGCCAGCATGGTTCCAGCAACAATGCCAGGAAGTGCTAACGGCAACAGTAGACGACGAAACACTCTCCACTCAGAAGCCCCTAAGGTTCGAGCCACTGCGAGGAGGCTGCCATCAACTTGTTCAAACGCGCCCAGGGTGGTTTTGTACATCAACGGAAACGCTACCACCGTTGCTGCCAGCACTGCACCGTACCAGGTAAACACAACGCTGAAGCCAAACGGTTGCAGCACCTGTCCAGCAACACCGTTTTTGCCAAACAGTAGCAGCAGCAGAAAGCCAATGACCGTCGGCGGTAGCAATAGGGGAGAGATCAAAAGACCTTCCAGCAAGAATTTCCCTTTGCCTCGATAGTGCAGCATCCAGTAGGCAACGGCAATACCGACAAAGAATGTTACCACCGTTGCTAAGAGTGCTGTTTTAAGAGAAATCCACAGTGGAGAAAGGTCTGAAGGCATTGAGCAAACTATTTAACGATGAAGCCATACTTCCGCAGAATCGTTTTTGCTTGACTGGAGGAAAGGAATTGGGCAAACTCTTTCGCGGCAGAAACATTTTTGCTGCTCTTGATGACCGCGATCGGATAAACAATGGCAGCATGAGACGATTCACTTGCCGTTGCCACGATCGCCACCTTATCGGTAGTCTTTGCATCTGTGAGGTAAACAACCCCCGCATCGGCGTTGCCTGCCGCGACGACTGCCAGCACCTGACGCACATTGTTTGCCAAGACTAACTTTGGCTTAATCTGCTCTGCAATTCCTAGTTTTTGAAACACTTGAGCAGCGTACTGTCCGGCAGGAACGCTTCGAGGTTCACCGACTGCAATCCGCTTCACGTTCCCGTTCGTCAGGCTAGAGAAGCCAGTAATGCCCGCGATCGAGTTTTTAGGCACAATCAAAACGAGCCGATTTGTCGCCAGATTGCTGCGCGTACCGGGAACTAACAGTACCTTGGCTTCTAGCGCATCTACCTGTTTTTCCCCCGCAGAAACAAAAACGTCTACAGGAGCGCCTTGCTCAATTTGCTGTTGCAGCGATCCCGACGCACCAAAGTTGTAGGTCAGGTTGGCTGGTTTATACAACGGTTTCATTTCTTCTAGCGCGTCTTTCAGGCTGATGGCAGCAGAGACCAGAAGGGATGGTTTGTTCTGAGCGATCGCGCTAGACCCATTAAAAAAACGTAGACTCACCACCAGCGAACACGCGATCAGCAGCCAAGCAATGAAGCGTAGAATTCGTCTAGTCATACAATCTTGAAACTGCGTCAATTGGTAGGATTTTACCAACCAAGCCGTTATTTACCAAGTAAGTTGGTAGACCAATGCCTAGAAAAGAGCAAGGATGGATTACCTTTCAGTCGTCTGAGGACGAACGGGCGCTTCTAGAGCAGTACTGCCAGGAATCGCAGCGCACTAAAACAGAGATTTTGCGGGAGTTGATCCGCAGCCTTGACCCAAAACCTCAAGCTTCTCTACCAGGTCAGCCTGAAGCGTCGGACGTGTTCTCGGCTCCGATCGAGCTTGTTAGTCCGCAACCTATTAGCCCCAAGAAACCAATTAAAGTCAGCTCCCGTAACCTTCTGAAAGGACGCATCAAGCGAATCGTCATGGGATCAGTGAATAGCGAAATCATTTTGGAGATCGTGCAGCCGATCGCACTGGTCTCGATCATCACAAAAGTCTCTGTAGAGGAACTGGAGCTTGCTGAAGGACAGGAGGCGTATGCGGTCATCAAGTCGAGCGATGTGGCGATCGCTAGAGAGTAGGCGATAGTCTTCCACAGATGCCTTTCATGCGTTTTTTAGAATCAGGGTAAGGAGGGTTGTGATCAGGCGATCGCGTTCCAGTGGCATCATTTCTTTGCCGTAGAGCATTTCTTGCATCAAGACAAACGACACCAGAGACCCGAAAAAAATGTGTGCCATTGCCTCGGAATCTGCGATGCCAAGTTCTGGATGTGCATCAAAGTAACCGGACAGCAAGCCGCGACCACGCTGGATGACGGTACTCGTCCAGAGCCGAGCCAGTTCTGGAAACCGTTCTGACTCACCGATGATAATTCTAATTACTGACAAATAATTCTGATCGGCAACCTTGGTTAGATATGTCTCAGCAAGCTGGCGCAACCGAATGGCTGGATCGCCATCAAAATCTTCTAGAGAAAACACGCTACGGAAGCGATCGAGCGTGACTTGCTCCATTAGCGCCTTAAACAGCCCTTCTTTATCCTGAAAGTGACTGTAGATCGTTTGCTTTGCAACACCTGCTTCAGCCGCAACCCGATCCATGCTCGTCCCAGCATAGCCCGATTGCAGGAAGATCTGCATTGCGCCCTGCAAAATCTGCTCTCGCTTTTGATTCGCGGCTTGACTCTCCTGAGGAAGGGTTGAACGATCTTCAGGCTGAGAGATAGAGTCCTTAATCATAGTAATAAGCGAGCGCATAAGAAGGCAAAAACTGGGATATTAAATTTTCCAGCGTTTTGTTGTCTGATCATACTAGACAGTCTAGTATGATGAACAAAATCATTCCCAGTTGTATTTAGCCGTTAGTTATCTAAGGTTCACTATGGCTACCAGTCTTCCAGGATCAACCGCTCCAGAAGCATCATCGTCACCCGCCAAGCGACAACGCAAGCTGAGTCCTCGCTTGCTCATGCTTCTAGGCGTTGTTGCGATCGCCGGAGTGAGTGCTGCTATCTGGTACTTTCTGGCGCGTCCGTCCGATCGCGACTTGCGAGTCAGCGGGCGCATTGAAGGCTATGAGACGGATGTGGGTGCAAAGACAGGTGGGCGAGTCGATGCGATCGCCGTTCGAGAAGGCGATCAGGTCAAGCAAGGTCAAATGCTTGTTCGCATCAGCGACACTGAAGTACAAGCACAATTACGAGGCGCGGCTGCAAGGGTTATTACTGCTCAGCAGCAAGCACAGCAAGCACAGCTTCAAATTGCTGTGGTCGAAAGCCAGATTCGTGAATCGCAACTCAACGTCTTGCAATCGCAGCAGGACAGCCAGGGGCGTGTTTACCAGGCGGCATCAAGCGTAGCCTCGTTGGAGGCGCAACTGAAGCAGGCACAGGCACAGTTAAATCTAGCGAGGGTGACGCGCGATCGCTATGCCAATCTCGTCCAGGAAGGTGCCGTCACGCAAGAGCAGTATGACCAACAGGAAACCAGCTACCAGAACGCCCTAGCCACCGTCGAATCGGCTCAGAAACAAATTGATGCCGCTGTTGGTGGTCTAGCACTGGCACAAAGCTACCGGATCAACCCTGGCATTCGGGATGCTCAACTGGGAGCCTTGCTACGCCAGCGACAAAGCGCTCAGTCGCAGTTGAAAGCCGCCGAAGCCGATATCAAAAACGCGCAGGAAGCCCAGAAGCAAATTCAGGCGCAGATCGACTATCTCAACATCACCAGCCCGATCGATGGCGTGGTGACAGCGCGTAGCAAAGAGCCTGGAGCCGTTGTTACCAATGGACAAACTGTCTTATCCCTCATTAATCTCAACACGGTTTATCTACGCGGCTACGTGCCAGAAGGCAATATTGGCAAAATTCGCGTGGGGCAAAAAGCGCGAGTGTTTATTGATTCTGATCCGACGCGTCCGCTAGATGCCAAAGTCGTCGCGATCGATCCCCAGGCATCGTTCACACCAGAGAATATCTACTTTCGAGACGATCGCGTGAAGCAGGTGATTGGCATCAAGATTGCGATCGACAACCCTGACGGCTATGTGAAGCCCGGAATGCCTGCTGATGCTGAGATTGTGCTGGAGTAAGGGCAGAGGAGTGAGGGGAGAGGAGTGAGGGGTGTATGAATGTAAGCGCCACTAGCAGGGTGAACTGCTGATTTCTGACTGCTCAACTCCTGATTTCAACACATGGCTGAATGTCTACTGAGAAACCAAGCCTCTGAGAGTTGCTACAAACTATGCATACAACCTCCTCCTCTCCTTCTCCCCACCGCGAAGCGGAAGCAAGCTATGCCCCCCTCTCCTCACCCCTCACCACTGCGATCATCCAGGTCAAGGGACTCCAAAAGCGGTACGGTAGATTAACCGCCGTGCGAGGAATCGACTTTGACGTGCAAGCAGGCGAAGTGTTTGGGCTGATTGGACCCGATGGAGCAGGAAAAACGACAACTTTTCACATTCTCGGCGGCATTATGGAAGCCACCGCAGGAGACATTCAGGTATTGGGGCAAGCGCCTCGTAAAGCACGACTGGGCATCGGTTATCTGACGCAGCAATTTTCGCTGTATCTAGATCTGAGCCTGGATGAGAATCTGCGTTACATCGCTGGCTTGCGGAGTGTGAGCGATCGCGACTTTGCCGAACGACGCGACAAATACTTGCGGTTGATGAGTCTTGAGAAATTTGGCGATCGTCTCGCAGGGCAGCTATCGGGCGGCATGAAGCAAAAACTAGCGCTCTGCTGTGCCCTGATCTACAAGCCAGAAGTGCTGTTGCTGGACGAACCCACGACAGGCGTTGATCCCGTTTCGCGGCGAGAATTTTGGGATGTGTTGGCAGCGCTTGCCAATGAAGGCGTGACGATCGTTGTGGCAACTCCATATCTGGATGAGGCGGAACGCTGCAACCGCGTGGCGCTGATGTACGAAGGGCAAATTCAACAAATTGGTACGCCAACGGAGCTAAAGAACAGCCTGGGATTGCATCGCTTAGAAGTGCGTACAAGCCAGCTACAGGCAGTAGAACAGACCCTTGAGGCACAGTCCAGCGGCGCAACTGCCATTCGTGATGTACAAACCTTTGGCGATCGCCTGGATGTTCTCGTCAGCGATATTGAAACAGGTGAAACGCAAGTCCGTCAGTTGCTGCATCAGGCGCATCTGCCGCTCGACAGTCTCGACCAGACACAACCAACTCTAGAGAACGTCTTCGTCACTCGCTTGCGCCAACAGGGACTGGAACCGCCGTTTATCTCGTTTCCGCGATCGATACAGCGCGATCGTTCTCGGCTCTCTACCGATGCTGCCATTTACGCTCACAACCTCAACCGCATGTTTGGCACGTTTCAAGCAGTCAAAAACGTCAACGTCGAGGTGCGCTATGGCGAAATTTTTGGTTTACTGGGTGCCAACGGAGCCGGAAAAACCACCACGATTAAAATGCTGTGCGGCTTACTAGAAGCCAGCTCTGGCGATATTTCTCTCGGTGGTGAAACGGGTAACCTGCGCAGCGGCGCACTCCGTAGACGCATTGGTTACATGAGCCAAAAGTTTACGCTGTACGACGACTTGACGATCGCCCAAAACCTGGAATTTTACGCAGGCGTTTACAGCATTCCTCAACGCTTGCGGCGCGAAAAAATTGCCTGGGTCATCGCCATCTGTGGCTTGGAAGGGCAAGAGAACCTGCTGACTGGACAACTTCCCGGCGGTTGGAAGCAACGCGTTGCGTTTGGGGCATCGGTCATGCACGAACCCGAAATTTTGTTTCTTGACGAGCCAACTTCTGGAGTTGATCCCTTGGCACGTCGGCAGTTCTGGCGACTCATCAACGACTTCGCTCGTCAAGGGACAGCAGTGCTGGTGACAACGCACTATCTTGAAGAAGCCGAGCAATGTAACCGCATGAGCTTTCTAGTAGCAGGTGAAACCGTGATTGAAGGCTCTCCCAGCCAGATTAAAAACGCTCAACCAGGAAAGCTTATTGAAATTACGCCCGATCAAAATCAAGCCGCCTCTGACGTGTTGAAACAAACCCTCGAATTCTGGCGTGTTTCTATCTTTGCCGATCGCCTCCACGTCGTTGTAGATGACCCCCATACCGAAATTCCCCAACTGCGCGATCAACTTGAATCTAATCACATCAAAATTCACTCTTTACGTTCCATTCCTTACTCTCTAGAAGATGCGTTTATCAGCACGGTACAACGATCGCAGAAATAATTATGAAGCGTATTCTTGCTCAGTGTGTGAAGGAATTAGCGCAATTTCGGCGCGATCGCTTGACGTTGGCGTTAGCATTTTTACTGCCGTTAATGACACTCTTAATTTTTGGGTTTGCGATCCGTTTAGAGTCTAAAAATATTCCCTTAGTGGTGCAAGATTTTGATCATAGTAATCTGAGCCAAACGTATACTGAACGACTGTTTGCAACCAATCAGTTTGAGCCTGTGCGCTGGTCTGGCAATGATCCAATGCGGGATGCGATCGACAAAGGTATTGCTAAAGCAGCCGTGATTATTCCACCCGATTTTAGTCAGCGCATCAAAGCAGAGAAACAAAGCACTGTGCAGGTATTAGTCGATGGCACTGACGCGAACAATGCGCGCGTGATCAAAAACAGCATTCAAGCAACAACCAACTTTTTTTTAACAAACGATGTGTCATCAAGGACACAACAAATCCAGGCTCGTACTCGCTTGTGGTTTAATCCCGGACGCAAAGAATCGCTTTATATTGTACCGGGCACCTACGCGGTAGTGCTGTGGATTTTTCCGTCATTACTGGCGGCGATCGCGATGGTGCGTGAAAAAGAAAAAGGCACTATTCTACAGGTCTATGCCTCTAGCCTGACTGCCTCAGAATTACTGTTAGGAAAAGCATTGGCTTATCTGCTGGTTGGTCTGTGCGAAGCATTAGGCATCATGCTGTTAGGGGCACTAATTTTCCGTTTTGGCTTCGCTGGCGATCCAACGCCACTATTAGTTGGAACAATCATTTATCTTAGTGCTGCAGTGATGTTTGGCTTACTGCTAGGTGTTCGCAGCGGTAATCAAAATGCCGCCGTACAGGGTGTTTCTCTCGTTGGTTTTATCACAGCCTTTTTGCTCTCCGGCTTTATTTATCCCTTAAGTAACATTCCGTTTCCACTATCGCTATTGCCCAATGTTGTGCCAGCGCGCTACTTCATTATTATCACGCGTGATGCTTTTGTGCGTGGCATCGGTTGGGCAGGGGTTTGGTTTGACCTTCTAATGATGCTTGTTATCGGATTGGTCTTTTTTAACATTGCCCGTCATCTTTTAAGTCGTATGCAGTTACCAGATTAGAGAATGTGATGAAAGCTCTATCTACTTTTCTCAAAAGCTTTTTCGACAGTCGCTTGGTGGCACTGGTGCGAAAAGAAATTAACCAAATCTTGCGGGATAAGCAACTGATCGTTTTGCTAATTGTGCCACCCACACTTCAGCTCTTGCTGTATGGCTTCGCGCTGAATCCAGATGTGCAGTATCTTAAGCTAGGTGTGGTAGATTATGCCAATGTTTCTGTTAGCCGTGAGCTGGTATCGGCATTAACAGAAAACCGTATTTTTGTGGTGGCATCTTATCCATCAACAGAGCAAGAATTAAGTCGTCAGGTCGAGACGGGTAAGCTAACGGCTGGTATCATCATTCCACCAGAATTCAGGCGTAATATCAGTCAGGAAAAAACGGCAGAAGTTCAGGTGTTTATTGATGGCGTTGACGCGAATACAGCTGGTATTGCCAGCGGTTATATTACTCAAATCCTGCGGCAATTCAATCTTACTTTAGCTGGCGTTTTACCCAATCCACTGGTCAAGCCTGAGGTGATTTTTCTCTACAATCCAGGGTTAATTAGTAGCTGGTTTTTTGTACCAGGCGTAATGGGATTTGTGCTGACACTCATTGGCAGCTTAGTTGCAGCGGTGACGGTGGTTCGTGAGAAAGATACGGGAACGCTAGAGCAATTATTAATGACACCCGCCGAAGCCTGGGAAATTTTGCTGGCGAAAGTTGTGCCATTATTTGTGCTGCTGATGGGCGATGTTTTCTTAGCACTGAGTCTAGGACGCATTGTGTTTGGACTACCGTTTCGAGGAAATTTGTTGCTGTTTATTGTTATGTCTGGATTGTATTTATTTGTTGGGATTGGAGTTGGCATTATGCTGGCAACGATTTCTAAATCGCAGCAACAGGTTGTTCTTACCGCCTTTTTCATCAACCTACCAATGGTGCAAACATCAGGCGCGATCGCGCCTATTGAAACGATGCCAGAGTTTTTTCAAGTCGTGTCGCTGCTCAATCCATTACGGCATTACATCACGATCGTGCGTGGCATTTTACTTAAAGGCGTGGGTCTAGAAGCACTGTGGATGCACGCGCTAGCATTAGCCGCGATCGCGATCGTCTTGCTCACCGTTAGCATCAACAAATTCCGCAGTCAGCTTAGCTAAGCTACTGTTGTCTAACCACATTGATGGCTATTTTTTATTTCTAATTTACCTGTGGTTACTGAAGACTGCCTCGAACACTGTTAGTCCACTTTGTCACGCTTCACTCTAAGCGGATTTGCTAAGGTGGAGGAGCCGAACGGAAGGAGCGATCGCTGTGATTCAGTTTGTCCAAAAACTATTGCCTTGTCTAACAGTTGCAATGCCTTTAGCGATCACCATTTCAACAGCAACAGCGCAAACTGCTCCTGCTCAAACAGCACCTGCAACAGGCTGTGTTTCTGGTGCTTCTAACGGTACATATCAGGGCGATCGTCCCCTCACACGTTATGAGTTTGCTGCCGGGATGAATGCGTGTCTGAATCAAGTGAATCAGCAGTTGGAGTCTAACAAAGCAAGTTTTGCGACTCGCACTGATTTCGATGCCTTGATTCAACGCCAGCGAGAGTTGAATGAGCAATTAAGAGAGTTGAGCGATCGGGTTGGTACGATCTCAAACGACGAATCCCCTGCTAAGTAGAAGTTCTCATCAAAGAACGATCGTCTGCCTAACATTTATTTAGGTGAAATTCTGCGCAGTTCTGGCTGAACTTACAAGCCCAATAGGATTTACGTCAAGAGCAGGAGGAAAGTGCTGAGATCTACAGCCATCGTCCCAAAGCTCAATTCGTTCATTAAGGTTAATTGAACCTTCAAACTGTCCTCAAGGCTCTGGCGATCACGGGAAGAGCAGCGATCGTTAAAATTTTGCGTGGAATAAAGATCTTGATCTTTCTACTGTTAATGGCTGAAGTGAGTGGTGGCGAGTAAACTAGAACGTAGCACGAAGTCTCTGTACCGTCCGCTGAACTGTGTTGTTAGCTGGCTGTCGCAACGAGCTAATTCAAAAAACTCTCATATTCATCATGATTACCGATCCAAATCCAATAGTAATCGTCGCCCTTTTTCAAAGCCAATGCTTGATATCCACCACTGACACGGGCAGACCAAAGGTTCTTACCAACTTTCTTGAAATGCAACGAGGGATGAAGTGAATTTTCCTGCCAAAGTTGGTAAGTTTTCCGCGCTTGCTCTTGCATCTCAGGTGATAATTCAGCATATGCTTTCCAAAAATCAGCCGTCGCAAAGGACTTCATCCAGATCCCTCACGTTGTTCGCTGCAATGTCCTCTTCTGCCTGAGCAATGAGACGATCTAATTTTCCTGATGCTAAGTCAGCTTCGATTTGCCGATCCCACATCTCATCAAGATATTCTTGAAGCCATTTTGCTAGATTGCGAACTTCATCCTCTGGCAATTGCTTAATTGCTGATTCAACTTCTAGACGGGTGTTCATCGGGTCAGGCTCTTCAAAGCTCGACGGCGGAAGACGAACAATATAGCCTTCCTCTATTCCTTTGATTTTGTCGAGGATCTTTTTGGGGGATTCTTTAGAGAATGTGACTATATATTCATAGATCAAACCGTCATTGCTCTCGTTTGTATCAATATCCCACTGCAACTCAAGCAACTCGTCATATGCTATGCCAAGCTCAGACGCTAATTTCTGACTTGCCAACTTTTCTTGCATCTCTTCAAGCTGTCGGTTACTCATTGTTCTGATCTCTATATTAATTTTCAAGCTAACGGCAAAATGCAGCGGCAGCAGGGGACTTTCACTCAGCACCAGCGGCGTTCGCATGTCCGCTGCCATGACGTGTTAGCTGGATCACGCCGCCGATCGCTCCCAACCACCTAACCTTTCTTTGTCTTTAGTCAAAAAGGATGTCAGTAACCTGCCAACTAAGCTTGGTGGCATCGAGGCGTGAGCCTGTACTCGAAGTGATAAAGATGAAAGCGTCAACATCAACGTAGCGGTGAATGTCTGCGTAAAAGATATCATTACCACCGTTGTGAGTCTGTAACGTTCCCTGAGAGGTTCGCATGATCACCCAGCCATAACCGTAGTGACTCTTCTGCCAAAAGCCTTCACTGACACAAGGTGTAAACATCTTCTTCTTGGCAATCTCAGAGAGTATCGTGTTTCTCTTAAGAGCTTGATGCCATCTGTGCATATCCATCGCCGTTGAGAGGATGCCACCATTACCACGTAAGTTCCAGTAAGGTCCATCTTTAGCAAATGGGTAGTCAAGCGGTGTGCCCATATCTCTGCTGGAACCTAATAATGACGTTGTATAACCATGTGCCAGCTTATCCGATTGCCAGTCAGGTAGTATATAACCAGTTTCCATCATCTCTGCTGGCTCGAAGAGATTCTTACGCAGGTATGTTTCGTATGATAGTCCTGTCACAAGCTCGATAATCGCAGCCAACAGGCTGTAACCTGCGTTTGAGTATTCATAGGTTTTGCCGGGTGGATTTTTAAGCTTGGCACGCATGGCTAGGTTGATGTACTCGTCTCTCAGAACAGGGTCGTAATCATTACCCAAGCTTTCTGGAAAGCCTGCTGTGTGTGTGAGTAACTGGTGCAGGGTGATATTTTTCTTGTCTTCTGGAATGTTGTCGAAGTAAAGGCTGATTGTATCTTCAACCTTGAGTCTACCTTGCTCCTCAAGCTTAAGGATGGCAGCGGCGGTAAACTGCTTGGTTACGGAACCGATGTCAAAGATTGTGTCTGGTGTAACCGGTAATTTTTCCCTGCGATTGGCGAAACCATACCCCTTAGCTAGAATCAACGTGCCATCCTTTTCGACAACAAGCGAACCTGCGTATCCCTTGCTTGCTTCATTCGTTATAAAGACATCTACTTGCTCCGCCACTTTGCCCTCAACTGTTCCGCGTGTTGGCACGTCAGTAGAACCGCGACTAAAGAGTAGAACACTTAATAAGATACACAAAAGAAAAATACTGAGGAATAACGCTACCGATCGCTTCCTGAGCGTTCTCGGACTCACCAACAACCTCCAAATACGAGTGCAAGGACTTTGTGCGGAGCCAGCTAACTATTGTTTAGACTGATTTTAGCCTCTCTAATCTGGATAACCACCCGATTTGGGGTGATTAAGCAGATCGAGATCTGGCTAAGATCCAGCATCCAGGGATATAGGCTGAAATTTTGTTTGCATACCTACCCAAATTGGGATCTTATCCGGCTTCAGATCTGGATAACTATCCTCTTCCAAGAAAGCCGTTAACCATGCTGAATTTTTCCAGGACTAAGAAAATTCAGCTCTGGTGGTTTTATGGAGCGATCGCCTCACCGCACTAACCTGATCGACTAATTCAACGTTTCCACCAACTCCTTGATTTTGCTGCCCTGTCGATCGCGCAAGTTTTCTGGGAAACTGACCTCGATCGCAATTTTGCTGCCAGATTCATCACTGAAAGCTTCGACGGTTTGCACCTGAGCTAGAAGTCGTTTGGGTAAAGCCTCGTTGACAGTCTGGCTCAGAAGTAGCCCGACGAGTGGTTTCGTTTGGTGCATCGCGTCTAGATTTTGAATGACAGCGCTGTCTAACTCTAGCTTGAGGCTGCGAACACCAATTTCAGTGGCGATCGCCGTATAAAACTGTCCTTCCCAGTAAAGCTGTGCCACGGCTCGAATGCTCTTGCGGATGGCTTTGATACTGGCGGCAGGTTTTGGTTCCCGGAACGATCGCGAAACGCTGGTGGCGATGAACTTGAACGACTCCATTGGGTCATCCACAATACCTCGTTCCTGCGAGTACCATTCTCTGACATCCGAGTAGATGACCAGGCTGAGGGCATCAAGTTGAGCACGGCTGGGCTTCAGAAAATCGATCGCCATCACAACCTGCGTTTCATTCAGCAGCGTGACGCGAATGATGCGGGCATTTACAAACGCGCGCATACCGTAATCGCCAATTAACTCCAGCTCAATTTCATCTGGCAGGTTGAGCCAGCTATCCAACAGCAGTTGACAGCCTGTTTCACTGACGTTGATGGTTTGTCCGCGCCATTCTTCTCCCTGGCTGTAGATGATGGCTCCTAGCTGGCGATCGAGCCGATGTGCCCGTCGCAACTGCGGCTGCTCAAAGGCAACTAACAGCGCTGAAATCAGCAGCACCAGGTTGAAAAAGCACCAGAACATATTGGTGATGACCGCTTCCGCAACTTCTGGTCGCAAGATCAGCCACAGTGGTACAGCCAGTACCGAGAGTATGACCAAAATCGTCACGATGACCAGCGCACGAGCCGATTGCCAGTCAAAACTCCGCTTGGTCACCGACGCGCCTTTATCAGTGACGTTAAAGCTACCGAGGTTGGGGTTAAGCAATGCCAATAGCGTCACAATGCCAGCCTGAAACGACATCGCAAATTCGTAAATCTCGTTCCAGAAGGAAAAGCGGACGTTTTTGTAGGTGATGTGGTTGGCGTAGGTGGAGAGGAAGATATGCGGCATGGCGTATGCCAGCGTTTCCAAACCCAGACCTCGAATCGGGTTGATGCCGAAGAGAAGGAAAAGCGTGGGGGCGATCGCGTACATCAAACGCGGAAACCCGTAGAAAAAGTGCGAGGTGGCGCTGAAATAACACAGTCGTTGCGGAATCGTTAAGCGCAACCGGGGATTCAGCAACGGGTTCTCTAGCCGAAGAATTTGCGCCATGCCTCGTGCCCATCGCACTTGCTGTCCCACATAGGCGGAAAACTTCTCTGGTGCCAGCCCCGCCACCATAATTTTGTCGTAGTAGACCGACTCATAGCCTAGTGAATGCAGGCGAAACGAGGTGTGACAGTCTTCAGTGACGGTTTCGGTCGCAATGCCGCCAATTTGCAGCACGTAGTCTTTACGAATGACGGCAGCAGAGCCACAAAAGAAGGCTGCGTTCCAAAAGTCATTGCCCTTTTGCAGCACCTTGTAGAACAACTCGTTACCCACAGGCACTTTACCCGCCGTCAGCAAGTTGCGCTCAAACGGGTCGGGATTATAGAACCAGTGCGGCGTTTGTACCAACGCCACGTTGTCATTTTGGAAAAAGCCAACTGTGTTTCGCAAAAAGTCGCGCGTGGGGATATGGTCACAGTCCAAAATCAGGATCAAATTGCCATAGGTCTTTCGCATGGCGGTGTTGATGTTGCCTGCTTTGGCGTGGTCGTTGTTGTCTCGCGTCATCAACGTGCAGCCCAACTCGGCGCACATTTGACGCAGTGCTTCCCGACGTGCCCGGTACTTTTCTGCCCGACCATCATCCAGAATGTAGACGCGTTTTTTGTTGGCGGGATAGTCGATCGCCAGCGCCCCCAATGCCGTCTTGCGAACAATTTCTACATCTTCGTTGTACGTTGGAATATAGACATCGACCGTCGGCAACTGCTGCTCTGGAATCGCTGACAGATCGGGCGGCTGACGATCTTTGAGCTTGAGCGTCTGGAAAAAGGCAAGTGCCAGCGTCATGATGGCGTACAGCTCTGCCGCAAACAGCAAAAGACTGAATGTGCTGTTCAGCCAGCCATCCAGATTTAACGTGTAGCTGCTGCGGTAATAGACGTAGCGGAACGTGGTGATCAGGCTGAGCCAAATCATGAACAGGTGCAGGTAGTCGCTCGTCTGGCGTTGGCGTAAGCCTGTGCTGTCGCGTGTATCGCCGTACCGTTGCTCAATTTGTATGACGACCCAGCCTAGCAGAATGAGTAGTAAGGCGACGATCGTCTGCTGCCAGGTGGTCAACGGGGTAATAATGAGCGGGATCGACAAGAGCAGCAACAGCACAATTAGCCAGAGCAACTGGAAATTGGGCGCAAAACGAAGGGTGCGATCGAAAAAATTAGGGAGCCATTCTGTCAACCAGATCGTCAACCGTTCTGCTTTACCGCGACGGCGCTCAGACCGCACTTCAGCCGCTGGACTCGTCATTTTTTCTCTCCCTCAAGGCGTTTAATGTAGAGCTGAACAATGCCGTAAAGCAGCAGGCATACCATCACGATGCCCGTTGGCAAGAGGAACCAATTGTCTTGAAGAAAGCGGGACGACGCTGCCAGTAGATTGGTCTGTGCAATGCGACGCTGAGGCTCTTGCTGTAGAGACTCAAGTTGGTAGGCGTTAGAGTCAAAGACAGAAGCGGCTTGCGCATTGGCGCTGATCAGCACCGTATCCCCTTTGACTTGGAAGAACCAGGGATCTTGGTTCAAAACGTCTTTCACCGTACTCAGACCGCTCGCCTGCTGCCCGCTCAGCGCCAGTACAGTACGCTTGTCGTTCCACGGCGACATCACTTCTTTAATCACTCCACCTTTATCGGGCAGCGTTTGGATTTTTTGCTGCTGCCATAGACGAGAAAAGACGCTGCCCAGGCTGAACCCCTGCTTGGTATCAAACGCTTCGGTAAAAGGAAACTTATCGCGAGTGCCAACGCCAACTAGATGGCGTTGCTTTCGCACGTCGTCGGGCAGCGTGCCTGTTGTGTAAACATCCAGCTTCACCGACTCAGCCTGACTCAGCCGTCCGAGGCGCTCACTGAATGCCAGCATGGTTAGCAGTTCAGTTTCAGAGGGCGAATCAGGCACCACGATCGCCGTACCCGATAAATCCTGCGGTGCGGCAAAAGGATAACCGACCTGAAGTAGCTTCAAATCAGGCAATTGCACGGAGCTATCGCGCTTCAGCTTAAAGCGCGTGTCATTGGCATGAACGGTGCCCCAAAGCTGCTGATCCGTGACGACACCGCATTGTCCCTGCTCGCGGGCAGTCAGGCGAAAGGCGATCGCCAGCTTAGAGGTCGGCGTAATCAGATTTTCAGGCAAATTCACATTGAGCGACTCTCTGCTTGCGCCTGTTTCTGAGGTCAGTCGTTTACCACCCACGACCACACCATCCAGCAGCACTTCTACCGCCGACGTTCTGGGGTTCACCTGGGGGCTGTAGCTGTAGACCAACTCCATTGAGCTGCCCCGCGTAAAGTGATCATCCGGCAGGGCGCGAAAATTCAACTCTACGGGGGGTGCTGACGCACCTCGAACCGTCGTGTCCTGGAACGGCTCTTGATCCGCTCCTTTCAAAGCACTGAGCTTAAATTCATTGGCATCGGGTAGTGCCCGCTCCCATTGCCGTGCGGATGGTGTGGGGACATCATCCAGATTGTCAACCAGGATGGCTTGTCCAGCACCAATGCGGCGGTTTGTGGGCTGGACAAGAAACTGCGCTGCTTTCGCTACACCGTCCGCTCCATTGCCCGTAACGATCAAAATTGGGTTGCCACCTTTGGGCGTTGCTGCCAGCATCAACACCCCCACATCGCCCGGAAGGGCGTTTTTCGCTCCGTCTATAATCTGGTTACCAGATACGGCAAATGGTAGCTTAAGTGTTTTTAAGAGCGGTTGCTCAGCAGGCGTGCCCAGAATGACCAGACGATCGTTCCACTGCAAGTCATCAACACTTTTCACAAAGCGCGTGTTCAACGGACGAAAATCTGCCAGCCGTCCCATTGCTGCCTGAAATCGCCCTGTGGCTGTCAGCCAGGACTCGCTCATCATCGCGGGGCGGATGTAAGCGATCCGGTTAGCATCCAGGCTCAAGCTGTCAAAAAAGGGATAGGGAAAACGGCTCAAATCCAGCGGGATCGGCTGTGGCTGGTAGCTAAACAACAGCTTGGAGTCAGGGAGGACTTCTGTCCACAGCGCTGGATCGGCTGGGTTAGAGCATTTGGCATCAACATTCTGCTGCGCCACGATCGCAATGTCGTTTGTATCCTGAATCAAATTGGTTGGAATATCAACCAAAACCTGACCAATTTGAGACTGCTTGCGATTCAGTGCCGTACTGCCAACGCTGGTGCCATTGACCCTTACAGTCAGGTTCGATCGCGTCGCCAGTAACGCAGGCGAGTGCTGAAAGCGAATGAGTGCCTTCGCTGACTGAAGGCTCCAGTTGCGAGGGCGAGTAAACGCCAGTTGTCTCTCAGCGTAAGTCCCTTGCAGCCGTAGACGATTGCCCACGATCGGGCTGCGGTTAAACTCCAAAACGTACTGGCTGGCAGGTGTTTTACTGGCAGAAGCACCGCTAGGCTTTGTATTGGGCTTAACCTCGGCTTTCGCTGGTGCAGGAGCAGGAGTCACTGGTGCAGGCTGAGCAGAGTCTGGTTGAGCAGGGGCTTCCGCAGGCGGCGCTGGTCGGTAGACAGGCGCTTCGCTCGGTGCTTTGGGCAGCGTGAAGTCTCGAATAACCTGGTCTTCTTGCTTTTGGACGTTTGTAGACTGAGCGATCGCGGGTTCGTTCCATTGTCCGTGCAGCAGCGGAATGCCAAACCCGGTGATGAAAACGCTACAGCAGAGCAGCAGCAACCAACCCAGGGGCGTGAGGTTGAGCGGATAACCGGGCGATCGAGATAGATGTCGAAGCCGATGAAAAAAGCGTTTCATGGATGGGGGGGTTGGGTAACGTTGGCAGGTTGCAGAAGCGGAGCCGAAATCGCAATCGAGGGGATTAACCCAAACCAGACCAGGTTTTGGGTGTAGTAAGCCGCATTGTTCTCCCAGATCCCGTTGCGATACTGGGGCATAATTTTCTTCTGATAGATTGCTTCAGCCGTCTGCGGATCAATCAGGCGAAAAGCACCATAAAGCGCACCATATTGAGCAGTGGCTTCGTAGGTGACGGCAGGCTTACCTTGAAGATCAAGCTGGGCGGGAATTTTTTGCTGCGATCGCCACATCTGCTGCAACGAGACTAAATGCTGTTGCAAATAGCTCTTGGCTCTCGGTTCGCCATACCAGGCAGCATCTAAGGCAACGCGCCACCATACGCGATAGGCATCAAACCCATAGCGGCTGACGATCGGCTCTGCCCCTAAAAGCGCTTGAAACTGCCCATTTGTCGTGTCGAGGGCAAGCCAATCGCTGGGTAAATTCACGGTTGAAAGCGCCGCCGACTGTTCCAATACCTGATAGCTGCTATTGACTAAACTCGACCAATCGCGGGCGCGATCGACCTGAGCAAACAGACGAAAGGCAGCAGGCGAAAAGTAGGACGGGTTAAGCAGGAGCTTCGTCGGCTGCTGGAAGGCTTCCCTCGGTCCCGGTAGCAGGTAGCGCTGGTCGCCAACAGGAATGACTGACAGTGCCCACAGCGCTCGTAGCTTCGTTTGTGCCAAAGTCAAATAAGCAGGACGATTCCAGCGCCGACTCGCCAAAATCAGGGCGGTAATCGCATCCACATCAGCATCACTGGCAAAATTGCGATCGAGAATGCCCCACTGTTTCTGCTCATTGCGTCCCCATTTCCATGCCCAGAGGCTGTCTGAAGGTTCGCCGCGCTTCAGATTTTTTTCTGCCCAGGCAAGCGTCCGCGCAAACGTTTGAGGATCGTCAATCATGACCGATCGCAGCATGGCATACGCCTGCCCCTCTGAGGTTGAGCGAGCCTCTGCTTCCCAATCAATCACGCGTCCATCTGCCTGAATAAAGCGCTGGCGATACGCCTCCCAGCTCTGTTTCAGCACCGTTGGGTCAACGGTTGAGGGTGTCGGTGAAGCGGTGGAGGCGATCGGGTTTGAGGCGATCGGTTTTTCCAGTGAGGGCAAAGGGACATTCTGCGCTTGCAACTGATCGCTGCCACGACAGCCGCTCATCCATGTCGATGAGAGCATCAGAGTCGTCATAAGTAATGGCATGGCGAAATTCAGTCGCATGGTAAGTAGACCTTCAAAATTCGCTTTCTTCGCCGCAAAATTCGCTGTCATGACTGCTCAATAGCGTGGGGAGTGTCAATAGCGCTCCCACGCGGGCTGAAAACCCCGTTGTTTGAGAAAGTCTTCCTGAATTTGCTGCACCCGACGCGACAGATTAGAATCGGCACTACCGTTAGCGCTCTGTTGCAGTTGAAGCTGCTCAAACTGTTGAATTGCCTCTAGAGAATTGCCCTGTGCAGCGGCTAGTTCTGCTAAAGACTTCCGCGCCTCCAAATCATCGGGTCTAAAGGTCAGCACCTGATTGTAAAGACTGCTGGCAGAGTCAAAGCGACGCTGCTGGAAGCGAATGCCGCCTAAAGCGGAGAGCGCGTCAGCATTATCTGGTTGCTGCGCCAGGATAGCTCGATAGGCAGCATCTGCCTGACCGAGATTGCCCAATGCCTGCGCGAGTTGCCCCTGCAAAAAGTACAGCCCTACGTTGTTGCGATCGCCCGACGCATTTCGCACACGGGCAAGTAGCTGGTTCACCTGTGCCTGCGCCCGATTCGGATCACGCTCTGCGAGCACTTGCACCAGCCGCACCTGCACCTGCACGTTGCCAGGGTCTGCTTCGATGAGTTTGGTGTAGAGCGCTTCTCGCTGCGGAGACGGCGGCAACGCACCGACCAGACTGTAGAGTTCGGGTGAGGTATCGCTGGGGGAACGAGTCTGCAACCAGGCATTGAGCGACGCTTCGGCTTCGGTAGCAGAAATTCGACCCGCCTGATACGCGACACTGGTACGCCCTAACTGCACCTGCAAATCTTGCGGATTTTTTGCCAAAAGCTGGTCGTACAGGGCAAGCGCATCACCCGAACGACCTTGAGCCAAGCGAATCCCAGCCAAACCGCGCAGAGCCGCTGACTGTACGTCCAGATCGGCAGCAGTATTGCTGGAGAGGGTTTGATAGCGTTGGGCAGCGGCTTCTAGATTGCCCTGACGACGATCGATTTCTGCCAGCAGCAATTGGGGTGCCTGATCGTTCGCACCCACGGCTGTAGCTTGATAGGTCGCCAGCGCGGCTTTTGCCCCTGCTAAATCATTCTGCTCAATGAGCAGTTGCGCCAGTCGAAAGTTGAGAAAGGGTTCGTTCACATTCGCTTGCAGCAGGCTTTGATAAACGGGCAGCAAGTCTGGATCAGGATCGATGCGAACCAGTGCCTTCGCGATCGCCTGCTGCTCAGAGGGATTGCTGGGCAGCGGTTGCAGCAACGATCGTAATTGTTGTCGCAAATCGGCTCTGGACAGTGACCCTAGCTGGTTTTCTAGCGTCAGCTTCTGCAATGCCAGCACGCGATCGTTGGGCTGCTGCTGCACAAGCTGAGTGTAGAGCTGGAGCGCTGCCTGACGCTGTGACGGGATACCACCCAACACATCTGCCGCTTCGCGCACTAAGAGCGGTGACGGATTGAGCGTCGTGGCGAGTACCTGACGATACAAGCCCGCTGCTTCGCTGAGCAATGCTGGCATATTTTGCCGCTGCCCGATTTCGTTTAGCGCTCGTGCCAGTGACAGGCGGGCATCTGTGCGACCACGTAAGGGATCGAGTACTGCCAGCGCTTCCGTCGGTTGTTTGTTGTCCAGGTATGCCTGCGAAAGTTCCGATCGCAACTGAATGGCAGTCGCATTGAGCTGTCGCGGTAGCTGTGCCTGGAGGATGACAATGGACTGCTCGGCGTTGCCAGTACCTCTGAGCGCTCTGGCGTAGGCGATCGTTGCTTTGCCTGTAATCGGTTTGCCTGTCGTCTGATAGCGATTAAACAACGCTAAGCCCTGAGCGTAGTTGCCGCTGTAGGTGTAGACCTGAGCAGCACCCAGCAGTACCTCTGGCGTTGGGTTTTGCTGTAGCACTAGCTCATAGTCCGTCAGCGCAGAAGCGAATTGCCCTTGATAGCCATACAAAAGGGCACGCTGCGCGCGAGCATCGAGATCATTCGGGTTGAGGGTAAGCAGCGTCGTCAGTGCATCAATGCCCTTTTGCTGCCACTCTGGACGAAACCCACCGAGAATACCGACCGTTTTGAGCGCCAGTAGATTGTTGGGTTCCTGTGCCAGCACTTGCTGATAGGTTTGCCATGCGTCGGCATCGCGCCCAGCACGACGGTAGGCGATCGCCAGCCCTAGCTTTGCCTCAATCGAGCCAGGGTACTGCCGCACCGCACTCCGAAACGTGGCGATCGCATCGGCGACTAACCCCTGCCCCAACAGCGTAAAGCCCTGCCGCACGGCTGCTGGAACGGCTTCCTGAGCGTAGGCGATCGACATCCCTAATGGTTGTACAAAGGGTACGCCTGTGAGCAATCCGCTGAGACAGACGGCACTGATTAATGTTTTCGTTCGCTTGCCCTGATTCATCGGTTCTACCAGTATTGCTATTACGATCGGTACTGTTTTGGTCAGAGTTACTGAGCCACTTTGCCTCTGGGCGTAACATCAAACTCGGTTTTCACCCGCACACCCGCAATGATTTCCGAGAATGCATTGCGCTCCTGAAGCGAGAAGCCCAATCTCAAGTTAGGCAGAAGACGAAAATCGTAGAAAAGCTCCAGAACGTCGGGATTTTTGGCATCTGCTTGTTGCCGCAGCGACCCGTTGGAAAGACCGCGACCGTATGCCAACCCAAGGCGATCGTCGGGTGCAAAGACATCTAGAAAGTTGAATCCCAGGCTGTACGTCTCCGCGCTGCGGTTAATCGCAACGTTGTTGTACCGTCCATAGCGGGCGAATAAGCCCAATTTCAGGTTTGGAATGAAAAACTCACCGTTTAATCCATACGATTCTTCGCGATCGCCCTTCAAAAAGCCCGTCACGCCATTACCACGGGCAACCTGAAAGATTTCCTGGAAGCCATCCCGTGTACCAGCGTCGCGATCGGTGACGTAGGTACCTCGGATAACCGCATTGCCGTAGCGGACACCAATTTCACCCGCGAACCCATCCAGACTAAAATCACCCAAGTTGCGCGATGAGGAGAAGACCGCTGCCTTTGCCTCAATGTTGTCCGTCAACGTCCAGTTGATCAGTGCCGCTGGACGCGACGAAATGCCCGTTGCGCTGAGAGCCGGATTCGTCTGAAACACTGGGTTAAAGAAATGAGTCGCGCCGTCTTTCGCAAAGCTGTTGCGATCGAAATAAGAGGTCAAATCCAGTTGCCCGACCACCAAACGTAGATTGGGCAGCTCTGGTAGCGAAGCCGCGAAGTACAGCTCGTTCACGCTAAAGCCTTGCGCCTGCGAATCGGCAAACGCGTTGCCATCCGTCAAGTCAAAGGTCGCGCCAAACAGGAGATGGGGCGTGAGCGGATACGAAATCGATAAACGTGCCCGCGCGGATGATTGATCGCCCTGGTAAAGATAAACCCCTTGTAGTTTGATCGACGGGTCGCTGAGTGCCGTGGTGCGAAGTAGCGTCCGTCGCGGCTGTGGCACCGTCGCAGGCTGCGTCCTAAACGCCGGGGGCTGAATCGTGGCTGGGCTGCTGGTCGGCAAGAGCAACGGTTCACTGGTCGTCCCATTGGTCGTTGAGCCAGTGGGCATCACTCCATCCAGAAAACCGGGCGTAGGCAGCGTCGAGTAGGGCGGTGGCGGTGTTGATTGCGCTAGTGTGCGTGAACTAATCCGAGGCAACGATGGCACTAGCAGCGGAGAGCCACCGCAGGCTGCACCACAACTACTCGGTGACGGTGCCAATAAGCCCAGCCCCAAATCAGAATTGGTTCCTACCGTAATCAAAAATGGAGCCTTCTGCTTCGCCACTCTAGCGGGTGGAGCAGACTGCTTCGTTACCGTTGCGGCAACGGACGGTGGCGAAAACGCAGGCAGTTTGGCTCTGGTTGAATTCGTTCTAGCTGAGTTCGTTCTGGCTGGTCTTGCCCGATTCGTCGCGCCAGCCATCTGTTGAATCAGTTCATCTTCATTGGTATAGCCAGACCGGGAGGATTCCATCGACGGTAGAGACTGGGGCGGCGCGATCGACTTGGCTGCGATCGCAGAGGCGGGAGGCTGTAACGCTTCCTGGCGACTTGCCCGCGCATCCGCCAGCTTGGCTTGTTCGTCAGCCATCACCTGCTGGGGCGATGAGTCCGCGCGATCGTGCAGAGGTGCTGGTTTCACTGGTGCCACCCCTACCGCTAAAAACGCAGTTAAAGATAGTGACCCAGTTAACCCAGCCTTCCAGGGTGGCATAAAAGTGGAGACAGTAGACCGCGGCTCAAGAGTCATTCGATTCACACCACAATTAACTAAACGCTAAATCTCGCTCTCTTAAATGGGTAGCCGTAGCTCTAGCAACAAGAGCCGTTAACAAAGCTATCCGTTCAATGAGGCAACCCTGAATGCAGTCTGAAACTTATTTTGAAGCGTGAGTACGCGCACTCACTCCTGGCTTTGTAGCTAAGAAATGCTTGGATTGTTTCCCGAACTATCTCTAACGTTCACGCTTCAACTAGAGCAGATGAAGACGATGCTAAACGTTGGATACGCTGTGCTTAGCTTCTCCATTCTTTACGCGCTCAATTAAATAAGCTCCGGAGAAATGCTAAAAGTTTTGTTCTTTGTAATCAAGACCAAACCATAACGTCTGCGGTGACAATTGAAATCAAAGGAAGTGTAATGTTTAACGTTTTATCGCCACGTGTGCTAAGCCTGGACGATTCTTTTCAGCGTACTATCAAAGCCCTAAGCGTTTCGCTACTGCTATTTAGCGTTGGCTGTACCAGAGAGCGATCGTTCCCAGCCGAGCTAAGTATGAAAGTTGATCCAGCCGATCGTCCTGGCGTTTACGTCATTTCCGGTCAAACTAACGTGTCTGATCAAAGCCGCATCGTCGTTCAAGGTATCCGTCCGTTCACATCATCCGTTCAGCCTATTAGTACAGACGACACTACAAACTACGTCATCCTAGACCGTCAAGCAGTTGTGGTGACGCAGGGCAAATGGCAAGCAACGCTCAAGCTCTGGCAAAGTACGCCTGACGGTCAAAATCAAGAAGCTTGGCAAGTGAATCAGGCTCAAATCCAGCGGCTGCAACCTAGTACTGATGTAGTTTTTGTCGCCGCGATCGACTCTTCCAGCCAACCCAAAGCACTTTCACAACCACTGGACAACCAGGGTAAGAAATTGGAAGGAGCCAATATCCGCTTCACGACTGATGGGCAATGGTATCTCCAGGCAAAACAGACGCTAACAGTAACCCCACCCATCAGCAAAGCTACATCGACAGCATTGGATGCTAATACTTTCGATAGAGATCAGAGTACGCGATCGGAATTGAGTAGCGCACCAATCAACGCCACGGCAGTCAAACTGCCAGAATTGAAGGAGAAACAATCCACTGCACCGCTATCATTCTCGCAGCGTCTGCGTTAGTAATCCGCAATTGGATAGAATCAACAGAAATGCCGAATATAGCTTTTAGCTACATTCGGTAAAAATAAAACTTATCTAACTTATTAGCAAGATAATTCAAGCATTGAGCGATACTTTAGCGGCGCAAACCTCCCGTTCTTTCATTAACTCAAAAACATATCAATCAAAACTGAAGTAAAGCGCCAAATTCAATCAGTAGTTTAACAGCAATTCCATGCATTGTTAAACCGAGTGCCACATTTCTACATATGGAAGGCGAATGCTATTTGACGTGTTCCGACAGCAATTTGACTGGATAACAGCGCTTTAGAAAAAGTGAAATGGCATTGGGAGCCAGAAGGGGAGCATGTCACTTTCGCAAGTGCTAGATTCTGCCCTCATCCCCAACCCTTCTCCCCCAGGAGAAGGGAGCAAGGATTCAAAGTCCCTCTCCCTGGGGAGAGGGATTTAAGGGTGAGGGCGCAAAGGTGACATGCTCCCAGCCAGAAGAGCCTGTTACCTGACCCTTAGCTCCCAATTTTAACCCCAACTTTAGACAGGCTAGCAGTCTTCCAGTCGCTCAGGATGCCATTGGTTGCATCACCCACTGTGGCTTGGCTACAGGTCGATGATGTAGATGCTCTTGGATGTTAGTGGCATGGGCTGGCTGCTGAGAGTGCTTAGCAGGCGCTTTGACATCAGCCTCTAGAGAACTGCGAAGTGTTTCCACCTGAGACATAATTAGCTGAAGCTGATTTTGCAGTTCTTGCAGGCTAGTGTTAGCAGTGGGCAATTCTTGCGTCATCGATCGACTGTCGTAACTAGCTTGCGCTGAACCATTGGAGCGAGTAAAGCTCAAAAAGGCTTGGGCGGCTGCCAGCGTGGAAACCACTGACTGTACCGCAGCTTGGGTTGGCTCCGCGTCGAGAACAGGCTGAATGGACTGAGCGTGACTGACGCGAGTATCAGCAATCGGTGCTTTAGTGTTCGCCACGCCTGACCGAGACGTTGTTGCAGTCGTGTGCGGTGCTGCATTCGGTCGCGTTTCATCTTGAAGAAAGAAGTCCAGCCCAGATGCTTCTAGCCGATGTTCTGCTAGCATTGCCGCTTCTAGCTGCGACTCTTTTTCCTCTAATTTCCGCTGTAGATTGGAGAGCTTCGCTTCTACTTGCCCAGATTTACGGGAAGACTGTTGCCAGCCAGCGATCGCAACACCTGCAACACCTGCCCCGATGCTGAGAATGCCGACGACTCCTACGTAAGGCGCTGCGAAATCCTTCACAGTTCCAGAGAACACAGGCTCCTGGTTCAACTGAATATCAACGGGTCCTGAACCAAAAACAGCTAGAGGCACCGTAAGTGAGGAGAACACTGCACCAGCAAGCACAGTAGCAGGTAACACTGGGTTTTTCGGTGAAGAGACTGACATTCTAGGTAACCTCTAGTATTTGATGTGACAATGAGCTTCTAAGCTAAGGCGATGGGTAGATCTCTGCACAACAAACCGTTTCATGACCTCAAGTTAGCGTTCTCAAACCAGTAATGCTACTGATGGGGCGTGAGCTTCTTCATCACTTGAAGAAATTAATCCATGAGTAAAGTTAATGTAAATCCCAGTGACGTTACGTAAGTGCGGATCGCTCTTACAGAGTGATCTAGGCACGTCTCTTGAGAGCAAGTTGAGATAGAGGAGGGCGATACCATCAAACTTTAGGAATGAGAATTAAATAACATCGACTTTTGCAGGTTAGGTTGAGGCACGAAACCCAAAGCTCATAGATGTTGGGTTTCGCCAAGCTCAACCCAACCTACACAGATGATTTAATCCACGATCCTTAGCCATGTCATTGCCTGGTCTTTGGAAAATACGTTCTGGTGGCACTAGAGCGGTCTTCGTTTGAGTGCGGTACGAGTTCTCAGGTTTTGAGGCAAAAGGCAGGAGGCGGAAGGAAAACTGCCCTCTGCCCTCTGCCCTCTGCCTTCTGCCCTCTGCCTTCTGCCCTCTGCCCTCTGCCCTCTGCCTCTTCGCGACTATACTTCACTTGGTTGGCAACCTCTATAAATATGGGGTGGAGGCATTCTTCTGCGTCAAGAACAGCTACAAGCACCTTTAAGGTGGATATGACTTTATTCTCCAGAGCACTGGAAGTAGACTATTGAGCAATTAGCCTGGTGCCAGCGCTAAAAAAATGGTCATGATTCAGTTGAATTTAACGTCGGCTTGGTAAGCTGTGCTTTAGCGGTATTAGCCCCGACGTGCGTATTGATACGGCAAACAGTTAATCGCTCTTGACCTCTACAGCATTATGCTGAAATCACTTGGATTTATTGCTGTCACAACCGTTGCTGTTTCGACAGTGCTGTCATCTCTTGTTTCTCATGCCACAGCTCAGGAAACGAATGACTACGATTCCACTTGCTATCTCCGCATTGAAGGACGTAGCACTCAAGATTTAGCGCGACTGTGCGGCAAAAAACCAAACCAACCTGCTCGTAAAACCACCCAACCTAATCCAACGGTACGTTCCGCTCCGCCATCATCAGCGGCGATCGCTCCCGATTTAGCTGATGATGAGGATGAATCAGCGACGATTCCCACTCCTCGATCGACCATTCCGTCAACGCGATTCCCTTCATCGACAACACCGACTGCGCGACCGCCTGCAACAGCGGTACCGACCAATCCACTACCAACGCCGCAGCCAACCAGAGTTGCCCCAAACCAAACGCCAGATAGCGATGCCAGCCTTCTACCTGTTCCAAAGCTGCCTGAAAACCGCCAACCGCAGCGAGTAAAGAAAGGAAGCGTCACCGCTAAACTCAAGCCACGATCGCAATCTCAACAGTCGCAGTCTCAACAGTCGCAGTCTCAACAGTCGCAGTCTCAACAGACCGTTGCGTCACTCAAACCGCCATCAACCCAGCCACGGCTGACCCAACCACAGCCAATCCAGCGAACCATCAAGCTGCGCCCGTCCGTTCCGGTAGCTCAAACGTCGCCGCCTCCAGTTGCAGACTTCAGCTTCAAAGCTCCAACTGTCAAGCCGCAGACTTCACCCTTAGAAGCGCTGCTCCAACATCTGTTGGCGCAAAAATATCTGTATCTTTTTTGGGTGTTGTTTCTCCAGGTACCATTGCTGAAGGTGGCGATCGACCAGCGATCGCGCTTCAAAAACCAGAGTCGCAAGCCGCAAGCCAGACCGTTGCGACCTACAGCCAAACCACAGCGGACACGCGTTGGAGAAGCAAGTGCGGCTAGTTTTGACACGCTTACAGGAAGACAAATTGCAGAGAGCCTTGGAAAAAACCAAACGGCTGTGGCGATCGCGCCTCTCACGGAAACACTGGAGCCAGAAAACATCAGCGAAGCAGCAGAATATCACCTGTCGCAAGCCGACAACCAAATCGCTCAGATCAAAGTACTGCTTGCCAGTGCCGTTCGCAATCGTGTTAGCGATATCCACCTTGAACCGACGACTGAAGGCTTACGGGTACGCTACCGCATTGACGGCATTTTGCGCGATGTAACCATGCTGCCGTTGGCGGTGAGTCGGCGGACGATCGTCGCGCTCAAAGTCATGGCAGACATGGACATTTCCGAGAGCCGTCGCCCTCAAGATGCCCGTATTAGTGAACAATATACCTCTACAACAGCCGCGAACCTGGACTTGGATTTGCGGGTGAGCACGCTGCCCTGTGTGGGCGGTGAAAAAGCCGTGATTCGCCTGCTACCCCGGCAAAATCCATTCTCCCAAGTGGATGAACTGGGCTTCACCGGAAAAGCTCTGGCACTCTATCAAGGCTGGCTGAAGCAACCCCAGGGCATGATTATTTTCACAGGTCCGACAGGCTCTGGAAAAACCAGTACGCTGTACACCAGCTTGCAAGCGATCGCCACCGAGCACGTCAACGTTGTCACTGTTGAAGATCCAGTTGAATATATCCTCCCCTCCATCACACAAACGCAGGTCAATGAAACGGCTGGCATGACCTTTCCGGCAGGGCTACGGGCAATCTTGCGGCAAGACCCGGACATTATTATGGTAGGCGAAATTCGGGATGGTGAGACGGCAGAAACCGCTGTGAGGGCTGCTTTAACAGGACATTTGGTGCTCACAACCCTGCACACGAATGATGCGATCGGTGCCATTCCACGACTCAGAGATATCGGACCCGATCCTGGCTTAATTAGTGATGCGCTGCTGGGAGTCGTCGCTCAACGTCTGGTACGACGCGTTTGCCCGCATTGTGCTGAACCTTACACGCCAACCGAGGCAGATTTACAAACGCTGAGTCTAAGTCTGGCAGAGGCAAGCCCACAAAACTGGCGGCACGGAAGAGGATGCTCCCATTGCTTCCACTCCGGCTACTTAGGGCGGGAAGCCATGATCGAACTCTTACATGTGGATGCTGCAATCCGCCAGTTAATCTACGAAGGGTCACTGACGGAGTTAACGAATTACTTAAACGAGAGCCAGTTTGATTCGTTCCGCAAAGCTGCGATCGCTAAAGTAACGACAGGCATCACCACGATCGCCGAAATCCGTCGCGTCTTGCCTGCCAGCAAACTTGGTGCAGACTCTTGATGGCTCAGCAACCTAGCAATTTCCAGGTATGTAGAACGCTGGAGGACGGGGAGTAGGAAGTGGAAGCCAAACACATGAAAATGGCTCAATAGCCGTAGAAATTGCGAAAACGTTCTTTAAACGTCTGAATTTATTGCGTATCTCCTGGAAAATGAGCGTTGACTGTTGCCTGAAATGACGGTGTGCTACCCTCCTCTCATTCAAACCTTTTGCTAGAAAGAGATTTTGCTCCAACGATCGCTCAGCCAAGCGTTTGCTCTCGATCGGCTGCAAACTTTAGCTTCAATCGTTCTGCATTGAGTGCGGCTGTAGCAACCATCATCGACTGTGCAAAGCGATCTCGAAACCATCTATCCAGCACCGTGATGAGAACCATGTTTCGCTTTAACCTTAAATGTTTCCTTTCCAGCTTGTTACTCACAGGCATTACGGGCGTTGTTTGGCTGCCGCCTGCTGCCGCTGCCGCCGATCCCATTCGTGTCATTCTCGATCACGATGGAGGCTTTGAAGATTACTATGCCGTCTTGGTGGTAGCGCTTGCCTCGCAGGGAAAAGCGCCTCCGGTGAAGCTGATTGGGGTCACTACAGCACCCAATGGTGAATCCTACTGTAACAATTCCAACGGTTATCCAGACTTAAAGCAAGCTCTTTTAGGACAGTTCAGCGTGGCTGAAGGAACGATCGATGGCATTACGCAGAAGATTCTATCGGTTGCTCAATACAGTAATGCGAAAATTTATTCTGGGTGTGATGTCAGGGCAACCACAATCTCTGTGCCCAATGAAACGGATGAGTTTGGCAAACCGATTCCTGGCACGGAGTTCACGCCCGTTCGAGTACAGCTTCCGCTGGCTGGTAAACCCGCGCTAGAACCCTGTCTTTTTCATAAAGAATTTGTCTTTTCTGAACGTGATATTGTTTGCTGGAATGAGTTTAACCGACCCTTCCGTGATGAAACGCTGAGGTATGTCTTACCCAAAGTGCAAGACGCTCTCAACACATTTAAGCTGCCAGAGTTAAAGCTGATTCGTCCCAAAAAGAAGGCTCCTGACTTTATTGCAGAGTCCATGTGTGACGCTTATCGCAGTCAAAAACCGCTCACCATTCTTTCGGTTGGTCCTGTAACAAACTTAGCGAGAGCCTACATCAAAATTGAGCGCAACCCTAAAGCATATGGTTGCCCTCGTAAAACTAAACTCTCTGACTTGAAATCAGTTATTTCAACGCGCTTCATGGGTGGTGCGTGGGACACAAACAAGGCTGACAACTTTGATGCCAATGGCAATTACCGCTTGAATGAACCGTTCCCCACCTGGACGGCTGGTAATATCTATTTCCAGGCAGGTGAGCACATTTTTGGGATGCACCATCTCCCGTTCCCTGGCACAAATTTTGAAGCGATTCAGACTGGCGAACAGAAAAAAGCGTTTAACTCGCTCAACAACGCTGAGTTCAATTTCTGGATTGATGCACCCGCGATGGCAAAAGTCTTAAATTCGAGCATTCCTGTGTCGATCGTGCCTTTAAATGCAACCGATTCTGCACGACTGCAAGGCTTTGGCGATCGCCTCAAGAACAATCCGTCCCAGTGTGCAACAGCGCCCGCCCAATTTATCCAAACGTTGCAATTCGCTAACAGTCCCGCTCCAGGCGTTTTTGTCTTCGACACACTGTTCTTTTGGGACACATTAGCGGCAACTAGCCTTTGGAATGATTTTGCTAACTTCGAGAACTTTCATGATCTCGAAATTACAACCTTAACCAATGGCGATCCCACTACTGTAACGGGTCAATTGCCCGCAGCAGAACTCTTCCGGCGAGACATTGGCAGCCTCTTTAGACGAGGGCAAGTGAGCAATCCAGTGACGCTAGCGCTTTCAACAAAACCCGCTAATGGCGACCCTGACTTCAAAACTACGATTCAAAACTACGTGTTTGGCTTAGTTTGCACTGCTCAGTAAGAATGAGCCTTGGTTGAGAGGATGTTTGAGCAGTCTAGAAAGGCTTGGTGGTGACTTTGCTCCTGCCAAATCGCCCGTCTAGATTTTCAAACATCCTTTGTGCGCTATTCACGCCGATGGAGCATTGTCTGATTCCGGCTGATGTCTTGGGGGCAACAGGTAGATCGCACCTGAAAGCCAGGTCAGCGTCACGGCTATCCAGAAGGCAACGATCGCAACCTGCTGCCAACTTCCACCAAGTGGCGCGATCAGAAGAGCGATCGCCGCAATTTGGCTCACCGTTTTCAGTTTGCCCCACAGATTTGCGCCCTGGATTGCCGTACTGCCCTGAAGGCTGGGATTGACTCGCCAACCTGCGATCGTCAACTCCCGTGCCAGAATCAAAAACACACCCCAGGCAGGCACCTGATCCAGTTCTACCAGCGCGACCAGCGGTGCTAACACCAAAAGCTTATCCACCAATGGATCGAGGAATTTGCCCAGTTCTGTTACCTGGTTGAGCTTACGAGCCAGGTAGCCGTCTAACCAATCGGTGCCTGCGGCGGCTAAAAATACAACCAACACAATCCAGCGCTGCATCGTCGTTGGAGCGTGTAAACCGTAAAGTATCAGAGGGACTGCCAGCAAACGAGAGGCTGTAATCCAGGTTGGCAAATTCATGTTGACTCAAGCTTTAACTCTCAGTCCACAGTTTAAACCGCAGCGCCTAAAAAAATAGGACAGCCTTTTAGAGACTGTCCCAATGTTCTATGTTCTCAGGAGAAATTACTTTTCAAGAGAAATGGCAGTTGAATAACCTAATAGATACCCCAAACGCATAACCGTGCTGTGAAGACGTGGCAGTAGCATAGCCTGACAATGGATACCGTATCGACTGAGCCATTGAGTGCTCTAGCCAGTCTTGCGCTCTCTAACACGCACCCTTTTTATCGAGTACGACGAGGATTGTTTTGGCAATCAGATACAAATCGTAGGTGGTCGACCACTTGCGCTGGTACTCGACATCCATTTTAACGATGTCCTCAAAGTCAATGACGGTCGATCGTCCGTTTGCCTGCCACTCACCCGTAATACCAGGCTTGACGTTGAGACGCTCCCAGTGATGCTTTTGGTAACGAATGACTTCATCGACTGTCGGTGGACGAGTACCAACCAGGCTCATTTCTCCCATCAGTACATTCCAGAATTGAGGCAGCTCATCAAGGCTGGTACGGCGAAGGAAACGACCTACCCGCGTGATGCGAGGATCGTTCTTGTTCTTGAAGATGCCACCTTTTGCTTCGTTGTTGACGAGATGCTTCAGTTTGTCAGCATCCATCACCATTGACCGAAACTTCCAGATGCGGAAGGTTTTTCCTTTCAGTCCACAGCGAATTTGGCTGTAAAAAATTGGACCGGGGTTATCAAAGCGAACGGCGATCGCCACTGGAATTGCCACCATAGCCGTAATCGACAGCCCGACCAGAGCACCAACGATGTCGATGCATCGTTTGGCTTTACTGGTAACAGACGGGTGAACGGTACGAGTATCTTCCTGAGGAGGAACGTTGGTAGCCTGACCCGCTTTTTTAGCGCGCTCAGCCAAGGCGATATGGAGAGCAGTTGGGATGTCAGAAGTAGTAATCACGTTCGTAGTTGGCTTTACTAGGGTTCACTTTGCCTTCCACAAACATACGTAATCCCACACGGCATTGCACAGCCTATTCCAACACGTTTGCTCAATCTTTATAACTACTGCCGAATACTATAAAGTTACAACATTTTTCTCTTTGCAATTTGAACGTAATCCGCACTCATATTCAGAGCTTTTACGTAGAAAACACGTCACTTGAGCCAGAGAGGGCGCATTCTAGGAAGAACTAGCGCTTTGCCCAGTTCGGTAGCGACTGCCGCTGCGCCAAAGCGATTTAGGTGGCTGGGGTCTGTAAAGTAATCGTTTTGGTTGAGCCAGCGTTGGCTAAGGTCATGTACGCTCAGCGCGTGCGATCGAGCGAAGCGCTGTAGATAGACCCGAAATTGCGTTTCATTCACTGTACGCGTTTCGTCTAAGTAGATTTGCGTGAGGGGCAGATTCACAAAGACGACCGGAATCTGTCGCGTCTTCGCAAATTTCACAACGTTAGCGAACGCCTCTGTTTGCTTCCCCTCAAGAGTAAAGTCGCGGTAATCAGCATCATATTTGCCTCGAACTTGAGGGTACCGTTGAAAATACTGGTTCGGCTTGAATTGGTCTGATACCGACTGAAAACCTGTTGTGTCCTGAAGTTCAGCAGACGGTAGAGTCTCTGGCTTCGCTAATGGCTCAGGCGCAAGTAGCATTTTGAGCGCTGCCCAACACAGTTGGGGCTGTCTCAACGCTGGATCAAGCAATGGCACAACATTAAAAGACTTTGGTTGGTGAGTAGATTTGTAAGCAGACAGTTTGAGTGAGAATGCCGCGCAGGGTTGCACCATTGGCAATGACTCTGTGAGCAACGTTGGACGAATGCCAAAACCTAGCAGTTGATAGCCTTGAGAGGCGATCGCACGGTTATACGTAATGTCGATCCGACCGCTATTAAACGCTCTGGCACCGTCACCCCAGACAATCAAGCGTGGTAACTGGTTAAGTGTGAGGATCTGACGCAAAAGTAAGTCAACTAACTGCGCCGTAGCGCCATTGATCCCAACGTTAAAAATACGTAGTTTTGAATAGCCTCGGCTGCTGAGGGTCTGTTGCAGGACGATCGGGTCAATACCCTGTAACGCTCGTGAACTGCCAACAATGAGGATATCTGGCGGTCCTGCTTGCGCCACAAAACGAAGATAACGCTGTAGCTGCCGATCAAATTGCTCACTATTAAAGCTAAGGGTAGCGGCAGTCAGCGGGCGCGGTATCGCTGTGGCATTGAAATCAGGTAGCGTGTTTCTCGCTATAGATTGAGCTGGGTGGCAATGCTCCCGATCAGGTGCTGCGATCGCGATCTCGGTTGCGATCGCAGCACAAACACTGCTTGACAGCGGCAGGTATAGAAGCAGGAACGGTAATTTCTTGAGCCATCCCATACACAATCATGGGAAAAACAACTAATGACGAAAGAGTAGCATAGCCAATCCAGTCGTTCGCAATCTTGGGTGCAAAAAATTGACCACCCCGCGAGACGAGATGGTCAACAGCTTTAAAAATTGCAGATGAAGCCCCAGAGTAGACCGCAAAACTGTTTCGGTCGCTCACAATTTATGGGTTAGCGGGAGCGGTTTGCGGTGAAACGTCAGAAGGGGCAGATGTTGGCGCTACTGAGGGTGCTACTGGCGGCGCTACGCTAGGCGCAGGCTCAGGAACCACAATATTTACATTTGGTGGCGCAGGGTTCGGCACTGTGACGTTCACATCGGGAGCGACATTGGGAACGGTAGACGGTGACGCGGGTACGGTTGTTTTCTCTCGTTCAATGATGCGCGTTTGCACAGGTGTAGGGCGTTGTGTCAGGAAGTACGTACCGAAACCTAATGCAGCAAGCCCTAACATCAAAACGCCGAGCATCAAGCCTGTAGCAGCACTATCGTTTTCACGAATGGCGCGGTTTTGCTCTCGCATCGTGATGTTCTGCTCACGAATTGCCTGGTTGTCTTGTGCAACATCACGGCTGGCTTTAACGCGGTTGGGATCTACGGGATCAGGATTAAAGTTTGACATTTTCTTTCGTTGAACTCATCTTAAAAGGACATTTTTAGCGTGAACAAAACTTGTTAAAGACTCAGGAAAACGAAGTCTAACGGTCAATCGGCACCCAACTTTTTGTTCACTTTCCATTAGCTTTAACCAAATTAGTCTTTTGCTGAAGCAAAGCCACTCTACCTGGAGAAGTGAGCTATACGAGCCAAAAGGATGACTTTGAGCAGAAGGTTGTGAATCTCTGTCTGTGGCAACGATCGCTCCACCAGAGCGTGTCTAGTGCTACAGCGATCGCACTGTAGCTACGCAAAAATTCTGTCAGTGCTTCGCCAGCGGTTTCAACAAGCTCTGCCCTCAGCACTTGCTTACAAACTTCTTAGTTGTGCCCATCTGCCATTAGCTCCCCATGCTTGTCACGCAACAGCCTATTCTCAAGTGTTTTTGGTATCCTGTTATGCCTATCGCCCAGCTAGTAGCGGGTCCACAGCCGTTTCAACTCTTAGGTGAAAACCTGGCAGTGTGGTTGGATCACGCTGGAAACCCAGCGGCTGTGCGCGATCGCTGCTGTCACCGTTCTGCAAAGTTATCCAAGGGTGCAGTGGTTGATGGTGCCATTCGCTGCCCGTATCACGGCTGGTCTTTCAGTGCAGAAGGAATCTGCATTAACGTACCGCAGCTTACCAATGGAGCGATTCCCAAAGCGTATCGAGTCAATGCGTATCGCTGTCAGGAACGCTACGGGTACGTGTGGGTTTGCCTGGGTGAGCCGCTTACGGACATTCCTGACCTGCCGGAAGCAGCCGATCCTCAGTTCCGCCAGATTCCCGAATTCTACGAAACGTGGCACTGTGCGGGACTGCGCCTGATGGAAAACTCGTTCGATAATGCCCATCCGCACTTCGTTCACGCCAAGACGTTCGGCGTAGAGCAGGAACCCGTTCCACCACAGCCTGATGACTTTGAAGAAACCAAGTTTGGGCTGCGAATGCGCTATGTGCTGCCTGTGTTCAACAGTGAGGTACAAAAGCAAAACTTGCAGATGGAAACAGGCAGAACCGTGCGAATTAGCGAAGGCACCTGGTTTATGCCGTTTATCCGCACGCTTAAGATTACTTATCCTAATGGTTTAGTGCATCTGATTTTTACGGCTGCGACACCAATCGACGATCGCTCCTCCCAAATCGTCCAATTCTGCTTACGAAACGATACCGAAGAGGTTGTAACGGCTGAGAGTATAGTGGCATTCGATCGTGCCGTCACCCTTGAAGATCGCGTCATTTTAGAAGGCACGGACTACGACGTACCTTTGAGCATCAGCGTAGAACAGCACATGGCAACAGATAAACCAGGAATTGTCATGCGACGGAAACTGGCGGCTTTGCTTAAAGAGCGTCAGGAGTTGGGCAAAGGCTAAAGGCTAAAGGCTAAAGGCTAAAGGCTAAAACTCAAAACTTCTCCCTCTACCTCTTAACAACCTGTTTTGGTGAGAAAACACAGAAGACATTTGCCGATTTTGGTAGATAAAACTATAATTAAGGAGTTGATTGCACGCTCACTGGTTGCTGCTGTGTTTACAAGTACTCTTCTTCCTCCCAAGACTGAACTGCCGAGCGATTTGTTTGGAGCGATCGCGGATCTGAAGCGGGAACTCAACGCTGTCATCCTGGCGCACTACTATCAAGATGCTGATATTCAAGACATTGCCGACTATCTGGGTGATTCACTTGGCTTGTCGCAAGAGGCAGCGAAAACTGATGCTGATGTGATTGTCTTTGCTGGAGTGCATTTCATGGCAGAAACAGCAAAAATTCTCAACCCAAACAAGCTGGTGCTGCTGCCGGATTTAGATGCAGGCTGTTCTCTGGCAGATAGCTGCCCGCCCGATGCGTTTGCTGCGTTCAAAGCAAAACACCCCGATCATTTGGTAATTTCTTACATAAACTGCACGGCTGACATCAAAGCGATGAGCGATATCATTTGCACCAGCGCGAATGCAGTCAAGCTCGTGAATCAAATTCCTGCCGATCGACCAATTATCTTCGCACCCGATCGCAACCTGGGCAAGTATGTGATGGCACAAACCGGACGTGACATGGTGCTGTGGCAGGGAAGCTGCATGGTGCATGAAACCTTTTCGGAAAAAAAGATGGTGCAGTTACAGATTCAGCATCCACAAGCGGAGACGATCGCTCATCCCGAATGCGAACCTGCTGTCTTGCGACATGCCAGCTACATCGGCTCTACAACTGCTCTACTCAACTACATTCAGCAAAGTTCCAGCCAACGCTTCATTGTGGCAACGGAAGCTGGCATCATTCACCAAATGGCAAAAGTGGCTCCTCACAAGCAGTTTATTCCCGCTCCTCCGCTGAATAACTGCGCCTGTAACGAGTGCCCACACATGCGCTTGAATACATTAGAAAAACTCTATCTCTGCATGAAGCACCGGACACCCGAAATCACGCTACCCGAAGCAACCCAACAGGCAGCACTCAAGCCCATTCAACGGATGCTAGAAATGAGCGCTAGATAGTACAGGAACCAAACCCTCGGAGTTTAAGCGACTGCCTTGGTGACCCGCTTGATGCTGATTAAAACCTCCGAGGTTTGCGTCAGTTCTGACTTGTTTAGAACTGACGTACAAGGGGTTTAGATCCCCGACTTCTGATGGAAGCTTAGCCATCAAAGCCCGCGCTCTTGTAGAAGTCGGGGATCTTGGCGTAAGTCCACTTGTTAATAGCTATCATCACCGGGAACACGATCGCTTGCTGACTCAACACCAGGTTGCGCTAGAGAAGCATTGCGAATTGCAAGCCACTGGCGAAACAGCTCAAATCCCTTCAAATCGCTGACTTGATAGTTCCGGACAGCGCGATCGAGTTCCTGGGCTGTCTTAAAGATTGGAACCGTACCTTGAAGTTCTTGCATGAGTTGCCTCTACTTAAGGATATTTGGATGTGTTTGCACATACCTGTATTATTCCGTAGAAATTCGACGCATATATAAAGATAATAAAAAGTATCTTAAGCTACCATTTTGCCTTGATGAATTAAACCAGAGGCAGCAAGAGCGCAAATTCTGTCCCAGTGGCAAAATCCTGCTCGGTCAGTGCATCTGAAAGCAGACTGCGCGACAGGATATCAGTAGCCTTCGGCGACGTTTCGGAGGCTGCATGGTGCGATCGCAGCTTAAATTCACCCCCATGCTTGGCTGTAATAATCTGGTAGCTCACAGCCAAGCTGGTTTCTTTCTCTGCCCGCTTTTTCACCGAAAACGACTCCAAAATGCGCGCTAAATCTTCAGATGCTAAACCAGGACCGTTATCCGCAATGCAAATTGCCACCCAGCGAGAGGGTTTACCACCCACGATCGTCGTGCGAATTTCGGTCGTGATGACGATCGTCGGCTCAGCAATGGAAGACATCAGGTGCTGTCTAGCATTGAAGTCTTGCTCTAGCTGCCGACTCACGGCTTGATCGATCAAGGCATCTACAGCATGGCTCAAAATATTCATGAAAACCTGGTGGAGCTGCCCCGCAAAGCACAGCACCGGTGGTAGGTGTCCGTAGTGCTTCACCACCCGAATTTCGCTGGTGAGGCGACTTTTGAGCAACAGCAAAATGCCATCGATCAATTCATGTAAGTTGGCTGGCTTCGGATAAACCTCATCAATGTGGCAGAAGTTTTGCAGGCTGCTAGCTAACTTCGAGAGACGCTCTGCGCCTGTACGAATACTGTCGATCGTGCAGGGTAAATCCTGCTGAAGATAATCGATTTCCAGCTCCTCTCGCAGTCGCGCAAGTTCGTGAGGAAGACTCCCTGAATGCGCTTCGTAAGCGCCTAACAGTTGTAGAAGACTGTCACTATAGGCAGAAACGTGACTCAGATTTCCCCAAATAAAGCTCACTGGATCGAGAATCTCGTGGGCGATGCCGTCTACCAAGCGCCCCAGACTTGCCATCTTGTCGGTTTGGATCAGTTGTGCCTGAGTGCGTTCGTACCGTACCTGGGTCTCAATGCCGCGAATCTGCCAATAGGCAATATTAAGGGTGTGAATGTCCAGCAGATGATAGGTCTGGGGAGCCACTTGAACCACGATCGGTTCACCTTGTAATTCAGGCGATCGTCGTAATGCCTGCTGTGCTGCCACCACGATCGGCGTTGTCCCTGCTAGCACCAGCAAATCACTGCGCGCGTAGCTATACAACACCTGCAACGATTCCTTCAGAAAAAACTCCGTCCCATGTGGACGAATCAAATGCTCCAGCAAGCGACGGCGAGACAGCATTCCTACAAATTGCCCCTGCTCCACCAGCACTGCCCCTGGCAACAACGGGTGACGCTCAAAGACCTGTGCCAACTCCGCGCCCAGACAGGTCAGATCAACCTGAAAGCTGTAGCACTGCAACTCCTGAAGGGTTGCCTCCAAATGCAGCGCCTGCACACCCTCCAGCAGCGTTGGCGGCAAGAGGCGTTGGTAAGACTCGCTCGGCATAGGGTGACCGATCACTTTCAGAACTCCGATCGCAGTGGACAGCAACTGACAGAACGATTTGTATCATTGAAGTCCACTCAGTCTGCCCAAAGGAGAGAAGACGTTAACTTTGTCGGGGAAAAGTGAGGGGGGAGGAGTGAAGGGGGAGGAGAAGCAGGGGAGGCAGGGGAGGCAAGGGAGGCAGGGGAGGCAGGGGAATAAATTGAATTTAAGCTTCTGACTTTTTTGTTTTGAGTTTTCTCTACTCCCTACTCCCTACTCCCCACTCCCCACTCCCGTTCGGCTGAGCGCTCACGTCGAAGCCCACTCCCTACTCCCGCACCGCTCCTCGCACTCGTTCGGATACCCGTACAGAGCAAAAAGTTGCAATTGTATCTAACCTTCGGTAGATTAGCACTCAGGGGTCGAGAGTGCTAACTCCTCCCTGAGTGCTAACGCACCTGAATATTTTTGTTCAGCTTAACCTGCTAGTTTGGAGAATTTTGTATGGCAGCCGTAACTCTAAGCGTCTCTACTGTTAAACCGCTGGGTGATCGTGTTTTTGTGAAAGTAAGTGCTTCTGAGGAGAAGACTGCTGGCGGTATTCTTTTGCCAGATGCTGCGAAAGAAAAGCCTCAGATTGGCGAAATCGTTGCCGTTGGTCCTGGAAAGCGAAGTGACGATGGTGCTCGTCAGGAGCCAGAAGTAAAGATTGGCGATAAGGTACTTTATTCCAAGTACGCAGGCACCGACATCAAGCTCGGCACGGAAGAATACGTCCTGCTGTCTGAGAAAGACATTCTGGCGATCGTTGCATAGTTGTTAGTTTTTAGTTTTTTGTTGTTAGGTAAAGCCAGCAGCAGTTGCCTACTAGCCCCTAACAATGAATCGCTAACAACCAGGCACTTCATCATTTCAACCCTAACAACCAACCACTAACAACCAAAAACCAACAACCAATATGGCTAAGCGCATCATTTACAACGAAAATGCTCGTCGTGCTCTCGAAAGGGGCATGGATATCCTGGCTGAGGCAGTGGCTGTCACCCTCGGTCCTAAAGGTCGGAACGTCGTACTAGAGAAGAAGTTCGGTGCGCCTCAGATTGTCAACGACGGCGTGACGATCGCCAAAGAAATCGAACTCGAAGACAACGTTGAAAACACAGGCGTAGCGCTGATTCGTCAGGCAGCTTCCAAGACAAACGATGCAGCGGGTGATGGCACCACAACAGCAACCGTGCTGGCGCACGCGATCGTTAAAGAAGGTCTGCGGAACGTGGCAGCAGGTGCCAATGCGATCTCACTTAAGCGTGGCATCGACAAAGCAACCACTTTCCTGGTCGACAAGATTGCGGAACACGCTCGTCCTGTGGAAGATTCTAAGTCGATCGCGCAGGTTGGCTCCATCTCGGCTGGTAACGACGATGAAGTCGGTCAGATGATTGCCAATGCAATGGACAAAGTGGGCAAGGAAGGCGTGATTTCGCTTGAAGAAGGCAAATCCATGACAACCGAGTTAGAAATCACGGAAGGGATGCGCTTCGACAAAGGCTACATCTCGCCTTACTTCGCTACCGATACCGAGCGCATGGAAGCGGTCATGGATGAACCTTTTATCCTGATCACCGACAAAAAAATTACCCTGGTGCAAGACCTGGTGCCGATTTTGGAGCAAGTGGCTCGTTCCGGTCGTCCCCTCGTCATCATCGCTGAAGACATTGAGAAAGAAGCACTGGCAACCCTCGTGGTTAACCGTTTGCGCGGTGTGCTGAACGTTGCAGCCGTCAAGGCTCCTGGCTTTGGCGATCGTCGTAAGGCAATGCTGGAAGACATTGCTGTGCTCACTGGTGGTCAAATGATCACTGAAGATGCAGGTCTAAAGCTAGATACCACTAAGCTAGAATCGTTAGGCAAAGCGCGTCGCATTACCCTCACCAAGGACAACACGACGATCGTCGCTGAAGGCAACGAAAAAGCAGTCAAGACTCGCGTCGAGCAAATCCGTCGTCAAATCGAGGAAACTGAATCCTCCTATGACAAGGAAAAACTGCAAGAGCGCTTGGCGAAACTGGCGGGTGGTGTTGCCGTCATCAAAGTCGGTGCAGCAACCGAAACCGAAATGAAAGATCGCAAGCTGCGTTTGGAAGATGCCATCAACGCAACCAAAGCGGCGGTTGAAGAAGGTATCGTTCCCGGTGGTGGCACAACCCTGGCTCACCTCTCCCCTGAACTGGAAACCTGGGCAAATGCTAATCTCAAGGGCGAAGAGCTGATTGGTGCAGCGATCGTCGCTCGTGCCCTGGCTGCTCCCCTGAAGCGCATTGCTGAGAATGCGGGTCAAAACGGTGCGGTCATTGCAGAACGCGTCAAAGAGAAAGACTTCAACGTGGGCTACAACGCAGCGACGAATGAATTCGTTGACTTGTTTGAAGCAGGTATCGTTGATCCCGCAAAGGTGACCCGATCGGCACTGCAAAACGCAGCCTCGATCGCGGGCATGGTGCTGACGACCGAATGCATCGTGGTTGACAAGCCTGAACCCAAAGATGGCGCTCCTGCTGGTGGCGCTGGCGGCATGGGTGGCGGCGACTACGACTACTAAATTGGGGTGTAGGGTTTGGGGTGTCGGGTGTCGGCATTCCAAACCCTACAATTTACAGCAAGGGGCGATCGCTTTTTCGAGGGCGATCGCCCCTTTCTCTGCTTTTCACAGAATGAGTATGACGTTATGCTTGACGTAGTGATGTCACTCGTCCCTGATTCCTATAGAAGCATCTCTCAACCACAATTAGCTAAAATATGAATATCTTTAGACCTGGTAAGCATTGAAGCTGTGGTAGCTCAACTTATATTCAATAAGCGAAGTAACTGGAATGGGTGGTAAGCCAATACCTAATCCTTCCATCCTTGATGGATGTCAGGTTGTTGGAATAGAAGGAGGAAGGAAAGTCTTTAAAGACTTTCAGACAGAGCGATACTATACCTGGGACTCACTTCATGGAGAAGTAGAAGTTTTTAACAAAAGAGGCAAACATCTTGGTGTTGTCTGCCCAATCACAGGTGAAGTTATTAAGCCCGCTGTTAAAGGACGTACAATCAGCAAGCAAAACTAAGTTGTTATGAACATATCATTTATTGACGTATGTATTAGTGGTGATGCCTTTCTAGACGAAGTAGATGATTATGTCGATGCTTGGCACGATGATAATACTTCAGAAGATGTTGAGTTGTATGAATACTTAGGAATGACTTGGCAAGAATACTCTCTGTGGGTTACCAACCCTAACATTCTTGGATCAATAGTCAATGCAAGGAAAAAAGGCTTGAGTTTAGAAAGTGCTCCGGTTCACGAGATTCATGCATTAGCTGCGAGAGCTTCTAGTAAAGAAGAGGCTCAACGTGTAATGAGTTGGCTAAAGAGAATTGGAAAACTGGATGAAGCCTGAAGAGAAGTTTGCAAGCAAACTTTTAGAACGACATAATCTTATTCCTCCGTACAATCTTGAAGAGTTAGTCTCATTGTACGCGGAAGTGGGTTTTCTAGATTTTCCTCTTGAAGCTGACGGTATAAGTCTAGGCTTGAAGCAGTCTAATAAGCCTAGAATTTATATCAACTCTTTACGCCCTGAAGTTAGACAGCGATTTACACTAGCACACGAGTTAGGTCATGTTATCATCCCTTGGCACATTGGAAATATAGTTTCTCATACTGAGGTTAAAGGGAATGAAGAGGAGACTGATTCTGACTCTCAGATTAATAGAAATGGAGATTACGAGTACAGGCAAATTGAAGGTGAAGCCAATCGATTTGCCGCAGAGCTTCTAATTCCAACTTCATGGTTAGGTGAAATTCTTAAGAACGTAAATATTTTTAATTTTGAGGAAGTATTACTAGAGGTAATGCAACAGAGTGCAACATCAAAGGATACTACTTTAATAAAAGTATTTAATGCTTTGCCTCCAGGTTATGTATGTGCTGAGATTGACGGCGGCAAAATGGTTGTTAATAGTTTTATGTCTCCAAGTACACAAGTATATAAATTGAGCTTAGAAACTGATTGCACTTCCGAACCATATTTAATATATAAAGAGAAAATAACTTTTAATTTAGGTAGTAAAAACTATATTCTATGGAATTTTGAAAACTCTATTGAACTGCCAGATGAATTAGGTAATGAATTATGGCGAGAAATTCTAAATACTATTCTTGAAGATACGGGTTTGCAAAGTAAACGACAAAATATTAATGCTATATTGCCATCACTCTTCCAGTCGATTAAAGAAAAATCAGATTCAGAGATTTTTTCTAGTATTGTTCATAGATATTCTGAAAGAGAAGACTTGAAAGATTTTATTCAACATCCTTTATCTGAACAGTATATTGTCAAGAGATTAAAGGAGCTAAGACTGAAATATCCTAGATATCTACCTAGTTCAAGGGGTTGATACCCCGTCATAGCTCGTCACGCTTCTCTGAACTCCACAGAAGCACGACAAGACTTTATGTTGCCAGACAAGGTGATGCTTGGCGTAAAATACTTCTATGTCGAAGCTGACAAGCAACTGCTTAGAACAGAGATCTTAGAGATGCGATTAGATGTCTGAGCCAAAACGCTATGCTGTAGTACCTGAATCGATCGAGGCATATCGTAGTCGAGGGTTGTTTCACTGTGAGGAACTACAGCGAGAAACGAATCCTCCCATTAAAAGCTCTTCTACTGGTCACTCTCTAGCGGTATCCTTGCGGTGAAGGTTGTCCAACCATCTGCACTGGACGCTTCGATCGTGCCTTGAAGCTGTTCAATCAGCTTTTTGACAAGTGCCAAACCTAACCCCGTGCCCCGATGCTGCCAGGGGTTGTTGCTAGGAACCCGATAAAATTTGTCGAACACTCGTTCCAGTTGCTCAGCAGAAATCTCGACTCCAGAGTTACTGACGCTAATCTCAACGTGCGATCGTGCAAGGGTTAACGATTGCTCAAGCGGCTGCACCGACAGAATGATAGTTTCATCAGCAGGAGTGTATTTACAGGCGTTTTGCAGCAACTCGTTGAGAATGCGTTCTAGATAGGCATAGTCAGTCGTCAATGCGGGTAAAGGCGTTGTCATGCGGGTTTCTAAACGCTGACGCTGACTGCGTACCCGATCGGCAAAGGGGATCACCAGTCGAGTGAGCCAAGGCTGAAGATCTAACGTAGTGCGATTGAGCGGTTCGGTTTGTCGTTCAAGGCGAGAGAGATCGAGCAAGTCGTCGATCAACATCGTCTCGCGCTGGCATTCGTCGCGTAAGACCTGGAAATAGCGGGCTACCCGTTGAAACGACGCTGGCTGCAAAACTAAAGAGGAGGGTTCAGTAGCATCTCGCGATCGCCCATCTTCCGTCTGCAACAGCACCACTTCTAGCATTTGAATCGCCATGCGGATGCTCGCCATCGGTGTTCGTAGTTCGTGAGAAACAGTGCTCACAAAATCGTCTTTGAGTCGATTGAGCTGTTCTAACTCAGCCACTTGTGCCTGTACAGACTGATAAAGCTGCGATTGACGGAGGGCGATCGCGCATTGATTGGCAACTTGCTGTACCAAGCGAACTTCCTGATCCGAAAAAATGTAATCGGCGTGGTTGACCAGTCGCAAATCTCCTAGCACCCCCTGATCGTCCACGATCGGACATGCCAAACGCACGACGCGCGGCTGCATGGGACGAGCATCCAAACTACAGTACTGAAAATGCTGACCGTCTAGTAGTTGCTGGTAGACCTCTGGAAACACTGCCATTGGAATCAGATTACCCTGTACCAGCGCTAAGGCAGTTGTGTATTCATAGCGCACGTTGACCGTTTGCTGAGGCAGATCATATACGGCTACGCTGCACGCGCTCACGTCAAGCGTCACGGCAAGTTCTTCTACAACCGCTCGTAAAATTTGGTCTTCATCTAAGCTGTCACGCACACGATCGGCAATCCGCTTCAACGTTGCTTCAAAGCTAAACGCCTGCTGCAAGAGAATGGTACGTTCCTGCACCTGCTCTTCCAGGCGGGCGTTGAGCTGCTGTACTTGCTGATAAAGCTGAGACTGCTGAATGGCGATCGCCAATTGATCCCCAATGGCGCGAGTCAGATCAATTTGCCAGTCTTGCCAGACAAAGGGTTCTGGTCCTCGAATCAAAATAATGTTGCCCCATACAGAGCTACCCACCTGCAAGGGCACAGCCAGCCATGCTCCCGGAAACGTTTGCGCCAAAATCTGCGTCATTTCGTGGGGTACGGTACTGGCATCATCCAATCGCACAATTTCCAACCGCTTGAGCTGTGCGGTAATGGGATTACCTTCGTCAGGAATTTCTAACCCGACGACATCTAAGCCTACAGGAGCCACATCCGGGCTTTGGCGATAGCTTGCCTGATGCACCCAAACACCTTGCTCTGGCACATATTGCAGAATGTTTGCCTGCTCAACCTGTAGCAAGCTGCCCATCTCCAAAACAGCCGTGCGAAAAATGGTGTTTAAATCCAACGAGTTGCGGATTGCCTGAATCACTTGATTGAGCGCTTGCTCTCTTTGAGCCTGCTGCTGTGTTTGCTGATAAAGCTGACTTTGATGAATGGCGATCGCCGCCTGAGCCGAAAGATTTTTGAGTAACTCGATCTCCGAATCGTGCCACCGTCGAGGCGTAGCGCATTGTTGCACGGCTAATAGCCCCCACAGGTGAGATCCTTGCCTCTGTGCATAAGGCTGATGGGTTTGGGACGATGGTACCAAGACTGGAATCACTAAATTTGCTCTCACCTGAAATTGCGTCAGCAGATCCACATAGCACTGAGCCAGCCCAGCATTGAGAACATCGGCGGTACTGCTGACCTTGCCATCCATATAAGGCAACAAGCAGTCTGCCATCACAAGACAAGGGTCAAAAAGCCGCTGACCCAGCATCGGTGTCCAACGATCGCTCACCGATTCAACGATGACAAAGCCGCTCCAATCTGGCTCGAAGCGGTACATAATCACGCGATCGGTCTGGAGCAGTTGGCGTACCTCTGTCACGGTTGTGTTGAGAATCTCATCCAGGTTGAGCGACTGACGGACGCGTTGGGCGATCGCCACTAGCAAACGCTCTCGTTCTGCCTGCTGCCGTAAGATGGTTTCTGCCTGCTTGTACTCAGTAATATCCCGACTCACACACAGCAAGAACTCAACGCTGCCGTCCTGAGCAAACTCTGGCACCACCCGCGACTGATAAGACTTAAGGCTATCTGATTCATATCGTTGAAACTCAATGATTTGCTCTTGTCCGCTGGTGAGCACTGTTTGTAATGTCTCATTCCACAGAGCAAGCAGATCGGTTGACATGCCCAGTTCTGCGTTGGTGCGCCCAATGAACGCCTGCGGAGGAATGCCAGTTGCCGCTTCGGCTGCCGGATTGACATAAACATGGCGAAACTCTCGATCGAACCGCACCACAATATCGGGAGAATTCTCCGCCAGTGCTCTGAACTCTTCCTGGCGATGATGTAGCAATGCTTCCGCCTGCCGACGCTCTGTCACATCCTGAAAAATCAGAACACCGCCCGTAATTTCACCCTTATCGTTTCTAATCGGTGCTGCTGTATCGCCAATAGCCCGCTCCAGTCCACTTTTGGTTTGAAGTACACAGTAATTAGAGAGACTGACGCTGACCCCCTGTCGCATGGCTTGTAAAAGCGGGTTTTCGATCGCTTCTCGCGTTTCAGAGTGGATTAAGCGCAGAATCAAATCGGCAGAGATCCCAAGTGCGTCTGTTTGCTGCCAACCCGTAAGGTCTTCGGCAACCGCATTCATAAAAGTAACGTAACCATTGCGATCAGTCGCGATCGTGCCATCACCAATACTCGCCAATGTGGTTGTCAGCCATTGTTCAGCTTGTTCTAGCTGCTGCTCTAACTGATAACGACGCAGCGCAATATTGATTGTGGTGTAAAGTCCAATCTGGTTGAAGGGCTTGACGAGGTAGCCAAACGGTTCTGTCGCCACTGCACGCTGAAGCGTCTGGTCTTCAGCATTAGCCGTAATGTAGATAATGGGAACGCCCAACTGCTCATGGATTTGGGTTGCAGCCGCAATGCCATCAAGCCCGCCCTCAAGCGAAATATCCATCAAAACCAGATCGGGCTGCGTCTCTACCGCGACTCGGATCGCTTCTGCTCCTGATGCTACACTCGCCACGACAGTATGTTCAGAAGGCTCCAAAAACTCCTGAATCATTAAAGCAGAAACAATCTCATCTTCAACAACTAAAATTCTTGCCATAGAAAAATCGGTTATTTCCGGCAAACGGAGCAAAGCGAAACCATACTATTCTCGTCTTGCCCGTAACAAAATTGGATCAGGAGAAATGAGGATCTTTAAACAAAGACGACTATCAGGCTACGTTACTGCCCAAGTAACAACAGGAAGATTACGCAGCGATCGTTCAGTCTGCACCCTACCGCATTTATAGAAAAGCGAAATAAATGTAGAAGCTACCACGCAAACCGCTAATGTAGCAGATTGAACCGATCGGATCTAGAGAAACGTGACTTTGCTACAGTTAATCTGCTTCAATGAGACACGTTGGCACGAGATGAGCCATCACTATCTAGCAGGCAGCCTAAGATGCCTTTAATCGTTGCAAGTGTGTTGGTTTCATAGCGACCCGCTGTATAGCTAAGAAATAAAGTAGTGTAACTCTTGTTACTTACCTGTACAGCCAAGCACCAAGCGACCATTGGCGATGAGAGCAAATACTCAGTTTTTTTGGAATTGATAGCGATCCTGAATGAATCGTGAGCAGCAATCTAGCTGTCGGTTCTTAGCAGTCAGCGGTCAGCGGTTAGAGAAAAGCTGGTGTCTGCCGCTGACCGCTCAAGGATTAAGTGCCGCTCACAATTGATTTGGGACTGTTATACGCAGGATTAAATCTAGGAACAAGGTGCTTAAGTCACCTATTCGATGCAAGCTAATACTGAAGAGCGCTCAACAGTCTCTCTCATTCCAGCCAGTAGCCCAAGGAATTAAGACTGGGAACTATTTAGCTAGCTAGCTTCAGTCCATCCCTTGGAACGATTTCAATATTAGACTTAACTTGTCTGGGCATTCCCACAACAGTTCCATGCATATGTCGGTTAAATTCATCAAAGTCGACAAACGTTTTGAATACTTGATCTAATCCAGTCAGCTCAAATAACATTCTTATTTGTTGGCTCATAGAGCAAAGGAATAGCTGACGATCGGAAGCGCGTACTAATTGCAGAATCTTTACTACCGCAATAAAGCTAGAGCTACTCATTGATGAAACGTTACCAAGGTCTATTAAGATGAATGCTGCATCTGAATCAATAGCGGTCTTAACTTCTACTTGAAAAAGATTAATAGCAGCGGTAGTCAGAAGGTTAGAGGGCTTAATGATCTGGGTTGCAAAGCTCATAAACAACAGTCCGTATAAGTATTGAACGTTTCGACCTTGCTAATTTTTAGTGCCTTAGTCTATGACGCAGTAGGCGCTATAAAGTTTCCGATCTCTGTACAATGATCAACTCTCTAAATTGATGGTGTGGCAGTTGAACGCTTGAAAACTGTGTCTAAAGGCTATAGTATTCTGGCGCTTGATACATCTCTCCAGAGAAGGAATCAGTACCTATTGGCAGAGGTCACTACGCCAAACGTACACTTACGACGTAAAACTATATTGGTTGACACCAGAATGAAAGCCATCATTAACCCAAGGGTTTGCTAACCCTGGACGATGACAGCTTGCCTAGCCGTAACTTAATCAAAGTTTACTCTAACACTACGATCGAAAATGTATTGCAGGTATCAATGCGATCGTGTACAAACTTGGCTGCTAGTCACATCAGACCGTTCTACTCTCGTTAGCTAGAAGGCATGTTAGAGAGCAATCAACGCACTTAAGTGTACGCAGAGAAATGATGCTACCGTTTGAACCTGATCAATTTCTACCAAACTACCAGGCTGTAGTCCGGATACTGTAGTCCGGATACTATAGATGAACGCTAAGCTCGACTTTGTCCATTGTGAAGGGGAGGAAAGGTAGCAAAATCAGGAAAGTGTTATTCGATTTCTCCTGATGCACTTGCTACCAAAAGAGTTAATGCCCTGGGTTCTGGTCTTTGCCCCGT
>JAHHIG010000008.1 GCA_019358895.1 Tildeniella nuda ZEHNDER 1965/U140 | reverse complement strand
CCACAGGCTCACGGATGCCGTCGATGTCGACAGGAGGCGCTGCAATGAAGGCGATGATGAAGCAGATGGTCGCAGCCAGCAGGGTGGGTACCATCAAGACACCGAACCAACCTACGTACAGGCGGTTATCGGTGCTGGTCACCCAGTTGCAAAACTGGTCCCAGACGTTGACGCTCTCGCGTCTCTGTAAAGTCGTAGTCATGGTGGTTATGAGTGCTTGGTTTAACGTATTTAGCAGTTTTACCTGCATGTTTAGTAGTATAAACCGAACATTGCTTTTTGTAAAGTAGATGCAACAAAAGCTAAGGTAGTTCAGTGTGTTAATGTTCTGGACAGCCTGTGAGCAAAGCCCCAGGCTTTGTAAATCGTCCTTAACGTGTGTCTACTTTTATGAGAAAACATCGTTACAGCAACGTCATCTGAAGCGCGCTCATCGATCGCTTTTTGATTTAAAGACTGGCAGAACACTATTGCCGCTTTCTGGCGAGTGGTTTTACTTGCTCAGACTTTGCTTCATAGTGCTCAGCGCTTGCTCAATGTCTAGCTCTACAAAGCGATCGAGCGCGAGATAAACCCAGTGGTAAGACCGCTGTGTATCTTGAAACGTTTTTTGAAAGCCCAATGCCAAACGCAAGTCTTCGTAGAGAGGATGCAGGATGAGCGAGTAGAGATCACAGAGGTTGGGAAAATCTTGCTGCATCTGTATTAGCGTCTTACGGCTGTCTTCCAGCAACAAGTAGATGTTCTCGCTTTGAAGGTAAGGGGTATCAATGACCCAGGAGCGGATATAAACAGATGTGCAGTCTTGATCGCCGACAACCGCCATTGTGAAGGGATCGATAGTGACATCAGAGGACAGATAAAAGCTCTTACTCGGTGCTTGAAAGAAGTGAACTTCCGATTCGCTGGTCACGGGGTAGAGCACTGAAATACCCACTGGGTTGAGATTGTCAGACCGACGAAGAACCCGCAACCCGTGGGGATACTGTTGTGCCCAACTGCGTAACGCTTTAGCAATTTTGTGGGAGGCTGTAGCAACGTCTTTCATCAACTCCGCATAGGTGCGGGCGATGAGATTTGCGATCGGGATCGTATCTGTACGGGGATTAAATGCATCTGGAACAAGCGTGACGGGTGTCTGGGGCTGAAGACGTGTTTCTAGCTCTGGAATCGAGCGGATCTGAAGGCAAAGGGTTTGTCCATCGAACTGCTTTTCGAGCAGACCGAGTGCCACGAAGCGATCGATCATCATGCCAGCAGCGCGATCGCTCCCTCGATCCTGGTTGCCATAAAACAGTTCTGCGGCTTCTCGATGCGTACAAGCGATTAAACCATCTGTTGAATGCAATTGCCTGAGTGGTGGCATTAAGCGATCGCTAGACAACTGCCGTTGCTTGAGCAGCAGGTATGCCCAAAGACGGACAAAATATTCTGCTCGACGACGCGTCAAGCCTCCGCGCCCCATCAGCATCGACATGTAGAGGCGTTGTTCTGCCAGCGGGAAAAACCGATCAAGCGACTCCGGGTCTAACCGATCATCAGATTGGGGCACAGGCTTCAGAGAACTCATTGATTTGCCAGATATGGAGAGAGGACGAGTACTAACGATTTTTCTTGAGCGTTTGACAGCGGCTCATGGCGTGAGAACGGTGAAGAGTACCCAAATGGGTGAGTCCGTTCATGAACGTTAGACCGACAATAAGGAACATTGGTGAGTCGCTGTGCGGAATCTGAAAGCCGTTGGTGAAGCTAAAAGGTCAGCGTTTGAAACAATCGATTCTGCTTTTAGATGCGGGCAGAGCGGTTTGATTCGGTGTCCGGATCAGGAGTCTCTTGAGACTGAAATGGCAAAAGTGTCCAAGCAGATTGATGTTCAAGCAGATTGATGCGATCGCCTCTGTCACAGCCTCTTTGCTAAAAACGAAGATAGGCGCTTAGGGCTACAGCTATATTGCTGGCTTGAGTTCATTATTGACCAACTGGAGGCTTCTTACAATCCGGAAGTGGAAAAAACTTCACCTCACTTCGGATTAGTTCACCCCTCTTCGGATTTGTGCATTGCAAGTGAGCCTGCTTCGGCGATCTGTTGCGGGCTGCGGATTGCTCGTTGCGTCTTCATCAGGGGAGCAATCAAAATAGCGGCATCGTTTGTGGAGTCTGATCGATGACAGCCCCCCTACTGTTTGCCTCTTTAGAACCACCCTTTCCTGGTTCGCTATTTAGCCCTCGCACCACTGAAAAAGCTGGTAAGCCTTCATCACGTCTGACAAAACATGCCTCTGGCGACCCACAGAAAGGTGCTAACGCACCATCAAGCGAAGCAACCACGCTGAACTTGATCCGGAGTAGTCTGCTGGAGTCGCTGAATCAGGGTGTAATTGTCACGTCTCGCACGATACAGCCGTTGTACTGGAATGCCAAGGCGCGATCGCTCTGCCAGTATCTGTCGGGCAGTGAATTTCCGCCACTTGAGTTGCCACCAGCAGTGTCGGAAGTTTGCCATCGGCTCATGCGAGAGGAATCGAGGAGCGATCGTCCCTTTGTCATGGAGTGCCAGACATCAACCGGTCAAACCATCCGCATCAGCGCTCGTTGGCTTGATCTAACGACTCAACGAGATGCAGGTCTCCAGTCATCTGATCAGGGTCGGCAGCACTATATCCTGGTGTTTTTAGAAAACTGCAACGACCTTTTGCAGGAGGAGCTACGGATCGAGCGTAAGAAGTATGACCTGACGGAGCGCGAGGCAGAAGTTTGGATGTTACTGCGGCAAGAATATTCTTACCAGGACATCGCCAGAATGCTGCAAATCAGCCTTAATACGGTCAAAACGCATGTGAAGAATGTCTATGCGAAGAAGCGCAGTTGCCAGGGACGTGAAAAGTTCTGGTGCTGCGATTAAGCGCTACCGCAGGAGTTAGAAGTCCGGAGCAGGAGTGAGAAAGGCTTAACTCTAGCTTGTGGATTGTCGGGATGGGTCAATCTGACATTTAAAGAACACGGAAACAACGCGATGAAACTTGAGGAAAGGTTAGCCTGTAAGGTGGCGACGACAAACTTTCCAGGGGTCTTGGTGCCCCATCGATCGTCTGATCGGAGTACCTGTATCTAACATTGCTCGTTTCAAGCCTGCTGTATGAATGCTAAAACTGCGACGTATAGTCCTGCTTATACGCTGGTGCCGACCTATGAGTGCTTTAACCGTTGCAGCTACTGTAATTTTCGGACTGATCCGGGCAAAAGCGATTGGCTAACTCTGGCTGATGCAGAAGCGCAGCTACGATCGCTCCAACATCAGGGTGTCATTGAAATTTTGATCTTGAGTGGCGAGGTACATCCTCAGAGCGATCGACGATCGCGCTGGCTCCAACATCTCTATGAACTGTGCGATCTGGCTCTGTCGCTGGGCTTTCTGCCACACACTAATGCGGGACCGCTGAGCGTTGTTGAGATGGCTCACCTGAAAACCGTCAATGTCTCAATGGGCTTGATGGTAGAGCAAGTGACACCGAGCCTGTTGCAAACCGTCCATCGCCATGCGCCAAGCAAGCGTCCAGAACTCCGCTTGCAGCAGCTTGCCCAAGCGGGTGAACTCCAAATTCCCTTCACCACAGGTCTACTGTTAGGTATTGGCGAGACCGAAGCGGATCGTTGGCAAACATTAGAGGCGATCGCGCAACTACATCGACGATGGGGACACATTCAAGAAGTCATTTTGCAGCCCTATAGCCCTGGACAAACGGAAGCATGGGCAAGTACAGCCTTTTCTCCCGCACAATTGCTTGCCACGATCGCAGTGGCTCGACGCATTCTGCCTGCTGATATTGCACTGCAAATTCCGCCGAATCTAGTTTCGCGATCGCAATTACTTGCCTGTCTGGACGCTGGTGCAAGCGACCTGGGTGGTATTGGACCACATGATGAAGTGAATCCGGATTACCCACACCCGATCGATGCTGAACTGGCAACCAGTCTGGCTTCTAGTGGTTGGAAGCTGGTACCGCGACTGCCAATTTATCCACAGTACGATCAGTGGCTGTCGATCGAGCTGAGAAACGTGGTCGAGGGCTGGCGAAAGCGGCTAGGAGCTTCGAGAGTGCAGGTTTAGAGAGAGGGGATCAGTGTGTCTATCAGCTTGCTTCTTAGGCTCTAGGCTTCTCGTTCTTTTGTGGGGTGGTGGCACGATCGTTCGTCGCCAATGGCAAGACTACACGGCTCAAGATGCGGTTATCGTCTAGTTTATAGAGATTCAGTTCGCCGCCAATTTGCTTCATTAACGATCGGCAGATGTGCAGATGTTGTCCTGGTGGTTGATCAAGAGTCGATGGTGCTAATAGATCAGTAGCCCGCCCGGTTTCTAGTTCGGTCAGCAAGCGTGGCTCCATTTCGCCGCTGTCGGTGATGGAAAGTTCGAGCCAGTGGTTGTCGATCTGACGGCACCACAGGTCGATGCGTCCACCCACATCAGACCGTTGGCAGGCACTCAGCAAGACTTCATGCAGCACCAGCTCAATCTTGGTAATATCGCCACTAATCGTAAGATTGGTTTCATCGTGTACCTGAGACCAGAGCTGTTGTTGCTTCATGAGTCCGTCTACTCGCCCTAGCGATCGCTTGAGCAAACTAACCAGCGAGAGCGTGCGGAGTTGGGTTTGCAGTCGCCACTGCTCTGTCTGTATCAATGGGGAAAGTGGAGCAACGGCATCGTTAAGCTGGCGTAAGATCTGCTGGTGCCGAGTGCTGAAAAGGGGATCTTTAGGGTTGCCAAGGTCTTGGAGGCGCTTCAGATTCGGGAGGAGCGATCGGTACAGTTCCTCCAACGATCGCTGCTTGTACCAGTTCAACTGCTCCAGCGCTTCACGCTGAGCAGACAGTTTCTGGGTCAAGGTCAGGTAGCGACGTGACCAGGCTAGCTGGCTGACGAGGGTACCCAACGCACTGAGGTGCCGCTCTGACCACTGACGATCAACCCCATCAGCAATCAGCACAATGCCTGACGGTTCGTGGTCTGGAGCGGTTCTCAAAGCGATCGCCAACAGTTGACCGATGCCAGATCCGGTGAGCCACTGGCGTGTTTCAGCAGGAAGGTCAGCGATCGCTAGCGGCAGCACGCCATCGCTTTCTAGCACCCACTGAATCAAGGCATCCGTGTGGACTGGGATCACTGCATCGACTTTGATGGTAAACCGATCGCTGCTCCAGATCGGACTGACCACTCGACCGCTGGTTTCACCTGGCGACCAAACAACCAGCGTTGCTAGAGGCACCTGAAGTACTTGAGCAATGTGTTGCAGCGCCGATCGTTCCAGAGGCTCCAGTTGGTGCATTTGCTGAATCATCGTCAGCCCCCACTGAATGGTTTGGTTGACCTTCTGCTGTTGCTCATTTTGTTTTTGCAGTTGCCACTGATGCAAAATCAGCCCCAGTTGCTGGCTGACAACCCGCACCAGATCATGCTCAGGGCGACTCCAGGTACGCGGGCTTTCATGACAAATGACGACCAGCCCTTCGAGGGGGTGTCCAAGTGAGACATTACAAAGCACGAGCGATCGCACACCCAGTTCTAGCAGGCGATCTTGCCATGCCAGCAGGCGCAAATCACCATCCAAATTTTCGATGCCAATAGTGTCGCGGCTTTTTTCCAGCAGTTTCCAGTCAGCTTCGTTGAGTGTGCTAAGTGGTGCAGTCAGCGGGCGACGATTCGCTGGTTGGCTTTGATACGCAAGGTCAAACGTGCCCTGTTCTGAGTTGTAGAGCAAAACCAAAAAGCGATCGGCTCTCAAACGTTTGCAAACTTGTTCAGCCGATAGGGTGAGCGTGGCTTTCCAATCCTCTTCGCTGTAAATCGAACGAGCAATTTCGGCAGTGAGGACGCGATCGCGCTGGATCTGGTCAATAGTGTTCTCCATGTCATCCAGGGGCGCAATCAGGGCGATGATTTGCGCTGCACCGCGCATGTAGCTTTTCTCTTCGTCTTCCCAGATGCGAGGTTCACTCCCTTCCACTGCCAGAAAACCCAGCAGTTCGTTCTGAAACAAGATTGGCGCTGCCAGGAGCGATCGCGCCCGCATTTGCTGCATCAGGCGGCTTGTCGTATCTGCTTTCAGGGAACTGTGTGCCTCGCCGATCGCCACCAGTTGATCGGCGAGCAACGCCTGATAAAAACTGCTCACTTCTTGCGCGGTGATGCCTGAGGCGAGTTGGGTTGCCTCACTGAACCCTGCCGCCTTTTGACGATTGCTGATACGTCGCCAGAAATACCGCCGCTCGCGCTCAAACCAGTACACATTGGTGCGCGTTGGCTGCACAAACTTATGCGTTTCTTCGACAATGGCTTCTAACCGAGCACCCAAACCAGTGAGCGATCGCAGCTTCGTCAACAGTGTCAGCAATGGTTGATCGGGGCGCTTGGTTTGCTGTCGCTGCCACTCGGCTTCAATTTGATAGAGCGCTGTTGCCAGTCCGCCCAAAACCATTGACAGCCGAGCTTTTTCGTCCGATCGCGGTGACGCACCCCAGAGGGTTGAGCCTAGCAGCGTAACCCCAAAGCACCGATCCTTGTAGCGAATCGGGAAAATCACTGTTCCTTGCACGTCACAAGTTTGTGCCACTTTGCGCCACTCACCAGCCCGCAGTTCCTGTCGCAAATCTGGAACTGCCAGCGGACGTTGCTGAATGACGACCTGTTCTAATAGCTCACCAGGGTTCAACAAAAACCGCTGCTTGAGGAGCGGTATCTTGCCAGACGGCGTTGTTCCACCCTTACCATACAGGCGATGCTCCAGGCGATCGTAGAGACCAATCCAGATCAGGCTGTAGTCAAACTCAGCTTCAAGGTAATTAAGGGCGGTATCAATGAGAACATCGGAATTTTCTTCTTCCCGCAAAATTTGCAGGACTCGCCCCAGGGCAACCAACTGTTTATCGTTGGCGTTTGGCTCTTTTGGTGGAACCATTGAGTGCAGTGATAGGTACGCCAATACAACGAATATGAGCGGAGCAGCTTGCGTCAGGCAAACTACTGGCAAGTAATCAGTTTCAGGTAAAAAGTTACACTGAAATCAGGTGGGCAATGCAACCAGAGTAGACTGCCGCCACCTGTAGGAGCGTTAGTAATCATCCTAGTTTGTTTTCGAGGGTTCAGTGCAAATGCAGAACGTTCAGGCAGAAAGCAACGCTTGAGGTATGGTAATGCTTACGATCGCACAGCACAAATGGTTCACACACCGCAGCTCTAAAACATATCTAGCTTTAAAACAGTGGACATCTATCGATCTGTCATTCGTCCAGCGCTATTCTCAGGGCTAAAGGCAGATCCAGAGTGGTTGCATCAGCAAACGCTGAGCGCTCTGGGTTGGCTCGATCGCCATCACCACCAGCCTCCTGCTCACTGGCTTCAAGCTCAGTTAACCAAAGCCTATTGCCTGAAGGACGATCGCCTAGCGCAATCGCTCTGGGGCTTGCGGTTTAGCAACCCGATCGGTCTAGCCGCTGGGTTTGACAAAGATGGGGTTGCTTCTGGCGTTTGGTCGAGCTTTGGCTTTGGCTTCGCAGAACTCGGTACCGTGACCTTCACTGCTCAACCTGGCAATCCAACCCCGCGACTGTTTCGCCTACCGTTAGACAATGCCGCGTTAAATCGCATGGGCTTTAACAATCAGGGGGCAGCACTGATGGCGGCAACGTTGCGGCAGCGGTGGGAGTCAGCAGTCAGCAGTCAGCAGTCAGCAGTCAGCGGTCAAAGCTCTTCCCCCACTCCCCACTCCCCACTCCCCACTCCCTTCCCCCTCGGCATCAATCTAGGTAAATCTAAACGCACTCCGCTAGAGGAAGCAGCGGCAGATTATGTGGGTAGTTTTCGCTTGCTCAAGGACTGGGGTGATTATTTTGTAGTGAATGTCAGTTCGCCGAACACGCCGGGGTTGCGATCGCTTCAGGCAGCCGATCAGCTCGAACCAATTTTGGCGGCACTTCAGCAAGAAAATGCTGAGCAGAAACCATTGCTGATCAAAATCGCACCTGATTTAGAGTGGGATGCGATCGCTGCGGTCTCAGGACTGGCTCAGACGCACAAGCTGGCGGGCATGATTGCCACTAACACCACCATTCGACGCGATGGGTTGAAGACGCAAGTGCTGCGATCGACGGGCAAGTCGGTACTGGAGGAAGCGGGTGGGATTAGCGGTGCCCCTTTAAGGCAGCGATCGACCGACGTGATCCGGTTCATCTGGCAAGAAACGCAAGGCAGGCTACCGATTATTGGCGTTGGCGGGGTGTTTACGCCAGAGGATGCCTGGCAAAAAATCACGGCGGGAGCTAGCTTAGTGCAAGTTTACACGGGTTGGTTTTACGAAGGTCCTGAGATGGTGCGCCGCATTTTAGAGGGGATACTGCAAAAGCTGGAGGAGCGAGGATTGACTTCATTGGAGCAGGCGATCGGGTTCAAGGAATAGCGCTTAGGGCAAAAGCCTTTTAGGGCATTGCTGAATGCAAGTATGATTTGCCCTCATCTCCGACCCTTCTCCCCAAGGAGAAGGGAGCTAGAAGTCTTGTTCCCTCTCCTTTTGGGGGCGTTGCAGAATACATGTATGAATTGCCCTCATCCCCAACCCTTCTCCCCAAGGAGAAGGGAGCAGAGACGCTTGTCCCCTCGCCCTTTGGGAGAGGGCTAGGGTGAGGGCAACCCAAGCGCTTCACACCCAGATCCAGCAACGCCCCTTTTGGGAGAGGGCTAGGGTGAGGGCAGCTTTGAGCGCATGTGACTATGGCGATACATTGCTCCAACCGGAGGACGGCAGGAGCAGACAAGACAGGCTAGCTTGAAGTGAAATGCTGCTTTTCAGGAGGGCTAACCCAATGAAACGTGTAGTCTATGCCTTTTCTACCGCGATGGCATTCACGCTCGTAGCGGCGAGTGCCTCGTTGGCTCAGTCAGTGCCTCACAGCGATCGCCTACCGCCATCCAAACTACAGCAATTTTCGCGGGACTTGACTCCTTCTAGCGCCCAGGACTTCTTTAAAGCCGGACAGACGGAGTTGGAACAAGAGATCCGGCTGTTGACTCGTCCGCGATCGCCTCTTAGTGAGAACGTACTGACCGTTCGTCAAGGCACACAAGCGCAACCAGAGATTAAACCAGAGCAACCCGTTGCTTTACCACGCAACTAACGACATAGAGGAGAATTGTGTTGCCAAATTGTTAGCACTTGTGTGAGCGACTCTCTAAGAGCTTGCTAAAAAATAACGGCACACTTTTGGATTAGCTATCAGCTATCAGCTATCAGCTATCAGCTATCAGCTATCAGCTATCAGCTATAGCGATCCGATTTGATTTGTGAAAGTGATGCTGGGATAGCTTTCAGCACTCAGCGCTCACGTTCAAGCTGACGGCTGAGGACTGACGGCTACAGACCATGCTGTTATTTCTGTACAACTACCTAAGCTATGAGTTTTTACGCTGGCATTGATTTCGGGACATCGGGAGCACGCCTCGCCGTTATTGATGCCGAAGCGCATCTGTGCTCTCAAGCAAGCCGTACCTTTGGCACCGTCGCAGAGTCAGAACTGCTCGATTGCTGGCAGGACACGTTGTTCTCACTGTTAGGAGACATCGATCGCGCAGAGCGGCAAAGACTAAGGGCGATCGCCATCAATGGCACCTCTTCTACCGTATTACTGTGTAACGCAGCAGGACAACCTGTGACAACACCACTTCTCTACAACGATGCACGTGGAGCGTCAGAAGTGGACACTTTACGACAGTTATTTTTGCAAGCGCTCTACACTAACGCTCGCGGTCAGCAGATTGTGCTGAGTGCCACCTCTAGCCTGGTGAAACTGCTGTGGTGGAGTCGGCAGTCCGTCTTTTCGCAGGCGCGATACTTACAGCATCAGGCAGATTGGTTAGGGTTTCTGCTGCACGGTCAACTAGGCATGAGTGACTATCACAACAGCCTGAAGCTGGGCTACGACGTTGCAAATTTGCGCTATCCAGATTGGCTGACCGATTTAGCGATCGCCCCCCTTCTACCCCGCGTCGTCGCACCAGGAATGCCGATCGGAACCGTGCAGCCAGCTATTGCCAAGAGATTCACTTTGCCTTCTGACTGCCAGGTTTGTGCAGGAACCACCGACAGCATTGCCGCGTTTCTGGCAAGTGGAGCAGCACAACCGGGAGAAGCCGTTACCTCGCTGGGATCAACACTCGTGCTGAAGTTGCTCAGCCAAACGCCAGTCGAAAACAATGCTCATGGTATCTATAGCCATCGGCTGGGCGATCGCTGGCTGGTGGGTGGAGCCTCTAATACAGGTGGCGCTGTCTTACAGCAGTTTTTCACCCCAGCAGAGTTGGTGGATTTGAGCGATCGCATTCCCGTTGCGCAAACGAGTCCATTCGACTATTACCCGCTCACGCAACCAGGAGAGCGCTTTCCAGTGAATGATCCCCACCTGTTACCGTGTCTAGAACCACGACCCGCCGATCCAGTCGCGTTTCTGCATGGACTGTTAGAGAGCATGGCGCGGATTGAGGCGGAAGGCTATCGACTACTGCAAGCGTTGGGCGCAACACCACTACAGCAGGTTTATACGGCAGGTGGTGGGGCACGTAATGCGGCATGGACTGCCTTGCGGTTGCGACAGCTTGGCGTTCCAGTGAAGCGATCGCAGCAACCAGATGCTGCTTATGGGACGGCGCTACTAACAATGACTGCATTTACGGGCAGGCAATCGCTGTAAGCCTGAACAACTACGTGCTCAAGAGAGCGTGAATCGAGAGCGTAGCTTTATCGTTGTTTGCAAAACACTTAGGATCGTGGCTTTAATCAAACCACATACTTGCGTAGACTCCAAGGCTTGTGATGCGTTACGGCTCACGCCTGACACATCCTACAAAAGCCAATCTTATTTAATTCTCATTCCTTAGCATTTCCTTACGGTCTGTCTTACATGAGCCTGAACCAGTTGGCTATGATGTCCGCAACATCGAAAAAGTGTAGAGATATCAGCAATTATGCTGAGAAGTTCACGGGTTTTGCTCATTGAAATCAGGTAAATACACGCATGGGTTTGCATGAGGCTGTGTCATAGGCTGATTACACTGTATGACATCAGCGGTGTCGTTAGTCAGTCGGGCACTGCTCTACGATCGACCTTCTACAGATCGGCAAGGGATTGATCGCACCATTCGCTATGTACCTGCCGCTTTATAGACGTAATACCAATTCTACAAAATCGCCCTACAGATTCGTTCTTGCTGCTGACCGCTGACTGCTGACCGCCAGCCAAGGGTTGAATCTGTAGCTACAGTTTATAGGAAAGGTATAACAGCAGCGTTCCGAGGGCTTAAGCAGTTTTGACAACCTTTATCCCATGCCGCCAATGACTAGCAAATCGATGACGTTTCGGTTTCCAGCGCTGTTGGCACAGGCGATCGAAACCCAGGCAAGAGCAACAGGCAAAGACCGAACCACAGTCGTTGCCGAAGCACTAGGGCAGGCATTCGGCTTGTCGTTGCCATCCAAAATGCCAGTGACGATCGAAATGCTTCAGCAGCGGCTGGAAACGGTAGAAAGCAGTATGACGCTCCTTTCTGAGCAGCTTTCCAGCCTACAGAAAATGACCTGTACAGATACCAGTACTGTTTATCGTCTTGAACTCCTGGAACAATTTAGCCATTCGCTGAGAGCCTTACTTGCAACATCGCTTGGTGAAGCCTCTATCAGCCTGTTACCGCAAACGATCGTTGAAATCAGCCAGCGCAGTCAGCGTACGGATAGTTCGCAGCAAGCATTAGAGCCGGGTCGACTGCAATTGGCTGCCCGGTTAGAGCCTCAAACCGACTTAAGGGAGCGCATTCTGGCAACCATGTCAGCTCCTGTTTTTGTCTGCGATCGTTCACGGCGGTTGCTCTACATCAATCCGATGGGGGTGCGATCGCTGGGGTTAGAGCCGCATAATGCGCTTCAACAAACCATACAGGCGTTTGCTTTACCACCAGAGACAACCGCACAACTAACAGTTCAATTTGAAACCGTGTTTTTAACCGGGCAGTCCCTTACCAGTGAAATCAGTTTCACAACGTCATTGCATGGGATGCGAGAGTATGAGTACACTCTCAGTCCGATTCAAGGCACAGTTGACCACATTGAGGCTGTCCTTTTTAGCACTCAAGAAATTACAGAACGTAAGCAGGTAGAAGCCGCATTGCAAGCATCGGCAGCAAAGTATCAGCATCTATTTGAGTCTACAAACGACGCGATTTTGATTTTGGATGCTTTGACACGACGCATTTTGGACGCAAATACGAACGCCTCCAGGCAACTGGGATATACACGTCAAGAATTATGCAAGTTGAGTCTTGATGAGGTGGCACCACTGTGGGGTACAGAAGTGCTTTCCGAGCTATCGCAACGGTTGAGATTGCACGGCAAGTCTTTCTTTGAACACGTGTTGCGCCACAAAGATGGTACAGATATTCCAATCGAGCTTAGTAGTCGCCTGATTGAGTATGGCGATCGGCTAGCGATTCAGAGCTTTATACGCGATTTAAGCGAAGCGACGCATCACGATGTCAGTCTTCACTAACTATTCTTCACTAACTGTTAATAACATCCCGTCAACTTGTGCGCTCGACCTTGAACGTGCTCACTGATACTTGCAGCGCTTGAGCAATGCCAACTGTTTGTTGCAGTGAAGTGGTTACTTGCTGAGAGGCATGAGCGGTTTGGTGCGATCGTTGCGCTAGCTTTTGCATCAACAGCGCCACAGCCTGGGAGATTTGCGTTTGTGAAATGGTTGCTTCTGAAATGGATTGCACAAGTTGATCGGTTTGCTTTGAGAGGTAACGGAGTTGCCCCAAATTCTGCTTCGCATCTTCAACCAGTCGAGTACCTTCCACCATTTGCACCGTACTTTGCTCCATTGCTTCCAGCACCTGACGTGTTTCCCGCTGAATGTCGTCCACGATTTGCTCAATTTCTTGAGTCGCCGATGCTGACTGTGCCGCGAGTTCCCCAACCTCTTCGGCGACAACAGCAAACCCCAAGCCGTTTTCGCCTGCTCGTGCTGCCTCAATGCCTGCATTCAGCGCGAGCATGTTGGTTTTCAGCGCGATTTGATTGATGAGGGAGATGACTTTCGAGATTGCCTGCGACGATTCACCCAGACGTTTCATTTTATGAGCGGTTTCAGACATCGTTTCGCGTAGCTCGAAAATGCTGTGAACGGTGAAGTCGATCGCCACCTGACTTGCCTCTGCTGTCGAAGCAGCCGTATGGGTAACGGCGGCTGCCTGATGGGCACTCTCTGCAACCGCCTGGATCGACGCGTTCATACGATCAACAGAGCTTAACGTTTGGGTAATGTCGTCTGACTGCTGGAGTGCTTCAGCCGCGAGTTGCTGAATGGTCGTTTCGTTTTCGCTCAGTGCGGTATGAACTTGCGTTGCCGTTTGCTGCACCTGCACGACAATTTGCCGCAAACTTTCGACGATCGCGTTGAAGAAATCAGCCACGGTGCCAATCTCGCCAGCAGTCACATCTGCCCGCACAGTCAGGTTGCCCGATGCCGCCCCTTCGACCTGGTCTAGCAAAACCACCAGTTGCCGCTGCAAGATTTCTCGCTGTTGACGCTGTTCGTCTGCCAACTGCTCAGCTTGCTGACGCGATTGATCAAGCTGGTGCAAAACGCCCTTGCGATCGAGGGAAAGCCCAATCTGAGCCGCAACTTCTTTAAAGAAGGTGATTTCCGGCTCCTGCCAGGAGCGTGTCCGCGAGCACTGATGCGTCACCAGCAAACCATGCAGCGTACTGTTCGCCAGGATCGGCGCAACCATGTTGGCTCTGACTTTAAAGGGTTCCAATTGCGCCAGATGGCATTCGGTGAGTCCAGCGTTGTAGATATCTTCCAACGTTTGCACACGCCCCTGCTTGTATTTATCTACATAGTTTTCGGCAAAGCACGGGTCTGCAATCATCGTGCCAAGGGCGCTGGGATACTGATGCTCTACCGCTTCTGCAACAATCGTGCCTTTCCAGGCTGCGTCAAACAGGTACACGATCGCCCGATCCGTCTTCAGCGTCTCTCGCACACCTCGTACCGTCGTGTTGTAAAGCTCCTGGTCACTCAGCGTCGTCCGAATGCGTGAGCTAATATGATAAAGCTGCTGCGCTCGCTCAGTTTCAGCATTTTTCTGTGCCAAAAACGTGACCCGATCAAGGGACAGCCCAACCTGGATGGCAAGCTCCTTCAGAAAATCAATTTCACCGGGATTCCAGCGATGCGTCGCTACGCAGTGATGAGCAATCAGCAGCCCATAAAGCTGATCATCCTTCAGGATGGGGGTGACCAAATTGGCTTTGATTTGCAGCCGCGTCATCAGCTTTAAGTGCTCTGGATGAAACCCTGCGTTAAAGACATCATTCGTCGCTACGACTCGCCCCTGCCGATAGGCTTCAATTAAGCTGTCGCTGATGCAGGCATCTTCGATTTTGTCTTCCAGGGCGATCGGGTAACCTGGTGTCACCGCTTCAGTCGAGATATAGCCACTCCAATCAGAGAAAAAGCGGTAGATTACCACGCGATCCACGTTCAACGTTGCCTTCGCACCTTGAACCGCCTGTTCTAAGACTGACTCTAAGTCTTGCTCCGTCCGCGCCCGCGCCCCTGCAATCTGACCGATCAGGCGGGTTTGTCTGACTTCAGTTTCCCGCTGGTAGGTTTGGTCAGCAAACTGTGATTCAGCCGCTACTGCGCTATCTGCCAGTTGGTTAAACACCTGAGCGATTTTGCTAATTTCATCCGTTGCCGTCACCTCGGCACGAATCTCATGCGCCCCCAGAGAGAACATTTGCGTATCTTGCTGTAGCCGTTTGACGGGTCTGGCGATCGCCCGATAGAGCAATAGCAGTACGCCTGTATGGGTTGTCAGCACTAGCGCGATCGTCCATAGCTGCTGCTGCCAGACAAGTTGACGTATTGTTTCAGTCCGTTGCTGCTTAGCGGTTGCCGATTGCCCTGCACCAGCAGCCAGTTGCCCCTGAGTGATTGAGGCAGTCAACCATGCCCCCGCACCCGCAATTCCCACAATAGACAACACTCCTGATGTCACCCAACCCAGCAGGTACTTGTGTCGTATGGATTGGGTCCCGAACCATTGCCGTTGCGATCGCGGTTGCAGAGAGTTAGCTCTACTTTGGTCAGAGCTGAGCTGAGGCTGCGATCGCTCAGAGTCCTTAGAAGGATCAGGCTCATCAACTGGAAACGCTGGCTGCACTCGATCGGTCAATTGGTTTGTCATAAAAGCCTCATCTCAGATCTCATCAATAGTGGTTGCAAAATTGGCTGCAAAATTGGTCTATGACAGTGCTCGCTCAAGTGAAATACACCCGACACCCGCTCCCCGACACCCTGATCTCACAGGCTGTATCGCCTTCAATTGAGGGAAGTCAGACCCACGTTTTTGCAGAAAAAATAGCAAAAGCAAGCACATGCCAGACTCTACGGCGCTCTCAGCCGCAAAATTCCCGCTATAAACTCTGTGGTGAAGCGTGACTGCAACACTCCATCCGCTCACAGTTGGCTGGAAAGACCTTACGCGCAGTCGTTAGCAAGCACTTGCTTACAAACTGCACGGGCAGCGGCGGAACCGCCACCAGTCAAAATCGCTAGAGCCACCGGACCTCCAACTGCTTTAGCGGCGATCGCCAGTTCCGTTGTCACTGCCAAAATGCAGTGATTCAAGTCATCTTCAGAATGCACCGTTGCGCCAGGATGCTCATCCTTCCAGGTTTGCGCCAAGAACACTGCCAACTGCTCCAAATGAGCACCAAAGTCAAATGCTTGCAATGCCTCACGAGGCGCACAATTAGCATGACCCCGCGTTAATTCCTCAGGTAAGCGTTCATCAAAATTGATGTCTGCATTAAAAAAGCTCATTCAACCAGTTCCTTAAAAACACCACCGGAAGATGACCCAGGTTTGAAGCGAAAGATAGATACCCCTGGTGATGCGCGGTTCAGTCGTAAGCGGTGGAAAGCTCCTGTTGCCGGATGATCCCCCAGCGAGCTAGCACCTTTGTACTACCAATTCAATGTGAAGCAGCATTAGATGTAGGGTGTGTTAGCGAAGCGTAACGCACCGGAAACCCCCAGCAATGATGCGTTTTGCTGCCACCAACGCATCCTACGGTAATGTGCATCTTTAGGTGAATGCGATGTAAGACCTGTATTACAGACTTGCATCTAGAGCCTACAACGACAGAATAATAATCCGCCATAGTGTAATCCTGTCTTTACAAAATCTTTATTGAGCTAACTTTTTCGACAAAGCACTTTTACTTTAGGTGAGTAAACTTGCTGTAGATAAATTCAAACAAGAGATACTTCTAGACCCTCAAGCTTTAAAGCTCCACCCCTGATTAAAATGCTCGTGGCTCTCTCAAAAAGCTCAATCAAATAAAACTTGAACCATACCTGACTCAAGAAAATAGTTCCAGATCGCCAATGCTAAATCTCCTTCAAACTCTAATTTCTCCACACTTCTAAGATGTCCAGCTTTTACTCTAGTTTGACCATCTACTGAACCTTCTGGCAACATCAAACAAAGGTTAACGAGAGGGATGTCTTCCTTTTGATCCGCTGCTGCATAGGCACTAAGCCTGACTGTGGCAATGCATTCAGTGTTAATGATTAGATCTGCAAGTCGAATAAATGTCAAGTGAACTCCATCGCCAACTCTGAAGAAACAACGTCTATGGTGGATGATCTATTCACACGTATGACGAGCTTTACCCTTTGCATAACCAGGTTGTTAAACCTATTATTTTAAGATTTTATCCTTATTGGATAAATAAACCTTCAGCCAATTCGCTCAATCATTTACAAGTACTTCAAGACTGATGCTTTGAGCTGATTTGGAGCGTTGCATATAGTTGTATGTAACAGTGCTACAAGCCGTCAACCACGAATTTAAGTCATAGGTTTGGAATCCGTAAGACTCGTAATACGAAGCAGCAAATATACCCACCGTGTTGCAGAATAGCATCGAAAGCTTTCAACATTGTCCAGACATAAGGCTGAATCTTATCCAACATTCTGCTGAATCTGGCTAAAATTTTAGGCGATCGCTCCCGCAGCAATGCCCTTTGCCTATCTGTAGATTGGCGGTTCCTATGCTTATGACAACGCTTTCACTACGCTGGCAAGCCGCTCAATGAGTTGGTCAATCTGGCTAGTTTCGATCGTCAGTGGTGGCGACAGAGCGATAACATCGCCTGCGGTACGCACTAGAAGCCCCTGCTCAAAGCAGTTGACCAGGCATTCGTAGCCCCGAGCACCAGGCTGCCCGGATGATGCTAACTCAATGCCAGCAACCAGACCCAGATTGCGGATGTCAATAAGATGGGGCAAGCCTTTAAGGGAATGGACGGCATCTTCCCAGTAGGTTGTCAGACTGTGGGCGCGTTCAAACAAGCCTTCTGCTTCGTAGATATCCAGTGTGGCTTCGGCAGCAGCACAGGCAACGGGATGACCGGAATACGTGTAGCCGTGGAAGAGTTCGATCGCGTTGTCAGCCCCATGCATAAAGGCATCGTGAATGCCCTGCCGTGCAAACACGGCACCCATCGGAATCGTGCCATTGGTAATGCCTTTTGCCACCGTCACCAGATCGGGCAGTACGCCAAAATAGTCTGTTGCAAAGCTCGACCCCAACCGACCAAACCCCGTAATCACCTCATCAAAAATCAGCAAAATGCCGTATTTATCGCAGATAGCGCGTAGGCGTTCCAGATACCCTTTCGGCGGCACCAGCACTCCCGTTGAGCCAGCCAGCGGTTCGACAATAACAGCGGCGATCGTCGAAGCATCATGCAACGTGACGATGCGCTCCAGTTCATCTGCCAGATGTGCGCCCCATGTAGGCTGACCGCGCGTGAAGGCATTGTGTTCAAGGTTGTGCGTATGCGGTAGGTGATCAACCCCCGGAATCAAGCTGCCGAAGAACTTACGGTTGGGCGCAATACCACCCACAGAGATACCGCCAAACCCAACGCCGTGATAGCCTCGCTCTCGTCCGATCAACCGTGTACGCGTGCCTTCTCCTCGTACGCGATGGTACGCTAACGCAATTTTGAGGGCAGTATCGACTGACTCGGAGCCAGAATTGGTGAAAAAAACGTGGTTGAGATCGCCAGGAAGCATTTTGACGAGGCGATCGGCAAGCGCAAACGGACCTGGATGCCCCATTTGAAAGGTCGGCGCAAAATCAAGCTGCATCACTTGTGACTGCACGGCTGCGGCGATCGCTTCACGACCATGCCCTGCATTGACGCACCACAAACCCGCTGTACCGTCGAGTACTTCACGTCCATCAACGGTGGTATAGTACATCCCTTTCGCTGCCGCCATCAAACGAGGCTTGGCTTTGAACTGCCGATTGGCGGTAAAGGGCATCCAGAAAGCGTCTAGGGACGAAGGGAGTGGGGAGTGGGGAGTGGGGAGTGGAGTCATTGGCTGATCGGTTTGCATCACGATTACGGGTGTGGCTATCGGCTCGCTTGGAGCGGTGATGGATTACAGCCTTTTATCCTGGCATGAACCGCTCGCGTTACTCCGTCACAGTTACATATCTGTAAGAAGGGCAGGTGTAAAAAGGGTAGAGTCTACAGCCGATATTGGCGATCGATTTCACTAGCAGCCCGATGAAGCAGCGAATGACGATAAACTAGCGTGTGTAAATCATCGGCATAGCCGCCACCAATGACGCACGCGATCGGGTAATTCTGGGCGACACACGTACCGAGCACTTGCATCTCACGCCGAAAAAGCCCTGTATCCGTAAGACACAGCTTGCCCAGCCGATCGTCCAAGTGCGGATCGACTCCAGCGTCATACAGCACCAAATCTGGCTTCACTTTGTCTAAGACATCAGGCAAGTAATCCGCCAGCGTTTGTAAATACGCCTCATCTTCCATCCCTTCGGGTAGCGGCACATCCAAATCGCTCTGTTGCTTAGTGCCCGGAAAATTGACCTCACAGTGCATTGAGAAGGTGAAGACGCTGGGGTCATCCTGAAAAATAAGCGCGGTACCGTCACCCTGATGCACGTCTAAATCGACAATTAATACCTTCTGCACTAGATTCAGCTTTTGAAGAACGCGGGCAGCGATCGCCAGATCATTAAAAATACAAAACCCCGAACCGTAGCCAGGAAAGGCATGATGCGTGCCACCTGCCGTATTACACGCCAAGCCATACTGCAATGCTAATTGGGCAGTGAGCACACTACCACCCACCGCGACACACGTTCGATTTACCAAAGCGGGACTCCACGGCAACCCAATCCGCCGCTGCGCTTTAGCATCCAACGTCCCGTCACAATACGCCTGCACATACTCTGGTGTATGCACTAACTCTAGCCACTCCTGCGGCGATCGCTCTGGTGTATGAAATTGCGACACCTCCGCCACACCATCCGCCAGCAAGCGCTCATACAGCAGCCGAAACTTTGCCATCGGAAATCGATGACCGTCTGGCAACGGCGCGACGTAGTTTGGGTGGTAGACGATCGGTAGAGGCATGGGAGGGGAGGAGCGAGGAGTAAGGAGTCAGAAGCAGAGGAAGCAGGGGGAGAAGAGGAAGCAGGGGGAGAAGAGGAAGCAGGGGGAGCAAGAATAACTCAAAGCTTAAAACTCTCATCCTTTAGCCTTTATTTTTTATCCCTTAGCCCTTAGCCTTCATCCTTTAGCCTTTTCTAAAATCTCCCACCGATCGAATCTTGCCGCCTGCCCACAGCGCTGATTTTGCTCATCGAGTACGTCCCAAATTACGACATCTTGAATCCAAAACCGCTGTCTAGTGCTGGAAATGCGGATGCCTTTGTAGTCGCTGATGTAGCCCTGCGCTTTGGCTTGTGCGAGGAGACGATCGCGTTCTTCCTGCTCCATCGGCTCTGCGGTTAGGCGGGATGGCGTTTGGGTGAACTGTCCCCAATCCATTTCCCACAGTGTTAACGCCTGACGATTGCCGTAGTTAAGAATGGGGTCTGTCTCTACGCCATGAGAGACCACAACGAAGGGAGCATGAAACAGTGCCTCTGCGGTTTCAACTGGCGATCCGTCTACCGTTAGGAGCGGGCGATCGAGCCAATGCTGAAAGCTGTGTAATAAATGCTGGGTCTGCTGAATGACGGCTGGCTGCTGCCAGGGGCATACAATACTTGCCACGATGAGTTCCAATGCGACTGAATGGTTAGACTAGCTCACAGAATACTATGATGGAAGTGTTGCAAATTCTTCATAAAACTCTGTGGTGACTCAACAACTGACCTTAGCGCCATTGGAAAAACTCACCTGGGACTGGCGTGGCTACTCCATTCAATACACCGTAGTTGGCACAGGCAAGCCGCTGCTGCTGGTGCACGGGTTTGGCGCTTCGTTGGGTCACTGGCGACAGAATATTCCAATCTTGGCAGCAGGCGGCTATCGGGTATTTGCGATCGATCTGCTGGGGTTCGGCGGTTCGGCAAAGCCAGCGCTGGACTACAGCCTGGAACTTTGGCAGGAGTTGTTGAAGGATTTCTGGAGCGCTCACATTCAAGTCCCGACTGTGTTTATTGGCAACTCGATCGGTGGCTTGCTGTGCCTGATGATGTTAGCAAACCATCCCGAAACTGCGTCTGGAGGAGTGCTGCTGAATTGTGCTGGCGGTATGAACCATCGTCCCAGTGAGTTGAATCCACCCTTACGGTTGGCGATGGCAATATTCAATAATCTAGTGCGATCGCCCCGCTTCGGTGCCTTCATGTTCAATCAAATTCGCCAAAAGCACCGCATTCGTCGCACACTGGCTCAGGTGTATCGCAATCGGGAAGCCATCACGGATGAACTGGTAGATATGCTCTACGTGCCCTCTTGTGATGACGGCGCTCAACGAGTCTTTGCCTCGGTTCTCACTGCGCCTCCAGGTCCTAGCCCAGCAGAATTACTGCCAGCCGTGAGTCAACCGTTGCTCGTTCTCTGGGGTGCCGCTGATCCCTGGACACCGATCGCGGGCGCAGCAATTTATCAGGAATTTGCCCAATCACATCCGCTCACGTTTGTTTCGCTTCCTGATACGGGGCATTGTCCCCAGGACGATCGCCCCGAATTGGTGAATCCGCTCATCCTTGAATGGTTGCAAGACGCTGGGGTATAGAGCGTGACGCGTGGCGAACCTTCAGGCGCTTTAGCATTGCTCGCAACAGAAATCTGCATCTGGCAAGCGAGTCTTGCTGTGACCTCTAGCGAGTTGCACCAATTCGCCCTTACTTTATCGGCTGATGAACAAAAACGAGCCGATCGCTTCCGATTTCCACGCGATGCTCATCGCTTTATTGTCGGTCGGGGCATCTTGCGGGCGCTCTTAGGACGCTATTTGCAAATATCGCCTGAACAGCTTCAATTTTGCTATGGCGATCACGGCAAACCAGCGCTAGTAAGCGATTTAGCCGATGGTCTAACGTTCAACATCTCTCACTCTGAGGAGCTAATGCTATGCGCGATCGCTCGTGGCTGCCACGTTGGCATTGACCTGGAGTATCTTCGTCCAGTTAACAATTTGGAAGAACTGACACAGCGCTTTTTCTCGCCACAAGAACATGCCGCTATTCATGCTTTGCCTGAAGCATCACGGTTGCGATCGTTCTTTCAGCACTGGACGTGTAAAGAAGCATTGCTCAAAGCGAGTGGAGACGGGTTAATGGATTTGAGCGCGATCGCACTTCATATTCACAGTGACATTGCCCAGCTCGTCAGTTGGAACAATGCTGTGCGACCAGTTCACTCATGGTCTGTACAGCTCTTTACACCAGCACCAAACTGTGTAGCGGCGATCGCTGCCGACTCACGCGAGCGATCGCTGTCTTTGCGGCAATGGGAAGATCTTGCACCAACTGGACTACTCTAAAGCTGCTTGACCAACTCTCAAGCACTGGCTTGAACGAGTGTTTTAGACGGTAGCTCCTGAGATGCTGCTTGAGACGCTTCTTCAAGGAGTGTGTCATACAACTGCCCCAGTTGCGTTGCTACACCATCCCAGCTAAACGTGGCTTCAACACGCTTTCTAGCTGCCTGACCTAATGTATTGCGCCAATCCGGATTCAGTAACAGGCGATCGATCGCGGCTGCGAATGCTAGGACATCTTTGGGTGGCGCTAACAGCCCTGTTTGTTCCGGTACAACGGTAAACTGCAAGCCACCAACATCGCTGCCCACAACGGGTGTACCACACGCCATTGCCTCGATCGTGACCAACCCAAAGGGTTCATAGTGACTGGGCACCACACAAACGTCTGCCGCTGCGTAGTAAGTCGGGAGATCGTCCTGGCTGAGCCGACCAGCAAAGCAAGTGATGCTTTCAAGACCTAAGTCAGACACAATACTTTCAATGCGATCGCGTTCATCACCATCGCTATGTCCAGGGCGACTACCGCCACCAATCATTAGCTGCACTTTTTCGGTTGCCCGCGCTTGACAGGCGTGTACAGCCCGCACGAGCGTCTCAATCCCCTTCCGAGGATCAAACCGTCCGACATACAGAACCACTTTTTCGTCCGGTGCAATGCCAAGTGCCTGACGTGCATCTGCTTGCGTCACTGTACCAAAGTGATCGATACGCGTACCGCAGGGGATGATAGTAACATTGCCACGAGCGGATACGAGCGATCGCATGTGATCACGTTCTTGAGGGCTAGTCGCCACCACGCAATTCACCGTTTCTAAGCACGCTTTCTCAACCGCTAAGCGCGTCTTTGCAATCAGGGGAATGGTTGAAACAGACTTGTATTTCACCGCTCCCAGCGAGTGATACGTATGCGCCTGCGGAATCGATAGCTTTTTGCTTAATTCCATGCCTACCCAGGAAGACAGCCAGTAATTGCTATGAATCAACTCATAAGGTGCGTCTAATTGTTTTTGAAACTCCAGAAACCTTTGTACAAACTCTGGCAAAAATTCAAAGATTTCATCGCGCGGAATGAACTCTTGCGGTCCAGCAGCTAAGCGAATGGTGCGGCAGTGAGGGTTATGCTCAACGATCGACGGTTGCTCAGGGTGTGCATGACGGGTAAACATATCAACCCACCAACCTTGACGCGACAGGGCTTCGCCAACATGGCGCACATAAACGTTTTGCCCTCCTGCCTCTTCCTTACCAATTTCAATGGCTGGATCACCATGAACGGAGATTAGAGCAATACGCTTTTGATTTGAAAAAACCATGGCTTTACAAGCTTCATTCCTACTAGAGTTGACAACTACCAAGCGTGACGAGCGCCAGATTCAGCCATCCTGACAAGAGCACAGCTCGCTTTCTACAATTTAGAATGTGACTATCAACCTATAAAAAAGCTATTGTCACTACATCACTCCAGGGAAGGAACATTCAGAACCCGGACATCAGGAATATACCATTATGACAATCTTGCCATACGTTCAAAACCAGGCTTACAACGCTTCTGAGATTGACCTAAAGCATCTAGAAGCCTGCTTAAAGAAACCAAAACCGACTAATTAATTCATAAGGTTGCCTAGCATTCAAGCTCCCATTAACCTTGAACAAGGCGTTAGTTAAAACGCGTATGGCATCAGCCACAATGCACGTGAGCTGCGTACCCTAACAAGTTATTTAACTAAAAACAGTTCTAAAGGATACAAAAATTACCTGCGCTTGATGTGCTTAATGCACCTCTGCTTCACGGTAACTTTATCATAGGTCAGCGATTACGGCACCCTGCAAAATGTACAAAAGCGACGATCAAAAGAAGATGAAACTGTAGCGTTTGTGTTCTCTACAACTCCAACTAGCTACGTAGATAAAACGGTATCTTTGTCACACCAAAGCGGCTGTTTAGGAGTTATGGAGCTTTGACAAGAGAAAAATCTAGCAGCAGACTTTTCGTATGATTACGTGCTTGTAACAAATCGCACCTTGAGCAGCTCAGCTTGACATAAGTAATAAATAAGAATCGAAAGGTTAATATAGCTTTTACTAATTTCTAATCGCTTTTCTTAATCCAGCCCTAGCGAAAGCAAGCATATCGGGCTGCATGAACGGGCTTGTCTTCGTGGGCGCTGTCCAGAGCAAACAGTCTCGCCTCATAATGAGAAGAGATGCTTTACATGGCTTCATCATGACGAGAGATTTGCGTGGGTTCATCAAACAGCTAGAACAGCGTGGGCAACTGCGACGAATTACGGCTCTGGTTGATCCAGATTTGGAGATTGCCGAAATTGCTCAGCGACTGCTGCAAAAAGGCGGACCAGCGCTGTTGTTTGAGAATGTCAAAGGCTCTCCTTATCCCGTTGCAGTGAATGTGATGGGCACGGTAGAGCGCGTTTGCTGGGCGATGAATCTGGAAACGCCTGCCGAACTGGAAACGTTGGGGAAGAAACTGGCGCTGCTGTATCAACCCAGACCGCCGAAAACCGTACCGCAGGCGATCGCCCTTGGACAAGCACTCTTCGATGTCCTCAAAGCCAAACCCAGCCGCGATCTGCTGCCACCGTGCCATCAAGTAGTAGTGAAAGGTGAGGACGTGGATCTTACCCAACTGCCGCTCTTGAAGGTCTACCCAGATGATGCCAATAAGGTAGTGACGTTAGGTTTGATGATCACGAAGGACTGTGAGAACAAAACGATTAATGTGGGCGTGTACCGCTTGCAGTTGCAGTCTAAAAACACGATGACGGTGCAATGGCTCTCAGTAAGAGGAGCAACCCGTCATCTTCGTAAAGCCGCAGAACGGGGACAAAAGCTGGAAGTGGCGATCGCCCTTGGGGTTGATCCTCTCCTCATCATGGCAGCGGCGACTCCTTTGCCGATCGACCTCTCAGAATGGTTGTTTGCAGGGCTGTACGCCGGAGAAGGGGTACATCTTGCCAAGTGCAAAACGGTGGATTTGCAAGTGCCTGCTGACTCAGAAATTGTTCTCGAAGGCACAATCACTCCGGGCGAGACAGGGGTGGATGGTCCCGCTGGGGATCACATGGGCTTCTATGGTGGGGTGAATGAAGCCGCACCGCTGATTCGCTTTCACTGCATGACTCATCGCAAAGACCCGATCTATCTCACCACGTTTAGCGGTCGTCCACCCAAGGAAGACGCAATGATGGCACTGGCGCTGAACCGCATTTACACACCGATTTTGCGGCAACAGGTGCCCGAAATTGTGGATTTCTTTTTGCCGATGGAAACGTTGAGCTACAAGACGGCGATTCTGGCGATCGACAAGGCATACCCCGGTCATGCTCGTCGTGCCGCACTTGCCTTCTGGAGCGCGCTGCCTCAGTTCACGTACACCAAATTTGTCATCGTGGTGGACAAGGACATCAACATCCGCGATCCGCGTGCCGTGGTGTGGGCGATCGCCTCCAAGGTCGATCCTGCCCGTGATGTGTTCATCCTGCCCGAAACGCCGTTTGACTCGCTGGATTTTGCCACCGAAAAAGCTGGTCTGGGTGGACGCATGGGCATTGATGCCACGACCAAAATTTCACCCGAAACCGATCGCGTCTGGAATACGCCACTGGAGTCTGATCCAGAAGTGGCGGCGATGGTCGATCGGCGTTGGGCAGAATACGGCTTGGCAGATCTGGATTTGGGTGAAGTCAACCCAAATCTGTTTGGCTACGATATGCGGTAGCGTCAAAACGGTTGGTTTCCTTCGTAGGATCTTCACCTGTAACGCCTCTATGCGCTAACTGAAGAAGCGTTTGCTTAAACAAGTGAGCGCTCGTCGGCTCTTATCTTTATCAGCACGTCATGCTACAAATTTCCAATACCGTGAGCATTCCAGAGCAGGAGATTGAGCTAAGTGCCATTCGCTCTCAGGGCGCGGGTGGGCAAAATGTGAATAAGGTGGCAACGGCGATCCATTTGCGGTTTGATGTAGTGCAGTCTTCACTGCCCGATCGCTACAAAGAGCGTATCTTAAAGCTCAACGATCAGCGCCTGACCAAAGATGGCGTGATTGTGATTAAAGCGCAGGAGCATCGGAGCCAGGAGCAAAACCGGGAAGAGGCGTTGAAGCGGTTGCAGGAGATGATTAAAAGCGCGATCGTGCTTCCCAAACCGCGCAAATCCAGCAAACCATCGCGGAGTTCTCAGCGCAAACGGCTCGACAGCAAAACGAAGCGTGGGCAGATCAAAACGTTGCGCGGAAAGGTGACAGACTAAGGCTTCTCAGATCCCCGACTTCTTCAAGAAGTCGGGGATCTAAAAACCGTTAAGTCGGCACCAGTTCACCCGGACGTAGCTTCGACCATTTACCTTTTTCTTCGGCAAAGCTTAGACAGCCCACCACATCCCATTCCATCTCAATAATCTCGCCATCCTGACGGATGTTGACGTTGATGGTCGGTTCTGTCGCCTCAAAATCGGGCGTTTCCGTCAGGTGAGGCTGCTGATGCTGATGTTCGACCGCATTGTAGGTGGAGCAGCGATCGACGTAGTGACAGTTGATGCAAATACACATGGCTCAAATTTCTCGCATCAAAGCGTGAACATTCAGAATGTCAGATGCTTTTCTGCTACTCTAGCTCAGACGCACTCATCATGCAGCGGTTGCCAGGTTGATTTTCGTTACGCTGATTCTCGTAGTAACGTGCAGAGAAGCGCTGGCGGCGTTAGGCTGTGGTAAGTGAGCCAAGGCGCTCAGGACGTTAGCGCCAGATTGTACTGTCAGCGGGTTGGATTGGACGGGCTTGAATCAGCGTTTAGATTTAGAGTATCAATTGAGTGTGCCAGCAGTGTCTTCTGCGCTCTCTCCCAAAACATGGCCCTTTAGCCTGGAGTGGTTGCCCCGCTCGGCATGTTTGGTGGGCGGCACTGTGCGCGATGCCTTGTTAGAGCGAGAAAGCGAGTATCTCGATCTCGATTTTGTGATGCCTGTGGGCGCGGTCGAAACGGCACAGGCGATCGCCCGCCACTATAAAGCAGGTTTCGTGCTGCTGGATGCCGAACGCCAGATTGCACGAGTTGTCTTTGAGCAGGGCACCGCAGACTTTGCTCAACAGGTGGGAGCAACGCTGGAAGCAGATTTGGAGCGACGGGATTTTACGGTGAATGCGATCGCCTACAATCCCCATACCGATCAACTCCTCGATCCACTGCAAGGCTATGCCGATTTGCAGAAACATCAGTTGCGGATGGTGTCGCCCGAAAACCTACGAGAAGATCCCCTGCGGCTATTGCGGGCATATCGGCAGGCAGCACAGTTGGGTTTTACGGTCGAGGCTGAAACGCGATCGGTCATCCGTGAACTGGCAACATTGCTGCAACACATTGCCGCCGAGCGGGTACAGTCCGAACTCAATTACCTGCTAAGTTCAACAAGGGGCACGATCTGGCTCACAATGGCTTGGCAGGATGCACTCTTGAACGATTGGTTTCCGGCTGCCACCGCCGAAAGTTTAGCACTGGTAGCCGCGATCGATCAGGCTGCTATCATGGTGCAAGACAGCTTTCCTGCGTTTGGCTGGGAATTGTTCAGTCGCATTCGTAATCTCCCTAAAAATCATCGTCATCCAGCCTTAAAGGGGATTGGTAAGGTTCAACTCTCATCGCAGAAACCACCAGAACTGACCGTATCGGGGTCTACTCGTACCTGGCTAACCACCGCAAAGCTGACGAGTTTACTGCCGTCTGATGCTCCTCAAGCCGAACTACAACTACGACGGCTGAAGTATAGCCGCACGGAGGTTCAGGCAGTGAGCACTATTCTGAGATGCCTCCCAAAACTGTGTCTTGCAACAAAGCGTGATGCCGTCAACGACACAATCTGGTCTCTACAACCGTTTGCTCGGCTTGATTTGTCGCTGCGGGAGCAGTACGAATGCTTTCAAAGTGCAGGGGCAACCTTTCCGGCGATCGCCCTCATCGCCCTTGCGATTGGCACACCGCTGGAGGCGATCGCGCCGTTGATTCACCGTTTTCTCACGCCTGATGATCCTGTTGCTCATGCCACACCGCTGGTCACAGGACAAGATCTCATGACGGCATTACACTTGCCTGCTGGTCCACTGATCGGGCAACTATTGTCAGTCATTCAACTCGCCAGAGCCGAAGCAAAAATTAACACGGCGACTGAGGCACTGCAATTAGCCGCAGAATTTGTTGCTCGTCGTGAGTGCTAGAAGGCTGCTTTTGCCTTAAAGTTGCCTTCTTCAACACTCAACCACACAAGCTCTGCCCTGACTGGATCCTGCGCCATAACTGCAGCGAGTAAATTCGCGCGACTATGCCTACACAGTCTGCCTACATAGACTGGAAATCGAGAACTAGCTCGATTGATTGACAGGATGCGTTCGCCCTGCCAGTTGAGACCTCAGTGTCCGGCAAGCTCGGCAGATTATGTTAAAGTGATCTTCTCACTCTTAGATTTTTGAGTCAGCGCCCAATCCGTATGGCACAAAGGTCAGGTTTTCGAGCGCTGAATGATCGTTGCTCACTCGTCGGCTGTTTTATAAGGGGTATACATGGCTAAACGCCGCAACCAAAAGAAAGAAAAAGCTCTCCGTAATCAGGCTTACGCCCGGAAGTTTCGCAAGAAAACGAACACTGGTCGCTTTGGTAGACGACGCACTGATGGCGGTGGTCGTGATGAGGCTGAGGGTGGCGATCAAGATGGCGCAAACCGGGCTGGTGAAGGCGCTGCTGACACGTAAAAGCGCTCTTTTGTAGGGACATCATAGGTCATGTCTCTATAAAAAGGGAACACCATGTCTAGAACATCACCAACGAGCGATCGCAAAAGCACCCGAAGCTGGTTCAGGTTTGGGTGCTTTTAACATGCAACACTGCACTTAATTTTGACGCGAGTGGCTTAAGTGTTTTGCGGCGGCTAACCCTGATAAAAACGCGTGCTCTGCTTTTGTACCGCCACACCAGTCACCAGCACAAACGAGCGGTATAGGGGTTGATGCCACCAAATAAGTGTCTGCTAAGGGCGCTTTAGCAAAGGCATACCGCCAGCGATGCACCTGAAGCCAGTCTGGTTTTGCCAGCCAGGGAGTCAGCTTTTCAGCCGATCGCTTGAGCAATTGGTAGCCTGCCGCCTGTAAATCGATCGCATCCAGATACTGCTCGGCAAACGCAGGCGTACTCTGAAGCACAAAAACAGTCTGCTGTGACGCAGACCGTTTGCTGCTGTCTAACCCAAGCCAGGAGAGATTGCCATTCTTAGTGAAGGTCAGCGATCGCACATCAGGATACTGAGCGTACCAATCTTGCTGGCGATCGAGCGCATAGCCCGCCATGACGCTCAAACAGGGAACAAAGGCGACAGACTGCACTTGCTGCAAAAATGCTTCCGGCAAAACGTCTGACGGCAGAGCTTGTAGCAACACTGCGGCTTGAGGAGCCGGAATCGCCACGACGATCGCCTTGGCTGTCAAGGTCTCAGTTACCTTTGTTTGATCTAAATTCGTTCGCTGCACAGTTAATTGCCAGTGAGTGTTATTCACCAACGTCAACGACTGCACCAAATGGCTAAAGCGAATGTCCAGCTCGGCAGCGAGAGATTTGGCGATCGCCGTCATCCCATCCGGTGCAACGTAGCGCGGATAGCGGTCTGTCGCAGGTGAGGCGCTGAGCGTGCCCACAGGACTCAGTTCATGCACCGTATCTGTCCACGACTGCACTACGCCTGCCGCCACCAAACGCTCAACAAACCCTTGAAATGCCTCTCCTTTGGGTGTGAGATAGCAGGTGCCATGATCTGCCAGGGTCTCATGCAAGCGCCGAGTCGCAATGCGCCCACCCACGCCCCGTGATTTTTCCAGGATCATTACGCGATCGCCCGCCTGTTGAAGCTGTTGCGCGCAGATTAATCCTGCCATACCTGCACCAACGACAGCGATATCACAGTCAAGCGAAAAGTTTGTCATGGAAAAACGTGTTTTCTAAAAGCTCGATTTATTATATCGAGGAGTTAGCAGTTGGCGGTCAGCGGTCAGCGGTCAGCGGTCAGCGGTCAGCGGTCAGCCGTTAGCGGTCAGCCGTTAGCGGTCAGCCGTCAGCCGTCAGCGTCAAAACTAATTCAAAACTTATCCACTCCCCACTCCCCACTCCCCACTCCCCACTCCCTACTCTCCCTCCCCACTCCCTTGCCCATTGGGTAGAATAATGAGAGCAAGTCAATGTGTAGATGAGGAGGAACGGGGGTGGATGAACTGAGAGCCGCGTTGGAGTTGGCAACAGAGGATGAGTTGCAAGATTTGACGGAGATTCTATTTCGCCCCAAGTTTAATCCACTCGACTATGTGAATGCGTCTGACCCGATCGTGGTACAGAGTCAGGATCGCACTGATTGGTTGAATGCGTTGGAGGAACGGTTTCGGTTTCTGGCAGCCGATGGCGTGACAGTGCTGAGTCGGAAAACACAGCGGCTGACGTATCGCCAAATCTTGATTCAGGTGTGTCGACATCTCAAACTGCCCTACCAGGGATCGATGTCCACAGTGGATCTAGAGGCAGAAGTCTTTCTTTCGCTGCTGTCGCGCGCCTGGAAGCAACTGCCTGCTGCTGAGCGGGGCGCGTTGACGATTCGGCTACAGCGATCGCTCACAAACTCTCAGATTTTGCCCCAACTGCCTTTAGCACTCCAGCAAGATCCGTTAAGCTTGTTGGTGAAGGGAAGTAGCGCGATCGCGATTAGTTCTGTGTTGCGTCCGCTGCTCATTCAGCAGATTGCGCGTCAGTTTGCACTTCACTTTGCAACGTACCAGGTGGCTCAGCAGGCAGTGAGCGTTGGTGGTGCAGTCGCCGCGACGCAGTTTCAACATTATCTGGCAATACAAACTGCTCGCCGTGGCATGGCGCTGAGTGCGGCACGGTTGACTGCCGTTCGTAGTATTTTCGCGGTTGTGGGTCCAGCGATGTGGGCATGGTTTCTGGCAGACTTGGGATGGCGAACGATCGCCACCAACTATGGTCGCATTATCCCAACCATTTACGCCCTCGCCCAGATTCGTCTCACCCGCGCTGAATGCTTTGAAATTGCTTGATCATTGCCATACCAGTTCACAACAATGCTGTCACGTGTCGCAGGCGAGCAGGCGATGACGTTTAGACATTGGTTGAAAACCTGGTTTCCAAGTCAGCGCCATCCCGATCGCCAGCTCCAAACACCCTGGAATGTGACCCAATGGGCAGTGTTTTTGCTACCGTTCAGCCCGTTGCTGGGTGGTTTGGGCATTTTGTTTGTGGCGATCGCCATTTGGAGGCAGCGCTTTCGCAGCATTATCCGCCGTCCTCTACATTGGGGTTTTGCCATCCTGAGTTTGCTGATGCTACTCAGTACAGCTCTGGCGTTCAAGCAGACTGATTCACTATTGGGTCTTTTTAACTTTCTGCCGTTCTTTTTTGTCTTTGCAGGCTTGAGTGAGCTGATTCAAACGCCTGCCCAACTGCGCCGACTGGCGTGGTTGCTGGTGATTGGCTCTGTGCCTGTAGTGGCGATCGGGCTAGGGCAACAGTTTTTGGGGCTGTCAGGGCAGGTGAAAATCTTATGGATTGTCGTCGATTGGGCGATCGATCCAACAGGCACGCCTCCCGGTCGCATGGCATCGATCTTCTTCTACGCAAACGTGCTGGCAAGCTATCTGGCAATGATGCTGACGCTGAGCCTGGGACTGTGGGTAGAGGCGTTTTGGGGGGATAAGGCAGGAGGCAGGAGGCAGGAGAGGGGGGGAGCAGGGGGAGCAGGGGGAGCAGGGGGAGCAGCATTAACTCAAGACTCATTCCCGACTCCCGACTCCCCACTCCCCACTCCCCACTCCCCCTTCACCCGCCTTTTTCTCACTGTCGCCGTTCTCGGCAACGCGATCGCCCTGGTGCTAACGAACTCTCGCAATGCCTGGGCGATCGCGGTTTTTGCTTGCCTTGCCTATGCCCTTTATTTGGGATGGCGTTGGCTGCTGATTGGTGTAGGCGTTGTCGTCAGTGGTGCGCTTGGTGCAGCGTTTGCTCCAGCGCCAGGACGCGACTGGTTGCGGGCGATCGTGCCAGCATTTTTCTGGGTGCGGTTGACTGATCAGCTCTATACCGATCGTCCCGTTGCACAACTACGCCAGACGCAATGGCGTTTTGCCTGGTCACTCGCGCAGCAGCGACCCTTTACAGGCTGGGGATTACGCAACTTCAGCCCCCTTTACCAGGCACAAATGCATTACTTCATTGGGCATTCTCACAACCTATTGCTGATGCTGGCGGCTGAAACAGGGTCTCCATCTACCATCCTGTTCTTTGGTCTAGTCGGTTGGGTGGTTGTACAAGGTAGCCTCCTGCTCTACTCCAAAGTTCCCTTGAGTCACGCAGGAACCCAGACAGATGCCCACGATCGCCTACTTTACTTCAGCTACCTCGTTGCTTTCACAGGCTGTACGCTCTTCAGTTTCCTGGATATTACGCTGTTTGATGTTCGCATTAATTTACTCGGCTGGCTCTTGCTGGCAGCGATCGCTGGAGTGGTGCATCAGAGAAAGGATGAAAAAGCGTTTTGAATTTGGAGTTTAGAGTTTGGGCTGTGTCCGCCGACACAACCAGACTACAGAGAGTTTTGAGTAAGTTCGACTCACTCCTTATGCCCTCACCCCCTCACTCCTCACTGCTTCACCCTAGCCCCGAATCGGTAACACAGCTACAATAGGCAGAAGTCAGTCAAGGCTTTAACCGCTGAAAAGAGCAGGATTTTCGCGTGACTCAGGATCGGGCGACTCCACAAGACAAGAACGAAGTAAGGGCATCACAGCAACAGGTGTTGGCTGCGAGTTACTACGGCTTACTGGGCTTACACCCCTCAGCCTCTGTACGCGAAATTCGACAGGCATACCGTGACTTGAGCAAGTTGTATCATCCTGACACGACCGCTCTAGCTGCGGCGATCGCCACCGCAAAATTCCAGCAGCTCAACGAAGCGTATGCGACGCTCAGCAGCCCGGAGCGGCGGACAGCGTACGACCAAACGATTGGTTACTCGTCTGTTCCAGTGGTTCAGCGATCGCTACGGTATGAGCGATCAACGCCATCAACCAGCACCTTTCAACCGTCATCTGCCTACCTTGACGCGACCGATCGACCGCTGTCGCCTGGAGAAATTTTTGCCCTGTTTATTCTTGGGATCACGTTTGTGGGCTGTTTAGTGTTGGCGATCGCGATCGGCATTACCAGAGGCGAAGCGGTCTTACAGCCAATCACCGCCCACATGAGTGCTCCTCAGCAGGAAACCACTACCAGCGTTCACAAACCGGAAGCGGATGTTCCTCTTGCTTCACCATCAGCCAGCCTGGAACCAGACATCTGACCCTGTGCTATCACAACAAAGTATTACTCCATGTTCTCCATTCCTTCTAACTCTTCAATGTCACTTCCTGCTGCTGATACGCCTCTTTACAATCATCCCCTCCCTGAAATTGAGCAATGGCTGCTTGCCCAGGGGTGTGAACAAAATCGCGCCGAACGGCATTGTTGGCACATCCAGCACCCTGATTGGAAGGCGGAGCTGTGTTTGGACATTGATCAGCTCACGGTTCGCTATAAACAGCCCAGCGATAGTGACTACAGTATCCAGCGATCGTTCAAATACTCGCTCAGCCGACAAGATATTGAAGATGCTGTCTTTGCTGGTCCCTAGAACTATTACATTCTTTGAAGTTTTGCAGCCTTTTCCCAGAGAGGGTTCCAGCGGTGATGTAAACTTGGCGTTGACTCTGAAGCTTTCAGCGGTTACATCTGCCGCCAGGCTGGCTGATCAATGCTGCAAAGTATCAAGCATTCATTTGGAGCCCTTCATAATATGTCTCATACGGTCAAAATCTATGACACCTGCATTGGTTGCACCCAATGCGTCCGCGCCTGCCCTACTGACGTTCTAGAGATGGTTCCCTGGAATGGTTGTAAGGCGGGTCAAATTGCCTCATCGCCAAGAACAGAAGACTGCGTTGGTTGCAAGCGGTGCGAAACTGCCTGCCCTACTGATTTCTTAAGCATCCGGGTTTACCTGGGAGCCGAAACAACCCGCAGTATGGGTCTGGCGTATTAGAAGCGCTGTTGTTACGTTCGTTTTATCCATGTGGGTTCAAATTTAAACAGGGAGCGATCGCTCCCTGTTTTTTCAATTCAGACCGCTGGTTTTTCAAAGAAATTGCGGTCTTTCACCCGCGAATGGATAACATTTCTACCCAGTTAAAAGCCATGCGGAAGAGGTTAAGCATCTCCTGCATGGCTTCTTTATAGGTGTCTTAACGACAGACTACCGATGCAGGCAACGTTTAAGAACTTGCGTTGCTAAGTAACCCGTCCTCTGACTGGTCTACGGCTGCACGCTCTCTCGCCAAGCGACGCTTTCTGGCATAGAGCTGAATGGCGATCGCAAACCCAAGCACCATCGCCACAATGCCCCAGACGGTCAGATCCGTCGGCAAGTTGTTTTTGAATACTGCCAGCAGCACCACTACAACAAAAAAGACCGTTGGCACCTCGTTGAACCAGCGAAAGTGCTGTGCATTCATTCTGCATTTATCTGCCGCCAACTGTTTCATGAGGCGCTTACAGTAATGGTGGTAGCCCAGCAGAAGGGCAACGCAGGCAAGCTTGACATGCATCCAGGGCTGCTTAAGCACATCAGGTTCGGTTGTGACCAGACCGATCGCCATAGCGACGGTCAGCAACATGGCAGGAGTCATGATGATGCTGTAAAGGCGCTTCTCCATGATTTGATACTGGCTTCTCAGGATGCCGCGAGCAGGCTCTGGCTGTTCACTCGCTTCAGCATGGTAGACAAACAGCCGTGGCAGATAAAACATGCCCGCAAACCAACAGACAATGCCAACGATGTGAAACGCCTTGAACCAGTAGTAAGCCATGAAGAAACCCTCTTAAAAACGCTCAGAGCTTAAAATTGCAGTCGAGTCCGATCGCTCAAAGCGGCAATTTCAAAGACGCGATCGCTAAACGGCATGGTTAAACAGCGCATCCAGGTAAACTCGTGCAGCACGACGATCGCAATCTCCATTTTGCAACAAAAAGAGGGACAGTGCAGCCGCAAAGACGCGATCTTGATCCCAGTCGGGACGGCTTTCGAGGTAGAGCGTGATTGCCGTATGAAGTTCTTCAGGAATTTCAGCCAGAATGCTAACGGTCGTGGTCATTGAGAACCTCAGTGAATGCTAGAAGCACGTTGATATGAAGCGATTAGGAAGTAATGCAACGTTGCACCCTGGTAAAAAGCCAACAAGATTCGCGTGCCGCAGCGTTGAAACTAAGGCACACACCACAGTCGCTCGGATTCTTCAAACGCAAACAGTGCTGTTGGCGTGGGTTTCAGAACGCTTGCGGGGATAAGTCAATCATTGTGCCTAGAGGTCGGTTTGCTTGTCAATGTCGTTCATCCCCGACTGAACATTGATGCCTAAACGGGCTAACGAAAGAATCGGCATTTATAAGCGATCCCCGAAACATTACTTAGTCTTTTGCAGAGTTTTCTCAGCATGAAGGCGCGATCGGCTGAGTGACGCGCAACACGCAGAAGTCCGATTCTACGGTTCTATGGTGTGGAAAACGAGCGTAATCCTGTGGAAAAACTCGTGATCTCTGTGGAAAACCTGTGGAAAGTCTGTGGAATCGGTGGGGAAAACTCTGGCGAAGAATAAGAATTGCAAAACCGCAAAAAGTCGTGATTTTGGCACATTTACGAGTGCCAAAAAGGAAGTAGGTGCAGGCGATCGACATCAACGTAAAAGTCTTCTACTTTTTGTCTCTGCTGTCTATCTGGTGCCTTCTGACTATTTGTCCTCTGTTCTTCGTCGTGTCCATGCTAAGTTTGAACGGACTCGGAGTACGATTTTAAAGAGCGTGATCACCCTGTCAGTCACTCGGTCGCTCAGCTTTTCTCCGCACTAACAGCAACTTCTCGGCGTTTAGCCTGCACTATGAACTGGTGGCAACGACTTAAGAACAATCCTCTCGCTCGACTTGGCGCGATCCTACTGCTGCTGTTTTATGTAGCGGCGATCGCTGCCGAGTTTGTTTCGCCGTATGACCCGTATGCCTCGCAACCAGACGGAGCACTGCTGCCGCCGACTCAAATCTATTGGCAAGATCAAGCTGGCGCGTTTACTGGTCCATATGTCTATCCCACGACACAGGGTCCAGTGGACTTAAACACGGGCGATCGTCAACTGGTGGTCGATCGCAGCAAACCATCGCCGCTACGACTCTTTGTTGTCGGCGATGAATACCGTTTATTGCAAATTAAGCTACCGCTGCCGACCAGGTTTTCGCTTGCCGATCCCAGGTTTGATGAAGTTGAGGTATTTGGCGGCATCCCGGGCAACTGGCACCTGTTTGGTACTGCTGGAGCGGGGAAATTCAACCTCTTGGGCACGGATGAGCAGGCACGCGATCAGTTCAGTCGCTTGCTGTATGGCGCACGCATCAGCTTAAGTATTGGTCTGGTTGGCATCATCATTTCGTTCCCGCTTGGAATGTTGGTTGGCGGCATTTCTGGCTACTTTGGTGGTTGGATCGATAGCGTCCTGATGCGCCTGGTTGAAGTGCTGATGACCATTCCTAGTATTTATTTGCTGGTTGCGTTAGCGGCGGTACTACCACCAGGACTCAGCAGCGCCCAACGGTTCTTGCTCATCATTCTGATTACATCCTTTATCCGCTGGGCTGGGTTGGCGCGGGTGATTCGTGGGCAGGTGTTATCGATTAAAGAGCGTGAATTTGTACAGGCAGCGCGGGCAATGGGAGGACGATCGCTCTACATCATTATCCGCCATGTGCTGCCTCAAACCGCCAGCTATATTGTGATTTCCGCCACGCTTTCCATTCCCGACTTTATCGTGGCAGAGTCGATTTTGAGCTTGATCGGTTTGGGCATTCAGCAGCCCGATCCATCCTGGGGCAATATGCTCTCACTAGCGACCAATGCCTCGATTCTGGTGCTGCAACCCTGGCTGATTTGGCCCCCCGCACTGCTAATTATTCTCACCGTTCTGGCGTTTAACTTACTGGGCGACGGTCTGCGCGATGCCCTTGACCCGCGCAGTGTGTCACGGTAAGTAAGGTGATTGGATGCAACCGAATTGATCCGGTTGCGATCGCTCAATGTGTGGCTTTGTGCGATCGCATCTACCATAAAAAGCATCAGAATATTGGGTCAACGCGATCGCCAGTTTTTCTGATGGCAATTTGATTTGTGGGAAGGGGCGATCAAGGATTGTGTAGGCGACTGAGTTCTACACGACCACCCTCAAACACTTGCACCGTTAGCTGGTAGCCTTCCATCAATGACATGCCAATGAGTGGTTCTGCATCAGCTTCATCCACTGGGATTGTCAGTAAGTCCGTATCCCAAAGAACAACTGCTTCGTAGACATCAAAGACACATTCACTGCCATCGCCTAAAATTGCTCGCCCACGCCGCTTCCAGGTTAGCTCTAGTAAAGCGATCGCGTCTGGAGGTAATGAAAGCCAACCATTGAACCCTGTATCAACGATCGCATCTTGTGTATGGATCTGTCCATTGGCAGCGCAGACTGACAAGGGCACGATCGGCTCAAATTCCACGTTGACAGAGCCACTGATCATACAGCGTTCTTCGTGCGTCCCCCAAAGCGCCGAACATGACGAGAACCAATTCGGACAATCCAGATTTGAGCGTCGGGGTGATGTGCTTCAAGGCGGGCGCAAGCATCGATTTCGCTGGCATCAACTTCCCAAGCGCCTGTGTCAAGATCGATCGCAACAATCTTGCCCTGATGCTCGGCTTCTACTCGTGGGCGCACCTGCAATTCGTAGATTTCATCACCACGTCGAGCGAATTCTTCTTTGCTATAACGGGGTCGCCGGACTGACATACATCGGTTTCTATCTAACCTACTGATTTTCCCATTTTACGTGACGAAGGCAGTCCAATCGCGCCCATCACAAAAAGCATCAGAACGTTGAGTCAACGCGATCGCTACGCCGTCCAATCTTCTGTTACCAACCCTGGAACTTTACTGAAATCACTCACATTTCGAGTTAACAGCACTAACTTGTGGGATATGGCGATCGCGGCAATTCTCAAATCCATTGTGGAAACACGAACTCGCTGCTCACGCAACTGATCAAAAACGTCAATCGCTTTGGCATCAAACGGTAAAACTGGAGCCATTGCAAAACCATCAAGGATTTCTAACAGCAGAGCATAACCACGCGCTAAATCAGCATTTGTCTGGGCACGGTTGATAAAGCTATGAGCGCCAAGCACTTGTTCGTGGAAGCTAACAACCGATAGCGCAAAATCAGCAGGGTTGAACGGTTGTATGCGAGCTGTCAAACGAGCAAATTCCAGACTTCGGCGCTGCTGTAGAAAGCTAATGTGATCGGTATCGAGCAAATACTTCACGATTGTTCGCCGCTTTCATCATTTGGCTTGTCAGCCTGACGAAAGGCACGTCCATACTCTAGAGCTTCACGAAAAACGTCCTCATCAGAGATTGAACCAATGAGCTTTTCTAACCAGTTTTTAGAGGCTGGCTTCTCTTCAAGCTTTTGTTGAAGGTCAGAAACGGCTGCCTCAAGTGTTACCAGGCGTTGTTCAAGCGTTGTTTCGTCTAACACAGCTTTCTTTCCTTACATCAATGATCCACTGCATCCGAGATTAATTTGAGTATAACGCTGGGACTGAAGCAACGGAAAAGGCTGATGTTTCAGATTGCGCAGCGATCGTACCCACCATAAAAAGCATCAGAACGGTAAGACAACGCGATCGCTTGTTTCTCTAATGGCAATTTGGTTTGTGGGAAGAGTTAGCCTAGTCAGATGCAGCGAAGCTATGTGGCTGACTTTTGCTTTGGCTTTTCATGCTTTTGTAGAAAGACTTCGTAATGGTTTCGCAGTGCTGTTCGATCTGGCGAAGCTGCCTTGTTCTGGGGCAGTCTCAATTTTTGACCTGCATATGCACCGTAGTTAGAAGATGAAGCTACTTCAGGGGATAGAAGGACTCGGTAGGTGTCTGGATGAATCGACAACAAATGCAGATCGAACAGTATGTGTATATCTGCTCTGAGTGGTAAGCCATTGGTAATGTGATTGCTTTTATCTCCTCGATAGGACATGATGTGTGCTGCTTCGATAGCCGCTTCGATATTGCAATTTGTGATTGGGCACTGACCCGCATAGGCATTCAGCAGCCCAAGTCGAAACTCCGATTGCCCACGTCTTTGAACAATTGACGTTATTACTCTTCTTCTTGCATCCTCAAGATTGCCTGTATCAAAATAACCTTCAGCTTCAACTTTTTGCTGTTCAGTTTCTAGCTGATCAGCATTTGAAAGACTAGGTTTATTAGAAAATTGTGTCCAGTGTTTTTCTAATTCAGCAGCAACCTCAGTGTAGATTGTAATTCCTGACCTTTGGATATCCCAGCGAACTCGGGAGAACTCTGCTTTATTTAGCAGATGACGAGGCAATACTTTTTCTGTTTCTGGATTGAGCAAGGTGTCAAACTTGAGCTTAATAAATTGTGCTGAATTGCCCTTCCAGTTCTCACCCTCAAAAGATCCCTCAATCACGATACCTGAAGCACAAATTCCTTTTGGCTCAGCGCTTTGTCTGAGCACAAAAACGCGATCGCCCTTTTGAATCTTCTTAGTATTGCCACAGCTCCATTCAATAAAAACAGATTTACCGGAACTGACTTCTCGCGATGACTTATCTATATCCTCCCAAGCCCATTCATTCGGATTCCATGTTAAAAGGTATGTTGCCATAATTTTACCAAGCAGTAGGTTGCCAACCTAATGTGCCCACCGACCGTCTGAAATGAGACTGTGTGAATACCATTAGGCTGCCCTTTTTGTATTAATAGCGTTATAGCTACTAACCCTGGTATCCAGTAAACTGAGGCATGGAGACCTGAATGAGGAGGATACTGATATGACCTTAGCTGAGGTGCTTCCGGCGGCGCGGCAGCTTTCTGCCATCGAAAAGCTTAAACTCATTCGGATTCTCGTGGAAGATCTAGATACGACTGAAGCGATCGCGCCACTAGAACCGTTCAAGACCTACAACATGCCAACTCCTTACGATAGCTTTGGTGCGGGTGCCATTTTAATGGACGCGCTTAAGCCAGCGGATAGCGATCGCCCATAATGTATGCGATTCAAGTATTCAACCACCAGTCCAACGCAAAACGAGTTTGATAGTCTGCCAAGAATTCCACTGGTACTACGGCGCGGCGATCGGAGCATTAAAGCAGTTGGGTTGGTAGACAGTGGCGCTACAGTAAATGTCTTGCCTTATGAACTCGGTCTTCAATTGGGAACTGAGTGGGATGAACGTAGGGCTATCATTCAATTAGCAGGCAATCTTGGCAATCAGCAAGCCATTCCTTTCACTGCAATAGTTGAGATTGCAAATTTTCCCTTAACCGAACTGGTCTTTGCCTGGGCACGTAGCCCAAATGCTCCGCTGATTCTGGGTCAAACTAACTTTTTCCTTGATTTCAATGTCTGCTTTTATCGTTCCAAAGCAGACATTGAAATCACGCCCAAGTCGTAGTCACTTAGATCAAACGATCGCCCCCACCCACCCTTATCCTGCTACCCCGATCGCGCATCATAAAAAGCTTGACGAACACGATCTAATCAAGGGTGGTTGAAATGTTCAGCCGTGACAGGTGTGGGAAAGAGGGTCGATCGCAACAAAAGCCGTAACAGTCGTAACACTGTGATCTACGCTGGAAGAAGCAGCAGCAAGGAACGCCAATGGTCATGACCTCATCGCCCATCATCTACCCAGAATCAGACGGACTGCCAATGGCAGAGAATACAATCCAGTTTGAGTGGATTGTGTACATCAAAAAAGGCTTGGATTGGCTGTTTATTGACGACTCAGACGTTTTTGTGGCAGGCGATTTGCTCTGGTATCCCGTCGAGGGCGACAACAAATTGCGGCAGGCACCCGATGCGATGGTCGTGTTCGATCGACCCAAGGGCGATCGCGCCAGTTACCAGCAATGGCTCGAAGCGGATACGCCGCCACATGTGGTTTTCGAGGTGATTGCGCCCGGTCACACCATTCCCGAAATGACCCGCAAGTTTCAGTTTTACGAACGCTATGGTGTAGAGGAATACTACATTTATGACCCCGATCGCGCCAGCCTCGGCGGGTTTCTGCGTCAAGATGATCGCTTAGAGGCGATCGAGTCAATGGAGGCATGGGTTAGCCCCCGGTTGAACGTCTGCTTTGGCTTAACGCCAGAGGGCGATCTGGTACTGATTCGTCCCAACGGGCAACCCTTTGAAACCTATGAGCAAATTGCGGAACGGGCAGAGGAAGAGCGATCGCGTGCCGACCAGGAACGCCAGCGGGCAGACAAAGAACGGCAACGAGCCGATGCAGCGGAACGTCGTGCTCAGCAAGCCGAAGACGAAATTAAGCGACTCACAGCGCAACTACACGCGCTTGGGCACACCCCTGATGATGCAAAGAGTTGAGGACTGATGATCATGCAACTATTAGATCGACCACTAGACCGGGCTAAAGATGACGTGTTGACGATCGCCGGACGCACCTTCAAATCGCGTCTGATGACAGGCACGGGCAAATATCGCAACTTTGACGAGATGCGCCAGAGCATCGCTGCGAGTGAATGTGAAATCGTCACCGTTGCCGTGCGGCGTGTTCAAACGAATGCCCCCGGTCATGAAGGACTGGCAGAAGCCTTGGATTGGACCAAAATCTGGATGCTGCCCAACACCGCTGGGTGCCAAACCGCCGATGAAGCGGTGCGCGTCGCTCGGTTGGGACGCGAAATGGCAAAACTGCTGGGGCAAGAAGACAACAACTTCGTCAAGCTGGAAGTCATTCCCGACTCTAAATATCTGCTGCCTGACCCGATCGGCACCCTCGAAGCGGCAGAGAAGCTCGTCAAAGAAGGCTTTGCCGTACTGCCCTACATCAACGCTGATCCACTACTGGCAAAGCGGTTGGAAGAGGTTGGCTGTGTGACCGTCATGCCGTTAGGATCACCGATCGGCTCTGGTCAAGGCATTAATAACGCCGCCAACATTCGGATCATTATCGAGAACGCCACCGTGCCCGTCGTCGTGGATGCCGGGATTGGCGTACCCAGCGAAGCAGCGCAGGCAATGGAACTGGGAGCCGATGCGCTGTTGATTAATACCGCGATCGCCCAGGCACAAAATCCGGCAGCAATGGCACGTGCGATGCACCTGGCAGCGATCGCAGGACGACTTGCCTATCAAGCGGGACGCATTCCCATCAAGACTTACGCAAGCCCCAGCTCACCGATCACAGGCACTATCCATACCAAGCCCTAGGGCGCGTCATCAATTAGCTCCGAAACCCTGCGGTATCAGCATGATCGCGCTCGCCCCAACACACCAGTCTAGGGGCTGGAACCCTTGCTGCAAGTCATGTGTAGTTGTAATTGATGACAGCCCCTGGCGCGTCGAGCCGTGTTACGTGTCGTAACGTTTCGACAGGAATATGAGCAATCCGCAAATCTTTTTGGTATGAATGGGAGTTATTCCCACTTTTTTGTTACAATTCTGTTACAATCTTTTGAAATACTTGAGGATAACTTATGCGTTACACCGTTGAAGAAGGCGGACGGCTAAACAACTTTGCGATCGAACCCAAAATGTATGAAGCTGAGCCGCCCAACACGAATCAGAAGCGGAACTACATCATTTTGGGAGCGGGAGCCGTCGCTCTGATCGGTGGACTCTTGTTTGTTGCAGTTTCGGTATCCTAGTGGTACAACATTCTTTTGATAGCAAGCTCTTGACACGAGCCTAAGACGCTACAAAAATTAGTGACTTTAGAATATGACCGGGCTGTTTACTTCAGGTAAACGCCCGGTTTTATCGTTCCACTCCTGCATAAAGGTGTATCTACTGCCGATTCATCGCCGCCAACGGTGAATTGGCTCGTCCAAGCAATGTCAGCCTTTCGTCCTGAAGCCGCTACCAATCCTCTGAAAAGAGTGGTATCAGCTTCAAACACCCGGCTGCTTCGCGCGACACGGCGTACCACCTGCAATGCAACTCGCTGACTGTTCTTCCACAGTTTCTCCCACTCACGATCGCGCTCAGGTCTTTTCAGGACAGAATCAAAAAGCGTATCTGCGCCTGAAATTAGCGTTCAGCCTGAACCTGCGTCGACAAATCTTTCTGGCAGTCTGCGATGACTTGGCGTTGCGTAACCGTTTGGCTGCCCGTTTGTATGCAGAGTTGGCGCATCCATCGCCCAAACCTTTAGCAGTCGAGGCAATGGCACCGACAAGCCCACTGAGCGCTGCCAGCGTTGCTTCGCCACTTAACCATCGGCTGTCAGTCGTTACAGACGATCGCGATGCACAGACTCCACTCTCAAACATCCCGTTGCCATCACGCCGACTTTACCCTCGATTGGTCAGCCTCAACCTGAATCTGAGCGATCCCAGTCCGATGGTGCAGATTGCTGAGTGGTTGGCACAGTATCCGCCACCGAAGGAATCTAGTCAACGCGCCCGATCGCCCGGTTTTCAGATTTTGGGCACCGAGCGCTTAACCCGTCAACCTGCTCAGGTACAGAAGCGCTTTCTAAGCTCCCTACAGCAGGTTGAGCACTACTTGTCCTGTCTAGAAGCGCCGCTGCTGCTCTGGCTACCGCGTCCATGGCTGAACGTTGTACAGCAATCAGCGCCTAATTTTTGGAACTGGCACACAGCTCTGTTTGAATTTGAGGGCGACCCAACGCCCGTGCGCTCCATTGCCGCTCGTCTGGATACTCGCTACACATCCGCCGCATCCCCGCCGCAAACTGCTGTCAGTGAGGCAGATCAGCGTCAAGGTGAGATTGCAGCGCCAGCTAGGTACGCATCTCATCCCATAGCGGCGGCAAACCAGGACGATCGCCCACCAGATGAGAGTGTAGTCGCGTTTCCGCCTCACCACACGATCGCTCAGGCGGTCAATGCTAGCCAAAATCATGAATCAGCGAAGGCAGCGGTACCAAAAGAGAATCTCTGGGATATTTTGAGCCACGATTTAGCGCTGTTAGACGGCTCTAGTCATCAGAATACCGATAATCTTACAGAGCCAGTACAGGATCAGACGAACAGTGCTGCTGAAGCGGCTTCGCCGACGATCGCGCCTACTCACAGGGTCACTGTAGCCGATGCTGCCGTCACTTACGCTTCAAGCAATGACCCTTCAAGCGACGACCAGGATGCCAGTCAGAACAGTCAAAATGGCAAGGCTACGACCCCTGTAGCAGCAAATCTACTAGGAAACGGCGCTGTTGGCTCTGCGATCGCGGAGCCGATCGATACGCCAACCCAGCTCAGCAACACGGACTCCTCCAGCCAGAGTCAGGCAGCACTGGAGTTAGCCGACCTCATTCTTTCAGTTGTGGCTGAAGAGGGCGAACACGCTTCTAGCCAAAATTCGAGGATTGTTCAGGCGTTGCAGCAGATCGAGCAATTGCATCTGCAACAGGCTCCAAAGGCAACACTCTTGGCGGCATATCAAAATCTGGGTACCCTTTGCCGCGATCGCATTGAGCAGGGTAATGCGTCCTCACAGCACTTACTGTTAACTATCTGTGTGTACGAGCAGACGCTGCAATGGCTAGACGATGGCTCCTTGCAATGGTCTGACGTGTTGAATGACATTGGCAATTTGTACTGGATGCTATCGCGGCAAGAAGCAGATACGGACACCAGCCTGACGTACCTGGATCAGGCGATCGCGGCGTATCAGCAGGCATTGGTCAAAACCAATCCCGAAACGCGTCCGCACAACTACGCCATGATTCAGAACAATCTCGGTTCGGCGTATGGAGACATGGCACGGTTTCGCACACCAGCAGAAAGCTTAGAGCAATCGGTAGGAGCCTACGAGTCAGCCCTCCGCTATCGCCAACTGCATGACGATCCAGCACGCTATGCAGCGACGCAAAATAACTTGGGTACCGCGTACTGGAACCTGGCGCAGCACCAGCAGCCCATACGACGACTCAAACAGTCGATCGCGGCTTATTTCGAGGCATTGCGCTACTACAGTCCCGATTGCGAGCCTATGCACTACGCCATGATTCAAAATAATCTAGGGACTGCGTACTGGAATCTGGCACAGCAGCCCCAGGCAAACCTCGGTGTAGGCACGGCTAAGGGCAAAGATCTGTCGGCGGCTGACCTCTTGCAACGGGCGATCGGTGCGTATCGGGCAGCCCTGATCTATCGCACACTCGACGTTGCACCTGCCGCCTATGCCGCCACGCAAAACAATCTTGGTACCGCTTATTGGCAGCTTGCGAACCTGCTAGAGAATAAGCATGAGCAACGCTGCGAAGGTTTTCACCAGGCGATCGCAGCCTATAAAACCGCGATCGCTGCTGTAGAATATCTAACAGACAATACTGTTGCCCCTACTGCCTTCTCCTTTGATCCCGCCGCGACTCATAATAATCTGGGGCTTGCTTACTACCAGGTCGCTACGGATAAACATAGTCGAGAAACCAGCGCCCAACGCTCCGCACACCTGGAAGCTGCCTTGCACCACCACCTTCAGGCACTCCAAACTTGGCAACCCCAAACAGAGCTTTACCAGACTGTGTTCAGCTACGTCATCCAAACCATGCGTGCCTTCCATACGGAATTCGGGTCAAAAGGGCAAACACTAGCGCTCTCTCAAATCCCAGCGAAGCTCTTGCCCGAAGTGTTAAAACAGCTTTAGCGAAAGTAAAGGCTAAAGGCTAAAGGCTAAAGGCTAAAGGCTAAAGGCTAAAGGCGAAAACAGCCTCACTCCCGACTCCCCACTCCCTACTCCCTTACTCCCGACTCCCGACTCCCCACTCCCCACTCCCCACTCCCTACTCCCTCTTCACTAAAGACTAAAAGTGTAGTCAGAAGTTAAAACTCAAATCTCCGTTTCGCGCCTCCCCCATGCTCGTTCAACATTTCCAAACGCTGGCACGTTACAACACCCTTGCAAACTGCAAACTTTACGATGCTTGCGCGCAGCTTTCAGAGGCAGAACGTACCTGCACTCGCCCAGCATTCTTTAAGAGTATTCATGGCACGCTCAATCACATTATGGTGGGCGATCGCATTTGGGTGACCCGTTTTGAAGGCGGCACTACACCGTCAATCGGTCTCAACGCCATTCTCTATGAAAACTTTGATGCCTTGCGGGTTGCTCGCGTTGCTCAAGACGAGCACATCGAAACCTTTGCTGCTGGCTTGACCAATGAGTTTCTGGCGCAGTCCATTCAGTATGTCAACAATCAAGGGCGGCAGCTTGATGATCCTGCCGCTCTGCTGGTCGCTCATTTTTTCAACCATCAAACGCATCATCGCGGACAAATTCACGACATGCTGACGCAGACAAATGTAGCACCGCCGTCATTAGACATGCATCGTGTGATTCGACCTTGAAATTAGCGGTTAGCGGTCAGCGGTCAGCCTTTCGCAAGCAGTAGCTACTTTGATGCTGCTCGCTCAACTATTCTCACTGCAAGTAGCTGATAGTCGTTAGACCTGCATCACGTGATTCGACCTTGAGATTAGCGGTCAGCGGTCAGCGGTCAGTCGTTAGTAAGCAGTAGCTACTTTGATGCTGCTCGCTCAACTATTCTCACTGCAAGTAGCTGACGGTTGATAGCTGATAGCTGACAGCTAAATCTTTCTCAATGCCTCAAATCCTTTTTCTTGAAAGCATTGCCGGGGTCAGTTATAAATACTTATAATACTTTACATAAAGTAACAGCAGGATAACGCCACATGGTTGGATTCATTAAAGGCATCTTTAGAGCCAAGCAAGCGGCGGATACCGAATCGGCTCCACCACCAGAAGCTGCGCCAAGACTGCCAAAGCCGAAGCCACAAGCCTTTTACCTTGACTCTAGCGATGCCAAAACGTTTGGAGACATCGACTATATGCAGGCAGCACGGGAGGTTAAGCGATCGTTCCCCAAAACTCTTGATGGTGAAGTACCCCGGACAACCTCGTTAGTTTCTTCAATCCAACGATCGCAGGCGCAGAAAGATCAGGCGATCGCGCTACAAGGCTCACAGGCGACCGTCAGGTCTTCAACCTTTGCCGCGCAGAAAGCGCCAATCAGCGGTTGGACAACGCCTAAAGCCGACAATCCGCCCAAAATCAAAGATCCGAGAGAGCGTCGTCGTGAAGATTCCAACCTGGATACGTTTCGAGCGATGGCGCGGGATATTCAAAAAGGCAATAGTCGATCGTACTAGCTTGAAATCGGTCAGCCATCAGCAGTCAGCTTTTGGTCAATGCAGCAGCCATTGACAGCGAAGAACGGGCACCTTGAAAGCGTTCAATGGTCGGCTTCTACTGCTGCCAGATCAAAGACTGCTTACTCATGCCTGTACAGATAGAAACGACTAGCCGAGCGCTGACGGCTGATCGCTAATAGCTAGCTGATGGCTGATCGCTGACTGCTGACCGCTAACCACCTACCGTTGCTGCTGACAACTCGTTTAAGATTGCCCTATTGCACGTACGAGAAGCTGTGAGTTTAAAGCATTGGTGGCGCGGGTTTCCTGCATGTCCACCCACACCATCGGCATCAGATGTTTCAGCATGGCGTGTGGTGTATGGTGCAGTTAATGCGGTAGAGGAGCCGACTGTTTGGCGGGATGATCATGTGGCGATCGTCGCTAGCGATCGCAATCAGTCTTCAGTCACCATTAGCCCCAGCCAGCGTTTTGTGCTGATTGGTGATGTGTGGTTGCCCGATCGCGCACTTCTGATGCGAGAGTTTGACATCGCACTTGTTGTCGAAAATCAAGAGGCGACGCTGCTTGAGCGCGATCGCTGGCTGGTGGCTCAACTCTGGGAACGAGAAGGGATCACCACCTGGTCAAAGTTGCCGGGGGCATTTGCGCTTGTGGTGTGGGATCGAGAACGGCAACAGCTCTATTTAGGGCGCGATCGGGCTGGTGTCCGCACCCTTTACTACACAACAGACGGTGCGACTCGTTGGATTGCTCCAACCTTGAGTGCGATCGCGCCTTACGTTTCCGCAGCCATCGATCTGGTAGCTTTGCGCGATTATCTCTGCTGCGCGTTTGTGCCTGGAGAACGCACCCTTTGGCAGCAGGTGCGAGAAGTACGCCCCGGCAGTTCAGTGCAACTGCCGGATGAGACGATACAACCGTATTGGCACCTGCAAGAACAAATTACACATCCCGACCAGCCGTTGGAGTGGCATGGCGATCGTCTCCGATCGTTGCTTGAGCAGGTTGTGCAGGAGCATTTGCCGCCAGGAGAACCCGTGGGGGTCTTTCTCTCTGGTGGCTTGGATTCTAGCTGCATTACGGCATTGGCAGCGAAACTTCACGATGCGCCACTACACACCTATTCGATTCATTTTGGTGCCGATCGCCCCAACGAGCTTGAATTTTCCAACTTGGTGGCGCAGCACTGTCAAACGCAGCACCACATCCTGGAAATCACCTTTAAGGATATGTGGGAGCACCTGCCAGAGACAATGGCAGCACTAGATGACCCGATCGGTGATCCCCTGACGGTGCCGAATCTACTGCTGGGACGTTTGGCAGCAGATTCCGTGCAGACGGTGCTCAATGGAGAGGGCGGCGATCCCTGCTTTGGCGGACCCAAAAATCAGCCGATGCTCATCAATGCTCTGTATGGCGGCATCGCTTCACAGAATGCATTGCAAGCTTATCTGCACTCGTTTCAGAAGTGTGCGGCGGATTTGCCCCAACTGCTGAAGCCCGAAATCTGGGTAGCGGTACAGTCAGAAGCATCGGTCTTTACGCCAGTTCTGCATTCAAGCGATCGCTACTTGAATCGGCTGATGGCACTCAACATCACCTTCAAAGGTGCGGATCAAATTTTGACGAAAGTGAATAACCTGACTCGTGCGGCAGGTATTGATGGTCGATCGCCGCTCTTCGATCCACGGGTTATTGAGTTAAGCATGACCATACCGCCAGATTACAAGCTCTCAGGCGTACAGGAAAAAGCTGTTCTGAAGCAAGCCGTTGCCGATTTGTTGCCAGCAGCGATTGTTCACCGTTCCAAGAGCGGCATGATGGTGCCCGTACAGCTTGGGTTTCGGGAGCATTGGAACCGCCAAGCACGATCGCTCTTACTAAGCCGCAACGCCGCGATCGCTCCGTATCTCAATCAAACCCTCATCCGCAACTGGTTAGAGTACAACGGTGATATCTGGGGACGCTATGGCGTAAAGCTTTGGTTGCTGGTGAGTCTGGAATACTGGCTACAGGCGCGGCAGTCAGCACATCAACCGTGATGGATTGGTTCATCAGAAGACGATGGAAGCGTGGTTAGAACGCATAGATCGAGCCAACTACAAAAGAAGGGGAAGCGATGCCTCCCCTTACAAAGCGTTAACTAGATTGTGCGTCTACTGCTTGGCGGCGGGAGCAGCTACGGTTGCTTTAACTGCAACGTTCTTAACACCCTTGATTTCCTTCGCTAAGGGTTCAACTTTAGCAAGCTGCGCCTGTGTTGGCACAGTGCCACCGACCGTTACTGCACCATCTTTAGCATCGACCACAAGTTTTCCGTTGGGGATATTGGCTTCCAGTTTGGTACGAACTTCACTTTCCAGATCACCATCGGCTCGTTTCATCTGATCGCCACCAGCTTCGTTGCGCTGCTCACGTGCCCGAATGTCAGATTCCATTTGCTTCTTGCGAATGTCGTTCGTCGCATCATCCTGAGCCGTTTTAGCGTCTTGGGCTTTGGGCACCTGACCATTGTTGTCGGTGGCATTCGGAGCATCTGACGTAGTTTTGGCATTGTTGCAAGCGGCTGTGCTTACCAGCAAAAAGCCACCTAGCAGCAGGGGTATAATCTTTTTCATTGTTTTCATCCTTCGTTTGAAATCGTATTCGTTTGAAATCGTATTGGTTAAAGGAGACCTGTAGAGACGGGCTGAGGCTCACCTCTACAAGGCACTTCGAGCACTGGCAGTGGCTAGGGGCTGTCATCAATTACAACTACACATGCTTTTCAGCAAGTGTGCCAGCCCCTAGCCCGGTGTGTTGGGGCGGGCGCGATCAGGCTGATACCGCAGGGTTTTGGAGCTAATTGATAACGCGCCCTAGAGCAAAGGGTCACGCCGCGTCGTTTCACTCGTTGTATAGGCAGTGCCAGTGCCTGTAGGGTAAGTTGTCCGATCGGCATCCGTCACAGGTGAGTCATAAACACCCCATTCTTGAATACCACGATGGCTCAAGACGGTTTCTGCACGTCGGATTTCGTCTTCAGAACCGTCAACAATCACCAGGTAGCCGCCTTTAGAGACGCTATCGTTATAAACTCTGGCACGGTCTTCAGGAATACCTAAGCCAACCAGACCGCCGACTAGACCACCCGCTGCGGCACCGATCGCACCACCAGAAATAGTCGTTGCCAATGCGGTTGCCAACGCGCCACCCAGCATCACTGGACCAATCCCAGGAATAGCAAGGGCACCTAACCCAACCAGTAGACCTGTCAGCCCACCTAATGCACCACCTGCTGCGGCACCTTTCTTTGCGCCTTCGTCGGCTTGCGTATCGTGAGCCACCTGCTTACTTTTGTCTCCGAGGCTGTCGCCAGCACCCGCACCAGCAATATCAGCGGCACGATCGGTGTCACGACCGACAACCGAAACTCGATCCATTGGGAAATCGCTATCTCTTAACTCACGCACAGCCGTTTCGGCATCGCTATAGTTAGAAAAGGTACCAACTGCGCGCTTGTGATGTCCTAAAGCCATTTTTCCTCCTTCCAGCGGCAGAGATCAAGTCTCGCTCACTTGGAATTAAATTTGTTATCTACGCTACTAATTCTGTCTTGCGCGATCGACATTTCCCTCGTCCTGAAGAGATGACCTGTACTCAGACTTAAGAGAGGGAATGGGAAGTAGGAAGTAGGACGTGGGTGAGAAAGGGGGCAGTAGAAAGGGCGAAAGCGGCACTCATTCTCACTACTAAATTTCTTGGCGATCGATCCATTTCGGAACGGCAATCGGCTTGTAGGCTGCGAGTTTTTCTAGCAAGCGATCGGGGTCTTGTGCTTCCAGGACGAGCGATCGATGGGGAGGACGTACAAACTGCTCACTGGTAGCGTGATCGAACATGGCGATCAGCGGACTGTAATAGTCATCGACATTCAGCAAGCCACACGGCTTTTGGTGAAACCCTAGCTGTGACCAGGTAAGCACCTCGCAAAACTCTTCAAAGGTGCCGAAGCCGCCGGGAAGTGCGATGAAGCCGTCGGACAGCTCTGCCATCAGCGCTTTGCGTTCGTGCATAGAACCAACGATATGCAGTTGAGTTAGTCCCTTATGAGCCAGCTCTTTGTCAACTAAAGCCTGGGGCATCACGCCGATCGCCGTGCCTCCAGCAGCAAGAACAGCGTCAGCGATCGTGCCCATCAAGCCGACATTACCGCCGCCATACACCAGACCCAACTCGTGCCTGACCAACGCTTGCCCAAGTGCTTGAGCCGCTGCTTTGTAACTCGATCGGACTCCATGATTAGAGCCGCAGAAAACGCAGATATGTTTCATCATGGGAGGGAACGGTTCAGAGGTGCTAAACGTTCAGAATGAAGCAATTTGGGTTCTTTCTCATTGTCTTTTCTTGCCTGATGTGGCTGGCGATCGTGGCTATACCCCTGATGCCAGTTACCCTGGCTCAGAAAGCTGTGCTTGTACCAGGATTGCTCATTCTTGGCGAGATCTTTTTCTGGATTGGGGCGTTGCTAGCGGGCAAAGAGGTGGCACAACGATATCGCCATTGGCTTAATCCGCGCCATCTGTGGGCAAGATTCAGGCAAGTGCTGCGAAAGTAGGCAGCGTAAAGTAGGCGGCGTAAATGGTTAAGGCGTTTCCACGTCTGCATTCGACAACACCTGGAGACGAATCGTTCGATCGCCGCCGCCTGTCAGTGAGGTTTCAATGATGTCGCCAGAGAGGGGCGCAAGACAACTGAGGAGCGATCGCAAATGCGGCGTACTCGCACCGCTGTCAAGGTAGAGTCGCTCAGAAAGAGCATTCAGGCGCTTCCAGGTGAGATAAAGCTTCGTCACCGTTTGCTCAAGCTGAGCAGCATGGTTGACCAAATCAGCAGCAGAACTGAGACAGCCAAGGCGGAGCGCTTCTTCAAGCGCCAATTCCAAATTGAGGGATTCGTTGTTGAGTGCCTGCACATTTGCAGCAGCTTCCAGGTAGCGCCATAGATAGCGTGCCTCAGAGGTGGCTTGCTTGAGGGTATCCACGTCGGGCGTTTCCGCAACGGCAGCGCGAATCGAAACCTGGTGGCTCTCTGGTAGTTTTTGCATTTCCTTGACCAACGGCGCAAGATATTTTGCCGGAATGGTATGGTCAGCCGCTTTTTGTTTCACTTCAGTAGGCAGCAGATCTGATGTCATCGCCGTCCAGTCATCCGAAAGCTGACGGACTTCACGACGGGTAATGCGATCGCCGCGATGAGCCGCATCACTCACCATTTGCTGCACTTCGGGAGCCGATTGCGCCGTTTCTACAAACGCTCGTTTGCTAAACTGGTTGACATCTTCGGGTTCCAGATAGCCACCGTCCAAGAGCGTATCGGCACTGTTCGCCAGCTCAATCATGGTGTACGCCTGACTTTTGCTGATTTCGCGGTCTTTCAGCCAGTTGAGAAAGCCTGTACCGCGTCCGTCTCCATGTCGCTTTTCACGATCGCGTACTGCCCGTAAAATGCGTCCGCGCCAGATGTCGGTTTGCAGGTCAAAGCGATCGCACACCTGCCACGCCTGCTCCACCTGCTCCTGAAACTCCAGTTCTGGGATCAGCTCATCTTCTGGGTCAGGTAACCGAAAGTGGAGATCGACACTCGGCTCAAAAGCTCTTGAAACGCTATGGATAGCGTCTAGACGTTGGGGTGCTTGTACCATTAGCGTGCTCGGACGACAGTCGCATCATTATTGCACGGCTTGGGGAAGGCTGGAAGAGGGAGAGTGGAAGTTGTTGGTGAGTGAGTCAGTGCCTCACATTGCTACCTCACGCGCTAATCGTTTCAGCCTGTGAGGAAAGAGAAACTAAAGCGGATTTATACAGTCAGGGCTTTCGTTCGTAGCGCGATTGACTCGATCGCTCACACGATAGCCTTGCATCAAAGCAGCATTGTAGGGGTGCAGTAAGGCTTGGTGATCAGGTGCCAGCGTTGGCTCTAGCCAGCGATCGTAATCCTGTGAATCAATCATGACGGGCATCCGATCGTGAAGGGGCTGCAACAACTCATTCGCCTGCGTGGTGAGAATCGTGCAGGTTTCAACGACATCACCATCACCCTGCCAGCGCTCCCACAGCCCTGCAAAGGCAAACGGCTGCTTGTTAGCTAATTGAAAGTAATAGGGTTGCTTGGTCTTGCGATCGACTCGCTGCCACTCATAAAAACCATCTGCCAGAATCAAGCAACGCCGCTGCTTGAATGCCGCACGGAACGAAGGCTTTTCAGCCACAGTCTCAGCACGAGCATTGATGAGCTTTGCCCCAATTGTCTGATTCTTAGCCCAACTGGGTATCAACCCCCAACGCAGCAGTCGCGCTTGTGGTGAGCCGGATGCGTTGGCGATCGCAATCACCGTTTGAGTCGGTGCAATGTTGTAACGTGGCTGCCATGCGGGTAGTTCCTCCAGTTGGAATGTTTCCGCAAGCGCTGCCGTTGATTGAGTGAGGCTAAATCGTCCACACATGAGAGCAAACCAGAGAACTGCGTTGGAAGAGCTTGCTAAAAAATCACTGCACACGCTTGGATTAGCTATCAGCTATCAGCTTTTCGCTGACGGCTACAGACCATGCTGTTATTTCTGTACAACTCCTAATTGATCTCAACTACCTAATTGATCTCAACTAAGTGATCTCAACCAAAACTTACACTGTCAAACGCAAAACTCTCTTACCCTCTGGCTAGATTTCGGCGATCGTGAGCACAGACTCGATCGGAAAGCCGACCGCTTTCCAGGCAGACACGCCACCTCGAATTTCAGAGACGTTTCGGTAACCAGCCGCACGAAGCCGATTGGCGATCTCAGCACTGTCTTCATCCGTTTCGCCGTAGATGTAGAGATCGCGGTTGAGCGGCAGGCTGATACGCGCCCGATCGATCAGTCCATCAACTGGCATCGACAGCGCGCCTGAGATATGACTGGCGTTAAAAAGGCTGCGATCGCGCACATCTAAAATGGTCAGCGCTGGCTTGCCCCAGTCGAGACGGGCTTTGAGGTCATAAACTAACGATCGCGCCTTGAGTGGTGGCGGCAGGGGAATGATACCGAAGAGATGGTGCATGAGGAATCCTTATCAGCGATATTTGCAATGTAACAAGTTAATTTACAATTTGCAAAAATTTGTGCTGAAACGTTTACAAATTTCCCTGCTTGTGCAGGTTTGTCCTGTTAGGCATCGTGTCTAAATCGTCTCAACTCCCCCCTCTCCCTGCGCTGACCCATTTCTGCGTCGCGTAGTGTTAACTGGAATAAGTGTCTGGAGCGAAACGATCGGTGTTGAACTATGACCTCATTGTTTGTGGTGCGGGACCAGCGGGTGCAATGGCAGCAGCGACTGCGGCTCAAGCGGGTCTGAAGGTAGCATTGCTGGAAAAGCAAATTCTGCCGCGTCATAAAACCTGTGGCGGCGGCACACCGATGGTGATGCAATCGCTGCTCTACGATTTAGCACCGGAGGCATTTGTCGAATCCGATGTGGTCTCTCTACGGCAGACGTGGCATTTTGATGATCCCTATCTGGCTGCGATTAATCCGCTGGGTGTCGATCGCCCACTGTCGATCTGGATGATGCAGCGTTCTGTGTTTGACAATGCCTTGGCGCAGAGAGCCGTGCGGGCAGGAGCAGAGTTGCGGGATGGTCTGGCAGTCCGTTCTGTAGAAGTGGAGAATGATGGTGTCCGCGTCCGTGCTCAGGTGACTAAAGCCAACGGCACTCTCAGCAAGGGTGATGCCTTTGTGGCAACGGCACGCACAGTCATTGGTGCAGATGGTGCGAATGGCGTGACAGCAAAAGCAGCAAAACTACGGCAAACACGAGCGATCGCGCTGGGTATGGAAGTCGAGTTTCCGCATGAGTGGGGCACTGGACATCCCGATCTGCAATCAGATGTGGCTCACTTAGAATATGGTGCCGTGAAGCATGGCTATGCCTGGGTGTTTCCCAAAGCCGATCACTTAAATATCGGGGCTGGTTTGTTTCGTCCGGCTCGTCAAGATGCCCGCAGCGATCGTCAGATTCGAGAAGCACTGCGACAGTCAATCTTCGACTATCTAGAGATGCTGCAACTCCCATACGATCGCGCGCAAATGAAGTTCCATGCCCATCCCCTACCAATCTGGTGCGGCAAAGAACGACTTAATACAGCCGATGGACGCATTTTGCTCGTTGGCGATGCGGCTGGGCTGATCAATCCACTCTTTGGTGATGGCATTTTACATGCAGCAAAAAGCGGCATCATCGCGGCAACATGCGTGACTAGCGGGACGACTCAAGCCTATAGCGATCGCATCCACGACGAATTCGCCAACAGTTTTAATGCCGCCCGTAGACTGGCTTATTTCTTCTACCAATACCCCAAAATTTTCTATCAATATGGTGTTAAGAATCCCAAAGCCGCCCACATTGCCACCCAACTGCTTGCAGGCGATCTGCCCTTTAACGCGATTCTCGGTCGCGCTCTCCGTCGCATTGGGACAGGGATGATTAGCAGCTTGTCATCGGTTAAACCGAGTGTAAGACTTTAGCTTTTAGCTTCCAGCCTTCCTGGAAAACTCAAGTCCAGTTACCCCTGCCTCGCCTACACTAGGAGCTATGGCATCTGGGATTGAAGCTTTACCAGTAGAGGTTGTGCATCTCATTGCAGCGGGTGAAGTGATTGACTCGCTGGCAGCAGTGGTGCGAGAGTTGGCAGAAAATTCGCTCGATGCAGGCGCAACACGCATTACCATTTCGCTTTACCCTGAGCAGTGGCGACTTCGCGTTGCCGATAACGGCGGGGGTATGAGCTTAGCAGACCTGAAGCAAGCCGCAGCACCCCATAGCACCAGCAAAATTCGAGACCGCCAGGATCTTTGGCGCATTGCCAGCCTGGGCTTTCGTGGCGAAGCGCTACACAGCCTCGCTCAACTCGCCACTTTAGAAATTTTGAGCCGCCCTGCCGACGCGGCTGAGGGTTGGCAAGTCAGCTACGACAACCAGGGCAAGCCACTGCAGGTAGAACCTGTGGCGATCGCGCCCGGTACGGTTGTAACAGTCGATCGCCTCTTTGGTAACTGGACTGCTCGTCGTCAAGGCTTGCCTCCTCTCGCGCAACAGATGAGAGCCGTACAAGCGATGATTCATCAACTTGCGCTCTGTCATCCTCACGTCACCTGGCAGGTGCAGCAAACCGATACTCACAGTGGGTCTCCCCGCGATCGCGATTGGTTTCATCTCTGGTCTGGTAAAACCGCACAGCAAATCCTGCCTCAAATTCTGCGCGATGTACAGATGGGAGACTTGCAAGAACTGACGGTAGAAGGTGAAAGGATAAAGGATGAAGGCGAAAGGATAAAAGGTGACGAGAGTCAAAATTCCCTTCAGCTTTCAGCCGTCAGCCGTCAGCCGTCTCTTTATCTTCTTCTCGGTTTACCCGATCGCTGTCATCGCCACCGCCCAGATTGGCTCCGGGTCGCCATCAACGGGCGCTTTGTAGCAATGCCAGCGCTAGAGCAGACGATCCTGTCAAGCTTTCGGCAAGTGTTGCCGCGCGATCGGTTCCCCATTTGCATCGTGCATCTCCAGGTGCCTCCCGACCAAATTGACTGGAACCGTCACCCAGCCAAAGCCGAAATCTACCTGCATCATTTAGACGACTGGCGAGAACAGATTGCTAGCGCGATCGAGCAGGCACTCCGTCTGAGTCCGATGAACCTCTCTAGCACTCTTTACTCTCAGCGAGTTGGGACGTTAATAAAGACTGCTGAAGCCGAAAGCGGCTATGGCGCTAGAAGGGTTCAGCAGTCAGAAGCAGGGGAGCAGGGGAGCAGGGGAGCAGAAGTAACTCACCCCTCACCCCTCACCCCTCACTCCTCACCGCTCAAAGCCCTTGCCCAAGTCCACAACACTTACATTCTCGCTGAGCACCCTACTGGCGTTTGGCTGATCGAGCAGCATATTGCCCATGAGCGGGTGTTGTACGAGCAGTTATGCGATCGCTGGCAACTGGTTTCCTTAGAAGCCGCTGTGATGTTGCACCAATTGTCGGTGGCTCAGGTTGAGCAGTTGCAACGGTTAGGCTTAGAAATCGAGCCGTTTGGCGAACAGGTGTGGATGGTGCGATCGGCTCCCGCAATACTGGCACAGCGAGACGACTGCACCGAAGCGCTGTTGGAACTCAGTCTGGGCGGCGATTTACAAACCGCACAAGTTGCTACAGCCTGTCGTAGCGCCATTCGCAATGGCACATCACTCACACTGCAAGCAATGCAAACGTTGCTCGATCAGTGGCAGCAAACCCGCAGTCCACGTACGTGTCCCCACGGTCGCCCCATTTGCCTCACGCTGGAAGAATCGTCGTTGTCGCGCTTCTTCCGCCGCCATTGGGTGATTGGCAAAAGCCACGGCATTTAGAGTCAATGGGAAACCCACCCTGTCTTGAACGAGTGGCGGGCGATCGCCCCTGTAGTGATGGTAGCGATCGCCCCAAATTAAGCCCTATCTAAACAAGCGATCTAGCTGGCGTAGTAAAACCGCTCGTAGATGACCTTGCCATCTTTCCATTTCTGCACCGAAACCTGGTCGTAGGTGCGTTTGCCCCAATCGGCGTGAGTGTAGTCTAAAAACCATTCAGAAATAATCACGTCATCGCCATAGGCAACGCTTTTGACCTCAGCTCCACGAAATTCGGTCAGCTTTGAGAAAAACTCTAGTTCTCGCTGGCGATTTGCCTCTTTGCTTATAGTAGGCGGGTTATCGTTCTCTTGCATGACCACATCGTCCGCATAGTATTGCTCAAAGACATCCATCGCTTTGCCTTGCAGCACTCGGTTCTTGATGTCTTCAAACGTTGCTTTCAAGTCCGTACTCATTTGAGAATCTCCTTATGTAGGTATTGTGCAGTAGTTTGGAACGGTTCTTTCGCTTCATGACTGTACTAGGTCGTACAATCTGTACATAGATATAGCACACGTACTGTTTGATTGCAAACTATCTAGCAAAACGCTGGGAGATTCTTCAGCAGGACTTACGCAAACGCTGTCGAGTTTCACCCCTAGCCCCCAAGGTTGGGAGAGCCGAGCTTATTAAGCCCTCAGAATTGGCATGGGGCAAATGCGTCAGTCCTATTCAGTTAGACTTCGCTACGTTTTGAGCGGTTTTGCTGTTAGCAGCAGTGAGGCGATCGCGCTCAGTTGATAACTGCAAGCAACCCGTATTCTTTTGCTGCCAACCTTTTCTACACTTACTGGCAGCAAAAATATTAATATGGCAGGCTGAGCGCCTGCATCAACGAAGTTAGACAGGCGCTTCAAGAAGACTTAACCATTGACGGTTTTGTCGCCTAACTAGGTCGTTGGGCACAATCAGGCTGAAAGCTAGACAGCAGTTTTTTCAGCCATGCGAACAGGTTCCGTGGCTGTACCGTTTGTCCAGTGGCACGATCGTAGTTTTCATAGGCACGCTTGTACTGCCCCAGGTAATAGAATGCTACGCCACGAAAGGTCAGCGCTTCCCAATCATCGGGCTGCAACGCTAAGGCTTGCTCGCAATTTGCCAGTGCCTCTTGATAGCGCTCTAGATGAATCAGAACAACAGCTCGAAAGATCCAGGTTTCATGACGGCAGGAGTTAATCGCGATCGCTCGGTCAAAGCTCAGCAACGCCGCTTGATACTGCCCTAAGTTGGCAAGCGCTGCACCGCGCCCATACCACGCAGGGAAATTGTCTTCTCTCAGTCGGAGTACACGGTTATAACAAGCAAGTGCTTCGTCGTAGCGATGCGTTTCTGCCAGCATCAAACCCTGACGGTTCTGAACTTCAATATGAACCTCAAGCTCAGATGCCTTTTTAATCAGCGATTGCTGTTCCATAGTGATCTGGTGAACGTTAATGGTTACGTTTGTCGTACTCAAGCCAAGCTAATCAAAGCCAGAAAATCAAAGCTGGTAGAGCCGCCACTGAAACATCTAACCGCACACCCAATCTTGCAGCAGACCCAACTCCACGTGTGCCAGTGCAACGCACTCAGGGTCAACAGATCGTATACTACCAGTCTTTCTTGGCTCACGCAGCACTGCAATAAATCTGTACTTTAAACCTACCTTGAGTACTGTAAGGGTCACAGCAATACTCAGTTACTTGTTCGATGTTTGGCAAGAAAGTCTATTGGGTATACCATGAGAGCCTGTAAACACTGGCTATGGGATGGGGCTAAGCTCAGGTTCAGTTCAGTGAGCTGTCGCAAATCGTCTTTGGGAATCAACTGCATTGCGATCGCTGATATCCAAGTCCATACGCTCCAGTTAACACAAATGGCGTGTACCAGCCTTTAGGATAATGGCTTCATGACAAAACGCAGCGTTGGGCTACTGTTTGGGGGATGCTCTGGGGAGCATGAGGTTTCGATCGCCTCCGCACGAGCGATCGCGCAAGCATTCAACGCTGAAGCCAACCAGGCTACCTATACGCTCTTACCGTTCTACATTCAGAAAAACGGTCAGTGGCACGACGGCGAGCCTGCTCAACAGGTATTGGCATCCGGTCACCCGCTAGCATCAGACGCACCTGCCGTACCCTCCGATCGCTGGCGCTTACCACCCTCGGTTGCTGAAGTTGATGTTTGGTTTCCAGTACTGCACGGTCCCAATGGCGAAGATGGCACCGTACAGGGACTATTGAAATTGATGCAGGCTCCCTTTGTTGGCTCTGGCATCCTGGGATCAGCGATCGGCATGGACAAACTCGCCATGAAAATGGTGTTTGCTCAAGTCGGTTTGCCTCAGGTGAGCTACATGCCGATTAGTCGCGCTCAGGTTTGGTCTAATCCCTGCATTTATCCCAAGTTGTGCGACCACATTGAAGCCACACTTGACTACCCCTGCTTTGTCAAACCTGCTAACCTCGGCTCATCGGTCGGCATTTCCAAGGTTAGAAACCGTGCCCAGCTCGAAGCTGCTCTAGATAGCGCCGCTAGTTACGATCGCCGCCTTATCGTCGAAGCAGGGGTAGTCGCACGTGAGGTTGAATGCGCCGTGCTGGGTAATGATGCACCACAAGCATCGATCGTGGGCGAGATTACGTACCAAAGCGATTTTTACGACTATGAAACCAAGTACACCGAAGGCAAAGCTGACTTAATCATTCCCGCCCGCTTACCGGAGTCCATCACAGCAAAGATTCAAACAATGGCAACACAAGCCTTCACCGCGATCGATGCGGCAGGCTTGGCACGGGTAGACTTCTTTTATATCGAAGCGACCGGAGACGTTTTTATTAATGAGATCAATACAATGCCAGGGTTTACAGCCACCAGCATGTATCCTCAACTCTGGGCTGCTAGTGGCATTACGTTTCCTGATCTAGTCGATCGTCTGGTTCAGTTAGCCCTCGATCGGCACACGTAACTGTTCAGTTAACACTGTTCTCTAACCAAAGCGAGCACCCGCTTGCGACAGCCGTTGCGTGAACGAGCTTGCCACGTCCCTCCAACGAGCCTCTATCCACCGCTCACTGGAGGAATGAGCACCACTTCGTCTCCATCATGCAGGAGCTGATCAGGCTCGACAAATTGGAGATTGACTCCAAAACGCGTCAGCTCCCGCCACTGGGTTAACTGAGGATGTGCCTCAATCAGACGATCGCGCACAGACGCAACGACTGTACCAGGCTCAACGTCCAGTGTGATTTCTGGTGCGCCGCAAGCCTCCTGATAAACCGCAAAGAGCTTTACCGTGATCGTTATTGTCGGTACTGGCATAGAGCTAAAACGTCAACGAATGGTTTAAGCCTTTGTCGATAATAATTTTTTTGTAAAGGTAAGCACATGAACTTGAAGTAGTTATTGGATATCCTATTATCTAGGGTCTATCAGGCTGACTGGGTCACCCGGAAATCTTAGTCTTCACTAAGTAGTCACTCTAGTTAGTCTCTAGGCAGAGCGAAACGAAGCTTGATATTGCTAGACTTCTAGTGATCTTTTTGTGAAGCCGTCTAGCTAGGGCAGCTTAGCCCGTTTGCCTCATCTTATATTGAATGTGTTGCGGTTTCCTCCAAAACAAAGCTCGCTCCGCTGACACAACATTATCTAGATTGAATAGTCTTGCAGCAATCACGTGTGTTCTACGTTCTTGACGCATCTGACACTACGAAAGCTTCTGTCGTGGACATTTAATGTTCCCACAAAGAACTATAGTCTTGCTGAAAGAATCCAGTTGAAAGTCCTGAGCGAGTGCTTAATTTCCAATAAGCTGACGATTTCATAAACCAATTCTGAAGAAAATGACTGGACACTCTTTAGGCTCTATTCTTCTGAAAAGACGGTTGCTCAATCAGAGGCAACTCGACCTAGCCTTGCAGAAACAGCGTCAGCAAGCCGAAACATCTGGCTGGAGGTTGATTGGAGAACTTCTCCTGGAAGACGGAATCATCAGCAGAAGTGACTTAGAAGACGCACTTGTTAGCCAAGCCAAGCTTAATGAAGTCCAGTATTTACAGTACACTAACGAACTCAGAAAGGTTGATATTCTTAACCTTACGATCGACAATCTGTCCATGCATGAACTTCTAGATCAACTCCACAGCGGCGTGGTGCTTACCCCAAACGTTGATCACTTGATGAAGCTACAGAAAGATGCAGAATTTCTGAAAGTCTATACCCTTGCGGATTACAAGGTTTGTGACAGTCAAGTTTTAATGTATGCTTCACAGCTTCTAGGAACTCCAATTAAAGAAAAGGTTTCAGGTTCTGACTTGTTTCCGAGGTTCTGTGAGTTTCACAAAACTAACGCTAACATCACCATATTTTTGCTTGGTGGTGCTGAAGGCGTTGCTGCAAAAGCTAAACGTAAGATCAATCAAAAAACTCATAGAGACATTGTTGTTGGCGCTCATTCCCCATCGTTTGGGTTTGAGAAAGATGAGCAGGAATGCCTGGAAATTATTGAGATTATTAACCAATCCAGGGCAACTGTCCTTGCTGTGGGAGTAGGTGCGCCTAAGCAAGAAAAATGGATTTATAAGTACAAACACAAGCTTCCTCATGTCAAAATTTTCATGGCAGTCGGTGCCACGATCGATTTTGAAGCGGGTATCATCAAACGTGCGCCTAAATGGATGAGCAATTTGGGCATAGAGTGGTTGTTTAGAATCTACTGTGATCCCCAGCGTCTTTGGAAGCGATATCTGGTCGAAGACTTGCCCTTCTTCTGGTTGCTGCTGAAGCAGAAGTTTGGCTTTTACACATTGCCTCGCTTAGAGCCAGCAGACCGTACCAGTAGACCAGTTAATGTCAAAGTCTCTAGCCATAGTCTGCTTTTGAAAAAGCGCCTCACAACTAAAGCGTGACTGCCTAATCCCGTAACCGCTAAAATCCCTATCCTCTAACACCATCGACCCTTTTCTGCGTGGGGTGGTAGAATCACAGTCAAGCTAGGGGTGCCTGCATCAGTAGGCTGAGATAGTCCCTTAGAACCTGAGCCTGGGTAATACCAGCGGAGGGAAGCTGTTTATCTGAGGAATCGAATATGCGGACAGAGTGGGTCGCTAAACGGCGTGGACAGAGCAATGTGTCCCAGATGTACTATGCACGTCAAGCTATAGTCACGGAAGAGATGCAGTATGTGGCGCAGCGAGAAAAGTTGCCAGTCACGCTGGTTCGGGATGAGGTTGCACGGGGTCGTATGATCATCCCGGCAAACATTAATCATCCCAACCTGGAGCCGATGGCGATCGGCATTGCCTCTAAGTGCAAAGTCAACGCAAATATTGGAGCATCACCGAACTCGTCTAACTTGCAAGAAGAGGTCGATAAGCTGCATCTGGCAGTGAAATATGGCGCTGACACTTTAATGGATCTATCGACGGGTGGTGGCAATCTTGATGAAATTCGGACAGCAATCATCAATGCTTCATCGATCCCCATTGGTACGGTGCCCATCTACCAGGCATTAGAGAGTGTGCATGGGACGATCGAGAGCCTCTCTCCCGACGACTTTTTGCATATCATTGAAAAGCACGCCCAGCAAGGTGTCGATTACATGACAATCCATGCGGGAATCTTAATTGAGCATCTGCCCTTGGTGCGCGATCGCTTGACGGGAATTGTCTCGCGCGGCGGTGGCATTATCGCAAGGTGGATGCTGCATCATCACAAGCAAAATCCTCTCTACACGCACTTTCAGGACATCATCGAAATCTTCAAGCGCTACGATGTCTCGTTTAGCTTAGGTGATTCGTTGCGTCCAGGCTGTACGCACGATGCATCGGATGCGGCACAATTGGCAGAACTGAAAACACTGGGTCAGCTTACTCGCAAAGCCTGGGAGCATGACGTTCAGGTAATGGTAGAAGGTCCCGGTCATGTGCCGATGGATCAAATTGAGTTCAACGTGCGGAAACAAATGGAGGAATGCTCGGAAGCGCCCTTCTATGTTCTGGGTCCACTTGTAACGGACATTGCTCCTGGCTATGATCACATCACCTCGGCGATCGGCGCGGCGATGGCAGGGTGGTACGGTACGGCAATGCTGTGCTACGTGACACCGAAGGAACATTTAGGCTTGCCAAACGCTGAAGATGTTCGCAATGGCTTAATTGCCTACAAAATTGCGGCTCACGCAGCAGACATTGCCCGACACCGACCAGGGGCACGCGATCGTGACGACGAGCTATCTAAGGCTCGCTACAACTTTGACTGGAACCGTCAGTTTGAGCTATCGCTTGATCCGGAGCGTGCCAAGGAATACCACGACGAGACATTACCTGCGGATATTTACAAGACCGCTGAGTTTTGTTCTATGTGTGGTCCCAAGTTCTGCCCTATGCAGACCAAGGTCGATGCCGATGCTCTTACGGAACTGGAGAAGTTCCTTGCAAAAGAGCCTGTGGCAACCGTTCAATAGGCTAGAAAGTGGCAACGATATTGCTTTAACGATCGCAGTACCTTCTTAAAGGACAACAGCAGTAGCGAGTGGCTTAACTGCTGTTGCCTTTGCTGTCTAGAAGTGCTGTCTGAAAGTGACGCGATCGCAGTATCAAATCTGCTGGCTGTATGTCTACTTTGCTGATACAGCATTGACATCAACAGTTTTTGTGTCTGATGCGAAGCCTGGGCTGGCTGCTTCACTCGTCTGGAGCGGCTCTTCGCCCTTGCGTCCTTTCAGGCGATCGAGCGCCCAAGTCGACAACTCGGCAATGAGTAAGGTGGCAATGAGACCGTCATCAATCCAGCCTACGACGGGAATAAAGTCTGGGGAAATATCGATCGGGCTAAGCAGATAGATCAGTGAACCGCCAATGATCCACCAACGGTACTTAGGATTGCGAATGACATTGCGATACCAACCTGAGATTGAGTCTTTCATTTAAGGTTTCTCCTCCGATTACATTTAAATCTTGGCAGATCGCTTCAGAGAATTCTGGTGTGGATATCCTCCTGTTTTTAGGAGTGCGCCAGTACGGCTCTGGGAGAGGCATAGCGGGGAATCTGTCAACGACTAAAAGGATTGCTTTATTGACGCGATCGCTTCTTAACCCTATGGTCACCAAAGGCTTACCCATTGTTCTCAGTCTTTGGACTCAAACTGCAACATTTCGCTTAGTTTTGACTGAAGTTTCTTCAGTTTGCTTGAATGTGGTTCTAAATCTCTAAAATTGAGTAGCCCCAGATTTACGCATACAATTAAGCGGAGATCTGAGGTAGGGAACGTATGGAGGATAAAACAGACTGTGAACGTTGCGGAAATCTTTCAAAAGGGTGGAGTCACGATCTTGCCCCTGCTTTTTCTCTCAATCCTGTCGCTCAGCGTCATTATTGAGCGTGCCTGGTTTTGGACGAATGTGTTGCTCAAAGAACGTGAGATCGTCAATCGGGTACTGGATGCCTCACGAAGGGACTGGGGAACCGCCAAGGAAATTGCTCGACAGGCACACGAGCAGCCGATCGGACGGTTTCTTTATAGCCCACTACAGCTTGAAAACGCTGATCCGGAGATGTTTCGCTTGGCGCTTGAGGCGACAGCCGATGATGAACTGGCAGCGATGCGTCGGGGTGACAAGGTGTTGGAAGCAGTGATTGCGCTGGCTCCATTGTTGGGCTTGCTGGGTACGGTCATTGGTTTGATTGTGTCACTGCGATCGATTCGTCTTGGCGATCTGGGCACAGCTTCGACTTCAGGAGTAACAAATGGGATTGGTGAAGCGCTGATTGCAACCGCTAGTGGGTTAATCGTGGCAATTTTTAGCTTGGCGTTTTACCGACTGTTTCAAGGCTTTTTGTTCAACCAAGTCAGAGTCTTTCGCAAAGCTGGTAATGACCTGGAACTGCTCTATCGGCAACATTGGATACAAAAAACGGATGGACAACCGTAGGGCGATCGCGTCACCTCATGCAGAGCGTGAACGTTAACCCGTGGGCAACGACGCTAAGTTGTAGCCACATTGACGATGTTGATGCTTTTTAAGGACGGAGTAATGAAAATTAACCTTGACTCGCCCCCTGAGGATGTTCAAATTCAGATTATTCCGCTGATTGATGTCATCTTTTGCATTTTGACGTTCTTTATTCTGGCGGCGCTTCAGTTGACTAGGCAGCAGGGAATCGAGATCGATTTGCCGAAGGCGAGCACGGGTGCGACACAGACGCGGCAAATGCTGGTGGTAACGGTGAGTTCAACGGGACAGACGTTTGTCAATAAACAGTTTGTCGATCGCGTCCAGCTTTACCAGCAGCTACAGGACTATCGCCAAAAAAATCCTGATGGGTTGCTAGTCCTAAATGCTTCGCAGACTGCTTTTTATAACGATGTTGTGCAGGTTTTGGATGTGATGCGACAGGTGGGCGGCGATCGTGTCGCACTAGCAACCCAACCTGCCGAAACCAATCAACCGTCTGGAGTGATCCCTGCTCCAACGGCTAGCCCTGGCTTGATTAATCCTACGACTGACCCATTTAACATTTTCGGTACCCCTAGTCCTAGCCAACCATCGAATGCCTTGCCGTCTCAATCGTCTCCTGCCTCTGGTCAACCCTCGGGTGCCGCTCCCTTTGGAGCACCTTCGCCAAGAAACAGTCCTTAGTAGCGAGCCGGAGTATAAACAGGCGATCGAAAATGAGCAGGACAATTTAATGCTCGGTCGATCGTCACTACTGAGCACTGACTACTGAATCCTGGCTTCAATCTGTGTCTTTATGTCGAGTCACGTGTCTTACTCTTGGTACACGTCCTTCTACAGCTCCACCGATACCGTTTAGTTAGCGATAGGCTTAATCGGGTTTGTCGCCAGACTAACTGAACTGAGAGGTACGTGCAATGAGTAACGAGAAGCTTAGAGAAACTAGTGCGCCGGATGCAAACCTTGATCCAATCACGGGCGAAACGGGCGCTCATCCGGTAGGCACTGGGGTTGGTGCCGCTGGTGCTGGCGCGGCTGGTGCGGCTGTTGGCGGCGCGATCGGTGGTCCGGTTGGCGCGGTCGTTGGCGCGGTTGTTGGTGCCGTTGGCGGTGGTTTAGCTGGTAAAAGTGTCGCTGAAAGAGTCAATCCAACGGTTGAAGATGCCTACTGGCGCGAGAACTATGCCTCACGCCCTTATGTGGAGCCGGATCATAACTACAGTGATTACGAGCCAGCGTATCGCACTGGATATGAAGGATACTCCAACCATCACGGTCAGAGAGTGACTTATGACCAGGCTGAACCGACCTTACGTCAAAATTACGAAACGCAGCATGGCGGCGGTAGACTAGCTTGGGAAAAGGCAAAGCACGCGACTCGTGATGCATGGGATCGGGCAGAGCGTGCCCTTCCCGGTGATGCTGACCACGATGGTAAATAGCTCAGTAACTTGATTGTTGCGGTCAATGAGAACTACCAGGATCAATTGATTCTGGTAGTTTTTTATGTGTCTTTGAAGTTGTCTGTTGTGACTGGACAGTTCACAAACTGCCTATTCATCAAACTTAGGCTAAAGACTCAACGTATCTTGTATTGCTTGCATTGGTGGGCATCTACTTGTGTTTACGTCGCTGAGCGATCGCTACGTTTGGTTCAAGCAGTTGCCATACTAGCAACAGTGTATGAAGCGATGAAACCAATCATTTCTCTCAGCTGCGTGTCCGATATTACCCGTTCGAGTCTGGTGGAGAAGCAACCGATGGCGAGTTTTCGAGTCAAGCGTCCAACTCTAAAAGACTTTAAATGGCAAACGTTTCGTCCTCGCATTGCGACGCTGGTTCTTTTGGGAACTGTAGTGTTAGCCGCTGGAGTTTGCGCCGCCTGGTTTGTAGGAGAGGGAAATATTGACCATATCTTTACGCAACTAAATTGGTTACAAGAATCACCACCTCTCTGGCTGGCAGTGCCAATGGTGGCGATGCAATACCTGTTAGCACCAACGGTCATTCTTTTGCTGATCGCGCTGGTAGTAATGAAGGTGTCTCCAGAGCCGCGCCGTTGGTCACGGACGATCGTAGTCGGCATTTTGCTGGCATTGACCCTACGGTATATTGCTTGGCGATCGCTGGCGACCCTTAACCTTGCTGATCCCTTGAATGGCATCTTCAGCCTGGGCTTATTTGCGCTGGAGATGCTTATGCTGGCTAGCGGGATTATTCAGCTTTTCTTGATGCTGCGGATTAAAGACCGTCGTCGGGAAGCAGACCAGAATGCGATCGCGGTGCTAGAGGGCGAGTTTAACCCCTCAGTTGACATTCTCGTGCCCACGTACAACGAACCGTTGTTTATTTTGCGGCGCACGATCGTGGGCTGTCAGGCAATCGATTATCCCCATAAGCGAGTTTATTTGCTGGACGACACACGTCGATCAGACGTACAACAGCTAGCGGTGGAACTAGGCTGTGAGTACGTGACGCGCCCAGACAACCGCTATGCGAAGGCAGGGAATTTGAATCATGCGATCGCCCAGACTGCCCAAGAGCGCACTCACACGAAGAGCGACCTGATCGTGGTCTTTGATGCCGATTTTGTGCCAACTCGGAACTTTTTGACGCGTACGGTTGGCTTCTTTCAGGATGAGCAAGTCGCCCTGGTGCAAACGCCTCAGAGCTTCTATAACCCCGACCCGATCGCCCGTAATTTAGGCTTAGAAGATATTCTGACACCCGAAGAAGAAGTCTTCTACCGTCAAATTCAACCAATTCGGGATGGTGCGGGTGGGGTCATTTGTTCGGGCACGTCGTTTGTGGTCAGGCGCAGTGCGCTCGAAGCAACGGGCGGCTTTGTCACCGATTCGTTGAGCGAAGACTACTTTACAGGCATTCGTCTGGCAGCGCAGGGCTATCGTCTGGTCTACCTGGATGAGAAGTTGAGTGCAGGTTTGGCAGCCGATAACATGTCTGATCATGCGACGCAGCGGTTACGATGGGCACGCGGCACGCTCCAGGCGTTTTTTATCGAAGCAAATCCGCTGACGATTCCCGGTCTCAGCCCTTTACAACGTTTGGCACATTTAGAAGGACTGCTGCACTGGTTTACCAGCCTTTCTCGTGTCGGCTACTTGATTGCACCGTTGGCGTTCTCTTTTTTAGGTGTCATTCCCGTTCGAGCGACACTAGATGAGTTGATGTATTTCTTCTTGCCCTACTATGTCGTGCAGCTCACGTTTTTCTCCTGGCTTAACCACCATTCGCGATCGGCGTTGCTGTCAGATATTTACTCGCTTGTGCTGACGTTTCCCCTCGCGCTAACGGTCATTCAGGTGATGCTGAATCCATTCTCGAAGGGCTTTAGCGTCACGCCGAAAGGAACCGCGACCGATCGCTATTCTTTTAACTGGAATCTGGCACTACCGCTGATGGTGCTGTTTATCATTACGGCTGTCAGCCTGTGGCGCAACCTGGGTATGTGCATGGTCATTGGCTGGTCAGCAACTGTAACCCCCGAACTGAAAGGACTGGGGCTTGGCTGGCTCTGGAGTAGTTACAACCTGATCATGCTGGGTATTGCACTGTTGATTTTGTTAGATGTGCCACGCCCTGATACCAATGGCTGGTTTGACTTGCGCCGAACGGTACGGTTGTGCTTTTTGCCAGCGATCGACGAGCCGCGGGACGCAGAAGCACAAAGACAGGCAGACACAAAACGGGAGAACGTAGAGAGCGTAAGGCATTGGCATCGTCGGGATGGTATGAGCACACTCGTTGCACCATCGCCTCACTCTTTATTGCTTACCTCGCCGCAAAGTGACAGCAATCCAAAGCCCTCAGCTCTTAGCCTCTGGGGTGTTACTACCATGATCTCTGAAGCGGGCGCTGAAATCGCTTTCACCCAGTCTGGCTTTCCAACTTTGGCAGAGGGGGAAACGCTACCAGTCTCGCTGGAAGTGATGGAAGTTGACTTGAAGCTGCAAGGCGTGGCGGTCTGTAGCGGTATGAGGGATGAGTTTCCGACGGTGCGAGTGATGTTTGAGCACTTGAACCTAGCGCAGCAGCGCTGTTTAGTGGAAATGCTGTATTGTCGTCCAGGGCAATGGAAGCGACGCAAAACGCCGGGAGAGTTCCAGTCGCTACTGCTGTTGTTCAAGATTTTGCTAAAGCCACGGATACTCTTCGATCGCGATCACGCTGTGCGGGCAATTGAGGTTGCCAAGGGTTAGAGACAACAGACGATTGTATCCAGTATTACTAGCCTACCCATATTTACACCAGGCTGTAGTGGCGTAGAGCCTTGACACCTGGCAGGGTGAAATTACTGGTCGATCAGTGATCCCGCCCATCCTGATCACGGCAACATGACAGTAGAATGGTTGCCGTTGTCTAAAAATCAGGTCAAATCAAAAACTGCGTGCCACATAACCTTATTGCCCCTGGTGAATCTGCTACAGTTGCCTTGCCGCCTTGTGCAGAAGCACTACCATTTACCTTACAAGACCTGAAGGCAAGTATTCCTGCTTACTGTTTTCAACCCTCTGTCTGGAAATCCCTTTCTTACTTCTTTTTAGATTGTGGAGTCATCGCCGCTCTCTATGCGATCGCCCATTTTCTTAACGCTTGGTGGTTCTTCCCCTGTTTTTGGCTGGCGCAAGGAACCATGTTTTGGGCGCTCTTTGTCGTCGGGCATGATTGTGGTCATGGCTCCTTTTCACGCCAAAAATGGTTGAACAGCCTTATTGGGCACCTTTCCCACACGCCGATCTTGGTGCCTTATCACGGCTGGCGGATTAGCCACCGGACGCATCACAGCAACACAGGCAACCTTGATACAGACGAAAGTTGGTATCCCGTGTCGCAGGCGAAGTATGAGCAAATGCCCTGGTACGAAAAGCTTTTTCGCTTTTATGTGCCGCTACTGGCGTACCCAATTTATTTGTTTCAGCGATCGTCCGATCGCAAAGGATCACATTTTCATCCTGCCAGTGACCTGTTTCGCCCATCTGAGAAATGGGATGTGTTGACCAGTACAGCACTTTGGCTGCTGATGATTGGCTTTCTGGGCGGACTCACCTATGCCTATGGCTGGCTGTTCCTGGTGCAGTATTACGTAGGACCTTACATCGTCTTTGTGGTCTGGCTGGATTTAGTAACGTTTTTGCACCACACCGAGCAGGAAATCCCCTGGTACCGCAATAGCGACTGGTACTTTTTGAAAGGAGCACTTTCGACCATCGATCGCGACTACGGCTTCATCAATGCCATTCACCACGACATCGGTACTCATGTAGCGCATCACATTTTTCTCAACATGCCCCACTACCACCTGAGAGCGGCGACGAAGGCAATCAAGCCTATTCTGGGCACCTACTACCGCAAGTCAGATGAATCAATCTGGAGCGGCTTTGTGCGCTCGTATCGCACCTGTCGCTTTGTACCAAATACAGGCGCAGAGGTTTACTATCAAGCACCGAAACGTCAACGCAGTTAGGCTTCGTGACTAGGGATAGTCGCTGAGCGATCGCACTTTACTTAGCAGTACAGGGCGATCGCTCACACAACTGACACATTCGTTTGATGTAGACTTTTACGTAATGCAACCGTGGAAGCATGACGAACCATCAGCCAGAACCGACGACTCAGCAGTTGCTCACTGCGCTCTTGCAAGCAGGAGCACAGCAGCAACAAAGTCTTGATGTTTTAACGAATCAAATCGGACATCTGACAGAACAGCAGCAGCATAGCCTTGGCGTTCTGACGGATCGCATTGCACATCTGGGAGAACAACAGCAGCATAGCCTTGGCGTTCTGACGGATCGCATTGCACATCTGGGAGAACAACAGCAGCACAGCTTTGATGTTCTTACGAACAAAATGGAGCATCTAACCGAAAAGCTTGATACGCTTACTGAGGTCGTCACAACTGGCTTTTCAGAGCTGAAAGCCATCACCCAGGAACAAGCAGAAACCGCAAAACAACAGGCAGAAACCGCAAAACAGCAGGCAGAGAGCATCTCACGTCTTGCTGCTACTGTAGAGCGTCAGGCTCAAATTGTGGAGCGATTGCTACCACAGAGCCTTAGGCAATAATGATTGAGCGCTGTTACAACCAGGAGATCGCCGTGTGCAGATTACCAAACGCAATGTTGAACTGCGGGTAGACGATAGCTTGATGCGGCTGTACGTCGCAGTTCCTAAACCAGAGGGACGCTATCCTGGCATTCTGTTCTATAGCGATATTTATCAGCTTGGCGGTGCCATTACTCGTTTGGCAGATCGATTGGCAGGCTACGGATACGTTGTAGCGGCTCCCGAAATTTTTCATCGGCTGGAACCAGTGGGTACTGTCATTGAACCAGATGATCTGGGGCGGATGAGAGGCAATGATGCGGCACGACGAACGGCGATCGCCGACTACGATGCCGATGCTCGTGCTGTACTTGCTTGGCTCAAACAAGAGAGCGCTGTCGTGCCAGACCAAATCGGCACGATCGGCTTTTGTATTGGTGGGCATCTTGCCGTTCGCGCAGCGTTGCAACCCGGCATTAAAGCGACGGTTTGCTGTTACCCCACAGGTATCCATAGTGGCAAGTTGGGTAAAGGCGTTGCAGACACGCTTCAACGTATGGGTGAGATCAATGGAGATGTACTAATGGTCTTTGGTACGCTTGATCCGCATGTTCCAGAGGACGGGCGACAGGCGATCGTTCAAGCGCTAACTGACACTGGGGTCTCTCACACCGTTCTGCTGTATGAAGCAAATCATACCTTTATGCGTGATGATGGCTACCGCTACGATCCCGCAGCGGCTGATGCAGCATGGGCAGAGATGACAGCCTTTTTCAAGCAGGTTTTTGGCTAACGTCAGACGGTTGATCGTTTACTGAATCTTCGCCTCAAAGGAGCGACAGAAATCTTGCATACCCGTCTTGATCGCAAAAATAGCGACAGGGGTTGCCAGCTTGAGCGGTAGCATCGTGTGCTCGGTGAGGCTGAGAAGCAAGTTGCCAGTCAAACCGTCCTCCAGGGCTTCTTTGTGATCAGCACGGCAAAGAATGTGTCGCCACTGTTTTGCCACACTCTCAATCCAGCGATCGTTGGTCTCAGGTTCTTGTCCAACCTGAATCGCCAGCGCGATCGCCGCATCTTCCAGATCGCCTTCACAGTCTTCAATCTCATTCAGAGCTACCAGCGCATCAGGGTAGCCTGCCAGATCAGCCCGGAATTGCTCGATTTCTTCTAGTGTGACAGTGATAGTCATGGGACAGCAAACGTTACAGCTAGAGCGATCGTATCATTTCGCAGCCTTGCAGTGTTTGCTTTGTAGACGCTTAGACGATCGCTACAGCCCGACGAGTTCTCGTGATTCTAAGCCAGTCAGTTTCTGAGCGATCGTGAGCCGTGTTTCTAACTTGGCGACGCTAAACTCGTTGCGTAAATGCTCTAACCGCGCCAGCGCATTTGCTTTCTCAGTGGAGATGCGGTTCAAGGCATCCAGTGCCCGGTAATACTCCTGGTTAACCTGAAGCACCTCAAAGCGCCGTGCTTTGCGCTGATTGTCGTTTTTGAGTGCAGTTTCAAAGGCGACGACCATCTCGGCATTGCCTTCGAGACGAGCAATATGCTGACGCACTTCCGCCATTTGATACTCAAATTCGTTGACGGCTTGGGCAGCTTGCGCGATCGCGCTGGGATATTGACTGAGACTAAGTTTCATAAACTAACTCCCGGAAAGGAATAAACAGCAAACTAATGGTGATCGGCACAAGGCTCAAGGTCAACAAGACTCAAGCAACCAATTCTGTCAATTGAGGTAGTGGAGTACGGTGGGGCAGATCAGTTGGAGCAGGAAACTGCTTTACCTGATCGACAGCAGCTTTTTCCAACACTTTGACTTCGATGTTGACTGCAATTAGGTATGACCCAGACTCTTCTCCGACTGCCTGAGCCACTAAATCTGCTAAAGCTGGGTGATCAGCGGTAATGGGGTCACGTAGCGTACGGCGATCCCAGTCATACTTCGCATCTGGATCCAGGTTGAGAATATAGTGCTTGGTCATGAGACAAGACTTGAAATAGTACATGTATACTATTTTAGTAGATTTACTGGTTGGTTTCAAGTAGGGCGCTAGGCTGCGATCGCTCTGCCTGAAACGCCGATTTTGTCTAGTGTTAGGCTGCCTTGAAGTACTGTTCTTCGTGCGCCTTGTCGCTCCCAATACGCTAGGGTGCCAGCAAGGTCACTATGTCCACGCAAACAGATTTCGTAGCTCTGTAACATGACTTGGCTGCGACGAATCTGAAACTGGGCACCCATTCTGGCTAGTTTTTGGGCAAACGTCTGCGCTTGCTTGAGCTGCTCAAAGCCGAAGTAGCAGATGGGAGAGGCAGCTTTAAAGGGCGATCGCACGACTAGAACTCTCGGTGATAAATACTGCCCCACTCGACCCTGCTGGAGTGAAAAGAAGCGACCGATTTGCATTGAAACTCTCTAGCTATCATCTTCTACGATCGTAATGAAAAGCGATGCCATTTGGAGAGAGCAAGCACTAGGGGAAACCGTCTTCTGATATAGCTGCCCCTGCGGCTTTTGAGGACAGCGGTGCGGTTTTCCGTATGTTAAAAAAAACGGGTTCTTGGACACAATTTGGCTGCTTACAGTATTGCTTGTCCGGAACCCCGTTTTCTGCATCAAAAGTCTGCCAGAGACGGCAAAAAAAGGGAGCAGGAAAGTGCCTCCTAATCCCTTCAGATACGATCCTGTTTGAATGATGAAAATTACGCTCGTCTGCGCTATGGCAAGCAGCGGAGCCGTCAGCCATCAGCAAAAAAGCTGATAGCTGATAGCTGATAGCTGATAGCTGATAGCTGATAGCTGATAGCTGATAGCTGATAGCTGATAGCTAAATGATTAATCGTTGCCTCTATGCGTTGCCTCTGATGATGCTACGGGCGACCAACGCACCGATCGTTTCCAGCTTGAAGCCCCATCCTTGAGGCAGGTTATCGTCACCATCATTTTGTCCGAGATCGACGAAGATGCGGGGAGGCACAAAGTATTTGCGATCGTCTGCCCCAACAAGCATCTCATCGGCTTTCTGCATGATGCCATCGACTATGGTGTCAAACTCGGTGAAGGAGCTGTAGGACTGGTCAAGCTGCTGACTGACCTGTTCGACAAACTGGCTCACACCAATGACCTTCGGGTCACTCGACGGCAGATTCTGCAAGCCCAACTGTTGCAGAAGCGCGGGTTCCATAAACTTAAAGAGCCGTGCCTGCGCCTCCACTAACTTTGCGTCACCAAATTTTTCGCGCGGTAAAAGCGTGCGGAAGGCACGACGGATTACCTGCGAGATTTTGAAGGGCGGAAAGGAAAGGCTGTTGGGCGCGATCGTCTGCCCATGCTGCGCCATCAGTACATCTAGCGGCGGCAGATCTTCTGGTACGGGCGGCATGGCGAGATTGAACGCTTTGAACTCTGGGTTATCCGTCTTCTTGCTCAGCAGGTTTGCCTGCTTACTATTTTGCAGATCCTTTAGCTCCAAAACTTGCTTCGCTTTGAAGCTGTCGCCATCCAGCAAACTGGTAATGGTTTTTAAGTTAAAGGGATAAATCGGTGTATTCAAGCTGATGAAGATGAATTCAGCACAGTAGGTCTTATTGACGGGGTTGTTGAAGAAGCTCAGCGCGCGCGGATCACCCACCGCAGCAAGAAGACCCTGTTTCAGAAATTCCTTCAGAGCGGCGCGATCGCAGACACGTGTGGGGTCGCCGCCGTTATAGTCTCTGGGAAACTGGGCAAAGGGATTGAGTAGCGCCATCCAGTTAATGATGGAGTTGGTATAACCCCGTGCTTGCTCTGGCGTGACAAAGGATGGAAAAACAAGGCGCTGCGCCACGGCAACGTAGCCATCTTTGCCATACATGCCGCGATGATAGTCATTGGGTTCGTTGAAGGTGCCGAACGAGTCGATCGGTTGCCCTGACTGATCCATTCGTTTCGCAGGGACGATTGCCCCGGCATGATGCCCTTCATTTTTAATAAACGCTTCTTGAAATAATTCTAATGAGAGTGGACGGCGTGTGTCGATCAGCACACCATAGCGTTCTTTGTGCCATTGATAACTCGTAATCAACAAACCATCTCTGGCTAAAAATTTGGCGATGTCTGCATGTCCTGAAACCTTATTGCCTGCCGGATCAGTGACGCTAACGGCATCACTAATGCCAATGTAGCCAGGGACGGCGATCGTCTCAACCTCTAGAGTCGTCGCATCGTCAAGCACAACTTGCTTGGTGAAGAGCTTCTTCAGGTCGGTGATGGGTTGACCTTTCCAATCGCCGACCAGAGCATTAAAACGGCTGATATCAATGGCGCTTGGTGCTCGCAGAGGCAGCTTTGAAGTGGATGATGTGCCGACTGCCGTTTGAGTCGAGGTACCAGAACTGGGTTGCACTGAGGCGATCGGCTTCGGTGCAGTTGCGGTGCTTGCGGAAACGTGAGTAGGAGCACTGACAGCAGGTTGCTCTGAGGCTTTTTGATCTGAAGGCATAGGGTAAACCTTGGTTGTAGATTGTGTAGGGGTTAGACGGCAGTCCTGAGAGGGTCGTGCTACCGTCTATTCCTTAGCAAGAGAGATTGCTATGAGTATCTACAACCGTGGTCATCACTTTCCGGCTAACGGATGCCGCCAAAGACTGCAAGTTCAAAAAACTTAAAAAAACAGTCTACCTGCTGAAACCCGATCGCCCGCAGCCAGTCGCACTGAACCTCAACAGGCGCAAGGATGTTCGCCTTTTTGTCTTCCCGATAAACAAACCGTTGCCCCACCTCTTCTCGTGATAAAACGTCATCTTGCGTCTGGTGCCATGCGTAGATGGCATCGACCAGCGTGTCGTTAAACAACGCCTCGCCCTAAGGTGTGGCGGAGGCAACGTGCTCGATGTTGAGAAAACCACCGCCCGATCGCAGCAAGTGAAAGATTTCACGGTAGAGTGCCTGTTTGCGATCGTCTGGCAAGTGGTGAATGCAGTAGCCCGATAGCACTGCATCAAACGGCTCCAACCCTTTTTGCCAGTCTGGTGTGTAAAGATCTGCTTGCACAATCTCTACCCGTTTGCCAAACGGTTGCAGTCGCTGTTGTGCCTGTTCGAGCATCGGTTCTGAAAAGTCGATCGCTGTGACGTGCGCGTCTGGATAGTGGGTGAGGATTGCGTGGGCGATCGCGCCATCACCACAGCCCAGGTCGGCTACTTGCTGGATGGGTCGATCGAGCTGGTCAAGCACTCGCAGGGCAAGGTTAACTTGTTCTGTCGCAAAGGGAATTGCGCCCCTCACACCCGTCAAAAAATTCTCCGCTACAGTGCGGTTTTGCCAAATTTGATCGGTTCTCATCGTGAATGCCTTTCCTATGCCAAACTGCTGGGGCTAAGGGGAACCATGCTCCCGGCGATCGTTAGCCCTAAGAGCATCGGTTCGTTTGGCTGGATGAGTTTAGCGGTGAGCACGCAGCGTTCTTCCTGCTGTGCTGTAGCAGCGACGGTAGCGCGGATGTCGGTAAGCGAAATTTGAGGTGTGTAGTCTCCCGACTTTTGCTGGACGTACTGCCAGAGCACATCCCGAATGAGTGACTGATAGCCTTGATTACCGGAGAGTTCTTTGAGTTTTTCTTTCAGCTCTCGCTCCAGTCGAATGCTGGTAACTTCCATGTCGGTTGTAGCGGTGCGGGTCAGTATATGCATTACGGTCTCCTTCCTTGTTGGATAGTTCGTAATACAAGTGTAGTATGCCGGGTTGATTCTGGAAGCGATCGCGCCATTACAGCCCCAAAGCCTTACAACCGCGTTTAACTCTGCACAGGCTGAAACAACTCGCGCAGTGTTTGCAGCGATCGCCGAATGTCCTCTAGTTCTTGCTCGTTGAGTTTGCCAAAGCGTTCCTTGAGGTGGGCAATATGAGCTGGAAACACTGCCTCAAAGACGCGATCGCCTTCATCTGTTAGCACAATCATGAAGCAACGACGGTTTTCGGGTGGCACTTCGCGGCGCACCAGTCCTTTGCGTTCCAATCGATCAATAATGCCCGTTAACGTACCCTTTGTGACCAGGGTTTTTTCGGCTAGCTGCCCCATTGTCATGCCATCTGTATTACCTAGCGTGCTGATGACATCAAACTGAGGTGCCGTTAAACCCAATTGCCGGATATGCTCATCGTCGTATGCAGTAAAGGCTTGAAACGTTCGCGCTAGCTCTCGCACGACTGGAAGAAACGGTTCTTTAGCTGCTTGTCGCGTTGCTGCCTGTGGTTCTGATTGATGTTGCTGAATCTCTGCTTGCTTCAAATTGCTGCCTCTAAAATTACGATTCTCACTAGACTCACTCATCAATCCCATGATTTGCAACTAAATTTGCCCTCATCCCCACTCTTCTCCCTGAGGAGAAGGGCTTTCTGACTTTTCCGGTGCCCTCTCCCAGCAGGAGAGGGCTAAGGTGTAGCTTGCTTCCCGAAGGGTGCGCAGCTTTTGCAACCATTTTAGGAAAGTCACACATCGCGTCTAAATCACATAAGGCGATGCATAAGCCTAGTCTACAACACAAACAGTACTAATTCAAACTAATTTTTAGAAGCTGACCAAAGGCGGTTTAGTGCCTGTTTGTTCATGCGACAATGCACATAGATGAAGCTAAGCGGCAACTGTTATGAATCCAGACTTTGAGATGCGTCGCCTTTTGGATGTGATGCCCGCATCTGGTCGCATGGCGACGAAGCTTGTCAGCAAGCCCGAACAGCGGCTCGTAGTGGACAGCACCTTTCCCATGCCCTGGGTGCGCGATCGCCCCATTTGGATTAACTTTGACCTGTGGGAACGGCTTTCTCGACCGCAGCGCGATCTACTCATTCTACGTACCGTGAGCTGGCTGACGGGCGTGAAATGGTTCCGCCCTAGCCTCTATCAAGGTGTCGTGCTAGCAGGTGTTGTTGGTGGCATTGTGGAACTGGTACAGGGCGATCCGGTCGGCATCATTGCAGCGGGTGGGTTGACCGCGATCGCGGGTGCCCAAATTTGGCGCGGCAATCGGAGTACCCAAACCGAGCTTGATGCGGATGAAGCTGCCCTTCGAGTCGCGCAACGACGTGGGTATGAAGAGCCAGAAGCCGCTCGTCACTTGCTGACTGCTATTGAAGCCGTTGCTGAGATCGAAGGACGATCGCTGAATTTTACGGAGTTACTGCGGACGCAAAATCTGCGCTCGGTGGCAGGACTGTCGCCCGTTGGCGTCCCCGATCGTGCTCGACAAAACTGAAGGTGAGGTAGGAGACAGGTTTCGCCGACTCCTTTGCGCGGCTAAAGTTTGGTTACTCTTTCCCGCAAAAGATGAACGATCGCCTTCACCAACACCTCTGGCTCTAGAGGTTTCGTGATGTGAGCTTGAAAGCCTGCCCGGAGTGCTTTTTGCTGATCAAGTTCGGCGGCATAAGCGGTGAGCGCGATCGCTGGAATCGCTCCTCCTTGATTCAGTGGGCGCGAACGAATGTGCTGCATCAGCATATAGCCATCCATTGCAGCCATGCCGACATCACTGACAATCACATCAGGAGTGAACTGCTCTAGCGCCTGCAACGCGGCTAAACCAGAGTCAACCGCTGTCACCGCTGCTCCGTTTTGTTCCAGCAGAAAAGCCTGAAACTCGCGGGTATCAGTGTCATCATCCACAAGCAAAATTTGCAATCCAGTGAGTGGGGAGTGGGGAGTGGGGAGTGAGGGGTTATCCGGCTGTTCCCCATTCCCTACTCCCGATTCCCTACTCCCCGACAGCGGCAGCCTCACGATGAAGGTCGCGCCTTGATGTTCGCCTTTGCTCTCTGCCCAAACAGTACCGCCATGCATTTCAACAATTTGTCGCACGATCGCCAACCCCAACCCCAACCCGCCAAATCTGCGTGTGGTTGACCCGTCTTCTTGTCGAAAATACTCAAACATATGCACCAGGAAAGCGGGCTTAATGCCCTTGCCTGTATCCACTACCCGCATTTGAGCCAATTGGTTGACTTGTCTCAATTCAACCGTTACCTGTCCGCCGTGGGGTGTAAATTTGACCGCATTGGTGAGTAAGTTCCAGACGACTTGCTGCAAGCGGGCAGCATCGCCAGAGATGGGGGCGATCGGATCAAGCTCAAGCTGTAATTCAATGTTTTTCGCTTCTGCTGCTAAACGCACGGTTTCGACTGCCGCAGCAATCACCAAGGGCAAGCTCACAGGAGCCGCTGTTAAGGACAGTTTGCCCTGCATAATGCGGGAGATGTCGAGCAAGTCTTCGATCAGTTGGGCTTGCAGTTCGGCATTGCGTTCGATCGTGGCGAGAGCCTGAGCTGTCTGTGCCTCATCTAGCTTGCCCTGCCGCAACAGCTTTGCCCAACCGAGAATGGGATTGAGCGGCGATCGCAGCTCGTGTGAGAGGACAGCGAGAAACTCATCTTTGATGCGGTTGGCTTGTTCAGCGGCTTCTCGTGCCGCCTGTTCTTGCTGTAAAAGCCGCTCCCGATCGCGCTCAAGCTGCACGCGATCGCTAATGTCGTTGGCGATGCCAATCAACCCAATCACCTCTCCAGCTTCGTTCCGGTAAGGAGCCTTCATGCCCAAAAAGGTGCGAATGCCATCGGGCGATTCTTCCACCACTTCCGTTTGTCCCGATGCCATGACGCGCTGATCATTTGCCATCACCTCAATGGCATCCTCAAGGTTGGGATAGAGATCGCAATCGCGGTAACCAATGACTTCAGAAGCCGCTTTGCCCAGCACCTCAAGCGTCGCCGGGTTAGCATAAATAATCCGTCCCTCGCGATCTTTAACAAAGATGGGGGTGGGGGCTGATTCGTTTACCGCATCCAAAATGGCATTTTTTTGCCGCAGTTCGGCTTCGGCATGTTTGCGAACGGCTTCGGCGCGCTTCGCCTCGGTAATATCTGCCAGAAAAACGGTCAATCCGTTCGGTGACGGATAAATGCGATGGTCATGCCAATGGTTCCAGGGGAAGTAAAGATACTCAAACTGGAGCGGTGTTTGTTCCGTCATTGCCCGCTGGAATTGCACATAAACATCAGTATCAACGGCAGCCGGAAATAGCGTCCAAATGGTTTGCCCCAGAATCTCGGCTCGCGGCATTGCCACCATTTTGCAATAGCGATCGTTAACGTAGGTGAACCGCCAATCACGATCCAGCACATAAAAGCCATCTCGGATGCTCGACAAAATGGTTTCAACCTGCTGTTTTACCGTTTCTGCTTCCAGTCGTAATGCCTGCTCTTGCTGAATTGCCATGCGTCGCAGTTGCGCGAGCTTCAAATTTGCTTCCACCCGTGCTAACAACTCACGGGCAGAAAACGGCTTGGTCAAATAATCATCTGCTCCGGCTGCCAACCCTTCGATGCGGGCTTCCTCTCCAGCACGAGCTGACAATAGAACGATCGGAATATCCTGAGTTGTAGGGTTTGTGCGGAGCAACCGTAACAACTCAAATCCATCCATCTCTGGCATCATCACATCCATTAATACTAAGTCGGGTGGATTTACCTGGATGGCATTCAGCGCTGTCCTGCCGTTGGTTGCAGTTTCCACCTGAAAGTGCAAACTCAACAACCGCTTTACATAGTCGCGCATGTCGGCGTTGTCGTCAGCCAGGAGAATGTGAGGAGGTGAGGGAGTAGGGAGTGGGGAGTAGGGAGTGGGGACAGACATTTCTTCTCCATTCCCCATTCCCCATTCCCCATTCCCCTCTTTTGCTAGCCAGCGCCACGCTTCTTCGACAAACGTTGCGGCTCCCAGCGCCGTTGATTCTAAGGTGTGAGCGGACTGAAGGCGATCGGGCGGCAAATGAGCCGAGCCGAAGGGAATCGCGATCGTAAAGGTTGTTCCTTGATCCACCTGGCTTGTCAGTTGAATCGTGCCACCGTGAAGCTTGACCAACTCTTGTACCAACGCCAGTCCAATGCCAGAACCTTCATAGGTGCGCGATCGCGTGCCACTCACACGATGAAAGCGTTCAAATAATCTTGGTAATTCCGCTTCAGAAATGCCAACGCCTGTATCGGCGACGCTCAAAGCAACGACATCACCAACCGGGTGTAAGCGCACGGTGATGCTGCCAGTAAACGTAAACTTAAATGCATTCGAGAGGAGATTGAGCACAATCTTTTCCCACATCTCGCGATCGACATACACGGGTTCCGGTAGGAGTGGGCAGTCAATGACCAACTGTATTCCCGCCCGTTCAATCAGCGATCGAAAGGTGCTGGCAAGCTCTGCTGTATAGATGGCTAAATTGGTCGGTTCATAGGATGCCTGGACGCGTCCTGCCTCAATCCGGGAGAAATCAAGCAGCGTGTTGACGAGCTTTTGTAGTCGTAAGCCGTTGCGCTGCACTAGCTGTAGCTGTTCTCGTTCTTCTGGCTGCAAGCGCTCATGCAATGCATACGATAGCTCCTCCAGCGGACTCAGCATCAACGTTAAGGGCGTGCGAAACTCATGGCTAACGTTACTAAAAAAGGCGGTTTTAGCGCGATCGAGTTCGGTTAGAGCCTCAGCCCGTTTGCGTTCTGCTTCATAGGTTTGAGCAATGGTGATTGCCATGGCAATCTGTCCGGCAACTTGAGCGAAAAAGTCGCGGTAGTGATCGTCGAGTCTGCGGCGTGGGCTGGCTACGGCGATCAGTACTCCGCTTGCCTTGCCTTGCCCAGGGGCAGCGATCGGCAACACCATTGCCTCTTGTGGTGGCTCTGCCCAGGGACTACCAGGAAGTGCCCCAAAACGTGACACCAGATCATTAACCACTTGGGGCTGGAGGGTACGAGCCGCGAGAGCGATCGACCAGCCGCTAGGATCATCTGCCGCTGCCAGATCGATCACCGCAGGACTCATCGGGCGATCGGACGCGTACCCACTGTCGTTACAGAGTCGGGCATATTTTCCATCTGGGTCAATCAGGTAGAGCAGCGCAAACGGAATGTCAAGCGGATCAGACTTGAGAGCCTCCACCATCAGGGCACCCGCCTCTTCAGCCGTCTTTGCAATCCCAGTTTTCGCTGCCACTTCGCGCAGCAGTTGGGCGCGGCGATCGTTCAACACCCGGTAGGTCGTCTCACTGCCGACGTTAAACACGCCACCAGTCACACCACCCTCACCCTGGATAGGATTGAAGGTGTACTCAAAGAAACATTCTTCGGTATAACCAAAGCGATGCATCGACAACAGGTCATCTTTGTGAAAGGTGCCCTCGCCCGTCGCCAAAACGCTGGCAAGCTCTGAACCGATGTCGTCCCAAATCTCAGCCCAAACCTCACGAGCCGGACGACCAAGCGCCCAGGAATGTTTGTCACCCACGATCGGTCGCCAGGCATCGTTGTAGAGCAGCAAGCAGTCTTTTCCCCAGTAGATGGCAATGGGAAAGCGTGAGTTGAGACAAATACTCAGTGCCGATCGCAGGCTTTGAGCCCACGTCTCAACAGCGCCCAGCGGCGTTTGCGACCAGTCGAGCGATCGCATCAGCCCTGCCATTTCACTATTGCCTGCAAAAATCTGTGCCACTGCTGGATCGTGCTGGGTCATGTTTTTTCCTTCATTCCGCCCACACATCAAGGATCGATCGTCCTGGGTCGCCACCCCTACTGCTTGGCAAGCTGCTTGCTTAAGAGCGCTTCACTGCTATCTCGCAGCGCTTCAGTAGAAGAATAGTTGAGTTAATGCAAGACGGAAGCAACCTTGCCTTGAGGCAAGCAGGGATGACTGCATATGATCGTTTTTTCGACGGTTCAAAGTGCTGTAAGTCATACCCAGCCGCTCTGTATGTTCCTGGTTTGTAGGCTTCTGTGTTAACTGAGTTTGCCGGATTTCTCGAACCAGATTGCCTGCTTCTGGCTGCCTCAGCACGAGAGCTTGTTTAAGAATTACCGATTCTGAAGAAGACCACATTTGTTCATTACGCTGTAGCACGCATCTTAATGATTCTCTACCTTTTGACGGAAGTAGCATTCGATCTATCGATGTAATTTCGACTCAAATATTAAGACTAACTAAAAGCCAGGACTTAACGCAAGGGATGACATAACACCGATTGCAGCGACCTTGTCAACGCCATTCCCTTTACGCGACACGATGCCACTTTCACGCCAATCGTAACACCTGGAACAGACGCTTATTCACACCCAATTGCAGCAGGCGATCGATGGATGTGCAACTCATAGCGATCCTACAGCCGTTTTCATTTGCATTCACCACACCCCACACCCCACACCCCACACCCATATTCGCTTGACTGTGGCTTACCCAATCAGTAACCGCTGTAAATGAATCGTGAGACGCGATATGGCTATCAGCTCTTTGCGATCGGCGGTCAGCGATCGGCGCTCAGCGGTTGAAGAAACGCTAGTAGCTGACCGCTGATGGCTCAACCATTAAGTTCCACTCATCACTGATTTGAGACTGCTATATCTCTTCATCGTCTTAGCTCAATGATTTTCATACGCTTGCCCTGAGTCCCTGTCTTGCCATCAAGCAGCCTGTAACTCATCAGTAGTCGGGGATTTGCGTATGATCTCTCCAATGAGAGAGGGAAGGTTGCCTCCAGTTTTCTAAAACTGTTTGTGATGGAACGTATCGAGCCTGCTAGAACGAATCATCTTAAACACGTTGCAACCCATTGGCTCCTACAACCAAGCGCATTTCTGAGGATTTAAGTCGATGAGGCAGGCTTAAGTCTTCCTATCCTGCATGGTGAAGCTTGCAGTCATCGGAATTGGTGGAAAGACCAGGCAGAGCGAGTTTGCTGCTGCCACGGTTACTGTTGCACAGCGCTGTACGCTTGCTCAGCCAAGGGGCAGCCGATCGCTCACTTGCATACGTCTACCGATGCTGATTCACGCTTGAGGAGACAGGACAAATGGTTGGTCAGTTGCAGAAGTTGCCGACTGTTGAAATAGTAGGGCTGAAATAGTAGGGCTGCGATGAACTCAGATTTCGATCGAACAACAAGCATAAGAGGCAATAGTTGTGAATCAACCCATCAAAGTTGAAAAAACACTGACGATCAACAAACCCGCAGCAGAACTCTACCGCTTCTGGCACAACTTTGAGCACTTGCCTCATTTCATGAAGCATCTTAAAAATGTGAACGTTTACGACGAGAAGCGATCGCACTGGATTACGAGCGCGCCGCTAGATACCACCGTGGAATGGGATGCGGAGATCACTGACGATCAAGAAAACGAACTGATTGCTTGGCGATCGGTCGAAGGCGCTGATGTGGAAAACTTTGGTTCCATCCGCTTTCAGCCAGCCTCACACGATCGCGGTACTGAAGTAAAAGTGATTACCGAATACAAGCCACCTGCCGGGGCGATCGGCTCTGCCATTGCCAAACTCTTTGGCGAATCACCCGAACAGCAGTTAGGCGATGATCTACGTCGCTTCAAAATGCTGATGGAAACAGGTGAAATTGCCACAACCGAAGGTCAATCTTCTGGACGCAAGTAGTTTTTAGCTGTTCTCTACTGACACTGACCATTGACGACTGACCACTGACTAAGTAATCACTAAGGATTTACAACAATGAAAGCTGTTTGCTGGGAAGGCACTGGAAAAGTCAAAGTTGAAACTGTACCCGATCCTAAAATCATCAATCCACGGGATGCGATCGTCAAAATCACATCCACTGCCATCTGTGGTTCCGATTTGCATTTGTATGATGGCTTCAATCCCACTATGAAATCAGGCGATATCCTGGGACACGAGTTTATGGGAGAAATCGTTGAACTCGGTAGTGGCGTTAAAGACGGGAATCCACGCAATAACGGTGAACCGCTTGCTGTGGGCGATCGTGTCGTAGTTCCCTTCACCATCGCCTGTGGCAGTTGCTTCTTCTGCAACCGCACCCTCTGGTCTCTGTGTGATAACTCCAACCCAAATGCCTGGATGGCAGAACAAATGCTGGGGCATTCTCCAGCCGGTCTATACGGTTATTCCCATCTCACAGGCGGCTACGCAGGTGGTCAAGCGGAGTATGCCCGTGTGCCCTTTGCTGATACGGGACTGTTCAAGGTTCCCAGTGAATTGACTGACGAACAAGTCCTGTTTCTGACTGATATTTTCCCCACTGGCTATATGGCGGCTGAAAACTGTGATATTCAACCGGGTGATACCGTCGCTATTTGGGGTTGCGGTCCAGTGGGGCAGTTTGCCATTCGCAGCGCCTTCTTGCTGGGTGCCGAGCGGGTGATTGCGATCGATCGCGTACCTGAGCGTCTCCAGATGGCAAAAGACGGTGGGGCAGAAGTCCTTAACTTTGAAGAAGTCGAAGTGGGTGAAGCATTGAAAGAAATGACTGGAGGGCGCGGTCCTGACTCGGTGATGGATGCCGTGGGTATGGAAGCACATGGAATGGGTTTGGAAGGCTTTTACGATAAAGTATCGCAAGCCGCACGGCTGGAAACCGATCGACCCAATGTACTAAGGCAGGCGATCGTAGCGTGTCGCAAAGGCGGTACTGTATCTGTTCCTGGTGTCTACACAGGCTTCATCGACAAGGTGCCTATGGGTGCGTTCATGAACAAAGGCTTGACGATGAAGACAGGGCAAACGCACATCCATCGGTACTTGCGTCCACTAACCGATCGCATTCAAAAGGGTGAAATTGATCCATCGTTTCTCACAACCCATCGTCTGCCGCTAGAGCAGGCACTGCACGGCTATGAAATCTTTAAGCACAAGAAAGATAACTGCATCAAAATCGTGCTTAAGCCAGGTCAGGCTGCCTAAAAGCCGCACTCAACAGGACGAGAAAACTCTCTTTGTTAAGAACAGCTCATCGATTGTTCCTATAAAGAGGATTACTTAGCTAGAACATAAGCTAAGTAATGTTGAAAGTGCAATGAGAAAAGATTAATTCAGATTGATCCAATAAGCGAAACAGTAACAGGAGAAAAACAATGACTAAGGTAAACCCAATTCAATTGCAGAAGTATCTCAAGGGCGTTGATTACCCTGCCAACAAGCAGGACTTACTCGATCGCGCTCGACAAGAAAGTGCCGACGAAAATATTCTCTCAACCTTAGAGCAACTGTCAGACGAGGAATTTGAAACGCCAGCAGACGTTAGTAAAGCCGTTGGCGCGATCGAGTAGAGACATCCACGAAATGTTTAGAGGCTGTTAAGGAACTTTGTGCTTTAAGGCTTAAGGTGTCATCCAACATCGTAACTAGCTCTTGAAGCCATGAGCTTATTCTTAACAAGCCCTTAGCTCCACTCAACCATCATTGATTTAATTTGAACAGCAAACAAAGGAATGACTACAATGACAGGCAAAAGATTGGCTGGCGAAATTGCAGTGGTCACAGGCTCAGACTCTGGTATTGGACAAGCAACCGCGATCGCCTTTGCTCGTGAAGGAGCAGATGTTGTGATCACTTATCTTGAAGACCGTCAGGTAGCCGAGCACACTCAGAAGTTAGTGGAAGAAGCAGGACAAAAAGCCGTTCTGGTAGTGCTACACAAGTAATGAGGCATTGTAGTGATGGATGAAATACCAGATCGCACTAATGTGATTCTCCAACGATTTTGAGAAGGATCAGGTTTTGCTGCCCGCAGTCTCGACCTTTGAACCGTTGTTTGCCGTTGTGGATGCGACCATTCTTAACCGTGGAGGAAGCGGCACAGAGGGAGCAGGCAGGCATGAGAGGACAGTAAAAAACGCTACTTCTCCATCATTACATCTTGAGCACTACCGCCGTTCTGACTCAGTTGGATCAAAGCAAACCGGAAGCAGTGGCACAGTTGTTCAAAGAGGTTCAAAGCAAGTTAGGTACTCCGGCGGTGCTGGTGAATAATGCGGGTAAAGATTCAGCAGGAACACCTGTTAAAGATATGCCTTACGAACAGTTGGATCAGGCAATTAAGACAAACTTGTATGGTCCTTTTCTCTGTTGTCAACAATTCATTCGCGGCTTGGAAGGCTCTGAGCAGCAGGGAGTGATTATCAACATCACCAGTGTGCATGAAGAGATTCCGCGTGCTGGCTCTGCTGATTACGATGCTGCAAAAGGGGCACTCCGCAACTTAACCAGAACTCTGGCGCTAGAACTGGCTGATAAGAAGATCAATGTGAATAACATTGCGCCCGGTATGGTGATGACACCGATGAACCAATCCTCGTTAGACGATCCCGATACCTGGAAACAGCAGGTGCAATCTATTCCACTCAAACGAGCGGCTGAACCACAAGAGATTGCCCATGCAGCCGTCTTTTTAGCGTCTAGAGATGGACGTTATATTCATGGCACAACGCTGTTTATCGACGGTGGCTTAATGCAAAATCTGGGACAGGGCGCTTGATGAGCGATGGCTTTCCTGAGATTCGTGATTTAGCCATTATTGGCGATCGTCGAACTGCTGCTCTGCTGACCACTACAGGTACGATCGTCTGGTACTGCCCTAAACAGTTCGATCGCCCGTCGCTGTTTGCCGCTCTGCTTGATCCAAAAGGCGGCTCCTGGGCGTTGCATTTACCCAATGCTACCTTTGCCAGTCGTCGTTATCTCGAAGACAGCGGCATTCTTGAAACGACCCTGACCACACCAGCGGGTGAACTACACATCACTGATTGGATGTCGATGGGTGATCAAACACCCAGAGGCATTTGTCGTCGCTTTTCTCCCGTACCTGCTCAGCTCATAGTGACACTGCAAGCGGCTCCAGACTACGCTCGACGCGCTCCCAATCTGCACCATCAGAATCAATGTATTCAGATTGATCAGCACTATCTCTATGCGTCTCATCCGCTTAAAATTGTCAGCGAGCACGTTGAGTTAACGATTCCTGTTGGTGAAGCAGGTTGGACAACTCTAGTTGATGAACCGCTGACAGAGCCGATCGCGCTAGACACCTGGTTGGAGACAACGCTGGAGTGCTGGCGACAAATTGCGTCTCATGCCGTTTATCACGGACCCTACGAGCGCCAGGTGGCTGCATCCATGCGTGCCCTACGGCTGCTGACGTTTGAGGAGACAGGCGGTGTCATTGCAGCACCCACGATCGCGTTACCAGAGGTCATTGGCGGCAAACGAAACTACGACTACCGCTATGTGTGGTTACGAGATGCAGGCATGATTGTGAGTGCGCTGACTCGTGCAGGTAGTGATGGCACCGAAGAGCGACGGTTTTTAGATTTCATCTGTACGTGCGATCGTGATGGAACCCTTCCCATCTATCCCTTTTCTACTATCAACGGTCAGCCAGTATCCCACGAAGAAACGCTTGCTTTGAGGGGCTACCGTGAAAGTACACCCGTCACGATCGGTAACAGTGCAAGCAATCAACTTCAGCTTGATGCCTATGGCAATGTTCTGCTCGCCGCGAAGCTGATTTACAGTTGCTTTGACACCCGTGAACATTGGTCGTTAATTGAGCAACTCGCTGACTTTCTAGCAGCACACTGGCACAAGCCGGATCATGGGCTGTGGGAAGAGCAGGTGCAGCAACAATACACATCCAGTAAGGTCATTGCTGCCTGTGGCTTAGAGTACATTGCTGAGTTTGCCCAAACAGACTCGCAGGCTCAACGTTGGCAAACTGCGGCTCAAGCAATCCGTAAGTTTGTGACGCGGGAGTGTCTCACGTCCGCAGGCGCTTATGCAGTGGTAGCAGGGAGTGACGCGATCGATGTCTCGGCAGCGCTCTTTCCCGTGTGGGGTTTCACTGCCCCAGACACGCCAGAGATGTTGGCAACGATCGAGGGGTTAGAGCGTGACTATGCAACCGCAAATCTGTATCGGCGGCACCTGGAAGAGTTTGATTCTCGTCAAGAAGGTGCCTTTCTAGCAGGCACTTTCTGGGTCGCTCAGTACTGGATCATGCGTCAAGACTTTCAACGCGTTCATGCGATCTTAAGTGCTGCTTTGGAGTATGCCAATGATTTGGGGCTGTTTGCAGAAGAAGCAGACACAAAGACGGGACGGATGCTGGGAAATTTTCCACAAACGTTTGTTCATGCTGCCTTTATTGGTGCAGTCATTGACCTCAAAGCCGAGGGCATTTCTTGGCAATGTTAATTTCTTAGCAGTGTCAAAGAGAAGCAAAGGCTTGCTCGACAGCGCTTAGAGCTTGATCGATCTCAGCTTCAGTGACAATGAGGGGGGGCACAAAGCGGACAACTTTGGGACCCGCAGGCACAAGCAAGAGACCATTTGCCATTGCGACTTTGACAATATCGGGAGAAGTCAGCGGCGAATCGGCTTTGAGTTCAAGACCATTAATGAGTCCCCAGCCGCGTACTTCGGCAACGTGATTAGGGAATTTTTGCGCGATCGCCCCTAATCCCTCTCTCAGTTGCTTACCCCGATCGCGTACCTTTGCCAACAGGTTTTCGCACTCAATGGTTTGGCACACTGCGAGTGCAACACCACAGGCAAAGGGATTGCCGCCAAAGGTGCTGGCGTGATCGCCGGGTTGAAAAACATCGCAGGAAGACTTGCAGAGCATGGCACCGATCGGGATACCGCCACCGAGACCTTTTGCTGATGTGAAAATATCGGGTTCAATGCCGAGATTTTCGTAGCCCCAGAGTTGCCCAGAGCGACCCATCCCCACCTGCACTTCGTCGAGAATCAGCAGGATGCCGCGCTCATCGCAGAGTTGCCGGACGCGTTGGAAGTAGGCGCGATCGCCCGGACGCACACCGCCTTCCCCTTGCAACGCTTCGAGCAGGATGGCAGCAACTCGCGGTTCGCCACTCTCTAATTCATCCAGTGCTGTTTCTAGCGCAGTGATATCGTTATAGGTGACGTAGTGGAACCCAGGCACCAGCGGACTGAAACTCTTCTGATATTTCGGCTGACCAGTGGCAGTCACAGTTGCCAGGGTGCGCCCGTGAAAGCTGGCGTGTGCCGTAATGATGATCGGATCAGCAATCTGTCGGACTTCATGGGCATATTTCCGCGCCAGTTTGATGGCACCTTCGTTTGCCTCAGCTCCAGAGTTGCAGAAAAAGGCGCGATCGGCACAAGAATGCTCGACTAGCCATTTCGCCAGTGCGCCCTGTTGCGGTACGTAGTAAAGGTTTGAGACGTGGTGCAGCGTTTGAATCTGCTCTGTCACCGCTTGCACCATCACTGGATGCGCGTGACCCAACGTGCAGGTAGCGATTCCGGCAACAAAATCCAGATACTCGCGCCCGTTTGTATCCCACACGCGGCAGCCTGTGCCTCGCTCAAGGGCGATCGCATAACGAGCGTAGGTCGTCATCACATGCTCGTCAAAGTCCTCTGCACTGAAAGAACTTGCATGAGACAAGGGTGGGGCGATCGTGGGTAGGGTTTGAACTAGCGCTTCTGGACTCACTGAAATAGCTCCTCAAGCTGACACAATAATTTGGGGAGAGTACCCTCTAGACGTTGAACTGTACACTTGAGACTCTAGACTGCTGGAATCTGTTAGCGATGCCATCTTTGCGTTTGGTCTAATCTTTGCTTTTAGTCTAGAGTGAAGCGCTCACGTCTAAAGCACTGAACCTGACTATAGCTTATCCATTTGTCAGCTTTCTGCATTGACTCTCAGGTCAAATTCCCATGACATGTCTCCTTGCGGTTGCAGGCAGTGAACAGTCGAATGCGGCTCAATTAGTCACTGTTTTGATCATTCTCTTGCTGGTTGCAACAGGCGTAGCGCTGGTGTCGCGGCGGCTCCGCATTCCTTACGTCACGGGTTTAGTCGTTGCCGGACTTGCCATTACCGAACTGCTGCCCCGCCGCATTGGACTCGATTCGTCCCTGATTCTTAACCTTTTCTTACCCATTCTGCTGTTTGAAGCCGCCATCAACACCGATATCAGTCGCCTTCGCACGACGGTAAAACCTGTGACCTTACTGGCTGGTCCGGGGGTCATCATTGCTTCTGGTGTAACGGCGGTGATCCTGAAGTTTGGCTTGGGCTTGCCGTGGGTTTCAGCACTGCTGGTTGGCGTGATTTTGGCGATTACCGACACTGTTTCGGTGATCGCTGTCTTTAAGGAAGTGAGTGTACCACCGCGACTGAGCACGATCGTCGAGGGCGAAAGTCTGTTTAACGATGGGATCGCGCTAGTGCTGTTTAGCCTGATTTTGAAGGTGAATACAACGGAAGCACTTACGGTTGCTGATGGTATCCGGGAACTGGTGGTGGTGATTTTGGGTGGTGGGCTAGTGGGCTTGGCGCTTGGTTATCTAGGCGTGGGGCTTTACGCTCGATCGGACGATTCCCTGAGCAATATTCTGTTGACGGTTGCGATCGCCCTCGGCACCTTTCAGCTCAGCCAATTTTTTGGGATGTCGGGCGTGGTGGCAGTCGTGGTAGCAGGGCTGGTTGTAGGCAATATGGAGCGCTCCCAGACGGTTTCTGCGTCTAACCGCATCACAGTGCTCAGCTTTTGGGACTATGCAGGCTTTGGGGTCAACACCTTCATCTTTTTGCTCATTGGCATCGAAATCAATCTAGAAACGCTGTTGAGAACCCTGCCTGCTGTGCTTCTGGCAGTCTTAGCTTATCAAGTCGGGCGCTTTCTATCGGTCTACCCGCTGCTGGCGATCGTCAAACACGTCGATCGCAACTTACCGTTACGCTGGCAGCACGTCCTGTTTTTGGGCAACATCAAAGGCTCATTATCGATGGCATTGGCACTAAGTTTGCCATCTACCTTGCCCGATCGCGAGGCATTGATTGCCCTGGTTTTTGGTACCGTGCTGGTGTCGCTGGTCGGACAGGGCGTAAGTTTGCCCTGGCTGGTGCGTCGGCTCGACCTTGTCCAGACCTCCGAATCGCAGCAGTGGATCGAGTCGCTCCAGTCTCAGCTCATCACTGCCAAAGCCGCACAGGATGAACTGGAGACGCTGCTCAAAACGGGTGTGTTACCCAAATCTGTTTACGAAGAAATGCGTGCTGGCTATCAGGTACGAATCGCCGCCGCAGAACGCTCTTTGCGCGACTTTTATAATCGTCGCCCGGACAAATTGACTGCTGCCAGTGGCAGAATTGCCCGTCTTGATGCCATCCGCCGTCGGTTGCTGCTGGCAGAGAAAGATGCCCTCAACGAAGCACTCCGCAAGCGGATTTTGTCGGAAGATGTAGTAAAAGCGCGTGTACAGGCGATCGATCAACAACTGCTGAATCTGGAAGATGACTAAGCGCAGAAGAAGGAGTTATTGGGTGTTAAAGGCTGACCGCTGACCGCTGACCGCTGACCGCTGACCACTGACCGCTGAAAGCTGACCACTGACCGCTGAAAGCTAAAGACATTAAATCTTTGCCGTTCAAGCTCTTGCCCTCAATTTCTACCGTCTCACTAGACTGGAATACAATTGAATTAGTTTGGATCAATTTGACCACCTTCACCCACTCTGCATCGCCGCAGGCTCAACATCTATGGAATCTCTGATTGCCGCCCTGGCTCTAGCAGTGGTTGGCTACATCGCTGGTTCAATCAAAATTATCAACGAAGGTAACGAAGGTCTTGTAGAGCGGTTAGGGCAGTATCGTCGCACCCTTCAACCGGGGCTAAATTTCGTCATCCCCATCTTCGATACCGTTCTGGTCGAATCAACACGCGAACAAATTCTGGATACGGCTCCTCAGCAGACAATTACTCGCGATAATGTACCGCTGACGGTAGACGCTGTCATGTTTTGGAAAATTCTTGATGTCCAAAAAGCCTACTACGGTGTCGAGGATCTGGAATCAGCCTTGACTAACCTGGTAGTCACTGCTCTCCGAAGTGAGATTGGTCAAATGGATCTACGGGAAAGCGTCTCAGGTCGAAACAAGATTAATCAAGCACTCCTCCATCAACTCGACGAAGCCACAGAAAGCTGGGGGGTGAAGATTATGCGGGTTGAAGTTCAAGAACTCGCTCCCTCAAAAGCCATACTAGAGTCGCTAGAGCTAGAGCGATCGGCAGAAAGCAAGCGCAAAGCAGCAATGTCAGAAACTGAGTCGATGGTCGAGTCGATTCAACGCATTTCTAGAGCACTTCAAGGACAGACTAACTCGCAAGCAGTGCTGCAATACCTTTTGGCACAAAAGTATGTTGATGCCAACCTGAAGTTGAGTGAAAGCGATAACTCCAAGATTATCTTCATGGATCCCAAGGCGCTTACAGAGACGATCGGTGAACTGATCTCAGCCGATCAGACCGAGTTAGGAAACAATGGGAGTGGTAACAATCCTTAACGGCTGTGAGCGGCTAGGTTAACCAGGAGAGAAAAGGCTATGGCTGATGAAGAGCAGATGGCGTTGCTGAAACAAGGGGTTCGCGTTTGGAATGATTGGAGGAGAGACAATGCTCAGGTGATTCCCAGCCTGGTTGGTGTTGACCTCAGCCATATTGACCTGAGTCAAGCCGACTTCCAGACTGCCGACCTGAGCGGTTCTGATTTTAGTGGCGATAACCTCAGTGGTGCGAACCTTCATCAGGCTAACCTCAGTGGTGCCAACCTTACGGGAGCACAACTAACAGGAGACGATCTCATTGAAGCCAAGCTTCGTGGTGCCAATCTCATTGGTGCCGATCTCAGCGGTGCTGATCTGAGCGCTGCAAACCTAATCGGAGCGAATCTCATTGGGGTCGATTTGAGCGACGCGAATCTAACTGATGCCGTTTTTCGCAGCGCGAACTTACGCTATGCAAAGTTACAGCGTGCCAACTTGACGAATGCTGACTTTACCGATGCCATCCTTAACCACGCTGACCTCACTGACGCAGTGCTGACAGGCGTACTGCTAACAGGTGCAGATATCAGCAGCGCGAAGCTGAAGCAGGCAAGCGTTGGGGGGTAATTAGAGGTGGCTCGAAACATTGAGCAGACTGGAGCATTAATGCGATCGCACGGTTTAACCAAGCCCCAGGTACGTTTTGCCCAGGTAGCTCGTTAAGCGCTTGAGTGGGTTTGCTGAGAGGGCAAGGCTGGCTGCATCTCCACCATCCGCTACACCCAGCAATGTTGCAAATTCAGCATCAGATAACTCGCCTGCCTGATGCCTCTGGAACGCCTCAACGACAGCAACGAGATCTTCGGCAGCAAAGGCGAAGCCGTTCTGAGCAGCAAAGGCAGCAACAGTAGGGGCACGTTCTCCCTTTAAAGCCTCGGTTTCGGCTGCATCTAGCTCTGCTTCACTGCTAATGTTGCCATCACCTACACCCAGCAGCGCTTCGAGCGCTTGGCGCAGGGCTTTGTCTTCAGCGGTCTTTTGCATGAATCGCAATACGGTTGCAGGTGCCATATCAAAAGTGTCCCGATCGGTTTTCCGTCAAGATGCTAGCAAACGTTTACAACGATGCTGCTTAATAAAAGTTGAAGTTTAGTCCTAATAAGCGGTTATTACTAAAAATTTCCTCCCCCTAAGGCGTTGTACAGAAATAACAGCATGGTCTGTAGCCGTCAGCCGTCAGCTAAAAACTGATAGCTGATAGCTGATCCAAAGTGTGCAGTTATTTTTTTAGCAAGCTCTAAGCGCAGTACGGTGGAAAAAATGGGTAGCCTTATTATGAGCCTGTGATATTGAAAGCCCTAAGGTAGAATGAACGATCGTGCTAACGTCTAAGTTCTGGTTTTCTTGCAGGTCTGCCGAAGCAAGCAATGTCATCCTCTGCAACGGCTTTAGATCCAGAGATGTGGTTGCTTAGAGAGAGTTCCGATCGCCACGCGAAGGTAATGTGCTGCAACAATGACCAATCTAATGCCAAAAGTCGCTGTTCTGGACGATGACGAAACCTGGTGCCTTGCCATCAAGCGTTTCTTCAGAACTCATTTTGATGTCACTACCTTTACAGATGCTCAAAGTTTTCTGAATTCTGCCCTCGATTCGTATGATCTTGTCATCATCGATTTTACGATCGCGCCCAACCATCGCCACGAAACGTCTACGAATGGCATCGAAATCATTCATCAGCTAAAAACCTCACTGAAGCAGCCACCCCTGACGATTCTGACTTCAGCCTTTATTAGCCGCAGCGATTTAGTTCTCGATCATACGCTGGGCTTGCAAGCAGATCTCATCATGCCTAAAGATTGCGGCTTGGATGAAATTTTGCAAACAACGCAACAATTGTTGAACTCTAGAGAGCTTTTAAGCAATTAGCGGTCAGCTATCAGCCAAAGCCCCAGGACGATAAGGTAAGAGAGACACAAGCAATCCAACGCTAGTTGCTGACTGCTGATCGCTCCCAAAAAACATACCTCTCGCCAGGAAGGTCGCTCAGAAATGGTCGCTTCAAGCTTGACGATCGATGATACCGCCGCCCAACAGCACTTCGCCATCGTACCAGACGGCTGCTTGACCCGGTGTGATGCTGGATTGAGGCTCGTCGAAAACCACACGAACGCGATCGCTGGTGGGTGAATCGCTCTCCAGCGGCATGATCGTTGCAGGCATAGCCAGCGAACGATAGCGAATTTGCACGTCTGCACGGATGGGTGCGGTTGGTGCCGCGATGGAAACCCAGTTCAGCCGCTGCACCGTACAGTCTGATGCAAGTGTGGCAGTACGATCGCCCACAATCACGCGATTGTTGGCGGCATCCAGCGCCACGACATACAGCGGTTCACTATGGGCAACGCCCAGTCCTTTACGCTGACCAATGGTGTAGTGATGCACACCTTCATGCTGCCCCAGAATGTTCCCAGCCTGGTCAACAATGTTACCCGACTGTGGCGTAATGTACTTGTCCAAAAACGCCCGCATGGAGCCATTTGCTTCCACCAGGCAGAGATCCTGGCTTTCGGGCTTGTCGGCAGTGTGCAAGCCAAACGCAGCGGCAACACGGCGAGTTTCAGTCTTAGGCTGTTCGCCTAGTGGAAAAATGACTCGTGCCAACACGTCTTGCGACAGGTCATAGAGAAAGTAGGATTGGTCTTTTGTCCGATCGATCGCTCGTAGAAGCTGATAGCGTTCAGAGGCTGCATCGTAGCGAGTGCGCGCATAGTGCCCCGTGGCAATACGATCGATGCCCAGAGTCTCTTGCGCGTAGTGCAACATGGGACTAAACTTCACCGCTTTGTTGCACTGAGAGCAAGGCAGCGGCGTAATGCCTGTGCTATAGCCAGCCACCAGGTAATCCACAATGTTTTCCTGGAAGGATTCTCGCGTATCAACGATGTGATGAGGAATGCCTAACTGCTCACATAGCTGAGCCGCATCCACCATACCTTCTGAGCAGCACTGCCCTTTGCCCTTCATCAGCCAAAGCGTCAGCCCCACGACCGAGTAGCCTTGATCATGCAGAATGGCAGCGGCTGTTGAACTATCGACTCCGCCTGAGAGTCCTACCACAACGTTTTTCATGGACAGTGAAGCAAAGATGCTTGCAAAAGACTGCTCCTCTAGGCTAACACCCGTGAAGGATTGACGGCTTGCTTGAATGTAGAAACCGGGTTTCTTCACGAAGCCACAGGTAGATGGGCATTGCCCACTCTACTGGTGCTCAGGGTGCAACGTCACAGGTAACGGGCATTGCCCATCCTACTGGTGTTGCATGGTGCTTATCGACTCAAACCACAGGTCTCTAGCAAGGTTGCTGATACCTCAAACGTTCTGACAAACGTCTCTCAAGCAAGAAAACATACACAGCACTCGCCAATCGCTTGAGCGAAGTGAACTGAATCTTTAGCGATCGCATCACTGGATATGCCATCCGGTTTGATTGATGAAAGTCATGCTGGATTCGCTTTCAGCTCTAGCTCTCGACGCTCACCGCTGACTACTGACTACTGACCGCTGACCGCTAAACCACTGCATACTTTTCACGAATGATTCAGAACTGCTACAGCAACTCACCCAAGCGACCAGGTGAGCGATCCTTAGAACTTCGACAGCCTGTCTTTTGACGCAGTAGACAGTCGAGTAAACAATAGAGCTTACCGATGCTTTGTTGTGACAAGGGGAACGACTGTGAAAAAACTGTTTGCTGTGCTGCTGGCGATCGTGTGCGCCCTCTGCTTTGCTAACCCGGTGCAGGCAGATGACTCAACCGCTCTCACTGCCAAGGGTGCAAAAGTGTTCAGCGCTAACTGTGCCGCCTGCCATCAGGGGGGAAACAATGTGGTTGCTGCTAATAAGAACCTGAAAGCAGCCGCGCTGAAGCAATATGGGATGGATTCTGCTGAAGCGATTATTACTCAAGTGACAAACGGTAAAGGTGCCATGCCGTCTTTCAAAGGTCGTCTGAAAGAAGAGGACATTAAAGCTGTTGCCGCTTATGTGTTAGACCAGTCAGCAAAGGATTGGAAGAAGTGATGTCATGACGGATCTGTGGCTGGTCATGTTGCTGGGGCTGTTGGGCAGCTTTGGACACTGTGTGGGCATGTGTGGACCGCTCACGGCTGCGTTTGCCCTTTCGCAGCAGTCCTCGCAGCAGTCCTCGCAGCACACGCCAACCTGGCAGCAGCGGCTTGCCTTTCATGGGTTGCTTAACCTGGGTCGCATTATCAGCTATGCACTGGTTGGCGCTGGGATTGGTGCGCTGGGATCGGTACTGGTAGCGGGCGGGCAATTGGCAGGCATTGGGAGTGGGTTGCGGCAGGGGCTGTCGATCGCCACCGGACTCCTGCTAATCTGGATGGGACTCACGCAGATTAACCCGAAGCTTTTGCCGGGTATCCCCCTGCTCCATCCCATGCTTCAGGGTGGCTTTCATGAGCGGCTGAGTACGGGCATGATGAAGCTCTCCAGCCACGCACATTGGTGGACTCCAGCACTGCTCGGCATGACGTGGGGGCTGATTCCCTGTGGCTTTTTGTACGCGGCACAGGTAAAAGCGGCTGAAACAGGCAATTTGTGGCATGGCACCGCTACTATGCTGGCGTTTGGTTTGGGTACTGCACCCTCGATGCTGGGCATTGGACTTTCGACTTCGCTGCTGAGCCGCGATCGCCGGAGCCAGCTTTTTCGCATGGGCGGTTGGGTCACGCTGGCGATCGGTCTGCTCACCCTCCTCCGCACGGATGGAATGGTCGATTACACCGGGCACGCTGCCATCTTCTGCCTCATGTTGGCGCTGCTTGCCCGTCCTGTCAGCCGCTTCTGGCAGTTTCCTCTGCGCTATCGTCGCGTTTTGGGTGTGGGAGCCTACGTTCTCTCGCTGGCACATACGGGGCACATGCTCGCCCATACGTTTGAGTGGGATCTTCAAGGTCTGCCCTTTTTGCCGATCGAACAACAAGTCGGGATCTGGGCAGGCATTGTGGCGATCGTGCTACTGACTCCCGCAGCTCTCACCAGCTTTGATTGGATGGTCAAGGCACTGGGCGATCGCTGGCGCTACATCCACCTACTTGGAGTACCCGCCCTAATCCTTGGGGTAGTTCATACCGTGCTGGTTGGCTCCCATTACCTCGGCGCAACCGAATGGACAGCAGCTAATAAAGCACTTTCTGGCTGTGTCATTGCAGCAACAGCGGTAATTTTGCTCGTGCGGCTGCCGTGGTTTTGGTCGCTACCGTTCTTGAAGCCGTTTTATAGTCCGCCAGGTGGCGCTCAAGAGGCAGAAGGCAGAAGGCAGGAGGCAGAAGGCAGGAGGCAGAGGGCAGAAGGCAAGAGTCGCGTACTGTGATGATGGTGGCGCAATTAGCCTCCTAATTAGCCTCCTACGGTCACGCTGTAGTTGAGCTGAAACGATCGGAAGGTTGCGGGTGCCTTCGCTGTACCACTAAGCCGCAATTCATACTCCCCTGCTTTGGGAAACACAATGTCGGCACCTGGAACGCCTTTAAACGTTGACGCATTTACTGCCTTGAGAGTGGGTTGTAGTACTGGCGAGGCATTGCTAGCACGCGGCACTGCATACACAGCCAACCGACAATTGCACTGCGATAGCGGAATCGTGCTGCCCCCTTTGCGCGTTAACCCAAACCAGGCTTGAGACGGCACACCGGCTTTAGGATTGTGGTTTGGTTCAATATGAAATGTGGCTGCCACATCACCTGAAACCTTGACTGTGTGTGCGAGAACGGGTGTTGCCAGAAGCACAGGGAATATGAGCCAACCGATCGCCCGACGAAACTCTCTAACGCAAACCATAAAACCCCATCACAACATCTTGCCTATTTTTGGCGAATGCTGCTCTGACTGTCAAAAGACAGACTGTCGAAGCGATTAGAGGAAGCGGCAGGGAAAGAAGAGGGGAGCAAAGACAACCTGAAGCGGCTTTAATTTGTTGTGGTGTGCTTCTGGGGGTGTCTGAAGCGTGAGTCTTGGAGAATATCCAGCGAGTTTTTGACACTCGTGCGCGAGTCTTGAATACTCGTGCGTGAGTTTTGAATACTCGTGGACGAGGCTTTGATACTCGTGCGTGAGTCTTGAATACTCGTGGACGAGGCTTTGATACTCGTGAGTGACTCTCTGACACTCGTGAATGAGTCTCTGATACTCGTGAGTGAGGCTCTGACACTCGTGCGTGAGTCTTGGTTACTGGTAAGTGAGGCTTTGATACTCGTGCGTGAGTCTCTGACACTCGTGAATGAGGCTTTGATACTCGTGAGTGAGTCTCTGACACTCGTGAATGAGGCTTTGATACTCGTGAGTGAATCTTGGTTACTCGTGAGCGAACCTTGATACCAATTCAACTAATCATGATGGCAGATCGTCAACCTCTAAACGCGCCCCCTCTGCCCCCTCTTCCCCCTCTCCCCCTGCCTCCCCTCTCCCCTCACTACTTAAAGTAGATCAACAGATTCAACCCTGGAATCGTGCGCGAGAGCGTCCATAGCAGGAGGGCGATGTAGAGAATGCCCAGGCTCCACTGATACCAGACGATCGCGGTAATCAACCCAGGAAGATGTTCATCGCGCAGGCGAATGTCGTTGAAGCCGAACTTAAGCAAATTGTTGAGGCTGAAGTCAAAGTAATTGAGCCAGCTCCAGCGACGATCCCACAGCAGCGGCATATAACGTTCACGAAACAGCTCGAAGCGGGGAATGGTGGGCAACCGTCCGATGAGGATTCGCAGTTGGCGCAGCGACCCTTCTTCGGTGAAGTAGCTGACATCCATCATGGGGTGATAGCGCCCCACTTTGTAAAGCCGAATGGTTAGCAAAGCAGGCACAGGAATGATGAGTGCCGCAATACTGGCGATCGTCAGCCAGGGGCGATCGCCAGCCCGAAAGATTGAGACAAGCCCCCACAAAGACAGAACGCTGAATAATGACAGTACCCACAATGTTTCAGGGAGCTTTGGTAGCACGGGTCTGGGCGTAACGCGTCGCCAGCGATCGACCAGCCAAAACAGCACGCTAAAGTACGCGCTTGCCACTAGCCCCACCCCAAAAATCAGCCAGAAATCCGTGCCATAGCGTGTGAGCAGCAGCAATTGGCTCAAGCCCAGCCAGCTTAAACCTGCCGAGAGACGATTGAGTGCTTCTAAACTCGGCGTAACGGCTTCTTTGGCAATGATGCGATCGCGCACGTTGATATAGGTCGCCAGATCAACGCTGCCGACAATCAATAGATCAGCCGTGCTGCGAAACGGCTGTTGCGTCCGACGCTGGACGATCGCGGTTGCCTGCGTTTGCGAAAACCCCACATCCAACAACTGTGCTATGGGTGCTGTGTTGATATTGATACCAACTAATTGCTGACGCAGTTCTCGCAGGCGTAACCGTTCACGCATATATTCCAACTGGTTGGCATCGGGAATTTGTTCCAAACGCCGGAAATTTCGCACCAGTTCCCGCAGCAGGTTTTCGTTGCCTTGTAGCGTTGGCACTGAGATCACGCGGCTGATTTGTCCTGGATTGCCGATAATTTTGGCGCGATCGGAGTCAAACCGCAGTCCTGGCACATTCAAATAGGCACCTTTGGCAAACCCGGTATAGCCAAACTCCGCTCGATCGAGAATCGACGCACCGCGCAAGTTTACCGGGCGGTTGAACTGCGCTTCTCGAAACAAAACTGTTTTTTCAAACACCGCGTCTGTTAGAAAAAACGACTGATTAAACGTATCCTTTGTAAAAATCGCCTGGTCTTGCCAGTGCGCCTGTGCAAAGTCGGCATTGCCCAACCATTGCACCCGCGTAAAATTGGTCGGCTGCTGAAATAACGCTTGATTGAAGTTTGCCGTCGCTTGAAATTCGCTGTTCTGAAAATTCACGGCACCGCGCCATTGTGTCTGCGTAAACTCTGTTTTGGCAAAGAAAATGCTGCTGCGAAAGCGAGCATCCCGCTCAAAGATGGCTCCCGCAAAACTGGCATTCTGACTCAAACGCGCCTGTGACCAATCCGCCAACTGAGCAAACTGCACGCTCTGCGCTTCGACCCGATTGAGAAAAAACGTGTTTGTAAAGTCAGCTAACCCTGTGAAGCGAGTCTGAATCAGCTTCAGCGGTCCTCGAAACACCGTAATTTGCAGCGGTGCTGGCTGAATCCCTGCATCGGGTGTGGAAAGCAACGACTGCGAAAGGGTGCTGAGGCGGGATAAGAGTCGTCGATCGCGCTGTAGCTGTTTCTGTTCAGCAGGTGTAAAGATCGGCGAGAGCGATTGCCCATACAGCGGTGCCCGTAGCCCCAACTGGCTGATCTTAAACTCACCCTGAAGTTGCGAGTAGCTGAGATCTAATCCGACTGGTGTACCAGGACGTTGTAGCTGCCCCTGCACGAGACTGTAAAACTGATCGCGAAAGGCGGCGTTTTCTGAACGCAAATCGATCGTCAATCCGCTCAAGTCGAGAATACGCACTCCATCGCTCTGCATGGGATTCTTCAGCCGCTCTTGCAAAAGCTCCAGAGTGAGGGGCACCCGATCGGGTTGGGCGATCGCTGCCCACGTCGGCTGAGGCATGGCAAAGAACACCACTGCCCAGACAAGCAGCAACAGCAAAGCATAGAAAGGTTTTCGAGACACTGCGATCGCTCTGGAACTAGCTGCTATCAGAATACAGATAACCGTGCCGCTATAGGCGATTGCCTCGGCATTGCAAAAGCAGCTATTGGTTGGGGCATCAAAAGGTGGAGCCGTTTGCAAAGCCGCGATCGTAGGCAGCATCATAACCAGGAGGCACCTGTCGCTGCTGGTGAAGCTTGGCATCCCAGTAGCCAGCATCCCACCAGAGATAGTCCGATCGCTGGCTGAAGGCGTAAGGGTTCAACACTTCTGGCTGTAGCTTGAGTACGTTAAGACTGCGCTGTCTAGCCTGTAGCCCTGCCTGCTGCGACAGCATCAGGGCACGATCGATCGCCAGCAGGCGACGCTCCTGATCGTGACGAATGCTGGGTTCAATGTTGCCCAATCCGGGCGCGTCCCACCGATTTTTTTGAGGATTCCAGTAGCTCCACACGCGAGCCTCAAGGATGGCATCCTGTCCGTTGAAGCCCTTTTGCTTTGCCTGCAACAGGCGATCGATGTAGCCCTGATCGCTCAACGCAGCCAATGGGGCTTGATTTGCCAGGTCAATGCCATTGAGTTGCTCTGCCAGCGTCATCTGGAGTTTGACCACTGCTGCTTGTTGCAGTAACGCAACATGTTGAGACTGCAAGCGACGGAGTTGACGATCGTCCGCTGCTTCGGGTGTCGAGCAGTTGTAGCGAACCTCTCGGCAGTGCTGAAAGGAGAAGCTGCCCAGATTCCAAACTCCGTTACCAGGATCTTTATGCCCGTAATAGGCACGGGTTTTTCTGCCGTCTGGGGTGCGTGTGCCTTCAGCATGACCGACCGTCCGCGCTACCAGCGAATTTGAGCCGCCTGCGAAGAGCGTCTGTCGCATTCCGATCGGAGCACTGTGCGATTCAGCGGCAGCAGGCTGGTTGGCTGTGGCTGCAATTTTGACAGCAGGCTGGATGCGTTTATCAAAATCTGCTTTCCAGGCAGGAATGCAGGTGACGATCAGCAGTGCCATACCCACCCATCCAGCGTGAATTAGCAAGAGTAGTTCAGACTCCCGCGATCGCCTGCCTTGTCGTTGTACTGGCGGTGTGGTCGATCGCGCCGTCCTCACCGTCGTAGCCCGATAGCGCGGCGATGGCTCAGGGATGGTGGCTTGGGTGGACGATTTGAGCAAAGCAACAAGCCTCAGATCAACTTAACGTAAAGCGACACGCTTGATGTCAGGACAACTGTTCTACTGCATTCTACCGTGCTGGCTCAGCTAGTCATAGCTTTGGTCTAGATCTGAAAGAGAACGAGCGATCGCCATGCTTGTAGCCGAGTTCACACTGTCGCTGGCTTGCGCTCACAGCGTGTTAAAGCTTTTAGACAGCGTTGCTACCCAAGCTGGTGATCCAGTCAGGTGATTGAGGGGTCACGCGATCGGGTGAATTTGACCATGCTGCGGCTGTTTTTTGCGTAATGCAGTCAATTTAACTAGAGGAATAAAAAGTAGCCTACTTAACCATTTCTTGCTCGGTAGCCTACTTAACCATTTTATTCTGTAAGGAGATTTTGTAGCTGCACCACTTTTCGATGACTGCTGAAAACCCTGGTCACGTTGCTCACGTTCTAGCAGAAGTTTTGCAGGGCGCGTGTACCCTCTTCCCACCGCATCCGGGTAGCTTCATGGCGATCGCACTCGACGACTATGGCACGATGATTGAGGTCTACCCTGCTGAAACTGAGCTGATGCCAGGTTCTGGTACCGACCAGGTCACATTTTCTAGCAATGCGTTAGCGTCCCCGTTTAGTGCCACTCACGTTGCGATTTCAGTGCCTACCAGCCAGGCAGAAATTGAACGCATTGGCACACGGGAAGGCTGGCGCGTTGTTCGTTGCAATCGTGATGGTTTCTTTGACGTGCTCGAATTTTGGGTCGAGAACAAGTTGATGCTAGAGTTTCTCACACCCGCGATGGCGGCAAAGTATCTTGAGTTTATGCAGCCTCAAAACCTGCAAAAATTCTTTGCAGAAGCGGGTGAAGCGGTGGCAGTTTGAACGCCTTAGATGCGTACGATGACATTAGGACTTACGTATTTTGACCAAAACCTTAGAGGGTGAAGCCACTCTGTTCACGATGCTTGCTGCCTGGTTAAAACCTCTGAGGGTTGCGTAAGTCCTAGACATTTGCGCGATCGCCCCACGCCTCTTCTCATGCGCCCCAATCGCTCAATCGACGCATAGCGCCATAGACTGAAACATCTCCACCGATCGCGCCTACAGATTGTTCCATCAGCCGTTGACGATCGCACTTTCCTCGACAGGTTTGGGCTAATCTCTAGAAGCGACTATCTCTACCTGACGTGCGATCGGTGCAACCCCATGCCACAGTTTGAGAAAGACCCCGATTTCAAGACGGTCATCCTACAGCACTTTGAGCAAGATGGCTGGACGGCAACCCTTGCCCCACCCAACACGCTGGGCTATGACATTGAGTTGGTACGCGGCAGCGAATGTGTTGCGATGCAGGTAAAGTCTCAGCGGGCGAAAGTCCATGCGGGTCAACTAGAGAAATTTATTGATTTTTTAGAGCGACCCGCAGCGGCTAAATTTACACGCGGGTTTCTGCTTTCGGCATCGGGGTTTACGCCGTCTGTCTTTACATATATGCGGACAGAAGAGGTTGTAGATGTCGCGCTGGGTAGCTTTAGAGAGGATCAGCTTGTCTGGGAAGATGGTGACATTCCCCCACCGCAACCGAAAGCGCAGCTCACCTACATTGGCGTGTTTACTTGCAAGGGTGGTGTGGGCAAAACGACGATCAGCGCTCACCTTGCAGGAGCCTTTGCGCTCAACGGGTACGATGTTGTGCTGATTGACCTCGATCGCCAGAGCAACCTGCGAAAGCTGCTTGGGGATGGCGTTTATATTCCCGGACGACGAGGCGGCTTGGGCGCAACGATTACCGTCCTCAACCACACCGAATGGCGCGAAGAAGAATATCCCGATACCCGCGTTGTCATTTGCGATTGCAGTCCGGAGTATGACGCGAATCCAGAGGCATTCATCGAAAAATTCAACTACTGCCTGATCCCCACAACGCTCAACCCGTTAGGGATCAACAAAAACGCTGATGTTATCCGACGTACCTTTGCAGCCGTGCGACGCAGCAATAGCAATGCCGAACTATTTGTCATCGTCAACAACTACCACAGCGACGAACCCAGACGCAACGAGGTGCTCAATCGCATCTTAAAGACCGAATTTGAAACCTTGATGGCAGATGATCCCAAGTGCCATTACATCGACCCCGAAACCGTCGCCATTCGCTTTAGCAAGCAGCTTTTGTATTGGGGCTACCACATTGTTGAAAATGATAAACCACAGCTAGCCTTTCGAGAAATTGGGGGTCGATCGCTCCCTCGCGTCGATTTTCTCAAACTGGTTGATTATCTAGAAGATCACACCAACATCGAAACAGCGAAAGCTCAAGAAGCCCTGGCACCCAACAACTAACAACCAAAAACTCTCACTCACGCCCCCATCCCCGAATACTGCTTTAGCCCCTTGTGCCACAGCCAGCGGTAGGTCGTGAAAAAAATAGCCGTCCAGCCCAGCATGACAAGCAACCCTTGACCGAGGTTGACAGGCAGACCAACCAGCAAGCTGGCGGGGAAGTGAATCAGGTAGGGAAACGGTGTCCAAAGGACGATCGCCCGCATCTGCGGTGGATATACCTCCAACGGCGCGACCATGCCCGACAAAAACAGGTAAAACAGAAACCAGAACTGCTCTAACGCACTGGCACGCTCCGTCCAAAAGGCGAACATGGACAAGGTGTATTGCATTAAAAACCGCAGCGCAAAGGCAAAGACAGCCGTGATCAAAAACAAGAGGAAGCCGCCCAGACTCGGTAGCCAAAGCGCCTGTGGGTAAAGCCAGAAGAATAACGCAATCAGCCCAAACGCAAAAGGCAGACGGGCAAAGCGCTCTGCAAAGTGGGAGAAAAAGTAATGCCACGCGGGATCAAGCGGCTGCAACAGGCGGAAGGACAGCTTGCCCTCGATAATCTCGCGCTCAAATTCCCAGATGACCCAAACCACAGTGAACTGACGGACGACGAATGCAGCCAAAAAGTAACGGGCAAACTCAATCGGCGTTAAGCCAAAATTTCCGTTTTGCGCCGCCTGCATCCAAATACCCATCAGAATAATTGGCAACGAACCCGACAGCACCCACAGCAGCAATTCAGCCCGATACTCCACCATATAGGCGTAGTACACAGAGGTCATGGTTTGGGCAATTTTGATGATGCGATTCATAGTAAGAATTTAGCAATTAGCGGTCAGCGGTCAGCTTTAGAATTGTTTCTTTCAGCTTATCGTTCTAGCATTGAGGCTAATAGCTGATAGCTGATAGCTGATAGCTGACCGCTGATAGCTGATAGCTGACCGCTGGTAGCTGACCGCTCTTTCACGCCACCCCCGATCGCAACACCCGTCCAATCACTTCCTCGATCGGCGGTTCTGTGACCGACAAATCCACCACCTCTAGTTCAGATAAGAGTTTGGCAACCGTGCGAGTGAGGCGTTCTTGCGGCACCAAAAATTTGGCAAGCAAACCATCCACCGACTCCAAATCGCCATAGAGAGCCAGCTTTTCGGCAGAGTAAGGATTTGCCAGTTCGATATTAACTTCGCGGCAGGGGGCAAAGCGATCGACCAAGCCATCCAGACTGCCATCGTAAATCAAGCGCCCTTCATGAATCACCAGCACTCGCTGACACAGCGCCGTGATGTCTGCCATGTAGTGACTGGTTAGCAAAACCGTTGCCTGATAGCGCTGGTTGTACTCGCGCAAAAATTCGCGGACGCTGACCTGAGCATTCACATCCAGTCCCAATGTCGGCTCATCTAGAAAGAGGACGTGCGGCTGGTGGATCAGTGCTGCGAGTAGTTCGGCTTTCATCCGTTCACCGAGGGAGAGTTTACGGACTGCCTGAGTGAGCTTTCCTTCTAGAGACAGCATTTCGGTGAGTTCGCCGACGCGGGTTTTGAAGTCGCGATCGCTGATCCCATACACTGCCGCATTGATCCGCAGCGAATCCAGCGCGGGCAAATCCCAGATCAACTGCTGCTTTTGCCCCATTACGAGCGTGATGTTCTGCAAAAAAGCAAATTTGCGCTGAAACGGTATGTGTCCCGCAACGTTGATGCGTCCCTCAGATGGATGGATCAGTCCCGTAAGCATCTTCAGCGTTGTCGTCTTACCCGCTCCGTTTGCGCCTAGAAAGCCGACGATTTCTCCCGGTTCGATGGCAAACGAAATCGACTGAACGGCTTTGATTTGACGATAGGTTCGCCGCAAAAAGTGCTGGAATGTCCCTTTTAGCCCCGGTTCTTTCACCGCAACGGGATACAGCTTGCTCAGGTTCTCAGCCAGAATGACAGGCATGGTTACTCTTGCTACGAAATTGCACCAGTTCATTGTGTAGCTATCTGGACGCGCGCACTTGTCGCACGATCGCCACCCCTTCTTTATAAACCTTAAACGCGATCGCCCTCAGCCTCTGGCCGCTGATAGTGCGGCTGAACTTAGTGCGCCTGAACTTAACGGAGTCCCCACCGTGTCTACTCTATTGTCTACAAATATCATCATGCGTCCCTACGCTGGTGAAGCAGATTTGCCCGCGATCGCCGACCTGCTCAACGCCTGCGAAGCCGTCGATCGGTTAGATGCAGGCACCTCGGTTGATGAGCTACGCCAGAAGTTTACTGATCCCGACTTGGATTTAAGCCGCGATGTCCGCGTATGGCAGGACGATAACGATCTCATTGGTTTTGCAGCCATTTGGGTACTGCCACCGGGCGACAACCATAGCGGCTTTTTGTGGTGTAACGTTCATCCAAAGGCACGGGGAAGCACTCTGGAAACTCAGATGCTTGCCTGGAGTGAACAGCGGATGCGTGAAGTTGCCCATGAACGCGGTGTCTGTGTCTACCTACGGGCAGGCGCTCGCTCTACCCATCACTACCGCGTCTCGCTGCTAGAACAGCATGGCTTTGCGATCGAACGCTATTTCTACCGCATGACGCGATCGCTATTAGCACCCATCCCCGAAGCTCAGTTTCCGGCGGGGTTTAGCGTACGTCATATAGATAGCGATCGCGATGCCGAAGCGTGGGTTGCTATGTTCAACGAGTCGTTCATCGATCACTGGAACCATCACCCTCTCACGATCGAACAGTTCAAGCATGAGACGACGGAACCTGACTACAATCCTGCGCTCGATCGCATTGCCATTGCTGCCGATGGCACCTTTGCCGCCTTTTGCGCTGGGCATATCTACCCAAAAGACAATCAACGCAACGGGCGAAACGAAGGCTGGATCAACATACTGGGCACTCGCCGAGGCTTTCGCAGATTGGGGTTGGGTCGTGCCATGTTGCTCTCAGGGCTACAGCAGCTCAAGGCGATCGGCGTTGAGACAGCCCTGCTGGGCGTAGACTCCGAAAACCCATCCGGTGCACTGCGGTTGTATGAATCAGTCGGGTTTAGCAAGCTCTATACGTCGATCGCTTATGCGAAAGAGGTGAGGGGTGAGGGGTGAGGGGTGAGGAGATGGGGGAGCAGGGGGAAGCAGGGGGAGATGGGGAAGCAGGGGAAGCAGGGGAAGCAGGGGAAGCAGGGGGAGCAGGGGAAGCAGGGGAAGCAGAGGCAGCAGAGGCAGGTTTGAACGCCTTCTGCCTCCCTACTCCCTACTCCCTACTCCCTACTCCCTACTCCCTACTCCCTACTCCCTACTCCCCATTCTCTCAAGTTGCCAAAACTGTAACCAAACATACCTTCTGACAATTCAGTGGCAGAGTGAATACAGTCAAACCATTTCACTTCATCGTTTTTTGTGAGGAGATCTTACTGTGATGCATTCAACCCCTTCGATCGTTAAAACTGCTTCCTGGAATCGCTTGAAGACGCTGATCGTCAGCGCCGGACTGTTGAGCCTTGCGATCGCCAATCCCGTCCTCGCACAAGAAAAAATGCTGCGGACGCTGACCGTCACTGGGCGCGGCACAGAAATGGTTGCTACAACGATTACTCAAGTGCGTTTAGGTGTGGAGGCACAGGGCAAAACAGCGAATGCGGTGCAGGAAGAAGTGGCACGGCGATCGAACGCAGTTGTCAATCTCTTGAAAGCTCGCCAGGTAGACAAGCTGGAAACGACAGGCATTAACCTCAGCCCAACCTACCAGTACGACAATGGCAAACAGACGCTGACGGGCTACTCTGCCAGCAACATTGTCAGCTTTCGCATTGCAACCACTAAAGCAGGTGTCTTACTGGATGAAGCGGTTAAGGCAGGCGCATCGCGGATTGACGGCGTGAGCTTTATTGCCACCGATGAGGCGATCGCAGCGACTCAAAAATCTGCGCTCCGTGAAGCGACCCAGGATGCTCAGGCACAAGCGGATGCCGTCTTTAGTGCCCTCAACCTGAGCAAAGGACAGATTGTCAGCATTCAGGTTAACGGTGCGTCTGCGCCTCCACCACGTCCCCTTGAGGATTTTCAAGCCATGCGAACTGCCGCTGCACCAAAAGCACCCAGTCCTGTGATCGGTGGTGAGCAAGAAGTCCAAGCCTCAGTAACGTTGCAAATCAGCTATTAGGTGAATCGTAGGGACGTTACATGTAACGTCCCTACAGAAGGTCTTTCTAAAACTCCTCATCGTAGCCGCCGCTGTTGGCTCCTGCTTCATTGTCGCGTTTGGAGCCTAGTAGATCGAGCCGTTCGACGCGAATGATGGGCTTGGAGCGATCGTCCCCCGTGCTGCGATCTTTCCACGTATCAAACTTGAGCGCGCCAGTTACGCCAATCAGACTGCCTTTACGAACATAGTTAGCAGCGACCTCAGCCGTTTTGCCCCAAAGCTCTAGATTGAACCAATCTGGCTGATCGTTGTTGCGAGTTTTGCGATTGACCGCCAGCGTTAAACTACACTTGACGCTGCCCGATTCAAAATACTTCACATCTGGATCACCACCAACACGACCTACCAGGGTTACAGCATTCAGACTCATATCTGTTAACTCTTTTGCATGAACAGGTTTTGCATGAACAGGTTACACGGCAGACTTTGCTACCCAATCTCATCTTAAGAGTTGAGTCCTAAGATATCGACTGGTACAAGCGTATTTTAGCAGCTATACGCTGTTTGCGAGTAGTTCCAACCGTCTGGCGATCGACCCTCAGCCCTCTACCTATGTCTGATTGGTAGCAATTGACCCATAATGACGATACGTTTCTAGTTAAGATTACTACTATGGTGCTTACCTTAGCTATTTGAGGCAATTTTTCGTGATTGATATATTATGCTGACTGGACTCACAGCTAAAAACATAATAGGATCCAACCTTGATTGCACGTATAGTGATGTAGGTGCAAAATGATCCAGTCATCCATTTGTTATTTGAGAGGCATAGAAGCTCGTGGGACTTTTTAGTCGCTTTTCCCTTTCGCGGGATATGGGCATTGACCTTGGCACAGCAAATACATTGGTTTACGTGTCGGGCAAGGGTATTGTCCTGCAAGAGCCGTCCGTTGTTGCTATGGATCAGGATTCTAAGCTACCGCTGGCAGTCGGTGAAGACGCAAAGCGGATGCTTGGTCGTACCCCTGGCAATGTCATTGCACTTCGCCCGCTTCGCGATGGTGTAATCGCTGACTTTGACACGGCTGAGCTGATGCTGAAGCATTTTATTACGCGGGTTCATGAAGGTAAAACGCTAGTATCGCCTCGGATTGTCATTGGCATACCTAGCGGTGTTACAGGTGTGGAGCGACGAGCCGTGATGGATGCTGCGTCTCAGGCAGGCGCACGTGATGTTTACTTAATTGATGAGCCAGTAGCCGCCGCGATCGGGGCAGGCTTACCTGTTGCAGAACCGACAGGCAACATGATCATCGACATCGGTGGCGGCACAACCGAAGTTGCGGTGTTGAGCTTACAGGGTACCGTGCTGAGTGAGTCTGTTCGCGTGGCAGGCGATGAGTTGAGTGAGGCGATCGCTCAATACATGAAGAAAGTGCACAACCTGGTGATTGGTGAACGCACCTCTGAAGAAATCAAAATTACGATCGGCTCTGCGTATCCGGTGGATGATGACACCACGATGGAAGTCCGAGGGCTGCACCTGCTTTCTGGATTGCCGCGCACAGTTGCCGTGAAAGCACCCGAAATCCGTGAGAGTATGTCGGAACCGTTGGCAGTGATTGTTGATGCCGTCAAGCGCACACTGGAGCGAACTCCACCCGAACTTGCAGCAGATATTATCGATCGCGGTATTATGCTGGCAGGTGGTGGTGCTCTTTTGAAGGGAATCGATACGTTGATTAGCCACGAAACTGGCATTGTTGTTCATGTGGCAGCTGATCCATTGAGCTGTGTCGTACTCGGAACCGGGCGCGTCCTGGAGAACTTTAAGCAACTGGAGCGAGTCTTCAGTGGTCGATCGCGCAATTTTTAGCGATCGCGTTTGTGTCATTGCGCTGCTAGCTAATCTATTCAATTCAATTCGTCCTGAGTCGTCACATGCCTTCTATTCAATCTTGCTAGATTCAGTTAACGCTCGCTTAACGCCTAAATTGCTTGCATGTATACCCTACGTCGCTGGTGGGATCGGCACCGGCTAAGAGTTTTTCTAGCGAGCATGGCTGTTGGTTCGGCTCTGCTCATCCGGCAGACCCAGGCAATGCCCGTGTTTGAAACCTATCAATTGTTCTCCCGTCTTTTCCAGCCAAATCCAGCGAAACAAACTCTGCTTGAGAACGCTCAACTGCAAGAATTGCAGCAGCGACTCACTGAGATCGAAAGTCAAAACCAGCGCCTGCGTGAGCTGTTGGGCTATGCCTCGGAAAACAAGCAGTCGGGGATTACAGCTCCGGTGGTTGGACGGAGTGCTGACCATTGGTGGCAGCAACTCATCCTGGGACGGGGCAGCAACGACAACGTCAAGGTTGGCTACGTGGTGATGGCTCCTGGTGGAGTCGTTGGTCGCGTTACAGACGTTACGCCCAATACCAGCCGAGTTTTGCTTTTGAGTGATCCGTCGAGCCGCATTGGGGTGACGATTAGCCGCAGTCGCTTTATGGGCTATATGCGTGGGCAATCAACAAGCCATGCCGTCATGGAGTTTTTTGACAAAGTCCCAGATGTGCGGCGCGGTGATGTCGTGTCTACTTCGACCTTGAGCCAGTTCTTTCCTGCTGGAATGCCGATCGGTCGTGTGGAGTCGGTCAATCTCAACAAAAGTCCTGCACCTGAAGCCACGATCGAGCTTTCTGCCCCTGTTAGTTTTCTGGAGTGGGCGGTGATTTACCCCCACGATCAGTCTGGACAGCCCATTAGAGCGCCTAACCAGGTACCTGGCAAGAAGCCTGAGCAATGAAAAGCGAAGCGTTAGTAACCACTTGGCACGAAAGCCCATCGCAACGATTAGTTGTTAACTGCGTTGTGACAGTAGGTTCATTGCTGCTATGTTTGCTCATTTTACCGACTCGTCTGCCTGGCATGGAACTGGCAGGCATTGGACCTAACTGGCTGCTCATTTGGGTGGTTGCCTGGAGCGTTAACCGAACCATGTTTCAAGGGGCATTGGCGGGGCTGGTGCTGGGTTTGATTCAAGATGGGATGACGGCTCATACACCAACCCACATTTTGAGCCTGATGGTCGTTGGCGTTTTGACGGCACGCTTGCGGAAAGGGCGATATATTCAGGAAGACTTTATTTCAGTCGCGCTGATTGCCTTTGGTACCGCAGTCATAGCCGAAACCGTGATGGCAATTCAGTATAGTTTCCAAGCCGATCGCTCCCTGGTGGAAATCTGGACGTATCACCAGCTTATTGCTTTGAGTTCTGCGATTCTGAGCAGCTTGTGGGCACCTGTCATCTACTTTCCGCTCAACCGCTGGTGGCAGTGGATCGAGAGTCTGGAAAAAGAGTAGGGCAAGCCTGCGATCGCCTTATGGGGTCTCTATTAACGAGAGTAAGCGCGAGAACCAGTAAACAATTTCTGGGTCACAGTGAGTGGTCAAGTGAGCAATGTCATTGGCAAGCTGATACGCTATTTCTGCTTTGGGATGACCGCTCAAGCGTGCATGATGTATCAATGCTGTTTTCAAATCGCCCGGATAGGTCGGCAAACCCTGTTCGCCCACACATTGAAGCTGTTTAAGAATCGGGCTCCAATCAATTTCGTTGACGGTAATACTTGCGCTCATAAATTTTTTATGCTCTAAAGTCTTTGCTTCTAGGCTAAAGGCTATAGCTCATCAAAGCAAACATTCTTTGTTTTCCAAAGCATCAATTAAATTTATGAGTTGGCGTTAGCCTCAATGATACGCAACGGCGATCGCTGACTGAAAGGCTTAGAGCTATACGTGACGTAGCCCCATATCCAGCTTCCGCTCAACGGCACCCAGGTATTCGTCTGCGACATCGTCTGTACGACCCATCAGGCGGATGCAGCCCCGATCGAGCCAGATCGCACGATCGCATAGCTTGTGAATATCGTTCATGCTGTGCGAAACCAGCAGCACTGTAGAGCTACCGTCCCATAGCTGCTCCATCCGCTGCTTACATTTTTGCTTAAAACTCTCATCACCGACTGACAGCACTTCATCCAAAATCAAAATATCAGGCTGCACATCTGTTGCGATCGCAAACCCCAGGCGTGCGGTCATCCCTGACGACAACGCTTTGACAGGAGCTGACGCATAGTCCTTTAACTCTGCAAATTCTAAAATAGAAGGCGCTCTAGTCAGCATTTCATCTCGCCGAAAGCCTAGCAAGACACCGTACAGGACAATATTTGCCATCACGGTCATTTCGGCATCAAACCCTGCACCAAGCTCAATGAGTGGTGCAATTTGCCCCCGCACTCGCAAAGAGCCATGAGTCGGTTGCAGAATACCAGAAATCAACTTGAGTAGGGTTGACTTGCCAGAGCCATTCGCGCCAATGACACCAACTTTTTCGCCTGCTTCTATAGACAGGTTGATATCGTCCAGCACTAACTTTCGTGCTGGTTGACGGTATTTGCCTTCTACAAAAGACAGCAGCGTTTTTTTCAAGTCATAGGAGAACTCTTCTTGAGTTCGTCGTGCCAGTGAAACGTGATCGAGACGAATGACTTCCATCTAAAGTAAATCCATAAACTGCGGTCGCCACCATCTGAAGCAACTCCAGCCCAGCCCAAAGATGACAACGCTGCTTAGTAGCGCTCGCACGAGCATACTGACATCGGGAGGTTCGCCTGAAAGCACAATTTGACGAGTGCATTCAATAATCGGGAAGAGCGGATTCAGTTCTAAGAGCGGTCTGACCTGAGGTGGCACAATGGACGCTGGATAAAACACGGGACTACTAATCCAGAGGACGAAGACGATTAGCTCATAGAAGTAAGGCAAGTCTCGAAAGAACACATACAGGGCGCTGACAAGGAACCCGACTCCCAAGCAAACCAAGGTAAGAGCGATCAGTGGAAGCGGAAAAATGGCTAAATTAATCAAGCTTTTAGTCACAATCGCTGCCACCAATTCTGGCAACGGCAGGGGAGCGGTAAGCTGACTCAAGACATGATGTCTGACGTTAACGACCGTCATGATCGCCAGCAATGGCATGGGACCGACCAGAAGCTGAAAGACGTTCGCTGCGTTTATCGATACAGGAAACACACTTACCGGCAAACGAATTTTGTTCAGCAGCGGACCATTGCCCACAACGCTCGTCAGTGCCTGCGCTGTTGCCGCCGAAAAAAAGTTGATGATCACAAGCCCAGCGAATGCCGCTTGAGCGTAGCGAAACAGTGAGCCGTAGTACTGAACGGCAAAGACACCCCCAAAAATGGCAGTGTAGAGTCCAGTCATGGTGACTGGGTTGAGCAGCGACCAAAACACTCCCAGAATCGAACCTCGATAGCGGGTATGCAGGTTACGCTCTACCAAAACACGAAGCAACTCCCAATACCGCTGTGCCTCCGATCGGGACAGGTTTTTCTGAATTGAGATTGCCATGTTTAAATGAAACCGAACTAAATTCTAATTACGATCGCTGATCTAAGTTCTCTGGAATCGGTACCGATGTCAACTAGTTTACGTTACGACTGTTGCTAAACCACTCCAGTTGCCAAACCATCCAGCAACAAGAGGATAACAGGCATGACGCTAGTTTGCACACTGCCGCTTTAGAGACGATGCAAGCGATTTCATTGTTCCATCAGTCCAGACTAGGGCTATGACACGGTTACTCTGTGAACGAAGAAAGCCTCTCAAGCCTCAGGCACTCATCCTATAATGCCTATCTCCTTCAGTACTTGCTGAATCGCCTGCTGCTGCTCCAAATCGTATCTCCAGCGCTCCAAAAACGTTTGATAAGCGCCCGTTTTTGTTTCGATCGCCCCTGCCAACTGCCGTGCTTCGAGCTGCACTTGCGGCAACTGGAGCTGATCAATGAGCTGTGCTGTGCGCGATCGCACCCGCTCTGAACCCCTTACCATCGCTTCATCCTGGTTGCGGTGATGCGTGAGCGCCATTGCCGTAGACATCGCCAGATTTTTCACCAACAGCAGTGCCACGATCGCAGGCGACGTTCTCAACGCTGCCACGATCGCTGGTGCTGGCTGGTCCGCTAATGAACGATCGTCGCTCAAGTACGTCACGAAAAAGCCCCTGGCACCATTCTCGCTGCCCATTAGAGCACACACCGTTGCTTCAAGTGCTGCTGCGGTCACGGTACCTTGCTCAAGACTGTCCAAGAGCGTTTGGGTGAGCGCGATCGCCTCTGGAAAGCTCACGGCATCAGGGACGGTGAAACTAGACTCAACTGCCATCTTCTCAAGTTCTCTAAGTGTGCCTCATGTTTAGCGGTCAGCTATCAGCGGTCAGCTACCAGCTTCAACACTGGGACGATTAAGATTAAGAGGATCGAGCACTTCCATGCCTGACGGCTCACAGCTGATTGCTTCCCCAAAGTATGGCAATAATCTCCTCCAAGCAACCGTCTCCAGATGCGGATGGTCAAGAGCCTGACGATCAGTTGCCTTTAGACACTGGCAATGGCAAGCTACCGAAATCTGGTTCTCTGCTGCAACCAAATCCAGAACCCGAAGAACGGGGCAAACAAGAAGAGCGCTTACGCCCTCAGCGCTTGGCGGAGTACGTTGGGCAAAAAGACCTGAAAGAAATCCTGGATATTGCCATTCGTGCCGCCAAAGCTCGCAAAGAGACCCTGGATCATCTGTTGCTCTACGGTCCTCCTGGCTTGGGCAAAACAACGATGTCGCTGATTTTGGCAACGGAAATGGGCGTGAATTGCAAAATTACCAGTGCGCCAGCGCTAGAGCGCCCTAAAGATATTGTGGGACTGCTGGTCAACCTACAACCAGGAGATGTTCTCTTCATTGATGAGATCCATCGGCTCAACAAAGTCAGCGAGGAACTTCTGTATCCGGCAATGGAAGATTTTCGGGTTGATTTGACGATCGGGCAAGGTTCCAGCGCCCGTATGCGATCGCTCAAATTACAGCCTTTTACGCTGGTGGGTGCCACCACACGAGTAGGTGCGCTTACGTCACCCTTGCGCGATCGCTTCGGGCTGATTCAACGTCTGCGCTTTTATGAACTTGATGAGCTGACGCAAATTGTGCTGCGAACAGCGAAACTCCTCACTACGGCTGTCACGTCTGACGGTGCCACCGAAATTGCCCGTCGTGCTCGTGGCACACCCCGCGTTGCCAATCGGTTGCTCAAACGAGTGCGTGACTATGTGCAGGTCAAAGAGCTGGGAACCATCAATCAGGCGATCGCGGCTGAAGCCTTAAAGCGCTTTAATGTTGATCCCTGCGGTCTGGATTGGACCGATCGCCGACTACTCACCGTGATGATCGAACACTTTGGCGGCGGTCCGGTTGGGCTGGAAACAATGGCAGCGGTAACGGGCGAAGATGCTCAGACGATCGAAGAAGTCTATGAACCCTATCTGCTGCAAATTGGCTATCTCAACCGTACTGCGCGAGGTCGCATTGCCACTGCTGCCGCCTGGAAACATCTGGGGTACACTCCGCCCGATACCCAGCTCTCAGTGCTCTAGACGGCTCATCGACGCGCACTCTACTTATAAACCCTGACAAGAGAGTGAATTTTGAGAAAAGATGGAAACGACTGGCATGTTGGGGTTGCTCAAGCAGAGGGTATTCTCTACTCAAGGACAGCAGACAAACCCCAGACCTTTGCTAACCTTACAGAGAACCCTGCGTTTTGCCTTTGATATCGGACTTTCTTGAGAAAGAATGCAATGTTACCCGCGCTAAGAAACCATTCTTGACCTGTGCAGATCATCATCCGGCTTACTTTGCTGTTCATTGGGTAGTCTTCCTATGATTCGGTTTCTCTTTGTTTTGCTGAGCGTCTTGCTTATGAGCGTGCTCACCGTACCGCCTAGTTTGGTGCTGGCGGCGGAGCAAGCCCCCGTGACAGCGTCGACACCATCGACTACACCTGCTCAGCCAGAGTTGTCAGCACCGCCGACAGAAGCCTCAGCACCGCCTCAACCGACGGCGTTGGATTTATACAAGCAACTGGATGCGATCGCCGACAAAGCCTTCAAAGCCACCAATGAAGGCAACTTTCGTACCGCAGAAGACTATTGGACACAAATCATCGAGAAACTGCCGCAAACTGCTGCCGCCTGGAGCAATCGCGGTAACGCTAAAGTGAGCCAGAATAAGCTGCAAAGTGCGCTGGTTGATTACAACAAGGCGATCGAGCTGGCACCAGATGCCCCTGATCCATACCTCAATCGCGGGACAGCGCTCGAAGGGCTGGGCAAATGGGAAGAGGCGATCGCCGATTATAATCGCGTCCTGGAACTCGATCCCAAAGATCCCGCCGCCTTCAACAATCGCGGCAATGCTGAAGCTGGGCTGGGGCAATGGGAAGCCGCAGCGGCTGACTACAAACAAGCGACTGAGCTTGCCCGTGACTATGCCTTTGCAAATGCCAACTACGCACTGGCACTTTACCAGCTGGGTCAGCACGATCAGGCGGTGCGTAAAATGCGAAATCTGGTACGCAAGTATCCTCAATTTGCCGATATGCGAGCTGCCCTCACCGCCACGCTTTGGGCACAGGGTAAACAGGGTGAAGCCGAAAGTCAGTGGGTCTCAGCCGTTGGTCTCGACTCGCGCTACAAAGATCTGAAGTGGCTCAAAGACAACCGCCGCTGGCCCCCAGAAATGGTGGCGGCGATGGAGAAGTTTTTGAAGCTAAAAGCTTAGAGAGGAGAGAGGAGTGAGGGGCTGGAAGGCTAAAGGCTAAAGGCTGAAAGCTGAAGGCTAAAGCTGAAGTTAGTGATCAGGAGTCGAAATTGATTAAGACACACAACTTGATTTATGACTTGATTTACGCCTTGCGCTTTACTAATTGCTCGATCGCGCCTACCGTCAACGCCTCAACATTGTTGTAAACCACTTGTGCTCCTGATTGCCAAAGCGTAGCGGTGTAGGCTTCTCTGTGAGCGTCAACGTCCTGAACGTGGGGTGGCAAGACACCAACCGCGAACCAGGGTCGATCGGGCTGGAGTTGTCGCGCATTGGCGATCGTACGCATATCTGCCACCGTATCGCCCACGTAGACTACAGGATCAGTGTCGGCACCATTGAGCAAGCGCACCGTCTGCAAAAGCCCGGTTGGATCAGGCTTACCGGGTGCATCTTCCATTGCTACCAGTACGGGCGATCGTAGACCCAAACGCTGCTCCAGAACATAACGTGCCGAGCCAGTTGTGGCACCACTGAAAAAGCCCCATCGGATGCCTGCCTGCGTCAATTGATCGAGATAAGTGGGTTGCAGCAGCAGCGGCTCCTGGCAAATGTAGCCTGTCCAATGCAATGGGTCAGTGCCACGATAGCGAGACTGAAAAAAGGCGACCAGTTCGTTGTAATCAAGCCTGATCGGGTCTGTAGCACTGGGTTGTCGCGATTCTCTTTCAGAGACCCTGCGCGATCGACCCTGCGCCTCAAAATAGCGATACAGCAATTCTTGCGAGGCTTCCCAGTCGTTATTCCAAATGCCTTCTGCCTTCAGCGCATCAATCTCCCACGGAGAAGGGCGATACGCTCCATCTGTAAACTGTTCTACGGTGTCTGCCAGCGCTCGCCGATACGATCCACCCACATCGCGGATCACGCCATCAATGTCAAAGATAACGATCGCGCTCAAACCATGACTTGCGCTTAAATCACTTGCCTGTTCCACCGCTACGGCTGCCTCCATACCGATCACAAACCACGTTAAAAACTCTACACCCCATACCCTACACCCAACTCCAATAGTCTGCTGTTGATCAGCACGACTACTGTGGTGATCCCTCCAACAGTGAGATAGAATGGTAAGCTGCGGAAATAATCGCAAAACTGCACGCAAATCGAAAAAGTCTGGGACATGCTGGAGGTTGGGTTGTCGAAGTTTATTTTAAAAGTTCTCTGGCTAGATGAGAACGTTGCATTAGCTGTTGATCAGGTTGTGGGTAAAGGGACTAGCCCTTTGACTTCTTACTTTTTTTGGCCCCGCAATGACGCGTGGGAACAGCTAAAAACCGAGATGGAAGCCAAACACTGGATTTCTGAGGTTGACCGGGTTGAACTGCTCAACCAGGCAACCGAGGTAATTAACTACTGGCAAGAGGAAGGCAAACGGCGACCAATGGCAGAAGCGCAGGCGAAATTTCCAGAGGTCACGTTTACAGGCAGCGCCTGACCAACGGTTGAGTGCACTCTCTACCGCGCAACGCACGCTCCGTCAGTGTTTTGCATCCAAAGATTGAGCAAGCGTTAAAAGCGTGTCAACCAATCTAATCGCCCTGACTTGTAAATGATAGAGTTAGGGCGTGTTTTGTATTCATACTCTTATCGCCTTGTTTCTTGTCGGTTGCATGATGCATCGATCGCCGCGCAGCTCTGTCGTTTACGAAAAATTACGTATTGGTGCAAATAAATTTGAGACTTTAACCATGATTTGCTACGGTTTATTACAGTTGATTACGCATCATTTAAATTTCTTTGCGGCTTAATAATTTTGCTTAGGCAGGTAGCTTCATGACAGTGACCATCACCCCAGATCAGGTAGAGCGGATCGTTTGGAATCAGCATCATGATCCGTTTGAAGTGCTGGGTCCTCACGCCTCAGAGAACGGTGGTCAAGTATCCTGGGTTGTGCGGGCTTATCAGCCGAGTGCCGATGCCGTTTGGGTTGTGTTGCCAGAGCAACGGGCAGAATACCCCATGCAGGCAACCCACCATCCTCACTTCTTTGAATGTACGATCGATGGGGTTGAGCTTACCAACTACCAGTTTCGCTTAAAGGAAGGTGAGCACGAGCGCTTTATTTATGACCCCTATGCCTTTCGTTCGCCTTACCTGACTGATTTCGACGTTCACCTCTTTGCAGAAGGCAATCACCATCGCCTCTACGAAAAGATGGGCGCGCATCTGACCGAGATGAACGGGGTCAGCGGTGTCTACTTTGCTGTCTGGGCACCCAATGCTCGCAGTGCCTCTGTGTTAGGTGATTTCAACCACTGGGATGGTCGCAAGCACCAGATGCGAAAGCTGGGTGGCGGCATTTGGGATCTCTTCATTCCTGAAGTGGGAGTAGGCGACAGCTACAAGTACGAGATCAAGAACCAGGACGGTCACATTTACGAAAAGTCAGATCCCTATGGCTTTCAGCAAGAAGCGCGACCCAAAACAGCGTCGATCGTCACTAACTTAGACACCTATACCTGGAACGACGATGAGTGGATGGCGCAACGCCGTCATACCGAACCACTGACCAAACCCATCTCTGTTTACGAGTGCCACATTGGTTCCTGGCTTCACGCTGCCTCTAGTGAACCAGCGCTGTTACCCAACGGCGAACCAGAACCTGTTGTTGTTGTCTCAGAACTCAAGCCTGGAGCACGGTTCCTGACGTACCGAGAACTCGCTGCCAAACTCATTCCCTACGTGAAGGAACTGGGCTTCACTCATATTGAACTGCTACCGATCGCTGAACATCCGTTCGACGGCTCCTGGGGCTATCAGGTTGTTGGTCACTATGCCTGCACCTCTCGCTACGGCACCCCGCAAGATTTTATGTATTTTGTGGATCAGTGCCATGCCAACGGTATTGGTGTCATTGTAGACTGGGTTCCTGGTCACTTTCCTAAAGACGGGCACGGCTTAGCCTTCTTTGACGGCACCCATCTTTATGAACATGCTGACCCGCGTAAAGGCGAACATAAAGAATGGGGCACGCTCGTTTTTAACTACGCCCGTAACGAGGTGCGGAATTATCTGGTTGCGAACGCGCTCTTCTGGTTTGACAAATATCACATTGATGGCATTCGGGTCGATGCCGTTGCGTCGATGCTCTATCTCGACTACTGCCGTGAACCGGGCGAATGGGTCGCTAACCAATATGGCGGCAGAGAGAATATTGAAGCGGCAGAGTTTGTCCGTCAGATGAACCATGTGATCTTTAGCTATTTTCCTGGCATTCTCTCCATTGCCGAAGAGTCAACCTCATGGCCCATGGTGTCGTGGCCCACTTATGTTGGCGGCTTGGGCTTTAACCTGAAATGGAACATGGGCTGGATGCACGACATGCTGGATTATTTCCACATGGATCCGTGGTTCCGCCAGTTTCATCAAAACAACATCACCTTCAGCATCTGGTATAACCACACCGAAAACTTCATGCTGGCGCTCTCGCACGACGAGATTGTCCACGGCAAGAGCAATATGCTCGGCAAAATTCCAGGTGATGAGTGGCAAAAGTTTGCGAACCTGCGCTGTCTTTACGCCTACATGTTCACGCATCCTGGCAAGAAGACACTGTTCATGAGCATGGAATTTGGTCAGTGGAGTGAGTGGAACGTTTGGGCTGACCTGGAATGGCACCTGCTCCAGTATGAGCCGCACCAAAAGCTGAAGCACTTTCTGTCGGCGTTGAACCAGCTTTATCGTAGTGAGCCAGCGCTTTATACTCAGGATTTTGGTCAGGATGGGTTTGAATGGATTGACTGTAGCGATAATCGCCATAGCGTCGTTGCGTTCATCCGTCGGGCAAAAGATTCGGATGAGTTTGTCGTAACGGTGTGCAACTTCACCCCTCAACCCCATTCGCATTATCGCGTGGGAGTGCCAGAGCTGGGCTTCTACACCGAGCTGTTTAACAGCGACTCGCGGGAATATGGCGGTAGTAATATGGGTAACCTGGGCGGCAAGTGGACAGAGGAGTGGGCATACCACAATCAGCCGTATTCCATCGATCTCTGTTTGCCGCCGCTGGGAACGTTAATCTTGAAGCTCGATCGCCCCAAAACGGCAAAAGCGTTGCAGGGCATAACTGACTAATAGCAATATTTACCATCCTGCATGGCTGTACGCTCTCTGCCAGTGCGTATTGCTCCCAGCAAGGTAGAGACAATCACGCAGCGTTTGACTTTGCCACCCATTTTGCCAGACAAGGTGAGTCGTCCGAGCTGACCGTTAACGTTGCCTTCGTGGTCAAACTGCACTCTGCGGACTCCACCCGCCTGCTGTAGTGTTGTTTCTGCATCCATTTGAATGGCTGAGTCGAGGTTGCGCCAAAGGGACGGTGCAGGCGTGGTGCCCGCTGGGTGAATTGCCCATTGCACAACGCCGTTGGGGTTTTGGAAGCTGGCTTGCCAAACGACGCGACTTTGTTTAGCGCGACTCTGGGCATCCCGCATCGCCAGTAAAACCTGTTCCTGCCCACCATTGAGGCGCTGTACATTCAGAAATGCCGTCCATCCAGGAGCCATAATGGCAAACAAGATGCTGATGATCACGACGATGACAATCAATTCCAGCAGCGTAAAGCCACCAATGGGTGAACGTTTTACAGGTTGACAGTGTGAGGCGATCGCGCCTTTGATGCAACGTCGGGTCGAGTCGTGTTTGGTTTGTTGGCTCATGGTAGGGCACTCTGATAAAAGCAAAGACGTGGATGCGTCTATTTCAGATTTCCCAGAGAATTTGAGCTGGTAACGCTCTGTTTGTGATGGTTGCCGGATCGGTCGATTGCGATCGTGTAGTCAGCTTGAAGTTATACCAATTTAAAGAGCAAACATGGCAGATGGAAACGGGGTGCAGGGGTAGAACCCCTGGCTGGGGGCAACGCCCCCACACCCCCATCTGTAACCCTTATTTTTTAAATTGGTATTAGTTATGCTTGCGTAAAAGCGCTGTGTCTGTCTGCGTTGTAGAGCAGTGACAGCGCTGGCAGAAGGATAGGATATGCGTCAGCACAAGTGGGTTAATCTCAAGCCGAATCAATTTTTGAGCAGTTTGAGACGCTCGACAGTACGACTGTCGAATTTTTGGCAGTGGTACGCACAGCGATCGCCCTGGAGCATGGTGCTGACGCTGGTGCTGCTGTGCCTGGTGGTGCGATCGCTCCCTTACCTGGCTCCCATTCGTGCCGCTGCGTTAGTGCAAGATCAGCAAGCGATCGCGTTTACCGATCGCAATGGGCTGCCCCTGGGAACTGTCTTGACTCGTGACCAGGAACATACCGTCACGGTGCCGTTACAGCAGGTATCCACAAGCTTTAAGCAGGCGATCGTCGCTGCCGAAGATGGGCGCTTCTATCAACATGGGGCGCTGGATGGACGGGCGATCGTTCGTGCCGTTTTAGAAGCGATGCAAGCCCGCCAGATCGTCAGCGGTGCGTCTACGATTACGATGCAGCTTGCCCGAATGCTGGAACCATCGCCCCGCAACCTGTCAGGGAAAGTCAAAGAAATCTGGACATCCTGGCGGCTGACGGCTGGCATGAGCAAAGATGACATTCTCCAGGCATACATGAATCGGCTGCCAATGGGCGGCAATATTTATGGAATCGAAGCCGCTGCCCGTATTTATTTCGGCATTCCCGCCAGTGAGCTGAACGTCGCTCAGGCAAGCCTGTTAGCAGGACTGCCCAATGATCCCACTCGCCTTAATCCTTATGATCGCTGGCAGGCATTGAAACGGCGACAAACCTACGTGCTCGATCGCATGGTTCAGGAGCGCTATTTGAGCCGTGCTGAAGCCGATCGAGTGTTCCAAGAAGAACTGTCTCTCCAACCACGACAGCAAGGTATTGTCGCTGCACCGCACTTTCTGTTCTGGCTAGCTGAGCAGCGATCGACCCATCCGGCTACGGTGCAGACGACGCTCGATCGCTCTTTACAGCAGTTTGTCGAAGCACAGGTGCAGCAGGTGATTCAATCTTTAGCCCCGCACAACGTCCATCATGCGGCAGCTTTAGTGCTAGATAACCGCTCTGGCAACGTGCTGGCGTATGTGGGATCGCCCAATTACTTTGCCGATGCTCAGGTTGTCGATACCCAGGGCGGACGGAATGATGGTGTGCAGGCGCTGCGTCAGCCTGGTTCCACGCTCAAACCATTCCTCTACGAACTTGCCCTGGAGCAACGAGTGATTCATCCGAATACAATTCTTGCCGACATTCCCACCCGCTATGCCATTCCTGGAGCCAAGCTCTACACACCGTCAGATTACAGCGAAACGTTTCAAGGACCTGTGCGCGTGCGGGTAGCATTGGCAAACTCTTTGAATATACCAGCCGTACGTGTTTTGGAGAAAGTCAGTGTCAAAGCCTTTCTCGATCGCCTGCACCAACTAGGCTTTACCCATTTGACTCGATCGCCTGACTACTACGGTTTAGGGCTGGCACTCGGCAGCGGCGAAGTCAGCTTATGGGAACTGGCACGGGCATATTTGACATTGGCAAACCAGGGGAAGCCGATCGGGTTGAGGGTAAGGAGAGAGGAGAGAGGAGAGGAGAGAGAAAAGGCAGAGGGCAGAAGGCAGAAGGCAGAAGGTAAAAGGCAAGAAACACTCAAGACTCAAGACTCAGAACGCCCCTCCTCTTCCCCTGCCTCCCCATCTCCCCTATCCCCCATCTCCCCATCCCCCACCTGGTCGCTCATCACCAATATGCTCAGCGACACCCATGCCCGCGCTAAAACATTTGGAGTCGATTCACTGCTGCGTTTGCCGTTTCCCACTGCTGTCAAAACTGGCACATCCTCTGATTTCCGTGATACCTGGACGATCGGCTTCAGCACAGACTACACGGTTGCGGTTTGGGTCGGTAATTTTGACGGGGCACCGATGCGTCAGGTGTCAGGAGTAACGGGTGCGGCTCCGTTATGGAATCGGATCATGCTGCATTTGCATGAACAGCGGGAGCCAGGTACTTTTCCATTGCCCGCTGGGTTGGTCAAGCGTCCAATCTGTGCGCTGTCGGGTGCGCGTCCTACGCCTGCCTGCCCGTCAGTCGTACAGGAATATTTTGAGCCACAGGATTTGGGAGAGTACGATCGCCAAGCTGAGCCGTTCTATCAGGCGGTGACTGATGGCAAGGGACAGCGCCAGTATCGCCTCAAACTGCCACCTGAGTACAACGAATGGCTGGCAACGCAACCGCCGATGCCGTCCGCTGGTTTGAGCATTCTCTCTCCTCGCAATGGCGATGTGTTCCTATTGGACGCTGGAGCAAGCGCCGAGTCTGTTCAACGACTCCAGTTCAAGCTGGCAAGTCCATCGACTCAGAGCGTTGAATGGCGGCTGAATGAACAGCCGTTGGCGACCAAAACGTCAGATTCTGTGTTCTGGGTGCCAAAGCCAGGACATTGGACATTGCAGGTGAAAAGCGATGATGAGAGCGATCGCGTCACGTTCGAGGTGCAGGTAGCAGAACGCCGATCCATTCGCAAGGGCTTTTCGTTCGCCCAGTGAAGTCATAAGGCTGACGCAGAAACCGGATTGCTTCACGGGGCAATCTCGTTTGAGCAGTCAGGTTGCGTCCAGAAACTCGGTTTTCCTTAAACCGCGCCGATTAGTTGTCGAATTTTTTCTGCTGTCGCGGGTGCCAGCAAAACACCATTGCGGTAATGCCCTGTTGCCAACAGCACATTGCAGTAGCCAGGGAGACGCTCCACGATCGGCGCTGGACGACCTTCAGGACGGGGACGCAAGCCTGACCAGGAACGAATAACGGTGCCGCTTTTAAGCTCAGGACACAGCGCGACTGCCTGCTTCATCATGTTGTTGAAAATCGCTGAGTTTGCAGTTGGAAGCAATGCTGTGTCAGGAAACTCCACTGTGGCACCAACCCAGTAATCTCCTTGACCCAGCGGGACAATGTGGACATCCTCACCCGTAATGACAGGCTGACACTGAGCCTGCCCCATCGGTTTGGGTAAGCGCGCATGGATGGCTTGCCCCAGCACTGGACGAATATCGACGGTTTGCTGAAGCATCGCGGTGAGCGGTGTAGACCCCAAACCAGCAGCAATAATCAGCCAGTCCGTTGTCAGCGAACCCTGTGTAGTGTAAACCTGCTGGCATTGCTGGAGAGCGGTTTCGGATAGTGGAACCGAGCGATCGCGCGGCTCCACCCCGACCACAGTGGTATCAAACTGAAACGTCACACCTTTTTGAGCAGCGGCAGCCACCAATGCTTGAGTCAGCGCTGTGGGATCAACCTGTCGATCGTACGGCGAGTAAACAGCCGCCGTAATCCGCTCCAAATTTAGTTGGGGATAGTTAGTTACAAGTTGATTGCGATCAAGAATCTCTAACGACAAACCCTGCGATCGCCTCACTTCGACCAGGTTCCGCCATCCATCCAGTGTCTCTCCTTCAAAGCAAAGGCGAAGTATCCCTTGCTGATTAAACAAAATTTTTTGACCTGTTACGGCTTCTAGCTCAGGCACCCAGGTGTTGTAGCGCTCAATGCCTGCCAGCCGCATCCGCAGATTGTTGCCTTTCGTTTTCTGGCTAATGGCTCCCATTAGCACACCCAGCGCTGCGCCTGTTGCTGCTTTGGCTGGTTGCTGGCGATCGACCACCGTAATCGCCAGCCTCTCAACGTGGCTCAGCTCGTAGGCGATCGCGGCTCCCACAATACCACAGCCGACGATAACAACATGAGCCATAAGCAGTGAGAAAACTCAGTAGCGCTCTAACCTTGGGGAACGAGTTCCAAAAACGAGTCCAATCCTTTAATCGTTTTGTCAAGGCTGCGAACGGCTGCTTTGTAATCTTCCTTCTCGGCTGCCGCATCGATCGCTACCAGGCTCTTGAAGGTTTCTTTGGCGCGATCGCGGGCTTTGATCTGATCATCTGGAAGCAGATTCCGCGAAATGTACACCATTTTGGTACGCAGTTCTCCCAAGGGTCCATGAATAAAGTTCCGCACAAACGTCCAGTTCTGCTTTTCAACCAGCGTTGCTAACTCAGGCAGACGATCGCGCAGTTCCGAAACCTCGGCAGCATAGGTTTGGATTTCCTCGACCTGGGTAGTGGTGTAAGACACCGATTTTTCTGCTGCGGTGCAGCCAAAACTCACGCACGTGACTGTGATCAGCATCAAAATAAACGCGATAGCAGACCGATACTTAACCATGATTCATTCCGATTCAATGAGGTCAACAATGCGAGGCGGACCCTACAGGATTTGAACCTGTGACCGACCGCTTAGAAGGCGGTTGCTCTATCCACTGAGCTAAGGGTCCCTGGTGCAAAATAACGTGATAAAACCAGCATAAACCAAGAAGCTCTTGCGTTCGCTCTGAACTTTGAGCGATCGACCGTCGAGAATGCGTTAGATGTGTTTCGGCTAAACCGTGATCAACTCTTGTTTTCTGCGCTACTCTTGCTCTATCTGCGCGATCAGTGCCTTATCAAGCGACGCAATCTGGACGGCAAATGGCGCTGAGGTTCACATGGAGTCTTTGGTCTCGCACGAGAGACAGTCAGCCTCGCCGTTTGAGTTTCTAAAGTTTAGTCACACATGCTCAGCCACTGTTGATGTTCAATACGATTAGAATTCAAAAAGACCCAAACCTTGAGGTGATGTAAACTAATCACCCAAAAAGGGGAATTGATTAAGGTATGGTGTATTTTAGTTTGCTTTAAGCAGCCTCTTATCTTGGATCACCCCAGCTAACTGTCACTGTAGTTAACGGCTATCGCAAGTTAACGGCTATCGCACCATCGCTTTATTGACTGGCGAGATCACATCAGATAATCCCGCTTAAACGCCCAGCCCAGACAGGAGTTAATTGGCAGCGTCATGTTTATTCTGAAAAGGCAGGATGTTGAGATTACAAGTGTCCAGCACCCGAAGCGGGATCAGCAAATTCCGATCCTTACTTATCAGGGGCAAACGTTTCGCTTGCTGAATGTCTTCAATGCTAGCCAGGAAGAAGATGCAAAGACATTCTGGCGCGATCTGACAGACAACCAGGGGAAAGCCTGCGTGCTGCTGGAGGAGCCGGAGCGCTACAGCGTCTGGGGCAAAATTCGGATGGAGCAACTGACCGCCGATGCGGATGCTGGTGGTGGAGAAACGACGGCAACACCGATTTACATCAGAGCATGTCTTCTCATGCTACAGGGAGTTTATATCGATATTGAAGATTTGTTGGGTCATCGGCAAGTAGGGCTATTTCAAAAGGACATTGCTGAAGTCTTTAAACAGTGGCGGTTTCCACAGGCAGACTCGCCAGAGGCAATTAAATATTTGCTGACAGTCGATCCCCTTGATGCTGCCCAAATTCCTCCCTGGCAAGAGCACCACCTGAATACGCTGTTACAGGAGCTGCATCGTTTAGGCAAGGCTTATTTTGGGAATACTTCGTTTGCAGACCGCGCGATCGACACCTTGCAAGATCTGTCGAGCAACGATCGCACGGTTTTTCAGGCTTGGCTCAATCAATCGCCGCTAGGCAAGATGTGGCATTAGCTTAAAGAAATGTTCACGCCCTGTCTCATCACCATTACTTTCGACTACGATGCGAGTCTTGCTGTAGACATGCTTGCTAACCGCCTGTTTCACATCCGCTCAACATTCCCTTTTTAAGCTTGGTAGGCAGTTCCTTGGACAAATCATCGAGTTCTCCTAAGTCGTTTCCATCGGTACAGACGATCGTCCTGGCTGAAATTGTCCTGGCAGTCCTGGCGTTGCTGTTCTTTCTCCTCTTCAGCGTGCCTCTACCGGGACAAGATCGCCCACTGTGGTATTCGATCGGCACCACAGCGTTTGAAGAAATCGCTTACTTTGTTGCCGCCTGGTTGTGCTTTAGAAACTGGCGTAGCCCACAAATTGTCAGCGGTCGCAACGTATGGCTATGCATTGGGCTAGGTCTCTTGTTCTACTTCCTGGGCGGGTTACTCTTTTTCTACTGGGAAACGATTTTAGGACAAGAGGCTGATGTCTCTCCCGGAGATTTCTTCTACATCCTCACCTACATTTTTCTCATTGTCGGCATCGTTCTAGCCGTTGCTTCCAGGCGGCTTAATCTAGAACTCTGGCAGTGGGGTGTGGTTACCGTGATTGCAGCGATCAGCATTGTGATTGCGTGGTTTGTCTCGTCGCCCGTATCTGGCAGTATGCCGCAAGCTCTTTTGATGCAGCCTGTAGCGGCACAAACAGCACCTGCCACGAAGCCAACGGCGAAACCAACGGCAAAGCCAGGGGTTCTGAAAGCGAGTCCCAAGTCTGCTCCGGCTGTGAAAGCGAAGCCAGCAGTGCCAGTCGCGTCCCCGTCTGCCCCAGCTGTCATCGCACCTGTACCGACGGCAGGAGAGAAAAAAGCGCCAGCAGAGGCAGTGCCGGGAAATCAAACGGTACCTGTTCCTGCTGCTGAGCAGAAAGCCCCACCGCCAGAGTGGGTGCTTGCATTAGAGGAAACGCTGAAACCGCTGAAACCTTATGTGAATGGCTACTACATTGTCTGTGATGTGTTGCTGCTCATCATTGCAACGACGCTGCTGTTAGCATTCTGGGGAGGGCGATTTGCCCAGTCCTGGCGCATGATCGCTGCCGCTGCGTTTTCGCTTTACATTGCGGATATCTGGTTCAAGTACACGACGACGCACTTAGCTAACTATCAAAGTGGCGGCTTTTTAGAAGTGTTTTGGGTGTTTAGCGGTGTACTGTTTGGCATCGGTGCGGCACTAGAGCACGATTTGTCGAGTCGTGCCCGCAGTCGAACAGGTGGTCGCAGACGTGCCTCGTCCTAACGCTGCGATCGCCGCTTGCAGCCGATCGCCGAAGTCGGCAGAGAAGCCATTTTGGATGCTGTACCATCTTTGGTTTTGATTGCGCGATCGTCTCCAGATTGGCAGTGCTTCAGCATAGAATGAAGCAAATGGCATGTTCTCTCCGCAGCCTAACGCATGACCCCTCGAAAACTGACCGAGTCTGATAAACAAGAAATGCTGCAACTCTATCGGCATCCAGGTGAGACCACGTCAACCCTGGCAAGTCGGTATGGGGTAAGCAACAGTACAATCAGCCGCATTCTCAAAAATAGTTTTTCTGAAGCGGAGTACGATACGCTCATTCAGACAAAACGCGGCAGCCGTGCTTCTAGCGAACCCTCTCTCTTAGATTTAGACTCTGAGGTGATGGATTCTGATGTCGTGGAGTCTGCGGTGATGGACTCTGAAGCCGTTGCCTCTGATCCATTAGTCGTCGCGACCACTGAGCAGCGCGGCTACGAGGAATTGGTCGCTCCAAGTACGGATGCGGTTGCAGACGCGATCGCGCTGCCTTCACACGTATCGCTGCCTAAAATATCCACAGAAGAAACCCTGCCAGAAGAGTCGCTGCCTGCGTCGCAAACGGCAAATGGACGGCGACTGCGGAAGCGCTCCTCGGCTCCGGTCGAACCAGATCCGTCTACTCCTCCTATTGCGCCGCCCACAATCAAAACAAAAACGCCAGAGCGAGTGGATCGTTCAGCGATCGCCGCTCTCGATGATGTGGCTTTAACGCCTGATGACGCAAGCGATCGTTATCCTGAGCCAATCTACGATGAACTTCTGACAGCAGAGGCGGCTGAGGCGATCACAAGCGAAGAATTATTGGATGAAGCCGATCTAGCAGATGAGCTTGACGATGAGCTTGACGATGAGCTTGACGATGAGCTTGATGACGACTTAGAGGACGATGATCTCGACGATCTGGGGAACGGTGCACTGTTCGCTGGCGGTCGGATTGCTGGCAAAGCACTGGTTCAGGTGTTGCCGTTAGCAGAGGCATCTTTACCGCGCACCTGTTATCTGGTCGTCGATCGCTCGGCTGAGTTAATTGCCCGACCCTTAAAAGAATTTGGCGATTTAGGTCAAATTCCAGAAGCCGAAGTGCTATCAAAAACGCTGCCTATCTTTGACAATCATCGTGTCGCCAAACGGTATTCCAACCCTCGTACGCAGCGAGTCATCAAGCTCCCGGATGCCCAGATGCTCCAGAAAACCTCATCCCATCTCCAGGCAAAAGGCATCACGCGCCTGTTAATTGACGGGCAAGTCTACGCCCTGTGACGAGGTTTGCGTCAGTCTCAAGCCTCTTTAGTAGTCTTCGTCATCCTCGCGCTGAAAACTGGAGATTCCCAGCAGGGGTTGAGCGATCGCAGTGCCCAAAAGACCCAGCGCCACGCTGAATGCCAGCACCACACCAACTGGCATCGCGATCGATTGGAAGCCCAAAAGCTGTAGCGTTACAGGGCTGAAGTTTTGGATCGCCAGAATCGCGATCGCGCTGATCCAGGCAGCAAGCATGAGGGATGTCAAAAGGATGGCAAGGGCTTTCATGGGGAAATTGGCGAACGAAAAAGCATCAACTCTATTCTCATACCATTTCACTAAACTGTAGCTACACAGGCAAGCTTCGACTGGCGGTCAGCGGTCAGCAGCAAGAACGAATCTGTAAGGCGATTTTGTAGAATTGGTATGACAGCTTTGCCTCAAACCCAGGCACAGGCAGCGCCGCAAGACAACAAAAAACCCACCAGCAATGCCGATGGGTCTGTTACCTATGAGTGCTTCATAAGAGTTACAACACGGCGAACCTGAGCGAATCCGGAAACTCTGTGGCGATCGCACCGTTGATCTTTCAGCATTGGTTTTTCAGCATGGCTTCCGTGAAGTGGCACGCTGCTTACGCCTTTTCGGGGCGAAAGAGATGAGAATGACTGGGACTATAGAGGCGCGATCGTGTGGGCGATCGTTCACGTCTTTGACCAGAATGGATAAACGCTTCCGGTATCGTTGCAGCAGCTAAAGCAGGACTAACAATGTAAAGCGTTGTCCGCGTCAAGTTTTCTCGCTGGGTCGTTGCTGCCATCTCTGCCAACGACACCACCCAAATGCTTTCATCCTGCCAGCCCAAACGAAAACAAATCGCGGCTGGCGTGTCTACTGGATAATGCTGCATCAGTTTTGCCTGTGCCGACTCCACATGCTTGGCACTCAAGTAAAGGCACAGGCTCGCTTGATGGGCTGCCAGCGTTGCCAACTCTTCTGCTGGCGGCACTTCAGTGCGACCGCTCATGCGAGTCAGGATCAGCGTTTGTACTACCCCTGGCACTGTTAACTCCACCCGTAGTTTCGCTGCTGCTGCCTGAAACGCACTAATCCCCGGTACGACTTCAAACGGGATGCCAGCCTCCAAAAGCGCCTGCATTTGCTCTTGCACCGCTCCATAAAGGCTAGGATCGCCAGAGTGCAAGCGAACTACAGCATCGCCTGCCTGCACTCGTGCCACCATCAGCGGCAGGATTTCTTCCAACGTTTTGTCTGCGGTGCGAATCAGCTCTGCTCCGGGACGTATATCCTGCAAAAGTTGCTCAGGCACCAGCGAATCAGCAAAGAGAATAACATCTGCCAGTGACAGCAGTCGCTGTGCTTTGACAGTCAACAATTCTGGATCGCCTGGTCCAGCGCCCACGATATAGACAGCGGGTAGTAGAGAGGTATCGCTGTGTGGTTTAGAAAGATCAATCACAGAAGAAGAGGATAAAAGGACATAACGTCTGTCGAAACATCTGTGCAGTGTTGCAATTTCTCCGGACGGGTAGCACTAACGCAGAAGAATAGAGTGGTAGATGCACCCTGATTTCGCCCTGGAGCCTAGCTCCGGGGTGTTTTTTTTTGGCGTTTTGCACAGCAAGAGCAGTGCTTACGGTGTTCTGTTGGATGGCTGTGATGTATCCGAGGTCTGATGCTTTTGAGCGGTCGCCACATCTGGTAGGGATCGATGGAAAACATAGAGCCAGGCTAAACCAAACAGACCGATCGCGATTTGAGTCAGACTTACAACCTGGGCAATCCGTAACGGTCCCAACATCAAGCTATCCGTACGCAGCCCTTCAATCCACAGACGACCACAGCTATATGCCACCAGATACACTAAAAAGAGGGTACCGACCTTCAGCCGAGCTTTTGCTTTTAAGCCCCAGAAAAAAAGCGCAATCAGGATACTGAAGACCATCACGTTCCAGAGTGATTCGTACAAAAAGGTGGGATGGAAGTACTCAAACCCTTCGTAGCCAGCCGGACGGCGATTCAACGGGATGTAGAGCTTCCAGGGTAAATCGGTAGGACGACCGAACGCTTCTGAATTAAAAAAATTACCCCAGCGCCCGATCGCCTGTCCCAAAATCAACGATGGCGCAACTAAATCTGCTAGTTGCCAAAAGGAAACGTGGCGAAGGCGAGCAAAGAGCAAGCTGGCTACTAACCCACCCAAGATGGCACCGTGAATCGCAATGCCGCCCTTCCAGATCGCCAAAATTTGGTCGGGATGTTGAGCATACTCTTGCCACTGAAACGCGACATAGTAAAGCCGTGCGCTCGGAATGGCTGCAATGACCAACCAAAGCGCCAGGTCGCTTAAGAGGTCTGGGTTTACGCCTCGACGGTTAGCGAGCCATTGGGCAAGTGTGACCCCAATCAGCACAGCAGACGCGATCAAAAACCCGTACCAGCGAATGGCGAAAGGTCCCCAGTCCAACAGCATCGGTCCGGGGGAGGTAAATTGGATGGCGATCGGGAGGTCAACCGGAGACATGACGCAAAAGTGGAGAAAGGGCATGTTGCGATCGGGTTAGTCGTTGAACAAATTGGCGATAAGGCGCTGTGACTACATACTCAAAATTGTAAGTTGCACTGAGCGTTCTGACCGAGACTTCAGCATTCAGCCACTGTTCAACGTTTGGGGTCAACGTTTGGCGCTGGATTTTACTCCAGTCCAGCCTGCGGTTCATAAATCTCCACTAAGCATTGCCAGCCCGTTTCGCACATTGAACCCGAAGTGGGCACTCTAACCATAGCTGCTTTTGAATCGTCAACGATAGTCACCTATGCCCAACTATTCTCGTTCCACCCTGATCCTGCCAAACGAGCCGCCTGCTTGCAAAACCGACGCAGAAGACGCTCCACCATTCGTTTGGGATACCGTTCAGCGGACGGTGATCAAGGTTGTGGAGCCGCTTTTGTGCCAGCAAGCGATCGCGATACCCGCTCATTCTCAGGCGGCACTGGTAGCGATGCAGCGTTTGGTTGCCATGATCAATACATTGCGATCGTCACCACTAGCTTCTCTAGACCGTGCATCTGAGCGCTTGCTGAGCGAGGCACAGACGCTTGAAGCCTTGCTCCCTTACGTGAGTGAAGAAGCCTATGACGTGCTGGAGGCGTTGCGAGACGAAGAGAGGCATTTGAAGGCAGCTATGGGCGGTCAGCCGTCAGCCGTCACATCCCTCCATCTCCTCACCCCCTCATCCCTTTCATCCCCCCACCCCTTCATCGCGATCGACACCCTCATCCCCTCCCTGCTCTGGGCACTAGCGCGGAGTTCTTACAGCGCGATGCAGCTCATCGAAGGGGTGAGGGCAAAATGCTGGCAGCCAGAGCCAGGCTGGTCTTGCGGCATGTTGCGGTTGGTGGTCATGCTAGAGGCAGAAACGCCGTCGGCACGCTGGTGTTTTGATTTGGCAACGGGATATTCAGCCGAGAAGTTGCTGGCGCTCGATGCGATCGTCCAAACTGACGAGTGCATTCTTCCCCTCCGGCAAACTGCTGCGGCTGGAGATAGAAATGGCTCGATCGATGCCGCCTATCAGGTTGACCATCAGCTTACAGCGATCGTGCAGTCGCTGCAAGCCGAACGATTCAGGCTTAAAACGCTTCTACAAGGAGTAGCGGTAGAGCTGTTACAACCCGGCTCAGGCTGGCAAACAGGCAACCTTCGACTCCGCCTGGGCTTTACATTTAGCACTCAGACGCTAACCGCTAGCAGTCAGGAGGAGGTGCCGATGCACCCTGAATTAATTGAAGCGGAACTGATGGAAGAGGCAATTGGAATCACCCAGGGCAGACCATCGCCAGTTTCGGCGACACCCCTCACACGGACGATCGCTGTGATGGCTAAAACTCACGTGTCTGTAGTTAACCCTGTTAGTCGGGCGCTCAGTCCAACAACGCTTGTGCGTGTGACAGATGCAGACCACCTGGAGCACTACACCCAGCGCCTCACGCAGCAACAGCTCGTACAAAGCCTCGTCCAACTGCAAAGCCAGCAGACCAACGGCGATGATGAGAGTGTACAACTCACACTGATTGTGCAAGCCGCGATCGCTTGTGCGCATCAACTCAGCACTCCTGGCACAGGTCTTTGGCAACCCATGCTGCTGATGGACGAACTCGTACCGCAACTGCTATGGTCGCTCACAAGCAGCACGTACGAAATCATGCAGTTGCTTGGAGGCATCCCCGCACAGGTGCTACAGCCCAACGCCAATTGGCAGCAGGGCACATTGCGACTACTTGCAGCGCTGCACCTCAAAGCAACCGATGTGGACTACACGCTTGATTTATCAACAGGGCGATCGGTGCTCATTAACACTACACAATTGGCATCAGACGCGATCGTTCATACCCGCAACACAGTCTGCTCACAGCCCACGTCGATCGCAACGCTGATAGCGCATTTAGAGCAGCAGCTTGATGATGCCATGTTGTCATACAGCTTGTTACGAGGCGGTGTTGCGATCGCTTGGCTTGAAGATGTTGAGCAAGACTGGCAAACTGGTTCGATGCAGATCAGTCTGAGTCTTGCCTTTGTTGCTGATGCACTCTGATGTATACCTACGCTTTTTTAAAGACTCCCCTCACACCTTTAACCCTGCCACGAGGCATAGATACCCTCGTCCAAATCGCTGATGCAGGACAGCTTTCAGCCGTCGTTGAGCCAGCTTTAGACTTAGATAGTCTGCAAAAGGATGATACCTTGCTGGTGCAAGCGGTCTTAGCTCACGATCGTATTCTCCGTAGCCTGTTCTGCCAAACCACCATGCTGCCCCTACGGTTTGGTACCAGCTTTCGCTCTTTACCAAGCTTACTGGCGCATCTGCACACGCATCAGCAGGCATATCTGAGCAAACTCATCCAACTGGAAGGTAAAGCTGAATTCACGCTCAAGCTTACTCCCGTAGCGTTTCCGGAGTTAGCGATCGCGCCAGAAGTCAAAGGAAAAGCTTACTTTCTTGCCAAAAAGGAGCAGTATCAAACTCAGCTGTCGTATCAAAAACAGCAAGAGGACGCTATGAGGCAAATCGAGCAGACAATCGCTCAAACTTATCCACACTATTACCTCAGCGAGGCAGAAACGGGAGCCAAAACGCTTTACCTACTCGTTGCACGCGATCGCGAAAGCCAGCTTTGCCAACAGGTTCAAACCTTGCAGCAGCAAAACCCTCAGTGGGAGCTAAACCTGGGAGAAGCTTTGCCGCCCTACCACTTTGCGACAGAGCCGACTTTATGACAGAACTTTAAGGAACGCAGTCCGATTTAGAGTACTAGACTAAATATCTGTGGTTTGGCAACCAGTCATCAAACTGATCTAAAAGGCGCTTAAGTAACGCGATGTGCGACTTTTCTAAACTGCCTGCTGAGACCGCCCCCATCCCAGCCTTCTCCCAGCAGGAGGGGGAACCAGAAACGTCTTAGAGTTCTTCTCCCTGGGGAGACGGGGGATGAGGTCAAGTTTAGTTGCCCATCGCGCTAGGTAAGTAAAGGCAAACGGTAAGAGGTTTTGACACATTTGCAAAGCCTGAGTTCAGTGCCCTGATGGTTCCACTGAACCTGGTCAAAAATCTGGTGAAGAATATACATGCCACGCCCACATTCTTGCTGTTCGCACGGAAGCAGCTTTTCATGCTCAGGTTCAGACGCTTGCGATCGGCGAAAGCCATTACCTTGGTCGGAGATGACCCACCAGTGCTGATTTGCAACCACTGAGAAACGAACGAGTACAGTTTTGCTGGGGTCTAAAGCGTTACCGTGCTTGGCGGCATTCACCAGCGCTTCTTGCAAACCTAGTCGGATCTCTGCCTTCCAGCGCTGTGGAATCTCCTCTAGCAAGAGATCCAAGACAGGGATAAGGTAGAGAGTAGAAGCGAAGCTGACCGTGTTCCAGTTACGTTTGACAGGACGGGATGAGACAGCAATCACTCAGAAAACCCCATAGCTTTCAAATGGATGAATGCAACCTATGACATCACGCTGACTAAGGATAGAGTCGCCTTTTTGGGCTTTATCAGAGTCAGCTAAGCATAAGGTTTGCTTAGTAAGCGTATTGAAGGCGAACGTTGATTCTGATCAAGCTGTTAAGGGACGTTTCAAACTGCTCTTTAGACTTAAATTGACGAGGTTAAAAACGTTCAGAAAATTAATTTTTAGCCCGGAATCCCCCTACAGGGTGAACTCCTCTCATCTCATAGTACCAAAACATGTGCAAAAATGCACCCTTTGTCTCAATGTTTGCTCTCTAAAAATGCTTGCTTGCACCTGGCAGCAGTACATCTGCCCTACGATCGGCGAACTGATCCCACGCTTTACCGTGATCAGCGTTCCATTAAGTCTCTGTAGAGATGTAATAGGTTGATCTCTTCATCTCAGACACAAAAGACCTCAATGTTTGTCCTCTTAAGATCGTGGATCAAATATCCTGTCATTCTGTAGGGTGCGTATAGCCGTTCCGGCATTCAAGAAAAGTGTGGCGTTAACGTACTAAACGCTGATCGATTGGTGCGTTACGGTGTTGCCTTGAGCGAAGCCATGCCGTAGCTTGCTTCTCGAAGAGTAGGCTTTACACACCCTACTTTATTAAATCCACGATCCTTAGCTTCTGCATCAGGCATCGAACTGTCCAAGAACTAAAAAAGACGTTCCATGTAACGGAAATCGCGCTCCACTTCCGCCCAGAGAGAGCGATTATGCGGATCGGTACGGAGAGCTTTTTTCAAATAGATTCTAGCCTTGTCGAACTGTCGCTCCTTAATGAGCTGTCGTCCCCAGCGCTGATAGGCGATCGCCTGCCACTGCTTCACCTCTGGATCTTGTGGAATGCGCCGTGCGAGTCCTTCGATCAGGGCGATCGCCCTCGGAAAGCGTTGCTCCTTCAGCATCTGCTGCAACTGCTGGTAGGAGTTTGCCTTTAGCTGTTGCTCCAACGGCGACAGGTTGGTGAATTGAAGCGGGGGCTGTTTGCGCGTAATACGAATGCCAGTGGGCGCTGTCGTAGGCTGTGGTGCTCCGGTCACTTTAGGCGGTTGCTCTGGCTCAGGACTTGCGATGGCAGCCAGAATGAGCTTGTAAGCCTCGGTCAGCTCAATAAACTTTTCTTTTGCGTGCTGATTTCCGGGGTTCACATCTGGATGATAACGCCTTGCCAAGCGTCGATAAGCTGCCTTGATTGCATCAAACGACGCACCAGACTCTAGCCCTAAAATGCGGTAACACTCTGCAAGGTTCATTTAGATGAAAAATGGCAGAATCAAGTTAAGTGGACATCATTAAACGTAGGATGCGTTAGGCAAAGCCGTAACGCATCAAACCCTTGAACAGCATAGGTTACGCTATCGCTAACCCATCCTACAGTAGTTCTATGTTTTATTGGTTCCACCCACTTACTAATAATTCTGCCACTACTGAGAAGGGGTAACGTGAACGAGAACGATCAGTCATTGAATCGGTACGAATTTGAGAAACCTATCTGTTAGCAATCGTTTGTGGTAATACCAACTCAATGACTGCCTTCTGCGAATAGATTCGGTTGCACCTACAGCCCGTGATACTGCTTCTGGGAGTCTAGGAGGCAGATTCAATTACACGATCGATCAAGCCATATTCCTTCGCTTCTTCAGCCGACATGAAGTAATCGCGATCCATGTCCTTCTCAATTTTCGTCAGTTGCTGACCTGTGCGATCGGCGTAGATTTGGTTGAGTTGCCGTCGGATGCGGATAATTTCCCGCGCTTCGATTTCAATATCAGTCGCCTGCCCACGAGTACCACCAGAGGGTTGGTGAATCATGATCCGCGAGTGAGGTAGCGCTAGCCGTTTGCCCTTTGCACCTGCTGCCAGCAGGAAGGAACCCATTGAGGCAGCGAGACCAACGCAGATCGTGACCACATCGGACTTAATGTGCTGCATGGTGTCGTAAATCGCCATGCCTGCGGTTACAGAACCACCCGGCGAATTAATGTATAGCACGATGTCTTTACCTGGATCTTCAGAATCCAGGTAGAGCATCACAGCTACGATTTGATTGGCGATTTCGTCGTCAACATCTTTGCCCAGAAAGATAATGCGTTCCCGGTAAAGACGGTTGTAGATATCGATCCACTGAGTATAGGGTTCTCCCGGCATACGGTAGGGAACCTTGGGAACACCAATTGGCATAAGAAGCTCCGTTGTTAGATGAGTTTTGAGTAGCACTTTGTGCCGCTGCGCAAGAGAGTTTTGAGTTCGGTAACTCATCACTCGAAACTTTAAAGAATGCCAGCGGGGAGTGGAACGGGGATGTCCTTTTCGCTTTCGAGGACGCGATCGATTAAACCGTATTCTTTTGCCTGCTCAGGGGACAAATAGAGCAGCCGATCCATATCTTTGGCAATTTTTTCGATCGACTGTCCCGTATTCTGGGACAGAATTTCGACCATCGTCGCTTTGTTTGCTAATACTTCTTTGGCGCGAATTTGAATGTCCGTCGCCTGACCGCGTGCGTAGCTTTTGCTCTGGTGGAGGACGATCGTGGCGTTGGGCAAACTCACACGGAAGCCTTTTGTACCCGCAGAGAGTAGCATCGCTGCCATGCCCATTGCCGAACCGATACAAATGGTTTGTACGGGAGGCTTGATGTAGCGCATGGTGTCGCAGATGGCAAACGCCTCGGTTTCAAACCCAATGGGTTCACCATCATAACGAGAGGTGCCTGTGGAGTTGATATAGATTTTGATTGGCTTCTCTGGGTCTTCGTACTGAAGATAGAGCAGTTCTGCCACAATCAGCTCTGTCACAGCGGGCACCAAAGGCATTCCCAGGTAAACAATCCGCTCTTTCAGCAGCAGAGAGGGCAAGTCGGGGGGCGGTGTGCGATAGAAGGAATCACCACCATAGGGGGACTGAGCGGCTTGAATGGATGAAGTCATAGCAGGGTGCCTGGAACGTATTGCCTGAACGTGTGTCATCTGACATCTGTCACTTGAAGTGGCGCTGTCTTTACATACTAACGTGACAGTTGGCACTGTGGAGAGAGGAGTGAGGGGTGAGGAGTGAGGAGCAAGGGGAGCAAAGGAGGCAAGGGGAGCAAAGGAGGCAAGGGGAGCAAAGGAGGCAAGGGGAGCAAAGGAGGTAAGGCAGTAGGGGAGAAAGCCTGAGATTGAAGCTGAAACAGTTTCGGGTCATTGGTTACTAGCTGTAAAGCCCTATGGTCATACCGGAAGAGTTGGTGGTGGATCAGCGACTCCTGATTACTGACCCCGTCCCCCAGCACCCTTACTTCCTCTGCTTCCTCTGCTTCCTCTGCTTCCTCTGCTTCCTCTGCTTCCTCTGCTTCCTCTGCTTCCTCTGCTTCCTCTGCTTCCTCTGCTTCCTCTGCCTAATCTCTTTGCACTTTCGCCTATTCTAGGTATTAGTAGGAGATCGCTGTTTGCCCCTTGCTTTACCAGGAGCTTCCCATGAAAGTTGGTTTGCAGTCTGTTCTGAACGATGCCAATGTTGATGCTGCTCAAGCGTCTAGTCAGCGTCAGCTTTCAATTTCGATCGCCGCGATCGCTGAAGCAATGGGTCGCAACATCCCCTTAAATTTATGTTTGATTTTAGACCATAGCGGCTCAATGGGCGGACGGTCGCTGGATACGGTCAAACAGGCGGCGCAGCGGCTGGTCGATCGACTGTCACCGGGCGATCGACTAACGATCGTGGCGTTTGATCACAAGGCAAAGGTATTGGTGCCCAATCAGGTGATTGACAACCCTGCCAGCGTGAAACTGCAAATCAACCAACTAAAAGCAGCGGGTGGCACGGCGATCGACGAAGGCTTGCGACTGGGCATTGAAGAACTGGCGAAAGGCAAGAAAGAGACCGTCTCTCAGGCGTTCTTGCTAACAGATGGGGAGAACGAGCATGGAGACAACGATCGCTGCTTGAAACTGGCGAAACTGGCAACAGACTACGGGTTGACGCTGAACGCGCTGGGATTTAGCGATAGCTGGAACCAGGATGTGCTGGAAAAAATTGCGGATGCAGGGGGTGGTACGCTGTCGTACATTCAATACCCAGAGCAGGCGGTTGCTGAGTTCGATCGCCTCTTCAGCCGGATGCAGTCTGTTGGATTGACCAATGCCCACCTGTTACTCACCTTAGCGCCCAATGTGCGGTTGGCAGAGATGAAGCCGATCGCTCAGGTTGCGCCCGACACCATTGAACTAACGGTGCAACAAGAAGCGGGCAAATACGTTGTGCGCCTGGGCGATCTCATGATAGATGCGCCCAGAGTCGTGCTGGCGAATCTGTACATTGCCCAACTGCTGGCGGGCGAACAGCCTATTGCTCAGGTACAGGTGCGCTACGACGATCCGGCGTATGGCAAAGAAGGACTGCCGTCTGAAACACTTGCTGTCACCGCCCATGTGTTGACACCGTACCAACCAGCTCTCAATGCTGATGTGCAGCAACACATTCTAGCGCTAGCGAAGTATCGGCAAACGCAAATTGCGGAAAGCAAGTTACAGCAAGGCGATCGCACGGGCGCTGCCACAATGCTACAAACGGCGGCTAAGACGGCTCTTCAAATGGGCGATCAGGGTGCTGCTACGGTGCTACAGGCAAATGCTACAAAGCTTCAGGCGGGTGAAGAACTTTCGGAGGGCGATCGCAAGAAAACGCGCATTGTGTCTAAAACGACGTTGCAGTAGGCGATTGGATAAAACGGGTGTAGGGTGTGGGGTATAGGGTGTAGTGAAGGCAAATGAACCCGCGTGTAGTACGAGTTTGCTAGGGATATCGTAAGTTATGGTTCAGCTTATTCAGGCAAGCAATCTGAATTTGGGTGACGTTAAAGAGCGCTTTCATCTGCAAGAGATGCGGGACAGTCAGTTTTTCTCCGAGTGGCAAGGTGATTTGCCAGAGCTTTCTGATGCTGAGAAGCAGTGGCTTGACCAAATCAAAGATAACTTTCTGAGCTTCGCCGACTATCCACTGCACGAAGAAATCATCAAACTCAGCGTTTTAGCTCCGCTCCTATTTTTAGCGGGTTTAATGCAATTGCCGTTCAACCCAGAAGCCGAAAAGCCAGTTGAAATTGCCCTTGAAACTGAGGATGAAATCATTCGTGGCAGAATTGATGTCTTAATTTTGCATCAGCGTTTGTGGGCGATCGTGATTGAAGCAAAGCGCAATCAGTTAAACGTGAGGGAAGCATTACCCCAAGCGCTCTTTTACATGCTGTCCAGTCCTGCTAACGAAAAACCAATCTTTGGCTTAATGCTAAACGGTACCGAAGTTCAATTCGTCAAACTCGTTAAACACGCCGCTCCTCACTACGGCTTGTCTCGACTGTTTTCATTAGCAAATCCAGGCAATGATTTATATGTCGTGCTTGGCATCTTGAAGCAGTTGCGGGCAATCGTTCTTCAGTAATTTGATGAAGCACACAAACTTTACAAAAGCCTTTCGGGAAGGATACTCCTTTAAGCCACAAATCCTTGATGCAGGAAGCGATAGCATAACGTTTTCAGTTCACAATATTGGAAATCTGGTTCTTACATCAGGAAAGTTGATTGCTTGCGATCCACTGCTTATTTCTCCCTCATCCGAAGGGAATGAGCCTTTTTTTACTGTATGTTTACTACCTAACAGCTATCCGATTCTCCTAAGCGTTGCAACCTATAATCCGCTAAGTAAATTGCCTGCTTGCGCTATGTTGCAGGTTAGCAGTCAAGTACCTGTCAAGTGGGAGGTGGCGCTTCGTTTGGGGGACGATTTAGAGAAGGGAATATATGCTTACGGCGTTGATTCTGGAACTGGCTGTTTTATGGACGCAGATACACTTCAAGCTCTAATAGCACTTGTCAATCCAGAAAATATAAAGAATGAAGCTAGACAATCTTTAGCAACAATTCTTGAGGTAGAAGAGCGATTTGAGCAAGAGTTTGGTAACAGACTTGTGCAAGAACAAGATAAGAACTACGCTAATACAGGTTTTGATTGGACAAACCTACTTGTGAGCAGTTCAACTGGAGCAAACGTCATAACATTTCGCTCAGGTTTGGGTGATGGTGTTTATGCTTCCTACTGGGGCTACGATGAAGCAGATAAAGTTGTCTGCCTTGTTACTGACTTTATGCTCTTCGATGAAGATAGTCAGATTGTAAGTGAATTGCCTGCTTAGTCCTTTTTCGTTGCTTTCCAGGTGCCGCCGTAGACGTAATTGGGATTGTTCTGACTGGTTTTTGTCCAGCATTTTGGACACACAAAAGCCCACACTCCTGATGCATCGTGTTGAATGCGGTAAAGCATGGGAGCAGTTTGAGTGCAGAGAGTGCAGGGCTTTTGGCGCGATCGCAACATCAGCCAACCATCAAGACGCAATCATAGACGCTCTTGGTCGAGCAAAAATCATGCGTCCCGCCGAGGTTTGCAGTGCACTGGTAACAATCACCTGCAATTCGCCACCAACGTAGCTGCGACCTTCTTCCACCACAACCATCGTACCGTCGTCTAAGTAGCCCACGCCTTGAGTTGGTTCCTTTCCTTCCTTAAGGATCTTCAGGTCAAGGCTGTCTCCAGGAAGATAAGACGGACGCATCGCATGGGTCAGATCATTCACATTCAGCACGGGCACACGCTGAACAGTGGCAACTTTGTTCAAGTTGTAGTCATTCGTCAACAAGGTACCGTTGATTTCTTGTACCAGGCGTACTAGCTTGGCATCGACAGTCGGTATGTCGTCATAGTCGGCAGAATGGATGATGATGCGATCGGGATAGGCTTCCTTCATACGGTTGAGGATATCCAAACCACGTCGTCCTCGGACTCGCTTGATGTCACTTGAGGCATCCGCCACCTGCTGCAATTCCGCCAGCACAAATTGAGGGACTAAAAGCTGCCCTTCAAGGAAGCCCGTGTTCAGCAATGCTTCAATCCGTCCATCAATAATGCAGCTGGTGTCTAGCACCTTGGTAGAGGCTGGCTTCAGCGTACCTTCTGCCAATAGCGTCGTCTCAACCGTGTTGGGGTTAATCAACCGCAGCAACGTACGCCCATGCGTATCCGCCAGTGTAATACCAGAGAAGGAAAAGAGAATGCTACCCAACACGGCTGCCAGAGGTTTGAGAAAGGAGAATTCAGGAGGAATGGGCAATAGAAAAATCGGCGCTAACATCAGGTTAGCCACAAGCAACCCAAGCACTAAACCAACGGCGCGGCTCAAAAGCACGTCGGCTGGCAAAGCACGGAACCGCTTCTCAAACCGACGATAGGCTGTTTGCACAGTCAAGCCAACGGCGAGACCAATTAAGGCACCAAAGCCAGCCGTGACCCACTGCAACCCATTTTCGTTGCTGACTTGCTGTAAGACGCTGATTGGCAGCTCTTGTATGCTGTTAAAACCGATCCCCGCCCCTGCTAGGATAAATGAAAGAATAATAATGGCATCAAGCATAAGCTTAGTTTGGTTGAGGGACTGATTCCAAACGTCTGCGTAGTGAGGAATCTACCGATCGGGTTTTGAGCCAGTTGAAAGCCTATGAGTCAAAGGCAGCGTAGAGAAGCGATGCAGCGATTCAGCTGGCGTAGCAGATAAGCGGCATAGTTTCATTATACTCTTCGCACCTGCAATGCTTTTGCTCAAGACAGATTCTAGGGAAATTAATCTGATCGAGTTGACAGGGTCTGCTTATGTCCATATTCCCTTCTGTCGGCGGCGCTGCTTTTACTGTGATTTTGCGGTGTCTGTTGTGGGCGATCGCCCACCCATCGCTCGAGCAGATGGCTTACCCGCTGAGCCGCTGAATGGCAGTAACTCTGGCACGATCGCTCATTACGTCGATGTGCTTTGCCAGGAGATTCGCTGCACTACGACAGCAGGAAGGACCCTCGACACTGTTTTCTTTGGAGGCGGTACACCGTCCCTGCTCTCCGTTGAGCAACTTAGCCGCATTCTCAGCACGCTGGAGCAGCAGTTCGGCATTGCTGCTGGTGCTGAAATCTCGATGGAGATCGATCCTGGTACGTTTGATCGGTTGCAACTTCAAGGCTATCGAGCAGCAGGCGTGAATCGAGTCAGCATTGGTGTACAAGCGTTTCAGACGGAACTGTTGCAAGCCTGTGGGCGATCGCACACCGTTGACGATGTTTACACAGCCGTTGCTTTAGTCCAGCAAGCCGAATTTGAGCATTTCAGTCTGGATTTAATCTCTGGGCTACCGCATCAAACGCCAGCACATTGGCAAGAATCGCTAGATGCCGCGATCGCGCTGGCTCCGACACATCTCTCGTGTTATGACCTGACGATCGAACCCGTAACTGCCTTTGGTCGGCAATACAAACCGGGAATGCAGCCGTTGCCGTCCGATGAAGCCACTGCCGCCATGTATCGCACCGCGCAACAGCGTCTTACGGCAGCAGGCTATCACCATTACGAGATCTCTAATTACGCCAAACCGGGCTACCAGTGCCGTCATAACCGCGTTTATTGGGAGAATCGATCGTTTTATGGCTTTGGCATGGGCGCAACGAGTTATTTAGAGGGAAAGCGTCTGTCTCGTCCTCGTAAGACGCGAGAGTATTACGAGTGGGTGGAGGAAAGGATAGTGGAGGAAAGGCTAAAGGCTAAAGGATTAAGGCTAAAAGATGGACAAGCGAAGTCTTTAAACGTGAGCTTTGATGCTTCAGATTTGCTTTTAGATACTTTAATGCTGGGTTTACGGTTAGCAGAGGGATTGAGTCTAGCGGCATTGACAAAGCAGTTTGGTAGAGAAACGTTGGAGCGGGTTTGGCAATGTTTACAACCGTTTCATGCTAGAGGTTGGGTTGTGATTGCGACTGATCAGAATGGAGCGGGTGAGCGATCGCCAGAAACCCCACCAAACGCTGGACGGCTGCAATTGACTGATCCCGAAGGCTTCCTCTTCTCAAACGTGATTCTCGTTTCACTATTTGAGACATTTGATTGAGGTTCTTACTGGTAGAGAATTTGCGATGTGCTACAAATGATCCACGATTTTACTGATGTCCCACAGCAAGACTCCTCCCGATCCATCACAGGTGATAATTTCTTTTCCAGTTGGATCAAAAGCAAGACCTGAGATGGACTGCCAGTCGTCAGATTGAGCAAGTAATCGACCTGTCTCCACATCCCAAATTTTGAGGACTTCAAAGCCACTACCACCTGTGGCTAGATCGATACGATCAGAGCTGTGTGCCACTGCTAGTATTCGGCTATCCGGAGAAAATGCTATCCTAAACGGCTCCCTACTGTTTTTAATAGTGCTGATTACATTGCCTGTTTCTAGACTCCAAAAGCTAATTGTGCCAGTGTCATCCCTTCGTGCCATCAGCTTTTCATTGGATGAAAAAGCAACTGCTGGAACTTTGTTTTTTGAAGTTGCTATCTTCCGAATTAATTTATTCGTTACTAAACTCCACTCGTAAACTGTACCGAATTCATCCGCTGCGTACAAGAGATTACCGTTTTTAGCAAAGCTCATTTCAAAAAGTGGATAAGCTGCATTAAACGTTTGCCGTAATTGACCTGTTTTTCCATCCCATATCTTAATTGTCTTATCATCGCTACTACTGGCTAGACTTTCCCCATCTAAGGAAAAAATAATGCGATTAATTAGTTGATTTTGTCTGTTTAAGATCATCTTCGCTTGACCACTGGAGGTATTCCATAAAACCACCTGATTGGTTCGATTTGCGGCTGCAAGAGCTGTACTATCGGGTGAGAAAGTAGCAAATGGATAAGTACCTTGCTTCCCTTCAAAAGTCTTTAGTTTTTTCCCAGTCTGTCGATCGAGTAGTTGCGGTGAATTAGTAAAATCAGTTGCCGCAATAAAAAATCCATTAGGAGATACAGCAATGCCTGTAGCTTGAATACCTTGACTGATTAGACTTATGGGTAATTCGGCTGGTTGAATTTTTACTGTTAAGCTATTTAATTTTGAGAGATAGCCGCATCCCAAAACAGCGGTAATTGAAAGCAACGTGCCCACTGCAACCAACCTGATTTTTTTCTTTGTCATACGAAGAATCTTTGCTTTGCAGGTATTTGTAGGCTAGGGCTATCTGATGAATTTCCAGCTCTTAGCTTTTGAATCCCCAACGCTGAGCGATCGCGACACTCAGAATACTGTCCCACTAATTACCACCAGCGCCACAATGAGGCTGAGGAATAGCGATTGAATTCATCGGCGTTGACGGCATCAAACTCTTTACTGCTCCTGCTCAAGCGCAGGCTGCATCAAAGTTCGCCGTTAATCTTCCGCCGCAGGATTTTCCTCATCTGTGCCTGTCCTTCCTCAGTATCAGGAAAGTTATATCGCACAGCGTTAGGATTACGGCGACTCATTAGAGAACGAACTGCTTCCAGATCCTCCCGGTTCTCCAGGACGTAAGCCCGTAAGTCGGCTGTACTCATGCTTTCAAAGTCAGGTGTCATTAGAAAGCTCCCAGCTTATTTGACTGTTAGAGCATATACCTGCCCTTATTGTGACATAGCACTTAAGTGGGCAGAGAGTGAAGGTGTAAAATGAATGTAGATGTGGTGATTGCAAGGAGCAAGAATTCTGCCGACCGCAGAGCAAGGGCTAACCTGTATCAGGCTATGCCAAGCGTTAACTAACTTTTATCGTCCGGTTGAAATCTTGCGACTTGATGAGCGCGATGGCTCTATCTTTATCTTTGCTGGAGAAGAGTTGCAGATCCAGGTTAGTCGTGATGGTTTGTGGAGATTTCTGACATGACAGATTTTAACCAGATGAGCAAAGCCGAGCTTCGAGCCTATGTGTTAGCGCATCGAGATGATAGTACGGCATTTTCGATACTGGTCGATCGCCTGAAAGCCGATTCAAGCCATCAAGTATGGCATCCCTGCCCTAACACACCGGATGACTGGGCAAAGGTTTCTGCTTTGATCGAGGCTCAATTGAATGAGCAAATAGATTCGTAAACTGAATAAAAAAGCAGGGTCAGCATTGCTAACCCTGTGATTGATTGATTATCTAAACTTGATTAGACCGTTGTTTCTTCTCGTACCAGTTTGTCCCAGCCGAGATCTTTGAGGCTGTTGTTGCGGCGCATGGGGCGTGTCACCAGTTCCAAAATGTCACGGGCGTTGGTGAAGCCGTGAATTTGGGCGAAGGTGAATTCAACTGACCATTTGGTGTTGATGCCACGGGCTTCTAAAGGATTGGCGTGTGCCATGCCTGTAATGACCAGATCGGGCTTCAGGTCGTTGATGCGCTGAAGCTGGTTGTAGTTGTCGGGCTTTTCCACAATGGTGGGAGTGGGCACGCCCATTTCGCGGCAGGTTTGCTCCAGTAACGCCAGTTCTGCTGCCTGGTAGCGCTTGTCCATGTAGGGAATGCCAATTTCCTGGCAGGTCATGCCGCAGCGGACGAGGAAGCGTGCCAGAGAGATTTCCAGCAGGTTGTCGCCCATGAAGAAGACGGATTTGCCACGAATGAGTTGGAGGTAGTCTTCCATGCCTGCCCAGATTTGCGCTTCGCGATCGTCCAAGCCTTGCGGTTCAATGCCAAACACGGAGCAGATTTTTTCAATCCAGGCGCGGGTGCCATCGGGTCCGATCGGGAACGGTGCGCCAATGAGCTTACATTTGCGACGACGCATGAAGGTGGTAGCGGTACGCGAGAGGAAGGGGTTCACCCCCGCGACGTAATAGCCTTCTTCAATCACGGGCAATTCGGTGTAGCGCTTGGCGGGAAGCCAACCAGAGACTTTAATGCCCTGCTTTTTCAATTCCAGAGTGATCTGAGTGACAACCGGATCGGGCAGAGAGCCAAACAGCACCAGCGGTGGGTGATCCACATATTCCGATTCGGAGGTGGCAATCTCTTCTTTCTTGCGACCAAAGTTCAATAGCTTGGTGATGGCGTTGCGCTCTTCTTTGTCACCTTCGGCTGCAAGTGGTTTATCGGGACAGCGGTTGACCATTGCAGCGAGGACGGTATCTTCGCCCTGGGTGAAGGCATAATCCAAGCCGTTGGCACGGGCAACGACGATCGGAATCCCAATTTCGGCTTCCAAGCGGGGAGCAAGCCCTTCCAGATCCATTTTGATGATTTCGGTGGTGCAGGTGCCAATCCACACAATCACGCTGGGATTGCGATCGCGCTTAATTTGCACACACAGCCGCTTCAATTCTTCGTAGTCATTTAACTGCGCGGAGATATCACCTTCTTCCAGTTCTGCCATCGCATAGCGTGGCTCAGCGAAGATCATCACGCCCATAGCGTTTTGCAGAAAATAGCCGCAGGTCTTGGTGCCAATGACTAGAAAGAAGCTGTCTTCAATCTTTTGGTACAGCCATGCGACGCAGCTAATGGGGCAGAAGGTGTGGTAGTTGCCTGTTTCGCATTCAAAGTTCAGGGCTTGCGGTTCAGTTTCGGCAAGAGTCATGGTCGATGTTCTCTCTGGGGAAAGGTTTGAGTTTTGGAGGGAAGGACAAGGAAAGGATAAAGGATGAAGGATAAAGTATAAAAATTTAGCCTTTAGCCTTTAGACTTCTAGTCGCGTCGATCGCGGGAGCCTCGGCAGTCTTCGTCAATTTCAGCAGGTGCTTTCAGAGGGATTTTGCTTGCCTGGATGTTGATCGCATTCAACGCGGCTGGCAGTAGCTTGCGGGAACCATTTTTTGGATCGCTGGTGGTATCGTTCTGAGTCGCCAGCTTGTCTAACTGGTCTTCGGGGTTAAAGTTAAGCCCCAGTGCCATCACGATGCGATCGGGGTTGCTGCTGAGATCAACTACTAGCGGCAATAGTTGGGCAAGTCTTGGCTCCAAAACTGATAGGGTTGCCAGAATGAAGCCAGACGAGGGACGACGTTGCCCATCGCAGTTGACCCACACCCCTAAACGCGACAGCCATTGACGATTTTCGGCGTAGTAGGTCAACCATTTCTCTCGCACCGATTGGCGAATTTGCTCGGTATTCACAGGATTAGTTTTGAGTTTTGAGTTTTGAGCTTGTTACTAACTCATAACCCAAAACTGTTAACTCCTCACTGTCTTTTAAACCATCATCAGGTCTAATTCTTCCGATTCTGACCGTGCGGGTGGTTTGGCAGGGTTGAGGTAGAAGTCAGAGAGAAGCGAGAAGAGTTCGCGATCGGGCGTATCGTTGGGCACCACACCTTCGGGACGCGCCAGGATTTGGTCCGCGATGTTGAGGTAGTAGTCGCAGACGTAGTTAAGCGACGGATCGGTTTCTGCCATTTCAAACAGCGTTTTGCCTTTCACCCGAGAGACGCGAATATCTTCAATCAGCGGCAAAATTTCCAGCACGGGCATGGGCACCGTTTCAATGTACTTGTCGATCAGGTCACGCTTGGAGGTGCGGTTGCCAATCAATCCACCGAGGCGCAGAGGATGGGTACGTGCTTTCTCACGGACGGAAGCCGCAATCCGGTTGGCAGCAAACAGAGCATCAAAGCCGTTATCGGTGACAATCATGCAGTAGTCAGCATAGTTGAGGGGAGCGGCAAAGCCACCGCATACTACGTCTCCTAGCACATCAAACAGAATGATATCGTATTCATCGAAGGCGTTGAGTTCTTTCAGCAGCTTGACGGTTTCGCCCACGACGTAACCACCGCAGCCTGCACCCGCTGGCGGTCCACCTGCCTCGACGCAATCCACACCGCCATAGCCTTTGTAGATCACATCTTCAGACCACACATCTTCGTAGTGGTAGTCTTTTTCTTGCAGGGTGTCGATGATGGTGGGGATGAGAAAGCCCGTTAGCGTAAAGGTGCTGTCGTGTTTGGGGTCGCAACCAATTTGCAGGACTTTTTTGCCACGACGCGCCAGTGCGACTGAGATGTTGCAGCTTGTCGTAGATTTGCCAATGCCGCCTTTGCCGTAAACTGCGAGTTTCACTCTTGTTAGTCTCCTAATCGTGTCGTGGTCGATCGCTGCTCAGAAACCGGGTTTCTTCAGCAACGTTGTTTTTCATCAAGCACCAGCAGCAGAAACCCGGTTTCTTGATTCTCGGTTGCTGTCATTATTGGGCAACGCGATCGCAAAGAAAAGAGCTACCCATAATGAACAGGGCGATAAAACAGAGCCTTAGTTTCCCTGAAATCAAATGTTTGCTAAACGCCATCATAAACGCCTATCAGCCTCAGAAATCGAAGCTTAACCAGTTTTAATCTTTCCTTTTTATAAAAAGCGGAACAATAGACAATAAAGAAAACGCCGCTGAAATGTTTGCTCTGGTGGAATTTTGCCGCGATCGCCCCTCCACCACAAGCCGCTTCACCGCTTCTATAGCCGCCTCAGAAGGGCATAGCAGAGCCGTAAGTCTTACTGAGAGGCGATCGGAACTCTGAAATCCAGGCAATCATCCATATACTGCAGCGGATTCTCTGCTATTCGATCGCCGCAAACCGCTGTTTTATTAAAAATAGTGACAACTTGCCAACCTGTATCCTTTTCGTAACAGTTGCGCGGCAAGTCTTAGATCCCCGACTTCTGATGGAATCTAGGCGCGATCGACATACCCTCGCCATAGAAGTCGGGGATCTGGTGCGTAAGGTTTAGATCCCCGACTTCTGATGGAAGCTGGGCACAATCAGCATACCCTTGTCATAGAAGTCGGGGATCTGTTGCGTACAGATACGTTACTGCTTCACATACCCACGCAGAAGTTTAGAGGGATATTTGGGCTGGTCATACAGTAGTGTTTTTCCATCGGCTGAAACAACAAAAGTGAACTGACGAACTTTAGTTGCGCTGCCTGTACCTTCGGTAGACTTGGCTGGATCAGCAGTGAAGATGAGTTTGTTACCGTTGATTTTGACCTTGCCACCGTAGCCCTCAAGTGTGAATTGAGACTCAAACGTGCCATCAGCATTAATTGTGATTTGCGCTTGGTCAAATTTCTGACGAATATCGCTCTCAACCCAACTCAAAACCTCTTTCAAAGTCGCCTCATCCGAGCTTGAGTTTTGCCTTCTCGTCTCTCTCAACAACTTTGCCAGTTCTTGCTCATCAACTACACCTTTATACGTTCCTGCCAGTGACTCGATTGTGAGTGTTACAGGGACAGGTGAGGCGATCGCGGGTTGAGGAGAAGCAGGACGATCGCCAACGACGATCGCAGCCAATCCCGTTAAGACCAGAACTGGTAGAAGCAGTAGGACAGGTGAGATTCGCATAATGACTGTGCAGAGAGCTTTTTGCTTATAAAGATAGTGACGACTTGCCAACCTGTATCCTTTTCGTAAAAGTTGCGTTACTGCTTCACGTAAGTAGGAGTAGGTTTTGAGGGATTTGCAGGATCATCACGCAATAATGTTTTCCTATCGGCTGAGGCATTTAGAGTGAACGTGCAGCACTCGGCACAGTTGGGAGCTGTGGTTGAGCCATGTGCACCATTGATAGGTTCGATTAGGTCGTTAGTAAAAGTAAGCTTATTACCATTAATTTTGACTTTGCCACGCTGTTTATTAGTGGCGAACGAAGATTCAAACGTGCCATCAGCATTGATTGTTAGTTTCATCTGATCAGCCATTTGACGGCTCATCGTCTCAAGCAATTCGGGTGGCACATTCATGCCCAGTTTTTTAATTTCTCTCTGTTGGGCAGCTAAGTCTTGCTTATCAGTGACACCTTTATATATCCCTGCCAGTGACTCGATCGTGAGTGGTGCGGGAACAGGCGAGACGATCGCGGGTTGTGGAGAAGCGGGGCGATCGTCGTTGGCGATCGCAGAGGGTACCGTTTGCGTACACGCTCCCGATAGCGCCAAGACTGGTAGAAGCAGTAGGACAGGTGAGATTCGCATAATGACTGTGCAGAGAGCTTTTTGATCAAAATAGTGACAACTTGCCAACCTGTATCCTTTTCGTAACAGTTGTGCGGCAAGGTTTAGATCTCGACTTCTGGTGCAAGCTCGGCGCGATCGGCAAGTCTTAGATCCCCGACTTCTGATGAAAACTCAAAGCGATCGGCATCCCCTTGCCATAGAAGTCGGGGATCTGTTGCATACAGATTCGTTACTGCTTCACATAACCACGCAGAATTTTGCAAGAATTTTGGGTAGCATCCACCAATAGCATTTTCCTATCGGCTGAGACATTAAGTATGAACGTACAGCACTTACTACATCTAGAAATGTTGGTTGAACCGTTTGTACCATCAACCAGTTTGGCTGAATCGGCAGTGAGAATAAGCTTGTTGCCATCGAGTCTAGCTTTGCCACGTTGGTTGCCATCTCTACAAGTTTCAAACGTGCCACCAGCTCTGATTCTGCCACGCTGATTCTCATAATTACGAGTTTCAAACGTGCCAGAGGCATTGATTGTTATTGTCAACTGGTCAGAAGCTTTACGGAGCTCGGACTCAATCGTTTCCAAACGCATATTTCTATTGCTTAGCTTTTGCACTATGCTTCTTGAGAACTTTTTCAGTTCTTGCTCATCAATAATAGCTTTGTACCTTCCTGCCAGTGATTTGATCGTGAGTGGTGCAGCAACAGGTGAGGCGATCGCGGGTTGAGGCGAAGCAGGACGATCGTCGTTGGCGATCGCAGACGGCACGGTTGATGTACACGCTCCTGATAGCACCAAAACTGGGAGTAAAAGTAGAGCAGGTGAAATTTGCATGATGAGGATTGAAGCGGGTTGAGGTGCGATCGCAGATCACTATGCGGAGTCTAGCAAACGCAACGGTCGGACTTCATCAGCGTTTTTACTTGGTCAATGATTGAAGTAAACCGACCAAAACTGGGCAAATTGAGCAAATAATGTGGCGGCGATCGTTCAATCAGTTAAAATTTTTGCTTCCACCCAGCGCAGCAGGCAGTATAACGGCAGTAGAGATGAGACGTTATGCAAACCTAGCGCCTAAAATTATTTCGCTATTCAATCCATCCTCTTAATGTGTCAAGGAGACAGTCGTGGTTCAAGATTTCACTGCATTCAGAAAAATTTCCTTTCAGACCGTCGATGTCGAAGTCGCTTTGGCAGAAATTGAGTATCAATACCTCAAGTTTGTCTGCGAAGCCACGTTACGTAATTCTGATGAAGTCTTGCGAGAGCAAATTCGCCAGTTGCAGATTGCAGGCTTGCCCTCCTTTGACGAGTGGCGCAAACAGGAAATAGAGGCTGTAAGAGGCATCCTATCGCCCTCCATTGAAGCTACGACGATTCCGACTACAGCGATCGAGAGCAGTGACAGTGCGGTTGAAACACTGGTTGAGCCACCAGGTGAAAAGACGAGCGAACGAGCGCCATCAGAACCATCCACAAGCAAAGCCAAACAAACGAAAGCCAAGCCGCCAGAAAAGCCATCAGAAACAACGCCAAGCAAGGCAGTGGAAACACTTGTGCAAAGCCTGTCTGAGCCAGCAATGGCAAAACTCACGTCACGAGAAGTGATTGAGCAGCAGCATGAGCAACTCACTGTGCTACTCAAAGAAGGCAAAACAATGGATGATCTCGCTGCCCTGTTGACCAGCAACGGTGCCAAGATCAGCGCCTCTACGCTTCGAAACTATCTGTCGGCTGCCAGACGCAAAGCAAAAACAGGCAACGCGACAGCAAAAAAAAAAGCTAGTCCAGTAGCCACTCTACCTGCTGTTGCAGATCAAGCGACAGAGACCACAAACAACGGGACTGTAGAGCCTTCTATTGCCGCAGAGCCATCGATCGCAGAAGCCCCTACAGAGCCATCGATCGTGCCGCCGAAGCCAACCAGAGGTCGCCCTAAAGCCGCTGTCAAGTCAACTCTCGATCGAGAAACCAGCGTGGCATCAACGCGTCCCCGCCAGCAGCCATCGCCTCTAGATGTATCCCCTGTGCCAAGACGACGTAAAGGTAGAATCTAGCTCGTTCGTCGCAGCCAGCCATAGACCGTTTCAACGGACAATTGCAAGGCGATTTCATCTAGTGTGGGCAGTTGATCTGCCCCAAAGAGTAGATCCGGCAGGCGATCGGGCTGATAGACCAATATCGATCGCTCATTGGGATCAAGCAGCCATCCTAACCGACTCCCATGCCGTAAACAGTGCAGAATGTTGCCCGTGACTTTGGTTTGGCTTTGAGCCGGAGAAAGAATTTCAATGACCCAAGCTGGTGCAAACTCAATGCCAGCGCTGATAATATCGCCACTTTCATCTAACGGAAGTTGATTGTTCGCAAGCACTACTACATCCGGAACGACAGAACGGTTGCCAAACGTGCAGCGTAGCTCTGGAAAAGCTTCATAACGAGTGTCTGCCTGGTCGATCGCAGCCACCAATCCTTTCTGCAACGTGCTGTGTTTACCACCGCCCATTGGCTTCTGCACTCCTTCCCCATTGATGTATTCCCACGCGGGCGACTCTTCGATGTAAGGCAGTTGCAAGAATGCCTGCAACGTGGTTTTAGGTGCTGCGATCGTCATGCTTCCTGACCTGCTAAAACGTGATGACAGTCCGAATGCCCTCACCGTTGTGCATCAGATCGAAGGCTTCATTAATGCGATCGATCGGCATCACATTGGTAACGAGGTCATCAATATTGATCTTGCCTTCCATATACCAATCCACAATTTTGGGTACGTCTGTGCGACCTCTCGCACCCCCAAAGGCGCTGCCCTTCCAGACACGTCCTGTCACTAGTTGAAAGGGTCGCGTACTGATCTCTTGTCCGGCACTTGCCACACCGATAATCACGCTCACGCCCCAACCTTTGTGGCAGCATTCCAGTGCTTGCCGCATGACGTTAACATTGCCAATGCATTCAAAGCTGTAGTCAGCCCCCCCCTTTGTCAGTTCAACTAAATGCGCCACCAGATCACCTTCAATTTCGCTGGGATTCACAAAGTGAGTCATGCCCAACTTTTCTGCTAGTGCCTTCTTTTTGGGGTTGAGGTCTATGCCCACAATCATGTTAGCTCCCACCATGCGGGCACCCTGAATCACGTTTAGCCCAATGCCGCCCAGACCAAAGACAACGACATTTGCGCCGTATTCAACTTTGGCAGTGTTGATGACGGCACCAACGCCTGTTGTCACGCCACAGCCGATATAGCAGACTTTTTCAAACGGAGCATCCTCCCGAATTTTGGCGAGTGCAATCTCGGGTAGCACGGTGTAGTTGGCAAAAGTAGAAGTGCCCATGTAGTGATAGAGGGGTTTGCCATCGATCGAAAACCGACTACTACCATCGGGCATGACGCCACGTCCTTGAGTGGAGCGGATCGCCTGACAAAGATTGGTCTTTTGGCTCAGACAATACTCACAGTTGCGACATTCCGGCGTGTACAGAGGAATGACGTGATCGCCTGGTTTGAGAGACTTGACACCAGCACCGACTTCCACGACTATGCCAGCGCCCTCGTGCCCCAGGATGGCAGGAAACAGCCCTTCAGGGTCATTCCCCGACAATGTATAGGCATCGGTGTGGCAAACGCCTGTAGCTTTAATTTCGACCAGCACTTCGCCATCTTTAGGTCCCTCAAGCTGCACTGTTTCAATGCTTAGCGGTTTGCCTGCTTCTAGCGCAACGGCGGCTCTCACGTCCATAAATGCTGCTCCAACATCCAGAATTTAAGATTGTAACTTTGCGGCTGAAGTTTGAATTTACAGTCCACAAGCTTACACCCCACAGTCTAAGGCAGTTTGAGCAGAGGGGGAGGGGAAAAGGCAGAGGGCAGAAGGCTAAAGGCTAAAGGCTAAAGGCTAAAGGCTAAAAGTAGAAGGCAGAAGGCAAGAATAATTCAAAACTCAAAACTTCTTCCCCTGCTCCCCACTCCCCACTCCCCACTCCCCACTCCCCACTCCCCACTCCCCACTCCCCACTCCCCACTCCCCACTCCCCACTCCCCACTCCCCACTCCCCACTCCCCACCCTTCCTTGCTAACCTTCGCGTCGATCGCGCCCACAGCCAGCCCAGCCAACTGCCCATGACATAAGGCGGAAAATCCAGCCAGCTAAAGGTATTGCCTAAAACGAGCCGTCCTGCTAGAGTGGCGCGAGCTGCTTCCAAAAACGGTGGATGCCAGAGCTGGAGCCACTCTAAACCGCAAGTGGCAAGACAAACGCCAATAGCGATCGCGCGTAAAGAAGTGCGCGGCGAAAGAAAAGCAGCGAACAAAATCCAGAAGATTTCGTAAGCAATGCTGCCGATCGCATCATTTAGCCAGACAAATGTTGGCGCTTGAGCAAAGCGAATGGCGTAACCGATCGACACAATGAGGCTCATGCTGACTAACAGCACAAGGCGATAGTTCAAAAACCAGGAATGTCGAATGTGCAAAAGCGGCATCAAAAATTTTACGCGACTGCGATCAAAGAGCAAATTTTTGCTGAGCACCAAGAGAAGTGCATAGATAACTAACCGCTGAAATCTAGATGATCAGCAGTCAGTCGAGGCTAGAGTCTAAGCCACTGCTTAGAGCCGTGGCGGCATTTTGCTTTTCAGCTCACTTCAAGGGTTGCCCGAATTGTTGATCAGCGAATTGCTGAAGAAAGCGTTGAGTCCATAAGAAAAGCTGATCGTCGAGGGCTGATTCGAGAAGAATAGAATCAAGAATTGTACATGACAAGCAACAAAATGAACAAAAAATTTAAGGAGTTGCTATTGTCCATTGTTAGTAGCTTTAGCCCCAACACAAAAATTTAAAAAGTTTTTTCAAAAAAAGTGAGCGTTTGCAAAATTCTTTGTTAAAGTTGGAGGCAATTTTACATCCCATTCTGAGAGTTTTATTTGAGCGTGTATGACTGCTAAATTGTCTCCTGATCCTACTGAAACTGATTCTGCTGAGTCAGTCGTTGCCGAGCTTGATTTTGCGATCGATCTAACCGAAATTGAAGAGATCGATCCGGACGATGCCGTTCTAGAGAAGGTTCCGTACAAACCAACCAAAGCTGAACGTCTTGGTCTAACCGATGATTCAGTCGGGCTATTTTTACGCGAAATGGCACGCTACCCCCTGCTAACCCAAGCACAAGAAATTGAGCTGGCACGAGAAATTGTGAAGGGTGGCGATCGCGGCGAACAGGCAAAACGTAAATTAGTGCGGGCGAATTTACGCCTGGTTGTCTCGATCGCCAAAAAATACCTCAACCGAGGTGTGCCGTTTCTGGATTTGATTCAGGAAGGCGCGATGGGACTCATGCGTGCCGCCGAAAAGTTTGACTATGAACGTGGCTATAAGTTCTCGACCTACGCCTACTGGTGGATTCGTCAGGGTATCACCCGTGCGATCGCCTCTCAGTCCCGCACGGTACGCCTGCCCGTCCACATGGTCGAGAAACTGAACCAGGTTCGCAAAGCTCGCCAAACGCTCTCTCAGGCACTCGGACGCAAGCCGACCAAAGCTGAACTGGCAGCGGCGCTGGAAATCGATGAAGACAAGCTAGAGCAAGTGCTGGATGTGAGCCAGGGCACCCTTTCGCTGCACGCGTGGGTTGGGCGTGAAGAAGATACGGAACTCATGCAACTGATTGAAGATGCCGATAATGTTGCGCCAAATGATTGTTTAGATCACAAGCTGCTGTGCGATCGCCTCAACTCAGTCTTGGATCATCTCAGCGATCGGGAACGCGACATCATCAAACTGCGGTTTGGGCTAGAAGACGGACAGCACTACACCCTGACTGAAATCGGCGAGCTGTATCAACTTTCACGAGAACGGGTGCGTCAGATTCAAGCAAAAGCCATGCGGAAACTCAGGCACCCGCGCCGCCAAGCGCTACTCAAAGATTGGATTCGTTGATCGAGTGACCGTGGTCAGCGATCGCAAACGCCGCACTTAGCCTTTACACAACTCAGTTAATTCACACGATTCAACCAATGCTAGCCCTCAAATAGGAGCCAGAAGTCCCTCTGACTCCTCTTGGTCGCCGTACAGTCTGCCATGTGTTGTGGTGCGAAAAGACATCGGCTGGTCAAGCTACTATCAAAGCTTTACCGCATATCTCATGTGCTTTGCCCACGGCTGCTCGATTACCGCTACACGTCTGCACCTAGAAATTGCTGGCTCTAAACGTAGTAACAAGACTGAATGTAAGGCGCTTCAGATCATTTTTTGTACCCGATTCAACTCTGTGAGCGAAGTTCTAACTCGGATGATAGAGGCGGTTAGTATTCGCTAATACTAAAGTCGAGGTGATAAACGCATTGTTTAGTAACTCAGTAGGGTTAGGATGTTGACCTATGAACGCTCCGCTATTCGTGTTTTGATCGTCGACGATCACGAACTGACTCGACTCAGCCTTAGTCTTGCGCTGCGGAGCCAGGATGACATCGAGCTGATTGGCTTAGCAAGCAACGGGCAAGAAGCGATCGATCTGGTGAAACAGCAGCATCCAGATGTGATTATTCTGGATCTCCAGATGCCTGTTATGGACGGGTTAAGCGCTTCCACTCAGATCAAAAGCACCAATCCGCAGATTCAAATTCTTGCTTATTCGTCATTAGATGACCCCCAAACTGAAGTGATGATCCAGACAGCAAAAATTGATGCCTTTTGCAAAAAAGATACGGCAACTTCAGATTTGATTGCAATGGTCAGACAGCTTGGGCAGCGAGAAAAAAGCAGCTAGTAGTGTGTGGCGTAAATCTAGCTACCCTTCCGTAGGGCAGGCGAGATGCTTGCCCTACAGTTGCCGAACTTCCGCCTTGTTGCACTAAACGATCGCCATCAATTGCTGGAAGACTGCGATCGCCCACTTATGAAGCCGCTTCGCACCAGCACATCAGAACCTTGTCTAGACAGGCTGTGAACCAGGAAACGTTTGCTTGAACTCATCCAACAAATCGTCAATCTCTTCGATCGCCTGGTTGACATCAATTCGCAGCGTGCCCAAGTCTGGCTGCTCCAGCAATTGCACCAGCGATTTACGCTTGTCTTGAATCAGGGCAATCCGCTCTTGCAGGGTTTCAGGATTAATCATTAGCGCTTCCTTTGCCGATTACTAGCGTGAACAAGTGACTGCGAGGTCTTCATTGTAAAGCCTATCTTCTGATCAGCCACACAGAGACCAAGTTAGGTTCGTTTGCGTCCCCATCAGCCTTGAAACTATATAGCTACAGTCACATGGGTTAAGACGGGGTACAGAGGCGAAGCCCCCATACCCCCTTTAATCCCAATGTCCTAACTTTTATGGCGATAGCTGTACCTACAGCCGTTGACGCATATGCCCTTGGCTGGTTCGCTCACTGTGGCTTATTCATCTGAGAAACGCTGTAGGAAACGAGACTGGCAAGGTCGCATTGGCTCACTTGCTTCTTATTCCCCGACAGGTCTACTATCTTGCTTTGGCTGAGCGGTTAGAGACTGAGTTTTGGACAGGCGTTCGGCTATGCCGTCTCGAAGAGAATCGCCGACTGTTCAATACTGTGCGATCGCGCCTACCTTGGGTTCACCTGGTGAGTTGAAATTGAAAGGTTGAAGCTGATGGCGATATTAAAGCAATCAATGTAAAACTGAACATGGAGGCTGGATGCGTGTCATTAGTCGTTATGAATATAGTTCCACCGCGTCCCATTACAAATGATGCTGAGTTCAATGCAACCCAGGCTCAAATTCATTTGATCTTAGATCGGAGTCAGCTCACTCAGGACGATCGTGATTACCTGAAAGTACTGGGAATGCTGGTTTATGACTACGAAGAACAACATGAACCAATGCCCATGCTGAAAGGCACCGAGTTGCTCAAAGCCTGATGGAAGAGTCTAATCTTCAACCCGATGCTTTAGTCTTCATTTTCGGCAGTGAGTCTGTTGTTCTAGACGTTTTGAATCACAAAAGCCAACTGACAGAACATCAGACTCAAGCACTAGCATCCTTCTTCCAGCTATCCCCTGATTCGTTTGCCTGATTAATGTGACGCTCAACACACGAAGCAATGATGAAGCCGATTAAGAAGCAAATTGTCACTGATGAATCGATGCGCCCGGTTGCGGTTCTAATTGATTATGAGGATTGGCAGGCGATCGAAAAAATCCTGGCAACCCATCAACAGCAGGATACAACATCCACCTTGGCTGCCTACGCAGGTGTGATTCAACTTACCGTCGATCCGCTGGACTATCAACAGCAAAGCCGAAATGAATGGGTGTGATTGATGAATCGATTAAGGGCGTGGCGATCGCTCTTCGTAAACAGCACCGTCTGAAATTGCCTGATGCGATTATTGCAGCCACAGCCCAGTCTCTCAAGGCACTCTTGTTGACGAGCGATCTCAAGTTAGCCAGCCTGATTACACTGACAAGAAGTCGTTTAAAAATGGACAACGGCTGCATCAGCCCAAGTACCCTTCATAACGAACGGAACGTGTAGCACTGTTGCAACCGTCACCAACAATGATTGATTGTCGAGAAGGTTCTTGGCTCAAGTTTACATAGCTGTCGTCACAGAGCTTAGGACATTGGGATCAAAGGAGACGTGAGCTTCGACGTGAGCGCTCAGACGCACAGCGCTCAAGCCGAAGGGGGTTCCACCCCTGCACCCCGTCCTAGCCCATACGGCTATAGCCATAGCTTCGACGGGAGCAGGCGATGGGACGAGTCGCAATACTTAGCGAGGATAGACCGCGATCGCCTCAATTTCTACTAGCCAGCCAGCGTTGACAAGACTCTGGACACCGACCGTCGATCGCGCCGTTTTCACTGGGTTCGCTTCGTTACTGAAGAATTCGCCGTAGGCTCTAAACCAGCCCTGATAGTCTACTTGACCGTTGAGCGCCGGATCGGGCACTAAGTAGCAGATGAGAAAAGCCACATCCTTCAGGCTCAGACCTTCTTCCTTGAGCAAACTCTCAATCTGCTCGAGGGTGCCTTTCGCTTGTGTATAGGTATCGCCAAAGCGTTCTCGGCTGGTGGCTGGCGCATCCAGATTGACCGCAGGGGGAACGGTGCCGCTGGTGAAGTAAAAGCCAACATTTTTAGGAAAGGCAACCCCGCGAGCGATCGTCGCTGCTGGGCTTGCCGAAAGGGTAAATTTAACCTGTCGGGGCGCTTTGGTTCCCTCATAGGCTTGAGCGGCGATCGCAGTTGCTCCGATTACGAAAAGACTGCAAAGTGCAATAACGAGCCAGCGCCTCCACTTGAAGAGCCGTTGTTGAAAGAACTGAGTGAAATGCTTGCTCATAATTTTCTCCTGTTGCGTTCAGTATGTTGTGTGCTGAGTGAATTGAAATTACATGTTGAAGTCGATGCACCCTGAGAGTTGATGAACCTGAAGCGGGTCTCAGGTCTAGCCGTTGCGTTGGTTGATCTGCTGCGCCACAAGTCGGGCAGACTCAAACGCTCCTGCCATCCAGCCCGTGAGGTAGCTCAGGTGTTCACCGCAGAGGAAGATATTGCCGTCTGGCTGGTTGAGACGGGGGTAGAACTGCTGTCGGCTTGCTGTCGTGTAGGTCGCCCAGCCGCCCAGGTTGTATGGAATTTGGGGCCAGAAGAGCGAGGCACCTGTTTCGTAGTGCGATCGATATTGCGGGTGAATGCGACTGCCCAACTCGATCGCCCGTTGCACTCGCGCGTCTGGACTGAGTGCGCCAAACTCCGCTGCTACTGCCCCAAAGTTGTAGTAGCCCACGACCACACCCCGTTGAGACAGATAGTTGTAGGAGGGATACCAGATCGTTGCCAGCCCAATATTGGTGCTGGTGATCCCACCCATAATGTTTTCGTCTTCTTCCCAAAAACGGCGATTGAATTGCAGGGCACTTTTGCCAGTGACAGCGTAGTCAACCCCAGCAATTGCTTGCTGCATATCGGGGGAGAAGTCAGACGGAATGGTGCGAAGTACCGATAGCGGGATCGTGCAAATGCAGAAATCTGCTTGAATTTCCTTGGCGCTACCCTGGTCAGTGTAAACAACGCGAACCCCATTTTGGGTCTTGCGAATCTCAGTCACCACTGCACCGTAATTGATCGTGCCAACTTTTTTCGCCAGTGTAGTAGCAATCCGATCGATCCCGCCGATCGGCTGAAACATCAGCATCTGCTGGTCATACCCTTGCTCAAAAGATTCGTAGCCAGCAAAGCCCAGGTTGATCAGCGCACTCAAGGAGAAAGGACTGTTGATCTGCCCAGGATTGTCTGCTGCTCCCTGCCGCGCCGCATCGTAACCGCGTCGAGTATTGCCTCGGTAGAACAAATCCGGGTCAAGTCCACCGTAGGTTCTCAGGAAGTCAACCAGGCGTGTTTTGTCGTCTTCAGTCAGTTGAGCATCCAGACGATCCTGGGAAGTGGCTTTTGCCAGCAACTCCGAAACATAGCCACGAGCATCTGCCTTGGCTTGACGGGCACGGACTTTTTGACCCGCCAAACCACCTGGAACGCCTTCGTTGTAGTAGTACTGCTCGTAGTTGAGGTTGGCAAAGACTTGCAGCGGCACGCCCAACTCGCGGCAGTATTGAATGGTGATGTGGTGCTGGGGAATGCGCGCCGGTCCGGCGTTGAAGTATTCTCCCTTGGCAAACTGAGCAGTCTGCACTGTACCAGTTGTTTCAACAATCTGATCACCACCACGCACTGTCCAGCAGCGTCCTCCAGGTCTATTCCGCGCTTCTAAAATTGTGCAGCGATAGCCAGCTTTGCGGAGTTCGTAGGCAGCCGTCATGCCTGCCAGTCCGGCTCCAAGGATCACAACGCGACTGCGATCGGACGCTGGTCGCAGGTTGAGCGGTCCTGTTTGGGCGGAGGCGGTTTCCCCCATCAGGTCTAGCGCCTTCATCACGGCGTAGGTCGATCCACCAGCCGCTGCCACTCTCGTAATGAAATCTCTACGTTTCACAATGCCTCCCTTATCAAGGTCAAAAACAGTACAAAAAGACAGCACAAACTGAGTGAAGACTTCCACTGGAAATCTGCACATTAAAAGCTGACCGTACGATCATGCAGAAATGACTCTGCAAACCACGGATGTAGGCAGTCGAAAACTTGAGCTAAAGCAAAACCCCTGAGATGGTTCAGGACAAAAACGTGTTGAACTCTCTGCGGTTCGCTTGCAAACTGATGACCGAATGCTGGACGATCGAGCCTCTGTTGCTTGTATGAGGGTCGATCGTAAAAATCGCTCTCTCCAACGTCGCTTTCTCAAGCGATTGTCATCAAACGATGATCTCAGTGAAGTGTTGAGCGAGAGAGCTAATTTCAGCGTAATCTAATTGCCCAAATGGATCGTTCACGATAGGTGCTCCTCAGCCAAATGAATGAACAGAAATGAATCGAACGAGTGCGCTAATCACGAAAGTTGCGAACGTGCCAGCTAGATGCAGAGCCGCGATCGGCAGGTCTGCACAACAGAACCTGGAGGAGTTTGAACTCCAACAAGAGGGGTGTGTCAATCCTTAGTGAGTTACGTAGGACTGCTGTAAGCCAACTGGCAGGCGGAACGCTGTCATTAGATTTACTTCACCGTGCCAAGCCTGGAAGCGTTAGCCCATTGAAGCGCTAAGCAGCGCGTTCCGTATGACTGCAACAAATTGCAAGTGCTATCTGAAAATACTGTGCTAAAAGCTTAAAATGTGTAGTGACTGCTACGTTTCAGCAAATTCACTGATCTGGCTGATGAAAATTCTGTGTTTACCCTGTACGAGACATCTAGCGGACTTCTTCGTTCGGGTCTCGTGGTAACGCGTTTGCTGGAATTGCACTCGGAGTCGCGCCGCGCTGCACTGGAACAGCCGCGGGTTTGGGCGTTGTCTGGGCTGGGGCGATCGGTTGCGATCCAGGCACAGCAGAACCAGGGGGCGTTGCCTCAGGAGTCGCTTGAACCCCTGGCTGAGGCGTTGTAGGGGTTTGAATCGTTGCGGGAGCTGCTGGATTGCTGGCAGGAGGCGTTTGAGTTTCATCATCTAACTCATTTTCGGCTTGATTGATCGACTGTCGAGCGCTGCCAGGTGACGATTGCGCCCTAGCAGAGGACTCTGCCCGCATCATCGTTGCTGATGGAGAGGCTTTGCCACACAGCTTTCTCAAATCAAGCGATCGACCGTCTTGCATTCGCAAAAAGCAAACAGAATCCTCTGCCTTTGCAATGGCTGAATGTTTCAACGACATGGGAACAATCAGTGTGGTTATAGAGAGAAAGGCAATCAAACGTTTCAACATGGTAGATGATTCGGTTAACGCAGGTTGTTGCACCCCCTGATCTTACAGTCCTTCAAACATTGAAAATGGCACGGAGGATACTGCTGACATGCCAGATTGTCTCTGCTTTATTCAGGTCGAGGGCAGACGCGCAGCGATCGCAGTTTGACAGGGAGTGGATCACCTATCTGTGTCTTCCTCACCACAAGCCACAAGCATTCTTGTAACGCATCAACAGCAAAGATAGTTGCTGTTCGTCCCCAGGTAACTACCGCAGGAGAGCGATGAAACCTGCTTGTTCAAAATGACGATTCCTTTCCTGCGAAACGCTGCGCGAACGGAGAGCTTCGCTAACGTAAGCAAGTGCTTCTTGAATGTTCTGCTGCTGCATGATGCAAAAAGAGACGCAATCGGTATGGCTCCACGATTGGTCCAGGCGTTGGCTATAGAGATCGAAAGCAGCTTGAAAGAGTTCACTGGTTTGCGGAACCATCTCGATCGTAGAGCTGTCCTGAACGCTTTGAATTAAACCGATCGCAACCTGTCTGAGGAAAGAACCGCGCTTAGAAAAATGATTGAGGACTTCCGTCAGTACCATTTCACTGGTGCAGATTTTCGCCTGAGTTAGCGAGAGACTGAGATTCTCAGCTTTTTGGTGCAGGGTATCTTGCGGATCGAGCAGTGCAATCCAGTATCCGGTATCGGCAAAGACGATTTTCATTCCTCAACTTTGGGCGCACCGTAGAGGTAGTGATCGTGATTGATGGAACCGCCATGGGGAAGGTTATCCCATTCTTCAGGGGGAACTTGAGCCTGAATTGCTTCAACTCGTTTTAACAGATCCAGAATGCCATTGTTGTGTGGGACTGAGGCAGCAGATGTTTCTGCTTTCGTCGGCTGCCGTTCGTTGTTTGAGGAAAAGGCAAAAATCGAAGATTTCCTCAAGCATTGCATCGGGTGCATGTTCAATCTCGTCAAGCAACTGTTCTTTGACACTCATCTGATTTTGCGCCTCGTGTCTCTGCTGTACTTATTGTAAAAAATCGCTTCAGCACTTTCAAAGCTGGTCTGGAGTTTGCTGGAATCGCAGAAATGGTCAAGAGGGTGAGTGAAAGGTGGTGTTGGGTTAATTTGTGGAGCGATCGTGCTTAACGTTCCGATTGAGCGGCTGCGAGTATTTTTGCATCCTCACCCAAAGCTGACAGCAGTCCGCTCCAATCGGGTTGTTGTGCCGCAATCGCTTGCACAGTCTACATCTTACTCTCTCAGACTTCTCTGATAACAGACGGCTTGACAGACTGATGATGCATGGTTGAATTGTAACTATGTTGGCTACACAGTTTGAATGAGGACATACACGATGATTACACTCTACGCTCATGGTTCTCCCAATCCTCACAAAATCAGCATCGCGCTGGAAGAGTTGGGACTTCTTTATGAAAGCAAGATTATTAATATCTGGGAAGGAGAGCAATTCAGCCCAGAATTCACAACACTCAACCCTAATGCAAAAGTTCCAGTCATCGTTGACCACGAAACGGGTTACACCCTCTATGAATCCAATGCGATCTTGCTTTACTTAGCTGAGAAAACTGGAAAACTTTTTCCAACAGACGCACAGCAACGATGGAAAGGGGTTCAATTGCTCTTTTTCCAAGCGGCATCCATTGGTGCAATGTTCGGTCAGAGAGCACACTTCAGCCTGTTTGCTCCAGAAAAACCGACCTATGCAGTTGCACGTTACTTGAAAGAAGGAGATCGTCTGACTACGGTGTTGGAGACACTACTGACAGAGCGTGAATACTTTCTGGATGAATACTCAATCGTAGATATTGCTCATTTCGGCTGGCTGTGGTGTTCGACTCATCAGGGCTTTGCGATCGATGCTTATCCAAATCTGAAGAATTGGTTTGATCGGATTGCGGCTCGTCCTGCGGTGCAAAAAGGAGTAACTGTGCCTCTAGAACTGCCCGACTTTACTCCTTTCCGTAACGCCGCTTAACTCAAAGGATAAGCTAAATTGTGTAGAGTATGTAGCAAACACAGCTACACAATTTAGTTTTTGGGGAGAGTTGCTTTGCCTACCAGTACTCGGTTTGCAGTTGCGGTTCATATCTTAGCTGCGTTGGCAGTGAACGAGGGTAAGGCTGTTCGTTCAGAACAACTTGCCAGCAGTGCCAGTACCAATCCAACGGTGATTCGGAGGATTTTATCGACGTTAGCTGAAGCAGGCATTACCTCATCGCAACTGGGCTATGGAGGTGGGGCAACTCTGGCAAAGCCAGCGAACCAGATTACACTGCTTGAGGTTTTTCAGGTGGTTGAAGAACCCAACATTTTTGAGATGCACCGAACCCCACCAGACAAAAATTGCTTTGTGGGGCGCAATATTCAACAAGTTTTAAGCAGAACAACGACTAAAGCACAGCAAGCCTTGGAAGCGGAACTTTCTAAAACTACTATTGCAGAAGTGGCTCAAGATATTCAAACACTGACTCGAATGCAGAACAGATAGCTGCAAGCTACTGCCCTCACCGATAGCCTTGCGACACAACTATTGTTTAGACAGACGGAGTCTGTCTAAGACCCCTGATTCGAGTAATTAGGCTGAAATTCCGCAGTCTAAGATCCCAGACTGGGTAGCTGGGCAGACAGCACTCTGTATAAGATCCGAGATTGGGTAGTTAGGCGGATAGGTTTCTGCATAAGATCCCAGACTGGGCAGTTGAAAAGACAGACTCAGTATAACTACCCCCTCTCGGCAGGGGTGATTCATTGTATAGAACCCGTTTGACATCTTTTCTCATGGTGAGAGAGGGCACCTACACTCGCTCATCTAAACGTGCTGGCATATTCCAGCAGTCTCACCGATGCCGAATGGTCAATCCTTGAACCCCTGTTGCCGCAAATACTACCGCAGAAGAAGCGAACACGACCCTGTAATTGGACGAAGCGGGAGCTGCTTGATGGCATCCTTTATCAACTGAAGCATGGGTGTAACTGGGAAGATTTACCTCAAGACTTGCCGCCCTACCCGACGGTCTATGGGCACTACAAGCAGTGGCGCAGTGCCAGCGCGATTGAGCAGCTCATGCACATCTTACATGGACAAGTGCGGGAGCAGGTGCAAAAAAAGCCCCAGTGGACGACGTTGATCATCATTGACTCCCAAGCGGTGAAGAATCCTTGCAATGCGAGTGTGGACTCGAAGGGCTTTTGTTTCTACAACGCCACCAATGGACTTAAACGACATTTAGCCGTGGATACGCTTGGCTTTCCCTTTTTCACTCACTGTACCCAAGCCAGTGTTTCCGATGATGTGGGCTTGGTTGAGATTCTCACGCTCAACATCGCTTATTTCAAGGCAAAATCCGTTGATCTTCCTAAGACGACGATCCTCCTAGACCACGGTGATCACATTGATGGTTTGATTGCAGCCTTGGAGCGGGCTTGTCCTCAGATCATGACGAAAATTAGGTTTGAGCTTTCGACCAAGCCCTCGAAACAAGAGAAGGCAGCGCAAGGCAAAGCGGGCTTTGTCCCAGCAGTGGCGAGATGGGTCATCGAACGATCTAATGCTTGGATGGAGCGTTGTAAAAGCTTGGTGAAGAACTTTGAGCGAACGCTAGCTCATGCAGAAACTAAAATCAACCTCTGCTTTGCCAGGCTAATGCTGAAGCGGCTTGCACCCACTTCCTGAGATCTCAAATGGGTTCTATATAGCTGATTGCTGACTGCCGATAGCTGATGGCTGATTGCTGACTGCCGATAGCTGCCAATTACTACCATCAGCCTATAATCGGAACGTTGAGCGCTGTAGGCTGATGACGAACATTCGGATTGGCAACGGGTATGATATCCATCGACTGGTGAGCGATCGTCCGCTCATTTTAGGAGGGGTGAAAATTGAGCATGAACTGGGACTGCTGGGGCACAGTGATGCTGATGTGCTCACTCATGCCATTATGGATGCCATGTTGGGGGCACTTAGCTTGGGGGATATTGGTCACTATTTTCCACCCACCGATCCACAGTGGGAAGGGGCAGACAGCGTGGCATTGTTAGAACAGGTCGATCGCCTGATCCAGAGCAAGGGCTGGAAGATTGGCAATATCGATTCAGTGGTTGTGGCAGAACGCCCCAAGTTGAAGCCACACATTCAGGCAATGCGCGATCGGCTCTCGACAGCTCTCAATTTGCAGCCCGATCAAGTCGGCATCAAAGCAACGACTAATGAAAAGCTTGATGCAACCGGACGCGAAGAAGGCATTTCAGCCTACGCAGTGGTGCTGTTAGTCGATAAGAACGCGAAGGATTAGCCGAACTGTTGCTGCCCTAAGCTCGCCTCAATCCACGGGACTCTAAACGCCAAAATCTTTGAGCTTGTGAGCAAAAGCAGCGTCAAACGGTCGAAAAAATCGCCAGCAATTCTTGATGAAACTTTCATCAAACTTTACTAAAGCTTATGTGATAGTGATCTACCGATGCAGGGTAGATTAAACTGCAAGGGCACATTCGTTCAAATTTTAGACCTGTTGGATGTAGACACCTTTTCTGAACGCATTCACTTATGACGAGAGAGGGCTGAGTTCATCACTCTTCAGTTGCGAAAATGCTTACGAGTCCGGTTAAATAATGGTACTCATCGCTGCTTTTGAGCAGCAACATCCGTTCATTGAGGCGATAATCCGCGATCGGAGCTGAGCTAAAACTTGGTGATTAGGCATTCAATGGCTCAATTTCTCTCAGGCAGTGTTCAGCACGATGATGCCTGCCTGTACTTTCTTCTCAAGACGCTCTCTAAAATTGTCAGCTCAATGCTATCGTTCAACCACTCGCGCTCGAATCTGTTGATATAAGTTTTAGGTCGTCATTCCTGGGATTCACGCTCACTTTCTCCTCGTTTTGGAAGCCACTTGTTATGACCGCTACTAACGCTGCTGCTACCGGATCAAAACCTGACGCGAGTACATCGATCCGGTTTGTCATTCAAGACGCTTACGATCGTGGTGCAACAGCGGTGTATCTTCAGCCCGGTCGTCCACCTTTTTATCGCATGAGCGGCAAACTTCTGCCGCAGGATCATCTCTCGCCGCTGACACCAGAACAGTTTCGGCATTATCTCCAGGAAGTGCTCACGCCTCAGCAACTCAAGCACTACCTGGAGGTTCGCAAACTCGATGTGGATGTGCGAATTCCGGGCTTCATGCAGGGTCGCGTTAACTGCGGTCCCACCGCGCAAGGAACGGAGGCAATGAGCCTCAACGCGATCGCGCTGGATGGTCCGAATCGGGAGGTGCAACGGCAGGGCACTGTGCAGGTGATGGTTGAAGATGCGTGCAAGCAACGAGCGTCTGATATCCACCTACAGGTGGGTGAGCCTGTGCGCTTCAGAATACAAGGCAAGATGGTCAAGCAGGAGACCTACGGCAAAATCACAGCGCGGCAGTTTGAAGAATTTTTGCAGGAAGTACTGTCGAGCGCACAACAGGAGCAGTTTCGGTTGCGGCAGGAACTGGATACTGCCATTCTCTACGAAGGCATGGTGCGGTGCCGGGTCAATTGTTCGCAGTCGATTATGGGCGGTGCGATGGTGCTGCGGTTGATTTCGCTGGACGTGCCCACCCTCCGTAAGCTGGGCTTACCCGATATTTTGGGCGTGCTGGCAGAGGAACGGCAGGGGTTAATTTTAGTCACGGGTTCGGTCAACTCTGGTAAATCGACCTCGCTGGCTGCCATGCTGCGGCACGTAAATGAAACGCTGCCTCGCAAAATTGTCACGATCGAAGACCCGATTGAGTATGTGCACACTTCTAACCAATCGCTTGTGACTCAACGAGAGGTTGGACTGCACACTCAGGAATTTAAAGATGCGTTGCGGGGAGCACTCCGGCAAGACCCAGATATCATTCTGATCGGTGAAATGCGCGATCGCGAAACGGTCGATACCGCGATTCGTGCGTCTCTTACCGGGCACCTGGTACTGGGCACCCTGCACACCAAAGGCTCTGTCAATGCCTTTAAGCGCTTGCTCAACTTCTACACGCCTGAAGAACAAGAAACGGTGCGGATTCAAATTGTCGATGCCCTCCGTGCCGTGATTGCTCAGGCATTGGTGCCGACGGTGCATGGTGGACGTACGGCAGCTCTAGAAATTATGCTCAACACCGACACGATTCGAGACTATCTCCAGAAGGGTGCGATCGAAGAGATTCACCAACTTATGGAAGAAGGCAAAGACGGTAGTCAAACCCTCAACCAGGCACTGTTTGATCTGTATGAAGGTGGTGTCATTACGCCTCACGATGCACTCACCGCCTCGCTCTTTCCAGACGACCTGAACTACATGCTGAAGAACTATACGCGCCGCTCCAGTCGATCGGGGTTGACGACATCAGACTACTTCAATCATCAGATGACTTAGAGCGCTCAAAAAACCGGGTTTCTGCCCTGAAGCACGAGTTCTCGATCACATACCGAGAAGAAACCCGGTTTCTTTCACCGTTAGCTTGTTGTTACGGGTTCTAACGCGATCGCCTCTAGCTTTAGCTTCGATCGCTTCACGGGTTCGGGCACCGGGACGGGATAGTTGCCTGTGAAGCAAGCAGAACAGAAGTGATTGGAATCGTGGCGTGTTTCGTCTAACATGCCTTGCCAGGACAGGTAGCTGAGAGAATCGACCCCGATTTGGTCGGCTATTTCAACCACAGATTTGGTAGCGGCAATGAGTTGATCCTGGCTATCGGTGTCGATGCCATAGAAGCAGGGATGGGTAACGGGCGGTGAGGAAACGCGCATGTGTACCTCGGTGGCTCCAGCATCACGTAACGCTTTGACAATTTTGCGACTGGTGGTGCCGCGCACGATCGAATCATCCACAATAATCACGCGCTTACCAGCCAGCACGTCTTTCAGCGGATTGAGCTTCATTTTGATGCCCGATTCGCGCATGGTTTGGGTCGGTTGAATGAACGTGCGACCCACGTAGCGGTTTTTGATCAGCCCTTCTGCGTAGGGGATACCAGATGCCTGGGAGTAGCCGATCGCCGCTGGAATGCCTGAATCTGGCACCGCAATCACAATATCGGCATCAATGGGAGACTCGATCGCCAACCGACGACCAATCCGCAGCCGATAGCTGTACAGGCTTTCGTTTTGCATGACGCTATCGGGACGCGCAAAATAAATCATCTCAAAAATGCAGAGCTTAGGCGTAGTTTCCCTCGTCCAATGAAACGATGCCAGACCGTCTTCTGTAATCCAGACCAGTTCACCCGGTTCCACATCGCGCACATACTCGGCGCTGATGATGTCTAGAGCACAGGTTTCGGATGCCAGTACGTAGCGCAATGGCTCAGTTGAAGTCGTTTGAGGTAGCGTACCGATAACAAGCGGACGAATGCCGTTAGGATCGCGGATGCCCATCAGACCTGTAGGGGTGCCGATCGTCAAACTAAACGCTCCCTGGCAACGATGCAGCGCACTGATGGCACCTTCCAGCCAGCCTTTGCCATTGTTTACCTCTTCAGCGATCGCCAACGCAATCATCTCTGAATCAGTCGTGGTAAGAAACGTGACGTTGCTCTCGGTCAAGTCTTCCCGCAAAGCAGGCGCATTTACCAGGTTGCCATTGTGCGCCAGCGCCAGATACCCCAGACGGGTTTCCACCACGGCAGGCTGAGCATTGACCACACGACTGGAACCTGTGGTGGAGTAGCGGGTATGCCCGATCGCCATCGTCCCAGTCAGCTTGGTCAAAACAGGTTCGCTGAATACCTGTGAAACCAACCCCATTTCTTTATGCAGGTGGACGCGATCGCCATCAAAAGTTGCAATACCAGCCGATTCCTGCCCGCGATGCTGGAGGGCATATAGCCCAAAGTAAGTCAGTTTGGCAACATCTTCCTGCGGGGCATACACCCCAAAAACACCACAGGCTTCTTCTGGCTTGTCTGAAGCGGTTGACTCTGCCAAAAGCGGAGCAGACTGAGCAAGGGGCTGGTCAACAGGTAAGGGTTGGTCGGAGATCATGCTACAGTTCAGCTCCTGATTGGGATGGGTAAAAAAGGGTCAAGTAACGAGACTCAGGCAATTACTTAATATTTATTTAATCTTCTCATTAACTGACGATTACATCGTAACAATTATGAAGCGCGCGCTCAGCTCCAAACAGAGGAGCGATGAAAATAAGCGTCAATGGTCTGTCTATTGGGTCAATTGACGCTCGATCGCGTGGTGCCAGCGATCGTCCATATCCTCGCAAGCGATATTGATCAATAATGGATGTGCTTTCGTACCAATTTGCAAAGCCGACTTTTGAGCCGTGACACGACCAATCTCACGCCATTCTGAGAACTGCTGATTCAGATAAGCTTCCCAAGCGGCTTGAACACCAGGCGCGATCGACACAACAATTTGCGCACTACCTTCGGCAAACAGTAGATGATCAAAGCGAGATACCGAGTTTGGTAGAGCGATCGTTGCACCATGCTCACCACTTAAGCAGCACTCTGCCAAAGCTACTGCCAGTCCACCTTCAGCACAATCATGGGCAGACCGAATCCAACCTTGCCGGATGCCCTCACGACATGCTGACTGTACCCGACGCTCCAGATCAAAATCGATGATGGGAGGGATGCCTGCGATCGTATCGTGTAGGACTGCCAGGTATTCAGAGCCGCCTAGAGAGAGGAGTGGGGAGTGGGGAGTGGGGAGTGGGGAGTGGGAGGCACTTGGCTCGGAACTCTCTACCAATGCTCCAAGCAGGTAAATAAGGTCGCCTTCGGACTGCCAGCCCTGACCACAGATTTTGGTTAGATCGGGAATCAGCCCCACCATGCCGACCACAGGCGTGGGATAGATGGGTTGGGGTTTGCCATCTGCGTCCAGCGTTTCGTTGTAAAGCGAGACGTTGCCACCCGTGACGGGAGTGCTGAATTCCCTGCAAGCCTCTGCTAAGCCTCGACAAGCCTCTGCTAGCTGCCAGTAGCCGATCGGCTTTTCGGGACTGCCAAAGTTCAAATTATCGGTGACGGCGATCGGCTCGGCACCCACACAGCTCAGATTACGCGCCGCTTCTGCCACAGCCGCCTTTGCCCCTTCATAGGGATGCAAGTAAACGTAACGAGGATTGCAGTCAACCGTAGCAGCCACGCCAGTTTGAACGGATAAAGAATTAAGGATAAAGTCTGCATTTTCCTCTGCGCCTCTGCGTCTCAGCGGTTGCTCCACCCCTACAGGACGTATCCGCACGATCGCCGCATCCGCCCCACCCGGAAGCATCACAGTGTTATTTTGCACCTGATGATCATATTGACGGTAGACCCAGCGTTTAGAGGCGATCGTCGGGCTTGCCAGCAGTTGCAGCAGAATATCATTCCACGTTTGTCGCACACCTCGAATCTCGATGCCTTCAGGGGTGCAAGGAGGGAGACTGTCGGACGACCATGCCCAAGCCTCGCGCGCATATTCGGGTGGTTCTGCCAGCAGGTTGTGATGATAGATGGGCGTATTGTCGGATAACGCAGTCGCAGGCACTTCGGCAGCAATTTCGCCCTTGAACAGAATGCGAACGATCGGCTCCGTAATCACCGTCCCAGCCACCACCGCATGAAGTCCCCAGCGCTCAAAGATATCGATCAATTCTTGTTCGCGTCCCTTGTGTGCGACGAACAGCATCCGCTCCTGAGATTCGGAGAGCAGGTATTCATACGGCACCATCCCGGTTTCGCGTACTGGAATCCGATCGAGATCAAATTCAATGCCCACGCCACCTTTTGCTGCCATTTCGGATGTGGAGCAGGTAATTCCAGCCGCGCCCATATCTTGAGCTGCCACAACTGCGCCCGTTTTGAATGCTTCCAGACACGCTTCAATCAGAGATTTTTCGAGAAAGGGATCACCGACTTGCACAGCGGGGCGATCGTCCATCGACGCATCACTCAACTCCGCGCTGGCGAAACTGGCTCCACCCATGCCATCGCGTCCCGTGGTGGAACCGACATAAAGGACAGGATTACCAATGCCTTTTGCGCCCGATTTCACAATCTCTGGCGTTTCCATCAAGCCCAACGCCATCACATTGACCAGGGGATTGTCGGAGTAGGCACGATCGAAATAAATCTCGCCGCCAACAGTAGGCACACCAACACAGTTGCCGTAGTGAGCGATGCCAGAAACGACACCACTAAACAAGCGACGAGTCCGGGCATCTTCTAATGAACCAAAGCGGAGAGAGTTAAGCAGCGCGATCGGACGTGCCCCCATCGTAAAAATATCGCGCAAGATGCCGCCCACACCCGTTGCCGCACCTTGAAACGGTTCTACCGCCGAGGGATGGTTATGCGACTCAATTTTGAACGCCAGGTGCAGCCCATTGCCCAGATCCACCACGCCTGCATTCTCACCAGGACCGACCAGAATGCGATCGCCCTCGGTAGGAAACTGCTTCAGCAACGGACGCGAATTCTTGTAGCAGCAGTGCTCCGACCACATCACGCCGAACATACCCAACTCAGCTTTGTTGGGATGACGACCCAGACGACGCACAATTTCTTCGTACTCCTCTGGCTTGATGCCTTCTGCGGCAATGTCTTCAGCAGAGAACGGAGCAGCCATAGCAGAATCACGCCAGGAGAACAGGCTTTATTGTACCGATCTTTCAGCTTTAGTCGGGAGTGGGGAGTGGGGGATGAAGGATGAAGGCTAAAGGCTAAAAAGCTGATAGCTGACGGCTGATAGCTGACCGCTTCTAACCCATTTCGTTGCATCACTAATCGGTACGATCGCGGCGATTGGCAGTGGCAGGGAGTTCTGCAAAGACGACACAGTTACCGTTTAGATCTAAAACGGTGAACTCGATCATGCCCCAGGGTTTTGTTGCAAGCTCACCGTTGGGATGAATCACCGCCTGCGTTTGATATTCCTCGTAAAGCTGCGTGATGCCGCTAACGTTGATGCGACAGCTTGTGTTTTCGGCAATTTGTCGATCGCCACACTGCCACAGGTGAAGTTGAGCGCCACCACGCCGCAAACCCGCATAATCGTCGTACTGAAAATCGGTCGTGAAGCCGAGCTGCTGTTCGTAGAACGCGATCGTGGCAGCAATGTCAACCGCTGGCAGCACAGGCACCGCGCTGAGAAATTTGGTTGTCGAGAGAAATTTGGTTGCAGAGTTCATCGTTTCATCTCCATGAGTTGGATACCGCTGAGGGTTCGTTAAAAAATAGCCACACATTGTTTGGATTAGCTATCAGCTATCAGCTATCAGCTTTTCTCCGACCGCTGACCGCTGACCGCTTGACTGCCATCACACCTTTTACCTTCTCCTGTCTCAATCATGGACACTTTGCAGCCATTCGCGCAGCGATCGCAATGCTGTCATTAAGCCCAACGCATCGCTCTCGTCAATAAATTGCAGAATCCGACCCGCAGGTAGAAAGGGAAACGCGAACCCAGTAACGGATTCAACGTAGCGATCGCCGTCTAAGCCATAAATTTGCAAGTTTCCCTTAAAAAAATCATCTCCCGGTTGGCTGACATAGCGCCATACTTCAGCCACACCCAACGCAGCGTAAATTGACAAGCGATTTGCTGTGCCTGCACTCAAAGAAACATCCAGAATCAAGTCGGGTGGCGGATCAACTGTGAGGTCGATCGCTCTTTTGCCGTGAACATCAGCCTCATGCTGGATGTAATAGCCCGTTTCTGGCTCGATCGCCAACTTTAAGTCAGAACGCAGCAATGTGGGCGCTTTGTAGCCTTCGACGGGTAGCTGCATTTCATCCACCAGCACAAGAATCAAGGATTCGATCAGCTTGTGGCACCGTTCATGTTCGTCTAACGGTGTCATCATTTCCAAGCGACCGCGATCGAACGTGAAGCGCGTCGATCGTTCTGTGCCCATCTCCGCCAGGATGGTTTCAAACTGCTGCCAGCCAATCTTCTCCAGTACAATCCGCTGTTCGCTGGACTTCGGTGCTTTTGCCATTTCCCTCTTGTTGCTACATCTACTGGTGCACAAAATTTTCGAGCGTGCGGGTGAGCAAAGCTGCTAGTCCTTCGATCGGCGTTGACTCAGATGCAACGGCGGACTCAACCTGCTGCACGACCTCAGGCGATAGTCCTAAAAGCTGCACGAGGGTTTGATAGGCAGCGGCTTCTTCTGCATTGATGGTGTCTTCACCGGGTGTGCGGGCACTACAGCGAATGACTTCATAGCCCAAGTGCAAGACAAGTACGCGCTCAGCATCGCTTTGTAGCCGTGACACCAGTTCGCTAAGGGGAAGGCGCTGCATCAAATAATCGCGTAGTTCGTGCTGTAGTGCCTGTTGCTGCTCGGTATTGGTGGCAAAGACGCGGCTCAGGCGATCGAGCATCACATCCACCTCTTCAGCGGCAAGATGCCCATCAGACCAAGCCATAGCGGCGACGATGCGAAGCAAATTCATTTGACGCGGCGTAATCGAGGGGGGCGGCGATGCATGTACCATAACAAGCTCCTGCTCAAGCATACAAGTGCAGCATGACGGAGCGGTAGAACTCGTTAGCTCAAAAGGCTACGCCATCGACAACTCTACTAGCTCCACCCTTAGTTTATGGGTAAACGATTCGTTGACGGACAAAGCTACATTACGTTGCACTACAAACGCAGTGTGAGGTGACGCAGAAGCATTGTGACTTGATGCAGAAGGATTGTGAGGCGATGCAATTTGATTGTGAGGCATCACAATGGCAATGTCAGGCGATGCAGAACGAATGTGACCGATCGCATTGGCAATGTCAGGCGATGCAGAACGATTGCTGAGTGTGCGTAACCAAAAGGTATTGAGTAACTGTCATTTCTACCAGATCCCCGACTTCTGAATCAGATTTAGCAAATTACAGCAAGACTGACCAAAGAAGTCGGGGATCTACATTGAACCCAGAACAGGAAGCTGCGTTGGCAGGTATCACGGAACTCGATCGCATCTTCCTGATGTTGAATGCCAGACTGACTACAGAGTGAGGACTATTCACCAGCCTATCAACGCTTCACTCCTTATCCCTCACCGCTTACTCCTCACCTCCCACTGCCGACGCAAACATGCAGCCGTCCATTGAGACAAATATGTCGTTCAAGAGTACCTGTTTCGGTACTGTCGCTTGAGGTGCTGCTGCAACGGTTGGTTGTGGAAGGGTTTTGCGAAACGCCTGGAGTTGCAACACAGCTTGTTTTGCCAGGTCGATCGTCTTAGATGCAATTTGCAGCAGTTCTGCCTCTGCTTGCCGATAGTCTGTTAGCTCGATCGCATACAGATACACAATCTTGAACGCAGGCAGCGATCGATAGGTCAGTGCCAGATACATATTGTTGATCATCACTTCGATCGTGTGCTCCTTCCGTTGATCTGCCAAACAAGCCGTCACAATTTGTGGATGTTCTGCTGGTAAGAGCGCCAGTGCATCTCTTTGGAGCCGTTTCAATAACCGCACAGCCGCAGGGTTCGTCTTCACCACAGCACCATCCGGGCTAAACACCAGAATGGGATTGGGATTGTCTCGAATAAAGGCAGACAGATGAATGATGTCTGCATGGGCATAATCGCGCTTGCTGAGGAGATGGCGAGGCTTGAGAGCGATCGGCTCTAGCGGCAGGTCGATAAACTGTCCGTACCGAACCCCCGCTGGGTCATTTGTGTCTACCATGAGATGTTAGCTCCTCAAGTTGTATGAAACGGTGGAGTCAGCCAGGGCGTGGTGTGGTAGCCGAAGCCCTGGCTTTGATGCGAGCGAGTGTGCGTCAGTGTGCATAACGAACGATCGAGACAGAGCGGCTAGTGGAACGATTGCTACGTTCAGTAAAAACTCGTAAGGCATTGGCTGCCAACGCTTCAGTAGTTTCACGTAATAAACGGCTCTATGTCCGCTGTTTCAGACCAGTGAACACTCGATTTAGGTAGATACCCTGAGTTCTACTATGGGCGCTCTCCTTGCTTTCGTGAGTGATAAAAACCGTTCTACGTTGTGAATATAGGCTTCTAAACGTGTGACGCATTTAACACGTCAGCCTGACTGGACTCACTCATTTGGGTGACTGCTATCACACAGAAATTTCGGTAATACTGCTGTTGTGCTGCTTGTTCCCGCGATCGTGCCTAAAAAATCTGCTGGCGATCGTCTGCACGACCGTTCCCAATGGGCGCTAAACTAATAGGCAGTTGAAAGAACCTGTCCCAACTTTTCTGCTCCCCTCACAACCATCTGCGGTCTATGCCAAGATCTCAACGCAACGACAATTTCATTGATAAAAGCTTTACCGTCATGGCAGACATCATTCTGAAGATTCTGCCTGCCACCAAGAAAGAGAAAGAAGCGTTTGCTTATTACCGCGACGGGATGTCTGCTCAGGGTGATGGGGAGTATGCCGAAGCGCTGGACAACTACTACGAAGCGCTGAAATTGGAGGATGACGATTACGATCGCAGCTATATCCTCTACAACATCGGCTTAATTCATGCCAGTAACGGTGAACACGATCGCGCATTAGACTACTACCATCAAGCGCTAGAACAGAATCCCAGACTGCCGCAAGCGCTCAACAACGTAGCGGTCATTTTTCACTACAAGGGTGAAATGGCAAAAGAAGCAGGCAACGACGATGAGGCAGAAGCGTTCTACCAGCAAGCCGCAGAATACTGGAAACGTGCAATTCGCGTTGCACCCAACAATTACATTGAGGCGCAGAACTGGCTGAAAACCACTGGACGATCGCAGATTGATGTCTACTTTTGAAAAGTTTTGAGTGATTGGTTTTTAGTTGTTAGCAACGATGAACCAGCAGTACTGATGCTTTCTACTTTAAACGACATCGAACAGGCTTAATGCCTTCTGATGATTGGTGATTTAAGCTAACAACTAACAACTAATTGCTAACAACTATCCATGCTCGATCGTGAACAGGTTCACAAAGTCGCTCATCTTGCCAGACTTGCATTGACGACTGAAGAAGAGGAAATGCTAACAACGCAGCTTGGCGATATTCTGGGCTATTTTGAACAACTAAATGAACTGGATGTCAGTGGGGTCGAGCCAACAACGCGCGCGATCGACGTGAGTAATGTTGCTCGTACTGACATACTGCAACCGAACGCTGAGCGAGAGGCAATGCTGGATGCTGCACCCGATCGTGATGGCGATTTCTTCAAAGTGCCCAAGATTGTGAATGCAGATTAATCAGTTGCGTTTGTAGGAACGCTATGCCTAACATCCTTAGAGAACGCTATGCCTAACATCCTTAGAGACGGACAAAACCTGCCTTCGCAGGTTCCCAAGCCTTCACGTTTTGGTAGTCCGCGCAGGCGGACTTTGTTTACGTAGTCGCGGTTTTAACCGCCAGACACTTTTCAAACAACCTCTTACTGCTAATTAAGGTAGACTTCGCCGTTTGACTCAATGGTGAGCGCAGTTTTGTCAATCGCAAAATCGGTTGTTTCCGTCAGCGTCAGTTCGATCGTGTTTGCGGCTGTTGTAGGAACCTGTGGACTAACCAGAAGAAACCCGCGATCGCGTCGATAAAAGCTTAAGCTAACAGGCGTTTTTAGATCTTGCAGTGCTACTTGCGATCGTCCGCCCAATGTTCGCAAGCGAGTATCACCAATCACTTGATACACAATTTCTGCGCCCGTTTTATTGATTAGTTTGACACCAACTACACCATTATTCGGCGTAAGTGTGGCAATAGGAGGCTGTTGCTGACTGGGTAATGGCGGATTAACGACTGGGGCAGAGGGACGAGTTTGCGCGGTTGCCTTTTCCACAAGTGGAGCAGCGATCGCACCAAGTGTCAGCAAACTACTGCAAAGTGCAGTTGCTAACCTTAACTCGATTTCCATGTTGTGCAGCTTCTTCACTCTTACAGTGACCTCTTGAATAAAAGACCAATTGCTCGTTAACCTAAGTCGTAGCTGTTAGCAATCGTGTGCCAACAGCTACGTACTTTTAGACGATATAATTCTAGACGATCTTCCACAACAGAGAGTTCCGAAGCATCACTTTTCAGTGAGATGTCAGCCCACCAATTTTGGGAGCTACATTTCCTTAAGCCTCTTGCCAAAGGCGTTGAATTGTACCAGGTAGAAAACTTCTGATCTCCTGAATGCGATCGTCTGACAACTCATCTTTGGTTGCAGAGAATACCGCCTTAACCGCAATTTCTGGATCGACAGTGTTCTGCAACCCGGCTTCCTGCTTAATACGAAACAAGAACGTGTCGTCTTTGATCTTGAGCGGTTGCCTGACGCGACTGATAAAACGCACGACGGGATTTGTATCTTGCCACAGGTCTTCAATTTCATTTTGAAGTGCCTTTTCTGTGGTTGGTTCCATCTCTTTTTGAAGTTCGCCAGCAACACGATCGACGGTCTCATTCGGCATCATGTCACGCATTGTGCGGAACACAACTTCTGTAATATCTCGTGCATCATAAAGATCAGACAATTCACCTTTGACCATCACCTTTTCAAGAAAAGGCGTATCTTTAGTGGCGATCGGAACAGTAGAACCTTGCTTCATCGATTCGGGAGGATTCTTTTCCATGTCTTCTAGCATTTTGTGACCTTTCTCAGTTAACTCTGCTTTCTTAAACGTAATCAAGTGGGGCAGTGGACCATCGGGTGCTCCGTAAGTATTGGCAATACGGAAATCAACTTCTTTAGAGTTAATGACATTAGGAACATCATCCTGATTACCATAGGCATTGCCGCTAAATTCGGCGTTGATGTATGCCTTCTGATTTAAATAATCTAGGTGACCCAAAAAATCGGCTGGAGAGAGGGCAATACCTGTAAAGTCAGATGCACTAAAACTAATTGGATCGGGTCCAGGAGCACGATCGCCATCCTGGATTTTTTTCAACATGATATAAACAACATCGTCTCTAATTGCGATCGGCATTGCATCGTCCTCTCTTCAACAGCATTTTTGGCAACAGAGCGACAGAAAAAGTTGACTCTTTCCGTAAGGGTGTTTTTTCTGATAGATGGTTTGAAGCTCATTCATGAACTTCAAGTCTTTTTAGTCGCCGATGTTACACAAAGCAACCGCATATTATTGCAAAAGATTACAGCTATATCTCTATCACAAGCGTTAAATTCGTTTTCAACCCAGCTAAGCCTTTAGATAGAGACGATCGTTAAGACGACATTACACTAGCTTCCAGGCGATCGCATCACGGTCTAAGATGGAGTGACGAAAGTAAACCTCAGCAATTTTCGCTTCTCCTTTTTCTCTTTCAAAAAGTTTGGATTCGCTTCAAATTGTTCTTTCTGTTGACTGTTCCTGTTAACGCATACGCTTACCGTCGCTTCCAGAGTTTGAGCTATCGCTGCTACAAATTGCGTGTTTCAGGGAAATCTGAGGGCGCTTAGACCAGTTGTCACTGACCTTTTGATTCAATGAAACTGTCGCTTTATTGCCCCACCTGCTCTCGACCGATCGCGGATCTCAACAACACAGCCCCACAGGTCACTTGTACTGCGTGTCAGCACCGCTATGGCATCGTGCATGGCAAGCTTTCCAAGCATTCCTCTGTTAACGAAACGCTGCTGTTTTTGAGCCACAAGCTGCCCAGCCTTCACAAGCGGCATTACACGTTGCAAATTACAACGCCCGATCGCAACCTTAAACAGCTTCAGTTTTCCATCCCTGGTAAAGCAGACCCTCTCCCAGTGCATTACGGCGACGTGGTATCGGTGCTGTACACCATGCAGGGCTACCTGATGAAAAAATTGGTGGCTGTCAATAATCACACCACGGGTAAGCGCTACGTGCTGCCTAAACCTGTACCCAGTTCTAGCCATCTCACGTTAACACTGAGCACGATCGTGCTGGGATTGCTGGTGGGTTCTTTTTTCAGCGGGGTCAATGTGTTCCTCGTTTCTGTGGCGACAGCGCTGGGCGTGCTGGCATATCTGAAGGTGACGAACATCGCCCAACTGACGAACCCCTCTCTGGAATACGGACGGGAAGGTACCCGCTTAGCTGGCGATCAACGGCTGCTAGCGCAAAAACTCAAAATTGAGCATCGCCTGGATGAAATTAATCATGAGTGCAAGTCCAATCAGGGTTTGATCGATCGACTGGATGATCTGAAGCAAAAAATGGTCGATGTCGATCAGCAGCTTTATGCACCCCGCATTTTTAGAACAACGGGTGCGGTCACGATTTTGAAGCAGCAAATTACCAACAATCAGCGTCTTGTGCGGGAATACCGCCGAGCCTTACAAATGATTGAAATTGAGATGGAAACCTCCTGGATTGCCGACCAATTGCCCGATGCCAGCAACTTCACCCGTGCCATCATGCAGAAGCTGGAAGAATTGAAAGCGATCGAAGACCAGAATCAATTTCTTAAACTCCAACTGACTGCCTATGAAGAAGTCAAGCATCATGTCATTCCAGGCTACGACGGATAAGCAGGTATCGATGACCTTATCCATCCTCTCGTTGCGGTAATGTCACCGTCACAGTTGTGCCTTGCGCGAGAAGGCTGTCGATGTGAATGGTACCGCGATGGTTTTCGACGATCGCCTGGGCAATGGCTAATCCCAAACCTGACCCAGTAACAGAGGCTTGAGTGCGGGCAAGATCAACGCGATAAAAGCGATCAAATAAACGCGGTAGCGCTTCCGCCGGGATGCCGATCCCCGTATCGCTTACAGTGCTTTGAAGAAAGTAGTTACCCGATCGCTTCAATTGCTGCAAAGCAACCGTAACTTTACCTCCAGACGGCGTGTATTGCAGCGCATTGCCCAGCAGGTTGGTAAAGAGACGTGCTAACTGGTCACGATCGGCGTGTAGGGTACTCCAGGTCTCCTGAGGCGGTGCTTGAGTGGGTACGATCGTAGCGCTGGCTTGTGCAGCTCCTGATCTGGCTCCTGACGAATCGCTCTCCAATAAGCTAGAGGAGCTAGAGGATGTTGGGATGTTTGCAGTATTTTTGGCAAGCGGTTCCATCAGGCTAAACACAAGCTGAATGCCCTTTTCTTCTGCCAGCATCTGCTGTTCTTCAATCACATCCCTCAATAGCCCATCCAACGGCACACTCACGCGGCGAGACTGAACAATACCGCTGTCTTGCCGCGCCAAAAAGAGCAAATCATCGACTAACCGTCCCAAGCGCCTGGTCAGCCGTTCGACCACTTTAAGGTGCTGTTGCTGGGTGTATGCGTCTGGATCAGGATCTGCCAGTGCAACTTGAACGTTCGTTTGAATGATGGCGATCGGGCTGCGTAACTCGTGAGAAGCATCCGCCGTAAACTGTTTTAGCCGCTGATACGATTCGCGGACAGGTTCCATTGCCAAACCTGACAGAAACCAGCCGATCGCTGCCACTGCCGCGACCATCAGCCCAATCCCCAAAATTAGATCGAACACCAATTGGCGCACAGGCTTGGTGACTTCAAACCAGGGATGACTCACCCGTAAATAGCCTAAAACCTGCCGACCAACCTCTATGCGTTGCGTTACCTGCCGCAAAATGAGCGAATCGGAAGAGGTCGTGGTTAGTTTTTGGCTGTTAGTTGTTAGCGCTGAGTCTGCTGTCATCAGGTTTTTACGGTTCCCTGTTTCTAGGTCAGGGACGATCGCCCCCAGGTTACCGCTGTCTCCTCTGACCATGCGCACAGTCTCACCCTGACTATCAAAGTTCAGCGGTACATTCAGCGGCTCTGACAACGTAGACCAGAGCAGATTTCCAGTTGGGCTGAACCATTCCAAATCAATGTGGTCGTCTTCGCCCGTAGCTGCACTATCACGAAAACTGGCTTCAACGTTAACCCGCAGTGCCCCACCTTCAGAATGTGGGTTGGTCGGTTCAATGACGAGCGATCGTCCAACCACCTCCACCACATGATTCAGCGTGTCATCAATGCGCTCAATCAACGTTTCGCGCACGTACAGATAAAAACCACTGGCAAACAGCAGCAGCAGTACTGCGGTCACCGTTGTATACCAAAGTGCAAGCCGACGACGAGTGGTTTGAAACATAGCAATAGGGTAACGCTATCAGCGGTCAGCTATCAGCCATCAGCTACCAGCTTTTCCCTGCCTTCTACCTTCTGCCTCCTGCCCCCTGCCTTCTGCCTTCTGCCTCCTGCCTTCTGCCTTCTGCCTAAAAATCTTCCAGTAACCACTCAGAGCCTCGTTCACCCAGTTCGAGGGGAATGCTGACTGCCTTGCCAAGTCGTGGACGATCGCGCGTTTGCTGGATCGACGTGTGTACTTGCTCTACACTGCCCCACGCTTGCAGGTGCTTAGCGACTTCATTCAGATGCTCCATGTACTCAGCCTCGGTTAAGGGGAAAGATACCTGCTCCAGATACTTCCACATGATCAGAAAAAAAATTTTGCCTTGGGTTCGCCGTAGCTGGATGTCGTAGGAGCGTCCCCACTTGTCTAACAAGATCTGACGTAAATCACTTCCGGTCATAGCGCTGCCATTCCACCACATGATTGCTCTCAGATTCACAAGTTGCGCCACACTCTGCAAGGGGTGTTAAAGGACTCTTCTGCGATCGTTAACATTTCGTATAAGACCAACAATCATCCCAACTATGATGCTAGCGTCAAGAAATGTAATAATCTTAGTGACTTCCTCAGAGAAGCGATCAGCCGCTCTGTGAGACGATTATTGCAGTGTTGAGTGAGCAGTGTCTGCAAGAGGGGCAGGCATCTGAATCCACTCGAGCGCAGCGCTCAGCGAACGCTCAACTCTTTAAGCGTTTACTCAGCCTTGCCAACGCCCTTTCTTAACAGAACTATACGCAGTCATGACACAAATTTCTGGATCTTCAGATGTCCCCGATATTGGTCGCCGCCAATTCATGAATCTTTTAACATTCGGTGCTGTCACTGGTACGGCGCTAGGTGCCCTTTACCCGGTAGTGAAGTACTTCATTCCACCGTCGAGTGGTACTGGTGGCGGCGGTGCCACTGCCAAAGATGCACTGGGTAATGACATTCTAGTCAGTGCTTTTATTGCCAGCCATGCTGCTGGCGACCATGTCCTGTCTCAAGGGCTTAAAGGCGATCCAACCTACATTGTGATCAAAGAAGACAAAGCACTGGCTGACTTCGGGATCAATGCAGTCTGTACGCATCTGGGTTGCGTTGTGCCCTGGAACGCGGCTGAGAACAAGTTCAAATGCCCCTGTCATGGCTCTCAGTACGATAGCAACGGTAAGGTGGTACGGGGTCCAGCACCGCTGTCATTGGCATTAGCACATGCAGCGGTTGTCGATGACAAGGTGAGCTTTACTGCCTGGACTGAGACTGATTTCCGCACTGGTGAAGACCCCTGGTGGGCTTAAACTGGGTGCGTTTGGATCGGGTGCGCTTAGAGATCTGGTGCGCTTAAAGAGTGAATCGTTTGCTGATTGTCCGTTGCTGCTGATTGTCCTTTGCTCATGACACGATCGTTACAGATGAAAAAGATTCTTTTAGAGAGATTAATACCCGCTTCTAGGCTGTGTAAGTCCGTTGTGCTGGCAATGTTGGCGATCGCGGTCTTCCTCACAGGTAGTCTGGCTCTGCCACAAACTGCCTCGGCTTACCCCATCTTTGCCCAGCAGGCTTACGAAAACCCTCGTGAGGCAACAGGACGCATCGTTTGCGCCAACTGTCATCTGGCAGCCAAACCGACCGAAGTAGAAGTGCCTCAGTCCGTTCTGCCCGATTCTGTGTTTGAAGCAGTCGTCAAAATTCCTTACGACCAAACCGTGCAGCAAGTTGTGGGTGGTGGCGATAAAGGACCCTTGAACGTTGGTGCTGTGCTGATGTTGCCCAAAGGCTTTAAGATCGCACCCGAAGACCGCATTCCTGAGGAAATGAAGGAGAAGGTTCAAGACCTCTATTTCCAGCCCTACAGCGAAGATAAAGAAAATATCGTCGTGATTGGTCCGCTGCCTGGAGAGCAGTATCAGGAAATCGTCTTCCCTGTGCTTGCCCCTGACCCCAAGACAGATAAATCTTTGCGCTTCGGTAAGTATGCGGTTCATGTCGGTGGCAATCGCGGTCGCGGGCAGATCTATCCCAATGGTGAAAAGAGCAACAATGCGGTTTACAACGCTTCTGAGGCGGGCACCGTGAGCCAGGTAACAAAACCAGAAGATGGTGGCTATGAGGTCACTATTCAGATGGCAGATGGCAAGACGGTTGTTGATACAATTCCTGCGGGTCCTGACCTGATTATTTCAGAAGGTCAAGAAGTGAAGGCGGGTGATGCACTGACCGTGAATCCAAACGTGGGTGGCTTTGGTCAGGCAGATACCGAAATCGTCTTGCAGAACCCCGATCGCGTGAAGGGTCTACTAGCATTCTTCGGCATCGTTGTTTTATCTCAAATCTTGCTCGTCCTGAAGAAGAAGCAAGTTGAGCGTGTGCAGGAAGCTGAGATGAATTTCTAGTCTCCAGACAACACGTTTATTTCTGTTAGGAACAGGCGATCGTCTGTTCCTTTTTTGTGGCTGCTATTAAAACAGCGATCGTTCACGTTCATTATGAGCTTTTCGACTACGGCGGACGCATTGTTGCGTTTCAAAATGCGGTGCCGCTGCCTTAGTGCTTCTAGTTGTAAAGTATCCGGTCTTGGTGAATCAGTTAAATTTTTGGGCTGTAGGATTGTTTGGATTCGGTACAGTAAGCGATCGAGATCGATCGGTTTCCGAATAAAGTCATCGGCTCCTATATCACCACTATCAGCAGGCGTGGAAGACTATTTGACTGCAATTGATTCGTTGCTTACGTCGTTTCCTGATGATGCATCAATGAGTTTCAAAGCCAAGCTTACGCACTAATCGCCTGAACTCTCGGTTGCGAAGCCTCCGTCCTCACTCAAAACTTTTTAGCCTTTAGCCTCTCCCTGATGAATCGTCTTCACCCATTTCAAACGCTTAGGACGAATGGAGAGGCGCGCGGTTGTCACAGCTACAACTGGAAGCCAGTGGAACATGTAGACTGTGCCAAAAAGAGTATGGAGCAACAGCCGCAGGAATGAGGCAAGCTGCAGATTTGGCTCAACTCGTTTCGGCGGATACTTCCCGTCTTGCGCCAGTCCTGCCTGTCGACTTGTGTTTGTCTGCGATCGAATTTGCCGCAAGCCAGCAACGGTGCCTAAGACCGACAGAGCAAGGGTTAATGTCGTCAATGGACTGACCAGCAGCGGACGATTACGCAAGGCTGACATCAAAAGATCGGGCACGATCGCTGTGGGCAGCAGATACTGAATGACCCAAAACATGAGCAGGTCGATCGTCTTGCGAGTACCCATCCGGTTTTGCAAAATCGGTCGCCAATAGTCGAGATAGCGCTGGTAGCCACCTTCAGCCCAACGACTGCGCTGATGCCAGAGCGCGATCGCCTGCGTAACACCCTCTTCTTCGACGGCAGGCAGCGCCATAAAATCGACATCCCACTGATCGAGATGCAGACGAAATGTGAGATCCAGGTCATCCGTAATGGTTGCTTCGTTCCAGCCGCCGCAACCCTCCAGCGCTTCACGACGGACAAACTGACCATTGCCGCGCAGTTCACCAATGCCACCGATCGCGATCCGCTGCCGCTGGTAAAACGAATCCAACGCCATCTCAGCGACCTGACCCTGAGTCCAACCATTCTCTGAAGCGTTAGACACTGCCTTCCGCACTTGAACAGCACCCAATTCCTCACGCTGGAAGAGCGGCAAAACCCGTCGCAGCATATCTTGCGACACCTGGGCATCCGCGTCAAACACGGCGATGATTTCTCCCTTCGTCAGCGGCAAGACCTGGTTGAGCGCGCCCGATTTGCCACCGCCTGCATTGGCTGGGCGATAAAACACCCGTAGCTGTTCGTACTTCTGCGCCAGTTGCTGCAAGCGAGTCGGGGTTGCGTCCGTACTATTGTCGTCGATGACCCAAAGCTCACAGCAACTGGACGGATAATCTAACTCACAAAGCGTTTTGACTAGCCTGTCAATGACCGACTCTTCGTTTTTCGCCGCCACTAGAATCGATACCAATGGAAAGCGATCGCCCGCTGCTTCCGACAACGGTGCGGGCGCAGACAGCGGACGTGACAACAGAATCCTCGCTGCCTGGATGCCCATCAGCGTCGTTAGACCAACGACGACCCAATAGCCCCAGGCAACAAAATGTAGCGAGATCGTACCGCTCCAGATAACAACGAGCGCGATCGCCGCCCGTCGTCGTCGGTTGTCGCCTCTATAAGGCTCACTCGATGCACTCTCTGCTTCCGGTTGATCAGATAGATCACCAAACAACGAGCCAAGCGGCTCATGCTCGCTGTAAGAATCGTTTTCGGGCCAGGAACTCTCCGGCATAAGTTACTTGATTCAACCACCAATATTTGTCTAAACCTTTGAAGAAGCTCGGGATCAGGTAACACCAAACCGTGCAGCCTTCACACACGGATAGCTTACCTTGAGATTGCCGATACTCTTCCACGACTTCAGACTGTTTATACAGGTCGTAAAGCTGACCGTTAATCGGCAAGCCCGTTTGAGCAAAGTGATAGCAGGGCAATAGCAATTCGTCATTGGGCGAAATGGCAATCACTGCATCGACCGCTTTACAGCGTGGCTTGCTCGTATCGTTGCCGCCTGCTTCAATAAAAGCAAGTGCTGCTTTGTTGTAGCCCACATTACTGTACTGTTTAGCCGCCGCCTCGATCGCCACCACCAGATCTGGGGTTGGATTTTTCTTCGAGTTGTAGTGACTGTGAGCCGTAAACGCTGGATTCAGCCAAACTCGCGCTTCTAGTTGTTGCCCCAGCTCTGCCACTTCGCCAATGCGGTGGTAATTCTGAGCGGTCACCGTATGGTTTAAAACCGGATGTTCGCCCAACGAATGAGCGATCTTTACCGACTCAACCAACGTATCAAAAATCTTCACGCCTCTAGATTGGTCGTGCGTTTCAGCATCGGCACCATCCAGTGAGAAGTTTAGAAAATCGACCAGACCCTGGATTTCTTTCGCCCGTTTAGGGTAAAGAATGGTGTTCGTTGTCATGCTGGTGACAAACCCTTGCTGCTTTGCCTCAGCATAGATTTGCCCAACGTCCGATCGCAACAGTGGCTCTCCGCCTGTGAAGTCTACGTATCTGACATTGAGTCGCCTTAAATCGGCTAAATTGCGACGAATGGTGTCAAAATCCGCTTCTTTTTTCGGCTCTAGTGCCCAAATGTCGCAGAAATGACACCGAGCGTTACATCGGTAAGTTAGATAGTAATTTGCAGCCAGAGGTGCCATAAATTGTTTAACGTTTAGTCCGCGCTGAAATCACAATAGGGCGATCGCGTGAGGAATACAAGCCATTAACTATAGAGTATTTTGAGGACAACTTCTTGGGATGAGCCTCACAAATCGATCAAACGCTTAACCGCTAGCAACGGTAGTGTTTCACTGGCGCGTCATCAGGGTAAGCCGTCTTACACACTGTTTGTGCGTTACTGCCCGTTTTTTTAGGGCATACTACGGCTATGAGCACTGAACTGCGCTAGCGATCGCTGTGAGGCATTGACTCAACGCAACCTGTGATAGACCTTAACTCTCCGGCTTCTGTGAGCCGCCTTCATCCGTTACTCTAACGAACTTCCAACTTGACCGCACTTTAGGAAGATTGAGCATGTCCATCGACAAACTTCAACCCGCTGCCAATCAGCACGTCGGCGTTTATGTACCCTATTACCCACAGGCAGGCAAGCGATCGCAACTGCCCCTGGCAATTAGCCTTTACCAAAAAGGGGCGTTAGAAGGGCAACGCAAAATCGAGGGCGGTGAGAGTATCCCCTTTATTGCCACCTGGAATGTCTCAACGTTGCCCGCTGACTTAACCCGTTGCCGCATTCAGTTTGACGGCAACTCAGAACTGAGCTACGAACTCATGATGGCGAACTTTGAGTTCATCGATTTTCTCATCGAGGTGATCATGAACTTCAACCGCGTTCGCCTCGCAGACTTTTCGCAGTCGTTTTATCGCAAGCTGATGCGGTATGACGATTAGAGGTCGTGGAAGTAAGGGCAGGGGAGGCGGGGGGCAGAGGAGGCAGGGGGCAGAGGAGGCAGGGGGCAGAGGAGGCAGGGGGCAGAGGAGGCAGAAAAGGCAATTCAGCACTCAAAGTTCTCTAGCATAAAGCTTTTGGCATCGAAGAAACGTGAAGCGTACCTAACGGTTCAGCAGCACGAAGCGCTACGCAAAACTCTTGCTCTGCTCCCCTCGCTCCTTCTGCTCCCCTCGCTCCCTCTGCCCCATTTCCCTCATGGACATTCTCCAGATTCTCAAAGACGACTACCAGCGCTTTCCGATCGACCAGACGTACAGCATCTACGCTGAGGATGTGTATTTCAAAGATCCGACGAGCGAGTTTCGGGGGGTCGATCGCTACAAAAAGACGATCGCCTTCGTCCAGACCTGGTTTCGTCACTGCAAAATGGATTTGCACAGCATCCAACAGTCTGACAACACCATTCGCACTGACTGGACATTGAGTTGGAACACGCCGCTTCCCTGGAACCCTCGCATCACCATTCCTGGTTGGAGCGACCTCACCCTTAATGCAGATGGCATGATCGCCTCTCATATCGACTACTGGCATTGTTCGCGTCTGGATGTGCTGAAGCAGCACTTTCTGCTGAAAACTCGATAAAGTAAAAGAACGTAAACAATTCTCAGCAAAGGTTCGATCGCCATGCGCGTAATTTTGATGACGGGCAAGGGAGGCGTGGGCAAAACCTCCGTTGCGGCGGCGACTGGACTGCGCTGTGCTGAACTGGGCTACCGCACTCTCGTTCTCAGCACCGACCCCGCTCACTCCCTGGCAGACAGTTTTGACCTGGAACTGGGACACGATCCTAAGCTGGTGCGCCCTAACTTGTGGGGAGCCGAGCTGGATGCGTTAAAGGAACTGGAAGGCAATTGGGGAGCCGTGAAGCGCTACATCACACAGGTCTTGCAGGCACGTGGCATGGACGGTGTACAGGCAGAAGAACTGGCAATCCTCCCTGGCATGGACGAGATTTTCGGCTTGGTGCGGATGAAGCGCCACTATGACGAAGGCGAATACGATGTGCTGATCATCGACTCTGCGCCTACAGGGACGGCATTACGGCTGTTGAGCCTGCCTGAAGTGGGCGGTTGGTATATGCGGAAGTTCTACAAACCGTTTCAGGGAATTTCGGTTGCCTTGCGTCCGCTGGTGGAGCCGTTTTTTCGACCGATCGCAGGGTTCTCCCTCCCTGACAAAGAAGTAATGGACGCGCCTTACGAGTTCTATGAGCAAATTGAAGCGCTAGAGAAAGTGCTGACCGATGCCACCACAACGTCGGTGCGTTTAGTGATGAACCCCGAAAAAATGGTGATCAAAGAATCGCTCCGTGCCCATGCCTATCTGAGCCTGTATAACGTGGCAACCGATATGGTCGTAGCAAACCGTATTCTTCCTGATTCGGTTTCTGACCCATTCTTCCTGCGCTGGAAGGAGCAGCAGCAGCAGTATCGCCGCGAAATCCACGAAAACTTCTCGCCACTGCCCATCAAAGAAGTGCCGCTCTATTCCGAAGAGATGTGTGGATTGGCAGCGCTCGATCGCCTCAAAGATACCCTGTATCCCAACAACGAAGATCCTGCCCAGGTTTATTACAAAGAAACGACGCTGCGAGTGGTGCAAGACAAACAGCAGTACAGTCTTGAGGTCTATCTACCTGGCATTGAGAAACACCAAATCGAACTGAGCAAATCCGGCGATGAGCTAAACATTCGCATTGGCAATCATCGCCGTAACCTAGTGCTGCCACAGGCATTAGCCGCGCTGGAACCTGCAGGAGCAAAGATGGAAGACGACTACCTCAAAATCCGCTTTGCCGACGCGGTGAAGGCTTGAGCATGAAACAGAGGTAATTCGGTTGCGATGGTACGTGACGATCGTACTAAATGCGATCGCACTAAAATAGGAGCACCCCAGCCTGCTTTGACAGAAGCTGTGGCATTGGTTGGAATGACTAGGCTAACCGCAATGACAACCGCTATCCAAAAGCTCACCTTTGAGGCATACCTCGCCTATGACGATGGTACAGACACTCGTTATGAACTCGTTGATGGGGAACTGCGCCCGATGAGTTTGGGGACAGGGAAGCATGGAGCGATTGCAGAATTTCTCAACGACCAATTTAAAGATGAAATTAGCCGAACGGGATTGCCGTGGACGGCTAAAGATATGCGAATTGGTGTGCGCTCTCCTCGTGGGGGACGGTGGGATACGTCACGTATTCCTGATGTAACCGTGCTATTGCGCGATCAATGGGACGGAATGGCAGATCGTGAAGCCGTGATTAATCTCAATGAACCGCCACCGTTACTGGTTGTAGAAGTGGTGAGCGAGTCTACAAAATCGGCAGACTACCGCGCTAAGTATAGTGAATACAGCGTTTTAGAGATTCCTGAATACTGGATTGTTGACCCGCTAGAAGGAAGGGTAACAATCTGTCAGTTGAACGAAGGTCGCTACGATGAGTCTGTTTTTGCAGGAGAAGCTTTGATTGAATCTCCTACCTTTCCAGCTTTACAGTTAATAGCTATGCAGATTCTCGCAGGAAAACTATAACATCAGCGATCGCCCATCTTATTCAAATGGTTGCAGCAGTGCTTCCTAGCAATTCGTTACGGTATAGTGATGGCGCTGTTTCAGAATAGTTGAGTGCACGAACCATTTCAAAGCGCTGACCCGCACGATCGACAAGGTGCTCACTTCATGCTGAAGGAAATCTACGAGCAGCCAGAGGTGGTGCGTCGATGCTTGGCAGCGTATCTCAAACCGGATTGGGACGGCAATCAGGAGACTGCCTTGCAATCCAGTCCATTTAACTTTATGTTGCCGGACGCGCTCTTTGCTAGTGTGGCAGAGATCCAGATTGTGGCGTGTGGTACCAGTCGTCATGCGAGTCTGGTTGCGCAGTACTGGTTGGAGCAGTTGGCGGGCATTCCCACCAGAGTCCGATCGGCATCCGAATTTGTCTCTGCACCGTTTCCGTTGACCGCAAACACGCTGACGATCGCCGTGACTCAATCGGGCGAAACGGCGGATACGTTAGCCGCGATCGCAGTAGCAACAACTCGTCGATCGCAAGCAGAAGGCTCGTTGCCATCCTGGTTGCTCGGCATCACAAACCAGCCGGAAAGTTCGCTGACAAAGGCAGTGGATTACACTCTTCTGACGTTTGCTGGCACGGAAATTGGAGTTGCCGCAACGAAGACTTTTATCGCTCAACTGGTTGTCTTTTACTGTCTGGCGTTAGAGTTTGCCGTTCGTCGTCAGGTCTCAGCACAACCTCTGTCAGCGCAACAGTTGGGAGACACGATCGCCGCGTTGCGATCGTTGCCTGATCAGATCGAAGCCATCCTCAAACAGCAGCGCGAATTGATTCAGGTCATTGCCCAAACTTTTGCAGACGTGAACGATTGCATCGTCATCGGTCGCGGTATTAGTCGAGCGATCGCGCTGGAAGGCGCACTCAAGCTCAAAGAAACGACCTACATCCATGCGGAGGGCTACGCAGGCGGTGAGTTTATGCACGGACCGATCGCGCTGTTAGATGCGAAGGTGCCAGTGATTGCGATCGCGCCTGCTGGCAGTGTTTATGCATCAATGCTCACCAATGCACAGAAAGCAAAGTCTAATGGAGCGCCGTTAATTGGCATTACGAATGTGACTGAGCCATCCGATCGCGCTGAGTTCGACCACTCAATCACTGTGCCTGCGATCGACGAACTGCTTTCGCCGTTTCTCACCGTGGTGCCGCTGCAATTGCTGGCATACACGATCGCGGTGCAGCGTGGGCTGGATGTCGATCGACCGAGAAACATCACGAAAACGCTAACCAGTTAAGTGGAAGCGAGCAAACACTCTTTTACCCCAGAAGCGTTTCTATTTCCGCATCTGTGAAGCTAAATTGCCTAAAGATGCGCAAAACGTAAGCAGGCGACATTTCTCTTGCTCCCATATCGATTGGTACTACCCGAAGCGTGTCGCCAGCAGTACGTTTATACAAGCAATGATCTCCTTTCCCTTCTCGATAAAAGCTGCAACCTCCCTGTTCCAAGAGTTTGATTAACTGCTTCGGTTTGAGAGAGGGAATATTTTTAGGCATACACTGCCCTGAATTCATAAACCTCTGACGTTGGTTCCTTTGCCTCTATAGTCAGAAATTCATGCAGTTCATTGATTGCAACGGGTGACTGAGGCACGCTGACTTCAGCTTCATCAACCGCTTGCAACGATTCAATCGCCGCTTGCAGCTTTTCGATCGCTGCGTCCTGGGTTATGCCTTGACCAACAATGCCATTTTCCAGGCACAACGAAACCCAATACCCGGCACTCTGTCTCAAAACAACGGTATAAAAATTCATGACTGTGTACCTGAGCTAATGTGCCTTCAAGTTGCAAAATCTGGGTGCTGAGATGTCAGTTGCATAGCGTTGCCCATACAACTTGTCATGCGATTAGCTTACCAACTCAGGAGCTATAGCCAAATTGTATCCTTCAGTACTCGTCCAATGGTTGCTCACCACATTGGCGTTACGTAAGAGTGATCTGTTCTTCAGCCTGCTCTCCACTAGCAAGAAATTTGTCACAATAGCTGCATCGGCTGGCATCAAGGCAGCTAGAACGGACGTAATGAGAGGGAGACGCGCTTGGATACTTTCATCAGTTTGCTGCTGGGCGTAAGCTTGAGTGCTGCCTGTGGCTTCAGGGTCTTTGTACCGTTACTGCTAGTGAGTGCAGCGGCGATCGTCGGGCATCTAGACTTGCCCACGAATGTGGCATGGGTTGGCACGGATCATGCACTAATCGCGTTTGCGGTTGCCAGCAGCTTAGAGATTGCAGGCTACTACATTCCCTGGTTTGATCATCTGCTCGACACGGTTGCGACACCGTTAGCCATTGTTGCGGGAACAGTGGTAACTGCTGCTACAGCGCCGGATATGAGTCCGTTGGCGCAATGGACGTTAGCGGCGATCGCGGGTGGTGGTGCGGCTGGCTTGACGAAGGGACTGCTCAACGTGTTACGCATTGGCTCGACTGCCACATCCGGCGGCTTGACGAATCCCATTCTTTCGACGATCGAGCTTGTTGCCTCGGTTGGGCTATCAGTGCTGGCGCTGACGTTACCCGCTTTAACAGGGATTGTGGTCGTCGTTGTGCTGCTGTTTGCCGCTTACAAGCTGTGGCGCTTCTTCTTCAAAGGTCAGCCTCAGACAGGCGCGATCGATGAAGCAACGCAGTAAATCACTCTCGAGCACTGAGCCTCTTGTATCGATAAGGGCGATCGAAGGGTTGCGCCTGATACTCTGAGGTTCGTGTGCGATGCTCCGAGGTTGGTGGGTGATGCTCTGAGGTTCACGCGTGATGCTCCGGAGGTTCGTCGATGATGTTCTGAGCATGGACGACGATACTCTGAGCATGGACGACGATACTCTGAGGTTCACGCACGATACTCTGAGGTTCACGCACGATACTCTGAGCATGGACGACGATACTCTGAGCATGGATGACGATACTCTGAGCATGGATGATGATGTTCTGAGGTTCACGCACGATACTCTGAGCATGGACGACGATACTCTGAGCATGGACGACGATACTCTGAGCATGGACGACGATACTCTAAGGTTCGTGCGCGAGTAGTAAAGTCTCATCGACGAGGATGAAAGGCTCGTTGGCGAGAATCAAAGAAACCGGGTTTCTGGACGCAACTTGGAGGGTCGATCGCATCACTTCGTGGAGAAACCCGATTTCTGGATACGGTGGAGTAGAAAAGAGCTACAGCAAGTTGGCAAACCCTGCCTGCTTAAAGTGGCGATCGGACGTGAATGCCTGAGTAAGCTGCTGCTGCGACATGACGACAAAACTAATGCAATCGGTGAGTCCCCACTCTTTATCAGGGCGTTGGCTGTAGAGTGTCCAGCCTTCAAAGAGTAGCGTTTGACTAACAGGAATGATTTCTAATCTGTTAAGAACTCGAAGGCGCTTAACGTATGCAACAGTCACTTCGCGACTCGCGGGACTTGATAAGGCATCAGCAACTTCCAGCAGTACAAACTCGGTTGTCACCAGAGAGACGTTTTGTTGTTGAAAGCTCATCATGAGTTGCTTCGCGGTTTGATGCAACGAATCTCGGCTGTTTAGCAACGCAATCCAGGCAACAGCATCAACAAAGATTCGCTTCAAGGATACGGTTCTCGCTTGGGTGTGCCATGAATGTAGTGGTCATGCTGGTGGGCTAAGTCTTCAATCCCGGTATCGACAGCATGTGCATCAATAAATGTCATCAAGTCGTTCCAGGATGAGTCGTCGATCGGTTGAGGGCTTTCTGTTTCCTCTTCCACGAACGTAATCACGACCTGCTGCCCATCGTGTCCTTCGATGGGTTCAGTGGGGTGAATCACCCCGTTTTGCACAGTGCCTTTGATCGATCGCATACACTAAACCTGCTAATGCGCTTCTCTATTCATGCTCTATTCATATAATAAAGTCTCATCGACGAGGATCAAAGGCTCGTTGGGGAGGATAAGAGAAACCGGGTTTTTGGATATATCTTGAAGGGGCGATCGCAGCACTTCGTAGAGAAACCCGGTTTCTGGAGGCTGGGTCTATTGCTGCATGATCGATCGCAACCCCTCAAGGTTTTCACGAATTCTTACTGTACTGGGATGGGTTGCCCCTAGTTGCCGCTCTACAATGTCTAGCGCCTGCACGTAAAGCGGTTCGGCTTCGCTGTATTGCTCCTGAGATGTGTAGAGTTTTGCTAGGTTGTTGAGATTAGTTGCCACATTGGGATGGTCTTCACCCATCAGGTGTTTACTCATCTCCAGCGCCTGCACGTAAAAGAGTTCGGCTTCGCTATACCGCCCCTGCAATGTGTAGAGATACGCCAAGTTGTTGAGGCGAGTTGCTACAACCGGATGGTCTTCACCTAGCAGGCGTTTATCCATGTCCAGCGCCTGCACGTAAAAGAGTTCGGCTTCGCTGTAACGTCCCTGCGACGTATAAAGCATTGCTAAGTTGTTAAGATCAGTTGCCACATCGGGATGTTCCTCACCCAGCAGGCGTTTCCTCGTTGCTAGCGCTTGCATGTGCAGCGGTTCGGCTTCGCTATATCGTCCCTGAGATGTGTAGAGCACTGCTAAGTTATTGAGACTTTGTGCCACATCAGGATGAGCGTCACTTAGCAGTCGCTTTCTCATTTCCAGCGCCTGCACATACAACGGCTCTGCCTCACTGATACGTCCCTGCGATTGATAGAGGGATGCTAGGTTGTTGAGACCGATTGCCACATCAGGATGTTCCTCACCCACCAGATGTTTGTCCATTTCGAGTGCTTGCAGGGACAGCGGTTCTGCCTCGCTGTATCGCCCCTGAGTACGATAAAGTAGTGCTAAATTGTTAAGACTGTTTGCCACATCGGAATGGTCTTCACCTAGCAGTCGCTTTCTCATTTCCAGCGCCTGCACGTACAGTAGTTCGGCTTCGCTGTAACGTCCCTGGTTGTCATAAAGCCTACCTAGCCAGTTCAAGCTGTTTGCCAGATCGGTTTCCTGACCAAGCTGTGTTTGCAAATCAGCGGCTCTGCGAAAGTAGTCAACTGCCTGCGCCGCTTCCTGCTGATAATCCTGTGCCTCGCCTCGTTTCAACCGATTAAAGTAGACTTCTCCCATCTGGCTATATAGCGTTGCCAGCAGCGGGTCTTTGGGCTGTCGTGCTTCCGTCTGAGCAATCAGCGCCTTCAAATCTTCCAGGGGCAGCAGATAATCATCGTCAGTGGGTAAGTCAAACCCTTCTAGGACAGGACGGATTGCTTCAATCTCGCTGCTTCGTACGGCACCTGTTTTTTTAGAGGTGAAGCGAAACACCCCTTTACGCCAGCTCCAGAAGTCGGGGGCATGGCGGGCAAGTTGTGCCAAAAGCTGGTGTGTCACCCAGAGGACAATGGGAAAGTGAAAGTCGCGCAGTGCTTCCCGCGTCCACTGGAGGTAGCCGAAGAAGATTTCCTGCTCGGAGCGCTCTTCGCCCAGCTTGAGGAAGAAGAGTTGCTCAGCTCCGGTGATGGTGACAACTGCTCTACCACCATTGCGAAGATACTCGTCTTCCTGCACCTTATTTCTAATCGTCTGTGTGAGGCTGGGCTCGCCGCGAAGGATGGGTAGATGATAGTGGCGGATGTCGGGAGCGAGTTCGGCTTCGTAGCGGCTGATAATCTCGTCGCGCAGGCGGCTATCATCGCAGACAGCAAGCAGCAGGCTCAAGGTGCCTTCACCCGCTTCTATGCTGACGATCAACTCTTCGTAAGCATCCTCGTTTTGCTGATCGGGGTCTACCCGGTTTGCGGTGGACATGAATTGACCTTCCTTGCCGTTGCTAGACGCTTGCTCCCCTCTGATCTCCTCTTTCAAAAGCTACCGTGTAGACACAAGTCCCACGTATCCGATCCTTGGGGGGCAGCCCCCCAAACCCCCCGAATTCAGGGGACGGTTGCGTCCCCCGAACCCCCTCCAAAAGGGGTTATTAGTAAGAAGTGGAAGAGCGCTTCGCATTGCAGAGGAGCATAGAGATTGTGTTCTGCCGTATCGTGTAAATTAATTATTGCTACCCACCTCAACACTCTTGTTCGAGGGGTGTGGGGGAGTTAGGACCCCACGTAGCGGGGGCACGGGGGGAAGTCCCCCGGTAAGATTTGCCAACGAAGCTCGATATACACATGCGATCGTTTTGTCATTTAAATCAACCCCCGATCGCTCAACAACTCAACGACGATCGGATGCACGTCATACCAGGCTTTGCGGTTGCGGTACTCCAGCACGTGCAGCCCATGCAACAAGTCTAGAAACTCTTTCTGAGTGGGGTCATCGGGCATTAACTCGTTGTAGACTGCTTGCAAAATACCGTAATCGGCTTTGCCCAACTGCAAGGCAAAATCATTGCGGAGGTTGTTGACGGCTTCATCCAGAATCGCTGGCTTGATTGTGATGTCCTGACGCTCGACCGTGTTGTCTCGGCTCTCCCGCCGAATTTGCAGCAGACACAGCCGACAGCATCCGGTCGCAATTCTCATCAGCTCTCGCAATACGCCACCGCTATAAAAAACGAGCCTTTCAGCAACCTGTCGATCGAGTAAATGGGCAGGAATGCGCTTATGCAGAATGGCACACAAGATGTCTAAAACCTCTGGGTTGAGTGGGGCATTGGGCTGGTGTACCTCTTCTTTCGGCAGCAGCTTCAGCACGGGCATCCGGATGATGCGATCGTTCATCTCTGACTGAATCATGGGCAGGATTTCCTTATCCCGCAGTGCCGCGATTGGAATCGTATAGATGATATGAAACCCCGGTAGACACAGTGCTTTGATGTTGTCTTTGAAGATGGGCTTGACCACCGCTAAGTCGAGCTTATCCAGGTCATCAATGATGACGACGATCGTCTCTTTCTTTGCCGCTGTCCGAATGGTTGCCGCGATCGTATTCAGTTGCCCCACCAGTTCCGAGGCGTTGCGTTCAAACTTCTGCTTGATTTCTTTGCGTGTACTCGCATTGGTGAGCAGTTTGAGTTCAATCAGTTTGAGTAAATTCAAGCCGAAGGATGCCTCTCCTTTGACTTCTTTCACATCGGTTTGAGTTTGTTCGGCAAACCACCGATACAGCGCGTCCTGAGTCGCTTGAGAGATGGGAATCGGCGGCTGGCTTGTTTCGGCAAACCGCATGAGCTTCACCGCGATCGCAAACAGAATGTTCACATGGTCAATATCAGAGTTTTCGACCGTATCCGCGATGGAAAACATCACAACTACATAGCGATCGTTCAGCACAGGACTCCGGCTCAGGGTCGCTAACAGCGTCGATTTACCGCAGCCCCGGTGCCCCGAAAAAATCACCTTACTGTCAGCCGTGTCGCTATCCTCAATTAGTTGTTCCAGTTCCGCAAGGATGTTGCCGCTGTAGTCCACCCGAAACCGATCCAGATCTTTTTGATCGAGCAGTGGTCCCAGTTCGAGGTTGCGGTATGCGGTTTGAAACTCGGTAAGCAGTGATTCAGCCATGACCAACGTTAGAACGAACTACGCTTATCATCGTTCATGCTTCAGAGGGTATCGCATTTTGTTCACGAACAACGTAGCCGTAGGATGAGCAAAAGGGCTTGTCTGTGCCCATTGCTGTGGGTCATCGTGCGTGGGCTTGCAAGGCTTTGCCCACCGTACTTTGGTTGGTTTGCAAAAGTCGTCGTAGGATGAGCAAAAGGGCTTGTCTGTGTCCATTGCTGGGAGTCATCGTGCGTGGGCACGCAAGGCTTTGACCACCCTACGTTGGTTGGTTTGCAAAAGTCGTCGTAGGATGAGCAAAAGGGCTTGTCTGTGCCCATTGCTGGGAGTCATCGTGCGTGGGTACGCAAGGCTTTGCCCACCCTACGTTGGTTGGTTTGCAAAAGTCGTCGTAGGAGGGGCAAAAGGGCTTGTGTGTGCCCATTGCTGGGAGTTATCGTGCGTGGGCACGCAAGGCTTTGCCCACCCTACGTTGGTTGGTTGTTGTCTAGAGGGCATCATCGATGAAACAGTGTCATGCTTGAATAACAGTTACGTTTGAAGCCACGCTGTGGCTATTGGGAGCAGCGGTATTTCCTACCTTTAGCAGGCGGTTCCCACTACCGCAGGACAGACGCAACGCGGGCGATCGCTCCCTACAGTAGAGATGTGTCCACTTTAGAGAGCGACAGTTCAGTCATGGCTACTCACGATAACGACGGTTTCAACGTCTTCCTTGGTATGGCGCGACAAACGTCGCAGGCGATCGCCGATACACTAAAGGATGCTTCGACAGCTGCGGGAGAAACGTTTGGGAACTCGTTGCATCACTTTGTGGCGCAAGGGACAGAGACGGTTGGTAAAGTCGTGACACCGATCGCTACAAGCCCATTCATCAAATTTGCAACTAAGGTTCCTGGTGTGAGCTGGCTGATGGCAGCGTTGGGGCAAGTGGATGTCGATGCCGTTCAGCGTGATGTGGCAGAATTGCGACTGAAGTATCCGCTCGATCGTGATGATGAGCTGGCGCAGCGAGTCATTGCAGACACAGCCTGGAAAGCGGCTGGGATCGGGTTAGCAACAAACTTTATTCCGCCCCTCGCGCTGATGCTGTTTGCCGTTGACTTTGGCGCGATCGCGGCACTACAGGCTGAGATGATCTATCGCATTGCGACGATCTACGGCTTTTCGTCGATCGACCCTACACGGCGTGGTGAGGTGCTGACACTGTGGGGCTTGTCGATGGGAGGCTCCGAAGCGGTTAAAGTGGGACTGAGCGTTGTTGAATTAGTGCCTGTCTTAGGAGCAGCCGTGGGTAGTGCGGGTAACGCGGCGATTCTGTATGGTCTTGGTGCCGCTGCCTGTCGCTTTTATGAGGCAAAGCGGCGATCGATGTCAGAAGTCTGAGCGGTCTGACAAGGCAGAGGGCAGAAGGCAGAGGGCAGGAGGGGCACAGTTTTCCTCCTGCCTTTTGCTTTAAAACCTCAGAACTTTGCCGCACTCAACCGAGAACCGCTATATCACCTTGAGACGCAGCGATATCTTCCCATAGAGAAACCCGGTTTCTGTACCAGAACACCGATAGAATAGAATGCTCTCTCGCATTGACCAGGATGAGTTGGTTCTCTAATGCCTGACACTCGATGGCGCTTTGCAACGCATTCTCTAGTTCTGTTCTGTCTTTGTTGCTTGCTGGCAATCAGTTGTCAGCGTTCCACGCCCGTCTTGCAATCGCCAACCAGTGGCAGTGGACGCATTACACTCGGCACGACCGCTACCATCAACACGCTTGATCCGGCAGATGCCTACGGTACGTTTCCCAGCAGTTTGCTCTATAACCTGAGCGATCGCCTCTACACCTATAAACTTGGCACCACTGAGCTAGAACCTCAACTGGCAACGGCGTTACCAACGGTCAGCGCGAACGGTTTAACGTATACGATGCCTTTGCGACAGGGCGTTGTGTTTCACGATGGCACCCCCTTTAACGCGAAAGCAATGGCGTTTTCTCTGGAGCGCTTCATTCAAAACGGAGGTGCGCCGTCATCTCTACTGTCAAGCTTGGTGGATACCGTTAAGCCCACGACTGACGATGAGTTGACCATTACGCTGAAAAAGCCCTTTGCAGCCTTTCCGTCTCTGTTGGCGTTCTCAGGTGCGTGCGCTGTATCGCCTCAAGCGTACGAAATTAAACCAGGCTCGTTCAAACCAGAGACATTGGTGGGGACTGGACCTTACAAGCTCGTGACCTACGGCACCGATTTGCTGCGGTTCGATGCCTTTGAGCAGTACTGGGGTAAAAAGCCTGCGAACAAAGGCGTTGATATTCAGTTCTTCTCCAGTCCGGCAAATCTGTACAATGCTTTCCGTACAGGCGCAGTTGATGTCGCGTACCAGAGCCTTGCGTTGGATCAGGTGCGAAATTTACAGCAAGGCGCGGCGACAGGTGGTTGGCAGGTGTTTGAGCAAGCGGGCAGCGGGATTGATTATCTGACGCTCAATCTCAAATCGCCACCGCTGGATCAGCTTGAAGTGCGACAGGCGATCGCCGCCGTCATGGATCGTCCACTGCTACAAAGCCGCATTTTTCTAGGACAAATTGATCCGCTTTATAGCCTGATCCCCACGACGCTGGCAGAACAAAAGCCTGTCTTTAAAAACCCTTACGGCGATAGCGATCGCGCCAAAGCTACTGCGTTTCTCACCAAAGCAGGTTACTCCGCCACCAAGCCACTCAAGGTTGAGTTCTGGTATCGATCGAATGTCATTAATGATCAACTTGCTGCTATTACTTTACGAGCTGCTGCAAAGAAACGGCTTGGTGGACTGATGCAGATTGACCTCAAAAGTATTGAATCGACGACAGCCTACAAGAATCTGGACAAGGGCGTTTACCCCATGTTTTTGCTAGATTGGACACCCGATTTTCTCGATTCTGACAACTACATACAGCCGTTTCTAGAATGCACGCAAGGCTCTGCTGCCGCTGGTTGTACCGAAGGCTCAAGTGCGCTACAGGGATCGTTTTACTATAGCGATCGCGCCAACCAACTGATTGACCAGAGTCGTAAAGCCCAAAACCCTACCACGCGCAAACAACTCTTCGCTGAGCTTCAGGATTTGCTTGCCCAAGATGTGCCGTTCATTCCCCTCTGGCAAAATAAAGACTACTTGTTTGTTCAGAAATGGATTCAAGGAGCCAGCCTGGAAGTCACGCAAAAGGTGCCGTTTTGGACGCTTCGGAAAGCTTAAGCCTCTGCTGAGAGCTGATTCGTCAAAGAGGCTGATGCCAGACTCAGTGAAGCTTTATGGAGCATAGCTATCCCGTCAACCAAAAAGTGGTACGCAAAACATGTGCCCTTAATAAAGGATCAGCAGAAAATTCGTGAAAAATCGTAGGATGAGTGTCACTAGCGAATCTCTTAGCCTTGCTTACTGACAGTCCACACAACGATTCAGTCACCTGACTACGCTGCTGCCGTCATGAATAATCTCAACCCGATCGTGCCCAATCAGATATTGATTTTGTTTGCTCATCCAGCCCTGGAAAAGTCACGGGTGAACCGACGGCTGATTCAGGCTGTGCAAGGGTTGGAGTCTGTGCTGATCCACGACTTGTATGAGGTCTACCCCAACTTTCAGATCAACGTTAAAGCAGAGCAAGACCTTCTCCTGGCGCACGATATCATCGTTTTTCATCATCCGTTTTACTGGTACAGCAGTCCAGCGATTCTCAAGGAGTGGCAGGATCTGGTGCTAGAACATGGCTTCGCCTACGGGGAGGGCGGTACGGCACTACAAGGTAAAAAGTTTCTCACTGCGATTACGACGGGTGGTGACAAGAAAGCCTACTGTCAGGAAGGCTATAACCGCTTTACGATTCGGGAACTGCTGGTACCGTTTGAGCAAACAGCGCGTCTCTGCGGGATGGAGTATCTGCCGCCCTTTGTGGTGCAGGGCACTCATAGCCTGCAAGAACGCCATCAAATTGACCAACATGCAGCCGACTACCGCGCTATCATCACGGCGCTGCGTGACGACACCATTCATTGGGAGCAGTTACGGCAAGTGAATCACTGGAATCTCAACCTCGATCGAGTGCTGAAACTGCCGGAGGTACCACACCATGCATAACGAGGGTTTCTTCTTTCAGGCGTTTGTGTATCTGGTAGCGGCGGTGGCATCGGTGCCGATCGCCAAACGCTTGGGACTCGGTTCCGTGCTGGGCTACCTGATTGCAGGCGTAATTATTGGTCCCTTTGCCTTAAAGTTTGTCGGTGGTGGCGAAGGCGAGGATGTCATGCACTTCGCTGAATTTGGCGTGGTCATGATGCTGTTTTTGGTGGGCTTGGAACTGCAACCCTCACTGCTCTGGCGCTTGCGTGTTCCGATTTTGGGCTTAGGTGGCTTGCAAGTGTTGGTGACAGCGCTAGTGATAGCGGCGATCGGTCTCCTGGCAAAACTCCCCTGGCAAACGGCACTGGCAGTGGGTTTGATTCTGGCACAGTCGTCAACGGCGATCGTTCTGCAAACCCTGAACGAAAAAGGGTTAACGAAAACGCAAGCCGGACAGTCTGCCTTTTCGGTGCTGCTGTTTCAAGATATTGCTGTGATCCCCATCCTGGCATTCTTGCCGCTGCTGGCGATGCCGATCGCCTCGGCAATGGCAAGCAGTGACCTTATCTTTGTAGCGGCAGAAGCGGAAGCTCAGAGCGCAGCGTTACCCGCATGGCAACAAGCGCTGCTGGTTATCGGCACTGTGGGCGGCATCATTTTGGGGGGACAGTTTCTCACGCGTCCCATCTTTCGCATCATTGCCAAAACGCAGCAGCGAGAGATTTTTACAGCTATGGCGTTGCTGCTAGTGGTTGGTATTGCACTGGCGATGCAGCAGGTGGGTCTGTCGCCTGCACTGGGCACCTTTGTAGCAGGGGTGGTGCTGGCGGAGAACGAGTATCGTCACGAGTTGGAAAGCGATATCGAACCCTTTAAGGGTTTGCTGCTGGGACTCTTCTTTATCTCGGTGGGAGCCAGTATCAACTTTAATTTGCTCATGCAGCAACCGTTGTTGATTTTGGGTTTGGTGCTTGCGTTGGCGATCGTCAAATTCACCGTTCTGGTCGGTCTGGGGAGGATCTTTCGGCTGGATCTGAGTCAAAGTTTACTGTTTGGCTGCGCGCTGGCACAAGGCGGCGAGTTTGGCTTCGTGCTGTTCTCCTTTGCGACTCAAAATAAGGTGCTTACTGACGATGTAGCGGGACCGTTGGTCGTAGCAGTAGCGCTTTCAATGGCACTGACCCCGTTGATTATGATCATCAACGATCGGCTCATTCAACCGCGCTTTATCGCTGCCGAAATCGAAGAAGAAGCCGATGAAATTGATGACAACGAGAACCCTGTCATCATCGCTGGCTTTGGGCGCTTTGGGCAAATTGTGGGTCGGTTGCTGATTGCCAACGGCTTTAACGCGACCGTCCTGGATCACAGCCCCACTCAAATCGATCTGCTGCGCCGCTTTGGCTTTAAGGTTTTTTACGGGGATGCATCCCGAATTGATTTGCTTCATGCCGCTGGGGCACGACAGGCAAGGCTTTTTGTGGTTGCGATTGACGATCGCGAACGATCGCTCCACATCGTTGAACTTGTGCAGAAGCACTTCCCTCATCTGAAGATCTTGGCACGTGCGATCGATCGCCGTCATGCCTATGAGTTCATTCAACGCGGCGTAGAAGTGGTACAGCGCGAAACCTTTGACTCTGCACTAGCAATGGGAGAAGAAACCCTCAAACTCCTGGGGATTCGTGCTTATAAAGCGCATCGCTCTACCCGCATCTTTAAAGAGCATGATGAGGAAGCCCTCTGGGAGATGGCAAACCTGAAAGACGATACCGTCCGGTTGGCACGATCGCAGCAGCTCAGGCGAGATCTTGAACGCGTGCTGCAAGCAGACGATGAGGAAATGACTCAGGATGTCGATCGTGCATGGGATACCTCTGCACTAAGGAAAGAAACGTGATTGAGTTGAAACGTTGTTGGTTGTTAGTTGTTAGAAGGAGTCAGAAGAAAAACTTCCCCTACTCCCGACTCCCGACTCCCGACTCTCCACTCCCCACTCCCCACTCCCCACTCCCCACTCCCATGCCTGATGCTGCCGTCTCCTGGCAAATCCAACCGATCGTCGCTCTGCCAGAGTGGTTTGTGCAGGCTGTAGACCCATATACGCCAACACTGCCTGAGCCGTACGTGGCTCAGCTACTGTGGCAACGCGGTATCCAAGACCGGGAAACATTGGCGAGTTTTCTCAAGGCTGACTATTATCAACCTGCCAGCCCTTTTGCGTTTGGGCAGGAGATGCAGTGGGCAGTAGAGCGGTTGCAGCAGGCACGCAGGCACGAGGAGACGATCGCTATTTGGGGTGATTTTGATGCCGATGGCGTAACGGCAACGGCAGTGCTGTGGGATGGGTTAGGGCAATTTTTTGTCCCGCAGCAAACGCTATTTTACTACATACCCAATCGTCTGACCGAATCACACGGACTGTCACAACAGGGCATTGAGACACTTCATGCCAAGGGTTGTCGCTTAATCGTGACGTGCGATACAGGCAGCACTAATCTGACCGAAATTGAGTACGCTCGCAGCTTGGGTATGGATGTGATTGTGACCGATCACCATACATTGCCAGAAACGCGTCCGCCCGTCACTGCCATCATTAATCCTCGCGCATTGGCTGCTGACCATCCTTTAGCAACCCTTTCTGGTGTAGCGGTCGCTTACAAACTGGTGGAGGCACTGTACGAAACGCTGCCAGCAGTGCCGCAAAAACCGCTGGAGGCATTGCTCGATTTGGTGGCGATCGGTCTCATTGCCGATCTGGTGGAACTCAAAGGTGACTGCCGCTATCTCGCACAACGCGGTATTGAACAATTGCAAAAGCAGGCAGATCCGGTAACAGCAACGCGACCAGGGCTTTCTAGGCTACTGGCATTGTGTAAACGCAGCGGCGATCGACCCACTGATATTTCCTTTGGTCTCGGTCCGCGCATTAACGCCGTCAGTCGCATTCAGGGAGATGCCCACTTCTGCGTCGAACTGCTCACCAGTCAGGATGTCACCCTCTGCAATCACCTCGCAGAAGCAACGGAACTGGCAAATACCCGCCGCAAGGCACTGCAAAAAGAAGTGGTGCAGCAAGTCAAAGCCCGACTCACTCAAATCGACCTCTCTACTACCAGCGTTATCGTGCTCGCCGATGAACAGTGGCAAATTGGCGTTTTGGGGCTGGTTGCAGGGCAAATTGCTCAGGAGTATGGGCGACCGACGATTTTGCTGAATACGGAGTTAGCGGTCAGCGGTCAGCAGTCAGCGGTCAGCGGTCAGCAGTCAGCGGTCAGCGGTCAGGAGCAACACTTAGAAGTCACCAGTCCTCCTGCCCTCATTGCTTCCCCTGCTCCCTTTGCTTCCCCTGCCTCCCTTGCTTCCCCTGCCTCCCTTGCTTCCCCTCTCGCTCGTGGTTCAGCGCGATCGGTCAACCACATCGACCTCTACCAACTGGTAAAAGATCAGGCGCATTTGCTGCATCGCTTTGGTGGGCATCCCTACGCAGCAGGGTTAAGTTTGCCTGTGGACAACATTTCGCTTTTTACAGAGGCGCTTAATCAGCAGGCGCGGCAATTGGGTGAACTGGCGCATCCAGCAGTGAAAGCTGATTTAACGGTAACAGTAGCCACTCTGGGAAAAGAGCTGTTTCAGGCGTTGAAGCTGTTGGAACCTTGTGGAATGGGTAATCCAGTGCCTAAGCTGTTTCTTCAGAATTGCTGGTTTGAACGGGTGCGGAATGAGAACATTAAAGACTGGAAGGGTGGCAAAGTCCGTTATATCAAAACTGAATTTGAGCTTTGGGATGATTCGACTGAGCAGGGCTTTCCGGGTCTCTGGTGGGAGCATTATCAAGATGAGGTGCCGAAGGGCAGGTGTGACGCGATCGTCGAGCTGGATTTCAATGCCTACCAGAAACGCTACGAAGTCCGCCTCATTGCTGTGCGTCCTTGTGAGGCAACGTCGCAGTCTGCATCTAGTCTTGCGGGGACGTGGATGCTTGATTGGCGAGGCTTGGGTGATGCTATGGCGGAAGACGAGGAACCGCAGAGACGCAGAGACGCAGAGACTGCTCCTACTGCCTACTCCTCACCCCTCTCTTCTCTCTCCTCACCTCTTATCCTCCGCCAGTGCCCGACAAGCTGGGCTGATTTGCAGGTGTGGTTTCGTCGTGCGGTGCAGGAGCAACGATCGCTGGCGATCGCGTACCCGATGCCAGCTTACATTGACCCACACGAACTTTGGCAACAACTGGTCGGCATTGCCAAATACCTGAGCCGCACAGGGCAAGCTGCTACTCGCACACAGTTGTTAGATAAGTTAGGCATTGGCGATCGCCCCCTGAAACTAGGCTGCCAAACATTGGCGTACCTGGGCTTTACTGTCCGCCATGCCGACCATGCGTTTCAAATGACGTGGCAGGAGCCGCTTCAGTTGCACACAGATGAGCTGACGGCAGCCGTGGAGCAGTTTGCGATCGCGGTCAACGAAGAACACTTTCGTCGCCACTATTTTTATCAACTGCCTCTGGCAACCATGCAGGCGATCGCCGCTCAAACGATCGTCGGTGAAAGTTAATCGTCGGTGAATAGTTAAAACGTTGCAGTGCCAAACGTCGAAAGTGATGGCAAGATGACTTAACTCTAGACATTAAAGCAGGGACAATGGACGACAGACTTGCGGTGATGCTCGATCGGCTAAAGGCATGGAAACCAGGGCAGAGGCTTTTCCCTCGTACACTTCAAACTCAACACTTAGTGCCTCAGAAAAAGCGCTTTGCTCGACAGCTTTCCACTTTGGGATTGAGCGTTGTACTCAGCCTGCTTGCAGGACGTGTTCAGGCATTACCGGGACAAACGCCTGACGAGGCAGTGGTTTGGATTCAAGCAAACCCGACGCTGCGCCCTGTTCGTGGCGAAAAGCTGCTGGTACGTAAAAGTGACACGCCTGCTCAACGCTTCACGTTTTCGGCATCCCTGTTGCAAGTTGGCAGAGCTTCATCGGGGGCAACGGGTGGCATCATTCGCACCGAAGAAACCTCGTTTTTCGATCTGCAAAATGGCGTGAGTCGCGATCGCCTGCAAGAATCCCTGCGCGTTATCTACGGACCCACTGTTTACCAGGATTATGCTCAGGCAAAAACGCTCTACGCCTATCCCACACAGAAAACCCTTGACCAGGCAGTCAATCGTGATGCGCCCCTGCTGGCAGCGCTGCAAGGAGAAGTCCGCGAGGGCGATCGCTATGCCTACTGGCTCGAAGTTGCCCGACAGCCAAACGGCTTTGCCTACACGGGCAAAATTACCGTTTTTCTAAGAGACGACCTACCAAAGCTAGAAGCCGAACTACGCAATCGATGAAGGGAGAAAGTTGTGAGTTCTAAGTCGCTTAGCTTTTTTAAAGCCTTTCCTAAAAACTAACAACCAACAACTAATAACGCTTGACTACCCCTGCCACGTTCCGACAAAAATACTTCTTACGGCTGCGGCAATGCGACTCAGGTCTTCATCCAGCAGCGGGGGCCAGTCAACTCCGACTCGCTGACCGTTTTCAAACTCTTGCCGACTGTCACTTGCTAAAAGGTGCAGAGCACACGCCAAGTCTCGCTCAAACTCAGGACTTTCTCGCAATGACTCGAAGACAACCTTCAGCGCCAGCAAAATCGATGTCACCTGTCCAGGAATGGGAGGCTGTCCCTGCATCAGGCGAGTGAGTAGTGCATCTGGATTTTGTGCTGTCGCCATCCCTTGATTGACTAACAAACTCCGCGCTGTTTGGTAATCCACAGGCAAAAAGTGAACAAAAGTGTTGCTTTATGACTGTAACCCAGCACGGTCAGAAATTGACTGCATGAAACGTATCGATCGCCGATCGAACGTCAACTCGATCGCCAATGTGGATTAGACGCTCACTGCTACGGGTTCGGCAAACCAGCGTCCGGTTGCTTTACCAATCACCGAAAGTTCTTGCATGAGGCGATCGAATCGCTCTGGTGTAAGCGATTGCGGTCCGTCAGACAACGCTTTCTTCGGGTTTGGGTGAACTTCAATCATCAGCGAATCAGTGCCTGCCGCGATCGCCGCCATTGCCATCGACGGCACATATTCCGATCGTCCGGTGCCGTGGCTGGGATCAATCATGATCGGCAGGTGAGTGAGCGATCGGAGTACTGGGATGACCGACAAATCCAGTGTGTTCCGTGCGTACTTATTGTCAAACGTGCGAATACCCCGCTCACACAAGATCACATTCGGGTTTCCGGCTGCAAGAATATATTCTGCTGCCATGAGCCATTCTTCGATCGTGGCTGACATGCCGCGCTTCAGTAAAACAGGTTTATCTTGAGCGCCGACCTTCTTCAGCAGCGAGAAATTGTGCATATTGCGGGCACCAATCTGGATGACATCAGCAACACCTCCCACCAGCTCTAGATCCGCTGCATCCATCAGTTCGGTAATAATGCCCAAACCAGTCGCTTCCCGTGCCGCAGCCAATAAACCGAGCGCACTTTCGCCATGTCCCTGAAACGCATAGGGTGATGTGCGCGGTTTGAATGCGCCGCCACGTAAAAACTGTGCGCCTGCGGCTTTCACTCGACGTGCCGTCTCGACGATCATAGCTTCATCTTCAACTGAGCAGGGACCCGCCACAACAACGAGGGGATGACCTTCACCGAAAGCGATCGCGCCATTGGGCGTGGGCACAATCACTTCACTCGCTTCGCCATGACGATATTCCCGACTGGTACGCTTGTACGGCTTCTCGACTCGCAGGACTTGCTCAATCCAGGGGCTGGCTTCCTGAATCTGGAGCGGATCCATATCAACCGTATCGCCCACCAGACCGATGACGACCTTGTGCTTCCCAACAATCTTCTCTGAATTCAGATTCCAGCTAGAGAACTCCTCAGTGAGCCGGGTAATTTCGGCTTCTGGAGCGCCAATCTTCATAACGACAATCATGGGTGTATCCCTGCTGCTGAGTGAATAGAGGAGGACGAAAGTTTGGACGATCGCGCCTGTCAAACGTAACCAAACGCATCATTGGCATGAGCCAGCCATCCGATCGCTCTGTTGCGGTCTGGTTCAGGTAGAAGGGGGAGACTCATCTTTAGCAGCCCTCCAGGAGTCTCGCAGTCGCCCAAAGTTGAGCTTGAATTCATCCCAGCCTAACCAACTCCCTACCCGCTCTTCATCCCAGGAGGCAGAGAGAGGACCGTAGCTCAACCCCAGCACACCCAAACCAAAAAAGCCCAGACTGACCAGAAGCACAGCCACTGTAGGCGGTTTGAATAAGTCGTTTGCAATGGCAACATAGCTAACCACAAAGGTAAGCAGCGCACAAACGGTCGGAACACCACAAAATTTCGCCGCCCGACTGACCATACGGCGGTTAACGACTTCGGGGATGGGCGAGGCATTCGATCGCTTATCTATAGCCTTAGCTGGCGATGCCACGCTCTTCGCTACCGCACTTTGATTACTTGGAGGAGCTTGCTTGGCTGGCTTGCGACTCGCTTGAGCGGGTTCAAAGGGTAGCCGAGATGGCTCTGCTCCCTCTCCATGAGTGGAAGCAGCGTTATTCTGAGCTTTTTTCTTCTTCGCAGTCATAGACAAACCTGCCCTTGTTTAGCTGCGAATCGGTTAGCCGCGAATACCCAACCGTGTGATGAGCGCCCGGTAACGAGCATTATCCTGCTTTTGAATGTAGGACAAAAGGCTCTTTCTCAAGCCAATCATGCGCAGCAGCCCTTTACGGGACGCATGGTCTTTTTTGTTGGTCTTGAGGTGTTCGCTGAGGCGGTTGATACGCTCGGTCAGCATAGCAACCTGGACATCCGAAGAGCCAGTATCGGTTTCATGAACCTGGTAGTCGGAAATCAGTTCTTGTTTACGCTGTTGCAGCAGAGGCATGTCTCGTACGTCTTCCTGGTTGATATAGAGTCGCAGTCACTGATCTTACCATAGCCGTTTCGTTGATTGGTCAAGTTTGTTCAGTCGCCACAAAGAACTGTGAGAAAGAGGCAGGAGGCAGAGGGAGCAGAGGGGGCAGGGGAGGCAGAGGGGACAGGAGGGGGCAGGGGAGGCAGAGGGGGCAGAGGAGGCAGAGGGCAGAGGGCAGGAGGCGGAGGGCAGGAGGCAGAAGGCAGGAGGCGGAGGGCAGAAGGCGAAAAGGGTTGTAACGTCTTGCTATCGGAACGCTTCTTAAGGCTAAGGGGGGTTGGCGTTTGGAAGAAAGCTGACCGCTGACCGCTAACTGCTGACCGCTAACACTTATGCCTGCCAGACCAAGACTTTGGCTTCAAACGGACCAAGGTCGATCGCTAGACGACGATCGCTGACCTCGACATCATAGTTACCTGTCCACTCGTGCCAGGTGCCATCTGCGGGAAGGTCAGCCACTTCATAACCGCCCAAAAACTGGTCAGAGAAATTAGCAACGACCACGACACGAGAGCCTTCATCGTTCCAGCGGGTGTAGGCAAGCACTTTACCCTCTGGGTTTTCGTGGAAAAACTCAATATTTTCGGTGTAGAGCGCGTGGTTTTCCTTCCGCAGATTGATCAAGCCCTTGTAGGACTCCAACAACCCTTTGTTCAAATCGCCATCTAGCAGCCTCCAGTCAATTTTTGCTTGGTCGATCGTCTTGTACTTGTATTCGCCAAATTCTTCGCCCATCCAGATCAGCGGCACACCCATTGCGGTCATGAGTAGGGCAACGCCGAGCTTCACGCGACGAAAGGCTTCCTCACCCAAAATTTCGCGATCGCCTAATTCAGCCATGACGTGATTGTGATCATGGTTGGTCAGGTAATTCACGATATTCGTTGCGCCCATAAAGCCCTGACGCTTGGCATCCAGCACATCTTTCAGCCGCTCAAGGTCAAACGTGTCTCCACAGATGTGCTCCAGGATGCAATGGTAAAAGCTGTCGTGCCAGCAGCCATCCATTGGACCATCCACATTCGTAATGCTGGTGGCTTCGGGGATGTGTTCCGCTACGGTATAAAAAGGCTTGTCACCAGCGCTCTGTTTCGCTTCTCCCACAATCCAGTGCATGAAGTCGTAGTTGGCAATCTGGCGTGCGGCATCAAAGCGAATGCCGTCAATGTGGTATTCCTCCACCCAGTAGCGCACGGCATCGCCAGAAAAGCGCCGCGCAGGGTACGTTTTCAGGTTTTCGTCGTAGTGTTCGTAGTTGAACTCTGGTCCCCAGTTGTTGTCGGGATCGCGGGGTTCGTGGTGATACCAATAGTCGTGATCAATCTGGGTCAGCGGACAGGAGGCTTCGGAATGGTTGTAGATGCCATCCATGAGAATGCGAATGCCTCTGGCGTGACATGCATCAACGAGCTTCTTTAAGTCTCTACTGGCACCGTAGCTGGTTTCGGAGGCAAAGAAGTGACGTGGATTATAGCCCCAACTGTAGCTGCCAGGATATTCCTTAATGGGCATAAGTTCGATCGCGTTAATGCCCAACTCACATAAATAATCCAGCTTCTCAACTACATGCTTGTACTGTCCCCGCGCCTTCTTGTCATTCTCACCGCCCGAAAAGTCGGCGACGTGAAGCTCGTAAATTACTAATTCGTGGTCAGCGGGTAGGGGATTCTTGTCATGTTTCCAAACATAGGTGTCAACGATGCGCTCACCGCCTTTAATGCGAACAATGCCGTTCTCCTCGCTGCTGGTGCCATCGATATCTGTCGCGTACGGATCGGTCACATCCACCCATTGATCCGGTTCAAAAAACCAGCTTTTGGAGCGCACTCGAAATTTGTATTGATGAACCCCGTCTTCCAGATCAACATTGACTCGAAAGGAGCCATCCTTACCCTTCGTCATCGCGATCGCGTTCCAGTCAGAAAAGGAGCCAATCAACGCAGCTTCATTGTTGTAGGGTGCAAATAAGCTGAACTCAATAGAACTTGTCATAACACTCCTCTAAGCTACGGCTGCAAAAACTAATAATTGGGAGTATTCTGTGACCCACAGGAACAGAGCCGCATCTTGCAAAGGGCATAATATTGATTGCTTCCTACGTCTGACACGAACAACGCTGATGGTTGACCTTCCGCCGCTAACGACTGAAACAATCTGGGCAATTCTCAATGAAACGCTGGAGGATGCGACGGTCAATCAACTGGTGTGGCACCATCTCGGCTACCGCCTTGACGCAGACGATCGCTGGAACACGGCTGCCGTTGCACCCGAATGGCAAGCCGCCTATCCTGAACCGCCCGATTTCATTGCCAGCCGTCCGGCAACAGTGAAACTAACGCGATCGATTCCAGCCGAGGACAAACAGCTACTGAAAGAGAAACTGGGGTTCCAAGGGTATAAAGTCAACGAGCTAGTGCCCCGTAAAACACGACGAGCGACGATCGCCAGTTGGCTGCTCAGCTACATGCGTCAGACAGGTATTGAGTTTTAGGAGCGGTCAGCGGTCAGCGGTCAGCGGTCAGCTTTCTTCTAAACGCCAACCCCCCTTAGCCTTAAGAAGCGTTCCGATAGCAAGACGTTACAACCCTTTTCGCCTCCTGCCCTCTGCCTCCCCTGCTCCCTCTTGCCTCCCCTGCTCCCTCTGCCTCCCCTGCCTCCTGCCTTCTGCCCCCTGCCTCCTCCCCCATGACCACCAACCCCTACGCCTGGATCGATGATGCTCTTGCGACGATTCATCGGGCAGGCTGGTATCGATCGGTGCAAACGATTCAGGGACGTGCTGGTGCGGTGGTCGAGATGGATGGGCAACGCGTCATCAACTTTGCCAGTAACGACTATTTGGGTTTGGCTGGGGACGATCGCTTAATTCAAGCCGCGATCGCCGCTACACAGAAGTACGGCACGGGCAGCACAGGCTCACGGTTAGTCAGTGGGCATCGAGACATTCACCAGCAGTTGGAACGGGCGATCGCGGCATTGAAGCAAACCGAAGACGCGCTGGTGTTTAGCTCTGGCTATCTTGCCAATTTGGGGACGGTCAGCGCTCTGGTGGGCAAACGTGATCTCATCTTGTCCGACCAATACAATCACTCCAGCCTTGTGAATGGTGCTATTTTGAGCGGTGCGACGGTTCTAAAGTACGCGCATTGTGATGCCGCAGAGTTGCAACAGCATTTGGAACAGCACCGCGATCGCTACCGTCGCTGTTTGCTACTGACTGACAGCGTGTTCAGTATGGATGGCGACCTGTGTCCATTGCCCGAACTTTTAGCCTTAGCAGAGACGTTTGATGCCATGCTGCTGGTGGATGAGGCACACGCTACAGGCGTTTTAGGGGGAACAGGTGCAGGCTGTGTCGAACACTTCGGCTGCACGGGCAGCACCCTCATTCAGGTAGGCACGCTTAGCAAGGCGTTGGGCAGTCTGGGCGGCTATGTCGCGGGTTCAGCAACGCTCATCGATTACCTGCGAAACCGATCGGCTGGCTGGATTTACACGACAGCGCTCTCTCCAGCCGATACTGCCGCTGCACTGACAGCGATCGCGATCGCCCAACAAGAACCGCAACGCCGTACCCAACTTTGGCAAAACGTCACGGCACTCAAGCAGGCATTAACCCAGAAGTTTGTAGCCAGCCCAAATGTAGACCTCAAACTCCTACCGTCCGAGTCTCCTATTCTAAGTTTGCAGGTTGGCAGTCCTGCGATCGCGCTTCATCTGGCGACAGCTTTACGACAAGCGGGCTTTTTTGCACCAGCCATCCGCCCACCCACCGTACCAACTAGCCGTCTTCGCCTGACCCTCATGGCAACCCACGACAAGACTCACATCGACCCGTTCATCACAGCTCTGAGCGATAATGTTACCCTTATTTGAATCGATGCCTGGATCGCTTATGTCGCAGAAAAATGAAACTCCAGCGCTAGTGTTGGCACTCCTGCTCACAGTTGGGTTATTGGGCGCTGGGTTTTGGTGGTTCATGCCAAAAGCAGGTGTCAAGCTTGAGCCTCAGTTTGCAAGCAAGGAGCCTCAGGTGCCCAGGGAAGCTGTGTCTATTGAGGATCGCATCAGTCAGGGCGAACGTAACTTAGCTTCGAACGAAATCAAAACTGATAAGCCCGCCTTTGCACTGGCGAAACAGGCAGGTGTAAGGGCGATGGCTGCGAAGCAATACAGTGAAGCGACTGCACGGTTTGAATCAGCCCTGCAAGCGGCGCGCAATGCACCCGAAACATTGATTTACTTGAATAATGCTCGTATCGGTAACAACCGTTCTTATGCGATCGCGGTAGCCGTACCCCTTGGCAGTGATCCCAACGGCAGCTTAGAAATTTTGCGCGGGGTGGCTCAGGCGCAGCAAGAACTGAACGGCGCGATCGGGAGTCAGTCGGTTCCACTCAAGGTTGTCATCACCAATGACGACAACAACCCTGATATAGCGAAACAAATTGCGAATGCATTGGTACAAAATCCTGATGTTTTGGGCGTGGTGGGTCATTATGCCAGTGATGTCACCTTGGCAGCGGGAAGCGTCTATAACGCGGGTGGGTTGGTGAGCATTTCACCCATTAGCTCCACTGTAAAACTGTCTGGTTTCGGCAAGTACACCTTTCGGACGGTGCCGAGCGACTATGTTGCCGCCAGAGCGCTGGCAGACTATGCCGTCAAACGCTTGCAGCAGAAAAAAGCAGCCGTGTTTTTCAACTCTCAAAGTGCTTACAGCCAGTCGTTGAAGGCAGAATTTGTCACGGCGATCGCCCTTTCGGGTGGGCAAGTATCCGATGAATTTGATCTGTCGGCTCCCACTTTCAGCGCGGCACAGGCAGTTGACCAGGCGCTCAAGCAAGACGACAAACTGCTGATGCTAGCCGCAAATACAGGCACGCTCGACCAGGCACTTCAGGTCGTGCAGGTTAATCAACGTCGCCTGAGCCTTTTAGGAGGGGATGATGTCTATGCACCGAAAACCTTAGAGGTTGGTGGACAACCAGCAGAAGGAATGGTGCTGGCAGTGCCGTGGCATATTGACGGCAATCTTAAGTCCTCCTTTCCAAGGCAATCGCGCCAACTGTGGGGTGGCGATGTGAACTGGCGCACTGCCACTGCCTATGATGCAACGAAAGCACTCGCTGCCGCGATCGCCCGTGATCCCACTCGTGCAGGCGTGCAGCAAGCACTTGCATCACCCGCTTTTGTGGCAACAGGGGCATCAGAACCAGTGCGGTTTTTGCCATCGGGCGATCGCAATGTCGGCATTCAACTCGTGAAAGTGTCCCCTGGCAAGCGCTTTGGATCAGGCATCGATTTTGTCCCCGTTGCCTGGTGAGAACCTGAGTAGGGGGACAAAATCGCCCTCTAAACTTAAACGATTTACCCTCAACACTCGAAGCTTGCACCTCAAAGCTCGAAGCTTGCTGTTTTAAGTAGGAACTTTGCTGTTTCAAACCGGAACGATCGCACTCAAAGCTCGAAGTTTGCTGTTTCAAGCAGAAACGATCGCATTTCAAATCAGAACGATCGCACTTGAAGTAGAAAGGTTGCTGTTTGAAATAGGAGCGATCGCATCTGAAGTAGGAACGATCGCACTCTGACCTCGAACGATTGTATCTAAAGTAGGAAAGTTGCTGTTTCAAGCCGGAACGATCGCACTTCAAGTCAGAACTTTGCTGTTTCAAACCGGAACGATTCCTTTCCTGCGGAACGCGATGCGAACGGAACGCTGCGCGAACGCACTTGAAACCGGAACGATTCCTTTCCTGCGGAACGCGATGCGAACGGAACGCTGCGCGAACGCACTTCAAGGCAGAACTTTGCTGTTTCAAACCGGAACGATCGCTCTTTGAACCTGAAACATGTGTCGCGTGATGCCAAGAAATCGGGTTTCTGGTGAATGCGATGCGGATAAGGCAACAGCGTCTGGCTGAGAAACCCGATTTCTGAGTCTGGCGCGATCGACGATAATAGACGAAATTCTCTGCTCAAGTCTTGTTGCTTGTAGTATCGTCTCCTTCAAAGGCACTGCCTCATGCATCGACATCTCAATGGTTGCTTACAGAGCAAAGGGATTGAGAAGGCTGAGATCGACAATATTCTGGAAGTCTCGACTGTTGCGAGTAACCAAAACGCTGTTGCTTTCGACGGCACAGGCTGCAATGAGAGCATCTGGTAAAGCAATGCGACGACTACGCCGGATGTAAGCTGCACGATCGAGCACCTGCTCACTGAGAAGAACACTGGTGAACAAACGCAGAAAGGATCGAATTTGGTTGGCTTCTGTTTCTGTCAGGGCAAGATAACAGAGCAATTCTGCCCAACTGACCGGACAGTAGCATCCGGTCGCTTGCCCTGCCAAGACTTCACCGATGATTGACTGAACGGCGGCTTCCCCGTTGAAGTAGTAAATGAAGATGTTGGTGTCGAACAGATAACGGTTACTGGTGCCATTCATCTCTCAACTCGCGCTGAAACTGAAGCGGATCAATGCGAGTGGGCAAGAAGCCAAAGAGGTTAATGCTTTGGGCAGCAGGTGTTTGTGAAGGCTGCAATGGTTGTAACACGACAACAATCTCAACCAATCCAGGTTCCACTGCGTCTGGCAATGTTAGTTCAACTTTACGATCGCTGTTCACCTGCACAATCTGCCGCATCGTTTCCATAGCATTGAGCTTCTCAAGATAGCCCTATCGTAAGCGATCGCCCCCTGATCTCAAAACTTGCAATTCAAAGCTCCGAACCTGCGGTTTGGCACGCGACTATTTACACCCAGAACTCAAACGCTCGCACTCAAAGCTCAGAGGTTGCTGGTTTGACCTGGAACGATCGCACTCAAAGCAGGAACGATCGCATCTGAAGTAGGAAAATTGCTGTTTCAAGTAGGAACGATCGCATTTGAAATAGGAACGATCGCACTTCAAGTCAGAACTTTGCTGCTTCAAACCGGAACGATCGCTCCTTGAACCTGAAACATGTGTCGCGTGATGCCAAGAAATCGGGTTTCTAGTGAATGCGTCGAGTACAAGGCAACAGCGTCTGGCTGAGAAACCCGATTTCTGAGTCTGGTGCGATCGACGATCATGGACGAAATTCTCTGCTCACGTCTTGTTGCTTTCCCTATCGCCTCTCTCAAAGGCACTGCCTCATGGTTAGAAGCCGCGATCGTTCTTTGAAGTCTCTCATCCAACACCCTACTCCTTCTCACCGCTTCAACCGGGTCTGCTAACAAGACTACCCTCGTGGGTAATACAGATTTCTAAGGAGAAACTTATAGTTGAAATAAGAATTATAGGAAAGCTGAAAATGCCAGACAAACCTAATTATCAAAGTCCAGAACAGTCACCAAGTCTTGATTCATTGTCAAGGAAAATCTTGCGCTCACCGAAAAGCGGACCTGTGCAAGAGGAAGTTATGGATAGTCTTCTACTTGAAGTAGAAGCAGCCTTAAAGAAAGAGATAAACCAGAACTTTCCCGATCAAGCATTAGGAGGAATCCGATTGGGATATCAGATTGAACATCCTGATCAATGTAACCAAACAGTCGAAAGTTACTGGGTGGGTTTCGGTCAAGCGCCTCTTTACGAAAAGTTGCTGCAATATACCGAATTGCCTTCGCGAGAAGAGCAAGTTAAAGACGGCTATGAAACAACTCCATCAACAGAGGATTGCCTGTCCGATGATTTGATCAATAAGCTGATCGATAGTATTCAAGCTTCTATGCGTCGCTCAATATCTCTTGATCCGATTAATGATGACCACTTGCACGCTTGGTTTTTTGCACATACAGTTCACAAGACGGAATCTCTGAAAGTATTGCAGTATGCAGGAAGCACAGGGTGTTGCTGTTATACGAACAGGCGACGACGTAAAGTCACTGGAAGCTGTACAGGGACGCGCTGTTGTTAATAGAGGTTACAAAAAAGTTGTTTAACGAGTAGCCCTTGAGTTCAAGCAGCTTCATGATGATGATGACAACTGTATGGTTGAAATAGGTGGTTGAAATAGTTAAATCGGTGCCGCATGAAGCAGTATTCTGCACTTACAGTCTTGATTGTCACCGTCGTTGCTCCAGTAGTTGGATTGCTACCTGTTTTTAGTGTTTGGGCAAAGACTTGCACTCAGGCAGAAATCGTTCACTACCTGGAGCAACTCTCTCAATTGGATACCCCTGCTATTCAAAAGCTGATTGAATGTGACCAACCAGCAGTACCAGGTCTTGCTCAGGCATTGAACAGTTCAAACGCTAATGTCAAAGCTAATGCTGCCTATACCCTAGGCATTGTAGGCAGAAACCCTGAAATAGTTGTCCCAAAGCTGATTGGAGTTTTGGATGATCGCGATCGCCTTGTCCGCACAAATGCTGCTTATGCGCTAGGTGATTTTGGTATTAAAGACCGTGCTGCTACCTCAACGCTGCTGACAATGCTCGCCAAGGATACAGACGGTAAAACCCGTTCTGCGGCTGCATACGCGTTAGGTAAGGTCAGTAGCGGAGACAAAACTATTATTTCTGCGTTGATCAAAGCACTCGATGATTCAAATAACGGTAGTGGTGAATAGTAATGGTTAGGAGCGAAGGGAGGCATTGTAATGATGCACAAAGTACCAAATCGCGCCAATATGATTGCTCAATTTTTTCGAGAACGACAAGGTTTTACGGACCAAACGTCCG
>JAHHIG010000007.1 GCA_019358895.1 Tildeniella nuda ZEHNDER 1965/U140 | reverse complement strand
ACGGGGCAAAGACCAGAACCCAGGGCATTAACTCTTTTGGTAGCAAGTGCATCAGGAGAAATCGAATAACACTTTCCTGATTTTGCTACCTTTCCTCCCCTTCACAATGGACAAAGTCGAGCTTAGCTATTGTAGCTTTAGCCAAACCAAATCTGCGGGTCAATCAGGAGTCTGGTGATTTGCGTAAATTTTTTGCATAAATTTTCGACCAAGCTCTTTTCGGCTCTTTGAAGAACCGGGTCGAAAACCATAAAAGCCAAGTATTTTCGCGAAGAGCTGGGCACAATAGTAAGAGCTAGCTCACGCGCCTAGCGTTTCCTGGAGGCATCTGCTTTTGGGGGCATCGATAGACACATATAGCGATCCTATTTGAATGATGAGAATGATGCTGGTATGAGCAGTCGGCGGTCAGCGGTCAGCGGTCAGCGGTCAATAAAAAGCTAGTTGCTGGTCGCTAAATGATTAAGTCTTGCTTCCAAATGGCTTGTTACAAATGATTTAGGACTGCTGTAGTCGTATAGTCATGCCTAAAAGCGCTAAGCAAAATGAATCAGGTACAGGTAACAGAGACTTCTTGAGACCGTCAGGGGTCTGAGCCATGCCTGGTGCTTTAAGAGTGTGAGCCTCTAAAGCGCTAACCTCTTACTCAAACCGATTCGACAGAATGGTTTTTTGCGATCGCTCAGCTTAGCGACCATTGCACTGTAGGAGAGGTTGCCACTATGAGAATACTGTGAGAACCATGCTGGAACTGCTCAAAAATCTGCTTTCGCCCAGTGGATACATGCCTCATGGACAATGCTATCTCTGGCAAACGCCGTTGGTGGGGTTGCACGTTGTCAGCAATGCGCTGATTGCGATCGCTTACTTTTCCATTCCAGCCATGCTGGTCTACTTCATCCAAAAGCGCAAAGACATTCCGTTCTCCTTTGTCTTTGCCATGTTTGGAGCCTTCATTGTGCTCTGCGGCACCGGGCATCTGCTAGATATTTGGACACTGTGGCATCCTGCTTACTGGCTGTCAGGCGGTGTGCATGCGCTGACGGCTTTAGTCTCTTGCTACACCGCATTGCAGCTTGTGAACCTGTTACCCCAGTTTCTAGCACTCAAGACACCCGACGAACTTGAAGTGCTTAACGAAAAATTGCAGCTTGAGATTATCGAACGGCGGCGGGCAGAAGACACACTGCGCAATATTGTAGCTGGTACGGCTGCTGCCACTGGCAAAGACTTCTTTCCGGCGCTGGTCAAGCATCTGGCGATCGCGCTGGAGGTGCCCTATGTCATGGTGACAGAAGTACTAGGCGACCCACCCGATCGGCTCAAAACACTAGCTGTCTGGTCAAGCCAAAAATTGGCGGAGAATGTCACCTTCCCACTGGCAAACAACCCGTGTGAGGTCGTGATTCAAGAGGCTCAACGATGCTACTACCCCGACACACTGCAAGTCCGCTTCCCAAAGTCGTCTGTGATCAAAGCAATGCAGGCGAAGAGCTACTTTGGAGTGCCCTTAATGAGTGCAACGGGGCATGTCATTGGTCATTTGTGCCTGCTCAACACTCAACCACTAGCGGTAGATGAAACCAAAGCTGCCATTGTGAATGTGTTTGCTGCTCGCGCTGCGGCTGAGCTTGAACGTCAATGGGCAGAGCAAGCCCGCAGCGATGCGTATGAAGCATTGGAATTTCGAGTCGAAGAACGGACAACGGCACTCATTGAGATCAATACGGCACTCGAAACCGAAATTCAGGAGCGGATTGCGGCAGATGCAGAACTACAACGCATGGCAGAACGGGAACGTGCCACTACGAGCGTCATTCTGCGGATGCGACAGAGCTTAGATCTAAACGATATTTTTAGTACGACAACGGTGGAACTGCGGCAAGCGATGCGATGCGATCGTGCTCTCATCTACCGCTTTAACCCAGACTGGAGCGGCAATGTGGTTGCTGAATCGGTGGCAGCAGACTGGAACGCGATCGTGCCGTTTCGCCTTGACGATCCAGAACTCGCAAAGGTAGCTGTTGATCAGTCAGACTGTATTATCAAGCGGCTTGATGGCAATGAGGTCGTGATTCAAGACACGTACCTGCAAGCAAACGAAGGCGGACTCTACCGTGAGAAAACAAACTATTGCTGTGTGCCAGACATTTACGCAGCAGGTTTTAATGCGTGCTACATCGAACTGCTTGAATCGCTACAAGCACGCGCCTATGTTACCGTCCCAATCTTTTGTGGTACCCAACTCTGGGGCTTGCTAGCAGCCTACCAGAACGCTACTCCTCGCCAGTGGCAAGAGGCAGAAATCCGGGTTGTCTCTCAAATCAGCAGCCAGCTAGGGGTCGCGGTACAGCAAGCCGAATTGTTTGCCCAAACGCAGCAGCAGGCAGCCGCATTGCAACAAGCTAAAGAGCTTGCTGATCGTGCTAACCAGGCAAAAAGTGAGTTTTTGGCAAACATGAGCCATGAGTTACGGACTCCCTTAAATGCAGTGCTGGGCTTCTCTCAACTCATGGCGTGTGATTCATCGCTGACACAGACTCAACAAGAGCATCTTCACATCATCAACCGTAGTGGTGAGCACCTGCTTAAGTTGATTAACGACGTGTTAGAAATGTCTAAAATTGAGGCAGGACGTATCTCTCTAGACGTTGAGCGCTTCAATCTTCACACTCTTTTGAACAATTTAGAGGAAATGCTGCGGCTGCGAGCCGAAACTAAAAACCTACAGTTTACGATCGCATGTTCCAATGATGTGCCCCCATTAATCACCGCCGATGAAGGTAAACTCCAACAAATTTTGATTAACCTCTTAGGCAACGCGATCAAATTCACTCAACGGGGTAGCGTCACCTTAAGGCTTTCAAAAGCGATCGAACCAAACTCTTCCAGCAACGAACTACACCTCGAACCAGCGCCCTCTGAGCCACAAATAATGTTGTACTTTGAGGTGGAAGACACGGGCGCGGGGATAGCGTTAGCTGAGCAGCAAAAACTCTTTAAGCCATTTCAGCAAACTCGAACAGGCTTGATTTCGGCAGAAGGTACCGGGTTGGGGCTGGCTATCAGTCAGAAATTTGTGCAGTTAATGGGTGGCGAAATCACATTTACAAGCCAACAGGATCAAGGCAGTCTGTTCTCTTTCGCTATCCCAGTTGGTTACCTGCCGTCGATCGCCACTCCCGCGCTGCGACCAAGCACCCAAGCAGTCATCGGGCTAGTGCCCAACCAAGCGATTTACCGGATTCTGATTGCCGAAGACAACGCAACTAACCGCTATTTGCTTGCACAAATCTTGGATCTACCAGGCTTAGAACTAAAAGAAGTGGACAACGGGCTAGAGGCGATCGCGCTTTGTAAAGCATGGCAGCCACACCTGATTTTGATGGATATGCGTATGCCCGTGCTGAACGGCATCGAAGCAACACGGCAGATCAAAGCTGATGCTCAGACTAAAGACACGATCATCATCGCGCTGACAGCCAGTGCGTTTGAAGAACAGCGGCAGGCATTTCTTGCCGTTGGTTGTGATGATTTTCTCAGCAAACCCTTTCAGCGGCGCACATTGTTTACCAAAATTAGTCAACATTTGGGTGTGCAGTATCTTTACGAAGCGACCGATCGCGCACAGTCAAATCATCACGATCAACGTCATCAGCACACACCTCAACTCGATAAAACTGCTTTGCAAGCCACTTTGACTGAGCTGCCAGAAGCATGGAAAATACAGCTACATCAGGCGGCTTTGGAATGTAGCGACTCACGGGTGCTTGAACTGTTGCAGCAAATACCGCCTGCACACTCAGCTTTAAAAGAGGTTCTGGTTGAACTGGTTGAAGGCTTTCAGTTTGACCAAGTTTTGACACTGCTTGCCACACCTGAAAGTATGCTCGACGAAGCTGAACATTAAGGCATTTCAACCTCAGAGGTTGTTTGAAAAGTGTCTGGCGGTTAAAACCGCGACTACGTAAACAAAGTCCGCCTGCGCGGACTACCGAAACGTGAAGGCTTGGGAACCTGCGAAGGCAGGTTTTGTCCGTGTAGCCGCGACTTCAGTCGCCAGGGCTACAAGAACCTGGATTTTTAAAACATCCTCTCAGACTAACCTTCAAACTGGCGCTATTCTGATGCTTGTGATTAAAGCAGAAGGCAGGAGGCAGAAGGCAGAAGGAAAGCGCTGTGCTCTTTAACTTCTGCCCTCTGCCTTTTTACGACTGTACTTCACTGGATTAGGAACCGCTATAAACGGTCAACGATCAGCTTTTTTGCTGATTGTTAACTGCTAAATGAGGCAGTCTTGCTCACAAAAGATCTAGGACTGCTATAGCAAACTGGTATTAATTGCTGCTCGACCAACAATTTCTAATTTAATTGATTGATGTAAACATGCCCACTTTAGATAGGTACAAAGGGGAGCATGTCACCTTTGCGCCCTCACCCTTTTCTTGTATGCCGTAGGCTTTAAGCCCTCTCCCTGTGGGAGAGGGACTTTGAATCTTGCTCCCTTCTCCTTGGGGAGAAGGGCTGGGGATGAGGGCAAAGGCAGCAACTTACGAAAGTAACATGCTCCCGTACAAAGTCTGTCTGCAACTTAAAACGGCTAGTAGATTGTTAAAGGTATCTATGATTTTCTTAAGCGCTTTAGATGAGGCTACCCTTTAATTCCCCTGCACCGTCTTGCTAGTACGGGTGGCATTTAGGGCAATATAACGATAAGGACGATCGTGAAGTTGGGTGGAAATGCTACAGCAGGAGGTTCAAGGATGTCTACAGAAAGCGCGAATCGATTTCTTGAAGCGATCGCCTACGACGAAACGTTACGCGATCGGTTTGAAGGTGTAACGAATCCAGATGACTTCGTGAGAATCACGGAGCAGTTAGGCTATAGCTTTAGCACAGACGAACTGATGGCGATCGCAAAAGAGCAAAGCCAGGGAGTCATTGTCAGGAGACATACAGGCGTATGGAAATGGCTTCGCACCATTAGTTGGGTTTAAATAAGCAGGAATCGAGCCATAAAGCACTGAGCTTGGAGTCATACCCACACCTTGATGTGTGCTGCTGCTATAGCAAGTGCAAGCAAACGCAGCTGATCGATTGATTGACATTCTACTCTTTACCGTGTAAATTAATTGACAGACTACCGCACAGTGCCATCAGTAAAGTGCCAGTTAAGCTGGACTGTGCTACGGCTAACTAGCATTGCTATCAGTAAACAATACTCGGTAGTCAAGATCACATTTATGTCATCCTGGATTAGCTCTATGCCTGAAAATTTTTTGCTTTCTGCCAGCAACGCGTCTGATTTTACAGCCAGTAAGAAGTCTAGAGACCAAACGTCCGATCGTGAGTCGTTGAGAATTTTAGTGATTGGCTCTCGTCAAGGCGTGACTGGTACGATTCAAACTTTGCATCGCCTGCGGTTTGCTGAAGTGCGTGAATGGAGTCCCTTGTTACCGGGACCTAACCCCGGTGAAGTGATGAGCATTCTCGCTCGCTCTATCGCCCAGTACGGTGAATAAATGGATACATCTGTTTGAGCCGATACTGAGTTAGCTTCGGTGGCGTTTTTGCTTGCGCGTGTGATCCGGATACGAGCCATCGGTAGGCATAGCACTCTTTACAGAGTTGTCGATCGCCTTCACACAACTTTTACTCTAGACCAAAATAGCGCTCCAACTCAGACATTCTTGAAGGGTGAGGAATCAAAACGGTATAAAATAAGACCATAAATCTTCTTGGTTGCCCAATGTTCGTCGATTGCGACAATCATGCCTCTGACATTGCCTCACGCGCGGGTCAAAACTCAGCGGCAGCGCTGTTAACGTCAAGCCAGCCTCTAAATTTGAGCCGTCCTGCCCCTATCTTAAGTGCGCCGAACTTCAGCAATACCACTATTTCTGGGGCGAGTGCTGCCACAGCACCTGAATCGTCGCAAGATCTGGTGTCTGCTTTGCCGCTTGAGGCTCCAGCAGTGCGCCCTCTGAAGGTGGGAGCAGATTTTAATAGTGATGGTCAGACGGATTTGCTGTGGCGCAATTACGCGACTGGTCAAAACGAAGTCTGGCTGATGAATGGTGCGACTCGTGTTTCGACTGTCGCGCTAATGTCAGTTGGCGATCCCAATTGGCGTATGGAGGGGGCAAATGACTTCACGGGTGACGGTAAAACCGACATCATCTGGCGCAACTATGCCACTGGGCAGAATGTGACGTGGGTCATGGACGGTACGGTGCTGCGATCGAGCGTTTCTCTCACAGCGATCGCAGACTTAAACTGGCAAATTCAAGGCACTGTAGATTTCACAGGCGATGGGAAACCCGATCTGCTCTGGCGCAACTACGCCACCGGGCAGAATATCGTCTGGGCAATGAACGGCACAACAATGGGCAGCACAGTGTCTTTGCCAACCGCAGCCGGAACAAACCTTAGAATTCAAGCAGCAGCAGACTTCAACCGCGACGGTAAGCCAGAGATTCTGTGGCGCAATATCCTTTCAGGTGAAAACTTTATCTGGTCGTTGAGCGGCACCACGATCGCGAGCACCACTTTTTTGCCGTCTGTAAGCGACTCAAATTGGCAAATTCGGGGCACTGGCGATAGCAATGGCGACGGCAAAACAGACATTCTCTGGCGTAACAGCGCGACTGGAGAGAATGTTGCCTGGATCATGGATGATCTTAAAGACACCAGCCAGCGGCTCAATCTGTCACCTATGAGCAACTTAAACTGGCAGATTGGGCTACAGGATACGTTTATCGCTCCCAGTACAGTGCAGATTAGCGATCGCACCTTTAATGGTCAAGAAGGCAATACCGGGACGTTTGAAGTCCAGCTAACGCAAGCTCCTGCTAACAACGTGACTCTAACGTTCTCGTCCGGTAGCTTTGTGGTGGTTGATGCTGATGGCATCGTTAGCAACGGTACGCAAAACACGCTGACGTTTACCCCCCAAAACTGGAAAACCGTGCGTACAGTATCGTTCATTGCCGAAGATGACAATTCCAGCAGCGATCGCTTACTCGGCAACACCGTTGGCTACACACTGAGTGGCGGTTTGACGGGCAGCGCTGTGTACGACCTGGGTAAGGTGACCAACACTTATGCGCCTGATTCTACCCGCTTCAACATTGATTTAGATTTCCGCAACGACTCAATCGGCTTTTGGACATCTCAGCAGCGGGCGATCGCTCAAAAAGCCGCTGACGACTGGGCAACGCGAATTGCCAACGAATGGACTGATTTTCAGCTCAATAGCGCGATTAATAGACTGGATGCTAACTCCACTCGTTCTTACAGCTTTACCAGCAAACGGTATGTAGATGATCTCCTTATTTTTCTGAATCCCTATCAAGGTAACGCTGGGCTAGAAGCCGCAAACGGCGGACCCGATTATGAGTTTGGTGGTTGGATTTCTTCTCCAGATCTCATGCCACGAGTCGGGCAGGTTGCCATTAATGCCGATAGCTTCTCTGCTGCCAACGACCCTACAGGTTGGCTACTCTATCAGGTCGTGACGCACGAAATTGGGCATGTGCTGGGTCTGGTTGGGTTGAACTGGATTGGCTACAACCTGGTGGATCGTTCAACCCCTCAAACGGCTGTTTTCAAGGGAGAATACACCAGAGCAGCCAATGGAGGTAGCTATATGCCTCTACAATCCCAGGACGGAGCCAACCCTGTAACGGGCACCTATGACTACGCGCATCCTGCTAACAGCGTGCAGTCAATCTTGTCTTATGAGTGGCTCTACCGTCTGTATGCCCCTACGACAGTAGACTATGCCCTGCTCGCCGATAGTGGCTACCGCGTTGATGGGTTTAACGCGTAACGGTAGGCTGCTCTAACAACGTGTTGCCGAGTAATACCATTTCCCTAAACTGTAGCGACAGATTCAATCTTTGGCTGGCGGTCAGCGGTCAGCGGTCAGCGGTCAGCGGTCAGCGGTCAGCAGTCAGCAGCAAGAATGGATCTGTAGGGCAATTTTGTAGAATTGGTATAAACGTAGGAAGATACGACAGCAGTCATCCCTTGACGCAACACCGCTGGTGCCCAAGCAACGATTGTGCCAAAGACAGTAGATGCCAAAGACAGTAGATGCCAAAGACAGTAAGCCACTCAAAAAAGTACACGTGGAGTCGTACTTGGAGCTGACACTGCATTGCCCTCAGACTGTAGCTGTGAGGACATTAACGTTGCTTCACCAGCGTTGAGGGGCATATTGCTAGTCTCGTTGGTTTGTATACCGTGCGTTGCACTACCGTTCAGCTCAGCCTTTGTGTCTAGAAGGGGCAAGGTTACGATAAATGTGGCACCTTGATCCACACCTGCACTTTCTGCTTGTACATTGCCTTTGTGCTGTTCAACGAGGTGGCGAACGATCGCCAGACCAAGCCCCAGACCGCTTTGAGGACGACTGGTAGTACTATCTGCCTGCCGAAAGCGATCGAAGACATGCGGCAAAAAATCTGGGCTAATGCCACTGCCCGTATCGCTGATTCTGATTTGGGCAGAGCGTATATCAGGCTGTTCCGTTGCTGAGAGCGATCGTTCTTGAGCCAGCGATAGTTGCACTGTCATGCGACCATTAGTCGGCGTAAACTTAATCGCGTTGGTCAACAGATTCCACACCACTTGTTGCAAACGGATAGAATCGCCCCAAATCTCACCAACGGCTGGATCAAGCAACGACTCTAGCTGAATGGCTTTCACTTCAAGCATCGGGCGGACAGACTCGATCGCCGCTTCCACTACTGTCACCAGATTCAACACCTGGCATTTGAGTCGTAGTTTGCCGCGCACAATCTGAGAAACATCAAGAATATCGTCGATTAATTGTGCCTGTGCCAGAGCGTTACGTTCAATCGTCTCTAACGCGCGGACGATCGTCTCCTCATCTAACTGGCGCGATCGCAGCAGGCGAGACCAGCCCAGCATGGAGTTGAGCGGTGTCCGAAGTTCATGCGACAGCACAGCAAGGAATTCGTCTTTCATGCGATTGGCAGCTTCTGCTTCTCGCCGAGCCGTTTGCTCACAAAAAACCTGAGCGCGGGCTTCTTCTGCCTGCTTACGCTCGGTGAGGTCTTCCACGGTGCCAACATAGCCAGTCAGTTCACACAAGTCAGAAAACAGCGGCGAGGAGCGGGCATAGACCCAGCGCACAGTGCCATCACGATGCTGAAACCGATGCTCAGTGGCATATTCAGTTGCCTGCCCATTGATATAAGCCTGCCACGCTTGGACAACGCGATCGCGATCGTCGGCATGGATGCGTCTGACCCAACCGTTACCCAAGCTCTCTGAGAGTGTCAAATCGCCGATCGCCTGAAAGTGTGGATTGGTGTAAGTACAAGCGCCAGTTGTATCGTGCATAAAAATGCCGACGGGTGCATAGGCGCTAAGGGAACGAAACCGCTCTTCACTGTCGCTCAGTTCGGCATTAATTGCCGCAAGCTGGGCTGCCTGTGCCTTAACCGCTTCCGTTTTTTTGAATAAATCGACAAAAACCGTCACTTTAGAGGTCAGAATACTCGCATCGATCGGCTTCAGCAAATAATCAACCGCGCCTAACGAGTAACCTTTGAACATGAGCTGTTCGCTGGTACTAAAAGCGGTGAGAAAAATGATGGGGGTTTGGCGCGATCGCTCTCGATTGCGGATCAGTGTTGCTGTTTCAAAGCCATCCATACCCGGCATCTGCACATCTAGCAAGATGACAGCAAAATCCTGGTTCAGCAAACATCGCAGTGCTTCTTGCCCAGAGTTTGCCCGCACCAGATTTTCACCCAGACTGCCCAGAATCGCTTCCAGCGCCAGCAGGTTTTCGGGATAGTCATCCACTAGAAGGATGTTGACTTGAGACGACAACGTCATACCACTAACTCCGCACACGGGATAACAAATTGACTAAGTAGGGCGCAATCTCTGCTAACGGCAAGACGGCATCGACCGCTGTGGCTGCGATCGCGGCTTGGGGCATGATGCCCGTTTCAGCCGTTGCCGGGTCTTGAACGATCGCCACTCCCCCACACGCTTTGATGCGCGCCAGCCCGTTAGTGCCATCACGATTTGCCCCCGTTAAGATGACACCGATCGCACGATTAGCATAGGCATCCGCCGCTGACTCAAACAACACATCAATAGAGGGACGTGCAAAACAAACTGGTTCGTCAACCGAGAGCGTCATGTATCCTCGTTCTACAAGCAAGTGATAGTCGGCTGGAGCTACGTAGACATGTCCCGGCAGCAACTCGTCTTTATCTTCTGCTTCGAGCACGGGTAACGTTGTGTACTGCTGCATGTATCTACTCATCAGGTTGCCAGATTCTTTATGCCGATGTTGTACAACAGCGATCGCTACGGGAAAGGGTTCTACTAAACTTTCAAGCAGCACTCTAAGCGCCGATAAGCCACCCAAAGAGGTGCCAACGACAACCAGTTCAAAGGGCATTAGTCCAACCTCCGATAGAGCCGTTCCCCCTTCGCAATTTCTTCATAACATGGTTCGTAAGGCGATAGCTTCAGTGATTCTCGTTGTCCCAATCCCAGCACACCAAACGAACAGAGACTATCGTAAAACAGTTGATGTACCCGTTGTTGCAACGTGCGGTTGAAATAAATCAAAACGTTACGACAAAGGATGACATTGAACTCGTTAAACGAACTGTCAGTCGCTAAATTGTGTTGCGAAAAGACGATGTTTTCTCTCAGCGAAGCACGAAAAATCGCATTGCCGTACCCAGCAGTGTAGTATTCGGAGAACGATCGCATACCGCCCGCCTTTAAGTAAAGCTGCGTGTACTCTTGCATGAGTTCAATCGCATAAATGCCCTGTTTTGCCTTTTGTAAAACTAGCTCATTCGTATCCGTTGCGTAGATGCGACAGCGGTGATACAATCCCTCTTCTTGTAGCAAAATTGCCATCGAATAAACCTCTTGCCCCGTCGAACAGCCTGCGTGCCAGATGCGAATAAACGGGTAGGTGCGTAGCAGCGGGACAATCGTTTTTCTAAAGGACACAAAGAAACCAGGGTCACGAAACATAGAGGTGACGTTTACCGTTAGCCCCAGTAAGAACCGTTCCAAGCAGGCGACATCATGCAGAAGGCGATCTTGCAGGGCTGAAATAGTGGTGAGTCCTTCTGCCGCTAAGATTTTGCGAACACGCCGCCTCACTGATGACGGTGCATAGTCTCGAAAGTCAAAGCCGTAGTACCGATAAACGCCCTCTAGAAGCAACTGCACCTCAATATCTTCTAAATTAGGATTGAATGGAGTCATTGGTTAAGGGCAAAATTATTGACTCCAAAGCTGTAGCCTTTTGGGGTTCACTGCTTAAGACTTACTGCTTAAGACAGATTTATAGCCATGTCAACCGACCATAGCAGTTTTGGCTCTGCCTTCAGCACTATCTAAAGGTAGACGATGGCTAGGCAAATGTTTTACTATAGCAACATTTTCTGACGACTGTTTCAGCCGTAAGCAGGATGAACGTGGTGTAGCGATTGAGGTTGCTGGTAAAGCGGCTCAAAGCCACGCGATCGCTTCCTACAACCATGCGCGAGCAGCCGAGGCAACAGGGTCACGGCAGGAGTTGGCTCAAGCTGCATTTGAACACGCCAAAGAAAATAACGAAAAGATCAAAGCCACAGAAATTGATGGAGAAGTGGTAAAAAGTCGAAGCAGCAACCAGCAAAAACGCTAGAGTGTTTGCCAGTCAAATGGTTGGTTAGCTGTAGAGCCATACCCGTAGCAGCGATAGAAGCTGTTCGGTATCAACAGGTTTAGTGATGTAGTCTGATGCGCCTGCTTCCAGGCATTTTTCCCGATCGCCCTGCATTGCCTTTGCCGTAAGCGCGATGATGGGTAGCGATCGAAAGGATTCGATCCGACGAATGGCTTGCGTCGTTTCATAGCCATCCAGTTCTGGCATCATCACATCCATCAAGACGACATCAATATCAGGATGATTTTGGAGTGCTGCGATGCCGTCAACGCCATTCTCGGCATACGACACCTGCATCTGGTAGCGCTCTAAAAGACTGGTGAGCGCAAAAATATTGCGGACATCATCATCGACAATCAGCACTTTTTTATGTGCCAGCACCGGATCACTCTGGTGCAATTGCTCCAAAATTTGCCGTTTCGACTCTGGCAGTGCTGCCTGCACACGATGTAAAAAGAGAGCGGTTTCGTCAAGCAGGCGTTCGGGCGATCGCACATCTTTGACAATGATGGTTTCTGCCAGTCGTCTGAGCTGCGTTTCTTGCTGCTGCGTTAGCTCTCTACCTGTGTAGACAATGATGGGCAAGCGTGCAAACTGCTGCTGCTGTTTAATTTGCTCGATCAAGTCAAAGCCAGACATATCAGGCAAGCCTAGATCCAGCACCACGCAATCAAAGAGGCTCGATTGCAGCGCCCTTAGCGCTTCGGCTCCCGTCCCAACAACGCTTGTAGACACATCCCCATTGCCAATCAGCGCTCGAATGCTTTGTGCCTGCACGGGATCATCTTCCACCACCAGCAGGTTCTTCACCTGGCGTTCCACAAAGCCTTTGATATCCATTAGCGCTTGTGTGAGTGCTTCTGGCGAGATGGGCTTTTGCAGGTAGGCGATCGCGCCCAACTGTAAGCTGCGCTGCTGCTCATCATCCACCGAGAGAATGTGGACGGGAATGTGGCGCGTCTCTGGATTATGCTTCAGCCGATCGAGCACTGTCCAGCCATCCATATCGGGCAGACGCAGATCGAGCATAATGGCGGCAGGCTTAAACGTTTGTGCCAGGACTAATCCTGGCTGACTACGAAGCGAAGCCAACACCTTAAAACCCTGCTGTCGCGCCATATCCATCAAAATGCGCACAAAGTGAACATCATCTTCAATGATCAGCAACACACGATCGCCCGGTTGAATCAGGGCGCGATCGTCATCCACTTCATTAGGAGGTGAGGGGTGAGGAGTGTAGCCTGCTTCCGCTTCGCGGTGGAGTGAGGAGTGAGAAGGAAGGGGTGTTTTTGAGATCGTTCTCATAGCTGACGGCTGATCGCTGACGGCTGATCGCCCTCCCCTTTCCCCTCTCCCCTCACTCCTCACCTCGATCGGCAGCACCAGCGTAAACGTACTGCCCTGTCCGGGTTGACTGGTTAATTCAATGCGCCCACCCAACAGTTGAGCGAGTTCGCGGCTGATTGATAAGCCCAGTCCAGTACCGCCATATTTGCGACTGGTGGTGCCATCTGCCTGCTGAAACGCTTCAAAAATGACTGCCTGCTTATCAGGCGCAATACCAACGCCTGTATCGGTGACAGCGAAGGTAAGCATAGAGACTGAATCTGCTGCCAATAGAGGTGGGCGATCGCTCGGCGCAATTTGCACTGTGACACTGCCACGCTCTGTAAACTTGAAGGCGTTTGATAAGAGGTTTTTCAGAATTTGCTGGAGGCGTTTTGGGTCGGTCAGCATCGCTGGAGGTAAGTTTGGGGCAAGTTCAACGTGAAAGTCCAGCCCTGCATCTTGAGCCACTTGCTGAAACGTCCGCTCTAAAAATTGTTGCAAGTCAACAAACCGTAGCGCCTCAATGTCTAGCGAGACCGTGCCCGATTCAATTTTTGCTAGATCGAGGATTTCGTTGATGAGTTCGAGCAGATCACTACCCGCGGCGTGAATGGTGCGGCTGTACTCCACCTGTTTATCTGTCAGGTTACCCTCGCCGTTCTCACTTAGCAGACGTGCCAGAATCAGCAAACTGTTGAGCGGTGTTCGCAATTCGTGCGACATATTGGCGAGAAACTCAGATTTGTAGCGAGAGCTGAGGGTGAGCTGTGCGGCTTTTTCTTCGATCGCCTGTCTTGCCAGCTCAATGGCTTGATTTTTCTGTTCGCCTTCTTGCTTTTGCTCTGCTAACAGTTGCGCCTTTTCTTCCAACTCTTCGTTTAGCTGCTGCAACTCCTCGTTGTTTTGCAGCATTTCCTCCTGCTGTTCCTTCAGTTGCGCTTCCGATGTTTGCAGCATTTCGGTTTGTTCTTCTAGCAAGCGGTTGCTTTCTTGAAGTTCGTCTTGCTGCTGCTGGAGTTCTTCGGTTAGCGTTTGAGCTTCTTGCAACAGTTCGTTCGTCCGCAGATCAGTGGCGATCGTATTGAGTACTGCGCCAATGCTTTCGCTCACCTCCTCTAACAGCATCAGTTGAACCTCGTTAAACCGCTGTAGCGACGCTAATTCCATCACTCCAGTAACCGCTTGCTCAAACAGGATGGGCAAGACCACGATGTTGATGGGTGGTGTTTCGCCTAAGCCAGAGGCAATACGGATGTAGTCGCTGGGTACGTTGGTCAGTAAAATACGCTGTTTCTCCAGGGCGCACTGCCCTACGAGTCCTTCACCCAAACGAAACTGGTTTGCCAAATGCTTACGTTCTTGATGAGCGTAGCTATTGAGCAGTTTTAGCAGCGGTGGATTAGTATCGGTGTCCATCAGGTAAAAAACGCCTTGCTGTGCGCCAACGAGGGGTGCCAGCTTGGAGAGAATCTGACGCGCTACGGCTTCTTGATCGCGCTGACCCTGAAGCATTCGACCGAAGTCTGCCAGGTTTGATTTGAGCCAGGTTTGCTCATCGTTGCGTTGATTGGTATCTCGCAGATTGGTAATCATCTGATTGAAGGTGCGCGTCAAGATGCCGATTTCATCCTGACGATCGCTCAGCGGCACAGTCACGTCCAAGTCGCCTTCTCCAACGCGATCGGCGACTTCTGAGATTTGACTGAGCGGTCGTGAAATGTGACGTGATAACGCCCAGCCAAGGAGAACCAACAGCAGCGAGTAGACGGGAATGCCATAGGTCACGCTATCGGTTGTTTGCTTGGCAGCAGTCGCGGCGGCTTGCGATCGCTGTTGCAGGAGCGATCGTTCCTCGCTTTCCATCTCTGCCAGCACCTTGCGGATGTCGTCCATGAACTGCTTGCCTCGGTCAGTCAGCACCACTTTCTGTGCGGCTTCAAACCCTCTCTGCTGGCGTAGCTCGATCGTCTGATTCAGTTCAGCCATTTTGGCGTTCACTAACGGTTCCAAAGCATCCAGCTTGCTCTGCTGCATCGGATTGTCTGCCGTCAGTTTTCGCAGCCCTCTGAGCTTGCCATCTAGAGTATCGATCGCTGCGTTGTAAGGCTGTAAGTACTCGTCTTTGCCTGTCAGCAGGTAGCCGCGCTGTCCCGTTTCAGCACTTTTGAGTTGAGACAGCAAATCTTTAAGCTCACCGATCACTTCATAGGTGTGAGATTCATGCTTAGCTGTTTCAATCAGTTGATTGGTGCTGCGGTAAGAGATTGCCGAGAGTACTGCAAAAAAGAGTAATCCAAGTGCAAAACTGGCTCCAATTTTGGAACCAATTTTCAAACGATTCAACATGGCGATCGACAAATAATAGTTGAAAGCACAGATATTCAGGACAGAATGTTCTAACCAGAGCGGGCTGCTTTCGCGCTTTCGCTGAGGCTACAAGCGTTGCAGTTGCCGCAAAACTCAGGTCTGATGTGGCAGAATCAGCCATTCTTCGGATCCTTATTGTAAGTTCATGTTCTTGAAATCTGACTTCTAAATCTTGGTGCGTCGGTATGACCGTTTGAGTGAAGCAGGTGACGATAGAAGGGGAACGCAGACGCTGCAACCTTAAAGATCAGCCCTGAGGTAGAATAGATGTCTGCCCCAGGGACGAGCGTATGCCGATTGTTCTGAAGGTGTTGTCCCCGAAAGACAAGATTCGCGTTTAATGGGGAGCCTGTATGACTCTTTTTCAGCTATCACCGATCCTTGATTTGAGCCAGTTGCTCACCGAGCGATCGCAAACCATTACAGACCAATGGGTAGAGGCGGTATCTCAGGATCAACAGATTAAAAGTGCTGATCACCTTTCACCGACTGCGATTCGGGATCACATTCCCCACATTCTCGCAGCGCTGGCAACGGTGCTGGCAGAAGCGCAAGAAAATGATGTTGATACCATTATCAAAGCAAGCCTCAAACATGGCGCGCTGCGTGCAGGACAGGGCTTTGACCCGACCGAAATTGCGCGCGAATATCATCTGCTGCGATCGCAAATTATCCAGGTTCTCCGCACCGATTTGCTGCAATGCTCGGCTGAAGAAGTGCTGCGGGCGGTTACTCTCATTGATACGGTGGTCGATGGGGCGATCGCTCAGTGCTTTAAAAGTTACGTGACTGAACGCTTGCAAGAACTAGACAACCTCCGGGGACAGTTGCTGCTCACGAATCAAGAACTCGATCGGCTAGTGCAGTCTAGTCAGGAGAATCTGTCGGTGCTGGCACACGAGCTGAAAACGCCGTTAACCTCCATCATTGGCTACTCTGAGCTGTTTTTGCGCCAGCAGCGTCAGCCCGTCGTGCGCGACACACTTCATAGCCTGGAACACATTGAGCGCGTTGTGCGCAACAGCCGCCAGCTTTTGCGTCTGATCAACGATACTCTAGAGCTTTCGCGGTATGAAGCGGGTCAGATGACGCTACGGCTAGAGCCGACTGATGTACGTGGCATTATTCAAACGGTAATGGAGGTCATACAGCCGCTAGCAACGTCTACCAACTTACAACTGGTGCTGGATGATGAACAGGCACCCGATCGCGTGGTCACCGACTCACTACGCCTGCAACAAATCCTGCTCAATCTCATGAGCAATGCCATTCGCTACACTGAGGCAGGCAGTGTAACCTTACAATGTCGTTTGCTCTCGGATGGCTGGTGGTCGATCGCGGTGAGCGATACGGGCATTGGCATTGCGAGCGCCGATCAGTCTCGCATTTTTGAACCATTCTTTCAAGTGCTGCCATCTGAACTCGATCGGCTCCCCAACAGCACTGGACTGGGGCTGGCGATCGTGGCGCGTATGGTGAGGTTGCTACAAGGCGAAATCAGCCTCACCTCGGACGTGGGCGCTGGCTCGACGTTTACGGTTGTGTTACCGCTAGAGACTAGCGCTATCTGAGCGCGATCGTGCGCCCCTTGCTAGGAGCTGTCATCAATTACAACTACCCATGACTTGCAGCAAGGGTTCCCGCCCCTAGCCTGGTGGCTAGGGGCGGGCGCGATTATGCCGATACCGCAAGGTTTTGGAGCTAATTGATGACGCGCCCTAGAACAAACCGGGAGCATGTCACTTTCGTAAGTTGCTGCCTTTGCCCTCATCCCCAGCCCTTCTCCCCAAGGAGAAGGGAGCAAGATTCAAAGTCCCTCTCCCACAGGGAGAGGGCTTAAAGCCTACGGCATACAAGAAAAGGGTGAGGGCGCAAAGGTGACATGCTCCCGAACAAACCGTTCACACATAGCGTGCCGTTGAAGCAAGCAAGCTTTGCACTGGGCTACGTAGCACGATAGCAAATTAGCAGCATGAAAAAAGCGGTATTCAGGACGCTCTTTGGTTAAAACAGGGATTTCTTAGCACTAGGTCATCGTCGATCGCTACATCCTGTTGGATGAATCATTTAACGGGAGATGTTACTGTTAGTGAAACAATTGCTTTTTATACCCAAACTATTTGTGACAGTTGCAAAACAGACCCTTTTAAGCAGCGATCGATTCCAGTAAACCGCTATATCAGATTAAGAAGGGTTAGCTAGCTCTAACTTTTTAAATTGTGAGCCTTACTCTTTTGGCGAAGTTCACACGTAGAAAAGATTCAATCGCTTTTTCTACTGCCAAAGCTGCACACAGCACTTTTATCCTGCTACTCTGTGCGACATTTTTTGGATACAATCTCTGGAACATACTTGATACGTTTTTCGACTTTAACTTTAGCTGGACTAAACAACCTATTCCTGTGAGGAACTCTACCATGCTACTCTCTCAAACTCTTTTAGCAGCCATTCGTAAGGCTCTGCCTGTCGGCATTGTTGCTCTGTCAGCACTGGCGATCGCGCCTGCCGTTCTCTTTGCTGGTAACGCTTCTGCCCAACCCATTACTTTTAACGACAGCTACATTGGGGCGGGTGTTTCATCTGGCGTTACGAACGGTGGACAAAGTGGCGATGCGGCTACCATTGGCGGCAACATTCAGGGTCGTTTTGCCATTCCCAACGCACCCATTTCTGTTAGAGGTGCTGTTTTGTTTGGTGGCGAAAGTGCCGCGATTATGCCTCTCTTAACCTACGATCTACCCATTTCTAGCAACGCTAACCTCTACGCTGGTGCTGGCTATTCCTTTGCCGATAAAGAAGGTAAGCCATCGCCATTAGGTAACAAGAATGCTCCCGTTCTTACTGCTGGAGCTGAAGCCGGATTGGGCAGAAACGTCGTTGTTTACGGCGATGCCAAGTGGGGCATTGATGCGTACAAAAATAGCCCTGCTGATGCTGTAAGCTTTCAGGCAGGCGTAGGTTACCGCTTCTAGTGCATAGCAAGTCGATGCCGCTTTTGTTCTGAAACTGACTGGCTAGTTTAATCCCAACACGTGAAGGGCGCAGAGAGTTGATCTTTGCGCCCTCTATGCTATTGAGGCATTATACCAATTCTAAAAAATCGCCCTACAGATTCGTTCTTATTGCTGACCGCTGACCGCTGACCGCTGACCGCTGACCGCTGATCGCCAGCCGAAGCTTGCCTGTGTAGACACAGTTTAGTGAAATGGTATTAATCACCACCTTGCGAGATGAGTTTTGTCATCCCGTGGAAACCTCTTCGGTTTTTACTACTCGTCTTGGTGTAGATTTCCTACCGCAGGAGGGACGTTAACGGCGGTAGCTTTTGTCAGGATGGAGTGGAGCAGTCAGACAACGATGCTAAAAGCGCAGTTTTAAGATCGCAGCTTTTGAGCACAGTTCTAGATAAAGGTTCGCAAGTTTTTTGAAGCTGAATGCACGTTTGATCTGGCTCATACCACTTATTTAGGAGCTTGTAACCATGTCTACTCCAGTGAAAGATAAGCTTGCAACGGAACTAAAGCAAGTCAAAGAAGTCGGAAAAGTACGGAGCGATCGCATCCGCGAAATTGTTCGTGCTGCCATCTCGCAAGTCACGGCTGAGTTCAAAGAAGGCTCCAGCGACTTTCGTTCGAGCGTGAAGGATGTTTTCTCGTCTGCGATCGCAGGTTTGCAAGAAACCGGCAAGGAAACCAAAGACGAAATTGCTGCCTCGATCGATGGCATTGTCGATGGCATCAGTGGTGCTCGCCAGCAAAAAATCGCTGAAACTGAAGCAGAAGTAAAACGGCTGCAAACCAAGCTTTCAGCGCAGCAAGAGGCGTTAGAGCAGGAAATTACGACTGGTTTGGAAGGTGTTCAAGAAGCTGCCAACACTGCACCGGACAAAATTAGGGCATTGGTTGAAGAGGCGATTGCTACTGCCCAGAACAGCGAAGAAGCATCGTTGTTGAAAAAACGTTACGCTCAACTGCAAGCTCAGGCAGCGATCCTGCGCGCGACGCTAGCTGCACGCTCTGAGTCGTATTACGGGCAGGCACAAGAGCATTTAGACGATGCTAAGCACTGGTACAGTCAGGCGCGCCCTAAAGCCGAAGCTGTGAAGGGTCAGGCTGACCAAAAGTTCGCCCAGTTGGAACAGCAAATTGGTGAGGCTGGTGCTGCCTTGGCTCGTCGAGAGCACAAAGTTCGGAATCTGCTGAGTGCTTTGCTACACAAAGCCTCTGAAACGATTAAAGACGATGATGAGATCGATCGTCCGATCGCTCAGCTTCCCCCAGCACCCAAAGACCGTTCCATTGAGCCATAAGCGCATCCAGTGAAGGCTCACTCAACGTCTGCAAGAACGCTCCTTTATCGCCCTGGGCTTCGGTCTGTGGGCGATAATTTATGGGCGATCAACGTTACAATCGTTGAAGTCTGACTGCTCAAATCATCACGTCTCAACTGGGTTAGAAACGGTTGGAGCCTGTGCGAGTCAGTGAAGCAGTGATAGGATTGTGTAATATTCACACGATTCCGACCGACTTGCTGGGAATTGCAATGACTCCCGCGATCGCTTTGGTAATTAGTTGACTCTTTTTTGTCGCCCTTCTGATGGTTAATACTCAAACGTCTGCTACTGTTCGCAAACCCTCCAAAGTTGAAGGTCTCAAAGACCGTAGCCACTTTCTCCGCGAACCCGTTGCGTCTGAACTGCTGCAAGACACAACACACTTCACTGAGGACGCGATCCAAATTCTGAAGTTCCACGGTTCCTACCAGCAAGACAACCGGGACAATCGGCTGAAGGGACAGGAGAAGGACTATCAGATGATGCTGCGGACGCGTAGCCCTGGTGGTTACATTCCGCCAGAGCTGTATCTGACGCTCGATCGCCTTGCGGATGAATATGGCAACCACACGCTGAGGGCAACGACTCGCCAAGGCTTTCAGCTTCACGGCATTCTCAAGCGCAATTTGAAGGCAACGATCGCGGCGATCGTTCACAGCATGGGATCCACCCTCGGTGCCTGTGGCGACCTCAACCGTAATGTGATGGCTCCTGCTGCGCCTTACCGAAATCGCCCGGAGTACGAGTACGCCCGCGAATATGCCAATAACATTGCTGACCTGCTAACGCCTCAAACAGGAGCCTACTATGAGATTTGGCTGGATGGCGAGAAGGCAATTTCGGCAGAAGAAAGTCCGGAGGTCATCGCTGCCCGTCAACGTAACGGCAACGGCACCATTTTCCATGAGCCGGAAGAACCGCTCTACGGCAAGCACTACATGCCGCGTAAGTTCAAAATCAGCGTCACTGTACCGGGAGACAACTCGGTTGATCTCTACTCGCAGGATGTCAGCCTGGTTGTGCTGACGAACCCGCAAGGCGAATTAGAAGGCTTCAATGTGTTTGCAGGGGGCGGTTTGGGACGCACTCATAACAAAGAAGAAACCTTTCCTCGGATCGCTGACCCGATCGGCTATGTCTCTCAAGCCGATGTGTATGACTTGATGAAGGCGATCGTCGCCACTCAGCGCGACTATGGCGATCGCACCGATCGTCGCCATGCCCGGATGAAATACCTAATCGAAGATTGGGGCGTTGAACGCTTCCGCGAGAAGGTGGAAAGCTATTTTGGCAAGCCGATCGAACCCTTCAAGCCATTGCCTGAGTTTAAGTATCTCGACTTTCTTGGCTGGCACGAACAGGGCGATGGCAAGCTGTTCGTCGGCATCTCCATTCAAAATGGACGGGTTAAAGATGAGGGTAGCTTGCAACTCAAAACAGCGATCCGAGAGCTGGTGCAGACGTTCAATCTGCCGATGCTGCTAACGCCCAGCCAGGACGCAATCCTCTACAACATCGACCCAGCAAACAAAGCCCAAATCCAGACAATCCTGACTCGCTGTGGTATTCAGGGTGTAGAGGAAATCGATCCGCTGGTGCGTTACTCAATGGCATGTCCTGCCTTGCCGACGTGTGGGCTGGCAACCGCAGAATCCGAACGGGCAATTCCTGCCATTCTCGATCGCATCCGTGCCCTGCTCGATCGTGTTGGGCTAGAGCACGAGCATTTCATCACCCGCATGACGGGGTGTCCCAATGGCTGCGCTCGTCCGTATCTGGCAGAGCTTGGCTTTGTCGGCAATGGTCCTGACACGTACCAGATCTGGTTGGGCGCGGCTCCGAACCAAACGCGGTTGTCGCAGGTGTATTTAGAAAAGCTCCACATCAACGAGCTAGAAACTGCCTTCGAGCCGATCTTTGTCTACTTTAAGCAGTCTCGTCAGCCTGGTGAGAGCTTTGGTGACTTCTGCGATCGCGTGGGCTTACCGTTGATTCACCAATACGTTGCTCAGTACCAGCCCGAAAGCGTTGCTGCTGCGACGATTGAGCCTTCTACACCCGATCAGAGTGAAGCGCTGAAAGCAACCAACAAAGCGCGTCGCCGTGTCACTATTCAAGAGAATGTTTACGCACGACTACAAGAAGCAGCATTGCGAGAAGGCAAACCCGCAAGTCAGTTGGCAAATGCTGCGATCGCGGCTTATCTGAGCAGTTTAGAGCAAGGCTAAAGCTAGGGTGTTTATATCTTGCGTCACCCAATCCGCCCTCACCCTAGCCCTCTCCCACAGGAGAGGGCACCCGGAAGCTCCTTCTCCCCAGGGAGAAGGGGTTGGGGGATGAGGGCAAATAACATGGTGCGTTAAGTATATAAATGCCAAAGCTAGAGCCGCTCAAAGGCGCTTACTTGCCGATGCAGAAACGGCTGAAGATTCGATCTAAGACCGATTCGGTGACATCTTCACCCAGAATTTCACCAAGCGCCTGAATCGTGCTGCGGAGATCGATCGTCCAAAAATCTAGGGGCAGGCGATCGGCGATCGTTCCTTGCACTTGTTCTAATGCCGCTTTTGCTCGTGTGAGGGCAGCCGCTTGTCGTTGATTAATCGCAATATCGAGGTTTGCTGCTTGCAGGGTTCCCGCTTGAACTGTTTCCAGGATTGCCGTTTCCAATGAGTTAATGCCTTGGTTGAGGGCAGCGGCAGTTTTAACGGTGGGGTGTGGGGTGTGGGGTGTGGGGTGTGGGGAAGACGCGCTCACTAAATCGATTTTGTTGAGGATCAGGATTAGGGGACGATCGCGTACCTGTTCATAAATCGTTTGATCGGCATCTGTCCAGCCTGCTTGAGCATCAATGGTGAGCAAGACCAGATCGGCGTTCTGGGCAGCTTGGCGCGATCGCTCTACGCCAATTTTTTCGACTTGATCATCAGTGTCACGAATGCCCGCTGTGTCGAGTACCTGAATGGGAATGCCGCCGACCACAAGCTGCGATTCCACTACATCGCGGGTGGTGCCCGGAAGGTCAGTCACGATCGCGCGATCGCTCTGGCTCCAGGCATTGAGCAAGCTGGATTTGCCCACATTGGGACGACCGACGATCGCCACTTTCAGACCCGATCGCAGCAGCTCGCCGCGATCGGCAGTTGCCAAAAGACGACTCACGTCTGCCAATACCTGCTCTAGTTGGGCTTGAAGCTCAACCTCATCCAACGGCGGCAGGTCTTCTTCAAAGTCAATGCGTGCTTCTACGTCTGCCAAAATATCCAGGCACTTAGCACGGAGTTGGCGGATGGGATGCGCGAGTTTTCCCTGTAAGCCAGCCAGTGCGGTTTGAGCCGCCTGGGGCGATCGTGCGCCGACCAAATCTGTAATACTCTCTGCCTGCGTCAAATCCAACCGCCCATTCAAAAAGGCTCTGAGCGTGAATTCTCCGGGTTGTGCCAGATGTGCGCCTTGCTCCAGGCAAAGCTGCAATACCCGCTGCACTGCCATAATGCCACCGTGACAGTGGAATTCCACCACGTCTTCACGAGTATAAGAGCGGGGAGCCAGCATCAGTAGCAAAAGTGCTTCATCTACGACCTGTTGAGTTTTGGGGTGACGCAGATAGCCGTAGAGGATGCGATGGCTTTCCCAGGGTTGCTGACCAGGAGCGTGGAAGAGTGTACGCGCGATCGCGATCGCCTCTGAGCCAGAGACGCGCACGATGCCCACACTACCTTGTTCAGGGACAACAGCGGTGGCAATCGCAGCGATCGTGGTTCCTGAGAGCGACATAACAACCGCTATAGAGTGCTTGAAGTAAAAAGCAAGCAGCCTCTCAAAAATCTTCACCGCTGATCTCAGTCTGAATGTTCAGAGTGAAAGCAACGGTGAAAACAGTTTATGACTACGTTACGGGAAACCGATTCAGAAACGGACATTGATACGGTTATTTTAGAGCAAAGCGCTGACGCAGTTAAGCGACCCACTTTTCAGCGACTAATTCGGCAAGGTCAACTACACGCTGGCTGTAGCCCCATTCGTTGTCATACCAGGCAACCACTTTGACCAAATCGCCACCCATAACCATGGTCAGAGCCGCGTCAATGATCGAAGACTCATCAGTACCTGCGTGATCACTGGAGACCAGCGGCAAGTCGCAGTACTTCAAGATGCCTTTGAGCGAATTTTCGGACGCGTCTTTGAGGACTTCGTTCACCTGTTCGGCAAATGTGGTTTTCTCGACCTGGACGACCAAATCAACGATCGAGACGTTAGGGGTTGGTACGCGCAAGGCAATTCCGTTCAGCTTACCCGCTAGAGCTGGCAGCACCATCGCAACGGCTTTAGCGGCCCCTGTTGAGGTCGGTACGATGTTCATGGCAGCCGCTCTTGCTCGACGTAAATCCCGATGGCTTGCATCCAGGAGCCGCTGATCGCCTGTGTAGCTGTGAGTTGTCGTCATCACGCCCTTGATAATGCCGAAGTTTTCGTGCATTACCTTGGCGATCGGCGCAAGACAATTGGTGGTACAGCTTGCATTGCTGATCACCCAATGATTCTCATGCGTGTAGTCTTGCTGGTTAACACCGACCACAAATGTACCGTCATCACCTTTGCCGGGTGCTGTAATCAGTACTTTCTTTGCGCCCGCTGTAATGTGCTTTGAGGCACCTTCTTTGCTGACAAACACGCCCGTCGATTCAATGATGAGGTCAATGTCCCACGCTTTCCAGGGCAAGTTTTCAGGATTACGATCGGACGTACATTTAATCGTATGCCCATTCACGGTGATGGTGTTTTCATCGGCGCTAATGTCAGCATTGAACTTGCCCAACATGGTGTCGTATTGCAACAGGTGAGCATTCGTTTTGGGATCAGAAGTGTCGTTGATGGCGACGACTTCGATCTGACTGTTGGCGCGAGTCAGCCAGCACCGCATGAAATTGCGTCCGATACGTCCAAACCCGTTAATCGCTACTCTAATCACTGCGTCTTGCCCTCTATCTGTTAAAAAGATTTCTGGTAGTCAAATTGATCATAAGACTCTAAGGATACGAGTGCAATCACTCACTCTATGATCACGGTGTTTCAAGCAACTTACTAGCAACCCGATCGCGCTACTGACAACCACTTTAGCCGCAACCCTCAACGCAGACTTAGATTACCATTTGTATCATCAAAGCTCTAAGTAGGTATTTTAACTCATCTGGTACAAGTTTTGTCCAACAATATAAGAATGCACTGCTTCGGGTACTAGATACCGAATCGATCGTCCCTCCCGACAGCGCGATCGAATCAAGCTAGAGGAGATCGCTACAGATGGCATTTGTAGTGGATACCAGCGGAGATGGGGTGAGAGAGTGGAAAGGTGAGGGGGTAAGGGGGTGAGGGGGTGAGGAGGTGAGGAGGTTAAAGCACGCAGATTTTTGAGTGTAGATTGGTCTTCCTGAATGCTAATTTCCATCGGCTGACCGTCTGGGAAGCTTGGCTCCTCTTTTTGCTCCCCTCTCCCCTCTCGCCTCTCCTCTCTCCCTTCGCCCTCCAACACTCTCGGTGCCACTAGCCAAAGACATTGCTTCATTAATACATGGCTATCTTGCCATTTAGGCAAACTTTGAAACGCATCGTTGCCGACAATCCAATGCCAAAGAGCGTTGGGTTCGAGTGCTTGCAGAAGATTGAACGTCTCGATCGCGTAAGACCTGTCTGACGACTGTCCATTGACCGCCGAGACGGTAAACCCTGGGTGAGCCGCGATCGCACGTCGCACCATTTCCAGGCGATGCTCAAAGGCAAGCAGTGGAGGCGCTTTATAAGATGGGCGAAGCGTGGGCACCCAAATGACGCGATCGAGATGGAACTGATCGAATGCCGTTTCCGCCAGCAAAAGATGTCCCCAATGCACTGGATCAAACGTACCGCCAAAGATGGCAATTTTAGACATCTTTAATAGGGCACCTAAAATCTAGACATCTTCAAACTGTTGCAACCTTTTTAGATGAGGAGACACATACCACTATGAGTTGGTACCGATACAGATGAACCAATAGAACGATCGTGGCTAAATTTTACTGCTACTAATCAGGAAGCGGTCGCAGCAGCAGTGTAACTAATACATAGATCGATTGTTCTTGACGTAATGCTTGGTTTGACAATCCGGGTTTGCGGGTACAATCCAAGCATTCAAGCCAATTTCATAGGAGCAGATTTCTAAACACCAGGCGATCTAGCTTTTAGAGTCATTAAATCTCATCTGGCAATACGAGACTATGTTGTCAAGCTGCGAGATTTATAGAAAAGCTGTATCCCGAAAAGATAATCCTTGATATGATAGCGCGAGATATTGGTGTGGTGTGTGAGGAGTGAAAATGCTGGATTCCGTCGATTTCAGCGGTAGACCATTTCATTTCATTGGTATTGGCGGCATTGGAATGTCAGCCCTTGCTTATGTCTTAGCGAAACGTGGACTACCCGTGTCTGGGTCTGATTTGCATCTCAGCCGTCTGACCCAACGGCTACAAGAAGAAGGTGCTCATATTTTTTGGAGCCAAGATCCTAGCAACCTGGAGTTTTTTCAAGAGCCTACAAAGTCAGAGCAAGCGTCCTTTGCTTCTGCCGCTGTTGGTCTTGCTCCAGCAAAGATCAAAGCTGAGCGTTCACGATCGCTGCGATCGACACGCAACCAAACGCCGACGAATCAGGCAGACGTGCGGCTACCCCAAGTGATCTGCTCGACTGCTATTCATCCAGCCAATGCTGAATATCTGGCAGCACACGCCTTGGGTTGCCCTATTTTTCATCGCTCTGATGTACTCGCAGGGTTGATGCAAAAATACGACAGTATTGCGGTCGCAGGGACTCACGGCAAGACGACAACCAGCAGCATGATTGGCTATATGTTGCTGCAAGCAGGGCTTGACCCCACGATCGTAGTGGGTGGTGAAGTTAACGCTTGGGAAGGCAATGCTCGCCTTGGACAGGGTGCTTACCTGGTTGCTGAAGCGGACGAGTCCGACGGGTCGTTAGTAAAAATGGCGGCAAGCATCGGCATTATTACGAATATTGAGCTGGATCATCCTGATCACTACAGCAATTTGGATGAAGTGATTGCGATTTTCAAAACGTTTGCTGGACGCTGCCAAACGCTGATCGGCAGTATTGACTGCGCAACGGTTCGAGACCAACTCCAACCGACTATCAGCTACAGCTTAGATGTTGATGCGGGTGCTGACTACACCGTTGACTGTATTACTTGCCGGGCAGATGGCACTACAGCAAGGGTTTGGGAGCGGGGTGTCATTCTGGGTCGTCTAAACGTCAAGCTGTTAGGAAAACATAATCTCAGCAATGCTCTGGCAGCGGTTGCTGTGGGACGCTTACTGAAGTTGGAGTTTGCGGCGATCGCGCAGGCGATCGCAACCTTTGAAGGCGCTCGGCGACGGTTTGAGCGGCGGGGTGAGTACAACGATATCCTCTTTGTTGACGACTACGCGCATCATCCCAGCGAACTTCAAGCTACACTGTCAGCTGCACGCCTTCAAGTCAGCGGTATCTCCTCCTCCAAACGCCGAGTGGTGGCTATTTTTCAACCGCATCGTTATAGCCGTACCCTTACATTTTTAGCAGACTTTGCCACATCGTTTAGCGATGCTGATGTGGTGGTGATCAGTGACATCTACAGCGCTGGTGAAGCAAACCCAGGAAATATCAGTGGTCAGCAGGTTGCTGATTTAGTTGCAAACTACCATCCTCAAGTAGAGTATCAACCGTCTTTGCCGTCAGTCAGTCAACGCTTGACTGAACTGTTAATGCCTGGGGATATTGCGCTCTTTTTGGGAGCAGGAAACCTCAATCAGCTGATTCCTGAAGTGATGGCATTTCATCAGAGCATCGAGCAAGGGCGATCGCAGGCATGGTGCAACCAAGCCTAGCGCCATGCTTTACCACTACGACTTTAGACCAACGCACCCACTAGCGCTGACTGGTTGGGTCACAAAAACGATTTAACACCATGACGCTCTCGTACGATCCCCCTAAAGTTGCTATTCCTGGCACCGCTCGTTTGAGTTTTGAACCACTCAAGTATGTCAACCAACTGAGCGATGCCCAACCTGTTCGACTCGCTGGCACTGACTGTATCGTCAAGCCTCACGTGCCCCTGGCAGCGTTTACTTCCTTCCGTGTGGGTGGTCCTGCCCAGTGGTACGTTGCCCCTAAACAAATCACCGAGTTGCAGGCAAGCTTTGAGTGGGCACAAAGCCATGACTTATCAGTGACGCTTCTGGGAGCAGGCTCGAATCTCCTGATTAGCGATCGCGGCTTACCTGGTTTGGTCATGAGCACTCGTCGTCTGCGCCAAACCCAATTTGACCCAGAATTGGGGCAGGTGACGGTGGGTGCGGGTGACCCCCTCCCTCGTCTGGCATGGTCAGCCGCCGATCGCGGTTGGAAAGGGATGGAATGGGCAGTCGGCATCCCTGGCACCGTTGGAGGCGCTGTTGTGATGAATGCGGGTGCTCACGGTGGCTGCGTTGCTGACTACCTGGTGCAGGCGCGTGTGCTGCTTCCCAATGGCACTACCAAAGTGCTGACCGCGCAAGATCTGCGCTATCGTTATCGCACATCAGCGCTACAAGGGAGCAATTGGTTGGTGACACAGGCAACGTTTCAGTTGCAGCCCGGTTTTGATCCAGTAGCACTGACAGAGCTGACAAGCCAGCATCACCAGCACCGTCGCACAACGCAACCCTATCATTTGCCCAGTTGTGGCAGTGTTTTCCGTAACCCGATCGGGTACAAAGCAGGCTGGCTGATTGAGCAAGTTGGACTCAAAGGATACCAGATTGGGAATGCCCAAATTGCTGAGCGTCACGCCAATTTCATTCTCAACTGTGGCAATGCGATGGCAGGCGATATTTTTCGCCTCATTCGTCACGCACAGCAGCAGGTGGAGCAACATTGGTCGCTGCACTTGGAGCCAGAAGTGAGAATTCTAGGCGATTTCCAGGCTGTAGGCATTTGAGCTTAAGGCGGTGCAAAGCCCCGACTTCTCCAAGAAATCGGGGCTTTTGCTGTTTGATCTTACCCAAACTGTTTATTTGAGGTTGGTTCTAGATTGAAGAGCGTGGTGAGGGTTTGCATCGCCTGCCGTCGTACTTCGATGTCTTGCTGTGCTCGTAGCTGTACCATCGGGTCGTGCAAAATTTTGTTGACAATGCCACGGGTAAGGGCTTCGATCACCTCTTGATGCTTTTCGGCAAATTCGGTGCCCAGTCGAGAAAGCGCTTTTTCAAGCTCTTGAGCGCGGATGGTCTCAACTTTTTCACGCAAACTGCTGATGGTAGAGACAGTTTCAAGCGATCGCAGCCAGCTATCAAACGTATCAACCTCTTCATCCAGCAACAATTCTGCCTCCATTGCCATTTGACGGCGGCTTTCCTGGTTTTGCGCCACGACTGCCTTCAAATCATCCACGTTAAACGCCTGTACGTGAGACAGTTCGTTCACATCGCTATGAACGTTGCGTGGTACAGCAATATCAAACAGCAGCAGCGGTTGAGCTGGGTCTAAGACCATTTCTAGCTTGGCGCGATCGAGCAAGGGTTCTGTAGCTGCTGTACTGGTAAACATGATGTCAGAGTTTGACAGCACCGTTGGCAGATCGGATAAGGCGTGCAGATGCAGGGTTGCGTCTGGAAAGAGCTTTGCTAGTTCTTGCGCTCGTTCTAGCGATCGGTTTACGATCGAGATATTGACTGCGCCTTTTGATAGCAAGTGCTGCACCAGCAAGCGTGACATCTTGCCTGCGCCGAGAATGCCGACCCGACAGGCAGCTAAATTTTGGGTTTTAATTTGCGCCAGTTCCACTGCGGCGGAGCTGATTGAGACCGCGCCTGTGCCGATGCTGGTTTCAGTGCGGACGCGCTTTCCTGCTGTCAGAGCCTGTTTAAACAACTGATTGAGTACGCGCCCAATCCCCTGATGCTGTTGCCCTAGCTTGTGGCAGTGTTTCACCTGCGCCAGAATTTGTCCTTCGCCCAGCACCAGACTATCTAACCCAGATGACACTCGCATCAAGTGCATGACCGCATCCTGATGCAGCAGGGTAAACAGATGGGGTCGGAGCTGCGGGAGCAAAAGCTTGCTGTGATCGCTTAAAAATTGGGTCACGTCACGAATGCCTTGCTCTGTCTCACTCGTGACCAGATAGATCTCTAGACGATTGCAGGTGCTGAGAACAGCAACTTCTTCAAGGTGAGGACAAGCACAAAGTTGTGCGATCGCCCGCTCATAAAGGGTTTCAGGAATGCTCAGTTTTTCTCGAACGTCAACCGGGGCTGTTTTGTGGCTTAACCCTACGACGGCAATATTCATTTCAAAATGCGCTCTTTTGATGTGAACCGAATCTCAGCGATTGGTTGTTAGTTGTTAGTTATTAGCGGCAATGCTTCCAACAACTAACAACCAACTACTAACAACTTAATGCAACGGCACGGCTTTTGACTGTCCAGACAAGTGAATTGTGCTGACAAAGCGAGCCGTATTGGACTCATTGGAAATAATCAGCGACTGTGTTCTCATACCGCCGGGGAAAAACCGTACCCCTTCCATGAGGTTGCCAGAGGTGATACCACAGCCAGCGAACATGACATTTTTGCCAGACGCAAGCTCGTGAGCATCATAAACTTTATCGGGATCGGTAATGTTCATGCTCTTGAGGTGATCGAGGTTAGCCTGCTTGCTCTCACCAATCAGCCCTGTCTTCACAATCGCTGGGTCGTAAATGAGTTGTCCCTGGAAGTGCCCACCCATTGCCCGCATTGCCGCAGCGGAGATGACCCCTTCAGGTGCGGCACCAATACCCATCAGTGCATGAATATTTGTACCAGCAAAGCCACAGGAGATCGCTGCACCTACATCGCCATCCTCAATGAGAGAGACTCTAGCACCCGCGTCCCGAATTTCCTTAATCAAGTCAGTGTGTCGATCGCGCTTCATCACGATGACGACCAGTTCTTCGATCGGCAGCTCCAGGCACTCAGCCAGAATCTTGAGGTTCTCGGTCGCCGATTTATTGATGTCTACTTTGCCTTTAGCGGCGGGTGGTGCAGCCAGCTTCTTCATATAAAAGTCGGGTGCCGCAAAAAGCCCGCCTTTTTCGGAGATTGCCAGTACTGCCATGGAGCCAGGTTGTCCGTAAGCGACCAGATTGGTACCTTCGCAAGGATCGACCGCAATATCAATCTCAATCAGTTCATCAGGATTAAATCCCTTGGCGCCTGCTTGCGCACCAATGCCGACCTCTTCGCCAATGTAAAGCATGGGTGCGTCATCCCGCTCACCCTCGCCGATCACGATGCGTCCTCGCATGTGGATTTTGTTCATCCGTTCGCGCATGGCTTCCACTGCAACCTGGTCGGCAATGTTTTTCTCGCCCTTACCCATCCAGCGGGCAGACGCGATCGCAGCCTGTTCTACGACCTCAATAATCTCTAGACCGAGCGTATTCTCCACGAAGTCAATCCTCCAACTGCTTGATTTTGCGCGGCTTCATAAATCCTGTTCTCAGTCTTTAAGTCTACCAAAAGGGGGAGACGCGCTTGACAGCAATCTCGCTGCTTCACGGTGTTAAGTTTTACTGAGCCAATACATACTTTTGTACTATTTCCTTTACCTGTTCTATTTCCTTTTCCTGTTTAACGCGATTGGTATCAGTGCAGAGGCGAGACAGATTACCGAACTTCACGGGCTGGTTTTCTCTCCTGCCAAACCTTTAACAGCAGCGCTAGATTGGATAGAGCACACATACATCGGTGCGAATGAGCAGGTTAACGCCACAAAAACCTGGTTTTACAAAAACATTAGTTACAGGAGATTCATCCAACCATGTCTAAGCGACTCGAAACGAACAGCGCTGCCACACTTGAAGAGCAACTACCATCAATGCTGGAAGACGCACGTATTGCTTGCAGCACCAACGGCGATCTCTCTAGTGAATGTGCTGCCGCCTGGGATGCCGTCGAAGAAGTGCAGGCTACAACTGCCGATCGTCGCCTTCATACTCAAACGAGCTTCGATCGCTACTGCGAGGAACGCCCCGATGCCCTTGAATGCCGCATGTACGATGTCTAGGCAGCACTCTGAGTAAAGCCAAACCTTCGCAGCTTCATTACAGCGTCCCCTGGTTTATGACTGGGGGACTTTTGGCGCGAACTAGCGATAAACTTTAAATTGTCTGGCATTACAAATTTACAGTTGCCACACTGTAGCGCCCATGTCACAGATTACTTGGTTTATTCTTGCCTGGGTTGCAGGTACAGCGGCGATCTTGGGCAGCCTTATGACGCTGGGCAGTATGCTCCTCTGGCTGAGTCCTTCCGTTCAAACTCGATCGCGGCAAACAACCACACCACGGTTACCCACATCCTCGCCCACGCAAAATCGACTGAAGCTACTGGCGTTTTCAGTCGTGATCGCACTCGCTGGAGTTGGCATACTCATAGTCGTACCCTTTCCTTCGTTTTGAACGACTGAATCAACGCGATCGTGGAGTAATAAATCAATGCTGAAAATGCTCAACTCATTGCTCAAGCGCCATCCTGAGCAAATTAATGCCAGCGTCGAAATCTACACCTGGCAGACCTGCCCCTTCTGCATTCGCGCCAAACTGCTGTTGTGGTGGAAAGGCGTTCGTTTCACTGACTATAAAATTGATGGGGATGACGCTGCCAGAACCAAAATGGCAGAACGTGCTAACGGACGACGCTCTGTGCCGCAGATTTTTATTAATCAACAGCATATCGGCGGTTGCGATGATCTCTATCAGCTTGATCAGAAAGGACAGCTCGATTTGCTGTTAGCAGAAGGCTAAAGGCAGAAGGCAGAGGAGGCAATTCAAAATTTAGAACTCAAAACTCAAAACTCAAAACTCTTCCCCTACTCCCCACTCCCCACTCCCCACTCCCCTTGCCGTCCTCTCTCTTCGACCATCCAGAATATCTACGGCATCGCCAGTGGATGGAGCGGGCGATCGCGCTTGCCCAAAGTGCAGGCGATGCAGGTGACGTTCCTGTTGGCGCGATCATCGTAGGGGCGAATGGGCAGGCGATCGCCGAGGCTGAAAACCGTCGCGAACGGGATCATGACCCGACCGCCCACGCCGAAATTTTGGCACTACGCATGGCGGGACGTGCCCTCGGTAGCTGGCACTTGACTCAATGTACCCTCTATGTGACGCTAGAACCCTGCTCTATGTGTGCAGGTGCCTTAGTGCTGGCACGGTTAGGACGGTTGGTTTACGGAGCCGACGATCCAAAAGCAGGCGCTGTGCGATCGGTCTTGAATCTACCGGACAGCGCTTGTTCTAACCACCATCTGTCTGTGCTGGGCGGCATTCTGGAAACGCCTTGTCGTCAGCAGCTACAGTCCTGGTTTGCCTTACGTCGCAGTCGTTCTGCGTCTGATCACTCTGCTCGATCGCACGACCAAAATCAGCTCATGCCACCCTAAAAAGTGTCCTTAGAGAGGACGACGGTGATCCCAAAGCACTCTACGGTAGTCGTACGTGTAGTTTCCGCATCTCGTCTGTCGCTGTGTACGCTATGAACTTGCTTGATCCATCTAGACCGCTTTACGCCACAGGGCAACTGCCATCAGATTTTGATAATCAGACGAGTCCGCTCGGTTACGAGCAAAAAGCTTGTCAAAAACCCGTCTATATCGACGCTGTTCATTCGTCTGCGGGACAGGCAGAGTCAAATGCGTCGCTGGTCGTGCGCGTACTGAAAGGATCAGCCCTTCATCACAGTCAGCCAGTAGCGGTTCCAGCAGACTCTCAGTGCTCTTCGTGGTTGGCATCACTGGTTTATCCGCTGGGTCGCCATATCGTTGCGCCCTTCTACTTCAGGCGGATTGAAATCAACGGGCGCGAAAACCTACCTCGAACGGGTCCGATCATTCTTGCCCCGACTCACCGCTCCCGCTGGGATGCAATGATGATCCCCTATGCGGCAGGGCATGATATTACGGGTCGTCACTTACGCTTCATGGTTTCGGCAGATGAGGTCAGGGGACTGCAAGGCTGGTTTATTCGGCGCTTAGGCGGGTTTCCGATCGACACCAAGCGTCCAGCGATCGCGAGTCTGCGTCATGGCGTTGAATTGTTACAGGACGGACAAGCCCTTGTCATCTTTCCAGAAGGCAATATTTTTCGGGAAACGCAGGTACAGCGACTTAAGCCGGGATTGGCAAGACTGGCGCTACAAGCAGAAGCCAGCCAGCCAGATCTGGACATTAAGGTTGTGCCCATTCGCGTTTACTACAGCAAGCCCTTTGCCCCTTGGCGTTGCCGCGTCAAGGTTTGCATTGGACAACCCCTCCGCGTTGCGGCTTACGATTTGAAAATGCCGAAGCAAAGTGCCCAACTGTTGACGGCTGATTTGAAGCAGGCGATCGAAGCGTTATAGAGCGATCGTACAGGCTGTCAGAAGTCAGTCGTCAGAAAAAGCTGATCGCTTAACGCGTTAGTCCTGTTCACAAGGCTAGAGTGCTACAGCATAGAGCGCTATTGACTGATCGTTAGTTCGTTGGTTACGTCAACCAACAACCCTTCGCAGGCATCGAACAGCAGATCAATCACCTGATTGAATCCTTCTGCCCCGCCGTAGTAAGGATCGGGGACTTCTTGGAGCGTGTGGCGAGTGCAAAAATCACACATGAGCCGCACTTTCTCCCGATATTTGCCTGTTGGGTCAAGTGCGAGGATGTTAGCAAGATTCTCTCGATCCATCGCAAGGATGCGATCGAACGTCTCGAAATCTGAACGAATGAACTGCCGCGCACTACCGCACAGAACAATGCCTTGCTTTTGGGCAGCGATCGCCATGCGTCGGTCAGGTGGACTGCCAATGTGATAACCAGCCGTGCCTGCTGAGTCGCAGACAATGCGATCGCTCAAATTTGCTTGAGCGATCAGATGATTCATAATATTCTCCGCCGAGGGAGAGCGGCAAATGTTACCGAGACAAACGAATAGCAGCTTGTAAGGCATTGGCTATGCCCAAACTCCACAAAATCAACGTGTTGGGGATGAGTCTATCGGCAGAAGCTCTAAACGCCGGACGTTCGGGAGCAATACTTCATCTGATGTCTGCCATCAGCCGCAGCCTGTAATCTCGTCCAAAGTCTCTTACATACCAGGCAGGTTGAGTCCACCAGTTAGCTCTTCCATCCTCTCCCTCATAGTGGCGGTCGATTTGTTGTAGGCATCTTTCATCGCTGCCGTAACCAGATCTGAGAGCACCTCTGCACCCTCACCAAGAACATCAGGCGAAATCGTGACACCGAGAGGCTCCTGGTTGCCACTAAGAACAACCTTCACCAATCCACCACCGGATTCACCCTCAATTTCCATCTGTTCCAGTTCTTCTTGAAGCTTTCTGGCTCCCTCTTGAACCTGTTGCGCTTTCTTGAAGGCTTCTGTCAGCTCCTTCATTTTGCCGAGACCGAAGCCAAATCCCTGTCCTTGTGACATAACGTATAGCGGGTTGCGAATTGAACGTAAGCAGTTAGTGGTTCCATTATGGCATTGCGCATCCAGGCAACGTCATTTTTTGTAAAATCACTGGTTTTTGGTCGTTAGCGGTCAGCGGTTAGCGGTCAGCGGTCAGCGGTCAGCGGTCAGCGGTCAGCGGTCAGCGGTCAGCGGTCAGCCGATCGCTCACTATGCAGAAAATGTCGTTGCTCAAACGGTTGCTGTGAACAGGCAGGAGCTGGGTTTTGTTGGGCTAATGACACCGCTTCGTAACAGTGGCTACCGTTGGGTTGGCAGAAGCTATCGATTTCTTAAGAGAAGCTCAAATAAGGGGACGGTTTTGCTAAAACTATTTCACAATGATCGCTAACGTGCAGTAGTGATGAGGAACAGTGACTATGCCAATGAATCCTCTCTTCTATCCAATCAGCGATTCAGCCCGAACACAAAATCTGCATGATCAGATTCAAATTGCACTGGCGATCGCCGATCGGCATGTACTGCAATCACTGCTCGAAAACTGCATCCCCACCCTGGCAAAAGGGCAGCATGTTCATGCCATCTCAACTCAGGTAGGTGTACCCACAGGCAATCAGCAAACTGCTGACGGCATTGTGCAGTTTGAGTCCAAGCGTTGCAGGTTGGCAGCGCCTGAAGAGCGGACTGAGCGGACTGTGGCGAATAGTAGCCGCACGCTTGAAAGTCGGGAACTGGCAAGGTTGACTCAGCATGAATCGGATCTTCAAACGCTGGGAAACAGTCTGCCACTGTCTCTCACCGTCTCTCTCCTTGCCGAATCGGGGTTTCACTCGGAGCAAATTGAAGAGATTCTACACTTGCCCTATGATGCATGGCACAAATCGTGGTGGTACGCGATCGATCCTGGCGGGAACTTCACCCTCCCCTTTCTACGGCAGATGCGTACCTTACGCTACCCCGATGGCACCTTCACGCTTCAGTACAAAGACTTTTTTGAACAGGACAATCCTAACTGTTTCATTAGCCGTACTGAAAAGGTGCTGGTGTTGATTAAACCCGACTCGCAAGGCTTTGGGGAAACGTTAAGGCAAATCAATTACCAACGGGACGCGCTTGGCATTGATAAAGCAATCCTAATTTGCAGCACGATTTCAGATCTAGAAGCCCAGGGGTTTATCAATCAGGGGATCAGCGTTTATCCTGCGGTTGAGCTAATTTTGCCCACGCAATCAAACTGTACTCAGTGTGGACGCACAGAGTGCGCCATGAATGGTGCTTCAGATTCACCAGTGGCGCTATGCTACGGTTTTTTACCAGAAAGTGAGTTTGTTTAACCTGATAGCGGTGAAGGCTCGACACACTCTTTTTTTTGCTTTTGGCTTGCTGTAAGTTTTAACGAGTAGCGTTGCTGTCGTAGCAGTGCCAATTTCTGCTGTCTCACTTCACGGCGTTGATGCTGGCTGTTGTCGATATAGCGGTTCCTAATCCAGTGAAGTAAAGTCGCAAAGAGGCAGAAGGCAGACTTCGGCGTGAGCTTCGACGTGAGCTTCGACGTGAGCGCTCAGCCGAACAGCGCTCAGTCGAACGAGGTCAGACGTTTAAGAGCACGGCGGCTTTCCTCCTGCCTTCCGCCTTCTGCCTCCTGCCTTCTGCCTTAAACCCTCAGCCCTTGTACCGCACTCTAATGGGAACCGCCATAACTGAGAAACTTAGAGCTAGGATCTGCCAGCGCGATCGGCTCTGTCACACGGTACTTCAAGCTTTAGCCTATAGGGATTGAGTCATCTGCATCCTCCTTTTGATTGAGCGCAGAAACAGCAATCATCGTTAGGCTGAAGTCGTTCTACCGTTCACTCAACACTTGATCATGGCAAAACCAGACAGCCAAGCTAACTTTTTTCTTCGGTATCTTTCTACTGCCCCTGTGCTTGCGATCGTTGCAACGTCCATTGCGGTTTCTACCTGGGCATTGTTCAACTACGTTTTCCCAGACCTTTTGTTTCATCCCATGCCGTAAGAGTTGCTATGTGGAGAGCCGTTACATGTGATGGCTCTACACACAGCCTTATCGTTGAGATAGGTTTGTGGTGATGCAAGAAATTGGCTTGCTGGCTCGATCGCGCTACTTGCCTAGTAGCTTCACTAAACCAACGCCACCAAAATAGAGTCCGACGACTGCGCCACCTAACAGGCTTTGAGTCAGTGGATCAGTGGAAGGGGTCAGGACAGCACCGAGAACGGCGGCTCCAAGGAAGACGTAACGCCAGCCGGACAGCATTTGCTTAGAAGAGACGATGCCCAGTAGACCGAGGAGCATTTGAATGATCGGAATTTGGAAGGCAAGCCCAGTGCTGAACATGAGCAGCAGGATGAACTCGAAGTAGCGATCGATTGACCAGAGTTGCTCCACGACATCTGCGCCGTACGAGATGAAGAAATTGAGCGCCGCAGGAATCAATGCAATGTAGGCAAACGCCAAGCCACCGACGAACAGAAAGCTAGAGCCAAAGACGATCGGGGCGAGTAATTTACGTTCGCTACGGGTCAAACCTGGCAGCACAAACGCAATAATTTGGTACAAAATAACGGGACTTGCCAGCAGTACACCGCTGTAGGCTGCTACTTTCATCGAAACGAAGAAGTATTCTCCCGGTGCCAGTTGAAGAAACTTGACCGCACCAGCCGGAACTTCGAGTAGTTGAACAATCTGCTTAACGAAGAAGAAACAGCCGACAATGCCTACCGCAACGGCGATTAGCGCGTAAAAGATACGTTGACGCAGTTCTTCCAAATGGTCGAACAACGACATTTCGACATCATCCAGCACATCGTCTGCAATGACATCTTCTGTAGCCACGCTCAAATCCTGCGCCAAAGCCGGATTGGCATCAAGGGCGAAGTCCTGTTGGGGTAACGTTTCTAATTCCGAAGGAGCCGTCATGGGTCGCGTCTGTCCGTAGGTCTTCTCACTATTGTATCTGGGTCGGCAGTGGGAGCAAGCGATTGGTGGGAAGTGAGGGGGAGAGGGGAGAGGAGTGAGGGGAGAGGGGAGAGGGGTAAGGAGTTTTGGGAGCAGTCATCGGTCAGTTTCTCACTTTAGCCTTCTGCCTTCTGCCTTCTGCCTCCTACCTTTTCCCTGCTGACTTCCTCCAAAATAGTCTTGGTCGGCAACAATGTGAGATCCTGAAGACAGTCAGTGGGACAACGGAGACTGAACAAAATGACACAAGATCGATCGCGGACAGTCGTAATCACGGGCGCATCGTCGGGAGTCGGGCTGTATGCAGCGAAAGCTCTTGCCGCACGGCATGAATGGCACGTCGTGATGGCGTGTCGAGACTTGGCAAAAGCGGAGCAGGTTGCCCAACAGGTGGCGATGCCGAAAGATAGCTACACTCTTATGCACATTGATGTCGCCTCGCTAGACAGTGTGCGCCAGTTTGTGGCTCACTTCAGGGCAAAAGGACGATCGCTGGATGCCTTAGTAATCAACGCTGCCATCTATATGCCGTTGATCAAAGAGCCTCTGCGTAGCCCTGAAGGTTTTGAGTTAACGGTCGCTACTAATCACCTTGGACATTTCCTGTTGTGCAATCTTCTGCTGGAAGATTTGAAGCACGCTGCGTCTGGTGAGCCACGGCTTGTCATTTTAGGTACCGTGACGCATAACCCCGATGAACTGGGTGGCAAGATTCCACCACGTCCCGATTTGGGCGATCTGAAGGGGTTTGCTGATGGCTTTAAGGCACCGATCGCCATGATTGACGGCAAGAAATTTGAACCCGTCAAGGCATACAAAGACAGCAAAGTTTGCAACGTGTTGACCATGCGCGAGCTGCATCGGCGCTATCACGAGTCAACGGGCATCATCTTTAGCTCACTCTATCCCGGTTGCGTGGCAGATACACCGCTGTTCCGTAACCACTATCCGTTGTTCCAAAAGCTCTTTCCGCTGTTTCAGAAAAACATTACGGGCGGCTATGTGTCTCAGGAGTTGGCGGGTGAGCGGGTTGCCGTTGTAGTTGCTGATCCTGAATACAAGCAGTCGGGTGCTTACTGGAGCTGGGGGAATCGTCAGAAGAAAGATGGTAAGTCGTTTGTGCAGAAAGTTTCGCCCCAGGCACGCGATGATGAGAAAGCCGATCGCCTGTGGGAACTGAGCGCTCAGTTGGTCGGACTTGCGTGACTAATGCAGAGATGGTGATTAAGGCTTTGGAAAGGTCATTGTTGTTTGGCAGCAAGAAACGCTGGACGTGATCTCTGTGCCGATTTCGTGGGTGACGCTGTTACCTGACGCTCGGGGACGTACAAAGAGTTCAGCGATCGAACCAAGCTAACTCAGTCGAAACACCCTCCCCTACTTCCCACTCCCATCTCCAGGGCTTCTATTGCAGGAGTTGGGAACGCCGATCGTGCTTCAGACAGAACTGATCACATCATTCATTACGAGTTAAGAAAATTTCGACCACGTTAGCTATTTTGATAAGCGTTCAAGAACTCATCGCAAGTAATGCCTGCTTGTGTACAAAGGGTTCTCAACGTAGAGCTTTTGATTTGCTTGTGGTTCGGTAAGGTCAGAGGGGTTTCGGTGCCATCCTCGTTTGAGCACACCATTGAAATATGCTCTTTCTCACGCACGATCGCAAAGCCCAGTTGTTCCAGTGCCCGGATGACTCGCGCTTTGGGAGCATCGACTGGAAACTTGGGCATTAGATCAGCGCCTCGGCGATAAACGCTTCTAAGACGGGTGTTTCAGGGTTGAGCACGTGTTCACCAAAGGTTTCGATGTGGAAGCGAAGGGCTGATTTGACATCGGCAAGGGCTTCTTCATAGCTATCGCCTTCACCAATGACGATGCCTTCGATGCCAAGAGGATAGGCAACGTAGCCGTCTGGATGTTGCTCGACAATAATTTTAATGTTTTTCATGGGTTGGTGTTCCTCTCCACTCGTTTCCCAATTCTACCCGCCTGCACTTTCATCCCTCATCACTACAACCCCACTCCCTTGCAGGTCTTGGTTTACGGGAAAGAGCGGTAGATGTCTCGTCGATGCTGGACACGGGCAAAGGTCACGACATTGTTTTGAATGAAGATGCCAATGCGGTAGTCGCCAACCCGAAGACGATACGCGTTGTCGTCTCCCTTGAGCTTTTTAAGCTGACTAATTTGATCCAGGCGATCGTAGCTGGGGATTTCCTGGAAGGCAAGAGTTTTAATAGTCTCGAAAACAGGTGTTTTTTTAAGTGCCTTTAGATCTCGAATAAAGCTGGGGAGGTAGCTGGTGTTCACGATTCTTCCAACGCACTCAGGGCTGCACTAAGGGTAAGCGGCGTTTCGTGACGCACCGCTTGCATAGCACGATATAGCCCTTCGTCCTCTATGGCGGCAAGCAATACTTGGTAATCGGCAAGGTCTAGAATGACTTTGCGGACGTGCCCTTGAGCGTCGGTAATCAATTCTTGCGCGAAGGGATAGGCTTCAGCAGGTTCCATAGAAATGTTGGGTCACGAACGACTGTGCTTTCCCCAATTCTACTCGTCCTTACAGTTCTGAATCCCGATACCCCACACCCCACACCCCACACCCTATTTCTCTCTCCCCTCTCTCATCTGTCGCAACAGGTCTTGCATCATTGGATGGTCGGCGAGATGGGCATGATAGTCTGTAAGAGACACTCTGGTGAAGGAATAGCTGATGGCTTTGCGAGACCATATCACAGCAACAATCTACTTCGGTAAACAAAACGGTTATGTTGCCGAGTGTGAGGAGATTGCTGTTGTGTCTCAAGCGAACAGTCTGGATGAGGTTGTGCAAAGTCTGCGTGAGGCAGTGGCGCTGCATCTACAAGGGGAAGATCCGGCTGAGTTTGGCTTGGTAGAAAAGCCTTCTCTGATTGTCACGTTTGAACTGCTGCCTGCGTATGCCTCTCATCGCCAAACGGTCGCTTGCATGACATCAAAGTGGAAATCATAAGTCCAAACGGCAAGCTTTAGTCGTTGCGAGATCGCGGTGGTGGTGGCATCAAAGAGGGTAATTGCCTGGTCTGAATAGTGCTGAATCAGTTGGGTAGCGGCTTGATAATCGGCGATCGTCGGTTGAAGGAAGTCTGCGCCAGCAGCGATCTCCTGCATGTACCGAAAGCCGATCATGGTTCCCAACCGTTTAACGATAAGGCTATGGGCTTCGAGAAATATAGGGTAGGGAACCAACACGGTGAGTTTTTGGTTCGTCAAGCGTTCTATTTCTGCCAACGCTTGAGCGTGATAGCGATCGCTTGGATCGTAAGCGGCATAGAGAGGTCCTGTATCGGCAAGCACGCTTTTCACGCCGACGTTTCCTGATCGATGTTGGCAAGCACTTGATCGTGTTCGATCGAGGTATTGCGATAGCCACTGCCGTGTTCGGCGGGGGTAATATGGAGGCGTTTTCTGCTTTGGGAGAGATAGCCGCGTTCGGATAAAAAGGTTTCTAGAGCGGTTTGCAGAACGTCAGGGATATTCGTTGGGTGGGGTTGATCTTGAATGTAGTCTGCGATCGCTTGAGCAAGGCGATCGGGCAGTTCGGTGCTCAGATGCATCGGCAAAATCCAAATGAGATATGTCTCTATTATTGCTTGCTGTCTGAAGCGCGATCGCACGTTGCTGAGGAGCCAATCGCCTCCCCCCACTCTTCTCACCTTACTTTCTGCCTTTTACCTTCTACTTCCCACTCCCAACTCCCGACTCCCCACTCCCCTCCCTCATCTGTCGCAGCAGGTCTTGCGTCGCTGAATGATCGGAGAGTTGCCCCGTTTCACCTACCCGAATCAATTTGCCTGGATCGCCTTGCTTAAAGCACCCAGTTATCTAACTCTAGGTTCTGAATGCGAGAGAATTCATTGGTGTTATTAGTAACCAGTGTCAGGTTCAGGGCAATTGCCTGGGCTGCAATCAACAGATCCATCGCTCCAATGACTGTTCCTTGCCGTTCAAGTGTGGCTCGAAGTTCTCCATAAGCTTGAGTTGTTCTTTCGTCAAACGGAACAATTTCCAGTGGCAGTAAAAATTGGCTGAGGGCGGCTCGATTCTGTTCGATGCGCTGGCTTTTGTAAGCGCCATATTCTAGCTCTGCTACGGTAATCGATGAAATGCCAACGTCAGATAAATTCAAAGCTTGAAAGCGATCGACTACTTGCTGCGGTTTGCGCTTAATGATGTAGATGCAGATGTTTGTGTCGAGCAAGAATCTCACTCAAACAGCTCCTCACGCGATTGCAGTGGGAGTCGATCGCTTGCGTCCATAAAGTCATCAGAAAATTGCTCTAGACTTTCAAACAGCGATCGCCACGGATCGTCTTTCGATAGCAGCACGATCGCATTGCCCATTTTTTTGACGTAAACTTCACTACCCGCCAGATGAAACTGTTCTGGCAAAACGACGACTTGACTGTTTCCATCCGTTGTTAGCTTGATTGTTTCCACTTTTTTCTCCGTCTTTAATGGCTGACTAAGATCAATGCCCAGCGCCTTGACTTGCTGATTCATTCAGTCAATCGCCCTTACTCATTCTTCATCCCTCTATCTTCCCTCACTCCCTACTCCCTACTCCCCACTCCCATTTCTCATCTGTCGCAGCAGGTCTTGCGTCACCTCATGCTCCGAGAGTTGCCCCGTTTGCCCTGCACAAATCGCTTGTATGATGAAGTGCCTGAGCAAAATGGATTGCATTACTGATGAAAGTGCCGTCAGGCTTGGTGATTCAAGATCGGAAGTTGACTCATTATCTTCTTGTTTACCAAGCTGAGGATGATAAGTCTGAGTTTTTAGCAAGTGCTGGCTACACGCTACAAACCTGGCAACTGCTCAAGCGAAATAGACTCAGTGCAATGGCAATCGCCGAAGTAGCAGAGGTGATGTCTACTGACTGGGGCGATCGCTTCAAGGTGAAAGCTCAGTGGGATGGGCTGAATGGTCAAAGGCTCAGGGTTATTATAATTTGGCAGCAAGACGAAGATTCAGATACTATTCGCTTCATTACGTTGTATCCAGATAAAGCAAGCGATCGCGACAAGAGGAAGAGAGGTTAGGACAAAATGCCAACGGATGCCATTTTTCATTGGGTTGTTTTGAACCAGGATATTCCTAACACGGCTATAAAAGCGGGCGATCGTGCAGTGATTGTCGATCGCTTACCTGCAACTGCTAAACAGCCCGAACCGGGTTATGTCTTGGAGGTGTTTGAGCAGGGAGAAACGCTGGATGTGGTCTCGGTGCCAACTTCGTGGGTGACACTGCTACCTGATGTTTGGGGTCAGACGGGCGGTGCGGCGATCGAAGCAAGCTAACTCGGTGGAAACTCACTGATCGCTGCCCAGGCGCTGGTATCGACAAAGAGCCGATTCATTCTGGATTGCTGTAGAGAGAGCGATCGTGGTTAACGGCAGTATTTTTTAAGCGACCGGGAACGGCATCGCGTCCGAGGGCAAGAAAAACATCAACGGCTTCCTCAGTCCAAACACTGTTGCTTGCTGCTTTGAGGGGGCTGGCTGTCGCGAGTTTTTCGCCTAAGAGGGCACGTTCTTCGGTTGGGAGGGAGAGAATCGCCTGGACGAGTGAATCAACCAGTTGAGTGTTCATAGCGGCGAGGGTTAGTTTTGCCTGAATCTAGTCTATTGTCTCCAGTTCCTTTCCGTACTACCGCTTTACCCCTACACCCCACACCCTACACCCCACACCCTATTCCTCCCTCCCCTCCCTCATCTGTCGCAACAGGTCTTGCGTCGCTGGATGGTCGGAGAGTTGCCCCGTTTTCCCTGCCTCCATCACTGACTGCAAAAAGCCCCGGAAGTTTTGCCGCAGCGTTTGGGTCTTGGGATGGTCGTCTCCTAGTTTCTCAGTCCGGATGGCTAATGCCCGCAGATACAGCGGCTCTGCCTCCGCGTAACGTTCCTGAGCACGGTAGAGGTATGCCAGATTAATTAGATCGATCGCCACTTCAGGATGATCGCAGCCATAACAACGCTCATCAATGTCGATCGTGCGAATGTACAGCGGTTCTGCCTCCGTGTCGCGTCCCTGAGCGCGGTAGAGGTATGCCAGATTGTTCAATCTGGTTGCCACAGCGGGGTGGTCTGCGCCGAGCTGCTGTTCCCCGATCGCCAATGCTCTGAGGTACAGCGGTTCTGCCTCCGCGTAGCGTCCCTGAGCCTCGTAGAGGTTTGCCAGATTGTTCAGATAGGTTGCTACAAGGGGATGGTCTGCGCCGAGCTGCTGTTCCCCGATCGCCAATGCTCTGAGGTACAGCGGTTCTGCCTCCGCGTAGCGTCCCTGAGCCTCATAGAGTAATGCCAGATTGTTCAGCCTGGTTGCCACAGCCGGATGATATGCGCCGAGCTGCTGTTCCCCGATCGCCAATGCTCTGAGGTACAGCGGTTCTGCCTCCGCGTAGCGTCCCTGATTCTTGTAGAGGTTTGCCAGATTGTTCAGCGTGGTTGCTACCTCCGGATGGTCTGCGCCTAGCTGCTGTTCACTGATTGCCAATGCTCTGAGGTACAGCGGTTCTGCCTCCGCGTAGCGTCCCTGATTCTTGTAGAGGTTTGCCAGATTGTTCAGCGTGGTTGCTACCTCCGGATGGTCTGCGCCTAACTGCTGTTCCCCAATCGCTAACGCTCTGAGATACAGCGGTTCTGCCTGCCCGTAGCGCCCCTGAGACTTATAGAGCAATGCCAGATTGTTCAGCGTGGTTGCCACAGCGGGATGGTCTGCGCCTAGCTGCTGCTCCTGAATTGCCAAGGCTCTGAGGAAAAGCGGTTCTGCCTGCCCGAAGCGTCCCTGCTCACGGTAGAGTTCTGCCAACCGACCCAGGCTGGTTGCCAGTGCGGGAGAGTCGCCGTACTTGAGTTGTCCCAGCAGTCCTTCAAACTGAGTGGTCAGGTCGTGGAGTTGCTGCTGGGCAGCCACGTCGGCAAGTGCTTCCAGAGCGGGCAACAGGTAAGTGGTCAAGAGTTCTTGGGTGGTTGCTCCGGCAGTGCGCGCCTGTTCAAACTCACGGATGAGATGGTGCGATCGCTGATAGGCATCGTCAATATTGGCTGTAGAGCCAGTCGCCTGGGCGACTAAGGGCGACGGCGATGAGTTCACCATTGCCTCGGTCAACTGTAGCTGAAGCATAAACCAGCGGTTGAGGTCGGGCATGGCGTGGATGGCTGTCTGCAAAAACACGGGTGTCATCCACCAGATCTGGCGCAGCGGCAGATGTACCAAACGCTCTCGGTTAAAGTTCACGATTCGCAGGGCATCGGGCAGGGGCGTTTGAGTAGAAAACGCGGTGGCAAAGCCAGTGATGGAGACGACTCCCGATTCAAGCTGGTTGAGTGTCTTTAAGAGATAGTCAACTAAGGCAACCGGGTCTTGATAGGTGGGTAGTGTCACCTCATGCAGGGGAATCGATCGCTCCAGCAGAGCCGTTTTTAACGCCTGCATCACCCGCTGACGGGCAAACTCTGAACTAAACTCCACTCGTGTCATGCCACTCCCCGATCGTCCTGCCCACAGCCGCAAGCGCTGCGTCGTATCAATGATGCTTCCCACTGAGGGGGGCGAGGGGTTAGACGCTTCCACCTAAAATGGCTCCTGCACTGTCTGGTTCTAACTGATTTTGGGCTGCCAGGATGTCTACCACGAGGGGATGCACCCCAAACCAGCGTTGCCCGTTAAATTCCTGTACGGCACGGGCGTTGAGCAGCGAATACAGCACCGGATTGGTCATTTGGGCGGCTTTTTCACCTTTGTAGATGCGTTTGAGCAAGTCAGCTTTGTCGCTATAGGTGACTTCTTCGCGATCGAAGGGGCTTTGTCCCAGTCGGCGCTCATAATCGCTGCGGAGATTCACAATCGCTCCCGTCACGTCTGCTTCATTGATCTGCGTTGCCTCTCGGATCAGGGCACTAATGGCGGCATAATTGACCAGACTGAACACATTGGACAGGTTGCCGCCTGATGCCACAACGACTCGCAGCAGTTGGTTGGGTTCAAAGAGGTTGAGATCCATTCGCGCCTGTAGAACTGCCTCAACTGCCTTACGTCCATCTTCGTTGGGAGTGTGGTCAAGGCGATACATGGGGGTATCGGGAATGACGTAGCTGCGATCGCTGGGAAAGGGCAGGCGAGGCGCGTTGGACGAGTAGTAAAGCCCGATGGGTAAGGTGAAAATCAGGTGGGCGCGGAGGTCTTGAAAGATGTTGGCGTAGGTAATGAACAGATCTTCGATGAGGGTGGATGGAATGCCCGCGCGATCGAAGTCTTCGCCGACAAAGAGCCACTGCCGCCCCGTCACGTCTTCCAGCAGCCGATTGCATTCATCCAGCAGGCGATTGGCAATCTCAATCAACGACGTGAGCCGACTGATGCGATAGGCGACGACTTCGATTTTGCGTGTGGCGGCAAACTTCATTTCGCCTTTGAGGTTGGCAAACAGCCCCAGCACCTTGCCCCATAGCGAATCTTCCTTGACACCTGCCCCCGCTTCAATGGTTGCCGTTGCTGCCTGAGTCTGTTCGCGGGTGTCTTTCTCGGTGGCAAACCACTCCCAAATTTCGCGCAGTCTGGCATCAGAGGGTCGTAAGCCTGCACCGCCTTTGTCAACGGGTTGAGCCGTTCGTTCTGCCACCTCAACGATCATTAACAGCAGCACATCCAGCGGCTTAAAACTGCCGGGATCGAGAGCGGTCATCGCACTGAAGCGAATGGTAGAGAACCGATCGTCGATTTTATTGATGAGCCGCGACAGTTCGGTGGATTTGCCCACACCGCGATGTCCCATCACACACGCTTTGAAGAAAAGGTTTTTCTTCGTCGCCTGGTTCAAGCTAATTTGCAACCGCTGCATCTTATCGCCACCGCGCACCGCGTTAATTTCGGGACGATAAAACGCCTGTAACTGCTCGGACGTTTCGAGCGGGGTCGGTTGTAGGGTGTTATCCACATCCTCTAGCGAGGTCGCAGGCGTTATCTGTAGCAGTGCGGCAGAATCAGCGCTCATGGGTTAGCCATACCTCGTTGCTACTTGCACTTATAGCAGCTTTCGTTACTCAAGACCTCACGTTGGAGGTTCATTGGTTTAGGGCGCGTCATCAATTAGCTCCAAAACCTGGCAGTATCAGCCTGATCGCGCCTGCCCCAACACACCAGTCTAGGGGCTGGAACCCTTGCTGCAAGTTATGTGTAGTGTAATTGATGACAGCCCCTAGCGATTTGCTCGATGAGTCACGGTTGAGCGGTGTTAGAAGTTGTCTGAGAAGTGTCTGGCGGTTAAAACCGCGACTACAACAACGAAGTCCGCCGTCGCGGACTCACTCAAATAGTGAACATCCGAGCCTGCGGCGGCAGGCTTTGTCTCTGTAGCTGCGACTTCCAGTCGCCAAAGCAACTTGTTTCTACTTTAAACAGCATCGTTTCTGTTTTAACTGCGTTAGCGAAGCTTTCCGAAGGAATCGTTCTTACTTCAAACAGCATCGTTTCTATTTCAAACAGGAACATTCTCACCTGAAACCGAAAGGTTCCGACTTGAAACAGGAGTGTTCCGACTTGAAACAGGAGTGTTCCAACTTGAAACAGGAGTGTTCCAACTTGAAACAGGAGTGTTCCAACTTGAAACAGGAACGTTCTCACTGCAAACAAAAACGTTCCCGCTTTAAACGAGAACGTTCTCACTGCAAACCGAAATCGCCGTGTTAAACCTTACACCGCTGACGGTTGAGGCTTGGTCTTTTTCGCTTTGCGCGCAAACCGTTGCCCCAATTCATCCACTACTGAGTCCAGCCCTGCGCCCTGTCCACTTGCCTTCGCGTAGGTATACACCTGGAGCGCGGCGGCATAGGCTTCACTGCCCACCGTCACGTAGGTATCGTCCAGCAATTCCTGAAGCTGCGCCATCGCCACCACAATGGGGTACATTGCCTCAAACAACTGTACGTCCTTCCGCATTTCATCAAGGTCAAACGATCGCGGCAAAAAGTCGGGGTTCTGCGTAGCAACTTCCAGCGCCTTGCTGACAAACGCTCGGCTCTTATCGCCCATCTTGGGCAGCGCTTTGCGTTCGTCTACTGACAAATCGATCAGGAACGGGAGTGTTTCTTTAATGGTGGTAATCGCATTCATCACGGCGGCGCGATCGGTAGCGGTCAGCGCTGCGCTAATGGGAGCGGTTGACATGGTTGGTTTCTCCTTTATAAAGGGTAATTGCTTTAGCATTCCCCTCTTTCAGCTAACACTTGCAGCCAGCAGCACGTTGCCTCCTTACCCAAACCTTAAGAAAGCTCTTAGCATTCAACGCCTGGTCAGTAGCCAGGAAAACAGTAGGCTCACGTGTATGGATGCTAATCTCCCCTGATGAAATATCTCACTGCGATCGCTGGAGCGACCCAATCGCAAGTGCAATAATGTACCCTGTGCGTAGCATGTAGCAAACTCAAACCACGCCAACTAGAGAGAGAGCGGATGAGGACGAATCGATGGCAAAGGCTTTACTTGAGCAACGGTGGGACATCACAATAGTTGTCGCAGCGATCGAGAGGTTTTGGGCGATCGCACCGTTGAAACCACGCGATGCCACCCCGAATGCCTCGTTGATGACGGCACCAATACCACTGCATCCGTCTTAGATGCTTATTGAGGAAACCTTAAGGCAAAAATTGCTGCCGATGCCCTTACGATAAGAGACTAACCCTGGAGCAGTGCTAGGAGCCGTACTTTACCTGGCTGACGTGTAGATACTGAAAGGACTTAAACCATGCAGACCGCGCCCAATCAACCCATCGAATGCGTACCAACAATCGTCGTTGAAGACGACCGTACCGGGCTGAGCGTTGAAACACTGAAACGCGCCTTTCAGGACAACCTCTTCTACATTCAGGGCAAGTTTGCCAAGATTGCCACCCAAAACGATTACTACATGGCGCTGGCGTATACCGTGCGCGATCGCTTGCTCCGACGCTGGCTCACCACTGCCGAAACCTACACCGAGCAGTCTTCCCGCACCGTTGCCTACCTTTCTGCCGAGTTCCTCATGGGTCCTCATTTGGGCAATAACCTGATCAGCCTGGGCATCTACGACGAGGTAAAACAGGCGATCGGCGAACTCGGTCTAGACTTTGACGCACTCCTACAGCAAGAAGAAGAGCCTGGGTTGGGCAACGGTGGCTTAGGTCGTCTGGCTGCCTGTTATCTCGACTCCATGGCAACGCTCGACATTCCCTCGATCGGCTATGGCATTCGCTATGAGTTTGGTATTTTTGACCAGGATATCCGCGATGGCTGGCAGTTTGAAAGCACTGACAAATGGCTGCGCTATGGCAACCCCTGGGAAATCGCTCGTCCCGAATGGGCAGTCGAAGTGAAGCTGGGCGGTCACACCGAAGCCTACACCGACGAAGCGGGACGCGATCGCGTCCGCTGGGTACCCAATGAACTCGTGATGGGCATTCCCTACGACACGCCAATTCTGGGCTACAAGACGAATACAGCCACAACGCTGAGGCTTTGGAGTGCGGCTGCGGCTGAATCGTTTGACTTTGCTGCCTTTAACTCTGGCGATTACTTCCGTGCGGTGCAGCAAAAGACGGTTTCGGAAACGTTGACGAAGGTGCTCTATCCAAACGACGAGTCCTTTCAGGGCAAGAAGCTGCGTCTGGGGCAACAGATCTTCTTTGTGTCGTGCTCTTTGCAGGACATGATCTTGATCCTCACCCGTCAGGGCATCTCGCTCGACCAATTTCACGAGAAGTTTGCGATTCAGTTGAATGACACGCACCCCGCGATCGCCGTTGCCGAACTCATGCGTCTGCTGCTGGACGAGCACGCGATCGAGTGGGATGCCGCATGGCACATTACCCAGAAAACACTCTCCTACACCAATCACACGCTGCTGCCAGAGGCACTAGAACGCTGGGGGTTGCCTCTCTTCAGCGCACTCTTGCCACGCCATCTCGAAATCATCTATCAAATCAACGATCGCTTCCTGGAAGAGATTCGCCAGAAGTTTCCTGGTGATAGCGATCGGCTCAACCGTATGTCGCTCATCGACGAAGCAGGCGAACGCTACGTCCGCATGGCGCATCTCGCCTGTGTGGGCAGCCACGCCATCAACGGTGTTGCCGCGCTGCACAGCGAACTCCTGAAGCAAGACGTGCTCCGCGATTTCTACGAGCTATACCCCGAAAAGTTCAGCAACAAGACGAACGGTGTCACCCCGCGTCGCTTCATGGTGTTGAGCAATCCTCGTCTGACCAACCTCATCAACAGCAAAATTGGCGACGGCTGGATCAAGCACCTGGATGAACTCCGCAAGCTGGAAACGTTTGTGGACGATGCCGAGTTTCGCCAGCAGTGGCGGCAGATCAAGCTGGAGATTAAGCAAGATCTTGCCGACTACATCAAGCAGATTAATGGCGTTGACGTTGATCCTACGTCTCTCTTTGATATCCAGGCAAAGCGCATTCACGAATACAAGCGGCAGCATCTGGATGTGCTTCACATCATTACGCTGTATAACCGCATTAAAGCCAATCCTGATGTAGAGATTACGCCCCGCACATTCATCTTTGGCGGCAAAGCGGCTCCTGGCTACTACATGGCGAAGCTGATCATTAAGCTCATCAACTCGGTCGGCGATGTGGTGAACAACGATCCCGATGTGCGCGATCGTCTCAAAGTAGTGTTCCTCAAAGACTACAACGTCAAATTTGCCCAGCGCGTCTATCCTGCTGCCGACCTCTCTGAACAGATTTCGCTGGCAGGCAAAGAAGCCTCTGGTACCGGGAACATGAAATTCTCAATGAATGGCTCACTCACGATCGGCACACTCGACGGTGCCAATGTCGAAATCCGTGAAGAAGTCGGAGCTGATAACTTCTTCTTGTTTGGTCTCACCACACCCGAAGTCTACGCGCTTAAAGCCAAAGGCTACAACCCCTGGCAATACTACGACAGCAACCCAGAGCTAAAAGCCGCTATGGATCTGATTGCCTCCGGTGGTTTCTCGAATGGCGACACTAATTTGTTTAACGCGTTGGTGAACACGCTGCTGTATAAAGATGATTACCTGCTGATGGCAGACTATCAGGCTTACATCGACTGCCAGGATCGCGTCAGTCAGGCGTATCGTGACCAGGATAACTGGACACGGCTGTCGATTCTCAACTCGGTTCGCATGGGCAAATTTTCGTCCGATCGCTCCATTCGTGAATACTGCGAAGATATCTGGCACGTCAAACCCGTTGCGATCGAGCTTAAAGAGTACGTCCAGGCAGGCGCAGGCTTAGATTAAGCGATCGGTTTGGAGAAAGTTGAGTAATTGAGCGTTCAGCGTTCAGCCCTCAGCGTTCAGCTTTCTCTTGACTCCTCACCCCTTACTCCTCACTCCTCACCCTCAATGGAAACCAAAGACCCACGCTTTTTAGTCGATCATCAATCTGTTGCGTCCCTCGTGACCCAACTCCACGACTACTTTGAGAACTCTCACTCTCACTACAAAATCGAGCGCAGTAAGCTGATGAGCGAGTTGCACGCGGCTGAGGGCGCAACCGAACAAAATCTGCTGCAAGAAATCCGTAAAGTGGAGGCAGAGATTTCGCTGTTTGGTGTGCTGAGCGATTCGCTGTCGATCGCCGATCGCATCCTCCACGCCCGCAACGTCATGAACGAACTGGGACTCGACAATCCGGTTTACAAAATGCACTACGAGCAGGACACCGAAAAAGTCTCATGAGCCTAACGCTATATTTTATGCGGCATGGCGAAACCACCTACAGCCTCTCTGGTGGCTACTGTGGCGATTTGGATGCTGATCTCACAGAGAATGGTCTCAAAATGGCTGAGGCATTTGCGGTTGCTCACCAAGCGATCGCCTGGACTGCCGCCTACGTTAGCCCCATGAAACGCACGATCGCCACTGCTAAACCTCTGTGCGATGCCATCGGGCTAGAAATGCAACTGCGCGACGGACTCAAAGAAATTCGCTACGGTGAATGGGAAGGACTGACGCAGGAGTATGTGCAAGAACACTACGCCACCGACTACGTTCGCTGGTTAGCGGAACCTGCCTGGAACGCACCTACAGGCGGCGAAACATCCGTGCAGATTGCCAGTCGCGCCTCATCGGTTGTCGCTGAAATCGAGCAGAAACATAAGTCTGGGAATGTGCTGGTTGTTTCGCACAAAGCCACGATTCGGATTATTCTGTGTGGCTTATTGGGAATCGAGCTGGGACGCTACCGCGATCGTATCAACACCCTTGCAGGGTCTGTCAGCATCGTCAAATTTCGCGATCGGGGTCCGCTCCTGGAAGTTCTGGGCGATCGCTCCTATATGGATGAGGAACTTCGCTCTCTAGAAGGCACATAAGAGCGGTCAGCCGTCAGCGGTCAGCGGTCAGCCGTCAGAAAAAGCTGATAGCTGATAGCTGATAGCTGATAGCTGATAGCTGATTCTGAACCGTCTCCAGAACCATCAAAATAATTGGGAACTGGTTCATCCATCATGAAACCATAGATAAAAGGCATACGTCTGGAAACGGCAACGGCTTGAACGAGCAGGCTATTGCAATAGACTATTGCAACATACTTGCAATAAGGCTTGACAAACGCATCCTGTAAAAGCTAAAAATACTTGTTGCTAATCATTGTCATTTAGATAATGATCTTCTATCGTCAGATCTGCCGTGTATCGGCTCTTCCCCTATGAGCGGTGGTCATTTCATTCTTAACGCACCCAAAGTAACAGGCGGTTTGATTTCAACACCCTCGATTCCTAGCTAAGCAGCTTGCAGGAAGGGGGAGGGGGGCATAGCGGACGAAACGCATACGCCTTAGTCTGTTTTCGGGTAGACTTTAGTCTCGAAAAGAATGATAATCGTTCTCGTGTTCAGGTCATTCAGTTCATTGAAGCTTGATTGGCAAACGCTGAGGTTTCATGCGGTAGCCTGCGTGGGGCTTGTTGGCGCGTTCTTTAGATCATGTGTGAGGAATCGTTTTCATGTTCAAACAGTTTGTTCATTCTCTGCTGTTTAGCCCAGTGCTTCTCGGTGCTGCTGTGGTAGCGGCAGCGGCGCAAGCGCCTCAACCAGTACCCAATACGCAGCCGTCTGAGGAACACGCGACTCAGATAATTTTAACGACTCGTAAGGTGGCGATCGCGCCCAGTCAGCCTGCCTCTAACGCCATCGATCGCTCCCAGATAGTAGAGCCAGAGGCGATCGATGAGTCTGATGATGCGGTTGCCCAGGTAACGTCGGTGTCTCAGCTAACGGATGTAAAACCGACCGATTGGGCATTTCAGGCATTACAATCGCTGGTTGAACGTTATGGCTGCATTGTAGGTTATCCTGACAAAACCTTTCGGGGCAATCGGGCGACAACGCGCTATGAATTTGCGGCTGGTCTGAATGCGTGCCTCGATCGCGTGAATGAACTCATTGCCGCAGGCACGGCTGATTTGGTGAAAAAAGAAGACCTGGCAATTTTGCAGAAGCTGCAGGAAGACTTCGCAGCCGAATTAGTGACCTTGCGCGGTCGTGTTGATGGCTTAGAAGCCCGCACAGCCACGTTGGAAAAACAACAGTTTTCCACGACGACAAAGCTCAACGGTGAGGTAATTTTTGCTTTAGCAGGCGTTGCAGTAGGCGATACGGTCAACGGTAATGCGGTGCAGAAGAACACGATTCTGGGCGATCGCATCCGGCTCAACTTTGACACCAGCTTTAATGGCGAAGACTTGCTGCGCGTTCGGCTACAGGCGGGTAACATAGCGCCCTTTTCCTCCAATGCGACATTCACACCCGAAGGCGATTTGCGCCTTGCGGCAGATTCCAACAACAGCGTCGGCATTGATGCCCTGCTGTACCAGTTCAAGCTAGGCGAAAAGACCTCTATTGTGCTTGAGGCAAACGCGGGTGCGATCGATGACTTTACAGATACCATCAACCCGTTTCTCGATGGTGATGGTGGCAGCGGTGCTCTGACTAACTTTGGCACCCGCAACTCCATCTATTACCTGCTCAACGGTGCTGGCGTTGGCATTAAGCATGAGTTCAGCGACAAGCTAGAGCTGAGTTTGGGGTATTTGGCAAATGATTCGGCATCACCCGCAGCGGGTAGTGGTCTCTTTAACGGTGCGTTTGGCGCGATCGCTCAACTTACCTTTAGACCCTTCGAGCCACTGGCGATCGGGCTGACCTACATTCACGCCTACAACAATGACTTTACAGCGAATGGCAGTGGTGGCAGCAACAATGCTAATCTCGGCAATCTGGGTGAGGCATTCAATAGTGATTCATTCGGGTTGGAAGCATCGTTCCAACTCAACCCCAAGATTGTGATTAATGGCTCCGTGGGATACACAACCGCTAATGTGCTGAGCGGCACCAGGGGCAGCGTTGATATTTGGAATTGGGCAGTCAGTCTGGCGTTTCCTGATCTCTTTCGGAAGGGGAGCATCGCAGGCATTATTGTAGGCATGGAGCCTAAAGTGACCAGAGCCAGCAGTCGCCTGAACTTCTTGGAAGACCCGGATACCTCACTGCACGTTGAGGGCTTCTATCAGTTCCAACTGACCGACAACATCGCCATTACACCAGGCATTATTTGGCTTACAGCACCCGACCATAACAGCGGTAATGACGATGTTGTCATTGGTGTCATTCGCACAACCTTTGCTTTTTAAGGAGCGGTCAGCGGTCAGCGGTCGGCGGTCAGCAGTCAGCGGTCAGCGGTCAGAGAAAGGCTGTGGTTGGTGTCATTCGTACAGCCTTTGCTTTCTCGGAGCGGTCGGCGGTTAGAGGATTGCAAGAAAACAAGATACCAGTGGTTTGGGTTTCGGCTATGCTCAACCCACTATGACTGAAGGTTGAGCGCCGTCGAAACCTGGTTAATGGGTCGGTTATTCAACCGCAAAACCCTTAGCGGTCAGAGAAAAGCTGATAGATGATAGCTGATAGCTATCCCAGACTTATACAGTGATTCTCTAACCGATGTTCCCCAAACGATGCCATCATTCCTGAGTCGCTGTACTGTAGGGAAAGTCTCTGGAACATTGTAAGGCGCAGCAAAGGAGCGGCATGAGAGGTACAGGTCCCATCGTGGTATCCGAGCAAACGGCAATGCAGCCACGTTCGACGCTACGGCGCTTTTTGCAGTACCTACGCCCATACCAGAAAGAAATGCCGATCGCGATCGCTCTGGTCATGATCGGTGCGGCAACGCAGGTGATCGGTCCCTTTCTGCTCGGTTGGTCGATCGATCATCTGATTCAGCAGGGCAATTTGGCGGGTTTGCTGCTGTTGTTGGGATTGCTGGCGTTGATCTATGTCCTTGGCGTTTGGGCAATTCGGGGGCAAATCTGGCGCGTTGGCTCGATCATGCAGCGTCTGCTGGCGCACCTGAGGCAAGACATTTTTGTCAAAATTCAGAGCTTGCCGCTGGGCTTTTTCGATCGCAGTGAAGCGGGTGATCTGATGAGCCGCCTGCTGAATGATGTCAACACGGTCAATCAGGCATTTGGACAGACGATCGCGCAGATGCTCGGCAATACCTTCAGTCTTGTTGGTATCGTCATTGCTATGCTGGCGATTAACCTACAGCTTGGGTTGCTTAGCAACCTGGTTGTGCCTGTGATGATTTTCACCACAGGGTTGTTTGCACGGTGGGCACGTACCCGCTTTCGCGTCACTCGACAGACGATCGGCGAACTCTCCGCTAAGCTCGAAGAAGACATCGGCAGTGTCCGCGAAGCCCAGGCGTTCAATCGCGTGCAGATGAACATTGCCGAGTTTGACCTGCTCAATGCCGCTAACCGTGACGCAAACGTACAGGCTGTGGCAATTACGGCTGCATTCCTGCCGTCGATCGACTTTCTCAACACGTTAGCAACAGCGGCTGTGCTGGCATATGGCGGCTATCTAGCAGTAACGGGAGCAGCCACGATCGGCGTAGTCACTGCTTTTTTACTCTATGTACAGCAGTTCTTTCGCCCGATTCAGATTCTCAGCCAGTTTTACACCCAGGCGCAGTCGGCTTTTGCAGGGCTAGAGCGGATCTTCTCACTACTCGACGAGCCATCTCAGCTCAACGATGCACCCGATGCGATCGAAATGCCTCCTATTCAAGGCAAGGTTACATTTGAGCATGTCGCCTTTGGCTACACGTCAGAAAAGCTTGTCCTGACCGACGTAAGCCTCACAGCAAATTCTGGTCAAATGGTCGCGCTTGTAGGACCGACAGGCGCTGGAAAAAGCACGGTGATCAATCTGATTCTGCGTTTCTATGATGTTTCAGGCGGCGCGGTTAAAATTGATGGCATTGATATTCGCAGTGTGACTCAAGCAAGTCTGCGCCGACAGATTGGTATTGTGCTGCAAGATAACATTCTCTTCAGCGGTACCGTTGCCGAAAATATTGCGTTTGGTGCACCGCAAGCCACCCATGCCCAAATTGAAACAGCCGCACAATTAGCAAATGTGCATGAATTCATCACCTCGCTTCCGCAGGGATATGCCACACAGCTAGGCGAACGTGGGGCACCCCTCAGCCAGGGACAGCGACAGTTGGTGAGCATTGCCCGTGCAGTCTTGATTGACCCTCGCATTTTGATTCTGGATGAAGCGACGAGCAGTATCGATACGCGGACTGAGGCTTTGGTGCAAGATGCGATCGCTCGACTGCTCAAAGGTCGCACTAGCTTTGTGATTGCCCATCGTCTAAGTACTGTCACGCAAGCTGATCAGGTCTTGGTGGTGCAGCAAGGTCAAATTGTCGAACAGGGCACTCACGATGAGTTGGTTGCACAGCAGGGCGTTTATGCCAATCTCTATGCGCTCCAACTCGGTGTAGCTGCTACCTAGGGCGCGTCATCAATTCAGCTCGAAACCTCTGGTATCAGCATGGTCGCGCCCGCCCCAACACACGAGGCTAGGGATTGGAACCCTTCCTGTAAGCAATGGGTAGTCGTCATTGACGACAGTCCCTAGAGAATAAGCCTCAGATTCAGATGGGAGCTATGTCTGCACAACCAAAGAGCAAGTGGTTGTGCAAATTTGGCGGTTGTGCAAATTTGGCTTAGTTAGCTGATAGGACGACATTGTTCGCTTCAACGGTATGTTCTAGATGCAAGTAAGCTCGGACTCTAGCCAACAGCTCATCAAAGTCGATCGGCTTGCTGATAAAGTCGTTTGCCCCCAACTCAAGCCCTTGTAATGCGGCTGCCTCGTCTTGGGCTGTGATCAGCACGATCGGTATTGCAGGTAGACTCTCGTCCTGCCGAATGCGTTGCGTCACTTCATAGCCTGTCATACCAGGCATCATGACATCTAGCAAAATTAAGTCAGGTGGAGACATCTTAATCTTACTGAGTGCCGTTCGACCATTCGTTGCTACGTCCACAGTAAAGCCCTCTGCTTCGAGTATCGTTTGCAGCAGGAACAGGTTGTCTGGAACATCATCGACAGCGAGGAGCTTATAGACTTGATTAGACACGGTAGTAATAACCTTACGGTATCAAAAAGTTTTACTCATCTATATAATTTCTAACCTTTGCTGCCTTCATCTGAGGTCTAGCTAGAGACGTATTACAGCATCGAAGCGGACTATTTTTCAATTCTCTTAAGCTTTAGATAGCCTTTAACTGATCGGTGACTTAATCAGAACTTATACAACGCATCGACCAGCGTGAGTAGAAGCACTGAGAAAGCCATGACAGAGTCTCAAACCCAGTTTATTAGCTGAACCTTTCATCGCTTCAAGGCTAGATATAGTACAATTGTTCTTAAAATTGTCAGTCTAGAGATGCAATGTATTTACTGATTTATGCGTGCTGCAAAGAATCCGATCGCCAACATGCTCACGAACGGAGCGTGCGCATAGAGTGGGCAGAGCAACCTCCAGCCATTGATGATCTGGTATCAATGGGCAAGCAGAAGCGCTGGCACATCGTTGAGCTTACAGCTTACAAGCCTGTCACATTGGGGCAAGACGTGCGGGCAGTTTATTTAGCGCAGGTGCAACGAGAAGATTTGCCGCTGGCACCAAAGTCAGAGTGGTCGTTCTTCCAGCCGCAAGAAAACATTCATATTCACCTTGCAGAAGTTGGCGAATCAGCCCTTCAGCTTGGCTTCAATACCATGGGTGAACCGCCGCAAATGGGAGAGCAATTGACGTTAGATCCATCAAGCTCACCAGACACAATGGCAACCAAGTGGGTTATCGATCGCTATGACACTTACTTACCTGAAAGCGCCACCTCTTATCATGCCGTCTATCTCGCCTGGTGTCTGGCGGCTGAAACGTCGATCGCTGGGTAACGTAGATAGTAGGAGATAGTAGGACGCTGCGACCGACTAGCGCTGCTTATTTGCCATCAGCCGCTCTTCATATCGCTTCAGCGTTTGGTGGTCACGCTCATTCAGGGCATACAATTCTGGATCTTGCTGATACCGATACGTGTCGTGGTCAGCCGCTAGTTCAGACGGTTGAGAAGACGCATCTGCTAAGGCATCGTAACCAGCGTGACCAACCCCATACGAGGGCGGTGGATCTGCGGGCGTTGCAGGTGCACTATCGTAGCCAGTATACCCAACACCATAGCCAGCGGGTGCCTCTGATGGTGCACTCGGAGCCGTGTCATAACCTGCATAGGCGACCCCATAGGACGGAGGTGGATCGGTTGGCGTAGGAGGGGCACTAGCGGAACCAGCATAACCAACGCCGTATGCGGCTGGAACATCGGCGGTACGGTAAATCTGCCTGGCTTGCTCTTCGTGGTCAAAATCGATGGCTGTGTTTTGAGTGAAAGCAGGCAAAGCCTCTAACTGTGTTTTGCTGAAGCGATCGACGTAAACATGACGTGCAGCATCATCAATGCGAGTACGCGCGATCGGCAACAGCACTTTTTTGCCAAGAATCCAGCCGCTAGTATGGACAACAAAATAGCGGAAGCTGCCATCATCATCGACTAACAGGTCATCAATAGAGCCGATTTGTTCATCTCCGGAGTAAACTCCAAAGCTCTGAATATCTTGATGATCAAAATAATCCCGGTGGCTTGGGTCAAACTCTTTAATACTATGCAGTGCCATGAGCTGTTTCGTTCGTTTCTAAAGGTATTTCTACAGATAGCCAATCGACATTGACGTTCCTACCGTAGCAACTCACTTCCTTTCTCCTGTCTACCTTCTGAAATATCTTGCCAAACGGCGCGATTAAGCACCTTGGGTCAGCGTAATAGCAGTCACTTCAGGGGGACAAAACAACCGACCGGGCAGGTAGGTACCCAAGCCGCGATTCACGTAAAGGCGGTTGCTGCCCACATCATGCAGTCCTTGCGCCCACTCCCAGTGTTTAGAGACCCGATCGCATTCTTTCATCCAGGGTACAAACTGTCGGGCTTGCCTGGGTAACTTGCAGTACGTCGTTGAAATGAGCTGCGACACGTTGCCGATGCCTGGAAGCACCACCTGACCGCCGTGGGTGTGTCCAGAGAGTTGTAAATCAACGCGCCATTGCTGCAACGGTACGGCAGTATCGGGATTATGCGACAGCACGATACGGGGAATGTGAGTCTCGATCGCCGTCATCACAGGCAGAGGATTAAACGAAGCCGACCAAAAATCAGCCAGACCAACCAGCGCGAGTCCAGCTCCTAGCGGATAGGCAGTTTCATTCCACAACACCTGAATGTCAATACTGGTGAGTGCCTCCGTGATTTCACGGCGCGATCGACGGTAGCAAATGTCGTGGTTGCCTAAAACAGCATAGATGCCAGCTCGGCTTTCTAGTGTTTTAAGCCACGGAATCAGGTTATGAATCGCAGCAGGATCAGTCGTGACAAAATCTCCGGTAAGGACAACCAGATCAGGCTCAAGAGCGTTGCTAGCCTCGATCGCTTCTCCCAGCATCCGTTCAGAGAGCCGAATTCCATCGAAGTGAAAATCAGAAAATTGGGTTAGCGTCACGCCCTGGAGCGAAGCGGGTAGATTGGCGATCGCAAGCTGCAATCGCTCTACCGTCAGGGGTCCTGTCAACAGTCTATGCATACGCTCTTCAAGCAGGACATCTCCAGCCTAGCAGTTGTTCACGGAGGCTCAGGCAGTGACTGTTGCCCGCTTTCGCGTCCCTATCCGGGTTGCCGCTGTTAAAAGAAACAGAGTAGTGCGTCGATCGTGCAGCGGCATTGCAAGCGCAGGCATTACCAGAAGTGAGGGCAGCGCAGATGGTTCGGATGAGTCAGATGGTTGCCAGGGCTGAACGGTCGATAGTTGTGCTTGCCACGAGAACTCCGGTTGAAGCGCTGATAGCTGTCGTCGAGGCGATCGCGTGAGCGTAGTGTGTTCGGCAATGGACATAACGAAAACAACCAGCAAAAAGGACAGCAGCAACCCCAAACTCAGTCGATGTTCGGGATCAGAGAGGGTAAAGCCATGAGAAACCTGCTCAATGGCAGGCGCTTCAGTAAGCTGCCAGCGGGTTTGTGCTGGTGCAGACTGTTTAAGTGCTGCACGTTTTGTTTCGTACAGGTTTAGATTATCAGTGGCAAACTTTAACTCCAGATTAAGTTCGTCGTAGTGCCGAGCCAGTGCCGCCCACTGTTTGATTTGCTGCTTGATCGGTTCCTCGGTTTGCGCGATCGCCTGCTGGCTAATAGTCAATGCCTGCACTTGCGTTGCCGCCGTCACGCCTTCTAACAGCGTTTGCTGATGCGTCACCGCTGTATAGTCAGTTGTCTTGTTGGCTTGAAAGTCAGCGATCGCCTGTGCAAGTTTGGCAGCGATCGGTTGTTGCGCTGCCTGTGTCATTTGGGCAGATACCTGCTGATAGCGCTGCTTGAGCGCTTGTAGCGTTGTACTGTCTGGCTGCGGACGGGTAAGCTCGACCGTGAGCTGCTCGGCGATCGTCTGAAACTGAGACAGCAAGGCTTGATAGCGATCGTTCTGGCTGAGCGCTTGCTTTACTTGCCCAGTCTCCGTTTGCCCTGTTCGTCTTTCTAGAATGGCTGCCTGCGTACGTACCTCTGTCAGCCGAATTTGCAGGTCTTGCCGCTGTTGGGTCAAGACAGTCAGGCGTTGAGATAACTGCTGCCCCAGTGCCGTCGGTTCGCTAATGCCATGCTGCTGCTGAAGCGTTTGGAGGTTTTGCTGTGCCACTGCTACCTGCTGTTGTAGTTGAGGCAGTCGTCGCTCAACGAAATCAAGTTCACGGCACAGGCTTGTGCGGCAAGCTTGACTGTATTGTAGGTAGGCTTGCGATACGTTTTCCAGTACCGCCTGCACTTTTTTGGGGTCGGTGTCCTGGTACGTCAGCTCTAGCGTTTTTTCGCCATCGCGGTGAGCAATATCTAACTTCTGCGAAAGCGTGTCGTAGGTAAGGTCAGCGTACTGCGACTGGAGCTGTTGTACAACAGGCGAGAGCAGTTTGGGACTCCACAGCACCTGAATTTGGCTGGCGTAATCAATACTGGGCGCGGCGATCGCTGCTTGATTTGCGGCAGTTTGGGCAGTAGGCTCGATCGTGCCAGCAGACTCAACGAGTAGCTGAAATTTACCCTCATACGTTGCGGGTTGATCAGCTAAGCGGATGAGACCAGTGCCTGCAACGGTGGCGATCGCGGCTCCTGCGATCGCTCCCGTGCGCCGATTGAATAGGCTCGAGGTGATCCATCCCAGATCGTCAGGACTAGCATGGCGATCGGGCAGCGCAGGGGGCAACAGACCCTCATTGGTTGGGGATACTTCGGACGATGTAGACGGAGTGACTGATGAGTGCATATCAGTACAAAGCAAAGGGGCAGCTAGACCTCAACAGGGGCAGAACCATTTTGATTTTGGGACTGAACATAGGGGCGGTAGTAACCGTAGGGAGTATTTGCCGCATCTTTGGCACCGTTTGCCACTAAACCGAGAACGTTAGTAGAAGAAATCTTCACTTCCTCCAGGGTTTGATTCAGGGCGAGGCGCTTGGTCTTGCCCATGCGAATCACTAGCACCAATCCATTCGTTTGGGCAGCAATCAAACTGCCATCGGCTAAACCCAGAAGAGGTGGAGTGTCGTAAATCACCAGATCAAACACCATCTGGAAGCGTTCCATCAATAACTGCATTTTTCCAGAAGACAGTAGTTCAACCGGGTCTAACGTTGGCTTTCCAGCGGTCAACACCATCAAATTGTCTTTTAGAGGTGACTGCTGGAGCACATTCCTGACGTTGATATTTGAGGTAAGGATGTCACTTAAACCGCATTCATTCGATAGGTTCATCTGGCTATGCACCTGAGGATGGCGCAAGTCTGCATCGACCAACAGTACCCGCTGTCCCATTGCCGCTGCTGCTTGAGCCAGGTTGACCGCGATCGTCGACTTACCATCGCCCGGCTCAGGGGAACTGATAGTGAGCGATCGTACAGGTGCGCGCAGCGGGAGCAACCGAATGTTTTTGTACAGCGATCGAAACGCTTCAATAAAGGGGAAGGCATTGTAAAGGCTGTTGCGATCGACTCCTGCCGCTTGGTTGGCATTGGGTTTTGCCGTCGATCGAGCCTGGAAAAGACCGCCCAACCATCCAGGTGAGGCGATCGTTTTGGCATCATTAAAGGGAATATTGCCCAGCAACGGCAGTTGTGCACTGCGTTTGACCTCGTCGGTCGTTTGCAGCACGTCTTTGGAAATTTCGACGAGAAACCCAACGCCAACGCCCAGCAGAAGCCCCAGTATCGCAATGAGCGCCAGGAACCGCACTTTACTCGTAGCATCAACGTTGATCGGCTTCCCCAGTTGATCCTTGACCAATTCGGGCGGTCTGATTAATTCCCACGGCACTTCCTGTTGAACGGCATCAATTTCTAGCGCTTCCTGACGGCTGGAAAACTTATTTAAGCTTTCATTCGCAATGACCAACTCTCGCTGTAAATCGGTGTACTGCCGCGCCACATTCGGCAGTTGCTGAATCTTCTGATTGACCTCTGCTCCCGACTGGGCAATGGCGCGATCGCGAGCCGTTGCTACCGTAATCGAATCGGAGGCTTTACCCACAACCCGGTCAGCTTCCTGGCGCAACACGCTCTGTAACTTCTGGCGTTTCTCTTCAAGCGCTTGAAGTGTCGGGTTGCCAGGCTGTAGGCGAGCAGATTCGATCGCCAGTTGGCTCTCAATTTGCTGGTACTGAGTGAGCAGAGCCTGGTAGTAGGCAGCTTCACCGACAACCGACTGAAGGTTAGAATTTTGCAACTGCTGCTGTAAGGTGCGTTGTTTCGCCTGCGTTTCTGCTAGCTGCGTTTGGCTATCAGCCTGTTGCTGACCCAGCGTCCCAGCGCGTTGGGTTAACTGCTGCCCCTGCAAATCGGGATCGACGATCGTGTACCGCTCACGCAAGGCTTGAATTTGACCCTGCAAAGCGTTGACGCGCTGTCTCAGTTGAGGTAGCTGGCTGTCGATAAATTTCACCCCCTGCCGAATGCTGGATTGTCGCTCCTTAAGGCTGTAACGGAGGTACGCACTGGAAACCTGTTCAAGAATGTACTGGACTTTTTGCGGATCGGAGTCTTGATAGCTCACCTCAATCAGCTTTGTGCCCTGTTCTCTCTTATCAGCGGTTAGAGTCGTCAGGCGAGCAATCTTTAAGCTGTTAATCAGCTGTTCGTAAGTGATGTCTGGATACCTCGTTTGCAGTTGCTTCACGATCGGATTCATCAATTTGGGACCCTGCAAAATGCGGATCTGCGTCTCGTAGTCCAGACTGGATTGCTGAATATTAATCTGCTCAGGTTGAATGGTCTCTGCACCTTGTGCACGAGCAGCCGATCGCGCCTGCTGTTGTTCTGCTGTCACAGGTTCAACCAGCAGTTGAAACCGACCGGAGAACTTAGGAGGCGTAGAGCTTGACATGAAGAAAAGTAAACCACTAGCGACGGCGATCGTACCCAAAGACACACTGGCAATGAGTAAGGCTCGTCGCCGCAAAACCGCACCTAGCCAACCCAGATCCCACTTTTCTTCTTCACTACCAGTGGGCTGAAGCAGCGGTACAGAAAATTGTCCATTTACTTCAGAGAGCGAGGATGAAGCGTTTTGCTTGCTATTCATGTCCGTCCCAAGATTGCATGTTCAGTGAAGTAAGAGGTAGGGTAACAGCCGTTAGAGACCAAAAATGTTGAGGATAGAGAAGATACTGTTGAACGGCGACAGGACAGTGCCTAGACCATCGGTGAAGCTGGTCAGACCAGAACGTCCCACGACAATAATGTCGTTGTTCCGCAGCGCCGGATTCGTTTGGTCGTTAATGCCCCGAGCCAAGTCAATTGAAACTTCTCGCTTAGTGACCGTGCCATCTGGGTTCAAGCGAATCAGGTCAACTGACTTTTTGCGGGCGCGTCGAGGATCAAACCCACCCGCTGCCAGCAATGCCTGGTTGAGCGGCGTGTTGGGTGGTACTTGCACAACGCCGGGTTGTTTCACCTCACCCACTACATTGATCCGAATCGTATCGGGAGAGAAACTGGCGCTGGCAATTTCAGAGGCTTCTGCTGGCGTGAGATTCGTTGCCGTTGGAATGACAACGGTATCACCCGTTTGCAAAATGGTGTCCTGACGAAGATCGCCGTCTTTAATCAGTCGTTGCAAATTAACATCGATCGATCGTTCTTCACCCGATCGCGTGAGTCGTCGAATTTGAATACGGCGAATATCCGCCATCGGTTTAATGCCACCTGCCACTTGAAGAGCGCGTGTCACCGTTGGTAAAGGATTCGTAGTCTGGTTTACGCCCTGGGTTACAGTTGTTTGGGTTGATACCCCTGGTATACCAGCAGTGCCCGTTCGGGCATCACTCGTCACCGTGTAGGAACCTGGACGGAATACTTCACCGACGACCGCGATCGTGATGGGTTGTCCCTGATCGGCAGCAAATGTTGCATCTGCTAACTGTGCAGACTCCGCTAAGTTGACATTTGTTGCCGTTGGAATCAGAATTGAATCGCCATCCCGCAATGCCAGGTCTTGTTGACGATCGCCAGTTTGCAGAAACTGCCAGAGATCAACCGTGACCGTCTGGTTACCGCCGACCCGTTGTGGTCGTCGAATTTGAATGTTTCTGACATCGGCTGCCTGGGTAATCCCCCCTGCCAATTTGAGCGCGCTGGTCAGGGTGGGAAACTGAGTGCCGCTGCTTATATTTTGCTGTGCCAGTGACACGGTGTAAGAGCCTGGTCGATTGATCTCTCCTGCAATGCTGACTGATACCGGACGGGGAGCGAGCAATGTGACCGTTGTCAGAGGGCGCTTAAAAAAGCGCAGGAACTTCTCCGAGAGAAGATTGCTTGCTTGCTTTAGCGTCAAACCTTTTACTGATAGGCTACCCACTAGCGGCAAATTGAGGGTGCCGTCTACTAACACTTGAAATCTGCCGTTTTGCCCACTAAATTCCGGAGCATCGAAGATGTCAAGTTGGATTTGATCGCCTGCCCCAAGGGTATACGCTTCATTGATCGAAGACAGTGGCAGGGCTGTTACGGGCGGGAGAGCAGCCTGTTGTTTTTGAAAAACAGGTGTGGTCGCCAAACTAACAGGGACAGTGCCAACGGTTGCTATGCCTAAGAGGGTGAGACCTACTACCGATCGAAGATTGTGTTTGGAGTCAGCCATACCTTGTAGATACCTGTAAACATCGGGTTAGAAATCGCAGGGAACCCTCTAACTCAATCTTTACAGTGACAGCTACTTTAATCAGGACGTTTTAAGTAACGTAATTTTGAGCTACAGATGACGCGAAAGATGAATGAGTCCTCCTTGTAAAGGAAGTATTATAGCGGTTCCTAATCCGGTGAAATACAGTTGCAAAGAGGCAGAAGGCAGACTTCGGCGTGAGCGCTCAGTCGAACGAAGGCAGAGGGCAGAAGTTCAAAAGCACGGCGGCTTTCCTTCTGCCTCCTGCCTCCTGCCTTCTGCCTTAAAACCTCAGCCCTGATACCGCACTCTAACGGGAACCGCTATATGCTAACAACACAGTAACTTCATCCAAACTTTGCGGTAGGTCTTGGACGTTTTCAAGAAAAGTTTTAGCGTTTGTTCCCTGCCCTCAGTTCTGAGGCTTCTGAAATCAACGTTTCTTTCAAAGGAAGAATGAGTAGACATTTCAGATAGTAATTTTTTGGCAGAAAACTCATACCTTGATCGATTTCATGAAATGAACTACAGACACCTACCGTTGAATTCTTGAAGCCATCAAATACTCTGATCCACTAAGAGCTTGCTAAAAAATAACGGCACACTTTTGGATCAGCGATCAGCTTTTCGCTGACGGTTGACGGCTGACCGCTACAGACCATGCTGTTATTTCTGTACAACTCCTAAGGGCGTTGTTCTCCTGCCGGAACGCTTAGCTAAGCCCGATCGTGCTGCTTGAGAAACACCTCAGCCGTAGCGCGATCGGGCAGCGATGACTGTGCCCCTTCCTTCGTGGCAGCCAACGCTCCAGTTGCTGCACCCCACGTCGTTGCCTGCCGAATGGAACGCCCTTCTGCTAGAGCAGCCGCGAGTCCACCATTGAACGCATCACCCGCCGCTACCGTATCGATCGCCTGCACTGAAAATGCGGGTACAAAAAAAGCGTCGTCCGGTGTCGCGCAAAACGCTCCCTCTGCACCAAGCTTAATTACAACGGTCTCAACACCGCGCTGGTGAAGCACGGCAGCAGCTTGCGCGGCTGTTGCAGGGTCATGCACTGGAAACCCTACCAATTGAGCCGCTTCGACAGCATTTGGCGTCATGATGCTGATGAGGGCATAGAGGTCGGCAGGAAGATCCGCCCGTGCGGGGGCTGGATCAAGAATTACGCGCACGCCTGCTTTGTGCGCGGCTTTTGCGGCTGCCAATACAGCAGGAAGGGGAATTTCCAATTGCAGCAGGAGGGCAGCAGTCCCAGGTAGGCGTTTCGTCAAGCGATCGACATCTGAAGCACCGATCGTTCCGTTTGCCCCCGGAATCACAATGATATGATTCTCGCTCTGATCATCGACAGCGATCATTGCTACACCAGAAGATTGAGATTCATCCACCAACACATCCGTTGTCTCAACGCCAGCCGCTTGTAGGCTAGAGAGCAACGTCTGCCCAAAATCATCGCCTCCTACACGCCCAACCATCACAGTCGGAATGTTTAGCCGCGCTAACGCTACTGCTTGATTTGCACCCTTGCCACCGGGAATAGTTGCAAAGCTGGAGCCAAGCAGGGTTTCACCCGGAACAGGTAATGATCGCGTTCTGGCAACTAAATCCATATTGATGCTGCCAAAAACAATAATGTGTGTTGGGTTCATGAGAGTTTTGTAAGAGCTTAAATGAGCGGTTAGGAGTTACTTTTTATTAAGTCTGCTGCCAGCTTAATAGTAGGAGAAAAGCTGAAACAAGCCAGCAGTAGAGTTTTGAATACATCGACATTAGGAATCTATCTTTAGGAATAGACGATCGATGTATGAGTTTATTTTGCAAACCGTCACGGTAGGATAGACCTTAGAGAGTTGATTGAACCACGATCTGTAACTTCTAATAACAACATTATTTCAGTCGTTTTGGCTGTTGGCTACATTCATCTCGTACTCATTCAAGGATGTTTTAGCAAAAAAAGTGTCGAAGCAATGCATGTCAATAGATTCCTGAATTGAAAAAACGAAGTTGTGAAAAGCTACAGTGTAGACGTTCGTAGCAGCGCTTGATTTGAGCTTAGATAACTCAAGTTGATCTCTGTTGTGGATTGATTTATAGATCTTGATTCTTCTGACTTTCTGTTAACAAATTGGCAGGAATGAACGTGAAGAAGATTGCCGTGAAGAAGACTGCGATGCGTAGCGCGATGCGACAAAGCAGCATTATGGCTGGTATCGTTAGTTTGCTTGTCAGCGTGGTTGCTTGTACACCTGCTACTCAAACGACTGTTAAGCAGACAGTTCAAACGGGTAATTTGAAGTCGATCGCTGTAACCGTTGGTGACCTCAGTAATCCCTTTTTTGTGCTCATGGGTCGGGGTGCCGAAGCTGAGGCGAAAAAGATCGGTGGTGACAGCGTGAGAACGACGATCGTCTCTAGTGGTTATGACCTGAACCAACAGTTTAATCAGATTGAAAACTTCGTTGCGTCGAATACAAATGTCATCATTCTAAACGCAGCTGACAGTAAAGGGATTGCGCCAGCCGTAGCAAAGGCAAAGCAAGCAGGGGCAATCATCATTGCGGTGGATACAAGCGCTGAGGGCGGTGTGGATGCCACGATTACGTCTAACAATGTGCAGGCGGGTGAACTGAGTTGTCAATACATTGTCGATCGCCTCAAAGGTAAAGGCAATGTTGTGATTGTGAATGGTCCGCCCGTAAATTCAGTGCTCGATCGCATCAAAGGCTGTGAAGATGTCTTTGCTAAAAACCCCGGCATTAAGGTGTTATCCAAAGACCAAAATGCAGAAGGTAGCCGCGATGGTGGCTTGCGGGTAATGACCGATTTGCTGACATCCTTTCCCAAAATTGATGCCGTTTTTTCGATCAATGATCCCAGTGGGATTGGTGCCGAACTAGCAGCAAAGCAGGCAAAACGCAGCGAGTTTTTCATCGTCAGTGTAGACGGTGCGCCCGAAGCAAAACAGGCGATCGAAGACCCTAAAAGCCTTTTCGTTGCCACTGCTGCTCAAAATCCATTAGGCATGACGCAAAAAGCAGTTCAAGTCGGCAATGATATTTTACACGGCAAAAAACCAGCCGATCCCAACATTTTGATTCCTGTTAAATTGATTACCCGTGATAACGTCAGCCAATACAAAGGTTGGACAGGAGAATGAAGCGGTTAGGAGTTAGCGGTCAGCCGTCAGCATGGAATTCAAAGCTGATAGCTGATAGCTGATAGCTGAAAACGCAATCTTTAAACAACCATTTCATAGGAAGTCATTCATGACAATCGATACACAAACATCTGGTTCTAATACGTCGATCGCCACACCCGTTTTAGAAATGCGGGACATTACCAAACGCTTTAATGGTGTGCCAGCGTTGCAAAACGTCAACTTAACGATCTACCCCGGTGAAGTTCATGCGCTGATGGGCGAAAACGGCGCAGGCAAAAGTACGCTAATGAAAATTCTGGCGGGCGCTTATATTGCCGATGAGGGCGAAATTCGCATCAATGGCGAAGTCGTAGATATTGCTGATCCAGGTCGGGCACGACGAGCGGGTATCACGCTGATTTATCAGGAGTTGAATGTTGCGCCGAACCTGACCGTAACGGAAAACATTTTCATGGGCAGTGAGTTGCGGCGGGGACAGTTTCTCGATCGCGCCCAGATGGAACGTCAGGCAACCGCTGTGTTGGCAAGTTTAGGGGCAGATTTTGCGCCCAATGATGTGGTGTCTAGCTTGTCGATCGCCGAGCAGCAGCAGCTTGAAATTGCCCGTGCTCTCAAAGACAAAAGCCGCATTTTGGTGATGGATGAACCGACAGCGGCATTGTCCGATCGTGAAGCAGAGCGCCTGTTTGAAGTGATCCAAAAACTCCGCAGCGACGGCATTGCCATCATCTACATCAGTCACCGCATGGAAGAAGTCTATGCGCTGGCAGATCGCATTAGCGTCCTGCGCGACGGCGAATACGTCGGTAGCCTGACCCGCGACGAGATTTCGGCAGACCGTTTGGTGCAAATGATGGTCGGCAGAGACGTTGGAGACTTTTATGAACATCAGCGGCAAACCAATGTGGGTGCGGCTGTTCTGGAGGTGAGAAATATCAGCGATGGACACAAAGTAAAGCCCGCGAATCTGACCCTTCATGCAGGTGAAATTGTCGGGCTGTCGGGCTTAGTCGGCGCAGGACGGACAGAACTGTCGCGGCTGATCTTTGGGGCTGACCCGAAGGCAAGTGGTGAAGTCTTTTTGCACGGAAAGAAGCTGGAGATTCATTCGCCCGGTGATGCGATCGCTGCTGGCATTGGCTATGTGCCCGAAGACCGCAAAGATCAGGGCTTGTTTCTGGAAATGAGTTCGGGTAAAAACATTGCCCTCAATTCGCTCAAGCAAGATTCCAAAGCGGGAATTATCAACTTTGGCACGATCGGCAAAATCGCATCAGAGGCGGTGGAAAACTTCAACATCCGACTGGCAAACCTGGAGATTCGTGCGATGGATTTGTCGGGTGGCAATCAGCAAAAGCTGCTGCTGGCACGCTGGCTGGCAATCAAACCCAGAGTGCTGCTGCTGGATGAACCCACTCGTGGCGTTGATATTGGTGCCAAAAGCGAAATCTATCGCATCATCAGTGACCTTGCCGCGCAAGGCGTTGCCATTCTCATGGTGTCGAGCGAACTGGCAGAAATTGTGGGCATGAGCGATCGCGTCCTCGTCATGCGCGAAGGGCAGCTAGTGGGCGAATTGGGCGGCACCACAGGGATTGACATTACGCAGGAGAACATCATGGCTTACGCAACAGGCGCTTCGGAGGTAACCGCATCATGAGTCAAACGGAATTAAGACCAGTGGGTGGCAATGCAAGCGATCGACCCAAAGCGCGATCGCGGGGCAGCACGAAAAATTGGCTACAACTAGCAGGCATTCTGCCAATTTTGCTGCTGATTTGTATTCTTTTTACCGTTCTCTCGCCGAGCTTTCTCACACCTGGCAACCTGGTCAACATTGCCCGCCAGTCTTCCATCAATATTGTGCTGGCAACTGGGATGACGTTTGTCATTCTGACGGGTGGCATTGATCTGTCTGTGGGTTCCATCCTGGGTGTATCGGCGGTCGTTGCCGTTCTGGTATCACTGTTACCCGCCTTAAGCTGGGCAGCTATTCCTGTAGCACTGCTCACAGGGTTGCTGATGGGGCTGGCAAATGGTGCTCTGATTGCCTTTCTGGATTTGCCGCCGTTTATCGTTACCCTGGGCGCACTGACCGCATGGCGAGGTGGGGCATATCTCGTGGCAAACGGTACGACGGTCATCAACCGCGATCTCGGTTTCGCCTGGATTGGCAATGACTATTTTGGTCCGCTGCCCTGGCTAGTGGTCATTGCGCTGCTGGCGATCGGCGCAAGCTGGTTCGTCCTAAGGCGCACCGTCCTGGGCGTACAAATCTATGCGGTCGGCGGCAATCAACGTGCCGCACGTCTGACAGGTATCAAGGTCAACCGCGTGCTGCTGTTTGTGTATGGTGTCAGCGGTTTGCTGGCAGGGCTGGCAGGCGTTATGAGTTCCAGCCGTCTCTACAGTGCGACGGGGATGCTGGGCAACGGGTATGAACTGGACGCGATCGCCGCTGTCATCTTAGGCGGCACCAGCTTCACAGGTGGCATTGGCACCATGCCCGGAACCTTACTCGGTGCATTGATCATCGCTGTACTGAACAACGGTTTGACGCTGCTGAATATGTCCTATTTCTGGCAGCTAGTCGTTAAAGGTCTGGTGATTATTATTGCCGTGACGATCGATCGACTCCGCAGACGCGGTGCACGGTAAGAGGCAGAAGGCAGTTTATAGAGGTGCTCATACCGAACGAAACATTTGAGTTCGGGGCTTACGCAGGAACCAGGAAGACCTACTGTTGGGTTGACGGACAAAGCTCCTCAAAGGCTGGTCGCTTGGTTTGTAATGCAATAGCTCCACTAGTTGTCGCGGGTTTAAGCGGCTGACCTGCAAAAAAGCAGCGAGGAGGTAGTAACGCTGAGTAGGGATGTAGTAAAAGGTACAAGCTAAAACGGTCAACGCTTGATGGCAATCATAAACTTGACTCAGGTGAATTACTTACGTTGCTTCACTGAGACTTCACAGATCATTCGTGTTTTTTCCTGCAAAATACAGAGACAGGAAGAATAACACGAATGTTCCATGATTGACATTCATGCAGAAATAAAAAGGCTCAAAGCGCTTGCGGCTGAGATCCGAGGGCAGGTTTACTTACAGGGTTGCCGCTTGGAACGAGCGACCGCAGGCGGTACTGCTAGTGGAAGCGGTCGTTTTGAAGCCCGATACGCACGACTTCGCAGCAGCAAAGGCGGGTTACTGCCCAATGGAGCAAAATCTCAATATATTTCATTGGAGCAGATTCCAGAAATGGAGGTTGCGATCGAACGGGGTCGGATGCTGCAAAGAATTGAAAAGCAGATCTCTAGACTGCAAGATAAAGCTGACAAGGCAATGGCAAAAGCAACCAAAGTCAGCACCTCAGTTGAAATTGACCGCTTCTGCAAGCACCTGTTTCGGTGGCTAAAAACCTACATGGCTGTCGATACGGTCACGCTTCTGCTGTCGGAGGCAAATACTCAAGACCTGACCGTCCGCTCCACGATCGGGCTTGAAGAGGAGATCACTCAACAGATTCGCATTCCGATTGGGCAAGGGTTTGCTGGTGGTATCGCTGCAAAGCAAGCACCGATGCTGGTCGAGGATTTGGCAGCGGTAGCTGTTGTAAGTCCAATTTTGCGGCATCGGGGTTTGCAATCAATGGTTGGCGTTCCCCTACAGCTTGGTTGTCATGGTGTCGGAGTGTTGCATGTTGGCACCTTTCGATCGCGCAAGTTTAATGAACGGGAGATTCAGCAGCTTCAACTAATGGTCGAGCTGCTGCAATCAGTGATTGCGAATGGAGCACTGTTGAACGTTGGATTCTACGGTACCTTCAACGCCACTTTCATCAGATGGTCAATCGTGCACTACTCAGGCTTTAAACAGCTTCGTCATCTGTTTTCTCAGATCACATCAGCGATTCAAACAGCGTTGTCTCTTAGATCCTGGTGGTTGATTAACTGGTCATATCGTCAGACATAACTTGCAGATGTCGCTCTTAAAGTGCGTCTGTAGTTAGGTTTAAGGGCTTAGCGACAATCTTCTACGTCACGTGCCAGGGCAACTCTGCTGCTGGAACAATTATTCTTTTAGGAGTCATCAGTGCACTTAATCGACTTTTTCGATCGCATATACATCATTCATCTGCCCGAGCGAGTTGATCGCTACCAAGCGCTAAGTTATGAACTAACGGGTTTGGGTATCGATATCAAAGACCCAAAGGTGCGCTTTCCAGCACCACCTCGCCCGACTGAAGCCAACGGCTTTCCTTCGATCGGGGTTTACAGCAATTTTATTAGACACCTGGGCATTCTCAAAGAAGCCCTTCAGGACGGTTTAGAACGGGTTTGGATTCTTGAAGACGATGCTATTTTTCGTCATACGCTGCGCCAAAAAGATGAACAGGAAAAGCTGATTCAGCGACTGTCTCAAAACGACTGGGATTTGTGCTACGTCGGTCATGCGATCAAGCGTCAGGCTCTGCGCCCCCATCAATCCGGTCTAGTGCCCTTCAAGGGAGAGTTTCTCTGGTCGCACTGCTACTGCGTTCACCCCAGAATTTTGCCGCAGTTGGTGCAATATTTTGAGGAGACGATCGTGAACCCGCCTGGGCACCCCAGAGGTGGACGCGTCTACATTGATGGCGCGTTCAACCTGTTCCGTCGTCTGCATCCAGAGGTTGTTACGTTGGTGAGCAATCCCAATTTATCGAGCCAAAAGGGGTCATGCAGTAACATAGCGTCGGGCGAGTGGTACGACCGTGTCCGGGTCACTAAACCTTTGGTCAATGCCAGCCGAGCGCTCCGCGATGAGCTATGGCGGGTAGGGAGTTTGCAGTAAGTCGTTGGACAGCAAACTATCTTAGAGCTTGCTAAAAAATAACGCCACACTTTTGGATCAGCTATCAGCTATCAGCTATCAGCTATCAGCTATCAGCTTTTCGCTGACGGCTGACGGCTGACGGCTACAGACCATGCTGTTATTTCTGTACAACTCCTTAGCACTTGTTTGCACTTGCCCGCTTGTGTAGATGGGTGCGTAACGAAATCATTCGGTTCGTAGTCTTTCGTCCTTTGACTTAGTGCCAGTCTCGCTCTCAACTGGCACAGACTAATTAGTTCTGGCACTCAGGTGTCATCGGACGACTTTGTGCTTGCCTTGCGTCCATTTGACGTGGCGATCGAATCAACCGCAATTCATTCTTATAGGAGTTTCTAATGCTGATTGATGCGTATACGCTGCCGGAGGATCACGTCGTTGAAACGGACATTTGTATTGTTGGCAGCGGTCCCGCTGGCATCAGTCTGGCTCGCGAATTTATCGGGTGCAATACCCAAGTATGTATGCTTGAAAGCGGCGGTCTGGACGCTGACCCACAGATACAAACTCTTACGCAGGCTAGCACAACGGGTGATTCCCGGATGTCACTGTTTTTAAGTCGTTACCGTCAGGTCGGCGGCAATTCTAATCAATGGGCGATTAAAATCGGCAACGGGCAAATGGGCGTGCGGTATGCACCCTTAGATGCGATCGATTTTGAGCAGCGTGATTGGCTGCCTTATAGCGGCTGGCCGTTTTCAAGAGCGCAGCTTAACCCCTACTATAAGCGTGCTCAGGCGGTCTGCAAAGCAGGTGTGCTGGATTATGAGGCGGATTGCTGGGAGAGCAAGGAGGTACGGCGGCTACCTCTGGATCGCGATCGCTTCACAACAACGATGTTCCAGTTTGGTCCCCGCAATGTCTTTGCTCAGGAATATCGGCAGGCATTAGCTCAAGCAGACAACATTACGCTTTACTACAACGCGACCGTTGTGGAACTTGTGGCGAATGAAGCCGCTAAAACCGTCACCCGTGTTCGCGTGACAAACCTTCAGGGCAGCCACTTTACCGTTGCCGCAAAAGTGTTTATCTTAGCCCAGGGTGGGCTAGAAAATGCTCGCTTGCTACTTGCATCCAATCAGCAGCAGACGTGCGGTTTGGGCAACCAGCATGACCTCGTGGGTCGCTTTTTCATGGATCATCCGTTGGTTGGCGGAGGGATGTTCAGACCCAACAACCCTAAACTGTTTGACCAGATGGCGCTCTATGATTTGCGGCAGGTGAATCAAGTGCCAGTGATGGGCAAGCTGACTCCAGCAAAAGCCCTCATGCAGCAGGAACAGTTGCTAAACGTGGGTGTTTTGCTGTTTCCTAGACCCAGTTTGCGACAGTTGAAGGCGATCGCCTCCTTCAAGTGTCTGCTCGAAGAGCTGGTTGATGGTAACCTGCCAGCTCAAATTCCTCAACAGTTGCTCAAGACACTTCAGGGACTCGACTATGTTGTGCTGGCTAACTACTTGGCAGCTAAGCATAAGCAGTCACTTTTGCACGGCTTTGGACGTGGGGGTTGGTCAGAGTTAGCCAACAATCAGCGTCGCTTCAAACAGTTTCAGTTGTTCTATCAGGTGGAGCAGGCTCCCAATCCTAGTAATCGCGTCACGCTGAGCGCCGATCGCGATCCGCTTGGGTGTCAAAAGCTTGAGTTGCACTGGCGATGGGGTGAACTGGATGCGAGCAGCATTCGCCGCACCCACGCACTGTTAGCCGCAGAGCTTGCTCGATCGGGCTTGGGTGAGCTTTTGTTAGAAGACCCTACTCGTGAACCGCAAGTCTTGACGGGCGGAGTGGCTCATCACATGGGCACAACTCGAATGCATGTTGATCCCAAGCAAGGCGTTGTGGATGAACAATGCCGCGTGCATGGAATTGACAACCTGTTTGTGGCTGGCAGCTCTGTGTTTCCTACAGGAGGCTATGCCAATCCGACACTAACCATTGTGGCGTTGTCTCTGCGACTAGCCGACCATGTTCAACAAAGGCTGCACCAGACACAGCGAACTGTGGTTGAGGTGATTTGAAAAGCAATGCAGCAGACTTCCTGCATGAATCAGATTTCACTTCCTTAGCGCCCAAAGCTCGGGGGAACCGAGCCTTAGCCTCCCTAAAACTGTAGCCCGATCGAGCATTCAACAAAGGGCGACGGTGAGGGTTTAGTCTTTGCGCAGGAGGTCTAATGGATTTCACCTATTAGCCTGTAATTGATTGCAGGGTAGGTGAGGGCGCTTGCAGAAAGAGTTTGCCCAGTCAAGCAACACTGCCTCTGTAACTGTATTTTCTAAATGCATCTACAGAGACTTTTTATGGAGGCACGATCGCACACGCTTTTGCAGGTTTGGGGATTGTGGCATAAATTGAGAGCGGGAAGACACTGTCGAGCAACTCTCACCCACAGCCTTATACTGATAAGCCGCTAACGCCTGCCATGAAAGGTTTCTTTGTCAGCGACACCGGAAACGATCGCGCCTGGGCAGAATGGGTGGCGTAGGTGCTGTAGGAGGCTGGCTACACGGTAGTCATTCAGGTATGGGACTTTCGCCCCGGCGGTAACTTTGTGCTGGATATGCAGAGAGCCGCGATCGACGCAACGAGGACGATCGCTATTCTCTCAACACTCTACCTGGAGAAAGCATTTCCACAGCCAGAGTGGGCAGCAGCGTTTGCCCAAGACCCAACCAGCGCTCAGCGCAAACTCATCCCAGTCAGAGCCGAGGACTGCCATCCACCCGGACTATTAGCACAGATTATCTATATCGATGTCTTTAACTGCGAGGAAACGGAGGCACAGCAGCGGTTACTTTCCGCAGTAACGGAGGGACGCATGAAACCTGCTCAGCGTCCCCGATTTCCAGGCAAAGTACCAGAGCGACTTGTACCAAACCATGTGCCTTTTCCGGGAGTTCCTACAATCAATCCTCAATTGGTTAGCTCAACCAGTTCACTGACAATCAGCGTAACGCCCTGGCAGCGACGACAACTAGAGGCACGACGAGAAACACTACTACCAGAGTGGAGGCTTCGCAGTCAGAAGCTGAAGCAACTGCGGACAGCATTGGCGATCGCAACAGACCCATCCACCAAGTTCCAGTTAGAACAGCAAATTCAAGCCGAGGAAGCGCACTTGACACAGTTAGCAACAGAACTTGATACCTTTGAATAAGTAAGCGGTTACCTGAGCTTGTGGATTGCGCGATCACCCCCTTCCCGTCGCGCTTCAAGCGCTGCTACTAGACAACATGCGCTAAATTCGATATTACAACGTGCATACAGACTTTTGACAGAGAAGATTTCTGTCCATAAGCATAGGGCATGTTACAAGTAACAATTGGAACCAAGTTACTCGTCCGGTTGATCAGAATGAACCCAGATGATCTCGAATCGCAAGCGGTATCAATCCTGGAATTGCTTGTGCATGTTTGACTCTTTGGGCATGGTGTTCAAGGCAATCAGTTCTACGACAGAATATTTGCCTGATTCTTTCCCAGTGCCCCGTTCTCTGGCAGTGCATCAGTAACGCGCTACTAGCTGCTGGTCGTCAGAAGCCTCAAGTGAAAAAATGCTTTACTGTGTTGGGGAAATGTCCTGGTAATAAATCAATGCCGATCGCAGATTTTAGTAGATAGATTGCCAGAAGAATGAATGCGCTAACTGTTAAGTTTGCTCCTAGCAAAATGATGACGATGGCGATCGTATTGCCAATCTGAGTCATGACGCGAGGAAGATATCTTCGCTGTTTGGCACGTCGATCTTTGCCAATAAAGAGCACTACGTAAAAACGGGAAACAATTAGATCAATGACAAAGCGCAGATCAACCAGCTTGGCAGATGGTTTAGGCATTGCTTCACTCAAAATCTGATGAAAGGCATCTAATTGCTCTGGTGTCAGGCTTTCTCGAATTGGCGAGGCAAGTTTTGACAAATAATAACTGGGTGTATGCGATGAGTAGTCAGAGCGATTCACCATTATTTCCTGTGTCTAAATTCCTACGTTTAAAGAGGCTATGGCAGCAAAAATCTGCTGTACTGTCCCAGGCTGAAACCAAGATTTGCCACGATCGCCAGCAAGCAAACCGTTTTTGTTCTGTTCCAACCGTTTGAGCGGAGAAATTGCTGAGTGAACGCCAGCTTGAACGTTAAAACCGTTGTTAAGAGCCAATTCAATAAAAGTTCAATTGCCCAATCCTGAGCGGGCGAGAGAGATGTATTACCCCCTACCAAAAACACTGCTTCACGGTGGAACAGTGTTGCGATCCAGAGCACACCGAGACCACAAACGATCGATCCGGCGATCGCGCCAACGCCAGCCCAAGCAAGGTAGAGCACAATAGCTTCGATGATCACCCAAATAGCAAAGGACGCGTTGTAGCTAATCAGCACCCAGCCTGCCATCCCACAGCCACAGAACAGCGTTAGCAATCGTACATTGGTTTCTCGGACGCTGCTTGACGACACTCTAAATTTCATTTGTCGGTCTCATTAGGCTATAACGCTTCTTCAGTGTTCCCAAAGATGCTGAAGAGAACGAGATTGTAGTGAGCATCTATGGAATCGTTTCGGACGCAACAGCAAAATTGTTGCTGTTGCTTGATGGTAAACCCGCTCCTACAGGTGTCTGCCGCGATCGCAATTTAATCTGGCATGACTGTAAAGGCTGTCTAAAGCCAATCATCAGAACGTGATAGCTGGCGGGTGATTGGCTACGAGGATCACCAAAAGTTGCGATGTACGTCGGTAATTTCCGCTTCCATTTCGGGAAACGGTCCCCAGACTTGGATGGCTTTTTGACCGCGATCGAACACGTCACGACATGGGAGATTCAACGTTGGATTCGCCTCATGATTGCCCGTTAATTCGAGCAACCGTGTCTCCGCAATGCCGTATACAAGGCGACCAACGTTTGCCCAGTACTGCGTTCCAGCGCACATCGCACAAGGTTCAGCCGTTGTATAAAGCGTGCAGCCCCAGAGGTAGTCCGATGAAAAATTGAGCCATGCCGTCCGAATCAGTACCGCTTCTGCATGATTGACCGTATCCACATTGCCCTGTTCCAACAGTACCGTTTCGCGATCGGGTGCCACTAACAGCGCTCCAAAGGGGTGATGCCCAAACTGACGCGACCGTATCGCCAGCTGATTTGCCCGCCGCAGATGCTGAATCATTTGTTCCTGCGTTGGCTCAGGCGGCATAGGCTACTCCGTCAACGCAACGGTCCACCTAAAATGGTCTTGGCGATGCCGTCGATCGTCTGTGTCCCATCGTCATACTTCAGCTCTTCGTACCACTGTTGAGTTTTTTCGGGATCTTTGCCATGAATCATGTCAGCGCGTTTGCGGGCACGCGTGATGATATCGGCAACGCGATCCTTTCGCTCTGCCTCATAGCGCTTGAGAGCATCGGCAACGCTGAGGTTGGTCGTTTTCAGATAGTTAGTGAGTACGAACGCATCCTCGATCGCCTGACTGCCGCCCTGCCCTAAATCGGGAGCAGTACCGTGTGCCGAATCGCCCAACAGTGCCACGCGACCACGCACCAGCGTTTCTAACGGCTCAATGTCGTGAATGAGCACACGGTTGGTTTTGGTCGGTTCCAAGCGTTGAATCAGCGCCTGCACGGGTAGTGCCCAACCGTCAAAGAAGTGCTTTAGCTCGGCACGAATGTCTCCCGCATCCTGTGCCTGTTCCTTTGGCATCGGCACATCAAAAAAGAAGTAGAAGCGATCGTCTGCGATCGGCATCAACGAGGCGCGTTTGTGCTCACCCACGTAGATCACCCAGCTCGTTTTGGGCGCGAGATCGTCTGTAGCAGGCACTAGACCGTTCCAGTTGACATAGCCGACATAGCGGCGATCGAGGGGATGCCCTACTACATAAGGACGTAGGCGCGAGTGGGTGCCATCTGCTGCCACCAGTACATCGCCTGTGGCGCTACTACCATCCTCAAAGAGAGCGGTGACGCTGTCAGCATCCTGCTCAACACCCACACACTTTGCACCCAGTTGTACATTTTCGGTGCCAAGCGCTTGCAGCAACATCTGCTGAAGTTCTGACCGCGCTACGGGATACGGTCGCTGCCCAACCTGCTCAATTAACGGCAACAGGCTAAAGTCGTTCAGCGTTTCCCCAGTGTGACGGTGATAGGACATGCGATCCATCTGTCCACCAATGCTGGCAATCTCGCTGGCTAACCCCAGATGATTCAACACTTTTACTCCGTTTGACCAGAGCGAAATGGCTGCTCCCGCAGGACGCAGTTCGCTGACGCGATCGTAAACTTTAACGGTGTAGCCCGCTTGCTGTAAGGCAATGCCTGTGGTCAAGCCACCCATCCCGGCACCGATGACGATGACCCTCAGGCTATCCATAACGCGCTCCTCCCAATACTTTCAAAAGACTCACAACTACTCCCAAAAAACTGAACTCTACGATACAAAATCCACCACCTGGATGATGTGTTTCTCAGCTTACCGTCTTACTCTAAAACCATTGGTCTAGGCGCGATTGATCAACATTTCGCTATCCCAGCCACACACTAACGCAAAGTGTGGGTGCGAGGCATAACGTTAATGACTTAAACCGCTAGGGATGGGAGTTTTATGAAACTACAATGGCAAGCTTATAAAGAATTGGAACTGATTCCTGACTCTGCACCGGAACCAAAGACGAATCGCTTAAATGGACTGTTACTTAATTACTTCTGGCGATCGCTCATTAATGCCCTTGCGCAAGAGCACTTTTATGAACAGCGACGAGACTATTTTGAACGATGCTGGGCGATCGACTACACCGATCCTTACACAACAGGGCACGCAGACCAACTCAAAAAGCTGCTAACGCTCATGAATTAGCATGAGACATTAGGTGAAAGAGTGAAAAACAGCGACCATTAACCCGTAGCCGAGAAATACCAATAACGTACCGATGAGGTCAAGCCTGGTCGTCGTTTGCTGCGGTTTGAGCCAAAAACTGAGTAGCCATGTCACCGATGGCATCACCGCCCATGTCAACAAAGAGCAACTGACCAAATTGCTCACAAACATTTGATACGGCTGTGCCCACGTTTCCATCAGCCGCAGTTTAGAAAACAGTAGCGTTTCCACCATCACCGTTGGATACAGCCCAAAGAGAACCGCAAAATTCTGTTTCCAGGCAGGTGGATTTGAACGCTTATCATTGGCATCAACGCGTTTAGAAAACCAGGCTTCCAAGCCCGTCAAGCCATTGCCAATATGATAACGATAGGCACCAAACCGTCGCTTTCCCAGGCTGATGAGACGATGGCGTGTATCTGAATCGAGCCACTGACTCAGGTTCGCAGGCGTGTCGAAATGCACCACGACATACCACTTATCTTGCGCTCCTTGAATGGCTGGAAAAACATCGGTTCGCAGGTAACCTTCAAACTCAGTCAAGCCCGATCGAATATCTGCCTGCCACTGCCGAAACTCTGACTCCTTTTTAGCAGGGATGCGATCATACTCAATCACAATGCTGCTATTGGGCACTGGCTCAACTTGATTAGTCATACATAGAGGATGAATAGAGGTGGCGAGAGCAGCAGTAGATCGCTTTACAGCAGGCATGGTTGGAATGTACCACTGTAGCTTGATGCAGTTTAGAGCAGGATCGGTATTCTGTGGATAGCCCCTACACTAACGCCATGCCCGTCAGCTCCCCTCAAAACGCCAACAAACCCTCGGCGCTTCAACGCATTCGTCTCGTTACCCATCTGCTCGAAAACGCGATCGCCATTCCTGGCACCCGCATTCGGTTTGGGCTTGATCCAATCTTGGGATTGCTGCCTGGTGCAGGCGATTTTCTCGGCGCTGCTGTTTCTGCTTACATTGTTATTGAAGCGGCTCGGTTTGGTTTGCCGCGAGAAACCTTGGTGCAGATGGTGACAAATCTGGTACTCGATTCGGTGGGTGGTTCACTGCCCGTCTTGGGCGATGTGTTTGATGCGACCTGGAAAGCCAATAGCCGCAACTTGGCACTTTTAGAAGCCCATGTTGCCACGCCGTTACCCACTAAAGCTGCCGATCGCCGCTTCGTCATCTTGATTGTTCTTGCACTGATCGTACTGCTGATTGGCATTGCTGCCGTTGCGACGCTGCTGATTACTTGGCTAGTGAAGACGATATCTGGGTAGCTGTAGACTGCGATCGCGGCGTGGCGATCGGCTGATTCTGTAACACCATTGTCGTGCTGGTATTGCACTCAAAACCAATGCGTTTGTAAAACGACTGCTGATGCGTTGTCATCAGATAAATACGCTCAACGCGACTCATCTTGGGATGGCTCAACACTGTCTGGACGAGCTTCCGTCCCAGTCCGGCACCCTGATACTCAGGATGAATCACAACATCCCAAATAGTGGCGCGGTAGACACCATCAGAGGTCGCTCTGGCAAAACCAATTAGATAATCGTCATCCCAGGCGGTAATGACGGGATCACTATTGGCGATCGCCAGTGCCATATCTTCAGCGGAGCGATCGGCTGCCCAAAAAGCAGCAACCTGGAAGAGCGCCTGAAGCTGGATCAAATCCACACGCCTCTGTGCAGCAAATCGAATCTGACGACAATCCATTCAGATATCACTGTAATAACGTTTGTTGCTTTAACATAATCTAACTTCACGTTACCGAATTTCATCAAAGGCGACATTGTCTGCTCAAAGGGAACTCGTTGCCACAATTTAGACTCTTACATCATGAAAGCTTGACCTCTGCCAGCTAGAATACACAAAGCAGTTATCAGCCTCCGGTTTTGCGGTTTGCTGCCATTTGCCCAAAACCTAACGCTCATAACTCAAACATTCTCGTTTCTCTATGCCCCATCCTGTCCGCCAACGTTCTCGTGACGCGCTCCTCCGATTGACTGATCGGTGGCACTTACGCAAGCGAGGACGATCGCTCATCGTTTTGCTGCTTTTGCTGCTGACTTGGAGCCTTTGCCTGGGATGGGGACTGGCGCAAGCAAAAGAACCGCGCGCGATCGCACCAGTTGCACAGCCCCTGCCAGCATCAACGGCTGTACAGCCGATCGGCACCGTTGACGCTATACCAAAAGGCTTCAAGCTCGGTCAGGACATCTATCTTGAGAATTGCGCGAGCTGCCACATCGGCATACCGACACAGGTCATGCCCACCGAAACCTGGCGACAGCTGATTCAAGATTCCCAGCATTACGGTGTCCAGATTCAGCCGCTCGTTGCCCCCAACCTGCAAATCGTCTGGCAATATATTCGTACCTTCTCACGCCCTCAGTCCGCAGACGAAGACATTCCCTATCGAGTCTACCAATCGCGCTACTTCAAAGCCTTGCACCCCAAAGTCAAGCTACCGACGCGAGCCGGACTGAGCAGTTGTCTCTCTTGCCATCCCGGCGCTGATAAATATGACTTCCGCAGCCTCACGGCTGAGTGGCAGAACGCGCCTTAGGAAAGGCTGAGGGCTTAAAGTATAACTAGCGCGATGTGCGACTTTCCTGAAACGCCTGCTGAGACACCCACCCTTCGGGAAGCAAGCTACACCCTAGCCCTCTTCCAGAAGGAGAGGGAACTGAAAAGTCCGAAAGCCCTTCTCCGTAGGGAGAAGGGTGGGGATGAGGGCAAATTTACTTGCACATCGCGTTAACTACTAAGCCTTTAGCCTTGCCAACCCCGCCTCACTTCTAATTGCGGTGATAGGATTAAGGTAGACCAAGCTAATGCTTTAGAGACACGTCTCAGAGGTATGTCCTGACGATTCGAGGGCTTACTAGGCGTAATCAAGGCATCGTATCTTTAGATTATTGAACACACTTTCCAGGACTAGGAACCGTTTATCTTTCTGCCATGCTTAAGACTCTGCTGGGCGATCCCAACGTACGCAAACTCAAAAAGTATCAACCGCTCATTACTGAGGTTGCCTTACTGGAAGCGGAAGTGCAGCCGCTGTCTGATCAGGAACTACAGGGCAAGACAGCCGAGTTTAGACAGCGCATTGAAAAAGGCGAATCGCTAGACGATCTGCTGCCCGAAGCGTTTGCAGTTGTTCGAGAAGCAGCCAACCGCGTATTGGGGATGCGTCACTTCGATGTGCAGGTGCTGGGTGGCATTCTCTTGCACGATAACGAAGGTGGACGGGTCAAGGGACACCTTGCCGAGATGAAGACGGGGGAAGGTAAAACTCTGGTTTCAACGCTGCCAGCCTATTTAAATGCGATCGCGGGTAAAGGCGTTCATGTGGTGACGGTGAATGACTATCTGGCACGGCGCGATGCCGAATGGATGGGACAGGTACATCGCTTTTTGGGCTTGAGCGTCGGGCTGATCCAGCAAAGCATGAGTCCTGGCGATCGTCAGCGTAACTATGCGTGCGATATCACCTACGCCACCAACAGCGAACTGGGATTCGACTACCTGCGTGATAACATGGCAACCGCCATGGCAGATGTCGTGCAGCGTCCGTTTAACTATTGCATTATTGACGAGGTTGATTCCGTTCTAGTTGACGAGGCTCGCACGCCGTTGATCATTTCTGGTCAGGTTGAGCGCCCCAGTGAAAAGTACATGCGAGCCGCAGAAGTGGCTGCTTCCCTTACCCGCAAAGCAAACGAAGACGATCCTGACAATCACTACGAAGTCGATGAAAAACAGCGCAACGTCATCCTTGCGGACGAGGGTTTTATTGCCTCAGAGCAGTTCCTGGGCGTGACGGATTTGTTTGACCCACAAGATCCCTGGGCGCACTACGTTTTCAATGCCATCAAGGCGAAAGAACTGTTCATCAATGACGTGAACTACATCGTCCGCAACGACGAGATCGTGATTGTGGATGAGTTCACTGGACGGGTGATGCCGGGTCGGCGTTGGAGTGATGGTTTGCATCAGGCGATCGAGGCAAAAGAGCGCGTCGAAATTCAGCCCGAAACCCAAACGCTGGCGACGATTACCTATCAAAACTTCTTTCTGCTGTACCCCAAGCTGGCAGGCATGACGGGGACGGCAAAAACTGAAGAAGCAGAATTTGGCAAAATCTATAACCTGGAAGTTGCTACGATTCCCACGAATCGCCCCACAGGACGACGCGATCTGTCTGACGTAGTTTACAAAACTGAAGACGCAAAATGGAACGCGATCGCCGAAGAATGCGCTCAAATGCATGAAGTCGGTCGTCCTGTCCTCGTTGGCACCACCAGCGTAGAGAAGTCCGAACTGCTGGCAAAGCTGCTGCAAGACCGCAATATTCCCTTTAATCTGCTCAATGCGAAACCAGAGAACGTGGAGCGAGAATCGGAAATTATCGCTCAGGCAGGGCGCAAAGGTGCGGTGACGATCGCCACCAACATGGCAGGTCGCGGGACAGACATTATCCTCGGTGGTAATGCCGACTACATGGCACGTTTGAAGATCCGCGAATACTTCATGCCCCGGATTGTGCAGCCAGAAGACGAAGATACGTTTGGTGTCACCGATGTCCCAGCACTGGCAAGCCGTGGCGGTGGGCAGGGCTTTGTGCCTGGTAAAAAGGTCAAGTCCTGGAAAGCCTCGCCCCAGATTTATCCGACGCAGCTTTCTAAAGAAGCGGAGCAACTCCTGAAAGCCGCTGTCGATGTTGGTGTGCAGCAATACGGTGAGCGATCGCTGTCCGAACTAGAGGCAGAAGATCGCGTTGCGGTTGCCTGCGAAAAAGCCCCTACTGACGACCCCGTCATCGCAAAGCTGCGCGAAGTCTACAACCTCATTCGCCATGAATACGAAGCGTTTACCAGCCGTGAACACGATGAAGTGGTGCAGTTAGGTGGCTTACACGTCACTGGTACAGAACGACACGAATCGCGTCGGATTGACAACCAGTTGCGCGGTCGGGCAGGGCGGCAGGGCGATCCTGGTTCCACCAAGTTCTTTCTGAGTCTGCAAGATAATTTGCTGCGAATTTTTGGTGGCGATCGCGTTGCGGGCTTGATGAATGCCTTCCGTGTCGAAGAAGACATGCCGATCGAGTCAGGGATGCTCACGCGATCGCTGGAAGGCGCTCAACGCAAAGTTGAAACCTACTACTACGACATTCGTAAACAGGTCTTTGAATACGACGAAGTGATGAACAATCAGCGTCGTGCCATTTATGCCGAACGTCGCCGCGTTTTAGAAGGGCAAGACCTGAAAGAGCAAGTCGTGAAATATGCTGAGCGCACGATGGATGACATTGTCGAAGCAAAAGTCAACCCCGACTTACCTCCAGAAGAATGGGATCTCAAGAGCCTGGTCAGCAAAGTGCAGGAATTTGTTTACTTACTGTCTGACTTAGAGCCGGATCATTTGGCAGAGATGACGGTCGGCGAAATCAAGACCTTCCTGCATGAGCAAGTCCGCATTGCCTACGACCTTAAAGAAGCACAAATCGATCAGATTCAACCCGGACTGATGCGCCAAGCTGAACGCTTCTTCATCCTCCAGCGCATTGATACGCTCTGGCGCGAACACTTGCAGCAGATGGATGCTCTGCGCGAATCCGTTGGTCTGCGTGGCTACGGACAAAAAGATCCGCTAATTGAATACAAGAGCGAAGGCTACGAGATCTTCCTGGAAATGATGACCGAGATCCGCCGCGATGTCGTTTACTCGTTGTTCCAGTTCCAACCTCAAATGCAGCCTACTGCTGTCGCTTCAGAAGCCGTTTAAAGATCGATACCGCTTATGCCAAGCGTCTCAAGATGCTTGGCACAGCCTGGTTGGTTAAGGGTTTCTGCTTTGACTGTAAAGTTTTTTGCCAAGGCGAGTGCTTTGTGGCAAATCAAGTTCAAACGTTCACTCTATTAGGCAAGCTATTCACTTCACACCTCCAAGCAATGCTTCATGGGCTTTCGAGAAGCCGTAACTCATTTGCTGCTTACTTCGCGTCGAGTCTTACCCGACCACAAAGGCGCTGAGATCCAACCGAAAACGTTACTCTCGTTTTGGAAGGGATAAGTTGCTTGGCTTGAATGAGAACGGCAGGCGGCTGAAGGAACGCAGCGCTACCCCTTTTGCCCTGACGGAACGAGGCTTTTTTGCTTGGCAGTGTTCATGCAGCCTTGAGAGTTTGTCTCAAACTACAACCCGGATGTTTTGAGGCTTTAAGCCGTCAAGCCGCGATCGCACGTCACCTAGCGCACGACCATAAATAGAGTCTGATGGTACACTTGAACTCACTGGTTTGTCGCTTGTTTCGTCAGCTTTCAGATTTGTAATCCTCCAATCAGGGGAGTCTAATGGGCGAGGTCTTTTTTGGAAATCTGCTATAGGCTAGCCGCAATAACATGCTTTACCCGATGAACGATGGCATCTGTCTCCGCGAACAGAAATAGTGTCTAGAGCCTCAGCAAACCACCCCTTTCGGTTTGTTAGAGTACATCTCTCCCTAAAAATAGTGTGCAACAGGTAGTCCGGTTACGCTTTGCATTTTTACTTAATGAATAACCCCTATGAACCTTGAAGGGACAAACAAGAACCAAAACGCTCCGCCTTTACCACAGGAAGGGGGCGATGCGAGAAAGACTCGGGATGCCGAGCTAGACCCACAACCGCCTCGCAAGAGACGACGGCGTTTTCTCGTGCCTGCTTTAATTGCGTTAGCAATTCTAGGGGGTGTTGGCTGGATTGTGTTTAATCGGATTATTCTGCCGATACTTATTTTCACTAGCCTGAAGCCGCAACTGACGCAAGTGGAATTGTCTCAGCCCAAAACAGCGACGATCGCCGACAGCTCAGATTATGCTGCAAACCTTGATTCACGTCAGTCTGTTACCTTGCAACCACGAGTTTCGGGTCAGGTTGCAGCCATCTACGTGAAGGCAGGCGATCGCGTTGAAGCAGGCACACCCATTATTCAAATAGATGCAGAACAACAACGTGCACAGGTTGCCAGCCGGGATGCGGCAGTAGAATCTGCTGCCGCTGATATTTCGGTTGCCCAGTCTGACGTGGCAAGCGCCCGAGAGGCGCTGCGATCGCTCCAGGCAAGGCGGACAGCTAACCAGTCCGATGTGCAGTTCAATGATGCTGAATACAAGCGCTACCAGGATCTTTATGCCCAGGGTGCTAGCAGTAAGCAAGTGCTGGATCAAAGACTGAATGCGGTGCAAACGGCGCGCGCGACTCTCCAGCAGACAGAGGCTGATATACAGGCGCAACGGGCAGCCATTGCACGATCGCAAGCGACTGTTGCGAAAAATCAGCGTGCCCTGCAACAATCACAGGCAATTGTTTCGGAGGGACAAGCAGAGCTTCAGTACTACACCATCAAAGCGCCCTTTGCAGGAGTTGTCGGCAATATTCCAATTAAAGTCGGTGATTTTGTTGACAACGCTAGCCAAATGCTGCGTATCACTCAAAATGAACGGTTAGAAGTACAGATGCAAATTCCCCTCGATCGGGTCGGGGCATTACGACTGGGGTTGCCTGTACAGCTATTAGACGAACAGGGCAAAGCGATTCAAACGGGCAAGGTTTCCTTCATTGCACCAGATGTAGACTCATCCACCCAGTCGGTGCAGGCAAAAGCCGTATTTAGCAATTCTGGCAACCAATTACGCACGTCTCAATTTGCTCGCGTCCGAGTCATTTGGGCGACTCGTTCGGGTGTTTTAGTGCCGACGACTGCTATTTCGCGCCTGGGCGGTAAAGATTTTGTGTTTGTCGGTACGTCGTTCAAAGCATCTGGCTGTAAAGCAGCAGCAGCAGCAGAGGGTGCGCCACCACCGACTAACGTTGACCCTAACCAACTTGTTGCTGCTCAAAAGCCAATTAAGTTAGGCAAGATCATTGGCAATGAACAGGAAGTGCAGGAAGGTCTCAGCGCCAGCGATCGTATTGCCACCTCTGGTATTCTAAGCCTGCAAAATTGCCTTGTGATTGAAGCAGCCACTCCACCACCCAAGTAAGCGCCAACGAATGTATCTCGATCGGGCTACCCATCCATAGACCGTCGCCTTTTAGTACGCGATCACTGACAGCGGGCAGTTTCCTCAGGACACCTGTGCTTTATGATTCTCTCCATCTCTACTTTCTTTATTAAGCGCCCCATCTTTGCAACCGTTTGCTCGATCGTGGTAACGCTCTTAGGGATTGCGTGTATTCCAACGCTGCCGATCGCCCAGTATCCCGACATTGCGCCGCCGCAGGTAACGGTCACATCCAACTACATTGGCGCGAGTGCGGAAACCGTCGAATCAACCGTGACTAATATCCTGGAGCGAGAGCTAAACGGCATCAGTGACCTGCGGTATATCAAGTCCACCAGCGCTAACGACGGCACCAGCACCATCAACCTGACGTTTGGACTCGGTCGCGACCAGGATCTAGCGGCAGTAGATGTGCAGAATAAGGTTTCAACGGTGCAATCGCGTTTGCCGGGTCCTGTGACCCAAACGGGTGTACAGGTGGCAAAAGCAAACAGCAACTTCCTGCTGGCGATCGGGCTGTATTCCGATCGCGATGAGAAAACGGGACAAGACATCTACGACAGTACCTATCTCAGTAACTACGCTGACTTGTACATCGCCGATGCGTTGAAGCGGATTAAAGGTGTTGGTGGAGTACAAACCTTTGGTGAACGAAAATATGCGATGCGCCTCTGGGTTGACCCAGAACGTCTCGCAAGCCGTGGGTTGACACCTCAGGATGTGATCACAGCGCTACAAGAGCAAAACCTCCAGATTGGTGCGGGACAGATCGGGCAACCACCCGTGGACGATGGGCAGCAATATCAATACGCAGTCACGGCTCAGGGGCGCTTTAAAAACGCGGAGGAGTTTAACGACCTGGTTGTAAAAACAACTGATACTGGCACTTTAGTCAAGTTACGGGATGTCGGTCGAGCCGAACTGGGCGCTGAAAACTATGGTTCTGTACTTCGCTTCACACCGAGCGATCGCATTACTCACCAGGGCATTGGGCTAGGCATCAATCAACAGTTTGGCAGCAATGCACTGGAGGCGGCTCAAGCTGTTAAAGATGAGATGAAGCGTCTCTCGGAAAGCTTTCCGCCGAACATGCGCTATGCTGTTGCGTTTGATACGACGACTTTTATTGAAGCGGGCGCAGAAGAGGTTGTTGTCTCGCTGATTTTGTCGATCGGGTTAGTGGTACTCATTATCTTTGTCTTCTTACAGAGCTGGCGATCGGCGCTCATTGCCTCAATTACCATTCCAGTCGGTTTACTCGGCACCTTTGTCTTTGTGAAGCTGTTTGGTTTCTCCATCAACACGCTGACTCTCTTTGCCTTGACGTTAGCCACTGGGTTAGTCGTGGATGATGCGATCGTCATTGTGGAAGATATAACCCGACGCATTCAGGAGGATGGGATGCGACCGTTAAATGCGGCAATTGCTTCCATGAACGCGTTGACGGGCGCGGTGATTGCCACCTCCATCGTGCTGATGACGGTATTTGTGCCCGTTGCCTTTTTCCCTGGCACAACCGGGCAGCTTTACAAGCAGTTTGCGCTGACGATCGCCTTTTCAGTGGGTGTTTCATCCTTTAGCGCGATCATTCTTACACCAACCCTGTCGGCGCTGTTGCTGCGACGCGGACAGATGCCCGATAACTGGTTCTTTAATCGGATTAACTTAGCCATTGATGGCACTCGGCATCGCTACATCCGTTCGCTTGATGGTCTGACACGGCGTAAGGGACTGGTCGTTGGGCTGTTTGCAGGCGCACTGGCACTGACGTACTGGGTCTATACGATCGTGCCGGGAGGGTTTATCCCCGATGAAGATCAGGGCTACTTCATCACGATTGTCCAGGCACCAGAAGGCGTATCGCTCAATTACACCCGTGATGTACTGGAGAAAGCCGAGACAATTCTGAAGCAGCAGCCAGAAATTGAAAACATTTTTGCGGTCGGCGGCTTTAGCTTTAGTGGTGCAACCCCCAACAACGGCTTGATTTTTACCACTCTCAAGCCCTGGGGCGAACGTAAGCAAGCTGAACAGTCTGTAACATCCATTATTGGCGGCTTTTTCCCAAAACCATCGGGTCTGTTCCCCAAACTGCTAGGCATTAAAGAAGCAACGGTAATCCCCGTCTCGCCACCAGCCTTGCAGGGTGTGGGCAACTTTGGTGGCTTTGATTTTCAACTGCAAGATCGGACAGGGTTAGGTTTTGATGTGCTTGGCGAAAATCTCAACAAGTTTATGGGTCGTGCCGCTACCTATCCATCATCCGACAAACCTCAACTGACAGGGTTGAGACCAACGTTCAATGCCAACACACCGCAAATCTCGGTAGAGGTTGATCGTACGCGGGCAAATCAACTCCAGGTACCGTTAGAAGATATCTTCAACACGCTGCAAACGTCATTGGGTTCAACTTACGTCAACGACTTCAACCAGTTTGAACGCACCTATCGGGTTTATGTGCAGGCGGACAAGCAGTTTCGCTCAAACCCAGAGGACATTAAGCGGCTGTATGTGCGATCGCAAACGGGCAGAATGATTCCGCTTAGTAACCTGGTGACGATTACTCAGACGATCGGTCCGTCCATCATCACTCATTACAACCTGTATCGCTCTGTCGAAATTACAGGGGCACCGGCACCCGGCGTTAGCTCTGGGCAAGCGCTACAAGCAATGGAAGCGGTAGCGAAAGAAACGTTACCCAGGGGCTTTGGTTATCAATGGTCTGGGTTGTCGTTGGAAGAAATTGAATCTGGCGGCAGTGCCATCTTTATCTTTGCGCTGGGGGTTGTTTTCGTCTATCTGACTCTGGCAGCTCAATACGAGAGCTACATTGATCCCTTCATTATTCTGCTGACGGTGCCGTTGGCAATTCTGGGCGCGTTGGTTGCTATTTTGCTGAACGGCACGGCTAACGATGTTTACACTCAGATTGGCTTTGTCATGCTAATTGGGATGGCAAGTAAAAACGGTATTCTCATCGTGGAATTTGCGAACCAGCTCTATGAGGAAGGCTGGAGCATTACAAAAGCAGCCGTGGAGGCCTCGCAAGAGCGACTACGACCCATTTTGATGACTGCAATCTCTGCCATTGTGGGTGCTGTTCCCCTTCTGATTGCAACCGGGGCGGGTGCTGCTGCTCGCCGATCGTTGGGAGCGGCGACCGTTGGCGGGATGTGCGTTGCCACTATCCTCAGTCTCTTTGTTGTGCCAATCCTCTATATCGTTATCAAAACGGCTGAAGCGCGGTATCGACGCGGACCCTACAAGCCAAAGCTCGCGGATGTCCCGGATACTGATCCCGATAGTTCTCTTCCAACCAGTAAGGAAGTTCCGTCTAAGCAGCGTTAGAGATTGTTTGGAGCGTCTTTGGTAGTTAAAACCGCGACTACGTAAAAAAATCCCCCGACGCAGACTACCGAAAGACAAGGCTATAACCTACGTTGGCGGGCTATAGCCCTTCGAGCATGGTTACGCTAGTGTCCGTGTAGCTGTGTAAAGCCTTTGTCAGCAAAAAAAGCGAAGCATCTCTGTTGGTGAAGCTACAGGGTTTTGACTTTTCAAACATCTTCTTGGGTACGGAAGCTATGTTAAGCAGGCGAATCAGTACCTATCTGGCGAAGTTACGACAAAGCAACGGTCTCTAATTGCAAAACTATCTTAAAGATTAGCCTCAGCATCCTGATAGCGATCGCTTTGTCTGTAGAAAGGAGAGGTTAGTTAGGCATTTGCATAGGTTGATGACTTCTTTGACGGCATCAGCCTTCAAAGAACTTAACAAATGGTGTGCTTTTGCTTGCGTTCATGAGTGTAAAAAATGATAGACCAAAAGACTTTTCTTCAGGCAGGCTGCCTTCTACAGTCTTGTAGCCCTGTTGCGAAGATTCTTACCGTTACTTTAAGAAGGCTTCTGACGATCGCCGTCTTTACACCTGCAACAATTGTCCTTTTTACCGCTCATCCTCTAAGCGCTCAGGCACAGAGCTGTGCGACTTCGTATGAGCCTGGCGCACTGTCGCAGCGCACCAAGTCAGGCTTGTTAGACAGCAGAATCGGACCGATCAAAGTCATCAATAACACCGAAACGGCGACGGTCATTTCGCTCTACCATCCTGATGCGCCCAAGCGGATCTTTAAGTACTGGTACGCCGAACCAGGCAAGAGCTATCTATTAGGTGCCGATAACTACACTAGCGATTGGGGCATTCAAGTGGATGAAGGTCCCATTTGTGTTGTAGGGCGTGTCGCTAGTTGGGATGGTCGTGTGTTTACCACGTTTCCCAGTCGGTTGTTCATTGCCGATGCACCCACAGCCGCTGAACTGAGCGTTAGCAGAAGTCAAACGCTGGTATCAACACCACCGCTTCCGCAGCCCCCTGAAACCTATGAGGCGATCGCTAGCAGACAGATTATTCAGGGAGACGCACGGAATGGGCTGATTTCCTTACTGCGAGCTGCCGATCTGTATCGGGCAAGTGGGCGCGGAAAAGAAGAACAGCGCGTACGCGATCGCATTCAGGAGATTGGTAACACGGGCAAAGCCTCTGTATCAAAGCCTTAGAGGACGTTTTAAAAGTCCGTATACTTGTAGCCTTGGCGACTGAAGTCGCGGCTACACGGACAAAACCTGCCGTCGCAGGTTATAAAGCCCTCGCGTTTCGGTAGTCCGTGTCGGCGGACTTTGTTTACGTAGTCGCGGTTTTAACCGCCAGACGCTTTTCAAACAGCCTCTTAAGACTCGATCGCAGCGATTGCCGCTAGTATTGTAGTTGCTAGCACCTTGCAATGGTTATCCTGCGCGCCTCGCCATGTCTTCCAAGCAAAAGCCTATTAATACCTCTTCTACAAAACCCGCCGATAAAGGGCGGATTGTTTACTCTGAGTTTGGCAACGCTGACAATGCTGAGGCGTTCAAACGAGCTGTCCCCGACCTGCCACCCAACCAGCAAAACCTGAGAGTTGAAGCCTCGCGGGCTGGACGGAAAGGTAAAACGGTCACGATCGTACGCGGCTTTCAAGCCAATGCAGACACTTTGACAGAGTTGCTCAAACAGCTCAAGGCGCACTGTGGTGCTGGCGGTACGCTGAAAGAAAACGAGCTTGAAATCCAGGGCGATCATAAGCAAAAGGTGGTCGAGTTTCTGATCAAGCTTGGCTACAAAGCAAAAAGTAGTGGCGGCTAGAACCGTTGCAAGGACGCTACCGTCGTCTGGTGCCAAGAATTCCCCCTAACACACCCCGCACAATACTTTTCCCCTGAGAGCCGCCGATCGCTTGGGCTGCACTTCCAGCCAGGTTGACGAGGAACTTCTCACGCTCACGCGCCAGACGAGCGTCTTCCTTTGCCTCGGCTGCTGCCACTTTATCTGCCTGTTTTTGTGCCTGAGCAGCTTCTTTCTCAGCCTGTTGACGTTCCTTCTCTGCCAGCTTTTCAGCTTGAGCTTGAGCGGTAGCGGTGGCAGTTGCTTTAGCGGCTTCAGTTGCCTTCGCTTGCAGCAGCTCGTAAGCTGACTCACGATCTTCGATTGCTTCGTAGTGTCCGTACAGCACTGAGCCGCGAATCTGCTGCTGACGCTGTTGAGGGTCGATCGCGCCGATCTGACTCTGAGGTGGTAATACAAACGCACGTTCCACGATCGTCGGTATGCCTTCTGCATCCAGGAAAGACACCAGCACCTCGCCGATGCCCAACTCTGTAATGACCTGCTCGACTTTTAAGGATGGGTTGGGGCGGAAGGTTGTAGCAGCGGCTTTGACGGCTTTCTGGTCAAGTGGTGTAAAGGCGCGAAGCGCGTGCTGCAACCGATGACCCAATTGCCCCAGCACTTTTAGCGGCACATCGGTTGGATTTTGAGTGCAGAAATAGATGCCAACGCCTTTGGAGCGAATCAGCCGGACGACCTGTTCCAGCTTGTCTTGGAGGGCGCTGGAGGCATCAGCAAAGAGGAGATGTGCCTCGTCAAAGAAGAATACCAGCTTTGGTTTGTCCAGATCACCCACTTCAGGCAACTGCTCAAACAATTCAGAAAGCAGCCAGAGTAGGAAGGTAGCATACAGTTTGGGTGCCTGTATGAGCCGATCAGCGGCGAGGATGTTGACTACGCCGTGACCATTCGCATCGGTTTGCAGCAAATCCATGAGGTCAAGCGCGGGTTCGCCAAAAAACCGATCGCCCCCCTGCTGGTCTAAAGTCAGGAGACCTCGCTGGATTGCACCCACACTGGCAGCAGAGATGTTGCCATACTCCGTTTTAAAGTCTTTCGCCTTGTCGCCAACGAACTGTAAGAGCGATCGCAGATCTTTAAGGTCGAGCAGTAGCAGCCCCAAATCGTCAGCAATTTGAAAGGCAATGTTCAGCACTCCAGCTTGTGTTTCGTTCAGGTTGAGCAGGCGTGCCAACAGCAACGGACCCATCTCTGATATCGTGGTGCGTAAGGGATGACCCTGTTCGCCAAACACATCCCAAAACTCGACCGGGCAACTGACAAACTGAAAGTCTGGTAACTCAAGCTGCTGGATGCGATCGCGAAGCTTCGGCTTGTCACTCCCTGCTTGACTCAGACCAGACAGATCGCCCTTAACATCTGCCACAAAGACGGGTATCCCAATCTGGCTAAACCGTTCAGCCATCACTTGCAGTGTTACTGTTTTGCCCGTGCCTGTTGCTCCAGCAATCAAGCCGTGACGATTCGCCATCGCAGGTATGAGGCAACAACGGCTACTCTGGGCTGAAGCGGTTTTGGCAATGAGCAAGGAGTCGATCATGGCGGTTGGCGATCGCTGAAGAATCTCCTGAAATTATACAGAGAGAACGTCTGTGATGAATTTTGCGGGTGGCTTTGAGGCACCTTTTGAGGGTGATTAGCGTCAGCCTCTACAGCATCCGCATGTCTGATCAATGTGAATCAACGGTTTGCAAATCCGGTAGGGCATATGAGTCAACTTGAGCGATGGCTTCGACGGCTGGGCAATTTCGCAAAAGGGCATAACGGCTGGCGATCGCTACAAACGCGCTTGCGCTGGCTCTGTACTGGACTTGTCTTCTCGACCCTCTTCCTGAGCCTATCGCTGCATCGACTCAATCCAGCAGACGCTGCCATGCAGTTTCCCCTCTCCACCAGCGGTGCTCAAATCGTCGATGCCAGCGGTCAGCCTGTCTTGCTACGAGGCGTGAATTGGTTCGGCATCGAAACCGAAACACAGGTGCCTCATGGTCTCTGGGCGCGTGACTACAAAGAGATGTTGGCGCAAATCAAGAGTCTGGGCTACAACCTCATTCGATTACCGTATGCAGTGCAGAGCTTGCGTGCCTCCACTATCAGCGGAGTCGATTTCAGCCTTGGCAACAACCGCGACCTGCAAGGCAAAACGCCATTGGAAGCAATGGATCTGATCATTCAAGAAGCGCAGCGCCAGGGATTGATGATCCTGCTGGATAGCCATCGCCTGAACAATCAGCGGATTCCTGAGCTTTGGTATGGTGATGGGTTCACCGAAGCAGACTGGCTTGACACCTGGAAACTGCTGGCAACGCGCTATCAAAAGCAGCCCAACGTGATTGGAGCCGACTTGAAAAACGAACCTCACGGTCGCGCCAGTTGGGGCACCAATGACCGGGCAACCGACTGGCGGCTGGCAGCGGAACGAGCGGGTAATGCTGTTTTGGCGATCGCTCCCCACTGGCTCATCGTCGTGGAAGGCGTGGAAAAGAACGTCCCCGGACAACGGCTAACAGGGCACTGGCAGGGTGGCAATCTGGAAGGCGCAGGACGTTATCCGGTGCGCCTCAACAAAGCACGTAAGTTGGTTTATTCGCCTCACGAGTATGGTCCGGGTGTCTTCAACCAGCCCTGGTTTTCGGAAGCCGCCTTTCCAAAAAATTTGCTCAACCGCTGGGAAGTGGGCTTCAACTACCTTGCCAGTCGAAAGATTGCGCCCGTTCTGATTGGTGAATTTGGCGGACGACAAGTGGATGCTAGTTCTAAAGAAGGCATCTGGCAACGTCAGTTCGTCAATTTCATCCAGCAAAAAAAGCTGCACTTTGCCTACTGGAGCTGGAACCCCGACAGTAGCGATACAGGCGGCATCTTGCAGAATGACTGGCGCACGGTGGATCAAGCCAAGCAGCAATTGCTCAGCCAGCTCCTATCGTCGCTTGGAGCGCCACCGCTTACAGTAGCAGTGAGACCATCAGTACCGCCACTTTCCCCTACGGTCTTGCCGTCGCCCCGTCCTTCAGCCGCGATCGTGCCTTCCAGCTCTGATAGCAAACTACAGGTAGAAGCGATCGTGCAATCAGACTGGCAGACTGGGTTTTGTACCGCTATTCGAGTGACGAATCGTGGCAGCGCCAGCAGTCGCAACTGGCGGCTGAAGTTTCAGATGAACCAGGCAACCATCCGCAACAGTTGGAATGGCACGTTTGCCCGCCAAGGTTCCCGATACACGGTTGATCCACCCGAATGGGGACGGGTAATTGAGCCGAACCAGTCGGTTGACTTGGGCTTTTGTGCTGCGAAACGCGGTGCGGACTATCGGTTGAAGAAGCTGGCTGTTTCAAGTTTGTAAAAGAAGGCAGAAGGCAGAGGGTAGAAGGCAGAGGGCAGAAGGCAGAGGGCAGAAGCTAATACTCCTCACACCTCACACCTCACTTCTGCGAAGAGGCAGAAGGCAGGATTGGCTCAGGACTCAAAACGTTCTTTCTCTCTTTTCTTAAAGATGCCGAGTGCCAAACATTCAGATAAGCTGTATGCAGAGGAGCAGTTTTGGGAATTCTGCTTAAATAGGCTACAGTTTTGTCTGACAAGACTCGATCGCCCCTAACGGTCGCAACTCGATCTAACCCTGTGACCGACGCTGGTTTGCCTCTGTAGCCGATGCCCCACCCTGAGCCTCCCCAACGGGGAATGAAGGAAGTCCCACCATGCTTGTCTGTCCTCAATGCCAGTTTGAAAACCCCAACACCAACAAGTTTTGCCAGGAGTGCGGCACATCGCTGACTCAAAATACTTGCCCTGACTGTGATAGCCTTGTGCCTTTTGATGCAGTGCAGTGCCAGGAGTGCGGCGCGCTTGCAGGTGTCATCTGGTGGGCGCTTATAGTGGCTGACCCATCGCGAACAGATAAACTGCCTTCTATCACGGCTACGGCAACAGCGACGGCTGACGAGCCTTTGGAAAAGATTAGTAGCGAAGAATCTACCTATCTCGATCGCCGTCAGCGCTATCGGCTTTTGGAGGTATTACCGTCGCCAGATGAAGCCAAGATAGAAACGCACGTCCGGGTGTTGGATTGCCAGCCGTTTCAAATGTCGCTCTTAGAGGCGCTGGCAAAGCAAGGGGCAGACGAGTCGATCGGTCTTCCTCCAGGTGAGCGTCAAGCTGATGCGGCAGAGGGTGAGCCGATGTCATTAGCGGGTACTCGCTTGCCTTCAGTGCAGTCCATAGCAGTGCCTGCGATCGCTCAACCTTACCTGGCATTAGGCAGCAAATTTCATCAAGCTTTACCGATCATTCACGATGCGTGGCAGCAAGACGGGCAGCAAATTATTCTGTTAGAAGACCGGGCGCTCTTACCGCGACTCATTGATTTGTGGCTGGATGATGATCTTGCCTTGCCAGCCTTACAGCTATTGCATTGGCTCTACGAAATGGTAGAACTGTGGAGCGCGTTGGACGCATGGCACGCCTGCCGCAGTCTGTTAGAAATTGAAAACTTGAGGATAGACGAAGATCAGGCAATCTGTCTGCAACGCCTGTACTCAAACCTGCCGGATGTACCAGTGACCTTGCAAGATCTAGGGCAACTGTGGCAGACTTTGTTCGCTCAATCGCAGCGTACGCAAATTGGTGCCATCTATGTTCTGTTAGCCGATTTAGAGGCTGGCAAGCTAGAAACCGTAGCCGATGTGCGATCGCGCATTGAGGAAATTGCCCACGAACTCCAGGCAAACCAACCTGAAACCGAGATGATGCCCGATCTTGAGAACTTTGAACCGTCTGATGCCGCTATTAGCGATCCGATGAGCAACCCAGAACGATCACCTTCATCCAGCGCAGCAGATCTTAGTACAGCCGATGCCTCAACCCGTTTAGAAGTACCTCTTCCAGAGCCAACACTGCCGCCAGATGTAGAGAGCGACGGCGATAGTGATGATCTGCCAACGGTCGTTTTGCCCATGCAGTTGTTTAATCTGGAGGACGCTGGGCGGACGGACATTGGGCGGCAGCGAGATCACAACGAAGATTACTTTGGCATCGAAACCCAAACGGCAAAGCTTGAAAGCCCTTCTGGTAAGACAGTCCATGCCCGAAACCTCTACATTTTGTGTGATGGTATGGGAGGACATGCAGGCGGTGAAGTTGCCAGTGCTCTAGCGGTCGATACCCTGCGCCGCTACTTTAAAGAAAAGTGGCAAAGCACCCCCTTTTCTGACAGTACCGCGAACAAACTGCCTGGACCAGAGGTCTTGATTGATGCCGTGCAGCTTGCTAACAAAGCCATTTATGATGTCAATCAGCAAAATGCCCGCTCAGGCAGTGGGCGCATGGGCACAACGCTAGTCGTCTTGCTCATTCAAGATACGGAAGCGGCGATCGCTCATGTTGGTGATAGTCGCCTGTATCGCTACACTCGTAAACGGGGCTTGGAGCAGATTACGATCGATCACGAAGTGGGTCAGCGTGAGATCCAACGAGGCGTTGATCCTGATATTGCCTACGCTCGTCCCGATGCCTATCAGTTAACCCAGGCGCTAGGACCCCGCGATGAGCATTTCATTAAACCTGACATTCAGTACGTTGAGCTGAACGAAGATACCCTGCTGCTGCTGTGCTCCGATGGGCTAACCGACAATGATCTCCTGGAAACACATTGGCGCACTCATGTGGAGCCACTGCTCAGTTCGCAAGCCAATTTGGAGCAGGGCGTGACTCAACTGGTTGAACTGGCGAACCAATACAACGGTCACGACAACATTACAGCGATCGCAATCCGCGCTAAAGTTCGCCCCAATCTTGACCATTTACGTTAACATTTGGCGCTGTGAGTCGATCATTGACCGATCGCTAGACGGCTACTGTTAACTTTGAACAGCGCTGAGGATCGTGGATTTAATAAAGTAGGGTGTGTAAAGCCTACTCTTCGAGAAGCAAGCTATGGCATGGCTTCGCTAAAGGCAACGCCGTAGCGCCCCAAACGCTGATCGATGGGTACGTTACGTTGCACTTTTCTTGAATGCCGGAACGGCTATACGCACCCTACAGAATTACTTAGACAATCCGCAGCTTAGAGTCTAACGTCTAGAGTCTAACCTTCACATGGTCATCCTGACCCTCCTTCATCCTCAGCACAGAACTCCTCTCAGGCAGTGGAGTTTCAAAAGTGAACCGCTCATTCAGATTGGTCGTGCACCGGGAAACCATGTGATCCTCGACGATCTCTTGGTTTCTCGGCACCACCTGGATTTGCGTCAGATTGACATGCCTGCTGCTGCTATGTCTGAAAGGACTGTTTCGTGGCATCTGGTCAATCACAGTTCTAATGGCACGTATGTCAACGGCGCTGTGATGTCACAGGGGCTGATTTCAACGAATGCGTTGCTTCAGTTAGCGCAGGGTGGTCCGCTGCTGAAACTACAGATTCTGGCAGCAACAGGTGATGCATCAATGAATGTATTGGCGATCGCTAAAGCGCCCCAACTACCCGCCCTTCCTAAATCGCCACAGTTGAGCAGGCAGCAGAGGCAGCCCTGCACTCATGCTGGCAACCCACCCGATAACCTTTTTTGTGTGCATTGTGGCTTGCCCGTCAAGGTCGAGAAAACGATTCGTCAGTATCAGGTGCTGCGGGTGCTGGGTAAGGGCGGTATGGGCACGACCTACCTTGTGTGGCATCCGGACGTTATACCATCATCCGGGCAACCGCAGAATGCACTCCGGGTGCTCAAAGAGATGAATGCGGACATGGCTAAAATCCCCAAGGCGCAAGAGCTGTTTGAACGGGAGGCAAGCACCCTGCAAACGCTCAGCCATCCAGGTATTCCCCAGTTTTATGACTTTTTCGTTGAGGCAGGCAAAAAGTACCTGGTAATGGCGTTGCTGCACGGTCAAGATTTGGACAGGCGGATTCGCCAACACGGGGCTGTCTCTGGTCAGCAGGCGATCGCCTGGATGATTCAAACCTGCGACGTTTTGACGTATCTCCACACCCGCAGAACGCCAATCATCCATCGCGACATCAAGCCCGGCAACCTGTTAGTACAAACAGTCACTAACCGCATTGCAGTGCTGGATTTCGGAGCCGTCAAAGCAGTCGGCATCCCTTCTGGCACCCGTATCGGCGCAGAGGGCTATGCAGCCCCAGAACAAGCGCAAGGGCGACCCGTCACCCAATCTGACCTCTATCCGATCGGTCCTAGCCTCATCTTCCTCATCACGGGTGAAAACCCAAGCCGCCTCTACAAAAAAGGTAGCCAGGGCTATCGCTTCATGCTGGATGACTATCCAGAGATTACGACAGCCTTGCGTCGGGTTATCGATCGGGTCACTCAACCACGTGTTAGCGATCGCTACCAAACAGCGCAAGAGTTAAGTCAGGCACTGTCAGCCTGTCTTTAAGCGAGGCTAAAGGATGAATGATGAGAATCCTTTTAGCCTTTAGCCTTTCTTGCTACTCTTCCTCTTCCCAGCTTTCTACCGCAAGCAGATCGCTCACCGGGTCTTGCATCGTAAATTCAAACGCCAGCAACTCCTGCTTCCAGTGAGACCAGTCGTCTCCATAAAGAAGCGCAATTTTCCAGATGCTGTCTGTTGGTTTCATCAGCTTGCCATCGACGAGCGAGCGCACCTGACGCTGCAATTTCACCATTGGGTGAATAACCTGCTGGCTCATACCGTTTTTGGTCATGTCGTTGAATTGTGTAAATACTCTGTTTGGCGCTTCCCAATAAAATCTCGGCAACGTGTAGATGAATGCTATGAGCGGGAAGCAGCCTTTCCAGCCATTGATATTAGCATACTCCAATGCGATGACAAGCAATTCCTCAAAACGGTCGATTTAATTGGGGAATTACCGAACTAAACCGTCCAAAATGGATGCAAATGCCAGAGATTACTGACAAAGATTAGCGTTTGACTTAGCGTTTAAAAAAGGGAATGGTGCTTGCTCGACCAAGAACCTAGCCACGGGGATGCAACCGTGGATGGAGGAGTGCTGTCACAGGGCTACCCTGCTTGAGATGGTATTCGACGATCGCCTTCACGTCTTCAGGCTTCACGCGGCAGTACCAGGTGTCATCCGGCAACACACGCACGGTTGCTCCCATATTGCATTGCCCCTGACAGCCACAGCCGATAATCATAGCACCCGCTACTGAATAGCCTTGAAAGGCTGCCAGCACCGCAGCAGAACCATTTCTCAGGCAATTGGTGTACTGGCAGACAAGAATCTGACGGCTGGAATCCATATGAATGTTAGACGTTATGAGTGTTGAGTTCTAAGTGACGAGCCGTTGAGAACTCACACTCAACATTATTTTCCGAAGCCTTTGCCACGACTGGCAGACGCGACGGTGAGGCAGTTTTCGACTTGCGATCGCAATGCGTCGTGATCTAGATTTTGACCAATCAACACAAGCTGATTTTTGGGTTCGCCCTTCCAATCATCATCATCCAGAGAGAACCGTTTGCCGCTGAGATGAAAGATATGACGTTTCGGGCTTTCGCTGAACCACAGAATGCCTTTGGCGCGAAACACGTTGGTGGGTAGCTGGTTGTCAAGAAAGAATTGAAATTTACGGATATCAAACGGTTTGTCGCTGGCAAAGGAGACAGAGGTAAAACCGTCGTTCTCTAAATGGTGAGAATGATGCGCATGGTCGTGATCGTGTTCGCAGTGACCATGATCGTGATCGCAGGCAGCGTGATCAGCGTGGTCATGCTCGTGCTCGTGATGCTCATGAGACTCATGCTCATGAGCATGAGTCTCATGATGCTCGTGCTCGTGTGCTGTGTCAGCGGCATCAAAATACTTGTCTGATTCAAACAGCCCGACACTCAGCAGCATTGCCAAAGGTACCTGCCCTTTCACGGTTCGCAGGATTCTTGCCCCTTCTTTGATGTCGCGGATTCTGACCTCCAGCGCATCCAGATTCGCTTCGTCTACCAGATCGGATTTGTTGAGCAGAATGATGTCGCCGTAGCTAATCTGGCTGTAGGCAGCTTCGCTATTAAACAAATCCAGGCTAAAATTTTCAGCATCGACCAGGGTAATGATCGAGTCTAGCCGCGTCAGATCGCGCAGTTCAGTCCCCAGGAACGTCAGCGCAACGGGCAGCGGATCAGCGAGTCCGGTCGTTTCAACCACCAGATAATCAACCGCATCTTGCCGCTCCAGGACTTTGTAAACGGCTTCTACCAAATCGTTGTTAATAGTGCAGCAGATACAGCCATTGCTCAGCTCCACCATATCTTCGCCTGTGGTGATGATGAGTTCGTTGTCGATGCCGATTTCACCGAATTCGTTGACCAAAACGGCTGTTTTCACGCCTTGCTGATTGGTCAGAATGTGGTTAAGTAGCGTTGTTTTGCCGCTGCCCAAAAACCCTGTAATGATAGTGACAGGTAAGCCATGCTTGGGAGCATCGATCGCAGAGGAAGAGGCAGGAGTGACCGCTGATTGCATATCGCAAATGTCCGAGATGTCAGAAAATAGAGAAAGCGCGTCGGTAGTGATTGTGAATCGCAGGATGCAACGTTCAACATCGATCCACTTTTCCCATTATCACCGATCTGGGCTAGGTTGTTGGTCGGTCGCTGATTAACCGATCGCCAACTCAATAACCCTACCTTTTTTGCTTGAATATTGCCATGCCATTAACGCTTTACAACACGCTTACCCGTCGCAAGGAACCGTTTGCACCCATTGAACCGGGTAAGGTGCGAATGTATGTGTGTGGCATCACGGCATACAACTACTTTCATGTGGGTAATGCCAGAGTCTTTGTAATTTTTGACGTGGTGCGACGTTATTTGCAGTGGCTCGGCTACGAAGTGCGCTACGTCCAGAATTTTACCGACATTGACGACAAGATTTTGAACCGAGCAGTGGCGGATGGCACGACGATGCAGGCGATCGCCGATCGCTTCATCGCTGCCTATTTTGAGGATGCCGATCGCCTGAATATTCTCCGTGCCGACGCTTATCCACGCGCGACGCACACGATCGACGGCATTCAGCGTTTGATCCACGAACTGGAGCAACGCCAGTATGCCTATGCTGCCGATGGCGATGTTTACTATGCGGTACGCCAGTTTCCAGAGTACGGCAAACTGTCGGGGCGCAAGCTGGACGAGATGCAGGCAGGCGCGAGCGGTCGTGTGGATGTTGAAGAAGACGCTGACAAGAAGAAAGATCCCGCTGATTTTGCGCTATGGAAAGCTGCCAAACCGGGCGAACCGTCCTGGGAATCACCCTGGGGAAACGGTAGACCGGGCTGGCACGTCGAATGCTCGGCAATGGTGCGCGATGAACTGGGCGAGTTGATCGACATCCACGCAGGCGGCATGGATTTGACCTTTCCGCACCACGAAAACGAAATTGCCCAAAGCGAAGCAGTGACGGGTAAACCATTGGCGCGGTACTGGCTGCACAATGGCTTCATCAATATGGATGGCGAGAAGATGTCCAAATCGCTGGGCAACTTTCGCCTGACGCGCGATTTGTTAGCGAAGTATGACCCAATGGCATTTCGGCTCTTTGTCTTACAAGCACAATACCGAAAGCCGATCGACTTTACCTCTGATGCTCTAGAGGCTGCTGAAAACGGCTGGAAAACGTTGAAAGAAGCGCTCCAGTTTGAAATGCAGTTTGCAGCGTTATCAGGATGGTCGCCTGTTAATGCAACTGAGCTAAGTCAGAAGTCTGTCGAGCTAGATCAGGAAGCCGTCGATCGCTTTAACGAAGCGATGGACGACGACTTCAACACACCGATCGCGCTTTCTGTAATCTTTGAGCTAGCAAAGACGCTCACTCGTGAAGGTAACCAGCTCGTCCATCAGGGTAAGCCAGATCTGCCGATCGCTCAACTACAGCGTCAATGGCAGACCTTTATCAGCCTTTTAAAGGTTTTAGGATTAGACGTGCAGCAACCTTCAAGATTTGTCGTTCGTACGGGGCAACCGGGGCTGCTGGAGATATTTGGTGATGGTGGAACTTTTGCTGTTGGGTTAACTGATGCCGAAGTTGATGCACTTGTCCAGCAACGGCAAGAGGCACGGCAGGCGAAGAACTGGGCAGAGAGCGATCGCATCCGCAACGAACTTCAGGCACAGGGCGTTACCTTGATTGATCACAAGGACGGCGTGACGCGATGGCACCGCAACTAGAGTTTTTAGTTGTTAGTTTTTAGTTGTTAGGGCTTTAGGGTATTTTCAATCTAAAAACAACCAACCAACCACTAACAACTTTCCCCATGTCTGACCAGCGCATTACCATTTCGCTTTCTACCATCTTCAGCATTTTGTTGACCGTGCTGCTGTTGATCTTGCTGTGGCAGTTGCAGAGTTTACTGATTGTGCTGATGATTTCGGTGGTGTTGGCGGCGACACTTAGCCCGATCGTTAACTGGGCAGAAAGTCGTCGGGTGCCTCGCTGGCTGGCTGTCATTGCCGTTTACTTGACGCTCATTGGCGGCTTTGTCGGCGTTGGGGTATTGATTGGTCCTACGGTTGTAGAGCAAACCGATCGCCTGATCACTCAAATTCCCGTTTATTCAGAAGCCCTATTCAACTGGTTTCAAGGACTCGCGCTGCGGCTGAACACCTCTCATCCAGAACTGGTGCCGCAGTTGGTGAATCCCCAAGCATTGACTAATTGGGTGATTCGCTCCAGTCAACAGGTGTTACTGCGATCGTTTGGCTTGACGAAGAATATTGTGGGCGCGCTATTCAGCGTGATTTTGATCCTGCTCATTTCCGGTTACATGGTCGCAGGTAGCAAAACGCTCATTCAGGGAGTCGTTCAGCTCTTCCCGCAGCCCTGGGATCGTCGACTCTTGGCGCAGGTCAAACCCGTCAGTCAGCGGATGGGCGGCTTTATTCAAGGTCGAGTGGTCGTATCGGCTATTTTGGGCGTTGTGACGACGGTGGGTTTGAACATCCTGGGCTTGTCGGAAGTATCTCTAGCGCTGGGTGTCATCGCTGGATTCACCAACCTGATCCCCTTTGTGGGTCCATTTCTGGGAGCGATTCCGGCTCTGATCGTGGCGCTATCAATGGGTGGAGTTACCTGGCTTTGGGTGCTGTTGCTGTTTGCGATCGTCCAAAACCTCGAAAGCTACATTCTTGATCCGCTGTTGGTTGGGTCATCTGTGAATGTGCATCCGCTGTATCAACTCCTAGCCGTGTTTGGCGGTACGCAAGTGCTGGGAATTCTGGGTGCCATTATTGTGCCGCCCTGGATCGCTGGAGCGGCTGTCCTCCTGGAGAATCTCTACATCAGACCAAAGCGCATCGCTGAAGCCAGAGCAGAAAGGGCACGTGTTGGGGAGGGGAGTGCGATCGCCGAAGAACTCGCGTCCACAGCCAGCAATTCGTTACGGTAACAGAACCTATTCTTAAGAGTGAGGATAAGCACAATCGATTTCCGTGAGCTATGGCAAAATTACGGATAGAGATAGACCATAATCGCAGCAGTCTGAAAGTGAAAACGCCGTTTGGATGCCTCTCCTGGCTTTTACAACTAAACCTGTAAGCCGATCGAACCCCTAGACGTATACTGTTGATGGGATTGTTGATTAGACACATGATGAGTGACTTTCCAGAGCTTTCTGAGCAGGGCTACCAGATTGAGCAAGAACTAGGGCACAACCGCTCTGGCGGACGAGTTACTTATCTGGCAACAAACATCCAGACGCAACAGCAGGTAGTGATCAAGCAGTTTCAGTTTGCGAAGGCAGGGTCAAACTGGTCAGACTACGATAGCTATGAGCGTGAAATTCAAGTGCTTCGTGGCTTGGAGCATCCAGGCATCCCTTGCTATTTAGACTCTTTTCCAACACCAAGCGGGTTCTGCATGGTGCAGGAGTACAAACCCGCATTGTCATTAAGCGCGACGCGCAGTTTTAACCCAGAGGAAATTCGGCACATTGCGATCGCGCTCCTCAACATCCTGATTTACCTGCAAAACCGCCTTCCTGTAGTCATTCACCGGGATATTAAACTTGAAAATATTCTGGTGGATGACCAGATGAATGTCTACCTGATTGACTTTGGGTTTGCTCGCGTTGGCAATGGCGAAGTGGGCATTAGCAGCGTGGTCAAAGGAACGCTAGGCTTTATGCCGCCTGAGCAACTCTTTAACCGCCAACTGACAGAAGCGTCTGATCTGTATGGACTTGGCATTACGCTCATCTGTTTATTGACAGGCACAAAATCCACAGAAGTAGGTAACTTAATTGACATCACTTACCGGGTCAACTTCAAGCAGTTGTTGCCTAAGCTCAGTCAGGGCTGGGTCAACTGGCTAGAAAAAATGGTTGAGCCTCGACTGAAAGACCGCTTTGCCAATGCCACAGAAGCGCTGGCAGCAATTCCCCTGCATCCGATGCGACTAGCCGAAGCGACCTTCAGCCACTCTAGCCTGAAGGTCGTTGCCAGTAGAGCTGGGGAAACGCTAAACCAAACCATCAGCCTCAGCAACTTAGTGCCTGAGACATTACTAGAAGGCACCTGGGAAATTGCGCCTCATCCCAGCGATCCACCCCACAGTCCCAGTTCCCATGCGTGGATTTCAGTCCAGCCCGCTCAATTTGCAGCCAACCAAACGGATTGTCAAATCAGCTTTAACACAAGCAAGTTGATGGACAATAAGACCTACCGCCGCAAGATTCTGCTTCATGCCAATACATCTCAGGAAACATACTCTCTGGAAGTTCAGCTTCAGACCGCCCCGCGATCGCAGTCTCCTCGGTTCCCTTTTCAACTGTTAGGTTTATTGTTTATCTTTACCCTAGCAACGTCATGGGTCATTGCCTGGTTAGTTTTGATTGCTGGAACGGTAACCAACGCCCCTTTAACAGCAGTACTTGGAGCCGCTATTGGTGGCACGATCGGGTTTGAGGTCGCTGCCTGGATCATGACAACAGCGGGGGCAACGGCAGGAGCAACGGCAGGAGCGATCGCTGGCATCGTCAGTGGTGTTGTAGCCCTTGATATCAGTCTATTTGAGGTAGTGGAAGCGGTTAGCAGTGCTGCCCTCATCGGTGCTGGTATTGGGCTAGTTGGTGGGGGTATGGTTGGAGTGGCAACCGGAGCGGCAGTCGAACACTCACTTGAGAAGGGGATGAGCCAGCGGGCAACGATTGGTATGACCCTTCTCATCGCAGCATTAGGAAATAGTTTAGGCTTTGGTCTGATCCTGGGCTTTTTGAACCCATTCATTCTGACCTTTCTTGTCGGCAGCAGTTTGCTAGCTGCCGCTGCCATTCTCTATGGCACCTCAAAACGCGTCAAGCGACAGTCAGACGATCGCAGAGTCGAGCAATATTTAATTAGACCGTAGCAGAACAGCAGCCATCAGGTTTAAGGTCGTTAACAAAATCGGGTCATACCAAATCCAAAAATAGACGCTACAGATCATTTCATACTGCTTTCTCTGTCTAGTTTGGGTTCACTATCACCGATCGCGAGTGTCTTTACGAACTCATGACAACCGTCTTGCCAACAGGTTGCCGAACTCTAGACCCACAAAGCCCAAAACCGCGCTGCCCAACCAATAAACCAATGCCAAGCTCCTGTTGCCTGCTTGTAGCAGGTTGAATGTATCCAACTCATAGCTGGAAAAAGTTGTGTACGATCCTAAAAAACCAGTCGCAACCAGCAACCGCAACTCTGGTGAAGTCATCATGCGCTCCAAGGTCAACGTGATAAAAAAGCCCATTACCAGTGAGCCAGTGATGTTGATAACAAACGTGCCGTAGGGGAAACTAGCTCCCAACCACCGGGCAAATGCCAGCGTCAAATAATAACGACTTAACGCACCCGGAATAGCACCCAAACTCACTGCCAAAGGTGCGCGCAGTGCAGGATCGATCGCAGACACAAGCCCTAACATTTTGTTCAAACCGTTTAAGACGTGGTGAAAGAGGGTCAGTAACATCCTGCCACTCCTGAGCCGTTAGTGTTAGAACGACCGCTGCCAAGCATCATTCCCAGGTTGCGATCGGCTTTAACACGGCTGGTATTTCTACCTCAACCGGAAACTCCAGTTGCGTTTCTCGCAACCCCAAATAGCCCGATTCAGTAAACGAGAGCAACATCCGCTGGAGTGCCAGCCATACCTCCGATTCGTATTCCCAGTCACGCTGACGATACGATCGAGCAGCAATCGATCGCAGCGCCCAAAAATAGCTATTCCTCACGACCGAACCACCTTTTTTGTATTCCGGCACATCCTCATGATGCAAAAACACAACGTCATGCTCGATTCTGGCTCTCATAAGACTGGTGAAGCTAAAAGATGTTGATCGAGTGGTTCTCGCTTGAGTGCAGTACAAGTGCTTAGGTTTTAAGGCAGCAAAAGGCAGCAAGAAAGCTCTAACCCTCTTTGCTTCTGCCTCTGCCTGCCCATTCACGACTGTACTTCACTTAGCTAGGAACCGTTATAGGGAGTTTGACGTTGCTTGAATGCTTCAGCCGTGAAGCAGCAACCGTTAAAGCGTGAAAAAACAGGGTTTTGTAGGCTTTTGTTAGACTTATAAAGTTAGTTTAAGTTGTAGTTGCATATACGGTGTCTTCGTGTTTGTGCAGCAAGAATAGTCAGTATAAGCATCTGAATTGCCAAGGGGGATCACTCGCCACTCAATGATCCCGACAACGGGAAACAGTATGTGGAGAAGATATATCCACAGAGCGTAGCTGCGCGATCGCCCGCCTGCCATAGTCAAAGTAGCACTCCTGACGTATCGATTTTAAAAACAAAAATTCAACTGGTCATAAAATGGCAAGCTGCCCCTTGTGTTCCGATATTTTACTGCGGCACATCCGCTCTGGTAAATCCTACTGGCTTTGCCGCCGTTGTCGCCTTGAGCTTTTAGATAAGAGCGCTCCCATTTGCGACTCGAGTAGTCTGCCTTTATCACAGATTTCGCTTGAGTGGTTGCCAGCACTCCAGTATGATGGCTCCAGTCGTCCTAGCAAACAGCCCCCTCCGATCACCACCGAAGTTTAGCCACGTCGATCGGCTCAATTACTTGCACTTGCTTTACCCTGATTGACTGGCAGAACTCCTGCGGTTGGTCGTTGAGACCGCGCCTACACGGCGAAGTCTGCCTTCGCAGACTGATTAAGCTTGCCTTAACCCGCAGAAGCGAGTCTTGTCTACAACGATCGATCGCTATGTGGTGTGGTCAGATCTACGCTGATCCAGTAGACTTACTCAACTCGTAGCGCCACCAACTTCCGTAGAAAACCCGATTTCTCGCTCCAACCGAAGGCTCATACTAGAGTTCGATGCCAATAAACCAATACAACGTCTGCTTGATTGTGCACCATTAAGCAGGTGGCGTGATCCTTATAGTGAGGTCTGCTTTAGTGAACCGCCTCTATACAGAGCGACCCAGAGTGCTTGTTGTTGATGATAACCCCTCCAGTCGGCTAACAGCCGTTGCTTTGCTTTCAGTTGAAGGCTACGACGTGTTGGAGGCGGACAGTGGTCCAGCAGCGTTAGACTCTATGGCTGCAACCAACCCCGACTTGATTCTGCTCGATGTCATGATGCCTGGGATGGACGGCTTTGAAGTGTGCCGTCGTCTTAAACAAGACGAGCAAACGCGGCTGACTCCTGTAGTGTTTGTCACAGCGCTGGACGATCGCCGTGCTCGACTCAAAGGCATTGAGGCAGGCGGCGATGACTTCTTGACCAAGCCCTTTGATCAGCTTGAACTCTCTGCCCGCGTCAAATCACTCATTCGCCAAAAACGCCTCAACGAAGATCTTGACCATGCCGAACAAGTCCTCTTTTCAATCGCGCAGACGGTAGAAAGCCGTGATCCTAACACAGGTGACCACTGCGAACGCCTCATGGCTCACGGTCGAGCCTTTGGGGAGTTTCTCGGACTATCCCGTATCGAAATCCGCGATCTTATGTGGGGCGGCTATCTACATGACATTGGCAAGGTCGGCATTCCTGATGCTGTTTTGCTGAAACCAGGTAAATTTACGCCCGAAGAATGGACAGTCATGCAGCAGCACGTGCTGATTGGCGTGAAGATTTGCCAACCACTGCGAACCATGCGCGGCGTGTTGCCAATTATTCGTCATCACCACGAGCGCTGGGACGGAACGGGCTACCCAGACAATCTTTTAGGAGAGCAAATTCCGGTTTTAGCTCAGATCTTTCAAATCATTGATATCTACGACGCTCTGACCAGTGAACGTCCTTACAAGAAAGCCTTTACTCCGATCGAAGCACTTGCCATTTTGCAAGAAGAAACCGCAAAAGGCTGGCGCAATCCGAAATTGGTGCATCAGTTTGAAGAATTTATTCATGCCCTCCAAACAGAACCAACCGAATTAGCGCTGGCATTAGCGTCTTTGCCTCAAACTGCTTAATCGCTGCTGATTCCTACGCTACCAGGAATGAATGGTATTCTGTAGAGCGTGAAATGGTGGAGAGACAGACGCGAACGATCGCACTCCTCTCAATTGCAACTATAGGTAGCGCAGACAACAATGGTAGCAGTTGCAATTTTGGCTGCTGGACGCGGCACACGGATGAAATCCGACTTACCCAAAGTGCTCCATCAGTTGGGCGGAAAGTCCCTGGTCAAGTGGGTACTTGGTAGTTTGTCAGACGTTGAAATAACTAGACGGTTGGTGATTGTGGGCTACCGGGGTGAACTGATCACACAAGCGCTTACTGAGAGCGAGGATGGCTCAACGAACATTGAGTTTGTCGAGCAGACAGTACAACTGGGCACCGGACATGCTGTGCAGCAGTTACTGTCGCCTTTGAAGGACTTTCAAGGTGATTTGCTTATCTTAAATGGCGATGTGCCGTTATTGCGTCCTCAAACGTTAAAGCACCTCCTGCAAACTCATCGAGAACACCATAATGCAGCGACGATCTTGACCGCTCAGCTACCCAACCCTAAAGGCTATGGGCGGGTGTTTTGCAATAGCCAAAATGTGTTGCAGCAAATCGTGGAAGACCGAGACTGTACGCCTGCACAAAAGCAGAACCGCCGGATTAATGCTGGCGTTTATTGCTTCCGTTGGGCTGATTTAGCAGAAGCGCTTCCCAAGCTAACGGCTAACAATGATCAGAAAGAATATTACCTGACAGATGCCGTCAACTTCCTCGATCCAGTGATGGCTGTTGATGTAGAGGACTATCAGGAGATTCTAGGCATCAACGATCGCAAACAGCTTGCTACCGCCTATGACATTTTGCAAACGCGCATTAAGGATGACTGGATGGCAGCGGGCGTGACGTTCATTGACCCAGACAGCATTACGATCGACGATACCGTGACGCTAGAAGCGGATGTCGTGATCGAGCCACAAACCCATCTACGTGGTAGAACGACCATCCAGGCTGGCAGTCGCATTGGTCCTGGTAGCTTGATTGAGAATAGCCAGATCGGTAAGCAGGTGACGGTGCTGTACTCAGTTATTACTGACAGCATAGTGGCAGCAAACACTCGCATTGGTCCCTACGCGCATTTGCGGGGGCAAGTGGAAACAGGCTCTGGTTGTCGTATTGGTAATTTTGTGGAATTAAAGAACACAAAGCTAGGCGATCGCACCAACATCGCGCACTTATCGTATCTCGGTGATACGACTGCCGGGAGTCAGGTTAACGTGGGCGCGGGCACGATTACAGCCAACTATGATGGCGTGAAAAAGCACCGGACACAGCTTGGCGATCGTACCAAAACAGGCGCTAACAGCGTTTTAGTGGCACCCATTACGATCGGCGAAAATGTTAACATCGCCGCTGGCTCAACGGTGACTGAAGATGTACCCAACGATTGTCTGGTAATTGCCCGCGCTCGTCAGGTTATCAAACCAGGCTGGCAGCTTAAAGCTAAGTCTGATGGGCAGCCAAGCTCCTGATTCCCTACAGTTCCCTTGGCTGCTACAGTTCGATCGCGGCACAGTGTCAACGCGGTTCCAAAATTGGTTGGATGATGTAAGCCATGACACGATCGCACCATTACACGATCGTATTGTCGATATAGCACCAACGCCAATCTTCGCCACGCTCTAGCGACTTGACGATCGGATGCTTGGTCGCATGAAAATGCTTAGTGGCGTGTTTGTTTTTCGACGAATCGCAGCAGCCAACATGTCCGCAGGTTTGGCAGAGGCGTAGATGAACCCAGCGATCGCCCATTGTCAGACATTCTTCACAGCCATCAGCGCTCGGTGTCACTGGATGGATTTGGTCAAGATGCGTGCAGGGTGTACTCATGGTTATTTCGCGTTAGTTTTGCTAGCTAAATTGGTGGGTAGTCGCACTTGAAAGCGAGTGTTTCCAGGCTTGGACTCAACGCTGATTTTACCCTTATGCTGTCCGATGACAATGCGACGAGCGATGTCCAGTCCTAATCCAGTGCCTTTGCCGACTTCTTTGGTGGTAAAAAACTGGTCGAAGATCCGCGATTGTACCTCAGGTAGAATACCAGCACCGTCATCAGCAATTTCTACCAGGATGTACTCCCCTTCCAGTGAGGTGCGAATCCACAGATGTCCTTTGCCGTTAGTAGCATCTATGGCATTATCAATCAAATTTGTCCACACCTGATTGAGTTGCGGACCATAAGCACAGATGCGCGGCAGTGCTCCATACTCACGTTCCACTACCACGCCGTACTTCAGTTTGTGTTTTAAGATGGTGAGCGTGTTCTCAATGCCCTCATGCACATCGATCGCTTGCAACGATGCTTGATCCATGTAGGAGTAGTTTTTCATTGCGGTAATTAGCTCTGAAATTCGTGTTGAGCCAAGCTTGATGTCTTCTAACAGCTTGATGCCTGTGAGCGTGGTTTCCAGCCAGGTCAGCACGCAGCCTAAACAATCGGGCGCAACATGAGTGGTTATTTCATCCAACTGCGCTATGTCCAGTCCGGCGGTCACCAACATGGGAGCCAGTTTCCAGGCAGCCGCTACCTCATGCGCTTCTAACCAATCTGTGATGGTATCTTCGGCTTCGCTGTGGGCGATCGTATCGAGTGAAACGGCACGAAGCGCAGAGGTTGTAGTGCGCTCATACAAATCACTTAAAAAGGCGATCTGCTTTTCTGTCATTGGCTGCTGGTGTAGCTTGAGCGCCAGCGATGGTAGCGTTTGTAGAGTGGCTTCCAGATTTTTGACGTTGCTGCGAACGGCAGCGGCAGGATTGTTCAACTCGTGGGCAAGACCTGCCGATAAGGTACCGAGAGAAATTAATTTTGCCTGCTGTTGCGTCACGGTTTCGTGGATTTGCGATCGCTGCACAGCAATTTTAAGAATCCGTCGCATCACATCAGGACACAGCGCCAGCATTTTCCAAAAATCATCCGGCGTGAGCTTATACAACTGCACCTCAGTAAGCGTCCGTCCGCTGGTGGGATATGGCTCATCCAACAGCAAAATCAGTTCGGCAAACACCTCTCCTGCACCCAATGTCATTGCTGGAACAGTCTCTCCACCAACGTTACGAGTCCATTCGGTTTGCCCTTCGAGAATGATGTAGAACCCGTCAGGTGGATCGCCCTGCTTGGCGATCTGAGTTCCGCGATCGAGCTTGATCTCAGTTCCCAATCCCGCGATGCATTGCAACTGCTCATCGCTCAGGTTTGAGAATAGTGGCGATCGACGTAAGGTATCAACTTGCATAAGAGGTGAATAGTGATGCTGCAAAAAATAAATAGTTTGATAAAAAGTGTAGTGCGTTTCACTTCAAGGGTAGTGCTAAACAAGTAAGGATGCGTTGTAATGGTAAACAAAGTACCAAATGGCACCGCATCCGATGACGCTGAACTGCGGCTCAAGCGAGTTGATGGGGCGGCATGCGTCTTGGTCAACCGAGATCAGGCGTGGCTGATGTTCTTGCGATCGGAGGGTGATGCTGGCTTTAGTTCTCGTAACCCTGACGCTACCAGGTTGCCGGATGCTAAAGTGGCGTTCTTCTTAAGCAACGGGCAGCGGAACGAGTATTCTGTTCAGTGTGCCTTGCCAAGCACTACAGTCAATCACCGTAGTCTACAAGGATGCCTAGCTGTAGGATCAGGAGCGCGACAAGAGCGAACCAGGCAAAGCGGGTGTTCCGTACCCGAAGGGGCGCGCTGTTTTGCCAGCCTGCAATATACAGAACGATCGCCGCGAACCACCCAATGATCAAGCTGAAGAATCCGGGTGTACCGTAGATCAAACTCTTAGTGAGTCCAAGATGCAGTCCGGCAGGTGTCATTCCCAAAATGACCAGATAAAATGTCAGCGCTGCACTTAACACCAGGCAAACCAGAAAGCCGAGACCCGAAAGCATACGAATCATTCCACACAGGTTTGCCGATCTTTGCGATCATCACGATAGGGATACTACAAGGTAGTGTCAATCGCGTCGCTCCAGATCCTTGATGCTGCCACGGGCAAATTGCTGTGATAAACAACAACACCGTTCAACGACCTGACCACGTCGCATCACGCACAGCGATCGACACGTTTTTCTTGAAACATCGTGGCTAATGCCCCTGGGTAACAACTCCTTTTGGGATAGCGGGCAGTCAACGGTAATTGCTTACGATCTTGACATCGGTTGACCAAGCCGCAGTTTCGTCACGCAAAGTTTCGATATCTCCAAAGCATCTGCCACTGACACACTGCTGGGTAAGCGCACTGAGTTCATTTTCGGACATGTTGAGCCAACTGCATATCATCGCCAAATCACTCCCGAACAGATTCGGCAAGTGTTACCAGCGCATAGCGAAGGCAGTAGACTCAGAGGCATGAGCTGCACTAGTGGGCTTGCCTACAATACGGTTGTGAGCCTTGTCCGGACAGGGAGCCAACAAGCTCAATCGGTGCATAATGCGGCAGTGCAAGCCGTGCAAACCGAGGTAGTCAGTGCGGATGCATTGTGGTCTTTTGTGCAAAAAAACAAAAGCAGTGTTTCCCCGGTGCATTAGCGGTCGGTGACTGCTGGATTGGTGTGAGCTTGGCGGATTTGAGTGGATTGATTCTAGCGGCAAGCGTGGGAAACCATACCGATGAGCTGATTGCAGCGTTGGTCGTTAGCAGTGAGGGAAAAACGGACTGTAAGCAATGGAACAGCGATGACTGGGGCGGCTACGAGCGAATCTTGCCCCCCGAGATCCTCCACTCTATTGGCAAGGACAAGACACAACGATTGGAGCGCACTAATGGCATTGTTCGGCAGCAAACTGGATGCTGGCATCGACGACAGAACAAGTTTGGCAAAGTCTGGTAACAAACGAAGGTAACAACCCGATTGGTCGTGAGCTACTTCAACTGGATTTGGCAGCATAGTCGGTTTAAGACAACAGCAGCCCAACGAGCCAGGTTAGCAGTACAGCCCTGGACTTGGCATGACCTTTTAACCTATCCCACGATTGTCTGATGCACAACCGATTTGCCAACCCTAAGTTCTAGTCGTGACGCTGCACTAGGCTGGTAAGTAGCCAGGTGGCATTAAAATTGAGACAAGGTCGCTTCGATTTAGCCATTCACTGGGTCGTGATCGGGCTAGGAACGATCGGGATAGGTAGCTTGTTGCCATATGCCTGTTCCAGTTGAGCAGGTGTGAGCGCTTGAATCAGGTCTAACTGCAACGGTTCGCGGCTGATGGTTTTAGCGTAGGCAGCACTCAAGTACGGCAGGTTGTTTGATTGCTGTGGCGAGTCGCTTAAGTAGGTTTTGAAAAAGGCAACACTCATTGCTTGCAGGTAGCTGCGTCCAACATCCAACCCTACGCCCACAATGCTTTTGGGAAAGCCCGAAACATGGGCATCTTCACTGGTCGAGAAGTGAGTGCCAGGTCGCATGACGAGCAGATATTTCTGTGGGGTTTTGAGCCAGAGAAAGGGATGAATCTGGTCTCGCACAGGCGACGAAAACGCATCCTGGCTGCCTGCAACAATTATGGTCGGCACCATGATTTTGCTTATGCTTTCGGGACCAAAAATACTGCTTGTCAGCGGATAGGCAGCCAGCACTGCTTTGATGCGACGATCGCCCAAAGCAGCATTCTGTCTAGCAGCAGTCTGAGCGCGACACTGTACCAAAAATGAGGTGCTCAACGACAACCGATCGTCATTGCAATCGTGACGCAGGCGATCGATATTAATCGGTGCACCCGCTACTGAGAGCGCCGTTGTGCCACCCAGAGAATTGCCTACTACGCCTACTTGCTTTAAGTTCAGCCTGCCCTTGAGTTCAGGTTTCTGGAGCACCAACTTCTCCAGTTCGTTGAGCATAAACGTGATATCGAGCGATCGGCTGATGTATTCTTGGGGTGCGACTAGAGAGTCAAACCTACCGCTCAGGAAAAGCGTGCGGTACTGCAAATCACTACCCAGATGCTGAGGTGCGGCAACCGCGATGCCATGCGAGGCGAGATGGTTTGCCAGATAGGTGTAAGCATCTCGATTGGCACCAAAGCCGTGGGAAAACACAACTAACGGCACCGCTTGCTTTGATCCTTCTGGCAAATACAAATCTATAGGTAAGGTATAGCCTTTTACCAGACCTGCTTGAGTGGGACGGTAGGAATCAATTTTGAACATAAGCGATCGCCGCTCCACCTTGAACGCACCGGGTCGGCGCAAATCTGGCAGTTTAGCAAAACTAGCTTTAGACGATGCGGCTGCTTCCTTTTGGGATTCTTGCATCACTGCTTTGACTGCCGCATCTCGATAATTCGTCAGCGTTGCGATTTCGGTTGCCAGCTTGATGGTATAGACCACATCAACATTGACCACTTCACCCGGAAACTGCCGCAGCACATTCAGTAACGTCAATCCCTCTCCTGTGGCAGCCGCCCGAATAACAGCAGCCCGCACAGCAGGTACGTCTTCTTTGCCAGAGGGCGATCGCAGTGCTTTGCTGATGTTCTTTAAGAGTGGTTCTGTCAGCGGAATCGACATCAACCGTCCAAATTCGACAGGATTTCCAGTCGGGAAGCGTTGTAGCAAGAGTCCTTGTAGTTGAGTCAGTGTCGGTTTACCCAACGCTGCTGCTAACGGTGCAAACTCTGGACTGATGTCACCCGTTTTGGCAAATTGAGCCAACACACTAACTGGTACTGATAGAGTCTGTTCACCCACTGAGGCAATGATGCGCTCTGCCCCCAGGCTCGGCACCTGAAGTAAACTTGCACCGCCTATACCAAGAAGACTCAGACATAAAAAATGTGCGACCTGCTTGCCTACCCGATTCGCCATGATTTTCGCCGCACTATGTAATTTCTCACGGATGAGTATAGGGCAGGAGACACGCGATCGCCACTTAGTAGCGCCAGATCAGCCACAGAGCCTAGATTTGTCCCTAATCCCGGCTCCAGCCTCACACCTATGCCGCTCGATCGCAAAGTGCAATGGTAAGCACTGCTGACGCTGCCAGTGCCGCTACCGTCCGAATGTGATTCCAGGTTGTCCAATGAGTCAGGTAGTGAGACCACAGGCTTGCCCCGTCAGCACTGTCTGGTTTGACGGTTGCCAACGCATCATTGAGCGGCACATTGAAGGCGATCGTCACTATTACTGTGCCGATGAGATACAGCAGGCTACCAACCAGCAGGTAGACGGCACCAGGTTGATGCCACGTGAAAAAAGAAGAGACTGCTAAAAGAAGACACAGCGCAGCCGTACCAAACAGCACCAACATAAACAATAGATTAATCGCTGTGATATTAATGGCTTGCATAGCGCCAATGCCCTGTTTGGGTTCAAGTCGAGCAAGAGCATTCATCACAAACGTTGAGAACGCAAAGAAAACGCCTGCTACCAGTCCGCAGCCCAGTGCCGCGAGAAGCTTCAACGCAAAATAGGGCTGTTGAGTCATCAGATGTTGCAGCATCGGCTTACATGTTCACTAATTGAGCAACTTTGGTACGAGCAGAGGCGATCGATTGCGCCAAACTTGCACCACCAAACTCATCATTCTCAACAGAAATAAAGGTGATATCAGTGATGCCCATAAACCCAAAAATCAGGCTTAAATACGGGTCTTGATAGTTCATCTTTTCGTTACGCTCTCCTACTCCAAAGCCAGAATCACCACGCGCTGTGATGATCACCATCTTCTTACCCAATACGAGTGGTTTGTACCGATTGGTGGTTGCAACCGGATCAAAGTCAAACGTTCGCCCCGGACGCACAATCTGATCGATGTACGCTTTAAAGGTACTGGGAACGCTGAAATTGTACATAGGAACGCCGATGACGTAGACATCCGCCGCTAAGAACTCGTCTATCAAACGATCGCTCACACGAATCGCTTCCTGAAGCTGAGGGGTACGTTGCTCTAGCGGTGTGTAAGCTGCTGCAATCCACGGTTCATCGACATGAGGTACGGGATGGCGACCAACATCTCGATAAGTCACGAGATCCGCCGGATGCGCCTGCTTCCAGGACTCGACGAATTCTCTGGTCAGTCTGCGAGAGTGCGAGCCTCGTTCCGAGGGGCTTTGCCAACGTTCACCACGTGGACTGGAATCAATATGCAATAGATGTGCCATACAGCCTCTTCAACAATGACCCTTTCAGCATAGGTAAATGCCTTATAGCCAGCTATCTAATTCCTGTGCCACTATCACAATCTTGCGGTTATTTTTCAGGCTGCTTACTAGGAGTGACGCAAAATGCCTACAATCAGAACCAGGCGAACTGGTTTGCACGATGAAGACTCCTGCTACCCATCAGACTGAAACTACCTGCTTGCCCATCCTGTCTAGTCAAAATCAGGGTTGGGAGAATATTCTGGTCGAGCGCTTTCAGTATCCACCGGGTGAGGGAAACTGTCATTACAGTGATGAACATGCCATTTGTTTATCGCTTGCATCGCGCCCTGTTCGCTTGATGCAAATCAGGGGCGGCAAAACCTATGCAGGGCTGTATGGGAAAGGTGATCTTTCGATCACGCCTGCCAAGATGCCGTTTTTTGCCCGTTGGGATGGCGATGACGACTACTTGCAAATTCGCCTTGCGTCTCGCTTTATCCAAAGCGTTGCGAGAGAAACCCTTGCGATCAATTCTGACCAGCTTGAATTAGTGCCTGAATTTCGGACTCGTGATCCACAGATTGAAGCGATCGGTCTCATGCTGCTGGCTGAACTCAAACAGGAAAACTTGGGCGGCAGGCTGTACATTGAGTCGCTAGCAAATGTGTTGGCAGTGCATTTACTCAGACAGTACGCGGCTGTTAAACCTCACCTTGCCATTTACGAGGGTGGCTTACCTGAGCGTCAACTGCTGCAAGTGTTGGACTACATGAATGACCGTCTGGATCAACCGATCAAACTTGCGGATTTGGCTCAATTGTTGGGTATGAGTCAATTTCATTTCAGCCATGCGTTCAAACAGGCGATCGGCACTGCTCCCTATCAATATCTGCTTCAGCAACGGATTGAACGGGCAAAACAGCTATTGAAGCAAACAGACCGATCGATTATGGACATTGCTTTTTTGTGTGGATTCAATAGCCATAGTCATTTAAGCAAGCAGTTTCGGCAAGGTACGGGCGTGACACCGACTGCTTACAGAAGTCAGTTGTAGAAGCAGGTTTGGGCGGTATGTGATTGGTGCTGTTGTTTCATGGCAAGACCCGCCCCTACGACTACCTGAGAGGCACCTTGCTGAACGCGTCAAGCGTCACAGGGCAGGGGTTTGCAAAAACTTCACAAACCAATCAAGTTTGCGTGGTTTGACGATGGCTTTCCGAAATAGTCCTCAGCGTGTGTGAAGTCAGCGGCAACAAATTTTCAGGGATCTACTCATCGCGTTTGTTGCGTTTGTCTGTTAGCACTGAGTCACCATCAAATCGGGAGGAACCCCTGCATGACCAGCGATCATCTAGTGCGTCTGGATCGTCGATCGCACTCCCCTGGCAACCTGGAACAAGCAGGCACGATCGCCCTGCTGTTAAGTTGGCTGCTGCTCCATAAAACGACGTTGAGTTGGCTTGTCCACACAGTTCAAGAGATTTCACTGTTTAACCAAATTATTTTACTGGCTGGAGTCGTACTCCTGCTGTTTCAAGGAGTCCGCCATCGGCAGCAGTTCCGCTTCTCAGCAGTGCCTGTTTGGGGTTGGAGTCCGCTGCTTCTACTCATAGGTGGTGCCATTGGCACGATCGCTGCTCAGTGGCTACTCATGCTCGATCAAGTGCCCGTTGTATTCGCGCTACTGGGCACGTATGGCTTACTGGGGCTGTTTCTGGAGTCGGCTGTTTGGCGAAAAGGCTTGCCGCTGGGAGCAGCGATCGCGCTCATTGTGCCGTTTGGGGTGCAATACAGCACGGGGTTGGGGTTTCCTACTCGCATTTTGACTGCCCACGTTGTTGAGTTTCTGCTGAGAACCTGGCACGTTGCTGCGCTGTCCTCTGAGGACATTATTGTGCTCGATACGGGCGTTGCTCAGATCGATTTACCCTGTAGCGGGCTGAAAAGTTTGTGGACAGGGACGCTGTTTTTGTTGGTGACAACCTGGCTGGAACGACGACAGTTTGGACTACGTTGGCTCGTTGTGTTTGTGGTCAACCTGGGGCTTCTGGCGATCGCCAACGTCGCTCGCGTCCTGATGCTGGTGCTGGTGACGCACTGGCACCAGACTGCTCTAGCAGAAATACTGCATGTGCCGCTGGGAGTCATGACGTTTGTTGCCGCCTGTGGGTTTACGTTGCTCCTGCTGCGCTGGGTACCTCGATCGATCGCGTCCCTCCAGAGCGATCGTGAGCATACCAACGTGCGTTCAAACGCTAAACTCCCCTTTCTGCTTGCCGCTTGTCTACTGGCATTCACGCTGATACCTCATCCCCCTGCTCCTGCGGCTCCGCCCGATGTGACGAAGTTGCACTGGACGATCGCCGCCCAGACTGAAACAATTCCACTGACACCTACTGAGCAAAACTTTTTTGCCAGTTATCCCGGTGTCGTCGCGCACAAACAGCGCTTCGCGTATGAGGGACTTACTGGATCGGTTTTGTTGGTCACCAGTACCAGTTTGCAGGCGCATCACGCTCCCGAACTCTGCTTGATTGGTAGCGGCTTTCACCTGGATCACATTGCTCCACAGCAGTTTACAGCGGGACCATTAGCACGCTGGCTGTCGTTAGATGATCAAACCCAAACGGCTGTCTACTGGTTTCAAGCACCGCATCAAACAACGGGAGATTTTCTGACTCGGTTTTGGCAAGAAGCCTCACGGCATGAGTCGTCCTGGACGCTGGTTTCGATCTTGCTGGATGAATACCACACCCCTGATAATCCAACGCTGCAAGTGTTGGTCACAGACATCTATCGATCGCTCGGTCAGATTCTGCAAAAAGCCTGAGTTCTTTAGCTAAGCTGCCTATCTTCAACGCCATGAAAAACCTCTTTACCGCTTTTTTCTGGATCTTCAACATGACGCTGCTGGCGATCGTGTACCTGGGCGTGTTGCCCTTTATGGGCTTAGCGCTCCTGAGCGATGCGGCTACCGGGCAGGTGCCACTCAACTTTCTGGTGACGTTCGTGGGCTTAATCGGTGTGCCGACTGCCTGTACCATTACGGGCTTCCGTACCAAAGTGCAGCAACCGATGACGCTGGTTGAGCTGTTTTATGGCATTGAAGCACCGCTGTTAGTCGTTTGTATGGCGCGGTTTTTCTGGTTGCACGATCTCACCCCGCTCACGACAGGTCTGCTACTGACGCTGCTGTTAGGCGCGATCGCCACAGGACACTGGCTGCTGAGTCGGCGGGAGAATGTGATGCGAGCGAGCCTCTGGCATCTGGCAGGACAGGTGCTGGTGTTAGCGATCGCGCTCTATCTCACAGCAATCCTTGCCTTTTACGTGCCGCCAACGTTCGCGGTCATAGTAGTAGCATTGCCAACCCTGCTGCCCTTTGCGTTTGTACTGCTGCCTTTGTCCATTCTGATCGGTGGCTTATGTACGCTGCCGCTTGGCATGGTGGTGATGTATGGGCGATCGCTGTACGGCACCGTGCAGCAACTGGGCACTCGCTATGGCGAACGTCAGGTAAAGGCGTTTACGGGAGTCGTTTTAGCAGGCGGGTTAGGAGCCTTTCTGCTGTTGCAGCAGCAGCCTCAAATTGCCGCCTTTCGCCTGCTAAACCCTGCACCGCAAAGCGATCAGCAGCGGCAAGCAGTGCTGCAACAGTCGAACACGATTCGCAGCGGTTTGCTGAATGCCTACCTGTCTCGGTATCGCTACCCGCGATCGAACAACACTGGTATGCAGGAGTTCTACCAAAATACACTTTACGTTCCAGACAGCTTCGCGCAGACAGTTCAATCTAGTTTCAATGCTCTGACGGCTCCATTTACCTACCAGGGCGCCGAGACAGACATCGACAAAGCGTCTCAGCTCTACACTCAGTTTTTTGATGCGCCGATTTTGCGAAGCGAACGTGCCACTATCCAAACCGCTTTACAGTCCACATTTAACCGGGGCGAGGCAAAAGCAGGATTGGATGACATCAATCAGAAACGAGTGTGGCTGGAGTCACAGAACATCACTGTCACGCCGCAGGGCGATTGGGCAGAGGTCGAAATCTCTGAGGTGTACCAAAACAAGACAGCCCTGCCGGAGGAAGTCCTTTACTACTTCTCACTGCCGGAAAGCGCTGCTGTTACAGGTTTATGGCTCAGCGATGAGGCGAAAGTGCCCAAGAAGTACCCGTTTGCGATCGCCCCACGTGGAGCCGCCCAACAGGTGTATACCAACCAGGTGCAGCGGAGCGTTGATCCAGCCCTCTTGGAACAGGTTGGTCCCCAGCAGTATCGTCTGCGGGCATTTCCAGTGCCGGGTATGTCGGTCATCCCTGGTTCGCAGGAGCCACCGAAGCTATACCTTTGGCTGCAATACAACGTGCTGAAGCAACCATCGGGTTGGCAGTTACCCACGCTGCGAGAACAGCGCAACGTCTTCTGGACGGGCGCAACCAAGCGGATAGTCAATGGCAAGACGGTTGCTGCCTCCGATCAGTGGCTGCCAGCAACGCTTCCGGCTGAGAACACACTGCCTACTTCGCATGAGATGACCCTCCCGTGGGGTGCCCATGTGCTGGCAACGCCCGTCGCTCAAACCGACTACCAGTTACCGCAGGGTAAGCGCTTTGCAGTGATTCTCGATCGATCTCGCAGCATGGAGGCACATCGACAGGAGGTAACAGAAAGTTTCCGCTGGCTGCAAGACAAGATTCTGCCGCAAAATAGTGCGGATTTATATCTCACGGCGATCGCCCCCGCCCAAACCCAACGCCTTGAGAACTTGCAGCAGAGCAATTTTGATCCATCAAATACTGTTTACTACGGCATAGTGCAGCCCAAGGAGATGCTGACGCAATTCCAGCAGTTGCGCGGCGATCGCTCCTACGATGCCATTCTCGTCATCACTGATGCTGGCAGCTACGAACTCAACAATGACACCAAACTCTCAGGGACATTGCCAGCCCCAGTATGGTTTGTGCATCTGGGTGGTCTGGCATTCGCGTATGATGACGCGACGTTGAAGGCAATACAGGAAAGCGACGGTGGTGTGGCAACCCAGATGCAAACCGTAATGCAGCGGCTTGCAACCCAACCATCCCGTGGCGCAGGCACTTCGTTTCTAAATCTGGTGGATGGCTATGCCTGGTTTCTGACTAAGAATGGTGCTGGGTCTGCGAATGAGGCATTTGGTGCTTTGGCGGCTCGTCAGTGGACGACTCATCTCAGCCGCTACTTGCAACCGAATAAGCTAACCGAGTTAGATGCAATTCACGCGGCTGCCAAGCAATACGGTATTGTGACACCCTACTCATCCATGCTGGTGCTGGTGAATGACCAACAGCGCAACGAGTTGAAACGGGCGGAACAGCAGTCCGATCGCTTCAACCGAGAGGTCGAAGACTCACAGCTACCCCAGCCCAAACCGAACGTTAGCGCTGTGCCTGAACCTGCTGAGTGGCTGTTGCTTCTAGTTGGTGCGGGACTGCTCTGGGGTTACAGACAGGTTAAATGTAGCCAGGGCGATTTTCAGAAAATTAACCTGGTAACCCTGGTGACGCAGAAACCTTTTTTGAGTCTCATAATGGGCAGCCTGGAGGATCAAAATGGCGGCTGAAACCCACTGCCCTCCTTACCCAGTCTTTAGTGAGGCAGGCGTTTGGTAGTGAGAAGCACGGTTTGGCATTAAACCATCTACCAAGATAGGGAGTCCTGACGTGATTAGCAGTGCTTTATGAGCTTTCTGACCAGCGCTACCGATGTTGCGATCGAAAAAAATCTCAAGCAATTTTTGTTCATTCTGCTGGTTGCTCTGAGTGCTGCGGGTCTACCCAAGATTTTTTCGTCGCTGCGGCAGGTGCCCTACACGCTGCTGCTGGTGATGGTCGGTTTAGGGTTAGCGCTGGTAGATGTGCGACTGCTAGATTTGTCCCCGGGGATGATTCTGATGATTTTTCTGCCGCCGCTCTTGTTTGAAGCGGCGTGGAACATGAAATGGTCGAAGCTAAAGGAAGAGCTACTGCCGAGCGGTCTTTATGCAGTGGGTGGAGTCGTGCTGTCGATCGCCACTGTGGGATGGGCACTCCACGCCTTCGCGCATGTTCCCTGGATGACGGCATTGCTTGTGGGTGCGTGTCTTTCAGCCACCGATTCTGCGGCGGTCATTGGGCTGTTTCGTGAAGTGGGAGCCGGAAAACGTTTGACCACGCTGCTTGAAGGCGAGAGCTTATTTAACGATGGCGCGGCAGTAGTTGCGTTTGGCGTTCTGGTAGAACTGGCAGTTAATCCACAGCCTGTACAAGTTTCTACTACAGTGTTGCGCTTTCTAGTTGTGACAGGTATTGGATTGGGTATTGGTGGACTCATCGGCGTTTGTGTTGCTTTTTTGACGCAGCGATATGAGTTGTCCTGGGTGGAGCAATCGCTGACGCTCGTCACGGCTTATGGCACCTATTTACTGGTCGAAGAACTGGGTGGTTCTGGAGTGATTGGCGTAGTGACAACTGGTTTAGTGATTGGCAATTTCAGCGCTAAAACGGGTGTTGTACCTGTGAAGCGATCGACCATGATTGAATTTTGGGAATTCGCCGTCTTTTTTGTGAATTCCATCTTATTTCTGCTGCTCGGTGATCAAATTCACTTGCCGAATCTGGTGCGCAACATTGGTACTACCAGCATTGCGATCGCGGCGATCGTCCTGTCACGTGCTATCACTATCTACGGCTTTAGTGCGCTCACCAATGGGCTTGCCAAAACCGACATTCCCTGGCGTGAACAAACCGTTTTGTGGTGGTCAGGATTGCGCGGCTCCGTCTCGATCTCGCTGGCACTGAGTATCCCGATCGTGGTGATGGGGCGTGAAGAGATTATTGCCAATTCCTTTGGTGTCGTGTGGTTTACGCTATTGGTACAGGGATTGACTGTAAAACTACTGTTAGGCAGTTTGAAGCTCTTAGAAGATCAATCGCTGCAACAACAATATTTAGCGCTCATTGCTCGTCGTGATGCCTTGTGTCAGGTGGCGACCCATCTAACGCAAATAAGCGATCAGCTAACGATTAGTTCTACGCTACAAGCATCGCAACAAGCTTTTGTACAGCAACAACTTCAACAACTCCACATTGATATTCAGCAGATGCAAGAACAGCATCCGCAACTGCAAGCCTTTAGCGTGCAACAACATCAAAAAGAACTGTTGGCGATCGAAGCCAATATTTACACCAAGTTCGTCCAGTCTGGCTTGTTAAAAGCCTCGCCAATCCCCATCATGCAAAAAGCGTTTGACCCTTAATCCATAGACCGAGCTTGGTTTCTGGTAAGGGTAGAGGCAATTAAGTTAGTCCTAATGCTTTACCAACGCTGTGGGTCAACCAGTACGCGTAGAGCGATCGCATTGATCGTTTGTAGCGTGAATTACATCACGCACCGACTCAGCTCACTATCTTGTATGGCATGTATGGGTCTGCGTACTGCATACAAACTTTAGCCTTCTTAGTTTGTTGTTCGCTAGGGCATCGAGCGATGGTGCGCAAGTCCGTTCGTTTACCAGTGTGAGGAGTCATGTTCAAAGCAGCGATCGTGCAACGTCTTTTACTAGCAGCGCCCTTAACGTTGAGTTTGCTTGCCCAAGCGTCATTGACGGTAGTTGCCGAAACTGCACCGCAGCAGACGCTTCCTAAACCAGATGCTGTACAACCGACAAATTTAGTGGCAGCGCCTTCAGAGACAGAGCAAAGCAGACCAACGACAGCGCCAATCTCATTGGGACAAGTCTCATTGGAACAGGCAAGCTCGTATACTCAAATGCCTCCCATGATTCCGGTCATGGAGCAAGCGACACAAGTGACATCCGTTTCACAGTTAGGTGATGTCAAACCGACTGATTGGGCTTTTCAGGCGCTGCAATCGCTGGTAGAACGGTATGGCTGCATCGTTGGCTATCCTGATCGCACCTATCGCGGCGATCGTGCGCTCACTCGGTATGAATTTGCCGCAGGGTTGAATGCATGTCTCGATCGGGTGAACGAATTGATTACTGCCGGAACAGCCGATCTGGTAAAAAAAGAGGATCTGGTCGCACTGCAAAAGCTACAGGAAGAGTTTGCGGCAGAACTGGCAACGCTGCGCGGTCGAGTAGCGACGTTGGAAACACGCACCATCACGTTGGAAAAACAGCAGTTTTCCACTACAACGAAGCTGAATGGGTTGGTGTGGTTTAACTTAACTGGAGCGTTTTCAGACCGTTCCGTTACGGCTGAACGGCGCTTTGCCAACAATGCGTTTGCTGCGCCCACTCGCAACCCGGTGACATTGGTGCCGTCACGAGTACAGCGCGAGGAGCCAGAAGTCACGTTGAGCTACTATTCGTTTCTCACGCTCACTACCTCCTTTAGTGGCAAAGATTCGCTCATCACTCAATTAGCTGTAGGCAACGGCAACTCTCCTGCCAACGAATTCGTTTCAGCAGGTTTCTTCAACTCCTGGGGCACTCCTTTTCTGGATCAAACAGGTACTCTGACAGCCGGGTCAGTAGTGGTGCGTGAGTTGTCTTATGCTTTTCCGGTTGGTCAGAGCGTGCGCGTTATTGTCGGTCCTCGTATCAACTTTTACCGTTACTTTGATCAAAACCGCTTTACGTTCTTTCTCACTGGAGCGACCAGCTACAACTCAAATGGCAGCACCCTTTCTAACGCCGTCGATCGTGGGTCTGGAGCCGTCATCGTCTGGAATCTCAACCCACAGTTGCGCTTTACAGCCGCATACCTGGCTGAGAACACTGAATTTTTGAGTCCCTCTGGTGGCTTCAATACGTCCAGTGATCCCTCGGCTGGCTTGTTTAACAGCACCAACACGATTACGGGTGAGCTTGCCTTTTCACCCAGCAAAAACTTTAATCTACGGCTGCTCTACACCCGTTCTAACATCAAGGCATACAACGGCTTTATTGGTGGGTCGGTTGGGGAACCGCTGCCCTATGGCTACGCTGACGATGGCTTTGGTGGACGAGTGAATGATGCCAATGCGGACGCGGTTGTGCTTAATTTTGACTGGCTGATCACTCCAGGTTTTGGCATCTTTGGGCGCTATTCCTACGGCAGTACCGAAATTGATCCGGTGAATGCGGCGCGATCGGGCGGTGATGTCGATGTGCAGTCGATTCAATTTGGCTTCGGCTTTCCCGACTTGGGCAAAAAAGGAGCGCTAGGTGTGCTTTCGTTTCTGGTGCCCCACGATTATCTAAGCGGACAGCGCTTTTTGCTAGCTGGCGGTGGCGATGGTAGCACGCAATATGAGCTAGAAGCCTCCTACTATTACCCGTTGACGAACAATATTGCGATCGTCCCTGCCTTTTACGCCATCTGGAACCCGAATAGTTTTAGCAGCAACCCGACTGTGTTTGTTGGCAATCTTCGTGCCCAGTTTAGCTTTTAGCTAGAAAGCGTAAAGCCGCAACTCGTCTCGCAAAGAGGCATATCGGAGCGGGAAATAGACCCATCACAAAGCAAAAGTGTTAAAAGCACTACTCCTTAAGTGCCAGAGACATGGGCAAGATAGCAAGCAACCTTACTGTAGAGGGAGGAGTTTGTAGCACCATACACACTAATCTGTCACTAGACTGACTATCGTATACGGTATACAAGAATTTGTGAGCAGCACAGAGATTGCATCAGTCAAGGTGATCACTAGTTGGCTTTGAGCAACGTTAGGGAAGTTTAAGGGGGCGATCGTAAAAACATGGCACAGCGAGAAGAGAGTAGTACTTTGCGGGAATCTGGTTTAGCTGAGGCTGAAGGTTTTCCAGATCTAGGGGCAACCAGTTCGGAACTGATCTATGGGCTATATGACAGACCACCCGTGGTCGAGTCGTTTTTTGTCGCTGTGCAGCACGTTTTAGCCGCGTTTGTCGGCATTGTGACACCGCCGCTGATCATTTGTACCAGCCTGGGGCTTGATGCGGCTAACACCAGTTTCATCATCAGTATGTCGCTGCTTGCCTCTGGTATTTGCACCTTTATTCAATGCAAAACGTTTGGTCCTGTCGGCTCAGGTTTACTCAGCTTGCAGGGCACTAGTTTTGCCTTTCTGGGTGCCATTTTGGGCGTAGGAGGCACGGCGATTCAAGCCGGAAGGACACCCGAACAGGCGCTGTCGCTAATTTTCGGCGTTTGCTTTTTTGGTGCGTTTGCGAATGTGATGTTGAGCCGCTTTTTGCATCTGTTGAGCAAAATCGTCACGCCGATCGTGTCGGGAACGTTGGTCATGCTCATTGGACTGAGTCTGCTCAAAACAGGCATTACCAGTATGGCGGGTGGCACAGCGGCATTAAAGGCGAATACATTTGCCAATGCTCAGAATATGGCACTCGGCTTTGGGGTCTTTTTGATCGTGATCATTTTGACGCTGGCGAAGAATCAATATGTGCGGATGGGCGCGATCGCGATTGGCTTATTCGTGGGTTATGTCGTCTCTGCCTTCATGGGCATGGTTGATTTCAGCATTTTCAGCAAACTCTCGATCGTCAGCTTGCCTGTGCCCTTCCGCTACGGTATGAGTTTTGAGTTCAGTGCCTTGATTCCCTTTCTCATTCTCTATCCGCTGACTGCCATTGAATCGGTGGGTGACATGACTGCCACTTCTATGGTGTCTAAAGAACCCATCACGGGTCCCGTTTATGTTCGCCGGATTAAAGCTGGAGTGCTGGCAGACGGTTTGAACTCGTCTCTAGCAGCATTGCTCAATACCTTTCCCATCACCACCTTCAGCCAAAACACAGGCGTTATCCAAATGACAGGGGTGGGTAGTCGCTATGTGGGCTTTTTTGTGGCAGGCATTCTGGCGCTGCTAGGACTGTTGCCCATTGTCAGCGGTGCGTTTCAGTCCATTCCTCAGCCTGTTCTTGGTGGCGCAACGACGGTCATGTTCGGTTCGATCGCGGTAGCTGGAGTCAAGATTATTGCCTCTGAAACTCTCGATCGTCGTGCCACGATTATCATTGCCGTTTCGTTAGCGCTGGGGTTAGGTGTGGTGTTCGTACCCGAGTTGTTTAACAATCAGCCTGCCCTCATCAAAAATATGTTTGCTTCTGCTACTTCGACCGGTGGTTTAACTGCCATCTTGCTCAGTTGGTTGCTACCCCAGCCCTCAACGCAGACGGATGCCGCCGTGTCAGAAAATGCAGGGGTTGCGGATGTCTAGACACGTTGCCGCCCTGCCAGGTCGTGGTATCGATCGCTCGGTCACATTCCGAAAGTCTGTCCTGATGGCACCAAGCTTTGTTATCAGGGTGAGCAGATTCTTCGATCGTGAACTGTAAACTGGTATCGTGATCAGCATCTGAGTCGCTTGTTAGTCATTGTTATTGGAGAGAGTCATGCTCAAATTTGTTACCCGTAGATTGAGTGCCTTTGTGCTGTCGTTTGTACTGTTGCTGGGCACTGTCATTGGCTACCCCGGTTTTGCAGGAGCGATCGCTCCTGGTGATTCAAGCTTTGTAGTGCTCAGTCAGCCGCAAGTCATCGTCGGCGAGTCTGGCTTGTTAGCAGATGCAGCAGTCGTTGCCGATGATCCGGTTGTGGATCAAGCAGCAGCGGCAAAAGACGCGCAAGTGGCTGAAGACGCAGCAGAAGAGACCGTAAAGGCAGAAGCCAAAAAGCTGAAGGAAGCGGAAAAGGCAGCCGCCAAAAAGGCTAAAGCAGAAGCCAAAGAGGCAGCCAAAAAGTTGAAGGCGGAAGCGAAAGCCGCGAAAGAAGCCGCCAAAGCCGAAGCAAAAGCCGCCAAAGACGCAGCTAAATTAGAGGCAAAAAAGGCGAAAGCAGCCGCTAAAGCAGAAGCAGAAAAGTTGAAGACAACGCCTGAGGCGAGCGCTGCCTCGTAGGTTTCTGCCTTGTCGATCGCTCTTGAGCGCACTCAGTCTGAGTCGTCTACCGCCGTCTCAATGCTATCAGGCGCTATTCATTCTCAAAGCACCCTATTGCCTCTGAGCAAGGAAGAGCAATGACTGTCGTTCCACGTAACGAGCCATCGTTTAGCCTGAGTGCGTTTCTCATCAGCGACGGACCTGCTGGTTTCTTGCTGAGTTGGGTCGCAGGGTTTGTTGACACCTCTGCCTTTATTATTTTATTTGGCATTTTCACTGCCCATGTAACAGGCAACATTGCTTTAGCAGGATCGTCGTTTGTCGCCGCTGATGAAGGCACGACCATTACGCGCCTGTTGATGTTACCAACCTTTATGCTGACTGTGGCGTTAACGTCTCTACTGGCGCGTTACGCCCGTGGTAAGCAGTGGTCTGTATTTGCCGTGCTACTAACGGCAGAAGCGATCGCGCTTAGCATTTTTCTAATCATTGGCACCAATCTTTCACCCGCTTTGCTGCTGGATGTACAGGAAGAATATATTCTGCCGATCGGCATGGCAGGGGTGGTGGCAATGGCAATTCAAAATGCGCTGATGAAAGAGTCAAAAGGCGTGTTCAAGAGCTATATTCCAACCACGGTGATGACGGGCAATACCACGCAACTGACGATCGATCTGGTACAGTTTTTGAGCGCCAAGCTATCACCTCCTAGTGAGTTAACAAAGCTGGAAGCGGCGGAGGCACTAGAGCGGATGGGGCGTTTTGTTCCGGTCATTGCAGGCTTTGCGCTGGGTGGCTTTGCAGCCGCGTTTTTTGTGTTGCTGTCAGAATCCTGGTGGAGTCTGGTCTTTCCATTACTGGTGATTTCTACCCTGGCGATCGCGGCTTACCTGCAGCACGAACCTGCGCCAAGACTGGATCACTGATTGCTGTCAGCTACCATTGTTTTAACAAGTAAGTTTCAATAAGTAAGGAAACCGCCGATGAAACGCCTCTTGATCACGATTGTTGCCTGTGCCATCATGACGCTCAGCCTCGTGGGTGCGGTTGGCGTTGCCCAGATGCAACCTGCTGTAGCAGGGCTGTTGCCACTACTGGGTGCTGAAACAACTGCCTCTCCTGACGCAATCCTTGAGCAAGTCAAAAACCAGATCTTGCCTCAGTTTGAGAGCATTTTAAGCCCTGAACAGCGCGATCGACTTCAGGCTGAGATTGTTGATGAAAAGGTCAGTCTCCGTAAAGCGTTCAAGAAACTGGCGCTGTCCATTGACCAGAAGACGAAGCTTGCTATGGCGTTTAAGTCACTGCCCAAGAAGGACATTCTTGCGACGCTGACACCCGAACAGAAGAAGGGGCTTTTCTCCAAGAAAGACTTCATGCCCACGCCAGAAGCCATTAGCGACAAGATTAATGCCAAGATGAAAATGGCGAAAGAGAAAGGGGCAATGATGCCAACCGCAGAAGAAATTAGCCAGAAAATTAGCGCCAAAATGAAACTGGCGGAAGAGAAGGCAGCCGCCAAAGCAGCGCCTACTCCAGTGGGTGAAAAGGCAACTGAAGCGCTCAACGCGATCGAGAGCAACGTGGCAGAGTAAGGTGCAATGATTGCTTTTCTTCCCATGCGGCTTGCTCATCTAGTCGCACCGCAGCCCATGAACACTGAATTTTCGCCTTTCTTAAAAGCGGTCATTTCGTTTACGCATCCAGTCTTGATGCTGGGTGCTCTGCTGGCAGCCTTTTACGCGTTGTATTTGGGTTTGTTAGTCAGGCGTACCCGCAGTGCTGATGCCGAAACCCGCAAGCAGATGATTAAGGAGAAATACAATCAGCGGCACTTTCAGCTAGGCGCACTGTTGCTGACAGTTTGGGTGATGGGAGCGGTTGGTGGTATGGGTGCAACCTATTTGCTGTACCACAAACTGTTTGTTAGTCCACATTTGCTCGTTGGCTTGAGTACCATCTGCTTTGCGGCACTCGCAGCGATGTTTGTCCCTCTCATGCAGCAGGGTAAGGAATGGGCAAGGCTGCTGCACATCACATTTACAACGTTAGTCCTCGGTTGCTTTCTCGCTCAAACGGTGACAGGGCTACAGATTGTGCAAAAAATGATCGGCGAGATGCTTAAAACTGCCTAACGCGCTGCTATTGAACACTCAGACCTATGGATGAACTCATTCGAGAACCGCTCAATCTTGTGATTCTTTTGCTTGCAATTCTGGTCGCCATTCCACTGTTTGGTTGGCTATTAACGTTGGTGCAAATCACCTTTCGAGCGGCACTTTCGATCGCCGCGATCGGCATCATTGCCTCCCTGATTTTAATTGTTCTTTTTGGCGTGAGTCCCGATCAAATCGTGCATCAGGTGAGCCGTGTACCTCAAACGTTGCGACAAGTCTTGTTTGAAGGCAATGCTCCCTGGAAAAGCGTTTCTCAGGCTTACAGTAAGTGGTAAGTTCTCGTTTCGAGCTGGATGGAGCGATCGCTTCACTAAACGTCATTCTGTTTGAATATTACGAGCGGTCAAACCAGTGTTGCTGTCAACCAGTTCAAACTTGACTCGACTTCCTGGCTTCAGAGTGCGATAGCCCTCACCGGGAATAGCTGTGAAATTAAAGAAAATTTCATCGTCCGTGCCGTCTTTAGCAATAGCGCCGTTGCCTGATTGCAGATCAAACCAGCGTACAATCCCTTGCTCGACGGGTAGCCCATTTGCACCCAGGGTCGGTGCGCCCTCTGCCCATGCCTGCTGGGGAATACGAATCTGTTTCACATCTGGAGTGTTATATGCCTCGTAGCGGTAGTCCGATCGCGTTTCCATCAAGGTACGCAAATCGTGTCGCAGTTCTTCAAGGGTTGGTCTGCCGACAAAAAACCAGCCGTTGTAGATTTTGTAGATGCTGAGGTCAGAACGAAGGACAAACGTATAAGGCTGAGCGCGATCGGCATACTCACCTTCTGTTTCGTCGAGAATGTTAATTTGTTTAATGACTTCTCGCTGTTCATCGGCTAAGAATTGCCACTGTGCCCCCAAGCCTGCGCGAAAAGCAGCCTGCACAAGCGGCGGATCAGCGCTGATGGCAGCCAGTTTGCCATAGTTGACCATCAGTTCATCTTGAAACTGCACCAGTTGACGAAACTGCTGACGATCGCGGGGACAAAAGAAGCCTCTGTAAAACACCACAATCAAGGGATAACCATCCAAAAAGCCCAGCTTTTGATCGATCAATCCAGGCTGCGTGAATTGGGACAACTGCGTGAGTTCCTTTTGATGGTTTGGCAACGCTACGTTGGGAAAGCGATCGCCCACTTGAAGATTCGTTGTCATCTTTACTGCTTCTGCACGTCTTATTTCTACTGCTCTCGCAAGGCGTATCCCACGCCTCTTACAGTGTGGATCAACCGCTTTTCACCCTTCTCTTCTAATTTCAGGCGCAGATAGCGGACATACACTTCGATGATGTTGGAGTCGCCCATAAAGTCGTAACCCCAAACCTTTTCGAGAATCTGGTCGCGCGTATAAACCTGACGGGGATGGTTTAACAGGTATTCTAGTAAATCAAACTCTTTTGCCGTGAGATCGATCGATCGTTCACCCCGACGCACTTCACGAGTACGACGATTGAGGCTGAGATCTTCAAATTGCGCTACGTCTTCGTCTGCTTCCTGGGTGCGACGCAAATGAGCACGAATTCTTGCCAGCAGTTCCTCAATGCTGAAGGGTTTGACGACATAATCATCCGCACCTGCATCTAGCCCTGTGACGCGATCGCCGACTTCATCCCGCGCGGTCAACAAAATAACAGGCACTTTGCTGCCCGTTGCGCGCAAACGTCGGCATAGCTCCACACCCGTCAATCCAGGCAGCATCCAATCCAGAATGGCTAAATCTGGTTCAGACTCACGCGCCAGAGATAGCCCCGACATGCCATCATGCGCAACACTGACGCGATAGCCTTCGCTGCTCAATTCCAATTCCACAAAGCGAGCTAACTTAACTTCATCTTCGACTAAAAGAATATGGGCTGCCATCCTATTGCTCCTGGAGTAGGTAAGGCAAACACTGACGCATTTCCTTTACCTGGCTGTAACGTGACAAAATTGTTCTATCGCTTCACTCTAAGCGCAATCAGCTAGAAAAAATGAGTTTTCCCTGAGTTGAACGATAACTTTTGCTGAAAACGTAAAAGCAAGGATCAACCAATGTTCTGACGGTTGGCAATCCTCTTTAAGCAGTAAGAAATAGCTTGGTTTCAGGAGTCACAAGTCAAGAGCCAGAAGGTAATACCATTTCACTAAACTGTGGCTACACAAACAAGCTTCGGCTGGCGGTCAGCGGTCAGCGGTCAGCGGTCAGCGGTCAGCAGTCAGCGGTCAGCGGTCAGCGGTCAGCGGTCAGCGGTCAGCAGCAAGAACGAATCTGTAGGGCGATTTTGTAGGATTGGTATAACTAAAAATCGATCGCTAAATGATTGAATCTTGGTTGCAAATGATTGAGGGACACTCCAAGCTAACGAAACATCGCAAGGGCTTACGCAAACCTCGGAGGTTTCAACCAAGAATCAAGCATCGTGACTAACCTAGTGGCTTAAACCTCCGAGGTCTTAGTCAAAATGCATCATTTCTGCGGGTATTTAAAGGCGATCGAGCTTTTCGGCGGCATCTTCTCGTTAAAAAACTCGGTTTCTGCGTCAGCTTAATGACTCTCGCTAGTTTGCCCAATGTCCAGATCGGCTGTGAAGCTATAAATGGTTTGTGTTTGCAGTCTATCGCTAAGGCTGGAGGGCTTCTGGTTAAATGAGAACATCTGACGATCGAGCTGCACCTGTAAACCGATCAATGGATCGGTGCCAGGAGACACGATAAATTCGAGCTTTTGCAGGTTAGGCAAGGCAGCAAGGCTATCCAGAATTTTGGCGATCGCCTGCACATACGGGTGTTCTGGCGATTGATACCAATCCGGCTTGCCCAAGAGCGGTTGGTCAAAGCCCAGATGGACAATAAGCGCTGAGTTGCCAAACAGCGCCTTAGCGACAGGGCGCACTTCTTCTTGCAGCAGCAGGTCGTGTGCTTTTGCTACATAACGTAGCTTTTGCAGGCGATCGTAGCGCTCTGTAACCGTGTCGGCGGTGGCTTGCCAGCGAATCGCCACTGTGACCAAATAGGTCTGTAGAAACAGGTGACCCAACTTTTCGGCTTTAGTCGCTAGATAACTGGAATTGTAAGTAGTGGCTTCGATGAGCAACGGCACTCGTTCAACCACTTCTAGCTCGTAGCCTTTGAGTCCAGCAATTTTGCGGGGATTATTGGTGATCAGCCGCATTTGACGGATGCCTAAATCATTAAGAATTTGAGCGCCCATGCCATAGTTTCGCAGATCAGCCGGAAAGCCCAGATGTTCGTTCGCTTCCACCGTATCCAAGCCCATATCTTGCAGTGAATAGGCTTTGAGCTTGTTGACTAAACCAATGCCACGACCTTCTTGCCGCAGGTAAACGACCACGCCCTGACCTGCATTTTCAATCATTTTAAGGGCGGCTTGAAGCTGCATTCGGCAGTCACAGCGGAGAGAGCCGATCGCGTCACCCGTCAGGCATTCAGAGTGCATACGTACCATCACTGGCGCGTCGTGAAAGGTTGACGGATCACCTTTGACGATCGCCACATGCTCCGTGTTATCAACCGTGTGGCGGTACGCATAGATTTGGAAATGCCCAAATTCAGTCGGCAAGTCGGCGATCGCTTCCCGCTGAATGAGTCGCTCATGCTCCAACCGATAGCTGATCAAATCCGCAATGCTGATAATTTTGAGCTGATGAATCTTGGCATACTCAATCAGTTCAGGCAGACGCGCCATTGAGCCATCAGCATTTTGGATCTCACAGATAACACCGGATGGATGCAGCCCTGCTAACCGTGACAGATCGACTGCGGCTTCTGTGTGCCCTGCCCGTTTGAGCACACCGCCTTCTCTGGCACGCAGCGGAAACACATGACCGGGACGACGCAAATCTTTTGGGCGTGTGGCTGAGTTGATGGCAATTTGAATGGTGCGAGCGCGGTCTTCGGCAGAAATGCCCGTTGTCACACCTGCGCTGGGGGAGGCATCAATGCTGACGGTGAAAGCAGTCTGATTACTATCTGTGTTGTTGGTCACCATCAGCGGGAGATCGAGTTCATCCAGTCGATCGCCCGTCATTGCCAGACAAATCAACCCCCGCGCCTCTACTGCCATAAAGTTGATCATGTCGGGTGTGGCAAATTGGGCGGCGGCAATCAGATCGCCTTCGTTCTCGCGGTTTTCATCATCGACGACAACGATCGCCCGACCGCATTTGAGATCAGCCAGCGCTGTCTCGATGGTATCAAAGGTGAAGAGGGTGGGTTGAGATGAATCGACAGAAACGTTCAAGGCAGGAGTACCGTAAAGTTTTTTGAAGCGAACGTACTCTTTAAATTGTAGTCTGTTTGCCCTGGTGACAGAGTGGTTGGGGCTGAAACGCACACAGGGCTGATCCCAGCCCCTCCTGACCCGTAACTGAGGAATAGAAGGATCAGATGATCAGGTCATGCGATCGTTGCTTGCACTAAAAAGTCAACAATCCCTGCTACAAGGCGACCCGATTTCCCCCACAAACGCTAACTCTGGTACTACAATGCAGCAAACATTGAGTCGTTCGAGCGGTAAAGAAGGTAAAGCATCATGGGTGATACAGGACGCATATCGGTTGGCATTGTCGGTGCGTCGGGTTACGGTGGCGTACAGCTAGTGCGCCTTTTGATGGATCATCCGCGCCTGGAGCTTGCCTACCTTGGCGGCGAAAGTAGTGCTGGACAGGCATTTGCCGAACTCTATCCTCATCTGGGGCACCGCGTCAAGCAGATGATCGAGCCGCTCGATCTGGATCAGATTGCCGATCGCTGTCAGGTCGTCTTTCTCTCGCTGCCCAACGGCTTGGCGTACAAGATGGCTCCTACGCTACTGGAAAAAGGCTGCAAAGTGCTGGATCTGTCGGCAGACTATCGGTTCTCAGATCTGGCGACCTACACTGCCTGGTATGGGGGTGATCGATCGGATCAGGCGATTGCTGAAACGGCGGTTTATGGCTTGCCGGAACTGTACCGCGATCGCATTGCTGAAGCACAGCTCGTTGGCTGCCCCGGATGCTATCCCACCGCGAGTTTGCTTGGCTTGTCGCCATTGCTCAAACAGGGGTTAGTGGTACCCGAAACCGCCATTATCGACGCAAAATCTGGCACCTCTGGCGGCGGTAGACAGGCAAAAGTCGGGATGTTGCTGGCAGAGGCAGACAACACGTTTGCAGCGTACAACGTCGCGGGGCATCATCGTCACACCCCTGAAATTGAGCAAATTTGCAGTGACTTGGCAGGGCATGAGGTGTTGATTCAGTTTACGCCGCATCTCGTGCCGATGGTACGGGGCATTTTAGCCACAATCTACGCCACCCTACGCGATCCTGGGCTGGTGCGCGAAGATCTACTGACCATTTACAATGCCTTTTACCGTAATGCTCCGTGGGTGAGAGTGCTGCCCAGCGGTATCTATCCCCAAACGAAATGGGCAGCAGGCACAAATCTTTGCTACATCGGGTTAGAAGTTGATCCCCGCACCGATCGCGTGATTGTCATGTCCGCAATCGATAACCTGATGAAAGGACAGGCGGGACAGGCGATTCAATGTCTCAATATCATGATGGGCTGGGATGAAACGTTGGGTTTACCGCAACTGGCGTTCTATCCTTAGTGATGAGCGGTCAGCGGTTAGTAATCAGCGGTCAGCGGTCAGCTTTCTTCTGACTATTGGCTGCTATACGTCCTCAAGCGTGATGTGCCATCCGAGCGCCTGGGCGATCGTCTCTGGCAGGGTTACAGGATTGAAGGGTTTGGCGATCGCGTCAACAACACCGAGTCGCCGCAGTTTTTGGGGCGTAAAGTAACGCGCCTGTACACTCAAGAGAATGACAGGGATCGATCGGGTGGCTGGGTTTTCATGAAGCGTGTGGATGAAAGTCGTACCATTCATTCCTGGCATTAGGATGTCTAGCAGAATGGCATCTGGACGCTCGACCGCTAAACGCTTTAACCCTTCTTGAGCAGAAGAGACGGTAATCACAGTCCATCCTGCTAAATCGCTCAAGCAGGCTTGTACAAGCTCTTGAATACTAGCTTCATCATCGATCAGTAAGATTGATTTACGGGGTTTAATGCCACTCATTCGTTCCACACGAAAAGCGCGTATCAAGGCTCAACCGTTGCTTGAAGAAATCCGTTTTTAATGTGGGGCAATGGTATCATTGCCCCCTTTTCAGTGGCTTTTCAGGTTTCTCTAGCGGTCTTATTTGATTTGTGAAAGTTGTGCTGGGTGAGCTTTCAGCTCTTAGCTTTCAGCATTCAGCGGTCAGCCGTCAGCCTGGGCGTGAGCGCTGAATGCTGAAACCACTGCATACTTTTGAATGCTTTAGGACTGCTATAGGCAAAGCGCCATAAACGACTTACCGCTTAGACAGGCTCTCTGACGCGTCGGGATGTTTCCACAGTGTTCTCGTCAAAAACATTGGCGTAGAACCAGCCTGCAAGGAGTGCACCAATGATGGGAGCCAGCCAGAACAGCCAGACTTGTCCAAAGAGTTCTGCTCCTGCAAACAGTGCGACACCCGTACTGCGCGCAGGGTTAACAGACGTATTCGTCACAGGAATGCTGATGAGATGCACGAGCGTCAGACCCAGCCCGATCGCCACTGGCGCAAAGCCCACAGGTGCACGGTTATCGGTCGCACCTAGAATAATCAGCAAAAACATGAAAGTGAGTAACACTTCTGCCAGAAAACACGCTGCCAGACTGTAGCCGCCCGGAGAATGAGCGCCAAAGCCATTCGTTGCCAGTGGATTGGTGCCCGTCAGTGCAAACCCTGCTCGACCGCTGGCAATGGTATAAATGGCTCCACCTGCAAGGATGCCGCCCAACACTTGAGCGATGATGTAAGGCAGCAATTCAGAGGCAGGAAAGCGCTTCCCTGCCCACAGACCAAAAGAGACGGCAGGATTGAAGTGCCCACCAGAAATGTGACCAACCGCATACGCCATCGTTAAGACGGTTAGACCAAAGGCAAGCGAAACGCCCAAGAAGCCTAAACCAAAGAAGTTAGGAGAATTCGGAAACTTTGCATCGTATGGGAAAGCAGCGGCGAGAACGGCACTGCCACAGCCTCCAAAGACCAACCAAAAAGTGCCGATAAATTCGGCAATGCAACGTTTGATGAGCGGCATCTAAGATCTCCTCGAAATTTACAGTGGCGGAAAGTAAGCACTCAACGGAGCGATCGCTGAGTAGCATACCAGGAATCAGCGCAGTGCCTTTCTCTACTAGCGTTGCGATCGAGCCAATTGTGCCAGTAGGTAGCCGTGTAGCGACCGCTCAGCAAATCAACGATTGACCGTACCCTTTAGCTCGTCACGCTTTATGCAATACGCGGAACTGTGCTGATCGAAAGGCTTGAGTGCTTGATAGATAGAGACTAAAACAAAAAAATAAGGAACTGATAGGTGCCTTGATCCTGATCAATCCCAGCCCAACAGGGTTGCTAGTTGAACGCAGAGACGCATGGGGTCGAACGGTTTTGTAATCACGCCAGCAATCTCCATTTGGGCGAAACGAGTACGATCGCTTGGCAGCACTTTAGCAGTCAATAAGACGATCGGAATATGTTGCAGCATGACATTGCTTTTCAGCGTTTCATAGACCGCAAACCCATCCATCACAGGCATGGAAACATCCAGCAGAATCGCATCCACGTTGTTTGCTTCAGCTTTATTCAGTCCTTCAGACCCAGACTCAGCGGTGATTACCGCCCAAACACCCAGATCTTCCAGGCACGTAACGGCAAGCTCCCGCAACGCTTCTTCATCATCAACAACCAGAATACGTTTGTTCATAGTGCCTGTTATCAAAGCAGTCAAAGTCACAGAGACAGCCAAACCTGGAAGCTAATCATCTGGTATGGGTACGGTGAAAAAGAAGGTGCTGCCTTGACCCAATGCGCTTTCAACCCAAATGCTGCCGTTGTGCTGTTGCACAATACTTTGGCAAATTGCCAGACCTAACCCTGTGCCTCCGCGCTGGCGGGCATCAGAAACATCAACCTGCTGGAAGCGCCCAAAAATAGTCTTCAGCTTGTCTAGGGGAATGCCTCTGCCCTGATCAGTCACTTGAAAGAGCACAGAACTAGCCTGAGCTTGCACGGATAGCGTTACGGTCGCATGGGCTGGAGAGAATTTGATGGCATTGCTCAACAAGTTGGTGAGGGTTTGAATCAGGGCATCAGGGGCAGCCCAAACCTGAGCCGATGATGGTACAACCAGCAGCGAGACCTGTGCTTCATCCGCGATCGACTGCACACCTTCGACAGCCCGTTGCACGAGATCATCTGCCTGACACGTTTCCATCACAAGTTCGACTTTGCCCGAAGATAGCCGCTCCAAATCCAGAATATCGTTCACAAGCCGTACCAGGCGATCGCTGCTCGACAGCGCCAGTTCCACCATGCGCTTCGCTTTTTCGGGCTTATCAGCGTAGATGCCCGTGTGCAGCAACCCCAGAAAGCCTTTGATAGCGGTTAGCGGTGTCCGTAGCTCGTGACTAACAATGGCAATGAATTCATTCTTCATCTGGTCAACTGCCTGCTGCTCTGTGACATCCTGAATTTGCGCCACGTAATACAGCGGCTGGTTTTGAGCATCGCGCACAAGCGATAGGCTCAGTCGTCCCCAAGCCGTCCGTCCACCCTTACACTGATAGCGGAGGGCGGTTTGGGTGGCATTGCGCTGCTGCGACAGCGCTTGCTCCACACCCTGTTGCAGCAGCTTTATGTCTTCGGGATGCACGAGAGCAGACGCTGGCAGAGCGAGTAACTCCACCTCGACATAGCCCAGCATGCCACAGAGCATGGGGTTTACTTTGAGCCAGCGATCGTCCATGCTAATGAGCGCCATGCCGATCGGAGCATCATGGAAGGCACTGCGAAAGCGCGCTTCACTGTCACGCAACGCTGTTTCTGCCCGTTTCAGTTCAGTGAGGTTGCGTACTGTCACCACGGCACCAGAAATCGTTTGATTGGCTTCAATGTATGGATCGTAGGTAACGCTCATAAATTGCGAACCCATCGTCGGATACTCAAACCAGGCTTCGTACTGCACGGTCTGTCCGGCAAAGCAATGATCGAGACGCTCTTTAATGACCGCTTCAAAGCTAGGCTGACCAACGAGATCGGCGACGGAGTGCCCGATGATTTCATCGCGCTGTTTATCAAAGCGGGTGAGATAGGACGGATTAATCACTTGATACGTGTAATCTTTGTCAATCAGTGAAATACCATCTGTGGTGGCAGCAACAATGCGCTCGTATTGTCGCAGAGCATCTTCTGCTCGTTTACGAGTGGTGATATCTCTGACAATCACTAAGATGCGATCGCCGCCAACGCTGACTACTCGGACTTCTTCATGTTTGGTTTCTCCCTGCACTTGCACCTGATGTTCATAAACAGTCACATCACCCGTGGTTAGCGCTTGTTGAATGGCATTCATCCTTGCCTGTGCCAATGCAAAGGGCAGAAGTTCATAGAGATTTTTGCCAACCGCTTCTGACTTCTCATAGAGATTGGTGATACTAGGTCCGTCAATCAAATCAATGCAGGTACCATCGGCTTTCATCCAAACAATCAAATCAGGAATGGCTTTTAAGATTTGATTTTTGGTGGCTTCGCTCTCACGGAGGGCGAGTTCTGCTTGTTTGTGCTTTGTAATGTCTAAATTGGTGCCAATCAGTTGAGTAATCTGCCCGTTTGGGTTGACGATCGCTTCTCCTTTTGCTTCAACATAGCGGATTGATCCATCTGGCTGTATGGCGCGAAAATCTACGCTGTAGGAGCTTCCAGTCGTCATAGCCTGCGTCACGCATTGCTGCAACACGTCACGATCGTCAGGATGCAGCAGTGCCATAAATTGAGAGAGCGTTGGCTCTGGCTGCGTGATATCCCAACCAAAGATGTGGAAGCTTTCTTCTGACCAGGTTACTTGTCCTGTGATTAGATCAAGGTTCCAACTGCCAACATGGGCAACCTGCTGGGCACGGCGGAGTGCGGCTTCACTCTGACGCAATGCGGCTTCAACTTGTTTACGATCGGTAATCTCTTTAGCCATGGCAATGATGCAACGCTGTCCCTGAATCTCAATGCTTTCGGCTGAAAACAGCACGGTCAGCAACTCACCCGCATGACTCCGAAACGTACATTCCAGGTTGTGAACGCCTTCACCCGCTAAAATTTGCTCTACCGATCGTTCTTGTTCATCTGAATTGAGCCATAGACCCACCTCTGCCACAGTACGACCGAGAACCGCCTCTCTTGCGTAACCAAATAGGCTGGTGAATGCATCATTGATTTCAAGGTACCGCCCCTCTGGAGTGGCGATCGCAATTGGATCGGGGCTAACACGAAATACTTTGGTGAAGCGTTCTTCTGAGGCTTGTAGGGCAGCTCTAACGTGATCAAAGGAGCGTTGTAATTGTTCGGCAGTCTGGTCGAAGGAGCGCGTTAACTCTTGTAGCTCGGCGATCGCGCTGTCTTCCTTGAGCGTTTCATTCCATTCACCTTGCGCCAACGCACGACTGGCACGACTGAGCCGTTGGATGGGTTGGACAATCCACTGGGCGGTGAGCAGACCCAGGGCGATCGCACCGAACAATGCACCCGCACTCAGCAGGATGGCTGTCTGCGTATTGGCATCACTGAATCCAGTAAAGTCCGACTCTGGCACCGTCACTACGACCAGCCAATCCAGACCGAAGCGATCGCGAAATGGCGTGACCTGGAGAAACTGCCGTTTGTTTGCCGCCTTGAAGTGAAGTTGCCTGGTCGTATCAATCTTGGTAAACGCACCAAATTGAGAGACTAAATGCTGCGCTGTGAGACGAATCAGTGGTTCTTTACTCTCAATGGCAGGAAGACGGTGAGGTTGCGTGCGATCGACACGGGTAAAAAAGGGTGTTTCCGGCGTTGAAGAGGCGATCAGGAGTCCCGATCGTTCGATGATAAACACCGTTCCATGAGCACCGATTTTAAGGTTCTTCAGGTATTGATTGAGCGCCACAAGCGTCAGATCGCTGGCTAAAACCCCTTCAAGCTGATGTGCCTGATTGTAGAGAGGGTAGCTGGCGGCAATACCTAGCCCCAAAGAAGCAGGAAGATAGACATAAACAGGTGTCCAGGTCGGCTGACCCACCACCACCGCGCGTTGAAAAAAGGGGCGATCGCGGGCATCATACTGTTGCCGCTCGACCAGCAAGTGAGTTCGCCTACCAGTTTGATCCACGCTATGCACACGCAGCTTACCGCTGACAAACCGATCGGTGGCTGCGACAGTGAGACCACGCTGATCATTGCCAACCGACAGATAGCCACCCTGAGGATTGCTGAAATGGATGCGGCTGAGTGCGTCAAACTCCTGAATCTGCTGCAAAAAATGGCGCTCCAGGCGTTTGGGGTCGGTGCGATCGATCTCACCTAAGCGGATGGCGCTGGCATTCAAGCGGTTGACCTGCTGCGGTGTTTCCAGATAATGGCTGAGGTACAGGTTAACGCGATCGCTCACCTCACCCATTAACTGCTGGGCAAGCTGTTGAACAGACTGCTGCTGATTGCGAAGAGAGAGATACTGCACCAGCCCGACAGTTCCCACTGTGAGGAGAACAAACGGCACAACAAGCACAAGCCGCAGGGGAATCGCTGTCTGCTGGTAGCGCTTTTTGTCGCGTACCGTGTGTTTAGACGAGAGCCAGGTTAAAGTCATGTACCTAGCCTCCGCTTCATTGTCTCCAGTTCGTGTTGCAAGCGCGATCGCTCGATACGACTGATCACCCGCGTCACTAGCTCTGGACCCACTACTGGCTTCCCGATGAAATCATCAGCACCCGCCGCAAAAACTTGTTGAATGGATGCCATATCGGTGTGGGCAGTCACTACTAGAATGGGTAAATTTCCCCAGCGTAAATCCTGACGCACTACCCGACAAAGGTCGATCCCACTGAATGTGGGCATTTCGAGATCCATCACCAACAAATCAGGCTTGGTAGCGGTCAGTACATCCCAAAATTGACCTGGATCTTGCAGGCTAGTCACGTGCAGTCCCCAAGGTTGCAGGTGACTTCGCAAGCTCTCAAGGACGATCGAATCATCATCCACCAACATGATGTTCGCGTCTGCTGTGGGAGCGCTAGACAACATTTGGGCTAACGCCTCAAAAATTTGAGGTACACCGATCGAGGTCGGCAAAAAGCGCCGCACACCGAACCGAGAAACGATGACGCGATCGATCAAGCGATCGTGTTCAGTCATGACTAAAACGGGCACGATCGGCATCTGCGCCTTGATGGTTTGCAAAAGCGTCAGTGTTTGGTCTACGGTCTCTGTACTAAGACTCAGCAGGATGGCATCTGGAGCAACGTCGTTGAGTCGCTGTTGTGCCGTTTGTAGTGCCACAACCTCTACTTGAAACCCCCAGGCAACACCAGCCTGCCATGCTTGAGACACGATCGCCGCATCATCAATGACCAATACAAGGCGAGTAGCGTTGGGTTCAACAAGTTCAGACTCAACGGGTTCAACCAGAAGAGGCGTTGGCGGTCGTGTGAGTGTTTGTTTAAGAGCCGCGATCAGGGCTGAAAGTGAGGGGATTACGGACGGCTCTAGCGTGTTTGGCTGAAGCAACTGTTCGATCGCTCCTGCCAACTCGGAGCCTTTGCCATAGCCAAACGAGCCTAGCGTGCCTGCCAATTTATGCGCTTCGTGTGCCGCCTCCTGGCATAAAGCAGGACTAACGTTTTGCTGTCGCAGCGACGCTTCGAGTTGCTCTAGCACACTCACCCGTGCAGCAAAGGTTTGCTGATAGCGCTCCAGCACCTTGTTAACTGAGGCTATTTTTTTGGGAGTCAACAGTGCTACAGCGGACGCTGGGAGAGCCGTTGAGTCGCTGGCATCCTGCTCACAATCCTGTTTTGGTGGTGGTTTCAGCCGATAGCCTAGACCGTAGACTGTTTCCAGTAAGTCTGCCGTCATCCCAGCCGCTTTGAGCTTTTGCCGCAAATCTTTGATGAGATTGGTAACCGTACCTTCACTGGGTGAGGCATCGATCGACCAGAGGCGATCGAGAATATCACTGCGACTAAACGCCCGCTGTGGATTGCGTAAAAACAGCCCCAGCAAACCATATTCTTTGGGTGTCAGAGAGAGGGGTTTTTCGGCATAGGTGACCTCTACAGACGCGACATTCATCCGCAGCTTCTCCCACACCAACACAGGCGGTGCTAGGCTCGTTGTTCGCCGACGGAGCAATGCCCGCACTCGTGCCAGCAACTCCACTAAAGCGAATGGTTTGGTCACATAATCATCGGCACCCGCATCCAAGCCTTTGACAACATCAGCACTGGAGCCTTTTGCCGTTAACAAAAGAATTGGTTTTTGGAAGCCTTGAGTACGCAGTTTGCAGCAAAGATGAATTCCATCCAGTTTGGGAATCAGCAGATCTAATAGGATTAGCTCATAATCCCAGGTGACTGCCAGTTCCAGCCCAATTTGCCCATCTGTTGCGACATCGACGGTATAGTGTTGTGTCGTGAGTACATCTAAGAGTAGAGCAATGACTGACTCATCATCCTCTATTAAGAGAATTTTCACAACTGCTTTGGGAGCCTGACACGTCTGTTATCTCTATGGAGATTAACAGGCATTCCTCACTTGTGCAATTGGGAGACGTGTGGTCAAACGCGATACATGTGTCACTCAGTAACGAGACTCAGGCACTGCCAGTAGATCGCTTTTGGCGGTCAGGGTAAGGAGGCAGGGGGCAGGGGGGCAGGGGGCAGGAGGCAGGGGGGCAGGGGGCAGAAGCTAAGACACCTCACACCTCACACCTCACTTCCGCGAAGAGGCAGAAGGCAGAAGCCAATACTCCTCACACCTCACACCTCACACCTCACTTCCGCGAAGAGGCAGGAGGCAAGCTTGTATTCATAGCTGATCGCTGAGTGCTGATCGCTGAATGCTGATCGCTGCATGCTGAACCACTCCTACGCTTCGATCGCCAGAGATCCGTTTGGGTAGGCGACACACGCCAAAGCATAGCCTGCTTGTTTATCTGTGTCTGTCAACGCTGTGGGTGGTGTGTCGTAACGAACCTGTCCTTTATGGACACGAATTTTGCATGCACCACACGCACCAACGCGGCAAGCCGAGCGGATTGGAATGCCTTCTTGCTCTGCTAATTCTAGAATGGACGCACTATCATCTACGGGTATCTGCCGCTCGGCTTTCATAAAGTGAACGACAGGAGACGCTTGAGCGGATGTCGGAGGGGCAGCAAGCTGGGTAGAGGCAGACTTGGTTGCTATACCATCATGATGCCCATTGCCGTTATGAGCCATGATGGTCTCTGGTTGCGGATGCCAGGTCGCAGAAGGTGTCGCCTGGGAGGATGGCTTTGGCTTCTTGGTGCGACCAAAGCTTTCTGACTGGTAGTTCTGCATGGGAAATTTCATGGTTTCCAGCAGGAGTTTAGTGCTTTCCATAAAACCTTCTGGACCACAAACATACACCGATCGCTCGAGCAGATCTGGGGCAACCATCTGCAACAGTGAGCTGGAAATTCGCCCGGTTAAGCCCATCCAAGACTGTCCTAACGGCTGCTGAGTGAGGGTAACAGCCAGATGGAAGTTGGGTAATTGAGCAGCAATGGTTTCTAATTCGGTCCGAAAGATGAGGTCGTCTGGTGTGCGAGCGCAGTGAAGAAAGACGATATCACAGTCGGCAAGTGTATCTTGCACCCACCGAGACATAGACATCATCGGTGTGATGCCGCTGCCAGCCGAAATGAGCATCAGCTTGGAGGGCAAGTTGGGTAAGCAGGTGAAGTGTCCCAATGGTCCGCCAATCAACTGAACACGATCGCCGACTTTAAGGTGGTTGTGCATCCAGTTAGAAACCAGACCAGAGGGGATATCTGGCTGGTCGGGCGGTGAGGCTACACGCTTGATCGTCAGGCTGAGATGATAAGGACGGGTTGGTGACGATGAGATGGAATAAGAGCGAACGACAGGCTTGCCATCAATGTCGATCGCCAGATTCACAAATTGTCCAGGTTTGTAGGTAAACAGTACAGGCGGCTCTGCAATGAAGCTAAAGGTCTTGACATCAGGCGTTTCGTCTATAATGCGACAGCACCGACACAGCAGATCTTCGCCTGCCCACGGCTGCTCTGGCAGCGAAACGGATGTATACGTTTCTGCCTCATTAGCAGACGGAGGGATGGAAGGGGCAGTGATGCCTTCAACATAGAGAAAGGTTTCTCCCAATTGCAGAATATCGGCAAGGCTAAGTTGATACTTTTCATTTGCAGGAACGCTGGTGCCGTTGAGCGATGACCCAAAGCTACTGCCCATATCCATAAAGTAGTAGGCATCATCAACATAGGCAATTTTTCCATGTACGCGGCTCACCTCTGGATTGGGCAGCACCAAATCACAGGCGGTGCTACGTCCAAGCAACCATTCCATCTTGTCAGGCTGCGTCTGCTTTAGGTGATGAATTTGAAACTGCTGCTGCTCAAAATTAATTGACTTTAAGGTCAACATAGGCGTGTGAATTCCCTGGTACAAGGTGTATGGATTGATGCGATCGCAGGCTTGGAGTATGGTATTTCCAAGGCGTTTTCTAAGAACGGTTTTACCCACTGTAGGGGCGCAAGGCTTTGCACTCCTCAAGCAAACAGGCAAAATGTCGTCGTTTGTTTCTTAGAAGTTTCAGCGATCGATGGGGTTAGGGGTTGCTGGTCTAAGCGGTCTCGCGATCGTTTTTGCCAGTGTATCTTCATCGTGAAGGGGGGCAGAAACTGGACGTGCGCCGGACGCGCTGAAAATTTGTGGATGGGTAACGGCGATCGCCTCAAGAGCCGCAAAATGATCGGCATCTTTCAGTTTCAGGTCTTGCCGGAGTTTCTGGCAGAACGCAAAGCTGCTGGATGTATCCGTTGCTTGTTGTTGCAATAAGTCCAGCACGACCCCAGTGTAGGTGTGTAGCCGTAACTGTTGAGAGAACCCCTGCAATACTTTCACAAGTGTATAGATTTCGTCTGGAGTCAATTCATCAATCGATCGCCCTTCCAATAACTCCGGATCAAGCTCAAGCTTTTGCAACTGCTTTCGTAGGCTCACTGCCATATGCTCACGTTCATACTGAGCATGGGTGCGTTTGATGGTGCGATAGAGCCACAGTGCACCCACTAGAACAATCAGCGCGTTGAATGCTAGCAGGGGCCAGTAGGGCAGGCGGTTCAAGGAAGGACGTGCCCCATAGGAGAAAAACGTCCAGAACGAGGTGATGGAAAACAGCGTAAACGCAATGTGCTGAGCCTGTTCCGCTGAAATGGGACGACCGCGCATCGTCAGTCTACGGCAGAGTTTTTCAACAATGACACCGATCGTGAAGGTGATGATAACCAGTACAGCATAGGTGATGAGCACTGCCGCTGCTTTGGGAATCGGAATGGTGTATCCATAGATATAAAAACCTGAATCCATCACTTTGGCAATCTGATCTTCTTCGTGAGTCCAGGCACCTGAAAAGTAATAATCCCAATTACCTGCGTAGAGGTAATAGTAGAGGTAGAAGGCAATCACCATGCCCAGATAGCCATATTGCACTAACCGACGACCGGGTTTATTTAATTCTGCCCAGTACGTTTTTTCGGCATCAATGTCAATGCAGGGTGCTTTGCAACTGACACAGGCACTCTGTTCTTTGCCCGTTTTTGGATCAACCATGCGGCACATGGATTGAGTGACCGCTGCTTTTGGTTGTAGATAATTCTGACTGCCCAGGAGCGATCGCGGTCCTGTATACACTGTTTGCACGATCGCCATCGGGCAAAAGTATTGACACCAACTCTTTCCAGCATAGAGAATGCCAACCAACATGGAGCAAAGAATGCTGAAGATGAGGAAACTGCCCAGCGCAATGCGATCGGAATTGACATAGAGAATACGGAGCGTCAGTCCCACGACAAAGAGTCCAAACTGCACGTAGAGATGATTGCGTCCCAACCAGGATTTTTCGCCAATCACAACCACCTCCCAACGGGTCTCCCCAGTGACTGGATCGACTACTTTCCGCTTGCGCTGTAGCCCCAGAGCACGAGGAATCTGTGACATAAATGAGAGCGGACAAATGCGTCGCCAAAACTCATGCCCAAACACCAACAGAATGAAAATGCCAGCGGGCACAATCATTGCCCACCACATGATGGCACTCATCGAAAAGGGCTTTTCGGGTACACAAACATCTCGAATCTTGACACATCGTTCTGGGTCTAAATAGATTTCTGGACGGAGATGGAATGGACTCCACACGGCATCGGGAGCCGTAAACATCGGCGTGATGGGATCATAGAAAAATGAAGCAATTAAGAGCAGCCAGCCGAGGGTAATGAGCCAACGGACACGGTGCATGGTAGTTTCGGAAACGTTATGCAGCATAAGGCTTACCTTGTGTTGGAATAGTCAGTTTGGGATGGAGCCATGAAGCGCTAGCATTCAATCACCGTAGGCTTTCTAGCATGTGGCTTACTAACGTATGCACTCTATTTTGAGTGAATGTCACTCACATTGAGCTGCCAGACACGCAACCGTCGATCGGCGCTCCAGCTCACCAAATAGCGATGATTGGGGCTAAGCACGACATCTAAATCGCGCCCTAATGCGCCTGACTTTCTTTGCACTAACTGTCCTGCCTGACGCATCCATACGCGAATGCTACCGTTGGTATGAACGGTAACGATGTTTTGCTCGTTAAACGAAGTGGCGATCGCGTTCGCCGAGTCTTGAGGAAACACAGTGACTAACTCTTCGCGCTTGAGATCCCACATTAGCCCCCGGTCTTTGCCAACGCTAAAAAGCATGTGATCGTCTGCTACCTGCAAACCCACGATTGGGGCTGTATGTCCGGCAAAGGTACGTTCGAGCTTGCCGATGCTGAGATTCCAGATTTGAATCTGACGCATTGAGTCATCAGCGCGATCGCTATCATTGCTAGCACTGATCAGGCGATCCGGGGTCGCTCCATATGCCAGTGCCGTTACCCCCCCATGAGAAAGCTTCAGGCTTTGCATACGGATGCCAGTTTGCACATCCCAGCGACGAATTCTGCCTTCTTTACAAGCACTCGCTATTGTGCTGCCATCAGGACTAATAGCAACGGCTGTGACTGGCTGCCGATGTCCTTCAAACGCCCTCAGTAACCGACCTGTGTCGGTATCCCACAAATAAACCGTACCATCTTCACCACCGCTCACCAGTAGCTTGCTGTTTTGGCTAACGTTTAAGGCTGTAACAGTAGCGCGATGCCCAGACAGCGTTTTGAGCATCGCTCCAGTCGTCAACGACCATAAGCGAAGGACATGATCTGACCCTGCTGTCACAAGAGTGCGATTGTTAGGCGTAATCACCATGCGATCGACTCCAGACTGCATCGACACATCACGCACCATCGTTAAGTTCACATCGGATGGGTGAAAGCGCTGCTGTAGCTGGCTGAGCAGGGAGACAGTCTGTTGACCCTGGGCACGAACGTACTGGATGCCAAGAACACCCAACAGTATCCCTGCTACTGCTGGCACAACGAGTTTTGGTAGCGCTCCTTGCCAACCAGAGCCACGCTGCCGAAAACGGTTGATGGGTAATGTCTGAAGGTCTGCTAGCACCTCTGTTGCTTGCTGGTAGCGATCGCGAAAATTGCTTTGCACCATGCGATTGAGAACAGCAATCAAGCTGGGTTCGATGGCTTGATCCGTCAGATGACGCTGCCAGTCCAATTGCCCCGAAATCAGATCGCGTTTGAACTCGCGTGGATGCACACCCGTCAACAGGTGAACGACCAAGATGCCTAGCGCATAAAGGTCACTATTCAACTGGGCACATCCTAATTTTTGCTCATCTGGCATGTAGTCTGGAGTCCCGATCGCCATCGCAAGGTCATTGCTACCAGATTCAGTATTAGAGGCTGCTTCTGGTAACTGACAGGCTGCCCCAAAGTCAATCAGAACCAGCTTGCCATCTCGCTTACGACGAATAATGTTGCTGGGTTTAAGATCGCAATGGACGATGCGACGAGAGTGAAGATACGTCAGAATCGATAGCATTTCTGACAACAATTTGATGGCTGCCGCACTGGTCAAACGCTGATTGCGGGTGAGCCACTTGCGTAAGCTCTCGCCTTCAACATATTCCTGAATTAAGTAAGCTTGATCATGTTCATGACTATAAGCCAGTAATGTCGGAATTTGCGTGTGGTGTTGCCCTAACCCTTCCAAAAGCTTTGCTTCGGTCTCAAACAACTGCTGCGCGGCTTCTAGTGAAATAGTGCTATTAACCGATAGTTGAAGTGATTTAACCACACACAGCGGGTGATGGGGAAGGTATTTATCACGAGCCAGATAGGTTTCGCTAAACCCGCCTGCTCCCAGCTTTTCTAGAATGAGATAGCGTCCCGTCAGTAATTGCCCAATCATGCCAATTCAACCTTTTGTGAGGTTCTACCTACACCGCTCCTTCGCAAGGGTTCGGTGGGTCTAAATCGTTGTCGCAGTGCTCGTCTGCTTGCAGCCAGATTCTAGCTCTAGGTGAATGACATCTCTGCACTCCTACAGCCGATCGTGCAGTGCCTCATAACGATTCTGCAACAGTAATCAAACCTATAATGCTGACGCAGTAAACACTGCGCTCACTCCTTCACGTCAGGGAAGCCACACTCTTCTCAATCATTCATGACATCCGTTGAAGCGGATGCAGTTGAAGCGGTAGATGAAACCTTGCTTACTCTAGTTCAATCACACCTTAGTAGCAATGCCTGTTAATATGTCCATCTGCTAAATGCCTCCACAGATAGATGCCTCCACAGATTATAATCGCCACTAACACTAGTGTCCACGCCTTATGCCAGAACTGTGGCGAAAACAGTGAGCAGAGACTAACTGGAACCCGCTTGGCGCTACTGTTCCAATTAGTTTTCGCTCGTAGCGGCAGCAGCTAACTGTCACAAGGAGAAAAACGCTGTGACAATTTGCAAACAAGCATATACTAGACATCCAGTGGGAGAGGATTACATAAAGATAAAAGCGCAGTAACTAGAGTTTGCAAAAATGACAGGGTGACGAAGGAAGTACCGCACCAACGAATTAAATGGGTGCATAGAGCTAACCGTTATCTGGTAGTCAGGAGCAAAGTCTAAGAAAATTAACCTTTAGTACGGATGATGCCGCTTCTAATTACTGCTGTGAGGCGACTGTGAGGGCTGCTGTTGCAAAGACGGCATCCCGACTCAGAGGCGTACCTGTATAAATTCCATGGGTGCATCGATCAGAAAGCAAACGAATCGTAGCGAATTGACAGCGTTCGGGATGCTGAAAAACTTGTTCAACCCACATTGCTTCAAGTGCTCAAACAGCATCTGAGTCACGATTCTTTTAACCAGTGCAGAGCGTCTAATGAACGCGTCACTCTGTTCTGGTATAGCTCTATCTGAAATGCAAGGAATGCACTGAACTATGGTTTCTACTTTTTGGGATGTTCCTGGGATACGCTCTCACGGATCATTGGAGTTTCTGGAACGATCGCTGGGTCCAATCTGTGTGTATAACGATCGCGGGGAAACCCTTTATGCCAGTCAACGCTTTTTAGAACTACTGCAAACGGTTACAGAAGCGGTTGATTTTTTTACCTGTTTCCGATCGAAGTCAACCTCGCAAGCTTTGCTAGAAAATCTGTGGGGGCTTGCTTTGCAGGGGAAAGCAGTTAATTTCGTTGCTAAAACTAGAGACGACGGAAAGAGCCTGGAATGTTCCCTAAAATTTAATGCAGAGGCAAATGCAGTTTTCTTAACGGCTCAAGCAATAAAGTCAGATGACAAGCTGCATCAGCCTGTGGATCAACCGCTTATAGAGGCATACGAGCGATCGTTTACCCTCTTTCACCCCAGTCTGGCAACTGCTCTGATTAATCAGGCAGGAGTCATTATGCGCTGTAATCAACGCCTACATGAACTTCTCAACACAACAAAGCACGAAAGCCTTTGCTTAGAAGACTTGGTGTGTCCAGATGATCGCTTGATTGATGCAGACTTGAAGCAACAACTACTGGATGGAGCGATCGACTCTTACACCGTTGAAAAGCGCTTTATCGCTAAAGATAATGACATTATTTGGATGAATCTTCGTGTTTCCTTGACGAGATTGGATGACTGCACCGATCGTCACCAGTGTTGTTTTGCGGTGTCACTGGAAGACATAACGGAGAGCCGGAAGGTCTACAATGCGCTAGTCAGAACAGAAGAAAAGTGGAAAGCCTTTGTCTTAAACAGCCCCTACCTCTTTATTCAAACCAGTCATACGGGACAAATTGTTTACATCAGTACTGCTGTCGAGCGTCTTTTAGGCTATGGAGAAGAAGAGTTGCGGGGTCGGCATGTGACAGAACTCCTTCACCCCAACCACTTCAACGAGTTTGAACTCGTGTTGCAGCTATGGCTCAGTGGCGTTCAGGCTAACCAGCCAGCGATCGAGTGCTGGTGGAGAACCAAGTCTGGTCGCTGGGTTGCTCTCTCGCTTCAGGGTCAATCCGTTCCATCAGCTTTAAAGTTTGACGGTGTGGTGCTGAGTGGACATGACATCACCGATCGCAAATGTTTGGAGATGGAGCTAAAAACGAGTGAAGAGCGCTTTCGATCGCTGGTGCTGAACGTTCCAGGAGCAGTCTTTCGCTGCAATGCAACTTATACAATGGTCTTTGTAAACGATGGTATTGAAGCCATTACAGGCTATCCAGCCGCAGCACTGTTGCATAACCAGAGCCAGTCTTTTCTGAGTATTGTGCATCCTGATGACATCACGCTCATTCGAGACTCATTGGTTCAATCTGTTTTAGATCGCCATCGCTGCTCAGTGGAGTATCGCATTATTCATGCCAGTGGGCAGGTGCGGTGGGTGCTTGAGCGCAAACAAGGCGTTTTTGACCAGAACGGTGATTTACTTTGGTTAGATGGTGTGTTGCTAGATATCAGCGATCGCAAGCAGGCAGAAGCCGCGTTACACCAGCTCAAACACACCCATTACTTTGAGGACAAACTCTACTCTTAGTCCCCTATCAGTGCTGCTCAGCCAACTCTTAACAGAAATCCTACATCGCTTCGCACAATCTTTCGCTCAGGCTCTCTGTCTACAGAAAATTTTGGGATAGAATAAATCCATCGCGATTGATCGACATGGGTTAATTGTATTGACCCTGTTAGATAGCTGATGAGTGTGGTGTCCAGCTCCTGAAATTTTCCCTACATGAGTCGTGAAGTTCCTGACCCAGATGTTAATGGTGGGCTTGTTCAAGCAACCCCTCAAGCCGTGACCGTGGCTGAGCCATTTAGTCAAGCAATGCCTCTAGAAGCAGATTGTTCCTTAGCTGGTGATCTGGCTGCTGCCGACGGTGTGCTTGACCGTGTGAGCCAACTAAAAGCCAAAGCAAAAGTAGCGCTGATTCGCCAACTGATGACGCAGCTCGAAGCTGACCATATTCAAACAATTCTAGAGTTTGGGCTACGAGAGATTGGCGATCGCCATCGTCGAGGCGTATCGTCTGAGAACCACAATACTCGCCTGCTGCTCAAAAAAGACTACAGCTATCAAGACCGAGGCTTAAATGAACCAACCCAATATTACGTCTATTTAAGACGGCGTAAACCTAAGCTCGATCGCTATATTGGTACGCTTTTCTACGTTTCTCAAGGGTGTACGCTCGACTACTTCATGGATGTAGAAGGGCGTATGGTGTTCAAACCGCCTCACAATGTTTTTCAGTTGCAGGATTGTACAAATCCGGCTGTGAATCAAGTTGTACGGTTGCTCTGTCTAGAACCCCCCCCCCCCGATTACACATTTGATAAACAGCAAAACGATACTCCAGATATCCAGTTGCAACTGGAATATCTTGATCTAAAAACTCACCAACCGATCGCCAAGCAGACGTATCCCTTTCCTGCTTGTATGCATGAAGCAGGCAGGCTCGATCGCTACCGTTGGGAGGTCACACCCCTGTTGCTTTCTCCGACTGCCTCTCCCTTAAGTAAACCACTTGATCGCTTGCCCTCCTTAGCCCCTTTAGCGGCAGACAGTTTGCTTGCTGCGTCCCAAAGACGAGCTGATTTGAGTGATCATTCGCTTTCTGGTGACGTAGGGACACGCCTGAATGAATTCAATCAAGCGGCGATCGTTGACCCAACTGCACGGGTGAATATTGAACCAACGGTCAACTTTGCTGAACCTGTGGTACCTCTAGCGCCTCGTCGAGTACTTGAATTACCAGCGACAAAATGGCTCACGTTTTATCTGTCAAATTGCCGCAACCTGGATACGCTTCTGAAACGGATGCGTTTGTGGGTTGCGTGGAGTGAGAAAGCAATGCCACAATCACGCTGGGAAATTGTTCAAGACGGTACAACTTATACGCTCATGAATGCTCATTTTAAGCGACGCATTCTCCAACTCTCCAGTGATCGAGCGTCTATAGCATTCGACAACTCGCTGCCAGTTTTAGTGCGATGGTTTCATGATTTGGGCTTGGCAGTCTCTCAAACCCAGAACCAGAGGCAATACAGCACTGCACAATTACAGCTTGCTCACAGCCTCTTTGTGGATATGAGCCTACCCCAGACCGATCCACTAATCGTACTCAAGAAACTATTTGGGGTCGAGTTCTCTAAAACTGTGCCCGATCGCGGTTAAGTTGCTGAGTGTAATTAAACTAAGGATGATTTTGGGGGTGGCGGGGGTAAACCCCCCTGCCAGCCTTGGGGGCTTTAGGGAGCGAAAAGGACTCAAGCCCAAAAGGAGAGGAAACCAGAGTTCTTGCTCCCTTCTCACTGGGGAGAAGGGTATAGCCCTTCGGGCATTCAAGAAAGGGGATGAGGGCAATTCATCCCGCCATGCAGCAACGCCTCAATGGTTAAGGGCTGGACATCACAGAAACCGTTTCTGGAGGAGCCACTGATGGCTGCACGGTGGGTAAATCTTCCATCGCTACTTGCAGCATGGTGGCATCAGGCTTATAAAGTTGCATCATGGCTTGTTGTAAAAGCTCCTGCACTAAAAGGCTCTGATACATCGGTGTGCCTTCCAACGACTTGATGGTATCAGTCACCCCTTGCCAATCACCTGCTTGTTTAAGATCGATCGCTTGTTGCAATAATGCCTTTTGTTTACGCCAGCGTTGCTGTAGCTCCGTCACGCGATCGCTCAACTGGCTGACTGGGGGAATTGTATCGAGCATCGACAACGCTTTACCGACACGAGCTTGTGCGCATTCACTGGTCGCTTGACGTAACAATTCCCGTGACCAATCTTCCTGAAGCTGTTGTGCCATGCCATGATGGCGACTGTTCTTAGGGATGCCACCAATGAGATTCACAGCCTCAGTGAATTGATTGCGATCAACTAACGCCTGCGTTTGCGCTAGAAGATTGCCATAAACCGCTTCCATCTCATCAGGGAGCCGATTGTTATGACGATCGCTCCATTGATCATTCACAACTTTCTCCGGCGTTGCACTAGAAATGCGGTTTGTTGTGTTCTTGACGCAGTGGCTCTTAGCATGAGAAACCGCTGGAGCAGGCTTGCAGTCAGGCTGCATAATCGGTTCTGATGCAGAAGGTTGCGACCAACCATAAAGTGCTAATGCAGAGCAAGCAAGTACTCCACGCTCTAATACCTGACGACTCATAACCAAACCTTTTCAAAATAAACAATAGTAGACTGTGATGCGGCGCTACACTCAAGCAAGCGATGACAAGTCAATCGAGCCATGAAAGCAGTGGATGATGTGCAGCCGTAGGTCAAAACCATCTCCCACAAAACGATCTTCTATCTGAGCCGCAAGCTCACACCTTGAGTTTACGGATGGCTACACTCCTTCCTAAGATAAGGGCATGACCAAAGCTTCTCGATTTAGCGTGCCAGAAAGATATCTGGTCTAGTGTTTTGCGGATACTTCTTTGTAGTTTGCGTAAAAAATAGCTGCACCCTGATTGCGCTATGAACACTTTTTGAATTTGCGCTCGTGGTGTTGCTGAATCAAGGGATACTTGCCCTCATTCCTAACCAAGGAGCTAGAAGTCTTGTTTCTCTTCCAAAAGGCAGGACAAGGGTAAGCGTGTTACGTTTATCCCCAAATTCAGCAATGCCACGCTTGTTACCTGTATGCGAAGGTTTAAACCAGGGTAAAGTCGTTTGCTGAGAAATTGGCAATATTTGCCAGCCCAGCAGCGCCACGTTGGTTATCTAAATTCGCCAGTACGCTGATGTCTCCACCGTCACTGAGATCGTTGGAATACACAAGTCGGGTCAAGCCCAGCGTTGAGTTGAAGTACACAAAAGCCCCTGCATCTGAAGTGATGTTGGGGTTATTGGCGATCGCACGGGCAGCAGCTCCCGCGGCAGCGAATGCATCGGTTAAAACAATCACGTTGCCATCGCCAGCAATCTGGGAGGATTGACCTTCCTGGAACGTCAAATTTTTCAGACCTAAATCTGTGCCATCAAACGCAAACTTGTCTTCGCCGATCGTGTAATCCAGGACAATGTCAGGGGTGTTGAGAACGTTAATTCCCGTCTGTCCAGCGAGGGCAGGCGTGCCATTCGCAAAAACATTGCCTTCATAGACAAATTGGTCAAGCCCCTGACCACCTTTCATTGTGTCGATGCCATCACCGCCGATGAGCGTATCATTGCCCTCTTCAGCCTCAAGCAAATCATTGCCTGTGCCACCAGCGACGAAATCATCGCCTGTGCTGGCAAAGAGTAGATCATTCCCTGCATCGCCGAACACGGTGTCATTGCCACCATCAGCTTCAAGGCGATCGTCACCATTGCCACCAAACAAGGCATCGTCGCCACCGCCAGCAGCCAGAAAATCGTTACCGTCGTTGCCGAGCATCAGATCGTTACCTACACGCACAGAATCTGCGCTGGAACCAGTCCGTGCAATGTTGTCGCCTGCATCTCCAATAAAATTAATGCCAGCGGCTGGATTGCTAGTCACATTGAAGTTACCAGGTCCCTGGAATTGATCCTGCCCCAGAAACGACGATGGATTGGACTGTAAGAAGGCTAAAAGGGTGTCTAGTCCTCTTTGTGCACTAATGCTCATATCATTTCCTCGTGATTGGTTAAGTTGCTTGTGTCGGTCAAACTGTGCGCACGCACGTCTAGCGGAAGCAGAACCAGGGGTACTGTCTCTGTTTTGCACTAGGGAGTGTGCATTGCTTCGACGAATAGTGACAGTGGGTAGAATCTTGGAGGTATTGGGGGCGATCGGATGGCTGCACTTATTTTGTTGATCGCCTAACTAACGCTCTAGAATCGATCAATAATCTGAAGGGGAAGGTTCAAAGGCTTGCCCCACAGAACTTTGCGATCGCTTCCAGGATGGATTGACATGATTGATTGTAGACGTACACCCATAACTTCAGCCGAGGTGTAATACCACTCTGTACCAAGAATAAAGAAGTGAATAGATTTAGCCAACCTGAAATTCTCAGAACTTTTCAGGAGTTGCTTCATCTTTTTATACTTACATACAGACAGCGCTACAAAGCAGAAATTGGGTTGAAATCAGCATCTGCAAGCAATCTTGAAGATACAAAGCATTTAAAGCATGGGTGATGAAGGTTTAACGTGTAGCATTTTTTACGTCAAAACCGTATCCGGATTAATTGGAACCAATTTAAACTGAGGTTCTAATTAAATTTAGACTTGCCTAGAGTTTCGTTTAATGCTAATCATGATTTGTGTTCATTAGTGGATCTGCGCGATCGCTCACCGCTTAATTGGAACAGTTTGTAAATTGGTTCTAATTAAGTGATCCTGCCGATGATTGTGTTATCTTCTGGTCAGTGCATCAATCTGGTGCGTTCCCTGTAGGATTTTCTAATATTAGAGATGTATGGTATCTGGTATGTACGCTACCGATACTATCAACTGAGAAGATATTGAGGCTGTTGAAGCAGCTAGCTCTACTTTATAGAGTGTCTAGGCTATATTCCAAATGTTGAAAAATAGGGCGATTTGCTCTTTCTTGTGACTGCGGCTCAGCCCAGTTGAAGAGAGCGGCTTGCGGTAGTGAGGAATGTTCGCTCAGTGGCATGAATAAGTTGATCGCAAAATTTCTCTGGATGGTTTAGGAACATTGCTATGAGCGACTGTTTGAAGATTGGCGATTACCTGTTAGATGGTGATCAGATTATTTCTGCGTTGGTGCGGTACAAGCTACTGGAGACAATGGTTGGACAAATCTTGTTAGATGAGGCGATTAAGGACGTTCCTTTATCGAAGCAAGAGCTGTTTTACACCTTATTTGGGACAACAGAGGCTCCTATACCCGATGACTTTGAAGGCTTTATCCAGCAATGGTGTCAACTTAAAGGAGTCACTCTGGATTATTTCAAGTCTGTCGTATTGCGAGAACTGCAAGTGCAAAAATTCAAGCAGCTCCGGTTTGCCAATCAGGTGGAATCAGAGTTTTTGCACATCAAGTCAGAACTGGATCAGGTGGAATATTCGTTGATTCAACTCACTCATTTACCACGGGCGCAGGAACTCTACTTTCAGCTTCGAGATGATGGTGCGGACTTTGTACAACTTGCACAGCAGTACTCGCTGGGTTCAGAGCGTTTAACGGGTGGTTTAGTGGGTCCAGTGCCATTGTCAACGCTGCCGATCGAAGTTGCAACGCTATTTCGCAGTGAACAGGTCGGCACAGTCTATGGACCAATACCTGTTGCAGATGGTTTCTGGGTCGTCCGCTTGGAGCAGTTTACAGCAGCACGGCTGACTGAGGCGACTCGCGCTGATCTAATGAATCGTCTGTACAACCAGTGGCTGCAAACTCAGATCAAAGCCATGACTGAGACACCTGGCACGATCGCAGTGCTATCAAATGCCGTGTCATCAAGCGCGGTGCCATCAAACGCGGTGCCATCAAACGCGGTGCCATCAAACGCGGTAGGACGGTTGCCAGTCGCGGCAAAGTGAACCATTTAGAAATGCTTGAGGGCTTATCGCAATGATGCAAGTGGATGCACCCGTACATTCGTTTCTCACTGATTTTTTTGCGGCTTGGCCGTTTAATCACCTCTCTGCCCCATTACAGAAACAGATCGCCCCAACGCTCCGGCTATGTTCGTTTCAGTCAGGGGAATTGATCTATCCATCTAGAGAACTCCCCTCGGCGGTTCACTGTGTTGTACAGGAACGTGTGCGAATTCTTGGTCCAACTTCATACCAAAGCCCAACGTTAGAAGTGGTGGGTGAAGGTAGCGTGATCGGCTGGGATAGTTTGCTACGGCGTGTATCAGCCGGATCTGTGCGGGCTGCTATGGCATCGCCAGAGAGCGATCGAGACGTTTTGACGTTGGCATTGTCTGCCGATGCGTTTGAAACATTGGCGTTGGAACATTTGATGCCAGTGTTGATGCGGCGCGTCAGCTTGATGGAATTGTTTGATACGCTGTCTCGTGCGCTGGCTAAAATGCCCGATCGCGCAACAGCAATCAATCTGACTGAGGTGGTGCATCATATCGATCGCGAAAAATTAGCGGTCATTCAACACTGGTACCCCGATTCCAAGCAGTTAGATGCTTTGTCCCCCAATCTGTCTTCTGATCGGGTGTGGCTGGTCAGCGGTGGTGAGGATCTCAGCCTGCCGATCGGCACACCTCTAAAGAGCGTTGATCAACTACAGCAGACGCGCCCTTCCCGTTTTCCGGTGCGCCTCTTGGGGATCGATCGCACGTGTCTGGCATCGGCTGTTTTAAATCGGCATGTTCCAAGTCTGCCCGCTTCAGGCACGTCATCGATTGCGCCAGTACTGGATTTGAGTTTGCCAGATACAACGCCACTGGAAAGCGACAGTCTTACACCTCAGGTTGCCTCCTCCACGTCCAAAGCGTATCCCATCTGGAAAGCGACCCTACCTGACCCGCTTGAAGATGTGGTGGCTTGTTTTGGCATGGTCTGCGATCGCTTGCAGGTGCCATTTCGCGCCGATTCGCTGCGTCGCTCCTTGAAACAGCAAGCGCTCGACAAATTTGAACCGTTTGATTTATATGTACGCATTGCTCACGCGATCGGATTGAATGCCCATGTCGTCCGCTTTACGCCGACAGCAGGTGGCATCAATCGCCTGGCAACACCAGCTCTGGTTGAGTGCAGCAACATTCTCGCTGTGCTGCATGATGCCACACCCACAACAGCAGTGATTGGTTCACCACGCACAGGCTTGTTACGATTAGCTCCTACTGAACTGGCATCACGGTTGACGTTAGATGCGCCCTCCGGCAGTGATCGTGATACGGCAAGCTGTCGCGCGATCGTGCTGGAACGGTTTGCCACTACACCAACAAAGCGATTTGGCTTTGATTGGTTTTTACCGCTGGTGACAAAGCAACGGGGTACTCTGATACAGGTGCTGCTTGCTTCGACCGTCATTCAACTACTGGGCTTAGCCAATCCATTATTAATTCAGCAAGTCATTGATAACGTCATCATCAATGCAAATGGTGAAGCCATGTCGATGTTTGGCGTTTTGATGATTTCATTTGCGTTTGTCGAAGGCATACTGACCATTCTACGAACGTATCTGCTGCTCAGTACGACCAACCGGATGGATTTACACCTGGGCGTGGAACTCATTCGTCACTTGCTGCATTTACCACTCAACTTTTTTGAAAAGCGTCCGGTTGGTGAACTGTCATCACGATTATTAGAACTGGAGAATATTCGCCAATTTATGACGGATACGGCGATTACAACCGTGATGGATGTCGCCTTTTCGGTGTTTTACATTGGGGTGATGCTGCTTTATAGTGCCCAACTGACGCTATGTGTATTAGCAACGGTGCCGATCGTAATTGTTTCGACCTTGCTGATGTCAAAGATTCAGCAAAAATTGATTCGCGTGAAGGCAGAACAGGGTGCAAAAGTGCAATCCTACATGGTTGAAGTGCTGGGTGGTATTTCATCTGTTAAAGCTCAGCATATGGAATCGCTTGTGGAAGCAACCTGGCGCGATCGCTACGTGCAGTATCTCACCAGTGGCTTTACCACCTCAACGATCAACACCATATTCTATTCCTACAGTCAATTTTTGAATACGGTGAGCAGTTTGCTCGTGCTGTGGGTTGGTGCAGGACTTGTACTCAAAGGAGAACTGTCTCTGGGTGGTTTGATTGCCTTTCGGATTCTGACGGGCTATGTCACAGGTCCACTACTGCGTCTGGCACGTCTCTGGCAAAAGTTTCAAGAGACCTCACTCTCGATGGAACTGTTGGCAGACATTGCGGATGCGCCGATGGAAGGGGAGCTAGCTCAGGAAAGAGCCTATCTTCGGATGCCTGCGATCGAAGGTCACGTCCAGTTCACCGATATTAGCTTTGGGTTCAAACCAGGGCAACTGCAACTGATGAATGTGCATTTGGAAGTGCCACCAGGTACTTTTGTGGGTATTGTGGGACAAAGTGGCTCTGGCAAAAGTACGTTGATGAAGCTGTTGCCCCGTTTATATATGCCACAAAGTGGCAGCATTGCCATTGATGGGTATGACATTAATAAAGTGGATTTAAGTTCACTACGATCGCAGGTTGGTATTGTCTCGCAGGATGCAGTACTGTTTCAAGGTACGATTCGAGACAACATTGCCTTATTTGAAGATCTGCCAGATGAGCTTGTTATCGAAGCAGCGCGAGTGGCAGAAGCGCACGATTTCATCATGCAATTACCAGAGGGTTACGCAACACAGATTGGTGAGCGTGGTTCAGCGATTTCAGGCGGACAGCGGCAGCGCATTGCGATCGCCCGTGTTGTCATTCGCAATCCTCGCCTACTGATTTTTGATGAAGCAACGAGCGCTTTGGATTATGAAACCGAACGGCGCGTTTGTCAGAATCTGATGCAGCGTTTTCAAGGACGCACCTGCTTTTTTATCACTCATCGCTTGAATACGATCGCCCACGCAAATTGGATTCTCTTTATGCAAGCTGGCATCATTGCCGAGCAGGGAACGCATCAAGAATTAATCGCACGTCGTCAGCTTTATTACTGTCTCTACGCTCAACAGTCACGCGAAGCTTAGAGCGGTCAGCCGTCAGCATTGTTTTGCAACACCCTAGCAACTCAAAACTCTCCCCCCTGCTTCCCCCTCTCCCCCTGCTTCCCGTGCTTCCCCCTCTCAAACTACTTGGAGCATTATCATGAGTCGTCATTGGTTAATGAATCCGTTTGGAGCTTTGCAAAAGCACTACCGGACAAAGCTCGACCAGGTTGAGCAAAATCTAGAGATCAAAGCCATTAGCTTGCCATCTGTAGCCCCTTGGACAAAGCTCATTACGCAAGTGATTTTAGTCGGCGTAGCAGTTGGTGCAGGATGGTCGATCGTGGCGCGAGTGGATGTTGTAGTGACGGCAAGCGGCAAACTAGAGCCACTGTCACAGTCGCAGGTGATTCAATCGCGGGCAGGTGGAGTCGTGACGGCTGTGCTAGTAAAGGAAGGACAGCAGGTGAAACAAGGGCAGCTATTGATGCAGTTGGATAAAACTACTATTTATAATCAACTGCAGCAATTATTGCTTCAGCGCGATCGCCTGGTTAAAGAGATTGCGGTATTGCGAACAGCACGCGAGGGCAAACCATTAGATACATTAGGTGAGCGTATGGCTGGTGTACCGCCCGAATTAATGAATCAGGTACAAACGCGCCTGCTGCTGGTCGCTCAACTCTCAGGAAACCCCAGCAACCTATCGCCAGAACAGCGTCAACGCTATAACCTTTTTGAGCGGCAACTACGTGAACGACAATCCATCAGCAGCCTGCAAGACTCAGACAGTCAAGCAAAAATCAGCGAAACAGAGGCACAACGTACGCAAACAGAGTTTCAACTGCAAACAGAACAAGAACTACTAGCACGGTTAAAGCCTTTGGCAGACCAAGGAGCTATTTCTCGCGTTAATTTGCTGCAACGCAAAGTGAGTGTGAGTGAACTCCAAAGTCAACGCGCTCAAACGCTCCTAAAAAGACAGCAGTTAGAAATTGGTCGAGTGCAAACGCAGGTTGAAGATGGCAGGCAACTGACCGATACGCTGCAAGATTTGCAACGTCAGTTAAGTGAATTAGACACAAGATTTGACACCATCATCAAAGACAGCCAGCGTCAGCTGATTGAAGTCAATGGAAAACTGAGTCAAGTCCAGCTTGACTTAAAAACACAGGATTTGCGCGCACCTGCTGATGGCGTTGTCTTTGAATTGGGACCGAAACTGCCTGGTGTGGTCTCTCAGCCCGGTCAAACGTTATTACAAGTGGTTCCTAACGAATCACTCACAGCGCAAGTTAAAGTTGCCAATGCAGATATTGCCAATATTCGTGTTGGTATGCCTGTAGATGTTCGTATTGATGCATATCCATTTACTGAATATGGCTCAGTGAAAGGGGTTGTCTCAAAAGTTGGTAGTGAAGCGGTCAAGTTGAGCGAGCAAGCTCCAGGAAACACTGTCTTCCCAATTGAAGTGCAGCTCGATCGCCAATTTTTAGAACGCCGCTCCCAGCGCTTTCCATTGACACCTGGCATGAGTATTGCGGCTTTAGTCAAAGTTCGTCAGCGAGCACCGATCAGTTATGTTACCGAAGAAATCACGAAAGCATTCGACGGACTGAAATCCGTTCGTTAGTTTTAATCCACTTGCATTCATTTAACAGGAGATAGTCATGTACAGACTTTTACCCATTTTTATTTGGACTGTTTGCAGCAGTTCAATCATACCGTTGGCATTTGCTTTGCCCTTGATTGCTCATCAGGAGAAGACCGGTAATAGCGTTGGAGCCATGATTCACCTTGAACCCGATGATTCACCTTATGCTGGAAAATCCACTCTAACGTGGTTTATGCTGACACGAAGCGGTGGTGACATGGTTTCTCCTTCAAGCTGTAACTGTCGCGTTGCCGCTTACAACGCACAGAACCAGGCGATCGCTCAACAACTGCCACTTTCACCTATATCACTCGAAGGGCATCAAAAAGGACACCAGGGCATTCAGACGACGATCATGTTTCCTGAATCTGGTGCTTATACAGTCGTTCTGTCTGGACAAGCCAAAGATAAAAGTTTTGCACCGTTTGAAATTAAGTTTCCAGTAATAGTTCGTCCTTAATACTATCAGCCAAAGTTGACTGCTTGGACTTCATTCATGATCGGTTCAATTATTCTTGGTTGCTTCTGTTTTAACGATCGACGTGCTCTTACTGATACCATTCACTGCGCGATGCCTCATTAATTGATTTAAAGCACCGAACAGTTTCTCGATCAGGGTACTCTCCACGTCATTTTTGACCCTTAAGATGTGGTGACACCATGACTATATTGCTTAACAACAAAGCACAGATTTCTACTAACAACATTGATGTAGCGGCTCAGCTTCAACGATCGCGCATTAGACAAGAGTTACAACAGAAAATTCAGACCGCTCTGCACGTTGCTAAAGATTTATCACCAATTGCCTGCCTCAGGGAAATTGAAACTAGCCTTCTAGCAATTCAAATCTATTGCAAAACGGTTCAAAAAACGTTCATTGTCATTGAAGAGAAAATTACTTGCGATCAGTACGAACTAGGCGGGTGTAAGCAAGACGCAGCGATTCTTTTTCGCGGACCTGACAAAGCAGCTACGGTGGCAATTTGTGTCACTGCTAAAGGTTCTTTACTCCACCGCAATGATGATCTGTGGACAGTGTACCGAAATGCTGGCGATATTGATCCTCTAGAATCACTTTTACCTGCATCAGTAAAGGCATTAAAATAACCTGAAGACTGCTAGAAACGGATGATCAAAAGTGCTGTTTCGTTTGTCGGAACATTATGTGTAGTGCCCCGACAAACGATAACTCACTCATCAGAGCGTCAGGTTATCAGCATAGACTAAGCGAGTTGCCGATCGCAGCTCAAACAGCATGTACTCTTCCATCACGCTCCATAGAAAAGCACGCAGCGTTTTTTGCCGCGCTTCGGTTGGAATTGTATAGGCAAATGGTGCCTCACATGGCTTTAGCTTTGCCAAATGATTTTCACAGCCACAACCATGCTCAAGAAAATAACCATATTGACTGGAAATACTGTCAATCAAGCGCCGAAGCATCGACACATAGCCACCATGCAGGATCGCATCAAACTTCCGTGCAATGCCAAGATCTTGCTCACTAAAGCGGAACGATCGCACCTCAAACAAATTCGATCGTTGCAGGGGATGCAAAAACGTCCAGTAGAACGTAGCAGGGACATCATAACCAAGTTCATCAAACAGGTCACTGACCACGTTGACCAGAGCTAGTCGCTCATGACGCTGATCATCATTGGCTTGTAGCGTAGCCTTGATCTGTTGCAAATCAGGATAGCTTTCTGGCAGAAATGCCTCACCAAAATGAGACACCGCTTCCCATGCCAACAGTCCATTGCCTTCACAGTAGGCACTCTTGAGATGTGCAGTCTCAGGGCGCTCTGCAAAAAGTACATGCCCCTGTTGATTCTTTGCCAAAAACACCTGAGCCATTGCAGTATAAACACGTGGCTCAGTCATCCATGTTCCAGTCACGAGGCGCTGCCAGCTCTCTGGCATTGCTTCAAGGGCAACAGCGGGTTCACCGTTGATTGTAATTAAGCTCAAGGTGGGAGTTGTCGTTGTCGATAACATTAGAAAACGTTCTCCTTGCTGTAGACACAGCCTTTAAATGATTGAAGCAAGAACTCATGCTCTGATGAGCAAACAGCCTTGACTCGCATTAACTATGCCACAGACCCAGCAGATGTGCTAGCACATACAACATTGATTTTTCAGAAATGCATGTTTGGGCAGTCTACCGCTGTCAACGATCGTGATTGATTCCCTTGAGAATTGTTGTAAAACTACTATGAAGAAGTTGTCTTTTCATGAGTTTGTGCTTTAATTTATTCATAGGGATTGCAAGCATTTTTGGTAGGGGTCTGAAGTTTCCCGCTGAGCTTAAGCGTTCCTGACAGGTTTCACACTATTTACAGCCATCCATACTACTTAAAGTTACGATCGCTGGACACTACCAAAGTGGCGATTGGCTGTAAATCACTGCATTTACCATTTTGATCAAACCTCAAACTGTGGATCGATCCGCCTTTGAAATCAATATCATGATTTACTTGGCTGACCGTGATCGCTTAAAAGCCACAGTGTAAACTTCAAACACCTATCATTGTTCGGAGAGTGAAACCTCAATGCTGGTGCATGGCAACCTCACTATTCTATCTTTCAACCCTTAAGGAGATCTATGGAAGGCTTTGACCAGCTTATTCCTACAAGCTGCCTCAAGAACCATTTCTACGGATGACTTTAGTGTGTGCCGTTTGAATTTAGCGTTTAAACGACTGCTTTGAGGTGTGATCTACGATACGACTCGATCAGTTAGTCGTTGAACATACACATGACCATTGCTGAAGTGACTCGTCAAAGCACTTCAGCCTTTCAATTTCTATGAGCCTTCTCAATTAGCTTAATTGACCCATTGTGTTATTAGTTTTACCTTTTAGGAGCAATCATGGAGCTACTCGACCAGAACCAACAGAAAGCCAACGAACTGTCGGCTGACTCAAGCAATCTCTCCCCTAATGCCTCAGGTCTCAAGCCTTCTGGAAGCCAAGCTAAAGGTTCTTCAATTCTGGACTCTAACTTTAACGAAGCACTAAACCAGAACCTTTCAGGTCTTGATACCACTCCAGCTAAAGCAGAAGCCTCCAGAACAGGTACTGCCAAAGGGTCTTCCGATCTAGCTATTGACCAGAACAAAGCTGAAGAAAAGATGGGAACTTGTCAGTTTGCTGGCACACCCGCGTGCAACTGCAATAAAACAAAGAATGGCTCGTCTGAGCCTTTAGATGCTTCCAACCCTGAGGCTTCTAAAGGACTGAAGGAAGGTGCTGGTGCTGACCCATTCCACGTTTCGCTAGGCAATGTTGACGTTGTGCGTAGTATTGACCTCAGCAAACTGCAGAAAGAGACTTCGTTTAGTGATGACATCGGTGCCAAAGGTGACTTTTTCATTCCAGGTGCTGGTAAAAACACTGTCTTGGGCACTGGTGATAAAGACCTGTTCGATGGACGCGGGGGTGGATTCAACACCATCACGACCGGCGGCGGTAAAGATAGCATCCTCCTCGACAGCAGTACAACCAACCTTATCTTAGACTTTGACACGAGTTTGGATCGGCTTCTTTTGACTAAAGATATCGACCCTAGTAACATTGTCATCGCACAAGGCAAAAACACGGTCAAGGACGGTGACAACCAGCCGCTTGACTCGGTTAACAACACATTGATCATTGACAAGTCTGATGGGCACATTCTGGCATCCCTAGCAAACACTAAGGCAACGGCGCTGCAAGGCATTGAACAAAGTGAGAGAAAAGGCTTTAGCCTGGTTGATGACAACATCTTCAACACACTTAATGAGGTGAAGTTCGATCAAACACAGGAAGGTAACGGACAGCTAACGGGTACGCCTGGACGTGACAAGTTGGTTGGTGGCAATGGCGATGACAACCTGCTGAGCGAGGCGGTTGACACACCGCCTCCTCCGGGTGGTTCTGCTGGTGGCTCGACTGGAGGGGATGATCATGATCACACGGGTGCAGGAGCCAGCAGCGAAAATCACGTTGCCCTGGATCAAGTGGATGTATTGCGCGGTATCGATTTAAAGAACCTGAAAAAAGAGGCTTCATTCACCGATGATATCGGCGTTAAAGGCGACTTTCTGATCCCAGGTGCTGGCAAAAATACCGTCATTGGTACCGGAGACAAAGACCTGATCGATGGACGTGGTGGCGGATTCAATACCATTACAACAGGTGGTGGTAAAGACAGCATTCTTCTCGATGACAAGACAACCAACCGCATCCTGGATTTTGACCCAACCCTCGATCGGCTCCTCTTTACACAGGGTATGGATCTCAACAACATTGTCATTGCACAAGGGAAAAACCCTGGTAAGGGCGGTGTCAACACACCCCTTGACTCAGTCAATAACACATTGATTATTGATAAGTCTGATGGGCACATTTTGGCATCGCTGGAATTCACTAAAGCAACGGCGCTGCAAGGCATTGAACAGAGTGACAGGAAGGGCTTTAGCCTGGTCGATGACAAAATATTCAATACTCTTAATGAGGTTCAATTTGGGAAAACACAGGACGGTAACGGACAACTGACAGGAACTTTAGGACGTGACAAGTTGGTTGGTGGGAAAGGTGATGACTTCCTCTATGTTGGTGACGATGGCTTCAAATTAGGGACGGCAAAAGGCGGCGGTGGAACAGAGTTTCCCTTCAAAACCGACAGCCCTGGCACCTCTGAATTAACACCACAGCTCAAGAATGGTGTGCTCAGTTTCAACGGTTCCTACAAAGACTTTGATGGCGCGCCGCTCTTTAGCCAGGGAGAAAAGGAACTCGATCCCAACACTAAGATTCTCAATGGATCTAACCCCCAAGCATTGATGGAGGGCTTCTTGAAAGTGCCTGTAGATAAGGAAGGCAATGCCATTTCTGGCACCCATCTGCACTTTAGCCCAGCTGGTGACGATCGCGGCAACTTTGCCGATGCGACGGTTGTTCGTTACTTCGAGAATACGCCGCTTGATGCTAAGTCTGGCACCCTGAGTGGCAAGTTTGAACTCTCGCCTGAAGAGCAAGCTGCCTTCTTGGCTGGTAATCTATACGTGAATATCCACTCCAACCGTGACCTTGATGGCGACGGCAGAGCAGGCTTTGCCACTGGAGAAAACCGCCTCAACCTTAACAAAAATGTTGTACAGCTCGTATAGCCTGCAAGCTTAACGGTTTAGCAGTAAAAACGACAAAGCCTGGTGATGTGCTGATTATGCCTCATCAGGCTTTTTTGTCACCCACTGTTTTAGCTAAGGATTGTGGATTTAATAAAACCGCATACTTGCGTAGGATGTGTAAAGCCGTTCCGGCATCCCAGAAAAGCGCAGCGTAACGCGTTGACTCCAAGGCTTGTGAGGCGTTAAGGCTAATGCCTCACACATCCTACAAAAGCCGATCTTATTTAATTTTCATGCCTAAGCTGAACCATGAATGTTTGGAGCGAAAGCGTCTGCTAACATTGCTTACTCGAATCGAAAGCTTGCAAGCATGACGTTAATTAGAACTCTTTTTGATCTTTGGTTCCAATTAATTGCAATTTAGTTCTAAAATTGCTCAATTTAGCCTTGCCAATGGGTATACATTTGCTATAGTTGGTACGAAGAGACCACAATGACCGATCGCCAAGGATTGCAAGTCTCTAGAGGCTTAGTCAGTTTTTCACTTTTTCACCGACTTCTAATTCTCATAGACACGGTATTGCTTCAATCACTTATCACATGAAGTGATTGAATGGGTAGTTTGTCTATTGTTCTGCATTTACCATCGATTGATTTCAAGACTTTAAGCTAGTGTCACTTGAGTACTAGGTCAATTAGTCTCGACTGCTAAAGCATTGGTGTGCACGTTCCATAGTATGCGCTCCAGTGACCAAAAGCGTCGTAGAGACTGGCTTTCTAACGCTAGGCATGTGCTATCTCTTCATCTTGTTCTCACACTTTAAGGAGTCCTTATGGACGGCTTTGACAATAAAAATCATCAAGAACAACACAACGCTGGTGGAATCGCAGATCCATCCATTAGTCCGGCTAATTCTAGCGCCGTTGCAAGTAGCTCGAAAGGCTCTTCTGTGTTGGACTCTGACCTTGAACAAGCGTTGAATCAAACGCTATCACCTGATGAAAAAGCTGCCGCTCCAGCAGCCAGCACTGCGCCTGATGATCACGACCACGCCCCAGAAACGGGTCCTTTCAGCAATCATGTGGATCTCAATAACGTTGCAGACTCCAAAACGTTAGATCGTAAGCAGGTTGGCAAGCAGGGTTCCTTCGAGGGTAGCTTTGGTGACAAAGGTGATTTTCTGAATCCTGGTGGTGGCAACAATACAGTCATTGCTGGCGGTGGTAATGATGTCATTCGCGGTTCAGGGCAAGGGTTGAACACAATCACCACGGGCACTGGCAAAGACACGATTATTCTGGGCAAGGAAACGACTAACCGGATCTTTGATTTTGATCCAGCGAACGATCGCTTTGTTCTACAGGGTGTGAATCCCAAGGACGTTATTATTGCACAAGGCAAAAACCCCGGTAAGGGTGGGCTTGAACAGCCTCTCGACTCTGTGAATAATGCGCTGGTGATTGACAAGAACGGCGGTCATATTCTCGCATCGTTGACATTCGCCAAAGCAGGTGATCTCAATGAGAGCCACTTTTCACGACTCACAGGTGAAGCAAACCAGAGCTTAAAGAATGAGGAACTTAAAGAAGATGGGTTTAAGAATCAGCGCGGCGATGGTCAACTCAATGGCACGCTAGGGCACGATCGCTTAATTGGTGGGAAAGGTGATGACTTCCTGTATGTTGGTGACGATGGCTTCAAATTAGGGACGGCAAAAGGCGGCGGTGGAACAGAGTTTCCCTTCAAAACCGACAGCCCTGGCACCTCTGAATTAACACCACAGCTCAAGAATGGTGTGCTCAGTTTCAACGGTTCCTACAAAGACTTTGATGGCGCGCCGCTCTTTAGCCAGGGAGAAAAGGAACTCGACCCCAATGCCAAAATTCTCAATGGAGCCGACCCCAAAGCATTGGTCGATGGCTTCTTGAAAGTGCCTCAAGATAAGGAAGGCAATGCCATTTCTGGCACTCACCTGCACTTTAGTCCAGCGGAAGACAGTCGCGGTAACTTTGCCGATGCGACGGTTGTTCGTTATTTCGAGAATACCCCGCTTGATGCTAAGTCTGGCACCCTGAGTGGCAAGTTTGAACTCTCGCCTGAAGAGCAAGCCGCCTTCTTGGCTGGCAATTTGTACGTGAATATCCACTCCAATGTTGACGTGGATGGCGATGGCAGAGCAGGCTTTGCCACTGGAGAAAACCGCCTCAACCTCAATAAAAATGTGGTGCAGTTTGCGTAACGGTTGAATGACAGGCTGGCGCTACTAAAGCACCAGCCTGAAACCTACACAAAGCCATTACCTCAGAAGTTTGGTGATGAGACTGATAACCCATTGGGCGTGACACCCCAACAGGTTTTTTGCCTACAGATGAGAACTTCCACACGATTTAAGCGTTAACTACATGATGGAGTTGAGCCATGCGACAGATGAGTTATGTCCTGATGCTGGTTGCTAGTAATGTGCTAGTGAGCGCGTGGATGACGACGACACCCAGCGAGAGTGTCACACCTTTCAACCGCTCTTCACTACTGGCAAGTGTGATGGTGACGAGCGATCGCCCCCAGGCGGGAAGCACGCACTATTTCACAATGACCCTGCCCGATCGAGCGGGCAAGCGGTTCACTAAACTCTCCTTCTCATTTACAGAGCAAAATCGAGACAAAACCGTAGCACCGATTCGATTTGATTTAGCCAGTACCAAAGCGATTGCTGGATCATCTAAGGTCGGGGGACGTGCGATCGGGATTAAAGATACGTGGATTGATGAAACAGGCGTTCTCTGGGTCGAGTTTGATGCCTCTGTTCCACCCAAAACGCAACTCATGCTTGCACTCAAGACGCTTAAATCATCTCCCGCTGCCACTTATGACTACGGCATTGCGGCTTACCCAGAAACCAAATTTCCGGCTGTTTTCGTTGGTAATGGTAGTTTGACCATCCGTCGGTGAACACAGGCGACATTCAATTCCAGGCGATCAGTAGAAGTAACCCTATCCCAATAATACCAATTCTACAAAATCGCCCTACAGATTCGTTCTTGCTGCTGACCGCTGACCGCTGACCGCTGACCGCTGACCGCTGACTGCCAGCCGAAGTTTGCCTGTGTAGCCACAGTTTAGTGAAATGGTATAACTACAGGAACCATCCGCGAATGCATCGATCGTTCCTGTAGATTTCCATGTTCTAGTAGGGCTAGGTAGTGTTTTAAACCCGTCGGGCTATCTCCGTGCAGGCATACAGAAAGGAACATAGCAAGAAAGCGGAAAGCGCGGTTGCCATCTTGTATATCCTTTGGTTAAGGTTGGTATGTAGTTTACGTAGCTTTACAAAGCTGCCAAAAGTGGTAAGTTTTTTTAGGTGGGGGGAATGCTAACGCTTGAAGCCTGCTGATCGTCGAATGATTCGCTGTCTTGACCGAAACCTGGAAACTCAACTATGTCATTGACAGGACTGATTCAAGGACTCAACGCCTTCCACAGCAGCTATTTCAACGATCATCGAGAATTATTTGAACGGCTCTCTGGCGGGCAATCACCCGAAGTGCTCTTCATTACTTGCTCTGATTCTCGCATTGACCCGTGCTTAATTACCCAGGCGCAACCGGGTGAACTGTTTGTGATGCGTAACGTTGGCAATATTATTCCATCTTACGGAGCGACCAGCAGTGCTGAAGCAGCAGGCATTGAATACGCGGTGGAAGCATTGGGTATCAAAGATATTATTGTTTGTGGGCATTCTCACTGCGGCGCGATGAAAGGGTTGCTCCAAGTGGGCACGCTATCAGAGACAATGCCTGCTGTCTATGACTGGTTAAAGCGGCATGGCGAAGCAACTCGACGGCTGGTATTGGACAATTATCCCAATCTGGAAGCTGACGAGCTACTGAAAATTGCGATCGAGCAAAATGTTTTGACGCAGGTCGAGAATTTAGAAACCTATCCAGCCATTCGCTCCAAGCTACACAGCGGCAAGCTCAATCTCCATGCGTGGATGTATGAAATTGAAACAGGCACCGTATTTGCTTACAATGCACCGAAGCGACAATTTACACTGATGGAAAAGCGATCGTTCCCCGTTCCCGATCCATTAATCACAACGGCACCTGCCTGAACTCCCACAGCGTTGCGTGTTTTTATCTCCTGACTCCTGACTCCTGAACCAAAGCTGGACATCAAAGTCAGCCTGCCTTCAGCAAATGCCCTCAATAAATGCAAAGCGATAAGAGCGATGGGGCTGTAAGTCGGTATGCTGTAAAAGTATTGTTTGACAGCATAGCCTCGGTCACTTAACACGTCATGTCACAGCCGACGATCGAATCCATTCTGCAAGAGAATCGCCTCTTTCACCCATCGGCGGCATTCTCTCAAAACGCGCACATCAAAAGCCTGGATGACTATCACCGCCTTTACGAGAAGGCAAAAACCGACCCACAAACCTTCTGGGCGGAATTGGCAGCAACCGAACTGCATTGGTTCCAGAACTGGGATACTGTGCTGGACTGGCAACCGCCTTTTGCAAAATGGTTTGTGAATGGCAAGCTCAATATCTCCTACAACTGTCTCGATCGCCATCTCACGACCTGGCGACGCAACAAAGCCGCGTTGATTTGGGAAGGCGAACCAGGAGACTCACGCACACTTACCTACGCGCAATTGCATCGAGAAGTGTGTCAGTTTGCCAATGCGTTGAAGCATCTGGGTGTGCAAAAGGGCGATCGCGTCGGTATTTATATGCCGATGATTCCTGAAGCGGCGATCGCTATGCTTGCCTGTGCCCGCATTGGTGCCGCGCATACCGTTGTGTTCGGTGGGTTTAGCGCTGAGGCATTGCGCGATCGCCTGATCGATGGGGAAGCGAAAGTGGTGGTTACAGCGGATGGGGGCTGGCGTAAAGACGCGATCGTGCCTCTAAAGGAACAGGTAGACAAAGCACTGGCAAAGGGTAGTGTCCCCAGCATAGCGGCAACGCTGGTGGTAAAGCGCACTGGGCAAGAGATTCAGATGCAGGGCGATCGTGATCATTGGTGGCACGAACTTCAGGCACACGTCTCAGCCAACTGTCCTGCCGAGCCAATGGATAGTGAAGATCTGCTCTTCATTCTGTACACCTCAGGCAGCACAGGCAAACCAAAGGGGGTCGTGCACACCACTGGCGGCTACAACCTTTACACCCACATCACCACCAAGTGGATCTTTGACCTGCAAGACACCGATGTGTATTGGTGTACGGCTGATGTCGGCTGGATCACTGGGCACAGCTACATTGTCTATGGTCCCCTATCCAATGGTGCGACGACGGTGATGTACGAAGGTGCCCCCCGTGCCTCCAACCCCGGCTGTTTCTGGGATGTGATCGAAAAACACGGTGTCAATATTTTTTATACTGCTCCTACAGCGATTCGCGCCTTTATCAAAATGGGTGACGAACATCCCAAGGCGCGGGATTTATCCTCGTTACGACTGCTGGGTACGGTGGGTGAACCCATTAACCCAGAATCCTGGATCTGGTATCAACAAATCATTGGCGGTGGACGCTGCCCGATTGTTGATACCTGGTGGCAAACCGAAACGGGCGGCATTATGATCACGGCGCTACCGGGCGCGATTCCGACGAAACCGGGTTCGGCAACCCTACCGTTCCCTGGCATTCTGGCAGAGGTGATCGATCTGGACGGAAATGCTGTTGGCGCAAATGAAGGTGGCTATTTGGCAGTGAGGCATCCGTGGCCCGGTATGATGCGAACGGTGTATGGCGATCCCGATCGCTTCCGTCGCACCTATTGGGAGCACATTCCACCCAAAGATGGTCAGTATACCTACTTCGCTGGGGATGGTGCCCGTCGAGACGAAGACGGCTACTTTTGGGTCATGGGTCGTGTAGACGATGTCATTAATGTCGCTGGGCATCGCCTTGGCACCATGGAAATTGAATCAGCGCTGGTGTCACATCCTGCCGTTGCCGAAGCCGCTGTGGTGGGCAAACCCGATGAGCTTAAGGGTCAAGATATTGTGGCGTTTGTCACCCTGGAAGGCACGTATAGCGCCAGTGACGAGTTACTAAAAGAACTCAAGCAGCATGTGGTGAAGGAAATTGGCGCGATCGCCCGTCCAGGTGAAATTCGTTTTGCCGATGCCTTACCCAAAACGCGTTCTGGCAAAATCATGCGCCGCTTGTTGCGTGACCTGGTGAGCGGCGTGGAAATTTCGGGCGATACCTCCACGCTAGAAGACCGCAGCGTACTGGAAAAACTTCGTGAGGGTTAAGCGACAGAGGTACAAACAGGGCATTTTACGAAATACCTCTGCTGACTGCCCATCTTTTTGAACGCCCAGTTTTTCCAACTTACCGCGACGTGGGAGAATAGTATTCTACCCAACATAACGCTGACTGAGAATTATGGCTCAAATTCAATTTTCTAGAGGTATTGATGAGGACGTAGTGCCTGATGTTAGCCTGACCCGTGCGCGCGACGGTAGTAACGGCAAAGCCATTTTTTACTTCCAAAACCCGAACGCACTCAGTGGTACTAGCACTGACAGCATTACCGGGATGTACATGGTGGATGAGGAAGGTGAATTGGTTACTAGAGAAGTCAACGCCAAGTTCATCAATGGTCAGCCCGAAGCGTTAGAAGCAACCTACGTGATCCGATCGCCCGCAGAATGGGATCGCTTCATGCGCTTCATGCAGCGGTACGGCGAAGACCACGGGTTAGAATTTAATAAAGCCCAAGCCTAATTAAGACCAAACGCTGAAGCGATTTTACGGACAATGGCGGCTATTCCTCATCCTGACACTGCCGCTCTAGCAATTCACTGTGCGGTGATTACAGTGAGTGATACCCGCACGGTAGAAACCGATCGCAGCGGTCAGCTAATTCAGCTAATGTTGCAAGAGGCAGGGCATCAAATGGTTGCCTATACGATTGTTAAGGATGAGCCGAGACAGATTCAGCTTGAGCTTGAACAGCTCAGCCAGCAAGCACTGGTTGCAGCAATCATTGTCAATGGTGGTACGGGCATTGCACCGAGAGACACCACATACGACGCGATCGCGGCGCTGCTAGAAAAGACTTTACCTGGCTTTGGCGAACTCTTTCGCTCGTTGAGCTACCAGGAAATTGGCTCACGGGCGATCGCGTCACGGGCGATCGCGGGTGTTTTTGGTAGCAAGCTCGTTTTTTCAGTACCTGGCTCTACAGGTGCGGTGAAACTAGCGATGCAGGCGCTGATTTTGCCAGAACTGAGACATCTGGTGAGTCAGCTCGCTACAGGTAAACGCTAGACATCGGTTTCCTTCCCTTTGCAAACGGCTAGTCGTCACAGCAATCTGCCGGGACGTTACATATAGTATCCCGGCAGTGCTACCCATACAGTTGAAACAGCACTCGCTACTTCTGGTTTTGATTTGCCTGTTGCGTGGTGGATGTTGGTGTTGTCAAAGCGACCTTTTGCAGTGTGGCGAGAGCACGAGCATATTGAGGATCGTCTTTAGTCGCCACGAGCTTGGGATTAGATGACAGCTTCTGACGCTGTTCATCGCTCAAATCAATCTTGATGTCTGGCGTGATGCCTTTATGGCTGATATCGGTACCTTTGGGCGTGTAATAATGAGCGATCGTCACTGCCAGACCTGACCCATCAGACAGCGAATGCACCGACTGCACTAACGCTTTACCAAAGGTTTGACTACCAATGACTGTCGCGCGTCCGTTATCTTTAAGCGCACCCGTCAGAATCTCGCTGGAGCTAGCTGAGTTTCCATCGACTAAGACAACAAGCGGCGACTTCGTTAGAGCCGTTCGATTGGTCGAAATCTCTTCATTATTGCCTTTGCGATCGACCGTGCGAACGATCGACCCTTTATCCATCCACATCCGGCTGATGTCGATACTTGCTTGCAGCAGTCCACCCGGATTGCCTCGCAGATCGAGAACATAGCCATCGACTTTCTGGTTGCCCAAATCCTGAATCGCCCGACGCATTTGGTCAGCCGCGTGAGCGCTGAACTCATTCAAGCGAATATAACCAATGCGCTGTGTGCCCTCTTGCCTCAGTGAGTAGCGCACGGTTTGCAGTTGAATACGCGCACGGGTCAGCGCAAACAGCGAGTTGTCTTTGCCTTGTCGCCCAACTTCAAGCTTGACTTTGGTGCCAACATCCCCCCGAATCAAGTTTGAGGCATCCTCGACCGTCATCCCTTTCGTCTGCTTGCCATCGATCGATAGAATTTGGTCGCCCGCCTGAATGCCTGCCTTGAGTGCGGGAGAATTTTCGATCGGTTCAACCACCGTTAGCACTTTGGTTTGGTCGCTCACTTCCAGTCGAATGCCCACGCCGGAGAGTTCACCAGAGGTCTGGTTGCTCAGCGCTTCATACTGCTTTGGATCCATGAAGCGAGTGTAGGGATCGTTGAGTTTTTCTAGAGCCGATCGCAGGGCTACATATGCCTGTTCGCGCGACGAATAATTTTTACCCAACAGCGACTTTCGGACTTCCTGCCAATCGGTTTGATTAAAGGTGCCGTCCACGTAGTCACGATTAACAATCTGCCATGCCTCATCAACGACGGTCTTCGGACTCTCTTGCAGCGCCGCCCGTACGCGACTGAGACCAGGAACAAAGAGTGAAATTGCTGCTGTGGTTGCGACAGCCCCACCGCAGAGAGCAATCTGAAACAAGGGAAAGCGCTTGGATGGTCGGTTCATTGAAGATAATGATAAATGAAGTGGCTTAGAAATAAAGAGAGACGTTATGCAGCCAGACTAATTGAAGGCGATCAATATCACGTACAACACCCAAAAGACAGCAACAGGAAACTGAAACGGTCCCAGTAGTCGTTAACCCAGAATACTCGTGTAGCATGGCGGCAGTCCACTGCATAGAGGACAGTTTGCTAGGCAGCCCAATCCTCGACCCGCGCTTAGATGAACACCCTGACGATTAGTAGACTTAAACCTTTTAGCCAATCTAACCGAATCTCAATAAATTGGCATAGGGGTAATTGTATTAACTTTGTTATACCTTCGTTTTAAGTTTGATTGCTTTTTGCAAAGATTATTTGAATCACGCATGGCGAATGCTGAAAACGGGGCAACTGAACATAGCAAGGGGCGCGTGTAACTAGCGATAGAGATGATGATGAAAGCTAAAGGTGTGAGAGTGAATGCAAGTGGGTGGCGATCGTGGGTGAGCGGGGCGATCGTCGTCTCAGCGCTGGCTGGTGTGGTCTTGATGCAGCGATCGCAGCTAATGCGCCCGTCTTTGTGGCACTCTGACCCCACGCAAGCAGAACAACAGGAAGCGGTAAAACTACGGTTGCTCAAGCAGCTACCCACCTTTGGTTTTAGTAATCTCATTGCCGATTGGACGTTTCTGAACTTTTTGCAGTACTACGGCGACAACGAGGTTCGAGCCAAGACAGGGTACGCTCTCAGCCCACAATACTTTGATATCATCACGCGTTTAGATCCGCGCTTCGTTGACATCTACCTGTTTCTTTCTGGGAGTATTTCCTACCAATTGGGCGATCCAGAGACAGCGGTGCAGTTAATGAATCGGGGTACCGCTGCCCTATCGCCCCAAGCAAGCCCCAAAGCGTTTCAAGTCTGGCGCTTCAAAGGTCTGGATCAACTGCTGCTATTAGGCGATGTTCCAGGCTCGATTTACTCGCACGAAATGGCAGCAAAGTGGGTGCAAGGAACGCCCTATCAAGAACTGGCACCTCTCTTTCACCAAACAGCAGAGTTTTTGCGGCGAGACCCCAACAGTGTGCCCGTCCGGTTTCAAGCCTGGATGTCAATCTACTACCAGGCAGGCGCTGCCCGCGATAAGACAACCCAGGAACGAGCAAAACGAGAAATTTTGTCGCTGGGTGGACAAACGCGGACGCAAGATGGACAGCTAACCTTTGTCTTGCCTGAGCAAAAACGTATCGCTCCGAATGCTCAAAAGTAAGGGTTTGGGTGGGAGGCAGAAGGCAGGGTGCAGAAGGCAGAAGGCAGGAGCTTGAGAAGGGGGCAGAAGGCAGAGGGCAGGAGCTTGAGAAGGGGGCTACAGGGCATGACGTGATTCTTCATTGCTGCTTGTTGGCGATCGCACACCATTTCGCTGATCGCAGAAAGCTGCTAAGGTGCTGTTTATTTATGGAGTGTGAATAGAGGAGTCGATCGCAATGTTGAGTTGGGAGCAAAGTCCAAGTATTGCGTTGATGCAGCGAGAACGCGCCTGGGTTGAGGTGGATGTGAGCGCGATCGCCCATAATGTGCGGCAGATTCGCAGTCTGCTGTCAGAGAAAACAGCATTGATGGCAGTCGTTAAGGCAGATGCCTATGGACATGGCGCTACAACCGTTGCTCAAGCAGCACTGCAAGCGGGAGCAACCTGGCTGGGCGTTGCCACGATCCCCGAAGGTATTGAACTCCGGGAAGCAGGCATTGATGCCCCTGTACTGGTGTTAGGGGCAAACCACACGCCGGAGCAAATTCGGGCGATCGCGCATTGGCACCTTCAGCCGACGCTCTGCACACCTCGTCAAGCGCTCATTTTTGCCGAAGTGTTGGCAGACTTACCTCAGCCTTGTTCGTTAGCGGTGCATCTCAAGCTCGATACGGGTATGTCGCGTCTGGGCACTGCATGGCAGGAGGCAGCAGCTTTTGTACAACTGGTGCAACGTTTACCCCATCTGACGCTTGCCAGCGTTTATTCTCACCTGGCAACTGCGGAAGACCCCGATCAGACCATTGCCAAGCAGCAGCAGCAGCAGTTTGAAGCCGCAATCGCTCAGATCAACGCTTGTGGCATCAAGCCGCCCTGTTTACATCTGGCAAACTCTGGTGGCACCTTGTCTGATACGGCGGTTCACTACAATATGGTGCGGGTTGGCTTGGCGCTCTATGGGCTATATCCAGCCGACCACTTAAGAACGGTGCTTGACCTCAAACCCGCTCTACAGGTGAGAGCTAGAGTGACGCAAGTCAAAACCATCCCACCAGGAACGGGGATCAGCTACGGGCATCGGTTTGTGGCAGATCGAGAACTGAAAATTGCTGTCGTGGCGATCGGCTACGCAGACGGGGTACCCCGCAATTTATCCAACAAAATGGAGGCGATCGTGAGGGGGCAGCGAGTCCCTCAAGTTGGCGCTGTGACAATGGATCAACTCATGCTGAATGTCAGCGCTGTCTCCAATCTACGTGAAGGCGAAGTGGTCACGCTCTTAGGACAGGACGGCAACGAAGCGATCGCAGCTGATGATTGGGCAACCACACTGGGCACGATTTCGTGGGAAATCCTTTGTGGCTTCAAGCACCGACTGCCAAGAATTGCGATCGATCAAGCGCCGCCCAACTTTAGAAGTAAAAAAAGTTGGTGAGAAGAGTCCAAAAGCCATACGGTTTGAGGTTCCCTTCTGCCCTCTGCCCTCTGCCCTCTACCCACTAACCACTGAACAATACCAAAACGTTCCTCAAAAACGCTTTTAACTTTTCTTCCATTTCAGGTGTGGGGTAGCTGCTACCTTCAAATGCCCAATGGTCAACAGTTGAGAGCCACCATTGTTTGCCGCGATGGTCAAAGCCTGTAATTTCAGCACCGATCGCCCGTCTCTCTCCCGTTTGCAGATCTTGGTAAAAGCGGATTTGCAGCAAAAGACTGCGGCTTTGCAGGAGGCGCGAAAAACCAGGAAAATGAAACCCGATGTCGATCGACTCTGGATCAACCAGTTCTCGCGTGTCCGAATCGTTCACCCACGGCTTCAAATCCGCTTTGGCATCTGGAAACTCGGCTTTGAAGAGATTGGCTGCCGCCGCGATTTTGCTGGTTGTTTCCAGCGATGTTGCTTGTTCGGCTGCGTTCATGCGCGATTCCTTTGTAGCAAGAAATGCAAAGAGCCAGGAGAGGCAATCTTAATGCCAGGTTAACTTCAAGATTATTCACAAATTGACAGAATTTTCAAGGGTCTGAGGTTGTCTATAGAGGCAAGTTGATCGTTTAAGCCACAACGTCTTAACCGCTGGACTGCTGACCGCTAATGGCTGACCGCTGACCGCCAATCTTTAGCCCGATCGCCTGCTGACATTTTTCTGTCATATTCGTCGCTCACACTAAGAACATGGGCTTGGAGGTTGTCACAACAACTTGAAAGACCAAGCCCAGATCTGCGAGACGGTTACACAACTGAAGCGATCAGTCGTTAGCTGTTGTCCCTCTGGTGACAGCTAACGCTTTCTCTATCACAGCAGTAGAACGATCACAGCAGTAGGAGTTATTGAGTTATGTCCAGGAAAGGACTAATGCACGCAGCAATGGTGACAGCCTCGATCGCCACCTTTCTAACGGTTGATGTGAATGAGGCAAGTGCTCATCATGGGTGGAGTGAATACAACAATCAGCAAACGTTGAATGTCACGGGTGAAATTCAAAAAGTCAGTGCTGGCAATCCTCACACAACGATTCAGTTGAAAGCGGGGGATAAAGTTTGGACGGCTGTTTTGGCACCACCATCCCGCATGGAGCGTCGGGGATTGCCGCAAGGGTCACTCAAGGCAGGGCAAATGGTGAAGCTGGTGGGCTATCCGCATCGCAGTGAAGCGAATGAGATGCGGGCAGAACGGATTATTGTGGGCGATCGCACGGTTGAACTGCGCTGATGCTTGTGTTGGCAGTCACTGATTGGCTATGGCTAGAGCAAAGTGCCCTGTCTCAGACAATTCGCCAGTGGGTGTGGTTGTATCCAGCGATCGAAAGCTTACATCTGTTGGGCTTGGCGCTACTGGTTGGGGCGATCGCGATGTTTGATCTGCGTCTGCTAGGTTTCTCACGTCAACTCTGGATCACTGATCTGGCACAGCATTTGCTGCCCTGGGCATTTCTGGGGTTTGCGATCGCTGCCGTGACTGGAGGGTGCTTGTTTGCTGTCGATGCGACCCAACTGGCTGCAAACCCTGCCTTTCGTCTGAAGCTGCTGCTCATCGCTGTGGCTGGCATCAACGCAGCACTGTTTCATTTTAGGTATCGGTCAGTCCGGCTGTGGAATCGTGGGGTTGTGGTGCCGCTAGCTGTAAGGGCGATCGCGGCTATCTCGGTGTTGCTGTGGTTTTCTGTCATCATCTGTGGTCGTTTGATTGCGTACATTTGAAAACAACCCCTTCAAGACACCACCTTCTTTCACAGCAGTTCTCCCCTGAGAGGGACGTGAGCAATACTAAATTTGACGTTGAGTAAGAGCAGCTTTGGTTCATTCACTGTTGCAACGAGAGTTGTTCGTTATCAATGCGTTTCAGGCGTTCTACGCTTGGATTCAGTGTTCAAAGTCTCTCATGCAAAATGTTTCGGTAGTAAGACATGACAATTTTGAAAGTAATCGAACCACAGCCAACACTGCTCAAGCCAACGCTTTCTGTCACAGATGCCACTGCCATTATCGTTGGCATGGTCGTGGGAGCAGGCATTTTTGAGACACCTGCGTTAGTCGCGGCTAATGCGAGTAGTGCGGGTGTCGTGTTGCTGGTTTGGGTGTTGGGTGGTGCCATGTCGCTGGTGGGTGCGCTGTGCTATGCCGAGCTGGCAACGGCGTTTCCCGATGCGGGGGGCAGCTACCACTATTTCATGCGGGCGTATGGTCCGAACCTTGCCTTTCTCTTTGCCTGGGCGCGGATGGCAGTCATTCAAACGGGTTCGATCGCGCTGCTGGCATTTATTTTTGGCGACTATGCGGCACAACTTTTGCCCCTGGGAAGCTATGGTTCTTTCGTCTACGCCATACTCAGCATTGTCGTTCTGACAGGGCTGAACTTTATGAGCGTTGAGCAGGGCAAATGGACTCAGAATTTGCTGACGCTGGCAAAAGTGTTGGGGCTGCTATTGGTGATTGTGGCGGGTTTAGCAGCAACCACTGCTGTTACCCCTGCACCTACAGCACCAGCAGAATCCACCTCTCAGGGCACGTTTGGGCTGGCGATGTTGTTTGTGCTGTTGACTTATGGTGGCTGGAATGAGGCGGCGTATCTGTCGGCAGAAATGCGCCACGTCCAGCGCAATATGTCGAAGGCGCTGCTTTGGAGCATCGGTATCATCGTCGGTATTTATCTGTTGATGAATCTAGCCTATCTTCAAGGGCTGGGTCTGGCAGGTATGGCAGGCTCCAAGGCAGTAGCAGCGGATCTTATGCGACAGGTAGCGGGTGAAGGCGGCGCTAAATTCATCAGCTTTTTGATTGCCATTTCGGCGTTGGGCGCGACGAATGCCACGATTTTTACGGGCGCACGGACGAACTACGCGCTGGGACGGGATTTTTCAGCTTTTGCCTTTTTGGGACGCTGGCACGATCGCGCCAATGCTCCCACGAACGCGCTGCTGGTGCAAGGTGCGATCGCGCTGGCACTGGTGCTGCTGGGCGCGTTGACTCGCAAAGGCTTTGAAACGATGGTGGATTACACTGCCCCTGTTTTTTGGTTCTTTTTTCTGCTGTCGGGCATTGCGCTGTTTGTGTTGCGCTGGCGTGAACCCAATGCCCCGCGACCGTTTCGGGTGCCGCTATATCCCATAGTGCCCCTGCTCTTTTGCGGCGTTTGCGCCTATTTGCTTTACTCCAGCCTCGTTTTTACGGGCTTAGGCGCATTGGTGGGTGTGGCAGTGCTGGCGATCGGCGTTCCCATCCTGTGGCTCATGCGACGGCGTACCCAGTTGTAGCGCGATCGCTTGCAGTCACCTGACCGTATGACAGTTCATTCTTTATTCATTCACCAGGAGAAATCACGATGCGTCTACAACAGACAAAACAGCACCTCACACGCTTACTGATCGTTAGTTTCAGCGCTGGTAGCCTTGCCTTAACAGGTTGTGTCCAGCAGCGAGATAGCGCACAGGACAACGCTCAGGCACAAACACCGACCCCTACTGCCTCGGTAACACCATCTTCTAACCCAACAGAAACGGCACAGCCAGAAACAGCCCAGCGACAGCCAGATGTGGTTTATGTTCCTACCCCAACTGAAGTGGTTGACCGAATGCTGGCACTGGCAAAGGTGAAAAACAATGATGTCATCTACGACCTGGGCAGTGGTGATGGGCGCATTGTCATCACAGCGGCTCAGAAGCTGGGTGCTACAGGCGTTGGCGTTGACATTGATCCCGAACGCATTCGGGAGGCAAACGAAAATGCTCAGAAAGCAAAGGTGACCGATCGCGTGCAGTTTCGGCAGCAAGACCTGTTTCAAACCGATCTAAGACAGGCATCAGTTGTGACCCTCTACCTTCTACCTGATCTCAACCTGAAGCTGCGCCCCAAACTTTTTCAGGAACTCAAGCCTGGAACGCGGGTCGTCTCCCACGATTTTGACATGGGTGACTGGAAGCCCGAACGAACCGAAAGAATCAATGTTGGCGGTCGGCAGCACACTGTTTACTACTGGGTGATCCCCAGCAAGGTTCCTGCCAACTTCCGCCCTTAAAATCGGCGCTAGTCAGACTGGAACCAGCATCGGGGCACCCCTAAAACGACTCATTCTCTCACTAAGGAAACTCACAATGTCTCAGCCTTCTTCGCGCAAACTATCGCTCAAATCACTGTCGTTGTTATCTATGGGTGCCCTGGGTGGGCTGTTGGTGGGCACACAGTTTGTACCCACCAATGCTGTACCAACACAGCAGTCGATCGCCCAAGCACCGTCTGCTCCGGGGTCGATCGCTCAGGTGCCCTCCGCCCCGTTGCCTGGTTCAGACGGCAACTTTATTTCAGCCGTGGCAGACAAAACGGGTGCGGCTGTCGTGCGGATCGATTCGTCTCGTACCGTGAGGCGATCGCCCCAGTCGAACGGGCGCATGGTAAGAGGTACTGGCTCTGGTTTCATTATCAAAGCCGACGGTTTAGTGTTGACCAACGCTCATGTCGTCGATGGTGCCAGCAGTGTAACGGTGACGCTCAAAGATGGGCGCGAATTTACAGGGAAGGTGCTGGGTAAGGATGAACTGACAGATGTGGCAGTGGTAAAAATCCAGGCAACGAATTTGCCGATCGCACCGCTTGGCAACTCAGAGCAAATCAAACCGGGGGAATGGGCGATCGCGATCGGTAATCCCCTCGGTTTAGATAATACGGTCACGGCTGGTATTATCAGCGGCACAGGACGGTCTAGCGGTGTGGTCGGCGCACCCGATAAGCGCGTCAGCTTCATTCAAACCGATGCGGCAATCAATCCCGGCAACTCTGGTGGACCCTTGCTCAACCAGAAAGGGCAGGTGATCGGCATGAATACTGCCATCATCGGCGGTGCTCAAGGACTGGGCTTTGCGATCCCCATCAATCGGGCGCAGCAGGTTGCCAATCAACTGATCGCTAGTGGCAAGGTCGATCATCCCTATATTGGTGTACGAATGACCAACCTCACTGCCGCGACAAAAGAGGCATTGAATCAGGATTCTGAGTTGGGTGTGTCAGTCAAAGCGGATCAGGGCGTAGTCGTGGTGGGGATCGCCCGCAGTTCGCCTGCTGCCAATGCTGGACTTAAAGCTGGAGATGTCATTCAGTCAGTGAATGGACGATCGGTGAAAACAGCCGATGACGTGCAGCAGGTCATTGAGGGAAGCAAAATTGGCAGTAGTTTACCGATTCAGGTCGATCGCAACGGTCAACCTGTCACCCTATCGGTCAGTCCTGGCGCATTCCCAACCGAGGCAAACTCTTAGTTGGTGATCAATTAGTAGCATTTGCAATAATGTAAATGCGTCACAACATCTGCTGTAAAACATCAGTAAAATCTCATCTAGGAGCAAGTATCACTCGTTTCCTGGGTGAGATTTTCCAGTGCATCAATTTCTAGCGAACCAAAATACGCGTTCTTGTGTCTAACTGTTGTTCATACCAGGAGCCTTAGACGTGGCAATTGCACAGCAAAATAACTCCAGTGCCCCGAAACCTCAGAAGTCTGCCGCTCAGCGCTTATGGTTCTTGCACTGGCTCATGGCAGCGTTTTATCTGGTGCTGCTTGCAGGCGGCATTTACATGGCTGATTTGCCTAGAGAGGTTGCGTATCGTGGGTCTCTCTACACGTTTCACAAAACGTTGGGTGTCGTAGTGATGAGCTTGCTGTTAGCCAGAATCTCCGTTCTGCTAGGGGTGGTGCTGCACAAATATCGTCATCGCTTACCCAAAACTACGCCCCACTGGTGGCGCATGTTTGCCCTCCACACAGCGCTTTATACGTTTATGCTGCTGGTGCCTCTGAGTGGCTACTTATTCTCAAATGCCAACGCTAAAGATGTGGTCATTTTTGGTACAAACATTGTGTTACCGCCCCTCATTGGTGCGGATAAAGTGCTGGCTGAGTTGGGACGTAGTGTTCATTTCTGGTTGAGCTACACTTTTTTGGCGTTTATTCTTTTGCATAGTTTGGATCAACGCAAATACCTGCGTGCTGTATTGCGCCGTTCATTCAAAGCGATCGCCAGAACAAATTCTTAGACAAGCCCAACCAATGAATGCGCCAGTGTCAGAAACTCCAGCGGTACAAGGCGTAGAGATACCTCACAGGTCAACGAAAGGCTGTGTGAGATCAGACTACAGACCGCTGCAACCTGACAGGATGTTTCTATCACAGCGCGGGCGCAAGGCATAAACAAACTTGGACATTCTAGGTCTAAGCTGTTATCGTCTTTAACAAAGAATTATCTTTTTGTTGGCTCTGTTTTGTAAGCAAGTGGACTTCATTACTAGTTCTGCTGCAAGGCGAAGGGGTAACTGAGATATACTACGTATTCAAATTGATTAATTGTCACACCGCTCCACGTCTACTGAGAAAGCATCTTTACCCCGTTTAAGCTCTTGCTCAGCACTTTCGTTCCTGGAAATCGTCATGAGTACTATGCAACACAAGCCCGCCCAGACTTACCGTAACGTCATGGAGTCGCTGATTGTTGAAGAAGTTGAGAAACAGTTTCAAAAGCTGCCTGCAAAGGTGAGCGTCTATGTTAACAAAGCAGAGGTCATTGCTTACGCGCTGAATCGTTTGCCAGCGCTCTATGCTACCAGCGAAAAAGGTTGGGAGCAGCAGGGTGCTAGAGCGCGAAAAGAGTTGGGTAGCCAGATTGTCGCAGCAGTACGTCAGGCGATCGCGGCAGTGCAGCGAGATCCGCTACGAGCCGTTGTGCCGCTAAAAATTGGTGCTGATCAAGAGTCGCAGGTAGCACTGCAAGAATTAAAAGAATTATTGGGACAGGGAGAGCTTTCCTGGCGTAATGTAGTGGATGCGGTTGAAAACGCCCTCATCCGCACAGCCCGTGGAGAAGTAACATGGCGCAAACGAGGCAATGCAGCAGCCCAACGCAATGAGTGGCAAGACAGTCGATACTACCTCTAAAGGGTTGTGGCTTCAAGGCAGCGGGCAGTTTGGCAAATTGATGCAAGCTGTGGCGATCGTAACGACTGTTTCATTTGGCATCAGCTTCATTTCAAGCGGCAATAGAGCCGCGATCGCGGCTGATCCTCTTCCTGCCGCTCCAACCCCAGATAACCAAACCCCTACTCTCTCGCCTGACTCGCAGCCGCTAGATCTAAAAGCACTGAAACCAGGTAACACACCGACGTATGTGGTCACGGCTAACAGTATTTCCCTCACCCAGTTGACGATTCCCAGCCTATGGTGGCTTCGAGAGCAAATTGCCGACGAAGCGGCTTATGGTAGCAACTTACTAGAGAATTGGTTGGCATATCCGGGCGGCGGTAACAGCGTTGGGCGCGTTGATTTGGTTGTGAATCGCCAGTCCTGGAGCTTGCTAGACTATCTCGATCGCTATGCATTCATTCACACGTTCGGCAAAGCAGCGCGCGATTATGGTTACAATGTGCGCGTGTTTGATGGACAGGCAACGTTGTTAGGTGCGTCTACCTGCGATTTCAGCACCATCCGTATTGATGCTTTGCAAGATCAGCAAACCGAGCGATCGAGTCTGCTTGACAGTCCACCGTCAATGAATGAGTCTGCGTTACCACCCAACCCCGTAGACTCCATTGCCTGTAGTATCCTGCTCGATTCTTCCGGTAAAGCAGGGTTGAGAGGGGGGTCTAACCAACTACCCGGCGCAGGTGCTGCCAAAGCGCTTGATACTCGTCAGCGGTAGCGCGATCGAGGGGTTTCAGGAATTCACTTGCCTTTAGAGTGGCAGCATCCGGCAAGAGCACTGAATTTTGGCGTAGCTCAATGGGTAGGTTCGCTGGACCGGTCTCTAGTAAAACTGGAGAAGCCGCTCGACTCAGCAGTGATAGCTGGCTGGCGATTTCAGGTCGCCAACAAAAGCTGATCCAATTGGCTACCAGAGCAGACCGTTCAGGTGTGGCGATGGCGGGGCGCACCCAGAGTTCTGCCCACAGTGCTGTGCCTGTTCTAGGTACAACGGCTGCGATCGTTTGGTTGCGCTGAGTCAGCGGCAAGATGTCTGTCGACCACCCGACAGCGAGCCAGGTATCGCCGAGCAGCAGTGGTTGCAGGTATGAATCGGAACTGTACAGCTTGACCTGCTGATTCAGTGCCGTCAATTCAGCCTTGAGCTGAGGCACCGCCTTTAAATCAGTGGTGTTGTAAGATTGCCCTAGTTTTTTGAGCGTCAAACCAATCACTTCACGCGGTTGATCAAGGAGGGAAATGTGTCCTCGCAGATCCGATCGCCACAAGTCTGCCCAATCGGTTGGTGGCTGCAACCCTTTCTCTTTGAACAAATCCTGGCGATAGGCAATGACTGTACTACCCCAGCGGTAGGGTGCGCCCCAGACGCGATCGGGCGTTTTTGCTGATGCACTTCGTGTCACAAGCGCTTTCCACTCCTGCGGTAGCTGCTTCCAGCCTTGCCATTGCGTTGAGTCAAGTGGCTGAATCAATTCTTGTTGAATTGCCTTTTCTAGCCAGTAATCACCCAACGTTACCAGGTCAGGCACAGTCGTATTGTTGCGCTTGCCAATAAAGGGAATCTGGCTGAACCAACCGGATGCCTCCGGTTGTCCTTTGCGCTTCCAGGTTTGCAGTAATGCAAAGATCTGCGCTAACTGCGGTTCGATCGCCACTTCCAACGCACCATTTGTTGCCGTTTGCTGCAAATGTTTGCGAAACGCACCCACCAGTTGCAATGGCAGCGAGCCATTGAGTACACGCAGATTGAGAGTCTGACGATCTTGTCCAGAGCACCCTACGAGGAAACTGCCAAGAGTCATACCGATCGTGCCTGTAAGAAAGACACGGCGGTTGAAAGGGGGTGCAGGGTGTGGGGTGTGGGGTGTGGGCTGAGAAGGACGGTTCATGAGATTATATCGCTTGCTTGCGCTCGACACCAAACCCAACCAGATCGATGACGGTCGGTGGCTCATTGGCTTCGGGGCGCTGGTAAGTGACAATGGTACGCAGCCGCAGGTCAGGGGCAATAATCCGCATCTGATCGACGGCAACCGATCGCCGATAGTAGGTCGTCATTTCAAGCGTCTGGCGAGTGGGTTGGTAGCTAAAACGTCCTGCGATCGCGCCCGCTTCGGAATAGCCCTCATCACGGAGGTAAAAGCCCTGAATGGTTTCTCCTAGCGGTGTAGTGACTTGGGCGGCGATCGGCAAGGGTGGAGTCTCGATTGGTTGTGTAGTGGTGAGGTAGTGATCGGGCACAAACAGCGCTTTGAGGCTCATTGAAACCTGTTCGCCTGTCTCAGAGCGGGTGTCAAACGCGATCGCAAAGCCAGGGCAAACGGTCTCATTATCTGTCAACTTCACCGTATCAAGCGGCAATGCTTGAAAAGACGCAATGGATTGAGACGAGAGAATGCTTTGCTTTTCTGCCGCTGTTAGTGGAGCAACGCGAAACTCTGTATATGAACGTTCGACCTCGCCCCGCAGGGTGGAATGGTACGTTCTCTCAGTTGTCCATAGCCCTGTACAGGTCGTAAAAAAATCTTGAAAGCTTAGCATTTCTCGTTAAAAACCTGACTAGATCAGCCCTTTTTTGCAGCTTTTGTAGTAAAACTGCGATGGATTAGGCATAGCAAGCGCTGCTAACAGTCTTCTATCTTATGTCGATCGCCGCTCTACGCTCACTATAACAAGCGTCAGTAAGCCGTGACACAGCAAAGGCTGCCCGCCATACGTCACGTTGAGGCACAATAGAACGGTTCCTAAGCTCAGTAAGGTACAGTTGCGAAGAGGCAGGAGGCAGGAGGCAGAGGGCAGAGGGCAGAGGGCAGAGGGCAGAGGGCAGAGGGCAGAAGCAAAAAGGAGCACCGTTTTCCTCATGCCTTAAAACCTCAGAGCTTGTGCCGCACTCAAACGAGAACTGCTATAAACGACTGGTCTTAAGCTCAACCGATACCCAGGAGCAACGCATTGGTTGAGGCGACCATACACTTGAACGTTCAGTTCCAGATTGAGCGCTATGCAACGAAATGATTTGCTATGAACCATTATTTTTCTGCATGGTGCACGGTAATGCGTAGAAACTGATGGAGTTTTCGCAGTCTTGCACCGTCTAAAAATTTGCCTGAAACCCATTTGACTCAGAGCGATCGTGTGCTATTCTCCGGTTCACCATCAAATTCAAAGGTTAAATGATTCAGGAATAACCTTGATTAAGGCAAAGATCTATTTAGAATAGTTTACAAAACGTTAGAGCAATTGGAAGACTGAATGGATACCCTGCAACAGCAGATCAATATCATGAGCACAAAAGTTGATGCTCTCCATCAACTGATTGAGCAACTTAGCAGCAAACTGTCGGATGTGGCAACCGAGTGCAAATTTGGAGCCGATCAACTGCAACACTCTGAAAGCGGCTCAACGCCCAGCTATCGTTCCTACCAGGGATATGCTGGTTTCGATTCCAGTATGGAGCACAAAGACGTTCTGGCTGATCATACGGGTGTCGATTCCACCACTCACAGCGGCGAAAGGCAACTAGCACCTGAAGTGCAAGTGCAACGTCTGACGGCACAGCTAACGGCTGCCTACAACAGAATTGCAGCACTGGAGGAGCAATTGCTCTCCAGACGAATCCACAGTTAATGGTGCTGATTGGAGTCGAGTTGGCATTGACTATTCTGTGGCTATTGGTAGTCAGTCTTGAGCGGGTCGTTGATGGCTCAGTTCTGACTGACTCTTGGTGGTAGCATTGCTGTTGTGGCTCATCTGCTGGTATTGCTCGGCTACCGCTTCGATCGCCGCTAACAATTTAGCCTGAGTCCAATGCTGGTATAGAGATGCCGCGATCGCGCAGCCGCCCGCGCCAACACCTTCTTTGACAAAACCTTGCTCATACGCCCGTAGCTGCTCGTGGCGCGATGTGGCAAAGCTAAGCTGCGTGGCAATGAGAGGCACATCGCCGACCAAGTGTGCCAACCCGACCGTATCTCCGGTAGGATCGTCTGCAACCCAGCGCGTGGTGCCGATAACGATTCGTTCTGATTGCCATGCTAGGTGATAAAACTCTGCGATCGCCCTTAGTAGCGCGTAGACTGCCAGCATTTGCGTACCGCCTGCCAGCAAAACGCCACCAGTACGACTTGCCGTGATCGCCATCCCAGCGACTACAACCTGCATCGGATCGCCGATCGCAGCGACAAGTTGGAGGGGTGTGGGGTGTAGGGTGTGGGGTGTAGCATACGGTTCTGCATCTTTCAGCTCTGATCCCCAAAGACCGGAGCGCTGCAAACCTGTCTTTACAAGTGACCATTTTTGGTCATGGTTGCAGGCAGGATGGCTGCTGTTTACCTTACCTGCCGCAGCGATCCCCAAACCTGTTAAAACTGCTAGAGCGGTTGTGGTACCCCCAACCACACACTCTCCGAGAATGAGATAGCTAGAGCTTTTAACCGCTAGCTTTGCGCCCCAGAGCAAGCCTTGTTGCAGCAAATGCTCAATGGTTGGTAGTGTCAGCGCCTGACCTTGGCTCAGACAGTCAGCAGGGGCACCACCTAAATCGATCGCAGGTACAGCAGGCACAGATGGCAAACCCGCATTAAAGAGGTAGAGCGGAATCTGCTGCTCGGCGATAATGGCGCGGGAAATTAGGGCGGGTGATGCGCCAACCGTGAGAGGGGGCAGAGGGCAAGTAGGGTGCGCTCGTGGACCGTGGTACAAAAACTCGGCATCGGCGATCGCGGTGTACTGGCGATCGGCTGGCGTTTTACCCGCTGCTGAAATTCCTGGTAGGAGACCAGTGGCTGTAAAGCCCAAGACACAGGCGAAGATTGGTCGCTGACCTCGGTGCTGTTCTAGCCAGCGTTCTCCCTGCTGCTGCTGAGTGTAAACGCGAATGGGGCAATGTGAAACCGCAGAGGCGCAGAGACGCAGAGATGCGGAGAGTTGGTTAGCCGCCTGCTGTCTGGTTCCTTCTTCTATTTGCTTTCCTGAGCTTTCATCCTTCATCCTTTAGCCTTACTCATAGTCCATCAAAACCTGTACCCACTTTGGCGGTCTGGGAATAGGATTGCCTAAGCGGTCTAGCAGTAGCCAAGCAACTAGGTGAACGACAAAGACGTAAACGATGTTGTTGAGGATGACCATCGCAACGATCGCTGCTTGCACCAGTTCTAGGCGCGGCTGAAACAAAAAACCAAGCTTAATAAACAGCCACTCTAGTAAATCTGTGGTCTGAGTCGTTGCGTAGAGCCAAAGGTCGTCACCTAATAGCAGGGAGACCAGCCAAATGCGAAAGAAAAATCCAAGCGAACCCAAAATGCTGCCAATGCCGATCGCAAGACTCCATTGTGCGCCTCGCCGCCAAAGTACGCCTAGCGCTACACCCATCAAGCCATAAGGCATGACAAAGAGAATGCTACGTGCGGGACCCATCAGTACGCTGAGCAGTAATCCGGAAACTAACGCACCCATCCAGGCAGCGCGACTGCCCCAACGTAAGTAGGTTAGCGCGATCGGAATCGAGAAAAAGAGCCGCAGTAAAGGACCGATCGGGAAGTAATAATTCACCAAAAAGACAAGGCTGGCAGCGCTTGCCAAAAATGCTGTTTCCACCATCATGAGCGGCAGCGTTGGGTCGACTACTCGCGGCACTGCAAGATGGCGCTGACCAAAGGTCGGTTCCTGTAATGGCTGGCGATCGTCCAACTCGCTATCAGGAGGCTCTAATTCAGCGTCTGCTTCGAGCCAAGCTGCCGCCTCTGAAGCAAGCTCACCCTTACCGACCTGAGCTGGATCAGCGGGGTTGATAGCACGATCGGGTGCGTTATCTTCAGCAGAATCAGTCATGCAGTCTTAGAACAGATAGAAGCTTTACTCTAGATCTAAAACCGCGATCGCGTCTAACGGGTTACAAGCAATGACCCAGGAGTCTGGAAGACGATCGCCGCTTAAACGTGCGTTTCTGCCTCACCCCGGACAACTACCAGCGATCAGCTTTTCGCTGACGGCTGACGGCTACAGACCATGCTGTTATTTCTGTACAACTCCTAAGTCTGTACATCTCCTAAGAGAGTGATGCTGTTCCTGTCCGCAGGCTTTGCATTCGTCGATTAAGGCTCGCTAGAACCCGACGCAGACTCTGAGGGTGCAGGATAACCCACAGGTTTGTGCTCAGACAAAGCCCTCCCAGCGACAGCAGCACGAAGGTTGGCATCATGACAACGCCGATGATAAACCAGGTGAGCACGTGCAGCACCATCAAAAGGGCGAAGACGCTTGCCAGCCCAGAAACCTGCCAAACTTGAGACCTCGGACGTTTTAGTCCCACAAGAACGATCGCGCAAAAAGTCGAAAGCACGTTCGCAGGCACCAGTGCGGCACAAATAGCGATGCAGTGATTGTGGGAAAACTCAAGCAGATTGCTGAAATCAAACATTAGCTCACTGAAGTTAGTACGGTGAAGCCAAGCGCCAAACTCAGCCTCACGTTCACTATTTGTAACTCACATAAGAGTGGCGACAGACAAAACGACAGAAAACTCAAGCTTTGTCTAAACAATCACGAATGTAAGTTGCAGTATGTAAACTGACATTCACATCGCTGGCAAATGTCTTGCCGATGTTAAATCAGCCGATCGCTGCCTGTCCCTGCTGATACAGCTCACGAGCATAATCCGTCCAAACGCCCTGTCCCCAATAGCGGAAACAACTGGTTTGCAGCAGTAGATTGGACAGCAGTGCTTTGCGGTAGCGGACTGTACGTGTAAGCGGTTCAGCAGGCGGATCTTGTGTCTGCAACAGCGGATCGAAGGTCTGGTGAAACTGAGCGCTGAGCTGGTTCATGGGCGTGAGGACGTTGTCATAGTCTTTGACCCAACTGCGATCGTTCGTCCACGACGAGCCTTCCATATGAAAGTTGGAGTTTTCTTGCTTGATCGCCGCGATCGCCTCTGCAACGGCTTCTGGGGTTGTGCGTTCGGACGAGACACGCTGCCAGATTTGGTATTGCGCGATCGCCTGACAAGTCGGATAGTTTTCAGGCTTCACTCCCGCTGCTTCAATCAGTTCCAGATACTCTGTCCCATTGATGCCGACGACATCTGACTTACCGCCATTCTGCTCTGCCATTTGATACCAGGCTTGCTTGAATGCAGGTGGAAATTCGTTCATCATCACGCCCCCATTCTCGCCATCGCCGATTTGCGACACGATTGGAGGGATTGAGATACCGTTAAGCGATCGACGCGACAGCGTTTTTGCTTCATAGTAGGGCTGCATCTGCGCCACTAGCTTCGTATCAGAACCCTGTGTCTTGATCAACACGGTGATACTGGCTGTTTCACCATGAGCGTTGCGGGCAACCAATCGATGCGGTAGATGCTTATCCTGTAGCGGTTCGCCCTGCAAGGTTTCAACAGAATGTTCCTGCACGAGCAGCCACCGATAGCCGCATTCGTTCAGCGCTTTAACAAACGCGTAAAGCGTATCGGGTTGGTTGGGCAAGTGCATTTCTGGTGGCGAAAAGCCTTTGACTCGTGCCAGTGCCTCCCAGCCAAAGACGGCAGCAAAATAGTGCTGCCACGCCTGAATGTGCAGCTTGATGTCTGGGATGGGCGTGGAGGGCACGACTGAATGGCTCCACATGGTTCCCAGCCATTCTACATAAGGCTGGTAAGTAGGGTCACACGTGATGCGCTTCAGATTATCCAGCACATCGCCGCGCCCCATTTGCCGCAGTCCCCACAGCAAATTTCCAGAATAATCCAGCATCACACGGGGATTACAGCCATGAGCAACTAACTCTGGAATGAAGTCGCCCATACGGGAGTAGCACCAGGCGAACGTGCCCGCGTTGTGGTTATCGCCCTCACCGGAATGCTCAAACATATACTGTAAATGACCGATCGAAGCACCGTTAACGCCTGCTGGAACAGTAGGTTGGTGCATGTGAAGAGTGATCGCAAACGTTGCCGAAAGATCCTCCAACCGCAAATTGGTCGTCGGCAAAAAAACGGGATGATTCTCACTTGTCACTGAGCGTAACTCTGTTTCCCAGCCTGAAATGTTCGGCAAATCATCGACTAACTCAGGTATCGGTGCAGGGCTAGTTGTAAGTGTGGAGGAAAGCATAGGAATTGAGGTAAATTGACTTGCGATCTCAACTCACACTACACTGCACGTTCAGTTTATCCAAGCCTTTTTGAGCGGTCAGCAGCCAGCGATCAGCTTTCAGGATAGTAGATGCGGTCAGCTTTCAGGATAGTAGATAGGGTTCAATGAGTGCTTGCCAATGGCGATAAGCAATTCCATTGAGATGAATGCCATCTGATGTGTACTTTGGATCTAGCTGATGATGGGCATCAATAAAATGGGAATGTAAATCGATATAGGGGTAAGAAAATTCCTTCGCTAATTGCTGGAGTTGATGGTTGAGTTCCCTAATGCTGCTGTTGGTTGTAAAGCCTAGAAACAGGTTTTGATGAATGGGTAAAACACTCTGGACTAAGACGCTAGTTTGTGGCGATCGCTCACGCATTTGAGTCAAAATTTCTTTATACGTCCGGCTGACTTCAGCAGGCGATCGCTTCAGATTGGACAGATCATTCACGCCAATCATCAAAACGATCGTTTGTGGAGATGCGTGAACGAGCGTATCCAAGCGGCTCAACACGCCGATCGTGGTATCGCTTGAAATACCACGGTTCTTCATGGCGGGATTGTTAAACAGCTCAGACCATTCCCCTTCATCGGTAATGCTGTCTCCCAGAAAAACGATGTCAGATCTGCTGATTGACAGCAGTGCAAATTGACTTTTGCGATGGTGATAATAAGGATGAAGCAGTAACCCCTGATTCCACGCACCAACTCTAATGCCAAGCGTCTTAAGCAGTGGAATCTTGATTGCCAGATAGTTTAAACCACCACGTTTAAAGATGAACCAAACGCTCAACAGAAGGAACAGTAGGTTTAGTAAAACTGAGACTAAAAAAATGATTGAAAGATTCTGGTTCATCGGTACGCCTCTAGATTGAAGCGATCGTAGCAAAGCGCCTAGATGATCACCGCTGCGAGTTAGGTGAGACTAATACTCTTAGCGATCGATAAACCGTTTTCAACCAACACCTTCGTTGCTAACGAACTCTTTTGCTTGACTTTCGGTAGAGGCTTCTAATGCAGCTTTGAGCGTGTGCCACGTAAGAGTCGCGCACTTAATACGCACAGGAAACTGCGACACGCCCTGCATCACATTCAGCTTGCGGAACTCTGTAGGAAACTCGTCCTTGCCTTGCATCATCGTCTGAAAACGCTGCACCATTTGAAGCGCTTCCTCCAGTGTGCGCCCGCGCATTGCCTCAGCCATCAGATCGGCGGATGCCATCGCGATCGCGCACCCTTCGCCCTCAAACTTGACATCTTCAATGCGATCGCCGACTGCGTTTAACTGCACCGTCAGCTCGATCGTGTCTCCGCAAGAGGGATTGTGCCCACGGTGACGGCGATCGATTGGATCAGTCTTACCGCGATGTCTAGGTTTTTTGTAGCGTTCCAGAATGACCTGCTGGTAGAGATCACGCAAATTGCCAAGAGAAGACATGAGTCAAATTTGTTACGTATTGTTCATTCTTCTTCATCCTATCAGGGTCGCCTAAGGTTGAGGTTGATTGAGAGTGGGGAGTAGGGAATGGGGAGTAGAACTTAGACACCATGAAAAATCCTTACCTCTCGCCTCACCCCTCTCACCTCTCTCTCCTCTCGCCTCACCCTTCCCTATCCGCCAACCGCGCTGCACGAGCAACGGCTTCTCCAGCGCGATCGCCCATCAATCGCTGCTGGTCGTAGCCCAGAACCAGTTCCCAGGCTTCGTTGGGGTATCGTTCGACTAAGGGTAGCGCGACCTCATCCAGCATCCAGCGACCGTGAAGCTTATCGACTTTAATGTGCAGCGTCCAGTAGCTCATTGCATCGCTAGACAAGCCGAGTCGTTCAGCGGCAGCGTGATACGGATGAAAGGCAGCCGGGACAGAGATCTCTGTGTAGAGCAAGCCGCCAGCGTAGCGGAGGTAATCGCGTTTACGCTCTGACAGCAGGAAACTGTGATTGATTGTCGCCAAGACTTCCCAAGGCACAGCGTCAAAGTAAGCTTCGGGTGTCGTGTTCATGCCCAACTCAGACAACATTGTCGTGAAGTAGGTGGAGTGTTTGCGCGACAGTTTGCCAGTGCCATATTCCTCGACTAGCAAGCGGGTCATCACGCTTTGAATCTCATTGGCAACACCACCCAACGTGCGGGACAGTTGGCTCGCCTCTACTAAACCATCCAGCGACGCAATCTCCAACATTTTGCAGTAGCCTGCGACGGTCATCTCGTCCTGGAAGTAGCGCCCTGTGGCAGAAAGTTCGGGGTCAAGGTCGGCAGCCGCCCGATCGCGCAGTGCCGCTACAACATCCAGGCTTTGCAGGCTTGTGACATCCAGTTGTGCTAGTTCCCAGGTTTGCCACGCGGCTTCAATGCGATTGCGAACGGTTTGCATGTAAAACGATCGCTCATTCACATAGTTGCTCAGCTCGTCATACCAAAAGAACTTCAGGCGATTAATGCGATACAGCACACGTTGCAAAAACCGATGAGCCGCGCTGGAGTTGTAGGCATCACTGTAAGCAGCGGTCAGTGCGGCAGCGACTGTTTTTTCAAAGGCATCTCGCGTTGAAGCTAACCGTTCGAGGTTCTCGTCCAGATTGTTCGCGTTCAGCAGTGTGACAAAAAGGCGTTCTGCTTCTTGGTAATTTGGTGCATTGAAAGGGGCAAACTGACTCTGCAAAGTTGCCAAGTCTGGCTTGGCTGGCATCACTGGATTACGGCGCATAAATCTTGATGGTTTTAAGTCTTTTAAGGATTGCTTTCCTGATATTGTGCCGCTTTAGCAACGCTGCTTCATCGCCTCAGGTAGTAGATTTGACTCTTTACAACCGCGTCTAGAGAGAGAATGTATTGCCTGATTGTTTAACCGCTCAATTTCTCTAACCTAAGACAGTATGAAATTTCTCTCTGCCACAGTGGAATCGGTTTTGCTTGCAGATAGTCCCGGTACGTTTGTGACCCGTCGAGTCGATCAGGTCACTCTGGATATGGCTGGCATTCCGGGCGATCGCCATTATGGTCTGACTCGCTTGTCAGGCGCACGCGAACCGATGTATCCGCGTGGCACCACCATTCGTAATCGACGGCAAATTAGTGTTGTCTCAGCCGAAGAGTGTGACCAGATTGCCCAGCAGTTGGGCTTAAACGCTGTCTTGCCCGAATGGTTGGGAGCGAATCTGTTGCTTCGAGACTTCCCGCACCTGACGCAGCTACCTACGGGTTCGCGGCTCTTACTGCCTGGTGGAGCAGGTTTGGTTTGCGAAGGGGAGAATGCACCCTGCCGCCATCCAGGAGAAATTATCCAGGCACTGCATCCAGCGCACCCCAATTTGATGAAGCGGTTTGTGCCGATCGCCCAAAAACGGCGTGGCATTATTTGTTCGATCGAGTGTCCGGGAACCATCATGCAGGGCGATCGCCTTCGCCTTTTAATGGAGCCGATCGCGCTCTTGCAGACACAGTTACAGCCACAGATGGTTTGAGAGCAAACGGATTTCTGGGCACGACCCAAACAGACGCACGTAAAGCGGTTTAGATCCCCGACTGCTCTAACGAGATAGTTCTAACGAGATAGTGCGATCGCGCATAGACTCAATCAGAAGTCGGGGATCTTTGCACAAGCACTACCGATGTTCAAACGGTCTGTGCCTAGCAGAAGCCCGGTTTCTAAGTTGATCGATGAATCCAAACTCCAAGTAGGAACGTATAAAGATCGTGCTAAGTGAAAACAACGCACTAGACTAAGCCTCACCGGGCGGACTGAACCCACTCGCGGATAGTTTGAAGTGAGTCGATTGAGTCCGCCCCTTCCTACCGCTTAAGCCATCTTTAGGTCATTAGTCGCAAAAATCCTCTTTTAGACAGGTTTCAACGCCGCCGTAAGAAAAATATAGTGCCCTAGAAACAAACTGAAAAAGGCAGTTTTTCTATGGATGCTGGCGCGTTCTATCTCGGTGGCGATCGCTGCCAGTTTACGGTTTGGGCACCGCTACACGAGCAGGTTACTGTTGCCGTTGTCTCCCCCAGAGGGCGACTGATGCCTATGGAGGCAATTGGTTCTGGCTATTGGCAGTTAACGGCTGACGCGATCGCCCCTGGCACACAATATTTCTATCAGTTAGACGACGATACTGAGCGTCCTGATCCAGCGTCTCAGTTTCAACCAGACGGCGTGCATGGTCCCTCTCAGGTCGTTGATCAGACCGCTTTTAGCTGGCATGACGGTCAATGGACAGGGATACCGTTGGATGAGCTGATCATCTACGAGCTGCACACAGGCACCTTTACGCCTGAAGGGACGTTTGAGGCAATCATCCCCCGCTTGCCTGACCTCAAAGCGCTAGGAGTTAACGCGATCGAACTCATGCCCATTGCCCAATTTCCGGGCAACCGCAACTGGGGTTATGACGGCGTTTATCCCTTTGCAGTCCAAAGCTCTTATGGTGGACCAGAGGGCTTGAAGCATCTTGTTGACGCGTGCCATCAGCATGGGATGGCGATCGCGCTAGATGTCGTTTACAACCACTTTGGTCCAGAAGGCAGCTACTTCAGCGATTACGGTCCTTACTTTACCGAGAAATACAAGGGCATTTGGGGAAGTGCGCTGAACTTTGATGGCGCTCAAAGCTATGCTGTCCGCAATTACTTTTTGCAAAATGCGCTGTACTGGTTCGACACGTACCACTTCGACATGCTGCGTTTGGATGCCACCGATCACATCATTGATCTGAACGCCAAGCACTTCCTACAGGAATTGGCAGAACGGGTTGCTGAGCTGTCTCAGCAGCAAGGACGAAAGTTTTACCTTGTTGCTGAAAATGATGTGAATGACGTGCGGATTCTCCGTGAGCTGAATGAAGGCGGCTATGGGATGGACGCTCAGTGGAATGATGGCTTTCATCACTGTACCCATACGCTACTCACAGGGGAGCAAATTGGCTACTACCAGGATTACGGCAAGTGTGAGCAATTGGCAAAAGCAATGAAGCAGGGGTTCGTCTTCTCATGGGATTATTCGCCGTTCCGCGATCGTTGGCACGGGAGCGATTCCAGCGCCCTGCCTGGTCAGCAGTTTGTGGTGTGCATTCAAAACCATGACCAGATTGGGAACCGGATGCTGGGCGATCGCTTAACCCATCTTGTTTCCTTTGAGTCACTGAAGTTGGGTGCGGCAGTGCTCCTGTTGTCACCAAACGTACCTCTGTTGTTTATGGGCGAAGAGTATGGCGAAGATGCGCCGTTTCTCTATTTTGTGAGCCATACCGACCCAAACTTAGTGGAAGCAGTCAGAGCAGGTAGAAAGCGAGAATTTGCTCACTTCCATTTAGAGGGAGAATATATTGACCCTCAAGCTGAGGAAACCTTTCAGCGATCGCAACTGCGGTGGGAAACACGCAACGAAGGCAAGCACAAAGTTTTGCGTGATCTGTATCAACAGCTCATCCAGCTTCGGCGCACCATTCCAGCCCTTAAGAAACTGGATAAACAGAATCTGAAGGCAACCGCATTGGAAGACGAAAAGTTACTGCTGCTCCATCGTTGGTCTCCTGAAAGCCAAATTTATTGTTTCATGAACTTTAGCCAGTCGGCTGTTAGCTTCAACCCAAAAATGCCTGATGCCAAATGGCAAAAAATTCTTGATTCCGCTGATGAGAAATGGTTGGGATCTAACCCAACGCTGCCATCCACATTAGTGCTTGATCAAACCCTCAAAATACCACCAATCAGTTTTGCCCTTTATCAGGCATAACCTATAAGTAATTGGAGTGACAGTTAGGTGCATTCATTCATGAGTCATGATATATGAGAATTCCGGTTTCTACATATCGCCTTCAATTTCGTAAAGAGTATGATTTTGCCGCAGCAACTGCGATCGTGCCTTACCTTGCAGAGCTAGGTATTTCTGATCTCTATGCCTCTCCCATCTTTAAAGCCAGAGCTGGAAGTAGTCATGGCTACGATGTTGTAGACCCAACACAACTTAACCCTGAACTGGGTACCCACGAAGATTTTGATGCGCTGGTAAGTGCGACTCAGCAGCATCAAATGGGTTGGCTACAAGACATTGTGCCCAACCACATGGCATACGACAGCCAGAATCTGTGGTTGATGGATGTTTTGGAAAACGGCTTTGATTCGGATAGTTTTGACTACTTTGATATTGATTGGAATCACGCATATGAAGATATTCGCGGACGAATACTAGCACCGCTCTTAGGCAATTTATATAGCGATTGTTTAGAGAATGGCGAAATCAAACTTGCGTATGACGAAACAGGTTTGAGTGTCAATTACTTTGGTCTACGCTTACCAGTTCGCATCGAGTCATATGCACGGTTCATTACTTATAACTTAGGGCAGTTAACAAAATCTCTCGGCAGACGACACCCAGACTTTGTAAAACTACTGGGCATCCTTTATCTCCTTAAGAACATACCGACTGAAGCAAAAGGCAGAGAACGGTATGATCAGGTGGCATTTGTAAAGGGCTTACTGTGGGAATTGCACGAACAAAATGAAGCAGTTAGAGAATTATTTGTTGCTAATGTGCAGTCATTCAACGGTGAAGTCGGCAACTCAGAAAGCTTCAATCTTCTCGATAGTTTGCTGAGTGAACAACTTTATCGGCTCTCATTTTGGAAAGTTGGAGCAGAAGAAATCAACTACCGCCGCTTTTTCACAGTGAATGAGTTGATTTCAGTCAAAGTTGAAGAAATTAAAGTCTTTCACAAAACGCATTCGCTCATTACCCAACTAACTGAGGATGGTATTTTTACAGGGTTACGGATTGATCACATTGACGGTCTTTATAATCCAGCCGAATACTTAGAGCGACTTCGTGAAAAAATTGGTGATGTGTATATTACAGTCGAAAAAATTCTAGAGTTAACGGAAGCATTGCCGACCAGTTGGCAAATTCAAGGCACCAGTGGCTACGAATTTCTAAACTATGTCAACGGGCTTTTTTGCAACACAGCAAACGAAGCTGCATTCAATCATTTTTACATTACGTTTACAGGCGTAAGCGCTGATTACGATCGCCTATCAGCCGAAAAGAAATGGCTGATCATTGATAAGAATTTAGCGGGCGATGTTGAAAACCTGGCACAACGTTTGAAGCGTATTGCCGCTCAAACACGATCGGGCGGTGACTTTACTGCGTATGGCTTAAAGCGTGCCTTAAGCGAAGTGTTAGCGCTCTTTCCGATTTACCGCACTTATGTTGCTTCTAATACGGTCAGCGATACCGATCGACGTGTTGTTCAGGAAACAATCGCGCTTGCTAAGCAGCATTTGCCACTGCTTGTAAGAGAGCTGGAGTACCTTGAAACAATCCTGCTGCGAGAAGACAGCGAACACTTAGCGGATGATCAAAAAGCTGAACGTTTGGGTTTTGTCATGCGGATGCAGCAACTGACTGGACCATTGATGGCAAAAGGCATTGAAGACACGCTGCTGTATGTTTACAATCGCTTGCTCTCGCTCAATGAAGTCGGCGGCAATCCGAGCCATTTTGGCATTAGCCCAACACAGTTTCATGAGTTTAATCAACGTAAAGTACAGCAGTGGCTGCACTCGATGAATACAACATCAACACACGATACAAAGCGTGGCGAAGATGCGAGAGCACGCTTAAATGTACTTTCAGAAATTCCTGATGCGTGGGCAGAACAAGTCAAACACTGGGCAGAACTCAACTTTAGTCAAAAAGTGCGTACTGGGGGCAGAACGATTCCTGATCGCAATGACGAATATTTTCTCTATCAAACGTTAGTGGGATCATTGCCATTTGCTGACGCGGAGTTTCCTGAGTTTGTCGATCGGGTCAAAGATTATGTGATCAAAGCGGTTCGGGAAGCGAAAGTTCATACCGCCTGGTTGCGCCCTGATAGTGATTATGAAAGAGGGTTTAGCACTTTTGTTGAAACGTTGTTAGCTACACCTGAAAACGATTTTTTAAGCCAATTTAGACCGTTTCAAGCAACGATTGCAGAGTACGGTATCTTCAACTCACTGTCACAGGTTTTGATCAAAAATGCCGCTCCTGGAGTACCTGACCTCTATCAAGGCGATGAGTTTTGGAACCTGAGTTTTGTCGATCCTGATAACCGTCGTCCGGTTGCTTACGACCAGCGATCGGCTGCTTTAATGCAAATCCAAGCAAACGTGCTGCATGATCCGCTTGCGCTCATTGATGACCTTTTTACTAATAGAACTAATGGCAACATTAAGCTGTTTTTGACTTATCAGCTACTGCAAGCTAGAAAGAACTTTGCAGCGTTGTTTCAGCAGGGTGATTACCAACCGCTAACCGTAGATGGTGTTTTGCAGAATCATATAGTCGCGTTTGCTCGCACCTTTGAGGGGCAGGTTGCGATCGCGATCGCACCTCGCTTTTTGACCAGTTTGATTCAACCCGGTGAGCGTCCTTTAGGAGTAGACGTTTGGCACGATACCCACATCATTGTGCCCTCAAATTTCCCATCAACCTGGACAAACGCAGTGACAAATCAGTCCATCCACACTCAGGGCACGATCGCGGTGAGTGAGGCACTTCAGCATTTTCCTGTGGCTCTGCTCGTTGGCGGTTGAAGAAGTATCCAGTCGGGTCGTCTTGCTTAATCGTCGTCTTGCTTAATCGCGGTTTCTTTGCCAGTTTTGACAACCTAGATGTCCGAGCCGTGTAGATGAGAACTTTAGCTTGTACATCCTTCCTGCCATAACGCATTGCGTACTGTAGCGAAAGAATCAGCACTTCTCTTCGGCTGGGGTAGCGCAAATAGTTCGTATGTACTAACATAATAATGCTATTCATGACTATTGATTGCTTCCTTGACCAACAACTCGTATCATTTGCCTACATTGCCTGCAAGGCTGAGGAAATCCCATGAGCGTTGAGCAGACAACCCAATTAATCCAGCTAATTCTGAATTCACTGCTGATGACGTTAGCGTGTGCGCTGCTGCTGAGCCGCATCAGTCTCCGTCAGAGCGCACTTGAGGAGGGCTTGCAAGCAGCACGCCAGTGCATTGAGCGGTTGGGCTTGGGGAATGAGGGCACTGGGGGCGATCGCTATACTGGTCGCGTATTGCAGGCGAAGAAGCACCTGCGTCAGTTACAACATCGTTACAAAGTGGTGCGTTACAGCGTTTTAGCCAACGCTTACGCGCTCATGTGTGCGATCGTCAGCACCTTGGCGTTGGCGCTGAGAACCTTGATTAACCTGGAATGGCTAGTGCCTATCTCGTTAGGGCTGTTTGTGTTTGGCGTAACGCTACTGCTATTAGGGGTCAGCTTAATGCTCCTTGACCTTCATACCGCCGATCGCGCCTTGTGGGACGAAATCACCACCTTACTGACGGGCAGATCAGACGACAAACTTCGCCTGGACTGGCAGCAGCGGTCTCGCATTGCCGATCGCTTCATGCGCGGGCAGACTGCAAACCTGAGACCCTCTTCTAAAGCACGCGTCTCATAAGCACCGTTCTAGCTACACAAAGGCTGATTTCTGGAAACTATGCCTGTGGTGGAAGTACAGTGATTTGCTGGGTGGCGCGATCGCGCACAATCCAAACAGTGTTACTATCTTGCTCCACAGTCGCCTCGGTGACGTTAAAGTACACCTTGCCACCTTCTCGTGTTTCAATCGCAAAATCAGCGTTTTGAGCATAAATGACCTTGAAGCCGCGATCGCGCAAACAGTACATCACCCAGCCTTTGAGCGACTGCTGCTCTGGCTTAAACGGAATCGGTGGTTGCTTCAGTAACGCTTCAATGACAGCAATTAATGGCATGGTCTGTCGCTCTGAAAGGAGCAGCTAGCCCCCGTTGTCAGTTTTAAAATTGGTGTTGGGCATGACTGAGTGTTGGGCATAACTAAGAGGTACTCTTCACTCAACAATCTCTTGGTGCATGACCTATTGTCTTAAAGTAGCCGACATGCCAGCCAGCGAACGCCCGCGAGAGCGCTTGGTTGCCTATGGAGCCAAGCATCTGGCTACGGCTGAACTGTTGGCTATTCTTCTCGCTACGGGGCAGGGACCCGGCAAACTCTCTGCGGTTGGGCTAGGACAATACATCCTGCAATTTGTGGGTAAACATCAGCATGACCCGCTTTCCGCCCTGCGAGAGGTCAGTATCCCAGAGTTAACCGCCATCTCAGGAGTTGGTGAAGCGAAGGCAGCTACCATTTTAGCAGCGATCGAGCTTGGCAAGCGCGTCTTTCAGTCTCGTCCCCCTGAACATACGATCGTGGATGACCCAGCGATCGCTGCCGCTGCCCTCAGCCAAGACCTCATGTGGCAGCCCCAAGAACGCTTCGCCATCTTGATGCTAGATGTCAAACATCGGTTGCTGGGAACACAGGTCATTACGATCGGCACCGCTACCGAAACCCTCGCCCATCCTCGTGACATCTTCCGCGCTGTCCTCAAACACGGCGCGACTCGAGTGATCGTAGACGCTACCTGTAAACAGCGAGTACAATGGTATGGAGCGGTTTTGCCGTATAAAACAATCGCCTGAAGGGTTGCAACCCAACAAGCGATCTGTCCATCAACCTTTTAGAGGAAGGCTATGGTTGATTCAAGCTTAGACGATTTTGCGGATTGGGCACCAGCAGAAGATCGCCCCAAAAGAACTAGTCACAGACAAAAAGCTTTAGAGCGCGATCGGCATATGTGCCAGTGTTGCTATGAAGACAGCGCTGATAGTAGGCTGGAAGTGCATCATATTCAGCCTCTTTGCCTTGGTGGTCAGGATGATTTGGATAACTTGATTACGTTGTGCTCTTGGTGCCACAAGGAGTCGCCCAATAGTGCTGCTGAGTTTGAGGATTATCGGCAAAAAGGCGGCGTGCGAGGTCGGGCGATTTTGCTACAGCTTTTTGATAAATGTGACGTGTCAGAAACAAAGCAAGACGTTCTTGATTGGTACGACAACATTATGGGTGGACGACTAGCGAGAGCAAATGAAGCCTATGAAGAAATGGCAAGACTTAAAGAGTTAAAACGTAAAAATAAGCGATCGCGGACATGACAACCATAAGGGCTGTAGACGAGTCGAATTTCTCAAACGATTATGCTTATTTTGTAGAGCAGATGCAGGTACGATCGCTCATCTGTTTGATTGATTTCAACCAACTCAGAGACGGCTCTTTGATTGCTCGTGATGTCGCGCACACTTTGTACGCCCCAAATAATTATCAGGTTTCAGCGAGAGGTATCGGCTACATATGGGCTGAAACCGAGGCTGAATTTATTGATTGCTGTGAGCGGTACAACGTCAAATTTGTGCCCTGAAGCGATCGGCTGTTGCCAAGTCGCGGCATTCTAGAGTGTTGGCAACAGCCGCACCTTCCTGGCAGGCACCCCAGCATAGAGCCACCCATCCTCACAATCGCGGTTGACCACAGCCCCGGCACCAATCACGCATCCAAGCCCGATCTCTACCCCTGGCAACACCGTCACTCCAGATCCTAGCCACGAGCCAGCGCCGATACTGATGGGTTTGCGTACACAGCCATACCCAGCGCGTTCATGGGCAGAACCGATCGCATGGGTACCAGTGAGCAAACGGCAATGATCGCCGATGTCTACGCGATCGCCCACCGTAATGCTTGCCCCGTTGTCAAAGTAAACGGCGTGGTTGATATAGACTTCGCTGCCTAGAGTGACAGCGCTCAGGTCCAGATGAGTAAAGAAACAGAGTGAGGCGATCGATACTTTATCGCCAGCACCTAACCCGAAAAGACGGTAAATGTTCAGGCGATCGACGTTATTAATACGGTCTGCTGATGCCAATTCGTTCAGCACTTGCCGCTGTTGGTCGCCTTGGAGCGTGGGAAGGATCAAGCGGTTCATTGGGCAAGCCGATCGCACACTGCCTTAGCCCTACGCTCAGCCAGCGCGATCGCCCAGCTTGCAGGCATCCACCAGGGCATTGTGTTAAGCGCTTGCACCATAGCGTATTTGAGTAGAGTCTCGCGGCTTTCAAGCCAAGTTAGTTCAGGCATGGTTTAAGCGATCAACCCCTTGCCGATATAAATTAACGCCTGCTCCGTGCGTTTGTTATAGGGTGCACCAATCTGAAGTTCCACTAAAGCCTTACAAAAGCCAGTGGGCAGCCCAGTCACATCGTCCGCGCGATCGTCTGGATATTTCAGCAATTCTTTGAGCATGGCGCTACCAAGGTTGGCAGGGTCTTGCAGCAGCGTAGTGGTGTTGCTAAAACTGACCGTCCATTTGCCGATCGTAGGGTTGCCAGGAGTCAGCGTAGCTGTAGTAGCAGGAACCAGTAGGGCGGTTTGTCCGATCGCCTTTACGCCCACTTTAATCACGGTGGTTGGCTGCGCTGTGGCGACGACTTCTCCATTGATCACCAAGTCAAAGGCGTAGACTGCCGGGTCATTCCCGATCGTCAAATCTGGTTTAAGGGCAAGCTGTGTGATTGGCATTGAAGACGACCTCAACGGTAGGGCGATCGGTAAAGGTAAGGTCGCTCAGCACTGAGAACCATGCGAGTGTTGCTGAAGGACTGATAAAAGTGAAGGTGACAATAGATGCTGGTGCCGGGGTGAATGTGAGGCAAGTAATCAGGATTAGGACGAGCAGTGTTGCTGGGTCGATGCCCAACGGGAAGCCCGGATTTGTGCTGTCTGGGTTCACGCCTGAAGGGAACAACACTATTGCGGTACCCTCTCGTAAGTTTGCGTACTGGCAGGATTACCATCTTTGTCTAGCAGGTTTTGCACTGCAATCGGTGTAGTGCCATCATCAGCGTACAGTGTGCCTGTATTGGCATCCTCATCGATTTTGTAACGGTTGGTGACTCCCTGTCTTGCAATCTGGGCGTTAGTGTCGATCGCTACCAGTTTGCTATTCGCGTCCATCTCTTCTCTGATTTCTGTGGCGGTGGGGAGTGCTTCAAATTCGCTCGTCAGTTGTGTTTCAACGGCTGTAGCGATCGCTGTTCTTTCGCCACCTGTTAGCGAGTAGCCCGTTTTTGTCGTGGGGATAGCTGCGATCGACGCATCCAGGAAATTCAAGCGGCTATCACCAACCAGCAATGGAGTGTTGGGGATACCGTTCACGCTCGACAAGATGCTGCTTAGCGTAGACGTGTAAACAACAGTGGGGATATTGCCGATCGCGCTCAAAATAACACTATTCGCGGGTGCGGTATATTGAGAGGTTTTGAACAGTACTGTAGAGTCTTCTATCTGCGTTAGCGTTGGACGCGCTGACACTGACGCATCAAGGTTAGTTAGGTTGTCTAGGTATCCCGACCTTGCCACCGAGAGGCGACTGAGTAGCGTTGTAGTACCTGCTGTATCGCCACCGCTGTAGGTCGATAGCCCTGATTGAATCTCAGTGACAGCACTTGTAGCTAAAGCATCAGCATCAATAGCGTCAGTGGCGATGCCTGCTGCGGTAATCCAATTGTTTGGAATGGCAGGCAAATTGTTAATTTGAGCATCAACTTTACCATCTGTGAAAGACAATTGATTTGTTCTTTCTTGAATCGCTGTGACGATTAAGTTGCTACCTGCTGCTAAACCGACAATACCGTCTAAATAATCGACAATGTATTTGCCGATAGTACCATCAGCAGTGAAACTAGATACCAGGGCGTTCCAGATGGCTTGTATTCCAGCACTAGAAAGATTGAAGCCGGTACGATTGATTGGATTGGAATCAACTTGATTTGTGACTGTATAGGTTAACGGATTAACTTTGTCCTTGATAGTTGTAATATCCTCGCTATAATCTGTTAACGGAATTTGATCGATATTTGTATTGATTCCTGTTAGCTGTGTGTCCAAGTTTGCAGTAGCAAGCCCAATTACGCCTTTTGTGTTGACTAAAGCGCCTGTACTGAATACGCCTGAATCTGATAGCGTAGCGCTGAGAGCCGTTAACTGAGCTGACTGCTCAGTTGTTAAAGCGCCACTACCACTCACTGTTACACTCGCTGCTACTGCTTCGGTTTGAAAGCGAATCGTTCTACCACTAGCACCAGTAAAATCGAAAATAGTAAATAGTGGTGCTGTCGAACCTTCATGAACAATCACAAAGTCGGTCAGCGTTGGATCTGATGTGTTTGTTGTTTTGGGTTTAATGCGTACTGGGTTTGGTGTTCCTGCAACAGCATCATATGGGAAAATTAAATATTGTCTTGCAGTACCAGATCCAGTAGAAACGATTTGTGGATAGGGAGGAGTACTAAAAAAGACAGCTTCAGGAGTTGCTAGGTAATCCTCGATTGTATGGAAAACATCAGCCAATGACAGATTAGCCGTGCCACTACCAATCATCACCTCAAACGTGCTTGTATTGAAACTAATATCACTTGAGCGGCTAACACCAGCATCGTAGAGTGACCTGAAGTTAGTTAGGTTAAATGTGTAGCTAGGCACGTTACCAGCTAGCGTTACCGTTTCTCTGAGATAGCCTCTAGCATCGCAAGCGATAAAATAACTACGTGCTGGATTAACAGGGATTGTTGCAGTGCCCCCTGTGATCGTGGGGAACGTCTGAGCCATTGTCGTTAGATCAATGACACCTAAAATAGCATTAGCACCTGTTGGAATACCTGAGATAGTGATTGTTGTCACAGGCGTTTGTAGCGTTACGTCAGTACCCGCTGCGATGCCAGTTAATGTTTTAACCGTGACCAAACGAGTGCCAGTACCGGAACGATTGATTGTAGCGCCTGCCGCTAGCTCCCAAGTTGAGATGTCGGTGTCAGCCGCTACCGTGATTGTGGCTGTCGCTCCAACTGTTGCTGCAATTGGTCGATAGTCTCCGCCCGCTTGAAGCGCTACTGTGCCGCTATCCGTTTGAAATGTGGTTGTGAGACTGGAGGGAGAAAGTAGCGTGATTGTGCCGTTTGATTTGAAGCCATCTGAAAATTTAGCGGTAGAAGCATTGAGAACGCCACCAGAGGCGATTGTCAAATTAGTGTTCCCAAAATCAGCTAACTGCCCACTGCGAAAAGGTGCTGTGATGCTGTCTGTGTTACGCCAGTACAATTTGCGTGAATCGTAAACTTGAGCTAGAGACAGGCTGCCAGAAAGAGTTATTAAGGCGGAAGCGTTTGTAATTCCCGTATAAGCTCCAACTGTTGTGGTGTTGGTTTGCGTGATACCTGCATCAACAGCAAGTTTGATCGTAGAAGGTAATGTTGTCGATCCAATTTGAGAATCAATAGTAAGTGTTTCTGCTTCCTCTTGATGCAAATAGCTGCGAATTTGCCGCGTGTAACTAGAGGTAGAAACGGTTGGAATCGGAGTTGGGAAGAAGCTGAGGTAATCCCCTCCACCTGTATAATAACCACTACCGAGATTAGTGCGCTCGGAGACAAGACGAAATCGACCTACAGAGCCATCTGGGGCACTCGTATTGTTCAGGTTGGAATAGCCTGTATACACTACAAAAGCGTTGTTGACATTGCCACCGCCGTCTGTAATTTTAAGGTCATGCGTATAAATTTTTGTGGCTTCAACGGTTGCAGCGTTGACCCAATAAATCAAACCTTTTGTGAGGTCTACTAGCGGGGAGTTAACAACTTTTATACCCGAATTTTTGGCACTAAAGTAATCGTAAGTAGAGTCAATAATTGCGGCTGTAATATCAAGTGCGCTAAAAGCAACAATCCCTGTATACGGCTGATAGATGCGGTTTACACCGCTTAGCGTGGCAGTAGTGACAAACTCTGTAGCAGCATAAATTATGGTTGAATCTGCCATTGTGCCAGAGGGTTGCAAGTAGGCAAACGTTCCTTTTGCGTCGGCTGCACCTGTCAAGATTGCCGGATCAACACTTTCAATTGTCGTATTTATAATCCTCGATACAAATAGGTCTAAGCGTTTTATACCTGCTGCTACTAAATCAGGACGCGCTCTAATTTGCGTGGCGTAAAGGTTAATTTTTGCCCCAGTTGAGCTACGGCTGGAAGTGTCGTAGCTCAACGCCGCGTAAAGCACCCCGTTGTTGGCACTGTTATAAAAAAGACGAGAAATTGTTAGTTGACAACCGTTTTTATAGACTATGTTGCTGCCAACTGTGACAGACTCCCCAAAATTCACTGTACCACTGCCTGTCGCTCGAATGCATCCTGGCTGAGAAGTTGAAACACCTAACAATTCAAGGTTGATACCCAGGATATTGAGTGTGGCTGTAGAGCCGACCGTGATCGTTCCTTTCCAACGGTAGTAGGTTACTCCATTGGTATCGGTATTGCTAGTTAGATTCGTGCTTCCAAGTGCGACAACATCAGCCCATGTATAAGTACCCGCGTCACCTGTTAGTGTCTCAATATCAAAGCCATTAGCAGCAAGTTGTAGCGCCATCGCCTAAAACCTCCAGTCAACTGTGCAGAGCACAACCACAGCCCGATCGCCCTTGCCTTTGCTCTTACTTTTCATCAGTGTGGTCATGGTTAGGTGAGGAAGGCGGAGACAGGGAGGCGCGATCGGGTTTCAAATTAAGTGCCTCTAGGTCGGTATTTCTTAAAAGGCAGCAGTAATGATTTAGGGATTTGAGCGATTACTGGCACTGTTGCGGTCGGTGCCATCTTTACAGCCACTTCCTGATCAACGTCTACAGATTCAAAGCCAAAGAATCGAGCACTTTGCTGGTAAGTTAGCAATTGCCCAAATAGAGCTTTAATCTGCTGCACATCATAAGAGTCGGTTGTGAAGTCATAGCCCGCCGTATAGACTGCTGTCACTTCGGTAGCAGGCGATGCACCACGCCGACCCCAAGAATCCAACCATTCAGCGTTCAGGTTGATTTGTCCAGTCGATCGATCCAGGATGTAGTTATTGCCTGTCATTGACTGCCAAGCGCTTGTTCCTACCGGGCGATAGTGGTGGTTAAGATAGTTGCCAGAGCGGTATTGCAAGGCTATGACTGGGCTGACAGCGATCGGCAAATAAGACAGTCTGACTGTTTGTAGGTTGCGATTGACTTCTAAGATCTCTTCAAACTGAGTGAGCGCCAATGGACGATTAGCGCCTTCTGTTCCTTCAACTAATGCTTGTAAGAACGAGATCGCACCTGTCAAAGCATCATCAGTCAAAGTCACAGAAGGCGCGTAAATATCCTTGTCGTCTTCAGTGAAGATTGCGGTCATCGCTATTCGCTGATGAAATACTTGAAGAAGAAGTTAATCTTGCCAGCAGTCAAAGCTGCCACTGCAACAGTGAGCGTCAACTGTCGATCTGCGGTTAATTTCAGAGCAGCCGCAGCCGTGCCAACAGGAACAACCGCAACAATGCCTGTGTAAGAGGCGATCGCCGTAGCTGCTTTAATGTCGGTAGTTGTATTGAAGCCAGCTGCGATCGTGGCAGAGCCTGATGACGTTGGAGCAGTGACAACATCCATAAAACCGTCAAAGATGACAGCTTTATTTGGCAGCAGCAGCGGGATGGCGATAGCACCGATCGCGCCACCGTGGACAGCAAAATCGTATTGCACTTTGACCAAGCCACCTAGGTCGTCTTGATGCAGTCGGGTGGCTTTAACAGGGATAGAAACAGCCATTTAGCTTACCTTTCGGTTACGTGGGCAATCAGCATTAAAGACAGGGCAGAAAACCCCGTTATTGTCGGAGCGTAGCTTTTCATTGCAGGCAGGGCAAACGTTGCCACGCAGCGCAAAACTCAGCGCGAGAGGCGCAATTAATACATCCTCTCCAAGTTCTGTGACAGCACCTGGCATCACTGCCGGATCGTCTTCAGAATTTTCGGCAGGTAATTGTGATTCGATCGCCGCTGCGTCAGGGTTGGTCGCTTCAGCTTCTGCGATCGTTTCGGCAAGCTCATCCCAACTCACAGAGTCAGGTTTAACTAAGCCAAGCGCGTCAGCCATTTGCTTTTGGCGCTTCCAATGCAGCGATCTGATTTCATTGGCGCGGGCAGTTAGATCAGGCATGGTGAATATTCCTCAGTGCTGATCTATTGCTTGATTGTCGTGTTGCGCGATTCAATCACACGTAATTGCTGGGGCACGAGCGACGTATCACCTGCGCCGTCAACATCGATGCCGATACACCCCGATGAGTGTTCTAGCCACGTAAAACTATGTATACGATCGAAGTTAGTCAAGCTGTCCTGACGAATTTCTACTGGCATCCCTACGCCTTTAGCGATCGTGTTCACCCCTGCAAAGTAATTTTTGCGGGTTTCGGTGCCAGCTGTCACGCCGATCGTCTCTGTTTGCAAACCACGACCAGAAACATTCCCCCAGTTGTTTGAAGTAAACAGGTGGAAGCCGCCGTAGTTGCCAACATAGCCGTTGATCTTGCCTGTGTCATTCAAGACGCCAGGATTAAGGATGTTGGTCAGATCGCTTAATTCTTCAGGCGTGGAGGCTTGCCAGACGGTTTGGAAAGACTTTTTAAGCTGAGTGACAGAGCGAGAATTGAGCCAGCCGATATAGCAACCATCGGTCAGAGTAGGAATCTGCAAATCTTGCATGTAGCCAAACATTGACAGCAGGTAATCTTCAGTCATCGTGCCATCTTTAGTGGCAACAACATCCGATGCTAGCGTTGTGACCTCGCCACCATTGTTGTAGACGACTCGGCTGGTATCGTCCCACGCTTCAATCACGCTTTGATCTTCCCAAGCGTAAAAATCGTGCATCAGGTTGCGATTCACGATGTCGAGCAGGTTGATCATTGAATAGGCTTCGACAAACGTAGGTATACCGATCGGCGCTGCGGTCGAATCCTTGCCTAAACCCCATTCCTTGATCGTGACAGGCACAATCCCTGTTTGTACAGGCTGACGGGCTGCATCGATTGGGTAGTAAACGCCGCCGCCAGACAGTAGACGATCGCTAGCTTGCTGTGGTCCGGTGATGTAAGCAGCGCGAGGGATGTCAATTGTGCTACCCATACGAGCGGCAAAATCGAATTGATAATCAATGAATTGCCAGAACACGTAGGCAGGGCGGTTATTGGAACGCATCATGCTTGATAACGTTTCCAGGAAACCGCCGGGGATGTTGTTGATGATGGTCGCCGAATCAGTAGTAATTTGGTTGGAACCTCGGAACAAGCCAATGCCCTTACCCCAGGATTCCATATCCTTGATCATCTGCTTCTTGTTGTCGCGGGTGTAAGCGTCAAGCTCACGCCAGTCGTAAGAAACCATTTGCCCAGCGCGTTGCGAGTTGCGAACGACTTTAGGCAATGACTGAGCCAGTTCTAGAAACTCTTTAACCGAACCGATCGGCACGTCCGACTTGGTAGAAGTGAGACGGTTTACCATCGGCATCCCTGCCTCTTTGCTGGTCACGGGTGTTTGTTCTCCAGAGAGTTTGTCAAGGTTGAAAGCTTTCACTAGGTTCAGGCGTGACGCTTCAGATGCTTCAGCCTTGTCTCTGGCTTCCTGTTCAGCGGCTTTGGCAGCGTCAATTTGTGTTTGCGATTGTTCTTTGATTGACGCGATCGCGCTATCAGTTTCCGTTTTGTGCTGTGCGATCGCAGCTTGCACGGCACTGCTAACAACATCAGCCAATTGATCAGCCGTAATAGAAGCGGTCACAGCTACAGATTCAGCAGCTACTTCTGTAACTGGCTCAACTTTAGGCGCTACGGGTTCAGGCTCTTCGGTTGGCTCTTTTTCTGGTTCAGGTGTCACCGCGACAGTTGCCGCTGTAGAATCTTTGGTGAAGCCTTTACCACTGTTGGCAGACTTGGAGGCGATTGAAGCTTTAGCAGCAGCCACAATGCGATCCGTCTCGCTCATGGCTGCATCCTGGTTCAGTTCGTCTTTTACGAACACAGATTGTTTACGGGTACGCATTGGGCAGCAGTTTTCAGAAACTTTAATTACATGCTGCCCTCTATCTCTGCGGGTATAATTGGTTGTAACCAGTATTTGGCTAAGTTAGCGGGATTGAGACTAAAAAGTGTTGCACGATCCTGATAGAATCCTTGCTCGTAATATCAGAATCAGAAGATTGTCTTTAGAACTTTCTCAAGCAAAGCTTGGATCTGTACTGGGTCGATCGCAGCGATGGGTTAGCAGTATTGAGCGTGGACGCACTCTGCCTGCCACCTGTTTATTTCCGATCGCCCATGCCTTGAAGATTGATGCCCGACTGTTAGTAGAAAAACCGTTACCAGATTTGGAGGGATGATGACTAGATATAGAGAATTAACATTAAGCGAGAGTGTGGGTGGTCAGGCAATACGAGAAATGCGTCAGCGGTTAGGGATGGCGCAAGAGCATCTTGCTAAAGATATTGATATAGATCTTTCGCAATTAGAAATAATTGAATCTGGCAATCTTCATCCAAACCGCAGAATGATTAATGCAATCAACAGCGCCTTCGTAGAGCGAGCTTACTTCATCAATTACTAACGAATCACCTGAAGCCCGATCGCCTGCCCTGCTTCTTCCTCTACTGGATCACCTGCTTCTTCAGGTTCTGTCAGCACTTCAGCGCCGGGTAAATTGCCACTGACGCATAGGGTCAGCTCTACAGCGGTGTGGAAACCAGCACGAATGTAATAAGGTGCCCAATCAATCCCTTCCTCATCGCCCAAAAAGAATAGCAGCATGGGGTGGGGTGGCATGTGCCCGTCACATTCATCAGTGAAGAACTCCCCATCGCACAAGGGGCAAATCATCGTGCTGTCAGTGATGCCACCTGTACTTACATCTTTTGCCATGCCGTAGCCGATTGCATTGACCGCTGGACTATCAGCAGGGAACGCAGCATAGGTCAGCAAGAATTGAAAGCCGTGGTTAGCGACGATGCTTCGGTTGATGTCAAAATAATCAGCCGCATTCAGAATGTTAACGGGTGCGTCTGGTGTCTGGATGGCATAGGCAGAGTATACAAACCCGACATTTTGCTGCACGTCCTCCCACGAGTGGTTAAGGTTCATGGGCTTGCCGGGGAAGAATGCCGCCATGCTTTCAATCGATTGGTCATCCCACACGCCATTACTGAAGCTCATCAGGTTGTGGGATGCCAGCATGGGCACCGATACCATCTGATCGGCTGTGTAGGGCTTCATGCCTTTGGGTCTGAATTTGTTCATCTGGTCTAGTTGCCAGGGTTCAGGTTGCCCCATGCCAGGGACGGACGCGATCGCGCTATCAAACGATGGGAATTGCAGCATTGTTCTAACTCTTACTTAAAGCCATCATACTCAGCGGTCTAGAGATTGCAGCACCTGTCCATCCCCACGATCGCGCTAACAAACTATCCTGACCACTATCGCCTTTGTCGAACTGCTTGCTACAGCGGCACATCGATCGGCAACTCGACTTGTCGCCAGGATTCGGTAGTGAGCCAATGTCTACCCACCCTTGAGCGGCGTACCCAACGCAGTCATCACACGATTCTCTAGAGTCTCTAATGCGCCGTTCTCTGATGAAGCCGTCTGCTTTATGTGCTTCTAACCTTCCTAGCTCAAAACTGCCGTGTAGGGCATCCAGGTACATAGAGACGCGGTTTTGTATTTGCAACTCACTCAGGTAGCCTGCCAAAATATCTTTGCTGAAGCCCCTGAGATAGCCGTATTCTTTCTTCAGTTCGGCACCAATCAGCCCATACGATCGCTCTTTTGCCGTTTCTAACCGTGCTTGACCACCTCTGCCTAAAGTGAAAGCGTTGATGTGGGCAGACTTCAATTCAAGCGCGATCGCCTTCTCCCATTCACCTACTCGCAGATTTCCCGCTAACAGATCAGAGGTGAGCGATCGCGCCTTCTCTTTTGACTGGTCAATGTAGGACTCAGTGAGAGCGGTTATAGCCTTACTGCTGATGTACTGCCCCTTGCCCGCACCACTGGTGGCACGGTAACGACCGGATGAGGCATCGTAGGCAAACTCACGACTCGCCATCAGTCGCCTCTTCTACTTCAAAGAAGGTTTTGACACTGTTGAAAACCTCTTCATCATCTTCAGGTGGGGACATCCAGCCCGCCGCCATCATTTCTGAAAACTGTTCCCAGAGCGATCGCGCTTCGTAGGCACTGATGCTGTAGCCTCGTTCCTGAAAGATTCGCACAATCCGATCGCGGTCTGCACCGTAATGAAAATCACGATCGCTGCTGTTCAAAAGCTTAATTCGTTTCTGCATCGTCAGTCGCCTCTAGAATCAACTTGAACTCTGCATCAGGTGGGTTAGCTTTCCACTGGTCGATTGCGTTACTCACTGCTGCATCGTCAATTTCAGCGATCGCCTCTAATTCTTTCATAGGTGGCAGAGTCTCAGATGGTGGCTTGAATGCATCGTCTTTAGCGATGATGTCCATTGGTTAAGCATCTTTAGGTTTTACTGATATATCCCAAATCGTATATCTAGGAATGGTTGGATCAAAGAAACCTTCAGGCTTCCACTCAAAATGAGAGATGTACTCATAGCCGTCAATAGTCTTTGTATGTACTACTACCTGCCGCTCTGTAGGTTTCATTAATGGTGCCTCCCATTGGTGCTAAAAATTGGTACTCGCGTTGAATCTAAATCAGTAATCCCCGGTTCATCCAACTCACCGGGATCACCCTCGCTACTTGCCCCTTGACCCGGTGCCATCGCATTAGTAATGATTTTGGGGAATACCAGCTTCAGCTTATTCAACCACAGCCCAGTATTAATCCCCTTCAGATATAGCTCAGTGTGCAAGACTTGCATCACGCCTTCAGTCAAACACATTCTGATCTCGTTCACATGACGGGCATTTTCCAATGCAGGCTGTCCTGCAATCTCTTGAGCACCGATCGCGGGCAATCCCAACAAATAGGGAGGGACACGCGATCGCATCACAATGCGACTACGCCACTGCAAGACATTAGCCGCTAAAGCCTCAATGTCTGGGTTTATGTTGCTTAGCTTTTTAATGTCTTGCCCCGGCATCAAATAATAGTCAGTAATGATGCCGTCCGCTTGTCGCTGCTCTAACCGTTGTTGATAATCCTGCAACTGTTCGCGGGTCGTACCCTCCTGCATTGCGTGTAGATTTGGGTTATAGCCTACCGTGTCAGCCGCGATCGCCAGTGCATCTGTTGCCCGCTTCAGCCGTGCCCAGTCCTGCGGCGATTCATGGAACAGCGATCGACCGTATAGGTTCTTGCGACGATAGCGCCAATGTACTACCTTCCCTGGTACAAAGACTTTCGCTGGTTCCTCTTCATAGAGTCTGCGTCGTTGCTGAAAGCCTAATAACTCGCCTTGTGCTTCTACCCTGAACATTTCCCACGTGGGCAGAAACATTAGAGAATTGACTTGATTCTTAGAAAGGTCGATCGCCAACTCAGCGAACGCATCACCCCAGTTCAGCATCCGCTCTAACACCACTTGAGAAGTAGAGTGCGGGAATAGGCGCTCTAGAGTATTGAGGCAAACGGTATAGACTTGCTTGTCGATCGCGCTGCCATCATTCAATTCGGTGGCAATGGTAAACCCCTGGTCGTCCCCATCTTCAGAGGACAATGCTGCCCCTTTGAGAATGTCAGTAGCTGCTGCAACTTCAGGGCACCATTCCGCCATCTCGATTAACTCGACAGCGCGATCGTAATCCCTGATCGGATACTCGCCAATCTCTAAATCGTAGTTACGTGCCCGTGTTGATGTCTGATCTGAACCGTAAAATTGCTGGAAGGCGACTGGGCGCTGACTGCCACCAAAGATTGAGCGGACAAAACCTGTGATCGTCTGCCAAAGGTTTTCTAAACGCCGATTTCTGCCAGGTGTAGGGATGGGCGATCGCATAACTCACAATCAATCTTTCTTCTATGATGCCCTACACATGCTAAGTTGCCGTTTTTGTGCTAACGCCTGCCAGTGAAGCGACTAGAGGCAGAGTGCGATCGTACTGATGCCGCGAAGGTGGTTTCTGATGCTGCCGAGATCGGCATAAATTTACAGATGAAGTAGCCTGCGCTGTCCGGTAAGTGGTCAAAACCCTGTGATTTGTCAGGCTCCCCATTTTTCCAACCCTGCTTTTCTAGCGCTTCTACGTAAGGCGTACACTCGCTGGCGTTTACCAGATAACAGCGATCTCCTAATGGATTGCAAAAAGCTGTATTCATTGCGTTGATGCGATCTTTGACAGCGGGGTTTGAACCATCAACTATTACCGTGAAGCCAGCCTGCCGCAGCAATGCCACGTCTGAAGTTGATGCATTAGTAGATTTACGGCTTTGCCCTGATGCGTCAGGGTAAACAGAAATTAAAGAGGTGTGGTTAGGGTAGCGGTTTTTGATTGCTGCAATTATGGCAGGTGTATCTGCAATGCCTGACAACACACTGACCGCTCTTGGTATCCCATTCCTGACAACATGCACCACAGCATTCATGTTAGTGACGTTAAAGTCCATGCCAATATGTAAGCGATCACCAAGTTGCACCGTATCTGTGCAGTTGTTTAAGGCGCGATCGAATTTGGGGTAAACAGGATCGCCGTTTTGCCGTTTTTTAGGTATGCAGCCTAGCTCCTCGTCTGCGGCATCACCGTAGTCTTTGTATAGCTGCGATCGCCATGCAAATTCAGCTTCTGGTGTCCATACCTGATTTTGAGTCAAGCAGATACGCTGGTAAAAACCTTCAGACAAGGCATCATCTAACGAAACACGATGATAACCATAATCGAGATCGCCTGCTTTGACTGCTTTAATCAATTGGTTGAAAGGATTATCCTCTCCATCATGAGTGCTCCAGATACCGACAGACCCGCCCCACATCACAACCGCTAAAGCTGCTTTGATCAATTCTTTTAAATCTTCGTGGAAAGCAGCTTCATCGATACGTAAACGTCCTTTTTTTGATCTCAGGTTAGCTGGTCTAGACGACAAGGCGGAAACTTTGTAGCCACTCAGAAAGTGAATTGTGTAAGTAAAAATACTTCTTCCGTTTTCTTCGATGACTGACTCTTCAAAATCACTAACGCTTAATTGATAAGCTTTAGCCCAATACGCTACATCCTTGATGTACTGTTGAGCCATTTCAATATTGTAGCCAATGTAGTAAGTGTCTTGTCCGCCTGCTTGCGCTGCTTCCAAAGCTGAGTCTGCTGCATCTGCCCAACTAAACCCGATCCGCCGCGATTTCTCCGCTATCTTGATGGGACTATTGTCTGAGATCCACCGTTGTTGGTAAGGCAGTAGCATCGGTGGGCTGGATGCCCAAAAGGTGTGCTCTAATCGCTGCTGCTGTTTCTTCAGAGAGTCCAGGTCTAACCCGTCGATTGTCGCGATCGGGGATGACTCCTGCAAATACTTCTGTAATCCCTTCTCTAGCGTTGCCCACTTCATCGCTTACAGCCTGCACTAACCAGCGTGGTAAAACTCCTGCTTCAGAAAGGGTGCTAACCGCTTCTAGAATGTCTAACGGCTTGCCTAAAACTCGTTCGATCGCCCATTTAGGAACTCCTACTGGCACCCTTTGCGTGATCTCTTTTTCGTAAGGCTCACCAGTGCGTGCATTGATGCCCGTTTCTTTCGTGTATGTGACACGTTCCATCCGACCAAACAGATAGTCGGCAAACGCCTTTCTAGCTTGCCTTACCAACGTTCCTGGACACGTGTCACGGTATTCATCCTTAGCCCTAGATACCGACTCGGAAAACTCGGAATATCGCTTTACCCAGTCATAAAAAGTATCTTCGCTGATCTTACCCGCTTGCCAACCTGCACGGTCTGCCCCAGTCTGAGCGATCGCGTCGATGATGGTTTGCACTCGGTCTGGAGTGTATTTAGACTTTGCCACTAAAAAGGAACCTATCTATCCCAATACACAAATTGTAATCGCAGTCAAGAGTCGCGGCTAAAATAGAACTGTCCACTCTGGACAAACTGATGAATCCATTTCAATCGCTGGGCTACCTTGCCTTGTTGCCTCGTATCCTGAAAACGCTTACTAATCTGGAGAAATTCATCATGGCTTCTGTCGCTGAACTGAACACCAAACTAAACGAACTGCAAACCACGATCGCTGACGAGCGTACTCAGGTTGGCACCTTGATCACCACGATCGAGCAATTGAAAGCTGCTTTGGCTGAAGCTGAAGTAGAAGTTGACCTATCGGCAGAAATTGCTGCTGTTGATGCTGCGATCGCTGGTGTCAAGAATATTGCACCTGATGAAGTGGCACCTGTTGAGCCTGCTGAGCCTGTTGCTTAGACTGTTCTAATGCTCTCTGTTGTAGATTGGGGCGATCGCGTGTGGTTTTAGGACTACTGCGATCGCTTTTTCTTTTGGCTTAATCTGGCTGATAGTTTCCTGCAACGCGCCAAGACAGACATTTGTCCTCACCGCCACTGACTTCTTCTGCTTCCCACTGCATCACAGTATTGCATGATGGCATATAGACGATCGCCGTCAGTCCGTCATGTTTCAGCACAAGATCTCCAGGAGCAAGGCAAAACACCAGGTTATTGACCAATGCCTTATGGACGGGCGTAATCTTGGCTATATCAGCTTTCGTTAATTTATTCACTTATTTGCCTCATCTGGCGTTTCTATCCAAAACGTATAACTTGCTCCATGACCTTCGCCACTCAAGTCTCGAATGCCCTCTTCTTCAAAGAAGTACAACCAATCAGTGATCTCTGTTACTTCACCAGTTTTGAGATCTTTAGCGAATATTCTAACGCCGGGTTTTAACTCTACTTTCATTGTCCCTCACTCACCATCAGACCCACTCGTGCCACCCACACAGCAAAAGCTTCTTCCTCGACCAAGCCCGATGCCTTGAGCTGCGCGATCGCTTCACTCAAGTTTCCTAGCGTCTCAGACAATAGCAAAGCATCTTCCAAATTGCGGCAATCTGGTGACTCCGTGTAGCGGTTCATACAGGCAGCGATTTGCCCCATTGTGGCAACCAGATTAGAGGCTGCTAACTCAGAGAGATTGTTCATGGTTCAGTAGTCGTACTCGTCGGTATCTAGCTCTATTGTCTCTGCTTCTGGAATGCCTGCACTTATAGATTGAGATACAACCCTGCAAACTATTTCACCTTTGCATATATCAAACAGGCTTCGCTCCTGCACATACCAGACATCACAAGACAATCGTAGTAGGTGGGGTTTGTCGTCTCCGATCGGTACAGGCATCACACCGTTGGGTCTAGGAATGGCAAAAATCCCGACTGGGGTACGCTGTGGCGACTCCCAACGTTGGAACCAGTTTTCAAGCTCTTGTGCTGCCGTTTTGTTTCTTACTTCGAGATAGGCATTTAATTGTTGCCGTAGTTCTAAAGCAACAGATTCACCTTTATTGCAAATATATGAAAGCTTAACTGTTTGCACGCCCGTAGAAACATGCTCAACAAACATGCCGCTTTGTACTTTAACAAAACCATGTTGAACCTCCCCACACGTCAAGTTCTTGTGCTTAAAGCAAGCAAAAATAAACTCTTCTTGTCTTGTGCTAATCATTGCTGTCTACAATTTTGGTTGCTGTTGCCATTGCTTTATCAATCGCGCTCTTAGCGTTTTCTATAGCAACAGTTTCATTGTTATTAGTACTTACATACATTACATTGCCAGCCTTTGCTAATGGCAGCTTTTCACCTGAAAAAATGCATTGATATTCGATTGGGTTAAGCCCTTTGTACCTTTCCATTACCCTAACGTCTATGCCTTTGTATGTTTCAGTGCGAAGTAGATTTGTAGCGACTCTAGGGTAGCCACCTTCAATGTTTTCAAAGTAAAGGTCAATATCAGTCTTTGCGTTAGCTAAGTCTCTTTCGTTGCTATATGAGATCCGAAAGCCTTTATAGATAGCGCTCTTATCCATCAGAAACCTCAGTGCTTAATCCCATTGCCGCATTTGTTTGCTGTAAAGCATCGATCGCGCCTGTGTATGCCCTGTGTATGCAATGTATTCATCGATCGCGCTCTTCGCAGCAGCGATTGCCGTTTCAACGCTTGACAACCAAAACCCTTCTGGCAATCCTTCTACCTGATAGCGATAAACCTTCTCAATGGTGCTACTAGGTTCGTAATATGGCTTAGAGAAAATCTCGATCGCCCTTCCCTCATAAGTCAATACCGTATCTAGCTGTGGCACTGATTTAGGCTTTTTAGGTAACTGCTGCGAAGCTGACAGAGGACGCTTAAAGTAAGCGCTGCCGGCATCGAAACCTACTAACTCCCAATGCTCCTCACCGAGTTTATTTAGGTCTGACTCAGTGAGGTAAAGCGCGTTTTTCTTGAGGTACGCCCACTTCATAATTTAGCGATCGTTAAAGTTGTTGACGTAGCATTCAAAACAACAGCCGTACCAGATGGAAACGTTAAAACTGTGCCTCTATAACCCAAAACATCGCCATTACTCGTAGCGGCAACTTCGTATTGCCGCAACCAGCCAAAGTTCAAAGTAGATTCATGCTTGACAACAATGTATTTGAACCAAAGAAATAAGTTTTTCATAGTTCTTCACGCTCCAGATTGGCGAATTCGCCAGTAAAGACTAGGCATTCTTTCCTAATTTCTCGATCGCCATTTTCAAGCGTTCTAAGCATAGGCTGATCACCGTGCCCTACCATGATCGTTCTTAACTCTAGTCGTGCTATTTCATCAACGTCGATTGTTAGTGTTAGCCCTGTTAAGCACGTCATCTCTTTGCCATCGACAAAAACACGTGTACCACGGGCAAGACCTTCAGGACATACTATTTCAACTTTCATCCTGCCTCTCCAAACTTGCTAATAGAGTCAAACTCTAGAGCCTGGGGTAAATTAAGTGCTTTCTTTATGACTCCCGAATGACCATCATGATCAATCTGTACAGCGGTAGTTTCTGGGAGCCAAACTGAATTGCTTTGCTCGTTGTAGATACCGATGCCGTAATGCTCACCTAAGTCGTTGCCTCCTTCTATATCGCTAATAGCTTCATCCATCGATGAGTACTCGTGTATTTCAAACGAACCGTATCTTTTAGCGACAGCCTTAAACTCACCCATTAGTTTTTCTCCGTATAGTCCTGATCTGTCAACTCTTCCGGTAAGCACCGAAGCTCGATCGCCAGTTTAGGCAAGTACTCAGCTTTCAATTGCGCTTCACCACGCTCAACCCTGCCTAACTGCTGTCTGCTGAGTCCAACTGAATCAGCCAAATCAGACTGCGTGATGCACCAGTACCGACGCAATGCGGCAATGTTGCCACCCAATTGATTGGGCAATTTGCGATCACGCTGTTTCTTGCATATCACGGTTGTGTTCAATTTGCAAACATGATGTCCGATTCCCAAGTATAGCCCGTGTTTCAAGGGATGAGCAGGGCAGATTGAAGGCGTAGAGTTTGCCTTTTGCTGTGGTCAACGCTGCCCTTGACGCCGCTGTAGCTTCACTTCCTACACCTGATTATCAAAGACCTAATTTGGTCTTGACTTTTTTGGTGCCTTTAGCAGGTGGCGTAGCGTTTGACAGTGCGGGCAATGAGGTTTCCAATACTCAGGCGATCGTTGTTCAGGCATCAGTGAGACGACCGACAAAGCAAGCAACGAACACGCCGATCGCTGGCGCAGGCAGGCAGGAGCTAGAGCTAGAAGGACGGCTTGTTAAACCTAAGTTCTTGCCAGCCAGTATCAACAATCAACTCAAAGCTTTTGCTGTCTATAGCGATTCTATTTCCAAGGCAGCCTACGAAGGCGAGTGGGTGTTTCTCCCAACAACTCAAGCAAGAATCAGCGGTATCACTCAGAAGTTTGGTCAAAAAATATCAGGCAGTCTCATTTTAACGGGGGCTGCCTAATGGAACTCAAGTGGAATGAAGACTTTGAAGCCCCTAGCTTAGTTGCTTCCTACGAATGGAGCGCCCCATACGCAGATGAGGTGCATATGGGGTTGCATTACATCGGCGGTCGTGGCGTTGCTCGCCCCTGGACAACGGTAGCAATTTCTGAGACTAATTGCCCCAAAGTATTTGCTGATCACTATAGAGGTGATATTCGCGTTGCCTTTGCTGCTTTTGCTCACGATATGGCAGGCAGATTCAGCGACACGATCGACAACCACAATTGGAGTATTGCCAGCGACAACCCAAAACAATACCGTCCAGGCGTTCCGACTTGGCAAAAAATAACTGACAGTGGCGCGTTGCGTGACTCCCTGCAAATGGAGGTCAGAGACGCATGAGCGCTGTAGAAATTCACAATCCAGTCGTTGCTGATTTAGTTGCCAAACTCCGATCGCTGCTCTCTGCCCAACTAGGCACCCTTGCCGATGGGAAGCAAGCAGTTCGTGCGGAGCCTCCCCAAGTAACGCCAGTTGGTAAAGGTGTACATGCCATTGTCCAGCGGCATTTCACACAATTAACCAATGACACCTATCAATGGCGTGTGGATTTAGTACTGCATGGTTCACCCGGTAAGACACCAGCAGAATACGCAATTTACGAAGCCAATTTACAAAAGTTTGACCGCGCGATCGCGCTAATGCGATCGGCGTTCCCTGTGCGTCGTGAGTCCATCCCTTCATACAGAGAGGATCTACCACCACAGGCAATCTTCCAAATCACTGTTCGGCAATTCGTGTCTGGGCAGCAAGTTTTGGTGTCTCGCTGACTGTTTACTTACTGGAGTTCCTGAATGTCTACTGCTGTTCTCAATTATCCCGGTGGTGCCAAAGTCACTACGGGTATTGCGCTCCGAGTTGGTGAACTACCGCTCGGTGTGCGTACCCCTGCTACCTATACCGTCACTGTTGGTACGGGTGGATCATCTGTCAACGTGATTGTGGCTGCTGATGCTGCGATCGGTGCTACGACTTTAACGGTCGGTGCGCTGACTGCTGCAGTTCCTGCTAACTCAATCCTATCGATCGGCGGTCAAGTTGTCGTCACATCCGCTGCGGCTGCTTCGTCTGCTACATCGCTCACGATCTACCCTGCCAACTTCACGATCCTCAACGGCACAACCTTTGTCTACAACCCAGGCACGCTCACCATCGGTTCTAGGGTCATCCCTGTCACTGCTCTACCCGCACTGATTGACGTGGGCGATACGCTGCTATTCAACAGCACCATTCCTCAAACGTTAACTGTGACTGGGCGATCGCCTGCTGGTGCCACACAGCTACGGGTTAATGCAATTACATCAGCCCTAACCGCTGGCAACTCTGCCTCAACTAAAGCGCTCTATGCAGTCGTTGGTTGTACTGTTAGCCCGGTGCCTAGTCCGACTCCCAAGGTGGTCGATACCACCAACCTGCTATCCGGTATCGGGATGGAGAAGGTCATCACTGCCATTTCGCAAGAAATGAGTGTTGACTTCAACATCGTGCGCGGTGACTTGGGTGGTGGGCTGCTGGTAGAAATCCTGCGCGACAAAGACAAGTACAACAAGGAAATTTACTTCCAAGTGACGATGGATGACGGCGAACGGCATGAGGGTGTTGCCATCATTACCGCTGGTCCTGAAACAGGTTCAGTCCAAGATTTGCGGAAAATCCAATGTAAGTTGCAAGTTCAGGGTCAGACCTACGTTTACACGAAGTCTACCTACGCCTTCTACTAACGATGGTTTACGACTACCTCACTTCCGAGAATGGCGAGGTCTTCGCTTGCAATTGCGAGGTATCAGCGCGTCGCGTGTTGGCGGGTTTGCTTTATTTCGCTGGGAATCTGCCACCCACGATCGCGCTCTACAACCCACAGTTCCAAAAAACTTGCATCATCAAAATCGCGCCTCAGATTCAACGCAATCAAACGCCAACGCTGCTCAGCAGCCCTAACGACAACCTACAAATCGACGTGGAGAAACTCCTATGAAACTCGTTGCGATTACCGCTTGCTCTGACGACAAAGGCATTGTGCATCAGCCCGGTGCCGAGTTTGAACTACCTGATGCGATGGCAAAGTCCTTGATTGAAATCAAAGCGGCAGCCAAGCCCGGTGATGTTCCTGCTGTCACTCCGCTAGTCGGTGTCTCACAGTTTGGCGAAGAGCCTGTATTGCCAACCGTGGAACCTGCTAAGCCCGCTACCAAATAGTTTCCTGCTTCACGCTGTCTCCCTAAAATCCGCGCCCTTTCTTGATTCCTGAGAATAAACCATGCGTAGCCGTTCACCCTTTGCCTCACTCAAACAAGAAATCCGACCTGTTGTGACGATGCCCGATGGCGCGATCGTCTACTTTGTCAGCACTGGCAGCATTGACCCAAACACATCACCTGTTTCCATTCAGGAAAAACAACGCAAACAAGCCCGGATTAATGCGTTAATTCTAGAAGCGATCGAAACCCTAGCGGTACGCCAAGGCATCACTTCAGAGCAAGCACGATCGCTCATCTTTCCTGATGACAAAGAAAAGGGCACTGCGATCGAAGTCAATCCACTTTCCTACCTAAACCTGGAACAAAAAACCGAGTATTTTGGGCTGACGGCTGAAGCGGCTGAATTGCCACTGCTAGCAGCCACACTGATGATGCGCTTCAGGGTTGCCTATGACTTGACACTACTTGAACCAGTAGAAGGTAAAGCCCGTAAACTCTACGTGCGTGAGCCGTGGTATGAAATCAGCGTCGGTGCTGTGTTTAAGTTTGACCAATTAAAGGTATCCATCACTGAACCTTACGATGCTGAGGATGGTTCGATCGGCATTGCTCAGATTGATACAGTCTTGCCAGTCGGCGCGGCTGGCTTTCTTCTCAACAGCGATCGCAAGACCTATGCAATGGGCGATCCATTTTGGACGATCGAACATACCAAGGAACTATCGCTAGAGAATGCCGATGGTAGCGACTCACAGATTCAATCAATCTATAACTTCTATCTGCGTGAGTCCGGTCAGTTTGTGGAGCCAAAGCTAGAGACGCTGACTGATAAGCCACAGCTAGAAGGTAGCGAAGAGGAGCCAAAGCGTGAGGGAAAGTCTCAGAGCAAAAGCAAAATCTTGAAACCTACTACAGATCAGCCTGCATTGACTGGGATGACATCTTCGGTAGAGTCCACACCTACGGAATCAGAGACGAACGGCTTGCCAATTACGAGAACTTTGGAAACTGCCCCGATTGGCTGATCTTTTGGTTCCTAGAGCGTTACGAAAAGCAGCGACAGTTAGACGCGAATATCGCAGCGAAGACTAACGCGATCGGGTGGGCAGGCGTTGATCAATTAGTGGATGCCTGGAAAAAAGCGAACGGTGGTAAAGGTAGAGAAGTGCAAACAACCTGGATTCAATATCTACCTTTCCCTGATGCTGTTGGCGAGACACGCGATCGTCGCCGCGTGTCCAAGGAAACGGCGCGGATTTTTTTAGGGTTAGAGGCTCAAGGGCTGATACCTGTGCAAGTAATTGGTGCTGCTAGTGAGTTGCTAGGCGAGATGGAATCGGTAACGTCTTCCCAATGCTGACCGCTTAGGCAGTGCATCGCGGGCTTTCCAAAAGCCCAGGAAGTTTCAGTAGCCCGCCAGCGATCTCGCAAGATAACCAGGAGCCTCCAGGCTGTATTACCGACAACCCGATTCTTTGAATGTTTTTCGCCCCGTTCAAATCCGCATCACCATGCCAACCGCAATGACCACACTTAAACCGCTTACCGTGCCTGTACGACTCCCTTTTGACGGGGTGAATGTGCAGGCATTGGTGGCAGGTTTGGCTGGTATAGGCAGGCTTGATCATGATGACCTTTACCCCTGCTCCCAAAGCTTTGTAGTCAATAAACAGTCTCAGTTGGTTGAATGCCCAACTGTTCGACCGTCTGCGCTCGGTTTTGTTGCGGGGTTGTTGGTTCGTGCACTCACGAATGCCTGTCAAATCTTCCAGCGCGATGCTGGCTTGTTTGGACTTGGCGGTTTGAACAAGACTTTTCGAGATGTTGTGATTCAACCAGCTTTGAAAACGACGCTCACGACCAGACAACCGTTGCAACAGTTCACGCACTCGGCGGCGTGTACTGCGTGTGCCTTTACTGGCTTTATGCTGGAGATTCGCTCTCAAGTTGGTGTAGTGGTCACGCACCTTGTTGATACTCTGACCTTCCCAGGTTTGACCCTCAGAAGTATGAGCAATGTCAGTGCGCCCCAAATCCACACCCAAAATATCGCCACCGTCTTGCGGCTCTGGCGGCTCCGACTCCAGACAAATTTGGATGTAGTAAGAACCATCCTGTCGCTTGATCAGTGTGGCGGACTTGGGGTTAGCGTCTGCCAGCATTCCCCGTTGGTAGTTACCAATTGCCAACTCAAACCGCTCACGACCATCAACAGTAGTGAGCGAAACCGTCCAGTCCTTTTCTCGAAACGAGAAGATCCGAGCGTCGTAGGTCGCAAAGCTATGCTTGAACGCCTTGACCGGACGGTGCTTTTGTTTGGCGACCTTGCGAGAACCTGCTACCCGCCTACAGACCTGTTGAGCCAAATTACTCGACAGACCAAAACGAGCGCGGACTTCGTAATAACAAAGGGACTGCAGTTTGACCGCATTGGCTATCTTCTCAGGTGTGTTCTGGTTCACCCAGTTCAACGCCTGCCCAAAAGCGTTCAGTGTCGCAGCAAGTTTTATAGCTTGCGATTCGGATACCTTGAGCTTGCAGGAGACAGTCAGGACTTGATTCATAGCCCTATTCTACCTCATCAGAAACAGGAGTACAACTGTATGCCCGGTGAATTATTGTCCGGCTCCGTGTCTCCGCCAGATCCGCATTCCTCCCGACTCTCGACCTCATTAGAGTGCAGGAGTCCTGTTGTTTTAGCTGATCGGAGGTGACAGTTGACCTCACTTGGATCTCTCTATCTTGAGTTGGGGCTACAGACAGATAACTTCGATCGCTCTCTTGCCAGTATCAAAAACCAGACTGCGGCAATGGGTAAAGACTTGGAGCGATCGCTAAAAGTTGCTCCTACTTTTGATGCCAAGGTTTTACAAAATCAGATCAGACAAACTGAAAGTCAAAAGCCTACAATTGCCATCGGTGTCAAGGTCGATCGCTTACAGGTAGCCCACGAAATCAGTCAGACTACTTCTACCACGCTTGACCTGAGAGCTACGCTAACAATCAACAGTAGCAATGTTGAGCAAGTCAGGGCACGGCTAGAGCGATCACTACAGGTCACAGTCAGTGCTGACACGCCATCAAATACTAGCCGCAAGGTTGAGCTAGACACTAAAGGATTAGAAGAGGATTTAACTAAGGCAGTTACTGAAGGCACGAAGAAAGCACAGGCACGATCGGGTTTGTTTGCACCGATTACAGGTGGGCTACAAAACACGATTCGAGGCTTTCAGGAAGGCGTAGGTGCTACCTATGCCCGCAAGTTTACAGAAGGCTCTATCAAGAATATCGAAGCTGAGCTAGGCACATCACTAGATAAACTAGGCGAGAAATTTAGTGCTGGGTTTGGCAAGGCTGGCAAGTTTGCAGGCGATCGCTTTGTCAAACGGTTAGGCATTGAAGAAGGTCTGGCAGGGCTAAAGCCTAAAGTAGCGCAAGCCACTGAGTTCCTCAATGAAATCATTGATACCAAAACGCTCGATCGCAAATTCAGTGTTCTTGAAACCCAGATCGGCAAACTCATTGACGACCTGCTGCGGCTTAAAGGGGTGGGTGTCCAGGTCGGCAATCTCCAGGGTATTGCTGGAGCGGTTGCCGATATTGCTGCTACACCGCTGGAAGGTATTGAAGACAGGCGGCAGCGCTTAGTTAAGGAAGCAGCCAAAACAGCGCAGGCAAGATCAGAACAAATTGAAGCACCAAAATACGACAATGCTGATTCTGTAGTGTTTGGGATTGGTGGCTTTGCTGGCAATGAAGATAAGGCGCAACGAGGTAAAAGCAGTATTCCTGTCGCTGAACGCTTGCAACTGCTGACGGGTGAGCGGAATCCCGTTATCCCTGTTGAAAACCAGGCTACTGATTTATCAGTGAATTTGGGTGAAGGTAAGCTCAGATTCTTTGCTGAAGCGATCAACAAGATCGTCATGCAAAACCTCGTAGTTAGCAAAGATGCTATTGAGGCAGCAGCGCAGGCGATCGCGGTGCGTCGGGAAAATCCAGACTTACCGATCGGCATTGCGGGTTATTCAGCAGGTGGCTTTACTGCTAGAGAATCCTCTGAAGTACTCAATGCGGCAAACGTTGATAATGTTCGCGCCGTTGGTATTGGTACACCGCGCTTTAGCAGCACTGCCAGCACTACGAAAGAACAGTTTCAAACGGTTTTAGGTGAAGGTGACCCATTATCTAAGATCGCTAGGTTGTCAGGCGCAAAGGATGCTCAGATTCATGCTGAGGGTGGTAAGGGGCATAAACTATCGAGCTACCTCAGTGCTGATGACACGCAAGGGGCAATCCTCAAGCAACTCAATATCAAGCGCCAGATTCCTGCCGAATTAAAATCGGCTGTGGCGTTTGAGATGAAGTCGGTTGAGCAGGACATGGAGGCGGCAGCCAATGATTTCATGGCAGCAATGCAAGGTTCTGACTTTTACCTGAAAACAGGACTCTATAAAACGGTCATTGCCAAAATTAAGATCAACCGTGAAAAGCTGCAATTGCTGATGGAGCAAGCCACGGGCAATCTTGATCAGACACTTGCTGGCTATGATGAGCAACTGGCTGAAGCTGAAACAATGCTGTATCAGGCGTTCGGCACGCAGCAGCAAGCGGCACCCGCACTCAAAGCAAGACAGCGTGAGCAGGCGATCGTAGAAGCGGCTGCCATCCCTCCCCCACAGATGGCGCAACCACTGCAAACGAAACCGCTCGATCGCTCGATCATTAGTGGCTATAACACCGAAATACTCAAGGAAGTCTCCAGTCTTTCTGGTGGTGCTGGCAAAGGTACAAAAGACAGGCTAGTCAAAGAATTACTAGAAGCCGATGCCCGGTCCGTGCGTGAAGCGTTTGATGCGATCGCGCCTTTGGTGCAAACGGGTCCGAAGGGTGGGCAGTCGATCAAAAAATTGCCGCAGTCGGCTGAAGAGAAAAAGGCGATCGCGGCTACTAAAGACGCCGAGAAACGCATCAATGATTCGCTACGTATTTTTGTTGATGCCCAAGGCAAGCGTCGTGAAGAGATTGCCGCAGCAGCAAACAATGAAATCAATGCCACCTTAGCAGAGCTTGAAAAGCTACGCGCTTCGCAGTCTCCTGATACTCGCTTGCAAGCAGGCAGGACGCGCGGACGCTTAGAGTCACTGCGAACCAACTTTAACGCAGCCGATGTTGAAGGGCTAGCAAGATCGCCTAGAGAAACACTGAGAGACGCTACAGGCGCTTTAGCAAAATCCTTTAATGCTGAACCTGTTGGTTCCATTCGTGGCAATTTGGCGCAGACGGCGCGTACACCCAAAGCAAAAGCGATCGCTACTGATTTAGCAGTGAATACGGCTGGGTTTGCCGCTTCTCAGCTAGGCAATAACTTTGGCGTTGTCCCTGGTCTTGCAGGCGATTTGGTCGGGGCATTGGTAGCGCGTCAGGCGATCGCAGCATCGGCTGAAGTGTTCAAGGCTTATCAGTCTAGTACTGGTAGGCAGTTTAAGGAGATTGCACGAGCAGCGCTAAACGGGATGCGTGGTGCGGCGTTCCAGAAAGAAATGGGCGCAAACCTCACAGGCGACTTGACTGGTTTTGCCATTGGCAATGTTTCAGCAATGGCGGCTAATGCTGGGCTATCAGCGCTGAATGGTGTTGTGCCCGGTGCAGGACTGCTAGGCAAAATACCGCTCAAAGGTGCTGCTGTGGCAATGGCTACGGTGCCTCGTATTGTGAATGCTAGAGAGCGAGTTTTAGAACCTGACGTTGCAGAATTAGCACGAGTTGGCGATCAGCCCAAGCAAGGGTTGTTAGGCGGTTTGATCAACCGAGCGAAAGCTGACACTGAGAAAGCTAAAGCAGCGATCGCGTCAGGTCTGAATAAGACAATGGATGCTCTAGAAGAACGTTATATCAAAGAGCCTACGCCCGTTGCACAACCACCTTCAATGGCTGCCAAGGTGCAGGCAGCAGCAAGAGAAGCGCAGAAGCAAGTAGAACGTCTGCCTCAACAGCTTAAGTTAACGACTGATCAAACCTATCAATTGCTAGTACAGGAAGCGGCAAAACTTTCTAAGGTCACAATCAAGCCCGGTGATTTGCCTAAACTGGTAGTCGATGATGCCAAGCTGCAAGCCATTGGTGCTAGGGCACTGTACAACATCAAAAATAATCAGATCATCATCACCAAAGAAGTCGCTGCGATGCTCAGCGGCACGGTGGATCAGATTGAGAAACAGCAAGAAGCAATTAAGGATGTTGTCCACGAATCCCGTCATGCCTTCCAGTTTGACTTTGGGCGTTCCAGCATTGCTAAGCAATCGCTAGGCTTTGCTCAACCTGGCGTAGCCTTGGCACCGATCCAGGAGCTACCGCGATCGATGCAGTACAACGCCATGCGATCGGCTCAAGTAGCCAATCAGCAGGCAGGCGGATTGCTGCCTCAGAATTTCCAACGCACGATCGCCCGGACCGAAGCTGACGCTTATGCGTTTGAGACGCAAGCACCGAAAGTCTTCAGCAATGTTGCGACTCGCGTGCGTAGTGGTGAAGCGCTGCCACAGCCTATCCAGGAAGCGCAGCCGAATCAGCGGATGGTTGACTTCTTTGTCAAAGCACTTCAGGCGAAACAGTCGGTTGGTAACGCCATTGGTAATCCACTAGGCGCGATCGGTAATGCGTTTGGAGCGCTCAAAGAATCAGCACTCGGCGGTCTTGGTAGTCAGGTGTCAGTAGCGCGATCGCCTCAAGCAACAGGCAGCCTGAAGGCTGAGGCTTTAGAGAATGCCGTTAGCTACGTTGAATCATTTAAACAAGGGTTGCAGCAACTAGGTATTTTTATACCAAAGATTGTTGAGTCTGCAATCGATACGATTCCAGGTATTTTGTCCAAGTTGCCAGGGTTTGCTGATAGGGCTGTCAAAGGCATTCTTGGTAATTTTGGATTGATTGTGAAAGGCGTAGGAGCAATTGGTCTAACCATAGCCGCTGTCAATATTTTCAAGCCAATCGTTGATCAATCTTTGGTTGCCGCCCGTAATTTGAATAATTTCAAGACAGCGCTAGATTTTGCCAGTGGTAGCGCTGCACAGGCAGGAGTAGACTTTAAGTTTGTCGACAAGACTGTTGATGATTTAGGCATCCCACTTGAATCAACTAGGCAGGGTTTCAAGAATCTGGCAGCTTCAACCAAGGGCACAGCGGCAGAAGGTTTTGCTGTCAAAGAAACAATTACGGGTGTTTCTCAAGCTGCAACAGTTTTAGGGCTAACTAGCGAACAAACGGCGCAAGTCATGAAAGCGCTAAGTGACATGGCTTCTAAGGGTTCCGTCCAGATGGAGGAATTAAAAGGACAGCTAGGAGACGCAGGCTTGACAGGCGTGATGAAAACGGCTGCTGACGCTATGGGGATCACTGAAAAAGAATTAGCAAAACTTACTGAATCAGGTCAGTTATCAGCAGAAGAATTTATCCCTAAATTTGGGCGACAGCTACAGATTGCTTATGGTGCTTCTGCAAAAACAGCTTCTCAAAATGTCCAATCTTCCGAAAATCGCTTCAATGCTGCCAATCAACGTGCTCAGGAAGCTTTTGGTTTGGTTATTCAGCCAGCTCAAAAAGCGGGATTAGATACTGCTACGATTGCTGTCGATTTACTGGCAGGAGCGATGGAAAAGTTGGGATCAATCATTGCTATAACTGCTGCTTATATTGGCGGCAATCTGATTGTCCGACTGACTGGAATGGCAACAGCGGCGATCACTGGTAGCACGGCTGTTGCGTCACTTGGCGTAATCTTTAATGCCACAACAGCCCGAATGATTGAACAATCAGTCATGATCGCGGCTAAATTTCTGCTTTTTTCAGCCGCGATCGAGTCTGTGCAGTCTCTGATGCGGCAGTTCACCCCTGATGAAAACACCAAACAGTTTAACAAGTTTACAGACGAGGCAGTTAGCGGGCTGAAGCGCATAGAGGAAGCGGCAAAAGCCGCTAGAGGTGAAGTCGCTGGGATCGGTAACGACAAAAAAGATTTGCCTTCGCAAGGCTTTGACTTAACGCTTGGATTGGGTGGGATGTTCGGTAAGTCGTTCAAAACAGATGATGCGATTAAAATTCGCAACAACTTAGTTGAAAAGATGGGGCTTACTGGTCTAGGGCGAATGACCACGCTGGCAGAATCAAAACAGTTCGATCAGCAAGTATCTTTAGGTGATCAAGCGTTAGCTGCTCAGGACGTGGCTGCTAAAGCCTTTGACGCTAGTGGCATGAATGCTCAAATCGCCAAAGTAAAAGCGCTTGACGATCAAATGAAAGCGATCGACATGCAACGCCAAAAATTACAGATGCAGCCCAATGCTGACAAGAATCAGCTAGAAGTGTTGCGCCAGCAGCGGCAAGCATTATCAGAGCAGCGAGACAAGCAAGCTTCACCCATTTTGGAGCAATCAGCCCAAATTGACTCGGCGCTGAAGAATTTTAGAGAGTCTGTCAAACAAGCTAAAGAACTAGGCTTACCCACAGAAGAATACGAAGCTACGATCAAACTACTGGAAAAGGCTCAAAGCGTCCAAACACAGTACAACCGCAAACTGTCTGAGGCGGCAGTTTTAGCCGCTAATTTTGCTGATAAATGGAATCTTGCCACCGCTAAAGCCCAAGACGCACAAAAAGCGATCGATGCATCAGTGTCAGGCAGTAAATCGGATGTACTAAAACAACAATTAACTGGTGGTTTGAATTCAGAACAGGCGCAGCAAAAAACAGCGCAACTTGACACGCAAGGGGTAGAGCAAAAGCTTGGCGCTAGCCAAGATGAGCTTGCGAAGAAACAACAGTATTTGCAATCGATCGATGCTACAAGTACGCTCAAAGCTGCTGGTATTGATCCGAATGCGGGCGCAGCAGAATTAAAGCTGAAAGCAGGGCAAGCGTCTAATCCACAGCTTAAAAAAGCTATCGAGTCTACAGCAGAGTTCAAAGATCTACAAGACCAGTTACCAGCACAGCAACTACAGGTTGACCAGTCCAAACTACAGCAGCAGCAAACCGAACGACAGTTAGCCGCTAATCTCAGACAGAGATCAGATGCAAATGATGCTGCCTATGCTACGCGGGTTGAGTTAACCCGGAATACTCAACTGAGAAAAGACCAGTCAGCAATCAACGTTAAAAAATCGCGCAATCAATATTACTCTGACGCTGATGCAGGCGTAGCAGAAGCAGATTTAGGACTGAGCCAAGCCCAATCACAACAACAAAGTGCAGGGGCTGGGCTGGCTAACTCTGGCGCTGCCTTGAGCCGACTACGTGAAGACTACAAGGCAGGGAAAATTGATCAGATTGACTTCAAGAATCAGGAGCGTGACTTAATTACTCAGGTGGCACAGGCGAGGGCGAAAAGTGCTGAAGCCGAAGCCCAAATCGAGGAAGCCAAGGGCAAACGTATTGAAGCCATTAACCGCAAGCGCATTGAGCAGATTCAGAAAGTCACTGCGGCTGAAGCTAGCGCATTGAGTAGACGGCAAGCGCTGGCTAATGCGGATTTTGCCACCCAAAGGGCAAAGCTGACTATGCAGAAGGCGAAGAATGTTTTCTTTAGCGATGCCGAAGCGGGTGTAGCCGATGCAGATTTGGGCATCAGTCAAGCTAAAACTCAAAAAGACCTTGCGGGTCAAGCCATTGTCAACGTTGAGCGAGAGATGCAGCGCAATAAGCAGCTTTACCAGGAGCGCCGCATCAACGCTAAAAAGTTTCATGATGATGAACTAGCACTAGGGGACAAGCTTACTGAAGCAAGAGCAAGAGGGACAGAGGCAGCGGCATCGCTTGAGGAATCATACGCGAAGAAAATTGAAGCAACGACCAGGCAAAAGATTGAGCAGATTAATTTTCTCAATCAAAGCGCTGCCGCCGCGATCGCCCTCGCTCAAACTCAGCAAACTACGGCTTTACAAGGTAATCTCCTTAACAGCCCCGACGCTGGCGAATTCTCTCAAGCTCAAGCAGGGCGATCGCAAACACTGATTGAGCAGGGCACTTCTGTAGCGACTCTAGCGCTCAACCGCAAAGCCATAGAGGACAACAAAGCGTTAGTGGCAGAGGGTAGCAGGTCACGGAAAGAAGGCATTCTAGAAGAGCAAAGGCTAAATAAAGAAACAGCCGATATTCAACTGGCTCAAGCACAGCGTCAGGTGCAGATGCAGCAGCAGTTACGAGACTCACGTATCAAGTCACTGGAAGCTGTTGCCAAATTAGAGACGGATCAGCTCGATCGCTCCAAGCAATTACTTGAGAGTCAGGGGGCGTTAGCAAAGGCTCAATCTGACTTAGCGATCGCCCGTGACACGACGCAGCTAAACAAAATCGATCGACTCGTCGGTTTGCAAGATCGAGTGGAAAGCGATCCGAAGATGGATCCGCGCCTAAAAGCACTGATCGGCAAGCAGTTAAACGAGTCTGGCGCTAGTGGCGTTAATGCCAACTCAAAATCCTACGAAATTCTACTGGCTCGGCAGAAGATTGAAGACAGCATTGCTGATAAGCAAAGAGGTGCCCGCGAGAAAGAGGCTGAGCTTTCTAAAAAATCGCTTGAGTTTGATATCCGCAAGCAAGAAATAGCAGCAAAGTTACTGGTGATTGAGGGGCAGCGATATAAACTCGATGCCGATCGTGCCAAGCTCCAAGCAGTTAAAGACTATTCCACAGCGATCAAGTCAGGTGATAAAGAGGGGATGGCGATCGCTCAAATGTCGCTTGCGATCGCCAACAATATGTCTAAGGTGGCTGACATTCAAATTCAGACAGCGCTGGAAGGCTTGGCAAATCAAAAAGAAATGGCGCAAAATAGCCGTCAAGTTCTGGCGTTAAACCAAGAGACGGCAAGAGAACAATTTGAAGGGCAAGATCAGAATCGACGCGCTAATAATGACGTTTCATTCATTGAGCAGCTTATCAAATCAGGAATGCAAGGTAGTATTCCCGGTCGCGCCAAAGGCGGCGACGTTCAGGCAGGCAAACCCTATGTCGTTGGTGAAAAAGGTCAGGAACTCTTTATTCCAAAAGTGTCAGGCGAGATTATCGACGCTTCTAAGACTGCCACGATACTGAGCGGACAGAATATGCAAGGGGCAAAGCAGGCAATTCAAGCCCGCGCCACAGGTGGACCCGTCAACGCTGGGCAGCCGTACTTAGTGGGCGAACGTGGGGCTGAAGCGTTTGCACCGTCCGGTAGTGGCTCAGCGGACGGGATTGGTCAGTTACTGGCAGGGCTAGGCGCTCTCATCACGCTGATTGGAGTCACAGCGTCGGGCATCAAGAAACCTGCTCAAGAGATGAGCAACGCCGCGATCGATACTGCCATTAGACCGACGATTTCCGGTAACGGCATGGCAGACACCGCGATCAGACCGACGATCGCAGGCAACGGTCAACTTGATACGGCTATTAGACCCGCGATCGCTGGCAATGGGATCGCTGATACATCATTCCGTCCAACTGTCATTGGTGCAGGCATGAACAACGCGCCACCACTGGGTAGCAGCGGACTGGCAGACAAACCTATACCATCACTCGGCGGCGGTGCTGTGGGTGGTTCTGGAGGCGGTGATGTCTCTAGCAAGCTCGATCAGTTAATTAATGTCATCAGTTCAGCAATGGGTAGACCGAATCTCACAGTTTCTAGTCCGTCACCCGTGAATGATGCAGCCAAGATTTACTCAGACATTTCTGCCCAACAAGTTTCCAATGCCAACATTTGACGTACTTCCAGAGGTTAGCGGCATTGTTGTTAACCTCTAATGCTACCTTTGCAAAATCTTTATTGTCCTCGTGCGGATTTTCTCTAAGGTAGAGGAATGGTTTAAACATCCTCCACAAACTTAGTTATGACCCCACAGGAAGTGCTAACTGCTGCCAGACAAGGCAACCCGCAAGCTATAGCAGCATTGATTAACCGATCGCTCAAGCCCCAACAACTCGTCGCTAAAGTTAGACTTGCCGATGGCTATTTGCACGTCATGGTTGAAGGAGCGACGGTGCCTGAGCAGAGAGCGATCGTCCCTTTTATTGTCAAAGGAGTGCAAGGGTTAGGAGTAGCAAACGTAAGTAGTCTTGTTGTCTACGGCAAGCTAACGGGTGAGGATGTGCCAGCGTGGAGCGATCGGGTGGAGTTAGCGCGGATACAAGTCTCAGAAGTGAGCCAGCTAAAGGTTTTCAGGGTCAAGCAGAGCGATAAAGAAATAGAAGTGCCTGACATTGAAACGCTGCGACAATGGCTTAGGGATGGCAGTGTTAAGCCAAGCGACTATATTTATAACCCAACCCTTGATCAATGGATGTATGTCAAAGACTTGGCAGAACTTAGTTCAGACCTCAAAAAACAGGGATCCACCCAACAGGCAGATCAGTACAACCGGATGGGATTTATCTTTGGTGGGCTTGGCGTTTTAATGCTTCTTGTGTTCCCTCCAGCAGGAATAATTCTAATCATTTTAGGGGTTGTCTTTGCGGCAATGTACTACACCAAGAAATAGCGCTAGAGAAATCATCTACCATGCTATTTACAAGTCACAACAAAGGCAGTACCAAGTAGTTGCTATCCGTCTTTCCTAGCACTTTTAGAATTTTAGCCCACCGCTTTTTCTGAGAAAACGACTGACTAAAATACCATTCTTTTGGGTCTTTATCCTGCTTGCTGCTGTTGCACGACCAGCAACAAGGGAGTAAATTGCTTAAAACATCAGATCCGCCCTTGCTGACTGGTATGAAGTGATCCATAGTTTTGGCTCCGCCCGATTGACAATAAGCGCATAAATTGCCGAACTCTTGACGAAGCGACAATAGTTGTTCAGGGATGTATTTGGCGCTATGGTTGCCCTTCTTGACCGCCTCTCTCTTTCTTTCAAGTTGCCTTCGTACCAGTCTTCCCCTTTCTGTCTGCCGATAAGCTTTATTTCTAGCTAGACAAGTCTCTCTGTGCTTGGAATACCTTTCCCGGTCTTTTTCTTTATACTTCTGTGGATTCAGCTTTCGATCCAGTTTTTTCTGATCTAAAACATGCTGCCTATTTGCTCTATGCCAAGCTTTTTTATAGGCGTTGTTTCTGTCAGCGTTTCGATGATGATACGCTCTGCTGTATTCATTTATTCTGTCTTTGTTCAATGCGTAATATCGACGCATGTATTCAAGCTTTCTTTCTCTATTTTTTCTCCTGTATTCAATGCTTCTAGCTGTAATTTTATCTTTGTTCGCTAAACGATACTCTTTTTGTTGAGCCTTTATCCTCTCTAGGTTCTTGTCAATGTATTGCTTATTGTAAGCCTTCCTGCTATCAATGTTTTCTCTGTGGTATTCAGACTTTTTGGCTAGGATGCGTTCTTTGTTGCGCTGGTGATAAGCTTTCTTGCACTCAACGCAGCCACGATCTTTTGTGTAACGCAACGATCGCGGTTCACCTTGCCAAAAATGATTGTGAGGGCATAGATCTCCCACAAAGAATTTAGCCGTGTCAAAGTCAGTCATTTTACCGCTGGTTGAATTTTATTAATCTATTAGTCTTTATTTTTGGTTTAACACCCTAAATACTAGGGTGTTTATTAGCCAACTTTGACCTCTTCCTGACCAGTGACAATCTCTTCCCGATTGTTCCACTTAATTACTTGCTCACCGTCGAGCGCTTTAACCAACGCCTCAATAACTTCAGTGCTTGAGCGGTTAGGATTTTCTAGCGCTCTTTTAACAGTCCCCTCATAGCGCTTTACAGAGTCTGCCGTAGTAGGCTCACCACGGACACGGCAATATTCTTGAGTGAGACGATACCGCGTCCACCCTAATTGCTTTAGTCGATCCTGAAGGATCTCTTTTCGCATGAAAATGACTCTCATCTTTCTACACACCTCCAGTTAACAGGTTGATACAAAGGTTTTGAACCCTTATGTAATTAAGCATATACCCATTTATAAATAGTTGACTATCTGCATAGAAATAGATATAGTGGACAAAGGAAAGGCGGCTCACCGACCAAAGTTAACCGCCCTCCCACTCAGTCCACTTATTAGCAGACTTCATTATTATGCCTCAAGCAATCACCCCTTCCAAGACCGTAGAAACCGCAACCATTCTCTACGGCTCCTCTGATCCGAGTCTTAATCTTGCTCTTGTCCGTGCCCGTCAGATATCGCCTGATGAAATGGAAAGTGCTGGCTTTCGCGATGGGTTTAACAACCTGGGTTTACGTGGTTCGCTTTACAGCAACGCTGACTACATGAATGGCTGGCGCAGAGGTCACGCTGCACGGTTCTAATCCTCTACCTGCTGCAACAGGGGCACCTAGCCCCTTCCTTACCCACTGCACTTTTAGAAGGACTTAGAACGATGCACTTACTTTACGAAGACTTATCCGAAATCACCCGCTTTGGTTTCAACCTGACGCAACGCCTGCTCTATAGCCACGCTGAGACTTATCAGGATTGGCTAATCGTCCCTACCGTCACGCCTGATGGTCGTTTCGCTTTTGTGGTGTTCGATCCCGATGGCGATCGGCACGAGGATATGTACGGCGAAACGTACTGCTCTGCTGAAGCTGCCTTAGTAATGGCGCAACACTGGGTCAACGTCCATTTGGCTGATTTAGAGGAGATGGTACGTGAATCAGACTAACCTTTACCAATTCCCACAACCCAAATACGAAGAAGGGCAGCACATCCAATCATCATCGGGTGAGTGTGGCATCATTGCCGCTTTCACCTACACAACTAAAACGGATGATTGTCGGCTTGATCCAGGCTTCAATTACCACATTGATTTCTACAAGCCGCATCAGATCAGCGATGTGCTGCACGAGAGCAGAGTTTTCCCATTGGATAAAGGAGGTGTCATGGAGCGCTTGATTATTGCCATCCCTACTTCTGTGCCTACCCCTAAATTCCAATTGTTTGAGGAGGCATATTATGGCAAGTACAAGGGTACGATCGTGGGGATGGCGTATGAAAATCCCTATGAATCACTACGGCAGGACTCACAGACCGGATGGCGCTATGACTTAAGCTTTTCCTTCGGATGCACACCGTTGGAAGCTGTTTCTGTCAGTGAAGATGACACGCTGATTTTTGAGGATTCGCTGAGTCGGTGCGGCTGCTAGGATTGGTTTTGTTGAGAAGCCTTTAGCCCGTAGATCAATGATCTACGGGCATTTTGCTAATCGTAAGCAGAGCAAGCAGTTTCAGGATCGAAGGGCATAATAGACTCATACTGAGTTTTGTTCCAAACTGCCTGTTAACGCGAATATCTAATGGCGATCAATTACATATCATTTAGTATTGCAGGCATCACCATGCCAATTTACGCCGGATCTGGGGAAGTTATTTTTGCGAAACAGGACAGCTTCCCACGGGTGAGGGCAGAAGCGCCGGGGATTGAACGCAGTGCCTACAATACCCCTGTGAAATATGGCGGTTTCCTGCCAGAACCTCATGTGTGGACGTTGAAAGTATTAGCACCGATCGCGCTTCAGCCCGTTGTGCAAGCAATGTATGACATTCACAACGATTTGTTTGTGAAAAAACAGGCAGCACAAATCAGGCTCATTGATGCGTATCAAAGCTTTAATGAACTGGGCACCCGTACCCGTGCTGTAGCGCCGTCTCCCTTTAATACTGTGACCACAAATACTTATGGACTAACTGAGTATTTCGCACAGTTTGATGTGTGGTTCTCTAAGCAACCTACTTTTGCACAGGAAGGTGGGAAAGTCATCATTGACTTAGCGTTTGAAGAGTATAAGGTCGTGCCTGCGTAATGGTAAACGCTACTGCTGTTAAAACTAGAATCTTAGTAGGACCGGATGAGATCCTGTTTGATGAAGCCTTTGTCACCTTAGCAGCAGGCTTTGACAAGCGCGATCGCGGTGGCTTAGCCAAAATCAGCGGCACATTAGTATTGACAGCATTAGACAACAATGTAGCGCTGCTTAACCCCAGGCTTAACTATGACATTGGGGGCGGCATCATTCCCCGTGCTTTATGGAGTCGCGGGCAGTTTTTTCGTGTACAGGTCTTAAATAGCAGCGGGGCATGGATTGACCATCGCTTCAGTGAACTCTTCATCCTTAAGGAGCCTTTACCGCCAAAATCACCGCAACCCCAAGATGCACGCATTACGCTAGAAGTTGGTTGCTGGTTGAAGCTAAAAGATTATGCAGCACCCAACCCTAACCCTTTGCTAGCGTGTGACCCTGAAGATCCAACTCTCAGCAATGTTGGCATTGTGCAAAGCCCTGGTGAAGTAGTCCGTAAGCTACTAGTAAAAGCAGGCGTACAGGGCACATGGGAAGGCTCAATCGAAAACTATCCTTTCTATTACCCTGTTTCTAATGACAGTGGCAGCTATTTAGCGGTTGCAGGAGAGGTTGCCTATGCCCGGTTTTACTCGCTGGTGCAGAAGCGATCGCCTGCTGGCAATCTCACCGCTGTAGACTATCGTGCTGATGTCAATGCTACGCCGTTGCTAACAGTGACGATCGGAGAAGACGAGGCTGAGTATATGCCTGTCGCTGGGCAAGAAACGCCATGCGAAGAAATTCGCGTGCAAGGCTCAACCTACGACATCACGGATACCTGGCAAGACACAACCGTTTGCAAAATCACTTATGCCCCTGGCTCTAATCTTGTCACTCGGATTACCTGCACTAGAGACGCACAGGACGCAACGCAAATCCTGCATGAAGTCGAGGAACTTGAGCCTCGTGGCTTATTAGCACCTGACGATTCGCCAGGTGATGATTCGCTCATCTTCAGTCGCCGCACGACTAATATCAAGACTTACGAGGTTAATGTCTGCGGCAATGGGAAGTTGCTGCAAGACGAGACAACGATCGTGCGTCCGTTTCGAGTAGCAGCCAGCGAATTTTGGAGTGGCTTAAGCACTGCTCAGAAGGCAAATTACGCGGCTTTTAGTCCGTCGATCGATACTCGCACGATCACCTACTACCACTACACGCCCAAAGAAGTAGTAGACGAGATTGAAAGCCGCACTAGCCGCATGCTGGCAAGCGTTCTGCCTGACGTGAATCCATTGACAGCAGGCGTGATTTTCCAAGTCCCTGCTGCGAGTGAAATCCAGACGTACCGCGAAATCAGACCGGGGCAATGGGAGTACACACAAGCGCCAGCCGCACCGCTGATTGATGTCTTTCCTGATGCTGTGCCTGATACGGCAACGGTCAGCGAGAAAATCAGACTCACTACAACCAATCCAATTTCTACGGTGAGCGGCAGTGGGCAAAACAACCCTCCTGCTGCTGAACGGCGACCACAGCGCTACGGACGCAATGAACGACAGCTAGACGGCGTGGCGTTATTTGGCAGCTTTGCAGGTTCCAATCAGCAAGACCGTCGCCGCTTTATCTCAATCCCCTGGATGATCAGCAATGAGCAAGCAAGCGCGATCGCTCAAGAAATAGGTGAGGATCTCGTCGGACGCAGACAAGGAGCGCAAATCCTGCTAGGGCTGACTGACGAATGGTTGACCAATGAAAACCCTTACCCGGTCATCCACGTCAGAGAACCGCGCTTTGTGTTTAGCAGTGGTGTTTGGTCAAAGGTGTATGACACGATTGTTTATCAAGTTGACGGGCTGAGCTTCTCGCACGATCGCACTCGCGCCACTGTGGGGTGTGAGTTAATCTGGCTGGCAACCATCCCCGCTAACGCTACTGTGCCAGTGCTGCCCTATGTGCCTACAGTGATGCGATCAGGTGTAGCGCCAGTCCTGCAACTCAGTAGTATCTCTGGCTCGTTCGGTTCGTTGATCAGTCGTTCTGGTGTGGCACCGATCATTCGCTTGTTTGCCCCTAGTGGCAAAGCTGCTACAACAATTACGCGATCGGGCGTAGCTCCTGTACTCAGGCTTTCTGCCTTGAGTGGTTCAGGTGTCGGAGTGATTGGCGGCAGCTCTCTGGCTACAGGCGCGATCGGTGCCTGGAAGCTTGACAACAGCCTCAATGATGCAATTAGTACGAATAATTGGATCTGTCGCTACTTTGATCAAAATGCTGGCAGCCTACAAACAGCAACACCTACCTATGTCACTGGCTATAACGGTCAAGCCTTTACCAGTAGCGACACTGCTGGTTCTGGTGTCTATGGTTCTTTCCTGCAAATCAGCATTGCTACTGGCACAGCGCTGCGGATTGACGACAAATCGTTTACGCAAGCCTTTGTTTTCAGACCGCAAAGCTCTAGCTACACTTATATTCCGTTGTGCTACTACAACACAAGCTCTGGTGCCACTCAAATGCAGGTTGTCTTTAATGGCACTAAAATCACCTTCCAGTATGCGTCTACGACTGGCAACGGAGACGTAGCGCTATTTGATTCGGCTCAAGATGTGGGGCTAGAGACAAGCGAATCGTACAGCATCAACAAAACCTACCTCGTAGTAATTTGGAATAATCCTACAGGCACCGCAGGGTTAGCTGTCCGAAACTTAACTGATAGTGTTAATTTCACAACCGTTACAGCAACAGGTAAGCCGCTGATTGTACGGACAGGTGGCAGTAATCGTTTCTTACTGAATCAGCCCAACTCAGGTTTCTTCGCTGGCACATGGATTGACTGCGTAACGATGTGGAACCGCGTTCTGAGTAGCGCCGAAATCACTAGCCTAGTCTCTAATCCTCAATATCCTTTTGACGCTTTGCCCGTGGTTCGTTCCGGTGTGGCACCTGTACTCAGGTTGAGTGCGTTGAGTGGTAGCCGGAATGCATCTGTAGCGCGATCGGGTGTGGCACCTGTGCTCAGGTTAAATGCTACCCCCGCAACCCTAGCTGCTAGTGTTCCTTCTGCTGGTTCTCCTTCTGCTTATTGGAACCTCACAAGTAATGGCAATGCGGTTGTGGGTACACCTAACCTTGATGCTGGTGCAGGCGCAACTTTTACAAGTGGCGATTATGTCACTCTAAGCGGGGGTTCTAACTCTACTTTGACCGGGGCTGATACTGCCGACATATCCGTAGGCAATGCTGCTTTTACTTGGTGTACATGGGCTTATTTAAATTCAACTACTGCTTACTTCATTCTTCAAAAGGGTTTTGTGCCGGGTACGAATTATTCAAATGCTATTTTTGAATACGTCTTGTACTTCGACGGGTCACGGTTTGTTTATGTTTTGTATAACATTGCAACGGGTGCGCCTACTTCGCAAACAGTTTTGGCTAGTAATTTTAGTGGAGCTACCTCTAGCACGTTCTATTTTCTCACCATTTACTACAAGCCTGGTTCCCCAAACGAAATTGGCATTAGCGTGAATGCAGGCGCATTCAATAAGGCAACTACCACCATACAGCACGGCGACACGGCACAGAATCTAACGCTGGGGTATCGCTCTGAAGACGGCGCTAACTTATGGGGCAGGATGCGCTACACGGGTTTCTTCAAAGACCTGCCAACTTCTGAGGGTGGCAACGTTGACCTCTCGTACTACTACAACAGTGGTGCAGGTCGTGCCTTGTAAATGTTCTACTCAATCCAATCTGGAGTTCCTTGTGCAACCAATTCAATTCAAGCTCATCAACGCTATCAAAAAGTCAGACGACGGCTTCACTTTGATTGAACTGCTAGTTGTTATCATCATCATCGGCATTCTCTCCGCGATCGCCCTGCCATCTTTCCTGAACCAGGCAAACAAAGCGAAAGAGTCTGAAGCTAAGACTTATGCAGGTTCTATGAACCGTGCTCAACAGGCTCACTTTCTGGAAAACAACGCTTTCTCTAGTGATGTTTCGTTATTGGGCTTAGGCATCAAAACCGAGACGACTAACTACACTTACGCGATCCAAGATGCCTCTGAATCCGCTGTCGCTAATGTTGCCTACCCCCTTTTCACCACTACACTAAGGGCGTATACAGGTGGTGTCGGCATCGGCTTCACGACTGGCACGACAGAAGGGGAAGCTACCACTCTAGCCGTGCTCTGTCAGTCAGTAAAACCTGCTAGCGGTAACCCAGCAGCAGTAACTTTCGTCGCTAATGTTGGTCCGTCTTGCGCTGAGCCGGATTTTGCGGATTTGGGTAAATAAGGTTTCTATCTCCATAAAAGGTGCAAGCCCGGTAGACGTGAATCTACCGGGCTTTTATTTGCCAAATGATGGCGCTATCTAACAGCTACAACGGCTTAGCGAGTCTTCATAGATCAGAGTGTCATCTTCACTGACAGATACAGCTTCTAGCGGAGTCCGATTGAGCGAATAGCTTAAGTCGTAACGCCAACCGGGTTCCGAGTTATGCCGCAGCGCTTCAAACGGATTTTCATAAGCCATCGCTACAATCACCCCTTTGTGCTTGCCGTAGAAAGCCTCCTCAAAGAGTTGAAACTTAGGCACTGGTACAGATTCAGGTACGGCAATGATCAAACGCTCCATCGCGCCTCTCTCATCTAGTGGAAAGAGCTTGCTTTCGTGCGACACATCGCTCATCTGAATAGGCTTATAAAAATCAATGCGGTAATTGAAACCAGGCTCAAGGCGACAATCTTCTGTGTCGGTCGTGTAGGTAAAGGCAGACACCACGCCGCAATTGCCTCCTGGGGTCTGGACATGTTGACCTTCCTCAAACTTAGGTTGTGGAAACTTGTACTGACGCGATGTAGCAGTAGATTGGCTCATAGCAATGTCTCCAATGATTTCAATATCGTTCTCTGGTACGTCATCAACAAAGACACGCGGCTTGTAAAACTGCACGTGGTAGGTGAAGCCGGATTCGTAATGATGCCGATCGGCTTCGTAATCGGTATAGGTCAGCGCAATGATTACGCCCTGTTCGATCACCAGTTCTTTTGTGTCATCAGTGCGCCACTCAGTCTGGATATGCTGACCCGCTTTGTACTTCGGTTGCGGAAACTGGTAGGGGTTAGTCTGATTCACGTAACGACTCCTCTAACTCCGCCAGTTGCAGGTTGATGTAGTGCTCACCCATCTCTAGGGCAGCAGTAAGCGAAACGTAGTTTTCGCCATACGGATCAGTCCAATCCATGCCATCGGGGTCAAAGACACGGAAGGCAAAACGCCCTTCTGGTGTGGCTGTCGGTATGATCAGCCAATCCTTGTATGGTTGAGAATGAGCGTAGAGCAGTCGCTGAGTGAAGTTAAAGGCACGGCGCGTAATCGGCAAAACATCTTTATAGGTCAGGTGCATGGTTCTATTCCTCTAAAAGTGCAGTGAGTAAAGGAGGGGTGAGGAGGCTCACCCGTGCAGCAAGTAGAGGATGTTAGAAGCCAGGTTCTGAGAGGGTTTCCCAAATCTCGTAACCCATCAAGCCGTTGATCACTTTCTGATGAGCAATCTCGCGGATCACATCGGTGAAGCGATCGGTCTTGGTCGTGATGGTCAGGGTGCGCTCATCCTCAGTGCGTCGGTTGATAAGGGTGACAATGTGACGGACTTGCGGAGGAGTAGCGATCGGGCGTGGAGCGGACAAAGGAAGGCTGGTAAAGCGCTTAGCAGGAGAGACTTGAGCGGTTGCGGGTGTCATAATGAGCAGGAGTCCTTGTGTATGGATTCAGAGAGCCGTTGCTTTTTCTTCGCGGGAGGGGCAGCGGTTTCTCTATGCCTTATTATTACTAATTAGTTAGTACCTGTCAACTGCTTGGTACTTTAACAACGTACCATTTACATGTGATACACTAGCCGTAGTAATCTATTGGTATGAATATGAAGCAACTACGCCTCAGATCTGGTAAAAGGGCTGAAGAGGTCGCCGCAGAGCTAGGAGTGGCGATGTCTACTGTCCGAAACTGGGAGCAGCTTAAGACTGTGCCTAGAATGACTCCTGTGCATATGCAGCAGGTAATGGCTGTATACGGGTGTACTTTTGATGAGCTTGTTCAGGCTGAAATAGAAAGACAGGGGAGGCGGGCTAATGCCTAACCTTTCTCGTGCAGCCTCTAATCTCTTTGACTCAATCTGCCGTATTGACGAAGCAGGTAATGAGTATTGGTCTGGTCGTGAATTGATGCCGTTGCTTGGCTATTCCGAATGGAAGCATTTCAGCCCTGTGATTAGCCGTGCAAAGCTTGCCTGTGAAAACACTGGAAACCCAGTCATAGAGCACTTTAGCCGCGATACCGGAAAAAACCCTTTAGGGGGTAGACCGATGGAAGATTACAAACTTTCGCGACTTGGTGCTTACTTAGTTGCGATGAACGGAGATCCACGCAAGCCGGAAATTGCCTCCGCTCAGTCGTATTTCGCTGTGAAAACTAGGGAAGCAGAAGTAGTCGTTCCCGCTCAAAATGAAAGACTGAGAGAATTAGAACTAGAGTTAGAGCTTGAAAAATTGAAACGCGATCGTGAGACGACGTTTTTTGCTGTCACTGCGACGATGGGGGAGGAAACTGGGCGACGTGTGATGGCAGAAGCTAGAGGCGAACAGCTAATTCAGTTAGCACCACCAGCTCCAGAAACCGTTTTCATTGAGCAGGGTACCGATTTAGTAGTTGGCAAGACAGCTAAAGGTCGATCGCTGACATCTCTCTTAAAGGATGCTGGTCTAAATCCAAGCTCAAAGAAAGACATGAGCAAAGCTAAAGAGCGGCTCAAAGCGATCGGCATTGACTACGAGACTGGAGACGGGCTGGAAGAGGCTGCTTATTTGCGTCAGCACTACGTCATTGCAGAGTCAAGGTATGCTGAAGCTCGTCGCATTTTGACCCAAGACAATGCTGCTGCCAACCTGTTTGTTTGGGGAATGCAGCAAAAAGCCTTGAATGGGCAGGTAAGACAAGCACGGCAATTAGAGGGTTAAGCCATGACTGATGAGCTTTTAGAGCGCCTTCAGAAGTTATCCGATCGTATTCGTGAGATGACTGCTGAAAAACAGGCGAAGAACGCAAAAGTTCGGGCAGACCTTGCCTTTCTTAAGCAATGGTGTGCAGAGCGAGGGCTTGATCCTTGGGAAGGTAGCCCCTGGGAAGGAAAGAACAGCCCGCATAACACTCATGGCGCGGCGGTCGAAGAGGTTGATTAAAGCCTTAAACCCCTAACATTATTTGTTGAGCTGCGCTACCAGCACAGCAACGCTATCAGCTAATGACCGGATCGTATCAGCTTGTTTATCCGCTGTCTCCGACTGTTTTTGAACAAGCGTTTTCAGCTCCGTAAAACCCGTTTCAACGGTCTGCGCCAAATGGTCAACAGTGCTTGAGAGATGGGTCATCGTCTCGGTCAGGTGCCCGATCTGCTCAGTCAAGATGTCTAACTTCTCATTATTTCCGTTGACAGTCATTGTTCTCGCTCCAAGTTTGAAGCGATCGCCCACCTTCCAAAGTAGCGATCGCCTGTTCAGTTGCACCCAAATCACTTATCTAGAGGTAACCTCATGACATTTTCGCACAACTCCACAAACAACGGCTCTAACAACGGCGCTACTCTCCCCAGTACTTTTGACGCTTTCTTTCGACAGCCCCAAGCAGGGGACTTCATTAAGCAAGTGGAAGATGGTATTGAATATTACACAGAGCAGACAACCGGGCGATCGGGTATGAGCCACAGTGGATTAGGACGCATGGCAGGAGTAGCTCATCCGTCCATCATCTATTGGGAACGCAAGATTAGTACTTCTGACCCTGTAAACAACTCCCTTCCAGAAGTCTTCAAATCATTTGCAGGCAAGGCTTTGAAGCTTGTAAACAACTCTGATCCACAAGGCTCTGAAATCTTGCCCGATGATTTCTGTGCAGCGGTTATAGTTTACTACGCTTCTTTTGCTAGTCCCAAGGATCAAACTCAAGCAGCCAAGCTTGCTTTGATGATTTGCACAGGCATTGGACTGAGGACGCACATTCAAGCTAAAACAGGCTGGCGTGAATCGGGTTTGCCAGTGGATAAGGTTGTCTCAACACAGCCTGAACCAATTTCTACTTCTGCCCCTGAAATCTCAGACGATCGCATTCTTGAAGTGATGTCTGCGATCAAGCCTCACCCATTCACCAAATGGCATGGCGATCTGATTGCAACCAATGAAGGCGTAGCTGAGTGGTTAGAAGTGACGAGTAGCAAAGTAGCAGGTTTTCGGCATCGACACCGTGAAGCGCTAATCAAGGATGGGGTGATCACACGTCCCGTTAAAGTAGGCTTGCGGAAGAAGTTAAACCTGGCGGTGCCAACCAGTAGTGCTGTCATTTGGACACCACAAGCGTTCTTAAAATTGGTGCAGATGGTGAGAGGCTCTGAACCAGCCGCAAAGTTTTGCCAAGTGCTAGGTTTGCCATCTAAATCAAAACTACAGGAGACGATCGAGGTCAAAGCAGAGCCAGTTAAGGCTTCGCATAGGCAATCAACCAAAGCAAAAACAGAGCCGACGAAGTTAGTGCGGCACAAGTCAGAGTCTCAGGCGAAACTAGCGTTGCTGAAAGAAGGCTTTGAGCTATTGGAGCAGATTGGTGTTGCTGATGACCAAGACAGACTGCTGCTCAAGAACGAGGTGATGCATTTGCTGATGTCCGATCGCTCATCAACACAAAGTAAGTCAGCAGCGCCAAGCGAAAGAGTAGAGGAATCGGTTTATTTCATCAGCGATCGGTGTGTAGAACTGGGCTATCAACCCGATACCTATACTTTGCTGGAAATTGCCCGTAAAGCTTCCAGGAATTATGCGCTTCGGCATGGGGTCAATCCAGCCAAGGTAACTCAATCAACAAACGGTACGACCAGCAAGGTCAATGTCTACAGTAGTGCCGACTTAGACATATTGGATGAGGCGATTAAGGCTGTGATGGGTTGAGTTGAGATCGAAAATCAGCAAAAAGGGGCGAGCGACAACCCATCACTCGCCCCTTTTGTGGGTTAAGGTTTCACTTTTGGCTTTGGAGGATCGAGTTCTGTTCTATACTTCAGTTCGCCGGAAGCGCCTTTCACCAGTTCATTCAGCGCGCCAGTTTTAGCCAGAAATTTGCGGCATTCATTTGATAAAACTTCTTTGTCAACGTCATTGAAGTTTGCTAATTTCTGTTCGTTGATGCAATACAGTCTTTCCTTATATTCTCGGTTTGTCTTTTCTTCGTTTTCTGCAATTTTGCTGGTCGCATTTTCCAGGCTAGCAATCAACCTGTCGGCAGCATCATATTCTTTTCTTTTTGCTATTGTCTCTTCACGAACTGCGGCAAGATTGTCAGAAAGAGTCTGAGCAGTTAAATCAACTGTTATGCCTAGAGTCCATTGTTTAGCAACAAGGTCGAGCTTGGAAAAGCTTAGACTGCCATAAGGATCTATTTCAATCGTATAAAAGTCGGCTGCGGGTATTGGTTGCATTGCGAAACTGAAGACGCAAGCCCCAGAACTGCTAATTTTTTGGACTTCGCCATTGCTTAATGCTCCGGCAGCAATTAAATTGCCAGCTCCATTTTTTAATCTTATTTGCTTCCCGATCGCGGCACCGTTGGAAACGCTTGCTGAACTACCATCGCACTGCTGAACTGCTGGTGCATCTTTAACATGCCTAAGTCGCCATGCTGAGTCAGATTTTGATTCAAAAAGTACAGCAATCTCTCCTTTTAAGGCTTGAGGTGTTGACGACTGAGGCTGTGGAATAGATTTGCAGCCAACCAAAAGCACCAGTCCAACCGTGCCAGCGAGAACTTCTTGGAGTGTCATTGTTTTCGCTTTAGCCTAGCCACTGCAAGAGGCGATCGGCAAGGATCAACTGTACTAGCGCTCTAACAATGAAGCGAAACACTTGACAAGTGGCATCATATAAGCATCGTCACTGCTTCTTCTCATGCCCTCTGTTATCCCAAATCGCTTGTCGTTGGACTTTCTGACTGCCTACCTACCGGGCTCAACCACGATCGACGCTCATCTGTTGACCGCAGCGCCTGCCGAATCTGCCACCACAGGAGCCGATCTTACCGTTGCCAGTGGTGGTAATGTTAGCCGTCAAAACTTTACACTTAGTTCACCGTCTGCCGATGGTTCAGGTGCCAAAACAGTCCCCAGTGTCACGTCTCTAACCTGGACGGGACTTTATGCAGGGGCTGCTACTGCCATCACTCACATTGGGTTTACCAAGCGGATCGGTGGTAGTTATGCGTCATCTGACCCCATCATTGACGCGATCGAGCTTACGACTGACACAACGATCGCCTCTACCACTACCGTCTCTGCCTCACCCAACATCAGCACGACCAATAGCTTCTCAGCTTTAAGTGTCGGGCAGACCATCACGGGTACTGGCATCCCATCGGAGACGACGATTCTGGCGATTCCGACCAGTACAACGATCGTGCTTTCTAAACGGGCTACGGCTTCAGGTACGGTCACGGTCACGGTCAAAACGCCTAATTCCTACACACCACCGACCGCTTCCGGTGGTGCTGATTTCGCGTTTACTTTCCCTGCCTACCTGCTAAAAATTGACGATTATTTGTAATGCCTGATGATGTTACTGACAACCTGCGGAGCCTTCTAAATACTAAGCGGGGCGATTACAATAAGCAGGTTTTAGCCAAGCATAACGACCCTACTCAGTCGCAAAGTTTTGTCACTGCCTGGTCAGACGATCGCGTGGTGGTGCGCGGTCACAATGGCACTGTTACAACCAAAAATGCGATCACCAATGGCGCGATCGGGCTGGGCGATCCGGTGACTGTGCGCGGCAATACTGCTAATGAGATGCCAGTGAGAAGGCGGCAAGCGGTGGCAGAAGAAAAGACAGCAGTTAAGACAAAGATTGGGTACGTGTTTAGCAAGACTGTGACAGGGAGTACGGCGATCGTCTGTGCTTCACCAGTGTCAGGCGGCGGCAATGTGGGCGGAACCGCTTTCGGTTCAGTCTATGTATCTTATACGGAGACAAATAGTGCAGGATTCAGCTTTACTAGTCCGCGATCGTTTCTTGGTGGTGCAAGTGTTCAACCTTTTTTAACTAGTCAAAGTCTCAATGAAGACACATTTGTGTTCATTACTGGTTATGGGTCTATACGCCAAGTTACTGTAACAAATCAGCAAACTTTGCAATATGGCGGCGGCTCTTTTTTGTTAAACCTGCGTCTTGACAGAACTTATCCAGATCATCCTGAGCTGGATAACTGGTCGCAAAGAGTTGGTGCTTTCGACGTTGTTTTGCCACCGCCTGACTCTACGCCGAATCCTACGAGCAGCTTTGAGTTTTGGTACAACGGCGGTAAAGCAACAGTACCGATCAGGCTGAAGAAGTTTGCCTCTAACCAGCCTCTTGATGCAAAGCCCTACATCATTCACAAATCAGCCTCCCTCAGTTACGTGGTGCTGAAATACGGCGGCGCTGGCAATGATGGCGGGTCTGCTGACGATTGGTGCAAAATGAGCCTCTTTGAAATCGTTGGCACTTCTGACTTAACAAGTAGTGAGACTATCTACAGTTGGACTCAGGCAGTTTCACTGGAGACGTTTTTACAAGAAACGCAGAATCTGTTTTACGCGATCGCTGCCTCCAAAACCAAAACAGAGGAGCTTGACCTTGCCGCCCTCGTGATGGCAGGCAAGCTGAACGTTAAACTCCAATGCTTCACCCATCGCAATTTGACTAACTTGAAGCTCACAAAAGGGCTGTACTTGATCGACCCCATCACAGGGGAAGATTCGCCGCTTGATGATTTGGTTGGCGAAGCAGTTTACACCTATGGCGCGATCGCCTCTAACCTCGTCAGCCTCGAAGACATCCAAATAAACTTGCGATACTTTGACCTCAAGACTAATCCTAACTACACTGGTTCGGCTGAAAATTGCACGACCAACCCTGCCTATAAACTGATCGAGAAAAAAGTTAAACGGGTTAAGCGAGTGAAGGTCAAAGGGTTAGGCAGTGCTGACAATACGATTAAAATTTTGACGTTTAACGCAGGGCAAATTTAATTAACAATGTCTGACGTTACTGCTAACCTACGCAATCAGTTAGATCTTGCCCGCAGTCGCTACAACGATCGCGCCAATGCCGTCCCACAGCCACCCACAACAGGTACAGTAGTTGGCGTGGCAGGCGAACTATATCAGGTACGTGCAAACGATGGCAGTGGCAGAATATATACCTGCCGTAGCATCTCGACTGGTGCCATAGAAATCGATGCGAATGGGCAGGGGAAGCCTGTAGCGCTAAATACTACTGATCAGGGTACGCCGACGATCAGTGTAATGCCGAATTAGCCGCTTCTATCAGTGCTACTGCTGCGGTTACGGCTTCGTCGATCGTTCTGCCAGTACCTAGCCGCTCAAGCTCGCCTTCTAATGCAGCGTATATCTCATACGTCGAAAAGTAGTCGTATGAAAATACACCAGCGTACCAAACGGCATCATCTTCATCGTCTGGCACGATCGTCAGACGGTATTTAGCAATTAGATCGATAGTTTCAGTCATCTATAACCTTCTCAATGCTATCAGGGTCTTTGTCGTAATCGTAGGGATCAAGATTTGGCACTTCCAAACCAGCGATCGTATGCAATCTTTCGACAAAGCTTCTAACCGTCCATAGTTTACTTACATTTGCGAACAAACTGAAATTTACTTGCTTCAACCGTAGGTGACGGCACTTCTACGTCCACAAGCCTTCACGAACTGAGACTCAGCCCGATGCGCTCTATATTCAGAGACGCATTTAGATCACGGTCAATTGATTCATCACACTCAGGACAGTAGAAAATTCTGTCTGAGAGTTTGAGCGTTTCATGCTTCCAACCACACTTGTGATGTAGTTTACTAGAAGGCTCCCAGCGTCCGATTACAGACAGTCGAGAACCGTAAAGCTTGCACTTATAAGCCAGTTGCCTACGGAACTCGTAAAAGCCCAGCATGGCTACAGCACCCGCCAGCCTGCCAAACTTCAGCATCCCCGATACGTTCAGATTTTCAATGCAGACGACCTGAAAAGTTTTGGCTAGATAGGTTGTCAGCTTATTTAAGAAGTCCTTGCGAGCGCAAAACAAACGGTAGTGAAGTCGAGCGACTTTAGCTTGAAAGTCTTTATAACCTTGAGAGCCAATGACTTTATGACGGTTGACATATTGCAACTTCGCAATCTTCACTTTGAGCCGCTTGTACAACGCAGGCACGTCGAACACTTGACCGTTAGACAAGGTAGCAAAATGCTTCACGCCAAGGTCAACACCTACAGATAGATTGGTTTTTTCTGTCTGGGTTGGCTCAACTTCTAGATTGAAACTAACAAACCACTTATCGGACTGACGACTAATCGTGACACTCTTTGGCTTGAACGATTGCGGCAAGTTTTCAAACGTCCGCAACACTCCAATTACGGGCAGTTGAAGATGATTAACGCCTAAAATTTTGATCGTACCATCTAATCTAAATGCATCACGCTGTCCTTTTTTCTTGAATTTTGGCGGCTTAGAGATTTTCTTAAAGCACCGATCCCACCCATCACGCAACGCTTTCAGCGCGTATTGACCAGCGCATTTAGACACTTCGTATATCCAAGGATTGGCAGATTTGATAGATGCAACGTACCACTTGTGTAAGTCAATTGCTGTCGGGAACTTGATCTTATCTTCTGGGTGTGTAGTATTCCAATCAAGCACCTGTTTGGTTAAAGCAAGACCCTGGTTGTAAGCGTGACGAGCAGTGCCAGCATGTTTCGCCAACACTATGCGCTGCTCGTTGTTTAACCTGAGTTCCGTCTTGAAACCTAGGAGCATGATAAGCTGTGAGTAACTACTACTCACATTATAGCAAATGACAAAGCGAAAAGGTGTCAGGTTGAACGCAGATATTTTGGTTGGTGAGATGGACATTTTGGAAGTCTACTCAGATCAGGTGGCGCGGTCAAAAACGGAATTGATTCGGGAGTGGGTGAGAGGACTGGAAGATTCACTCACTCCCGAAAGCAAGCAATTGTTGGCGAATAGGAGGGAAGAGCACGCTCTTAGCTAACTTTTTTGCCTCTAAGAACATTCAACGGTGATTCAAACAACTCACGATCGGCTTTGAATATTGCCAATCGCTCTAACAACTCATCCCCGGTCATCTGCGGCAAGGTTAAGCAGTCCCAGCTTGAAACCCATACCTTCGTCTGGCTGTAGATCAACACAGCCATTTTTGTTGCTCGGCGCATACGCCTGAAAATGTTCATGCCTAATGCAGCGGGCATCACGATCGCTACGCCATCCATCGCAAAACCTAAGTACCAGTAATTTGAGTTAACTACTTGCGGGGCTTGCCAGAATAGCGCGATCGAGCAAGCGCCAACCATGCAACCAGAAATCAACCATCGTCTCAATGTTTTATTCATTTTGGAGCCTTAGCTGTCCCAATCAGGGCAAACATCACCTTGCCAGCCTTTCGGATGCACCGCGCAGATCAACTGCGTGCCCCGATGCACTTCCCCGTGGTAAAAACGGCAGCCAACACAGGTCGATCGGCGTGGTGGTGTGAGCGTTTGGATGACATCATCCCAATCGATCGATGTGAAGTGGGGTGTGGTTTCTAGTTGCCCGTCAGCATCCAAATAAATAAAATCAGCCCGAAGACGATCGCGTATCCCTTGCCATGTCAAACCACGAATCATTTTAAGCCTGATTAGCGCTGCGACTGCATCTTCAGTTGATAGCCCAAAAAGATTACGCGCAAGGTCGATCGACTCAATCACAAAACGATCACTATCCATTGCTCACCTTCCTGTTCCTCAAAGCTTGCGCGATCGTACCTGCCAACCGCTTGTCCTTCGGGTCCACAAAATACTCGATATTGCTTTCCACAAAGACAGCGCAATACTCCAGAGTGCTGTCGATAGTGCTCAGAGCCTGCGCGATCGCATCTGTCGTAGCCCTATCCTTAATTGCGTCTAGGTTGCGATCGTCGTTCATAGCTTGAACACCATGCCGCGACAGAACAATTTCTCGTCCTCGTAAATATCAAATGGTTCGCCACCTTCAGTGTCAATCAGCCATGAAGCATCTAGCCCTTCTGGTTCCCATGTTGCTGTAACTTTGCGAACGCCTGTCAGGGATGCAGTAGGATACTTCGCCAAGAAAGCTAACTCATCCTTAGAAGTGACGATCGCCCCGTTTACTATTGCTACTTCAGCGCCATCGTAAGCCCCTACCTCATCATCGATCGCGCCTCTAAATTCAACATTGTCGTCGGAGTAGCCAAACGCTACAACCAAGCTATGCTCTTTGGCGATCGCTTCTTCCTCTTTAGTAATCTCATCGCCCATCTGCCGACCGTCTAACAATGCTGCTAGTGTCTTAGCGTCCATCAGCCCTCCCTCCTGTATAGGTGCTTATCTTCTGCCTCTTTCAATTCTTGCAGGCGACGTTTCACAGCTTTACGATTGAAATGGATTGCCCGAAGTGCGCGATGCTCCGAAAGCTGATTTCGCAATGCGCCCTGCGCTTCCAAATACTTCTGATGCATCATGTCGAGCTTATCCTTAATCTCTTCATCCGTCATGAAGTCGGAATCAGCACTAGAGCGATCGACCAGCGCTTTATGCGCCCGCCGACATTGAGCACCGATATGAAACATGGCAGCAGCGATCGCTTCTAGCCATTCAGCAGGCGCATTCACTTCTTCTGCTTTAACTCTGCCACCGACGACAACGGGCTTAGATCTACTTTGCATGGGGCAACCTGGAACACATAACAATTTTATAGAAAAGGGAGAGGCTGAGAACCCGCAAAACCGATCGTGCTTTAGCCGTGGGAGTGTCAACGACGTTGAATCTTAAAAGGGAATAAAAAAGTTTTTGCTACATAACCTTTTGTGCCATTAAGAAAAGCGACATCAACATAATCAACCAAGCCATCACGCCCAAAATCAATCCTGTACTTAACCTTATAATTTGTCACGCCACACCACCGAGAACCGATTGGCACCTTGGCAATAGCTTTTTGGTCGGCACCACGTACAGATAAACCTGTGCTGCCTCCATTAACACAAACTTTAGTTGCAGCAGAAGCAGGCAAAGCGCCTAGAAAAGTAAGTCCAAAAATCACTATAAGAATCTTCGACATTTTATTGCTCCAGTTGAATCAAAGAAAACGGTGCAGAACAAGACCGATCGCTGTCATAGTTGCTAACTCAAACTTGTAGCGCCATACCGTCAACACAAAACGACATAGCAGCAGGCACAACAGCACAAACCTCCCCCACCAATGCAACAGCGTTTGCAAAAGATTTGGGTAGCGCCCATGCTTGCGTCGTTGTTCGCCTGCCGAAAGACCACCAGATAAAACGCCGTGCAAAACGCTGTCGTGAAAGCTTTTAGAAACTGGTAAAACAGACCACCATAAGCGATCGCTACCATAGTTCAGGTGATGGCAGGCGTACCCTGTATAGCCGCCGCGCTGTTGCCCGATCGCTTGCAATGTGATGCAGCAGCGCCCACAAACCAGCCAAAGCCAGCGCTTATGATGCCGCCTCATCCTTTCTAGCCGTGCGTAGTAACCTAAATCAGCCATCGATGAACCTCCTGACTTTATTGACTGGAATTGCAAAACCATTGCCGCCAGCTTTGCAATTGCCACGCTCATCAGCATCACATTGAGCATTGATGCCGACTAACTGCCCTCGATCGTTCAGCAATGCCCCACCGCTGTTGCCGCGATCGAGATGGGCTGAATGCTGCACCATGGCACTGATAGCGCTCACACTACCCGTTGTGCGTGTCATCTTGCCAAGCTGATTACCGATCGCTGTAATTCGCTCACCCTGACGCACATTTGCCGCCAGCGGCACACCAGGCAACGCAGTAGAGACTGACAACAACGCTAAATCTTCTGATGGGGATTGCTTGATTAACTTGGCGCGAGTAATAAAGCCGTTTGATAATTTGACGTTAACTGTATTGCTGCCTTTGACCACGTGGTAATTCGTGAGCAGCTTCCCTCTGCCAAGACTCACAGCGCTACCGATTTCGTAACCTGCATATATTGCAAAGGTCGTCTGTGCTCCACGACTAGCAGCAACCTCAGTCTGCTTGCCAACCTTAGAGCAAACCTGAATCGTGTAATCCTGAATAGACGGATAACCGCCTTGAGGCTTGCTGCTGTTCTTATTACTGGCATTGCCTGAGTACCAGAATGCAGCGGTCGATCGACAGGCTTCAAAACTGCTCTCACCAGCCTTACGCGATCGCTCAAACTCTTGTGTTAGTTTGCAAGTCGCAATTTTTTCTTGGAGACTGGAACTACCTAAAAACTGTTGAGCACTAATCGATTGCCCTAAGCACTCCTTCGACCAGGACGGCACATTGTCAGGCATGATCTGATACTTGCCTAGCGCTCCAGAATCACGGTTGACCTGAGTATAGTCGCCGCCTGATTCCTGGGTGGCGATCGCCTTGATCACTGGATTTGCCACAACGATCGACGCTTGCCCCACCACAGCTAATTCTAAGTAACCCCGCATCGGCGGCATGTAGCTACCACCTTTGGGCTTTTGCGCCCAATGCAAATGCGGTCCAGTTGAATTGCCTGTGTTACCAGAAAGGGCGATCGTAGCTCCTGCTTTATAGGTGCCTGAGTTGCACTGTGACAGATGCGCTGCCATAAACTCATAAGTGCCTTCAGTCGGCACAATCACTGCATAAGTGCCTGCTGCATTGCCTTCACTTTGGTCATGGCATTTCACGTTGCCATCTAGAGGCATTTTAATGGGTGTGCCAGATGGCAAAGCCACATCTACACCTTTATGGGAAGTCGATCCGATACCACCGGGGGAGTTACGCGGTCCGTAGCCACTAGTGACTTCGTAACTGCCAATCTTCTCGCCTGCTGTAACTTTGGCAAGATCAATCACAGTATCGCCGCTCGGTTCAGGTGTCTTGCTGTCCATCGGCACTAGACCAGCCACAGGGTTAATCATCGTCAAGACCACGCGCACCCAATCCTTCGGGTCTAGCGTTTTTGCTTGCTGTCCCACTAGCAGCACTCCAATACAAACCCACGGCGCAATCAGATGAAAGCCTAGCGTATTGAGATAGAGCGCTTCCTGGATGTCGTCTGAAGCTGCTTTAAGTTTGCGATTGACAAACTTGACCAACTTTTCAGCATCATGATCTTTGCTCTTGCGATCGCGCTTCGTTGATGACTGCGATCGTTTTAGTCCTGACTCAATGCCATCCAGCCGTTGATTTATTTTTGTAAGGGCTCTTACTAAGTCAGCGTTCTCAGCCATTGCTCACTCCTTCGGTGTCGGTGGCTGCATCTGACTTGAGTCTTTACCCATGCTTGGCAGATCCCACCCTGTCGCCCGTTGAATTTCCTGGTTGGCAGGCGCAATCAACCCAGGCGTAAGAATCTGCATGGCAATCCAGAGCATGACGAAGTAGTAAGTGGCGATCGCTGTGCGTACCATCACTCAACCCCGTTTGGTGGTACTGGGTTGCGCTGCTCTGGTGTGGGCGTGCGGGTTTGCCCAGTCAGAATGAACGTAGCGACGTTATAGAGCACTTTGATCGTGCCGCTTACGTCCACTGAAAGTTTGATGGTGCCTGAGCCTAGAAGGTTCAGTAGCAGCGAAGCAATAACCAAAGTGCCAACCAATCTAACCATGAACCAATACCCCCACTTTTTGTAATGCACTTTCCCAGACCTGCTTCACCCGTTGGTATTTCGGGTCAGCGTTGCGGAGTTCTTTCAAGCCACAGTCGATCGCAATCTGCCTTAACGGACTCTTGATCTCTTTTGCTAAAAACTGCTCAGCCAGCTGTTCAATTTCAGCCAACTTTGCGGTTGTAAACACTTGCTGATGCCAAACTTCAAGCGGGTCTGTGTCGTCTTCTGGCAACTTAAGCTCAACGCTGTCCACGCTGAGATACGGCATGATGCGAATATTGATCTCTTGATTAGTCCGCACAACACCAATGCGATCGCAGCCTGGGATCCTTGTGATGCCCTTAGCGCGTTCAAGCATTGCATCTACATCTTCAACACCCATGCGCTTCAATGGGTCTTTTTTCAAGGCTGATGTGTGAAGGACGATCGTATTAAACGAGTCTTGTGCCGCCAGTGATAACCCGGTGTCGGTCACGGTCAAATTCTGCACACCGCAGATTACCTTCACCCGCTGTTTGAGTCCACGGTTAAGAATATTTTTAAAGGCAGAGATAAACGGATCAAACTCGTCTTTACCTTTTGACCGCGCAATGTCAATCACTGCAATCAGCTCGTCAATCACTAAGAGCCTGGATTGGAAGTTACGCACTTGCATTGGATCCTGGCTCAGTTTGGCACGTCGATCGACTTCTGCCGATTCAGCCAGAATCGAATCACGGATTTCTTCGTAGCTGGCACGGATATAGCGTCCTCGCGGCAGGTTAAACCACCAATTCGGCTCACTGCCCTCATGCGACGAACCATAATCCAAGTCGCAGATAGTGACATGCAGATCAGCAACAATCTCAAAGTGCTTGGCTAAGACCCACAGCAGAAAGGTAGTCTTGCCATCGCCACTCACACCGCAGACCAACAACGATCGTCGGATGCAATCGCCTAGCCACTCGCCTTTGATGGACTCTGCTTCTACCCAAGCTTGCACATTTGTCTTGAGTTCTTTTTGCAGGTTCTGCACTTGGATTAACTTGCGAGCTTCACCAATGTCCTTGCGACTGAAGGCAAACGTCTCGAATAAGTGCTGCCAGCCTTCGGTAAAGCCATTGACAGGTTCACGCAAAACAGCAGCATAATCGCCGTTTGTGAGCTGGTGCTTGCGGTTGATGCCATACGCACCGCCCACCATTGCCAACCCTGCATACATCCCTACCGGACTACGCAGCAAAGACATGGTGAGAGTAGCGCTACTTAACAGCAACAGGCTTGCGATCGCTTTTGGGTTCATCTTGAGGCACCGAAGGATTGAGAAAGTTTGTACCGAGAATCAGAGAGTATTGCGCGATCGCTTCGTTGGCAGCGTCCAGGTACTCTTTAGGCGCGATCGCCTTGCCACTCACAGCCTCGCCTTTTTTGACGGCTCTCAGGGCGTAGAGACAAGCAAGCGAATCGATGAAGTAGTCTTTGATCACTTGAAACTGTTCGGCATCGCCAGAGAGAGAACCGTAGCGCTTGGAGGCTTTGATGTACTGGTTGTACTGCGCAACGTAGGTCTGCACCAGCCAATACTCAGCATTGCTACTCTTTTGCGCCTGACGCTGGAATTGGTCAGCCCGAATCTTGAGCAGTAAACCAAAGTCACGATCGCCTGTCACTACCGCCTTATCTAACGTACTGATCAACTCATCCATTGAAGGAGAATCAGTTGCAGGTGCTACAGGCTGTCCATCCTTCAGTTGCTGCCTCACTACTGGCGTGTCGCGGGTTGGTGCAACAGATGGTGATTGGTGGGGACGTGTGACTAGAGGTAAGATCAACGCCCCACCAACAGCACCAAAGAACAGTAGCTTGCTGAAAAAAGTGGGTTTGGCGATCGCGCTTGGCTGAGGCGTTGGTGGAGTTGGTGTGTGCCCATTTTGAGAGCCGAAATCTGGTGTGTCTGAAAGCATGAAAATGTCCCACTAGATTTGAATTTGTCCCACTAAATGAACGCAAGAATCGGTCTTTGAGGCTTGTTGTTGGTGGGAAACTGGGCTTTCTACGGATTGGTTTTTTGATCCTCTCGGAGCGAAACCAGGTTGCTGAGTACTTCTAGCTCAGTAGCCGTAAGTGTGCCTCGATTAAACTGTCGAGCAATGAATTTGGCTACCACTGCATCATCATCTCGCTCTGGTATGGCTAAGGCTGTGGCGATTACTGCCGCTACAGCAGTCAAGCCCGCAAAAGGCGCAATGTGCGTCATCACCACACCCAGAAAGCGCTCACGCCCCTGAATTGTGGTTTCTGGATAGTTCTCCAGGTAGTGATTGGTGGCAGCGCCAGTGGCAAGGAAAGCAGCAACACCACTAACGATCGCGCTGCTTAGTGTTTTCAGGCTCAGACGGTGGAAAGCTTTAGTTAAGTGGTTGGACATGGCTAATGGTGAGGACGCGAAACAACAGGTGGCTATCAGTGGTGACTTGTGGTGACGTATAGCCACCTGTTACAAGCCAGGTATCGAATCAACTGAAAGATCGACTTCAACAGTCGGTGGCGAAAAGCTTGCTGCTGGTGGTCGGAACTGGTTGCTATCCGCTGCCCATCGACTCTCCCAGTCAGATCCATACAAGTGCATCATTTGGCAAAACAAGCGGTGAACATCATCATCAAGACCAGCGACTTTAGCCAAATGCCGAGCGTACTCAGCTTTATCGCCTGAGAACTGAACACGCAGCGGGGAAGTCATAGCAGAGGCATGGAACGAATAGAGATCACTTGAGGCATATCAGCAACAAAAAATCGACCTTTAGTTAACTCTTCCAGTGGTTTTGCTAAAGGGGCAGAACCACCGATGATGAGCACTTCACCAATCTGACCCGATTGATTTAGCGGCTTCCACTTACTGCCAATCTTCTGCCGGATGTTGGTCAACCATTCGGCATGTGCGTCATCAAATGCATCTTTGAAGCTCTGACCATTTTCACCAATTGCGTAGTCGCCACGTTCAATACCATCCATCACAGCCCACGCCTGCGCTGTGTGCCCTAACTTGTGGTTGATTCGTGCTGAAATTGCTTCTGCCAGAGCGTCAGTACCCTGCAAAATAACATCCATATCGCGCTTGATGGAGCCATCTGTTTTATAAAGACGAGCGATAGCCGTGCCCCCACCTAGATCTAGAACTCCGTTGAGCTTGGTATCAGACTTGAAGAGCCGATCTTTAACAGCACGAGCATGAGCCGCTTTTGTTTCATCAACTGGAACCACACGACCGACAGTTGCAACGATACGCTGCCCATCGCGGGTAAATTCGTGCGTACCCTCGATCGACTTGAGGACTTCCAAATCTTCAGTGACACGAGAGCTTGGTAGTGCCAGCAATAGTCGCTCAATCCGTACAACGTCCTCCCCTGGATTCGGTTGTAACGCTGCCAGTACAAGCTTCGGTGCAAGGCTGATTTTGCCAGCCTCAAAAATAGGCTTGCCGTCCTCTTCCTTCGCTGCCTGCCCAAGTACAAAGGTCTGTCCTTCGTGCTCAATCACCACGCTGTTGTGCGATGGCTGAATCTCCTGCCAAGTAGGATCAATGAATTTGATGAACGAAGGGATTGTATGCACCATGCCTAGCGCGTCAATCCACTGAATCGTGCGATTGCCGCCATCAAAAGCGACCGTCTCCCTGATCAAATTTTCAGTCTTTGGCTTGATTGCCGTAGTCGCGCCCATAATCCTCCTAATTTCAACGGGTGGTGACAGGTGGTGACGAGTGGCTACCTGTGGTTACAAATTGAAGATAGCACAATCTGCCCCTCAGTCAACCCCGTTTGAGGGGTTCTTTTTGGGGATGCAGGTTAAAATCATCTCAAATGAGATAATAGGAACCTAAAGATGGCAGACAGGATAGTGGCAAAAAACGAAGTCAAGATTCGGATTAGCGACAGCTTAAACAATGCCGCTCGGAAGTTGGCAGCTAAAACCAACGTAGCGATCGCTGAAGTTTTAGCTCAAGCGGTTGAGCGTGGAATGCCTATCTTGATTGAGGAAGACAACAAAATTAATTGGTGGGATGAATCCATAGCCCGGTCTGAAATCAAGTCGCTGCTAGATTCTTTGCCATCTGATAAGCAGAATGAAGCAATCGCTTATCTGAAAAGCCTGAAATCAAACAATTAGAGGTTGTCGCAATAGAAAACAGGGGCGATCGCACTAAACACGATCGCCCCTGTTTTGTTGTGAAAAAATCCTTTGGGAAACCCTCGTCTTTTAAGCGGAATAAGAACAAAAACACTGATTAAAGTCGGTCAGAGTGCGTAGCCATAGCCGTCTTTGCGTTGCGTCACTTTGCAGGCTTTGTAACTGATGCCTTGCACCAAGCCAGATTTGTCCGAGATGTTGAACGAACCGCTAGAACGCACAGCCACACGTCCTGCATAGGTGCCAATCTTCTTCCCGGTAGTGACAATCGCTTGCACAATATCGCCAGTCTGGAAGCCTTGCACAAACTTTAACCGGGGGACATAACGACTGGGGAATCCGTATTTATCGGTTCTGCACATCTGCCGCGAACCTTGCCCGGTCGCTTTGATAAGCAGCGGTTGCGTAGTCAACACTGTCAGTGTGAGCGTTTCACCCACACAAGCAGCATCCAGCCAGTGAGTCTTAGGCAGGTTGAGACGTGTGCGGTTGAACTTAGTGAGTCCTCCCGATCCCACTGACACGGGTAGCCCTGTCGCCTTGAGTGCGTTGAACAATGCCCAGCGGGTAGAGTTAACCGCTGCTGCATCCTTCAATGGGCGTTTTGCTTGTGCCAGGACTCGTTTAAGGGCTTCTGGTTTTTTCGCTAGAAACACCTTGATGTCTAGAGTCCCTTTTTTCGTATTACAAGGTTCGCAAGCCAAGCACAGGTTACTGATCCTGTTACTGCCACCTTTGGCACGGGGCTGGATGTGTTCCACTTGGAGCGGCACATTTTCTTTGCCGCAGTAGGTACACTTTCGATCCCATTTATTGAGCAAGTATTCACGCACTTCATAGCCAGCAAGTTCACCTTGCTGATACTCAACCCCGCTGATCTCTGGATTCTCAAGCTTTTGCAAGTCAAACCGCACAAGCTCTTGTGAGAGTGCTTTGACATGGGTAAAACGGTTAATCCGTTTTACCCATGTCAGCGTCGTCAACACCCGATGCCGAAGGCTAGGCGCTAACCAACCATCAGGACGGGTACGGTTCAAGAAACGAGCTTGACGGTAGCGAGTATGGCGGCTGCGTCGTCCACGTCTCATGGATCGACGGGAATCTAGAGACGCTTTGATGACTTGCCCGCGATGAGTAAGTTCACCCGCCCAGATTACAGCATCACCCGACAGCAAAGCGATACCAGTCGTTTTAGAACCGGGGTCGAGCTTCAGAGTGAGGGGTAAGGGGTCAGCAGCTACAGACTTTTTCAGGATGATGGTGAACGGATAGCGCCTGAAAACGGCAGCTTTCCCGTTGGTTAAGAGTGAACGCGCTACTCCTGGTTTGCAAGGGTTGAGCGGTTTGTGGTGGGTGTCGAGGACAAAAACAAAGTTAGACATTGGAGCGTCTCTTCTATGGGAATGTAATGTTTGCTTCGATCTTGTTAGTGGAGCTTGTTAGGCTGAAAGCACTGTTCCAGTGACCTTAGAACTGTTTAACTGACAGCGACAGAGCAGGGGACTAGCACGCATCCCAGGGTGTCGTGACTCCACTAACGGCTACTCTTGCGAGTGATCTGGTCAGCATGGCTTAGGCTTGCGCCTGAAGCCCCGTCACTTCAGTGCGGGGTTGCCGACTCATCCGCTAAAATGGCAAAAACTTGGAGCTTGACCTATGCCCGGTTTAATGCAATGGCGCAGCAACTCTCTATCATCCAATGCCAAAAAAGAACTGTACGTGCAAGACCCAGGACACACCTGGAGGCATTACCGACTATCGCAGCATTACCAACCCGATCGCATGAGCTTTGGTGGGATGCAAACCCAGGTTGAATGTGCAGCGCGTGGGTATCAGCTACTGCGATCGGATGAGCCATTGCCTGCTGTGGAGTTGCGTCAGATGGATGAACCAAAAGCACCCATGATGCCGCTGGCAGGATTAAGTGAGGTGCAGCGGCAGCGGTGGACGGCTTAGCCTGGGAAAGCAGGCTTATGGCAGTTTTACCCCATTCGCTTTTGCTAAGTAGGTCAAAATATCACCTAGTAAATCACTGTCAACCCACGCCGCTTTATCCGGGTTGAAATTATCTAGCTTGCTCTGAAGGTCTTGTAATTCAGCTTTAATCAAGGTCAGTCGATACTCGCACGTTTCTTTAGCCGTAGCTTCTACTTCGCCTTTGTTTTCAATCAATTTTTCGATCTCAATCTGATCTGTAACATTGCTCGACGCTAAATGGATGATTGCTGGAATCCCACAAAGAGGGCATTTAGGCTTCTCAGCCAATTGAGGATACTGTTGCCAGCTTGACTTAAGGGCTTCTATTAGATTGCTCATGGCTGCTGCTCCAATACTTTTACTTTCGTTAGCCTTAGCGGGGAGGATGTCAAACCCTCTACGACCAACCGTGCCAGCCGCTTGCGATGTCCAAGTGGCGATCGTGCCTACTGCCAAAATCTCTGTTGTTTTACTGCTCATGGCTTTTGATCTCCTTCAATAAATTCCAATCCTCCTAACCTACCCATCACACGAATCAGGTTGGTATCGAACCGCTTGTAGAACCCTGCACACACAGCGCTTTCCGTTTTGTGGCAGACAAAGTGTGAATCGCTACTGCGGCACTCTGTCAGCACTTCAGCCTTGCGCTCTGCTGAGACGATGCGCGATCGGCTGAACAGGCATTGGCTGCACGGTTTGACGCATACCTGCAATTTACTCATGGCTTAACCCTCCCCTAACAACTTCTGTCTACTGCCCTTCTTCTGACCCCACAACCGTCTAATTTCTTTGATGTTGTCAGTCCTAATGTGCTGACAGTCATTTGCATTCCTCAATAAAGCTCAGTAGTTCTGGAGTCGCCTTGAACCACTCGCCCCTAATATGCAAATGTGCAAATTTTTTATGCAATTGATGCTCTTTCCTCCTGCCACCTTTTATTACTTTTAGGCACTGAAGATTTGCCGATGTGCCCGCTTGCAAATCTTTAACTCTTTGTTTTACGCAAATGGTGGTGCCAATTTTTATTGATTGTCTAAGGTCATCAAACAAAAAATAAACTGAGTCAAACCCGTTTGTACCAGGTTTGGTGCTTGATTCTTTTTGCTTCACCTTGAGACAAGACTGATGCCATAGCAAAAGGTACTGCTTGGCAAAATCGTTGAACATTGTCACTTTTTCATCTGTTACAAGTATCGCCTCCATGTAGTCAGAGCCATAGCTAGAAGGCGAAAGCTTCAAAACCATCTCCAAGTCTAGTTTTGACTTAAAACCAAGCTCTTCCCATTGCGTTGAATTGTATGGATACTTTGCCAATGCATCTGCAGCTATCATTTTTTAATCCTCACCAAAATATCTTGGATTTCACAATCAAGCGCATCACAAAGCATATCAAGCGTATCTAGCTGAACGCCTTTAGCTCTGCCTTGCTCTAATTTTTGAATGTTTTGCGGAGACATCTTTATACGTCTAGCCAACTCATTTTGTGAGATCTCTTTTGCCTCCCTGACTTGCTTCAATCTGATTTCCACTGGCATTACCGTAAACGTCTCCTACTATTATAAGTGGTACTACTTTCTTTTGTGCTACTTATCGTAATAGATATAGCTTATACAACAAGCACAATAGTATCACTTAATGTAATACTACTTTTATTGACGTATTACTATTGGTGGTATTACTATTAGAGACATGGGTTCGACCCAACGCCCCGGCGCTTCAAGCGGCAGCGAAAGACCGGAGGCGACCCGGAATAAAAACACCGCTGTTTACAGCAGCCCTGAATGATGGGCGTTTTGTAAACGATCGAGGATTCCGCCATGTCTATCGCCGCTTTCACTCACGACTACTGCTACATCGTTATCGACGTTGCGACAGGCTTTGCTTCCATCCGTGACATTTGGGACGGAATGGAAATCTGGGAGGCTGACGACCTGGATGAAGCGCTAATTTTTCTCGCTGCCTAACCACTCCAACCACTTCATAAGGAGAACATCATGATTCAACTTCCAGAACTCACTCATCCATTCACAGCCAAGACGATCGCACTCGTCTCCCGCACTTGGGAAATCGGCGAACAAGTTTATGCAGCAGTGACAAGCGATCGCGCCCAGTCCATCTACCGCACGATCAGACGTGCAGCAGTCACCACAATCTTGCTCAGCATCGCCTCGATCCTCTTGTTGATCGATGGAGCGAAAGCAATTCATCAATGGGCGCAAGCTCATGCCGATTGGCAGTATGAAGATTTTGAGAAGGTTGCTACTGACAAGATTCAGGCAGCAGTGGCGGCGGTAAAAGGGGTGTTAAAGGAGCAGCGCGATCGTGCCTCGCTGTTAGTAAAAGCGACCGCTCAGCAGGTAGAGTCAGCAGCACGGCTGAAGGTGGCTGAGTTGGGGCAGAAGATTAGCGATCGCGCTTTGGAGGTTTAGCGATGAAAATGTTAAAGAACCCACACGGCAATGGGTATCTGGTATCAGAAAACGTACAGCCGATCGCAGTAGTGCCAAGCATCAACAATGCTCAGCGAGTGATGGGCATCGAGCCATCGCCTGAAGATTACAGACCATCGCTATCGCTAAATGGAATTCAGGCACGAGCAGCAGCCAGCAGCGACCCACATGAACTGTATTGGTTGTATCTGGATAACGGTTTGATGTGACTAGGCAGGGGCGCACCTACCAGCCGATCGCGGCAGTCCCCCACTCTTAAAAACCATGTTGCAATTCACTGCCCACATTTACCTTCACGATACTGGCAGTTGGCGTTACGGTTATTTGCTGCCAGTCCAAAACGAAGCAGAAGCTCAAGCGCTAGCAGAAGCGATCGCGCTGTGTCACGGTGCCGATGTCAAACGACCAGATAAAGCAGTCTACGCACTGCACAAGCATCAGAAGGTTGCAGCATGAACCAACCACCAACTTTCCTGGATGAACCTGTCAAAATTGCGCGATCGACCACATCCGGTAAACTGCTGCGCGATTTGGAAGCGCTCTACTGCGTCGAAATCATTGGACTGTCCAACGGTATCAGAGCAAGGTATTGGATGACTCAGATTGAGGTTGAAACTCACATTAAAGGTGGGTTTGCAGCCATTAGAGAATTGCAACAGAAATGGTTAAAACAGAAAGCAGCATGAATACTCAAGCAATTATCAGAGGAGGAGATCGCCTCCTTGACCACTATGACTACGTGGGCGCAATGGCAATAGTGAAAGCCAATCAAAACGCTTACGAAGGCGAACTACTGGCATCGTACGAAGACAGAGAGGCGTGGGCGCGATCGGTCTTGGAGTGCAACGACTGGAGCGAACTTCAAGCGCTGCCAATTGTGAAACAGCGTCACGGACTGCTGCTATGGGCAGTCATTGGACAGGAAGAAGATCGCTCAAGTGGCTTCCCGATTCGGTTCGTTAAGTTGGCGATCGCCATCCCGAAAGCTTAATCAATTACTCAAATCAAAGCGATCGCCCCGTCCCTGGTAAGTCAAAGCGATCGCTCAACCCCATTACAAGGTCAAAATCATGCTACGTCAATCAATAGTCTCGCGCAATACCCACAGTTTCTATACGCTGTGCCCGAAGCATCCTCAGTGTGGTTGTACCGACTTCTGCAAAGAGTACAAGTTTACGCTCTCACTGGCTACCCTTGTCGTTTTGGTGGCGATCGCCTTGCCTCTTGCCACCCTAGCTCCCTCACCAGAAGAGTGTCATCGCGGGTCAGGTCGCACCTGTTTGATGGCGGGTGGTAGTGGTATCCCTGGTCCGAGACTGCCCAAGCCACCCAAACGCGCCGTTTAGATCTTGGTCGCTGCGATCGCACTACTCCATCAACCTTAGTCGCTGCTCAATCCGCGATCGGGCATCTTCAGCACTAAAGTCGTCAAACGCCAGACTCAATTCTTCAGTCGAGCCATTGAGCAAGACTTCAAGCTGGAGTATCTCAGCAAAGGTGAGTGTTGGATAACTGATGCGTCTAACCCAATCCGATATCGTAGATTCGCGTTTATTCAGTGCCACTGCGATCGCGCGTTGAGTCAAACCTGATCGTCGGATCAGATCAGCAAAAGTAAGAGGTAAGCGTGGCATACTGATAACGATTGCGGTTGTCGCATTGCGCTAGACCGCAAGCCCTTCTAAACGTGCGGAAAGCCGCTAGAGTACAAGCTTCCCGGCACTTCTCTAGCGGCTTTCTCAGCACATTATCCCACCATCAAGCGCGATCGCCCTACAACCCATCACCCATCAGAGGCACCACTTAAAACACCTTGATTACGCCGATCGCGCTCCGTTGGATGCACTTGCACTTGCAGCTTCATCACTTCTTTAATTTGCACCCGATGCATTGTATAGTTTAGCGATCGGTGTTCCAGCCTTCCTGTGATTCGTTAATCTAAATAAACGATTGGCAACAGCCAGAAAGCTTAACTCAATCAGTCTTTTTGCGTTCTCAGGTGCTCTCAAGCGTTGTTCTGTCCACTAAGCTGCGAAGCTTCCAACGCACTCAATCATCACTACCCGGCAACTCGATCGCCCCCATCATTCACCAATGCCCCAACCTTTGATCAAGCGCCCCCGCAGGCGTGACTTTGTTGTGCGATCGCTCACACGTCGAGTTAAGCCATTCAGCGTAGAATTACAGCAGCCCTCTCTGTTGCTGATCTCTATGTCTACCCCGGAACAATCAGCAGCCGACTTTTTAGCACAACTGAAGCGATCGTTGAAGCTTGAAGCATACCCTTGCACGGTGCGGTGGGATCTAGAATCTCACGACAACCCGCTTGTCCCTTGGGAGCAGCAGCAAGCAATCGAAGTTGATTGTGTAGACGAAGAAACAGTTGGCAAAGTATTCGCCGATCGGCTGAATGTATCCCACCGTGCTTTACAGATGGGCGTAAGGCGCATTAACTTGAAGGTGCAAGGGGAGTTGTTCTTACCGCTCTCACCGCATCTCCTCACTACCTTCGGGAAGGGTGCTAGTGCTATGTCTCAAGCTGCAAACAATGGACGGCTGATTTTGCCCAGACAGGCGAACGGACTACGCATCATCGAAAGCAAAGCCGTACTCGATCAGTTAGTAGCAGAAAACGCAGATCTCAAAATCATTCGTTTCATTGATCACATTGGTTTAGCGTCTGGCAGCAATTGTCTTTCAGGCTGTGGACTGACAGTAGAAGAATGGACTGGGCGCAGCATGGACGAACCCACGCCCAAAGGTGTCAGCACGTGGATACCGGAACACCTCAAACGGTTTCAGACGCTCTTAGCAAACCATGCAGGCGAAGATGTGGAATACGAATATCCTGCCTACACCTATCACGGCGATCCAATCTATCAGCACGTACGAGCCTGGTTAGGACTGTACAACGGTGCGATCGTCCGGGGTGTAGAATGCTTGGAGCTGAGGCAGGGGCATGAATAGCTGATTCTGCTTTGCTTAAGCTTTCGGCTTAGGCTTCGCTTCTTTCTTGGCAGGTTTACTGTGCCCATTGCCTTGCTTGGACTGTTCGTGCTGTGCGGCGATCGCCTTAAGATCCAGGTCAAAAAGCTTTGCCCAGACTTCAATATTGCTTTTGATACCGTCCAGCGGTACGCGATTTGCTAAGCAATGAAGTGAATCCGGGTCTACTGTGGTGCTGCCTGTCATTAGCGACTGTAGCCACGCTGTCGGCTCTGTAATACCTGCTGTATGCAGCTTCATTGACTCAGCCAGCGTTTTTAGATCAATTTGCTCAGCCTCAAGCACAGCATCGATCGCACCTTTAAGCTTCAAAATATGAGTCGGCAGCGCAACGGGTTGTGGTGCCTGAGAAAGTACGATGACGCGATCGTTTAACTTCCACGCGATCGCTAAGAACTTGGCAGGGTCAAAGTTTTCACCAGTATCAGGATCAATGATGTGCGGTGCAATTTTGAGTAGAAACTCTGGCGCGGGTATGTGACTGTAGAAACCTTTGCTGTTGCCAATATTTTTGAGGAAAAGCGAAAGGTTACTTTTCCCAACTCCAGCCAGATAGCAAAGCCGCTCTTGAGTCATTCGCTTGCCTGCTTGAGGACCAGTTTGGCTTTTTATCAGCTCCGCAATGCGGCGCAAGCCCTGCGAATCCCAAAACAAATCGTCCCCTGCTTCTGACATTTGCAAGCCCCGTCCAGTGTATCGAATTCATTCTATCAAACGAGATGTAAAGAAACGATGAAGTCTACTTGATCCAGCCTGCGGAATCCAGTACACTAAATTTCAGAAGCAAACACCACGTTTACTGTCTCCTCAATCTAGAAAAATCAGCCCGCTGCCACTACACAGCGGGCTTTTTCAAAGCCTTGCTTGAATTCAATCATGGAATTAAAGGAATGAAAACCACAAAAGTAATCAACATCGATCGCGTAGCAGTCTACGTCCCTATCGCACTCAATGCCCAAATTGAAGCATCCAAGCCTGCGCATCTAAAGAAGTGGGAATGGGTGCATTTTTTGCTTAATCAGGGTCTTGCTCAGTTACCTGAAACGTCTGAGCAATCTGCCGCCTGAAGAATTTTGCGCCGGGTGCACCCCGGCTAGTAGCCTATCGCCCGTATTACACGTACGGACTCGACTAATGACCAATCTAGCAGATACGACTAAATCAATCGACGTTGCCGCTCTCAAAGCAAACCTCGTCTCTCTTGCAAAACTAGCGCCTGAAGTGTGCAGCTATTACACGAGACACGAAAGCGCTGGAAAAGAGCTGGAAGTAACAAGCCACTTTACGCTTGCCAAGGGGCACACGATTACGTTAACAAACGATCAAATTATCAGCCAACCAGAATGGCAGAATTGGGCAGCGCTCCAATGGGCAATTCAGCAGGCGATCGCGCTGCGCGGTTGGGTAATTGACGCAGAATCCTACCACCATGCAGACACCAATGAGTCACGGTGGGATGTGTTCGTTTACGACAAAGGGCGCATAGCGATCGACGGGGCAAGCTATCGCTGTGATGATGCAAACCCCGCGATCGCGCTTCTCCAAGCCTTCATCTCAGCCCTTCAAGGTGAGGTGACAGCGTGAAGCCATCACTCCGATTGATGCACGAACAGCCACTATCTGAGGCTGGGCACTGCCAGTTCCAGGTGACGCGCTATAAAGCTTTAGCAGCAAAAACAAAGGATGAAGGGGAGCGGCGATCGCTGTTGGCGCAGGTCGATTATTGGCAGGGGCAGTTGAGCGCGATCGAGTCTGAGTTGAGGGTGGTGGCATGACTGACTACAACACTTTTCTCAATGCCAAGCTCTCTACAGCCTCTCAAACTGGCTTTGAAGTCAATCCTGAATGGTTAGGCACACCAGAGCCAAAGTACGCCTTTCAGCCTCATATCGTGAAGTGGTCACTACGTTGCGGTCGTGCTGGTATCTATGCCAGTTACGGCAAAGGCAAGACCTACATGCAGCTTAAGTGGGCTGACTGCGTTGCTAAATATACAGGCGATCGCGTCCTTATTCTGGCTCCCCTAGCAGTAGCAGAGCAAACCGTACAAGAGGGTGAGAAGTTCGGCATTCGCGTTGAGTATGCAGAGTCAGGTGATGAAGCGCTTAAGTCAACATCGCCCATTATCATCACGAACTACGATCGCTTGGATAAATTCGAGAGTGCGATCGCATCTGGTGAATTTTCGAGCGCAGCTTTAGACGAGTGTTTTCCCCATAACACGTTAATTGACGTGATTGAGGATGGAAAGCTAACTCAAAAAGAAATCAGCAACGACATTTCTCTGCCGTTCTTGACCAATGCGATCGAGTCAGAGTTAGGCGGCACCTGGAAGCATCAGAAAAGCTGGTTTCCTCAATGCGATGGAGGGTTCAACTAATGGACTTCACCACAAGCAATGAAGCCGGATCAGCCCTCAGTCGATACGCCCAAGGCGACATCAGCGGAGTCAGCGCGATCGCGTCTCTTCTACCCCCTGCCTACATCAACATTGACGAAGACCCAATCAGCGGCGAACCGCGCATCATCAACTTTTTGCAAGATGGTGGCTTTCGTCGGTTTACCAGCGATCGACCAACTGAACCAATCAGCTACAGCCTTTCTTGGCAGAGTCGCGGCGGCAAGGCTCAACTGCTAGGGCAAATCAAGGTCAGTGCAGGCGGCTGGATGATCAGCTACATCGAGCGCAATTCTTTGCAGAACGGTGAAAGTCTTGAATACGCCACCTACCAGGATGCAGCAGCTTATCTGTTCCAGCAGTGGGAGCAGGTACGGTATGAGCGCAACCGACAAGCAGTGAGAGAGCGTAACGCTGCCTGAGTTTTACTTGTGTACCGGGCGGCACTTGTCGCCTTTCTTAATCTTTCAACCATTAGAGGTTTTATGCGCGTAATCAACGATTTAGAGCAAGTGTTAGAGCAGCATAATCAGTGGCTGCAAACACGTTGGAGTGATGAGGTGAAAGGCGATCGTGCCAACCTGAGTGGTGCCAACCTGCGTGGTGCCAACCTGAGTGGTGCCAACCTGCGTGGTGCCAACCTGAGTGGTGCCAACCTGAGTGGTGCCAACCTGCGTGGTGCCAACCTGAGTGGTGCCAACCTGAGTGGTGCCAACCTGCGTGGTGCCAACCTGAGTGGTGCCAACCTGCGTGGTGCCAACCTGAGTGGTGC
>JAHHIG010000032.1 GCA_019358895.1 Tildeniella nuda ZEHNDER 1965/U140 | reverse complement strand
GTGGTGCCAACCTGCGTGGTGCCAACCTGAGTGGTGCCAACCTGCGTGGTGCCAACCTGAGTGGTGCGATCGGTATTGGCAAGAAATCTGCTTATTCAGTAGAGCTAGTGAAACAAATTGCAGAGATTGTCTTAGTTGATAACTTAAAGCTGCAAATGGATTCAGTACACGTCTGCGAAACAACTCACTGTTTAGCGGGTTGGGTCTGCACCTTGGATCAAACCGCTAAAACATTAGAGCCAATTATCGGATGGAATGCTGCTGCATGTTTGGCAGTGCCGATTCCTGAATTTACAAGCTTGTTTTTTGCGAATAACGATAAGGCGATCGCATTCCTCAAGCAAGTGCAGAGCGGCGAAATCGATTTGAGCGCGAAAGTAACCGCCTAGTTTCCTTGTGTGTACCGGGCCTTAGCAGGTGCGATCGCCCTTTCTTCTCTTCACTCTTTACCTCTAAAAGCCATGCCTACAGCAACACAAACTGAATGGATCAATCAGTACCACCCTGAATGGTGGCTGATGTGGGGTGCGCTGCGCGATCGCTTACAAGCAACGCAAGACCCTGAACGCTGGCAAGAGATTTTTGATGATTGTCAGTATATGGGGCGATCGGCTCACTCCAATACGCACTGCTTCCGATCTAAAGCTTTTGGCAGAGAGTACTACCACATTGATTGCTCTCCGAACTTTAGCTATCCGCTCAGTGCAGACGAGTTCGTGCTTGAGAGTGGAGCAATTTTAACCCAGATTAATTTTTAAGCAATCTATCAACCTTACGAGGATCAGAGCAATGCCAATTTTAGGCAAAACGGATGTAGCTACAGCGCAAGAGACGATCAACCTAGATGTAGTCGGGCGTGTGTGGGTTGGCGATGCCAAAACGGACAACAGCGCTGGCAAGACATTGGGTGAGAAGTTTCGCATTGAGTGCAACGATCGCACTCGCGGCATCTTCAAAGAGCACTACGGCAGCGATCGACCCGATAAGTTAAACATCTTTCTGCCCTATGCTACGCCAGATGAGTGCTACCACACCTGGTACGAGTCCTACACGGCTCAAGGATTCCAGCACCGTTGCAACGGGGAGCGGATTGTCCAGAAGATGTGCCAAACCCCTTACAAGGGGCTGAAAGGTGAGCAGAAAATTGCGTTTGAGCGGAAGGACGTTAACGAGCCTTGCTTGAAAGGTGATGAGCCTGAATGCGCTACTTGTGGCAAAGGTAACGGTCGATTTTTCTTCTACGTCCGTGAACTCTACGCCGCTGGTATGGGTGCCACAAAAGCGTGGATGATGAGCGTTTCAGGCACTCATAATCTAACAGGTTTACACGCTCAACTATGCGCTTTATACAAACAGTATGGAGCATTAGACGTAAGCCCTGTACCATCACCCTGGACGTATGGTTTTATTCCCTACACGCTCACCAGAGTAGAGAAGAAAATCATGCGACCTAATGCCGAGAAGGGCACTGTAAACGGCAAAACGGTTTACAACCAGACAGGCGCACGATCGAAGGGTTCCTATTGGGCTTTATCCCTTTCCGAAGACCCTGAATGGTTAGCCACACTGCAGAAATTCATGGCAATCAAAGAAGTACAACGGCTAGGGGGAGGAGCCGACGCGATCGCGCTCATTGGTGGCAATATCCCTGTGATGCAAGGCTATCAAGAAACTTCAATCTGGGGGCAGACTGAGCGACAGATCAAGAATGCTACCAACACTTTGCAAATTGCAAGCGCGATCGATGTGGTGCGTGATGAAGTTTCACAAGGCAATATGCCGCCCGATGCTATAACTGAAGCTGAAGGTTTAGCGGCTGATTACGTAGCAGTTGAAAAGCCAAAAGCAAAGCCTAAGAAACAAGCAACTGCGTCTGCTCAAAACGAAGGCGATAAAGTCTTAGAAAAGTTTCAAGGGCTGTTAGTAAAAGCCGCTACGATCGAGCAAGTTAACTTAGCGCAAGAGTGGCTACGCAAGCCCGACAAATGGAGCACGATCGCGCAGCTTCCAGGTATTGAAGCTCAGGTAATGCAGTCAATCCGCGATCGCATTCTGGAGCTTGGCACGGTCAAAGTATCGCCGCCATCTTTGGATGATGAGGGAGAGGATGCGATCGAGGTTGAAGCGGCGATTCCTGACGAATATGCAGATTTTGATGAGGAGGAATAAATGGTACTCACTGCCAGAGTCGCTGGCACTGGTGAGCGGATTGCGGCATCTGATTTTGATTCAGGGCACGCAATCCGCATGAAATACCAGAAAGACCAGCTAATCTCACCCTTTCCAGATTGCGACACACCCGTTTTTGTTCGTGACAGAGGAGGCTTTACGCTTCACTTTGTTCACAAGACGGCACCAAGAACGAATTTTAACTACCACCCTGAATCTGTTGAGCATCTACGCGGCAAACAACTAATCGCAGAATCATTCCGAGCAGACATAGCAGATGTTAGCGAAGCCGAAGTCACATTTGAATACCCGATTGGCGATCGCATTGCAGACGTAGCTGTGATTTACCCGACAGGGTGGGTGAGGGTCGGGGAATGTCAGTTAGTGTATGACTCAAGCGGTGACGACGTTGAGTTTGACATAGACGATCCGACCTATGGTGACGGGTTAACAATCCGCTATTTGCTAAAGCCACTTAAAGATGAGTCGTGGCAGCGAGAAGAAGAAGCTTGCACAGACAGCATCACTTACAGGCAGCTAACAGCTAAAGCGATCGCCCACCAAGCGCTGAAGGTGCAGATTGGTTACACACAAGAGACATTTAAGACCGTAGAGCGCACATACGGTAACAGCATCTTACGGTCATCGTTTTATCGATCGCTGGAAATCTGGGGTGCTCTTTCTACCCAGGAGATTCAACGGGCATTAAAAGCAACGCCTCAAGGCAAGCGATCGATCGCTGGTCTACTTGGTGCTGCTAATAATCATGGTTTGGTCAAAACGCCAGAAGGCAAATGGCAAGCTAACGCAGAACTGATTGAGCGTAGCCACTTGCAACCGTTGCCGATCGCTGGCATTGCGGCAGCAAAGTCTAGAGCACTTCAACTGAAGAAAAAGGCGTAGCACTAACTACGCCAGTCCCCCATTCGTCGTCTTTCTAGGTACATCCAAATGGTTGAACAAAAAGTATCAGGTTTAGGGTTCGCTAAGCAACCCGCTCAAGGCAATAACGAAGTCAAGATAGTTGTGCGTTGGTTAGTCGCAAATGGTTATCCAGCCTTACCAGTCGCACCATTTCAAGATCATAGCAAATTCCCTGCTAAAACATAGGTACATCCAAATGGTTGAACAAAAAGTATCAGGTTTAGGGTTCGCTAAGCAACCCGCTCAAGGCAATAACGAAGTCAAGATAGTTGTGCGTTGGTTAGTCGCAAATGGTTATCCAGCCTTACCAGTCGCACCATTTCAAGATCATAGCAAATTCCCTGCTAAAACAAAAGATGGTGCAATCAAGCGTGATGCAGACGGCAATCCGATTCCTGCTTTCACTGGTAAGAATCCAAGCTACATCGATCGCGACGGTAACCCACGGCTAGTTAACCACAATAAGTTCCAAGACCAGTTACCGACTCGTGAAGACCTTAGCCGCTGGTTTGCCAACCCAATCAACGGCGTAGGGACTCTGGGCGGCTGGAATGATACTTACTGGATTGACCCTGACCTGAAAGACTTTGATGGCAACCAGGATGAACTTGATACTTGGTTCTACGGCATTCTCAATACACATGAGGCTTTACAGTCTTCGTGGTGGGAAAAGACACACTCTGGCGGTTTCCGTTTAGCAGTCAAGCTTGACCAGGCACCGGGCTATACAAACTTTGCTCTAGAGACTGGCGGCAAACAGCGCGGACAAGTTTTAGGAGCTGGGCGCTTTACGGTTTTGGCTCCGACTGTGGGACCATCCGGCACCCCATACATCAACTACCACCGTGACGAGCCAGTTTTCATTGAGTCGCTGGAAGACTTGGGTATTTACCCAGTTAGGCAGCGAGATCAAACGGTTAGCGATCGCACCATTAACCGTACTGCTTATGTGCCTGGTGCCCTCCGTCTGGGAGAGTTAGGCAACCAGTTTTCTAAAGACTTGCTGCAAGGAAAGCTAGAGGGCGACGATCGCTCAGCAGCACTAACCAGAGCAGCACAAGAATGGTACGGCTGGGAGAACTTCTGCCGACGCTATCAGCTTGCGTATAGTGGCACCACAGAAGACTTAGCAGCCGTCGCATGGCAGCGCATCGACAACGGGCAGGATGATGGCAAATGGGAGCGCATTCTGAAGACAATCAGCCCGACTGAATGCCACAGCAGTAGCGAACACGCGGGCGGCAATGAAGAAGGTAACTGGCTACGGATACTGAAGCTCGATCGCAACGTATTTGAGCAGCATTGCCCCGATGCAGTCAAGCAGTCGCTTAAGGAAGCGAAAGAAGCCAGAGCACAGGCAGCAAAAGTTGAGGCAGAAACGGATAAACCCGCTGATGTGCCTAGCGAAAAGACAGCCGACAATACGATCGCAGGCAGAGCCAATCGTTTAAAGCTGGAACTACAGCGATACCTGCAAGAACCTGACCCGATCATGCGTTTGATCATGCGTAGCGAAGTTTGCGCGGTACATCGCATCACTAAGCAGGATTTCACTGAGCAAATTATCAAACTGGAAGCCGATAACCACCCAGTCAAGCAAAGCCGCTACTCAGGTCTAGACTTTTTCAGCAAAGGCAGTGAAGCTCTCAACTTCCTAATCTCACGCTTTTTGCCTGCTGGTGAGTCCATTCTTTTATCTGCCCCTGCTGGTGCTGGTAAGACAAATTTACTAGCAGACATGATTCACGCTGCTTTAAGCAAAGGCACATTTTTAGAAGAGCAAGCCGCTAAAGAGTGCAAGGTACTGTTTATCAGTTGTGATGAGTCGGAGCATTCCACCATGCGACGCTTAAAGCTACGTGGTGTAGATATGCTCAAACTTGAAAACTTTAAGGTGTGGACTGATCTTGACATTACAAACCTCTCGGACCTGGAAGAAGAACTAGAAGACTGGCGACCGGATGTAGTCTTTATCGACTCAGTAACCACTATTTGCATGAATGTCGGTGTCTCTGAGAAAGACCCTGAGTTTGCACGCTATCTCTACAAGCTTAAAGGGTTGTTGAGCCGTTACGGGGCATCTGGGGTGCTCACACACCACGCGAACAAGGACCCACTAGCTAGAGGCATTAACAAAATCTCTGGCTCTGCTCGTATACCTGCTGCTTTCTGGGGTTGCTACACGCTCGATCGCGTTGATCAACAAAACCCCGCTAACCCTTTCCGTTTATTGGAACTGGTCAAAGGTCGTGAAGTGCAGGAGTTCAAGGTCAAGATCACCATCAATCAGCGGCAAGAGTGGGGAACGCTTGGCATCTACACATTGCTTGATGAAGATGGCTCTGAAAGTTCCTTTAAGACAAAGGCTCGATCGGTTCTTAAAGTGCTAGCTGCGATCGCACCAAAAGGCATGGAGTTTTCTGAAATCAACGATCGCTTAAACATGGGTAAAGAACTCTATAGGGTTCTTGATCGGATGGAAGAATCTAGACAAATTACACGGCGGCGATCGTCTACTGACAAACGAAGGTGGGTTTATGCGCTGCCTGAAGGTGTGACAGTTAGTGGTTTAGATGATGAAGGGGACACCCCCCCTAGTGATCTAATGAGAACATCTTCTAAAAACGCTGAAACCTATACAGAGCAAGGAGAAATTTATTCACAAAACTATTCGCAAACTATTCTCACTGCGAATAACGAAGAACAGTGGGAAGAAGCTTGGGAAGAATCTGCGAATAATTTTTCTTCATACACAGAGCCATTTTCAGCTGATTCAGAAACATCTTCTCAGGAAGTGACGGGGGGGGAGGGGTCAGAAGATAAAGCAACTCAGCCAAATGTGACAGTTAGCACTCAAACATTGCCTAAAGCAGCCAAGCCACAAGGTAAGACAATCCCTGCTCAAGAAGTGGTTTCAATAGGTCGGTTTAAGGTTGGCGATCGCGTTGCTTTGGTCAATCCCGACTCTGCTACAGCATGGGTAAACAGCAAGGGTGCTCAAATCACACGGCTTTATAGCTCCGTCAAAGCACGCCTAGAGATGGTTAATACCGAGATTAATCTGAGTGATTTGTTGCTATGGGATGAGTACGAAGCTATGCAGGAAGGAGGTTGGGCTTAATGCTGACCCACCAACACTCCTTACTGTTTGCAGACGTGCCGCTTAACAGTGGCATCATCTACAGTCGTACAGCCAGCACCAGACAGATAGCTAAGTTCATTGATGTTTGGTCAGATGCTACAGCGGTAGCCGTAGACATTGAAACCTATGGCGAAGGCGAGATGGATGGGTTAGACCCCTGGAAAGGGCTAATCCGTACCATTCAGGTTGGTTTACGTGATGGCTCTTGCCTGATTGCTGATTTAGGCGGTTGGGAAGACGATCGCGCTACTCTCATCAGTCGTCTAGAGTCACTTGGTTTCTTTGCTCAACTCAAAGCCAGCGTTGAATCTAAAGACCAGTGGACTGTAGGGCACAACCTGAACTTTGATCTTCAGTGGCTGATCAAGCTCTACGGCTTCAAACCTTGGAAGTGTGCCGATACCATGCTGTTGTCTCAGATTTACTGGGCAGGCATTGAGCAGTACCGCCATAGCTTGAAAGCAGTCTGTGAGCGGCTGGGGTTTGAGATTGATCAGTCACAGCAGCGATCGGACTGGGGCTGGGCGCTAACCAACGAACAGCTAAATTATGCAGCCTACGACACCACCGTGTTGTTTAAGGTGTGGCAGAAGCTGGGGCTAATGTGTACAGAGCAAGGGTTATCTAACACTTGCCTTGCAGAGTTTGGGGCGTTGCCAGCGTTTGCTGAGATGAGCGTGTACGGCTTCCCCGCCGATCGCACCGCACTTGAAAATATTACGCAGCAATACCAGTCAGCAGCGGACGAAATAGCTAAGCCATTCAATGCCACGTTCCCCGGTCTGTCAGTGGATGACAACGCCAAACTGCCACCAGCAATTCGTGAAAAGCTCAGTATCAACGTCGATAAGACTGATAAGGAAGCGCTGAACCCACATCGATCGCACCCTGTTATTTCATCACTACTGGCTACCCGGTCGATCGGTGCCTACCTGGATTATTTAGCGAACTGCAAACTCGCTTACCGAGACGGAGCCATCAGGGGTGGCTACCGCCAATGCGCTCCACAAGGGCGAGGTAGGAGTACGTCAGGCAAGTCTAACGGAGTGCCATCGGTTAACCTCCAGAACCCCCCTAATCCATCAAAAGCCTGTCCTGAAGTAGCAGTCTTGCATTTGCCACCGGTGCGATCGCTCTTTCGTCCGCCTGCTGGTTACAAACTTCTGGTAGTAGATTACTCGGCTGCCCATGCCCGGATTGCGGCTGAAACGACAGGCGATAAGTTGTTCCAAGCGAGCTATATCGATGATGTGGATGTTCATGCGATCGTCGCTGCCAAGCTTTCTACCCTAGCAGACCGCAACTGGACCCGTGAGCAAATCAGCGCGATCCGCAAGCAAAAGGACGCTGAAGGGAAATTAGCTACCACACTACGGAACATTGCTAAAAACGTGTTCTATGGTTGGCTGAATGGGGCTGGTGCTAAGAAAACTGCTGCCACTGTTGAGATTGGTGGTTTCCGTTGCACGGTTGAGTTTGCCCAGAGCATCATTGACTTGCTGCAAGCTAGCTTTTCAGGAGTCAAGCAGTATCACGATCGCGTTAAGCGTTCCATCCGTACAGACAAAGTGTGGTTTGAAGGGTGCAAACTTCCCTACACATGGGCTGTAGGGCTATCCGGTCGGCGTGTGTTCCTGCCCATTTGGGAGGCTAAAGAGGGTGGCTACGGTGGTGCTAAACCGACTGATGCCGTGATGGTTGCTTGGATGACAGTTGAGGCTGACAGCATCAAAACTGCGATGCACCAAATCCGGTTAGCGGCTGAGGTTAACCCTGAATGGGGCTTGAGGCTTTGCAACATTAACCACGATGAATTGAATTGCCTTTGCAAGGAAGAACACGCAGAAGCAGCAGGCTATGCCGTTTGGCTGGCAATGCAGTCTGCACTTGCCTATTTTGTTCGCAGCATTCCCGCTTACGAAAATCCGTACAGCGCTGAGAGCGTTGTCTGTAGTGATTGGTCAGAGAAGTAATTGGAGGCTTTATGGAACCACTAGAACAGCTTTTAAGTGATTGGCTTGACGAGACATTTGCAGATGAGCCGGAAACCGCTGACGGTATTCGTTCACACATGCACTGCTGCGGCGATGAGCATTGCAAAAATCAGCCAGTGCATTTTGACAATGACGGTGATGGCTACTGTCTGACGCATTGGGATTATAGGCAGGAGGATTTAGCAGCGTGATTACACAATTTTCCATCCCTTTACCACCGACACTGAACGAACAGATCAACCAGGCGCGATCGCACTGGACAAAAAGCGCCCGCACGAAAGATCAATGGTCCGCTGCTGTAGCCAGGGCTGCCAGTGGTTCCCATCAGTTCTCTGCTGACGTGTGGATCACCCTTGATTTTGTCTTACAGCGCTATACATCACGCGATTGGGATAACACGGTGGCATCAGCCAAGTTCATCCTCGACGGGCTGAAAGATGCAGGCACGATCGCTGATGACAGCTTCTCAGTGGTGCAGGCTGTGACACCGTTCTTTCGCCCTGCTGTGAAGGTGGGTAGAAAGCTTGAGGAGGAGTGCGTAACGGTCACGGTAAGCGATCGCCCCTTGCGTGAAATCATTCGGTTCCCTGTCGTGGTTGGCGCTGCAATACCTCAAACTATTCGCGCTAATTCCAACATTGGAGGTGCCGCATGACGATCGCACTCCTCATCCTCCTCGCACTCCCCACCGTCGCTTTTTGCCAAGCCGCGATCGGCTATTGGCAGACGACCAACAAACTCAAGGCGATTTCAGACATTGAGGCAGACCGTAGACAACTGGAAGCGCTTTATCAGAAATCACCTGGCATCGAAAAGTAAAAAGGCGATCGCGTCTTTCAACCCAACCGCCAAACCCAAAAATTATGACCACCACCATGAATGATACTTGTTCCGTTCAATTGCCCGCTGATTTATTGGCACGGCTGCGTACTCGCAAAAAAATAAAAGGCTACAGCTACACAGCAATTGATCGTGACGCTGCTAGGTTTTTTGGCATCAAGCCAAACAGTATCTGCGGCACGACTTGGTGGAATGAAACTATTGATGCATTAGATCTGCTTGAACCAAATTGGCGTGGTTTTCCAGCCCCTGAAACAAATATGGCAATGACTAAAGTTTTGGTCGATCGTAGTGCGAGGGACGCATCATGAACACACAATCAACCCCACAAGAGCGAGTTTTAGAGGCGATCGCTCAAGCCAAGCAAACAGCGATCGCTAGCGGTACTTACAAAATCCGCCAGTATCAAGTTTGTAAGTTAGCTGGTGTGAGTGATAAATACTTTTGCTATGGCACAGCCCCATCTGTTGCTGCCAGAGAAGCGTATGAAAAGCCGTGCAGGAGCTGCAAAAATTCACGGCTAAGCATCACAAGGTTGTCATGCAGACGATCGCCAATGCTCAAGCAAAGGCGCTTGCCACCAAAACGCCCATGCCCGATCGTAAGTCAATCTTGCGAGAGGCTTGTGTCCATAACAGTTATTTCAACAAAGAAACTGCTGATGCTCAAGAGGCTCTTGCTGCCTATGAAGCCGCGATCGCTCAGGTTGGTAGTGCACCTAGACCATCCAAAGCAGAGCAACAATTAGCCGCGCCGATACAGGCAACTTTGCCCCAGCCACCAAGCAAGAAACAGCAGTTATTAGGGCATCTCAAGTGGCAATCAATCCACCTTTCACGATTGCCAAAATTATTGGCTGTGACACCAGCAAAAGCAGAAGCGATCGCACAGCAATTGCTTAACGATGGGTTGGTAGAGATTAAGCGCTACCCGGAAAAGATTGACCCCAAAAGAGAGTTCAATCGATTGGTTTTGAAACAGCAACAGGAGAAGGAAGCAGCATGACTCAACAACTTTTAGCAATTAAGGAACGACCGATTTTATTTTCTGGAGCAATGGTAAGAGCCATTTTGGAGGGACGGAAGACGCAGACGAGACGGGTGATTAAGCCTCGGCCCCGCATTTCATCGATTGGGAATTTTGACGGTTTTACATTTGACCAAGACGTTCAGTGTTGGATGGAGTTCTACTACAGCGACGGGCACCGAGTTAAGTCTAGTTTTCGATCTGATCTGAAATGCCCATACGGGCAGACATGCGATCGGCTTTGGTGCCGTGAGACTTGGCGATCAGCCTTGTCTGAAACGCACGAGTGCTTTGCCTATCGTGCAGACATGAAATATCGCTGTGGTAAATCAGTCCCAGAACCTGATTGCAATACAGCAGGATGGAAGCCGTCAATCTTCATGCCGCGTTCTGTTTGTCGACTCGTCCTCGAAGTGACAGATATTCGCGTGCAACGACTCAAAGATATCAGTGAATCAGACGCGATTGCTGAAGGTGTTGAGCGAGACGGCGACGGTTGGAAGTGCTACGGCAATTGTGCAGACCACGCTACAGGGCATGACAAACGCACCAGTGCTACTGCTTCATTTATGTCGCTTTGGGATTCTATCAACGCTGAAAAGCATCCGTGGGATTCTAATCCTTTCGTCTGGATTGTTTCATTCAGACGGCTAGAGGAAGCGGTATGAACCAACTATCAGAATGCCCCTTTGAGTTGCGCGATCGCTACCTCTGGGCAAAACTCATCTACCAACTTAAGTGCGAATTAGCACAGTCAAGAAAAATTACAACAGGAGCGATCTCGCATGAAATTGTCAGAACTAATGACGAAATTACAAGAAGTACACAGCGAACATGGCGATCTAGAAATAGTCTACCCATGTTCACCAAACCCTGATTACTCTGATGTCACCACACCGCAATCAAGGGGTTTGGAGGAGTTCTATCTCGGTTTTACTGACCAAGAAAAAACACGGTTAACCAATCGTCCCTTGACACCGTTTTCAGACAAACTTGTATTTGTCATTGAATAAAGCTATACCCCATGACCCAAACCACATCAATTACTAACGAAGTCCTTAACTTTAGGCATCTCAGTCGATCGCTTAACCCTGTCATTCTTTTGCATCTAACGACAGAAGGTAGAGAAGCAAATATCAAAGAAGCCCATGCTCTTTTGTCTAGCGAATCATTTCAGCCATCAAGCAAAAATGTCATTGTCAAAATGCTAGAAGCATTGCTTGGAGACTCAGAACTTAAAGAGGACGATCGATGCTTTGATTGTGCAGGCGATCGACGCTTGGAATACGCCTCAAAACAATCCACAGTAGGGAAAGCTAAACATGCCTCTAGTTGACTATCAAATCCATTCTCTTTGCCTGCAAGGAATGATCGATCCATTTGACGAGACTCTGTTAAATCCTGCTTCATTAGATGTGCGAGTAGGTAACACGATCGTTGTTGAGAATATGAATGGTATGGAGCCGCGATCGCTCGTTAGTGAGTACGCAATATCTCCTGGTGAATTTCTTCTGATCAGCACACTTGAAACATTTAACATCCCAGAAACAATTTGCGGCGAGTTTCGTTTAAAGTCGTCTCGCGCTAGAGAAGGGTTTGATCAAGCATTAGCCGTTTGGCTTGATAACGGTTGGAATGGTAGCAAATTGACTTTGGAGATTAAGAATAATCGACGGTTTTGCCCGTTGATTATTTATCCCGGCTTCAAGATTGGGCAGGTCTTTTTTCATGCCACAGAACGACCATTGAGAAGCTACAAAATCACTGGACGTTACAACAAGGACGCTGTTGCTCAAGTATCAAAAGGGTAATCATGGATAAATTCTGCCTGCTCATGCTGGGCACTTGGACACTTACAGGCGTGATTTTGGCTGCCCACCTCTGGCGTGATGTCTATGCACCTAAACGAATCCTTGCTAAAGCATTCCCGTTGCACCTACCAGACCAAGCACTGGAGGAAGGAGAGATCGACGGCTCGCCGGACGCATTGAGCGAAAACTACTGGCAAACCATAGTCGATCGCGCTACTGAACCCAAAAGGGAAAGCCCGATCGCGCCTGCCAGTGACGAAGAGAAGCAATGGATGGAGGCTGGTTACCACTGCTGCTTGATGGATTTAGAGACTGGCGAAAATCGCAGCACCATCAAGGAATTGATCAGTGAAGCGATCGCGCTTAAGGCAGGGAAGCAAACACGGGAAGAGGCGATCGCGCAGGCGAGTGAAGGCTTCGCCGCTTGGTTGGAGGAGCGAGGGCAGAAGCTTGGGGCACATGCATTGACTAACGCAGCGAGAGTGTGGCGTGATGAAAACCTTGCAGGGGAACGGTCATGACTCTAAACGCTTTTCTGAAGGTGGTTCAGAGACTGAGCAATAGTTGTTTTGTGCGCCACTGGCTCCATTGGAACTACCCTGCCAATCCGCCTGTAATGGCGATCGCTGTGATTCCCTACGGGTCATTAGATCGACTTGATCAAGAGTTATCAAATCTCGGTTTCAAACGACAAGCGCATAAGCTTTGGGGTCTTTGGATAGTTGAACGCACTAGCACAGAAGAAGACGAATCAAATGTCATTTGAACAACTGATGGCGGCATACGAGTTAGAGGCATGGCAGGAGGCACTACCGCGCGATCTCTACTCCATTCTCAGCGACACCACCACAGCTTTGCTTAACGATTCATTGGGACTAGGGCAACGGGATGCATTGATGGCGGCAAGGGAGGCAGCGATCGAGCAACTCCGCGAGACAGGTAAGCACACGACAACTACAAAGGGATAAGGCAGATGACCGCTAAACAAGTAAACTGGGGAACAATTAAATCTAAAATGCTTGACTGGGACGAAAAGCAGCAAGCTAAAGAGCAGGCGATTGCTAAACTTGAAATCCTAGCAATCCAGGGCAACGTTTCGCAAGAGCAGATTACGGAAGTGCTAGAACTGTTGAAAAGCAATGCTGCCTAAGCCATCTGCTAGATCTACATACAAAATACGATCACGGCTTTTGACGACGCGATCGATCAGTTGGGTGAAAACAAACCGTTTTTCTAAATCGTCTAGGCTGACCCAAAACGCAGGATCGGAGCCTACAGCGATCAATGCCTCTCGTTTGCTATGCAGGCTAACCACTGACTGCCGTTGCAGATGTTCTAAACTTTGGATGCGTTGCTTAAGCGCCTGCCGGGAATCTTCAAAATCAGGGTCATCGCCAAGTTTTTCAAGTTTCAATTTGAGGGCGATCGCTTCTGGGTTGTCTTCTTGAACCGTTGCTTCAGCCAAGCCTGCAACATATTCAGCTTGAGTCACGATTGCCCAAATTGCCGCTTGCTCACATGCCGATGCTTTTACGCCATGCCTCAGTTTGCAGCGCTCCTCAACGTGAGGATTGTCATAAGCGTTGATGCAGTAAAACCATTGCCGGCGACGCATACAGCTTGAGCCACATTCGCAAAACACTAAGCCACTCATCACTGATGTAGTAGCCTGAACAGGCAGCATTTTACGGGACTTTGCAGACAACAAGCGATCGATCTGCATTGCTGTCTGCTGATCTATTAAGGCTTCGTGTGGGTCGTCATAGCAAATCAACCGCTCACGTCCTCTGTTCCCAAAGTAGGCAGTATAGCCACGCAGGACGGGATTTTGTAGCCAGCCGACTAATTTGTCGCGATCGCGCGGAAAATCTTCAGCCCATTTACTGCCAGGTTTACGAAGACCATACTTTGCGCACAGTTTTTGCACTGTACCGCGTTGAGTGCCAACCGCTAGAAAGGTCTGAACAACTTCTAGGGCAACCTCATCAATCTTGCCACCCTGCCAGTACTCGCCACGGTTGATAATGTAGCGTCCTTTTTCAACTGCCATACCGAATGGTGGGTTGACGGCTTTGTTGAGTCTGCGTGTACGCTCCCATCCCCTCAGGGCGGCATACTGATTCTTTTCTTTGACATAAGCAGCCGCGATCGCGTCCATCCGACTGCGGTATATCCCCTCTGGCGAATTAAAGTCAACCGCTCCACCTGACAGTGCGATTAGTTTGGCTCCATATCGCCTGAAATCTTTGATCGCCTCTTCCCAGCCAATCGGTGATCGGGTGAAGCGGTCAAAGCAGGGGACAATTACTTGCTTTGTAATGCCATCCCTCACTCTTTGCAGCACTTGATTGTAAGCAGCGCGGCTTTCAGAACTGCCTGATTCAATATCAGAGAAGATACGATCGTCCGGTACTCCATAACGCGCCAAATCTTCACGGTAGCGATCGAGCCCGCTGCCGTAGGTCGCTTGTTTTTGGGTGCTGACGCGGCAATAGCCGTCTGTATACTCAAGTTGGAGCATTCCAGCAAGATACCACAAAAGTGGTTTGGGTTTAGCGCCTACATGGGTGATCGTGGCGCATAACCATCCTTCTGGCAATGTTGAACCTAGCAACGAAGACATTAGCCTCACACGCCAATTGCTTTCGGGTGCCGACTTTTTGGGCATTCCCTTACTTGACCATCTCATCCTGGGCAATGGTGATTTTCTGAGCCTGCGCCAGACGAGCAATTTATGGAGCGAGTGCCCTCAAGAGGATTAGTGCGTTTCCGTCGGTAACTGGACATCAAATTCTTTGTATGTGAGAATTAAACAATTCAGCTATAGTCAATAAGCCTGAATCAACTATGCTGGTAGACATTCAGAAGTTAAATCTTGGTTCTGATTCCGCAGAAAGAGATATCACAGTCGGTTTATCAGAATATTTCTATCAGAACTCGACGTATCAAAAATTTCTGAACAGCAAAAAGACGATTTTGGTTGGCAATCGAGGGACTGGCAAGAGTGCAATCTTTAAATATATTGCTTCGACAGAAGCGAAGAAAGGACATTTAGTTTTAGAGCTATCGCCAGAAGAATATTCTTACGAATTACTGTCGGAATACTTGAAGCGTGAGAATGAAGGTTCTTGGGGTAAACAGAGTTCCTATTCAGTAGCATGGCAATATCTTCTCTATAATCTCATTTTCAATAAAATCGTCGAGAATAAGCGCGGCTTACTATTGGGACCTCAACGCGATATTTACAATTACGTCAATGCTGACTCCAGCATGAAAGGGCTGAGTCCGATCGGCGTTCTGGTTAGTTACCTGAAAAAACTAGAGACCGTTAAATTAGATGCCCACGAAAGCGCTGCAAAGTCAAGAAATCTTCAAGCGCTCTACAGTTTAGAAGAAATCAAAAGTCTAACTCCTAGCTTGAAGAAAGTTTTAGAAAAATCAAGAATGAAGGTCTTAATTGATGAGCTAGACAAGGGGTGGGACGATTCGGAAGATGCTAAATATTTTATTGCAGGGCTATTTCAAGCCACTCAAAAAATCAACCTGATTAGCCCTGGACTTCGAGTCTATGTTTCCATTCGCCAGGAACTCTTTGATAATATTCCTCAAATCTACGATGACGCTCAAAAAATTAGAGAAGATGTTGAGGTCATTCGTTGGGGTAAAAATGAGTTACTTGAACTCATTGGTTTAAGAATTGCCCATTCGTTTCCCGAAACGTCTAGATTAGATACGTTAAACCGTTGGAAATCAGTTTTTACCTCTAAGTTAGATTCTAAGTTTGAGGACTCTACGGACTATATCATCGGCAGAACGCAACTACGTCCTAGAGAGCTACTGCAATTTTGCAAACTGTGCGGAGAATATTATTCGGGCACCAAAAAGATCGATGAGTTTGCTATTATGGCAGCCGAGGAAATTTACTCTGAGCAAAAAACGAAGGATTTAGCTTCAGAATACAGATTTCAATACCCTCATTTGTTAGACGTGTTTGAGGTGTTTAGAGGAAAGAGCTGCTGCTTTGAAAAAAACGATCTGGATTATTTACTGCTCTCCATGGTTTGTGGTGAAGTGCATGTCGATCGCGCCACAGACTGGGTTGCCGAAATGGATTACCTGGAACTGAAGAAAGTGCTCTGGCAGATTGGCTTCTTGAAAGTTTGGATACCAGAAGCGGGGAATGATGCAACCAAAAAAGGGACGTATCTGGGACACTACGAGCTACCAACGGTCAATCTAGAGAATATCAAGAAGTTTCGAGTTCATCCTGCCTTTGACATTTTTTTGAGCTTAAAAGATTGAGTGCTAAGCTGATGCATTCATTGATCGGTTCTAAGGTAAAGGATGACTGACCGTAACGGACGGATGAAAGGGAAACCCTCTCAGCTCACACGTCAACTGGAACGAACTGTCCAGTCCATTCCCACCTGGCTGGCGATCATGGTAGCTGTTGTTTTCCTGGCAGCATTAGCGCTGTGGGCTGAGGATGACATCCAAATCCGTTCGTTTCAAGACCTGATCGCTCGCGAAACCATTAAAGCCATTTTCGCTCAGACGCAATCGATTGCAGTGGTTGTCGCGATCATTCTTTATTTGAAAGAAGCGCCCGATCGTAGAGCCCAAAAGCATTATGAAGCGTGGCGTGTCATTGACAACGCCGCAGCAGCAAATGTCTCCACCAGCTATGCTCGCCGGATCGCCCTTCAAGATCTTCATAAAGACAGCGTTTCGTTACGCGGGTTAGATGCCTCTGGTGCCAATTTAGCCAGGATTGGTTTGCCTAAGGCTGATTTGCAGGAGGCTAATCTCGAAAGGTCCAACCTACAAGATGCTGACTTGCAAGCTGCCAACCTATCAGGGGCAAACTTATGCGGAGCGAACCTCCAACAAGCGAATTTGCGTGGAGCGAACCTCCACGCAGCCAATCTGCAAGAGGCAAATTTGCGCGACGCTGACCTGTCGGGAGCCAATCTGCGAGAGACCAATTTACAGAAGGCAAATCTCCGGGGAGCCGAACTATGGCGAGCCGAACTGTGGGACGCTGATTTGCAGGATGCCGACCTTCGGTGGGCTGAGTTTCAAGGGGTTGAGTTGAACGGAGCTAAGCTCTGTCGCACAACCATGCCAGACGGCACAGAGTTGAGTCAAGATTGATGCTCACCGTGCCAAGGAAAAACAGTACTCATTCTGCCAAAAGCTGGCTGTAATCTGCTAGAATCTCTACTCTGCCTTGTTCAACAGAACACAGATCGCAGTACAATTTCTAAGCTCTCGGGCGATTAGCACAGTGGTAGCGCACTTCCTTCACACGGAAGGGGTCACTGGTTCGAATCCAGTATCGCCCATTCCGATTTCAGCCAATATTCCACCTTTTGTCGGACGCTGATTTGAACCATACTATGGTTGTCTTAAATCGACGAAACTAAAGAGTTTCAGAAGGGGCATTCAACTTTAGGTATCAAACGGGTGTCAGGCTTTTCCTATATCACGGGCTTTTAAAGCTAGCTCAGCAGAGTGAAGGAAATTTACTAGCAGGCAACTATGGCGAAACGCAAGCGAAATATTGACTAAGCAAAAACAAGGCTGGTGAACTATTAGCAGTTGCTCAGTTCACATTGTTTTGATTAGTGATGGGGGATGAGTAAAGACTCAAAGCAGAAAAGTATCGCTTAGAAAGCTTGAAAAAGCCGCGATCGGACGGAAGAATGCTACCAAATCTCCAAAATATGCAGGAAGCGAATGCTGTTCAAGAGGTAGTGTGAGCGATACCAAATAATTTATTTTTCAACGCTTGAGACAATGAGCCAACCTTTTTACGGCAAAACTCCAATAGGTGAGAGATGGCAACAAACAGAACCGCTTTTACCAAATGACTTGAAGATTAAGATCTTTAAGTTTCTTGACGGCGAAGAGTGTCTCGCAACCTTTGAACAATGGGTGTACGCAACCAATGATCTGGAAAATGGTTTGACCAACGACGATTATCTAAAACTAATCTCATTAGACTTTTCAAAGCGAAGCAGCAAGTACGAAACCGATGAAATTCTGAAGCGATACATTGACGCTGGTGAGTATGAGACATGGAAGCTCAGGAAACTTCTAATGGCTGTGTTAGAACACGATCAAAACCTACCGATCGCCCTATCTCAGCTCTATGAGCTGTATTGTGATGGATACTATTTTTTAGATACTCTTGGTCTGGGATATGGTCTTCACATAAGAGTTCCTCCAACTAATTATTCTTCAGATGATTGGCAGGGATTAAGTCACGAAGAACAGCATCAACTATTAGGTTCTCTTCTTCCACAGGTAATTTCTGAAGCTCAAACGGTCTTGGCTTGGCTTGATGAAGGCACAATAGTGATTACGAATAAACAAGGCGAATCAGGGGCTTACCTGTACTTTGATCGGCGATCAAGCGCGGATCAGAAACTACCTCCTTGTTAACGTCTGTAAGTATAAGATGCATGACAGCCAATGGTTTTAGTTGAAGGTGTGACGATCGCTCATCAAACCGCTAATGGCAGCTTATTTTGTGGCGATTCGTTGCAATGGTTAGCGACAGTGGACGATGGCTCAGTTGATCTCGTACTTGCCGATCCGCCTTACAACCTGAAAAAAGCAGACTGGGATACCTTTGCATCACAAGACAACTATATTGACTGGTCGCTGCAATGGATTCAACAGGCAGCCAGGATTCTCAAACCGTCTGGCTGTCTCTACATCATGGGCTTTTCTGAAGTTCTGGCAGACCTGAAACGCCCCTCTCTGCGTTATTTTCAGGCTTGTCGCTGGCTGGTGTGGCACTACAAAAACAAAGCGAACCTGGGCAACGATTGGGGACGTTCTCACGAGAGTATTCTGCTGTTGCGAAAGAGTGTCAGCGCCAAGATCAACATCGACAGCATTCGGATTCCTTACGGTAAGCACACGCTGAAGTATCCTGTGCACCCACAGGCGACGACGAGTCAGTACGGCAACGGCAAACCGCGCGACCAATGGACACCCCATCCGATGGGCGCAAAGCCAAAGGACGTAATCGAAATTCCAACAATCTGTAACGGGATGGCTGAGAAGACAAAGCATCCAACGCAAAAGCCGGAGGAACTGATTCGTCGGTTAGTTTTTGCTGCGTCCGATCGTGGCGACACTGTCCTTGATCCCTTCTCTGGCTCTGGGACAGTCCTGGTTGTAGCAGAGCAATCGGGTAGAAAGTGGCTGGGCTGCGACAGCAATCCTGAATACAATGCTTGGGCGATCGCTCGTTTGCAGACAACCCCTCATCTCACCGATGCAGAATGGGTAGAACGCGATCGCCAAAACGCTGCACGTCGTCAGAGCATTCGTTAGAAAGAGAGGTCGTCACGTAAAAGTAATGATGCGACTTGACTCCATCCTGCTCTTCCAGCAGACGCAAGGCTAATGAGCTTTGCGTAGGAAGGGCGATCGAGAGAAATCAACGCGGTAAGAAGAAGGCGAAGCGGTAAGATCGGTTGTATGAAAATATTTCCGCGCCAAGGCGATCGCCTTTACCAACCTATCTTTTGCCTAGCAATGCTGCTGGTGAGCAGTAGCGCTGGCTGTGGCATCGTTCGCCCTGAATTGGGCAGTGCTCCTACCCCCTCGGAATCGGTGTCGCCTCTACAAAGCAGCCCTGCAACAGCACCTCTGGCACCACCCAAATTGACGAGCCTGGATTATGTCGCTCAGATTGTGCAGAGAGTCGGACCTGCCGTAGTGCGGATTGATTCGACTCGTACCGTCGGGCAGTCGTTTGGCGACCCTGGTTTTGAGCGGTTTTTTGGTCGGCAGGAGCCGCAGACGCAGCGAGTCCAACGAGGGACAGGCTCTGGCTTTATTACCACCGCTGATGGGCGTGTGTTGACAAATGCTCACGTGGTGCAGGGTACCGACAGCGTGACGGTAGTGCTGAAAGATGGGCGACGGTTCAAAGGGACAGTTGTAGGAACTGACCCAACGACGGATGTTGCGGTGGTGAAAATTAACGCTCAAAACCTACCGATCGCAAAATTGGGCAATTCAGATAATCTCTTGCCGGGGCAAGCCGCGATCGCCATTGGTAATCCCCTCGGTCTTAGCTTTACAGTGACGCAAGGTATTATCAGCGCGACGGGGCGATCGGCTGCCGATGTGGGTGTGTCCGCTGAGCGGGTAGATTTTATTCAAACTGATGCGGCGATCAATCCAGGGAACTCTGGTGGACCGTTGATTAATGCCGAAGGAGAAGTGATCGGTATCAACTCTGCCATCATCCAGGGAGCGGCTGGGCTGGGGTTTGCCATTCCGATCGCGACTGCCTCACGGGTGGCTGAGCAGATTGTCACGACTGGCAAGGCAGAACACCCCTACCTGGGTGTCAAGATGGCGGAATTGACCCCCGAAATCCGCAACGAAATTAATCAGAGCAATGCGGGTTTCAAAATTAATCAGGATCAGGGTGTGTTAATTATTGCTGTCCAGTCCAATTCTCCGGCAGCACGGGGAGGCATACGATCGGGCGATATTCTTGCTAGCATCAACGGCACCGCCATTCAAACGGCACAGCAAGTGCAGCAGCAGATGGAGGCAGCGGCGATTGGCAAGCCACTTCAGATCATCGTCGATCGCAACGGGCAGAAGCAGACCCTGACCGTGAAGCCAGAACCTTTGCCTGTGAGGGAGTCTAGTCAGGGCAATTAGCGGTCAGCTATCAGCCATCAGCGGTTAGCCCAGCCTGCGAGCAACCGGGTTCCTCGGCGCAGCCTGGAAGCGCAGTGGCAGATGCTCTTGAAGAAACCCGGTTTCTGTGTCAAGTTCTGCCTCCCGACTTTTGGATACTCACCTCACTGTTGGTCTCTTTTCAAGCATTTTCTACCAATTCAACGTCATGCAGTCTGAAGTTTTGCCGGGTCGTAGTTTCCCATTGGGTGCAACAGCCTACCCCGATGGCGTTAATTTTGCCATCTTTTCTAAAAGTGGTAAGGCATTAGAGTTGCTTTTGTTTGATCAAGCCGACGATCCCAAGCCTGCACGTGTCATTACGCTGCATCCTAAACAAAATAAGACGTTCTACTACTGGCACGTCTTCGTTCCGGGCATCGGTGCAGGGCAAGTCTATGCCTACCGAGTGGATGGTCCGTTTGCACCAGAACAAGGGCATCGGTTTGATTGCAACAAAGTCTTGCTCGATCCGTATGCGAAAGCCGTTGTAGGGTGGGCACATTACAGCCGTGAAGCGGCAATGCATCCTGGTGATAATTGTGCTCAGGCGCTACGAGGCGTGGTGGTTGATACGAGCGCTTACGATTGGGAAGGCGATTTACCGTTGAGTATTCCCCATGCCGATAGCGTCATTTATGAGATGCATGTGGGCGGCTTCACGCGCAATCCTAATTCCGGTGTGTCGCCAGAGAAGCGAGGCACTTACGCAGGGCTGATCGAGAAGATTCCGTATCTAAAGCAACTGGGCGTGACAGCGGTAGAGTTGCTGCCCGTCCACCAGTTTGATGAACAAGATGTGCAGCCTGGGTTGACGAACTATTGGGGCTACAGCACGATCGCCTTTTTTGCGCCACACACGGGCTACAGTTCGCGGCGTGACCCACTCGGTCCTGTAGACGAATTTCGTGACATGGTGAAGGCACTGCACCAGGCAGGCATTGAAGTCATTCTTGACGTGGTGTTTAACCACACAGCAGAGGGCAATGAAGATGGTCCCACACTCTCTTTCAAAGGCTTGGAAAATGCGGCGTATTACATTCTGGAGCCAGACCAGGAGTTTTACAGTAACTACAGCGGCTGCGGCAACACGCTGAAGGCAAACCATGACATTGTGGGGCGCATGATTCTGGAAAGTCTGCTCTATTGGGTGGCAGATATGCATATTGATGGGTTCCGCTTTGATTTAGCGTCCGTGCTGTCGCGTAGCCGTTCCGGGCAACCCTTGGAAGATCCGCCGATTCTCTGGACGATCGAGTCTCATCCGATTCTGGCAGGCACCAAGATTATTGCCGAAGCCTGGGATGCCGCAGGGCTTTATCAGGTTGGTTCTTTCATTGGCGATCGCTTTGCCGAATGGAACGGACCGTTTCGTGATGATGTTCGCCGCTTCATCAAAGGCGACAGCAATACCGTGGCAACGCTGGCAAATCGCTTACTTGGCAGCCCCGATATTTATCCTCAGCTCGATCGAGAGCCGAGTCGCAGCATCAACTTTGTCACCTGCCACGATGGCTTCACGTTGAATGACCTGATGTCTTACAACGAAAAGCACAACGAAGCGAACAAAGAAGATAGCCGTGATGGCTCTAACGACAACCATAGCTGGAACTGTGGCGTAGAGGGACCCACGATTGACCCTGCGATCGATGCAATGCGCCAAAAGCAAATCAGGAATTGCCTCACGATTCTCTTTTTTGCCCAGGGTACACCCATGCTTTCGATGGGCGACGAGGTGCGGCGATCGCAGCTAGGCAACAACAACGGCTACTGTCAAGACAATGAACTGAGTTGGTTTGACTGGAGCAGTCTGCAACGAGAAGCGGGGCTACTGCGATTTGTCCAAAAACTGATTCACTTTACCCAATCGCTCGAAATCTTTCGGCAAGAGCGGCTGCTCGAAGTCACCTACGCCAGCCAGAAGCCACACATCGTTTGGCATAGCACTGAGTTGGGCAAACCCGACTGGGGCGAACATTCTCACTGCCTTGCGTTCACCTTGCGCCATCCAGAAGCTGCCGAACATTTTCACGTCATGCTTAATGCCTATTGGGAGCCGCTCACGTTTGAATTGCCGCCGCTTGGTCAAGGAGAACGGTGGTACACAATCATCGATACAGCTCTGCCACCACCGCAAGATATTGCAGACCCAACAGACGCAACCCAGGTCAGGCGCAAAAAATATCCTGTGGAGGCGCGATCGTCGGTTGTGCTGATGGCGCAAGCCGGTTAGGCAGGAGGCAGGAGGCAGGAGGCAAGAGTTGTACAGAAATAACAGCATGGTCTGTAGCTGTCAGCCGTCAGTCGTCAGCGAAAAGGTGATAGCTGATAGCTGATAGCTAATCCAAACGTGTGCAGTTATTTTTTAGCAAGCTCTTAGGGAAGTTAGGGCTTCTCGCCCCACTCAGCTAAAATCTTCGTAGTAAAGGGCAACAATGATGGCTCAGATTTTAGATCCTCTAGCGGCTGACCATGACGGCATTGTTTGCTGCTATGCCAATGTTTCCAGTCGGATTCAAATTGTACGCATCAGCAATATCCCAAACTGGTATTTTGAGCGCGTTGTGTTTCCAGGGCAGCGGCTCTTGTTTGAAGCGGTACCCGCTGCTCAACTCGAAATTCATACAGGTACCATGGCAAGCGCGATTTTGTCCGATCGCATTGCTTGTGAGTCGTTGCAAATCGGGAATCAAGAGTTAAGCGAATTGTAGATGGCTGGTCTCGTTTCGTCAGCCAGCGATCGTGTCATTCACCATTTGGTTTTTTCACAGATGCAATGACTGACAAGCGGGCAAGGAGTTGCGCCTGTTCCTCTGGAGTATTGACTGGAAAGCGCTCCCAATCAGCCCCTTGTCTCAGGTCGGCAAACAGCCCAGTGGGGTCATCGTGGAAGTGGAGAAACGCCTGCGCTTTACGGTAGAAAATGCCACGCTTCTTTTCCGTCAACCCTGCCACAGTGCGAATGGCGGTCAGTAGTTCTGTCAGGTTATCCAGCGATCGATCGTCAGCATGTTTCATGTCCCTGCGCTCAAACGGCTTGGCTATCGCTAAAGCTTGTCATAAATCAAGCCAACTCTATTCAACCTTAAAGCGCAACCAGTGGAAAGCATCTAGTAGTGGGTGAGAGTGCTGATGCCAGAGGCGATCGGCAAGCAGTTGAGCCGTTATGGGAGCTAACAAAATGCCGTTGCGGTAGTGCCCCGTTGCCAGCGTCAAATTGTCATAAGGGCTTGCGCCCAATAGGGGCAGTTCATCTGGCGTAGCTGGTCGAAAACCCCACCAGGTTTCTTGCAGTGGAAATTGCCGCAAGGCTGGGTAGAGGCGAGTTGCCCGCTCCAGCAACATTTGCACGCCTTCGGGTGTATTGTTGGGTGTGAAGCCAACCCCTTCGCTAGTGGCACCGATCACAATCCGTCCATCGCGTCGCGGCACAATGTAGATCTCACTGCCAAACAAGACGGTTTGCAACGGCAGTTCCTGTTGTCCTGCGGGTACACGCACTGACAGCATTTGCCCTTTCCTGGGAGTCACTGGAATGGACAGCAACGTCTGAGACCATGCTCCTGTCGCCAGGACATACTGCTCTGACTGCATGATGCCACTTGAGGTTTGCACACCTGTAATTCGCTGATTCTGTTGCAGAATCGTTTCTACAGACACCCCTTCTCTCAGGTCAACGCCAACCTCACGCACGGCTGTCCACAAAGCTTTTGTGAGCAAACGATTATCCACCTGAGCATCATCGGGATACCACCAACCGCCGCTAACTTCTTGACTTAAGCCAGGTTGGTGCTGATGGATCGCAGTGCGATCGAGAAACTCTGAAGGCTGCATGATCACAGATGAATCGGTTGTTTCATCCTTTATCCTTTCGCCTTTATCCTTTCTATACATCGGTGCCAGGATGCCACACGCCCAATACCCGGTTGATAAGCCTGTCAGTGCTTCCAGCTTTTGTGTCCAGTCGGGGTAGAGCGATCGGCTCAGCAAGCAAAGTTCCCGCATGGCACCCGTAGCAATCATTTCTGCCTGTGGGGCAAGCATACCAGCAGCGGCATGGCTGGCTGCTTGAGCAAAATCGCGGGAAAGAACGGTGACAGACGCTCCACATAATTGAAGTTCGAGGGCGATCGCCAGACCGATCGCGCCCCCACCAATGATCAAGACATCCGCTGCTGCCATTTCCGATGACTTACCACGCACCAGGAACTGCTTGCAACGGTCTAGACGGCAAGGGAGTGGTATCGGCGCTGACCTGGCTAGGTGTAGTCAGGGTCGTTGAAGCACCAGCGTTGTTGGTAGGAGCAGCTCCCGTTGAATCGCTACTAAAGCCCGTATTACGGGTTTCTGGAGGAGCACTGTTGAGCTGACTAAATAAATTGCGCTGCCACAAGGAGGAGTTGGTTGCTTTTAGCCCAATCAAAACAGCAAATAAAATGAGAATGGCAATTACTAATCGAGTCATAACGTTCTCTCTAGAGCTGCTTCTACTCCAGCTGTACCCTAATACTACAGCGGTTTTCATTTGCATTCGCCACACCCTACACCCCACACCCCATACCCATCTTGATTAGGCTGTGGCTTATTGATCTAACAACGGCTGTAAGTTAAGTTGCGATACGGCAGATAGCTACAGAAGCGGATAGCTGAGACGCAACAGTAGAACCGCTGCTGTTGCATCGAGCTCGTTCCTGCGACTGCCCGACTTTGCAGGGAAACCTGGTTCAATCGGTCTAATCAAGCAGTGAACCTACATGCGATCGCCCGTACCAACAGCATGAGGATTCGGTCATCGCCAGGTCAGATCGCTCGTTCTGGAGTCCACACTACGCGATCGTCTTGCCCCCAGAAACCATCGTACTTTGTCACTGAGATGTCACCCATCACTTTTACCTGACAAGAGAGGCGACGACCGTGATCGGGAGAGTGTGGCGGCAACGAAAGACGTGCTTTCTCCAACCACTCCATCGCTGAAACCGCGCCCTCAATTCGTACAGCACACGTCCCACAGGTGCCATGCCCGTAGCAGTTAACCACTGAAGCGGCACCGTTGTAGACATCAATTCCGTTTTTCAGCAACGCCTCACGCAAGTTTGCACCATTCTCGCAGGTAAATGTTTTACCCTCGGCTGTAATCGTCGGCATTGCAGTTGACCCCATTTCTGATTTGTCATCTCCATTGTGGTATTTTTCTCTTTGTTTACTCTCCTCCTGTAGCGTGAAGGTATAGCTGTCGCTATAAAAGTTAGGACGTTGAAATTAAAGGGTGTGTTGGCTTTGCCCCCAGCCAGGGGTTTACCTAGTGACTATAGCTATACGATCGCCTATCGCTCTCAGGGCATTGGATTTTCACGGGTGATCCCACCGATCGGTCTAACAGTTCCTTAGAATAGTTTTCTATCGGCTCAAATTCTCCAGTTGCCTCCCCATGACCTCAGACACCTCTCGCCAGATCTGGATCTACGACACGACACTGCGTGATGGTTCCCAACGAGAAGGCTTGTCGCTTTCCCTGGAAGATAAGTTGCGGATTGCGCGACAGCTCGATCGCTTGGGCGTGCCATTTATTGAAGGGGGCTGGCCCGGGGCAAATCCCAAAGATGTGCAGTTTTTTTGGCAGCTACAGGAGAAACCGCTGACTCAAGCGGAACTGGTTGCGTTTTGCTCCACTCGTCGTCCGGGCATGGCAGCGGCAGACGACCCCATGCTGCAACCGATCCTGGCAGCAGGCACGCGCTGGGTGACCATTTTTGGCAAGTCCTGGGATCTCCACGTTATAGAAGGACTGAAGACGACGCTGGGTGAGAACCTGGCAATGATTCAGGACACGATCGCATACCTCCGCGCTAATGGTCGCCGCGTCATTTACGATGCCGAACATTGGTTTGATGGTTACAAGCACAACCAGGCGTATGCCCTGGAAACATTGAGAGTGGCGATCGCTGCTGGTGCGGAATGGCTCGTCTTCTGCGATACCAACGGCGGCACGTTGCCTCACGAAATTGCGCGAGTGGTGCAGGAAGTGATTCAGGCGCTTGATTTTCCCGTATTGGAGGAGGTAGAAGGCAGGAGGCAGAAGGCAGAAGGCAGAAGGCAGGAGGCAGGGGAAGCAGGGGCGGCTCAACTCAAAACTCTTCCCCACACCCCACACCCCACACCCCACACCCCACACCCCACACCCCACACCCTACTCCCTACTCTCCACTCCCCTCGCTTCGGCATTCACACTCACAACGACTCCGAAACGGCTGTTGCTAACGCTCTTGCTGCCGTGATGCAGGGCGTTCGTATGGTGCAGGGTACAATAAATGGCTATGGCGAGCGCTGCGGCAACGCTAATTTGTGCTCGTTAATTCCCAATCTGCAAGCAAAACTGGGCTTTACCTGTATTTCACCTGAGCAACTGGGGCAACTGACTGAAACAAGCCGCTTTGTGAGTGAGGTTGTCAATCTTGCCCCTGACGATCATGCGCCCTTCGTGGGCTTATCTGCCTTTGCTCATAAAGGCGGCATTCACGTCAGCGCTGTCGAGCGAAACCCACTGACCTACGAGCATATGCAGCCCGAACAGGTGGGCAACCGTCGCCGCATTGTAATTTCTGACCAATCGGGTTTGAGCAATATCCTGGCAAAAGCCCGGAGCTTTGGCATTGAGCTAAATAAACAAGACCCGACCTGCCGCCACATCCTCAACCGTCTTAAGGATCTGGAGAGCGAAGGGTATCAGTTTGAAGCGGCTGAGGCAAGCTTTGAACTACTCATGCGCGAAGCACTGGGACAACGCCAGAAGCCTTTTGAGGTGAAGGGTTTTCAGGTTCACTACAGTTTGTTGGCAGAAGCGGGGAGCGATCGCACCACGTCTCTAGCAACCGTCAAACTGGCAGTGGATGGCAAAGACATTCTCGAAGCCGCTGAGGGGAATGGACCCGTTTCGGCACTGGATGCTGCCTTGCGGAAAGCGCTGATTAGCTTCTATCCCGAAATTGGCACGTTTCACCTGACGGATTACAAAGTGCGAATTCTCGATGGTGCAGCGGGCACGTCTGCCAAAACGCGGGTACTGATTGAGTCCAGCAACGGACATCAACGCTGGACGACGGTTGGTGTCTCCGGCAATATTCTGGAAGCATCCTACCTGGCTGTAGTGGAAGGCTTGGAGTATGGACTATTGCTACAACATCAAGCAACAATAGCGCTTTCTACTTCCACAACAGCCTGAAGCTTGACTAGGACTCTACCTTCACACCCTTCCAGAAAGCGATGTAGCCAGTGATGTTTTTAGCGGCATCTTTAGGGGTGGGGTAGTACCAGGCAGCGTCGGGATTGGTTTTGCCGTCTACTTCGATCGTGTAGTAGCTGGCAGTACCTTTCCATGGGCAGCCCGTGTGGGTGTTGCTCTCTTTGAAATACTCGCTATGGATGGAATCAGGCGGAAAGTATTGATTGCCTTCGACCACTTCACACCGATCGCTCTCGGCTAAGACAGCACCATTCCAAATTGCTTTCGGCATCAGTTTGTTATCTAACAACGTCATCAAAAGCCTAACGAACTCTGGGATTGGCTGCAAGGTGAAGATAGTTGTTAGTTGTTGGTTGTTGGTTTTTAGCTATAAACTGAGCGGCATGATTGCTAGTTTTCTGCCGCCCGAAAGCGCCCAACTAACCGAAGCAGCGTCGATCGCTCTCGCACAGAGCATCGATCGTACAGACATTGCCACTCCGCTCCAGGCATTACCCATTCCAACCGCGTACGTTCACCAAGGCTCAGGTGGCACACCGATCGTGTTGCTGCATGGCTTTGATAGCTCTATGTTTGAGTTTCGCCGTCTGCTGCCGCTCTTAGCAGAAACGCACGAAATCTGGGGCATTGATTTGCTTGGCTTTGGCTTCACCGATCGCCCTGCTGGTAGTTCTTTCAGCCCAGTTGCTATTAAAACCCATCTTTACCAATTTTGGAAAACAGTAATTGCTCGACCTGTCATTTTGGTGGGTGCGTCAATGGGTGGAGCGGCTGCGATCAACTTTGCGCTGACCTATCCCGATGCTGTAGAGAAGCTAGTTTTGATCGACAGTGCGGGTTTTGCGCGTGGTCCCGCGATCGCTCGTTTTCTCTTTCCGCCGCTGGGTGAACTAGCAGCCAGCTTTCTCCGCAGCCCTCGTGTGCGACGCAACGTCAGCCTCCAGGCATACTACGACTCCAGCTTCGTTTCACCAGATTCGCTGCTGTGCGGTGCCTTGCATCTCAAGTGCGCTAACTGGCAGCAAGCGCTCATTTCGTTTACCAAAAGCGGCGGCTATAATTTTCTAGCAGACAAAATTGCTGCGATCGATCAGCCAACCCTCATTTTGTGGGGCGACTCCGACAAGATTTTGGGCATACAGGATGCTGCCAAATTTCAACAGGCGATCGCTCACAGCAAACTCGTTTGGATCAAACAATGTGGTCATGTTCCCCATCTGGAGCAACCTCAAGTGACAGCAGAGCAAATTTTGGCGTTTGGCAGGTAGAAGCGGTCAGCGGTCAGCCATCAGCCATCAGCCGTCAAACCCAACTCAAAACTCAAAACTTTTATCCTTCATCCTTTATTTTTCCTTCCCGAATGTCCCCAATTAACGATCCCGCGATCGTCGCTGAACTTACCGCACTCTACCTGACCTACGAAAAAGCGCTGGTCGAAAACGATATTGCTACGCTAGACGCACTGTTTTGGGATTCGCCTGAGGTGCTGCGGTTTGGCGCAACCGAAAATCTGTATGGCATGGAGGCGATTAAAGCCTTTCGGCAAGGTCGCCCAACAAAAAACCTGGCGCGAGACATTGCTAACCTCAAGGTTGTGACGTTTGATGCTGATACCGCGATCGTCACGCTAGAATTTCAACGCCCCACAGACGGCAAACCTCGTGCTGGCAGGCAAAGTCAGGTCTGGCGCAAATTGCCTCAAGGATGGAAGATTGTTTCAGCCCATGTGTCGCTGCTACCAGAGTAGAGGTGGAGAGTGGAGAGTAGGGAGGCGGAAGCATGGTGAGAGGTGAGGAGATAAAGACGACTGTCAGTTCTCAACCAATTCTAATGGCTGACCGCTGACCGCTGACCGCTGACCGCTGACCCCTCACCCCTCACCCCTCTTGAACGCTCCTTCTACACCACTCACAGCCTTAACTCAAACTCAGTTAGAAAGCTGGGTGGCGCAGGCGCAGGTCTATGCTCACACGGGGCGCTTGCCGGACTATATTCCTTTACTGGCGCAGGCAAATGCTCAATTAGTGGCTGTGGGTATACAAACAGTAGCAGGACAGGAGTATTTTGCTGGTGCGATCGACCAGCCGTTTGCGTTGATGAGTGTGGTCAAGCCTCTACTGCTGCTATTTCTGCTGGAACAGTTGGGATGGGATACGGTGTTCGATCGTGTAGGGATTGATCCGTCCGAGCAGTCGTTCCACTCGCTGGCACAGTTGAACGCCGATCGCGGGTTTCCACGCAACCCCATGCTCAATAGTGGCGCGATCGCCCTTGCCTCAATGCTACCTGGGTCGAACGGATCCGAACGGAGTGAAGCGCTACGGCTGTGGCTCAACCAGACAGCAGGTAGCCGTTTTGTATTGGATACTGCCATGCTGACATCGGTGCGATCGCTACGAAATGAGGCAAATCGGGCGATCGGGGAAGTACTTCTTCGAGCAGGCTCTATCGATCACGTCGAAACTGCCCTTGATACCTACAATCACATTTGCTGTCTCTCTGGCACCGTCGCAGATTTAGCACAGGTTGGGCTATTACTCGCCCAACCTAACGCCATCCAGCCAATCAACCAACGTGCTGTGAATGCCCTGATGCTGACCTGCGGTTTATATGAAGCATCTGGTCGCTTTGCAGTCCGCATTGGGCTACCCATCAAATCGGGTGTGAGTGGTGCCTTGCTGTCCATCGTGCCGGGACAAGGCGCGATCGCCTGCTACAGCCCGACACTGGATGCTACAGGCAATTCGATCGCCGGACTCTTCCTGCTCGAACAACTGACCCAAACGCTAAACCTCAGTATCTTCAACTGATCTAGCGCACGCAAATGGTCTTTTACAGTGTCCCAGAGCGTCAAAGCAAAAGACGTGTTCACAAGCTACCGCTCACAAATTACACCGCAAGAAACCGCTAGCCGCAAGCGTTTGCTTTGTGGAGAATAGAGTCATGATGACCAAAATGAATACTACCTCAACTGACTCTGAGCGCTGGGATGCGATCGTACACCGCCTTCCCAGTGCTGACGGAACGTTTTTTTACGCCGTCAAAACCACAGGGATCTATTGCCGTCCGACCTGTTCATCGCGGCAACCCAAACGAGCAAACGTCTTATTTTTCGATCGCTGTGTTGAGGCTGAAGCGGCTGGCTTTCGCCCTTGCAAGCGCTGTAATCCTCGATCGACATCCCCACAGCAGCAACAATCTGAGGTCATTGCTGCGGTCTGCCAACACATTAAAACATCAGATACACCGCTATCGTTGGCTACGATGGCACAGCTCGCCGGACTGAGTTCGTTCCATTTTCACCGCATCTTCAAGGCAGTTGTGGGGATCACCCCTAAACAGTACGCGACTGCCCATCGAGCTAAGCGAGTTCGGCAACATTTACAGGAGCATGACACTGTGACCCAAGCAATCTACGAAGCTGGCTTTGAGACCAGCAGCAACTTCTACGACCAGTCGGCATCCCTGTTGGGGATGACTCCATCTCAATACCAACAGGGGGCAAGCGGCATTGAGATTCGCTATGCTGTGCAGCCCTGCTGGTTAGGTTGGGTGCTGGTCGCAGCCACCGCTAAGGGGATCTGCGCGATCGCCTTTGACGACAATGCTGAGGTGCTCACGACCCAACTTCGGGCTGATTTTCCAAACGCTCACTTCTGTGCGGGCGATCGCGCCTTTGAGACCTGGGTTGAGCAGGTTCTCAGTCTCATTGAGGCTCCTCAGCAAGCAGTTGATCTGCCCTTGGATATTCAGGGCACGGCTTTTCAGCAGCAGGTGTGGCAGACGCTTCAGACGATCGCGCCGGGTACAACCGTCAGCTATACAGAAGTCGCTAGGAGCATCGGCAAACCCAAAGCAGTACGGGCAGTGGCGAATGCTTGCGCCAGCAATCACATCGCCGTTGCAATCCCCTGTCATCGAGTTGTCGGCAGCGATGGTAGTCTCAGGGGCTATCGGTGGGGGCGCGATCGCAAACAGGCTCTCCTGGCAAAAGAAGCCGCACTGACCGAATGAAAGGGGACTCCAATCCATCTGGTTTCTGTACTTGCAGTTGCTTTTCTTAGCAATCACAGCGCTGCTGAATGGCGGAATAATACCAATTCTATAAAATCGCCCTACAGATTCGTTTTTGCGGCTGACCGCTGACCGCTGACCGCCAGCCGAAGCTTGCCTGTGTAGCCACGTTTAGTGAAATGGTATAGTGCCCTTTTCCAAGCCCTTACCCCAAGGAGAAGGGAGCTTGAATTCTTGTTCCCTTGCCGTTTGGGTGAGGGCGAATTTATTGCTTCATACGGCTATGCAGCAACGCCAGTAATTATTAATGCTTAGACTGATCAAAGACAGGATTCTGTAAGCAGCCTACTCAATCAAGACTGAATTCAAGGACTCTAGCGGAATCGTGAACACGTAATAAATTACGCCGATTCCCAGCGATACTACAGCGACGCTTGACAGAATGACCCAGCGATCGGGCGGTTCGTAGGTATCCTCTTCAATATGATCGCGTACGGCAAAATAATGCTGCACCGATAGTAAGACTGCCAATAGCCCGACAACGGCGAACACCAAACCTAAGCGCCATCCGGCTCCAGGTGCTTGCGGTGCTAAAGGCGGACGCAGAATACGGAGGCGGACAATCAGCACACCAAAGCCCATCAGCGCGATCGCGCTCCGCATCCAGGCTAAATACGTTCGTTCATTCGCCAGGTGATCACGAACCCGGTTGGGATTACGCTGCTTGGCAAGCTCTGATTTCTCGGTATCCGTGTTCATTGGTTTGAAAAATAAATGCATAACTACCCCTCATTTTCAGTCGAACCAGATAAAACGTTTGAATAGATTGTTAGCCATCTCAGCTGTCAGTTATGGTTCATGAATAATATTCTTTAGCTAAGTAAGGCTTCTTTTCTCTGTGGTAGACTAACCAAGATCATTTGTTCTTATTTCTTTAGAAATGGCTAGTTTACCGCACCCAGTTCAGTATCAGGGTAGTAAAAGGAATCTCGTGTCAGACATTCTAAGGTTCTTACCTACTAGAGTAGAACGGTTTATCGAGCCTTTTGCAGGCACAGCAGCGGTGAGTGTAGCGGTTGCCTCTAGAAACATCTCGCAAAGGTTTTGGCTTAACGATTTGAATAAGCCTCTTGTTGAATTATTTGAGCTAATTGTAGAAAGACCCAATGAAATAATACATGCATATACAGATGTATGGAATGCTCAACATCAGGACGCTGCAAGACATTATTTTGAGGTCAGAGAAAATTTTAACAAAACAAACGACCCCAAGCTTTTTTTATATTTGTTGGCTCGATGTGTTAAAGGATCGGTTCGGTATAACTCAGAAGGTTTATTTAACCAAAGTCCTGACAACAGGCGGAAAGGAACTCATCCTGACAAGATGAGGAAAAATATTGAGGGAGTCTCTATTTTATTGAAAGGTAAATGCAAATTTACAGACCTTGACTATAGAGAAGTCTTAGCTATGGCAGAAAGTAGTGATTTCATCTACATGGATCCTCCCTATCAGGGTGTATGTGGGAATAGAGATTCAAGATACTTCTCTGGCATTCATTTTGATGATTTTGTTTTGGCTCTAGAAGACTTAAATAAACGTGGAATCGGTTTTGCAATCAGTTACGACGGCAAACGCGGTAGCAAATCTTTTGGAACGCCTTTACCTGAAGAGCTAGGACTAAAGAAAATTGAGATTGAAGTCGGTCGATCGTCACAAGCAACATTGCTCGGCAGAGAGGAGATCACAATAGAATCTCTGTACTTGTCACCAAATTTACAACATGAATGCTTTTCGGAGCTAGAGAGTTATGTTAGCAGAGTACCGAAACAGCTTACGCTTCTAGAAAAGCATGGACAGTTCTCAGCACTTGCCCGATGATTTCATCCAACTTTGTCAATCAGTAACCGCTAAAAGACCAAAAGCTGTGATTGATCACATTCTGCAGCATGGTTTTATTACAACGGAAGATCTGAAGGAAAGATATGGCTACAATCATCCGCCAAGAGCCGCTAGAGATGTTCGAGAACATGGAATTCCTCTGGATACTTTCCGCGTTACAGGCAGTGACGGAAGAAGAATAGCAGCTTACAGATTTGGAGATGTTAGCAAGGCGAGGTTTTTTAGGTTCTCTGGCAGGACAGGTTTGTCCAAGCAGATCAAAGATGAGTTGATCAGGAGGTATGGGTGTAAGTGCTTCATCTATCTAGAGGAAATGAGCGATCGTGAATTACAGATCGATCATTGTGTTCCCTTTGAAGTCGATGGAGAGCCGGAGCTAGAGCCAGAAAGCTTTATGCTGCTCTGTGGCTCTGCAAATCGAGCTAAGTCCTGGTCATGTGAGCATTGTGAGAATTGGAATCATCTCAAGGAAAAGTCCATTTGCTTGTCATGCTACTGGGCATACCCCGAAAACTACACGTATATTGCCATGCGCCAGGTCAGACGAATAGACCTTATGTGGGAGGGAGATGAGATTGAGATTTATGAACAATTGAAACAACGGGCTACCAGTCTGGAGAAGGAAGTTCGTGAGTTTATCAAGGAGATCGTTGAACGCGAAATAAGGCGAAACGGCGACGATGGCTAACAAGCCCAATCAACCTGACTACCAACAGGTTATCTGCGGGAGTTTGAGGTTACGAGCGGCGGGTTATTGAAAACTTATGAGTAAAGCCTTTACTAGAGGCAGGTTTACCAATGCGATTATCACCACGAATCGGTAAACTTGCCCCTAGCCAAGCTTTCCATTTAAGCTGAGAGACTAATCTTCAACCGATGCATTGGGCTTAGTGGACTCGATCGCTGACTGTGTGAGATCCGGGATAGAGAGATTTCCCTCCCCTGCTTTGAACATCTTGGCTGGATTTAAGTTAAATTCGAGGTCGCCTGTGGGATTTGCTTTGGCAACAAAGTGTGCACCGCTGGTGACTTTCAAGGCTAGAGGTTCAGTCAATGGAGTAATGGGTAATCCGGCTACTTTCGTCCCAGTGGGTAGATAGATCCCATCACAATTCCAATCATCGTCGGTTGTTTGTCCATCACCAAGGTAATAGAGCGCTGGTGCAGCACTTTTCCCTTTGTGAGCGTAAACCGCTAGAGTTTTGCCAGTGGCATTGCGGCATTGTGCCCAGTCGGTGGCGCTTTCCAGAATATACTTTTGCAGTTTTAGCTCACCCAACTGCTGCTCAATCTCTTCGGGTCGCAATTCTGATTGATCTGGCGTTGCTTTTGCTTGCAACAGATGGTCGATCGCCTCCGTCACTTCTGTGTATTCGGGAGTCGCTGTCAATTTTGGTGGATCAGCCCAAACGGGTTGAGCAATCATCGCGTTAACCAACAGCAAGTTAACCAACAGCACCAACGCCACTAACATTCTTCGGATCATAGTTGTTCTCCTGTTTAAATTTACAAAATGCGTGAATTAGAGGTCAATTCATCATTTCCAGCCATCGCTGGAGCCTGTCCAATCGTTCTAATCAAATGCAGCAAGACCATACCGCTAAGTACCAGCGTCAGCACGGCTAACCCCCGGTCTTCTAGCGTGTGGCTATCAATGAGAATCAACGCCCCCAAGCCAATCAGCACAAAGGGAACGAGTTGATTGCCATAGCGGGTCAGTGAGGCAGCGATCGCGGGTACAGCCGCTAGACGGTACGCGGTGTAGCACCACACACCGACCATGGAGAAGAAAACGGTTAGCACCACCAGCAAACCTGACCAGGTGGTGCTGGCGAACAGTGGGACATAAATGCCAATATTGTCGCCGCCATTGGCAAAGGTAATGGCTGCCACGCTATACGTTTGGGGTGACAGTACGCCACTCAATCGACCTTGTGCAGAGGGTTCAACAGATGTGTCAGCTTCAGCATCGTCAGTATCAGAGTCGAGTAAGCGAGTTAGCCCGATCGCGATCGGTACCAACCCTAGTAAGCCAATCCACGGGCGTGGAAACAGCACACTGCTAAAGAACCCCGGTAGACTTGCCAGTACCAAAGCCCCAAAGCCCAAATACTGTCCCATGACAATCTGCCGTTTGCGAAAGAGGTGATTGACCTGCGAGAAAAACAGCATCAGAATCACAATATCATCCAGGTTGGTGGCAGTGAAGGCAGTCAATCCAGTAGATATCGCTGTGAGAATTTCATTCATGTGATGGATAGGGTTGAATAATTCGTTGCATTGTTGATGATCAGTCGTTGACTATCTATTCTTTAGGGACTGGGAAGTCATGACTAAGACAATCAGACTAATTGACATCGCTGTAGCGGACATGGATTTCTTCGACAGCCTGTTGCATTCGACTTGCCATTCTGGGCGATCGCACGCGTTGATAGAAAAACCAGCCACAGCCAACCGCCAGGTACAGTAAGAACAAGTAAGGAAAAGTGCTGACAGGTGCTTCTGGGACGGGGAACATCGTGCTACCGGGAATACCGATCGTGCCAAGAATGGGCAGCAGCATGAAACCCACTGCTAGCAGCGAGAACAGCACATCCAGCGGACGCAATTTTCTCAGGCGATAGAGATAGACTGGCGCGGCGATCGACACCAGCACGTAAACCAACAAAAAGCCAAGAGTGCAAATCGTTCCAAAGTAGCCTTGGCTGGCAAACGTGGAGACACCGAACAAATGCACAGCAGCAGGAACCAGAAACGTCAGCAAAGAAACCAGTCCGATCGCAGTGTCAGGAGTCAAGTTTGCGGCATGGGTAGTACCCAACGATTGATGAAAGAGACCATGACGCGCCAGCAGAAATAACACCCGCGCTGCCGGATTGATACAGCCCAGAGTGCAGACAAAGAAGCTCAACAATGCACCAATGCTGATTAAAAATCCCAGAAAATCAACCCCGGCTTGATGTGCCAAGAAGTCTAAGGGGGCTTCAGTTTGAGCTAAGTCAGCCGATGCGCCGCTAAAGCCCAACACCTCAATGTAAGTCATGACGATGAAGAATAAACCTGCCCAGATGGTGCTTTGCTTCACCGCTTTGGGAATTGTTTTGAGCGGTTGCTGTGCCTCATCACCCAACGTAGTGGCACTTTCAAAGCCCGAAAACCCAAACACTGCCAGCACAATGCCCATCGTAATGCCGCCAGGGGTTGCACCTTTGAGGGTCAGTTGAGAGACATCGATCGCAAACCCTTTGTGTGCCCAAATGATGATCCCTAGCGTCAAAATGAGGGCGATCGACACGGCTTCCAACAGCAACATCAGTTTGGCGGAAAGCTGAATATCTTTAGATGCGACATACCAAGCAGTTCCCACTCCCACCACAAACAGCGTCAACGTGTGAGTGTGAATACCCAAATGCCCCAGCAGCGTCTGACCAAAAATGGCAAACCCACACAGCGTTGACATACCCGTAAAGAGATACGCCAGCACGAGACCCAAAGCACAAAGAATGCCCGCTGTTGGTCCTAAACCCTTAACAATGTAGGAGTAGAGCGAACCGGGAGATGCCGATCGACGAGCAAATTGGTTCACGTTGATGCCCACAAACAATAACCCGATCATCGCCAGTAAAAAGCTCAACCAGGTACCCATACCCGCTGCACCATAGGCAAAACTCAACACTGCCGCTGGAACAGTGGTCGGCGCAATCACTGAGACTGATTGCGCTAGCACTTCGCCGTAGGAAAGACACTCTTTCTTTAAGCCATGCACACTCTGATTAATTGGACATTCATTGATTGGAAAATCAGCCGTCATTTAAGAAGCTCCCCTTCTGTAGATTTTCAACTGGGTATGACCCAAATCGAACTCGCTCGGTTTGCTTTAACAAGGATCCATGCCAAACACATGACTACACTCTATTGATCCCCAAAAGTAAGAGGGTGGTAATGCATAGTAATGGTAAACTGTAAATCAGCAATTTCAAGCATCGCAATCGACTCAATGAACTGTCCCAAGTGCCAATCAACTCAAATCATCAAATACGGACATACTCATTACGGTAAAC
>JAHHIG010000010.1 GCA_019358895.1 Tildeniella nuda ZEHNDER 1965/U140 | reverse complement strand
ACATCCTGATGCACCCCTTCCACATGTTGGGTGTGGCTGGTGTCTTCGGCGGCAGCTTGTTCAGCGCCATGCACGGTTCGCTAGTGACCTCCTCACTTGTCCGTGAAACCAGCGAGAACGAGTCTGCAAACGCGGGTTACAAGTTCGGACAAGAAGAAGAGACCTACAACATCGTCGCGGCACACGGCTACTTCGGTCGGTTGATCTTCCAATATGCCAGCTTCAACAACTCTCGTTCCTTGCACTTCTTCTTGGGTGCGTGGCCCGTCATCGGGATTTGGTTCACCGCGTTGGGCATCAGCACGATGGCGTTCAACCTGAACGGGTTCAACTTCAACCAGTCCATCATCGACTCGCAGGGTCGTGTGGTTGGCACCTGGGCAGACATTTTGAACCGCGCTAACCTGGGTATGGAAGTGATGCACGAGCGCAATGCGCACAACTTCCCGCTGGATTTGGCAGCAGGTGAAGCGACTCCTGTAGCCCTCTCGGCTCCTAGCATCAACGGTTAGACTCTCACTTGCAATTGCTTTGAATCCAGAAGCGCTCCCTCACATGAGGGGGCGCTTCTGGCGTGGGAAGCTATAGTACATTGTGGCTGCTGGTAAACGCCTAGTACAGACTGGTAAGTTGTAGTGGATTCAGCGATAACATGAAGCCATAATGGATAACTAAGGCAGTTGAATAATGTCTATAGCGGTTCCTAATTCAGTGAAGTACAGTCGCAAAGAGGCAGAGGGCAGAGGGCAGAAGTTAAAGAGAACGGCGGCTTTCCTTCTGCCTTAAAACCTCAGCCCTTGCACCTCACTCTAATGGGAATCGCTATAGACCAAGCTAACCAGGAAGACTTAAAGCCTGCTTAAAAGTAGGTGTGCTAGTACTGGAATAGGGCATCTATGATGGCGATTAATGCACCAGGAGTATCTGCACATGGAATCTGAACCTCGCCTAGAACCAACACTTCCGCTTGACGATGCTAGACATCTAGAGAAGCTGAAAAGCACTATTGAACGGGCGATCGCGGATGGTAAATTGACCGCTCAAGAAATGCAAACGATCAAAGCGATCATCTGGTCAAACGGCAAAGTCAGCCCAGAAGAACTGGATTTGGTTCGAGAACTGATTCATGAGAAAGTCGCTAACGGAGAAATTGTTTACGATTGGACGTAAGTAACAGTACCTAAAACTCGTTATTGGCGCAGCAGACATTATAAATCAGGTCGTATGAGTATTTAATTACACTTAGTAGCGTATCGATGATCCCCGTTCGAGTGGGCATACTGAAGAGTGAAGTAGGTGATGCTTATGCTTGCCTGTTCGTTCATTCAGCGTTAACACGCGTCATCACGCTATGTCTGTGCAAAAGATTCAGCTCGAAGCACTTCAGAAAATTCGACAGCATATTCAGCATGGCTTCGCACTGCCCGAGGCAGAGAACCATCCACGATCGTGGTCTTCATCTGATGAGGAAGCAGAGATCCCAGAACCAGGTTCGCTGAGCGACTTGGGCAATCTGTTTAATTTCGGCGGTTCAATGCATGAGCCGACCCATGCGCCGAATACGCGTGGTGAGTGGTTTATTAGTGCTGCAAATCCAGGTACCGTGTTGCTAAAGCTTCCTGGTCTGACGCTAAAGCAAGATGTCCGTCTAGTGGGCTATCTACATCGGCAGCTAGAGGATGGAATCGGAGTTGTTTGGGCAGTGCCAGAGTCACTAAGCACCACGGCTCAGCTAGCAAAAGCGCTGGCAGCTAGCGGCGATCGCACCCATCCCCCTCACCCTGACGGTGCGTTTAAGAGCCTTATGGAGGTTGTTGATGGCGATCGCTCGGCGGCTTCTTTTATCATCGCTTCCCTTCTGCAGCGTGAACTAGGAGAGTTCGGTCGACTTGGCAAAACCAGTAATTGGTCGCATCATCGACTCATTGGTGCTGTACCAACGCAGGTGCAGTGGCAATGGAAGGTTGAGGCACCAAAAGACCTGTCCCCTAAAGTCATCCTGTTTGCTGATGGTCGGGCAGCGATCGAATTTTTTAGCTGTCGGATTGTGCCACCGATAGCCCTCTTCCAGCATCTTGACCAGTATTCTGATAAAGATTACAAAGCAACGGTTTTAGATCGGACGATCGCGATCGTTCAGCGGGCATAAGGAAACAACAAACGTCTATGGCGATCCTAAATGAATCGTGAGAAGCAGTACGGATAGCAGCTCTTAGAGGCTGTTTGAAAAGTGTCTGGCGGTTAAAACCGCGACTACATTAACAAAGTCCGCCTGCGCGGACTACCTCAGCACGAGGGTTTTGGCACCTGCGTAGGCAGGTTTTGTGCGTGTAGCCGCGACTTCAGTCGCCAGAGCTACACGCATCTGGACTTTTAAAACATCCTCTTAGCCGTCAGCGCTCAATAACTTTCTGCTCACAACTAATTTGGGACTGCTATGTTTTGTCTAGCGCAAGCGGACTGTAACAGTGTAAGAAGGACGCTGTTTGGCTTCACGTTGAGATTTGACGAGCCGAAACTCTGGGTCTATGTAGAGATGTTCTAACTGTGGCGTTGACTTAAAGATTGTCGCAAATCTTTTTGCAGTTTTCCGATCCAAATTTTGGAAGTCAGGCGCTTCTAAAAAGTCTTTTAGAGAAGCAGACTTTGATTGGGTCTGAGCAATTTTATTAAACCAAGCCTCCGCTCGTTCGACGCTGAGTGGCAGATGTCCAAATCTTAGTTTCTGCTTAATCGCAACGTTTTGAATATACCAATGTCCGTTTACTATTTGATAGTTCTGTAGGATCAGAAAATCATAAGCAAACAGAAAAGATGGCATTTTATTTAGTAACGGCAGCTGCTTTCCTGGAGCATAGCGAGCCACGTTAGCATAATAGCCGTCAGCATGAAAAATTTGATAGGATTGCTCTCGCAGCCGACCGGGAATGGTGTCTTGAAACGGAATAGTAGACCAAATCGGTGTCCATGCGCCAATGACAAGCGGAATTTGCTCTTCGACCTTTGTAAATGGATTGCGGGTACTCAGTTCCTTACAAAGCGGCTCCAGTGTGTCTTTAAAGAACTGCACTTTTTGGCTCAAAGGATCGGTATCACGGTTTTTAGTCAAGCGCAATAGTTCATGCTTAAGTGCTTCTGTAGACAGTTGATGCAACTGTTCCGAGCTAAGGACGTTTTCTACCATGCGTTGCTATCCTGTGCGTTACGGTTCTACAAAGTTACAGCGATGTAGGTGGGAAAAAAGGAAGCGCTTTCAAGCAGCAAAGCGACTTCCACTGTGTTAATTGTATCGATTCTAGAGGTGTGTTTGAGGTATCCTCTACGCCACTTTAGTTGCTTGAGCGACAGCACAACTCTCTTGATAGGCGGTACCATAGCAGTCTCAAATCAGTTGTGAGCGGAGCTTAATCATGGAGCGATCGGCGGTCAGCCATCAGCTTTTCTCCAACCGCTGACCGCTGTAGCTTGCTTCTCCGAAGGAGTTCGCTGACTGCTTGCTAGCCATATTGCTTCTCACGATTCATCTAGGATCGCTATATCACCCTCTGCACCTGTTTAAATTAACAGGTTTTTTAGGTAAAAGGCTGAGAACGGTGCAAGCAGGTGGGTGTATCCCTGCTCATAGTGTTAGACCTGAAAACTTTGTAGCAAGGTACACAAGCAGTATCAAAGCCTGCTTTTAAGCTTCACACAAGCAGACAGCTAACCCTGTCGGTTAAAACTGGTTTAAGGAGGATATGGAAGTCGAAAGTCAGGCAATTGAGCGTTCAAAGGTCTACACTTTCGACTTCTGTTTTTTGCTCGATCGCCGACAGACTGCTAAGTCGTAGTTGGCGAGTTCGACGGTTGAGCCTTCACTAAAGCGGTATCCCTGCGACTGGAAAACTGATGAAACGTCACGTGCGATCGACGCTCTAAGCATCTCTATGTGCTTTGTCTAAGTGCTTTGTCTAAGCGCGCGAGGTCTTGTCTTACGCATTGATCACTTAAAGTGAATGACTGGTCTAACGATTCTGGACTTTGAGTGAGGAAAAGCGTCGTTTTGTATGGTTATCCTGGTAATTCTGGCTGACCGCTCACACTAGCTGCTAACAACTTTTTTACTGAGGATAAAAGAATGCCTGAAGTAACCACTCCTGCACATAAAGCTGGCGATTTCTTCGTCGATTATGAAGAGAAAGTTTTTGAAGATGTCAAAGCGGAACCAGGCGAAAAAGCGCTGGTAACCTTCCATACGGTCGCGTTTGAGGGTTCGATCGGTCTGGTAAACCTGCTGCAAGCGTTACGACTGCTGCGGAAAGGCTTTGAAACGTCTGTCTTGCTCTATGGTCCTGGCGTGACGCTTGGCGTGCAGCGCGGTTTTCCCAAGATTGGGGATGCTGCCTTTCCTGGACACCAAAACTTCAACGACCAGCTCAGCAAGTTCATGACTGAAGGTGGTAAGGTCTATGCCTGTCGGTTTGCACTGCAAGCGTTATACGGTCACGGTGAACCTTCGTTGATGCCCGGAATTCGTCCCATCAGCCCTCTTGATGTGCTGGACTTGATTTTGCTACACCGTAGGGACAATGCCTTCATCTTGGATACGTGGACGGTTTAGGGAGTTTTAGGTGATGAGCGTTGAGTGGGGCAGAAATCTCAGCTTAAAACTCAACGCTCAACGCTATTAACTGGATTGAGGAGGCGTTGTGGATTACTCACGCACAGTTCGGGCAGCAGCGGTGCAAATTAGTCCGGTGTTGTTTAGCCGCGATGGGACAACGGAGAAAGTGCTGCAAGCGATCGCCCGTGCCGCCAAGGAGGGCGCACAGTTAGTTGTCTTTCCTGAAACGTTTGTACCCTACTATCCGTATTTCTCCTTTGTGCAACCGCCCGTGCTGATGGGTAAGGAACACATGCGGCTATATGAGGAAGCGGTCGAAATTCCGGGTGCCGTGACAGATGCGGTTAGCCGAGCAGCACGATCGTACGAAATCGTCGTTGTGCTAGGTGTAAATGAGCGCGATCGTGGTTCCATCTACAACACGCAGCTTATCTTCGATGCCGATGGATCACTGCTGCTCAAGCGACGCAAGATTACTCCGACCTATCACGAGCGGATGGTTTGGGGGCAGGGCGATGGCGCAGGCTTAATGGTGCAAGATACGGCAGTGGGTAAGATCGGTGCCCTGGCGTGTTGGGAGCATTACAATCCACTAGCCCGCTTTGCACTCATGGCACAGCATGAGCAGATCCACTGTGCCCAGTTTCCCGGCTCGATGGTCGGGCAGATTTTTGCTGACCAAATCGAGGTGACGATTCGCCATCATGCGCTGGAGGCAGGCTGCTTTGTAGTGAACGCAACAGGCTGGCTTTCACCCGAACAAGTTGGACAAATCACCACTGATGAGAAGCTTCAGAAAGTGCTGAGCGGCGGTTGCCATACCGCCATTATTGGACCGGAAGGTACGCACCTTTGCCCACCCATTACCGACGGGGAAGGTATGGCGATCGCCGACCTGGACTTTGCGCTCATTACCAAGCGTAAACGCATGATGGATTGCGTCGGGCATTACGCACGTCCTGACTTGCTGCAACTACGGTTGAACCCGAGTCAGTGGTCAGTTGTGAGTGGGTTGCAGACTACAGGAGACACCTCGCAAACAGCAGAAGTTTCCAGCTCGATCGCGATGCCGCTGACGGAATTTCTCACGCTTGAGCAGTGAGAGCCTGTTAGAAAAGTTCAGGCTAAATGAGCGGTCAGCCAGCGATCAGCAGTCACAAGAAGCAGGGGAGACAGATGAGGCAGAGGGAGCAATTCAACGCTCAACACGTCTCTCCATTCCCCACTCCCTATTCCCCACTCCCTAATCTTCATGAATAAACAACAGTTAATTACAGAGCTTCAGACTAACGGATTGAGGCTGCTTGAGGAGACAGGTGCTGCGGGACGCAAGGGTGGTGCAGGACCGTCTGACCACAAAGCGGTGACGGTGGATGGTACGACTGTGATGGTGCCGATCTATACGGGCACGGCATCTCGATCGCCCTACTCTGTGTCGCTGGATGCCACGACAGAGCAGACTGTGCTCCATTGTGATGATGACGCGATCGCGCCGATCGCCTTTCCGCATCAGCCGACGTTTTACAGTTTGACTACAGCCGATGGCATTCCCTACTGGAAGATTGCCCTGCTGCACAGTCACGATGTGCTGGCAACTACGGTACTGCAAACCTGTATGCGCTACACCGATGCGGCAACGTCCTGTCAGTTTTGCGCGATCGGGCAATCGTTGGAGGCGGGTCGGACGATCGCCCGTAAAACGCCTGCTCAACTGGCAGAGGTCGCAGAAGCGGCGGTGCGACTGGATGGTGTAAAGCATATGGTGATGACGAGCGGTACGCCAAATACGAGCGATCGGGGTGCGGCTTACCTGACCGAATGTGCAAGAGCCATCAAGCAGCGAGTCGCCTTGCCGATTCAGGCACAGTGCGAACCACCCGATGACTTCATCTGGTTTGAGCGCCTCAAGGCGGCTGGTGTAGACAGTTTGGGAATGCACCTGGAGGCAGTCGATCCGCACGTGCGTGCCAGAATTATGCCAGGGAAAGCGACCGTACCTGTGGAGTACTACTACGAAGCGTTTGCTGCGGCTGTTCAAGTTTTTGGCTGGGGGCAGGTTAGTACCTATCTGCTGGCAGGTTTGGGCGATGATTTGCCAACTTTGCTGGCAGCTTGCGATCGCCTGGTAGCGATCGGGGTTTATCCGTTTGTCGTGCCTTTTGTGCCGATTAGTGGTACTCCATTAGCGAACCACACGCCGCCCACTAGCGACTTTATGCTGCCGCTCTATCGTGGAGTCAGTGAGATGCTTAACCGTGCTGGTATTTTTTCTCAAGATATCAATGCAGGATGCGCTAAGTGCGGTGCATGTTCGGCGCTTTCGACGTTTGAGTCGTAGCGGTCAGGGGGCAGCGGTCAGCTATTAGCAGTTGGCGTTTAGTTATCAGAATCAACTCAAACCGTTTCTTCCATGTCTATGCTTTCTTACTGTTTCAAACTAGCAACGTCATCGTCAGAACTGAGTGGCTATTTTGCGCTGCGGCACTCTATTTTTGTGGAGGAGCAGCGATTGTTTCAGGGTGGGGATGTGGATGAGAGGGATGCGATCGCGTATCCCATTGTGGCGTTGGCAGCGGATGTGGAGGGCACCGCAGAGACGCAGAGGCGCAGAGGCATCGAGCCGCTTGTCTTGCCGCTGGCGCATCATCCTGTGTTGCTGACGCACCATACTCGCTGTCTGCAAAACTCTCCTGTGTTGGGTGTTGTCAGGATCTATGAACCGGAACCCGGTCTCTGGTATGGTGGCAGGCTCGGTGTACACGAGGCATATCGTCGTGCGGCACGGATTGGGAAAGGGCTGATTTATAAAGCTGTGACGACTGCTCATACGTGGGGGTGCGATCGCTTTCTCGCCACCGTACAGCTTCAAAACGTTCGGTTCTTTCAACGGCAGCACTGGCATTCTCTTGAAGAAATGACGATTCATGGATTGCCGCATCACTTGATGGAAGCCGACCTGAACTACTATCCACCTGGTACAGAGCAGCGTCCAGCCCTGTCCAGTTTCATCAGGGAAGCCTCTTGAAGCTGGCAGAGCTTGCAGCACACTTGCAACGATCGCTGGGTATTTTGCATAAGCAGGATATTCAAACGGTGGCGCGACGGTTGGGAGAAGGCAGAAGGCAGGAGGCAGGAGGCAGGAGGCGGCAGGAGGCAGAAGCTAATACACCTCACACCTCACACCTCACACCTCACTTCCGCGAAGAGGCAGAAGGCAGGAGGCAGTACCCACTCCCCACTCCCTACTCCCCACTCCCCACCCTCCTCGGTGACGACTGTGCTGCGATTCCCGATGGTGAAGGGTACTTATTGCTGGCAGCGGAGGGCATGTTGCCATCGCTGGTGGAAGCGGAACCCTGGTTTGCAGGTTGGTGTGCGGTCATGGTGAACGTGAGCGATATCTATGCGATGGGCGGACGACCGATCGCCGTGGTTGATACCATCTGGAGTCAAACAACGGCGATGAGTGAACCGCTGTTGGATGGGATGAAAGCGGCGGCTGAAGTGTATAGTGTGCCGATCGTGGGTGGACATACGAATGGGCACAGTCCGTACAATGCGCTTTCGGTTGCCATTTTGGGACGAGCCAAGCGTTTGCTGACCAGTTTTGACGCGCAACCGGGCGATCGCCTGCTCCTTGTTACAGATTTTCGCGGTCAGCCTCACCCTCACCAACCTTTTTGGAATGCCGCAACGACGGCAGATCCAGTGCAGTTGCGTGGTGATCTGGCGCTTTTGCCTCAGTTAGCAGAAGCAGGGCTGTGTCGGGCTGGCAAGGATGTGAGTATGGGTGGTGTTGTCGGTACTTTGTTGATGCTGCTGGAAACCTCAAACTGTGGCGCAGTGCTGCATCTAGATGCGGTTCCTTGTCCGCCAGAGTTGCCGTTGGAGCGATGGCTGCTGTGTTTTCCCAGCTATGGCTTTTTGCTGAGCGTGCGTCCAGAGAATGTTGATGCGGTACGATCGCTCTTCCATCAGCGTGATTTAATTTGCGAGGCGATCGGTGACATGCAGGCAACACCCCAACTTGTACTTAAAGACGAAACAGAAGCGGTCGTCTTTTGGGATCTTTCTGAGCAAGCGTTGACGGGCTTTTCTCCTACCAACTAATAGCTTGCTAAAAAATAGCTGCACACTTTCGGATCAGCTCTTAGCTGACCGCTGACCGCTGACCGCTGACCGCTGACCGCTGACCGCTGACGGCTTACTACTGTGCCACTTTCTGGTGCTGTCCCGCCAGATCAGCCACGATCGCCACAAACTGATCAATGTCGGTTGGTTTGACGAGTGCCCGTTGAAAGCCTGCTGCCAGGATCTGTAGCTGTGTTCCCTCATCCGCAAAGCCTGTCACTGCCACCGCTGGAATTTGCGCGTTCGTTGCTACGGGTAAGACTCTTACCTGACGCAGAAATTTGAAGCCGTCGATATATGGTAGTCCAATATCACTAATGAGCAGGTCAAAGGACGTGGCTTGCATCGCTGCCAACGCTGACTCAACCGAGGCTTCTGTGCTGACCGTTGCACTCTCTTCTGTGAGCACAAAGGTATACAAAAATCGTGTATCGGGATCATCATCCACGAGCAGCACCTTTAAGCCTTGCAGAACGGGAAAGTTCATAGTTCTTCTTGCTGTTGGCGATCGACGGACGCGCTTTGCAACACAAACCTCTCATGCGATATTGCTAGTTTAAAGGACAAATCTCGTAGGGCAAAGCGCTCCTACTCTGTCGAAGGAATGAAGTAATTTCGGTCAAAAGAGATAATTATGGTCGTATAACGAACCCTTTGACTAAGCTCCGGTTTGAAAAAACCTTCCTAATGAATCTTAATCAGAATAGCCGCATCATCATTGTCGATGATATCGCCGACAACTTGCTTCTGCTGCAACTTGTTTTGGAGGCAGAGGGCTACCGTATTGAACTAGCAATGAGTGGCAGTGCAGCACTCTCCAGCATTTGCGCTTCGCCGCCCGATCTCGTCTTGCTGGATGTGATGATGTCTGGTATGAACGGCTTTGAAGTGACGCAACAGCTTCGCCAGTCTAAACACTTTTCAATGCTGCCGATCGTGCTCATCACGGCTGACCGAGAGATTGACCTCGATCGGGCGTTAGCAGCGGGAGCAAACGACGTGATCTGTAAACCCGTCGATCTGGATGAACTATTGGTTCGAGTCAGTGCCTGGTGTCACTAATACTCTTTCAATGTTAAGTATTTCAACTTCCCTTGATCGTAATTTCAGTACGATTTTAAACACAAACGGGTGCAATGTTTTGGCGTTGCTGTGCGTAACGGGGCATCCCCTCACCCTTACCCTCTCCCACTGGGAGAGGGGACAAGAGAATCCGAAAGCCCTTCTCCCCAGGGAGAAGGGTGGGGATGAGGGCACATGAGGCAGAACTCACCCCTACAGGACTGTGCCACGCTCACACTTTATGATTGGGCATCCCCTCACCCTTACCCTCTCCCACTGGGAGAGGGGACAAGAGAATCCGAAAGCCCTTCTCCCTGGGGAGAAGGGTGGGGATGAGGGCACATGAGTGACTGGCTTAGAAATCCCCCAGTCGTTTAAGACACTCAGGCACTTAATTCCTGTCAGGTCGCATGGGCTTATAGAGCCAGTCGAACTCATTGCGCACCACGCCATAACACTCACAGGAGAACTCTTCTAAGCCTGCTCGATCGGTGATTTGAATGCGACCGCGCGTATAGTGAATCAACCCAGCGTGACTGAGCATCCCGGCTGCAACCGTTACACCCGATCGACGTACGCCAATCATTTGGGCAATAAATTCTTGCGTCAGCAGAAACGTATCGGACTGAACGCAATCTGCCACGAGCAGCAGCCAACGAGCTAGCCGTTCTTCAGTCGTATGAAACCGATTGCAGACACCTGTTTGGGCGACCTGGGTAAAGAGCGCCTGAAAATAGCGCAGCAGCAACTTTTGCAGGGCACCGCCGCGATCGAACTCGGTTTGCAGTACCGTCGCCTTGAGCTGCCAGGCTTCACCTGCCATCTGTACAAACGCACGATTGGCTTTTGTCATGCCGCCCAGCAGCACGGGCATCCCCGCCATGCCTTCTTGCCCAACCAAGCCCGACTCCATCGTAGAGCCATCTTCCAGAGTGGCAACTAACGAAATAATGGCATGTCGTGGAAAGTACACCTCTGTAATGAGGTCGCCTGCTTCATAAATGACTTGTCTTAGCGCGAGTGTCACCAGCTTCAGATGAGGCTGAAGGCGCTGATAGTCCTCTGTTGGTAGCGCATCTAGTAGCCGATTGCAGGGCGAACCAATGGCTTTAGAATTGGGCACAACAGTTTCTCCTTGTAGTGTCAGTTTGAGAAAAAACAACTGACGCAACAGGGAGAAGAGTGTGAAGTCCGACCCAAGATGTCAAATAAAATGCGTTTTCTAGCCAGAAGGTGTCCGGCTCTCTACTACCACTGTAGAGCAAGAATAAAGCTACCGCCTAACGGATGCAGCGTCTGTACTAATTTGAACATAGGCGTTTAGAGAAACTACCAAAAGAGGCACTGCACAACGTCGAGAGCCGATACAAGAAGGTGCGATTGTCCGATCGCGTCCCAGCCTCAGTAGACCGCTTCCTCTTGGGGCGGGGATTACCGCTAGAGCCGTGCCAGTGTTGAAAAGTGTACAGACGAAATTTGCTATGAGTGATTCGATCGGCGAGACAGATCAGCACCTACGTTCTGTTATGACGTTCTACTCCGTTTATCTCGTTGATGGGCTAGTTGAACTCTACGCACTGGAGCAAGAATCTGTAGCAACTGCACGAGGAGGGCGTTTAATCTCGACGCAGAGAGGCTATCAGCTTGCCTGGAACACTGCGATCGAACTAGCTGAAGAGAAGCAATTGCCACTGGTCGATCGCACCACTTTACTGTCAGCGGTGAACAAAGAGCAGTGAGCCTTGATGAATGTACTATGAATGCGTTTAGAGCAACGGTCACGTTAGCGTTGCCAACTGCACATCGTCACATTGATATTGCAGCCAGCGCACAGCGTTGGGCAACCCACTGCATTAGTATGAACACTGCGGATATTACTGAATGCAGCGCGTGACAGTAACATTGCAGCGCGATCGCATAGTTCTGCGACTGGCTACATTCACATCGCCTCACCCACCCTCACTGCAACTGCCTGCACTCATAGCAATGCTGTAGATAAGCAGAGCGATCGCTGCCCTGACACTACACGTTGCAGGGCGTTAGTTTTTCCTGCGTAGGGGTACATTAAAAGTGCAATTTTATACCCTAATCCGCATTATGCCGATTCAACAACCCAACCGTCGCCTTTCGCCTCAGTTGATCAACCAAGACATTGATTCGTTCAACGGTATTGGCACCATTCCTACCTACAAAACCACTCGCCCTGAAGCAACCACTGAAGCCTTGCAGAGTGCGTTCCAACGGATGATTACCCAACAGCAAATTGAGACCGAAAAGCAAGCACTCTACAAAGCTGCCGCTGATGCTGCCCGCCAAGCAGAATGGGAGTTCCACAACGCAGTCATTGCGATGAAAGAAGTCGTGCGCGGACAGTTTGGCTCTGATAGTAACGAAACCCGATCCGTTGGTCTAAAGAAAAAATCCGATCGCAAACGCCCCACACGTGCCAAGATCGCCCTCATCTAATGACTACCGCCCCGCGATTTTATCAGTGGTGGCAACGCGCGATCGCTCGGTCAGCTTTTGAGACATGGTTGAGCGATCGCACTCAATATAATAGTTCTCAATATAATAGTTGAATGATTCATCTGCTTCGCGATCGCGCTACTCCAGAGCAACTGGACGAAATGCTCGACACATTGGGACTGTATATCAAGCTAGCTGTGGACGTTGAACAGAGAATTCTGGTTGGTGGGGGAGAACTGCACGCAGATTGCGAAAAGGTACTGTTGGAGGAGGGTAGTCAGCAGGAAAAGATCTGGGGTGCCAGTTGGATTCCGCTAACGCAAACAGTATTGTATGAATCGATTATCAACCTTCGTCCACGTCAAGATAATCGTTCAATGGACATTCTTGATTCGGCGATTCAAGCACAAGTGGCTGATATCACGCGGCAGTTGTTGGGAGACGTATGAAAGATCAAATCTCACTGCGAGAACGCTATTTGCAAGAATCGTTGCCTAGCCGTCTAGGTGAGTTAGCGGCAAATTTAGCACGAATCAAATCATCCTCTAGCAATTTATTGCACGAGGCTTTAGTAAAACACTTAATCGAAGAAAGCCAGTTGTATATTCAATGGACGATTGGCGATACAGAAGCAGAAACTGCTTTTGTATTGAGAAGCTTGCAAGGACAACTCTCCCAGTGGCAACAAAACTGGAGCGTGATCTGGGTCGATGCCCTGCAACGAATGGAGCGAGCCGAGCAAGCAAACGTTTGGTCAGAGCGAATATTAGAACTGTCAGGGTTGCTGTCTGAGTCAACGATTAGCGCCTGATTTGGGTTCGGTGCGTTAAGCTTTGGCAAGCAAACGTCTAAAGGATACAACGACAGCAAAGCCAGCACGAACGCCTCGGATGTAGTTTGAGTGAGTCGTGCGTAATCCAGGTAGCAGACTGATGGTTGGACGACGCTGTACTGTTGATGAGACACTACATTCTTCACTTCGCTCCATGCGTCTGATGCCACCCCGGTTAGGAAGTTTAACTCGTTGGTTAACTCAGATCAGCGTTGCGCTTCTACTCCTCACTCTTTCTGTCAAAGCACAGCAGATGACTGCGAACAATGTCGATCGTGATGCTATTCGTGCGGTCATTCAGCGACAGCTACAGGCATTTCAAACGGACAATGCCGAGGAAGCGTTTACCTTTGCCAGCCCTGAGATTCGCGCTAAGTTCGGTACCGCCAAAAACTTCTTTCAGGCAGTGAAAACGAGCTATGCGGCAGTTTATAGACCGCGATCGGTCATGTTCGAGAAGCTCGTCATCGTGCGGGGCATTCCCACTCAGGAGGTAATTTTACTCGCCCCAGATGGTGAACTGGTGAAAGCGCTTTATTTGATGGAAAAACAGCCCGATCGTACCTGGAAGATTAACGGGTGCATTCTCATGCCGCTGCCAGGACAAAGTATTTAATGCTTGTGCCCTTTAGTTGGGCGTTTAGCGCCTATGCAGCTTTAAAGGGCGAACGATGGGGATCGAACCCACGAGTGGAGGAATCACAATCCTCTGCCTTAACCACTTGGCTACGCTCGCCACGCGATGCTCAGTATAGCATTGGTAGAAGCGTCGTGGGATTAATTCCTCCAAAGATACTGCTAGCACTACCTTTACAGTCGCTAAATTGCTTGGTATCGTCGAACGACTTCTACTTGATCACTCAAGGGTGTGCATTGAGATGAGATCCGCCATAATTGAGGCAGTGTCTCTACTGAATATGCGGCACATTTGACGATAGACTAAATCCAGTTTTGTCTGATACGGCTCGCCTGAGCCGACGCATTACAGTCATCAATAAGGTTGCAATCATCCGGCATGGTTAACCATCTCAAGCGCACAGAAACTGTTGCAACCCCACAGGGCAGCATGAAGACGCTCAGAATCGGTGCGATCGTGGGCGGTTGTCTGCTGGCAGCGTTAGGTGGCGCACTAGCCGTGACCAATCCTGGTCAGGAGGCATACAATGAGTTTGCTACACAGGCTGCGATCGACTATTTAAATGTAGAAGCCTGCGCTAAGGCACCAACCGTGTTTGGTTTGCAAACGCTCTGTCAATCGGAGCTAAAGTCCAACCAGTCCAAGATCAAAACGATCATTGCTGACGGCACACAGCGGCAAAATTTTGTTGTCTTTAGTCTCTACACCACTGATCTATCGCTTAACCCAGACCTTCCTTCTTACCATGTCGAAAGCGTGGGTGTCTTAGGGCGGTTCATCATTTACAAAACGCAAAAGCGCTAAAGTTTCGTGCAGTGGCAGCAGGGCGCTGGACATACGGTGCAGGCAGGAATGAACTCGCTCAGGTAAAATCTGGTAGAGTACAGGCTGAACCACGGTTTACTTCAGATGGAACTGGAAGAACCTCAACCTCAACGGCAAATAATGTCGAAAGATATGGGTCGATCGACCGACCAGTCCCAACTTTCTCAGACAAACTTAGAGCAACTGCAAGCTCAACTTGATCAGCGTCAGACTCAGTTAGAAACGATCGTTGCTCAATTAGATCAAACTCAGCTTGAGTTAGAAGTATCACGTGCTCAATTGGCTGCGTCCGAAGCTGCAATGGCAGCACTGCGGCAGCACATTGACTGGATGGAAACTAGCAAGTTTTGGAAAGTTCGAGGCAAATGGCTCAAGTTGAGTGCGCTCAGTGTTGCTTCATTGAAGCTGAGTGTTGCTCCATTTAAAGCGTTATTACCTGCTCTATCGACTGCAACTGTCCGAGCAACCCTTCTTGCTCAGCGCCAGCAATGGTATTGGCTATCTGGAATCTTGCTTAGGGGCACTCATTCTCTACTTGAACCTGAACAAGCGACAAAAATTGCGGCTGCTCAATCAGGTCGATTCAGTTCGTCTCACTGCTTTGCTGAGCCACCTGATTATGCAGACTGGATTGCTGCGTATGAACCCGATGCAAGAGCGCTAAAGCGTCAAAGAGCGGATGCCTTGCTGTTTTCTGAGCAACCCGTTTTCAGTGTTGTGCTTCCTGTCTATAAAGTGCCGCTTCTCATCTTGCAGGAGACGCTGGAGAGTGTCTTTCGGCAAACCTATTCGAGATGGGAGTTGTGTATCGCTTTTGCTGATGCGTCTGCTCCCGAAACAGAGCAATACCTGCGATCGCTTGCCCAACAGAACGACCACATCAAGCTTTCAGTCATGCCGGTTAATCTGGGCATCTCAGGGAACTCCAACGAAGCAGCCAAACTTGCGTCTGGTGATTTCGTTGTGCTTCTAGATCATGACGATGCCCTGGCAGATTTCGCCTTTTACGAGATTGTCAAGACGCTGAATCAGCAGCCCGATTTAGATTTCATCTACTCGGACAAAGATTGCATCAGCGAAAATGGTGCGGTGCGATCGCGGCTACTGCTGAAACCCCAGTGGAGTCCAGAGATCCTTTATTCTGCTAACTACTTAACCCATCTTTGTGTCATTCGACGAACCTTGCTGAATGCCATTGGTGGCTTTCGCTCTGAAACAGATGGCGCTCAGGATTGGGATTTATTCTTTCGGGTGGTTGAGCAAACGTCCCGCATCGCACGTACCGAAGGCATCTTGTATCACTGGCGCATTATTCAAGGGTCAACATCGCTGGGTATCGAATCAAAGCCCTATGCCCTGGATGCACAGTTGCAAACGGTGCAGTCCCATCTGAAGCGATCGGGCTTACAGGCGATGGCAACCCCACATGCAGAATGTGGCTTTCAAATCCATTGGACGATTCCAGCCGCCACTGCGACAATTTTAGTCGATGGTGATGTTGCCTGGGAGATGCTGGTGCAGTGCCTGAGTTCACTGTCCTCAACCTTAGATCCCACTTTGCATAAAGTTTGTGTTGTTTTGTCAGACGCAGACGATCGCACCCATCAGCACGAAAAAACTATACTGGCACAGTCCTTCTCGGCACCGCTCACTTGGGCTTATAGCACTGCATCTACGTCTAAGTTGAACGTGTTTGCCGAAACTGCAAAACACAATCCAGCCGATGTCATCACAGTGGTTTCAGGACAGATTGCCCGCTTTCAGAAAGGCTGGCTACAGGAATTAAGTGGATGGGCGATGGGGCATCCAGCGATCGGCTTCGTTAGTGCGCTTGTGATTGCAGAAACAGGCTACGTTGTCGAAGCCGGTCTGGTTGTTGATTGCCATGGAAACGGGTCACCCCTGATGCGCGGGAATCCCTTATATTCTTGGGGGGCTTTTGGCGGATCGCTATGGTATCGCAACTGTTCTGCAAGTTCGCCGTGGGCAGTCACGTTCCTCTATGATGACTACGTGAAAATCGGTGAACTGCCAACTGATGAGAGTTCGTTACAGCGTTCTATCATCAAGCTTTGCCAGACGGTGTGCCTCAATGGTAAGCGCGGTTTAGTGAATCCTCATGCCAGAGTGTTTCTGAGCGCTTTGCCCAGTGACGACATACCCGCTCATGCATCGTTAGGTGACGACCCCTACTTTCACCCAGCATTTAGTTCTGTAGTACCGCTCAAGTTAAACGTGAAGGACGGAGAAAAGCGATGGGAATCTTAGGTCGTCTGAAGCGGATGGGTGGTCGCGCGAAGCGGATGGGTGGTCGTGTGAAGCGGCTAGTCAGCCGCCAGCATCAGATTCAACCAGTCATTCAACCAGTAGTTGATCAGCCCCAGCAGCCTCTGCCAGATTTAGATAAGTACACCAAAGATGCGCTTACCCTTGCTGGGGTTTTCGACTTCTCCTACGCTGATATTGCGGAAGTGCAGCAACATCCCGATCGAGTTAGCAGTCAGGCACCTTACACCCTTAACTGGTACTTGCCATCGTTTGAGAATGCCTTTTACGGCGGCGTAATGACGATTTTGCGTACAGCGAATCATCTTTTGCAAAGTGGCGGTATGCATCAACGCTTTCTCATCTGTGGAAACACGACTGCCTCAGAAATGCAAGCGTTGATTGTAAAAGCGTTTCCAAGGCTAGAAGTATCTGAAGTCTTGATTTTAAATTCGCCAGAGACGATCGCAGCCATCCCACCGTCAGACTTTTCGATTGCAACGCTGTGGTCAACGGCATATTTGTTGCTAAAAATCAAAAATACGGGCTTGAAGTTCTATTTCATTCAAGATTTTGAACCGTTGTTTTATCCTGCCGGATCAACCTATGCTCAGGCTGAGGCAACCTATCGCTTTGGCTTCTATGGCATTGCCAACACGATTAGTTTAAAGAAAATTTACGAGTCTGATTATGGGGGCAAAGCAGTTCACTTTACGCCCTGTGTGGATCTCAGTGTGTTCTATCCTGAAGCGGGTCAACGTGAATCAGCTCCAAAACAAGTCTTCTTCTATGGTCGTCCAGGGCATCCACGTAATGGCTTTGAGTTGGCGATCGAGGCGATGAAACGCTTAAAGCAACGCTATGGATCAACGATTCGCATTTGCTCAGCGGGTGCAAACTGGAATCCTGAAGACTATGGTGTTGGCGATGTCATCGAAAATCTAGGGCTGCTGGATTATCAGAAAACGGGTGAGCTTTACCGTTCTTGCCATGTTGGGCTTTCGATGATGATGACGCGGCATCCATCCTATCTGCCGCTTGAAATGATGGCGTGTGGCATGCTGGTTGTTTCTAACTTTAATCCCAGCAATAGTTGGTTACTCCGCGATCGCGAAAACTGTCTTTTAACCCATCCCAGTGCAACCTGTATCGCGGAGACGATCGCGGAAGCTATCGATCAGTATGATGACCTGGCGCACATCCGCAAAACTGCGATCGAGCATATCCAAACCCATCATGCCGATTGGTCAACCGAACTTGAGACGCTACACCAGGCACTCTTAGGCTTTGAACCAAAGACGAGCGGCATGTTAATGCAATCCAGTGAAAGTGTGTTTGGTGCCATGGTTTTTTATGTGAAAAACGGCTATCGATACTACGTCCCATCTTCTGATTGGATGTTGGCACACGGCTTTAAGTGGCCCAACGATGTTCAGTTTGTCTCTGAAGACGTGTTGCTGGCGTTACGTCCTGCTCGTGCGACCCCTCGATCGTGGTCTCTTGATGACTGGCTCAATCCGCCCCGACATAGCAGCTTCGTCATGCGAGAAGTTGCAGCATCCCGGTTAAGTGGCACTGGCATTGAATTTGGAGCGGGTGCCTCACCCTTTCCCATTCCCCTTGATTGCCATGTTAGTTATGCCGATCGACGGCATAAGTCTGAGTTGGAGGAAGATCTGTATCCTGGACAAACGCTCCATAGCCTTATCGAACCGGACTTGATTTCAGACCTGGACACACTAGTGGGTATTGACGATGCAAGTCTTGACTTTATCGTTGCTTGCCATGTCATTGAGCACACGAAAAGTCCGATCAGCGCTTTGGAGAAAGCCTATCAAAAATTGCGTCCTGGTGGGCAACTAATTCTGGTCGTTCCCGATAAGGAGCGAACCTTCGATCGCAATCGGGACATCACACCGCTTCAGCATCTCATTGCAGACTACCAGGAGCCTTCACGGGAGCGAGACAAACAACATTATTTTGACTTTTATGAGCAGGCTTTTCCCACAGCTCCTGATCGTCTCACAGAAGTGGTAGAAACTAAATTTCAGCAAGGACATGACATTCACTACCATACCTTTACCTACGATAGTTTTACAGAAGTTGTAAACTATGTCTGTAAGCACGTTGCGCCCTGGTCATCGGTCTGGTCGCAGCCGACTCTTTCTAACCCAGAACACGATATCGAGTTTTATTTTGTTCTTACCAAATAGCACATTTAAGTACAGCATGCTCATAGCTGAGTCCAATGCTGATTGTTCAATTGTGCTTTCAGCGTGAAGTCAATTCACTCAACTAGACAGTCGCTACACCCCCAGACCTACTGCCTGCTTACAGCGCACCCAAACTTTTCTAAGCTTCCAAAACTTACTGCTTTCCATCGCTAGATTGCTTTGCCGAGCCTGCTCTAATTGGCTCTGCGTTTGTTGAAGCTGTGTGTGAGTTTGCTCCAGTTGGGATTGCGTTTGTTCTAGTTGGGATTGCGTTTGCTCTAGTTGCGTTTGCGTTTGCTCCAGTTGGGATTGCGTTTGCTTCAGTTGGGATTGCGTTTGCTCTAGTTGCGTTTGCGTTTGTTGAAGCTCTGGACGCGATCGCTCTAACAGACTCTCCAACTCATTTCTCTGCTCTGACAGGTTGTCGTAGAGAAGGCGTAAGTTGCCCAATTCCAGCGCACGATCGGCAATCATTTGAGGAAAATGAGTGCGGTAGAGGCTGGCGTGCTTAGTGCAGATGTATTTCAACAAGCGACTGTGGTTTTCAGGTAAACCACAGGCTGTTACCATCGAGTTTGCTCGCACTCGATAATCATATAAAACTTCAGGAATATGATGAAATTTCCATCCACGCTCGATCGCACTTAGCCAGAGATCCCAATCTTCTAAACCGGGTATCGGCATAGAAGCATCGTAACCACCACAGTCTTCCCACAAAGACTTTCGGTAAACGGCACAGGCATCAATATAGTTGCATAAAATGAGCTTGCCAGCATCGAATTTTTCTGGTATCACCCACGATCGCTCAGCTTCACCAAACCATTCGGGCTTACCGTATACAACACCAACTTCTGGGTGGCGATCGAGGATCTCAATCCCTTTAAGAATGTAATCAGCGCGTATTTTATTATCTGCATCCAGGGGTAAAATGTAGCGTCCTGACGCTTTTGCAATGCCGTTATTGCGGGCATGAGCTAAGCCCTGATTTTCTTGATCAAGGACGAAATATCCCTGGTCTTTGAGGTAACTCAAAAGGTTAATAGTGAGCAGATCATCCGAACCGTCATTAATAATAATGATTTCGTAAACTGGATCAAGACAAGACTGGACACTAGACAGTGCGTCCAGCAAATACTCGCCATGGTTATAGCAAGGAATAATGACAGAAAGAGCAATAGGTTCAGTTGACATAGATGAATCGTATATTAATGATTGAAGACTACTCAACTTGATGATTTAAGAGGCTTCTCCAGTTTTTAGAAATCGTCGCTTGAATTGAAACCAGTAAGTACGTAAGCGCCAAAATTTAGATGTTTTCATCGCAGCAATCTCATTCTGCGCGGTTAAGAGGGCATTTTGTACTGCCGCAACCTCGTTTTGCGTCGCCAAGAGAACGTTTTGAGTTACCTCAAGTTCACCTTGTACCTGTACAACTTGGTTTTTTAGGGGTTTTGTGTAGTAACCCAAGCTATTTTGATAGACTTTAGGGTGTACGACGTTCAGCGGAAAGTTAGCACTGTCTAACGTTTCTTTTGGTAAGTGAGAATACTGCTCAAGTCGATCGGACTTAACAAACAGTAGTGAGTTTTGAATGTACCAGGGCTGAACATCGTCGTTAGACCAGAAGCGATGACGCAGGCAATCGATCGCCACATAGCCACATTGCTCAAACTGCTTCACCCAGTAGCTGGTCCATTGTTCGTTCAGGTGTCCTGTTCCTCCTTGAAAGGGCACCGCTGCTGAAAATAAAACCACATCTGCTAACCTGACCAAGGATTCAATTAAAGTACTCGCCGACTCAGCAGGCAGATGCTCTGCCACTTCTAGAGATACAGCTAAGTCAAACCTGCGATCGAGCTTAAGAGGCTGAGTCAAATCCTGTGCTAGAAACCTATCCACGGGGATTTGCAATTGCTGATGGTCAACATAGTCACCATCGACACCCAAATAATCTTGCACGCCTAACTCTCGAAAGACAGCCAGCCATGCACCGAGACCACAGCCCACATCGACCACACTCTGAGGTTGAAGCCACTCCAGGATCATCGGAATGACTTGCCTTGCTGAACCTCGTGCACCCTCTAAGAGCGAATCAAAAAACGCTTGGTTATACAGAGGAGATGTTGGTTCGACAGAGCCTAAGGGGGTGGGTTCGCTCATATTCTGTGATGGTAAAGACGGGGGAGGTGCTTTCCCTGGTTTCGTAGCTGTAGCGATGTAAGTTAAACAAAGTCGCCGCGTCGGCAATGCTCGATCGAGCCGTAGTGCAATTCGATTTAATGCTCCAATGAAATAAGCGGCAACGCGTTGGTTTTTAGCTAGCCAAACAGCGCAATACTCGTCAATAATCATTTGCAACAGAACGGCAAATAGCCCCTCTAATGGCTGAATGTTAATGTCAACATATCCAGAATGTTCTAATAGATAGCGTAATCCGTATTCTGTGTACCGATAGAAGTCAACGGGTTCTTCATGTAAACCCCAGACCATTGGTGCTGTTACGATTAAATTGCCGCCAGGCTTCAGAAGCCTGTAGGCTTCTTGAAGCATACGTTCAGGGGTAACTAAATGCTCCAGCATTTGAGTGGACAGAATCGTATCAACTGATGTATCAGGCAGCGGTATGTTGTAGCAATCTGCACAAATATCGACATTTTCTGCGTATTGCCAATCAATACAGAGGTATTCACTCACGTGAGTTTTAAACAAACCCTCGTAGCCACGAGAAAGACCGCTCCCCAAATCGACCATGCGCCCTTTGACAGTCGGAACTAGGGCTGACAACGCAGTAACAATGGTAGAGCGGGCAAGATAGTGCGGGTCATGAGGATGAGGTTTCAGGTAGTAATGAAAATCTTGCATTGGTTTAATCTCTCAATCCTCTCTGTGGACTTGAGTCCTGAATCTGCACATATTACGAGATCGAACGTTTCAAACGATTAACTACAATATGCGAATACTCAATACGAACTCTTCAGACAGGAATCTATTCCAGCGAGGCGTTAGTGAAGAATGTAGGTTTTTTAAGCACAAGCTTGTTGTGAGCCAAGAGCCTTTGCTCAAAAAACTGGTAAGTCTTCAGCCTATGACGTAGACTCTGAAGACCTTCACCGTCTATGTAAATCCTACGCAACAACTATCCAGACATGACATTATCCTTAAACTGTCAGCTAAATCAACCCCTGTGTGCGTTGCCCTGCTCATAAAACTCTCTTGAGAACCAACAATCAAGACTGGCGCAACCCTGTTGTCAGATGCCTCAGTTGTAGGTAATAGTGATGAGAGAAACTGCAAGGACGCTTGCTTTCTACCCACTACCTGAGCATTCGGTCTGACTGATTCAGGATACTGGCAACGTGGCACCTAAAAGACAAAGTGTGCCGCTGTGACTTGCTCGCGATCGAGTATCAGCATTCTGGCTGAACTGATTCTTGAGTTAGGTGCGTTAGGTTAACCTATGAGGCGGCTGTGTTTAGTGCGATGTGGCTAATCGAGTAATTTTGGAATAAGTTTTGGATAAGCGATAGTCGCTTAAAAAATTGCGCCCTCCAACAATGTCTTTTCCTCGTCGTTCTAGTCGAAAGATTCCACTGCTTGCTGTGCTAGTGGTGCCGTTTGCGATACAAGTTTTAACGGCAGTCGGGCTGGCTGGCTATCTTTCCTACCGCAATGGGCAGCAGATTGTGAGCAATCTTGCCGAACAATTAGCGGCGGAGGTTGGTAACCGCATTGAGCAAAACATAGTGCGTGACCTGCGTGTGCCTGCCGAAATGACCCGTAACGCTGCAGCAGCCATGCAGCTTGGTCTTTTGCACAGCCGCGATCGTCGGTTGCTGCAACGTTTGTTTGAGCAGCAGCTCAAGAGCTTTGACGGTGTGAATGCCATCGCCATCGCCGATGAACATCAAAAGCTGTTCGCGGTAGAAAAGCAGCGGGATGGCTCAATTGCTGTCCGAGTGCAAACGCAAGCCAGCGATGACGTTCTTAACCGTTACCTAACCAACAGCTCTACTACGTATACGCCGCCCCCAGTTGGTATTCTCGGACAGGAGCACTCAAGGTTAGACTCGTGGTATGCGGCAGCAAAGTTAACCCAAAAACCGCTTTGGCGTTTGGCTGAAGGCATGACAGCGGGAGGTCAGCCAATGCTAACAGCGGTTAACGTGCAGCCGCTCTACGATCGCGCCAATAGCTTTCAGGGTGTCCTGGCATCTTCGGTTTCACTGTCTAACCTGGGCAGCGCTCTCAGGGGGTTAAAGATTGCTAAGACAGGGCAGGCGTTTATCGTCGAGCAGAGTGGTTTGCTCGTTGCTAATTCCAATGGCGATCGCCCGTTTCGTCAGCGTAGACTCACGAACGATGCATTCACGAAAGAGCAACTAGTCGCCGCAGTCGGCAGCACACAGCCTCCGGTGTTCTACCAACGCTTGAGCGCTGTTAAAAGCCACGATTTTCTCACTGAGCGGGCAGCGCTTTCTGTTGTAGAGCGGTTTGGAGGGTTCGATCGCATCCAAACGACGCAGCAGTTTAGCTTTGAGGTTGACAGCCAGCGCTACTTTGTACACATTGAGCCTTTAGGTCGTGACGAGGATCTAGACTGGTTAGCAGTGGTCGTAGTGCCAGAGTCCGATTTTATCGACGCGATCGACAGCAATCATCGCCTGACACTGCTGTTATGTGCTGGAGCCTTGACAGCCGCAGTGATTGTTGGCTGGTTGACCTCCTCATGGATTGCCAGACCCATTCTACGGCTTAGCCGCGCCAGCCGAGAACTGGCATTAGGAAAGTGGTCTCATCCGATTGACAGTCAGCACCAGGTTGCCGAATTAGAGGTGTTAGCACACTCTTTTAATCAAATGACTGTGCATTTGCAGGAGTCTTTTGATCAGGTGACCATGGCTCTGCAAGAGTCGGAAGCAAAGTTTACAAAAGTCTTTCGTGCTAGCCCGGATGCGATTAGCATCACCACACTACCTGAACGACGCTACATTGACGTGAATGATCGGTTCGTGGAGTTCAGTGGCTATACGCGTCAGGAGGCGATCGGGCAGAGCGCGTTGAGTCTTAATTTGGTTGTTAGCCTGGAGCAGGTGGCTCGCTTTGAGCAGGCGTTGCAAACTCAAAACCACGTCCACGATGTCGAAATCGATTACCGCACCAAGCAAGGGCAGTTGCGAACGGTGTTGGTCTCGGCAGAAGCGATTGAGCTGGAAGGGCAGCCACGCCTGCTCTGCATCTACCGAGACGTGACGTTACGTAAACAGCTCGAGCTGGCGCTGCAACGCTCTGAGACAAAGCTCAATGATGTCCTTAACAGCGCGATCGCTTCCATTACCAGCATTCATGTGTTCCCCGATGGCACGTGGTATTACGATTACTGGTCAAAGGGCTGTGAAACGGTTTTTGGCTACACACCGAGCGAGTTCATGGCTGATCAAAGACTTTGGCTTACCAGGGTGCCACCAGAGGATTTAGAACGCGTCGTTGTGGTCAACCCCAAACTCTTGCAAGAGCAGCAGCCCTTTGTGACTCAATATCGCTTTCGGCATAAGGATGGTACGTTGCGGTGGATCTCTGGCTACGTCACATCTCGGTGGGATGCCTCGCTCAACGCCTGGATTGCCACAGCCGTAGATGTGGACGTGAGTAGCACAATGCGTATGGAAGCCGAACGCCAGCAGGCAGAAGCAGCATTGCGTGAGGCTCAGCGAGTAGCGCACATTGGTAGTTGGGACTGTGATGCGATCGCGCAAACGACCTGGTGGTCAGAAGAACTGTTCCAGATTCATGGGCTTGATCCCAAACAACCGCTGCCCAGCCCTGTTGAAACCCTGCAACTGATCCATCCTGACGACCTGGCTGTCTTCAAGGCACTCACTGAACAGGCGATCGCAGACGGTAAAGCCTACGAAAAAGATCTGCGGATTGTGCGTCCTGACGGCTCTATTCGGTTTGTTCAAGTACAAGGAATGCCGCTTTTTGATGAGCAAGGAACGTGCATCCGTATGGTGGGTACCACGCTTGATATTACAGAGCGCAAGCAGGCAGAAGAAGCCCTCCGCGAGAGTGAACAACGATTCCGCACCGCGTTTGATACGACAGCCGTCAGTATGTGTCTGACTTCTCCGGCAGGGCAATTCTTGCAGGTCAATGCGTCTCTGTGTCAGATGCTAGGCTACACCGAGGCAGAACTGCTCAGGCTGACGTTTGCAGAACTGACGCATCCTGATGATTTAACAGTGACGCTGGAATATGCCCAAAAGCTTCTGGCAGGAGACATTGCTTACTACCATTTGGAAAAGCGCTATCAGCACAAAAATGGACAAACAATCTGGTGTTTGTTGAGTGTGTCGCTGGTACGCGATCGCGATCAGCAACCACTCTACTTCGTCGCGCAAATGCAAGACACCACAGCACAACAAGCAGCCCTGTATGAACGTCAACGTGCCGAAGCCTCAATGCAAGCTGTGAATGCTGCCTTAAACCAGCGAGTGGCTGAGCTTTCGACGCTCAATCATAGTCCTGAGCAAGTACAACTGCGACAGGAAGCAACACAAACGCAGCACGATTAGCTGGAAGCCAGGTATAAAAGCGAAGAGCGACTCTAGCTCAGGCACAATCCCTGATCGTCAACATTGAATAGCGTCAATACGATGGCGATGAAGCAAAAAACGATCGATCGCCTGACACTAAAAGCACGCGAAAGAAACTGTGGCAGTCCTCAATCATTAGTGAGTGAGGCTCAAGCATTTAGTGGTCAGCGGTCAGCAGTCAGCGGTCAGCGGTCAGCGGTCAGCAGTCAGCGGTCAGCGGTCAGCGGTCAGCGATCGGCTTTTTGGCTGACTGCTCATACTGGCATCATGCTCATCATTCAAAGAGGAGATTGCCATACAGCACTGCTTGCAGGCTGACTTCAAAGCTTTTTTGGTGGCTGCAATGCCGTAAGATAACAGTCAGACTGCTGTCTATTTCACTCAGGCACAGCAATGCATGTTGTTCAAGATTAGTTCAATGCACCTTACCGTGATGGGTGCCCTGTTAGTGACTGCTGGCGTAGCGATCGAAAATGTAGGGCTGGCAAAGGAGCGTTATTCAAGCGCTGCAATACTGTTACCGATCGCACCACTGCAACTAGCGCAAAACACTCCCACGTTGACTGAACGGGTTGACCAGATTGATACTTGTCGCGGTACGGCAGCCGCGATCACTATCTACAAAAACTCAGCGCTGAATGACGCGATCGGCACCGTCTCAGCAAACTCTAGCATCACCCTGACTGGCATTTTTGGGGCTGGTGTTGTACAAATTAAAGCCCCTCAATTAGGATGGGTCGCAACCAACACGCTGGTCATAAACTGCGGTGCTCCGCCCGATGGAACGCTACCTGGTGACATTGACACGAGTCCTCGCTATTGTCGTCGGTTGCGAAGCCCTGAAGTGGACGGCTCAGATTATGGCGATCTCAGCACTGGGTTGGTGGCACGGAATACGGCTAACGGCGACTTTCAGTACATAGGCAGCTCCAATCAAACGGATGGTCCCACGAAGGGAGCGATCGTACGGTTTCCTGGTGGAGCTACAGACCTTGAGGATGCTGGCGGCAGACGATGGATTCGTATCAAATATAGGAGTAGCACAGGCGCTTCTCGCGTCGGTTGGGTGCCGAATGGTCCAACAGGCGTGAACCGCAATATTGCTGCTTGTTCAAGTGGTCAGAACTAAGTGGCTGTGACGGTCAGCGGTCAGCGGTCAGCGGTCAGTGGTCAAGTAGTCAGCGAACTCCTTCGGAGAAGCAAGCTACAGCGGTCGGCAAAAATTCACCAGTGACATCATGCATCCAAACCTTTGGTATCCTTACACGCAAGCAAAAACGGCACCGGAACCGCTCAAAGTGAAAGCGGCGAAGGGAGTTTGGCTGGAGTTGGAAAGAGGTGAACGCATTCTCGACTGCATTTCGAGCTGGTGGGTCAACCTTCATGGTCATGCCCATCCTAAAATTGCGGCAGCGATCGCTCAGCAAGCCCAACAGTTGGAGCATGTTATCTTTGCTGGCTTTACTCATGATCCAGCAGAGCAACTGGCAGAGCGCTTAGTTCGCAGGCTACCAACCAATCTAACCCGCGTATTTTACTCCGACAACGGCTCAACAGCGGTAGAAGTGGCGCTGAAGATGGCGTATCAGTATTGGACGAATCAGGGACAGGCACGGTCTACGTTTCTGGCATTTGAGGGCGCGTATCATGGCGATACGTTTGGCGCGATGGCAGTGGGGGCACGATCGCTCTTCTCCCATGCCTTTGCCCCTCTACTCTTTGATGTCGAGTGTGTGCCGTACCCGATCGCGCACTCCGATGACGCGATCGCAGCCGCAACCGAGCAAACCGTTCTCGACACGCTGGAAAAACAGCTAACGCAGCAGCCCGATCGGTATGCAGGCATTATCATTGAACCGCTTGTACAGGGAGCGTATGGGATGCGGATGGGGCGATCGCCGTTTCTACAGCAGCTACAGCAGCTTGCCCATGCACACAATACGCTGTTGATTTTTGATGAAGTCATGACGGGGTTTGGGCGCACGGGTGACTGGTTCGCCTGCATCAAAGCCAATGTCAAACCCGACATTATTTGCTTATCGAAAGGTATCACGGGCGGCTTTCTGCCGTTAGCTGCAACGGTTTGCTCAGAGGCGATTTACACTGCGTTTTACAGTGACGATCCGCTGCAAACGCTTTATCACGGGCACAGCTATGCTGCGAATCCATTGGGTTGTGCCGCAGGGCTGGCATCGCTAGAACTGATGGTCGAGCATGAAGCGGCGTTTCAGCAGATGGAAGCCAAGCACAGAGAGCATCTGACAGCATTAACCGATCATCCCCGCTTAACAAATATACGCGTGACAGGGACGATCGCAGCGATGGATCTGGTCACTGACCAACCGGGCTATCTCAATCATCTAACCCTCGACATTCGCAAACGGGCGATCGCGCTGGGCTTGCTCCTCCGTCCCCTGGGCAATGTGCTGTATCTCATGCCGCCTTACTGCATTACCGACGACGAATTAGCCTTTGTGTATCGTGGTCTGCACACGCTTCTTGATGAGATTTAAATTAATTCTAGTAAGGGCGGGCGATCGTTATGCCGTGAGTCCTTGGTTGGGACAGTAGCTTGAAGTTGCTTGCAGGGTATTCAAAATTAAACTTGCTGAGCATGGGTAGCTGTAACGACGATTTGTAACTACAATTGGTTATTGTGGCTGTCGTTTAGTCATGGGATACGAATGGGATGAAGCAAAACGTGTTGCTAATCTTCGTAAACACGGAATCGATTTTACCGATGTTCCAACCGTGTTTGATGGCGATATTCTAACGGTCAAGGACGATCGCTACAGCTATAGGGAGCAGCGTTTTGTTACGTTCGGTTTGTTGCAAGGGCGAGTCATTGCTGTTGTCCATGCAGAGCGTGAGGATTGTACCCGTATTATTTCTGCAAGAAAAGCGACAAAATATGAACAACGAATCTACTTCGAGCAACTCTCAAACTGATTGGCAACGATTGGACGCGATGAGCGATGAAGATATTGATTTGTCAGACTGTCCAGAGATTACACCAGAAATGTTTGCAAAGGCGGTAGTGCGGCGGGGTTTACCAGTTACAAAAGCCAAGGCTCAAGTTACACTCCGCATCGATAGCGATGTATTAGAGTGGTTTAAGTCTCAAGGACGGGGTTATCAAACTCAGATCAATCAATTGCTACGAGCTTATATGGAAGCGCATCAACAATAGGTCTAGTTGGTGTTGCGTTTGCAGGTGATGGATTGCGGTGGCATAACAATTCAAATGCAGCGGACGGTAGAAAGCTGCTGGTGTGGAGTTCGAGGTTGCTTGCCGCCGATGATTTGAGCCGTTCACCTCTAGAGCCGCTTAACCATTTGCTAAACTTTTAGACTGCGTTCAGTATAGCTGTCGCCATAAAAGTTAGGACATTGGGATCAAAGGGGGTGAAACCCCTGCACCCCGTCCTGACCTATATGATTAGGGCTATAAATCACAACGGTGTGAGCATTGGGATGGGAGGCATCGTGGCGTGGAAAAAACCGCGATCGACAGACGAGAAAAGAGCAATGATGCCAGTGACTGGGCGTGGCATTTCTGGCATACTGTACCGCTCTATCCGTACAGTCAGCGGCGGACACTCCGTACAGAAGTCGTAAAAGGAACGATCTGGACGTTTGATCAAATCCAGGGCATCTTCTATGTTGTCGTGCCCATTCGCATGACCGTTGTGAAGCTCGACACAGGCGGACTGCTGGTCTACGCACCTGTTGCGCCAACGCCAGAATGTCTCCGACTGGTGAACGAATTGGTCGCAGAGCATGGCGAGGTGAAGTACGTCATTTTGCCAACCATCTCGGGGGTTGAGCACAAGGTTTTTGTGGGTCCTTTCGCTAGACGGTTTCCTCATGCACAGATCTTTGTTGCCCCAAACCAGTGGAGCTTTCCGCTCAATCTGCCGCTCAGTTGGCTTGGCTTACCAGGAAAGCGGACGCATGTACTGCCGGATGACAGTAGCAAAACCCCCTTCGCCGCTGAGTTCGACTACGCTATTCTGGGTCCGATCGCTCTTGGTCCAGGGCAGTTTGAAGAGGTGGCGTTTTTTCACATTCGATCGCACACCTTGCTCGTTACCGATACCGTGCTTGCAGTACCAGCGGTGCCCTCGGCGATCGTCCAGCTTGATCCCTACCCGTTACTGTTCCACGCCAAAGATGAGCCATCGCAGGTCATTGAAGACACTTTTGCCAACCGCTGTAAGGGCTGGCAGCGCATTGTACTGTTTACGCTCTACTTTCGACCCAGCGCCTTGTCAGTTGTTAGCTTTGGGCAGACGATCGGCAATGCCATGAAAGCAGCCGATCGCTCCAAAAAAGCCTACTTCGGGCTGTTCCCCTTTTTATGGGAAAGCGATTGGCTGCGATCGTTCACGTCATTACAGGGTGATGGACGGCTCTTTGTCGCGCCCATTCTGCAAACCCTGATTCTCAACCGCGCTCCACAGGAAACGCTCGACTGGGCTGACAAAGTAGCAAGCTGGGCATTTCAACAAATTATTCCCTGCCATTTCGATGCACCCCTCAAGGCAGAACCGCACCAGTTCCGACAGGCATTTGCGTTTCTAGAACAGACTCCTGCGATCGATGCCGAGCCGCTCAGCAAGCCCTTGCCGGAACAAGACTTTAAGCTACTCAGAGACCTGGATAAAAGCCTTCACCGACTCGGCATCGTACCACCACCTAAAGATAAGGTCAGTCGATAACAGGACTGACACATTCTGACTGAAACCTCGAAGGTTTAAGCAACGAGATTGGTGACGATGCTTGATGCTTGGTTTCAACTTCCGAGGTTTGCATAAGTCCAAATAAAAATGCTTTTACTTTGCCCCCGTTTGGATTTGCCAGAGGTTGGCATAAATGCCCTGCTGTTGCAGTAACGCCTCGTGCCGTCCATACTCGGCAATCTTGCCCTGTTCCATGACATAAATACAGTTGGCATTGCGGACGGTAGACAGGCGATGGGCGATCGCGATCGTCGTTCGTCCAACGGTAATCCGCTCCAGCGATCGTTGAATCGCTGCCTCCGTCTCGTTATCTACCGCAGACGTGGCTTCGTCCAAAATCAAGATCGGTGGATCTTTGAGAATGGCACGGGCGATCGCCAGGCGCTGCCGTTGCCCACCAGAGAGCTTCTGCCCCCGTTCACCGACGATCGTCTCGTAGCCCTGAGGCAGTTGTTGAATGAACTCATGCGCTTCGGCAATTTCAGCCGCCGTGACAATTTCGGCTGACGTAGCATCAAAGCTGCCATAGGCAATGTTTTCTGCCACCGTGCCATGAAACAGAAAAACATCCTGATTGACCCACCCGATCGCCCGTCGCAAATCCTGTAACGCTAAGTCTCGCAGTTCAACACCATCCAACGTGATGGTACCTGACTGCACTTCATAGAGCCGCAGCAGCAATTTGACCAACGTACTTTTGCCCGATCCCGTTGCACCCACGATCGCCGTCGTTTCCCCAGCAGGAATATGCAGCGAAAGCCGTTCAATTACAGGCTGGCGATCGGTGTAAGCAAACGTCACGTCCTGAAGATAAATGTCGCCCTGAATCGCAGAGTTTTGAGTTGAACCAGTGGTTAGTTTTTGGTTTTTGGTTGTTAGTAAAGGAGCCGTTTCTGATGTCTGATCGCTGTAGCTTGCTTCTCCGAAGGAATTCGCTGACCGCTGATCGCTAACCGCTGACCGCTTGACCGCTGACTGCTGACCGCTCCTTCCCAACGCTAAATGCCCCGAATGAATCGCGATCGGCGTATCCAACAAATCCATCACCCGCCTGGTCGATGCCATTGCCCGCTGATAGAGATCAAAGGTTTCGCCCAGACGTGTTAGGGGCCACAGCAACGATTGAGTCAGAAAGATCAAAACGCTGTAGCTGCCAACCGAAAGCTTGCCTGCGATCGCTAACTGTCCGCCATACAGCAGCGTTGCCAAAAAGCCCAGCAGCACGAGCATACGAATCAATGGGATAAAGGCGGCGCTGAGGGCGATCGCGCGTCGGTTGCTCTGGCGATATGCCTCACTGTCATGTGCGATGCGTACCGTTTCGTATGCTTCAGTGGCAAAGCTTTTGATGGTGGTGATGCCGCTCAGGTTGTTTGACAGCCGACCATTGAGCAAGCTTACCTTCTCGCGCATATCAGCATAGCGGGGTGCGAGGCGGCGTTGAAAGATGATTGAACCCCAAACGATCAGCGGCATGGGCAACACTGCCATCCATGCTACGGTGGGAGCCAGAATAAAAAACACGCTCCCGATAATAATGGCAGTGGTGCTGACTTGCAAAAGGTCGTTTGCGCCACCGTTGAGAAACCGCTCGAGCTGATTAATATCGTCATTGAGAATCGACAGCAGCCCGCCCGTGCTGCGTTCTTCAAAATATGCCAGTTCTAACTCCTGCAAGTGGTCATACGCATCCAGCCGTAAGTTGTGCTGGATGTTTTGCGCCAGGTTGCGCCAGAGACGATCGTACGCATATTGAAAGGCTGATTCCAGTCCCCAAATGCAAAACGTTAACAGAGACAGGATGACCAATTGAGTAAACAGATCCTGAATGCCAAGACGACCGAACAGTGAATTTTGCTGCTGCACCACAATGTCGATCGCCGTCCCAATCAACGCCGAGGGAGCCAGATCAAAGACTTTGTTTAAAATGGAGCACGCGATCGCCCAACGCACCTGGTTGTGGTAGCCCTGCCCATAGTCCAGCAAACGTTTGATTGGGTGAGCCTGTTGTGAAGGCTGCGCCTGAGATGCATGGGTCGATCGCGAAGAGCGAAAACCTGCTTTCGTTTCCTTTGAGATGGTCGAGCGTTTTGAAAAGAGACGTGACGTGAGCCGAGCCAAAACAGACCTCGCAGCAAAAGGGTAGATGCAGATAAGCTGCCAACCACTCTAGCTAACTTCTTGGCTCAATGAGCGCCACACCAATCGGGACAGGTACTACTGCTTTGCCAACCGTAAGGATGGAACCCACAAATAAGCGTCGTTCTCGCTTCGCGGCTGTAGCCATACGCAACTCCATGATAGTTAGCGCACCCAACACAGGGCTTGGGGCGAGACGGTGTCACATCCGTGAAACCCAACTGCGATCGCAGAATGTGGCGCTTACTCTCCTGCCGTTGCCATTTTGCATGGTCAGCCATTCTGGAGAAGTAATGCATCTTCCCAAACGGGTACTGGGCAGAATCCATGAGCGCTTTAATGAAGTGATAGTCACTAGAGTACCCACAATTGAAACATCACTCCCTCACCCCTATGCCTGAGATAAGAAAAGTCTATCTAAAGACATACCAAAGCAAAAGGAGTTTTGTAGCAATCAATACTGTTTGCAGTTGTGAAAGTAGATTGCGTCCCCTTAGAGCGATCAGCAATGAGTTTTATGTTTCTTCCCAGCTTAACTTGATGCGATGGTTGAGGTGGCAGAGTGATGCGTCACTATGAGAGCAATGAGTTGATCGACCAGTCGATCGCGCTCCAGTGGAATAATGTCCTCCCCATGCAGCAACTCTTGGGTCATGAAGAAATAAATCACCGTACCCATAAACATACGGGCGGCGACGGCTGGATCGGGTAAGTGCAGTGCTGAGCAAGCGGTTAGATAATGCGTCAACGCTTCTAGAGTGGGTTTTTCGGCGTGTTGCACAAAAGCGCGACCGAGTGCTGGAAAGCGACCAGATTCTCCCATCACCAGCCGAATGAAGGTGATCCGTTCAAGGTTGCCAATGCAGCTATCCAGCATATTATTTGCCAATTGACGTAACACCACTTCAGGTGACTCTGGGGGCGACTCCCGTAAACTTTGAGCGCAGTGTGCCCACTGCATTTTCTGTACCATTTGCGCCATCAATGCGTTAAACAGACCCTCCTTATCCTGGAAGTGGCTGTAGATCGTTGGTTTCGATACTCCTGCTGCCATAGCAACCCGATCCATCGTGGTGCCAGCATATCCTTCTTCCAGAAAAATGCGCGTGGCACCATCCAGAATGGCAGCAGTTTTCTCTGGCGATAGGTGTCGTATGGGGTTCGGTGGCTTAACAGATTCCATCAGCAAAACATAGGCTTGACACAACTTTACTAAATCGTTTAGTTTAAAGACAACTTTGCTTAACTAAACGGTTTAGTTGAATATATTCTAGCAGGAGCAGGCATCATGCAGAGTGAACTGATCGGTGCAATCGGAAAACGCTTGCCTTCTTGGAGGTTTTTGATGGTGGCGGCTCTGCTTCTGTCGGGAGGCATTGGCGTTTATGTATGGCGATCGCAGTCCGCCAACACTCAGCCTGCTCAAACGGAAGTCGCGCCTAAAATTCAGACAGTGACAGCGTTGGGCTACCTGGAACCGCGCGGCAAAGTCATCAAGCTATCGGCTCCCAGTTCATCCGGTGGCAGTAGCCGTGTCGATCGACTGTTGGTGAAGCAGGGCGATGCGGTCACAGCGGGACAAGTCGTGGCTGTGTTGGATAGCCACGATCGCCTGCAAGCGGCGTTAGCTGAGGCACAGGAGCAAGTAAAGGTTGCCCAATCCAATCTGGCAGTCGTTAAAGCAGGCGCAAAACGAGGCGAGGTAAACGCTCAGAAAGCCGAGATTGGACGCTTGGAGGCACAGCGTCAGGGCGACAGTCAGGCACAAGCAGCAACCGTTGCCCGACTTCAGGCAGAACTGCAAAATGCTCAGGCGGAGGCATTGCGCTACGAACAGCTATACCAGCAAGGTGCGACTTCAGCGTCTTCTCGGGATACCAAGACCTTGACTTTAGCGACGGCACAACGCAGTTTGCAAGAAGCGCAGGTGGTGCTGAAGCGGATTCAGACCACACGATCGCCCGAACTCTCATCGGCGAAAGCGACCCTCGATCGCATTGCTGAAGTGCGTCCCGTTGATGTCGAAGCGTCACAGGCACAGGTGGATCAGGCGATCGCGGCGGTGCAACAGGCAAAGGCACAGCTTGCTCTAGCCTCGGTACGCGCGCCGCAGGCGGGTGTCGTGCTGGACATTCACACTCGTCCTGGTGAATTGATCTCTACCGATGGCATTGTGGAACTGGGTCAAACGCAGCACATGACTGCTCTGCTGGAAGTCTACGAAACAGACATCGGCAAGGTGAAACTGGGACAACCGACCAAACTCTTTGCCGACAGTCGCGCTGAGCCACTTTCTGGCAAGGTCAGCGAAATCGGTGTGAAGATCAAGCGCCAGAATGTCGTGAATTCTGATACGTCCAGCAACATTGATGCCCGCGTTGTGGAAGTGCGGGTGCAGCTTGATGCCGCTTCTATCCAGAAAGTGGCTGGACTGACCAACTTGCAGGTGACAGGAGAGATTCAATTATGACGCTGACGCTGCCGGAGCAGAAAAAACCGCAGCCAAAACAGGCACCGCGTCTACTGAAACGCCACTTTTGGCAGAGTATGCAAGACCGCACTCCCCTGGGCTGGCTACAACTGAAGAAGAATAAAACGCGGTTACTCGTTGCCGTCGCTGGTATTGGGTTTGCTGACTTACTGATGTTTGCTCAATTGGGCATTCAAGCGGCACTCTTCGACAGCAATACGTTGCTCAATCGGGGTGTAGATGCTGACATCATCATTCGGAGTACACAGTATCGAGATTTGGCTGTATCCAATACCTTTCCACGTCGTCGCTTATATCAAATTCAAGCGCTAGAGGGGATAGAGTCTGCCGAGCCGCTGTATATTGCCACCAAAGAATGGAAAAACCCGCAAACTCGCCGCAAAACACAGCTGACGCTAGTTGGTCAACGTCTCGATCGCCCAGCGTTTAACCTGGCAGAAATCAATCAACAGCTTGACAAACTCAAACAACCCGATGCCTTTCTCTTCGATCGTCTAGCGCGGGGTGATTATGCCACAGTGGTCGCTCAAGCCGAAAAGGGGCAAACGCTTAAAACTGAAATCGAGCGCCGGAGCATTCGAGTTGTCGGGCTGTTTTCCTTGGGTGCATCCTTTTCCAGTGATGGCACGCTGATCACGAGCCAGGAAAATTTCCTGCGGTTCTTTCCCGATCGCGGTGCGGGGCAGGTCACGTTAGGCTTGGTTAAAGTCAAACCGGGTGTTGATCCGCAGCAGGCATTGAGCCAGATCAAAGCGATTTTGCCCCCCGATGCGATCGCGGCTACCAAGCAAGATTATGTTGCTCTTGAGCAAGCCTACTGGGAAAAAACGACACCGATCGGCATTGTCTTCACGTTCGGTACAGTCATGGCGTTTGTCGTCGGCACCGTGATTGTGTTTCAGATTCTTTCGACCGATGTGAACGAACATCTGGGTGAATATGCAACCTTCAAGGCAATGGGCTATCGCGATCGCTATTTGCTCTTGATTGTGCTTGAGGAAGCCATCATCCTGGCAACCCTGGGCTTCATTCCTGGCTTAGCTTTGGCGCTAGGACAGTATGCGCTGATTCGTAACGTGGCAGCACTGCCGATCGGCATGACGTTTGCCCGGTTTACCTTTATCTTTTTTCTGACGCTAGTGATGTGTTCCATCTCTGGCATGATTGCCATGCGTAAGGTGCAGTCTGCCGATCCTGCCGATAGTTTTTAGGAGCAACGATGCATCAAGTACCGACATCGGAAAGCCAGTCCGCTGATGCTTTTACACCTGCGATTCACGTTGAGCAACTCGACCATTTCTTTGGCACAGGCGAACTGCGTAAACAGGTTTTGTTTGACATCAATCTCTCGATCGTCGCGGGTGAAATCGTCATTCTCACGGGACCATCCGGTTCCGGCAAAACAACTCTTCTTTCACTGATGGGTGGGCTACGATCGCCCCAATCGGGCAGCCTCCGTATCTTGAATACAGAACTGGTAGATGCAGCCAAAACCGTTGCAGTGAAGGCGCGGCGCTCCTGTGGTTACATTTTTCAGGCACACAATTTGCACAGCAGTCTCACTGCTCAAGAAAACGTGATGATGGGACTGGAAGTACACGGCACGTATTCTCGTGCAGAGCGACGCGATCGTGCCCTGGAGATCCTGGCGCTAGTCGGCTTAGAGGAGCGTAGTCAGTACTATCCAGAAAACCTGTCGGGCGGACAAAAGCAGCGTGTGGCGATCGCCCGTGCCCTGGTCAGTCATCCTAAAATCGTGTTGGCGGATGAACCGACTGCTGCCTTAGATAAACAATCGGGGCGCGATGTAGTGGATATCATGCAGAAACTTGCCAGAGAACAGGGCTGCACCATTTTGATGGTGACGCATGATAATCGAGTGCTTGATGTTGCCGATCGCATTATCTACATGGAAGATGGCAAGCTGGTTAAAAACCGAGAAGCATCCAGGCTACAGGTTACGGCATGATTTGCTGGCAGTCAACGATGTCTGAAAGTTTAAATCAGTCCTCTTGAAGGCACGATGCGTTTAAAGGATCAGTTCTAAGATATGACTCTTGAGGTCTGCGAAATGACTCTTGAGGTCTGGGAAACGCATCTTGAGATAGCGAATACGACTCTTGAGGTTTGCAAAACGCATCTTGAGGGATCGAATACGATGTTCGAGGTCTGCGAAACGCATCTTGAGGTCTGGGAAACGCATCTTGAGATAGCGAATACGACTCTTGAGGTTTGCGAAACGCATCTTGAGGTAGCGAACACGATGTTTGAGGTCTACAAAACGACTCTTGAGGTTTACAAAACGACTCTTGAAGTCCACAAGACGATGCTTGAGAGTTACTAAATAACGCTTGAGGTCTACGAAACGGTACTTGGGGTCTACGAAATCGAACAAAAGGCTCTTTTGTTCAAAGGCAGCAGCAGATGAGCGAGCTTGATAGCAACAAACAGTTCATACGTACCTTTATCTCTTGTGCTATTTACATTTAATGAGTGGATGGTAATTACAACTAAGGAATGTTGAACGTTAACATTATGAGTAATGCCATCAATCTAAAGCCAGTGCTGGATTTCCTGATTCAGCTTCAGGACAACAACGATCGCGCTTGGTTTGAGCAGCATCGAGCCAGTTACGAGAATGCCAAAACGCAATTCGAGCAGCTTGTGGATGAAGTGATTGCTGAATTTAGAGCGATCGAAGATCTGGGAAACATTACTGCCAAAGACTGCGTGATGCGGATTTATCGAGATGTTCGGTTCTCGAAAGACAAGTCGCCGTATCGAACGCACTTCGCCGCGTCGATCGCGGCTGGCGGCAAAAAGTCATCCCGAATGCCCTACTACCTGCACCTTGCACCGCAGAATCAATCCTTTCTTGCTGGCGGCTTGTATATGCCCACAGCGGCACAACTGACTCGCTTTCGAAAAACCATCGATCACGATGCCAAACCCTTCAAAGCGCTGCTTAACCACAAAACATTTAAGCAGTGGTTTGGTGAACTCAGCGGCGAAAAACTGAAGACGGCTCCGCAAGGGTATGCTCGTGACCACAAAGAGATTGAGCTATTGCGACTCAAACAGGTGATTGCAACTCATCCCGTGTCTGATGAAGCCGTTTTAGCGGCTACCTTTCCGGCTCAAATGATTGAAATTTTTAGCGGTTTGAAGCCGTTGTTGGACTATTTGAACCGTTTTGCGGCGATCGATTGAGAGGGTTTATGTAGTCGCGGTTTTAACGTCACACATAGTTCAATCACCCCCTGAAGTTGGGTCAAAAGCAAAACCGCACCTCATCCCAACTGCCAAACCTTCACCTTACTATCCGAACTGCCACTCACCAGCACCTGTCCATCGGCTGCAAGGGCTACAGCATTAACAGCGCTAATGTGTGCGGTCAAAGTGCCCATGAGACTGCCTGCTTCCAGATTCCAGAGTTTGATGGTGGTATCGCTACTGCCGCTGATCAGGAGTTTGCCGTCACCGCTCAGGGCGATCGCGTTCACCGAATCCATGTGCCCAGCCAAAGTTCGCACCACAGCACCTGTAGCCAGATCCCATACCTTGATGGTTTTGTCTTTGCTGCCGCTGACGAGCGTCTTACCATCGGGTGTAATCACGACTGCGTTGACCGAATTGAAGTGTCCATTGGGCAAGGTGCGGACTGGCTCATTGGTTCGCAGGCTCCATAGCTTAATCTGATTATCCAGTCCACCACTGACGAGAAATTGACCGTTGGGGCTGAGCGCAACCGATCGCACCATGCCAGCCAACCCGGAAAAGGAGCGTAATAGATCACCTGTTGCCAGTTTCCATAGCCTTACCGTCCGGTCTTCACTACCACTGGCAAGCAGTTGCCCATCGGTGCTGATCACAACTGAGTTTACATCTCTGGTGTGTCCAGCCAGCGTTCGCAGCAGATTGCCATCGGCTAGTTGCCAGAGACGAACCGTATCGTCATCACTGCCACTGACCAGGGTTTGTCCATCCGGGCTGATACTCAGGCAGTTGATGGGTTTATGATGTCCCGTTAGCGTTTGCAACAGCGATCCGGTTGTCCGTTCCCAGATTTTAATGCTGTCATCTAAGCCACCACTGGCGATCGTTTGCGCATCAGGACTGATCGCCACGGCTGTCACCCAACGGGAATGCCCCGTGAGAGTATGGAGGCAGTGCCATGTCTGCGCTGATGCTGGTTGCCTGGAAACAGGTGCTCTGGAGGTCGGCGCACCCGATACACGTGGCTGATTGCTGGGCGGTTTACTGACGTTTGGCTGACTGATAGGCGATCGACTGACAGGTGAGTTGCTGGCTACCGAAGGAGCGGGTGGCGCTGAAGCCGTTGGTGGGGCGACTGGATTTCTGCTGGCAGCGATCGGGGAACGTGAGAGTGCTGTCCGTAGATCTTTCATCACCGCATCCGCAGAGGCATAGCGTTCGCTGACCAAATCCTTCAGCATTTTGTCTAAGATTTGCGCGATCGGTTCACTAATCGTCCGCCCCTTCTCGCTCAAACGGTCGCGCCAGAGCCAGCGTCCTTCTAACGGATCGTAGAGATCTTCTGGCTTGATTTGCGTCATTAGAAAAAGACAGGTGGCACCCAAACTATAGATATCGCTGGCGGGATACGCTTTACCGCTCCGCAACTGCTCGATCGGTGCGTAGCCTTCGGTGCCAATTTTTGTCCCCGGTTGGGCAGCCGTTTCGATCGACAACAGTTTGGCAACGCCAAAATCAATCAGCACCAGCTTGTTGTCAAACTTGCGGCGAATGATGTTAGACGGCGTAATATCCCGGTGAATCACCTGATGGTCATGTACAAATTTGAGGATGGGCAAGATGCCAGCCAGCACCTCGCGGATGCGCTGCTCGATAAACACACCATTTTGCGCCAGTTCTTGCAGCAGCGTGTTGCCTTCGATGAACTGCTGGACTAAATAGAGACGTTGATCGTGTTCAAAATACGCCAGTAACGCTGGGATTTGTGGATGTTCGCCCAATTCATTGAGCCGCACTGCTTCTTGCTCAAACAGCTTGACGGCTTTTTCGAGCGCTTTTGTGCCCTGCAACTGGGGCGAGAACTGCTTGATGACGCACCAGGCTTTGAGTCGATCGTCGTCTGCCGCCAAATAAGTTCTGCCAAACCCCCCTTGCCCGATCGGTCGCATCACTCGATAGCGTCCTCTCAATAGCGGTATCAGCTTCGTGCCACAGCTCAGGCAGAATTCAGCCTCGTCGGCATTTTGGGGATGCTGGCAGTCTGGATTGAGACAACAGGTCATAGCTGATGCACCAGGAACGTATTGTTTATTTTCCCCGATTCGTTGCGTTATGGGTGATTGTTCTCAAGCGATCGCCAGGACTTGCTGACACGATCGCCTCAACCATGCGTGAATGCCACTGTCGCACGTATGTTCGATCGCAGCTTATGAGCCTAAGAGCTGGCTAAAAAACAACTGCACATTTTTGGATCAGCTATCAGCTATCAGCTATCAGCTATCAGCTATCAGCTATCAGCTTTTCGCTGACGGCTGACGGCTGACGGCTACAGACCATGCTGTGATTTCTGTATAACCTCCTGAGCGGCTAAGACACCATTGTTTAAATGGCATTGAACCTCTTCTCACGTCAGGCAGTCTAACGTTCTACAAATGCTTGCTTCGTCCTGGCGATGCCGCTAATCCAAAACCCCTAAGCCCTATTCGTTTGAACAACGTATGACTACGCAGAAATTTCTCGCCCGCACTGCTGTTCTAGTGGCTACAACTGTCCTGGTTACGGGTGCTGCCAGCATTTCTAAGAGTTGGGCAGAGCCGCAGCCCGGTCCGAAACAATTGGTTGATGAAGTCTGGCAGATTCTCGATCGAAACTACGTTGATGGCAGTTTTAACCAGCAGGACTGGAAAGCGGTGCGGCAAGACTACATCGGTCGCTCCTATAGTTCTAAAAAACAGGCGTATGCAGCGATTCAGCAAATGGTTGCGAAACTGGGCGATCGCTACACCGAGTTCTTTGAACCACAGGCGTATAACGCCCTCAATACTGAAATTAGCGGCAACCTATCGGGTGTGGGGCTTGAACTGGCTGCCAACGATAAAACGAAAGCCCTGACGGTTGTGGCTCCGATTGAAAAATCGCCTGCGGCTTCTGCGGGCATTTTGCCTGCCGATGTGATCACTAAAATCAATGGGCGATCGACGCAGGGCATGAATATTAACGACGCGGTGAAGCAAATCAAAGGTGCAGCAGGCACTCAGGTGGTGCTCAGTATTCTTCGTGGGAACCAAAACCTTACGTTTAAGCTGACCAGAGCCAACATCAGGCTTAATCCAGTGTCTTTCCGTTCCGAAACGACTGCCGCTGGCAAGATTGGCTACATCCGCTTACCAGAGTTCACACAGACATCTCCGGCTGAGATGAATCGAGCCATTGTCGCGCTAGAAAAGCAGGCTGTGCAAGGCTACGTCCTTGATTTGCGCTCAGATCCCGGTGGGCTGCTGGATGCCAGCCTGAAAATTGCCAGCATGTGGATGGAGCAAAAGCCGATCGTCTCTCTGGTCAATCGGCAAGCCGTCAGAGAACGCTATGCAACAAGCGGGCGATCGCTGACCAACAAACCTTTAGTCGTGCTAGTAGATGGTGGTTCTGCCAGCGCCAGCGAGATTCTGGCAGGGGCGCTTCAGGATAATGGTCGTGCTGTCCTGGTTGGTACGCGCACGTTTGGGAAAGGGTTGGTGCAAGCCGTACAGCCACTGGAAGATGGTTCTGCGATTAAGCTCACGATCGCCAAGTACTACACCCCTAAAGGTCGTGATATCAACCGCGTTGGTATTACCCCCGATGTGATTGTCGGACTCACCGATGATCAGAAAAAAACGCTAGTCCAAAAGCGTCAGGTTGCAACAGCAGCCGATCCTCAATACACCAAAGCCCTTTCAAGTTTGAGGCAGCTCATTCAAACAAAGGCAGCGGCTCCCAGACAGACAGCCATCACTATGAGAACAGTGCTTAAGTGAACAGAACTGACGCAGTTTGACCAGAACCTCTGAGGTTAAAGCGACGACATTGGTGAGGATGCTTGATGCTTGGTTAAAACCTCCGAGGTTTGCGCAATACCAATTCTATAAAATCGCCCTACAGATTTGTTCTTGCTGCTGACCGCTGACCACTGACCGCTGACTGCCAGCCGAAGCTTGCCTGTGTAGCCACAGTTTAGTGAAATGGTATAAGCCCTAGTGAAGACAGTGCTCTCACGACAGCAAGGCTTGATCGCGTGACCGATCGCTAACGATTGGCACTGCTACCGATGATGTCTATCAAGAAGGCAGAGGTATAGAGGCGATCGGCTTTAACTCCCTGGCGGCAACACTGCGGCGAGTCGCTTCAACAAAGCGACCCACACGGATCGGGTCGATCGGCTGTTCACGGCGACCGTGCCGCTTGAGGGATGTAGAGGCAATCACACCATCAGCCGCCTGCATCAACGTCGAAACGTTCTCCCAGTCTGCACCACTACCAATGAAGACAGGTGTGCCATGTGCAGCAGCAGCAGCGAGTTCCAGATCGTCCAAACTGGGCGGACTGCCCGTTGCCCACCCAGATAAAATCACGGCATCGGCTAAACCGCGCTCAATAGTATCCTGCACCGCGACCGTCAGATTAGGCGAACTGAGCGGATGAGCATGTTTAACCAGCACGTCGGCAAAGATTTTGACCCCGCTACCCAATTCACGTCGATAGCGCAGCAGTTCATGCGCGTTGCCTTCAATCAGCCCTTGGTCGGTTGCCATCACTCCAGTCAGGACGTTGACGCGGATAAATTGGGCATCGGTGCAAGTGGCGATCGCCAGCGCACTCCTTGCATCATTGCGCAAAACATTAATGCCGATCGGCAGCGTCACCATTTGCTGTAGGCGGAGCACAATCAAGCTCATGGCGCTTACCACAGCCGGATCAACCTGATCCTTGGGAAAGGGCGCATCAAAAAAGTTTTCGACTATGATGCCATCAACGCCACCAGAGGCAAGGGCAGTGGCTTCCTGTTCAGCGCGATCGATCACTACCTTCAAACTGCCACCCCACAGTGCTGAGGTTGGCAGCGGCAAGAGATGAACAACACCAATAACCGGGTTAGAAGTCTTGAAGATTTGAATTAAGTCCACGTGCGTAAAGGATTCGGACTCATCTGAAAAGGACTGGCTGTTAGAATCATAACTTTTAACCGTCCTCGTATTGCTTGCAAAAGGACTTTAGCTCTCAATGGAGACGCTGCCATCCAACTATCTCGTTCAGGATGCCATGGGCATTTGCGTAAAGTATCGTAATATTCTAATTTTTGCGCTATGATAAGCAGTGTTGACATCTGGGCGATTGCAATGAGCGGTAGCTGCAAAGGCTGCTGTTGAGTTTGAGGCGAAGGGTTAATCCGTCGCATGAGCGATCGCTACAGCTTACCGACCACCCTTCCCAACTCCATCAGAAATAGGATTTCATGGGCAACAAGCCAACGATTGCCGTTACACATTTGGGCTGCGAAAAAAATCGCATTGATACAGAACATATGCTGGGACTTTTAGTTCAAGCAGGTTACGAAGTTGATTCCAATGAAGATCTAGCCGATTACGTTATTGTCAATACTTGCAGTTTTATTCAAGCTGCCCGCGAAGAATCTGTCCGCACTTTAGTAGAGTTGGCAGAGGCGGATAAAAAGATTGTGATCACAGGCTGTATGGCACAGCACTTTCAGGAGCAGCTCTTGGAAGAACTGCCAGAGGCTGTGGCGATCGTTGGCACAGGCGATTATCACAAAATCGTGAACGTCATTGAGCGCGCTGAGTCGGGAGAACGCGTTCAGGAAGTGTCTCAAGAGCCGATTTACATCGCTGATGAGTCAACGCCCCGCTATCGCACCACGACTGAAGGCGTAGCGTACCTTAGAATTGCAGAAGGCTGCGATTACCGCTGTGCCTTTTGTATCATTCCTCATTTAAGAGGAAAACAACGATCGCGCTCGATCGAGTCTATCGTGGCGGAAGCAGAACGATTGGTTTCTGAGGGCGTGCGGGAAATTATTTTAATTTCCCAGATCACTACTAATTATGGGCTGGATATTTACGGCGAACCTCGTCTGGCAGAGCTTTTGCGGGCGTTGGGCAAGGTGGATATTCCCTGGATTCGGATGCATTACGCCTATCCAACTGGGTTGACCCCCAGCGTGATTGCTGCGATTCAGGCTACGCCCAACGTCTTGCCCTACCTGGATCTCCCCCTCCAGCATTCTCATCCAGAGGTGCTGCGATCGATGAACCGTCCGTGGCAGGGGCAGGTGAATGATGGCGTGATCGATCGTATCAAGGCAGCGATCCCCAATGCAGTGCTGCGAACAACGTTTATCGTCGGGTTCCCCGGTGAAACGGATGAGCATTTCCATCACCTGCTGGAGTTCGTGCAGCGTCACGAGTTTGATCATGTCGGTGTCTTTACCTTCTCGGCTGAAGAGGGCACACCCGCGTACAGCTTGCCTCATCAACTACCTCAGTCTGTGATGGACGATCGCCGGGACGCGCTGATGACCATCCAACAGCCCATTTCCCTTAAGCGAAACCGGGCAGAGGTGGGCAAGGTGGTTGATGTCCTGATCGAGCAAGAAAACCCTGAAACGGGTGAATTGATTGGTCGGTCTGCTCGTTTCTCACCCGAAGTCGATGGCTTGGTTTACGTCCAGGGTCACGCAGCACTGGGTACGCTGGTTCCCGTGACGATCGCTGATGCCGATGTGTATGACCTGTATGGTCGTGTAGCAACAGCGGCTGATTTGCTTCCCACGCAGCTATTAGCTGTCCCTTGATTCAACGTTCAGAGCGCTGTACCTGCGTTAAGTCATGACTTGACTTAATGCAACCAACCGAATCTTTGCGTCAACTTTTTGCAGCTAATTAACTCTTATATTCTCAACCTAGGAGATTCAATGACCCTTTCGTTTAATAGTCTTGGTCTTTCCGAAGCTCGTATTCGGCACCTCGAAACAATGGACTTTACAGTCCCTACTGCGATTCAAGCGCAAGCGATCCCCCACCTCCTCTGCGGACGCGATGTTGTGGGGCAGGCACAGACGGGCACTGGTAAAACAGCCGCTTTTGCGTTGCCCATTCTAGACCGCATTGATGTCAAACTGCCCGCTGTGCAGGCGCTTATCCTCACACCGACGCGAGAATTGGCGATGCAAGTGGGTCAGGCAATTCGTGGCTTTATCGACGATCGCCGTCTAAAAGTTGTCACCATTTACGGTGGTCAGGCGATCGATCAACAGATTTCTCGCCTTGAGCGCGGTGCTCAAATCGTTGTGGGCACACCCGGACGCGTGCTCGATCTTCTTAGTCGCGGTGACCTACGGTTAAACCAGTTGACCTGGATGGTGCTTGACGAAGCCGATGAAATGCTCAACATGGGCTTTATTCAAGATGTAGAGAAAATTCTTAGTCAGGCACCGATCGAGCGCCAAACGGCTTTCTTCTCTGCCACGATGGAGCCATCGGTGAGGAAGTTGGTGACAAAGTTCCTGCGATCGCCCATCACGGTCACGATCGAGCAGCCGAAAACTGCACCGACCCGTATCAATCAAGTTGCCTACATGATCCCTCGCGGCTGGACAAAGGCACGTGCCCTTCAGCCGATCCTGGAACTGGAAGATCCTGAAGCCGCGCTGATCTTTGTCCGTACCCGCAAAGCGGCGGCAGAACTAACCAGTCAACTGCAAGCGGCTGGTCATAGCGTCGATGAATATCATGGCGATCTTAGCCAGTCGCAGCGAGAACGTCTTTTGCTACGGTTCCGTCAACGCCAAGTGCGCTGGGTTGTAGCGACAGACATTGCGGCTCGTGGCATTCACGTTGATGATCTGACGCACGTGATCAACTACGATTTACCCGATAGCGTCGAAAACTACGTCCACCGTATTGGTCGGACTGGACGGGCTGGTAAAGAAGGTACGGCAATTTCTTTGGTACATTCGCTCGATCGCCGCAAGCTGCGCGATATCGAATTCCACATGCGTCAACGGTTGGAAATTGTCTCTATTCCTACTCGCGCTCAGATTGAAGGTCGTCAGCTCGAAAAGCTTCAGGGTCAAATTCGAGAAGCGCTGGTGGGCGAACGGATGGCATCCTTCTTACCGATCGTGGCACAACTGTCGGAAGAGTATGAGCCACACGCGATCGCAGCCGCCGCACTGCAAATGGCATACGACCAGACTCGTCCTACCTGGATGCGTTCCAATCAAGATCACGTTGAGGAGCCATCTCATGGGGGCGGCTCTCATGGTGGTAGCGGTTCGCCCAAGCCTAAGCCCGTCAAACGCGGCAGAGGCGCTGGCAATGCTGAAAACCAAGTCTCGCCGTCGCTTGATCGTTAATGCCAGTTCTTGATGCGATGCGATGACGGTTATCACTGAGACAATGGTCTTAGAATAAGCTTGTGAATTGTACTAGGGTGGGCAGTGCCCACCCTAGTTTGTAGTTCTTGTCTCTAAACAGTCTTTACAGTGCTCTCAACCGACCTTCTTGCTTTTTATCGTCGAGTCAGTCAGCAACTGTTGACCGTTGTGGACGTGGAGACAACTGGGCATCGTGCCTCTGGAGGCTGCCGCGTCATTGAAGTATCCGTTTTACAGGCGACTTTGAGCGAGGGTATTCGGCAGCAGCAGACGCATTTAGTGAATCCACAAGTGCCTGTACCAGAGATGATTACACGGTTTACAGGCATTGATCAGGCGATGGTGGAGCAAGCGCCGCTAGCGAAAGATGTTTGGCACCTGTATTTACCATTGCTAAACACAGGCGTACTGACGGCTCACAACTTTGCGTTTGACTATGCGTTTTTGTGTGCAGAGCTTGCTCAGCTAGAGATAGCGTTTGCGCGATCGCCCAACGAACAGCTCTGCACTGTAATTTTGGCTCGCCTGATGTTGCCCGATTTGCCCTCCCGTAGCTTGCCTGATTTGGTCAGGCATTTTCAGTTTCCGGTGGGTCATTCGCATCGTGCCGAAGCGGATACGATCGCTTGCTGGCTCCTGGCAGAACGGTTACTCACGGAGGTGCAAAACGAGACAGATGAGACGTTACTGCCTCGCTTTGCCAAGCAGTGGTTGCCTTTAGGTGATGCCGCTACCATTCTGGGTTGCTCAGGCAAGCAGGCACGATCGCGCCTTGAAAAAGCAGGCGTACTCCCCCGTTTCGTTGGTCGCTACAAAACGCCGATGTATCAGCGTGGAAGCGTTGAGCGTACCTTCCTGGAATCTGCTGAACCAACGCAGCTTTCGTGGCTGTAAGGGGGACTTGACGCAAATGAGCCTTACTTCTCTTGAACTTGCTGATGGTGAGCAAGGCGAGAAACCACGTTGTAAGCGTCGGAACCAGGAGGAGTGATTTCCTCAGGACCTTCGGTTGCACCATCGATCGCCTTCCACGCTTCCATGCCACCTTTTAACTTCGCCACATTGAGAAAACCTGCTTCCTTCAGTTTGGTTGCTGCCTGATTGGTTTCGTCGTCGGTAGCACCATAAACATAGATGTCACGCACCTGGTCAACCGATTGGGCACCATCGACTAGCCGCTCTAAAGGCATCGGCATAGCACCCATAATGTGACCTCGATTGAAGGCATCACGATCGCGCACATCTAGTATGGTCAGCGCCGGTTCGCCCCACTCTAAACGCGACTTCAGATCGTGAGCAGACGATTCAGCTTTTAAGCCTGGTGGTGTAGGGGTTAGATTCGGCAGCGCCTCTTTTGCATTTTCGATCGTATTCTGAATGTTTTCCATAACCAATTTGACCTACAACAACACTGTCGAGTGTAGTGATAAGCCACGTGTCATTAACTCATCCTATAGAAAGAGCTAACCTGACAAACGATCGTGGAGTAGAAACGTCCATAAAGCTGTCGTTCTATGCCCACTGGCTGAGCGTTTGAATCTGTTGTTTTAGCTACTTGGCGTAAAGGTCAGCGATCGCTCTGCCGCCGTGAGGTCACTTTCCTGCACATCTAACCGCAGTACTCTGCCCGTCGGTCCTACAATCAGCCGAGGCAAGGTTTTGTGATCAACCACTTGCAGCGTTGTCATGTTGTAGGTGGTGTAGCGAGTAGACGCAGCATCCCAATCAACATCAATCACCGTGAGCGTTTTGAATGGTGCCAGTCGACTGTTAAGCAACGGGCGTGGACCCGCACCTAAGGCGCTGGTATGAAGCAGCTCTAGCTTGCCGCTGTGAGCAGGGTAATACGCATGGTCATGCCCGCTGATGTAGGTATGCACGCCATGTTTCTCCAGCATCGCCTGTAGCTTGTCAGCGCCAGCAATAATTTCTCCCAATTCATCACGTCCAACAGCAACCGCATAAAGAGGCAGATGCCCGATCGCAAAGCGCATTTTGGCAGATTGTGCCGCCGGACTTGCCAGACTCTTGTCTGCCCAGGCGATCTGTTCTGGTGGAATGCGAGAAGTCGATGCATCCCAGACCAAATAGAAAATATCTTTGTGCTGAAAGGTGTAATAGAAGGGAAAGCCTGCACGATCGACAAACTGGAGATTCGGGTTATGACCAGGCGCATTCCAGTACGCCGCCGTGAGTTCACGATCGTCGTTAAACAGAAACTTACCCCCAACAGACAGCGCTCCTGAAGCATCGTGATTCCCGATCGTAAACCCAAAGGGTAATCCTGTTTGCCGCAGCGGTGCGCCAACGTGCCGCTCAAAACCATCCCACATTGCTTGAATTTGATCACGACCGAGTGACGGCGACTGACCAGCGACCATATCGCCACCACCGAGCACTACATCCGGCTTCCAGTCGGGAATGAGCGCGATCGCCTTGTGTACTTCTGCCTCGTAGTCTGTTGAGCCATAGGCACTGTTCAAGTCGCTAATGACGACAATACGGGCATCCCCACGCACGGGAGCAAACAAACCTTTGGGCGCGATCGCACGGTTTGTGGTTGCCACTGTTGTGGTTGCCACTGATTGCCCGGTTGCTGCAACTGTAGGCGAGGGCGCACTTGTCGATGGAAGAGACGGAGGGCGATTAGCAGCACCGCTCGTCAACACTTTATGCGCCAGAGTCGCCACGCCAACCCCACCGATCGCTCCACTCAAGACTAAAAACTGACGACGGCTGAGACTCATAGACAAAGGGATGAGGGCTAAAGGATGAAAGCTTACAGAAATCTGATCACTGATCGCTAACCGCTGAAAGCTGAAAGCTGAAAGCTGACCGCTAACTGCTAAGATGATCTCTGCTAAGGTAGCACCCGTAAGAATCTACCGCGTTTAAGCCTGTTTGTGCTGCCTGGGAGAGAAATTTTATGTCGCAGGATCAGCCTCCATCAACAGAAAACAGCTCTGAACCGTCACTAGAAGCCGCAGTAGAAACTTCACAAGCTGCTACAACAGAGGCAAGCGTAGAAGCAGAGCAACCCTCAACGGCAGCGGAATCGTCAAATCCAGAAATGGTCAGCCAGCGATCGACCCCTACACGCAGATCTTCCTCAGAAAACGATGAAATTCTACCGCAAACACTACTGAGACTTGTGGGCGAAGCGTTTGTAGCTGCACAGCCGCCGCTTAAAAATCAGAGCATTAAAGCGTTACGGAGCACTATCCAACTCTTAGAAAAAACAGTTGAGCGCCTGGAAGCTGAACCTGTACCCAAACAGGCTAGAAAAAGAGCACCAGCGTCAAGTAAGGCTTCTGAGAATGCTTTGCCCTCGTCTTCGCAAGCGCTTACTAATAAACGGGCACCGACCTTTTCGACTGACGCGCTGGGGGAGAAGTACCGTGCATTCTGGCAGCAGGTCTGGCGATCGTGGAGACCGCTTCTCAGGCAAATTCGCGATCGCCTGCCCGCCGCAATCAACCGCAAGTTTTCGGATCAAGCGTTAACTGGAGCGATCGGAGGTATCCTCATTCTCTTCTTGTGGACGGCATCGTCACTGCTGCCTGCGAAGCCACAGCCGACCACGATCGCTAAAACACCTCCAGCCGAGACGGTTATTCCCTCGCCGATACCTGCACCAACGCCAATTCCACCCCTTGTCAAAGCACCAGACGTGCCTAAGTCCGTGGAAATTAGCCCCGCTCCAAGCAAACCAGTCATTTCTCCTCCACCTCTCAGATTGACTCCAGAACAGGCATTAATTGCCCGAATTCAGAACCAGGTCTCAGCCATTAGCAACCAATATGCCAGCGGTTTGGTTCAATCTGTGCAGGCGAACTTCCGTGGTAGCCGCTTGATTGTCAATATCAGTGATGGGTGGTATGACTTGAGCCGATCGCAGCAAGACAACTTAGCAGGCGAAATTTTGCGGCGTACTGAAACGCTGGACTTCATCAAGCTTGAAATGGTCGATGCATCCGGCAAATTGCTTGCTCGTAGTCCTGTCGTTGGTTCCGAGATGATTATCTTGAAACGCTCAAACGCACTGTCAGAAGCCGTTTAAGGCAGCGCTTTTTTGAGCCAATACTGAACCTGCCCAGGTGGATAGTCATTCCATTGCGCTACGACCTGATAACCCAACTTCTCATAAAATCCCCTTGCCTGAAAGCTGAACGTACCTAATCTGGCAACCGTGCAGCCTCTATTGCTTGCTTCTTGCTCTGCGAATTTCATGAGCTGTCTTCCGTAACCCTGGTAGCGATACGCTTCGTGTACCCACAGCAAATCAATTAAAAGCCAGTTCCAGCAAGACGTTGAGCCTATAAGTCCACCCAAAATTGTTTGTTGCTCATCCAGCAGCAGAATTTCCAGCGGTTTTTTCGTTTGACGTGCGGCGGCTGTAAAAAATGCTTCGACTTCAGAACACCCTTCGCTAAATATATCCAGCTTTGCATTGATGTAATTGCGGTAAGACTGGTTCTCTGTCTCAAACAGCGCAAAACGATGGTGTAGCGAGCCAGCGTGCTTGCTCTCTGCTAACGTCTTACCTGTGCAAACGGTAGTTTGAAGTGCTGCGCTGTATGCTCTGACCTGAAGATCGACTCCAGTAATAGCAGTACCAACTACTACTGCATAAGCGCCTAGATCAAGCGCCTGTCGTGCCATCTGCGGTGACGTAATGCCACCCTCGCAAATGATCGGTACATTGATCGCGTTGATCATCTGAGCGAGGAGATCAAACCCAGGCGGACTCTGATGGCTTGTTGCAGTGGTATAGCCATAGAGCGTGGTGCCAATTAGATCAGCGCCAGCCCTGGCAGCCACGATCGCTGCCTCTAAGGTATCCACATCTGCCATCACAGGTTTGCCCAATTCCGTATGAATGCGGGCAATCAGTGACTCTAGCGTTTCACCACCAGGACGAGCGCGGAGAGTGGCATCGATCGCGATGATGTCTGCACCTGCTTGTGCGATCGCCTGTGCATGGTGAAATTGCGGGGTAATGTAAACCTCAAACCCTGGAATTTGCTGCTTCCATAGCCCAATAATCGGCGCTGTGGTTTGGTGGCGTACTGCCTCTACGTGATTTGGTGTATCCAGCCTCACACCAACCGCTCCCTGATTGACGGCTGCTTGGGCAAGGCTCGCAATGACAACAGGATTGTGTATCGGCGAATCGCTCGGAGCCTGACACGACACAATCAAGCCGTGCTGGAGATTCTGCACTAAGTTGACGAATGCTGACATAAAACAGTGTAAAAGTTGATCGTCAGCGTCTGAAGCCTTACTAACAACTAGCAACCGCAAACTGCCAGTCAGTCCTGCAAAATGCCATCTTCTAGTATGGCGACCCGATCGGCAACATCAATTAAGCGTGGATCGTGAGTCACAATTAAGACCGTGCGAGCGCTCTGTTTAGCAAGCTGACGTAAGAGTTCGATGACAGCGTGCCCACTATGAGAGTCAAGTGCAGCCGTTGGCTCATCTGCCATGATGATTTGCGGGTCGCCTGCTAACGCACGGGCGATCGCCACTCGCTGCTTTTGACCTCCCGACAAATCTCGTGGCAAATGGTTGCTGCGATCGTCTAGTCTTACCTGTGAGAGCAGTTCCTGCGCCATTCGACGACGATTAGAGGCACCACGAATACCCTTGACTTTTAACGCCACCTCCACGTTCTCGGAAGCCGTTAGAGCTGGAAACAAATTAAAGCCCTGAAAGATGAAGCCAATGTTTTCTAACCGGAAATGGGCGAGTTGTTCTCTCGACATTTTCGTAATTTCTTGACCAAGCAGTTTGACACTGCCCGCAGTCGGGGTGAGAATACCAGCCAAAATCGACAGCAGCGTCGTTTTACCAGAACCGGACGGTCCCATTAAGAGCTGAATATCGCCTTGTTGAATTGCTAAGTCCACTCCACGTAGTACCTGGTAAACTTGCGAACCAGAGTGGTATACCATTTCAACACCCGTCGCTTCAATAGCCTGCTCCTTATACCGTTCCACAACCACTGAGGGAGACGCAGCTCGATCGCGAACCTGAGTAAAACTAGCAAAATTAACTTGAGAAGCAGTCATTCGTTTAGAGTCGATGAATCGATCAGATAGCAACGGTAAAGCATAAAAAGGTCGGAAAAACCGAGCATAAGTCGTAGTGGTTAGATTAGCTTCACCCAGCCAGACCCTTTTTCCTTAAAAAGTCAAGCCACGCTAGCCTACTTAATGCGGTTGAAACGATTAATTTACATAGCGTAACGCTCTGTATAGTGTAACGAATCAATAGACCTATTCGCATCGCTCCTTTCGGCAGAGTTTGAGGAACGGCTATGCCTTAAACACAATAGCGGGATCAACCTTTGTCACTTTTTGAATCGCGAACATTGCTGATCCAACGCACATAACGACTGTGATCAAAAAGACACCAGCAGCCGTCATCGGACTAATCAAAATCATGATACCCTTCGCTGCCATAGTCCACGTACCTAAGCCAATGCAGAGCACCATACTTGGTAGGTAACCCAAGACAGCCATCCACAGCGCCTGCTCCGTAATCACGCGATAAATGATCCAGTCAGATGCACCCATTGCTTTGAGTGTGCCGTACTCCTTAATGTGATCTGCAACCGAGGAGTAAAGAATTTGACTGACCACCACCATGCCCACGACGAAACCGACCGTTGCACCTAAGCCTAAAATAAAGCCGACTCCAGTCCGCTTTTCCCAGTAATCACGGGTTTGTTGTGCCATTTCAGCCCTCGTTAAAGCACGAGTACCAGGGAGAGCTGACTCTAAGCGCTTGCGTAGGGTTGGCAGATCCTGACCAGGCTTTGCCTGTATCAGAATAAAGGTGATGGAGTCGGACAAAGAGAGCTTGCGGGGTGGCGGTGGCGGAGTACCAGTGGACGATCGCGCGGGAGCCGCATCGACATTGTTGAGAACCTGAACCTCCCCGTTTTGAATGCGAATATTTGCCGTTGAACTGAGACCAGACGTTGAGAAGGCATTTGCCGTTTCAAGCGATGTGAAGACAGCCGCACTGGATGCCATCGATTGAGTGTTTTCGACCAAACCAACTAATTTTGCCGGAAGGGCACCGATCGAGCCAGAATCGCCGACCTGCTTCAAATCAATGGCTGACAACTGAGCCTTATCAACCATCATGGTATACGGGGTATTCAAGGCGTTTAGTTCGCCTTGAGCCAGTTTCCAATTTGCGAACAATTGTCCTTTGGGATCAAAGCCATAGAGACGAACAGGCGCAATGCGACGATCAGGGGAGCGCCAGAGTGCGGCTCGAATCATCAATGCTTCGGCACGCTCTACACCTTCGACATCCCGCGCTTTGACCATCTGCTCCAACGGTAGGGGAGATGTGACTTCCAAATGCACCATATCTTCAGAAGCAACCCAAAGGTCAGCGCTGGACTGGTCAATGAGCAAACCCGTCGATCGCGTAAAGCCATTCAGAATCCCAATCTGAATGGTGACCAGACTGACTGCAAACATAATCCCCGCCTGAGCAACCAAGAAGCGGGGTATATCCTCAAATAAATTCTTGCGGGCAATGGATGCCATATTTGATGTATAGCCACAGCCATACTGGTTAGGACGGGGTACAGGGGTAGAACCCCTGGCTGGAGGCAACGCCCCACACCCCCTTTGCTTCCAATGTCCTAAGCGTTGTGGCGACAGCTATATCTGAGAACGCAGCTTAGGCAATACTGTTTCCCGTGCCGAGCAATCTGGCATCAAGAGCTTCTAATCTTAATACATATGAGTTATACATATGAGTCCTTCAAGCGGTTTGAGGCTTCAGTTAAGCAACTAACTCAAACCTCAAACCGCAGGTCGATCGCTAGTGGGTAGACCCGCTCAAACTGGGTTTAGCGGCGACATAAGCTGGAAGCGTTTGGCGAAGACGATCGCCGTATAGAGCCAGCGCGTTACCACCCAGTAGTAATTCGAGGTAGTCGCGATCGTATTCTGCGCCTGTTGCCGCATCCTTCACGCAGTCCTTTAGAACGCCGTCCCAGTGACCGTAGTCACCGGAGAAACAGGTGAGATGCTTGCCCGCTTCACCTAGACCGATCGGCAGGTAAGACGGACCAGGGTCATCTGATTCAAAGGACGTAAAGATTTGCCCACGCTTGAAGTAATCCATTGGATCACGGTGGCGCAGATCGTAGTGTTCGTAGAGGCTAGCATCATCAATTTTGGTGGGGTCGTTTTCCTTCGTCCACATCAGGTCAAAGATGCTTTTCGCCTGGCTGATGATGTTGGTATTGTTGTGTGTGCCGCGTTCCTGAATCATCAGTTTCGTGAAGTCCATGAGTGACGGACGGTAGGGATGCTTGGGATCAAAGTCGCGAATCCGCTTTTCCCAATGTTCGTGCATGGCGTGGGCAAGGTCAGGTACCCAGCCACAGCCGCCTTCCAGAAAGCCAACCCGCAGCGTCGGAAACTGTTCAAACGCACCATCAAACACCATGCGGGTCATCGCGTGCTGCTGCTGGTTGCGCTGCACAAAAATGTGGTTCAACACAAAGGTTTCCATGTGGTCAGAAATGCCGCCCATCATGTAAGAACCAGGACCGCCATGAATCCCTAACGCTATGTCAAGATCAACGGCTGCTTGCAGAATGGGTCGGAAATCAGGGTGACTGATGGCTTTGCAGGTACGGATTTCGGGGAAGGCATCTGGCGCTTTGGGATGAGGAATCGGCATGTTAGGTGCAACTGCCACCGCAATGAGTCCCAGTTCATTGACGCAGCGGTGCATTTCGGCGACAGCGGCATCAACATCCTGAAGTGGCAGGACACCGATCGGCTTAAGGCGGTGATCATAGCCCCGGCAATCGTCAGCGATGTAGCTGTTGTATGCCTTGCAGAGGGCGATCGCCAAGTCTTTGTCTAACAGGCTGGAGAAAATCAGGTTTAAGGTGCCGTAGATCACCTGGACATCAACCCCCTCCTGATCCATGTGCTGAATCCGCACCTTGTTAAACATCGCACCCAGAGTGGTGTCAGGGTGGAGATTACGGAAGCCGCCTTTGCCCAGCCCCTGCGGCTGAGGGAACATGCGGAGGTAGTCGGCTTTACCTGTTGCGGGATTCACATCAATCACTTTTGCCCGTTGGTCGCCCAGGCTATCGACAACCAAGCCAATGCGATCGCGGTACTCTGGTTCAATGTAGTCTCGTAAAACTAGAGGATTCTCTAGCTTGTGAGCATCGGCATCAACGACCAGTAAACCTTCGTACATGCAGTTCTCCTTTCGTGGGGGTAAGAAACAATTAGAGGGTGTGACGCACTTTGAGAGTGTATCGCTTGCACCAAAGCACCCGTTTAGATTGCCTGCCTTGATGATCGAACTCTGCACGAACCATGACACTGCACTCTTGTAGTAGAAGACAGGCGCATGGATCGATCCCTTCTCCGGCTCAGCAAAAAGACATGGAGAATTTCTGGAGCAGAGAGAGCCTCAGTCAACTTAGCTTTGCAAGCGATCGACGCAGTGAACGAGGAGAGGCTATGGGAGTGGAACCCTCTTTGAGGGCAACATCCTCACACAGTCTTCAAGCCTAATGCTTTAGCTCTTTGGAGGTGAGTCTGGGACAGGATCGTCCTAGCTTAATTTTCAGGATGCGCTGTGCGGCTGAAGGAATTCAGCACTTGACGGAGACCAAACCAGCGCTCAAATGACCACGACATCGCTACCAGGATCGTGATACCGGGATACTTGACGAACGCTGGTTCGTTTTTTTCAAAGACGGCATGTCCACCCAGTGCAAAGACTTGGGTTAGCACTAAGCAGACCAGCGTCACGCGCCAGTCAAAGAACAGAAAAACGATCGCTGCGATCGCCAAAAGATTGGTGAGATGGTGCAGCGCTTGATTGATCGGGTTCTGATGGCTTGCAATAAAATGTGCCTTTGCATCTTGGAAGTAGCTCAAAGCGCCTCCTCCGAGGTAGTTTGTAGTCGGGTTATGGAACGATACCACAGACAAATCCTGAGCGTGCGGGAGCGATCAAAAGTCTTTGGAATTGGGCACTACCACCAGCGCAACTCAGCATACCCCCGGATGGGTCGGCTCAGCTCCTCATCCGTCAGCCAATCTACGGGCTTGTAGGTGCCAAAAATGTGATCCCACCAGTCCACTGCCAACCCAAAGTTGTGGTGCCACATACCGTACTTGTGATGTACGTAGTGGACGGGCATCTTCATCCAGAAGCACCTGGTTGGGTTTTCATGCTGTAACTGATGGGCATAAGACGAAAAGGCAGCGAATGCAAGACCGCCGAAGCACCAGCCAAGCCCTGCTTCTAGCGAGTAAAAAAACAGCAACAACATGATGACAAACGTGCCCTTCACATAGTCAAGAAATTCCCATACAACGCCCTGTCCTTCGTTACGACGGTGATGATCACGGTGACGTTCGCCTAGTCGCTGTGACACATGCATCAAGCGATGCACCCAATATTCCACCAAACTGGCAAGTACAAAAGCGAACAGAAAACAGGTCACTCCTATAGCCATTTTTGTTAGATCGGGCATTTGCACTTTCTCACTCTTACCTTAGACTGAAGCGTACCGGATATTTTAAGATTTTGCTAGCTGATGGGATGCCACCTGGTTCTCCAGCCCAGCTCAATTAGCAAACTTTTGTAAACAAAAATTAAGTGCTATCATCTTCCCCATGTTTACTATTCTTGAGATTTTAGATCGTTGAGATTTTAGTATGCAACCGCAATATGGCTATTAGCCCATCAACGTATAGCGGTCGCTATGACGCTTAGGATACTGGAATCAAGGGATGTAGGGACGGTTCCCTTAGGCGGTTTCCCCCTGCACTCCATCCTAATCAATAGGACTATGGCTGTATTGAGACGAAGCAGTTTGACGAACGTTACAGTGGCGAGGCGACCTAGCGGGAGGAGAGAAGAATGGAACTGGCTACAACCTTAACCAGTCAGACCGTTCGGGCAGGTATACGGGAAGTTGGAATTAACCCAAATCACTGGTACGCAGTTGGTTGGGCTAAGCAACTACAACCTGGTCAGGTAACGAAGGTAACTGTTTGGCAGCAAGCGATCGCGCTCTACCGGGATACTGCGGGCACTCCACACGCACTCGCTGATGCCTGTCCGCACAAGGGCGTAGAGCTACATCGAGGCAAAGTGCATGGGCAGCACTTAGCCTGTCGGTATCACGGTTGGGAATTTGAGCCAAGCGGTCAATGTGTCCATGTTCCGTACCTGCCACCGAGTCAAAAGCTGCCTTGTGCTCAGGCACGAAGCTACCCCGTTCAGGAAAAATATGGTTTGCTTTGGGTCTTTCCAGGCGATCCAGCGATCGCAGCCGATCGTCAACTGCCGCTGATGCCAGAAGATTCGCAAGGGGGCTGGCTTAAAGTTCCCGTTACAGGTCATTTCAAGGCGCACTTCTCTATCTGCAATGAGAACTCAATGGATGTGTTTCACGGGTTTCTACACGAGAATTTGCAAGGCTGGTTCGATCCCCTTCTACTCAGCCTGCAAGAAACGGAGGATGCAGTCTGTGCTGAATATCAGGTATCTTACAAAGGACGGATGGCAAAATTTTTGGGGTTGAGTGAGCGAGCCGACCAGGCAACGACCTTACCGATCGCGGTGCAGTATCGCTATCCCCACTATCAGAGTAGCTTGCGAGGGGTTTCAGCACTGTACCTGATGCGGCTCCCCGTAAGCCCCGTTGAGAGCCGTTCATTTGCGCTCTTTTTCTTTAAAGTTCGCCTACCGCAACGCTTACTCAAACTGATTGAGCCGCTGCTTCAGCGACTATTAGAGCGCTTTGTTTTGATGCGTTTTTTGGCACAAGACATTGAAATGATGGAAAGCGAACAACGCCAATATCTTGCAGAACCAACGCGCCGTTGCGTTGAGATTAATCCTGCTATCATTGCTGTCCAGCGGCTGATTATACGACAGTATGAACGTTTTAAGCAGAGTTCTAGTCCAACTCAAATGAATGGGCACAAAGCGCCGAATCTAGCCGTCTATCGCTCTGTAGAAAGTCAAGCCTCTCTGCCTCACGAGCGGTGGCTGCCTGACCGTGCTGACTCTACATAAACATGGATGAACGTACGCATTTTAGGGCGCACAAATGGCTGTTATCGTGTCTGCGATCGAAGTGAGTTGGCATCACACTGCTCTATGAAATTAGTTGATACGGTTCAAACCGACAGAAGTGCAAAATTCTGTCGGGCTGGATAGCCAATAACTTGCTAGGCAAATATACTGTTGAGCGAGAGGCGATTCGGCTATCTACAAAAGGTGAGAGGAGTTTACTGTGCAAGTTGTCAAGGAGTACATCCAGCGTTGGTACGAAAGCGGGCTAGATCCCGACATCTACATTTGTCATAAGAAGCAAGGCAATGTCGTCGAGATTGAAGAGGAAGCGACTGGCAAACGCCGAACGGTTCTTACTTTCTGTACCAATGATGTGCTGGGATTAAACCAGGAAGAGGCTGTAAAACAGGCAGCGATCGACGCGATTTTGCAATACGGCACGTCCAATAGCTCGGTCTCGGCGCTGAGTGGTCGCATTGATTTGCACCGACAGTTAGAGCAAGAAATTTCGGCATTTAAAGACCTGCCACACACACAGCTCTTCTTAAATGCGTGGATGGCAATGCAGGCACTGATTGATGCCTTTTGCCACCTGGCGATTCCGGTGCCCAATTTTCAGCACTCTCGCGAAACGCTGATTTTGACCGATGTGCTCAATCATGGTTGCATTGTGTCAGCTCTGGCACACTCGGGCACGCGCTCTGGCAAACTCTTTGGTCACAATCCGCGAGTCCGTGTCCGTGCTTATCGTCATTGCGATACGGAAGATCTTGCTCGCAGGCTACAGCGCTATGCTCGCCCAGATGATCGCATTATGGTTATTTCTGATGCGGTCTTCTCAATGGATGGTGACATTGCTCCCTTACCAGGAATGCTTGATGTCATGAGCCACTACGAAGGTAGTGTGCTCGTGATGGATGAGGCACACGCTAGCGGCTCGATCGGTCCGACTGGTCGAGGTATTTACGAGCACTTCGGGCTGCGACCACAGCAGGCAATTGAACGGGGCGTTGTACCGCTGATTATGACAACGTTTTCTAAGTTTGCTGCGTCAGCCGGAGCCGCTATCAGTAGCCATGTAGCAGAACTCAAGCCCTTGTTAGATGTGTCGCCAACGTCGATCGGTACCATTTCTCTACCACCACCGACGACCGCTGCTGCGCTGGAGAGCATTCGTATCGTTCGGCGCGAACCGGAGCGCGTAAAGCAGCTTCAGGAAAACAATCGCTACTTGCGATCGCGCCTTGCAGCGAACGACTTTATGGCGATCGGTGAAACCAATGTCGTTCCTGTGATTTTGCCAGCCGAAATTAACCCCAAGATGTACGCTAGAGAACTGATGGCGTACGGCATTTGGGTTTCGCCGATTTGGTTCATCGCTAAGCCACGCATCCGTGTCACGGTTAACGCGCTCCATACCAAAGAGGAAATGGATCGTCTGGTTGCAACAATGGTGAAAGTGCGCGATTTAGTCTATGAACCAACGATTAGCGCTTGAGAAAGGTTGGAAGTTGTTGGTTGTTAGTTGCTAGAGCGAGAAGGACGTACTGCTGAGCAGACATAAGCTAATCTATCGGCTAAAAACTAACAACTAGCAACCGATTAACTCATAAGGTTGACCCAAGAAAAGTTAGCCTGCCCAAAGTGAATGCTAAAAGCAACCATCAGATTCTCTAGACATTCAACCAACCATTGTGTCTCGCCTCTAACTTTCGTCTCGTAATGCTTGAGCACGATCGCAAAGCGTTTGGCTAAATACGACTTCATGGCATCCTTTGCTTCTCGGCAAAGCAGCATGATTTTTAGCAGTAGACCGATCGTAAACGTTGCACCTAAGTTAGTTGTTAGGTCAACGAAAACGCCGTGATTGTTTGGCTGCTGCTTCGGGTTCGCAATTAAGCAATCGATCAACTGTCCACAGGTTTGCACGAGCAAGCCACTGTGCGGTCTGAGCGTATCGTTTTGCGGTAGCGTTGCGTCTAATTGATCGGCTAACCAACGGTTGAAATGGTGTTTACCATAATCTGGACAATTAGAATGGTCGATCGAAGCCGTCAAATAATCATACATCTGTCGTTTTACCGCTCGGTATGACGATGCCTGACGACTGGAACCAACAAATTGCTGAGCCAGTTCCTGATACGTCTTCGGTCCTTCTGCCTTCCCGGCAAATTTACGAATCGACGTTTCTAACTGCTGGTTACTCAGCAGAGTAGGATTGGTGATAGCAGGTGCTGTGTTCTGATGAGTAGACTGCGATCGACGCAACAATTGCATCGTGTATCGATGTAAGTCGTGATCAAATTGTTGCTCTTTCTTCGCTTGCAGTTGGCTCATTACTTGATGCCCTAAATCGCTACTATCCCAGCTCATTAGACAATGAGGGTAAAGGTAAGGATAGCGAGGCACTAAGCTTTTAATGGGTTGACTTTTGTCGTCTTCAACGGGAGGGGTTTCTTCTGCGGCTGCAACTCGATGCTTCAACGCTGTGTACTGCTCGCTGTGATTGAAGAGCTTCACTAATTCGCGTAAGCGCTGCGTTGCTTCAAAACTAGCAGATGTTGATGGCGCTGCTCGAAATAGCTCTACTAGCTCAAAGGCAGTTTCTTCACGCCCGATGTATGACCACCAGTAATTCATTAAAATGTAGCAACAGCGGTTAAGAATGAGATTGAATTCTTGCCCTGCCCATTTTGAAAGCACGATACGGTTGAGCGAAACCAAAATTTCAGGCTCAGGGTAATCTTTGCCTTCAATAAACAAGTAGTGAAGACGATCGAGCAATTGATGGGGGTGTTCTACTTTTCGCAGTCTGAGTAAATGGGTATAGAGAAGTTCTTTATCGCTTTGGAAATTTTGGTAGGAGTAGCCTGACATTAGAAAAGCCTTCCTTAGGGAGCACCCGTATGTAGAGTTTCAAACGAACCGATCGCAAGCGCTTGAGCAACAAAGATGTATACCTGACGCTGACAGGAACCTGACAGCCAGGTGGGGAAAACCGAACGATTGCTGGAATGTCTGTGATTGTACGGTAAGTCTATTCTACCAGGAACGATAATCAGGACACTTGATCAACTGACCACTGTCTTCAAGGCGCAATGCTCTGTATTACATCCGCCAAAAGCATGAAACTGCAACGATCGCCAGCAGTTACTTCAGTCCTCGATGCATCACATATTCGGTCATCAGTGTTTGTAGAGAATAGCCAGCGGCGCTCCCTTCAATCAGCGATCGACGGAACAGTGATTGCAAAACCTCCTGAACTTCTACAGTAGAGATCGGGTGCGTTACGAATTGGAGGATTTCGGTAATTGTCAGCGGTTCATGACGAGTGACCAAACACTCTACAATGTCGCGCTCTAAATCTGACAAACGATTAAATTGACGATCGAGCAGCGATCGAATGTCTTCAAACAATGCCGATCCTTGCTGCAACTGTTCCAAAAAGTGTTTGACATCGCCATCAAACACTTCACGGACATTGGTTGCGATCGCATTTAAAGCCGACGGATTGCCTTCGTAGCGCTGAATAATCAAACGCCAATCGCTATCGGCACAGGAGAAAGCCCCTTTAGCCGTCAAAAATTCTCGTGCCGCCAGTTCTCCTAACCCATCCAGCTTTAAGGCAAAGACACGCTGACTACCTTCCATATTGGCAACGTCTTTCGGTTTTTCCGCACTGGTGAACACAAAGCAACTCTGGTGCCCAGTTTGACCAATCGCCTTCAGCAGTTCGCCATAGTTTTCATAGCCGTCCCGATAAGACCCATTGTGCACCCCCCCTCTTAGCACTGATTCCAAGCCATCCAAAACAATCAAGCAGGGGCGGTTTCGCAGGTAATAAAGCAAACGGGCTAGATCCGTGCTGCTATCTTCGCCATCAGAGAGAAAGTGGCAAAGTTCAGCAGTCAGCGCTTGTAGAGAGGGTGAGCGCTCTAACGATCGCCAAATAAAGTAATCAAATTGGTCTCTCACCTCATGCACCAATTTTGCTGCCAGCGTTGTTTTACCAATGCCAGGTGACCCAAACAAAACAAGTAAGCGGCAACCATTGATCCTGACACGCTCTTCTAGCTGCTGAAGTTCTTTAATGCGCCCAAACACTGACGACACTGCTGGAATATCGCCCCAATCTTCTCGTTGCGGTTTACGCTCATCCCAGAATGGATTGGGTTCTGGTTCAGCCCGCAAGCCTGGTTCGGCTGGCGATTGCTCAGAAAGTACAGCTCTGCCGTTGGGTTCCAGGTGCGATCGCCGTTCTCTCATTCGCTCGATCGGTCCTTGCAGATTCCGTTTGCTGACTCGATCGCCCACAACGTCCGAAAGGAGTCGCCATAGTTCTGGTCCAACGTTTTGAATCAAGTGCTGATACGTACAGCGACTCGAACATTCCTGGTAGATCTTCTTAGAACTTTTGCCCTCCCATGCTCCCCTGAACATGACTCTTTGGAGATCATTGAGCCGTTTTTCCCGTTCTAAAAGTAGCTGCTCAACAAACTTGAGTGCTTCGTCAGCGTTCATGCCAAACCTAAAGTAGATGCCTGTGCTCTAGTGTAAGGCTGAACTATCCTGAACTATCCTGAACTTTACCCAATTTCAGGTATTTTCTTTCGTGAAAAAGTCTTGAGTTGCCTGAATTGGCAACCCCTTAGTCTTTTGTCATTCTGGATTCAAGGCAATTCAGGAGAACGTTGATGTCGAAACTAGCTAATCTTTTCCACACTGCTGCGTCAAGTCAACTCAACCCTGGTATTAACACAGCCATCGATCGGACTGTAAAGCCAGAAACATTAAAACCACGATTGGCGCGATCGCCCCTCATGCTACGTGTGGTCGCAACGCTTACCATGCTTTGTCTGGCAGAATCAGCCGTTGCCAAACCATTGCAACCAGGCACTTACTGGGGCGGTGGTTCCCGCTATATCACCATTATGCGGCAAGGGAGCGATCGTATGTGTTACATGGGATCGTCGCATCCCAACAAAGCGGTTGTTGCTTCCATTTTTCCAGTCCGCGAAAACCCGAAACTCTACTCAGTTTATGGCGTTGGCAGGATTGCCCTGCTTCAACAAGACGAGAAGACCTTGCTGTTTGGAGCGCTATCAGACAGGCGAACTGCACTCATGCGTGCATCAGCCTATCGCATGGAAGGCTCCAGGGCACTCACCGAAGAACTCAAACAATGCCTCAATGCCCGCAAACCGTTCTACAAGCAAATTGTCTCTTCTCGCTAAATCATTTCCATCACTTCTTCAGTCAACAATTCTGTCTAGAACACTTTCTCAAGGATGAATATATGCTTCAGGAAACTTCTCCAAAGCTAAGATTTTCCAAGCCTTTCGTCACACTTTTCAGCATTGCTACTTTTGGTTTGGGTTTTACAGCAGGATCTATACCAAGCTTTCTTCTTAAGAAAGAGCTTTCAGACGTAGAAAGGGTGCTTTGGGCAACGGTTGCTTCGTCAGCTACCATAATTGGCGCTTTATCAGGAACCCAAAGAATGGTTTCACAGGATATCGAAGACGCTGTGAGGGAGGCTTCAGAAAAAATTAAGGAAGAATCAAAGCGAGAGGCTGAGTCAGAAATTATTGGATCCTATGCGAAATTTGAGCGGGAAATTGAAAAAGTACTGGAGACGATAGAGTCGTCGAGCATTTCAGCCGATACGCGCGACAAGATCTTAGAGGAAGTTCGTCGAGGATTACTAGGCTTTCACGAGAGATATGTTGCTCTTATGAGACCTAGCCAAAAAGTTGCAAGCTTTTTAAGTGAAGAAAACAACCAGGCTTCCTTAATAAGTGATGCTATTGAAAAGGTCAAATCAAGTCACAGTCTTAGCGAAAAACACTTACCCTGTTTCACCGAAGACCTTAAAGAATGTATTCATTGGCTCCAATACTGCATCAAAGACTACAATCTTTACGAAGTAGAAACTGATAGGTATACCTCATCTGTGAAAAGTGGTATGACCGATGGAGCTAGTCTTTACACAACTGCACTAACGGTCTTTAAAGATCGAATGGAAGAAGTAGGAACTCCTGGCTACTCAGACTATGTCAGCCATCTGATTGACTACTTGATTCAAAAGATCTTTCCTCAACCCTAGCAGTCTATTTCATTTAGTAAGACAACATCTCAAGAATCAAGAGCATTTCGCTGCCGTGAATCAAGTAAGACTAGTTCTTATTGCGAGGAGGAAGCTGAGGATTGATTTTCTTGTAATTTCGCTTAGCTTCCTCCGCTCGCTTCTGAATAGTTTTCAGATCCCCCAAAGCTTTCTGGATCTCTGGAACATTTTTTAGATCATCACGACTCAGTCTACTTTCAAGTGAAGCCAGTATTCCTTCTAATTCCTCATAAAGACCTAAGAGAGGCTTCAGAGGTTCTTGTGGATCAGCCATTTAAATGCTCCATAGCTAAAAGGTGATTGATCAACTGACGATTGAATAAGCACAAAGCTTAGTCTAAATCTATCACAAGCCTTCTCGATTGAAATCATCTGAATTAACTCAACAACCAACTACTGCATCTAGGAGTGCCTAATATGCTCAATATGAGTATGAGTAATTCTCTCCGAATGAGATCGTCTTCTCAAATAGAGGTTACAGAGCACAATACGCCCAAGCGCGGTCTATGTGTTGCTTGCCACGCTAAGCGCGAAGGTGATGCTGTGGTAACTCGCACGATCGCACCTGGACAAACGGGACAAATTAAATTTCAAGGTTCCTGGTGGACAGCCCGCTGCCTTCAAGGAATCACGCTTATTCCTGGAATGATTGTACATGTGATTGGTCGCCAAACCATTACGCTGTATGTCGAACCTATGTTCTCAAAGCCTGTACAAGGAGACTAACACAATGGCGTTTGCTGTTGCAATCTTTACAAGTTTAGTCTTCCTGATCATTGTAGATTTTCTCTCTCAGATTAAGCTGCCGAAAACCCCAGAAGAAGAAATCGGTGAAGCTGTCACAAAATATCTCGCTGAAAACAGGAAGAAGCGAGAAGAGAAGAAGAAAGAAGAGAAAAAGAAAGACACATAAAAGCAAGAAGCTAAGGCTTGCAAACCAAGTAATCTTCAAAGCTAAAACTGCGACATTAGTTGCAATATGAATGCTCCATCCTGGAGCAACGGTTACGCGCGTCCATTAATCACTACTGCTACTACCATCCTATGCAAACAGTCAACTGTCCGCAAAAAATAGTGTTTTTTAACTCGCTCTCTCATGGCAATGTAGCAATACCGTCTACTCCTAAGTTGCCATCGCCAGAGGCATCAACCTCCTATCCAAATGTGTCAAGTCAGGTAACAGAATCATCGCGCTCTAACCGCATTCCTCAGATGCTATTCGGTACGATCGCGATCGTGGTTGGCATGACGGCAATTTCAGTAGTGACTTACGTGACGAGCAATTTCGTGATTGCCCAATTGGAGTCCCGACAACCATTGAATCAGCGACAAAGATTAGAGCCGAAGCAGCAGAAATTCGGTCAAAGCGAACCAACAGTTCTCAATGCTGATGTCAAGCCAGGCGTACAAGACCCTCTAGCAGACGCTCCGGCGAAAATGCACCTTGACCGTGCTGGACGATTCGCAGCGATCGGCAAATTCAAAGACGCGATCGCCTCAGCCAATAACATTCAACTCGATAGCCCTTCGTATGGCACGGCTCGACAATCGATCAACCAATGGTCTGATCAGCTACTGCAATCGGCTCAACGACTCTATGCCGTGAACAAACTAGCCGTGGCGCTTGACTATGCTAGAGCCGTTCCTGCGACTAGCGACGCGTTCCCAAACGCCCAGCAGTTGCTTCAGCAATGGGAAGAACAGCAGCAGATCGATGAGAGTAACAACCAAGAGCATTTGCAAATGGCGCAGCAAGCGTTAGAGCAAGAGGATGGCATCACTGCCGCACAAGAAGCTGGACAAATGACCAATGATCCTCGTTGGCAAGCTCAGAAAACAGCCATGATGCAAAGAGCCGAGTTATGGTCACGTGTGCAAAAAGCCAAGCAATTGATTGAACAGGGCGAACCAGAGAATGCCATTCATGAAGCAAGACGGTTGCCGATCGCACCTCCCTGGCTTGAGAAAAGAAATCGGCTGATTGAAGAAGCAAACCAACTCATCGCTGACGAAGAAGCAGACAGGAGAAGACGCGAAATCTGTCAGGATGTCACTGTTGGCTTGCTTAGCGAATGCCCTAATCCAGCGGATATTCTCGATTCCCTGAGCAACTTTCCCTCTGGTCTACGATCGTCCAAACTTCGCAGGCATTAATGAACGAAAAACTGTATAGTGCTCGATAAAAGGCTGCATGACCATTAAATTGAGCGTAGAGAGCAGACAATAATCGATGAATCCCTCTGGTAATGTAAACTTGTCATCGTCGTCAGGCAATCCGGCTGCGATCGTCGTTCAGATCATTCCTGTGACCACAGCGGCTGAACAGGAATGGTTTCTCGATGTTCCAGCGGTTGTCTATGCTAATGATCCAAACTGGGTGCCGCCTTTACGTAGCAGCATTGCCAAACAGCTTGCATCAACGAATCCATTTTTTCAGTATGGGCGGTTGCAACAGTTTATTGCAGTGAGGGGTGAGGAGGCAGAAGGCAGAAGGCAGCAAGGCAACCCCTCACCCCTCTCTCCTCACCCCTCACTTCTAGGACGGATTGTTGCGGCAGTGAACGATCGCCTCATCGATCGCGAAGGGCAGAAGGTAGGGCTATTTGGCTACTTTGAATGTGTGCCCGATTTTACGGTAGCAAAAGCGTTGCTGGATGCAGCATGTGATTGGTTGCGATCGCAGGGCATGACGACTGTGCGAGGACCGATCGACCTATTCACCAATAATAGATGCGCCTTCCTGGTTGACGGTTTCGACACACCACCCATGATTATGACTCCTTACAATCCGCCTTACTACCCGCAGTTTGTGGAGCAAGACGGCTGGCAAAAAGCGAAAGATTCTTACGCTTACAATTTTCCGTTAAACAAACCGCTCTCACCTGAATTTGAGAAGGGTTATAGAATTGCGCTGAAATCAGGTGTAACCTTTCGTCCGCTTAGAACAAAAGGAGAGGGATTTAGGCAAGATTGCGCTAGTCTTCATCGCCTTTTCAGTACCCTGTTCGCCAATAATTGGAGCGCAACACCTCATACAGAAGCAGAATTTTTAGAAGAAGCGCGTGATCTGCAAAGCTTAGTTGACCCAGATGTTTTTCCTGTTGCTGAATACAACGGTGAAATGATTGGCTTTTGGATGGGTCTGCCAGACTACAACATTGCGCTCAAGCATGTCAACGGTAAGCTTGATTGGCTTGGTATCCTCAAGTTTCTTTGGTATCGCCGTCAAATTGATCAAGGAAGAGTAATCGTTATATGTTCTCTCCCAGAATATCGCCGTAAAATGGTGCCTCTAGGACTAATTTATTTGGGTTTGCAGGGCGGCATTAAGAAGGGAAAACCTTATAAGCGGGCTGAACTAGGGCATGTTTACGAAGACAATTTTCCCTCTCGTAAACTTATCGAAGCTTCTGGCGGCACGATTTACAAAACCTACCGCATTTACGAGAAAAGCTTGAGCTAAGAAACTTGCTAATGATCCTCTAAGCGGCTATAAATGGGCTTTGGGATGGAGTATTGTAAATAGAATAACGATGAGCGCTATGACTCAGTCGAATGATTTACCAACTCGACTCGATCGCATTGAAGCTATCCTGGAACAATTAGTCGATCGCGCCAACGAAAATACGCAGCAATTAGCAACGACAATGCAGGCAATTGATCGATTGGCAAATGTGAAAATCGAAACGCTTCAGGCGATCGCGGCTTCACAACGCGACATCTCAGAAATGCAGTCAGAATTCAGAGGACTGCAAACCGAAAATTGCCGCATTCTCGACGTTTTACAAAATCGGAATAATGGCACTTAAGAGAAGCATTGTTCATTCAATTCACCGATCTTAACCACATGAAAGCATTCGTGACTGGGGCAAATGGATTTTCGGCATCGCATTTGATTCAAGCGTTGGAGCAGCGTGGCGATTCTATTGTGGGATTAGTGCGGAAATCCAGCAATCTTTCACGACTGAATGGATGCAATGTGGAGTTGGTCTATGGGGATTTGTGCGATGTTGATGTTTTGAAAACAGCTCTGACGGGTGTGGACATAGTTTTTCATGTGGCTGCTTATGTCGAACTGGGTATTGTCGATGCAGCAGAGATGGAGCGAGTCAATGTGGAAGGCACTCGTGCAGTGCTGGCGGCAGCTCAGGCAGCAGGCGTTTCCAAGATGGTGTATTGCAGCACGATCGGCATTTTTGGCGATACACAAGGACAAGTCATTGACGAAACCTTTGAACGCACGCAAGAAGATTTTTCGTCGGCATACGATCGCACCAAGTACGAGGCGCAACAACTGGTCGATCGGGCGGCTGCGGAAGGTTTTCATGTCGTCAGCGTCTTACCATCTGGCATTTTTGGTGCCGATGACCCGCATTTTGGTCCCGTAATGAAACAGTTTCTCAACGGTGGCTTGAAACTTTGGGCAGGCGGCGATCGCGTGACTGGCATCGTGCATGTAGACGATCTGGCAGCAGCAATGCTTTTAGCTGCTGCAAAGGGTCAGCGAGGAGAACGCTACATCATCTCGGCTGGTGATATGACGACCCGCGAAATGTTTGCGCTGTTAAGTAAAGAGTCTGGCGTTCCTGCTCCAGCCGAGACCCCGGAAGCGATCGTGCGACTGGTGGGCAATCTACTCGATCCGATCGGTCGTCTTTTCTCCTGGCAACCGCCCTTAAGCCGAGAGCGCGTCCATTACGTCTACGATCGCTGTGTCCGTGTAGATGGCAGCAAAGCCCGACGAGAGTTAGGTTGGGAGCCGCGATCGGTTGAAGAAACGATTCGGGCATTGGTGAGAGGGAAAGAATAAGGAATAGCAAGAACGAAGTTTGAGATTTGAGTAGCGCCTTGCCCTCTTGCTCATTGTTGTGCTTGCTCCGCATCATATCTGGCAATATGTCTGGCGATCGCTGCCTCATGACGTGGTTTTTGTTCAGGGACGGTTGCTGACTGCACCATACGCGCTCGGCTTGGAGAGCGATCGTCCACTGCCACCCCGATAAACGGTGATTAACTCGGCGCAAATGCTGACGGCAATTTCAGCGGGCGTGAGGGCACCGAGATCCAGACCGATCGGCGCATACACCGCTTCTAGCTGGGAAACCACCAAGGATGAATCCATCCCTGGAATGCCTTCTTCTCGCAGCGCTTGCAGCACGGTTTTGACTCGCTTTGCGCTGCCGATCATGCCGATGTAGCGAGGCGATCGCGGCAACAGCGCTCTCAATGCCGCCAAGTCATGCTGATAGCTGCGTGTCACCAGCGCAACACAAAGCTGCGGTCGATCATTCAATGCTGCAACGGCTGTATCAATCGGCTGCGCTAGAACAGTCGCATTGGGGAACCGCTGAACGTTAGCAAACTCTGGGCGATCGTCCTGCACGACGATATGGAAATCAAGCAGATATGCCATTTGCGCCAGAGGGATTGCGACATGACCTGCGCCGATGATGAGGAGGGTGGGGGGTGGGAGAAGGGGGAGGGTGAAGGAGGGGGTAGGGGGTGTGGGGTGTGGGGTGTGGGGTGTGAGCAGGTAGGGCGATCGATCGGCAGTGAAGGGGAGCACTAGAGAGCCGGATTGTCCAGTTTGCAGGAGGGCGATGATGTCGTGGGTGAGGGCGATTGCGGGTTCACCTTGCCATCGTTCTAGCCAAACCTGCATCATGCCGCCGCAAATGCCTTGCTTAAGCTGCTCTGGATTGCCTGAAAGGTCGATCGTGACTGCTTGCTTTTCACCTGTGACGCATACGTGTCTGGCTTGGTCAATCACGCTGGCTTCACCTGCCCCACCGCCGATCGTGCCAATAATCTCGCCATCCGCACAAACAATCATCATCGCGCCCACTTCTCTAGGCACCGATCCTTTGACCTCGACGACCGTTGCCAGCACAACCGAACCGTCCTGAAGCGCTATCGCAAGCTGTTGGTAGAAGTGGAGCATGGGCTATTTGAACGTGAGCGATCGTCCGTATTGTAGGAGAGGAACGATCGGGTTTCAGTATCCGTTGTGTGCAGCAGCAGGAAAGACCGCTAACGCTCAACCATGACTCATCAGCAGGACATACCAGGAATATCAGGTTATCCTTCTAAATTCATGAGGCTCATAGCTACACCTCTTTTGATGTCGTTAGAGCCTGTACATCTGGCTGGGATGGTGGCTGCTGAATCAATCTCATCAAGAGACGCAACCCTTCATTGACTGCACCAGCATCTGGAAACATGGCTGCGACATCAGGCTCTAGCTGAACCATAAGGGCGGTTTGCTTGCGTCCTTGACCACGGGCAACAACCGGAAGTTGAGTAAAGTCGTATTCAGGACGTAAATCGTCATCCATTTCAGAGATCTGACTCATAGGCTTTACGTTCCTTACGGGTAACTGGACGGGCATTAATGAGGCGTGTAATGCCTGCACGGTCAGTGTAAGCAACTACTAGCAATCGCCCTTTGGCTGATTCTCCCATGATAATGAAACGGCGCTTTTGCAGGGAGTGTACCTGATCGGCAAAGGTTAAAAATAGTGGATCATCAAAGACAGAAGTAGCTTCATCGAAAGAAACACCATGCTTGCTCAGGTTGCTTCTAGCTTTTTCTTTGTCCCAATCAAACAACATAGATTTGATAAACTACACGATCGCTTCACGCCCTTGATGAGGTTTACTAGAGAACGTTTCATCCTGATAAAGTACCGTTTCTGAAATCGGGGTCATCCCTTGATTTAGCCAAACAAGGGATGCCTTCGTTACAATCCCATTTTGAAGCGAGACCAGCGAGAAATTGCGGTGACAATCGGTGTCCGTCTTCACGATGCGGGGGACGTTGGCAGCGTTAAGGTAAATGGTGCCATCCCGATCGACGATCGAGACGCGCTGGTGCTGTTTGGTGTGGCGCAACTGATGGTGCATGTGCCCAAAGGTGACTAAGGGAATCGTTTTGCCTAACTTACGGGTTGCCTCGATCGCCTCCGCAAAATCTGGATCGCCATGATCGCCACCCGGAGGACTCCAATCTCTGCCACAGATATCTTCGGCGCGATCGCCCAACCCTTTAGGACCGCAGTGCCCCAGAAAAATCACGGTGTCGCAAGCACTACTACTGGCGGCTTCTACAATTCGTTCGGTGGATTCGGCAAAGCTGGTGATGCCGTAGCGCGATCGATAAAAACTATCCGTATTCTTCCATTCTGACCCGCCCCAGCTAAAGGGACGCGCCCCCACAACCGTTAGATTGAAGGCTGGGAAATCGAGTTTGCCGTAGCCAACGTGCGCCTCTCCCAGTAAATCCAACTGTTGCTGTACCCGGTCTTCCTGCGTGCGATCGTAGGGACATTTCTTAATGCCCCATTCTGTCGCGCTGTACCAGGCATCGTGATTGCCCAAAATCGCTGCTTTGGGAATATCTAGTGCCGCGATCGATCGCACAACGTTAACCGATTCGTTGCCAAAATCGCCGACCAGTAGCACCAGATCCACCCCTAAATGCTTGAGCGCGATCGCATCATCGGCATCCCAGCGATCGTGGACATCGCCAATCACGGCAATCGTTATCGTTGTTAGGGGTGCGATCGTTGGTGTTTTTTGCGTTGGTAGTTGTTGTACCTGTGAGGTTTGATCGTGTGGCGGCTCAGTCATGCGTATCCCCTTTCCTGTCTTCTCCAGCATAATGAGGTTTTGAGATGCCTGGGTTGAGCAACCGTAATCCTTAGAAACATTTCTTACACATGCCATAACGTCTCTAAGTTAACAATCAAGTCATGCCACACCTGACACAGTAATAAAAGAAGCGTTGCTAGATAAAGAGATGATGCTTGCCAGATCCCCGACTTCTGAATCCGATTCAGCCAATCCAATCAGGATTGCCCAAAGAAGTCGGGGATCTATATCGCTTTTTCATACTCTTAATCAGCAAGACTGTGAAAGTAGAGACAATTTTAGTTAACGCAACGAAAGAACGCCCATGTCAGATGTGACTTTAACGTTGACCATTAATGGTGACGCTGTCCGCCTTAAAGACGTGTCTCCTACCATGACGCTGCTGGAATATCTACGTAACAGCAGTCGCGTGGGGACGAAAGAGGGCTGCGCGGATGGCGACTGTGGGGCATGTACCGTGGCGATCGTCGCTGAAGGTGCCGATGGCAAACCCCACTATCAGGCGATGAATAGCTGCTTGATTCCCCTGGCATCCGTAGCGGGACGGGCGATCATCACGGTGGAAGGGGTCGCAAACGGGGCACTGCATCCCGTACAGGCGGCAATGGTCGAAACGCTGGGTTCCCAATGCGGCTACTGTACGCCGGGGTTTATCATGAGTCTGTTTACGGCATATTACGATCGCGCCGTGGACGCTTTCTCTGTGGAAGGCAATCTGTGTCGCTGTACGGGCTATCTCTCCATTCGTCGCGCGGCTGCGTTGGTGAATGATGCCCTGCCCGACTTACTGGATGATAGCTTTGCAACACAATTGACCCAAGCCGCGATCGATGCTACCCCACTGAATTACAGCGACAACGAGCAACAGTTTTACCGTCCCACTCAGCTAAGTGAGGTTCTGACCTTGCTCCAGCAGCATCCAAACGCCACGCTGGTCGCAGGTGCCACCGACTTAGGGCTGGAACTCACCCATCGTCGCCAACACTTTCCGGTGATGGTGTCGCTTGAAGCGGTGGCAGAACTCAAGCGCGTGGAGCAAACCCCAGAGGCAGTGACGATCGGCGCAGCCGTGCCTCTGAGCCACATCGAAACCAATCTACACGGCATCTTTCCCAGCCTGGATGAAATGCTGCATTGGTTCGCGGCACGACAAATCCGCAATCGAGCGACGCTGGGCGGCAATTTGGGCACCGCGTCCCCGATCGGCGACCTGCCCCCCGTTCTCCTGTCACTGGATGCGGAGATTACGATCGCCAGCGCCACCGAAACCCGCACCGTCCTGTTAGCAAAATTCTTCAAAGGCTACCGTCAGACCGATCTCAAACCGGAAGAGGTGATTGTGTCAGTAACGATACCAAGGGCGATCGCGTCCGGTGCCGTGCGTCGTCTCAGCCAGTCATACAAAATTGGCAAACGGGGCACGGATGACATCAGCATCGTTGCAGCCGCGTTTACGATCGATCTGGATGCCAGCGATCGCATTGTGCATGCCCGCCTTGCCTATGGGGGCGTAGCGGCAACTCCAGTACGGGCGATCGCGGTTGAAGCCATGCTCATCGGGCAACCCTGGACGCTGGAAACCATCCAGCAAATCAAACCGACTCTCAGATCAGCCTTCACACCCCTAACCGATCTGCGAGGCAGCGCCGACTATCGCAAACTGTTAATTGCCAATCTCTTTGAAAAGTTTTTTGTGGAATGCCAGTCGTTCAGTTGCCTCAAATAAGTATGTCTAAACTAATACTTCAAGTCCGAACAAACGATAACCTGCTAGATTTGCTTGCCAAATCTGAATCTCCAGTTTGGGTTATCTCGGATGATAAAGTTCAGCAAATTACACCTATCCAGGTTGTAAATTTTGCAGGTATACAAATGATTGAGGGTGTCTTTGATCGAAACTCAAGTTATCGAAAAGATGGCAGACTCATTGTAAAATTTTTGGACGGACACATCATAAATTGCAGCATTCAATTTGATGGGCAGAATCCCGTTCGCTACATTCAAGAAAATTAGACAAGAAACTTAGTGATCAATCTCAACTCAGGTTTTTTAAGATGGATATTACAGCAACGCTCAACGAAATTGCCTCTCTCAGTATTGAGGATAGACTTTTTCTGGTACAAGCAATTTGGGATAGTATTGCCGCTGAGCAAGCTTATCCTGAGCTAACAGAAGCACAGGAGAGAGAGCTTGATGCCCGGATCAAAGACTTTGAAATGAATCCAGACAATAGTCTGTCCTGGGAAGAAGTCAAAGCATCGATTAAGAGACGGCAATGAACGATGTCTTAGTCTTTCGTCCACAGGTTCGGAATGAGCTTAACGAGGCATACGATTGGTACGAAAGCCAACAACCAGGGCTTGGAGATGAGTTTCTAGACTGTATTGATGAGGTCACTAACCGCATTTGTTTGATGCCAGAATCGTATGCAATTGTGTACCGAGATGTGCGGCGGGCAGTCGTAAAGCGCTTTCCGTATGCTGTGTACTATCGGATTGTATCTAGCCGAGTCATTGTAACCGCAATTTTTCATGGTAGGCGCGATCCGAAAGCATGGCAGTCACGAGTTTAAAGACGGATTTTACAGCAGGTTTAACAAGTAGAGGTGACGAAATGAACGTAGTGGGCAAACCCTCGAAGCATGAAAGCGCTGTTTACCACGTCAGCGGGAAAGCGGTCTATACCGACGATCAGCGTCAGCCTGCGGGGATGCTGTCGGTGTATCCTGTGGTTGCTCCCTACGCCCACGCCAGAATTACGGGGATTGATGTCTCCGGTGCTGCAACGGTGGAAGGAGTCGTCACCGTACTGACTGCCGACGATGTTCCCGGCAAAAACGATACGGGCGTGATCGTGCGGGATGAGGAGTTGTTTCCCACAGAAGCGGTGAGCTACTACGGACAGGCGATCGTGTGGGTGGTGGGCGAAACGGACGATGCGGCTCGATTGGGAGCTGAAAAAGTTGTCGTGACCTATGAACCGTTGGAACCAGTCTTAAGTATTAAAGCCGCGATCGCCGCCGAGAGCTTCCACAACCAGCCACAGGTGATGCGGCAGGGGGATGTGACTGCCGCATTGAATGCAGCCGATCGCTCTCTCGATGGCGAAATCGAGATGAACGGGCAGGATCACTTTTATCTGGAAACCCAGGCAAGTTGGGTGATACCCGATGGCGAAGGACATTATCAGGTTTATGCCTCAACCCAGCATCCCGCCGAAACGCAGGTCATCGTGGCACGGGTACTGGGCATTAACAGCAATCAGGTGACGGTGACATGTTTACGGATGGGCGGCGGCTTTGGCGGCAAGGAATCCCAAGCGAACCCCTACGCGTCGGTTGCTGCGATCGCGGCTCACAAAACAGGTCGTCCCGTGCGCGTGAAGCTCAAGCGCAGCCACGATATGACGCTCACAGGCAAACGCCACGGCTTTCTTGGTCAATACAAGGTCGGCTTTACAAACGAAGGGATGCTGACGGCGCTGGATGTCTCCCTCTATGCCGATGGCGGTTGGAGTCTGGATCTGTCGCCCCCGGTGCTGCTCCGCGCCATGCTCCATGTGGATAACGCCTACTACATTCCCCATCTCAAAGTAACGGGACTCATTGCGAACACCAATCGGGTGTCGAATACAGCGTTCCGAGGGTTTGGCGGACCTCAAGGCATGATTGTGATCGAAGAAGTGATCGATCGCGTTGCCCGTGCTCTCAACCTGCCGCCTAATGTGGTGCGCGAACGCAACTTTTATCATGGGACTGGCGACACCAACACCACTCATTATGGGCAGGAAATTTACGACAATCGCCTCGATCGCGTCTGGCAAGAGGCAAAGACCAACGCCAAGTTTGCAGCGCGGCAAGGGGCGATCGCCGACTTCAATCGCACCCATCCCCATACCAAACGCGGCTTAGCCATCACGCCCGTCAAATTCGGCATCTCGTTCAACAAAACCCACTACAACCAAGCAGGCGCGCTCCTGCTCATTTACACCGATGGCAGCATTCAGCTTAACCACGGCGGCACTGAGATGGGGCAGGGACTCCACACCAAAATGCTGCAAGTGGCAGCCAGCGCTTTGGGCGTGAGTGTGGATAGGTTTCGCCTGATGCCCACCAGCACCGACAAAGTGCCCAACACTTCCGCCACAGCAGCCTCCAGCGGGTCAGACCTCAACGGGCAGGCGGTAAAAGATGCGTGTGAAACCATCAAAGCGCGTCTGTCTCCTGTCGCCGCAAGAATGATGAACCTGGACGCAGCCGAAGATCTGGTGTTTGAAGACGATTGGATTTTCTGCCAAACCTATCCCAAAGTCCGCATTGCCTTCCTTGATGTGGTGAGGCAGGCGTATGACGATCGCGTCAGCCTCTCTGCCACGGGCTATTACCGCACACCGCACATCTATTGGGATGAGGTAACAAGCAAAGGTAGACCGTTTTACTACTTTGCCTACGGTGCCGCCGTGAGCGAAGTCGAGGTCGATGGCTTCACGGGCACCTTCAAACTCCGGCAGGTGGATATCGTGCATGACGTGGGCGAGTCGTTGAATCCCCTGGTCGATCGTGGGCAAATAGAAGGCGCATTTGTGCAGGGCATGGGCTGGCTGACGATGGAAGAACTGGTCTGGGATGAACAGGGACGGCTCCGCAGCGATGCGCCCAGCACCTACAAAATTCCCACCATCAGCGAAATCCCCGCACACTTCAGCGTTCATCTCCTAGAACGGGCAGCGCAGGACGGCGTGATCTACGGCAGTAAAGCGGTGGGTGAACCGCCCTTGATGCTGGCAATGTCGGTACGGGAAGCGATCCGAGAGGCGGTGGCAGCGTTTGGCTCAGCCGATGCTGTAAACCTTGCGGCTCCAGCAACCCCAGAGGCGACGTTGTGGGCGATCGAACAGGTGCGATCGCTCTCCACCCAATCAGCTACTATCCCCGATCCACAGCTTTCAACCATCTAGTCAGGGTGAGGAATAACCATGCGATATCAAGACATCATTACGATCGAACCTGGAAAGCGAGGCGGCAAACCCTGCATTCGCGGAATGCGAATCACAGTCTACGATGTGTTGTCTTATCTGGCTTCAGGCATGACGTATGAGGAAGTTCTAGATGACTTTCCGTATCTAACTCAAGAGGATATCTTGGCTTGTCTGAGCTATGCAGCAGAGCGGGAACAACAAACGCTGACAATTCAAGCATGAAATTGTTGTTTGATCAGAATCTATCGCCTCGGTTGGTCAATCGCCTCTCGGATCTTTATCCTGCCTCTCAACACGTTTTCTTCATTGGTTTAGATCAGGCAGGCGATCATACATTATGGGAGTACGCCAATCAGAATGATTTCACTGTCGTAACCAGAGATTCAGATTTTAGTGAGTTGAATATTCTACGAGGGTTTCCGCCAAAGGTTATTTGGATTCGACGTGGTAACTGCTCAACCAATCAGATTGAAGAGATGTTGCGATCGCACAACAAAAACATTAAGCAATTTCACGAAGATCCTAACCTTGGGGTATTAGCTCTGTATTGAGTAAAGGAAAAATCGAATCCTTTTGATGAATTTAACCAACGGCAATTACCACATATGTGTTAAACCTTGACAAACAATTTCTAGTGGAATAATACTACGCGGTTTGGATTTGAATTTCTCTGGATTAGCTGCAATTATTTCTTGAAGTCTTCCTACATCTCTAGTATCTTTCAATAAAACTCCATAAGGATTGTCTGGAAGGGTAAAATCTCCCTGAGATCTCCACTCACGCTCATGCAACCAAATAATCCATCCATTTTGATTCACTTCAAAACGTACAACGCGCTACAACTCTTCCTTTGGAATACATAGCTGTTTTTCCTCATCAGGTGAAAGATAAAGTACAGGACGGCAGCCTCGACTATAAGCATATTTCTTAGTAATGAAAATACCATATGGTTCATATCGAGGTTCATCCGATCGGTGTTGTCCTTATTCAAAACATACTTCAATGAAACAAAGGGTATGTCCATAAAACAAGTAGCTGAATTTTTCCCTTTGATGTATCCTTTTCTCTGACTTCCCCAAATCTCTCCAGTTTCGAGCATACTGACAAGGTTATCAAATGCTGAATATTTTCTCTTGCCCTCGTTGGTACTTTTAGTTAAGTGAATTAAGTATGGAGTCAGGTCAGGTCTGTCATAAAACGGTAAATCTTTAAACTCAGGATACATAGTGAGAATGGTGCATTGGACATTACCAGTCGTTCAATTGATGGCAATGCCACATTCTAGCTCCACTTATCCGTTCGCGTAGGAAAATTCGTGTCCAGAAGATCCATCGGCAGATCCAGACGAGAATGGCATATCAGCAGAGGAACAAAGGCTTACGCGATCGCAGTGGCAATGGAAGTGGATGCCGCCTAATCGCGGACGAACAGTTTTGCGATCGCCCTTATCTCCACTGCTATGAATCAGGCTTGGACTCTGGAGCACCTCACTGCACATGCAAATGAGCTTGGCGTTCCCTTAGATCAACCCTACCTCAAGCAGTTCATCTAGAAGGCTTGCCGTCACTAACATAACCTGTTGAGTTGATCGCCATACGTAACCGCAGCGATCGACTCAACAGCAAAGTCTGCTGTTCTAGTTAAAGTCGATCGATCGCGTTGAGCAATGACTCTATGCTGGCGTTGTGGTCTAAGAACGAGAACAGGTGTTTGTAACGCAACTGCCCTACTTTGTTCAGTACAAACTGTGCGGGGAGCGGTGCACCAAGTGCCTGTCCTGTCTGATAAGCACGAAAGCTTTTGCAGCTTGGGTCACTCAAAAGAGGCATTTTCAACCCCAAATCTTGCACAACGGTTTTGCTTTGTCGTGGGTCGGTGCTGGTAATCATCAACAGTTCGACATCCCGATCGAGAAACGCTTCATACTGCTCATTCAGTGCCTTGATGTGTGGAAAGCAAAATGGGCAGTACTGCTTTTCAGTAAAGATGCGTGTAAACGCTAAGACAACGGGTCTACGACGGCGAAAGTCTGTCAGCGTGACCGATCGTCCATTAGTCACATCTGGCAACTCAACGTTAGGGGTGATCATGCCCTTTGCTAACGAGTTTGTAGCGGGAACAGGCAGGAAGTTATTGAAAAAACGCTGATTAAGCAGTCCGTTAAAATCCGTAGACGTAAACATTGAGAAGGAATGATGGTACTTTCAGCTTGATTCTAAAGGAAAAGGTTGCAGCGGTGTGTCTACTGTAAGACAAGCACTCGGCGAGGCTCAACCGTAAATTGCATCACTTGCGATCGCGGTTATCAGGCTCACTTATTTGTTACGCTTCGTAACACGATCGTTTATCAGTATGGTGATGCTTCTGCTCCAAGTTCAACATTTGTATAAAGCCTACCGGACTCAGGGCAAAATCACTCATGCCGTTCAGGATGTTTCCCTAGAGATTGGTGCTCAGCAAGTACTCGCGTTTTTGGGTCCCAACGGTGCTGGCAAGACGACCACCATCAAAATGATTGCAGGATTAGTGTTGCCCGATCGGGGTGCTGTTAGTATTGCCGGACGCGATCCGCACCACGATTCGCAGGCGCTGCGATCGGTGGGAGCAGTTCTAGAAGGCAGTCGCAATCTTTACTGGCGGCTCACTCCAGCCGAGAATCTGGAGTATTTCGGGGTGCTGCGGGGTTTATCACGACGTGTGGCACGGCAGCGATCGCGGGTGCTACTCGATCGTTTTGAGTTGAGCCATAAGACTACAACCAACGTACAGAAACTCTCGCGCGGAATGCAGCAAAAGGTGGCGATCGCGGTGGCATTAATCCACGAGCCGCCGCTACTCCTCTTAGATGAACCGACTCTGGGCTTAGATGTAGAAGCGACGCAAACCGTAAAGCGTCTCGTACGCGAGATTGCCAGCGAAGGGCGAGCCGTTCTTCTAACGACGCACCAGCTTGACATCGCCGAAGAACTGTCTGATCGCGTTGCGATTATCAATCAGGGAAAAATTGTGGCTGAGCAGTCAACCCAAGCGTTGCTCCAGCAGTTTTCGAGTGCTGTTTATCGGGTGGAAATGTCGGCGCTGCCTGACGATCGTGTCGCCAGGTTGCTTGATCTGGGCGCACTGGTAGAAGGCACGACCATTCACATTCCTGACCCAACCTTGCTCTACCCTGTTCTGGACATTTTGAAACCGCTGCCGATCGTGCGACTCGAAACCGAGCGGGCAACGCTTACAGATGTGTTCTTGAAGCTAACGCAAGCAACTCCTACGCCCATAAACCCGTTGCTGAATCGCGCGACAAATTAGGTCGGCACTGGGACATCCCAGCATTGAAGAGAGTGCCGTTGCAACCGAACCGCTTGAGTTCATCGCATTCGCCCACTGCTGATAGGATTACAGATCTGATTGAGTCACAAGCGGCAGCGATCGGACACACAGGCAGCAGGATACAGCGGTTGATAGGTGCGATCGCGTTTGCCAAAAAGCGTATAGCGGTTGTCGCGGATTTGCGCGTAGGCGCGATCGCCCGTCCATTTTACTCCTGGCAGCGCACGATAGGCAGACACAAAGACATCACCCAACGGCAGCAATCGACCAATTTCTTCAGCCGCATCACTGCCTTGCCAGCGCTGCTCTGGAGCCGCCGCATTGATCAAAATCATGCCTTGCTCACAAGCTTGAGGCGTGATGTCAAACTGGCTCAACGCTGGCTGATCTTGCATCGGAATGTACTGAAACCGATCGCCCTTGTCCAACCGCTCTAAAAGCTGAACCAGCGTAGTGCAAAGGTTGCAGTTGCCGTCGTAGATTACGTAGTAGGTCATGGTTTGGCAGAAGGTGGGAGAAGGTGGGAGAAGGCAGAGGGCAGAGGGCAGAGGGTGGGAGAAGGCTGAGGGCAGGAGGCAGCGGTCAGCAGGCAAGTTCGACACTCAAAACGTCATCTTCTACTGTCCCCTCATCTCCCTATCCCCTCACCTCTCCATCTCCCCACTCCCTTCTTCATAGTAACGGTGTTTTCAGCTACAGTCCTGATGGCAACTGCGATCGAAAATGAGGGACTCATCCAACAGTTTGATGCCCGATCGGCATTCTCAATGCATGAAACCGCGCATTATCGTTTGTGGCTTGGGTCCGACTGGGTATAAAATTCTCTGCTTGCTCAGACAGCAGGGAGCGGATGTTGTAGGCATTCACAGCCGCCCGCTTGCTAGTGAGAAAGAACAGATTATCATTGGCGATGCCCAGTCTGCCGCAACCCTGCTTCAAGCCGGTATTCGAGACGCGCAAACGCTGGTGCTGACCGACAGTGACGATGGCTTGAATCTGGCAGTTTTGATGCAAGCGCGAGTGCTGAATCCTCGCATTCGCATTATCAATCGGCTTTTCAACACAAGTCTGGGCGATCGCCTGGATACAACGCTGCCGGATCACATCAGCATGAGTGTGGCATCCCTGGCGGCACCGATTTTTGTCTTTGCAGCGCTGGGTAATGCAGCGATCGGGCAATTGCACCTCTTCAAGCAAACCTGGCCCATCCACGAAGAACACATTGAAGACGACCATCCCTGGTTGGGGAGGACGCTGAGCGACCTGTGGGACGATCGCAATCGCATGTTGATCTACTACTTGCCCGTGGATAGCCAGGTGGATTTAGTCTCAGCGATCACACGGGGCTACCGTCTGCAAGTAGGCGATCGGCTCATTATTGGTACTAAACCAAGTATGCGCACTGCTCAGCAGTCACTCACGCGAAGAATCGCTAGGCTGGCGCTAGGGCTAAAATATTTGCGAGAACACAGTCGGGCACTACTGGTTGGGGCGCTGCTGCTGCTAGTCATGATTCTGGTTAGCACGGCTACCTATACGTCGTCTATGCTTCATAGCAACCCGATCGACGCGCTCTACTTCTCGGTTGGCATTATCACTGGCGCTGGTGGCAACGACATTGGGCTAGAACGTGCCCCCGATGATCTAAAGATCTTCACCGTCATCACCATGCTAGTAGGCGCTGCGATCATTGGCATCTCCTACGCGCTGCTGAATGATTTTGTGTTGGGCACCCGGTTCGATCGCTTTTGGGACGCTGCCCGTATTCCCCATCGTCATCACTTTGTCGTTTGTGGGCTGGGTGGTGTAGGTGTGCAAATTGTCAGCCACCTGCATAGCTGTGGGCATGAGGTGGTGGTGATTGAACAAGACCCCAACTGCCGCTTTCTAAGCACTGTACGGGCGATGAAAATTCCCGTCATTCAAGGGGATGCCAGTATGCCTGCGACCTTAAAAGCCGCGAATTTTGAGCAGGCACAGTCGTTGCTAGCCGTCACCAGCAACGATACGGCGAATCTAGAAATTTCCCTAAATGCCAAGAGCCTTAACCCAAAGACCTCAGTCATCGTGCGCTACCAAGACCCAGAATTTGCCTGGATGGCGCAACTGGTGTTTGAATTTGACGCAGTATTCAGCCCTGCGGAACTGGTCGCTCCCGCGTTTGCTGCGGCTGCTTTAGGTGGGCGCATTCTTGGTAATGGCATGACGGCTGACAGTCTCTGGGTGGCACTGGCAACCTTGATCACGACTGGGCATCCTTTCTGCGGCAAGCAGGTGCAAGACGCTGCGATCGCTGCCGATTTTGTACCGCTCTACATGGAGACGCGTAGTCAGACGATTCACGGTTGGGATTTGCTAAAAGTTTGCCTTAGTGCTGGTGATGTGCTGTACGTAACGATGCCAGCCAGCCGCTTAGAACAACTCTGGCGATCGCCGTCTGTCGTCACGCGATCGGCGTAGATGTCGAGTATTAGGTAGCAGGAAAGCAGCCAACTGGGCAGCAGAAAATCGCGTCAATTTATTTCTGTCTCAACTCGAAAAAAGCAGCCGGAGAAATGTGGAAAAAATTGGCAAGCTTTTGAATATGAGCAGCCGTTAGTTTTCGCTGTCCGTTTAAGACTTCAGACACGATTGATTCTGTTTTGAAAATTGGCACTAAATCTTTCTGACGCAGCTCAGATTCAATAATTAGTGCCTTCAAAAGTTTTACACCATAAATGTCTTTTATACGAACATGCGCCGCTTCGTATTCGTGGACGAGCGTACCCAAAACATCAATATAGTCTTCTTCGTCGGGTGTTAGCTCACCGCGATCGATGAGCGAATCAATCACCTGTTGGGTTGCAATAAATTCTGCTTCTGATTTAACTGGTCGGGGTGGAAATGCCTTCAATAGCTCACCATAGGAACTACTATTCCTTGAGCCATGAATCGCTTTTCCAGTCTCCCCTGTCGTATTCTGCATGGGTAAAAATGTTTCGGATATAAATGATTTGACGGTTGTAATCGACACGAGCAATGAGTCGATATTTGTTGCCGCCAATGTTAAAAACAGTCAACTTGCCGACTTGGTCAGCAGAGGAAAAGACTTGACGCAGTTCAACGAAGTTTTGCCAGTGCGCTAACCGTGCAAGCTTACGCCATAAACGCAAGCTGATTTCTGCATCAGAATGCTTCTCCCAGAACTTCACTAGCCTGGATTCTGTTATTACTCGCATAAAGCCTTATTCGATTTGAGAGTGTTTTTTCCATAAAAGTCGTTTCCTTGAATACAGAGATGTGGCAATCTTCGCAAACTGCGAATAAAACGTCAAGTATTGTTCAGCGAAGATGGTGCAAACTTACTGTCGTTGATACCGCATTCCGGGCTGTTGAGAGATTAAGCCCATCAGTTCTAGCTGTAGCAGGGCGCTGGAGACAGAGCCTGCCTGAAGTTGCGTTTGCTGCACGATGAGATCGAAAGGTAGGGCTTCGACGCTATTTTCCTGAGAAAAGTTGGTCAGGATTTGCAGGACTTTCTCTAATTCAGGTTCCAGATTGAGCGGAAGTTGGGTTTGCTGAGCGGGTGTGGGTGGCACGAGATGCGGCAGGCTACCCAGCATTTCGAGCAGGTTGGCTTCGCTGAGAATGACATGGGCACCTTGATTGAGCAGATGGAGACAGCCGATCGCTTTGGGATTATCCAAACTACCTGGCAGCACATAGACATCGCGCCCGTAGTCATTGGCAATATGCGCTGTAATCAAGGCACCCGATCGCATGGGAGCTTCCATGACGATCGTGGCACGGCTAAGTCCCGCAATGATGCGATTACGGCGAGGGAAATGAGTGCGATCGGGCTGTGTTCCAGCGGGATATTCGCTCAGCAGTAGCCCCTGCTCGATTACCTGCTGGTGTAAATGTCGATTTGACCAGGGATACACGACATCGACACCCGTGCCTAGAACTGCCAGCGTACGACCATTTAAGCTAATGCAGCTTCGATGCACTTCAGTATCAATGCCTTCTGCCAACCCCGAAACGACCGTAAAACCACTCTGTGCCAGTGTTGTGGTCAAGCGGCGAGTCCAGCGTCTGCCATAATCAGAGGGATCGCGAGTGCCGACGATCGCCACCATTGGCGTGATACCCTGATTTTCTAGCCGATCGACCTCGCCCCGATAATACAGTAGCGCTGGTGGATCGGGCGTTTCCAGCAGCAGGCGAGGATAGTCTGCATCGGCGGGTGTCCAAAAGTTGGGGTTTTCGCGCTCATGCTGTTCTAAGAGCACTGATGGATCAAGTTTCTGGCGCTCTGCCACGATCGCGTCTGCCGTCTGAGTGCCAAACCCTTCCACCTCCACCAATTCTGAAGCGGTGGCATCCCACGCAGTGACCAAAGAGCCAAAGTGCTTCTGCAATCGCCTGAGCAGAATGGGACCAATGCCACTTATCTGTGACCAGGCAAACCAAAAAGCACGTTCTTCTACCAATGTTCTCTCCTCGCGTGATGTCATTCCCTGACGAACTTTAAAGCTTAAAGCCGCAACGCTTAAACTCAACCCTCTTTAGCAGTGATGACGTGCTCATGCCAGTATTCCCAGGAATTGATGTCAATTAAAGGCAGGTTTGTGTGAAGACGGCACTATCGACCATCCGTTATACTCTCTGCCATAGGTTTTCAACAGGTTTCTACACTTGCTGATCACATTTAGCAACGGGCGATCGCTAGTAGCAGACATTATGGACAATTTAGTGATCAAAATTGCAGATTTTTCGCTCGACTTTCCAGCTATTCAGCACATTCGATCGCTTGTTTTCCAGATCGAGCAAGGCGTTGCCGCTGACCTGGAGTTTGATGGCAAAGACGAGACGGCTGATCATCTGCTGGCATATTTGGATGGGCAGCCCGTCGGTACAGCCAGAATGCGCAGGCTCAACGATCGCACAGCTAAAGTAGAGCGCGTTGCTGTGCTCAAAACGGCACGTGGCTCTGGCATTGGCAAACGTATCATGGTAGAAGCGCTGGCGTTCTTGACAAATGCACAGGTTGCAGAAGTTCTCATTCACGCTCAAGAGGCAGTACGGGACTTTTATCAGCAGCTAGGGTTTGAGCCAGAGGGCGAAGTTTTTAGGGAAGCGGGGATTCCCCATGTCAAGATGAAAAAGCTGTTAACGAGCCAGATTGGACGGTGATTGGAAGCAATCGGCGACCGTGGGTGAAGGGTTTGCCCATTTTAGGATTAATTTGGCTGGTAGGGGCGATCGGCGATCGGCTCTGGTTTGCTCTAGACCACAGCATACCCGATTGGGATCAAGCCGACTATTTGACTGGCGTGCTGAACTACTGGCAGGCACTACAAACCCCACAGTGGTTCTCAGGTGATTGGTGGACGCGTTTGTGGCAGTTGTCCTCCAAGATTCCCCCCCTTGTTTACATCACCACAGCGCCCTTTGTGGGTCTGTTTGGTGGTGGCGCTGATCAAAGTACACTGGTCAATCTTTGGTTCAGCGCCCTTTTACTTGGCTCGGTTTACACCATCGGGATCAGTCTTTTCACCCTCCCCGTGGCGCTATGGGCGGCAGGGCTGTGCTTACTTATGCCAGGGTTGTATCGAGTGCGGCTCGATTTTTTGCTCGACTTTCCCCTTGCAGCCCTGGTAACGCTCTGTTTTGCTTGTTTGACCGTGTGGAGACAGGGGAGAAGGCTCAAGGCTCAAGGCTTAAGAATAAAAAATGAAACAGATTTTAGCCTTTATCCTTCATCCTTTAGCCTTTCAGACTGGTTGTTAGCCGCCGCGATCGGCATTACCCTCGGTCTCGCGCTGATGGTGAAGCAGCCAGCGCTCTTGTTTCTCGTTGTGCCGCTGGTATGGGCGGGAGTGGAAACAATCTGGCAGCGGGCCTGGATGCGCCTCTTGCAGTTGGTGTTAGCAGTCTGCCTGTCAACCGTGATCTGGCTGCCGTGGTATCGCACCAACTGGCTGCTCATGCTGTCAGCGACTAAGCGAGCGACCGTTGATTCGGCGATCGCAGAACGTGATCCCTCCCTGCTGTCTCTGGATGCCTGGACGTACTATCTCAAAGCGATGCCTGCAATGATATCGCTGCCGCTGTTGGTCGTGCCGCTCATCGGCTTTTTGTTTTTCTGGCGGCGATCGCGGGTGAGCTGTCTGGGCGAAGACTTTGAACCGAAGCCCAAAAACTATCGGCAGCAGGTCTACGCGACTTCACAAGCGGCGCTGACCTGGCTGGTTGGCTACTGTGCTGGCAGCTATGTGCTGTCATCGCTGAATGTAAACAAAGACGATCGCTACGTGGTGCCCTATTTGCCGATCGTGGCGCTGCTGTTGGCATATGGCATGACGCTGCTGCCCAGGCGCTGGAAACTTTTACAGTGGAGTACGGTTGGATTAGCGATCGCGCTGATGTTGAGCAACCTGGTGGCAATGTCCCCTGGCAGCACTCCACTGCAAACAGTGTTTGGTCAGCACTTTGCCTACACTGGTGAGGCGTACCCCCACGAGCAAGTCATTGCAGCCGTCATACAAGCACAGCCTTATTTGCGATCGACCGTTGGCGTGGTGCCTTCAACGGGACAACTTAACCAGCACAACATCAACTACTACGGCAATCTCCAAAATTTTCGCGTCTATGGACGGCAGGTTGGCACACGCCGATCGCAGGTCGAACAAGATGCTCGATCGATCGCCTGGTTCCTGACTAAAACGGGGGATCAGGGTTCGATTCGTCAGCAAGAGCCTCAGACAGCGCTCATCAAAGCCGTTGAACAGGGAGCTGACTTTACGCTGTACAAAACCTGGACGTTACCCGATCGTAGTCTCCTGAAGCTTTTTCGTCGCACGATTCCGTTGCTAGAAGTGACACCTGTTGTGGGTATTGAGGAGGCAGAAGGCAGGTTTCGACGTGAGCGGTCAGCGGTCAGCGGTCAGCGGTTAGCGGTCAGCGGTCAGCGGTCAGCGGTCAGCGGTCAGCGGTCAGCGGTCAGCGGTCAGCGGTCAGCGGTCAGCGGTCAGCGGTTAGCGGTTAGCGGTCAGCGGTCAGTGGTCAGCGGTCAGGAGTCAGGAGTCAGAAGTCAGGAGTCAGAAGTCAGGAGCCAGCGGTCAGCGGTCAATTCCAGATTTGAGGTGGCTAATCCGCCGCAGCAAGCTACATTTTCCTCTGTCTCCCTCGTTCCCCCTGCTCTCCTCTCCTCCCCTATTACGCTTGATCAAGTGATTGTTCCTGAAAAAGCGCCACCGGGAAAACCCATTCCAGTGACCTATCGTTGGTCTGGCGATTGGCGATCGTTGCAGTCGGGGTTGGTGCTGCTCACCTGGCACAAGCAAGGACAGCCCGCACCATCGCAACGCTGGCTGCATGATCACGGCATTGGCATGGGCTTGCTGCACCCAAAAGTGCTGTCCGAAGTCACTGCGTCTCGTTTTCAAGTGGTAGAGCGTTTGGCGATGCTGCCGCCCCAAGATACTGCTACTGGAACGTATTTTCTAAAAGCGACCTATCTGGATCGCCAGACTGGTAAAACGGCTGCGATCGCCACTCCATCAGTCAGTCTGAGCTTGGACGCAAAGGCTACTGCCAGCCCTGCACCAGAGTTGGATCTCGTCACACAATTACGCACGCTATCAATGGCACTGCCAAAGGGCGGCAAGGCGTTGACTGCTGCCTTTGACCAGATCGGGCGCATCAATCAATACGACCCCACGCAGGACTACGCTGATCAGGCAAGGCAAGCGACAGCATATCGTCTGACGCAAGAACCGAAGAATCGTGAGTTTGCTTATACGCTGGCATTAGCAACGGTGCTGAAGCGCCGGGTGGGAGATGCGATCGCCTCGCTTCAGCAAGTCGTCCAGCTTGATGCCCAAAACCCGTATGCCTATGGCTATCTTGCGTTCATCAATCTCTACGATTTTCGCGCTCAAACGGCTCAAACGGCGCTACAGACTGCGCTCAAGCTCAATGCTCAACTACCCGAACTGTACGCGCTGAGCAGTGTAGCGGCTCTAATGCAGGGCAACCCTACACAAGCATGGCGGCAATTTCAACAGTTTGAACGATTGGAGAAGCAGTTGAACTAGGCGAATCGGCTATCAGCGGTTGGCTATCAGCAGTCAGCAAAATGCCATCGCAACTCGACGGAGCTTCCTGAAGCCTTCTGTTGAGATCATCGTGGCTTATGCGTTGGTCAGGGAACCAGTACCACAAGCGCTTTAGGAATGACGCGGAAACGAGCCGGAGTGCTGGTGGTCAGTTCACCATCGGTGTTGATGGAGTAGCGTCTGTGGGTGGTCAACTCGATTTCTTGACTCGCGATCGATCGCACAAATGACCACGAGCTGTGGGTACCAGAGCGCATATTGGGCAACAGTGCGACCATTTGCCACCAATGCTTAATTTCAAGGCTGTAGAGATCCAGGCGCTGATCGTCAATTGCCGCATCTGCTGCTACGGTCATGCCGCCGCCATAGTAACGCCCATTACCGATCGCAATCTGTACCGTTCTGACCCGTATCGATTCACCGTTGGCGTGAATTTCAGCGGTAAACGGAACGGATTTGAGCAAGACCTGGCAGGCGGCGATCGCATAGGCAAGCACTCCCCACCGTCGTTTAATCTCACGACTAAGCTGCTGAGTGATTTTGACGCTCAACCCCAAGCTGGCAACGTTAAAGAAATGCTTGCCGTTGACCCAGCCCAAATCGATGCGTTCGGAGCGCCCGCTTTTAATGACTTCACAAGCATCTGACAGCGTTGTGGAAATGCCGAGGGTACGAGCCAGATCGTTTGCTGTGCCCAGGGGCAAAATGCCCAACGGTAGTTGAGTGTCGAGCAAGCCCTCGATCGCGGCATTGAGCGTGCCATCACCGCCACCAATAATTACCAGATCGACCTGCTTTGCGTACCGTCGAATCGTCTCCGACAAGCTCTGAGGGTCGCTGTTGGGTGGCTCGATCAAGTCGAAACCAGCCTCTCGAAGCTGAGCGATCGCGCCTGACAGATCATTCTGTCCTCGACGAGCGTTACGATTGACTAGCAGTAAAGCACGCGCCTGCATAGGTTGTTGGGTATAAGAGGTCAGCACCATCAAATTAGAAACCTAGAAGCAGCATACGTGTTTTTGGTATCTGTTCTTTTCACAGAGAGCCAACTGGTTTCGATCGCTAACTCTCCCTCCCCTAAACCTGCCGTGCTTTAGCGCCAAAGCTTATTTTCAAAATCTCTGAGCTGCCGCTCCAGGCGATCGATACGACCACGCAGTTCATCCACTTCCGACTGGCGGGGAACACCAACATCTTGCATGATATTGCGAATTTGCCGCTGTACCTGTGACTCAAAGTTCCCTTGTTCTGACTTCAGCGTCTGCATCAGGTCATCAACGACATCCTTTGCTTGTTCGGGGTCAAGCTTACCGTCTCTCACCAGTTGTTCGCTGACTTCTTTAACCTTGTCCGCAACGAGTGACGTGGTGCCAACGCCAAGCATCAACAGTTGCGAGAGCCAATTATTATTATCCATGCTGGTTTTCCTATGGGTATGTTGTAACAGATGCGGCGCGGCGTTGTCGCCTCTGAAGTACTCCCTTATTCTGTCAAATTTGCAGTATCTTCTGTGCAGTTGCATTTATAACTGTCAGCAATGTCTTACAGCGGTATAGTTGCATTCCTCGACGCTCGACGCTAGAGTACGCTTGCCTTCTTTATCTTCTTACCTTACTTCTATGGTCATCGAGTGGTTAAAAGTTCAGGTTGCTCCAGCGCTGCGCGAAAAATTTATTCAAAAAGATGAGGAAATTTGGACAGCCGCTCTATCTAAGTATCCTGGTTATCTTGGCAAACAGGTTTGGCTTGACGCTAAAAGTGCAGACATCGTGGTGCTTGTCATTCATTGGGCGAACCGTGAAGCTTGGAAAGCGGTGCCTGCAAAAGATTTGGAAGCAACTGAAAAGCTGTTTGCTCAACAACTGGGGCAGAATACCTACAAAATTATTGAGGAGGGTGACTATCGAGTACGCAAGTTTCCGCAAAAGCCGTAAGCTTGCAGTCGTCTTCACTCAGATAGGTAAACTCGCTGGATACGGTGTCAGGGACGCATTGAGCCTCACTGAGGCACTCAGGCTCAGACACAGCAAACTGTAAGGTTCTGATGCGATCGCGGGTGCGTGACAAAGTTTCTGCAAGCTGGTTAAAGGCAACCAAAAACTTGGCTCAGCGAAGTGCCAAACACAGCAACCAATAGCCCTAACGCTGATCGCCCTTCAGTTTGACTAAAATGAGCAGCGTTTTGCTCTCGTTTTAGCTCCTTGAAGGCTGTTTTTTAGGCGCGAAATGAAACCGACTTGAAATGGGTCTTAGCAGCGGGTCGTTGCACGATCGCTAGAGGCGATCGCACGCTCGTCACTATGAGCTAGAGCACTACCCCATTTAGTAGGGACTATTGGAAAGACTTCTCCCTCCACCAGAGCCACGGCTGTCTTCGCGCGGCTTCGCTTTGTTGACTTTCAGTTCGCGTCCAAGCCATTCGGCACCATCAAGCTCAGAAATTGCCAGGTCTTCTTTCGATTCGTCCTTCATCTCGACGAAGGCAAACCCGCGCTTTCTGCCTGTTTCGCGGTCTGTAGGAAGGCTAATCCGACTGACTTCGCCGTATTCTGCGAATACTTCTCGTAGGTCGTCTTCAGTAGCCTGGAAGGATAGGTTACCAACGTAAATAGTCACGCTTCTCTCCAACCAAGTTTCGAGGGACACGTCCAATTGCGGTTAAAGCAGCAAACGCTTGACTACCTTAGCGATGAGCAATTTGAACACTTTGGGAGCTATCATAGCAGAATTTCGAGAAGGAGCATAGATCTAGCAAAATGTCCACAGTTTAAGAAAATGTCTTCTAAGAAGGTTACATCTGATGAGAAGGCTGCATTTGAAAATTTGGGCTTTTGTCTTCTGCTTTCCATCAACCGTTAGTTCACGATCGCGCCAGCGCGTATGATGAAAGGAAGCCAAGTGTCGGGTGTGGTTGCAACAGAGGAAATGCAAGGTATGGATACAAGAGCCTTTAAGCGATCGCTAAACAGTTCGGAGAACTATCACCGGAAGGGGTTTGGGCACGAAGCTGATGTCTCTGACCAGATGCAGTCGGAATATCAAAGCAGCCTGGTGCAGCAGATTCGTACTAACCACTTCACCATTCAACGGGGAGCAGTCACTATTCGTCTGGCAGAGGCATTTGGCTTTTGCTGGGGAGTCGAACGGGCAGTAGCGATGGCGTACGAAACGCGGCAGCATTTTCCAACAGAGCAGATCTGGATTACGAATGAGATTATCCACAATCCTTCGGTCAACCAGCGCCTGCGAGAGATGAATGTGCAGTTCATTGAAGTGACGCATGGCGAAAAAGATTTTTCGGGGATCGATCGGGGTGACGTGGTGATTTTGCCTGCGTTTGGAGCCAGTGTGCAGGAGATGCAGTTTTTGAATGAGCGGGGTTGCACGATCGTGGATACCACCTGCCCCTGGGTGTCTAAAGTCTGGACGACGGTTGAAAAGCACAAGAAAGTAGACTACACCTCCATCATCCACGGCAAGTACAACCACGAGGAAACGGTTGCGACCAGTTCGTTTGCAGGCAAGTATCTGATCGTGCTGAACATGGCGGAAGCAGAGTACGTTGCCAACTACATCCTCAATGGTGGCGATCGCGCTGAGTTTATGACCAAATTCGATCGTGCCCACTCGGCTGGTTTTGATCCTGATTTCGATCTAGATCGGGTTGGCATTGCGAACCAGACCACCATGCTGAAAGGTGAAACAGAGCAGTTGGGCAAACTGTTTGAGCGCACGATGATGCGAAAGTATGGTCCCGATCAACTCAATCAGCATTTCCTGAGCTTCAATACCATCTGCGATGCCACGCAAGAACGTCAGGATGCGATGTTCCAGCTCGTCGAAGAAAAACTGGATTTAATGATGGTCATTGGCGGCTATAACTCGTCCAACACCACTCATTTACAAGAAATCGCGATCGAGCGTGGCATTCCCTCATACCACATCGACAGTGCCGATCGCATTGGTCCCGGCAACCGGATTGAGCATAAGCCTCTAAAGCGCGATTTAGAAGTAGTCGAAAATTGGCTACCCAACGGCTCCGTTGTGGTGGGAATTACCTCTGGCGCATCAACACCCGACAAAATCGTCGAGGATGTTCTAGAGAAAATCTTTGAGCTAAAAGCAACAGACTCACTGGTACGAACGATCTAACCGCAGAGATGCAGAGTCCGCTGAGCCTTTACTCTGCGTGCTCTGCGCCTCTGCGGTCAACACTCTTACACTGCAACAATGTACGGCGAATTAATCGCAGCGGCTCGTCCTGCCTGGACTAACCCCTGATACACGATCGCCACGACTTCTGCTCTAGTCGCCTCACGCGTCGCATTTAGCTGTCGGACGTTGGGGAAGTTTACGACGATTTTCGCTTTTGTCGCCGTAGCCACCTCATCCTGAGCATTCTGGGGCACACTGCTGCGATCGTCGTACCCATTGAGTAAACTCATATCGCCTACAGGTAAGCCCAAACCACTCACCAGCGAGAGCCAAACCTGAAGCCGCAAGACATTCTGATTTGGTTTAAACGTGCCATCAGGAAAGCCGGAAATAAACCCACCCTGATACGCCTGGTCGATCGCGGGTTTCGCCCAAAAGTTGGCAGGAATATCGGCAAAATTAACCACAGTGCGCTTCGGTGGTGGGTTGAAGGCTTTGGCAATGATCGCAGCATACTGGGCGCGGTTCATCGTGACATCAGGCTTAAAGCTGCCGTCCTCAAAGCCACTAATCAGGTTCTGATTCGCCAATCCGACGATAAAATCGGCTGCCCAATGCCCTTGAATATCGGTGAAGAGGGGTAATGGAGCATCGGGCGCGACGATAAAGGCAGACACGATCGCGGGTGCCCGGTTCAGCGCCACAAGCGATTGGTAAATGATGGCGACCACTTCGGCACGTGTCGCATCCCGCATGGGTTCCAGTTGTCGGACGTTGGGATGATTGACCACAATCCGGCGCTGGGTTGCGATCGCCACGTTCTCGGTGGCATAGCTGGGAATCTGGGCGCGATCGCTATACACCTTCAACACATCCAAAACACCGCCTGTGAGACCAATCCCGCCAATCAGCGAGACGATCAACTGGACGCGAGTCAGGTTTTGATTGGGACGAAACGTATTGTCTGGAAATCCTGTAATAAAGCCCATCTGGTTGGCTTTTATGATCAGATCAGCCGCCCAAAAACTCTGTGGTACGTCACTAAAGCGTTTAGCAGGTTGCTTGGCAGGCAAATCAAAGGTTTTCGCAATCACCGCTGCATACTGAGCACGGGTAATGGGTGCTTCGGGTTTGAACGTGCCATCTGGGAAACCGCTGATAAAGCCCCTGCTGACTAACCCCTGAATAAACGACTCTGCCCAATGTCCCTGCGTATCGTCAAACCCGGCTGGATTTGAGGGTGGGGGTGCAGGCGTGGGAGTGGGTGCAGGCGTGGGAGTGGGTGCAGGCGTGGGGGTTGGAGTTGCCGAAGGCACCGGTGCAGGGGTTGGAATCTCATTGCCAACAAAGTCGATCGCGCCCTGTACCTTGGTGGGATCAACTTGATTGCCAACTGAAATCAGCGTGAGGGTTGTGCCGTTTTGAATATCAAACTGTCCGTTTTGCCGAAAAATATTGCCGCCTGGAGCCTGACTGTTGCCCAAATCCGGTAGCGCTGTCTCCGTGACGACCAAGCCAGCTTCTGTATTGTTCTGAACAATATTGCCGCGCAGCACTGCTTTTGATTGCTTGTTAATGACAATGCCAGCACGATTTTCAGAAATTTGGTTTTCTGCTAAAAGCGGTGCGGCGCTATCGCCAACGGCGATTCCAAAACCAGTTTGCCGACAGACGTTTTGTCGCCATTCGCCTTTAGAATTGCGCGTGATGGAAAACCCGCTGGCGGAGTTTTGGATGACAACATTGCCTGTCACGAGAGGTGTTGCCGTACCTGTGGCAAAAACGCCCTCGCGCTTGCAGTTGGTAAAAGTGTTGTTGGCGATCGTGGGATTAGTCGACTCAACCCACGCTCCCGTACCGCGAATCTCCGGATTTGTGACCGTTACGCCCTTTAATTGAGCATTATTTGCCAGTTGAAAGGTAACATTCTGGTTGGCAAACGTGGGGCTGGGAAAGATACCGCTGCCGGAGATTAAAATACCGCTGCCTTTGCTGGCTTCGCTACCGATCACCGTTACCCCCGAAGGAATTTTGATTGGAAACGCCTCACCGGTCGCAGAGCTGTAAGTGCCTGATGCCAGTTGAATGGCTGTACCTGCTTGAGCCGCTTGAAGCGCACGGCTAATCGTTTTGAAGGGAGCCGCCTGTGTGCCGCTACTACTATCGTTACCCGCTGCTGGATTGACAAAAAGGGTTGTCGAAGTCCCCTGCACCATAATGATTCCTCACTCTCAGATGATTATTGCCTGCAATGAAGCCTTTGATGATTCCGTGTTGCATTCGTTCACTCTTGCCAGAATCAACTCTGGAACGATCGATGGTGCGGGAGCGCTCAAGCGTGTTTCCAGAGAAAACTCGACCTACAATACTTTATAAGGTGAGCCTTACTAGCCTAAAAGCTGAAAGCCGTTAGCGGTGTCCATCGACTTAATACGAGACGTTTGATGTTGATCACTGTTTTAGTATGCAATGTGAGTGTTGGGTTGCTTTGCTTAGTTGCTGCCTGGCAGCTTTGGCGACTCAAACATCGCTTGGCAAGAGCAGCTAACACGCTATCATCGTTTGAACGAGCGGTACATCGGGTACTGCACCGTGCGCCGGACACAATTGCTAGAGGACACTCTGGCATCGATCAATTACGAGCACACTATCGGAGCCTGGAACCTCAGCTTCAACGTGCTCAACAGGCTCTAGCGCTTCTCAGTTTAGGACAAACGCTGTGGCAGCGCCGCTTCCTGCTTGTGCAGCGATCGCGATCGCCTAGCAAAGCCTCACCAAGCCGCTCCCTTCGGTAGATTACTCCCCTTGAGCGGTTGACGTTGCAGCGAAAAAGCAACCTTTTAGAGCACACCTGTTGCATACAGAGGCAAGCGACCAATCGTCGGGGTAATGTTGGGGTAGATTTAGAAGGTGTTAGTGCCAGTACTGCCAATGCCTTACTGCCTGAAGTACGCTGCTTTAAATGCGGTTTCATCTGCTGCTTCTGTCTTGCTTCGGTGAGACTGGATTAAACAGGTCGGGTTTTGGCGCTGGCAGTTTGCACACAAGACGGCGAGTCGTAGTTAAGAAGGAAAACCAGAACATGTCAAACAACCGCTCTGGAGCATTTCTGGGAGGACTACTGGTGGGAACCGCGATCGGCACACTCACTGGCATTCTCTTAGCGCCTCGTGCTGGACGTGAAACTCGCCAGTTTTTGAAGAAATCAGCCGACGCTTTACCAGAATTGGCAGAAGATCTGTCGAGTAGTGTACAGCTCCAAGCCGATCGCCTGTCTGAATCAGCGTTGCGAAACTGGGACGGTACACTTGTGCGACTGCGAGAGGCGATCGCGGCGGGTCTTGAAGCCACCCAACAAGAGCATCAGGCGCTAGAAACGGCTGAAATCCCGCGACCTGAGATGGAGTCTCCTGCTCACGACAATCTGCTGTAGGCATACCTGTGACTGATCCGTTGTTCTGGCTAGTGTTGTCTTTGCTGTTCGTCACGGTTAGCCTGACGATCGTGCTGGTCATAGCGATCCCCACCTTTAGAGAGCTTTCCCGCGCTGCCCGGAGTGCTGAGAAACTGTTTGATACGCTTCGACGCGAGTTTCCGCCCACCTTACAAGCAATTCGGCTCACAGGGCTGGAGATCAGCGACTTGACAGAGGATGTGAGTGAAGGCGTGCAGAGTGCTGGTCAGGTCGTAAAGCAGGTAGATCAGAGCTTAACGGGAGTGCGCCAACAGGCTCAGCGTGTGCAATACAGCACTCGTAGCGTAGTGGTTGGTCTTAAAGCTGCCTGGAGGACGTTTACTCGATCGCCGAAGTCTACCACTCAACGACGTAGGGTCGATCGCCCGCCGACACCACGACCCCAAGCCGAACGCAATAGCGCCTCCTACGACAGTGATTCATCTACCAGTGATTCATATACCAGTGCCTCGTATAGCAGTAAACATCTCAGCGACGCACCATCAGAAGCCGCATACCCTAATCGACGTGTAGCGTCTCCAGAGGAACCGCTGAAGCAGTCTATACCTGATCGTACTCCTGATCTGGCTTCACCCGACTCCAGCGATCCCCGCAGCAGCAGTGAAAACGGATCGTCAACGCCTACAGCGCGTAAGGTTGAACGCTCGCGATCGTCTCGCCCCAATCAACCCAATCCCAATACTGCGATCCCTGATCCATTCGATTATCAACACGGCACCGAAACGATCGATTATCAGGATTGAAGTTGTGGCAAGGACAAGTCATCCGCACTCTAGTCTTCGTGCGAAATCGCTAGGATGAAGCAGTCACCCAAATTATGACTAGCGTCATTTATGTCTGAGCCATCGCCAACTTTGGGGTCACCTCAAAGGCACAGCCAATTTAGTCAGGAGCTTGACGAAGCTATTCTTGGATTTGAAGACATTCAAGCAGAGCTGAACTATCGGCAGGCTCAAAGTGCGTTGCATGAGTTAGTTGAGAACCTGGACTTAACTCCGCAAGAACGGCGTGGACTGGAGCCAGAAATCGGTGGGCTAGAAGCGCTGCTGGATAAGCTCGATCGCCAGGTGGTTCACATTGCCGTTTTTGGCATGGTGGGACGCGGTAAGTCATCGTTGCTGAATGCCTTGTTGGGCGATCGTGTCTTCGAGACGGGACCCGTTCATGGTGTCACTCGTGCGTCCCAAACCGCAAGCTGGAACATCAAGCGCGAGGCAATTGCTGGCAGTAACCGCCCCATTCTGCGCGTTGCTCTACCCAGCGTTGGCGATTCTCACATCGAACTGATTGACACTCCCGGCATTGATGAAGTAGATGGCGAAGCGCGAGAAGCACTGGCGCGGCAAGTTGCCAAGCAAGCAGACTTGATTCTGTTTCTGATTGCAGGCGACATGACAAAGGTAGAATACCAGGCGTTATCAGAGCTGCGAAATGCCAGCAAGCCCATCCTGCTGGTGTTTAATAAAATCGACCAATATCCCGATGCCGATCGCCTCGCCATTTATCACAAAATCCGAGACGAACGCGTGCGGGAACTGCTCTCACCCGATGAAATTGTCATGGCAGCCGCCTCGCCGTTACAGGCAAAGGCAGTCCGCCGTCCCGATGGTCGCGTTGCCGCACAACTCAGCACAGGCGAACCGCAAATCGACGAGCTAAAGCTGAAAATTCTCGAAATCCTGTATCGCGAAGGCAAAGCGCTCGTAGCACTCAACACGATGCTGTTTGCTGATGATGTGAACGATCGCCTGGTTGATCGCAAAATGGATATCCGCAATCAGAGCGCCGATCGCGTGATCTGGAATGGCGTGATCACAAAAGCAGTGGCGATCGCGCTCAACCCCATCACCGTCGTCGATCTGCTGAGCAGCGCCGTCATTGATGTCGCCCTGATTCTCTCCCTCTCCAAGCTCTACGGCATCAGCATGACTCAGCATGGTGCTATCAACTTGCTGCAAAAAATTGCGCTGGCAATGGGTGGCGTGACTGCCAGTGAACTGCTGGCAACGCTGGGACTCGGTTCGCTGAAAAGCTTGCTCGGTCTAGCGGCACCTGCCACAGGTGGCGTGTCGTTGGGTGCCTATGTATCTGTAGCCCTGACTCAAGCGGGCGTTGCCGGGGTTTCGACATACGCGATCGGGCAAGTCACCAAGGCATATCTCGCCAACGGTGCCTCCTGGGGCGATGATGGACCTAAAGCCGTTGTGACCCGTATCCTCTCCTCCCTCGATGAAACCTCCATCCTCAATCGTATCAAAGATGAACTCCGCGCCAAACTCGACTTGAATCGGCGTAACGTGCGTCCTAACGCTGCATCAGCTAAGCAATAGCTAGGTCAGCCTTAATAAGCTGCTGCTAAACTCAACGCATGGTTTTTCAGTGCCAATGGCAATACTTGATCCAAATGCCATCATTGCGGAAGTAAAACTGACGCGATGCGCGACTTTCCTAAAATACCTGCCAAAACTGCCCTCACCCTAGCCCTCTCCCATCGGGAGAGGGAATTGGAACGGTCTGGAAGCCCTTCTCCCCAGGGAGAAGGGTGGGGATGAGGGCGAATTAGTTGCACATCGCGTAACTGACAAAATACCTACTGATTCCGTTGGCGAAGGACGATAAATCGCAGTTTTTAGCGCAGGCTATAGGTTAGAAAATTGGCAGCAGCTTCAGCAAGATTTGAGAGAGCAAATTTTACCGTTAGAAGCTATTCCAACAGCCCTGACACAATATGGACAAAAATATATAACTACGGGCAATTTAATCAGCCCAAATGGTAGAGCAATACGAGTCAAAACTATTTGGATGGTTACAGAGCGAAGAACACAATTTGTTACACTGTTTCCTGCGTAGGAGGTAAGTACATGAAATTCCAACTGTTCACACAAGTTGCTTTAAAAGAGGATATGCCTGCGCTGCGTTTGAAGCAAGGAAGCATTGGCACAATTGTAGAGTTTTACCCTATGCTAAACGGACGAGAAAACGGGTATAGTCTCGAAGGTTTGATTCCTCAAGATACGGTTGAAGTCTCTGAATCTCAAATCGAAGCGATCGCCATACCACTGTCACAAACTCAAATAAATTAGAGCGCGATCGCCAATCATAGATAACCAGGATGATTTAAGAGAGTTACTCTCTGTACTTCTAATAAGAATCTTGGGAACAAATCAGAGAGTGATTAATCTATAACTGGCTAAAAATTGCACCCGCGATCGCGCCAATTAGTCCACCCACCCAAAAAAGAAACGGCAGCTCGTACAAAAGAATCGCCAAAAAAGATTCGTATGGTGCAAGAAAATGCGATTCTAGTGATTCTTGCACCAATTTATCCTTGAACTGGAAGAAGCTGAAGGCTTTTGAGCTTATTTCAAACAAAACTCTCAACCCGACCAGCGCAACGTTACCTGCTACTGCTCCAGTTGAACTACCCAGTAAAACTCTGCCCCAGTCGGTTGCTGCAACACCTTCCAAATAGTGTAATCCCGCCGTTGCCGCAACGATCGCCCCCCCAATTGCTCCAATTCCACCTCCCAAGACTGGAGCGATTGAAGTGCCATAAAACCGCGCTGAACTGTCCGCTTTTTCTACAGCCCAATATAAGTTAAGCGCTACAAGCAGCAGCAAAATTCCAACTGCTGCTCCAACCACTGCTCCGGTCACAAACCTAGCCCAAACGTTTGCCTCTGAAATCGCTCCCAAACACCAAATAACAGTAGAAGCTACAGCAACCAGAGTTGCCAGCAGTAGGACAAAGTATTTCGTTACGTCTAACATCCAACCAATTAAAGGCTGCGAAGCCAATGATTCAAAGTGGGATGCCTTTTGAGTAAAAGACTGCAATTCCTGTGGATCAACGTCGTCTCCGATTTTTGCCATAAGTTATCTACTATGTTTCTTTCTTATGCGCGACCTCAATCACGGTATGCACGTTGCCACGCGGTAAGAAATCGCCTTTGATTTTTACCTCCAGGGGATCGCAGGCGGCAACGAAGTCATCCAGAATTTGGTTGACGGATTCTTCGTGGGAGATGTAGCGATCGCGGTAGCTATTGATATACAGCTTGATTGCCTTCAGTTCCACGACCCGTTGATTCGGCACATAGGATAGATAGATCGTGGCAAAATCGGGGTAGCCGGAAAACGGGCACTTGCAGGTAAACTCCGGCAGCGTGATGTGAATATCATATCGTCGCCCCACTCTGGGATTCGGAAAGGTAATGAGTTCACCCTGAGCAATGTGTCGCTCACCATACTTGGGTTCAGCAGTCTGATCCTGAGTCTCAAATTCAGCAGTTGAGAATTGTTGCGTTTCGGGGTGGCTCATGGTGATGCGTAAAATTGTTTGCGGATTTTAGAGAATTTCTTGACAAATTTTGCGGCGATCGCTCTAATTGCGGCTATTGTGAGCGTAGTTTATCGACTCTAGCGTTCAGACGTAAACCTATGACATCTAGAATAAACGCCAAGCAGTCTCCACGAAAGGCTCAAGGCTCCAATGTTCAAAAAATTTCAGCCAACCCTCACGCGCCGTCAGTGCCCATCTCACTGTATCGGGAAGTGGCGACTGAGCTAAAGGCGACTCAGACAAAAATGGAGTCGCTCGCGCAGCAAAATCAGCAGTTGACGCAGCAAAACCAGCAGTTACGGGTAGAAATTGAGCGGGTTGTGCAGTCGGCTCTACAGCTTCGCCAAACTGCTGATGCCCATTTACCTGCTAACCAGTTGCTTGTAAACCAGTTGCCTACAGTGCCTACAGCCTTACAGGGCTTGGAACTTCACTTTCAACCACCTGCTGCTATGCCGATGACTGCTGCGGGTGTTGTAGAAAAACCCGAACCACCTGCCCAAAAACCACTCTTCACAGAGCAAGAAGGTAAACTGCGGCAGTCCGCATCGAAAGAGCGGAGTGCAGAAATGGGTGGTTGGTGGCTGGCGATCGTGATTTGCTTCATCGTCATCTCTGCCTTTGGTACGGGATTTTTCATTGTTCGTCCGTTGCTACCCTCACGCTGAAATGTAAAGGACACTGGTGGGGAGATCAAACTTTTAGTAGAGTGACACGCGAGTTTCTACCGAAAGATAGCCATGCATCACGATAAATTGTATCTTTATCTACAAAACAGACGCTTTTGACGGTGATAGAAAGTGTTTTGCTAGACAATTTACTGGTAGATAAAACAAGGAGTGTGGGAATTGAAGAAGGTTGAAGCAATTATTCGTCCATTCAAGCTTGATGAAGTCAAAATCGCGCTTGTCAATGCTGGCATCGTCGGTATGACCGTGTCTGAAGTCCGAGGCTTTGGGCGACAGAAGGGGCAGACTGAGCGTTACCGAGGCTCTGAGTATACGGTTGAGTTTTTGCAAAAGCTTAAAGTTGAAATCGTAGTCGAAGATGATCAGGTTGACATGGTGGTAGAAAAGATTATTGTTGCTGCCCGCACTGGCGAAATTGGGGATGGCAAAATTTTCATTACCCCAGTCGATCAAATCATTCGTATCCGCACAGGTGAGAAAAACTTTGAAGCGATTTAGCTGTTTGCTCTAAGGCGCAAGTGAGGTTAACGGCAGTCTAGAGCTTGTTTTAGACTCATAAGTCCTGATTGACTGACAAAACTCTCGAAACCCCGATGCTTGCGTAGGTTGGGTTAGCGATAGCGTAACCCAACAGAACCTAAGCTAGTGTTGGGTCTCACGTTGTGCTGCTACGCAGAAGCAAGCTACAACCCAACCTACAAAAGTAGATTTGTCAGTCAACCAGCTCATAAGTCTCTAGCTGCCCTAAAAAGTTGCACGAATACAAGCAATCGCTTTGAGCTTAATCGCTTGCACGCTTTTCTCGATCGCCTGTTCTTTGCTAGCGTCCTTTGTCTTCAGTAGCTAAAGGCATAGAGCTGCAACATACCTCAAAGCTGTCTGTCTTGATACAAGCAGGTTTATGGAGACAAGCGATTGTCCCCTGATGACTGCTGCAACTGTGGTGTGCTCAACGTTTGGATGGTGAGCATCTGAGGTGGCGTGGCATCTGGTGGATACAGGAAGTCGACTTGCACTAAACGCCGATCGCCCGGAGGCATCATAAATGTTGCCAGCGCTTCTCCCACTTGCCCCCGACGCTGTACCAGATGCCAGTACTGGGTACGAGGAAGACCGCGATCGTCGTTATAGCGGATGCGAACCGTGCCTCGGAAGAACACATTTGGATAGGGTGGTTGCCGGAACCGCAGACCTGGTTTGCTTAACGTGTCTTCTTTTAGCGGTGTTTGCATCAGCACCTGTACTGTTTGGGGTGCCTCCGTATTGTTGACTAAGGGCATGGTGAGGCTGTATTCAATGCCATAGTTGCCGTGCGCCTGATAAGCTGTGCCTGGATAGCGAGTGAGCAGGGTGGCGCTCTGGTTTTGTCCCGTGCCCATCTTGCCAGCCAGAAGTGTGCTCAAGCCGTAGGAATAAGACTGTCCGCGCTGTGGAATGGCTAACAGACGACTATCTGGGTCAGTTACTTGAGTCCGCCACTGGGAACCTTGCGCGACTGCTGCAACCCGACCATAGATTTCTGCTCCTGTCAGGCGATCGGGTGGGCTAGGAGCGGTTTCACGCGGTCCAGCAAAGTCGCCTGCCTCTAGCAGTGCCTCCCATTCTTCCAGGGTGGGTGCCCGTTCGCTACCGTCTGGATTTTGCTTGGCAAACATTGCCAGATTTGCCATGTAGACGGCACCATTGCTGTGGAGCCGTACTAACGTCGATCGCCCATTCAACGGTGGGGTCAAGGTACGCACGGGAATCGGCAGATTCATCAACATCCGGCTTTGCTTGGCTGGAATGATCAAGCGATCGCTCCAGCCATCTTGCCGTCGCCCTCGCAGAACGTCATTCATCGCGCGATCGCCCGGTCCTGCGTAAACCGTACCCAAGGCATTCTCAAGCTGTGGTGGCAACGCAATAAATGGAGCATCCGGCTGGCTGAGATAGCTTGCAGCTTGCAGCACATCCACCGTGACGGGTTCGTTGCCTGGATTGTAAACAATCACGCCCAGATAGAGCGATCGTAAATCGTTGGGCGTTTCGATCGCCCGTGCAATGTGGTGCGAGAACAGATCAAACCGCCCCCGAAACGGAAAATCGAGATGGGCACCCGGCACCCGCTTGCCCTGCGGTGGAAACGTTGAGAGCAAAATGCCCTCCGTCTTCACGATTTCTGGGTTGTTGCTATTGAATACGGGCACCTGATCCAGCCCACCGGGTAAGGGTCGCGTCTGTTGGGGAATGACGATTTCTTGCGGCAAGATGGGAGGCATCGGTACAGTCTGAGCAAGCAACACACTGGCAAAAAGGGAAAGCATAAACTCCTGAACCTGGCTAACGACCGTAACTCAGTCTACGGCGATCGGTTGCTGTCAGTACCAGGGTTTTGCTCCGTTCCGCCATGAAGCTCACGTAGAGAAGGCGTTGGCGCGAGTCCTACACTAAAGAGTATTCTTAAAACTACGCGGTCCCGTGTAGCCAGAGCGATCGGCTAATTCTTGCAATGCTGCCTGACCAGAATAAAACTTGCCATTAATCTCCCAGGTAGGAAACCCAAACCCCTGCCCCAGTTGCTTCTCGGCTCTGGCAGCGACTTCTTGACAAACAGCCGTTTGATTGTTTTTGCCATCCGAGGCGCATTCAACAGCGGGTAAATCATTGAGCGCTTCAACCCCAAACAGCTTTTTTTGTTGGTAACAATGCGGGCACCAGTAGGCGCTGTACATTTTTGCGCCAGTTTGTTTGAGATGACGGGCAAGCTGCCTTTCTGACTCGCCAGACGTGTCTTTGATGGTAAAAAACACTTGTCCGCTGCTAGACGCAATATTGTAAGCATCCGCAACAGGTTTGCCTACAGGCGCAAAAATCGCCAACGTCCCTACAAGCGTCACCATGCCAACGATGATGCCTGTGAAAAAAAGTTGTCCAACATCATCCCAGGCGCGACCTAAAAGAGTGAGGATAAAAAGGCTGAGCGCAAAAACCGCTGAGGCAATGCAGTAATAACAGATAGCTTTTACGCCGAAAGGCATCACAAACTTGGTGACCATGATGCTGATCAAATAGCCGCTAAAGATTAGCATGGCGGTTGATCCGGCAAACAACAGTAACCAGGTCCAGTTTTCCAGTTTCGATCGCAGTTCTTTTTGCTGATCGCCCTGAATCGCCAGGGGTGCGAACGCAAAGATCGCCATGCTGATGTATGCCACTAACCCAAACAGCGCTAAAGGCAATCCAAAGACGGTGGCGTAAGGACTAGAAAGCACCTGCTCACAGCCGCCTGTAGGGCAAGCTGTTTCGGTATTGGTGAACCTGGTGATGGTGAGATAGGCAGTATTGAGTGCGCCCAGAATCGCAACGCCGCCAATCAGTGGGCGCGACCAGCGATGCATCCAGGGAGCGGTGCGACGACGACTGACAAGACCCTTAGACATAAGACATCCTCAAAACCCAGCAGTTCTCCTGGAAATAACAGCGTTACCCTACCATTTTGCCCCATGAGTCTTCTGATTTTATCGCAATTCTCCTTTTGGTTTCGATCGCCCTCCTAGAGCCGTTGCTTGAGCCATCAGACAGCATGAATTTCAGGCACATTAAGTAGGTAGTCACAATTAGTTGTGAGGTAGGGGTTTGGGGGCGCTGCCCCCAGGCAGGGGGTTCCACCCCCTCCACCCCCAGAATCATCTTTAGTTTAATTACGCCCAGTAATTTACACGATCGCCGTTTGATCGTGATGGTTCGTTTGGAGATCGTCTTGATAATGCCGTGGAGTGTAAACCCATACGCTACCATCCGATCGCGCAATCGTGCGGGTCTGGCTAGAACCGACGAGAATAACTGTTCGCATATCTGCATCTGCTGACACAAGCTGATCAAGCGTTATGACCTGTACAGATTGACCCGATCGCCCCAAATTGCGTGCCAAGACGACAGGTGTTGTGGACGATCGCCATTGCCTTAAAATCTCTTTTGCCTTATCGAGTTGCCACGTTCGCTGTTTAGAAACGGGATTGTAGAACGCGATAACAAAATCAGCTTGAGCCGCTGCTGCAAGACGTTGTTCAATCACCAACCAGGGTTTGAGGATGTCGGAAAGGGAGATGGCGCAGAAGTCATGCCCCAGCGGTGCACCGATCGCCGCTGCTGCCGCTTGCATGGCTGAAATTCCGGGCGCGACGTGGATATCAAGCTGCTCCCAGGAAGGGTTTGCGTCACGATCGATCACTTCAAACACTGCCGCTGCCATTGCATAAATGCCGGGATCACCAGAAGAAACGACCACGACCGATCGACCTTCGGCAGCCAGATCTAACGCTTGTCGGGCGCGATCGATCTCCACGCGATTATCCGACTCGTGCCGCTTTCCTTGAGCAAACGTACCGACTAGATCTAAATAGGTTTTGTAGCCGACTAAATCTGTAGCAGCTTGCAGAATTGCCTTGACTTCTGGCGACATCCACTCAGCCGCTCCGGGACCTGTACCCACGATCGCTAGCTTGCCTTGAACGACAACAGGTTGATAGACCAGATGGGTTGCACTGCCTATGATTGGGCGATCGGTCACTTCGATCGTGTGTGTGCCGTCTGCTGTAAAGGGGAGATTGCTTTGACGAAGCCAATCGGCATCACCCATGAGTCTCACTGTCGCTCCAGCGATGAGATCAGAGGTGAAGGCTTTAGCGTGTTCTGGATTTGTCAATCGGTAACCAGATGGCGGCGCTTCCAACACAACATTGAACCGCAGTTGCCCAGTTGCAGTAATCGCGGCTTTGCTGTTGAAGGCATGGGCGATCGCGGTTGCCAACTCATTCGCACCCGTCAATCCTCCCAACAGCGGGACAACGGCACTACCATCTTCCGCCACGGCGATCACGGGTGGTTCGGCTCGTTTGTCGGCTAGTAGGGGAGCCAGCGATCGAATCAAAATCCCCGCTGCACAGATGCCAACGATCGGCGTTCCCTCGCTGAATAAGTCTCGTACTGTGTCGCCAAATTTGGTGTAGGACGCATCAACCGATTGGGTACGTCCTGCTAACCCGTAGATCGTAGCGATGGGTAAGGCTGCCTGGATTTGTTGCGCGATCGCTACGCTGCTTTCGCTCAGAATGATGATAACAGGGGGCTTCATTGCGGTCGATCGCCTGCTTGTATCGCTTTGAGCCGCAGATCCTCAAGTTGCTGCACAAAGGTTTGATGCTCTGTGCTATCGATCCCGGTTTGCAGGACGGCTAAGACCGATCGCATGTCGCCCTGCAGCATTGCCTCCACGTTCAACCACAAGCCCGGAAACACCTTGCTGTGAATGACACCCTGTTTATCCGGCACTAACGAAACATAATCCCCGTCCTGCAACTGAAACCAGTCGATTTTCTGGTCATACACCTGCCAAACAATGTATTCCTGTACGCCACTGCGCCGATAAGCACGTTTTTTATCGCCCAGGTCAATGGCTGCACTACTCGCCGCAACCTCTACAACCAGTTCGGCTGCGCCTTCCAGATAGCTATCGTCACTGAGTGTTGCCTGTCCACCACTTGACTGACTAATCAACAGCACGCCATCTGGTTGTGGTTCGTTGTCTATATCCAGACGCATGGTTGGCTCAATACCCATCCTTACTTCTGGCGTAGCAATTTTATATGTCCATAACCAGCCGATAAGATCACCGTGCGGTTCAGCGTGGGGTGTAAAACGTAACGGCGATGCCATGTAGACGACTCCTTCAATTAGTTCTGCTTTTCTCACGTTGGGCATGGCGTTGTAGCGACGCTCAAATTCGGGACGCGTCAGGCGATCGCCGTTCTCCAGTGGCGGCAACGCCACCCCCTTCAACTGAGAGGCAGTAGTTTGAGGCAGGGAAGAAGTCATAGCAACAGTCCCAATAGCTGAGGTGGGATGAAGTTGAAGCAACAGTGTAGACCTAATCAGGCTGAACGCTGACGGCTGAACGCTGATAGCCAAACGCTAATCTGATTCAATCGCGTCTATGCACCCATTATCAGTAATTTTATTGCGGTCGAGTTTGGCTGGGGATGAGAATCAGTGCCCAGTAGGGAACGTCAGCCGGATTCATGGCGGCGATCGGACGAATCTGCTGGTTCGGCATCGTTGCCCGTTCAATATACAGTGCCCGTGACAGCAAGCCTAAATCGTCCAGAATGGTGCGAACTTTGGCGAAGTGCCTGCCCAGTTTGATGATGATGGCAGCGTCGGCAACGGCAAGGCGATCGCGCAAGGTCGCTTCATCCAACGTAGCAGGCATAATGCTGAGCACATCGTTGCGGTAGGTGAGGGGTACACCTAACATCGCAGCACTAGCAAAGGTCGAAGAAATCCCTGGCACCACTTCAGTATCAAAGCGTCCCGCCAGACGGTTAAAGATGTACATAAACGAGCCATACAGCAACGGATCGCCCTCACAAAGAACCGCTACATCGCGTCCCGCTGTGAGATGTTGGGCAATAGTCTCAGCCGCAGTGTCGTAATAGGGTTGCGACGATCGCTCCACGCTAAACGGTAGCGGCATGGGCACTTCGATTTGCTCTGGGCGAATGAAATCGGCGACGATCGCCCGCGCCAGCACTTTGCCACTTTCCATTGTGGGATAAGCAATGACAGGCACCGAAGTCAAAATGCGGTGTGCCTTGAGCGTCAGCAGCTCCGGATCGCCGGGACCAATGCCTAAGCCGTAGAGTCTTCCAGGGGGTGTAGGGTGTGGGGTGTGGGGTGCGGGGGAAGAGAGTTTTGGGGATTGATTGGCATCCCCTGCCCCCTCTGCTCCCCTTAGCCCTTGTTCCCCGTCCCCTGCCCCCTCTTGTTTCCTATCCCTATTCCCCACTCCCCACTCCCCACTCCCTATTCCTGCTTCAGTCATAACTCAGTCTCCTTTGCTAACGCATTCACGGCTGCGGCTGCCATTGCACTACCACCCCGACGACCCTGAATGGTCAGAAAGGGCACACCCCTGCTGTTTTCTGCCAGTGCGGCTTTTGATTCGGCAGCACCCACAAACCCAACCGGAAAACCCAAGATTAGCGCTGGTTTTGGCGCACCTTCATCAAGTAATTCCAACAAGCGAAATAAAGCAGTTGGGGCATTGCCGATCGCCACCACTGCGCCATTCAAGTGCGATCGCCACAGTTCCAAAGCCGCTGCCGACCGTGTGTTCTGGATGGTTTGGGCGATCGTGGGCACTTCTGGATCGTTCAACGTGCAAATAACCGCATTGTTAGCAGGCAAGCGTTGACGAGTGACCCCATTTGCCACCATCTGAGCGTCACACAAGATTGGTGCGCCGTTGATGAGTGCCGATCGTCCCGCCTCTGCTGCATTAGTGGAATAGGCTAAATCTTGGACAATATCAGTCATACCGCAGGCATGAATCAGCCGCACGGCTACCGTTTCTAAAGCGGCTGGCAGCATTGCCAAATTTGCCTCAGCTCGAATGATGGCAAAAGAGTGTTGATAAATTTCATTGCCGTCCCGAATGTAGTCAATCATTTTAAGCGGTTGTTTAAACAGAGAAAAGAAGCAATTTAATAGTTTTTTATCAACAATTCCTGCCCCTCAGCGGCATTTTTTTGCTTATAGTTATTCATGCCATACTGAAGCGTCCATTCAGTAATATTGGCGAAGTCAAAGAGCTTTCTAATTTCAGGAGAGTCGTCATATGTGATTAGCCATCTGTGCCGACATGCGCGCATATTTTTGGCAAAGCGTTCGTGATCAAAAGAAGTGTGTAATTGTCCTCGAAAACCATAGAGCTTCGATTGTGTAGCACTCAAATAAGGTGGATCGAGAAAGATAAAAACTTTTTCTCCATCTTGGAATAGCAAGTTTTCATAGTCGCCATTAGTAATGCGAATTGAGGCTAAATGAACAGAAAGATTGCGTAAGCGTTCGATCGACGAATCTGTAAATCTTCTTTCAAAAGCTTGTTGCGAATAGCCACCAGAGTCAACCGTGCCTGAAAATGTAATGCGATTTAAGACAAAGAAGCGTACTGCTCGCTCAAACTCACTAAGTTTTAAATCTGGGCAGGTGAAATAATTAAACAGTTCTCTACCGTTCGTATATTTTTGGTTCGTATATTTTTGCTTGATCTTATCTACTTCATCTACAAGCTCTGCAATATCATCCTTAGCAGCAAGCCAGAAACAATACAAATCAAAATTTAAGTCATTGAGCCAATACTGCTTGATTCGACTACCGAACAGTTGCTTCACTGCAAGAAAAACTGATCCCCCACCCACAAAAGGCTCTCTATATTCATTAATGCTTAGCGGAATATAGGGGATTATTTTATCGAGGGCTTTTGATTTTCCACCCGGATAGCGAAGTGGACTTTTGATTTGAGCCATAATAACTAACGATTTGCTCTGATCTCAATTTCTACGTTTTCATTGTGCTCAACCTCAAGCAACAATTTTCTAATAGTACTCTCTTCCTTTTTACTAAACACTAATGAATTGACTCTAATAAACTCTTCTAATTTTTCTGGGGACCAAGGTAAAATGATTGAATCCTTAATACCTCTACCTGTAAGCCTCAGTCTTACAGAAAAGTTGACGCGATGACCGTTCAACTGTAAGGCATCTATATTTGAGTATACAATTAGCTTGAAAAGACCATCTTGGATATCGCTCAACTCTGGTAAAGCTTTTCGAGTCGAGTTTTTCGATTCTTGGATAATGTAACTCTCGTCTACGTGAATCATTTCATCTGGTGTCAAGTAATAAGTCCCTCCCAAATAGTTTTCAATGCAGAAGGTCGCTTTCATGCCATCAATGAGATATTCAAGCTTATGAGATGTTGCTGCCTCTCGCCTACTTGCACCCCGCGATCCTTTCAAAGAAATATTCTTGAATTCTTCAAAATCCTTAATGATCGCCTGCAAATACTTTTCCATTCCAGCATGAGAGTGAAGTGGTACATTAATTTGCCTCGATATAACTGCGTATGAGTCGAGAGCTTTTCTAAAAATTTCGACAAAGCGCTCCTCAAACAAGCTTCTGTTCCAATGCAAAGCACTCTGCTTATAATCTAATATTTCTTGAATTTGAGACTTTATAAATTCATTGTTAAATCGTTGTTTGGTGAGCTTATTCTTAGTAGATTGCTTATCTTTATAACTTTTTTCTGCATTTTCATAGTATCCAAGAACGATATACGTATTCAGTAAATTCATCCATGAAATTGTTGAATACTGAAGCTTGTCTAAATCTCCATCTCTTCCTTCGTCTTTAATGACAGGAATTACAGTTAGGATTTTTGCGGCGTTGTAAGTATTATAAATTCTTGCAAACGGGTAGCTTCTTGTTCGTTTTGGTGAAACCCATTTTGAGTAAGCTAGCTCTGAACTATCTGTCTGTATGATTCCGTAAGCGCTGGATTGATTGATGTCAAAGTCTGCAAAAGCGCCTTTTGCTAGACTTTCTGTCAAACAAGCTCTATACTTAACACCTTTTATAAATCCAGTAAAGTGCAGAACTATAGTCATGGTGTCAATCGAGCTTGATCAAGTAATTGCTGCAGTTCCACGATCGTATGTCGATCAACAAAGCTTCTAAAGGTTTCATGCCAATGCGATCGACACGTTTGATAAACTCGTAGTATTTGCTCAACTAGGTCAGGCAGTTGTGTAGAACGGTAGTTTTGGTAGAGTAATCGACCAAAATTTGAATCGCCATCTCCCACATAAACGCGGTAACGTTCTGTTGTAATGCCAAGCAATGTAATATCACTGGCAGAGTGTTGAGCACAGGATTTTTCACACCCGCTGAAATGGATATTAATCGGACGATCAAGCACGATATGTTGTTCTAGATGAGCCGCTAGTACTAGAGCATCTGCTTGCGTGTTAGTAGCCGATGACTTGCAACCTGTTGTACCAGAACAGGCAACGATCGCGCTGTGAGAATGTGTGGATGATCCGCTTAATCCTAACTGTTCAACTTCCTGCATTACTACTGATATTTCTGACGTTGGAAGATCAGAAAGTAACACAGTCTGCCACGGCGTTATTCGCAAAATGCCACTGCCATATCGTGCTGTTATTGTTGCTAATCCGCGCAGTTGTGTCGTCTCTAAGCGACCCAGCGGTAGAACAACACCAACATAAAAAAGTCCAGGCTGACGTTGAGCATGTATCCCTAAATGATGATATGAGTTAGAGAATGAGTTATGATCAATTTCTTCGTTTCCCTGAAGCAGAATTCTTGCCTTTTGTTCTAATAAAAACGGCAGGCGACTTATTATGGTTCGCAGATATGTTTCTAAACCCCAGTCGTGTAAAAGCGTTCTTAAACGCGGTTTTTGTCGGCTACTATTACCGAGCGTTTGCATTGTGTAGTCACGATAAACCTCTGTCATCGCTATTAGCACTTGCAGACTCTCTTCTGGTCTAATGAGAATGTCTGTTTCACGTGGCGATGCTCCACGATCGCCCAAGCTCAAATGCAAACGAAAGTAAATTTCATCATCGATCGCCACTGCTACCAAACTAATGTCGTTGGGTCGATCGCGCACCGAAACCGTTTCGCCACCATCAAAACACACGCTAAATTTAGGCGATAACACGGCAAAATCGGGACGCGTTGTAAGATAACGATTCCACTCAGCGACAAACGGGCGTGTATCGAGCAATTGCTGGCGATCGATACCTGCTGTGGGACTGCACATGATGTTGCGAAGTGCATCAATCTCGGTAACAGGAGAGGCTAATCCTACCGCTTGTAAGTGCGCCAATTGATCGCCATCAATGCTTACCTGAAGCTCACGGATTTGCACATTGGCACGATTCGTCACTGTTACATAGCCGCCACCCGCTTGATCGGCAAGGTCAGCGATCGCTTCACACTGGGACACTGTTAGCAGCCCACCTGGTATTCTCAGGCGAGACAGCAACCCATCGCGCGCAACTGATGGCTGAAACAAGCCGGGGCAAGTTGCAAATTTTGATGGTGCAAATTCTGATGGTGCGAATGATGACAAAGCTCTAACTCCTCCCCTGTGCGACGCAGGGAGTAGACAATAAAGGCATCCCGCAGATACCACCCAGTCGGCATTCTGACTTAAAAGCATTCAAAACGCTTCATTACAGTTGCGGCACAGTACCGGAATCACACCGGACTTTCCCGACTCTAGGCTTCAGTAACTTAGCATGAGAAAGCAGTGGACGCGTGAGATGCCATTTTTTGTAATAAGCAGCTATCAGCTATCAGCTATCAGCCCTCAATCTTTCGCTCTTAGCGAAAAGACTAGCAGGCAGAATATTCAGTCAGAGTAACGCTGGCATGATTGATCGTCAGGGTATGTCTTTAAAGCTGACCGCTGACCGCTCAAGTATTGTTATCTTCTCACACGCAATTTAAAACGACTTTATGACTCAAAAATGGCTTTCGGTGGTGGGCATTGGTGAGGATGGGTTGGAAGGCTTAAGCCCGATCGCACGTGCTCTTGTTGATCGCGCTGAAGTGCTGGTGGGGGGCGATCGACATCTTGCGATGCTGCCTACTGACGATCGTGAGCGGTTGGTTTGGACAGCACCGATGCGTGAGTCGATCGAGGAAATTTTGCGTCGGCGAGGGCAAGCCGTTTGCGTCTTAGCGAGTGGAGACCCCATGTGCTACGGCATTGGCGTAACGTTACTCCGTCGCATTCCCCTGGCGGAAATGACACTTCTTCCGGCACCATCGACGTTTAGCCTTGCCTGTGCCCGACTTGGCTGGTCGCTCACGGAGGTCGAAACGGTCAGCTTGTGCAATCGTCCGCCTGCACTACTGCATCCCTATCTCTATCCTGGTGCGAAACTCTTGATTTTGAGTGAGGGTAAGCAAACCCCCGCGATCGTTGCCGATTTGCTGTCTCAACGCGGTTTTGGCAACAGTGCGATGACCGTTTTAGAACGGTTGGGTGGCGCTCACGAACGACACGTTACAGGTATTGCGTCTACCTGGCACGAAACGGATTTAGCAGACCTCAACGCGATCGCGGTCGAGTGTGTCGCTGATCCAGGCACAGTACCATTACCACGCACACCGGGACTACCAGACAGTGCCTATCATCATGACGGGCAACTGACCAAACGCGAGGTGCGATCGCTCACCCTCTCAGCCCTCGCACCCATGCCAGGAGAACTTTTGTGGGATGTCGGTGCAGGCTGTGGTTCGATCGCCATTGAATGGATGCGAAGCCATCCTCGCTGCCGTGCGATCGCCGTTGAGAAAGCCCGAACTCAATACATTGCTGATAATGCCGCTGCACTTGGTACGCCGGGGTTACACATTATCGATGGTAAAGCGCCTGCCGTGCTCAAGGATCTGCCTCAGCCGCACGCCATCTTCATTGGTGGTGGCATCACAACAGACGGCATGATCGAAACCTGTTGGGAGGCGCTGCCATCTGGCGGTCGTCTGGTTGCCAATGTAGTCACGATCGCGGGTGAACAGCAGCTTTTTCAGTGGCAACAAAACGTAGGCGGAACCCTTACTCGTATTGCGATTCAACGCGCCGAGCCGATCGGTCAGTTTTTGGGCTGGCGATCGCTGGCACCAATCACACAATGGACAGTGGTAAAGTTAGAGTGAAGAACCATTTAGTTTTGTTAAGCATCTATCGCTATGACCGCCTCAACGCCCCAATCCCTTTACGACTTCACCGCTACGAGCATAGATGGCAAGCCCATTAGCTTGAGCACCTATCGAGATCAGGTGTTGCTAATTGTGAATACTGCCAGCGCCTGTGGTTTTACACCGCAGTACAAGGGGCTGCAAGCACTTTATGAAAAGTACGAAAAGCAGGGCTTTGTGATCCTGGGCTTTCCCTGCAACCAATTTGGGCAGCAAGAACCAGGCAGCACGGCTGAAATTCAATCCTTTTGCGAGATGCGCTTTGGTGTCACATTTCCGCTGTTTCAGAAAATCGATGTGAATGGTCAGAATGCTCATCCGCTCTATCAATACCTGACGAAAGCAGCTCCAGGTCTTTTGGGCACCGAGTCCGTCAAGTGGAACTTTACGAAATTTTTGGTCGATCGCGCTGGCAATGTGGTTAAACGCTACTCCTCACTAACCAAGCCAGAAGACATTGAACAAGCGATTCAAACACTTCTACAAACGCAGTTTCCAGTCCTCAAGTAAGGATTTGTGAGGTAATTAGTTGTAAAGCCCTTTGGGCATACCACAAAGGTTGTTGGTTGTTAGACCAATCGCTCGATTAGTGTAGCTTACTAAAAACTAGAAACTTAACGGCTACTAGGCGATCGCGCCCGACGCACTAAAGAAGCACCAAAATAGATCTCAAAAATCTCTGACCGCTGAAAGCTGACCGCTGAAAGCCCTACTACGACAATCGTTTGAGCCACTCCACCGCGCTTGAAACATCTGCTACTCGATCGCCCTCAGGCATAGCAGGACGCTGAACCATAAATATCGGCAACGCTAGCTTTCTTGCTGCAACAATTTTGGCGTAGGTCGCATCACCGCCGCTGTTTTTGCTGACGATCGCGTCAATCTGGTATTGCTTCAAAAGTGCGATTTCATTTTCCAACGTGAACGGACCGCGATCGAGGAGCAATTTACCGTTGGGCAGTGCCACGCTGGGATCAGGTGGATCGATCGATCGCATCAAAAACCAATACTCCGTCAATGTTGCAAAAGGAGCCAGTTGCTGCCTGCCGATAGTCAGAAAGAGCCGTTTTAGATGGGCTGGTACGGCTTTCGCGGCTGCTTCGACGCTCTCAACTTCAAGCCAGCGATCGCCCGCAACTTTCTCCCACGCTGGTCGCATGAGCATAAGATGAGGCATATCAAGCGCGATCGCCGCTGTTGCTGCATTCCAGGACATTTTTGCGGCAAAGGGATGCGTCGCATCGATCAAGACATCGATCCGCTGCTCTTGAAGATAAGTGACCAAACCATTGGAGCCGCCAAAGCCGCCGACTCGCACCTCTCCTGCTAGCGTTGATGGGTGCTGAGTCCGACCTGCCAGCGAAGTGATGACTGTGATACCCGAAAGCGTTGAAAGTTGCATTGCCAGCGCAGCAGCATCACCCGTCCCGCCCAAAATGAGGATTCGTAGCGGTTTAGCGATCGCAGTACCCACTGCACCCGTCAACGGCATCACAGGCGCTTCAACCCTTAGTCTTGGCAACCTCCAGGTTAATGAATGGCAGCGCACCATTGCCGCCCATCACCTGTGGAAACTTGCCATCCCATTTTTCGATCGCCTGTTTCTGTAATAGTTCTGGTGTTAGCGTCTCTCGCAGCAAGCGCTGTGCTTCTGCCTGCCCCTTAGAGCGATTGACCGTTGCCTCGGCTTCTTGCTCAGCTTCTTGAGCCACGTAAACAGCCCGTTGCGCTCGCTGCTCGGCAATCTGCTTTTCTTCAACCGCATGGGAAAATTCAGGCGAGAACTTTAAATCGACCACGCTAGTATCAAGAATAATGATGCCGTACTTATCCAGACGAGTACCCAGCGCCAGATCAAAATCTTGCTTCAACTCATCACGTTTGGTAATCGCTTCTTCAATGGTGCGACGAGCCGCCGCAATCTTGAAGGACTCCTGAGTTTGAGGCGCAATAATCTTCGACACAATATTTTGCAAGCTACCTTGCGATCGTCGAATGTTCACAACCTGCGTTGGGTCTAAGCGGAAGTTAATCGCAAAGCTGGCAGTTAGATCCTGCAAATCTTTAGTGGAGCTTTGAGCAGGTACTTCAAACTTTTGCACGGTCAAATCGTAAATATCGACCTTTGAGACAAACGGTGGTTTGAGATGGATACCTTCCAGCAATTCACCGTCACGTGCCTTGCCCAAAATGCTAATCACTCCAGCTTCGCCTGGATTGACGATGACAAAGGCATTCAGCCCAAGCAGTGCCACAAGACCGACGATCACCAATAAGGCAGTCGTCTGCCAGGTTTGCGCTTGCTGACTACTCACGGTTAAGCTCCTTTGTGTTGTTCCCTGCTACGACCATAGACGATCGCTGTTGCATAATGCTTGCCAACAACAAAGATGATTGCTCTCGAAGCAGTCATCACAGGAGAGTGATCGTGCCATACCTTCAAAGGTCGCGATCGCGTTCCTACCAAAAATTAGCCACAGGTATCAGAAGCGGCAGTTAATGAACAGTACCCTCAGTTAAAGACAGGCATCAACTTACAAGAATATCTCCTTCATTGGGTAGACGATTCTTTTTGACTGCCTCCTCAACATATAAAAGTATGTTCGAGGCTGAAATTGATGATACAGGTTTGGCTTTGGCTGGGATGCATCAGCATGACGTTAGGCTCAGTCTTTTTTGGCTTTGGAGTCGATCGCGCAAAAGGTAAGCGGTGGCAAGTTGTTTACAGCTTGAATTCTTTCATTAATTAGAATCAGTTGAAGAAGTCACTAAAAACGAGCAAGCCTTCAGTCGGTACTGAAAGGAGATGAACCAATACAATACCTCTCAAAGAAGTTGTAGTTTACCGATTTGAAAACAGCCATAGATTACCGATAGGCAAGTTCCTTAAACTCCTCATGTTCAGGAAAAGGGTAAACCCGTAGATTAGGCTTCAGGTTGATATTGAGCCTCCGATAGAACATTGGATGCACCACACAGTAATCTGTAACGAGCAGCGGTAATCTTATTCTTGAACTATATTCAAAATCTGCTTCTACAAAGCCCGATTTCTGATCAATCGTCCGTACCCGTCCGATGATACCCAACTCAGCTATGAGTTGTCGAAACGCGAAAGGAGAGTATTCTCCAGAGGGCCATTCCGATGCGGTGAGCGATGCTCTTTTGTCCAATTCATTCCCTTTAAAGATCATTGGCAAACCTGATAGCGCTTCCACAATTCTGCCAACTTTAGGGTAAACGGCACTGTAAGAGTTAAGCACTTCTTCTGCTAGGGCATATTCACCTTCTGCAACAGCTTTAATGATTGTTTCTGGATGAAAAGCTGGGAATTTTTTTTCTCTAGCGGCTCTAGCGGCGATCGTATTGCAAAGGACAATCAATTGCCGAGGACGCATCTGTGTGTGTCGTAGCACGTAGGGAAACGTCAGCTCAGGTAAGCCTCCATCATTCCGCAAGCTGTTGCCAAAATAGGGATTCCACATCTTCTCGCGGACTTCGTTATAGTCGTCCCATTTGATGTTGATAGACTCTTGAGAGAGCTGATCTACCGCACGCAAATAGTGGTGAAAGCGCCAGCTAATGAGCCGCATCAGATCTTTGGGTCGCCAATGTAGATAGACTTCATGCCGCACAAATTTCAGCGTATTGAGAATGACTTCTTCTTTCAGATAAGGAAATACTTCAGCCATCACAAAAATCTTCAAATGCACTCCATTTCTGGCATGATCTCGATTAAACTCAGAACCGCATTGAATCAGTGCTGCGGTTGTCCGCATCATGATGTCATCATTAACGGCATAGTTTTCCAGGGTATCAATCGCTACAATAATCGGTTTTTTGCGCGCTAGTTCCAGTACAGCCACTTTACCTGCGGCAATTCTCTCATCTGAAAGAATGGCTTCTAGTTCGCTCAATAAGTCGCCTTCAGTATCCAAAAAGTGATTAACCAGAGCGCTGAGCGTATGGCGAATAAAGTTGGAAACTTTACCATTATGGTCGCCGAAAATACAGGCAGCTTGAATCCGAAGATCCTGACCTTTTAACTGTCTAAAGATGATCAGCCAAATGAGAAAATCCCATATTTTTGCAATCTTAGGAATGGCAACCTCACGGGACTGCATGGTGAGTTTAGAAACTTTCTCCAGAATTTGTTCAAAGGCTACAGGCTCATCGACATCGATTGCGATCGTGTTACGAAGCTGCTTTTGAAAGGAGAAGAATTGAGAGAGCGCCGTTTTTCCCGATCCTCTTCTGCCCACAATGAGGAAGACATTTGGGTCGAGCGCTAGGCTATTAAATCGAGTTTCGTAAAAGAAATATTCGCTGTAATCTTGCTTGAGGAGCTTCACTTCAGATTCACAGTCAGCTTCTCCAAAAGGACTGACTTGCTTAGCAGTTTCCTGGTGCAATCGGGTTCTCCTCTCTCTTTAAGCGGGGGCTATACGCCCACATTATGAGTGAGTCGAAGTCATTATTTAATTACCCTTCCGGGTAGTCTATTCTACTAGACCGTTTCTGCAACTTGCTCGATCGTTTACAACGTTAAGGGGATTGCAAGAAAAGAAGATACCAGTGGTTTGGGTTTCGGCTCTGCTCAACCCGCTATGACTGAAGGTTGAGCGTAGCTGAAACCTGGTTAATTGGTCGGTGATTAAATCGCAAAGCCCTAAGGTTCTAGACGACAAGTTTATGTTTGAGTGTGTTGCCCTTGCCGTCAACTCCGTCAGCAGTACAGAGCGATTGGCTTTCATGAGAAGAGTGCATGTGATGAAGCGATCGCCCCTCACAACTTGATAGTTAACCGCCGACCTCAAGCGAACATTGGTGATCTTAAAGGGCGATAACATAGCTTTTTAAGAAGGTTCGGGCAAAGGCGCGATCGCGCCTGACTGGATCGGATCTCCTTGATCAACGCCTTACTCAAAATCGTTATGACTATGATATAGTCAGGTCAGTCCTTAAGTTGTCGGTCGTTGTGCGTACCGAACCAGTGCTGGGCTGACTTTACTGATTGTTCTGCGAACCAAACGCGCTGACAAAGATCAAGACGCACCCAATATACCCAAAGATAAGGAGACTGTAATCTCATGACTCAAGAAGGATGCTTGCGCGTTGGGCAATCTGCTCCCGACTTCACAGCAACGGCTGTAGTAGATCAAGAGTTTAAGACGATTAAGCTGTCTGACTACCGTGGCAAGTACGTTGTGCTCTTTTTCTATCCGCTCGACTTTACCTTTGTTTGCCCGACTGAAATTACTGCGTTTAGCGATCGCTACGACGAGTTTAAGCAAATCGGTACCGAAGTGCTAGGCGCGTCGGTTGATAGCGAATTTTCTCATCTGGCATGGATTCAAACCGATCGTAAGAGCGGTGGTGTGGGCGACCTCAACTATCCCCTCGTTTCTGACATTAAGAAAGAAGTAAGCGCGGCTTACAACGTGCTTGACCCTGATGCAGGTGTCGCTCTACGGGGTCTATTTATCATCGATAAAGACGGCATCATTCAGCATTCCACTATCAACAACCTCTCCTTCGGTCGCAGCGTTGACGAAACTCTACGGACGTTGCAGGCAATTCAGTATGTGCAATCTCATCCCGATGAAGTGTGCCCCGCTGGTTGGAAGCCCGGTGATGCAACCATGAACCCCGATCCCAAAAAGTCGAAGGAATACTTCGCAGCCGTATAACGTTTGACTATCCGTTACAGCGGTTCCTAATCCAGTGAAGTACAGTCGCAAAGAGGTAGAAGGCAGAGGGCAGAGGGCAGAAGTTAAGTTAAAGAGAACGGCGGCTTTCCTTCTGCCTTAAAACCCCAACCCTTGTACCGCACGCTAATGGGAACCGCTACATCAGAGTTGAGTTAGACACGAATAGAAGGGTGGGCGAAGGCTCACCCTTTTGTTTGGGCGCTTTAAGGTGCGTACAGTATGCCAACACAGAGATGCTTTGCACGGGTGATGGTTTAAATCAAACCTTGCGATACATTAGGACAACTAATCGACGTAGTTCATACAGAACGACATGCAGGTAGCCTTAAAACGGCTGGACTTTGATCATCCATTGAGACAGGCTTCATGATTCCGGCTTCCGATCGCTATTGGCTCAAAAATGCCCACGTTCCACTACCCCTGCTAGATCAAAGTCCAAACGACCTCCTTCCTATACCCGCTACTCAGAGCGCCTCACAGCCAGACTTTCTTCTCGTTGATGTTGAAATTGACGGCAGTACGATCGGCGCGATCGCTCCAGCAGGCAGAACCAACGATGAACAACCATCCGTTGACCTCGGTGGCGGCATTGTCTTTCCCTGCTTTGTTGATCTACATACCCACTTAGACAAAGGGCACATCTGGGAACGGACACCCAATCCTGACTGCACCTTCGATGGCGCGATCGATACCAGCCAAACCGATGCTAAAAAACATTGGGATGCGGATGATGTGTATCGTCGTATGGAGTTCGGACTGAAGTGTAGCTATGCTCATGGCACAAAAGCACTTCGTACCCACATTGACTCAGCGGGCGAACAAGCAGCCATCAGCCTGAGCGTCTTTAAAGCCCTCCAATCAGAATGGAGAGCGCGGCTGACCCTGCAAGCCGCTTCTTTGGTGTCATTGGAATACTATTGCACGCAAGCGGGTGAACAACTGGCTGAGCAAGTTGCTGAGGTTGGCGGCATTTTGGGTGGTGTTGCTTACATGAACCCAGACATTGAGGCACAGGTCGATCGCGCCTTCACGCTGGCAAAAGCCCATCGCCTTAATCTGGACTTTCACGCGGACGAAACTAACGACCCCAATGCAGAAACTCTACGTATCATTGCTGAGACGGCGATTCGACACCAATTTCAGGGGCAAATTGTGTGTGGGCACTGCTGTAGTTTGGCGGTACAGTCACCGGAAACGGCGATCGCAACGATCGCCCTCGTCAAGCAGGCAAAGATTGGTATTGTCAGCTTACCCATGTGCAATCTATATCTACAAGATCGGCAAACAGGGCGCACCCCTCGCTGGCGTGGGGTGACGCTGCTGCACGAATTCAAGCAAGCAGGTGTACCCGTTGCGATCGCCAGCGACAACTGCCGCGACCCGTTTCATGGCTTTGGTGACCACGATGGTTTAGAGATTTTCAGCTTATCAGTCAAAATTGCCCACCTCGATCGTCCTTATGGAACATGGTGTCGTGCCATTACAATGACTCCGGCTGACCTCATGGGCTTGCCAACTGTAGGGCGCATTGGCGCGGGTCTTCCTGCCGATCTCGTGCTCTTTAAGGCACGCCGCTATAGTGAATTGCTGTCGCGATCGCAGCACGATCGCGTTGTGTTACGCGCTGGCAGGGCGATCGATACGACCTTACCCGCGTATGCTGAGTTAGACGATGTGACCGCCAAAGGGCATAACAAGCGACACTAGCGCAACATACGGTCAAGCGATCGAGTGCTGAATCTCGCTACAGTGGTCTAGGGTGCAGTAAGAACAAATTTGATCATGTCTGACACAACCTCCTATCGCCCTCAATTGGCTGTTACGCTGGGCGATCCAGCAGGCATTGGTATAGAAGTGGTACTTAAAGCACTGGCAATGCCACTTGCGGACTGTGACGTGACGATCGTTGGTAGTCGATCGCGTCTTATAGCTACCTACCAGCAGTTGCGATCGCGCCACTCACACCTTGCCCTGGCGAATCCAGATTACCTAAATATCCTTGACGTGGCGCTGGATGCCTCTGTAGAAGAGCAAATTATGATTGGACAGGAAAGCGCTGCCAGTGGAGCCACCAGCTTTCGCTATCTAGCAACTGCGATCGCCCATGCTTTAGATGGAACGTTTCACGGTATTGTCACCGGACCCATTTCCAAAGCCGCCTGGAGTGCAGCCGGACATGCCTATCCTGGACAGACTGAACTGCTGGCAAAACGGGCAGGCGTTGACCGCTTTGGTATGTTGTTTGTCGCTCGATCGCCCTATACAGGCTGGATTTTGAGAACGCTACTGGCAACGACTCACATTCCCCTACGTCAGGTTGCCGATGCCCTCACTCCAGCCTTACTCACTCGCAAGCTCGATCTACTGATCGAATGTTTGCGACAAGATTTTGGTTTAGAAACACCCCGCATTGCGATCGCCGGACTCAACCCTCACAGCGGCGAACAGGGCAAATTAGGGCAGGAGGAACAAGACTGGCTGATTCCCTGGCTTGACGAGACGCGCGATCGTCTTCCTCAACTTCAATTAGAGGGACCTATTCCGCCTGACACACTATGGGTAAAACCAGGGCAAGCGTGGTTTGGGAGACATCAGGACGTAGAGGGTACAACAGTTGCGTCTTCTCGAAGCGTTAATCCTGCCGATGCCTATCTGGCGCTCTATCACGATCAAGGGCTGATTCCAGTTAAACTGATGGCGTTCGATCGAGCGGTCAATACCTCGATCGGGTTGCCCTTTGTGCGTACATCGCCCGATCACGGTACAGCCTTTGACATTGCCGGGCAGGGCAAAGCAGAAGCAACCAGTATGAGAGCCGCGCTAGAGTTGGCGGCAGAACTGTGTTACAAGCGTCAGAAGCGTCGGATGGCAGCCGTTTTGAATCCGCTCCTGAGTAAAATTTAGCACCAAAGCATCAGGCAATCGTGCCTCATAGAAAGCCCCTGCGAAAGCTAGGAGTAAGGCAGTGCGCGTAAATTTGCTCAAGGCTCTGACAAGGTTCACGTTCTTTAAGCTTCCGCAACAGATCCCTTGATCGTTCCTCGAATCCACTGATCGCTAGATGCTTTAATACCAGGATTTTGCGGAATCTAGTTAGGATTTGATGACTTTTTCAACAGTTCTTAATACAATCAAAGAGGGTTTAGCGCGAAAATGAAACGAGTTCAGTATAGAGGACTACAATCTCTTTCCTCTAAATTAAGCCTTAGTTTTAACTTATTTCTACTCCTACAGCTACTTCAAGTCGCTCCATACAAGCTCCCTCTCCTCACCAAAATTCCATTAGCCAGTACAAGGGTGATATTATGCTTCAGTCTGCACAGTATTCTCTCAGCGTGATTCAAGACGAGGCGCGTGAACTCGTCCGTAAAGGTAAAGTCAGCCGTCAGCAGCCGATCTACATTCTTTGCCAATTCATTCCAGCGCGCGAATGGGCGCTGGTCGAATGCGAACTGGAACGATGCAGTTTTCTGCTCCGCGATCGTATCGGTGATCTCGTCGGTCGTGAACAGTGGGACAACGACTAGCTGAGTTCAAGCCAGAAGAAGCAAATTAGGATGATGTGCCTTCATTCCTGATCTGCTCTAGTTCAGCCCGCATAGCCACAATTTGTGCTGTTAACTCCTGTAGCTCTAGCTGAATCCCTGGAGGGGCAGACGGTGTTGTCGAGACAGTACTCGTCTGCCCTGAAGCAGGCGGCTGAGAGCGTTGGGAAAGTAGCGTATCGACGAAGTTGCGTGCCTCCTGCTCGGTTACTTCGCCCTTCTCTGCCCACTTGGCTGATAGCTCGCTCCACTCTTGGTTTAGTCTAGAGAAATTCTCGCCGCGCTTTTCCGAATCTTGCAGCACTTCTACTAGAGACGCTGTCGCCCCAAGCGTGACACGAAACCCTTTTTGAACCAGTTGCACAAGGTTGTCAGAATTCATCGCGATCGTATCCTTTAAGCATCATGCGGACAGTTTAAGCCTACTTTACAAATACAGGTAGAAGATGTTGAAATTCGGAGGAAAAAGAGTCTTCTAGTGAGTTGCTTTGATTAGTGCTGCTGCTTTGCTGTTCAGTATCTTTGAGCCGATGCATAAGCCCAATGCCTTACGCATATTGCTCTAAATATTGATTGATGTCTTCTATCAAACGGCTGAGTTCAGCTTCGGTTGTCAGGCGAATGCGATCGTCCCTTAGAGTAATCAAAACTTTGGCAGCAAATGGGGTTGACCAGATATTAGGGTTACAAAAAACTTCGAGAAAGACATCACCCGTATACTGGTACTCCATCGGCTTTTGAGGCGTTGCGCGCGCTCCAGGAGCGGTTTTTTTGGTGGCAATGGCTTTGAGGCTGTCCATAAGCTGAGAGAGCGCTAGCTGTAACTCTCTGGCAGCCTGGGGCGTAAAGCTCATTGCCACAGACCCTTCAACGAGATTGATGGTAAACCGAGATACAGACATGCGGGGCGAAATCCAACGATCGGCACTCTAAATGGTACTAGCGATGGTAACTGAAAAGATCTTCTCTTTACGAATCAGACAATGAAATAGCAAATAGCTTCAATCATGCCGTAGCCGTCATGCTGCTGCATTGCTGCTGCCACTGGACAATTGCAGCGTTTCTTAACTACTGAGAAAGTTTACTGGTAAGGGTTAAACGCCAGTGGTGAAGGGGCGATTGCTGTCCTACAGTGAGGGTAAATAAGTTTAAGGAAAGCTGTGGCTATAGATAATCGATCGCGCGTACGTAAAGTGCTGCTGATCACTCTACTGCTTAACCTGTTTGTCATGGTGCTAAAAGCTGGAGTTGGCTGGCTTACGGGGTCACTCAGCTTACTAGCGGATGCGCTGCATAGTGTAACCGACAGCGCCAACAACGTTTTAGGCTTGGTCGCCAGCCGCTTTTCGTCGCCAGAACCCGATCGTGACCATCCCTATGGACACCAAAAATTTGAGGCTGTCGGCGCGTTGGGCATTGCCGCTTTTCTAGGCATTGCCTGCTTTGAGATTTTGCAAGGCGCGATCGAGCATCTGATGACTCCGCATCATGATCCAGTTAAAATCTCTCCTCAAGAACTATGGCTACTGCTCATTGTGCTGGGAGTCAACATTTTCGTTGCTTTTTACGAGCGGCATGAGGGAATGCGTATCGGGAGTGCCATTCTAATCGCTGATGCTAAACATACGATGAGTGATATTTGGGTCACGATTAGTGTCTTGGGCGGTTTGATCGGCATCTGGGCGTGGGGGTTGCAGTGGCTAGACGTTGCGCTGGCATTTCCGGTTGCCGTGCTGGTCTTTTCAAGCGGTTGGTCAGTATTGAAGGACAATTTGCCGTCGTTGGTGGATGAGATGGCGATCGCTCCCGAAGCGATTCACACGATCGCTATGCAAGTTCCGGGTGTGTTGAACTGCCACGATATTGCGTCTAGAGGCGTGGTTGGTCGTCAAACCTTTATCGAAATGCATCTGATTGTCGGTGCACCTGATGTCGAAACGGCTCACCAGGTTACTGAAGAAGTGGAAGAGCGCTTGGAAGAACGCTTCGGTCCGGCTCGTATCCTCATTCACCTTGAGCCACCTGGCTACACCTCTGATCAAATCACCTACGAATCAAAGGTCTGATTAAAAAAGGTGGAAGCTTGAAGTTTTTGGAAGACAAGCCTAACTACGAATGCTTCTCGTGCGCAGCTTCCAGGGCGCGTCATCAATTTAGCTCCGAAACCTTACGGTATCAGCATTGTCGCGCCCGTCCCAACACACCAGGCTAGGGGCTGGAACCCTGGTTGCAAGTAATGTGTAGTCGTAATCGACGGCAGCCCTTAGTGTTAAGGCTCTAATGTACGCCAGTTTAAAGTATGAAAGCCCCAGGTTGCCCTGGGGTTTTGGAGTCATCAGCTCTTTGCACCTATGACGTTAAAAGAAATGGCAATACTTTGACTCTGCCTGAAGATAGAGGAATGGCGAAGGAGGACAGAACCCCAGTTCGATCGCCGCGACCTAGCTGGAATTTCAGCCGATTACTGATTGAAGCGATGTTAACTTGGTCGTTACAATCAACATGAGCGATCGCTAACAATAGCCTTAACCGCTGAAACAGGGAGCAAAGCTGCGATGGAATTTGTGCTCGACCCACCGATCGCCACCAAAATCCGCAAAATGGATCAACGCGTACGCTGGCATGACCCTGCGATCGTGCAGCGGGGCATTGACCAGACTCGCCTCGCGCTAGACGACGGACGGGAAGACAGCCCAGAGTTCTCTTTTCTGGTGCTGGGCGATAGTGGCTCTGGACCGCATCGAGGGCATAACCCACAGCGACGCATTGCCGAACAAATGCTGGAGCATCAACACGAGTGCCGTTTTGTGTTGCATACAGGCGACGTAATCTACTTAACTGGATCGAGCGCTTACTATCCGCCCAACTTTATTGAGCCATATCGAGAGTTTTTGGTAGGGGGCGAAGATTTTAAGCGCATTGCGTACGATCGCATGGTCTTCAATCTGCCCTTTTTACCCGTCCTCGGCAACCACGACTACTACGACATGCCACTTCTCTACGGCATGTTGTCACAGCTCACGCTACCGCTGCGTCAATTGCTCCAGTCTCGCCTCGATTTGGATGTGAGCTGGCGTGGCTCAGTGCAAGGCAATGCATATGCCCGCGCCTTTCTTGACTACCTCAAGGTTCTTAAGCCGGGTGCTGAGCTAGAACGACATCTAGACAAGCACTATACGGCTAAAACTGAGACGGGACGCTGCCTGAGCTACCAGCCAGGGCGCTTTACCCGTCTCCCAAACCGTTACTACACGTTTCGATCAGGCGGCATTGACTTTTTTGCGCTGGATTCAAACACCATCAATGCACCGATTCCCCTGCCAGATAACCCCGCTGGAGAAAAGTACCGTCGCCATCTAGAGCACCAGCGATCGGATATGGATAACCAGATGCAGGAAATTTTGATTACGCTGGCGAAGCTCAAACCGGACGAACCGGATGATGCGGAACGGATGGATGACCTGCAAGCCAAGCTAGAACAATTAACCGAAGTTAAAAAAGACATCATCAAACAACTGGAATCAAATGAAACAACAGAAACAGATTTGCACCAGCTAGATTGGCTCCAACAAAAGCTTATAGAGTCGTGGAACACCGATGCTGTGAGGGGACGGGTACTCTTTTTCCATCACCCACCCTATGTCACTGAGGCAACCAAATGGCATCAGGCACAAACGCTGGCAGTACGCTATCGACTGCGACAAGTGCTGGATGCTGTAGCGGCAACAGTCGGCGATCGTGCCAAAGGTCGGTCGATCGTAGACCTAGTGCTCAACGGTCATGCTCACTGCTTGGAGTATTTACGCACCCTGGAGACTGGTCATGCTGACGCGAACACCAATTGGATTGTCTGCGGCGGCAGTGGCTTCAGCTTGCGGCGACAGCGCGAGGAAGGACCCGATGTAAAGGAATTTTTTGGTCAAGTGGGCGATGGTGAAGAACGGCTGGTTGCACGATCGAAGCTGTTTGTCGGACGTAGCGGGCAAGGATCGCATCGACGACGACCCTATTCGTTCATTCGGATTGATGTGCAAGCAGGAACACCACCAACGTTTGTCGTGCGTCCGTATGTGGCAGAACGGTTTCACAAGCAATGGGATGATTACGCGCTTGACCCTTTTACGGTTTAGATGGTTTGACTTCAACTCAACTGCACAACGGGTTGGTCATCAATGAGCGTTTGCAGTGCCAGCAAGTCTTCAACCGTAATACGAAGAAAGCGTTGGTTGTCGACGCGAAACAGCACCTTTACGCGATCGCTTCCTGGCTGTCCTGGCGGCTCAAGTTTAGCAATCTTGCGGGCATCGTCGCGATCGTTTAACGGTTGCACCTGCATTTGGCTACTGTCAACGCGCCGAGTCAACAGGCGATCGCCGTCAAAATAAACCTCTGTCTGATTCGCTTCTATGCCCAATTCCCCGATCACCAATTCAATGCTCGGCTGATTGTCTAACGAGGCACCTAGTAGCAGCTCTATTGGATTGCTCATCGGGTATGCCTGTCCAGGCTTGATCAACGGATGCCAATTATGGGCGTTATGACGGCGATCCCAGTAGCGAATGCCATAGCCGTGATAAAGAAAGTCTTCGATATCGATGCCTTGACTGAGTTGTAGTGCACCGTGCGCGATCGCTTCAAACGGTTTTTCGCAGCGCACCTTTCCCGCTTCAACGTATTGTTGTATCCAAGCTTGCACTGCCGGAATCTGCGCGGTGCCACCGACTAAAAGTACCGCATCAATGTCGGCAAGTTCCATCCCCTGTCGTCGGGCTTGCTGCACCACCTGAGACAGACAGGCATCCAACCGCTCAAAAAACTGGCGCTGCTTCAGAATGTCCTCAAATTGGTCACGGCTCAGTTGCAGTTCGTAACTCTCAAACGTTTCGTCGTCAAAATACACCTCCTGCGCCTGCGTTTGCAACGAAAGCTGAATTTTTAACCGCTCCGCCAGCCGTGTCGTCAACGGAGTCACGGCTAGTGCTTGCGTTTCAGCAAAGTAGTCCACTAACCAGTTGTCAATATCCGAACCGCCCAGATTTTGTCCTGCTTTCGCCAACACTCTGGCTATTTTTGGCTTCTGCCCCGACTGTTCTGCAAACGATTTTTGTCCCCATTTGAGGATAAAGCCGAGTGGTTTCGTCTGTGTCTGAGCAGTGTCGAGCCGTACTAAGGAGAGATCCAGTGTACCGCCACCAAAGTCAATCACCAAAAGCATTTCCTGGTCTGCCAAGCCATAACCCAGTGCCGCTGCGGTCGGTTCATCCAGCATTCGCACGTGTTCTACTTGCAGCGATTCACAGACCTGTCCTAGCCAGAGACGATACGCCTCAAAGCTATCTACAGGCACGGTAAAAACGATCGACTGTCCGGCTTCCGGCTCCATGGTCTTAAGCTGCTGCACCAGCTGAGTGAGGAACCATTGCCCCACTTGTTCAAAGCGCACGGTCTGTCCATCTAGCTCAGGCAAAAAACCTTGCACACTAGAGCCAATACCGCGCTTGAAGTTACGGAAGAACCGTGGGTCAGTGGACAAATCAAGGGCACGATCGCGCACTGCCTGACCAACCACCACCATTCCCTGACTGGCATCTTCGACATAGATCAAACTGGGAATCAGCGGTGGATTCTGACTGGAGCGATCGCTCATGCCAGTTAAAGCAAGCGTTTCTGGTTGTTGTGTCGCCCGATTCCAGCGGGCAATGACAGTATTGCTAGTCCCAAAGTCGATCGCGATGCCCATGCTGTCTCAAATCGTCTTAACTGTGTGTCTCTTTTAAGACAATAGCAAGGAGTGAGGGGTCGGGAGTGAGAAATAACGCTTTCACGATCGCGGCACGAAAGCAATAAGAAGGTGAGTTTTAACAATATTCGTGTTTACGGCTGGAGAGATAGCAGCCCCAAATCATTCATGAAATGTAGGCATCGGTTTTAGCGGTCAGCTTTCATCCGGCTGACCGCTGGTTACTGACCGCTGGTTACTGACCGCTGACCGCTGACCGCTGATTACTGATCACACACCAGATAGAATTGCTATAAGAGCCGTTAATCAGTCAAACCCATCACTCGGCGATAATGAGCTTCGACTTGATGGATCGTCTGATAGTGGGGCTTGCTATATCCCTGACTGTAATCGAAGACCGTTTGTGTAAAGTGACTGGCATCCACTGTATGCAAGATGCCGTCAGCAACGACTCGCTGACCGCGCACCCAGACGCTATCGACTGCGGCAGTTGGTCTGCCCAAAACAAGTAGCTTTACAGGGTCAGTGCGAGGCAGCAGGGACAGATTTTTGAGATCGTAGAGTACCAAGTCGGCTTGCTTCCCAACCGTTAAAGAGCCAACCTGGTCTGCTAGATTGACTCCAGTGAAGCCGCCGATCGCTGCCATGTTGATCGCCTTTCTGGGTGTAATCCAATGCTGATAGTCTGGGTCGGTGACGTTATGCAAAAGGGAGCCAATTTTGATGGCCTCGAGCATATCTTGACCGTCGTTACTGGCGGCTCCATCGCAGCCAAACGAGACGTTGACTCCCGCTTGCAAGTACTTCAGCACAGGTGCAATGCCGCTGCCGAGGCGCAGATTGCTAAGGGCATTGTGAACAACAGTGGATTGGGTTTCTGCCAGAATCGCCATATCAGGTTCATCCAACCAGATAGAGTGCGCCAGAGAGGTGCGGTGATCGAGAAAACCAAGTTGCTGGAGGTGTTTCACGCCACTACCGCCATAGCGCTCTTGAGCCAACATTTTCTGTGCTTTCGTTTCTAACAGGTGAATGTGACGACAGAGATTGTAGCGATCGCTCAAGTCTCGACAGCCCTCAAATAATGCATCGGTGCAGCGATGGAACCCAGTAGGACCCACTGCAATCTGAATGCCTGCGTCGGGTTCATGGAGTTCGGTGACGATCGTCTCCATGATTGCCAGAATAGCGGCAGTGGACTGGTGATAGGGCTTGTGAGGCAGTGTTTTCAACCCTTCGGGATAGCCAGCCACAAAGGGCATGTCTTGAATCAACGGCGCAATGAAGGCGCGAATGCCGACTTCTTTATACGCACGGGCAGCCGCCGCAACGCTTTCCACTTCGTGACCCGCAATCACATACAAGTGATCCATCACGCAGGTGCCACCCGACATTAAAGTGCCAATGGCAGTGCCCAATGCGCCTAGATAGGTCTGCTCCAGCTCGGTTGGAGCGGTATCAAAGACATCTGCCAGCCACAGTTCTAGCGGCAGTTGGGGAATGAGTCCACGTTGCCAGAATTGAACGGAGTGGGCGTGTCCGTTGACAAAACCGGGCAGCAACAGCTTGTTTTCAGCATCGATCGCCGTTCCTACTGTTGGCAAATCGGAGCCGATCGCCGCAATGCGATCGTCCACAATTTGGACATCAACCGTAGCGTAGGCATCATCAACGGGAATCAGAGCCGAACGAAGGGTATAAGTCACGATTAATCCTGGCGACGCTCAACTTCTCCATGCGCTTTCAGCAGGGCAGCGAGCTTATGCCGCATTAGAATACCAGGTTTATCGGATGCCATGTGTTGCTCTTCGCGGATGTCGAGCGGCGCATCGTAATCAGTGGTTTCCAGGATTTCGCGGTCTTCTTGCGTAACGGTGCGATCGAAGGCAATAATATCTGCCGCCTTCGCATCCGCTTCAGTGTCGTTACGAAAGCAGAATTGAATCAGTTGAGAGGTTTTGTCATCGATCGGCGTAGCGGCAGAAAAGATGAGGTGAATCAAACCGTTAGGGTATTGAATTTTGAGTGTGCGAGCAAAGGGCATAAACCAGCGACGCTCGTTCGTGCGGATGGTTTTCTCGTTTTGAATGCCCAAGTTTTGTTTTTGCAGGTCGGGATTGAGCACTTCCACCCAATGCTTCATCACAAAGCCTGTTGCGGTATCGGCAATTTCGTCGATCGGCGGCGGCACTGGATTGCTCATGTCTCCCCAAGAACTCGCATGAACAAAGTTACCGTGAGCGCTGTCAAACGAGTTTTCCATGATCCGCAGTCCGCTGGCGTGCCAGGTTTCGTAGAACTCGTGAATCTGACGAAAGCCCGTCTCGTCGGCTTCGGGAATCGTGGGAATGTCGTTGAGTGGCTCACCCATGCAGACCCATACGTAGCCGTAGCGTTCCTGGCAACGATACCCACTAACTTTATACGTGCGGGGAATGTTGTCGCTGGTAAGTTGGGGCACTTTAACGCAGGCACCACTGCCATCAAATGACCACCCGTGATACGGACAGCGGATGTTACCGTCGATCACCTGTCCCTTCGAGAGTTGCGCCGATCGATGGCAGCAGCGATCGGCTGTTGCCACTGGCTTGCCGTCTCCATCTAGCCACAGCACTAACGGTTGTCCCAGCAATGTGAATGCCTGGGGAGCATCCTGGAGGGAGGCGATCGGCATCACGGGATACCAGAAGCGCTTGAGGACAGGCTGTTGAGTAATTAGCATGAGAACTATAGATTTAGGCTTGACTCGACCTAGTGTTGGAACTTGACTTTAGAAGAAAGTAGCGACTAAAACAGTAGTCGATCGAACACAGTAGACCACAGAACAGTATGTGTGGTGACCACCGCAACAGCAGTAGCCAGGTGGGATTGCGGCAGCACGATAACCCATTTGCGCACCATCGCTGTGAACTTTTTAGTTCTTCAGGCTATAAGTTCAGCATTACAGGGGCGATCGCAAGAACTGTCTCAACCGCTCTAACGATAGAAGGTGTTGTCCTTACTTCCAGATTTGCTGTAGTAACCACAAGACTTGCTGTAGTTACTTCCGAACTTGCTGTAGTAACCTCCGAACTTATTGTAGTAACCACAAGACTTGTTGTAGTAACCACAGAACCTGTCGTGGTTACCTCCGGACATGTTGCCATTACATTTGCATGTCCTGTCCTAACCTCCGGACATATTGCCATTACATTTGCATGTGCTGTCGCTAGATATTCTTAAGCGCACCAAGATTGCACAAACACCTAACAGCGTCGATCGGGTTGACGACAGGAAGCCCAACATTCCCAACTCCCTAAAGAACAATGATCTAACTGGCTGGTTTTGCCCTTATTTATCCAATTCACTCAGCGTTTGAATGTCTGTAGATGTTGGGTTCTGTAAATTCAACTCAATCTATAGCGAGGGACGAGTGTACTGTAAACTTGTGGACTCGGTATGAGCTTGGCTATCGTGTTCTATTGAAGAGTCAGAAGAGCATACTCTCCCAATAGCTCAGAGGCATGTATGAGTGAAAATGCAAAGAACCAACTTCTAGAATTACTCAAAGATCTTGGATGCTGTGAGGATTGTGCTGTCTTTCAATCTACGCTTATATCTTTTCCTAATCTCCACCGTTCAACTGTGACAGTCAAGTTCCCTGATGGTCGCACAGTTCAGGGCATTGGTGAAGCGCAACGTAAATCTGATGCTGACATTGCAGCGGCACAGGCTGCCCTTGATCAAGTGCATAACGAGCATACAGATTCTTAATTCAATGGGGAGAGATAAACGTTGAAGCGCAGGCAGGCGACGCGCTGATTAAGCTAGGTGTTTATCTTTCAGCCGACCTAGAGAGTGCAGATGATAAATCGAAACGACTACAAAAATTGGAGTCTGATTCTCATCTTGAAGACGTATTCAACCGTTGGAAAGCTCAGGGTGATCCAGACCTAGCTATTTGGGGAACTAACTTAGGCAGAAAGCGAAAAGCTACATTAGTCGAAGCATTGCTATGGCAACGGTTCGGAAGTCGAGTTATTACTATCAATGCACCCGGACAACTTCGATCTCTACTGAAAACCTTGCTGTAAAATTTTGCAAGCTGCTTTCTGTACTTGCTTGAGTTCTGGTAGGTCTTGCAGTCTGTTCACTCGGCATATTGTTTAGACAGGATGCCACAATCTGGAGCTGCACTGATATAGGAGGCGATCGACCGTGACGTTTTCGCAGATTCCCGTGATCGATATCGGTGGTTTGAGATCGCACTCATTACGCGCTCGCCAAGCTGTAGCCGCCGATATTCGCCAAGCCAGCCACGAGGTTGGTTTCTTTTACATTGCGAATCATGGTGTTTCGGAGGACACGATCGCGGCAACCTTCGCTCAGACAAAACGCTTTTTTGACCAACCGTTAGCGCTGAAAAACGCGGTTTCCATCACGCAATCTTCGATTTCACGAGGCTACGAAGCGATCGGGCAACAGGCGCTCGATCAAACGCCTGATTTGAAAGAAGGGTACTACATCGGGGTCGAGCGGAAAGCCGACGACCCGCTAGTGCTGGCTGGAATACCGAATCATGGCGCGAATCAATGGGCGACAAATTTACCAGGATGGCAGGCGCATTTTGAAGCATACTTCGACATGATGCAAACGCTCTCTGCTCAACTGATGGCGGCACTGGCACTGTCGCTGGATCTCGATGAACACTACTTCGATGTCATGATTGACAACCCCATGTCCATCTTGCGCCTGCTGCACTATCCACCACACCCGATTGATGCAATGGCAAACCAACTTGGCTGTGGCGCACATACCGATTGGGGATGCATTACAATCCTGCTGCAAGACAATGCGGGCGGGTTAGAAGTCTGCAATGCTGATGGCGGTTGGATTCATGCTGATCCCATTCCAGGCACGTTTGTGATCAATCTGGGCGATATGATGGCACGTTGGACGAACGATTATTATCAGTCTACGCCGCACCGAGTCCTGAACCGATCAGGCAAAGAGCGCTATTCCATCCCCTTCTTTTTTGACCCAAACTATCATGCACTGGTGGATTGTCTACCCACCTGCTACGGAGCAGAAAATCTGCCCAAGTATGCGCCGCTTACCGCTGGAGAACACATTATGGCAATGTATCACCAAACTTATCAAGCGACGGCAACCGCTTGAGGGGCTGAGTCAAGTGCTAGTGGTAGCATTCTGGACGCAGATTCATTCAGCTAACTACTCGCCTGACAGCTAAACATGGTGTGCTGCGCTTTAAGCTAGAAGCCAGAGACTGTGAGGCAACATAGCCATGTATCCAGACGATCGCATACCGCTACACCAAATGAGTCCCCTAAGCCGCTTTTGCGATCGTGCTGAGGATTATGCCAAATACAGACCCAGCTACCCCACAGAAGCGATCACGGCTATACTTGCCGAGTTAGGTGAGCCATCACACTTAACGGCTGCGGATATTGGAGCTGGTACGGGCATTTCGGCACGGTTGCTGGCTGATCGAGGTCTTCGTGTCTGGGCGATCGAACCCAATGCTGCTATGCAACAAGCAGCTCTCCCACATCCACACGTGACGTTTCAAGTAGGCACCGCAGAAGAGACGGGCTTAGCAACAGCATCGATCGATGTCGTGACGTGCTTTCAGTCGTTTCACTGGTTTGAGCCAGCCAGAAGTTTGACAGAGTTCCGCCGCCTTTTGCGAGCCTCTGGTCGGTTAGCGTTGGTTTGGAACGATCGTGACCAGGACGATCCGTTTACGGCTCAATACACTCAGCTCATTCGCACTGCTTCTGATGAGCATCCAGCTGAGACCCGCCACGTACAGACGCTGGCATCCCAGTCACTGGCATCCAGTCTGCTATTCCAGAACGTTCGCCATCGTCAGTTTCGTTACTGCCAGTCTGTTAATCTGCAAACGCTGATTGGGCGCGTCAGAAGTACGTCTTACCTGCCCCAAACAGGTGCAATCTATGAGCAGCTCGTTGCTGACATTACCCAACTGCATGAGCGATGGATCGAGGAGGCAGGCGCGATCCATCTTGTACATCGCACGATCGTCTTTATCGCTGAACCAGTTAAATTCCCGTAATCCGATGCGCTAACGTGGGTTTATATTGTGTTTGCTGACATTTCTTTGTATGATTAGTCGTTGTTGAACAAGCTACACTATTCCGACTGACTAACCGCATATTAAGGAGACATGGCATGACCGTTCGGCAGCCTAAGCCCAATCCTCTGGGTACGTTGATTCACCAATTCACCAACAAATTCAAGTTTGCTTCCTTCAAGCAGTTTATCTCTCTCATGGTTGTGGGCGTTGTGCTCAGTGTTGCGATCGCTGCCTGCTCGTCTGGCAATAACGCTTCAGCTCCTGGTACCTCTGGTAGCGCCAGTCCCGTTGCCGATCAAAAAAAGGATGTTGAACTGACGCTCGTTGCTTATGCCATCCCCAAAGCCGCCCACGATGCCATTATTCCGAAGTTTGTCGAAAAATGGAAGGCAGAACATGGTGGTCAAACTGTCACTTTTAAGCAAAGCTATGGTGGTTCTGGGACTCAAACTCGCGCCATTATCGATGGTCTGGAAGCAGATATCGCACATTTGGCAATCGGAGCGGATACCGAAAAGCTGGTCAAAGCAGGCTTTGTGAGTCCCGACTGGACGACAAAAGTGCCTAACAACGGGATTGTGGCAAAATCGGTGGTGGCGATCGTAACCCGCGAAGGCAATCCTAAAAATATCAAGACGTTTACAGATTTGACCAGAGATGACGTAAAGTGGATTACCGCGAACCCCAAAACGTCCGGCGGTGCCCGCTGGAACTTCCTTGCACTTTGGGATTACGGATTGAAAACCACTAAGGATGAGGCTAAAACCAAGGAGTTTGTGACTAAAGCGTTCAAGAATGTTGCCGTGCTGGCAAAAGATGCGCGTGAATCGACGGACTCTTTTGTGAAGCAAGGTCAAGGCGATGCATTGCTGAACTACGAAAACGAAATCATTCTGGCTCAAAGTAAGGGTGAGAAGGCGGAATACGTGGTGCCTGACATCAATGTGTCGATCGATATCCCCATTGCCGTTGTGGACAAAAACGTCGATAAGCATGGCACTCGTGAAGCTGCTGAAGGGTTCGTGAAATACCTGTTCACTCCAGAAGCACAGGCAGAGTTCGTGAAGCAAGGCTATCGACCGCTTGATGCCGACACTGCAAAAACGAAGGAAAATGCCGCTAAATTCCCACCCGTAAAAACGTTAGGAACCATCAAAGACTACGGCGGTTGGAGCGACTTTCAGAAGAAGTTCTTTGAAGACGGTGCCGTTTTTGACCAGATCGAAGAAACGGTTGGCAAAAAGTAGCCGTTTTAAGGCACAAGGCACAAGGCAGGAGGCAGAAGGAAAGCCACAGTTGGCTTGTTTTTGCCTCCTGCCTTTTCATATCTATTGTTCCACTCAAGTAGAAACTGCTAGAGTGCGGCTTAATCGGGCAGTGATTTGAACAATGAGGTTACTGCTTGAATGCCAACGAGCAGCCTTGGAGTGTCTGCTGCCTCGCTCACCAATGGTTGTAGGATTGCCTGCAGGTGTTTCAATTAGCGTTCTAGATCGCTTTCATAGTCGCCTGCCAGTTTGCTCAAATCTCTCCAGCTTGCCCGTCTTTTCGCCTGTATAAAGCTTTTGCAGTGCCAGCGGTGGCATTCCAATCAGGCTCTGATCCAATCATTGCCCTGCCGAAGTGTGACGAGACGCGATCGCCACACTTTTTTGCAATTTCATCTCCAGTAACGTGCGATCGCAGCCACTTCAGCGCTTGCAGAATGGGTACACCACAACACAACGGTAGCTCCAGTTTGGCGTGTCTATCACGCAAGCGCTGAAGCGCCTCTACCAACGGTCAAACGATCGCTGGATCTAGCCTTGAGTAGCGGACTTGACCGTATAGCACATGCATTCTCGTTGCCAGAGTGAAGTGAGAAGCCTGTTGATCAAAACTAGAGAACGTGTAGGGAGCATGTCACCTTTGCGCCCTCACCCTTTTCTTGTATGCCGCAAGGCTTTAAGCCCTCTCCCCAAGGAGAGGGACTTTGAGGCTGGCTCCCTTCTCCTTGGGGAGAAGGGCTGGGGATGAGGGCAAAGGCAGCAACTTGCGAAAGTGACATGCTCCCGAACGTGTAGAGATAATTCCGAAGGGGGTTATTTGATTGCAGCCAGCACTCGTATGCTTTCGATAGTTACTGTCAGTGGATCAGTGTCGGTAGTCATCAGCAACGGTGCGCCTTCACTCTTACAGAAAATAGCTGAATAAATTAGCAGTTGGAACAGTAGAAAAACCATAGGGACGGTGTACTATGATCTGATAGGCAGGAGCGAAGTTAAAGCGTTTACCTTCTGGCAAATGTCAGTGAATCTGAAATCCACTCCATATAATTCCGAGCTAAGTTGATGAGTAAAAAGAAAAAAATTGAGCCTCTTACAGGTGAAGCGCTGCTCAAAAAAGTGAAAGAGTTAGAGCATCACAGCAAGGAAGAAAAAGCGCGGGAGTGCGGCTACTACACAGTGACAAAAAACGGTGTAGAGCGTGTCAACATGATGAAGTTCCTGAATGCGTTGATTGACGCTGAAGGGATCGAGCTTGACGGCAAGCAAAACGCAAACGGTCGTGGTGGTCGTAGTGCGAGCTATCGGATTAGTGTTCAGTCTAATGGCAACCTCCTGATTGGCTCTGCTTATACAAAGCAGATGGAACTAAAGCCCGGTGATGAGTTTGAAATCTCCTTAGGGCGTAAGCATATTCATCTCAAGCAACTTGACCAACTGGATGAAGACGCATAAATGGAAACGATCGATTGGATGACCGTTTTGCCTGCTGGGTTGGCGATCGCCATCTTTGTTGGCGGCTTACTGATGATGTTCAGCAATATTTGGACCATTCGTAATAAGTAATCGCTAGACAGGCGCTTGCGCTTGAGGTAAATTTAACGGCTCCGTTGCAAGCGGCGCTTCTAGGTAAGGACGAAGTGATTGCTGCATCAGTGTCAAGCTGCACACCAGGGTGATTTTTTCCCGCTCTAATAGACCTAAAATATGGTGCGGGTCGTTGCGATCGACAACGGGTAGCTGCCGCAATCCTCGCATAGACATACGCATCAAAGCGTTATGGATTGATTCGTCTTCGTATGCACAAAGCAAATCTTTCGTGCAGATAGCGTCCAGAGTTTGCAGCACTGGGCTAGGGCTAAGGGCATCAATTGGCACGTGCGTATGAAGGTGCGCTTCCCAACGAGAAATAAAGCGATGGATGTCCTGTAACGTCACAATGCCAACCAATTGCTCAGCGGCATTGACAACTAGGGCGCTACGAGACTGGTTTTGGGTCATCGCCAAGCCTGCTTGCAAAACCGATAGCGAACCAGGTAACGCCAGAACGTTTTGATGCATCGCCTGCAACACAGAAAGCTGGTGCAATACTTCTGAATCCTGATCAGGTTGTAGCGGTAGCCCCGTTGATTGAGCCGCTGCCCCGCTGGGCGCGATCGGCTGGAGACGGTCAGCCAGCCAGACGCTCAAGCCCACAGCCGCCATCAGTGGCAAAATAATGCGGTAGTCACGGGTCAACTCAAACAGCAGTAAAATGGCTGTTAAGGGTGCCCGGGCACTCGCTGCCAGCACTGCTGCCATACCCACCATCGCATAAGCAGGCGGAGCCGCAATACCACCGGGCGCGATCGGCAGCACGATCGCCATTACTTTGCCATAAGCTGCACCGAGAGAGGCACCAAGGAACATAGCTGGCGCAAACAAGCCGCCTACCAGCCCGCTACCTAAACTCACCGCTGTCATCGTCAGCTTCGCCACCAGGAGACTGAGCAACAGCGGCAGCGAAAATTGCACATCCCGTAGCATCGCTTCCACCGTCTCGTAGCCAATGCCTAACACTTGGGGAAATTGCAGCGCGACAATGCCAACGCACAAACCACCGATCACGGGACGCAGGGCTACTGGCACCCGACCCATCCAGCCCAGCCTGGGAGCTTTCCCGTCAAAAAACTGTTGTGCCATCTGAATCGACTGCGTGTACGCGATCGACACCAAACTAGCAAAGAGTCCCAGTCCAAGATATAGCGGCAGTTCCAGCGGGCTGCGAACTTCATAGCTAGGCAGCGTAAAGGGGGGTTGTCCACCCAACCCAATTTGAGCGATCAATGCAGCAACCACAGCCGACAGCAGCACTACACTGACAGCAGACGTTGCGAACGTGGCACCCAAAACTACTTCTAAGGCAAAAAAGACACCCGCGATCGGTGCATTAAAGCCAGCCGCCAACCCAGCCGCTGCCCCGGCTCCTAGCAACAGCCGCTGGCGTTCCTTCGACATTTGCAGCGCCTGTCCAATCAGGACCCCAATATTGGCACCGATCTCAACGCTTGGACCTTCAGGACCCAGCGAGGCACCTGTGCCCAGCGACACTGAGGCGGCAACCGCTTTCGCACTCGCCCGCAATGGTGAAATGCTACCGAGACCTTGCGCGGCTGCAATCAGCGCTGAGAGACTGGGACCAAAATCCTGGAGCAGCCAGCGCATGATCCCCACGACCAGTCCGCCCAAGACAGGAATACAGGCAAAAGTCCAGAAGCCCAGAGGCGCAATGACCCCCATGACCTCTTCTAGCATGAAGCTACGAAGATGCTGAATGAGATAATGAAAAAGGACAACAGCGCACCCTGTACTGCTACCAATGACCAGCGCTAGCAGCAGTACAAGCGTTTCAGGTGCAGGCTGAAGGCGGTTAAGTGTACTGGTTAGCAATAGAGAAGATGGCTGAAAGCTTGTTGTTGGGGAAGTCGGAGCATCAGGGGGAGGGCTGGCGATCATCAGATAGCAGGACTAGCTATAGAATACGATTTGACTTTTATGACTGATGTTCTTATTTTCACTCATTTTTCACGCCAAGCCTTTCAAGGTTAAAAAATCAAACAGGATCGCTGGAAGGGTTCTCAACCCGGCTTAACGCAGGTTACACTAGGCGAGGCAATCGCTGCATCCAAGTGGCGCTAAGCGCGATCGTCATTGCGGATCTACAGGTAACGACAATAGAGCCGCAATAACGCTAGGACTGATCTCTCAAATACCTGCGATAGGCTTATTTTGATCACATATACACTCTCAAAAAACGCGTACAGTGTACATGGAGGATGTTTCTGGTTAGTCAAAAGTTGAATTGATGAACTGTGATGCGCAGATTTTTCAAGGTCTCGACCGCCAAGTTAACTAGTCAGATTAGTTAAGTAAGCTTCCACAACAGTAAATGACTGAGATGAATGCTCATACATTTGATAACGCTCCTCCTGTGTGTCCAATTTGTCATCGCGCTGGTGTCATCAAGCCTCACAAACTCCTTAAAGGGTTGCTTACCTGCCAAAATTGCCGTGAGCGACTAGTTGTTAGCTGGAGCGGTCACTATGTGCGTGATCCTTTCACTCTTAATCGCATCGCTACAGGTCAGATGCTGCGTCGTGAAAGCCGCCCTCTTGCACGTATCCAGCGCGATTTTAAGTCAGTCGTTCCGTCAATGATGTGGATGGCTTTGGGTAGCGCGATTTTTGTGGGCACGGCGGTATTTCTTATACAGAACGTGCCCATAAAGCACAAGACTTTGCCCCAACCGACTTCAACACCTATTGAAGTCAAGCGATCGCCCTAGGGCGCGTCATTAATTCAGCTCCAAAACATTGGTATCAGCATGATCGCGCCCGCCCCAACACATGAGGCTAGGGGCTGGAACCTTTGTTGCAAGTCATGTGTAGTTGTAATTGATGACAGCCCCTAGCATTCAGTCAGTTTCTTGCTAGGGCAGCATTCTGTGGCTTTGCTATGAACCAAAAAGCTTGTAGCGGTTCTCGTTTGAGTGCGATACACGTTCTCAGGTTTTAATGCAGACGGCAGAAGGAAACCAGTGCTCCTCTTTGTTTCTGCCCTCTACCTTTTGCCTCTTCGCCACTATACTTCACCTGGTTGGGAGCCACTATAATCTGAATCTGAGACATCACTCTAGCGGTCTGGATTCGTTTTGCCCAAGGTTAACTTCGCTTGCTGCTCAAACCAGACAATGACTTGAGCAACGGTGAGTGCCTCGATCGATACCCCAGCTATTTGAGCGGACTGTTTCAAGGGTTTGAATGAGGCAAGCACTAATTGTGCAAAAAACTGTCGAAACTCGCGATCGGTGCCCGTCTGCAAACTTTCGTCTTGATAGACCCAGTCCTCAATCTGGTACGGTTCTAGTTGCGTAATCGTGATCCCAGTTTCTTGGGCGATTTGCTTGAGCGATCGCAGGGCATAAATCGCCACTCGCGCCGAAAATTTCTCCCGCGAAGTTAACAGCGCCTTGTCAACTTCAGCACATTCGTCAGGCGTTAAAAATTCCGTAGATGGTTGCATAGAAGCTCTCAGCGATCAGCAGTCAGCGATTAGCGTAGATGAGCAGAAGACACAGTAACAGCAGGCGTTTGATCGCCGAGCGCTACTTGGGCTGGATCAAATAGCCGCAGCGGTGTTCACCATTCACGAGCCAATGGGTGCGTTCAACGGTGCAACCCAGCGCTACTGCAAACATTTCCAGCTCATGCCCGCAAACGCTAGGAAACGATTCGGCAATATGGGAAATGGCGCAGTTATATTCCGTCAAAATAAAACGGGTGCCTTCGCTAGTGACGACTCCGTTTGCGTCGATCGCATGGCACTCAGCCATGTAGCCCTCAGCACGACGCAATTCTACAAGTTGATGCACACGATTTTTGAGTGAACCATTGCCAATGCGATCGCGGTACTCCATTGCCTTGCGTTCCCACTGTTTCCGCAAGATCGAACCCATTTGATCGGCACCTACCGTTGCTGCCAGCGTATCTAATAGCGAAACGGCAAAGTCATCGTAGCGATCGGGAAAGCGATCGCGCCCAGCTTGACTGAGTGCATAGCTGTAGTTAGGGCGACCCATCCCCGTCTGTAATACTTGATGGACAATCAATCCATCAGCTTCCAAATCTTTCAAGTGTCGTCGAATGCCCTGTGAACTGATGTGTAACCGTTCAGCCAACTCTTGCGCTGTTGACTGTCCTTGCTTGAGCAAGTGGTGCAGGATATCCTGCTTTGTAGAGGGTTGTTGGACAGTTGTCATTCTTTTCCCAGCGGTAAAGCTGACAGCTAGATTCACCTAGGTTTGCACAGGGTAGCGATCGTTTCAGAAATAGCAACTCTGCATCAACCTAAATGCGCGATCGCATTCTATTAAAGCGTACTAAATTTAAGACAATCTCGACTTTAGCAACAACGTTGTTGCTAAAGTACTTTACAATGTAGTTAAGCAACATCTATGTTGTTTTAATTATAGAATCGATCTGTCGTCTTGTCGCGCTGCCTCATGAACTCAGAGACTCAACCCCCAAAAGCTGCCCAATCTACCGACAAAAGCCTCGAAGCGATGAGGCACTTTTCCATCACCTACGCAAAGCGGACTGGCACCTACTTTTGTGTCGATCCTGGGGTGACAGCCGTAGTGATTGAAGGCTTGGCAAAGCACAAGGATGATTTAGGTTCGCCCCTTTGTCCCTGTCGTCATTACGAAGATAAGGCGGCTGAGGTTGAAGCGGCTTACTGGAACTGTCCCTGTGTGCCCATGCGTGAACGCAAAGAGTGCCATTGCCTGCTATTTCTCACGCCTGACCATGACTTTGCAGGCGATCAGCAAGACATTACCTTCGACGAAATTAGAACGGTAACGAATCAGCAACATGCCTGATCGTTCTGCCCATTGCTTTTACTACTCGATCCCCTACGTAGACTAGAGAACACTGCTCATGAGTCCAACTGTTCAAAACTTAGTTAACCAGCCCTACAAGTACGGCTTCGTGACTGACATTGAGTCCGATGCGATTCCGCGTGGGCTGAGCGAAGATGTCGTGCGGCTGATTTCGGCAAAGAAAGAAGAGCCGCCGTTCATGCTGGAGTTTCGGCTGAAGGCATACCGTCAATGGTTGAAAATGACGGAGCCAAACTGGCAGAATGCAAGCTACCCGGCGATCGACTACCAAAACATCGTCTACTACTCTGCACCCAAGCTCAAGGAGAAGAAGAAGAGCCTCGAAGAAGTCGATCCTGAACTACTGGACACCTTCGAGAAGTTGGGTATTTCGCTCTCTGAACAAAAGCGCCTCACGAATGTGGCAGTGGATGCCATTTTTGACAGCGTTTCGATCGCCACCACCTTCAAAGAAAAATTAGCCGAAGACGGTGTCATCTTCTGCTCGTTTGCCGAAGCCGTACAAGAGCATCCTGAACTGATCCAGAAGTATCTTGGCAGCGTCGTTCCTGCTGGCGATAATTTCTTTGCGGCACTCAATTCCGCGGTCTTCAGCGATGGTTCCTTCGTCTACATTCCTAGAGGCACTAAATGCCCGATGGAGCTTTCTACCTACTTCCGCATCAACAACGGCGATTCGGGTCAATTTGAACGGACGCTGATTGTTGCCGAAGAAGGCAGTTCCGTGAGCTACCTGGAAGGCTGTACCGCGCCAATGTTCGACACCAATCAGCTTCACGCCGCTGTGGTGGAACTGGTCGCATTAGACAATGCCGACATCAAATACTCCACCGTGCAGAATTGGTATGCAGGCGATGCCAACGGCAAAGGCGGCATCTATAACTTCGTGACCAAGCGTGGGTTATGTCAGGGCGTAAACTCTAAGATCTCCTGGACACAGGTAGAAACGGGTTCTGCCATCACATGGAAGTACCCCAGTTGTGTGCTGGTCGGCGATAACTCGGTGGGCGAATTCTACTCCGTCGCGCTGACGAACCATCACCAGCAGGCGGATACGGGTACGAAGATGGTGCACATTGGCAAGAACACCCGCAGCACCATTATTTCCAAAGGCATTTCGGCGGGACAGTCGAAAAATAGCTATCGCGGCTTGGTCAAAATTGGTCCGAAGGCAACGGGCGCACGGAACTATTCGCAGTGCGATTCTATGCTGATTGGCGATAATGCCCAGGCGAATACCTTCCCCTACATCCAGGTGCAGAACAACAAAGGCAAGGTAGAACACGAAGCGTCCACGTCCAAAATTGGCGAAGACCAGTTGTTTTACTTCTCCCAGCGCGGCATCTCCTCCGAAGACGCAATCTCTATGATGATTAGCGGCTTTTGCAAAGATGTGTTCAACCAGTTGCCGATGGAGTTTGCCGTAGAAGCCGATCGCCTCCTCAGCCTCAAGCTTGAAGGCAGCGTCGGGTAAGGGAACGTCCTTTTGGAAGGAACTCAACCAATGGCATTCGCAAGCATGGGTTTAGTATTTGCTGAGATTGAACTGCTCAGTGGCGATGATTTAGCCTTTTTTCGGCGCGGTCGTCTTCAAGTGGATCAGATACATCGCTGTACAGTTCGGGCAATGGTGGATAGCGGTGCGACCATGCTTACAATTCCAGAATTTGTCAAGCAACAATTGGATTTGCAAAAAGTAACTGAGCTTGAAGCAGAATTGGCAGACAGATCAGCATCAACCTTTGAAGTGGTCGGTCCAGTTGAAGTGAGATTTCAGAATCGGCGCACTAGCGTTGAGGCATTAGTGGTTCCAAACTCCAGGACTGTTTTATTAGGAGCGATGCCAATGGAAGGGATGGACGTATTAGTTGATCCAAAACGCGAACGTTTAATCGTGAATCCTGAAAGCCCCAATGTTGCCCGCATGATGTTGATGTAAGTTTCTTTTTAACGCTCTATCTAATGCCTAACCCACTGTTTTCGCGCTACAGCCAAGGGGAAAATCGCGTTACCGCAAGTATTCTTGCAGTATTTGAGCGAATTTCTTTTGCATTGGTAGAGCGCATCTTGCAGATCTTGTGTGAAGAGCCAAATCTGCCTCTGTTGGTGATCAAGAATCAGATTAAGTCTGATAAATCAATTCCTGATGGCGCAATACAAGCCTCATTTCCCTATTTAATCGAAACAAAAGTCGTTCAGAATTCAGTTGTGAAGAAGCAACTGGAAGACCATTTAGAAGCCTTAAAACTGTCTAATTTTTACAAAAAAAAGCTGCTTGTTCTGACACCGGATTATGAGACACCTGTAGTGATTAAGGAGTTGAATTCGGATTTGATTGTCTGGGCAAGTTTTAACGCTCTCAATGATGCGATCGCTGAAATCACTGCTACAGACGAATCATGGCTAACGTCAGACTTGCCGCTTCCCAGTGAACAGGAGCGCTTCTTGCTCCGTGAACTGGTACAAATGCTACTGGCTGAAAGATTGATCAACAGTGGCAAGTCTGATGCAGTTCTGATTGTTCCAGCCAGATCAGCAATTCAGGACTATCGAAGCTTTTCAGTTTACGTTTGCCAGCCCAACCGCTCGTTTCAGCCTGTTGAATATATCGGCTTTTATCACGGCGGCGTGATCGATCAATACATTCCTAAGATCATTGGCAAACCGATTGAAGATGTTACTTTAACAGAAGAAGCGATTGAAGAGGCTCAACTTTCGTTAGAAACGAAGCAGGATCTGCTTCAATTGGTTAAGCAGCTTAAAAAACACAGCAGCTCTAGATATGGTGTCAAATTAAAGGTGTTTTTCCTATCTTCTCCCACTTCGCCAGATACAATTAAGCTGACACAAGCTATAAAAAACGACCTTAAGAATGAGGCGGGTAGACCCTACGCTTTTACTCAAGGTCAACGATATGTGCCGCTGTCAGCCTTGCGGAAAAATCCAGCCACTACCACAGAGTTGTTGATGCGGGGCGAATGAAATGGTTCAAACCTTACAAGCTAGAAACGTCACTCTACGCCACTTAATTGATAATTTTGGGCTTCAGCTTATTCGTGATGAGCAATTTTTTCGAGAGTGGCAAGATGTATTGCCTGACATTACCGATGCAGAGAAGCAATTTCTGGATAAGGTACAAGAAGGGTATTTCAATTTGATTGACCACCCACCTTTGTTAGAGAAAGCAGTTCAAATTGCGATTCTTGGTCCCGTTTTGTTCGTTGCTAATTTCTTCTTGCCGCCCTTTCATATTCAAGCCGAAAGATCAGTTGAAATTTCTGCCGAAGATGAGGGCATAACTATTCGGGGGCAAGCAGATCTGATTCTCTTGAAAGAGCAGCTATGGGTAATGGCGATCGAATCGAAGGAAGCGTCTTTCTCGATCGAAGCAGGTCTTGCCCAATTGTTGGCGTATATGCTGGCAAATCCTCACCCAAGCAAGCCTAGTTTTGGTTTGATCGTCACGGGAGGTAGCTTCATGTTTGTCAAGCTAGTTCAAGGCAATGTGAGTCAGTATGCAATTTCTAGGATCTTTGAAATTCGTAATCCTGGAAATGATCTCTACAGTGTTGTGGCAATTTTGAAGCATATTGGACAACTGTAAAAAATATTTGTGAGAGAGGCTAAAACGTGATTCGTGACGATAGTGAAGTAATTCTTTCAGTGCGAAATCTGACCGCTGAAGTGGATGGGATTCAGATCCTCAAAGGATTGAATCTGGAAGTCAAAGCGGGTGAAATTCACGCGATTATGGGACCCAATGGCTCTGGTAAAAGCACCTTTTCTAAAGTGCTGGCGGGTCATCCTGATTACACCGTGACAGGTGGAGAAATCCACTTTCAGGGCAAAAATCTGCTGGAATTAGAGGCAGAAGAACGAGCACGATCGGGTATTTTTCTCGCCTTTCAATACCCCATTGAAATTCCGGGTGTCAGCAACTTAGATTTCTTGCGCGTGGCGTACAATTCCAAACGCAAACATCAGGGCTTAGAAGAACTGGATGCCTTCGATTTTGATGATCTGGTTAAGCAAAAGCTGGATATCGTCAAAATGGATCCCGCATTTCTCAGCCGTAGCTTGAATGAAGGCTTTTCGGGTGGTGAGAAAAAGCGCAACGAAATTCTGCAGATGGCGATGCTGGAGCCGACGCTTGGCATTCTGGATGAAACCGATTCGGGTCTGGACATTGATGCACTCAAGATTGTGTCGAATGGGGTGAATCAATTGGCGAATGCGGAAAATGCGATCGTCCTCATCACCCACTACCAGCGCCTGCTCGACTACATCACTCCCGATTATGTCCACGTCATGGAAGGCGGACGCATTCTCACCACAGGCGGCAAAGAACTGGCGCTAGAGCTGGAAGCGCGTGGCTACGACTGGGTACGCGAAGAGGAAGCAGCGGAGGTCGGTGCACGATGACGATTCAATCAACCGTGTCCGATATTGTGGTCGGTAATGGTAAGGCTAAGAACGATCGCGCTGCATCTCTCCAGCAACTATTAAGTTTGCGTCCCGCCCTGGATGAGTCGGTGATCTGGATGAAAGAGATTCGCGATCGTGCCACTGCCAGAGTGCAAGAACTCGCAATTCCGTCCACCCGTGACGAAGAATGGCGCTTTACCGATCTATCAGATCTTTTGCAAATTCGCTTTCAGGCAGGCAGTAAGCAAGCGCCCACCCTGAGCTTTGACGCGATCCAGCCGTTCATTCTGCCAGAAGCGGTCAGTAGTCGCCTAGTTTTTGTGGATGGACAGTACGATCCGGCGTTGTCGAGTGTAGATGACTTGCCCGATGGTGTGATGGTCACAAGTCTCGCGGCTGGTGCAGAACTCCTGAGCGACTTGCCAAACTACCTAGCGAAACAGCAGGGTTCAGAAGAAACCTTCACGGCGCTGAATACTGCCAGCTTGACGGATGGTGCAGTTGTTTGGGTGCAAAAAAATCAGGCGATCGCATCACCCATCCAAATTCTGTACCTTTCAACCGCAACACAGCCCACGATCGCTCATCCTCGCTGCATTGTGATTGCGGAATCAGGTAGCAAGCTAACGCTTGTTGAAGAGTATGTGACGCTTTACGACGGTGCTTATTTCGCTAATCCCGTGACAGAAATTTGGGTTGGTGAAAATGCTGAAGTGAACCATACTCGCATCCAGCGTGATAGCGCCGAAGCATTTCATATTGGCAAAACCGCTGTTTCGCAAGCGAGGGATTCTCGCTATACCTGCAATGCCGTGAGCCTCGGTGCAAAACTCTCGCGCCACAATTTAGAGGTTCATCACACTGGAGAGCAGACTGAAACAACGTTGCACGGCTTGACGATCATCAATGGTGAGCAGGTAGCCGATACGCACAGCACGATCGCCTATACCCATCCCCACGGCAGCAGCAATCAGATTCATAAGTGCATTGTGGACGATCGCGCTCATGCTATCTTCAATGGCAAAGTCTACGTCCCTAAAGCCGCTCAACTGACTGATGCAAAGCAACTCAGCAGCAATCTGTTGCTGTCACCGAAAGCACGAGTCGATACCAAACCCCAACTCGAAATCACGGCTGACAATGTGAAGTGTACCCACGGCGCAACCGTTAGCCAGCTCGACAGCGATGAAGTCTTTTACCTGCAAAGTCGTGGCATCGACGAAGACAGCGCTCGTAAATTGTTGACCTACGCCTTTGCGTATGAGGTCATTCGTGAAATTCCCGTTGCGTCGCTGAGAGAGAAATTGGCGGCGATCGTGCGTGAACAGCAAGCGTGAAGTGAAGAAGGCAGGAGGCAGAAGGCAGAGGGCAGAAGGTAAAAGGTAAAAACTGCTAGCTGTCTCAACTAAAAACCTTCATCCTTGTAGCTTTTCATCCTTCAGCCTTTATCCTTTAGCCTTTCATCCTTCATTCTTCATCCCTTATCCTTCTCTTGCTATGACCCTCATTCAAACCAAGCCCCTTGCTGCTGGAGTTCGCGCTGATTTTCCGATTCTGAACGAACAGATTCACGATAAGCCGTTGGTGTATCTGGATAATGCGGCGACTTCACAAAAGCCGATCGCGGTGCTCAACGCCCTCCGCCATTACTACGAACACGACAACGCTAACGTGCATCGGGGTGTGCATACCCTGAGTTCACGGGCAACGGATGCCTATGAAGGAGCACGGGATAAGGTCGCGGCGTTTGTGAATGCGGCATCGCGGCAAGAGATTGTCTACACCCGCAATGCGAGTGAGGCGATTAATCTGGTTGCCTATGCGTGGGGGAATGCCAATGTGACGCAGGGCGATGAAATCATCCTCTCGGTGATGGAGCACCACAGCAACCTGATCCCCTGGCAACTGCTGGCACAGCGATCGGGTGCAGTGCTGAAGTTCGTTGAGCTAACGGAAGCTGAAGAATTTGATCTAGACCACTTCAAGTCACTGCTGTCGAATAAAACGAAGCTGGTTTCGGTGGTGCATGTGTCTAACACGTTGGGCTGCATTAACCCGGTGAAAGAAATTTGTGCGATCGCCCACCAGTACGGTGCAAAAGTGCTCATTGATGCCTGCCAGAGCGTCCCCCACATGGCGATCGACGTACAAGATATCGACTGCGATTGGCTGGTAGCCTCTGGGCATAAGATGTGCGCCCCAACGGGGATCGGTTTTCTCTACGGCAAATTGGCTCTCCTCCGCTCTATGCCTCCCTTTCTGGGTGGTGGCGAGATGATTGCGGATGTGTTTTTAGATCATGCGACCTACGCAGATCTGCCTCACAAATTTGAAGCGGGAACACCTGCCATTGCCGAGGCGATCGCGCTGGGTGCCGCAGTGGATTATTTAAGCGCGATCGGCATGGATACCATTCATGCTTACGAAGAAGAGCTGACTGGCTACCTGTTCCAGCAGTTGCAACAAATTCCTGCATTCAGGCTGTATGGTCCTAAACCGAATGCCGATGGGAGCGGACGGGCAGCGCTGGCAGCGTTCACGGCTGGTGATGTGCATCCCCACGACCTCTCGACGATTCTGGATCAGGCAGGCGTGGCGATTCGGGCTGGACATCACTGCACCCAACCCTTGCATCGGCACATCGGGGCACAGTCCACTGCACGAGCAAGCCTCTACTTTTACAACACGCGTGAAGAGATTGATGTATTCATTGTGTCGTTGAAAGAAGCCGTCGAGTTCTTTGGCAGTATTTTTGGCTAACGCTGAGCAAAACCTCACGCAATCTTCGCGGTTTCTACGGATTTTCACTTGCTGGTCAGTATTGTGTTGTGTGACACTTGGCTTGTATTCGCTCTTGCCCCCGTGTGAATACGGCTTTTCGCATCCAGTTCATACACCTTTTCTGGAAAACCTCAGTGAAAACCGTCATTCGCGATCGCCTTGAAGCTAAGGCAACGAGGAAGGCAACTTTTTTTACCCGCAGGTATGCCTGTTTGTTCGCAGGTGCTTGTATTCTGACGATTGCGATCGCGCACCATGCAAAGAGCAAGGTTTCGCAATGCAATCAGTTGGTGGCGATCGTTAACGAAGCGGCTGAAGCACAGCCGGATGCGCTAGGGCTATCGATCGCCGACGATAACCGCCGCTTGTTAAAGACAGCGATCAAGCTCAATGGCTATGCTGATCAGCTGGAACTGATGGAATTTGCTAACCCGCATATTCAGGCGTTTCAGTCGCAGTTTATGCAGTTGTATCGCGATACCAGTAAAGCAAGCGGTCAAGTAGTAACTGCGCCTGTCAACAACTTAAAAGTTGTCAGTCAGGTGAATCGGATGTTGATTGAAACGCAGGCTCGTGAAGGCGCGTTAGTGCAAGAAGTAAATCAGTACTGCCAAGCTGAATGATGCTGCTCACGATCGCACCAAGGACAGATTGAGTTATTTCCCTGTCCTGACATAATTGGTGAATCTGCACTGCGATGTGTAGACACCCTGCCTGTGGAGTATCGAAAAGTATGCTTAAGTCCTGGATGGTGATTGGAGGAGTAACGTTCTTAATCGCGTTTGCCAGCAGCATTCTGCGACCTAAAGATGTCAAATGGTTTGCACGGCTACAACGACCACGTTGGCTGACCTTTGAGGCACTGATTCCAATCATTTGGACGATCATTCTAATCTGTGGAGCTTGGTCAGCTTACATGGTGTGGGAACGCGACCCTGGTAGTGACAAGACTTGGTTTCTCATGGGAGCGTATGCGCTGCTAGAAGTGGCGATCGTCCTGTATTCTCCTGCAACACTTTGGTTACGAAGCTTAAAGGCTGGCACGATCGTTGGTGGTGTTGGTGTCGTGATTGGGTTGCTTTTGACTCTCGCCGTTTGGCAAGTCTCAGGTTGGGCAGCGCTACTGTTGGTGCCGTACCTTCTGTGGGGTCCGATCGGCACGTATACCACGTGGGCAATGGACAAACTCAACCCTGAGTCTGCGTGAGTGGTACCGCTCCTCACCAGATGCAGCTACAGACCCCAAGGCGCAGACTCACAAGGATTTTTCAGATCAAAGACTGTAAGGCGCATCTAGCGTTAGGATCTTAGATGGACTTTTCTCAACTAACGACCGCACGCCGGACTAAGGAGATATCATGACCCGCGCCATTATGGAAACTGAAAAGGGTACTATTCATCTCGATTTATTCGATGCCGATGCACCGAATACTGTCAAAAACTTTGTCGATCTTTCTGAGAAAGGCTTCTACAACGGGCTAACCTTCCATCGCGTCATTCCCGACTTTATGGTGCAGGGAGGCTGTCCGCTAGGCACAGGCACAGGTGGACCAGGCTACAAAATTAAGGATGAGCTTAACCACAATAAGCACCTTGCTGGCACACTATCGATGGCTCATGCAGGTGCAAACACAGGCGGCAGTCAATTCTTTATTTGCCATTCTCCTCAATCGCATCTGGACGGTGTACATACAACCTTTGGTCAAACTCAGGATATGGATGTGGTGAATGCTCTCCGCAAGGGTGACAAGATCATTTCAGTCAAGATTGAAAAGTAGCGATCGCAATTAAATCACATGGCTAGTGCAGCAATACTCCCGATCGCCCTTAACAGCAGGAGAATTGCTGCATTCTTTTCTTAACGTGATGTGCAACGAAGTTTGCCCTCATTCCCACGCTTCTCTTCAGGTAGAAAGGCTTTCGGGCGTTTCCGGTTCCCTCTCCTGCTGGGATAGGGCTAAGGTAATGGCGGTCTCAGCAGGTATTTTAGGAAAGTTGCATATCGCGTACGTCATTGAAGCCTCATTCCTAAGGAACCAAAGTTAGCCGACGCAAACTATCGAAGCGCGAGAGCTATTATTGATTTGTCCTGGACGATCGCACCGTACGGTCAGGTTTCCACCGTCCAGGAGTGAGAAAATCCTGTGAGTGAAGCCGTATGCATGACCTGGAACCATTTGAGAACCAAGACTTTAAGCGTCTTCAGCTCTTTCTATACCTCGTTCCTGTCGTAGGCTTCTTCCCAGCGCTCTGGACGCTCTACCGAGGGCACGGCACACGGCAACAGAAGAATCTGAGTCGTCTTGTAGTGACACTGGCACTGGGTTGGCTCGTGGGCTATATGCTGTTAGGCGCAGGCGCAAATGCTTCTGAGTCGCTGTCTCTGCCGCTCTTGATCACGAGTAGCTTGTTCACCTCTGGTTACTTTTTGGTGAATCTCTGGTTGATGGTGCAACTGTGGCGGCGCAAAGCGTTGCGGTTGCCGATCGTGAGTAAATTGGGCGATCGCTTGCCTTGAGGAATTAGCGGTCAGCGGTCAGCGGTTAGCGGTCAGCGGTCAGCGGTCAGCGGTCAGTGGTTAGGAGAGCTTGTTGGTTGCCATCGTTAAAGGCTAAAAGCTGAAAGCTGAAAGCTAAAAGCTGAAAGCTAAAAGCTGAAAGCTGAGAGCTGAGAGCTGAAAGCTGAGAGCTGAAAGCTGAAAGCTGAGAGCTGAAAGCTGAAAGCTGAAAGCTGAGAGCTGAAAGCTGAAAGCTAAAAGCTGATCCACTTAAAACTTTTGCCCTTTCTTGCATTTTCCCTTCAGCCGTTCACACGCTTGCACCAAATGTTCGGTGGTGAGTTTAGTCTTTAATGCAGCGGCATGGATAGCGGCATCGCGGGCGATCGCACGAATATCGCCACCACTTAAGACGAATTGCGCTAGACTGTCCCACGCGATCGCGGCATCAAGGGGCACGTTTTCTGGAAATGCCTGCTGCCAGAGCTTGAGACGACTGGCTCGATCGGGTAAGGGGAAATCTAGCACTGGATTCATCGGTCGTCGCCATTGGGCAGTGACGTGGTGCTTTTGATGAACGCTGAGCAAGGTGATGCCGTTATGGTGCTGCCGCGTCTGAAGAAACTGCTGGAGCGCAGCTTCTGGCAGCAATGGTATACGACCAAACCAGTATTGAGCAGACTTAAGCAACAGGATGGTTGGGGCTTGTACGGCGATTTCTTGCAAGAGGCGAGGCGTATCATTCGGATGCCATTGCGCTAAATCAAGACAGCACAAGGAGGTTTGCAGCCGTTGGGCGATCGCCTCTGCTGCCATCATTTTGCCTGTCCCAGAGGCTCCACAGAGCAGCGCGATCGTTCCCGTTTTGACCGTTTGCGGTGTGCCATCACCCGATGCAAAACCCCAGTCTTCATCGACCTGTTGAGCAAACTGTACACGATGACACAGGTGCTCAAGGTCTGCCATCAAGGGGGGAGGGAGGATGAGGTTTGACCAGAGGTTTTGGGAGGGAGCGGAGAGGGTGGGGAGTGGGGAGTGGGGAATGGGGAATAGGGAGTGGGGAATGGGGAATAGGGAGTGGGGAGTGGGGAGTGGGGAGTGGGGAGTGGAGGGTTGCACTAGTGTTTCTAGAGCATCGCTTTCAGGTCGATCGGCTAAGAGGTAGTTGACTAAGGGATCAGAGAGTCGGACTAGACGAGCCAGGAGCGGATCGGCTTGGGTCGATCGCAGTTCCAGGAGTTGATGCTGTACCAGGGTAGAATCTCCGGTCATGCAGCGCCGGAGCGATCGCCACTCAGCATCGGTGCGGCAAAGCATCCGCAGGATGAGATCGACGGTGGGTAGACCTGTGGCACTGGGATGCTCGGTTTCTTGCAGGTAGTTGTAGAGTCGCGCGTATCGACGGCTGATTTCGGGCGCAAGTGCCATCAGCACCAGGTTTTTCTCAGGAACGCTCAACTGTAAGCGGTTGCACAAGGATGGTACGCCCAGCAAAACGCCGCGCTGTTGGCTGACCTGAATTTTTGCGTCTAACTGCTGCTGGTAACTGGCTTTCGGTGTGGTCGATCGACTGCGTGGATGCTCAGCCGGAGAGTCATACGAAGTCTCTCCTTCCAGTGTGACTAAACCTTTCCACCAGTGACTCGTGACGCGATCGACGCGAGAACGTGCCGCCTGATCGACCACTTTTGTCTCGTGCCGCTGCCGTGCGATCGCCATGCTTAGAAGCCGATCGAGCCAGAGTAACTCTGCCCTTAAGTACGCCCAGTTATCAGAAAATGGCTCAATGGAATCACTTGGCATTGTAGGCAGGGAGAATTGTAGACAGAGAAAAATAGCGCAAGTTCAGCGCTTGGCACGATTTGCTTGATCGTATGTTGCCCCTTCTCTATCGTAATCTTCTCGCTCCATACAGATGGCTTAAAAGTTGCCTTGCGAGATTCTTCAGCTTGATAAACCCGACGTTATCAGCCCTATTGCGATCGCCCCACCACAGCTAAAGTAGAAAGAAACATCAGATCCAGGAGACATTGCCAATGGATGCTGAGCTAGTGGATGCTAGAAATCTTGAACGGCTTGAGCTGAAAACAGAGCAGCGGTTGATTCTACCTGGGGTGGATTGGCAGCAGTACCTGGCGCTGGATTCCTTGTTGGAGAGCTTTCCTGGTTTGCGGTTGACGTATCTGGAAGGGATGCTCGAAATCATGACCAATTCCCCAGAGCATGAGTTAGCGAAAAAGACGATCGCCCGGTTGCTGGAAATTTACGCCTTTGCCAAAACGATCAGTCTGCATGGCTATGGTTCGACGACGTATCGCAAGGAAGCTCTAGCAAGGGGCTTGGAACCAGATGAATGTTATTGTCTTGAACAATCCAAAGAATTACCTGATCTAGCCATTGAAGTCGTTATTACCAGCGGTGGGCTCGACAAACTAGCGGTTTACGCAGGTCTGGGTGTTTCAGAAGTCTGGTTCTGGCAAGATCAACAGCTTTCTGTTTATCGGTTGCGCGATCGCGGTTATGAACCGATCACTCGCAGTGAATTACTACCCGACTTAGACTTAACATTGCTGGCAAGCTACGCGCGACCGCTCAACCAACCGGAAGCGGTCAAAGCGTTCTATGAAGCTATCCGTTGAGGAGGACGTTAGCTCCGGGAGCATGTCACTTTCGCAAGTGCTAGATTCTGCCCTCATCCCCAACCCTTCTCCCCCAGGAGAAGGGAGCAAGGATTCAAAGTCCCTCTCCCTGGGGAGAGGGACTTTGAATCCTTGCGGCATACAAGAAAAGGGTGAGGGCGCAAAGGTGACATGCTCCCTTAGCTCCTCACCTGACTTAGCTGCACCTGTTCTCGTAGCTGTGTTTGAGTGCAAGCAGGTTCCCGGCAGCTCAAGCCCTGACAGACTAAACCAACGACACCGTCAGGTAAATCAGCCTCTAGCTTGTAAACAGCCGTGGGCAGGTATTGCGTCGAAAGCGCGGTCAGTTGGTCAGCCGTAGTGCGGATCAAAATGTGGTTGTGGAACCAGTCAAGCGCAGCAAAGAGACCAGGGCACGCCTGGGGCGATCGCTCCAGCACGGTGCCAAAGGATTGTAGCGTTTGTTCTGCTTTGTCGAGGTAGCTCAGGTCTTCGGTCAGTAGCGACAGGCGTACCAAATTCGCTACCGCCACTCCATTTGCTGACGGGGTGGCATGGTCGATGTAGCTTCGTTCTCGCAGCAGCAAGTTATCGCTGGCACGGGTATTGTAGTAACCGCCCATTTCAATGCTCCAGAGATCGTCGAATTCTGCCTGGATTGTGACGGCGCGATCGAGCCATGCATCAGGTTTACTTTCTAACGCCTGCATTCCTGCCCTGGAAGCCTGATCAATATCCAGCAACGCTTTGATGAACAGTGCATAGTCTTCCGATTGAGCCAGGACAGCGGGTTTGCCGCCGTAGTTGACACGATGGAAGCGTCCCTCTACCCATTGGTGCTGGAGGATGAAGTGAGCGGCTTTCGCTGCCAACTCCAGGTAGTGTGGCTGCTGAAAAACACTGGCGGCACGAGCAAGACCAGAAATCATCAAGCTATTCCAGGCGGCGATCATCTTGGTGTCGGTAACAGGCGGAATACGCCCTGCCCAGCTTGTCGTCTTCGCTTCCTGGTTGTCGCGGGCAGGGGAAACAGTTGGAAGAACATTGGCGGCAGCACCATAGCGCACGACAAAGAGCTTGCTTAGAGTAGTTTCCAAGGTCTCGCTGAGTTTGCCAGAACGATGCCGTTGGAGGACGTTGAAGCCTTCAAAGTTACCGCCTTCGGTCACAGTGAACTGATCGGCGAGTTCTGCTAATGCTGGAGCCGTCAGATGTTCCATCAACGTCTGGTAATCCCATGCATAGAAGGCTCCTTCTTCCGGTTCAGCAGCAGTGGGATCGGTAAAGTTGTCAGCATCCTGAGCCGCGTAGAAGTAGCCTTCGGGAGCGGTCATTTCCCGCTGAAGCCACTGGACGGTGAGGACGATCGCCCGCTCAAACGCAGGTTCCTGCACGCCAGATGACCATAGATTCGCCAGATATTCGACGATCGCCCCGTTGTCGTAGAGCATTTTCTCGAAGTGCGGCACTGTCCACGTGGGGTCAACCGTATAGCGATGAAACCCGCCGCCTACGTGGTCAAAGATGCCGCCCAGGGCTAGATCCAACCCGCGTTGGCGGCTCAGAGCGCCAGCATTGTAGCGATCGGAGGTGAACCGACTCGATCGCAGCGCCACTTCTGCATAGGGAATCATCGGGAAACTGGGACCGGGCTTTTTGGAGGCAAGAATACCCGTATTGTGCTCCAGCCCATTTTGCAAGATGTCAGCCCCCAACTGACCCGACTGAAGGGTTGCTGCCCCTTGAAGGTGCGTCAGGACTTCGCCTTTGATGGCTTGCAGCTTCTCTGGCTGTGTATCGTAATAATGGCGAATCGATTGGAGCAACTGCAAAAAGCCAGGTCGATCGTAGCGCGCCTCCACTGGAAAATAAGTACCACCATAAAAGGGCACCAGGTCTTCAGGGGAAATAAAGACGTTGAGGGGCCAACCGCCTTGCCCAATCATGAGTTGCACTGCCTGCATGTAAATGCTGTCCAGGTCGGGACGCTCTTCACGATCGACCTTAATCGGCAGAAAGTTCGCATTCATAAACTCAGCGACAGCCAGATCGGAGAAAGCTTCTCCTTCCATCACCGTGCACCAATGGCAGCTAGAGTAGCCGATCGACAAAAAGATAGGCTTATTGTCGCGTCGAGCGGTTTCGAGTGCTTCATCGCACCAGCTCCACCAATCGATCGGATTTTCGGCGTGTTTCCGCAGGTAAAGGCTTTTGGCTTGGGCAAGTCGATTCGTCATGAGAAAGCAATACATTTAGAAGCACAGTTGCTTTTTAGTGTATTGCTGTTAGTCAAAAAGCAACAGCTCTTATTGAACTGAAGCAGCGACTAGCATTGGCGAGCCGCCAGACCTTTAAACCATCCGCTAAGGTGAGTCTAGTTGGAGCCGTTCCCGTCGCTTGGGCGATCGTCTGCCAATTGTGATCCTTTGGCTTTCAGATTGCCCAACTGCACTTGAAGTTGAAGCTGCTGACGAATCTGTTCTTCAGGAATACCCAATCGTTCAGAGAGTTGCGCTGGCGTAAAACTGAGGTTACCCAACTTGACCCGGAGGTCTTCGCCCAACTGAGCTTGACCGTTTTTCACCGTTGGCTTGCCTTCAACGCCAATATAAAAGCTCTGACGGCTTAATTCAGGAAAGGCAGTCACCAATTTAGAAAAGAACGCGCGTTCGTCAGGAGGTAGCTGATCGGGCGAAATATCGCCAAGGTTGACCACAGCACCGCTTTCAACCGTGCCATTCTGCATCGTTGTGTTTGCGCCCTTTAACGCGCCACCAAGTTTTCTACTTTCTGCCTTACGCGCAATTTCAGTCGTGAAAAGCTGCGTGAGTTCGTTTTGGTGGAGTTGTTTCTTAACTGGCTGCTTTTGAGCCGTTGGTGGTGTGGCATCAGCGGTTGCCTTTGGCTTACTCGACGGTGAGCTGGTTGGAGCTGATGCTGGCTTACCGCTTGCAGTGCGATCGTTGGGTCGATCAAGATCGGCAGCAATCGTTGGATCAACGGAGGCTGGTTGACCCGGCTGACGCGTCGGCTCAATTTGATTGGCAGTATACCAAGCGGGCAATTGGGTAGCTTGCTGCCAATAGTAGAAGGCAACCGCACCAACCCCAAGGACCGCTAAAGAGACAGCAATGAAAAATCGTTTCATAACGAGAAGCTCATCTACGTTACACAAGCTTCCCAATATTAGCGAACTCTGAAAGATTGAGTCGCTAATTGCATCCAACCATCACGATGCTTGACTGGCTTGCCATTCTTCTCCGTCACTGGCTGTCTGCTGTTTGAGGTGAACATTTTTCAGGTGCTTCTTAACGGTGTCTAGCGCGATATGTAGGTTGGCAGCGATCGCCTTGCGACTGTAACCCGATCGTCGTTGCAGCCAAACTTCAGTTTCACGGGGCGTGAGTCCCCATTTTTGTGCTTCGGCGATCGCTAGACCCTGTAACGACTGGGTTTGGTCTTGCAGTCGCAGCAGGAGACAGGGACGTGAGGCAACTTCCAGTGCCAGCCACTGTGCTCGAATGCGGAAGGTTGTCTTTGGGGTCACCACTTCCGATTCGAGCACGACTGGTCGACTGGGATAGCGGCTCTTGCTATCGAGCAACGCCTGACAGACACGCTGAATTTCACGTGGTAAGGGGTCTGTAGCGTCATGCCATAGCTGCGAGTAGATGGCGTGTGCCGTTGTGTTGGCATAAACCAGATCATGCTGATCGGTAATGACTAAAACACCATCGATCAAACTTTCCAGCACCGACTGTAGTAGACTGTCCAGGCTTTCTAAATACTTCATAGTTGTCATGTTCATTGGGGGCTGAAATGAACGTTCTGTTGCTTTACTGAAGCAAAAAATGGTTGAGCAAACGATAGAACTCAACTCTTTCGCACCATCGCTTTGATACCAAAACGTTTTTTGCTATGACTGCTCTACTGCCTAACCACTTCCTCGTATTCTTTATGATTCATACGTTGCACGATCGTTATCCGGTCAACCGTAAGAAAAAGTAATACATTGAGTGGAAGCAAGAGAGCACTGTGCTTTTAAGGGCAACATTCAACGTTTCTTAGCTTTAATAAACTATTACTAATGGTTACAACGTAAATTCCAGGATTACGCATAAAAGATGTTATTTTCCCAAAGTGGAAAATTTGTGAACATAGTCTGTCCCTTCTGACGATCCCTTACAGCTCTCACGCCAACACTCCTCTCTGAAGGCTATACGCCTGTTTTACGGAGTTTTGACGATGCCTCGTTTAGCACATGAGAACAGAGCAGTCAGTAAAGGCTTCTCACTCCTAAAACTTATGGTTCAGCTACCTTGTAGCAGCAGTAGGCAGACTGAGAATATCTCTAATCCATCGCTAGATACAATACGCTTGTACCGCTCTGAAGCCTGTCTGTCCACACTCAATTGAGTGATTTGTGCTAACAAAGCACGATCGCTTGTAAGTCATAAAATTACGAACCGCAAAAGCAATTTATCATTGTGTTGATGATTTTGAAGTGTAACGATCGTAGTTAATACAATCAGCTCGTTACTCAGAACTACATTTTACTGATCTAAATAATGACTGCTTCAACTGTTTTCGGGTACACAAACTGCTTCGAACGGTCATCATTGACAACCTGATTAAGAAAAAAAGTAATACCTAAAGTTCTAAATTTGCTACTTTAGAAAAACTATTCAGTAGACGATATGAAAATCGTTAAGCACACACCTAATTATCTGCAACTCAAGAGCATCGGTACTGGATGGATCTGGCTCTTTTTGTTGGTAGGAATGCTCTGCTTGCTGATTGGATTATCCTGGCTACGTTCGGGTGGGCTGCAACCAATCAATCTGGTTTACGCAGCAGCTATGCTGGTAACAGGTAGTGTGACAACGCTTGTGGCTTTATTCTCGGTTGCATGGCTCACTGTCTACACCTTTGATCAAAGGCGAGGGGTTGTCGTTTTACAACAACAATATGTGTTGCGTAGTCAAACAATTGAACGGCGGTTGCAAGATATCGCTGCCGTGCAAGTCGATGAGCAAGAAGATAGCGATCGCTCACGCTTCTACGTCGTTAATCTTGTCTTACATTCAGGCGAAACGCTATGTCTTCGGGAAACTGTTGATAATCCTGATAGACAAAAATATGAGCAGATTGCTGACTCGATCAGGCAGTTTTTAGAATCGACTGAGTAAGGTAACGTCTGAGAGTCGACTGCAAATCGATGCGGCACGATCGCGCGCTACAAACATACCAACAATCTTGCCCTAAATCGCTGCTAGACACGTTGGAGCAGAAGAGATAGCGTTACTGGGTACTGGCTTCTAATTGAGAGCCGTTTTTTCTTTTAAGCCGTTGGTGACGATCAGTTTTGGTGGTGCGTCTGATTGTACGATCGCACCACGTTTACGATACAGCGCACTATGGGGTAGCACACGCAACACCTCGTCCACAGTGGTTCTGCCAGTCGTGACTTTTTCGATCGCTGCCATCTGAAAGGATTGAAACCCTGTGTCACTCAAGTAACGGTGAAGGTCTGTCATGCTGCCTTCGTAAATAATTTGTCGGACTGTCGTGTCAATATTCAGCATCTCGATCAAGGCTTCTCTGCCCAAATAGCCAGAGTTAAAACAGCGGGCACAACCGCGACCGCGCCGCCACGCTGCTGCATTTGCCTGTTTCAGTTCCAGCCCCAGTACATTCAAATCGCGCTCTGTTGGCGTGTAAGGTTCGGCACAGTGGGTACAAACTTTACGTGCCAATCGTTGTGCCACAATGCCGAGCAGCGCATCGCTAATCAACCCCGGATCAGGTCCAATATCTTTTAGACGAGGAATGGCGCTGGTCGCATCGTTGGTGTGTAACGTTGTGAGGACTAAATGCCCTGTTAGAGCTGCACGAATCGCGGTTTCAGCCGTTTCGTGGTCGCGGATTTCACCCAACATGATGATGTCGGGGTCTTGCCGCAAAATAGCGCGTAGCCCCGCAGCAAAGGTCATGCCAGCAGGCTCATGCACTTGCGTTTGTGTAATGCACGGCAGCACATACTCAACGGGATCTTCGACGGTGACGACGTTGACGTGTTCGGTGGCGATCGCCTGTAAACTGGTGTACAGCGTACTGGTCTTCCCCGAACCTGTGGGTCCTGTAAAGATCACCATGCCCTGTGGCTGTGCCAACCAACCTTTGTAAATTACCAGCGCTTTGTCAGAAAACCCCAGTTCGTTAATGCTAGAGAACGGATTTTGGCGAGGCAGCAAGCGAATCACCGCTTTTTCACCGCCTACGCAGGGCAGCGTACTCACTCGCATATCGAGTCCGACTTCGGCTTCGGTCTCCGAGACGTACTTTTCGCTGATGCGGGCATCTTGCGGACGGCGACTCTCGGAAATATCCATATCTGCCATCACTTTGAGGGCGACGACTGCCCGCCGACTGACATCTAGAGGCAGTGTTGTGATGTTACGAAGAATCCCATCAATGCGATAGCGCACACGCAACCCGTCTAAAGTTGGTTCCAGGTGAATGTCGCTGGCGCGGTTTCGCAAGGCTCCTGAGATCAGAGTTTTGATACGCCCAATCTGGTCAGTGGCTTTCGACAGATGTAACTCCGTCATCTTGCCAATGTTTTCTTGCTCGATTTCTCCGGTCAGTGGGTTCGTTGCGGCATCAGCGTTGATCCGATTCTGGTCAAAGTTTTGGGAGTGGAACCAAGCACGGTAGCTTTGCTCGGCGATCGCAATCACATGAATTGCCATTGCGGTCTGCTCTCGCAGGCTGGCGATCGCTGTTTCACTGAGAGCCGTGGGGGTGCCCAGATAATAACAATTGCGCCACAGCAACAAAGGAATGACAGGTGGCAGCGATCGCCGATCCGCAAACTGCTTCAGAAAACGGTACGTCACCTCACGATCGAGCAACTGAAGGTTAACAATGCCCTGCTGATTCACTAAAAGAGCAATGGCTTCGTCATAGCTAATGTCACGCTTTTTGAGTTGCTGCCAAGCCGAAGTCGGAGCGGTAGAAGCCTGCATGATTTCTTAAGGCAATAAAACATTGAAAAGACAAGGCGATCGTGCCTCGTATAATAAACCTGCAACTGTATACGCTGTCAATGATCGCTTGGATTTATGAACGAATTTATCCACAAGCAGAGAGAAGCTTTGCGTTAGCAGTCGGTACTGATTCAACCGACCCTGAAGCTTGCTTGAATCGTACTGCCCACAATATTGGCACGAGAAAGGGCACGATCGCACCCTTTCTCGTGCAGGAATTGCGTTAGACAAATTGACCGTTTGATTGCTTCCGGCGAATGCCAATCACCGAAGGCTTGGGTGGTCCGTCTGCCTGCCCCTGAATGTTGCTGGGCCAGTTGCTACCGCGTGAAACAGTGCGCGTCTGGTTGAACAACGTGCCGTCCAGAGCTAAAAGCTCGATCGTGCGGCTTAAGGTTGGGTTTGGCGTGAACGGACAATCTTCACCAGGGTGCTGCACTGCAATAATCAGTGTGTCGCCAACGAATGTGGGTCCCGTCATTTCACAGCGCGTTGGACCGTAGGCAAACGGCACCACTTGTCCAGCGTCGGCACCAGTGGTGGGAATGTAAAACAACCAGTTGTTGCCAAATACGCCCGTAAAGGCAGACACATCGCCCGTTCTAGTGTGGTCGATCGCGTTGGGTGTACCAGCGGCACCAGTGGCAAAGCCATTGTGAGTAGCCGTTGACATATCGGTTACGCCCCAGATGTTTGCCCGGTTGTCGAACACCAGGTTGTCGATCGCTGCCAAGCCAGCACCGCTTTCGGCTCCAGCCTCACCACCTTGAACAAAGCGCTCCCAGCGGAAAGTATTGCCCGTACCATCAGCGCTGTCTTCAATGATCTTGTAGAGACCACCTGATTGCTGCGTGTCATTAACGGCTGCGCTATACTTGCCAACCACAAAGACACGGGAATCGGGGTAGCCATCGCTGCCCGGAGCGCCATCGGTGTATGCAATGAAGACTTCCCTGGCGTTTCTAGGGTTAATTTCAATGTCTTCAGGACGGGCAGTGGGAGTGCCACCAATTAAATTGGCAGCAAGGAACGCATCGACCAGGATGGCACCCTGGCTGGTGTAGAAGTCGCTTAGCTTCTTGCCCTGATAGCCGGGTAACGCCTCACTTTCAGCCACGGCTGTAACAGTCGTAACACCGTTTGTGGTAGTAGTTAGCTGTGTGAGTGCCACCACAACCGACCCACCATCAGTGGTCTGACCAGCAATGCCTGCACGTCTTGGGAACCGTGTGCTGCCGCTTCTGAGCTTCAGTGGGTCGTTAGACGTAAGCTCAGTGGGGCTAACAGGGTTAGTGGGTGACGAGAGCAGCAACGGCAGCCAGGTGCCTGTGCCGTCAGCATTGTATTTCGCAACGTACAGAGTCCCGTCTTCAAAAAGCTTGCTGTTGCCTTTGTTCTTGGGATTCTTGACCGTGCCATTGCTCACAAACTTCCAGGTGTGCCCACCCCGGCGATCGTCGCCCAAATAGGCAACCAGCTTCTTGCCAGCCTGCACACGCATCGCAATGTTCTCATGGCGGTAGCGACCTAACCAGGTGTGTTTGCGGGGTCGATAGTCAGGATTTGCTGGATCGATTTCAACCATCCAGCCGTATTTTTCCCCTGTCAGACCAAATTCGGCACCCGTCGTACCTGTGGCATACCCAGTTTGAGTGCCGTCAGGCTTGACATTTTCCTGTACGCCCACGAAAAACGCACCCGTCGAACCCTGGAAGTTCTCTTCCGCTGTCAAAATCGTTCCCCAAGGGCTAGTGCCGCCAGAGCAATTGTAGGCAGTACCAATGATTTTGTTGCCCAGACCGTCAGCGTTAATACCTTCAAACACTTCGCTGGCAGCAGGTCCAGTAGCAATTAAATAGTTTTGATCACCCGTTTGGTAACTTTTCGATCCCCAACTGGTGACGCTGCTGTAAGCATCGGAGCGTTGACTATTGATGCCTAGACCAGACAAGCCATGCAAACGACGGTTTTTCGAGTCTTTAACGACAGCAAACCGTTCTCTACGACCATCACGAGCAATGCGAACGATCGACCCACCCATGTTGTACATAAACTCACCAGAGAGCGCACGACCTGGTGCAGTGGGGAAACCCTCAATGATGATCGAACCAGACGAAGCAAAGCTTGCTACATCGCTGGGCGCTTCTGGAGCGAAAGGAGAAATGGGGAAGCTGTTGTATTCATGGTTGACCCAAAGGTACCCATCAGTTCGACCGTTAATCGAAACAAAGCCTGTGTAATCGCAGTTATAGCCAAAATAATCTTCCTGGTTAGGAAAGACCCGATCGCCCCAACTGACAATGACGTAGCGCTCGTATTCTGGTGGCACTACCACGTCATCTAAAGGGCTAAAGGCATCAAGATTGGGCGTTGGTGCTGGTGGTAACGTACTGCCCTGACCAAAACCAGTGGCTAAAAAGCTGCTTTGTTGCTGGTAAATTGGCAACGGATGCGGTAGACGCACAGGTGTAAACGTTAGAGAAGCGGCTTCGGCGGTGGCATTGCTGCCGCCAAAAAGCTTGTGACTCACGACTGGCTCTAGCGCAGCCGCCGCGGCACTGCTACCAAAGAAAATCAGTAATTGTCGGCGCGAGAAATTAGGCATAAACACCCCACTGAAGGACGAAGGAACAAGAACACTAACCCTTAACTAAAACCCCTACAGGCTCAGAGGTTGCCTTAAAGCTCAGATTTGGCGACTCAAAGTCACGGCTGATAGAGACTAAACCGGTCGTCGCAGGCTACAGAACCGATGGGATTCCTCAATCTGTGGCGACAGGTTGCGTTTCTGTAGCAGCAAATTTTATGTGCCCAACACTGCTCAGACATCCTCTCGACCGCATCTAAACAGTTTGCGAACGGCGATCGTTAACAGTTCGATGTTTGTAAGAGCCAACACACCCCGTAAATGTGAAATGGATGTGAAAGCATGAATTTCAATTCAAACTTTCATTCACAAAACATAGCGCTAGCTAAAAAACCTAAATTTGGAAAAAAAGGTTCTTACTCGCCGTGTTTAACGCAAACAAAATGTGCCAATTAAGACCAAGAAAGCCTATATCAAAGTATCGCTGTTACATTAAGGCTGGTTAATCGTCAGGTTAATACCATTGAAATGCTGCCAATAGAGCACTAGCAGCACACCTTTTTAGTTGATCCTGTAAAGCCCCTTTACTTTTTTTACTCTCTGAGAATGGAGATAAAAGCGGTTAAACGTTAGCCATCATTTCTCACCTTTCACTACGCTGAGCGCTATCGCGCTGACTCACTTTCCAATGGTGCTGGCGTGCTTTGTGGGGTTGGAGTTGTTGGGGACGGTTGTGCTGGAGTCTTTTGCGGTGTCACAGTGCCCTGAGCTGGTGGCGTTGGAGCATTCTGCTGTGGCGTAGGACTGCTTTGGGTAGGTAGCGCTGGAGCGCTTGGCGACGCTGCTGGTGGAGTTTGAGGCGGTGGCGTTTGAGGCGGTGGAGTTTGAGGTGGTGGAGTTTGAGGTGGTGGAGTTTGAGGTGGTGGAGTTTGAGGTGGTGGAGTTTGAGGTGGTGGAGTTTGAGGTGATGGAGTTTGAGGTGATGGAGTTTGAGGTGATGGAGTTTGAGGAGTTGAAGCAGGGTTACTCTGGGGCGACGGGTTGCTTTGTGGTTGCGATCGGTTACGCTGTTGCAAGAATTTTTGCAGATCGGGACCAGGGAGATAGTTGTAGCCGTAGGGCGATCGATCGGAATCATCCAAGATTTGCGGCGTTACTAGCACTACCACTTCATTGCGTGAACGTTCCTGCCTGCGGTTGCGAAACAGCAAATTGAGCAGCGGAATATCACCCAAAATTGGCACTTTCGTAATGACTTCCCGGTCTTGCTCCTGAATAATGCCTGTTAAAATCAACGTTTGACCATCGCGTAAACGAATTTTGCCTGTTTCTAGTCGCCGCCGATTGACCAGTTGCTGAATCAACAGATTGTTGCGCGACGGATCGGTAATCTGCTGCCCGAGTGAGCTGACTTCGGGTGAGACGGCGATCGTCACAAAATTGTTATCGTCAATCTGATCGACCTGCACATTGAGAATCACACCCACATCAACGGGCGGCTGGGGCAAAATGCGCGTGGTTGTCACGTTGCCTTCCGTCACTCGTTGCTCAGTAAAGCCAGAAAACACTTGCGAGGTCAGGTTTACCTGTGACTGGTTGCCTTCCTGCACAATCAACGTGGGGTCAGTCAGAATCTTGGCATTGCCAGAAACGACTTGTGCCTGAAGATTCAGCAAAAACTGCGTTGGAAATTGAAACAACGGGGAGAGTCCGTAGGTTAATGCCTGACCGATTACGCTCGTCACATTGCCGCTGGTGCTGACCGTAGAGCCGCTGGTCAGGTTGGTTACAACTGCCGCCAGCGGGTTTGCGTTCGTCGGGCTGGCAGGCTGAAAGCCCAGAGTGTTGCCTTGAGCATCGACTACTTGAGCGTTGGTATTGAGCGGTGGCTGTACGGTTGCAAAGGGATTGGCGATCGTCGAAGGACTGGTGAGGCTATTAGAATCAATTAACGACGGGTTCACCGGTCCGACGTTGACACCCCCTCGCCCCTGGTTCACGTTGAAAAAATTGCCAGCTACGCCGAAGGAAAAGCTGGAGCCAATATTGCTCGTTTTTGACAGATCGACTTCGACAATTTTGACATTAACAGCAACCTGCTTCCGTCGTGTGTCGAGCTTGTTGAGATAATCAGTTACAAGCTGCACTTGCTCAAGCGTGCCGACGATCGACAGTGTATTAGTGCGTGCATCGGCTGTCACCTGTACACCCCTAAAGACAGGGCTTCTGGCTGTGGCGCTGTTGTTTGCCCCCAGCTCTTCAAGCACTTGCAGCGCCCCTTTATAAGGGATATTCTCAGTTGTGGCGCTGGTTCTGCCCACCTGGCTAGTCGTGGTACTACCGCCTTGCCCACCACCGCTGGTGAGGCTAGAGGCACTCACAGCAGTCGTTGTGATGTTAGTCTGCGGCAGGGTCGCCCGCATTTGATTCAGTCGTAGCGTGCGTGTGACATAACTACCCGCTGTCGCAGGTAGATTGAGACCGACAAAAATAGTTCTACCCACCCGGTTTGCCTTCAACCCCTTCGCCCGCAGGATGTAATTGAACACATCCTGGATCGGTTCATTCTCAATATCGAGCGAAATGTTGGAATCAATCACTGAACTCGCTGACTGGGCGGGCGCTCCTGGGGTCGGTGACACCCCTAAATCTTCGGCATAGACAATACCCAAATCAGCAGCTCGTGCCAACAGTGCAAGCGCCTCCCGGACAGGCGTTTCTCGCAACACCACGCGCTCAATGCGGGCAGTTGTACCCAGGTCGATCGTGGTTGGCTGGACGTTGAGATCCGTGTAGGTAATCCTATTGAAGGGCGTAGGGGTGGGCTGAGGGGTTGAGGGGTTGAGGGGCTGAAGGGCAGGGGAGTTGAGGGGTAAGGGAGTTGAGGGATTGCTTGGTCTGGGAGAACCTGTAGTTGGAGACGGCTGAGGGACTGGTGTTGTTACAGGGCTGGGAGAAACAGCAGGTGTAGAGGCATTTGTGGGTGTGGTGACGGGAGTCGGTGTAGGACTCGGAGTGACGGCTGTACCCGCTTGAGCTGGAAGAGGGACGCTGGATGATGGCGCTGATGCACGCGAACTGCTAGTGCTAGCACTGCTACTAGCGGCGGCATTGCCACTGGCAGCAGTATAGAGCAGGCTGAGGGTCAATTTTGTGCCCTCCTGTTGTGCCTGTCCCATGAGCGCACCAGGCTTGCCATTAACAGTGACCTGAATGCTATTGGCACCGGAGGCAACTACGCTGATGGTGGCAATGCCAGGGGCAGGGTTATCCTGACGATACGGCTTTGCAGATGGACTCAATTGAGCATTGGTAATGTTAGCAACCCAGGTATTGCCTTGACCACTGGTAAACACTTGGGGGCGATCGCTCCCCGTCTTGCCCTGTGCCTGTAGCTGCAACACAATATCAATCCCACTGGCGGTGGGGTTGAGGCTAATCCCAGTCACCTGGGTTAGCGCGCCAACAGGCTGGGCAACCAGCGCGATCGCGGCAGCACCAGACAGTATGCTCATCACAAAATCATGCTGCTGCAAGCCGCCCCCTTACCAGAGCGCTTGTCCTAAACAGCGCGTGGACTGGTTGCTGGCTAACGCTGCCGTTGCAAACTTGCGTGTGTAAAATCGACATCACTTTCTGGCTAAACCGAAGAACAAAACAACTGCCGCTTGAAGTACTTTGACACAACCCCAGAGTGGCATCATGAATGGACAAACCGTAGCTAAGCCTAAGCAGTTCACAGATGCTACCCTAGATCTGCCGTTATGAAACACCCGCAAGGTAAAGGCTCTGTTAAGGTGCTAATCTGAGCGCCAAGGACGACGGCTGCCAAGTTATCTTTATGCCGTTGATGCAGCGATCGGGGTTTACTCCCAACTGACGTGCGATCGCTCATGCAACACGCGCCCATAAACGGCTTCAGTTTGTAGTGCCAGTTTGAACCAGTCGAAGCGATGCTTCAAATCAGCGTAGGCATTGTCGACCAACCATTGAGCATAGTTAGGATGCCGTAAGACTTCTAAGATGCCCCAGGCAAGAGAATCCGTGCTGTTTGTCCAGGTGACAATGCCTGTTTTGGTATGGCGTACCACTTCTGGCAAGCCGCCTGTATCCGAAACAACGACGGGCACACGCGCTGCAAAGCTCTCCAGCGCTACAATGCCAAACGGTTCGTACAAGCTAGGAAACACCGCACAGTCTGCCACCGTTTGAAATCGATCCAGATCAGCGTCAGACATAAAGCCTGTGAAATAGCACTTGTCCCAAATGCCTAACTCCCATGCTTGGCGCTTGAGATGGTCTGTGTTGCCACCACCAACAAGCACGAATTTAACGCTATGACCGATCGCCTGAAGCACTTTTGGAGCAGCATCCAGCAAGACTGAAACGCCCTTCTCATAGGTCATACGACCGACGTAGTAAGTGATTTGTTCATCGTCAGCCGCAAAGCGACGGCGAAATGCCCAGTAGTCAAACTCTGGATCGCGCTGCTTTTTCTCTGGTCGGATGCCATTGTAGACCACATCGATTTTGTTCCAGGGTGCTGCCAGCGTGCGCTCTACTTCTAGCCGCATGTAGTTGGTACAAACGATAATGCGCCAGGCGTTGTGTGCCAACTGATGCTCTTTACCGTATATGTAGCGCTGGGCATCCGTATAAATGCCGTTGTGGCGACCAAATTCAGTGGCATGAATCGTTGCTACCAGAGGCACTTTGAAGGTGTGTTTGAGGGCGATCGCCGCATCGCTAACCAGCCAATCATGGGCATGGATTAAATCAAAGGGACCGTCTTCCAGCAATAGCTTACCGCCATGCTGCCCAAAGCTTTCGTTCATGTTGACGATCCAGTGAAAGAAGTTAGCACTAGACCCTACGCCAACTCGATGCACATGCACCCCATCCACCACTTCATAGCCAGGAGCCTGCCCAAACTCCACCGTGATCAGATGAACTTCATGCCCCTGTTTCGCCACCTCAGGGTAAAGCTCTGCTACGTGTCGAGCAATTCCACCCACAATGCGGGGCGGAAATTCCCAAGCCAGCACCAGAATCTTCATCAGCGATCGTCTCGACAATTAACTTGTATTAACTTTACCCAGCCATCCTCCTAGAGTAGCTCAGTAGACACGGCTGTTTTGTGTAAAGTATCGGACGATCGCTAACATTGCTCAAGACAATTGGTCTGAGTGATGAGAGAGAAGAGAAACGTTAGCGGTGTGCATGGTTGATCGATCGTCCCTAGCAACCTCGGACTCAACACGTGGCTATCAATGAACGATGAATGCATCGCTTGCCTATCCAAAACCAAGCGCGAAAGAGTACTCTATAGAGTAGAGAGAAGCGTCAATTCAAGCAAATCTCTTAATGTTCACCAAGTTGTTCTAGCCAGGAGCGATCGTGACTTTTTTCTTTGAAGTGCTGGACGTTTAAAGTGCTGGAAAGCGATCGCATGCAGGCAGTTTCGGAAAAGCAGACTAATAACGAAATGCCGCTACAGCTATTGCTGTTTATCGATAGGCGACCGAGTTCGAGAGAACGCATTCGGCAAGTTCGTGATGCGCTCAAAAATTTGAGAGTAGGCTATGCCTTTGATTTAGAAGTGATCGATGTTAGTGAGCAGCCCTACTTAGCTGAACACTTTCGCTTAGTCGCAACACCCGCTCTGATTAAGCTCCATCCCGAACCACGGCAAATGCTGGCAGGTAGTGACCTCGTTGCTCAGCTTCAGCACTGGTGGAACTACTGGCAACGCTCTGTCGAAACTTATTTAGTCAATGCCAGCCATCAGCAGGCGTTGAGCGAAGACATCGACCTCCTCGCCGCATCGACGATCGCAGAAAGTACAGCCGTAGCATTGACTGATGCCTCTGACTCCACTGTTGTTATGGGCGCACCTGTAAATGCTCTACCTAGTGCTTTAGGAACGATCGCTCGTTCAGCAGAACTGATTCAGCTAACGGACGAAGTGTTCCGACTGAAGCAAGAAAACGCCGAACTGGAGCATCAGCTTCGCTTTAAGGATGAGATTATCTCCATGCTGGCGCACGACTTGCGAAATCCTCTCACAGCCGCATCAATTGCGATGGAAACCCTAGAAATGGGGCATAGCGTGGCGGAAGGCTGGTCTTCACGTCTGACACCTGCCCTCACAGCACAGTTGCTGAAGCACGCTCGCACCCAGACACGCGCGATTGACCACATGATCACCGATATTTTGCAGGCAGCACGGGGTACCAGTGGAGAACTGAGGATCGTCCCGCAGAAGCTGAATCTGGGAAGCCTGTGCACTGAAGTGATGGCGCATCTTCAAGATCGCTTCAAGGCAAAAATGCAGCGAGTAACGCAGGATATTCCTTCCGATCTGCCAAGCGTTTATGCTGATAGCGAACGCGTACGGCAGGTTCTCGTAAACTTGCTTGACAATGCCGCTAAATATACACCTACTGGCGGTTCCATTGCTGTCTCTATCCTTCACCGCACGACTCAAAAAGTGCAGGTTAGCGTGTGCGATAACGGTCCCGGCATTCCTGAAGAAAACCGCGATCGCATTTTTGAAGATCACTTCCGGCTTGAACGGGATGAGGCAAAAGATGGTTACGGCATCGGACTATCGCTCTGTCAGCGCATTATTCGAGCGCACTATGGTCAAATCTGGGTAGACTCAACACCCAATAACGGCAGTTGCTTTCACTTTACGCTGCCCGTTTGTCGAGGGTAAGAAAGTTGTTGGTTGTTAGCTGTTAGTTGTTAGTTTGGAGAGGAGCGATCGCCTAGCGCTCAGCAACTAATTAATAGCAATCGCCCTCCCGCTTCTGCTCCCCCACATCAAACACCACGATCAATTTGGCGTGTGGCTCTAGACGACGGAGCGCTTGAACAAACCCGTCCGCATCCGATTCTTTAACAAACCGAGCCACCGTCACCCGCTGCATAGTGGCAAGCAGGCGAACCACAGCCCATCGCTTAAGGCGATCGCCGTACGTCATAATAAATTGTCTCCATGCGAATTGGAGCAAAAGCCAGTGCAGGACTTTCCAGGGAACGCACTGGCTTAAGCTTTACCAAGAGTGGCTATATAAATATAGTCATTTCATTGTACGACATGGCTATACAAATATAGTCATTTACTCGCTCATAATCCTCTGACAGGATCGAGGGCATGGGAAGAGCAGGTAAAGCCCTCAAGCAAACACTAGAAACCTACAGCATCAGTCAAAATCGGCTGGCGATCGCGCTAGGAGTCCGTCGATCGGTCGTCTATCACTGGTTTCACGAAAAAGTAGATCCCAACGCAGAGACGGTTGCAGAGATCGTCAAGGCGTTGCAAAATCTCGACCCGATCGCAGCCAAAGCTTTCATCAAGCTTTATTTAGGCGATTTAATTCAAAAAGACGAAAGCAAAGAGGAATAGCGATTTCAGCATCTAGATTTAGTACCCTATGCTTGCCTCAATGTCGCTGGTTGCGGCAAAGAACGGTTTTGCTCTTTGTAATTTTCAATTAAAAGCTCAAGGACTTCCTGCGCGTTTTTAACCGCCTCTTCGTAGGTATCGCCGTGTGTATGCGCGTAAGGACCAAACTCAGGCAAGCTCACAATATACTTTTGATCCTCATCAGACCACTGAATTAAGATGCTGTAGCGACGTTTCATCTATTCGTGTTGTTGCTCTGCAACAGCCACAGTCAGCTCCAGCCCCAACTCGCTGAGCCATTGAGACAGCCCATAAATCACATCACTTCCCTGCTGAGACAGAAGTTTTTCTAGTTTCTGAGCGTGAAGTTCAGCTTGTTCAGGTGATAAGTTCGATCGGCTCAACGCTTCAAGCACATCGTTGAGAGCCAACTTAAGCAAGCCAGGATCTGGATCTTCCTCTTCTTCAAAATGGGTTTCTAAATAGAGCGCTGCGTAGCTCGGATCTCTAAGGCGAGAAATGAGGTAGTCGTGGTAACTGTCACTGGTCGGCGCTTTCACGTTCTTTACAGTCTATTCGCGATCGTCCTCTGCAACAGCCACAGTCAGCTTCAGCCCTAGACTATCGAGCCAGTTCACTAAACCATAAACTTCCTGGCTTCCAGACTGAGACAGAATCTCATCAAGTTTCTTGCTGTAAAATTTACGTTTCTCGGAAGCGTCATCAGTACCAAGTGCTTCTGCGACATCAAGCAGCGCGACTTTCAGAAGCTCAGGCTCTGGATCTTCCTCTTCTAAAATTGCTTCGAGATAGGCAGCAGCTTCCTCTGGATCTTGAAGCGATTTGATTAAATAATCGTGATAACTATCACTGACTGGTATTTTTACGTTTTCCATGATCTGCCCAGTACTGTTCAGCTTTCAAAATATCTCGTGTCTGAGTGTCTTTATGTCCGCCTCCAAGAAGCCACAGCCCTTCTGAATCTTCCCCATAATAGACTCGGATGTAGCCAAAGCGATTACCCTTAAACCTCAACTCGCAAATTTCTGAGTTTGTGAGACGTTTCCAGTCCCCTAAGTGTCCAAACTCTTCAACTCGCCTGATTCTAACTTTGATTTTGGCTCTGGCTTCGCCATCTCGCAGCGACTCCAATCACTCATCAAAAGGAACCTTGCCGTCAACCGTCTTGTAACGTCGAATTTCTCGCGGCTGCGCTTCCATATACTAGTCACCTCTCCACTAAACAGTTTCAAACAATTTAGTGCAAAGGTACTATCCACGTCAAGCAACAAGGTGTCACTCTACTTAATACCACAAGATTAACAAAAGCTTGTACTAAGGTCAAGCTTTTTACGAAAAAACTTGACAACATAGGCTTCCCAATAGGCTTTGCGGTTTTTTCTACTATGTACCACGAAGACAAAAAGCCCCAAACTACGTAATTCAAAGACTTTACAAAAAGTTAGAATAGAAAGTAGCGTTGTGCCATTGGGAGGACGGTGGCGGGTTCGCAGGTAAGGAGTTGCCCATCAGCGTGGGCTTCGTAGATTTCGCGATCGACTTTCTTTACCCCTCACGAATGGGCGCTAGAATTTTTCGTCATCCTGATCAAGAAACGCAACGCTTCATTCACGGCTGCGGCATCGGGAAACATTTCTGCGACATCAGGTGCTAACTCTACAGTTAATGGAGACTCAGTCGTTTGGGTGACAAAGCGGTTAGGACGAGCTTTGCGGTAATCAAACTCGTATTCTGGGAGCAGGTCATCGTCTATATTCCGCTGTGGTTCAGAAGCTTCTGTACTCTTCATAGTCTCTACGCTCTTTTGAGGTCGTTAGACGGGCGCTGATGATACGAATCGTCCCTGCTCTTTCGGTGAAACAAACAAGCAAGAGCCGTTGAGCGCGATCGTGTCCGATAATGATTTCCCGTTTTTCTCCGATTGAATGCCACTCATCATCAAAAATGACAGCAAGTGAATCATCGAAGACGGTTTCTGCTTCTGCAAAGGAAACTCCGTGTTTTTCGAGATTAACTTGAGCTTTGGTTTTGTCCCACTCAAACGGCATAAGCTCAATGTAACACTGCTTTTTGATGCGCTAAAACAAGAAGTAGCGTTGTGCCATTGGGAGGACGGTGGCGGGTTCGCAGGTGAGGAGTTGCCCGTCAGCGCGGACTTCGTAGGTTTCGGGATCGACTTCCATTTTGGGTGTGGCATCGTTGAGCTTCAGGTCTTTTTTGGTGAGCTTGCGGATGCCGGAGACTGCAACAGCTTTCTTTTGTAAGCCGAGTTGGTCGGGAATGCCTTTCTTGAGAGCGGCTTTGGAGACGAAGGTGAGAGAGGTAGCGGCGATCGCGCCCCCAAAGCTGGCAAACATCGGTCGCATATGGATCGGTTGCGGGGTGGGAATGCTGGCGTTGGCATCGCCCATTTGTGCCCAGCCAATGAGTCCACCTTTAATGACCATTTCAGGCTTGACGCCAAACATGGCGGGTCGCCACAGGCACAGGTCAGCCAGTTTACCGACTTCGACCGAACCCACATGGTTAGCAATGCCGTGGGTAATGGCTGGGTTGATCGTGTACTTGGCGATGTAGCGCTTAGCGCGGAAGTTGTCGTTGCGGTTGTGAGATTCGACGGTGCCTTCGGTATGGGGAGCGAGCCAGCCACGATCGAACTTCATTTTGTGAGCGGTTTGCCAGGTGCGGATGATGACTTCACCGATACGTCCCATTGCCTGCGAGTCGGACGACAGCATACTGAACGCGCCGAGGTCATGGAGGATATCTTCAGCAGCGATCGTTTCGCGGCGAATGCGGGACTCAGCAAAGGACACATCTTCGGCGATCGCGGGATCGAGGTGATGGCAAACCATCAGCATATCCAGGTGTTCGTCGAGTGTGTTTTGGGTGTAGGGTCGGGTGGGATTGGTGGAGGATGGCAACACATTGAGTTCGCCGCAGATTTTAATAATGTCGGGAGCGTGTCCACCGCCTGCGCCTTCGGTGTGATAGGTGTGGATGACGCGATTTTTGAACGCCGCGATCGTGTCCTCGACGAAACCCGCTTCGTTCAACGTGTCAGTGTGGATGGCGACCTGCACATCGTAGTCATCGGCAACACTCAGGCAGGTGTCGATCGCGGCGGGTGTGGTGCCCCAATCTTCGTGGAGTTTCAGACCGATTACGCCTGCTTCAACCTGCTCGACCAAGCCTTCGGGCTTCGCGCTGTTGCCCTTGCCCGTAAAGCCAATGTTGATGGGAAACGCATCTGCCGCTTGGAGCATGCGGTAAATGTTCCAGGGACCGGGTGTACAGGTTGTTGCGCTGGTTCCCGCAGCGGGACCCGTTCCACCGCCGACTAATGTAGTGACACCAGAGGCGATCGCCACTTCAATTTGTTGCGGACAGATGAAGTGAATGTGGGTATCGATGCCGCCAGCCGTGAGAATCATCCCTTCGCCCGCGATCGCCTCTGTACCAGGACCAATGATGATGGTTACATTGTCTTGAATGTGGGGATTGCCCGCTTTGCCGATCGCATGAATTTTGCCGTCCTTAATCCCGATATCCGCTTTGACGATGCCCCACCAATCCAGAATGAGCGCGTTGGTAATGACCGTATCCACCGCGCCATCGGCGTTGGTAATCGGTGACTGTCCCATGCCTTCACGAATGACCTTACCGCCGCCAAATTTGACCTCATCGCCGTAGGTGGTGTAGTCCGCTTCGACTTCAATGATCAAATCGGTATCGGCTAACCGGACGCGATCGCCCACGGTGGGACCAAACGTTTCCGCATAGGCGCGGCGGTTCATTCTGTAGCTCATGGTGACTCCTCACTCAAATTCTCTGCCCGGTCGAAACCCTGCATGATTGGGCGATCGCAGGTCTTCAGCTTCATTAGAATACCGCTCTGTCCGTGTTTCGCGAGTTAAATCTACGACAAAATCGGCTTTAAACTATTGAGCGACTCTCAAAGGCGTTCAACTTGTTTTGCGACAGGTTTCCTTCAGCACGGGTTGCCAGTCTTTTTTTACCAGATCTGCTTGCTCATACGTGGCTTCAAACACGCGATCGCCCTTCTTCACGATCGTTTCTCGCAGACCGCTTCTCTGGGTGCCACGCACCACGCTACCTTCCCAAACCCACTTGTCACTGACCCAGCCCTCTGACAGCAGGTTAATAAATTGACCATCGCCCGTCAAAATGGTGCGCCCAAAGCGTTTAGTCAGGGTGTTGTACCCCATCGTGTCGTGTGTAATGGCGACAGCCTGTTTCGTTGTCGCTTGCCCCAAAAACCAGAAGTTGTTGAGTGTACGCTTAATCTCCCAGGTAAACGATTCAGCGGGGCTATTGACCAGGGCATTCACAGGCTTGACGGCACACGACCACTTGCCCTGAAAGTATTGCAGTTGCTCTAGTTGAGGATCGGGCTTAGGCAACGCAGTAGTGGGCGGTTCAGCCGCCTGAGCAGGGAGAACTGACAGTATGAGGGCGATAGCAGAAGCGATGAGACAAACGCGATCGCCTACGGTTGGATCAAACGTTTCCGCATCGGCGCGGCGGTTCATCCTGTAGCTCATTGGAATGCCTCACAAAATTTGAATATGGAATTAAAAGTCAATTTACGGGTCGAGATGCCTTTTGCTTTCGGCAAAGTTCAACGCTCTCCAGTTGCCAGCCTGCTGGTCCTTCTGAATCAAGCCAAATGTCATTAGTTACTTCAAATTCAGTCTCACTTTTCTTGATCACAACTTTACGCCAACGCTGTTTTCCGTCAAACTCACTCGTTCGATCGCCGTCCCAGACGATCTCGTTAGGTTTACCTGCTTGCCACCCAGAAGACGTAAGTTTAAACAAACGTCCTTCGATCGTTGCGATAATGCGTGTAAATTGCTTCAAGCCTGCATCATAGCCCCAAAGCTCTTGAGTTCTTGCTTCAGTTTGAGCAGAATCTTTTGTCGGTGGATCTTCCTGACCAAAGAACCACCAATCATTTAATCTCCGTTCCACTTTCCAGATAAATTTAAACTCGTTTGAAAAGGGGGGAAGTTCGTTTTGTTTACCCTTGCAATGCCATGTTCCTTGAAAGTAATCTAGCTGATCAAGTTGCTCACGTGCAGAGCGTGATACGCGAGGAGTTTCTGCTGCTAGTACTTCTTTAAAGCTAGCTAAAATCACTAAAGACAGGAGTGAAAATACAGCTACTCTACTTAAGATTGGTCTAAACATTATCAGGTTAGCTCGGTTGAATTAACAACATCAATGAACCAATTTGAGCGTCGCCTGCTAAGTATCTAACGCGTGTTCCTGCAATACTTCCAGCGGTACAACCTTGAGGGTTGCTTCGTGGGTGGCTGAGAGGTCGATCGGTGGTGCCACGCCTGCATCCAACGCTTCTTTCCAACGTGAGACACATAAACACCATTTATTACCAGGCTTCAACCCAGGAAAATTGGATGACGGTACGGGCGTACTCAAGTTATTGCCTCTGGCTTTTGTAAAGGTCAAAAATTCTTCGGTGACTTGAGCACAAACGACATGAGTGCCGAGATCTTGCGGACCTGTTTCGCATACGCCGTTACGGAAGAAACCTGTCACGGGAACATTGCAGCAAAGCTCAAGTTTTTCTCCTAGCACATTCTTTGTATCTGTCATTGTTTCTACTCCTGATCGATCAACTCGTTCATTTTTTCAATCCCAGCCTTGTGTACGAATGCGTTTGACATTATTAAACAAAGATGTTTGAAACTCTAACCCAAGAAGTTGCTTAAGTTTGGGGGTTGCGCGATCGATCACGGCTTGCTGCACATCCCGCATGGGATCTTGAATGGGATGAATAAACTTAGGATTGTAATTTCCCAGAATGGAAACTCTCGGTTCCGATGTTAAATTTGGTGCTGTATCGTGCCAACAAAGTCCGTGAGAAATGACGATCGAACCTGCTTTTCCTATAATCTTTTCAGCCGTTTCAGCAAATTGGATAAGGTCTGGTGGTAAACAGCTTGTTTGTGTACCAGGCGCGATCAATGTTGCTCCATTCGTTTCGGTAAAGTCTTCCAGCATCCAAATTGTTTGAAGCATCATGACTGGCTTGGCAGGAAACGGCGGCTTCATTGCCCAATAGGGATAATCGACGTGGGTTCCCATGCTGGCAGCACCAGGGGCAAGGATATGCGCTGAGAAATCACCCAGAAGCATATCGTCGCCCAGAACAGCTTCCAGGAAAGGCAGAATTACAGGATGCTGCACCATCTGCTCAAAGATTTCGCCTTTGTAAACCAAGCCGTACAAACGCTCTTTCTGCTCATGAACGAACAATTTACCCGTTTGCCGTTCAAGATCAGCTAACTTGAGTACGAGCGATCGAGCCTCTGCTGCTTGATCAACACTCAACACATTCGGGATTAAAACATAGCCTTTTCCATGTAGAATTTCGTCTACCAAAGTCGATATGGCTTCCAATTTAAGCGCCTCCCTAATCGAAGTGGATTTAGAATCCGTTACTACTTCTTCTTCCCTTCATTCTTCTTTTTTCCTTCCTTATCCTTTTTTTTGCTGTCTAATTTTTGGCTGTCTAAGGCACCATCAATTTTGTTATTAAGCCCATAGACTTCGCGGCTACCTGCAAGCGTCACCAACGTCACATTTTTTTCATCACCTGGTTCAAAGCGAACCGCCGTGCCTGCGGGAATATCTAGACGCATTCCACGAGCCTGATTGCGATCGAACCTCAGCGCTGAATTAACTTCATAAAAGTGAAAGTGAGAACCGATCTGGATGGGTCGATCGCCCGTATTTGCCACATCTAGCGACACCGTTTCTCGTCCTGCATTCAGTTCAATCTCGCCTTCTGGAATAATTAGTTCACCTGGAATCATAGCCACTCCTCAAGATATTTAAACGAGCTAATTATCGAATAGGATCATGTACAGTTACTAACTTTGTGCCATCGGGAAACGTCGCTTCAACCTGCACGTCGTGAATCATTTCGGGAATGCCTTCCATGACATCGCTGCGTGTTAGTAAAGTTGTGCCATAACTCATCAATTCGGAGACTGTACGACCATCTCTTGCCCCTTCTAAGATGGCGGCTGAAATATAGGCGATCGCCTCTGGATAATTGAGCTTTAGTCCTCGATCTTTACGCCGTTCTGCTAATAGCGCAGCCGTGAAAATCAGCAGTTTATCTTTCTCTTGTGGTGTTAGTTGCATCGTTCAATTCTCATCCATTACACTCCCCAAACTCTGGGTACGCAGCCAGAGCGCCCCAAGAATGATAAGCGCATTAGCCGCCAAACTTCAACAAACCAGCGACGAACTTCGGCGGTCGAGTGCCCTCGATAGCGACACAATAAGCCTGATTGCAAGCGAGTCACACCGCTTTCCCCCGCTCCTGTCCAGAGCGATCTCGCCTTCTCCACCAGAGTCGGATCAACGGCTTGTCCCACAAACGCAAAACTACCCACTACCGGACAGCCTGCCAAGCCATGATGACCATAAAACGATGCCTCACTGCCAGGAAGCCACTGACGATCGATCCACAAGGGGCGACCTTCCTGCCAAATTTCGGTGTGCGATCGCCAATCGCCCTGTAGAAAGGTTTCGTCTCTAGCACTGCGACCAAAACGGGTCATTTCCCAACCCAGCCAGGTTGCACCAGCAGCGAGTTCAATCCGCATATTCTGACGGTAGATTGCCCGATCAAACACGATCGTTTCCTGCGGCAACCACTCCAGACAGGCTCCAGTTGCTACGTCAACGTGAATGGTTTGGTTCGCTTTCAACCCATTGGTACGATAGATTTTGCCTGCCGAAGCCGTTGTGAGCAGCGCGTTTGCATATGGTTGAAGTTGGATGTCGAGGTCAAGGCGATCGCCGCCCACAATGCCGCCTGCCGTGTGCAGAATAATGTTATGACACACTACTTTACCTTCTGGATAAAGCGATCGTTGCATTTTAAGCGGCGCTCGAGCTTGAGCGTAAGCAACACGAGTCGCTTGTTCATGACTGGCATAAACGAGCTTTAAACTGCCGCGCCAGCCTGTATCGATCGTCATAAAAAAGCTTAAGAAGTTAACGATTGGGATTAGAAAAAATGTCATTAAAACCGACAAATCGACTCTGGTTGTATAGGGCAGGTAGAACCAGGTAAAGGATTATTTTGCAAATAAAGTACGCTGAGATTGGTAAGAGACTTGAGAGGATTAAGATTACCAATGCGATTGCCGCCTAAATAAAGCGTTGTGAGATTGGACAGGTTGCTGAGCGAACTGACATCGGCAATTTGATTGCCACCCAAAGCTAGATTGGTGAGATTCTTCAGTGACTTCAAGGCACTAAGATCGGCAATCTTATTGCCGCTCAGGTCGAGAGCCGTCAGAGCAATCAACGACGTGAGTGGCGTAAGATCAACAATATTTTGGGCAGAAAGTGAAAGCTCGGTCAGCTTAGTGAGCGATCGCAACGGATTAATATCGGCAATCTGGTTGAAGCTTAAATCTAAACGATTCAACTTTGCTAGAGACTTTAAAGGGCTGATGTTGAGGATTTGATTGGAAACTAGATCAAGGCTAACGAGATCTTCTAAAAATTGTAGCGAATCGATCTTTGCAATACGATTATTACCTAGATAGAGAACATTCAGCTTACGTAAGGGCTTGAGGGGAGCCAGATCGGAAATGCGATTGTAACTAAGATAAAGTCGATTCAGATTGGTCAGAGCACTTAAGGGCTTCAGATCAATAATTTGATTATTACCTAAATAAAGCTCATTGAGTTTAACTAATGGCTGTAACGGACTGAGATCAACAACTTTACTATCGCTAAGATCAAGAGTCGTTGTATCTTCAAGAATCTCACTTGATTGATAGCAATCGAGTGTGCGCGATCGCTTCAACAGCACATCGACTGTATGTCTGGCAGAAGCAGAAAGCGTCGATTTCTTCAGGCACCAATCAGCAAAGCGTTTGAATTGAGTGGTTGATGTTGCTTGTGAAACGGCTTGAGAGGCAAAGGCTGGTGCACTGGAGCAAGCTGCAACGAGCAAAGTTAACAAGAACTTTAATGCTATTGTTTGACGCATTTGTCTAATAGAAGAAGAACCTAAATTCAAGCGTTTGCGTATCCTCATAGTTATCGGTGGCTTGAGCTTTGCTGTTACATAGTTTAAACAATTAGCACTCTGAATACAACTAGCGACTCTGGCTTCTCAAGCATCTTATGTTGATTTTACATTGAGGCGACATAGGCGATCGTACACGACGTTTCGTGATCTTCTCGCCTCGTTTTATAGGGCTTCTACAAGCGTATATGTACAAAATAAGCGAATACACTGCAAATCATTAGCGATCGTGTCAAATGTAATGAAAGCTACAGATTGCGCTAAGGATTGACACTAGAGTCTAAACGTTATCTGAACCTTTGAATGCTGATTCAGAGGCGCTTGTGGTGGATTGTTGCTAACTCCAGCTTGAAGTGTTTGCGGTTTGGATTATGTTGAGCTTTCGTATTGGACACCATGGGAAAAAGTCCAAAGTTGCGATCTCAGGTAGCTTTTGGGGTTGGATGTAAAGATTATCGCTGACGCGACTAAGTGAGTAGGAGTGTTTTATGCCAAAGACATTATTTCAAGTTGATTTGACCAAGCCAATGGATCAGCAAGAGTTGCCGGGTCACAATCGCTGGCACCCGGATATTCCAGCCGTTGTCTCTGTGAATCCTGGTGATGTCTTTCGGATTGAGTGCAAAGACTGGACAGACGGTCAGATTAAAAACGATGACAGCCCAGATGATATTCGGGATGTTGATTTAACGGTTGTTCACGTTTTAAGTGGACCGATTCACGTCAACGGTGCAGAACCTGGCGATATTTTGGTCGTCGATTTGGTTGATATTGGTGCGCTTCAGGGAGACGAATGGGGCTTCACAGGCATTTTCGACAAGAAGAACGGTGGCGGTTTTTTGACCGATCATTATCCCGATCCAGCGAAAGCGATTTGGGATTTTCAGGGCATTTACACCAGTTCCAGGCACATTCCAGGCGTGAAGTTTGCAGGCATTATCCATCCCGGTTTGATTGGTTGCGCGCCCTCTCATGAACTATTGGCAAAGTGGAATAAGCGCGAAAAAGAATTGGTCGATACGGCTCCCGATTTGCGAACCTATGGCGCTGGTCTTTCGGGTGACAAGCCTGTGCTAGCGGCACTGCCGAATCCAACTAACGCTATTCTCGGTCAATTGCCTAAGGCTGAGTTCGATCGCGTGGCGGCTGAAGGCGCACGCACCGTCCCTCCTCGTGAACATGGCGGCAACTGCGACATCAAAAACCTGTCCAAAGGCACCCGCATCTACTTTCCGGTGTATGTGGAAGGTGCAAAATTATCGATGGGCGATATTCACTTTTCTCAAGGGGATGGTGAAATTTCGTTCTGTGGCGCGATCGAAATGTCAGGTTTTATTGACTTGCACGTAGACATCATCAAAGGTGGTGTTGAGAAATATGGCATGGTCAATCCCATCTTCAAACCGGGTCCGGTTGAGCCTCGTTTCTCGGAATACCTGGTCTTTGAAGGGATTTCAGTGGATGAGTTCACAGGTAAGCAGTACTACATGGATGTGCATATTGCTTATCGACGTGCGTGCTTGAACGCGATCGAATATCTGAAGAAATTCGGCTACACAGGTGAACAGGCATATCTTCTGCTCAGTTGTGCTCCGGTGGAAGGCAGAGTCAGCGGCATTGTTGATATTCCCAACGCATGTTGTACGGTGGCAATTCCAACAGCCATCTTTGATAAGCCGATTCTGCCTGTATAAGAAGAGTTGTTAGTTGTTGGTTTTTAGAAATGGACGTTAACGACCATTTGCTTTGAGAGAGTAGTCCTCAACCCTGACTTTTCTGATTAATCTAACAACTAACAACCAATAACCAACAACTACTGACGAAAATGCCTCTTTACGAATTCAAATGTGACGATTGCGGTGTGTTTGATCAATGGCGATCGATCGCAGAATGCAACGATCCGGCTAGCTGCCCTACCTGTCAGGGAGCAACTAAGCGCCTTTTTTCTGCACCGGCACTGTTATCGGGATCCCTTCGGTTGAAGAAGGAAAGTGCCGAGCCACAGCTAGTGAATCGATCGAACGATCGCGAACCCGATCGTCCCAAAGCGCAAACACACAATGGTGGACGACCCTGGATGATTGGTCACTAAGCGCTATTGCAGCATCCAGAAAACGACAAAGCCCTGGAGAAACTCCAGGGCTTAAAAAAAGTGCAAACTTTGGATGCTGTTCTCGCTTGCTGCATTGATTCGATCGACCTCAAACGCCCACATTCTTACCAGAACCTACTGCATCATAGGCTTTTTCCAAACGCATGAGTTGCTTCGCCTGTGTGGACAAAGCAGTTGCGTCGAGCCAATTAATGATCAGCGCATCGGTGGAAAATAGCCCGCCACCGTTGACTGTAAAGAACAAGAAGCAAGAGGCATAGACCGCAGACAATTCCAGATAAGGGATGCTGAAGCCAGCAACCAGAATATGGTGATAGATTGCCACGCACATCGTTGAAAACAAGCCAAAGGCAGCAGGGCGAGTGAATAGCCCAAGCGCTACTAATGGACCACCGATGATTTCAGTGAAGGCGGCTACGTAGCTGAAGAAAATTGGGAAGGGCAAGCCAATCACCTCGACATACGCTTGAGCAAAACTTTCGATATTGGCTATCTTGTCCAAACCGTTGTGGATGATCATGATGCCCAAAATGGCACGAAGGATTGCCAAAGACCATTGCGACAGCAAATTGGGGGTGACGTTGGGCTTGAAAACAGCCGCCAGGAAAGCGTTTTTAGTCATGGTTAAATTTTCGTGATGATTACTTGAGCATGGATTGGCGACATATATATTAATAATCTTAACCTAATTCATTAAGTTTTACTAACTTATCGCCGCGATCGCTCATACAACCACTGTCAGTTTGCTTAGAACATGACAGCAATCTATCTAGCAAGAGAGGCTTTAGGCAAGGGTCTTAAACCTTATGGCGCTCATTCAGACTCGGCTCAGATAGCGGAAGGGTGAATGAGCGATCGTGGGCACAGCGTTCTGTAGGGACGTTACATTGATGTGTGCAACGTCCCTACAGAGGGTCTCATTTTTAGTGAGTCAGTTTATGGCGCTGGCGGTGCTGGGTCAACCTGTGCTTGCGTTAGAATTTGAGCCCTGGTTTCGCCACGTCTAAAACCAAGTACGTCAACGTAGTAACGCTCTGGAGATGCCGCAACCTGAATTTTCCGTTTTTCGCAAAGCCAGGACAGGCACTCTACTGCGATGATGCGCCGCTGTTCATTCGGTAGTTGTAGAGCCTGCTGTAACTTTGCCCTTAACTCTAGAGGCATGTCGCTATTTTCAGCAAGCTCGATCGGTGGCTGGAACACTAAAGAATCAAGTAAGCCTTGAAAGCCCAAAAACGCTAAGCGGTAGATCAGCAGGTTACTCAGGCGACCATAAAAGTAGCCACCATGCACATCCACCCCAACGCCTTTACCAGGATCATTTGAAAAATCAACATACGCTTTGAGCAGCGTGGTGTAATCGAAGAATTTGAGTGGCGATCGCTGTCCTTCGCAGATTAAAACATTGATTTCCTGCTGATCACGCTTCGCATAAGTAGTTACGTCTCGATACTCCGTGCAGTCGAGATACGTAAACAAATCTGCGATCGACTCAGGGTCTTTTTTAGCTGTAGCAAGAGATTCCTCATCCACTTTGCCACCTCGTTTTTTCAGCGCTTCTCGCTTTTTGTCCCCTTCCTGTCCGATGCTGCGAGTATCCCGATCGAGCGTTTGCACACCAATAAAGTCCAGGAGTGGAGACGGGTAAGCATCGTTCATCAACTCCTGGAGGTTGACAATACCGTAAGCATTCTGTCTATGCAGGCTCTGTTTAGATGGATCTAAATTGACGGTTACGTTTCCTAAGCGAAAGCCCTGAGTGCGAGTGCTGGCTGGAAACGAGAAATAGTTTGCTGTTGTTGATGCTAACCGCAAGGCTAAATCGCCTTCATTGCTAAAAAGGTATGCCTCTTCAAAACGCCTCAGTGACGATCGCAAAACATTGGTACGACCAGAAATAATGGTTGATAGCGGAATATCAGGAGAAATCAAAATTAAGCGCCCTAATGCAAAGACCCGCCCAACATCAGAAGATGGCAGTTTCTCTAGACTTTGCGAGTCGCCAATGGCAGCCGGATCAAATGCATCAGAAAGAATACGAATCACCTGTGTGGTGACAAACCCTCCCATACTGTGACCAATAAAGGTCAACCGGATACGCTTTTTCTGCGTCCAATAGGCTGTTGCTGCGGCAAAATTTGCTGTGTTGTAAGCTGGTTTTTCAGCAAGGACAAAAGTAGTATAGATCTTCAAAAAAACAGCATCATCTAGAGGCGCGAGACTATTCTGCTTCAGCGCAGGCAGCAATAAGCGAAAGGCTGCATCGTCGTAAGCGTTGAACAAAGCTGGTTGATGCTCGATCGCTTCCCAAGTTTTTCTAACTGCTTTTGCCAATAAATCAGGAGCCAGGTCTAGGCTTTCACCCGCTTCTTTTGCCACGGTTTCAAACAGCGACTCATTCATGTGACGCTTGACTAAACCTAAGTCAAGCTGCCGAATAAATTCCACCAAGTCAGGAACACCGAAATTATTTGCCCGATAGGTGTCTCGAAAGTAAACAATAATTCGTAGGATAAATAACGTTACGACTACCATCGACACCGCAATGCCCAAGATCATCAAGATTGCAGATAAAGCGTCAAGAATGGGTGACGCAAAAAGCATGAGTAAAAGCAGCCCGATCGCCGCCAGAAACAAGCCTCCCCAAAGCACAACTTTTAAGGTTAAAGGCAATGCTCTGCCTGCATTCTTAAAACTAGAAGGAACGCTTTCTGAGGGCCATCGATACCCCAGGTAAACAAAACTATGACGCTTACTGTAGATGGCTTGATCGGATTGATTCAAATATTCCCAGGTTCGCTGCCAGCCCTCGCAAACATAGTCTCTACCCTCGACCTCTTTGCCATTTTGAACAACGGTTTCGATGCCTGTGTTGTAGCCATGAATTTGAATGACAAGTCCCGTATAGCTTGTATTTAGTTTTGTGTTTTGATAAAGGCTTTCAACAATGTCACTAACGGTTGGTACATTACCGTCGGGTTTGCATTCGTCTTGCTCAATGTTGATTGGTGCTGTACTACGCACAAAAAAGCCAGGAACTGTTTGTGGCTGCTCATGCTTAAACTCATCAACCCAGACATCCATTTTCAACCCTCATGACGTGACTAAATTTGAGCGTTCTAACCAGTGAATCGGCTCAGAGCTTGCGCCAAAAAAACGATACACTTTTGGCTCAGCTATCAGTTTTCTCTTAACTCCTGAGCACGACAAGGCATAACATTATTTCTTTACAGCTCCTGAGAAGATTTTTTCGGATTTTAGCCTAACTCTGAGCTGTTTTTTTCGTTAGCAATATCAATTAAAGCAGCCTTGATGCGATTCACCGCGTCGTACTGTACTGTACGATGGGTTTGCATGAAAAGTGGTTTACATGGCGCGTGAGGGCATAGCAATGGAGGTCATCCCGGCGATCGATCTGCTGGAGGGGCGCTGTGTACGCCTCTATCAGGGCGATTATGCTCAGGCGGAGACGTTTGACGAGAATCCGGTTTCAGTCGCGCGTCAGTGGGCAGAGCAAGGCGCAACCCGGTTACATGTGGTCGATCTGGATGGTGCGAAGGCTGGACATCCCGTTAATTTGTCGGCGATCGAGGCGATCGTCCGCGCCGTTGACCTACCTGTGCAGGTGGGCGGTGGTTTGCGCGATCGTGCCAGTGCTGCGGCGTTGTTTGAGCTAGGCGTTCAGCGCGTCATTTTAGGCACCGTTGCGGTAGAGCAGCCCGAGCTTGTACGTGCACTCTGTCAGGAGTTTCCGGGTCAGATTGTGGTGGGTATTGATGCCCGGAACGGACTGGTAGCAACACGGGGCTGGCTAGAAATGTCGCAGGTAACGGCGATCGACCTGGCGCAACAAATGGCAGCTTTTGGGATCGCAGCAATTATTTATACGGATATTCACCGCGACGGCACGTTACAAGGACCGAACCTGGACGCATTAAGAGTGCTGGCAGATGGCGTTACAGTGCCAATCATCGCCTCTGGTGGCGTGAGTTCGGTGACAGATTTGCTGAGTTTGCTGGCGCTAGAGCCATCCGGCGTGACTGGGGTGATCGTGGGTCGTGCCCTTTACACAGGCGACATTTCTTTGAAGGAAGCGATCCGGGCAGTAGGGCAGGGTCGTTGGCAAGACATTCCACCCGATTTTGGCGCTTCGGCATTGGCGTAGAGAGACGATCGCGGCTTGGTTCTCTCCTTCTTGTGGAGTTATGAAGACATCACAGTGCGGCTGCTGGCGACATCGCGAATCAAGGGGAGGCGAGAATGAATGTAGTGGCTGTAGGCATCGGCTTCATCGCGATCGAGCGATCGTTGCGTTTTAAGCTGCTTCAGCAGCCATTGCACCAAGCCAGTGTCGTCGAGATTAAGCAGCATTTGGGACTGGCTCGTTTCCACTATGAACCAAAGTTGACGCAGCATGGATGGGGACATACAACTTTTCCAGATACGGGCTAGGACTGAGTGATCCAGAAGCTTCAAAGCCGCATTGTTGCTCTAGCGTCGGGTCTTCTAGATACTCCTGTCTACGCTCACCATAGCGAACTGACCGGAACTGACAGCGGGATCACATAAGACAACACAAGAGTTACACATCGCTTCATCATCCGATCCATAACTTGACATGTGACTCATTTAAGATCAGTTCGTTTACGACTCTAAGTAGACGGGTTGGGGATGGAGGCAGAAGGCAGGAGGCAGAAGGCAGCTTTTTTCCTGGCTGCTGGCTCCTACTGCCCAAACAAGGTGTTGATCATGCTTAGCCGATGGTACTAACAGTGCGCTCAGCGTCCTGCGTAAGCCTGCATGGGTTCTTTAATCAAACGGATGTAAAGATGTCGAAAGGTGGATTTGAGGACGCGCGGTAGCCCAAAGTCGATCGGCATCAGGTGGTCGGGCAGTTGCCAATCGGTTACCTGTAACGTTTGAGGATGCAGCAATGGAAAGTGAATCGCCTCTACGGTGGAACATAGCTCCAGACGTTGAGCGGCAACAACCGTAGGCACAGTCACCGGATCGACATTGAGAATCTCTACCAGTGCACGATCGAGCGCAAATACATCCCTCGAAGCAGCCAATAAATTGAGCCGACGGGGTTCGCCACCGCTGGGTCCATTCCCTTCGTGACCGATAATACCATCCAGAATGGTCAGGTCTGGGTCGATCGCCCGTGCGGTTTCTACCAGCATTGCACCAAAGCGATCCCTGTCTTTACCCGCTTCCATGTGCCACCAGGCTTTCATCTTGCCGGGAACACACCCAAAGAGATTTTTCACACCCATCGTGAGCGTCAACTGCATGTGTGACTTAACTTTCGGTAAGTTGATCACCACGTCTGCCTCGATCGCCTCTTTGCTCAGCAGCAGGTGGTTAAATTCGGCGCTCACTGTCTCGTAGCGTTTGCCGTGAAACTCCACGATCGGCAAATTGAGTGCCTCTGTCAGCGGTAAATAGCCATTCGCTTTGGCAACACCCTTCGCGCTCCCAAACGCTGGACCATCACCCAAGAAAGGCTTGCCTCCTGCCTCTTGCACCATCTGCGCCACACAGTAAACCATCTCTGGACGCGTAACGCACTCCTTACCAGGACGACCACCTGTCAACAAATTAGGCTTGAGGAGAACGCGATCGCCCGGTTTCACAAAGGCTGCCATACCGCCGAATGGCTCTAATAAAGCCTCCAACGCTTGACGGAGTTGGATGCGATCGTACGACTGGGCGCGAAGCAGGCTCACTGATGGCTGAACAGTTTCCATAGGTCTCTCAGGTTTGATTAAATCCACGATCCTTAGATGTAAGCACGGCTCTGTGCAGTGATGAGTTGCTTTTACCTTCTGCCTTCTGCCCTCTGCCCTCTGCCTTCTAGGTATGGGCGCGGTTAAGAGCCGTCACGCGCTGAGCATTCGCAAACACTCCTTCACCGTGAATTTGGGCGATCGCAGGCTTTAACTCAATTTTTGACACATTGGCTCGGTTCACGCAGACAGTTTGATCTGCCAGATGGAAAAACCACCAATCTTTATCAAGGATACGTCGAATCTCCTGCTGCACTTCTTGCTCTAACGCGGCTGGATCGGCTAACTGAGAAAAGGTATAAGTTTCTGTTTGACCATTCAGGTAGTAAATTGTGATCTGTGTATCATTCGTGATCTGACTCTGCATAACGGCTCCTCAGCGGGTCTTTACAAAATCTTAAAGGACAAACCAGCATCGGAAGCGCCTGCCCTCAAAGAGAGTGTACTATGCTGTCTCCCGCAACCGCTAAGATAAAGCTAATGAGATAGAACTAATGAGATCGAGCTAACTGTTACCCAGTCGCAATTTGAAAAGGTCTATGACTACTGCCGCCCCGGTGAAAACTCAGTATGAAGCTGTCATTGGTTTAGAAACACACTGCCAACTCAGCACCCAAACAAAGATTTTCTCCAATAGCTCCACTGCCTTTGGTGCCACGCCCAACACTCACATTGATCCAGTGTGTTTGGGGTTACCTGGGGTGCTGCCAGTGCTCAACCAGAAAGTGCTGGAGTATGCCGTGAAGGCAGGGCTGGCGCTGAACTGTCAGATTGCGCCCTACAGCAAGTTCGATCGCAAGCAGTATTTCTACCCTGACTTGCCCAAAAACTATCAGATCTCGCAGTACGACTTGCCGATCGCGGAACACGGTTGGTTAGAAATTGAGCTATACGACAAGGAAACGGGCACGGCAACCCGCAAGCGTATCGGTGTGACACGACTGCACATGGAAGAAGACGCGGGAAAATTGGTGCATGGTGGCAGCGATCGGCTTTCTGGCTCAACCTACTCACTGGTGGACTACAACCGTGCTGGTGTACCGCTCATCGAAATCGTGTCTGAGCCAGATATTCGCAGTGGGAAAGAAGCCGCCGAATATGCTCAGGAGCTACGGCGCATCGTGCGGTATCTGGGCGTGAGCGATGGCAACATGCAGGAAGGTTCACTGCGTTGCGATGTGAACATTTCCGTGCGTCCAGTTGGTCGTGCCGAGTTTGGCACCAAGGTTGAGATTAAGAACATGAACTCGTTCAGCGCCATTCAAAAGGCGATCGAGTTTGAGATTGAGCGGCAAATTGAGGCGATCGAAGCAGGCGAACGCATTCTGCAAGAAACGCGACTCTGGGAAGAAGGCGCTCAGCGTACCATTAGTATGCGGCTGAAGGAAGGTTCCAGCGATTACCGCTACTTCCCTGAGCCTGATTTGGGACCGATTGAAGTGTCGTCAACGCAGCTAGAACAGTGGCGATCGGAGCTGCCAGAGTTGCCGCAGCAAAAGCGCCAGCGGTATGAAAGCGCACTCGGCTTATCCGTTTACGATGCACGAGTGTTGACGGATGATCAGTCGATCGCTGCCTACTTTGAGGCAACCGTTACGGCAGGTGGCGACCCCAAACAGGCAGCAAACTGGATCATGGGTGACATTAGCGCGTACTTAAACAACAACAGCAGTTTGAGCGTTGCCGATTTGTCCATCAAGCCTGCCGACTTGGCTGAACTCATTAGCCTCATCGACAGCGGCACGATCAGCAACAAGATCGCCAAAGACATCTTGCCCGCACTGCTGGCAGAAGGTGGTTCACCTAAAGCGTTAGTTGAACGGAAGGGCTTGATCCAAATTTCTGATACAGGCGCGATCGAAGCCGCGATCGCCGAAGTCATCGCCGCCCATCCTAAAGAACTAGAGATGTATCGCAGCGGCAAAACCAAGATGCTGGGCTTCTTTGTGGGGCAAGTGATGAAGCAAACAGGGGGTCGAGCAGACCCCAAACTCACCAACCAGCTCCTTGCTAAGCAGCTTAACGGTTGAGACTTTAAGCAATCAAAGCTCATTCTTTGCTAAAAAAACATAAATATGGGGTGACACCCCCCACCCCATTGATGGCATACTGTGTGTAGTAGATGCACCCTGATGATAAGGGGGAGATGCCTTGGTGTCTTCCCCTTTTTTTATGAGGCTTACATCTGAGAAGGCAAAGCGGTCAGCGGTCAGCGGTCAGCAAACAGCGGTCAGCGGTCAGCGGTCAGCAAACAGCGGTCAGCGGTCAGCGGTCAGCAAACAGCGGTCAGCGGTCAGCGGTCAGCAAACAGCGGTCAGCGGTCAGCGGTCAGCAAACAGCGGTCAGCGGTCA
>JAHHIG010000015.1 GCA_019358895.1 Tildeniella nuda ZEHNDER 1965/U140 | reverse complement strand
GCGGTCAGCAAACAGCTTTTTTCAAGAGCGTCCTCAAGCGAGTGCAAGCGCGCCTTCTGCCCTCTGCCTTTCCTCCCCTGTCTGCTAACTGTTAACAGTTAAGAGTTCACGCCCCTGATATAATCCGCTGTCAGGAGTGAGTAAGTGGAGGCAGGCATGACAGATTGGCAGGAAATTCCTGGAAGCATTACGGCTCCGAGAGGATATCGGGCAGTGGGGATGGCAGCGGGGCTGAAACCATCAGGCTTACCTGATTTGGCGCTGATTCTCTCTGACGTGGAGGCGATCGCGGCTGGAGTCTTTACAACCAGTCAAGTCAGAGCAGCGTGTGTCGACTACTGCCGGGAGCGTCTCCAGAACAAAGCCAGCGCTCGTGCGATTTTGTGCAACGCCGGACAGGCAAATGCAGCTACAGGCGCTCTAGGCTTGGAAGATGCTCTGGAAAGCGCTAAAGCACTCAGTCAGGCGCTAGACATGCCCTCAGAGTTGATCTTGCTTGCTTCAACGGGTGTGATCGGGCAGCGCATTAAGCTAGACGCATTGAAAGCCGCTTTGCCACAACTGGTTGCTACTGTTTCAGTGGATGGTGCAGACAGTGCAGCCAAGGCAATTACGACGACCGATTTGGTGACAAAGGCGATCGCGCTTGAAACCACTTTAGACGATCGCCCTGTTCGCATTGGCGGCATTGCTAAAGGATCGGGCATGATTCATCCCAATATGGCAACGATGCTGGCGTTTGTGACCTGCGATGCCGCTGTCTCACCTCCACTCTGGCAGCAGATGCTCAGTCGCGCCGCAGACCGCAGCTTTAACCAAATTACGGTCGATGGCGATACCAGTACCAATGATTCACTCATCGCGCTGGCAAACGGACAATCGCGCACACCTGCCATTACAGAAGCAGGAGCCGAAGCAGATAAGCTAGAAGCGATGCTGACAGAGGTCTGTATGTATTTGGCAAAGGCGATCGCGCGCGATGGTGAAGGCGCAACCTGCTTGCTAGAAGTCCAGGTTTCTGGCACAGGTACGGATGCCGAAGCGCGTCAGATTGCACGAACGATCGCCGGATCATCCCTGGTAAAGTCTGCCATCTTCGGTCGTGATCCCAACTGGGGACGCATTGCTGGAGCGGCTGGACGCGCGGGTGTGCTGTTTAACCAGGATCATCTGCAAATTAAGCTGGGTGAGTTTTTGATGATGCAGCAGGGTCAACCGCAAGCGTTCGATCGCGCGGCTGCCAGCAACTACCTGAGGCAAGCTGCATTAGGAGCCTATTTGAAGGACGATACCGTGGCGATCGCGCTCAGCGTTGGTGATGGTTCCGGCTCTGGTACAGCCTGGGGCTGCGACCTCAGCTACGATTACGTCAAGATCAACGCTGAATACACCACCTAGAAACAGAACTCAGCTTCAGAAAATCACGCGATCGCCGTTTGATAAAAGCCTTGCATCTCAGCAAACCACTGCTGGCGCGAGACTTCCCAGGTGTAGAACATGTGTCCACCTTGAAAATGCTTCAGCGTCAGGTTAGGACGAATCTCAGCATTGAGTTTCATCAGCGTAGCGAGATGGTTGGAGGCAAAGTAGGGCGTAACCAGATCAAACAGACCGTGCGTGATGTACACCTGCATGTAAGGGTTCAGCGTCATGCCCACGCGCAAATCATCTACGGCTCCAATGAAGCCTTGCCGCAGTTCACCTTTGATGTCAAACTTCCAGGCTTTGAATGTTTCTAGATTCAGAAGCTGGTAGGTCAAATCAGTTTCAACGCCTAACGTATCGCGCAGGTGGCTATTGATTGCGCCTGTAAAGAGCCGATCGAGTCCATCCAGGGTTGGATCAATGCCTTCATACACCACGCGATCGGGAAAGGGATCGATCGCCGTAATCGAGGCATCATACAGTCCTACAATCCGCTCTTGGTCGCGCAGCAATTCGCGTGCAAAGACCTCAATCCCAATCCGTCCGGCTTGTCGTTCGACCACCGCTAGCGGTAAGCCAATCAAGTCTGCTAACTGTCGATACGCTGTTTGACGCTCGTCAACTGGTAAGCCATCACCCATCACCAACAACGGAATGAGGGTTTTAAGGGCAAATTGTTCTGCTGCCGTTGTATGAGCCGCTAAGTCGCCTGGTTTGCCTGCCCATTGAGCACGATCGTGATGCGCTGCCGACGCTGCAAACGATGGCAGTAAGGTTGCCCAGGCGGTCAAGTCATAATCGCTGCCATACAACAGACTGAACTCCAGCGCTGGCGAAATGAGAATAGCACCCGAAAGTCCAATACCAAAGTCCTGCTGAAGCTTACGGGCTAACCGAGCCACTCGAAAGCCCCCGTAGCTTTCTCCTGCAATAAAAATGGGTGACAGCCAGCGCTTTTGACGCGAGAGAAAGCGTTGAATAAACTCCCCCAGCGCTTTCAAATCGCGCTCAACTTCCCAAAACTCATTCTCTTTCGGCGAGTCTGCTGCATCTAACTTGGCTTTCTCGCCAGCCTGATCCTGCGCCTCTTTGTCTGGTGGCAGACTACGGCTGAAACCAGTGCCGATCGGATCAATAAACACCAGATCTGTAAAGCTCAACCAGCTTTCGGCATTGTCAACGATCGTGACAGGCGGCTTGGGCAGCGTACCTTGTGTGCCAAACGCAATGCGCTGAGGACCCAGCGCTCCCATGTGTAAGTAGGCAGACGCGGCACCGGGACCACCGTTAAAAACAAATGTGAGTGGTCGTTGTGCGGCACCTTCTGGCTGAACAAGATAGGAAACGTGAAACATTTCAGCGACAGGTTTGTCCTGCTGATCAAAGAGGGTTTGCCACTCGGCTGAGGCGGTGTAAGGAAGCTGCCGATCGACAAGCGTAAGGGTATGCTCAGTGATGCTGGGCTTCCGATTTGTAGAAGTAGTAGGCGTTTCAGACATAGGTCAGTGGTGGAATGAAAACAGTGTAAAAAAGCTACACGTCAAAGCGCATCTTGATGATACGTTCCTTCGTTGCCATCAGCTTACCGATCAGCTTTTCTCTCGTCCTGACCGCTGACTGCTGACCGCTAATCGCTGACCGCTAACCGCTGACCGCTAACCGCTGACCGCTAATCGCTGACCGCTGACTGCTGACCGCTGACCGCTGACTGCTGACCGCTAATCGCTGACCGCTAATCGCTAATCGCTGACCGCTACAAAGCATGACATTACTTCTTCACAGCTCCTAAGCTAAATGTTTAGCGAGCGCACTGCTAAAGGCTTCGTAAGGTTTGGCACCGATGACTGTTTCTGCCAGTTCTCCTTGCTTGAAGATCATGACAGCAGGAATACTACGGATGCCAAAGCGTGTGGCAACAGCCTTGTTGTTGTCAAGGTCTAACTTAAAGACTTTAGCGCGATCGCCATACTCCTCTGACAGTTGATCCATCAAGGGCGCAACCAGTTTGCAAGGTCCACACCACGCAGCCGTGCAGTCTACAACAAATAGCGTCTCAGTTTGCAGCAACCCATCAAACTCAGTTTCATTTTGAATATAAGTCGCAGCCATGAGTATTCCTCTAAAAACCGGATTATCTCATAGGGCTTGTTAAAAGAGCGTCTCGCTATGGGTCAGTAGTGCCGCAAAAGGCTCTCACGATTAAATCTTTTCGATGTAAAATTCCGTCTGGCGCTTAGCAACCAGGTACAAGTTCAATCGCTGTGCGATCTTGCCTCAATCCATGCCTGTAGAAGCGGGTTCACCAATTCGGGTGCTTCATCTTGAGGGCAATGACCAACCCCTTCGAGGGGAATAAACTGCTGCACCTGAGGATAGTCAGCAAAGGCTTTGCCAAGGGCGATCGGCTCCCACGGATCAGCATCGCCCCATAAAATCAAGGCAGGACACGGCAATTGCTCCAGCAAATCTTCTGGCAGCGGACCCTGTGAGTAGCCCGTAAAAGCGATAAACACGGCTGCTGCACCCACATCTTTTGCAGGAGCCATCAGCAAATCTACCAGCTCATCCGTCACAGCCTCTGGATTGCGATACGCCTTCAGCAGAATCTTGCGTACCGTTGCAGGTTTGGCGAGCTGGTTGAAAAACGTTTGACCAAGCCACTCATTCTTGAGCACGCGCTGAAGGATCGGTGCGCCCAGACGCTTAAACCAGGGTTGGGTGGCGCGACGACGATCGTGCAGTAAGCGCAGTGAACAGTTGATCAACGCCACCGATCGCCCAATCGCTGGATGATCTACAACCGCCTGCATCACCGCAATGCAGCCCACCGAGTTGCCAACCAGAAAAGCTGGCTCTCCCACTACCTCCTTACAAAAGTCGGCAATTTGCTGCCCCCACGTTTCAAAGGTGTACTCGACCTGTTCACCCGGTTTTAACTGCCCTGGTGGGGGTTTTGCAGAGCCACCAAAGCCAATCAAATCCAGCGCATACACGCGACAACTTTCTGCCAGCACAGGTATATTTTTGCGCCAGTGACCCAGCGAGGCACCAAAGCCATGCACTAGCACCACCGCTGGTCCCTGGGTGCCTTGAGTTTGGTAGGTAATGCTAAAACCTTGCCAGAGCCAGATTTGTGTCGCAGTGGTATTTGCGGGAGGAAGCGAGGAAAAAACAGTCATAGAGCGCTGAAGGAATGGCTACGGTGCTACCATTCTGACATTTGCTTTACAAAATTTGATGCTCTTGTAGGTGACGCAGTGCCCAGAGTGAATAGCGATCGCCTCATTGCCAACCAAAAGCAAGGTAGGGCGATCGCAATGATTGCAGAATTTAGTGTGCAGAATTTAGTGTGCAGAATTTAGTAGCGAATAAACCTCAAACTGTAGGGTGGGCACTGCCCATCTAACCCTTCATCATGAGTAAGCGCTTAATGGTCAGCGTTTTTTCTTGGTAAAGTAGGGACACCTCGTAAGGAATGGGCGATCGATGCACCCTTCTATTCCCTTTCATGACCTGGTTGAATACGTTGACGCGCTGCCTGCCGATGACCAGGCGTTGCTGTTTGAACTCATCCAAAAACGCCGCATTGAGAAGCAACGACTAGAAATTGCTCAAAACGCGGCTCAATTGCAAGCAGACTTCAAAGCAGGAGTCGCAAAGTGTGGCTCGTTTGATGACTTAAGGGCAGATTTGCTGCGTGACAACTAAAGATTCGTGGATTTAATAAAAATCGAGATGACCGATGAAAGCAATTAAAGTAATGGCAACCGTTGATCAGCAGGGACAGTTGGCGTTAGATACGCCGTTGGTGACTAATCAAAACAGCCGTGTTGAGGTGATTGTGCTGATTTCAGAGGCTACTGAAAGCGATGAAGACGATGAACCGAAAGCGAAAATCTTAGAGAGCTTACGTCAGTCGTTGCAGGATGCCAAAGCTGGAAAGACTCGTCCTATCTCTGAGTTATGGGACAGTCTTGATGTCGAGTGACCCACCCACAGTACAGCTTCGCTTTACCGATGACTTTCTGCGACAAGTGCGTGACCTGGCTAAACGCTACCGTCAGATTCAAACCGATGTCCAACCTGTGATTCAACAGCTTGAAGCTGGCAACGTTCCGGGCGATCGCATACCGGGAACCGGATACACCGTCTTCAAAGTGCGGATCAAAAACAGTGATATTCAGAAAGGCAAAAGCGCAGGCGATCGACTGCTGTATCAGGTTGAATCACCAGCAAATGTTCTGCTCCTTCTGATTTACTCAAAGTCTGACCAAACGGATATTGCGGCAGCAGAAATCAGAGCTGTCATTGCAGCATTCTATGGTGAAGACGACACCCGTTCTTGACGATCGCCATCAGTTAGTTCCAAGTTCTTCTCGTGCCCTCAGCTTCTCGCTGGCATCCAAGGCTTTGCAGTCGATCGTCTTCGCGATCGTGCCCAATCGACTGCATAACCTGCTCCATCAGTTCTGGCTCGTCAGCAAAAAGCCCTGTGATTTGGTCGCTGGCGATGATCGACTGATGCTCCGTTTCCTGACTCATGACGCTAATCTTGTCCAAAATCAAAGCGGCGATCGCATCTTGCTCCGATTCTGATCGTTGAGAAATGGCGGCGATCGCGGCTTGAAGGCGGTTTGTCATAGCGAAAGTCGAAATGTTGCTACTCAGAAATTTTAGCTAAAGCAGTGATGTTATGACGTGACCTGGTAAATGGTAGGGCGATAGTTCGGCAACGGGACAGGTTTTCCCTCTGCTTTCGCGGTTTCCAACCAAGCCGCTTTGCCTTGCAGGACTTCGTGAACGGCTGCTTCGACAGTTTCACCAAAGGCAGAACAATATTTCAAGTCGGGAATGTCGGCGATGTAGCCTTCGTCTTCGTCGCTGTAAAAGATGTTGATGTGGTGGTCTTTCATGACGCTTTACTGGTTTCCGTTAATGTCAGCCCAAGTCCCAAGTCTTTTAAGAGCTTGAGGAGGCTATGGATTTCCGTGTTGATCGCGTCAGTACTCGAAGATTGATTGCTATAAGGCAAAACATTCGCTAACCCCTGAGCTTCTGCCACATTTCTCAACGCAGTCACAAAGAGTTCAGGATCGCCGTCTTCTAAAGCCGCATTCAGGTAAACCACTGCCTTTTGAGGATCATGCAGGTACTTCAGCAGTTCTCCCTGATAATTAACGCTTCTAGGCATCATCACGGCTCCTGTAGTCTATCCAGTATCGCTGAGCTTTTTTAATGTCGTTTGTTTGAGTGTTCTTGCTGCCTGCACAAAGAATCACGATCGCTTGCTGACTGACTTGAGCAAAGTACACTCTGTAGCCTGGTCCAACGTCAATCCGCAACTCCAACACCCCATCGGCAATGAATTTATAGTCGCCTAGATTGCCTCGTTTGATGCGATCGAGTCTCAGCAGAATCTTTGCTGCTCCTTGAAGGTCTTTGAGGGCATTGAGCCACTCTGAAAATGGCACTTTACCATCATCAGTGGCATAGACTTCCACAGCATAAGGGGTGACTTCCACAACTCGATCGCAATCTGTAGATCCTGATCATCCTCAGTCTAGTTGATCAATCCGCTCTTCATCCCTCATCCCTCCCCTGCTTCCCCTGCTTCCCCTGCCTCCCCTGCTTCTCCCCAAACCCCTCACTCCTCACTCCTCTCCCCTCACCTCCTCCTCCATCCCCAACTGCCGCTTCAGCGCCTCTGGCACATTCACCGCTGTCTCTAACCCTTGCACACCCTCCCAGTTTGTATTCTTGTCCCAGAAAATATCTTGGAGGTTGGCATAACCTAAATCAGCCTCTCCAAGATTAGCGCTGGCGAGGTTGGCGTGGGAAAGGGTGGCGTAGGCGAGAGGAGCGCTGTAGAGGCTAGCGTGAGCGAGGTTAGCATGAGCGAGGTAGGCGCTCATAAGGTTGGCGCAGGCAAGATGGGCGCTTATAAGGTTGGCACCAGTGAGGTTGGTGCCAGTGAGATTGGCACTGGCGAGGTTGGCACCAGTGAGGTTGGTGCCAGTGAGATTGGCGAGTTCAAGGTTGATGTCAGGGAGGTCGGCACTTGTGAGGTTGGCACAGGCGAGAAAAGAGCCAGCAAGGTCAGTAAAGGTGGCATGACCGAGGCAATCGCTATAGTGAATAACTTGTAGTAATCGAGATGTGATCTCTCCTTCACTTACTTGTCCATTGGGGTAAAAGATAATTTGCTCCTTCAAGTCATTCCTGTCCTGGGCATAACGATTCAATTCCAGCAGCAGAATCATCACGTTGAGTCCGGTGTAGACATCGACCTGGCGTTGTCCCAGGGGTTTCTCTCTGTCTGGCAACTGCTCCTTCAACAACCGCATCTTCTTCTGCGGTAAGTTCTCCGGTGGTGCATCGATAAATTCGCCATCGCACCAGCGGACATAGAAATGCTCCAGGCGTTTGAACAGACGGACAATTTTTTCAGCGTCAAACAGGTCTGAGCAGATATCGAAATATGCCGTGATGTATTCCACAATTTCGGGCGTTAACCCACCAAAGCCCAGCAGGTCGTAGATCTCCCAGTCCATTTGTTCCGTGGGGATGTAAAACTCCTGCCGTCGGATGCCGGGTTGTGCCCAGTCTGCAAGGCTATCTTTTATGCGTCCGGCGCACAAAAACTCACCAAAGCTCTTGTGGGCAAACTCAACCGAGCCACTGCCTGCGCGTCCGGGCTGGAGATAGAAGGCAGCGAGGGCATTGCGGAGTGGATCACCCTGGAGGCGTGACCGTGCTTCCTCCAGCAATCGTTTGGCTTCATCGTCCCCTTTCAAACGGTCTTCGATCATTTTGACGGGGGCGCACTCGCCACCGGACTGCACCACACACAATCCGGCTTCTGCCAGAATGCGGCGGAGACTTTCGGTTTGCAGTGCAGTGATATCCTGGTTGAGCCATTCGGGACGCTGTTTCGTCAGCACCCAGTCGATCGTGCGGTTATAGATGGCATCTCTGGCTTTGACTCCTGCCGTACCCTCAAACATTTCCAGCTTGAATTCACTATCCCGATGCATGGCGGCAAGGAGGTAGAGCAGCAGAGGTTCTCGCGCCAGTTCGCGCACGCGATCGGGCAACTGCTCATCCTGCAAAACTGTCTTGAGATGCACCGGATCGGCGTTGATCAATTTGCCCCATTGCGTAAACCATCGTTCCTGAAGCGCGTCATCCATCGGCAGCAGTTCCACGCGCTCCAGGTTGGCGGGCATGAGGCGTTCGATGCTCTGGAGGGAGAGCGATCGCCCCGTAATCAGCACCCGATGTTCCTTCTCCGCATTGTCCTTGCAGCTTTCCTGAAAGCGTCCCACCTGTTTGAGAAACTCTTCCAGCCCACCGCTGGTTCTGCCTTCCATCAGCAGTTCATCAAAGCCATCCAGCAAAAACAGAAAGCGAATGTTGCGATCGGTCAACCAGCCTGGATCGTTGCGGGCAAAGTCGCGATCGACCGCTTTCCGCAAGGTTTCCTCAAAGTCTTTCTCTAACGTGCGAATGTCGCGCAGGCGAATGAGAATCGGAGTCCAGCGGGGATGTTCGTGCTGCCGCACCCAATCGGCAAACATCCGGCAAAACACGCTTTTCCCCCGTCCCGGTCCACCCTGAATGAACATGACGCGATCGCGCTTCTGGTCATCATTCAGCAAATCTTTTGCCCACTGCTCTAGCTCCACAGGCTCTTTGTCCTTGTCCACGTCCCCATCTCGCTGAATGAACTGCGCCTTCAGCGGCACGTAGATATCCCGAAAGGTGAAGTGCTCCGCAAAGACCTTTTCCAGCGGGCGAGTCTGAATCTGCTGCGTCAGATAATCATCAATGCTGAGGTATTTCTCCAGCACCTCGCGCCCACCCAGGCGATACCACTCCACCAGACGCTTCACCCCATCGCCGACTTGAGCCAATGCAGGCGGCATGTACTCATCGGTTTTACGGGCAACGCGATCGGTCAACGTCTGTGCTTCGTTTGCTTCCAGTCCAGCTTGTTGCAGTCGCGCCTGTAGCACCTCGTTAAACGCAGTCGCCAGCTTCGACTCGTGAAAGTACAGGATGGCTTTGCGGGCATCGCGATCGTCAATTTCCAGGTCGCCTAACCGCTTAATTTGCTGGGCGATCGCGTCTGAAACAGGGGCTTCACCCAGGCGATCGAGCAAGTCGGGCGTTTCCTTCAGGATGACCTGTAAGCTTTCCAGGTAGGCTACCTGACTCACCAGAGCAACGCATTGCTCCAGACTCGGCTCCTGGTGGGTAACGTCACAGACCAGCTTCAGAACAGTAATTGCCAGCGGTGCGAAAGGAATGGTGTCTTTCACAATCTGAGCAAAGGGCGCATTCAGCACATCCAGCAACGAGGAAATCTGCCCGATGTAGGGCTTCAGGGTTTCGACTTTGGGCTGCTGCTCTTTGACCGTTTTTGCCAGGTCAAACACCGCTTTGGCGGCATCGGTTCCGGTTTTGGTCATCTCTCCCGCCTGTTTCCAATTCAAATCTTGAATATCGGTGTTCAGAAACGCCCAGAGTTTGGTTAGCACTGCCTGTCTTCCTGCGATCGTTGCCTCGAAACTAGCTCAAATTTTTGGGTGTGCAAAGGGAAAGAAGTGGATGCGGGTAATGCTGGAATCCGAGCCATTGGGGGGGCAGCCCCCAAACCCCCCGAATTTGGTGGACGGCTGCGTCCCCCAAGCCCCCTCCAGACGGTATTGATGTGGGGAGTTTCAAGAGCGCTTCGCATTGCATGATCGATCGAGCCGTTGGTGGGACACATGATGAAAGAGGGTGACTAAAGCAGGGTTGGAACAATGCAAGGGCTTTCGGTTGCAGCATTCATAGTTGTTTAGCTGCCTAACATCCTGCGTAAACCTTCAACGCTGCACCTTTAGACTCGCACCGCCGAGCTTCTTGCTCAGACAACCCAGTTCGGAACTTGAACCACCGAGCTTGGAACTTGAATCACCGAGCTTTTTGCTCAGACGAGCCAGTTCTGAACTCAACTCACCGAGCTTTTTACTCAGACGACCCAGTTCGGAGCTTGAATCACTGAGCTTTTTACTAGCTTCACTGAGCTTTTTACTAGCTTCACTGAGCTTTTTACTGGCTCCACTGAGCTTCTTACTCAGACAACCCTATTCAGAGCTTGAATCACCGAGCTTTTTACTCAGATAAGCCAGTTCCAAACTCAATTCACCCAGCCTGGAACTCAAATCGACTCGCTGCTGGAGAGAAACTGGGTTTCTGAAGTGGTTTAAAGGCTGCGCCGATCGCACAAAACGACTCCGTCTCCCAATTGAGTAGAATTTTGATGAGCAATCACCGATGGAGAGGGAAAACCATGAAATGACGTGTTGTACTTGAAGCCGATCCTGCAACGGGTGATTGGGCAGTGTGGTGCCCAGAACTACCAGGCTGTGTGTCAGCCGGAGAAACAGAAGCAGACGCATTAAAAAATATTCGTAAAGCAATCGAACTATACCTTGAGCCAGACCCAATCAAACTAGCAACAGGAGCCATTTTGAGAGAGGTTTCGGTTGGATGACTCGCCTCGACGCATGAACGCAAACGAGGTTGAGCACAGTTGAGCACATACTAGAGCGTTATGGGTTTGCATTGATCTCTCAAAGAGGCAGTCATCGCAAGTGGCGCAATCTCGATCGCCAGCTTCAAGTGATTGTGCCGTATCACAAGAAACGCGATTGACCGATCGGCACTCTACGCAACATCATGATCAGTGCCGATAGTCCAGAAAGCGAATGGAAGGCTGAGTGAGATCATCGGTACAGTGCTGCCTTCTACAACATGTAGCAGAGATATGTGAATACGAAACTCGGTTTCTGCCCCATTCCCAAGCAAATTTGCGACAATAAGTAGACTTCATTTCCCCCATTCCTCCTACTCTTCCTACTCTTCCTACTCCCCCTGCTTCCCCTGCCCCACTCTCCCTACTCCCCACTCCCCACTCCCCCTTATGGACATCCCCCGTCTCCACCCCGACACGATCGAACAAGTGCGACAACGGGCAGACATCGTGGATGTAGTGTCTGAGCACGTTGTCTTACGGAAGCTGGGGAAAGACTTTACTGGGTTGTGTCCCTTCCACGACGACAAATCGCCCAGCTTTACCGTCAGCCCCAGCAAGCAGTTCTACTACTGCTTTAGCTGCGGTGCGGGCGGCAACGCGATCAAGTTTCTGATGGAGTTGGGGAAACATTCCTTCAGCGAAGTGGTGCTGGATCTGGCAAAGCGCTACCAGGTCTCTGTACAAACCCTGGAGCCAGAGCAGCGGCAAGAACTCCAGCGCCAGATCTCCGTGCGGGAGCAGTTGCACGAAATTTTGGCGCTCACCGCCCGCTTTTTTGAACATGCGTTGAATCAGCCGCAGGGAAAAGCCGCCTTGGAATATCTGACTGCCAAACGAAAGCTTAGCACCACGACGATTCAACAATTCCAATTGGGCTATGCGCCCGCAGGCTGGGAGACGCTGTTTGGTTATCTAGTCGAGCAAAAGCACTATCCCGTCGCACTGGTCGAACGCGCGGGGCTGATTGTACCGCGCAAAGGCGCGACAGGCAGCTATTATGACCGTTTCCGCGATCGCCTCATGATTCCCATTCATGATCTGCAAGGGCGAGTGGTGGGCTTTGGGGGACGATCGCTGGGTGATGAACAGCCGAAATACCTCAACTCACCCGAAACCGAACTCTTCGACAAAGGCAATATCCTGTTTGCACTGGATAAGGCACGAGCGGCGATCGCCAAGCAGGATCAAGCAGTCGTCGTGGAAGGCTATTTCGACGTGATCGCGCTGCATAGTGCAGGCATTACGAATGTCGTCGCGTCGATGGGTACAGCGTTGAGCCTCGCGCAGGTGCGCCAACTGTTGCGCTACACCGAATCCAAGCGGATTGTGTTTAACTTTGATGCCGATCGCGCGGGGACGCAGGCAGCCGAACGAGCGATCGGTGAAGTCGCAGCGCTGGCATACCAGGGCGAAGTGCAGCTTCGCATCCTCAACATTCCTACAGGCAAAGACCCGGACGAGTTTCTCCAAACGAATACGCCCGCCGACTACCAGCAATTATTAGATGAGTCTCCCCTCTGGCTGGACTGGCAAATTCAGCAGGCGATCGCGGGGCAAGACCTCAACCAGGCAGATCAGTTTCAGCAAGTAGTTCAGCAAATTGTTGATCTACTTGCTGATGTTACCAACGCAAATACCCGTACACATTACATCGGTCGTTGCGCCGAAATCCTTAGCAGAAAAGATGGTCGGCTTGTTCCTTTACTTGCCGAAAACTTGTTGGTTCAGGTCAGACGAAAGCGCCGACCATCAGCAAAAAATATTAGTGGTGATAGTTCTTTTCAGTCAATTCCGAATGAATTTTTAATTACCACAGAAGCTGTATTACTTCGTGTCTATTTGCATTATCCAGAGTATCGTCAAGCTGTGATTACTGCTTTGGAAGAACGAGATTTACAATTCAGTTTTTCGCATCACAGATTCCTATGGCGACAAATCTTAAAACTTCAAGACGATTTACAAGAGAAAGACAAACACAGCGAAGATCAGAGCTACAAATCAATTAGCACTTCTGAGAGCATTGTTACCCAACCTAATTTAATCTCATTTTTACGAGATCTTTGTACAGTTTTCCCCAAAGAAATGGAGCAGGTCTACCATTTATTCGAGTTGGACGAAAAAACTCGTCTTGATATTGTGCGAGTACCTCTCATAATTCGCTCTACGGTTGCTTGTATAGAAAGAACCATGTGTGACAACCGTTATCGTGACTTACTTCAACAGTGGAAAGAAACGGATTGTTCTATGAACCCAGAACGTGCTAAAGAATATAGCCAGAAGATTTATGCTGAGAAAAAAAGGATCGAAGAATTAGATCAACAGCAACGCTGGACTAAACTTGAGGATCTTATACAAACGCCATCTTTAGGGAAAATTGAGATTTAGAAACTAATCCCTCGCTTGATTTTCTGAGAGGCTGTTTGAAAAGTGTCTGGCGGTTAAAACCGCGACTACATCAACAAAGTCCGCCTGCGCGGACTACCTCAGCACGAGGGTATTGGAACCTGCGTAGGCAGGTTTTGTGCGTGTAGCCGCGACTTCAGTCGCCAGAGCTACACGCATCTGGACTTTTAAAACATCCTCTGACACTGCTGCAAGACCGCTGCACCGACTTTCCCAGCGATGCTGCCCCGCCTGATCAATGGTTTAGACACTCAGAGGATGCTTTAAAGGTTCTCCTGTTAGTAGCAAAAAGCTAGATCCCCCTCAATCCCCCTTCAAAAGGGGGACTACAAGCGTATTTCCCCCCTTTTTAAGGGGGGCAGGGGGGATCGCTGAGTGCTTAAGCTTACAGACCATACCTTTTCAAACAGCCTCTCAGATTGGTGATGCTAGTGGTGGTGGCACCGGGGAACGTTAGGAAATGGGGCGCAAGAAGAGGGTGTTTGCTTGCCGGGATGCAATGGGAGCATTCGCTGCATAAACCAGACGCGAGGGATCGGCTAACAAAACATACGTGATGCGCTCGTGAGCCTGACTAAAGTCGATCGCAGTTGATCGCCCTGGTTCCGCCTGCACCTCTACGGCACTCTGCATCGCCGCCTCACGGCTGATGACTTGGTAGGCTGGTACTGCCATCACTGGTAGAGCTACCGGACTCATCAAATTTAGACTAAGGACAGCACTGATTAAGGCGTTGCGCTGTGGTGGTAAAGAACCCATCAAGCAGTGACGGTAAAAGACTGGGTTGGCGCGATCGACGCATGGTGGTGCTGGAAAAGCGGTTTGAGTCGATCGCCTTGCTAAACTCTTCCGTCGGCTGGTTGAGCAAGCCTTCTGCTTGACCCAACGCACTCAGCCTGTTGAGGAACTGAAACACAATGTTTGGGAACTCAACTACGAGATCTAGGAACCCAAACACGACGTTAAAGAACCTCAACACGATATTTCGGTACTCCAACACGATGTTGAGGAACCCAAACACGATCGCTGAGTACTTGAACACGATCGCTGAGTACTTGAACACGATGTTGAGGAACCCAAACACGATGTTGAGGAACCTAAACGCGATATTCAGGTACTTGAACATGATGTTCGGGTACTGCAACACGATCGTTGGGATCTCAAAGGCGACTGCTGCGATCGTGTCTTGGGCAAGTAAGATCGTTTTTATACCAGAGCGTTAAATAAATCTATGTAGAAGCAACTAAACAATTGCGACTTGAATAAAAAAAGACTCAAATTTTTGCCGATTTTTGCTCAGGGAAAGGCACTGAACCACTGGCTAGAGTTTAAAGATAAACGTGACCAATTTTACAGGGAGGTCTCTATGGCACGTCTGAAACGCAGTTCGATCGTGTTGGAAAAGGGCATGCGCCGGATCGCTGGGATGCGATCGATTAATGATCCGCTGGAGTTTGGCTCTGGGTTGAGTTTGGCAGAGTATGATGCCCGCATTCAAGCGTTGCAAGGGCAACTCGCTAGCTACAACACGATGCTTTCAACGGTAGATGAGATGGCGGGGATGGTGACGCTGATGGAGCAGGAGCTACGCAGCTATTCGGAAAAGATGCTGATGGGTGTGGTGACGCGGTATGGCAAGGATAGCTTGCAGTATGTGCAGGCGGGAGGAACTCTCCGTAAGCGCACGACTCGTAAGGTTGTGAGTGCTACACCCACTGCAATGATCGCTCCTGCCGCAGCACCTAGCATGGAGAATGGGAATGGAGCGAGGGTAACGGTGAGTTAGTCGGTGAGTAGTTGAAAGCGCGATCGCTTGCTCAAACCTCGGAGGTTTTGAAAGCCTCCGAGGTCTTTGGGTGGAAGAAGTAAGGTAGGGGCGATCGTTTCTGTTTAAAAGTCGAAGTTTTGTGTGTGGAGGCTGACATTTCAAGCTTTTACAGCGGTTTTCATTTGCATTCGCCACACCCTACACCCCACACCCCATACCCATCTTGATTAGGCTGTGGCTTATTGATCTAACAACGGCTGTAAGGTGAAGGATAGAGGTTTAAGTGGGAATACTGAAGCCCAAAAGCCCCCTTTTCGAGATTGCTATGCCAAACCTTAGTTTAAAAGCAAGCCACAAGCCGATCCGCGCATATTACAAGCAGCTTAAGGAGTATGCCAAGTTAGGGCATTCTCACGAGGGAGCAGTGAAAGATGCGTTTGCGGATGTGCTGAAGGTGTGCGGCAAGCAGTTTAACTGGACGCTGGTGGGTGAGTACAGCATCAAAAAGGGTGGTAAGGGCAAGCTGATTCGGGTTGATGGCATTCTTCAGGATGAATTTGGCTTGATTCGTGGCTATTGGGAAGCGAAGGATCTAGGCGATGATTTGCCAAAATGGGTGAAGCAGAAGTTTCAGAGTGGCTATCCCAAAGACAACATTATTTTTCAGCGACCCGATCGCGCCATGCTCTATCAGGATGGCAAGCAGGTTTATGATGCCGATCTGCAAGATGATACCGAACTGGTAGAGGTGTTGCATCGGTTTTTTGAGTATCGCCCACCCCAGTTTGACCAGTGGGAAAAGGCAAGCGACGATTTCAAGCAACGCATTCCTGATCTGGCAAGAGGCTTGCAGGAACTTATTCAAGAGCAGCGCAAGATTAACAAGAAGTTTATTGCTGCGTTTGAGAATTTTACGCTGTTGTGTAAACAGGCGATTAACCCTAACCTTGCCGATGCAGCCGTTGAGGAAATGTTGATTCAGCACTTACTGACCGAGCGCATTTTTCGCACAGTGTTTAACAACCCCGATTTCACCCGTCGCAATGTGATTGCGGTGGAAATTGAGAAGGTCATTGATGCGCTGACCTCACGGGCATTTAGCCGCGAGTCATTTCTAAAAGAGTTGGACTATTTTTATCGCGCCATTGAGGAAACCGCCGCTACGATTCAGAACTTTTCAGAAAAGCAGCATTTTTTGAATGTGATCTACGAGAAGTTTTTTCAGGGCTTTTCGATCAAGGTTGCCGATACGCATGGCATTGTTTATACGCCTCAACCCATTGTCAACTTCATGGTGCGGAGTGTAGAAGACATTTTGCAGCGCGAGTTTGGCAAGTCACTGAGCGATCAAGGCGTTCACATTCTTGACCCGTTTGTAGGCACGGGTAATTTTATCATTCGAGTAATGCGCGAGATTCGCAAAACGGCGTTGCCCCACAAGTTTGAGCATGAACTGCACTGTAATGAGGTGATGCTATTGCCTTACTACATTGCCTCCATGAACATTGAACATGAGTTTTATGAGTTGACGGGCAAATATCAACCGTTTGAAGGCATCTGTTATGTTGATACCTTTGAGCTTGCGGAGGAGCAGCAATTATCGCTGTTTGCACCAGAAAACACGCAACGAGTAGAACGACAGCGTAACTCTCCCATTTTTGTCATTATTGGCAACCCACCTTACAATGCTTTTCAAGCGAATGAGAACGATAACAACCGAAATCGAAAGTATCCTATCATTGATAAACGGGTTGCTGAGACATATTCAAAGGCATCGAAAGCAACGAACAAAAATTCGCTCTCTGATCCTTACGTAAAGGCAATCCGCTGGGCGAGCGATCGCGTTGGCAAAGACGGCATTATTGCCTTTGTTACTAATAGTAGCGTGATTGAGCAGATTGCTTTTGATGGAATGCGAAAAAATCTGGAGCAAGATTTTGATGCGATTTATACGTTTGATCTGGGTGGCAATGTCCGAAAAAATCCCAAACTTTCAGGCACAACGCATAATGTCTTTGGGATTCAGGTGGGTGTGAGCATCAATATTTTTGTGAAGAAAGAGGTAATCATCCAATGAATTGGCAAGAACGAATTTCTGTAGATCCTCTTATTTGTCATGGTCGCACCTGTATTAAAGGCACCCGAATCATGGTTTCAGTCATACTTGACAACCTTGCTGCTGGATTAAGTGTAGGAGAAATTATGCAAAGCTATCCATCTTTAACAGAAGCAGACATTCAAGCCGCGATCGCTTACGCTGCCGAACTAGCTCGTGAGCGCATTATCTCTATTCAGATGGAAGCCTCTGCGTGAAATTCAAAACAGACGAAAACTTACCCGTAGAAATTGCAGCCTTACTTCAACAATCAGGCTATGATGCAACAACTGTTAAGCAACAGGGTCTAGGTGGCTCGAATGATCCGACTATTTTTGACATTTGCCAACAAGAACAACGGATACTGATTACACTCGACCTCGATTTTTCAGATATCCGTTCTTACCCACCACAAAATACTGCTGGCATCATTGTTATCCGCACATCTCGTCAGGATAAACCCTACTTACTTTCGATCATGCCACCCGCTATTTCAGCGTTAGCACAAGAACCGATTACAGGAAAGTTATGGATTGTTGAAGACAGCCGCATTAGAATTCGTGGCGATTAAGTTCTAGATACAAATAACCACTATCTTCATTCATAAAATGTGTAGAAATGGAAAGAAAACGAAAAGCCAAAATCTACTACGCCAGACTGGATGAGTTTTGGACCAAGGAACAAAAGTTTCAGTATCTCGATCGACTTCAAAGTGCCGTGAATGTGGAGTGGCAAGAGATTACGCCAGATGAAAAACATACGTGGTTAACAACTGGCTTGGAGGGAGAATTTAATAGCTTTTTGGCGATCGGCGATCAGGAGGCAAAAGAAAGTAGCTTAATTGAGCCAAAAGTAGTTTTCAAAAACTTTAGTGGAGGAGTGAAAACTAATCGAGATTCATGGGCTTATAACTTCAACAAGAATTCATTGTCTAACAATATTAAGAGAACAATTGAAACGTTCAACGAGCAGGTTTCAAAACGGCAGCGTTATTCAGATGAAAAGGTTAAACTTGATAATTTTTTAGTTCGCGACGAATCTAGAATTAGCTGGTCAGACGGTTTGAAAAGTTGCGTCAACCGTCAATTGAAGCTTGAGTATCAAGAAGATCATGTAAGACGATCGCTCTATCGACCTTTTACTCAATCGTTTCTCTATTTCGATCCTCATTTGAATGAGCGTAGATACCAGTTTTCAATAATAGTTCCGACCGAACAAACAGAAGCGGAAAATCGTTTTATTACTGTTACAAACCACTCACAGCTTCCTTTTCTGGCTGGTATTTCTTGTTATACTCCTTCTCTTGATGTTGGTGGTCGTCCAACTCAATGTTTTCCCTTCTATACCTACAGTGAAGATGGCACCAACCGCAGAGAAAATATTACCGATTGGGCACTGATGCAATTTCGTACCCATTACAGCGATGAATCTATCAGTAAATGGGACATCTTTCATTACGCCTACGCCCTCCTCCATCACCCCAACTACCGTCAACGCTATGCCGCTAACCTCAAACGCGAACTGCCTCGCATTCCCCTCGTTCCCTACACAGGCGAAGGCGCAGAACCTACCCCATTCAACGATAAACCCGCTGATCTCTTTTGGCTTCTAGCAAAAGCAGGCGCACGATTGGCAGAAATTCACGTCCATTACGAAGACCAGCCCGAATACCCGCTCAAAGAAGTTGAAAATCCCGATGAACCGCTCAACCTGCGCGTCGAAAAAATGCGTCTCTCCAAAGATAAAACCCAGATCAAATACAACGACTTCCTGACCCTCACAGGCATTCCTCCTAAAACTTTCAACTATCGCCTTGGCAACCGTTCCGCGCTTGATTGGATTATTGACCAATATCAAATTAAAACCGATAAACGTAGCGGTATCACTAATGATCCAAATCAGCTAGAAAATGAGGGCTATATTATCAGTCTGATTAAAAAAGTCATCACTGTCAGCGTGGAAACAGTTGCGATCGTCGAAGGCTTACCCGCTATTGGATTACCCAACGATTTTGAATCGCCACTTACGACGATATAGGAGAAACCCAACACATGAAATTTACTCGAATTACAGCCGATGCCAACCAGATGGGAGGCGTACCTTGTATTAGAGACATACGGATTCCGGTGTCTACCATCGTTGGTATGATTGCCGATAGCATGGCGATCGCAGAGATTTTAGAGGCTTATCCTGATTTAGCGCTTGAAGATATTCAGGAATCTTTAAGATATGCGGCTGAAGCTGTGAAAGAACGAGAACTAACAGCATGAAAAATCAAAATATTGATATTCCTAAAGAGACGATCGCTCACTTCTGTCAACATTGGCACATCACTAAACTCTCACTATTTGGCTCCGTTCTCCGCGACGACTTTTGCCCTGATAGTGATATCGATGTGCTGGTCGAATTTCAGCCCGAACATATTCCCGGCTTTCTTAAACTCCATCGGATTCAAGAAGAACTTTCAAGCCTGTTAGGAAATCGACCCATTGATCTCGTCACGCCCAAATTTCTGAATCATCGGATTCGCGATCGCATCCTATCCGAAGCAGAGGTCTACTATGACTCAGAGGGATGAGCAGGTCTACATTGGGCACATGCTAGACACTGCCAACAAAGCGATCGAATTTGTGCAGGGTATAACCAGAGATGACTTTGACAATAACGAATTATTGCGGCTATCTCTCACTCATCTTCTGCAAGTGATCGGTGAAGCAGCTCGTCGAGTCTCCCCAAGCTTTCGAGCCACGTATCCTCAGATTGATTGGAAGGCGATTGTAGGGATGCGAAGCAAAGTTGTTCATGATTACCTGAATGTAGATGAAGATATTGTTTGGGATACAGTAATCAATGAACTACCTTCTTTAGTAAAGGAGCTTGAGAACATATTGAATTCTGATAGTTTTATGTGAAAGAAAAATCATATGGCAGAAGTAAACGTTTACTACGATCGAGTCGGCAATACTTTAACCGTCTGGTTTGGTAATCCTCAAGATGAATACACCTGTGAAGAAACGGGGGATGAAGTGATCTTAATGAAAGATCAGCATGGAGAAGTCATTGGTTTTGAGAAACTCAACTACACCATTCCATCGACCGCTAACCTCAAAATCTCCTTTGAGACTGCAACTGCATGAAATCTCAAAATATTGATGTTCCTAAAGAGGCGATCGCTCATTTCTGTCAACACTGGCATATTACCAAAGCGGTGAAACAATCAACCTACCAGTGGTCGCAGGGAAAATGACTGACCACGAGCCCGATGAGCAAGTGTGAGAGTTTGCTAGACAGCAATTAGAGGGTGTTTGAAAAGGTATGGTCTTGCCAGATCGGGATAATCAGTGCCTTTTGCCAGTTGCATCAAAGCTTTTGCCAGCAGATTGCCCGCCTTTGAGAAAAACTCATCGCTCTTGCCACCGATCGCCTCCAGTGCTAGCCAGATCCACTGGGGAGCATGTCACTTTTGCGCCCTCACCCTAAATCCCTCTCCCAAAAAGGGAGAGGGACTTCAATCCGGTTCGGTTCCCCTTCTCCCCCTTTGGGAGAAGGGGTTAGGGGATGAGGGCAGTTCGGAATCGGCAAAGATGAAATGCTCCCGATCCACTGCTTGTTGCCTTTGTCATCGACAAAGGACCACAATTCATCCATTTGCACCTTTAATGCGCCCTTGGGCTTAGGGGTCACCTGCACCTGACGCGGCACCTCCTCGTAGCATTGGTTGACATACCCTTGGAGCCAAGACTCTGACAACTTCAACACGCGGGCTATACCAGCCAAGGGGTCTTCTCTAAGAGCAAACGGTCAAGCATCACAGTGCTGTCTCTTTCACGAGGTTTCCACTGCGGATTTTCCACAAATTGGCGACCACAGTCGCGGCACTTATAGTTCTGTTTGCCTCGTCGGGTGGTGCCATTTTTCATGATGTCTTCGGAACCACAGTTGGGACAACACAGAAAGGGAGGAATGCTTGACATAGGCGATGAAGATAGCAGTCATCCCTTATTTTATTTACCCTTTACGAAAAGGCACTACCACGCTTCTATAAAAAGGTATTTGCAGTCGCTCAAAAATAGCGTTCGCAGAAAAGGGGCTTACGGCTCTATCCTTTGCCTAAAACGGCTGACAGGACTCGTTCTTCGTCATGGAGGGTAGGGTTAATGAGGATATCAACGATCGCCCCGTCATACATCAAATAGACGCGGTTGCAGAGCAAGAGCGTTTCAACAAGATCGCTGGAGAGGAGAAGAAAACTGGCACCACGATCGGCGAGGTCTTTCATCTGACGATACAGTTCCAGGCGAGTGCCCATGTCAATGCCAGCGGTCGGTTCTTCCATCACCAGCAGGCGAGAGGCACGGGCGATCGCGCGACCAAACAGAATTTTTTGCTGGTTGCCACCGCTGAGACGGGTAATGGGATCCTCGATTGAGGTGTAGCGCACCTGGAGTTGCTCTAGCTGTTGGGTGGTGTGCAGCCGTTCCTGAGATGGGGATAAAATGCCCCGTTTGGCAAAGGCTCCCAGATTGGAAAGGTTGAGGTTTTCGCGGATGGAACGCTCTGGTAAGATGCCTGCTTCTTTGCGATCGGCGGGTAAAAAGCCTACACCCTGAGCAAGGGCGGCTCCAGGATGCTGCGGCGCGTAGGATTGACCTGCCAGTGTCATCGTGCCGCGCAGGGGCTGGGTGAGTCCGGCGATCGCACGCCCTACGCTTTCACGTCCGCAGCCGACAATGCCATAGATGCCGACAATTTCGCCGGGAGCAAGTTGCAAGTGAATGTCTTTGCAGCTTTTGGTTTCTAAACCGTCTACGGTTAACAGCGGCTGAGTTGTTGTGGGAGACGATCGCGCGACCACCATCGACAACTGCCGTCCGGTGAGCATTTCCAGCAGGACGGACTCGGTTAAAGCTGGAGTCACAGCAACAGTGGTTCTGACGGAGCCATCCAGCATGGCACTGACACGGGTGCCCACTTCCAGCACTTCGCGTAAATGGTGAGTGACATAGAGAATGGCAACGCCTTGCTGCTTCAGCGTTTGCAGGGTTTGGAACAGAAACCGTTTTTCGCGCTCGGTCAGCGTTGATGTGGGTTCGTCCATCATCACCAGGCGCGGTTGCTGCACTAGCGCTTTGGCGATCTCTAGCAGTTGCTTTTGGGCAATAGTGAGCGATCTCACAGGTACGTCCAGCGGCAGATTAAGCTCTAGCGATGCAAACAGTGCCTCACAGCGCTGACGCTCTTGCGCCCGATGTAACCATGCCAAGGGAAAGCGGTTGCCTTCCTGCCCTAAAAACAAGTTGTCAAGTACAGTTAAATGCGGTGCCAGCGACAATTCCTGAAACACCATCGCAATGCCCAGTTGTCTCGCTGCCTTCACCGTTGGCAGGTTGACCGGGTTGCCATCCAAACGAATGGTGCCTGTATCGGCTCGGTACACACCGGCAATAATTTTGGCGAGAGTGGATTTGCCAGCCCCATTCTCACCCAGCAGGACGTGGATTTCGCCAGCCTGAAGGGTGAGTGCGGCGGCATTGAGCGCTTGGGTCGTGCCAAACCACTTTGAAACCGCTTCAACCTGGAGGAGTGCAGCGGTTGGTCTCTGTGAGACGATCGTCATTGCGCGGCGGCTTGAGCAGAGGCAGGAGGTTGCCAGCCTGTTGGCGGTTGGTCGTAGTTGCTCAAATTATAGGAGGGCAGTTTGTCGGCGGTCAGTTCAAACATAGGAATCAAGAACTGCGGGTAGGGAATGGGATCGCCTTTTTTCAGGTTTGGCATGGGATCGCCGTTGAGCAGCCGTACGGTGTATTGGATGAGCGATCGTCCGATTAAAATCCCTGGTTCTGAAACAACCATTGAGATATGCCCATCCTTGATCAGGTCAACCGTTTTGGCGGTGACAGCAGAGGTCACAACTTTCGTGACTCGATTCATGCGCTTGGTTGCCAGCCCTGCCCCAGTGCCCAGCCCGCCTGCGGCAGCGTAAATATATTTTGCCTCAGGATATTTAATCATCATGTCCGATGCCTGCGATTGACCGTCTTCAATCGTGATATCGCCTGCAAACGTATTGCCAACGAGCTTCATACCAGGGCAATCTTTCGCACCTGCCTGCACGCCGTCAAAGCGCAATTTGTTCCAGGCAGGACCTTTGGGACCAGGGAGTGTGATGACTTCTGCTTTGGGGTCTTGCTTGCAGATATAGCTGGCGATCGTCTTGCCAATTTCAATCTCATCCATCGTGACACCCAGCGAGACGAGCTTGCTGTTGACCGGAACCCCAGCCGCAATCACTTTGATGCCCTTGTCGGTCAGGCGTTTGACTACCTGGTCGTAGCCATCAAAATCAGCCGCACCCAAAATTACGGCATCCACCTTGAGCGCTTCGAGTGCTTCCAGTTGGGCAATTTGTTCCGATGTTTTGCCATAGCCACCCGCCGCTAAGACGCGTACGATCTCAACTTTGGACTGTTTTGCCTCATCGACTAGCCCGTAGACCATGCCTTTCCAGTAGTCATCTGCCAGTTGTACGACCGCAATGCCAATGCGATACGGCTTCTTTGCCGTTGCAGGCTCGACGACTCCGCGCAGGCGATCGATGGCTTCAGCAGGTGACGGGCTTGTGGTGCCAGTTGTGGCTGCGTCTGTCGTTGCAGCAGGGGGCTTTTGAGTACAACCGACTGCGGTCAGCGTGCTAACGAGGGCGATCGAAAGCGCCGTCTTTAAAAAATGCTGCATTTGTTTTTTCTCATAACGTGAGGTTTCAGCGTGGGATATTCAAACGAGAGGCACTTGACGGAGATCCCTGACTTCTTTTGAAAAGACGAGGATCTGGTAGACACCAGACTAGCCGATAACAGTTTTCAGTTGACGCTTTCTTTAGTTATCCCCTCCACGCCTTTGCGGATACACCATTCTTGTAGCAGCGGTGCCGAGTCAACGACCAAGCCCAGGTGTAGCGAAATCACTAGCAGTGCGCCCTGTTCTGCCTCCTCGGAAAAGCCTGCTACAACATCACGAGGCACCAGCACACGAAAATCTCGATTGGCAGCGTCAAAGGCGGTGCTAAGAACACAGGCATCGGTAAAGGTGCCTGTCAGCACGACGTTATCAACATCTAAGTTGCGGAGTAGAAACTCTAAATCGGTGGGATAAAAGCCGCTCAAGCGCTTTTTGGTGCGGATGTAATAGTCGGTTGGCTCGGTTTCCACCATGAGATCAAGCCAGGGGGTGCCTTCCCAACTATGCTGATCCATCAGCGGATTGGGCGGTAGGTAAAGCTCGTAGAGGTAGCGCCAGTTTGCCTTGCCTGTTTGCTTGCGGGAGGCAACGTCATCAATACCGCCGTGCCGCTGCCAGTGCTGCACCATGATCAGCGGAATGTTGAGGGCGCGGACGTGACGATGAAAGGCGTTGTGTGCTTCGATTTTTGCGATCGCCCGTGGCGCAGGGCAGGTAGACTCAAGCTCCAGGTGCCCCCGGTGCATATCAATGCAGAGTACCGCTGTGCGCTCTGGGTTAAGCCAGGAGTCAAAGCTAGGCGTTAAAGGGGTTTTGTCTCGATTATAGGTGTAGCAGTACATCTCAGTCTTCATCAAAGCGCTCTGTAAGGGTTGGTATCATACGGATGTTGGGATTACCGATGGGTCAGCAAAAATCTGCTATCAATTTGATGTGAGCCTGCTCAGCAATTTTCAGTAGGGTGGGCACTGCTTACTATTTTTCAGAACATCTTACCGTAAGGGTTGTGAGCAGTGCCCACCTTGCGAGCTGTGGCTTATCGATGCGTAAACGGCTGTAATATCAATTTGATCTGAGCCTGCCCAAAACAAGGGACTTGAAGTTCTTGTTAATCAGGTTTGATTCTATGCAGCTTTAAAGAGAATGGATGTGACTATTTTTGCTGCTTAGTTGGAATTCTGATCGTAAATGCTGTGCCTTTTCCCGGCGCGGAGCTGCATTCCAGTTGACCACTGTGCTTTTCTACCACGATTTGGTAGCTAATCGCTAAGCCCATACCAGTGCCTTTACCAACAGGCTTTGTTGTAAAAAATGGGTCAAAGAGCCGCGATCGCACGTTCTCGGTCATGCCTTCACCATTATCGGTAATGTGGATTTCAACCCACTCAGTGCCAGCAAGAGTCGTGCGGAGGTGAATGATGGGTGACAGGCTGCAAGTCGGTGCGTTTGCATTTGCTGTTCCCACGTTCATCTCTGATCCTTCATCTAACGCGTCGATCGCATTTGCCAGAATATTCATAAACACCTGATTAAGCTGTCCCGCATAGCAATCTACCAGAGGCAGTCTGCCATAGTCCTTCACGACTTGAATACTTGGTTTTCCTGCTCTCACTTTCAAGCGGCTTTGCAAAATTAAGAGCGTGTTGTCGATGCCTTCGTGGATATCAACTGCTTTCATCCCTGTCTCATCTAAACGAGAGAAGTTACGCAGCGACAGCACGATTTGACGAATGCGATCGGATCCCATTTTCATGGAGGCAACGACTTTAGGTAAATCTTCCATCAAAAAGTCTAAATCAATCGCTGCGATCGCGGCTTGTACGTCGATCGTTGGCTGAGTATATTGCTGCTGGTACACTGCAACCAGGTGCAGTAGGTCGTGGATGTAATTGCTAACGTGAGTGAGATTACCGTGAATAAAATTGATGGGATTATTGACTTCGTGAGCAATACCCGCGACTAACTGCCCCAGGCTCGACATTTTTTCGCTCTGCACCAGTTGCGCTTGCATCTGTCGTTGCGATCGCAAGGTCTCCTCCAACTCTTCTGTCTGGGTTCGCAATTGTGCCTCTGATTGCCGTAGTGCTTCCTCTGCCAGTTTGCGCTCCGTGATATCCTGCATCAGCGCTACGGTGTAATCGACGCTGCCATCCGGCTTACGGACGCAGCCCACGCCAAGATGTGTGTAAATCGTTGTGCCATCTTTACAGACATACCGCTTGTCCATCGCATATTGCTCGATCTGCCCAGAGAGCATTTGCACAAAAAATTGGTTGTCCAGTACCAGATCGTCCGCATTGGTCAATTCAGCCCAGGTTAGGCGAATCAACTCGTCCCGCGTATAGCCCAGCATGGTACACGCTTTATCGTTGACATCCAGCCAGCCCTTAGCGGGCGAAGTGATCGCAATGCCAACGAGAGGCAGGTTGAAATAGCTACGAAAGCGTTCCTCGCTTTTTTTAAGCAATGTTTCGGCTTCGTGCCGTTCCGTGATATCCGTGTGTACACCAATCCACTCACAAATGTGCCCGTCTGGATCGGGTACTGCTAAGGCGCAAACGCTCATATAACGATACTCGCCATCATAGCGCCGGAGACGATGCTCAGTTTTATAGAGTGTACGATCGGCGATCGACTTTGACCAGGCAGTAGTTGTATGTTCCTGGTCGTCTGGATGGATCGCCTTGAGCCATCCCCACCCTTGAGACTCACTGAAGGGCTGCCCTGTAAACGCAGTCCAACTGAGTTGTTCTGTGGCAAATGTACCCTCTGCGGTTGTGTGCCAGATCAGTTGTGAAGTGGCTTCGAGCAGCGATCGATACCGTTCCTCACTTTTTCTCAAAACGTCCTGGCTTTGCCGACGCTTGGTGACGTTACGTCCCACCCACAGCACAGAGCTATCTGTATGAGGCGTAATGGTTGCCTCAAAAAATGCCTCCGGTGTTTGAACGGGTAAGCCATAAACCAGACTGACTGGTTCTCCCGTCTCTAACGCTTGCTGGATGGCATCGAGAAAAGGCGGGTTTTGCGCGGGTGGCACAAATTGATCGGGTGTCTCTGCTGTACTTGGGCTTGATGGCTGCAACAGAGTTGGACGAGTCGGTAGTGTTCGCAGATGGTATCCTTGTGCATCAAAGACAAAGATGAAGTCGTCCATCGCTGCGAAGAGTGCTTGCAAGTCTGCTGTTGCTGTGGGTAGGTCGATCGCAGCCTTTTGAACCTCAGTCTGTTGCATCTGCATTTTAAGTCAGCTTTGTTTCAATCAAAACAGCAGCGGAGCTAGCGAAACGGAACTAGAGAGTTTTCCTCAAATTCATTCCTCAAACTCTTTCAACATTGAAAAAGAGAGGTACAGGTGTTTGCTTGTATCGTCGCTTTTCTTATGCTTTCGGCTTGAGTCGCCTAGCAAGACAAAAGGGTAACAGCACAGGATGCATTGGCTCAAGACCTTTGTTTAGTCATCCCTGCTTTTACTTAATGTCAACAGTTTGATGTCATCGGCTCAACATCAATTATATGAACACACAATTCATATAGTTGACATCTTGGTGGAGAGACGTGCTGCCGATTTGTCTCATTTAAGACTATGGGATTCAACTCAAGACTTACGGCAAGACTAAATTGAGACACGCGAGACAATAAAAGCCTACGCTTAGCGGTTAGGTCTCTCTTGAGACTCGTTTAAGATACGTTAGACACACATGTCTCACATGAGATGAAAAGACTTGAGTTAAGACTTAGATTGAGTCTTATTCGAGACATTGAGACGCATTTTAAGTTCTTGGGTATGCAAGTGTAGGTTCCTTCTCACCTTCACAAGAATTGTTGCTTAGAGGTAAATTGCGGTTCTCATTTGAGTGAGGTGCAGGTTTTGGGGTTTAAGGCAGAGGGCAGAGGGCAGAGGGCAGAAGTTAATTTCTGAAAATAAAGTAAACTTTTATTAAGGAACTACAGGTGATTGAATATGGCAGCTAATTCTGGATTTGGTAAAGCTCAGCCAGTACCAAATGTATCGAAACGGGCTGCGGTGCGGACTGAAGCAGTAAAACGATATGACAAGCTGAAGGCTGAAGGCATTCCGGACTTTGAGATTTATATTCGTATTCAGGGCAAAAAAGCCTGGTATCCGGTGGGATCGCTCGCTGTGAAGCGATCGGATCAGATCAACCGAGCGATTTTTGACAGTCAAGATAATCTTCTTCAGGGTGCGTTTCGCCTTTTTCCAGTGCTAAGGAAGCATCAGACCCAATTGGAGTATGGTTATCGGCTCAAGGAGTTTAAGGATGAGCCGATTCAGCTAGCAGTCGCACCACAACCTGGCGGTAATGCCAAACTTGAAGGCGCGATCGCGCAAATAAAAGATCGCCTCGGTGCACTGTTTAAGCGTCGCTAAGGGGTTTGAGAAGTCGCCGTTTGAATTACGGGGAGCATGGAGCCGACTACTTTGAGTACTGCACTGCAACAAGCTTTTTAAGTAGACACAGCAGAGTGTTGTGAATCAGCTTTCAGACGATCGTCGGACGATCGTACGGAGCTGATCTTATTTGAGACAATTGCTCTCTCTTTAAGACCCACACCGAGTCTTAAAAGAGACGGCGAGACGAAGAATTGCTTTGCTCTGTCCGTTCCTAAGTCAGGCGTGAGATCTGCTTGCGTAGCGTTCTCACGCTGAAGGGGCAATGGTGCAACTTGTTTAGGAACCCGACTGCGATCGCAGCGCCCAAGAACACTCGATAATTTAGTCCAATTTTAGTCCAGTGTTTTTAAAAGACTTGCAGCAATGCTGCGAAAGCCCTCACTGGAAGCATTTTGTGATAAAAGCTGAGGCTTGGTTAATTGCTGTCTACGCAGAAGTGCAAGCCCAGGGCGAGCGGGTTTGGCGGTAGTACGATCGTTCAAACGCCGATTCTACCGTTAGTCCACTTTTAGTCCATCGTTTTAGCACTGCATAAATGCATATCGATTTAGCGATGGTCTGACACGCCTCTTCATTTGTGTCAGAAAATAGGCAGTGTTTTTTGAGTGATGGTTTTAGTGATGAGTTTTGATGATGGTTTGCTGGGTGGTAATTTTAAGGGCTAAAAACAGCCCCTTTTTTTTTGATGGTTTTTGGGGGTGATGGATTCAGCGATCGCAGATGGAAGAGAGGCTGACAGTCGCCGCGAGAGTTCTCATCGGCTCTAAGTCACCACCATCCGATGCGTAAAGAGCCTCAGATGCAGCCTCACGTGACATCCGATCTAGAAGACGCTTTTTAAGGTACTGGGCGTACTCACCCGAGGCTACCTGGCAGATTAAGCGATCGCCAATCCAGCCCCATTCAACGTCCGCATTTTTGTAGAACAGAGTTTCTAACTCCTCTGCACGACGAGCGAACCCGCGCGGTCTACCAGCACCAATTCTTGCTCCACCTCTGGGCATGTCAAAAACTCCTTTGATTACGTAAGAGGATTCTAGCGTATGCCACGAGCGATTATTAGATTATTTTGAATTGGGGTGGGGCATCGAATTCGGAGCGAATGTCAAGGAAGAGGAACCCTGTTCGCCGCTCGACGCTAGGTCAACAATCGAAGACGAAGCGACAGTACAAATGTATTAGTCCAAACGCTTTGATTCTGGACTACAGCTCTACACGCTACCGTGTAACTGGTACAAACGCACTGCTGTGTTTGATGGAAGTTCAGGTCATAGGTATTTCTGCGTGTTACGATGGCTCGTACGAGCTTCCCAAAGACGGCATTCCATCAACCAATAAATTATCACCTATTTGGACTATGATGGAAGTGGCTGAAACGCAATAGCAGTGGGGGTTTTGCTGCTGTGTACGCAGAAGTGCAAGCCGTTGGAATGCAGCCGTAGATAAACAATAAAGTCTTTGAGTCAGCCACGCAGCTCTCAAATAGACAGTACGTAAGCAGAAGAATGACTGGATGATGAGTTCTTCTCCAAAAAACAGACTCGCTTTGATTGACACGCTATCAAGTCGAACCGTCTACTACACAACGAAAGCCGATGTGACACGTTGAGGTATCCACTGTTTCTGCATGACGCGCAGCCGATCGATAACGGCTACAGTAATTAGACGCACATAGAAAAGAGCCACCTTTAAGCACTTTTCGAGGAATCTGCACCGCTGCGTGTTCAGGATCAAAGCTTTCTTCGATCGCGCCTCCAGTTGGATTCTCTGGGATGCAGCAGGATTGATGGCTGGTTTGGGTGAGGTGCGATCGATACCAGTCCGCTGTCCACTCCCAAACATTGCCCACTAAATCGTATAAACCGTAGCCATTGGGAGCATATGAGCCAACCGCCTCTGGACTAGGTGGGCGCGACTTCAAATTTTGCCAGGGAAATTCGCCCTGCCAGATATTTGCCATCACGTTTCCATGCGGCATCAATTCATCACCCCAAGGGTAAACAGATTCTTCCAAACCTCCACGCGCAGCCCGTTCCCATTGCGCCTCAGTTGGCAGTAGTTTGCCTGCCCAAGTTGCATAAGCTTCCGCATCTTCGTAAGCAATATGAACAACAGGATGATGGTCTCGTTTTTTGATGGAGCTACCGGGTCCTTCAGGATGTCGCCAGTTGGCACCTGGAATGTAGCGCCACCAGCAACACGTGCGCAAATCAACCGATCGATGCGGTTGCTGAAAGACCAGCGAGCCTGCTACGAGTAATTCTGGTAATGCCCCTGGATAGTCTTCCAGTTTGGGCGATCGCTCAGCGACAGTAACATAGCCTGTTTCTTTGACAAACCGCTGGAACTGCCTGTTGGTTACGGCATACTGATCCATCCAAAAACCGCTGACTGTCACTGCATGAGCAGGCGCTTCTTCAGGGTAATGATCATCAGACCCCATCGTAAACGTGCCGCCCGGAACCCAAACCATATTTTTGTCAGGCGGCTTGCCCGATCGCGGCATACCGTTCCGTTTAGTCTGGCTGGTTAAAACCGGGTTATCGATCGTCTGCTGTCCAATCTGTTGCTTCATCGATCGTGCTTGAAGAATAGGATTTACGTACAAGGGGTTTAGATCCCCGACTTCTGATGAAAACTTAGCCATCAAAGCCTGCGCCCTTGTAGAAGTCGGGGATCTTTGCGTAAGACCAAAAGAAAAATGTTTGAGGAGATTCAGTCCATTGGATTAGTCAGCGGTCAGCCCATAATTTAAAGCTGATAGCTGATAGCTGATAGCTGATAGCTCATAGCTGCTTTGAAAGTGTGCAGTTATTTTTTAACAAGCTCTTAGGTTGCATAGGGCAACACTTGCGATTCCCATTCCTGAAATCGGGCTTTTAGCGTCGTAAACGTTTTCAACCGCTCGTCTTTGAGATTAACGGTTTCTCCAGGATCAGTAGAGAGATCGAACAGAAACTCGTTGCCTCTGATACTCAAATACTTCCACTTACCGCTGCGAACGGCATTTTGTCGATTTGCGGGGTTTGCCCCAAACCGCCAGAACAGAGTTCGAGCAGAGGCGGGTTTGCGTCCTTGCAGGACAGGCAGCAGGTTTTTTCCATCTAGTGGGGATTGTGGATCTGGTTTTGTGCGAGTCGCCGCCAAAAGCGTTGCCGTCAAATCGTGTGTAATCAACACCTGATCCGTCACCTGGTTAGGTTTGATGACTCCGTTCCAACGAATGAACGCAGGTACTCGAATGCCACCTTCATACAGACTGCCTTTTCTACCCTGATAGGGTCCAAAATTTGAGAACTTTTCGCCGCCGTTGTCGCTGGTAAACACCACGATCGTATTGTCCGCCTGTCCCGATTCTTGCAGTGCTTGCAGAACTTTACCAACCCCCTGATCCAGGCGCTCCATCAATGCAGCGTAAGAAGCAGGTGTACCGTTATTGATCCAGTTTGGTACGCTGTCTCTCCCTACCAGTTCATCACTCAGCGCTTTGTCGTCGGGACCTTGAAAGGGCCAATGAGGGGCGTTGTAGTGCAGGCTGAGATAGAAGGGACGATCGCGCTCTCGTTTAACGAATTCAACCGCACGATCGGTGAACAAGTCGGTGGCATAACCACTGACATTTACTTGCGCATAGTTGACCGACTGTCCTTGTGCCCGACCTTCCCAGAGATCCAGTTCGCCATTGCCATCGACGTGTCTGAAATAATCAATGCCACCACTCAGTAGCCCAAAGAATTCATCAAAGCCATTCTGCCAGGGACCATAGGTAGGAGGATACCCGCCATGCCATTTACCGACCAGCGCCGTGTCGTAACCGTTCTGTTTCAGTAGAGACGCGATCGTGGGCTGTTCAGCAGGCAACCCAACCCGATCGCCGATGTCTCGAATAAAAGCGAGTGGTTCCTGTAAACCAACGGGTATCCGTGCTGGATAGCGTCCTGTAAAGAACGCAATGCGAGTCGGTGTGCAAACGGTTTGAGCCGAATACGCATTGGTAAAGCGAGTGCCTTCCTGCGCCAGCCGATCTAAATTTGGCGTTTGATAAGCAGTTTGACCATCAACGCTGAGGTCACCATAGCCCAGGTCGTCCGTCAGAATGAACAGCACATTAGGACGACGACGGGTGGCAGCGACAGCAGAAAGCTGTTTCAATTCTCCAGCGAGCAACGCTCCAGCAGTCCCAGCGGCAGCAGTTGCCATGAACTGACGGCGGCTGAATGAATTGGATGACTTGTAACCTAGTGACTTGTGCTGACTCATACGTAAGCTCCTTACCATGCCTCACAGAACAAATAATTTAATCTACGATTAATCTATAGGATTACCGTAAATATCCAAACAAGTTCGGAGTATGTCACAGATACTTCAACCTCGCAAGACTTTTTGAGGAAAATTTCAGCGAAGGCTGGACAGGAGAATTCCAGTGAAGGCTGGACAGGAGCATTTCAGCGAAGGCTGATAGCCAAACTCGAATGGCTATCATGAGCGGGTGGAAGCATAGTACGGTTAGTTTATCGAAAAACCGTACTATGTGTTAATGTCGTGCAGTAGTGGAGTTCCATTTGTAGACGTTCTCTATGCTCAAAGATGCCCAAGACTTAGCAGTGACGAGTGTTTCATCGATCGCACTTGCTCACCTCAACAACTTCATGCATCAGGCACTGAGCTACGGCAAAGAGGCTGAAGATGCAATTAGTAATGCTTTAGCTGCTGATCCAACCTGCGCGATCGCTCATGCCTACGCTGCTGCTTATTTCCTCTCTCAAGAAAATGCAGTCGATCGCCAGCAAGCGCTCTGTCATCTCAAAGCAGCTAGACATCATGCTTTGTACGCCACTCAGCGAGAGCAGTGGTATGTACAGGCGATCGATGCTTGGGCAATAGGAGCCATTGATCGAGCGATTTCATGGCATGAGGCGATCGCCCACACTTACCCTCAGGATTTAATCTCAGTCCAACAGGGGCAATATCATTACTTCTACCGAGGCGAGGCGACAAACCTGAAGCGCCTTGCCGAAACCGTTCTGCCTGCTCACTCAGACAATCATTACCTTTATGGAATGCTGGCATTTGGGCTAGAGCAATGCGGTGACTTGAAGCAGGCAGAGTCCATAGGAAGGAAAGCGATCGCTCTGAACCGTCATGATCCGTGGGCGCAACATGCGGTTGCCCACGTGCTGGAAACTCAAGGGCGAGTGGCTGAAGGCATCACCTGGATGGAATGCCATGCGGATACCTGGGCAACCTGCAATTCGATGCTGCTAACGCACAACTGGTGGCATGTTGCCCTTTACTACCTGAAGCAAGGCGATTGGCAAACGACACTGGAGTTGTATGACACTTCTGTATGGGGACATGCCCGGAAAGAAACCCCCAAAGATCAGGTCGGAGCGATCGCCCTACTCCTGCGCTTGGAGTTACAGGGCATTGACGTGGGCGATCGTTGGCAGACGTTAAGTTTCTACCTACGCTCTCGCATGCATGAACACACCTTACCGTTTCAAGATTTACACGCCCTTTATGCCCTGGCACGGACAGGCAAAAAGGTATGGGTCGCAGAGATGCTGCAAAGTATGCAAGCCCATGCTCAAACCGTCGATCGGTCTCAGCGTCGGGCATGGCTTGAGATTGCCGTTCCGACCGCTCAGGGACTGATCGCTCACGCTCAGGAAGACTGGTTAATGGCAATTACCGCCTTGAAGCCTGTCATGCATCGCTTCCAAGAAATCGGCGGTAGCCACACTCAACGCGCTCTGTTTAAGCAGATTTACCAAAATGCCCAACGTAAGGCAGCCTCTTCTGCGCTCTGTACTCACCATTCCATCACTGCCAAACGGTTGTTAAAAACCGCGTAGTCTGCCGATTTGACCGCAGCATAGCGTTGCACTGTCATGCGTTGCATTGCCGCTTGTAAGTTTGCATCAGGTTGAAGCATGGCTGCTTGAATGCGATCGATCACTTCTTTCCCTAAATGCGTTGCTGCAACAAGCGGCGGCATCGGCGAGGGACCAATGGACGCGACGACCCGCAACTGCTGCACGAGTTCAGGAGCATCCCGCAGCGCTTGTTCTAGCACAGTGCTGTCGATCGCTGCCCAATCTGCCTGTCCTGCCAGCACCCACCGGATCGATTGCTGATGGGAACCGGACGCGATCGCGGCATCAAACACAGGTTGGAGCACTTCATCATGCTGCAAGCGCTGCTGTACCAGATGATAGCCACTGTTAGAACCCCGATCGTTGTAGCAAAACGTTGACCCTTGCAAACGTTCCAAATCGGTGAAGCCACTCGACGCTTTCACAATCACATCCGCAAAGTAGATAGGCTGATTATGATACCGAGGCGCTTGCATCACTGGAGCGACTAGCGCTTGCAATTGATAGGGCGCAATTTGGCAATAGCGACCAAACGGCAACCCACAGATGAAGGCAAGATCCAGTTGATCGTGCAGCAACGCTGGATCGTCCAGCGGATCAGATTGTCCTTGCACAAGCTGCACGTCCTGTGCCAGCACTCGACTCAAAAACTCTGTAACCGCTTGATAGAAGCCAAACCAGTTTGGAGCCAGATAAGAGACGACTTTTAGCGGTGTTCGTGTAGTCATGATCGCTCGATCGCAGGTTATTGAATATTACAGGCAGTTTGACAGAGCAATGCAAAGGAGAAAAGCTCATACACCACTAACTTGATCAACATTTTGTAGATTTGTAGTCAAGCCGCTTGATTTTGCGTTGGAGCTGTGACATTCTTTTACTTAGAAAAAATACGGTATCTCTACAAGCTTGCCGTAGATAAACTTCATTAAAAGGACTTCTCATGCGAAACGCCTACCAGTTAGAGAAAAAGCAAATCCAAGTGACGGTGCCATCGCTTCTCACTCAGTTGGCGCGATCGCTACACTCAATGCAGTCATACAAGAAAGGCTCTGCTTTGCTAGTCGCGGCTGGATTCGGGCTTGCTGTATCTTTTCCGGTCATTGCTGCCAGTCCAACGGCTCCATCAGCGCCCTCGATCGCTCAGGGACAGCGGGTGAGCCAGCAGCCCAAAACGGTTGAACTCACGCTGGTTTCCTTTGCTGTGACGAAGGAAGCACACGACAAGATCATCCCGCTGTTTCAAGAAAAGTGGAAACGCGAGCAGGGTGGTCAAGCGGTAAAGTTCAATCGCAGCTACGCTGGCTCTGGTACTCAAGCGCGAGCCGTGGTTGACGGACTGGAAGCCGATGTGGTGTCGCTAGCACTGGCTCTCGACACCTACCGCGTCCAGAAAGCAGGGCTGATTAATCCCGGCTGGGAGAAGGACGTGCCAAATGATGGCATTGTGTCGCGATCGGTGATTACCTTTGTCACTCGTCCTGGCAATCCCAAAGGCATTCGGACGTGGGCAGATTTGGTCAAGCCAGGAATTACGGTGATTACGGCAAACCCAAAAACGTCTGGGGGAGCGCGTTGGAACTTTTTAGGACTGTGGGGTTCGGTCGGTCAAATTGGCACGGCTGAAGACAAGGCACGCGAGTACGTCACTCAGGTTTACCGCAACGCGCCAGTACTACCCAAAGATGCGCGGGAAGCCACCGATGCCTTCTTCAAGCAAGGACAGGGGGATGTGTTGCTGAACTATGAAAATGAAATGATCCTAGCGTCTCAGAAGGGAGAGAGTGGCTTCTTCACGGTGGTGCCCCAAACCAATATTTCCATTGATAACCCGATCGCCGTGGTCGATAAAAATGTCGATAAACACGGCACTCGTGCCGTCTCCGAAGCCTTTGTGCAGTTTCTCTTTACTCCTGAAGCGCAACGGGAGTTTGCCAAAGTGGGGTTTCGCCCCGTGAATACGGCTGTGGCAAAGGAGTTTGACAAGAAGTTTCCCAAAGTGACGAAACTCTACACGGCAAAGGACTTTGGCGGTTGGGATACGATTCAGAAGAAATTCTTTGACGATGGCACCGTGTTTGACCAGATTTACACGGCTCAACGGTAGGCAATGTTCTTCACGCTGCCTGCGATCGTGGCACTCTACCACCTATGGTTGCTCCATCCAAAGCTACTCTGTTCAATGCTGAATGATTGGTAATGATGTCTGAAGCCTCCATACAACGCTTGAGGACGGTTCGTCCTTCTGCTCAACCCTCTCTAGACGGCACTCCATTGTTACCAGAAGAGACGCTAAATCAGCCAGAATCCCATTTAACAGAGGTTGCTGAGGAACAATCAGACGAAACCAATCGCTCTCCTCGTTCCTCTGGAGTGGAGCGATCGCATGCGCATAACATCATCAGTTTGCCCGATCAGGCAGCGAAATCTCGCATTCCTTGGTGGTTGAATGTAAGCACTCTGGTATCTCTGGGGCTACATGGCTTACTCCTGTTCTTGCCCATGGGACACGAATCCACTAAGCCACCCAAACCTCAAGAGAAACAGGTACGCATTACGCAGCTACCCACGCTGACCAAAGTTGCACCTGTGAAGACACTACCTAAACCGAGGGTTACGCCAAGAGTGGTCAGCGATCGTCCGACAACTCCTCCATTGAAACGAGCAGTTGCGCCTCCCCCATCTCAACCCGCTCCTGGTTCGCCAAACGCCAACTCTTGGGCAGATTTCCCCTTATATCCCAACTCGCAACCAGGCTGTTTTGGCTTGCCATCTTGTTTGCAAGTAGATGATGCTTTGAGCCAGGTGACAGCCTTTTTCGCCAGGGAGTTACCCGCAAAGAAGTATGACCTGAAGCCAACGTTAAAGGAGGCAGGCAGAGAGATCTACCAGGTTTCCCGTGGTGGGCAAACTCAATTTCTGAGCGTGATCACCAGTGAAAAGGGAACCGTCTATGTTTTATCGGATGCACCACGATCGCTCGAAGACCTGAAAAAAGCGGTAGAAGTGCCCCCCGAAGTTTCAGACATTCTCAGCAATTTGGACGCAAAGACAGCCGAGCCTTCCCTCTTCGCGCAACCGGATTTGTTTTATACCCGATCGACTGAAAAAGGGCTTGGAGCTGGGGCACAGGTGCCGCGATCGGGCATTCGCAACATCAGCTTAGTCCCCGATCAAGTGGCAGCAGACATGATGAATGCCTTCTTTCAAACGAACCTACAAAACAGCGGTTATGAGGTGACCGATCGCCAACAGCAGTACGGCGGTGGCAACGTCTATCAGGTGAAAAAACCGACCGTGACGCTCTATCTCAACCTGGTTCCAACCAAGGACAAGTCCGGCACATTAGTCGTGACATGGAAAGATGCTCCGCGTTGAAGTTTCTTTAGCGGGATTGTCGATCGCACCGATCGCTCGTGCCATTGAGCGCAGCGTCCTTTTGCAGGTGCATCTTAATTGCAGATTGATATTTAAATTTCGTAGTGCCAGACTTCCGTTTCTTTTAACACGATGCGTCCTACAGGACGGCGATCGATCAAGCCTTGCTGTTCAAACTGGTTGAGTGTGCGGGTAATCGTCACGCGAGTTGTACCGAGAAGCTCGGCAATATCTTGATGCGTCAGACGGAAGTCGATTAAGCGCCCTGCTCCTACCTCACGCCCAAATTTGTTGGCTAACCAACTCAGCAACTGTAGCAGCATGGCATCAACTTTTCTGTGGCTGCGGATGACGGCTAGTTCTTCAAGTTGGCGACTGTAAGAGAGCAATGCTTCTGGTTCTTGCTGCCATTCCATCAACAAGGTTGCCTCAACCTTGGTCAGGCATTCAATTTGCACTGACTCAGAGGCTAGAGTTCGATCAATGATATCGCCAGTACCCCAAAAACCGAGGGCTACAACTGTGCCATCTTTTAACCACGTCACTGATCGCATTGCGCCAGCTTCGATTCTCCAAGCACAGTTATAAGTAAGGGGCACAAACGATCGAGGCGGAAACTGGCGGGGAGTGGTTTGCCCAACAAGCTGTTTCGGGTAAAGAGAGGTAACCATGCTTGCAGAAAGTACTTTATCCCGATAGACTAATCGTAATTTGATGCACTGTCAATCTCTAAGCGAACGAATAAGGATTTATGCCCTAAGTAACCTAAATTGCTTGGGCAACCCGTTGAGTAACGTCGATAGATTTACCTCTAGTCTTCAAGAACGCCTTGAATAGCCCACCAAACAGCCTAAATTACGAGCCTTTAGACCTATCATCTAAGGTGGAATATGCGTTACTAGCACTCTTGGCACTGGCTAACCATCCTGATCAGCAGTCCCCTTTGACGATCAGCAGCATTACTGCCAGACATGGCATTCCAGAGCGCTACCTGGAACAAATTTTGACCATCCTGCGGCGCGGCGGCATTGTTCACAGTCAGCGAGGCGCGCGTGGCGGTTATGCGTTGACCCGCGAACCCTGGCAGATTAGTTTGCTAGAGGTGATCGCTCTGATGGATGGCACGCGCAAACCCCGTGAACACACGCTACTGATCACGCCAGAACGCGAGGTATTGCACAAAACCTGGCAGCAAGCGAATGTGCTTTCACAGGCTTTCTTGCAAAACTGCACCCTGCAAGATTTGTGCCAACAACTGGAAGCGCACCAGCAGAAAGCGCCCATGTATTACATTTAGTCCAGCGCAACGGCATTGATGCCACCAATCTCTATCTTTGGAGTGGTTTTGTGAGGATACAGTAGGGCATCAAACTTTAAGTGTTCAAGCCGTGACATAATAAAATACGGTAAACCCATTAAGATACCGTACTTAATATGAATGAGCTTGTGGAAAGAAAGGAGGAGCCAACCTCAGCCCCGCTAGTGGAACGCGATCGTGGGTTGAACTCCTTGTTTCGCAGAATGAGTAACCTTTTCTGGAACCGTCCTTCCTGGAAGAAGATGGGGGGCGGCTTACTCTTTGCGATCGGCTGGCTGCTCTCACCCTTGTGCTGGTGGAATGACTTGATTATTAATCTACCTGTTGCCTATGGCTTTGGCTATCTCTGCCACTGGATGGCGGCAGATTGGTTCTTACCTGGAACCATTATCGGCTACTGGCTCTCCAATCTGCTGGGTATTCTTTTGATGCAAGTCGGTGCGATCGCCGTCTTTCAAGCTCCCACTCACGAACGCCACTTAAAGCAAGAATTGTTGTTCGGGGTCGTTTCTTCTTCCATCTTTACAGTAGGAATTTTACTGCTTATCCATTTTCAGATTCTGTCACTGCCCACTCTGTTTGCCAAGGAAGGGATCGCTCCTTTAGGTACTGTTTGGCTTAAGGCGGCGATCGTACCCTCATGATGGACACCTTACTCCTTTCTTGCCTGAGTTTTGGCGTGGGCATTGTTGTGGGTCTAACTGGGATTGGGGGCGCTTCTCTGATTACGCCAATGCTGATTTTCGTCTTTCAAGTGCCTGCTTCGGTTGCCATTAGCTCTGATGTGGTTGCAGCGACATTGATGAAAGTGGTCGGTGGAGTCAAGCACTGGCGACAGCAAACCGTCGATCGCACTGTTGTTCAATGGTTGGCGTTAGGCAGCGTGCCTGGTTCGCTGGTCGGTGTTGGCATTTTGCATCATCTGCGGCAGATGGCAGCGATAAATCTGGATGATTTACTGGTGCGGCTGATCGGCGGCGCTATCCTGATTGTGACCCTGATAGCGCTGGTGCAACTGCTGCTATTAACTGTTGCACCAGATTGGCAACTACCAGCATTACCGAAGTTTGATTTAGCTACTTTGCGTGGTCGCAGTTTCACGATCGCGATCGGTGCCGTTTTAGGCTGCATCGTTGGTTTAACCAGCGTGTCGTCTGGCTCCATGTTTGCGCTGGTGCTGATTGCGTTCTTTCAACTGGATGCCCGTAAATTGGTCGGCACTGACTTGGCACAAGCTGGCATTTTGCTAGTGTTTACGTCGATCGGGCATTTGACATTGGGAACGGTTGATTGGAGTTTGGTTTTACCCATCTGGCTGGGTTCTGTGCCAGGGGTGCTGGTGGGGGCAAAGCTGTGCAGCTTAGCGCCACAGCGACTGCTACGGTTTATCATTTATCTGCTTTTGGTCGCCGTCAGTTGGAAATTGGCTCATCCGTTATGAGTTAATTTCTTACAATAAAAGCGGTCATTTTAAGGCTCTTCACTGGATGTTAGATTTAGATCGCTGGAAGCAACCCCGATCGTTCCTTCAATTTCTGCGGCAGATTCTGGTAGCGCGATGGCAATTATTGTTGCTACTGGCGATCGGAGTGTGTTTGCCGTTGCTGGTTTTTGAACAACTTGCAGTGGTTGTGTGGCGAAAGCCAAGCGGCTTCTCGTGGGATACTTCCATTCTGCTGGCGATTCATGCAACGGCACAGCCAAGGCTTGATCGCATCGCCTCGACGTTGACAAAGTTTGGGGTCTTTCACGGCGTGTTTCCGGCTGGGGTTGTGCTCTCACTCGTGTTGCTATCTCTGCGACGCTGGCGATCGCTCACCTACTGGCTGCTTACCTTGGGTGGCAGCATCGTGATTAACCGCACGGTCAAGTTTTGGCTACATCGCGTTCGCCCTAGCCTATGGGATGCTGCTGCGCCAGAACTTGATTTTGCCTTTCCCAGTGGTCATGCGATGTCAAGCATGACGTTCGTGGCGGCGTTGCTGCTGTTGACGTGGGGCAGCCGCTGGTCAGTGTGGGTTGCTAGTCTGGGTAGTGCCTTCGTCGTGGCGATCGGCTGGACGCGCTTATATTTAGGCGTGCATTTTCCAAGTGACATCTTAGCTGGCTGGTTGATATCCATCGCGTGGGCGATCGGCGTAAGTTTGATCATTCAGCCTCGCATAGTACAATTGTCGGATCTAGCGGCAGACGCGCCGCCAGAAGAAACCTGGAGCTGCGTTGGGAGCACAGGACGGCGATCGCATCTCATCTTCACCCAACGCTCTTTGCTATCCGAGCACCCAACACAACCAATGGAGCAGAGCGACGACCTTTGAAAACCAGTCTAGATTCAAGCCCAATCAACTCTTTGAAGGAAGAGCTGAAAAAATTGAACAAAGTTCATTAGTCAATCTCATCATCTTCAGAACCAACAGAGCACAATTTCATCCAGATCATCTCGAATGGCTTCAACCAAGACATTCTGGTGCATGAGTTCGCGGTCTTTGCCAGAGTCTCTCAATCAAGGTCTGAGAGACTACCCGTTAGTTCTGCGTAACCGTCGTCGATCGCCGCCTTATCGATGTGCAGTTCCACGAGGCGTGGCTCAAAATGAAGTGGCAGTGCGGCTCCATCACAATCGATTCCTCAAAGCCGTAGCGACTCAGATAGAAGGTATTGCGATCGACTTTGTTGATGGGTGTTCCGGTAAAGCCAAACAGGAACGTATTGGGCAACGCGGCTCGCATCTTCATGCCCAGATCACCTTCCTGGGTGCGGTGAGCCTCATCTACCAGAACAATGATGTTGTCACGCTCATTGAGAACACCATCGGTTGGCAACACCAAGTCCAGTTGCCCTCCATGGCTGGTGAACGCCGGAGCCATTCCCGCCTCAGCTTGAGCGAAGTGATGACGAGGCTCCACAGAAGCGGCTGCGCCAACGCTGTGGCGTTTCACGGGTCTGGCTTTCGTACGTTTAAGGAGTTTTATACCTTGTGCGTCTTGCCGCACTGGCGACGTGCGTTTCCGAACCTGGTCACGCATCACTAAGTCCAAGAAGAACATGAAAAGCCGCCTGGTCAAGCTGATTGACAAGATTTTGTTGCGGAAGCGAGCACTCATGGCATCGATGAACGCCCAACTCAAGAACCTGTGCCAGATTGAACACTCACGCCTAAGTGCTTCGCACACGCTTCGCACACGCAGTTGGTTCAATTGCTTAGTCAACTTGCTGGCAGGTTTAATCGCGTATACTTATCAGGAGAAAAAGCCCTCCTTAGACTTAGAGTGCAAAGACTTACCAGCACCGCCTCCTGCTATCTTTTGACCTCGTCGAATTGACGTTAAAGCTGTGCAGTGATCTTTCAACAAGCTTCTCGCTTTCGGTTAGCATTCAGTCATGAATGGGCGCGTATTACGGTTAATTGGACTTTCGCTAGCACTGGTAGGGTTGATTGGCGTTATTTGCCAGTTTGCCGCTGAGCGCTTTTGGTTTGCAGAAGTCGGTTACACAGAAGTTTTCTGGCTACGCTTGCTGACTCAGGTCGGCGGTTGGGCGATCGTTTCGAGCATCAGCGCTGGTTTTCTGTTGACAAATCTGGCGCTGGCTCAACGGCTCAAACAGTCTCAAACATCAGAAAAAGTCGCGGACTTGATGGCAAGAGGCTTACTAAGAAGCGATCGCCGCCTTCAAGCTCACCGCAGCTTTACTCGGCGATCGACTGCCCTTGTAGGCAAACCGCTCCCCCTCAAGTGGCTACTGCCAGGTGTGTTGGGACTTATTCTGCTGGTGGGGCTGCTTTTACTGCATCAGGTGCAGGCTGGCGTGACGGCTTGGCAAAGTGCGATTCAGCAAAGCAATGGGCTGCTGGCGCTACCCGATCGCTTTCATTTTGATGCTCATTGGCAGGGTAGAGAGTTCCTGTCTCTGAGAGCCTTCTCCCCAACCGTCTATCTGTTCGTTGGACTCCTAGCCGCAGTCGCGATCGCCATACTGCTGTATCCGGCACGACTATTAAGCGCGATCGCCCTTGCCATTAGTCTGAGCCTGGGGTTCATTCTGTCGGCGCAGTGGAGTCGGTTTTTGCAATGGTTCCATGCGGTGCCGTTTGGTAAAACCGATCCTGTTTTTAGCCATGACATCAGCTTTTATGTGTTTGGGCTGCCGATCGTAGAACTGTTAGCGTTCTGGTTCGTTGATCTGTCTTTATATGGGCTGTTAGCTGTTCTGTTGGTTTACCTCCTCGCAGGCAATAGCTTAAGTCAAGGGTTTTTTCATGGTTTTTCGTACCGTCAAAAGCAGCATCTAGCGGGTTTAGGTAGCTGCTTCATGCTGGCAGTGGGTCTGCACTATTGGCTGCGTCGGTATGAGTTGCTTTACTCAACCCGTGGCGTAACCTACGGGGCTAGCTATACGGATATGAACGTGCTTTCGCCAGCCTATACGGTGCTTAGCGTTCTGGCAGGGGCGATCGCGATCGTCTTGGGCTGGCAAGCGATTGGGCGGAAGGCAGAAGGCAGAAGGCAGAGGGCAGAGGGCAGAAGGCAGGAGGTACCGTTGTTGACTCCACAAGCGAAGCAGGAGTCAATGATGTTAGAAGAGGGCAGAAGGCAAGGTATCGATATGAAGCTGACTGTTCCTTCTTTGCTTTCGGGTTCTTTTGTCTTTGTGCTGCTCGGCTCCTATCTTGCGATCGCCCTTGGTTCTACAGTGCTTCTTCCCAATGTCATTCAGCGACTGGTTGTACAGCCCAATGAACTTGCTCTCGAACAGCCCTACATTCGTCGTAGTATTGCACTCACCCAGGCAGCTTTTGCCTTAGACAAAATTGAGGTAAAGCCATTTAATCCACAAGCCAACCTGACGGTTGAAACACTCGCAGCCAATCAGCAGACCACACGCAATATTCGCCTTTGGGACACGCGACCGCTCTTAGAAACAAACCGTCAACTGCAACAAATTCGACCTTACTACCGCTTTTTTGATGCCGATATCGATCGCTATACCTTTGAAGGGAGAGGGGAGAGAGGAGAGGAGAGAGGGGCTGAGGAATCCGCTGCGAAGGCAATCCTGGAGAAGCAGCAGGTATTAATTGCTGCGCGGGAGTTGGACTATGCAGCGGTGCCGAAAGAAGCGCAAACCTGGGTTAACGAACATCTGGTTTATACGCACGGTTATGGCTTCACGCTCAGTCCGGTCAATGAGGTAGCAGATGGGGGCTTGCCTAACTACTACGTGAAGGATATTGGAGCCAGTACAGCCCCGATCGACAGCAAGCCGAGTCCCGTCGATGCGTTCCGCGCTAGCATCCCCACTGCCAACCCTCGCCTCTACTACGGTGAGTTGTCCAATACCTATGTCATGACGGGGACACGAGTGCAAGAGCTGGACTACCCCAACGGCAGCACTAATGCGTACAACGTTTACGATGGCGCTGGTGGTATTGGCATTGGTTCGCTTTGGCAACGTTGCTTGCTGGCAGGCTACCTCAGAGATTGGCAAATGCTGCTAACGACTGACTTTACGCCGCAGACAAAACTGCTGTTTCGACGCAATATTAACGATCGCATCCGTGCGATCGCGCCTTTTCTGCAATATGACCATGATCCGTATCTGGTAGTGGCAGATGTTGGTCAGGAGGCAAGCGCAGGGAAGCGGGAAGAAGGCTCGATTAAAACGCCAAACTACCTGTATTGGATGGTGGATGCGTATACGACGAGCGATCGTTATCCCTACTCTGATCCCAGCCAGCTTGCGTCTGTCAGCGGTGTGCAGGCGACACCACGCGGCGAAAAATTTAACTACATGCGGAATTCGGTCAAGGTGGTCGTGGATGCGTACAACGGTTCCGTTGACTTCTACCTTGCCGATCCTGGTGATCCATTTATTCAAACCTGGTCGGCTGCGTTTCCAACTCTGTTTAAGCCGCTTAGTCAGATGCCAGTCGCCTTACAGAACCACACGCGTTATCCCGCAGACTTCTTTAGCGCCCAGTCAGAGCGGCTGCAAACGTACCATATGACCGATCCGCAGGTTTTTTATAACCGGGAAGATCTGTGGCAGGTGCCGACCGAAATCTATGGCGACCAGCCGCAGCTTGTAGAACCTTATTACCTCATCACGAAGTTGGCAAACGCCAAGAACGAAGCTGGAGATCTGGCACAAGACGAAGAATTCATTCTGCTGCTGCCCTACACACCCAATCGACGGACGAATCTAACGGCATGGTTAGCCGCCCGATCGGATGGTGAAAACTATGGCAAGTCGCTGCTGTACGTCTTTCCCAAACAGCAATTGGTGTACGGCACTGAACAAATTGAAGCGCGCATTAACCAAGATCCTGTGATATCGCAGCAAATTTCTCTGTGGAATCGCGCTGGCTCACGGGCGCTACAGGGTAACTTGCTGGTCATTCCGATCGAACAGTCTCTTCTTTATGTGGAACCATTGTACCTACAGGCAGAGCAAAACAGCCTGCCGACCCTTGTGCGAGTAATTGTTGCCTACGAAAATCGGATCGCAATGGCAGAAACCTTGGATCAAGCCCTTCGAGCCGTCTTTCAGCCAAAGGAGCGGTTGCCCGCGATCGTTCGCCCCGTTCAGTAAAGATTAACGGCACGCGCTTAGACCAGCCATTAGCGATCAGCCATCAGCTTTTCTCTGACTGCTGATAGCTGACGGCTGACCGCTGATAGCTCTTTAACGCAGGTAAGCAAGCGTCACTCCAGCCCCACCATCCGTCCGGCTTGCCAACTCATAGCGTTCCACTTGAGGATGATGTTGCAAGAACGCGTGAACGCCCTGCCTCAGTTTTCCCGTGCCATGTCCGTGAATAATCCACAGCACACCGCTGTCGTATGCTTGCGCGATCGCCTGTTCCATCATTGGCTCTGCATCAGCAACCCGAGTCCCGCGAATGTCGATCGTATTGCGAGATGTACGAATGACGGGGGAGTCGGGAGTCGGAAGTCGGGAGTCGGAAGAAGGCGCATTTGAAGTGCTGTGTGTTGTGTGTTGTGTGTTGCGTTGATCTTGACCGCTGACCGCTGACTGCTGACCGCTGACCGCTGACCGCTGACCGCTGACCGCTGACTGCTGACCGCTGACCGCTGACCGCTGACCGCTGACCGCTGACTGCTGACCGCTGACTGCTGACCGCTCCTGCCTTCTGTCCTCCGCCTTCTGCCTCTTCGCAACCTTTTCCCCTTCCAACGATTCCACATCATCCAGCGGCACCGTCATTTTCATCAGCCCAAAGCGGACAGTGATTTCTTCATCGTCGTTGGGAGCCGTCAGCACTTCAGCGGTTTGCCCCAGGCGTGGCAGGCGGACGCGATCGCCCACTTGCGGACGAAAACCTGGCTTCGGTGGCTTGGGTTGACGGGAGGGCAGGCGATTTTCGGCAAGCTGATTGAGCGAATCCGTTGCCTGTTGCGCTGCCTGAGCCGAGATGGGACCCTGCTGAAGTTGACGGATGACCTGAGCAATTTCACCCTTTGCCTCGACGATCGCCGCCTGTACTGCTTGTTCTTGCGATCGCTGTAGATCCTGCTCCCGCTCCTTCAGTGATGCAGCTTTGCGCGACAGTTCACGATGTAACCGTTCGGCACTCTCTAATAATTGCGCGGCTTCTTGAGACTTTGTTTCTTGACGACGGCGTTGTGCTTCCAATCCCGCAATCACCTGATTCACGTCCTCCGATGCGCCACCCACAAGGGCTTGTGCCTGCTCCACAATGCCCCCATCCAAACCCAATCGACGAGCGATCGTCAGCGCATTCGATCGTCCGGGAATCCCCCACAGCAGGCGATAGGTTGGCGACAGCGACACATCGTCAAACTCAACGGACGCATTCTCAAACCGATCGTCTTGATATTTCAGCGCCTTCAGTTCGCCAAAATGGGTCGTCGCAATGGTCAAACCTGCATGATCGGCTAGGTGATTGAGCAGCGCGATCGCCAGCGCACTGCCCTCAGATGGATCGGTGCCAGCACCAACTTCATCGAGGAGGACGAGGGAGTAGGGAGTAGGGAGTGGGGAGTAGGGACTAGGAGAGTTTTGAGTTCTGAGTTCTGAGTTTTGAATGCATGACAGTGCCTCCCCTGCTTCCCCTGCCTCCCCTGCTTCCCCCGCCTCCTGCCTCCTGCCTTCTGCCTTCTGCCCTCCCAACGCCTCCAGAATCCGACTAATTCGCCGAATATGCCCTGAAAACGTAGACAGGCTTTGCTCTAACGATTGCTCATCGCCAATGTCTGCCAGCACTTGATCGAACCAGGGCAGTTCGACAGGTTCGCGGGCTGGTACGAAGAGTCCTACCTTTGCCATCAGTACCGCGAGACCGAGGGTTTTGAGCGTGACGGTTTTGCCACCTGTGTTGGGTCCGGTAATGGCGACGACGCGAATATGCGGTTGGATGACAAGATCGATCGGCACCACGGGTCGTCCTTGTTCGTGCCGCTGTTGCCAGATGAGAAGGGGATGACGGAGATGGCGAAGGACGATCGAGTGGGGTGTGGGGTGTGGGGTGTGGGGTGTGGGGGCACTACCCTCATCTCGTGTGATGAAGTGGGGTGGATTGGCTCCTAGCCACAGACTATAGCGAGCGCGGGCAGTGGCAAGGTCGATCGTGATGGCGATCGCCAGTAACCGTTCCAAATCAGGCTTCACTGCCGCAACCTGATCGGTAAGCGCTTGCCGCACAGCTTCTTCTTCGACTTGCTCTTGACGTTGAAGCTGACGCAGTTGGTTGTTTAAATTAACAGTGGCTTGTGGCTCGACATAAAGAGTGGCACCGCTCATGGAAGTGTCATGGACAATGCCGGGAATCGCGTCCTTCTGGGGTGCTTTGACGGGGATGACGAAACGCCCTTCACGCTGGGTGATTAAGCTTTCCTGGACGGCGTTTGCCTTGCGCTGCAAGATGCTTTGTAGGGTGCTGTAGACCCGATCGCGCAGTTGCTTTTGCTGTTCACGAATGCCAGCCAGCTTAGGCGTAGCACGATCGGCAACCTGTGCGCGATCGTCAATGCAACGATGGATTTCTTGCTCTAGTTCAGGATACGTTCGCAACTCTTCGATCAGCGTATTCAGCACCGTTAGATCCGGTTGATTGTCGATGACGCGTCGGAGTTGACGCATTCCAGCTAAGGTTGTGGCGATCGCCAGTAGTTCCTCGCCCGACAGTAACGCTCGACGCTCTGCCCGCTCTAACGATTCGCCAACATCAGTAATGCCGTCAAACTTTAGCCCGGTGCTGAGACGATTTTCTAACTCATACACTTCCTGCGTTTGTGCCAGCAGGTTCAGCGTTTCGGCTTTTGTGTCGGGGATGCGTAGACGACGAGCCGCGATCGCACCTAGCTTAGTTGCCGCAAAGGTCGATAGGTGCTGGCAAAGCCGCGACCAGTCCAAAAGTTCAAGGGTTTCAGCTTGGATCAAATTGCATCAATAGGTTACGCTCTCTTCATTTTAGGGAGTTCTTAGACACAGCGACACGCCCAAAAGCAAAAGAGTCAGCGGACGATCGCGCCCTGTACGTGAGTTGCATCACCAGCGGCTCATAGGTTTATCACCGTGCGATTACCTGGCTGTCACCCGTTAAGTTGCAATGTGTCACACGATCGCAGCCCAACTGTCACACTAGCTTCCTTATCTGAACTTCATACTTGGCTCATCATCTTCAGGCAGGGAAGGCATCATGAGCCCAATTGATCAGGTTGTGCAAAAGGCAATTTGTTACGGCTATCTGACGACTGAAGCGGAGCAGACCTTGTGTCAATACTTCGATGGCAACTGCAACCTGCACGACATTACGGCACTGACGATGCTGCAACGAGCGTTGTCATCGGGTCAGGTAAAACGGCGATCGCAAGAGAGCAAACAAACCTGCTCCGTTTGAGTACGGAAGTCACCATCCATTTCAATCAGGCATATTAGTTTTTTGAGAAGATGGCGCTGCTACTGCCGGACGTTAGGCTCAGCCAACGTTTACTTGGTGACGATCGCTGAGTTTCAGCGAATGTAGAGTTTAATTGAGGAGACTTGAGAGAGTCAAACCATCAGTAAGGCTTCTAATTCTATGGCTGCAAACTCCGCTGTCCTAGATGATATCTTCAACGCGCTTGAACCGTACAAACCGCTAGAAGCAAGCGATCCGGCTTACGTGGATTGTGATGCGGTGCGAGGGGATGGGGATATTCTCGATGACTTAGGCAACCGCATTCGTAAATCGCGGCAGACGACCTATCAACTGTACTCAGGGCATCGGGGAGCAGGCAAATCGACCGAACTGCTGCGGCTAAAAGGAAGCCTGGAGACGGAAGGGTGCTTCGTGGTTTACTTTTCGGCGATCGAGGAAGATGTCAATAGCGGCGATATTGAATACACCGACATTCTGCTGGCGTGTACGTCGCACTTGCTTACAGAACTGAAGAGGACGGCAAACACCAAACCATTACAAGATTGGTTGAAAGAGCGCTGGGAAGACCTCAAAGATCTGGCACAAACGAAAGTGTCGCTGGAAGGTCTCGATGCAGAGGTCGCCGTCAACCAGTTTGCCAAGCTCACAGCCAATCTGCGTACTGAGCCAACGCTACGATCGCGCATTCGCGAAAAGATTAATCCCCATACGCCCACGCTGATCAAGGCGTTGAATGAGTTTATTCAGGATGCCAAGACGAAGCTGCCAGAGGGGAAAACCAAGCTGGTGCTAATTGTGGATAACCTGGATCGGATTGCGCCGATTTACGATGAGCGGAGTGGGCGGAGCAATCATGAGGAGATTTTTATCGATCGCAGTGAGCAGCTTAAAGCGCTGGACTGCCACATCATTTACACGATTCCCTTTGCGATTCTGTTTTCTAAATGGGCGAATGACTTAAACCAGAATTACAACGATTCCAAGATTTTGCCCATGATTATGGTGCGATCGCCCGATGGGGAGATTCACGCACCGGGAGTAGCGACAATTAAACAGATTCTGGCTCAACGCATTCAGCCCTTTGCTGCCGACTTAGATCTGGAAACGGAGATTTTTGAATCGGCGGCAGCGTTAGAGCGGCTGTGTTTGATGAGTGGGGGGCATGTGCGGGGACTGCTGCGGCTGGCACAGGAAGCGGTGAACCGCACAGAGACCTTACCTATTTCGGCAAAAGCGGTGCAGCGAGCCATTACAGAAGAGCGCGACAGCTATCGACGGGCTGTGGAAGAACACCAGTGGGATCTGCTGGCAGCCGTCTCCCGCGACAAACAGATTCAGCACGACATGGCGCACCGGAGTTTGCTATTTAACCTTTGTCTGCTGGAATATAGCTATCTGGATGAGCACGGAGAGAAACTGACCTGGTACGATGTTCATCCCTTGATTGAGAATATTCCACAGTTTAAGGAGCGTCGATCGTAAACTGAAGGTATGACAGCCAAGCCCACTGAAGACGATATTCCTTTGCCGCCGGAGACTTCGGAAGAGGTCTATCAATATCTGTCGCGCAGTCTGCGGCGGAAGCGGGGCTTTGGCTTGTTTTTTGTACAGTGTACGCCCGCCCAAGCAACAGACATCATTGCCGACCTCAAAGAGGATCTGCCGCAGAAAAAGATGCAGGAGCTACGGCTCGATCGCGACAGCACAACGCTCTATGACCAGGTAGAGGCACTCTGGCAGCAGCAGCCGTTTGACATTCTCTTTGTGACCAATCTCGAAGCCTCAGTACTTGCCTATGAGGACACTAAGCGCCTGAGCGGATGGGGCGACCCGGAGATCATCTACACGGTGAGTTGGAAGGGTGTACCGCCGATCCTCAGCCATCTCAACCAGCAGCGGGAGCGCTTCAGAGACCACTTTGGCTGCTCGTTTGTCTTCCTGGTGCCCCCCTTTGTCATTAAATATTTCATTCAACGTGCGCCCGATTTCTTCGACTGGCGCTCTGGGTTGTTTACCGTTCCACCTGATGAAAACGATCGCCAGCAGGAATCGGCAAAGCTGCTCTCTGACAAGTGGAACGACTACACAGCGCTAAGTCCCGAAGCTCGTACAGAGAAACTGCTTACGTTTCGAGACTACATTGAGCACCATCAGTCATTTACTGTGCCGCCGGAAGCAATGACTAATCTACTCTGCCAGCAGGGGCTACTGTTTGAAAGTGACAAGCAGTATGCTCAAGCGCTCGTCAGCTACGAGAAAGCCCTCGAACTTCAACCCGCCAATGAGAAAGTCTGGCTCAATCGAGGAGATGCACTGTTTAGATTAGGGCGTTATGCGGACGCGATCACCAGCTATGACCAAGCCGTAGCAATCAAACCGGACTTCCACACAGCCTGGAAAAACCGGGGTGATGCACTGCTTAGCTTAGAGCGCCACGAGGACGCGATCGCCAGCTATGACCGGGCAGTAGCAATCAAACCGGGCTTACACGAAGCCTGGAACAGCCGGGGCGTGGCATTGGATGGCTTAGGGCGCTATGAAGACGCAATCACCAGCTATGACTGTGCAGTGGCAATCCAGCCGGACAATCACAAGGCTTGGTACAACCGGGGCAATGCACTGGGCAAACTGAGGCGCGACAAGGATGCGCTTGCCAGCTACGATCGGGCAGTGGCAATCAAACCGGACGATCACGGTGCTTGGTGCGGTCGGGGCATTGCACTGTTTAGCTTGGAGCGCGCCGAGGAGTCGATCGACAGCTACGATCGGGCAGTGGCAATCAAACCGGACTATCATGAAGCCTGGTCTAACCGGGGCGATGCATTAGAGAACTTAAGGCGTTATGAGGAGGCAGTCGCCAGCTATGACCGGGCGGTAGCGATCCAACCGAACTACTACAAGGGCTGGATTATGAGGGGTGCTGCACTAGTCAGCTTAATGCGCCTTGAGGACGCGGTTGCCAGTCTCGATCAAGCATTGGCAATCAATCCAGAATTACACTTAATCCAGGGAATTCAGAAGTTACGCTTAGATATGGAAAAGGCGCTTCTTACTCGGAAGTATAAGCCGCCGCCAGAATGTTGAATATCATATCATTTGACGAGTATGGCAAAACTCAGAACAGGTGAAGTAACCGCCTGATGCGGTTTGTGCGAGCGTTGCTCAAAGCAGCACGTGATTGAAGAGTCAATGTGTGGGTGTGTTAGCGGCAGAGGGGCGATCGCTCCAGTTTGATTAAAGGAAATTCTGAAGCGGGCGATCGTTGAGCTTTTGCGAGACAACCGAGAAGAATTTTAAGAATTTTATGAGTTGCTCTCAGAAGTGATTGAGAATGTGGCAACGATAACAGCCCGATCGCAGGTTTCTAAACAGCTATAAACGAGCGATCGCTTACAATTCTATTTAACGAAAAGCTATCCCCTCCACTAAAGCGTATGGAAACTCGCAGCATTAAGGAAGAAGCGCATCGTTTGGTTGATCAACTGCCAGAGCATTCGACCTGGGACGATCTGATGGCTGAAATTTATATTAGACAAGCAATTGAGGCTGGATTGGCAGACAGCAACGCGGGTCGAGTGGCATCTGTTGAAGAGGTTCGTAAGCAGTTTGGACTTCCAGAGTGAAGGTTTTTTGGACAGAGACCGCTGTACAGCACCTTTCAGCCATCTACGCTTACATCGCTCAAAACTCACCCAAATATGCTGAGAGAACGATTGACCGCTTAACCAGGCGATCGCAGCAGATCGCTACCTTTCCACTATCCGGTCGAGTGGTGCCAGAGTTTTCTACCGAGCAGATTCGTGAAGTCATTGAAAGCTCCTACCGCATCATTTATTACATCAAAGCTGAGCAAATCGATATTCTGGCAGTGCTACACGGTTCGCAGCAAATCACACCGTCAGAAGATTTCTCTGAGTAGGTGTCGTGCTGACATTACCGTGGCACCTTCTGGTACAGGCTTTCATTGGGAATAACTGGATGCCGACCTCAGCGTTCCGGCATTGCTCAATGGCATCTATGGCAATGCGGCTTGGATGCTACGATCGTCACTCAGCAATCCAGCACTTGATACCTGCATATGGGATGCGATCGCATTTACATTCGCTCTTTACGTTGTTCGGGAGGAATGGTATCAGCCAATATTGCACTGCGTCAACCAACATTGCCAACGCAGGGACTGAACTTTCTTGGTCACTCGCTCCCATTAAAATGTTGCTGCGGATCATACTGAGTGCGAGTTGCTCCAATCGAGTTGCATCGCCATGCTGTTGGGTGTTGCCTCAGTGCAATTGAATTGTCGTTACGGAACATACTGAGTACAGGTCGATCGCATGACATTGCAACGGGAGGCAATCGTTTTGTCGTTTGATCCAATAACATTTTAGCCACACGCAATCATGCTAGCGGTGAACACAATACGAAGCGATCGCGATCGTTCGCTAGGGAGATTCTATGCCAATCGATGTTGAAGCAAGTGCTTGACCAAGCATTCCTCAAGCGGTAAACTCGTCGATTGGTACAGCCTTAATCCGGTTCTGGCAGTGACAGCGCGAGTTGGTAAAGCTGACGACGGGGTAACGCCGTTTGCTGTGCGAGTTGACGACTAGCATCCGATCGCGACAGTCCTTGCTTCAACAGGTTTTGCAGTTCAGTTTTGAGGGTCGCTTCCGATAGCGCAGGCTGCGTGATGTCTGCGCCAGCCACAACGATCGTAAATTCGCCCTGTGGTTCGCGGCTGCTGTAGTGTGCGATCGCGGCTGCCACCGTGCCGCGCCAAATTTCCTCGTAGCGCTTGGTCAATTCTCGCGCCAGCACAAGCTGACGGTCTGCCCCTAGAAGCAGAAAATCCTGCAAGGTTTGTCGTAAGCGATGCGGCGCTTCGTAAAAGATCAGTGTACGAGGCTCGGTTTGCAACACCTCCAGATGGGCACGACGGGCGGGAGCTTTGGCGGGTAGAAACCCTTCAAACATAAACCGATCGCAGGGTAAACCAGAGGCAACCAGGGCGGCGATCGCGGCACTCGCACCAGGAATCGGCACCACGGGAATCTCTGCCTCCGCACAGGCTTTCACCAGTTCATAGCCAGGGTCAGAAATTCCCGGCATTCCCGCATCGGTGACGAGCGCGATGGTTTTTCCCTCTTGCAACCGTTCCAATAGCTCGGCTGTGCGACTATGACGATTGTGATCGTGGTAGCTAATTTGGGGCGTACCCACCTGAAAATGATGCAGCAGCTTACCTGTATGGCGCGTATCCTCAGCGGCGATCAAATCCACCGTTTGCAAAATCCGCACAGCTCGAAAGGTCATGTCTTCGAGGTTGCCGATCGGTGTGCCGACGAGATAGAGCGTTCCGGGCATTGAGGTGAGGGGTGAGGGGTGTAGCTTGCTTCCGCTTTGCGGTGGAGTGAGGGGTAAAAAGCTTAGAACCAAAGTAGGATGGGCAAAGCCCTACGTGCCCATCCATAATGTCTCCTAGCAATGGGCACAGGCAAGACCCTTTGCCCATTCTACGATTGGCTGCTGAATCTCACCCTATGAACCAACAGCAAGCTTATCGTGGACTTTTTATTGGCTTAGTGACGCTGGATCTTATCTATCTGGTCGATCGCCCGCCGTTGGCTAATCAAAAGCTCGTTGCTTCTGACTATACGGTGTCAGCGGGCGGTCCGGCGACGAATGCGGCTGTGACCTTTAGTCATCTGGGCAATGAGGCGATCGTGTTAGGCGTTCTTGGTACTCATCCGATGGCTCAGTTGATTCTGACCGATCTTCAGCAGCATGGAGTGACACTCAACGATTTGAATCCGACGCTTGCTGCTCCGCCACCCGTTTCTTCCATTATGGTGACTGAACGCACGGGCGATCGAGCAGTCGTTTCATTGAATGCCATGAAGATGCAGGCGATCGCCCATATCCCTGCCACCAATCTGCAAGATGTGGCTGTGGTACTCATCGACGGGCATCAGATGGATGTGGGACGGACGATCGCAATGCAGGCGCGATCGCAGGGAATTCCCGTCGTCATCGATGGCGGTAGTTGGAAACCGGGTTTTGAAACGGTGTTGCCTCTCGCTGATTACGTCATTTGCTCTGCTAATTTTCAGCCGCCCAACTGCCAAAGCACTAAAGATGTCATTGCTTATCTAGCAGCGTTAGGTGTTCCTCATATCGCCATCACTCAAGGACAGCAGCCGATTCAGTATTGGACAGCAACGCAAGCGGGACAGATCAACGTGCCTGTCGTCAACGTCGTCGATACACTAGGAGCGGGAGATATTTTTCATGGTGCTTTCTGCCACGCTATTTTGCAAACAGGGTTTAAAGAAGCACTGACGATCGCCGCCAACATCGCCGCCCAATCCTGCCAACACTTCGGTACCCGCCGCTGGATGGAAGAAGAAACGTGTTAAGTGTTGAATTGATCCCCTACTCCCTACTCCCTACTCCCCACTCCCCACCCTCGGAGACCACTTCATTTGAATCACTTACAATCTACGGAACTACAGTCACTCTTGCCGATCGCCCGTAGCATTGGTTGGGGCGCTGCCGATCTATTGCTCAACGTTCAGCTTGCAGACCTCAGCGTTCAGGATGCAGTCGATGGACCTGTCACCGCTGCCGATACGGCTGTTGATGCGTACATCCTCAACAATTTGCAAGCCAGTTTGGGCACCCGCGAGTTTGCCTATCTGACGGAAGAAACGTACAAAACGCAGCCCATGCAGGAACGGCTGGCGAAACCATTGGTTTGGGTGATCGATCCGCTTGATGGCACAAAAGATTTTATCAACGGTACCGGAGAATATGCCGTCCACATTGCGCTGTTAGAAGACGATCGCCCTGTACTGGCAGTGGTGGTTTGCCCCGCAGCGAAAACGCTCTACTTTGCTACGCTGGGCGGCGGTACCTTTGTGGAACGATGGCATGACACGCCCGTCCCGATTGCCGTCTCGCAGCGATCGCGCTTCGATGAGTTAACGATCGTCGCCAGCCGTAGCCATCGTAATGAACGCTTCAACCAGTTACTGCAACGCTTTCCCGTACAGCAGCAGCGATCGGTTGGCAGCGTCGGTGGCAAAGTCGCCGCGATTCTAGAACAGCAGGCAGACATCTACATCTCCCTGTCTGGTACGTCTGCGCCGAAGGATTGGGATCTGGCAGCACCAGAGTTGATTCTGACCGAAGCTGGAGGGCGCTTCACCCATTTTGACGGCACCTTACTGCGCTACAACCAGGCGGATGTCAGTCAATGGGGTGGCTTGGTTGCCAGTAACGGGCATTGCCACGATGAGCTTTGTGCGGAAGCAGAAAGGCTTTTGGAGGCGATCGATGCTCTGTAGAAAACAACCAACCAAAGTAGAATGGGCAAAGCCCTGCGGGCCCATCGCAACGGCTTAGGATGATGGGCACGGGTAGAACCTTTGCCCATTCTACGACTACGGCTCCTTACAGTCATTTATGAGCGAGATCTCTAAGCTTCTCGATGTGCAATCACTGCGTAAAACGGATCACCACCGCCCATACCGAGTAGCTGCATGATGCCAGGAACTTGAGACTGACGGGCAAAAACTTCTGGCTTGGTAAAACCTGGCACAGCGGCGAAGTAACCTTCAACAAGCTTCACACGATCGCCCTCCGAGCCATCCCGCCACGCCTGAATCGCTTTCTGATAAAACATCCGGTTGGAGAAGCTGATGATGGCAATGCCACCCGGCTTAAGTACGCGATGAATCTCATTAAAAATCGCTTCGGGATACTGGATGTACTGCATAGAGACTGTATTCAGAACAGCATCAAAGGATTGGTCATCCAACGGTAGCGTTGGTTCCTGATTCAGGTTCTGCACAAAGTAGTGATCCAAACGCGGATTACGTGCCAGTTCTTCGCCATTCAACCCATGCCCTTCGACGTACGCAAACGCGATTTCCGGCAGGTGTGACACCCAGCTACTCATCAGATCGAGAATGCGTGTCTCTGGCTGCAACCGTTCCTGATACAGGTCAGTCAACTGTTGAATAAAGCCTTCATCCACATGGGTGACAAAGCGCGGCTGTTCGTAAAAGAGGCTATCGTTTGTATCGTCAAGTTTGGTGCGCTGTTCGGGGCGTAGCAGCATAGCGTCTAAAGATCGATTAAATGAGGGCTGGAACGTTAACCATGAAGATATGTTAACAAAATCCAGCCGCGCTGGGCGATCGCGCCTCAGATCCTCGACTTCTTCAAGAAGCGGGGATCTTGCCACCTAAGTCGATCGCTGAATTCCCTCGGCGATCGTTTTTGCAACGGTTACGTTTTCCCAATAGCTGTTGTGAGCATCACCGCCATTGAGCAAGGGGGCAAGCGTCTGACTGAACGGTCGTGTAAAAAGATTGCCTTTCTCTGTCATCACATCCTGAATTTGCACCAATTTTGCCTGCTCATCCAACAACAATGGCATCACTCCCTCAAGGGGATAGGCAAGTGGATCGCCAGGATGAGCATAGTTGCGCCAGGGCAACGCCTTCTGCCTGGAGTTATAGAGGTTCTCTAATAAATCCTTGAGCTTAGGAGTCAAATCGTGTGTACTTTGACCAGTGACACTAATGAGGCTGAAAAGAGCGATTGGTGAACCCATCGTATAAATACTGGCGATGGGAAGACCTTTGTAAACATTGGCATCAGGGATATCTGCTGTGGGGTCGAGTGGAATACCGAACAGGAGATTGCGAATGCGTTGCACACTGTTACGCACAGATTCATCTAGCTTTTCGTCCTCCCATCGTGCGGCAAAGAGAATGTCAAACAGAATGACGGTGCCCCAACTGTGTGTGACCAAATGCAGGCGATCGCCCGGTTGCACCGCTTGAAAAGCTTCCAGCATTTTGGTTCTCAGCTTCTTAACTAACTCCGACCCAACATGGCGGCTAAGGTAAAGCGCGGCATCGCCCACAAATTCCAGGACTCGCTCTGTGCGAAAGTCACGGAACCAAAAGTCTTTCCACTTGGGAGATGCTTCAAACCCTCTAAGAAGGTCAGCTTGAGGATCTTGATTCAAATCGCCCCAGAAGAAGAAGACGGGCTTTAGCACTCTCGATCGATCCGGTAGCGATCGCTGAATGCCGTTAAATAAAGTGGTCGCTAAAGCGCGAAACTCTGCTTCATTGCGCGTTTTAACGCCATGTACAAAGAGCAAATAGTCAGTCGCCATGGCAGTCCTCCTGGGGCTAGAGTCTTATACACCTGGATTAGAGAATAATTCAGGTTGCACTAGCATAGCCGACCTGGTTTACTCGATCGAACGTTGTGCCGTTACTTGATGCTGCTTGCGACTGGCTTCTCGCTGCTGTCGCTGTTTCGGTGTAAGTGTCGCCTCGATCGTTGAGTGCTTTACCGATTGCTTTGAGCAGCGCAGTCAAGCATTCAGCTCTGTGGAAACAGTTTTAGCGATCGGTGTGGACTTCGTGTGCAGCCAGAGTGACGCGTCAGCTTATTTTCCCTGACGAGTGCAAGTTATCTCTCACTCAAATTTTTAGTCACGATCGCTCTTTTGTCCGGAGTTCCCCAAACTTTGCTGATCAGTGAACTATTCATTGCTTCAGCATTGGGGTTCGATCGTGCCACCCAGAGTGCAGCTAAAACCACATCTGACTATTGGCGAAATCAAACGCCTCTGTCGGCAGGTGCCGGACAGTGTGGAGGCGCGCCGATGGCACTTGGTGTATCTGGTCACTCAACAATGGACGATCAGACAGGCAGCGCAACGCCTTGAGATGAACTATGACTATGCCAAAGAAATCATCCGCCGCTACAATCAAGACGGTCTCTTAGGGCTTAAAAACCGCAGTCAGCGGGGGCAACCCTCTCGGCGATCGCTCCTCACACCCGCACAGCAGCAAGAACTTAAACAGGCACTCCAGCAGGCTCCTCCTGACGGTGGACGCTGGTCAGGTCCCAAAGTAGCCCGCTGGATTGCAGCCAAAACAGGAAAACAGGTTTGGGCGCAACGTGGGTGGGACTACATGCAGCGACTAAGAACCTAAGAGCTTGCTAAAAAATAACTGCACACTTTTGGGTCAGCTAGCAGCTTTTCGCTGACGGTTGGCAGCGGTTCTTGCTAAAACTCCACGTCTAGCGGCGCACGAGGGAACGGAATCACGTCGCGGATATTGCCCATGCCCGTCATGAACTGAACGAGACGCTCGAAGCCCAGACCGAAGCCTGCATGAGGCACTGTGCCGTAACGCCGGAGATCGAGATACCACCAGTATTCTGCTAAATCGAGTCCCTGTGCTTGAATGCGACGCTCCAGCACATCCAAACGCTCTTCGCGCTGGGAACCGCCGATGATTTCACCAATCTTGGGTGCGAGAATGTCCATCGCCCGGACGGTGTTTTCGTCGTCGCTGAGCCGCATGTAGAAGGCTTTGATTTTGGCGGGATAGTCGGTGACGATCGTCGGTTTCTTAAAATGCTCTTCTGCCAAATAGCGCTCGTGTTCCGATTGCAGATCCAAGCCCCATTCGACGGGATACTCAAAGGGTTTGCTGGCTTTTTCGAGGAGGGCGATCGCCTCTGTATACGTCACCCGCGCAAACTCGTTATTGATAATGTTGTCAGCGGTTTCCAGTACCGTTTTGTCGATGCGCTGGTTGAAAAACTCCATATCTTCGGGGCACGTCTCCAGCACATACTTAAAGATGTACTTGAGAAATGCCTCTGCCAGATCCATGTCGCCTTCGAGGTCGCAAAACGCCATTTCTGGCTCGACCATCCAGAATTCTGCCAGGTGCCGGGATGTGTTGGAGTTCTCAGCGCGAAAGGTAGGACCAAACGTGTAGACGTTGCTGAACGCCATCGCCATAATTTCGGCTTCGAGCTGTCCGCTGACGGTGAGGTAGGCGTGTTTGCCAAAGAAGTCTTTGCTAAAGTCAACTGCTTTTGCATCGTCCGTCAGGGGCACTTTGTTCAGGTCAAAGCCCGTGACGGTAAACATTTCACCCGCTCCTTCGCAATCGCTGGCGCTAATGATGGGCGTGTGAACCCAGAGAAAGCCGCGCTCTTGAAAGAACTGATGAATCGCGGTTGAGGCAGCATTACGGACGCGAAAAACGGCGCTGAGGGTATTGGTGCGCGATCGCAAATGCCCAATTTCGCGCAAAAACTCAAACGAATGACGCTTCTTTTGCAACGGATAGGTTTCTGGATCAGCGTCTCCATAGATCGTGATGGACTCTGCCTTCAGTTCCACGCGTTGCCCTTTTGCAGGTGATTCGACCAACGTGCCAGCAATTTCGATCGATGCACCTGTGCTAACCCGCTTCATCGTCTCCGTGTAGCCCGGTACGTCCTGATTCACCACAACCTGAAGCCCCGCCATTGAGGAACCATCGTTGACTTCCACAAAGCTAAATTCTTTCTGTTCTCGCTTCGTCCGCACCCAGCCTTTAATCGTGACGGTTTCGGCAGGCTGCCCGTGGCGCAGGAGGTCTACAATGCGTCGAGTGGTGGTCATAGAGAAGGGGGAGTGGGGAGTGGGGAGTGGGGAGTGGGGAGTGGGGAGTGGGGAGTGGGGAGTAGGAAATAGCGCTGAATTTGAGTGTAGCAAAGTGCTTCAAAGGTCAGACTCTTTTGAGTTGTTTGTATCGCTGTCCGATCGCCTATCTAGCAAAAAACTCGTTAGCAACAAAGCCGTATAGATTGAATCGAACATGACAACCTTAATTCATCGTCGCGTTGAGGCTGCACGAGCAGGAACAAACCCAATGGTCATTGGTCGCGTACCATCCGGTTGGCTGGTTTTAGGGGATGTACAGTTTTTGCGCGGTTACTCGCTGCTGTTACCCGATCCAGTGGTATCAGATTTGAATGCACTGAATGAAAACGGGCGATCGCAGTTCTTGCACGATATGACGGTTTTGGGTGATGCACTGCTGGAGGTTACAGAGGCATATCGCATTAATTACCAAATTTTGGGCAATCTAGAACCAGCACTACATGCCCATGTGTTTCCCAGATATCTGACGGAACCGGAGCCGTATCGCACCTCAATACCGCAGTCTTACGAATCAAAGTATCGACAGTCCATGCCCTTTGATGATGAGCGCGATCGCCCCTTGATGAGTGCGATCGACAAAGCGGTTCAGCGTCGTCTGTGACACAAGCCACATCAACTGCGTCACCAACCTCTATGTGCTAATCTACTTTCGGAAATCCGGTATCAGCATTATGCGTCGCATTATTCTTTTTATTGCTGCCAGTTTAGATGGGTACATTGCACGTCCATCAGGCGAAGTAGACTGGCTCTTTACCGATCAAGACTACGGCTATACTGATTTTTTGGCTAACGTTGACACCGTGTTAATGGGGCGAAAAACGTACGAGCAGGTGCTCTCGTTCGGCGAATTCCCCTATCAGGAAAAGCAGAGCTATGTCTTTTCTAACAACCCTGACTTTGACGCATCGCCACACGCTAAAACGGTTCGTAGCGATGTGAAAGCGTTTGTGGAGGAGTTACGCGCAACTGGCGGCAAGAATATCTGGTTAGTCGGCGGAGCCGCGCTCATCCACCCCTTTCTAGAGCACGCGTTGCTAGACGAGCTTGTTCTTTCCGTTCATCCTATTCTGCTCGGCAGCGGGATTCCCTTATTTCACGAGGCTGCCATAACAACGCCGCTTCAATTCATCTCCAGCCAGTCTTACGATTCGGGACTGGTGCAGCTTCGCTACAACGTTGGCAAACGAGAGAGCTAAAGCCTGCACATCGTGCTCCAAGAGTGCAAGCGAGTCCTTGAACACTAGAACAACTGCGATCGCTCACGGTCTAACGATAATCTAGTTCCGTTTGAGTCTTTTCAAAGTTAGATGGATCGTAGAGATAGCGGACAATTTCTTCTTCAAGACGATGAATCAGATACGGCTCAAGGCTGTTGGAATGTCTGAGCGAAGCCAGGTAGCCATCCACGTAAAGGCGCAAGTCGTCAAAGCGATAACCTCGATTCCAGAGATCGACTAGAGCGTCACTCAGCTTCTGGTAATAGCGGATAGTAACAGTGTCTTGCAGCATACTTAGCGTTGAATATAGTTAGGTTAACAGTTAAGACACACGGACTACATAACTTAATAACCCCATTCATAGTGTACTGCCGTTTGGATAAGAATTCATCCAAGACAAGACTCAGACATCTTAGAGCTTGCTAAAAATAACGGCACACTTTTGGATCAGCTATCAGCTATCAGCCGTCAGCTATCAGCTTTTCACTGACGGCTGACGGCTGACGGCTACAGACCATGCTGTTATTTCTGTACAACTCCTTAGACGTGATGACCTCCATAACAGGCGATCCCTTCATCTAGACGACAGAGTGCTCCAGTAGCACTTCAGTCAATCTGAGAAAGCGCTGAGTTGTGGCTGAAACCGTTGTTGGCATAAATTCAGGAAATCTCTTGTTCTACTTCAGATGGACTTCAGTGCTGACTGCGATGCTTTGAGCAGTGAAGCGATCGCAGCTCATCAAGAGGGCGCTGCAACCACGACTTAATCTTTAGTAGGAGTAACACATGAAATTAGCTTCTTTGCTCACAGGTATCGCCATGATTGGCTTGGTCACGGTTGGAGATGTATCCCTTAAGGCAATCAATACGTCATCTGCTGGGGTTGCTACTGCCGCTGAGGCGAAGCAGTCGGGACCAACGACTCAAGAAAAAATTGATTTAATCACCAAAAATAAAGGTCAGATTGGCGGTGGTGATCAACTGCGTCGCTTTTTCTACGGTGAGTTAGACCCGATCGGCATTCAAGTGGGCGGCGGCGGTCATGTCGTCAACCTCTACAACAAAACCAACGATGTTACTTTCTCGTACTGCGCTCACTATGACGTGGTTGTTGCGGTGAAGAAAGGACGCGTCGCTCAATTTCCACCAGCCGAAGTGAAATAAATCACAAGCCTAAGGTGGCATCACACAAGCACTATAGAAACCTGATGCTGGCTTCTATCTTCTCTATTAAGAATTAGCTTCTCGGTGAAGATTTAATGTGCGATCGTGCTCGTAACCTGTTTTGTTGCCCGATTAACTCAGACGATCGTTTGTCCACCTCAATCACTCCAAGGATGTCAATCATCATGAAAGCAAAAATGTTGTGCCTCATGGCTGGTCTAGCAATGGCTGGTCTGGCTGCTTGCTCCAGCACCCCAAGCGCTACCCAGACAGCACCTAGCAGTGCCCCGGCTGCCAGCACCAGCCCTGAAGGTGCCATGAAGGGTGATGCCATGAAAGGCGATGCCATGAAAGGCGATGCGATGAAAGGCGATGCCATGAAAGGCGATGCCATGAAGGGTGATGCCATGAAGGGTGATGCCATGAAAAAGGATGCAGCGAAGGGTGACGCGATGAAAGGCGATGCCATGAAGAAAGACACGACTACAAAGCCATAGTCGATCGTTTGAATCAGGGTACAGGTTGAGTGTTCAAGCAATCTGTACCCTCCAAGTGGCTCAATGTTTGCGCCGATCGCCACTGGCATCGCAACTCACCACTTTCTTATACCCGTTTTGAGGTTGTAGCAATGGAACAATCACAGCGCAGGCGACAACTCTTGCGTTATCTGGGTTTAGGGGTTGCAGGAGCAGGAGCAGCAACGGCTTTGGGAGTGCTTTCAAGACGATCGAGTCTAGAGTCATCGATCGCCACGCTTGATCCGCTCCCTGCCAGTAACAACGCCGAAGCCGCCTCAAACGACAGTGCGCTTGCTGCCAGTAAGGGCTTACCAGAATTTCAAGGCATCAGTCAATGGTTAAATTCAGCGCCATTAACCGTTGGCGATCTCAAAGGTAGCGTCGTTTTAGTGCAGTTTTGGACGTTCGCCTGCATCAATTGTCAGCGCACATTACCATACGTCGTGCAATGGCATCAGCAGTATGCCGCTAAAGGATTGAAAGTCATTGGCATTCATACACCAGAGTTCGCCTTTGAGCGCGACTTGAATAACGTCAAACAGGCGTTGCAGAAACACAAAATTGCTTATCCTGTGCCGATCGACAACGAGTTCAAAACCTGGAAAGCTTACAGCAACGAGTATTGGCCTCACCTCTTTCTAGCCGATCGTCAAGGCTTCGTGCGTTATGACCACATCGGCGAAGGGGCATACGATACAACCGAGCAAACGATCCGCAAACTGTTAGGTTAGGGAAATCTAACCAATGCCAACTTCCACATTATCAACAGGGCTTGCGTTTCTAGGCGGGATGCTGACAGTGCTTTCGCCCTGTGTTTTACCTATTCTGCCATTGCTGGTCGGACGATCGCTCCAGTCGCACAAGTATGGTCCGATCGCGCTTGTGGTTGGACTGATCAGTGGATTTGCCGTGGCAGGTAGCTTATTGGGCATCACGGCTAGTTGGTTTACGGGACTCGCGAATGGGTTGCGGTATGGCGCGATCGTCATTCTATTGCTGTTGGGACTGCTGGCAGTGTTTCCAGACTGGGGCTACAAGCTGTTTAGCGATCTTCCGATCCACCATTGGACAAAAGAATCACCCCGTATTGGGCTGACGGGCGAATTCTGGCTAGGCACGCAACTGGGACTATTGTGGACTCCCTGCGCTGGTCCTGTGCTGGGCAGCATTTTAGTTCTAGCAGCCGTGAATCATAATGTAATCAGTGCCTTTGGGCTGTTAGTCACCTATGGCGTGGGTGCTGCTTTGCCACTGCTCGCGATCGCGTATGGTGGACGTGCCTTCAGCCGACGATTGCTTCGTTTACGTTCCCATAGCGCGACCTTGCAGCGAGTTGGTGGTGTGATGCTCGTTGTCACCGCGATCGCCATTTTGCTCGGTTGGGATGTCCAAATTCAGCTCTGGCTTGCACCATTCTTTCCCGCTCTCCCGCTTTAAGCGCACTGTCATTAGAACTGTAATCACCATAGGACAACGCGATCCATGTCAAGGTCTAGTTTCAATCCTGTTCTCCGCTCCCTACGTAAGCTGTCGATTCTTTCGTTGGTCGCGCTATCGCTTGTAGGCGTGGGCTTCTACCTCAAGCTTTCTCAGTCTGCTGCCAATACTTCATCGGCTGTAGTGAGTAAAGTTTTCCCTGATCCGGCTACTGACATCTCAACTGGGCAAGCTAAAGGAATGCAGACAGCAGTTTTTGCTGGAGGCTGTTATTGGGGCGTAGAAGCGGTTTTTGAGCATCTCAAAGGGGTCTCTGATGTCGTGTCTGGTTTTTCGGGCGGCAGTGCAGAGACTGCTCATTACGGATTAGTCAGCTTTGGGCAAACGGGTCATGCAGAAGCTGTGAAAGTCACTTACGATCCGGCGCAGATTTCCTATGGTCAACTGCTCAAAATCTATTTTGCAGTCGCGCACGATCCCACACAGTTAAATCGGCAAGGTCCCGACTCAGGGACACAGTATCGCTCAGCCATCTTTTTTGCTAACAATGCGCAGAAGCAGGTTGCACAAGCGTATATCGACCAGTTGAATGCAGCACACACGTTCAATCAGCCGATCGTGACTCAACTCACACCGTTGAACGATTTCTATCCGGCTGAAGCGGAACACCAGAATTTCATTGCGAACAACCCGAACTATCCTTACGTCGTCATCCACGACCTGCCAAAGCTCAAGCAGCTTAAAGGACAGTTCGCTACCCTTTACAAAAATTAAGTCCTCATTGGTTGCCCTATGACTGCCTCTGTTCCCGCTAAACGTAAGCCCAAAACGCCCAGTCAAGCGATCGCTGCCAAAGCGTTTCACTGGATCAATATCATCACACTCCTGCTGATGATCACCAGCGGACTGCGAATTTACAACGCCAATCCCGTGTTTGGCGGGCGGGCGGGCTGGCATTTTCCCAGCGTTCTCGTCATCGGCGGTGGTTTGGCAGAAGGGCGAGACTGGCATTTCGCCATCATGTGGCTCTACGCATTAAATTTGCTCGGCTACGGGCTGTATGTCTTCATCACTCGTCGCTGGCAGCATCGCTTCGCTAGTAGCAATGATCTGAAAGCCGTGCAGGTCAGCCAGAATGAAAAGCGTAAAACCTATGCGTGGCATCGGCTGGTGTATACCGCCATTATTCCGATTTTGCTGTTGGCGATCGCCAGCGGTCTTGCCATGTACAAACCCGTCCAATTGCACTGGCTAGCCGCGCTTTTTGGCAACTGGCAAACGCTTCGCACCATTCACTTCATCACCGTTCCCACTGTGCTTCTCTTCACCTTCGTACATTCGCTCCTTGTGCTTAGAGTCGGTACGGTGCGCTTAGTGAAATCAATGTTCGTGTAGTTAGCAGTCAGCCGTCAGCCGTCAGCGGTCAGCCGTCAGCGGTCAGCGGTCAGACAAAAAGGAAGCGAAAAGAACTCTCCCACTCCCCACTCCCTACTCCCCACTCCCCACTCCCTTCCCCATGCTGATTCTCCCCAAACGCACCCTTTCGCGTCGTCGTCTGCTGCAATGGTCTGGGCTGTCTGGCGCAGGGCTGCTGCTGAATGGTTGTGCATCGTCGTTGTTTGCAGAACAGGTTGGTCAATTCTCGGAGCCTTTGAATCAGCGGGTTGAAGCACTGATGCTGTCGCAGAAACCCGTGCCAGAGTTTGCCGCAAATGCCATTGATCCAGCCGAAAAGCTTTTGATCAACACGTTTGACTTCACGCCCAATATTGATCCGGCAGCGTTTCGACTGACGATCGACGGTGAAATCAGTAACCCCATGCAGTTGAGCCTGCCAGACCTACAAAAAATGCCGCTCACATCTATGAACATTCGCCATGTCTGTGTTGAAGGTTGGGCGGCGATCGTTCAATGGAATGGGGTGCGTTTACGAGATTTGGTCACGCTGGTACAACCCAAAGCCGATGTTCGCTACGTCTACTTCAAATCGGCAGATGGGTACTACGAGAGTTGGGATCTTGCCTCAGCCGTGCATCCTCAAACCCTGATGGCATATCAGCGTAATGGACAACCGTTATCAGCCGACAATGGCGCACCCTTGAGGCTGGCATCACCCATCAAGCTGGGCTATAAACAAAGCAAATGGGTCACTCAGATTACCTTTTTGAGCAACTTGATGCCCACAAAAGGCTACTGGGAGGACTTTGGCTATGAGTGGTTTGGTGGGTTGTAGCGTTAGCTAGATGGATGCAGCGATCGCACACGATGAAGTAGTGAGATCTAACGATCGCCCTCACATGCCTACTGAGGGGTGAGACACCATAGGGAAGACTTGGCAGAGCAAGCCACAATAACGATGATAGGGAAGTTGTCCCTTTGTGGTTTAGCTCTCAACAAAACAAAACATGGTGCCCCCTCTTCCATCAGGAACGGTGCTGCGCCAGCGGTACCTCATTCAGCAGGTTCTTGGTCAGGGCGGGTTCGGTCGCACATATCTGGCTTTAGATCAGGAGCGCTTCAACGAACCCTGCGTCCTTAAGGAATTTATTGTTCCGTATCACGACGGCACGCTGATTGAAAAAGCAAAAATTCTCTTTCACCGCGAAGCCAGCACACTGTATCAAATTCAACACCCTCAGATTCCGCGCTTTTGGGCTGCGTTTGAGGATGAGCAACGCTTCTTTTTAGTACAGGACTTTGTCGATGGACAAACCTATCGTCAGTTATTGAGCGATCGCAAGCAAAAAGGGCAAACCTTTTCGGAAGCCGAAGTCTTGCACTTTCTCAACCACCTGCTGCCTGTCCTTGCCTGCATTCACAGCCAGGGCATCATTCACCGCGATATTTCACCCGAAAATGTGATTCTGCAAACGCAGGCAGCGACGCAGCTAGAGCCAACACGTCCTGTACCTGACGCTGGCTTACCCGTACTGATTGACTTCGGTGCGGTGAAAGAAGCAACCAGCCACTGGCCCCTAATCTCCACGCCGACACGGGTTGGTAAGGTAGGCTATGCTCCACCTGAGCAACTCCAAACAGGCAAGGTGTATCCCAATAGCGATCTCTACGCGTTAGCGGCAACAGCGCTAGTGCTGCTGACGGGTCGAGAGCCACAAACACTGCTTGACAGCCGGACACTCACCTGGAATTGGGAGCCGCACGCCAGGATTGGCGATGAACTGGCAATGGTACTTCGGCGAATGCTGGCGGTGTATCCCGGCGATCGCTATCAGGCAGCGAACGAGGTTTTGCAAGATCTCCACTCGTTTGGAGCTGCGCCATTAGAGAGTACGCTGTTGCGATCGCCCTCATCTCATGGATCAGAAGCGTATGGATCGGAAGCGTATGGATCACAAACCAACAGTCAGCCCGCGATCGTGAATTTCTTGCAGCCACTGCCTGCTCGTTCAGCGCCATCAACTCAACCTGCTGTCGTCTATACGTCTTCGCCCAACGCGGTCAGAGATGCTCACAGCTCTGGTACACCTGATAGAAGCCATGATGGGCAGCCCTGGGCAAAGCGGGGAGGACGTGTACGGGCTGGCATCGCGGCGACGGTGCTGGCAGGTTTGGGCGTGGCATTGCCGATCGTCTGGCAAGTATGGATGACAGCACCCGACAGCACTGGCGAAGTTTGGGTGTCAGGTGCCAAATTACCGCAGTCGGAAGCCTCCCGTATCATTGATTCTCCAGGCATCAACGGCTCAAATTTAGCGATCAAACCGCCGTCTGAGTCCACAGAGACCGATAGCAATACGCCAACTAGAACCAGTAGACCACCTCAACGCATTCAATTTGCTCGTGGTCGTGTGGCGACAAAACTGCAAGGAACGTTGCAACCAACTGAGATGCAGCCTTATGTTTTGCAAGCAGCACAAGGGCAAATCATGACGGTAACGCTCCAGGGTGCTGATGCGGTCATGAATGTGCTGAGATCGAACCAGGAGGCGATCGACGCTGCATCTTACCAAACACGTAGTTGGACGGGACAACTGCCTGCCGACGATCGCTACACGATTCAGGTTTCTGGGGCGGGTGCTTATACATTAGAGGTTGCCATCACGCCGATCGCACCCTCAACGCAAGCACAAATTCAGCGGGTTGCGTTTGCACCGGGGACGACTGGCACCACAGTCACAGGGCAGCTTGAACCGAACCAAATTCAACGCTATCTGCTGCAAGCCAAGCGAGGACAAATGCTAGGCGTGAAAGTTCTACAGGGCGGCGTGAGTTTTAGTGCGATCGCTCCCAACGGTCAACGCGTTGGCAGTAGTGCGACGAGTACGAACTGGCAGGGACGCTTGCCACAAGAGGGTGACTACATTATTGAAGTGTCTACTAGCCAGACGGGAGGCTACGCGATCGCGCTTGAGGTTTTTTGATGTCATGAGGCACTTAAATTGAGAGCTTGTTGATTTAGATCAGCTTTTTGCTGACCGCTGACTGCTGACCGCTAACAGCTACACTCCTTAACGTTCGGGCTATTCTTCTCGCAGCATTTCGACTACTAACTGCGCCAATTTTGAGGCGGCACCGGGTTGACCGCGCACCTGACGGAGGTTGGTCTGCATTTGCTCCAGCTTATCCGGATGGTCAAGCAAGTCGAGAACGATCGCGGCAACAGTTGCTGGCTCTAAATTACCAGCCAGTTCGGGCACGATCTCAGCCTTTGCCCAAATGTTGGGCCATGCCAGCCGTCCTAGCCGTTTCAGCGCCAGATGCGTCATGAGTCTGGCAACGCGTCCTCCAACGATAGGTAGACTCGCCAGTAGCCCCGGTATGCCGTCCCAGGTAACAATGCGATCGATCTGCTGAAGCGGTAGAAGCACCAACATAGGTATCGTCAGCGCTCCTAATTCAGCCGTATTAGCACCAACTGTTGTTAAGCAAAGGCTGCATTGAGAGAGTAAGTCATAAGCAGGAGCCTGTGTCCATAGCTCGACCCGCAGCCCTGAGCGAGTTTTGAGAAACGGGCGATCGTCTGGTAAGTCCGGCAAAACCAACGTAGCTGCCGCCCAGCCCAGTTGATCGATCGCTCCATTCGACGCAGGGTCAGCAAACGTAGCGAGCGTTGCCAACTCCAGACCAGGTGCCACGGGAATCACAAAGCGTGCAGACGGATGAGCCGCATGGATGTGTTCTGCGATCGCCAAACACAACGGCACACCCAGCGAGAGCTTGGCGGGTTTAGAGCCGGGGAGGAGACCGATGAGGGGAGCAGCGGGGAAAAGAGGTAGGGGAGGCAGCGGGGCAGGGGAGAAAGAATGAAGAGCAGCGCTTGTTTCCGCTTCGTGGTGGAGTGAGAGATTCTCCCTGCTCCCTGGTTCTGTTACCCTTGCTCCCCCCTCCTCCCAAGCCCCCATTGCCCCTCTCTTCCAGCGTCCCGCTTCTGCCATCAGATCGCCAACGACGGTAAATTTGTGGGCGTACTTTTGAGGCGCACGGGTGAGAATATTGTCGTTCATGACACCGAAGCGATCGATCCAACGGTACCAACGGGCATCCCATTCGGCGTAGATCACGGTACGATAGCCCAACCGTTTGCCAATTAGCACTGGAAAAAATTGGTCGCCACCGAGAAAGAGAACCACGCCATGCGATCGCCAATCCCACTGTGCCGCCGTTTTACCCCACAGAAGGAAGGGAAAGAAGTGCTCTGCCCCCTGGACGCGATCGACTTCTGGGTAGCCACGGGCGATCGCGGCTTCTCGTCCACTCGCATTTGTGCAGGGTGAAAGCACAACCGAAAGCCTTACCTGACCGCGATCGTCGCCCAGTTGCTGGCGCAGCGCTCTTACCACAGGCTTGACCCAGGTTGCCAGTTCACCTGGACCGTTGGACAAAATCAGAATATCAACAGGGTGATGCACGTCTCTAGCCTCTCTCCGCTCTAGCCTCTCTCCGCCTTAAACACAATAGCGCCTTCGTCTGTTGGCTTGACCGATGACGGAAACCGAAACCTTATACGAGACAGACGAGAGCAAAAGACCTGAATCAAAATTGGGCGATCGCTCCTCTGTCAAAGATGAGACGATATAGTGAGTTAATCCCCGTATAGTGGGAGCGTATCCGGTTCAAACTCGATTAGGGCTTAAGCAAAGCCACTAATCATGACAAAGTAACGCGCGATCAGCGCTCAAGACCTCTAGTTGTTAAGGTCTGCCCCGCATCAACGAGTAGAGTTAACCTCGATGAGCAACTCCACTTCCATTTTGGAAGACCTGCTGCAAGCCCTGCCAAATCTTAGAACCCAGCTTTACTTTAAGTCTTCTCTGACTGCACTTTCTCACGCGATGGAAGATCAGGTGCTTGCCGGGGTTGGTAGCTCATTGGTGATTGCAAGTTTTCAACGTGAGCGCTTCTACCGACAGGAGGCACACCGCTACTTACGCATTTCAGAACAGGCAGAGCAGGTGTACGTGCTGGCAGCGCCAGAGACTGATTTTGCCAATCGGTCTGATCAGTATGAAACGATCGCGTTTGCTCCCACAGATGCGCTAGCGCAGGAATGGCACCTGGTGGTGGTGGGTGCCCGCTATGCCGCTTGCCTGCTTTGCCGAGAGAAGCAGGTGCCCGTCTCTACAACCGATTCAACCATGCAGCTTGCTACTGATCAGGCTCGACGGTTTGAGGGCATCTGGACATTTGATCGACAGACTGTGTGCATGGCAGCAGAACTGCTGTTAGACCGAATCGTGGCGTATCGTCCAGAGTTAGCCACGAAAATTGCCCAGGCAAAAAACCAACTTCAGATCGATCGCGGCATTCGTGCGAACGATGCTGATCCTGAGCCGTTCGCAGAGCGTCTGGTTACTTATCTCCAGGCTGGACAGTACAAACTTCTCAAAGCGTATCGCTCGATCGCGGCAAAAGAACGCAAAGAGCGGCTGGTTAACTCGATTACCGCCGCTATTCGGCGATCGCTGAACCCCGAAGAAATCTTCGCAGTGGCAGTCCAGGAGCTAGGGCAGGCGCTACGTGGCTGTCGGTGTTTAATCTATCGCTGCAAAGCCACTGATGAGGCTGCCACGATCCAGCACGAGTCTCTTGGAGCCGCTGTCGATTCACTCATCGGGCAGAAATGGCTACTGCGAGAGAATCCCTTGTTCCAAGCCGTCGTTGAGCAGCAGGAAAGCGTCTATCTTGCCGATGCTCAGGCAAATCCCTGGGTGCTAGAAGATGGGCGAACCGTTTTACCGCCACGATCGTCAGCAACCGACGATCAGCCCGAATCGTTGGTGCAGCGCTGGACGATCGCCTCCTGGTTGATGGTGCCCGTGATGCATCAAAATCGGCTTCTGGGTATGGTTGAGCTGCATACCTGTGGTGGCACCCTACATGAGTGGACAGAAGCAGAGCTTGGGCTAGTAGACGCGATCGCGGCTCAAATTGGGGTTGCTCTCATCCAAGCCGAAGCCTATGCCAACCTCGAAGATCTGAACCAACAGCTTGCAGCGCTCGACCTCACCCGCAGTAACCTGATTGCCATCACCGGACACGAACTACGCACGCCCCTCTCAACCATTCAGGTCTGTCTAGAGAGCCTTTCCAGTGAACCCGACATGCCCCACGAACTGCGCCAGATTATGCTCCAATCTGCCCTTTCCGACACCGAACGGATGCGTAAGCTCGTCCAGGATTTTCTCACTCTGTCACAGCTCGAAAGCGGTCGTGTGCAGTGGCATTTAGAGTCCCTGCCGCTACAAGAATGTGTTGACCTTGCGCTCAGTAGCATCCGCACCCGTCAACGTCACAGTGACCTGCCCGAAATTACTGCTCAGGTACCACCTGAATTACCGCTTGTACAAACTGACGGCGAATGGCTGGTCGAAGTGCTCTCAAAACTGCTGGACAATGCCTGCAAATTCACCGCTCCACAAGGACGCGTTGTCATTCAGGCACACCAAAACGGCGGCAAAATGCTCGAAGTCACGGTCGCCGATACGGGACGAGGCATTGAACCGAATCGCCTGGAAACCGTGTTCGATCGCTTTTACCAGGAAGAAGGAGCCTTACGCCGCACCGCAGGCGGTACCGGGCTGGGTCTTGCTATCTGCCGCCAAATCGTCACCGGGCTTGGCGGACGCATTTGGGCAGAATCGGACGGTAAAGACCAGGGCAGCAAATTTCACTTCACCGTGCCGATCGTTCACAATGGGGCAGCCGAAAAAGCGCCCAAAGCCAGGACGGAAAGAGGCAAAATTGTACGTACTAGAAGCCGATGAATGCGATTCATCACGTGGCGATTGCTAACAACTGTTACAGTTCCCATCACACGTGGTCGATGGTGGCAGACTCAGTGATACGATTTCCTCAAATATCGAGAGAGAAATCCAATGGCAGAAACTCTTTCTGGACAAGCACCTTTATTCGGCGGTAGTACAGGCGGACTGCTGACCAAAGCTCTTGTTGAAGAAAAATACGCGATTACCTGGACAAGCCCTAAAGAGCAAGTCTTTGAAATGCCAACAGGCGGCGCAGCCGTAATGCGGCAAGGCGAGAACTTGCTGTACTTCGCGCGCAAGGAGCAATGCCTTGCTCTTGGCGGTCAGCAACTGCGTGCAAAATTTAAGATTACAGATTACAAAGTTTACCGAGTCTATCCCAGCGGTGATGTTGAATATCTTCATCCTAAAGATGGTGTTTTTCCTGAAAAGGTCAATCCCGGTCGTCCGCAGGTCAACAGCGTTGCACGTAACATTGGCAGCAATCCCGAACCTGCCAAGTTGAAGTTCAGCGGTACACCGACCTACGAAGCTTAGTTCGTTAAAATCTAGTGTTCTGGTTTAGTAACTCAACGATCGCCTCAAAGGTTAACCTCTGAGGCGATTTTTTGTTACTGTCGGTAAGTCTTACCTCTTGATACAGCGCTAAAGATGTTTAAAAGCGACGCGCCACGTTTGTAAAACCAGAAACCATGGTTTGTAGCTGTCAGCCGTCAGCCGTCAGCCGTCAGCCGTCAGCGAAAAGCTGATCGCTGATCCAAAAGTGTGCAGTTATCTTTTAGCAAGCTCTTAAGCGGTACCATTAGTAGTGCAAAAGAGTAGTGCAAAAGAACTCGACGTTGCTATGCCCAAAGCGTGTGTCATTGGTCTGGGAAAATCGGGAATAGCGGCAGCTCGATTACTCAAGCGCGAGGGGTGGGATGTGACGGTAAGCGATGCTGGCAGTTCAGATAGTTTGCGTCAGCAGCAGCAGCAGCTTGCAGCCGAAAAGATACCCGTCAACCTGAAGGAAGCCTTTGATCCTGAACGGGTTGAGTTATGGCAAGCAGAGTCTTTACAGCGGTTCGTCGTCAGTCCCGGTGTGCCCTGGGATCTTCCGGGCTTAGTTCACGCCAGAACACTGGGTATTGAAACCATTGGTGAGACCGAATTAGCGTGGCAGCATCTCAAGGAGTGCCCCTGGGTTGGCATCACAGGCACAAATGGCAAAACGACGACAACGGCGCTCATTGCCGCCATTTTTCAAGCAGCAGGATTATACGCACCCGCCTTTGGCAACATCGGCCATGCCGCGTGTGAGGTCGCTCTAGACCCCAAGAAGCCCGACTGGGCGATCGCTGAACTCAGCAGCTATCAAATTGAATCGTCACCGTCGATCGCGCCTCAAATCGGCATCTGGACAACCTTCACACCCGATCATCTGAGTCGCCATAAAACGCTAGAACGGTACCGCGAGATCAAGTCGCATTTACTCAGCCAGTCTCGTCAGCAGGTCTTTAACGGTAACGACCCCTTCTTACAGAACCTGGGTAGACGCGGACTTGCCCCTGTGCGGGCAGAATCCTGTTGGACGAGTGTATTCGGTAAGGCAGCTTTGAACGGTGATCCAGCTCAAGGCATCTATATTGAGGATGCGTGGGTACGCACGTCTACTGAACTGATCATGCCTGCTAACCTGTTACGAATGCCGGGGAGCCACAATCAGCAAAATCTTTTGTTAGCAGTTGCAGCGGCAAGGCTGGCAGGCATTGATAAGACCACGATCGCTCACGCGATCGCTACCTTCCCTGGTGTCCCGCATCGCCTGGAGCACATTCGCACCTGGCAAGGCATCGACTTTATCAACGACAGCAAAGCCACCAACTACGACGCGGCTGAAGTAGGCTTGTCGGCTGTCAATCACCCCACCATTCTCATCGCGGGTGGCGAGGCAAAACTGGGCGACGACAACGCCTGGATTACTGCCATCCAGTCAAAAGCCGCCGCCGTACTCTTGATTGGCAACGCTGCTTTCACCTTTGCTCAACGCTTGCAGCAAGCAGGCTATGCTAATGCCGAAATCGTCGAAACAATGGAGCAGGCAGTCACACGATCGGCAGAACTTGCCAAACAGTATCAAGTGCCCACTGTGCTCCTTTCACCTGCCTGTGCAAGCTTTGACCAGTACCAAAACTTTGAGCAGCGTGGGGATCACTTCCGTGAGCTGTGTCAGGAATTGCCGGGGTGAGGCGGCGGAAGGCAGAAGGCAGAAGACAGAAGAAAATCAACTCAGAACTCTTCCTCCCTCTATCTCCTGCCTCCCTTGCCTCCCTTGCTTCCCCCACTCCCTACTCCCCACCCCCGTTCGGCTGAGCTCACGTCGAAGCCACTCCCTACTCCCCACTCCCCACTCTCGCCTCTGGCAGAATCAGCATGGCATCACCGAAGGAGTAGAAACGGTACTGTTCTGCGATCGCCACCTGATACAAAGCCAGTAAACGCTGTCGTCCAATTAAGGCGCTGACCAACATCAGTAGACTGGACTTTGGTAGGTGAAAATTGGTCATCAAGCCATCAACGATACGCCACTGGTAGCCTGGATAGATAAACAGATTGGTCTTGTCGCAGAACGGCTGCATAGTACCGCTTTGCATGGCTGACTCCAGCGATCGCACAACGGTTGTGCCAACTGCAATAATCCGTCCGCCTCTCGCCTTCGTTTGCTGAATCTTGGCGACGGTCGCTGCGGGTACTTCCACCCATTCAGCGTGCATCGTATGGTCAGTAATCGTTTCTGCCTCCACTGGGCGAAAGGTGCCAATCCCAACGTGAAGGGTAACAAATGCCTGCTCAATGCCTTGCGATCGCAAATGCTGCAACAGTTCAGGGGTAAAATGCAGACCCGCAGTTGGAGCAGCTACCGCTCCGGGTCGATCAGCATAAACGGTTTGATATTGCTCAGGTTGCGCCTCTGTTTGAGTGATATAAGGCGGCAACGGCATTTGTCCTAGCTGATTGATCCACTCGTCTAACGAGATTCCCGCTGGTACATTGAACTGTAAAACACGCCCACCTGTAGCGGCATCGATCGCCACCACTGTCGCGCTTAAGCTTTCAGACTCTTGCTTGCCTCTCTCTCCAAACACTATCGTAGCGCCCGGTTTCAGCCGTTTGCCTGGTTTGACCAATGCCAGCCAGCAATTTGATGCACCATCGGCACGAGTAGAATCAGCCTGTGGCTCCAGCAGCAGCACCTCCACAGGCGTTCCGCTGGTTTTGTGACCATATAAGCGCGCCGGAATGACGCGAGTATTGTTCAACACCAGCAAATCACCCGATCGCAACAAGTGAGGCAAATCCCGCACGATCGCATGACGATGCTCCACCTGATCTTTTACGACTAGTAACCGTGCACCATCACGAGGAACACAGGGCGTTTGGGCAATCAGCGCGTCGGGCAGAGTGTAGTCATAGGCAGCAAGCAGGCGATCGAAAAGCATAGCTAAGGTTGTTGGTTGTTGGTTGCTAGTTGTTGGTTGCTAGAAGCAGAGGGAGTAGACCTTCTCATAGGGACGTTACACATAATGTCCCTACCACAGATTCAAAACCTCATCCCTCACTCCTCACTCCTTACCCGAATTGGGTGGAAACCCTCTCCAGTTCGGGGGGTTTCACCCTGGCATTTGATATACGTTTAGTGGAATATATAGGATGTAAGCGTTTGACTGGTCTGGAAAAACTGTGATGGACTACCTGTATCATCTTTCAAATGCAACCCTCACCTTAAGGGTTGTTGAGTATTTACATTACTCCAGTCTGTTTCCAGTACGCTTCATGACTGTGATTCACCAAATTGACGGCTGGATTATTAAAGTAAAAATGAGCCGCTGCTTGGAACCTTACGAGCATGGCAATTTCCGCGCCTTTATGAATGAGTTGGGCATTCCCTGCGAACCGGGCATTCGAGTACAAATGGCACTTTGGGGCTTGGAAACGGGGCAGTCGCCCGTTGATGTGATGCATCGCTACCAGGTGGCGGTGGTTTCGCACGGTACGCCCGATCGCGAGGAAATTGAAGAGTTTCGGCAGCAGTTTGTCCAAGGCTTAGGCTATTGCCCAGAGACGCTGGCGTAGGGAACGGCATTGAAATTCAATCCAGCATAAAGGCGGCTGGAATGTAGTCTTGAAGGGTCAGATAGTAGCCTGCCATTGCAGCCCTTGCTTGGATTGAGTCAGGCATTGTTGTGTTGCTCTGAGAGTTGCTTTGGGTCAACGTTGCGCCTCTGGTACTCATTTGCCGACAGCACACGAGCGCCACATCAAACTGGCAGGGTAGCTCTGCCCAGTCAGGATGATCGATCAAGAACAGTTGAGCAGTTTTCCACAATTTGGAGCGCTTTCGGGCTGTAATGGCTAACGCACCATCGCAGTCCCAGTTGCCTCGACTACGGGTTTTGACTTCAACAAAGGCTAGAGCGATCGGCTGAGTCGGATGCTGCGGTGAGGGCTGACCAGCCACTAAATCCAGTTCACCCCAGCGGCAATGCCAACGCTGCTGCAGCACTAGCCAGCCACGATCGCACAACCACTGCGCCACCAACGCCTCTCCTAACGCACCGATATCAGACGTGCCAGCGTCGAGGGCTTGAGCGTGGGTTGCTGGAATGGCACTTTCAGAACGGCGTTTGGGCTTTGACGGCATAAGGCTAACTGAGCTGACCTTTCCTCAGAATTGACCATCTCAAGGTTAAAAGCGCCAAGTCAAAAATCTCTTCACTGTTTCAGTTTGCTGCTGTAGAGCCAGAAGCGCAACGGATTCGGGTAGGATCGGAGGCGTAGCGATCGTGTTCATGCACCTACAGAACCGAGCGATGTCACGGTCATGTTTGTGGATTAGAGGCGATCATCAATGGGTTGGGTATCGGCATCGACAATGAGCAGCAGACAAGTAGATCCGGTAGTGAAATTGCGTTCAACGCATTGGCTTGCAGAATTTCTAGCAGTAATACAACTCTGGCGATGGCAGCAAAAACGGGCGATCGCAAGCCTCGTCATAAGAAGTATTTTGATCATCGGCATGGGGGTGTTAAGTCCGCTGCCTGTTCTTGCAGACGATTACAACCGAGATTTTCTCGTTGGAGCTGATTTTTCTGGCAAAGTCTTGACAGACTCCAGCTTCACCAAAGCAAACCTGCGGGGCAGCAATTTTAGCCATAGCGATCTGCACGGCGTGAGCTTTTTTGGTGCCAACCTGGAAGGTGCAAATTTTGAGGGTGCTGACCTACGGAACGCGACGCTGGATGCCGTACGGTTTACAGACGCAAATCTGACTAACGCCAATCTAGAAGGCGCATTTGCGTTTAACGCCAAGTTTGGTGGCGCGATCGTCGATGGTGCCGATTTCACCGATGTCGATGTGCGGCAAGATGCCCAAACCCTTTTGTGCAAGCTGGCAAAAGGAAAAAATCCCACAACCGGACGCGAAACACGAGACACGCTGAACTGCAAGACTTAGGATTCGTTAATGAGTCATTTTCTAAAAATTTGAGATCTATGTCTCGACCTACCATGCTCAAGGCAGCCCGTCGTCACAGGTTATTCTCAATAGCGATGCAATCATTTAAGGAGTTAAGGATGTTATGACGAATTGATCGTTCTAGTGAGTATTCGCGTTCTCTATGACGAAATCTTGAGAGTTGATCGGTGAATAAAGGGGTGCGTGTCACCTCCTGGAGAGAAAATTCATAAAGCATATTATGAGCGACTCAGGCACAATCGATTTCGTTAGCAACAAGCTTGGTAAGCTCTTCAAAGTCTGGCGTGAGCGCAACACGTTGGGTTTGCTGAAATTTCTTTATCGTCGCAGCTTAGAGAAAGTTCGAGGGCAAATGACGTATCACAAATGGGTCATGCGCGATCGTCTCACTCAAGCAGATATCCTTGCCGCTCAGCGTACGATCGCGCAATGGACTGTGCGCCCAAAATTTTCGGTCATCATGCCCGTCTACAACGTCGATGCAAGCTGGCTCGAAAAAGCGATCCAGTCTGTGCAGAACCAAATCTATCCCCATTGGGAACTCTGCATTGTCGATGATGCCTCGCCCAAGCCACATATCAAGCGCATCCTCACCCACTACAGCCAGCTTGACGATCGCATCAAAGTCGTCTTTCGCTCTGAAAATGGTCAAATTGTCGCTGCCAGCAACGATGCTTTAGCACTGGCAACAGGCGATTACATTGCCTTGCTTGACCACGACGACGAACTTGCGATCAATGCGCTCTTTGAGAACGCCAAGCTGATTAATAAGCATTCTGATGCAGACTTCATCTATAGCGATGAAGACAAGATGGATACGAAAGGCAAGCGGCTCGATCCATTCTTCAAGCCTGATTGGTCGCCCGATTACTTCCACGCCTGTATGTACACCTGTCATTTGGGTGTCTATCGTACCAGCCTGATTCGCGCGATCGGGGGCTTTCGTGCAGGCTATGATGGCGCGCAGGACTACGATCTGGTGCTGCGTGTCGTCGAAAAAACCCGATCCATCTATCACATTCCCAAAATTCTTTATCACTGGCGGGTGATTCCTGCATCCGTGACGGCTGGTGGAGAACAGGCAAAGCCCTGGGCGTATGTTGCAGCGCGGAGAGCATTAGAAGATATGCTGGCGCGCAGCGCTTACCCCGGTTTAGTTGAAGCAGTACCCGATCGACCGGGCTTTTGGCGCGTTCGCCGTCAGCTTATGGGTGAACCATTGATTAGCATCATCATTCCCAGTGCCGGAAAGGCAATGCTGACAGCAGAGCGATCGATGGTCGCGCTAGAAAATTGCCTTCGTAGCATTCAGGAACGCAGTACTTACCATAATTTCGAGCTGATTTTAGTTGATGGGTATGACATTTCAGACGACATCCTGACAAGAGTAACGACAGCGTTTGCAGGTGATGCAACGCCTAATCTGCAATTAGTGCACTGCAAAGAACCATTTAACTTCTCCCACCGGATTAATCAGGGTGCTGCCAATGCCAACGGTCAATTTCTGCTGCTGCTCAACGACGATACAGAAGTGATCACACCTGATTGGCTGGAGTCGATGCTGGAATTTGCCCAGCAGGACGACATTGGCGCGGTAGGTGCAAAACTACTCTTTCCCGACGGCAAGCTTCAGCATGGAGGTGTCATGGTGCTAGGAGGGAATCCTGGTCATGCGTATCACGGTTTCGATGACGATCATCCAGGCTACTTTTGCTCCAATCTAGTGAATCGTAATTATCTGGCGGTAACGGCTGCGTGCTTGATGATTCGTCGGGAACTGTTCCAGCAAGTGGGCGGCATGGACGAAATCTTTCCGCTCAACTATAACGACGTAGATTTTTGTTTGAAGGTGCATCAGGCAGGCTATCGCAATGTGGTAACACCGTATGCACGCCTAATTCACTACGAATCAATGAGCCGCAAAGCAGGACTGCAACCTCATGAGTGGGAAACTTTAAACCAAAAGTGGAAGGGCTATTTCAATCAGCTCAACGGCGATCCGTACTACAACCCCAACCTGTCGCATCGAGCAGTCACGTTTGAACTGTGGTGATCGACAACTGTGGTGATTAACGCTTTGCTGGATGAACGATCGCGCGATCGCCCATAATGAATCTGTTGCCTCTTAACGTGCAAGTGCCATGCAGACCAGCGATAGACTGACAAACCTAGCTCAATTGACTGTCCCAACCCGTACCGCGACGGTCAGCCGCACAACAGGCGAGACGGATGTGCAGGTGACGCTGAACCTGGATGGTACCGGGCAGTGCGCTGCAAAAACCGGGATTCCCTTTCTCGATCACATGCTGCACCAGATTTCCTCCCACGGACTGATCGATCTGCACGTGCAGGCAACGGGCGATCTGGAAATTGACGACCATCACACCAACGAGGACGTAGGCATTACGCTGGGGATGGCGCTGGCAAAGGCACTGGGCGATCGCAAAGGCATCATTCGCTTCGGTCATTTCGTTGCACCTTTGGATGAAGCACTCATTCAGGTCGCACTCGATTTTTCGGGTCGCCCTCATCTCAGCTATGGGCTAGAGATTCCGACTCAGCGCGTTGGCACCTACGACACGCAACTGGTACGGGAATTCTTTGTAGCGATCGTCAATCATTCCCAGATGACGCTCCACATTCGCCAACTCGACGGTATCAACTCACACCATATTATTGAAGCGACGTTCAAAGCATTGGCGCGATCGCTTCGTATGGCAGCCGAAATCGACCCCAGACGCGCACACACGATTCCCAGTTCCAAAGGGGTGTTGTGAGGAAGGGGAGAGGAGTGGGGAGTGGGGAGTGGGGAGTAGGGAGTGGGGAGTAGGGAGTGGGGAGTAGGGAGTGGGGTGTAAGGAGCTTTGAGTTTTGAGTTTCTTCCTTCTGCTCTCTGCCTTCTGCCTCCTGCCTTCTGCCTTCATCCCGCTAGACAGATTGTAACGAAGCGCTTAATATCCAATAGTGATGGCTTACTCAATAGCGCGTTATGACTCTTAGTGTTGGTGATCCTGCTCCCGCGTTCAGCTTGCCGGACAGCAATGGTAATATCGTTAACCTGGCTGATTTGCAAGGTCAGCGTGTAGTGCTGTATTTCTATCCCCGCGACAATACTCCCGGTTGCACCAAAGAAGCGTGCGGTTTTCGAGACTCCTATACTGAATTTCAAGGTAAAGATGTTGTGGTGCTTGGTGTCAGCACTGATGATGCTCAGTCTCACACAAAGTTTACGACTAAGTTTGAGTTGCCGTTTCCGTTGCTGACAGATGAGGACGGACAGGTTGCCACTGCTTATGAGAGCTATGGGCTTAAGAAGTTTATGGGCAAAGAATACATCGGTATCAGTCGCAATACGTTTGTGATTGCTCCAGATGGTACGATCGAAGCAATCTACAAAAAAGTCAAGCCTGAATCCCATGCGAAGGAGATTTTGGCGACGCTTGCTTAAACGGGTAGTTTTTCAGCCCGCAATCTTAACCTATGCGTCGGTTATGGCATTTTGGACAAGCTGTATTGGGCGTTCTGTTCCGGCATCCGGTGACGGGCACAAGCATTATTCCGCTTCTGCCAGACGGGCGCATCGTGCTAGTGCAGCGCCGCGATAATGGTCGGTGGGGCTTACCTGGCGGTATGGTTGATTGGGGCGAAGACCTCATCACCACAGTTTACCGAGAGCTGACGGAAGAAACGGGGCTAGAGGTCGCCAAAATTTGCCGTCTAGTCGGTGTTTATTCGTCGCCAGAACGTGACCCTCGCATTCACTCGATCTGCGTGGTGGTTGAAGTGGAGGCACAGGGCACGATACAAATCCGCGATCCGATGGAAGTGCTCAATGTGCAGGCGTTCTCACGAGGAGAGTTACCGTTGGGTCGGCTGTCTCACGATCACGATCGCCAGCTTCAGGATTATCTGAACGGACAAACGACGTTAGCGTAGAGAGCTATCAGCTATCAGCTATCAGCTATCAGCCGTCAGCTATCAGCCGTCAGCTATCAGCTATCAGCTTTCCGCTGACCGCTGACCGCTACAAAGCAATACAGGACTTCTAAAAGTGGCGATCGACGTTTAGTATTAACTCAAACGACTCGCGTAACACTACTTCATTGTTCAGGATGGCTCTACCGCTCAGAAATGCTCGTATCAGGCTCCCTCAAGGTCAGATTTTTTGGCGTGAAGTGGGGCAGGGACGCACGATCGTCTTTTTGCATGGTTCCTGGGACGACAGTGGTCAATGGGTACCCATCATTGAACGGTTAAGTACGGAGTATCACTGCCTTGCACCCGACTTGCTGGGGTTTGGTGAATCAGAACAACCCAACGTCCACTATGCGATCGACCTGGAAGTCGAGTGTTTGGCAGAGCATTTAGAAGCGCTGAAACTACGACGGGTCTGTCTAGTGGGGCATTCGTTAGGCGGTTGGATTGCGGCTAGCTACGCGCTGAAGTATCTCGATCAGGTCGAAGGCGTTGTCTTGCTGGCACCAGAAGGCGTACAGGCTGAAGGGTTAGGAGGACGCTGGTGGCAAGCACGGTTATTAAAACTAGCCGTGACGGGATGGGTATTGCGATCGCGCCACGCACTCCGCAAAGTCCTCAAACTCCGCAATCCCGACCGACTGTTACAGCGACGACGACAACTCCTTGCTTTCCCTGTTGCCTGCAAGCTGCTGTTCCAACGCCGACGGGCAGAACTGCGATCGGAACAGCTCCAGGAACAGTTGAAATGGCTCAAAGTGCCCGTGCTAGTGCTACAGGGTGAACAAGACACCCCCACGGCTAAACGTTTGAATCAAACCTACGCGCAACTCGCCCCAGACGCAAAACTCCAACAGTTACCCAGTACCAGCAGTAATCTCCTCGAAACCCAACCTGATGCCGTTGCTCAAGCGATTCGAGGATTTGTAGGAAGAAAGGCTAAAGGATGAAGGCAGGAGGCAGAAGGCAGGAGGCAGAAGGCGGAAACTCCCCACTCCCCACTCCCCACTCCCCACTCCCTACTCCCCACTCCTCACCTTCCTCATCCCCCAAAAAATCAAATGCGGCTCAACGGTAACTCGACGTGCCAAGGCGGGCGCATGGGCTGTGAGGTAACTGTAGAGACGATCGCTGTCTCCACCTCGTAGCATGACCTTACTAGCGGGAAACTGCTGCCACCAATCGTCTATAAAGGCTTGTAGACCTGCTAGTAGGGTGTAAAGAATGCCACTGGCGATCGCGTCGGCTGTGTTCGTTGCCCAGCGTGGCGGCAGAAGATGCTGCACTGCAAGACTTGCCGCACCGACATCAGGAAGGGCAGCCGTTGCCTGGTTGAGCGTGTGGAACTGTAGCCCCAATCCCGGCAAAATAGCACCACCCACCAGACGATCGCCTGCTGCACCAGTGAACGTCAGCGCGGTGCCTGCATCAATCACGAGAACGGGACTACCAACAGTGGCGATCGCGCCCCAGACTGCCAGCGCCCGATCGATCCCCAGTGTGGGATACAGCCCCTGCAACGGCACCTGTTCCAACGTAATGACGTGCGCTGAGGGATACTCCTGCCACAGTTGGCTTTGCTGGGGTACAACCGACGCAATGTAGAGGCTGGGTTTTTGAATAAACCGAGTGGCAAGAAGCTGTTGCACATCAGTTTCAGACAGATGAGGGGTGTCCCAGGTTCGCTGCATATCTCTGCCCATAAACTGTGCCCAATGCAGGCGCGAATTGCCGATCGACAAGGCAAACCATTGCTCGGAGGATGTGGGTTGAGCGTCACCAGAGGGGAGCATGGGGGTGTGGGGTGTGGGGTGTGGGGTGTGGGGTGTGGGGTGTAGGGTGTAGGGTGTGGGGCGTGGGCGAAATTTGAAAGGAACGATCGCCCTCTGAACTCTAACAATGCTATTTAAAGTAGGAACGATCGCGTTTAAAACAGGAACGATCGCGCTTGAAATAGGAACGATCGCCCTCTGAACTGCAACGATGCCATTTGAAGTAGAAACGATCGTGTTCTGAACTGCAATGATGCCATTTGAAGTAGGAACGATCGCGCTTGAAGTAGGAACGATCGTGTTCTGAACTGCAATGATGCCATTTGGAATAGGAACGATCGCACTTGAAGTAGGAACGATCGTGTTCTGAACTGCAATGATGCCATTTGGAATAGGAACGATCGCACTTGAAGTAGGAACGATCGTGTTCTGAACTGCAATGATGCCATTTGGAATAGGAACGATCGCACTTGAAGTAGGAACGATCGTGTTCTGAACTGCAATGATGCCATTTGGAATAGGAACGATCGCACTTGAAGTAGGAACGATCGTGTTCTGAACTGCAATGATGCCATTTGGAATAGGAACGATCGCGCTTGAAGTAGGAACAATGCCACTTGAAGTAGGAACGATCGCGTCTTAAGCAAAAACGATCGCGTTAAAGCCTGGAGTGCTTCTGCTCAGAATTCGGAATGTCGAGCCAAAAGGTTCATTGTTTATCCTCTGAACTCCAGCTTTTCTATGGCTATAGTAAGAGCAGCCTTACATCTTGCCTGCCGGAACTCCTTGAATGCGAACCAAATCGATCGTTCAAGTTTTGATTGCTGCGATAATCGCCAGTTTGCTTGGTTACTTGATTAATCAGCTACCACCTACTCCAAACTTTCCCTATAGAGATCAAGTCATCATTGGGGCAGTGGTTGTGATCACGCTGATTGCAGCAGCGATCGTACTCTGGCAGAACAGGCAGTCAGAGGAAGAGACAGTGCTACCTGAACCGCCTCAACAGGATGCCCGATCGCGCAGTCAAACGCTCTTACTGCAAGCGGTCAAGCAAGAAGTGATCTCACGGTTGGATCAATCATTGCATAATGCCGTGTTCATCAACCTGGGCAAGCAAGCTCAACCGCAGCAGGTGAGGCGACCGTTGGATGCAGAGGTCAAAATTGGACCCAAGTCGCCCCAATTATTGCCAACTGAGACAAGCATTTTGGAGGTGTTCACGCTTAAAGGCATTGACGGCAGACTGTTGATTCTGGGTGAGCCAGGAGCAGGCAAAACGATGACGATGCTGGATTTGGCAAAGGGGTTGTGCGATCGAGCCGAACAAAACCCAACCGCATTCATCCCCGTCCTGTTAAACCTGTCGTCGTGGAAAGACCCAAAGCAGACGATGACCGCCTGGTTGGTGGAAGAACTGAAGTCAAAATACGGGGTGCGAAAGGACATTGGCACACAATGGCTGGCAGACAAGCACCTTTTGCCCCTGCTGGATGGACTGGATGAAGTAAAGCCAGAGCATCAGGAAGGTTGTGTGCAGGCAATTAACCGCTGGCTGGAGAGCGACGATCGACCACCCTCATTAGCCGTCTGCTGTCGGCGCGAAGAATACGAAAAAGTGGTGCGGGGACAGTGGCAATCGGAAGCAGCGGAGCCACACAACGAAACCCGAATGCACCTGAATGGAGCTATCTTGTTGCAGACCCTTACCGACACGCAAATTCAGGCATACTTAACCGCAACAAACCAACCAGAACTCTGGCAAATGCTACGGCAAGATGAGGCAATGTGGGAATTGATTAGAACGCCGCTATGGTTAAGCATTCTGGCTCTATCTTACCCGAAACTTCTCTGCAACCAGTGGCAGCAGGCAAACTTGATGGAGCAACGATTAGATTTACTGCTGGATGCCTATGTGGAGCAAATGTTGCATTGGGAACTCAAGAGTCATATATATGAGAAGGGCAAACCGCCAACGGCAAGACAAATCCGCTACTGGATCAGTTTTCTGGCAAAACAGTTGCAGCAAGAGTCACAAACTGAGTTTTTAATTGAAAGAATACAACCCTCTTGGCTTTATAACAATGCAAAGTTAAAATTCTACGAAATTGCTTTCAAACTTACCAGCGTATGTGTTTTCAGCTTAAGTGGAATACTTCTCAGACTAAGTAAAGAGTCAAGCGGTAGACTGTTTATATTACTAATATTTTCAATGAGCTTTGGAATTACGTTCGGTCAGGTTGGAGTATTACCTTTATCCATTGAACCAGTTAAAGATACAAAATTTTCACTGAAAATCATCTTTGTATTAGGAATCGTTTCATTGCTATTTGGAATAGTCTTTACATTGGTTGGCTGGCTTGCAAATGTCAAAGCCTCATTATTGAGCGGTGCAATTATCGGCACCATAATGTTAGGCACTTTACTAGAGCCAGGTTTCGGTCTACATAAAGTAGACATAAAACCAAACAAAATCAGAAATCAAGGTATTTTTGATTCACTGAGTAATGCAACTTATAGTTTCCTTTTTATTGGGCTATTCTTTGGATTAACAGGACTTCTATTTCTTGGTTCAATTGAGGGATTAAACATTGGTCTACTTTTAGGAATGAGGAGTTTCCTATTTGTAGGAGGAATAGCTTTTATTCAACACTTTATCCTTCGCTGTATTCTCTTCCATAGTGGCTCTATTCCCTGGAACTATGCCCGCTTTCTCGACTACTGCACCGAACGTCTCCTCCTTCAGCGCGTCGGTGGGCGCTATCGGTTTATCCACAAGTCCTTGCAGGAGCATTTTGCCAAGATGGGGGAATAGGGAGTGGGGTGTAGGGAGTAGAATAGACGTGTGCAGGTTGGAGCATGATGATGGGTTCTGTAGAATTTCAGGCAACGGTCGAGAATGGGGTGATTGTGATACCTGAAGAATACAAGCAGTCACTTGCAGACGCGAACACGGTTAAAATTACTGTGCTAAAGCAAGCTCAGAGGCAAGCTTCTAGACCAGACATCATGGATGAACTGGCGCAAAATCCGGTTAAGGTCGATCGCTTTTTAACCAGGGATGAAGTGCACGATCGCAGTCTATGAGCAACAAACCATACTTCCTCGATTCCAACGTGTGGTTATATCGTTTGCTAGACAATCAATCACTTGAGGCTCAAGAGCGTGAGCGAAAGCGTACAATTGCCTTCTCTCTCACCGCAGCACAAGACATCATCACCAGTACACAAGTGATTAATGAGGTTTGTGCAAATGCGTTCAGGAAAGCAGCGTTTACAGAAGCCCAAATTCAAACTCTGATTGAGTCCTTTCAAAGTCGCTGTACTGTTGTTGCTCTAAATATTGAAACTCTGACGATTGCTTCAAGCCTGCGATCACGTTACTGCTTCTCGTTTTGGGATGGTCTGATTGTTGCCAGTGCGCTGTCTGCTAATGCAGAGATTCTCTACTCTGAAGATATGCAAGATGGTCTGGTGGTTGAGCAGCAGTTGACGATCGTGAATCCTTTCAAATGAGGCTATGTGCCTGAAACTATGTTCGCTTGCTCAACCACCGCACAGGATGTCTCTTCCTTCAGCGGGTTGATGGGCGCGATCGCGGAGCGCTGACTTGTCAGTTCGGTTTATCCACAAGTCCTTGCAGGAGCATTTTGCAAAGATGGGGGAGTAGGGAGTGGGGAGTGGGGAGTGGGGTTAGAGCATGAGAGGAGCAGGAATCATTAGAATGAATGAAGACAATTGATGCGGTTCGACAACAACTCTACGCAGGGCAGTTTGAGTTCAGCCGCCATGCTTTCAAACGAGCCATTGAGCGTAATATCAGTGAACAGGAAATTAGAGAAGCTGGCTTGAATGCCATCAGCATTGAAGCGTATCCAAATGATAAATATTCACCAAGTTGTCTACTTTTAGGCTTTACCGCAACACATCGACCGCTCCATATTCAAGTCTCGCTTGCTCAATCAGAACTTGTGAGAATCATCACGCTCTACGAGCCGAATAATCTTGAGTGGATTAACTATTCCCAAAGGAGATAACCATGTTTCAGTGCCATAACTGTGGAGCAAATAAGACGCATGAAGAACAGGTCAGTGAGGTCTTTCAAATTTATGGAAAACCTGTTCTAGTCGAAAATATCCCTGCGATCGTCTGTTCTCGCTGTGGCGAAACAACCTTTAGCAGAGAAACCACTGAAAAAATTCGGCAAATGCTACATGGAGACCATCAACCGACAAAAGCAATCAGTGTCGATGTGTATGCTTTCAAATAAGTGATTTCATTCCCTGGAACTATGCCCGTCTCGACTACTGCACCGCTCATGAAGTGTGTGCGGAGCACCGATCGGCTCTTCCTTCAGCGCGTCGGGGGGCGCTATCGGTTTATCCACAAGTCCTTGCAGGAGCATTTTGCCAAGATGGGGGAGTAGGGAGTGGGGAATAGGGAGTAGGGAATGAAAAAAGTGAGCAATCAGGGAATCCGTTGGAAGCCCATGCCAACCTGGATGAAATGAGCGTCGCCAGTAAGAACCTGCTCAATCTCCAGTTCATCCATGACAACCATTGAGGTCAGGTCTGTAAAAGAGATTTGAGGCTTGTCTAAAAACTTCAGGCGCAGTGCTTGTGCTTGAGCAAAGCGAACTGGTGTAATCCATTCCAGTTTGAAGGTTTCTGCCACGAATGCCGTGGTTAGGGTTTCCATCGATCGCTGGGCTTGAGAGACTGGTAACCGCTTAAACAAGAGCGTCAAGGTTTCGTCTAACACATAGTCAGTCGTGCAAACCACACCGTTTCGGAAACGGAAGTCCTTGTAAAACTCGACCACTTCTCGATGCCTTACTTCGCTTTTATCGTGCAGCGTTAGCCATCCCCAGGTATCAACAAAGACCTTAGTCGCCATAAAGCTCTACATCAGGCTGTTGTGCCAAGGAACCATGAGATACCGCACCGATAAAGTTCACCAGCGGCTCGTCATGAGCTGATTCATCTGTTCCAGTCTCACTTAAGCGTTGTACCTGCTCTGTCGGCAACCCAGTCAGCTTTGCGACCTGTGCAATCTCTACCCCTTCGTGCAACAGGTTGAGTGCGACAGTTGACAGCCCTTGCTGAATGCCCTGATCCCTCACTTCTTGTAAAAGTGTCTGATAGGTAACGGCTTCTTTCACACGCTCTGTCCTCAGCTTATCTTTTCAGCTTTATCCTAGTCTATCGGTTTATCCACAAGTCCTTGCAGGAGCATTTTGCGAGAATGGGAGAATAGGGTGTGGGGTGTGGGATGTAGGGTGTAGGGTACAGGTATGACGAAGAATAAAGAATATCGTAAGCAGTTGCAAGGGCAGCACCGGGCACTGGAAGAGCATTTGAAAAAGATTGCCGGAGAACTTAGCAGACCATTAGAACAACAGCGGCAAGGACTCATTGCTAAGTGGGAGAAGACCGTTGCCGTTTGCCGTCAGCAAATTGCCAAACTTGAAAGGAGGTTGAACAAATGACGCTCACTTACAATAAATCGTTGGCGTTGCTTAAAGTTCATCTAGCTGACTATCGTCCTCAGCTAGAACGGGCGATCGCCGCCATTCAAACCTTAGAAAACGCTGACCCCAATTCAGAGGAATTTAGTCAGGCACTTGCCGATCTGCACGTCGCATCAACCGTTCTGGAACCCTACTCCGAAGGAATGCGAGAGGCGATCGATCAGTTTACAGAAGACCGCCCTGATGAGGAGTGAATGCAGGCTTTGTTTTAGAGTGTCGGTGAGCGTGCGATCCTAATCATGCAGTTCCTTGATCGCTTTGACATAAGCAATAGCGCTAGGAGTAATGGCTTGCACCACTTGTGCGATCGTCGCTTGTTCTGCACATGTCCATTGTCTTGGACGACCAAACACACTGGGCTGCAAAACTCCCCAAAGCTGTCCTCCGTGACAAAGATGAGCATGAATGAGTGCTCGATGCCCAAAGTTCTCACGTTCAAACTGTTGGTTTAAAGTGTCAGGACTGGCAGTTTCCACATCCTCAACCACAACAGAAGGCTCTGTTCGCAAAGCAGCAGCAAACATGGGATCACGATCAGGCAAAGAGGGTGGCTCAAGTTTCCACTCTTCGTCATAAACCATTGGCATCTCAGCATTGCGTACCCAGCAAAAGGGTACTTTGCCCATGTGTGTACTTGGCTCTCGCAGGTAGAGGAAACAGCGATCGCACTCTAAATAAGCTCCCAGCGCAGGCATCAGGGCAGTAAAAAGGGCATCGGGTGTTGCTGCTGTCGTGAGGATACTGGCAATCGAATCTGGCAGGCGATCGGGCATACGAATGATTAACTTGGAAGGTTGAACAGGGTGGCGTTAATCTCTAATTAGCTCAATGGATTGTCCTGCATTGCTTCAGGATCTTCCTTAACAAATGTCCATTCCAGGAGCTTACGGGGTGACTGTTTTAAGGCATCAATCAAATGTTCATTGCTCTCGAAGGTCACTTGTGAGAGTGATGTTGATTCCACATTGACCGTAAAGCGATCGTCTTCAAAGCACCAGGGAGTCACAGTTAACAAACCATTGTCGTGCTGGATCACGTTGTACCGTTGTCCATCGGGTCCTTTGCTAATTTCTAACGCACGCTCATCCATTGGTAGCTCGTGCTGACAGAGAATGAGTGAAAGGCGATCGCACCACTGCATAAAGGCATACGCACTATCAGCATCTTCTTGTGACGCTTCAACTTCCTTACGCCACCGTGCTTGATTTTTTGACTGTTCATCCAGGAAAGCATCTGCTTCAGCCGACGTGCCGCGCTTACTCGCATTCAAATGGGACATATGCATGGAGTTTAGCAACCCAACCCAGTGTCCCCGATACAACGCACGCTCTATGTGTTCTCTCAAAGGCTCATAGGAGTCGCCTTCATCCATCAAGAAATCTTTTGGTGTTCCCGCCTCTGTTAAATTATCACTCTCCCACTCTTTTGCTAAATCATCGTGGTGTGAGATGGCTGCCACTGTCTCATACAGTCGAGGGGGAGCATCTTTACGCCGCCAATGTCCAGCAATTTGAGCAGCCAGCAGAGCATGAGCGCGATGGTAAATAATCTGCCAACCGTTCTGAGTCGGATGAACAATCACAAGGCAATTCTCCTGGCATAAAACGGCTAAAGCTCAGTTTCGTCAACCGCTGAACAGTAGGACAGCAAGCAACAAGCAGTTGAGTTATGTACAAATGTAGCCAATATAACAATTGACAGTATCTATCACACGACTGAATCAATGCTTAATTTTCATCCGTAATCAATTGCACCCTTTTAGCTAGGGCGGCTTGCTAATTCAGCTCTTAGAGTTCAACTCACACCCTAGATAGAGCAAACGTTAGCCGCTTGTGCTTAGTATTTTTGTGAATGGTTATCCATTGAATCGAGATAGCCATTGACGTTACGTCTTAAGTTTCTTAAATTACGTAGGAGAAGATGTCTTGGTGAATACGTTAGCTGCCTTGTGTCAAACGCTGCGTCTGGGCAGGATCGTCGCAGTGTTTGCAGCAGGATTGATTCTTCTTTTGAACGTTGCTTGCAGTAGCGAGAACAATGTCGGTGCTCGTCCAAACAACCCGCCTGTACAAATGGGTGGACAAAACAATCCTCACAAAGCTGGTGGGGATGGCTACAACGACTATCAGATGTCTACTGACCCTACTGTCAGCAAGCGCGATCGTGCCAGCATCTCAGGTTCTAGTCAATTGGTTGCAGCCGCAGATCAGAAGATTGAACGTGCGTTTTCAGGGCGAGACAACCAAAGTATGGGCGAGACCTCCAGAAAAGCCAGAAACGCAATGAAGGAATTGCAGCAAGCACCTGAGGAACCTCAAGCTGTATTCGATCGCAGTGACCCGGATGCCAAACTTTTAGAGAAAGTGGGCAACACATTCAAGGAAGCCTCTAAGCACCTAACTGGCTCGACTGAAAAGTCAATTGAGCAATCAGGATTGGCAAAGCCAGAGTAGCGGTGCTCCTTAATCGCCTCTTTGATCGCCTTCATGACAGGCGTATAGACAGTCTCTTCCCTGTGCATATTGAGGTTGTACATAGGGTAAGAGCAGCAAACATTGATCAGCATAATTAGCAGTAATGGAGTGAGAGCATGAACAGAATTTTCTCCTTTCTAAAAGGCGCTCAGTTGAATCGACTTCTAGCTGTTGCCGCAGTGAGCCTGTTGATGTTTTTTGGCACCGCTTGTAGTCGTGCAGATGCAACCGATACGGCAACGTTGAAGGAGCTTAATAGTCCCAATACGCCTGGTCAAAGCCAACCTTACAAAGGTGGGATGAATAACTTTGACGATGTTGATGCAACTCGCTTTGATAAAGCCGATGTGGATGCAAAAGCCAAAGCGTTAAAGGATCGAGTAGAGCGCAACATCAATCAGAAAGGGATTGACAGCCCTGAACAGTATGTCAAAAACTTCCGTAGCGGGACACCTTTGCAAGAGCGTATTGAGAACATTGGGGATGACATTGGTCGAACCGCTAACGAGGCAAAGGAGAGCCTGGGACAATTTGGGGAACGCGGTTCCAAGAACATCGAACGCAATGTAAGAAATGCGTCAGGGCAGACTTCGCGTACGTTCGACCAGACAAAGCGGAATACAAAAGCGGCTGCTGAAGATTTATCTCGTGGCGTTAAAGAACCGATCGACAACGCGACTAATGCAGCGAAACGTGCAATGGATTGAACCCTTTGTTGCAAAGCGAATAAGGCAACTGATGATTGAGCGCAATTCTTTAAGGTAAAACTATGACTCAAACACCCAATATCCCTCCTGTAATTGAAAGCGATGAGAGAGAGTATCGTGACAGTGGCGTACCGAGTACTGTTGCGATCGCGGGTCATCCGTTTCATCCACTGATTGTGACGTTTCCTATTGCCTTTCTGACGGGTGCTTTAGGCACAGACGTTGGGTACTGGTTGACTGGAGATGCATTTTGGGCACGCGCATCATTCTGGCTGATTGGTGCTGGTCTTGTCGCTGGATTGGCAGCAGCCATAACAGGGATGCTGGACTTCGTGAAAATCGATCGTGTCCGTGAGCATCAGGCTGGCTGGATTCACATGGTTGGCAACATTGCCGTTTTGAGCCTGTCACTGATTAGCTTTGTGCTGCGCTGGGGTAATCAAACGGGAGCAATTTTGCCGATCGGGCTGGTTCTTTCGCTTTTTGTGGCGACATTAATTGGCATTACTGGTTGGTACGGTGCAGAGTTAGTTTACCGTCACAAAATAGCTGTGATTGGTTATGGCAGCAACCATAGACCGTGAGTTGTTCGCGTATCAGTAGCAGTGTTGCATTGTGATTTAAGCTCTAAGAAATGCAATGTATGACAATGAGCATTTTTCTAATTTCAAACAGGTAGCGGTGCTTCGATCGCTGGAGGGTCTGGGCGATTTTCTATGCATTGTGCCTGCGTTGCGATCGCTCCGCACAGCGTTGCCACAGGCAAAAATCGCCCTAGTAGGTTTGCAAAAAACGCAGGCTTTGGTTCAACGCTTTCATCAGTATTTAGATGAGTTGTTGGTCTTTCCAGGCTATCCAGGCTTACCAGAGCAAGAGCCTCAAGTGCAGCAGATTCCAACGTTTTTAGCAGCAGCCCAAAAACAGCAGTTTGACTTAGCACTTCAAATGCATGGTAGTGGTGTCATCACAAACCCAATTGCATTACTGTTAGGAGCAAAGCGCAACGCAGGTTTCTTTTTGCCTGAGCAATACTGTCCAGATGCTAAGCGATTTTTGCCGTACCCAAAGCACGAGCCAGAAGTAAGGCGATACTTACGATTGCTGTCGTTTTTAGGTATACCTGCTCAAGGTGAAGCTTTAGAATTTCCGCTTCAAGAGGCTGATTATCAGGCATTGAAAGCAGTCGATGCAACTTACAATCTTCGTCGGGGATGCTATGTTTGCATCCATCCGGGCGCAAGTGTAGTTGAGCGCCGCTGGTCGCCGAAACAGTTTGCGATCGTTGCCGATGCACTTGCTCAGCGCGGGTGCCAAATTGTCTTAACGGGAACGTCAGAAGAGTTGCCGATCGCCCATGCTGTTGCCCAACTCATGCAAGCTGAATCGCTGAATTTAGCTGGTTGCACAACATTGGGCGCACTAGCTGTCTTGCTGAAGGGGTCTCGCCTGCTGGTTTGCAACGATACGGGTATTTCTCATCTAGCTGATGCGCTTCAAGTGCCTAGTGTAGTAATTTTTACAGCTTCCGATCCACAGCGGTGGGCACCACTTAATCGCGATCGTCATCGGGTGCTTTGTCACGCTACAGGTGCGACTGCGGGCGATGCGATCGCGCAAGCAGACGCGCTTTTGCAGCAACCCATTGCTACAGACTCAGTGTCTAAGTTGCAGTTGAGCGAAATTGGATGAAACGGAAAGTAGGCATGAGTAGCCAATTTCAATCAGTTGCAATCGCGATTGCTGAACGTTTGTCAGAAACTTTAACGGCACAGATTTTGGTGCTGGATGCTCAGGGCACGATCGTTGCCAGGAGCAAAGACTATTCGTTGACGGGTTTACGTACATCCGAATTACCCACATCAGAGTTACTCAATGCAACTATCCAAGACACAGAAGCATACATCCATCTACCAATATCCTTAGATGGACAATGGTGCGATGTCCTTGTCGCTAAATCGAGCGGTGATGAAGTTATTTCATCACGTCCGGCTCAACTGTTGGTGGAATTGATGGCTCAAGCGTTGCTGGTGAAGCAACCTGACCACCATGAACTAAAAAATAAATTTATTCATGATTTACTGATTGGCTCCAACTTTAGTGAAATCAATCTTTTGAGGGAAGGGCAAATCTTGGGCATGGATCTTACACGCCCACGTGCGGTCATCCTCATTGATGCTGCGGACTATATTTTGTCTGCTGCTGCACTAAGAGAGCTTGAACCATCAGCACAAATCTTGCGACGCGCACAGCTTGTTACCAGTAGCGTCGTTAGTTTCTTCCATCTACCTAATGAAACAATTTGTGCTTATATTGGTAACGGTGAGATTGCTGTGTTGAAGGCTAGTGGTACACAAGATTTAGCCGCATGGACAACGCATGACGAACCGCGTCAAGTTGACTCGTCTTGGGCAAATTTAACAGCACTCAAACGAGCCGGAGCTGCCTTACTCGATCGCTTACGTACCGATACAACTACCACAATTAGTATTGGTATTGGTCGCTATCATCCTACATTAAAGGGGTTGGCTTCATCGTATCAAGATGCGCGAGCAGCCCTTTCGTTAGGCAAGCATTTTTATGGTCAAAATCAAGTGCATTGTCTAGATGCATTGGGTATTGCAGCCTTTGTCGGTCTTTCCCATGAACGCACCAAGATTGATCTGGCTAAGTATCTTCTTAGTCCACTTGACCAGGAAGCAGAACTACTAGAGACGTTAGATGTTTTCTTTTTTGAGAACTGCTCTCTTTCAACAACTGCCAGTCGGTTATCCATTCATCGCAACACGCTCAGCTATCGCTTAGAAAAAATTACCTCATTAACTGGGCTAGATCCACGTCGTTTTGATGATGCTATGCAGATTCGATTGGCACTATTTTTGCGATCGCTGCATAGTGATACTCGTACGTTGTGCAAATGCCCAATTGCAGCACAGTGGGATCAACAGCATCTTAGGCAAGCTGCCGATGAATCTTTTTACTCATCAATTCATCATAGCTAGTAAGGATGCATCTAATTTTGTGAATCAAAGCGATTACTCTAGCTTTGCTTTTAGTGCAAGGCAAAAATCGCTTGGGTGCTACTACTTAAGCAGGCATTCACTACTTGAGCAGGCATTTATCGAAGCTGGTTACTGCATTTCCGGCAAAGAAATTGCTACAAACAATTACTAATCAGGTACACCATTCATGCGTCCATTACGCATTCTGACTTGGCACGTTCATGGAAGTTATCTTTCCTACCTAATGCAATGCCGTCATGAATTCTATCTACCAGTGAAACCGGGCTATCCTGAAGGCTATGGTGGTCGTTTAGGCAATTCGTTGTGGTCAGATAACGTCCGTGATGTGCCTGCTGCGTTGGTGCGAGAACAAGCATTCGACTGTATTTTGTTTCAATCGCGGAAGAATTATCTGCACGATCAGCACGAAATTTTATCTGAGTCTCAACGTCAGCTACCGCGTCTCTATCTAGAGCACGATCCGCCGCAGGAGCATCCCACTAATACACGCCATGTAGTTAATGATCCCAATGTGATGCTGGTTCACGTCACGCCGTTCAACGCGTTGATGTGGGATAGTGGCAAGACTCCGACCTGTGTGATTGAGCACGGCGTGACAGTTCCATCAGTGCATTATACAGGTGAACTCGATCGCGGTTTGGTCGTTGTGAATGGCTTACGATCGCGCGGTCGCCGTTTAGGTGCCGATATTTTTACGCAAGTCCGTCGGCAGGTGCCGCTCGATCTCGTTGGCATGGGTTCAATGGAATTAGATGGCTTGGGCGAAGTTCCTCATGCTCAACTGCCTGCACTGCAAGCACGGTATCGTTTTTTCTTCAATCCCATTCGCTATACCAGCCTGGGGTTAGCGGTATGTGAGGCAATGATGCTGGGAATGCCGATCGTGGGTTTAGCAACGACTGAAATGGCAATGGTTGTTGAGAATGGCGTTTCTGGCTATGTCGGCACCGATGTCAATCAATTAGTAGCAGTGATGCAGAGGCTGCTACGAGAGCCAGCAGAGGCGCGCCGTCTGGGTGAAGGAGCACGACGGTATGCTCAAGAGCGCTTCAATATTCAACGGTTTACTCGTGATTGGGAAGCAGCGTTTGCTTTGGTGACGGGCACTGAACATCACCAGACTTCAACATTGCACACAGTAGCAGGAGGTAGGGCATGAAACGGATTGCTTTAATCAGTGAACACGCCTCTCCATTTGGCGTTCTGGGTGGCGTTGATAGCGGTGGGCAGAATGTATATGTGGGGCAGCTTGCCAAGCATCTGGCAAAAGTGGGCTACCTGGTTGATATATTCACCCGTCGTGACCATCTGCTTTTGCCAGAAGTTGCCCACTGGGTTGATGGTGTGCGTTTGATTCATGTGCCTGCTGGTGCTGCATTCCATATCCGTAAAGAAGATTTGCTGCCGTTTATGGCAGAGTTTACAGCGTATGTCCTTCAGTTTTGTCAACGCCAACAGCCGTCTTATGATCTCATTCATGCCAATTTTTGGATGTCTGGGCTGGTGGCAGCCGAGGTCAAGCAGCAATTGGGGATTCCATTTGTAATGACGTACCATGCTTTGGGGCGTGTGCGTCGTTTCCATCAAGGTAGGGCAGACGAATTTCCCGATGAGCGGTTTGCGATCGAAGACCGTATTGCGTCTGAAGCGGATGCCATTATTGCAGAATGTCCTCAAGATGAGGAGGATTTATGCCGTCTCTATCATGCTGATCCCAACAAGATTGTCATTATTCCCTGTGGTTTCAATGCCACTGAATTTGAACCATTGAGCAAACCGCTTGCCCGTGTGGCGTTGGGGCTTCCGGCTGAGGAGCGTGTGCTGCTGCAACTGGGTCGTATGGTGCCTCGCAAAGGCGTTGACACGGTCATTCGGAGTCTTGCATACCTGATTCAGGAACATCAAACGGCAGCACACTTGCTGGTTGTGGGTGGTGATTTAGCTGATGCTGATGCACGCGTTACAGTTGAAATGACTCGGTTACAGACGATCGCGGCTGAAGCTGGAGTGGCAGATTATGTCACCTTTGTGGGTCGTCAGGGGCGTGAAGTACTGAAATATTACTACAGTGCTGCCGATGTATTCATTACAACGCCGTGGTACGAACCGTTTGGCATTACACCGATCGAAGCGATGGCGTGTGGTACACCTGTCGTTGGCTCTGATGTGGGTGGGATTAAATTTACGGTACGAGATGGCGAAACGGGCTACCTCGTTCCACCGAATGATCCAATGGCAATTGCCGATCGCATTGCCCATCTCTATCAACAGCCTCAGTTGCTGGATAGCTTCGGGCGACAGGCAATTCAACGTGTCAACGCGTTGTTTACATGGCAAAGGGTGGCAACAACGATGGCAACCTTGTATGAGCAAGTGATCGCCACCCATCAGCCAGAGCGCCGTCATACCCTCCAGGCGTTTGCACTGATCGATCGCCGCTTCGATCAAGTTGTCACTGCCTTACAAACATCCAAACAGCAGCTACAGCAATCCATTTTAGACGCGGCTGACGTGCTAAGTGCTTGCTTCGATCGTGGTGGCAAAGTGATGCTGTGCGGCAACGGGGGCAGTGCAGCCGATGCTCAGCACTGTGCCGCCGAATTTGTGGGTCGCTTTAAATGCAGCCGACCGGGCTTTCCAGCCATGGCGTTAACGGCTGACACCGCCGTTCTCACTGCATGGTCAAATGACGTGGGGTTTGAGGATGTCTTTGCGCGTCAGGTGGAGGCGTTTGGCAAACCAGGTGATGTGCTGATGGGCATTAGCACCAGTGGTCGATCGCGCAATTTGGTTGAAGCTTTTAATGTGGCTCGATTGCAGGGCGTGCAAACCATTGCCCTTTTGGGTGGCGACGGTGGGACGTTGCGATCGCTAGCGGACTATTGCATTGTGGTGCCGTCTTCAGAACCGCAGCATATTCAGGAAGTGCAGATCGTGGTTATCCATCTGCTTTGTGAGTTGGTAGAGAAATGGTTTGTGACAGAACAATCATCCAACCATCCATCTATAGCCAATAGTGTTCAACTGGTAGAAGCGGTAGAACGCCTGATGGATAAAGCGATTGCCTCTGATCTGCCAGCAACGATTAGCTAATTATTCGATAGCAAGGAGTTCAAACAATGTCTGAATTAACCGGAAAAGTGGCGCTGGTAACGGGCGGTGGACGCGGTCTAGGCGAGGCAATCTGTCGGATGCTAGGTGAGGCAGGCGCGATCGCCATTGTAGCGGACATCCGTGAAGAGCTTGCGGAGACAGTTGCGTTAGAAATCCAGGCAGATGGAGGCAAAGCGCAGGCAATCCATCTCAATGTCTGTGATGAACAGCAGGTGGAAACGGCGATCGCCCACGTCATTCAGGAATTTGGTCGCCTGGATATTTTGATCAACAACGCGGGTACAGATGTCACGTTACCTGTGGAAGAATTAACGATCGCCGATTGGGATCGCGTCTTGGCAGTCAATCTACGCGCGCCATTCATCCTCTCTAAGCAAGTGCTACTAACAATGCAGCAACAACGAAGCGGACATATCATCAATATTGCTTCGACCGCATCCAAACGAGCTTGGGCAAATGCATCTGCCTATCATGCCAGCAAATGGGGTTTGCTAGGTTTTAGCCACGCGCTCCATGTAGAAGCACGTACCTATGGTATTAAAGTAACGGCTGTAGTTGCTGGTGGAATGCAAACACCGTTTATTCTCGATCGCTTCCCTGACACACCGCTGGAAAAGCTGCAAGATCCTAAGAACGTGGCAGATACCATTCGCTATGTGCTGTCTCAACCGGCAGCGACGGTCATTCCTGAAGTGACTGTGCTACCCATGCAAGAGTCGTCGTGGCCCTGATGAGGAAGTGAGGGGAGAGGAGTGAAGAGTGGAAATGAAAAACCGAGCGGTGTTTTTGGATAAGGATGGTACGTTGATTGAAGACGTGCCGTACAACGTCGATCCACAGCGAATCCGGTTAACGGTCGGTGCGGGAGATGGCTTACGGCAAGTGCAGCAGTTGGGCTATCAACTGATTGTCATTTCTAATCAATCAGGTGTCGCGCGGGGTTATTTTCCAGAATCAGCCCTGACAGCAGTGGAAGCACGTCTACAGGAACTGTTGGAGCCATTTGATGTGCTGTTAGATGGGTTTTATTACTGCCCCCATCATCCCGATGGCACGGTAATGGAGTATGCGATCGCCTGCCATTGTCGCAAACCGGAGCCGGGTCTTCTCCTGCAAGCTGCGGGCGATCGCGCGATCGACTTAACCCAATCCTGGTTTGTTGGTGACATTTTGAACGATGTGGAAGCCGGTCGTCGAGTGGGTTGTCAAACGATTCTCATTAACAATGGCAACGAGACGGAATGGCTGCTTTCATCAGAGCGAGTACCTCATTTTCTAGCGAAGGATTTGGCTGAGGCAGCGCACATTATTAAGTAGGAGACAGCAGTCAGCGGTCAGCAGTCAGCGGTCAGCGGTCAGTAGTCAGCGGGTCAAAGTTGATCCAAACCTCAAAACTCATCACTAACCACCAACAACTAATCACCAACAACTCCCTTCATGCACACGAATGTGTCTAGCCTTATCAATACGTTTGCCGATCGACACATCATTGTCATTGGTGAAGCGATGCTGGATAGCTATTTATTGGGCGAGGCTACCCGTCTTTGTCAGGAGGCTCCTGTTCCGGTAGTCGCACTGCGCGATCGTCAGGATATTCCTGGTGGGGCAGCCAATGTGGCAGTCAATCTTCGCAGCCTTGGTGCTCAGGTATCGTTACTCTCGGTGATTGGTGATGATGTGGAAGGCGAACTTTTACAACATGCACTGGTACGCTATGGGGTTGAAACCGAGGTGCTGTTGCAGCAACCCTTGCGGCGCACGTTGGTTAAAAGTCGGGTAATGGCAGCGTCTCAAATGTTAGTGAGGATGGATCAGGGCAGCACGGAGGCGATCGCCCCCGACACCGAGCGGCAGCTCATCCAGCAGTTGACTGACCGTTTCATGCCGTGCGATGCGATTGTAATTTCTGACTACAGCTATGGTCTGTTGACACCACAAGTGATTGAAGCGATCGCTCAACTCCAGGCTCAGGTACCAAAGCTACTGGTAGTGGATTCCAAGCGGTTAGCCAGCTATCGCTCGATTGGTGTAACGGCTGTGAAACCCAATTATGAGGAAGCGATGCGCCTGCTGGCATCCCAAATGGCAATCGCCCTTGATGACCAGACGAAGACCCGTCTTGAGCAAATTGCCCAACATCGTCATCAACTGCTAGACCGCACAGGAGCCAAATTTGCCATTGTGACATTAGATGTGGATGGTGCCATCATCCTCCAACGTGAGCGATCGCCGCATCTTATCCCAGCCAAAGCCATCACTTGTGTCAATCCGACGGGAGCAGGCGATACCTTCATCAGTGCGCTCACCCTTGCCTTAGCGGTTGGAACATCCATCACAGTGGCGGCGGAACTAGCGGCAACGGCAGCAGCGATTGTCGTTGCAAAAGACGGTACAGCTACTTGTTCTGCGGAAGAATTGCAAATAGCGATCGCAGCAGACTCTAAACTGCAAGTTGACCAGTTTCAAGAAGAAACATCAGGCGATGGAATCAATGAGTTAACGGAGGTTGCATGATTCTGCAAAACACATTGTTAGAAGAAAACACAGTGGTAGAAGAACACACAGTGGTAGAAGAACAGTGGCAGCAAGCGAAAAAAATCTTGTGTATTCGGCTGGATGCGATCGGTGATGTCTTAATGACCACTCCGGCAATCCGGGCATTGAAACAGGGAGATCCTAACCGTCACATTACCTTACTTACGTCATATTCGGGAGCAGACGTAGCAGCACTTGTACCAGAGATCGATCGCGTCATCACCTACGATCCACCCTGGATGAAAGCGACGGCACCAAGACTGAACAGCCGTCCCGAACTAGCAATGGTGGAAGCTCTGCGCCAGGAGGCTTTTGATGCAGCCGTCATTTTTACTGTGTTTAGCCAAAACCCTTTGCCATCAGCGTTGCTATGCTACCTGGCAGATATTCCATTACGACTTGCCCATTGTCACGAAAATCCCTATCAACTGCTGACCGACTGGGTGCTTGATCCCGAACCGAGCAGTGGTATCCGTCATGAAGTACGCCGTCAACTGGATTTGGTTGCCAGCCTTGGTTTTCACATTGAAGATGAGTGCCTGTCTCTCCATGTGACAGAGAGTAACCATCAGCGTCTTTTGCAGCGATTGCAGTTACTGGAGTTGGATATCAAGCAGCCGTGGGTGGTGATACATCCGGGTGCAACAGCCGCGTCACGCCGTTATCCAGCCGAGGGTTTTGCCGCCGTTGCGCGTCGGCTGGTGCTGGATGCGAACTGTCAGGTTCTGTTTACAGGGACGGAGCCAGAGCGGGAGTTGGTGGCGGCGATTCAGGCAGCGATGGGCGTTGCTTCTGCTTCACTGGTAGGCGAACTTGACCTGGCAGAAATGGCAGCACTGCTGGCGATCGCGCCACTCTTAATTGCTAACAATACAGGTCCAGCTCACATTGCCGCAGCCGTAAGTACGCCCGTGGTGGATTTATATGCGCTGACCAATCCACAACACACACCCTGGGGAGTGCCCAACCGAGTGTTATTTCATGACGTGCCATGCAAGTTTTGCTATAAGAGCATTTGTCCCGAAGGGCATCATCACTGTTTGCAGCTAGTGTCACCGGATGATGTGTTTCGAGCCGCATGTGAATTAATGGCTGACACTGTGAATCCATCGATCGCGTCGCCATTAGAATTGGTACCATCAGCATTACCATTACTGACCCTTGCTAATGTAGACGATCGCCAGTCAACCACACTCACACCATCTGCCAGAGAGGTATGGCGATGACAGCAACGATTGATGTGTTAATTCCCACTTATGCCCGTCCCACCGCATTAGCCGTCACACTGACCAGTTTGATTGCTCAGACGTTTCGCAATTTTCACCTTGTCATTTCTGACCAAACTGAGGGAGAGGATCTTCTCGACACAGGTGAGGTGCAGGCAGTATTACGGGTACTGCAAGCGCATGGGCACAGCGTTGAGCAGCACAAACATCTACCGCGTCGTGGTATCTCAGAGCAGCGCCAGTTTTTGTTAGATCAGGCAACGGCTCCGTATGTGCTGTTTCTTGATGACGATTTGATCTTAGAGGCGACGTTAATCCAACACTTGCTAACCACCATTCAGGCTGAGGACTGTGGGTTTGTTGGTAATGCACCGCATGGGCTGAGTTTCCTGCATGATGTGCGTCCTCATGACCAGGCGATCGAGTTTTGGCATGGCGCTGTGCAACCAGAGCTGGTGCAACCAGAGACACCGCAATGGGAACGCTGGCGGCTTCATAGTGCGGCTAACCTCTATCATCTTCAGCAGCGATTGATGTTAGAGGGAGCGTTAGATGTAAACAAGCCACAGCCCTATAAGGTTGCATGGATTGCTGGTTGCATCCTGTATGATACGGCAAAACTGCGTAGCATCGGTGGCTTCAACTTTTGGCACGATCTTCCACCCAAACATGGCGGTGAAGATGTGCTGGTGCAGCTTCAACTGATGGCGCACTATGGCGGCTGTGGGCTGATTCCATCAGGTGTTTACCATCAAGAGGTGCCAACCACAATTCCCGATCGCCCGGTTGCTGCCGATAAAGTTATTCAGTGGGAGCATACCACCTTTTCGCCCTCACCCTAATCCCTCTCCCACAGGAGAGGGACTTTGAATCTTGCTCCCTTCTCATTGGGGAGAAGGGCTGGGGATGAGGGCAATACTCAATGCTTAACGTCCCACCTTTCGCCCTCACCCTAATCCCTCTCCCACAGGAGAGGGACTTTGAATCTTGCTCCCTTCTCATTGGGGAGAAGGGCTGGGGATGAGGACAATACTCAATGCTTAACGCCAGAACATAGTCCTAGTCAATGATGCAGCTATGCGAACGATTTTATTCATTGAACTGTTGGGTGGCATTGGTGATGTGCTGATTGCTTTATCGGCAATCCAGGCACTGGGGCGATCGCACCCAAACGCTAAGCTCACCGTCTTGACCTTTGCACCAGGAAGCGAACTGCTCAAGGACGATCCACTCATCCATCATGTAATTGGGATTGAACCTGAACTGAATCAGGTGCATCAGGCTCGAAACGTGGTTGAAGCACTGCTAGACCGCTGCACCTTTGATTTGATTGTGTCAGATACTAACTACGACGGCATTGATCACGTGATTCAAGTGAGTAATGCCCTGCAAACAGTGACCAATCTCTGGCGATCGCCGCCATCTCATCAACGAGTGGGCGATCGCTTCCTCCAACTCTTGCTGGCAGATGGCTTGATTCAACCAGACGCGATCGGCACGCCGCAGCTCCACCTGACATCCGCTGAGATACTCTCGGCGCAGCAGCAGCTTGGTCATGTGATGCCCCCCTTAGTGGTGCTGTACCCTGACGCAGGTATGGCAATTAAACGCTGGTCAACCGCAAACTTTGTGATGGTAGGACGCGAACTACACCAGCAGTATGGTGCAACGATCGTAGTGCCCGTTGGCTCTCATCCAGAGCAGGCAGAACACATTGCCAGTGAAATTGGCAATCACGCTCAAGTTTGGCAACAAGGCACTCTGCGATCGTTAGGGGGACTGATGGCGATCGCCGATCTCGTCATTGCTGCCGATACTGGACCTGCCCGTATCGCAGCCGCCCTGGACACGCCAACCATCACGTTATTTGGACCTTCGTGGCACGATCGCTATGGACAGCCTGCGCCTCACATCAACCTGCAAGGGTATCCAGGCTGCCCTGAACGCAACATCGACAATTTTACGACTCAATGCTGCTGGTACAGTGGTATCTGTCCCTTTGATGGCTGGCAGACCTGCCTTGATGCCATTTCACCCGCTGAAGTGATGGCTGCTGCTGCCCCATTTCTACACTTGCCAGCCTCTAAGCCTGGAAAACCAACCTTAGAACTCGGAACGTCGAGCTTAGAACTCGGAACGCCGAGCCTGGAACTCCAAAGGTCGAGTCTCGAACTCGGAACACCAAGCTCAGAACTCCAACCACCAAGCTTAGAACTCGGAACACCAAGCTTAGAACTTCAACCACCAAGCTCAGAACTCGGAACACTAAGCTCAGAACTCCAACCACCAAGCTCAGAACTCCAACCACCAAGCTCAGAACTCGGAACACTAAGCTCAGAACTCCAACCACCAAGCTCAGAACTCGGAACACCCAGCTCAGAACTCCAACCACCCAGCTCAGAACTCGGAACACCCAGCTCAGAACTCCAACCACCCAGCTCAGAACTCGGAACACCAAGCTCAGAACTCCAACCACCCAGCTCAGAACTCCACCCACCCAGCTCAGAACTCCCCCCTCCCCCCTCACTCACTGTAGATTCCGCTCTCTGGCACCAATGGTCAGGCGCACGAAACATTCTCGTCATGCGGTTAGACAATATTGGCGACGTGTTGATGATTAGTCCCGCGTTGCATGCCATCAAAGACGCTCTGCCAGAAGCACGTCTGACGCTAATGGCGAGTCCGGGTGGTACCAAGGCGGCAGCATTGCTTCCGTGGCTCGATGACGTGCTGACCTGTCGTGCTCTGTGGCAAGATTTAGGCAAGCTTCCCTTTGATCCCGATCGCGAAGGGGCATTAATCGCTACACTGCGCGATCGTCAGTTTGATGCTGCTATTATTTTCACCAGCTTCAGCCAAACGCCCCATCCAGCCGCTTTCATGTGTTACCTGGCAGGCATTCCCCTGCGCTTGGGCGAGTCAAAAGAATGGGGTGGTGCCGTCTTAAGCACGGAAGTCAAAGCGGCTCCCGATACCATTCATCAAGTAGAGCGTAACTTACGCTTAATTGAAGCCGTCGGGTTTCCAGTGCGCGATCGCAGTCTTTGCCTTCACATCCCCGAAGCGGCTCAACAACGTGCCATCGTCAAACTACAGGAGCATGGGCTAGAACCGGGTGAGCCATACCTATTGCTAAACCCCTGGACAAGCTGTCAGTCGCGCAACTATGCCGTTGATCGGTTTGCGATCGCGGCTCACCAGTTAGCTGAACGCACGGGCGATCGCGTGGTTGTCACTGGAATGGCAAGCGATCGTCCTCACAGTGCGCCGCTACTCGATCGTTTAGGCACTCATGCCATTAATTTAATTGGTGATACCGATCTCAGCGAGTTAGCAGCACTCATCGCCAATGCCCGACTGATGTTAAGCAACAACACATCTACCATGCATCTTGCCGATGCCACCCGTACCCCTAGCGTAATCCTCTTTGCAGGCACCGAATACGAATCGCAATGGCAACCGCGCTCTACTAACGCCAAACTGCTGCGCCAGCCGACAGTCTGTAGCCCCTGCTATGCGTTCACCTGCCCCTACAACCTGGAGTGTTTAGATATTCCACCAGAGACCGTTGTAGCGACTGGATTAACGCTGTTGGGCATGGCTGAATGAAATATGAACGTGTCGCGCCCTCTCCCTAGCCCTCTCCCACAGGAGACTTCCGAAAGCCCTTCTCCTTGGGGAGAAGGGTGGGGATGAGGGTAAATTAGTTGCAGATCTCATAAAGCCATGATTCAGGTTACTCTCATTGCAGGCACCTACCAACCGACACGCTGTGGAGTGGCTCACTACACCGATCGCCTCCGCACAAACCTTGATCTTCTAGGCATTCCATCAACTGTTCTGACCACTCATGCTGCTGCCAAAACATTGAACGCACCAGATGTTATTGGTGCTGTGCACGATTGGCAGGTCAGTGAGTTAGGGGCATTGGTGCGATCGCTCCACACTAGACCCACAGACATTCTGCACATTCAGCACGCGGCTGGCACCTATGGATTTGAACGTGCCATTTTTCTCCTACCATTGCTGCTGAGAGCAACGGGATGGCGCAAACCGATCGTCACAACAGTCCACGAATACGGCTGGTGGGAATGGAGACCTCAATGGCTATCCGCATCTCTGTTGGAATGGCTAAAACAATGGGGACAACAGCATACCTGGTGGGATCGTGAGGATGGCTTTCTGCTCACCTGTAGCGATGCCATCCTCACAACCAACACTGATGCTGAAACGGTGCTGCGAGAACGGCTGCCCGCGTTTGACGATCGTATCCATCGCCTTGCGATCGCCCCTAATATTGAAGTCACTCCCATTGATCAAACTACGGCTCGTCAAACGTTGCGTCAAACCTGTAATTGGTCAAATGAAACCGAGATTATTGCCTTCTTTGGTTTTCTACATCCCGTGAAAGGGCTAGAAACACTGTTAGTCGCCTTCAAGCAGATTATTGCAACCAAACCACACGTGCGTCTACTCCTCATCGGTGGAGTCGAAAGTCTGGCGTTGGTGGGTGAGCAAGCCGCAACCTATTGGCACAAACTACATACGTTGGTCACCACATTAGGGTTAGATGGAAATGTCCATTTCACGGGCTATATCTCTGCTGAAGCTGCCTCACGCTATCTGGCAGGTGCTGATCTCGGTGTGCTGCCATTCCATCATGGCGTGACACTAAAAAGTGGTTCCCTTCTGACCCTCCTGGCACACGGTTTGCCTGTCGTTGCTACACGTCCTGAATCACCCGATCGTGAACTTGATCATTGCCTAACATTCATCTCTCCTCGTGATCCCACTGGTTTAGCGATCGCGCTCGTTGAGCTATTGAACGATCGCGCCAAACGCCATCAGCTCAGCATGGCTGGTTACACCGTTGTCCAAAACCTGACATGGGACGCGATCGCAAAAACACATTTGCAGCTCTATCAATCTGTTCTGCATTAGTAGGATGCGAGTTGGATGAGAATATGTGTTGAAATGCTGATGCAGCAGTGGCTCTAGACAAAGCACTGCTGGCAAGAACCCTCTGTGGAAACTGCCAGCAGTTTTTTAACACTATCTTTTGTGGTGTTCTATTAATCACGTGGACGCGGCACACGAAAGCGGGACGATCGCGGCATTGCCAGGACATCTCGCCAGATTTGTTCGTATCGCTTTGCCATTTGTGGAGCCGTGAACCGCGCGATCGCGACTTCTCGTCCACATTGACCGAGGCGATCGCGCAGTGTGGCATCCGCTTTCAGGCAACGCAACGCTGAGACGAGACCCATCACATCATCTTTCTCAATGAGAAACCCCGTCTCACCGTGAATAACGGCTTCTGCGATGCTGCCAACCTTCGTCGCCACTACTGGACGGGCTGCCAACATGGCTTCTACAATCGCCAATGGAAAGCCCTCAGAGCGCGATGGCAAAACGAACACATCAAAGTTGGGTAAGTAAGCGCGTGGCTCATCGACCCATCCCGGCAATGTAACGCGATCGCGAATGCCAAGTTCCATCGCCAGTTGTTCCAATGTCGCGCGTTGCTCACCTTCACCCAGAATCACGACATCAACATCATCCACCTGCGCGATCGCTCGTAGTAAAATATCATGTGCTTTCATTGCATCTAGCCGTCCCACGCTGCCAACAACAAGCCTGTCATCCTTACGCAGCGGTGATTCTACCGCGCCCATTTCTCTATCAGGTACACCGTTTGGTACCGATAGAATGGTGTTTCGACCCAGGGCATAAAAGTCCTCCATCCGTCTTGCTGATGCGTCACCCACCGCTACATGAGCATCCACACGTAGAGACAATGCTCGCGTACGCCACAGCTCGATCGCGTCAGTCGTTCGCAGGGGCAATTGATCCACACGAACAATACGCACTGTTGGTAGAGTTAATGCTGCTGTTAGCCCAATCGCACAAGCCCAGGGTGTACATAGGTTGAAATGTATAAGATCTGGACGCAATTGATGCAACGTTGCGATGTGAGCTGCGATCGCCTGCACTCCTTTGGCAGGTAAAACCACATGCGTTGACTGAGGACGCTTGGCTGCGATCGTCTCTACAACGATCTGCGAAACCCCCACTACAGTAAGCGTAATGTCTGGTGATATATGGGCAACTAGATGTCCTAGACTAATCTCTGCTCCACCAATTCCCATCGCGTCAGTATAAACGATCGCTCGTAATGAGCACTCATCTGATTCAAGGGATGCCATACGCGTTTTCATCACTACAGCGCTGCTTTGCTAGAGAGTTGACCCAACCCGAAGAACGTTCATAGGCTTTTGCTATCTCTCTACAGTGACTGCTTAGGAGTTGTACAGAAATAACAGCATGGTCTGTAGCTGTCAGCCGTCAGCGAAAAGCTGATCGCTGACCGCTGATCCAAAAGTGTGTAGTTATTTTTTAGCAAGCTCTTGCACCTGGTTAAATTACACTTACGTATTCCTTCAACCGTGTCAACCAGCTTTGTCAGCGTCAATTTGCTGGAATTACATTTGATACAGTCAGATTTATCTTGGCTCTTATGCTTGCTCAGGCTCTGTCTTCTGACAGACGGAGGCAAACCTGTTTATCAGTAGATTTAGTGCACAAGCTTAAAATGAACGCTACTAATTACTTTGAGCGTTGGATGCCATTGCTCTAAACCGCCCGCAAAGTATATGTCCACTACGGACATTGCGTTAACCAGTTGAAAACCGTTTTAAGGAGCAAAATGCAGTTAAAGCCGATAGAGCAGCAGGTCGTCGCGATCGTTGGCGCATCAAGTGGCATTGGACGTGAAGCAGCTCTTCGTTTTGCAAGACGTGGCGCAAGTGTTGTAGTCGCGGCTCGCGGCGAGGCAGGACTTCAGTCTTTGGTGGATGAGATTCATCAGTTTGGTGGTAAAGCGACAGAGATCGTAGCTGATGTCTCAGTGTTTGAGCAAGTGAAAGCCATTGCAGACAAGACGATCGCCACTTACGGTCGCTTAGACACGTGGGTTCATTCGTCTGCCACTGCTGTCATTGCCCCGTTTGAACAGGTTACACCCGATGAGTTTCGTCGCGTGATTGATGTCACTTTGATGGGGCAAGTGTATGGAGCAATGGTGGCATTGCCGCACCTGAAGCGTGAAGGGCGTGGCGCGCTGCTCCACATCTCCTCAATGGAAGGGAGACGAGCATTGCCCTTACAAAGTTCTTATTCCTCAGCCAAGCATGGTGTAGAAGGCTTTCTAGAATCGTTACGGGTTGAGTTGAAGCATGAAGGTAGTGACGTTAGCGTTACTAGCATTAAGCCAGCGGTAATCAACACGCCCTTTTACAACAATGTATTGACCAAACTAGGTGTGAAACCAACTGGCATACCACCCTACTACGCACCGAGCCTCGTTGCTGATGCTGTCCTCTACACCGCAGAACATCCAACACGCGACTTTATTGTTGGCGATGTTGGTAAAGTACTGGATGTATTGCAGCGCCTATCGCCCTCATTAGTTGATGCTTTGCTGGTATTAGCTGGCTTCCAGGGTCAACGAACTGATGAACTGAAGTCGGCAGATGCACCCAATAACCTTTACGAACCAGTGTCAGAAAACGATCGCGTTGAAGGCGATTTTGGTCACCTTGAAATTCCTAGCCTAACCGATTGGCTCGATCGCAACCCTGCTATCGGCTGGGGAGCGGCTGGAACGGCTTTAGGTGCAGCTTTTCTAGCTCTATTGGCTACACAGGCGTTTGGTAAAGATGGTTGAGACTTGATCAAAACAGGCAGTTGATGCTGAATTAAGTGAAACGCTCACGGGAGAATGCAAAACATGGAAGAAACAATCACACCACAAAATTCGCAAGAATCAGACAATGCTCCTAGTGATATCGAACGCTGGGCATCGGTGATTGGTGGTGGTGCAATGGTGCTGTTTGGCTTACAGCAAGGTTCGCTGCGCGGTATTTTGACAGCAGTAGCAGGCGGTAGTCTTGCCTATCACGGTGTTCAAGGTCAAAAAAGCTTACCGGATGCAGTCATTGAAGCCGTTGGGATCAACAAAACGCTTCGGGTGGAAAAAACAGTCACCATTAATCGATCAGCCGAAGAACTTTACAACTATTGGCGCAACTTTGAGCAATTGCCTAGCTTTATGAAGCACATTCAATCCATTACTGTGATTGATCGGCGTCGATCGCACTGGGTGGCTAAAGCACCTTTGGGGCAAAGCATTGAGTGGGATGCGGATATTCTCGACGATCGACCGAATGAGCTTATTGCATGGGCATCGGTTGAAGGTGCTGATGTCGATCATTCTGGTTTCGTCCGCTTCAAACCTGCTCCTGCCGATCGTGGTACAGAAGTAAAAGTCGTGACTGAATACAATCCACCCGGTGGTGCTGTTGGGGTTGCTTTTGCTAAGCTTTTTGGCGAAGCACCAGAACAACAGATTGGTGACGAGCTGAGCCGTTTTAAGCAATTGATGGAGACGGGTGAAATCGCTACCACTGAAGGTCAATCCTCAGGTAGAAGTTAGAATTAGCGTCAAGATGAACAGAGAACTTAGTTCAAGCGCTGTTTTAATCAGCTTGAAGGTTTTGGCACTTACTAAGCTGTTATGCATTTAAGTTTTTTCAAAGCGATCGAAGCCAGTAAAGAGTTTCAGCCTCTTAAATACCCAGTTTGAATGATGAACAGCTTATTATCCAATCTGTACCAGCCGATTCAGGTTTTTCGTTACGATCAGACACTTAAAACAATTTACATCCAGTCTGTCATGGCTGACGAGATTGCATTGATCGTCAAAAAAGATGGCAATGGTTATTAGAACATTGCTCTCGCCACATTACATTTGAGATTGTCAGGCATTTTGGCAATGATTGGAAAGAGACATACTATAAAAACAAACGCTACTAGTGAGGGTTTCAATATCTAGTTAGAATTGAGGTGCTGATTGGGGAACAAGTATGAGAACGTTTACAGCGATCGTTGAGCAAGATTCTGAGACAAATCTGTATGTTGGCTATGTTCCTGGCTTTCCTGGTGCCCATTCTCAGGGTGAGACATTGGATGAGTTGCACGAGAACTTACAGGAAGTCATTGAGACGCTTCTGGAAGATGAGCAAGTCAGATTTGATACAACGTTTGTTGGCACTCAACAAATCGTCGTTGGGTAGACAATGGGCAGCATTCCTGTTTTGAAGCCTCAAGCAGCAGTTCGGATTCTAGAAAACCTTGGCTTTGTAGAAGTGCGCCAAAAAGGATCACCTAAGCAGTTTCGTCACGAGGATGGTCGAGCAACCACAGTGCCATTCCACAAAGGGCGCGACATTTCTCCCAGTTTGTTGCGGCAGATTGCCAGCAATATTAATTTGACAGTCGAGGAGCTGCTGGAAGCTCGTTGAAAACGCTTGGGTCATGTCTGGATCGGTTGGGCGATCGTCCATGCAACATCATTACAGCCGTAGACGATCATGACTTTGATGCCAAAATTCAAGCCGCTATTTTGCGACAAAGGCAAGCAGCAGGCGACAATGGTGAGGCAACGGTTTAGCCACGATCGACCATAATGCAAGACGACATTCTTCAGAAAGAGCAGCAATTTCATGACCAGTGGGCAGCGGTCATCGACGTAGACGGTATTCGCGTTGCCGACTATTTTGAGGCGTGTACCGCACCGGAAAATCGCTTTATTCTCAAGCAGTTGGGTGATCTGCGCGGCAAGTATCTGCTAGATTTGGGCTGTGGTGCTGGTGAAAACAGCGTGTATTTTGCAACCAAAGGGGCACGCTGCGTGGCGGCTGACTATTCACCGGGCATGGTGGATGTGGCGCTCAAACTGGCAGCGACGAATCAGGTTGAGGTTGAGGGGAAAGTGGTGAATGCAATGGCGATCGACTTCCCCGACAACACCTTCGACATTGTGTATGCCTCAAACCTGCTGCATCATATTCCCGATCCCTGTCTTGCGATTCAGGAAATGTATCGGGTCTTAAAGCCGGGAGGCAAAGCCTGTTTTTGGGATCCACTGAAGCATAATCCCGTAATCAACGTCTATCGTCGCATTGCGACAAAAGTACGGACAGAAGACGAAACGCCGTTAGATATCAATATCACTAATTTTGTGCGATCGCGCTTTGCCGAAACTCATTACGATACCTTCTGGCTGGCGACCCTCTGGATTTTCCTGCGCTTTTACCTGATCGAAAAGGTGAACCCAAACGAGGAACGCTACTGGAAAAAGATTATTCTGGAACACGAGCGGTTAGAGCCTGACTATAAGCGGTTAGAAACGCTCGATCGGGCGCTGAAAGCCTTACCATTGACAAAACGGTTTGCCTGGAATCTGGCAGTTGTGGCAACAAAATAAACAGCACTATGACTCAACGGCAGCGATCGCGATTCTGGCAACACGTTTGGATTTATGGGATGTTGGGCGCGATCGCGATCGCCATGCTCATTCCATTGGTGTGGTTGATCAGTACCTCGCTGAAATCTCCCACAGAGGATATTTTCCAGTTTCCGCCACAGCTATTTCCCACCCAGCCGACCTTTCAGAATTTTGTCACGGTCTGGAAAGCGAACCCGTTTGGGCGCTATTTGTTGAACAGTACGATCGTAGCAGTCTTGACGGTTGGGTTGAATTTGCTGCTTTGTGCGCTGGCAGCCTATCCGCTGGCACGGCTCAACTTTCGAGGGCGAGAAGTCTTTTTTACGCTGATCGTTGCCACGATTATGATTCCGTTTCAGATTGTGATGATTCCGCTGTACGTGCTGGCAGTGCAGTTGGGGTTGCGGAATAGTTATCTGGGCGTAATTTTTCCGGCGATCGCCTCTGCGTTTGGCATCTTCTTATTACGACAAGCATTTCAAGGCGTACCCAAAGAATTAGAAGAAGCAGGACGGATGGATGGCTGCTCGGAACTGGGCATCTGGTGGTACGTGATGATCCCCGCGATTCGTCCCGCGCTGGTGACGCTGGCAATCTTTGTGTTCATTGGCTCCTGGAGCGATTTTCTGTGGCCCCTGATTGTGCTCGATCGCCCCGAATACTACACTCTCCCGCTCGGTGTCGCAACGCTGGCAGGCACCTTTTCGCTCGACTGGCGCTTGATTGCAGCAGGTTCTGTGATTTCGATCGCGCCCATTTTGCTCTTCTTCATTGCCATGCAACACTACATCGTCCCCACCGAATCTGGGAGTGGGGTAAAAGGATAGCTTTGGGCGACTCACTTCGCTTTAAAACAGTCCTGATGACAAATATCCTAAATTAGCTTGAGCAGAGAAACGGAACTCAACTGTAGATCCACTTATCCCGATGGTATACAGCAAAATATTCGTCGTGCAATCACCAATCTCAAATGTTTGTAGTGAAGGTTAATCTAAAGTTCAAAGCAGTTTGAGTTTTGAACTTTAGAAATGAAACAGAACCTATCAACACCGCAAGCAAATCTGAAATTAGCACTTTGGAATGCCGAGGCTGAATCGTTAAGTAGTAGCGAACTTTATATAAAGCTGCAAGAACTCGATCTTCCCGAAGAAGTTGTCAGTCGATTGCACCAAATTCTGACCTACACCAAGAAAGTAGCAGGCAAAGTTTTTTCGGTCGGGAAGATTGTACTCCTCAAAGTTATCGAGTTTGTGAAAGCGCATCCTTTTCTAGTTGCAGGCGCTGGAATCGGGGCAGTAATTGGTGGTGCCATTGCAGGTTTAATAACCTCAATACCGTTTCTAGGTCAACTTCTAGCACCAATAGCAGCAATATTAGGCATAACCATTACAGCAGTTGGCGCAGTCATTGGACACAGACTTGATAAACAGTTTCAAGGTGTGGGTGAAGATATTGTTGAAATTGCCCAACACTTCTTTGCACTTCTTAAAGATGTGTTCAGTACTGTGTTTCCCAATACCACCACTGCTTAACTTTTATTTCTAAATCTCTAAAACCCAAAATGTCGAACACTCAAAATTTCACAAAGGAACAGCTTCTCAAAGCTATCGAGCGGTTAGAACAAAATCCAGATGATAAAGTTGGAATTCTTGCTAGTGTTGGAATTACTGCATTAGGTGCTGTTGGTACTGGTGCTGCTGCTGCAATCTTTGGAGCAACAACAGCTTCTATCCCAATCATTACAGCTTTAACAGGTTTCACTTTGACTGTGGCTGCTGCTCCCGTTGCGCTTGTAGCTGGTGCTGCTGTAGCTGGTGGAGCCGCCTTTTATGGCATATCGAGATTCGTTAAAGATGGCGGTTTTCAGGAAGGTAAACGTGATCAACTATCGAAAGAATACTGGGACAAGCTGAAAGATCTCCAGGCAAGAGAGAGGCGCTCTGAGGTCAAGCAGCATGACATTACGGACTTTTACGTATTTTTAAAAGAACCGCTTAGGCTTGATTTAATAAGTGTCGAAGATGCTCAACAATTAATTCAAGCTGTGGAAAATGGGCAAATTCCTTTGAGCGAGGCGTACGAGCTGGTAGGACAACTCCTGTGGGATGAGCAACCAATTTTGAGGGAGCAACCAACCCAGCAGGAGAAGATTATTACTGCCTGCCCACACTGCTCTCAAAAGCTTCATGTACCGATCGCTTTAGGAGCATTGACCCTTAACTGTCCAAAGTGTCAATTTAGCTGGTGGTTTTGGTCTCCAGCCTCACAAGGTAACGCAAGAGAAAAGCATATAACTAAGACCAGCAACGCATGGTGCAATAATTGCAGAAGCAAGTTTGGGACAGGCAGTTGTAAAGCATGTAGAGCAGCAATTAGGCGCTAATACGATAGCTCTAATGAAAGATCTCGTTAACCAAGGGTACAACTTGTCTAGAACCAAGCATCGGTACTAATGCTGTTTTGAGCAGGTTTAAAGCATGATTCACTAAACAGCACCGAACTACTTGCTGACTGACGGCTGAATGCTAATTGGCTTCGATGGGTAGGCAATGCGTTGATGATTCGATTGCTGCCAGACCTCGACAAAAACGGTGGCGATTTTAGACATATCATCGCGGGTGAGACCGGAATCAATCAGTTGTTTTTCTTGCCAGCGGGCGCGAAGGATTTTATTGATCATCGACAGAGCTTCTTTGGGCGTGGCATCTTTGAGCGATCGCAGTGCCGCCTCGCAGGAATCAGCCAGCATCACAATGCCAGTCTCACGCGATTGGGGTGCGGGTCCATCGTACTGAAAGTCTAAATCCTTGATTGGCGGCATGGGCTTGCTGTTTGCCAGAGCTTCCTGCACCTGTTGCTGCGCCTGATGGTAGAAGTAGGCGATCATCATCGTGCCTTGATGCTCAGGAATAAATGACTGCACGGCTTTGGGCAGACGGTACTTTCGCGCCATCACGATGCCTTCGGTAACATGTTTTTTGATGATGGCAGCGCTTTTCCAGGGGTGATCGATCAGGTCGTGCTTGTTGGGTCCACCCATCTGATTCTCAATAAAGCCCAGGGGATCGTGCATTTTGCCAATGTCGTGATAAAGGGTGCCAGCCCTGACCAGTTCGACGTTGCAGCCCAACACCCGCGCCGCTGCCTCTGCTAACGTGGCGACAAACAGCGTGTGCTGGAAGGTGCCGGGGGTTTTGGCGGCTAGTTGCTTGAGTAAAGGACGGTTGGGGTTTGCCAGTTCCACCAAACGAATGGTCGTCACAAGGTCAAATAGTTGCTCCAGATAGGGGCTGACCCCGATCGCCACAATACTCCAGGCAAGCCCGATTAGCCCATGAATGACCGTTGAGCCAAGGAGGGTGTAAAAGCCCGCGCCCGAAACCACGTTCAATAGCAGGTAAAGCACCCCTTGAAGGACACCCACGGCGGTTCCCAGCAATGCCAGCTCTTCGCGCGATCGCAGCCGTCCTGCCATATAGCCGCACAAGATGCCGCCTACCGCACTCGAAAGCAGATGGCTCCACGGCAGTACCGCGCCAATGGGCAAACAGAGCGCTAACAAAACCGTAGCTGCAATACCTAGCGGAGAGCCATAGAAGCTACCTACTAAAAGACCGATGGCTGGCAAATTTGTTGAGGGGACATGCAGCGCCAGCAGCAGCGGTGTACTGAAGGTCAGCAGCACAATCAGAATGCGATCGCGGCAACGCATTCCCGGATGAAATCGACGCTCTACAAGCCAATAGATCCCGACAGCGCCACCCACCACTACGCCGAAGCCCATTAACCCGTACCAATCCACGCCACGACGGCTCAGCTTGAACTTATCTAGCAGGGCGAAGTCAGCCGTGCTGATGATCTCGCCAGAATGCACAATAACCTCACCTTGACGAATCGATACCATTTCTGGCTTCACGTCTTGTGCTGCTCGTTCGGCGCTCAGTCGAGTTTGGGTCTCATCGCGTGTCAGGTTAGGCTGGAGCGATGCCAGCAAAATATTTGTCGCGATCGGCTCTGCGCCTGTGGGTACCCAATCCTTCACCTGTAGTCTGACTGCCTCATTCAGAATGGACTGTGGCAACTCTAAGGGAATGCCTTGCGCCAGAATGCGATCGGCTGCCTGGAGAATACGCGTTTGCGTTTGCCGCCATTCTGGATCGGTCAAGTCAAGCAGTGATGCATCGTAACTGGGTTTGCTCCCTGGAGTCGATGTTCCCGGAGTGGGTGTTTGAGATAGTGACTTGAGCGCAGCGACGTAGCGCGATCGCGCTTCCGTAATTGCGTCCGTTAAAGCGTTGTAGTCAGTTGCGCCAACCGTCCGACGGTACGATCGCAGTTCGGCAAACACTTTTTGCTGGGTTGCATCCAAAGCTGCTGTTTGGGGTTCGCGTCGAGCGGTTGCTGTATCAAGACGGGTTGGCACCCGGTTTACAGCCGTAGCAACCTGATTCCAATCTTGTGCAGAGGCTTTTCGCAAGTACGTTTGTATAGGAAGAGACAACGTAGCCGTTTTGGCAAACGGAAAGGCACCTGCCAGGTGCCTCAGTTCATTGCCCTGGTTTAACTGCTGCTGAATTGTTTGCTCAATGCGCTGGTTCATTAACTGATCCAGCATGAGTACCGAGGTTGCCTCTTTTCGAGCGACCTTGCGTTTTTCCTCTGTGGCTTTAGTATCTTCAACCGTAACGGTGGCGGGTGCAACGATGGTCTGTGGCGTAGCCTTACCCACATCCAACTTTGGCGCGTTGTAGAAGCGATGCCCGATCACACTGGTCAGAGAGACAACGGTAACGGCAACGAGCAAATAAGAACGAGACGCACTGCCTGGAGCAACTCTCAGCTTGGACACAGGTTGTCCATTCAGTTGCCCAGAGGAGCCGTTTGAACTCACTGGCAGCGGTTGAGTTGATTGACTCGATCGCGCTGAGGGCAAAAGCTGGTGCAGAAGAGTATGTTCGTTCAAGCTCTGACGCAACAGCGCTTCCCACTTTGTCCACAGTTGCCTGCCGCGATTGAAGCTCGGTGCTTCCAACGGTTGCGTCAGGCGATGAAGCAATTTCATAGTGACACGCGGTCGCCCCACCCGTGGCAGCGACTTTGAATGGGATAACGAGACGGAGCGAGAACGATCGACATAGCCCTTCCATTATAGAAACCCGTTTTACCTTTGCAGCGGAGCCTCACCACACACCTTTATAGACGTTGATCAGCACTTTAACGAGGACGAATCACCCCAGGAGCGGCGATCGCAGATGCGTTGGTTACGGTTCCTGAAGCGTAAACACCTGACCAAACGGCAAACAGACGGGCTGCCAGCTGATTCATCTCTTCGCTAGAAAGCCCCCATAGCAAAGGGATTGAGCTATTTATCCGCCATGACAATGGCAGTCCGTTGAGGCTGTTATGAGCACCGCTCAAGGCACCCGTCAAGGCACATGCCGCTGGCGCAACCTCACCGCTACGCGCCGCCCGCAACAGTGATAGACGCAGATCGTCTGGCGTACTCAGGAAACAGTAGAAGGCGATCGCGATCGCCCTGCTCTCCGATTGAGTGGTTACAGCTCGTAGCTGTTCGATCGCGGCGTAAAGTCCGGCACCATGTTGGAGAAGAGTCTGAACCTGCTCCAACGTCTTCGTCAAATTTAGCAGGGAAGCGGTTGGCTTGGCAGTACTCTGTTTGAGGTAAGCAAGGATTTGGGGCAACAGGGTCAGGCGTTCCAGGCGCTCTTTCAGTACCTGCGCGATCGCATAGCCGATCGCCAGCAGCCCAGCTTCACCATCGGGCGGAGCTTGCCAGAGCTGAACTGTTTGTACCAATAGCTGCTGTTGTCTGATTTCACTATCATAAAAGAATAAGGCGATGGGGAGTGTAGCCAGTGCTCCTTCCGCCGCCTTCAAGGAAGCGCGCGGTTTGCCCAATGCTGCACCAACCGCCAACCGATCAGCCGCAAGGCGAACGCCGATCGCCGCCATTTCCAGCTCGTGCCAGCTACCAGCTTGAACGAGCGCACGAGCACAACGAACTGCGGCACTACCCCAAGGGGCTGAAGACGTAGAAGAAATGCTGCGTCCAGAGGCACTCCCAGGATGCCAACTGGTGAGATTAGCCGGAGCCAGGGCTGACAGATCTTGCCTTAATCCAGTGGTGCCGTCCGGTGTTGAAGGTTGTCCTAACCGACTGTAAGTCCCCAACTCATCACCCAACGCCGCTACCAGCAGTGTTCCTTGAAAGCGGCTCAATAGTGAATGGCGCATCGATCGTCGATTACTCCTACTACGTCTTGCTCAACGTGGACATGGTTATGGTAGAAACGGCACATCGTGCGATCGTTGCTGTAAAACAGATATCACAACTCATCCCACCTTCATGGCTCTTGTCTGTTCTTGTCTGTATGGTATGACGATCCGCTTCGATCGTTCTCGCACATGCTTCAGAGGTGATTTAAGAAACTCTCTGGTTGTATTTGATCCTGACTCATCTATAGTATCTCTAGGGTAAATTTACTGGATGGAAACCGCTCTGATGAGCATCTTCACCCCCTCAACCGCCTGTTTGTCAAAAAATATTCTCACCGATCGGCGTTTTGAATCATCGTTCAATTCTTTCTAGAAGGATTCCAGCAATGGGTAACACGCGGGCAGACTCATCTAAGCCTCCGACGTTAATTTTTTGGCTGCTTCGCCGCACAGCCTTCAGTTTGTCGGCAATCAGCTTAGGCTATACCGCCCTCGTTTACGCTACGACAGCGAGTGCTTTTAGCCAGACAACTGGTGCCGCAGCCACCGAGTCAATCGGAGCCACTCCCACTGATGCACTCATGCGTCCGACGCTAAAACCGGGTAGTCGAGGATCTGAGGTGACTGAGCTGCAAGCAACCCTTAAACTATTGGGATACTACGGGGGCAGAGTCGATGGGGTCTATGGTCAGAGCACTGTTTCGGCTGTTTCCCAGTTTCAGCAAGCGGCTGGCTTGAGTGCAGACGGTGTTACAGGTCCAGCAACCTGGAATCGTCTTTTTCCAGCGATCGCAGAGATGCCTAGCCCAGCCCCGATAGCGGCAACTCCAACCCCCACTCCAACCACGAGCAGCCCCGTATCACCTTCAGTCGGCAGCGGCTCAGCATCATTCCCGATTCCTACGGGGGCAAGCCCAGCACCCTCAAGCAATGTGCCTGCTGCCAGCCCTCGCCCCGCTGTGAAACCTGCTTCGACTAAAGTGGCTCCAACACGGGCTAAACCAGCCAAAGAAGCCCGTCCGGCAGCAGTGAATACACCAACCACTGCATCGGTAGCGCTGCCGATCTTAAAGCAGGGTATGAAGGGATCGGCTGTGCTGGTGCTGCAAGAACGGCTACAATCGCTCGGTATCTTAAAAGGTGCAGCCGATGGCACGTTTGGTGCCGAAACGTTGACGGCTGTGAAGGCTGCACAACGACGCTTTAAGCTTGAGCCGGATGGGGTGGTTGGTGCGGGAACATGGGGCGCTCTACTGAGATAGTACTGAATTTCAGTAAATTTCGCGTCGCTGCAAGGTCTTGTCTATCCATAAACTAAGTGTGGCGATCGCAAATCGTCCGTTGTTGCACGGAATTGTCTCAGCCGTTGTCAGAAGATCTGCGGATTGTACCCAGAGGCTTTGCAGTTTCACGGTCTGTCTGCTCGATCGTTGCAGGCGGCAGCTTGCAACCATTTTTTCGCATTAGCCCTTAAAAAGGCAGTTAGAGAAAGGCAGTTAAAAAGTGACTGTACACATGAAAGGGTTTATGGCTAAGCGACCGCGATCGAAACTGGCAGAGCAAAGTTTAACTCAGGGAAACCTGCTGCACCGGATGACTAACCGGATTCGGCAGTCTCTCGAGCTGCAAGAGATTCTCTCTGCCACGGTAGCGGAGATCCAGTCGTTTTTGGGCACCGATCGCGTCAAGATTTACCGCTTCCAACCCGATGGTACGGGAGTGGTCATTGCAGAAGCAACCGATCTGACACGCTTGCCGTCCTTGATGGGATTATACTTTCCAGCGACTGATATTCCTGCTGCTTCCAGAGAACTGTTCATTAAAGCGCGGCAGCGTTGCATTGTTGACGTGCCATCGCAAAGCGTTACCCTCAGTCGGTTAGAGCATCCCCAAACGCCGGGAGCATTGACCCTAGAGGACGTGCAAACGTTGCCGATCGAAGCGGTATTACGCCGTCCGGTTGATCCCTGCCACATAAAGTATCTGACAGCGATGGGGGTACAGTCCTCGCTCGTCATCCCGATTTTTCACCGTCAAGATTTGTGGGGGCTGCTCGTCTCTCATCACGCTACACCCAAGCAATTCTCCGAAAAGCGTCTAAAGACAGTGCAGATGGTGGCGGATCATGTGTCGATCGCGATCGCTCAATCCCAACTGCTCACCAATACCCGTGCGAAAGCCGATCGGGAAGCCATCATCAATCAGATTTCAACGCTGTTACACTCACCGATGCCCATCTACGAGGTACTACAGCTTGTCCTGGAACAGGTTGTTAAGGTAACTGGGTGTGCTGCGGGTCGTCTTTATCTAGCGTCAAATGAAGTCGATGCCATGACGCAGATTTACACTACAGGTCAGCAACCAGATGATCTCAGTCAAGACCAACCGCTAGAAGCCGCTTCTTTCTGGCAGCAGCTATTTACATCGGTCGAACTGCCTCCGCCATCGATAGAAGGCTTGCTGGATGAATGGGCAGAGCTAAATCTAGAGCACGATGCCCTCAACTATTTAACCGTAGAAAACCCGGCTGGGTGCAGCCCTAGAGTAGTGCCCGATTTGTACCAGGAACCACTGCTAGAAGAGGTGCGATCGGGCTTTCGCAGCACTCACATTCGCAGCCTACTGGTGATGCCCTTGCGCTACGGGGATCTACCCCTGGGTTGCCTGACGCTCTTCCGCGACGAAATTGACACGAATATTCTCTGGGCTGGTCGGTTTGACCCGGATGAACGGAATCAGCGCGTGCGAGAGTCATTTGCGGCTTGGCAAGAACTCAAGCATGGACAAGTGCAGCAGTGGACGACAAACGAACTTGAACTGGTGCGATCGCTGGGGACACACCTGACGATGGCGATCATGCAAAATCGACTCTACCGCTGCGAACGCGAACAGCGCATTCTGGTCGAAATGCGGAACCGTGAGCTTAACGTGGCACGCACATCGGCTGAAGAAGCAAGCCGCCTCAAGTCCGACTTTCTCTCCTCCACCAGCCACGAACTAAGAACCCCGCTTGCCTCTACGCTGAACTATCTTGAGCTGCTGAAGCAGGGCTTGTATGACAACCCAGAGGAACTGCAAGAATATATCAACGTTGCTTATCATTCAGCGGAGAATTTAGTTGATATCATCAACTAAATTCTTGATATTGCCAAAATTGAGGCAGGGCGAATGTCTGTTCAGTGGGAACTGATTGACCTGCAAAAACTTTTGCAAACACAAGCGGATCTCTTCCAGCTAGAGAGCCGTCAAAAGGGCATTCCCCTCTTGATTGATTGCCAGGTGAGCTGCGTCCGAGCAGATGTGGTCAAACTGAGACAAATTCTGACGAATCTGCTGGCAAACGCCTTTAAGTTTACTCACTCTGGCGACGTGCGTGTGCGTGTCCTTCGATGCATTCAAACGATCGACCAGTCACCCCAGCAGGTCATCGAAATTTCGGTTGCCGATACGGGCATTGGCATCGATCGTGAGCATAAAGACTTACTCTTTGAACCATTCGTACAGGCAGATGGTTCGATCAAACGCCGCTACGGTGGCACGGGTCTAGGGCTGACCATTTGCAAGCGCCTGGTGGAATTGATGAACGGACAAATTTGGCTAGAAAGCCCCGGCAAGGAGCAAGGCACGACCATCAGGTTTACTATCCCTGATCCATCACTCTAGCCGTAAGCAGCCCACAATTACTGTTGTAGGTCGGAAAAGAGCGATCTACTCCCGTTCCATGTCTGCGTATCCGTTTTGATACAAGAGAAGAAAAACCATGTGTGGCTGGAATGTACTTTTGGTTGATGATGACGCACTGTTGGCAAAAGGAACTGCCAAACTGATTCAGCGGTTGGGTGGACATCAGGTTGTCATTGCAGATGAGCCTGCCGCGATCGTTTCGTGCTGTCGATCGCAGCCTACTGACATTGTGCTGATGGATGTCAACTTACCCGGAGCTGAATGGGAGGGACAAGCGATCAGTGGTGCCGACCTGGCACGCTTTCTCAAAAACCACCCCGAAACCTCACATTTGCCAATTATTCTTGTCACTGCCTATGCCATGCTCAATGAGCGTGAGGGGTTGCTGAAACGATCGCAAGCCGATGCACTTTGCGTCAAGCCCATCACCAATTACCAGGCGCTGCTAGAACTCATCGATCGCCTCTGCAAGGGCGGGCAGCTTCAGGATGAGGGGGGAGGGGAGTGAAGTGATGGAGGGGAGTGGGGAGTGGGGAGTGGGGAGTAGGGGTGAGGCAGGGGAAGTTTTGAGTTTTAAATAGCACTTTGCGCCGATACGCTAAAAAGCTTTGAATACAGTTTTTAGCCTTTAGCCTTTAGCCTTTAGCCTTTAGCCTTTGTCTTCTGCCTCCTGCCCTCTTCCTACTCATCCGGCATCTCAACCAGCACCGTTACTGATGCGACGGCGACCAGCATTTCATCGTTTTTGTCATTGAGTGACGCGATCGCTCGTCCTTGAACAATCATGCCGCCAGCCTCTACTTTGAGCGTTTTGCGTCCAAAGGGCAGCACTGCCAGCACGTCCGCTTCTCGCACCTGATCGGGGTACGGTACCGCTACCTGAACCTCGACCAGCATCTGATCGGGATCGCTTAAACCAGCGACTTCCCAAATGCCAGGAAGGGCGTTGTGTGCGATCGCGTTACGGACAGCACGAGCCGCTGCAACAGTTGGTTCCTGCCCGTGTTGGTCAACGCCCATACCCATTTCGATCACGAAGCGTTTGCGAGACATAGCACCTCTAGTAAGACTGGACATTGAGTCTGGATTATTGCTGAGATTCTGCGAGGAGATCGCCGATCGCGGCAATGAGCAGGAACACGCCTGCGATCGCCAGCGCCATTACCTGACTGTGCGTGCTGGAAAGCACTACTAAGCTAATCACAACCAGCGTTGGTAATTTCGTTTTGACCACGGAGTCGCAGACGTTACGCAAATCTCTGGTCACTTTTTCCCGTTCTGTTGGCGTTTTGCTGCCTGTGACATAGCGCCAAAGCTGTCCCGTTTGCAGAAGCATGAATAGTTTACTGCGCGTTGCCGGGTAGAAATCAGGCTGAAGGCTCAAAGCCTCATCGAAATTTGCGATCGCGGCATCAAAGCGGCGCAATTTCCGTAAGGCAAGCCCCCGTTGATGCCAGAGCCGATAGCGCTTCGGCTCTGCCTGCAACAGTTTGTCGTAGCTAGAAATGGCTTCTTCATAGCGACCCAGCTTTTGTAGTGCCGCGCCTCGGTTGCCCCAGGTGAATGGCTCGTCTGGTTTCAAAGCCAGCGCCTTGTCGTAGCTGACCACCGCTTCTTCGTAGCGTCCTTGACGGTTGAGGGCATCGCTCAGGGTGCTCCATGCTTGATGGTCATCAGGGTTTAGTTCCAGGGCACGATCGCAACTGTTCGCTGCTGCTTCATGTCGTCCCAGACGATATAGGGCTGCACCCTTCACGCTCCAGGCTTCAGCGGACGATGGCTCCAGCTCCAGGGCACGATCGCAACTGACGATCGCGGTCTCCTGCTCTCCTGCCTTCAGCAAAGCAGCAGCATGACCCGCCCACACATCGTGCCAACCGGGTCGTAGGGTCAGTGCCTCAGCAAAACTGGCGATCGCGGTATTCACGTCGTGAGTGTCTAACGCTTGTCGCCCTTGCTGATACAGCAGTAATGCCTTCAAAGCGTCAGCCGTTTGCTGATCGGTCAATCTCTGACCACGCGCTTCGGGTGAGAGATTCCAGTATTGTTGATAGTCCGTTTCGGAAAAATCTTCATGCCAACTCATAGGAAGATCGCCCATCGATAGTAGACTGACGGAGGCAGGGGAAAGGGGAAAGGCTAAAGGCTAAAAAATAAAGGCTAGAGGCTGAAATTTTGAGTTGAAAATTTTGTTCTTGATTTCTAAGTCTATTGACCACTGAATTTTGATCCTTCATCCTTTAGCCTTTCCCTCTACCTTTCTAACAACCAACAACCAACAACTTTAAAGTGCCGTTATGAGTACTGAACTTGACCCTACAACACAATCGAAAAAGCAGGTTGGAGCGGCTGCCGCTGCACGAGTGCAGTCAGGTTCCATTGTAGGACTCGGCACTGGGTCAACGACAGCGTTTGCGATTCAGTCGTTGGGCGATCGGCTCAAAAGTGGCGATCTGAAGGACATCAAAGGCGTGAGTACCTCGTTTCAGGCGATCGTGCTGGCAAAAGAATACGGCATTCCGCTGACGACGCTAGATGAGGTCGATCGCATTGATATCGCGATCGATGGTGCCGATGAGGTTGACCCGCAGAAGAATCTGATCAAAGGTGGCGGCGCGGCTCACACCCAGGAAAAGATTGTCGATGCCTTCGCCGATCAATTCATTGTCGTAGTCGATAGTGGCAAGTTGGTTGCTAAGCTGGGCACGACATTTCTGTTGCCTGTAGAAGTGATTCCGATGGCGATGAGTCCCGTGATGAAGGCGATCGTGACATTGGGTGGCAAACCCCAACTCCGCATGGGGGTCAAAAAAGCAGGTCCTGTCATTACCGATCAAGGCAACTTTGTCATCGACGTAAAATTTGACAATGGTATTGATAACCCCGCTGAGCTAGAGAAAATTCTCAACAATATTCCTGGCGTTTTGGAGAATGGTTTGTTTGTCGGCGTTGCCAGCCTTGTCCTGGTCGGCGAAGTGAAAGATGGGAAGCCATCGGTAAGAGAGTTTTGAGGGATGAGAGCTGAAAGCTGAAAGCTGAAAGCTGAAGGCTGAAGGCTGAAGGCTGAGCCTCCTGCTTTCTCACAACGCCTTCTCGCTAAAAGGCAAAACTCAGGCTTCTTCGCTCTAGCTTGCGAATGATTGCAACAGAACGTTACGAAAGCAGTGCGTAGACCGTGAGCAGAACGTTTTAGACTTTTAAAGCGATCAGCGTTCAGCCGTTAGTGGTCAGCTTGAGTTTGATGCGCTTTAAGTCTCACAGGCTTCTAGTAAGTCACCAATCACTCGCTATCAACAACCCACTTCACCACATCATTCAGTCATTGGCTGCCGACGGCTGACCGCTCCCGCCAACTGCTCATCCCTTTGTCCTCTCGCCGCATTACTCCTATGTTTCCTAACCAGCGTCCCCGTCGTCTTCGCAGCCATCCTCAGCTTCGTCGGATGGTACGTGAAACAGTTGTCACCACGAGCGACTTAATCTATCCACTGTTTGCGGTGCCTGGGGAGGGCTTTGCAAAAGAAGTGCGATCGATGCCGGGTGTCTTTCAGCTTTCGGTAGACAAAATCGTGGAAGAAGCGAAGGAAGTCTACGACCTGGGTATTCCAGCGATCATTCTGTTTGGCATTCCTGCCGATAAAGATACGGATGCGACGGGTGCATGGCACGATCATGGCATTGTGCAAAAAGCGGCTACGGCGGTGAAGCAGGCGGTTCCCGATTTGCTTGTCATTGCTGACACCTGCCTTTGCGAATATACATCTCACGGGCACTGTGGCTATCTGCAAGTCGGTGATCTGAGTGGACGGGTATTGAACGATCCCACGCTGGAACTGCTGAAGAAAACCGCTGTTTCGCAGGCACAGGCAGGAGCCGACATCATTGCGCCATCGGGCATGATGGATGGGTTTGTGCAGGCGATTCGCGAAGGGCTGGATGCGGCAGGTTTTGAAGACACGCCGATCATGTCTTATGCGGCGAAGTATGCCTCTGCCTACTATGGTCCCTTTCGAGATGCGGCAGACTCTGCCCCTCAGTTTGGCGATCGACGCACCTACCAGATGGACCCTGGCAACGCCCGCGAGGCAATCAAAGAAATTGAACTCGACATCGCTGAAGGTGCCGATATGCTGATGGTGAAGCCCGCTCTGGCATATATGGACATCATTTGGCGCGTGAAAGAAGCAACCAATCTACCCGTTGCCGCTTATAACGTTTCCGGCGAATACTCCATGATTAAAGCCGCTGCCCTCAATGACTGGATCGACGAACAGCGTGTGGTGATGGAAACATTGACAGGCTTCAAACGTGCTGGAGCTGATTTGATCCTGACCTACCACGCTAAAGATGCGGCTCGCTGGCTGGGAGTGTAGCGATCAGATCAGTTTGTAGATGAGGGTCAAGAACATTCCCGACCCTTACTTTCATGATTTCTGCCCTGCCCTTGCTAAGTCTTCCGCTGAATCAGGTTTGGAAAATCCGGCACGAGCAACGATGCGTCCAACTGCCCTTGCTGATTGTAAAAGCTCATTACCCCACTCTTGCCGCAGAGCCAGACTTCTACTGCGCCTGCACCAAGGTAGAGTTCTTTCTTGACCAGCATTTCTTCGAGCGTGTTGCTGGCTGATTTCACTTCGACACAAATTTCGGGTGCGATCGAGGCAGCAGTCTCTTCTTCAATCACATCCAGGCGGCGATCGGAAACCCAAACAACATCAGCCACTTTAACGCCATCCGTCGTTTGAATGGCTAACTCTGGCATAACGGTTCCTGTTGACAACAAAGACTCCAGAAGGCTTTGAATCCTGCCTTGAAAAAAGGAATGCTTCACCTTGACAGGACTCATCACAATCTGCCCCCATTTATTCAGTTCAATCTTAAAGGGGAGATCTTGCAACGCTTTGTTGTCACACACTTCTTGCCAGTTCATCGCTAGAGCCTCGATCTTTGCAGACAACTATGATCGATCAGATACTCAGTCCATCTTAAAGTGGTTTTGGTCGCAATGTTTTTTAGCCTAAAGCCGACAGAACTGCCGATCGCGTTCCATTTGCCGTTCTTGCCAGCCAAAGGAAAAATGACTGATCGATTGAATGGGTGGTGAGAGCGATCGCAACGCCCCCATTTGCGCCTCTAGTGAGGGTCGCTCGGTTGCTTGTTGCCATTGCCCTGTGATTACGGGCGCAACGATCGTGCCGACTGTCGCCTGACTCAGCACCTTTTGCACCTGCGCGTTGATGCAACTGGTATCGCCACACAGCCCGTATGCCATCGGATGCCACTCGATCGCGGTGGGAAAGCGATCCCATGCCTGCAAGCGAGAATCAAAGCCTTTGCCGATCGCTTGATTGGCTTCGGGAAAAAACGCCGCGCCGACTGCGATATCTTGCTGCTGCACGGGAGCGGCGGCTGTAGTGAGAAAATCGATCGGACCCTGCATAGCATGAGCCACTGCCAAATTCCACAGTTGGGACTGGATTGCCGTCAAACCTGTGGCTGATCCGGGCGATCGTCCCTGCCACAGCGGTTCCTTTTCAGTGGGATAGAGCTTGTTGACGGCTGCCAAATCGCTTGCTGTCACAGTTCCCTGTGCGACATAGCGGCGCATTAGCTCCAGCCCCTTTTGATTTTGGGCACGTTGAAACAGTGCTTGCTGCGAGGCATCGCCATAAATCCACAAGTCTTTGACCTTGCTGACGATCGAAGCTCCGCCAACGCCTTTGGGATAGCGAATATAGTCAAACAACACGCCATCGGGTCGTCGTCGCAGCACTGCTTGCAAAAGCTGAAGGTAATCAGTCTGAGCCTGGGCATTATATGGGTCAGCAAAAATTTCATCCTGCACGGTCAGATCCACACTGGTATCCTGGCTGACTTTCGTGCCCACTGCGAGGCTGGTGTCACCCTGCCCGTTACGTGCCAACACAGACTGGCGATCGGGTCGCACGGCATAGGTATAGCCAAAATTGAGGGCAAACATCCAGGCGTAAACCTTGAGACCGCGATCGTGCCCTTTCTGGATTACTTGCGCCAACAGGTCTGTTTGCTCGTAGCCCGGTGCTTGCACAACCGACGACCACGGGGTTGGGTTCGCGCTGGATGGTAGCAAGACCTGACCGTTAGAAAAGGTATCCACATAGATCTGGTTGTAGCCGCGATCGACGATGCGATCGAGCACCGCCTCCAGCACTCCAGGCTGGCTGTCACAAGGGTACAGACGCAACCAGATGCCCTCAGTCTTAAACTGGCTTTGGCTGCGGCATTGCGCTAACTGTTGCCCCTGCTGCGCCAGCACCGCTTGATAAGTTTTCTGAGCGGCGGCATCACCAGTCAAAGCTGCCTGAAGTACCGCTGTTTTTTGCTTGACTGCTGCTGCTGAAAGCTGACATTCGTCGATCGCCTGTGCAGAGCTAACCAAAAGCCAATGGCTGAGTAGACTGACGGTAAGGGCGATCGCCAGCAGGCTGATTAGAACACTTCTGCGACGGATCATGGCAAGGCAGATTGAGCTTTCAGATACGATGAAAACACAGTCTACACCCTGGCATGACACTAGTCCGGACGTTGCTGAAGTGTCATGTAACAACCGCCAGCTTACAACCAAACCTCTGTCGCTCTAGAGACTGCTTCTGCTCTCAGTTGTGATGAGGGACGATCGCACCGCCTCTTTCAGCAAGCAATTACGAGCGCTCGTTTACCGCTACAACGTCTGGCGTTTTTTCAACCACAGCGTCTTCAGCTAGATCGTCTTCAGCCACAGCGTCTTCAGGAATGATTTCTTCCGCCACAACCTCTTCCGCCACAACCTCTTCCGCCACAACTTCTTCCGCTGCTACTTCTTCCGCCGCAACTTCTTCCGCTACAACTTCTTCCGCCGCAACTTCGTCTGCTGCTACTTCTTCCGCCACAACTTCTTCCGCTGCAACTTCTTCTGCTGCAACTTCTTCTGCTGCAACTTCTTCAGTCACTGCTTCTTCAGCAATGATTTCTTCTGTCACCTCTGACAGTACTTCCTCAACTTCAGGCTCTGGTGGTTTGGGCTTTGTTGGTTTGGGTCCACGCATCAGCGCTGGGCTAAGCATTTGTCTTGGCTCTTCGTCGCGCCCTTTGCCTCTGCCTTTGCCCTTGCCTCTATCCTTCTCGGTGCCACGATCGCTCGTTTTGTCTTTGTCTTTGTCTTTATTGAGCGTTGGGCGATCGACGTTCCGCGTTGGCAACGCTTGGGCAACGCCTTCGCTGCGCTCACCGTTTAACGTTGGACGATCGACATTCCGTGTTGGCAATGCTTTCGCAACGGTCTCGCTGCTTTCGCCTTCGGGTTTCGCCTGACGTTCAGACTTCTTAATTGGACGCTCTACCATCACTAGAATCCCTTTCTACCTAACGCTATCCTAGCTTGCATGGGTCACAGCAGATGCCTTTTTCAACAATTGGGTGAAATCAGGCGACGCTCAGCGACAGCAATTCATCGGTCATCTCAAAATTTGCGGTCACGCTCTGCACATCATCCAGATCTTCGAGAGCATCCATGAGTTTGAGGAGCGATCGCGCCTGGTCGGGATCATTCACCTCTAGCGTATTGCCGGGAATCCAGCGCAATTCGACACGACTCACCCGATAGTTTTTCTCCTTCAGTATTTGGCTGAGCGGTTCTAAATTCGGCACCTCGGTCAGCGCTTCTGCAACCGTACCATCTTCGGTTTCAATCAGTTCATAGGTGTCTGCACCACCCTCCAGAAACGCCTCCAGCAGCTCATCTTCCTGAATTTGCACGGTCTCCGATCGACGCTTGCGTCCCGTTTCCACAGGCACAAGGGATACTTCTACAACCCCTTTTTGCTCAAACATCCAGCCCACACAGCCCGTTTCACCCAGGTTCCCACCGTTTTTGCTAAAAGCAACCCGCAAATCGGCTGCCGTCCGGTTGCGGTTGTCGGTCAGCGCTTCGATGAGAATCGCCACACCACCGGGACCGTAGCCTTCGTAACGAATCGCCTCCAGAGCGGCATTGTCGGCTCCCAGTTTGCCAGCCCCTTTCGCGATCGCTCGATCGATATTGTCGTTGGGAATGCCTGCTGCCTTTGCTTTGTCGATCGCCGTCCGCAGTTGAAAATTCCCCTCTGGATCAGGCACACCACTCCGCGCCGCCACAATAATTTCCCGCGAAATCTTGGTAAACACCTTGCCCTTCACCGCATCAACCCTGGCTTTCTGCCGCTTGATGTTTGCCCACTTACTATGTCCTGCCATGTCGCATCGATCGCACTAACGCCATTAACAGGATAGACAACGGAGGGGGGGAGTAGGGAGTGGGGAGTAGGGAGTGGGGAAGGTGAAGGCAGAAGGCTAAAGGCTAAAGGTTAAAAAGCTGACCGCTGATCGCTGATCGCTCAATCCACTCAAAACTCAAAACTCCCCCTTCATCCTTTCCCGCCCGTGAACGCTACACCTTGAATGAAGTAACGGTTGAAAAAGGCATAGACCGCTAGTGCGGGTAAGGTGAAAATCATGGAGGCTGCCATGATGTAATTCCAGTAGCTAATGTACTGACCTTTAAAGGCATTTAACCCGAGGGGCAGTGTGAACATTTCGGGATCAGAAAGAATCACTAGCGGCATGAGAAATTCATTCCAGGAACCCATAAAAATGAAGATAGTTTGAGCGGCTAAAGCGGGTTTGGCAAGGGGTAAAACAATTTGAAAAAAGGTGCCAAAACGACCCAGACCATCTAGCGCAGCGGCTTCTTCTAGCTCTTTTGGAAAGTTAATAAAAAACTGCCGCATCATAAAAATAAAGGTGGCATTAACCGCAGACGGCACAATTAAGCTTTGATAGGTATTGAGCCAACCAAGCGATTTTAGAATTAGAAACTTGGGTAAGAGGGTAACTTGTCCCGGTACCATAAGGACTGCCAGAATGAGAAAAAACCAGAATTGATTGCCTGGAAATTGAATTCTTGCCAGGGCGTAACCTGCCATTGAGTTAAAGAGCAGATTTAGCAATGTGACTGAGATGGCAGCGATCGCGCTATTCATTAACCAACGACCAAACAATGGCTCCTGCGTGAAAATTGTCTGATAATTCTTCAGCGTAAACTGCTCAGGTATTAGATTAAGCCCACCTGCTGCAATTTCAGCCAGCGATTTGAATGAAGCAGAAAAAGCCCAGGCAAACGGCAATAAAGTAATCAGCGTATAGGCAATTAAAACAACGTATAAAAAACTGGTTGACCAGCGAATCGGTTTCATTTTCGGCTCCTAGTCCAATCGTTCTTCCTTAAACAAAGTGCGCTGAATCAGTGTTGAAAGCATGAGAATGACTGCTAAGACTAACGTCAGCGCTAACGCATAACCCATATCTAAATTCTTAAAAGCGTATTGGTAGATTAGAAGGACGATCGTCAACGTCGAATCATTTGGACCACCAGAGCCTGCCGAGAAAATATAGGACTGATCAAAGAGTTGGAAGGTACCAATAATTCCCATTACGACGACAAAGAACGTAACGGGTTGTAAGAAAGGCAGTGTAATGTGCAGCAGTTTTTCCCAAATACTCGCGCCATCAAGTGTTGCTGCTTCGTACAAAGTCTCTGGAATATCCTGTAGCGCCGCTAAATAAATCACCATAAAAAGTGGCGCGGTTGACCAAATGTTCATGATCATAATGCCTTTCAGCGCTACATTTGGATCGCCCAACCAATTGTAAGTTGGCAAGTGTAGAAGACCCAATACACTGTTCAATAGTCCGTTTGAGTTGTAGATCCACATAAAAATCAGAGTTAATACCGCTGATGATGTGACAGTGGGCAGAAAAAACGCGACTCGAAACCAGGAACGACCCTTAATCTGACTATTGAGAATGAGAGCTAGTCCCAGTGCAAGAACAGTCTGGATCGGAACGACGATCGCCACATACTCAGCCGTATTTTTGAGCGCAATCCACACACGATCGTCTTGTGCAATCCGAGCGAAGTTTTTCAACCCTGTAAACTGATAGCTCACATCACCTAGTAGCTGTACTTTCTGGAATGCCAATACGACGGCATAGGCGATCGGCAGAATTAAAAAGACTCCAGCAATCAAAATGGTCGGAGCCATAAAGAGGTAACCTGTTACGTTCTCTTCTATAACCCGGTTTTTCCAGCGATCGTTAATCAGTCTATTCATAGATGTCCGTCTACCTTTAGACCTCCAATTTCTCAAAGAAATTGGAGGTCTGTTAGCAATGATTAATTCGCTAAATAAATCTCTCGATTGGCTGTATCTTGTGCTTTTTTCATCGCTTGCGGTAAAGGCTGCTCACCCAATAATGCACTGATAAATTGATTATTAAAATTCATGCGTATTGTTGGTAGATTTTCGCCTGCCTGCCAGATCGTTGCATAATTTGTTCCCCTTGCAAACGGTGCATAAAGAGGATTTTTGTTATAACTCAAACCTGCTAAAACCGATCGGCGGGTGGGCAGCGCTAACCCCTGCTTTGCCCAGGCTTTCATACCCTCAGTCCCAGTGAGATAAGCAATTAATTTCCAGGCAGCTTCTTTATGCTTTGCTTTGCGATTCATAACATATGCGACTGTGAATGCCATTGTGCCTTTTTTGCCATTAATTGTAGGCACTTCAGCTGTAGCAACATCAATCTTTGGAAACGTTTCTTTGAGATACGGCATCGCCCACGTGCCTTCAAGTGTCATCGCAACTTTTCCTTGACCCAATAGATCGCTACCCGATGTCGCACCGACATCAGTTGGTTGTACTGCTGTACGATCGCGCCGATACTGATCAACAACCAACTGCAAACCCTTTAAACTATGAGGCTCTGAAAAAGATGCATAACCATTTTGCTCAACTAATTTGCCATCGAATGCTTTAATGATAAAGACTTGACGCGCTAATTCTGGGGCAAGCCCAAAGCCATATTGATCGATCCTTCCATCTTGATTACGATCGATCGTTAATTTCTTAGAATCAATCAACAAGTCGTTCCATGTTTCAGGAGGTTTCGTTATACCAGCAGCAACAAAAGCTTTTTTGTTATAAATGAGTGCTAGTGTAGAAACGTCTTTTGGTAAACCATAAAGGTTACCGTTGCGCTTAAAAGCATTTAGCATTAGTGGCTCAAAATCAGCGAGGTTGAAGGCTGCTGTGATGTAAGCATCCAACGGTTCCAAGACATTATATTTCATCAACAAAGGAGCTTCAAGCGCATCTAGATAAAAAACATCGGGTGCAACGTCACCAATCAGGCGAGTCTTGATGACATCCATGTACTCACTGTTGATGACTTCGTACTTAATTTTAATAGTGGGATTCTTCGCCTCAAAATCCCGGATAACCCGCTTTAAAAGTTGGTTTTCATCGGGGCTGCTCTGCCAACCGCTCAATGTAACTGTAATCAGTGGTTCCGGTTGTTTTGAGTCATTTTGATTGAGTGAAGCTGCCCTTTGGTTTCGACAGCCTGTTAATGCGATCGCGGCAAAAATAAAACAACCTAATCCGATTTTTTTAAGATCTATATGCATGATTATCAGGCAGCGATCGCGTATTGAGAGCAGCTTCTTTCTAATCTATAGCGTGATGTTCTTGCTACGCGAGCAAAAAATATTTATTCCCTCTGTAGGGGCATTACAGCTAACGCCTCTACGTCATGCGTCGAAATATTGAGGGTCGCTGACTGTCTCAGCAATTCAGGTACGATCGCACTGACATCAGTTAGTGCAAAAAACGAGTGCTGATTAGCTACCAGAGGTAGGCAGAATGGAACAGACAGAAAAAGTTGCCTGGCTACGTGAAAATACCAGTCTAAATGCCCTTTCAGAGCAAGCTTTAGCGGCGATCGCAGCCGCTATTCAGGAAGAATCGGTACAGGAAAATCGTCGGCTTGTTCTGGAGGATACCTCCCCCGAGGCACTCTATATTCTTAAAGCAGGGCGACTGGAAAGCTACCGCAGCAGCGCAACAGGTCTTGCTAATGCAGTGAGCCTTTTGCCAGGAACCATTCTGCATCTCAAAGAATTGGCGTTAGACCAGCCCGTTGAAGCAACAGTCATTACCCTGAGTGATGGTGTGCTCTGGTCGATTCCCAAAGCTGACTTTTTGGCGATCGTGCAGCGGCATCCCGAAATTACCCAGACACTATCGCGCCAGTTAGCCAGCGAATTGGATCAGGTTTCAGCCCAACTGATCTATGAACGCGAGCGACAGACGGCACTACGTCCCTATCTAGTGCCTAAAGTACGACGAGGGATTGTGGGTTCTAGCCGCTATGCAACACGGCTACGTCAGGAAATTAAAAAGGCAGCAGACGATCGGCGATCGGTGCTGGTCTTCGGCGAACCGGGATTAGGTAAAGATAATGCGACTGCGCTGATTCATTTTGGCTCTCGCTACCGCCATGAGCCGATGCTTAAAATTGACTGCGATACCCTACAAACCAGCGGTTCAGAGCTGTTTGGGCGTGTGGGTGGTAAACCGGGACTAATTGACTGGCTGGGTGAGGGCACCTTGCTGCTCAACAATGTTCAGGAGTTGACACCGGACTTACAGAACAAACTGGTACGGCTCCTGGAAACCGGAGAGTATGACCTCGTTAAACGCGAGGGTGAACCGTCTGCACCGTCCCGCCAATGTCAGGCACGTATCGTAATGACATCCGAAAAGGTTCTGCCAGCACTAGAGCGAAAAGGGCTAGTGGGGCATATTATCCGAGTCCCGCCGTTACGAGTACGAAAAGCCGATACTTTATCGCAGGTAGAGTATTATCTAAGCTTGTTTTGTCGCGCTAGAGGGCTGGCTAAACCCAAGGTAACGCCAGAGGCACTGCGTCGGCTTCAGGGCTACGACTTTCCTGGTAATTTAACTGAGCTAGAAAATCTGGTAGAGCGGGCAGTACTGCAATCGGATGGTGCCTCAGAACTCACTGAAGAAGTATTTTGGTCAGTGAGTGTGAAAACCAGGCGGTTTCGCGTCAATTTACTCAATTCTTCACCCCAATTACGCCAGTTTTTGCGGAGTCCCTGGTATCCCGATCGCATCAACTATGGCTTCACGCTCGGCTTTTTTGCCGTCGTCGTCGCCGTACTGATGTTGGGACCGCAGAGCCGTCATGACAACATCGCGCTCAATCTATTTTGGGCATGGTGGTGGACTCTGATTCTCCTGGCATTCCCATTCATTGGACGGCTCTGGTGCTCGGTTTGCCCGTTCATGATCTATGGCGAGTTAGCCCAGAAAATCTCGCTCTGGCTCTATCCCCGACAACTGCTGCCCTGGCCCCGACAGCAAGCCGAAAAATGGGGCGGATGGTTTTTGTTCGGCATGTTTACCTTGATTTTGCTGTGGGAAGAACTTTGGAACTTAGAGGACACCGCTTATCTATCCGGTTGCTTGCTGCTGCTGATCACGGCAGGTGCAGTCATCTTCTCGCTGTTGTTTGAACGTCGCTTTTGGTGCCGTTACCTCTGCCCGATCGGCGGCATGAATGGGCTGTTTGCTAAACTGTCGATGGTCGAACTCCGGGCACAGCAGGGCATTTGTTCCGCTACGTGTACAACCTATCAGTGCTACAAAGGCGGACCTCAGAAAGGGGAAGGTCTGGAAACAGGCGGTTGTCCACTCTATTCTCACCCGGCTCAGCTTGAGGATAACCGCGATTGTGTGCTTTGCATGACCTGTCTCAAAGCCTGTCCTCATCGATCGGTTGAGCTAAACCTGCGACCACCCGGCATTGAATTATGGACAACGCACACGCCGACCTACGCTGAAATTTGCCTGCTCTTCTTGCTTTTCGGAGGCGTATTTCTGCATCGGTTGCCTGAAATTGAGGCGCAGTTTGGTTGGCAATTACACCTGAACAATTTTGGCATTCATGCGGGCGTTTCACTATTGGCGTTGCTGCTACCCAGCACGATCGCCCTTCTTGCTCATGCTACCATCCGGCTATTCCAGCGCAGCTACAAACCCCGCCCGTTTTTGGAACTAGCGTATGGCTACCTGCCCCTCGTCTTAGGCGCAAGTCTGGCACACTACTTACGTCTAGGACTCACTGAAGCAGGACAGGTTATTCCCGTCAGCTTTGCGACCGTTGGCTTAGGGACAGCTAATTTACCGATCGCCGTTGCTGATCCTGCTGTCATTGCCTTTTTACAAAGCGTTACCTTGATTTTCTCCTTCTGGCTCAGCGTTATTCTGACCCAAAAAATTGCCCGTCAGTCGCTTGTGAAACTGCTGCCACAACATCTGTCAATGTTAGCGATCGGCTCTCTTTTGTGGAAAGTCATTGTGGGTTGGTAAGTCAATCACTAGCTTCACTACAGCGATCCTAAATGAATCGTGAGGAGCAGTATAGATACCAGCTCTTAGAGTGTGTTTGTAAACAAATATTGCAAGCTGCAGCCAAGTTCATGCAGATTTTGCAGGATTAGCCCTATCACCCAGATTCAGCTTGAAGCCATGCTAGAACGCAAGCAATAGGCTTTGTTGCATGATTAGCAAAATGATCAGGTTCGCCTTGAGATTGCCCTGATATTAAAGTTCCAAACTTCCCTCAGTCTACTTGCCTAACCCTGACTATTAAACCAAGGGCTGTAGGCAGTGCCCTCACAGGTAACTTAGAGCAGCCTAACGACCCCGTTCACCCGCCGCTAGTAAACTCTCGGATTCACCAGCCAATTTGACGCGGTCGGTGTGCAACGGGATTGTTATGCCGTGGTTTAGCGCCGCAGTGCTTTCAGTCCAAGATTTGGAAATAACTGACTGGCAACCGCAAACTGTACCCAAGCAGTTGCCAAGGTTTCTAAAGAACGAGCCACAATTAACATTCCCGCGTCAATGGCTTCATACTCACAGTCCTCGATGAGTTGAGCAACCGTCTTCTTAGCCTCTGAATCATCGCCACAATAGAAAATGCTGGGGCGATCGCCCTCAAAATCCCTTGATTCTGAAGCAATAATGTCTGCAAAGGTGATGTTGAATGCCTCAACAACGGCTGCATTCGGCGCAAGCTGTTGCACCCTCTCAGCAATAGAAGCTTCTAAGTTTGTCGCCAGTCCAATCGTCTGCCCCGTAAAGTCCGGTTGTAATCCGCTGACGCAAGTGATCACGATTTTGCCATCCAGATAACCGACCGCAGACATCACCTCTTCCAATGCCAAAACTCCCACCGCCAGCATAACGACCTGGCTTTTTGCTAGCGCTTCCTTCGTATCGCCAACGGTCGCCTGGTTGCCTGCTAAAACTGCAAGCTGTTGCAGCTTATCTGGGTTTCTGGAATAGGAGAAAATAACCTCATGCCCAGCTTTTGCCCAAAGTCTGCCTAAACCGCCACCCATGTTCCCTGAACCGACGATCGCAATTTTCATTGAAAACCTATACTGCTGACTACTGAGTTGAACTGGGTAACATGGTCGCCACTGCTTTTTCAAGTGCCTTAGGATCGCTAAGCAATTGCGCTGCCATTTGTTTCGCCTGTTCTCCAGGATAAACGTCCTCAACACTATCGATCACAGCTTGTAGAGCATCGCCAACAACTGCTTCCGGCGACACTTTCGGGTCAGGATAGGATTTACCCATGCCGATATCAATGGTTGCAGGCAAGACCGCAATCACCAATGTTCCTTGGGCTGCCAACTCTGCGCGCACGCCCTGAGTTAGCGATAGGGTTGCGGCTTTGGATGCGCTGTAGCTGCCATTGAAGGGAAGATTGACTCGCGCGACCATTGATACCATATTGACAATTGCGCCACCGCCATTGTGCTTCAATACGGGTGCAAAAGCACGACACATCATCAAGGTTCCAAAGTAGTTAACGTCTATCTCCATACGGGCTTGAGACAAATTAGGCGCAGCGATCAAGCCCTGATTAAATCCAACTCCGGCATTGTTGATCAGCAGGGTTACGTCTTGGCATTGAGCGGCTGCCTGATTGACAGATTGTTCGTCTGTAATATCGAGGGCAATGGGAATAACGATATCGGAATGGTCTGCTACTAGTGATTCCAATGCTTTGGGGTTGCGGGCACCCGCATAAATTTTGGTGACACCTTGCGATCGCAACGCTTCAACAAAATATTGACCCAATCCCCCATTGGCTCCGGTTACAAGAGCAATTGAATTGGCAACGTCCATAATTTCTCCTAATTAATCGATCAAATGCCCACAAAACGCTGCCATTATACCGTCAGCATAGTAAATGTTACGCGCTTGCTTTCAAGAGATGGGCTTGGATAAGTCTCAATCTGGTTTTACGCTACGGTAAGTAAACTTCCATCCAGCACTTGTTTTCTTCAACTTTTCATGGATTCTTGCAGAGCCAAGAAAACCGCCTGTACTGGCGTTGATGATGTAGAGATAAGCAATGATTTCGGCGCGATCGCCATTCACATGGACAATAGGATTGTGAACATAATGGCGTGTTCCACCATTAGCAGATGTTTGAGCATAAAACCCGTTAAACCAGGATTTGTAGGACTCCAGGCTATCCGCAGAACCAAAGGGTGTTTCAATGAGCACCTCATCGCTCCAGGTCTGAATGTTCTGTTCCAGGTCCCCAGCATCAAATGTTTGCTCTGCAATGTAAAGCGTTGTCAAAATATCAATCCGTTCGTCCATTGGTTAATCTCCTGTACTCCTAACTAATTCAAAAGCCCACAAAATGCCACCATTCAAGTGAATGGTCTGTCCGTTGCCCATCGTGCATCCTCAGAAGCTAGGAAAGTACAGGCGGCGCAAGTATTGGTGCAAGTTCTGGATCGGGCAACATGGGTAAAGGCTCTTCAGAAGTAGGCATGTCTAGATTCTGCGTGTACATCACTTGATAGAGTTGGGGGTCTGCCTTAACAACAAGCCCCTGAAGACGCTTTAAATGGTCGGCAAACTCAGGGCTATTCCGCATGGCAACATAATCTTTTACTGATGCAAAATTAGCGTAGTTCGCAGCTCGTGTCCGATCGGGGCTAATGTGTAAATTAGCTGTATAACTGCCTGGAAATTGACCTTTCAATCTCTTATACTCGGCAACTTGAGTAGACACAAACTGCTCAGTTTTTTCAGGATCGAGTGTAAATATGTTGATCAGAACAATCCCATCGCCGACTCGGATAGGATTGACCGGGAATCCATTTTCTAGTTGCAGGTTATCCATAAATCTATTCCGTTAATTTGGGTTAGATGATTGATGGGCTGAACGCTTTGCCTCAGGAGGATAAAGCCAAGGCTTAAACAATCGCGTTACCTGAGGCATGATGACCCAAGTCATCAACGGCATCATAATGGCAATGCTTACAAGTGTTGCTAACCACGCAGGGAGTCCATTTGTGATGGGTTTCAGCAGAATCGGCATCAGAGAAATGACTGGATAGATACCGATCGCGCTAACAATTGCGGTTTTCCATTTAGGGGGTGGGAATGCATTTGGCACTTCCGGCAGCGCGAACCATGCTTCTAACCCATTGACCCGCAAAACTTTTGGATCACCGATGGTGAGTGCATCTGCCCTCGCAATCCAGCCCTGACAAATGGGAGATTTTTCCCACTCTTGCAAATGAACAAGAGTGTCGAAGCGCAAGATCAGTTGCCATGCACCACGCTTCGTTGTGGGGTATAAAACTTCACCTCCTGCATAGCCCGGAAAGGTACTAGCTACAAAGATGACACCTCGCACTGCCTCTTCAAATACAGACTCAGATCCCGGCTGAACGTGCCGAGTAATCGCTACGACTCCAGCAGGAGACCGCATAATTGCCTCCTGAATCTAAAGATTTGAACTATACCAAGGTATACTGTTACTAGCTTTTTGGAAAGTACTTACTAAAAAGTAAGTATTTCTGGATTCGCTAGTGAGTGATTGTTATGAAATCAGAACAACCTGATGGCACACCATTCGTGCAAACTACGTTGAAAGTCCTGGGTGGTAAATGGAAGCTCCTAATCCTGTGGCATCTGAGGGATAAGGCAAAAAGATACAGCGAATTGAAGCGGTTAATGCCTGAAATTACTGAAAAAATGATGATCCAGCAACTGCGCGAACTAGAAAGTGATGGCATTGTTAGTCGCAATATGCTTGCTGAGATGCCTCCAAAAGTTGAGTATGCTTTCACAGACTATGGCAAAACGATTATTCCTGTTTTGAAGCCGCTGTGTGATTGGGGACAGGAACACCTTAAACGCATGAACGCGGATGGAATAGATTGATTTTGTGGAAGTTGCCTTGATTTTCCTTATTGCCAACATTGTGACCCTAATGGCTTGAGCAATACCAGCCTTAAAAGTCAAAAGTCGGCATAACGACTCGGTTCAGCGGCAGCAAGGAACCTGAACTTAGCATCAGGGCTTTCGGATGTCCGCTGCAACCGACTGGTTATGCTGCCGCATGCGTCAAATCTAACACCCGCTAAACAATGACTTCATTTCGTTTGCTATTTTTTCAAGTTGTCCAGCTTCGATCTCTACATTGAACTTTGCAGACCATAACTCAGGAGCATCACGTCCTACCAACTCGACTGCAAGTGCAATGTGTCCTAATTTGTCTGAAGTGCAAGAGAGACTAAAATCTGCCTCAATAGCAGCCCAGGTTTTCGTCCCTTCCCAACCTGTTCAGTTTTCTGCCATCTCCATAAACAAGCTAACTAACCGCTCACAGTCTCCGGTGTAAAACCAAACTCGATGTGACGCACTCAGAGACGCGCTTGAAAACGTGACTGTACAGTATTCATTTCCAACTTCTGAAAATTCCAGCTTTGCCCCTGTATTTGCAGACTTGATTGTTACTTTGGACATTGCATTCTAAATACGAAAACGAACGACGATCGCCCTGCCAATAACTAAATACGCTGCTTCACTGACAAGCTCAAGGTTACTAAAGTCTGAATGCTAACAGATCACCTTGTGGTTGCTGTCCCTACCGAGAACTCGCGGCATAACGTCACTGTTCAGCGGTTGCAGGTGGACTTCGCTACTCCACAAACAGAACCCGACAATCCGTTGCAACAGCGGTGTTAGCTGAGAGACGCACCGACTACCTTTGCTGATTTTAACTTTACCACCCCACTAACCGAACTCAAACCACTGCGCAGTGCTTTACCACACCACAAACCCTCTCAAACGACGATCTTAACCCATCAACGACGCGGCGCTTTGCCACTGTGTGAATGCCTCTGTGAACGAGTGGAAGGACTGTTTGCGAAACCAGCTAACGACTAAGATAAGCGGCGGCAGATAACCTTAGCATCACTGCCAAGATTTCCCGCCGTCCGCTTCATCGACTTGTTATACTGCGTTTTTGCGTAAGGGTTTCAGCGGCTTCGGGGGGCTTTAATGAACTTCATGGGTCATGCGTAACAATCTCTTAAGAATCTGTTTACGGAGTGTTTGACTAGGGGCAATCTCAAACATCTCCGTTGCCCACAACCCCTCTGCTGCCAGGTATACGATACTGGCTTGCGTTGGGTCAAGCCCACAGTTGTATAGGTTATGTTGCCATTTGCTGATTTGGGTATCGATCTGTTTTACGGTTTCTTGATTGAGCGATATTGAAACTGCTGCGAATAAGCTCGAACCAAGAGCAAGGGGAAGCTGGCTGCTGTTAAATGTTGCACGGACATAGGCGCGTAGCCATTTTCCAGGCTCGTCTCCCTTCTCCTTCGCCAGCTCAGACTCAATTGCCGCATTAAAATCATCAATAAGATGCTGAATGACTCCCGTAATAAGAGCTTCTTTATTGGGGAAGTGGTAGAGCAAGCCACCTTTACTTACTTCGGCTGCCTGAGCCACTGCATCCAGCGTCAGAGCCTCATTGCCTTGGTTGACTAAGATATCGATCGCGCACTGAATCAGGCGATCGCGGGTTTCAGAACGTTTCTTACCGGATGAGCTAGAGGCTTTTTCGGCAACCTTAGCAGTTTTGACAGTTTTCATAAGTTTCTTTAAGGTTCTAGCCTAACGCCCCTGATTCAAAGCGAATCATTTCTTTGATTATACCGTCCAGACCGTCCAGCAGCTAAAATAAAAAACCGTCCAATCAGTACACTTTTCTACTTGACACTATACCGTCTGGATGGTGTAGTATTGAATTGTTAAGCTCAAGCCAATTCAGGGAAAATGTACACGAATCAAGACGCGCAAGCCTCAAACGCCCTAAAACACTTGGCGCGGTTGAGTGATTTCATTTTTGCATTAGCAATGGCGTTAACCTTCTGGCGGTTTGACTTGCCAGAGAATGCCGAAGTGCTAACGAAGGTAGAAATCAATCAGTTTTTAGTGGGTCAACTTAAGCCTTTGGGCGCTTATCTCATTACATTTGTGCTTGTGGCAGTGTATTGGATCGCTCATACCCAACAGTTTTCCTACTATAAACGCACGAATGAGGCACATTTATGGATTTACACACTGTATCTGATGTGTTTGTTTCTTGTGCCGTACTCGAATGAATTGGCGCTGGTCTTTTCAGGCAATTCCTTTGCCAAAATCTGTTTTGCAGTCAACATTGCGTTGATTGGCTTTCTATCGTTTGTTAGCTGGAACTATGCAACGCATCAGCATCGCTTAGTTGATGAAAATCTTGACTCTCAGACAATTGCAGCAATGAAGGTTAAAGCCTTAATTGAGCCAATCTGTGCGTTGGTAGCTATTGGAATTGCCATGTTTGCACCTGCCTGGTCAGATCTAGCTTGGCTGCTATTTCCCTTGGCGTATTTCACGCTGAGGAAATTATTAGCAATGCCACAGGAGTTAAACAAGGTGACTCAACCTAGCTAGTAATTTTTCATTCGATCGACAAGTTCTTCAAGAATCAATATTGATTAGGAGATTCACCCAATGGAAACACTTAACGCATCCACAGTAGCCCACTCAGAAGATTTTCAAGCGGATCTGATGGCTGCCATTTTGAACACATTTCAGATGGATGGTGAGGCAGATCTTGAACATGCAGACAATTTTGATGAGATTAATGCAAGGTTCTCAGAGCTAGCCAATTGTTTAGTCAAAGCCCCTGCATACCAACTTGCAGTTGATGAATTAGGTAGTGCTACACAAGTAATGATGCATTGTAGTGATGGATGAAGTACCAAATGGCACCAATGTGATTCGCTACTGATTTTGAGAAGGATAAGGTTTTGCGGACTAGCCGCGATACCCGTTGCCTCAA
>JAHHIG010000005.1 GCA_019358895.1 Tildeniella nuda ZEHNDER 1965/U140 | reverse complement strand
CTGAACGACAAATCTGCCCTCACCCTAGCCCTCTCCCATCGGGCGAGGGGACAGGATTTCTAGCTCCCTTCTCCCTGGGGAGAAGGGTTGGGGATGAGGGAAAATCATACCTGTATTCAGCAACGCCCACAAAATATTCTTCTACCTTACTCGCTATCACCACCACCGATCTGATCAAGTTTCTGCAAAATCTCTGGAGCCAGCTTTGCCCGGTCTTGTGCCGCGATCGTCGGTATTGGTTGAGGCGTAGAGTTAGCCGATGCTGGAAGATTTGCACTGGCAACCGCTACCGCAGGGGCAGGCAATACCTGTTGCCAATTCACGTTGTTTTGAGGATCAACCGTGACAATAATGGTTTCTGGCTGCTTCGGATCGATCGCTTTTTTCCCAGCAGCCTTCTGAGTTTGAACGGCTTTTCTTGAAGCTTTAGCAACTTTACACTCAAAGCGATCGCCTGGTTTCACCGATCGATAACCTTTGCCACAATCAATGCTTAAGAACTGTCCTTGCTGTTGAATGGTTTGTTGAAACAATGATTCCAATTGAGTCAGATTTAAGAGTCCCTTCGCGCTCGGTATCTCCCATGTGGTCGTGCCGTTCGCATCGCTTTGCTTAACTGGAATTGCCAATGTATCGCCAGAATCAAGTGTTCCCACACAATCAAAACCCTGACCCGCAGCTAAGGCAACCTTCTTTGGACAGGATACTGTTTTGAGCGAAACCCCACCCTGCCGAATGACCATTTGTTGAATGTCACCTTCTAGCTTTGCCGTATCCAGGGTCTTTGAACAAGCAGATAACGCGATCGTGCTTACTCCGACTATCACACGGTTCCAAACGGAGCGAGGCTTCCACTTCTGATTCATTGCAGCTTTCATCACAAGCGGTAGGGCGATCGATTTAAGCATCTCGATAATTAGGGTTCCAACGCAGCCAGGAACGTTCCAAAGCTCTAGCAATTGCATCTGCCAATTTTCCGAAGAGGGCGTACAGCACGATCGCCAGAACAACCACATCGGTTTGCATAAACTCGCGTGCGTTCGTTGCCATGTACCCAATGCCAGAATCGGCTGCGATCGTCTCGGCTACGATCAGCGTTAACCACATGATGCCTAGAGAAAAGCGGACACCAATGAGAATGGATGACATGGCACCCGGAAGAATGATCCTGCGGAACAACTGCCAGCGAGTCAAACCATACACCTGACCCATTTCAATTAGTCCTGGATCAACATTCCGAATCCCATGAAAGGTATTCAAATAAATGGGAAACATGACACCCAGCGAGATCAGAAACAAGCGTGCTTCATCACCAATACCAAACCACAGAATTACCAGCGGTAAGAGCGCCAGGTTGGGAATGGTTCGCAACATTTGAAGCGTCGTATCAAACACGGTTTCGGACAGACGGGAGAGTCCATTAAATAGCCCTAAAATAAATCCAATGCTGCCACCGACAATGAAGCCGCTCACAGCACGCAGGGAACTGATACCAATATTGACAAACAGTTCACCCGTTTTGGCTAGATTAATTGCTGCGGTGACAACACTCAAGGGTGAAGGTAGAACTTGAGTTGGGATCAACCCAAAGACTGAAAGCAATTGCCAGAGCACGAGTACGCCAACCGGAAATGCCCAGGGCAGAAAGGTTCTGACACTAGGATTGCTTAGGTCAATCAGCGGTCGTGCCCGACGATGACGGCTCAAATTTGCTTTAACTCCGAGTGTACTCATCAATTTAAATCTCCTAAATACTCTTAAACTGAATATTCATGAGCGATCGCCAAAGCATTTGCCTGATTGCTTTCCTTCAACATGACTCGCTGCAAAATGGTTTCAACTGTTTGAGCGAAGATGGCACGACCCCGTTGTCTGGGACGTGGCAGCTTTACTGGCACATTCAGTGCAATTTGACCATGTTCAATCAAAATGACGCGATCGGCTAACACAACGGCTTCTTCGACATCATGAGTAATCAGCAGTGACGTAAATTGTTTTTCCTGCCATAGTTCTTCCAGCAGTTGTTGCATTTCAATGCGAGTTAACGCATCCAGTGCTCCTAGCGGTTCATCTAATAGTAATAAACGGGGCTGACTCGCAAGTGCCCTTGCCAAAGCAATCCGCTGGCGCTGCCCTCCGGAGAGAACAGCGGGCCAGTCGGCTGCCTTTTCTGCTAAACCTACAGAATTTAGAACCTGCAACGCCATAGGGCGGTTTCCAGTTGAGCCGAATAAGCCCAGTTCAACATTCGCCAGCACCGATTCCCAGGGCAGGAGTCGAGCATCCTGAAACATCATCCGGACGGTGGGGTTGGGGCGCTGCGTCAGTTGACCATTGAGGAAAACACCGCCTGCACTCGGTGTTTCCAGGTCAGCAATGAGACGTAGCAGGGTACTTTTGCCACACCCACTGCGACCGACGATCGCAACAAATTCTCCTGGCATCACCTCCAAATTGAGTTTTTGCAAAACAACATTTGTCCCAAAGGACTTTTCCAACCCTTCAACAACCAGATGAGTTCCACGAATTTCAGATTCCATACACCAAGACCTCTAGTGACAATCCCTACAAAACCGAAGACATCTACAATCGATAGGCAGCAGGGAAACAAGTAAGTAAATGAGTATAATTAAATAAAAAACAGCTTCGAGACTAAAGGGTAGATCCCGCCCTAAACTCCTTTTTAGAATTAATTATGGCTACTTACTTACAGCCTGAGATGCTAACAGTAAAACCGACTTGTTGACATTCAGGCATTCAGCTCTATAAATGCGAACTTGAGTGCATTTATAGATTTTTTCATACAACAATTGCTCTGCTGTATGTTGTCGCTCAGTTTCACATGTAGTTAATATAATTACAAGTACTATTTATACAAAACTCAGAATAACGAATAAAAATATTTGTTAAACACTCTAACGAGTGTTGTTGAACTGTCTACTACTGTCTATTAATTGCAAAATCAGCTCTCGGAGCAAAGAGCTAAAGCCCTCTATAGTAGGAAATGCGTAAGAGAAAAATTTCGCAAAAATCTAGATTCAAGTGATATGAATTCCTCATGCTCATAAAGGCTTGACATGAAGCCTCTCATAATCATTAAGAGTAGATTAACTATTAATGCAGAAGGTATTTAAATCACATTTTCCTAGTATTTTGAGTGACAAGCACCTGCTGTTGAGTTAATGTAACCTGGTTAGATCATCATTTCTTTAGGCAAAGCTAAGAGATAATAATCTAAATGCTTTGTCTCTATAAAAAACTCGTTTGAGTGTATACGTTTATGCCGCAAAAGCTAGAAGCCAAAAACTGTAATTATTAGAACCTACGCAAACCTCCGAGGTTTTGACCAGCAGTTAAGCAGTGACCAATGTAGCCACTTAAACCTCCGAGGTTTTGGTCAAAGTGCATAAGCCCTGATCATTTGACTCCTGGCTTCTGGCTTCTAAGTAGGTGAATATAATTAAACGTAGGATGAGTTAGGCGCAGCCGTAACGCATCAAACCTCTAAGCAGCATGGGTTACGCTATCGCTAGCCCATCCTACGATGGTTATTTTAATTCCACCGAGCTACTTAGTTTTTCCTGGAGCTACAGTTCATTCTTTAAGAATAGTTGTCTCCAAAGCCTACGTTTGAACTGCACCAACTGCGACAGGTTGAATGGCAAGCCGCGCGTAACGCTCCAGATAGAAACTGACTGGATTCTCAATCGACCGAATAGAAGGACGATCGCGCAACCCGATCAACCACTGCTGCAAACGAGTAGCCTCTGCTGGGAGCGTAAATTGGCGCAGGGATCCTAGCGTGGGCAAGCGTTCAAACCAGGGGTAAAAGGTGAGATCCACTAGCGTCAACTGCTCACCGAACCAATAGGGTTCTTCACTCGACCATTTGCCCAATGCTTCCGACTCAATATAGAGCAACGCTTCGGTTAACTCCTGCCGTCCCTGCTGCTGTTCTGTCTCATCTTTGCCGCGCAACAATTTACCAAACGCACTGGTAAACCGAGTGTTCGCGTAGTCAATCCAGAGGCGCGCGATCGCCCGCTTGCCGGGATCAGATGGCAACAACGGTGGTTCTGGAAACACCTCATTCAGATACTCGTTGATGATGGCAGATTCATAGATTTCGGTAGCACCATGTTTGATTGCAGGCACCTTACCGTAACGAGAAATCTGCGAAAACCATTCTGGCTTATTTTGCAGGTCAATTTCTATCAACTCGAAGGGAATATTCTTTTCCAGGAGCACCAAGCGAGTTCGGTGAGCATATGGGCAGGCGTTGGCGCTGTAAATTTGAATAGTTGTCATGTAGGTATACGGTTATTGGTTGTTGGTGGTTAGTGATGAGCTAATGAGCATTTAAGTTGCAGAGTCGATCGCCTGAGAAGGCATAAGGATGGTGCAAATTTGAATGCCGATCAGCTTATCAATGATCGAGAACCTTTTTCCATTGCTACCTTCTGCCTTCTGCCTCCTGACCGCTTCAAGGTGCAGGATTGGGATAACGGGCATTGATTGCCTCAATTTCTGCCAGGATGGTTTCATCGAGGTTAACTTGAGTGCTGTCCAGATTCTCGCGTAGTTGCTCTAAGGTCGTTGCACCGATGATGGTACTGGTGACAAACCAACGACTGCGAACGAATGCCAGAGCTAACACGGCTGGTTTGATGTTATGAGCACGAGCAATTTCCACATAGGCGACAACGGCTGCTTCCACGTTGGGTTTGCGGTAGCGTCCACCAAAGCCTTCAAACAGGGTCAAACGGGTTTTGTCAGGAGTGTCATTGACGTATTTACCAGAAAGCAGCCCGAAGGCAAGTGGACTGTATGCCAGTAGTCCAACCTTTTCTCGATAGGAAGCTTCTGCCAGGGCAGAATCAAAAACACGATTGATCAGGCTGTAGGCATTTTGGATGGAAACCACTTTAGGTAGTCCAAGTTGGCTTGCCGCATGACTGAATGCTGAGACACCCCAGGGCGTTTCGTTGCTCAATCCTAAAGCGCGAATTTTGCCAGCCTGGATTAAATCGCCAAAAATGGTGAGTTGTTCAGCGATCGACACCGTTTCTCGTTCTTTACTAGGATCAAAAATTGTCTCGCCAAATTGGGGTGCAGAGCGATCGGTCCAGTGGATTTGATATAGATCAATGTAATCCGTTTGCAACCGTCTGAGGCTGTCGTTGACTGCCTGTTCAATGTTTTTGCGATCAATGGCTTGTTTCCCACCGCGTAACCAATGGAAATTGCGTCCTGGTCCGGCAATCTTGGTCGCCACAATCAATTTGTTTCGTTGCTGGCGAGTCAGCCATGCGCCGATATAAGTTTCAGTCAACCCCTGAGTGTTTTCCTGGACTGGTACCGGATACATTTCGGCGGCATCAATAAAGTTGACCCCTTCAGCAATGGCATAATCCAGTTGTTGATGTGCCTCAGTGATGGTGTTTTGCTGCCCGTAGGTCATAGTACCGAGGCAAATTTCCGAAACATGGAGATCACTGGTTCCCAATGGGTTGTATTTCATAAATGTGTCTAGAAGAGTGTGTCCAATGAGGGTTCATAAACCGGGTTTCTCTACCAAAGATTGAGGGTTTTACGCCTCCATTTGCTCAAGAAACCCGGTTTCTGCTAGCGCAAGGCAAAGCCCAGTTTGTTGAGTATTTCTCGTAGATTGGCGCGGTTGCGGAGTGCCTCTGCGGTGGCAATGCGATCGCTAGAATGCTGCGACCAATCGCCTTCAACCGTCATCTTTTGCTTCGTATAGAATGCTTTCATGATGTCGTTGTATTCGGCGATCGCAGGCAATTGTGCGTCAAGGCTGTATTGTTCTTGATGCAGCACTGCCGTCTGTGACAAGCGTGGTTTGATCGCGGCTGGTTTGGCAGGATCGGCATAACCTACGCACAAGCCGAACACGGCAAAGACATGAGGCGGTAAGCCTAACTCAGCTGCTACCGCGTCGGGACGATTTCGCATAGCTCCGATGTAGACGGTTCCCAAGCCAAGAGACTCGGCGGCGATCGCGGCGTTCTGTGCCGCTAGGCTGGCATCGATCGCCGCTGTTAGAAATGTTTCCAGGTACTCCAGTCCTGCATGGGGCAATTCTCGTTGCTCAGTTACCTGCTTCAATCGCGCCAGGTCTGCCAACCACACTAGAAAGAGGGGAGCCTGCCGAATGTGTGCCTGCCCGTTTGCCAGTTGTGAGAGTCGCTCCTTGCGTGCCGGATCTTCCACTGCCACTACGCTCCAGGTTTGGAGATTGGAGGAGGTAGACGCAGATTGAGCCGCCGCAACGAGCAATTCCAACGTGCCAGATGGCAGCGGCTTGGAGAGGTAAGCCCGGATCGAGCGATGGGAAAGGAGTGTCGTCAGACTCGTATTCCAGGCATGGTTGAACACAACATCAAACGCTGTGCCATAGCGATCGTGCAGCAGCGTTGTTTGTGTAATGGAATCTTTTGTTAGTGTCATAGGACGATCGGGTGTTGAAGTCTGATTGATTACAGTGCCACCAGTTCTCGCGTTGCTTCTACCTGAGGGACGATCAGTGCTGTCTTGACTTAGACCTGAGCCGCTCATGTTCCGGCAGTCCTACCACCAATCACCAGAACATCGGTAGTCAGGGTGCGATTGGCGATCGAGTGACTCATTAGCAATAACTCCTGATTCAATACGAAATTGAATAAAAAAATCTGATCTCCAACCGCCTGGAAATGTCAGAAAGCTTGATTGACTGACAAAACCCCAAACCACTGATGCTTCCGTAGGTTGGGTAAGGCCGTTCCGGCATACCAGAAAAGCGTCAGCGTAACCCAACAAAACCGCTGCTTGCGTTGGGTTTCAGGTTGTTCAACCCAACCTATAAAAAAGATTTGTCAGTCAATCAGATCAGAAAGCTTAAAGATGTTGGCTATCGCTACCGAAAATTGTCAGCCTAAAATTCTGGATTGCACTAAAGATTTAACCGACGGAAGCCTGATTAAGGCTGGAGAAACCGTGTACAGTCACCTCGCTTGTGACTGCACACAGGAGACAAGGCTACATTAAACCGACTGAGCAAATTAAACCTGTATATCGATCGATTTACCGTAGATTAACCCGAAGTATGGCACAGATGCTTTGAAAACTCAAGTCTATTTGGCAAGCAAATGATGTGTAATCCACATAGTTAGACTATCTAACTATATGATGGTAGTCTATGAAGTAGTCTCATCGAAGGAGGAACCGGATTGAGTAGATGGATTGGAGGCAGCGGGCGATCGCTCCCACCCTCGTACCAGGACGCTAACGGCAGCGATGCCATCCTGGAAACCCACAATCTCACCCGTCAATTTGGCACGTTGACGGCTGTCGATCATCTGAACATTGCCGTCGCTCCTGGTGAGGTGTTTGGCTTACTGGGTCCCAACGGAGCAGGCAAAAGTACCGTGATCAAGATGCTGACCACCTTGCTGCCGACCAGTGCGGGGAGTGCGACGATCGCGGGCTTAGATGTGACTCGACAAGCAGCGGCTGTCCGACGCTTGATTGGCTACGTGCCCCAGGCACTTTCTGCTGATGGCACACTGACGGGTTTTGAAAACCTATTGATCTTCGCCAAACTCTATGACATTCCTGCCACGCAACGGCGACAACGGATTCATGATGTCCTGGCATTCATGGGCTTAGAAGAGGCGGCTCACCGGATCGTTCGCACCTATTCGGGAGGGATGATTCGGCGGCTGGAAGTGGCGCAGTCCATGCTGCACCGTCCCCAACTGTTGTTTCTGGATGAGCCGACGGTAGGGCTTGATCCGTTGGCGCGGGTTTCCGTCTGGGCACTGGTAAAGCAGCTTTGTGAGTCTTACGGCACGACGATCGTCCTTACCACTCACTTTCTTGAAGAAGCCGACCACCTGTGTCAGCGGGTTGCCATCATGCATGGCGGCAAGGTGATTGTGACGGGCACACCGACGGCTTTGAAGGCAGACCTCGACAAAGACAATGCCACGCTGGATGACGTTTTCATCCACTACACTGGCGATCAACTCACTTCAGGAGTGAACTATTGTGAGACTGCAAGAACCCGGCGGACGGCTCAACGGTTGGGCTGATCCGTCACTCGACGATAAAAGAAACTGGTTGGACGCGATCGCCGAACTGGTTCGCAAAACGCTGGTCATCACTGAATTGGAAGTACGAAAACTGCGCCATGACCCCAGTGATCTCTTCCTGCGAGCGGCGCAACCAACCCTCTGGCTGCTGATCTTTGGTCAGGTCTTCACCCGTCTACGAGGCATTCCCACTGGAAATCTGCCCTACCTGGACTTTATGGCGGCTGGGATTCTGGCGCAAAGTGTCCTGTTTGTGGCAATTTTTAATGGCGGTATGTCGATCATTTGGGAACGGGATTTGGGCATTGTCCAGAAGTTTCTGGTCAGTCCGACTCCTCGTGCGGCAATGGTGCTGGGAAAGGCTCTGGCATCAGGCATTCGCAGTTTGTCCCAGGTTTTTATTATTTACATCCTGTGCTTGCTACTGGGGGTGAAGCTGAACCTGCATCCTGTGGCGATCGCGGGAGTCATTCTGATTGTGCTGCTGGGAGCCGCCTGTTTTACCATCTTCTCGTTGATCATTGCTTGCGTGGTCAAATCGCGGGAGCGGTTTAACGGCTTCGGTCAACTCATGACTATGCCCCTGTTTTTTGCCAGCAATGCCATCTATCCTCTTGCGCTCATGCCCCCCTGGTTGCAGGTGCTTTCTCACCTCAATCCCCTCACCTATCAGGTAGATGCCTTGCGGGGCGTAATGCTGGCAAACAGTACGCCCGTCTACGGCTTCGGGCTGGATTGCGCGGTGTTGCTGCTTGCAGTAACCGTACTGACGGTAATCTGTACGCGGCTGTATCCGAATGTGGGGAGGTAGCGAGGGAGCAGGGACAGAGGAGACAGGGGAGGCAGGGGAGAAGGCAGAGAAGTGATTGGTTTTTAGTTTTTAGTTTTTAGAAGGAATCAGGAACGGCTCATGCACTCATAACTAACAACTAACAACTGTTGTAACTCAAAACTCTCCCCTCCCCTCCCCAGTTCTACGAAAATAGATGTGATTACGGCTACAGTAGAGTAGTGGCTTCATTGTCCTCCTCTTCATTGCTGGAACCGCTGTCAGTCTATGGGATCGCGTAAAACTACCCGGAAAAAGGTGTCAGAAAATTGTGCTGCCAGAGTCATGGAAACCGTGCCGATGGTCATGCGCTTTATCCGGGCAGATATGCGAATACGGGGGACGTATGAAGAACTGACAGTCCCCCAGTTTCGCACGCTGGCATTCCTCGATCGTAATCCTGGTGCCTCTCTCTCCGAGCTTGCCGAACATCTGGGTGTCACACGGGCGACAGCATCTGCGAATACAGAACGACTGGTACAACGGCAATTTGTCGATCGCTGCGATCATCCAGAAGAACGCCGCCGCGTTGTGTTGAAGCTGACTGACGCGGGACTCGAACACCTCCAAAGCAATCGGGCACAGACCCGCAAATATATCACCGACTTACTAGGTTCCTTGACGGATGAGCAGATTGTTCAGATTGATGAAAGCTTGACCCTACTCAAGCAAGTGTTTGAACAACAGCCTGGAACGAGGTAAGCGGTTTCAATACTTATGTGGATGGTGGCGATACGTGTTTGCATTTCCATTTCAGGTACGACTCCACAGAAGGGAAATACTGCACAAGCCCATCCAGTCCTTCCGGTCTGCCCTTGAAATAGCCATCCATATAAATGGAACTTTCCCTTCTGGGCAATAAGCCAGCATCGCGATCGCGTTGCCCCTGTTGATAGTGTTGGTTTCTTAAAGACTCCAGCATAGGACGCACCAGATTGTAGTAAGGCGAATATGTAACTGCTACTACGGTAGCTATTCCGCTTCATAACAGCAAATAGTCTTTCTTTTCCAATCAATCAATTCAGGTAATCGAAAGTGGTTGCAATGATGCCTCTCTAGCTTGTGGTGATCGATCTCTCGAAGAAACTATGACTGCTACAATCTTGTTTGATTTTCATAGAATTTACGCAAACCTCGGAGGTTGGAACCAAAAATCAAGCATATTGACCAAAATATTGGCTTCAACCTCTGAGGTTTTGGTCAATATGCGTAAGTCCTGTTCCATAGAACGCTTCAAGAACTGCAAGCCCACGGCGCAGAGTGGATATTTCTGGCAAAACCCGGTGCCTTCATTCCCTGGACACGAGGTAATCGAGGCGACATTATCTATTCCGATATCGCCCGAAAAAACTTGAAAGCGGCTAATTTTGCGGAAGTGGATTTTCGCCTGACGGTAACGGGTGACATGGGGGTTGGGTTACACCAGTATTTGGGTGAATCGGCTCCGTTACCCGCCAACGAAACCTTATTTGTTTTTTCTGGTACACCCGATCGTGCCGTGGAGCCTTGAGGCAACCTGAAATCACGCGACAGTAACGATACAGATATCGCCCCGCAAAACTTTTACAGCGACCAGTATGACATTTACACAAGGTTGCCTGGTCTTTCTCGCTTCTCTCTCCAGTGGAGCCTTAAATTCGGTAGCGGGAGGCGGAGGTTTAATCATGTTTCCAGCACTGCTCCTTATGGGAATGCCACCCGTGATTGCCAATGCAACCAGTACGGTTGCTGCATTACCAGGGTTAGTCGCTGGCATAAGAGCTTACCAGCCAGATTTGCGAAATATTAGGCGATTGTGCGTAGTAGGCAATCTGGTCTTGAATGATCTGCTGCTCATTCCATTCACTCATATACCAATGCAAATTTGAAGTACAACAGAACTTCATCCTTTCCGGTGAACAGGCGCGTTTAAGAAACCGGGTTTCTCAAGCAAAGATTCAGGGTTTCACGCCTTTATTTTTCGCAAGAAACCCGGTTTCTGGTCTGGTGCAAGAAGTTAACTCAAGGCGTAGGCAGCCACCTTGTCAGGTGGTAAAACCGTATCACGAATGCTGATTTTCTTAGGAATGAGCTTCAAATCATAATAGGCATCAGCAACTTTTTGCTGTTCCGTCAACAAATCATCTGTGACGGGCTGCAACCCAAACTGTCGGCGTTGCGTGGCTTTTTTGACGGCTGCTGCATCCAGCTTTAGCGCATCGACCAGCACAGATGCGACTTCATCCCGGTTTTGGGCTGACCAGCTTTCTAAATTACGCACTTCTTCCAAAATTGCTTTCAAAAGTTTGGGTCGTTCGGTGGTGAATTTGCGCGAGGTAATGTAGTAACCACCAATCTTGTTCAAGCCTTCGCCATCGGCAACGACGCGAGATTTAATCCCGGTTTCGCCAGCAGCATAGAACGGGTCCCAAATCACCCAGGCATCAGCATTTCCCTGCACGAAGGCTGCACGAGCATCCGCAGGTGGAAGATAGATTGGCTGAATGTCGCTATACTTCAAGCCTGCTTTCTCGAGCAGTTGCACAATTAGATAGTTGGCGCTTGATCCTTTCGCAAAAGTAACTTTTTTACCCTTCAAATCTGCCACTGCTTTAATCGGTGAATCCTCGCGTACCAGAACACCTGATCCCTTTGGATTGGGCGCGATCGCGGCGGCATACACCAAATCGCCTCCCGCAGCCTGAGCAAAAATCGGCGGTGATTCACCGACCGGACCAATGTCGATCGCGCCCGCATTCAACGCTTCCAACAATGGTGGACCTGCTGGAAACTCTTTCCATTCCACCTCTACCCCTTCTGCTTTCAGTCGTTTCTCGATATCGCCTTTGCTTTTCAAAATAATCGTCGATTTCTGATAGCCAAAACGCACTGGAGCACCAGAAGCAGCAGTGGTCGCCACAGGCTCAGCAGACGGGCTATTAGCCGTTGGATTGGAGGCGTTATTGGCACAGCTTGAGGCAATCAGCGGGACGCTCAAACCAGCCAAACCAAGCAAAACATCACGTCGTTTAAGTGTCATGGGTTTAATATCCTAAGGTTTTGCCCACTACATTCCGTAGGGGTTGCCCCGTCCGGTAGCGGTCTAAGTTGTCTAGAAAGAGCGCGATCGCCCGTTCTACAATGCAAGGTGAAAAGCCAGAACAATGCGGGGTGACAAACACATTTGGCAAAGACCAGAATGGGCTTTCTGGAGGTAAAGGTTCCGTGTGGAACGTATCCAGTCCGGCTCCTGCAATCCAGCCCTCTTGCAGTGCCCGAATGAGCGCAACCTCATCTACCACTGCTCCTCGTGCAATGTTGATGAGATAGGCAGTAGAACGCATTGCCCGTAAAGCCGTTTCATCAATCAAGTGGTGGGTTTCTGAAGTCAGGGGGGTGGCGAGAACGATGTAATCAGCTTCAGGGAGGAGCGATCGCCATTCATCCAACCCAACCACGCGCTCAAAGCCCGGTGTGAGTTGAGGATGGCGACGAGAACCCCAAACCCTTAACCCAAAGGCGCTGGCACGTTTGGCAATTTCTTGCCCAATCTTACCCGCGCCAATAATCAACAGGCTTTTACCAAAGACTTCCTGAGTTGGTAGCTGAATACTCTGTTTCCACGTGTGGTTTGCCTGGAGTGACAGCAAAAACGATATATTTTTGGCATGAAACAAAATGTAAGTCAGCACAAACTCTGCAATGGGAATGCCAAATGTTCCAGCCCCATTGGTTAGAGTAATGTCACGCTGCAAATACAAGGGCGTGAGAATATGGTTTACGCCTGCACTAAGGGTTTGATGCCAGCGCAGGTTCGGTGCCGCTCCCAACACACGCTGGAGTAAATCTGGCTTGAGATAAAACCAGTTAAGATACACCTCTGCATCACTGGGATCGCCCTTGAATTCGCCGTGAGTATTCACCCAGACCAATTGCAAATCGGGATCAAGATGAGCTAACTTTGGCTCCAACTCAGATGTAAATTCAGTGGGTAGAAGCAGTTTCATAGCAAAGCAGAATGTAGTAGTCAGAATTCAGAATTCAGTAGTGAGAAGTCTACGGCTGCAGCTTAGGAATGAGAATTAAATAAGCTCGAATTCTGTAGGATGCGTTAGGCACTAGCCGTAACGCATCAATCTCCGCCGACGATGCGTTACGCTGCGCTTTTCTGGGATGCCGGAACGGCTTTACACATCCTACGCAAGTGTTCGGTTTTATTAAACCCATAATCCTTATATACTTATTTTCTTCTGAGCCTATTTCTGAACTGCTGCAACTGGTTCACCCAAAATTTTAGTGAACCGTTCAATATAGAAATCGGTTGGATTGGCAACTGCTTGAATGGATGGACGATCGTGCAACCCATGCCACCAGGCTTGTAAACGAGGCGTTTCAGCAGGCAGGGTAAATTTGCGGAAATGTTCCAGTAGTGGTAGGCGTTCAAACCAGGGATAGAAACTGATATCCACCAGGCTCAATGTGTCTCCCAACCAGTAGGAACCATCACCGGACAATTTTCCTATGCCTTCTTGCTCTACATACAGCAGTGCTTCGAGAAATTCGCGTCGCCCTTGCTCTTGTTCTTGCCCATCCTTACCGCGCAGAAACTTGTTAAACGCTGGGACAAGGCGAGTATTGGCATAGTCAATCCAGATCCGCGCGATCGCTCTTCTAGCCGGATCATGAGGCAAAAGGGGTGGTTCTGGGAATACCTCTTCTAGATATTCATTGATGATGGCAGATTCATAGAGTTCGACCTCACCATGCTTGATGGCAGGCACTTTGCCATAGCGGGAAAATTGCAAAAACTCTGGCGCTTTATTTTGAAAGTCAATTTCAACTGGCGTAAAGTCAATGCCTTTTTCTAGCAAGACCACACGCGTACGCTGGGCAAAGGTGGAGGATCGAGCAAAGTAGAGTTGCAGTGCAGTCACAATAGTACGGTTTGTCGCTAGATTTACAGTAGATTTATCTGGAGTATTTCATAGTCCCGTTTGAAAGACAAGTCTTCTGTTAATAATTCACAAACTGTATGATGGTCTAATGATTAGCCTAATTGATTCAGAACGCTGATGAAATCTCTCCATCGCCCCGATCTCTATAGTTGGTCTAGCTTCGACCTGGAGCGGAATATTGATTTTAATGGCGTTGCCTGGATTCGTCCTGAAGGCAATGTGCTCATCGATCCCGTTCCCCTCTCAGAGCACGACTGGTCGCATCTCATAGCATTGGGTGGCGCTCAGTGGATTGTCATTACTAACTCCGATCATGTGCGAGAGGCGCAGTCGATCGCTCGACGAACAGACGCGCAAATTGCTGCCCCTCATAGAGAGAAGACAACCTTTCCCCTGACAGATGATGGCAAAAAACCGCTTCGCTGGCTGACGGATGGTGAAGAAATCGTGCCAGGGTTGCAGGCGATCGAGCTACACGGTTCCAAAACCCCTGGTGAACTGGCGCTGCTGCTGGATGAAACAACCCTCATTACAGGCGATTTGATCCGCGCCCATCGTGCTGGCAGCTTGATGCTTTTACCGGATGCCAAATTGCAAAATCGAGAAGCCGCGATCGCCTCTGTTCGTCGTCTCGCAACATTCAATCGCATTGAAGCTGTCTTAGTGGGAGATGGTTGGTCGGTCTTTCGAGATGGGCACAATCGGCTGAAAGACCTGATCGAAACGCTGGCATAGTGCCCATTGCGGATATAGCGGTTTCTAGTCAAGTGAAGTATGGTGGAGAACAGACAGAAGGCAGAAGGCAGAGGGCAGAGGGCAGAAGTAAAGAGGACTGCGGTTTTTCTTCTGCCTCCTGCCTCCTGTCCTCTGCCTCAAACTAAAAACTTGTACCGCATTTAAGTGAGAACTGTTATATATCAATTCCCTGGCTTGCTTTTTTCGGTTAGCTATGAGATCCTCAAATGTAGCTATAATACAGTTCATTGATAGACTTACCGTAGATTAATATCTCTGAACGCTCCCCTGTACAGGTTTGGTAGTGACAAATCCCTACAGGGTTCTATCTGTAACCTTCATGCTTGCAATTGTCTCTTTACTCCTCTACCCTCTTCACTCCTCTACCCCTTCTTTGAGGTGAACGATGCCAGTTCGAGAAACCCTTTCCACCTGGGACTATCTGTTAGAAACCGCTCTCAGCCAAACCACTGCCCGTCGAGTACGCCGCCCCGGGCAATCTCCATCCACTGCTCCCATTCCCAGCAGTTTGCAGAAACTTGCTCCCGGTGAGAAACCATCAGTGTTGCTCTACCGTGATACCAATTCCTGGTGTCCCTTCTGCGAACGCGTGTGGTTTGCCCTGGAAGAGAAGGAAATTCCCTTTGAAACCGAGTTCATCGACTTAAGCAACAAACCCCAATGGTATCTGGATTTGGTGCCGACTGCCCTCGTGCCCGCCGCCAAGATCAACGGCAATCTGATCTATGAATCAAAAGACATTCTGCTGGCGCTGGAAGAGCGCTTTCCCGAAACATCTCTACTCCCACAAGATCCAGCCGAGAATGCCATTGCACGACAGTGGGTAGAAGAAGCTGAAACCAATGGTTTTAAGGGTGCTGCCTATAATTTCCTGCGGCATCCAACAACCGATGCCAAAGAACTGGCAGACTTGCAAACAACCTTTGAAGCCAAATTAGACACACTGGAGCAGGCATTGGGAAATTATCCCAGTCCCTTCTTTCTTTCCAGCTTTAGTTTAGCGGATTTGATGTATAGTCCCCATCTCGATCGCCTCGCAGCAAGCTTACCTGTCTATCGAAATTACACCATCAAGGGCAATTCCCGTTTTCCGCGTATCAATGCCTGGTTTGATGCCCTTAATCAGCGCTCCGCCTATCATCGGGTGCGATCGGACAGTACGACGAATAATTTACTGTTACGTCGCCGTTGGGGTGTGAAACCGATCGGCAATCCATTGCCATTGGATGTGGAGATTACACAGGCAAACCATCATCGGGCAGAAGCCGCCGAGCGCTTGAGTGATAACCATGATGTGGCGATCGGCGATATTCTGAAGAACTCTGGAGCGCAGGCATTAGCGGCAGGCGATGAGGCAGCCGTTCGAGCAGCCATCGATTGGCATTTGCGTTTGCTGGCAGACTATTTGCTGCATGGCAATTCAACGCCCCTCCCCTGGGGGCGCATTGGTGGCAAGGACAATAGCGATTCGTTGGTAGCTGCCGCAGGAGCCATTACCCTCGCCTATATCAGAAACCGCATTTGTGCGCCACGGGATATGAGTGCAGGAGCGGCAACGGCTCTCCGTCAGGCGGCAGATACGGTGCTGGCAGCACTCTACTAAGGGATCGTAGGTGATATGGCTTACGCAAACCTCGGAGGTTTTAACCAAAATCAAACATCGTTACCAGTGTCGTCGCTTAAACCTCGGAGGTTTTAATCCAAAGCTTGACTAAAGCCATCGATCGCCGCAAAATTTGATTTATTAGTTAGATCATCTAATCATTCGTTTCTCATTTAGGAGGTTGACTATGGGACAGGCAGAAACACTTGAAATCCATCCCGTTTCAGGACGGATTGGCGCAAAGATTCTGGGCATTGATTTGAGTGGGGATCTGAGCGATGACTTCATTAGTCAGATTCGTAGAGCATTGGTGCAATACAAAGTCATTTTCTTCCGGGGGCAACAACTGGATGCGGCGGGGCAAGTTGCCTTTGCGCGGCGGTTTGGTGAAGTCACAACGGCTCACCCGACCGTACCATCGCTACCCGAACACCCGGAAATTCTCGATCTGGATTATGGCAGAACGGCTGCCCGTGCCAATAACTGGCATACAGATGTTACCTTTGTCGATCGCCCACCTCTGGGTTCAGTGCTGCGGGCGATCGAAATCCCACCAGCAGGGGGCGATACCATCTGGGCAAACTCTGTTACTGCCTACCAGGACTTACCACCCCATCTACGAAGCCTTGCTGATCAACTCTGGGCGGTTCATAGTAATGCCTATGACTATGCTGAAGCAGCCGTCAATGTGTCTGAAGCACTGAAGGCATATCGCAAGGTCTTTACTTCAACGGTTTATGAAAGCCTGCATCCCGTCGTGCGCGTCCATCCCGAATCGGGCGAACGGGGACTCTTCATTGGTGGATTTGTCCGTCAGCTTCAGGGGCTTTCCACCACCGAATCGGATGACCTGATTCGCCTACTGCAATCCTATGTCACTCGTCCCGAAAATACGGTGCGCTGGCGCTGGAAGGTTGGTGATGTCGCCTTCTGGGACAACCGTGCGACTCAACACTATGCCATTTATGACTATGGTGGTCAGCCGCGTCATGTGCAACGGGTCACGATCGTTGGCGATCGTCCCATCAGCATCGACGGTCGGCATAGTGAAGCCATCAAAGGCGATGCCACCAATTACAACCGCAGTGCAGCGGAAGAGCGGAGTGCGATCGCGGCTTGAGTTAACGGCATGAATGAGCATTCAGGAGCAAACGTTCATGATTGCTCCTGAATATTTTCATGGTTTAATTTTCATGGCTTCAATCGGTGTAACAAGTTGCTAAACGAAGATGGCGCTGTATGACACGATCGGTAGAAATTATGTTCAAACAAGGCGGAGCGATCCACGTATCGTTACCGAGCTTCTAAGGATTTTACAAGCTTCATCAGTATCAACAGTCGTTGATATTGGTGCTGGAACGGGATCGTATGCCTTGCCTCTAGCCAACCAGGGTTATCAGGTGCTGGCAGTAGAGCCATCGGCTGTCATGCGGGAGCAAGCCATTTCCCATCCTTCCATTCAGTGGTTTGATGGCTGCGCTGAGCACTTACCTCTGCCGGATCAAACTGCTGATGCAGCGATTGTTATGCTTGCGTTTCACCACTTTCAGGACGATCGTCAGGCATTGCAGGAAATTTATCGAGTTATCGGTAGGGGGCAAATTGTTTTATTCACTTATGATCCAGCGATGATTCGTCAGTTTTGGCTGACAGAGTATTTCCCTGCATTCATCATTGATGTAGAGACTACCTTTTTGCCGATTTCAACCTTAATATCTAACATTAAGACGATTACAGGTAAAGCCATCAACCGGGTTTCATTTCCATTGCCACGCGACCTGGCAGACTCATTTATGGCTGTTGGGTGGGCACGACCAGAACTGTATCTAGAGCGTAGAGTTCGTCATGGCATTTCATCATTTTCTAAGCTTAATGCTACTGAACGAGATTCTGGCTTGTCGCGTTTGCAACGGGATTTAAAGACGGAAGTATGGGATCAACAGTACGGTCATTTGCGTACTCAGCAAAACTTTGATATCGGGTATTGTTTCTTACACACACATTAATTCACTGGACATCGCATGATCTCAATCCGATTGCTGCACGAATTACAGAGTTAGACGCGGTATTCTTTCAAACGGTTGGTTTTTGTCGTCATTTCAGTTTCATGTCATCATTGTTGAATACATCAAACAACCTCTTGCTCTGTGGCAGCAACGATGACAACGCAATCATCGATCGACAGTTCTCAAATTCCCGTAATTGATCTGAGTGCTCTGGTAGCAGGTCAAGCAACGAATACGGTTGCCACCCACATTCGACAAGCGTGCTGTGAAACGGGCTTTTTCTATGTGGTTGGGCATGGAATTGATGAAGCGTTGCAACACCGCTTGGAGCAACTCAGCCGTCAGTTTTTCGCTCAAGATGTGGAAACGAAACAACAGATTCGCATGGCATTAGGTGGTCGTGCTTGGCGTGGCTATTTTCCGGTTGGCGGTGAACTAACATCTGGTCAGCCAGATTTGAAAGAAGGAATTTATTTCGGAGCGGAATTAAGCGCAGCACATCCATCGGTTCAACAAGGGGTTCCCATGCATGGAGCGAATCTGTTTCCAGAGATTTCCCAGTTTCGTGAAACAGTGCTGGAATACCTGACAGTCATGACCCAACTGGGGCACACCTTGATGGCTGGCATTGCCCTCAGTTTAGGATTGGACGCTGCTTACTTCCGCGATCGCTACACTACTGATCCACTCATCCTCTTTCGCATTTTCAACTATCCACCAGAAACCAGTCCTGAAGCGCCTTCCTGGGGTGTGGGCGAGCATACCGATTATGGGTTGCTCACAATATTGAAACAGGATGGTTTGGGTGGTTTGCAGGTGAAATCAAAATCCGGTTGGATTGATGCACCACCTATTGACAATGCCTTTGTCTGTAATATTGGCGATATGCTCGATCGCCTTACAGGTGGGTTTTACCGTTCGACACCGCATCGAGTGAGAAATGTATCAGGACGCGATCGCCTCTCTTTTCCCTTCTTTTTCGATCCCAATTTTGATGCAGCACTACACCCGATCGACCTGAAAGGGGTGCTGGTTGAAGAGGCAAAGGAACAGCGCTGGGACAATGCCAGCGTGCATGAGTTCCGTGGTACGTATGGCGATTATGTGTTGAGCAAAGTTGCAAAAGTTTTCCCGGAGCTACGCCAGGACGTGTTATGAACACGATCGCTGCTGTTTCAGCAGGTCAACCATGCAATTGATCGAAAACCATGCAATTGATCGAATTGGTATACCATGTACCGCGAATGTGTATCTTACGTACTAGGTGATTTGAAACGATCATGTTAGCCTTTGAATGGAAAATGTAAATTCGATTGACTGACGAAACAATCACATTTTCATCAAAAACTATGCTGCCTGAATTAGATCTTGAATTGACCCTGGAACAAAAATTTCAGATGAAATTAATTGAGAAAGAATTGACGACTATGAGTCCAGCAAAGCTAAAAGAGCTGTTGCTTACAACCTCTCACTTGCTAATGGTGAAGGAGAACGTCATCAGAGCGTTAGCGAAAAGGTTGGGCTAGCAGTAAACTTTCACATCCTAGGTAGTGCTCAAGATGTAATGATGGAGAAGTAGCGTTTTTTACTGTCCTCCCATGCCTGCCTGCTCCCTCTGTGCCGCTTCCTCCACGGTTAAGAATGGTCGCATCCACAACGGCAAACAACGGTTCAAAGGTCGAGACTGCGGGCAGCAAAACCTGATCCTTCTCAAAATCGTTGGAGAATCACATTGGTGCGATCTGGTATTTCATCCATCACTACAATGCCTCATTACTTGTGTAGCACTACCTGCTATAAAGAGTGGACGAGACAGCAGCGTAGAGAGATTGTTTGCCGCTGTAGCTAATGGCACAGGCTTTTCACAGGTGCCTGTAATGGGGCTTTGCACCCGCAGCAAGTGCAGTTTGTCTTTGTTGGCAGAGTAGTAATTGATGCCAACATAGCCCAGTCCACCTTTATCACCAGCACCCCTTGCACCAAAACGTTTTGATTGTGGCTGGGGGTGTAATCTATACGGCTAGCTTTGGCTTTTCCAGTCACAGCCTGGGTGAAATAGTCAAACGATTACAAGCGGCTGCTTTTGGCGTGCTCCAATCAGGCTTACGCACCCCTCAGACGCTCACCTGTTTATTCCTGCGGCTGGATTGTGCCGTTCTGTTGCGCTCATGCTGGGCATGATGCTCGTGCTCGACTCGACTGGCACGGTGAAAGGGGCTTGAGTTTTCTGCAACTCAGTTGACGGGAACTGGACAAGGGCGCAAACTTTTGGCAGAAGAAGCCGATCAACGCTACAGTCGCATTCGTGCACTCTGCTATGAAGATATTGTTGCCCTTGAAGACAGAATTCATACCTGGATTGATAGCCTTATATAAGTAAGCTTATTAAGCATTGTTTTCATCTCATGCCATCATCCCCAAGTCTTTTTCAGTCTGCTATTCAGTCCGGTGAGTTTCTGATCACCGCTGAGGTGATGCCACCGAAGGGGGGGAATCCCGCCCACATGGTTGAGATGGCACGATCGCTGAAAGGGCGAGTGCATAGCGTGAACATTACGGACGGCAGTCGGGCAGTGCTGCGGATGTCGTCGCTGGCAGCGTCAGTGCTTCTCTTACAAGAGGGGATTGAGCCGATTTGTCAGATGGCTTGCCGCGATCGCAATGCTATTGGTTTGCAGGCAGACCTGATGGGCGCTCAGGCGCTGGGCATTCGCAACATTTTGGCACTGACAGGCGACCCGATCAAAGCAGGTGATCACCCTGAAGCACGGGGAGTTTTTGAGCTAGAGTCCGTTCGCTTACTGCAACTGATTCACAAGCTGAATGCTGGATTCGACTTCAACGATAAACCATTGACTGATGGCGCTACGGAACTCTTTGTCGGAGCCGCGATCGATCCTCAATGTGGCAGTTGGTCAGGGTTGCAGCGTCGCTTTGAGCGCAAGTTAACAGCCGGGGCACAGTTTTTTCAAAGTCAGTTGATTTCGGACTTCGATCGCCTTGAGAAGTTCATGACGCAACTTGCCTCAGGCTGTAATAAGCCGATTCTCGCAGGCATTTTCTTGCTTAAGTCGGCGAAAAACGCGCAGTTCATCAACCGCTGTGTGCCCGGTGTGCAAATTCCTGACCATATTATCGATCGCTTAGAACGCGCCTCAGATCCGCTTCAGGAAGGTGTGACGATCGCTGCTGAGCAGGTGCAACAGGCACGTCAGCTTTGTCAGGGCGTACATATGATGGCAGTCAAGCGCGAAGACTTGATTCCGCAGATTCTCGATCGGGCAGGTATTGCACCGTTGCAGAGGGGATAGCGGTCAGCGGTCAGCAGTCAGCGGTCAGCGGTCAGCTATCAGCGGTCAGCGATCAGCCTTTAGAGTGAACTTAGAACGTGATGGTGCGATCGCTTCCGTCATCCTCAAATCGCTGTTCGCCGATGCCAACGAGTTCTACGATCACCGTGCGGGCAGGCGGAGTCCAGTTGCCGTGTCGTGTCTGGATGTGGATGGTCGTGCGGTCATCATTGGCAGTGACTTGATAGGTGGTGGTTGCCCAGGCACCGTCGCGGTAGTCGAAGCTGTGTCCGTCGTCTTCGTAGAAGGTGAATTCACCCTCGCCTGACCAGACGCGGAGACGGAGTTCGTCGATCGGGCGTTCATCGACATACTGCATGACGGGCTGCATGGGGATAATGGCTCCAGCTTTGACGTAGAGGGGCATTCGCTCCAGTGGCGCGTGGGCGAGAATGTGGGTTGCTCCGTCGTAGCGATCGCCTGTCCACCAGTCGTACCACACGCCTTCGGGTAGATAGACTGCGCGATGCTCCACGCCGGGACGATACACGGGAGCCGCCATGATGGAGGCACCGAGCAACACCTGATCGTACAGGGCATAGGTTTGGCGATCGTTGGGGTAATGGTAGAGCAGCGGACGCAAGATGGGTGCGCCTGTGTTTGCGGCTTCCCAGAACAGCGTGTAGAGATAGGGCAACAGGCGGTAGCGCAGTTCGATATACTCGCGGCAGATACGTTCGGTTTGTTCGCCAAACACCCAGGGTTCGTGCTGTTCCGTCTTCATAGAGGAGTGGGCGCGCATAAGCGGGTAGAGCAGCCCGACCTGCATCCAGCGGGCAAAGAGTTCAGCCGTCGCATTGCCTGCAAAGCCACCAATATCAGCGCCGACGAAGGCAACGCCGGACAAGCCCATATTGCAGAGCATGGGGATTGACAGCTCCAGATGTTCCCACCAGGATTGGTTATCGCCCATCCACACCGACGACCAGCGTTGAATGCCAGCAAAGCCCGATCGCGTCAGCACGAACGATCGCTCATTGGGACGCAGCCGCTCTAATCCTTCGGCACAAGCCTGCGACATACCCGACCCATAGAGGTTGTGCGCCTCAGCATGGGTCGTTAACTCATCAACGGAACCTTGCGGTGAGTCCAGCGGAAACCAGATGTGTTTACCCTCATCGCCAAAAGGACGCTCAACGATGGCAGGCTCATTCATGTCGTTCCAGATGCCTGCCACGCCTACATCTGTCAGAGCTTTCTGAGCATCGCCCCACCATTGACGCACGTCTGGCTTGAGGAAATCGGGAAACACTGCCTTGTCGGGCCACACGTAGCCGTGAAAGATTTCGCCATTTGCCTGACGGACAAAGTAGTCTTGCTCTAACCCATCGTCGAAAATCGCGTAGTCGGCTTCGGGTTCGTACTTCACACCGGGATCGACGATCGTCACCACATTGAAGCCCGTCTCTTTCAGTTCGCTAATTAACTTCGCTGCGTTAGCAAAGCGTTTAGGACTCCAGGTGAACACGCGATAGCCGTTCATGTAGTCGATATCCAGGTGAATCACATCACAGGGAATGCGGCGATCGCGGAACTCTTGCGCCAGTTTTCGCACTACGTCTTCGGAGTCATAGCTCCAGCGGCACTGATGATAGCCGATCGACCATTTGGGCGGCAGTGGCATCCGTCCGGTGAGCTGCGTATAGGTGTCTAGAATTTCCGCAGGCGTAGGACCGTAGACGATGTAATAGTCGAGTTCACCGCTGTGAGTTTCCATCTGCCAGACACCAGGCTTGCTTGCCCCCAGATCAAACTGGCTCCAGAATGTAGTGTTGAAGAAAATGCCGTAACCCACCTCAGGACGCAGCGCCATAAAGAAGGGGATCGCCTGATACATCTCATCCGCCAGCGTCGTATAGTCCAGCGCATCCAGTGTCCAGTTGGTTTTGCGTTCAGCCCGCTTGTCGAGCAAACCAGTACGCTCCCCAAAGCCGTAGAAGTGCTCGTCGGTCTCGATCGTTTTCCAACCCGCCACCGTATTTTCTGACCAGCCCATACCTGTTTCGGCATCCTCGGCAAACGGTCTGCCTGCCTGGTCAAAGCACACGACGCGACAGGGATTCCGTTCGATGCGGACGAGCAGCTTGTCAGTCTTGATCTCGATCGCATCTTCTTTTTCTTGAAGATCGATCGACACGGGCGACCACTCTGAATCATCTTTCGCCACTGCCCAAGAGCGTCGGGGCAACAGCGTTCCAGTTGGTGCCAGTCGCACTCGAATCAATGATTGCGTTAGCACTGTGACGGATAGGAGCGCGTCGCCACAGTGACAATACACACTGCGATCGTCATGTGCAACAGACGTAACAGCGCCTAATGCCTTCCAGGAGCGGGCATGAATGGGAAGCTTACCAAAAACTTGAGGCATAGGAATTAAGTGTAGAGACGGTAAGTTAGGCAGGAAGAAGACAAGACACTGAGGTTCAGGCACAAATACCTGACATTCCTGTACAAGTAGCAACCATTCGATGATGAGTAGCAATCACTCGACGCTGAGTAGCAATCACTCGACGCTAAGTAGCAATCACTCGACGCTAAGTAGCAATCACTCGACGCTAAGTAGCAATCACTCGACGCTGAGTAGCAACCATTCGACGCTGAGTAGCAATCACTCGACGCTGAGTAGCAATCACTCGACGCTGAGTAGCAATCACTCAATGATGAGTAGCAACTATTCGATGACGAGTAGCAAACACTCGACGCTGAGTAGCAATCACTCGACGCTGAGTAGCAATCACTCAATGATGAGTAGCAACTATTCGATGACGAGTAGCAAACACTCAATGATGAGTACTAAAGGTTCGGCGACACGTAGCAAACATCCAACAATGACTATCAAGGACTCGGTAACGAGTATTAGGCACTCAACGATGAGTAACAAATAGAACTTACGCGCTTAAAGCTTGAAACCTTGATCCCCCTAGCCCCTTTCAAAAGGGGGGAGAAGCTTAAAGTCCTCTTTTTTCTGACGAAACGGGGCGTAGCACGGGTTAACGTTCTCTTCTATGCAAGTTTGATCGAAGACTCACTACCGAGGATCAAAAGCTCGGTGATTGTTTATCCTTTTAACAGCGACTCTGTACCATCGATCCAGACTTCGGTGCCGCTGATGTGGCTGGAGGCATCGGAGGCGAGGAACAGCACGAGTTGAGCGACTTGCTCAGAGGTGCCCGGTTTGCCATCGTTCAGCGGAATTTTGCCTTCGGGGAATTCTACGGGCGTTCTGATTTGTTCCAGGTCGCGTTGTTTCGTGCTTTCGTTAATGCCCGTCTCGATCGCGCCTGGACACACCACATTCACTCGCACACGGTGCGGTGCCAGCTCTAGCGCCACCATTTTGGTAAACGCCACCTGGGCTGCTTTAGACGTGGCATAAGCAGTCGCGCCTGTGTTGCTAAAGATGCGAGTGCCATTGACCGATGAGGTAATCACCACTGAACCACCCTGTCGTTTGAGGTAGGGAACCGCGTATTTCACCGTGAGAAAGGTGCCCTTGAGGTTTGTCTCTAGCGTTTTGTCCCATTCTTCGGGGGTGAGGTCTTCGATCGGTGCCCAAACGCCATTGATACCCGCATTCGCAAACACAATATCGATGCGACCGAAAGCATTAGTGATCTGTTGAAAGGATTGCTGCACTTGATCGGGCTGAGCAATATCAGCAACAGTTACCATCCCGTTGCCGCCATTCTGATGCACCTGGTCGATCGTTTGCTGGCTATCTTCTTGCGTATGGTCGATCGTGGCGATCGTGGCACCTTCTTGCGCCAGCAACAATGCCACCGCTCGACCAATACCAGAGCCTGCACCTGTAACTACGGCAACTTTGCCCTTGAGCGACTGTTCTGCCATTTCTAGCTCCTGCGATCAGTGGATTCACCTGTAAAGATTATCCAGCCAACCCGGTTTTTCCTCTGTCTGTGGGGGAGTTATGAGCCAAGCAAAAACTCGTTAATAGTGCTCCAATCGTTACGCTGCGATACTTTTTTTCGCATCACGATCGTGTCAGCCAGGTAGGTTGCATCCCGTGCTACACCTGAGAATCTGCCTGAACCCCACGTGTACAGCCACGGCAGACCGAGAAAATACAAGCCTGGTACATCGGTGACACCGCGATCGTGACCGGGATACCCTTTGCCATCGAAGACGGGAATCTCAATCCAGCTAAAATCTGAATGGTAGCCAGTAGACCAGACAACCGCGCCGATCTTTGCGGCTGCACAGTCGAGGTCGAGTAGTGCCTGCTCAGGTTCCCAGACAGGCTGATACGGCGGTTCGGTCGGTGCTTGAAGGCGGTTTTTCTCAATGAAAGCATCAATGCCTTTCTTGATATTTTCGGCAACTGCATCCGCCTGGTCGAGATTTTGCTTCAGGTTATCGGCAAAGGTGAGTGTGCTACCGCTGATAGTGTTCAGCCTGCCGTGCAGTTGCATTCCTTCTAAGGCAAACTGACGCAGATCAATTTCACGTCCACCACCACGCCCGGTAACGTAATGGTTGGTATTGGTGCGAGCTTTTTCTTTCTGGGGATGCTCGTCGATCGATAGGTCGTAATAGCCCATCTGATCGAGCCAATCCACCACGTCCTTGCCACGATAGCGCCGGGGCGATCGGGGCGCACTGCCGACACACAAATGCACTTGCTTCCCGGCAAGGTGAAGATCTTCAGCAATCTGACAGCCGGATTGTCCCGTACCGACCACTAAAACCGCTTTGTCGGGCAATGACTCAGGGTTGCGGTATTCAGAGGAGTGTAGTTGGACGATCGATTCTGGCAGCCGTTCGGCGATCGGGGGCAGCTTTGGAATGTGATAGCCACCTACGGCAATAATGACCTGATCGGCGGTATAGTTGCCGATCGTTGTTTCCACTTCAAAAACATCCCTAGCCTCATTGCGCGCCACTTTCGACACGGCAACCCCTTCTTTCACGGGTGGCTCGAACGAAGCGGCGTATGCCTCAATGTATTGCACAATTTCGTCCCGCTGCATAAACCCATGCGGGTCGTCGCCTGGATAGTGGAAACCAGGAAGTTTGCACTGCCAGTTGGGTGTCACCAGGCAGAAGGAATCCCAACGCTTGTCACGCCACGCATGACCAATCTTATTTTTCTCAAAGACGAGATGGTCAAAGCCTCGCGCTTTCAGGCAGTAGCTCATGGATAACCCAGCTTGACCACCGCCCACGACGATGACGGGATAGTGCGTTTGCATTTGCTTCGTTCTCGCTTGCTTGATAAGGCTATGTCGTCAGGGTACGTGCAGATAAAGAGGGTCTTTTGTAGCTCTGAATACTGAAGGTTTAAGTCTGATGATCTAGCGAGGGGTGGCGATCGCGGCAGCTTTCAGCGTTTCAAGCTAACAGCAAAGATCTGTTTAAATCGACAGGTCAGTGACTGTTTAGGCAAGCTTTTATAAGGGAGTAGCGTCTCCGATCACACAGTCAGCTTCTCTACACTGCTGGAAAGAGCCTGTCTATTCCACTGTTACTGTCAGTTATTCCCAAATCTCTAGCTCAGTAGACCAGTAATTCATTAAGGTTGAAATTTGAGCGCGGCGTGCCTCAAACGTAGCGGCAACCCAAATAAACGCGATGCCTAGAACGATGCCCATTGACCATAACGGCAAGGCTTCGCTGGTGAAGCGTGCGACTTGTCGGAGTACCTGGATCATAAAAACGGCAGTACCGACGAAGAGAAACGCCCGAATGCGGAGTCGTAAGCCAGCCAGAACAAACCCCAGCGCGATCGCACCGCTAAGGAAGCCTGGCAACAGCGATGGCACACCTGCAATGCCCACCTCGGCTTGATAGAACGCAGTCAGGCACACCAGCCCGGTGGCGAGGCTCCGCAGCAGATGACGCTTGTCACGATCGCTCGACGATCGCAATGCTGGATCAACTTGCGCGAGGTACAGCAGCGACACACTCACCAAAGCGGCAATCCACAACGGTTCTTCTGTCCCCAAATTGTATAGCCACCGCAGCACAGCCCAATCTGCCAGCAGCACACCGACGTAACTGAGCCGCACCTGCCGCTCTGCCTTTGCTAACCAGGCGTAGAACGCTGCCACAACCAGCAAGCCTTGAATCGCGATCGTGCCCATCGTCAGTACAGTCACCGCGATGGGTAAGATTGCCATCGATCGCTCCCACGGTTTACGCTGCCATCCCCAACGCCTCCAGGGTGCCTGATAGAGGACAAAGGCAATGCCCGCCGCGATCGTCCCTCCCCAGGTCAGCAATATGGAATCAGGCAGCAACTGATGGAGGAGATGGGTGATCGTGGCGATCGCTTCCACAATGCCTGCATACGTCCAGGAAGGGAGTTGGGAGTCGGGAGTCGGGAGTCGGGAGTCGGTGTCTGTCTCTCTGCGTCTCTGCGTCTCTGCGGTTGCAAGCCCCTCTGCCCGATGCCAGCGCTCATTCCCCATGGCGAGAGCATACCCTGCCAACGTTGCTGCAATCCCCGTCCACAGCCATGCTCCAGAGCCACTCAGGGAAAAAATAAGGGCGACAGGCATGAGCGCACTACCCAGCCCCCAATGCACATGAGCGATGACAGCGACCTCTCGACTAGCTAAGCGTAAGTAAGGCACGAGCCAGCGTTGCAGAAGTTGAGTGACGATCGCGATCGCCGCTGCTAATCCTGCCATCAGGACAACGCCATCACCCGCCTCACCGCCTTTTGCCTGCGAGAGTTGGTAGAGCAACAGTTCATACGCCGCGATCGTCCCACCCAACACCGACAGATATACCAGTGGCTTGAACGGTCGCCGCCGACCCACACCGATACCGACTAAGGCTGCTGCCAATGTGTAGAGTCCGGTTGCCGCTGTGAAAGAACGGTGCTGAAGGAGCAGTCCAACCAGGGCGTAGAGGAGCGGAATCACGTTCCAACTGGAGGGGAGGAGGGGATGGGGGGATGAGGAGATGGGGGGATAAGGGGATGGGGGGATGGAAAGAAGCTGACTGCTGACCGCTGACCGCTGACCGCTAAGCCACCAATCCCCCAACAATTGCGTTCCCAATCCCAGTGCAAGATTGGCGATCGCCACAGCATCCAGCGATCGCCCCGTAAGCGAGACAATGCCTGTGATCACCAGTTCGAGACTCCAGGCGATCGCGTAGAAGCCAGGGTTTTGCGGACGTTGCCAGGTGCGATAGCTGGTGGCGATGAAGAGAATGCCAGCCGCCGATAAATACTGCCAGTGGGGAAGATCTAACTGAGTGTAAACGACTAAATGCCAAAGCGTAAGAAATGCCAGTGTTGTGACTGCCAGCGCGATCGCCCAGCCATCGGTTGCCTGTCGATAGAGCTTTGCCAGCACGGTTTCGCGGCGTTTTAGCCAACCCCACAACAGCCAGAGGAGGAGCAGGGCGATCGCCAGCAGATTCACACTCAGTCCAACCGTGAGCGAATCTGTAAAAACCTCCCAGACCAAAGCGGCAGTGAATGTTAGTCCAAAACCAACTGTAATGACCGCTTCCAGCAATTGCCGCAACTGGTGCGTATTGATGAACATCAGCACGACTGCTGTCCCTAAACCAGTCAACCGCTCAGGAGCCGAATCGAGCATCAAGACTTGGATTAGAAAGAGGGCAATGACGCTGAGAACACTCGCCGATCGACGTTGTGGTAGATGTCGGCAGCTACCCAATACTGTCAACGCGATCGGTGTTACTAACCACATGCCGCCCCATGTTGTCGTATCCCCAAAGGCGCGGCTCAGAAGATCCCAAAGTGGATACCCTGTCAAAATCCTGCTAGACAAGAGTAAATAGCTGGTGGCAGTGAGAAGAAGACCCGCGTGCCAAGTGGTTTGTTGCCAGATTTTAAGTGAGGGAGTGGGGAGTGGGGAGTGGGCTTCGACGTGAGCGCTCAGCCGAACGGGAGTGGGGGAAGCAGAGGGAGCGGGGGGCGTCGGGAGCCGGGAGCCAGAAGTGGGAAGGATGGCGCTGAGTATCCATTCGCCGACCGCACCGATGAGTAAAATCCCTGCCCAGGTATTTTGGCTAAGGCTGGGGAAGCATAGGTGGATGAGAGAGGTGATCGCGGCTAACCCGGTGGCATGGGTGAGATAAATCAGGAATGCGTCTGGACGAGTGCGCCCTCGCAAAACGGCTGCCAACGTCATAGTAGAGAGCACTAAATTAAGCGATCGTGTCCACCCATTACCAAAACTCACCGCTGTCAGGACGAGTCCCAATGCCAATGCTAAAAATTCTGCCTGTTTCGCCAGTGACGGCTTTTGCCAGCGACGGAGCCTCGCTGCCAGCCATACCGTCAGCAGCACGTAAGGAAAAAACCATAATCCTAGTAGCGCGATCGGCATTGCCTCTTGTCCTGCCAGTCGGATGCTGGTTTCGATGAGCCGTTGCTGCCAGTTTGGGGAAACCACGCGCCACAGCAACCAAACCGTTTGCAGTCCTATCAACCAGCCTGCTGTGAGATATTGCACCTGCCCCGATCGCCGCAGATAGTCTGCCAGTAGCCACAAGCCCAGCCCACTGATCGCGATCGCCTGCCAGGGCGGAGTTACCGTCACCGCAATCAGCCAACCCACCAGTAGCAGCCCGACACCACCCCGTTGCCAACCAAGCCGACTCGCATCCCGTCGTCCCAACCAGCAGAGCAGCCAACCACAGACTCCCACGGCTAATCCCAGGCGATCGATCGGAACTCCTGCTGCAAAGACGGCACGGGCGAGGAGGAGAATGGCAGCGATCGCGATCGTGATGGTGGAGAGGGAGAGAGGGGAAGCAAGGGAGGCAGGGGGAGAGGGGGAAGCCAGTTCATCTTCAGATGCTAAATCTTCCTGCGGTTGAGTTTCAGCCCCCTCAAATACCGCTTCTGCCTCTAACTCCTGCCTTCTGCCTTCTGCCTCCTGCCTTCTGCCTTCTGCCTCCCAACTCCCGACTCCCCACCTCTGCTCCTGCAAAACCAGCGCGATCGTCGCCCCAATTGTCCCCACATACGTCGCTATCAGTGGGAAGCCATCCCAACCCCAACCCCAGTGCAGCCAACTCAGCGCGATCGCCATTCCCAACGGCAGCCTTTCCCAACTCCCTCTAACATGATTGTCTCCTGCTGCGCCTGTGGAGCTAATCACGTTAACTCCCGACTCCCGACTCCCCCCTTTCAATAACTGCACCGTAATGCCCGTCAGAACGATCGCGGCGATCGCTGCCATCACCCAGCCCAAACCGCTTTGCCATAGCCGAAAGCCATCCATCATCCAGAAGTTAACCGGAATAATCAGCAGCGTGGCAATCTGGAGCATTCTTGCCGTCAACCGTAAATTTGGCTGTCGTCCTGTCCAGGCACTTGCTGCCCAAAATGCCAGCGTATAGGCAAACAAAATGGCGTATTGTCCGACTGCGGAGAAGTTGCGCCACTGGGTTGCTGCCAGCACTCCCGACGACACCACCACCATAAACACGCCCAAAAACAGGAGCCAGATCACGCTGACTTCTGCCATGAACGACTGAATGCTGCGTGTGATTGGACTGGGCGATCGCTCCACGGTCGAGACTGTCCCCACTGGCACCAACACTTCTTCTGTTGCAAAATCATTGGCTACGGCAAAATCATCGTCACGCGATCGCGCCGCAACCGCCTCAGACAGCAGACAGGTGAGATGATCTTCACAAAGCTGCCGCACAGTTTCGTCTGACAGCAACCCCAAGCGTAGCCAAACGTCTAAGCCTTCAAGGAGAGTGGGATGACCTGACTGGATGACCAGGTTAAGAATGATGGGGCGATCGGGAGGAGAAACCATTGCGTATTCAACGTTTGAATATTAGTTGTTAAACTGAGGTTCTTGATACAATCAGTTAAAAAACACGAGTAACGTTAGATTTTGATCACAAGTTTCTTGATGCATAAAGGACACAATGAGTCTCTGGAAGTATCTCAGTTTTGGAGCGTTGATCTTGTCTGGCGTAGTCTTTGCTCTGCTCTTTCTTTCAGAACAGAGCTATTGGCTGATGCGCCTCTTTTTTGCTGTGGTCATTCCAACAACTACCTCGCTAATGTTGTTAGCACCCATAATTATAGTTACGTTTGTCTTAGCATCCCTACTAGAGTTTCGTTGGAGAATGATAACAACCTGGACAATTGCTTTATGGGTAGCTGTATTTGTGATGTCCAGTCTTAGTTTCTTTGGAGCCTTGTTAACAAGCTACGAAATCACTGCCAGTGCTACTTTTAAAAATCAAAGCTATTATCTGGTCAAATTCTCACGCATTGATAGTTATGATTACAGGCTGTACAGTTGTGAACCACTCGGTCTGTTTTGTAGTCGATCGTCGGGATACATTGGCATCCCCTATCAGAATGATCCCATTTACCTCCAGTACAACTTGAAAACGCAAAAAGTTTACATTCAAAACCGTAATCAGACGATTCAGATACCAGATTAGAAAGGCTTTAAGGATAAAATTTGTGTTGTTCTAGAGTCTCCTTTACCTACCCAAACCGTCAAATGAAGTTTTTCATTACCGCTGCTTGACCGCAAAACCTATCGCTACAGATAGCTGCCGCGATCGCCATTTAAATTGATACCAGCAATGCTAACGTTGCTGCTGCACCCACTGACGAAAGTTGATTTCAGCAGAGACTTCATCTAATAACGCCGCTTCTAGGAATTGATATAAATCGGTTTTTTCAACTAACGGAAACGTAGGGGAACGATCGCGTTCCACATAGGCACTATCTACCAAACACAAAATCGTCCATGCCTGCCCATTAAACCGCCAAAACTCTGGTACGCCCATGCTGGCATAGAGTCGATTTTTGTTGATGTCGGTGTGGGTAATGTCTACTTCAACCACTAAATCTGGAGCAGGATCACGCTCTAAATCAACTTTGTGATCCGCAACCAGTGCATAGTTTTGGATGTAGTAACCGTTATCTGGCTCAGCACTTTTGAGTAAGTCTTCACGATCGAGCGTTGTTGACCCCATCGTCTTGATTTTCATGCCCAGCTCTACCACCAGAATACGGATAAAAAGTTCGATTAATCTTGCATAACGCTCGTGACTTTCAAGCGGCATCGTAATTTCTAATACTCCATCGTCATAGATAAAGCGAGCACGGGTGCGCTCAGTTAGCAACTGCTGAATTTGTTTAAATGAATGCCAATCGAGATCGCGAAAGGTAATCCGCTTTTCACCGATCGGCTTGGGGGGAGATTCTAGCAGCATGACAATGACCTCGATTCAGGGATAAAGGAGTAGGGAGGTTACATGTAACGTCCCTGCAGACGAGAATTTTAGATTAACAACCAACAACTTCTTAGAGTTTTAGACGGTGTTTCAACGCTTCCTGCGCCTGCTCTCGATCGTCGAAATGAATCTTTTCCGTCCCCAAAATCTGATAGTCTTCGTGTCCTTTTCCCGCAATCAGTACCCCATCGCCCGGTTGCGCCTCCAGAATCGCCAGACGAATCGCCTTAGCCCGATCGCCGATTACAACAGGTTTCATCGAGTCAGGAATCCCAGCCACTACATCCTGCAAAATGCGCTGTGGGTTTTCAGTACGGGGATTATCGGAAGTGACAATCACCCGATCGGCGAGGTCAGCCGCAATGCGACCCATCTGGGGACGTTTGCCCCGATCGCGATCGCCTCCACAGCCAAACACGCAAATCATGTTGCCGTGAATAAACGGACGTGCCGCTCTCAGCAAATTCTCCAGGCTGTCAGGCGTATGAGCATAGTCCACAATCACGCTAATGTCCTGGTTGGGCGCAATCTGTACCTGCTCCATGCGTCCCGGTACGCCACCAAATTGCGGGAGTGCGGTCACAATGCTGTCCAGATCCAACCCCAAATGCAGCACTGCACCGACTGCGGCTAGTAGATTTGCGAGATTGAATTGACCAACCAAGGGCGATCGAAAAGCTGCGTCTCCCAGAGGCGTGTGCAAGATGCCGCTCACACCATCAGATTCGTAGGACAACGCGCTCGTGTATAGATCTGCCGTGTCATCGTGAGTGCTGTAGCTCCAGACGCGATCGAGGTTTTGAATAAGCTGCTGACCATAGGGATCATCCAGATTTACCACCGATCGTCCCTTAAGATAACCAGGACTGAACAGCAACGCCTTTGCCGCAAAATAGTCATCCATATCGCGATGAAAATCCAGGTGATCTTGCGTCAGGTTGGTAAACACTGCCACCTCAAAGGTGCAGCCCAGTACCCGCCCCTGTGCCAGCGCATGCGAACTGACCTCCATCACCCCAAACTCGCATCCTGCCGCCAGCGCTTCTGATAACTGCCGCTGCAAATCGACCGCAAACGGAGTCGTATGTACTGCCGTCTGCTGAAACCCTTGCCAGCGCGTATACAGCGTACCCAAGAGTGCTGTAGACTTGTGCGCCTGCTGCAACAAAAACTCAATCAAATGTGTGGTCGTCGTCTTACCATTCGTGCCCGTCACCCCAACCAGCTTCAACTGCTGCGCTGGATTACCATAAAACGCCGCTGCTAGTTGAGCCGAAACCTGAACCATATCACTCGCAGAAAGGATGAAAGGTTGTGCAGAAGCCTCTTCACCCCTCTCTCCTCTCTCCTCTCTTCTCACCTTCCCTGCAGCGGAGGGAGATACAACTGCCGCGATCGCCCCTGCCGCGATCGCCCCTGCCCAAAAATCGCCCCCATCTACCCGCGTTCCTGGCATCCCAAGAAACAAATCTCCTGGCTGGCACGTATGAGAATTGGTTGCCAACCCCTTAACCTCTAACTCTAGAGCAGGATGATCAGCTAGCGGTGCAATATCGGGAACGATCGCCAGCAACTCTCGCAACTTCATGTCAGTGCTTCCCCTCTACGCTGTAAACGATGCGGCTCTAAAGTCTAGATTTTAGAGCGTGAATCGACCTTTGCAACGCGAAAAGCGCTCTAAGTTTTGAGTTGATTGAGCAATCAGCAGTCAGCGGTCAGCTTGTTAGCCTTTAGCCTTATCTACCCGATTCCCAACTCCCGACTCCCGACTCCCATCCTCTACAAATACTTCCGCAACATCTGCTCCAACTGCTGCACCGTCGCACGCGGAGAGGGTCGGGGAAGAGAGATAAAGGATAAAGGATAAGGGATAAAGGATGAAGGGGTTTCGGCGGAAGAAGCGTTGCCTGCCTGAAACTCTGCGCCTCCGCGTCTCTGCGGTTCCCTATCCCCCTCTGCTTCCCCTGCCTCCTGCCTTCTGCCTCCTGCCTCCTGCCTTTTCTCCAACACCAACACCGGAATCTCATACTGATACGTCTGAAACCAATCGTCGCGAGTCGTAATATCCCGCACCTCAAGTTCAAAATCGAGACTCTGTATCTCCATGAGCTTTTCTTGCAGCCCTTCGCAGAGATGACAACCCGGTTTGCTGTAAAGCATTAGATGAATACTCAAGTCTTTGCCCCTGCCTTTTGCCTTCTGCCCTTGTACACGCTGTTTACGCCAGACCGCGATCGATTCATCACCTTCTCGCTTCCACAACGTTACCTTAGTTCGCTATCGTAGAGAATGCAGAAGCTTTGAGGCGATCCGTCACGATGACCCAATCTACGCAACCGCTGATTCAACCAGCCCAGCTTGACCTAAAAAAACTCAACCAGCGCTTTGAAAACGCTCATCCTAAAGACATTCTTGCCTGGAGCGTCGAGAACATCCCTACAGGGTTGGTGCAGACCAGCGCGTTTAACGTCGATGACATCCTGATTACCGACCTGTTTTATCGCGAACTCAAGCCAGCCACGCCAGTTCCCGTGCTGTTTTTGGATACCCTGTTCCACTTTCCCCAAACCCTGGAACTGGTTGCCAAAGCGAAGGCATTGTACAACCTCAACTTGAAGATTTACAAAACAACGGAGGCAGATAGCCGTGAAGCGTTTGCTGCCAAATATGGCGAAGCCTTGTGGGACGCAGACATCGCCAAGTTTCACCAGGTCACCAAAATTGAGCCGTTGCAGCGTGGGTTAACCGAACTAGGCGCGATCGCCTGGATTACGGGACGACGACGCGACCAAGCAAACACTCGCGCTGACATGCCCATCTTTGAACTTGACAACCAGCAGCGGCTTAAACTGAATCCGATCGCCAACTGGACACGTAAAGAAACCTGGGCATACGTCTTTGAACACGATGTCATCTACAACCCACTGCACGACCAGGGCTATCCCAGCATTGGCGACGAACCCATCACTACAGCCATTGCTGAAGGCGAAGACGAACGCGCTGGGCGCTGGCGTGGAATGGGTAAGACGGAATGTGGGATTCATATCTAGGGGGAGTCGGGAATGGGGAGTGGGGAGTAGGGTAGAAAGGCTAAAGGCTAAAGGCTAAAGGCTAAAGGCTAAAGGCTAAAGGCTAGAGGCTAAAGGCTAAAGGCTAAAGGCTAAAGGCTAAAAAGCTGACCGCTGACCGCTGACCGCTCATAAACTCCAAAACTCTCTTCCCCCTCCTCTCATGACTAAAACCATTCTGATTACAGGTGCTTCAACGGGCATTGGGTATGCAACAGCCCTCTTGTTTCAGCAGCGAGGCTGGAATGTGGTGGCGACGATGCGTTCTCCTGAAAAGGCTGGAGCGTTAGCGGCACTGGAAAATGTCTGCTGTTTGCGATTGGATGTAACCGACCCGGAATCGATTTCGCAGGCGATCGCTCAGGCATTACAGCGATTTGGCGCGATCGATGTGCTGGTCAACAACGCAGGCTACGGCTTAATCGGTGCCTTTGAAGCGTGTAGCCTAGAGCAAATTGAACGGCAGTTTGCAACGAATGTGTTTGGTTTAATGGCAGTGACCCGATCGCTCTTGCCACATTTGCGGGAGCAGCGATCGGGCATCATCATGAACGTGTCGTCCATTGGCGGACACCTGGCGTTCCCGCTGTATAGCCTCTATCACGCTACAAAATGGGCAGTAGAAGGGTTCTCAGACTCGCTGCAATATGAACTGGAGCCGTTCAATATCCGCGTCAAAATCATTGAACCGGGACCGATTAAAACCGACTTTTACGAGCGATCAGCAGACCTCGCCAATAAACCAGAACTGACTGCTTATGATCCGTTTGTCACCAAGGTCATGGCAGCGATGAAAAATGCAGGCGATATGGGTTCATCGCCAGACGTTACAGCGCAGGTCATTTATCGAGCGGCGACGGATGGCTCTCGACGGCTACGCTATCCAGCAGGCGGTAACGCGGGAGCATTGCTTTTCTTACGCAAACTGTTGCCCGATCGTCTGTTTGGTGGCATCATTCGGGGTGCCATGTTGCGCTAGAAGCTGTCTAAGAAGTCGGGGTTCTGTGTCAGTCAGTCAGTTTGACCAGCAGTATCGTTAAGAAGTCGGGGTTCTGTGTCAGTCAGTCAGTTTGACCAGCAGTGTCGTCTAAGAAGTCGGGGTTCTGTGTCAGTCAGTCAGTTTGACCAGCAGTGTCGTCTAAGAAGTCGGGGTTCTGTGTCAGTCAGTCAGTTTGACCAGCAGTATCGTTAGGAACCCCGACTTCTGCATCTTCGTTAATAATCTTGTACTATCTCGAACCGATCGCTCTACACTAGAGAGCGATAGCTGTCGGTAGTTTCAGGTAACAGCGTGATCAAAATTCTCCACCTGTCAGATATTCACATGGGCAGCGGGTTTTCCCACGGACGAGTGAACCCGGAAACCGGACTCAATTCTCGACTGGAGGATTTTGTCGCCACCTTGGGACGCTGCATCGATCGTGCCCTTGCCGAACCCGTCGATCTCGTTCTCTTTGGTGGGGATGCCTTTCCCGATGCCACGCCGCCTCCGTTTGTGCAACAAGCCTTTGCCAGCCAGTTTCAACGCCTGGTCGCCGCGCAAATTCCCGCTGTGCTGCTTGTCGGCAACCATGACCAACATGCACAGGGACAGGGCGGCGCGAGTCTATCCATTTATCGGACGTTGGCAGTCCCAGGCTTTGTCGTGGGCGATCGGCTAGAAACCCACCGCATCCAAACGCAGAATGGGCTGGTGCAGGTAATCACACTTCCCTGGCTGACGCGATCAACCCTATTGACGCGCCCTGATGCCGAAGGACTCTCGCTGAGTGAAGTCGGTCAGTTGTTGATCGATCGCCTGCGCGTTGCCCTGGAAGGTGAAATCCGTCGCCTTGACCCGGAGCTTCCCACCGTCCTGCTGGCACACCTGATGGCAGACAACGCTCGTTTTGGAGCCGAGCGCTTTCTGGCTGTGGGCAAAGGGTTCACCGTCCCATTGGGGTTACTCTCGCGGGACTGCTTCGACTATGTGGCGTTGGGACACGTCCATCGTCATCAGGTACTCTGCGAAAGTCCACCGATCGTCTACCCTGGCAGCATTGAACGCGTTGACTTCAGCGAAGAAAAGGAAGACAAGGGCTTTGTGCTGATCGACTTGGCAAAAGGACAGACCACCTTTGAATTCTGCCCGTTGCCAGTGCGCGTCTTTCGCACGATCGAAGTAAACCTCTCCGCAGCCGACGATCCTCAAGCGACGCTCCTGAAAGCGCTCAAACCAGAGGCGATTCAAGATGCCGTTGTGCGATTGGTCTACCATCTGCGATCGGAACAGCTAGACCAGATCGACACCACGACTATTCATCAGGCACTCAGCCCTGCTCACACCTACACCATTCATCCCGAAATCATCAGCCAATTTTCCCGCGCACGCCTACCTGAACTCGGCAGTGGCACCACCATTACCCCGCTTGATGCCCTCAAAGCCTATCTCGCCAACCGGGAAGACTTGCAGGAACTTGAAGATGACATGCTAGCGGTGGCTCAAAGCCTTCTGGCAGAAGAAGAACATGCCTGGTTGCGGTCTGCGATCGCCGCTGAAGAAGAGGCTACATCAGACGCTCAAGCAGAACCCCAAGAGACCCAATTACGGTTGCTTTAAATTTGAATAGAACAATCGCCCGCCTCCTACTTCCAACCAGCGCTTTACTTGAAGGGATTCACGATCGTCAGCCGCTGATCAACCACTAACCCATCTTGCATATCTTCCGAGTAAAGAATCTCTGCATTGGCAGACAACGCGCTGGCAACAATCAAGCCATCCCAAAACGAAAAACCGTAGCGAATCCGTAAATTAGATGCATTGAGCAGGATCTCTGCGTTCAGTTCAACGACAAAGCAACTGTCATAAAAATCTTGAACTGTTTGCTTGATCTGAGCTTCAGTAAATGCAGCCTTTCTTAATAAGACCGAGCAAACTTCATTGATCACTTGAGTACTGACAATCAAACCGACTGAGCCAATCAGTTGAAATGCTAGAGCATATTTCCTAACATTCTCTAACTCAGCCGCTTTTGGGTCAGCCATGAGACTGTAGAGCCAAACATTTGAGTCAACAAAGCAAGGCGATTCAGTCATACATGCCGATCGTGCATTTCCTCACGGGTCATTGAGCGTACACCCGGTACTGAAATGGGATGACGCATGAGTTCTGCAAGCACTTCGGTTTCTGAAATTCGTTTCTTGGGCTGCTTCATCACTGTAACTTTGACGCTGCTGCCCTCGCTCAAGTCTTGCTTGTATGCTTCAGGAACGATAATCACCCCATTCTCAATCGTTGCTTGAAATTCTACGGGAATCATACCGATGCTCCAACGGATGTAAACTCATTTTACTCCTTACACCCTACACCCCACACCCTATTTCAGCTTCCTCAACTCCTCCTCAGCCCGCTGCTTGAGCTTCGGGTCATCCAACCCTTTGAGCGCTGCGTTCAGGTCAGCCATTGCCTTCTGCTTCTCGCCCCGTTGACTGTAAATCACGCCGCGCCACAAGTGAGATTCTGCATAGTCAGGTTTGAGTAGAATATAGGTTGGGTAGAACAGTATAAAACCCAATGAGAGATAGACTTATTCAGTAAAGACAGTGATGACGTACCAAGAGCTGGAAGAAAGGATGCTGGCGCTGAGTGCGATCGAAAAAGCCGAAGCGATTCAAATCCTGACGAAAACATGGAGCCATCGATCGCCCGGTATCTCTAAAACGCCTGGTGTTATGGGTGGTGATGCCTGTATTGCCAATACGCGCCTTCCCGTTTGGCTGTTTGTTAGCTTGCGCCAGCAAGGGGCAACCGATGCCAACTTATTTGAAGCATATCCAAGCTTGACAGCGGCTGATCTGGTCAATGTTTGGGCGTATGCTGATGCCCATCCAGATGAAATTGAGCAGGCAATTAGAGAAAATGATGACGCGATGCAGGAAAGCGAAGCAATTTGAGCTGTGGCAAGACTCCACACTGATGAAAACTTTCCCTTGCCTGCTGTAGACTTCTGACGCACGTTTGGTCATTAGCGCATAATCAGAATAGGTTTCCCCAGTATTTGCTTCTGTAATCATGAAATCTCAAGATTCTCTAGGCTACAAAGACGAGCCAAAGCCACCCCACAAACTGATTTGGCAAGTCGCAAGAGAAATTCGGCAGAACTTGTCAGCAGAAGATCTACAACAGTTACCAACTGATGGGGCCGTCAATCACGATCACTACGTTTATGGCATACCGAAAGCTGAACCATAAGAACCGTGTTTGTCGATACGTTTTACTGGTTTTCTCTGATTAGTGTGGCTGATGACTGGAGCGATCGGGTTGCGCTTGAAAATTTTCTGATGCCCTCAACTCACTGTGTTGAGATTGCTCCAGGAGTGGCTAGATTCAACAATTTTCCCTGCGTTGATTCTAAAATGACATCGCGGATAAAGGCGCTGGCATGGAGAATTTCGATACCAATTAGTTCTCCGGCATCGTTGAGTTCAGCCGTAATGTTTGGGCTAATCTCGACACTGTTTACTTCCGGTTCATCCGAAAGCGTGACATGCAGCACGTCTTCTGCCTCAAAGTAATTCATTTTGGTATGACTCATTGAGCCTCTCTCTCCTGCTAGATTAAACCTAAGATCCGCTCATGTGTTGAGAGAACGGTTGTGATGACGATCGAGGCGTTCATGAAATGTCTCCGAAGGAGAATCGCGACGGTAACGCCAAAGGGCAAGGTGGCGATTCAACTGCCAGCGACCGTCCCACCAGGGAACCACAAGCTGGTGCTGGTACTTGATGAACAACCCGTCACACTTGAGAAACGCCCACCGTTTGATTTTCCTGTGCATGATGTTGGTGTCTGGTCTGAAACCTTTCTTCAAGGCGTGAGGATATGTATGATGACTGAGGACGCTAAGCCAGTCTTTATCGATGTATTGAGGTCTGGACTCTATCATAAAAAATAGAGAGTCATTTCGAGTGAGCCGGAGAGATGATGACAACTGAAGACCTATTGCTCGATCGCTGGCGATCGCTTCCACTGGACAAACAGCATCAAGTGCTCGACTTTGTTGAGTTTTTGCAGCATCAGAGCGCACCTAAACGTCCACGCCGTAGTTTACGAGGAGTGTGCGCTGAGCTAAAGACCGATGTGACAGAGGCAGAGATTGCTGGAACACGGCGCGAGATGTGGGCAACCTTTCCGCGAGAGGATCTTTAATGACCGACGTTGTTGCGGATACTCACGCGATCGAGCCATCAACACGCTGGACGAAAAGCCACTCAATGCATTCGTTGAGGACGTGGGAATCACTCCAGTGTATTCAGTCTACCCAGTTCACAACTCGAAGATTTGGGATTTGTTTAAAGTGTCGAGTATTACGAGTCACCAGAACTGCCTGGTTTGCCAGAGCGATACTCGCAATTAACAGGTCTGCTCGTCCAATCTTGCGAAGATTGCCGACCAATTGCAAGGACTCAAACTGTTCTGCTGCTTTCAAGTCTAAAGGAAGAGTAAGAATCTGGACAAGCAAGGCTTCAGTGCGCGCCAAAAGCTCTTGTGCTCGTAGCAAACGTGTTCCTGTTTCTGCCTTCAGCACGTAATCCATACGACCACGCAGAACTTCAATTTTTGTGATGATTGTGATTCCAACATCAGGGTCTTCTAGATCGTTTAATCGTTTGATGACGTTTGGCTGTCCCGCATGAAGATAGGTGAGCGTGTCAGTGTCGAGTAAGTGCATCAGGTATCCGAGCCTGGATTAGCTTCTGCCCGTTCCCGCGCCTGATAAATCGAGGTTCTCAGCTCTGCCAGTGATGCATCATCAGACAAGGCTCCTGCTTGTTGAAGCAAGATAGTGCGGTTGTTTTGCGATCGCAGCCAGTCGTCGATCGCAGCTTGCAGAAAGCGCCAGGTATCTTCAATTTTGCGCCCTGGAAGTTTGCCTTGATCTGCCTGATGCAGAACCGTTTCAGTCGGCAATCTCAAATAAGCGGCGACTTCTTCGAGCGTCAAGACGTTTGTGGTTGTAGGGTTCATCGGTGACATTGCTTCACGTTCTATCTCATTATTGCCCCATCTTTCACCTTCCCCACACTCTACTCCCCACACTCTACTCCCTACTCCCTATTTCACCTTCCTCAACTCCTCCTCAGCCCGCTGCTTAAGCTTTAGATCATCCAATCCCTTGAGCGCTGCATTCAGGTCATCCATTGCTTTCTGCTTCTCGCCCCGTTGACTGTAAATCACGCCTCGCCACAGGTTAGCCTTAGCATAGTCAGGCTTGAGCTTGAGGGCTTGGGTAAAGTCAGCAATGGCTTTGTCGTAGTCCTGTTTATCGCTGTGAGCATATCCTCGAAGGTAATAAGCATCCGTAGCGTCAGCATTATCAGGTTTGAGCTTAAGGGCTTGAGTGAAATCAGCTATCGCTTGGTTATGATCACCCTTGTTTCTGTAGGTAACACCCCGCTTGATGTAAGCTTTAGCGAAGTCGGGTTTGAGTTTAATAGCTTGATTGAAATCAATGATGGCGCGCTCGTAGTCGCCTTTATGACTGTAAGTATTTCCTCGATTGCTATAGGCAAGAGCATCATCAGGTTCAAGTTTAAGAACTTGATTTAAATCAGCTATTGCTTGATCATAGTCGCCTTTATCGTCGTAAGCATTGCCCCGATTGTTGTAGGCATCGGTTGCGTTGGGGTTGAGCTTGAGAGCTTGAGTATAGTCAGCAATAGCTCGGTCATAATCGCCTTTGTATCGATAATTTAACCCACGATTGTAGTAAGCATCAGCATAGTCAGATTTAAGTTTGAGAGCCTGAGTATAATCAGCAATGGCTTTCCCATAGTCTTCTTTGGCAGTATAAGCATTGCCTCGATTGTAGTAAGCATCAGCGAAGTCAGGTTTGAGTTTAATAGCTTGAGTGCAATCAGCGATTCCCTTGTCGTAGTCCTTTTTATGGGTATAAGCAATGCTCCGATTGTTGTAGGCTTCAGCTAAATCAGGTATGAATTTAAGAACTTGGGTGTAGTCAGCAATGGCTTTGTTTTGATCTCTTTTCTGGTTGTAGGAATAGGCACGAGTGAAGTAGACAGTAACTTGACCAAAATTAAAGCGGTCGTCTTTGATCTGCTCAAGTGCATTACTCAGACGATCGATTGTTCCATCCCAATCTTTTGCTGCATAGCGAGACATACCGAGCGTCATCAGTGTCAAATATGCCATTTGATTCGAGAGTCGGGTTTGCACTTTGAAGCTTTCCAGTTCGGCAATGGCGGCTGTTCGGACTTGCCCTTTCATTTCTTTACCCAGTTCAGGCAAATAGTCTGGCGGCTTCAGGATTTCAAAGTTGACGCTGATGGGCACTGTGTCTTTGGTTTTGCCGTACCAGCCCCAGATGACGATGGCAGCTTTGCGTTGTTTTCCTTCCTCACGGGCAATCTCGCGTCCACTCTGATCCGGCGTGTCTTTAATGACCTTCCCCAGCAGCTTTACTTTCGTATCGGGGTATGGCTCGATGGCGTTCTCCAAATTCTTCCGAATGGTCTCGGTCACGCGGTAGCTTTGCGGGTCGGGACCTTCAAAGTCTGCGACCAGAATGATTACGTCCTTCGTGGGCAGGGTTTGGACGTACTGCCAGCCACCAATGCCTGCAAGGGTCAGCACCGGGACGAGTACCAAACCTGCAACAGCAGCGCGACGCACTCGTTTGCGTCTGGTTTCTTTGGTTGCCTGCGCTTTCACTTGCTCATCAGTCAGCGTGGGTGCAAAGGCAGAGGGACTTTTATCGTCGGTTTCCGGCTTCCAGAAGCGGGCGTAGTAGAGGCAAATGCCGAACAGCACCAAAATACCGACGACGAGGGAGAGGATGGTGATGAGTCCCGCATCTTTCTCGGCGAAGAGCTTGAGGAAGCCGTTGAGGCTGGTGATGAAGGCAACGATACCCGCAACGGGAGCGGTGAATTTGGTCAGAAAGGCTCCCAGGCTGGTGCTGGTTTTGTTGTCGTCACTCATCGTCGCGTCACCAGAAACCGGGTTTCTTGCTGAAGTATACGATTCAACCGCATTTGCTGCATAGAAACCCGGTTTCTTGATGTGTTTGTGGGGACGTTTCATGGAACGCCCCTACAGACGAACGCGATCTATAGCATCGTTACTCATGAGACTGCGATCGCCCAGCCTGCAACATCCACTATTCGCCCTCCAAGCACGGTCGTTCCTATTCTGAGTGCAATCGTTCCTGTTTAAAGCAAGAACATTGCAGTTCTGAGTAGGATCGTTCCTGTTTGAAACGCGATCGTTCCAACTTGGAGCACGATCGTTCCTGTTTGAAATGAGATCGTTCCTGGTTCAAGCAGCAACATTTCTGTTTGAAACGCGATCGTTCCTGTTTGAAATGCGATCGTTCCTGTTTGAAACGCGATCGTTCCAACTTGGAGCACGATCGTTCCTGTTTGAAATGCGATCGTTCCTATTTCAAATGTGTATAGCCTTCGGCATTCAAGAAAAGCAGAGCTTTCCAAAGGAATCGTTCCTGCTTCAAACAACATTATTCCTATTTCGAGTACGATCGCCCCATCCCATTCGCATCCCAACCGCGCATCGTGGCAGAATGTATCAAAGTTAGATACCCGTCGCCGCTCTCATGACTACCAGCCTCCCCAATCTGCCCAGCCAATACGATCCTGCAACCGCTGAAGCCAAGTGGCAGCAATTATGGGAAGCGAATGAAGTCTTCAAAGCTGACCCTAACCATCCCGGCGAACCCTATTGCATCGTGATTCCGCCGCCCAACGTCACGGGCAGTTTGCACATGGGGCACGCCTTTGAGCATTCCTTGATTGATGTGCTGGTGCGCTATCACCGGATGCTGGGACGCAACACCCTCTGGCTACCGGGAACCGACCACGCCAGCATTGCCGTCAGCACCATTCTGGATAAGGAACTCAAGGCTCAGAAGAAGAAGCGTCAGGATGTGGGACGAGAGGCATATCTGAAACGTGCCTGGGAGTGGAAAGAAGAATCGGGCGGCACGATCGTCGGTCAACTGCGCCGTTTGGGTCTTTCGGTAGACTGGTCGCGGGAACGCTTCACGCTGGACGAAGGGTTGTCTGAAGCAGTGCTGGAGGCATTCATCAAGCTCTATGACGAAGCGCTAATCTATCGCGGGAAGTACCTCGTCAACTGGTGCCCTGCCACTCAATCCGCCGTGTCTGACCTGGAAGTTGATAACCAGGAAGTGAATGGGCACCTGTGGCACTTCCGCTATCCGCTGACCGATGGCTCTGGCTATATAGAAGTGGTAACCACGCGACCAGAGACGATGCTGGGCGATACGGCTGTGGCGGTGAATCCCAACGACCATCGCTACAAGGCTTTCGTGGGCAAAACGCTGACATTGCCCCTCGTCGGTCGGCAAATCCCCATCATTGCGGATGACTATGTGGATTCCACCTTTGGGACGGGCTGCGTCAAAGTCACCCCTGCCCACGACCCCAACGACTTTGAGATGGGCAAGCGCCACAACCTGCCGTTCATCAACATTATGAACAAAGACGGAAGCTTGAACGAGAACGCAGGCGCGTTCCAGGGACAGGATCGCTTTGTGGCGCGGAAGAACGTGGTCGCGCAGTTGGACGCAGAAGGTTTTCTGGTCAAAATTGAGGACTACAAGCATACGGTGCCCTACAGCGATCGCGGTAAGGTGCCCGTCGAGCCGTTGCTTTCAACCCAGTGGTTCGTCAAAATTCGACCGATGGCAGACCAGACGCTAGAGTTTCTGGATCAGCAGCATTCGCCTGCCTTCGTGCCCGATCGCTGGACGAAAGTATACCGCGATTGGCTCGTCAGCCTGCGCGACTGGTGCATCTCGCGTCAACTCTGGTGGGGGCATCAAATTCCTGCCTGGTATGCGGTGAATGAAACGGGCGGCGAAATTACAGACGACACGCCGTTTGTGGTCGCGCGGAATGAGGCAGAAGCAAAAGAGAAAGCGATCGCCCAATTTGGTGCGGACGTACAGCTAGTCCAAGATCCCGATGTCCTCGACACCTGGTTCTCATCGGGACTGTGGCCCTTCTCCACGTTGGGTTGGCTAGAAAATTCAGACGATTTCAAGCGCTATTATCCCACCACAACTCTGGTGACAGGTTTCGACATCATCTTCTTCTGGGTTGCCCGCATGACCATGATGGCGGGGCACTTCACCGGAAAAATGCCGTTCCAGACTGTCTACATCCACGGTCTGGTGCGGGACGAAAACAACAAAAAGATGTCCAAATCGTCCAACAACGGCATCGACCCACTGTTGCTAATCAACAAATACGGCACCGATGCGTTGCGCTACACCCTCATTCGTGAGGTGGCAGGCGCAGGGCAGGACATTCGCCTGGAGTACAACCGCAAAACCGACGAATCCCCGACGGTAGAGGCATCGCGCAACTTTACGAACAAGCTGTGGAATGCGTCCCGGTTCGTTTTGATGAATATAGGGAGTGGGGAAGCAGAGGGAGCAGGGGAGGCAGGGGAAGCAGGGGAGGCAGGGGAAGCAGGGGGCGGTCATCAAGACTCTTTTCATCCTTTATCCTTTATCCTTCATCCTTCACCCCCTCACACCCCACACCCCACACCCCACACCCTCGAACTCGCCGATCGCTGGATTCTCTCCCGCTTCCATCAAGTCACCCAACAAACCCGCGACCAGATCGACAATTTCGGTTTGGGAGAAGCCGCTAAAGGGTTGTACGAATTCATCTGGGGTGACTTTTGCGACTGGTATATCGAGTTGGTGAAGCCTCGCTTGCAGGGCGATGATGCCGAGTCGAAACAGACGGTTCAGCAGGTGCTGGTCTTCGTTCTAGAGGGTATTCTCAAGCTGCTGCATCCCTTCACGCCGCACATTACTGAGGAAATCTGGCACACGTTGACGCAAGCAGGCGACGATCGCTATCTGGCGCTGCAACCCTATCCAGAACCAGACGCAAATTTGATCGATCCTGAACTGGAACAGCAGTTTGAGTTGCTCATCGGCACGATTCGTACCATTCGTAATCTACGCGCTGAAGCCGAGATCAAGCCAGCGGTGAAAGTGACTGCCATTCTCCAAACCGAGAGCGACCGCGAACAGCACATCCTCACAGCGGGACAGGCGTACATCAAAGATCTGGGGAAAGTGGAAACGCTGACCATTACGACCATCAACGATGCCGCTCAGGTCGATCGGGATGCAACTCAGGCGATCGCGGGTGTCGTCGGCACCGTGCAGGTCGTGATTCCCCTGGCAGGGGTTGTGGATCTGGGGGCACAACGCACCAAGATCGAACGCGATCTCAAACGGGTTGAGGCAGAAATCCAGGCATTATCCGGTCGGCTGAGTAATCCTGGTTTCGTCAACAAAGCGCCTGCGGATGTGGTAGAAAGCGCACGGGCAACCCTGGCAGAAGCCGAAAAACAAGCAGAGATCTTGCGCGATCGGCTTGGCAAACTTTAGTGATGCAGCTTAGGCTATCGGTTAAAGATGTCGGCGGGACGTTTAATGTTAAGTTGCTGCTTGTAAAGACGCAGACGTTAGCCTGCTCAAACGCAATACAGCAATGAGCGATCGTGTTTTTGCCTCAGCTTGTGACGTGTCTTCGGTGCGATCGGCGTAGTGCTTAAGGCGGATGGCATCGCGCACCTAATCTAACAACTTCTTTAGAGGTCGCTGCATAGGACATGAGCGGAGATACCGTGTATTTAATAGTACATTTGCTCATCTCTGTAGGGAGCCTGAAAATATGAGGAAAGATTCCAGCTATCCAGCTTGAGCAGCGTATGATGCGGAAAGATTCTACCTAAGCATCAAATTTGAGGTGTTGTGGCGAATTGTTCTGCCTATTCACCCGCTGCGAGATCTTAGGCGGAAACTTTCAGTCTATTAATAGTTAGACCTCTGATTTTGTAATAGTACGGTTGTCAAGAATTGATCTTGATACACTGCTTTTGCTGAGTTATTACTATGCGTAAATCTCGGTATTTCTGTTGGCTTGCTAAAGGTTAAAGTCTGGTAGCAATTGATGCAAGAGCCTCCGACATGAAGTCTATGAATACTTGAAGTTTTCCGGAGTGTTGGCGATGTTTTGGGTAAATCGCATACAGGGTCAAAGGTTCCGTAGACCATTCTTTCAAGACAGTTTTAAGCATCCCACGTTCCAATTCATCTAAGACTGTGAACAGGGGCAAAAAAATTAAACCAAGTCCCGCGACAGCAGCTTGACTCGCAGCCAGGCTATTGTTCACTTTTAAAGATCCATCAACATGCACTGACACTGTTTCATGACCGCGCCAAAAACTCCACTCATGGGGCGATCGCGCCAGCGTGTAAACCACACAATGGTGCTTCTTCAGATCCTCTGGCGATTTTGGTTCGCCATACTGCTTCAGATATGCTGGTGATGCGCAAACGACTCTTTGCATATCGCCGATTCGATGTGTGACCAGACTATTATCGTTGACCAATCCGCCCCCTCTGATCCCCACATCAAATCCCTCCTCAATGAGATCCACATAGCGATCGTTGAGGATGAGTTCGATCCGCATATCTGGATACATTGATTGGAATTGATAAATCGCTGTTGCGACATGGGTTAAACCCAGAGACATGGGTGCTGTCACGCGAAGCAGTCCGTGAGGTTTGACCGAGAGATCGGAAACCGTTTCTTCAACACGTTCCAGTTCATCCAGAATCGAGCAAATCCGCTGAAAATAGAGTCGTCCTGTTTCAGTCAAGCTCAAACGTCTAGTTGTCCGATGAATCAACTGGGTTCCCAGTTCTTTTTCCAGTTCCTGGACATTTTTACTGACGGCTGCATTTGATAAGTTCAGAGCATCTGCTGCACGGCTAAAACTCTCTAACTCAACGACCCGTCTAAAGACGTTCAGAGCAATTAATTTGTCCATAGAAAACCACTTACAAAACGATCCATCGCGCCATCTATATTATTCACTATAGGTGAAAAGTTATTCAACTAAATCGATCTTTATCTTTTCTGAGTGAAGAGTTATGGTTAACTAATTCTGTTCAGAATCAGCAACAACTGAACTACTTTTAAATCCAAGGAGTGCAGATAGTGGTAAATAAAATTGATTTTTTATATCCTCGTGCCCGATATCGTGGGCAAGCCAAACCAGAAAACCTGGTTTTTAATGCCAATTTGCAGGAGTTTGCTCATCGAGTTGGTTACATCTGCAATCTTGAAACGGCTGGAAGAATTCCCTCGAAAGAAGCATTTGACAAGATTGAGGCACTGTGGGAAGTGTTGAAGCGCAGCAAAGAGCAGCTTGGTGTTGGCAAAGAATAACTTGATGGGTTGTTTGAACAGGAGAAAGTGTGATGGAAAAAGGCGACATTGTGCGCCTGAAAAAACCCTTTAAACCAACACTCTGGAGTTCGCAAGAATATTACTTCGGTATTATTGTCGGGATGGTTTCAGCAATGTTTGCAGAGCAGACAGATGTAGTCCAAAAAAGTCAACCCCATGCTGAAATTATTCTCTACCTCTATGATCCTGGTAGTGCAACGGTCTATTTAACCTATGCGCTTCAAGCTGTGGTAACCCAAAGCGGAGGAACTATGAATCAAGCACAAGTCTATACAGTGGATAAACAGGTTGACGGCATTGAATATTTTGCGATCGTTGATTTGCTCAAGCGATATTACGACGCTTTATATCGTTGTGATACCGCTCTTTTGGCGACCGTATTTCATGCCAATGCGCAATACTTCACGGCATCTAGCGGAGAACTATTGCATCTTGATATGCGTTCCTATTTCCCAATCGTTGAACAACGAATTTCCCCAGAATCTTCCGGCGATCCCTATACCTTTTCGATCGATTCGATCGAGTTTGCAGGGGCTGTAACCGCGATCGCCCGAATGCATTCTTCCATGCTAGGCAAAGATTTTATTGATCTCCTCACCCTCATTCAGCTTGAGGGCGAATGGAAAATTATTGCCAAAGTCTTTCACTACAAAATCCATGCAGACACGACAATATTGCCAGCAAGCCAGAATTAGCGGGAGGTCAAACTATGCCCTATGTAAACATCAAAATCACTCGCGAAGGTGCAACAGAACAGCAAAAAGCTGAACTGATCAAAGGTGTAACAGAACTTTTGGTGCGTGTTCTCAATAAGACACCTGCCACAACATTTGTCGTCATTGATGAAGTTGCAACTGAAGATTGGGGTGTTGCTGGCGTGCCTGTGAAAGAATTTCGGCAAGGCATTCAGCCACAATCACATTGAAAAATGTCAATCTAGACAGTCAAATCTTTGAGCCAAATTGGAGGTAGATAGTATGACCACTCAGACTGTAATTATCACGGGCGGTGCAACTGGCTTAGGTTATGCCATTGCTGAAGCATTTTTGCACAATCAGGCGAATGTGATACTGAACGGGAGAACATTCTCAAAACTTGAAACAGCGGCTCAAAAACTCGATCGACCCGATCGTATCCATCTTGTAGCAGGTGATATTATCGATCCAACATTTGCTCCAAAACTAGTTGATGAAGCTGTTTCCAAGTTTGGTCGAGTGAATGTGCTCATTAATAATGCTGGCATTTTTGCGATCAAACCGTTCACTGAATATAGCATTGGTGAGTTAGACCAATATCTAAACTATGTTCGCGGTACTTTTGCGCTCACCCAGGAAGCCGTCAAGCAAATGCGCTTGCAAGGAGATGGCGGCGCAATTATCAACATTGGGACAATTCTCACGTTCCACGCTAGTCAGTCAATTCCTGCTTCAGCACCGATTATGGCGAAAGCCGCAATTACAGCTATGGCGAAAAACCTATCTTTTGAGTTAGCCGAGGATAGGATTCGGATCAACACGATCGCGCCTGGGATTGTACCAACACCACTTCATGGTGAACTGACCCAAGAAACATTAAATTATTTAGATCGGCAGCATCCTCTGGGTCGGGTTGGCACGCCCAAAGATATCGCCGATGCCGTTCTATATTTGGCAAATGCAAGCTGGGTAACGGGGGTGATCCTCCCGGTTGATGGTGGTATTGCGGCTGGAGGAGATGGCTTTAACAATCGCCAGCAAGCAGCTTAAGTCGCTGTCCAGAAGCAGTCTCATGCATTTTCTGCACTAACCCCTTCGGTGCAGAAAATGCATGAGAACAGACAGTCTAACAGCTAAAGGCGTAAATCTGTCTAACAACGCCCATGCACACCGACCGCCACAATGTAATCGGTTATGATGCAGAGGTAGTCTGCGGCGGGTGATGGGCAACGTTATGCCGACAGCTTTCGGTAGGGACGTTGCATTTACCGTTCCTACTACGGGAATAAACTACAAATGGCGATCGTGATGCTAACAGCAATGTCCGTCCTATTAGTTCGTGGGATATTATGTAGGAGTTCCAAGAGGTCGCCTAGCGATCGAGAGTCCACCTATGCAAGCAATCTTGTTGAGCAGCGAAGAAGTTACGAAACGTGCGTACCGAATCTACGAGAGCAAAATTCATCAGATATCCCGCAGTGCTTCCACATCATGCACATCGGCTACCGCGATATCGGCACCGTTCTGATGCAGTTTTGTGGCGTTTGAGGGATTGTGTGTGACGACGATAGCCGACTCACGCCGTTTGAGTAGCGCCTGCACCACGGCTGAACCAACGTTGCCAGTCGCTCCAAGAATGATGTGCATCCTGAACCTCCAAAGATTGATAGACATCCCGCGCTCATTTAACTGTTGCCACTCATGCGATCGCTCTTTTCCAGTTGGACTAGCAGCGTTTACTTTCCAATAATCAATCACTGTTGCAATGTGGGCTGACATCTGATTTTGGCGTTGCTGAATGCAAGTATGATTTTCCCTCATCCCCAGCCCTTCTCCCTGGGGAGAAGGGAGCTAGAATTCTTGTCCCCTCGCCCAAAGGGCGAGGGTTAGGGTGAGGGCGGATTTTGCGGTTCATACCTCGATTCAGCAACGCCCTGATTTTCTCCTCAACCATTGCTTCAGAACTGGATTTTGGCAAACTTGCTCAAGCTTGGCTTCTGTAATTACGATGGAAACATGGAGAACTCTACAGAACGCAAACCGCCTCACACGGAGATTACATCATGCTCCTTGCGATCGCACTCACAATTCTCACCCATTTGGTGATTCCTGCTGTTTTTCTAGCTTGGCTGTGGCGAGAAACGAATCGCAGTAAGCTGGATTGGTTGCTTAAACTATTAGTAGTTGCCCTTTACATCGTTCATATTTTTCTGATTGGGCGATGGGACTGGTTTAGCTATTATCTGCGCTTTGGGCTAGTCATTTTGCTCATTGTTGCAGCATATCAGTCTTTCATCAAAGTAAAGGCATTGCCACTGTATCCACCCCGAAAGCTGGGTCACTATGTTTCGCTGGGAATTAGCAGTGCTGTCATTTTATTCTTCATCGCGGTTCTAGGAAGCTACATTCCGCAAGGCTATTCTTTCGGTGGGGAATCTATTCAACTTGCTTTTCCGCTTAAGAGTGGCGTTTATTATGTTGGACACGGTGGAAATCATCCGACAATTAATTACCACAATGTTAATCCAACTCAACGGTACGCTTTGGATATTGCCAAGCTCAATGCTGTGGGGACGAGAGCGAATGGACTCTATCCGGAGTTACTAACGAACTATGCCATTTTTGGAGAAACGCTCTACAGCCCTTGTAATAGCACAGTTCGCAAAGCCGTTAATAATTTTCCTGACTTGGTTCCGCCTCAAAGCGATCGCAATAATCCGGCAGGTAATCACATCTTGATTGAATGCAAAGGGGCTGATGTTTTGCTGGCACATCTTCAGCGTGGAAGTCTCACGGTTCAAGAAAGAGAGACGGTTGAGGTTGAACAAGCGATCGCTAAAGTTGGCAATTCAGGCAACACCACTGAACCTCATCTGCACATCCATGCGCGTCAAGCAAACACGGGCAAATCAGTATTAAGCGGGGAAGGAATGCCAATGCTGTTTTCTAACCGATTTTTGACCAGAAACAGTGTGCTCTTTCATCGTTAAGGTGCCCTTTCGTAGTTAAAACATCATTTTTTAATGCTTCCCAAACATTTTTTGTGTTGCAATTGATCGCCGCGATCGCGCGCGACAATGCTGCCTTAGCTTCTTGCCTTACTACTGTCTAAATAGCCTACTGTCCAAACAGCTTTCAACCAAAAATTCTACAAAGCATTGCACTTTGGGCAATAAGTAGCGATTACTAGGAAAAATGGCATAAATGCCAACATCGCTCTCATCTTCGTACTCAGTCAAAATCCGAATTAGCTGCCCCGATCGCAGCGCCTGATCCGCCAAAAATGCGGTCACACGAGCAATGCCTAAGCCTGCCAGAACCGCTTCATACAGTGCCGTTCCACTATTGACCGTAAAATTTCCACCCACGCTAATTTCTCTCACTCCTACTGGATCGCGAAAGCGCCATTGATTCAAGGTGGTTTTGTAAGCATTTAAGGCGAGGCAATTATGATTGGCTAAAGCATCGGGAGTTGCAGGCGTTCCATACCGATCGAGATAGGCTGGAGCCGCGCAAATAATCCGGCGATCGGACACTAACCGACGGGTAATTAGAGAAGAATCTGCTAGTTCACCAATGCGAATTGCTACATCGATGCCATCACCAACAATATCGACTAAATCATCGGTCAGCGCTAATTGAATGCTGAGGCGTGGATAGTGGGTCAAAAACTCAGGCATTCGCGTTAGCAGATGACGATGAGCAAACAGAGTCGAACAACTGACGTGAAGGTTACCCTGTGGTGCTTCGCTGTGATGTTTTGCCTCGCGATCGGCTTCCTCCAAATCTGCCAAAATTCTGAGGCAGCGATCGAAATAACGTTCTCCGACTTCAGTCAAGCTGAGGCTGCGTGTGGTGCGATTAAATAAACGTACACCCAACTGATCTTCAAGCTGACTAATGCGGCGACTGATTGCAGATGGATTGATTTCTAGGGCAACCGCCGCCTTCGCAAAATTGCCGCTGTTTACAACCTGTACAAAGACTTCTAAATCTTGTAAACGACTCATAGTGATTAATGCTTTTTGAGCATGATAGTAGTGCCTGAAAAAGCTATTGTTATTTGTTCAAGCACGAATCTACACTTAAGCTATCGAAGCTTGTTTTGCAAGTCCACCATCAACCTTCAACAGATTTTTTACGATCGTCACAGAATTTTGAGTCGTTTTTACAACCCAAAAACTAATGATGAAACATACTACAAATCGACAATCTAGCCGTCGGCAAGTCATTCAAACTGGGCTGGCTGGGCTTGCTGGAGCCGCTACAGTTGGCTTCACCCGTCAAGCTAATGCTCAACAGCCTGCACCCAAACCCGCGATCGCGCAGGGTCGTTTCGCTGGAAAAGTCGTTGTGATTACTGGCGCAACGTCTGGCATTGGTCGCGCCGCCGCGATCGCCTTTGCCCGTGAAGGAGCTAAAGTCGGTTTCTGCGGACGGAGAGAAAACCTGGGGGCTGAGGTGGAACAGGAAATCCGGCAACGTAGTGGCGATGCTACTTACATCAAGGCGGATGTGACACAGCCCAAAGAAGTTGAATCGTTTGTCGATCGCATCGTCGAAAAATATGGTCAGCTAGATGTGGCGTTTAACAATGCTGGCGACGTGCTGACAAAACCGCTCCATGAGATTACCGTTGAAGAGTGGGATCGAACTCAAAACACCAATCTGCGGGGTGTTTTTCTGGCAATGAAATACGAAATTCCGCACCTGCTGAAGCGGGGTGGCAATATTGTGATTACTGCCTCTCAACATACGATCGCCACTCGACCGGGTTTTGCTGCTTATACTTCGGCGAAACGGGCGCTGTTGGGGTTGGCGCAGGTGGCAGCTCTGGATTATGGTCAGCAGGGAATCCGGGTCAATGTACTTTCGCCCGGAATTACCGACACACCGCTGTTTCAACGAACAACGGGAGGAAATCCAGAGAAAGTAGAAGCGTCTCGACAGTTGGCGGATGCGCTGAAGCGGATTGCGACCGCAGAGGAAATTGCTGAAGCGGCATTGTTCCTCGCGTCAAATGATTGTCCTTACATTACGGGTACGTCTCTCTTAGCCGATGGTGGCATGATGTCGGGTTTGTAGATGAGTTTTAAACGATCGCGACTACACAGATCCCCGACTTTTCCAAAAAGTCGAGGATCTAAATCCAGTTTATTTTAGTGCCATGCAATTGGAATCATTTTAGGTTTTACAGGCGTAGAAATCATGCAAAAAACGTCTCACAGAATGCGTCGATCGCTCTTCATGTCAGCGATCGCCACTTTCACAACCGTGATAGCTGGAATTTTCACCAGAAAAGTGCAAGCTCAATCTAAAGATCGCTACACTCGCGGGCTTGAGGCTTTCAAACGAGTCGGCGGTAAAAACTACGATCGCGCCATTCGTCCACTCGAAGCGTTCTCACCAGATTTAGCCCGAATGCTGGTAGAACATGGCTTTGGTGATGTTGTGTCACGCCCCGGACTTGATTTGAAACAGCGAGAAATTGTGACTGTGGCGGCATTAACGGCGATTGGATCAGTTCGTCCTGCTTTGAAGTTTCACATTCACGGGATGTTGAATGTGGGCTGTACACCTCAAGAAGTGGTTGAAACCATTCTCCATGCCGTTGTGTATGCTGGTTTTCCTGCCGCGCAAGATGGGATGACGATCGCGCGAGAAGTGTTCCAAGAGCGTAAGCTGGAGTTCAAACCTATTTCGGCAAGACCAGAGGGCGATCGCTATCAACTTGGTCTGCAAAATTTGCGACAAACAGAAGGCGATCGGGTCAAAACGATCGCCACTCGGTTTGCCAAGCTTGCTCCAGATTTAGCACGATTGACGGTTGAGTTCGCTCACGGTGAAATCTGGAATCGGCGCGGACTCAGCCTCAAATCCCGCGAGTTTGCGACTCTGGCAGTGGTAACGGTGTTGGGAAATCAGAGTCATTCCCTTGAAACTCACGTTGAAGGAGCATTGCGATCGGGTGCAACGGAGACCGAAATTAAAGAGTTGGTGTTGCACATGACCGTTTACGCAGGGTATCCCAAAACATTGACTGCTGTAGCTGCCGCGCAACAGACTTTTGCAACGCTAAAGCAACGGGGAATGCCTGCTGCCAGTCCGCAACCAGAGTTAGAAAGTCGGCGGCAAGCAGAAAGTAATGAAGCGCGGTATCGTCGAGGGTTGGAAGCGCTCAACCAAATCAGCAAAGCATCGGGTGAGGCAGTGGTAAAAAGCTTTGAAGCGATTGCTCCCGACCTTGGGCGCTACATCCTGGAATTCTCTTACGGCGATGTATTTTCTCGTCCCAATCTAGATCTCAAAACCCGTGAACTGGCAACCGTCTCGGCATTGACTGGATTGAATACAACTGCCTCAGAACTGCCGCTCAAGGTGCATGTCAATGGGGCATTAAATGTTGGAGCCTCTCGTCAAGAGATTGTTGAAGCGATCATGCACATGATTCCCTATGTTGGTTTTGTGAAAGTGCAGCAGGCAATGGCTTTAGCGGAAGCAGTGTTTAAGGAACGAAATGTTTAGATCAATAGATCGTGAGAGCGTTTGGTTATGAATAGTGTCAAGTCTTTTGAATCTGTTTTGCTGGGCGATCAGCAAAACAAGCGATCGCACCTATTGATTTTCTTGTAGCCAACGGTCCAAGTCAGCGATCGTCTTAAAATCTAGCCATGCTTCACTCAATGCTTCTATCTGCGTCAAGGAGAGCGCATCAATTACTTACTGAGCAGTATTTGATGGTTTTGAGCAGCTTAATACATTCGTGAACAACGGGTGAAGTCTCGTTCTGTCGCCATGCTAGAGCCAACTTTAACGTTGGAAAAGCTCCAATTAAAGATCGATAAACGATGCCTTTTGCACTCAGGTTTTGCATATCAGAGAGCACAAAGGTAATACCAACGCCAGCCGCAGCCAAGCCTAAACGAGTTTGGGCAAGCTCTGCTTCCTGCACCACGTTGGGCACAAATCCAGCCTGTTCACAGCATTTGATGAAGTCGGCGTACATGACAGGTGCGAGCGATCGTGGGTAAAAAACGAGCGGTTCGGTTGCCAAAGACTGAAGCATAATCTCTTTCTGTCGCGCCAGTCGATGGGAAGCGGGCAAGGCGGCAATGTAGACTTCTTCAAGTAATGGGTGAATTGAAAGAGACGGTTCGCGGATGGGAAGATACACAAAGCCGACATCGATTTGGTGAGTACGGAGCGCTTCAACGTGAGTTTCCGTTCCCCCGCTGGTGAGAATCAATTCGACCTGTGGATATTGCTCTCGGTAGGTTCTGACCATATCTGGTGCAAGGCTAAACAGGGTTGCTTCAGTGAAACCGATCCGGAGCCTGCCCATTGCTCCACCCGCCACTTGTCTTGTGACCTGGATACCTTCTTCGACTTCACGCAAAATTCGGCGGGCAGTTTCGAGAAATTTTTGTCCGGCGATCGTCAATCGCACCCAATGTTTCGTTCGTTCAAACAGTTGGACTTCTAAACTCTCTTCGAGCGCTTGAATTTGTTTGCTCAGGGCTGGCTGGCTCAGGTGCAGCGATTCCGCCGCTCGACCAAAGTGTAGTGATTCAGCCACTGTAATGAAATATTTGAGTTGGCGAAGTTCCATCAGAGTGACTTGCTAATAACCTACAGTTATTACGCCATAGCAAATCAGAAATAGCAACCTTCTAACCCGCTACTAACATAGAGCTTAGAGTATATTTATAGCAGCAATGAAACACACGTTAGCGACGACTGTGTTGACGGTGGCAATGGTTCCTGTAGTAATTTCTACCCAAGCCATTGCCAACACCGCCACTCATTCATCCCCAACAGATCGTTCTTCTGCGGCTTTGCAACGACCTGACTCAGTAACTGCTGGAGATAAACCAGCTATCGGCACAAACAGCCCCAACAGCCAGATTCAACTATTGAAGCACTCATCATCTAACGTATGGTCGAAGCCTGAAACAGATAGGCTCAATCGATCCTACCCCGCTTATTGCGAGTTCTTTTTGTTCAATGTGGAACCAGGCAGTTGGCAGTTTAAGCAAGACATTCAACGATGTGTTTATGGTCAGTAAGAAGCGTAGAAAGGAGAATAGCCATGATTCGTACCCAACGTGATGCCATGCAAAACGATTCCCCTCCAGTCATCTCTCGTCGAGCTGCACTTCAACTGATGGGATTGGGTGCAGCTAGTGCTGTGATTCCCTCTATGTTGAATGGGTGTGGAACTGAGCCAGCGCAGGGACAAGCATCACTGCCCGCGCTAAACCAAACGTCAAAGCTAATTACAAAAGAGATTCCGCGCACGAACGAACGAGTGCCCGCGATCGGCTTAGGCACATTCATGACCTTTGATGTGATGTCCAATCAGCCACGGAACAACCTGCGGGAAGTGATGCAGCGCTTTTGGGAGGCAGGCGGGCGAATGATTGATGTTTCCCCGCTCTATGGTATGTCAGAGGTGAATGTGGGCGAGTTTGCGAAAGTCCTCGGCATGACAACCAATTTATTCATCGCCAATAAGGTTTGGGCAACTGGAGAATTTCTCGGCGATCGCTCTCAGGCACAACGACAGTTTGACCAGTCGTTGAAACGGTTGTCGCGCGATCGCATTGATACCATGCAAGTGCATAGTTTAGTGAATGTCGATGTGATGCTGCCACTGTTGCGGGCATGGAAGCAAGAAGGCAAAATTCGCTATGTGGGCATCACGCATCATGAACCGCTCTATTTTGGAGCGATCGAGCAATGGATTGGGCGCGGGAATTTAGACTTTGTGCAAGTGCGTTACTCGATCGCTCAGCGCCAAGCAGAAGAAAGGCTCTTACCTGCTGCTGCGGAACGAGGAGTTGCCGTCTTAGCAAATATGCCGTTTGAGAAAGCGCGTCTGTTTGAACTGGTCAATGGGCAACCTCTGCCTGATTTTGCCCGCGAAATAGGTTGCGAGAATTGGGCGCAGTTTTTCCTCAAGTATGTGATTTCACATCCAGCCGTCACCGCTGCCATCCCTGCTACGTCGAACCCAGATCACGTTGCTGAAAATATGGGAGCACTCAGAGGCGCTTTACCCGACAATGCCATGCGTACCCGGATGGTGAAGCATATGGAAAGCATTCCTGGTTTTAACAAACTGACACAAACTCCCTGGTATCCCGGCAAACAGTTCAGCGGTTTGGTGCGTCTGCCCAATCCACGCCCGATTGGTTGAAAATCGCAACTATCAACAGCTACAGGTCAACAGCTACAGGTCAACAGAGTTCAATTTCTAGGCAAGCCATTGATTGACACTCCACCTGAATATCGGGTGGCGTTTTTCCGTGATCCTGAAGGTAATGTTCTGGAATTTTATCAAGAAAGCACTGGTTTTACTGATTCGTTTGCAAGTAAAATGTCTTTTGAAAGCAACTCTCAACGAATGAACTGATTAGCCATGGAATATGTTGAGTTCTTTGCATCAATTGCGAAATCTGGATGACTCAACCCAAACTGAACAGCCAAGGTTTGATAGCAGCACTGTGTGCCACAGCGACTTGGGGAATGGTGGGGGTATTTGTCCGCTGGCTACCAGGGTGGTCTCCCTTTGCAGTCTTGGCAGGTCGTTTTTTAGTTGCCACTGCTACGATGCTTCCAATCCTTTTTGTAGCGTCCAGTGTCCGACATGATTTGACTCGCTCCCTCCGCACTCCGTTGATTTGGGGGTTGAGTTTACCAGCGATCGGGAGTTACGTCTTGGGCACAACAGCATTTCAAATGGCACCTGTGGGAGAAGTTACCTTATTATTCACAACTTCCCCCTTATTTATCATTGCCTACAAATATCTTGTACACTTACCCATTAAACGAACTGAGGGTCTCGGAATGCTGTTGGCTACGGCTGGAGTTTGTCTGATCATGGTTCCTCAGCTATCGACTGATCAAACTGTCTCTTGGCAAACGATCGCAGGCTACCTTTTGGCATTAAGTGCTGCTGGTTTGCTTTCCCTCTACGTCTTTTGGTTGAACGTGCTAACCCAACAAAAGATCGCTCCCAAGTCGATCGAGGTCGTTTTTCTTACCTGTTTGCTGGGCAGTATTTTATCTCTGTTGTGTGAAATTTTCTTCTCCAAACTATCAATCGGAAGCAGCATTGATGAACGAGCGATCCTTGTGTTATTAGGATTAGGCATTTTGTCCACTGTATTGCCGTTTTGGTGTTACACAGTGGCGGTGCAGCGTTTGCCAATTGTATTGGCAACTGCGATCTTGCTGCTAGAGCCAATGTTTGCCGTGTTATTTGCATCGATAGCTTTACAAGAAATACCATCACTTTGGTTTGGCATGGGCAGCGTACTAATTCTCTGGGGCTTATTGTTGATTGCTAGAGAAGCCAGCGCTGCATGAGTCTACGTTGTTTAATTCGCTCTGTAGGCTTTGGGTGTCAGACCTGTGAGTTGGCGAAACTGTTTGCTGAGATGGCTGTGGCTGTTGAATCCACATAAAAAAGCGATGTCCATAATGGAGCGATCGCCCTGAACCTTATTGAATTTTCGTTCCTAAGCGATCGGAATGAGTGCGAACCGTTTCGTTTGCAATACTTTGAAACATTTTTGCCAGAAAACTATGAGGGCATTATCATCTTGGCGCTTTCCATCGATTAAGATGAATGCGATCGCCCATTGGCAATGCCAGTTATGGATAAACACATGACTCTATCGGTTGGTGAGGTTGTCGATCGCCTCTACCGGACTGAATCGCGGTGCGTCTTTGCCACCCTAGTTCGATTACTGGGGGATTTCGATTTGGCTGAAGAAGCGTTGCACGAAGCATTTGCAGCAGCAGTCGAACAGTGGACGCGGCAAGGACTCCCAGCCAATCCTCGCGCCTGGTTAATCTCAACAGGACGATTCAAAGCCATCGATATCCTTCGCCGTCGCACTCGCTTCAACACGTCCATCACAAAGCTTGCTCAACCATCGGATGGAGACGTTGATCCGCTGAATGCGATCGCAGATACGGAATTAGCAGACGATCGCCTCCGCTTAATCTTCACCTGCTGCCACCCCGCCCTGGCACCAGGCACCCAAGTTGCCTTAACCCTGCGAGAAATTTGTGGACTTAAAACCGAGGAAATCGCCAGCGCCTTTCTGACGGCACCTACGACGATCGCCCAACGCATCGTTCGAGGTAAAGCCAAGATTAGAGATGCGCGGATTCCCTACGAAGTGCCTGCGATCGCGGCTCTGCCTGAACGCTTGGATGCCGTTTTGTCCGTGATTTATCTGGTGTTCAACGAAGGCTATTCTGCCTCATCGGGTGCATCCTTGACGCGGGCGGATCTTTCAGGAGAAGCCATTCGCTTAGGGCATTTACTGTTGGATCTATTGCCTGACCCAGAAGTGATGGGATTACTGGCACTGATGGTGTTGCAGGAGTCTCGACGGAGGGCGCGATCGTCCCCAGATGGCGATTTGATCCTCTTAGAAGATCAGGATCGTTCCCTCTGGAATCAAGCACAAATCGCAGAAGGGAAAATGCTGGTGGAACAAGCGCTATCTCAACCGATTGGAGTGTATACGATTCAAGCCGCGATCGCCGCCGTCCATGCGGAAGCGGCAAGTGCGGCTGATACGAACTGGGCGCAAATTGTGGCTTTATACGATCTGTTGGTGCAAGTGGAACCTTCTCCGGTGATTGAATTGAATCGAGCGGTGGCAGTGGCGATGCGAGATGGCGCATTGGCAGGATTACAACAGATCGACACTATTTTGGCACAGGGGAATTTAGCGGATTATCATTTGGCTCATGCGGCACGGGCAGATCTGTGCCGACGGTTGGGCAGAACGGATGAGGCGAGAGTCTCCTATCAACACGCATTGGCGATCGCACGGCAGGAACCAGAGCGGCGATTTCTAGAAAAACGGCTGCAAGAATTGGGCTGAAAAAAAGTTTTGGGGGCGTTGCTGAATCGAGGTATGAACCGCAAAATCCGCCCTCACCCTAACCCTCTCCCAAAGGGCGAGGGGACAAGAATTCTAGCTCCCTTCTCCCTAGGGAGAAGGGCTGGGGATGAGGGAAAATCATACTTGCATTCAACAACGCCAAAAAGTTTTGGGCTGATGTCGATCTGGGGCGTTACCGTTCGACTATTGGATAACAGCACGAAATCGCTGGAGGAAACCCATGAAATACATGCTATTGATTTACAGTGATGAAGCCGCATGGACTGACCAGGAACGAGAGGATTGCTATGCAGAATCGACTCAACTGGCTGATCAACTGCAAGCAGAGGGACGGTATCTCCACTCATCGCCCTTACATTCGATCGCAACGGCAACCAGCGTGCGCGTCCGGGATGGCAAACGATTGTTAACCGATGGTCCTTTCGCAGAAACCTACGAGCAACTCGGCGGTTACTTTCTGGTGGATGCAAAGGATCTCGACGAGGCGATCGCGATCGCGGAACGTCTTCCATCTGCCCGCAAAGGCACCGTCGAAATTCGTCCGATCGTGGAACTGTCTGGCTTGCCAAAACGACAAACAACATGAAGTGAATCGATGATGACTCAACATCCTGTAGTCTCACGCGAAGCATGGCTCGTCGCCCGCAAACAAAATCTTGGTCAAGAAAAAGAATCGTTCGATTTCTAGAAAAAGTTTGTTCAACGTGTCGATCTCACGCACCTTGATTCGACTATTTGATAGAACAAGCGTTTGGTCGCAAACCGACATTATCACAACACAATCAAACAGGAGTTACAGTATGAAACCCAATCCCATTGTTTGGTGCGAGATTTACGTACAGGACATGGATCGTGCAAAACGGTTTTACGAGTCTGTATTCGAGGTGAAGCTGGAGAAGCTCGAAAGTCCTGAAAGTCCTGGAATAGAAATGTGGGCGTTTCCAATGACGATGGAAGCAGTAGGCGCGTCTGGCGCATTGGTCAAGATGGACGGGGTTAAATCTGGCGGCAGTGGCACGATACCGTACTTCCATTGCAATGAAGTCGCTGTGGAAGCGGAGCGCGTTGTCAACGCGGGTGGGAAAATCCACACACCCAAAATGTCAATCGGTCAATACGGGTTCATGGCTTTGATGGTCGATACTGAAGGAAATGCGATCGGTCTTCACATGCCTCCACAAGCAATGGAGTAAGGGCGGCTCCAATCGAGTAAAAACGGAAACATTGAGATATCAAGACTAGCATAAGATCAAAATGGAGAAGCCTATGAAGCTCTATGAATTCGCGCCTACGCGCTCAATTCGGGCGCGATGGATACTCCAGGAGTTGGGCGTAGATTTCGAGTCGATGACCGTCAATCTCGCGGCGGGTGAACATCGTCTCCCGGAATTCCTCAAGATGAATCCGTGCGGCAAGCTCCCAGTGCTCGTTGACGACGACCTTGTTCTCACTGAGTCGGTTGCGATTGTACTTTATCTGGCAGAAAAGTACCCCCACAAAGGGTTGATTCCCACAGACATCCAGCAGCGATCGCAAGTCTATCGTTGGCTGCTGTTCACGGCTACGGAGCTAGAGCAACCGCTCTGGCGCATCGCGCGTCACACGATGCTGTATCCACAACATTTGCGCCTTCCTGCCGAGGTCTCCCTGGCTCGCCAAGATTTCATAGATATGGCAGCGGTGATGGAGGAGCATATGCAGGGGTGCCAGTTCATTGTTGGCAACACGGTAACGATCGCCGATTTCGTTTGTGCCTATACGCTTGACTGGGCTAACGAGATTCAGTTGCTCGAAGGTTGTCCTCATCTCCTCCAATATATGGAGCGGATGTATGCTCGATCGAGTGCGCCACTCCGTATTGCTGAGGCTCTTGCCAGTATCAATGGCTAATCGGCTGTTGCGAGGGCAATTGGCACGTATGTGAGCGACACGGATTTTTAGTTCCTGAACACAACCTACAACCATCAACCCAAAAGGAGTCCCTTATGAAATTAAATCCATATCTCTCTTTCAACGATGAATGCGAAGCTGCGTTTAAGTTTTATGAGCAGTGCCTGGGCGGAAAAATCGACTCAATGATGACCTACGGAGATTCGCCCATGGCGGAGCAAACGCCCCCTGAAAAGCTTGATAAAATCATGCATGTCTCGCTAACTGTGGGCGATACAGTACTAATGGGTTCCGATGCCCCGCCTAATTACTTTGAAAAACCACAGGGTTTCTCAGTGTCGCTCGTATTTACCGATCCAGGAGAAGCCGAACGGATTTTTAACGCTTTGGCAGAAAACGGAACGGTGCAGATGCCACTTCAAGCAACCTTCTGGGCTGCCCGTTTTGGCATGGTTGTCGATCGATTCGGCACTCCGTGGATGATTAACTGCGATCTACCTGCTTAAGTATTCAGTTTGTTCCACAGGGTTCCATTTGTGGAACCCCTGACCTCGAACATGAGCGCCTTTCACTCATACCTTCACCCGATAATGACGCTTGAAAAGGAGGAACTATGACGCGCCAAATCTTTGTCAATTTACCAGTAAAAGACCTCAATAAATCGATCGAGTTCTTTACTCAACTCGGCTTTACATTCAATCCCCAATTTACTGACGAGAATGCTACTTGCATGATTGTGGATGAGACTATCTTTGTCATGCTACTGGTTGAACAGTATTTCAAGACCTTTACTCCCAAAGAAATCTGCGACACCACTAAAAGTGCAGAAGTACTGGTCGCTTTATCGTTTGAGAGTCGGGAAGAAGTTGATGCGATCGTGGCAAAGGCGATCGCGGCTGGCGGTACGACTTACAAAGAACCGCAAGACCTCGGCTTTATGTACCAACACGGCTTTCAAGATTTAGATGGTCACATTTGGGAAATCTTTTTCATGGACGAGAGCGCGATCGCCCAAGGTTAGTCGTTCTCATCCGCAATTAGAACCATTAGGAGAAACACCATGCCAACCATTCAAACGATCACCTCTTTGTGGTTTGATGATCAAGCCAAAGCAGCCGCTGAGTTTTATACGGCGATTTTTAGCAATTCAAAGATCGTCAACATAACTCGGTATGGTGAAGCTGGGTATGAGGCTCACGGCAAACCGGCAGGAACGGTGATGGTCGTCGCCTTTGAGCTAGATGGGCAGACCTTTACCGCCCTCAACGGTGGTCCAGTTTTCAAATTCAACGAAGCGATTTCGTTCCAAGTCAATTGCGACACCCAGAAGGACGTGGATTATTACTGGGAAAAGCTCTCAGCAGGCGGCGATGACACGGCACAGCAGTGCGGCTGGCTCAAGGACAAATACAGGGTTTCATGGCAAATTGTCCCTCGGATTTTGGTCGAGTTGCTCAGTGACACCGACGCAGAAAAATCGCAAAAAGCCATGACCGCCATGCTGCAAATGCAGAAGATTGACATTAATGAACTCAAACGAGCCACGGCTGCCTAGCAACAGAGGTGTCAACCAACAGCAGTCCAACTCACAACCAACCAACAGGAGATCTCACAATGAAAGTCATAGTTATGATCAAAGCCACCCCAGACTCCGAAGCGGGTATCATGCCCAGCGAACAACTTCTGACCGAAATGGGACAATACAATGAAGACTTGGTCAACGCAGGGATTATGCTCGCAGGTGAAGGACTGCATCCCAGTTCCAAAGGGGTGCGGGTGATGTTTTCCGGCACCAATCGCAGTGTCACTGATGGACCCTTTACAGAAACCAAAGAATTGATTGCAGGCTTCTGGATCTGGCAAGTGGAATCGATGGAAGAGGCGATCGCCTGGGTGAAACGCTGCCCCAACCCGATGCCCGGAGACTCCGAGATTGAAATCCGTCCTGTTTTTACAGCAGATGATTTTGGTGAAGAATTTACACCGGAACTGAGAGCGCAAGAAGCTCGTGTTCAAGCGGCGGCTGAGCAGTTACAGAATTCGTGAGATCAAGCAGGCGATCGCAACGCGTGCCTTCGGCATCGCCCATTGACTTCTAGAATGAAAGCGATGTTGCAGACACTCAAGCCCCGATATCTGAGCTTGGAAAAATCAATTAATCACGCAATGTGCAACTAATCGCCCTCACCCCAAACCCCTCTCCCGCAGGAGAGGGGCTTTCAGAGATTTCCAGTTCCCTCTCCCGCTGGGAGAGGGCTAGGGTGAGGGGAGTCTTTGCAGGTGTTTCAAGAAAGTCGCACATCGGGTATTAATCGTCAATTTAGGCAAGGAGAATGATCATGACTTATGTCGATGGATTTGTGCTAGCAGTGCCCACTGCCAATCGTGCAGCGTATCAAAAAATAGCTGAGGATGCAGCCGTGGTGTTCAAGGAATACGGTGCGCTTGAAGTGGTTGAATGTTGGGGTGATGATGTGCCTGACGGCAAGCTGACCTCTTTCCCCATGGCGGTGAAATGTGAGGAGCATGAAACCGTGGTTTTCGCCTGGATTATTTGGTCGTCCCGTGAAGCGCGTGATCAGGGGAATCAGAAAGTGATGGCTGATCCGCGAATGCAACCACCCGAGGGGATGCCCTTTGACGGCAAGCGCATGATCTTCGGTGGTTTTGAGGCGATCGTTGAAAGCTGAGCCATACGGCTTCCCGCGTGAGCGATTAACTTGGCAATAGCGGTCTGCCGATAAGCTTTGGACCATATCCATCCCCAGTCCAAAGGCGGAAACACTTCCTTTGAAAATGTTTGTCTGGCTTGTCGCTCCTGCAATGAGTACAAGTCCGATTTGACCGTAGCTCCAGATCCGCTCACCGGGGCATCCAATCCCATGTCCTACCCCATGTCGGTGCCCTGACCGAACGCGCCACCCGCTACTTCGGCATCGACCTGGCGCGACTACCACAAATGGACGATCGGGAACTCGCCTTGTTTGCCGATCGCGCCACCGCCATGACTCGTCTGAAGGAGATTCTGCCCATCCTCGAAAAGCACTTCACCACGCTGATTGAAGGGCAAGTCGAGTACGAGCAGTTTGTCCAGCGCGTGCTGAAGCAAGTCGAAAAAGGCTCCAAGCAAATTGACAAAAGCCTCTTGGATGCATGGCTGCTTTCCAAAGGCTACGACAAGCATCTGCAACTGCTGAATCAGAAAGCCGGACACGGGATGCAGAAGCTGGAAGCCGAATACCGCTCCGAGTATGACCTGAACCGTCTGGACTTCCAGAGCGCCATCAAACTGATTCACCTGCGGCATCAAAACCGCGCCAAAGCGATCGGTGAGAGGGTGCCCCAAGCGCAGCGGCAGGTGCAAGTGCAGAAGGCATTGAGAAGACAAGCCGAGACTCGTAAAGAGCTGCTGACCTATGGCACCGCTGGCAAGCCTGGAAAAGACTTCTGGCACGGTGTCAAAGACTTCTTTCGGGTATGAGGTGAACCATGTTTGCTCCCTACGATTCACCCCTGATGCTGCCCCTCTCTAGCAGCAATTATGAACCTGAGGACGCACCCGAACCGGATCGCATTGATTACGCTCTGGAAGGTATCAGCCGCTTCACGGGGCTGTTTTCCCTAGGTATTACCGTCACCTTGCTCGCCCGTTGGCTGACGGCGCTGCTGCCGTTCTACTGGATTGGGGCGATCGCCCATCACGCTGAACTGGCAGGCTATCAACAGGTGGCTCAGTTACAGTCCGCCGAACGGCTTTATCCCCAGATGGCACCGTATCTGTCAGATGTCCAGGATGCCGATTATCAAGACGTGCCAGCGTCGCCGCCGCCGCAGGCTCCCCCGCAGCCCATGGCAGCAACCGCTGCACCTGAGGCATCAGCGATGCCTGTTACGCGTGCGTCTGCTCCGACCGCTGACACCACAGCGTATCTGCAAAACTTCCTGGAATATCCAGGGCTGTTGTTTGGTGGCATGGGGTCCGGGAAATCCTGGACGGCGCGTTACCTGGTGATGCAGAAAGTGCGTGCAGGGCATCAGGTGATTCTGCTGGATCCGCACGCGGACAACCATGAGTGGAAAAGCATTCGTCATATTGGTGCCGGGATGGATTACCACGCGATCGCCGAGTTCCTCCAGTGGTACCTCGATGAAATTGAGCGCCGCTACCAGTCATTCAACCGCTCTGGATTGACAGAGGAAGACTGGCAGCAGTCGTTACGGCAGCAGCAGCGGATTACCAGGTGGTGCTGACTGAAGCAGAAAGAGTTCAGAAGAAGCCGGAGCGATCACTGATTAGAGAATCAACGGTGATGATTGCCCATCTGCAAGCCGTGATTGAACTGCTCACAAGACCAGAGCAAGCGCTGAATATTGCAACCTGTTTACATTGGAAAGCATTTCTCTACAAAGAGCAAGGGCGTTATAAGGAAGCCGAACCGCTTTATGTGCGATCACTAGCGATCCGCGAACAGCAATTAGGCGACGACCATCTCGATGTCGCATCGAGCCTAAGAGGACGTTTTAAAAGTCCGTATACTTGTAGCCTTGGCGACTGAAGTCGCGGCTACACGGACAAAACCTGCCGTCGCAGGTGATAAAGCCCTCGCGTTTCGGTAGTCCGTGTCGGCGGACTTTGTTTACGTAGTCGCGGTTTTAACCGCCAGACGCTTTTCAAACAGCCTCTAAACAATTTGGCACTCCTGCTCCCCTGAGGCAGAAGTCCTGATGCTGAGCCGCACTGCGATCGATGCTCTAAAACTCGATCTGGACAAGGTTTTTCAGCCTATCTTGCACTTTTAGAACCTTATGCCTGGAATCTCTAAGCAACAGTCCTTAGCGAACAAATTTGAGGCTCTCCAAGCCCTTCACAAACCCATCGGTGAAGAGGCTCATGATGGAACGATCGCGCACTTTGATGTTGACGCTGACTGACATCCCTGATTGCAGGGGTAACTCGCGTCCGTTGACTGTGAGCGCTTGTCGATCGAGTTGCACTTTAGCAGGGAAGCTATAAGACGGACGCAGTTGGGTCGGGGGTAGAGCATCCGATCCAATGGAGAGCAGCTTGCCTTTGACATCCCCAAATTCACTAAAGGGGAAGGTGTCCACCCGAATATCAACGGGCATTCCTTCTTTCACAAACCCAATATCTTTGTTGGTAATCAACACATCCACAATGAGGCTGTTGTTCGGAACCACTTTCAAGATTGGTTCGGTGGAGTTTGCCACAAAGCCAGGACTGGACGCTTTGAGATCAAACACCGTGCCATCCACGGGAGCGCGGAGTGCTTGATCGTTCAGTTTGCCTTGCGTTTCACTGAGTTGACTACCAATTTCAGCCAGCCGCTTTTCATTCTCCACAATGGTTTTATTTAACTGACTGTCAATCACCGCAAGCTGTTTTTCATTGTCAGCAAGTTTGGTCAGGACATCCTGCGACGATACCGCTACTGCGTTGTTGAATTTTTGCTGTCCCTGCTCGATCGCCAGTTGCAACCGCTGTTGTTCTTGAATCAGTTCATCAACGTCTCCCTGACGAGTGCGAACCTCTTGCTGCTGTTTCAAGAATTGCAGGCGCGAAAGTCCACCTTCTTGCGTCACAGGCTCTAAATCTTTGTAAATGGTTTGATTGACTGCTAACAGATCTTGGGCGCTGGCTAATTGCACCCGGTTTTGAGCGAGTTGTTGCTTGAGTTGTGCTACTTCCAGGGCGGCAGTTGCATGGCGAGACGATACTTCAGCCTGGTGCGATCGCAGCCTCAAGGACTGTTCTACATTCAAACCAACGCCATTAGTAGCACCAACTTGGGCGCGATAGAGTTGATTCTCAGCTATTAATGTCGATCGATTTTGAGTGAGGGCAGCCACTTCGGGTGTCAGGTTGAGGGTTCTTGCAGCGGGAGTCCCAGCATTTTGCAAAACGGCACGGTAGAAGGCATTTTCTTGTTTCAGCGCTGCCTGGATGGTTTGGAGCGATGTAAGTTGTGCTTGAGACGTGGTGGAATCCAGCGTTAATAGAATGTCTCCCTGTTTCACCCGCTGACCTTCTCGCACATAAATGTGTTTAACCACGCCATTCAGCGGTGCTTTGATCTCCTGAACGGTGCCCTGTGGCGCTAGCTTACCTGTAGCGGGAATCGCTTCTTCAAGCTGTGCCACACTTGCCCACAAGAGGCTGAAGCTGGTGACACCGATGATGCCTGCCACGATCGCGCGTGACAAAACGGGCGATCGCTGTAGCATGATGGTTTGATCAACGGTGGCGATCGAGCGGGTGTTGCTGAGTCGATGTTGCATCACTAGAACCATTCCTTAAGCATGAAGTAACAAGGTGGAATTAAATGTGAAAGGCATAGGTTTCGCCCTCACCCCCAGCCCCTCTCCCAAGTAGGGCGAGGGGAGCCGATCTTAGCCCCCTTCTCCCGTTCTGGGAGAAGGGGGTTGGGGGATGAGGGTCTTCAGTTTAATGATGCCTACCTACTTAGAACTGGACTTACAATTGGGAATCTTGCTGTTGATAAAGGCAGTAGTAGCGTCCGCGCAGGGACATCAATGCTGCATGAGTGCCCTCCTCCACGACTGTTCCGTGATCCATCAGCAGAATGCGATCGGCATTGCGAATGGTGGTTAACCGATGGGTGATGAAGAACACCGTGCAGCCCTTGAATGCCTCGGCAAGATTGAGACACACCTGCCGCTCTGTGTCGTAATCCAGGGCGCTGGTGGCTTCGTCTAAAATCAACAGACGCGGCTTTTGGAGAAGCGTACGGGCGATCGCCAGTCGCTGTCGTTGCCCACCTGATAGCGCTGTGCCTCGCTCTCCTACGTTGGTGTTGTAGCCCTGTGGCAATGCCATGATGAATTCATGTGCAACGGCAGTTTTAGCGGCAGCAATCATTTCTTCAGCGGTGGCATTGGGATGGTGCATCGTCATGTTTTCCTGAATCGTGCCCTCAAACAGCAGCGTGTCTTGGGGCACAATGCCAATCTGTCGCCGCAACGAATAGAGTTCGACTTTGTTGATGTCATAGCCATCGATCAAAATACGCCCAGATTCCAGTGGGTAAAGGCGCGGCAAAAGTTTCATGAGAGTACTTTTACCCGATCCACTCTGCCCCACAATGCCAACAAACGTACCTGCCAGAAACTCTAATTGGATGTTGATTAATTGCATCGCCCCTGTAGGATTGAACCGAAATGAAACATGTTCGTATTGAACCGTGCCTTCAATCGTGGGCATGGGGATGTTTTGCAGATCGATCGCATCTGCTTCCATCGGCGAATCGAGAATATCGCTGAGTCGTTCTAGCGACAGGGCAGTTTCCTGAAAGTTTTGCCACAGTTGAGTCAAGCGCAGCAGGGGACTGGTGACATAGCCTGCAATAATCCGAAAGGCAATCAGTTGCCCCAGACTCAATTTTCCCTGCAATACCAATAGTGCTCCCACCCACAGCACCAACAGCCCAGAAAGTTGATTGAGAAAGGTGCTGGTGGCACTGGCAGCCGTAAAGGTACGTACCGTTTTGAAACTGGCGCTGACATATTTGGCGTAACGTTCTTGCCATTGCCAGCGCGATCGCAACTCCAGATTCTGAGCCTTCACCGTTTGAATGCCCGACAGCACTTCAACTAACAACGATTGTGTTTCGGCATTGCGTTCGGCTTTGGTACGCAGTTGACGGCGGACGATCGGTGACGTGAGCGCGGTCAATGCGGCAAACAGCGGTAACGTTGCCAGTGCCACCAGCGCCAGAAGCCAACTGTAGAGAAACATCACCACGATGTAAAGCACGGAGAACACAGCGTCCAGCACGACCGTAAGCGCCGTTCCTGTGAGAAACTGCCGGATATTTTCTAGCTCCCCCACACGAGTGGCTAATTCACCAACGGGTCGCCGCTCAAAATACCGCAGCGGCAGCCGTAATAAGTGATCGATAATCTCACCACCCAATGCCAGATCAATGCGATTGGTTGTGTCGGCAAAGAGATACGTGCGAAGACTGGTGAGGACTGCCTCAAACAGTGCCAGCACGATGAGAAAAATGCCCAAGATCTGCAATGTATCGGGGCTGTTCTGCACCAGCACCTTGTCAATAATCACTTGAGTAATTAAAGGATTCGCCAAGCCAAAAAGCTGCACAAAAAATGACGCGACGAACACTTCCATCAAGACCCGTCGATATTTGTACAGCGACGGCAAAAACCAACCGAGACCAAAGGTTTGTTTGGGCGTGTCCTGGGTTGGTTGTAGCAGCAAAACTTCCAGGGTTTCGGCAGGTTCCGTTTGGTCATGGGCGGGCTGATTGAGCATCAACTCATCGGGCTGGCGACGGAGAATGCCCGCTTCGGGTACACCCAGAATTGCTTGTTTGGCGCTGATGTCATACAGCACAGCAAAACTATCGTGCCAACGGACGATCGCGGGAGTCGGCAACCGATGCACCGCTGTTGAGGGTACGTTAACCAACTGCGATCGCAAGCCGCTCAACTCTGCCACACTGCCACAGTGCCGCAGCGAGAGTATACCAATTCGTTGGTGCTGCTCGGCTAGAATGCGCTGTACAACCTCGCGCCGGAAGGGAAAGCCCCAGTGTTGACTCAGCATCTGAAAACAGGCAAGGACGGCATTTACAGTGCCACTGCCCCGGACGTAGGCATAGTGCGATGGAGCGGATGGCAGCGGTTCTTCTCGATCCATCAACTCAGCCGACGCGTAGGGAATATCGGGCAGGTCAGAATCTCCTATGAAAGGCAACGTCTGATTAACATTTGATAATCCATTACCATTCAATGTTCCATGATTCACATGTGATGGGGGCAGTAGCAGGTGAACGGGTAAGCCGATGAGGCGATCGGCAGCATGATCCAGATCAGCGGTTTGGATGCGATCGCCCACAGCAAATCGATTAGAGGGACTGCTGTTCAACCAGACATAATCAGGGCTTGCACGTTTGCGATAAACCATTGCGTGAGGGAGAAGCGTTTGAGCGAAGTCCTTCAGGTTGCTGGTTCCAGCAGCTTCTAGAATGAGGCGGCGATCGGCGCGATGTTGGAAATATGTGTTCAGGAGATCAAAGAGTTCAATCAGGGCAGGCTGCGTGTGGAAGTGGGACGCGATCGCGGGTTCTGTTTGCAGGAGTTGCAGGAAGTCTGATGCAGCCAGCGTCAGACAAATTGTTTCAGTGGACGCGATCGCGGTTTCGCAGGCAACGCCACGCACCAAACCAGCCCAGCCGATGATGGCACCAGGTTGCAGCCGCTCCAGCGTAACGGGCAGCGGAACATCAGATTCATAGCCGAGCGATCGAACTTGACCGTCATATAAAATCGCCACCTGAGCAGGCATTTTTTCACGCGTGATGATCAATTGCCCCATCCGATAGCGCAGCGGTTTTGCCTGTTTCAACAATGTGTCAAAGCTATTGGCGGAAAGCTGATCAAAGGGTGGTAGAGCAGCGAGAAACTCGGTTAATTGACAGGTGGCGATCGTGTAAGTCATGGGACAAAAAATTGAAGAATTGCGATCGAGGTTGACTGATCAAAGAACGGGTGTTGCTGCGTACAGGAATAATTTGCCCTCATCCCCAACCCTTCTCCTAGGGGAGAAGGGAGCCGGACATGTCCCCTCGCCCCTAGGGAGAGGGCTAGGCAGTGTTTTAAAACTTTCAATCGCTTTGTTGCTGTAAGCTTCTGCCCCCTAATCCCCCAACTTTGGGGGACTTTGAAGATGGTTGGAAGCCCCCAGAATTGGGGGTTGGGGGCTTCTGGGGGTTTTAAAACACGCCCTAGGGTGAGGGCACAACGCTCATTTACGGCTCTATTTGTTCCTGTACCCATTGCTCAAACAGTTCTGTTAACAGCCGTTCCTGCATTGCCTCATCCATTTGAGCCTCTAACAACTGCTCTAGCCGCACAATGACAACCCAGCCATTGAGACGAGTAGGAGGCAAGAGTTGACCCGCCTGGCTGACTGCCAACATTTTTGCTAAAACGGGGTGAGGTTTGCTGAGTTCCATAGGTCCAATCAACCCACCTGTTCTGGCTTCAGCGCCTTGAGAGTATTGCCGTGCTAATGCAGCAAAGGTTCGTTCGCCCTCCTGGATGCGAAAGAACAATTCCTGAGCGACACTGACCTCTTTGACTCGCAGCAACGAGTAAATGACGCGATCGAGTTGGGTTTTGCGCTGGAGAAAGTAGGATGCCAGTTTATGTCCCCACCTTGCTTGTTTAAATTTGGTTAGTCGAAGGCTGCGGGTAATCAGGCGATCGAGTTGTGGTGACGATAATTGATGCGCTTCTAACCAGGTTTGTCGGTCAACATCCGTAGTGAGGTGCTGCTGTTGATAAAACTGGGCACAGGCATCGAGGTAGTCTTGATGAGAAAGGGTGATGGACGCGATCGCGTCATCAATCAACAATTCCCGCAGCAACAGTGGCATCAGGTTGTACTGCTTGAGCAGATTGAGTAGTTCATCGGCTGTAAGCGTGTTTTGGCGTAGTTTATTCAGTGCCGTTTCACTCGATTGCACACTGGCGATCATAGTCATTGTTGCTACTTGCATCATTTAAGACGGTAAGTGACCATATTTTTGAAAGCATTTAGCGTGTGACAAAGCGCTTTCTCACCGTCATACGAATGACTTTCCAGTGCGCCAGAGCGTGTAAAACAATAAAGGCTAAAAAGAGATAGGATGACCAGAAATGTGAGCTTCTAGCCAGTGCAACCCAGGTATTATTTGCAGCAAAAAGAGATGGTACGGGAAGACCAAAAAGCGTGGTGCCTAAGCCAATAAAATTTCGCAAAAAAAAGCCGCTGATAGGCGCTACCAGCATAAAGAAATAGAGGCTGCTGTGTAGCATGATGGTTTGTAACCAGTTGGACGTAACGTTCGGCGATCGCCGTGTATATTTATGTCCAACAACTCGCAGCAGTAAGAAAATTCTGACAATGAGCAGCAGCAAAAAGAGCATTCCTAACGACTGATGGCAAAAAGACATCAGCCAGAGAGGAGCCTGTAACGGACGTGCAACGAAAACACCTGTAAAATATAGCGTAAGAATGAACGCTGCCATAATCCAGTGCAGAAGCATCAAATGCTTGAATGCCGCGTTTTGCCGCTTGGGTCTTTCTGTAGTCTTTGCCGCATCCATAAGGCTGACCTCCTAAAAGGACTTGCCTCTCACCTTTATAGAAAGGTATTAAAAATTTGTGAATGAGAAACTAGGGCGTGTTTTAAAACCTTCGGGTCGTTACTTTGACTCTTGGTGATCCCCCTAAATCCCCCTTAAAAAGGGGGACTTTGAATAGTTCGGCTCCCTCCTTTTTAAGGAGGGTTGGGGAGGGTCAAGGGTTTTAAAACACAGCCTAGATCTTCTAAAACGCTCAACAGCGTGAATCTTTTATTTTTTACACTTTGCAAATTCATAGATTTTTAATACCTTTAGTGAATGTTCAGGAGATGACCAGACAAAGGAGACTTGAACAGATGTCTAGATTATTGGGTGTGATGATCCCGTGCGGCGTGTTTGTCGGCTTAGCGGCAACCATGCTTGCGCTGGTGCAGTTCTCAACTGGGGCTTCGATCGCTCGATCGCCCATACCTCAACCACCAACGCAACATCAATAAAAGAGGATTGGCGCTAAAGATTCGTGGATCTCTTTCTGTTTTTCGCCCTGTTTAACGATTCAATGCCAAAGTAAGTACCCCTTTCACGGAGTATGCTTGTCAGTCATTTTTTGTCAAACGATGAGCAATCCCACTGGCTATCTATTGAACTGATCAAGCTTAGAAGTTAACTCCCATGCCTGCCACTACTACGGTCTTGCTCATCGAAGACGACATCAGTTTACGTGAGACTGTGCAGCTTTACATTGAGCGTGATGGCTTGGTGTGTTTAACCGCTAGCAACGGCACTGAGGGCGTGGCACAGATCCAATGCTTTCGCCCCGATTTGGTTGTCTTAGATCTCATGTTGCCGGATATTAGTGGCTTTCAGGTCTGTCAAGAAGTCCGGGCACTGGGCTACTTTGTGCCAATTTTGATGTTGACGGCACGCGTAGAGGAGTGCGATCGCGTGCAGGGGTTAGCGATCGGAGCCGATGATTACTTAATCAAACCGTTTAGTGCCAAAGAGTTGGTTGCACGGGTCAACGCACTCATGCGACGGGCATATAGCCCAGGCTACCGCGAGGTGAGACAAACGCAGGGCATTGCGATCGACCTGAATCAGCGTCATGCTTTTCTCAATGGAGAATGGCTCGATTTACGCGGCAAAGAGTTTGATTTGCTGGCACAACTTGCCGATCGTCCCGGACGAGCCTATACACGCGAGCAACTGCTAGAACACGTCTGGGGGCTTGACTTTGCAGGCGACACCCGCGTGGTTGACGTGTATATTCGCAAGTTGCGAGAAAAGATTGAACTAGACTCCTCTCGCCCAGAATATATTCAAACCGTATGGGGCGTTGGCTACCGCTTTCGAGGGCATGAAGGATGAAATTAAGAAGCGTTTCTAGCCGACTCACACTCACGCTGTTGCTCGTCACCCTGGGTAGTCTGGGTGGCTTCTCGTTAATCTTAGGAGCCGCGCTAGAAAAGTTCTTTGTCAAAGAGGCGGAAGTCACGTTGAGGCGACAGGCAGATGCCCTTGCAATGCAAATTCCCACTCACTGGGAAAGTCCAGACACGATGCGTCAACTCACCGATTTAATGAGCGAACAGGCACGATCGCAGGTCACAATTTTCAACATGGCTGCCACCACTCGCTTAACCAGTCAGGCGGTGAATCGAGGTCATGCTGTTGAACTGCCCAAGGATTTAATTCTCAAAACCCTGGCAGGCGCACCGCAAGCAGGACGTTTGTGGAATGCCACCGATCCTAAAAATAGCTGGTGGCTCTACAGCACAGTGCCGCTCCGCAGTGCCGATCGAATTGTGGGCGCAGTTTATCTTACGATGCCGCTCCGTCGTCCCAAACGGTTTGCAGAAGAGGTGCAGGGCTTGGTAATGGGTATGGCGATCGCCGCTACAACCGTTGCTGCGGCGACGGGATGGCTCCTCTCTCGCACCTTAACCCAACCGCTACGCAGCTTACACCAACAGGCGCAACGGCTGGAAGCAGGCGATTATACGGCTCGTTCTGCCCTTAAAGGACATGATGAACTGGCGCAATTAAGTCATTTGCTGGATCAGATGGCAGCCAAATTAATCGAAACTCTGACGGCACTTCAGGCACAGGAAACCGCTCGTCGTGAATTGGTTGCTAACGTTTCTCACGATTTACGCACGCCCTTAGCCACTTTGCGAGTTGAGTTGGAGGCAATTTTGGATGGTGTCGTGACGGGAGAGAAAGCGCAACTGTATTTACGACGAGCCTGCCGTGAAACAGATTACCTGACTCGGCTGGTGGAGCAATTGCTGTGGCTCGCCAAGGCGGATGCGGGACAGCTTCAGGTGCACCCCCAGGCTGTTTCAGCCGTGGCGATCGCTCAGGAATGTCTCTGTCGAATGCAGCCATCCGCCACTCAAGCGGGGTTGAAACTGGAACTTTCTGCGGCTTCGACTAAAACAGCCGTGTGGGTTGATCCAGAACTGACCGGACAAGTGGTTTTAAATTTACTGGACAACGCCATTAAGTACGCGCCTGAAAGTGAGGTGATTTGCCTCAAAGTGCTGCCGACTGTCGAAACAGAGGAGCAGCAGTACATTCCCCTCCAAATTCAAGACCAGGGCAAAGGTATTGAGGCAAACGCGCTACAACGCCTCACAGAGCGCTTCTATCGGGGTGATAACGCCCGACCCAGAGGTGGATTGGGCTTAGGATTGGCGATCGCTCAACATGTTTGCCAACTGCAAGGCGGCAGTATGCAAATTAATAGTGAACTGGGACAAGGAACCGTTGTCACGCTCCTTCTACCTATTGCAACATGATTGCCATTAAGAGCCTTTCAATGCCTGTTCTCGTGACTTTTTTGCAATGGGTGCAAAATCGTAGGTGGCATAAAATTCAGTCCGATACGCGCTCCAGGCAGTACGTTCCAGTGCCGTGTTCACAGCACGTAACCGCTCTGGCGGTACAGCTAACGTGACAACCTGTCCAATGCCCATCATCACATACCAGGAAACAACGTCAACCCCTTCTGGTGGAAAGGCTTTCCAATAGCCAGATTGCTTCAGTTCATTGAGAATTTTTTCTAACGTTTTCGATTGGTCATGCTTCAGAAAAACGGTAAGTAAAATCGCGCCCTTGGGAACACCTGTCTCTGGGTTGATGTTGATTTTGGATGGACTTTGCGGCGGAGTTTGAGCTGCAATCGCATTTGCATTTTCTGCACCAATAACCTGCTGCTGCTGGAACTGATTCGCCATCTGAGCGGTTGCAGTTGATGATGCTATATGATTAGAATCCTGCGCTATTGCTGCACCGATCGCGACAACTGAAACCACGATTAGAAAAATTAAAAGCAGAACAATTTGTTGGATGGTTTTAGTCATCGTTGAGTCTCCTTCGCTTACCATACACCGCTATCATTACTATGAGTAGATATGATAAAAGGGGCAGTGATAGCACTACCCCCAGCCCTCTTTTAAGAGATATTAGACTAGGCTAAAATCACTGGCAGTGAAGTTGTTCAAGTTGGCAATACCCGTTTGTCCAGCCTGATTGGTCAGGTTAGCCAAAATACTAATATCACCCCCATTCGCAAGGTCTTGCGAGTAGACTAGACGGCTAATACCCAACGTGGTGTTGAAGTAAACGAATGCACCTTCTTTCGCTGTAATGGCAGCGTTATCTGCGATCGCTCGTGCCGCCGTTGCTGCATTCACAAAGGGATCAAGTTGGACGATAAAGTTGCCATTGGCTGCAATTTGAGCAGTAACGCCCTTCTGGAAGGTAAAGTTAGTAATGTTCAAGTCGCTACTGTCAAAAACAAACTGATCACGACCGAACTCATAATCGGTAATAATGTCAGGCTGATTCACAAAGCGAATGCCAGTAGCTCCCGCTAGGACTGGAGTAGCATCCGCAAAAACGTCTCCGTTAAAGACAAATGCATCTGCACCTTTGCCACCCGTTAGTGTGTCTGTTCCACCAGTTCCGCCAACCAGCACATCCGCGCCATCACCTCCTAAAAGAATATCGTTACCCAATCCTCCATAGAGAAAATCGCTTCCTTTGCCGCCATCTAATTGATCGTTGCCTTCATCACCGAAGAGAAAGTCATCGCCCCTTTCACCAAACAGTTTATCGTCTCCTTGTCCGCCGAGCAGAACATCGATTCCTTGTCCGCCAAAGATGATATCGTCGCCAGCATTTCCCAAGATTACGTCATTCCCCTTTCCTCCATTCAAAACATTATTACTAGCATCCCCTACTAGAATGTCATCCAAAAAGCTTTTGCCTTTTTGATTATTGCCGCCGCGAACTTGTTCTAGCTTTGTCATGTTTAACTCCTGGTGTGTCTCAAACGTTGAAGTGGAAGTTGGTTAGCTTTAAGAGGCTGTTTGAAAAGTGTCTGGCGGTTAAAACCGCGACTACATCAACAAAGTCCGCCTGCGCGGACTACCTCAGCACGAGGGTTTTGGAACCTGCGTAGGCAGGTTTTGTGCGTGTAGCCGCGACTTCAGTCGCCAGAGCTACACGCATCTGGACCTTTAAAACATCCTCTAAAACAAGCCTGATTGAAAGGTATTAAAACCGTATGAAAAATAAAATTGCTCCGTCGGGGGTTTGAGAGTAGCCCAAAAGGTTTCTCTAAGCCGTCCTCCTTGCCCCTGGCTACACTCGCAACAAGCACCTGTTTGGAGCAAGAAGCAGCTTTGTTTTCCTCCCCTTTACGGTAAGTTAACGCCATAGCAGTGCTTTGAACCTCATACACCGGAAAACTGCCATTTCCCGGTGTATGCTGGTTGTACTAATGGGCTAGTACAGATGAAGAGCGATCGCCACGGTCAAGCTAAAGTCCTCACCCCCGCCTGATCTTGCGGAAGGCTGCGACGAAAGGGAAACTGGCGACGCGCACCCTCCCGATCGCGACAGCGTTGGTGCCGCTGCTAGAGGTGTCAGATGACAATGACCCGCGTTGAGGGAGAAAAGACTCGACTGCGGCACTACCTCGCTCGATTACATCGTAAGACGTTGTGCTATTCCAAGTCCGTGGAGATGCTGAAGCACTCGATTCGCTTGCTACTGCACTACCTTAAGTTTGGAGAAGGGAGCTAGAATCGAGTTCCCTCGCCCGTTGGGAGAGGGTGAGAGTGAGGGCAGATTTTGACAATGCATATTTCTGTTCAGCAACGCCTGCTTCACCTCGATTCAGCCGAACTCAGTGTTTGCAAAAGCACAACCGTTCTCGGAATGCTCAGTAGATAGTCGCTAATGATCTCAAGCGAGTAAGCTTCCGGTAAAGCCTTTTGAAACTTACTCAAACGATATTGAGGCAACTGTGACCAAATAAACTGTTGGGTTGAAGGACTATCCCAGAATGACTTGCTTTGAATTTTCTCAATTGCCAAATTCAAAGACGATCGCCCCAAGCTGTCTCCAACAATTTTGAGCTTAAAATTGTCTGCCACAATCTTCCAATCATGCTGAAATTGCAGCCCATATTTGAGCGTATTATTAATGCTGCCACCTGCAAACGTCCACCACGTTGCCTGTTCATTATCCATCCGAATATTGAGTTGAGCCTGCGTCAGGAGTTGCCCAAGATCAGCGCGGCACTCGCTCAATGCAGCCTGCGTCAATTCATCAATGTAAGGGATAGGAGCCGACGTTTTCAAAATTTCAGCAATTTTCTGACAAATTTCAAACCCTAACAGTTGCGGAGCAAACCCACCCCAACTTGGCTTTTTTCCACGCGGAGCCGGAACGACACGAATCGTTCGTTCCTCATGATTGACCTGAACCACCATCCAGGCTCGCCCCCCCAGTAGGAAAGCGCTGATCTCGGACACCAGCGTATCGACAAACGACTGCTCCAGTGCCCCAATCTCATACCCAACTTCTGTTTTGACTCGATAAAATACCGGGCTGCTAAACACGGCATAGAGTTCCATAAAGTTTCTCCGTCCAAACACCTGTTCAGCTTTGTCCCCCATGGAAAGCAACCCTCCTGCCATAAATAGGTAGTCGGTCTGAAGCATGTGTTTGAGTAAAAACTCAAACTCGTCCCAAGTAATGCCAGCAAAATCAGGCACGATCGACAACTGCTCCCAGCACCGCTCAGGGCTAATTGCCCCAAATTGCAGCGTCAAGGCAAGCAACTGATGGACTAGAACCGCCCAGGCTCGCTTCTGAGTCGGCACAGATTCGACCCACCCCGATCGCGCCAGTTCAACGATGGCGATCGCCTCCAACACGGTTTCAATGTTCTCGCAGAAAAAAGTTGTATTCGCTCGCTGTCCGCTGCGTCTGCCAGTCCGCCCTAATCGTTGCAAGAAAGAAGAAACCGTAGACGGGGCGTTTGCCTGGAACACCAAGTCTAAATCTCCAACATCAATTCCTAGTTCCAGCGTAGAGGTGCAAACAATACAGGCATTTGTGCCTTGATGAAACCTCGCTTCTGCGGCAGTGCGCTCTTCCAAAGAGACAGAACTATGGTGGACAAAGACATCCGTTTCCCGGTGCCGCAGTCGCTCGGCAAGATCTTCTGCCAGCGCCCGACTCTGACAGAAGAAGAGACTCTTCTTGCCTTGCGCCAGTTGACTGGCATCTGTGGCGATCGCCCCCAGCGTATCTTTGAGGTGAAGACGCAACTCCTTGGGGGACGGTGATTTGGGTGGATCAACCACGCAGCCTGCTCGGTTTGAGGTGCCCTGGAGCCAGTGCAGGATCTCAGTCGGGTTGCCGATGGTGGCACTTAACCCCACGCGCTGAATATCATTTGGGGTGAACCGAGCCAGCCGCTCTAAGACCGATATCAGGTGAGTGCCGCGATCGGTTCCAGCCAACGCATGGACTTCATCAATCACAACTGCTCGCAGGTCACCAAAAAGCTTTTTATGCGGCACTTTGGCAGACAGCAGCATGACCTCTAGTGATTCCGGGGTCGTCATCAGAACGGCAGCAGGTTCCTGGAGAAACGCCCGTTTTTGAGCATCCTTGATGTCGCCATGCCAGAGAAACCGCCTCAAACCAACCATTTCGGTATACAGCCCCAATCGCTCTGCCTGGTTGTTCAACAATGCCTTAATGGGCGCGATATAGATCAGCCCGACTCCCTGTGGCTCTGCCTGAATCAACCTTGCCAGCAGTGGAAAAAAGGATGCCTCGGTTTTGCCACCTGCTGTCGGTGCCAGGATGACTGCATTCTGACCGTCGAGCAACGCTTGTCCCGCCAACTCTTGCACCGGGCGAAGTGACGACCAACCCAAGCGCGAGACGATCGCATCTTGAAGTCGAGATGGAAACCGGGCAAACGTGGAATTCATGGCTAAAACTCAACTGGGGCATAGCCCTGTACGTCTTCGGGTTCAGTGTCAAACGGCGGTAGCCCCTGCTGAATCCGCTGCTCTTCAGAATTTAGATCACTCAAGCCCAAGTCTTTGATTGGATCAAACTCTGCGTACTCGTTTGCCAGATCGAGCGCGTTGACAAACTGCCGCAGAAATTGTCGGGGCACTACGCCCACATCCCCCTTAAACCCAGCCGTTGCGCTGGCGACCAACTTTTCGATGAAGTTGGGGGTGATACGACGCACCAGATTTGCCGGGTCAGCGGTTGGGTGGTACAGTCCCCGCAATTTAAGCGCGACTTCCTTAAGGCGACTCGCATCAAAGGGTTTCAGTTCAAGCTGGGGTTGACGCGGATTCGCAAACCCGCCGACTCGCTCAAACTTGATGCGATCGTGCAGGGGTTGTAAGCCTGCAACGCCCCGATTGGTATCGAAAAATTCTGGTGTTCCCGTGAATAGCCAAAGTAGCCCTTTGTAGCGATCGGCGGCATCACAAATCTGCCGAATACCGTTGAGCGATTTTCCCCGCACATCGTGACGCATCCGCAAAATCGTTTCTGCTTCATCAATGACGATGACCAGTCCCTTATACCCGGCGGCTTTAGTGATTTCTAGAATGCCCTGCAAGTAGTCCAATGCTTCCCGACTGCCAATATCGCCCTTGATGCCTGCCACTTTTTTGGCGCTAGCCGCAACGTTTTCACTGCCAGACAGCCAGGAAAGTAGGGCACTCGCTTCCACGATTTCACCGTTTTGCTTGAGGGTAAAGATTGCCCGCAGTACCCGTGCCATGTCTTCTGGAGCTTTGCCACCCGTCAGCGAAGCCAGTTCCGCTTCCATCCGCTGCTGCACTTGACTGTCAAAATCATCACTATTTTCATCCGCACCTCCTGCAATCAGGGCATCTTCAACGCGAGCGATCCAGCGATCGATGATGTCGCTCAACGCACCTCTAGGGCAGGAACTAGTCCCCAACTCTTGAACAACTTTACGGTAAACGTCATCGAATTTATAGAAATGCAGATCGTTATCGGACACCACAACAAAGCTTGTAGCAAACCCTTGCGCCTGGGCATCAAGAACCGCCAACCGAGACATAAAGGTTTTGCCACAGCCATAGCCACCGCGCAGAAATTTAAAGGCTCCTTCCCCACTGGCTGCCAGTTGCAATTGCCGTTGAATCTCAGTGCGCTGCTGATCGATGCCGACGGCAAAGGCTTCTAGCCCTCGTTCTGGGACTACACCCGATCGCAGCCGCTCAAAAATAATTTCAATATCACGTTCGCTGATTGCCATAATCTTTTTTTTACCGTTGCTCCGAATTTTGTTTCACATACCGCTTTCCATTGGCAGTCGTTTCAATTTTGACGGAGAACGGTACTTTCTGGAGATGCGTCTCAAAGTCTATTGAGAACCGACGCACTTGCCGAGCCGAGCCGAGCATCTGAGTGAGTTCCGCCTCCGTAATCGAACCATGCTGCTGAAGATGCAGGAAGACTTGACGGATGCCCACATCATCAAAGCGTTCATACCACTCACTGGATTGCAGCGGTGGCGGTGCTTCAGCAGCTTCGGTTCTCGGTAATATCCCAGATACGTTGAACAAATCAACCGTTAAACTCGGCTCAACGTCTTCAATGCCCTCCGGGTGATAAACCTCGATCGGCACCCGCTCTCCCTGCTGACCTTTCAGGGAAAACAGCACTTCGCTCCAATCACCCTCAACTGGCACCTGAAGCACCTGGTTTTTGATTTCGAGTTCCGGGGCATCTTGGATTGTCAGTTGAATGTCGGGGCGATCGACAACCCGCAGCGATAGCCCGATCGTCCTGGCACCAATAAAGGTTAGCTGCACTCCAGGGGCTGGTTTGACTCGTAGCTGTAATCGGCTGAAGCCAAGCAGTTCTTTTTCCGCCTTGACCTCAACCAGATACTGGAGCTTAACGGTTTCTGAAGCGTGGCGATGAGAAACGCTCAACACTGGAATCACCCGCTCCTGGAGACTGTTCCCGCCATGCACAAACGTGGCACCCGGATGACCCGTGGCAAAAACAGCGGTATCTCGTCGAAATAACAGATAACCTGCCTGCCCTTCATATTGCAGCGCACTCAGCGGCACGGTAATTGAGCCAGCTTCCGATCGCGGTTCTACCATCAAAACATGACGACGAGCTGGATCGCGCTTGCTGCCATAGGGGTGGCTCTGAGTGGTCTGATCCTGAAGCAAAAACCCATGATCTGCCGTGAAGACAAATTCAGTAAACCCCAGGCTTTTCAGATGGCTCCAGGCAGTTTTGAGGTGCCGCAGCCAGGTTTCAAACGTCGCCAGCCCAACATTTGCTTCGCCTGCGTCATCAATTTCTTTGCTATGAATTACAACGAAATCCACATCAGTCAAGCCACCCTTCTTTAAGCTCTCGGTCGTTCGGCTACAGACTTCTGACAATTTGAGCGATCGACTCCGCCTGCTCCCTACCACGCTCTTTTCATTCATTGCCCGGAATCGATCGTCGGGCGATCGCACGGTGTATTCTCCGGTTTTGAACCCTTTAAATCCATCACTTGCTAAAACCAGGCGACCCGCCTGACTGACTGGAGCCAGGACATTCATCCCGACAGCCGTAATGCTGGGTAGTTCCGCATAGCGCCCTTTCAAAACAGCGGTTGTGCCTGTACCTGAAAACTCTAAGCGCAGTTCGGCTGCCATTTCGTAGCGGAAGGCATCGACCAGGAAGTAGGCAACCTTGCGGTTGCTCTGGGTCAGTGGATGGACGACCTGTTCATAAAGCGTGCGCTGTTGTAGATCAACTTCTGGCAGAAACCCGTCAATCTCACAAATCCTGGCGAAATCCTGTGCCAATTGATCTGCCCAAGTACGGTACTGCCTTTGGAGATGATCGCCAACCTCTTGGAGTGAACCATAGTGCGCCAACGTTGGTTCAAGTAACTTCAGGCGTTGCTGCTCAAACTGCCGATGGGCGAGATCGACCTGATAGCCAGACTGAGTGTAATCATTCAATGCCTCTCGCAAAGTGTGGCAAGTTTTGAGAGAGCCAGCGTCTCCAATCGCACAGCCCAACGTGGCAGCATCATAGATGAGCAACCATTCCAAGCGACGGGTGCGATCGCGCTCGATCCAGAAGGAGGGGGTGGTGGTGCGTCTCTGTGCCCAACTCCGTGCTTTCGTCCAATCTGCGTTGAGCAATGCCTGAACTGCGGCTTCTAGAACTGCCGTTTCTTCCCGCTGGAAGGTGTCAATTTTGCCAAGATCTTCGGGGCTAATGGCTGCGAGTTCTTGCTCCAGACGGCTTTCCACAATTGCTGCCATGCCCTCATAGATAGCAGGATGGCGATCGCGCAGGTGGTGAATCAGTTGGCTGCACGTTTTTTGCAGAACGCTGGATAGTTGCTTAAGGGGCTTCAGATCATCGAGGTAGGGGAGACGGGTCAGGTCGTTGACATATTCGACGCACATCAACCAGGCAGCGAAGGCTTCTGCTAAATCTTGAAAGGAGAGAACGATGCTGCCGTGAAAGAGTTGCAGGAAGGCATCGCTGATTCCTGTGTGGCGATAAAGATGCTGTTTGAGAATTAGCAGGGATGCCTGATCGCTAAATTTTGGGCGCAGGATCGGATCTGACCCTAAAATGCCGTCTAAGATCCATTTCAGGCTGAGGCTTTGCAGGTGATCAGCCAGATTGTTCTGAGGTTCGGAGGTTGCCTGCTGCAACCAGGTTTCAGCCGCAGCCAGATCCGTAACTCCGTTTCCCAGGTAGGCTTCCAGGGTGGCTGGACTGATGCGCCCGGTGCAGGCTTCCCGAATCAGGGTATCTAGGGCGCGGCGATAGCGGTAGCCAGTGCGATAAAGTTCGAGCAGCGGTGTTTTGCGAATCGTTTCTTCGGTATGTCCGGGCATGTGGATCAGCAAGGGTTCTTGATCCAACCCATTGCCGTAGGATTCGAGTTTGAGCAGCATTTCCAGGTAGCTACCTCGAAAGGCGACAACGGGCGCAAAAAACTCCCCTTTTGGATGGCGATCGACGAGTTGATCGACGTAGGAGACGTAGTGCCCATCTTTGTCAAGCCAGACGACAATGCCACGTTGCCGGAGTTCGCGTTTCACCTCTTCTTCTAGGACACTGGTAATTAAACCGAGTTCAGGCATAATCGGAGAAAGAACTTAGGGGAAAATTACTTGAGATAGTACAACTATCTGTAGACCAGATACATTCTGGAATTTAAGATCATTCGTCAAGAATGTTGAACACTGAGTTGCCAAGGCTGTTGCAGCATGAATGGCATCAGGAAGTTTGAGATTGGTGGTCACTCGAAGTTGAGCGGCGTTGATCAGTAGCTCCCGTTGTATGGGAATGACCAGAAGATGAGAATTGCTGGTGATTGCCTGTTTGTAGGTGTCTTGTTGAATTGAGTTACCGTTTTGAATGGGTTTGACGAGAACCTCCGCGAGCGTTAATTCACTCGTTATCGCTTGAAGGTTTCCCTGATCAATGCTTTGAAAAAGCGCAGTTAATTCCTGGAAAAAAGTAGGAAAGCCTTCGAGCGCATAGATCCAAATATTTGTATCAAGGTAGATGCGATCGCCCTGGAGGGATGTCAGGAGTCCCATGTTTCGCGCTCCTGATGAATGAATTGATCAACTGCTTCGGGAGATGCAAAATTGCCCTGAGCGGCTCCAAGGAAACGACTTAAGCCTTGAGAAGCGGATGGAGTGGATGCTTCTAAAAGTACGATAACCTCAACGGTTACACCTGCTGGAAGCTCTGGCGATCGCACCTCAACTAAGCCACCAGGTTGAACAATTACTTTTTGTCTGAGTCCATTCAGCATTGTGATTCACCCTCGCTATTGTCTTGATCCTTTTCCTACCGCAGTTGATCGAGCTTGGTTAGTCGGGTAAAAACTCGGCATTTAGAACTTGTTCCAGAGTATAGGGACAGTTTGCTGGAAAGGTTTCGTCTGGAAGGTTGGTTTCCTCGATCGCCAAGTCAACTCCATCTTCATAACCCCGTTGGAAGGCTTCAGGTAAATAAGGCTGAAGGCTGGGGTTTTCTTCCAGGTGCTGAACGATCCGGCGGCGTTGTTCTCGAATAGTCGCTTGCCAGCTATGACTCCGTTGGTTTGGTTGATGCTGCCATTTGAGTAGATGCCCTAAAAGAACTCTGAACCGATTGCGGAGTTCTTGCTTTTCTCGTTTCCCCAATGATTCGATCTCCTCAACCAAATTTTCGATATCCAACTGTTCCCATTTGCCAGCTTTGAGGTGTTGGGCTTGCGTTTGGGTCCAGGCATAAAAATCGGTGTCGTAGGTACTCATTCCCTGTCCTCCAGGTCTGTGTCTAGATCTGGCTCGATCGCCTCTAAGTCTAGCTGATCGGTCTTTTTGTATTTGCGATCGCGCCGCTTTTCCTCTTTCGCCCGCAGATCTAAGACGAGTTGGGGATGACTCGCTTCAAACTCTGCCCGAAACTGGTCGGAGTTGGCTTCGTTGATCGTGAAATCTGGAGCAATTTCATCTTGCAGACGGAGTTCCCATTCGTAGGCTTTGGCGGGATGATAGTTCCAGAAAACGCCATGAGCGACGGCAAGCGAAGGGTCTTTCTGACACTTGGCATCGACGCGATCGGGAAAATAGCGGGCAGCGAGATGCGACCAGTCGTAGTCTTTTTTGCCTTTGGCGTTGCAGAGTTCTGACCACCAGATTTTGGGCTTATTCCACTGCGGTTCTAGCAGGCACCAGAGGGCAGCGCTGTTGACCATCACACCGTCGTCGAGATCCATCTGGAAGCGGGCGTTGGCTTCACGGGCAATATCTTTGGGACTGGCGGCAGGTGTGCCCTGTTCGGCGCATTGTTGAACGAGTTGGATGAATGCTTGCAGTTCGCTGAAGAGTGCCTGCACGGTGGCACGACGCTCTTCGGCTTGCGCTTGGGCTTTTCTGTCGCCTTTGCTCTGGCTGGCTAGCAAGTCTGCGGTTTCGCCTTCCAAATCTCGCAGTTCGGGAACCAGATAGTCGGCAAGCAGGGTTTGCAGGGTGGTGTCTGTCCAGCGATGAATGCTGATGTAGGCGACGAAGTTTCTGGTTTTGGAGGAGAGGGGGAAGTAGATGGGGCGTTGCTCATACATGCCCAAATGTACATCTTTGAAGAAGCTGAGGCGGAGCCAATCGCGCAGGGATTTTTTGGCGATCGTGAAACGTGTGCTTTGCACAATCGCAGACCCGTGTTCACTCCAGGCTGCGTGAATGGATTGACAGGCGGGATGGGTGAGGCTGTCTTTGGAGTTGGGGCGATCGCCGGAATAGGCAGAGAGATAGAGGATGCCGTGGGGGAGAATGCCCTCACCCCCAACCCCTCTCCCAGGACGGGAGAGGGGAGCCGAACCTTCTTGTTCCCCTTCTCCCTTGATGGGAGTGTGGAAGTGGCTGATACTACTCCTAAGAAAAGTAGCCGAACCTTCTTGTTCCCCTTCTCCCTTGATGGGAGAAGGGGTTAGGGGATGAGGGTGAGATAGATTGGAGGATGCAACGAATGCTTGTCTGATCGTTTCCAACGTTCCGCTTATATCATTCTCAACTTGTTGGGCGGTGACACGAACAAACCGCAATCCTAAAGATTCCAATAACTCTTGTCGCTGTCGATCGAGTTCTCTTTGTGACTCGTGAATTAGACCATCGACCTCAACAATCAAACGTTCCGAAGCACAAAAGAAATCCACAATGAATAATCCGATCGGCTGTTGTCGCCTAAACTTGCGATTCTCAAGCTGACGTTTACGAAGTACACCCCATAGCGTTTTTTCACTGGGGGTAGGTTCTTTTCGGAACTGTCGAGCAACTTCAGTCATTTTTGCTTTGATTGCAGTTGGAACCTCCCAGTAATTAAGATTTTGTTCTTGTCCCTCTCCTTCTTGTCCCTCTCCTTCTTGTCCCCCTCCTTCTTGTCCCCCTCCTTCTTGTCCCTCTCCTTCTTGTCCCCCTCCTTCTTGTCCCCCTTCTCCCATCAAGGGAGAAGGGGCTAGGGGATGAGGGTGAAAAGCTGAGGCTTTGCCCTCACCCCCAACCCCTCTCCCATCAAGGGAGAAGGGAGTAAGAGTGCCCTCACCGTTTGCGCCAAACCGACCGATCGCCACGCCGATCGCGTAAGACACCCACTGCACTGCAAGCGGCTGATCATAAACGGGGTTCCAGTCGGGTAGAGGCGCACCGGGTTCTCGATCGACGGCTTGCTGTGCCCACTGTTGCGCGTAGTTCCAGCAGGAGGCTCCGGGCTGTTGAAATTCGACGGAGGTTTCGCGGGCGGATTCGTGTTCGGTGAAGGCGCGATCGAGTTGGGCAAAGATTTCGTCGGCAGATTCGATGGGGAAGAGAGGAAGACGTTTAATATCTCCAACTTCAAAACCTATTCCTGGATTTAGAGAAGCCATTACTTGCTTGCTCTTATAGCTATTCATAACTGCAAGCAATTTTAAAGCAGTCTTACTCTCACTTGAAAATACCGATGAACCTTTATTTCCACAGATGCTTCTATAGCGATGAACTCTTGCTGAAAATTCGCTACCAATCATCACAAAGGCTACACCGGGCTTCCAATTGAAATCTAAGTTAATCGTTCTTGAGGCTTCAGAGTTTCTACAAGCGAGACCCCAACTTTTCCAGTTTACAATTTCTAGAAGAGGCTCAATCCACTTACGTCCTTTTCCACCATTAATAAATGGTTGCCAAGTTTGAGTTGGTAGAGGAGAACTTAGACTAGTACAACAATGAATAGAGAAATTATCGACCTCCCAGAAATAGCGACAAAATCTAAGATTATTACCAGTACTTGTTCCAGACGAAACAGAATTTTGAGAGCCTAACTGTGATGCTGATGTGTAATCTTGGCAAAACTCATCATCCCACCAATACACGATCGGCTTTTCCTTAATCACAGCAAAACGATCGCTCTTAAATTCAAACCGTCCGACTTGGGCTAAGATAGCCGATCGTTTGCGGTTGGTGCGTTGGCGATCGTAGGAGTTGTCATCTAATGCTGTCGGCTGAATTGCGATACTAACTTCTCCATTTGGCAACCCTTTCTGAAAAATACTCAACGTGACTGCAAGCACTTCATTGGGTACTTCATCAAACGCACCGCGATCAAAATCTCCTAGCGATCTCAAATCAAATTTTTCTAACAAATATTCTCGAATTGCGGTGAATTGTTGAATAAACATCCAGTTTCGCATCGTCACTAATGCCGAAAATCCACCCGGTTTCGCAAGCTGCAAACCTCGTTCTAGAAACGCTGCATATAAATCTGCTTTACCCTTGGGATAATGCTTCACCAAATACTTTGCATCATCCAGCTTGCTCGATCCCTGATACGGCGGATTGCCAATCACCAGATCGTAAGCATTCTCTCGCAGCAGCCGCATAAATCGCACGCCTGCCGTTAGCTGTTCCCCCCGCAACCGCAAGCCCAAATCATCTCCGCGAGTGCGACGGTTGAGAAAGCTTTCGAGTTTTTCGAGTAGGATTGCCATTCTGCCCTCACCCCCAACCCCTCTCCCTGAGGGCGAGGGGGGCATGATTGGGTTCGGCTCGTCTTCTCCCCGGTTCGGTTCCCCTTCTCCCCAGGGAGAAGGGGCTAGGGGATGAGGGTCAAACTCCAACTCTCCCTGCACCGATCGCACCAAGCTCAGTTCATACTGGGCGATCGCCTGTTCTACCTCGCGATCGATCTTCAGCAAACTGCCCCACTGATCGGCTCCCTTCAACGCCTGCACAATCTGATTCGTCAACGCTTCCGGAATGCCCGTTGCCTCCTGCACTTCTCGCCGCAACTCTACCAACGCCGGATCATCCTCTGACAGCGCCGACAAATTCAAATCCGCAGCCACCAAATTGACCACCGTCAGTTCCGCCGATCGACACAGCGACTTCGCCTTGAGAAACAACGCTGCTGCCGCAATTTGCACCGATCGGGCATCAATATCAATCCCGTAGAGATTGTTTGTCAAAATCGACTCGACGATAGCGCGATCGCTCCAATCCTCCCCCCGATGCCGCGCCTCCTCCTGATACAGCGCAAACAATAACCCAAACGCAATCACCAAAAAATGCCCCGACCCACACGCCAGATCGAGGATTTTGATATTGCGGATGCTGCCCTCACCCCCAACCCCTCTCCCAGAGCGCGAGAGGGGAGCCGAACCTTCCTGTCCCCCTTCTCCCTTAATGGGAGAAGGGGCTAGGGGATGAGGGAGAGAAGCTGAAGATAAACCCTCACCCCCAACCCTTCTCTCGCTCAGGGAGAGGGGAGCCGAACCTTCTTGTTCCCCTTCTCCCTTAATGGGAGAAGGGGCGAGGGGATGAGGGAGAGAAGCTGAGAATTGACCCTCACCCCCAACCCCTCTCCCTGAGGGCGAGGGGAGCAAGAGTCCGACTCCTCCTTCTCCCTGGGGAGAAGGGGGCTGGGGGAATGAGGGCAAAGGCTGCGGCACCCAATACTTCCAGCGATCCTCTATCTCTGACTCGATCGGCATCAACGCATCCAGCGCTACCTCACCCATTTCTCGCTTTTCTCGCCAGACCTTGCGGCGTGATTCTAGGCGATCGAGCGTCCCATCTGCTTCCACCTCCGCTGTCCAACCCTGCACCTTGCAAATCGCCAGCCACATCTGACCCAGACTGTTGTGCAGCAGCCACTCCACCATGTAGCGTTCGGTGAACATTTGTGTCTTGCTGGCAACTTCGTGGGGTTCCACCTTGCCGCCACTATTCAGTTTGGCATCCAATTCTTCTCGTTCCGGATCATTCCAGTACTGATACACCCACCCCAGCGTCGTATCGTCTAACCACGCATCGTGTAGCATCGGCTCATCCAACGCTTCCACCAAAGTCCGCAGTGTACTCGCTGGAACCGGAAATAAGGACGTTAGGTTAACCCGACCAAACAACCCCGGCATTTCCAACGCCAACTCGTCATAAAGCAGTTGCAGCAGTGTCCCAAAGCCCTCCGTCTCATCGCGGCACAGATCCGGCGCAAAATCACGAAACTCTTTATATCCTCGACTTTGCCATCCGCCTGTCACCACCACTGGCTTAATCAGCCCCATTGCCTCCATCTGCTTAATCACAATCAGACGATTGAGCAACGTCGCTGCCGCCAGTTTTTCAGCCGATCGCAGATGACGTTCCCAGATCTCTTGCCGCTGCTCATCCTTCAGCGTCTGCCCAGTTGCTTCTGCCCGTACCTGCTCATCCAGCCACTGTTCCAACCGTTGCCTCTTGACGTGCTGTTCTTCCGCCAAACCTGCCTTTGCCAGGGGCAGTGACAATCGATAGGTTCCTTCTACCGCATGGTGCAGATCGGTCAGCAGGCGATCGCGCAAGCTGCGAATTGTCGCAGAAAGTTTGGCTTTGGCTTCAGGGGTTAAATGAGGCATGGGGGCAGTCCAGCAAAAGGGAAAATTGATGATTCAGGTCAAGTTCTGTTCACATTCCCGGAAGAACGCACGTAAAATGCCGAGCAGAATGGACATCTCACCAATGCCATGCAAGAGCAATTCATAGACCTTGCCAGCCATCGTCAGTTTGTAGAACTTCCAGCCTTCTCCATTAGTGACAATGCCATAAATATCGATCGAGCGACCAATCTGCTGATTTTCCCACCAGCAGGCTTTCATGGAGACAAGACACTGAGCAACACCCTGTTCAAAGTCATCCTTTTTCGCTTCGATGACACAGACAAAAGGAGCTTCCAGGTAGGCGCGCCGTTCCGCTAAAAGATAGTCCACATTGCCACAAACCGTTTCTCCCTCCAGGTAAGCTCCTTTCCAAATCTTCAACCGTTCAAAGCCTTCCAAACCTTCCTCGCAAATAGCATCAATCAGCAGGGTTTTAGAGACCTCAAAACTTTCTAAATCGAATCGCTTTAAGCGGTCTAACCGCTTTTGAAAAAAGTCACTAATCGGTACTGGCTCAGCGGCGATCGCCCATTGCTGTAACTCAGTAATCCCTAGATGCTTAAATGCGTCTTTGTAGGTAAAACTAGAAAAACTCCGCTTTCTTTGCTGAGTTGCCTGGGTCATAATGCTCCTTTCACTGCATCAGAATGAATTTCTTGCTTAATGAGGCTATTCTCAGTTTGCCTTGCGGAAATCTAAGCCGCCGTTAAAAAAACCACTTTGCCATCCTGCCAGATCGCGATCGACTCTCCTAGCTTGCGATGCCGTTCAATCGCTTGGGCGATCGCAGCTTTTGCCAGCTCTATGATTTCTTTGTATGGTGCCGTCTGATTAACCTCAATCATTTCAACCCTCCGTAATTTGGTTCCAGCTTTTTAGAGAAGAAATAAGCCTTCAAGACTCGCTGTATTTTTTATGCTCATAGACCAGACGCACACAGATATTTGGTTTTCCCTCCAGTTGATCCAATAAACGATCTTCCAACTGTTTCACTAACGCTTTCACCTCCTCGACCGTTCTCACCTCTCGCCCATTCAGGTTCAAAGGCAACTGGAGCACCTGCTCATCGGTGACAGCAGATAGGGCACTATCCAGCGTCAGATTCGCCTCTTGTTCCGCGTCCTGAAGCCGCAATATGGCAGAATCCCGTAGTTCCAGCAAACTGGGACTGAAAACATCGTTGGTTGTGTCATATGCTGCCTGCCGCACGGGAATTAACACTAAATCGGCTTTGTCCTCACTCAGCTTAAAAAAGCCCTGTCGCTGTTTCAGCCGTTGCCGAATCGCTTCTGCTTGCTGCTCCTGCCGCTCAATCAAGCCCAGACGCACCGTTTTGTAATGCTGCTCGATCGCCTGCAAATGAGGTGCTAAACTACCAATCTCCCGCCAGGGACGATTCAATGCCAGTTGCCCCTCAACGGCAGCAATCGCCGCCTCTACTTCTGCGGTTTGCCCAATTTGTCGCAGTTGAGCCACCTGACGATCGCGCAAATTTACTGCTCGTCCCACAGCAATCACCGCCTCATCGCTCAAGTCGGTCAGCGACATGCCCAATTCCTGAAGCCCATCCCGTAAGGTATCGAGATGCTTTTTAACCGCCAGTACGGTGTCTTCAATCTGCCGCGATCGCAGCGACCCCTCCACTGCCTGCCGTAGTTTGGTCAACTTAGTTGGCAAATCCGGACGGTTGGGTAGGCGATTATAGCGTTGCTCTAACTCTTGCAGTCGCCGAATTTGAAGGGGTAAGTAATCGAAAGTAGCATCGGCGATCGCTTCTTCTTCTCGATCCAGGTCAACGCCCAAGGCATCCTTGAAAAACTGGCAGATTGCCACCTTATCTCTGGCAGTCAGTCCCCCTTCTCCACGCGGCAAAATGTCGGAGCGCCGAATGTCGCGATCGCGGGTAAACAGGTTCTCCACATCCGGATCTTGAATGGAGGTAATTTCCTTACCAGACTCTGGGCGAATCCGAATCTTCTTCGCCCGCAGCAATCCCGCCAGACACGCTTTCACCACATCCACCGAATAGCCAAAGGGTGGACCGCCGAAGTGAGTCAGCAGCACGTTCCCGGCAATGCCATTTTGGTCGATGACATACTGCTCCATGCGAGACGGCACCTGTCCGCTACAGGTAGGGCTGTACTTGCCAGCATCCAGTTCTAAAATGCCCAACCCCTCTGGCATGAATTTACTCGACGGACCGGAAAGATTTTTTTGCAGCAGTTGTTTCAACTCGTTGGGTGTTACAACCAAATCAACATAATGCCTGTAAATATCCAGCAGCACACTTTCACCCACCCCTTCCAGCACGGTGGCAAAGGTTGTGCCGAACTGCTGCTTGTCCAGCGATCGTCCCCTAAAGTAGAGGTCGCCGTCCATGAACGCTTGAGCGACCGCCTCTTTAACCTGCTTTTCCAGTGTTTCGCAGCGGCTTTGTTCGTCAAAGACCAGGCGTTGCTTATCCGGTGAAAGTGACTGGATGCGGTTGATGTATTTATCCACCATGTGGCTCGATTTTGCTAATTCTCGCACCAGACCTGGCAGTCGATCGGGCTTACCCACGACCCAAATCAGGCGATCGCGCAGAACCGCACTATCACTGGCTTGAATCCAGGTCGTTGCACTGCGTTCTTCTTGGGTGTTCAGATAACGAAAATCGACTGTAATCACGGCTAATTCCGTTGCCGATTGCAGACGCTCATCTTGCTGCTGCCGCCCATCACTGTAAAATGCCACCCAACGAAATGAATGACTGCGATAGCGCGGACGTTCAACTGAACCCAACAACTCTTTCAACTTGTCCCCAATCAGTTTGCTGATCGCATCTGGGATCACAGTGTAATTGTCCCGCTCCCGCTGCCATTCCTGCCCGACTGAACTTTGAATTTTGTAGCCCAGTTTTTCGGAGTAAGACAGAAGATTGAGATTTCGCAGCTTTTCCAGTGCCACCAGTACGGTCGGCTGCAAATCACCATCGCCCAGACGATCGTACAAACACTGACTGACCAGTTCTGCGGTTGTCGGCTCCTGCTCCTGAATCAATTCCAACAGTGCCACCGCCTTTGCCACCTGAACCGCTACGCGATCGCCCGTGACTTCTTCATGGCTAAACAGTCGCGCCAGTGTATTCTGCACATCGGCATCCAGCGAGGACTGCTGCACCTCATAAATATGTGCCAATGTAATCAGCACCCCCAGGGGTTGTTCGCCCAGGCGCTGCTCGCGAAACAGTTCACCCAGGAGTTGCAGCAACCCCCGAATCGCATGGTCATCCCCTTTTACCCGACTGGAGCGCGTGCGGAGGTTGGTGGTAATGTGCATCAGCAAGTCCACGTAACCTGGCAGCATCGGGTAGGTTTCCAAAAAATCTTCATCGGTGATGGACTCACACTGGTAGCCATAGAGTCTGAGGCTGCTGCGATGTTGGTCAAACAGCGATCGCAGCTCGGCTTCTTTAGTCGGCGTTTTCTTCAGCAGCCGCTTATGCACCACATCCCGAATATTGGTTGGAGCCAGATGGACTCTTAGCTGCGGTGGAAACCGATCTTTGAGCTTGCCGATATTGCTCGCCTCATCGCTGCTTTCTAGCTGTTGCTGCCCAGTGGCAAGTAACCACGCCCGCCCCTTCAGTTTCTGCCCCAAATCCGACACGAAGGACTGGAGTGCCAGCATCCGGTTGGTATTTTGGTAAATGTACTGGCTGACTTCATCGACCACGACGAACAGGGTTTTGCCGGGTGCCCGCTGATTCAGCATGGCAATGATATCTCTAGTGGTTTCAGCAACTGAGGTGCCAATACCCGTCCGCGAACCCGCTCGACTGTCAAACCAACTCAGCGGATCGACATAACGACTAGGATTCATGACATGCAGCACTTCCGAAAAGGCTTCTTCTGCCAGTCGCGCCTGTTTTGCCGCTGCCCAGGGTTGCCCCAAGGTTGACTCAGCCGCCGCCAGAAACGCTGCCCACTGACCATCTAGTTCCAGGCTCAATTCGGTGTCAGCCACAAAATGGCTGACCGAGCAGTACCCCAATCGCTTTTGAATCTCTCGCTTCACTGCTGAATGGATTTGTTCGTCATCGCGGGCGATCGCCCCAATATCAAACACGACCGCGATCGGGTCAAGCTGGTTCTGTAGCTGTTGCCACGCAGCTTGAAACTCCTGTGCTTTGGGCGAATCGTCCCGCGCCAGCAGCGTATCAGCCAGCGATCGCCCATCGGGTAAGACCAATCCATCCAGTGCGAGTCCTAGGAGTTTGGCAAAGCTGGATTTACCAGAGCCATAAAACCCAGAGATCCAGGCAGCAGGCAAATCTACTCCGCCCGATCGCTTCAGTTCCTCTGCCAGTGCCTTGAGCAGTTTGACAAACTGTTCATGAATGCCTGCCTTAACCCGGTTGTAGCGCGGGTCATGCTCTGGGTAGCCCCCGGTGATGATGTACTCTGAGACCTCTTCCTCCACTTTCGCCGGGTCTTGCTCGTGAAAGTAAACAACTGGAGCAATGTTGCGCGTGACATCGGCAGCAAAAATTTCTTTGATCAGCATGGTGGTACTCAGGAATAGATACGAGGTCGATAATCGCGATCGCAGGACAGTTCACCCATAAATGACAATGCCTTTAAATCTCGGCGTTCGCCTGGGTATAGCAGCACTACGGGCAGGTTGCGGGTTTTGCCGTCAATATGTTTGAGGAGGGCGGACGATCGGAAGAAGGGATATAAAGCGCCTGCCCGTCCTAGAAAAATCAGCGTTTTATTCACATCACTTGGATGGCTGTCCGCAAACTCATTGATCAACTGGATGACATCTTGAGCGATTCCCTCTGCCCCTTCCACATAGAGTGCCAACTTGTCCTTTAAATAGTTCAAGGCGCGATCGGGGTCCTTAGCATAAAGCCGATGTTCTGTGCGAATCAGGCTGTCAAGAATGCGTGGATCTTCCGATTTAGCTCGATTTAGGAAAAGTTGATGCAGCGAGATCACTTGCACAGTCCACCCCTGTGCTCTGAGTTCGTCTGATAATGTGCGAATCCGCTGCCGCAGTTTGAATTCCTCACGCGGATCGTAGGGCAGAATTGCAAAACGGTAGTTTCGCATTGTACTAATTCGAGGTCCGCCTTCATCCAGGAGATCGGTGCGGAGTGCGGCGATCGCGGAGTCCAGAGAAGCATTGTCAAATAACGTTTCAGCCATGTTCCCCTACCCCCAACGCATGACTCGCCCACGTCTGCAAGTCAGGAAACTGCCAGCTAAACTCATGCAGCTCACCCATGCGACTGAAGGAGAGTTCCGGTAACCGTCGGAGGCGCTGCTCCAAAAAACCTTCGCTTAACCCCACCGATGCCAGGTAGGGATTTTCCAGAATCGAACCCTCAAACGAAAGACAGCGCAGGAAATAGAGCCAATACACCAATGCCTCGTCCGTTACTTTGGGATATTTGAGGCTGCGCGTGCCTGGGGTTTCAGAACATAACCCGGCATCAGTCGCAGAGGCGAGCAGTCCGGCTGCCATCCGCTGAATTGTCGCACTTGACCACTCTGTTTTAAGCTGCCCACTGACCCACCGCGACACAACATCGCGATCGATGCTTGGATTAGACTGGTGGCGGCGCTGCTCTAGAAAAATACCTGTAAAAGCCCGGTAGGTCGGGTCACTGAGTTGCATCTGCCAGTGGCAAATATTCTGTCGGGTAACGGGATCATCGGGTTGCCATTGACTCAGAATAGTGAGCGCGATCGGGTAAGCATTATATCGATGGTTAAATTCGGATAGCAGCCGTCGCACCCGATCCAGACTTTTACTCCCAAACCAGCGTTCCTCAAAGGCGACGAGTGCCTGCTTTTCCTTAGGAAGCCCGAGATTGAGGTGTTTCCAGTAAGCTCGACTTTCTTCTACAGCTAGCGATACCCGCAAAAGTCGGGTATGGAATTGCTGAACCTCTGCCCCATAAGAAGGTATGATAGCGGCTGAAAGAGAAGTTTGGCTTGGGGCTGATTTAGATGGCATAGGATCTAAAAATTCCTCAAGCGGTAAAACGGCATTGGGTATCGCTCCGCCAGTGGCAGCAAAGCAGCCACCAAATTCCGAACGCAGAGTTCCAGGGAATCCGGCATTTTCCCCATCAGTTCACGCCCACTTGGAGCAACCTTAAAGTCGATGACTTGATTCGGAATGCGGATAGCTGCCTCAAGATTGGCAGTCGTAAAATCGCTACCCAGTTCCAGAGGCAGGGGTAATGACTGGTCTGGCGATTGCCCGCTGCGCTTGTGTTGACCCAAGCGATCGGCTAGCTGTTCGTCGATGATAAACCCCCAGAAAAATAAAGTGCGAATGTGATCCGGCTGCGCCAGGTTTTGACGGGTTTGTTTATCCTGCTGAATTGCGGCTTGGCGCACTGCTTCCAGAGATGCCCATTCATGGGTTTTTGGCAGTAAGTTTTGCAGCAAATAACCACCCCCAGACTGATCAATCAAGTCAGTGCGCCACCAATTTAACCGCTTCGGCTCACAGAGTCCTTCTCCTGCCCAAGCGATCGTCATCTGAAGTGCCAGAATTGCATCAAGTGTCGGCTCATTGGGTTTTTCGATCGCTTGAGGTGAGCCTTGCTGGAAGATTTCAGTCATACAGGCTGCCCTTCTTTTGTCGATCGTAAGTACTGCTCCAGCAAAATTTGCCCTTGGTTCAGTTCCAGTGCCAATTGCTCTAATTGCTTAAAAGCCAGGGGTGATGGCTGCATCCTGCCATTCTCCCAGCGACTTACGGTTTCATAGGGGGAGCATGTCACTTTTGCGCCCTCACCCTAAATCTCTCTCCCCAAAAGGGAGAGGGACTTCAATCCGGTTCGGTTCCCCTTCTCCCCCTTTGGGAGAAGGGGTTAGGGGATGAGGGCAGTTCGGAATCGGCAAAGATGACATGCTCCCTTCATAGGTGACTCCCAACTGATTCGCAAACTGACCTTGTGTTAGTCCGGTCAGTTGTCGCAACGCCCGGACAAAGTGTCCAACTTCAGGTTGCTTTATTAAATAAGGCTTTTTCAGAGGCATTTTGGGCAAAACATGACGTGCGTCATACCCATTATCCACAGAACGGCTCGTAAGCTAGAACAACTCGATAGTTTTGGTTGTAAATAGAAAACTTCAGCCCCTCGTATTTAAGCTACGATCGCCTCAGTCGTTGCCAAAAGGCAATCGAGGTGGCTATGGGTCTTGCTCCGAGAACTCCAACTCAGGGACACTGGGATGCGTTAGAAGCATATTTTCAGCCCGCAAAACCCTATTCATTAGACAGTTACAACAGCAAGTTACAACCCAGCTCGAAGCCATCCATGCCCAGGAGAAAACTTTCGTGGCAGCACAGCACGAAATGTTAGATCAACTCCGATCGCACCTTGCAACCGATGGGCGATCGCTGGCGTTCACCAATGACTTTCAATCATTTGTTCAATCCTTGTTCACCGCCGCAGGAAACAAACTGGCGGCGAATCCGATTGTCCCTCAGTTCGCCTCAGACCCAACTGCGTGGCAATTACACAGTTTGAAAACACCATTGCAACTCGAACCGATTGAACTGCTGTGGAAAGAGAATGTAGATGAAGAGGATGAGCTTTATACTCTTTACTTCCTTCGGGTAGGGATGCAATTGGCAATCAACAAATGGCTGATGCTGCATAACTAACTGGTTGGCATATGACCGTGCCGTGAAAGTGCAAAGTTGGCTGATGGGATTTGTGTTGGCTGAACAAAAACCGGTAGTGCCCTTACGTAAAGGACAGAGAAAAAAGCCTAATTCTGAGAGCTTTATCTAGCAAGCCTTCTAAAAATGGCGATTATTCTTCATCCTTTAAGAAATAGAGCTGCCCAGTAAGCGACTTCCGGGTGCGTTGTATGTGCACATCTCTGCCCTGCCAAGCCTTGACCCAGCACTGCAAACCGATGAGCGATCGACTCGACGCTATCTGCAACAGCCGATCGCACCAACGCTGATTAAATTCACTACGGCTCAACCCAAAATCTCCTATTTGTTCTATCCCGACTTTGAAATTGACCCACATCCCGCCCTTGAGCAAAGTATCCAGGTAGACCTAAGTACAGGGCAGGTGAGTAGTCGTGATTATCGAGATACCGACAATCCACCCGTACTCCATCGCAAAGAGACCTTTATTGCGCCCAGCCATCCCCACTACAACGAATTTGCTGAATTAACCCGCCAACAGGATCGCCTGGGTCTACTGACTAACTCGCGTGAGATTGGCACCCGTTTCGGCTGGCAGCAGCGCCTAGCAGCCCACCACGTTGAACTGCACGGTCATCGGCTGGCTTGCCCGCTGCGGGCATTGAATCGCACTCCACCCCAGATCGATCGCCACAAAGCGGCTCTAGTGCGGATCGCTCTTTCTAAACCTGTCCGATCGGCACTGGAAGCAGGGCTGTTCACAGCAGGCACCACGTTTTTTGACTATGGCTGTGGGCATGGTGGTGACGTTCAACGCATGGCTGAACAGGTGTTTGAGGGTGCTGGTTGGGACCCCCACTATCAGCCTGATACCCTTCATGTGGCTGCCGATGTCGTCAACTTAGGCTACGCCATCAATGTGATCGAAAACCCAGCGGAACGGCGAGAGGCACTGGTCAATGCCTGAGCACTGACCCGGAGAGTACTCATTGTCTCAGCACAGATTCTGATTGAGGATCGCATTCGCGGCACGATCATTTATGGCGATGGTGTGATTACGCGCCGCAATACCTTTTCGGAGCGCCGACCTTTTTACTCAGAGCGCCGACTTTTTTGCTCCAGCAGTCAAACTCAGGCAAAAAAGTAACCGGGTTTCTGGAACGCAGGCGATCGCGGCGACGCTAACGCTTCGGCAAGAAACCCGGTTACGGCACCACAGCATCAAACGTTGATGGCTTGCGGCTTGGCTTTGCGGGTGCGACGGGCAAAGCGTTGCCCCAGTTCTTCCACCATGCCTTCTAAACCAGCGCCCTGTCCACTTGCTTTTGCATAGTTATACACCTGCAACGCTGCTGCCATCGCCTCACTGCCTGCCGCCATCGTCGTATCGTCTACCAGTTCTTGCAGTTGTGCCAGCGCTACGACGATCGGATACATCGCCTCAAACAACTGCACATCCTTCCGCATTTCATCAATGTCAAACGATCGCGGTAAAAAGTCCGGGTTCTGCCTTGCCACTTCCAACGCCTTGCTCACAAATGCCCGACTTTTATCGCCCATCTTCGGCAGCGATCGGCGTTTCTCTGCCGTCAAGTCCAGCAAAAAGGGTAGCTTTTCTTTGAGCGTGGCAATGGCTGTAAGTGCCTCAACTGCATCTATCCCGGCAAAGCGTCAGGCTAGATGCAGTTCATCTCGGTCGGTTTGAGTCAACGTTGCGCTCACTTGATTGGTCGTCATCAGTAGATTTTTCTGACGAAATTTACAGGCTTTAGATTGCCCAGATTTGAAAAATCATGCACTCCATTGCCGATCGCCTATCAGACAGGTTCTCACCAAGAGCCAGTTTTTCTACTACGAGAAAGCGCCCTGGAGGTTCGATCGAACTCCAAAGCGCTTTTCAGCCCTCATTTCATCTCAGGAAGCAGCAACGCCCTAGAAAAACACTGCGATCGAGATGGAAATTAGATCGAGATGAAGTTGCTGGCGCTGAGGCTGCTTGCCTGCACACCCGATAGCACTGCCAGAGTTGCGCCCTGACGCTTGATCAGTGTGTCGTTGGCATTCAGTTCGGTGCCTTGCACGATCGAGAGCCTGTTAAAGCCCAAACCTGCTGGTAAGCCGATCGTGTCAGTGCCGTTCTCAAAGTCGGCGATCGTCTGCGTTCCCCCTCGTGTGAGTGCAAACGTGTCGGCACCTTCACCCCCTTTAAGGACGTTGTTGCCGCCGCCACCTCTCAAAAAGTCATTACCAGCACCCGCATCGAGGTAATCATCGAGTTGATCACCCCGGAGGCGATCGTCGCCATCTGTGCCCTCATAGGTCTGGATGTTTAACCCTGCCAACCCGACGCGTGGATCGAGGTTGAGGGGTTGTTCCAGTTGCAGGACGATGATTTCGTTGTTGTCGATCGCGGGTGGACGACCGGATGAAAACGGATAGTTGTTGTCGTTGGCAACCAGAATCGTGTTGGCATCTAGCACCAGCACATCCTCAATGGTCTGGAACGGGAAGTTAAAGCTCGTGCTACCGTCGTTGTTCAGATCATCAGGGTCTTGGATATTCAACAGATTGGCAATTTCTGTCTTAGCGACGAAGCCGTTGGCATCCTGCTGAGAAAAATCGACCTTGAAGATCTTCTTGAACTGGGCGGCAGATCCCTGGTTGTTATCGCGCTCGATGATCAGGTATTCGTTGCTGTTGACGACGGTAATATCGCCGATCGCGTTGGCAGGGTTTTCCAGCTTGTAATAGCCGACCAAGCCTTCGTATTGCTGACTTGCCACATCGAACTCGTAGATCCGCAGTGCGCCTGCTGGATCGCCAACCACGGTGCCTTCGAGTAGGGGATATAGTGTGGACTTGTCGGGGCTGATTGCCAAACCCTCAAAGCCTCTGGAACCACCCAGATTAGACACCGCTGGAGGCGTAATGAAGGTGCTACGAGCATCTTCGCCTGTACCGGGGAAGTCGGTAAAGTAGCCGTCTACACCCAGCTCAATGAATTGCTTGAATTCCGCCAGCGGATCGCCGTTGTAGCTGTCGGGCAAGAAGAAGCTTTCGTTGCGGAAGGTGTAGGGATGCACCAGCAAGCCAGCAGTGTGAGCATCAGCAACCAATGTGGTGGGAGTGCCTGTAATGCGATCGCCGTCGCTAATTTGTCCATCCCCATTCAGGTCATCGGGAAGCCCATCGCTGTTGCGATCGACCGTTGCGAGTGGCACAATCCGCTGCTTGTTGGGTCCAATGCCCTGAGCGTAGGTGGCAATCTCTGTCAGTCCTGCCGGGGTTGAAAGATCAGTGTAGGTGCGCGTGTCACCACTCACCACAAAGTCGTAGGGGCGACCAGAACCGCCAAACAGTTGCACCAGGGGAATATCGATGCCTGCGGTTGGCATGATCGTGGTGTTCAACGCTTTCAGGTTGGCAACCTCAAAGGATTGAATGTAGATCCGCGATGGATCGGTGAAATTCTGCTTCACCAGAGTATCCACCAACAACTGGCTGGTGTTGAAGCCCTGAGCCGCAAAGAATGTCGGGTGCTTGGTTTCGGGGTAGATGCCAATCTTCCGTCCGGTTTCCGCTTCAACTTGCTGTACAAGGTCGATCACTTCATCCAGCGTGGGTACTTTCAGCCCATCGTTGTTGAAATCGGTGCCGCGAATGGCAGGGATGCGCTCGATCGCATTCACCGTTTTGATTTCTGCCAGCGTGAAATCTTCCGCAAACCAGCCTCTGACCAAGACACCATCCAACACTTTGGTCGTAAGGCGATCGGCAAACTCAGGACGATTGTAAATATCGGTGCTGGTGTCGGTGGTATTGAGCGTGCCATCGGCATTCAACACAGCTAACATCGGCTCGTGGCGGGCGATGAGAATGCCATCTTTGGTAACTACGAGATCAGGTTCGATAAAGTCGGCACCATCGGCGATCGCTTTTTTGTAAGCCGCCAGCGTGTGTTCGGGACGTTCGCCACTGGCACCGCGATGTCCAATGACAATGGGCTGATTGCCGCTCAAGGTATTGAATGCGGTGGTTGCGAGCACGTCGGGATTTTGGGGCGATCGGACAAACGGACTCGTAATTTGATCGCGCACCAGATCGCCTGTGCCGGGGAAATCAGTGAAGTAGCCATCCACACCCAGGTTGATGAATTGCTCAAACTCTTTGGCGGGATTGCCCTGATAGTCGGAAGCCAGGAAACGCCCTTCGTTGCGGAAGGTGTAGGGATGCACCAGCAAGCCAGCCGTGTGAGCATCGGAAACCAGGCTGGTGGGTGTCAATGTGACGCGATCGGCATCGTTGATCGTGCCATCATTATTTAAATCGTCTGCGATACCGTCGTTGTTCCTGTCCACATTCTTGACCGACACAATCATGCGCTTCCAGGGTCCGATGCCATCGGCATAGGTAGCAATTTCCGCCAGTCCTGCGGTGGTCTGCAAATCGGCGTAGGTGCGAGTATCGCCTGCCACGGCAAAATCGTAAGGACGCGCATTCACATCCTGATACAGCAGGTCGCCCGTTGCGTAATCCACATCGTAGGCATCCAGCAATTGCACCAGCGGAATGTCGGTCTTGGTGTTCAGTTCCTTCAGGTTTGAGACTTCAAACGACTGAATGAAAACGCGGCTGGTGTCAGTAAAGCCTGTTGCTTCGAGCGTTGCCAGCAGCGGTTCTTCTAGCGATAGCCCCAAATCATCGTGATAGGTGGGGTGCTTGGTTTCGGGGTAGATACCAATGGTTTTGCCCGTATCTTTTTCAACTTGCTGCACTAGCTCAATCACTTCTTGCAGCGTGGGAATCTCAAACACCCCATTGAATGCCTGGGTGCGAAAACCTTGCGGCATGATCGCCCGCAGCGTTTTGATTTCCGCCAGGGTAAAGTCAGAGGCAAAAAATTCGTTTTCGTAGAGCACACCATCCACCGTGCCACTGCGCTTACGATCGGCAAACTCAGGGCGGCTGGCAACATCGGTTGTGCCACCCAAAATGGGTTCGTGGCGGGCAATCAACACGCCATCTTTAGTGGAAACCAGATCCGGTTCAATAAAGTCTGCGCCGCGCTCGATCGCCAGCTTGTATGCCTCTAACGTATGCTCTGGCAGTTCGCCGCTGGCTCCTCGGTGACCAATCACGATCGGAGGCTTGCCATCCAGCGTTTTGAGGTTCACCAAATTGGGTGTCGCAATGGGCGCATCCAGCAATTTGCCCGTGCCGTCGAAGTGCAGCAAAAAGGGACCAAATTCTTCACCGACCCAGATCGTGCCATCGGCGGCAAGCACGAAGGATTCAATGTCAAAATCTGCGCCTGTCAGAAGGCGATCGCCCGTTTCATTCGTAATCGCAAACGGTACTTTTTTATCAGGGTCACGCAGTTGGATGAAGTTCCCAACCTTCACGCTACCGTCACCAGAGGCTTCTGCCCCCTGCAAACTGGGATCAACTTGATAGATTCGCAGCAAAAAATCGGCGCTGTTGTTCTTGGCACCAAAACCGTTGTCTGGCAGAAACCAGAAGCGATTTTCATCGGCAAACTGCACGCCGCTAAAGCCCTGTACAGGCTGACCCGGAAAAGGTCCCGTGCGCCCGTTGCCAGCAATACCGCCGTTTCCGGCTGGAGGTCCCTCTGCGAAGGTGTCTGCTGGGAGCGAGGCAAAGCCCTTGAGTGTTACGTCTGCCATAGTTCGTTTAAAGGGTGATGAAGGGTAGATGTGCTAAAGGTGTAGGTAGATGCGCTGAGTGAAATGGAAAGCTCCCTCACGTCGTTCCTGCTGCTGTCGAGCGAAAGAATAACGGCATTGCTGAATGCAAGTATGATTTGCCCTCATCCCCGACCCTTCTCCCCAAGGAGCAGGGAGCTAGAAGTCTTGTTCCCTCTCCTTTTGGGAGAGGGCTAGGGTGAGGGCGGCTTTGAGCGTTCATACATCGATTCAGCAACGCCAGAATAACCATCCTCCAGTGTTTCCAGAGGGCTAGGAGCTTTCTAGCAACCTCCATAAATCCCACAGAGACTTTAAGACGTGTCTAACGCGCTGTTAACAAGCCAGTAATTCTACTGAAAGACGACTGTGTAGATTTATTGCGTTATCGCCGAGCGTACTCAACATGTTCTCGTTGAAATGTTTTTGTAGCAGACGTTACGCAGCGCGAGTAAAGCTCGCTACGCTACAGTTGGAAAGCACGTTCTTTTCGGCTCTGGTTACCCTATGACTGGCTCGATCGCACCCCCTACAAAACCCGATCGCCGCGTGCGAGAAACCGACTGGCGCTTGTTTATGCGGCTGGCAGAGTATGGGCTGCGAGACAAGCGTTTGCTGGCATGGTCGTTTGCGCTGCTGGTGCCAACGGCGATCGCAGGTGCGCTGCAACCAATTCTCATTGGCGAGGCAATTTCCCTCATTCGTCAAGAGCCAACCACCTGGGGCTTTTTGCGCCAGATGTCCTTAACTGACGGGATCAACCTGCTGGCAGGGATGCTGCTACTCACGCTGATTCTGCGGACGTTCTTTGATGCGCGACAGGGGTTCCTCGTGCAAAAAATGGGACAACGCATTACAGCAGACATCCGGCAGGATTTGTTTCATCACGTCACCTCACTGGCAATGCGCTTTTTCGATCGCACTCCCGTCGGACGCTTGATCACGCGACTCACCAGTGATGTAGAAGCGTTGGGCGATGTGTTTTCCACGGGCGCGATCGGCATTTTGGGTGATTTGTTTTCGATCGTGGTGCTGGCGATCGCCATGTTCTTGTTGCAGTGGCAGTTGGCGCTGTTGCTAACCGCCATGCTGATTCCAGCTACCGTACTGATCATCTACTTTCAGCAGCAGTATCGCAAAGCCAACTATAAAGCGCGGGAAGAGTTGTCTATCCTGAACTCCACGCTTCAAGAAAATATTGTCGGCATTAACGTCGTTCAATTGTTCCGCCGCGAGGCATTTAATGCTGACCTGTTTCGCACCATCAACCAGCGCTACATCAAAGAAGTAGACAAAACCATCTTTCACGATTCCGCCATTTCTGCCACGCTGGAATGGATCTCACTCGCCGCGATCGCCGCTGTCCTTTGGCTTGGTGGCAACCTCATTCTGGGTAAAACCCTCAATCTGGGGCAACTCTCAACCTTTATTCTCTTCTCTCAACGTCTGTTTGATCCGCTACGTCAGTTCGCCGAAAAATTCACCGCCATTCAAGCAGGGTTTACGGCTGTGGAACGGGTGAGCGATATTTTTAACGAGCCGATCGACATCCGCGATCCCGAACATCCCAAAACCCTTGACAGCAGCCCTGGATCGACCACAGGCGAAATCCGCTTCGAGCATGTCTCGTTTGCTTATAAAGAAGGTGATTACGTCCTGCATGACCTCAACTTCACCATTCATCCCGGTGAAAAAGTGGCGCTCGTAGGTCCCACAGGTGCAGGCAAAAGTTCCATCATTCGGTTGCTCAGCCGACTATACGAAGCCACCGAAGGTTGCATTTTAGTCGATGGCGTGAACGTCCGCGATCTGCCGCAAACGGAACTGCGACGACACATGGGCGTGATTTTGCAAGATGGGTTTGTCTTTGCTGGTGATGTGAAAAGCAACATTACGCTTGGCGAAACCTACCCGTTTGAGGCAATTCAATCTGCCGCTGAACGCACCAATGTGTCTGCCCTGATTGAACAACTACCGCAAGGCTATGACACTTTATTACGTGAACGAGGCACCAACTTGTCAGGTGGACAAAAGCAACTGCTTGCCTTTGCCCGTGCCGCCATCCGCGAACCCCGCATTCTCGTCCTGGATGAAGCCACCGCCAGCCTGGATGTTGGCACCGAGTCACTAATTCAAGACGCGCTCGATCATTTACTGGAAAACCGCACGGCAATTATTATCGCGCATCGCTTGTCTACCATTCGCAACTGCGATCGCATCCTCGTCCTTAAGCGAGGTCAACTCGTCGAATCGGGTAGCCATGAAGAGCTTCTCAGCCAGGGCGGACTCTATGCCAGCCTGTATCAGTTGCAGATGCTGGAGAGTTGAGAGAGAAGGAGATGGGGAGATGAGGAGATGGGGAGATGAGGAGATGGGGGGTGAGGGATGAGTTTTGAATTAATTTTCTCCCCCTGCTTCCCCTGCCTCCTCTGCTTCCCCTGCCCCCTGCCTTCTGCCTCCAACCAAAGCTATAGTAGAAACCAACCGCCACCTGTATCAAATTTGGAACTTGTCACGTTACAGGGTATTGCGGACGGCAGGTTCCAGGGTTCGACTCCCGGCGCTTTTGGTAGCACCTTTACTCCCAACAAAGGAAGAACCGTGCAATGCACAACTGAGCAGTGATTTGCAACGTTGAGGATACCGTCTTGGTGCTTGCAGCTTGACTCAATGAACGTTCCTCACTGCTCAGTGTTCTTCTGACCACGATCGCTGACAATCGTATGAAAAAAATGTTCAAGCGGATCTCGATAAAACCGAATCAAATTGGTTATTTGTACAGAAAAAACCACTTCGATCGACGGCTGCAACCAGGCATTTATCGCTTTTTTGATTGGAGGGCAGAAATTGAGGCGATCGCGCTGCCCACCACTACAAAATTACTGAGTGTTTTAAATCAGGAAGTGTTAACCAAAGACAACATTGCCTTGCGCTTTTCCTACATCGTTGAATACAAAATTAGCGATGGAGAACGTTTTCTCTCAGCCTTTGATGTGTTTCAAAGCAGCACTTATCTTTTATATGAAGCAGAGCAATTGATTCACAATTTGACTCAGGTTTATTTGCGGCAGGTGATTGCTGCGATCGACAGCGAAGCCATCAACGAACAGCGCACTGAAATGCTCTCAACTGTACCCGCTGAATTGCGAAATCGTTTAGCTAACAGTGGTCTTGAAATCCAGCAACTTATTCTGCGGGATATTACCTTCCCGAAAATGATTCAAGACCTATTTGCAAAACAGCTTGAGGCAAAAATTAGAGCAAAGTCTGATTTAGAAAATGCGAGAACCACAGTGGCAACTGCAAGAGCGTTAAAGAATGCTTCAGAGCTGATGAAAGATGACGAAAACATCAAGTTCTTTCAAGTCTTAGAAACCATTACAAAAATTGCTGCTAACGGTAAACATACATTTGTCATTGGCGATCTTGGTTCGACTGGTTTGGCAACCCGCAACGGTACGCCTAGCCAAGTCTAAGTACCTTATATGCGATTCCCAACCCAGTGAAGTACAGTCGCAAAGAGGCAGAAGGCAGAGGGCAGAAGCAAAGAGGATCACAGTTTTCCTTCTGCCTTAAAACCTGAGAACTTGTACCGCACTCAGGCGAGAACCGCTAGAGCAGAGTGGTTTTTAGCGGCACATCGCGTTACACATAAAAACGAAACGCAGGAAAATTAACTGAATTTTTCAGCATTCACCGCACAATCTTGTATAAGGGTTCTTAGAGTTCCTCGCGTTTCTCCCTTTCCTCCACTGCCTACTTAGCGCAAGCGAGCCGCCAGCATGTTCAACGCCACTGAACTTCTCATCGAAGACTTCGTGACCAAACTTAAAGAAGGTTATCGTCGCACCTATGGAGGCTGGAAGTCTGACTACGAAGATATCATTGGCTGGGTTGGCTCAATGGCAATGGAAAATATTGCCAACAGTGATGCGCTCTACCACAACGTTGAACACTCCATTCTGGTCACTCTGGTTGGTCAGGAAATTTTACGCGGCAGGCACATTCGCATGGGTGGCGTTTCTTGCGAAGACTGGCTGCATTTTATTATTTCGCTCGTCTGTCATGATATCGGCTACGTGAAAGGTGTTTGCCGCCAAGATCGGGATGGGTTTTACGCTACAGGTAAAGACGGCAGCATGGCGAATCTTCCGCCTGGATCTTCTGATGCAGGGCTGACTCCTTACCATGTCGATCGCGCCAAACTGTTTGTCGATGAGCGTTTTGGAGGGCACAAGCTAATTGACTCCGAAGTCGTGAAGCGAAATATTGAGCTGACTCGCTTCCCTGTCCCTGCCGCCGAAGACCATCAAGATACAATTAACTATCCAGGCTTAATCCGTGCGTCTGACTTGATCGGTCAGCTGAGTGATCCTCGTTACCTCAAGAAAATTGGGGCGCTGTTTTATGAATTTGAAGAAACGGGCGTGAACAAAGCGCTCGGCTATCGGCACCCTGGCGACCTCCGTAAAAACTACCCCAAGTTCTACTGGCACGGCGTTTTTCCGTACATTAAGGACGCGCTTTACTATCTCTCGCTGACCCAACAAGGTAAACAAATCGTCGCTAACCTCTATTCCAACGTCTTTGTAGTGGAACATGAGAAGCCAGAGGACTAGGGGCTGTCGTCAATTTCAGCCAAAATCCCAATGGTGGAAAGGCTACAGCCCCTAGCCTGTCTTTTGGGGCGGGCGCAATTAAGCTGATGCCGCAAGCGTTTGATTGTTAATTGATGACGCGCCCCAACAGAAATGTGTTAAACAGCGCATCTTGGGAAACCTAAGACTATTGGAACAGTCGAGGGCTATGTTATGACAGCTATGCAAACGTTTTATCCGAGAAGAATTCTCAGTTCCTCGACAACAGGCGACTTGCTGGAGGGCATTAATAGAAGCCTTGATGCAGGCGCGTCAAATATTCTGATCGATTTTCAGCAGGTTATGTTTATGGACAGCACGGGGCTGTCGGCGCTGGTGATTGCGCTAAAGCGAGTGCGTGGAGTGAACGGACGTTTAGCGCTTTGCCATCTCAACGGGCAAGCCTACATGGTGCTTGAACATAGCGGTATGGATAAAGTATTTGAGCTTTATGACACACCGGAGGAATTCGATCGCTCACTAGCCAACGGTACAGGGAAACCGCTGGCAAAGTAGTTGATAATGGCATCATGGCACGTAAGCAAAAGTTTCCGCACCTGGTGCAATCAAAGTGGACAGCGCATCAAACGATCGATGGCTGGCGACACTTTCAGGTAACCAATCGCAAGAATCAGGGGCAGTGGGTGTTTGCCGAGATGGTAGCTGCCTGCGACCCAACGGTACGCTTTTGGGTCAATGCACGACTGTTGAAGCATCGATCGCTCTGGCAAGCGGGCTGGCAATCACTGCAAGAACAACCGCTGCAAGAACCTGAGACAATCAGCGTTTGATCAAACGATCATCACCGCTTTGAATCACCAAAGAAAACAAAGTCTTCCTTAAGGCAGTTTATTTGTGGACAAATACCAGTGTATTTCAGTCATTAGCCTCGATCGTGAGGTTACGTCTTAAACCAAAGAGGTTTTTATGATGAACTGGCTAGGAAAAGCGGTAGTCGTTGGTTCGTTGGTCTGTCTGGGCTTGCCTGCAAACGCTCAGTCATGTCCTCTCTTAAGGGTTGTAGAAGGCAAAGGCGCTTACTCAGTGCAGAAAAAGGTTTCGGCTGCCAGTACGCCATTAAGCCCCAGTAACTGGAATACTGATTTTGCTGTGCCAGGTGGACAACGCTTTCGTTACTATGCAGCAACAATTCGCGCCAAGAATGGCGGTAACTACAACGTTCAGATGAACCTGAAGTACGCTAACGGCACGTCGGACAAAGTCTACGACAACAAAGTCTCGCTGAAAGACAACGAAGCCCTCAATCTCTCCGGTTCACCCAGACTGAATGCCGAACCGTATCAAATCAATGTCGTTGTGGGCGGTATTCCGGTAACTGGCAATTCCTATACCGTTGCGGCTTCAGGATGCCCCTGATACCAGGTCTCCAAGCATCATGTCTCTAGAAGGATGAATCTTAACTGTTTCTGAGTTGATCTACGGTTAGAGAACGATAAACGTTGCTTCACTCTGCGCCTCTGCGTCTCTGCGGTAGCAACCGTTGCAGCAGAGAAGCCACGCAACGCCTTCTCTCAACCGTAGCTCACTCATATAGGTACGACATGGAAACAAAACAACTAGGCAATACAGGCATCACCGTCAGCGCGATCGGCTTGGGCGGTATGCCCATGTCTCTCAGCAGCCGACCATCGGAAGCACAGGCGATCGCCACCATTCACCGCGCCCTTGATCTCGGTGTCACACTGATCGACACTGCCGACTCCTACTGCAAAGACGAGTCCGACAAGCACCACAACGAGCGGCTGATTCACAAGGCACTCCAGCAATACAGCGGTGATACCACCAACGTCATGATTGCGACCAAAGGCGGCTTAATGCGACCAAATGGTGACTGGACACGCAACGGCAACCCCGATCATCTGCGAGAAACGATTAAGGATAGCTTTGAGGCATTAGGCGGCGATCAACCGATCGGGCTTTGGCAATACCACGCCCCTGATCCTGACTACTCGATTGAAGAATCACTTAAGCCAGCTAAAGAAGCCGTTGTCAACGGTTTGATTCGCTTTGTAGGTGTCTCTAATTTCTCGGTAGAGCAGATTAAACGCGCCCGTAATGTCGTCGAAATTGCCTCAGTGCAGAACCAGTACAACCCCTGGCACCGCGATTCAGAAACCGACGGCGTGCTGGAGTATTGCGATCGCGAGAAGCTAACGTTCTTACCCTGGAGTCCATTAGGTGGCAGTCGGCGGTTTAGCCAGCTTAAAGAAATTGAGGCGATCGTTCAACTGGCTCAGGCAAAAAGCGTTTCCGTTTACAGCATCGTGCTGGCATGGCTACGGGCAAAATCACCGAGCGTATTGCCCATTCCCGGTGCTAGCAAACCACTGAGCATTGAGGATTCAGTTACCGCCGCAACGATTAGTCTCTCTCAAGGCGAAGTTGACCAGATCGATCAGGCAACGGCTACTTGAAGAAAAAGGCATTGATAAACGATCGCGTCACTCGTTATTCTCCAACGTTTTCTGCCAACCACATTTCCAAATCAGACAGGTCAGAGAAATCTAACAAGGCTTCTCCTAAAGATTCCAGTTGCGTCATAGCAAGCGCATCAACGGGCGATCGGGCTGCCTCTGGCAAGGTTTCTACTTTGCGGGTGAGGAGGCGGAGAATGAGCGATCGTTCTCGTTCAAGCCTTGCTCCATTCAACTGGTGACAATCTCCATCACATTCTTCTGCTCTGTTGGCTCTAGTCTACCAAGCTCTTCCTGAAACACCTGCGTCTCTGGTTCATTTAACCGCAAATAGCCTAGCGTTACGGATAGCTTCAGCTAAATCCTTTACTTTTTCGATCCCATGATTACCTCCTGTAACTTAACAAGTTTGTCTTATAGGCAATCTCAGTTGGTAAATCAGCAATTTCAGAACGACTACCCGCCATCAAACATCTTCCAAGCATACTTCGATTTAACAGCTATCTTTGCTGACCTGAACATCATGTCTACAGCCACTCTTTATAACTGCAACTCCATCAATGCCTGACACCAATCAATAACTATAGCCACATAAAAACGAGGGCGATGCATTACCGCCCCCGCTCAACTACTTACTGAGAGTTTTGAGATTTAGATACGAGTAGCGTACTCTTCCTTCTCAGGTATATCTGTATACTCAGAAACGATCTGCCGGAACTCGTCGCCATCAATGGTTTCCTTCTCAATCAGCAGGTCAACCAGGCGATCGATCACCGTGCGGTTCTCGCGGATAATGCGACGGGAATCGTCATAACAATGCTCGACGATCGTGCGAACTTGGGCATCAATCCGAGATGCAATTTCCTCAGAATATTCTGAACGAGTCATCCAGTCACGACCGAGAAACACTTCGCCTTGTTGGCTTTCCAGCGAGAGTGGACCGAGATCAGACATGCCAAAACGAGTCACCATCTGACGCGCCATGTTAGCCACTTGCTGAATGTCGTTCCCCGCACCTGTCGTCACTTCGGCATCGCCAAAAATGACGATCTCAGCCGCGCGACCACCCAATGCGCCTGTAATGCGTGCCAAAATCTGCGATCGTGAAATCAACGTCTGGTCTTCTCCGGGTGTAAACCAGGTTAGCCCCTGCGCTTGACCGCGAGGGATCAAGGTGACTTTCTGTACAGGATCGTGATCCTTGACTAACGTGCCAATGATCGCGTGACCAATTTCATGATATGCAATCAGCCGCTTGCTCTTGCTATCTACCAGCGGCGTACCTTCCATACCTGCAACGACGCGATCGACCGCGTCATCAACTTCGAGCATGGTCATCGCTTCTTTGCGGCGACGTGCAGTGAGAATGGCAGCTTCATTGAGCAAATTTGCTAAGTCAGCCCCGGTAAAACCAGGAGTGCGACGAGCGATCGCTTCAAGCGAGATGTCTGGACCCAGCTTTTTGTTACGAGCGTGAACCTCAAGCACTTCTAGACGACCTTTCATGTCGGGTGCATCAACGGTTACCTGTCGATCGAAACGACCAGGACGCAGCAAGGCAGAGTCCAACACATCGGGGCGGTTGGTTGCCGCGATGATGATGATGCCCGTATTGCCCTCAAAGCCATCCATCTCGGTCAGCAACTGGTTGAGGGTTTGCTCCCGCTCGTCGTTGCCGCCACCAATGCCTGCACCGCGCTGCCGTCCCACAGCATCAATCTCATCAATAAAGATGATGCACGGCGCATTCTCTTTCGCTTTCTTGAACAGGTCACGGACGCGAGAGGCACCCACACCCACAAACATCTCCACAAACTCAGAACCAGAGATGCTGAAGAAAGGTACGCCCGCTTCACCCGCGATCGCCTTGGCTAGTAAGGTTTTTCCTGTCCCCGGTGGTCCGATGAGCAGCACCCCTTTGGGAATTTTGGCACCCACTGCCGTAAAGCGTTCGGGCTTTTTGAGGAACGTCACCACTTCTTGCAGTTCTTCCTTTGCCTCTTCAATGCCCGCGACATCATCAAACATCACGCCGGTCTTCGCTTCCATCTGAAAGCGGGCGCGGGACTTGCCGAAGCTCATCGCCTGTCCAGGACCACCGGGTACATTCCCAGAACGGCGGAAGAGAAAGAACAGTCCACCCAGCAGCAGCACTGGAAAGATCAGATTGCCCAACAGTCCCCAAATGGCACCATCGTTGCGTGCTGGGTGAGAATCAAAGCTGATCTTGTCAGTTCGGAGTCGAGTAATAACTTCTGGCGCGTTTCCAGGGAGGTCTACGCGCAGGTGTTGCAGACGATTGTCAAGTTCGGGATCGACCGCTTCGACGATCGCCGTCCGTCCATTCTCATAAAAGTCCACGCTGGTCACTCGATGGGCATCCAGGTACTCTAGAAACCGTCCATAAGTCATCCGGGTACTGGCAGCATTGTTACCCATGTTGGCAGGAGTACTAATCGACGAACCCTGCCATAGAAAAAAACCGATGACTACAGCTGGCAGCGTCCACAATAAGACAGTTCGCCAAGAAAATTTCATACGCTAGCGCCCTCTTAATACGGTTAAAACAGTTTGGTGCCAAGGAAAAGGGGGAGTAATTACCCGCAAAATCTCATTAATTTCATTAAACCAGCAATGGAATGAATACCCTTTTTTGAAACATTGAATGCTGACCCCAACGTGAGGCGATCGCATCGCACTAAGGCAAACCACTCTTGTATGAGAACAATTGTTAACTAAATTTAACGTATTTCTTAGGATCAAAGCAACTGGGTTCTGCCAACGCAAAAGTTTGCTGTTGGCAATTCAGGCTTTCTCAGCACGATGGTTTTGAGACAGTTCTATAGAGACATGAACTGTCACGCCCTCACTCTATTGGCGTTTCTCAGTAATGCGAAGCACATAAGCAGGCGTACGGCTTTGAGCGTAAGAGCTGACCCAGATTTTGTACGTGCCGGGTAGCCACTCACCAGAAACACCAGGATTTTTGCCTTGATAGTCGTCGTTACACCAAATGCCGCCTGGTCCCTGGATCACTAGAGCAGTATCGTCTGCACTCTGAACGACAAGGCTTAACGACTCAAAAAATTCTGTTAGCTCGATCGTGCTGTTTGGCTTGGCATTAGCGTAGCCAGTGCAGTCACCTGTTGGCGTTTTCGCACGACCAATCAGGTCTTTGACAGCCGTATCGCCACCCGCAAAACCTTTCACCTCTAGCGGATTAGGCGAAAAGCGAGGACCCAACGTGACCACATCAAGATTCTGAGGCGACTGAGCTTGCATCGGCGCGATCGCCAGCAAGACAGGTACAAGAGCGAAACAGGCAACGAAGAGTGTGCGTGTTTGTAAGCCGCGATCACTGATGTAAGACATGCTGGAAAAGTAACAATGATAACAACGACGCGTAGACGAGGGTAGAGTTCCTGAGTGCCGAGTGAGGGAGAGGAGGAGTAAGGGAGAGGGGGAGTGAGGGAGTGGGGAGTCGGGAGTAGGGTCAGAGTTTTAAGTTTTGAATTGCTTCCCCTGCTTCCTCTGCTTCCCCTGCTTCCCCTGCTCCTTCTGCCTCCTGCCTCCTGCCTCCTACCTCCTGCCTCCTGTTCCCGACAGCTAATCTGCTTGCGCCGCTGCCAGGGCTTTTTGAAGGCGGGTTTGATCCAGTTCATGTTGATGGAGCAGCAGCCAGGACTGCACTAAGTCGGGACCGTTCATCGCTCCGGTGAGGGCAGCGCGAAGTGTCCGCATGACGAGTCCTTTTTTCAGCTTTTGCTCTTGGACGACCTGCTTAAGCAGATCTTGGATATTCGCTTCGGTGAGTGGTTGGTAGTGTGCGATCGCGGCAGCAGCCGCTTGAATGGCTACAGCAGAACCGTCTTGCTTGAGTTGGGCACTCGCCTCTTCCGTAAAATCTACTGTGGGAGCAAAAAGATAGGCGCTCATCGGCACCGCTTCATCCAACCGTGCAAGGCTGGGACCAATCACGGCGGTTAGTCGTTCTAACCAGGGGCGATCGTGCCAGTCTGCCTCAAAGCCAGCCGCTTGCCAGTAGGGAAGCAGCAGATTAGTGAGTTGGTCAGCGGGCATTGCGTGCAGATATTGACCGTTGAGCCAGTTGAGCTTATCCCAATCGAACTTGGCACCCGCTTTGTTGACCCGCTCAAACCCAAAGTTCGGGGCAGCCGTTTCCAGCGTAAAGAGTTCGGTCATGCCTTCGGGCGGCGACCACCCCAGGAGTGCCATATAGTTCACCAATGCTTCAGGAACGTAGCCCATCCGCTGAAAATCTGAGATCGAGGTAACGCCATCGCGCTTAGAAAGTTTTGCACCCGCCTCGTTAAGGATTAAGGGTGTATGCCCAAACGTAGGCATCTCGGCTTCCAGCGCTTCGTACAGCAAGATTTGTTTAGGCGTGTTGCCAATATGGTCTTCACCACGAATGATGTGCGTGATGTTCATATCAATGTCATCCACCACGACGACAAAGTTGTAGAGCGGTTGCCCAAAATCATCACCAGACGCTGCACGCGCAATGACCATATCGCCGCCCAGGTCACGCCCCTTCCAGCTCAGGTTACCGCGCACAAGGTCGTTCCAAACAATTTCACGATCGTCCTCAATCATGAACCGAATTACCGACGATCGCCCCTCGGCTTCGTAGGCAGCCCGTTGTTCGGATGTGAGGTTGCGATGACGGTTATCGTAACGGGGTGCTTCACCATTAACTTTCTGCGCCTCTCGCATGGCATCCAGTTCTTCTGGCGTGTCATAGGCACGATATGCCAAGCCTTTGTCTAGCAGCGCTTGTACCTTCTGTTGATACAACTCCAGGCGCTTACTTTGATAGAACGGTCCTTCATCCCAGGTCAAACCCAGCCAGGTCAAGCCGTCGAGAATGTTCTGAGTATATTCAGGACGCGATCGCTCCTGATCCGTATCCTCAATCCGCAGCACAAACGTACCGCCAGTATGACGCGCATAGAGCCAGTTAAAGACGGCTGTACGCGCTGTACCAATGTGGAGGTTTCCGGTGGGACTTGGGGCAAGGCGAACGCGAACGGTCATAAGGGAAGGATGAAAGCTAAAGGATGCAGTCTAAAATGCCAGCGTTACTAAAGTTTAGGGAAGAACGGCGAAAAAGTTCAACCTCGATGTCCATTGATTCGGGTATCCACTCACTGCGCGGTGGTCGGCTTAGGTTCGCTAGGATGCATGATGCCCCACAGTTTCTCGGCATCGCCATCGGTTAACGTGACAACGCTATTCTTATCAGAGGTATCTGCTGCGAAGTGGACAAAGCCTTTCAGCGTTTCGTTGGTTGACCACACAATGCGCGTAATGTGCTCTGTATTTAAAGTTGCTTGGGCAGCCGGGAAGTAGATAAAAGCCATGTGGAGTTCCTTTGGAGTTAGAGAGCAGACTAAGTGGCAGCTAGAATGACTTGAAGCACACACACTAGCTCATTTAACGCTGGAACGGCATCGTGTGGAGCGCCTAGCCTGTGAGTTTATAAAAACTTGTCGAATCGTCTTCAAAAAACGGCGATCGACCTATAGCTGTTGCCAAGACGCTTAGGACATTGAGCTCAAGCCGAAGGGGGTTTCACCCCTGCACCCTGTCCTAACCGATATGGCTGTGGCTATAAATCATTTGAGTGCGATCCAAATGGACGTTAACGACGTATCTTAGTTGTGTTCTCTGTTGATCCTGTTGCCCATGCAAGAACAATTTTGGTATTTGCAGTGGGGTGCATCTATCTACCTTGTTCGCTCTTGTACGATCGCGCACTTGCCGTTTCTTAGAACGCCAGTCTTTGACTCTGAAGACGAGGCAATCACTTATCGCAATTGGCTTTCCTCATGTTCCGGTTCCCGTTGATGACCACCAACGTTCAGAAATAAAGTCAAAGCTTGATAGTCTACAGCAGCGCTTGGGCATACTAAGTTCGTCATAGTAGATGCATCCTGATGGGTTACCAGCCCAGTCTTCGGATTGGGCTTTTTTGTCTAAAAGATTTGACCACTGTTAATACGCTCTTGGTTCTGACTACGGCGCAGTAAGGCAGTTCGTTTGCTGAAAAAGCAAACTGCTTAGTACCAGACGGGAGCTACGGGACTGACGGGGCTCGAACCCGCAACTTCCGCCGTGACAGGGCGGTGCTCTAACCAATTGAACTACAGTCCCTCGGTGCCTTTTTAGAGGCGATCTACATTGTGATGATCGGCGACGCTTTTGTCAAACGTTTTCTGAGTTTTCTCAAGCGACCTGGACGAGCTGACGCGCAACCAACTTTGTGATAAGTTCCAGCCAACGTGGAGGCTAGGGAGCAGCAATGTACATTCGAGATGCAGCAGCAGCGGATTTGACAGCGATCGTCGCGATCTATAACTCAACGATCGCCAGTCAGGCAGTGACAGCCGATCTCGCTCCTGTTACGGTAGAAAGTCGCGTGAGTTGGTTTCAAGCACACAGCGCCGACAAACGACCGCTGTGGGTGATGGACGTAGAGGGAGAGGTTGCTGGCTGGTTAGGTTTCCAGTCGTTTTACTACGGACGGGCGGCTTACGACAGTGCGGCAGAGTTGAGCATCTATGTTTCCTTGCATCACCGTCGCAAAGGCATTGGGCAGACACTGCTGAAGGAGGCGATCGCGCAAAGTTCGTCGTTTGGCATTAAAACGCTCATGGGGTTTATCTTTGCTCATAATCAGCCAAGCCTGCGCCTCTTTGAGCAGTTTGGCTTTCAACGGTGGGGTTATCTACCAGGAGTCGCAGAGTTTGAGACCGTTCGCTGTGATCTCGTCATTATGGGGCTACAGTTGCCCTGAAACGGTAGTGTTTCCTAAAGAAATCAAGTAGCGTCACAGATTCCTAGCTTCTTGGTTCAGTCCTGATTGGATGGGATGAACCTGATTCAGAAGTTAGGGATCTAGCAGGATTACCTCTCTTCAGCAAGCCAGTCGATCAGCGTGAGCCTTGTGCAAGCAAACCTTTGTCAAGATTTATCCCATCCTTCAGGATGAGCACATTACAGTTTAGATTTAATTTCTGAGGACTAAATCACCTTCTGAACTGTCGAGGGCTTTGTCTAGGACTCACTGCGATGAATGATCAGACCTTATGCGTGAAGGCACACTATGTCACCTCTGATTTCGCTTGTGATGACGACGTACAACCGGGAGCGGTTTCTGGGTGCTGCGATCGAGAGTGTGCTGCAACAGACGTTTACTGACTTTGAGCTGCTGGTTTGGGATGACGGTTCTGATGATCGATCGGTGGCGATCATCGATCGCTATGCAGCACGCGACCCACGGGTGCGTGTCGTTGCCGCAGCCCATCGAGGACGGGTCGCAGCACTCCAGGCAGCGATCGCCCACACGACCGGAGCCTATCTTGGTTGGGTCGATAGCGATGATCTGCTGGCTCCAACAGCGCTTGAGCAAACGGTTCGCATTCTGAACGAGCAGCCGCAAGCAGGGATGGTGTACACCGATTACCTGGATATTGACGAGCAGGGTGCGGTCATGCACTATGGACAGCGGTGTCGCATTCCTTACTCTAAAGAACGACTGCTGCTGGATTTCATGACCTTTCACTTTCGCCTGCTGCGGCGATCGATCTTTGAGCAGGTGGGCGGTATCAGCAGCAGCTCAGACTACGTAGAAGATTACGACTTATGCCTGCGCTTGTCTGAAGTCACTGAGGTGCATCGGGTCAGGCAACCACTTTACTACTACCGTAACCATACTGGCAGTGCTTCTCAGCAGTGGCGGCTGGAGCAAGTGCTGCGATCGCGCACGGCGATCGCTCAGGCACTCCAACGTCGAGGCTTGGCAGATCAGTTTGCGATCGAAGTTTGCTTTCCTGAAGGACGCTTCTTTCTGCGTCGCAAGCCCGTTTCAACTCCGGTCAAACCCCCTTTAGTCAGCAGAATGGGATCACTCCTGGCATCCTTACCCCCACTTCCCACTCCCTACTCCCGTTCGGCTGAGCGCTGTTCGGCTGAGCGCTCACGTCGAAGCTCACGTCGAAGCCTATTCCCCACTCCCCACTCCCTACTCCCCACTCCCCACTCCCCACTCCCCACCCTCGTTAGTTCATTCCTGGCATCCTTACCGCTGCTGGGCATCATGGCAACGGCTCCTGCCCGCGCCCAGTCAGTCACCGCAGCCCCTGACGGCACCAATACCAGCGTGACTCTTAGCGGCAACCGTTATGACATTAGCGGCGGCACTCAGGCAGGTGCAAATTTGTTCCAAAGCTTCCAGCGGTTTGGGCTGTCTGCCAATGAAACCGCTAATTTTTTGGCGAATCCCCAAATTCAGAACATTTTGGGACGAGTGGTGGGCGGCGAGGCTTCCATCATCAATGGACGGCTTCAGGTGACAGGTAGCAACGCCAACCTGTTTCTGCTCAATCCGGCAGGTATTGTGTTTGGTGCGAACGCCAGTTTGAATGTTCCTGGTTCCTTTACGGCAACAACCGCTAATGGCATTGGGTTCGGCAACGGGTGGTTTAGCGCCGATGGGACAAATGACTACGCGGCGCTAGTAGGGACACCGGATACGTTTGCGTTTACGATCGCGCAACCGGGCAGCATCGTCAATTTTGGCAATCTTGCCGTTGCCTCTGGTCAAACACTGAGATTGCTGGGTGGGACGATCGTCAGCACGGGTACCCTCACTGCACCAGAGGGGCAGCTCGTCGTCGCTGCCGTTCCTGGTCGGAGCCTTGTCAAACTCAGCCAGCCCGGAAATCTTTTGAGTCTGGAAGTTCAGCCGATCGCGCCAACGCAGTCAGCCGTACCGAACGCCTGGAGTTTACCGATCGCCTCCCTCCCTCAACTGCTGACTGGAGGCAATTTTGGCAACGCGACAGGGGTGAGCGTGAATCCTGATGGTACGGTTTCGCTAACTGGCTCGACAACGGCGATCGCACCGGGTGATGTCGTCGTTCGCACTGCTACAGCTCAGACCGCAACCTTAGCAGCGAATCGTAATCTGACGCTGGTTGAAAGCCAACTGCAAACGACAGGTGACCTGAACCTGCTGGCACGGGATACGGTGTTTATTCGTGATAGTGTTGCCACTCCGTTTACAGCAAAAGCGGGCGGAAAACTGACGGTGCAGGGCGATCGAGGCATCGATATTCTGGCACTCAACCATCTGCAAACGGCACCCTTTCAAAGCGGCAGCGACCTCAGCCTCATCAGTGATGGTGCAATTTCTGGCGATTCGCACTTTACCAGTAGCGGTAATCTTTTTGTACTGAACCTGTCTGGTGGCGCAGGCACGTTTGTGAGCCTTTATGACCCAATTATCACCGCCGCAGGTGCCTTCACGAACGGTGCTTACACAGGTGTTGCGCTCAAGGTACAAGCGGGTGGAGACATTACGTTTACAGGAGCGATCACCATTACTGGCAATGATGTCACAGCCACAGGCGACCCCGATTCGGGCTTGCTGACGACCAGTCGAGCGCTCATTTTGCGTACCAGTGCTGGCAATATTTTGACAGGCGACATTACTACCAGCAGTACGGTGGGTAATGGCGGTCCAGTGATCCTCTCGGCTCCTGGCAGCATTACAACAGGCACGATCGACTCCTCATCCACAGGTGCTGGCTTCGGCACTTTCAGCGGAGGAGCGGTCAACTTAACGGCTGGCGGTAGCATCACCACAAACAACATCAATTCATTCTACGCGGGTGGTAACGGGTACGGCGCTCAGGGCGGCAATGTCACGCTGCAAGCAGGAGGCAGCATTGTGACTGGCACCATTAATGCCTCAGCTATTACAAACACCACTTTTGCAGTGGGCAATCCGACGTATCAAGGCGGAGCCGTTAGTCTCCTTTCTGGCTCTGTCCCTGGTAGCGACATCACGTTTACCAGTATCGATACACGCGGCATCGAAAACCTTGCTAATGCCACGGGCAATGGGGGCAATGTGCAAGTTCTTGCGACTGGACTGGTGCAGGGTTCTTTAGCGGGTACGACGATCGCCACTCAGGGGTCAGACACAGGCGGCACGATCGCCATTCAACATGATGGTGGTCCTAACAACCTACCGTTTGTTGTTGGCAGCACAAGCGCAAACGGCACAGCAGGCGCACTTAACCGGGGCGGCACGAATGTCATCGCGTCCGGTAGTTTTCCCGTGCAGGCGAATAACATCACAGTGGTGCCAACGGCGGGTATAACCATTACCGCTCTCAATACACCACCGACGCTGAGCGCTAATGCGTCACTCTCTGGAGCAACTAGAAATGTCCCGTTTACGATTGATTACATCGCGTTGTCCCCTAGCGTGGCAGATGTCAACCAGGATGTGACAGTGCTCACCATTGCGTCGATCGCCCCTGGTGCAACGTTAACCCTCAACGGTAATCCCGTCATTCCTGGCAGCAGTACCCTTACCCCAGGTGATGTTCTTGTCTACACACCCCCAGCAGACGCGATTGGACTACTCAATGCCTTTACGCTCAGGGCTACCGATGGTGTCTCGACTTCCAATCCAGTACAGGTGCAAGTAAATGTCCAGGATCCTGGTGTCAACAACCCAACCCCAGAAACCATCACGGTGCCAGATCTCTGTGCGTTAACAAGCTGCTCTCGAACAGACCTGAAACCGATCGGGAATCCGCTGCCTGCTTTTCAATTGGCACCCGATACTCCAGACGATCGCTTCACTCGCACGTTTGAGGCGTATCTTGGGCTGGCAGATACCCGTGAGAAGTCCCGCGAAGAACCCAGAGAAGTGGCTCAACGCATTGAGAAAGATACTGGTGCCAAGCCTGCCTTCATTTACGTCAGTTTTGTGCCTGCCTCACTCGAAGCAGCGGTGACCCAAACCAAGCAACTTCGGGATGATACTGTCGATACAAGCTTCGCTCAGACGAGTCAACGCAGCACGGATCAACTCGAACTCGTCGTGGTTACCGCAAACGGTGAAGCCATTCGTAAACGTATTCCAGAAGCAACTCGCGCTCTCGTGCTGCCGCTGGCGCAACGGTTCCGCACTGAAATCTCAGATCCCCGTAAGACACGCGCTACAACGTATCTCGGTATGAGCCGCCAGCTTTATCAGTGGATGATCGCACCGATCGCCGCTGATCTGCAAACCAGAGGCATTGATAATCTGGTGTTTCTGCTAGATACAGGCTTGCGATCGCTCCCCGTTGCCGCGCTCAACGATGGTCAAGGCTTTCTCATCGAAAAATACAGCATTGGTGTCATGCCCAGCCTGAACCTCACGGACACCCGCTACCGCAATATTCGAGATGTCAAGGTGTTGGGGCTAGGCATCTCAGAAAGTACTCAAGATCAGCCCCCCCTACCATCTGTACCCGTTGAAGTGTCCCTTCTGGTAAACCAACTCTGGTCTGGACGGCTTGCCTTTAACAACAACGTCACCCTCGCCAACCTCAAAGCGTTTCGTCAAGAGCAGCCCTTTGGCATCATTCATCTGGCAACTCACGCTGACTTTTCCCCTGGTTCGATCGACAACTCCTACATCCAACTCTGGAACGATAAACTACGGCTCGATCAAGTCCGTCAACTCGGCTGGAACGATCCACAAATCGAACTCCTTGTGCTAAGCGCCTGTGCCACGGCTCTGGGCGATCGCGAAGCCGAACTGGGCTTTGGCGGTCTGGCAGTGCAAACAGGCGTTAAAACCGCCGTTGCCAGCCTGTGGTACGTTAGCGATGCCGCCACGACCGCTCTTATGACTGGCTTCTACAAAGATCTCCGCACTGCCCGCATCAAAGCCGAAGCACTCCGAAAAGCACAGCTCGACATGGCACAAGGACGGGTCTTCCTTCAAAATGGTCGTCTGCAAGGTATTGAAGCAGGCGAAGGAATTCCCTTGCCACCAGCTAGCCTTGCCGTCCGCGATCGTCAACTCTCCCATCCGTATTATTGGGCAGCCTTTACCATGATCGGCAACCCGTGGTAGGAGAAAGCTAAAGACCAAAAATCGATACTGCTTTTATGCTTAATCGCCAATCATTTGTGCCAGTCTGCGCTGAAAACGAAACAAGGCGATCGCGCTGCTACAGGTACTTTCACTTCATTACGCTTCCTTGAACAGCAATTCAGAAGCATTCTGATAGATCAGTAGCGAATAAAATTTGGTATAGTCAAGTTTCTAGAAATCATTCACGGTTTCGGCGGCATAGCCAAGTGGTAAGGCAAGGGTCTGCAAAATCCTCACCCTCGGTTCAAATCCGAGTGCCGCCTTCTGATGTACAATTACGAATTCGTGAAACGCGACAAAGAGTTCGTGATTGTATAGTGTCCACCAGCAGTATGACAACATCCGCATCCCACATAAGAAACCGAGAGGTGGGAAACTGAGCGCGGAGCAGAAGGCTGAGAATCGAGCGTTGAGCCAATCACGGGTGATCTGTGAGCATGCCTTCGCTGGAGTGAAGCGCTATGGCGCAGTCAGTAGCATTTATCGGAATCGGATTGAGGCGTTTGATGATCACTTGATGCTGACTGCGGCTGGCTTATGGAACTTCTACTTGATGGCTGCCTGAGAAAGACATTCCAAACCAGGAAGGTCAGAATCTCAACCTAACCTGTAATTATTTCCCAACAGCTCTATTAACTGGCGGTTTAACATCATCTACCTGGTATTCAAAATACGGATTTCGTGGGGCAGTCTCTGCATCTCTCCCTCCATCTGAACCATACAGAGGAGTTAGACGAGTATCTACGCCAAATTTGGCATCAAGAATACTGTTGACTAGCCTTTGAAATTTTATTGCATCTAGTTCATTGAAGTAGTATTCCATAGATACTTCCAACTCGAATTGGTTAAGACCCTAGGGCTTATTAGCTTTGTTACAGATAGCCGCTCTTACCTACATAAATTTACATTGCTCTCCTGACAGCTAGTGTTTGCGTTATTCTAACTTACTAACGTAAGCAGCTTTTGGTATGGAGAAATAATACTAGACTCCTACCTGCGGTTCGTGGTGTAGATGCCAGATTACTCCAAAACGACATTTGGATCGTGAAGCGGTAGGCAAAGGGCAACTTCACCCATATAGATCGAGGATACGAAGCCGTGAGGATGTCCGGGTTGGTAGTCAATCGCAATTTTTCCAGCATGGCAGTCATTGATGACCTGATTCACCTGAGCCACATCCCGATAGAGAAAATCGACTGGAATGCCTTCCACTTTGAGCCATCCCCCACCATTAATCCACTTTCCCCACTCACCGATTGGGGTGATCAGGTTTGTACGGTGGCTGTCATCTAGTTCAGAGGCAAGGCGATTCAGAGCAAGGAGATCAGGCGGGTTCTCTGGCTGGTAATAAAGCCCCAGATCTACATCTGACTTGGGTGTATGGTTGCCTCTTGCCCTTGAGCCACCTAACGCGATCGCCACAATTCCCTCAACCAACTGCAAGCGATCGACAAGATGATGAATGAACTGGGGCAACTGCTGATTCATATTGCTCCATCCCATCACTTGTTCCAAATCACAATTAGGTGAACTGAAGCAGCGAAACCTACAACTCCAGTTCACCCGCAACAGATTGCCAATCTGGAACTGATTGTACCTGCTTCAGCCCAGGTTCAGCGCTTTCGAACCCATCTGCCCTCTCTTATTTGGGTCTTACTTGTGAAACCCAAGCAAGGAATTTTTGTCGCTGTGGGTCTTGCTTTGGCTTCTCCAGAGTACTCAGGTGCAGTACCAGATGAGAGTTGTCGTAGAGTGTGTGAATTTGTCGATGGCAGGCAGGAAAAAACTTTCACTGAATTGTAGGAGGATGCCAACCACTGATCACCCAACGCGAACGAGTAGCCAAGATGACCGGATTATTCATCCGTAATGCAGCAATCATGGCTCGTCCGACTGGCGTTTGCCCCTCCACTCGTGTTGCATCCAAGCTCCAAGCGAAGTATTCTGACCACTGCTGTGCCCTCGGATTAAACAAGGGAACGATTTCCCCAGTGAGCGGATCTTGGGCTTCGGTCAAGTCGGATTTGTACTCATTGCAGGAGCGACAAGCCAAGCAAACATTTTCAAAGGAAGTGTTCCCGCCTTTGGACTGGGGGTGAATGTGGTCAAAGCTCATTGGCAGACCGCTATTGGCTTCGCTGGTCAAGCAGTAGCAGCAGCCATGGCGATCGCACTCTCGAATTTGGGTCTTTAAAGATTCAGGAATATAGGCAGACACAAGCGATCAGGAATGGGGAACACGATGACCACGCCAATGTAAAAGAGCAGCAGCATGGGCTTTCCGTAATATGAAAAGATCCGCCTACGATCGCAGTTCTGCCAACTCCACCTGTTCTGCTGAGGTAAGAGTGTGTTCTTTGTTGCGCTCCAACAACTCGAAATGCCGTGCCATATCCTCCTCAGTCTTGTGACCTGTGGCAACCTTCCATAGAGCCTCATCTTCCAAACGGTCAAGAGCGGCTAAATCTGCCTGAAACTCATCGGGTGCATCTTCCCAATCTGGAGGACTACCGACTTTCAGGGCATGGAGCATGACCGCTTCAAGCGATCGCCCTGTTGCGGTCGCCGTATTGACCAATCGCTGATAGATAGGATCTGGAAGTTGCAGTGTGACAGTTGCAGTCATACGAGGACAACAAGTTTATCTCCTTAATACCTTATATTCTACCGGGAGCCTCTTGAGGAGGATAGCCATCGTGCAGTTACACTGATCTTATAGGGGTCGCTTCTAAGAACACAGCAACCTATTCAATAATCTCTGAGTGAAGTTTTCCTATAGTTGGTAGGCGATCGCCTTCGGCAACAGTGAAGCCCCCGCAGGATGAAGGAAAACTGCTCCAACGAAATGACACGTAATCCTTCGGTAAATTTAGTAGAGCTTGAAACTACTCATGTGTATAGGTTTCAGCTTCTAAACTAACGAAGTGACACTTATTTCTTCGGTAGCCTCACGATATGACACATAATCCTTCGGTAAACCTAGTAAGACTTGAAACTGTTAATACGTAAAGGTTTCAGCTTTTAAGCCAACAAAGTGACATGAAATTCTTCGGCGATCGCCGAAGAACGATGAAATCGTTCCAGGACAAGGGTTTCAAACAATGACTGACGAAGTGACATTTATTTCTTCGGTAGCCCCACGAAATGACACATAATCCTTCGGTTGGGTTTTCTTGAAAAATTGAGCGCTAAAAAACCTCAAAGCTTTATTCTGTAGGACTTTGAGGCGAAGGACGGTTGTGACATTTATTCCTTCGGTTGTGACACTAATTCCTTCGCTCTACACTGGCTGTTCCCCCTAAAGCAACTCCAGTGTCTTGGATTTGTTGAGTCATGCGATTGGTGCGCCGCGACCAAGGTGCAGTTAATTGAGGCAAGCGTTCGCCGAAAATCCGACGTTGACAGCTCTGATTGTCGCAGAACAGTTTACGAACTGTAATTTCCAAAGTAACTGAACATTCAGCCCAGTTCAGATCCCTCAATCTTCGTTCATAGCAGCTATGAACTCGCTGGCTCAACTGTTGACAGACTGGGCAAGCGGCATGGGGCTGGGTTGAAGTGAGATTGAGAGTAATACGCCCTGTGTTTGCTTCTACAGCCTCCTCCAAGCTGAGATGCGTTGAATTAGGTAGAAGTTGGCGGATGAGATGATGGACGAAGTGGATACCCTCCTGAAAAATGTTCCTCTATCTCCAGTCTGCCGAAGCTTCACCAAAAGTGCGTAAGAACCGAAATAGCCTTGAACTCCCCCTTTTTAAGGGGGATTAAGGGGGATCTAGGTTTTTGCTACGAATGGGAGAACTTGTAAAACATCCTCTTAGAAGCTTTACGAAAGACTGCCCTGAGACCAGCGTCTGTATTGGTCTGGGAGAAAGGTCGTAACGAAGGGCACTACTAAAGTCCTCGCTTGCATGGCACATACTCCTGCGTAAAATGGGGAAAACGATCGCCCGAAAATGTGTGAATGGAGCTATCGAACTGGCGCAAACTCAATACTCCGTCCATCCACCCAGTCAGTTTGTCTCTCATTATCAGGACAAACTGCTACCTGATTGGTTATGCCCAGCGCGATCAATGCTGATTGTGCTCCAACCATGTGACTGCGACTTGTTAGAGCGATCGCCCACTGCCGAAGTGCAGAAACGCAAACTGCGTCGGCGGTTTCTCAAACTTGGCTATGCGATCGCGGTACAGATCAACCGTAGGGGATATACTGCTGCCCTCTTTGATCCTCGCACTGGCTTACCCCTGCTTGCTCGCCCTGGAGAGCTTAAGTTAGATGACGTAGCAATTGTACACGCCGCGTTGGGCTATCGCATTGCTGGTAGCGACGGCTGCTCGATCGTGATTCATCCCATGTGGGGACAGGCGGTTTATCCCTCAACATTAGTCTCGTCAGCAGAACCAGCGCTAGTGGAGCAGATTTTGCGCGAGATGGAGGAGTCTAGCTAAAACGAAAAGCAGTGGTCGATCGCGCTAATTTAGCGAAACTGACCACTTGCAACTGACTCAAGTAACCCTTGACGCTATTGTGAGGGTTGCTAATTTGGTTGCTTGACGTAACCCGACTCTAAATTGGGAACCTTAATACTGACCGTTCAGCCAGAGTGCCACTTACGGTCGATCGCCGCTTACAAACTCAGTTCTCACGTTCAAACGGACAGTTCATCCCGTCACTCTCCCAAGCAGTCCGGTTTTTTGATCCTTGATTGTGGAGTCAGCACTTATGAATCAGCGTCAGCAAAACCTACGGTACGCAGCAGCTAGGGCGTTTATAGAATCGCTTGACCAACTGCAAGAGACGCTTCAACCCGCTGACCAGACCTTACCGCCACCTCTACCTGAGCCGAACCAACAGAGAAACATCAATGCATCTCTCACCGAGCAGTTTGACTTGAATAGCTTTGAGCAGGCAGTGGCAGATATTGAGGAATTTATTCAGAAGCGGCAGCAGGATGGGGAGGGGAGTAGGGAGTCGGAGTAGGGAGTCGGAGTAGGGAGTCGGGAGTGGGGAGTCGATCAGAACTAACAGCCAGGAGTATGGCGCAGAATCACTTACTCCTCACTCCTCACTCCTCACTCCTCACCCGTTGCCGCTTGGCTTCGTATAAAATGAGCGCTGCGGCGATCGCCACATTCAACGACTCCACGCCGGGACTTAAGGGAATGGTGACTTGGCGATTGGCGATCGCCGCAAGCTCTGGCGAGAGTCCTCCACCCTCATTGCCCATGAGAATCAGCGTTGGCTGTCGCAAATCAACCTCCCAGTACGTCAAGGTTGCGGCTGGTAAAGTGGCAACGATCTGCATCCCCTGTTGCTGACAGTGAGTCAGCTCTGCTTGCAGATTAGAACTCGCCGCCATTGGTAGCTGAAACCATTGTCCGGCAGACGATCGCAACACTTTGGGATGGTCAAAATCAACGCTGTCAGCACTGAGCAACAAGCCATCGGCACCCGCCGCCGCCGCCGTGCGAATCATCGTGCCCAAGTTGCCGGGATCTTGCACCGTTTCTAAAACCAAGCCAAGACTAGCAAAGACCGGAGCAGGCGTGGATGTACGTTCAACAGTGGCAACAACGCCGTCCGGTTCAACCGTCGTGGCGATCGCGCGTAGTACATCGGCGCTAACGAGTTCAATCCGCTGTGAGAGACGCTGTGCCTGCTCCCACAGCAAAGGATACCTTGTTTGCCACGCGATCGTATGGCAGAGGGTTTCCAATGGGCGATCGGCGATCAGTGCTGCTTCTAATAAGTGGGTACCTTCTAGCAAAAAAAGCTGCTGCTGCCGCCGCTCCTTTGTCTGATGAAGTTTTCGTATCTGTTTTACTAAAGGGTTCTGAAGGCTGGTCAGCACTTAAGTTTGATCAATTAAAATTTTGTTACAAACATCGTTACAAAGATAAGCAAATCTGAGGGATGCACGGAGCTAATGTGATACCTCGGCTACTTAAGTTGTTTCTCCCATCTGGCTCAGTCTAAATGCGGAACCCGGGACTTGAACCCGGAAGTCCTTGCGAACACTAGAACCTGAATCTAGCGCGTCTACCAATTCCGCCAGTTCCGCACGTGTGCAGCGACAGCCGTGATTCACAATCATCGATTAATTGGCGACATCTGTCAATCACTTTTGACCAGAAATAGAGCATACTTCTGTGATGCCCCAAAGCTGTTGGGCGATCGCGTTGGCGATGAAAAACTGTACATTTTGCATCTTTCCGGTAAGATTTCGATGTCAGTTTTTTTAAAGCCCTCAAAAACTATGGCTTGCAAAACTGACGCTTCACGTTGATGCGTCACCCAATATTTATCGGAGGACAGACCAATTACTCTCTCGACTAGCCTCTCCAATACACATTCTTCAGCGGAAGAAGATAAAGCCGTCCTGCAAATCGTGGGCGGTGCTTCTTTGCACGGTCATGTTGCTATCAGCGGCGCTAAGAATTCGGCGCTCGTCATCATGGCTGGAGCACTGCTTTGCTCGCAAGACTGCCGCATCCGCAATGTTCCGGCTCTGGCGGATGTGACCCGCATGGGCGAAATTCTCTCCGCCCTGGGAGTAAAACTAGAGCGGCAGGGAGATAGCTTGTTGGTCAATGCCTCTCATATTGCTCAGTCGAAAGCACCGTACGAGTTGGTCAGTCAACTCCGCGCCAGCTTTTTTGTCATTGGTCCTCTCCTTGCTCGTCTAGGCGTTGCCAGAATTCCCTTGCCTGGTGGCTGCGCGATCGGTGCTCGACCCGTTGATCTGCACGTGCGCGGTTTGCAAGCGATGGGTGCAAACGTGCAAATTGATCACGGCATCGTGAATGCCTATCTGAGCGGCAGAAAGAAGCGTCTTCAGGGCGCAAAAATTTATCTGGATTATCCCAGCGTGGGGGCGACTGAAACGCTGATGATGGCAGCCACTCTAGCAGAGGGCGAAACGACGATCGAAAACGCCGCTCAAGAACCAGAGGTTGCCGATTTAGCTAATTTCTGTCGGGCGATGGGTGCCAAAATTCGTGGTGCGGGCACCAATACGATTACGATCGTGGGTGTACCCAGCTTGCATACTACCGACTACGCCATTGTCCCCGATCGTGTAGAAGCGGGCACTTTTCTGGTTGCCGGAGCGATCACCCACTCTGAAATCAGCCTCTCTCCAGTAGTGCCAGACCATTTAACAGCGGTGATTGCCAAGCTCCACGCGATCGGCGCACAGGTCATTGAAGACGCGCCCAATCGCCTTCGCATTGTTCCCGGTCAGCGTCACCTTGCCACCGATATTGAAACGCTGCCCTATCCTGGATTTCCGACCGATATGCAGGCACCGTTTATGGCATTGCTGACTCTCAGTGACGGCGATAGCGTGATGACTGAAACCGTCTTTGAAAACCGTTTTGGTCACGTGCCAGAGCTGACCCGCATGGGAGCCGACATCCGTGTCAAAGGTACTCACGCGATCGTCCGTGGCGTACCCATGTTGTCCGGTGCTCCTGTGGTTGCAACCGATCTTCGTGCGTCTGCGTCTCTGGTATTGGCAGGTCTAGCGGCTCATGGTAAGACAACGGTTCAGGGCTTGCATCATCTCGATCGCGGCTACGAAAATTTGACCGCCAAGCTGCAAAAACTTGGAGCTAATCTACAGCGAACTCAGTTTGGAGTCGATGTAGAGAATCCTCTGCTGCTGCCCGATACAGCGATCGCTATTCCCGTAACCGAACAAGGTTAAGACCTGATGGGGGGGGACGCAGCGCTGCACAGTGCGAAAGCACAGCATGATATCGGAGCGCGAAAGCACAGCATGATATCAGAGCGTGATCACAGACGCAAGGTAGAAGCAGTTCTCGCTATACTGTCGATGAACGACGTACAGCAGTATTGCTCTTAGAATGTCAATCAGCAGTACACAACGGTGGTTTCTAGCTTTGCCTTGTCTCTGGTAGCTGTTGCTCCTCGCCCTATTCCTGGTCTTCTTTGCACACCATGTCTTTTCTCAAAACACCCCTGATTGGCTTAAGAGCCGATCACTTTCGGCATCCCCTAGACTTCGAGGCAACGGCAAACCTGAAGCAATTGCCCGGTCTGGATGTCGTGATTCGGAACTTGCTGGGACCGATCGCCGAACAGTTTTTTTACCTGGAAAATATCGCGTCCAGCGTTTTAGTCGGTGAGCAGCAGTTGCCTGATTTGCACACGCTGTTGCTGGATGCCTGCAAAGTGCTGGATTTAGAACCGCCCCAACTTTACATCCGGCAGCACCCCGTTCCCAACGCCTACACCTTTGCGATGCGCGGCAAGCAACCCTTTATTGTGGTGCATACATCACTGCTTGATTTGCTCACTCCCGAAGAGATTCAGGCAGTCATTGCCCACGAATTGGGGCATCTCAAGTGCGAACACGGGGTTTACCTGACGCTGGCAAATATTCTTGTGCTGGCAGCAGGGCAATTGCCCACGTTAGGGGGCGCGATCGCCCAAAGCTTGCAAGCACAAATTTTAGAGTGGGTGCGCTGTGCCGAATTTACGTGCGATCGAGCCGCTCTTCTGGCGATTCAAAATCCCAAAGTGGTGAGTTCCGTACTCATGAAGCTGGCAGGTGGTTCGCCGACTCTTTCGGGGCAGCTAAATTTGGAGGCGTTTCTGACGCAAGCACGCGCCTACGATGACATCAGCAACGACCAACTGGGCGAACTGCTGAAGCAGGCAATGACGGCACAACTGACTCATCCGGTACCCGTGTTACGGGCGCGCGAAATCGATCGCTGGGCAAGCAGTCAAGAATATCAATCGCTGCTCCAAACTCGCCCAACGCAGCAGCGCAAAGACGCAAAAGTTGTGGGCGGCTGGCGGAATTGGTGATGCCTGCATCAGTTACATTACCTAATTAGCCACTGACAAGAACGTCTGTCTGGGGGGCGATATAGTTCATCCATCAGATGCAGTAGAAATAGGATACTAAATTCTTGGAGACTGTATTCTATGCAACTGAACTATTTCGCAAAACGGTTATCGGCTATTGGACGTTGGCTGACGACAGCGTTACTTTGTGTCTCGGCGATCGCCTTCGTTTGGCAAGGTTCTTTCGTTTCAAACGTCACAGCAATGGCTGCTCCTGCTACAAATTTAATCGCCGCAGCGGATGCAGGCAGTGAAGTTCAAGGCAAGGCAAGTAAAGATGCTGGACGCACCAAAGGCTTCGTTCGTGACACGACCGATAAGCTCAAGCAGACGGCACGAACCAACGCTGCTAAGGTCGATCGCGCAACCGATAACGACAGCCCGATCGGACGCAAAGCTAAGAAAGATGCCGCTAGAATCGAGCGCAAAGCTGACAAAGATTCGGCTCGCACCCAAACCGCGATCGATAAAACAAAGAACGCAGTTGAAAGTGCTGTTGACAACATCAAAGATGCTTTTGGTAACTAAAGCATTGCTATTGAGTGAGATTAACGCACACTGATTCGTTTGCGATGTCCGACTGAATTAGAAGCGTCAAAGTGCATCAATTGGTTGTCGAGGTCGTCTGTCAGTCCAGATACTCTTGAGCTGATAGACGACTGAGGGTTTACTGAAGAAAGTTTTCTGATGCTTGACCCAATTTACATCAGCTCGGTTCAACCGCTCATCTAACAGAGAGCCGAGTGAAGAAATCGACATACCAGCGCCGCCCAATCTAGTATAATAGTGAGACAAAAGCATGGGCGGATGGCGGAATTGGTAGACGCACCGCACTCAAAATGCGGCGCCGAAAGGCTTGCGAGTTCGAGTCTCGCCCCGCCCATCTCAAAAAAGTGGCTGCTAAGGTAACCGTTCTGGTTAAGCTAGCAGCCATTTTTTTGTCTAATAAGCGCCTTTGCCACAAGCGACAATTTTGACGGTCTCTAGCAAAATTTCCAGGTCCAAGTTGAGCGACCAGTTGTCGATGTAGTACAAGTCGAGACGGGCAGCATCATTGAAGGCATCAAGGGACGATCGCCCAGAGACTTGCCAAAGCCCCGTAATGCCCGGTAAAACTTGATGACGAGTGTGATGCCACGGATCAAACCGTTCGACATCGCGCAAGGGCAAGGGACGCGGACCGACTAAGCTCATTTGCCCTAGCAGCACATTAAACAGTTGTGGCAATTCATCAATGCTGGTCTGACGTAGGAACTGCCCGATCGCGGTCACGCGTGGATCGCGCCTAATTTTGAACATCACGCCATCACCCGCTTCATTGTGCTGTTCGAGCGCTGCCTGCAATGTCTCAGCATCTGGAATCATGGTGCGAAACTTCCACATCTGAAAGACGCGACCGTGAAGCCCCATCCGTTCCTGACAGAAGAAAATTGCGCCGGGAGATGAAAGTTTGATGGCGATCGCCACTACCAAAAAGAGCGGCGAGAGCAAAATCAAGCCAAGCAAGGCACCCACCCAATCAAACCAGCACTTCAGGCGATAGTCCCACCCGCCGAACAAAGCGGCTTCCATGCGTAGAGTGGGAATACCAGCGATAACCTCTGGCACACCGCGTCGATGCAGCATTTCCACGCTAGAGGGAATCAGCCGTAGCGTGATGCCAGCGCGACGTAGCTGCCAATAGAGTCCCGATGCTAGTTCGGTCTGGGGCAAGCTTTCTGCCAACACTTCCTGTGCGCCAGAGCTTAGGATGGCTTGAATCGTTGCAGTCGTGCTGATGGTGGAGGCAAACGCCATGCCGACGACGTGATAGCGCGATCGCCGCTGCAATACCTGCGCTAACGTCGAGAGTCGTTCTGCCCGCGCCAGTAAAAAGATATGCGTTTGCGCGTGTTCAAACTGCTTCAGTACCAGGCTTGCCACTAGCCGAAACCCAATCACTAGGGCAACGCTACCCAACCAGGCGGTGATAAACAGCGATCGCGGTGGTGCCAGTTTGGGGTCATAAAAATAGCCCAGGAGCAGCGCTGAAAGGTAGATGGCGCTCACCTGTTGCCCCGATCGCACATATTTCCACCGACTAGAGGTGCTGTATAGTCCACTGTGGGCAAAGAGCAACAGCGTTACCGTCATTAAAATCCAGAATAATCCTGGTAGTCCCAGCCAGGTGCCCAAAACAAGCGGCGGTGGTAGCGGTGCATAGAACTGATTAAGGTGAGCGGCTATGCGACCCGCGATCGCCAGCGCTGCCAGATCGCACATAAGCAGGGCGATCGCCTGATGCCAGCGCCAGCAAAACAGTTTGTGCCAGTCCAGTCGATACGGGGCACGGATATCGGTCGCTTTTTGACACGCTACACCAGGGATCTGATCCATGACGGTGAGGCTCCTGAAAAGGCAAGTCTCTGCACTGTAAAGCACGTCAGCAGCAAACTTGCGGGGCAATACGTTGAGTATTCCGCAAATGACACCAAAAGTTATCGCCAACGCGCATGTCTTTAGGCAGTGCGACTTTAAACCGTGCGATCGGGGCGCGATCGCCATGCGCTTAGTAATTGCCAGAAAAAGAGCATTAAGAATGCTGGATTGTTAATTAAATAGCGCTGCCATAGCCGTCTCGGCTCCATGATCAGGCGATACAGCCATTCCAAGCCCCATGCCATCAGCCAGCGCGGTGCTTGAGAGACTTCGCCACTGTGAAAGCTGAATGCCGCTCCCACACCGATCAGGACAGCCTGTAATTTTTCTTGTTGCCGTGCCATCCATTCTTCCTGCTTGGGACAGCCCAAGCCGACAAAGACGACAGCAGCACCAGACGCATGAATGCGATCGCGATCCGCCTCCTCTTCTTCTGCCGTCAAAAGGCGAAACGGTGGCGCATGCTTGCCTGCGATCGCCAAGCCTGGAAAGCGCGTTTCTAGCGTTTGCTGAAGCGCTTCTAGCATCGACGTTGTGCCGCCGTAAAGATAAATTGGGATGCCTGCCTGCGCCGCACGATCGCACCACGCCAGCATCAAATCAGGACCATACACGCGCGCTTGATGCTTGACTCCTAATAAACGCAAGCCCACAACGAGTGGCATGCCATCCGGTGTAACCAGCGCTGCGCCGTTAATCACGCGCTGAAACGATCGCGACCAGTAGGCGGTCATCACCACATGGACGTTTGCTGCCACAACGTAGCAAGGGGTTTTCGCCGCGACCCAAGCCTGAATGCGATCGCACGCATCCTCATAACTTGTTGCGTCAATCCGAGTGTTCAAAATGAAGCGGGAGAGTGTAGGGCACATGGGGAGGGAGGCGTGAGGAGAGGCGACGAAGGATGAAGGCTGACGAAGGATGAAGGCTAAAGTATGAAGTTAGTCATTTCCCATTTTTATCCTTTAGCCTTTAGCCTTTAATTTACCCTTCATCCCTTAGAGCTTGCTAAAAAATAACTGCACACTTTTGGAGCAGCTATCAGCTATCAGCTATCAGCTTTTCGCTGACGGCTGACGGCTGACGGCTGACGGCTGACAGCTACAGACTATGCTGTTATATCTGTACAACTTCCTTAGCCTTTAGCCTTTTACCGCTTGCCTTCCACCACGCCCCGATACACTCCTTCCACCTGCTCTGCAATTTTCTCCCAGGTGAAGCGTGATTCAACTTTATGCTTGCCAGCAGTGCCCATTGCGGTAGCCTGAATTGGATTTAGTAACAAATCAAGCAGGCGATCGGCAATTTGTTTAGCCGTTTGATCAACCAGAAAACCATCGCTGCCATCGCTAATCACCTCTGCAATGGCTGGAATATTGCAACCAACCACAGGTTTCCCAAAGTGCCAGGCTTCTGTATAAACACCGCCAAAGCTTTCCTGACTAGAAGGAACACAGAGAAGCGTACACGCAGCCAGAGCATCGGTTTTAGTTTGCAAGTCTACATTCCCCAGGCGATGAATGCGCCGATCGCTCACCTGAGCAAATGCCTGTTCTGAATCAGCAACAGGCGGACCAATGAAGACAAACTGCACCTCTGGCACCTTTTGCCACACCAAAGGAGCCGCCTGTAGCAGTTGCTGATAGCCTTTGTAAGGATAATGCTGCCCCAGGAAGAGCACGATCGGTGCCGCCAGTCCATACTGCTTCAGGAAAGCGTTTGGGTCAGCCGTTGACGCTAACACCGCTCCAACGCCAGTCACCGTAATGCATTCCTCGCGCACACCAAGCCCCACCAAGATGCGCTTTTCTGCCTGCGTGAGCGCTAACACCGCATCTGCCATCTGATACAGCCGAAGATAGGCTCGGTAGCGCCAGCCGACCCAGCGGGGATGGTGGACTGGAGTCAGCACAAACGGCAGATCTCGTCGTCGTGCGGCTTGATAGGATGCATAACTCAAGCCCTCACGCCCAATACGAATGTTATGGATGAGATCAGCATTTGCAGTATAGGGAGCGATGTGCTGCTCTAGCAAATGGGCGATCGGTGGTAACGCCACATCCATTAACGGATAATACAGCGGCACAAACGGAGCCAATCGCAGTTTTTCCTTTAGCGACAAGCCCAAGCGGTGAACAGGGATCTTATCGACTAAATAGTCATGGCTGGCGCTAGGCGCTTTAAGGGTCGTTCCTAACAGCCAGTCAGTGCGGTTGGCATCCCAATGACTCACCACTTGAACCGAATGCCGCAACTGCAACTCCTGCGCCAGATAGTGCTGATGGATTTGGGCACCCCCAACGCTAGGAGGATAAGCAGTTATGGTATGAAGCAATTTCATTGCATTAGATAGTTAGAATCATTTACCGTGAACCCAATTGGATGAATCGAATCGACCATCGCACTATTTTTGTGAAGAAAATCAAAGTACCAACAAACGTGCCGTACTTTTGCTGGTAGTAAAAGTATTGGGTAGGCAAGAAGTAAAACGATTTTTTATTAAAGAAAACTGTATTGGATTGTTGTAGCCACGATCGATGTGCATCTGGTGCACCAAGAAAATCCTCCAATTTTGTTTTAATCACACCTGCATGAGCAATTCTGGCATCTCCCAAAATGTAAGCTAGAAAGCCAGCACGGGTTGCTTTTAAGACGTACATACTATCGCCGTGATAGTGAGGAAAGTGACGCACATCGGGCAAGCCAATTTGCTTTATAACCGCGATCGGAATGCCCACACAATGACCGCTCATTTCATCAACCGCGATCGTCTCCCCTGGCTTTGCCGCCATGCGTTTACGTCCCTGTGCGCCTGTAGCATGGAGTGCATTGCTTTCTAAGTCATAGCAGGCTGCTCCCGCAATTGCCTGGGGGTGATGTTGCCAAAACTCAACCAACTGAGAGAGCGCATCGGGAGCAGGCGTGCAGTCATCATTCAACCAAATAATCAATGCTGCCCCTTGTTGACAGGCATACTTCATTCCCTGCACGATCGCTCCTGTCCACCACAAAGTGCCATCCCCTTCCAAAACCGTTACTTCTGGGTAGATAGCCCGAATTGCTTGTCCTGTACCATCGATAGATCCATCATCTATTACTACAGCCTGATAGCGTTCCAGGTCGCCGTTTTCCTCCAGCGTTTTTAAACACGCTAGAGTAATTGTCTTGCGGTTGTAAGCTGGAATAGTAATAAAAACAGATTGCTTCAAAGTCATATTTAAGGATGATTAAGATAGAATCCTTTGCTTCAGTGCTTTCATCGTTTTGAGCCAGGAAAGCGGCAGTACCCAGCGGGCGATCGTAAATAAAACCAAACGAAAATAAACCTGGATGAATGGAATGAAAGCCAGACTGCCATAGAAACTTTTGCAGTAATTCCAGTACGCGGATGGATACAAGTTTGATTTTGGAGAGGTGATCAATCTCCAACGCTTCTCCATTGAGATTGCACTGGATGCCCAACCTTCTTCCAAAGGATTGAAGGCACAAGTTGCGGTTGCATTTCCTAAAACTTTCAACTCATATCCAGCTTTTTTGGCTTCCCATGTGTAGACAATATCTGCAAGGCAATGGGGTAAGCGATCGCTAGGAGGATAACCAATTTTATCTACAATAGAACGAGGTAGACACACCAGGTTTCCGCTCATGCAATCACATGCGATCGCCTGATTACGAGGTGTATGGAAAAGCTCAACTGAGAGAAACCGTTTCTTTTGCCCCCCGTAGGTTGGCATCTCAAAATTGGATGAAGCATAACATTGAGCAGCAACGATTTTGTTGGAGGATTGAACACATTCATTGACGATCGCTGGAATGCATCCCGAAGAAGGGAGCGTATCATCATTAAGCCAGATAAAAAAATCAGCACCCTGTTCATAAGCATATTCCATCCCTTTTTTAATCGCTCCAGTCCACCATAAATTACCATCACCCTGCAACAAAAACACTGTTGGGTAAAGCCTCTGGATGGCTTCTGCTGTCCCATCTGTAGAACCATCATCAATGACAACAACCCTGTAGCGCTGCAAATTTTCCTGCTGGTCAAGTTGCTCTAAGCAGGCAAGAGTAATCGCTTTGCGATCGTGAACCGGAATGAGGATATAAATCGACTCTGGTTGAGTCATACTTAAATCAGGATGTAGATGGCTGACTGTTGTGACAAAGTTGCAGTTTGAACTAGAGCAACGAAGCATAAATCGCGCAGGTCTTTTCAACACAGTTTTCCCAAGTAAACTGCTTAACTCTCTCCGTTCCCAATCGGATTAATGCTTGCGTTCGGTCTGATACATACAAAACTCGTTCTAGCGCATTTGTAATACTTTCAGGTTCGTAAGGGTTGAAAAGCTCTGCTGCATTGCCTACAACTTCAGGAATAGAACTACTATCGCTACACACCACAGGGCAGTTGTAAGACATCGCTTCTAAAGGAGGAATGCCAAAACCTTCGTAGAGTGAAGGGTACACAAGTGCAGAAGCATTGGCATACAAGGAAGCTAGCACTGTATCGTCACCGCTAAGATGCTGAATTTGAGCCACCGACAGATTATATGAAGAGAACTGATGCATCTCGGCTTGGGAAAAAGGAGTAGCGCCAAAGCAAATTATTTTAAAGTCCTTCTTAAGGAGCTTAGAACGTGTGAAGGCTTTCAGGAAGCCAGAAAAATTCTTGTACCCTTCTCGATGTCCTACATAGAGAATATATGGGCGGAAAACTTGTTCTGTTTTGACTGCTTTCTGAGGAAGAGGATTGAGAGAGCAGCCTAAGTGAGTGACGAACACATTTTGAGGGTCAACATTAAATCGTTCTAATACATCTTTTCGAGTATTTTCAGAGACGCAGATAATGCAATCAGCACGAATAATTGATTTTTTTTTCAGCAAGGGTATTGGATGACTAGGGGGAAATAATTCACTGAATTTTTCAGGAATCATGTCATGGATGGTAGTAATAATTTTGGTCTTCTTAGCTGCTAATCTCTCGGAGGCATAATAAGTTTCATGAACTAAGTCTGGGCGAATCAAGCTCAGTGCAAACCTTGTTACCTCTCGATTGATAGTAGATCTAATTCTTACTGTCCTACGGATTGGCGGCACTAAAAAGCCCGTCAAATAATGAGGGTTAAGATTATTTAAATATTGATTAATGTATGCGGGTGCAATAACTCTAGTGCTAAAGTGTTCTGCTTGTGAAATACGACTTGCTAACTCATAAAAGTACCGTGAGATGCCACCATACTCTTGAAGCAAAAATGCTTGATAGTCATATACGATCGTCGCTTTCATAATAATGCTTTATGGAGTCATGTGAATTTACATAAATTGAATCAGCTTTTCATGATCCATCAATGTTTTTGATGTCATCTTTTTTCTAACATAGTGTTCAAGTAATTTTATAAAACGGCTGTTTATGAGTCTAAAAAAAAATGGAGACATTTCTTGAGCAGTCAGAATATGAAAGCTACCACACGACAAGAGAGATAGCGATAGCGTTTTTGCTAAATATACAAGCGTTTTGTGCTGATAAAAAGAAATGTGTTGCCCAGTGTTGAATGCATAGTAATACCAGGAATCAGGTTTTGGTGGAGATGTATCGAATAGCTCGGTAGAAAAAATAATTGTTGATGTGCTTGTCTCTTTTATTGATTCTTGGACAAATTCCAATGGGTTGTGAATGTGTTCCAAAACTTCAAATGCAGTAACGGCATCATAAGGAGCGCTTACGGCAGAGGCTTCAAACCCTTGAGCAAAGAGATTTTCACAGTGGGGATCAGACCAGTAGGCATCAAACCCAACATCGCGCAAGAGGCGTGTTAAAATACCATAACCGCCACCAATATCTAGATATTTACCCTGTCGATCACACAAGAAAAAGAGTACACAGCTTAATAGCTTGGATAACAAAATGTTGCGCTGTATCAATCCTGTATCAGCACTGGAAACTGCACTTTTATAAGCTTCATTGAGCCAATATGGATCTTCAGTCTGTAAAAGACCACAGAGATCACAATAAAAGTAATCAATACGATATTTTCTCAATATAGTCTCTTGAAAGCAGGGGTGTTGATTGCCAAAACAAATTGGGCATTGCTTCATTATGCCAACCTCTTGATTGTGTGCTTTATTGCTGCATTGAGTTTTGCCAATCGGTTTTCTCGATCAATTCTTTGATGAGTCAGATTATCTGCTTTGACATCTTGAATGACAAAAGCCGGATGCTTTAAGGGAAACTGCATTGCTGCTGTTACCAAATTGCTAAACTGATTAATTTCTGTTGTATGGGTTGCGTTTGTACCAAAACCAATGTTGGAGACTAAATTGACATTTGGCAGTATCGATAATCCATGCTGAATCCAACAGGCAAACGTCCACTGATAGTCCCAGGTGTCGATGCGATTGCAAGACACTGCCTCAAGCATTTCTGTCCAGTATTGGACGGTACGATCATCTCCTAACAAGTCGTGAAGCCAACTGCCCTGTTTTACTGTTGACCAGAGCGACATATCGACATCATAGTAGCGCCATGCCCGTCGCCAAGATGCCCAACCCCAGCAGTGGTTGTAGCGCGAGAAATAATAGCTGTCGTTGGTTCGCTTGTGTCCAAACTGAAAGTTACCGCCTGAAATGACCATAATCCGCGTGTCGTCCCTGTAATAATTTAACAACGCTTCGCAGAATGGAAAAAAAGTCGGGTGTGGCAGACAATCATCTTCTAAGATAATTGCTTCTTCAACTGTGTCGAATACCCAGTTTAATCCACTAGATATACGACGTTTACAACCCATATTTGTCTCTGAAAAGTTAGTTAAAATCTGACATTGCCAATCAACCTGTTCGATAACAGCGCGAGATTGAATGCATAATTCGGCTTCACTTACTCGATCGGAACGAGGACCATCCGCTATGACTAAAAGCCTTGATGGTTTCGCCTGACGAATGGCATTAAAGACTTTTTGAGTTAAATGGGGACGATTAAAAATGAATAGAGCGACTGGCGTATCTAATGAATGTTCAGACATCTAGATAATCCCTAACGATCGGAAGATACTTTCTATTGATCGCTATGATGTTTTGGTATGCGAATATTTCACAGATAAAGGGATTATACTCACCCAACGGAATTAAACCGTCAGGGAGCAGCCTGAAAAACGCGTAATTCTTTAGTAGATCGTAAAAGTCTTTAAAGAACACTCTGCTAACAACATTCATTTCGTTAAACTCAAACTGAATTATATCAACTAAATTCTTACTGATAGCTTGTTTTGCTCCTAGCAAAACTTTCAACTCGTTGCCTTCTGTATCAATTTTTAAGAGTCTAATGCTCTCGATTTCGTAACGCTCAATCAGTTGATCAACTGTCTTCACATTGACCTCCCAGCTTTGTGCTGAACCTTGATGCAAAACTGTAATAACATCCTGATATAAAGAGGCGTGTTGTGAGGCTGACTGTTCGCCGCTGTAGTCATAGAGGTTTAATTTGCCTTCGGTATCGCTACAAGCTAAGTTCAGTGCTAGATAGTTTTTCTGACAAGCTTGATACTCAAGTTGCTGGAATGTTTTCGGATGTGGCTCGCACGCGTAGATTGTTGCACTTATTGATAAGCTTCTTACTTTATTTGCATAATTGCCAATATGCGCGCCGACATCCAAAACTACAGCATTATTTAGAATGGCAGAAATTTGCTTTAAGAAAAAATCCTCGCCAGATACTTTGTTGTTTTGATGATTGAGAACTCCCAGACCATTTGCACTTAATTCAAAAAGCAGGTGATTCAATCTGAATGCAACTTTTCTAATGAAGATTCGCCTGTAAATGAAGACAACGCTATTGATAATAGCCGTTTTTATCAATCTCATTACTCATGCTCAAAATAAAGTTTTCTAGTGGTTTAGATTTTTTTTGTACAGCCATTTTAGGAGCAGAGCATTTGTCATGAGTCTACCGATACCCTGGAGTGGAGTATAGGCTAAGCAAATTAGATATCCAGGTATGGCATAGGCAACTAAAGTAGCGATTGCTGCACCAATCTCTTGATAAATGGGAATCAAAAAAAGATTCAACGTAACGTTGACGATCGCGCCCAAAAGAGTTGTTAAGAAAGAAATAAGCATCATTCCTTCTGAAACAATCCATATCTCTCTTCCAACTCCTAGAAAGACAAATAGTGATGCCCAGATATGTATTGATAAAACCTGACTGGAACTAGAATAACCCTCCCCGTACAAGATCGAGATAATTACTGGCGAGAGAAAGCTGATTGGCAAAGAGACAACGAAAGCTAGAACGACCATTAAATCAAAGGTGCTTTGCAATTTCTGCATATAAGCATCTTGACCAATTGCTTTGGCACCCATAATTGCGGGCGAAACAGAAGAAGCGATCGCCATCGGTATGAAGTACCAGACTTCTGATATTTTAGTCGCCGCAGCATAAATACCAACTGCCTTATTACCTAGCATTTCTCCAAGCATGATTTGGTCAATTTTCATGTAGATTAGGATAGCGATACTTGAGAGGATAAGTGCCCAGCTATCTTGAAGAAGAGACTTTACACGGAAAATACTGATTTTCCAGTCTCCCAAATCATTACCAGTAGCACGATAGCCGATTACAAGACCGACTGCGCCGATCGCTGTTTCCGTGAGTCCTGCCCAGGCGAAGGCAATTAAGGGAGCATGAGCTTGAATCAAAGTGATTCTGACGACCGCAAAGAGCACAAATGCTAAGTTCTTAGCGTAGACTGTGTACTTCGACTGCATCTGCGACTGAAACCAAAAGTCGATCGCGTCAAACGCCTGAAAGAGCAGTCCCGCTGCGATGATACCAACCAACCATTGATCCAGGCTGTGATCAGGACGTAACAACGTGATCGCGCCTAATGTCACCAGAGCGGTAATTGTTGCGCCGCATAGTTTAAGGACAAATGCTGTACCTAGCGTGACGGCTCGGCAGTCGGGGTTACAGACAAGATCCCGCACAACGATGTTGTCTAGCCCCAATGTGGCAAAGGGAGTCAGTAGTACAACAAAGGCGATCGCATAATTAAATAAGCCGAACTGTTCTGGTCCCAAATAGCGGGCAACCCAAACGCCAACAAATAGCCCAATGCCCATCCGCAATATGCGATCAGCAAACAGCCATCCTGCGTTGCTAAGAATTTTTTGTAACGTGTAGCGTCCGTCCAGTTTAGAACGGAGCGATGACGGCAAGAACTGAATCCAGGCTTGGTTCATGGGGCGAAGACAGTCATCGAAAAGGCTATGACTGCTTGAAAAGGGAGCTTGCTTCAGAATGCCCTAAAGATTACCTGAGCGATCGCCTGCTGCTCACAATTTCTCCTGAAAGTCGCTATTCTGTCGAGCAGTAGTTACGTTGAGCAGTAGTTACATTGACGAAGCGTGATCGAGTGATTACCAATTTGGGGGTTTATGAAGTTTTCCATTCTCTTTGCATTGCTGGTCGCTGGCTGCCAGGTACTTACAGATGGTGCCTTACCATCAATCGCTCAAGCGCTTACCCCTTTAACACTGGCTGAAACGAAACTGGGAGAAAGCCGTAATCAGTGCTCTCCGACAGCGACCTCTGCGTTCGCTAACAACGATCGCGTTCTAGTGGAAACCAAAACGGTGACGGTTACCCGTGGCAAGAAAGGAGAGGCATACCCAAATTATAAAGAAGCGATCGTCAAATATCCGCAGGTGACGGGGCTGTCCGATCAGGCAGTCTTGCGGCATGTGCAGGCAGCCACCAGTCTCAAAAGTGTGTTTGGACAGTCACTAGCGGAGTTGCGGGCGGAGTTTCAGAAAAGCTGGTGGTTAAGCGAAATTGACTATACGGTGCACTATAACCAGAGGGCACTGCTGGATCTGACGTTCACCATTAGCGGCGTGGGTGCCTACCCCAGTACGTATGACAAACATCGGTTGGTGAATCTGAAGACAGGCAAGATAGTCAACGCAGCAGACGTGTTCAAGCGGGAGTCGGTGGGCACGATCGCGGTCATGGTTAACAAGGTGATGCAGGCTGAAATGAAACAGGCGATCGCAAACGGTGACAAAGAGGGTGCCGATCTGCGTGAGCAGCTCAGTCGTCAACGCTTTCAGATCAAACATCTGAATAGTTTTACCGTCAGCGACAAAGGCATCACTTTTCTCTACGACTTTGGCTTCCCCCATGTCATGCTGGCGCTGGAACCCTCTGGCAGATATTTTTTCAGTTATGACCAGTTAAGGGCTTACATCAAGCTAGATGGCGCACTAAACCTTGCCTTAACCGACGCATCCAACTGCTCTGAAAATTAAGGAAACCTGCCATTCGATCGCCTGAGCGGCACTTTTGTTTGTTTTCAGCGTCCGTTAGCTTGATGTCTATAGTTGTTCGTTGACTACGACAGGTGCTAAGGAGGGTTAACGTAGATAGCAAGCAGGCGGCAGAGGCTGCCTTTGCCAGTCCCTATATATCGCTGTCGTAGCGAACCGTTTACCTCTTCTCTACGAGGATTTTAGGTTCTAGAATCTAGAGTCAACCTCATTGACGCTGATCGTGCCATGAGTGATCTAACTCACCGATCCTGATACAGTCTGTGTAGCGTGACGATTAACGAACGTTTCCTAATCTCTGCCAATTGAGTAATCCGCTTATGTTTCCTACAATTTCTGTTAAACGTGCCTTGTCTGGACTTGCGATCGCAGGCGTATTGGTCGCAGGACTGCCACTGTTGAGCTTTGCCCAGGGGCTACCTGGACTCACCATTTTTGGTGGTGTCAAAGGCGAAGACAATTTGAACTATCGCCTGGATTTTGGTGGCAGAGCGAACGTCGCAGGTGAGCGCTATCGACTGAGAATTCCTGCCAAAAAAATGAAGCTGGCAGTCTCTCAGTTTTCGATCGCCTATCCCGATTACTTCAAGGGAGAGTTCGACTCTAAAGGCGTAGAAGTAATCGTGAAGGATAAGTCAGTGCCGCTTCAGGAAGTGAACTGGAATAAAGAGAACAACTTTCTTGAGATTTTTCCCACCAATCCCATTCCAGCCGGCAGCAACGTCGAAATTCAGCTTGCCAACGTGCGTAACCCTAATTCAGGTGTGTACTATTTCAACTGTCAGGTGCTTTCGCCCGGCGATACTCCGCTCCTGCGGTATGTCGGCACCTGGGTGATCTCCATCGACAACAGTTAATTTGAGTGCCGCCTACGCTCTGCTGACGATCGCGTCAAAGGTCAGGCACAAATGTGTCTATTCAGCAGAAGGAATGGTATAGTTGAAAGCTGTGGCTTTTCGGAGCCTCTGATGGGGAACTGCGGGAGACGTGAACAATGACAAAACGAACTTTGGGCGGTACCAGTCGCAAACGTAAGCGAACCTCTGGGTTTCGTGCTCGTATGCGGACTGCAACTGGTCGCCGAGTAATTCAGGCACGCAGAACTAAAGGTCGCTTTCGTCTGGCTGTCGCTTAAGTCTGATTCGCTGCACTTTAGAGGACGTGGCACTATCCAAAGCAAATCGCCTCAGGTCTAGACAAGACTTTAACGCTGTTTATCGCAAAGGTAGACGACGGAAGTCTACGTACCTGACGGTAGTTGTGCTGCGGCGATCGTCCATCGGTTCTTCCAAGCAGAGTAGCGACAGCGCGGAGCAAATAGCTAAGCCAACGCGAGTGGGCATTTCCATTAGCCAGAAGGTCAGTAAGCGCGCTGTCATCCGCAACCGCATTAAGCGACGGCTGAAGGTGGCAGCGCACTCACTGTTGCCCAAGTTTTCAACTGGATGGGATCTCATAGTAATCGTTCATCCAGAGGCAACGCAGTGCGATTACCGACAATTTCTGCAAGAATTAAAGCAGTTGCTGATAAATGCTGAGGTATGCGATGGGGATTAGCGAAGACATTTATTACGAAGGTGGTCCACATGTGGGAGACCTGATCTTTAATCTACTTTTGGGCTTCACGGTGATCTGCTTGCCGCTCACTGTTGCCGCAGTGGTCAGAGCGCTTTGGCTACGCTATCGCATTACCAGTCGGCGCATTTCTGTGATTGGCGGCTGGATGGGGCGCGATCGTGCTGATATTATTTACTCTGAAATTGCCAAAGTCGTTACCGTTCCTCGTGGATTGGGTCTTTGGGGCGATATGGTGATTACGCTCAAAGATGGTAGTCGCCTGGAATTGCGATCGCTCCCAAACTTCCGCGCTACTTACGACTACATCAACGATAAGCTAACCCCTAGAGCGCAATCTGTCAGTGGTTCGCTGGGTGGTCAGGGCTAGGCAGGTGCAGTCGACGGAAAGAGCTTGAGCGACGCGCCCACTGGTGTACTATCCCTACTTGCACACGGCTCACTGCTTACCTGTATGCTGGATGCATAAAAGCTGGATTAAGTTGGCTATACCTGGCTTGAAACTGCTAAATTCAAACTGCACAACGTACGAGAGGCGACATTCGGCGCATGGACTTCGGTATTGGGTTTATTTCCAACAATGTAATGCTGCCGATCCTGGATTTTTTCTACGGGATCGTGCCGAGCTATGGGCTGGCAATTGTCGCGTTGACGTTAGTCATCCGTTTCGCACTCTACCCTTTGAGTGCAGGCTCTATTCGTAGTATGCGCCGCATGAAGGTTGTGCAGCCTGTGATGCAGAAGCGACAGCAGGAAATTCGCGATCGCTACAAAGACGACCCTGCCAAGCAGCAAGAAGAGATGGGCAAGGTCATGAAGGAATTTGGCAATCCCCTTGCTGGATGCCTTCCACTCCTGTTCCAGATGCCGATTCTGTTTGCGCTGTTTGCCACTCTACGGGGTTCGCCGTTTTCGGATGTGCCTTATTCGATTAATCTACAGATTTTACCGAAAGAGCAACTGGAGCAGATTCAGCCTCAGGCATTTACGACGGCACCGCAAAACATCTACGTCTCAGAAGGCGTTCACGCGCCAGTGACCGCGGTACTTCCAGGCGGCAACAAGCTGGCAGTGGGTGAAACGACAAAGGTCGATTTTCAAACGGTTGAAGGGAAGCCGTTACAGACGCTTCTGGACGAATATCCTGAGACAAAGCTAGCTCCTCGCTTTGAGGTGGCAAGCGGTGCAGAGCGAGTCAAGCTGAACGATGATGGCACGATCGAGGCATTGCAACCGGGTGACGTAACCCTTAAGAGTGTTCTTCCTGGTCTTGCAGCCGATAAAGGCTTTTTGTTCATCGACAAACTGGGACGGGTAGGCGCGATGGATCCGGATGGGGTAATCCATTGGGATATTGTCGGCATGATTGTGTTCTTTGGTTTGAGCCTTTATGTCAACCAATTGCTTTCGGGGCAAGGCAAGAGCGCTAACGCCAACCCGCAGCAAGAAACTATCAATAAAATTACACCCATCCTGTTTTCGGGTATGTTCTTCTGGTTCCCCCTGCCTGCTGGGGTGCTGATGTACATGACGATCGCGAATATGTTCCAAACAGCTCAAACCTTCGTTCTATCGCGTGAGCCTCTACCGGAAGAGATTCAGAAACTGGTTGAAGCGGAGGAGAAAGCGATCGAAGTCAAAGCGACCGTCTTACCGTTTGAGCCAGGTCGAACCAAGAAAGACACGGATGCTAAGTCGTCCAAAAAGGGTTCTGAAGCAAAAGCCAAGGCAAAAGAGACCAAAGCGAGAGAGCCTAAAGCAAGAGACGTGAAACCGAAGGAAGCCAAAGCTGATGTCGTCACTGAGTCCGCGCAAACGTCTAAGGTAGACCATGCGGAGCCAACGGCGGAACTCAAAAGTGCCGCCGTTGACGACATTGAAGAGAGCCTGCCGTTAGCTGAACACTCCGAAAAAGAAGCGTGAGGTTCCGTATATGGACATCAATCAAATGCAGCGCGGACAGCAGTGGTTAGAATCACTTTTGCGACTGTCTGGTTGGAACTCAACGGTCACAGTTGAGATGAACTCAAGTTTTGCGGAGGAGAGTTGCTGGCTCACGATCGATGAGACAACGCTACTCCCTGAACAGATCGAACTGATTACAGGACCCAGTGGTTCTGTGCTGGACTCGATTCAATATTTGACCAACGCGATTTTGAATCTGAGCCAGGAGCGTGAACAGCAGAAGGCGTTTACGGTTGAGTTGGCAGGCTATCGGCTGCGTCGCTACGCTGAACTCAAAGAAATTGCTGAGCAGGCAGCGGCTGAAGTGCGAGAGACGAGCGCAGAGCATGAGCTGAAGTCGCTGTCATCTGCCGAGCGCCGTCAGGTACACACGATGTTGAAGGAATACGGTGATCTGGAAACGTTTAGTCGTGGGCAGGAACCCGATCGCCGTCTGGTCATCCGCCCGTTGCAAAGCTAGTCTTGCGCTTCGTCAACATCATGACGATCGAGCAACCACTGCTTTAAACCATCGACACACGGGCGCTTTGTGGTTGAGAGCACCGCGACTAACCCAGGGGCACCCACTGGTTAGAGGAGAAGTAAACCAATGGACACGATTCATATTCCGCAATTGACCAGGGCACCTCAACAGACTGAGGTGATCAACTTTAGCGAATTAGTTCCAGGGCTTGAAACCCTGACCCCTGTTCAAGGGCAGCTAAAGGTCACCCATCAGGGCAGCTATCTTGACGTGTCAGCTAGAGCCGAGACGATCGTGACGCTCATGTGTCATCGGTGCCTACAGCAGTACAACTATCGTCTGTCGATCGCGCCCTCTGAACTGATTTGGCTTGACGAAACAACGGAGCAGGTTGAGCCTGTGCTGTTAGACCGAGACATTGCCCCAGAAGATCTCATCGAAACCCTGCCACCAAAAGGCTACTTTGACCCTACGACCTGGCTCTACGAGCAGCTATGTCTGGAAATTCCTCAACGGCAGTTGTGCGATCCAGACTGCAAAGGCATTGAAATAACGACCACCGATACGACTGTTCCAACGATCGATCGCCGTTGGGCTTCTCTGGAAACATTCAAAGATCAGCTTCGTAATTAGACTATGACCGTGCTTTAAATCTGCCCTTTTGAGTTTGTCTGCCATGAGCTTCAGCGATGAGTTTGAGTTGTTGCTACGGGCACGTTATCCGCTGCTTTACATTCCCACTCGTGAAGAAGAGCGTCTTGAAGCAGCGATCGCCCAATCGGCTAGACAACAAGGTAGTCGGGCAGTTTACATCTGGGATTTTGTCGATGGCTATCAAGGCAATCCGAACGATGCAGGTTTTGGCAAACGCAATCCGCTGCAAGCTCTAGAGTTTGTTGAGAAACTTCCAGCCGCCGCCGCCGCCATTTTCATCCTGCGCGACTTTCAGCGATTTCTAGAAGACGTAGCTATTTCGCGCAAGCTACGTAATTTGGCGCGATCGCTGAAGGCACAGCCCAAGAATATTGTGATTCTGTCCTCTCAAGTCGCTATTCCCGATGAGCTGAGTGAGGCATTGACCATTCTAGAATTTCCGCTGCCCGCCGCTGCCGAAATTCGGCTTGAGGTGGAGCGACTGCTAGTCGCTACGGGGCGATCGCTGGAGAATCGTGTACTGGACGAGTTGGTGCGCTCCTGCCAGGGCTTGTCAATGGAGCGAATTCGTCGGGTACTGGCACGGGCGATCGCAACACATGGCGAACTGCGACCCGAAGACGTAGACCTGATTCTAGAAGAAAAGCGACAAACCATTCGCCAAACCCAGATTCTCGACTTTTATCCGACCACAGCGAATATTGCTGATATTGGCGGACTGGACAATTTGAAGGACTGGTTGCTGCGGCGGGGGGGTGCCTTTTCGGAACGGGCGCGGCAGTATGGCTTACCCCATCCTAGAGGTCTGCTGCTGGTTGGCATTCAGGGTACGGGCAAGTCGCTCACCGCCAAGGCGATCGCGCACCACTGGCACTTGCCCCTGCTGCGACTGGATGTAGGACGGCTGTTTGCTGGCTTAGTCGGTGAATCCGAGTCCCGCACTCGTCAGATGATTCAACTCGCCGAAGCACTTGCTCCCTGCATTTTGTGGATTGACGAGATTGATAAAGCGTTTTCTGGTGTTGATGGTCGAGGCGATGCAGGCACAACCAGTCGTGTGTTTGGCACGTTCATTACCTGGCTTGCCGAAAAGACGACCCCTGTTTTTGTCGTTGCCACCGCCAATAACATCCAGTCGCTGCCTGCCGAAATGCTCCGCAAAGGTCGGTTTGACGAGATCTTTTTTGTGGGTTTGCCCAGCCAGGAAGAGCGGGAGGAAATCTTTTCGGTTCATTTGTCACGGCTGCGCCCGCACAATCTGAAGCAGTATGATCTGGAGCGTTTAGCGTATGAAACCCCTGACTTCTCTGGCGCTGAAATTGAACAGACGCTAATTGAAGCAATGCATCTTGGGTTTAGCCAGAATCGGGATTTTAATACCGACGATATTTTAGAGGCAGCAAGCCAGATAGTACCACTTGCACGCACCGCTCAGGAGCAAATTCAGTTTTTGCAGGAGTGGGCGGCAGCGGGAAAGGCACGTCTTGCGTCGAAACATAGTAGCTTGAGTAACCGCATTCAGCGACAGATGCACCAACCCGATTGAGAGACGGTACAATGCTGCCAGCACTGAAGGTTTGCGAGCAATGAGTTGGGCACATTTGATTAAAATACTCAGTGGGGTTTTCCTGGCGATCGCCCTGATCGTCGGCGGTTGTTTCTTCGCTGCCCAGTATGTCATCGCTCAGTTCACGGCTCCCCCTCCCAGACCAACATTTCCCAACGACAGTGCGACTGCCAGACCAAAGCCTCAACCAAAGCCTTCGATCGCTCCCGTGGCTACACAGCCTTCGCCTAAACCTAGCGCTACCCCAAAGCCCTCGCCTAAACCCAGCGAAACGGTTGGCTACCGCGCACGCATCACTCTGGCGCAGGGTCTGAATTTGCGTGAAAGCCCTAGCAGAGATGCTACACGGATTGGTGGTGTTACCAGCAACACGCGCGTCACGGTGCTTGAGGAAAGCCCCGATCGCGAATGGCAGCGCGTCAGATTAGAAGACAGTGGTCGTGAGGGTTGGGTTAAAGCTGGCTACACCGAGCGTGTGAACCAGTAAGAACAAATCCTTCTACACTCAACACTGCGTTTATAGACTGTAGCGGCAATACTTGAGCGCGTTAAGGTTGCAATTGCAATGGTTGAGCGTATTCAGGCGTAGCTATCTTGCACTAGGGGCTGTCATCAATGACAACTACACATGACTTGCAGCAAGGGTTCCCGCCCCTAGCCTGGTGTGTTGGAGCGGGCGCGATCAGGCTGATACCGCAAGATTTTGGAGCTGATTGATGACGCGCCCTAAGCTATGATCGGTTTCAGAAGATTCTAGCGAAAGTCGAGCGAAGGTTAACGTGATGTACGTCATTCAAGTGAATGAGCAAGACTGGCTTGTTGGTATTTGGAGAGGCTGGCTAACATTGTCTCTTACACCGTCGGCTGCATTGGTTTATCGATCGCTGACGGCGGCTGAAAAGGCGACAAGCTACTATAGCGAGGTTGCTCCGGGACGAGATTACACCGTGCAGCCCATTTGCAGCGCGATCGCTGCTGTTCTGTAAACGATCAAGAAAAGGTAGACGGCAGTAGTGACTTTCCTCACTGAAAGCCAAGCTTCAACGTTCAGCCTTGCTGCTGCCAGATTTTCACCGTAGCATCCCAACTGCCGCTGACAATGACTGCTCCTGGTGTAGCGTTGGCTTTCAGCGAACGACCTGAACTTATCGCCACTGACCAGACCCAGTTTGTGTGTCCTGCAAGAGAGTCCAACAGCGTTCCGTCCAAAGACCAGAGCTTAATGGTGGTGTCCTGACTACCGCTGACTAGCATTTTGCCGTTGGAGTCGATCGCCAGAGCGTTAACCGCCCCTTCATGATCAGAAAGGACACGTTTAAGTTTTCCGCTTGGCAAATCCCATAGTCGAATGGTGCGATCGTCGCTGGCACTGGCGAGTGTCTGCCCATCAGGGCTGATGACGATCGCGTTGACGGCATCTTGATGACCTTCCAGCAGGTGTACTAGATTGCCTGTGTTAGTGTTCCAGAGGCGAACGGTTTTGTCTCGACTACCGCTCGCTATCGTCTGACCATCGGGGCTAAAGGCGACGGTAATGACCCAGTGCGTATGTCCTACAAGGACTTGCTTCACACCTCCGGCTGGCAAATGCCACAGTCGGATCGTTTTGTCCTGGCTACCGCTGGCGAGGAGTTGACCATTGGGGCTGAAGCAGACCGCACGTGCCCAATCAGAGTGCCCATCAAGCGTTTGCAGGCGATCGCCCGTTTCCCAGCGCCAGAGCACAACCCGTCGATCATTATTACAGCTAGCGAGAGTATCACCATGCGGGCTAACCGCGATCGCACGAACCCAGCCTGCATTGGCGGCTAGTGTATGCAGAAGGGTTCCCGTTGCCAGATTCCAGATTTTAATGGTGCGATCGCCGCTACCGCTGGCAATGGTCGTTGCATCAGGATGAATGACGACCGATCGCACCCAGCTTGCGTGATCTGTCAATGTTTGGGTGCAAACCCAGTTTGTAGACGTTTTGCGCTGAGCGGCTTGAGTTAGAGGGGCTGATGTTTCAAGCGGTACTGGAGGGTGCGCTGGTTGGTTGGACGATCGCGCCACCCCTTCACGATTAAAACCTTGAGCCGTTTGCGTCGGTAAGTGATAGCCATCCGTTGATAGATTCAGTGCACTCATCACGACTGGCGAATTGAGATCGCGCAGCACATCGGCTGCTGCTTGATAGCGCCGTTTCACCGCACCTTGCAGCAGTTTATCCAGAATATTGCCCAATGCCCGACTCACTGGGCGCTTGAGGTGTTGCTGCCATTGCCAACCGCCTTCTTCGGTATCAAACAAATCGGCTGGTGGTACCTGAGTTAGCAGATAAATGCAGGTTACACCCAAGCTGTAGAGGTCGCTGGCAAAGATTGCCCGACCGATCGCCTGTTCTGGTGCCGCAAACACAGGACTACCAATACTCGTTCCAGTTTGCGATGCATCAGCATCACTCATGGTTTTAGCCGCACCAAAGTCAACCAGCACAAACTGCCGCGTGGCAGCACGACGAATAATATTCTGCGGTTTGATATCTCGGTGAATGACTTGATGATTATGAATAAAAGTGATTACAGGCAGCAGATCGTTTAGCAACTGCCAAACTTGTTCTTCGCTAAAGGCACCCTTTTTTAGAGTTTCCTGCAAAAGATTAGGACCATCAATAAACTCTTGCACCAAATACTGATACTCTTCCTGCTCAAAATGCGCGAGCAACTGCGGAATTTGAGGATGTTCGCCCAATGCCTCTAACTGTACTGCTTCACGTCGAAACAGCTCACGCGCGTGTTCGGGATCGCGAACTCTATAGGTTTGCGGAAAAAATTGCTTGATAACGCACGATGGTCGTGACGGCTTGTACTCATCGACAGCTAAGAATGTTCTGCCAAAACCACCCCGTCCGATCAACTGTAGTGCCCGATAGCGATCGCCCAGCAGCAGTTTAAAGCCACAAGTCGAGCAGAACTTAGCTGTATCAGGGTTCTGAGGTACATGACAGTAAGGGTTGAGGCAGTAGCTCATACTGAGGAGCAAAAAAGCGTTAATGTCTATCGTAGATGCTCTGTGGGTTTTCCTACTGACTCAAGAGCAGTCTGTAGTAAAAACATCCTACAGGCTGCAAGCGCATTAAAGCCAAGCCATCAAAAAAGGCAGGTCAATAGCCTGCCTTCAAAAAACCTCTTGATGTCGTTTTGCTTTGTGCAATTATCTAAAACCGACTGCTGCCTGCCAGACAAATGCCAGAAGCAGGAAGAAAACTGGAATCACGGGTAAAACATTCACCAGCGGATCGAAAATGGCGTAAGCCTCAGGCAATTTTGCTAAGAGCAATGCTGCTTCCATGTTATGTATGACCTCTTCAGCAAGTTCAGAATTTCTTCTGATTTTAACATGGTATGGAATGTGTATCGAAGCGTCCTCGATCGACAGCCTAACGTTTTCTTCCTGATAGCCAGTGTCCAAACTCTGCCGTAAAACTGCCGCTGAAAATGGCGCGGCGAATCGTTTGGGTAAATTGCACCAGCTCGGTAATATTGTGAATCGAAAGCAGCGTGTATGCCAGCAACTCCTGCGATCGCAACAGGTGACTGAGGTAGGCACGGCTAAAGTTTTGGCAGGTGTAACACGCGCAGGACGCATCCAGAGCCGTAAAATCTTCACGAAATTTAGCGTTACGCAAGTTCCAGCGATCGCCCTGCACCAGTGCATTTCCATGTCGTGCCAATCGGGTTGGGATGACACAGTCAAACAGATCAACGCCCGCCGCGATCGCCTGTACCATTTCTCGATAGGTGCCAACACCCATCAGATAGCGGGGCTTATCTGGTGGCAGCAAGGGCGTTGTTGCCTGCACAATGGCTTCGATCAGCTCGGCTGGTTCCCCAACGCTCACGCCTCCGATCGCGTACCCTGGCAAATCAAGCTGTGCCAGTTGTGCTGCTGCCTTTCGCCGCAGATCGGGATACACACCACCCTGCACGATCCCAAACAGCGCCTGATCAGAGCGTTCGTGTGCTGCCATACAGCGGTTGAGCCAGCGATAGGTACGCTCTGTAGACTCCATCACGTCATCATAGCTGGCTGGATAAGGCGGACATTCGTCAAACGCCATAATCACATCTGCTCCCAGCGCATTCTGGATGGCGATCGAGCGTTCAGGTGTTAAATGAATCATCTGTCCATCACGGGGCGATCGAAAGGTTACACCCTCTTCGGCGATCGTTCGCATCTCGCTCAAGCTAAACACCTGAAACCCACCAGAATCTGTCAAGATCGGTCCATCCCACGCCATAAAGCGATGCAGTCCGCCAGCCCGCGCCACGATGCTTTCTCCAGGCTGGAGATGCAAATGATAGGTGTTCGCCAACACGAGCTGTGCCCCAGTTGCCCGTAACTGGTCAGGTGTGACTGTTTTAACATTTGCCAGCGTACCGACGGGCATAAAGCGTGGTGTTTCCACTAACCCGTGCGGCGTTGCAAAGAGTCCTGCTCGTGCTTTAGTCTCTCGGCACAGCGCTTGGCACGTAAACGAAAAGCCAGTAATCAAGAGTTAGTGAATGTAGAAGAATCGAAAATTAGAGAAAAAGCCGATTACGAACCACTGACGCGTAGAGAGAGGGTAATCAATCAGTGTGTCGCTGACGAGCAATGGGCTACTCGCTCTTGAGCCACAAGCTGACTAGCCGCTACGCGTATCAGTACTTAGAACGAAAAGTGCTCTTCATCGTCAATTTGAACGTCCCAGTTGGCTGACAGCACTTCTGCGACTACAGCTTCTAAGGCGGCGACGTTGAGACGGTGATGATTCTGCTCCACCATTGGGTTAGAGAGTGGAATGAGGCGGAGTTGGCGATCGTCCTGGATCAGACTAAACCAGGGTTCTTGTTCAGCTGACTTCCCTAGCTCCAAATAGTCAAAACTATAGACGTTCAGATATAGAGCGTGATTCGCAATGAGGGTAGACCGTTGCGGGTCAGCGAAAACTTCCAGCACATGCCCTTCTCCTTCGCTGGTGAGGATGCCATCCTGCATGTGAACATAGCGGACGCGGCTCAAATCTGCTAGCAGACGCAGCATATCCTGCTTATTAACAATGGTTCCAGTGTCAACAATGCAGGGAGCAGGCAACTGTTCACTGCGAAAAAACTGATCGTGACTCATAAAGAGAACGCCTCTGGTCTAGGTGAGCCGATGGCTCAGATAGCGAATGTGTAACAACAGAACGAAGCTTGAAAAAGTTAGATCTTGAAAAACTACAGTGTTGATGGCTAGATTAGACGGCAAAAACCAGATCTAGCCAGCAATGCTGTTCAGCTCAGGAAAGGATGAATAACCGAGGACTGTATAGGGCTGCGTTAACAGGCTTCTGTAGACGTGATTTTAAAGCCGGGGCTTAGCTCAAATGTAGATTCCGTGGGGGCAGTGAGTGTCGAGGGACGATGGTTTAGTAGTGTATGGAACAATTCTATCCTAAGTTTTTCGGCTCGCTCCTGATGAAATGTACTGAATTGACGAGGAATGCTCCCTCATTGAGCGACACTAAAGCGAGACAGGTCTTTCAATTATGTCTACAAACCACAGTCGATCGCGTCAGCCAGACCACGGAAACATCAAGATTTCATAACACACGTACTGACCCAGCGACCCGCAGACAGCATTCAAGCGCGTTCGGTGGTGTCAACGGATTTCAACCAAACTGAGAGCGATGGTAAAGCAACTTTCAACGTTTCTTGGTGCGATCGCCTTCTACACGTGTCTTCCCGTTCCTCAGCGCTGGCTACTCACCTTTAGCGGTATTGCACGGTGGGCACCGCTTGTGGGCTTGGCGATCGGCGGCTTGCTCGGACTGCTTGACCTCGGTCTAGCGGCGCTGTCAATGCCCGTACTCACTCGCAGCGCTATCGTCATTGCTGTTTGGGTGGCGCTTACAGGAGGTCTGCACCTTGATGGCGCGATGGATGCCGCTGATGGGCTGGCAGTTTTAGACCCACAGCGCCGACTCCAGGTGATGGCAGACAGCCGCACGGGGGCGTTTGGCGCGATGGCAGTCGTCATCATCCTTCTGCTCAAAGTCGCAGCCCTGACTGATGTAGCCTCCGATCGCTGGCTCGTGCTGATGCTAGTGGCTGGTTGGGGACGATGGGGACAAGTGGTGGCGATCGTCCGTTACCCCTATCTCAAAGCTGAAGGGAAGGGAGCCTTCCATAAAGCAGCACTACGATCCTTGTGGGATGCTGCGCCAACCTTAGTACTGTTGCTGGCATTCAGCGGTCTGCAAGGATGGTTTAGTCCAACACCTTTGCTCACAGCGGGTTTAACAATTGTGGGCGGAGGCGCGATCGCGTTTTTTACTGGAGCCTGGTTCAACTATCAGCTTGGCGGACATACAGGTGATACCTATGGTGCGGTAGTCGAGTGGACGGAAGCGCTGTTGTTGTGTTGGATGACGATTGTTTGAGGAGAAGGCAGAGGGCAGAGGGCAGAGGGCAGAGGGCAGAGGGCAGAGGGCAGAGGGCAGAAGGTAGGAGGCGGAAGTAATAGTCGATCGTTTAGATCTAAACTTACAACCGTCTTATGTTTGATCGCCCTCATATGTCTTTCCTCTTGCTTGCAGCATCTCGGTTTAGAATACTTAGGTTAATTGGTTGCGAATGAAACTATGACCAGTCAGCTTCCCATCCCGGTGTTAGTGAATGGTGCGGCAGGCAAGATGGGTCGCGAAGTGGTTAAAGCGATCGCCCAAACAACCGACCTGACCTTGATCGGAGCGGTCGATCGTAGCCCTGAGTTTCAAGGGCAGGATATTGGGGAATTGGCTGGCTGTGGGGCGCTTGAGGTACCTGTGACAGACCAGTTTGAGCCAATGCTGGCAATGCTTGCCCAGGAAAAGCAGTTGGGTGTCATGGTGGATTTTACCCATCCCGATTCGGTGTACAGCAATATCCGATCGGCGATCGCCTATGGCATTCGCCCTGTGGTAGGAACTACAGGTTTGAGTCCTGAGCAGTTACAAGACTTAGCAGAGTTTGCGGATAAAGCTAGCACGGGATGTTTAATCATTCCAAACTTTTCGATCGGCATGGTGCTGTTACAGCAGGCAGCCATACAAGCATCTCAGCACTTTGATCACGTCGAAATCATTGAGTTGCATCATAACCAGAAGGCAGATGCTCCCAGTGGTACCGCATTGCAAACGGCTCAAATGCTGGCGGAATTGGGTAAAACGTTTAATCATCCAAGCGTTCAAGAAACCGAGAAGCTTCCGGGCGCACGCGGCAGCCTGTCGGATGCAGATATTCGGATTCACAGCATCCGCCTCCCTGGCTTAATCGCTCATCAAGAAGTTATTTTTGGTGCACCTGGGCAAGTTTATACCTTACGCCACGACACGAGCGATCGCGCTTGCTACATGCCGGGAGTTCTATTAGCTATCCGTAAAGTCATTCCACTCAAAACATTGGTCTATGGCTTAGAAAAACTGCTCTAAGGTAAGGGATCTGTTGCATCAGCATCTGTTGCGTCACCAAAAGACGCGATCGCTCGACGTATCAGCATTCAGCAACATTACTTTAGCCACGGTACTTTAGCTGCGGTAATCTTCATCTGGCTCGTCTTGTTCTGCCTCTGCTTGAGTTACTCCTTCTTTGAAGCCTCGCAGCGTTTTGCCTAGCGTACTGCCCAGTTCTGGAATCTTTTTAGGACCAAAGATGAGGACTGCCGCAATGAGAATGATGACAACTTCGGGCCAGCCAAGACCAAACATACCTGTCTCCTATGAGCTAAACATTGGGCGATGAGGTCAGAGAGGGGACGTTGGATTGCAAACGTTAACTTTTTTCTGTCCCCTCATCACTTTTTCTGTCCCCTCATCACTATAGACGGGTAAAGAACGGTTCTAACGTATAGGCTAACTATCATAAAATCGGCTTTGCTGCTTGCGGGATGCGATCGTGGCAAGTGGTCTGCTAGCAGAAGACACATTCGCTCAAGGCTTAGAGAAGGCATTTCAGGCGTTTGGTTATCTAGACTACACCCACTCTCAGTAAAGAACGAGCTAGAATCAATGCGGAATCTAGTCGCAATGATGATAACGAGCATGACTAGTACGCTTCAATCTTCCTATACCAGCCAGCAGCTATCTGTCTGGCTACGCGGGCTTTTAACAATCGCTTGGGCTGATGGTCATTTCGATCCAGAGGAGCAACATCTGATTACTTCACTCATCAATCAGGAACTAACTGCCACCGAAACCTCAACGGCATTAGAGCCTGTTTCACCCGCTGAACTTGCAGCGGCATTTGAACACAATTCTGCTCTAGCCGAAAATTTCATGAGGATGGCTGTGATGGTAGCCATTGCTGACGGCGTTTACTCGTCCTCTGAAGACGAGATACTCTTTTGCTACTGCCAATCGCTCGGACTTAAGACAGAAGTATTGGAAGTCTTACGCACCAGGCTTTATGAGCCAGAGACCAAGCCTGAGTCTGAGCAACCTGTTCAGCCGATGCTTGTGTCTAGCGTTGAACGACCGATGCACTCTTACGTTAATCTGCAACCCCAGCCCACAGTGCTGCAACCAGTGCGGGATTGGCTGGATAAAATGGACGTGCAAGACCCTAAGATTGCACATTTTCTTTGTAAGATGATCCCATCTCAGTGCCCATTTGAGCGCGACATCAATCTCTTTGGTCGCACGATCGCGCACATTCCACCGCTGTGCAAGCTCAACCCCCTCTACGATCAACTCGTCGGCTTGCGCTTTCGAGCCTTGTCGTACTTGGCAGACGATTGCGGCGCAGACATCTCATCGTATTGCTAAAGGCGACGGGCACTTATTAATTGCCTGCTATCCAGAGCACAACCCCTGTTGCTCCCATCAGAAGCAGCCCCATGCCACCCGCAAGCGGCTGCTTTTTTAGTCCGGTCATCCATTCAGAGCCACGATCGGTGTAATGAATCAGTTGAGCGGTATCCAGGCTGGCGATGCCCCATACCCAACCAGCGTGAAGACCACACGCAAGTCCGAGGCTGCCGCCATCTGCCCGACGTGCGATGACCAGGACGATCCCCATGAGCCAAAGCCCAGGTAGTTGGGGCGAAATCTCAGTGCCTTCCCAGACTAGATGCAGCAAAGCAAAAATAAGACTTGAGCCAGCCGCCGCAATCCAGGTGGCATAGTCATGCTGTAATTGATTGAGCAAAAAACCGCGAAAGACTAGCTCCTCAACCAGGCTAACGACTAGCCCGATCGCTAAGGTTGGCAGTAGAGCCGCAAAAAACTGACGCTGGTTAGCCTGATTTAACTCAATCCAGCCTGCCCAACGTTCGAGGGTAAAGAGTAGCCCAATGCCTAAAACGCCCAATGCAAGCCCTGACAAAAGCGAGATGAACGTTGAGCGACTCAGCGTTAAGCCATACGTCGCAAATGCCTTTCCTTCAATTTGAGCAAAACCCCACAAAACCAGTGGTGCTAATGCATAAAGTGATAAAACGAGCGGGATTTTCTGACCGATCGCCAGCGGTTTTGATGGGTGCCATTGGAGGGCGATCGCTAAGGGGAGCGCCACTGGTAGCCAGACCATTAGCCACGCTAGAAAGAAGACGATGACCTTCACCACCGATGAACTGCTGGCGATGAATTCCATGAAAACATGCAGGCGTTCTGAGATCATAAGAATCTGCAAGCAGGCACAACCGCAAGGCTATCGCAGCCAGATGTTCTAAATCCTTGAATCTAAACCCTTGAAAAGATCGAGATCAAGTGTGAGCAGACTGACTCAAACAGCTCGCTAAAACGCATAGTTTAGACAGCAAAACCGTCCAATTATGAGTTCCTAACAGGCAACCAGCGCTGTAAGCACTATAAATCATAACAATTCTCTGGATCGATGGAGTTTCTCGCTCTGTTGATCCAGAGAATGTACAAAAACAATGCCCTAAGAGACAAAAATTTACTACACATACAACCCAAAAATTCCTGATTGCTCGTCAGGGGAAGACATAGCTGCCTAACACCTGCCAATGCATTGGCTAGTAGGGTACTTGGGCTTATGCCAAAAAATGTCAACGCACTAATTTTTCAGAGCGAATCCAATAATTCCGTTTATCGAGCAACTAGAAAGCTTCCAGGTTTAACTAAGCTTCGGCATGAGAACCGTTGCTCTCGCCCTTGCCAGCATCCAACTGAATGAGATGAATGTGCTTGTAGCCAAGCTTAATCTCAAACTCATCCCCAGGCTTTAAGCCCATCGCTTGCGTGTAGGCGGCACCAATGACAATTTGACCATTTTTGTGAACGCTCACTCGATAGGTTGGCTCTCGACCACGACCATCCTTCGTTCCTTCAGGGCTTAAGGGAATGCCTCTAGCACCCAGTACAGCGTCATAAAAATCGGTCAAATTAACGCGGGTCTGGTTGTTTTTCGTTACTGTGTAGTACCCGCAGCGCTTTGCTGTTTCTCGGCGCGGCAAGTGCGAAAGTTCTTTTACTTTTTGAAGTAATGCTTTTCCAGTCAGTGGAGTCGTTGCAGTATCAGTCATCTCTCTATCCTGAGAACTCCAGGGTGATGAAGTAGGGTCAAACCAGTAATCTGGCGCTATAGAAAATATAGCCTTAAATCCCTCAAACCTAACAATATTTTTTTTGCGGTTTTTACTATTAATCTTTTGCTTTATTCTTCCGGTTTTCGTGTAAGCAGATTGGTCTGAACTGAATTTCGGTAATAGCCCAATTGATCAAACAGTCCTGATTCTTATACACCAACATTTAGCGATCGCGCCCATTGGCACAGCAGACATACCGTGGTCTACGAAGGTGCTAACGCAGTCTGAAAACCATCTGAGATTCTGTCTTCTGTCTTCCGACTGCCTCTCAGTTGTCAGATTGCCTTCGGTGAGGTTTACAGACTGATTAAATACCGAATCGTTAAATCAAAGGCAAACACTCGGTGAAGACTGCAAGTGAAATGCTTCGACAGACTGTGATGACTTAGCGGATTTTTGGCTAGATTCGTTATCTCTTTTTTTAAGAAAATCCAGCGGCTGAGAAACACGATTTTAAGTTCCACAGATGTAATAACGTTATAGAATCTTTCCCACGACAGTCTTTTCCCTGATTGACTGACAAAAGTCCTGAAAGGCTGCTTGCTTAGCTGCCATCCGCCCATGATTAAAACCCGGGCTAACGGCAGGAAACCCGTTGAAACGGGTTAAAAAACCTTTGCAGTCCTCTTGAGAGGACTTCGTTCTGTTAGCCCGCACTTCCAGCACAGGGTGGGGCAGGTAACGGCTGAAAGATGTGACAGTCAACCAAATTCGTCATTCCTGACTCCCTAACGTTTAACGTTCTACGCTACTTAAATAAGCGCCGACGCACTCTGTGGGTAGGACTCGTGGCTTGCACCACCACAGGTTTTTGTCGCACCAGTAGCGGCAACAGCGAGAGCACGGTCAATGCTCCCAACGCCAAGAAGAACGGTAAGTGATCACCGCCGCTGAGCGCCTGTTTGCCCGTCACACCCAGCCATGTATAGGCGATCGTCAGCGGCATGATGCCCACAAATGTACCGATCGTATACGTCTTGAAATCGACAGGCGTGAGACCAAACAGAAAATTGACCAGACTGAAGGGAGACAAGGGCGTAAAGCGCACCGCCAGCATAAAATTCATGGGCTTGTGCACGATCGCCTGATTGATGCGCTGAAACAGTGCCTGCTGTCCAAAGCGCCGTGTTGCCCAATCGTAAACGAGATACCGCGTCAACAAAAAAGCACCGATCGCTCCCAACGTGGCACCAATCAGCGACCACAGCGTGCCCCAGTACAAGCCAAAAACTGCACCACCCGCGATCGTCGCTACATTTCCAGGAAAGCCAAAGGTGGTGGCGATCGCAAAGCACAGCACAAACATCAATGCGGCGTAGTTGCCCAGTCCATTGAGTTCCATCACCAGAAACGCCTGGTTAAACAGCAAGTTGACTGGCGTGTACAGGCAAATCACTGCCAGCACAAAGACGGCAAGGGCAATCCATAAAGCAGCTTTGTACGATCGAATCGGCATTGGCTTCTACCAACGGGTAATCTAACTAGCGTTAACCTGGCAGCACAGCTTAACAAGACTTACACAGAAGAGATCCCCCTCACCCCCTTAAAAAGGGGGCTTTCAGAATTCCCCTCTTTTTAAGGGGGAAAGGGGGGATCGAGGTTTCGAGCTTCAAGTGCGTAAGTTCTGTTCAAGACTGAAACAAAGGTCTGTGACGTTCACTTTAAGCTAAGAAGGTAACCCAAAAAAGCAACAGCAAACCTGAGTGACCAATCAACCATCCCGCATGTCCAGCGTGCAGTCGCCTATCATACCAACGGTCGCTGCCCTGATTCAGCAGCATCCAGGAACCATTTCATTGGGGCAAGGTGTCGTGTATTATCCACCGCCACCCGAAGCGATCGCTCAAATTACGGCGTTTCTAGCAGATCCAGACCATCATAAGTATCAGGCAGTCGAGGGCATTGCACCACTGGTTGAGCAAATTGCTGTCAAGCTAAAAGCCGAAAATGGGACGACGATCGACGCACAGCGTCAAATTGTCGTCACTGCTGGTAGCAACATGGGCTTTCTGAATGCAGTGCTGGCGCTTACCAGTCCTGGCGATGAAATCATCCTGCAAACGCCTTACTACTTCAATCACGAGATGGCAGTCACGATCGCAGGCTGTCGTCCCGTGCTGGTGGCAACCGATGAGCAGTATCAGTTACGCCCGGAGGCGATCGCGCAGTCAATCACTGACTGTACACGGGCGATTGTCACCATTTCCCCCAATAATCCCACTGGCGTTGTTTACTCAGAAGCGGCTTTGAGGCAAGTGAACAATCTTTGCCGCGATCGTGGCATCTATCACATCACTGATGAGGCATACGAGTACTTTACTTACGACGGTGCCCAGCACTTCTCACCAGGGTCGATCGCCGACAGCAGCGGACACACCATTTCGCTCTATTCACTCTCAAAGGCGTATGGCTTTGCCAGTTGGCGCATTGGTTACATGGTCATACCAGCGCACCTTCTGGCAGCGGTGATGAAAATTCAGGATACGAACGTGATTTGTCCGGCTGTGATTTCTCAGTATGCCGCGATCGGGGCATTGCAAGCTGGCGTGGGTTATTGCAAAGAAAAATTGGGCGCGATCGCGGCAGTGCGTCAACAACTGCTCCATCAATTGCTGGCTGTCCGCGATCGCTGCACGGTTCCACCGAGCAATGGTGCCTTATACGTGTTGCTCAACGTTCAGACGAAACTCAGCGCTCTAGAACTGGTAGAACGGCTGATTCGAGAACATAAAGTGGCAGCAATTCCGGGTACAACGTTTGGGCTGAAAGACGGCTGCCATCTGCGCGTTGCCTACGGTTCCCTTCAGCCAGAAACGGCGATCGCAGGCATTGAGCGATTGGTACAAGGGCTGAAGGCAGTTTTGTAGCCTGTTGTCCTTGTGGTCGCTCCACTGATGAAGGTGTCTGTAAAAGAATGTTACGATCGTTTAACAAACCGTCACAAGGAGTCTGGTTTTATCTGCGGAACAGGCAGACACTCTAAATGATGTTCATAGTTTGAAGCTCCTTGTCTGGAATGTATCTGCGGTCTTGCTTCTGAGATCTGGAATTTAAGATCTGAAGCTCAAATTGAAGCGTATGTAGTTGTGTGTCTATGAACAGTTTGAAGCTGACTGTCGATCATTACAGACCGTGACGTTTTGCTCGTTTTTTCCCATCGCTATTATGAAACTATCTAAACCCAGGCTTCTACCCACACTAATTTGCTTTGCAGTCGTTGGCTTGGTTGCGGCAACACTGCCCTACCCTACGCTAGTCAACGATTTGACCGTTACTGATGCAAGCACCGCTAAGTAAGCAGTTCAGCGCACAGTTCGGTTATCCTGCTAGCGCTAGAGGGTTGGTACAGCATTGCTCGTTAAGATGACGTGGAACGATTAACTGAACAAGGCAAGATGAAAAGCCCACTTTGGACACTGCTATTGCTTGTATTGCTATTGCTGGCGATCGTGTCTCCCTTCTCAGCGCTGGCAATACTGATGCTGTTTACCCTCATTTCTGTGTTTGTTTGGACGTTTTGGACATTCATTCGTAGTTTGTTTGGTCACGAAACGACCTGAGATTGATGATGTTACGCCGTTTGGGATTAATTCTTGCCACCGCCATCTTGACAGTTCTGCTGTTGCAGGGACTTACGTCTGCTCAGTCGGCAGCAAATTTACAGGCTGACATTTTTCAGCTGCGATCGCAAGTCAACCAACTTCGCGCTCAGGTCACTCAACTCAGTCGGCAGAGTCCTTCTACTGTTCGCCCCGGTCTGTCCAGCAAAGCCCCGCGCAGCCCGACTGATCCATCTGATCCTCAGATCATTGATCGACTGGCAGTGCTGGCGATCGAAGCCAAGGATCGGCTCACGGCTTTAGAAAATCGCGTCTCCAGATTAGAAAAGCAGCCCGCGACTAGCGGTCAGAAGTGAGAGTCGCTTTAGACATTGGGTGTTAGCTTGCTCACTGTTATAATTCACGCCACAATGAAGGAGTGTAACGAAGCCCTTAACCTCGCTTTACAAAGCCTTCCTAAGATGACGCTGGAGCAGCTAGACAAGACCGTGCCATTGAGCGCCTCTCAAGCACCCGCAGCAGAACGGTGGGAACCAACGGTTAAACACATTGACTACGATGTCGTGATTGTCGGTGGCGGGCTAGTGGGTGCAACCCTGGCTTGCGCGCTGAAAGACTCTGGTTTACAGGTGGCGCTGCTTGAGGCAAAACCTCAGTCTGAGGCAGTGGCTAGAGGGCAGGCTTATCACATCAACTTGCTGTCTAGCCGTATTTTTGATGGGCTAGATGTCTGGCAACACATGCGTTCTGGAGTGAGTCCGATCGCGCAAATCCAGCTTTCGGATGCAGACCATACGCCAATAGTGCAGTTAGTGCCACAGGACTTAGGCACTGAAGTCTTGGGTTATGTAGCAGAGCATCGCGTGTTGCTGGAGGCGTTACGAAACGCTCAGAGCGAGTGTGCGAATGTTACGTACCTGTGTCCAGCGGCTTTGGTGAAGACGATCGCAGACGCAGAGGGTGTGACGCTAGAAGTGCTGCAAGCTGGAGCGACAAAGACGCTTCGGACACGCTTACTGGTAGCGGCAGATGGTTCGCGATCGTCCCTCCGACAGCAAGCAGGCATCCGCACTCGCGGTTGGCAGTACTGGCAAGCCTGCGTGGTCGCCTTCATCCAACCAGAAAAGCCCCACGCTAACATTGCCTACGAGCGCTTCCATCCTGATGGTCCCTTTGCCATTCTGCCCTTGCCAAACAATCTCTGTCGCATTGTTTGGACGGCTCCTAAAGCAGAAGCAGAGGCAATTATGGCTCTGGATGATGAGGCGTTTCTCACAGCACTAAAACAGCGCTACGGCGATCAAATGGGTGTCTTGTCGCTGGTTGGAGAACGCTACGTGTTTCCAGTTCAGCTGATGCAGAGCGATCGCTATGTGCTCCCTCGGTTAGCGCTGATTGGTGACGCAGCACACTGCTGTCATCCAGTTGGTGGGCAGGGTGTCAACCTCGGTATCCGTGATGCAGCAGCGCTGGCACAGATCCTCCAGACGGCTCACCAGCAAGGCAAAGACATTGGCGATCGGCGTGTGCTGAAGTCATACGAACGCTGGCGCAAGCTGGAGAACCTCATGATTTTAGGCTTTACTGATACCCTCAACCGCGTCTTCTCGAACAATGTTCTGCCGCTAGTTGTCGTGCGTCGCATGGGTCTATGGATTTTACGCACTGTCCAGCCAGCCAAGCGCCTTGCCCTACAGCTGATGACAGGACTGGTCGGTCGTGCTCCAGTCGTAGCCAACATCGCAAGGAACAGAGTTTGAGGTGTAGGGTGTAGGGTGTAGCAAAAGACAACGTTGACCCTATGCGAACGATCGCCGAGATTAATGACAAAATTAGCCAGCAACGTGCCGTTGTGTGGACGGTGGAAGAGCTGAAAGCACGGGTGGCTGAGATTGGCGTGACGCAAGCGGCAAAAACGGTGGACGTGATTACCACTGGTACGTTTGAACCGATGGAATCGTCTGGAGCAATCATCAATCTGGGTCACACCGATCCGCCAATCAATATTCGTCAATGCTGGCTCGATGGTGTGCCTGCCTATGCCGGGTTTGGCGCGGTTGATCTTTACTTGGGTGCGACGCAAACTGGAGAAGCTGCCGATGGCGAAGAAATGCGCGAGAAGGGCGGTGGGTATGTCATTGAGGACTTAGTTGCGGGAAAATCTGTTCAACTACGGGCGCTGGGGCAAGTCACCGATTGCTACCCGCGCAGCTCGTTTGAAACCACCATTACGCGCGATACCATCAACCAGTTTTACTTGTTCAACCCACGTAATCTTTATCAGAACTTTATTGTTGGAGTGAATGGGGGCGATCGCCCCCTCTTTACTTATCTTGGTCCACTCCAGCCCCGCTTAGGCAACGCCGTTTACTCTAACCCTGGTGCGATCGCTCCTTTATTGAACGATCCAGACCTACAGCTCGTGGGGATTGGCACCCGCATTTTTCTAGGTGGCGGCATCGGGTATGTCGCGTGGGAGGGCACCCAGCATTTCCCATTGCAAAGACGATTGCCCAACCGCACACCGATCGGTCCTGCGGCAACTCTGGCGCTGATCGGTGATGCAAAGCAGATGGATGCTCGGTGGGTACGCGGCTGCTACTTCAAAAGCTATGGTCCGTCGCTGATGCTGGGAGTCGGTGTGCCCTTCCCAGTTTTGCATGAAGAGGCGATCGCACGGTGTACGGTTCAGGATCAAGACTTGGTCGCGCCAGTCGTTGACTTCTCTATTCCTCGTCGGGTGCGTCCAACCTTTGGGCTGGTCAGCTACGCCCAACTAAAGTCAGGACGGATTGCGATCGACGGCAAAAGCGTCAGGGTTGCTCCACTTGCCAGCCTCTTTCTTTCGCGTCAAGTGGCGATCGAGCTGAAGCAGTGGATTGAAGCAGGCACGTTTACCTTAACCGAGTTTGTCGCACCCATTCCTGCTGATCAAGTGTTTCGCCCTCAAGATGCTTGGGGATCGCAAATTTCGATTAACTGAGGTTTAGATGTCGGGATTTGAACAGTTCTGTCGCACAAATGGAGGCATGACCTGTCAACCTGCTGTCTGATGGTCATGCCTTGGGTCTAAACTTCAACGAATGCGTTAACTATCGCTTGCTTGCTCAGTCCGCTTGACGGGTTTGGGCAATGGTTCACGGCGGGGTGTGCTCGTTGGCGCAGCGCTTCTAGCACCCACAGGACGGGCTTTACGCTGGGGAGGACGACGATCGCCACCGCCACGCTTCAAGCCAGCACTTGCTGTCTTTTTCTTGGGCGGTACTAGCCCGATCGCAGTACCACTGGTGACGACTAGAGCGGCGCTACGGCGCTCAACCTGGAGATCCCAAAAGTATCCCAATGCCTTGGGGCTATTCAGAGTGCCGTCCAACCGAAGCTTGAACGCTTTATCGCGGTCAGCCGTTTTACGGGGAGCTTGCTGAATTTTGACGACAATCTGCCCCTCTTCAGCCGAGTAAAAGACTACTTCGCCTCGAATCGAGAAGTAGTTTTCATCAAAGCCTGAATCCTCAGCGGGATGAGTGGGTGACGCGTCAATAGGAGCGTCCACCGCTGAAGATGCATCTGCCTCAGCGTCCGACTGCATCATATCTTCAGCATTTTTGCTCAGCTTTTCTGGCTCCCAGACACCGACAATTTGCACATGCAAATCCTGTCTCATCTCACGAGTGCGAGGATACACAACCCACAGATGCTCTTGCGTCAGATCCAGATGGTTCCGTACCAGGCTCATCACTCGCCCAAGCAGCACCGCTTCGACTTCCGTACCCTCGTTGGTGATCATGGCACCACGCGTAAATTGCTCTTCAGAGGGCGTATACCGACCCCGCACAAGCCCGATCGCGCGGTATTGTTTTGGCTCACTCGGTGGTGGAATGGGCTGCTGCCGAATGAGCGCCTGACCAGAAGCAGCGTCAGCGGTCTCCGTGGGAAGATTGCTCTCTGCAGCTTGAGGTGGCACCACTTCGGGCTTCGGCGGCTTAGACACCACTTCTACAGGTTCGGGCACAACAGGTGGTGGCGTGGGTGGCTGAGGACGACTAATGGGACGCATCAGCGGACGCTTCGGCACTAAGGGTGCTGCTTCGACTGAAGCGATACCTTCAGTGGTGCTATCAGAAGGTCGATCAAGGGCTGCTTCTTGAGCAGGGGATGCATCCGTTGGAGTCGCATCAGAAGCAGCAGAGGGCTGTTCTGTCATAGGGGAATTATCGTCGGGCAAGGGGGGCTTGGAGGATGGGGAGAAGCGGTCAGGCGAAGGACTCATAGGCGTTAACTTGGTCTGAGCGCACGATGGCATCGGTCAGCATATTGTACTGAATGCATCGAAGCTGTGGACTAATCCGCAAGGTTTGCGCAATGTTTACAAAAAAAGAATATGAATGAACGCTGTTGTTTATAGCAGGCTTATGTTGAAAGCCTCCAGTGCGAAAGCCTCCAACGTTCAGAACTCAGTCTTAACATGGGCGATCGGCGGACAGCAAGATCAATAGCCCTATCATACCCAAACACGATCGGCTGAACACGCTCAGGCAACGATGAAAGCACCAGCAAGAGGAGCGTGTGTCCTCAGTCCTTGCAATATGTAACGATGCGAACAGAATGCTTTATGAAGTTTCAAGCTTTTCTTAAAGTTCAGTAATTACTGAACTAATTGTGTTACTCTCGAAGTGTGAGTGTAACATCCCCGCTAGACACTGACCCATTCTGATGAAGCAGGTTCCGCAGCTCGAACACCAGCAATTTGTTGAAACAGTCGGACTCTCGTTTGAGATGGTTGGGTTGCCACGCATGGCAGGGCGGATCTTAGGCTGGCTGCTGATTTCTAACCCGCCGCACCAATCACCCAGTGAACTGGCAGCCGTACTGCAAGCAAGTAAAGGATCGATTAGCACGATGACACGCCTGTTAGCGCAGCTAGGATTGATTGAACGCACCAGCCTTCCTGGTCAGCGACGAGATTACTTTCGCATTAAACCCAATGCTTGGGCAGAGCTAACCAAGCAACGCATTACGCAGATTAAGACATTTCGTGAAATTGCTGAACAGGGCTTGAAGCTGATTGACAGCGAGACTCCACATCTGCGTCAACGGTTAGAAGAGATGCATGGTGTTCATGCTTTCCTGGAACAGGAACTGCCGTTAATGATGTCACGCTGGGAGCAGCACTCTCAAGGGTTGCAAGCAACAGCAGTCAATGAGCCAGCGGCGACTCAGTTAATCATCTAGACACTCATGCGCTGCTCTCAGTCCTCAAGCTCGATCGGCTACGTTTCAACCTTCATGCACCACTTTTAACTATTTTCTCCTCCCATGCAACTCCCATTTGTTGGCAAAGTAACCAAGACAAAGCCCTGGATGATTGGGTTGGTCACAGCTGGTTTGGTTGGCATAACAGCAGTTACCATACCGCTGCTTCGTACAGCTACGCCGAAACAATCCATCAGTCAACTGACGGTACCTGTGCAGGTAAAAGACACCACGACGCGGATTATTGCCAGCGGTGAAGTGCAGGCAGTGAAAGAACTGAACCTGAACCCGAAGACGGCGGGGCGACTCGAAGCGCTCATGGTGCAACGGGGCGATCGCGTCAAGCAAGGGCAAATTGTTGCGCGGATGGAAACCAGGGAACTGCAAGCCGATCGCGCCCAGGCACAGGCAGAAATGGCGAAAGCACAGGCAAATCTATCCTTGCTGCGTGCGGGCAACCGTCCTGAAGCGATCGCGCAGGCGCAGGCAAGTGCGAATCAGGCACAGGCACAAATCGCTTCCGCGCAAACCCGGTTGAATCTGGCATTGCAGCGATCGCAGCGAAACCGTACACTCTCCGCAGAAGGTGCCATCAGCCGGGATACGCTCGATGAAGTGCTGAATGAAGAACAGAGTGCCAGAGCCAACCTTGAGCAGGCTAAAGCTGGTTACAATAACCTCGCACAGCAGCTCAACCAGCAAAAAAATGGTTCTCGCATTCAGGAAGTGGAACAGGCAGCCGCGCAAGTCGCTGGCGCACAAGCCAGCCTCGATAAGATCGATGTGCAGCTAGAAGATGCAGTCATTCGCGCCCCGTTTGACGGTGTGATTACACAGACTGGCGCAGAAGTAGGAGCCTTTGTCGCACCGACCAGCTTTGCCTCCAGCACGTCTTCGGCAACGTATGTCGCTAATCTCGCCAGCGATCTAGAAGTGAAAGCCAAAGTGCCAGAAGTGGATATTGCTCAAATTCGGCTGGGGCAAACGGTTGAAATTCGCGCTGGTGCTTACCCAGAGCAGACGTTTAAAGGCGTTGTCAAACGGATTTCTCCAAAAGCTGAAGAAGAAGATGCCACACAGAAAGGCGTTGTCACCTTTGCTGTATGGGTAGAGCTTGAGACGGGCAAAGACCTGCTGCGATCGGGCATGAAGGACATTGATCTAACCTTCTTAGGCAAGCAATTGAAGCAGGCGCTGATTGTACCCACAGTGGCGATCGTCACCGACAAAGGGCAAACAGGCGTACTCGTGCCCGATGCTCAGAACAAGCCAAAATTTCAACTGGTTACAGTCGGTTCCACGATCGGCAACGAAACCCAAATCCTGAGCGGCATTCAGGCAGGCAATCAGGTCTTCGTCGAACTGCCCGAAGGTCAGAAGTTGGAAAACATTACAAAGGGAGTGAACCAGAAATAGTTTTTGGTTGTTAGTTAATGGTTTTTGGAAGTCAGAAGTCAAGGCTAATTCAAAACTCAAAACGCCTTCCCCCTCTTCCTCTGCTTCCCTTGCTTCCCCTGCTCACTCCTTCCCCCTCTCCCCCTCACCCAATGGACTTACTCGAAAGTGGCAAAATGGCGGTCAAAACGTTGACTGCAAACAAGTTACGCAGTGCGCTGACGATGCTGGGCATTGTGATCGGCAATGCGTCGGTGATTGCGATGGTGGGTATCGGACAGGGTGCCCAAAAGTTGGCTTCCGAACAGTTTGAGTCGCTGGGTCCAAACGTCCTCTTTGTCTCGCCCGGTAACGCTGAGGGACGTGGACGCACGGCTGATATACCCAGAACGCTGGTTCTCGACGATGCTGAGGCGATCGCGGTGCAAGTACCTTCCATTAAAGAAGTCGCGCCGCAACGGCAGAGCCAGTTGACGATCGTCTACAAAAATCTCAACACCAATACGTCGGTAGTTGGCACCACACCCGAATTCCTGACTGTACGCAGTTTTGATATGGCAAAAGGGCGCTTTCTTAGCGACCAGGATCTTAAACGTGACAACCAGGTTGTTGCTGTGGGCGCAGACTTAGCCAATCGTTTCTTTGGCAATAGCGATCCGATCGGTCAGCAAATCCGCATCAAAGGCGTGAGCTTTCAGGTGATTGGTGTTTTACAGGCAAAAGGGTCATTCTTGGGCAGCAACCAGGATAATACTGCTTACGTCCCGATTACGACTCATGCTGCTCGCCTGACTGGACGCACGTCTCCCTATGGCTTGGATGTGTCTGTGATTTCGATCTCGGCGAAAAACGAAAGCAATATTCGTGCGGCTGAATTTCAAATCACTAACTTGTTACGGTTACGTCACAAAATTGTGGACGATGACGACTTTCAAGTACAAACCCAAAAAGACGTGTTAGCCATTGTTGACACGATTACGGGCGGCTTGACAGCAATGTTAGCCGCGATCGCAGGCATTTCTCTCCTCGTCGGCGGCATCGGCATTATGAACATCATGCTGGTTTCTGTCACCGAACGGACTCAGGAAATTGGCTTACGCAAGGCGATCGGTGCCTCCCAGCAAGATATTCTGATTCAGTTCATGATTGAAGCCGTCATTCTCTCTGCGGCTGGAGGATTGCTAGGCACCACGATCGGCGTTGGTGGCATTCTTGCTGTCGGTGCCGTCACTCCACTGAAGGCAAGCGTTTCACCGATTGCGATCGCCCTTGCCGTCGGTGTCTCCGGTGGCATCGGCTTATTCTTCGGCGTTGTTCCCGCCCGACAAGCCGCGAAACTTGATCCGATCGTGGCGCTGAGAAGCACGTAGAGGAAGGCTAAAGGCTGAAGGCTAAAAAGCGGAGCCAAGAGTCGGGAGCCAGAAGTCAGGAGCCAGAAGCAGACAGACTCAAAACTTTTATCCTTTATCCCTCATCCTTTATCCTTTCCTTTCCTATGCCTACCTCCACCATCATTCGTCTCGAAGACATTTATAAAATCTACGGTTCTGGTGAAACAGAAGTACAGGCGCTTGCAGGCGTAAACCTTGTGGTTGAACAGGGCGAGTATTGCGCCATTATGGGTGCGTCTGGTTCGGGCAAATCGACGATGATGAACGTGATTGGTTGTCTCGATCGCCCCACACGAGGGCGCTACTACCTGGATGGCGAAGATGTTGCCCAGTTGGACGATACAACGCTTGCCCATGTGCGCAACCGCAAGCTAGGGTTTGTGTTTCAGCAGTTTCATCTATTGCCGCAGCTATCGGCGATCGAAAACGTGATGCTGCCGATGGTGTATGCAAATGTCCCCGATCGGGAACGGCACGATCGGGCGGCTGATGCGCTGACCCGCGTGGGGTTGGCAAATCGGATGAAAAACAGACCGTTTGAACTGTCGGGTGGGCAACAGCAGCGGGTTGCCATTGCACGGGCGATCGTTAATCGTCCTGTGATGCTGCTGGCAGACGAGCCAACAGGTGCGCTAGATTCTCACACCACTGTCGAGATTCTCAATATCTTTACTGAGCTAAACGCGAGTGGAATGACCGTTGTGATGGTGACGCACGAAGCCGATGTTGCCCGTCGTACTAATCGCGTGATCTGGTTTAAGGACGGTACCGTGGTGCATCCGCATCTCGCACCCCAAGACCTTAAGCAGCTTCTAGCTGTTTGAAGACAATACCAACCGTTAAGCGTTGCCATTGGGCACGAGGGAGCAGGAATCTATAGTAGCGCTCACGCTGACCGCTAACCGCTGATAGCTGATAGCTAACCACTGACCACCCAACGCTCGCCAGAAAACTACGCACCGATCGCCTTGGTCAACGTGCGGCTGACTTTAGCGGGGCAGAGAATCGTCTCACCATCGCGGTAGCCGACAAAGCGGACATAAACCAGTTCACCTACAGCAATATCAGGTGCATCGGGCTGATGGAGTTTGGGATCGTATGCGACCTGTTCCCATGCTGTGCCAATTTGGCTGTAGCCCCAGCTCTGCATCAGATTTTCTAGCGGTACAAACATTGGTGTGATATTTTTGGCTGGTAAATCTGGCTTTACCTCAATGATTTTGTTAATGCTTGGATAATGTGTGAACAGCGTTTGTAGCTGTTTGAAGAGCGAGTGGCGCACTGTTGTCGTTAGTGATGCCTCTTGGTGCTGTAATGCCTGCCGCAGTTGTGAGCATTCTTGCGTGAGTCGATCGTTCTCTTGCTTTAGTGCCTGTTGACGCTGTACGTGTTCACTTGCTAACGCTTCTGATTGCTGCGATGCCTGTTGAACGGGAGGATGCGCTTGAGCGAGTTGTTCGCTGCGTCGCTGTAGTTCTTGCAGACGGAGGCTCTCTTGCGTTAGCTCTGCTTTTTGTTGGAATTCTTGCTGGAGACGCTCATAATCTCGCCGCAAGCGACTGCGTTCAGCCTCAAGCTTGTCGTTGCTTTTGGAGCCTAAGTCTACCAGCTTGACGATCGCCAGAATGAAGACGAACTCGATCAAAAAACCAAACCAGAACAGGTTGGTATTGTCTCCCATGATCCTGACCTCCACGCGATCGCCGCAGCTAGATTTACCATCCCCCATTTTGGCTTATGAGGCTCGTCCCAGAGCTGTTGCAAGATGGCTTTTTGTTACGCAGAAATTATCTGGAATACATATATCGACACCCACGCGTTCAAACCTAAAGCAGGCTGAGCTGAATGTCGTCAGGTTCCGGTGTTGGCTTGCGACGTGCTTTACGCGGTTTGATATCGACGTGGGCAACAAACCAGGTGCGCAAGGCTTTTGCCTGTTCCAGGTCGATCGCCTCTAGATCTAAGGCTGGCGGATAAAGGTCAGGTTCTGGTGCGGCTGCCCAACTCACTTCGGTATCAAAGCGCGTTGCTCCAAAGGGCATCAAACTTGTTGGCATCCGCGACAGGTGCGGCACAACGTTGTCCAACCCCAAAAACCGCTGGCGCTGTTGTTCTAGTTGTTGGACTCGCTGCTTGCGGGCTTGCTTGTAATTGAGAATTGGGGCAGGATAGCCTTTCATCGGCAGCGGCGAGCCGAGACATTTAGGCGGCAGATGCTTTAGTTCTGGTAGCCAGCGCTTGATGAAGATGCCATCGGGATCGCAGCGATCGACCGCTACCTGCTCTGGGTTATAAATGCGCGTCCAGGTTTTATCGACGCAATGGGTGACACCAGACTGCATTGCCCATTGATAATGGTCGATCGGGCAATCGCCATCGATCAGATGCCGCATGAAATGTAAGGCACCATAGCGCCAATCCATGCCTAACAAATTGCTCAAAAAGCTGGAGTACAGGGCGCGAACACGAAAGTTGAGTTCTTTCCAGCCGCCTGTTGACTGGAGGCATCGCGCGGCTGCATCGACTATGGGAAACCCCGTTTCACCTTCCTGCCATGCCCGATACAGGTCTTCGTCAAATGACCAGCCATCGTCATCAAAAATGCTGTAGAGCGATCGCAGTTCCAACTGTGGCAGGTAGCGAAATCGCTGAGCAAAACCACTACCCCAACGCAATCGGGCAATCAGTTGCTTACGGCTACGCTGCACTCGCAAATCGGGTGAAGACTTGATCTGCTGCGCGGTTTTGTAGCATTCCCGGATTGAAATCGCACCAAACTTAATGTGGGGACTCAGCCCTGTGGTCGCTTCGGCACTGGGATAAGAAAGCTGCCAGTAATAGCGTTCCGTTTTTTCATCTAGAAATTCTTGCAACATCTTGCGGGCGGCTTGTGTGCCAGCAGGAGGAATGAGCTTGCTGTCTGGCAAATGCCCGACATCGGTTAGCGTTGGCAACGGTTCGCTGGTAATGTCATCTGGCACACGAACATGAGCTGGGATCGGTACTATATCCGCATTCATGTCGGCGTACCACAAGTCCCGATACTGAGGATAGGGAATCAGTTCAGCGGTCGTAGCAAGGGGTTCAAACCAGCGGATTTTAAGGTCGTCTTGCGCTAAGGCGTGGTTGAGACGCGCATCTCTTACCCGACCGTAGATCCGCTCAAAGTCAATGTGGGCATAAATGCCATCTGCCTGCGTTTCACGAATGAGTTGAGGCAGTACGTTAACCGGATCGCCCGATCGCAAAAGCAATCGTCCACCCCGATCGCGCAAATCCTGATCCAGCGATCGCAAGCACTCCAGCATAAACGAAACCCGTGCCGAACCTGTTTCGGGATGGTGCAACAGAGCGCGATCGAACACAAAGACCGGAATCACCTCACCCCGCAAGGCAGCACGATACAACGGCGCATGATCCGCAATGCGTAAATCCCGACGAAACCAGACGATCGTGCGGTTCATAGCTCAAGTCAGCACAGTGGGCAATGCCCCCAGCTTAACAAAGCTTAAGACTCAAGCGCTGTTGGTTGGTTGTTAGAAAGAATCAGGAGTCAGGAGTCAGAAGCCAGTTTTTGAGAACGTTTTTAGCCTTCTTTCATCCCTCATCCCTCATCCTTTTGCCTGTTGCAGCAGCTTCTTGACAGCATCAAGCAAATCGGGCGGATGGTAGGGTTTAGTGATATAAGCATCTGCGCCTTGCTTCATGCCCCAGTAGACATCAAACTCTTCGCTCTTGCTGGTACACATGATCACAGGAATATGCTTTGTTTTAGGATCATTCTTAATCCAGCGACAGAGTTCGTAGCCGTTTTTGCGCGGCATGACAATATCCGTGACTACGACATCAGGTGACTTTACCGTGATGTGCTCGATCGCCTCTTCACCGTCAACCGCCTCAATGACGCTAAAGCCGCTTTTTCTAAATTGCTCTGAGACCATTTCCCGCACAGTGGGGCTATCGTCTACGATCAGAACTGTAGTCATAACTCCATAACGGCTTAGTTATTTAAGGCGTAATTGCGATAGTTTAACGTGTTTGCAGAACCAATAGTCGTCAGCCATTGAGACCAATGCTCCTTTAAAGCGGCGGCAGCGGCACTGCGATCGATGTCGGCGGCATCAAGAAGAGGCGCATCCTGTAGTCTTATTCATCCCAAAATGGATTGTTCCGGGCACCGAAGCATGGCGGTTCAGATGACAGCTTTTGAAGGAACATTCATTCACTCAAACGGTGTAGCAACTTTCAGTTCGACCAGTCAGAATACTCAGCTAAACAACGAATCAATACAACCAGATCAATACAGCCAGGGAATCAGGCGCTTCACTTGCCGCTGATAGTCAGCATAGTCAGGGTATTTTTGCAGTAACCAGTGCTCTTCGCGGTTCGCCTTGGCGTTGAAAAATACAAGCAAGACGATGGTGCCGATCAGGTGACTCAGGCTTACTTGATAGAGTGCCCAACTAAAGGCACCTGCAACCAGTCCGCTGTAAAGAGGATGCCGTACCAGACTGTAAACGCCCGATCGCACCAACTGTCCATCATCTTTGGGATGCGGTAACGGTGTCAGGCTGTGACCTAAATCGAGCAACCCTTTGACAATCAGCGTGAGCGCCGAAAGTCCCAGCACTGCCGCCATACCCCACAGTCCATAGCGTTCTGCTAGAGACAGGTGGAGCGAAGCGGGAGCATAGACTGGTAACGCAATAAAGCTAAGGATGGCGATCGCCTGTGCCAGCACCCAGTACTCGCCCCGCTGACCCTGCCAGCTATTCGTGCTAAAGCCCCAATCGGTGAAGAGTTTCATGGTGCGATCGAGTTTAGTAATCTAGAAATCGGATTTCTCTTCAGAGCCATACTGTTGCACATCCAAGTCGTGTTTAGGAACCCGATTTCTTTCTCATTTCCAGGCTTGTGTGGCGCGATCGAGCGTCTCAATCTCCTGCTGTGTCAAACTCCAGCCCAAAGCTCCAGCGTTTTGTCTCGCCTGTGCCGCATTTTTCGCACCTGGGATGGGAATGACATTCCCTTGAGCAATGAGCCAGTTAAGCGCAACCTGGGCGGGAGTGCGCTGATGAGAGTCACCAATTGCTTGCAGAGCGCTGATCACAGGCGCAATTTTCTCTAGCCCACTTTGGTTGAAGCGAGGATCGAGACGGCGGGCACCCTGGATCGATTGACCTTGCGATCGTGCCGACTCAGCCGTATACTTCCCGGTCAGCAAGCCCTGTGCCAGTGGACTGTACGCCAGAATGGTGATTCCCAAATCGCGGGCAGTATCGAGAATGCCGTTGCGTTCGATTTGACGAGTCAGCAACGAGTAGCGCACCTGATTGACTGCCAGCGGTACGCCTCTAGCTGCCAAAAACTTGTGTGCCTGCCGCATCTGTTCGGCTGAGTAATTGCTCACTCCTACGGTAGCGATTCTGCCTTGCTGCACCTCATCCGCCAGTGCATTCATCAACACACGTTTGCCCAGCAGAAAGTCAAACGGTTGATGCACTTGATAGAGCGCGACTTGTGACACTTGCAGTCGTTCTAAACTGGCAGTCAGGGCATCAGAAACCGATTGGGCATTGAAGCGCCAGGGCAGCGGAAAGAACTTCGTCGCAATCTGGACGGGTTTGTCCGTCTGTCGCATGAACTGCCCAAGCAGTCGTTCAGATTCGCCGAAACCGTAAACTTCAGCCGTATCAAAAAAGTCAATGCCAGTATCTAAAGTGGCATCGAATGCTTCGCGTACCTGATCAGCCCCATAATCGTTACCGTAGCTCCAGAAAAGCTTGTCTCCCCACGCCCAGGTGCCAATGCCGAGGGCGGTGACGGCGGGACCATCTTTGCCAAGCGTTACCGTTTGCACGCGATCGCTCCCTGTTCTGTAGGTCTCTAATACTTAGTGTATCGCTTGGGAAGGGAGAGGAGTGGGGAGTCGGGAGTCGGGAGTCGGGAGTCGGGAGTGTCGAGTTTGGAATCGCTTCCTCTGCTCCCTCTGCTTCCCCTTCTGCCTCCTGCCCTCTGCCTTCTGCCTCCTAACCTCTCGGTAGCATTTCAGCCTAATCTAGATAGGAAAGCTGAATGTGATTTAACGACGCTTTAGGAATTGGCTATGGCAACGAGCAAATTATCTGATTCACAGGACTTTCGATCGCCGCAAGATGTTGCGCCCAGATCTAGAATCAGTCTGCTGACGATGTTCCGGTTGGGACTCTACCAGATGGGACTGGGGATGATGTCAGTGCTGTTTTTGGGTGTGTTGAATCGGGCGATGATTGGCAACCTGGCGATCCCAGCGACGATCGCGGCAGGAGCGATCGCGGCGCATCAATTTGTAGCACCCGCACGAGTCTGGTTTGGGCAACTGTCGGACGGCAGACCGATCGCAGGCTACCATCGCACGGGCTATGTTTGGGCTGGCACGGTATTGTTTGCGATCGCCTCGTTCTTAGCTGTACAGGTGATGTGGCGCTTGGGTGCAGCCGTTCAGACAGCAGGCGGCTGGGTTTGGAATAGTGAAACGTACCTCTGGACAGCCGCATTAGCAGGCGTGTTCGCGCTGTATGGCATGGCGCTCAGTGCTGGCTCGACTCCTTTTGCCGCGTTGCTCGTTGATGTTTCAGATGAGACCAATCGCCCCAAGCTCATTGGCGTGGTCTGGTCGATGCTCATGGTAGGCATTGTCGTTGGCGCAATTTTGATTAGCGTGTTGCTCAAACGGTTGACCCTGGAGACACCGCTGGATGTGCTGCAAGCGTCGATCAACCGTGTGTTTGTGATTGTGCCCGCGATCGTCATTGGGTTAGCAGTCCTGGCAACGGCTGGCGTAGAGAAAAAATATTCGCTGTATGCGTCGCGATCGTCATTAGCCGATCGGGAAGACAAAATCACGCTGGGTAGAGCGCTACGGGTTTTAACTGCCAGTCGCCAAACCGGAATCTTCTTCACCTTTTTACTGGTGATGACCATCAGCCTCTTCATGCAGGATGCCGTCCTGGAACCTTACGGAGCCAAAGTCTTTGGCATGGAGTTCTCTAAAACTACGTTGCTGAACGCTTTTTGGGGGACTGGCACACTCATTGGCATCAGTAGCGCAGGCTTTTTAGTCGTGCCGCGTTTGGGCAAACAACAAACCGCTAGATTGGGCTGTCTTCTGGTAGCAGCTTGCGTTCTACTACTGATTGCCGCTGGCTTTACTGCCAACCAAAACGCCCTTAAAGGAGTTGTCTTCGCCTTTGGTTTAGCCTCTGGCATCACGACGACAGGCGCGTTGAGCCTGATGCTAGATCTCACCGCAGCCGAAACTGCCGGAACCTTTATCGGTGCTTGGGGCTTGGCGCAAGCAATGGCACGAGCACTATCAACCGTTGCAGGGGGAACGGTTTTGGATATTGGCACTAAGCTTTTCACGGCTCCTGTCCTGTCTTACGGACTCGTGTTTGCGGTGCAGGCTTTGGGTATGCTTGTGGCGGTAGGGCTGCTGAGCCGCGTGAATGTGGCAGAATTTCAGTCCAATGCGAAGGCAGCGATCGCAACCGTCATGGGCAACGAATTAGATTGAGGCAGTTGTTAGTTGTTGGTTGCTGGTTGTTAGATAGAGATGCCTCTAAAAACTAACCACCAAAAACCAAGAACTTATCCTATGTCTGACTTCTGGACTCAGGTGCTCGATTTTTCCCGAACCACGACTGCAAAAGTGGGCGCACAACTGCTGCAAGACTTTGGACACGTCTGGGTAGCAGAAAAACAGGCGGCAGAAAAAGCTGATGGAAGCCTTGTCACGCAATCCGATCGCTGGGCAGATGAGACGTTGAGAGGGGCGATCGCCCAAGCCTTTCCCGATCACGGCGTTCTCAGCGAAGAAGTCGAACACATTTTTCCCGCAAATGACTGGTGCTGGATTGTCGATCCGCTAGACGGCACCACCAACTTTGCCAGAGGCTTGCCGATCTGGGGCATTTCGCTAGGGTTGCTCTACAAAGGTACGCCCGTTTTCGGCTACATCGCTCTGCCGCCGTTGGGACAATCCTTTTATGGCTATTGGCGTGGCGATTCTGGATTGGAGATACCAACGGGCGCTTTTTTGAACGATCGCCCCATCCACACCAGCATCGACACTCTTACCTCAAACCATTTCTTCAACCTCTGCACCCGCAGCACTGCCCTGCTCAAGAACCCCTTTCCCTGCAAAATTCGGATGCTGGGAGCCACAACCTATAGCTTTCTGACGACTGCTGCCGGAGCCACCCTCGGCGGAGTTGAAGCAACCCCCAAAATCTGGGATATTGCCGCAACCTGGGCGATCGTGCAAGCAGCAGGCGGCGTTTGGACTCCACTGGAACTAAACCCAATCTTTCCGCTTCAGGTAGGGAAAGACTACGGCGATCGCGCCTATCCAACCCTGGTTGTCAGCCAACCTGAACTCGTGCCTACCTTTTTGTCCCTCGTGCACACGTTGCAGCACAAATAGAAAAGCTAAACGATAAAGGACGAAGGCTAAACGCTTGAGGAAAGGTAAAAACGTTAAGTATTTATATACCTAACGCACCAATTCTACCGCCCTCACCCCCAGCCCCTCTCCCAGTGGAGAGGGAAGTAAAGTTTAAGCTTGTTCCCTCTCCCGCTGGGAGAGGGCTAGGGTGAGGGGCGTTGTGTCGTGGTGAGGCAAGTATATAAATGCCAAACTTTAGCCTTTAGCCTTTAGCCTTGCACCCCCACGCTGCCGTCTTCCCGTAAAATGCTAATCGGGGAGAGCAACTAGAAAGGCTAAAGGCTGAATGATAAAGGATAAAAAACTTAGCCTTTAGCCTTTAGACTTTAGACTTTCCCCAAAATCCCCTCGCTCGTTTGGAGAATTGCTGTGGATCTGTCCCGTATACCTGCCCAACCAAAACCCGGTTTGCTAAACGTCCTGATCGAGATTCCCGCTGGGAGTAAGAATAAGTATGAGTTCGATAAGGACTTGAATGCGTTTGCCTTAGACCGTGTGCTCTACTCATCGGTGCAATATCCGTATGACTATGGCTTTGTGCCCAATACCCTGGCTGATGATGGCGATCCCCTGGATGGCATTGTGCTGATGGATCAGCCAACGTTTCCTGGCTGCGTCATTCCGGCACGTCCGATCGGTATGCTAGAAATGATTGACGGCGGCGATCGTGACGAGAAAATTTTGTGTGTTCCCGACAAAGACCCCCGCTATGCTCAAGTGAAGCGCCTTGCTGACATTGCCCCTCACCGTCTGGATGAAATTGCTGAATTCTTCAGAAGTTACAAAAATCTGGAGAAAAAGGTGACAGAGATCCTTGGTTGGAAAGATGTTGAATTTGTCTTGCCGTTGGTAGAGCAGTGTATCAAGGCAGGCAGCGGTAAAGGCTAAGAGCAGATTGAACCTGCTTTGACATAGGACAGGCTTAGGGAACAGATTCTAAGCCTGCTAGAGATACATATACTCATGGCATATTAAAGATCGTCCTGATTACTTCAAGACACCTGGTTTTAGGAAATAGGTGTGTTCTATTTACTCAAGCAAAAATGCTATTCTTTGACATTCTTGCTTGATCTGGTTCTTTTGCTAAAGAATCTCATAATGCGGTTGATTGAAATTCTGTCCGCCGTCTAGTCATCATTGCGTTTTGCTTGCTGCCAACGCTAACGATCTGGGTAGCATAAGCATAAGTGGGATCTTACAAATGTACTGAGAAAAACGGCTTATGAATCAGAACACGGTATTGAGCTGATTCAAGGCTATGAGATTAATGAAATCCATCGCCACTGCTTATGGCATTGGTTGCAGCCGCGTTAGATGAAGCAACAATGGCAGTGGTCGCGTCAGTTGATCGATCGCCCCCTGTATTCAACGCCCAGTTTAGACTTCAACCCTTCGCAATGTGTACTTCGATCGCCGTCCTTTTAGTTAGCTCCAACCCGCCTTGTTGTCATTTTAGACTTGTTAGAAGCTACTTCAGACCCAAACATGCCAAACCCTGATTCACCTGCGTCCAACCCCCAGGATCAAAGTGCAGATACCGAGTCTGTGCCTTCATCTTCAGAGTTCACGATTGAGTTCTGGGGGGTTCGAGGCAGCATTCCCGCTCCTGGGCGCAAGACAGTTCGCTATGGTGGCAACACATCCTGTGTAGAGATGCGCGTGGACGGCAAACGGCTCATCTTTGACGGTGGCACAGGGCTGCGTGTGTTGGGCAAACATTTGCTCAAGGAAATGCCTGTGGAAGCGTATATGTTCTTCAGCCATTCTCATTGGGATCATATTCAAGGGTTTCCGTTTTTTGTGCCAGCCTTTGTGAAGGGCAACTGCTTTCATATTTACGGGGCGATCGCTCCCAACGGAGCCACGATGCAGCAACGGCTGAGCGATCAGATGCTGCATCCGAATTTTCCTGTACCCATTCAGGTGATGCAGTCTGATTTGAAGTTTTACGATCTGGTGCCTGGTGAAACGATGGAATTGGGCGCGATTGCGATCGAAACCGGTCCGCTAAACCACCCCAACACGGCGATGGGCTACCGTGTGACCTGGCAAGGGCGTACGGTTGTTTACGCTACGGACACCGAACATTACCCCGATCGATTGGATGAAAATTTGTTGTATCTTGCCCGCGAAGCCGATGTCTTGATTTACGATGCCTGCTACACCGACGAGGAGTACCACGACCCCAAAACGCCCAAGGTTGGCTGGGGACACTCGACCTGGCAAGAAGCGATTAAGCTAGCAAAAGCAGCAGGCGTGAAGAAAGCCGTCATCTTCCACCATGATCCAAACCACTGCGACGACTTTTTGGATGATGTTGAAGCACAGGTGCGATCGGTGTTTCCTAACAGCGTACTGGCGAGAGAAGGCATGATCTTGCCAGTATAGAGACCGATAGTTTTCGATCACGCCCTGGCAAATGGGATCATGCTACGCAACATTAGCGCATTTCTTAGATGCCAGATGCTTTGTGCAGCTAGAGGAACAAAGACTAATACCAATTCTATAAAATCGCCTTACAGATTCGTTTTTGCTGCTGACCGCTGACCGCTGACCGCCAGCCGAAGCTTGCCTGTGTAGCCACAGTTTAGTGAAATGGTATAACTGAGTCTCAAGATCGGTTCGCTTCTGCAATGCGGCGAAGCCAGGTTTCGTCTCTGCCGCTGTGGTTTTCAACTGCTGGTTAACCTTGCGTCATAAAATTGCGTATTTTAGCGGGTGCCTCCTACCTGTTTCCTGAGAAAAAAGTGGGCACTCTATAAACGTCATAAAATTGCGTATTTTAGCGGGTGCCTCCTACCTGTTTCCTGAGAAAAAAGTGGGCACTCTATAAAGATGATGTTGTTTGTCTACGTTTTTGGTGAAGACAACATCTTTGTGCAGCTTTTTTCTTCTCAATGGTTGCCCAGCCATGCAGGCTCCTCTTCCCTCTAATGAAGCTCAACGCCTCGAAGCACTCCTGAGTTATGACGTGCTCGACACAGCCGCAGAAGCTGCTTTTGATGACTTGACAAAGCTAGCGGCTTTGATCTGCGGCACACCGATCGCGTTGGTCAGTCTGCTTGATCAGCGCCGCCAGTGGTTTAAAGCTCGTGTGGGGTTAGAGGCAACAGAAACGAGTCGTGATGTGGCATTTTGTGCCCACGCCATTCTGCAACCGGATGTGTTTGTCGTACCAGATGCGTTAGACGATCAGCGGTTTGCTAACAATCCGTTAGTAACGGGGGCACCGCATGTGCGATCGTACGCTGGGGTACCTCTGGTCAATCCAGAAGGTTATCCACTGGGAACGCTTTGTGTGCTGGACTATGGTCCTAGACAACTGACGGCTCAGCAACTCGAAGCACTGGCAGCGATCGCCCGTCAGGTGGTCGCGCAACTAGAGCTACGGCGTATGGTTGCGACGTTGACCCGAACCATTCTGTTGCAGCAACAGACCGAAACAGAGTACCGTCATCTCTTTGAAAATGCCGTCGAGGGACTCTATCAAACAACGCTAACAGGACGGTATCTCAAGGCAAATCCAATGCTGGCAACCCTCTACGGTTATCGATCGGCAGACGAGTTAATTGCCTCGCTGACACAGATTTCGCACCAGCTTTATGTCCAGCCTGAGCAGCGACAGGCGTTCATGCAGTTAATTGAGGCAAACGGCAAAGTCTCAGGCTTTGAGTCTCAGATTTATCGTAAAACGGGGGAACGCATCTGGATTTCAGAAAATGCACGCCGTGTCTACGATGCCTCAGGAAAACCGCTTGGCTATGAAGGGAGCGTCACTGATATCAGCGATCGCAAGCAGGCAGAAGCCGCCCTGCAATACCAGAACCATCGCGCCAGTTTACTCAACGCCATTACGTTGCGGATTCGCCAATCACTGAACCTGGACGAAATTCTCAACACGACTGTAACTGAAGTGCAGCAGTTTCTCCAGACCGATCGGGTGGTCATCTACCGCTTTGCACCAGACTGGGACGGTACCGTTGTCGTCGAATCTGTTGCCCCCGGATGGACATCGACTCTGGGCATCACGATTCAAGACACTTGCTTCAAAGACGGCGGCTGGCAGCAGTATAACGCTGGCAGAACTCGGGCGATCGATGATATCCAACAGTCATCCTTAGCTGACTGCCACAAAAAACTGCTGACTCAATTTCAGGTCAGAGCCAATCTGGTTGTACCCATTCTTCAGGCGCAGGGCGCGATCGGGCAACCTCAACTCTGGGGGCTTTTAATCGCACATCAGTGTGCTCATCCCAGACATTGGCACACTGACGAAATCACCCTCCTGACGCAACTGGCAGACCAGGTTGGCATTGCCCTGGCGCAAGCGCAACTGCTCGAACAAGAGATGCAGCAGCGCGAGCAACTCACCATTCAAAACCTCGCCCTCCAGCAAGCGAGATTGGCGGCTGACAGAGCTAATCAAGCAAAAAGCAACTTTTTAGCGACCATGAGCCACGAAATTCGTACTCCGATGAATGCGGTCATTGGCATGACTGGGCTGCTGCTCGATATGGCGCTGCCCCCGCAACAGCAAGAGTATATTGAGATCATTCGTACCAGCAGTGACTCTCTTCTAACCATCATTAATGACATTCTCGATTTCTCAAAAATCGAATCGGGCAACCTGGAACTGGAGCAGCAGCCCTTCAGACTGGCGACCTGTATTGAAGAAGCACTGGATTTATTGGCAGCAGGAGCGACAGAAAAAGGGCTAGAACTGGCTTACTGGAGTACCCCTGCTGTACCCCCAATGTTGATAGGCGATGTCACTCGGCTACGGCAGATTCTGGTTAATTTGCTCAACAATGCCATCAAATTTACAGAGACAGGGGAGGTTGTGGTGACAGTTGATGCCCAACCGCTCCATGCTGTGCCGCTTAAAGCAACTGATACCCAATACCTCACCCCACGGTACGAAATTCGGTTCGCTATCAAGGATACGGGCATTGGCATTTCAAGCACTAAGCTAGAACGCCTCTTCAAAGCCTTTAGCCAGGTTGACGCTTCGACCACTCGCCAGTACGGGGGGACAGGGCTGGGTCTGGTCATCAGCAAGAGACTGAGTGAGCTGATGGGTGGCAAGATGTGGGTCGAAAGCCAGCCAGAGGTCGGCTCTACCTTTTACTTCACGATCGTCGCTCAAGTGGCACCAGCGGTCACAGCACCAGCAACGCCGCAATCTCTAACAGGTAAGCGTGTTTTGCTGGTGGATGATAACGCTACCAATCGACAGATTCTGACTCAGTATGCTCAATCCTGGCAAATGCTGTCTCAGTCGGCGGCTTCTGGAGCAGAGGCTCTGGCATTAATGCATCAGGGCGATCGCTTTGATCTGGCAATTTTAGATATGCAAATGCCTGCCATGGATGGCTTGATGCTAGCGGCTGCCATTCATGCTATATCGGATTGCCAGTCGTTACCGCTAGTGATGCTGACCTCGATCGGCAAGCCCGAAAATCTGTCTGAGGAAGACCAGCGACACTTTGCAGCGTTTCTCAATAAGCCCATCAAAGCCGCTCAACTCTACAAAATTTTGACCGATAGCTTAAGTGGACAGCCAATGCCAATATCACAACCGTTCGTGAAAAGCAGCGCGATCGCTGACTCCGATCGCGCCCAGCCCCTCAGAATTTTGTTAGCAGAAGATCACCTAATCAACCAGAAGATTGCCCTGCTGATGTTGCAGCGGCTAGGCTACCGGGCAGATGTTGCAGGGAATGGGCTAGAAGTGTTAGAAGCTCTGCATCGCCAGCCTTATGACGTGGTGTTGCTGGATGTACAAATGCCAGAGATGGATGGACTCGAAGCCGCTCGCTGTATCTGTCAGCAGTGGCAACCGCAGGCGCGCCCTTACCTGATTGCCATGACTGCCAATGCCATGCAGGGCGATCGCGAAATTTGCCTTGCAGCGGGCATGGACAACTATATCAGTAAGCCAGTCCACATGGAGGGACTGGCTCAGGTACTCAGTCGCTGCCAACCGTTGAAGCCGCCGATCGACTCCCTCACACGCAGTCACTCCGTAGACGCTCCAGTCGGTGCTCCAACTGCTGTAACGCCGAGCACGCAAAAATCCATCTTAGATTTAACGGTGCTCGCCTCTTTTCGACAGGAAATGGGGGAAATGGGAGATGAAGTGATCGCTGAATTGATTGATTGCTATCTCACTGAAGCGCCCCTACTCTTACACACAATCCGCAGTGCCATCAATCAACATGACCTTAAAGACATGCAACGCGTTGCTCACGGACTCAAAGCCAGCAGTGCCGCCCTCGGTGCGATTAATCTCAGTCAGCTTTGTCAAGCATTAGAAACCATTGCGCTCAGCGCCCCGATCGATCAAAGCTTGGCAATCATTGCGCGACTGGAGTCTGAGTACAAGCGTGTTGCAGCCGCTCTAAAGCACGAACAGTTACCTCCACTACTATGAACCCTTCTGTAGACCTCTCGTTGATTCGAGCACCCTTGTCCCTTCCTTTTATGCCTAAAGCATCACCGCTGATCCTGCTCGTTGATGACGAAAAAACCATCCGCACTCAAATTCGGCGCTTTCTAGAGAAGGGAAGCTATCAGATTATTGAGGCAAACAATGGCGAAGAAGGCATCAATGCTTGTATTCGCTTTCAACCAGACATCGTTCTGTTAGACGGCATGATGCCGATCATGGATGGATTTGAATGTTGCGCTCAATTACAGTCGTTGCCGGGTGCAGACCACACACCCGTCCTGATGATCACAGGTTTGGATGATCAGGTTTCGGTCGATCGGGCGTTTGCTGCTGGAGCAACCGACTATGTGACCAAACCCATTCACTGGGCAGTCCTGCGTCAACGCGTCCGCAGGCTCATTCAACAATCTCAACTGCTGAAACAACTGGAAACAGCAACTAAAATGTTCCATCGTCTGGCAACTGTGGATGCCTTGACGCAACTCGCTAATCGCATGATGCTAGATGCTCATCTTGATCAGGAATGGCGACGGATGATGCGGAATCAAGAACCATTATCCTTGATTCTCTGTGACGTTGATCTCTTCAAACGGTATAACGACGCTGATGGGTATGGGCACTTAGCTGGGGATGCGTGCTTGCGACAGGTCGCCAACGCCATCGGTGCTGTAACAAAACGTCCTGGCGATCTGGCAGCACGCTACGGTGGGGAAGAGTTTGCGGTGATTCTGCCCAACACTCCGATCGGTGGGGCAGTAGAGGTTGCTGAAATGATTCGATCGGGCGTGAAAGCACTACAGTTAGCCCATCCCAACTCTGACGTGAGTCGGTATGTGACGCTCAGTTTGGGCGTGGCTAGTGGAGTACCCAATCGCACTTTAAACTTTTTGCCCGAAACGCTGATCACCGCAGCAGACAAAGCATTGTATGAGGCGAAGGCGGCGGGACGCGATCGTCTCTGCGTGCACTTACTGTCTTAACTAGAGAGCATAAGCAGTTATAGCCATAGTCACAGGGGTTAGGGCGGGATGCTTGGTGCTGCTAGAACGGCTCTGGGTATTGGTCATAGAGTCTAAGATGAGCGACTTCTCTTTGACTAAAGCGTTGCCTCAAGCACTCAGCTATCTGCTATCAAGTCCCAATCGTCCCTGCTTTGGCTTGATTACCAACGGTAGCGATTTTGTTTTCATCAAGCTTGACCAGACCGAACAGCCCATCTACGCAACATCCAAAGTCTTTTCGCTGTTGGCACCGGATAATGAGTTGGTAGATGTATTGCGCGTCCTTAAGCACTTAGAGGACGTTTTAAAAGTCCGTATACTTGTAGCCTTGGCGACTGAAGTCGCGGCTACACGGACAAAACCTGCCGTCGCAGATTATAAAGCCCTCGCGTTTCGGTAGTCCGTGTCGGCGGACTTTGTTTACGTAGTCGCGGTTTTAACCGCCAGACGCTTTTCAAACAGCCTCTTAAGACAGTTGATGAGAAGTCAACTACCCGCATAGACCCTATGCTCCTAACTCAGTTCTGCTGCCCACGGAACGCGCGGCTGGGATTTAGGCAGTTTCGTCACTTTGGTAAACAGTTTGCCTGCTTGTTTAAGATCCACATTGCCACCGCTGATGATGACTCCGATACGGGCACCCGGCTCGTTGACAATGCCTTCCAATAAAGCTGCGGTGGCTAAGGCTCCGGTAGGTTCGACGACCAACTTCAGGCGTTCCCATAAAAAGAACATGGCGCGGACGATCGCAGTTTCGGAGACCGTCACCATATCGTGGACATGGTGCAAAATAATGGGGAAGGTGAGTGTGCCGAGCGAGGCAGTACGCGCCCCATCGGCGATCGTGTTCGGATTCTCTACCGTTTGCAATGTTTTGGCATAGAACGATCGCGTGGCATCATCGGCGCGTTTCGGCTCTACGCCAATCACTCGACACGAGGGCGAAAGGGTATGAGCGGCAATCGCGCAGCCCGACAGCAAGCCACCCCCACCACAGCAGACCAGCAGCAAGTCCAGCGCGCCGACTTCTTCGATCAGTTCTTTTGCTGTGGTGCCCTGTCCGGCGATGACGTGAGGATGATCGAAGGGTGGAATGAGTGTCAAGCCCCGATCGCCTGCCAATTGCTGACCTAATGCTTCCCGCGAGTCAGTGAGGCGATTATAGGTTACGACTTGGGCACCATAGCCGCGAGTGGCTGCCAGTTTGACGGCTGGTGCATCCTCTGGCATGACGATCGTCGTGGGAATGTCAAGCAATTGACCCGAAAGCGCGATCGCTTGAGCATGATTCCCCGACGAAAATGCCAGCACACCGCGCCGACGTTGTTCTGCCGACAACTGCACCAACGCATTATATGCACCTCGAAACTTGAATGCCCCAATCCGCTGAAAGTTCTCGCACTTGAAAAAAACGTGGCTCCCCGTCTGGCGATCGACGGTCGTCGAAGTCATTACGGGGGTACGATGCGCCTGACCATTAAGGCGGGCTGCTGCCGCTTCCACATCTGCATAGGTCACAGGTAAGTCAGTAGCGGCAAGGGTCGTTATGCTATCTGGTTGAATGAAGTCCGCCATAGCAACACTGCTAAATCGATACGTACACCCTACACAAATTCAAACGTTGCAGGCACGCGCCTTCGATTCATTCACGGTCGATCGGCAATGTTCACCTCATCGGCTGGCTCACTGAATGATGCGTGTTTCAGCTCTGAACGATTCATTTGAACGGGTGTAGAGCATATTCTGTGGGGGAGTCGAATGGAGCATTCACTCCCCTTTTTCGGTTGAGCGTGGATTAGGTGTTACAGGTGCAACCTTTATGTCCACAGCCTTCTCCAGCCGGATGACCGTTAGCACAGGCTTCCCCGCAGTAAGCTTTGTCATCTTTCATGACGGCATCGGCAACGGGAACAATACAAAGGCAGGAATCGCAAGCACACTTCATTTGAGTCACAGTTGCCATAGTTTTCACCCTATTTGATCTACCAAGTACCATAACATATGAACAGCTATTCATGCATTGTTGAAGCGTCTTTTTGAAGCGCGCTTTGCTAACGCTACTTAGGATTAAATAACATCGAATTTTGTAGGATGTGTTAGGCGCTAGCCGTAACGCATCAAAGTCCGGAGTCGATGCGTTACGCTACGCTTTTCTTGAATGCCGGAACGGCTATACGGCATCCTACGCAGAATTACAGGTTATTCAGTTCACGCTCCTTAAGGGCTGCAAAAAATATGTTATGGATTATGGCAGTCAGCGGTTAGCGGTTAGCCGTCAGCGGTCAGCCTATGATTTAAAGTTGAACGTTACACCGTCACCTTCAGCTAACCCCCAGTACGCGAATGTGGATGCTGCCTCAGATACGGTCGGTGATTTGGCGATCGCCAAGTTCCGCTGTGACTGCAATCCGTGCCGGGTAGCAGTGATGCAAATGCTGCAGACAGGGCAGTGATCTCTTTAGGGCGCAATTGATCGACTCAAACTGTGCTATTACGTTGCTAAAGCCTTCAGCAACGCATAGATGTCTCAACTCTCACGGCGTTGTCACTTAGGATAGACAACATGGGAGAGAGTTCTACAAACCGGAAAGATTCGTTTTTGGTCTGCGGGCTTGGCAGTTTGGGGCAGTACTGTGTCTCGGTACTCAAGGAGTTTGCCGTTACGGTCAATGCGATCGAAGCCTCCCAAGCGCCCATCTGGGAAATTCCAGACCTGACTGATCTGGTTGATTGTCTGCTGATTGGGGACTGTCGGCAGCCAAAGCTACTAGAGCAAGCGGGCATTCGTGACTGTCGGGCGATTCTACTGGTCACTAGCGATGAGCGCGTCAATATTGCGGCGGCATTTGCAGCACGATCGCTCAACCCAAACATTCGCTTAGTGGTGCGATCGGCACAGGAGAATCTCAACGAGCTATTGGGTCACCAGTTGGGCAATTTTATCGCTTTTGAAGCCACACAACTGCCTGCCCCTAGCTTTGCATTGGCGGCTCTGGACAGTGAAACGCAAGGGTTGTTTACGCTGGAAAAGCAGCGTCTGCGGATCACTACTACGCATATTCAGCCAGACCATCACTGGTGCGATCTGCGCCTCCTTTATGAACTGAATACGCCCAATCGTCGTGTGCTGAGGCATTTCAGAGCGACTGTGCTGCCGCCTGCCAATTCCTTTTACCAGTGGGATCCCGATACCCGCGTCCAGGCTGGAGACACCATTACCTACATTGAAGCAACGGAGGCGATCGCAACGACCCCAGTGCTGTCCCATCGACGACGTGGTGCACTTTGGCAGGAACTGTCTCCCGCTTTAGTCTGGCAAAGCCTGCGGCAAACGCTGCATCAATTCTGGCGTGAAGGCACACAAACACAACGGGTTGCCCTGCTTTCTAGCTTTGTGATGCTCAGCCTCTTTGTTAGTGGTGCCGCGCTTTACAAGCTGCAATATTCTGAGCTTACTTTGCAAGAGGCGCTCAATGTCTCGCTGGTTTTAGTCATTGGCGGTTTTGACAATTTGTTTGGGGATCTGAAGTTACCGTTTGCCATCCCCTGGTGGCTGCATTTGTTTAGTGTGGGCATGACCGTTGCTGGCACAATTTTTATCGGTATCCTCTATGCAACGTTGACGGAGCGAGTCTTAGCGTCACGTTTCCAGTTTTTGAAGCGTCGTCCACCCATTCCAAAAGCTGATCATGTCGTGTTGGTGGGTCTGGGACGGGTGGGACAGCGCATTGCCACGCTTTTACAAGACCTGAAACAACCCTTAGTAGGCGTACATGCGATCGCGCTTGATCCAGGCGTACTGCCGCAAATACCACTGGTAACAGGCAATTTTCGCGATACCTTGATGCGTGTAAATCTGGCGACTGCCAAGAGTATGGTTATCGTCACCGATGATGAGGTCGCCAATCTGGAAATCGCGCTGATGGCGCAGGCAGCTAATCCAAACTGCAATCTGGTCGTGCGCGTTTTTGATCCTGCGTTTACTGAGCATGTGGCACAACTATTGCCTGCCGCTAGAGTGATGGGAGCCTACGCGCTGTCAGCAGCAGCGTTTGCTGGAGCCGCCTTTGGTGAAAATATTCTTAGTCTATTTCGCCTGAACGATCGCACGACGCTTGTCACTGAGTACCAAATTGAGCCAACCGATACTCTCAACGGGTGCTTGCTGGCTGAAATTGCTTATGGCTATGGCGTTGTGCCCATCCTGCACCAAAAAGGCGACCATGAACCCGCCCGACTGATGCCGTCTGATGATATCCGGCTACGAGTGGGCGATCGGCTGGTAGTGCTGGCGACTCTTTCCGGTCTACAACGCGTTGAGCGTGGTATCAGCAAAGCTCCCCGTTGGCAGGTGCAGGTCGAAAAAGCCGTTTCTGAAGAAGCTGTTTTTGCAGGAGCAGGCGCGATCGCACGTATTTCTGGCTGTAGTATTGGCACCGCTAGAGAACTGATGAGCCACTTGCCAGCCGTCACGCCCACGTTGCTTCACAAACATCAGGCACAGCGCCTTGTCCGCGAACTGAACAAGCTACAAGTGCTTGCCAGTCTGCTACGCGCCTCCTAGATTGCCGCCTATATCTGAGTGAGACCATACGCGTGGGCTGCACACTGCTTCAAGAAGCGATCGGGGATTTCGGGTCGCGCTCCCCAATGAAGATGGAGGTAGGATGCATGGAGATTGGGGCGATGCCAGCCTTCGTTGGGGAGCGGGGAGTGGGGAGTGGGGAGTAGGGCAAATAACGGAGAATCAGGTTCCTGGGCTAGGTGCGATCGATGAAACTCGTGACCCCAAACGGTTGTGCCTTTGTCTAAAAGGAGACTGTCGTGGAGGGCGATCGCCTGTCGATAGCCCAACGTCAGTCGCTTACCCATCACCGCTGTTGTGGGCAGTATCCCCACCATTGGAAACGCTTGATCCTCAAAGTTGGTAATTTTTTCGCACAGATACATCAACCCGCCACACTCAGCATACGTAGGCATTCCTGACAGGATCGCCGATCGCACAGCCATACGAGCAGCCTCATTCGCGGTCAGTTGCTCAGCAAACACTTCAGGAAAACCGCCGCCAAAGTAAAGCCCCTGCACGTTGTCGGGTAAGGCACGATCGCGCATCGGACTCCAAGGCACGAGTTCGGCTCCCAGCGCTTCGAGCAGATCCAGGTTGTCGGCGTAGTAGAAGCTGAAGGCAGCGTCTTGGGCGATCGCGATGCGGGGGGAGGGTTGAGGGGATGGGGAAGCAGGGGAAGCAGACGGAACAGACGGAGTTTTGAGTTTTGAGTTTTGAGTAGCACTTCGTGCCGCTGCGCTAGAGAGTTTTGAGTTTTGAGTCTTCCCCTGCTCCCCTTGCTCTCCTTGCTTCCCTTGCCCATCTTCTGCCTTCTGCCCTCTGCCTTCTGCCTTCCTCTCCAACAACGGCATCAACTGCTCCCAATCAAAACACGTCTTTCCCAAATGAGCTAGTTGAGCAACGATCGCATTTAAATCTTCCAGTTCGTCGGTAGGCACTAACCCAAGATGTCGATCGGGGATCGTAATCCCATCTTCGCGGCGCAGAACTCCTAGAATCGGTATGCTGAGTGGTTCTAAGGCAGTTTTGAGGAGTTCCAGGTGACGATCGCTGCCGACTCGGTTCAGCACCACGCCAGCAACGTTGAGGCGAGGATCAAACGAACGGTAGCCATGAGCGATCGCCGCGATCGAGTGTGATAAACCACTACAGTTCAGCACCAGAAGGATCGGCAAGTCCAGCAAACGGGCAATGTGAGCCGTGCTAGCAAACCCGTCTCGCCCTGTTGCACCGTCAAACAGACCCATCACACCTTCTACTAACGTGTGGGTGGCAGTTTGACTGTGGGTTTGAGTGTGGTGATCGAAGCACTGCTGCACATAGGCTTCGGAAGTCAGCATCGGATCGAGATTGCGGCACGATCGTCCCGTCACATACCGATGAAACATGGGATCGATGTAATCGGGACCCACCTTAAACGACTGTACCTGCAAACCTTGCTGTCTCAGAAAAGAGAGAATAGCAAGCGTGACGGTTGTTTTACCAACGCCACTACGTTCTCCAGCAATAATTAGCCCCATCTCAATAGTAATTAGTGGTTAGTTGTTAGAGTCTAGAACCAACAACTAACCACTAACAACCAACCACTGCTTACTGCCCATGCAGCTTCAGTACTTTGGCAACAACTGCCAGACTTTCCTCGTAAAGCACATCATGACCCCAGCGCTGTAATTGCTGACTGAGTAGAAACTCAGCTTTCTGATCAGACAGCGATGAAACGACTTCCGTCTGGCACGCTTGGGCGCTACCACCCGCTTCCATTCGCATACAGCCTGTGGTTTCAGAGCAAAGAATGGTGCAGCAGTTTGCCTGTAAGTTGGTGGACGTAATGCGGATACCCACCAGATCGCCTAAAATTTCGCCCCAGTCAGCAGTGGGGATCGCGGCTAATTCGGCAGTGATTTCGCGCTGATTAGCACCCTTAAAGGTAACGTGCTTGAGGTCGTAGTCGCCTCCTGTTTCATGGAAAGCAACGGGTTGCCAATCGAGCCGACTGGCGATCCAGCCCAGATAAAGGAGTGCTTGTGCTGCGTTGCCTTTTTCGTAGTCGATCGCAAGCTGGTCTGCTTCAATGAGAGAAGCCCGACGCTCAGGGGGATCAAACGCGGCTGCCATTAGCTCTTGCCAGGGTTGCAGGCGATGCCAGTTGAGGTCGGCGATGTAGGTACCGTCATCAATGAGTTCTTGAATCTTGAGAAACTCAGACTCTGGGTCGCTGAAGTAGCAGGAATCCAAAATCAAGCAGTCACACGATTCAGCCAGTGCTTTGAAGAGTGCCTGGTCGGGGTTGGGGGTTGCTTTCCACCAAACAAACTGCGGTAGATCTTGAATCATCAGCGATGCGACCAGTTCACCGACTCGCTCCAAGGCTGCTTTTGTGCCCCTCAGCGTAATGTATTCGCAGCAGATAAGAGAACCACCACTGCCTTGCTGCACCGGGCAATAGGCAGAAACTTGAGCGGTCACGCCCTGATCGGCACCTAAAATGGGACAAAGGGTGATGATACGACCAGGGTTTTGAACAGCGATCGCGTCACTGATGCTAAAACCCCGTATGTTTGGGTTGGTGAACTTGATGCGATCGCTCGGCTTCTTTGCAAACTCTTCTCGTAGTTTGGCTAATGTTCCCGGATCAACACGACCTGTAATCGACAAACCATAGGACTTTTGGGCATCCTGCACTGCTGCTTTAGTCATCGGTCCGTGAATGCCATCGATCGGACCTTCATAAAACCCCAGTGCCGCCAACAGTTGCTGAAACTCTTCTGGCTCATAGATCACCATACTGAACGTCGAAGCTCTGCTGGCACCTTGATTCGGCGAATCAGCACTCTGACTATGCCAGATGGCACTTAGCTCCGCCTCAATTTCATCTAAAGAAATATCTTTGGGTCGTTGAAGAGCAACAAGTGGAGTGGTCGTCATAATCAGTGATTGGTTATTAGTTGTTAGTTGTTAGAAGCAATAGGGAGTAGGGAGTAGGAAATCGATTGTTAGCAGCTATTGAAGAGTCAGTGGTCAACCTTAACTAAAAACTAACAACCAACAACTAAAAACTTTTTAGCCTTCATCCCTCATCCCCCTTTTCACAGTCTTCTCCAGTTTCGCCCATTGCTATTCAAGAGCAATTCTGATTCGACGGGTCCCCAGGTACCAGCTTCGTAGAGCGGAATGCTTTCTGGTGGCGCGGGAGCATCCCAAACGTTTAACAAGGGAGTCAGAATGCGCCAGGAGGCTTCTACCTCATCGCCGCGCGTAAAGAGGGTCTGATCACCAAGCATACAGTCCACCAGCAGACGGCTGTAGGCATCGGTGTTTGCCTGACCAAAGGCAGTGTCGTAGCGAAAGTCCATATCAACCGATCGCGTCCTCAACGACGTTCCCGGTGTTTTCACCTCGAAGCGCAGTGCAATCCCCTCATTCGGTTGAATCCGCATCGTCAGAATATTTGGGTTTGCCTGCTTGGCTGCCGACTGAAACATCAAAAACGGCACCTCCTTAAACTGAATCGCGATTTCAGAGATTTTTTTGGGCATCCGTTTCCCTGTTCGCAAGTAGAACGGCACACCTTTCCAGCGCCAGTTGTCGATCGTCAGCTTCAGAGCGGCGTAGGTGGGCGTGGTTGAATCCGTTGCCGCGCCTTCTTCCTGGCGATAGGCTGGCACCGCTTTGCCCTTCATCCAGCCTTCTGTATACTGCCCGCGAATGGCAGAGTTGCCAAGCGTCTCCAGATCAGCCAGGTGAGTCGCTTGCAGTACTTTCACTTTTTCGTTGCGAATGCTATTCGCCTCTAGAGAGTTAGGCGCTTCCATTGCCGTCAGGCAGAACAACTGCATCAGGTGGTTTTGCACCATATCGCGCAGCGCGCCAGCCGTTTCGTAGTAGCCTGCTCGCCCCTCTAGTCCCACCGTTTCGGCGACGGTGATCTGAACGTGATCGACAAATTGACGGTTCCACAGCGGTTCAAAAATGGCGTTGGCAAAACGGAACACCATCAGGTTCTGCACCGTCTCTTTGCCCAGATAGTGATCGATGCGGTAAACCTGTTGCTCATCGCAGACTTTCTGCACCACACGATTGAGCGCCTGGGCGGAACTGAGATCCCGACCAAACGGTTTTTCAATCACGAGGCGCTGTTTTTTAGGATCTTCAATCATTCTGGCTGCCCCAAGTTGCTGAATGGCTTCTGAAAAGAACTTGGGCGCAACGGAGAGATAAAACACTCGATTGCCGCGTGTACCACGCTGTTGGTCGAGTTCTGCTAAAAAGGTTTTCAGCTTTTGGTAATCATCCTGATTGTCCAGATCGCCAGGGTGGTAGAACAAGCCTTTAGCAAAGTCATCCCAGATTGCCTGAGACCCTATCCCGCCACCAAACTCTTCCACGCCTTCGCGCATGTGTTCACGGAAGTAGTCGTGGCTCCAGTCGCGGCGGGCAACACCGACGATCGTCAGTTCAGGTGGCAAGCGACGCTCTCGCTTCATCTGATAGATCGCGGGTACGAGCTTGCGCTGGGTCAGATCGCCAGAAGCACCAAAGATAATGAGAATCTGCGGTTCGGGGATGCGATCCTGTTGTAGACCAACGCGAAGGGGGTTTTCGAGCAGAGTGACCATAGGTGGGGAAAGAGAAGGATAAAGGATAAAGGATGAAGGATTAAGAGGGATAGGGAACAGGGTTAACGCCCACTCCCCACTCCCCACTCCCTACTCCCTAAACGGCTGCCAAGCGGTTCACTTTGTCTTCGAGGGATTGCATCAACGACTGATAGGGTTTGATGAATTTATCGATGCCGTCGACCAGGAGTTCATCCATGACTTCGTCCAGGTTGATGTTGATGTCGGGGTCTTTGAGGCTTTCGATGAGGTTGTAGGACTCCTCAACGCCTGTTTCGATACGGTCAGCCACGTTGCAGTGATCGGCGCACGCTTCGATCGTGGCAGGTGGCAACGTATTTACCGTATCAGAACCAATCAGTTCATCAACGTACATAACATCACTATAGTCAGGGTTTTTGGTGCCCGTACTTGCCCAGAGTAACCGTTGAACATTTGCACCTTTGGCACTCAAGGCTTTCCAGCGATCGCTCTGAATAATCTTTTTATACTCCTGGTAGGCAATCTTTGCGTTAGCGATCGCTACTTTTCCTTTAATTGCGATCAGGCGATCGCGGCTACCAGGTTCGGATGCCCCTTGCTTGAGCTTCGCGTCGATTTTGTCGTCGATGTTGGAATCAATACGGCTGAGGAAGAAGCTGGCAACGGAGGCAATGTTGCTGATGTCCTGTCCCGCAGCGACCCGTTTCTCTAATCCGCGAATGTATGCCCAGAAGGTTTCGACATAGCTGCTTACAGAGAACAACAGCGTCACGTTCACGTTGATCCCTTCGCTGATGACTTGCTCGACGGCAGGAATCCCTTTTGAGGTGCCGGGGATTTTGATCATGACGTTTTCTTTGCCGATCGCCGCATAGTAGCGACGCGCCTCGGAAATCGTTTTCTCTGTGTCGTGGGCAATATCAGGGGGCACTTCGATGCTGATGTAGCCATCTAAACCGCCGGATTCATCATAGATTGGCTTGAAAATATCGCAGGCGTTGCGGATGTCTTCAAAGACCAAAGACTCATAGATCTCCAGCAGCGGCTTCTTAGCTTTGATCCCCGCTTCAATGTCGGCATCGTACATCGCGTTACCCGCGATCGCCTTCTCAAAAATAGCGGGATTGGACGTAATTCCTCGCAGTCCACGGGTTTCAATGAATTTCTTCAAGTCGCCTGACTGAATGAGATCCCGCGCCAGGTTATCCATCCAGATGCTCTGACCGAACTCTTTGATCTCCAAAAGATGATTTGTCATCGTTGTTTACTCCTGAATCAAGTGCTTTACTGTCAACGTCGAATGCTTGTCTCACAATCGATAGCTTAAAAACTTAACGAATGTCCTAGCGGATTGACTCATCCTATTGCCAGAAGTTTTGCTCGCTAGAACTAAGATGGCACCATAATCCATCCTCGAAGCGTTTGACTGAAAGAATACACTCTGAGACTTGGCGTGATGAGGTGCAGCCACGATCGAGCGTTTAGCCGCAGTCTAGCGATTCGTGCGTCTCAACCGTTGGTTGATCTCTCTGATAGCCCTGGTCAGAATCGCTCTGTAGTATTATGACGTTGTGATTCCACCTTCTATCTTAAGAAGGCATGAGAAGATTAGCATTTCCTTTAGAACAACTACAGAAAGCGATCGCTGGTAGGTGTTGGAGCATACCTTAGATCGGTAGGTTGGGTTGAGGAAACGAAACCCAACAGGCAAGATTGATGCGATCGCGATCAATCTTGCCTCAGCCTTGCCCATCCTGAATCTAGTCAGTTGAGGGCAACTCATGCACTACCGCCGTGCCAAAACACCCGGAGCAACGTATTTCTTTACCCTTGTGACCCATCAACGGCACCCAATCTTTCAGCATCCAGATGCAGTTGAACTACTGCGCCAAGCATTTCGCTCCGTCAAACACACCCACCCCTTTACAATCGAGGCGATCGTCATCTTACCGGATCACCTCCATTGCCTTTGGACGTTACCACCGGAGGATGCCGATTTCTCTAACCGCTGGCGCTTGATTAAAAGCAGGTTTACCCGATGCTGCCCTGCCCAATTTCGCCAGCAACGGTCAACGGCTCGGCAACATAAGGGGGAACAAGCGGTGTGGCAGCGACGCTTTTGGGAACATCAAATCGCCGATGAGGCAGATTTTGCACAGCATTGCGATTACATCCATTACAATCCCGTCCATCATGGCTTGGTGAAAGCGCCGAAGGAATGGGCGTATTCAAGCTTTCACCGAGCAGTGCGATGGGGAATGTATACGGAAGACTGGGGCGCAGACAGTAAGTTTCAAAATTTAGATGGGGTAGGCAAAGAGTGATGAGTGTTGGGTTTCATGCTTCAACCCAACCTACAAGATCTGCGATCGCACTAAAATCTGAGGGGGAGTGTATTTCTAGAGTAAGACAAATGATTTAAATTGATCCTTTAGAAATGGCAGATCGAGTCTGATGCAACGGGACAGATCGGTTGACCGATCGCATTCTTTGCCAAGTCAAGTTTCTGCAATTTGGTGAGTGATTTTAGAGCATTTATATCAGTAATTTGATTACGGTTGAGTGTCAGGTTCGTCAAATGGATGAGCGATCGCAGCGCACCGATATCAGCAATTTGATTGGCGCTCAGGCTGAGGTCAGTCAGATTTTTGAGCGATCGCATGGCGCTAATATCCATGAGGCGATTATCGTCGAGAGTTAATTCCCGTAGCTGAGTGAGTCTGTTTAATGGGTTCAGATCACTGACCTCGTTGTGCCGTAAGTCAAGTTGGGTTAACTGGTGGAGCGATCGCAAGGCGCTAAGATCGGCGATCTGATTATCGCTGAGAACCAGTTTTGACAGTTGAGTGAGCGATCGCAGCGCCTCTAGATCAGTAATTTCGTTTTCACCAAGATTCAGTTCCATTAACTTGGTGAGCGTCTTCAGTGGGCTGAGATCGCTAATGCGGTTACGGCGTAGACCGAGGATGACCAGATAGCGCAATGGCTCTAAGGGACTGAGATCGTTGATGCGATTGTCGCTGAGAAGGAGGGTTGTCAGGCTAGTCAGCGATCGCAGGGGACTGATGTCATCCACACGATTACCGATGAGAAACAGCTCGTTGAGTTCGGTGAGTGCTTGCAGTGGCTCAAGGTCAGTGAGGCGATTTTTGATCAGAAAGAGCTTGGTGAGATGGGTGAGCGATCGTAGTGAACTCAGATCAGCCACCCGATTTTCGCTCAAGTGAAGTTCGGTCAGGTCGGTTAGAGCCATCAAAGGGCTAAGATCAACAATCTGATTCTGATCCAGGTTCAGAGCGGTAAGACGGGTGAGCGATCGTAAAGGACTGAGGTCAACAAGACGACGATCGCTAAGCTCCAGCACAGTGATGTGAGACAGGGTTTGAGTTGCCTCAAGGCAGCTAGAGGTCTGCGCTTTTTGCAAAAGTACTGTGACAGTTTGCTGCGTGATGGCAGGAAGACTTGATCGCTGTAAGCAAAGATCGGTAAAGGCTGGGACTGTTTCGGCGGGTAATGTTTGTGCTAAAGCTACAGGTGAACTCCAGGCGAGGTAGAGGAAAAGGGTGATGCAGAGGGCGATCGCGGCATAGTTTCTGTAGAGCATCGCTCAACTCATCGTCCGCTTTGCTGTTTGACCCACTGACGAAACGCACGCAAAGCGGGACTCGTGCCTGCGGTGGCACTCATTTCGACAAATTGGGTAATGCCTTCAACGATGGGGATGGTCGGAAAGGTTGGACTGGTTGCTGACTCGACATAACTGCGATCGCGCAACACGCTTATTTGTAGTTTGCCATCGTCATAGCGCCAAATTTCCGGTACGCCCAAGGCTTCGTAAGCACTCACTTGAGTTTTAGAGGTGACATCAACTTCAATGGCGAGATCGGGGGGCGGGTCGATCGACAAATCCAACCGCTTTTTACCGATCATCTGAGCATGATTCTCGATGTAAAAACAGTTGTCTGGCTCGATACCGTAGCCCATCTCCTGCCGCTTGAAGGTTGTAGAACCAAAACATTCACGGTCAATTTCTAGCTCCTCCAAGATGATCTTGACCATATCGCCAATGATTTCTTTGGCTTTCTCATGTTCTGGCAGCGGCATTCTGATCTCTAAGGTTCCGTTGCTGTAAGCCAACCGAGCAGCGCGGCGATCGCCCAATTCTGCCAGAATGTCTTCAAACGCTTGCCAGCTAATGTCGCGCAGTAGCAAGCGTTGTCCCGGAGGCACGGTGAGTTGGTTCAGTTGGAGTGTAACCATGAAGGGTTAGAGTCTTTGGCTTTCTTCAGTTTAGTGGCAAACTCAGACTGCTTTCGCTGCGGTCGCAGAATAGAAAGTACTGGATGCGATCGCTCTCATCTTAGACACTCTGCACATTCGGACAATGGAGCCTTGGCAATGCCCGAAGTCGAGAACATTCTTCTTCTGTCACTGCTGTCGATAGCGCTACGAAGGCTGCTGCTGAACTATTTACAGTGCCAGAGGCTGCTTGAGGTAACGCCGATTCACTCCTTGACAGTGTGATTGAAGATCTAAAACTTGAAAATCTAACGCTTGAAAATGTGAAGCTTGATAGAATTGCTCCAGAGAGGTATCGCTCGATCGCAAGTCAGCTAGATCACCTTACCGCATTCAGCGATGTACCTGCTGCCGCTCATGAGTGACCGCAGGCGCGGGATGCAGGAGTGCGGCAATTTTCTACAGTGAAGGGCTGGTTGCCTTGAAACAACGCTGGTCATTGTTTTTGATCGCTTGTTTTTACACAAAGGCTGAAAAGCCTACCGAGCCTGTAGTCCTGCTTCCTTGCAGAGGACACAGTAGACAATGATTTGTGCTAGAAATCGACGCACAAACCAGAGGTCAAGTGCTGGAATGTGCCGCTTTGTTTCTCTCTACTACCCATGACACAAACCCCTGCCTCAGATGAATCGCTTTACGAGTTGGCGCTCGAAGCTGACCCGACACTCCCGATTCTTCAGGTCAGTCCAGCGACGCTCAAGGCGGCGTTTGGTGCTCTGATTGATCTGCTCTCCGATCGTGAGTTGCCTGCTGTTGTGTGGGCAAAGCTACCCAGAGGCGAGATCTGGCAAGCTGAACTGGAGCGATATAGCGCGTTAGAAGGTGTTTCAAGAGCGATCTACGTCTTCAAGAACCATCGCGAAGAAAGTGCCGACGAAACTAGCATTGTGAGCAGCACGCTTGTAGACCTCAGCATTGAGTCAGAGCCGCCAGCCGTAAACTCGCCTGAGGCGACTCCCCCTGCATGGCTAGAAATTCTACTTGCTCCAGAGAGCCATTTGCGGCGAGATTACTTTCTGCTGGTGTGGACGGCTCAATTTAGAGGATGCATTCTCGCGCACCGTCCGCGCTCTGCACAACTCGCAAAACTTTCTGGGGGCAATGCGCTGGAGTCGCTGGCTGGCTTAGCAGATGTAGCGTTGCCAGGAGCGATCAACGATAGTCAGGAGCGACGACAGCATTTGCTAATACTCTCGTCGTTTGACGGAAGCTTGATTGAACGCCTCTTAAGTGGCTTAGCACAGGTGCTGACAACCAACGCAACTTTGCCCAGCGCAGCAGCGTCGGGGGAGACAACGGTTGATGTTAGCCTGACGCTGCCTGATGTGGTTGCACATTGGCAACAGTTGACCAGTGTGATATCGACAACCCCAACCGATCCCACCGCCTGGGGACAACTCTTTATGAAACAAATTCAGCGGCAGGAGGAGGTGTTGCAGCGTAGTGCCGTTTACCGACGACAGGCAGATCTAGTAGAGATACTCCAGATTCAAAAAGAGGAGTTGATCAACGCGCTGCGATCGAAAGCCGATTTTATCAACACGGTTGGACAAGAACTGCGAACACCGTTGACCACGATCAAAACTGCCCTCTCGTTGCTGAATTCGCCCAGCTTAAAACCACCACAACGCCAGCGCTACCTGGATCTCATTGCTAAGGAATGCGATCGCCAAAGCTCACTGATTACCAGTTTGTTGGATCTGGTGCAACTGGATCAGGCAGTGAGTCCGACTGCTCTTGAGTCCATTCGGGTCTCTGATATTGTGCCAGGTGTCGTGAGTACCTATCAACCACTCGCTGAAGAAAAAGGCGTAAAGCTATCCCATATGGTGCCTGAAGATTTGCCTGCGATCGCCTGTATGAGCAACTGGCTTAAGCAGATTGTGATCAACCTGTTGCATAACGGCATCAAATTTACACCCAGTGGTGGGCAAGTCTGGGTACGCGCCAGACAGCAAGGCAGCTACGTCAACCTGGAAGTTCGTGATACAGGTGTTGGTATGGCTCCTAACGAACTCCCCAAGATTTTCGATCGCTTCTACCGTATCCGACAAGCATCGCTAGAAGATACCAGTGGGGCAGGCTTAGGGCTAACGATCGTTCAGCAATTATTACTCCACTGTGGTGGCTCCATCTCAGTGAGAAGCAAACTGGGTGAAGGCTCTACCTTCACTGTGCTGCTGCCAATTCGTCAACGGCAAGCTGTACCGCCACTGTCATAAGCCAGGTTGTTCTGGTCGAAGGCTACTAAAAACGGGGTTCAATTCGATGAATTGAACCCCATCTAGAAAGACAAAGACATAGCTAGATTACATCGCCAGAGCCAATTCCTCTAGCAAATGCATCTAGTAATGTCCTAGACCGCGATCGCCTGAACTTGTTCAGACAAGCGTGTATCCTTTTCCTGCCATACCTGACCGTCGAGCGCCATTTGCTCAATCAGGCTAGCAAGTCGCAGTGCCTTGAGTGCCTGCTCACCACCAACAGATGGCTGGTTGCCACCCCGGACACAGCCAACAAAATGCTCCAGCTCAGCGTTGAGCGGCTCAATATTGCTGGTATAAACCTTCTCGATTAACCCATCCTGCCGATAGAGCACCTGACCGTGATCCGTCATGCAGTTGGCTGTTGTGCGCCGATGAATCAAAATCTCGTTGTTGAGAAAATCGGCTTCGGTCAGCGAGTTTTTGCAGTGGGCAGCAATGCGTCGAATTTTGCGATGCGTCACTTTGCTGGATGTCAGCGTTGCCACAATGCCATTAGCAAAGCCTAATGTTGCTGTCACGTAGTCTAAGAAGCCAGAATCGGAGGCGCGACTGCCGCTAGCAGTAAGCTTGACGACAGGCGATGCTGCCAGTTCCAGCATCAAGTCAATGTCATGGATCATTAAATCCAGAACAACAGAGACATCGTTAGCACGATCGGCGTAGGGACTCATCCGATGCGCTTCTAAAGCAAGTAGCTCTTCAGCCTTGAGAATTTTATTCAGTTCTTGAAAAGCCGGGTTAAACCGCTCAATGTGCCCGACTTGCAGGATACATTGAGACGCTGCTGCTGCATTGACCAGCGATTCGGCTTCGGCAATGCTAGCGGCGATCGGCTTTTCGACGAGTACGTGGACACCTGCGTGGAGACAGGTCATACCAACCTGATGATGCAGCCGCGTTGGCACAGCCACACAGACGGCATCAACATGCAATAAAAGATCGCGGTAGTCTTCAAAAAAACGGACTCGATATTTACTAGCCGTATCAATGCCGCGCTCAACGTTGACATCAGCTACGCCCACCAGCTCAACATCTTTCAGCATGCTGAGGACGCGAGTATGGTGCTGTCCCATATTACCAACCCCAACGACACCCACCCGAATCGGTTCGGGATGACTTCGCTGTATCTGCGCGCTCGCAAGGTGTGCGGTCGCTTTCTGTACACCTAAAGAACCAGACGAAATGCTATTTTGCACTTCTATTACTCTCCTCCACCACCGAGAACCTGAATAACCGACACTTATAGAGCCAAGTTAGTCATCCGAATGGTAACATGGCATCTCTATTTGTGAAGAATTTCAAAGCTGTAACAAGGTTCCCCAACGGCAGTAAATTTTCCAATCAGCCTAACAAGGCAATATTTTGTCTTTGATTCTTTTTAAGATTTTGAACATCCCTGGATTATCGGCTAATGAATGCTAGAAATTAGGGAATCCTTTGACCATTGCACCCTGTTTCTTTTGATACTCGTAAGCTCTGATGAAACGTTTTTTACTTCAGTTTAAGCATGGTTTGTTTCGGCAATACGGCATGGCTGGAGGCATGGGTCTATTGCTCCTGATTGGTGGTCTGGCGTTCAAACCCGGTTTGAGGTCAAACGCGGATGTGCCCCAAGTGCTGGCTGGCGGCGATCGTGGAAAAAGTCAAGCAAAAGCGGCATCTAGGGGTGAGCAACGGCAGGAACAGAACCGTCAGATTCGTCCTGAAAATTTTGCGCTTGATCGTTATCCGGTCATCAACAAGAACGAGAAATACTGGCGCAACTTGCTCTGGACAACCGCAGTCGTGCAGCCTCAAGACGCGTTTGTTGCCAGTACGATCGAGCAAATACTGGCAATGGCTGTACGCCCCCGACTATCGAATGCGCAAAAGCGCACGATCGATATGGCAGCGCGGGTCGGCACGCAGCTTTATTTAAGCGATCCCAGTCGTTATGCCAGCCTGGGCGAACAGTTTCGGCAAACCATCGATCGCAGTCCTGATCCTGAATGGGTAGCGATGTCTCTTTCGAGCTTGGCAAGAGGCGGTTTGTCACCAGAGGAAATTCAACCGCTTGTGGGACGGGTGAAAGCACGGTTTCCCAACTGGTCTGCGAATGTCTCCTTGCAAACAACCCTGCGCGAAATGGCGGAGTTGATCTCTCCCAGCACTGTGCCACCGCTGGGAGACTTGCTCAATTGGACGATCGCCCCCAAGCAACTACAGTTGTATGTACTCTGTCAGCGCGATCGATCGGTGTTGTGCCAAACAGTGCTAAAAGATGGCAATGGTGCTTTTGTTCGCCAACCGGATGGACAGCTTTGGTCAGTACCGCTGCTGCTGCGATCGATTCACGACTTGAGCTGGAACTTTATTCGTGGCGAAACGCCTCAGGGCATTTACCGTATGGAAGGCGTGGTGCCTCAGCCGGATGATGAGTTTTTTAGAGCGTACGGTCAGTTTGCACTGGTCAACCTGTTTGTGCCGTTTGAATCAGGTGCCAAGCAATTTGTACCCGGAAAGCCAGGACCGTTTAAGGGCAGTCTGGCAAATTACCAGCGCTTGTTACCCCCATCTTGGCGAAACAACTGGGCGATTCAGGAAAGTTTCTGGGCTGGCAAAATTGGGCGATCGCTCTTCCGCATTCATGGTACGGGCGAATCTCCAGACTTCTTTAGTGGCAAAGACAAAAACCCTGACACTTATAACTGGAATCCCACCATTGGCTGTCTATCGGCTGTGGAGCTGTACAACGAACAAGGTCAGCTACTTCAGGCGGATATGCCCAAGCTCTTGAACGCCCTGCAAACACTCGGCGGCAAAAATTTTGCTGGCTATGTGGTGGTAGTAGATGTGCCAGGAAACGCCCGTCAGCCGATCGCGCTGGATGCGATCGAAACAGCTCTACGCGGCGGTAAGCTCTCGCTCAGCACGACGCGACAGCTACAAACATTGCCCAGCAACGCGCTGCCGACCAAAGCGCTGCAAACCGCAGCCTTTCAGCCACCAAAAGGCGATCGCCAGGTAACCGCTGTACCGACTCAGAACGTTTCACCGTCACCCATCGCATCGATCGCTGATCCAACAGTCAGCCGATCGACACCCAGCTCAAGCATCTCTGTTACGCCGCAGCCAGAGATCAATCCAACGACGCAACCCCTGCCGATCGCGTATTGAGGACATAGAGAATCAGGAGTGGAACATAGCGTTGCACTCAAAACTTCACTGCTCATCCCACGCCTATTGCACTCTATAATGGGCTTTCTAAGTTTTTCTGCATGAAGGTGGCTGATTGACTGTACCTGTAGTATCCCTTTGGGTTGATGCTGGCAACTGGTGGGGGCTTACCTGGCGCTTGCTGTTGGCATCGCTCATCGGTGGCGCGATCGGTCTGAATCGACAAATGTCAGGCAAAGCGGGAGGACTAAGAACGCACATGCTGGTGAGTTTAGGAGCCGCTCTGTTTGTGGTGATTCCCACTGCGATCGACGCAACGGCTCACGCAGATGCCATCAGCCGATCGATTCAAGGGGTTGCAACGGGAGTCGGCTTTTTGGGTGCGGGTGAGATTGTGCATCAATCGCGCACAAGGTCAGGTAAACCAGAGATTAAGGGCTTGACATCCGCAGCCGCAATCTGGGTATCGGCGGCATTAGGAATGATCGCAAGCGTTGGTTTGTGGCAAGTTAGCCTGATTGGTACGCTGCTAACCCTGCTCATTTTGATTGGGGCAAAATGGCTCGAAAAATTTGTGCCTGTCGATCGTAATGAAGAGAGGTAGGCATCAGCGCTGCTTTCTAAAGCTAAAACCTATGCTTCGCAAGCCTTTGCCCTGGGACAACTTAAGTCGCTCATCGATCACCGAATCATGGATCGATCGCCTCTGGTTATTGGGGCTACTACTCGCAGCAGGCGTACTATTTGGTGTCAACCTGGGCAACGTGGCGCTACGAGACTGGGATGAAGGAACCGTGGCGCAGGTGGCACGGGATATCTGGCGATCGCCACCCGGTTCGTGGGTCTGGTTGCATCCAACGATCGCGGGTGAGCCGTATTTGAATAAACCACCGCTGATGCACTGGCTGATCGCGCTGGCATTTCGGCTGGGTGGTGTGAATGAATGGATGGCACGGTTGCCTGGAGCGACGCTCGCCGCGCTCTCGGTACCGTTGCTGTACGGGATTGGGCGGGAATTATTTTCGCGTCGCAAGCCTGCGATTTTTGCTGCGTTGGTTTATTTGACGTTGCTGCCTGTTGTCAGGCATGGACGCTTGGCAATGCTAGATGGAGCCGTAGTGTGCTTCTTCCTGTTGCTCATCTTCTGCCTGCTGCGATCGCGGCGAGATTTACGCTGGGGCTTCGGTATGGGCATCGCGTTTGGACTACTGTGCTTGACGAAAGGCATCGTTGCGCTGCTGCTGGGCGCGATCGCGATCGCGTTTTGCCTGTGGGATACCCCTCGTTTGTTGACTTCTAGCTATGTTTGGAGTGGTGTGTTGCTGGGCAGTGCGCCTGTAGTTGCCTGGTACGGGGCGCAGTGGCAGTACTACGGTCAACAGTTTTTCAACATGAATCTACTCAGCCAATCGCTCGATCGAGTGGTCGTTCCAGTCGAGGGACATCGGGGCGAACCCTGGTACTATCTCCTTGAAGTGCTGAAATATAGCGCACCCTGGCTGCTGTTCTTCCCGCAAAGCTGCCGACTGGCATGGGAAAACCGTAACTTGAGTTGGGCAAAGCTAGTACTGGTGTGGATAGCGGGCTACCTGCTAGTCATTTCGCTCATGAGTACAAAATTGCCCTGGTATGTTTTACCGGTTTACCCAGCGTTTGCGATCGCGGTCGGCGCGTACCTTACTGAAGTCTGGCAGCCATCGGATCTCTTTGGACTACATCAACCAGAGCGTCATCGTTATTCGATTGCCTGGACTGTCATCCTCAGCTTCATTGCGATCGCAGGTTGGGTCAGCAGCGTTTATTTCAGCCCGATGGGGTTGCAGCCTCAACCTGGCTTACCCATCATTCTAGGAGCCGTTTCACTCACGCTAACAACCGCGACTGTGCTGCTGTGGCGACGAGACTCGCAGTTTGTGCTGGTATTGCTTTGGGGCATGTATGTCTCACTGCTGCTGTTCGTCGCCTCGCCCTACTGGCTTTGGGAACTAGGGGAGTCGTATCCAGTGAAGCCTGTTGCGGCGCTTGTTCGCCAGCATACGCCCTCCGATGCGACGGTTTGGACACTCTACCCGTATAGTCGCCCGTCGCTCAACTTCTACAGCGATCGACGCATTATACAAAGTGCTGCCAACGCCAGCCAGCTTCCCCCAGCGTTGCAAGACTACTGGCAAAAAGCCCCCCATCCGTATTTGCTAGTCGAACAGGCAACTCTGGCACAACTTTCCCTGCCCGCCATGCAGCCATTGGGTGCTGTCGAAAAATGGGTTTTGCTGACGCGCCAGCAGGGGATAGCAGACAACAAAATAGCCGCACAAAACAACCGTTTGAGCGAGAGCCAGACATAGAAGGAAAGGGATCGGAGATGGGTGTGAAGGTTGTTCGCGTGATTCAGCCCATGCAGCACTACTGGAAAAAGTATCCAATGCTTGCTTGGGCGGTATGGTTTCTCTGGTTGTTGACGATCGCAGCGATCGCCCTGTTCTGGCAGGTTGGCAGTATTGGGTTGATTGATGAAACCGAACCTCTTTTTGTCGAAGCCTCACGTCAGATGGTGCTCACAGGCAACTGGATTACGCCTTACTTTGATGGTGAACCACGCTTTGACAAGCCCCCACTGATTTACTGGTTGATGGTCATTGCGTTTCAATGCTTTGGCATCAATGAGTTTGCGGCTCGTCTGCCATCTGTACTCTCAGCTTTGGCGATCGTAGGCTTCTGCTTTTACACATTACAGCGTCACGGAGAGCCAGGAGTCAGCGGTCAGCGGTCAGCGGTCAGCGGTCAGCGGTCAGCGGTCAGCGGTCAGCGGTCAGGATCAGCCCAAACCTCAAACCTCAAACCTCAAAACTCCCCACCCCTTACTCCTCACCCCACCGCAAAGCGGAAGCAAGCTACACCCCTCACTTCTTACCTCTCACCCCCTCACCTTGCCGCTTGTCTCGGTGCCACAATGCTACTGCTCAACCCGAACATCTTCTTCTGGGGGCGGACAGGCTACTCCGATATGCTGCTCACAGCGTGTCTTAGCGGTTCACTGCTGGCGTTTTTTGTTGGTTATGCTCAGCTCGATCGCCCCCTCAGTCAAAAGCGCTGGTATTTTGCGTTCTACGTACTGATGGCGCTTGCTGTGCTCACTAAGGGTCCGATCGGCATTCTTTTGCCCGGTCTGATCATCGGCTGCTTTTTGCTATACGTGGGTGAGGGCAGAGCTGTGCTGCGGGAACTGCGGCTACTGAGAGGTGGACTGGTTGTGCTGGTCATCTCGTTGCCCTGGTACGTGCTGGTGACGCTGGAAAATGGCGCGGCATTCATCGATTCCTTTTTTGGCTATCACAATGTTGAGCGCTTCACGCAAGTCGTCAATCATCATGCAGGACCGTGGTACTTTCACCTGCTGGTCATTCTGGTTGGCTTTTTGCCCTGGTCAGCCTCTTTGCCCGCCGCGATCGCTCATGTGAAGCCGCTACAACGTCGCTATTGGCAAGCCCAACCGCGCACTCAGCAGCTTGGGCTATTCGCTTGCTTCTGGTTCCTGGTGGTTTTAGGGTTCTTCACGATCGCCTCGACTAAATATTTCAGCTACACGCTGCCTTTGATGCCTGCCGCGGCGATTTTAGTGGCGCTTCTATGGGCAGATTACGTGACGCAGGCACAGACTCGTCAACAGACTGGCTTTATAGTGAGTGGCATTTTGCAGGTGCTGCTACTGCTGGCGGTGACCGTCGCTATGGTTTACTGCCCCCAGTGGCTAGGGTCTGACCCCTGGATGCCCAACTTAGGCTTGCGTATACAGCAGGCGGGCTTGTCAACGATCGGTGCTGTAATTTGGGGACTAACGACCATCGCGGCGATCGGGCTGTTGCTATGGCGCAGCCGTTGGCTATGGCTGACAAACACACTCGGCTTTCTTGCCTTTTTAATTCTGGTCGGGCATCCGTTCCTGCTGATTGCAGATGCCGAGCGCCAGTTGCCATTGCGACAGCTTGCCCAGATTGTAGTGCAGACCCAGCAGCCCACCGAAGATCTGCTCATGCTTGGGTTCAAAAAGCCGAGCTTAGTATTCTACACTCGCCAGCATGTGACCTATCTGGATCAACCCACGGCAGTAAGCAACTACCTTCAGTCGCAGCCGAGCGATCGCACCGGGGCGCTAATTATTGCTGGAATGGAACCGTTACGGCAACTAAAGCCACAACTCAGGCAATATCAAGTGATTAGCCATGCTGGCGTTTACCGTCTGATACGGGTGGTACGTGCCAACGTTGGGCTGAAGTCATAATCGATCGTAGCTTAACGCGAAACAAACCAGCCAGCTCAGCGATGGAAGGGATTGACCGATAAGTCTAACCTGCAGATGTAGAAGCGGTTTCCGATCGCCATCTCTAAATAGCATCCATTCAGACCAGATGTAGCGATATCGCTAGTCATTAAGGTTAAGCAAGAGCAGTCAATAAGAATAGACGTATCAATATGCGGTCATGCCAAAAAACTAAAGATAACGAGCCGCACTTGACGCCCCAGCATCACCAGCCCTCTTCCATTCTGCTTGAAAGAAAGCAAGAGACAGAGGTCGTCTACAGCGCAGAAGAACTACTGAAACTGAGGACCCGACTCCAATCCCCATTGGTGCTTCAGAAAATGCTTGTACATATTCTCACGCATTACCATTTGCTCATAGAGCTTGATGAGGAAGTCTTGAGCCTGTTCGCGGCTCATGTGCTGCACTTGGGACTCAAAGGAACGGATACTGAATTGCTGCTCTAAAGACAGCTCAACAGGTTGGCTCATATTGGACTCCAGATTGAGAGAGTGTATTCTGACAAACCTTTAACCCGATCGCTCAAGTCAAAGGCTACTTGCGAACGTTGATTTCTTTCATAGTTCCCTAAAAAGAGAAATCTCTATTCGCCTTGTATTACAGAATATAACAACCATTTGACAAAAAACCCATACCCCTCTTGGGGTGATCTCCACATCGATCGCTCTATCAAAAGCCGTGTCTTGCTTTCAGCTTTTCTCAATTTAGATGACAGCACACTGGCTGGAGAAGGATTTGTAGCAGGAAGCACCAATGCTTTCCAGGCTCACAACCGCGAACAGACAATCTGTAGTCAAAGCGACTTTGCAAGTCCGACTTGTAGTCTAACTAAACTAATAGGCAGTGTAAAACGCCAAGTCCCTGATCCTAAAAGGCTTTTCGTATATCCGACTAAAATTATCGGGTATGTTTGACGTGGTTTTTAGCCCGTGTTACCATCATTCGAGTTTGGTACTTAATACTGTCTTTCGTTTTCACACTGTCCTCTGCGTTTACAAAGAGATTTTGACCCATGACTCAGGCAACTCGACCACAAACTAAGTCTGCTGCGACCTTTCGTGCCCTCAAATGTAAAGAGTGTGGTGAAGAGTACGAACTTAAGGCAATGCACGTTTGTGAGTTTTGCTTCGGTCCTCTAGAAGTGGCTTATGACTACGACGCGCTCCGACGATCGGTGACCCGTGAGAGCATTCAGGCAGGACCGCATTCCATCTGGCGCTATCGTCCTTTTTTGCCTGTTGAAACGAATCAGCCGATCGATGTTGGTACAGGAATGACACCGCTCGTTCGGGCAAATCGCTTGGCGCGCCGTCTCGGTCTGAGTAAGCTCTATATCAAGAATGATGCCGTTAATATGCCGACCCTTAGCTTCAAAGATCGGGTGGTATCAGTGGCGCTAACGCGGGCAAAAGAACTAGGCTTCTCAACAGTCTCTTGCGCCAGCACGGGCAACCTGGCAAACTCGACAGCAGCGATCGCGGCTCATGCAGGTTTAGACTGCTGCGTGTTCATTCCTGCCGATTTGGAAGCCGCTAAAATCATGGGCACATTGATCTACAGTCCTACTGTCATGGCGGTACAGGGCAACTACGATCAGGTGAATCGCCTTTGTTCCGAAGTTGCCAACACGCACGGCTGGGGCTTTGTGAATATCAACCTGCGTCCTTACTATTCGGAAGGCTCCAAAACATTGGGCTTTGAAGTTGCAGAGCAATTGGGCTGGCAGTTGCCTGACCACATTGTGGCACCGCTGGCATCCGGTTCGCTGTTCACCAAGATTTACAAGGGCTTCCGAGAATTCGTTGATGTGGGTCTAGTTGCCGATAAGCACGTTCGCTTCAGCGGAGCACAGGCTGATGGTTGTTCACCCATTGCTCAGGCATACCGGGAGGGACGCGATTTTGTCACACCTGTGAAGCCCAGCACGATCGCCAAGTCGCTGGCGATCGGCAATCCGGCGGATGGTGTATACGCGATCGACATTGCCCGTAAAACCAACGGCAACATTGAATCGGTTAACGATGCCGAAATCATTGCAGGCATTAAGCTCCTGGCAGAAACTGAAGGTATCTTTACCGAAACCGCTGGCGGCACAACGGTAGCGGTGCTGCAAAAGCTCGTGGAAGCGGGCAAAATTGACCCTGATGAAACCACCGTTGTCTACATCACAGGCAACGGGTTGAAAACTCAAGAAGCCATTCAGGGTTATATTGGCGAACCGTTCACGATCGAACCCAAGCTAGACAGCTTTGAGCGGGCACTCGAACGCTCACACACACTGGAACGTCTGGAATGGCAGCAAGCGCTTGTATAAGTTGTTAGTTGTTGGCTGTTAGTTGTTAAGTCGCTTGCTAAATCATAGAACTCAAAACTCTCTCACCATGTCTATCAAAGTTCTCATTCCAACTCCGCTACAGAAGCTCACCAATAATCAGGCAACGGTTGAATGCACCGCCGATACGGTTTCTGGTTTGTTGGAATCACTGGAAACAAACTGTCCGGGAATTAAAGCGCGTCTATGCGATGACAAGGGCGAATTGCGTCGTTTCGTTAACTTTTACGTGAACAGCGAAGATATTCGCTTTTTAGACGGTGCCAATACACCCCTGAAAGATGGTGATGAGGTTAGCATTATTCCGGCGATCGCGGGTGGCTGATTGGGTTCGAGGCTACACTCCTGCTCTTAATCAGAGCAAGTGCAGCGGATCGATGTCAATGGTTAGGCTGACGCTGCTGGCGCAGAGTGCTCGAAGCGCAGCGACATCGGGCAGCGTCACTGGCTGGTGGAGCGGCAGTTTAAGCAGAATCTGCCAATGGTAGCGACGGGCAACGCGCAAAATCGTCGCGGGAGCGGGACCCAGACGCTCAACGCCTTGCGCTTCCAGATCAGCGAGTGCAAGTGCGACCCGTTCGGCTGCCTGCTGCACTGTAACTGGGCTACTGCTACCAAAGCGCAATAGCACCAGGCGGCTGTAGGGTGGATAGTGGAGCTGCGATCGATGCTGTAATTCGTCCTCGACAAACCGCTCATAGGCGTGCTGATGCACCGCCTGAATGACCGGAGACTCCGGTGAATAGGTTTGCAGAATCACCCGACCTGGATCATCGCCTCGTCCACACCGTCCTGCTACCTGCGTCAGGGTTTGAAACGCACGCTCACTGGCACGATAGTCAGCCATATGCAGCAACCCATCGGCAGACAGGATGCCTACCAGCGTCACCTGCGGCAAATCAATGCCTTTTGCCAGCATCTGCGTACCCACCAGAATGTCTGCCTCACCAGCCGCAAACTGACTGAGCAGTGCCCGATGCGACCCTTTGGTACGGGTTGTATCACTGTCAAAGCGGATCGATCGCAGGTCAGGAAACTGTTGCGCCAACGCCTGTGCGATGCGCTGAGTACCACTACCAAAATGTTTGAAATACGTAGACTGACAGGTTGGACAGTCGTTTGGCAAGAGTCGGCTGTAGTTGCAGTAGTGGCAACGCAACAAGGGCGTTGCCTCTGTATGGCTGTGGTGATATGCCAGTGACACGTCACAGTTAGGGCAGGTGACGACATAGCCGCAGCTTCGGCACGAAACAAAGGTGCTGTGCCCACGGCGATGAATGAACAGAATGCCCTGCTGCTGCCGTTCCTTCATCGCAATCAGCGCTGATCGCAGCGATCGACTAAACACCGAATGATTCCCTTGATGCAGCTCCTGACGCATATCTACAACTTCGATCGACGGTAGCGGGCGATCGTAAACGCGCTTGGGGAGGGAGAGGAAAAGGTGAGGGGGTGAGGGAAGTTTTGACGTTTGACGTTTGATTTGATCCTGACCGCTGACTGCTGACCGCTGACTCCTGACCGCTGACTCCTGACTCCTACTTTGCACCCAACTTTCTAACGAGGGCGTTGCTGACCCCAACATTAAAGGGCAGTGTTCCAGTTCTGCCCGCCATTGAGCAACGGTGCGGGCGTGGTAGCAAGGGGCAGGCTGATCTTGCTTAAAGCTGGAATCATGCTCTTCGTCGAGCACAATCAGTCCCAAACGGGGCAGGGGTGCAAAAGCAGCCGATCGCGTGCCAATGACAATCTGAGCCTCACCGTTGAGCATTTGTCGCCAGGTGTCATACCGTTCACCGTCAGACAGGGCGCTGTGGTAAACGCAAACTCGATTACCGAAGCGGGCACGGAAGCGATCGGTCAACTGAGGCGTGAGTCCAATTTCTGGCACCAGCACCAGCGCCGATCGCCCTTGTTGCAGGATGGGCGCGATCGCCTGCAAATACACCTCTGTTTTGCCCGATCCAGTCACACCGTGGAGTAAGACCTGAGCAAAGCCAGACAGTGCCTGGAACTGCTCCAATGCTGCCGTTTGATCTGGAGTCAATGACTTTGGTAAATCGGCTGTGACAGTTGGTCCGCCTTCCCGCCGCAGCACTTCCCGCGGTTGGATCACCACCTGTCCTTTTTGTGCCAGCCCCTTCAGAGTGGTAGAACTGGTCTGGCACAGTTGAAGCAAATCGGTTAGCCAAAGTTCGCCTCCTTGCCGCCGAAGGACTGCCAAAATTTCCTGTTGTCTGGGCGTAAGGTCAGAGGGTGATGGTGAGGCAACCAGCATCACGGCTAGTTTCTGCTTGGGGCGGACGGGCGTTGGCGGTTCCAGGTAGTTTTCCACCAAGCCGTGCTTAACCAGCTCTTGCAGTCCTCGGTAGGCGTTTTGACACTGACGCTGTAAGTATTGCCAGCTATAGTCCCCCGTTTTGCTGGAGTTGAGGAGCGTGAGGAGCTGTTGGGCGGGAGAGGAGAGAGGGGAGAAATCGGTTGCGTTGTTAGCCTTTATCCTTTCGCCTTTATCCTTTTTGTTCACTAGCCGCACGCGTCGCTGCGATCGCGACAATAGCCCTGGTGGAAGTGCGACTCGTACAACCTGCATCAGTGGTGTGCAGTAGTAGTCGGCAACGCGGTTCAGTAACTGCCAGTAGGTTGGCGAGAAAAAGCCTGACTGCAAGATGTCTTCAACATCACGGATCTGTGTTGGCTCTAGATCAGCAGGTGGTTGCTCTAGACAGCGAATGGCGATCGCCCCTACCTGCTGCATCCCAAACGGTACGCTGAGAATATCACCCGGCTGAATGACCAGAGGCGGCGGCAACCGATAGGTAAAAATCCCCTGTGCGCCCGGGCAATCGACCAACACTTCAACCCAGATAGTTAGTGGTGCAGTTGTTTGATAATTGGTTCCAGGCTCAGCTAAAACGGACATGCAGCAGACGATGCTCCAGAGAAAAGTAGCCTTGAAACCTGGCGCACATGGGTGCGTAAGGCTCTATCAGGCGTAAGGAAAAAAAAGGAAGACAAGAAGACTGTATCGACCAATAAACCTTCAGCGGTTAAGGGTCTCAGCCAGCGCCACTAACCCACAAGCCATCGTGCCACAGCCGAATGGTTCTCCATACTCTAGCTTGTGGCGGAGTGATTTTCACCCTACCGATAGAGAGGAGATTGTTTGATTGTATGAGAGCCTTTGGTCAGAAAGTTAAAGGTTCGATCGACCTGATTGTGGTCATTGGAAGCAAAAAAAGGTGATGCTCATTACCTGGGTTGGCGACAGCCGTAGCTGACTGGCACTACCAAGTTTCTTGATGGCATTGTTTAAGCGCGAGGTTGTGAGCACCTGGTAATGAAGCTAACTGAAATATGTGCAGTCAGATGCTTCACTAGACCCAAGTGTTTCCTCTACGTAGAGTCGTTTCATTGTTGCAGCTTAGCCTAAGACGCTTCTCACTGGCGCTATCAGTTCTGCTCAGTGCTTGCCAATGCTTTTCCGAGAGATTTTTTCCAAGAGGTCTTTGTCGTTGAGCGAACAAACCAAAATTTTGCTTCAAGTAGCTTAACGGACTGTGATCGCCTTACTGTACAGCAACGTTCATTGCTCATTCCACTTGAGAGACTCATACGTATCCCCAATGCCAAAATCGAACCGTTAAGATCAGCAAATTAAAGATGGTTAAGATGAGCAAATTTACTCAAGCCAAGTTGCTTCTACCTGGGCAGACCTGTTTTTAGTCCGCTGTGTACGCAACGTCACTCCCGAGCTTTTAGCCCTCTCACGCACGAATTCTTAATATGTACCAAAAGTTAACATCGACCCAACCCGCTATCACTTATACGCCTGAAGCTACGCCTACAGATAAGGTTGACTCCCTCGAATCTCTGCAACTAGTGGCAGACGGAGAATTACCCGCTGGGTTGATTGCTGAAGATTTGGGAGAGCCTGACATTGCTGACATTGATGCCGTCGAAGCCGAACTTTACCAGGGTGAGAATGCTGGTGACGACGTGATCAACATTAGCGATGCGATCGACGTTGGCGATGCTACAAGCGCTGATGAAGACGTGGATCAAATTGCCAGTGCGCGTCCTTCCGGGTACAGCAAAACCAGCACTGATGACGCAGTTGGTGCCTTCTTTAAAGAAATGGCACGCTACCCGCTGTTAAAACCAAATGAAGAAGTTGAACTGGCACGACGGATTCGCTATCTGGTTGATATAGATGATGTGCAAACGCGGCTCATTGAAGAGCTTGGACGGTTGCCAAACCGAGAAGAACTGGCAGCCGCTGTAGGGCTGAATGAACGACAGTTGGAGCATCGCCTCTATCGCAGTCGCGTTGCTAAGCGTAAGATGATCCGCTCAAACTTAAGGCTAGTGGTCTCGATCGCCAAACGGTACTTAAATCGAGGCGTTCCATTCCTGGATTTGATTCAGGAAGGCGCACTGGGCTTAAACCGTGCGACCGAAAAATTTGACCCTGATAAGGGCTATAAGTTCTCCACCTATGCGTACTGGTGGATTCGGCAGGGAATTACACGGACGATCGCCAATGATGCCCGCACCATTCGACTGCCAATTCATATTGTTGAAAAGCTGAACAAGCTTAAGAAAGCACACCGTGACTTACGCAAAGAGCTACACCGTAACCCTACCGAGGTCGAGTTAGCTGCCGCATTAGAAGTGACACCAGAGCAACTGCGAAATCTTCAGCAGGTACGCCGTAAGTCGCTATCGCTGAATCACCGTGTTGGCAAAGGCGAAGATACGGAACTGATGGATTTGCTAGAAGATGGCGATACCCAGTCTCCTGAGGCACAGATGAGCGAGACGATGCTGCGTCAGGAAATCTGGGACGTGCTGGGCGACGTGCTGACTCAGCGCGAGAAAGACATTATCTCTTTGCGCTATGGCTTGACCTCCAGCAAACCCTGCACATTGGAAGAAGTGGGTGGTTTGTTTAACCTCTCGCGCGAACGGGTACGGCAAATTCAGAGCAAAGCCATGCGGAAGTTGCGCCGTCCTCAAACTGCGGAACGGTTGAAGAGCTGGCTAGGTTGAATGTTTAGTCTAAAAAGCGCGTCAAAACTGGTATCCTGCATTAGTCTTGTAGGGCAGATTATGGTTGCAGTAATTTGTCCAAAAGTACTGAGTTTGCTATGGGATTTGTACAGTTTCTCCGTCTACGCGATCGCTTGTGGCTGAATCATTCTCCGTTGACACCGTTACAGTCCAGTAAACGCCAGCCTCACCGTCTAATCACCGCTGTTGTGATGGTCAGTCTAGTGGGAGGGAGTCTTGCACCATCCCCTGTTTCTGCACAGACAGCCCCCTACTGCCAACAGTCACTAGCGGCGATCGAACAAAAGGAAGCGTTGCGCCAACTTGCAGCGACTGGTAACCGGGACGCTCAACGGCGTTATGCCAATCTCATTAAGCAGCATGGACAGCGACTGCGTACCTGCCGCAAGCAGTCTTGGCTGCAAAATCAAGCAATCTGGCTCAGGCTTTACCCGTGTGACCTCAAATCAGGCGCGTTAGAAGCTGTTTTAGACCGCATTGTGAATCGCGGCTATACCCAGGTCAATGTGGAAGCGTTTTACAACGGTAAGGTGCTCTTGCCTGCCAACGATAACCCAACGCCCTGGTCTGCTGTCCTGGCTGGCTCTAGGGCAGAAAACACCGATCTGCTGGCTGACATTATTCGCAAAGGACGTTATCGGGGTCTAAAGGTTTACGCTTGGCTCTTTGGCATGAACTTCGGTGCAAGCTATGTCCGTCGCCCCGATAAACAACAAACCCTTGCCCGTAACGGCTTAGGGCAAACTAGCTTGACAGCAAATACGATCGCGGGACTCAGCGTCGAACTGGGCGTTGGCAACCCTGGCGAAGCGTTTGTCGATCCCTACAGTCTCCAGGCACGGCAAGATTACCTTCAGATGGTGCAGTCGATCGCCAAGCGCCGACCGGACGGAGTGCTGTTCGATTATGTCCGTTATCCTCGTGGATACGGTGCGGCATCTGTTGCTGGCAAAATTCAAGATCTGTGGGTCTACGGTGAAGCGTCTCAACAAACGCTGTTGCAACGGGCATTGAACTATCGAGGCATGGAACTGATCCGGCGCTTTCTGGGGCAGGGCTTTATCACGGGTGACGACCTCAGAGATCTGAATCTGCTCTATCCTAACGAGCGAGAACCGCTCTGGCAGGGCTTGAACCCCATGCGGATGACCGCTTCGCTACCGATCGCCCGTCGGGTTGCCCTGTTGCAGTCTGATCTGTGGCAGCTATCGGTGGCTCATGCATCACAGGGAGTATTGGACTTTGTGAATGCGGCGGTTGCACCCGTCCAGCGTCAGGGCATCCCGGCTGGAGTCGTTTTCTTCTCTGATGGCAACCTTAGCGTGGGGCGGAACGGCTTCGACTCTCGCCTCCAGCCGTGGGATCGGTTTCCCAGTTCTCTAGAGTGGCACCCCATGGCGTATGCCACCTGTGGTAACACTGCCTGTATTATGGCGCAGGTGCGACGAGTGCTTAAAGCGGCTCCCCGTGGCACTCAGGTCAAACCCGTTCTAGCAGGCATTTGGCAACAGTCGGTCAGTAATCGTCCTCCGTTAGAAGTGCAAATGCAGGCACTCCAGCGTACAGCACCCCAGGTTCGCACTATTAGCCACTTTGCCTACTCCTGGCAGGAACCAGGGTCTGATCGCGATCGCAAATACTGCCAGCCGTAGGAATGCCTACCCTACTACAAAATTCACCAGTTTTCCGGGCACCACAATCACCTTTTTAATCTCCTTCCCGTCGATATACTTACGCGCAATCTCTGATTCTCGCGCATACTGTTCCAACTCATCCTTGCTCGACTGGGACGGCACTTGCAGGGTACCCCGCGTTTTGCCCAAGATCTGAATCACCAGCGTCATCTCATCTGCTACAAGTGCCGCCGGATCAGCCGTCAGCCATGATTGAACGTGAATCGAATCTGTATGTCCCAACCCATGCCACAGCGCCTCGGCAATGTGGGGTGCAAACGGAGCCAACAGAATTAGCAGCGTCTGAATGCCCTCCGCATAGACAGGCGACTCGTTGCAGGACGCATCGGTTAGCGCATTACTTAGCTTCATCAGCTCTGAAACGGCTGTATTAAACTGATAGTCGCCTTCCAAATCATCGGTGATAGCTGCGATCGCCGTATGGATCGATCGGCGTAGTTCTTTCTCAGGCTTGCTGACCGCTGACCGCTGACCGCTGACCGCTGACCGCTGTTCTCCAAACTCCATCACCAACCGCCAGACCCGATTCAAAAACCGAGACTGTCCTTCCACATCCGCTTCATCCCACTCCAGATCCTTCTCTGGCGGTGCTTTGAACAAGATGAACATCCGTGCAGTATCCGCGCCGTATTTGTCAATCACGTCACCCGGAGCCACACCGTTGTACTTGGATTTGGACATCTTTTCGTAGACCAACTCCAGCGGATCGCCCGTTTCTGGATCGATCGGATGAGTCAAATCGGCAATCTGCGTCGAGATGACGTACTTGCCCGTGCGTGGATTCTTGTAGGTTTTGCCCTGCACCATGCCCTGCGTCAGCAAGCGCTGAAAAGGTTCGTCAAAGTTGAGCAGACCACGATCGCGCAGCACCTTCGTAAAGAACCGCGAATACAGCAGATGCAAAATGGCGTGTTCAATACCGCCCACATACTGATCAACGGGCATCCAGTCGTTTGTTTTTGCGGGATCAAACACCTGCTGACTATCACGTGCATCGGGGTAGCGCAAAAAATACCACGACGAATCAATGAACGTATCCATCGTGTCGGTTTCGCGCCGTGCCGCCGTGCCACAGGTGGGACAGGGCACATTCACCCAGGATGACAGCGTTGCCAGCGGTGAGCCTCCCCGACCAGAAAGTTCCACATTCTCTGGCAGTTGCACAGGCAGATCCGCATCCGGCACCGGAACGGCTCCACACGTCGGGCAATGAATAATCGGAATCGGTGCGCCCCAGTACCGTTGCCGTGAGATCAACCAATCCCGCAGGCGATATTGAATGCGCGCTTTGCCAAACCCTTGTTGTTCCGCGTATTGGACGATCGCCGTTTTTGCCTCTACTGACGGCAACCCATCAAACGCGCCGGAATTGATCAAAACTCCCGGTTCGGTATATGCCTGGGTTAGGGGTGTGGGGTGTAGGGTGTGGGGTGTAGGGGAAGATTCCACTCCCGACTCCCGACTCCCGACTCCCAACTCCCCTCCCTTCCCTTCTGCCTTCTGCCCTCTGCCTCCTGCTCCCCCTGCCCCCTTGTCTTCCTCTGCCTCCCTTACCACCGCTTGAATCGCCAACCCCTGTTCTTTCGCAAACTTGAAATCGCGGACATCGTGGGCAGGTACTCCCATCACTGCCCCTGTACCGTATTCGTATAGGACGTAATCAGCAATCCAAATCGGAATTTCTTCACCCGTAAACGGATTGATTGCCTTACCGCCTGTGGGAATGCCGCGCTTCGGCTTGTCTTCAGCGGTACGCTCCAACTCACTTTGGTCAGAAATTTCCTGCACGAATGCGTCTACGGCTGCTTGGCGATCGCTCGTTGTCACCACTTGCGTCAGCGGATGCTCTGGAGCAAGCACTACGTAGGTCACGCCGTACACTGTATCGGGGCGCGTGGTGAACACGCCAATTTTCTCACCTGAACCGACGATCGGAAACTCCAGGTAAGCCCCAGCAGATTTGCCAATCCAGTTTGCCTGCATCAATTTGACGCGATCGGGCCATCCCGGTAGCTTATCCAGATCGTTCAATAGCTGTTCGGCGTAGTCAGTAATTTTGAAGAACCACTGACGCAGCAGTTTACGCTCGACCTTTGCGCCCGATCGCCACGATTTGCCATCGTTGTCTACCTGCTCGTTTGCCAGGACGGTTTGATCGATCGGATCCCAGTTCACCGCCGATTCTTTCTGGTACGCCAAGCCAGCCTGAAAAAATTGCAGAAAGATCCACTGCGTCCACTGGTAATAATCAGGCGAACAGGTGGCAACTTCGCGGCTCCAATCGTAAGACAGCCCCAGGCGCTTCAGCTCAGTTCGCATCTGGTCGATGTTCTGGTACGTCCATTTGGCGGGATGGATACCGCGATCGATCGCCGCATTTTCCGCAGGCAGTCCAAATGCATCCCAGCCCATCGGGTGCAGCACCCGATAGCCCTGCATCCGTCGCACCCGCGCCAGTACATCCGTGATCGTGTAGTTGCGGACGTGCCCCATGTGGAGGCTACCCGACGGATAAGGAAACATCGACAGCGCATAATACTTTGGCTTGCTGCTGTCGTCTGGTGTCAGGTCTATGCCTTGCTCTGCCCAGGTTTGCTGCCACTGTTGCTCAATTGAAGCGGGGTTGTAACGGGACTCCACGAAAACGGCTCCTACTCAGTCCTCTTGCTACACTCTACCCTACAAAGAAACAGTGGCTACTGCCACGGCTAATCTCTTATGGCTGTCGCCAAGACGCTTAGGACATTGGAATTAAAGATGTATGGAGGCGTTGCCCCAGCCAAGGGGTGAACCCCCTGCACCCCGTCCTAACCCATGTGACTGTAGCTATACAAACCCTCCTGGCAGTTTTTGCGATCGTGTGTAAACCAGATGCGTTTTGGGAAACCTAGATCCAGGTCAGTACTGAAAGGAAGGGGATGTAAATGATCGCAGCCAGTACAAAGTATCGGTTAGTGACTAGAAGTGATTTTGATGGACTCGTCTGCGCCGTTCTACTCAAAGAATTGGATATGATTGACGACATCAAATTTGTCCATCCCAAAGATATGCAAGATGGCAAGATTGAGATTACAGCAAACGATATTACAACGAACCTTCCCTACGTCGAAAGTGCCTATTTAGTCTTCGATCATCACTCTAGTGAAACGATCAGAAATCAAGCGCAAAAAGAGAACTACATCATCGATCCAGAGGCACCCTCAGCCGCCAGAGTGGTCTATGAACACTTTGGCGGGCAAGAGCGCTTTCCTCACCTTTCGCTCGAAATGATGGCAGCCGTCGATCAAGCCGATTCGGCTCAATTTTCCGCTACAGAAATCCTCAATCCTCAAGGCTGGACGCTGTTAAATTTCTTAATGGATGCCAGGACAGGATTGGGACGCTTCAAAGAGTTTCGAGTGTCAAACTACAACTTGATGATGCAGTTGATTGAGTGCTGCAAAACTCAGTCGATCGATGCCATTCTGTCGTTGCCTGACGTACAAGAACGAGTTGACCTGTACTTTGAGCAGGAATCGCGCTTTAAAGCACAAATTCAAGCCTGCGCAACTGTTTACGACAATTTAATCGTGCTTGATTTGAGGCACGAAAACGTGATTTATGCAGGCAATCGATTTATGGTTTACGCGCTTTTTCCACAGTGTAATATCTCGATTCACCTCATGTGCGGACGGCAAAAGCAAAACACCGTTTTTGCTACGGGCAAGTCAATCTTTAACCGTTCATCCAAAACTAATATTGGTGAACTGATGCTGAAATACGGTGGTGGCGGACATGCCAACGCTGGCACCTGCCAAGTTGACAACGATCGCGGAGAAGCAACATTAAAAGAATTGATTGCACAAATTACCGCTGACGGTTAGCTGAATTGGCATACAGAAGACAACGAGCAGCCAAAATTGAGCGTTAACTACTCAACACTCTGGAAGGGAGATGCAAGCCCAATTGATCTGCCTTGAGCTTCGTGTTAGTGAGAAGCAATGGTTATAGCTATGAACACGTTGACACATTGCAGTAAAAAGCTGAGAACTGCTTGTTTTTTGTCTTTAGTCGGACTGACGCAAGCTTCGGAGGTTTTAACTAAGCATCAAGCATCGTTACCAAGGTAGTCGCTTAAACCTCCAAGGTTTTGGTCAAAACGCGTAAACCCTGCTTAAATAACCTTCTGAGTAGCTTTTGTAGGATGTGTTGGCAACAGCCGTAACGCATCACAAGCCCCAGAAGCAATGCGTAACGCTGCGCTTACACATCCTGTGCAAGAATCCGGTTTGATTAAATTCACGATCCTTAGGACTGCTACCGTAGCGCTGCTGCAACGGAAGGAAATGTCAGTGTTGAAATATTGCTTCAAACAACTAAGGCTCTCTCATTTGCTGACGCAGGCGCTCAAGTTCGCTGTCGGTTTGGGAGCCTAAAGCAGTTTGACTGGGAGGTAATTGAGCCGCTTGCGAACCGCCAGCAAGCTGATTTTTCATGGCAGCAAGTTCAGCTTCAACCTCATCCGCTTCACCAAGGGAGGCAATGCGCTGCTCCAGATCGTCTGTGCCTAACTCTGCAACGGCTTCAGATTGCGCCTCAAGCTGCAAGACTTTTTCTTCCATGCGCTCAAAGGCAGCGATCGCGCCACCTGTACCGACACGCCCCATCATGTCGTTGATCTGCTGAGATGCCTTTGCCGATCGCGCTCTAGCAATGTACAGATCTTTCTTGGTTTTGGCTTCGGAGATTTTACTCTCCAGCTTCATCATATTCTGCTTGAGCTGCGTCACAATCGTAGACTGCTGCTCAATCTGCGATCGCATGGCTTCTGCGGTATCTTGATAGGATTTACGCCGCGTCAATGCCTCGCGCGCCAAGCTTTCGTCTCCTTTTTGGAGCGCCAGTTGAGCGCGACGATACCATTCATCCGAGGTCGTTTGCGCCTGAGAGCCTTGGCGCTCGGTGCGTTTTTGGGTGGCGATCGCTTGAGCAACCGCTTGCCGCAGTTGGATCAAATCCTCCTGCATATCCAGCACGGCTTGCTCCAGGATTTTCTCCGGGTCTTCAGCACTGCTCACCAAGCTGCTCAGATTGGCGCGAATCACTCGCATGATTCGGTCGAAAAGTCCCATACGGCTCTCCAGATGCGACGGTTTTAGCTTTTGAGCACTTAGGCGGTATGACCTCGCTCAAAACGCAAAACTTTTCTCAATCCTACCGTACCTTTTCTGTTCGTACCCCTTACCGTTTGTAGATTTCAGCAGAAGGAAGCCCTTGATCGTGGAGCTTCTGAACGTTTGTCTTCACCTCAGTTTCACTACGCGCGGCACCGAGCTGAACGATCGTTCTGCCATCAGGCAAGGTTCGCACAAAGGCATCCGGTACGACCTTCCTGGCATTCTCCAGGGTCTGGTCGTTTTCAAAGGGAATCCCTACCTTATATTGGTAGGAGCCTACTCCAGCACCGTTGCCACTGGAGGCTGCTGAAGGATTTGTAAGCGGTGCAGGGCGAACCGTTGCGACAGGTGCCTGCGCTGGAGCAAAACGTCGTGGTGCAGGTTGGGACGGTTCAACAGTCCTCACTGTAGAGGGGCGGCTCGGAGCAGATGTCACTGCTGGAATGGGTGCCTGTGGGGGCGCTGAGGGTGCTTGGCTACGAGATAGCTCTACGGGCGAGGTCGGTGCTGCTGTCGTTGGCGAGGCGATCGCTGGCTTACCCGTCGGAGTCACCGTCGGTTGAATTGACGAGGGTAGAGACGATCGACCGGGGTCAAGGACTCCCAAATTGTTTGGATCGAGAAATGGCAGCGCACTGTTGGCAGGATTCGGCGGGAGGGGTGGTGCCGCTGGTACTGGGGGTTGCCCCGGTGCGGAAGAAGACTGGTTCAGCTTAGCCAATGATCCAAGACTGGATGGATTCATAATGACGTAGCCAAACATGGCGCTGGAGAGCAGCAGTAATAGCATAGAACCTAGACCCAGCGGCGTGAGTAGGCTCTGCATGAAGTTTCGCTCTGCCCGCACTTCGGCTTGCTCATCGGCAAGGCTGCGAAGCAGCTCCTCAGAAGACTCTAGATAGTCGCCCAGATTAGGGTCGGCAGCAGGCGTAATCGTATGAGCCTCGTCTCTTTCTGCGGCTAGGGATGAGTCAGCACTGCCGCCCTGCGCAGGAGGCATTGCAGGCGTTCTAAGGGCGATCGCGGTATCAAACGGCTGCGGGTTTGCCGTAAATGCAGGAATGGGTTTATAAGTATCGGGCGCGATCGGTTGCCCAGCCACATCCATCAGACGGTCTTCGAGAGCTGGTATTGGCTGTGTAGTATTCGCACTATTGCGATCGCTGGTAGCCGCAACAGCAATCAGATCCAATTGCTGAGACGGTTGCTTTCGCCTGGCTTGAGGTACTGCACGCCCACCGTTCGCCCGCTGTCGCCTGTAGCGCACCAACTCATCCTCCAGCTGCATATCTAGATTTACCAGAGCAAGACTGAGCACTGGATGTAGAGCGATCGCTGGAGACGATAGGGTAGACGGTTCCACCTTAGAATTTTGACGCATGACGCATTTCCTACCAAAACGCTGACTGATATTAGTGCTTGAAGCTAGTTTTTGAAGTGAATCGTCGCTTAACCAATGGGCTGATTTAAACTAATGGCTGCATAGCTACAGCGGTTGCTTTTTGTCCTAGTTTATAAAAGCTGTGACGCTTCAGACGAAGTTAACTCCAACAGTTTTAGCTGATCCCTAACAATTGCATCGATCCACTTGTGATCCTTGTAGATGCGCTGCCGTCTAGTATTACCGATCGCCAGCCATTTGAGTGCAGACGTTGAGCTAACGTTATACACTTTTTTACGCGTACTCGCACCCCCTTCATGCTTTCGTTGACGCTATGTCCTTTAAATCTGTCGATCACGTTTTGGGTCAACTGGGCGATCGCTATCGTGCCTACAACCAGCAGCACACCCAGCGGCTATTACGGGCTTGGGTAGAAGCCGTTGGACCGGTAGTGGCAGTGCAGACGCGACCACTCTCGATTTATCACGATGTGTTGCGGGTTGCCACCTCCAGTTCTGCATGGGCACAGAATTTGGTTTTTGAGCGTCAGCGCATTTTGACGAAGCTCAACGGCATCCTCTCGTTGTCACTTGTAGACATTCGGTTTTCAAGCGCTCAATGGCAAGAACAGCCACGATCGGCACTGAACGCTTCACTGCAAGCACAGCTGTGGCAGCAACATCCCAGTCGCCTGACAGATACCGTACGTGCCGACACACAACGACCAGAGACGCTGACTGACCCGCTACAGGCATTCCAGCATTGGAGAAAGCTCATGCGATCGCGCACCCAAAATATGCCATCTTGCCCTCGGTGCCAATGCCCCACCCCACCAGGCGAATTGCAGCGTTGGGAAATGTGCTCCCTTTGCATAGCGAAACAATGGTAGAGGTAGCGACTCATCGCTTCGCAAGCATTTCAGGTTGTAGTTTTTTAGAAACCAAAAGCTGAACTTTCAGTAAGCAGGCTGCTGAAAATGTTACTTTTCTAACTGCTAACTTACGTGGTATCACGCTTGTTTTGGGTTAAATGCAGATAAGGTCAGCAGAAATTCCTCAAAGATACGGCTTTCGGAGGATGTTTTGGGATGTAATCTGAGGACAATAACCGCATTTTTGGCTCAAATAAAAGGCTGGCTTGAGCTTGATCCTTTACCTGTTTAAGACAAAATCAGACTGTTTATGACGATTTTGAAGCGATCCCACTAGCAAAAGTGTTGCTCTTGATTGCGTGAAGGTGAAGAGAATCTAAAAGCCTTTTTGTTACCAAAACCGCTCAGATAGTTGCAGCAGAAAGCTTGTAGCGTTTAACCGATCAGATCTACGGAAATGGTTGAGTTCAGAATGAAACTAATAACGCTCTTAAAAGATTCCTTTAGTAATGAAAACCTTACACTCTTCAACGTCTGTTTGTCGGCGCTGTCGCTACTATGAGCCAGAAGGACGGCGCGGAGGACATTGTCAACAGCTAAACGTGAGCGTTCAGGGTGCCTGGTCTGCTTGTGTGCTGGCGATCCCACCGTTTTCTCCAGCGTGGGAGAATTTTGAGGACATTATGCTGTGGCAGCAGAAGACACTGGCTGCGATGGAGGATGCTGCACTGGTAGACTCTCTAGAGCTTGCTGCCTATGCTGACGAGATAGCTGAGGTTTCATCGACCTTGAACGATCGCGGTTCCCTAGAACGAAGTTCCAGCGGTACTGCGCCTCATCAGGTGCTAGAGCCATTGTCAGTCGAACCTAAGCAAACAACGGGAATCAAAGCGCTGTGGATGTGATCCCTTTAGCGAACACTTAGAGGCTGGCAGTCAGGAGTCTGCCTTGTGGAACTCTGCTAGATGTTAGCTGTTTAAATGCTTCAGGCAGAAATGTCGCTAAGGATCGTGGATTTAATAAAGTAGGGTGTGTTGTACCATCTCACTAAACTGTGGCTACACAGGTACGCTTCGGCTGGCGGTCAGCGGTCAGCGGTCAGCAGCAAAAACGAATCTGTAAGGCGATTTTATAGAATTGGTATAAAGCCTTCGGCATGGCTTCGCTAAAGGCAACGCCGTCACGCACCAAACGCTGATCGATGGGTGAGAGCGCGATGAGCTGATTTACAGTCACCGCTAAGAACCACTGACGATCGCCTTTCTGACTAAAATCACTGTACAGTCACAGTGCCGGGTAATCGTCTCAGGGATATTGCCTTGAATTGCCTGCTGGAGTAGTCCTTCTCGACTGGCACCAACGACAATCACATCGCACTGATCGTTCTGCGCCATGTCAATGACCGCGTCAGAAACTGAGTTTGCACAGACGGGGAGTGTGATCACGCTGGTCTGGAGGCGCTGCCTGAGGAAACTTGCATCCTCTTCCAACAGGAGTTGGCTTTGGGCATCGTCAGATGGGTGGAAGACTTGACAGAGACGAATCTCAGGGTTCTGGCTGAGAGTCACCAGAGCTGGCAGTAGTTTCAGCGCGTGCTGCGAATTGGGTCCCCCCGCGATCGGCAGCAGCCATCGGTTCCAACCCATGACATGTTGCCCATGATCACTGGGTGCTGCGGCGACTATCGGCGAAAGCCTGCCAGCGGTTTCACCCAGTTTTACTAGCACAACATCGCAGCTTGCCTGCCGAATCATCGTATCGACGACATCACCAAAAATCCGACCTGGTGTAGAGGTGCTACCCTTCCAACCCATCAGCAGCAGATCGATGTGCCGATCGCTGATCGTGTCTAAAATTGCCTGGTCAGTACTCTGTGCCGCTCGAATTTGCGTGTGTACCAAAATGCGTTTGGCGTTACCCTGCCTGACAGCTTGCCTTAAAAGACGGCGGCTCAAAGTTGTATTCACGGTCACTTCTGCTGGTGACGCGTGACGCGGTACGGGAATCACCTGCAAGCATTCGACCTCATACTGACGTTCCTGGGCGATCGCAAAGGCTAACTTGAGCATCCTGTTGGCGGTTTGAGGATTGCTGAGCGGTAAGAGCAACCGACCCCGACCCGTTGCAGGCGCTCGTGTTTGGTAGACGACATAGGACGGTTCCACTCTGGGTCCCAAGTGATCGGAGCCACCACGGAGCTGGTCAGATTCGACCTGTAAGATATCGCTACGAGTAATGATCCCCACGAGTTTGCGATGGTCTGTGACTGGCAAGCGCGAAAGCTTGTAGCGAGAGAGCAAGTAGAGGACATGACTCAGCGTATCGGGCGGACTGACGGTAATGGGCTGCGGTGTCATGATGTCTTTCAACGAGGCAGTGCCCGGTAGCTGTCGCTGTGCTACTTTGTCGAGGTCAGTCAAGGTGACAATGCCAACCAGACGGCTGTCATCCACCACTGGAAAGCCACGATGGTGCGATCGCGCGAATGCCTGCATCACATCATCTAACATCATTTGGCTGCTCAAGGTTTCGACTTTTTGCTGCATCACGTCCGCAGCAGTAAGCCTTGCCCAGAGACCATCCTGTACCACGGCTGGCTCAATGCGAATCCCTTTTAAGTCCAACAGATGTGTATAGATTGAGCCTGGAAACAACCGCTCTGCTACCAGGTAGGCTGTCACAGAGCTAATCATGAGCGGCAGCACCAGGCTGAAATTCGTCGTGATCTCAAAGACGATGACGATCGCCGTAATGGGGACTCTGGCAGAAGCTCCCAGAAAGGCTCCCATCCCCGTCAGCGCGTAAATCACTGGTTCGCCACCGAGAAATACCTGCTCAGCCATGCCCACAAGATGCCCCAGCGATGCGCCTAAAATCATGCTGGGAACGAACAAGCCCCCTGGCACCTCTACGCCGCAGGCAATCATGGTTAAACCAAACTGCACCACAAACGCAAATGCCACCATGCGCCAGTCGGTTTGGCTGCTGGTGAGAAAAACTTCCAGCGCATAGCTATCGCGGAAGGGTACAGGTAGAAGGGCGATCGCTGTGCCCGACACCAGCCCCGCCAGACCAATGCGCCACATGAGACTCACCCGTAGAGTCTGACGGCACCAGCGAATGCTATAGAGAATGCCGTGATTGAAAAGTGTCGACAGCACACCTGCCAGCAAACCCAAAACGAGAAAAAAGGGAATTTCTGCCAGCGAAAAACTGGTCTGATAGCTAAGTGGATTGACCCCTAAGTGCAAGTTTGGTCCAGCTAACACACGCGATGTCACGCCACCAATAAATGATGCCAGGATCGCCGTACCCAGCGTCAAATTGGAGAAATCCTGAAGGAGTTCCTCAATGACGAACATTACGCCCGCGATCGGCGCGTCGAAACTGGCAGCCAAGCCCGCTGCTGCACCTGCCGCAATCAGTTGACGCTGATGTTCGGGTGAGGCAGGCAGCCAACGGCTCAACTGTGCTGCTAACGCTGCCCCAATCTGAATTGTGGGTCCCTCACGCCCCAGCGCGAATCCAGAACCTAACGCTAACGTTGTGCTGACCAGCTTCACCACAGCCACGCGAAGATTGAGCGCGATCGGCACATACGCCAATGCCGCTTTCACTTGCGGAACACCGCTACCCGATGCTTCTGGAGCCGCTCGTTCAACCAGTAAGCCAACTAAAAGCCCACCAACCAGCCCAACCGTTGGTATCAGTAACCAGGTGGGCAATGCCAGCGCTTCTTTCAGCCGCCAGCCACCTAACCAATGAATACTTTGCTTCAGCAAAACGGCTGCCAGCGCAGCAACAAGACCGATTAAAATTGCCTCAAGAATTGCCAGCCGCTTAGGAGTCAGCAGGAGGGCGATCGATTTGAACGTGATCGGAAACGGCATTAGCCAGCGCTCATGAAGATCTCTGGAGTTACTGCTGCCAGACTGTCTATGGGCAGCACCGTTAGTTTAGCCAATCACTCAATCGTGCACACACTCACTTCAGCCAACCGCAATGCCGACTGCAACGCAATCTATCACTGACTCAATTAATACGCCCCGTTGTCTTTTGGGTAGAGGATGACACCGATCGTGCGGGCGACAATCCACAAGTCCATTAAGAAACTGCGAAAATTGACGTAATAGATATCAATTTGAACACGCCTGGGATACGGAATATCATTCCGTCCAGAGACCTGCCACAGCCCCGTAATACCTGGACGAATGCTGAAGGCGCGATCGGCGTAGTTGCCGTAGCGTTCCAATTCTTCCGTTACCACTGGGCGAGGTCCCACAACGCTCATATCACCCTTGAGGACATTTAAAAACTGCGGGAATTCATCCAGGCTAGTAGTGCGCAGAAAGCGACCAATACGAGTAATGCGTGGGTCACGCCGCAACTTAAAATTGCTTTGAAATTCTTGACGCAGCCTGGGTGAGGTTTCCATCATTTCCACCAGTACCTCATCCGCGTTTCGCACCATCGTTCTAAACTTAATGCAGCCAAAGGGTTTGTAGTTCTTACCCACGCGCTCTTGGACGTAAAAAACGGGACCGCGGGAACTCAGCGCAATGAGAACGATCAACAGCAGGTAAACCGGGGCAAAAACAATGAGAACCGTTAAAGAAAAGGCAACGTCAAACAGCCGTTTAGCAAACGCTCCATTTAAAGCATGATCAAATAGCGGTATCAAACCACGCTTTAAGAGTGCACGAATTGTCTTGCCAGAGATTAATTGGCTTTCGGCAGTCATTTTACTCCTTCACACATCCACACCACACAGTCATTATCATAAAGCCACTCACCCTATCTACACAGTTTTTGGTGTTAATTCAAGTGAAAAACTGCGACGATCGCATGAACCAGTCGTTATTTTCAGAGTGAAAGTTGCTGCTGGAATTCTCTGTAACAGCGCTCCAGAAAGGCTTGGTAGTGGTCTTGAAAGACACTGGGACTGAAGGATAGCGCGTGCGATCGCACGATGTCTGGATTTAGTGCTGATTGATACTGTTCAAACGCGTTCACCGCATCGACGATCGCGGCTTCAGTCTGTTCATAAAACAGTAAGCCCGTGCCCATCTCACCATATTGTTTGACATCGCGCACGGTCTCTAAAGTTCCCCCCAAGCCATAAGCAATGACGGGCGTACCACATGCCTGAGCCTCTACCGGAGCAATGCCAAAATCCTCAAAGGCAGCATAAACAAACGCTTTTGCCTGTGCCATATACTGCTCAACCACCGCATCAGGCTGCCAGCCCAAGATCTGGACATTCGGTTGTGCCAGTTGCTGCATGCGCTTGAGTTCTGGTCCTCCACCAATCACCACCAGTGGTTTTCCTAACTGGTTGAATGCTTTCACGATGAGCGAGATTTTTTTGTAGCTCACCAGACGCGAAACGGTGACATAAAAGTCCTGCTTGTGCGCCTGGAAACGAAACCGATCGGTATTCACGGGTGGATAAATCACTTCTGCCGAACGACGATAACAGCGCCAAATGCGCCGTGCCGTATGGTGAGAGTTCGCAATGAAATAATCGACCCGATTTGCCGAGAGCACATCCCATTGGCGCAGACGGTGCAGCAGGTAGCGCGTGAACCAACCCGGCACACCCTGACCAGCACTGCTGTTTTGCAAATAATCGAAGGTCATATCCCACGCATAGCGCATCGGTGCATGACAGTAGCACACGTGCAGTTGATTCGAGCCAGTGAGAACGCCTTTGGCAACCGCGTGTGACGATGACAGGATCACATCGTAGCCACGCAGGTCAAGCTGCTCGATCGCCAGCGGCAGCAACGGCAAGTATTTTTGTACGCCCCTGCGGGCAAACGGAAAGTGCTGCAAGAACGTGGTGCCGATCGTGCGCTTAAACAGATAGCTCTCAGGGTTCGTCGATTCAAAATCAATCAGCGCATAGACATCTGCATCTATATGCTTGAGCATTTCCTGCACGACCAGTTCGGAACCGCCCGTTGCTTGAGGTGTCAGCCATTCATGCACCAGTGCATACTTCAATGCCACAGCAGCTTGTACTATCTCTTAGACCGTTTACTCTGGTGCAACTATAAACTACTGGGGGCGACAGCAATCCTATTTGCTTTGGCATAGCGATCGGGTAAAGCGGTCAGCGGTCAGCGGTTAGCTTTCAGCGGTTAACTCTTAGGAACAAGGATAATCCCCTGCAATGTTGCCTCACTCTAGCTCTCTCCCAAAGGAGAAACAGAATCTGGCTCCCTTCACCTTGAGGAGAAGAGTTGGGGATGGGAATGGCAGCGATCGCAACTCTCACAGGTCACTCAAGCCACAGTCCTCAGCTTTTTATTAACGCTTACGCTGACCGCTGACCGCTGACCGCTTACGCTAACCGCTGACCGCTTACGCTAACCGCTGACCGCTGACCGCTGATCGCTAATAACTAAACCACGCTCCATAAAAAAGACCAGCACAAAGGCTGGTCAAAATACAGAATACGTTGCTCTCTTGAAGTGGAAGAAACCAATCTGTGCGTTCCCAAACGTACAGCGGGCTACTAATTTTTAGTATTCCCTCGGTTCGGTCTTATTGTAGCAAGATACACATACTTTTTTTCATAAAAATTTACGCTCTTTAGCTTTAGATCATCCTAAAGGAAGACGCTCGTCATCCCAAATATCTCCGAAGCCTGTTTCCAAGTGCCGCCCGTTCTCAACTTTACCTGCTCATCCCCTGCCCTAGCACAAACCGCTCCCCCTCATGGGGTTTCGCCCACAGCGTCCGCTCATGCTTGTAAACGGTCATCCCTGGCTTTGCGCCCTTTGGCTTGTAGACGTGTTTCGGCTCTGTGTAGACAACGGAGACTTGTTCACTTTGGCGTGCTCGACTGTAGTAAGCTGCCAAATTTGCAGTAAATTGCAGGTCAGTCACATCTGGAGCGGCACCTGGCGTTAAACGCAGTAGGACATGGCTGCCCGGAATTTCCTGCGTATGAAACCAGAGATCATAGTCTCCTGCTGTCCGAAACGTGAGCTGATCGTTTTGGCGATTGTTACGTCCGACAAGCACTTCGAGACCGCTGGGTGTGGTGTAGCGATAGGGATGACTTTGCGAGTCTTTCTGGGTCAAGTTAGCGTTACGATACTCTGGGTCATTCAAATAATGCTGTTGAATCAGTTCGTCACGAATTTCATCAAGGGTATTAAGGTCTTCAGGAGTCTGGTAGGTTTTCAGTTCCACGATCGCCGCTTCAACCTGCTCCAGATAGTGAATTTCGGCATTGACCTCTGTTAATAGGGGTGCGATCGCGTTGCGGGCACGCTTCAGCTTTTGATGCTGCTTGTAGAAAGCTTGCGCATTTTGCACCGCATTTTTTTCAGGATGCAACGGGATCGTCCTTGGCTCCTCAGTTGTGAAGTCGGGCAACGTAATCGCTGACATCCCTAACTGCCAGTGCTGCAAATTTGCCATCAGCAAATCGGCTTGCTCACGGTAGCGATCGGCAACCTCAGACTGCTGTAAGCGTACCTGAAACACGTTCGCCTTCACGCGCAGCTTTTCCAACACGGTGTGAAGCTTTTGAACCAATTGATGACGCAGTTGGACAAATTCCTGGCGATCGATCTGGCTAGTGTAGTAGCGATCAACCACCGTTTGAACGCGATCGACGGCTTGGGTCATGCCCCATCCCAGCACGGTGTAACCATCAGTCGTCCATCCAGGTTGAAAGGTTGCCTGCTCCAACGCTTGCAGCCACTCCTGCCAATGGTGAAACAACCGTTGCCAATCATTTTGCTGGAGGCTGTCAGTGGACTGGTCAGGGCTGAGTGCCGCTGCACTGATCAACGAGAGCGTGAGTGCAGAACTGAGTCCACGGTAGTTTTGCTGCAAATTGCGTCGCAGCGCACCCGGCACCAGGCTCACGCGCTCCTGCCAGCGATCGAAGGATTCCGTTAGCTTGGGCGTGGGATCGGTCAAGGGTGGCGGCAGTGTGTACACGTCCCCTGTCTGGATGGGTCGCACACTGGATTGCTGAGCGCTCACCTGATGGGCGGCTGTGACGATGACATTGTCCTGATTGGCAAGCACGACATTGCTATACTTACCCATGATTTCGACGTAGAGATGCCAGAGCGCTGGTTCTCCTGGACGTTGAGTAAACTGAAGATCAAGGGCACGTTCCCACGGCGCGATCGGAGCAATTGCATCCAACGCCAAACTCCCCAATTGGTGCTTTAGCTGTTGGCTAAACGTAAAGGTGTCTGGAGTGCGGGGTGGCGCATCGCTACTGCAAAGACGCGCTGCTTGAGGATGCCAGGAAAGCATCAGCCAGCCACGCTGTTTGAGGGTGCGTAAGCCTAGATAAACCGTATAGCGATCGCGCTGATAAACCTGCTCCAGGCGAGCTGGTAGCCATTCAGTTCGCAGTTCTGCGCCGATCGCGGTAAGGGTAGTAAAGTCAACTGGTTGCAAGAGATGTGAGGAGTAAAGGGTGGAGACGATCTGGCTGCACCATATGCTCGTACCAGTCTTTTTTTAGCGGTTTTGCCTGGTGGCACCGTTTTTTGTGGACTACGATAGAAGACTACGTTTTGCTAGGTTTCGTATCCACTTATGCCCTCAAACCGCATGGACATGAAGCTGATCAACATTGGGTTTGGTAACATTGTCTCCGCAGGCAGGGTGATTGCCATCGTGAGCCCAGAATCTGCCCCCATCAAGCGTATCATTACTGATGCGCGAGACAGTAAGCAGTTAATCGATGCTACGTATGGTCGTCGCACACGAGCAGTGATCATCACCGACTCCGGGCATGTTATCCTATCAGCCATTCAACCAGAAACGGTGGCGAATCGGTTCGTTTTCAGCAAGGATGCACAGAGCGATGCTTAACCTGGTAACACAGGTGCTGCAATAGATTTTGTGATGCTGGTGTCAAGTCGTAGAGCCAAAAGTTTAAAGACAGTTGATAAAACGATCGCCGCGACTCGAACTTAGCGTTTGTGTTGCCAGAAGGTGCTTTTTTAGTTGAAGATGAAGAACAAGATAAAGAATTATTAATATTCTATCGCTTTAGATCGTCCTTACTGAGGGTGGGAAGCTGGCATGGGAGCACTAATTGTTTTAACGGGACCAAGCGGGGTCGGGAAGGGCACACTGCTACGATCGCTGATTCAGCGTCATCCAGAGCTTTACCTTTCAGTCTCAGTCACCACTCGATCGCCGCGTCCTGGAGAGATTGATGGCAAAAATTACTATTTTGTCACCCGTAGTACTTTTGAGCGTATGGTTGCCAGCGGTGAACTGTTGGAATGGGCGGAGTTTGCTGGTAATTTCTACGGCACCCCCCGTCATGCTGTCGAAGAACAAATCCGTGATGGCAGACGCGTGATTTTGGAGATTGAGCTGCAGGGGGCACGCCAGATACGCCAAAACTTTCCCGATGCCCTCCAGATTTTTATTCTGCCGCCGTCTCTACTTGAATTGGAAGATCGCATCCGCAGTCGAGCACAGGACAGTGAAGAGGCGATTATCCGTCGTTTGCAGCGCGCTCGGACAGAGATCAATGCTGCCGACGAATTTGATACTTGCATTGTCAATGATGACTTTGCCAAGGCGCTCGATCGCATCGAAACCACTCTCTTTGCTACAGCGGCGCGTTAGCCAGAGTGCTACATCAGACACTACTGCGCCAGTTTGCCATTGCTAATTTGTCGTTGCTAATTGGGCTAAATTTAATGTGTTGCTAGAGGCGAAAGAGCAGCAACAAGACGGCTGCAAAGATTGCACCAGCAGTACCACCGAACAGAAACCCACGTGCCATCGCCAGCCAACCTTGAGGCGCATCTAAATCGGTGGGCGGGTTTGGCGTAGTCAGCGTCGCAATCGGCGGTGAGGGCATACTCTCGGCATAAATCGCGATCGCCAGTGTGGCAATTACAATCGTGCCGATCGTTGCAAGCAGTCCTGCAAAGAGCGCCAGATGAGTGTCGCGCAGAGGACCCAGTACCACAAAGGGACCTAATAACCAGAAGCCATGGGAGAGACCGACTTGTAGCCCTCTCTGAAACGACGATACGCCTTGACGATAGGCAGGCAACTGATTGATAAACCAACGGGTGAACTTGGAGCTATTGATCGGAGTCGCTAAGTTCCCGTCCTGGGGATTACTCACAGCGTAAGACGCTACGAACGGCAGTGCAGACTGTTTGAAGTCGCTTGATGTTGAGCACTGGCTCATTTGGTTTCGTGCTCCACCAGATTGATGGTCGGACTGGCTAACTGTCATACCTCTCCTCATTCCGCCTGTCCAAATTGCCATCACCCTCAAACCAGACATTGTTTAACAGACCGTGCTTAACAGACCGTTCACAACTCAAATTCTAAACTGAACCACATCCGTCATAATGTTGCGTTCAATGCATTTATGAGGATTGGTAGACTTAGGAGTTGTACAGAAACAGCATGGTAGCCGTCAGCCGTCAGCCGTCAGCGAAAAGCTGATCGCTGATCCAAAAGGGTGCAGTTATTTTTTTAGCAAGCTCTTAGGTTAGCTACAGAACAGAGCCAGACGCGGTTGGTCGATCGACCATTACACCATTATTCGTAGAGAGGGGCTGCGATCGTTTGCGATCGCAGCCCCTCTCTGCCATGACATCAATGTCTTTGCTTTGCGATACCCGACCCAAGCGATTTTAAGGCATCGGGTGAAACAGTAAATCTGGGAAAAAGCGGTTGAACTCAATGAGAATGCCTGCCGTGAACACTAACCAGGCAGTCAGAATCACAGGAGCCGTCGAAAGATACTTGAGGAAATATTGCATAAAGTGTTCTCCTGAAGACTGAAAACTCAACTCTAGATGACGAAATCCAAACAATGGACTCTGGACACCTTTTGCTCAGAGCGAGCCACACGAATCACGTCGTTACCTGATGTGCTGTCGCAAGTTGCAAGTCCAAAGTTCAAATTGTGCGGACAGGCTAACGGACTGAAACAGGAATTTCATCATCCTTCGCCGTCAGTTCACCCGTTGTGAACTCTTTGATGGCTGCCAGGGGCCAAGCAAACCCAGAAAGGGCATACTTTAGCGCCAGTGGAACGTTGATGATGATCTCATCTTGCTCGGGAGACGAGCCTTTCTTGACTGCCTGAAGGTAAGCACGACCAACCCAGCCAATCCAACCCGCAATATAGAGAAAGAGGATGCTTGGAATCGCAAATTCACCAGCGTGAGCCGCCGTTGGGTCAACGACCAGATGAGGTAGACCTTCTTCACCGCACAGAACGCCTGAATTGGCGTAGAAATCAAAGCGCTGCTTGGCTGTAGCGCTAACTGAGTCTTTTGCCCGCTGAGCGAACGCAGCTGAATCTTTACAAGGTGTTAGGTTAGAGGCACTGGCTGCGGGAATGGAGACAAACCCGAACCAGAGCATGACGACGAGCACTAGAGCAAACAACCGTTGCATGGAATTGTTTCCCTTCTTTTTAATTACAAAATTCACAAGACAAAACGCACAAGACAAAACAAGGCAATTTTTTGCACAAACCGCTTGGTTAAACAAATTAGAGGTCTTGCAACGGTCGGTTCACTAAATTAGCATCGTGCCGTTTGAAGCGACCCCTGATGCAGTCTAAGCTACAAGAGGCAGTTCATACCTTAAAAAAGGTACCAGCAAATGGCGACGGTTTTGGCGATTGAAACAAGTTGTGACGAAACGGCAGTAGCGATCGTGGACGATCGTCACGTTCTAAGTAGCGTCATTTCATCACAAATTGCCATTCATCAGCCCTACGGCGGCATTGTGCCCGAAGTCGCCTCGCGGCAGCACGTGGAGATTGTGAACGGCGCGATCGCCCAGGCAATGGACGAAGCAACGTTAGATTGGTCTAACATTGACGGCATTGCAGCCACCTGTACGCCCGGTTTGTTAGGTGCGCTGCTCGTCGGGTTAACTGCTGCAAAAACGCTGGCGCTCCTCCATCAAAAACCACTGATCGGCGTGCATCACCTGGAAGGACACATTTATGCGTCTTACCTGACCGCTACTGACCTCCAGCCGCCCTTTCTCTGCCTGTTGGTTTCGGGTGGACATACCAGCTTGATTTACGTGAAGGATTGCGGTCACTACGAAACCCTGGGGCAAACCCGCGATGACGCGGCTGGGGAAGCCTTCGATAAGGTAGCGCGATTGATGCACCTGGGCTATCCCGGTGGACCCATCATCGATCGCCTCGCAAAAGATGGTAATTCCAAAGCCTTTCCCCTACCAGAAGGGCAAGTATCGCTACCAACCGGAGGGTTTCACCGCTACGATTCCAGCTTCAGCGGCTTAAAAACAGCCATGCTGCGACTGACTCAAAAGCTCCAACAAGAAACCGAATCGCTGCCGATCGAAGACTTAGCCGCCAGCTTTCAGGCAACCGTTGCCAAAGCGCTGACCAAACGAGCGATCGCCTGCGCCCTTGACTACGGACTCAACACGATCGCAGTGGGTGGTGGAGTCGCAGCAAACAGCGGTTTACGTCAACATCTACAAACCGCCGCACACGCTCATAACCTGCGCGTCCTCTTTCCACCGCTCCAGTTCTGCACCGACAACGCCGCCATGATCGCCTGTGCTGCTGCCGATCACCTCAACCGAGGGCATACGTCACCATTAACGTTGGGTGCTCAATCACGTATGGCGATCGCCGATGTCATGCAGCTTTATGCCCACTCTTGATAGAAGGCAGAGGGCAGAAGGCAGAGGGCAGAAGTGGGGAGTAGGGAGTAGGGAGTAGGGAGTAGGGAAGGCTAAGGGTAAAAGGCTGACTCCTGAATTCTGACTCCTGAATTCAAACCTCAAAACTTTTAACTCAAAACTCTCCCCCTGCTTCCCCCGCTCCCTCTGCTTCCCCCATTTCCCCATACCTCTCTCCCCAGGTAGGGAAATCCACATCTGCCAGTGAGGTCATCCTCTCAGTACAATCAAAAACAACTAGCCAGTAGCAACACTGGATTCCCTTCTTTTCGTCATCAACCTGCTGAAATCAATTTGTTGAAAAGCCTGGAGTATCACTATGACGACTGTTCTCGAAAAGGGCAATATCAGTATTCATACTGAGAATATTTTTCCCATCATTAAAAAATGGCTCTACTCAGATCACGAAATTTTTCTGAGAGAGCTGGTTTCTAACGCTGTCGATGCCATCCAAAAGCTGAAAATGGTGTCTTATTCGGGTGAGCTTCCCGGTGACTTAGGCGAACCTGAAATTGTGATCACGATCGACAAAGCCCAGAAAACCCTGGCAATTACTGATACAGGTATCGGCATGACGGCTGATGAAGTAAAGCAGTATATCAATCAAGTTGCCTTCTCCAGTGCCGAATCATTTGTCGAAAAGTATAAAGCTGCTGGTGATCAACAAATCATCGGGCATTTTGGGCTGGGTTTCTACTCGTCCTTCATGGTGGCGCAGCGAGTCTATATCGACACCCTTTCCTATAAACCAGAAGCGCAAGCGGTGCACTGGTCGTGTGATGGTTCTACCGAATTTGAAATTAGTGAATCGACTCGGAGCGATCGCGGCACTACCGTCACGCTTCTCCTTCAGGACGAAGAACAAGAATACCTGGAGCCGTATCGCATCCGGCAGTTGATCAAAACCTACTGCGATTTCTTGCCCGTACCCATCAAGCTAGAAGTCAAAGAAGCGGCTCCAGACACGGCTCCTGCTACCGAAGCAACAACTGAAGCGACGGCTGAAGCAACCATCGAAGCCCCTACCGCGATCGAAGCGCCCGAACCGAAAGCACCGGAACAGATCAATCGGCAAAAGGCTCCGTGGAAAGAATCGCCCAGTAACCTTACGTCAGAAGACTATCTGGAGTTTTACCGCTACCTCTACCCATTTCAGGAAGAGCCGCTGCTGTGGGTGCATCTCAACACTGATTACCCCTTCGTCGTCAACGGCATTCTCTACTTCCCCAAACTCAAGCCCGACGTGGACACGACAAAGGGACAGATCAAGCTCTTCTGCAACCAGGTCTTCGTCAGCGACAACTGCGAAGAAGTCATTCCCAAGTTTCTGCTGCCTCTGCGTGGGGTGATCGACAGCGCCGATATTCCGCTCAACGTCTCCCGGAGCTTCTTGCAGAACGATCGCACCGTGCGCCGTATTGCCGACTACATCGCCAAGAAAGTAGGCGATCGGCTCAAAGAACTCTACCGTGACAACCGCGAAGAATACGTCCGCTGCTGGCAAGACCTCGGCACCTTCGTCAAATTCGGCTCCATCAACGACGACAAATTCAAGAAGCAGGTAGAAGACATCCTCATCTACCGCACAACCGCGAAGTTGGGTGAGGTGAGAGGTGAGAGGAGTGAGGTGAGTGAAGAGGCACCAAAGATTGAAGTGCAATCGGCTGACGGTGACGCATGGCAGGATGTATCCACTTCTTCCCCTGCCTCCCCTGCCCCCTCTGCCTCCCCTGCCTCTTCACCCCCCTACACGACTCTGAAGGAATACCTGGAGCGCAACAAAGACCAGCATCCCAACCGTGTCTTTTACTGCACCGATGAAGTCGCTCAAACGACCTATGTCGAGCTTCACAAGCAGCAAGGGTTGGAAGTCCTGTTCATGGACTCGTTTATTGATAGCCACTTCGTCAGCTTCCTGGAGCGTGAGCATCCCGATGTGAAGTTTTCGCGGGTGGATGCTGACCTTGACGAGACGCTGATTGACAAAGATAAGCCAGCCGATCTGGTTGATCCAGCGACGAATCAAACTCGGAGCGATCGCATCAAAGATTTGTTCCAAAAAGCGCTCAACAAACCCAAGCTCACCATTCGTACCGAAGCGCTCAAGTCCAGCGAGGCAAAGGGTGTACCGCCTGCAATGGTGCTACTGCCCGAACATTTACGGCGGATGCAAGAGATGACCGCACTGATGCAGCAGCAAGCCGTACAGTTCCCCGAAGAGCATATTCTGCTGGTTAACACCTCGCATCCACTCATCCAAAACCTGGTGAGCTTGAGTCAGGGAGCCATCATCCAAAGCGAAGGACAATCCCCCTCTGCTGAATTAGCAAACCTGATCTGCCACCACGTCTACGATTTAGCACTCATGGCGCAGAAGGGCTTTGACGCCGAAGGGATGCAAGCCTTCGTGGAGCGATCGAATGCGGTGCTGACCCAACTGACCGATCGCGCTTCATAGGGGGAGAAATCATTGCCAGATCCCCGACTTCTGAACGGCTCAGCCAGTTCAATCTGCATTGAATGCAGAAGTCGGGGATCTTTGTCTCCTACTTCCTGATTTTCAGTTAGTTGTATACAATAGTGAACTGGTTACCTATTTCGTAGACGCACACTTCGGAGATTGCTATGTCCCGTCAATGTCAACTCACTGGTAAAAAGGCAAACAATGCCTACGCCGTTTCCCATTCCCACCGTCGAACCAAGAAAGTGCAAGAAGTGAATTTGCAGTGGAAGCGGATCTGGTGGTCTGAGGGCAACCGTTGGGTGAAGCTACGGCTTTCCACAAAAGCAATCAAAACCCTTGAGCATAAGAGTCTCGGTGTCTTTGCCAAGGAAGCAGGCATCAATCTCAATAAGTTTTAGGGTGACTGGCAGGCTAGTTACAATGAGCACTGTTCGTAAGGAACGTGTCATAAAAAATCGGGTGATCCCTCAGGGTTGCCCGATTGCTGGTTTCAAGCAATCTTTTTGAGCCAAGCATTTGAAGCGATTTGACCACTGGTCAAAAAATGTTTGAAGTCCCGATCGCTTCAGGCACTCACGTGGGTACTATTGATGCATCTCTTCGTCCTAAGTTGGTAAAGCTTTCGTGAAGCGGCAATCTGCAAAACATACCATACAAGACAACGTCAACTATTCTGGCTGAATGAACGTTTTTACTGAGGTACGTGTTTACTAAGGTACGTGTACTGGCTACCCCTCCGTTAATTTGCTGATAATTTGCTGATTGCTATCTCTCTTTACTTCGGTCGAACTCGTGGCTTCCCGGTTGATTACAGGCTGTTTGAACTGTTACATAGTGAGCATCTACATCAGAAATTTGTGAGTCTTTAACAAAAAGCGATCGCTATCATTTTGCAGAGACCCCTCACTCTGCCCTCTGTAATGCCCATTTGCTCACTCTGTGAGTTCAGTCCAACCTCTCGCCTAGTCGCAGGAAGCAGCTATCATGTCAGACCGTAAATTAGCCAAGGCTGTTCAAACCCTTTTCAGGCAGGCTACCCGCCTCGCTCGTCAGATAAGTCGGGCATTCATGGCGTGGCTGTTGCGGACTGCCCTGGTTGCCAACCGCAACACGCGATCGACGGCAGGCTTCGTGTTGCCAACCACCATCTTACTTATTCTCATTGTGTCGTTAACAGCAGGTGCCCTGAGCTACCGCGCCTTTAACACCAGCACACGCACCATCAACGAAACGCAGAACCGCGTCATTTACAATGCGGCAACCCCTGCGGTCGATCGTGCCCGCGCCAAAATCGAATTTCTTTTCGACTCCACGAAAGACACCCGCTACCCTGGTGGTGTGCCGTCAACGGACTTTCTAGCATCAATGCTGCTCAATACCAGCCCCGGAACCTCTCTCAATGGTTCTGCGCCAGCGGGTCCACTACGCCTTAACGGTCTAGATCCCTACACACTGCCCGATGAACTGGCGTGGGGTACAGGCAACGGGTTTGCCACTGGACGGCTTGATAGCAATGGCGATGGTACGCCTGATAACGCCTGGGGCTTCCGGGCAGACACCGATGGCGATGGCACGGTTGATGCCACGATCGTCTACTCGATCGCTCTTTCGATTCCACCCAACACTGGCACTGGCAACAACATCACGCAGGGGTGGCAGCGTTTGGTTGCCCTTAGCGATGCTGACAAGGCAAGGGGTATCGCTGGCGCTGACCCTCGATCGCCCGTACCCTACGCTCGCACGGGTCCATTGAGCAACTCGCCTAGCGCTGCTGGATGCCGTGGCTCGGGTAGCGGTGGCTCTAGCGTTGAGCAGGGTTGGTATCAAGACACCAGTAACACCGCCGTTTTGCGTCGAAACTTTCAGGTGGATGCATTTGTACTGCCTGACGGTGTCACCAGAGAGGGTGGTACGGCTAACTTCGCCACTCTGGAGTTCCAGCAAGACCGGGTGCTCAACCGGGGCAACAAGTGGGGAGCCTGGTTCCGCAACGACCTGGAGATCTTTCCGGGTCCGCCGTTTCAGTGGAACGGGGCGATGCATACCGAGGGCAACCTGATCATTGGCAACAACAGCTTCAGCGCTTACTTAATTAGCGCACCGAACTCTTGCCTGTGGTACGAGTCTTCATCGGAAATTACGGTCACAGATGTCACCCCTACCGCCAACAACGGACAGGATTTTCAGGGGCAGGTAGTGAGTGGGCTGGTTGGTAACAACAACTATGGCGGCAGCAGCCTCGTTTACATCTGGAACCAGAACTTTGACCCACTAAATCCTAGTAAACAAACGCTCGATTCTGGTACCGACTCGGTTAACGGCAGCAGTCCCTTCAATATCTCGATTGATCCGTTCAAAATTCAGGAAGACAACAGCTACAAACCACGAACTGGTACAAACAATCGGGGTGTGCGGGTTGCAACTTATGACACCAGCAATCTGAAAAAGCGGATCTTTAACCGTACAGAGTCTGCGCCCTATGTCGATGATACCTATCGGGCAGACGATCGCTACGGTCCTAAGCAAAAGTACAGCGACCAGGTACAAATTCCAGCAGGCAAGAAAATTGGCGACCTGATTGCCGCCAGCGACAACGTTTCTGTTACACCCGGCACAATTACCCTTCCCGCCGATCCCTCCTTGACGGCTCAGAATGACCCGAACGCCAAGCCCGGTGACACACCCAACTTGGGCTTGGATGGCTACTGGGAACGTCGCGCGCGCTTCCAGGGCTTGCGAGTGCTGGTAGGGCAGCGTTTGGAGTTAGGCAATACCTACGGCTGGGTCACGCCTCAAGACCGTCCAGCTTCGGTTACCAATGATGCACAAGAGCAGACGTACCTTCAGACCGCCGCACCTGTACCCACAGTTATTAACGGTGCGGCAACGATCGGTAACGGCGATTACCGTCAATTGCGAAGCAACCTATATGTCAACTCGACTGACCCCAACGTCATAGACCCAGATAAGAGTGATGATGAGGGTGATCCTCTCTATCCAACGCACTCTACGACCCTTACTCATGAAGCTCGGCAGCGACGGGCGCTACGCGACAATTTGGCAGCCGTTCAAAGCACTGCTGTTTATCACGCAGCAGTTGACAAGGACTATCCGGTTGCGTGCATGGCAAGCGTAGTGCATCCCGGCTCACCGCTGACACTACAGCAGTCGCTGAACTTTGTGCCGACAGTGTTTGTCGATAGCACCGCAACAGGTGTTGACCCTGCCAATAACAACAACCCGAGCACAGTTGATACCGCGCTGATGACCGATTTCTTCAACGGTCGTGGTACGGATGGCTGGGAGTTTGATTCTCCTGGCGGCAACAAAGCAACATTCCTCACCGATATTGCGGATGCCAGCAGCCCCTTACGGATTGCGCTACTAAACCTGGCGCAGTTTGCAGGCGACCACGTTAGTGATACAAAAACGGGCGCGTTTCCACCCACGCAAGAGGCGGGTCAGATTCACCCTGATCCTGAGTTTGCGATGTGGGGGAACTTTTCAAACCTGCGACGGACGCTGGTGCGCTTAAATGCAGTTGGCTATGACAATCTCAGCATTGCTGACAAAACCTACATTCATACAGCAGCCTGCACATTGGGTATGTTGGCGTACAACGTCGATCGCGTCCAGCGGTTTGACCCCACCAACTTTAAGAACGATGTGATTCGCCCCGGTCAAGGTTCGCCGATTATGACCACGCTGGTGGGCGACCTTTACAAGCTGATGGATGGCACAGTCAATGAAGCGGCTGGCAACTTTGAAGTCTTGCCGAAGGGACGATTGGCAACCTATGGCTACGACCCGAACGGCGCATTTGATATTGCTAGTTACAATGCGCGGGACTACGATCGCGTTCCAGCGGAGGCATACCTCGGTAAACTGCGGGAGTACATTGCCGCTACCAACTCCACCATCAACCCCAGTAACGATCCCCGTTATCGCCTCGCCGAGCTAATCTTCACCTATTTCCAACTCCGGCGCGATCGTACCTTTGGCTTCCGTCCGTCTCCAGCCGCTAATACCTGGAACTTCAACCCGTACGTAGCACAAATCCAGGGCAAGCTTAATCTCTGGTCGTCTGCCTGCGACCCCAACGTGTTTGCCATCAACGACCCGACCGGAAAACAAACGGGCGAAAAAGGCGCGATCGCCCATGCTGGACCGATCGCCCCAGGCTCAACCATTTCCAAGTTTGAAGTTGATCCAACGGTCAGCATTTCGCGGCTGGCGCTGTCTCGGCTCTGTGGCACCGTCATTCCTCCCGGCGCAGTGCGCGACTATCCTGGTGATGTAGGGTTTCCGGCACGCAATGGACTTGAGGCAGGGAATACCACTACACCTCCTACTATTCCTGGTACTACGGCTGGAGATTTTGTTACCCCAAACTCACCAGACACCTTGACCACGCTGAGATACATTCCAAAGGTCGACGGTACAGCAGGTGCAACCTCTGTCTTTTCCGCAGATACGCCACGCAAGTCGTCGCTCGGCGTGAGCGCTACCTCCGCTTTCGCCTTCAAGGCAGGAGTAGCGACCTCTCAGACTAACCTGAATCGCTATGATCTCTACCCCTACACGGCTACTCCAACGGGTACAATTCTCAATAACAACGGCTACCCGTACCTGTCCGCCTCGGTAGCACCGAAATGGCCCGCCCTCTATTACCTTTTTCCAGAGGTGTCACACAGCCATTTGGGCGCGGTTGAAGACACTGGCGGTGCCACAATTACAACAGGTACACCACCGCTAACAACGCCTGTGGCTCCTGATGGCGTTGGCATTGGCAACCTGAAGGATAATAGTGGTGGTGGTGCTGTGAACTGGGAAGATGATGTTGACCATCGTCAGCCAACAGGACGGCTTACCTATCCGCTTGTTGCCTCTACGTTTGTTGGCACTCCACCCACTGCTAGTGCCAGCAACATCCTACCAGCGGCACTACAACCCTGGGCAGAACCCTACATTACTGATGCTTACATCAGCGCCGCCAACCAAACGGTGACATACAATCCAGTTGACACTCTCACAGCACCGATCATTCCGCGTTATAGAGACATGGGTTATGTCGTAGATGCGGCGGATGATCTTGATCCTGTCACTGCTGGCATACAGCAACCCATTAAATTCAAAGATCTAAAATCTGCCAATTCACTAACATACAATTACAAAACGTTTGGCAATCCTCTAGCTGATCTCTCGGTGGCAAGGCTTGCTCTTCAGCCCCGGAGACTGCCGAATACAGGAGGCTTTGTCACTGCCAATAATCCGTTTGCCATTTCCAACAACAACCCCTGGCAACTGCCTATTTCAACTCTGTCTAGTGTCTCCGCCGTAGCGCAAAACACGCCACCTAATCGTATTACGGCACCCAACGGTACTGCGGTGACAGGAATAACGGCTGTGATACCGTTCCTCGATCGGGCTTTATTCAACGGACGCGAATGGCTGCCTGCACGGGTGACAGATTTTGACCTGGGGATGCTGCGTCGTACAAAAGTGAACGCAACGGTAAACCTCGCCTCATTGCCCGTGACTGATGCAAGTGATGTTTGGCTACCTCTTAGCGGCATTGTGTATGCCTTCCGCGAAGACGCTGTGCGAGAAGATGCCATCAATCGTCCAGGATCGGCATCCGTCACTTATACCAACGCCGCAAGTCCCGACCCTGCATTGCAAACTGATCCAGAGGTCATCACCAATACGCTGATCTCGAAGAAGCCAGTGGACGGTGTGCCTGACCCGGATCGTCGCCCGTACGGCTTTCGCTTACGGAATGGCTCACAGCTCAAACGTCATGCGAGTACGAGCGTTCCGGCTCAAGACAACATTCGTGGACTCTCCTTCTTTACCGATAACCCGCTCTACATCATGGGGAACTTTAACCTCCATCAGGATGGGGCAGACGACACTGTTGGTGCTCGGTTGGAAGAGTTTAAGCAACAGTTGCCGAACGGTAGCTACAACGAAACTGATTTCTATGGTCGTACAGACCGGGAAAATGCCTTTGCCGATCGCGATGGCGATCGCTGGCGACCATCCGAAATTCTGGCAGATGCCATCTCGATTATTTCCGACACCTTCTGCGATGGGAGTGTCCTCGACACGTTCATGAGTGCAGGCGATGGGAGCAACGCGACGCTCATCCCCTCAACGTACGAGGGGCGAAACAGGACAGACTCCGGTTTTGCCTTCCCTGCGGGCTTCCTTCCTTATCGGGTCAGTGCAGGCAACAGCGGCGGTGCCAGCGTTTATACCACCACCGCCAGCGCTCTGTACGGACGGGGCTGCGTTAATGGTAGAGAAACCAGCTTCCTGAACCAGAACCGTCCTTCAAACAATTTGCCCACTACTCCGACAGTGGGAGGTGCCACTGCCTGGGGTTGGCTGCGAGAGAACCCCTATGACATCTTCTCGCCAATTAAGGTCTCACGTAATGGGGATGGTTTGGCAATTCAAGCGCAAATAGACTCGCGTCCGGCAAGCCAACAACCGCTGCTTCCTCCACTGCTTCCTGCAACTCCTGGCGCTTCGCCCTTGAGTGGAAAGCCACTGATGCCCCTTCCATATTCCAATGCTCAAGTTGGCGGCGCTTACTACAACATCGCCAATGATAGTCGGACGAGACAGGACGCTGAGAACACTCGCGTTAACACGATCGTCGTTAGTGGGCTGATTCCGTCCAAGAGCGGGCAATCTTACGGTGGTTTGCACAACTTCCCTCGCTTCCTGGAAGGCTGGGATCGCCTCTGGTTTGCAGGTTCCTTCTTGCAGCTCAACTTTAGCAACTACGCTACAGGTCCCTTTGACCAACAGGTTTGGGAGCCTGGTACAACGCCCACTGCGGGCAATGAGCGCATTACGTACTACAGCCCGCCCGCTCGTCTCTGGGGTTACGATGTTGCCTTACAGAAGTCTCCAGCCGGACCAGCCGCCGCACGCTTTGTCACCGCAACGAAAGACCGTAACGAGTTCTATCAAGAACCCGCCGCGAATGATCCGTATATTCGGAACCTCTGCCTGGCGCTGCCGAATGCCCTCTTCCCTGATGCCAGGTGCCCATCCTGATCCCGTCGAAATAACCATCCTGGAGCATCGTGCCATGCGAGTGAGTTCAACCCGGTCTGCCAGTGGATCTACTGAGCGATCGCAACCGTCTAAATTAGTGTCTCGATGGGCGCTATCGCGCTTGACAACCAATCGTCGATCGCAACCCGCAGAGCAAGGGCTGACGATTATTGAATGCTTGGTGGCGATCGTGATCATTTCGCTCACGGTCGTAGCGATTACGCCGCCTATCATGCTTGCGACTGCCAGCCGCATTCAATCGCGCAAGGTTGAAAAAGCAAACCAGGTCGCTCAGGGAGAGATCGATCGCGTCCGCCTGCTGGTTGAACGCGGCTCCTACCAACTGACTGAGCTGCCTGGAACGGTGGGTGCTATTAATGGCACTACCGCCAGTAACGCGATCAACTCGTTTGGTGCAGCTTCAGGTAGCCCGACTGGTGGTCCACTCTACTCCACAGCATCGTGTTCTACGTATCCAGGTGTGAGCGCTGCTGCGACCGACCTTGTTCGCGTGGATGTGGATGGCGACTGCACGCCAGAGTATGTCATGCAGGTTTTTCGCACACCGGGCTATGCGCCGTCTCCCCCAACTCCAACGGTGCCGTTTTCCTTTGAGATGGGAGTCAGGGTCTATGCTTACTATCCGCCACCGCAGCCCTTTATCCCACTCGACACAACAAAAGCATCGTTGAGGATGGGTACAGGACCCTTGGATTTGGCTGGTGGCAGGCGACGACCGATGGCGGTTTTGTACTCCAAGATGGCGCGTAACGATTCCAGTCGATCGCTCGGTCAGCTTTGCATTCAAAACGGCGGCACCACAGCCAACTGTAATTATTAATTTTCAGGCTTGATCCTTTTGCTAAACGGTAGAAATCATGGCTAGACCACGCGTTATCGCTCGTTTGAAACGGCTCTGGGCTGCCTACAGAAGGCGGCAACAGGCTGGGTTTACGCTGATTGAGCTACTGGTTGCGATGTTTGTCGGCGGTCTGATCACCGTGAGCCTGCTGGCGCTGGTGGTGCAGTTGGTCGATGTCAACCAGCGCGATGCCTCTCGCAGCGAAACCCAGCGAGATATGCAGGCAGCCATGAACTACATCACCCAGGAGCTTCGAGAAGCCGTCTTTGTGTATGACGGCGATTGTCTTCAGGGTACCGCCGCGATTACGGCTGCCAACTTTGGCACCGAATGCCCTGGTGTCATTAACCACATTCCAGCCGGACTGACTGCGGCTAGCGCTGGTAGTCAGCCAATCCCCGTCCTTGCGTTCTGGCGTGCCGACCCTCTGCCTCAGGGTTTGCTTGCCGCCTGTGCCACCAACTCAGGTAGCCTGGACGAACCGGATGCCAGCTTTCCAGCCGCAGTCTTGGGCGTACCTTGCCTTTCGGGTCGAAGCTACACACTTGTCGTCTACACCCTCGTTGTTGACTCCAGCACAACCGATACCTGGCAGGGACGTGCGCGGTTAGTACGCTACCAGTTACCTCAGTTTGCAAGTGGTGCGACTACTGCCTTGCAAACCAACCAGGGCTACGTCGATCCACTATCATCCCCGAACTCTAGCTTTCAGCAGTGGCCCTTCCAGTTAGCTACAGTGAACAACGTCTCTTCGGTAACGAATGCTCAATCAGCCCGTCCGCCAGGAGCAGATTTGAATGCTGTGATTGCCACTGGTAGTGCGCAAGTGCTGGTTGATTATGTGGACGACGGTCAATTAGCCAGACCGACGCTGTCGTGTCCAGACAGAGCAACGAGTGCCAACCCTTTTGCAGCGACTCCTGTAAGTAATGCTGCGTTTAACTTCACTAATATTCGGAGCTTCTATGCCTGCATACGGGGGAAAACCTATCAGGCACCAAGCACCGAACAAAGCGTCAATCAGGAAGTGCAGGTCTTTTTAGTTGGCAACGCGCAGGGACGACCAGGGTTCCCGTTGAGAACCGCTTTGCCCAGTGGCGTGATTGAAAGTCAGGCGTTTCCGCTGTCAACAAGGGTGCTGACGCGAGGCATCGTCAACAAGAGTCCCAAATAGTAGTCTGTCTACCTGGAGGAGAACGACGATGAAGCAACGAACTCGCTTAAAGCGCTCAACTGGCGGTTTTACACTGCTTGAGCTGCTGGTGGTCATTATTGTTATTGGCGTGTTGTTTGCGATCGCGGCTCCCGGTTGGGACACCATTTTGAGCCGTCAGCGCGTCTCTGCTGCCCGTGAACAGGTCGTGCAGACGATTCGCGTCGCGCAAAGTGATGCCAGACGCTCTCGATCGCCACGAGCCGTTGTGTTTGATATGAGCACAGCGAGTAAACCCAGAATCGCTAACGTACCGTACATCCCAGATAATACTCAGGCGACTGCGAACAGAAACACTGTCCTTATCAACAACACCAGCGGTGCCTGGGTGCTGCTGGGCAATGGTAACGTCAATGCAGGTACCCTTAGACTGACTGTGAATGGCGCAACGACCAATGCCGCAAACACGTTTCCTCTACTGATCTTTGACGGAAATGGCGCGATCGCCCAAACGCCACTTGTGCCCGCGACTCAAACGATACCGAGCGTAATTACAGTCTCACGCGGCAACAACACAGGCAGAGCTACCGATCGCTGTGTGGTTGTCGCAACTCTTCTGGGAGCGATTCGCACAGAAGAAGGGGCGTTTAATGCAGGCACTGGCAAGGGCTGTCCTCTCTAATTGCCGATTCTTAATTGGGCGTTGCTGAATGAAAATATGAATTGCCCTCATCCCAAACCCTTCTCCCCAAGGAGAAGGGCGTAGAACTCCTGTTCCCTCTCCTTTTGGGAGAGGGCTAGGGTGAGGGCGAATTTAGGCATTCATACATCAATTCAGCAACGCCCTTAATTGTTGGTCACTTTTAGTTCGTAAACATTCCAGAGAGAGCCGCGCGTATCTAAACCAGAGAACTGTACGCCTTTAACGCGATCGCGGATGGCTGAGAGTGCTGTAGGTGTTACCAGATGGATCACAGGCAACTGTTCCTGGACAATGCGTTGAAAGTCAGCGTAGATCTGTTTGCGTTTATTTTCGTCATACTCTCTTGCCCCGGCGATGAACAGGCGATCGATTTCCTGCTCCCAATCTGAGACAACCCAGTTTTTGATGGGTGGCGAACCAACGCTGGGACCTTGATTAAAGTCATGAGAGGTGCCGGAGCTAGTCCAGTAGTTCGCGCCGTCATTCGGCTCTACGCCACCTGTGTAGCTGATGAAGTAGCATTCCCAGTTACGGTTGCCGACGCTCTCGACCATCACGTTAAAGTCAACCGGATTCAGGTCAAGCTGAATGCCAATGCGCTTTAAGTCTTGCTGCATCTGAGCAGCGAACTGTTGCCCGCTGCGGCTGCCTGCGGGCAGGATCATCGTAAACCGAATGCGGTTGCCATCTGCGTCAAAGAGTTGTCCTTTCGGATCGTATTTGAAGCCCGCACCCGTCAACAGTGCCTTTGCTTTTTGAGGGTTGTGTTCATAAACCTTCAAGCCTTGCTGGGGTGATAGAAAGTAGGGGCTTTGCACAGAAATCGGTGAGTTTTGCAGTTCGCCAATCCCGCGAAACAGGTTGTTGATGATGCTCTGGCGATCGAGGGCGTAGGCAATTGCCTGTCGAAATGCTTTGTTGGTAAACCAGCGCGTTTTGATAGGGTCAACGAAGGGTTTGCCGTCGGCGTTCGTCGCACGATTCTGGTTTAGTGCAATAAAGGTCGTGCCTGAAGCGGCTCCACCATTGAGAATCGCAAACTTACCGCGCTGCTCCTCGCGCTTGAGCAGAGAAAAATCTTCGGGACGTAACCCAGCCATATCCAAATCGCCAGACCGAAAGCGCAACATACGCCCATCACTGTTTTCCACGACTTGCCAGATGATGCGATCGATATACGGCAAAGCTTCACCTTGAGCGCCCTTACGCCAGTAATAAGGATTGCGGCGATAAACGATCCGCTGGCTGCTAGTGTAGCTTTCGATCGTATAGGGTCCGTTCGTGACGATTTCGGTTGGGTTAGTATCAGTGCCCCAGGTAGAGAGAAACCGAGGATTGCCATCGGGTCCTTTCGTGAAAACCGTTTGACGGAGGCTGTGAGCGGGCAGAATTTTGGCAACCAGTGCCCGAACAAAGGGTGAAGAGGGTTCTGGCAGGATGAACTCAATGCGGCGATCGTCCAGTTTCTTCACATCTGGTAAGAGCTTTTTTTCGCCAATGCGAAATGAATCCCGCACATCAGTGGGAATGGTTTCGTTCAGATACACATCTTTGTAGCTGAACAGCACGTCGTCTGCTGTTAAGGGCTGACCGTCTGACCATTTCATCCCTTCCCGTAGAGTGAACGTGATGCGCTTTTTATCCGCTGAGACTTGCCACGATTCTGCCAGAGCCGGAACAACCTCTGCCGTAAGACCATGTTCATCCACCAGCCCATCGAAGGTGAAGGAGAAGACATTCGGCACGGAGTTATTGAGCGCGTAGTTGAAGGTTTTGGGGTCTGTAGTCGTGCTGATGACAAGCTGTGGGATGCGAGCTGCTTGACTTTTCAAGTTTTGCGGTTGGCAGGCAGAAAGGACGATCGCTGCAAGCGCTAAGCCAGCCAAAAGCCAGTAACGCCACCGTTGAATGTACGCAAACGCTGCCACGCTCATAACCAATTCCCACGCTTTCTAATGGATTCGAGACTGACCAGATTCAAAACACTGGAACGTTTACCAGTCTACTGTCGGTAGCTTCTAGTCTAAAGTTTAAAGCTTAACGCGATGTGCAACTAATTCGCCCTCATCCCCACCCTGCTCCCTGGGGAGAAGGGCTTCCAGACCGTTCCGGTTCCCTCTCCCATCGGGAGAGGGCTAGGGTGAGGGCAGTTTTGGCAGGCATTTTAGGAAAGTCGCACATCGCGTAAGCTTAGCTTCGCCCAGTCACCGATAACCCATCCACGATGAGCGACGGTGTGTAGCAAGAGCCGTTCCAGTCAGCATCGCCACCCAGCGCAATCAATTGCTTCAGCGCCGTATAAACGTTGCCAGACACCATCGTATCTTTGACTCGACCGATCACCTCACCGTTTTTGACGCGGTAGCCCAGGTCAACGTTGATGGAAAACTCGCCCGAAATGCCTGCCCCGCCACCGAGCATTTGGTCGATAATCAACCCATTGTCGAGGGTGGCAATCAGTTCTTGTAAGGATTTACCTGTAGCAGCGCTGCCTGCGGGCTGAATGATGATGTTGAATAGTCCAGGAGTCGGGTAGCTACCCAAGCCAGGGCGAAAGCCATTGCCCGTAGTGCCGCTGCCGATCGCCCGTCCTGTCGTGAAATCGGCGTAGAAGAGCTGTAGCACACCGCGATCGATGAACGTGATGGCGCGAGTTGGTGTGCCTTCGTCATCAAACGGACAGCTAAAGGGACCGATGTTGGGCTGCTGGGAAAGGGTCAAGCCTTCAGATGTGACGCGTTCGTTCAGGCGATCGCTCCAGGGTGATGCACCTTCCAGCACTTGCTTGCCGCTGAGTGCCGACTGCACCGTACCCCACAGCATATCAGCAGCTTTAGAGGTGAATAAAATCGGTACGCGTCCGGTTGGGGGTGGCGTGTTGTCTTTCGCCCACTCCAACCGCTGCAAAATTTGGTGTGCCACGGCGATCGGATCAAGGCTCTGCCGCTGTGTCTGCCCATCCGAAACGCACAGAAAGTCATCGCCGCGCACCCATTCGGCGGAGAGGTAGCAACTGAGAGTCGTGTCGGTGTAGCCGCAGTCTAAACCGTTGGAATTGAGCAGGCGGGTGGTTTCAGCATCACATTCCCACTCAGCGGTGCAGATCAGGTCTGGGTTCGCTTCACGAACGATGGCGATCGCCTCTCGTCCCCAAGCGACTAATTGCTCCACGGGCACCGTTTCGCCTAAGTCTGGATACTGAGTTTTGGCGGCACCTGCTAGCTCGATCGTTTCTGGTTCGTTAAGCTGGCTCAGGGCGATCGCTCGATCAACCAACGCCTGTGGCTCGACCGGACCGTAGGCAACCGCTAAACCAGGACAACCGTTTCGCCACAGGCGTAATGCCGTCCCTTCTGCCTGAGCGCTTTCTAGCTGCTTAAGGCGATTTGCCTCAAAGAAAACTGGATATGCTAGCGATCGCGATTGTAAAACTTCTGCCGCTTCTGCCCCTGACCTGGCAGCCAATTCCAGCAGTTGATCTGCTAAGGTTTCGTGTTGCAAGTCGTCGGAACTCATAATATGTGAGCGAACGGAATGTGAGTAGGGAGCTTTTAGCGGTCAGCTATCAGCTTTTAGCGGTCAGCTATCAGCTTTTAGCGGTCAGCTATCGGCTTTTAGCGGTCAGCTATCAGCTATCAGCAGTCAGCTTTTAGAGGCAGAGCAGGCGCTAAACGGCGAATAGATGCTTAACCGCTGGTTTCTTAAAATAAACTCATGCTTGTAAGAGCAGTCAGCCAACTGCTACACAGAGGCAAATTGCACCAGTCAATGACTCCTGCACTCATCGCTGACCGCTGATAGCTGACCGCTGACCGCTGATAGCTGACCGCTGACCGCTGATAGCTGACCGCTGATAGCTAATTGCTTACTAGAGATCACTTTACGCTAAGTTGACCGTCTGTAATAGCCAAAAGCCAGCGAACGCTTCGATGTTGGGATCGGCTTGAATGGCAAGGAAGTGAACGCCACGACACTGCTGTTTCGCTGCCTCAAAGTTTTGCGCTTCGGTTTTTACCTGTGAGTTCGCAAGGCTGGCGAGATTCCAGCGATCGTTCAGCCCCGTCTCTAGCAGCAAGCGGTTGGGATAGTCGCCGTCAAACTTCACGCCAGCTACCTCTAAACCCGACATCCAGGCAGCTAAGGGAGTCGCACGCGCCGAAAAGATCAGCAACCCCGGAATTTGGGCTTCTGGTGCTAACCCTGCGAGAGCAAGAGGAAACGCTTCACCAAAGTCGATCGTCCACTCGTTCATCTCGGCGATCGCACTGGCTGGCAGCGTGACGAATTGCCATTTTTCTCCTAGCAACGCATCGGGCAATGGCTGCGGCGGCGTTTTGGCAAAACTAACAGAAGGATTGGTACCCGGTTGGAACCCTGGCAGTGCGGGATAAACGTCCTGAAGGCGCTGCTGAAGCCACTGATTCAACACAAACGTGCGCTGGCTGAGTTGAGCCGGAATCCCTAACTCTGTGCAGGCTTTAACGATCATGTTGTTCATTGCCTGCCGGAAAAAGCGGATTTTGTCGGGAGGGTTGGGTGCCTGCGCGATCGCCGCTTCAATGACACCTTTCAACCGCACCGAGTTGACTTCAGCACTGGAGCAAAATTCGGCATAGCGAAAAAGGGATTCGGGCTGGCGATCGACCGTCAATGGGCTTTCGCAAACCAGCACTTCCCAGATTTTTTTCTTGTTCTCATCCAGGATGGGACGAGAGTAGAAGTCGAGTTCCCAGACGGTGAGCATAGGGGAGAGAGGGGTGAGGAGTAAGGGATGCAGGAGAGGCAGGGGAAGCAGGGGAGGCAGGGGAAGCACTGGTTAATTGAGGATTCAGCAGTGAACAGCCAGCCTAAGGCTTTTAGCCTTTCTCTCTCCGCTCCCCCTGCTCCCTCTGCTCCCCTTGCTTCCTCCGCCTCCCTTCACTCTCCCAAGATCGCTATTCTCGCCCGGTCTTGACGCGATTCGGCTTCTGCCATGACATCGGCGGTTTTTTCCAGCATTTCGCCGGGGTAGTTTTCGAGCACTTTTGTGGAGAGTGAAATTCTGCCTTTGCCTTCATCCAGACCTGCGATCATGGCTTTGATGGGTTGCCCGACCTGAAATAAGCCTGTCAGGGATTGGATGTAGTTTTTGCTGATTTGGTTGATGTGCAGCAACCCAGTGGTGCCGCCAAATTCAACAAACACACCAAAGGGTTTGATGCTGGCAACTTTGCCGTCTACCAGTTGCCCAATTTCGAGTTGGCTAAAGCTGGCAGTGCGGGTAGCAAGGCGGTTAGAGAGCACGAGCTTGTCACGAGCCTGATCAATTTCCAGGATGCTGGCGCTGAGTGTGGTGCCTTTGAGCGCTTCGAGGTCTTCACGTTCGACGAGGTGCGATCGCGGAATAAACCCCCGCAACCCTTGTATATCAACCGTGACACCACCTTTATTTACGCCTGTCACTTTTACCTGGTAGCTCTGATTGCTATCTTGAGTTTCTGCCAACCGATCCCAGGCTTGCTTAATCTCCAACTGCTTCAGCGAGAGCGTGACCTGACCATCACCGTCTTGCTCGCGGATGATCAAAAACTCGCACTCTTCGTTGAGGGGGACGATCGCCGAGGGATCTGTAACACCCCGCAGGCTTGCTTCATTGGCAGGCAGAAAGGCGAGTGACTTCGCGCCAATATCGACGTAAATACCATCAATTTCGTAATTGACAGCCTTACCTGTAATCATCTGCCCTTGCTGAAATTGGTAATTGTGTTGCTCCAGCCCTCTCTCAAAGTCCTCCATCGAAAAGGACTCAGCGGCTGGGCGAGTTGATTTAGCTTCCATGAGACAAGCGAACATAGTCGGCTTTCCTACTATAGTCCGTTGGGTTGGAGAGTTTTGAGTTTTGATTTAATTTAGCGGTTAGGGCTTTGCGGTTTAATAACCGACCAATTAACCACGGTTAGCGGTCAGCGGTTAGCGGTCAGCGGTCAGCGGTCAGCGGTTAGCGGTCAGCGGTCAGCGGTTAGCGGTTAGCGGTTAGCGGTCAGCGGTCAGCGGTCAGCGGTCAGCGGTCAGCGGTCAGCGGTCAGCGGTCGGAGTGTCGAGCGTTGAACTCGGAGTGCCGAGCGTTGAACTCGAAGTATCGAGCGTTGAACTCGGAGTATCGAGCAATGAACTCGAAGTATCGAGCAATGAACTCGGAGTGTCGAGCGTTGAACTCGGAACATCGCGCTTGGAGGTCGGAGTTTTGAGCCTAGAGGTCGGAAGGTCGAGCTTAAAAGTCGGAGTTTTGAGCCTGGAGGTCGGAGTATCGAGCCTGGAACTCGGAACATCAAGCTTGGAGGTCGGAAGGTCGAGGTTTGAACTCGATACGCCACGTCCAAACTTGCAAATTCCGCTTCTGGCTCACACATGCTTCATCCTTTAGCCCTTAGCCTTTCCCTACTCCCTACTCCCTACTCCCTACTCCCTACTCCCCACCCCTCTCCTTTCAACACGCTTTCAAACAACTCCTTCACCTTCTCCCACGCATCAGCAGCGGCTTCAGGACTGTAATCGGGACGCTGATCGCAGAAGAAGCCGTGACCAGAGGGATAGCGGAAAAAGCGATGGTTGATTTGATGCTCTTTGAGCGCGGCTTCGACCTGATCGATTTGCTCCACTGGAATCAGGGGATCGGTGGTGCCGAAGAAAGCATAAAGAGTGCCGTTGATTTCTGGCGTACGAGTGAGCGTGGGCGCGCCGCCACCGGGAGTCATCGTGGCAATGCCAGCACCATAGAACGATGCTGTGGCTTTGACATCAGGCAGGGTGGCTGCTAAGTAGACAACGTGTCCGCCAAAGCAGAAACCGATCGCACCGATCGCGTCCCCTTCAACCGTTGGCAATGTTCTGAGGTAGGCGATCGCGGCTTGCACGTCGCTTAACAGCTCATCGGCTCTCGTTTGATCTTTATATTTGCGTCCTAGAGTGGTACTGTCGGCATCGTAATTGCCTTCAAAACTGGGGGCACTGCGCTGAAAGATGGCAGGCGCGATCGCCACATACCCTTCTTTAGCAAGGCGCTCTGTCACACTGCGAATATGACTATTCACGCCCCAGATTTCTTGAACAACCACAATGCCGGGATAGGTGCCGCCACCCGTTGGTTCTGCGAGGTAAGCATCAATTTGCAAGTCGTCATGAGAAATTCTGACAGCAGTCGTCTGAATTGCGTGGTTGGTCATGGTAAGAGTTAGCTCAGATAAGTATTGGCTCAGATTAGATAAACAGTCATCGAACTCTAAGCTTCACTGCAACGGGCTAGAATCTCGTTGCTTGCTGTCGTTCGTAGTGCGATCGCACTGCATCGGTTCACTGCCCTTCCAGAAATTGCCACAGATTCCTGAACATCACAACCACTTCCGAATGATGTTGGTGAGAGTAACAGAAGTATTGTTTTTTAAATAACATCTTCTTACATTGCACCTGCCTGGGTGAAGCTGTCTTAGCCTTCAAGCCTTTAGGCTTGTCTAAGGATGCAAGACAATGCTGCATCAAGGAGTGCTGCATCTAAGATAGAGCTAAAGATAAAGATGTGTGATCCCTACGACTGAGTCGCATCGTTAAACGCTTCCTTTAGAGCGCGTGGAGGCTCTTGCATGGTTCAGTTTCATATTCAGACGGAAAGCGACATTCCAGCATCGACACAGCTTTACAACCAAATTCTGTTTGCGATCGCGTCGCGTCAGTATCCACCAGGACATCGACTGCCCAGCACACGTCAATTGGCGATGCAGACAGGCTTACATCGCAATACGATTAGTAAGGTTTATCGTCAGCTTGAAGATGCAGGCGTGGTTGACGCGCAAGCAGGTTCTGGTATCTATGTGCGAGATCAAGCGCATGAAGATGTGGCAAAAGTGCGATCGCCCATTCTTGACCAGCATCCCGAAGCCTATAAGGTGGTGCAAAATAGCCTGGACGACTTGCTGAAGCGGGGCTGTTCGCTGAATCAGGCGCGGGAACTCTTTCTGGCAGAAATTGATTGGCGGCTGCGCTGTAGTGCTCAGGTGCTGGTGACGGCTCCCACGCACGATATTGGTGCAGGTGAAGTGATTGTACGTGAGTTGGAGCGAGCGCTCAATATTCCGGTGCAGTTGGTGCCGATCGAAGAGCTGGATCAAATTCTTGATCAAACCCGCTCTGGTACGGTTGTCACCAGTCGGTATTTCATTGCTCAGGCAGAGGCGATCGCCGCTCCCAAATCGGTGCGCGTGATCCCCGTTGATATTTATGACTTTGATGCCGAAATCAAGCTCATCAAGCGGCTTGCAAAAGGCACCTGTATTGGAGTTGTGAGCCTTAGTTCCGGTACAGTCGGCGTGGCGGAAGTGATTATTCACAGTTTGCGAGGCGAAGAACTGCTGGTGATGACGGCTCAAGTGGGCGATGGCTACAAGCTAGGTGCGATTGTTCGCAGTGCCCAAACGATCATTAGCGATCAGGCAAGCTGTAACGCCGTCAAGACCGCCATCTCTGCGGCGAGAGAAGACTTGATCCGTCCACCACAACTCGTTTGCTGTGAAAACTTCATCGTTTCAAAGTCGATCGAGCTGCTAAAACGAGAGCTTGGCTTGGAGTAAGCGTGTCAGTTGACGGCTGAAAGCTCACTGTTGGCAGCGACTGGCTTCTTGTTAAAGGTCAACGCATCATCAACCAGATCAATCAAGATGGTGTCGCCTTCGGTGAAGGTGTTTTCGAGAATTTTGGTGGCGATCGGGTTTTGCAGTTGGCGTTGAATCGCACGCTTCAGCGGACGAGCGCCGTAGGTTGGGTCGTAGCCTGCGGCAGCAATGAAGTTTTGAGCTGTGGTGGTGAGTTCCAGGGTAAGTTTCTGGTCTGCCAGCAGGGACTGAATGCGGTTGAGTTGGAGTCGCACGATCTGGCTGAGTTCGCTGCGCGTAAGCGTGTGGAAGAGAATGATGTCGTCTACACGGTTGAGAAATTCGGGACGAAAGTGCGATCGCAATGCATCCGTCACGCGCTCCTGCATTTCGTCGTAGCGATCGTCATCGCCTGACAGATCGAGAATATGGTCACTGCCGATGTTGCTCGTCATCACAATGACGGTATTGCAAAAGTCAGTGGTGCGTCCCTGTCCATCGGTAATCCGTCCGTCATCCAGCACTTGCAACAGAATGTTGAATACGTCGGGATGTGCCTTTTCGACTTCATCCAGCAGCACGACCGCATAGGGTTTGCGGCGGACGGATTCAGTCAACTGTCCGCCTTCTTCATAGCCAATGTATCCCGGTGGTGCGCCAATGACCCGCATGACCGAACTTTTATCCATGTATTCCGACATGTCAAGCCGGATCATGGCATCGTCTGCGTCAAAGAGAGATTGTGCCAAGGCACGGGCAAGTTCCGTTTTGCCGACTCCGGTGGGTCCCATGAAGAGGAAAGAGCCGATCGGTCGTCCAGGATCTTTCATCCCTGCACGGGCACGACGGATGGCAGCGGAGACGGCTTCGACCGCTTCAACTTGTCCAACAACGCGTTGATGAAGATGGCTTTCTAACTGGAGCAGCTTTTGCCGTTCGGTTTCTAGCAGGCGATTGACGGGAATGCCCGTCCAGGTAGCAACGATTTCGGCGATATCGGACTCGGTGACTTGTTCGCGCAGCAGGGCACCACCATCGGATTGAATGACTCGAAGCTGTGCTTCATACGCGCCGCGCTCATCTCGAATGCGTGGCAAGACAGCGTGGAACAGTTCACCTGCTTTCTTGAGTTTGGTGTTGCGCTCGTATTCTTCGCTTGCCTTAGCGAGGTCTGCCTCTCGCTTGAGCTGCTGAATTTGGAGTTCGATTTGCTCTTCTTCTTCTTTTTTGGCGTTGATGCCATCTAGCAAGCGCTTCTCGTTCTGCCAGTGAGAGTTAAGCTGTTCTTGCTTTCCGAGCAACTGCGCCATTTCTTGATCAATGCGATCGAGCCGATCCTGGGCAGAGCGACCCGCACCAAAGACATTGCCAGGGTTTTGCTTTTCGGTTTCTAACGACAGCTTTTCCATCTCAAGCTGCATGATACGCCGATCGTACATCTCCAGTTCGGCGGGCTTGGAGGTGATTTCCATTTTCAGATTGGCGGCGGCTTCATCGATTAGATCGATCGCCTTGTCGGGTAAGAAGCGATCGGCGATGTAGCGAGACGAAAGCGTGGCAGCAGCAACCAGAGCTGAATCGGTGATTTTGACCCCATGATGCACTTCGTAGCGTTCTTTCAGTCCCCTCAGGATGGAGATTGCGTCTTCTACACTGGGCTGATCGACAAACACCTGCTGAAAGCGACGTTCCAGAGCGGCATCTTTTTCAATGTATTTGCGGTATTCGTCGATCGTCGTTGCGCCAATGCAGCGGAGTTCGCCTCGCGCCAGCATGGGCTTCAGCAGATTACCTGCATCCATTGTGCCCTGAGCGGCTCCAGCACCAACGACCTGATGAATTTCGTCGATGAACAGTACGATTTGTCCATCAGAGTGGATGACCTCTTTGAGAATCGATCGCAGCCGATCCTCGAAATCGCCGCGAAACTTAGCACCAGCGATCAGCGAACCCATATCCAGCGAGATCAGCCGTCGATTTTTGAGCGATTCTGGGACATCGCCGTTGACGATCCGCTGCGCCAATGCCTCAATGATCGCCGTTTTGCCAACACCCGGTTCACCAATCAGCACGGGATTATTCTTTGTACGACGAGACAGTACCCGCACCACCCGCCGAATTTCTTCATCCCGACCAATGACTGGATCGGTTTTACCTGCCCGTGCTTTTTCGGTGAGATCTTGCCCATACTTTTCTAGCGCTGCATAGCGGTTTTCGGGGTTTTGATCCGTCACTTTTTGGCTACCGCGCACGTCACGAATGACGGTCTCTAGCTGTTTGACATCCAGATTAAAGCCTCGCAGCAGCCGCAAGCCTAGCCGCGAATCAGTCGCAAAGCCCAGCAACAAATGTTCGACCGAAATGAATTCATCCTGCCAGTCTTCTCGCGCTTCGTCGGCGCGATCGAGCATGATATCCAGGTTGCGTCCCAGGTAAAGCTGATCGTTGCTAGGCACTTTGGGCTGTCGTCGCACAAAGTCCTCAATTTGCTGCCCCAAGCGAGTTGTATCAACGCCTGCTTTCGTAAATACCTTCGCTGCCAGCCCGTCTTTTTGTTCCAACAGAGTGATAATCAGGTGCTCTACTTCCAGTTGCTGTTGCTTGTAGCGGCGAACAACATCCTGCGCCTGTACGATCGCTTCCCATGCTTTGTCGGTGAACTTATTCGGGTCAGTGGGCTGCATTTGTGATTCTTAAACTTACAAGTAAATATACGGTGTGCCAGCGTTTTCAGTATAGCGAGATTAGCTAATGGCTATCAGCGGTCACGTCTGAGCGATCAGCTATCAGCGATCAGCTATCAGCCATTGGCTATAGATCGTTCGGGTGGCGCTGAAAGACTGAATTCTCTCGATTCTTGTTCCAAGCTGACCGCTGACCGCTGACCGCTGACCGCTAATCGCTTCCTCAGAACGAGTAAACCAACCGCAATAACCATTCAAAAATAGTACCGCGATCGCGATTGTTGGGGTTTGTCACTACAGTCACTGCGGGAGTCACGCTGATATTGTCGTTGAGCAGAAAGCTGTAGAACACTTCGAGGTTGGTTTGTGTGGCATCGCCGAGATCTTTTTCGACGAAAGGTTGACCGATCGCTAGTCCTGCGGTTGATCCAGGAATGAACAGGCGACGGGCGATAACGCCGATCGCCCAGCTTTTGGGCGTTAAGTCTAAATTCTGGTTGAGTAGTGGGTTAAAGCCCTCGTAGCTGCCGATCGCAAACCGACCAAAAACGGCAAGCTGACGGTTGAGTGACCATTCAGCATTGATGCCGCCTGCGAAGATATCAACATTGTTAACGGTCGCTTTGGTGAATTGCAGTCGAGCAATGATGTCTTTGCTGAAGTCGTATTCGACTTCCAGACTGCCCTGGTTGCGATCGCCAAACAAGCCGCCTTCAGTGATACCACCGTTCGGGCGTTCCGCATCGGCTGCAACATACAGCGCTCGCACTGTCAGTGGTAAGGTTGCAGGCTTCCAGGTCAAGACGGCTCCTGCACCACCGGGGCGATCGATTTGATTCTGCACAATCAGCGGATTGTTAGTGAAGAAGCTGGAGGAGAAGTTTTCGGTAGAGTCATTGGCAAAGCGGTTGTAGTCAATAAAGTCTCGCGGTGACACGCGTGCTCCGACTGTTAACTCAAACCCTGCCGCAGGCTGAAAGGTATAGTACAGCTTGCTCAGCCGCACGGTGCTGTCTACACCGACATAGTCCAAACCCCCGCCATCCGCCAGCAAGCCGAGTGTGCCCAGCAGGTTTTGTCCGCGATTTTGGGCACGTCCGATCGCGTCGTTCCCATTATTGCCAGCCTCTAGCTGGGTACGCAGCAAGGTATTCGGCGCAAAGCTCGTTCTTAAGTCTAAGCGCGTGCGAAACAGAACGGTGCTGCGGGCATTGGAGCCATCCGTCAACCCGATCACGGTTTGCCCCTTCAGTTGAGTCGTGGTTGAAAATTGCTTCTGATCCAGGGTGGAAACCTGACTGTCGAGCTGATTCAAACGATCGCGTAAATCAGTCGCAATGCGCGTGTAGGATGCCTGAAGCTGTTGTGCTGTGGCAAAATCTTCTCGTAGCTGGGTAACATTCCCCTGATTCGACACATATTGCTGCGAGATGGCATCCAGCACACGCGCCACTGCTGCCGCGAATTCGTTGCGTGTCAATGCTTGATTGCCGCGAAAAGTACCATCTGGGTAGCCGATCGCCACACCATAACGTTCTGATAGTGCCTGTAGAGTCTGGTATGCCCAATCGGTCGGGCGCACATCACTCAGTTCGTTGACCGATCGCACCTGAGCCATAGAGCCATCAGGTGGCGCTTCACAAGTCGCTTCAAGCACATCAGGCTGAATCTGTTGTGGTATTGCAGCACAGCGAGATAGAGGACGATCGTCCGACACAGCGGTCGTTGGTGTCTCTGAACTATGGACAGATCCCTCTTTTGGGGCAGGGGTTGCCCAGCCAGGAACCACCAGACCAAGCATCTCCAGAGCGCTTAGCCCTCCCACTAACCAGACTGTTCCTTTCACGCTGCACTCCTCACACAGTTTTCGGTCTGCCTATACACAAAGACAGTCCTAGCTAAGCCCTATCAGGAGTTTACACGGTAATTGGAAGTGAGGAGTGAGGGGTGAGGAGTGAGGAGTGAGGGGTGAGGAGTTTTGAGTTAAACCAGTTGTTAGTTGTTGGTGCATGAGCTTTTCGTGCGTTCTTCTAAAAACTAAAACTAATCGGTAAAAACTCCTCTTGCCTCTTGCCTTCTGTCGAGCGGTCAGCTTTTAGCCTACCTTCGGGAACCAAGCTACATCCTTTAGCCTTTCCACCCCACTCCCCACTCACCCTTCTGACTCCTTCTGACTCCTTCTAACAACTAACAACCAAAAACCAAAAACTCCCTCTGCCTTCTGCCTCAAACCCTCGCCGCTTGTGGCTGCTGTTCTGCTGCTGCCGTCTGGTTGCGGAGTTGAATCAACTCAACCTTGTAGCCGTTGGGATCTTCAACAAAGGCAATCACAGTCGAACCGTGCTTCATGGCTCCTGGTTCGCGGGTAATCTTGCCGCCTCGATCGCGAATGTTGGCACAGGTGGCGTAAATATCATCAACGCCGATCGCAATGTGACCGTAGGCATCGCCGAGATTGTATGACTCAGTGCCCCAGTTGTAGGTAAGCTCCAAAACGGTATGGTCGGCTTCGTCGCCGTAGCCCACAAACGCCAGTGTAAATTCACCACCGGGATAATCTTTGCGACGCAGCAACGTCATACCGAGCACATCGCAGTAAAACTTGAGAGATTCGTCTAAGTTGCCAACGCGCAGCATGGTGTGGAGTAGTCGCATTGCTAAAGCCTTATGTGATTGACTGCCTTTATGGTAAACACTTAGCGACCCAGAAGGCACGATCGCCTCTCACCGCTTTAATATTAATGACTGATGTCAGGTAGCCATTTAAGCGAAATGCCTTAACGTTCAAGCAAATACAGCCAACACTGAAGCAAAAAAGCTGATTGCTCTAACGTTTTTCACTAATCAACCAGCAGAATCAACAAACGCTTGAACGAAATCGACTATTGCTTATGCATTACTGATGAATGCTTGAGTGAAACAAACAAACACTCAAGCAAAATCAATTAACGCTTAAGTGAAATCAACAAACGCTTAAGCAAAACAAATAAATGCTTAAGTAATACTTATGAGTGGTCGAGCTAAACAAACAAACGCTCCAGTCGAATCAGATGTCGCTTAAGCAAAATGAAAATCAGCTTTCTCGCTCAATCAACCGATCGCTCACTGGCACTGGAGCGACGATCATTCGATCAACCCTCTGGATAGTTTGCTCAGTATTCGGCATCTCTCTCTTGCCACTTTGAACTTTAGCTTGGAGAGTCGATCGCTCACTTCAGAACGTGTGTTGGGTTTCGTGATGCTTCACTGAATTTGGAAGAGGGGCGATCGCCTTGTTTTCCACCGCGTAAAGCTTGTGCGCTCGACCTTAACAAACGAAGGCAACAGAAGCGATCGCAGAGAGATTAGCTTAGAATGAATAGCATTTATTCAACTGGCAAATCGCGCAGGAATTAGAGTTGGCTGTGAGGAGCGATCGTAGCTATGCGTTTAGCCGACGTTCGATCGCGGTAAACAACGCCTCAAAATCATCCTGACTATGAAGATCGGGCGTGAGCGTATTCATATTTTTGAAGATGTCTGTCAGTGCGGCAATGGTGTTGCGGATTTCGGTGTATTGATCAATTTCGTCGCGGAAGCCTTGCAAATGAGCAGCGCTTACTCCTCTCATTGCCTCGTCGAGCGCTTTAGTTTCATCTTCCCAATGTTTAATATATTTGATTCGCTGTATTGGCTTGTAGATGTCAGCATCTGATAAGACGATAGGGAAAATGCGATCATGAAATTTACCGTTTTTTGAGACTTGTACTAACTCAAACATACAGTTAGGAGATCTCAAGTATTTATCGCTGATGACTGCGATGACACACTTTCCACGCCCTATGCGTTCCATAAATGACTGGATCGATTCTTTGTAAACTACTTCTCGTTTGTCACGAATGATGGTGATACCTTTTTCTTGCAAAGACGCATCAAGTCGGTTGACGAATGCTTCCCGCTCATCACCCCAGGCATATGAAATAAAAACTTCCTTGCTAGGCTTTGATGCAAGAAGAATCTCGCTAAGAGCATTCAAAACATTTGAAGTTTCAGAAAGACTTGAATCTCCTTGAAATATTTCCAGCATTGCATCTAATAATATTTTTCTTTCTTCAATCCTAGCCGTCTCAATTTCTTCTTGGCATTTCGCTTCTTTTGCTTTAATAAGCATGTTGTAGCTTTCTTTCATAGCTCGAAGTAGATCATCTTTTTCCATGTCAATTAGAAAGAGAATTTAAGTGCCAACAAATTACTCAGCATCCTCATTTTTTGTTTCAGTGTCCAATCTTGTTGCCCGTTTAGACTCCAGAAGCTTGGCTTTTAACAATTTTTGATACATCTCCAATTCAGTTGTTTGAGCGCTTACTTTTTCTTGCAGTTGCCTTTCTATAATTGCTAAAGCTTGAATTGCATTTTCTTCAACAATTTGATTTGCTCGTACGCGCTCAGGCTCAATGCCATCAAGCAGTTGCTTGACGCTCACTCGTTCTTTCAACCCGGTAGGGATGAAGCTAGTTTCTTCTACTTCTTCTAGGGCGAGTAAATGCTGATAGTCAATCGGTTCAATCTCTGGATGATGGGGTAGAGGAATTTTTTCTTTAACGTCCAAGCTGGGGATGGTTTGATGAATGGCAGCAAACTGGGCACGAATGACGGTGAGAAAGCGACGACGACCGTGTTCGGTGCCCGTGACGCGGATGAAGATTTTCTTATCTTCCCGGTCTGCTTTAATCAGCGCGATGTTGTTTTCGTATGCCAGCACGACTCCATTGCGCCAGTAGGTGTGCTGATGGATCTTGTCGTTCATGCGGACGATGAAGCGAGAGATGATGCTGGTGGGCAACACTTTGTAGTGATACTGAAAGGGCAGTGCGTCGTGCCAGTCTCCAGTGTAGGGTTCTTCTTTGGTCAACAGATCGGGCAGCAGAAACTTCTGATCGTGGAAACCTTCGAGGTCAAAGCAGAGTTCAAACTTTTGCATCATGTCGATGATGAAGAGATGCTTGCTGCGGGGATAGCGGCTGCGATCGAGGATGCGAGTGAGGTGGCTGCGTTCTAGAATGCCCCGATGCTCGGTGATCAGTTGTCTGTCGTTGAGGATGCGATACACGCCGTTTGTCACCCACTGCGGATTGAGGACGTGGGTATCTTCTAACCGTGGGTCGTCGCAGAAGTTGAGCACAATGCCGAGGTCGTGCAGGAAGCCGACCAGTGTGGTCTGGCTCAATTCGTCGGTGATGCCTTGCGCGTTGCAGAGCTGCTGATACTCAGTGTAGGGAATGTAATCGTGCTCGATCGCTTCAAGCTGTTGCTTGAGCATAAACCAGGAGAGGGGCAGCGGGTCGTAGATGTGTTCCAGTGTATCCACTTCTTGTGTAATGAGCGATCGCAGCGCATCGATGCCCTCACCCGTCTCGCAGGAGGTTTCCACAATGGCTTTGATCTGCGGGTACTTGGTCTGCAAGCCACGGCGATCAATATCCAACGGCTGTTGATCGACCTGATTGCCCACAATGATGATGGGTGAATCGCCGCCAAAGCTCTGGATGATCTTGAGCCAGTATTCCAGTCGGTTTTCGTCTTCATCCTGACGGGCATTGAGCACCAGCAGGTAGAGACTGCGCTTGGTGAGAAAGAACTGATGGGTGGCGTGCATGATCTCCTGCCCACCAAAATCCCACACGTTGAGGCGAATGGTTTGCTCTTTGACTGGAAACTGCCAGGAGTGAATCTGAATGCCCTCAGTTTTGCGTTCGTGTGGGTTAAAGACTCCCTCGATCAAGCGCTTCACCAGAGACGTTTTACCAACGTTACCCTGTCCAACCACTATCATTTTGGCTTCATTGAGAGGACGTGTTTGTTCTTGCTGAAGCTGCAAATAATAGTTGAGAATGGCAGCAGGATCACCCCAAGTGTGTAACTCCAAAACCTCTGGTGGGATTGGAAGGGCAGTCTCTCGTATATCTAGCGTTCGGAGTTGAGTGAGTTGTGCCAACTCTGGTGGTAGTGCCGTCAATTGATTATGGCGGAGATCAAGTACTCTGAGGTTAACAAGTTGACCTACCTCGCTTGGTAGTGTTGTCAGTTGATTACGGCGAAGATCAAGCGCTTCGAGGTTAGTAAGTTCGCCCACTTCGCTTGGCAGTGTTGTCAATTGATTGTCGCTGAGGTCAAGTTCGCTAAGGTTAGTGAGTTGATCAATCTCAGGTGGCAGCGTCGTGAGTTGATTGCTGTAAAGATAAAGCCTTTTGAGATTAGTGAGTTGAAAAATTTCGCGTGGCAGCTTCGTTATCCGATTAAGGCGGAGGCTTAGCTTGCTGAGGTTGATGAGTTGACCAATTTCGGGCGGTAGCGCAGTCAAATTGCTGCCAGAAAGATCAAGCTCTGTTGCTTCCTCGAGGACAGCTTGTTTGATGATTTGCAGCAGTTCTTCGTTAGTCATGGGCAAACCTCACAGGTTGAGCGATCGCGCACTGGCGTGAGGGGCGATCGGGGGTGGCGAGAAACCGGGTTTCTGACCATTATTTGGATGTTAACCGTATATCTCGTGAAGAAACCCGGTTTCTGTGAGACTCGCGCGATCGGGTACGCTGGCTCATCCTGGGAGAGAGGACGTGTGAAGGGCGATCGCAGTCAATAAACTTCATCGTGCGTACCGATATCGAGCAGAACAATGACTTCGCTATTGGCTTCTGCATCTTGCTCAATGGAGAAGACAATCCGACAGTCATAGCCACACGTGCAGGATTGCAGACCGTCCAGCTTACCGCTCAACTTATGGGTGCCTAACGTCGGAGCAAAGATATCTGCTTCCATTTGTTGCAGCGTTGCTTCAATGCGTTGCTGGAGGTCAGCGTTGCGTTTCACAAACTTGCGAAAGGCTCGCTGGAACTTTGGGGTTAAAACCAACGCCCTCATGCGTCTGGCTCTTGCAAAGACTGACGCAACACCCCAATGACAGCCTCGGCTGACTGGCTTTGAAATTTACCCTCATGGAAAGCAGCCAGAGTTTCTTGGGCATCCGCAGCGATTTCGGCACGGCGACTTTCGTAGTGGCGGTTTTGCAGGATGCTAATCAGCATTTCCTGCTGCTCGTACGGCAACTGTAAAGCGGTTTCTAGAACCTGATCGAGGGTGTTCATAGCGTGGGCTATTACCTCTAAGGTTAAATGGTTTGTAAAACTGAGTAAATTCTATCGCTCATCGCCTCTACACGTATCGTGAAGAAACTCGATTGTCTTCCACACTGTGCCTCAAAACTCAATACCAGGTTGCGCCTTTACGCCCTGTTCGCGGAAGGGATGCTTGACCAGCGTCATTTCGGTCACAAGGTCAGCGCGATCGCACAACACCTTCGGTGCACCTCTACCCGTCAAAATGACATGGGAATCGGTTGGTTTTTGCTCCAGTCCTGCTAACACTTGCTCAACGGTCAAGTAGCCCAATTTGAGTGCAATGTTGACTTCATCGAGCAAAACGAGTTTGAAATCGGGATTCTGGATGAAGGTGAGAGCTGTTTCCCATGCTTCTTGAGCTTTTTGGGTATCGCGATCGCGATCCTGCGTTTCCCAGGTAAAGCCTTCGCCCATCGCATGAAATTCCAGTTGTTCTGACCAGTGACTAAACGCAGCTTTCTCTGCTGGTTCCCAGGCTCCTTTGATGAACTGAATGATCGCCACTTTATAACCGTGACCGAGCGATCGCAGCACCATACCCAGGGCAGCCGTCGTTTTGCCCTTGCCGTTGCCTGTATTGATGATGATTAAGCCTTTTTCCTCAACCATTCCAGCAAGGCGTTGATCCTGCACCTCTTTACGCCGCTCCATTTTCTGACGATGTTGGTCGGCAGTCAGAGAGGCGCGATCGGATGGTTGATTGGTTGAAGTCACGTTCACGGTCATTGCAGATAATCAGATGTGATGGAGCTAACAGGCATCTAGCGTGAGACGGCGAAACTGATGTTGTATAAGCTACAGTCTGCGACAAATGACCCAAAAAATCATCCGTTTGGTGAAGAACCCCTGAACGATTAGTGTTAGATTAATGGTGCTTGTGTCGAAGGTTGTATAAAAGCATTGAAACTTCCTTCCTTAACCGGGTATCCTTGGAGACCGCTCTGGTACCTGGAGATGAAACTGAAGCGGAAGCGGCAATGTGATCCCGCGCTATCCTGGGTTGACCGCTGTGAAGCACCCAGTATGAGCTGACCGACCTGTAACTTAAGGTTCACAACCTGTAGAACCTGGCTAGAAGCGCTTTGTAACAAAATGCCTTTAGCGCCTACAGCTTGAGAACTGGGTCGGTCAAGTTCTCTATAGGAGAATTTCTTGAACCAAATACCGCATGGGTTCGATCGCTACGCTGTCTCACTTTGATGCGAGTCGGTCGTGCGGAGTTCTATGGTTTGGAACTTTTTGCGATCGCCCGTTAGAGCCGCTGTCGTTGTTTGAAGCAATGCCTTCATGCACACATTTGTCAGCGTGTTGAGCGTTGCCCATTGGAGCGGGAAACCTGAGTTTAGCTAGCTGAATTACTGCCCATTCTTGTCGAGCCTTTCTTTAACGGTTCCACCGAACTGCGATCGCTCGCCCCTGCTTATGTTGGGGTGTTGGTCACGTTGAGGTGATGTCTGTAAACCCTCTCTATTCTTTTATGCTGTCCACTTTTGTTGGAGTCAAACAATGTCGAAATTGCTCAGTCACAAAATCGCACCCTCCCCCATGCCTGCCGCGATCAGCGTCGTTGACCTGATTGATGGCTACTTCACGGCATACAATTCCGCCCGTCTGCGCGAAATCTGTCACCTGTTAACCCGTGAAGTGATGCAACCCGGTGTCACCGTGGGCTTGAGCCTCTCCGGTGCCATGACACCCGCAGGTTTTGGGGTTTCAGTATTAGCACCCCTGATGCGCCACGGGTTTGTGGATTGGATCATCAGCACGGGCGCGAACTTGTACCACGATATGCACTATGGTCTAGGGCTGGAACTGTACTCCAGTAGCCCCTTTCTGGACGATGTGAAGCTGCGTCAAGAGGGTCGTATTCGCATTTACGATATCGTGTTTGACTATGATGTGTTGCTGGAAACCGATGCGTTTTTGCGCGAACTGTTAAAGGCTGAACCGTTTCAAAAGCGCATGAGCACGGCAGAATTTCATTACCTGTTGGGCAAATACGTGAGCGAAGTCGAGAAGCAAGTGGGCGTGAAAAATTCCTGTCTGCTGGCGACTGCCTATGAGTGTGGCGTGCCCATCTATACGTCGTCTCCTGGCGATAGCTCGATCGGCATGAACATTGCCGCGATCGCCCTCGAAGGCTCTCAACTGGTGCTCGATCCATCGCTAGATGTGAATGAGACGGCGGCGATCGCCTATGCAGCGCGTGATAGTGGCATTCCTGATGTGGAAGGTCGAAGTGCAGCTCTGATCATCGGTGGCGGCAGTCCCAAAAACTTCTTGCTGCAAACTCAGCCCCAACTGCATGAAGTGTTGGGTCTGGAGGAGCGGGGACACGACTACTTTATTCAGGTGACAGATGCTCGTCCTGATACAGGTGGTTTGTCAGGTGCTACACCGAGCGAAGCCGTCAGTTGGGGCAAGGTTGATCCAGAGGAGTTACCGAATACGATCGTCTGCTATACCGACAGCACGATCGCGCTACCCATCATGACTGCCTATGTGATCGACCAGTGTGAGGCTCGCCCGTTGAAGCGGTTGTACGATCGACGGGAAGCGCTGTTAGCTAAACTTCAAGCTGACTACCTCGCTGCCAAGGCGAATGCAACCCATTCAGTATCGTCTCCCATCCCAGTGGTTGAGCCTGCGGTACGGGAATTGGTGGCGACCTATCCTTGCGGAACGCCCATCCGCAGCGGACGGAAGTAGGGAGTAGGGAGTGGGGAGTAGGGAGTAGGGAGTAGGCAAGGCTAAAGGCTAAAGGCTAAAAAGCTGACCACTGAGTTCAATCAACTCAAAACTCTCCCCCTGCTTCCCCTTGCTCTCCCTGCCTCCCTTGCTCCTGACTCCTCATTCCAAGTCTCGCTTGAAGCCGCAAAAATTCTGGATTGCCTGCCAAATCTCAGAGCTAACATCTGTAAGGGCATGATCGCTGTCCAGTTCGATCAACTGCACCCAGGGACGGTTTCTTGCAAAGTCAACGCTTGCCTGTAGAGGAATCACATCATCGTGCTTGCCATGCAGAATCAGGGTTGGGAGCGATCGCCCAATTGCTTCCTCCCGATACTGTGCGGCATCGGTCACAAAGCCATAGCTGAGCGGGAGTTTTTTCGCCTCGCCATAGTGATAAACCGGAAGATAGCCGTCTGTTTGCCACTGCCTTACTTGCACATCACCTAAGCGTTGTAGCCAGTGATTGAGAAAGCCGAAGGCAGGAGCCAGCAAAACGAGGCGATCGACTTGTGGGTGGCGTTCCCCTAACCAGGCAGCAGTGAGTCCCCCAAAGCTGGAACCGAGCAGCGTCAAAGGTTCTGGTGCGGGTGGCAAGAGTGCTTCCACCTGTTGAATCTGGCGGCTAAGAGTGAGGTGGGTAAAGTCGCCCTGATTGAGATCGGGAATAATCAAAGGAATGTTGAGGTTGGCAAAGCGATCGCTCAAATCTCTTGCTTTGGTCGATCGTGGACTGGACGCAAACCCGTGTAGGTAGATGTAGCGCATAAGCCTTACACGACGCTGACTGCTTTGCCAGGAGTATAGCCCGGAAAGACTTGAGCCAGTTTCGTTCGGTCTAAACCCATGTGTCGATCGAGGACATTCCCAATTACATCACGGAAGTCAGTGGTAACGGGTACATCGCGTCCCTGGTACAAGCGATCGCTCCCTAATCCGTCCCATTTGCCGTAGATCTTGCCGCCACGCACGCTGCCGCCTATAACCCACATCACGTTGCCATGCCCGTGATCGGTGCCACCGTTGCCGTTTTCGTAGACCGTGCGCCCAAATTCTGACATCACAACGATCGTGGTATTGGCATACGCAGAGCCAAGTCCTGCTTGCAACGCTGCTAACCCTTTGCCAAGCTGATTGAGGTTACGGGCAAGCTGTCCCTGACTGGAGCCTTGATTCACGTGAGTGTCCCAGCCGCCCAGCGCCATAAATGCCAGTTCGACTTTGGGATCACGGAGCATCACGTTGGCTAACCGTCGAGCATCGCTGGCGAATCCATTCGGTAAGGGTGCGCCGTTGTTTGCCATCTTGGTTTCAGCATCCAGATCTTGTAGCAGTGCTTTGCGGGCGGCTCGTCCGTCGCGGTAGGTTTGGCTCAGCGTGTCATTGCGATCGTAGAGTTTGTCAAAGGCAGCGGCAACCTGGGGACGATCGAGCGGGATGGCGTTTGCAGCACCCCGTCCAAGCGCAATGCTGGCAACTGCCATACGTCCAGAGAGAATGCGTGGTGTCGTTGCGCCCACATTCACCGCTTGAATCGGGTTGCGCCCAGACATGACTGCCAGCAAGCGATTCATCCAGCCATCGGATGTTTTTTTCATGCCAGGAGTCCCGCTCTCCATGTTGTCTTGCGCGTCAAAGTGCGATCGTGAGGGGTCAGGCGAACCAGAGGCAGGGACGAAAGCAAGGCTACCCTGCTTCCAGAGAGGCATAAGATCGCTCAGGGCAGGATGCAAGCCAAACTGACCGTCTAGATCCAACGCGCCTCCTTCTTTGCCAGGTTGCGGAATGGCGATTTTGGGTCGAGCGTTGTAGTAAACCGCTTCTTGATAAGGCACCACAACGCTCAGTCCATCGACTGCACCGCGCAAGAAGATGACAATCAGGCGTTTAGAGTTTGCCATTGGGCTTGTTTGGGCATTGGTTCTGGTTGCCCAACCGTGAGTGCCGATCGCCACCAGCGTTGAGGCAGAGAGCATACCAGCATGACGAAGCCATTCGCGTCTGTTCATCGGAGGGGCACCATAAGACAATCAGGAGTAAGCGATGTCAGTTGCAGTTCTGTAAATTTCTTCTTGAATAAATTTGATTGCAAGGCAGTTCACACCGAGGACAATCCGCGCATACCAGCGCAGTTGTTCAATCTGGCTCAATAGCTGATCGACGAGTTCCGGTTCCAAACAGTGAATGACTAAGGTTTGGTGTGCATCCAGGCAAAGCGGACATGCAATTAAACTGCTGAAGAAGAAGGAGCGGAAGCGTTGCAGTCGATACTGCTCCAGCATGATTAAATCATTGGTGGTGAGTTCTAAGGGCATAGCTTCCTCAAAGGACTATCGGTGCATGAATTCGGGACTTCCCAGCATGAGTGCCGCTCGGAGTTGGGCTGGGCTGGCGGCGATCGCCTGTTGCGTCTTGATAGAGAACGGTTGACCAAGCGTTTTTGCTAATTGAGTCGCGTCGATAGGCTGCATGGGAGTTGCAGCTAGTGTCGATCGCGTTGGCATTGAGTCAAGTACCGAAGGCATCGTTAAGCCTGAGCGATCGGGTGTGGCACTTGCCAATGTCGATGGCAGTACTGTCGGTGTGGGCGCGATCGCTCTTTGCAGTGGCATCCGTCCGCTGGCAAGCGCGGTCGCAAAGCTAAGACGGCGAGTCATCGCGTCTGGGTTTAACCAGGCATCTTGTGTGTTTTTGTAGCCATCAGGAGTGGGGCAACCGTAGATAGGCATCCCCAATTGCGCCAGGGTATTGTTTAACGGTTGGACATTCGTTACGGCAAGTCCGGTCGCTCGCACTGCCGAAATCACATACTGGTAGGGTGTTTTGAACTTAGCGCTGTAGTATTGAGTCTGCCAAAATTCAGTGCTTTGGAAAAGTGTCTTTAGTACTGAGCGGATATTGCCATTGGTGGCAAGATAGTGTTTGGTCAGGCGATCGACCAGAGACTTTGGTGGGTTGTCAGCGACAAAGTACTGTGCCAGTTCGTAGCTGATGTGTCGGGCAGTGACTGGACTTTACCAAAAATCCACCATCACTTCTTCGAGCTGACGTGGACTTTCGGTTGCCCGCAGTAGGCGTGCTTGAATTGCCTGCTGCATCACGGCTCTAGTTCTTTGGCGTAGTGCCTTTCGTTCCTCTGGCGTTAGTTTTTGCGCGTTACCAGGCTGATACTGTGACAGCAAAACTGGTGGCATCAAATTGAGGGTATCTAATTGAGCAAGCTGATTGGTTAAAGACGACGGTTCGGGGATGGAAGAGGGCAATAGCTGCTGCTGAATGTAGCGATCGACTCCCATCTGCTCCACCCTTTGCACGTCACCTGGACGGGAACCAAAGCTCAAGCGATTGAGCACGTGCAAAATTTTGGGATCAGCGGGTGTAGCAGCAGTTGCGAGGCTACCAAGCGAACCCCAAGGCACTACTCCAAGCCAAAGCAACGCGGTTATTCTCCAGACAGTTGGTTTGAGGCGCATGGTAAAAGTAGCGATAGAACAATAGACCTGCATTCTGGTCAGACGATCGTCCTGCTTAACCGCAACCCAGAGCCTTAGATTTGACCTGGCTGCTTGCGTTCTCCTCGTTCTCGCCACTCGCGTGGTCGATCGCCACCATTTTGTCGTTGCTTCTGCATCTGGCTTGCAAACGTCCGTCGCTGGTCAGCGTTCAGTACGTTCCGCGTTGCCAACATACTTTCAAACTGAGCATCAGCCACTTGCTGCTTGAGCGTTTTAACCTGATTGTATTTTTCCCGAATCTGTGCCTCCGATGCGTCTCCACCCATCAGTGCCTGCAATTCCTGCCTGGACTTACGAACAGCGTGCCGACCCTGACTAATTTTGTCCTTATACTGACTGCGAATGACGCGCATTTTTTGTAGCTGGTCAGCACTGAGGTTTAGCTCCTTGAGCCAGCCCATTTCTTTAGGGCTGTCGGGCATTGCTGATCCGGTTGGGCTAGGAGAAGTCGCTGGCGTTTGAGCCAGTGGCTGGAACCGTAGTGAAGCAGGGTTGGCGATCGCCACAGCGCCCCCAAGAGCAACAAGAACAGCCGCAAGGATAGAAAGACGACGGGGAGACATGAGAACACTTCCTTGGAAGAGAGAGAGAATGAGAAGCGAAGAGGGCAGGAGCGCATTCGAGGTTGAACGAACTAACGGCTGCTAGGCGCTTAACAACGAACAACGTCAATTAGTCGTGCCATCGTTAAACAGCGGTACATCTTCATCGGTAGCGCCGCTACTGAGGGTGCCTTGCCAGTTGCTTTCGATGAATGCCTGTAAGTTAGCAAGTTCGGCAGCGCTGGGTTTCGCTGGCATCAATGAACGGTAGCCAACCACACTTGCCAGTAACCCTGCTGCTAATGTTGGCGGCACCAACCAGGCGATCGATCGTTTGGTTCGCGGGTGCGATCGCCGAAACCGTGCCAGTTCATCCTGCGGCGGCAATGCCTCGATCGCCGCCAAAAGCTGCGTCTCTAAAGCAGAATCAGCCGGAGGTATCTGAGGACGATGTTGCTTCAAGAAATCGACCAACTCGTGGTCGTCGTTTGGAAATTGACTCATAATTGGACTCCTTCCTTCTGGAGAAATTGACGCATCGCAGCGCGGGCGTGGAACAGGCGAGACTTAACCGTACCAACTGGAATATCAAGCAGCTCAGCGACTTCTCTTTGGGGCACTTCCTCAAGGTCATGCAGCACCAAAATGGTACGGTGGTCGAAGCTCAGCGTTGCCAGTCCTCGTTTGACTAAATCCTGATAGTGCAGGTGCATCACGCCAGGATCATCATGCTGAGTCACGGTTTGGCTGCTGATCACCTGAAGACGCGATCGCCCTTGAGCGACTGCCCGTCGCTGATCAGATGCCACATTCCAGGTAATGCGATAAAGCCAGGTGGAGAACTGAGCCGTTTGGCGAAACTTTGGTAAACCCTTCCAGGCACGTAGAAACACCTCTTGCACTAGGTCATCCAGCATGGATGCATCGCACAGTTGATAGAGAATCGATCGGACTCGCTGCTGATGCCGACGATAAAGCTGGCGAAAGCACTGAGTGTCTCCTTGAAGACACCGCTGCACCAGGTGGTGATCGGATTCACCCTGTGGGCGATCGCTAGACACTGTTGGCACAACTGACACCCGGAAAACTCACTGCCTCCATTTTGCCGTTCTATGGGTATAAGACAGTGTGCTGCACCAAAAGGTTCAACGGAGTGGGTAAATTGGTACAGGAGAGAAGTATGGGTGTTTGGATCTGGAAACAAGCAATCAGCAGTCAGCAGTCAGCGGTCAGCAGTGAAAATTACCAGTTACCGAAGCGAAGCAGGAGTCAATCAGTAGTCAGTGACTTTGAAAGAAGGTTACAACGATTGCTTTCAGACTGCGATGTGTACTTCATTTAGCTGCAAACTGTTGTAAGCGAACGCGATCGACCGCTAAAAGGAGTCCCGCGATCGCAAAGTAAAATTTTGCTCCACCCCCTCACCCCCCACCTCCTCACTCCTCCACCCCCTCCCCCTCATGTCCCATCCCCTCGCTGCCAAAGTTGTCCTCATCACAGGTGCCTCTGCTGGAATCGGTGCAGCACTGGCACGCGTGTTATCAGAGCGTTTTCATGGCGTTCGATTAGTTTTGGCGGCACGTAATGAAGCAAAGCTAGAGGCTGTTGCCGCTCACTGCCGGGATGTTGGTGCCGAGGTGCTCACCGTTGCGACCGATCTGGCACAACCGGATCAGGCGATCGCCCTTGCTGCCAAAACGCTGCACCACTTCGGACAGATCGATGTTCTGGTGAACAACGCAGGTTACGGGCAAATGGGACCGTTGGAGTTGGTGCCCATCGATGCCTGTCACCGTCAGTTTGCGGTGAACCTGTTAGGACCGCTGGCACTCACGCAGGCAGTGATTCCCCATATGCGCGATCGCGGTGGTGGACGGATCATCAACGTGAGTTCGATTGGCGGTCGATTAGCGTTTCCGATCGGCGGACTCTACAGTGCTTCTAAATTTGCGCTCGAAGCCGTTAGTGATGCTCTGCGGATGGAATTAGAACCGTTCAATATCCAGGTCAGCGTTGTTGAACCCGGTCCCGTTAGCACTGATTTCATCGGCGTTGCAGGTACACACGCCAAGCAGGCGATCGCTGATCCAGAAACCACCCCTTACAGTGCCGCATTCAAAAAATTGGCGCAGCTAGAGCAACAAACTAGCAGCAACGCCTGGACTTCGGAACAGGTTGCCCATGTCATCATCAAAGCGATCGCGGCCGATCGTCCTCGTCCTCGCTACGTCGCGGCAACAGGCGGTGATTTTCTGCTGTTTATGATGCGACGGGTGCTGCCAACCTGGATGGTCGATCGCTTCTGGCAGCGGTTTTATGGCATTGACCTGGTGGCGAAGGAGTGGAGGGGAAAGGATAAAGGATGAAGGCTAAAGGATAAAACAGGGTAAAAAAAGGGAGTGAGAAACCCGGTTTCTGACCTTATCTGAATGCTTGACGACATCTGCTCATCAAAAACCGGGTTTCTGTGTAGGCTCTGTTCACGGCGTGGGAGTGAGATTTTGCTGTGTGAACATTTGCCATTGAGCGGCAAGAGCAGGCTCGGTTTTGAGATTGCGTTGCAACAGCACCACACCATCTTGAAACGCCTGAATGCCGTATTCTTGCGTCTGTAGGAGTGGATTGATGAGTTGCAGGCTGCGTTGCAGCAAATTGCGTTCGAGCTTAAAGGCTGGCTGATACTGCTGAAATTGCCACAGGTCAGCCACGATATAAGCCACCTTTTCAGGCTGCTGCGCCTCGTTACGAAACTGAATGGATTCTGGAAACCGGACGATCGCCTGCCGACTCGATAAAGACGGAATCAAATACGTCGTTGCAGCCACACTCGCTTGAGGTGGAATTTGGGCGATGACAGTACGTGCCTGTGGGGCGTGTTGTAGCTGCTGTAGGGGCGATACGTAGACCCACGGGCGAATGGAATCGGGAATCAGAAACGACAGCGATCGGTTGGGATTGGAAGCAACAGTGAATAGAAGCGAGAGCGCCAGACAAAACGCCCAAATGCGACGCATTCTAGGTTGAAAGGCGTTGGGATGCTGAGACCACCAGAGAATTGCCCCGTAAAATAAGCCTGGTACTGCCAGCGTGGCATAGCGAATGTTGATCGATAGCGGTGTCTCCCCCCGCATGAGCAGTAATTCTAAGAAGGGAAACGCTGCCAAAACCCAGGCATCCGCAGCAATGGCAGGCACAAACGCCAGCGGCAGCCAGTGTTGAACCAAATAACCCAATTTCTTGGGAAAGCGCGAAAAAATCTCTGCCAGAATTTGACCGGGCTGCGACAAAATTGCCCCGATCGCCTCGACAGGTGACGCTGCCTTCCCGCCTGTATACTGCCCAAACCGCTCGACAATCAGGCGCTGCGACACATCAGATGAAAACATGGGCATCACCACATTCGTCAGCAGCAGAATGTACGCGACCGCGATCGCAAACAGCGCGACTCCTACACGCCACTGACGACGACGGATCACCAGATACGCGCCCACGCTCAGCAGCGTGACACCTGCATCTTCTCGCACACTCAAAACGAGGATCGCCGTCACCCAAAACAGCACCCACCATCGCTTTTCCAGTGCCAAAAAGAGGCTAAAAAGCAACAACGGTAGCGGATTGTAGTCGTGAAAATTGCCCAACGTGGGACCTACTACCGCATTCGCACCGTAAAAGCTAATAGCGATCGCCACCGAGAGCGCTGGTGCTAATGACTGTCGCGCCAACGCATACAGGACTAATCCAGCCGCAGCCACCAACAACACCTGTAAAACGCTCAGGGTTGCAGGAAACGGAAACAGCGCGTAAACGGGCAGCCAGAGCAAAAAAATCGGATTAAAGTGCTGCCCTAAATGGCGGTAAGTGATCAGCGGCATCGCGCCCTGATGGATCACATCAGCCGATAGCGCCGATGATAACGAGCTTTCAAACAGCCTGCCATGCAAACTGTTCCAGAAAACTTGGTTAAAAATCCCCTGATCATAAGAGCTATAGAGACTGTAGTGACGATACAGCAGCAACAGTAAGCAACCAGCAGCAAACAGCATTGCCACCACCATTACTGGCTGCCTGGCAAACTGCCGCAGACCAAACGCGTTCGATCGCTTCATCACTATTGGTAAACGCATTCCAGAACTCATCCCTCGCACTTAAACGTGATCGCTATCGTTTTCAAACGCTTTTGCAACAGGCTGAACTCTACTACAGGATGTGTCGCATCAACCGTTTAAATGGGTCTAGCTTCTAAACATTACAGGGTCTAGGTTGACCGTCCCTACAGACAAACGGCTTCTGCATCAAGCTATCAAGTTTCTCGACCAATGCAATCCGCTTGCAAAACAACAAAATCCGCAGTCTCGAAGACCCTACAGCGCTCCATCGCTTGCGCTAACACCGGAGTCTTTGCCGTCGCTAAATGCGATCGCGCTTCGGCATTTGCTGGCTCAAAGAGTTTCAGCCAGCGATTCTCCAAATAAGCGGGCGTAAACGCTGTTCGCTCTACCAACCAGAAGTCAACGCCATACGTCTGCACAAACGCTTGCACCGCTGCGGCATCCAGACTGTAGTGGGCACGAATCAAGTCGATCGCGCGCTGGCGTATTTGATTGTAGTAAGCCGGATGATAGGGAATGGCGTACTTGGGAGAAACCAACACCGATCGCTGTGCAAAGACAGAGAGTCGATCCGCCTCGATCGACAGTGTGGCAATCAGACTATCCTTTGGCTGCTGCTGCAAAAACTCATACAGTGCGGGCACCTTTCCTACCACCAGTCCCGCTTTGGTAAAATGTTTTGCCCAAAAAATCTGTGGATAAAAAACCAGGAGAATCGCCACTAAAACGGCTGCACCCCACGCAACATACCGCACGTTTTTGCGTTGCCAACGCGTCCGATATGCCCGTGCCGCCGCATCAATCAGGATGCATAACGCTAATCCTCCCGCGATCGCCACCACTATCCGCAGCGTATGCACAGTATAGCGACTGGGCAGAAACAAGCGAAACAGCAACGCATGAGCCGCCAAAAACAGACCGATCGCAGCAACCAGCATCTGCGGTAGTAACACAACCTCCGGGCGGCACTGCTTGATTAAGGGAAACCGACGAGGAAACAACCACAAGAACGGCAACAGCAACCCCACACTCACAATCACCGGGTTTAACGATATGCCGAGTCCGCTGTGAATGCCATCAAACCAAAAGCCCAGCGGATCGCGATCGTCGAAAAAAGAAATCCGTCCATTCGGCGCGAGAAATTCGGGCATGGCTCTTGCCTGTGCGAGGCTCACCAGCGGACCAAATGCAGCCTGACTCAGCAAGCCATAAGGGATCAGCACAACCCCAGCGACTACCACTCCAGCCGCCAGCAACCGATAATCGCGCCGCTGTTGCGACAGCCGCAGATGCCCTTTCGACCATCCCACCAGCCGCACCGCTAACACTCCCACCGCCACAAACATCATCGTCGGGTAAAACAACCCAATCAGCCCGATCGCCACGATCGCCAACACATCATCAAGCCACGGGTTTGTAACCTTGGTAATGGCTTGCTGTCCCTTCTCCCCAGCCCTTCTCCCCAGGGAGAAGGGAGCCAGACTCAAAGTCCCTCTCCTTGGGGAGAGGGATTTAGGGTGAGGGCTGAGAGACTTAGCTGCAAAAGTTAGATGCTCTATCCCTACATTTGCGCCGCGATTCAAATAATAGAGAAACGCAAAAAAGAACGGATAGACGAACGATCGTGGCGTTGCCGAATTCACGTCATCCGTCAGCCACAAATGCTGGTTAAACAGCAGCGTCGAAACAAACGCCACCGCTGGTAACGGCAACAGTTGCAGACAAAAGCCAAAACAGTAAACCGTTGTCGCTAGAGTCAACGCCACAGGCAACAGCTTGTTGAACAACAGCGGCGACACACCCAAGCTGGCGATGCTTTTAAAGAGAGCCGTGTAGCCAACGGGCGAGATCGACTCGTGATACGCCACATTTAAATCATTGGGCAGCAACGTTGGATCAACAAACCGCTGCATCCAAAACACATACATGCTGGCATCCGTTTGCACAATATAGTTGCCAGCAAAAGCGACCTTTAGCCAGATTACGCTGTAGCCAAAAGCAAAAACCAGGCTAAGTGCAAGCCAAAAGCGTGAGGAGATGCATTTCATGCCAGTCGTTTTAACCCCGTCCTGTTTCAACTCCCGTCCCTTCAATGCCCCTACTGCATGAATCGGGCTGGCTTCTTACCGCTCAACGCTTTAGGCTCAACGCCCAATAGACATCTTCGTTAAGATACACCATCAACCAGGGCGACCGCATGAGCGCACACTTAAAACTCCCAATGCGATCGTCCGCATTCTGCCATCAACACGTCACCCAAAAACTCCAAATTTGCAACTTGGCTGGTGGAGAAAGCTTTCATCGATCGGCTTGCTCCACGTGCGACTAAAGCGTAGGTTTACCCGGTCTAGCTTCTACTGAGTCAGCTTGATTACGGCTCAACCGACTTTTCAAGCAGCCTCTAAAGGTCATATCAGAAAGCGCTACCAAACCTCTTCAAGATCAAACCGCTTGCTATAGGTTTTTCTGATCAGTAAATGGATAGACAAAGCACCCACAGTCAGCTATATTCTATTTGTGTGAGGAGCGAACCAGCAAGAGCACCGAGACGAAACACGGTCAGTCGTCGGTGCTCTTTCTGATTTTAAAGGGTATGACTCTGCCACTGTCCTTTGATAGAGCGATCGATTCAGTTGCAGCGATCAGCTTAAACCGTCTGCCTGAAGCGTTCTCAGTCAGTGGTGCCATGAGATGACGCAGTTGTCCAATGGTCTTCTAATGGCTCAAGCTTAGTCTTTATAAAAACGCAAAAACGCATTGAAGCGCTCTGGTTTGGGCACATTGCACAGGGTAGAAACACTTCCAGGATCGAGGCTCTTAGTGTTTTGCAAAAGCACTGTTGACCAACGTGGGATGCTGAGTCGCTGTGGCAAGATTGGCAGAACGCAATGGTAGGCTTAGGATTGCTTCTTTAAGCCGCTTCACCTTTGCTTATACGACCGATGTCAACGATCGCACCGCTTCCAGCCTGGACGATTAGAAACCATCACTTTAACTGGGGTGAGCGCACTTATCTGATGGGCGTGCTCAACGTAACACCCGATAGCTTCAGTGATGGAGGACTGTTCAGCAACGTGAAAGCAGCGATCGCTCACGCTCGTTCTCTCATCGCTGCTGGCGCAGATATCCTGGACATTGGTGGACAATCTACCCGCCCTCATGCCGTCGAGGTCTCGCTGGAAGAGGAGCTTAATCGCGTTTTACCAATCATCCAGGCAGTCCGGCAGGAAACTGACACGCCTATTTCGATCGATACGACACGAGCTGCTGTCGCCCATGCCGCGATCGCTGCGGGGGCAGATATCGTCAATGACATTTCTAGTGCCACCTACGATCCAGAAATGTTACCAACCATCGCAGCACTGAGAGTACCACTGGTCTTGATGCACATCCGTGGTACGCCCCAAACGATGCAGCAGCTTACGGATTACGACGATCTGATCGGCGACATTTACACCTTTTTACAAGCACGTCTTGATGCCGCGATCGCCAGTGGCGTTGAACGCGATCGCCTTGTGATCGATCCCGGCATTGGGTTTGCCAAAACGTATGCCCAAAATGTAGAGATTCTTCGCCGTTTGCCTGAGCTGCGTGCGATCGGTTGTCCCCTTTTAGTGGGAGCATCTCGCAAAAGCTTTATTGGACACCTGCTCAATCAACCTGACCCCAAAAAGCGGGTGTGGGGAACGGCTGGTGCTTGCTGTGCGGCGATCGTCGGTGGTGCCGATCTACTCCGAATCCACGATGTCCGCGAACTAAAAGACGTTTGCCGCGTTGCTGATGCTGTTTTCAGGCTCTAAACGTTGGACTCGAGACGCTGCAACAATTCACGCTTGGGTGTGCACATCTTGAGTCATTTAAGCGCTGTGTGAGCCTCACGATCGCGGTGAGAGTAGAGCGTAGGCTGTAGAAGACGGTGCTGAGCGAGAACGTTGGTTTGAGCATAACTGCTAGCACTTTCCACAATTGCCTATGATGAAGAGTGAATGCTTTAGTTTTGTGCCATGCAATTTATCGATCAGGCGGACGTTCAGGTACAGGCGGGTAATGGAGGCGATGGGCTGGTCGCCTTTCGGCGCGAGAAGTACGTGCCTGCTGGGGGTCCGTCAGGCGGCAACGGTGGGCGGGGTGGTTCAGTCATTTTCCGCTCGGTGGAACATCTACAAACGCTGCTGGATTTTCGCTATAACCATTTATTCAAGGCAGATGATGGGCAGCGGGGAGGACCAAACAATCGTACAGGTGCATCAGGGCACGATCGCGTCATTGACATTCCCTGCGGCACGATGATCTACGAGGCTGAAACCGGGGAATTATTATGCGATCTGGTCGAACCAAATCAAACCTTCTGCCTTGCGAAAGGTGGTAAAGGTGGGTTGGGCAATCAGCACTTTCTCAGTAACCGCAACCGCGCCCCTGAACACGCCTTGCCAGGGTTGCCTGGAGAAGCGCGCTCCCTAAGGATGGAACTGAAGCTATTGGCGGAAGTAGGCATTATCGGTCTACCCAACGCAGGTAAATCAACATTGATTGCAGCACTGTCGTCTGCGAGACCCAAAATTGCCGATTATCCGTTCACAACACTGGTGCCCAATCTGGGTGTTGTTCGTAAGCCGACTGGAGATGGCACTGTGTTTGCTGATATTCCAGGGCTGATTGAGGGCGCACATCTGGGAACAGGTCTCGGACATGACTTTCTGCGCCACGTCGAGCGGACTCGTCTGCTCTTGCATCTCATTGATGTCACCAGTCCTGATCCGATCGCTGACTATCACACGATTCAACAAGAACTCCATGCGTATGGACGCGGACTAACCGATCGTCCTCAGTTCTTGGCACTCAGTAAGCTTGATGCTATGAGCCAAGATGTTGAGACAGTCAACGAGCTTGCTGCTCAACTGCATGAAGTGAGTCAGGTGCCCGTCTTTCAAATTTCTGCGGTCGCACGGACGGGATTAGAGCCACTGCTGAATCAAGTTTGGCAATCGCTGGAAACGTTACAGACAGAGACATTAAAAGCCGACGCACCGCTACAGACTGGGGCAGTCAGCGTCAGCCTACCAGTCATCGACATCGACTTATTAAATCCTCTCCCTCTCAACACTTAGGAATGAGAATTAAATAAGATCACGCGATGTGCAACTAATTCGCCCTCATCCCCACCCTTCTCCCCAGGGAGAAGGGCTTCCAGACCGTTCCGGTTCCCTCTCCCGATGGGAGAGGGCTAGGGTGAGGGCAGTTTTGGCAGGTATTTTAGGAAAGTCGCACATCGCGTTAAGATCGGCTTTTGTAGGATGTGTTAAGCAATAGCTGTAACGCATCACAATCCCCGGAGGTGCTGCGTTACGCTGCGTTCTGGTATAACGGCACGGCTTTACACACCCTACGCAAGAATCTGGTTTTATTCAATCCACAATCCTTAGCGCGTCGCTGTATCGATCGTTGGAGACTGCGTGATGGCGGTTTCTGTTGACATACTTGGGGTGCCAGAATACGCTGGAGCCGCATTGCCAGCTTGAGGTGGTGACTGATCACCAGGTAGCAAAGGGCTTGATGTCGGGCGGCGTGGGGCGGCTTGGGCACGATTGAGGTATCGGTAAACCGTGCGCGAAGCCTTCTCAACCAGGTCGTAAGCTCGATCGTCGTTGTGCGATCGCTTGACCAGTACAGTCAGCGCATAGCGTTTGCCATTGGGCATATCGATTAATCCAACATCACCAATTAAGCCGCCGATGTCGCCTGTTTTATGAGCGATCGTGGCACCTTTGCCCAATCCTTGCGGTAGCTGGCTGCGGTTCACCGTGCGCCGCATGATATCTAGTAGGCGATCGCGCGATCGCATCGAAACAAGTTCTCCCTGACTAATGCGCGTCATTAAGAGCGACAGATCTCTGGGACTCGTCGTGTTCGTGCCGCTTAAGTCAGGCAGCAGACTGTTGACGGCTGTTGAGACGAGACCCCAAGAGCGAAACCGTTGGTCTAAGGCTGCCATGCCGCCCAGCCGAGCGATCACCATATTGGTCGCGGTGTTATCACTGATGGTAATCATTTTGGTAACCGTTTCCAACGCCGTGAACTGCGTCCCCACTGGCAACCCCTGCATTTCGCCCGATCCGCCTCCTACTAGCTCTTTCCGTATAGTTAGCGGTTCATCCAGGCGAATTTTGCCCGCATCCACGTCCTGAAAAAAGGCAATCAAAATGGGCACTTTAATCGTGCTGGCAGCGGCAAAGGAAGCACCACCGTTGAGATCCAGATAGGCACTGGAATCCAGGTCAAACAAAAAGATTCCAGGTGTGAGTTGAGGCATTTGCAAAGCAAGCGTTTGCAAGTCTGCTTTAAGGGTGGTCAATTCTTGCCCCATCTGGGGTAGTTGCACGGCTGAAGCGTCTACTAGTGGTGCGCTTTGTGCGGTTACGGTGGCTGGACTGACCTGTGCGGCTTCTACGGCATCCGTTTTTTTGGTCGCTTGTTGCGATGCGCCTGCCGATAAGCGAGATGCGGGATCTAACATGGACAGCATTGTGCCAGCCAAAACGCCAACACCAACGCTCAAAATCAGCATCCGAGCGGCATATAGCCCTGCCGAGAAGCTGCGCGATCGCGGACGGGAGTGATTGTCTCGCTGGCGAGTTTGTGCATTTGAGTCCTTCAAGTCCGTCGCTGACATTCTCTCAACACTGAGACCGTGACTGCGGTTGCTGTCGCCCTGACGTGTGCGCCTCCGCGCTTCGCGCTTAAGGGTTAGAGCATTTGCTTGATCGCGCTTGGCTACCTGTGAGAGAGACTGAAACGCTGGAATGGCATCTGAGCCAGAATCCCTGAAAGAAGATGGCGTACTTCCAGCTCGATGAAAAGACTCTTGTCTGAGGAACACTTTCTCCTTTCGTCTACCAGGGCTGGCGTTGGCGGTAGGCGATCCACCCGTCAACTGGCGCGATCGCCCTAGAACTGCCTGTCTTACCTGATCTTCAGCCAGCTTTGAAGCAATTTGCTCACTCGTCGCCGATCGCTGAGAACGTTGCTGCAATTGCTGCAAAAGGTTGCGCGATGGGTCAATGCTGGCATTAACATTCTTTCGTTTCGCTTGCTGTAGCGCCGATCGTCGAGACGTATTTCTCTTGCTCTGTCCAAACAGTACTTGCCAGAGAGTGAGGCGCTGCCGCTTTGACAGCCTGCGAGACGACTGGACATCGACTCCCTGTTGATCTCGTGGTGGTTGCTGATGGGAACTGGAGTCGCCACGCAGCAACCGCCCTGAACCGGAGATTCGAGTGGGTACTGACGAATCATGACTGCGTGACCTGCGCGGCAGACCGCTCGAATCTGGCATAGCACACTCCGACAAATGCTGAGAATAAAAGACTAAGACTGACAGGGTTAAGCTGCACACGCCTCGATCGTAGAGGCAGCAAGCTAACCAGTAATCATCCACGACGAACTGCTTGCGTTAGCCTTAAAGCTATCAGAATTGTAGACTACTCGTTCACAAAAAACCGAGGTTTTTTAGCCGCTAGTCTAAACCGCCAAACGCTTTCTCAGTTGTCTTTCAGCTCTTATCTGCTGCATTGTGATCATGGTCAGCCTCAATTTTTCTCTGGTTAGCCTTTTGAGTCGCCCACTCTACCTGGCTTAGAATGCCTCGTAGCATCGTCACTTCATCACTAGATGGCAACGCTCGGTTCAACAACCGCCGAAATTTTTGCATACGGCTAGCGGCTGTGTGGGGGTGCAAGTAGCCGATCGCAAGCAGCATTGCTTCCAGATGCTGATAGTAACCTTCTAAGGCATCGAGAGAGACAGGTGGGGAGTAGGGAGTAGGGAGTGGGGAGTGGGGAGTGGGCGAGAGAGGTGGATGGTTTAAGGGTTGAATGTTAGCTTCTGCACTAGCAAGTGCTTGGTTTTCCGTGGCTGCTGACGGCTGACGGCTGACGGCTGACGGCTGATCCCTTTCCCACTGATACAGTTCATAGCAGCAAATCGCCACCGCTTGCGCCAGGTTAAGGGCTGCATAGGCAGGGTGTGAAGGAATAGCGACAAAGCGCTGGGCATAGTTCAGCTCTTCGTTACTCAACCCTCGATCTTCAGGACCAAAGATGAGCGCTCCACGCTCTTGAGGGGCTGCTTCGAGTAGCCAGGGCAATGCCGCGCGGGGAGACTCCAGCACTGTTGCAACTCTAGGTCGGGCAGTGGTTGCGATCGCCCTCTGACAGCCACGTAACGCGTCTGGCAGCGTCGAGACCACTGTTGCCCCTTCCAGGACATCGGCAGCATGAACCGCCATGAGCCGTGCTTCTTCCCCTAATCGATCGCAGCGGGGCTTGACCAGCACCAGATGATGCAAGCCCATGTTTTTCATCACGCGGGCGATCGCGCCCACATTCAGCGCCCCAGCAGGTTCCACTAAAACAATACGGAGCGCCGCCAATACTGACTCAGTCATGTGTTAGAAGGTAAGAAGTAGGAAAGGAAGGAGCAAGCAGAGCCATATTGCCCTTTCACCCATTGCCCTCCTACGCTAAACCTGAATTCTACCTTCTACCTTCTGCCTCTTCGCGGAAGTGAGGTGTGAGGTGTGAGGTGTATTAGCTTCTGCCTTCTGCCTTTTTTCCTCCTGCCTTCTGCCTTCTGCCTCCTGCCTTCTGCCTCCTGCCTCCTGCCTTCTGCCTCCTGCCTTCTGCCTCCTGCCTTCTGCCTTCTGCCTACTGCCTTCTGCCTTCTCACTCTTCACTCCTTACACCTCACCAACAATGCCACGCGCCCGCGCCAAAGCCGACCGACCAACTAAAATCTGCCCCGTTTGCGATCGTCCCTTTACCTGGCGCAAGAAGTGGGAAGATTGCTGGGATGACGTGAAATACTGTTCAGAACGCTGCCGTCGTCGTCGATCCCAGAGTGATTAGCGGTTGTTAGTCGTTAGTTGTTAGTCATTAGCAGTTTATCGTTCGCTCCTGTTGCTTAATGGTAGTGAAGGGATCGGTTCGAGAGCTTTTTAGTCAGGCTGCGAAGTCCGTCGCTCCTACGGTTATGGAGTGCTATCGCCGTTATAGGATGTGAGTCTGCTGCTTTCAAACATTACTGGAAGCAAAGAGGCAAACGGCTGCGTTGTTCAGTTCGCTCTCAACCAACAACTAACAATCAATAACGCTTACAGTACAGAGGTTTCAATCATGTCCGCAGAACGGGTGCAACCCAAACTGATTATTCACGGTGGAGCTGGCAGCTCCTTGAAAGGAAAGGGCGGCGTTGAGTCTGTACGCAAATCGCTTTACCGCGTCATTGATGAGGTTTACGCCTTGCTGCTATCAGGGGCTACGGCTCAAGCAGCGGTGATTCATGGCTGTCAGATGCTTGAGGATGATCCTCGTTTTAATGCTGGCACTGGCTCTGTCTTGCAGTCGGACGGGCAGATCCGCATGAGTGCTGCTTTGATGGATGGGTCGAGTCAACGTTTTAGCGGTGTCATCAATGTTTCACGGGTACAAAATCCAATTAACCTGGCGAAGGCACTGCAAACCTCCCACGATCGCGTCCTGTCTGATCAGGGAGCCGCAGAACTGCTGCGTGAACTGGAACTACCCGCCTACGATCCCCTGACGGAGATTCGCTTACAGGAATGGATCCAAGAGCGGCAGGGCAACTTTTCCAGAGAGATGGCAGGAGTAGTCGCTGAGCGAGAACTGGTGGAAGATACGGCTGGGCGTGGCACGATCGGTGTCGTTGTTCTAGACGCTCAAGGGTGCATTGCGGTTGGCACTTCTACAGGTGGGAAAGGCTTTGAGCGCATCGGGCGCGTCAGCGACTCTGCGATGCCAGCCGGAAACTACGCGACAGCCCATGCTGCCGTGAGCTGTACTGGCATTGGCGAAGACATTATTGATGAATGTCTGGCAGCCCGTATCGTCGTGCGAGTAGATGATGGACAACCCCTCGTTGCTGCCTTTGAGCGCTCCTTCAGAGAGGCACATCAGCATCAGCGAGATTTAGGTGCGATCGGGCTGGATGCCACTGGTGCGATCGCCTGGGGCAAAACCAGCGAAGTCCTTCTCGCCGCCTACCACGATGGCGAAAAAGTTGGTGATACGTTGGAGTGGGAAGATGAAATGCTGGTGGGAAGCGTTTAATTGCGGTGGTTATTGCTGTAGTGAACCCTCGCCCCTGCCCATTGCAGCTTCTCTCGTAGGGTCTGATAGTACGAGTAGTCTTCTCTTAGAATAATAAACTTCGCCTGACAATCTGCGGCGCGAATGTCAACCCGCTGACCGGGCCAGATCGAAGTTGCCAGTACTCCGTCCATCCAAAGTTTAGTATTCAGCTCGTGGTCAGCCAGGGGCCAGATGCTGACCACAGAACCGGGAGGAAGGACGATCGCACGGCTTGACAAACTCAGGGGGCAGATGGGTGTGACCGCGATCGCAGCCATGCCCGGATGAATAATGGGTCCGTTTGCGGCGACTGTATAACACGTTGATCCCGTTGGCGTTGCCACAATCAAACCGTCGCCCTGATACTGATCGACCACTTCTCCATCGATCTCCATTTCCAGAATCGACGTGATCATGCGATCGGCAGACGCTGGTTTGATGCACATTTCGTTGAGTGCCAGGTAGCGATCGCTCACCAACTCCAGATTGGCGCGATTGCCCTCAAACACGCCCGCTTGCAACATCATGCGCTGCTGTACTGCAAATCGATCGCCCAGCAGCCGATCCCAGATTTGCTCAGTCTGTTCAAAATCGTCCAGAGACTCTGTGAGAAAGCCCAGATGCCCACCCACATTCACAGCCAAAATCGGAATGTGATCGGCTGCCAGATTACGGGCGGCGGTTAGCGCTGTTCCATCGCCGCCCAGCACGATCGCTAGATCGATCGGGTGCGCCACAGAAGCGAGAAAGACAGGATACGGGTTATCTTTCGGACCACTGGGTCCCATTAAAACACGGCACTGACGACTCTCTAACTGCTTGGCGCACTTTTCTGCCCAGCGCTGGCTCAGGCGATCGCCCGCTTTATGAGCAATGATGACCTGCTTCAGTTGCACATTAAATCGTTGTTAGTTTTTAGTTGTTGGTTGTTAGTCGATTAGCAACCAACAACGCTCACCAAAGCTACCACTTCAGCAGGTTGAACTGCTCCATATCCACCGTGTCGCGGTTGCGATAGATAGCAAGCACAATCGCCAAACCAACAGCCGCTTCCGCAGCCGCGATCGCGATCACGAAGGTCGTAAAGACCTGACCCTTAATATCCTGAGCGTCTAAATAGTTAGAGAATGCCATGAGATTAAGGTTGACGGCATTTAGCATGAGTTCGATCGACATCAACACGCGCACCGCATTGCGACTGGTGATCAAACCAAAAATGCCGATACAGAACAGAGCGGCTGCCAGAACGAGAAAGTATTGAAGCTGCATCGATAGTCACCTCACCTAATTATTCTGGTCAGACGGAGCACTCGCGATCGTCCGTTCTGGCGTGCCGGGTCCAACAGCAATCAATTCACGCGGACGCTCTGGCAATGTTAGTGCAGGCTGCTGGAGTGGTGACAGGGCATCGTCTGGCAGTAGCTCACGTCGTGCCAGGATGATCGCCCCGATGAGCGCCATCAGCAGCAAGACCGATGCCAATTCAAACGGCAGCAGAAAATCCGTAAAGAAATGCTTGCCGATCGTCACGATCGAGCTGTTGCCTGCTGCTACCCCTCCAGAAAGCGACCAGGGCGTAGAGACGACCATCACACTCAAGAGTGCAAATAGCCCTGAGCAGACCAACGCCGTTGCACCCCGTCGAATCCAGGCTCTCGGCACTACCACAAAGTCTTGCCGCTTATTCACCAGCATGATGGCAAACAAAATCAGCACATTGACCGCCCCTACATAAATCAATACTTGCGCCGTTGCCACAAAATCAGCATTCAGCAACAAATACAGCCCTGCAATGCTGATAAACACGCCACCCAGCAGAAACGCGGAGTACACAATATTAGAAAGCAAAACAACGCCTAGTGCTGCTCCGATCGCCATCAGAGACAATAAACCAAACGAAACAATCTGTACGCCTTCGGCTAAATTCACAGTAATGAGTCTCCTTACTTAGGAGCAATCAGCGTTCAGCGTTCAGCCAGGAGCGTTCCAGAGCTGACGGCTGGACCGCTGACCGCTATTTCTCCGTCTCCACAATTTCTTCAGGGCGCAAACCTGCCCGACGCGAACCTGCGGGCAAACCATGCGGTTCAATCACGCCTTTTGGTAAGTAAGCAAATTCTCGCAACGGGGTCACCATTGGGTCTTCAGTGACTTTATAGGGTAAGCGACCGAGCGCAACGCTGTCGTAGTTCAGCTCATGGCGATCGTAGGTCGAAAGCTCGTATTCTTCAGTCATTGATAGACAGTTTGTTGGGCAATATTCCACGCAATTGCCACAGAAAATACACACGCCAAAATCAATACTGTAGTGATTGAGCTTCTTCTTTTTCGTCTCAGGGTTAAATTCCCAATCCACCACAGGTAAATTAATGGGGCAAACCCGAACGCAGACTTCGCACGCGATACACTTATCGAACTCAAAGTGAATGCGCCCCCGAAACCGTTCCGACGGAATCAGCTTTTCGTAAGGATACTGTACCGTCACTGGACGGCGCTGCATGTGATCAAACGTCACTGCCAGCCCTTGACCGATATACTTTGCCGCTTGCACTGTTTCTTTGGTGTAATCACTGACCTGCTTGAGAAACTTCAGCATAAGACTCTTCTTTGAAGGATAAAGAATGAACGATAAAGGATAAGAACGGATGACTCATGCTTGAGCCTTTATCCTTTTAAACTCAGCCACCAAAAGCAAACGGGAATGCAAGTTTGAGGGCGGCAGTCAACAAGAGGTTGACCAGTGAAATAGGCAAAAGAAACTTCCAGCCTAAGTCTAACAATTGGTCAATCCGCACACGTGGCACTGTCCACCGTAGCAGAATCGCCAGAAACACAAGAAAGTAAGCTTTGAGCACCGTCATCGTAATGCCAAGCGAGGCTGTAACAATTTGGAAAATCGGGTTGAACTCATCAATCCCTAACAGATCAGCTACCAGCGTCAACGGTACCGGAAAATCCCAGCCGCCGAGATAGAGTACCGCTACTAGCAGCGCCGACAGCACCAGGTTAACGTAAGAGCCGAGGTAGAAAAGGGCAAACTTCATCCCGGAATATTCAGTCTGATAGCCTGCTACCAGCTCTTCTTCAGCCTCTGGGAGGTCAAACGGCATCCGTTCGCATTCTGCCAAAGCCGCAATCCAAAAAATGACGAACCCTACAGGTTGCCGCCAAATGTTCCAACCCAAAATGCCATAGCCAGACTGCTGCTGCACAATGTCGATCGTGCTAAGTGAGTTCGACATCATCGCGATCGCCAGCACTGACAGCGCCAGCGGAATCTCGTAGCTGATGGACTGTGCAGCGGCTCGTAAACCACCCAGCAAAGAGTACTTATTGTTTGAGGCATAGCCCGACATCAGTAAGCCGATCGGTGCCACACTCGACAGGGCAATCCACAGAAAGACACCCATTCCCACATCCGTCACCACCAGATTCTGCCCAAACGGCACAATGAGGTAAGACAGAAAGACCGGGATGACCACAATTACAGGACCAAGCGTAAACAGCAACGCATCCGAATTTGCTGGCACCACATCTTCTTTGAAAACCAGCTTTAAGCCATCCGCTACAGGTGCCAGTACACCTAACGGACCAATATATTCAGGACCAATCCGCTGCTGCGCTGCCGCCGAAATCTTTCGCTCCAGCCACACGACTACCAGCACACCCACGGTTGCGCCAACCAGCATGAGCAGCATCGGTAGCGGCATCCAGATTGCTTTTGCAGCACCCGCAGGTAGCCCCAAATCGGTGAGGGATTGAATGAAAACGCCCTGTAAATCTATGCCTGAGTTCATCGCTTACCTGCTTTGAGTCATCACTCAGTAAATCGTTGTTAACAATCAACCAAACAGTGCAGGCGGCTCCCCATGAAGCGACAGCGCTCCTGCCATCAAAAGCCCGAAGATCTTACCTTCGACCTTTCTCAGTAACAGGACTGTTACATAGCTCTGCGTCCATAGTATATCGCTGGATCACTGCCGCACGATCGCAAATCGCTATAGATAAATGCGGCACTGGGTCATAGCAATGAGCCAGGGGCACCAAGATCAATGACTCAGCGCACACTTCTGTAACGCGACTTCTCAGTCAGCACCTTACCCTTGCAACCATTGCCCACTCAAAAGTGCCCAATAAAAAGCCCTCAGAACCAATCGTTCGAGGGCTGGAGTTCCTGAAAATCGTCACTGGCAACATAGTGACAAGAGCATCGCTATAAGGCAAGGGGGGTGCCGCCCATCACTCGATCGCACAAAAAATATGCTACTCGGAAAGGAATAGACTCGATCGCCCTCTAACGCTGTTCGATCGGCATATATGCTGCCTCATGTAGCCCTGTATAAATCTGGGTCGGGCGAAAAATCCGATTCTCATTCAGTTGCTCTTTCCAATGCGCCAGCCAACCAGCCGTACGAGAAATTGCAAAAACAGGCGTAAATAAGTCAGACGGAATGCCTAACTTGCGATAAACCAGACCCGAGTAAAAGTCCACATTGGGATAAATACCTTTGTGACCCAGGTTTTCTTCCACTGCTTTTTCAAGCTCAACCGCTACATCGTAGTATTCATCACGACCGTATTTCTCAAATAGCTGTTCTGCGAGATGTTGCAAAATCGTAGCGCGTGGATCTTTTACTTTGTAAACGCGATGACCGAAACCCATAATCTTGCCTTTCTGGGCAAGTTGCTTTTCAAGCCAGGGGCGCACATTCTCAACTGTACCAATCTCCTCCAGCATAAGAATGACTTCCTCATTCGCGCCACCATGCAGCGGTCCAGCCAGTGTGCCCACAGCCGAAGCAACCACCGCATACGGATCAGTCAAGGTTGAAGCTGTAACCAATGCTGAAAACGTAGACGCATTAATCGTGTGCTCAGCATGAAGCATCAAACACACGTCAAAAATGCGTGCTGGAAAGGGATCTGGCTCCTGTTCGTTCAACATATAGAGAAAATTGGCTGCATAGCCTAAATCGTCGCGGGGTTGAACTGGATCGTTGCCCTTTCGCATCAACTGAAACGCTGCCACCATCGTGGGTATTTTAGCCAGCAGTCTGACGACAGCAGCACGGATGTAGGTCGGGTCATCTAAAGCACGACGAGAATAAAACAACCCTAGTGCTGCTGCACATGCCTGCAATGCATCCATGGGATGACCGCTCTCAGGAAAGCACTTCATCATGTCGCGAATACGGTATTTGAGTCGTCGATGATACGTAATCTCATACTCAAATAACTCTAATTCTTCCTCTGTTGGCAATTCGCCCCAAATAAGGAGGTAGGCGGTTTCCAGGAAATGACCCTTATCAGCTAACTCTTCAATGGCAATGCCGCGATACTCTAAAATTCCTCGCTGTCCATCAACAAAACTAATGCTGGACTGAGTGGCGGGAATGCCTTCTAGACCTGCCCTATATTCGCAGACAGTCATAGTGCTACCGTTTACTTACAAAAATGGGCTTACTCAAGCTAACTTATCAGAAACTAGAAAACTGTATCGTCCTAAGCCGACTTATCGCTGAATTGGCTGAGGAAACAGCGCCAGTTTTTCGACCTTGCAGACACTACGCTTCATAACAATTAATAAAGCGTTGGCGGTTCATGCTTCGTTGTGGAAGAGTTAACCATCACTCACCAGCACTGAAGTGATGGACAGCGGTTAGCGATCGCTCATTGTCGGCTTTACCACAAGCAGAGTTTTTTTGGTGCAGAAAATTGCCGCTTCTGTAAAAAGTAGCTACTATTTAGATAAGTAGATTGCCATAGTGCAAGTAACTTCGTTAATCTGCATCAGCCAGCTCCCCTTCCTCATACACTCTGCAACTTGATGGAAAGGGTTTGATTGGCTGCTTAAGCCCACTGAAAATAGGAGTTTTATGACCCAAAGACGACCTCGTCGCCAATCTGATGCTGACACTGAATCAAACCAGGAATACAGTGAGTCTACGGCACAACGCGAGATGACTAAAACGCTACGAGCGCGCGTTAGTCGAGAAGACACCGAAGTGAGAATGGCGAGTCAATCCCGTTCAACGCATCCAAGTTTAACGAGCCTTATTGAACGCGATGCCCCTCTTCAAGCGCATAGCATGCTGGTTTTGATGTACGGTCCGTTTCAAGCCGAGATGGTTCCTGAGGAGGGTCAAGGCGTTGCGTCCTGGCTAAAAGAATGCGTTCGCAAGCATGGCATCCCTAGTTTACTGCGGTTCGATTATCGTCGTCGGGCACAAGTGTTTCGTCGTGACCAGTTCCAGCCCTGGCTAGAGCCGCTGCTAACCCAGACTCCTGGCTAAAGGCTGCCATTAGGTAAATTTTCGTAGCTTGCAGAGCCGCTTTACTATAAATCTAAGAACAAGCTGGAACGGCTACTGATGATGACGTGTCTGGGAACTGTTAGTAATGATGAAGGATTTCCCTTGGGTCATCACTAGGCAGTTCTCGACACTCTGAAGCTTTCATAACCTATGTTGGGCAAAATCCTTGGGGGACGCTACCAGATTATCCGTCACTTAGGTGGTGGCGGGTTTGGGCAAACGTATTTGGCGAGTGATTTGCATCTTCCTGGCAAGCCCCATTGTGTTGTGAAGCAGCTCAAACCCAGAATGAGCGATCCAGACGCACTGCAAGCAGCAAGGCGCTTATTTGATACAGAGGCAGAGGCGCTCTATACGCTGGGTAGTCACGAGCAAATTCCCAGGCTATTCGCCCACTTTGAAGAGGCACAAGACTTCTATCTTGTGCAAGAGTTCATTGAAGGGCAGGTGTTGAGTCAGGCGCTCAAGCTGCAACCTCAGTTTACTGAACTGGAAGTGATTCATCTGCTGCAAGATTTGCTCACTGTCTTGGAGTTTGTACATCAGCAGCAGGTTGTCCACCGTGACATTAAGCCCTCTAACTTGATTCGACAGCAAAGCGATCGCCGCCTCTTCCTGATCGATTTTGGAGCGGTTAAACAAATTGGTGCCCAGATTATAGACGAGCGCGAAGTGAGCATTACGATCGCGGTTGGTTCCTCTGGCTATATGCCAAACGAACAGTTGGCAGGCAAACCGCGCTTTAGCAGCGACATCTATGCAGTGGGTATGATGGCGATTCAATGCTTGACAGGCATTTATCCTAAAAAGCTCAGGGAAGACCCTAAAACCAGCGAAATTATCTGGCGCGACCAGGTGCAGGTCAGCACTGAATTTGCCCAGGTGCTAGACATAATGGTGCGCTATGACTTTCGGCAGCGGTATGAATCTGCCAAAGAAGCGCTAGAGGCACTGCGATCGCTGACAAGGACTGCTCCCGTTGCATCTGTGTTAGCAGAGCCAACCGTAGTCAGTTTTGATGGACATCTCGCCTGGCTAGAACGTGGCGATGATTTATTTCAGCGCCAGCGGTATAAGGAAGCAGTTGTTGCCTATGACCGAGTGCTACAAGCAAAGCCCCATGACGATGTGGCGTGGTTTAAGCGGGGCATGGCGCTTGAAAACCTGAAGCGCTTCGACGACGCGGTCGCGTCCTACGATCGCGTGGTGCAGATTCACCCAGACGATTATCTGGCATGGTACAAGCAAGGCACCGTGTTCATACAGCTCCAGCGCTATCAAGAGGCTTTAGCGTCCTTTGAGCAAGTCGTGCAGCTTCAGCCTGAGAATTATTGGGCATGGCACGATCGCGGTAAAGCGCTCGAACAGCTACAGCAGCCTGATGAAGCGATCACGTCCTACGATCGTGCTGTACAGCTCAAACCCGATTTTCAACTCGCGGTCGAGAGTCGCAAACAGATATTGAGCCAATTGCGCCGGGTTGATACCCTCTATCATCTGCAACACTATGACGAAGCATTAGTTGCCTGCGATCGTGCGATCGCCCTGAATCCCGATGACGCTCTGGCATGGTTTATGCGCGGGATGGCGCTTGAAAATCTGCACCGTTATGAAGAAACGGTCATTGCTTACGATCGAGTTGTCGAGATGCAGCCTGACGATCACGTGGTGTGGTTCAAGCGCGGCAACGTGATGGAGCAACTGCTTCGCTATGAAGAAGCCGTTGCTTCCTACTACAAAGTGGTGCAGTTACAGCCAGAGAATTACTGGGCATGGTATGACCGAGGACGGTTGTTAGAGAGCCTCCAGCAACCGGAAGCGGCGATCGCCTCCTACGATCGTGCAATGCAGTTGAAGCCCGATTTTCAGGAAGCAGTGGACGGTCGCAGGCGCGTCTTGCAGCAGCTTAAAGCAGGCGACTCAGAGCTACCAGAGGAGGACGATGCCACCATTGCCTCTACGGATGACTCGCAAATGGATTCTGGCTACCCTCTGATCGCCCTGAACGGACACCAGTCTCATCGTCGTTCAGCACCAAAGCCTGCCCCATCAACGCTACCAAACGCAGAAGCAACCATCGTCAGTTGTCCTAAGCAAGGGAAAGACAAGGCTGCTGGGATGGCTGAAACACCAGGGGACACGATCGTCAGCGTTCCGAAAACAGAAAAACGTGATGAGGAAACGATCGTTACCATCCCGCTGGCTAATGTGAGTGAAACGGTCGCTATGGTCAGCACTGATTACGATCGCTTGCTGCAAGAGGCACACACATTGGAAAAGCAGAAGCGCCATGTAGAGGCGTTGAGCGCCTACGATCAGGCGTGTCTCCTGCGATCGAATGATGCCCAACTTTGGCGCTGGCGAGGCAATGTTTTATACGGCTTAGAGCGCTACGAAGAGGCAATTTCGTCCTATCAACAGGCATCGCAACTGAAGCCAGATGACGTAGATATCCATTGCTGCATGGGGGGCGCTTTTCTGCGTCTGAAGCAGCATCAAGAGGCGATTACTTGCTTTGAGCAGGCAATCCAGATCCAACCTGAAAGCTATACTGCATGGTACTGGCGAGGTCGTGCTCTCTGTGAATTAAGGCAATATCGTGATGCCATGCACTCGCTAGAGCAGGCATTAACAATTAAGCCCGATTTTCAACCAGCAAGGAGCGATCGCGATCGTATTCAGAATCAGCTTAGAGCATTAGAGCTGCAAACGTAAGCCGCTACTGTATAGCTTCGGTGGTCATTGGCTTAGAGATATCGACAGTAATCTGTAGTTGCAACGACCCAGAGTATTCAACAGGCAGATTCAATGGTTGGCGCAGTTGTTCTAAGCAAAATTTTCTGGCAACACGTGCAGCTTTGATCTTTGAAGCGGCTCGGTTAACTCAACCTCGTTGCCTAAATTGAAACAACCTTGAAAGCTATCTGAGCATTTTTTGCTCTTTCTGTGTGACAAAACCTCAGAGTTTTCCGCCTAAGTCCATTCGTGCTAGAGGGCATAGCTAAAAATGAATCATCACTGCTGTAAGCTCTGATACTGCGCTTGTGTAGCAGGAGGAGCTTATGGTACAAACTAGAAAGAGGTATGGCGTTAATGTTGGAGAACGGCTTACTTATAGTTTACGAATGACCTACCTTAGAAGGTAATTAAGACTAAATCTTACAGAGGCGAACCAGTGAAGAAGGTACAAATTGAGAGTCAAAGTCGGCTTTTGGATGACTTCTTCAAAGTAGACGAGGCAGTGGTTAGGTACGAGCAGTTCGATGGTCAAATGAGTGCTCCGACCCGGCTACTGAATCTTGATCGGGGGGATTCAGCAGCAGTTTTGCTCGTTAATCAACGTAGCCAGAAAGTTATCTTAGTGAATCAATTTAGATATCCAACTTATCAAGAAGGACTGGGATGGATATTGGAGCTAGTAGCTGGCAAAGTTGAAGTCGAGGAAAACCCCGAAAAAAGCGTACGCAGGGAGATTTTTGAAGAAATTGGCTATGAGGTTAAAAACTTACTTCACATTACGACTTTTTATCCGTCACCTGGCGGCTCCTCTGAAAGAATATTTTTATATTATGCAGAAGTCTTAGATGAGAACAAAATCGCTAAGGGGGGTGGATTAAGACAGGCTCATGAAGACACCCAAATTGTCGAGATTCCAATCCAGGAAGCCTTTGGCTTAATGGAGACTGGTGAAATATTAGATGCTAAAACTATCATTGCTTTCCTGTGGCTTAAACTTAATGTAAATAGAGAAAATGAAAATTCTTAAATCAAGTTTTTCAATACTAGCAGCGGATTTGAAACCTACAGAGCCAGGGCGCTATATACCTGCTTCAATCATATTGGCAACGGCAATTCTTAGCTTGCTAGTCGGTCTATTCATCTACTTTTGGACACTTAATCGCAAACATAGTAGGAATTTTGAGTCTGCCAATCAAGTTGCTTGGTTACTCATTGCTTTATTCCCAGCTCTTCTCATCTTCTTATTTTTTCCTGGCGGCAGTTCGGTTGATGGTAAGCTGTTTGGATTCTCGTTGGGAGGAGCTTTTGGAGCATTTGTGTTCACTTGGTGGTTTGGAACCAAGAATGCTTCTGAAGCATATGGAAATAGTGAGCTTAAAGAACAAAATAAGCAGCTAGAGGCTGAGCTTCAACAGCTTAAGCTTAGCAAACCGACACCCGTTCCAGAAGTTAAAACTCATTACTACCGATTTAGACAATTACCAAACAAACGTCTGGGTTTGGTTACAGGGGGAATTCAAAATGTTACCTCTGCCGATATTTGGGTCAATTCAGAGAATACTAATATGCAGATGGCTCGGTTCTACGATCGCTCCATCTCCGGGATCATTCGTTATCTTGGTGCCGAAAAAGACCCTATCACTGGTACTGCAAGTAATGATTTGATTGAAAAAGGATTGGCTCAATTGATGGGTAACAATCTTAATGTAGTGCCTTCAACAGTTTTGATGACTGATTCTGGAGCCTTGCAAAGAACTCACAATGTTAAGAAAATCTTTCATGTTGCTGCTGTCCAAGGTGAGGTCGGGCAAGGTTATTTGCCAATCCAAAATATTGGCGAATGCGTCACAAATTCTCTTAGGAAAGCAGATTCATTAGAGCTGAAGTCTGTAGCACCAAAAACAATTCTGTTTCCTCTTATGGGAGTTGGCACTGGTCAAGGAGATCTGAAGAAGCTTTCTGGTGAGCTTTTAAGAGCAGCAACTTCTTATGTCCAGATTAATAAGAACACCACTATAGACTCTATTCTTTTTCTTACGTGGAGCAATGCGGAGTTGGAAGTTTGTCAAGAGATTTTAGCTGGATTTGAAGAGCTCGTTCTAGAGGATTGACGCGACAGCATCCTGATCTATAAACGGCGGATCTCAACTGCATTTAATATATCCGACACGGACTTGACACCGAACGTTCTATCGCGTCTGCGGTGATCTGCTTCGAGTAGCGTTGACTTGAGTGTTAAGCAGAATTTTAATACTCATATGATCGCTCTACCCGCTGTAGCGTTTGTTGCAATGTTGGAATCAAATAGTGCGCCAGCGTAAAAGCATCAACGCCTAAAATTGTACGCTCCTGCATGGCAAGAATGCCTGCCTGAGCATGCCACCAAACGCCTGCTTGCACAGTAGCAATGACAGATGGTGACGAGGCTGGTGTTGCGATCGCTTGTGCCAGTAGTCCACCCAATAGCCCAGTCAGCACATCACCACTACCGCCACGGGCAAGTGCAGCCGTACTGCCAGGATTAATCCAGACGGTACCTTCCGGGTTGGCGATCGCCACTCGCGCTCCTTTCAACAGCACAATGGCACCAGATTGTGCAGCGGCAGTTTGAGCAGCAGTAATGCGACATGGCATTGGTTCAGCGAGATCAGGGAAGAGACGCTTAAATTCGCCGAGGTGAGGAGTAATGACGGTTGGCGCTTGCCGTCGTTGAAGTGTTGGCACTGTCCCCATTTGGGCAAGAATGTTTAGCCCATCAGCATCCAGGACGATCGCCTGCTCTTCCTGCAAGACTTTTTGCACGATGGCGTTTGCGTCCATCGTTAAGCCGGGACCGCAGGCGATCGCGTCATACGCATGCAAATCAATTTCATCAGGCAGTTGAGCGATCGCGCCTGTTTCTGTCTCTGCACAGCCCCATACCAGCGCTTCTGGCAACTGTGCTGTGAGCGTTGCCTTCAGCGTAGCAGGAGCGGCGATCGACAGCATCCCAACACCGCTAGCACGTGCGCCTAGTGCAGTGAGCAGTGCGCCCCCAGCATAGCGGCGAGAGCCGCAGATCAGCAGTACATGACCCATCTGGTATTTGTGCGTGGCAGCAGGGCGGGTTAAAGGGATATGGGCGATCGCTTGCTCTGGCGTTATGCATCTTACAGAGGGTTGGTCTCCCAGCACTGCCCAAACATCTGCAAGAGGTAGGTCAAAATCAATTAATGCAACGGTGCCTGCATAATCGAGTGCTTGATCTTGCAACAGTCCTTGCTTCCATAGTCCCAGGCAAAGGGTCTGGGTAGCACGCACTGCCGTTCCTAAAACCGCTCCAGTATCGGTGTGCAGCCCAGAAGGAAGGTCGATGCTGATCACAGGCTGAGACCACTGGTTGATTTGGTTAACTGTGGCGGCGATCGCATCACTGAGCGATCGCTCCAGTCCAAAGCCAAACATACCGTCTATTAAGACATCACAACCTTGCAGTGCCTCTACCTTCACAAAAGGGATGCCCAGACTTTGACAATAGCGGCTATGGCTGGCAGTCAGATCTTTGAGCGTGGAAAAGGGGCAGTGAATCGAAACAGCATAGCCTTTGAGGTGAAGCTCACGCGCGACGACCAGTGCATCGCCGCCGTTGTGCCCTGGTCCTACCAACACGCCGATTTGTTGTCGCGTGTCAGGGTAGAGTAACTCAACTCGACGCGTAATCAGCCCTGCGACCTTCTCCATCAGCGCTTCAACGGGCATACCTGCCGCAAAAACACGCGCTTCGATTTGGCGCATTTGTGCAGAAGTGACTACAATTTGCTGAATCGTTTGAGTTCTCGTCGGTGCTATCAAAACCGTCATTCTAAATGGCGCAACACTCTATGAGCTAGCGTGTGCAGCTCACAAGAACTGTATAGCTAAACCCTCGCGCAAAACCAATACACCAGAGGCAGAGGGACGATCGTATACTCTATGCCGCTAAGGTTGCTTCACTCTGCAAAAGTGCAGAACTGCTTTAGCGCTCATCCATAGCAGCAGGCATCACATGGACTGCCAATCAAATTGACCGCCGATTGAGCCTTTTACAGGTAACCGTTAACTCATCAGTATGGCTTTAGCGGTTGTAGTGAACTCGCGCATCAAGACCACCTCCATTGAGAAACTGACTGATCTTCTTGGCATCGTTATGCTGTACAAATGGACCAATTTCCAGATGCGGACCTAACGGTGCTCCTTTCTCTTGAATAGCTTCCTGACGAATACCCATGCGAATGGCTCGATCTGCCAGACTGGAAAGCTCATCTCGACCACCTGGGATGACCACAACATAACGGCTTGTCGTCGCTACATTCGATGGGGCTGCAATCGTGGCTGCATTAGTCGTCGCCACCTCAGCCATAATGCCCTGCGAGTTCAACGCTGCAACTTGCCGCCTGGCACCTGCCTCATTATCAAATGTCCCCACTTGAATAGCTGGTTGCCCTTGATACCGCTGCACTGACGCACTCGGCTCAATCGATCGCACTTGCTGTAACAGATAAGGGCTATCGCCGCTCACATAGACGGTATATTGTCCCGCTGCCCCTGAACGATTGATAGGCGCTAGAAAAACAGTTTCGCCGCCAGGTAACGGTGTTGAGTTGGTGGCAGAGGGAGTCGTCATCAGCCCCGGCACTGAAACCGTAGGAGGGGGTGGCAATGGCACTAGCTGCTGTGCTTGGCTTGGTGCTACGACTGTAAGAGACACGATCGCCCAACTACCGATCGCCCAACTACCGATCGCCCAGCTACCTGAAAGCCCTGATTGATTGATCGAATGGTATCGGTGCATGGTGAGCGATCGTAGACCGCTGCCACCAAAACGCTGCCGAGAACGTTCTGTTCTTCCACACTGTTTGCTACTTGTCATAGTGCAGTCCCCTTACGGCTGGTTTGATGTCAGCCATGTTATACGCAGACTGTACAGATGACACAAAAAAACGGTACAGATGTCCTGTACCGTTGTTGGGTAGTGAGAACCCTTATCAGGGAGTTAAAGATTCAAGCCATCATTCCAGCCAGTCGATCCGCAGATGTATTAGCAACTAAGCGCGGTAACGCCTTGAGTCCAACTGTCATTTACTGCCAACACAAACCAGATTTCGCAGGCAGTTCTACGCAAGTTGCTGTAGCTCACGCTCAAGCAGGTTAATGAGGTCTTGATCGCCTTGCTCACGTGCGACCTGAAGGCGACGCTGTACGTTGCCCTGGAGGTTGCTACGGTGAATGGCTGAGGACTCCGCGCTGCCAGACACTTTCTTATTGAAGCTATGGGTGCCTGAGCTAATCGCTGCACGTTGCGTTACAGCAGCGGGTTCTGTCCAACCGTTCAAGGCGTAGGTAGAGCCGCGATACACCAACGGTGCTGTTGGTTTAACCATTGGCAGGTGTAGTTCGACGTTGGGATCAACGGTATAAACAGAACCACGATAATGTAGATTGAAAGTGGGTCGGACAGCGCGGAAAACAGTTGCTTCGTGAACGGCTTCAGCGCTACGCGGATTGTAGTTGTATTGAGTGCCACGGTAAGTAAGTTGCATGGTCTTCGCCTCTTGATTAAATGTGTTGTTTGTGGTGGGTTGAGGCGCGTTCCTTCGGGACTTCTCCCTACTTCCGTCTGCCGGATTTAAGAAGCGGCTAGATGAACGATTTCTTTCATATCTGTATTATAAGCTACAGAAATAAGCGGCGACCATGCTTTAGCGAAACTTTACGCTCTATTTTTGCGATCTCTATCCATTGGCTGACTCTGGGCAGGACTGGCGATCGTTTAGCGCCACCAGCCGATTGCCGTCAACCAACTACGCTGGCAGTAAACCTTTCGTTGCTAGCCAGTCGCGATTGAACAGCTTCGATTGGTAACGACTGCCGCCATCGCATAACACAGTGACGATCGTGTGTCCTGCTCCAAGTCGTTTTGCCAGGGCGATCGCGGCTCCCACATTAATGCCTACAGAGCCACCCATAAACAGCCCGTCTTTTTCCAGCAGTTGATAGACCACACGCACGGCTTCAGTGTCGTCAATTTGAATGGCATCATCAGCGGGCGCACCTTGCATGTTGGCAGTCACGCGGCTGTTGCCAATGCCCTCGGTGATGGAATTCCCCTCTGATTTTGGTTCGCCTGTTTTGACATAGCTGTAGAGTCCACTTCCCATCGGGTCGGCAAGGACACATTGAATCTGTGGATTCTTTTCTTTGAGAAACAGCGAAACGCCTGCGTAGGTACCGCCTGTTCCCGTCGCAGCAACCCAGCCATCGATTTTTCCACCTGTTTGCGCCCAAATTTCGGGTCCCGTTGTGGCGTAATGGGCATGACGGTTTGCCAGGTTGTCGAACTGGTTTGCCCAAATCGCGTTTTCCATTTCTGAGGCGATTCTGCCAGAAAGCCTGACGTAATTATTGGGATCTTTGTAGGGCACGGCGGGAACGGTACGCACTTCGGCTCCTAGCGTCCGTAAGAGATCGATTTTTTCCTGCGATTGCGTTTCGGGAATGACGATCAGACATTTGTACCCTTTGGCATTGCAAATGTGCGCTAGTCCAATCCCTGTGTTGCCCGCGGTGCCTTCGACCACAGTCCCTCCAGGCTTGAGCAATCCTTTTGCTTCGGCATCTTGAATAATGTAGAGTGCTGCCCGATCTTTGACTGAGCCACCCGGATTGAGAAATTCCGCCTTGCCCAAAATTTCGCAGCCTGTTTCGTCGCTAAAGCTGTTGAGCCGAATCAGTGGTGTGTTGCCGATCGCGTCGATGAAGCCACTCTTGATATCCATGCTGAAAACTACCTACTAATTCCCTATAAAGATTTTGGCGTATGAGGAGTGGATTGGTGCTCTCTTTTTAGGCATAGCAGATTTGATTAGATGTAACAGATTTGAGCGACCACACCGAGTTCTACAATGTGTCCCATCGACACAGAAGCAACCATAAACAAAAAAACGGGTGCCACGCAACAGTTGTGTGACACCCGTTGAATTTTAAGCGAAACGTCGATCGTGACCAATGGCGCTTTCAGTTGGTTATGAGTAGCTGAAGTTGATGTAGAAGAACGCATTGGATAGCGTACCGCCAACACCACCATCCGATACTGTGAACTGGAAGGTTTCACTACTGCCGTTGCCGATGTAGTCGAAGCTGAGATTACCCGAGTCAATGTCTGCCTGGGTAAAGGCTTGCCCTGCGCTGACCTGGTTGCCATTGAGCCGCAGTACGCCAACGGTTGGATTGGGTACGGACGTGAGCGTGTAAGTCAGTTGGGCAGTCGTGTTATCCACATCTGTCACCTGGAGCAAGTCGCTGCCGATGACGGTCAGTGAAGGCACATCGCCAGCCAGGAGTAAGCCAGTATTGCTTACCAGCACGGGTGCATCGTTGACGGGATTGACGTTGATGTTGAAGATGCGGGTGTTTAATGTCGTGGTGCCATCTGAGACCTGGAAGAAGAAGGCATCGTTACCATTAGGCTCACCACCGTTGTGAACGTAGGTTAATGCGCCCTGGTCGATTTGCTGCTGCGTCACGGTTGCGCCGCCCACTAGTGCCGCCCCGTTTAGGAAGAGTGTGCCGGAGATGGGGACGGTTGGCAAGGTGTAGATGAGTTCGGACGTGAGGTTGTCGGGGTCGGACGTTCGCAGGAGGGTGTTGGTGAGGTTGAGCGTTGCGCCTTCATTCACAGTGGCAGGACCAGACGAGACGATCGTCGGTGCATCATTTGTATTCGTGATACTGATGTTGAACGTCCTGCTGCCTGTGTTTCCACCTGCGCCATCGCTCACCGCAAAGATGAAACTGTCGCTGGTGGTTTCGCTACCGTTATGGCGATAGGAGATGCGAGTGCTTTCGATATCTGCCTGGGTGAAGGTCTGTCCTATGGTGAGAGCACTACCGTTCAACCGCACGTTCCCGCTGTTGGGGGTGCTGCTCAGGGTGTACCTCAGTTGAGCCGTTGTGTTATCAGCATCACTGACACTCAGCAAGGTGGTGGAGATTGTACTCGTTCCCCCTTCGGTGAGGGTTAGCCTTGCGTTGTTGACGATCGCGGGCGCATCATTCACCGGGTTGATCACGATGTTGAAGGTGGCAGTGCCAGCGCCAGGAACGGTGATACTACCCGGTGTGTTATCAGCGACCGTGAAGGTAAAGCTATCGCTCGTCGTTTCGCTGCCGTTTTGGAGGTAGGAGAGATAGCCGCTATTGACATCTGCCTGAGTGAACGTGCCGCCAGCCGCCAGAGTCGCCGTAGTACCGCCGCCATTAGAAAGCCGTAAGCTGCCACTGGTGAGTGGATTGGGTGCGCTAAACAGCGTGTAGACGAGCAGATCAGGCGTATTGTCTACATCGGTGGTGCGAAGTTGAGAGTTGGTAATGACGCTAGAGGTGCCTTCGCTCAAGGTCAGCGATCGGTTCGTTAGCAAGACAGGTGCGTCGTTCACCGAGCTAACCGTGATGGCAACAGAGCCAGTAGCGATACCAGGTGAACCGGAACCCGTGTTGCCCTGGTCGTTGATGATGACACTCAGCGTGTCCGCACCGAAGTAATCCTGTCTACCGCGATAGGTCAGAGTGTTGAGTACTGGGGTCAGGGCTGCCAATGTGCCGCTGTAGGTGATAGCGCTTGTGCCGCTGCCTATGAGTGTGTTACCGCCGCCAACCGCACCGATCGTCAGGCTGCCGTTGCTGACCGCGAAGATGACCTGAACCGGGTTCGCTCCAGAGTCTACATCGGTCAGAGTGATCGCTCGACCCGCGTTGAAGACGAGATTGGTGTCTTCGTTGACGGTCTGTGCTCCAGGTACGGTCAAGGTTGGTGCATCATTGACCGCATTGACATTCACATTGATGGTCTTAATGTCGGTTAAGGGACCGCCAAAGCCAGCATTACCTTGATCATTTGCCCGGATGGTGATCGTGTCGGCTCCGTTGTAGTTGAGCCTGCCGCGATAGGTTAGATTGGCGATCGCGGTATTGATGTTATCTAGCGTGTCGGTGAGCGTGAGCGTTGTGCTGCCAGGCACGAGTGGATCGAGTGTCAGCGTTCCGTTGGTTGCGGTGAGCGTGACAGTGATGGGGTTGGGATTGGAGTCCGCATCGGTGATGTTGATTCCAGAGAGCAGCAGATTAGTATCTTCGTCTACCGTTTGGTTACCCGGTACGATGATCAGTGGTGCATCGTTGACGGCGCCGACGGTGATACCCAGCGTTCTGCTGTCGATGCCGATCGCGCCAGAGCCAGTATTGCCCTGATCGTTGGCGGTGAGCGTCAGCGTATCGGCACCATTAAAGTTCAGGTTACCACGGTAGCTGAGTCCAGACAGTGCCGCGTTGATGTCGGTGAGTGTGCCGCTGAAAGCAATGCTGCTGCTGTTATTGGAGCCAGCGGTGATGGTCAGTCCAGTAGTATTGCCCAGTTGGAGCGTCCCACTGTTGACAGCCAGGGTGACGACCAGCGCACTGCTGCCCGAATCGACATCGGTAAGGCTGATACCTGCGATCGCCAGCGTTGTATCTTCGCTGACTGTGGGCGGATTGGGCAGGGTGAAGACAGGCGCGTCGTTGACCGCAGTGACATTAATCGTGAAGGTCTGAAGCGTGGAACGATCAGCTCCGCCTAGAGCCGTGCCACCGTTGTCTCTAAGCTGCACAGTCACGATCGCTGTCCCATTAGCATTGGGAGCAGCTGTATAGATGAGGGTGCCTGTTGCAGGGTCGATCGTCGGTGCGACTGAGAACAGTGAGGGATTGTCTGTATTCACCAGGAAGTTGAGCGTCTGAGCCGCTTCATCGGCTGGTCCGGCTGAGATTGCGGTTGCCCAGCCAGCGATCGCTTGTGCGCCTGCATCTTCGCTGATGGTCTGATTCGCGCCCTTGATAAAGGACGGTGCATCGTTTACTGGGTTAGCGGTGATGGTAAAGGTGCTGGCGGGCGACGTATCGTTGCCACCGTTAGCAGTGCCGCCGTTATCGACCAGGTTGGTGGTCACCGTTGCCACGCCATTGGCATTGGGAGCAAGGGTGTAAGTTAAGTTGCCGCTGGGATCGATCGTCGGTGCGACGGTGAACAGGCTGGCATTGTTGTTGGACGTAATGAAGTTGAGCGTCTGACTCGACTCATTTGCCGGACCCGTCGAAATGCCCGTTGCCCAATTAACCGTTTGTGCTGCGGCATCTTCGTTGACAACTAGGTTAGGACCAGCCGTGAAGGACGGTGCATCGTTAACGGGAATGACATTCACCGCGATCGTTCTCTGAATGTTCAGCGCGCTGGAGGCACCGACTGCACCCTGATCGTCTACGTTGATGATGATGGCATCAGCACCAAAGTAGTTGGCATTGCCCTGGTAGCTAAGGGTTGCGAGTGCAGCCCGGATGCTGTCGATCGTCCCTGTAGCGGTGATTGTGCTGCTACCGTTTGTGGTGGTATTCACAAAAGTCAGCCCACCAGTTGTACCAAGCGTCAATGCGCCATTCGTAGCGGTCAGGTTGACTCTGACGGGGTTGGTACCCGAATCGGCATCAGTGGTATCAAGCAGACCTGCCAATGAGAGCGTTGCATCTTCTAAAACGGCTTGTGCCCCAGGAACGGTCAAAGTCGGTGCGTCATTAATGGGGTTAACAATCAAGTCGATCGTCCGTGTATCGGTCTGTGCTCCACCTGCCCCAGTGCTACCCTGATCCGTGACAGCAACGCTAATCGTATCGGGACCGTTGAAATTCAGGAGACCCTTATAAACCAGGCTACTCAGCGCATTGTTCACTGCCGTTAGCTGCCCGGTCAGCGTAACCAGGTTGGTGCCATTGTTGTTGACAGTCAAGCTGCCAGGATTGAGACTGAGCGTACCACCAGAGGCTGAGAGCGTTACAACTAGAGGATTACCACCGATATCTGCGTCACTAACACTAATCAGTTTTGACCCTGTGAATGCCAGCGGGAGATCCTCATCAACTGCCTGGAAGCCCGGAACGGTCAGCGCTGGAGCGTCATTGACAGGTGTCACGTTGATGCTGAAAGTGGTGAGAGCGATCGTGCCTGTCGAGTTATCCGACGCGGTAAAGCTAAAGCGATCGGTGGTCGTCTCCGTTCCATCATGGGTATACGAGAGGCTGTTGCTGGCGATGTCTGCCTGTGTAAAGGTTTGACCTGCCAATAGAGTGGCAGCGCCGAGTTTCAGGCTACCTCGGGTTGTGCCAGCGCTCAGTGTATAAGTCAACGGTCCGGGACCGTCATTGTCGGTGATGGCGAGAGCCGTGCTGGCGATCGTGCTCGTCGCTCCTTCTGCCAGCGTCAGCCCCAGATTGTTAGAAATGCCAGGGGCATCGTTCACAGGGGTAATCGCAATGTTGAAGACGCTCGGACCTACAGGCGTTGTCACCACACCATCCGTTACGTTGAAGGTAAAGCTATCCGACAGCGATTCAGTACCATTGTGCTGATAGACCAGTTGCCCGCTGTTCAAATTCGCTTGCGTAAAGCTAGTCACTGGACTACCAGCCAACAGCAACGTGCCGCTTGTGGGAGGGTTGGTCACGCTGTAAACCAGGCTTGTTGACGGCGGACTGTCACCATCGCTGACCTGTAGCACGCTACTGCTGATGGTAGTCAACGCACCTTCCAGTAACGTAATGCCGCCATTGGAAACCAAAACAGGCGCATCATTGACAGGGGTAACGGCAATGTTGAAGGTCGTGAGCGCAAGTGTGCCTGTAGAGCCATCAGAGGCTGTAAAGGTAAAGCTATCGGCTGTTGTTTCGGAACCGTCGTGGGTATACGAGAGACGGTTGCCTGTAATATCTGCCTGGGTGAAGGTCTGCCCTGCCGCAAGGGTGGCTGTGCCCAGTTTTAGCGCACCTCTGGTCGTGCCAGTGCCCACTGTGTAGGTTAAGGAACCCGGACCATCGTTATCGGTGATCAATAAAGCAGTATTGGCGATCGTGCTCGTTCCCGCTTCCGCCAGCGTCAAACCGACGTTATTAGCCAGTCCAGGCAGATCATTCACCGGGAGCACAGAGACGTTGAAGGTTCTCGCTGCAACGATCGCCGTACCATCGCTGAGTGTGAAGCTGAAACTATCCGAAATGGATTCACTACCGTCATGCACGTACTTGAGTTGCCCACCTGCCAGATCAGCCTGCGTGAAGCTAGTTACAGTCGTTGCCCCCAAAACCAGGCTGCCATGAGCAGGTGTCGAAGCGGTGTAGGTGATCTGTGGGTCTAAATTATCGACATCGGCGGCGCTCAACAGCGTGGTGGTAATACTGCCAGTCGCGCCCTCCGAAAGCGTCAGACCAACGTTGGATAAGAGTGTCGGGGCATCATTGACCGGAGTCACCGCAATACTAAAGGTTGTACTGGGAATCACCGCTCCAAATGGGTCAGATGCCGTAAAGCTAAAGCTATCGCTGGTGGTTTCACTGCCGTTGTGCTGATACGTCAGGCGATCGAGCGTGTTGATATCCTGCTGCGTAAAGGTTTGCCCTGCTGTCAAAGCGGTGCCATTCAGCTTCAAGTCGCCATTCAGCGGCTTCTGACCCAGGGTATATTTCACTTGAGGCGGTGGACTGTCTGGGTCAGTGACTTGCAGCAGCGCGCTACCAATACTGGCGGTTGTGCCTTCGCCGATCGTCAAGCCTGCATTCAGACTGAGCACAGGTGGCGAGTTGACGGGTGAAACAATGATGTTGAAGGTTGAGTCAGTGGTAACAGTGGTGCCATCAGAGACACGGAAGACGAAACTGTCGCTGTTGGTCTTACTACCGTTGTGGTTATAGAGGATGCGATTGTTGTTAACATCTGCCTGCGTGAACGTACCGTTAGCGGTCAGTGCGTTGGTGCCCACAAAGAGTGTACCGTTGATGGGTGCTGTGCCCAACGTGTAGATAATTTGGTCTGGAAGCTGCGGCGAGATGGCGGTTCCTGTAAATTCAGCATCGCTGGTTTGCAGCAGCGCCGACGTGATGATGGGAGCCGCACCTTCAGTAACGGTCAACCCTCGATTTGAAATTAAGATGGGAGCGTCGTTAACGGGCGTAACAGAGAGGCTGAAGGTCTGCGGTGAAAGTACGACAGTGCCACCTGCTCCGTCGGTAGCGGTAAATCTAAAGCTATCGTTGGTCGTTTCAGACCCATTATGGCTGTAGCTTAGCTTCGTGCCGCTAGTGATATCTGCCTGCGTGAAGGTGCTTCCTGCGGCGATCGCCGTATTATTCAGCAGTAAGCTACCATTGCTCGGCGCACTGTTGAGGCTATAAATCAACTGCGCTGCCGATTGCTCGACATCAGCTACAAGCAGATTCAAGCTCGAAAGGCTGGCGGCTGCACCTTCACTGAGCGTCAATGCCGTGTTAATTGATAGCGTGGGTGGATCGTTAACAGGAATTGTATTGATGGTGAAAGTTGTGTTAGCAACAGTCCCACCAACGCCATCGGACACGCTGAAGACAAAGCTATCAGTGAGCGTTTCACTGCCATTCTGGTTATAGCTGAGCTTGCCAGCATCAATGTCAGCCTGCGTAAAGATGCTGTTTTGAGCGATCGCGGCTCCATTCAAGCTCAAAGCGCCCTTGGTGCTATCAGGCGGTACGACTAGCGTGTACGCCAGTTGAGCGGGCGTATTGTTCTCATCTGTTACCTGCAACAAAGTATTGCTAATGGTCAACGCAGAGCCTTCGCTGAGCGTCAACGCGTTATTGCTAAGGAGTACAGGTAAATTATTGGCGCTAATATTCAGGTCATAGGCACTACTGCCAGCCGTGGCAGCAACCTGAATATAGTAGGTTCCCGCGACCAGACCATTGACTGTAAATGATTCTGCGGCATTGCCACCGTTAGCAGAACTGGCGACGACTCCGCCAAAGGCATTGTATAGCTGTAGATCTAAGTTGCCATTCAGGGCACCACCACCTAAGCCAGTCAGCGCCAAACTGAGTTGCGTAGTGCTACCAAGAGAGAACTGATAGTAATCATTCACATCGGTGGTGCTGACCGTATCACGGTAGGTGCCGTTGCCGTTGACAGGACCGATCGAAAAGGCAGTTGTCGTGGTGTTACCAGCCGCATCCGCACGGACAACAGGGAGCGATCGGCTGAAGGGGGGTGTCGCGCGCCAGTTTGTATCAATCGTGATGGGCAGATCTGCCGCTGAGAGAAAGGTTGTGCCCTTAAGAAACCAAACAACATTTTGACCCGTTGCGAAATTGCGCCAGAGCAGGTCTGAATTGCCATCATCGTTTAAGTCAACAGCCCCCTGTATCTGCCAGTTAAGGTCTCCTACAGCGGGCAGCACATCCGCCACGCCAACTCTCGTTGTGCCATTCATCAACCAAACGAAGTTGTTAACATTTGACGGTGTGTAGTCACGCCACAAGATATCAGGATTGCCGTCATTGTTAAAGTCAGCGACTGCCTGAATGCGATAGCTGGGACCTAATGGCTCTATGAATACACTTGAGGCGAGCGTTAGTCCTCTGATAAACCACACAGAATTTTGCCCAGTCGCAGAGTTCCGCCAAAGAAGATCGCTAGTACCATCACTGTTGAAGTCGCCCGATCCCTGGATCTTCCAATTTGGGTCTCCAACCGCTTGGATATTGACGCTGGAGACTCGCGTTGTCCCATCCATGACCCAGATTACATCTTCTCCAGTCGCATAATTGCGCCAAGCAATGTCAGTGTTTCCGTCGGCATTGAAGTCTCCGGTTGCTTGAATTGCCCAGTTCAGATCTCCTACCCCTTGAATATTCAAACTGGAGACGCGCGTAATCCCATCCATTACCCAGACGGTGTTCTCGCCGGATTTGTAGTTACGCCAGACAATGTCTGTCTTGGTATTGCTATTGGCTGCGACGTTAAGACTGTAGTTAGTGCTGGGTGTTGTGGTGAGCGGGTTGAGCGGATCGGTGGCGGGTCCTGGAAGCACACGAATATAGTAAGTACCCGGGTCAAGAATATTATTAATCGACTCCGCTAACGTACCCGTGTTGCTCGAACTCAGCAGGGAGCCATCTGTACCTGTAGCGATCGCCCCAGTGCTGGTCAGAATCTCAACATCCGCATTTGCACTTAAGCCCGCCAGCGATAGCGTGAAGCTGCTAGTGCGAGAAAGTTTGAAGCTGTAGTAGTCATTAGCATCGAGAATACCAGCGTCAACACCGATGAATTCGGTTGACGTTTGTGTACTGACGATCGGAAAAATCTGCTTAGCGGTCGCTAAAGTGTTACCAACGGAATCTGCGGGCATCGCTTATCACACCTACAATGGCTTCGCTATAGTGCCCGACTCCTCATCGTTAGCTAACAAAGTAACGATTATTTTCGTATATCTTTACAAAAAACTTGTTTTGTGTACGCAAAAGCCAGGGTTTCTACGTAGAAACCCTGACCAGCAATACCGAGCATGGCGGCAGTAGCAAATATAACGTTGACATCCGTAGGTCGTCTTCTAGACTGATGCCTGCTGCCGCTGATAGAGAGACCAGTACAAGCCTTTGCTCCGCAGCAACTCGTCATGAGTTCCCTTTTCCACCAGCACCCCTTTCTCTAGCACCACGATCAAATCAGCCCGTTTCAGTGGTGCAAAGCGGTGAGCAATCAAGAAAACGGTACGGTTTTGTGACACTTTTTGAATATTCTGCAAAACCTGCTGCTCCGTTTCGGCATCCAGAGCGCTCGTTGCCTCATCCAGCACCAAAAGCGGCGCGTTAGAGAGGAAGAGCCGTGCCAGAGCTATCCGCTGACGCTGTCCGCCGGAGAGTGCCGTGCCCCGTTCGCCAACGCTGGTTTCGTAGCCGTGCTGCAATTCACTAATAAAGTCGTGAGCAACTGCCAGCCGAGCCGCTTCGATCACCTGTTCGGCACCAATGTCTGGATGTCCGAGACTGATATTTTCTAGCACCGTTCCATTAAAGAGAAAATCTTCTTGCAACACCACAGCAACCTGTTGGCGTAGTGAGGATAAGTCGGCGCTCTTAATGTCGAACCCGTCAATTAAAATGCGACCGGATTCGATGGCATATAGGCGTTGAATCAGCTTGGAGAGCGTACTTTTGCCAGAGCCACTGCGCCCAACGACTCCCACTAGCATCCCTGGCTGCACGCTGAAGGAAATGCCGCGCAGCACTGGCTCTTGCGTTGGGTAGTAGCGGAAAAAGACTTGATCGAATGTCATTTGCCCCTGCAAGGGCGGCAGCACTAAGCCAGAACCCGCTTCAGCTTCAGGAGCAGTATTGAGAATATCACCGATACGATCGACCGACAGGAGCACTTGCTGGAGATTTTGCCAAAGCTGCACCAGCCGCAGCAGCGGTCCCGTCATTCTGCCGGACAGCATTTGGAAGGCAACCAGTTGACCGATCGTGAGCTTCTGTTCAATCACCAGCTTGGCACCAAACCAAAGAATCACCAGGTAGGAAAAATTGGTTAGAAAATCGGCAATATTGTTGCTGATGTTAGAAGTAGTAGACGCTTTAAAGCCTGTGCGGATGAACCGAGCAAACAGCCCTTCCCAGCGATCGCGCGCCACGCGTTCGGCAGTATGCGCTTTCACTGCCTGAATCCCAGTAATCGTTTCGACCAAGAAGGATTGGCTATCGGCACTGCGGTTGAAGGTTTCATTCAGCCACTTTCGTAAAATTGGGGTTACGGTCAACGTCAGTAGCGCAAAGAACGGCACCATAGCCAGTGAGACAAAGGTGAGCGGAATGCTGTAAGCAAACATAATCACCAGATAGACCACGGCGAAGACGGCATCCAGAATGACCGTTAGCGCTGTCCCAGTCAGGAATTGGCGAATGTTTTCGAGTTCTTGCACACGGGCAACCGTGTCGCCCACACGTCGCGCCTCAAAGTAAGACAGCGGCAGGCGCATTAAATGCCGAAACAGTTGGGCAGAGAGGCTCAGGTCAAGCCGTCGTGCGGTGTGCGTAAAAATGAAGAGACGCAAAATGCCCAAGCCCGCTTCAAAAAATGCTACACCGAAAAGGGCAAACGCCATGACATCCAGTGTGGAAAGGCTGCCCTGCACCATGACACGATCGATCACAACCTGTGTGATCACGGGTGTTGCCAGCCCCAACAGTTGCAGCGTGAAGGATGCCAGCAGCACCTCACCCAGCAGTGTACGATAGTTCCAAATGGCAGGTAAGAACCAGGCAAGGCTGAAGTTTTCTTGCTTCTGAATCGGGTCGATCTGCCAGAGTTGCCCATCCCAAACGCGTTCGACCAGCGATCGCGGGATGCTTTCACACGTCCGACTGGGGTTGAGCGGGTCGGCGACAATGAGCCGATCGCCCTTGACCGCGTACGCCACCACCCAGTGAGTGTTCGACTCGCTTGCAGCCCGCACAGAACGAGGCAAAATTAAGTTCGAGCCATTCGCAGCACCCCCGTTTGCACCACCAGACTGATCGTGCCACTGCATGAGGGCTGGCAGTCCAAGCTGACGTAGATTAGTCCAGGCAGTGTCAATGCGCCGCAGTTGTAGCCCGACTTTTTCGGCGGCTTCCACAACTTCAGCCGATCGCTGTCCCCGTACTTGGCGTTGCACCCACTCCAACTGAGCCGGAATTTGGAAATGGCTGGCTGCCATCGTTAAACAGGCGGCTGCGGTATTAATTCCCGCGACAAAGGGAAAGCCAGAGACAGGTTGCGGGGTTTCTGTCGTTTGGGGCAAATGGCGATTGCGTTGGAGTGCCCAAAAGCGCTCTAGCTCGGCTGAGAAAACCTGATCCCACAGCTCAACGCTCCACTGTGCGATGACCACATCTTTGTCTGCCGCGCGAGCCTTCCAAAAACCGGGGAGATCCAGGCGATCGCCCAACCAATCACCTTTTTTGAGCATGGTTGACTTCCCTTCTTCGGGCACCAGTCGCACCTTGCCACTCACCACCAGCAGTTGGAGACCCGGCTCATCGGTCGACCAGAGCATATCCCCCAGGCTAAACTGACGAATCGTTGCAGCTTGCTTAAACTGCACCTGCTGATCGGGGTTTAGAAACGAGAGTGGCGGTACATCCCAGGGTAGATTGGTCGCTAATTCGTTGGCAATCATTCGTTCACCTGCAGCTTAACGGTCATGGTCTGGATTTTTTCTGACAGCCATTTCTCAAACAATTCGTTCTGCATTGCTTGCCGCAGTTGACTATCTTCTAACGTTGCGGGTAAAAATTGCTCGACTCGAAAGATCGCCCAAAATTTTTCAAGTTCGATTGGTCCAACCATTTCGCCCGGACTAGACGCATCGATCGCGGCTCTCAGCGCATCAGGCAGCGTCCCCCGGCTTACCGGACCCATCATGCCATTGGCAACCCGCTCATCAGCCGTTGAGTACTCCCGCGCTAGCTGCTCAAAATTTGCCCCTTCTGCAATCTGACTGTGCAGTTCTTCTGCCAGTTCTTTGCTGGCAACGACAATGCGAGACAGCACCACACGATCGAAAAAGACTTTGCGCTCGATAAAATGTTCTGGCAAGCGATCGTTCGTCACCTGTGCCTTCAGTTTTTCAAGCTTGAAACTACCGACAATCTGGCTATGAAACTGCTCATAGTTCAAGCCGTTGCGGGTCAGCCACTCCTGAAAGACCTTGCTATCCGTCAACTGCTGCTGTAACCGAAAATCGATCACCGACTGTTCAACGATCGCAGGGCTAATCTCAATATCTTGTCTGGTTTCCAGCGCCTGCTCCAGAACGTACTGCCGTAGAATATCGCCGACGAAGGCTTGCAACTTGCCTGCTGCTTGCAGATAGCGCAAACATTGCCGTAGAGGAAGGGGCTGGTCATCAACGACTAACAAGGCTTTCGATTCCGCTGCTTGTGATTCCATGGAGTAACTAAGTCGGTAAGGTCTAGTAGTCTGTTGTTATCTTGCCCGAATTTACAGTGGCAATACCGAAAATGCAGGTAAGTTTTTACGAAGATCTCATAGTAATGCTGCTGTTGTTACAGCAAATTCCCTGAGTGTGGCAAGTCTTGGCAGTAGAGTCCAACCGCATTTTTACTGAGGCAGTCCGCTTCTATGGGTGGGGAGCCAGCATGAGACGTTAAATATGTCTTAAGACTCAAATCGTCTTTGACTTTCGTGACTTTGTTAACACGCTCTTTAAGCTTTTAGGCTACGATCGCATATAGACCCAGACTCCGACTGGGAAACCGGGCTTTTATGGCATAATGGTAAACTGTTGAACTGTAGCTGATGTAACTTACACAGGAAAAACGCTTATGACTCTTCAACTAGGCGATACCGTCCCAGACTTTACTCAAGAGTCCAGCGAAGGATCGATCGCCTTCTACACCTGGGCAGGCGATAGCTGGGTCGTCCTCTTTTCGCATCCGGCTGACTATACGCCTGTTTGTACTACTGAGTTAGGCGAAGTCGCAAAACTCAAGCCTGAATTTGACAAGCGCAACGTGAAAATTTTGGCGCTTAGTGTCGATCCAACCGATTCTCATGAGGGATGGATCGCTGATATCAACGAAACACAAAAGACGACCGTGAACTATCCGCTGCTGGCAGATGCCGATCGCAAAGTCTCTGACTTGTACGGCATGGTTCACCCTAACGCCAACGCCAAAGTGACTGTTCGCACCGTGTTCGTCATCGATCCTCAGAAAAAACTGCGGTTGACGCTGACCTATCCGCCCAGCACCGGACGCAACTTTGTTGAAATCCTGCGGGTGATTGACTCCTTGCAGTTGACTGATAACTACGGCGTGGCAACACCTGTGAACTGGAAAGATGGCGATGATGTCGTGGTGGTGCCATCCATTTCCACTGAAGATGCTAAGAAGAAGTTTCCGAAAGGACTGACCGAAGTGAAGCCCTACCTACGGATGACACCTCAACCAGACAAGTAAGAAGTTACAGTCACGCATCTTACTTGTAGGGTGGGCAATGCCCACCCTTTTTTGTGCTTAATCGTTGAGTGTGAGGGCGTTGCAACGGCTGGAAGGTGCCAACAAGCCGTGTCTCGCTCGTGACGGTATTACACAAGCTGGAAGCGAGCGTTACTTTTTAATTCGCTAGACTCAAAGGTTTGTACCCACCCAATGAACGCGGCATCAATCACGGCATGTGGCTGAACGAGCAACGCAACGTAGTGAGCTTTTTGCTTGACGACCACCGCTGAATGGGTGGTACCAAGGATAGTGGCGTGATGGAAGCCTTCTAATTGGAGGGAAGACATGAGCAGCGATCGTAGACCGAGCGCTTGAAAAATTGTCTGCACCCAACTCACATTGTCGTCTTCGGGAGTCGTAAAGTACTCTTTGGGGAGACCGTTCAGGTCAAAAATAGCGGCACCCACAACGTCATCAGAATAAGTCATAGGTAAATTAGGAGCCAATGAAGGATGCTGTAGTGGTCGTTCGGCAAGGCTGTACATAAGCGTACTCATAATGTAATTTCTATTGCCCGCATGGCTATTAGCTGTAGCAGATTGAGACATCTATTTGCATGGCAACATTGAAGGTACAGATTCAATGCTGTGCGTGTGATCTGATACTTGCAATCTTGTGATCTCAGTTTAGAGAACAGGAGCCAACATTGCGACCGTGAAATCCTCATGTGAAGTAGCGCTTGTGTGGCTCGATCGCTCACAAGGATGAATGTCAACCTGAACGGCTCATACGTTGGCTGTGGAACTCTTAGACGTTCAGCGGGTCTATTACCTTGAGAGCTTTGATTCAAGGTTTTGCCGATGATTTCGACAGCATTTAAGGTTGGGGCAGTGAGCGCACTCGCGATCGCAAGCAGTCTAACGTTTTCCGTAGCGTCCCAAGAGATTGGTTTAGCGTCAACATTGCCAGTGCCATCGCAAAAGCGACTCGCCCAGGCTCCAGCATCCTTACAGACGCTAGAGCAAGCAGTTTTGACACAAATTAACCAGTACAGATCTAGCCGTAAACTACCGCCGCTTGCGTTAGACACACGCATCAGTGACCAAGCGCGGGGGCACAGTCAGGCAATGGCAAACGGTCGTGTGACCTTTAGTCACGATGGCTTCCAGCAACGAGTCGCAGCGATCGCGCGTACCATTCCATACAACCGTGCCGCAGAAAATGTTGCTTACAACCAGGGCTACAGCGATCCGGTGCGTCAAGCAGTGCAGGGCTGGCTAAAAAGCACTGGTCATCGCCAAAACATCGAAGGCTCGTTCAATTTGACGGGCATTGGCATTGCCCAAAATGCAAAGGGAGAATACTACTTCACCCAGGTCTTTATCCGCCGTCGTTAATCCGATCGTGATCAGTCTCTAAGCGTGTAGACACGCTTAGATATCGAGGTCAGTCAAGTTAAGCTTCGGTGCGTTTGCTTCAATGAATTCACGACGAGGAGCGACCCGATCGCCCATCAGTACCGTAAAGATGCGATCGGCTTCGGCAGCATCTTCAATCTCAATACGCTTAAAAGTACGGCTTTCTGGATTCATCGTGGTGTCCCAAAGCTGCTGCGGCATCATTTCACCCAACCCTTTGAAGCGCTGGATGTCGTACTTAGCGTTTTCGGGAAAACCAGCGATAATCTGGTCTCGTTCACGCTCGCTGTAGCAGTAGTTGTGGTTACGCCCCCGCTCAATCTTATAGAGTGGCGGGCAGGCAATGTAGATATAGCCTTGATCCACCATCGATCGCTGGTAGCGGTAGAAAAAGGTGAGCAATAGCGTCCGGATGTGGGCACCATCCACGTCTGCGTCGGTCATGATCACGATGCGGTGATAGCGGAGGTTGGACGCATCGAAGTCTTCACCCTTAATGCCCAACCCCAGGGCGGTAATGAGCGCCTGAATCTCTGTATTCTTGTAGATCTTGGAGTCGTCCGTTTTCTCGATGTTGAGAATTTTGCCCCGCAACGGCAGAATTGCCTGAAAGCGTCGATCGCGCCCTTGTTTCGCACTACCGCCCGCAGAATCGCCTTCGACAATAAAGATTTCCGATTCGGAGGGATCTCTAGAGCTACAGTCTGCCAGTTTGCCGGGTAGCGTAGATGACTCCAGCACCGACTTCCGTCGCACCAATTCGCGCGCTCGTCGTGCCGCTTCGGCAGCATTGAACGCCTGAATCGCTTTCTCTAGAATGGCATCGGCAACAGCGGGACGAAACTCCAGGTATTCCGTCAGCACTTCACCTACCAGAGAATCCACAATACCCCGGACTTCCGTGTTACCCAGCTTTGTCTTCGTTTGCCCTTCAAACTCAGGGTTGGGTACTTTGACCGAAATCACGCCTGTCAAGCCTTCGCGGACGTTTTCCCCTGCCAGGTTAGAGTCACCTTCTTTGAGCTTGTTGCGCTTACGAGCGATCGAGTTCATCGTTCGCGTCAATACTGCTTTCAAGCCTTCTAGATGGGTGCCGCCGTCGATCGTGCGAATGTTGTTCGCAAAGCCCAACAGGTTGTCGCTGTAGGCATCGACGCACCATTGCAGCGCCACTTCGACCTGCACGTTGTTACGCTCACCCTGCACAAAAACGACCTCGTCATGCAGCGCTTGCTTATCGCGGTTCATGTAGGCGATGTACTCGCGGATGCCGCCCTCGTAAAAATAGGTTTCAACATGCGGCTCATCGCTTTTAATGACATCCAGACGATAATCGGTAAACGTGATTCGCACACCGCCGTTGAGGTATGCCAACTCGCGCAAGCGTCCCGACAAAGTGGCATAGTCGAACTCAATAGTCGTCGTAAAAATCTCGGCATCTGGCTTAAAGGAAACGGTTGTGCCTCGCCGCACTTCCGTACTGGGATGCTCGACCAGTTCGGTCACGGCTGCACCCCGTTCAAAGCGCTGCACGTGTACCTTATCCTCGCGCCAAACGCTGACCTCAACCCACTCAGAGAGGGCATTGACCACCGAAATACCAACCCCATGAAGCCCGCCTGAAACTTTATAGCCACCATCGCCGAACTTGCCGCCTGCGTGAAGGATGGTCAGAACCGTTTCAACGCCAGATTTTCCCGTGCGAGGGATAATGCCTGTGGGAATACCACGACCGTCATCTTCAACCGTGACTGAACCATCGGCATTGAGTGCCACCTGAATGGCGGTACAGTAACCTGCCAGCGCTTCATCGACGGAATTATCAACGACTTCATAGACTAGATGGTGAAGCCCCCGTGGTCCGGTCGTGCCAATATACATACCGGGACGCATCCGTACAGCTTCAAGACCTTCTAAGACTCGAATCTGCTCGGTATCGTAATTGTTCGTCATGGATGAGGCGCTCCAATAGTTAGCCTGAGGCTGTCGCAGACTTCATAATAGCAAAATCTATCAAAATTATAACACAAAAGGGTTTTAAGCGCTTTTAGAGCAATTTCAAGCGTCATTTGTGATAGGGATGGATCAACCTCTTTTGCCGCTGCCGTTGACCGCTACTTCTAGTTTAGTCAACCATAGTACAGATGAACCACATCTGGTGGTCGTTTGCGGTGCGACGGCGACGGGGAAATCGGGTCTAGCGATCGCCCTCTCACAGCGCCTCCGTGAAACAAAACTCATTGATTCTGTCATTCTCAGCGCCGATTCGCGCCAAGTGTATCGAGACTTTAACATCGGCACCGCTAAGCCTTCGATCGCCGAACAGCAGCAGGTGCCACACTATTTGATCGACCTCTGTGATCCGACGGAGACGTTGACGGTGGCGGAGTATCAGCAGCAGGCGCAGGGGTTGATTGAGGGAGTCGGGAGTCGGGAGTCGGGAGTCGGGAGTAGAAGGCAAGCGGAGGGAGCAGGGGAAGCGGAGGAAGCAGAGGAGCGGGGAAGTAGGCATCAGAAGTCAAAACTCGAAACTCGAAACTCTTTAGCGAAGCGGCACGAACTGCTACTCAAAACTCTTCCCTTATTCCCCATTCCCCACTCCCCACTCCCCACTCCCCTTCTTCTCGTCGGCGGCACCGGACTCTACATCCGCTCGATCGTTCGTGGGTTGAAGATTCCACGAGTCGCGCCGCAGCCAGAGTTGCGATCGCAGCTTCAGTCACTCGGTCAGCCACAACTGTATGCATTCTTGCAGCAGGTTGATCCGGACGCGGCAAGCAAGATTCATCCCAATGATCAGGTGCGGACACTGCGATCGCTGGAAGTTTTCTATGTGACGGGACAGCCCATGTCAGTGCAACAGGGTGAGCAACCGCCGACCTATCCCATTCTGCAAATTGGGTTGGATTGTCAAAGCGTGGAGGAGAGCGATCGGCGGATTGCCCAGCGAACCGAACAAATGGTAGACGCTGGTTTCGTTAATGAAGTGCAATCCCTCTGTCAAAAATATGGCGCTGACTTACCGCTACTCAACACGCTGGGGTATGGGGAATTTAGGCAGTATCTAGCGGGTGATTGCTCACTGGCGGAGGCAAAAGCACTAACAATCTTACATACACGCCAGTTTGCCAAGCGTCAGCGCACCTGGTTTCGGGCTGATCCCGCGATCGAGTGGTTTGATGCTGATCGTCCCGATTTACTCGAACAGGTTTGGCAGCGCGTACAAGAGTTTCTGGCAAATCGTCAATAATAGGAAGACGGCAGTAAAAACACAATCGATCGCACCGTTGCACGTCTGAGGTTGAAGCTATGTCGCAGCTATATCCCACTCAAGCAGAAACCATCTACCCCGACAGCGATGGCAATCCGATGGCAGACAACACAGAGCAGTTTCAGTGGATTGTGGTCATTAAAGAAAACCTGGAACTGCTGTTTGCCAATCTGCCCGATATCTTTGTAGCGGGCGATTTGCTGTGGTATCCCGTCGAAGGCAATCCCAAAATTCGTACAGCTCCCGATGCGATGGTGGTCTTTGGCAGACCCAAAGGACGGCGCGGCTCGTATCAGCAGTGGAAGGAAGAGGGCGTTGCGCCGCAAGTCGTGTTTGAAGTGCTGTCACCGGGCAATCGCAGGGTCGAAATGGAACGCAAGCTTTTGTTCTACGATCGCTACGGCGTGGCAGAATATTATACCTATGATCCCGACACAAACGCTTTAGAGGGTTGGCTGCGATCGGATGGCTATTTAGATGTGTTGACTGTCACAAACGGCTGGGTTAGCCCACGGCTCGGCATTCGCTTTGTACCATCAGAAGAGACGCTCCAAATCATCCGTCCAGATGGTAAACCCTTTTTGACCTTTGTGGAGCTAGGTCAACGACTGGAGCAGGAACAGCAACGGGCAGAAGACGAACGCCAACGAGCCAACGAAGAACAGCAACGAGCCGAGGCATTAGAGGATCTGTTGCAGCGCTATCGCGATCGCTTTGGCGAATTGCCAGAGTAAAGGCAGGAGGCAGAAGGCAGAAGGCAGAAGGCTAAAAACTAAAGGCTAAAACTCAAAACTCTCCCCTGCTTCCCCTGCTTCCCTTGCTCCCCCTGCCTCCTAATCCCCACTCCCCACTCCCCACTCCCCACTCCCATGCTCACCCAAGAACCTAAGCAGGATACAAAACGCGATTGGCAGCCGATCGTCCGCGAGTTTGAGGCAATCTTGGGCAAAAACGGTGTGGTTCGCAAACGTGAGGAGCTGCTGGTCTATGAATGTGATGGGCTGACGAGCTATCGCAATCGTCCGTCTGTCGTCGTGTTGCCTCGCACTACCGAAGATGTAGCCGCTGTGGTGAAGGTATGCGATCGACACTCCATCCCCTTCGTTGCTCGTGGTTCTGGCACAGGACTTTCCGGTGGTGCGCTGCCAACCGATGATTGCGTCCTCATTGTCACAGCGCTGATGAAGCGCATTCTTGATATTGACCTGGAAAATCAGCGAGTTGTCGTCCAGCCTGGAGTGATCAATAACTGGGTGACGCAAGCTGTGAGCGGCGCTGGTTTTTATTATGCGCCTGACCCGTCCAGCCAAATCATCTGTTCCATTGGTGGCAATGTCGCCGAAAATTCTGGTGGCGTTCACTGCCTCAAATATGGTGTGACCACGAATCATGTGTTGGGGCTGAAGTTGGTTTTGCCGGATGGTGCGATCGTGGATGTAGGTAGCACCATCCCCGAAATGCCGGGATATGATCTCACCGGACTATTTGTGGGATCAGAAGGCACCCTCGGCATCGCCACCGAGATCACCCTCAAGATTCTCAAAGCGCCTGAATCTGTGCGCGTCCTGCTGGCAGACTTCACCAGTATCGAAGCCGCAGGTGCAACTGTCTCAGACATCATCAGCGCTGGCATCATTCCCGGCGGCATGGAAATGATGGACAACTTCAGCATCAACGCGGTGGAAGATGTCGTGTGTACGAACTGCTATCCCCGCGATGCCGAAGCAATTCTGCTCATTGAGGTTGACGGGCTGGAAGTGGAAGCAGCAACCAACAGCCAGCGAATTGAAGCCATCTGTCGTCAAAATGGCGCTCGTAGCGTGCGAATTGCCACCGATGCTGATGAGCGGTTGACGCTGTGGAAGGGGCGCAAAGCCGCCTTTGCCGCTATGGGCAAAATCAGCCCCGATTACTACGTGCAGGACGGCGTAATTCCCCGTACCAAGCTGGAATATGTGCTGAAAGAAATCGCCACCTTAGGCGAAATGCACGGCTACAACGTGGCAAATGTGTTTCACGCAGGCGACGGCAACTTGCATCCCTTAATTCTCTACGACAATGCTGTGCCGGGTGCTTTAGAACAGGTGGAAGCATTGGGTGGCGCGATTCTCAAGCTCTGTGTGCAGGTCGGCGGCAGCATCTCAGGCGAACACGGCATTGGCGCTGATAAGCGTTGCTACATGCCCGAAATGTTCACTGCTGCTGATTTGGAAACGATGCAATGGGTACGCCAGACGTTTAACCCAAAAGAACTTGCTAACCCTGGCAAAATCTTTCCCACACCGCGTACCTGTGGTGAAGGGGCAGGTGCAGGCGTGGCAAAACAATTTGAGGGCGTGGAACAGTTTTAGCCGATCGCCCTCACTCTTCCTGCTGGCGCTTTTTGCGAATGTCGTCCAAAATCTTTCCCAGTTCTTCGGTTTCATCTAACGAAGTTGGTGGCGGCATCGTTACTAAAGCAGGTTCTGCCTTAAGCCTGTCCATAAGCGCATAGAATGCTGTTTGATCATCCCGATACTCAAAGAAATAGGATAGCAATTCCTTGCGATTCATCTCTTGAAAGTTGGGTTGACTCATGGAGTTTCATCCACCGATTTGGGACATGGTGCGGCTGTAGGTGCCTGTGGTGCCAGAATCGCGTTCTTTGTAGTTAATTTCGGGTTTGAGTTCGAGCAAATCGCGCACCTGTTGGCGGAGTTCATGGAGCGGCACGCCCGATCGCAGTCCAGCCTTCAAATCAAGCTGCCCCGTTTCGTTAAGCAGGCAGGGACGCAGCCAACCATCGGCAGAAAGGCGCATTCGGTTGCAGCGATCGCAGAAGCATTCAGACATTTGGCTAATAAAGCCGAGCGTGCCTTTTGCGCCAGGAATTTGAAACACATCGGCGGGACCGTTGCCACGCACCTGCCCATCGGTTAGTCCCCAGCGATCGCGAATGCGTTGCCGGAGTGCTTCAGAGCTAACCCAACCGCGATCGCTAAACAGGTAATTGTTGCCGATCGGCATGAACTCAATGAAGCGGATATGCCATGCGCGATCGATACTCAAGGCTGCCAAGTCCAACACTTCCTGATCATTCACGCCAGGAATGACCACTACATTAAGCTTGAGTGGATTGAAGCCAACTCGATACGCTTCCTGAATACCGTCCCACACTTGCTGCCAGCGTGAGCGTCCGTGATGACCGATAATTTGATCAAACACTTCTGGTTGCAGCGAGTCCAGGCTAATGTTGATGCGTCGTAAGCCTGCGTCGTAAAGAGCTTGTGCCATCCCAGCCAGCAAGAAGGCATTCGTAGTCATGGACAGATCTTGAGTTTCGGGAAACTGGGCGATCGCCCGTACAATGTCCACCACGCCTGGACGAATCAACGGTTCACCGCCTGTCAGCCGAAAGCGGGTAAAGCCTGTAGGAATGAACACTTCATGCAACAAAAGCAGTAGTTCATCCTGGGTGAGCAAATTTTGCTGCAACGCATAGGTCAGGTCTGCACCTTCGGGCATACAGTACTGACAGCGGAAGTTGCAGCGATCGACAAGGCTAATGCGGAGATAGTCAACCTGGTTCATGCTTCCATTGTGGCGGATCGTGCTGCTGTTCGGTGTGTCACATCATTCAATTGGGCGGGGATTCAATTGGATGGGGGAACATCAGCAGTTACTGGCTCCAACATTGGCTCTAAGGCTGACTCCAGAACTGGCTCTGCTTTGGAGGGAAACAGTAAGCGGGTCATTTGCTGTAGCGATTGTCCCCGTTGCTCGTGTACCAGGATGAGCGGCAGGAGTGCGATTAACCGTACGATCGCTGACAGCGCAAACAGTCCCGGAATACCCCCATAGTCTCTAAATTCTGCCAGAAAGCCCCCGACTGTGGTACCCAGAGCACCACTGATCCCCGCAACAGCCGCCGCGATCGCAAAGTACGTCGCCTGCTGCTGAGCTGGCGCTACGCCGAGCTGGAGATTGTTACTGCACAGATCGATCGCAGCCCATGTTGCGCCTGCCAGGATATGCAATAACGGCAGCCATAGCCAGAGAGAAAGTGAGTTCGCGCCTGTTCCCAGCCAGAAAAGCGGCGAGATCGCAACCAAAATTCCGACTGCAAGCAACAGCGGACGATTGCCCACGCGATCGGCAAGTCTGCCCCAAACGACCAGCATCACCATCGTTGCGCCTGCTTGCAAGCTGTTGTAGACCGTGACCCAACTGACATCGATCGCCAGATTATCCAACATATACAAGTTAAAAAATGGCGCACTTAAGTTCACCGCAAACATCCACGCGCTGAAGTAGAGGAGAAAAAAGAGGAAATTTTTGTCTTTCAAAAAGGACGGGAGTAGGAAGTGGGGAGTAGGGAGTGGGGAGTGAGTACTTTCAACGTCTGAGCGTTGAGTATCGAATTCCAGGGTTTGATTGGTGCCCTCTACTTCTTCACCTTTACCCGCTTCGCATCCTTGTACCTCTATGTCTTCCCCATTCCCAACTCCCGACTCCCGACTCCCTTCTTGCTGCCGCTGCGGGTTCACATCCACCATCAGAAACTGAAAGCCCAGGCTGATCATGCCTGCAACAACAGCGAGTACTAGCATTGCGCCAAAGCCTCGCACGGAACCACCAGGAAAGGTTGAGACTGCAAAACCAAGCAGCGGTACGCACAATAGATTTGTCAGGCTGGCAGCACTATTACGAAGCCCAAAATAACGTCCCCGTAAACGGCGTGGTACGAGAGCTGCCATCCAGCTCAGCCACGAAGCGCTGCCCAGTGCGCCAATAAAGTGAGTGAGGCAGACGATCGCCAAAGTCCACCAGACTAAAAGCTGTGTATCCACACCTCGCCAGCTAGCAAAGCCAATACCAGCCACAAGCACTAGCCAGAGGAGTCGTGACGGACCGTAGACCCAGAGGCAATAGTGATGACAACTAGTGGTGCGATCGCCCAGAAATGCGCCCAATGGCTGGATCAGATTCGCCAGCATCGGCATCGACGACAGCAACCCAACTTCTGTAGGGCTGGCGTGCAGTTCCACCAAGAAGTTACTCAGCAACACGCCGCTAGTAACATTTGAGAAAATGGTGGCAAACACTCCGTCTAGAGTCGAGGCAGTCAGACTAGTGCGAATCGCCCGTTTAGCTGCGATCGGTGATGGTGGCTGCACAATAGGCAATGCAGCAACCGATATCAACTCGTGAGTCTGTTGCTCTAGGGACGATTCAGGTGCGATCAGTTCTAGCCTCACTGCTTTCAACAGAACGTTTTCTTTCAACGAACCTTCTCATGTCTCAATAAAATCGCTACGAGGTTCAGGTAATCTTTTGCACCATAAAGAGTGCAGCAATGAATAACACCGTCCGGTAGGCATAAATCTGCGGCACTATTAGCTATCGCGTTGATGGACTGTCGATCGCGACAATAACCACCGTGATATTATCGCGCCCACCATGATTTTTGGCAGCGTCAATCAAGGCGATCGCGGCTCGTTCGCAAGCACGAATAGACTTTAAGTGTGATGCAATCAGTTGGTCAGAAAGTTCTTCGGTGAGACCATCGCTACATAGCAACAGGCGATCGCCGCCCTGCACCGACAGCGCTTGCACATCAACCTGATCTAGATCTTCACGCCCCAAACATTGTGACAGAACATGTCGCCAGGGATGGCTGCGCGCCTGATCGGGCGTAATCTCACCAATTTTCGTTGCTCGTGCGACCCAGGTGTGATCCTCAGTAATTTGTTCCAGCTTCGCGCCACGCAGCCGATAAAGCCGTGAATCCCCAACGTGAGCACACCAAGGCTGTTCGCCTCGAAACATAATGGCAACTGCCGTAGTGCCCATATCCGATCGTTCTGGGTAGCAGCGCTGATCCGCCAAAATCGCCTGATTAGCTTTGAAGAATGCTGCTTCAAGCAGCGATTGTGAGCTTTCAGCGGACTCCCAACAGTCAAGTAAGTGCGTTTGGATTGCCTGAGTCGCTAGACGACTAGCCTCCTGTCCGCCTGCATGTCCGCCCATGCCATCCGCCACGATGAAAAAGCGCCCCTCCACATCAAGATAGTAAGCATCCTGGTTCACAGAACGCAGAAGCCCTACATCCGTAAGACCTGTGAAAAAGCGTTTCATAGATGGACTGTGCTTTTGTCAGTGACCATTACAGGCTAAGAGCATCATTATGGCATCCGTTCCGAACGATCCAGACGCATCATCAAGCGTACGAAGGCGATCGCAGCCACCATTGCCGCAACCGCAGGCAGCAGTGCCCACCAAACATGACCAGTAGAGACCAAAACCGTTGCCGAAAGGGTAAACGCACATACCAGCAGCGTGTAGTTAGTCCCCATATTAACGCCACTGAGCCGTCGGAGAATTCGATCCGTTTCAAGCGATCGTACGCGAACCCGGATATCGCCTCGCTCCAGTTTGTCTAGAGTGTCCTCAATGCGACGCGGTAGCCCCAGCGCCGTACTGCTCACTTGAGCCGCCTGCCGACTGAACTCGCTCAAGATGCTGTTTGCATCCGAGGAAGGATTACCGTTTGCCATAATTTGCATTGCAAAAGGTTTTGCAACCTCCATAAAGTTAAAGTCTGGGTCTAGTCCTTTACCCACGCCTTCGAGGGTAGAAAACGCACGCATCACAAATGTAAAGGTCGCTGGGAACCGAAAGGGTTGCCCATATGCAATTTCGTACAAATCATCGCTAATGGCGCTGACCGATTGGTTCTCAAACGGCTTGTCCATGAAGTTGTCGAGCATGAACTGCACCGATCGCCGCACGGGACCCATATCATCAGTTGGCGCGAGCGCACCCAGTTCGACCAGCGATGCAACGACGCGATCGCCATCTTTTTGTGCCACACCAAAAAAGACTTCCAGCAGTTTCTCACGCGTCAGGATCGACACCTGTCCCATCATGCCGAAATCGTAGAAGATCAGCGAACCATCAGGACTCACAGCAATATTGCCAGGATGGGGATCAGCATGGAAGAACCCATCGTTTAGTAGCTGGTGCAGATATGCCTTTGCACCCATCTGGGCAAGAGATTTGCGATCGAGTCCAGCCGCTTCAAGCGCCTCATAGTGACTGATTTTGATGCCTGGAAGGTATTCCAGCGTCAGCACTCTTGGCGATGCATAGCGCCAGTAAACGCGAGGCACATAGACCCAACCCTCCTGCCGAAAGTTGCGCCGAAACGTATCGGCATTGCGCCCTTCGTTGAGGTAATCCACTTCCTCATAGAGAATCTTGCAACATTCGTCGTAAATGCCCAGCCAATCTCGACCTTTGCCCCATTCAGGGTGGCTTTGAAAGTAGCGAGTAATGCCTTTCAGAATTGCCAAATCGATCTTAAACAGCTTGAGCAGTCCAGGACGCTGCACCTTGACCACAACTTCTTCGCCAGAGTAAAGCTGTGCTCGATGCACCTGCCCTAAACTCGCCGCTGCTAGCGGGATCGGGTCAAAACTCTGGTAAAGAGCCTGAATAGGCTTCCCAAAATCTTGTTCGATCATGGCTTTCGCCTGCTCGTAGCTAAACGCTGGCACCCTATCCTGCAGCTTAGACAGTTCTTCAACGTACTCAGTGGGAAAGAGGTCAGCACGAGTAGAGAAAAGTTGACCAATTTTGATGAACGTTGGTCCCAAGTCGAGCAAGGTGTCTCGAATCCAAATAGCCTGATTGCGGCGACGCAACTTCCGCTTTTCCTCGGTCATGCCACCGGGATAGCTCCAAGGCTTTTTGTAGAGCCATTGTGAGAAAAGCAGTAGCCAGACAAACGATTGGATGTCGTAAGTGCGACCCAAACGAGAGTAGTTTTCACGACTCCAACGGTACGATTTGTCGCCGTAAGGTTTTGGTTTGGCGTGACGATCGCTCCGCCCCATTGAAGCCTCAGCAGTCACCCGCCCGATTCCGGTAGATGGTTCTCTGGCGGGTGACTCATAAGCCTGCGCTACGGCTTCTTCAGCCAGTACAGGTTTGCGTGGCTCTACGTGGTCTGATGCTGTAGTGTTTTCAGAAAATGTAGAGTCTCTCAACGTTGACACAACCACTGGTGGAGCAGAACGATCGCCCAGGTCGATCGGCGCAACGCTACCGTTGCTGTTGCCAACCGGATCAAGAGCATAACCTGGTACCCGATGACCAGTGGAAGCATCTACACCCTTTCGGTGCAAGTTTGCACCAGCTATAGGCTCCGCAGATTGCTTTGAGGGGTCGGAGTCGTGGGAAGAAACAGACACTCGAATTCCTAAATCGTTGTTTCTAATGTAACTGAATGTAACTGATTTATCAAAACGATGTCTGCCAACAACAGCACAGGTGATTATGCTGGGCTACTACTGCGGTAGCGCTTTAGCTCCGATCGCAGTTGGGCAACTTCTGCCCGAAGCTCGTCGATTGTGGCTTGTAAATCGGTTGGCTGGGTACCCAGCGGCACGATCGCGGTCGTTGTGCGTCCCTGCTTTGCAGCGGCGGCTTCCCGCTCAGCTCGTGCCAGCACACCTTCTGTAAACTCGCGCAGCCGCTCTCGCTGCTCTGCGTCAAATTTACCCAGTTCGCTTAAGGTGTCTGTCAGAACTCGCTCTGTTTGCTCATAAACAGCTTCAGCTAGCGCTCTACCAATAAAGAAAGCATCAAAGGGGCTACTCATAGAAACTCTCTGCTAAAGTGCTGCGTTTACTCGGCATTATAGCTTGCCTGCCCAATAGACGGCTAATTTGAACAGCAGAGAAGTGAATCACCATTCAGGTTGCGATAGACCAGGTAAGACCGACCTCAACGCTTGCATTTTAGCCATCGCTTGAAGAGGGCAACCATCCCTTCTGTGGCTGCACCTATTTGAACCGTTAAAGGGGTGGGCTGGCTGGAGTTTGGACAGATGGCACTGGGCGCGGCATCGGTTCGTTGGGCAGGACAGGGCTAGTAGGAAGAGGCGATGGTGGTGCAACCGGGGTGAATGGACTAAGAGCAGGTGCTGGTGTTGGCTCGATCGTCTCCGTCGGTGAGGGTACTGGTTTCGGTATTGGTGATGGTGCAGCCTTGACTCTCAGAGGTCGCTCCGGAGCAAAATCGCGTATGGGATCTGGTTCGGGCGGTTCTGGAGCTGTAGAAAAATCAGCGGGGGTCGCTTGTAAGGGCCAATTTTGCACGGGCGGGAAGTCTTGGTTGGTTTGAAACAGCGTAGGACCAATGCCATGAGCCGCACTAAAGCGTAGTGCCAGTCCCAAACCTGAACCAGCGGCGATCGCGATCGCCGCTGTCATCATCAAGGCTTTCGGTAACCGACTCTTAGACACCCTAGCCGAGTGAGGCATAGACTGCTGTGCTAAAGAGGCAACGCTGTGGGTAGGCTGGGCTGCATGTGCTTGAACCGGAGAGATTTGAGCCAGAGGTGCTTGAGTCGGAGGAGACGTGGGGCGACTAGAGCCATTAGACGCTGCCGCTGCACTGGGCAAAGCGATCGCGGCACGAGGCGGCACAGAACCGCTCGTCAATGCTTGTCCCGTAGGCGCTGGCTGCTGTTCGGGCAAGAGTGCTAACCAGGCAGCGATCGTCTGTGGACGCTCCTGCGGGTTAAGCGCCATACCACTGAGAATGGCATGTTCGATCGCGGCACTGAGTTGCGGTTGCAGTTGGCGCGGCAGGGTCAGCGGTAGTTGCTGGCGACGGGAGGCTGCGATCGGTTCCTGCCCCGTCACTAAAAAGTATAGAGTTGCGGCAAGGGCATAAATGTCGGTAGCAGCCGTAAGGTTCACCTGCCGTTGATGCAGTTCGATCGCCGCATAGGGTGACAGAGACTCTGAGCTGTCTGGTACACCCAGCACTGCATAGTGTGACAGATCAAAACCCGTCAGCACGACGAACGAAGCGCCTTTCGGACGCACCAGGTTTTCTGGCTTGACATCCCGATGCAGTAGCTCCTGGTGGTGCATAACGCTAAGCGCCGAAGCCACTTGCCGAATATACTGCACTGCTTGCAATTCTGGCAGTGGTGCTCGCGATCGTACCCGTTCCGCCAGCGTTTGACCCGCAACATTATCCATGACTACAAAGGGTAGCCCAGATTCCTCAAACACATCTAAGACCCTGGCTAAACCAGGATGCTGGCATTGTGCAAACCGCTGCGCCTCTTCAACAAACCGACGCTTCAAATGAGCAACATCAGTTTGCGGCTGTGTCCGCAATGTTTGCAGCACAACCAACTGGTGCAATGGCGCTTGCATCGCCCTAAATGTGATCCCCAAAGCACTCTGATCTAAGGGGTCTTGGAGGGCATACTTACCGTTTTGCAACGTCGTACCAGCAGTCAAATTCATGGGCATTCACTCCCAGAGGTCGTGATTATGCTAACGCTTCATGGCAACCTGAGGCTAGAGCGAGAGAGAGGAGTCGGGAGTGGGGAAGTAGGGGGAGCCACTCAGAACCTGGAACCCAAAACTCAAAACTTTCTAATGCCTCACTCCTCACCCCTCATCTGCCCAAACTGTTTCGCTACAAACGCTTCTGCTTCAGAACGGGTATGAATCACACCGTCTACAGTAGCAGCCGTCAGTGCCTCCAAAATCGCTTTGAACTGCGGTCCCGGTTTGTGACCAAGTGCCTTTAGATCGTTACCGTCTAAGGGTGGTTTAAGAGTAGCCCACTCGGTGAGGTAGAGCCAAATTTTGCCGCGCGGTGATTCTGCCCCGACGGTTTGCCGGGGTGAATTAGGGCGACTACGAATCGCAATGAACGCTAACAGCAGCGGATCATACGGCTTGAGCAGTTGTACTATCTGACTGGGATGCTGGCAGTCCGGTAGTGTCGCTGTCAACCTTGTTTGGATGAGGTCTAGCTGGTGCAGGCGATCGATACTATCAGTCGGTAGCTGAAGATTGGTAGCAACGGTGCCACGATACTCTGGCGCGAGGTGTGCCAGCAGGACTTCGAGCCGTACCAGCCAGAGAGGGGGCAGAGAGAAAAGGGTAAAAGCTAAGGAATGTAGCTGGTTTCCACTTCGCGGTGAGCTGAGATTTTGAGTCGAATCCGGCTGCTGACTGCTGACTGCTGACCGCTGACCGCTGTCGCCTGACGCTCGACTTCTTAAGCACTTCAGCCCCCGATCGACCAATCGCAACTGCCGCCACAGTGCATCATCCATCTCTAAGGTAGGGTGAATACACTGTAATGCGCCTAGAGAAGATAGCTCTTGTAACGCAGGTTCCCAGTAGGACGATTGGAGAATGTATTTGAGTTCTGCTTTGAGGCGAGTTTGCAAAGCAGGGGCAGTAATGGGATCGTCCACAGTCCGATCTCGAACGTGACCGATAGCGCCACTGGCGATCGCATAGCGAATGTACCCTTCTGTTTGAGCGTCAAGCTGGAAGCCTAAACGCACGGCAAACCTGACAGCCCGGTAAATCCGCGTGGGATCTTCGATGAAGCTGTTGGCGTGGAGCACGCGGATCTGTTTTGCTTGCAGGTCGAGCACACCGCCGAAGAAGTCGAGCAGTTCGCCTGCATGTGGCTCTGTCAACCGGAGTGCCATCGCGTTAATGGTGAAGTCACGACGATACAGATCCTGACGGATAGAACTGGCTTCCACCTCTGGATTGGCTGCTGGATAGGGATAAAACTCAGTGCGCGCAGTCGCCAGATCGACCCAGAGGGATTTAAGCTGTGGGTCATTGTGCCACAGTAACGCGGCAGTCTGAAATTTGCCGTGAACCTCCAAACGGGCATTAGGGTAGAGCGCTTGGAGCGATCGCGCCATCGCTACACCTGCACCAACAGTTGCTGCCTGATGAAACCCATCTACAACCAAATCCACGTCTTCTAGCAGGAGTGTGCCCGTCGTTGCTTGCCCCACAGCGATCGCCAACAGCAAATCCCGTACGGCACCGCCAACAAGGTAAAGATGCCATCCTCGTTGCTCAGCTTCCGCAGTCGCCACAGTTAGCAGTCGCCACAGTTCAGGGTTAAGGCATTGACGTAGGGTTTGGAGGAGAGAGGGGTGAGGAGTGAGGAGTGAGGGGTGCAGGTTGCTCTCACGTTGTAGGGGCATGGATGAGACAGTTTCTCTTGTCACCTCTCCCCTCTCCTGCTCACTCCTTACCTGCTTGTACAACTGCCGCAAAACATCTGTGCGAGTCACAATACCGACCAACTCGCCTTGATTCAGCACAGGTAAGCGACCGATATCGTAAGTCATCATCAGCGCTTCGATCGCGGGCAGGGCTGTTTCAGGTGTAATCGTTTTGAGGTTGGTGGACATGTAACCCTTCACAGGAGCCTGCCCAAAGCCATGATGTAGGGCAATGTCCAGATCACGACGCGAAATAATGCCAGTCAGCCGTCCAGCAGTATCCACAACCGATAAACCTGAGTGCCCGTAGCGCAACAAAAGGCGCTGAGCTTCTTCGATCGTGGTGTCAGGGCGGATGGTGCGGACAGGCGATGACATGAGATCTCGTGCAGCAGGCGGTTGAGCTATTTGCGCTTTGAGTTGAGCAACCAGTTGAGCCAACGTTGCCTGGGGATCAACCCCGTGCAGATTGACTGACGCAGCGCGAGGATGTCCACCGCCTCCGATCGCGCTGAAGAGTTCATTTAGATTTGTCCCATCAAGGCGCGATCGCCCAATTACAGTTAAAGCGCTAGCGTGACGCTCATTAGGGTTTGTATGACAGTCAGCGTGCTTGCAGTAGTGAGCCGCCAGCAACAAGGCATCAATGTCGGTCAGGCTCATCAGGTGGGATGACAGACTGGATAATCCCGGTACAAAGCCGTCCAGTTCCAGCATGACCCAGCCGATCGCGCGACCGTATACCGTCTCCGTTTGTAGAGACCCCAGAGCGGTTGTGAGCAACGGCTGTAATACAGGAGCCAAACCAGGATTGGCATAGTGAGCGATCGTTCGTAAACTGGCTCCCTGCTCCATCAACCATGACAGTGCCTTGGCATCGCGTGCAGTCGTCTGGTCAAACGTCAGCGAACCTGTATCAACATGAATGCCTAGCGCCATTACCGTTGCTTCGGCAACCGTTGGTGTGAGTTGCTGCGCCTGAAGCGCTTCCACGATCAACGTAGTGGTTGCCCCAACCGCTTCCACGTGACGTTGCGCTGCTGGAAGATCTGACTCAGCGCCAGGATGATGGTCATAGACCGAAAGAGCAACATCGGGTAAATCGAGCCATTCTGCTGTTTTTCCCAAGCGATCGCGAAACTGCGTATCGACAACAGCGATCGACTGAATCTCCGTTGGGTTCACCGATCGACGCTCTATAAGCGCATACTCATCACGATGTAGCGTCAAAAAATCTTGCACGGCTACATGCGCCCCACCCGCCAGCACAATGCGCGCCCCAGACTGTAACCGCGTCAACCCAACGGCAGCCCCCAGCGCGTCAAAATCAGCCGTGGTGTGGCACAAGATAAGCTTCATTGGGAGTGGGAGGCTGAGAAGGTAAGGGGTTGGAGGAATGCAAAAGCTGAGAAATGGAGATCCGACAGAAGGAAGCTGAGGGGGTGAGGAGACATTGGATAGTTTTGAGCTTTGAGTTTTAGGTTTTGCATGACTCACCCTGCTTCCAATGCTTACCCACTCACCGCTTCCACTTTCTCAAGCTGCCATCTTAGCCCTCAAATCCTCCTGTCAGATAGGTACAGTTTTCTGATAGTTTACTAGTTGGGGATGAGTGCGATCGTCAGCATTAATGCCCTCTTTGCCTAATCAATCGCTCTATCGGAGAAGCGGAAATATGACCATCGTCTTCCAGATTTCCCTGGCTGCTCTAGTTATCTTGTCCTTTTTGCTGGTTGTAGGTGTGCCTGTCGCTCTAGCAACGCCGCAAAACTGGGGTCAGTCCAGGCGGCTTATCTTTCTTGGTGCTGCCGCATGGACAGCTCTAGTGCTGCTGGTAGGAGGACTTAACTATTTAGTTGTCTAAACCTATCTCTTCGCAATTTGCACCACAATAAAAACACTGATTTAAGATCAGCATATCCCCCATCAGCCCAAAGCAAATGCTTTACGCGCTTTAGCCTGATGGGGAAACTCTTTAATAGATAAGCAAAAATGGCAGTTTTTGAAGGAACGTTCACTCGGATAGAACAGATGCGGTTTGCGATCGTGATCGGTCGCTTTAATGACCTGGTAACAAGCAAACTGTTGGAAGGTTGCCAAGATTGCCTCAAGCGTCATGGCGTTGATACCAATCCGAATGGTACACAGGTTGACTATGCCTGGGTTCCTGGAAGCTTTGAAGTGCCTCTCGTAGCTCGTCAGCTTGCCTTATCAAACCGATACGATGCCATCATTTGCCTCGGTGCAATCATCAAAGGGCAAACACCTCATTTCGATTATGTGGCAGCAGAGGTCTCTAAAGGAATTGCTGCCACAGGCTTCCAGACAGGAGTACCCGTAATTTTTGGTGTACTTACAACGGACACAATGCAGCAAGCCTTAGAAAGGGCAGGCATCAAAAGCAATCTAGGCTGGAATTATGCAATGAGCGCGCTAGAGATGGCAAGCTTGATGAAGCAGGTAAACAGCGCTATAACGGGCAGCCCTAACAATCACTTAAGTCCAGGCGCTAGTCCTACGCTTGATGCTACCGTCATGAGGGATGCTGCTGCCGAGCCAGCCACTTGAGAGGCGCCACCTATAGTGTTGTCGTGCTTGCTGTCTTTCTAATTATACGAACCAGAGACAGGCATTCACTGTTCGTCAAACCGCACTACTCTAGCAACAGCCAAACAATGCATCGTGATCCGTCTAACAGAACGCAAGAAGCACGATTTAAAGATTTTGCGAAACATAACAACCAGCCAATTACAGGCGTAGGGAGTGGTGAGGGGTTGGGTTGGTTTGTTTTGGTTGAGGAGTTCAGTGTGGGGTTCAACGTGGGAAAGGGAGCACTCTAATGAGCACTCCCTTTCGCGGCTAGATTAACCTGGCACCGAGCTATTTTTGCAGGGAGCTACCCCCCAACTATCTT
>JAHHIG010000034.1 GCA_019358895.1 Tildeniella nuda ZEHNDER 1965/U140 | reverse complement strand
TGAGGCAACGGGTATCGCGGCTAGTCCGCAAAACCTTATCCTTCTCAAAATCAGTAGCGAATCACATTGGTGCCATTTGGTACTTCATCCATCACTACAATGCATCATTACTTGTGTAGCACTACCGCCTTTGGCTGCAACATGGGTCTGCGACGATCGCTATACGAGGCGATAGGGGAATTAGATGAATCTCTCATCTGCGCCTGGGATATGGATTACTCGTGGAAGGTGCAATTGGCAGGTACAGAACTACATTTTGTTCCTGAAGCCGTAGTCCACTACCGTCTGCGCCATACGCTCAAGGCTTTGTATCGCCAGGGTAAGAACTGGGGACCCGAACTTCCTTTGCTCCAACAGCGCTACGGCATGAAGATGGATTGGTCTATTTTCCGAAACCATCTGCTTGGAATGCTGAAGTATCTACCGGGTGGAGTCAAGTTACTACCCATGAGTATCTTCAGAATCCGGCGAGGTCGAGGAGGCTTTGCCTGGTGGATTTGGGGTCTCGGCTATTCACTGGGATATGCTCAAGGGCTGCTTGATTTGTTACTGCATTCTTCTCAATCAGACCTCAGCTTCGAGTCCAACGCCCCAGGTTTAAACGAGCCAGTCGATACCAAGGCGAATCCATAGCGATTTCAAATTAATTGAGACGTAAGTAGGTGGGACTAATCAAATATAAGACCTGTGTAGGTTAGGTTGAGGCACGAAACCCAACACCCGCATGGGTTACGCTAACGCTAACCCATCCTACCTTTGATCTCACCTACCTATTTACCATCAACGATTCATTTCACGGTAGTAAAAGTTAAGTTTTCTTTCGCATTCAGCGTCATTCATTTGCTTGAACAAGTTTTTCTAGGAGTTACCGATGTTTATTGTTGATACCGCCTTAAAAGCCCGTGCAGAAGCGGGAAAACCCGTAAAGGTTGGCATGATTGGTGCTGGCTTTATGGGACGTGGCATTGCGAACCAAATCGCAAACTCGGTTCCAGGGATGGAGTTGGTGGCGATTTTTAACCGCAATTTAGATGGAGCAAAGCGTGCCTACACTGAGGCGGGCATCGAATCGTTTCAGGTTGTGAACACGGTTGCTGATTTAGAAGCCTCCGTTGCTCAGGGCAAGTATGCAGTCACTGATGATGCCATGTTGCTATGCCGTGCTGAAGGCATTGACGCACTGATTGAAGTGACAGGCACGATCGAATTCGGTGCCGAAGTTGTCCTGGAGGCGATCGCGCACAAGAAGCACGTCATTTTGATGAATGCCGAGCTGGACGGCACCATTGGCTCGATTCTTAAGGTATACGCCGATCGTGCTGGCGTGATTCTCTCCGCTTGTGATGGCGATCAACCGGGCGTTGAAGTAAATCTTTACCGCTTTGTCAAAAGCATTGGTTTAACGCCGTTACTCTGTGGCAACATCAAAGGCTTGCAAGACCCGTACCGTAATCCCACCACGCAAGAAGGGTTTGCGAAGAAGTGGGGACAGCAGGCGCATATGGTTACGAGCTTTGCAGATGGTAGCAAAATCTCCTTTGAGCAGGCGATCGTTGCCAATGCGACTGGCATGAAAGTCGCTAAGCGCGGCATGTTGGGCTACGACTTTAAGGGGCACGTGGATGAGATGACTGGCATGTACGATGTGGATCAACTGAAAGAGTTGGGCGGCATTGTGGATTATGTGGTGGGCACGAAGCCAGGTCCTGGTGTCTTTGTGTTTGGTACGCATGATGATCCGAAACAACAGCACTACCTCAACCTCTACAAATTAGGTGAAGGTCCGCTCTACAGTTTCTACACGCCGTATCACCTGTGTCACTTTGAAGTGCCGTTATCCGTTGCCCGTGTAGTGTTGTTTCACGATGCAGTGATGGCTCCGATCGCCGGTCCCGTCGTTGATGTCATTACCGTTGCCAAGATTAACTTAAACGCGGGTGAAACGTTGGATGGCATTGGCTATTACATGACGTATGGTCAGTGCGAAAACTCTACGGTGGTGCAGGCAGAAAACCTCTTGCCGATGGGTTTAGCAGAGGGTTGCCGCTTGAAGCGCGATATTCCTAAAGACCAGGCGCTTACGTATGACGATGTAGAATTGCCGCCTAACCGTCTTTCCGATAAGCTGCGGGCTGAACAGAATGCTTATTTTACTCCAGCCGCAGTTCTTGCTGCTGTGTAAGCGCTTACTTTCGATGCTCGTTCAAGTCATCAACATGGTTCTCCGTTGGATTGACAGCATAGCCATTGCTTGAAGGGACGTTACGATAATGTCCCTTCAAACTCATGCAGTTGACAAAATAAGACCGATTAGCGTGTTGAGACGCGATGTGCGACTTTCCTAAAACACTGGCTGAGATTGCCCACCCTTCGGGAAGCAAGCTACACCCTAGCCCTCTCCCAGAAGGAGAGGGAATCGGAAAAGTCCGAGAAAGCCCTTCTCTCTGGGGAGAAGGGTGGGGATGAGGGTAAATTTAGTTGCACATCGCATTATTGAGACAAAAGCACTATCGTTGATGAAGCAACGCCAGCATAGATCTATCGCAGTCGGTTAAATTGTGTGGTATGACCGCTAGAGTTTAATGTCTGAACGTCTAATTCCTTAGATAAAGACGTGGTTTGTTTATCTTGCTTCAAACCGTTGCCTCAGAGTTTGCTCTAATAGAAGCGAACCGATCGCAGACAGCTTCTGCTCAATCAAAGAGCAATCGAATGACAAAACGGCATTCTCAGCAACCGCGAAAACCAGAGGATGGCGCTGCCACAGTACAAGTGCAACCGTTTGATGACATTCTGGAAGCGCAGGTACAGGCGCGTACGGCTACCTTGCAGCGAGAAAATGAACGACTACGGGCAGAGCTTCAAGCGCACCAGCAGGTAGAAGCAACCTTGCGTCAGCGTGAGGAGCAGTTTAGAACACTCGTTAACAATGTTCCGGGCGCTGTTTACCGTGCTGCCTTTGATGATGATTGGACGATCGCCTTCATTAGTGACGCGATCGCCAAACTTTCTGGGTATCCGGCTACTGATTTTATCAACAACAAGGCACAGAGCTTCAACAAAATTTGCCATCCCGACGATTTAGAGAGGGTGAACCGGGAACTTCGTGCTGCCATTGCAGCCAAGCAACCGTTCGTGCTGGAATACCGCAACATTCAGTCAGATGGGACGGTTGTGTGGGTTTGCGAACAGGGGCATGGCGTTTATAGTGCAGAGGGCGAGGGGCTTTGGCTGGATGGCGTTGTGCTGGACATCACCGCCTTAAAACAAACTGAAGCAGCGCTGCGACGAAGCGAGGAGCGCCTGAAACTCATTACAGACGCGTTACCTGTCTGCATTTCGTACGTCGATCGCGATCAACGCCTCCAAGTGGTTAACAAAACCTACGAAACCTGGTTTGGTCAGCCTCAAGCAGCGATGTGCGGTAAACGACTGTCCGAGGTAATTGGCAAAGCAGCCTATCAGTTAATTCGAGGCAAGGTTGAATGTGCGCTGGCAGGCGAAATTGCTACCTATGAGATAGAGTTGCCGTATCAGTGGGGCGGTAGTCGCCATGTAAGTGGTGTGCTCGTACCAGACATGGATGCCCAACAGCAGGTTTGTGGCTACTATGCGCTGATCATGGATACCAGTGAACAGCAGGCAATGCTGAGTGCCCGCCAACGAGCTGAAGACGCAGTTAAACAGCAGGCAGAACGCGATCGCTTACTCAGCGCGATCGCCCAACGCATTCGCCAATCTCTGCACTTGGATGATATTCTCAACACCACTGTGCATGAAGTGCGGCTATTACTGGAAGCTGATCGTGCTATTATCTATCGCTTTCAGCCAGATCAAACGGGCACTGTCACAGTTGAGTCGGTTTGTGAACCGTGGCGATCGATTCAGGGTGAAGTGATTCGTGATCCTCGTCTGACGATCGAGGCATTCAAGCAACATCAGCGGCAAGGGCAAACGATCATTACAGACATTTATGACGCTGGTCTAGAAGCGTTTCGCGTCGAGATTTTCGCACAGCATCAAATACGAGCCATCATGCTGCTGCCTATTACCCTTGGCGAAGACATTTGGGGCTTGCTGTCCGTGCAACAATGCGCGGCAACGCGAGTGTGGCAGTCATGGGAAGTTGATTTCCTCACGCAGTTGGCAACACAGCTTGCGATCGCGATTCAGCAATCGGAACTGTTCCAGCAGGTTAAGCAGCTTAACACTGTTTTAGAAGGTCAAATCCAGCAGCACATCAACCAGCTTCAGCAAGCTCTGACCTACGAAGCGCTGCTCAAACGCATTACCGACAGCGTACGCGATAGTTTGAATGAGAACCAAATTGTGCAAACGGCAGTACGGGAACTCGCCATTGAACTCAAGCTCAACGGTTGCAGCAGCGGACTTTATGACCTTGAGCGGCAGAGTCTAATCATTACCCATGAGTATGTTTGTCATGACCTGCCTTCTGGGTTAGGGTGCGAGTTACTGATCGAATCTGAAGCAGATATTTATGGTCAAATGCTCCAGGGTCAACATCTCCAGTTTTGTCCATTACCAACCTTCTGCAACCCAGTCCGAGCGATCCAAGCGAAATACGCGATTCTTGCTTGTCCCATCTTTGTAGCGGCTGACCCTGACCAGGGCGATAGTCAGCCAGAAATGATCGGCGATTTGTGGCTTTTTCGCAGCAGAGATGCCAGCTTCAGCGAGATGGAAATTCGCCTGGTGCAGCAAGTAACCAATCAATGTGCAATTGCCATTCGGCAAGCGCGTCTGTATCAAGCAGCACAGGCGCAGGTCATTGAACTGGAGCGGCTCAATCAGCTCAAAGACGATTTTCTTAGCACGGTTTCTCACGAACTACGAACGCCGATGTCGAGCATCAAAATGGCAACCCAGATGCTTGAGGTCACCTTGTTCAGCGATAAGGATGGCAAGACGAAAGCTTTTGATGACTCCATCGCCGATCTTGCCTTGTTTCAAAAAGTCAGCCGCTACTTTCAAATTTTGAAGGATGAAGGCGATCGCGAAATCAAATTGATCAATGACCTGCTCGATTTATCGCGGCTGGATTCGGGGAGAGATCCGCTCTTCTTATCAACCCTGCACCTGCAAATCTGGCTTCCGCATGTAGCAGAACCGTTCTTTGAGCGGACAAAAACACAACAGCAGGCGCTATCGATCGTGGTTGCTCCAGACTTACCACCCATGACGACTGACTTCTCCTACCTGGAGCGTGTCTTGAGCGAACTATTGCACAACGCCTGCAAGTATACTCCCCGTAATGAAACCGTTACGGTGGTTGCCCGTGCTGTGGCAATTGTACAAACAGACGAGCTAGAAGTGCCAAAGCGCGGTCATTTGCTTCCTTGCGATCGCGCCGACACCATTGAAATTACAGTGACAAACTCAGGTGTAGAAATTCCGCCTGCCGAGCGCGATCGGATTTTTGACAAGTTCTACCGCATTCCCCACAACGATCCCTGGAAACACGGCGGTACAGGCTTAGGCTTAGCGCTGGTTAAAAAACTCGTCGAACGCTTAGAAGGCAGAATCCGGGTTGAAAGTGGCAGTGGTCAAACCAGTTTCGTCTTGCAATTTCCGAGTGTATTACGTTGAAAATTGCTGTATTCTCATGAAGCCGATCGCGCTGACTCATTAATGAAAGTTGCTACCTGGAACGTTAACTCAATCCGTACTCGCCTTACGCATGTTGTGCAGTGGCTACAAGCAAACCCAGTAGACGTGCTGTGCTTGCAAGAAACGAAAGTGATGGATGAAAGCTTTCCCCAACAGCCGTTTACTGATCTTGGCTATCACGCTTGCATTTCTGGGCAGAAAAGCTACAACGGCGTAGCGATTCTCAGCCGCTCGCCCTTAAACGATGTGAGTGTAGGGTTTGCGCCGATTTTAGGCGATCGTGCGATCGACCTGGATGAGCAGAAACGAGTCATCACAGGCTTACTTGATGATGTTCGTATTGTCAATCTCTATGTGCCAAATGGTTCCGCCGTTGGCAGCGATAAGTACATATATAAACTGAGCTGGTTAGAAGCGTTGCGAGACTACATACAGGTACTAGGAGCCAGAAATCAGGAGCCAGAAGTAGAAAACGGTACGACTCCACTCTCCACTCCCCACTCCCCACTCCCTACGCCCCGTTCTCTTCTCGTCTGCGGTGATTTCAACATTGCCTTGGAAGACATTGATATTCACGATCCAACCGGGCGCGAAAAGATGGTTATGGCGACCGACTTGGAGCGTCAGGCATTGCAGGCGGTCTTGGCACTCGGCTTTGCCGATGCATTCCGCAAGTTTACGGCTGACGGTGGTAACTTTAGCTGGTGGGACTATCGTGCGGCTGCGTTTAGGCGCAATTTGGGCTGGCGGATTGATCACATTTATCTCACACCTGATCTATGTACCAGCGCGATCGCCTGCGCGATCGACGCAACGCCCCGCAAGCTTGAACAACCCAGCGATCATGCGCCAGTCTGGGTGGAACTTTCAGCGATCAGTGGTCAGCCTGGGATTTAAAGCTGATCGCTGACCGCTGAAAGCTGACCGCTGAACAATAACTACACCTCTTCCCCTAGCTGCCGTAGCCGTTCTGCTAGATGTTCTGCCCGCGATCGCTCTGTTTCTGCTCGCGATCGCTCTGTTTCTGCTCGCGATCGCTCTGCCTCCGCCTCGTTTTGATAGCGATGACCCGCTGCATCATACCAGCTCAGTATTTCCCGGTTGAGCGGGTCATTAGCCAAAGGACAGCGCCCAATCCCCAAACCGACTTCTGGCATCCAAAACGGCTCCCCTACTTGCAGCACATAGAGACCGTCTACCAGTTTGTAAACCTCAAACGGCAACTGCCCATCCCGTCGCCAAAACTGGGGATTGTAAACGACGTAATACAGCACACCTAACTTTGCATAGAGCGCCATTTTTTCGTCGTATTCACCACCTGGAGTCTGCGACACGACCTCTAACGCTACGATCGGCGGCACTCCTTTTTCTTCCCAAACGACATAGCTACGCCGTGGCTTACCGCCCTTGCGTCGCTCTACGCCTAAGCTCAAAAACCCATCTGGTACGACTGGCACTTTGGGATGTAAACCTGTGGTGTGATAGACCCCCATATCCACGGCAAAAAACCAATCCGATCGCGACTTCCAAATGTATTCCAACAAAAACAGCAAGACATTGGGCACAAAGTTTTGCTCTTCATTATCCACAGGAAAATCGTCCGAATCAATTAGTTCGTCACTGCTGGGTAGGGTCGATTGCAGGTCAGATGGCAGCATAGCCCACGCTCACAACGGTTAGTGCCTTAGCTGCTTCTATTCTATAAGACTACAGCAGGCGCGATCGCGCTCAACTAGACAGTCTGTAGCGGCTTCGAGTACAAACACCGTTGTACCCGCTCAAGGGCTTAACCCGCTTCCAGGCGAAATCACATAAAATTGAAGCACACACCATTCAACTCACCATTCGTAGCCAACTGCTGAATTATGTTCTTAGTGACTGGAGCAACGGGAGATCTCGGTCGTCGGCTGGTGCGGCTGTTGCGAGAGCGTGAAATGCCTGTACGATCGTTCGTGCGCTTGAATTCTCGCTATGCGGAACTAGAAAATCGCGGCTCTGAAATTTTTATTGGTGATTTACGGCGAGAGCGAGACCTGCACAAAGCTTGCCAGGGAATACAGTCCATCATCAGCGCTCACGGCTCTGGTGAAACATCCAGTGACGACGCTGAAACGCTCGACTATCAGGCAAACATTGACCTAATTGACCAGGCAAAAGCAGCCAGAGTGCAGCATTTTGTTTTCATCTCAGTACTGGGCGTGGATCGTGGCTATGAGGATGCGCCTGTCTTCAAAGCAAAGCGCGAAGTGGAGAAATACCTGCAAGCAAGTGGTTTGAACTACACCATTCTTCGCCCCTCTGGGTTTGCCTCCAACCTGCTCCCTTTGGCAGAACAGTTTCGGAAGACAGGAGCGTATGTGCTGATTGGCGATCCACTGAGTCGATCGTCGATCGTCAGCACCGATGATTTAGCACACCTTGCGATCGCGGCTGTCTCAGTTGAAGGTGCACACAACCAAACTTTCCCAGTCGGTGGACCAGAAATTCTTAAACGAGAGGATATTCCACATATTTTTAGCCTGATCTTCAACCGTGAACCGTTTTTGCTGAACCCTCCCCTGTTAGCGTTAGATGGACTACGCAGTGCGATCGGTCTCTTTAACCCCAAGCTTCGCTCCAGTCTGGGCACCTTGCGGACATTGCTGGCAAACGAATTTTTCACCACTCCAGCCGAAACTGAGCGCTTGGAGTCTACGTTTAATTTTAAGCTGGAAACCCTGGAAACGTTTCTGCGACGCTACTTAGAAGTATAAGCAGGTTGTCATACGGTTAAACCCTGGTTGGTTGCAGTCGTATCTAGCAAACTCGTAAGTTGAGCCGGGGTGAGGGTAGAATCGGCACTGAGCAACAAGGCTGCAACACCAGAAACGTGAGGCGTAGCCATAGATGTACCACTCAAGCTTTGATAGGTATTGTTGGGGAACGTGGAAAGGATGTTCACGCCTGGAGCGACGACATAGTTAAGTGGTACAACGCCTGCACGATCGGAGAAGTTTGCCAGCTTTTTATTGATGTCGATCGCGCCTACTGCAATGCCCCACTGATTCGCTAAATTGCCTGGGAAAACGGGTTGACTACCACCGTCGTTTCCGGCTGCCATTACGACTAGAGCACCTTCCTGAGCGGCATATTTCACAGCATCGGCGATCGCGCTGGAGGCACTACCACCCAGGCTCAAATTAATCACATCGGCTCCATTATCTGCGGCATAGCGAATGCCAGCTGCCACATCACGGTTACTGCCACCGTCTAGTCCAATCACACGAATCGGCATGATTTTCGCGTTGTAGGCAACGCCAGTCACACCAAACCCATTTTGCTCGGCTGCGATCGTCCCTGCAACATGAGTGCCATGTCCGTTGAGATCCATGGGTGTGTTGTCTCGATCCACAAAATCCCAGCCATACACGTCATCGACAAAGCCATTACTGTCGTCATCAATGCCGTTGCCAGAAATTTCACGCAGATTCGTCCAAAGGTTGTCGTTTAGATCGGCGTGAGTCACGTCAACACCCGTATCAACCACCGCCACAACGACCCCCTGCCCGGTATAACCGTTTGCCCAGGCGACAGGCGCACCGACCAGATTAAGATCCCACGCATTGTTGTTCGTGGAGACTGTTGGCGGCTGACTTTGCCCAGGCAGACTGGCAATAGCGCTGCCTGCATTAGCTAGACCATACCCATAATTTGAGTCATAGCCGACTGGGACTGCTAACGGCGTTGCCAGGGTGCTCAAGGTGTAATTTGTGTCGCCACTGTACTGGTACACATGGATAAAGTACGTTCCCGCCGCTAACCCGGTTGCGATCGACTCCGCTTGAGCGCTGGGGTTAGCGGAACTTCCAATGACTTCTCCGAGATCAACGATGCTATTTTGATTCGCATCCTGAATGAGCTGGAGATCCACGTCGGCAGTCAGATTGGTTAAGGACACATTCAGGCTACTGATCGTGCTGAGCGTAAACCTGTAATAGCTTTCGGTGGCAGCGGTGCCAGCAAAGCCATTGATTGTTTGAGGACTACTCACTGTGCCCAGCGGAAACGCATCTGTGAGTGTACGTCCCGTTGCGATCGCGGACGTAGCAGTTGGCGATACGCTCAAGGCGTTGTTTGTCGTATGACCCGATCGCCAAAAGGCTGCGACTTCAGCCTGAAGCTGGCGATCGAAGGCAGTGGTGGGCGTAATGCCTGTAGTGGCGCTCGAATCCAGCGCCAAACGACTGGCTAAAGGGCGTAAAGTCTCGAAGGCAGCGAATGACATGATCAGAGAAGTCTCACTTTAAGTAGAGCGAATGATGCTGACTATCGCTAAAACGTGAGGGACGCTTTATCTGTCTATGGGCTTAGATCTATAGGCTGAGATTTGCGACACGCAATCCCTGCACCAGCAGCATTGCTGCGACAGCGCCAATCAGCGTATTCAGAATATTCACCACCTCGTTGGTCAACCAGGAAAAACGGCTTTGCAATGTTGCTCCAATCACGCTTTCGATAGTTGTGCCGATGAAGGCTGCTACGACACAGATGGCAACCTGCCAGAGAGGAATCAGCCCGACTAACCAGCCGACCAGCGCGATCGCCACCGAAGCGACGATACCTGCGATCGTGCCTTCTAAACTCACGGCACCTTCTGTCCCACGCGGCACGGGCTGCAAGGTTGTAATCAAGAACGTGCGCTGACCGTAGGCTTTACCGATTTCGCTAGAACACGTATCCGCAAGCTTGGTACTAAAACTTGCCACATAGCCCAACAGCAGCAACGATACAAGCCATGCACTCTGCTCTGAAGGCAATGCGAACGGGACAATCACGCTGCCAACCGCGCATACGGCTCCGGTGAGTGCCGATCCCCACACGTTTTCGGGTCCCCGTGCGCCCGATCGCTTCTCGGCAATGCCCGCTGCCTCCTTTTGAGCCATCCCGACCCGCGTGATGCCTGATCCCACCAAAAAGTAGAACACGACAACGGCATAGCCTTGCCATCCCAATGAAGCCCATACCAGGACACCTAGAATCCAGGCGTGAATAATGCCCGCAGGTGTCAGCAGTTTTTTGGGCAAAAACCAGACGATCGCCAGCAGAACGGTATTTAAGCCAACTGCAATGAGCCAGGGTAGGAGAAAAGATGAAGGATAAAGGCTAAAGGCTAAAAGGTGCAAAATAGAACCTGTAGAAAGTAGCATCATCGACCGGAGTTCCAGGAGTGCGACAGATTTATTGTGACATTGCGATCGGTGGCAGAAGGCAGAGGGCAGAGGGCAGAGGGCAGAAGCTAATACTCCTCACACCTCACACCTCACTTTAGCGAAGAGGCAGAAGGCAGAGGACAAAGGTGGGAGCATGTCACTTTTGGGCCCTCACCCTAAATCCCTCTCCCCAAAAGGGAGAGGGACTTCAATCCGGTTCGGTTCCCCTTCTCCCCCTTTGGGAGAAGGGGTTAGGGGATGAGGGCAGTTCGGAATCGGCAAAGATGACATGCTCCCACAAAGGTAACCCTCTAAGCTCTATTTCCCAACCTTTAAGCTTGATGTTTCAAGCCTTACGCTCCATCCTCCCATGTCTAAGCTCGACACTCGGAGTTTAGACCCTGACCGTCCGAGTTTAAAGCTCCATCGTTCGACTTCTAAAGTCAACACTCCGAGTTCAAAGCTCGACTCTCCGACCTCAAAGCTCGACACTCCGACCTCAAAGCTCAACCATTCGAGTTCAAAGCTCGACGCTCCGACCTCTAAGCTCGGCACTCCGACCTCAAAGCTCGACTCTCCGACTTCAAAGCTCGACTCTCCGAGTTCAAAGCTCGACGCTCCGACCTCTAAGCTCGGCACTCCGAGTTCAAAGCTCCAAACTCAAACCTTTTCCTACTTCCTTCTCATCTCCCCTCATCCCTTGTCCCTCATCCCTCATCCCTCACGCCTTTCCCTATGCCTATCCTCTTCCACCTTTCCTTTCCCGTCGGTAATATTCCTCAGACGAAAGCGTTTTACGCCGATGGCTTGGGCTGCGGCGTAGGGCGCGAAAATGTAGAGTCTGTGATTCTCGATTTATATGGACATCAACTGGTCGCGCATGTCGTGCATGAGCCGCTGACTTTGCAAAAAGGCATCTATCCCAGACATTTTGGGTTGATTTTTACGGCGGAAGTAGAGTGGGAAGCGCTATTAGAACGATCGCAGCAAAACGACCTGACGTTTTATCAACAGGCAAAGCATCGGTTTCCAGGGTTGCCGCTAGAGCATCGTACGTTCTTTCTGCAAGACCCGTTCTACAACCTGATGGAATTTAAGTTTTACCGCCAGGCTGAAGCGATTTTTGGGAGTCATGACTCCACTCAAATCGGCGATACTGCTGGCGTTTAGTGTCCCGTTAAAGCGACTCTAACCCGACTAGATCCGTGTTGTTGCCTTGGAGCAGCACAGAGAATGTCCGGCTTTTGGTGCGCCAATAATCGACCGTCGATCGCAAAATATCGAGGGCGACCAGCCACTCGATCGGGTCGCTTTGGGCAAAGACTTCGGGCTGTTCGTACAGTAGGATAAAGCGATCGCCGTTCAGCCAATCTAAATCGGTGAGACAATCTTCCAGGGCATCCCAGTTCTGCCCAAAGTAGTGCGGAAAGAGCATTGCATCTGCGATCGCGTGTAGAAAAGCGGCTTTGTTTGTGATGGTTGCGCCGTCAAGGTGGAACAACCGAGCGTGATGCTCTTGACTTAGAGCTGTGAGCGTCGTTAGGTTGACGGCTGTCTCAAGCTTGTAAAGTCCTGCACGACGCTCACCTTCAAGCACTGCGATTAAATCATCCATGTCCTACTGCACTCTCACAAAGCTGGCGTAATGGTCGCCCGTGTAATAAAGTTCACCCTTTTGCCCGGTGATGATCCGTCGTGCGCCCCGATTGCGCTCACCCGGTGTTTTAACAGTGTACTCCCGGTAGTAACCAGTCCGCGCTTGCGGTAGTCGTCGTTCTCGATTGCGAAAAACAGTGCCATCTTTAGCGTAGGGATAGGGTCCACCTTGCCTGATCAAGTGAATGGTCGATCGTGCTTCTGGTGGCAGACGATCGGCTGTCACTACAGGGATTGCTACTGCCTTACGCACGACAACGATCGTAGTCTGACTATGACTGCTGTCTGGCGTTGCCTCTACCTGCAAGACAGCCGTAAACCCAACGACGATCAGAATGGTTAAAAACAGGCTGACGAACCGGAGCACTCGTCGCTTCAAACACTGGCTAAACGTCATGGAAGGTTCAACAAAGCTAGAGAGGATATTGCTGCTGTTAACATACCCACCCAAACGGCGATCGTCCCATTCTGTAACGTGGTTTCATTCACATAGCAACGTCATTCTAGGGCGCGTCATCAATTAAAATTACCGTATATAGTTTAGGAATTTTTTTGTGATGAAGCTGACCAATTCAGTTTTAGCGATGGCAGTGGCGATCGCTTCCGCTAGTGTTGCTATAGCCGCCAAAGCCAGCACTGTACCCTACGCACAGAGTACAGCTAACCTAACGAGTGGCATTACCGTTGCTCGTTCTCAGCCTGACGCGGGCGCTACTGTGCCTCGGTTGCGTGATTTAGTGGGGGCGAGGGCAGGACAGGCAGAAAATGCCATCAGACAACGCGGCTACCGCTTCGTCAAAACTGATCCGCCCTCCGGTGATGCCGTTTACAGCTACTGGTTGGAAAGCAGAACGAACTACTGCGTCACGATCCGGACGGAGCAAGGGCGCTATCAGTCGATCGTCTACACAGGCGGCTCGGCGGACTGTAACATTTCAAGCAACACCCCTGCTGGAAGTCCTTCTTCCAGGCAACCCACTGCGGGTACAACCGTCCCTCGCCTGAGTGATTTGGTAGGGGCAAGGGCGGGGCAGGCAGAAAACGCCATCAAACAGCGGGGTTATCGCTTCGTCAAAGCGGATAACGGAGGGTACACCTATTGGCTGGAAGGTAGAACCAACTATTGCGTGACGATCCGCACGGATGACGGACGCTATCAGTCGATCGTTTACGCAGGCGGTGCCGCCGACTGCCAGAAATAGACCCAGAAATAGACACTGTGATTGAACCGATTGACTTAGATCTCCGAGGTTCAAGTCAATGTAATTTGTACTACTTGAACATTTTGGAGTTGTCATGCTAGGGACTAAAGATTTTACCCGTGCTCTTATTGGCAATTTATATCCCGAACCTGATCCGCACGCGAAAAGACGGTATCGTCTATGGGGCGTTGGCAGGAATGGGCTTTAACATCATTGAGATGGGAATTTACATTGCCAATCTCATCCATAAATCACCCGTGCTGGATGTGTTGGCTGAACAATCGACGCGCCTCGGACTGTGGGGTTTAAGCGAACACGTCGTCTGGTAGGCTTTTGTGGGCATGGGCATCGGGTTTGCGGCAGAGTCAACCCAGCGCGGGTGGCGGAAGTGGAAGCGCTTTGTGCTCTTTTTTTTGATTGCGGCTGTGATGCACAGCGCGTATGATTTCGGTCTTTTGGCAGTTACAACAATCGTTGTAGCGATGATTCAGAGTGTCCTGCAAGGTGTTCCTCTAGACTTTAAGAGACCCGGTCAGGTGTTTACGCCACTGTTAGACGGTATGCGCTATGGGTCATACTTCTACAACCTTGTGTTAATCATTATGCTCATTGTGCAAATTAGACGATCGTTTCGGTTGGAAAACAGGCTGCAAGCGGCTGAACTGTCCACTGAAGAACCGAGCGTGGTGCCAGAAGCGGAGCTAAAGCAGGTCATGGGTGAAGGGTTGTTCTCGAAGCGGAAGTACAAGAATTTTCCTAAGGCGATCGGGTCGAAGCTTGTGCTCTACCAAAATCTGTTGGCAATGCAAAAACATACAGCGACACAATTTGGGCTTGACATGAATGGAGTGGAGCCGATTGTCAGGCTACGGCAAGCGATTCAATCGCTCAGGCTCAATCATCAATAAGAACCATCGGCGATCGGCTGCTGAAGGGTAAACATTGGTGCAGCATCAATTGGGCGGTGACTTTTCATGCTTATGGTTTCCTTGCAGCGATTCCGTCGCCTCACCATCCGGTTTGGGTTCATTAGCCTGATGACGATCGTGCTGGTGCTGGGTTGGAGTGCGATCGCTCAAAGCCAACTGCCCTCTCTTCCATCGGGTGCGGCGAATAACTCCTTCAATCCTCCCTCGGAGGTCAGCCGTCACGGAGAATATGAAACCGCTGCCATCAAATCGCCGTTGGACGGTAAAGAGTTGTTTGAGGTGACCTCTCCAACGATTCTGAATCGAGACAAAATCCCCGATAGTTTGCTTCCGGTGGAAGTCCGGGCAGAAGAGGTCAATGAGCGGTTATGGCGGGTTTTTTATCGCACTTACTCTGCCAAACAAACGCCGATTGTGACGATCGCCACCCTTAACAATCGACCTGTGATCCAGATCAGCGACGACCAATCGTCTCGCCCAATCCGCTTAGTGACGCTAACAGAACCGGATGCTGATTTTAATGGCAAAACCCTAAACGAATTAGCTCAAACATGGCAAACGATTCTTCAAAACGAAGTTGCTCGGCTTAAGCAGTTGACGACACCCGAAGTTGTTCGACAGCGATTGGGGCAGGCATTGCAAATCTTACTGGGATTATTGATTGCCAGTGCTGTTGTTTGGCTTCTGCGTCGCCTTTTGACTCGCAGGCAAGACGTTCTGGAGCACCAGCATCAAGCGCAATTAGCTGCATCCACTGCGCCTCTAACAAGCGTAGCGCCTCAGTCAGAACCGACTGTTCCATCAGAGCCAACTCAATCAGAGACCATTCCATCAAAGACCGTTCCATCAGAGACGATCGCAGGCGAAGAAACTGAAGCGAGAGAGATAACAGATCTACGATCGCGCTTTTGGGCAACCCTACAACACCAATTCAGCGTGAAGCGTCGTTTAGACATCGACAAATCTCTCCAATGGGCGCTACTCTGGCTCTTCATCTTGATGTGGTATGTCGGCATTGCCCGCATCATTTCCATCATTCCTTTGCTGATGCGTTGGAGTAGTTATGTCTGGGCAACACCGCTGGCATTAATTGTGATCTGGTTCGGTGTTAGTTTAGCCATCCGCATCAGCAAAAGTTTAATCGATCGCGTGTTGCATTCCTGGAAGGTCACTCCACTCACCCCCCTTGCAGAAGCCCAACGCATTGCCCTTAGAAGCACCACCATTGCAGAAGCCCTCAAAGGACTCGCCACCTTTGTTTTGATTGCCATTGGCATTATTTGGACGCTGGCGCTGTTTAATATCCCGACCAGTTCGATCGTGGCAGGCGGAGCGATCGTCGGTTTAGCTATTTCGTTTGGTTCTCAAAGCTTGATCAAAGATCTGGTCAACGGCTGCTTGATTTTGCTTGAGGATCAGTTTGCGGTCGGCGATGTGATTAAGATTGGCGAGAAAAGTGGACTCGTAGAGAATCTGAACCTGCGTGTCACTCAGTTACGCAATGGCGAAGGTCAACTCATTACCATTCCCAACAGCAACATCACAGATGTCAGCAACTTAACTCGCCTCTGGTCGCGGGTGGATTTTTCGATCACGGTTGCCTATGAAAATGACCCCAAACAGGTGTTGGACGTTTTGCGGCAGGTGTCACAAGAACTCTACAGCGAACCGGAATGGCGCGATCGTCTCCTCGAACCCCCCGAAATCTTGGGCATCGACGATCTATCCCATACAGGAATGCTAGTGCGCGTTTGGCTGAAAACCGCGCCGATGCAACAGTGGAGCGTTGGACGCGAGTTCCGTCTTCGAGTGCGACAGGCATTTGAAGTGAACAATATTCAAATTGGTAGACCGCAAGAAATTACTTACAACGTGGATTTGGTGAACTCAACCTTAGAGCAAACTTCTTCCAAAGAAATACCAACTTAGTTCATTGCTTGAGATGTTTAATTCTATAAAAGACGGCAGTCGATAGCTCTCATCGACTGCCGTAACGTTAATAAAGTACAAAGAGCTTACTGCAAATGCTGCAAGTCGTAAGGACGGTTCATGCACTACATGATCGGCTTTGCTATTGCTTCATGGCAAAACCTGCTCCTGAAGTTATCTACTGCGATCGCATTTAATTGAGTTGCGGCTTCGATCCCCTTCACGCCTCACGTCTTCTCTGGCAACATGCATTTATCGCTATCGCAGCCAGCAGGACCTTCAGCGAGACTGAAGCCAGAGTCGTAGCGACTGAGAGCCGCATAGAAATCGCTGGTTTGCTGATTTGCCTGCACGTCTTGTTGGCGACGATCGAACGTTTCCTTATCAATTTTTTCAAACGGCAACCGGGGAAAGGGTGCATCAAAGCGAGCAAGCAGCGCTGCACTGATATAGCCTTCATCGTTGGCGATCGTCTGATAAATTCGCTGTGCCAGTGGTTCGATTTCTGCCTCGGTGAGTTCGATCGTGGCGCTCGTGTTGTGAGCGGTGTAGTAGGTTTGCACCTGCATGTAGAAATCGAACTGGGCAAGGGCAGAGAATTGTTCGATCGCGATCGTGTCGGCACCCGGCAAATTCGCCCACGACACTTCGACCGGAATCTCCACCAGCCATTCTGTGCAACGCGGATCAAACGGGTCGTTCAAGAGATTGCCGTTCTCGTCTTTGTCTGATTGAGATGGCACAATGCTATAGCCGTAATCCAGACATGCCAGCGCGACTGGATCGTTCTTGCGGAAGGTGATGCGGCGAATGAACCGCTGTGCCTTGGGTGGATGCCAACCGGGGCTGGCTCCTGTGAGCAAGGATTTGGTGCCTGCGGGTTGGACGGTGGTACAGCGATTGGGACGTTTTAGCTGGTGGCGATCGCAATACTCCCATACAGCTTGCTCCACCGTTTCTCGCCAGCGCGACAGGTAGGCTTGCTCTTGTTGCTTGAACTCTAATCCCGGCACGGTGTCAGGTCTACCTGCTTCCCACCAGCGCAACCACTCAACTCCAAACGCATGAACGAAGAAATCGAAGAGTCCGGTGAAGGAAACACCGACGATCGGATCAAGGTCACGCGATTTTTGGTAGCGCGGTTCCGCAAAGCGATGATTCAACAATGCCGCTACAGACAGTGCTGCGGCTTTGAAGGCATCAGCTTGCTCATCCAGATGAGTGGGATCAAGCTGATTCAAATGTACTTCTGCCAGGTTGCAGTGGAAATCCGCACCCAGGATCTCACCACATGGATTCAGTCCATAGCGTCCCAGACGATGCTCTAGCTCATCTTGGGGCATCGCAGGATTGTGTTGTTGTAACCATTCTGTTGCAGCGCCCTGATTGTAAGCTGTCAGAAACGATGCTTTGAGTTCTGGTGTGGTTAGCAAATCGCGGTTGGAGCGGGCGATCGCCTCTGGTGCGTACTGAATCGCGCCTTCACCAGAGTAGAACTGTTTGCGAACCGCATCCACGCATTCTTGCTCAGTTGGCTTGTGGTGATAAACGCGCGTATGGTTTGCCATCCGTAAGGCATCGCGTTCGGGGTCGATGCGCCAGTTGCCTGCGTCATCTTGCTGCCACAGGTTATCTTTCGCAACGGCGAATGCTGTATCGCTGCTCACGCCCTGTCGCATCCCTGCGCTACGCCGAATATTGCCTGCCACAACGGTTGCAGCGGCTTCATCAATCAACAGGCAGCATTCTACAGAAGTCAACTGTCGCCCGATCGCCTTGTTCAGCAATGCCGCACAGCGTTCGTACAAGGCGGGTAGCCGAATGGGGTTCGCCATGCCGCCAAAGCCTTTCAGCACTTCCCCTTCAGCGCGAACATCGCTCACGTTGACGGTGACAGCAACATCACCCGTAAAGCGATCGTCCGTTGACAGCTCCAGCAAGGTTTTGTAGGACTGCACCCACCCCTGACGGCTATCACCCACAAGAATGTGTACCTGGTTGCCGTTGATGCTTACCTGAGTGCGATCGTGCCGCTGAGCCGCAGGGGTTGTACCGATTTCACCGTCTAAAGTGACCAGCAAACGATTGCGAATGGCGGGTAATTGATTGATGTAGCGAGGTTCCAGAATCGCGCCAGTGCCACAACCCATCATGGCGAGATCCATCATCAGCCCAAAGGCTTGCCAGTCGATGACGTTGGTGCTGGTGCAGTTGTATGCCCCCGAAAAATTCTCTGGCTTATTGATCCAGTCTGTACCGCCAACCCAGAGCCAGCGTCCTGACGGCATACTTTTAAGCTGCTGCTGCATACGCTGAATCAAGTCAGCTTCTTCACGAGTAAGCTGCCCTAGTTCAACCAACCCTTGCGTTGTTCGTTGGATAACGGCTGCTAATGGCTCACGACGGTTTTCGGTACGACGGCTGTAGGTGCGGAAGAAGACAGGGTTAGCAGTCGGAGCCGTGATAGGAAACTGACCCGATAAAAAGGCTGAATCCTCGGTTGTAGCGGCACTGGATTGCAGACCCTGCTTGGAACGAACTTGGTTAAGTTCTTGAACCATAGGTTAGGCGCTCACTTCTTGGGAACGGATGGGCTTTGGCTAGATATGGTCTCTAGAAACCACAGTGTACACTATCAGTAGTAAAGTGTGGCTCACTAGAGTTCTAACACGAAGTCCTGGAAGTGGAGCATTTTTTGCGGCGATCGCCATCATATTGATGGTTCAGTCGTTATTCAGGCAACCATGTATCAAGTTGCTGTCTCGCCAGAGCAATAAACTGTGCAGCACGATCGAGTTGTGTCATTGCTTGGCTTGGCGTGATACCAGGACCGATCGTGTCCTAGTCTCCAATATTGCGACTGCCCTGTGCCTCAATGAGATAGCGGTGAAACTCAACGGGTACGGCTCCTGTTCTGGAGTCAAACCCGAACGCCCTCACGACGAACGTTGAGAAGTAGAGGGCTTTGTTCGGTCAAGTAACGATCGGCAGCTATGAAAACGCAAGAAATAACAACGCTGTAATCTAAGGAGAGCGCTGCGGTCAGATGCCCGGTGCGTGTGATTTCGTCAGCAGGGTTTACAACACCGTTCAGGACGACCAGGACATCAATATCGGAGTCTGGGGTAGCATCGCCACGAGCCTGTGACCCATACAAAACGAGCTGCTCCAAGCGATCGCCATACAGCTCAATCAAGTGCTGCTTAAGCGAAGTCAGCACGGTGTTTAAGCGCTCGCTAGAAAGACCTAACGGTGGAGACTGCATCATTCACCTCTACAATCGCGTATTGCCAATCGGGATTAATGCTTACGTAAACTTCCGAGGTTTAAGTCATAACAATAGTACTGTGAGCCGTTGGGCGATCGCGCTGCTGATGCGTTTGGCAGGCTGCGATCGCCCTGGCGTTGGAAGATTCACGTTGGCAGACTAAACGGCTTGCCCACTCGTGCTGCTGCTCGTTTGTTCGTCTGCTCCTGCTTTGAGACGACTTACGGTACTCCGGCGAATGCGTTCACTTTTACGAACACCACCTGCCATTTCGTATTCGCGGCTGTTTTTGCCGTACTTAAATGCAACGCCAATCAACATCTGGTCTGCCAGGTCGCCCAGGGTCTTCTCCAGGGCATCAATTTCAGTCTTGGAGGAATCGATGATGGCGAGAGCGGTGTTGTAAGCATCCAGTTTGGCGCGGAGTTGTTCCATCTGAGCGGTGAGATTGGCGAGGGTACGAACATCCCCAAAGTTCATCATGGGGTCAACGGCTTTTAAGCCAGCGGAGCGGAGTTCAACGCTTTCGAGCATCCGGGAGGTACGCTTTTTGCGGGACATAAGATATAAACCTGCTGTGAGAGTGGATAAGACCAGCATGGCTTGCAAGCAAGGAGTTTGAGAGCCGCGAACCCCGCAAGGTTATGTATGGGTTCTAAGAAGGGTTGGGCGATCGGTGAGTACTTGCACGGCAGTAGTGTACGGATGGCTTCACGAGCCTCCCAGAAACCGGGTTTCTTCACAAGCTCCTCCCGTTGACGCTGAGATGGTATCCAGAAACCCGGTTTCTCTCTTCACAAACGCTTAACCGTAAGTAACCACAGCTTTACCGTAAGTAACCACAGCTTCATCGTAAGTCACCAACGGTTGTGTGGAAGTCACCAACGTTTGAGTGTAAGTCACCAATGTTTGAATGGAAGTCACTACCGCTTGAGTGGAAGTGACCAACGGTTGAATGGAAGTAAGCAACGCTTGAATGGAAGTTACTAACGTTTGAGTGGAAGTCACCATCAAACCCTCGGCGGTTTGAGCGAATGGTTTTGGCATCGTGCCGCATCTGTGGTTAAACCCTCCAAGGTTTGCCTTGCTGAGTACAGATGTCAGCTTTCGTGCGTCTAAAGCGTCTCAGCGGTAGAATAAAGCTCATGAAGATACTTAGGATCGCAGATTACCTAAGCCGAGTAGGTTGGGTTGAAGCATGAAGCCCAATATCTGTGGGAGCGTTGGGCTTCGTACCCTCAGACCAACCTACAAAAGTCTTAGTGCGGGTTCCCGGTTGGTGGCAAGGGTGCTGCAACGCATACGTCTGGATAAACGCAATGACAGTTGAAAGCGCTTTCGAGAACGACATCTTCATCAGCTATGCCCATATTGACAATGAACCTTTAATGGAGGGGCAGGAGGGCTGGATCTCGGACTTTCATCAATCATTAGAGAAGCTGCTGGCACAACTGCTGGGCGATCGTCCCCGCATCTGGCGTGATCCGAAACTGCAAGGCAATGATTACTTTGCCGACACGATCGTGGATCAGTTCTCGACGGTAGCGCTGTTGGTGTCGATCTTCTCGCCGCGCTACATCAAGTCTGAGTGGTGTGTTCAGGAACTAAAGGGCTTTCACACGGCTGCCAGTCGGACAGGTGGTGTGCGGGTTGCCGACAAAGCCCGTATCTTTAAGGTGATCAAAACGCCTGTGCCCCTGGAACGGCAGCCAGAGGAAGTGCAAGGTCTGCTGGGCTATGAGTTTTATCAGCGCGATCGCAACGAAAATCCGATGATGTTTAACCGCATCTTTGGGTCTGAGGCAGAGCAGCGGTACTGGGCTAAACTGTCTGACCTGGCGTATGACATCTGCCAGCTTTTGGAAGCGCTGTCGCGGGTGGAAGTTGTAGCCGAACCGGAGGTCACCACTCAAGGAAATGGTGCCCAGACGACGGTAACAGAGCCAGCGAGCGTGAGTAATGGCAAGACGGTTACCATCGCGGGTTCCAGCGGCATGGCGGTCTACCTGGCAGAAACGAGCTATGACTTGCAGGAAGATCGCGACAAGATCAAGCGAGAACTCCAGCAACGGGGACATCTGGTGTTGCCTGACCAGACTTTGCCCACCTACTATCCCGACTTTGAACGGGTGGTGAAGGAGAACCTGTCACGGTGCAAGCTCTCCATTCATCTCATTGGGGCACGCTACGGCATGATTCCAGAGGCGGCAGAGCGATCGCTGCTGGCGCTCCAGCATGATCTGGCGGTTGCCCAGTGTCAGGAACGCAAGGAGTTTTCGCGGTTGGTCTGGATGCCTGTGGGGTTACAAACCCAGGACGATCGCCAGCAGGAATTGATTCGATCGCTACAGGACGATCCCGATTGGCTGCAAACAGGCATTGAAGCACTCAAAACCGTTATCCAGGATCGACTGACTGCGCCACCGCCACGATCGGACAACGGCTCCACCGACGACGCAACGGTACGCGTCTACCTCATCTGCGACCAAAAAGACCTGGAGGGCATTGTGCCTGTCTACAATCACATTTTCGATCGCGGCTGGGAGGCAATGCTACCTGCGTTTGAAGGCGACGAAGCCGAGGTGCGGCAGGATCATCAAACCAATCTCTGCGAGTGTGATGCGGTGTTGATTTACTATGGCAGCGGCAACGACCTGTGGCTCCGCACCAAGCTGCGTGATTTACAAAAGGCAGCGGGTTACGGGCGCACGAAGCCGATGCTGGCAAAGGCGATTTATGTAGCGGCACCAGAGAATCCGAAGAAACAAATGCTGCGTACCAATGAGGCGATCGTGCTCAAGCAGTTTGATGCCTTTACGCCAGCGGCACTGGCACCGTTTTTTGATCAGATTGCTCAGGCGCAGGGAGGACAGCACCGATGACCACAGGCACCCAGACCCGCACCAATCCCTTTCCCGGTTTGCGCCCCTTTGAGGCGGATGAAGACCACCTGTTCTTTGGGCGCGAGGGACAGACGGATGAACTCTTGCGGCGGCTGCGATCGCACCGCTTTCTGGCAGTGGTGGGCACATCGGGTAGTGGGAAGTCCTCTCTGGTACGAGCGGGACTGCTGCCTGCGCTCTACAGCGGCTTTATGGCAGGCGTAGGATCAGGCTGGCGAGTGGCGCTGCTGCGACCAGGGAATGCACCGATCGCGAACCTGGCAGAGGCATTGAACCATACCGATGTATTCGGCTCCGAAGGGGAAGACCAACGCCTGCAAACGATTATTACGGAGACGGTGCTGCGACGGGGTGCGCTGGGGTTAGTAGAAGCGGTGCAGCAGTCACGGCTGCCAGCGGACGAAAATTTGCTGGTGGTGGATCAGTTTGAGGAACTGTTTCGGTTTAAGCAACAGTCGTCCAACGAGGCGGCGGGGGATGAGGCAGCGGCATTTGTGAAGCTGCTGCTGGAGGCAACGCGGCAGCAGGCACTGCCCATCTATGTGGTGCTGACGATGCGATCGGACTTTTTGGGCGAGTGCGCCCAGTTTCGCGATCTGCCCGAAACGATGAACGACAGCCAGTATTTGATTCCCCGCATGACCCGTGACCAGCAACGACAGGCGATCGAGGCTCCGGTTGCCGTAGGAGGCGGGACGATCACCCCACGTCTGGTGAGTCGCTTGCTCAACGATGTGGGCGATAACCCCGATCAGCTCCCTATTTTGCAGCACGCGCTGATGCGAACGTGGGACTACTGGACGGCACACCATCAGGGCAATGAACCGATCGATGTACTGCACTACGAGGCGATCGGCGGCATGGAGCGGGCACTATCCCAGCATGGGGATGAGCTTTTCGATGAGTTACCAGATGATCAGGCGCGACAGCGTGCCATCTGGCTGTTTCAATGCCTGACGGAGAAGGGAACCGATGGACGCGGCATTCGACGACCGACGCGGGTACGGGATGCAGGCGCGATCGCGGGGGCGACAGAGGCAGAAATCATCGCCATTGTAGAAGCCTTTCGCACACGAAGCGGTACCTTTTTGACTCCACCGCTGCCCACCCCCCTGCAAGCTGATTCCATGCTGGACATTTCTCACGAAAGCCTGATGCGCGTGTGGCAGCGGCTGGATGGCTGGGTGGAGGCAGAGAGCCAATCGGCACAGATCTATAAACGGCTGGCAGATACCGCAGAGCTATACCAGCAGCAGCGAGCTGGACTGTTGCGCGACCCAGAGTTGACGATCGCCCTTAACTGGCGGCAGGAACAACAGCCCAATGCGGCATGGGCAGAACGCTATGCACCCAACTTTGACCAGACGATGCAGTTTTTGGATGATAGCGTGACGGCACGTGATGAGGAAGCGGCGGAGCGGGAAGCAAACCGCAAACGAGAACTTAAGCGACTGCGACTGTTTTTGGCGGGGTTGGGGCTGTTGTCCTTTTTAGCATTGGGCGCAGCCGTGTTTGCCTTTCAGAAGCAGCAAGAAGCCGATCATCAGAAAACGAATGCGGATCTTAACTTTCAGAGTGTTGCTGCCCAAAACTTGCTGGCATCGAACCTGGAGCTTGAGTCACTCATTGCAGCGATTAAAACGGGGCAACAGGTCAAGCAGCTTGAGCAATCCAAGAGCAAGACTTTACAGTCCGATACTCGGACGCGAGCGATCGCCACGCTCCGTCAGGTGGTTTACGGAGTTCAAGAGCGCGATCGCTTAGAAGAGCATAGCGACTATGTTTGGAGTGTGAGTTTCAGCCCGAATGGACAGACGATTGCTACTGCCAGTAAGGATAAGACCGTGAAGCTGTGGAACCGCCAGGGGCAGGAGTTGCAGACGCTCAAGGGACACAGTGGCGATGTTTGGAGTGTGAGTTTCAGCCCGGATGGACAGACGATTGCTACTGCCAGTGGGGATAAGACCGTGAAGCTGTGGAACCGCCAGGGGCAGGAGTTGCAGACGCTCAAGGGACACAGTGGCGATGTTTGGAGTGTGAGTTTCAGCCCGAATGGACAGACGATTGCTACTGCCAGTAAGGATAAGACCGTGAAGCTGTGGAACCGCCAGGGGCAGGAGTTGCAGACGCTCAAGGGGCATAGCGACTATGTCAATAGCGTGAGTTTCAGCCCGGATGGACAGACGATTGCTACTGCCAGTAAGGATAAGACCGTGAAGCTGTGGAACCGCCAGGGGCAGGAGTTGCAGACGCTCAAGGGGCATAGCGACTATGTCAATAGCGTGAGTTTCAGCCCGGATGGACAGACGATTGCTACTGCCAGTAAGGATAAGACCGTGAAGCTGTGGAACCGCCAGGGGCAGGAGTTGCAGACGCTCAAGGGGCATAGCGACTATGTCAATAGCATGAGTTTTAGCCCGGATGGACAGACGATTGCTACTGCCAGTGGGGATAAGACCGTGAAGCTGTGGAACCGCCAGGGGCAGGAGTTGCAGACGCTCAAGGGGCATAGTGTCCCTGTCTATAGCGTGAGTTTCAGCCCGGATGGACAGACGATTGCTACTGCCAGTGGGGATAAGACCGTGAAGCTGTGGAACCGCCAGGGGCAGGAGTTGCAGACGCTCAAGGGGCATAGTGTCCCTGTCTATAGCGTGAGTTTCAGCC
>JAHHIG010000006.1 GCA_019358895.1 Tildeniella nuda ZEHNDER 1965/U140 | reverse complement strand
ATGGACAGACGATTGCTACTGCCAGTGGGGATAAGACCGTGAAGCTGTGGAACCGCCAGGGGCAGGAGTTGCAGACGCTCAAGGGACACAGTGGCGATGTTTTGAGTGTGAGTTTCAGCCCGGATGGACAGACGATTGCTACTGCTAGTTGGGATAAGACCGTGAAGTTGTGGAACCGCCAGGGGCAGGAGTTGCAGACGCTCAAGGGACACAGCGACTATGTTTATAGCGTGAGTTTCAGCCCGGATGGACAGACGATTGCCACTGCTAGTTGGGACAGCACCGTGATTCTCTGGAACCTGAATCTGAATGATTTGATGGCTAAAGGCTGCAACTGGTTGGATGCCTACTTAAGCAGCCATCCTGAAGATCTGGCGACGCTTCCAGTGTGCCAGACCTCCGCCAATCTCATCGCTGCATCCAAAGCATGGGTTAAAACCGCAGAGCAACAGGCAAGCTTAGGCAATGTAGACAAGGCAACGACCATGCTCCGCACTGCCCTCAAATGGAATCCCAAGCTGGGTATTCAGCTAGACGCAAAAGTACAGCAATTCAAAGCACTCGCGCTTGTGGCTCAACTTGTGGCTCAAGGCGATGCGTTCGTTGGCAAGGGCGACATCAAAGCCGCGATGGCTGCTTACACCCAGGCGCAGGCACTCAACCCTCAGTCCGTTTCTGCCGAAACCTGGAACAGTCTCTGCTGGGATGGTAGCTTACAGGGCAGTGCTAAAGTTGTGCTAACCGCTTGTGAGACCGCCGTTAAGCTTGCACCTGGCAATGACGGCATTCGAGACAGCCGTGGGCTTGCTAGAGCATTAACTGGCAATACAAAAGGAGCAATAGAAGACTTTCAGGCATATATCACTGGCACTGAAAACCAGGAGCATAAGAAGCAACGGCAACGTTGGATTGATGCCTTACGCGCTGGCAAAAATCCCTTTACACCAGCAGAACTGAAAAGCCTCGAGGGTGAGTAGAGCGGGGAGAGTTAAGAGTTTTGAGTTAGGAGTTTTGAGTTGAGGAAATTGACCAAAGCCTTGGAGGTTTGAGCCGATCGATTCGGTCACGCTGCTTGATGCCTGGTTAAACCTCCGAGGTTTGCGTACGTCCTTGAAACCTCGAGGTTTAGGACTATCGATCAAAGCAACTTAAACCCTAAGCTCTGCTATTTGTAATAGACAAAATATAATGGACAAAACTACGACTGGCGGTTCGACGACGATGCAAACCTCATATCGCCTCAATGCCAAAGACCTGGATCACCATTTTCTAGAATCACTTAAGACTCTTTTTCAAGACAAAGAAATCGAAATTATTGTCTACGATATTGATGAAACCGCTTACCTCTCTCGCTCTGAAGCAAATCAAAAGCGCTTACTTGAAGCGATAGAAAACGCTGAAAATGGCACTAACCTCATTACGGTCAGTTGTAAATATCACTATTCGTAATGCGATTCGGTTTAGAGAGCCTACGCGATCGACTATGGGACAGAGGCATGATTACTCAAACAATGGTGCAACCCTCCTCCTGGGTTGAAGCGGGTGTCACAATTCAGACCATCCGTGGACTCAACCTGTTCAAATTTACCGACGAACTGCAAGCTCGCCTAGAAGCCCTGATTGACCAGCAAAAAGCCCATACCCTGACCGCGCAAGAAGAAGCTGAATTGGCGGGGATTACGGAACTCGATCGTATCTTTACCCTCATCAACGCCCGCATCATCGCGGAATCATGAGCATCAGCCATGCCATGCGCCAGCATATTCGCCAACGAGCCAACTTTCTGTGCGAATATTGCCACTCTTCTGAAGAAGCAAGTACTGCTCTATTCACCCTCGATCATCTGATTCCTCAATCCCTCGGTGGCAACGACAATGAGGATAACCTTGCGCTTGCCTGTCACCGCTGTAATGGTCGCCGCTATAACTTCACAGATGGTCTTGATCCTGAAACTCAAGCCGTTGTGCCGCTCTTTAATCCCAGACACGATCAATGGTCAGAGCACTTCATTTGGTCTGCTGATGGTCAACTCATCTTCGGTGTTACCAGTATTGGACGTGCCACTGTAGAACGTTTAGATATGAATGACAATTACCACGACGATCGTTCCATTCAACGTGCTCGTCGGCTGTGGATTCGCGGTGGTTGGCATCCGCCTCAGCAAGATCCATGTCAGTTGTAGAGTAGGCATTGCTCACCTTCTGCTAAAGTTGAAAACTCCTACACTTCAGCCCCAGCATTACCCCCTGTTAAAATTTGGGCAGAACCCATCCGTTTTAGACCCATGCAAGCGATTGAAGCCACTGGAACGATCGATGCTCACGGGCAACTCGCGCTGGATCAGCCGCTACAGGTGACTCATCCCGGTCGGGTCAGAATCATCGTGCTACTGACAGAAGGATCTAATCAACTACCTGAGCAGACTACGCCGAGTGCAACCAGTAGCCAATCTTTACCAGAAAACCAATCATCTAACAAGCGCCCTATTTGGGAACGAGTAGCGGACATTTCAGCCCAGGTGCCGCCCGAAGAATGGGCAAAACTGCCCAAAGATTTGTCGAAAAACGTCGATCACTAAAACCTCGGAGGTTTAAGCCAACATGCTTGGTCACGATGGTTGATCTTGGGTTCAAACCTCTGAGGTTTGCGTAACCGTATAAAAGAAATCCCCCAATCGAAGGCTCGATCGAGGGAAAGTGTCAGGTATGTTTAACAACCGAAATGAATGAGCGACCCGTGAGGGAAGACGGCGACAGACTAGACCAGGCTTATTTAATCAGGTCAGTGTCTGCATTCACCCTAGGCATTGCCTGCCGATAGCGTGAGAGCGCGTTTGTAAGGCACTACGTCGTCACCAAAGTAGCGGACATATTCAGCGCTATCCACGATCGCATCTACAACTGCTTTCAATCCGCCATTAAGCAGTTGGTTGTACTGCTCGATTTCAGCCTGATTGGTAGGCGCACGACCCAGTAGGTGACGGAACAGGATCTCAATCACTTTTGTGCTGGGATACGGCGTGTAGAAGCGTTGGCTATAGGCTTCGGAACTTGCCAACGATCGCACAAACTCCCGTACTGAGAGTTCGTTGTTGCAGAATTTGCTTTCCAGGTCAGAGCGACGGAATGCCTCTGGAACCTGACCATCGAACACATCCATCACTTGACTGTAAAGCGCATTGAGCACCAGCGCCTTTTCAGCGTGCGTCATACCGGGCGTGAGGCGATAAATACGGGCAGGCTTGCGACGAGCCGTATCAGCGTCTACCGCAGCGGATTGAGCAACACTGCCGATCGAGCGACCTGACTCAACCAACTGAGCCGTGCCGCGATCGGCTTGACGTGTCTGTACCGCAATGTCTGCCAGCGCTTGATCCATCAGCGGCATTGTCGCTGCATCCATACGCGACTTCAGGGTGTCAAAGCTGGGTACCACAACTTCGGCATCCTGCTTCGTTAGCTTGTTGTAAAGCGTCTGAGTATTGGGGAAGTTAGCGGCGGGCAACGTCAGGAAGCGGTTGTACGGCACTGTATCCTCACCAAATGCTTCCGAGTACTCAACCGTGTTGAGTAGAGCGCTAACAAATGCCTTCAGACCTTTCGTTGCCAGAATTTGGTTGTATTTGCGGATTTCTGCCTGATCCAACGGTGCGCGACCCAGGAAATGCTTCGTTCCCAGTTCGATGACTTTCGTGTTGGGGTACGGCGTGTAGAACTCTTTGATGTAGAGGCTAGAGGAACCCAACCCTTCGATGAACTCTTTGAGGTTGATTTCGCCGTTGCCTAGCTTGCTTTCCAGCGCCGAAAATTCATTCTCGACGATGTAGGGAGCAATATCGCGTTCAAACACTTGTCTGTAGGCAGCGCCAACCAGGGTTCTGAGCGCCATTTTGTCTTGTAGCCCGGTGAGCTTGAAGACTTTGGTTTGTTCGCGCTTTTTGCTGACACCTTGACTGCTGCGGAACTCAATGTCAGGTTCAGAGCGGTTTTCCGTGACCGTGCCCAGCGTGACAAAGCGAGGGGTTTCTTCTTTGTCCACCCGATTGCCTTTTTCACCCAGGCTACCGAGGCGAGAGGTGCGCTGAGATACGCCTGCGGGAGTCAGGTAGCGCTCGTAAGGCACGGTGTCTTCGTTGAACGCATCGCTGTATTCCTGGCTGTCGATCAGGGCATCAACGAGGGCGTAGAAGCCCTTCTTGGCGCAGATATCGAAGTATTGGTTGATTTCCTGACGACCGTAGGTGGGGCGACCAAGGAGGCGACGATGAATATATTCAACTGCCTTTGTCACATAGAGCGGTGTCCAGTAGAGCGATCGGAACAAGTTGGACTTTGCTAACCGACGCACAAACTCCCTTACGGGGATTTCGCCGTTTTCCAGCTTGATTTCATCCACTTTCAGACGTTGACCGTCGTAGACATCCCGCCCAAACACTTGCAGATAGGCTGCTTTGATGACTGCCTGAGTGGAACCCTCAGAGAACTTGGTGCTGATGCCCTGCGTGTTGGTTTTGCGCCGTCCCGTGCCACCACCGGTAAAGCTAGGCAGTTGATCGAGCTTGAATACTTTGGGTCCCAGTGAACCAGGAGCAACACCACGAGCGTCGGGGTTGCTCAGCTGGTTGTTGATACCTGCACCCTGGTTGATCAAAATCCGGCGAGTGTCTTTGCCAAACGGTGCAGGGCTGGCGCTGGGGTTGCGCGTTTCTTTCGGGAAGATGGCACCGAACTGGATTTCCAGTGGATCGTTGCCGGAGCCGTAAACGTGCTGGTCGGGCAGGGGGCGATCGTAGTTTGCAAAAGTCACAAGGAACTGGGGAATTTTGCGGAAGGGCGCGCTGAAGTTAAACAGATCTTGCTGCGGACCCCAGTTGCGGCATTCTTGCGCTTCTTGACCCAAACCGCGCAGGTAGGGCACTGTTTCTTCACCGAAGTAATCGGCATACTCTTTCGAGTCTACGAGCGCGTCAATCAGGGCAGGTAAGCCACCGTTGGAGACGATCGCAAAGTAAATCTGCACTTCTTCGCGTGAACTGGGACCCCGACCGAGAATGTGACGAAACGCCAGTTCTAGCGCACGGCTGTTGATGTAGGGTTCATAGAAGTTTTTGCGGTACAGCGGCGACTTGGCAAGGCGACGCACAAACTCCTTCATAGAGATTTCGCCGTTCTTGACCTTCGAGGACAAGTCCGAAATGCTGAGGGAGTAGGCACGGGTAATATCGCGCTCAAACACCTGCCGATACGCAGCTTTGACCACATCGTTCTTTTCAGACGACGAGAGACCGGGCTTCATCGCAAACTTAGGACGGCGCTCTGCCGCATTGAAGTAGATTTGGGGCAGTTCCAACCCTTGCAAATCACTGGAAGGGCGCTGGCGTAGCTTGGTTGACGGGGTGGGCGCTTTGAATTCTGTGATTAACACATCAAAGTACTCTGTCACCATCACGCCTGCTGCATCTTCACGCCGGAAGTAGCTCAGGGCAGCCGCCTTCATCTCCTGGAGCGCCACGATCGTCGCTTCGCCAGAGCAGGCACGTTCAATAATTTCGCGCAGACCGCGCACGTTGACCGCAATGATGCTGGGGTCGCCTGCCACGATCGCATACGTCACATACCGCAGAAACCAGCTCATATCCCGCAGGGACTTCGCCATGTTGCTGGGACCGTAACGCGCTACGTTGATGGGGCGAAAGCTGACTGGAGTGACCCCACCAGTAGTACTGAAGAGCGATCGGATGCCATCCAGAAAACCACCGCCAGAGCTGACATAGGTTGTCGTACCGACCTTCAGCGACTCACGCGCATCAATGATACCGCCACCAGCCGCCACCAGTGCAGGTTCTTCCTGCGGCTTTTCTAAAAACGCCATCGGGGAACCGCCCACAAAAATGCGGTTAGCAGCCCGCGATACGATGATTTCCGAATTTTGAGTCAGTATTTCAGAGATTTCGAGGCGCTTTGCCCCAGAGCTAAAATAACGAGCCAACTCGTCCAGTTCACCGCGTCCCAAAAAACGATCCTGCTGTTCAGCCTGAGAAATCGTTGCGACTGGAACGGTTTGGTAAAGTTGCGGACGGGCGACCGAGCTTCCACCACTTGCTTTAACACTCATTGATTTCAAAAGCTCCCTTTAACGGATCGTGACTGTGTTAAATCTGACCAGAGTGGCACCTGGCAACCATCCCAAAGCCCTTGCTTTCTAAGGAAAAAGCATTTTAGGACTCAAATCTAATGACGGCACAGGGTCTACCAGTTCAATCTTTAGGTTAGAACGATGCGAGCCTCAAGACTCGTTGATTAAAAAGTATGTAGACTGCGATCGCTCACTGTATCGTCCGATCATAGGGGATGGAGGTAACGCTCCTGAGAAGGCACAAACGTTTTGTTACAAATCTTCGTCATGCGCGGACTCGGCAGCCATACAAGACTATTTCTGCCTACAGTGGCTCGCTCCCAATCAGGACAAGTCGACGCAACACTCAGTCCAGTCATCAAAAAGATGGCTTCAGCAAGTGCCGAGATGGGTTGAGCAATCTTGAAGCTGAGTCAAGCCGTCTTTGAACTGGGTCGAGCAGCCTTTTTGCTTAGTTGAGCTGTCTCTGAAATCGGTCGAGTTATCTTTGATCTGGGTCGAGCGATCTTTCTATCTGGTTGAGCAGTCTCTAAGCTGGGTCGAGCAGTCTCTAAGCTGGGTCGAGCTATCTTTTTGCCTGGTCGAGCTATCTCTAAAATTGGTCGAGCTATCTTTGAACTGGGTCAAGCACTCTCATGAGGATGTCTCGACAGTATTGAAACGATTCACAGTCACGCAATTATGAGTGCTGATCCAGCCTGGTTTTTATTTCGAGTGCTACCTGAAAACGCTTCAGAGGCGCGGAACGCCTTTGAGAAAGCTGCTCAGCAGGCTCGTATACCCGAAAAAACAAGAGAATTCCTACGCAATCGAGCTTTAGATCCGGATTTAAATCCTGATAATTGGAGTGATTTGTGTCTTGCGTATGACTTGTTCTACCCAGAAGCGTTTGAAGCGATCGTCAGCAACATCTTTAGTAATCAGGTTTCGTTTATACCTAAAGAAGCACGGGATGAAGCGCACCTTGAGGCTGTGATCACTAATCGTATTGGTGCTGCAATGATGCTTTGGTGTGGCTTAGGGTTTGAACGTGCCAACAGACTTCCAGGGGCTTTCGGAAATATGTTTGTTTCACCCGAAGCCGTCGCGAGTACTTTGCATCAGGTAGAGGAGATTTTCGGAGAAGTCGAGCCAAAAACTTTCATTGAAAGGGCAGACGCGATCCTTATTGGTACTGCTACAGGCACAGATGTTGCACCACAGCTTCTAACAATACTTTCGTCCTCTCTTCGTAGTGTTTTAAGGGAAGGGTATGGGCTTTTGGCTTTAAATTACGGATACATCGGTGCATTACCTTATTCTGAGTCTGAAGATCATTATTCTGAGCCTGAAGATGATTATTTAAGGTAGTAAAGAACAAACTCCCTTCAAACTAATAGCTGATGATGAACTCAGAAAGCTGATTGAGAGCAGCGCAAGGGTAGTCCAGACGATGCTGGATGCTAGAGCAGAGGAGCGGCTGAAATTTCAAGCGTTTCAGGAGCGGATGGAAGCGTCGGCTTCAGGCTTTCAGGATGTCACCGTGCGACTGGCGCATTTGCAGAAGGACATCGATCGCCTGCTTGACCAACGCGGTCGGGCTAACGACGCATGATTCGGTACACTCAAGATCGCTGCAATAGTGTGTGCCATGTCAGATTCTCAAGCCATTAGTGCTGCTGTCGCCAAACTCTACGACACCTATCCCTTTCCGCCCGAACCCTTATTAGACGAGCCACCACCGGGCTATAACTGGCGCTGGAACTGGCTGACGGCATATAGTTTTTGTACAGGACGAAAGCCTGAAAAGGATGATCCAAGGATTCTGGATGCGGGTTGCGGCACTGGTGTTGGTACTGAATATCTGGTGCATCTGAATCCGAAGGCGCAGATTACGGCGATCGATCTCAGCGCGGGAGCCTTAGCGGTTGCCAAAGAACGCTGTCAGCGATCGGGAGCCGATCGTGTCGAATTCCATCACCTCAGTCTTTACGATGCTGATCAGCTTTCGGGTGAGTTTGACCTCATTAACTGTGTCGGTGTACTGCATCACCTGCCTGACCCAGTCCGAGGCATTCAGTCATTGGCGGCAAAGCTGGCACCGGGCGGCATTTTTCACATCTTTGTCTATGCTGAACTGGGACGCTGGGAAATTAAATTGATGCAAGAGGCGATCGCGCTCCTCCAGGGCGATCAGCGCGGTGATTATCGAGATGGGGTAAAAGTCGGTCGCCAGATTTTTGCAGCGTTGCCCGAAGACAATCGCCTCGTGCAGCGTGAGAAAGAACGCTGGTCGTTGGAAAATCAGCGGGACGAGAATTTTGCTGATATGTACGTCCATCCTCAAGAGATTGACTACACGATCGACACCCTTTTTGATCTCATTGAAGCGTCTGGACTGGAGTTTCTCGGTTTCTCGAATCCACGCTCATGGTCATTAGAGGCGCTGTTGGGTAAAGAGCCAGAGTTAATGAAACGAGCAGAAGGGCTGAGCGATCGCCAGCGCTATCGTTTGATCGAACTACTTAATCCCAGTGCGATCACTCACTACGAGTTCTTTTTGGGTCGTCCACCGTTACCAAAAGTTGATTGGTCGTCCGATGAGGTGCTGCTGAACGCCGTTCCCGATCGAAACCCCTGTATGGAGGGTTGGGAGAGTCGCTGTCTCTTCAACGAAGACTATCAAGTCATAAACTTGAGTGAAGAAGCCTTTGCCTTTCTTCGAGCCTGTGACGCTAACGCGGCTGTATCAGCGCCTTCGCATCGCCAAACCATTCGAGCATTGCTTGCTAACACAGACATTGATTTGGCGCAGATACGAACACTCTGGGAGCAGCGCTTAGTACTTTTAACCCCAGCTTAATGTCTGAGGTGTTAGGTATTATTACTCCCTGCGTGATATGATGACAGCGGTCTTCAGTACGCCAGTGAGCGACTGGAACTCATCAGTTAGAGAGTTTCTCTGAGAAAATCTTGCGATCGTTGAGTTTCTTTGTTGCGTCAGAATAGCTGAAACAGTGAGCCAATCTTTTAACGATGCAAACGCCTGAAGGGGTCTCTTCACAGCCCAGTGACCGTCAAGCTGACAATCCCTCAGCGGAGCCAAACGCTTCGATGCAGGAGTACTATCAGCTCCAGCAAGAGTTGCTTGTCACGACGCTCGTGCTGGCAGGGATCATTTTTATCACTGTTTGCTTTTTTTACCCCACTAACATTGCTCTGAATTATTTACTTGGAGCGTGCACAGGTGTGGTTTACTTAAAAGTGTTGGCTAGAAACGTGGCGCAGCTAGGCAATGGGAAGAGCCAAGTTGGTAAATCCCAGGTTGCAATTTTTGTTGGGTTGATTATAGTAGCAACTCAATGGGATCAATTGCAAGTATTGCCGATCTTTCTAGGTTTTCTTACCTACAAGGCAGCGCTCCTGGTTTATACGTTTCGGCTCTTGCTACCGTCTGACTCTCGTTAGTCATCCGTTTCCGTTTTTCACCCCTCATATCCATTTGGGAAAACCGCTCAAAGTCTAATGCTAAGTTTTCTCCCAACTCTTAACTTTCCGCTTGCCAGTCTCGAAGTAGGACACCATCTTTATTGGCAGATTGGCAACCTTAGAATCCACGGACAGGTGTTTTTGGTTTCATGGGTCGTGATTGGGCTTCTACTGCTTGCCTCGATCGCGGCAACGCGCAACGTTCAGCGCATTCCTAAAGGTATGCAAAACCTGATGGAGTATGCTTTAGAGTTTGTGCGTGGCATCGCTAGAGACCAGCTTGGTGAAAAAGAATATCGTCCCTGGGTACCGTTTATTGGTACGCTTTTTCTATTCATTTTTGTCTCTAACTGGTCGGGTGCGCTGCTTCCGTGGAAGCTAATTAAGCTCCCTGAAGGTGAATTGGCGGCTCCTACAAATGACATCAATACAACGGTGGCGTTGGCACTGCTGGTTTCTTTGGCGTATTTCTACGCTGGCTTTAGCCGCAAGGGCTTGGGATACTTTGCAAAGTACATTCAGCCCACGCCAATCTTGCTGCCCATTGCGATTTTGGAGGACTTCACTAAGCCACTCTCACTCAGTTTCCGTTTGTTTGGCAACATTCTTGCGGATGAGCTAGTGGTGGCAGTGTTGGTGCTTCTGGTGCCATTATTCGTACCGTTGCCCGTAATGCTATTGGGTCTGTTTACAAGCGCGATTCAGGCGCTGGTGTTTGCGACACTGGCAGGTGCCTACATTCATGAGGCGCTTGAAGGTCATGGAGACGAGCACGAGGAACATGCGTAGCCTCGGCTTCTTGACTGTCGTGCGATCGATTCAATTGCTTTGAAGGCGATCGCAGAGAAGAATCTGCCTGCTCAGGTTTCAACGTTGTTCATTTAGTCTGTTCATTATTGAAGGAAAGAATCATGGATCCATTAGTTGCTTCTGCGTCTGTCGTTTCGGCTGCGTTGGCGATCGGTTTAGCGTCTATCGGTCCTGGCATTGGTCAAGGTAATGCCTCCGGTGCAGCCGTAGAAGGGATTGCCCGTCAACCGGAAGCAGAAGGCAAAATTCGCGGTACGCTTCTGCTAACTCTAGCGTTTATGGAATCCCTGACCATCTATGGCTTGGTGATTGCGCTTGTGTTGCTGTTTGCTAACCCCTTTGCTTAAGCATTCTTTGGGCAATGCGAACGGTTTGAGGCGGATGAGTGATGGGTAATTGGTAGCGCACGAATCATTTGCATTCCGTTATCAATTACTAATCACTCAGCAGCAGTAACAGAAAAATCTTCATCCAAATTTCAGGCTCAAGGCAATGTTTGATTTTGATGCCACTCTGCCACTGATGGCGGTTCAGTTTTTAGTTCTGGTTGCTTTGCTCAATGTGGTTTTTTATAAGCCATTGACTAAGGCGATAGAAGACCGTAGCGACTACATTCGCACCAATGAAACCGAAGCGCGTGAGCGGCTGGCGAAAGCTGAACATTTAGCAGCGCAGTACGAGCAGGAACTGGCAGCGACTCGTAAGCAATATCAGCAGACGATCGCAACCGCGCAGGCAGAGGCTCAGGCGCTTGCCGATCAGCAAATTGCGGCTGCTCAAAAGGAAGCGCAGGTGCAGCGCGAACAGGTGCAGCGTGAGCTTGATCAGCAAAAGCAAGAGGCAATGCACTCGCTAGAGCAGCAGGTTGAGTCCTTAAGCCGCCAGATTTTAGACAAGCTTTTGGTTAGTTTTTAAGTTGTTGGTCGTTAGTTTTTGGGTTGAAGCCTGACAGCTAAACGCTAGTAACTTCAGCCGTTTTGGATGTAGCGATATGGAAATTTTCTTAAAGTTGGCGATCGGTGCTAACGTCTTGGGCGCTGAAGCGGTAGAGTCAGCCGAAGTCGGTAGTTTTGGTCTTAACTTCAACATCTTCGAGGCAAATCTGGTCAACCTGGCGATCGTTGCTGGAGTTCTGATCTACTTCGGGCGTGGTTTTTTGGGTAAAACGCTGGTTGATCGCCGTGCCGCGATCGAAACAGCGCTCAAAGACGCTGAAGATCGTAAGAAGAAGGCGGTCAGCGCTTTAGCTGAACAACAGCAAAAGTTAGCACAGGCTCAGGGAGAAGCGGACAAAATTCGCGCCTCTGGGCAAGAAGCTGCTGCCGCCGCTAAAGCTGAGATTGCTGCAAAAGCCGAGCAAGACATCCAGCGGATGCGGGAAGCGGCGAACCAGGATCTCAACGCTGACCAGGCGCGAGTGATTAACGAACTGCGTCAACGAGTGGCAGCACTGGCAATTCAGCGCGTTGAATCAGAGTTGCCATCACGACTGAATGACTCGGTGCAGCAACAGCTCATCGATCGCAGTATTGCCATGCTAGTAGGAGGCGACCAGTGAGCGACAGCACCATTACCAGTGAAATTTCTGCCCCCTATGCCCAGGCGTTGATGTCCTTAGCGAAGTCTGAGAACGTGAGCGATCGTTTCGGCGAGGATGCCAGCAGCATTTTGAATCTTCTCAAAGAATCGCCTGATCTCGATCAGTTCTTGACTAGCCCCGTTATGAGCCTGGACGCAAAGAAAGCGGTCTTGCAGCAGGTTTTGGGCGATCAGGTGCATCCCCACGTTCGCAACTTTTTACTACTGATTGTGGATCATCGCCGCATCGCCTTTTTGAGCGGCATTCTGAAGCAGTATCAGGCACTATTGCGAGAGCTGAACCAGACCGCACTGGCAGAAGTTATTTCCACCGTGCCACTGAATGAAGCGCAGCAGCAAACCGTGCGCGATCGAGTGATTGCGCTCACAGGCGCACGAAACGTTGAGCTAGAAACCACCATTGACCCTGATTTGATCGGCGGTGTCATTATTAAAGTTGGCTCCCAAATTATTGATGCCAGCCTCCGGGCACAGCTCCGACGCATTTCGCTACGACTCGGCAGCACTACTTAAGCTGTTGGTTGTTGGTCTATGCGCTAACGATTAACAACTAAAAACTGAATCTCCTCTCATCCTTAACAACGAGCAACTCCTATGGTAAGCATTCGACCAGACGAAATTAGCAGCATTATCCGCCAGCAGATTGAGCAGTATGACCAAAAAGTCAACGTATCGAATGTAGGCACAGTACTGCAAGTTGGTGATGGTATTGCCCGTATCTACGGTTTAGATAAGGCAATGGCAGGCGAACTCGTAGAGTTTGAAGATGGCTCTGTCGGCATGGCGCTGAACCTGGAAGAAGATAACGTCGGTGTCGTGCTGATGGGCGATGGACTGAGCATTCAAGAAGGCAGTTCAGTCACATCTACAGGCAGAATTGCTCAGATTCCAGTGGGCGAAGCGATGCTTGGTCGAGTGGTCGATGCTCTCGCTCGCCCCATTGACGGCAAAGGCGACATTCACACTACAGAGACGCGCCTGATTGAGTCTCCGGCTCCTGGCATTATTGAGCGGAAATCGGTGTATGAGCCGTTACAAACTGGGATCACCGCGATCGACTCGATGATTCCCATCGGTCGTGGTCAGCGCGAATTGATTATTGGCGATCGTCAGACGGGTAAGACTTCGGTGGCGATCGATACCATCCTGAACCAAAAGGGTGAGGATGTGATTTGCGTTTACGTGGCGGTCGGTCAGAAAGCTTCGACTGTTGCCAACATTGTGAGTGTGCTGCGTGAAAAAGGTGCCCTTGAGTACACCATTGTCATTGCTGCCAATGCCAACGCGCCTGCGACACTGCAATACTTTGCGCCGTATACGGGTGCAACCCTCGCTGAGTACTTCATGTACAAGGGCAAGCACACTCTGGTGATTTACGATGACCTTTCCAAGCAGGCACAGGCATATCGCCAAATGTCTCTGCTGCTGCGCCGTCCGCCCGGTCGTGAAGCGTATCCTGGCGATGTATTCTACGCTCACTCTCGCTTACTTGAGCGGGCGGCAAAACTCAGCCCTGAACTGGGTGAAGGTAGCATGACTGCACTGCCCATCATCGAAACGCAGGCGGGTGACGTATCGGCGTACATTCCAACCAACGTCATTTCGATCACGGATGGTCAAATCTTCCTCTCCTCTGACTTGTTTAACTCTGGTCTACGTCCAGCGGTGAATGCGGGTATCTCGGTCTCACGGGTGGGATCTGCTGCCCAAACGAAGGCAATGAAGAAAGTCGCGGGAAAGGTGAAGCTCGAGCTGGCGCAGTACGACGATTTGCAGGCATTTGCTCAGTTTGCCTCTGACCTGGATAAAGCCACCCAAAACCAGTTGGCACGAGGTCAACGTCTCCGCGAAATTCTGAAGCAACCTCAGTACTCGCCGTTATCGGTTGCGGAACAAGTTGCGTCAATTTACTCTGGCATCAATGGCTACCTGGATGATATTCCAGTGGATAAAGTGGTCTCGTTCCTGAAAGGCTTGCGTGACTATTTGAAGAATAGCGCACCGAAGTATGGCGACATCGTCCGCTCGGAGAAGCAGCTTACACCCGAAGCGGAAGGTCTGTTGAAAGACGCGATCGCCGAATACAAAAAGACATTCGCTGCTGCTTAGGTGAGGAGAGAGGGGTGAGGAGAGAGGTGTAGCTTCTCACTCTGTTTCTTCATCTTGGACTTGGACTTTTTGACCTCATGCAATCGGTTGGGTACTCCTCACCCCTTACTCCTCACCCCTCACCCAAAAATGGCAAATCTTAAAAGCATTCGCGATCGCATTAAGTCGGTCAAAAACACCAAGAAAATCACTGAGGCGATGCGCCTCGTTGCCGCTGCAAAAGTGCGTCGTGCTCAAGAACAGGTGATTGCAACTCGCCCGTTCGCCGATCGGTTGGCGCAGGTGCTCTTCGGACTGCAAACTCGCCTGCGGTTTGACGAAGCCAATCTACCCTTGTTAAGCCGCCGTACGGTCAAAACGGTGGGCATCCTGGTCGTGACGGGCGATCGTGGTCTGTGCGGTGCCTACAACTCCAACGTCATTCGACGGGCAGAGATCCGTGCGAAAGAGCTACAGGCTGAAGGGATCAACTATCGCTATGTGCTGGTGGGTCGCAAGGCAACGCAGTACTTTCAACGACGTGAGCAGCCGATCGCTGAAACCTTCGTCAACTTAGAGCAAATTCCTACCGCGTCAGAAGCCTCGCAAATCGCTGATACACTGCTGGCACTCTTTTTATCTGAAACCGTTGACAAGGTTGAGTTGGTCTACACGCGCTTCGTGTCGTTAATTAGCTCTCGACCCGTTATTCAAACTCTTTTACCGCTTGATCCTCAGGGGTTAGAAGTGCCGGATGACGAAATCTTCCGGCTCACCTCTCGTGGTGGACAGTTTCAGGTCGAGCGGGAGAAAGCAACGGCGGCTGCATCCAGAACCTTTCCCCAGGACATGATTTTTGAGCAAGATCCGGTGCAAATTCTGGATGCGTTGCTGCCGCTGTATTTGAACAATCAACTGCTGCGCGCACTGCAAGAATCTGCTGCCAGCGAACTCGCTGCCCGGATGACGGCGATGAGCAACGCCAGCGACAACGCCAAGGATTTGATCAGTACGCTGACGCGGGGTTATAACAAAGCCCGTCAAGCTGCCATTACTCAAGAAATTCTGGAAGTGGTGGGTGGTGCTGAAGCGCAGCGCTAGTCTTGCTGTTTAACTCTTGGTCGATCGCTTATGCCTCAAACCTACACGGTTGAAATTCAGCGTCAAGGTAGCACTCATACACTTCAGGTGCCTGACGATCAGACGATTCTGGCAGTTGCCCAGGCATCAGGTTTGGACTTGCCCAATTCTTGCAACGCAGGCATCTGTACTACCTGTGCCGCTCAGGTGACGGAAGGCACAGTAGAGCAATCGGATGCAATGGGTGTCAGTCCAGAACTGAGAGCGCAAGGCTATACGTTGCTCTGCGTCGCTTATCCGCGCTCTGATTTAAAGATTGAAGCCGACAAAGAAGATACGGTGTATCACCTTCAGTTCGGGCAATTTCAGCAAAAGAAGTAAGGGCTAATGATGACAACGCATTTCATCATGGCAGAAATTGCACTTTGTACATCGCCTGCTGCCATGCACCAGGTGATCGAAGCCGAACTGCAAAAGCACGGCGAACCCTTGCGTTGGGCAGTTACTGACGTTGACGTAACCCAGCAGAAAGCGATCGTCGAAGCGATTGTCACAAAAAAGGCTAAAGGATAAAAAAGTTTTCTATTTAGCCTTAATACTTAATCCTTTAGCCTTTCCATGAAACGCCCTTTTACTGTTGTCTTGATTGTGCCAACGGGCATTGGGGCGACGATCGGTGGCTACGCAGGTGATGCGTTGCCAGTCGCACGGGCGATCGCGCAAGTTGCCGACTGTTTGATCACCCATCCGAATGTCCTTAATGGCGCGCAGCTTTACTGGAACCTCCCGAATGCGCTGTATGTCGAGGGCTATGGGCTAGATCAGTTCGCAGCAGGGCATTGGGGCTTGCGTCCAGTCCATCAAAATCGTGTGGGCTTGGTGCTCGATCGTGGCATTGAGCCAGAGCTACGATTGCGACACATTCAAGCAGCCGATGCTACAAGAGCCACACTGGGACTGGATCTAACCGAGTATGTGGTCACTGATGCTCCTTTGAACGTAAGCCTGCAAACGGCAGCATCGGGTGCAACCTGGGGCACGATTCAGAACCCCGATAGTTTGCTGCGATCGGCTGAAGCGTTGATCCAAAAAGCGGGCGCAACGGCGATCGCAGTGGTTGCCCGCTTCCCCGATGATGTTGACAGCGCAGCACTTCAGAACTATCGTCACGGTCAGGGCGTAGACCCGATCGCTGGGGCAGAAGCGGTCATTAGCCATCTTGTCGTACGGACATTTCAGATCCCCTGTGCCCATGCGCCTGCTCTTTTGCCGCTACCGTTAGATCCTCATGTCGCGCCCCGATCGGCGGCTGAAGAATTAGGCTACACCTTTTTGCCTTGCGTGTTAGTAGGCTTAAGCCGTGCGCCGCAATTTGTGACACGATCGCACCCTGCATTTACGCCTCAGCAGGGAGATCTGTGGGCAAATCAAGTGGATGCGGTTGTCGTGCCCGCAACCGCGTGTGGTGGTAGCGCTGTCATGAGTTTGAGCCAGTCATCTACTGCTGAACGGTCATCGACCCGCATTATTGCTGTACGAGACAATCAAACCACGATGCAAGTGTCTCCAGATGCCTTGGGTATTGCAGCGACACAAGTTGAGTCTTATCTAGAAGCTTTGGGTGTGCTGGTTGCTCAGCGCGTGGGGATTAGTGCCGCCGCTCTGAAGCCATCCATGCGATCGCTGACCTGTTTGCAGCAATCAGCCTCAACAAAAGGGACGGTGCAGTTTGAGCACAAGGCGCTAGACTGATTAGGATCATCGACCAGCAGCCTTTTTCCTGTGGCAGAACAACGTCCCGACCAACCAGAAATCGAGTCCCTTAGTCGCACTCAAGTGCTCATTGCGATGGGGGTTACAGCCGTTGTGCTGCTGCTGGTTGCTAGGCTATGGCTTCAGTTTGGCACTGTCATTCTACTACCGCTGAAAGGCTCTCCGATCGCAGTGCTACAAGGGCTGGGGTTAGGGGTTGTCATTACCCTTGCAAGCGCTGTGGTGTATCGCGTTTGGGCAGCATATCGGCAAAGTGCAGACTACTACCTGGCGCTGGTACTTAAACCACTCGTGTTGCCTGATCTCATCTGGTTGGGGCTTTTGCCAGGATTAAGTGAAGAGCTGCTGTTTCGCGGGGTCATGCTGCCTGCTTTTGGTTTGACGTTTGAAGGTGTGATCATTTCCAGCCTTTGCTTTGGTGTACTGCACTTGAGTAGCCCACGGCAATGGTCTTATGTCGTCTGGGCTGCAACGATCGGTGTCTTGCTAGGCTACAGCGCCCTACTAACGAACAACCTCCTGGTGCCGATCGTGGCACACGTCACTACCAATTTAATTTCTAGTACGATCTGGAAATGGCGCGATCGCGAAAAGGTTGTTGAGCGGTAATCTGCGATCGTGGTGCCCTATACACAACTTTCCACTTTGGCATGGAGATCGCTTACTCCGCTTCTCTAGGGTAGTGGTCATCAACTCTGGCATATAAGGCTTGATGCCTCTGTCAGCAGTCACACTTAGAGCTTACATTGAGTAACCAATAGCAGAACTTTTCTCACACCTGCCATCTATCTTTGGCATGGTTTATTGTGTCCAAAATTACATATCTCCCTCTTTAGCTTTAATATACTTACGTCTTGGTTTGTGTAATTACGTGGTGTGAGGATACGATGTCTAGTCTTAATAATCGATGGAACTCTTTGCTGCTTTCACCCACTAGCCTGTGGGCAGCGTTGTGCATTGCAGGCACGGCGGCAGGGGTATTAGCACCCGGTGCTAGCGCTTCACAGAATTTGCTCAAATCGTCACAACATGCGGCTGATAGTGAAAGTGCGGTGACTCTTCAAGAGTCTCTGCCCTTAGTAAGCGCTCAAGCGGCGGCTTCGTCAGTTGTCACGAATCGGCAGGAAGTGAACCCGCACTTAGTGGCAAGTGCAGCCAAGCCCGTTGAGGCAAGTGATCCCTTGGTTCAAGGGTCTGACGTGCAGCCGATGTATCCACCCGACGCTCAACCAGCCGAGCCTAACGAGCTGGATCAGGTGACATCTGTTTCTCAGTTGACCGACGTTAAGCCGACCGATTGGGCATTCCAGGCATTGCAATCGTTGGTAGAGCGGTATGGTTGTATTGTGGGCTACCCTGACAAAACCTATCGGGGCAACCGTGCGCTCACTCGCTATGAGTTTGCTGCTGGTCTAAACGCCTGCATGGATCGGATTAACGAACTGATTGCGGCAGGCACCGCTGACCTCGTTAAAAAAGAAGACTTGCTAGCAGTACAGAAGCTGCAAGAAGAGTTTGCGGCAGAACTGGCAACCCTACGTGGACGCGTTGGCGCACTAGAGGCAAGAACTGCCACTCTAGAAAAGCAGCAGTTCTCGACCACCACAAAGCTGAATGGCTTGGTTTGGTTTAACCTTTCTACTGCCAATGCGACTAGAGATGTCACCTATGAAGGTCCTGACAGTGGTCGTAACGACGCTGCCAACGGGCGGTTTTTTGCCACTCGTACGGGTGGTCAGCCAACCAGACAAGTAACAGGGGCACCAGAGCCAACGTTTAGCTTTTTGACCTGGCTCACCTTTAACACGTCGTTTTCGGGTAAGGATAGCCTTGTCACCCAACTCACGGCTGGTAACGGCATTTCACCCGTCAACCAGTATGCTTCGGCAGGGTTCTTCAACGCCTATGGCTCTCCGTTTACGGATCAGACTGCGGGAACGCTGAATGGTCGCAGTGATGTCGTGATTCACGATCTGTTCTACAGTTTCCCGCTGAGTGAGGCGATCAAGGTAACTGTTGGTCCTCGCGTGAACTGGTATCGCCATTTTGACTTCAACCGCTTTACCTTCTTCCTGACGGGGGCAAGCAGTTTTGACTCGATCGGCAGCACCCAGACCAACGCGATCGATCGTGGATCGGGCTTAGTGGTTGAGTGGAACATCAATAAGCAGTTCCGCTTTGCAGCAGCGTACCTGGGTGAGAATACAGAGTTTCTGCCCAGTCAATTTGGCTTCAACACGTCCAGTAATCCAAATTTCGGTCTATTCGGTGGCACCAATACAGCGACTGCTGAGTTGACCTTTTCACCCAGTCAGTCCCTCAACTTCCGCTTCACGTACAACTACAGCCGCATTCAGGCGTATGGGGGGCAGGTCGGTGGTGCCATTGGTGAACCGATTCCTTACGGTTATGTCGATGCTGGTCCGGGGTTCTCAGAAGGAGGCGTTGGAGGCGGTTTGAAATACGCCTTTGCTAACACGCTTGCTTTTAACTTTGACTGGCTGATTACACCTGGCTTTGGTGTCTTTGGACGCTATAGCTTTGGCAACACAAACCTGAAGCCGATCGATAAAGCAGTCGATGTGCAATCGTTCCAGGTTGGCGTTGGCTTCCCCGATTTGCTCAAAAAAGGTGGTTTGGGAGTGGTTACTTTCATGATGCCAATGGACATCATTCGAGGAGAGCGCTACTTTGCTGCTGGTGCGGGTGATGGTGGGACGATGTACGCGCTAGAGGCATCCTACTTTTATCCGCTGAACGACAACCTGGCACTGGTGCCTGCGTTCTATGCCATCTTTAATGCCAACAACTTTGACAGCAACCCGACGGTTTTTGTCGGCAACTTACGGGCACAGTTTAGTTTTTAGTGGTTGGTTGTAAAGCCCGTTGGGCATACAAGAAAAGTTGTTAGTTTGATTGGCTAACAACTAACAGCGAATAGCTAAAAACTACTTGAAGCGATCGGGCGAAAGTTGATCAATCAGCTCATCATTTTGTCCGGTCGCCTTGCTAGCAAAGCGTCTTGCCAGGGTTGGCACGATCGCTAAGGGATTGCTGAAGCCTGAAAACAGGTGAATGCCTTCTAGATTAGGGATCGCGCCAACAAGCGGTAAACGATCGTGGCTGAAGGCAATCAGGCAATGGTGCCATCTACCGGGCAGATCGACTAAAGCGGGTAAGACGGCTCCAACGTTTGTCCGCATGACTGTTTCACTAGCAACTGCATCAATGGGCGCGTTGGGATCGGTCAGCACTCGGCTCATTTGTCCAATTCGTAGACTGCCATCCAAGAGTTGGATCGCTCCAGCGTCGAGGATCGGTGGCATCGGTTCATTTCCAGGCTGATCCCACAGGTTGTCCAGTGCAACGGTGCTGGCTTCTGCTTCTAACTGAAAGCGCTTTGTATTAGCTGGCATGACGAGCGATCGCAGTTGCAGCTCAGCAGGCGGCGTTTCAATCAACTCTGCATGGGTGAAGTAAAGCCGAACAGGAATGCCTGCTGCTTTTAACAGCGATCGGCTCAAAGCCCCAGCACAAACAGCAACGTTGGCGCTGTGGTAGGTGTCCTGTACGCCGACAACGCCCGTAACGTGTAACGCTTCACCCCTTAGCAGTGCTTTTACCTCATCGATTTGGAGAATGCCACCTAACCTCGTGAATGCCTGTGTGTAGGCAGTAGCGGTTGCAGTCGTCGAAATGTGACCATGTTTTACCGTCATTGCGCCAGCGATCGCGTTTGGGTTAAGCAACGGCTCTAGTTCGCAAGCTTCAGCGACGCTCACCAGTTTTGGCGGTATGGCGAAGTGAGCATAGGAGCGAGCGATCGCCTTGGGATCTTCGTCAGCGGCGATCGTCAACACTAAGTCGAGTTCACGAAACTCTGTATCAGCGCCCAATTCTTCAGACAAGGTGTGATGCAGTACGATACCTTCAGCGCACAGTTGGCGTGTCAAGCCACTCGTTCCAGACCAGTATGCAATACCTCCATAACCAAAGCGGGTTGCGCCTTGCAGCGTGTCATGCCGCTCCAGTAGCAACACAGAAAATCCCTGTTTAACCAGCTCATACGCGAGAGCTGCTCCCGTAATCCCCGCACCAACCACAATCCAGTCATAGGTTCGCATAGCCCAAATGCTCAACGTAATTCGATCGCTTACTTCGCCATTTCATTGTATGGTTACAGGCTTTTCAGTGCTGTATTGTGCGATCGTGCGTAAACGGCACGCCACATTGCGCCTGATCGCGTATTTTTAATCAGCAGGCTGAGCAACTGTATGCAGGACAATTAGAATGCAGGACAATTAGATTCTGTTAAAAGATAATTGTTCAGACGATCGCTTGAAGGACAGCGATCGCAAGCCAACCTTTTCTTATCTTTCGCAAACCTTTTGAGGAGTTAACCGTGACCACAAAGCGTCCATTATCTATCCCCCGTCGCCAAATTATTCGAGGGCTTCTCGCGGCTGGTGCCTTCGGTGCTACCTCCCGTCTCTGGGTTGGTTGTAGCCCGACACCCACACCCGAATCCAGTTCTGGTAGCCCTGCCGCCAGTGGTGCAGCCAGTCCCAGCAAAGAAGTAATCATGGGCTTTATTTACGTCGGACCTAAAGATGACTATGGCTGGAACCAGGCGCATTTTGAAGGCAAAGAAGGCGTGGCTAAACTCCCTGGAGTCAAAGCGGTTGAGCAGGCAAGCGTCCCAGAAACCAACGAAGTCCAGGAAGTCATGCTCAATATGATTAACCAGGACAAAGCCAGCGTTATCTTTCCCACGTCCTTTGGTTACTTCGATCCGCACATCCTTAAAGTGGCACCCAGCAATCCAGACGTGCAGTTTTTCCATGCGGGCGGTCTTTATGTAGACGGCAAGCATCCCAAGAATGTTGGCAGCTATTTTGCGTATATCGACGAAGCACAATACGTTGCAGGCATCGTCGCCGCGCACATGGCAAAGAATGGCAAACTGGGGTTCATTGCTGCCAAACCCATTCCTCAAGTAGTTCGCAATATCAACAGCTACACACTGGGTGCACGCAGCGTTAACCCTAAAGCGACCACGCAGGTAGTGTTTACAGGCGACTGGTCACTACCTGTAAAGGAAGCAGAAGCCGCGAACAGCATGGCAGATCAGGGGATCGAAGTTATCACCTGCCACGTAGACAGCCCCAAAGTCATTATGGAAACCGCTGAGAAGCGAGGCATCTACTGCACGGGCTACCACACCAATCAATCGAAGCTTGCTCCCAAGGGCTATTTGACTGGAGCAGAGTGGGACTGGTCAAAGATTTACGGCGAATATGCCAAGCTCATCCAGGAAGGTAAGTTGGCGACGGATGGTGGCATTTCCCATCTCGTGCGCGGTGGCTATAAAGAAGGTTTCGTCAAAGTTTCAGCTTACGGTCCTGCTGTTACAGAGGCAGCGAAGAAAGACGCGGATGCCGCCAAGTCAAAGCTGGAGTCAGAAACACTCATCATCTATAAGGGTCCACTTAAAGATAACAAAGGCAAGGTTGTGATCCCTGCTGGAAAGGAGTTTAAGCAGAAAGACACTGAGCTAGAAAAGATGGATTGGTTAGTAGAAGGCGTGCTTGGAACGACGACAAGTTAGTAAATACAAAGTGGGGAGTAAGGAGTGGGCAGGGTCATTGAGAAGAATGCCATCGCCGACATCAATAGCAATCAGTTCTTGACCTGCCTCCCACTAATGAGCAGCCCGTAAAGCTCTCGGAATGATCACTGCCTTTCACTGGAACAACGGGCAACTTCCATCCGATTAGTACGTACAAGCAGTAAGGAAATGTAAGGATTCTAGCACTGGCTGCTAGAATCGATTGTGTTGGGCAAGCGCTGTGTTAGAGCGGAGTCAATAACTGTGTAAGGGCACGATCGCTCCCCATACTCCACTCATCTCGCTTGAGCGTTGAGTATTGGACGACATTGCCAGTTTCCAGTAGGTTGGAGAGACTGATTGGCTGTATGCGTGACCTTATGCAAAAGACTCGTGCCTTCGCTCTCCTGGCTTCGGTGCCAGAAACCGACTTAATCTCTGGGCTAGAAGCCATCGCCGCTCAGCTTGATGCGGATGATTTGCCGCCTGACCATCTACCCAAAGTTGCCTTTGGCAGTATGGCGTTTGAAGTGTTTGCGGAAGTCGAGAAACTGCGTAGTGGCAAGGCGATCGAGGTTTTCATCTATGCCTCTAACGCCAAGGGAGAGCAACCTTTAAACCCAGAGGCTACTTGGCGCGGGCTTTACGTCGGCTATGTTGGGTCTCGTCGTGGGCGCTATCCCGACAAAGCGATTTTTCGCCCCAAATCGACGGCTGCCGATCGCCCCAGTTGGGCAGTCTTCTGGGAAGTGCAAGAGCTAGAGTTGCTCAAAACGCCAATGCCGATCGGTTCGTTGCGCGGAAAAAATAAGAAAACCAATTTGCAGCCTCGGTTTATCCCAGAAGAACCGACTTTGGTGGAATATCCTTAGCGCGTGGTTGGTCAGTGGTTAGCGGTCAGCGGTCAGCGGTCAGCGGTCAGCGGTCAGCGGTCAGTGGTCAGTGGTTAGCGGTTAGCGGTTAGCGGTCAGCGGTCAGTGGTTAGTAAAAAGCTGATAGCTGATAGCTGATAGCTGATAGCTGATAGCTGATAGCTGATAGCTGATAGCTGATAGCTTTTACAACCCTTTAGCGATCGCCTTTCAAAATGACGCTCAGTAACTTCACTGAAACTTGGCTTGTCGCTGTACCGTCTCAATTGATATAACCTGGGGTAGAGATGGGTATTATCAAGCTGCCCTGATTCGTGAGGTTCACATGATTGAAGTTGAGCACTTAAGCAAAGTTTACGGCTCAACCCCTGCCATTGAGGATGTCACGTTCGCGGTGGAACCAGGGGAGATTTTGGGGTTCTTGGGACCCAACGGAGCCGGAAAGACCACGACGATGCGGATTTTGTCGGGCTATCTGCCTGCCTCAGCGGGAACGGCAAAGGTGGCAGGGTTTGAAGTCCACGACAATTCGATGGCAGTGCGGAAGCATATTGGCTACTTGCCCGAAACGCCACCGCTGTATCCAGATATGACAGTCGAAGGCTTTTTGCATTTCGTGGCACGGATTAAAGGTGTGAGTGCGGGCGATCGCCCGAATCGCGTCCAAACCGCCATCAAGCGCTGCAACCTGACCGAAAAGAGCCATACGCTCATTCGCAAGCTATCCAAAGGCTATCGGCAGCGAGTGGGTATCGCACAGGCGATCGTCCACGATCCGCCAGCCATCATTCTGGACGAACCAACCGTCGGGTTAGATCCGCGTCAAATTGCCGAAGTTCGCAGTCTGATCAAGAATCTGGCAGGCGATCATACGGTGATTCTTTCGACGCACATTTTGCCGGAAGTGAGCATGACGTGCGATCGCATTGCCATCATCAACAAAGGTCGTGTCGTGGCGACCAATACACCCGAAAACCTGATGGCACAGCTTACAGGCGGCTCTGGTTATGAGCTAGAAGTCGATGGCGAGGCAGCAGACATTCACTCCCGTTTGATGGTTTTTCTCCAGGGTTTGCCGAACGTCAAGCTGGTCGAGCGAGTGTCTACCGACTTGCCGGAGCACCACAAGCTGCGGGTGATTGCTGAACCAGGGACAGAACTGGTCGGTCGAGATATTGCCAAGACTGTCGTTGGTGCGGGTGTGGGGCTGTACGAAATGCGGCGATCGCAAGCCACACTCGAAGATGTCTTTTTGGAACTGACGACCGAGGAAAAGCCTCTGGATACCACCACCGATTTGGAGTCTGAGAGCGAATCTGAGGGCGAAGAGGCTGAACCATCAGCGGGAGAAGCAGCTTAATGCGTGTGATTATGAGCAACATTCTGGCAATTTACCGCCGCGAGCTACAGAGCTACTTTGCGTCGCCGCTTGCCTATGCGATCGCGGGTGTGTTCTGGCTGCTGGCAGGCTTTTTCTTTATTTCTATTTTGGGCGGCATTACGCAGCAGGTTGCTTACGCGGATAGTGCTGGTTATCAGTCGCCGATCGATGTGCCCTATCAGTTCTTGCAGTTCTTCTTGAGTACCCTGGGTTCCATTGCTCTCTTTATCCTGCCGATTTTGTCGATGGGCTTATATGCCGAAGAACGCAAGCGTGGCACATTGGAACTCTTAGCAACGTCACCGATTACCAATTGGGCGGTGGCGCTCGGTAAGCTGTTAGGCGTGCTGACCTTTTTTGCGACGATGGTGCTGCCGCTGCTGATCTATGAGGCGATCGTTTTCAGTACCACCACGCCGCCTTTCAGCTTTACCATTGTGTTGGTGGCGCATCTAGGCTTGATTCTGCTGGCAGCGGCGATTCTTTCGCTGGGAATGTTCGTCTCCTCGCTGACCGATAGTACGATTCTGGCTGCGATCGGCACCTTTGGCTTAGTCCTCTTTCTCTGGGTCGTCGAAATCCTTGGTCAAAAGCTCGGTGGACCTGCTGGCGCAGCGTTGAGTCACCTGTCTCTGCTGAAGCACTACAACAATTTGACCCAGGGCATTCTGGACAGCAGTAGCCTGGTTTTGTTTGCCAGCTACATTGTGTTGGGGCTATTTTTGACCGCGCAGTCGATCGATGCGTTTAGGTTTCAGCGATCGTAAACCGCAGAAATCGGGTTTCTTTGTAGGCATAGGCTGTGAATATCAAAGCTACGCCCAGAAACCCGATTTCTCTTCATTCCCATTTTTCTTGTTATATGAAAACGCTTTCTCCCAATCTGAAATACCTCAAATACCTCTTCTGGCTGGGACCGATGCTGGTGATTGCAGGCGCGATCGCGGGTATTGTCTCCGGTTCCTTTAGCCCCATCCCATTGGGACTCGTTATTGCAGGCGTGGTTGTCGTTGGTCTGTGGCTGGTATTTCAATCGACGTATGCTGACCACTCGACGCAGCCAGGGTTCTGGAGCCAGCGATCGACGCAGGTCGGTGCCAATGCGCTGATCACCACCCTATCGGTAGTGGCGATTTTGGGCTTGATCAACTTTCTAGCAGCCAATCATGTAGGACGGCTGGATCTGACGGAGAATCAGTTGTTCTCGCTGGCACCCGAAACGCAGCAGTTGGTGAAGAATCTGAAACAGCCTGTGAAAGTGTGGGTGTTTGTGCCACAGCCCAGTGCGCGCGATCGTGAGTTGCTAGAAAGCTATCACCGTCAGAGCGATCGACTGAGCTATGAATTTGTTGATCCCAACACGCAGCCATCGGTTGTGCAACGGCTAGAGGTCAAGAGTAATGGCGATGTCATTGCCGAACTTCAGCCCGAAGGTCGCAAGCAGTATGTGCAGACGATCGCGCCAACGACGGGAGATAGTCTGGTCGGCGATGGGGGATACCTATCGGAAGTCAAGCTCACCAGTGCGTTGGAGCAACTGATTAGCAATCGTCAGTCGTTTGCCTATGTGATTCAGGGGCATGGTGAACACCCGATCGACCAGTCTCAGGGCGCAATTTCGCAAGCCGTAAAAGGGCTGCAAGAGAAAAATTTCACCGTCAAACCGCTCAACTTGTTGGAAACAGCGACGATTCCTACCGATGCCAATGTTTTGGTGCTGGCGGGACCGCAGAAAGCGCTGTTAGCACCAGAAGTCAGCGCCCTGGATACTTACCTCAAAAGCGGTGGCAATCTGTTCCTCATGCTTGACCCCAACACCACTCCGGGTCTGGATAGTCTGCTCACTAGCTGGGGCGTGACTGTGGACAAGCGAGTCGTGATTGATGTCTCTGGCAGGCTGGCTCAGCTTGGTCCCGCGTTTTCGTCCGTCAGTCAGTACGGCAACCATCCGATTACCAAGGATTTTGGCAGTGCGCTTTCGATCTATCCGCTGGCGCAGCCGATCGATGTAAAGCCCCAGACAGACGTGAAATCCACGCCATTGCTGTTTACCAGTGAACGAAGCTGGGCAGAAAGCAACGTCAAAGCGCAACCGCTGAAGTTTGATCAAGGGAGCGATCGACCAGGACCGTTAGTCATCGGCTTTGCCCTCACTCGCACTGCCACCTCATCTACACCCAGTCCATCGCCCAGTCCTTCACCCTCCGCGTCAGCCAGCCCAGTAAGACCATCACCCAGTCCTTCAGCCAGCCCCTCTCCATCTGCTTCTGCGAGTTCATCCCCCAGTCCTTCACCAGCAACCGCTGCAACTGACCCAAAACCAAAAGAATCGCGTTTGGTCGTCATCGGCAATTCCCGCTTTGCCGAAGATGGTGGCGTGAATCAGGGCATCAACGGCGATGTCTTCATCAACTCAGTGCGCTGGCTTAGTCGCGCCGATGACCAATCTCTTTCCATTCGTCCCAAAGAAGCCAAAAATCGTCGGTTAGGACTGTCGGGTCAGCAGTCTAATCTGGCAATCTGGACAGCGATCGTCATTCTTCCCTTACTCGGCTTTGGCGCTGCGTTTGGGGTTTGGTGGCGGAGACGGTAGTGGAAAGGCTAAAGGCTAAAGGCTAAAGGCTCAATGGTCAGCTTTTAGCCTTTAGCATTCATGCTTTATCTTTTTCTTTTTTTAGCACTATGAAATTTCAAAAAACGCCTTTAATTTTGTTGGCGATCGCCCTTTTACTCGGTGCCTTTGTCTACCTGTATGAAGTGCAGGGAAAGCCTCAGCGAGAAGACGCAAAAGCACAAACCGAAAAGCTTTTCGCGTTCAAAGAGGATGAGGTACGATCGCTAACCCTAACAACGCCAACGCAAACATTAGCCTTTGCGAAAACTCCGGCAGCGCGAGTGACTGCGTCAAAAACGGATCAGGCAACGGCGCAAACGCCTGCTGATGCGCTGGTCTGGGCGATGACGGCACCCGACAAAACAGCGGCGAATGATGCCTCTGTTGCTTATTTGCTCAATTTGCTAACAACAGGAAAGCGTCAGCAAACGCTCACCGTACCTGCTAACAAGCAAGCGGAGTTTGGGCTAGACAAGCCGATCGCGATCGCTGACGTAAAACTTGCCAACCAGCAAACCCATCGCCTGGTGCTAGGTAAGCCAAACTTCGATCGTAGCGCCTTGTATGCTCAGGTTGATCCGCCTGCTCAGGCAAAGGCTGATTTAGCTGTGGCGTTAGTTTCTACCGACTTTGAGAATGCTGTGAACCGTCCGTTAGCTGACTGGAAGGTAAAAGAACCCGTTGCCCAGCCGTCGCCAACTCAAACGTTGAAGCAGTCGCAGCCTCAAAAGCCCTAAAATGTTTTGCGTTCCAGGATCAAAAGCTTATTTCAAATAGCCGCGCACTTTTGCATTAGCTATCAGCTATCAGCTTTTTTCTAAATTTATTGCTGACCGCTGACCGCTGACCGCTGACCGCTGACTGCTAACCGCTAACCGCTCAAGAGCTTGCCCTTATTTCTTTACAGGCACTAAATTTTTCTGCGAAACAACCAGCCAAAGTGCTTGCGACCGCGTGATTGATGCTGTCGGCGTGTAGCTGGAGTACCGTGCTTACGAAATCTAGCTCGTCGTGTTGGTTCGGTGACTGATGGCTCCTCTTTTCCTTCTTCTGCTTCCTCTTTTGCCTGCTGCTCTGCCTTCGTTGGCTCATATTCATCTTTGGGCTTGAGCCATGCTGCAATCGTCCCGCTGGCAATGCCACCGATCGCCCCAAAAGAAATACTCAGCAGGGGACCATAACCCAGCACAGCGAAACCAAGCATGAAGACTAGCCAGTACTTCACACCCGTAGCTAAACCGACGTTGACATCTGGCTTTTTGGACATTGCGTAGGGGCTGAGAGGTAAGGAGTGAGGAGTGAGGAGTGAGAGGGTTGAGTTAATGCTGGCTCCTTACCTTCCCAGTTTCCTCAGCCTTTTCACTCCCTTTTAGCCGTTACCTTCTCTAATTGTGCTGCCAAGTCTTGTGTTGTGTCTAACGCGGTAACATACGCTTGCTCAGCTTCCCCAAAAGCATCCATGTGCTGTTGTGAAAGCAGGTCAGCCGTAGCATCAGAAATATCGTCACGGCGTTGATGCAGGCGTTCTTGTAGAACAGGTAAGGGTGCCATGCAGTGGAGAATTTGCAGGGGTAGGTGATGCGCTTGTGCTTGCGCGATCGCCGCCTCCCTGAGTGCTTGACGATCGTACTTGGCATCCAAAATGACGGTGTAGCCTTGCGTTGCTAAGGTGATGCCGAGATGCAGGAGGCGATCGTAGGTTTTCTGAGTCATCTCAGGCGTGTAGAGGTCATTATTCCCGTGCGAATCTAAAGGAATGCCTGCTAAATGCTTGCGTACAGCGTCCGATCGGAGTTGGATACCTCCCAATTGTTGGGCAAGTTGGCGGGCAACGGTGCTTTTACCAGAGCCAGATAAGCCTGCCATCAAAATTAAGCGTCCCTGCTGCGGTTGGGTATACTCCCACGCCAGACGGTAATAGCGGGCAGCAGTGGCAGATGCCTCTTGCTTGGTGGCTTCAGGAACGGATGGATCGCTTAACAAAAAGGAGGTGACTTTTGCCCGCACATAGGACTGACGGCTGAGGTAGAGCGGCAATACCTGTAAGCCTTCCCAGTCTCCGGTTTGTTCAAGATACGCATTGAGGAACAGGTTGCTGAGGTCACGCCGATCGCGCGCATCCAGATCCATGATGATGTAAGCGATGTCGAACATGACATCCACAAATCGAAACGGCTCGTTGAACTCGATGCAGTCAAACAGCAAGATCTTGTCGTGCCAGAAGGCAATATTTCGCAGGTGCACGTCGCCGTGGCATTCACGAATCCAGTTGTGCTTCACGCGGCTGTCAAAGAGTGCCTGTTGCTCGGTAAAGAGGCGATCGGTGTATTGGCGCGTTTCGTCAAACTGCTGTTGGGTTTGCGGTCCACCGACGTATTGAATGGTTTGCTCGTAGTTTTCGTCGATCGCGGCTCGAATGTTTTCGACTGTACCAAAACTGCGAATGTAGTCACTGGTTGCGCCACGGGCATGAAAGTCTGCCAGCACCTGTGCCAACTGCTCCAGTAGCGACGCAGTTAGCTCGCCCCGATCGAACAGTTCTGTAAACAAACTCGATTGGGGAAACTGCTGCATCTTGACGGTGTACTCGATCGCATCGCCTGTGCCATCTAGCTGAAAGCGCTCTCCGGTCTGGATGATGGGGAGAACTGACAAATACAGTTCTGCGGCACCGCGCTGATTCAATCGCAGTTCTTCATCACAGAAATGGTGTCGTTTTTCTAGCGTTGAGAAATCAAGAAACCCAAAGTTCATCGGCTTCTTCACTTTGTAGGCATAGTCGCCTGTTAAGAGAACATAAGAAATATGAGTTTGAATGCACTGAATCGGCTCATTGACAGGATGAGGATAGAACGTTGGTTCTAGCATCTGCTGAATGAGAGCAGGAAGAAAAGCATCAGTCATGAGTCGTGATTTCGCTGAAAAGTGATCAAATCTAACAGAATCTCTTGGGGTGCAAGCTTTTTAATCATAGGGTTCTCGGTTCTGGTGTCAAATTTGCTTAGGCTTGGTTCCTTCGGCAAGTCGCGCCACTTTAAATGGTCATCGATCGCAGAAACTAACGCGATGTGCAACTAAATTTGCCCTCATCCCCACCCTTCTCCCTGGGGAAAAGGGCTTTCGGACTTTTCGGGGTTTTAGGAAAGTCGCACATCGCAGGATGTCCAGCGATCGAATCTATGTGTTTAATCAAGAGCCAGCGCAATGTGACAAAGCCTCTCGGAGCACGATTGAGCCACATTGTCGATTGCTTTCCTGCTCATTATCAGCCAGCTTACAGTCATCAGCAAGCTTAAGGTCATCAGCAAGCTCAAGGTCAGTGGTGTTTGCCAACTATTTTCGTGGTGTGAGTGAGACAAAATATGAAGAAGCTTTTTGGGAGTGCCCTGAGCGCAACGATCGCGCTTGCGGGTGGTGGCTTGCTGCTTGAGCAAGCGGCATTAGCTGATGTTAAACCGCCAGAGGGTACGATCGGTTCTAATGCAGCTACTCAAAATACAGCAAAACTGGATTTGCAGTCGTCAGTGCTGGTGGGTGAAGTTGCGAAGCCGTCAAGTCAGGCGCGATCGCTGGAGCAAGTGACAGCGCTGTCAGAGGCAGATGAAGCGATCGCCGAGGTAGATCAAGTCACGTCTGTTTCTCAGCTCACAGATGTAAAGCCTACCGACTGGGCATTTCAAGCATTGCAATCGCTGGTTGAGCGCTACGGCTGCATTGTGGGCTATCCCGACAAAACCTATCGCGGCAACCGTGCCCTAACGCGCTATGAGTTTGCAGCGGGTTTGAACGCCTGTATGGATCGCATTAATGAACTGATTGCCGCTGGCACTGCCGATCTAGTCAAAAAAGAAGACCTGCTGGCGCTGCAAAAACTACAGGAAGAGTTCGCCGCTGAGCTTGCCACTCTGCGCGGTCGCGTTGGTGCGTTAGAAGCACGTGCCGCCACGCTGGAAAAGCAGCAGTTTTCAACCACCACTAAGCTCGGTACAGAGCTGATTACGTATCTTGCAAATGCCTTTGGTGAGCGGACGAGCGCACGTAACAATACCGACATTGGGTTCCGTTTGCGCCTTGATTTCGACACCAGTTTTACAGGTAAAGATCGCCTGCGTACGCGTTTGCAAGCGACCAATCTACGGAAGTTTGACATTGGTAGTGACTTTGGTGTGTCGCCTGTGGGTCGAGCCACCAGCGATTTGTCAGATGAAACGCGCTTTCTGGCTACTAGCACTGGTTCCAATAGCAATGTGACGCTGAACCGACTCCAGTATCGGTTTCCCATCGGCGATAAGTTAACGGTCTTTTTAGATGCCAACACGATCGACCCGTCGATCGTCACTGATCCCATCACGCCGTTTAACGATCAGGCAACGGGTTCGCCGTCTAACTTCGCGCAGATTAACCCTGTCTGGTTTCCGATCGGCAACCAGGCAGGCGTTGCCGTTAACTACGCGATCAGCCCCAATTTTCAACTAGATTTTGGCTACCAGGGCGAGGGCGACAGTCCCAATAATCCTCAGCTTGGCGTGTTTAACAGCGGGTACAGCGCCTTTGCCCATCTCATTGTTTACTCCGGCACCTTCAAGCTGGGCTTTTTCTACATCAACTCTTACTCGCCACAGTTTGGGGTCGATACGCTCGCTGGCAGTAATGCGGCAAAGATACTGGGCGCGGGTCCCGTGGTGGGCAATGGCTACAGCATTGAGCTGGATTACCGCATTACCAGTTGGTTTGAACTGGGCGGCTGGGTCGGTCTTACACAGGCGCGAACATTAGGCGCGGGCAGCAGAGGCGATGCTGATATCTGGAACTTTGCCGTCAATTTAGCCTTCCCCGATTTGGGTAAAAAAGGCAATCTGGGCGGCATTGTGTTTGGGATGCAGCCAAAGCTGACAGGCACCAGCAATGCAGCGGTTGCCAGCGCGATCGGGCTGCCAGCGGGGCAACGCGACGATCGAGATACGGGCTACCACATCGAAGTGTTCTATCGCTACCAGTTGACAGACAACATCTCGATTACGCCCGGTGTCATCTGGCTTACGGCTCCTAACCACGACGATCGCAATCCTGATGCTGTGGTGGGCGTGATTCGTACCACCTTTGTGTTCTAACGTTGCTTGTAACGCGATCGCTCCAGGTCGAAAGCTTGGCTGAGGCAATTTGTGACGCTAAGAATTGTGCCAGGGGCTTTGCAACGTGTACCGATCGTGTGAAATTTGCCTGATTACAGACCGTTAACCTCAACGCCCCATTGACAAGGAACTAAGTTTGATGAAACGTCGATCGCTTTTAACATTGTCCTTGACTACGATCGTGGCTGTCAGTGCGCTGGCAAGCTGCGAACCACCCCAGCCGGGGCAAAACACCACCTCAAGCAGCGGCAAAAAAGTGCTGACAATGGTGACATCGCCCGACTATCCACCTTACGAGTACTACGACACTGGCGGTGGTGAACGTAAGATTGTGGGTTTCGACGTGGATATTGCTAACAAAATTGCCAGTGAATTGGGCTACGAACTCAAAATTAACGAATCGGACTTTAACGGTTTGGTGCCTGCACTTCAGGCAAAGCGGGCTGACTTTGTAATGGCAGGGATGACCCCCACGCCCGAACGTCAGAAGAACGTTGACTTCTCGACCATCTACTACGATGCCAAGAACACGATCATCGCGCCCAAGGCAAGCAATTTGAAAACGACGAAAGATCTGGCAGGCAAAACGGTGGGCGTACAGCTAGGCTCGATTCAAGAAGGCGATGCGAAGAAAATTGCTGCAAAAGTGCCGGGGATGAAGGTCAAGCAGCTCAACAAAGTGCCAGATATCATCCAGGAAATTAAATCCAGCCGCATTGATGCCGCGATCGTGGAAGATACCGTTGCCAAAGGTTTTACCGATTCCAGCACCGATCTGGTTTTCAACGTCATCCCGCCTGAAGGTCCGTCTGGCTCTGCGATCGCCTTTCCTAAAGGGTCACCACTGGTCGCCGATTTCAACAAGGCACTAGAAAAAATGAAGGCAAGCGGCGAAATCAAAACCCTCGCGGCAAAGTGGTTTGCGACCAGTGCGCCCCCATCCCCTGCTGCCTCGCCCTCTGGCTCACCATCGCCTTCTGGGGCAATGTCACCATCACCCAGTAAGTCACCCTAACGGCACTTACACAAGGTTTAGATCCCCGACTTCTGGCAGGAGTCTGGCGCTCTCTGCATCACCTTTCTATAGAAGTCGGGGATCTTTGCGTGAGTCCTACCTAGTAGTCTGACAAGCATTTTTGAGCGATTGGTTCAAATCTCTTCGTTTCTTCCGTAGTAGGGACGTTACAGGTAATGTCCCTACCCTGTTGCCCGCTGCATTAGAAGGCGCTTTATGTTTCTACGCTTCAACAAACGTGCTGTGATTCCTGTGTTGACCCGATCGCGCTGGGCGATCGTTGCCCTCCAAGCGTTTCTGGTGATTGTCTTTGCGGGTTACCTGGTGGCACAACCGCTACCATCGATCGCGCAAAGCCCTACCACTGCGATCGAACGCACTGGTGAGGCTCATCAGGGGGCGATCGTGGCTCAAGTACCCGCTCCCCCACCTGCCGAAGCCCCCGCCAGTAAAGGCGGCTTGGATCTTGACTTCGGACGCATCGCGCCAGATATTCCCTTCATTCTGGCAGGCATCCCCGTTACTCTGATTTTCACCATTTCGTCTGTGTTGTTGGGGTTAGTGTGGGGATCGGCGCTCTCCCTCTGCAAAATTTCGGGTGTGAAGCCGCTGCAATGGTTTTCCTTTCTCTACACCACCATTTTTCGGGGCACACCGTTGCTGTTGCAGTTGTCGCTGGTCTACTTCGCTACACCGCAGTTAACGGGCTATAACATTACGCCGTATCAGGCAGGTGTGCTCACCTTCACGCTTAACTCTGGGGCGTATATGTCTGAAACCATTCGAGCAGGTATTCAGGCAGTGGATAAAGGTCAGGCAGAAGCCTCACTTTCACTGGGCATCCCTTACTGGCTGATGATGTGGGATGTGATTATGCCGCAAGCGTTGAAAAACATTCTGCCTGCGCTGGTCAACGAAACCATTAGTTTGCTGAAAGATTCTTCACTGGTTTCCACGATCGGCGTGGTAGAAATTCTCCGCGCTGCGCAAATTGTGGGTGCCAACAAGTACATCTACTTTGAGCCGCTGCTGTTTGCTGGACTCATTTACTACATTCTCGTCATGGGGCTGACCTATGCTGCCAGTGCGCTCGAACGGCGCTTAAGGCGTAGCGAATGACGCAGTAATCCCAATGGCGGTTGCGACATGCTAGTAGCAGATTTACGCTTAGACCATTTAGATCAGGAGTTTAAAAACCATGAGCGAAACCATTATTAAAACTGAGGGATTGCATAAATCCTTTGGCAAGCTGGACGTGCTAAAAGGCATTTCTACTGAAATTCGTAAAGGTGAAGTAGTGGCGGTGATTGGTCCTTCGGGCTGCGGCAAATCGACTTTACTGCGCTGCATGAATCTGTTAGAAACGCCGACACAAGGGCAGATTTTCTTTAAGGGCGAAGAGATTACAGCACCCAAAACCAATATCTCTAAAGTGCGTCAAAGCTTAGGGATGGTGTTTCAGCACTTCCATCTGTTTCCACACATGACGGTGCTGAAGAATGTCACCTATGCCCCGACCAAAATATCCAAGGTTTCCTCTGACGAAGCGAGAACGCTGGGTATGGATCTGTTGGAAAAAGTGGGGCTGGAAGAGAAAGCAGATGTCTATCCCTCCAGGCTTTCGGGTGGACAAAAGCAACGCGTGGCGATCGCCCGTGCCCTGGCAATGCAACCCGACGTGATTTTGTTTGATGAACCCACCTCTGCGCTTGACCCCGAAATGGTGCAAGAAGTGCTGGAAGTGATGAAAGGGCTGGCAAAAACGGGGATGACGATGGCGATCGTGACCCACGAAATGGGCTTTGCGCGTGAAGTCGCCGATCGCATCTGGTTTCTCAACGAGGGTTGCTTAGCCGAAGACGCAGACCCCGATACGTTTTTCACCAACCCACAGTGCGATCGTGCCAAGCAGTTCCTCGAAAAGATGCTTTAGCGGTTGGAGTGATCAACTACTTCAGATCCCCGACTTCTTGAAGAAGTCGGGGATCTAGTTCAGCGAATTGAGTAACGATCGATCACCCGCCATCAATAACCCAATGGTTGCAGAAGTCGCTGTTTGAGCATCCAGCACGGCGAGAAACTGACCTTCGTAAAGCACCGCAATGCGATCGCTCATTGCCATGACTTCTTCTAGTTCTGTAGAGATGTAGAGAATAGCGGCTCCGCGCGATCGTTCGGCTAGTAATGCCTTTTGCACGTACTCGGTTGCGCCCACATCTAAGCCGCGTGTGGGCTGCATGGCGATAATCAACGCGGGTTCGCCTGAAAGTTCACGTGCCAACACGACCTTTTGCTGATTGCCGCCCGACAGTTGATTGAGCTGTAGTTTGCCGCTGGTTGCTCGAATGTCAAAGGTCTGAATGGCGTGGTTGGCGTGAGCGTCGATCGCCGATCGCTGGAGCAGCCAGTGACGACAAAAGGGTAAGCGCTGGAAGGCTTTGAGGATGAGATTGCGGGCAATGCTAAAGCGCATCACCAGCCCCATTTTCTGGCGGTCTTCGGGAATATAGCCGAACTTAAGCTGTTTGACTCGCTGTTGGGCTGTCCAATGGGTAATATCGGTGCCGTTTAGCGCGATCGTGCCTTGAGTGGCAGGGCGCAACCCGGCGATCGCGTCTGCCAGTTCTCGCTGACCGTTGCCATCCACTCCAGCTACGCCCAGAATTTCGCCTGCCTGTAGCTGGAACGAAACGCCCTTCAAGGCTGCCAGAGCGCGATCGTCACTGACATGGAGGTTATGGATCGCTAGAACGGTGCGATCGACCGCACTCTCAGCATGAGTGCCACTAGTTTTATCCAACTGAAACAGCACGTCTCGCCCGACCATCAGCTTTGCCAGATCCTGGCGAGTCGCACCGTTGGTTGTAGTGGTTGCAACCACCTGTCCCCGCCGCAAAACCGTCACAGCATCACAGAGACTCAGCACTTCCTCCAGCTTGTGACTAATGAAAATAATCGTATGGTCTGTTGCCGCTAACTGACGCAACACATCAAAAAACGTTTTGATTTCTGGTGGCGTTAGCACTGCCGTTGGCTCATCCAGAATCAGCAATTTCGCCTGACGGTACAGCGCTTTCAGAATCTCTACGCGCTGCTGTGCGCCTACGGGCAAATCACCCACTACCGCAAAGGGGTCAACCGCAAGACCGTATGCCTCTGACATTGCTGCAATGGCTTGCGCTTTCTGCCGCAGATTAAGCCGTAAAGACGCTCCCGTACCCAAAATAATGTTTTCAGCGACGGTTAACTGCGGCACCAGCATAAAGTGCTGATGGATCATGCCAATCCCCTGCTGGATTGCCACATTGGGCGATGTGATTTCGACAGGCTTTCCCTTAAGGTAAATCTGCCCTGCATCAGGACGGTACAGTCCGCTCAGAATATTCATCAGAGTTGTCTTGCCTGCACCGTTTTCGCCCAGCAAGGCATGGATGCCACCCGTTGGAATCTCTAAATTAATGCTGTCATTGGCGGTAAAGGTGCCAAAGCGTTTGGTGATGCGATCGAGACGGAGATAAGGGGGTGTAGGGTGTGGGGTGTGGGGTGTGGGGTGCATGGAGTAGTCGGACGGTGGAAGGGGTTATTGGCTGTTAGTTGTTAGAAAGCTAAAGGATGTAGCTTGCTTCTGCAAAGCAGTAGGCTAAAAGCTAAAAGCTAAATTAACTCAAAACTCAAAACTTTCTCCGCTCCCCTGCTTCCTTTGCTTCCCTTGCCCCTCGTCTTCCTCATCCCCTCATCTCCCTAACCCCTCTCTAAGCTCCTTTCACACAGCGGGTTTCCTTCCCGCCTTCCGAGCAGCTTTCAAAGGTGATCTTTTTGGCGAGAATTGCGTCTTCGGTTGTTTTCACTTTATCTTGTAGTGCCTTAGGGACAGCAGTGCCGTATTTACCAAGATAAAGAATGTCTGGTTCTTCGAGACCGAGGGAGTAAAGTTGACCTTTGAGTTCGTTTTTGGAGGAGAGATCGGCGAGTTTGCCGATCGCCAAATCGATTCGTTTCACCGCACTAGTTAAAATGGATTTGGGCGTGATGTCGAACTGGTCAACGGTATTGCCGATCGTATAGGCACCTTTTTCTTCTGCCGTTTTCAATGCAGTAGGCGCAGCATTGTCCAGCCAGGGATAGACCACATCAGCGCCCGCAGATACCAGCGCATCGACGGCTTCCTTCGCCTTCGCAGCATCATTCCAATCGCCTGTAAAGGTAGATTTAACCTGAATGGTAGGCTTAATGGACTTTGCACCCAGCGTAAAGCCGCGCAATTCTTCCTGCGTTGCCAAAAACTCTTGTCCAGCAATGTAGGCAAGCTTGCCCGTCTTACTCACTGACGCAGCCAAAATGCCGCAGAGATAGCTGACTTGCAGGTTATCCAGTCGGAGCGAGGCGACATTGGCTCCCGTTGCGGCTCCGTTGACGACAACAAAAAAGGTTTTGGGGAACTGGGCGGCAACTTGCTTCGCAGCCGCATCAAACTGTCCACCGTGAGCATAGACCAGGTTGAAACCACGGCGAGCAAAATCAGACAGCGCTTCTGCCTGGTCTGCCTGCCCCACTTTCTCAACGTAGGCAGTTTCGGCTCCTAGCTTAGACTTGATTTCTTCTAACCCTGTATAGCCCGCCTGGTTCCAGGCTTTGTCGGTGATAATGCCGGGTAGCACCATAGCTGCTTTGAAGCCAGAGGCACTGGGCGATGCTGATGGCGAGGCGGCGGACGGTGCAGGGCTATTGCTGGTAGTAGGACTGCTGGCACAGGCATTGAACAATAGGCTACTGCCGAGTGCTGCTGAACCATACACAAGAAACTGACGACGATCGTACTTTCCAGTCATGCTCTCTAGAATTCCTTTTGATAAAACAGGCGTTGGGCTGGGGACGTTGGAGGGACTAAAGCAGAGCGTTTCAAGCCATCAATAGCCTCAGGTCGGATGCTTGCAGTCCACTTTGCGCGCGATCGCCTCTAAGCAGTCATTAAACGGCTTCTGTATCAGCAAACTGTATCTCTACGCACATTTTAGTTGCCTAAACCGTAGGAAGCGTTTTTCAAAGTGGTCAGTAAGGGTTGCAAGACGACTGCGTTACACCCATACAGCATCAAACAGCGAAGGGGTCGGCGATCGCCGACCCCTTCAGCTCACCTCAAGTTGTACTGAGTCCTTAGCCTTGCTCTCCAGTGCTGCCCTTCTCTAAGGCTTTTTGTACAAGGTCGTCGCTCACGTTCCCCACGTTTGGCGTACTAGAGCTTGCATCACTTGCCATTTTTTTGTAATCGTTGGGGTTGCCTGTACTGTCTTCTGTCAACGTTGAGGGTTCAAGCTCAGAAACCTCAAGCTGTGGTGACGTTACAGCTTCTGCCGCAGTTGCACCTTCGCTGGTACGGTCGATGTCGCTAACACTAAACTGTTTGGATGCTTCATAATCTGCTTCTACATTTGCATCTGGTGCTTTGCGATCGCCCCCAGCTATATCTTCTACCGCTTGCTGAGCATCGTAGCTTTCAGATGTATCGACATTGTTATTAACTCCAGACATAAAGACTCCTTGTTAGAACTATGCAACTAATGCCGCTACCTTACCAAAGCGATCCCCGTTCAACTGAACCTCTTTGGATAGATCCTTAGAAGTTGTACAGAAATAACAGCATGGTCTGTAGCCGTCAGCCGTCAGCCGTCGCGAAAAGCTGATAGCTGATCCAAAAGTGAGCCGTCAGCGAAAAGCTGATAGCTGATAGCTGATAGCTAATAGCCGATAGCTGATCCAAAAGTGTACAGTTATTTTTTAGCAAGCTCTTAACTTCGCTCTCACAAGAGATATCAGCAAAAAACTCTGGGCAAACAAAACATCTCCACCCTGGGAAAGGTGATGCAGACTGTAAACTTCGATACACCTTAAATGGTCTTATCGTTTTGTATCGGAGTAGCGCTATGTCTCAATCTGCTAGTCAAAATGTGTCATCGACTGAGTATTTACCTGGGAAGACCCAAACAGTACTTGATGGGTTTAGCAAACTGGATGCCGACGCTAAACTGGCATTGCTCTACCTGGTGTATCAAAAAATGGGAAGCTCGATTACTCCTGCTGCTCCTACCGCCGCTAACCCTGAGCTGGCACCTCTTCTGATGGATGATTTTTACAGCCTGTCTCACGAAAAGCAGCTTGATGTCATGCGAGCTATCGTGAATTGTGCAAATACCGAATACTCTCATGCTTATGGGGCGTTGAAAGAAAACAACCAGTTGATGGTCTGGTTTGCCTGGGCGCAAGCAATGGGTCAGACGGTCGTTGGTTTACCAGCAGGTTATCAGGCAACGCAGGCTGTAACAGACGCACTCGGACATATTGAAGGATTGGAGTTTGAGGAGCAAATGTCCTTACTGCGCGAAATTGTCAGCGGCATGGGCTACAGCGACGTCAAGCCAGCTCCAACGCAGGCAGAGACAGGTAAAACTGCCAGTCTTTAAAGTGACTAATGGAAGCGTCGGCAAGCCCTTCTCTTTAGTGAGAAGGGTATGAGTGAGAAGGGTATGGTTCGCAAAACAGGCTTTAGGGGCTAGAGGAAGCAAGCTACAGAAAAGATACTGGGGTAAATTAGTCGCAGCTCTGTTCATGTAAAACGCTACTTGCAGGCACGATCGGAGCGGTAGCTTACAGCTTTGAGGCGCTTACAGCTTTGAGGCATAGAGAGCCGCCCCAATTAGCCCAACATGGGGATTAAGCACAATATGGACGGGCACCATCTCTAGCAATGGCAACATCCGTCCTTTGTCGATAAGGGAGCTAAGAAAACTACTGCCTTGAATGAGCGGTAGGATCTTTGGGGCAATGCCGCCAGCGATGTATAACCCACCATAAGGCAGCAGCTTGAGCGCCAGATTGCCTGCTTCGGCACCGTAGGCATCAACGAACATATGCATCGTCTGTTCTGAGAGCCGATCGCTCTTTGCTAAGGCAGCTTGGGCGATCGCGGCGGCTGGGTCTACGCTTTTTTCACGCCCAATTTCGCGCTCCCAAGTTTGCACAATCGTGCCGACATCAGGCGATTCTTCAGCAAATTGCCGATCGCGTAGAAACTGATAAATGGCGACAATGCCTTGTCCAGAAACCACGCGCTCGACCGAGATCCGCTGAATATTGTGCTTTTCGAGCAGATAGCGCGAAAGCTGAAACTCAATTTCCGATCGAGGCGCAAAATCAGAATGCCCACCCTCAGACCCATAGATGCGGTAATCGCCTTCCTGGTAGATCAAAAAGCCCTGCCCTAAGCCAGTGCCCGCACCAATGACACCGACCGGAGCATGGAGATTGCGCTTGCCAGCCTGCAAGGTCAGCAAATCGGAGTCTTCTAGTCCCAGTACGCCGTAGCCAACAGCGGCAAAATCATTAATCAGCGAAACGCGATCGATGGCTAACTCTTGGCTCAGGCGCGGCGCAGCCAGAGACCAGCAGAGGTTCGTGAGCTTAGACGTATCATCCACAACCGGACCCGCGATCGCAAAGCACGCCTTCGCCACAACGACGGATGTACCTGACGCTTGCTCTGCCTCTGCTAAAAACTGTCGCACCATCGGCACCAGATCGGGGAAGCTGGCACTACGATAGCGGTTCTCGTACAGCGGCTTGAGCGTTATTCCAATTTTGGATGGCTTTGCCTCAACCAATCGCAGAATCGTCTTTGTGCCGCCAATGTCGCCAGCCAGTAATACTGTCATGCGTTGCTTACTCCCTGTTCTGAACTAGCCTCTTCCCGTTTATCTTTGCCAAATTCCATGAAGGCGAAGGCAATCCAGTCTTCCACTACTGTAGGGATATACGATAAACCCCGCTTCAGAACTTACAAAAGAGATTGGCTTCTGAAACCCACCTGAAGGCTGAAACGGCATCTTCATTATGAAGAAACCTGGTTTCTATGTCAGCCCTAGTGAAGACGATGAAGTGTTAGCCAGCCAACACCTGACCGACAAAAGCAGTGTTATTCGACCTCTACTCTCATGACTGGGGCATTGCTGAATGCAAGTATGATTTGCCCTCATCCCCAGCCCTTCTCCCCAGGGAGAAGGGAGGTAGAAGTCCTGTCCCCTCTCCCAAAGGTAGAGGGTGAGGGCGACTTTCGCGGTTCATACCTCGATTCAGCAACGCCCTCTTATGACTGGCTGAACATTGAGTCAAGGCGTTTTTGTGCCGTAGTTAGTGCTTCCAGAGGCGTACCACGACCTAAAAGTGTGGCTTCGATCGCGCGTCCCAACTGCTCAGAAAGCCGATTGTAGCCAGGAAAAATGGGGCGCGATCGTCCAGACGCTGCCTGCGACAGAAAGACCTCTACGGCAGGTCGCTTTGCCTTGTAAGCTTGGTACGCCTCACTCTGGCGCGATCGCAGGTTAGTGGGGAGGTAGCCCGTGTCGATCGCCCATTGCGTTTGAAACCCTTCACTCAACACATATTCTGCAAAGACCTGCGCTGCCCGTTCTCGTGCGGGTGTGGTTTTGAGCAGAAACAGATTTTCGCCCCCGATCGCCGTTGCCTGAATGACCTGCCGCGGAATCGGCAGCACGCCAAACTCCACACCCGTTGCCTCAAGTTGTCCCAGCGTCCACGGACCCGATAGCTGCATCGCCACTTTACCCGCCAAAAAGCTGTCCAACTCGTAGCCTCGCTCTGGTGCTGACAACACCGCAGAACCGTCCTCAATCAAATCACGCCAAAATTGTAGGGCAGCGATCGCGCCAGAACTCACCAATTGAACGTTCGTTTTTGGTTCCCCTACGCGCGATCGCAGTGTCTCTTTCCCCCACTCCCCACTCCCCACTCCCCACCCCCCACGCTCCAAGTCACCGCCTCCACTCCACAAAAAAGGTAACCACATAAACACCGTCCACTCCCCTTTGCCCAAGGGCAGCAACAGACCGTGCTGGTCAATGCGTCCATCGCCGTTAGTATCACGAGTCAGCCTTTGGGCAACCTGGCGAAATTCTGTCCAGGTTTGCGGTAATTGGGTGATGCCTGCCGCCCGAAATAAACTCGGACGGTAAAAAATACCAACGTTGTTCGTACCAAAGGGAATCGACCAGAGATGGTTTTCTAACGTCATGCTCTCAAAGAGCGCTGGATCAAGCTGCTGCCGCAAGGGTGAGTTGTTGAGCCAATCATCCAGCGGACGGAGCGCATCCAGTTCGACCAGTTGCCCTGTCAGTAAGGGAGAGTACCACAGCAGGTCGGGAGCCGCATTGCCAACGATCGCCGCTAGAATTTTGGGCAACTGCTGGTCGCTCTGTCCTACATAGAGCGACTCGACCTGAATGGCAGGATGCTCACGGTTAAACTGGTCAACCAGGCGTTCCAGAACCGCGCGATTGGGGGGCGGATTGACCCCTTGCCAGAGCGTTAACCGCGTGACATTCGGGGCTGCGGCTGCCACTTGAAAATCCAACAAAATAAGCAGACAAAAGCAGAGCAAACAGCCTGTCAGGTAATGACGAAACTTCAGCATGATTGGCTTGCCATCTCCTGTGCCCGTTAATGCATTGCCTTGAGTTGAACGATCACAGATAACGACAGATAACAGTTCGACTTTAGAAGAAACTTACTTTTTTCGCCTCTGCCGTCGCATTGCCTCTCCGATCGTGACGTTTAGCTGGGCACCGATGAGCATCATCAGCGAACTGAGATAGAGCCACAGCAATAGCACGATGACTGCCCCGATCGCACCATACGCCCGGTTGTAGTTACCAAATTGGGAGACGTAGAAGCGAAACAGACCTGAAAGCACTGCCCAAAAAACCGCTGCGACGATCGCACCAGGAAGAATGGGCGTTCCAGCCGTCCAGCGACTTGGACCATAGCGATAGATGAAGGCACAGGCAACGGCAATGATGCTCAAAGCAACGGGCCACGTAAACCAATGCCAGAGAGCGATGACTCCTGGTTGCAAAGCGCCACTGCGATAGGCTAACACGCGTACAATAAAATCGCTGATAAAAACCAGCACTGAAGCGAAAATCACCAGTTGAATCGTGCCGATCGTCAGCGCCAACGAGACCAGTTTTGCCTTCCAAAAGGGTCGCAGTTGTTTCTGTGGCACTTGATGAATCTGATCCAGTGCAATCATCGCTGCACTGAGAACGCCAGACGCTGCCCACAGCGACACAATGAAGCTAACGGAAAAAAGCCCTCGATTCGGTTGAGCGCCAATTTCACCCACAAAATTTTGAATCAACGTCAGCGCCTCTTGAGGTGCCACCTGGCTCACCTGACTGGCAAGGTCTCGAAACGTCTTTTGAGAAACGCCAAACAGCCCGATCGCGGTTAGCAATGCCAAAATGCCGGGAAACAACGCCAGCATTCCGTTATATGCCATCTCCGAAGCAAGACCAGGCAAGCGCTGCCGCCCCGTCTGCTCGAAAATGTTGCGTAGCGTTGCCAGCGTGAGATATCGAAAGAAGCGGAAAAAGCGAATCTTGAACATGGCTGAAAGCGAGATTGAATAACCTTATTTGGTTTGCGAACACTACCCCGTTTTAGCTTTCAGCCGTCAGCTTTAAGAGGCTGTCTTAAAAGCATGGTTTCCTTTGTCCTGGCGGCTGGATGTTGCGGCTACAAAGACACTAGCGCAGCCATGCCCAGAGGGCTATAAGCTGCTTGAGTCTAAAGGACTAGCTTTAGCAACGCAGAGGCTCAAAACCTTGCTTTTGCGTGAGTCCACGTAGGCGGACTTCACCTTTGTAGTAACGAATGCGATTCGCCCAGTACTTCTTAAGCATCCTCTAACTTCTATGCTGACCGCTGACCGCTGACGGCTGACGGCTGACCGCTGACTGCTGACCGCTGACCGCTGACCCCTGACCGCTGACCCCTGACCGCTTCTACTTCAATCGTTACACTCTCATGCTTTTTAGTTTTGAATCTAGCCTTTGCGTGTAAGATGCAGTGCAGGAATTTTGCCGCGAACGTTTAAACAAATAACTTGAATTTGAAGAGGAGTGTTTTCGATGAAAGAAGCAACGAACAAAGCCAGATGTTTCCAACTGTCTGTTGGCGCTGTAGCCATAGCGATCGCCACTACAGGGCTGAGTGCACCTGTCCTTGCTGGATCTGTACTGAGTGAGCCTACCAATCTAGCTCAAGCACTGATTGGTCAGTGTCGCGCTGTTAACAAAAGGGTTTCGGTCTACAAGCAGGCATCGACTACGGGCGCAGTGGTGAGCACCCTCAATGCTGAGACGAAAGTCACGCTGGCTGACAACGGCAGTGGTGGCTTTATCGGCATCAGTAGCCCAGTCAGTGGTTACGTACAGGTTGCTAACTTGAAACTGTGCAGTGGCACTCCGCCTGTAGGCAACACGTGCCGCCGTGTCATTCAACCTCTGGGTTTAGCCATCCGCAGAGAAGCCTCACCCGATTCGGTTTACATCAGCGGTGTAGCGTATCTGGAGCGCCTTGATCTGACCACAACACCTGCTACGTCGAAGCGTGGACCTGATGGTCGTAATTGGATACAGATTGCCAAACCAGCGGCTGGATGGGTGTCAAATGGCTTCCCAGGTGGCAGCAGCAATCTGGGTGTTTGCCCTTAGAGCTTCAGGAGAAACCGGGTTGTTCTAAAGCGTTCTTGCGATCGCCCCGTGACAACCCGATTTCTTCATCTTTTACAGGTTTCTGAACTGAAAGCTGTAGCCCTTGATGCCTTCAGAGTGAGTTGGAAGTTACTTTAACTTGAGGTTAACCTGTGGCAAGGTAAGTCTATCGAAATCGAGCGATCGAAATGCAATCAAGATTTTTGGAGGCGATCGGAGCCTTCTCTGGTGTTTACAGCGGTTGGATTCTCTGGAATCTCTTTTTAGCATTTATTCCTTTGGTCTTGAGCTTCTGGCTCTTTCGGCGGCGAACGATCGATCGCTCAGCGTTGTGGTGGCTGGGGTGGATTGTGTTTATCGCCTTTCTGCCCAATGCGCCGTATTTGTTGACCGATATTATTCATTTGATTCGTGGCACCCGGGCTGGGTATGCGACCTGGATTATTGCGCTGGTTTTCATTCCGCTACACATTGCAGCAATTACGAGCGGCTTTGAGGCGTATGTGGTTGCCCTCATTAATCAAGGACATTACTTAAAGCAGCAAGGGCAACGGCATCTGGTTCTATGGTCTGAGCTGGCAATGCATGGACTGTGCGCGATCGGCATCTTTTTGGGCAGATTCCGCCGCTACAACAGTTGGGATCTCGTGACTGACCCTGGCAATGTACTGATAGCAACAATGGATGACTTAACCGCAAAGCTGCCTCTGCTGGTGATTTTCATTACCTTTATCGGTCTCACTATTCTGTATTGGATCATGAAGCAGATTACGCTTGGTCTAGTATTGCGCTTCCGTCAGATACGCCGCAACAGACTGATTAAATTTGATTAAGAGCTTGCTAAAAAACAACTGCACACGTTTGGATCAGCGATCAGCTTTTCGCTGACGGCTGACAGCGACAGACCATGCTGTTAGTTCTGTACAACTCCTAAGTAGGCGGCGACAATTGACCGATCGCCGAGGCTCATTTGTTGAGAGCGATCGGTACAACGGATGGTCGTTCGCAACACGATCGTACGCTGCATCATCTTCATGCTTACTCTTGACAATATGCTTACTCTTGACAATGCGTTGGTCTGAAATGCTTCGTGAACAGTATTATGTCAGCGTAGGATAGCTGGAGTTGGTAATACCCTGACGTTCTGCATTGGCTGCCAAAATTTTCGGGTCAGAGTTTGCCAGGGAAGAGGAATGAGCGATCGCATTGCGAATGATGACTGGAAAAGACGGGTTGCGTCGATCATCAAGGTCAACTTAATGGGTTTAGCCTGTGCGGTGTTAGTGGCGAGTTGCGGTCGGTCTGATCCCCTACTTAACCCTGATCCACTGGCACCGTTTGTGCAGGCACGCTACAGCGTCGAAGGTGCCATAGCCACCTTTAAGCAAGAATTTCAACCGACTGGTACGAGCGACAGTCTAAGTGAAACCGACTGGAACAAATACAGAAGGGGACGGCAGCTTTACAATCAGGCAGCGTCTGCAATCAACGCTGTCATTGTGCAAGTTATGCTGGCAAACCAGACTCGCACCGAACTCTCTGAGGTTGACTTTAAGCAGCGCTTGGCAACTGCCATCAATCAGGCTGCGGCGTTTCGAGAGTATGCCGAAACAGTCCGCAGAGAGCGTCCTGGAGCCGATGGCAGTTCGTCACAGGCACAACCGTTTTACTTTTCGGTGCCCATTAACCCGATCGGCGTTCCTGATTTGCTCAATTCCATCTTTGGTCAAATTAATACCGCTCTTGGGCAGGCTAGAAATGCTGAGCAAGATAAGCGCGATCGCATTGAAGGGGTACTGAGAAGCCTGCTGCTGCCGCCCTTTGACGAAACAGGCAAGAGAGCGCCAGATTCCTTCAGTCCGCCCAGTAGACGCTCTCAATGACTGCTACTGCGATCGAGTCAAAGGGTTCGGTAGCGATGGTCATCTTGGCATTTTTGAATCAAGGGACGAAACGCAAAATCCGCCCTCACCCTAGCCCTCTCCCAAAAGGCGAGGGAACTGGATTCCTTCTCCGTTCTCCTTGAGGAGAAGGGCTGGGGATGAGGGAAATCACCCATGCAAGCAGCAGCGATCGTCCATCTTCACAGGCGATCGCGCGTCGCTACAATCACAGCGACCAGGTTTCCTTTAGGATGAATGTTAGCGACACGGAAGCAGAACTTGTGATACCAGACGACACGAAGGCAGCGCCACCATCAGACCTACCGCTTCCATTAGCGCGAACGCCTCTGTTTGAGTTGGGGCTTAACCTGAAAGCGCGGATGACTGGGTTTTCTGGTTGGGAGATGCCCATCCAGTACAGCGGCATTACACGTGAGCACCAGGCAGTGCGATCGGCGGCTGGCATGTTTGATATTTCGCACATGGGCAAATTTCGGCTCACAGGCGATCGACTGGTGGAGCAATTGCAACGGCTAGTACCCTCTGACCTGAGACGGTTACAGCCCGGTCAAGCACAATACACCGTGCTGCTGAATGACCAGGCAGGCATTGTGGATGACCTGATTTTTTACTACCAGGGGTTGAACCAAACGGGTCAAGAGCGCTGGTATGCGATCGTCAATGCTTCGACAACGCTTAAAGACAAGACCTGGCTGTTAGAGCATCTCGATCGCAGCCGGGTCACGTTTCAGGATGACTCAACGACCAAAGTACTGCTGGCGGTTCAAGGACCTGATGCGGTGAAGCAGTTGCAACCGCTTGTCCTGGAAGATCTGTCAACAGTGCCAGCCTTTGGTCATTTTGAGGGCACCATTCTAGGGCAACCAGGCTTCTTAGCGCGCACAGGCTACACGGGTGAAGATGGCTTTGAAGTGATGGTTGATCCAGCGATGGGTGTGGAGCTGTGGCGATCGCTCCTCAATGCAGGCGTTATCCCCTGCGGACTCGGTGCGCGCGATACACTCCGGTTAGAAGCCGCCATGGCGCTCTATGGACAGGATATTGACGACACGACCACACCTTTAGAAGCGGGCTTGGGTTGGCTGGTACATCTGGAGAGTAAAGGCGACTTTAGCGGACGATCGGTGCTAGAGCAGCAAAAGCAAGCGGGTGTGAAGCGGCGGCTTGTTGGGCTACAAATGCAAGGGCGCAATATTGCCCGTCACGGCTACCGGGTGTTCTATGAGGGGCAGCCTGTCGGTGAAGTGACTAGCGGTACCCAAAGTCCCACGGTAGAGCAGGCGATCGCCCTCGCCTATGTGCCCACACCGCTTGCTAAACTCAATCAGACGCTACACATAGACATTCGAGGTAAACTTTACCCGGCTCTGGTCGTTAAAAAGCCCTTTTACCGTCGTGCAAAGTAGCGGTCAGCGGTCAGCCGTCAGCTTTGTGTAACGGGCTGTTGTCTAAACCAAACGATCGACACAATTCAAGTAGGATCACTATGGCTGACCGCTGATAGCTGACCGCTGACCGCCAACCGCTGACCGCTAACCGCTGATAGCTGACCGCTGATAGCTGACCGCTGATAGCTGACCGCTGACCGCTAACCGCTGATAGCTTGTATTCCAAATTGCTCTGAGGAACCCACATGACATTTGACTATCCTGATGATCTAAAGTACCTGGACTCGCATGAATACGCCCGACTGGAAGGCGAAATTGCAACGATCGGCATCAGTGCGTTTGCGGTCGATCAACTGGGCGATATTGTTTTTCTGGAACTGCCAGAGATGGGCGATGCGATCGCAAAAGGTGAAAAGTTTGGCACTGTAGAATCGGTTAAAGCGGTTGAAGACCTCAACGCTCCCGTTACAGGCACGATCATTGAAGTCAACGCTCCGCTCATTGAGACACCAGAGCAGCTTGCGGAAGACCCCTATGGCGAAGGTTGGCTGCTGAAGGTCAGAGTCAACAATCATAACGACTTAGATGACGCGCTCTCGGCAGATGAGTATCGCCAGCAAGTCGAAGGTGAGTAAGCTAACTGCCGGGTACACAGGCGCATCGGGAAAGCTAGGGCGATTTTCAGAAAAGATTCTACCCTTTGACTCCGCTCAGAGTGCAAACTGGTTGAGCGAAGTCGAAGCCAGCGGGTAGTTTCTTTGTCAGAAATCTTCTAGGTTCATGGTAATCCGCACTGTGCGATCGATCACGATGCCAGCGATCGCCTACACCACGCTTTCTGCCCAAATGTTGCAGAATATGAAGACAGCCTGTCGTAAATGCGTGTAGTGTGTCTTAATCTACAACGCGATCGGGCTGCTACTGTTTTCACTAACGCCCTACCGCAGAGCCGTCCATGCTAGAGCCTTCTCAATCCAGCTTCAGTGAGACCAAGAGAACCGAGCCGAAGGTGAACGGGGCTACCGTTTCTCCGCCCAGCGTCTCAACCTCTAACCCGCTAGAGTACACCGATGTTTTTGTCGATCGCCACATTGGTCCACGTGAGCCTGACATTGACCAAATGCTGGCGGCGATCGGGTTCGACAGCCTGGAAGCCTTGATTGACGCAACCATTCCGCGCGCCATTCGACTACGAAAACCACTGCGGCTCGAATCGGGCAAAGCAGAGTATGAGCTGCTGGCAGAGCTGAGAGAAATTGCGCAAGAAAACCACGTGTTTCGCTCTTTCATTGGCATGGGTTACGCCAACTGCATTACGCCACCTGTGATCCAGCGCAACGTTCTAGAGAATCCCGGTTGGTATACGCAGTACACACCCTATCAGCCCGAAATCGCGCAGGGACGATTGGAAGCGCTGCTCAACTTTCAGACAATGGTGACAGATCTGACGGGGCTGGAAATTGCAAATGCGTCTCTGCTGGATGAAGCAACGGCAGCGGCAGAAGCCATGACGATGAGCTATGGCGTGAGCAAGACGAAAGCAACCGCGTTTTGGGTGTCTGAAGCGTGCCATCCGCAGACGATCGCGGTAGTGCAAACTCGCGCTAAACCTTTGGGCATTGAAGTAATTGTGGGCGATCACCACACCTTCCAGTTTGATCAACCTGTCTTTGGCGTGCTGCTGCAATACCCAGCCACCGATGGGGCGATTTATGACTATCGGGATTTCTGCGATCGCGCTCATGCTGCTGGAGCCTTAGTTACTGTTGCCGCCGATTTGTTGAGCCTGACGCTGCTAGTGCCACCGGGCGAATTTGGAGCAGACATTGCGATCGGTAATACCCAACGGTTTGGTGTGCCGCTGGGCTATGGCGGACCCCATGCCGCTTACTTTGCCACCAAGGATGCCTTCAAGCGACAACTGCCGGGTCGCCTGGTAGGGGTGTCCAAAGATGTGCATGGAGCGCCTGCCTTGCGCCTTGCCCTGCAAACCCGCGAACAGCATATTCGGCGAGACAAAGCGACCAGCAATATTTGTACGGCACAGGTGCTGCTGGCGATCGTGGCTGGTATGTATGCGGTATACCACGGTCCCGTTGGATTAAGGCAGATTGGCGATCGTGTCCATCGTCTCACAGTCATCCTGGCAGAAGGCTTGCGACGGCTAGGGTATGCCCCCAGTGCAGAGCCGTTCTTTGATACCTTGCGCGTTACCGTCCCTGACGATAAAGTAGCCGAAATCACTCGGCGGGCACATTCCCACCAAATTAATCTGCGGCAGCTCAATGCCCAGACGTTCACGATCGCTCTAGACGAAACCGTTTCTTCAGATGACCTGCTTGCTCTCTTCCAGGTCTTTGCGGGTGCAGAAATTACTCACTTCACCCCCGAAGATTTGCTCACCGCCGCGCCGCCTCACCTCATCCCGTCATCGTTGCTCCGCTCTACGCCTTACCTGACGCATCCCGTCTTCAATGTCTACCACTCAGAAACAGAGCTACTGCGCTACCTGCATCGTCTGGAGTCCAAAGATCTATCGCTCACAACGGCGATGATTCCCCTTGGCTCTTGCACGATGAAGCTCAACGCGACTGCCGAAATGCTACCCGTTACCTGGGCAGAGTTCGGGCAGATTCATCCCTTCGCACCACTTGACCAGACACACGGTTACCAGACGCTCTTTCGGCAGCTAGAGCACTGGTTGGCAGAAATTACGGGGTTCGCTGGCGTATCGCTCCAACCAAATGCAGGCTCACAAGGTGAATATACCGGACTATTGGTCATTCATCAGTATCACGAGCAGCGTGGCGAAGGGCACCGCAATCTGTGCCTGATTCCTCAATCGGCTCATGGCACCAATCCTGCCAGCGCGGTCATGGCAGGGATGAACGTAGTGCCCATTGCCTGCGATCGCGACGGGAATATTGATGTTGCTGATCTCAAAGCAAAAGCAGAGCAGCATCGAGAGCATCTAGCCGCGCTGATGGTGACATACCCCTCCACGCACGGTGTCTTTGAAGAGGCGATTCAAGACATTTGCGAGACGATTCATGCTCACGGTGGACAGGTTTACATGGACGGTGCTAACTTAAACGCGCAAGTAGGCTTGTGCCGCCCCGGTGACTTTGGTGCGGATGTCTGCCACTTGAATCTGCACAAGACTTTCTGTATTCCACATGGCGGCGGCGGTCCGGGTATGGGTCCGATCGGCGTAGCAGCGCATCTTGTCCCCTTTTTGCCTCAACACCCGATCGTGCCCGTCGGTGGCAAACAGGGTATTGGTGCCGTCTCAGCCGCGCCATGGGGTAGCCCCAGCATTCTACCAATTTCCTGGGTTTACATTGCGCTGATGGGTGTAGACGGGCTGACTAAAGCGACGCAGGTGGCAATTCTCAGCGCAAACTACATTGCCAAACGGCTGGAAGGTCATTATCCAGTACTTTACAAGGGCAAGCATGGCTTGGTCGCTCATGAGTGCATTTTGGACTTACGTCAGTTCAAAAAAACCGCTGAGATTGAAGTGGATGACATCGCCAAGCGGCTCATCGACTATGGCTTCCATCCGCCTACGGTGTCGTGGCCCGTTGCAGGTACCATCATGGTAGAACCCACAGAGAGTGAGTCGAAGCAGGAACTCGATCGCTTCTGTGATGCCATGATTGCGATTCGCGCTGAAATTCAGGCAATTGAGGATGGTACAGTCGATCGCCAAAACAATCTTCTCAAGCACGCCCCTCACACTGCTGCGGCACTGATGTCCGACCATTGGGATCATCCTTACTCGCGTCAGCAAGCTGCCTATCCAACCGCATGGACACGCAACAACAAGTTCTGGGCGGCTGTGGGACGGATTGATCAGGCGTATGGCGATCGCAACCTTGTCTGCACCTGCCCACCCATGACTGCTTACGAAAGCTAAGTCGCCGTTGAAAAGCAAGCAGTCTGAGCTAGTGCGCCATCATGCACTGCCCGATCCTGCGTATTCATCTAACGCGTCAAGAATGCTTCGATTTCTGGTAGCCCCATTTTCCGTGGCTGCCGCTTGTGATGAAAAGCAACGTATCGCTTAATCCACTGAACATAACTTTTTCAATTTGACACGAGTAATGTTTGGGCCGAATTGTGTCCCGCACAACCTCCAATAGTATTTTGGGACGCTCATCCATAGAATTTTATGATTCTTCAGCAAAATAATGGTTCTAATCTTATGTAATCAAAATATCTAATGGAAAGTGAGGGAAAATACACGGAAAGTTTCAGGGTATCCGCCCAAATCAGGGAGATATACGGAAACTTTCCGTATAATCAGTAGTTAGGTGGCTTCATCTACTGAGTTGAGCAATGCGTAAGAGTTTTTCGTTAGAGTTTTGTAAGGTAATTGCTTTGAAATAACTACCAGACATGGCTAGTAAACCTGAATACCGATGGATACCGAAGCAAGAGATTGCGTTAGATTCCCTTGGCAGAATGCAAGCGCATTTCCACAAACCTTTGGAACCAATGGGTGAAGCATGGTTTATGAGCGAAAAAAGACGTATGTTCCATGAGCTGATGGAGCAACCTATTGAACAAGTCCCAGTCAAGATTTTGTCGAAAGCACTGACTGAAATATCTTCTGGAACTTGTTGTTTTGGTCATAGAGATGAGTGGGATCAATGGTTTAAGTATCTGCTGCCGTATTCAATTGCTCGCTGCCATGAGTTGGTAAGTTATGACGAAACGCTGCTGATTCAAGATATTGCAGCAGCGTTTATGTGTATTTATTGGAAAGGAATTCCAGAAGAATATCCTGAGTTTCGGGAGGATGTTATTTGCTCGTTATCTGTCAGTCTTATGGTTTCTGATTTATGGATTGATTATCAAGATGAACTTACGAAAAGTTCATACCCCAAATTTAACTTTCAAATCTGGAGAAACAAAAATGACACTTTACGAATGGATTGGAATGCAAGAAAAGCAAATTGCAACCTCTCATCCATGATGTTCTTCTGCTTAAAATATCTGGAGCCAAAAGAAATTTATACATGGATACATTCTTGTATTTCAATTTATGATCCATATTGGAGAGGTGCACTGTCAGTTTGGTTATTGGGCGCTAGCGATTTATTATGCAAATCTATAATTGTTCCTTCTGATGTGGATAGAGCCATTCCTCAAGTTATTTGGCAAGGCTCAAGAATGCTTGGTTCTATCGCTGGTTCGGTAGATGCAAAATACCCGCCAATGGAAGAGCACAACGACAATATATATTTCCTTCCTCAAGAGAAGACTGTGGCGTTGCGAGAAGAGGTAAATCGCTTAATAACGCCTGAGTTGATTTTAGACTGGGCAGAATTATTTTCGCATGACCCATTCCTTTTGGAAAGTACATACAGTGTTCCAGAGAGTCTACTTGAAAAAGTCCCATTACTGCCAGTCACCTAACAACTGCGCTGAACCGGACCTAGCCGCAAATTGTTGAATTTGCAGAAGTTACCGTTGTCCGGTTAGCTTAGACGTTAGGTACAAACGAAAACAGCGTTATTGGAATGCAGTCTTCAGCATTGAGTACAAAAAACCTCAGTACAGTGGCGATCGCAACCTCTTCAGTACATGCCTACCAATGGTAGATTACGAGAGTTAGGTGGCTATGTGAGAGCATTTGAATACGCTGCTGTCTTACACGCTGGCTTTGGCTTTGCGTGATGCTAAACGGATTCTAATGGCTCATCTGGGTTGTATTGCCCCAGGCAGGAGCAGGCGGAGTGATCTGAGTTGGTGGCATTGGTATCCGCTGTGGTGCTGGCTGCATTCCGGTCGGATAGCTGCTGATTTGCACAAAGCTCGGCGTGAACAGGAAAATATGCTCACCGATGCGCTCTTGGTGTCCATCAATGGCGAACGCTGCACCCGCAACAAAATCGACGCAGCGCTGTGCGGCATCGGCATCCATTAAGCTCAGGTTCAGGATGATCGATCGCCGTTCGCGTAATGCCGTTACCGCCTGGGGCATTTCCTCAAATGAGCGCGGCTCCATCAGGTACATTTCTGTATGCGCCATTTTACGGTTTGGCATCCCTACGACATTACTGGGCGGAGTCAGTTGCTGTTGCGCGGGGTCGATCGTGTCAGAGGCATAATAGGCAGAGCCGTCTTCTTCCTCGTACTCATAGTCATACTCGTTCTCGTCGTAGCGATCCTCAAACCCAAATGAGTCCCATACGCGCCGAAAGATATTCATGACGACCACTTCAGATTAGTTCATGCGTTCCATCTTAGCTGACGATCGCCATCTTCACCAGCGGTAACATTTGGTTGCGATTAGGAAGGGAGGATCAACGACTCGTCTAACGCCACCAGTTGATACCCTGCATCGGCTGGCGTTACCACAGAGATGAAAATCAGTGGTTCATCACCAGGATTGACAACCCCATGTACAGAGCCGATCGGTGCAATGACAATATCTCCGGCTGCGATCGGCGTGGTTATACCCGCTTGATCCAGGTAATAGTCTCCGCTCCCAGCTAAAATAGTCCAGGTGTCCTGTCCGTTAGGATGACAGTGTGCAGGAATTGTCTGACCTGGTTTGACATACCAGGCAACTACAACGGCAGCTTTAGATTCTGTGACGACCGATCGTATCGGCTCCTCATCCGTCGGCTGCAAAAATTGAGCGCTCTTAAAGACCCTGACCGTGCCCATCTTTGTTCTCTACTGCTGTTCCATCTACCAAGAGTAGCTTACACCAGCAAAATGGTCTTGACCTTAGAGGTTGCTTAGCGCTTTCTAAGGTATTCTTCATGCTTAATTCAGATGCGTTGTGCATGATAGTGGTCTAGCCTTAGCAATGATTTACAGGTCGGATTAACGAGCAACGTAGCAACGAAACTGAAACATGAAGAAGCGCTATTTTTTATGGGCTGGCACAGCTATGCTTGGCACAGCCTGGTTATCACGCCATGTTCCTGGGACACGAGCAGAAATGGCAACCACAAACTCGCAAAAGACAAGCAGCTTTGAGATTACGAAGACGGAACAAGAGTGGCGCAAAATCCTGACACCAGAGCAATTTAAGGTGTTGCGTCAAGAGGGAACAGAACTCCCTGGCACCAGTGCGCTCAACCAGCAGCATGGTGAGGGTACGTTTGCCTGCGCTGCCTGTGCTCTGCCGCTGTTCACATCAGCGACTAAGTTTGATAGCGGTACGGGCTGGCCCAGCTTTTACGCTCCTATTGAAGGGGCTGTAGATACCACAACCGACACGTCACTCTTTATGACTCGTGTGGAAGTGCACTGCCATCGCTGTGGTGGGCATCTAGGGCATGTGTTTGATGATGGTCCGAAGCCGACTGGCAAACGCTATTGCATGAACGGTGTGGCAATGACATTCATACCAGGATAAGCATCCCGACTTTCATAGACCAATCGATCTAGACCAACAGAAACTCTACGTCCCTATCGTTAGATCCTGGACACTATCCATTGCGGCGGCATACTGGGCGGCATTTAACCCGACGAGTAGATGCATCTTGCCCTCCGGCAAGCTCAAAATGCCCTCTACGCCAGCGGCTTGCAGCGCTTGTTCGTTTACGGCTGCACGATCGATCACCTCAACGCAGAGCCGTGTGAGTGCAACTGACTCAACCTGTCGAATGTTGGTTTGACCACCCAGACCGTTCACAATGGCTTGAGCTTTATTGGCAGCATTTGGATCGGGTGGAATCATTGCAGGCTGCTCTTCTAACGGTTTCATCTCGGTCACTACTGGTTCATCAGGCAGATCATCCACTGGATCAGCGTCTGCCCCAGCGGTCTTGAGATATTCAATCATGTCAGTTTTCAGGTTTTCCGATCGCGTCCCAAAAATCGCCTGAGCGCTGTCACCAATTTCCAGCACGCCCGAAGCGCCGAGAGCTTTGAGTTTTGCTTTGTTTACCTTCGTCATATCACTTCGGTGCGTAGCAGTCCTACCCCTTCGCCACCGAGTTCGACAGACTCTTTGGCATCGTGAAGGCTGCCAATATTAGCGACGACTTCAATCCGGTAGCCATCGATCGTCACGGAAGGTAGCGTTGCCCACTGGCGATCAGTCGTTTGCTTTGTCTGTTGTCGTGTGATGCGTTGCTGTACCTGTGCCAGTTCGTTAGGTGAGGCATTGAGGCGTAAGGTGCCCTTGCTGCCGTCGAGGATGACCGCTGTTCCGTCTGGCAAGTCTAAAAGGTGGGCTTCTGCGCCAACGATCGCGGGTATGCCCATCGATCGCGCCAGAATCGCCACATGAGAAGTCGCGCCGCCTGCCAGTGTACAGAAGCCTTTAACAGTCTCTCGATCGAGGGTTGTCATATCCGAGGGCATAAAGTCCTCCGCCAGCAGAATCGTATTGGGTGGATAGGTTGCTGTAACGGTGCTGGCTCCTATAAGCAGACGCAGCACGCGCTGTCCGACATCACGCAGGTCATTGGCACGCTGGGCAAACAGTTCATTTGGCAACTGGGCAAGCTGTTCTGCTTGCAAAGTAAACGCTTGCTTCCAGGCGTAGGCTGCGCTCTTACCCTGATCAATGTTGCTGTGTGCGACATCCAGTCATTCTGGAGCTGCCAATAGTTCACGGTGAGCCGCAAAGATAGCGGCTTTGTCTGGCTTGCCCTGACGTTCGACTTTGGCTCGTACTGCGTCTATCTCTAGCGATGCCTGGGCGATCGCGCCATCAAGCTGCTGTTTCTCCTCAGCCGGATTCTGAGCCGTTTCCACAAGCTCCAACGCCTGTTCGCGCACGCGATAGGTTTGACCAACAGCGAGACCGGGAGAAGCCGAAACACCCAACAGTAGGTTCGCGTCGGTAGAGCGAGGAGGTGGCGGCAGACGTTGCTGCGATTGCTCCCGCTTCTCAGATACGGCAGCGGGAACCGAGACATCCTCTCCTAAGCCACCGACGATCGCGTCCGTCAACGCTAAAACGGCAGCGTTGGCATCAGCTCGCGGTTAGCGTCACTGTCTTGTCGTGTCCTACTTGCAGACTCATGAGCGCAATCACGCTGCGGACATTAGCACTGTCCTTGCCGCGATGCAATTGAATCTTGGCTTGATAGTTTTTGGCAAGATTCGCTAAAACGGCAGCGGGTCGAGCGTGCAGTCCCACTGGGTTGGGGATGACGATCGGCTCTGATGTCACTTGCTCACCGACTGGGGTTGCGACCGCAGCGTCCACCCCTTCAGCGAGGGTGACTTCCAAGACTGTATCTTTTCCCACAGCGACTGACCCAGAGCGGCAAGACAGGCTGCCAACGCGATCGACATTCGTAATCACAATTTCCGTCAGCAAACTTTTCGCGTGCAGCGCAATGTAATCGGCATCAAAATCAATCAGCACATCACCCGCTTTTACCCGATCGCCCACTTTGACCTGCGGTGTGAATCCGTTGCCCCGCAACTCAACCGTATCCAGCCCAATGTGCATGAGAATTTCTAAGCCTTCGGCGGTTCTTATTGAGACCGCATGGTGCGAGGGATGGAGCTGAATGATTTCTCCATCGCACGGTGCCTGAAGGCTTTGACTGGTGGGGTCAATGGCAATGCCATCGCCTACTATTTTTTGGGCAAATACAGGATCAGGGACGCGATCGATCGCAAGGAGATAGCCGGACAGCGGTGCCAGTAAGCAAACGCTTGTTTGGGTCAGAGCAGAGGCTATAGCAGTATGCATGATGTTATCGACCGTTTATAATGGCTATTTAAAGAAGGCTGCACCAATCAGATTGATCGCCGAAATGCAAATACTACAAAATTACACCTAAAGTTGTGGTCTGCGATCGCTCCCACAATCGCTGCCCATCAATAACGCACTCAGTCCGTTATCATTTAAAGCGTAAACTAACCGTTCGCTTAACGGCGCTGAAGTTGTTTAAATCTGCCCTTCAAACTGAGCCAGGGCAGTTAAATTTCTTAAAGAAAACGGCTGTTTTTCGCAAACAAAAAGCAACCACGATCGTAGAATAGCTCACCAATGCTCAGTGATGAACATGGAGAAGCGAGTGCGTTACGCTAGACATTAGAGTAGATTGCGTAACCGATGGAACCATTTCTTTTGCATACACCGCAAGGGCAGACAGTGCCGATCGTCGCCAATCTTCCCCATAGCGGTCTGTTGGTTCCTGATGCGATCGCGGCACAGTTTCTACCCGCGCAATTGGAATCATTACCTAACACCGATTGGCATCTTGATCAACTATATCGATCGCTGCCTGCCTTGGGCATTACAGTATTGCAGGCAACCCACAGTCGCTATGTTGTTGACCTTAATCGGCAATTACAAGAACCCATTTTTGGTAGTTTTTGGGCATCGGTCATACCAGCACAAACTGCCTTTGGAAAACCGATTTACGCAACGGCTCCAAGCTTAGAACAGTTACAAGAACGCGTTGAAAACTTCTACGTTCCCTATCATCAAAAGCTAACCGAACTTCTCAAAAAACAGGTTGCTGTTTTCGGTAAGGTGTATCTTTTGGATTTACACAGCTTTTTTGGTCCCATTACTGAAGCGGTTTGTTTGGGCGATCGCAACGGTAAAACATGCTCGGAACGCTTAATTGCCTCTGTAGAAACCCAGTTCCGCCGCAAAAATTATCAAGTTGTGAGAAACAAAGTTTTTAATGGTGGCTACATTACGGGTCACTATGGTCAGATGCCAGGTGTTGAAGCGCTTCAGATTGAAGTTCGTTATCATGTGTATCTCAACGCTGCTGAGCTAGAGAAAGCAACGCCGCCATCGTGGAACGTGCCTGAGTTTCATGTTGCAAAGCAGGCGATCGATGACATTTTTAGTGCCATTGTTCATGATCTTACAAAAAGCAAGGCTGATGGCTGAAAGCTGATGGCTGAGAGCTGATGGCTGAAAGCTGATGGCTGAAAGCTGATGGCTGAAAGCTGATGGCTGAAAGCTGATGGCTGAAAGCTGAAAGCTGATGGCTGAAAGCTGATAACTGAAAGCTAAACTAACTCAAAATTACTCCAAACTCATGGTTGAATCTCTCACTGCATCTTACGGCTCCTGGAAATCTCCCATCTCTTCTGATTTGATTGTGGCTGGCACGATCGGGCTGGGTGGCGTTCGGCTGGATGGCGAGTCTGTGTACTGGACTGAACTGCGCCCAACCGAAGCGGGTCGTAATGTGCTTGTACGTCGAACTCCTGATGGCAAAATGACAGACATCACGCCCAAACCGTTCAACGTCAGGACGCGGGTGCATGAGTACGGTGGTGGCTCTTACCTGGTGCATCAAGGCACTGTCTACTTTTCTCATTTTGCAGATCAACGGCTCTATCGCCAGGATGCTGATGCAGAGCCAGTGGCAATTACACCCGAAGCCGCTTTGCGCTACGCCGACGGTGTGGTTGACGTACAACGGCAGCGGTTAATCTGCGTGCGGGAAGACCATAGTGGCGATGGCGAAGCGGTGAATACGATCGCTAGCATCAGTCTTGATGGCAGCACTGAACAGCAAGTACTCGTTTCTGGCAGTGACTTCTACTCGTCACCGCGCCTCAGTCCAGACGGTTCCCAACTGGCGTGGCTAAGCTGGAATCATCCGAATATGCCGTGGGATGGCACCGAGCTATGGATCGCAACGGTCGCAGCTAATGTGCTAGAAGCACCACAGAAGATTGCAGGCGGCATTAACGAGTCGGTATTGGAACCGCAGTGGTCGCCGGATGGGGTGCTGTACTTTGTGAGCGATCGCTCTGGCTGGTGGAATCTTTACCGCTGGCAAGGAGACATTGAGCCGCTTTGCCCGATGGCAGCCGAATTTGGCTCGCCGCATTGGGTCTTTGGCATTTCAAACTATGGGTTTGAATCGGCGCAGCATCTGATTTGCACTTACAGCAAAGAAGGGCTTTCTTACCTCGCCCGTCTCGATACGCAAACCAAGCAACTGGAGTTAATCGAAACGCCCTATACCGAAATTGGCGGCATTCACGTTGCACCCGAACGCGTGTTGTTTAATGCAGGTTCGGCAACAGAACCAGGGGCAATCGTGCAGCTAGACCTGACAACGCAGACGCTTGAGGTCTTGCAACGCTCCAGCACGTTGACGATCGATCCTGGCTATCTGTCGGTGCCACAGTCGATCGCCTTCCCAACTGAAAACGGCTTGACGGCGTATGGCTTTTTCTATCCACCTAAAAATCAAGACTACGCCGCTTCAAGTAATGAACGCCCGCCCCTGTTAGTCAAAAGTCATGGTGGTCCGACTGGCTCGACTTCAACCGTTTTCAACCTCAAAATTCAGTACTGGACGAGTCGTGGCTTTGCCGTTTTAGATGTTAACTATGGCGGTAGTACAGGTTACGGACGCGCCTACCGTGAACGCCTGAAAGGGCAGTGGGGCATTGTGGATGTCGATGATTGCGCCAATGGTGCCAGTTATTTGGCAAAGTCTGGGGCGGTGGATGGCGATCGCCTTGTCATCGACGGTGGTAGTGCAGGCGGCTACACAACCCTGGCAGCGCTGACCTTTCGCAAAGTCTTCAAAGCAGGGGCAAGTTTCTACGGCGTAAGCGATCTGGCAGCGCTGGCACAAGACACCCACAAATTTGAGTCCCGTTATCTGGACGGTTTGATTGGTCCTTATCCTGAAGCCGAAGCGCTGTATCAAGAGCGATCGCCCATTTATGCGACCGATCGCCTAGCCTGTCCCGTCATTTTCTTTCAGGGCGACGAAGACAAAATTGTGCCGCCCAATCAAGCAGAAATGATGGTCAATGCCCTTCGTGCCAAAAAGCTCCCCGTTGCCTATGTGCTTTTTGCAGGCGAACAGCACGGTTTTCGCAAAGCCGAAAACATCAAACGCACATTGGATGGAGAATTCTACTTTTACTCCAGAGTGTTTGGGTTTGCGATGGCGGATGATGTGGAACCTGTCGCGATCGACAACCTTTAGATAGCGGTCAGCTATCAGCTATCAGCTATCAGCTATCAGCTATTAGCTTTTTCTGCTTTCTGCCTCCTGCCTTCTTTCTACAACGGTCCTAGCACCAAAGCCTTTACTTTCTTTGTGCCCTTTGGTGGTGTAAAGGTAAATGTGTTAGTGCTGACAGGCGCGATCGCAACGCGGCTCAGAATGCGTTCGACCATTGAAATATCGGAGTCTAGATACTTTCCAACAATCCGCAACTGCTTGAGTACAGCAGAATCAGGTTCTATAAAGGCACTCATGAGAAAGCCTTGTTTCGCGGCGTTGTATTCATAGGCGTAGAACGTTTGGCTATCAACGGTGCGAGTACCTCCCTTTAAGTCGCTCAGCGCTAAGCCAATTTCCTGCAATAGATTCGTATCAGACAAGGCACCTTTCGCTACGGCGGTTTTTACCTCTAGCGGCGTTTGGGCAAACATCGTTGTGGCAAAACCAATCCAGTAGCTATCCTCTAACTGGTCAAATTTCTCATAATTGAAAATGGCATACTGCTTTAAATCGGCGCGGTACACCCACACCAGCTTGCCATCAGAAACAATCAGCGTTTTAATTTGCGTCTTTGTTCCTGGTTTAGCGAATAAAACCTCTGTCCGAAATTTATTGGGAAATTGAGCGGTTGTCTGTATTTGAGCATCGGACGTGACGGTTGTATTACCAATGACGGCATTCACATTCATCGTGGACTGCGTTTGATAGTCGTCACTCTTGAGAAACCCTGTGATGACTTTAGATAGAAGCAAAAGATCAGGTTTGCTGTCCACTTGACTGATGCGTCGAGTCTCTTGAGGTAAAACTGAAATCACCTGCTGAGACAACGATACGTCAGTCTGCATTTGCAAACGATCGAGATGCGTTTGTGACCGAAACGCCGCTGCTGATAAGGCAGAAGACTTTCCGCTCAACAAAACGGCGACGCTGACAGCCGCGACTGTGCGGAAGAAAAATTTCATGAGCTTTGCGATCGATTTCGTCAGGATTCTAACCTGCTCAACTCAACAGTGTCATAAAAGTACCGTGAAGGAGAAACGTTTTGCATGTTGAGTTGACTGCCTTGCACTCAGCAACGCCGTTTGTTTTTCCCGCAGTTTCCTCACGTCTCTGCAAAGACAACCGATCCGAAACACCGTACTTTACTTAAACGCCGCTTTACCTGCGAACCGTGCCGACTTACCCAACTGGCGTTCAATGCGGAGCAGTTGGTTAAATTTGGCAACCCGTTCGCCCCGGCAGCCAGAGCCTGTTTTGATTTGACCAGCGCTGGTGGCAACCGCCAGATCTGCGATCGTCGTATCTTCTGACTCACCGGAGCGATGGGACACGAAGTACTTGTAGTTGTTTTTGCCCGCCAGTTCGATCGTGTCCAGGGTTTCAGTCAGCGTACCAATCTGATTCACTTTAATCAGCACCGAGTTAGCCACACCCGCCTCAATGCCTTCAGCAAGAATTTTGGTGTTGGTGCAAAACAGGTCATCGCCGACGAGTTCAACAGTATCGCCGATCGTGTCTGTTAACAGCTTCCAGCCTTGCCAGTCGTTTTCGCCCATGCCGTCTTCGAGGGAGACGATCGGGTACTGCCGTGCCCAGGATGCCCACAAGTCCACCATTTCTTCAGACGTTTTGGTGGATTGATCGGATTTGAAGAAGACGTACTTGCCGTCTTTCCACATTTCGCTCGTCGCAGGATCAAGACAGATAGAAATGTCATCACCGGGCTTGTAGCCTGCCTTCTCGATCGCTTCTAAAATGACTTCTACCGCTTCTACGTTGGATTGGAGGTTAGGAGCAAAACCACCTTCATCGCCCACACCTGTACTCAAACCTTTTTTGTTGAGGATCGACTTAAGTGCGTGGAATGTTTCCATGCCCATGCGAATCGCTTCGGTAAACGAAGGCGCGTTGTGAGGCGCAATCATAAACTCCTGAAAGTCCACTGTGTTATCGGCGTGACCGCCACCGTTAATGACGTTCATGCAGGGAACAGGCAGCAGCGACGCATTGATGCCGCCCAGGTAACGGTAGAGCGGCAACTGTTGGTAGTTTGCAGCAGCCCTGGCAACCGCTAGCGAGATCGCAAGGATGGCATTTGCGCCCATTGCCGCTTTGTTGGGTGTGCCATCTAGCTCAATCATGGCAAGGTCGATCGCCCGTTGATCAGTGACGACCATGCCAACCAGTTCAGGCGCAAGTTTGTGATTCGCGTTCTCAACCGCCTGGAGCACGCCCTTCCCGCCGTAGCGTTTCGGGTCACCATCGCGCAGTTCGACCGCTTCTTTCTCACCCGTTGATGCACCTGAAGGGACGATCGCCGATCCCTCTGTGCCATCCTCCAGCACCACGCGTGCTTCGACCGTAGGATTGCCGCGTGAGTCCAGCACTTCGCTTGCAATAATTTCCTCAATGTACATGCTAACTCCTCCTTTCGGGTTGGTTGAGACGGTTAAGACCAGCGCGGGTTGCGTGTGCCACGTTTCGCCTAGACATCCTACAGTACGATGCCGCCTCGCAGGAGTACTACAGACAACAGACAAGATTGGAACGTCGGTTACAGTAGCAGTCAATGCAGTGGTCATGCATGCGATCGCCGATCGTGCTCTTTGAGTTCGTTGGCGGCTAAAACTGGGGACTCTAGAGAGAACAACGCTGTCGCAGCCCATCTCACTGCCGCCAGAAGTAAACGACTGTTTGCCCCTTTTGTCGCTTAAAGCTGCACAGAGGCTTGATGTCGCTCCTTTGTGTATGTTGTTAGCGACTAAAACTAGACCTCGCTGCAAAGTAAGGTTAAGGCTTACACTAGAACAAATAAAGAGACTTCCCACGCTTTTCCTTTTGCCTACGGAAAGATGTCCAGTTTTATCAGTAGCAGGGTGCGTTTTCAGCTAAATCAGCTATGTCAGTCGTTGTTTCCAACTGTATGTCCGATCGCTGAAGCGGCACCTCGCTCTAGCTGAGTCAAGCAAAGAACCTGACATGCTGAGATTGAGTTTGGTTAACTTAGATCCGTATATTCACGCTAGGCAAGGTGATATATATCACTGATAGCCAGGTTAACGTAGTGCATCATTTGTCTACCGCTCATGCTGCTGTAGTCAGTACCATCGCTGAAGCCGAGCTTTTACACTGCTGATGTCAAAGACTGAACCAGGTAGCACTACGTTTAACATCGCCGATTTAGAGCAAAGCGCAGCGGCATGTGAGCGATCGCAAGCAGAAGTGTGCCTTTTGCAAGAGATTACCGATGCGATCGTGGGATCGCAAACGTTTGATCGTGCGTTAAGCTTGGCGTTGCAGCAGGTTTGCCAGAGCCTAAACTGGGTGTTTGCTGAAGCCTGGGTGCCCAACACTGCCAAGACTCAGCTGGAATACAGTCGCGCCTGGTATGACAGTAAAGATGAACTGCAAGCCTTCAGAGCCGCCAGCGAAAACGTAGTGTTTGCCTGCGGTGAGGGGTTGCCGGGACGCGTGTGGCTCACCAAACAACCAGAATGGATTCCTGATATTAGCCGATCGTCTGACCGCGATTTTTTAAGGGCACGCCTTGCTCAAGCGGCTCAATTGAAAGCGGCGCTGGCAGTGCCCATCTTGGCAAAGGGTGAGGTTCTGGCGACGATTGTCTTTTTCCTGGCAACACCACGTTTTGAAGATGAAGCGTACGTACAAATTGTCTGCAATGTGTCGACACAGCTAGGCACCGTCATTCAGCATAAGCAAGCCGAAGTAACGGTGGAGCAGAACCAGCAGCGGCTACGTCGGTTGATTAACTCACTACCAGGGATTGTGTTCATGGGCGGTAGCGACCCAGAATGGACCATGCTCTACCTCAGCGAAGGCTGTTTGGCTATCACTGGCTATCGCAATGAAGAGCTTGCTGGCAGCCAACGACAGCGTTCCTACAACGATATTTGCCATCCCGACGATTTACCCTCTCTTCTCAGCAGCATTGAGCAGGCGATCGCCCGTCAAGAGCCGTATGTCGTTGAGTACCGTATCTACACCAAAGCCGGACCGGAAAAATGGCTATGGGAGAAAGGACATGGACTCTACGACTCAAACGGTGCCGTACTTGGCATTGAAGGCTTTATTACCGACATTACAGAACTAAAGCAAGCCGAAAAGTCTCTGCGCGAAAAAGAAGGCTTCCTGAGACTGTTGCTCGATAACCTTCCCCTCGCCATCTTCTGGAAAGACACGAACTCAGTGTATCTGGGCTGCAACAAACAGTTTGCTCAGAATCTTAAGCTTGATACGGTTGCCAGTGTGCTGGGCAAAACTGACTACGAACTGCCCTACAAGCGCCCCATCGCCGCACACTTTCAGCAGCAAGATCGTCAAGTCATTGCCTCTGAGCAGCCACTCCTGGGACTCATTGAAGCAAATACGCTCGCCAAGGAAGGTCAAAACTGGACGCAAGCAAACATCCTGCCGATTCACGATGCTGACGGTACAGTGATCGGTGTCCTGGGCACCATTGAGGATATTACCGATCGCCGTCAGGCAGAAGAAGTGATTCACCTTCAGCTTGCCGCGATCGAAGCTTGCACCGAAGGCATTGCGGTCATTAACGCCAGCGGCGAATTTGTCTACCTGAACCCGGCACACGCGCAGTGCTTCGGCTACGACCAGGCTGCCTTAACTGGCAAAAACTGGCGCATCCTCTATGCTCCTGATGAAGCACAGCGTTACGAGCGTGAAGTGTTTCCAGCCTTGCAGCAGCAGGGACGCTGGCAGGGAGAGGTCATAGCCAAACGGCGTGACGGCAGCAATTTTGCCGAAGAAGTCTCAGTTACACTGTTAAACGATGACAGCTTGCTCTGCGTTTGTCGGGATGTGAGCGATCGCAAGCGGAGTGAAGCCGATCGCAAACAGGCAGAGATCGCACTCAAACAAGCGGAGGAAAAATATCGCAGTATTTTTGAAAACGCCGTTGAGGGCATTTTTCAAACTACGCCAGACGGTCGCTACCTGACCGCGAACCCCATGCTGGCAAAGATCTACGGCTACGACTCTCCGCAAGAATTAACGACCAGCCTGATCGATATTCGACATCAGCTTTACGTTGACCCGCAGCGACGGGATGAGTTCAGTCGGCTGCTACAGGCGCAGGATGCCGTTTTAGACTTTGAGTCGCAAGTCTACCGCAAAGATGGAAGCATCATCTGGATTTCTGAACACGCCCGCGCCATGCGTGATTCTCATGGCTGCTTATTGGGTTATGAAGGCACCGTCGAAGATATCACGTCACGCAAGCAGGCAGAAGCCGAGCTGCTGCAACGCGATAACCTGCTGCAAGGCGTTGCCACTGCTATGACCTATTTGTTGACCGATACTAACTATGAAGCGGCGATCGCCAAAGTTCTGGAAACATTAGGACAGGCTGCTGGAGTCGATCGCGTCTATATTTACGAGAACCACCCTCACCCCGAAACAGGCGAGAGTGTTACGAGCATCCGCTACGAATGGGTGCGCGAGTCGATTTCAACTACCCTTCAGCAACCGTATTGGCAGAACCAACCCTATACTACGCCTGCGCTAGATGGCTGGTACGATGCCTTATCGAGTGGGCAGTCAGTGGGTGGGATCGTGGATGACTTTGACGCACCCAAACAGCAGGCGCTGCAACTCGATCACATTCTTTCGGTGCTGCTGGTGCCGATTCTGGTCGATAGTCAGTTTTGGGGCTTTATTGGTTTCGATGACTGTAAAACACAACGCCGCTGGTCTGGTAATGAAGAGTCCATTCTAGTAGCGATGGCTGCCAGCGTTGGCGGAGCGCTCAAACGCCAGCAGGCAGAAGCCACCATTCGTTATCAGGCATTTCATGACCTGTTGACAGGCTTACCCAATCGGATGTTGTTTAACGATCGCCTACCCCTGGCACTGGCAAACGCGCATCGCAACGAAACGATGTTGGCTGTGATGTTTCTCGATCTCGATCGCTTCAAAACTATTAACGACACCTTGGGGCACGCGATCGGCGATCAACTTCTGCAAGCCGTTGCCACACGCTTAGCCGAGTGTCTGCGAGAAGGCGACACGATCGCCCGTTGGGGTGGAGACGAATTTACCCTCTTGTTGCCTCAAATCAGCAATGCTGAAGATGCGGCTAAAGCGGCTCAACGCCTTGGCGAAGCGCTAAAGCCCGCTTTCTATCTCGAAACACACGAACTCTATATCAGCAGCAGCATTGGCATTGCCCTTTATCCCCACGATGGCGACGATGCCCAGACCTTGCTCAAAAATGCTGATGCGGCTCTGTACCGCGTTAAAGAGGAAGGACGTAACGGTTATCAACTTTACACCCCCGCTATCAACTCACACGCATCGGCATTGCTAGCGCTTGAGAGTAGCCTGCACCAGGCGCTGGAGCGCAATGAGTTTGTGCTGTACTACCAGCCGCAGATTAACCTTAACAGTGGGCGCGTGACGGCGATGGAGGCACTGATCCGCTGGCAGCACCCTATACTGGGGGCGATCGCACCGTCTATCTTCATTCCTCTGGCAGAAGAAAACGGTCTGATTGTGTCCATTGGCGAATGGGTATTACGCACTGCCTGTGCTCAAAACAAAGCGTGGCAGAATGCCGGATTACCACCACTGCGGATTGGAGTAAACCTTTCAGCGCGGCAGTTTCAGCAGTCTCGTCTGGTTACAACGGTTGCCCAGTTGCTGGCAGAAACTCAACTCGATCCTTACTACCTGGAGCTGGAGATTACCGAAACCGTAGCAATGCAAAATGTGCTGTCCACCACGTCACTGCTCAAAGAGTTGCAGGCGCTGGGTGTCCATATTTCTCTGGATGACTTTGGCACGGGCTACTCGTCGTTGGGCTACCTAAAGCATTTTCCATTAAACACGATTAAGATTGACCAATCGTTCATCAGCGAATTGACGATCGACCCGCATGATGCTGCGATCGTCAACGCAGTCATTGCCCTGGGACGCGGACTCAACCTGAACGTCGTTGCTGAAGGCGTTGAAACACAGGTACAGATGGACTACTTGCGATCGCGTCACTGTGAGGAGATGCAGGGCTACCTGTTCAGCCGCCCACTGCCAGCCACAGAAGCCACTCAATTTTTACAGACCCATCACGTTAACGCGCTGTTCACGGTGTTGTGACAGTTAGTAACAGTGAGTAAGGAGTTGTACAGAACTAACAGCATGGTCTGTAGCTGTTAGCCGTCAGCGAAAAACTGATAGCTGATCGCTGATCGCTGATCCAAAAGTGTGCAGTTATTGTTTAGCAAGCTCTAAGTGTTCAATCCAGACTCCATCCCGCTTGGGCAGGGGCGATCGACGCTAGAATAGACAAGTTCTATAGGCTGAATCCTCTCGCCGCTAGACCGTTTGCAGCATTCGGTCGCACGGAACGATCGCCTGCATTTAACTAGGAGCCAACGGCTGTGGTCGCACAAGTGTCTGCCAATCTCTACGAAGCCCAAACTCAGGCGATCGCCCGTCAGCTTCTCAGCGCTACCCGCGAAAATCGCTCGTTCTTTGCTCAAATGCGCGACCAGATGCGCTGGGATGACAAGCTACTTGCCTGGACGATGGGCAATCCAGGCTTGCGGGTGCAGTTGTTTCGCTTCATCGACTGCCTGCCCTCACTCCGCAGCAAACCCGAAATTGCCCGTCATCTTCAGGAATATCTGGGTGATGCGACCGTCGAGCTACCCAGTGCTTTGAAAGGAATGCTCAATTTCGCCAACCCCGATTCTGTACCCGGACAGTTGGCGGCAACGACTATTTCTACTGCTGTTGAAACGCTGGCACATAAGTACATTGCAGGTGAAACCATTCAGCAAGTGCTGAAGACGATCGAGCGTCTGCGCAAGGACAAAATGACCTTCACCGTTGACCTGTTGGGCGAAGCAGTCATCACCGAGGCTGAAGCGCAATCGTATTTCGATCGCTACCTGGAATTGATGGCGCAACTCACCACTGCTGCCAAAAACTGGTCAAAGGTGCCACAGATTGATCAGGCAGACGGTGAAGCATTGTCCAAAGCGCAAGTTTCTGTCAAACTCACTGCCTTCTATTCTCAATTTGATCCCTTGGACGTTGAGGGCAGTCGCGATCGAGTCAGCCACTCCATCCGACTGCTGCTGCGTCGGGCGAAAGAACTTGGTGCGGCTGTCCACTTTGATATGGAGCAATACACCTACAAAGACTCAACGCTGGCGATCTTGAAAGATCTGCTGCTAGAAGACGAGTTTCGTACCCGTACCGATGTGGGTGTAACGCTACAGGCATATCTGCGCGACAGCGAGCGCGACTTGACCGAATTGATCGCTTGGGCAAAACAGCGCGGTACGCCTCTCACCGCCCGTCTAGTGAAAGGTGCCTACTGGGATCAAGAAACGATCAAAGCCGCGCAAAAAGATTGGCAGCAGCCTGTTTTCAACGATAAAGCTTCGACTGACGCGAACTTTGAAACGATGACGCGCCTGTTGCTAGAGAACCACGAGCATCTCTACGGCGCGATCGGTAGCCACAACGTTCGCTCTCAGGCATACGCGATCGCGATCGCTGAAACGCTCCAAATTCCGCCCCGTCGCTTTGAACTCCAGGTGCTGTATGGCATGGCGGATAAGCTGGCAAAAGCGATCGTCGATAAAGGCTACCGTGTGCGAGTCTACTGTCCCTATGGTGAACTCATTCCGGGTATGTCTTACCTCATTCGTCGCCTGCTGGAGAATACTGCTAATAGCTCGTTTTTACGCCAAAATCTGGAAGAGCGACCGATCGAAGAATTGTTAGCAGTTCCAGGGAGTCAGGAGGGAGAAGGCAGAGGGCAGGAGGCAGAAGGCAGAAGACAGAATCAAGCGACTCCACACCCCACACCCCACACCCCACACCCCTTTCAAAATGCTCCGGACTCTGACTATGCCAATGTTGAACAGCGCGATCGTGCCTTAGAAGCGATCGAAACTGTACGGCAACAGCTTGGCAAAACCTATCAACCGCTGATTGATGGTGAGTATGTGGCGACTGAGGTACACATTAATTCGCTGAACCCGTCGAACTTTAGCGAAACGGTGGGACAGGTTGGGCAGATTAGCGTTGAGCAAGCCGATCGTGCGATGGAGTCTGCCAAAACCGCCTTTCTGGATTGGAAGCGTACGCCCCCAACGAAACGAGCCGCCATTTTGTATACCGCTGCCGACCTGATAACGCAGCGCCGTGATGAACTCGCTGCCTGGATGGTGTTTGAGACAGGCAAGCCGTTGAATGAGGCGAATGGTGAAGTGTCAGAGGCGATCGATTTCTGCCGCTACTATGCCGATGAAATGGAGCGGCTCGATGCAGGTGTTGCCTACGATTTTCCGGGTGAAACCAATCGCTACCACTATCAACCGTTGGGCATTGTCGTCGTCATTTCACCCTGGAACTTTCCGCTGGCGATCCCAACCGGAATGACGGTTGCGGCACTGGTGGCGGGTAACTGTGTGTTGCTGAAACCTGCTGAAACGTCGAGCGTAATCATCGCCAAGCTGACCGAAATTTTGGTTGAAGCGGGCATTCCGAAGGGCGTGTTCCAGTACGTTCCCGGTAAGGGTTCCACAGTGGGAGCACATCTGGTTAAGCATCCACACACCAATATGATTACGTTCACAGGTTCTCAGGAAGTGGGCTGTCGCATTTATGCCGATGCGGCAATCCTGCAACCCGGACAGAAGCATCTGAAGCGCGTCGTCGCAGAAATGGGTGGCAAAAACGCCATCATCGTGGATGAAAGCGCCGACTTGGATCAGGCAGTACAGGGTGTAGTGCAGTCTGCCTTTGGTTACAGCGGTCAGAAATGTTCTGCCTGTTCACGGGCGATCGTGCTGGAGCCAATCTACGACCTGTTCTTGCAGCGGTTAGTCGAAGCAACCCGATCGCTCAACCTGGGACGCGCCGATCACCCCAGCACTCGTGTCGGTCCCGTCATTGATGCCGCTGCCCGCGATCGCATTCTGGAGTACATCGAAAAAGGACGACAGGAGTGTGAACTCGCCTTAGAAATGCCTTCACCGGGCGGCGGCTACTTCGTGGGTCCCGTGATCTTTCATGATGTGCCACCCACCGCCACGATCGCCCGTGAAGAAATTTTTGGTCCTGTGCTGGCAGTCATGCGGGCAAAAACCTTTACTGAGGCACTAGAGCTTGCTAACGGTACTCAATTCGCGTTGACTGGCGGACTCTACTCCCGCACCCCGTCACACATTGAGCAGGCACGTAGCGATTTTGAAGTGGGCAATTTATATATCAATCGGGGCATTACGGGGGCGATCGTGGCGCGTCAACCCTTTGGTGGCTTTAAGCTCTCCGGTGTTGGCTCCAAAGCAGGCGGACCCGATTACCTGCTGCAATTTCTGGAACCCCGTGTTGTCACCGAAAACATCCAGCGTCAGGGTTTTGCACCGATCGAAGGCGCAGAGTAGGGGTTGATTAGACAATAGCTGCTTACTTTGGGATAGCGGTCAGCGGTCAGCTACTCGATCGTTGCTAGAAGTGAATCTAAACGCTAGACATTCATAAAGTTGAGCGGTATCAAGTTAAAGTGATCGACTACTACTCATTGCCCTCAGATAGGTGGATTGCTTGACTGGAGCGATTAACTTAAGCTCTGTTGCTATTGCTTCACAAGCCTTCCGCGCCATAGCTTTAAACTATCCTCTTAGAGGCTGTTTGAAAAGTGTCTGGCGGTTAAAACCGCGACTACATCAACAAAGTCCGCCTGCGCGGACTACCTCAGCACGAGGGTTTTGGAACCTGCGTAGGCAGGTTTTGTGCGTGTAGCCGCGACTTCAGTCGCCAGAGCTACAAGCATCTGGACTTTTAAAACGTCCTCTTAGGGTACTCAACTAACGCCAGCGTTCGCTTCGCTTCGGTTTCGTATCCTGTAAGGCATTGCCAACCCCTTTGATAACGCCGCGACCAATGAGACCAATACCGCGACCAATGATTTCTGTTAGCACGTAAACAATGCCCCTGCCCAAGAACGAAACGGCGGTGCGGACACGAGGGACGATCGCATCGCGCGCTTCGAGTATCAATGTCACCAGAAACGGCAGCCCAGATAGTTCAGTTAGCTCATCGTTGCGAGGCGCATAAATAGTTGTTTTGCTGATGCCATTTTCCGTGAGAGTCAGCAAACTATAGTGGCTTTCAAAAATGGCGGTGGGTTCTGCAAACACGCGCTGAGTGCGATATTTCCAGGACAAATCGTTGCGAAAACGCTCAATTTCACGGTTGGAAAGCAACCGTTTATCGTAAAACGTTTGTTTGATAGCAGTGACGCTACCAAACCGATTGAGTAGGGGCTGCATGACTGCATTCGCTATCTGAATCATCACATTTTGTAGCAGCAATTCTATTCGTGTTCTAGCTTCCACGGTGCCAACTGCATAGGTAGCCTCTTCAATCGTTAATGGTGTTTGAAAAAGCAAATGAGACAAAAATTCTGGAAACAACGGAATTTTAGCAAGCATTTCTGCCTCGACAATCGCTACATCTTGCAGCAAAACAGCGACAACCTCGATCGGCTGCGTATCAACCTGCACTGTATAGTATTTACCAAAAAAATCTGTGACGCTTGCCTGCCATAGATCGTGTAAAATCGCGCTACGTTTCGTTTCAAACTGATCGGGTAACAGGTGCGATCGCAACGCAGCCAAAATGTCTTGCAGGTTTCGCAGCACAATATGCAGCAGTTCTCGCTTTTTTGCATCCTTTAAGATGTCGATTTCGAGTGCAGTTGCGGTGAGGTTTTGCAGATTCCCTTGCAGTTTAGTGAACGTTATCTGAAAAAGCGCCGATTGTGGCGATTGAATGCTGTCCGCGATCGTCTCTGTTAACGCAGATGGACTCTTGTTTGAGGTTGCCTCTGAAGCTGCTTCAGCCGCAAGCGACGGCGTTGCTTGACGATCAACATTCAGTGTCTGTCTTGTTTCAATTTGCTCTAGCACATCTGAAGCGGGTAGCAAGCGATTGACCAGCCAACGAGCTGTATAGAGTTCGCGGCGTTGTCCTGCCAAAATTAACCGATCGAGGACTGACCGATCGGCTTGCAGTTCAATCTCTAATTCAGCGATCGCCTGCTCAATTTGCCCCACTCCAGACCGCCGTAGTTTCCGTCGCCATGTCAGCCAGCGTTGGTTGGATCGTGTCAAAACTGTTTCATTTGGCAAGATTCTCACTGAGGTAGCGTCAGCAGTCGATCGTCGGGTTAGTTGACTCATTGCCTGAATGCCTTCTGCCCAATACGGCTGCCCAGAGGCAACCTGGCGCATCGCCGTCACCAGTTCCGTCACGCCCGTTCCTTTTAGACAGTAGCCACCTGCACCCAACTGAAACGCCGCTGCTAGTCGCGTTAATTCTAACGTAGACCCCAACAGCAGCAGGGGAAATTGGGGAAATTGTGTTCTTAACTGCTGGCAGAGCGCTAACCCAACCCCTTGACTAGACGCTTGACCCAGATCCAGGTTGAGAATGATTAAATCAAGCGATCGTGCCGCCCTCTCATTGCCCTTGGCGTTTGGTTGATTGGCGTTTGGTTGATTGGCGTTTGGTTGATTGGCGATCGTGTCCCTTGAGGCGCACAGTTCCCACAGCAGTTGTAGCGCTTTATCAGTCGCATCAGCCTGCACGACAACCTGCAAGTCGGCAAGCGGTTCCAGGCACGCAACCAAACCCAGGCGAAACACTGGATCATCCTCAATCAGCATGACTTTGAGGACTCGATCGTGCAGACGTGTCTCACGTGAATGGCTCATGCAATCCTCCGATCGATCTAAGCTGACATGAGTTCATCCTGACAAGATACAAGGTAAAAGGCAAAGGGCGGAAGTCGGCGGTCAGCAGTTAGCGGTCAGCGGTCAGCGGTCAGCGGTCAGCGGTCAGCGGTCAAAAAACATCTCCCCCTTGCTCCCTCTACTCCTTCTGCCCCCCTTGCTCCCCTGCTTCCCCTGCCTCCCTTACTCCCTCTGCTCCCCCCTCTCATCTCCTCATCTTCCCATCCACTTACCCCCTCAACTCCCTACTCCCTACTCCCTACTCCCCACTCCCCACTCCCTACTCCCTACCTTAAGGCGGCGGCAATTCCGGTGATAGCGTCGGTGCATTCACTGGAGGCACATAAGCGGGTTCTGGCTCTGGTGTATAAAGTTCTGGTCTGTAGGGTTCTGGGCTAGACGGCTGTTCATAGCGAGGTGAAGAGCGGCGGGATTTCAGGCGCTGATCGCGTTGGGCAGACCAGCGATCGATCGCTTGTTGAGCTTCACCATACAGCGATCGTGCCAAACCGATTCTAGATGCAAGGTCGATCGCAGCAGTGAGCCTACCCCGGTCTGCCAGCGCTCTGGCTTCATCAAGTAACGACTGGTCTTCGGCAAGTTGAATTTGGGCAGTCCAGGTGCCAATTGAGGCTTGAGCATCTTTGTATAGTGCCCGACCCGCACGAATTTTGGTCGCTGTTTGAATGGCTTCTTTCAGCTTTTTCTCTTTGGCAAGCGCCTGTGCCCGGTTCAGCAACGGTTGATCTTCAATGGTTTGGATCTGGCGTGTCCACTTGGCGATCGCGCTTTGAGCCTCCAGCCGTAGTGCTCGACCAGGGGCAATTTGCCGTGCCTGAGCGATCGCGGCAGTCAGCTTGGGAGGCGTGCCTGTTGCTGCCAACTGCCTTGCCTGCATGAGATACGGGCGGTCTTCAAGCTGCTGAATTTCTTTGCGCCATTGAGCAATCAGCGTTTGAGCATAGAGCCGCTGAGGACGATCGGGCGTTACGGCTTGCATCAGGGCGATCGCTCCCTGAAGCGTTGAAATCTGCTTGAGTTTGGCGACAGATGTTGCCATTTTGATCTGAATTAAATCCTGCGACTGCTGCTCTAGTCGGGAAAGGAGCGGTTTTGCTGGTGGATAAAGGGGGCTATCTGCCCGAATTTGTCGTACCTGCGCCAGGGCGACCCAGAGTTGTCCAAACTGCTCCTCTACCGATTTGTTTAGCAGACGGTTGGCGGCGAGCGGTTGGGCACGACTGAACCACACCAAATCGCGGACTACTGCTGGTAACGGCAGACTGAGTGGCAGTCCCTGAGCAGTCGCGATCGCGCCAGCCAGATCAGCTTGCCCTAACTGCGCCGTCAGACGATTGAGCAGCAATTGCCCCCAGGTTTGCACATCGTTCTGTGCCTCAATATGGGCATAGGTACGGGCACCAACCTGCTCCGCCAGCGCGATCGCACGTCCGATCATAACTACATTTTCAGGGGCACTCTCCGCCACCTGACGCGCCTGCTGAAGCGTTTGACGAGCGGCACGTTCGGCGACCAACTGCTGCCGTAAACGACTGAGGTTTTGCTGCGCGTACTTATCATCTAGACTTGCAAGCGCCTGAATTTTCGTTGCCGCCGTCTGCCAGTCTTGTTGCTTCAGAGCGGTTTGGATCACGGCATCGATCGCCTGTCCACGATTGGCACCTTTTTGCCAAGCCAGCAGTACCGTCTGCACCTCGGCATGAATTGGACTGTTAGCCGGAATCTTTTTTGCCAGAGCGATCGCGCCTGTCAAATCACCCTGATCTGCTTTGATCTGGGCGATCGTTAAAAGGGATTTCGACCATTCCTTAATAGCCCGGTTCGCACGAATGTAGAGGGGATGGTCAGGCGACCAATGTTTGACCAGCGTCAGCCCTGCCAGCAGCGATTCGACCTTGCCCGATCGAGCTGTTTGCTCAGCGCAGTAAAGTTTGTCGGTATCGGCAGAAGAAGGGAGCAGCTTCTGGCAGTTGGCTACAGGCGGCAGTGTTGTCAGCCAGAGAAACGCTGCCACACCCGTACCGCCACAAAATGCCAGGAGACAGAACCAAACCAACGGTGCCGCCAAAAACCGTAAGCCTCGTGTGATCTGAGCAGACAAACGACTATGACGCAGCGGCATGATGGTGTTAGACCCATTCTGAACGCGATCGCCACTCATCCTTCCACTAGCGTTAGTTTCTGCCACCGTGGGCACTTGCTTCACAGCTACCTTTGAAACAGAGCCATCTGTAACGTTCGATCGCCTTGCCGTCTGTTGAAAGCGAGACTTAAACGCTTGTACCCGCGATCGATCAACCGATTTTCCTGCCATAACACCCGCTTCCGCACGATACAAACTTAGCGGTTAGCTCAGCACCCCTACTGGAACTAACAATCTCACTGCTCAAACAACCATTGATTGTTGCGATCGCCCAGGGAGCTTTCAGACTTTCCCCTTCTCAATGGGAGCTAGGGAGGATCGAAGCTCCAAGTGCGTAAGTCCTGATTCAGTCTCATCAGTCAATTCATGCGTCCTCAAAGCCAACACCACAGAGCTGCGATCGACGTGCGGCTCTGTGGCACTGTGCCGATATTGTATTAGCTTCGACCTGTTTTGCAGCGATCAGGCAAAAATCTTGTACAGATTTGCCACAATTGAATCGATCGTCCGCTCCTGGAAATTTTTGCTATGCGCGATTCTGCTGACTCAACCGTTTTGAGCCGTCAACTGCAAGCCACATTGAGCAACATGGCATTCGCACTCAGTTGGGTCAATGAGTCGATCGTCTGGACAAATGGTGAGGGGAGGATTCAGTGGTGCAATGCCGCCTTTGAGCGCCTCGTCAACCAAACCGCCACGACATTAGCAGAGCAACGGCTGACTCAGCTACTGCCTCTGACACATCAGGGAGAACCGTTGCCACTGTCACAGCATCCAGTGAATTGGGGTTTGGCAACCAAGCAGCGCTGCGAAGGGGAGTATGGCTTCCGCAGGCACGATCGCAATTTTGCCCTTGCCATTACCGTCGCACCGTTACCAGATGCAGAAGCCAATTTGCCTGAAGCCAATTTGCCTGAAGATCATTTGCTTGAAGTTAATTTGCCTGAGGAGAATGGCGTGATGCTAGTCATTCGGGATGTTTCAGCCTCGGTGCAACCGCGATCGCCGCAAAGCCTTAACCCAGAACCAGAAGCAGCGGTGCGCGTCAGCAGGGCTGCCATGCATGAGCCTAATGAACATGCGCCTAATGAATGGGTGACACATATTCTCGAAAGCATTACCGATGCGTTTTACACCCTGGATGAAAACTGGTGCTTTACCTATCTCAATCACCAGGCTGAGCAGTTACTCCAGCGATCGCGGGCAGACTTACTGGGCAACAACGTCTGGGAACGCTTTCCCGAAGCAGTCGGCTCCATTTTTGATAGCGAATATCGTCGAGCCGTTGAAGCACAGTGCAGTACAGCCTTTGAATCGTTTTACACGCCTCTCAACGCCTGGCTTGAGGTGCGCGTCTATCCCCTTGCTAACGGGCTTGCAGTCTACTTTCAAGACATCACCAAACGGAAAGGCATCGAAGCCAATTTACGTGAGAGCGAACAACGATTCCGCAGCGTGTTTGACACGACAGCAGTAGGGATGACGGTTACATTGCCCGACGGTGTGCTCTTGCAGGTCAATGCTGCGTTGTGTCAAATGCTGGGCTATACCCAAACCGAACTTCTAAGCAAAACCTGTCAACAACTGATCCATCCCGATGATTTTGAGTCTGGGCAGGCACCACTGCAACAGCTCCTGTCAGGAGAACTCACCGCGTACAATGTAGAGCGGCGCTACTTTCATCAACAGGGGCATCTCGTTTGGGGCTTGTTGAGTGTTTCAGCCGTGCGCGATGAGCAGGAAAACGTCCTTTGCGTGGTGTATCAGGTTCAGGACATTACCGATCGCAAGCAGGCAGAAGCCGCCCTGAGCGACAGCGAAACCCGGCTCAGACTGGCACTCAAAGCGGCGCAAATGAGCAACTGGGACTGGGACATCCAAACTGATATAGCGATTTATGCTGGCAGCCTGAGCGCCGACTTTGAGATCGCTTCACCGATCCATACCAATGCCTATGCATCCTTTTTAGATGACGTTCACCCAGACGATCGCGCCTTTGTGAAACAAGCATTAGCGCTTGCTCTGGAGGGGGCAGAGTACAATATTGAATTTCGCGTCCATTGGGCAGGCGGGGCGCAGCACTGGGTTTGCAGTCAGGGTCAAGTGTACTTTGATCAGCAGGGTCGCCCTATCCGTATGCTCGGCGTTGCCAGGAACATTACTAAACGTAAACAGGCAGAACTGGCGCTCCAAACCCTCAACCAGGAACTTGAAGCACGTGTGCAGCAGCGTACCGCTCAGCTTGAAGCATTAAATCAACAGTTACGGGCTGAGATCGCCGCTCACGAAGAAACCGAAACCGCGTTACGCAAGAGTGAAGAGCAGTTTCGCGCCATCTTTGATAACGCACCGATCGCCATTAGCCTTGCCGATGCTGATACCTACCACGTTCTCAAAGTCAATCAGGCTCATCGTGCCCTGTTAGGCTACAGCGATACCGACCTTGCCGCAATGACCTATGTTGACTTCACCCATCCTGATGATGTTAACCAAAACCTTGACCTGAGCAAACAATTGCGAGATGGAACCATCTCACGGTTTCAAATCGAAAAACGGTTTCGGAAGAAGAATGGGGCTTGGCTTTGGACAACCCTGACTGTGGCTCTTATTTGCGATCCAAATGGTCATACTTACAGCCTGGGCATGATTGAAGACATCACCGATCGCAAGCGAGCAGAAGAAGCCTTGCGTGCAAGTCAGCAGTTACTGCAACGGGTCATTGATACCGTTCCCACTGCTATTTTCTGGAAAGACAAAAACTTTAACTATCTCGGTTGCAACTATCAGTTTGCGATCGATGCAGGCTTAACTGCGCCAAACGACATCATCGGTAAAAATGATTTTGAACTGCCCTGGGCTGTTCATGCAGAACGTTGTCAGGTAGAAGATCGACAGATCATCACATCTAATCAGTCTCAACTCGCCATTGAAGAGACGCTGGTCAAGGCAGGGCAAGAGCAATGCTGGATTACAAGAAGCAAAGTGCCGCTACACGATCAAGATGGTGCTGTCGTCGGCGTTTTGGGTACTTATGACGATATCACAGAGCGTAAACAAGCAGAAAAGGCACTCCGGCTCACTCAGTTTTCAATTGATCGGGCGGCTGATCCCATCTGGTGGGTGGAGCCGGATGGCTCAATCTATTATGTCAATGACGCTGCCTGCCGCGATCTGGGCTACCCTCGTGAAGCGATCATCGGTATGCGGGTTTCTGATTTGAATCCAGACTTACCCATAACGGCTTGGGAAGAACACTGGCAAGCGATCAAGGCGAAAGGTTCGTCTACGTTTGAGGCACGCATCAAAGCCAAAGATGGCACAATTTTTTTGACTGAGGTGACGGCTAATTATATTAAGTTGAGCAATAAAGAGTATCACTGTAGCTTTGTGCGGAATATTACCGATCGCAAACAAGCGGAAAACCAACTCAAAGCGTCCTTGCAAGAGAAGGAAATTCTTCTAAAAGAGGTGCATCATCGCGTTAAAAACAACTTGCAAACGGTGTCTAGCTTACTTAATTTGCAAGCAAATGCCATTCGCGATCCAGCCATACTGTCACTCTTTAAAGATAGCCAAAATCGCATCAAGGCAATGGCACTGCTCCACGAAAAACTCTATCAATCTGACAGTTTAGCCAAAATCGACTTTCATGACTATGTGCATAGTTTAGTCGCAAATTTGCTTCGCTCTTACAGCGTTGATGCCACAAAGATAAAGCTGAAGCTTGAAATTTCTGAAGTCAACCTGTCTGTAGATGCCGTCATTCCATGCGGTTTTATGATTAATGAATTGGTCACTAATGCGTTGAAGTATGCGTTTCCGAACGATCGCGCTGGTGAGCTTCAAATCTGCTTTTCGTTGCGAGAAGATAATCAGTGCTTGTTGGTCATTGCTGATAACGGTGTCGGCATTCCAGAGTCAATTGTTTGGTCTCAGACTAACAATCTACCGAATCTAAACTCACTAGGACTCCAGCTTGTGAATGCCTTTTTGCATCAGTTGCGTGGCACCTTAGTGCTCGATCGCACCTGTGGCAGTAGATTTGAGCTTTCTTTTCCAAAACCAGCCTAAACAACGATGAATGTGAAAAACGATGAGCGCTAAAATTCTTGTTGTAGAAGACGAACCTGTCATTGCGTTAGATATTCAACGACAGTTGCTTCAACTGGGTTATACAGTAGTGGCGATCGCCGACTGTGCCGAACTAGCGCTAGATGCAGTCGATCGCTGGCATCCCGATCTCGCCTTGATGGATATCCGCCTCCGAGGCAATAGAACGGGCATTGAAACAGCGGCTCAAATTCGTCAACAAAACCCAATTCCCATCGTCTTTCTGACTGCTCATGCTGATCGAGCAACAATCGAGCAGGTGAACACTACACAGCCTTATGGCTATATTGTTAAACCGTTTGAAACCCATCATCTCGTCACTGCGATCGAAGTTGCTCTTAATAAACATCAGACAGAAAAAGCAATTAAAGCAGCGCTGGAAAAGGAGAAAGCGCTCAACGATTTAAAGTCAAACTTTATTGCGATCGTGTCTCACGAATTTCGCAACCCATTGAGTTCGATTCTCTTGTCAATTGATATGCTGCAACGTTACGACAATCAACTCACACTAGCTAAAAAGAAGCTTTTTTTGCATCGAGCTAGAGAAGCCGTCGATCGCATGAAGCAGTTACTTGAAGAAGTGTTGCTTATTAGCGCGGCTGAGGCGGGCGAATTGAAGTGCAATCCAGCGCCCGTTGCTTTAGCCGACTTTTGTCGTCAATTAATAGCAGACTTTCAGCATGATAACACTCAGCATGACAACACAATGATCGCCACTCAACACGCGATCGTCTTTACTCAAACGGAAACGGCGATACAAAAAACGTGTGACCTTGATGAAAAACTACTGCGCCACATTCTGACCAATCTACTTTCAAATGCGCTTAAATACTCGCCGCACGGTGGCAAAGTGCAGCTTGAGCTAATCTCTACAGCCGATACCGTCACGTTTCAGGTGCAAGACTGCGGCATCGGCATTCCCCAAGGCGACATTGAGCGCTTGTTCGATCGCTTTCATCGTGGCAGCAATGCCCAAACTATTCCTGGTACTGGCTTAGGGTTATCGATCGTCAAGCAGTGCGTCGATCTTCATGGTGGCGACATCACGGTACAGAGCGCTGTTGATGTGGGCACAACGTTCACGGTCAATCTCCCCATCAACAGCACCATTTGCTCCCAATGAAATGACTGCTTTATTGACAGACGAGCGAGGTTAGCACCGCTTTACAGCCGTTTTCATTTGCATTCACCACACCCTACCCCCCACACCCGTATTCACAAGACTATGGCTTACCCAATCAGTAACCGATGGAAGTCGCCGTTACTGCTCTTGTACGTTGCGATAGCCGTAGAAATCAATGTGATAATCTGTGATGCGAACGCCCGTTTGTTGCTCAATTTGCTGCAGCAACTCGATCGGCAATTCAATGTGAACGTCTAAAATCTGATCGGTGTCGAGACAGTTTACATGGCTGTGCGAATCACTGATATTGCCGTAAAGCCGCCCATCCGATCGCTCAACACATTCAATAATGCCATGTTCAGACAGCGCTTCAAGGTTTTGGTAAACCGATGTGTGCCCAATTTCCTTGCCCTGACGGTTGAGACGGTTGTAGATTTCTCTGGCAGCTAAATGTTCTTTTTCTTGCCACAGCAACTCAAGAATAAACCGCCGTTGACGGCTCAACCGCATCCCTAATGTCTGACAGCGATCTAGAGCATCTTCAAGCGATCGAATTGGTTTTATCGTGGCTACATCATTCTGCATAGTGAACGCTCTCGACTCGTGTGTATGACCTAGCTGCCTACATCGTGCCAGCTTTTGATATGACCAAAAACTGGTTTGCCAGAGTGCCAAAATCCAAAGCCAGAGACCCACTCAAGACCCAAAAAACAGCTTGAGAAACTAACAGCAATGACTCGCAAAACTCCGTTCCCAGAAACTTACTCAGGATAGTATCCGTAGGCATTCCTACATACAGTTGTATCACACGCTAACATAAACTCGCTACAACTTTGCTTTAGTTTTGGGAGCAAGGGGAGTAGAGGGAGCAAGGGGAGTAGAGGGAGCAAGGGGGGCAGGGGGAGTAGAGGGAGCAAGGGGGAAATGTTTTTGAGTGTTGAGCTAGACTGCCTCCTGCCCTCTGCCTTCTGCCTCCTGCTCCCTATCCCCTCACCCCTCACCTCCCGCCCCCTTCCCCTCCGTCCTCGCTTGCTAGACAATAGTGGGAGAAACGTTATCGCAGTGCCAGGGGTCTATGAGAGTTTTGCAGTTGCACTTGTCGGGTTTGGTGATCACGGGCGTGCAAACCGTCGATCGATGGCAGAAACGTTTAGGGCGATCGTGGTTGCTGTTGGTGCTGGTTGGCTGCCTTGTGCTGTGGGGAGCCTCTCCAGCGTTAGCCGGGTTGAAAGACGATCGGTATGATGGCGAAATTTTCACCCTTTACGCAGGCAATGGGTCACTGGTACCGCCGAAATTTACGCTGGCAGAAGCACTGAAGCGCGATCGACCCACGCTCTTAGTGCTTTACATTGATGACAGTAACGATTGCAAAGCATACTCAGCCGTTGTTTCTCAAGTACAAGCCTATTACGGAAAAGCGGCAGATCTGTTGCCTGTACGACTGGATGGCATTCCTCAGAAGTCTGCTTACGCTGAGACAGAGGCTGGGTACTACTACAAAGGCGTTGTGCCGCAGACAGTACTGTTCGATGCGTCTGGAAAAGTGGTGCTAAACGAAGCGGGTGTTGTACCGTTTGAGCTGCTGGATACGAAGTTCCGTGAAGTCTTTGACCTCTTGCCACGCACGGAAAGTCTCGACCTCAAGCGCCGTCAGGTGAATGAAGTGACGACTGAGATAGCAAAATGAGCTTGCAGAGGGCAGGGGGCAGAAGGCAGGGGGCAGAAGCACTTAAAACTCGAAGTTTGTCCTTAACTATGCGAACTGGTGCTGAGTTTGATCCGACTGGTCACTATCGCTATCTGCTCTGGCGATCGTGGGATCAACAAGCTGATAGGGTTGGTTTTGTGATGCTTAATCCCAGTCGAGCGGATGCGGTTGTGAATGATCCGACACTGCGTCGTTGTCTTGGGTTTGCGCGATCGTGGGGCTATGGTGCTTTAGAAGTCGTGAATCTGTTTGCCTATTGCAGTGCTGATCCAACCGCTCTCTGCCGTGTCGCTGATCCGATTGGGAGTGAGAACGATCGCTATCTGGCGGCGTTTGCTCAGCGGGTGGATCACATTATTCTGGCGTGGGGCAATGGGGGAGCGCTACGATCGCGCGATCGGGCTGTGATGACCTTATTAGATGGTCGGAAGCCTGTTTCCTGTCTGGGCATGACTAAGCTTGGACAGCCGAGACATCCTCTCTACAGCCAACGTGAAGTGCAACGCGCCGCATGGTTACCGTATGGTTGACTGTCCATAGCATCGAGAGTACTCAATTTTTGTAGCCACACCTCTCACCCTCATCCCCAACCCTTCTCCCAAAGGAGAAGGGAGCAAGAGTCAAAGTCCCTCTCACTAGGAAGAGGGCTTAAAGCCTTCGGCATACAAGAAAAGGGTGAGGGGAGTTTGCAAACCTGGGATGCGCTCCTAGCACGACTACTCATACCGTTCCTCTTAATTGAATTAACGCGCCACCACGTTGCACACCAGCCCGACTGCCATAACTGCTAAGGGTGAGCGATCGCAGGCGGCTGAAAAAGGGCTTGCCTGCCAACTCCAGCACTTTCAAGACAGGGAATTGCTGTTCTAGAACGGGTCGGCTAGTATCCCAATCGAGATAGAGGTAGCCGTTATTCGGCTTCAGCAAAGACGTAGTGGCGCGCTTAAAGGACTCATCTGCTGGGAGTGAACGATCGGCAGCGTGAAGAGCTTTGTCCATCGCAGCCACTGAAGTTGCAAAAAGTTCATAATCGCCGACAGACGCATGCACTCCTTGTACATCTGCCTGTAAGCTGAGTGGTTGCGATGAAACCTTGGGTGCAGTCGTGGTCAGGCGCGTCCAGGCTGAAACGGTGCGATCGCCAATGGTCAACGGTCCGACGTTCAAGCCCTGCTGTTTGGCAATGTCGTCGAGGTGCGCGATCGCCTGCTGATCGGCAACCGCTTGTGGACGTTGAGCAGCGAAGATCCAGTCCGGTCGCAGCATCCCATCGGCGCTTACCGTCTCTGGAGGTACCATCGCCAACGCATATTCGCCTGTTGCCCAACGAAAAACATCGTTGGGTAGGTCAAGCTGCCAGCGATCTTGCAGCACTTGCAGCGGTTGGTTAATCAGTTGAGAGGCTGTTTCATAGGGAGCAAGACCATTTGCCAGACGCTCCCAAAGGCGATCGAGGTGTGTGCCTGAAGCGGAGAGTGAGCTGCCGCTGGGCAGATATTGCAACGCTCCCACAGGTTGAGACAGCGATGGTGAAGAAGATGGCGTTTCGTCTGGTGACAGCAAGGCAGTTTCAGCTAGCAGCCCATACTGATTGAGCGCCAACCCAACCATCAACGTTTGGCTGAGTGGCAGCGCGTCGATCACCGTTACAGAACTGTCTACTGGCAGTTGTGGAGCGATCGGCAGTTCACGCCCCAATAATTTTGCGAGTTTAGGTAGATCGATCAACGTTAAGCCAACGTGAGGCTGCGTCAACGCGTCGATCGCCTGCGTAAAGCGTTTGGAGCGATCGAGGCTAAGGTCAGGAGCCTGAACGTTGTTGATTGCCTCACGCAGCACTTTAGGATGGTTGGCAAACAGGATAAAGCGATCGCCCACCGCAGCACTTGCCAGCGAAGCAATCGGTGCGGGTGCAATTGGTACTTTTGGCGCTTCTAGCTGAAGGCGGTATTTGTCGGGTTTCGATTTACGGGCAGTGGGACGATCAGGCTCAGACGCAGGGGGATTGGCAGCAATGATTCTCACACCTTTGTACTGCTCAAAGACCAAATCGCTACCCGCGATCGCCCGCTTCTGCCAGAACAGCTCCAGAAACTCCCGCGATCGCTCTGGATCGTGAGTGGCGATCGCTGCTAAATACCCTGGCTGTTGCCCATTGGCAGCATCATGATCAAAATCCAGCGCCGTTACAGCCAGCGTCATTTCGTCTCCCAGCCAGGGTTGAATGTCTCGCTTATAGTCCAGCCCTGTACTTGCCAGCAGACTTTGTTTGAGCTGGTCTAGCTCTTCCCTTACCTTACGCCGTGCCGCTGGTGGAGTTGCTGCCAGTTGAAACGTCTCTAGCTGAGCCGGGTTGAGCAACAGCGATGCCATCACAGGAGCCTGACGAGACACAAAAAGCGCAGCGCCAGGAATAGTTTTTGGGTCGCCGCTCAGCACCCGCATAGGATGACGGGCAATTAACCAGTAGAAGCCGCCAGCGCTGAGCAATAGCAGCACCAGCACAACGACTGACAAAAAAGAAAAGAACGAACGGAGCTTCATGGCATCAGATGTCCCAACAGGCAAGGGCGCAAGAATAGTCCAACCTCATTATCCTGTAGTGCGTGTATCTTCTCAGGGCGATCGTGCCAATCAGCAGTTAGTCATCAGTGAGAAGCGGTCAGCGGTCAGCGAGAAGCGGTCAGCGGTCGGCGGTCAGCGATCAGCGGTCAGCGGTCAGCGGTCAGCGATCAGCGGTCAGCGGTCAGCGGTCAGCGAGAAGCTAATTCATTAGAAGTGACCAATTCAAGTACGATCGATAACTAAATTAGACCAATACACAGTCGATGTCGCTGAACCAGGGGCTGTATGACGATCGCCCTTGCCGTAAAAGCCTTTGCAAAGCCCCCCACTCCCTACTCCCCACTCCCTACTCCCCACTCCCTACTCCCCACTCCCTACCTCATCAGCCATGCCTACTCACTACCAGCCCATCCCCCAAATCAGTGTCGCAGAGTTAGGACAGCTTCTGAAAACGCCCTCCGATGCCGTGCAGTTTGTTGATGTGCGAGAAGCGAGTGAATTAGAGCTTGCGAGACTGGAGGGATTTGAGCATCTACCGCTGAGTGAGTTTGCAACATGGTCAGGTGAGATTCAAGCGCGGCTTGACCCAGAGAAGGAAACGATCGTCCTGTGTCATCATGGGGTTAGATCAGCGCAGATGTGCCAGTGGCTACAGACTCAGGGGTTTACGCAAGTCAAGAATGTAGTCGGCGGTATTGATGCTTACGCGATCGTGGTTGACTCATCGATTCCGCAGTACTAATTGCTACACCATCCGGATGAGCTGTCTCTGTTAAAACGCAGTAAAGCTTTTTAGGTTTTGTTGCTTTTGTGCTTGGCGCATCAGAACTTAGAGCAAGAATGCTGCATCTGCTACCTTAAGTCTAAAAATCCTCAATATGATTACGATCTCGCATCTTCCTGTCTGGTGCTTCTGTCTAGAGGCATCAGCGGTTGTTCCAACCCTTTTACGATCGCGAACTTAGAATGTCCCAATCGGTCAATCTTACCAGTCGCCAACAGCAGGTGCTTCGAGCAACTATCCGCCACTATATTGCTACGGCTGAACCCGTTGGTTCCGAAGCATTGGTTAGAGACTATAACCTCAGTGTCAGTTCCGCCACCATTCGCAATGCAATGGCGGTGCTGGAGAAGGGCGGCTTGCTTTTCCAGCCGCACATATCAGCCGGGCGTATCCCTTCAGACTCTGGCTACCGCACCTATGTCGATCAGCTGATCGTGCCATCCCATGACTTAACGCAGCACGTAGCACATCTGCTCCACGATCGTCTCAATTCTGGTGATTGGAGCTTTGAAGCACTACTGCGAGGCGCTGCCCAAATTCTGGCAACGGTTAGTGGCTACATTACCCTCATCACAACGCCCCAAACCCGCACCAGCCATCTGCGCCATGTGCAGCTTGTGCCAGTTGATTCCAGTCGAATCATGTTGATTTTCGTGACAGATTCTTACGAAACGCAGTCGGCTCTAATTGAGTTGCCGTTATCGGCTGATGCGGCTGGCATTGATGCTGACTTGTTGGAGCGAGAACTGCAAATTTTGTCTAACTTCTTGAACAGTCAGTTGCGAGGACGGGCGATCGTCGAACTAGCAACGCTTGATTGGAGCGAACTCGATCGTGAATTTGAGCGCTATGCTGACCTCCTCAGAACTATTTTGGTCGAACTAACACGTCGCTCCCAACCCCCTCCTCCAGCACAAATCGTCATCAGTGGTCTGGCAGAAGTCCTGCGTCAGCCAGAATTTTCGGAACTTCAACAGGTGCAAACGATTATTCATCTTTTAGAGGAAGAACAGCACCAATTAGTGCCTCTCATTTTTGAGCGCTCAGACCTACAGCAGCCGGGTAAACGCGTCACGATTCGTATCGGGGCAGAAAATCCCTTAGAACCAATGCGCACCTGCACGCTGATTTCCTCGACTTACCACAAAGACTCTGTGCCCGTCGGCAGCGTCGGTGTGCTGGGACCTACTCGGATGGTGTATGAAAACGCGATCGCTTTGGTAGAAGCTGCGGCTGATTACCTCTCCGACGCATTGAGTTCGTAGCGACAGTCGTTTCTGCACTGGTGCAACGTTGTCTTCTGATGCTAAAGGTCTTCTAATTCAAAGAACTCTTGTAGCTGCTCTGGTCATGGTGTGTACGCCGATGAGCGATCGAAACCCTATCAAGCGACCATTCAGCATGTAATAAAAAATGTTAAGTTTGACGATGGCAAGCGGTCAAATTCAACCTTTATCATGCGTATCTTCCAGCGTCTTCTCACTTTCTTTGTGGCATTGCTTCTACTGCTTCCTCTTGCCCCTGTTTCTGCCCAAGCTGCTAGTTCAGCGGCAATCCGAGCGTATGATGATGCCGAAGGAACCGTCCAGAACTACTCAGACCAAAATTTAGCCAGAGAAGAATTTGGCAACGCCAAGCTAAAAGGCGCTAACTTTAGCGGAGCAGACTTGCAGGGCGCTGTGTTCAATAGCTCCGATCTCACCAACGCTAACTTGCATGGAGTGAATTTCAGCAACGGCATCGCCTACCTCACGACTTTGGCAGGAGCCGATCTGAGCGATGCGATCTTCACCTCTGCCATGTTGCTTAAATCTAGCTTTCGAGACGCAAACGTCACAGGGGCAGACTTTAGCTTCGCACTGCTCGATCGCACCCAGGTTTTGCAACTGTGTAAAACCGCCAGCGGCACCAATCCCATAACTGGCGTAGATACGCGTGAATCGCTAGGTTGCTCATAACCACAACCACTGGTTGCCCTTCACTCCTCTCACCTTACCCCTCACCTCACCTCTCATCCCTCACTTCACCACCGTCATAGGCTAATCTGGTGCTGTAACAGTTGCTTAAACTCTAGGAGCTAACCTTGGAACGGACATTTTTGGCAATTAAGCCCGACGGCGTTCAGCGTAAACTGGTTGGTGAGATCATCCGCCGCTTTGAAACAAAAGGGTTCACCCTGGTTGGCTTAAAGCTGATGAACGTCAGTCGTGAACTGGCAGAGACTCATTATGGTGTTCATCGAGAACGTCCTTTCTTTGCCGGACTGGTGGACTTTATCACCTCTGCCCCTGTTGTAGCGATGGTATGGGAAGGTGAGGGGGTGATTGCCTCTGCTCGGAAGATGATTGGTGCAACCAATCCACTCAACTCAGAGCCAGGCACCATTCGCGGCGACCTTGGGGTGAACGTAGGGCGCAATCTGATTCACGGCTCTGATGCTCCTGAAACTGCTCAGCAAGAAGTGAGCCTTTGGTTTAAGGAAGAGGAACTCGTCCATTGGCAACCCGCCTTGCTGTCGTGGATTCACGAGTAGCTTGAACTCAAAAACCGGGTTTCTCTGCTAAGGTATACGGCTTACATTTGTATAACTTCAGAAACCCGGTTTCTCGCCTGAGCGACACTCAAACCTCATAATTCTGCTTTTTCTTTCTCAGCTTGTCTCTCAACGTCCTGCGCTTCGTTCATGCCATCGGGTAGCAAGATCTCTAACGCATCGTTGCGCTTGGAAAAGCCCCACAGAAAAATCAGCGCGATCGCGCTAATCATCGTCCATTCTGGTGGCACAAGAGCAGGATTAATCACTCTCAGCAGTAGCCGCAACCCAACTAGCGCGACTGTGACATAGCCTGCATCTTGCAGGTGTTGAAACTCCTTGAGCCAGCGAATAAATAGCCCCGCCATAAAGCGCAGGGTGATAATGCCGATCGTGGCACCAATGAGGATCAGCCAGGTGTCTTGAGAAACCGCGATCGCCGTCGTCACACTGTCGAGCGAGAACGCCAAATCGGTAATGCCAATCATGGGGATCGCTTGCCAAAGCGATGAAAAGCGAGGTCCGTGATGCTGATTTTCGTCCTCCTGGTCAGGTTTTGACGTGAAGTACTGAAAGACCAACCACAAGAGGTAGAGCGCTCCTGCCAGCTCAAATTGCCAAAACCGCACGACCCATGTTGCCGTCAAAATCAGAGTAATACGCAAAATGTAGGCGAGCACCAGACCAATGTTGAGCGCACGTCGCTGCAAGACGCTATCGTGCAAACCCTGCGCCAGCGCAGCAAGCGCGATCGCATTGTCCGCCGACAGCACAGCCTCAAGTGCAATCAAAACGGGCAACACCAGTAGCGTTTCGACCCCAAAATTAGGAGAATCAAGCAGTTGATCTAGCATTCGTGATTTCTAAAGTTCAAACGTCGCGCACTGACGACAACGGCTTGTAGCAGCACTCAGCAGGCTCCGCTCATTTAAAGGGGAATCTGACTGAGCCACAAGATACACGTTGACTTCAACACTGACTGCAAACCCGACCTTGACCAAGCAAGATCAGCACATCGCCTGAACTGTTTACAGTCCATGACCACATCAGTTTACAGCGCTAGTTAGCGGATAGCGCTAAACGATCCCCGCTGTCAAAGCGTACTCAGTCTTCTTAATCCAGCCTAACGCTAAGCGCGAAAATTCGCTAATAGGAGTTACGCAGTTAACTCCTGGCTTAAAGTGAGAGTGGCTGAGTGTGCTGTTAGAGGTAGCGACTGTGATCTGGAGAGGGTTTGCCAAGTTAGCTGTTCTATTGCATCTTGTAACAAAATGTTCCCCAGGGACGCACTTTAGAGGACATTGAGGAACAATAAACCCTACGATAAGGAGTTTTTAAGCAATGCTATCCGAGACTCAGATCTTCATTGCTTTGGTTGTAGCACTCGTTCCTGGCGTTCTTGCCTTTCGTTTAGCGACCGAGCTTTACAAATAGACATCGTTTGTTGCAACACGATAGGTAGGTTGTTTTGCGATTCGGCTCTATAATCCTCTGGTTATGCTTTCGGGTTAGAGCAATGACCCTCATTTGAGGGCACGATCGCAAAGCAGGCTACCTATTTTTTTGACTTGCTTGTTGCCCTACGGTTAACAAATACCCTAAATTAAAGTTGCCAACTGGCGCGTTGTTGACTTTAATAGATCAAGCTTTTCTAACTAGCTCGAACTCCAGCTGCTTTCATGCTTGCGGCTACCTGTAGACGCTGCTTCAGAGATTGATTGACATTTTGCCTGCCTAGACCGGACTGAACACCATGCACGCACTGAAACCGTCTTATCTTCCGCCGCAGCCGCCTAGACGTGCCCGGACGGTTCCTCGCGCCAAAGCAAAGCAGCGCCAGCATCCTCACCGCGCAGTCGTAATCGAATCAACTGTCAGGCTATCGGTTAATGTTGTCTTGTCAATGGTTGCAATTAGCGCTCTAACACAGCTTTTACCGTATCGATCGTCCCAGGCAGCTAGATTGCAAGAGCTTCAAGTAACGGTACAATCCACCGATGAACGGTTGCACCGTGTGCAAAACAATTTCCGGCAGTATTTTGATCCCTATCAGACAGAGGCAAATATGCAGGCTCAGAGCCATCGCATTGGTTTGCAGCAGCAGCGTATTATTTGGCGTGAGCCAGCCAAGCCATAGCTTGGATAGAGCGTAGAAACGAGGTTAGATTAGAGGCTCTATGATGCGTTGGGTTGAGGCTTGAGAAGCTCACTGAGCCAAACTTTAACTTGTAAGCGCAGACGCTGAGAGACATCTAAAAGTGTGGTCTCACTAGGAGACAGCACCGCAAGCGTACGGCGGTAGTCAGCAACGGCATAGTTCCAGTCGCCTGCAAGATGCGATGTGCGTCCACGCTCAGCATAGATATGACCCGCGATCGACGTTGTTTTGCCAGTATGACTAGCACCACTCAACAGTTGATCAAACTGGAGCGCAAGGTCGAAGGTTTCGATCGCATGCTCGTACATTTCTAACTCGCGGAACGTAATGCCTTGGTTGATGCGTGCGTGTGTATTAGCAGGATTAAGGTCAAGCGCTGTTTCGTAGTCAAAAAGGGCTTCCATTGGTCGTCCCAGTGAAGCATAGCAGTTCGCACGGTTGTTATAAATTTTTGCCAGTCGAGGGTTTAACTGCAATGCAGCATTGTAGTCAGCTAGAGCGTAGGCAAGCTGCCCGTTCTGAACGTACAACAGTCCGCGATTGTTATAGTCATTGACGCTTTGAGGGTTACGCTCGATCAGCACGCTGAAAAGAGCGATCGCAGCATCATAGTGACCTTGTTTGACCTCATACAGTGCCTTCTGACGCAGTAAGGTGTTCTGTTCAGCCAAACTGAGACATGCAACATCCGATCGATCGGGTGCGATTTGCTTGCCGTCTAAATGGCGTTCCTGTCTAGTTTGAATAGCACCTGCTGTTACGGGGGCGAACGGTCGGGTGGATTGGTCGGCACCGTTTCGCCGCTCCTTGTTTTGCTGACCCTTAAACACGCGAGGATTCATAGCTTTCTTCCCTTGGATATGCGATTAGACTAAAGATTTTCCTTTTGGAGTTGCTTTATCGGTGTGTCACTTGCTGATGTGTCTCAAGTGAGTTTTTGTAGGCTACGCCGTCTGTAACCGCTGACAGGACTTATCCACCGAATCTTTCATGGGCTACAGCGACGGATGGCTCTATTTCTGAAGCAGAGTGCCAGATACATCACCTGGCTCATGGCATCGGGTAAGAAGAGAAGTGGGAAGCGCCTCACGAAGTTGGTAGAATGCAACACAGTGCTTGATTGCTCTCGTATCGAATCTGAATACTGGATTTCCCTATGACAACCGCAACCTTTGATTTGAATGCGCCTGACTTAGCAGCCGATGATTATCTTGTTTTGGGCTTAGCAACCTGCTTTGTTAAAGATGAAGGTGAGGTTCATGAGGTTGCTGTTGTGGAACCCATTCCTTCTGCGGCACTAGAGGCGATCATCAAAGGCATTCCTACGTCTTATCAAACCGCGATCGCCACAACACTAGGAGCCGTTCTCTTGAGCGACCCACCCCAGCTACCTGCCGAGTTTCCCACCACCGCACAATTTTGCGATGAATTTGTCGATCGAGCGATCGCGGCTGCGCGTACCTATAAAGTTCGTCCTGTCGCTCAGGGGCACATTCCTATAGGCTCCAGCCGTAGCGATTTTGCTTATTCGATCGAGCGTAAACGAGTGCTCAATTCGCAGCGCATTGTCAAAACCGAGGACAATGTAAAGCAGCATGAATATACACATAAGGTGCTTTAAGTAGTTGTTAGTTTTTAGACGGTTACGAGACGATTGAGGTTCAGGTAAAGGGTTCTTATGCTCAAGCTTTACGGTGGGAAGTTCAGCCGCGCGTCGATCGTGCAGTGGGGTTTAGAAGAGTTACAGGTTCCCTACGAATTTGTGCTGCTGGATCTGCAGGTAGGGGAACATTTGGAGTCCGATTACACAGCAATTAACCCCATTGGCAAAGTGCCCGCGATCGTGGATGGTGACTTTACGCTGTGGGAGTCAGGCGCGATTTTGCTTTACCTGGCAGAGAAGTACGGTCAGGCTGACACAACTGAGCAACGGGCTGAAATGGCACAGTGGGTAATGTTTGCCAATGCCACGTTAGGACCGGAGCTTTTGAATGAAGTCACGCGCGATCGTGAAATGATTCGTCTGCTTAAGCCGATCGACCAAATCTTAGAGCGTCAGCCTTATCTGTTAGGTGAGCAGTTCAGCACCGCAGACGTAGCCATTGGTTCAACGCTGGGCTTTTTTCAGATGCGATTTCAAATGGACTTTAGTACCTTTCCAGCCGTAATGGTTTACCTCAAGCATCTATCCGAACGACCCGCTTTTCAGACAACGATGGGGAGTCGAGGTTAGTTCCTGGCTCAATGGACAGAAGCCGTTCCAACGCTTGAGCCGCAATTGTGACGACAGTACGGCACTAGCGACCTTTTAGTGCTCGCTCTTTTTGCTCACTTTCGGTTCAGGATCAGCGGTATTGAGGGCGCGATCGAGCACATCACGGGCATCTTTTGCGTGCTTTCTCGCTTCTTGGTAGCGAAGATTTGCCTGAGCGTAGGTTTTTAGCACTTTAAAGCCATCTTTAAGGGTAGCGATTTCTTCTTCGCTCACAGGGTCGTCGCTAAAGAGCATATCAAGCTGAGCATGTACCTGGAGTGCCTCTGCACGTGAGTCTTGCAGCTTTAGCTTTAACGTTGCCAGGTTGCTCAGTATCTGTACCGCTTGAGTGACGGCATCTTCGTCAGGGCTGGGGTTAACGATAGGTTCTTTCACTTCAATAAACTGTTGAGGAGCAAAACCATCAGAAAGTTCGGTCGGGAGTTCGCCCGCGTCCATCAGTTCGATTAACTGATCCATCGCTTTCTCGCGGGCTTTGGCAGAATCCTTACCAGAAACAGTCAAAATCACTTCTGGGCTTTGAATGAGGGTGTACTGAACCATAAGGGTAAGAATAAAACGTTTGTACTAATAAGCTTACAGTACGATATCAAAGATAGATCATTTAGAAAGTGATTGTAACTGCTTGTTAAGTAGTTTTGGACTTCCAGGTGCCATGATTTCTGGTCAAGCCTCGTAGCATCAAGCGAATCATGACGACCGAAGGCACGCCCTCGTGATGTTCGGGCAACCGCTCATAGTCGCCTGTATCGGAATCTCGACAAGCTCGAACAAGCAGTGTGCCATTGTTGCCGCGCCTCGAAAAATGGCTCAACCAGATGGCACTGACGGGGAGGGACATGGTTTTGACTCCAGAAGCGCTCATCGACTTCAGCCTATGCCATTCTCGTCATGCGTTTGCCCTGCTGACCGCTGAAAGCTAACCGCTGACTAACACCAGATAATGCTATCCTGGTAAATGATCCGGACCCATGCGATCGCAACGCCCAAATCTTGTCAGGACCGGAAGGTAGCAGCAATACGGGATGCTTGCGGTAGGCGTGGACTCCGGGTCGCTTCCATAGTGAGCGATGATCACTTCATTCCTATTGCTCCTCACACCTCTGTCTAAGTACGGTTTTCCACCTGCGGAAGCGGTGACATGCTATAGCCTTTGTTTCTATGCTGGAGTCGTTGGGGACAGACGCAAAGTCGTTTAGCTGTCTCCCCTAACGTAAAATTGAGACGTTCAGGAGTTGAAGCAGTATGGGTTTGGGAGATTTAGTTCAAAAGGCAGTTTATCTTGGCATTGGCGTTGCGTCCTATGCAGGCGAAAAGGCAACAGAGAAGATCGGTGAACTGCGATCGCACGTTCAGCAACTCGCAGACGAAATGGTTGAACGGGGTGAAATGACGAGTGAAGAAGCCCGTCGTTTTGTCGATGACATGGTGAGCAAAGCACAGCAGCCCTCCGTACAGTCTCCAACCTCGCCGCAACCAAACGAGCCACGTCGCATTGAAATCATTACCGATGATGATGAACCCGCTCAAGCTGCTCCGACTGAAGCCGAACAGATGCGGCAGCAAGTGATGGCTTTGCAGGAAGAACTCAAGCGGCTGAAGCGGGATCAACCCTAGCCAATGATGTGAGCTATACTGAAAGGATTCTCACAGATGCAACAGTGACATAATGCTGCCTACAAGCAAGCTTGCCAACGCCGTATGCATCTGTGGCTTTGAAAACGTTCGAGCGCACAGCGTCTACTGGAAAGCTATGGAAAGCTGGTCGAAGGATTTCTCCGAGCTACTGGAAGTCATGGCTGACGAGGTGGAGCAGTTTTTTACTGACATTGCCAAAGATGTCGGCGAAATGGTTGAGTCATTTTTTGAAGCGTCAGAAGAAATCGCTGAGCAAATGCAGACTGTGTTTGCTGTTGAGCTTGAACAACGCCTCGCCGAGCTGATCGATCCTATCCTGGAAGTCTATTTGGGTTTCGAGAGCGCTGTTGAAGAAACAGCTCAACCGATGATTCATACCGTTGAACCTTTCTTAAACGATCGCCCTGCCTGTGTGGGTTGCCGCCATTATCATGGTCAAACCTATGGCGGCGTGATGCTCGTTTGTGGCATGCATCCCTACGGCTGGGAAAGCGACCAGTGCCCCGATTGGCAATCAACCTGGCAGGAATAGTTGTTGGTTCTAAGGCTCGTGCTCGTCATCAACCATGACCGTGAAGCGTGCGCCCAGTCACTGAAGCCGCAGCTCAAACGATGCCGAGCTATGTTTGCAGGTAAATTTTATGAAGCAAATACAACAATTCACAGCCATTATCGAGCGTGAAGGGGATGGATATGTCTCTTTATGCCCACAATTAGATATCGGGAGTCAAGGCAATACCGTTGAGGAAGCCAGAAAGAACCTGATTGAAGCACTAGAGCTATTCTTTGAAGTTGCTGATCCGTCTGAAATTAGGAGTCGATTGCATAGTGAAGTCTTTGTGACAAGTTTGGAGGTTGTCGTTGGGTAGGTTACGCGTTCTGTCAGCCCAAGAAGTGTGTAGAGTCCTCGAACAACATGGATTCGTCAAGGCTCGGCAACGTGGAAGCCACATCATTTGCAAAAACGCAATGAGGATTCGACAATAACCGTTCCTGTACCCAATTATGCAGAGATACGTACTGGCACTTTGCAGTCAGTGATTCGGCAATCAGGCTTGCCTCGATCTTTGTTTGAGATTCCCTAACAGCGCCAAGTCTCACAACCGTGTTGCAGTGAACGGACTTAACCTGCAAAGCTTCTGTTTAATTTCTTAAGAAGAGCGTATTATCCCGCAGAGATGACAGACAATCTTGAGAGAGTGGGCACTTAACTAGCAGAAGTGACGCTGAATATACAGTTGGGCAGCTTTAAGTTGTCGGTGAGGACGGTACTTTAAGATTATTGGTAAGATTTCCAGCATTGAGGAGGACCGTCTCATGCAGTTGAGGAGAAACAGTATTTGGCAAAGGATAGGATACTTAGTATTTCCTGGAGGTTTTATTATTCTCTCTACCTCGATAGGAGTATCGACGTTAATCCAGAGCTTCTCAAATTATCAAGCTGCGGCTAACTTCAGAAATAAGTCTCTTTCGACCACCGGAATAATCACTGAAACTACAACTCAGACAAATACGTCTCCGAGCGGTATGGCTGCTGCGCCTTCTTATGTCTCCACTATCCAGTTTGAGACTGAACAAGGAAAAATAGCTGAGTTCGAAGCTTATAACATTTGCCAAGGTTATCAACTCAACTTATGTAGCGGGAAAAAAGTGCAGGTCTTATATGCTTCTGACAACCCTGAATTGTCAATGATTAAGGGAGGTTCTAGTCCTTTAGATAGAGCCAGAAATAATATTGGATTGGGAATATTTTTGATACTTGGTGGAGTAATGACATTCATCATCGCTGCGACAGAGTATGGCGGACGATTCGGTCCGACTCGGCGTAACTGATACAGTTGAAAACTCTAGGACGAGCGACAGCAGCCCAACACTGCGTTGAAGCGGATGCACAGAAAATTTTAGTGGAGTTGCAAAGGTTATCTGCCACCGCTCAACTGAGTCGTTAGCCTGAACTGACGATCGACCACGGGCTGTTGACCAATAACGGAAAAAAGTGTCCGACTGGTCCCTGACCCTGCCCGATCGCCAGCGCGTACTTTAGAGCGTGGGTTACATACTCTTTCGCACGACGAGTTGCGGTCAATGGGTCATGCCCTAGAGCAAGATTAGCAGCGATCGCGGCAGATAACGTACACCCTGTTCCGTGTGTATCAGTAGTCTCCACCGTTTCTGCCGCCAACGTTTCAAGCTGCTGACCATCAAACCAGATATCTACGCTGCGAAGATCACCCTGCAACCCGCCACCTTTAACCAACACTGCTTTTGCGCCCAATTGATAAATGCGTTGGGCAGCCGTTTGCATTGCTTCCAGCGTGTGAATCTCCATATTGCTGAGTATCTGAGCCTCGTAGCGATTGGGCGTTAGTACTGTAGCGTGAGGAATGAGAGCCGTTTTGAGCGTGGCGATCGCGGCATCGTCAATTAACTGCGCTCCCGTCCGCGATACCATCACCGGATCGACGACGAGATTCGCAATCTGCAATACCTGCACTTGAGCGGCAACGGCTGCAATAATCTCCTGATTCAGCAACATCCCAGTCTTTGCTGCCTGTACACCAATATCTTTCACAACTGCTTTCATCTGAGCTACTACTGCTTCAGGTGGCAATGCGTCCACTCGTTCCACGCCCAGCGTGTTTTGCGCTGTGATGCATGTCAGCGCGCAAGTGCCGTGTACTTTATGAAACGCAAAGGTTCGTAAATCTGCCTGAATGCCTGCCCCACCACCACTGTCAGATCCCGCGATCGTCATTGCTACTGGAATGTTTGAACGACCAACGTCCTGCTGCTTACTCATCGCCTTCCTTTTAGCCTTTAGCCCGTAGCCTTTAGCCTTTCTCCCCTCTACCCTACACCCCACACCCCACACCCTTGTAAGATAGAAGTTAGATTCCTTAAGAAATATTACAAGCATGAGACTGACGCGGATTGATCTGAACAGTTGGTTGTTTCACTTAGCTGGGAGGACGATTCTGGTTGATCCCTGGCTCATTGATCCGCTGGTGTTTTATGGTCAGCCTTGGCTGTTTACTGCGTATCACAACACACCGATCGCCTTCACGCCTGAAACCTTGCCTCCGATCGATCTGATTTTGCTTTCGCAGGGTGTGGATGATCACTGCCACAAACCAACGCTCGAACGGTTAGACCGCAACATACCCGTTGTGGCATCCCCAACCGCTGCCAAAATAGTGCGGCAACTGGGCTATCAGCAAGTCACCGCGATCGCTCACTGGGACGCATTCAATCTGGACACTCTTACCATTACTGCGATTCCCGGTGCAGAACTGCAACCGGGTCAGGTCGAAAACGGCTATCTGTTGCTCGACAGCGTGACTAACAAAACCCTCTATTACGAGCCGCACCTCTTTCCCACGAAAGTACCTGTTGAGCGGTTGGGACGAGTCGATGTTGCGATCGCGCCCGTCGTTGGTCAAGTGATTCCTCTCTTGGGGCAGGTCATTATGGGACCACTCCAGGCGATGCACCTCGTCGAAACTCTGAAACCTCGCTTCTTTGTGCCGACAGCGGTAGGTGACATTCGCACGGACGGTATCTTGCCGAAGCTTATTCAAACAGTTGGCAGTGTTGAAGAATTTCGCGATCGCCTGCTTGCCTCTGGGCTACCGACCCAACTGCGCGCTCCCGCTCCTGGAGAGACGCTTGAATTGACGGCGATCGCTCGGTGAGGGGAGAGAAGCGAGGAGTGAGGAGGCGAAAGTTAGGAGTCAGGAGTCAGGAGTCGAAAATGAAAATCAACTCAAAACTCAAAGCTCTTCCTCCCTCTATCCCCTGCTCCCCTTGCCTCCCCCTCTCCCCTACTCCCCACTCCCCACCGCTTGATAATGAGCGCACCGATCGCACGGTCCACTTGGATTAACAGCGCATCGGAGCAATTCAGACCGTGCATTGTAGAGGCAGGTATGATCGCCAATGACCCAGCGTCCGTCTAACAAACTACCTTCTGTGGGAGCATCACACGTTTGCACGTAGAGCGCGATCGTATGTAGCTGATACCGACCCGATCGAAGCTGGTAGTGGTGTCGGCGCTCTAGCACTAAATACGTTTGCCCATCGACTTCTAGACAGGCACCGGGCTGCGGGTTCCAGTCCAGGTGTAGGTACCCAAGCGTCGATCGAGAGCGGCTTAAAATGATTTCCGCAGGCAGAGAATGTAGCGCCATAGCAAACTGGTAGCGATCGATCAATAGAACAATAAGCTTCCTGGTCGGCAGACTACCAACCAGGAAGCTCAAGGTGATTTTTGGTAATTAATTGGCTGTTAGAGCACTGCCCTATCCACTGCCAAAAACTAACAACTAAAACCGCTACAAAGCCGCTTGGCGTTCTTTTGCCTCTTTAATCACCTCTTCCGCAATGTTGCTGGGGCAAGGAGAGTAGTGTGAGAACGACATGGAGAACTGCCCCCGACCAGAGGTCATGGTACGCAAGTCTCCAATGTAACCAAACATCTCGCTTAGCGGCACATCTGCCTTAATGCGGGCACCCGTAGGACCCGTCTCTTGAGATTTCATCATGCCTCGACGGCGGTTGAGATCCCCGATGACATCCCCCATGTAATGGTCTGGGGTGAACACGTCAACGTTCATAATCGGTTCAAGCAACTGTGGTGAAGCCTTAGGAATCGACTGCCGATAAGCAGATTTGGCGGCGATTTCAAACGCCATTGCAGATGAGTCAACGGGGTGAAAGCCGCCTTCTGTCAGCGTGAACTTCAAGTCCAGGCAAGGGAAACCAGCCAACACACCTTTGTCGATCATGCTGGCAAAGCCTTTTTCGACGGCGGGCCAGTATTCTCTCGGCACGCTACCACCTGTCACTTTGGACTCAAACTGGAAGCCGCTGCCCGGTTCGCCCGGCTCAAGAATGTAGTTAATCTTGGCGTATTGACCAGAACCACCCGACTGTTTCTTGTGGATGTAGCCGTCTTCGAGTCGCTTGGTAATGGACTCGCGGTAGGCAACTTGAGGCTTACCAACCTCGACTTCAACGCCGTGAGTGCGCTTAAGGATGTCAACTTTGATATCCAGGTGCAGCTCACCCATCCCTTTAAGAATGGTTTCGCCACTTTCCTCATCCGTCATCATGTGGAACGACGGATCTTCCTGCACCATTTTACTGAGTGCGATCCCCATTTTTTCTTCACCGCCTTTGGTCTTCGGTTTGACGGCGATCGAAATCACAGGTTCGGGAAACACCATCGGCTCCAGCGTGGCGGGATGCTTTGGATCGCAGAGAGTATGCCCGGTTTGAACGTTCTTCATGCCCACGATCGCAATGATATCGCCCGCTTGAGCCGAGTCGATTTCTTCACGCGAATTGGCATGCATCTCCACCAAACGGCTCACCCGCTCGGTCTTACCCGTAAACGTGTTGAGGATGGTGTCGCCCTTCGACAGCGTACCGGAGTAGAGACGCGTGAAGGTGAGCGCACCAAAGCGATCGTCCATGATCTTAAACGCAAGTGCGCGCAAGGGTTTCGCTGGGTCTACGGTAGCGAACGTGCCCGTCTCGTTGCCTTCCAGATCGACTTCGGGTTGCGGCTTCACTTCCATCGGGTTGGGCAGATAGTCTACCACTGCATCCAGCACCAACTGCACGCCTTTATTCTTAAACGACGAACCGCAGTAGGTGGGGAAGAAAGCAAGGTCGCGGGTACCCTTACGGATGCATCGCTTCAGGGTCTCGATGTCAGGCTCTTCGCCGTCCAAATACTTTTCCATCACATCGTCGTCGTGCTCAACTGCCAACTCAATGAGCTGTTCGCGATACATTTCGACCTGATCGACCATATCAGCGGGAACTTCCTGGATCGTGTAGTTCATCGGATCGCCAGAGTCATCCCAGATCCAGGCTTTGCGGGTGAGCAGATCGACCACGCCAGAAAACTGCTCTTCAACACCGATCGGCAGCACCATCACGATCGGCTTCGCAGCGAGGATATCATCGACTTGCTTCACCACACGGAAGAAATCAGCACCCGTGCGATCGAGTTTGTTGATGTAAATGATGCGCGCCACTTCAGAATCGTTCGCGTAGCGCCAGTTGGTTTCAGATTGAGGTTCGACACCACCGGAGCCGCAAAACACGCCAATGCCACCATCCAGCACCTTGAGCGATCGATACACCTCAATGGTGAAGTCAACGTGCCCAGGGGTGTCGATGATGTTCAGTTGGTGTTCGTTCCAGAAGCAGCTTGTCGCAGCAGACTGAATCGTGATGCCACGCTCTTGCTCCTGCTCCATGAAGTCCGTCGTTGCCGCGCCTTCATGCACCTCACCAATTTTGTGGATCTTACCTGTCAGTTTCAGGATTCTTTCGGTTGTGGTTGTTTTACCAGCATCCACGTGAGCGAAGATGCCGATGTTTCGATAACGAGTGAGGTCTTTCATAGTTGCTCTCTAGATTAAATGCGACAAACCGTTGGTGACCACCTGCAAGCGGTACTTAAAGTGAATCGGTGTTGCCTTCATAGCCAGTGCAGGCTAGACTTCGCCAGTCGAATCGGGTCAACTAGCCTGGAATAGTCAGGAATCCCTTTACACACTCATAGCTATATTTACAATTGTAAATTGTCAAGATGTAAATGTAGAGGGCAAGCGTGTAAATGTGTCTAGATTCAATTAGCAGGTTTGATACCAGTACGACGCTATCCACAACGTCTTGTCATAGCTTCTTACCGCTTCCGGATGCAGAGATTGCCTTTTATCCTTCTCTTTTGGACGAACAAGATAGCGATCGCCTACTAGCCAAACTAACGCAAACGATCGACTGGCGGCAGGACTGGATAACCGTCTACGGTCGATCGCTACCTCAACCAAGACTGACTGCTTGGGTTGGTGATCCTGGTAAAGCTTACACCTATTCTGGTATCACAATGCAGCCGTCAGGTTGGACAGATACCCTACTCGACCTGAAGGCAAGCGTCGATGTGATCGCAGGCGTTACGTTTAACAGTGTGCTGCTTAATCTTTACCGCGATGGCAACGATAGTATGGGCTGGCACAGCGATGACGAACCGGAGTTAGGGCAAAATCCAGTCATTGGCTCCTTAAGTTTGGGTGGCACACGGCAATTTATGCTGCGCCACAAGCATCAGAAGGCGCTAAAGGCTAAACTAGCGCTGGTGTCAGGAAGCTTTTTGTTGATGCAAGGGACAACGCAGCACTATTGGCAGCATCAAGTGTCGAAGACTAAACGCGCTGTCGCTCCTCGCCTGAATCTGACCTTTCGAGTCATTTGCTGAAGGCTGGTTGAGAGCAATCAGTTTTTAGCTTTTAGCTTTCAGCTATCAGCTATCAGCTATCAGCTTTAAATTCTACGCTAACCGCTGACGGCTGACCGCTGACCGCTGACCGCTGACCGCTGACCGCTAACCGCTGACGGCTGACCGCTGACCGCTAACCGCTGACCGCTGACCGCTGACCGCTGACCGCTCAACGATTTCTCAGCGATCGACCGATCAGTTACTTCAGGTTCATCAAGGGGAACTTTAGGCTTAGTGCTGGAGTCGGCGTTGACGTTGCACTAGCCGATCGCTAATCTTTTGTAAATGCTGATCGTTACGGCACTGAGTCTTCCCGCTCCAGATTACAGTGGAGCTAAGGGCACACAGCGATCGCTTCAAATAACCTCTGTAGAGTGACTGTGCCTGTGTGCTTTGAGCCGATGCTTCCTCACCCGATCGAGCCATTCATTTAACACCTTCGAGCGTGATGGAATCAGAACAAGCTTGCTTTAAAGCGCCACCAAGACAACCAGGGTTCTACACGCTGGGACGGTTCGTCTATCGCTATCGCAAGCTGACGATCGCGCTTTGGGCAGTGCTGATGGTGTTGAGCCTTGCCGCCGCACCACAGCTAGAACATGCGCTCGAAGAAACGGGTTCTGTGTACGAAGCGGGCAGCGCTCATCAGGCAGAACAGCTTTTACAGCGGGATTTGAACCTGTCTGCCGATACGCTCACCCTAGTCTTTCAACGCTTGCCCGATGGAAAGTCTGAGAGCCACGAGCCTGAGAGCAAGCAGCCCCAACTGGAGTCACTGCTCAAGCAAATTCAAGCATTACCTGAAGTCAGCGGGATCGATAGCGCTACAGAGCATCCCGATTATCGCAGTGCCGATGGTCACGTGCAGTACAGCGTGATTCGTCTCGCGGTCAGCAATGCCAGAGACATGCTCCCAGTGATTGAGCGAATCGAGCAAATTTTGACCCAACCGCTACCAGGTTGGAAGAGCTATCTAACGGGTATGCCCGTTGTGAACCGTGATGTGCAGCAGATTAGTAAAACCGATCTGGGTCGCATTGAATTTTTGGTGCTGCCCTTGACGCTGATGGCGCTGCTGCTTGTCTTTGGCTCCATCATCGCTGCGATTCTGCCCGTTGTGATGGCAGTGGTGGCTGTTTCCATTACGCTGGGGCTTTTGTACCTGATTACGCTGCATCTCAGTGTGTCGGTGTTTGCGCTCAATATGGTCAGTATGCTGGGCTTGGGGTTGGGCATCGACTATTCTCTGCTGATGGTGAATCGGTTCCGCGAAGAGCTTGGGGTTGGGACGATGGAATCGGCGATCGCGCATACCGTGGAAACGGCTGGACGGGCGGTTTTTTTCTCAGGCTTAACCGTTTGCATTGGCTTGATGGGGCTATTGCTCTTTCCGATTACATTGCTGCAATCGTTGGGCATTGCCGGGTCATTGGTCGTTTTATTGTCGGTTCTCGTTGCGCTGACGCTGTTGCCTGCTTTGTTAGCACTGCTTGGTCAGCGGGTACAGCGGCGCACGGTCAGCAACGTTACCATCCGACAAGACTGGTGGACGACGATCGCCCGTACCGTTATTCGCCACTGCATCCCGGCAACTCTCGCGGTTTTGGTGCTGGTGGGTGGACTGAGCGCACCCTTTCTGCAAGCCCGGTTTGGACTCACGAGTGCAGATATTTTGCCAAAGAGCTTTGGCGCGAGGACAGGAGCTGAGGTGTTAGCGCAGGCATTTGGTCCTGGCGCAATCAGTCCCATTCTGGTGCTGGTTCGCACGCCTTCACCCAGCGACACGATTCTTGCCAAACAGCATCTTGCTACTCTCTACAAAACGGTGCAGCAGTTGACCGCAGACCCGCGAGTAGAGCAAGTGTCTAGCCTGTTTAGCCTCAATCCCAAATTGCCCCTGGAAGCCTATCAACAGCTTTATCAAGGGTCTCCACAGTTACCGTCAGCGTTGACTGCGATCGTGAAAGCGCCAGGTAGTGACTCTCTGCTTGTGTTTAAGAGCCAGAAGGCTGGACGCGACGCGATGAAAACAGCAAAGGAACTCCAAACGCTGCCATTGGATGAGGTGCGCCTGGATGGAAAGCCGCTGACGGGTATGCAAACCTGGGTGACGGGTCGTGCCTCATCGCTCATTGTGGTGAAAAGCCGCACAGCCAGGAATACTGTGGCGACCCAAACGTTGGTGAGAGAGATACAAGCCTGGAAACTGGATGGCTTGCAGGTGTGGGTTGCGGGTCAAACCGCGCGAGAACTGGACACGATGCAAGCGATCGAACAGCGTTTACCGTTTGTGATTGCGATCATGATGGCAGTGACGTTTGTGGTGCTCTATATCCTGCTGGAATCCGTCATTCTGCCGCTGAAGGCGATCGTGATGAATGTACTCTCGATCGGCGCGTCCTTTGGTGCGTTAGTCTTCATTTTTCAAGAGGGCAACTTGCAGCAGTGGCTGCACTTTACGCCTGTGGGCTATATCGATCTACTGCTGCCGATCGTGCTGTTCTGTATGCTGTTTGGGCTGAGTATGGACTATGAGGTCTTCATGCTCACACGCATCAAGGAAGCATACGATGAAGGCAAAAGTAATACGGAAAGCGTGATTGAAGGGTTAAAGCTAACTGGCAGTATCATCACCAGCGCTGCGTTACTAATGATCATTGTCACCAGTGCGTTTGTGTTCAGTCGGCTGATTTTTGTCAAGGCGCTTGGCTTGGGCTGTGCGATGGCGGTGTTGATTGATGTCACGCTGATTCGCGCCGTTCTCGTGCCAGCTACCATGAACCTGATGGGCAAATGGAACTGGTGGTCGCCACGCTGGTAGAACCCCGACTTCTACAGCGATGCAGCCAATCACATCACGACGGCAGAAAGAAATCGGGGATCGGTGTCGTGAAGTACAGTCGCGGAGAGACCCTGCCTCCTGCCTTCTGCCTTAAAACCTCAGAACTCGTGCTGCACTCAAACGAGAGCCACTGTAGGAATGGTCAGCGTGAAACAGGTTTGACCACAGCCACTTTCCACCGCGATCGAGCCGCCTAAGTGCTCTACCAGTTTCTTCACGAGTGCCAGCCCTAGCCCGGTGCCGCTATGCTTCCAGCGATCGCTGTGGGGAATGCGATAAAACCGCTCAAAAATCTGAGGGATTTCCCTGTCTGAAATCTCCACCTTTGTATTAGTTACTGTCAGTTGAAGCATCTGAACGCCTTCGTTCTCTGGTGGCTGTAACTCTGCCGCAATGAGAATTTTTCCGCCTGGTGGCGTGAATTTACAGGCATTGTTGAGCAATTCGCTTAGAAGGCGCTCAAGACTCAGCGGCTCTGTTGTGATTGCTGGCAGATTTTCGATACCATGCACTTCCAGGCACTGCTGTTGCTGAGCTATGTACTCTAGGAATGGTTGGATAACGTTTGGCAGCGAATCTTGTAAGTAAATAACGGCTGTACTAAAGCCATAGACTCCAGCATCAAGCTGTTGTAAATCAAGCAAGTTATTGAGTAAGCGAGTTTCTCGATCGCACTCGCACTCCAAAATTTTAATGTAATGCATCATCCTTGTCTTTAATGATGCTAACGATGATTCACCAAGAGCCTTATGAGCGAGGCTAAGTTGTCTACTGTTGGTTGATGCAGACCATGCTTCAGGCTCTAGACGATTGGACATCATCACGCCTCGTTCATCGTCTTGCTGAAACAACACCTTTAACATCTGCGTTGCCATCTTGATGTTAGTCAGCGGCGATCGTAGTTCGTGTGAAATAGAGCTTAAAAAATCGTCTTTAAGTTGCTTAAGTTGCTCCTGTTCGTTCGCCTGATAATCAGGTGTCATATCCGTCATTTCTCTGCCTTCACGTGTGTACGATGCGTAAACGAAGTTGCCGAGTGCAATTAAACTAAAGCGTGTCTTGAAATAGAATGCCTTGACTGAGAGCAAAGTCCCAAACCACGTTCTTCCAACTAATGACCAATCATTACCTGGATTGATGTAAGAATTCTAGCGATCGCTCTGTGGTTCAATGACAGCAGGCGCTTTCTGCCTCTTTTTGGATTTTATTCTCAGTCTCAGGCTGTAAGGTGGTGGACTTTTTCTATCAGCCACTACGAGATGTCTGATCATGGAAACTAATTGGTCGAGGTCGATTGGTTTCAGTAGGTAACCCTCAAAACCGAGATCTAAAATTTGGGCAAGAGTATCACTAATCCACGTTGTAATGGCGATCGTGGGAATGGGACTGCCTCCACGTGCTCTCATTTCGCTCAATTTTGTTGTCAGCGTACCGATACTTTCACCGAAGAACCGCGTCTCACAGATCAAAATGTTGGGCAAAAGCCAATCCAAAACGTCTATGGCTTCTTCGACTGAGGTCGCTGTCACTACATTTGCGCCACAGCCTTTAAGCAAAGTGGCGTACAGGTATTGACTATCGCGATCGTTATCAACCACGAGCACTTGTATGCCTCTGAGTATGCCAACTTTTGAGATTGATTGATTGATGAAGCTCATAATCAAGACCTCAGCTTGGAATAGCGAAACCGCTGTAAGAAAGAAAGCCCGGATACCTTAAGGAGACAGCCGGGCATCAACACTTAAGAGAGAGGATTAGCTGAATCGGGTTGAGCAGTAAAGCCTAACCCTCACCATAGTGACTGGCTGCTGTCTGAGTTATTGAATGATTTGCTTGATTAAGATGCAAAACGTAATAAAGATCATTGTGCATCTTGCCAATCAACGTTTGTAGCTGTTTTGATTCAGCTTCAGCGTTCAGTTCTGCATTTTAGGCTAACCGCTACTGCTATGTTTTAGCTGTATAAGTTGTGTTTGAGTTCCACTAAAACATTCAAAAGATACAGGGTAGATTGAACTGCTTTGGCTTAAAACAGATGACATTAACTGCAAAGCAAAGGAGCATTGCCTGTGACTGTGACCCTTTTAAATGCTCCTAAGTTTTGTAGAGCACAATCGGTCTACTTCATTGGTGGAGAGGGGATTATCCGTAGCTCTCACTCTGAAGCTGGAAGGTGGACGTATCTAGTCGAAATGGCATTAGGTGCAGTACCAGACTGTGGCAGAGTGGGTGCTGAAGCAATGGTGCTGCTCGACGAAGTAGATTTGTGGTCGCAGGATGACTTTAAAATGATCGTCACTCCAGTTCCTTTGGTTTCATAAAACTGGCATTTCGTCATTGCAGTGGCTACAGCGCCAGTAAAGCCCGCCTAAGCGCATGTGACGCAATAAAGCGGTAGAGCAAAGCGGACACGTGTGTCTGCCTCGTAGCGATCGCCTCATTACGTTTGTTTCTAAAAGCTGACGGCTGCGATCGGGCATGAGATGGTTTGACCATAAAACGGGATTGGTTAACAAAACGTTCACTCTAGAGCTTGCATTTTTTGATCAACGAGTTAATTAGCTTGAGAAAGTTACTGTCAGCTTTCTCTAATTCACCAAACTAACTTACACAGTCTCAAGCCTAGCGATTAGGGGGTTGAAATCGCGTATATCCAAACGTTCGATTTATGTTTAAGTTGTATCAATCAACCTAAAACTTAAATTTTTAACGCAATGTGCGACTTTTATGACCTTTTTGAGAGGCATCGGCTTGCTAAAAGGAACTGTCGCCTTCGTGCTTTTGATGGGTGTGACTAAAAAACAATGGTTAGAGACCCCAAAGGGGAGCATGGCACCTTTGCGCCCTCACCCTTTTCTTGTATGCCGTAGGCTTTAAGCCCTCTCCCCAGGGAGAGGGACTTTGAATCCTTGCTCCCTTCTCCTCGGGGAGAAGGGCTGGGGATGAGGGCAGAATCTAGCACTTGCGAAAGTGACATGCTCCCCCCCCAAAGCGACATCAAGGGTCTTCAAAACGACTTCTCAGGCATCTGAACTGATGTTAGAGGTCTCCGAAGCGACTTTGCAGGCATCGGAAACGATGTTGCAGGTATCGAAAACGATGTTGCAGGCATCGAAAACGATGTTGCAGGCATCGAAAACGATGTTGGAGACCTCCGAAATAACGTCCCAGGTATCAAGAACGACTTCGGAGGTATCCAGAACGACGTTGAGAGTGTCCTGAACGATGTTGGAGGTCTGCTGACTTGCGTGTACACGATCGCCCATTGCAACAGGACTAAGAGCTTGCTAAAAAATAACGGCACACTTTTGGGTTAGCTATCAGCTATCAGCTATCAGCTATCAGCTATCAGCTATCAGCTATCAGCTATCAGCTATCAGCTATCAGCTATCAGCTTTTCGCTGACGGCTGACAGCTGACGGCTTTTCGCTCATACATCAATGCACCATTGCCGGACGCTACCGCCATTCCCGGTCTTCCAGTTCTTTCTGAGGCAGCAGTAGAGTGGTTTCAATTTCCTGTCTGATGGTTGCTGTGATTTCGCAATTGCTATGCAAGCAATCGAGCAAGAGTTGATTGGCATCGTAGTAGCGTTGCAGCATCTGCTTTTGCTCAGGCGTAAACTGCCAGGAGTGGTTGACATTGCGATACTGCACGATCGTTGTTCTCAATTGTGCAATCCATTGGGTGTAGTGTGCTTGCCACCAGGCTTGAAACTTTTTCTGGTTGCGCTTTGGGTTAGGGAACTGATCGCTCAGTTGTTGCAGCGATTTGTGAAAGCCAGCATCCAGGGCAATGACGAGAGTTTGGCTCAACGCTTCGCTACAGGCGTGGGCATGGGCAAAGTCCTGGCTTTGGTCGATCGCGCACTCCAATAAAAGATGATCCAGCGCTGCATCCAGAAGCATCCCCTGATCAAGAGTAGCGGCGAGGGCAAAATGAGAGGCAACGTGCGGAGTCTGGGCAAGTGCCATATAAAATGCCCGTCCTGTCGCCACCAAAGGTGGCGACAGGACGGTTTGCGATTTTTGGCTTGCCCAGGTCAAAAACTCTTGCAGGTATGGATCTTGCGCAACGAGTGCATCGATTTGTTGTTTCATCAACTGCACCAGGGAGTCGGCGCTCTGAAGCATGGCAGCCGTTAGCAAGAAGATTTCGCGCCAGTGCGGATCGGTGATGTGGCTGACCAATCCACCCAATGCCTGCTCTAGTGCCTGAAGGTTGTGACTGGCAACAATTTTGCGCGCCGTAAAGTATTCCTGAAATACCAGATAAGAGAAGGAAAATACGCCTCGCGCTCGTTCGATCAGCAACCCATGTTGCGCTTCGATCGCCTTCAGTGCTGCTTCGCTTTCAAGCTGAAGTTCTTCTGGCTCGATCGGAAGCTTGGTCAAACTTTGAATATAGTCTCCAATGTATTGTTCAATCAGGCGTTGCTCAAAGAAGTATTGCCCTTGTTCAAACGTTGCCGCTGCAATCTGGCTCAACAGCTTCAGCTTTTGGGGCAACAAAAACCCTTGATACATTGCATCGCGCTCAATGCCTCTCGCTTCATCCCATTTGCCCAACAGTAGATCTAGCCCCTGCTTGTAAAACTCCGATCGCTTCGCTGGAAACTTGTCTTGACCGTAAAAGACCCAGCAAGCGAGATGGAGGAAAAGGGGTGTGACGATAAGTTGACGAAATTGCCAATTCTCTGGCAAGTCTAGCTTCTGCATAAACTGCGTAGACTGATCTTGCCCTGCTTGTGAAGTCGTTTTGGTGAACGCCACAAACCATTTTTCCGCGAAGGTCGTAATTTGATCCTGAGTAAAGGGTGCAATCTCAACATTGGTAAAGCCACGCAGCGTGAGCTTTTGAGACGCAGTGCGACAGGTCGCCACAAACCGATTTTTGTGGTACTTGTCCGTAAAGCGGCGGATTTCTTTTAAGACCGCTGCACTCTCTCGCTGCATCACTTCATCCATGCCGTCGAGCAACAGCAGCACTCTGCCTGCATGAAGCAAGGTTTCTAGCACAGACGGGTCGGCAATATCAGACGCAAGCCATTCTTGCTGGATATAGCTCAAAAGGCTAAACTCCCGACTATCCCCAGATTCTTCCGCAAAGTGTCGCAGCGTGATGAAGATGGGCACCTGGTTTGCCGCAAACTTACCCCGGTTACACTGGATGGCGAGAGCTTGCAAAAAGGTGGTTTTGCCGCTTCCCGGTTTGCCCAGTACCCGCAGTTTCGTGTACGTTTCGACTGCCTGTGTACCGGGAATTTGTTTCTGCTCGATCGCCCCTAAACCAAAGCGGTCAAAGTCATCAGGTCCTAAGGCTTGCAAGTCTTCGATCGCTACTGACTGCTGGCTGGCAATCTCCTGCAAAACATTGACATCAATATAAATGTCATCAATGCCAACGGGACGGCTGATATCCAGCAATTGCAAAATGCCGCACTGATCCTGGATTTTCTCCTGGCGCTGCGATCGCACATGTTTGACAAGTGCATCGATATCTGGAGCATCAGCCCGCACAATGCCCGCAATGTCAGGAAAGTCTGCGGGTGGATCGACCGCGATCAACCGCCAATCTAGTTCTAAGACGGAACAAATTTCGAGAAAAACCTGGCGATCGACGGGTTGCCCTGTAAAGAACCGCCAAACGGGCTGACGCGTCTTGAGGTTCACCTCACCCGCCAGATTTTCTTGCGTCCAGCCTTTGAGGGCGAACGCTTTTTTAGCCTGTTGAATACCAGATAGCGATACCTGGAGCGATCGCTTGACCATACAGTAAGCACTTTTTAATAAACGAATTTATTAAATTTTTGTTAATGGTTTCATACTAGGCGTTTTGTACGGTGTTGAACATATGCCTGACTGAAGATATACAAAAGCCGAGCGATCGACGCTGCTTTCTACCCAAATGAAACGAATTCAAACAGTTGATGCAGCAAACGTTTCGGCTAAACCAGGAGAGTTTAGTCCGTGGCACCGTCACGCAGATAAACCTCTAGCCCTGAAGCGCCTCTCTAGCACCGTCTGACTGAAAGATTAAGCTACTGGCGGCAATAATATAAATTTTTGTAACAAACTCAATCACTAGAGCGCATTTTATACGCCACGTATCAGCTATCAGCGGTTAGCTATCAGCGGTCAGCTATTAGCGGTTAGCGGTCAGCGATCAGCTATCAGCGGTCAGCGTTTCTTTAGTTAGTGTCTGGCGGCTAGGCGCTACTCGGCGCTTGTGGATTCGGCGATCGCTTCTTGCAAAAAGATTCTAGCGAGGCGATCGTACATGCCTGCACCAATGTATTGCGGATATTTGTGCGATCGACTGTACACCCACACCAGCTCATCGAACAGAAAAATGCGAATGTCTTCTGTCAGGCTTTTGCACTCAGGAATCAACCCTTTCGCAGTGTTGAGGGCATCTGTCCAGCGATCGAAGGTTTGCGAGAATCGTGGTGTGACAACTTTGAACATAGAGTCATTCTAGATCACGGGTGAATCAGCTATCAGCTATCAGCTTTCAGCTATCAGCTATCAGCTTTCAGCTATCAGCTATCAGCTTTCAGCTATCAGCTTTCAATTCTACGCTGAGTCTCTTAGCTGACCGCTGACCGCTGACCGCTGACGGCTGACGGCTGACCGCTAATTCTTCAAGCTGACCGCTGACCGCTGACCGCTGACGGCTGACGGCTGACCGCTAATTCTTCAAGCTGACCGCTGACCGCTGACGGCTGACCGCTAATTCTTCAAGCTGACCGCTGACCGCTGACGGCTGACCGCTAATTCTTCAAGCTGACCGCTGACCGCTGACCGCTGACCGCTGACCGCTGACCGCTAATTCTTCAAGCTGACCGCTGACGGCTGACGGCTGACCGCTAATTCTTCAAGCTGACCGCTGACGGCTGACGGCTGACGGCTAATTCTTCAAGCTGACCGCTGACCGCTGACCGCTGACCGCTGACCGCTGACCGCTCATCCCAACTACAATTCTAGAGAGTGAACGCGCACAAAGGGACGAAAGATGCCGACGATCGCCGTGGTGGATTACGACATGGGCAATCTGCATTCTGCTTGCAAAGGGCTTGAGAACGCAGGTGCTACGCCTAAGATTACCGATTCTCCAACTGAATTGGATCTGGCGGATGCGATCGTGTTACCTGGTGTTGGTTCCTTTGATCCGGCTGTGCAACATCTGCGATCGCGCCATTTGGAAGCACCGATTAAACGAGCGATCGCCAGTGGCAAACCCTTCTTGGGCATTTGCTTAGGCTTGCAGATTCTTTTTGAATCCAGCGAAGAAGGCAAAGAACCCGGTTTAGGTATTATCGCAGGCACCGTCAAACGCTTTCATCACGAACCGGGGATTACTATCCCTCACATGGGCTGGAACCAGTTAGAACTCACGCAGCCAAACTCTCCTCTCTGGCAGCAGTTACCCGCTGATCCGTGGCTATATTTTGTGCATTCATACTATGTTGACCCAAGTGATCCGGCTGTACGCGCTGCAACGATTACACACGGTAGCCAAACGGTAACGGCTGCGATCGAGCAAGATAACTTGATGGCAGTCCAATTTCATCCCGAAAAATCATCTACATCAGGGCTGCAAATCCTGGCGAACTTTGTTCGGTCAGCGGTCAGCGGTCAGCGGTCAGCGGTCAGCTTGAAGAATTAGCGGTCAGCCGTCAGCCGTCAGCCGTCAGCCGTCAGGTAAGAGACTCAGCGTAGAATTTAAAGCTGAAAGCTGAAAGCTGAAAGCTGAAAGCTGAAAGCTGAAAGCTGATAGCTGATAACCGATAGCTGATAGCCAAACAAGGGAAATACTAGGAGGGAGAAGACTGCTAAAAGTTGATTGATAGGAATGAAAGATTTTAGAGAATTGAAAGTTTGGCAGAAAAGCCATCAAACGACTCTTGATGTTTATCGGCTGACCAATTGCTTTCCTAAAGACGAACTGTATGGGCTGACCAGCCAAGCCCGACGTGCTTCTGCCTCGATCGCTGCCAATATCGCTGAAGGTTGCGGGAGGGGAACGGATGCAGATTTTGCTCGTTTCTTACAAATGGCAATGGGTTCTGCCAGCGAATTGGAATACCACCTTTTGCTTGCTTGTGATCTCGGTTTTTTAGACCATTTGAAGCACCAAGCGTTAATTTCTGAAGTTACTGAAGTTAAACGAATGCTCACTGCCCTAATTCAAAAGCTGAAAGCTGACCGCTGAAAGCTGATAGCTGATAGCTGATAGCTAAAAATGACTTTAAGAATCTACGGTAATCGTCAACTCAAAACGTTGCCAGGTCAAGAAACCCGACCCACGTTGGCGATCGTACGATCGGCATTGTTCAATATCTGGCAAGGGACGATCGATGACTGTCGTTGGCTCGATTTGTGTGCAGGCAGTGGCGCAATGGGAGCAGAAGCGCTCTGTCGAGGTGCAGCGGTTGCGGTGGGGATTGAACAATCCACTCGTGCCTGTGCCATCATTCGACAGAATTGGCAACAAGTAGCGAATGACTCGCAAACCTTTCAAGTGTTGCGCGGTGATGTGCGACAGCGAATCAAATCGTTGGAAGGGCAACAATTCGATCGCATTTACTTTGATCCACCGTATGAAAGCGATCTGTATGCGTCAGTGATTGAGGCGATCGCGCAGCTTCAACTACTAGCATCCGATGGCGAATTGGCAGTGGAACATAACCCCGATCGCTTAAACGTTCTAACACCATCCACACTAGAAATGTGCCGTCAAAAAGTCTATAGCAATACAGCACTCACCTTTTATCGATCGAGCACTTGATCGCTAACAGCGTTTTCTTGCTGACCGCTGATCGCTGACCGCTGATAGCTGACCGCTGACCGCTGATCGCTGACCGCTGACCGCTGATAGCCAATAGCTTTAACAAGTGCAATTGTATTAAAGTGCAAACGTACTGCTAAGCTGAAAAGTAGCTCTGCGGCTTTTGTACAGCATGATTCCCCTGAAGCTCGTTCTCAAAAACTTTCTGAGCTATCGTGAAGCGACCCTGGATTTTCGGGGTTTGCACACAGCGTGCATTTGTGGTGCCAATGGTGCAGGCAAATCGTCGTTGTTGGAGGCGATCGCGTGGGCTGTGTGGGGTCAAAGCCGTGCGGCTGCCGAAGATGACGTGATTCACATTGGTGCTCAAGAAGCGCAAGTGGATTTCGTTTTTATCAATAATCAACAAACCTATCGCATCATCCGCAGTCGTTATCGAGGGCAAGCATCGTCGTTGGAGTTTCAGGTGGCGCAGGGGAGGGAGAGGAGAGAAGCAGGGGAGGCAGAGGAAGCAGGGGAGAGGAGAGAAGCAGGGGAGGCAGGGGAGGCAGGGGAGGCAGGGGAGGCAGAGGAAGCAGGGGAAGCAACTCAACCTGTTCTCACATACACCCCACACCCCACACCCCCCCCCCCCCACCCCACTCCCCACTCCCCACTCCCCACTCCCCACTCCCTACGCTTCCGGACTCTCACCGCTAAAGGCGTTCGTGCCACCCAGCAGTTGATCCTGGAACACTTGAAGCTGGACTATGAGACGTTTGTGAATTCGGCGTATCTGCGGCAGGGAAGGGCAGATGAGTTCATGCTGAAGCGTCCGACTGAGCGCAAGCAAATTCTGGCAGATCTGCTGAAGCTCGATCAGTACGACAGTGTAGCAGAACAGGCAAAAGATCAATCGCGCCAATTCAAGGGACAGATTGATTTACTGGAACGCAATCTGGAGACGACCCGAGAGCAGCTACAGCAGCGCGATCGCATTACGCAAGAACAATCAGCGCTAGAGTCTATGCTGGCAGTGATGCAACAGCAGCAAACCGTTGATAGCGAGACGCTTCAGGCATTGCAAGCAGTCCAACAGCAGCGACTGACCTGGCAGCAGCAGCTTACCTGGCAGCAGCAACAACAGCGCCATCTCGAACAGGATTGCAAGCGCTTACAGCAGGAGTTAACCGTTGCCCAACAGCAGCAGCAGCAGTTAGGAGCATTGCTTCAGCAAGAAGCGGCGATCGTGGCGGGCTACCAGCATTTTCAAACGTTACAGGCGCATGAAGAGACGCTATCGACCCGATTTCAGGCGTATCAGGTTGCCCAGACGCAGCGTCAACAGTATCAACAGCAGCAGCAGGAACAATTAGCCGATCGACAGCACCAACAACAGCAACTAGAGGCACAGCTAGAGGCACTGGTACAGCAAGAAACGGAACTACACCAGACGCTCAGCAAAGCAACCGACATCGCTGCTGCCATGCAACAACTCCAGCAAGCACGCGCTCATCTCAGTGCCCTGGATCAACTTCAAGTGCAGGCTTCTCCACTCTTGCAGCGCCGCCAGCAGCTTCAAAGCCAGCTCGACCGAGAGCACACTCGCCTGACGACTCGACTAGAAGAACTCCATGCTTCGGCACAGCAACTCCACGCGCAGCAGGCACGCCAGCCTCAACTCAAACAAGCGGTACTGGAAGTGAGCGATCGCATCACTGCCCTGGACGCACGACGCGCCTACCAGGAGCAAGTGCGCGAACGAGGCTTAGAACGTCGCAGTTTCATGGAACAGCTTCAAGAACAGCAGCGACACTGTGAAGCGCAGTTGGCAGATTTAGCGCAGAAACTTGAATTGTTGAGGCAGAAGGCAGAAGGCAGAGGGCAGGAGGCAGAAAGCAGAGGGCAGAAGGCAGAAGCAGTGGAGCAAGGGAGCAAGGGAAGCAGGGAAAGCAACTCAAAACTTTCTAGCACGGCGGCACACACTACTCAAAACTTCCTTACCCCACACCCCACACCCCACACCCCACACCCCACACCCTACCCCCCCTGCCCTCTCTGCGATCGCCCACTTGATGAACACCATTGGCATCTGGTGTTAGAAAAACATCAGGCTGAGCAGCAAGCGGTCACAGAGCAAATTTGGGTGATCCGAGAGCAGCTATCGGCATCAGAGCGTGAAATTCAAATCTTGCGGCAGGAGTATCGTGACCTGGAGCAAGAACTGAAGCCCTATAGTGCAGTATTAGAACGGCGCGGTCAACTACACGAACAGCTTCAGATGACGATCGCTGTGCAGGAAACATTGCAACAAGTCATAGCAGAAGCGGCTGCGTTAGAACGATCGCTCCAGGGTAACTACTCAACTGACCTGCAAGAAGAACTGCAATGGCTCGATCGCAGCTTGCAACAGTTAAACTACGACGAAAAAAATCATGCACTGGCACGGGGCGAAGTCGATCGCTGGCGTTGGGCAGAAATCCGTCATGCCGAAATTAAGCAAGCGCAACGGCGACAGGCACAGCTTACTCAGCGGCAGCCTGACCTTCAGATCCAAATTGCAGCACAGCAAACTAGCGTTGAGCAATTACGCGCTGAAACCGTTGCGCAGCTTGCCCTATTGGATCACCACATTGCTGAACTTGGCTATGATCCAGAACAACATAACACTATTCGTCAAGCGCTACGGCAAGCGCAAAACTGGCAGCTTCGTTATCAAGAGTTAGAACGTGCCCATCAACAGTATCCTCAGACGCAGCAACGGGTTGGTGCTTTGACTCAGACTCTGCACGATCGCACCACCAACTATCAAGCGGCTCAAACGCACGTACAGCAGCTTGTACAACAGCTAGAGCAAACCCCTGACGGTCACGCTCACATCCAAAGTCTGGAACAGGCAATCCAGCAGCGGCGATCGCAATTAGATGAGCAACTCGCCTGCCTGGGGCGCATACAGCAACAACAGCAGCAGCTCGAAACACTTAATACTCAACACTCAACACTCAAAATTCAATTACAAACCGCTCAACGCCAGCAGCGCATCTATCAAGAGCTGGCGCAGGCATTTGGTAAGAATGGCATTCAGGCATTGATGATTGAGAACGCACTGCCGCAACTCGAAGCAGAAACCAACCAAATTCTCAGTCGTCTCAGTGCGAACCAACTGCACATTCAATTTGTGACGCAACGCTCTCATCGCCGCGACCAAACCCGTCAGGCAAAGCTTTCTACCAAAACGTCAGCGCCTCCAACCGCAAAACTGATTGAAACGCTGGACATTTTGATTGCCGATGCCCACGGCACTCGTCCCTATGAAACCTATTCGGGTGGAGAAGCGTTTCGGGTTAACTTTGCCATTCGGCTGGCACTCGCACGGCTCCTCGCACACCGATCGGGCACGGCACTACAAATGCTGATCGTTGATGAAGGCTTTGGTACGCAAGATGCGGAAGGGTGCGATCGCCTGATTGCCGCCATCAACGCGATCGCGGCTGACTTCGCTTGTATTCTCACTGTTACCCATGTGCCTCACTTCAAAGAGGCGTTTCAATCGCGTATTGAAGTGTTTAAAACTGAACAGGGTTCTCAAGTCAGCCTCATCATTTAAAAGCTGCGTTCAAGAGCACTGGGAAGACTGAAGCCGATTCTGGCTAACTTACGCAATGTGCGACTTTCCTAAAATACCTGCCAAAACTGCCCTCACCCTAGCCCTCTCCCGATGGGAGAGGGAACCGGAACGGTCTGGAAGCCCTTCTCCCCAGGGAGAAGGGTGGGGATGAGGGCGAACTAGTTGCACATCGCGTTAACTAGCCCTCTCCCTCTCCCCAAGAAGAGGGAACAAGCGTTCTAGCTCCCTTCTCCCTGGGAAGAAGGGTCGGGGATGAGGGCAAATCATCCCTGGATTCAGCAACGCCGAAAAGCTGATCTTGATTCAAGCTAAGCTGATCTTGATTCCGGTCAAGCGGGAAGCGATTCAGGTCAAGCCAATAGTAGTTCAGGCTTAGTCGATCTTGATTCAGCTTGAGCGGAAATTGATTCGCAGCGTTGAGAAATAAGATCTCCTTATGCTGATATTGATTCAGTTTAAGTATTTCTTTGATCTGGATTAGCCGAAATTGATTCTGTTCAAACGGATCTTCGTTTCGTCAGTTGATTCGGTTGAACTGGGGGAGTTTTGCTATGGCTGCGATCGCCTCTTACAGATTCTGCATACAATCTCAATTTAGCAGCCTAAGAGATTGGTTGCCAGGGCAGTAGATTTCCTGAGCGATCGTCGCTCTTTCAGTTCGTAAGTTCACTGACGTTTCTGAACCTTTGAGCAAAAAGAGCCGACATTTTTAGCAAAACTTACGGTTCTTTGCCTCAGTTTGTCTGAGTTAGTTTGGACTAAACGTTCAATCATACGGGTGAACTCTGATGCCAAGACCAAAAAAAGTCTCTCGAATTTTAGATAAAGCTGAATCGCGTTTGGGAGCGCTTAAAGCTGTTAGTGTATCCCTCGACCTGGGCAACGGGCTGACTGTAGAAACCTATGAGCAGTTAATTAACGAGACGCGGCAGAAGCTGGAGGTTTACAACACTGCTCTAGCAGTAGTTAACGATGCCAGTATTGCGATCGGGGAGGGAAAAACGCTCCTTTCTGAATGGTCAGAGCGCATGCTGATGGGAGTTGCGTCTAAGTTTGGCAAGAATAGTAACGAGTATGCGATGGCTGGTGGCACCCGCCGGAAAGACCGAAAACGTCCCGCACGTCGCACGGTAAAAACCGACAGTGAAGACCCCAAGAGTCAAAGCCCTGCCGCTTAGGTTTACGAACTCAGCCGCTAAACGGAATACTCTGTTTAATCCCCAACTAAAGCTACGATGCAGACTAGTTGCTGTCTATCTCCTTCATTAATTGAGGTCGATAGACAGCAAGCATTCGATCTCTTTTCCCACCGAAGCAAATCGGGGGAGTTGCTCCGTCCAATAACTTGTTGAGCCGCTTAATTCCTCGATAAGGGCAACTGCTAAGAAGCTGCTTGTCAATGTTTATGGCTGAGTTGCTTTGAGAAGATTGATAAGGCGGTAGTTTGGGAGGTGTCGGTAGGGTGACCAAATTTATCTATGTCACTACTTAGCTGCTCATCTGAAAAGATAGCTAACCCAGCCACCAATCGCTTTAACCCTTGATATACTGAGCGAGAGATGCGATCGTAGTGCAAATGATGGGCGTTGCTGATTGGCGGGATGATTTGCTCTCATCCCCAACTCTGTTCCCCAGAAGGGAGCTGAAAGTCATTGCCTCTTATGTGATGTTGTAAGTGTTAGCCATGATACACCCAGCAAAACAAACAGCATGTAGCAATACTGTTAAACTCGACGCTCTCTCAGAGGTTAGCGGGATTTTTGCTCCTGTTTTGTCAAGTAAGAGCTTGCTGGCTAAATGGCATGGCTTTCGCTTAGAACGCCATCGTATTTTTGATCATGCGGTCACTCCAGAAATTTGTTTTCCCACACACATCATCGGTTTTCTACTAAGCGGCAATTACAAAAAAGACATTTTCGACACCGGAACTCGTCGTCGCACCATTACACATAACTGCGGCGATGCGCTCTTATATCCATTCGGATTGCCACACATTGGTCACAGTTTTTCGCAAGCTGACTTTTTAGTTTTATACCTCGAACCCAAATTCGTTGAAAGAGCCGCACGAGACATTAGTGCTGGAGAACGAATCGAAATCATTCCGCAACCAAATTTTGAAGATGAATTAGTTGCCAATGTTGCCAAGCACTTGCTGTCAGAAGTCGAGAGCGGAGGCGCAACTGGAACTTTATACGCAGAGAGTTTGATGACTGCCCTTGCAGCAAGGCTAGTCAAGCAATATTCAAACAGTCGGGTATTGCCCTGCAATTACAAGGGCGGGCTATCAAGGGTAAGACTACACCTCATCCTTGAGTTTATCAGTGAGCATTTAGCAGAAGACTTGTCTTTAGAACAGCTTGCCGCGCTTTGTTGTCTGAGCCAATACCACTTTTGCCGTTTATTCAAACAATCTACTGGCGCATCTCCTCATCAATATTTGATTCGGCAGCGCGTAGAACGGGCAAAGCAATTACTGTTGCAGAGCCAACTGAGTATCGCAGAAGTTGCTCAAACAGTGGGGTTTAATGAGCAAAGCCAACTAACACGTCACCTGAAGCGAGCTACAGGACTCACACCGATGCAACTGCGAAAGCAATAGCAAGAATCGTCAAAAAGAACGCAAGAAGTGCCTATTGTATCCTCGTGAAGCCTTCTATGGTTAGCTTATGGCTAAATTAATTGATTTGGTCTATGGCTTTCACTTAAGGGGAAAAACATGGTCGCACAACTTGATGTCTTGCAGTCATCGACTCATCCCAATTTTACAATTAATCTGACCCAGCTTTATATCAACGGTAGCTGGCGTAACTCCAGTAGTGGCAAAACATTTGATGTCATTGATCCAACGACAGAGGCGGTGGTTGCCCAGGTTGCAGAAGGCACAAAAGAAGATGCGATCGCGGCGATCGCATCGGCTCACCGTGCTTTTGAACAGGGTGCTTGGGGACAGATGAGCGGTCACGAGCGAGGTAAAATCCTCTGGCGCATTGGAGATTTGTTTCTGAAGTATGGTGAAGAACTGGCATTTTTGCAGGCAAAAGAAATGGGGCGGCTGTTTACAGACAGCATGGCGATCGATATTCCCCATTTAGCGAATGTGTTTCACTACTTTGCAGGTTGGGCAAGCAAAATTGAAGGGTCTGTTAAACAAACCACCAAGGGATTACACACGTATACGCTGCGGGAACCTTTAGGAGTCATCGCTGCCATTACGCCGTTCAACTTCCCCCTCGTTCTCTCCATTCACAAGTTTGCTCCTGCACTGGCGGCAGGCAATACGATCGTTCACAAGCCTGCCTCGTCAACACCGCTATCTGCGCTCAAAGTGGCAGCAATTATGCAGGAAGCAGGAATTCCTGATGGGGTGTTTAATGTGGTTCCAGGACCGGGAAGCACGGTTGGGCACACGCTTTCAACCCATCCTGATGTGCATAAAGTTGCGATCACAGGCTCAACGGCAAGCGGCATTCGCGTCATCAAAGATGCAGCCGACACATTGAAACATCTAACGATGGAGTTGGGCGGTAAGTCTGCCAACATCATTTTTGCGGATGCTGATCTGGATGCCGCAGCAGAAACCGCTTACTACGGGATGTTTTACAACAAGGGTGAAATTTGCTATGCCGGATCGCGCATGTTGATCGAGCGATCGGTGTATGACGACGTGCTGGAGCGTGTGGTGGAATGGGCAAAGCGAACCAAAGTCGGTGATCCGCTTGATCCTAAAAGTCAAATGGGACCGATCGCCAACCGCAGCGAATACGAAAATGTACTCCGCTACATGGAAGTTGGCAAACAAGATGGGGCGCGTTTAGTCAGCGGTGGCAAAGCTGCAAATATTGGTACAGGTAAGGGCTACTTTGTGGAACCAACTGTGTTTGCGGATGTGAAGAGTGAGATGACGATCGCCCGCGAAGAAACCTTTGGTCCCATTCTTTCAGTCATTCCCTTCAATGACTTCGATGATGCCATTCGCATTGCCAATAGCAACCAGTATGGCTTGGCTGCGGGTGTGCATACTCGCAACATCAAGCAGGCGCACAAAGCCGCAGCCCAGTTGAAGGCAGGCACAGTTTGGGTAAACACCTACGGTCAATTCGATCCCTCAAGCCCTTTTGGTGGTTACAAGATGAGCGGCTATGGACGGGAAAACGGTCGAGAAGCATTGGAGTTTTACCTGCAAACGAAAACCGTTTGGGTTGATCTGTCCTAGATTGTCTTCGCCAGGTATGGTTTTGTGAATCATTCCTCTAACAATTTTGCTTTGAGAGGATGTCTGAGAAGTGTCAAGGACACCGTCTTTGCCCCCTCAATCCCCCAATTTTGGGGGACTTTGAAAGTCTGGCTCCCCCAGAATTGGGGGCTAGGGGGGCATTTAGGAGCGCACCTTACAGCTTTTAAGACATCCTCTGAACTAATACATTCACATTTGGAGAATTGCACGTATGAAACTCGCAGGAAAAACCGCCATCATCACAGGAGCAAGTAGCGGCATCGGCAAGGCGATCGCTCAAGACCTAGATGCTCTTGGCATGAATTTGGTGCTAACAGCACGATCGCAAGACAAGCTTGACCAACTTGCGGCATCGCTCAAAAACGCTAAAGTAGTTGCCGCTGCCGTTACCGATCCTGACGTGCCTGAAAAACTGGTCGATTTTGCGATCGCCACCTTTGGGCAACTGGATGTCGTCATCAATAATGCCGGAGCGATGACCGTTGGCTCCATTGAAGAAGTGGATATTGAAGCGGTTTGCCAAATGGTACGCCTCAATGTGGAATCGGTTTATCGACTGGCATACATGGCAGTGCGTCATTTCAAACAAGTAGGCAGTGGCTTTCTCATCAACACATCCAGTATTGCTGGACTCAAAACCGCACCTCAATATGGTGCCTACAACGGTACAAAGCACGCAGTTGAAGCGTTTACCGATGCTTTGCGGATGGAACTGGCAGGAACGGGGATCAAAGTATCCGCGATCGCCCCTGGTACTGTGGCTACAAACTTATATGATCACTGGAGTGAGGACGACAAAAATTACATCAATTCGGGTGGCGCGCTCCAACCAGAAGATATTGCTCGTTGTGTCCGGTTTGTGCTCGAACAGCCTGATCATGTGTTGATTCCTCGAATGCTGGCAGTGCCGACTAATCAACCTGTGTAATGTCGATTTGACAGGCAAGCATTGCATCACCCTTGCGAAGCCGACAGAAAAGTTTTTTCTTTCAGCTTCGCAACCGCCAACGTTGCAGAGTAAGTTGCTGCAAAGCAAACTCACCATTTTATTAACGCACCCTGCGAGAAGCGCGATCAAGTGTTTGCTTCAAAAGTTGAGTTAGATTTAGTGCGATCGCCTGATTGCCGCCATCAACGCGATCGCGGCTGACTTCGCTTGCATTCTCACTGTTCCCATGTGCCTCACTTCAAAGAGGCATTTCAATCGCGTATTGAGGTGTTTAAAACGGAACAGGGTTCTCAAGTCAGCCTCATCATTTAAAAGCTGCGTTCAAGAGCACTGGGAAGACTGAAGCTGATTCTGGCTAAACCTCGGAGGTTGTCAGAGGTTTTAACCAGGCATCAAGCGTTGCAATGTCGTCGCTTAAACTTCTACGAATGTGTTGCGTCGGAACTAAGGTTCTATTGAATGGTGAGCTATGGCTGGAATGTGCGATCGGTTAACTCACAATTACTTTGGAGCTGATTTCGCCAACGTTTGGGATATTGTAGTCAATAAAATCTCCGCGTTGGATGCCGAGATTAATCCACCGAGTTACTTACAATCACCTCGACCATATCCAAGATCTTTGAGAAGTTGCTGAGCTTGCTTAGTGCAAAGCATAGCAGCGTAAGCCTTTCCTGCCTTTTCAGCCTCTGTCTTGTCATTCCTATAAACTACATATAAGCCTCGAACAAGTGGATACTTCCCATCCTGAAAGATAGACTGGTCGAGAGCAAAATTCTTGTTGCTATCTAGAGCAATCGAAAGAGAAGAAGCATCTTTTTTAAGAGCAAGCACCACAACACTGCCATCTTTTACTGAATCCTGACTAAATACTTCTGGTGCTGATAAGAAGAAAATGCCTCCTGGATCATTTTTTACGAAATTTATACCTTTCGTAGGGGTATCAGGGCGTTTCAGGTTGCTAGCAGGAGTACCATTAAAAACATTCTCTCCAACGAAGCCGGTCGTGCTACTTTCTGACGAACGAGAGTAGGGTTGAATAGGCAAGTCTTTGCCTCCTAATTCTTTCCAGTTTGTTATTCCACCTCTATATATTTGTTGCAATTGTTCAATTGTTAGCTCTGTGATCCCGCTGTCAGGATTAACGATGATTGCAATTGCGTCTTTCCCAACTTTAACTTCAAATAAATTAGATGCTTGTTTCTCACTTGCAGGGGTTTCATCAGATGACAGAGCAATGTCAAGCTGCTTTTTAGTCAGCATTGAGATGCCAGTTCTTGATCCATCTTTCTGTCCTTCAGGCGGTTTCTCGTATTTCAACCGAAAGTTTGGAAATGCATCCTGGATAGCTGGGAGTATTTTTCCCCCTTCTTCTTTTGGTCTCCGAAGCGGTGCCCAAGTTGTGCTGCCACCGTACTTAAACTCTACATTGGGTAGATCTGGAACATCTGGAACATCTGAAATACGATCGAGTTGATTAGAATTGTCTGGGCTGCTTGGACTGTTAGGGATTGGTGATGGAGTTGGGTTTTGAGCATCTCGTGTACGTTGTGAAAGGGCAACCCCAAGAACAACTAGAGCTAAAGCAACAAAAACCCAAGGAGTGATACGTTTTGGTGAAGAACCTACGTTAGGAAAATACTTTTTATGAAGAGAATCTACTACATCATCTGTAAGGTGAGGCTGTAGTTTGGCTCGTAAAACACTTAACTCGTCAGGTAATTGATTAGCCCTTTGATTGCCTAATTCTCGGCATCGTTCTTCGTATGTTTCTAGATGAACTTGACGCTCAATCAAGTCCTGGTCAGTTTTTTGTAAATCAAGCCTTCTTCGATACTTATCTAACTCCCTACGGTTTTCATCATGCAAAGAATATTGATCGTTTTGAAGATCATCAATGTATGCTTCTCGGTACTTGCGTCTCTTCTCCTCAAGAATTTTTAACGGCTCTAAAACTTCGCTTTCAATCTCATCAGCTCTTTGCACAGTCAAACCAAGAGGTTTCAGTTTGTCTCGAAAAGCATCAAGGTTTTTGCGAGGTGTGCTACCAGTAATTTTATTGTTGGCAAGGTAATTACTAATCTTTTCAGAGCTGTTCCGCGCTCCGATAATGTATTTTTCAACATCTCTACGATACTCAAGTTCTGGATTACCACTTTGAGATCTGTGAGATCTAGCTAAAACAATCTCAAACCCTTCATGTGAAGGGTAAAATTCTGGTGTCATTCGTGAGCCAGCTGTTGTAAGCTTCTGCTTGATATATTTATGTAATTCATGAGCTGTAATAAAACCGTTGTCACCCTCATCTGCTGATCCTGTCTCAAGTCCTTCAATCAAGAATTTGGTATAAACAGAAAGCTCTGAATCTACCAAAGACACTTGTGTTGATGTTGATGAGGTTAAGACAACTCGACCTTCGCCACCCAAATCATCAATGTGTGAATTCACATTAACGTTAGGCAAAATCGCCAAACCTTTAATATTTGAATCAACATCAACCGCTTTCTCAATATTAATCGCTTTCTCAACTACGCCAGTTACAGCCGCTCCGCTATAGCAACAATCTAAAATTACAACCTGTCGTTTACTAGGACTATTTCGCATGAAATCTAAGATTTCTTGAGCAGAAACAGCTGTCCAAGTAGCATGAGCCTTTCGCGTATCGGCTGTAGCAAAATATAATTTTCCGTCTCGATCGTCCTTAACTCCGTGTCCTGAGAAAAACAGCAGTATTAAATCCTCACGCTTACGGTTTGCAAACAACTCTGCAATTGCCACTTTCATGTCGTGAGCATTTGGATCTCTTAGAAGCCGAACGTCGTCAAATCCACCGATCTCTGTTTTTCTTAATACTTGCTCTAATTCTTCTATATCCCTTGTCGTTGCCGGCAACCGAGGTAATTCGCAGTAGTCACTAATCCCAATCAGTAGTGCTATCTTCGCCATACTAGTCCTTGTTACCCCTTCTATGATCCTGCTACAAACTTTTGAGCCGCCTCGATCGCCTTTTCCAAATCCTTCTGGCTGCTAACTTTAAGTTTCAGCTTGCGTCCATTTGCCTCAACTTCCATCTCGATTGGGCGCTTCCAGTATTCACTGAGTCGCTCAAACACCGCTTTTATATTCTTAGCACTGACCTCAGCGGTTAGAATTCCGACTAAAGTTTCAAGCACAGGTTTGGTACCTGCTGTTGGCTCTCTTGTAGCAAGTTCGACGCGCTCAACCTCGTCTTTCATTTCTCTCAGATTTCTGAGAAGTCTACGAGCCTCTAAGTCTTTTTCCTCTTCATCTAACTCTGGATCAACAACTGCAAGCGTTAGCTTGACATTTCTCGCGGTTGTCACGTCTTTCCCCTTGAGCTACTGGAATTTATGAAGTTCTGATGAAATTCCCGCCGCTTATACATTAGCAGAAATAATTAGTTCATTTTGGTACCCTGTCGGGTAACTTTTTGACTGACCATTTAATGGTGTTCTAGATTACAAACTCTCTGCCTTTTAAGGGGTTGAGCTGTTCTTACAGGTAGCGGCATCGAGCTTGCACGTCGAGCAAGACGACTTTATGTAGGTCGTTTAACTTGATTAGGAATTAGGCGCACGATCGCCGCTTATATAATGTGCCTTGCTACAAAGCAAACGACCATTGTATTGAGCATCCTAAAGATATCTCTCTTCAGCATCCCTACCGAGCCGATAGTCACATCCATTTGACCATGCGTACTACCGCTATGGCTTCAGCGGGCGCGATCGCTAAAGTGCTAAGGGTTTGCTGCTGGGCTAGAGGGCAACTGGGGTGGAGAAACAGGCGTTACTTGTGATGAATCGGCGGCTGGCGAGAAGGCATCTACTAATGCCTGCACTAATGCCTCGCGCTGCGATCGACTGAGCCGATTAATCGCTGCCTGATCACCTTCTGCTGGGTTTGTTCGCAAGGTTGCACGACTGGGGTAGCTTGTCTCATCAAAAGCACCATTGAGACCCAACCCCAGGTAATCTGCTACGGTCAATTTCCAGTCAAAGCGATAGAGCGGCGATCGTCCAGCAACATAGAGGTGGTAGCGCACAAAACGACCGACCAGCGTATTATCTGCGTCAACTTTGCCAGTTTCTTTACTCACGTACTGGTTCTCTTTGGGTAACGACGGTACTCGCTCATACACAGATTGCCAAACTGCTTCTGGTCGTACTCGTTGAGCTAACGCAGGCGATCGCACGAGTGCGTCAGGCAGCAAGACTGCTAAAGTCGTCACAATGAGCAAGCCACTCATGAACGAGAGTAGAAGTATGCAAGCGCGTTGAACTGCCACACGTTTTTTTGCCATTACCATCGCCTATGCAGTGCTTAGAGAAAGATGTTGAGATCAGTATCGATCGCTATAAAAGCTAGGACGTTGGAATTAAAGGAGGTGCGGGGGGTTACCTCTGCACCTCGTCCTAACCCACCGGGAGCATGTCACCTTTGCGCCCTCACCCTAAATCCCTCTCCCCAGGGAGAGGGACTTTGAATCCTTGCTCCCTTCTCCTCGGGGAGAAGGGTTGGGGATGAGGGCAGAATCTAGCACTTGCGAAAGTGACATGCTCCCAACCCACCTGACTATTGCTATAAGTAGCGATCGCCCTTCAGGTCAATTCTGACAGACCATACCGTCAGCGCTACTCACCAATGATTTCAGGCTGAGTCAGTTCATCTGACATCTCAATGATCGCTCGCATGACGGGCTTCATCATGGGGTCATCCACACTGTCAAAATCTTCAAACCGACGACGCTTCGCCCGATTCGCTACCTGAACCGTAATTCGATAACGATTGGAGGCGGCTGAAATCAATTCATCAGCTCGACGCATCAATTGAGTGCTATCGAACGCGGTACGCTTTTGCATGAGATTACCTACTAGTAGCCAAAGTTCATTCTACAGCTTATCAACAGCCAGCGACTTATGCTGCAACTCTTTCGAAGTATAGTGATTTCAAAGTATGGCGATCCTACTTAAGTAATGAGAATGACGCTGGTATGAGCGGTCAGCGGTCAGCGGTCAGCAGAAAAGCCGATCGCTTAACCGCTAACTGATTCAGTCTCGCTCACAAATGATCCAGGTCTGCTATAGGTTTGTATGGTATTCCAACGGTGGTAATCCAACAATGGTTAGCCCTCAGCATGGCATTTAGAGCTGAGAGTTGACTGCTGAAGGCTCACATAGCGTTACGTGTACTAAAACAACCGAATATTATCGTTTGAATGATGAGCATGACGCTGGTATGAGTGGTCAGCCGTCCGCAAAAAAGCTGATCGCTGACCGCTGACCGCTGACCGCTAATCGATAGTCTTGCTCACCAATGATTTAGGACTGCTCTATATTTAGGACTGCTCTATAAGGATGAGTCAGCGATGAAAGTGTTAATCGTAGCAACCGGAAACCCCGGCAAACTCCAAGAAATGCAGGCGCTGTTAGCAGGACTGGATTGGGAACTGGCGCTGAAGCCCGATGCGCTAGAGATTGAGGAAACGGGCGCTACGTTTGCTGAAAACGCACGTTTGAAAGCGTCGCAAGTGGCAAAGGCAACCGGGGAGTGGGCGATCGCTGACGATTCTGGCTTAGAGGTAGACGCGCTGGATGGAGCACCAGGTGTCTATTCTGCCCGCTATGGGAAGACAGATGTAGAGCGAATTGATCGCCTGCTGCACGAGTTGGGGAATGAGCTGAATCGTGAAGCGCGGTTTGTCTGTGTTGTGGCGATCGCCCGCCCGGATGGTGCGATCGTGCTGCAAGCAGATGGCATCTGCGCTGGTAATATTCTTTACGCTCCACGTGGCACGGGTGGCTTTGGGTATGACCCCATTTTTTACGTCCCCGAACAGCGGCTCACGTTTGCTGAAATGACAAGTGAGCAAAAACACGCCTTAAGTCATCGCGGTAAAGCCCTCCAAGCGCTGCTGCCGCAATTTCAAGCGCTTTAAAACGAGCGCTATTACCACCTTTGGCTTGAGTCGCTTTCACTCTTCGAGAACCGTTGGGGCATAGCATTCGTTCTACAGAGAAATTGGCATTATGCAGCAAGACCAAAGATGACTCGACAGGCGCTGTTCCCTCTGCTGGCGCAAAAATACACGTAGGCTTTACAAGAACTTTATAAAAAATCGGTAAAAAAGTGGGTTTGTAAAGTTATCAAAAAGATTGAGTCAGTGGATCAGCGGATACGATCGACCGCTATGAAGTAGGTATTATAATTTCTCCAGAAGTTATACGTATTTACACGGTGTCACTACCAGAGGCTGAAGCGGTCATGCAATCCACGTTCCCTAACACAATGGTTGATTCGTCGCTGCCTACTTCTGCCGAGCTTCAAGTACCCCACCGATCGGCTCACTCACTCTTCAAGCGCCTGGTCGACATTGTGGGTAGTTTAGTTGGCTTGTTGCTACTGGTAATTCTCTTTATCCCTCTAGCTCTTGCTATCAAGCTAGATAGCCCCGGTTCTATCTTTTACGTTCAAGAGCGTTACGGTCTGCTGGGTCAAACGTTTCGCATCTATAAGTTTCGCTCTATGGTGCAGAACGCAGATGCTCTCAAGTCGCAGGTAAAGAACGAGGCAAGTGGGCTGATCTTCAAAAACCAGGACGATCCTCGCGTCACGAGAATGGGTCGCTTTTTGCGCCGCAGCAGTTTGGATGAGTTTCCCCAGTTTTGGAATGTGCTGCTTGGTGAAATGAGTCTCGTCGGCACACGCCCACCTACGGCTGATGAAGTTTCACGTTATGATAGCCACCACTGGAAACGGTTGAATGTCAAGCCGGGTATGACCGGAGAATGGCAGGTAAACGGTCGATCGATGGTCAAAGACTTTGAAGATATTGTCGAGCTTGATTTGCGCTATCAAGAGCAATGGCATCCGCTTTACGATCTGTCTCTGATTGCACGCACTATCTACGTCATCGTGGCAAAAGTGGGCGCGTTCTAAAATCGTTCACCGTTTTAAGGTTTTGGACAAAAGGATTTACAGGAGTAAGGGCGCTAGATGCGCCCTTTTTGCATTGTTTTGCGGATACTGAACCAATCGCCAACAGCCACCATACGCTGCTACTTGCTCACTAGCTCTTTCGCTAGGGCGAAAAAGAGAATGCCAAAGACAATGAGAGCAAGAATGACTGACACTGCGATAACCTCCTAAAGATGCCTCAACCGATCACTTAACTGGGTAGAAAAGCAACCCACCCTATTTTGCAATGCTTTAGTTCTTTGAGAGCGAGGTGCGATCGCCATCATCAGCTCCAAGCAAACGCGCCAAACGGACATTTGTACTAATTTGTGCTAAAAAACGTATCATTTAAATGGGCATTTCAGATCGTCCTGACTTTGGACTCAGACGAATACCTGTTGTCAGTTGTCAATGAATTGTTGCTAATTCACCATTTGGTTGCATCATGGTCTCTGTAAAAGACAGTGTGGACGGTCGGTTGATATGAATAGGCGATCGCGCTGGCATGGTCATCAAGCAGATGTAGCAGGCAGGTAGGAACGCTCAGCATGGTTTTACTGCTTACCGATGTTTTTCTGCTGCTGACCCAGGTATTGCTCTGGATTGTGATTGGGTTAGTCACCTGGTTTGTGCTGCTCAAAGCGCTGCCAAAAGCGTTCTTGGGCATGTTGGTGCTGCTGCTCATTCTGCTGATGCTGGGGGTGGGTTTTACCATCGAACCAGTCGGCTTTAATAGCTCGGATATTTTTAGAACGCTCTGGAATCTGATTTCGTTGCCGTTTAGACCGCTCAGTCTGGCTGTGATTCTGCTCCTGATTTTGCTGACCGGAGCAAAAATCAACAAGGTTGTCGGTAATATTATTCGTATTGGACTGGTGCTTTTGCTGGCGTGTTGCCTACCGATCGTGTCTTACTTTCTGGCTCAAGAGTTGGAATGGGAAGGCATCAAAATGATTCAATCTACTCCCACGCAGGTCGCTGGCAGCACGCCGATTATTGCGCTTATGGGAGAGGGCACAACACGTCCGTTTTTAGGACCAAGAACGACCTGCCCTCCAACAAGACCGCCAGCAGGGGCACCCCAACCCGCCACGCCAAGACCACCAGACGGCGAAGAACCGATGACCCTCGCAACGTATCGGGCACTGACAGAGGGACGCACTCAACTGCCGATTCAACTGACTGATAAAGCCGATCGCCTGCTGTATGCCGCCCAGCTTTATCGACAGAACCCTGGTAGCCTGATCGTGATTAGCGCTCCTCAGAGGCTCGATCGCAAGCTCAAAGAGGGAGAGACAAAGGAGAACGCGTCGGAAGCCAAAGATATTGAGACGTTTCTCAACCAGTATCTGGGGGTGCCATGCGGTGCCATGCGTTTAGACCACGATGGCATCAGCATTCGCAAAAGTGCTGAAAATATTAAAAAGCTACTGGACGGAATCAGCTATGGCAATCAACTGACCGTTGTCAATACTGCCATGAGCACGGAGCGGACGTTTCGCACCTTCCGAGAAGTGTTTGGCTTTTGCCCGATCGCCCGACCCACTGATTTTTACACCGTGCCCGCTCGGTCTAAGCTGGATAATTTAGCGCCAGAACGCGACCTGGTGGAGCACAATCTTCAGGCAACTGACTTTTTGCCCAGCGTTGATGCACTCTATTTGGGGTCACAGGCGATCGAAGAATATTCCAGTGCGCTCTATTATTTTCTGCGCGGTTGGATTAAATTTCGGGATCTTAGAGACTGTGGTGGCGTTGCTGTGGAACCCTTAGGTCGCGGTCAAGCCTTTTCTCCGCCTTCACGGCTAGAAACATCCCCGTTAGGTTCCACCTTTCCTCAAACGATTCCCTCTACTGACCAACCCTTTTCTCCTTCTCAAAGCACCGTTCCTACACGTACAGATCCTACACGCACAGATCCTACGCGCACAGATCCTACGCGCACAGACAATCCGTCTACTGGCACACGCAGCAACAGTCCCCCTTCTGACCAACCTTCTCAACAGTGGTAGACGACTAAGGAGAAATGTGGGCAAGCAGCAGTGAACGATCGCGGCTCCGATTCGTCTAGGATGAGAGAGTTTCCGCACTGATACAGCAACACCGACATACCGAACAATGGCTCAATCTCGACTGCGAAAACTGGGGCAATACCTTCGTCCTCACTGGAAAGCAGCAGTCTCAGGCGTTCTAGCACTTTTCATTGTGAATTTTCTGGGGGTTCGCATTCCGTTGCAGATTCGGGATGCGATCGACACGCTTCAGGTGACGTTTAGCTTTGATCAGGTTTTTTACTACGTGGTGCTGGTGCTGGGCATGGCATCGGCAACGTGGATTGTGCGAATGATCTCGCGGACGCTGCTGTTTGGTGTGGGTCGTCAGGTTGAGTTTGACCTGAAGCAGAAGCTATTTGCCCATTTGCTGACGCTAGAGCCATCCTATTTCGCTGCTAATACCGTTGGCGATCTCATCAATCGATCGACGAGCGATGTCGATAATATTCGCCGTTTGCTGGGATTTGCGGTACTCAGCGTAGCGAATACGCTGTTTGCCTACGCGCTGACGTTACCCGCAATGCTCAAAATCGATGTCAAAGTGACGCTGCTGTCGCTGGCGGTCTATCCAGTGATGCTGATCTTGGTGCAGTTGTTTAGCACGCGACTTCGGGCGCAGCAGATTGTCGTGCAGGAGCAGTTGTCTGATCTGAGCGAACTGATTCAAGAAGACATGAGCGGCATTGCCCTGGTGAAGATCTACGCTCAGGAAGAAAATGAGCGAGAGGCGTTTCAACGACGGAATCAGGAGCTTTTGGAGGCAAATATCTCGCTGGCGTTGACGCGCAGTACGCTGCTGCCGCTGCTACCTGGATTGGCAAGCGTAGGGCTGCTGGTCGTGCTGCGGTTTGGGGTCAGCGCCATCAATGAAGGTGCCATTACAGTCGGGGATTTTGTCGCGCTTTTACTCTATGTGGGTCAACTGGCGTTTCCGGCTGCCCTGCTTGGCTTCACCATTACGGCATACCAGCGAGGCGAGGTGAGCGTCGATCGCATCGAAACCATTCTCACCGTGCAGCCCAAAATTCGCGATCGTCCTGATGCGATCGCTCTATCACGATCGCAGGTTCAAGGTCAGTTGACCGCGCAAAACCTGACCTTTGCCTTTCCAACCGTCAGCGGTACCGTGAAGCCCGCACTGCAACAGGTGAGCTTTACGATTCAGCCACAGGAAACCGTTGCCATTGTAGGAACGATCGGCGCTGGCAAATCGACGCTGGCGAACGCATTACCCCGTTTATTAGACATTGCCCCCGGTCAACTGTTTTTGGATGGCTACGACATTACCCAGGTGCGGCTTGCCGATTTGCGTGGCGCGATCGCCTATGTGCCTCAGGACAGCTTTCTCTTCAGCACGACGATTAAAAACAACATTCGCTACGGGGAGCCAGGTGCAGATGAAGCGCTGGTGATTCAGGCTGCCAAACAGGCACAGATTCACAGCGAGATTCTCAACTTTCCGCATCAGTACGAGACGATCGTCGGCGAACGCGGCATTACGCTGTCGGGTGGTCAGCGGCAGCGCACTGCCCTAGCGCGGGCGTTACTGGTCGATGCACCGATTCTGATTCTGGATGATGCCCTTTCCAGCGTCGATAACCAGACCGCAACCCAAATTTTGCGCAATCTCTCTGAAGGCACCCATCGCAAAACGGTACTCTTCATCTCTCACCAATTATCGGCAGCCGCGAGTGCCGATCGCATTTTTGTCATGGAGCAGGGCGCGATCGTTCAGTCTGGGACTCACGCTGCCTTGCTGGGGCAGACAGGACTTTACAAAACCCTATGGAACCAGCACCAGCTAGAGGAAGTCTTGCAATAAACGGTGCTTCCAGATCATTCTCCGTATCGATTCGCTTCTGTCAAGCGTTTTATCCAATGCTTTGTTGCGTTTTACAGTGATGGTGAGCGTATCCCAAAGACGACGGGTAGTCTAAGGTAGCGATCCACGCCTATCAGCGAGTCAACTGTGTTTTAAAGCTGGGTAGAGAGTAGACCGATCGCGCTGAGTTTTAGCAGATGCGCTACCTCGATTTGGATGGCTGGGCTAAGAAACTAGTTGCTTTACGTAGAAAACGTCTAGAAACCTCACATTCAGTCGTGAGTTCACAGGTAACCACTCTTATAATCACTTATTGAAAGAACTGAGGGAGGAGTTACGATGCTCGGCACAAAACGTTGGCGTTACCACACGCTGCTTTCTCTAACTTTACTGGTGCCGTCTGTGCTGGTCACTGAGCTACCAGCCGCGACACAGACGGCTGTGCCCCGTCCTGCGATCGCATCACCCATCAAGGTTAGTCTTAAATTTAAAGTGCCGAAACGGGGTGCACCGCGATCGACCGCCGGTGGGGCAAGCCGTGGCTCCTGTTTGCGAGGTAGCCAGCAACCGACAAACAAACTGCTCACAGCGGTTGTGCCGAACACCAGATTGGGATTCACCTTTGCCGAGCGCCCCAGCTTTTTTGTCTACATTCCCCAATCTTCCGCACAAACAGCCGCGTTCCTTCTCCTTAGCGATGACGATACCAAAGTCGTTTACGAAACCACTTTTGCGCTACCCGCCACAGCAGGCATTGTGCGCTTTGACCTCCCAGACAGTGCCCCAGCCCTGCAAGTAGGGAAGCAGTATCACTGGTTTATGACAACGCTCTGCGATGCGACTACTGGCTTGAGTGGTAGCCCCACGGTAGAAGGATGGATTGAGCGATCGAACCCCGATGTCGCGCTGACAAAAGCCCTCCAAAAGACCTTACCGGGTAATCGTCCAAACCTGTATGCCGAGGCTGGCATCTGGCACGAAACGTTGACCGAACTTGCAGACCTCCAGCAGAAATATCCACAAAACTCCAGGTTTCTCAATGACTGGCGTGACGTGGTGCGATCGGTCGGGTTAGAGGCAATTGCAGCGGCACCCCTGGTGACTGCTAACACTGAGAAGCCGTAGCTGCGATCGCTGGAGGCGTGACCATCGTCCGGATGCAGTGATTAGTGATCAGAAAAAGCTCATAGCTGAGCGCTCAATTGTGAGTCTGAGTGCCCTGGAACTGCCCTATGTGGAACGTGCTGAAACAAAAGATCTGGCAATGGCGCGGAATGATCATCGCGGTGCCCAGCGTCACGTTCGTCGTTCTGGGTCTGCGATCGCTGGGCTTACTGCAAGCGTTGGAATTTCCAGTGCTGGATCAGTTTTTTCTCCTGCGTCCTCAAGAGGCGATCGACCCTCGCATTGTCATTGTTGAAATCAACGAGGCAGATGTGCAGAAGGTCGGGCATTGGTCGCTGACAGATGCAGAACTCGCTGGTTTGTTGGAGACGATTAAGCAGCAGAAACCAGCGGCGATCGGGCTGGATCTCTACCGCGATCTGCCTGTAGAGCCAGGTGGTCAAACCTTGGCTAACCTCTTTGCAACGACACCCAATCTCATCGGTGTCCAGAAAGTTGGCAGCAGCAGCGATAGTTCCCCGGTGAAACCACCTCCCGCTCTAAAGCAGCGCGATCAGGTTGGCGCAAATGACTTCGCGCTGGATGGCGATGGGAAAATCCGTCGGGGCTTGTTCTACCTCGAAGATGAGCAAGGTGAAAACGTCTTCAGCTTTGGGTTCACGCTGGCAGCCCTCTACCTGAAAGAGAACGGCATTGAGCCAGAGATGACTGCTGATCAGACCATAAAGCTAGGTGCAGCCATCTTTCCACCGTTGACCGCGAATACGGGCAGCTATGTCGGCGCTCAAGCAGGCGGCTACCAGGTCATGCTGAACTATCGGGGCACCATGCAGCGTTTTCAGACAATCACGCTAACAGAGGTGTTGGAGCGCAAGGTGCCATCCGATTTGATGCGCGATCGCATTGTGCTGATTGGTGCCACAGCCGAAAGCCTGAAAGACTTGTTCTACGTGCCATATAGCAGCAGTTTAACCGCTCCTACACGGATGGCAGGGGTCACCATTCATGCCAACCTGATCAGCCAGATTCTCAGTGCCGCGCTGGATGAACGAATGCCCACACTGAAAACCTGGAGCGAACCGCTAGAAGGACTGTGGATTTTAGGATGGGCAACAGTTGGGGCGATTTTAAGCTGGCGACAGCGTTATATGGGCAGACCAGGTATACGTCCCTGGAATACGGTCAGCGTGCTGTTTGCCTCAGGCTGTCTGGTGACGGGTGGCTACATCGCTTTTTTACAGGGATGGTGGCTTCCTGTTGTGCCGCCCTTCCTGGCGTTAATGGGGTCTGCGATCGTCATCACGGGTTATGTCGCCCGGTCTGCGGCTGAGATGCGCCGCACGTTTGGGCGCTATCTGAGCGATGAAGTCGTTGCCAGCTTGCTCGAAACGCCAAGTGGCTTAACCCTCGGTGGGGAACGCCGGAAAGTAACCATTCTGATTTCTGACCTGCGTGGCTTTTCAGCCATCTCTGAACGCCTGCCGCCTGAACAGGTCGTAACCATTCTCAACCTCTACCTGGGCATGATGTCGGATACAGTCAACCGCTACAACGGCACCATCAATGAGTTTATTGGGGATGGCGTTTTTGTCATGTTTGGTGCGCCCATTTATCGGGAGGACGATTCGGAACGTGCGGTTGCCTGCGCGATCGCCATGCAGTCAGCAATGGCAGAGGTCAATCAGCAAAATCAGCAGCTTGGGCTACCCGCGATCGAAATGGGCATTGGCATCAATACAGGCGAAGTTGTAGTCGGTAACATTGGCTCTCAACGACGCGCCAAATATACCGTCATCGGCAATCACGTCAACCTGGCAGCCCGCATCGAATCCTATACCGTTGGCGGACAAATTCTCATTTCGGACGGCACGTTCCGCGATGCTGGAAACATTGTGAATGTGGACAGACACATCCAGGTTGAACCTAAAGGCATCAAAGACCCCGTTACTCTCCACAATGTCAACGGCATCGGCGGCAAGCACAATCTCTCTTTGCCCGAAGAAAAAGAAGCATTCGTCATGCTCACGTCAGAAATACCCGTGCGCTACACCGTTCTAGAAGGCAAACATGCAGTGGGCACCCTGTTTGAAGGCACGTTGGTTAGCCTTTCGGATAAAAGCGCTGAACTGCGATCGGATCACTTCCTTACCCCACTCAGCAACCTCAAACTTAATTTACTTACTCCATCTCAAGCTGCTGCTGAACTGGATGACCTCTACGCCAAGGTCTTAAATAGAGCAGCGACCAACCCAGACTGTGTGCGGATTCGGTTCACAGGAACGCCTATTCGCTTTGCTGGTTTGGCTCCCGAAGTATCGGCGGCACTCGATCGGCTGCGGCGATCGGCATAGGGTTTAATCCTTTCGACAGTCGCTAATCAAACGAGTAACCTGCAAAGAAAACCTCTGTCGGAACTGACCTGACAGCACCCTTGAGCCAAAACAAATAACCTTTCACAGATGAGTTTAATATCGTTAGCTCAAGCTCAGTATTAGGCGGCGACTTCAACATAGGCTGATGAGGTTGTCGGTCGTGGAATCTCTAAACCTTCCAGTTTCAAGCCATCAAGATGAAACACGATCGCTTCATGCATATTCTGTTCAACCTCTTCATGGGTTGCCCCCGTTGAGACACATCCCTGTAAGTCAGGAGAATAAGCGGAATATCCATTTGTTGTCTTCTCAATGACGATAAGATACTGCATTATTTCAAACCCGCTTGCTTCAAAATACTATCCAAAGTTCCTGGCGCTAAATCGTCACTCAATTTTCCAGGTACAGTCACTAGACCTGGTTTGTAAGGATGCTTATATTGCCGATGACTGCCTCGTGTTCGAGCTAAGTACCAACCATCCTGCTCAATCAGTTTGATGATATCCTTCACCTTCATGTCTCAAGCCTAGAGAGAGCCTAGAGACTTGTCAACGCCGATAAACGTAGCTCGTAGTTATCGTCTGTCTGAGCCAATGTCTCGAAATACGATCTGCTAGATACCACTGAGATAAATGTCTACTGAACGTGGGCGGATAACCTCAGTAGACAGTTTCCATCGGTAACTCAGTAGACCAGCAAACGGTTTAGCTGCCATACCAGATGAATTCGATCGCGCTTGCAAGCTCTCTCCCACACTGCTCTTTTTCTAGCAAAACAGTCACGTGTCCCAACTTTCGACCCGGATGCGATTCTGCCTTGTCATACCAATACACATGAGCGTTAGAAACGGCTGCTAACTGTTGCCGCTTTTCCTGATAGTCGCTTTGAGACTCTTCATAGCCCAGAAGATTGACCATTACCGCTCCAGGAACCTGCATGGCAGGATTGCCCAACGGTAACCCGCAAACGGCTCGCAACTGTTGTTCAAACTGAGACGTTTCGCAGGCATCCAGCGTGAAGTGTCCAGAATTATGCGTGCGCGGAGCAATTTCGTTCACCAGTACTTTACCCTCAACCGTTAGAAACAGTTCGATGCCAAATAAACCTACAACTTCCAGGCTGCTGAGTAAGGTATGCACGATCGCCTCCACTTCTGCCACGATCGCCGCACTGATCGCTGCTGGTGCAAACACACGCCGACAAACCTGCTGTTCCTGCTGCGTTTCAACGATCGGGTAAATTACAACCTCGCCAGTGGTAGACCGGGCGGCGATCGCTGCCAGCTCCCGCTCAAAGGGCACAAACGCTTCTACTAACAGTGGCGTGTCTTCCAACCGACTCAGAGCCGCCTCTAGTTCCTGAGCATCTTTGACAATAAACGTTCCCTGACCGTCGTAGCCGTGTCGTCTGGTTTTAAGAACAATGGGAAAAGAAAACGTGGGAGGGGTTTGAGGCTTAAGCGTTGAGGTGGACTTGCCCTCTGTAGTTTGACTTCTCACTGCTTCTAAAGCCACAAATTGAGGTGTTGGCAACCCTAAATCACGCAGACAACAGCGCTGATGATATTTATCCAGCAAGGGCTTGAGGGCATCCAGGCTGGGGCGAAAACAAATCCCCTGCCCCGCTAACTGTGATAAAGCGTCCAGGTTAACGAATTCGTTCTCAAACGTAATGACATCGCATAAAGTCGCTAATTCTGCGGTTGCAGTGGCATCGTCGATCGCTGCCAGGATTGTCCTTGTCGCAATGCTCACCGCCGGATCGTCACAGGACGGGGTTTGCACGATCAGTTCCACACCCAATTTTTTGGCTGCTGCTGCCATCATCCAGGCAAGCTGACCACCGCCAATCACACCCACACGCTTGATCACATTCGTCTCCTCCCCGCGATCGTCCATCTACATACTCCCCACTCCCCACCTCCCGCCTTCTGCCCTCTGCCCTCTGCCCTCTGCCCTAACGACACCCCAACGACTCCCGCGTCTCCACTCCCGTCTTCGGGTTCACCCCACTTGCTAGTTGACACAATTCTCGAACTTGCACCCGATCTAAAATCGCACCACTAAAATCTGTTCCCGCAATATTCACGCCATCAAAGACAGTGCGGAGCATCATCGTATTCACTAAAACAGCATCGCTCAGATCGACGCGAGACAGCTTCACTTGATCCAGCATTGCCTGGGTTAAGTCGGCAGCGTGCAGATTGGTTTCCGTCATCGTCGAAGCACTGAAGACCGCACCAGCCAGATCAGCATTGGCAAAATTTGTCCGGTTGAGATTGGCGTTGGAAAACTCTGCCACACGTAGCGATTGCCCGGAAAAATCTTTGCCCGCTAGTTCAGCATTGCTATAAGACGGCGGCGGGGCGTATTGAGAGGAGTATTTAGCACCCGTTACCGCCTCTGCTTGAACGGGAAGCACACCGACAATCAGCAACAGCGAGAATAATGTGGCGAAAAAGCGGCTCATCAGCATTCGTCACGGTATGGAAACTACAGTTTTAGTGTAAGCCAATGCCACTCAAGGGTTGCTGCCAAACGCTGATGGCACACTGGCATGTTATGGCTGTCGCCTACAAGAATACAGACGAGAAAAGCTCGAATTTGAGCTTTCGTTTCAATTTCCGTAATGCCCCTGCCAAAACCTGTAGGAAGAAGCTAAGGTAACGGGTATCTTTTTGATGCTCAGACAGGGGGCACTAAGCAAGAATCAAGCCACTAGAGTCAACTCGATAAGCAATAGTCAAAACGTCTCCTCACTTCTTACTCCCATGCCAGAAGCACTCGCCATTTCTACCCGTGGGCTAACTAAACAATTTGAGCGCCAGATTGCCGTTAATGATGTCGATTTGCAGGTACAAGCGGGTGAAGTTTATGGGTTAATTGGTCCCAATGGTGCGGGTAAAACGACGCTGATCCGCATGTTGGCGACCGCAGAAGAGCCAACGATCGGCGAAATTTATATCAATGGCGATCGACTTTTGCGCGATCGCGACAACCCTCATCTGAAGCGGCAGCTTGGTTACTTACCCGATGACTTTCCACTCTACGACGACCTGACCGTTTGGGACTATCTGGATTATTTCGCACGGCTCTACCGACTACGAGATCCACACCGCAGTCGCCGCTTGAAAGACGTGCTGGAACTGGTGCAGCTTACTCACAAGCGCCATAGCCTGATTGCTACCCTCTCACGCGGGATGAAGCAGCGCCTTAGTCTCGGTCGCACCATTATTCATGAGCCTGTCCTGTTGCTGCTAGATGAACCTGTATCGGGACTAGACCCGATCGCCCGCGTTCAGTTCCGCGAAATTATCAAAGCGCTGCAAGAGGTTGGTATGACCATCCTGATTTCATCGCACGTCTTGAGCGATTTAGAGGAACTTTGTACCTCTGTTGGCATCATGGAACTGGGTTATCTGGTCGAAAGTGCCTCCCTGAAAAGCCTGTACCATCGCCTGAGCCGCCAGCAAATTGTGATTGCCAGTATGGGTGATTTAAGCGCACTCAAAGTGGAGTTAAACAATTGTCCTCATGTGGAAGGGATGGAGACTTTACCGGAAACTCAGAGTCTTTGCGTTCATTTTTCGGGTGGACTTCAGGAGTCAGCCGATTTACTGCGATCGCTCATTGCCGCAGGCATTCCCCTCACTGAGTTCCACCGCACTCAAGAAAATCTGGAAACCATTTTTCTCAAAATGGGACATCAGCAAACGTCGTAATAGTTGTTAGCGGTTAGTTGTTAGTGGTTCGCAGTTAGAAAGGTCAGAACGAACTCAAAACTCCATTCGGTTTGAGCAATCAGGGTCGAGAACAGAGAGAACAAAACGCAAAGATTCATTCCTTCGCACTAATGTCATTCAACTGGCTAGACTACTTTAGCGATCGCAGCCCTCAGTTTTTGCGGGAAGTGAAAGGGCGTTTGAAGCCTCGCGCTGTCACGATCGCAGCGGCAGCGTCACTGTCAGGACAGGGCTTTATCGTGCTGTATTTTCAAAGACTGGTACAGACGTTGTTGGACACCCCCATCAAGAATGAAACCGCATGGACTGCCTACGCCCAAATTGAAGCAGGCAACCTGAGAATTAACTGGCAGGGCTGGTGGTTTGAGATTTTTTACACGCTGACCTGGGTTGCTTTGACGCTGCTGCTGTTTCTGGGCAGTTACCTGCTGGTCAAAGATATTGCGAGAGAAGAGCGTCGCGGTACGTTTGATTTTGTGCGGTTGAGTCCAGCGTCGAGCCAGAATGTCCTGGTTGGCAAACTATTGGGTGTGCCAATCTTGCTGTACTGGGCGATCGCGCTTGCCATCCCGCTTCACCTTTGGGCAGCCGTCAGCGCTGGTTTACCGCTGTTAGCAATCATGGGTGTCTATCTACTGTTAGCGATCGCCTGTGTCTTTGTTTATAGCTTTTCGCTGCTGCACAGCTTGAGTTGGGGAGCCAAAGCACAGGGCACTTATGTGATGCCTCTGGTCGGCATTATCTATGCCGTTCTACATGGCTTGGGGGGCTATTGGGGTTTTCAATGCCGACAGCTCATCATCAATGCAGCAAACCAGGAGTACTGGTCTGCTGGTCTCGATTCTGGTTTCCCTGATGTAAATGACTGGGTTGTTGGCTTCACAGGCGTGCTGCTGCTTGGGCTAAGTACGCTTACCGTCTGGTTTTGGCGCATGTGTCGCAAACGTTTTCACCATCCACCGCTGCGTCCTTGAATTCGTTGATAGATCGCTTCTCACAAAATGTCCCGAATGATTCTGAGTTGGAGTATTAATCGCTATGACATTCGATCGGTTCTATAAATTCAGCGACTGGAATCCCCAGGTGTTTCGTGAACTCAAGGGTCGCGTGAAGAAACTTACTGTGTTTCTTACGGTTTTAGGGTCATGTGCGACACAGCTTTTGGTGCTGATGTACTTTTGGGTCGGGTTGCCTGTCGCACGATCGACCGATCGCTTTGACACGACCTCAAGATACAGTACCTATTGCACAGGTAGAGGGAGTTATCGCTCGTTTGAATGTATTTATGACGCGATCGGCAATCCACGCATCGCTTGGCAAAGTTGGTGGTCAGATCTGTTTCAGGCGCTTAGCTGGACGTTACCGTTTGTGCTGTTGCTTGCAGGCGTGTATATGCTCGTCAGCGATCTGGGTAAAGAAGAACGACGCGGAACGCTTAATTTCATTCGACTCAGCCCTCAAACTAGCCAAAATATTCTCTTTGGCAAGGTTTTAGGAGTACCAGTGATTCCGTATCTGGCAGTCTTGTTGGCGATTCCCTTGCATCTGGTAGTAGCGAATGGGGCAGGTGTTTCGATCGCCAATGTGCTAAGCATCTACCTGTTGACAGCGGCAGCCTGCGCGTTTTTCTACAGTGGTGCCTTGCTCTATGCTTTTATGAGTGGTGCTCAGGGTTGGGTGGGAGCTGTCGCCGTTTTTAGCAGCTACACGCTCTTCTTCCAAATCTGGACGAACTCATCGTACTACCGGGGCGAAGGCGATCGGCGCTATTTGGAGATGTCTGATTGGTTTCATCTACCAGTGGGTACGCAGCTCGGCTTTGCGATCACATTTGCACTCATTACGCTGGGAACGGGTGCTTACTGGCTCTGGCAGTCGGCAAACCGTCGCTTCCGCAACCCCGATGTTACACTGCTTAGCAAACGTCAGAGCTATTGGATGACGTTCTGTGTAGAAGTTTGGATGCTTGGGTTTGCCTTTCGGCAACTGCCTGAGTACTATAGACCGTTCAACGAATTGATTGTACTGGGCTTTTTCAATCTGCTGTGGTTTATGGTGCTGATTGCGGCTCTTACTCCTCAGCGCCAACTGTTACTGGACTGGGCACGCTATCGCCGTGAGCGGGTTGCCAGTAAGAGACAATTCTGGAGTCGCTCTATTGTCAAGGATTTGCTTTGGGGGGAAAAAAGTCCGGCACTGGCGGCGATCGCCCTTAACCTGCTGATTGCAGTTGCGGTTGCCTCGCTGTGGATAGTGGGATGGGCTGAGGCAAACTCACAATTTGACGCACTGGTTGTGATGAGTTTGGGCGCGACATTGACGCTGATCTGTGCCGCGATCGCTCAGCTAATGATGTTCATGAAGTCTCCCAAACGCGCACTCTGGGCAGCAGGTGCCGTTGCCGCTGTTCTTATCCTGCCACCTGTTGTTTTAGGTGCCTTGCAGATCACTACTGACAAAACGCCATTTGTGTGGCTCTTCTCGATCGGTGCCTTTTCAGCGTTACAGTCTGGTGTCTCAGCCACGGCTGCGCTGACCGCCTTGATGGGACAGTTGGGCATACTCAGCCTGCTTACCTTGCGCCTGACCCGTCAGGTACGACGAGCTGGTGAATCAGAGATGAAGGCACTGCTGGCAGCAAGCCGAAGCTAGGGATGCAGGAGTAGGGCTGTCGCTTGCTTCTGCGGAGCAGTAGGATAAAGGCTAAATTTTAGACTTACAGCGGTTACTGATTGGGTAAGCCACAGTCAAGCGAATATGGGTGTGGGGTGTAGGGTGTGGGGTGTGGTGAATGCAAATGAAAACGGCTGTAAGCGTTGATCCTTTAGCCTTTCTGCCTCAACCTTTTCTCATTGGCAGCTTCAGCGTTTTCTTAACCAGATCGGGAATCTGCCAGGGGCGATCGGCGACAGGAATTTTTGCCCGTCGAAACGCGTTAATCTTACTGTCTGCTGTGCCGACCTCTGTGCCTGGTTCAGCCGTTTGAGAGCTGATAATTGCGCCAGCGTGCCCCATCCGCCGACCTCTAGGAGCAGTGCGTCCAGCTACATAGGCAATCACAGGTTTGTCGATCGCCTCGGCAATGTAGTGGGCTGCCGCTTCTTCGCTATCGCCACCAATCTCACCTACCAGCACAATGACTTCAGTGCTATCGTCTTCGTCCAAAATTTGGAGCCATTGCGGGAAGGAGGAACCCACGATCGCGTCACCGCCAATGCAAACGCCGATCGACTGTCCTAAGCCTGCTTGTGTTAATTCCAGGGCAATCTCGTAGGTGAGTGTGCCGCTGCGACTGATTAACCCGACGTGTCCAGGTGTGTAAAACTCGCCAGGATGCAATCCTAACAGCAGTTGTCCCGGCACAATCAAACCAGGACTGTTCGGACCGATCACCAGCGTTTCGGTTACTTCTGCCTTCCTGAGTAAGCTCACCATATCCAGCGGCGGAATGCCCTCAGTAATCAGCACAAGCTGCCGAATGCCCGCCGCGATCGCCTCCAGTGCTGCATCTAGCGCTGCATATGGCTGCACAAAAATCACCGTCGAATCGACCGCGCCAACGACTGACAGCGCTTGCTCAACCATGTCGAACACGGGGATGCCTTGATGCGTTGTGCCGCCACATCCAGGGCTGACACCCGCAACGATCTGGGTACCGTATGCTTGCATCAAAGGCGCATACGTCGCACCTAAGGGTTGCGTAATGCCCTGTATCAGGACTCTGCTGCTTGGGGTGAAATTCATAACCGCTGATGATGGAGACGATCGCACCGTGGAAAAAACCTAACTGTAAAAAACCTAATAGTATCCAGAATGTATGAGAAAAGCGAACTCTACTGCTATTCAAGTCACAGTACAGCAACTTTGTCGAGAGAGAAATTACCCAAAGGTCGGAAGAGAACGTGTTTTGAAGCACTAAGAGCTTGCTAAAAAATAACTGCACGCTTTTGGATCAGCTATCAGCTATCAGCTATCAGCTTTTCGCTGACGGCTACAGACCATGCTGTTATTTCTGTACAACTCCTAGCCAGTCAACTGTTAAACCTAGTCAGTGCCTGACGACAGTAAAAACATTTAGCCTTCAGCCTACTGCTCCGCAGAAGCAAGCTACAGCCGTCCCCCACTACTCACGAATTACGCGTCGCTGCATTTGCCAACTTTACAGCCTGTGTAACCGCTTCATTGAGGCTATCAATGAGGGTTACCTGGACGCTTTCTAGGCGCGATCGTGCGAGTTCGCGATCGCGCCCAACGAGCCTTACAACCAGTTGAGGAAACCGAGTAGCTTGAGCAATCAGCGCTTCAGGACTGATCTCACTAATGCTGCGTGGTTTACGTACTCGGCTCAGCAGAGATTTAGCAATCACTGCTGCAATCTCATTGCAGGGAATCAAACCGCTGACAAGATTAATGAGCAAGACGCGCACCTGTTTTGTCTGCACCATCTGCTCTAACCCGCGTTCTAGCTGGTCCCGTAAAGCGGTTGGCGAGGCATCCCATTGCGTTTCACCGCCAATATTGAGAAAAACGGCTGGTTTTCCACCTGCCTGCGAAACAGCATCCATCGTTGCCATCATGAGTCCCGCTCCGTTGCATAGAATCCCAACCTGCCCATCTGGCTCCATCGCTGTAGGAGCCGCGCTGAGGTGCCCAGGTTGATTGACATCTGACTGAGCAATCAGGGCTGACAGGGCAGGATGGCGTGCCAGCGCATCATCGTTCACGGTAATTTTGCCGTCTAGCGCCATCACCTCGCCCGTAGCGGTGACACCCAGTGGATTGATCTCCACAAGGTCTAAATCATGTTGCACAAACAGCCGATACATTTTCTCCAACATGCCGCTAACCGATTCGATGAGCGCGCCTTGAAGCCCCATCTTGAGCGCCAGACGACGCGCGTAGAAGGGAGAAAATTCCTGATCAACTACCACATGCTGCATCTGTTCGAGTGCGGTCTGCACATCAATGCCACCTTTCTGTGAACCCAACAGCACAGGGCGACAGATCGATCGATTGAGAACGACTGCCAGATAAAATTCGCGATCGACATCGTACTTCGCTTCTGCCAGCAAGACGGTGGGATACTCACCCATGATCGGCAGATTAAAAATGGTCTGTGCTGCCGCGACCGCATCGATCGTGTTTTCGACAAAGCGCACACCGCCAACCCGCCCGCGTCCACCAATGTACACCTGAGACTTCAGCACAACTGGATAAGGTATCGTCAACCCTTTGAGATCCTTGGGGCGATCGATACGCTGAGACGGCAAGACCGGAATGCCCATCTCGCGAAACAATTCCTTCGCCTGATACTCCAACAGATCCATAGCGCTAACACCTTTTCCATCGACATAGCCTTCCTCTAAAGATAGACCTTCTTCCAGCTTCTCTCTACCGTGCTACCGATTCATGTTTAGTCAGGGTGGCTTAGATTAACGCAAGATAACCTGTTTAGAGAGCCATTACATGCCAGATTTGGGTGAACAAGCGATCAGTAAAGTTGCTGAGGTCGGCTTATCGAGCCAGTTAGATGAGGTAGAAAATCTGGATGTAGACATCAAAACCGATCCGGGGAAAATGCTCTCAGGTTCGGTTGATTCTGTCACAGTGAGTGCCACAGGGATGGTGATGCAGAAAGATCTCCGTGTAGAGTCGATGCAGCTTAGCACGAACCAGATTGCCATTAACCCCCTCAGCGCGGCGTTCGGCAAGATCGAGCTAACCCAGCCAACCGATGCCGAAACGCAGATCGTGCTGACTGAAGCAGACATCAACCGTGCGTTCAACTCTGAGTTCATTCGTGACAAACTGCAAAATCTGCAGGTGCATGTGAACGGCGAACTGGTAACCGTTGATACCAAGCAAGTAGAGTTCAAGCTACCTGGCGACAGTAAGGTGCTGCTGAGCACAGATGTTGTGTTGGAACAAGCGGGTGAAACGAAGCGGGTTGCCTTTACAGCAGTGCCGCGCGTGAGTGCTGACGGTCAATCGATCGCGCTGGATAATCTTGAATATATCGAAGGGAAAGACCTCTCACCCGAATTGACGGATGCTCTGCTAAACCAGGCGAATGAACTGCTGGATCTACGCAATTTTCAGCTTGGAGAGATGGCGCTTCGGCTGAAGATGCTGGAAGCACAGAAAGGTAAATTGTTGCTTCGGGCGATCGCCCACATTGAGCAGTTCCCAACTTAGGACTTGTTTAAGTCAAAGTTAAGTCAAAGTGCATCAGTCGTGCAACTGTGTTCACTGCTTCTCTATTGACTGCTTGTTCACATTGACGCTCGGCTGGTGTGTCTGCAAAAAGTGGTCCTCTAACCAATGGGGTCTAACAGTCCGGTTAAGCGTCACACTTCCCTCTTTCGAGAGAGCCGATGTCTCTCCGTTAGCAGGAGGTGTGTTACCTGTTTTACTCTTAGCCTTGATTTAGTAAAGTCTGATTTAGTAGAGACAGAGAGGGTCACATCATGAATAAAGATTCTGAACCGAACGATAATAAAGGAACGATCAACCAACCAATGACACCGGAAGAAGTTGATCCCGCACAAAAACAAGCGCAAAGAGAGGCGCTCGATCGCAACCCAAATATGACGGTCAATCCGGGCGATCGCATTGACGAGTCCAAGTCATTAGAAGAGAAAGCGCAACAGGTTGCTGTTGATGCGCCTGACATTACAGGAGATCACATCGTTGTACCGACCTACTTCGTTGTTGATGAACCAGACGGTAGCCAAAAAGCGCTTCACCACGTCAAAGACGCTGAAGAAATTTCTGATGTTGTCCGTCAGGCAGGTTACGGCGGCTAAGTAAGTCGTTTCCCTTCGTAGGAGCGTTACCCGTAGCGTTTCTACGAAAGCTTGTCTATTTGGCGTATAAGGAGATCGCTAACGCACGTATTCATTTAGCGTGAGCAAAGCGCGGATCTCTTGAGGTGCAGTTGGACAAAACGGCTAGAGAGTGATCCTATTTGAGTTGTGAGAAGCAGTTTGATGGCAGTTCCTAGTGGTTAGCTCTTTTTGCGTCTGCTAACTACGATCGCCGATCGCTCAATCATTAAATGCCGCTCACAACTGATTTGGAACTGCTATGGCTGTGACGATGCGATCGCTCCACTGATTCGTCACAACCGCGAACGATCCTCTCGTAAAGCTACAGCGATACAGATATAGCGAGAGGATTGTGTTTATGATTGGAACATTGAACCTTGACGATTGTCCTGATTCTGCAACCATTGTTCCTTTAAGTGACTACGCACGAGCAAAAAAGGAGCGTGGTTCTGGTGGTCAGAGACAACGGTATGACAACCTAAGCCGCAATTATGCAAACTAGCCACGCGCAGCCCGTAGTCCAGCCTCCTATGCCCATTCCAACGCCTCTCTCTAGACAGGATGCTTGGTCTCGCACAGTTCGACCTTTGGGCGCTTACGCCATTCAAGGGGTTGCTGTTTTAGACGATGCGCTTGTAGTGCTGGATTCAGTCAGGGGCTACCTGCTGCGAGTCGATCCAGTGACAGATAATGCGACGGTCATGAATCCCTATCGGGTTGATGATTTTGTTGGTGCCACTGGGCTGGCTGTATGGCAAAAAAATATCTGGTTCGCTCGTGAAGAAAATGTGTACGTTTGCAGCTTCGATGACCTGACTCCGCAGTTGTTTGTCACCATGCCTTATGAGGTGGATGGTGTTGCTGTGTGGGAATCTACGGTGTATGTTGCCAGCCAAAAAGAGGGCTATATCTCTATTTTTGAGCGCCAGTCACAGCGGCTGATTACCCGATTGCCGCTGCCAGGTGTAGGCATTACAAACCTGACGGTGCGCGGTGAAGAACTCTGGTTGTGCGATCGCCTGGAGCAAACAGTTTACTGCCTCGATCGTGCCACTGGCGAACAGCAGTTTTGTGTTCTGACCCCATTTGAGTTTCCGACTGGTCTTACATTTTACCCCAATCCAGAGCAAGGGCACGATCGCCTTTACATCTCCTACGCTGGCGAAGAACCGTACATTCGGGATAATCCAAACAACCTGGAAGAGCCGTTGGAGCTGACCTTTCGCGATCGCACCTTTATTCATCCGCTTTACATTCGGCACTGCCCTCAAGACCGCTACACCCTCTCTAACGGCTATCTGATCGAGATGTCTTACGCTGAGGAACTGCTGCCGCTAGAGGAAGTCGAGGTTCACAATTTAGAGTGGCGGATTGCGCTGCCAACGGAAACTCATCGCCAAAAAATCCTGCGTGTCGAGGCGATCGGACTTCCTTTTACAGAAGAATTACAAGATGGGCAGCGTGTAGCCGTCTTCCATTTTGATACGCTTAAGGCACACGAACGGCAGATCTTTGGTTGGAAAGCGCTTTTAGAAGTTCGCGGTATTAAGTACGCCCTGACACCTGATGACGTTGACAACCTGCCCGCGCTACCCGCAGGTTTTTATGACCGTTACCTGGTCGATGACGACTATCTAGCAATGGATTCGCCTGTGATCCAGCAAGCGGCGAAAGAGGCGATCGGTACCGAAACCAATTTGCTGCGAAAAATCCTGAAAATTCGTAACTACGTGTACGATCGCCTCTCTTACAGCCTTACGCCTCACATTGATACGCCTGATGTCGTCTGGGAACGAGGCATTGGTTCCTGTGGAGAGTACGTCGGTGTACTCTTGGCATTAGCAAGATTAAACGGCATCGCCTGTCGCACAGTGGGTCGTTATAAATGCCCTGCTAAAGCTGACCAGCATCACGTCCCTTTAGAACCGGACTATAACCATGTCTGGATAGAGTTCTACGTACCGGGCTATGGATGGCTACCAATGGAGTCAAATCCCGATGATGTTGTTGAACGTGGACCCTATCCGACGCGCTTTTTCATGGGCTTACCCTGGCATCATGCCGAAATCGGTAAGGGCATCCCGTTTGAAACTATCACCACGCAGGATGATAGTGCAGATGTTTCGATCGGTGAGTTAGCCATTAACCACGTCCGCTTTACAATTCTTGGCGAACTGCCACCGCTGGATGAGGTGCACCGTTGAAGCTAAACGGCTGCAACGAACTAATGCTTGTGACTGGTTGTGATCAATAGCTAGAGAAAGACTGATGGCTGGTCGCTAAACGCGTTTGTGCGAAAGCAATAAGACCTGATAGATCGTAAAGCCAGTCATCACCGTCAAGACTACCAATGAAACCATTATTCTACCTAGAACTCTGAGCCTAGCTTGCCCAAAACCAGCAGGGTCGTTTATCAGCCAGATCGCCGATCTTTCCCAATGATTAAGGCTGCGGGTTCGTGGGTTAGGACAATATGCAAAAAACAAGCTCACAACGTAAAAGATTTAGTGCCCGGAAGATCTCGTGAGAGCGATAGCCACCTTGTGTTGCTCAACACGTCGCGGTTGAGTATGCGTTAGTCCTTCTAATACCATTTCACTAAACTGTGGCTACACAGGCAAGCTTCGGCTGGCAGTCAGCGGTCAGCGATCAGCCGCAAAAACGAATCTGTAGGGCGATTTTATAGAATTGGTATGAGGCATCCTCTGGTGTTGAAGCACGCGCAAGCCCTATTCAGTGCATTCAAGCAATGGGTGATGTAGAGGAGATGAATGCTGCATGTAGTCTCGTCAAGACTCCATAAATTCGACTTTCTCTAGCTTGTGGTTCTCCGTAGAATTGCTGACAATTTGCTTAAGACGCACGTTTTTAGGTTAATCACTTTTTCGATCGCTCTACCAACTACGCCCAGAGACACCGCACTGAGGCAAGACCGAAGCTAAGGCATTTTTACGTCTTGTGAGGGGCAGGCGCTAGAGCGACCACTGATTATTCATTACCTGCGCCAGCCCCAAAAGGGTGTCATCTCCTGAGTGCTTACCCCTTAATACTGCAGGAGCAACCGTATGAAACCGTCAGTCAAACAATTCTCTCGCGGCGATTCTGAAGGCTTTACTTTGATTGAACTACTGGTCGTGATTGTGATTGTGAGCATTTTGTCTGCGATCGCGCTGCCCTCGTTTCTAAACCAGGCAAGTAAAGCGAAAGAAACTGAATCGAAACAGTACATTGGTGCACTCAATCGTGCTCATCAAGCATACTTTTTAGAAAAAAATACCTTTACTGAAGACTTTTCGCTTCTAGGCTTAGGCATTAAAACTCAGACTACAAACTATACCTACGCCATTCAAGATAATACTGAAACGTCTGCTATCAACGTCTCTTTTCCTCAGAATCCGGTTTCACTGAGAGCACACGTTGGAGGCGTTAGCGTTGGTAGCACCACTGGTGCAGCGGGTGGTGAATTAACGACGCTGGCAGTGTTGTGCCAGTCGCAGAAACCTCAGGCGGGTGATCCTGCTGGTGTGACGTTTGTTGCTGATGCTGGACCCTCTTGCGCTGGATCATTTGACAACTTGGCTAATTACTGACTTGAATGTGCCTGTGAGCGATCGCGCTGACGTTACTCTCGCTGTGCTGGCGATCGAAAAGTGACGTAGACTGAGGGTTCTAGACGACTGCACGCTCTGAATTGTCCTGCTAGACCATCAGGATATGACGATCGTTCTCTTTGAGGTTGAGTTTTAGCCTGCGGTTAGCTATGCAATCAATTCAAAAGCTGACGGCTGACGGCTGACCGCTAAATCACTTCAGTGCCAACCTGACAACATCATTTTATGGGTGCTTCGACAACCTTAAAGAACTACATTAACGGCGCATGGTGTGTCTCAACAGCTACCACCTACCTGGATATCATCAATCCGGCGACGACAGACGTTCTGGCAACGGTACCACTATCGCCTGCTAGTGAGTTAGACCAGGCAGTACAGGCAGCCGCAACTGCTTTCGTGAGCTGGCGACGCACCCCCGCAACCGATCGTATCCAGTATCTTTTCAAGCTCAAGCCGCTGCTAGAAGCGCATCTTGACGATTTAGCGCTCACCATTACCCAGGAATGCGGCAAAACCCTGGCGGAATCAAAGGGTGAACTGCGGCGGGCGATCGAGAACGTCGAAGTTGCCTGCGGTATCCCCATCTTGATGCAGGGCTACAACTCAGAAGACGTTGCGAGAAATATTGACGAAAGCATGATCCGTCAGCCACTGGGCGTAACAGCGGTGATTGCGCCCTTCAACTTTCCCGGCATGATTCCCTTCTGGTTCATACCGTATGCGATCGCCTGCGGCAACACTGTCATTCTTAAGCCATCTGAGCGGGTGCCGCTCACCATGCAAAAAGTCGTGCAGTTGCTGGAGCAAACTGGCTTACCAAACGGCGTTGTGAACCTGGTGAATGGTGACAAAACGGTCGTTGATGCCATTCTGGATCACCCGCTGATTCGGGCAGTCAGCTTTGTTGGCTCTACGCCTGTTGCTAAATACGTCTACAGCCGTGCCGCTGCAAACGGTAAACGCGCTCAGTGTCAGGGCGGAGCCAAGAATCCGGTCGTGATCCTGCCGGATGCTGACATTGCGATGACCACGCGGATTATGGCAGATAGCGCTTTCGGCTGTGCAGGACAGCGCTGTTTGGCAGCCTCGATCGCCTTCACAGTCGGCAATGCACGGCAGACATTTACAGAGGCGATCGCAGAAGTTGCTCAAACGCGTGTGGTTGGCTATGGCTTAGATGAGGGCGTACAGATGGGACCAGTCATCAACGCTCAAAGTCAGGCACGGATTGAAGGACTGATTCAAAAAGGGGCAGACGAAGGAGCAACGGTGCTAGTAGATGGTCGTCAACCCAAGATTTCTCGCTACGAGGCAGGCTCGTTTGTGCGACCCACGATTTTGCAAAATGTTGATCCTAGGGGCGAAATTGCCCGTACTGAGATCTTTGGTCCCGTGCTGAGTTTGATGCATCTAGAGACGATCGACGACGCGATCGCTCTGATCAACAGTGGTCAATACGGCAACATGGCGTGCCTGTTTACTAGCAGTGGTGCTGCGGCGCGAAAATTTCGCTACGAAGCCGAGGCTGGCAACATTGGCATCAACATTGGCGTGGCAGCTCCCATGGCATTCTTTCCCTTCAGTGGGTGGAAGGACAGCTTCTTTGGCGATTTACACGGGCAGGGGCATCAGGCAGTCGAATTTTTCACGCAAACCAAGGTCGTAGTTGAGCGCTGGCAGGATTGGACGCGGCAGTTTTAGCGGTGAGCGATCGTGCGTAATCCTGAACGACTTGTTCAAACTGCAAGCTTTGGCTTTGTTGCAGTGCCTTTGCTATGGGCTTGCCAAGCCTCATCTCACGATGTTATCGAATGGTCACTTCTAGCCGATAGCTGGCGTTTCCCCGCGTTGAGCCAACCACAATCTGGTAGTCACCCGTAGCAGGCAGCACCTTGTTCCAGGTAACGGCTTCTTGCTTCAGCACTCGTCGCGGTTCGGTTTGATTTGGCGGAGCAACAACGTCAAAGACCGCGTTATTCTCCAAAGAGGTAATTTTTACTTGCATGGTCTGCCCTTTCTGGGCACCGAGGAGGTACATATCGCGAGTGCCATTCACGACGCTGGTTTTGACGGTGGCAGAATCTTCGCCGTTAGCAAACCGCATTCGCTGGACGCGCGATCGCTGTGCCACACGCATGGGCAAAACGGATGTGTTCTCTGCCGTTGTGAAGCGGTCGGGCTGAACGCTTGCAACCGCTGTGGTCAGGTGCAGGGTAACGGCACCAAGCACTGCCAAAGGTATCGCTAACAAAGCAACCCACCGCTGGGCAAAAGGAGTGGACATAAGTAAAAAGTAGGGATGCATGTACGTATTGACACCAATTAACCCCGAAAAGTTGCCTTACTTGCCTCTTGGGTTGCAAGGGGAAGCCCCAGCGCATCATGATACAGCTTGTTATATTCAGCAGCGGACTGATCCCAACTGAAGTTGACTGCCATACCGCGCTGTTGCAACTTGCGCCACGCCTCTTTGAACCGGAAGCCTTCCCATGCCCGTACCATGCCCGTGTAAAGATCGAGGGGTTCGTAGCGATCGAAGGCATAGCCCGTCCCTTTTTCATTCGCAGGATCATGTGGCTCGACGGTATCAACTAAACCACCCGTGCGACGGACGATCGGCACACAGCCGTACCGTAACGACAGCATTTGACTAATGCCGCACGGTTCAAAGCGCGATGGCATCAGAAAGGCATCGCTACCTGCATAGATCCGTCTTGACAGGGCTTCGTTAAACAGCAGGTAAACGGACATGCGACCGGGGAAACGAGATGCCAACTGCCACATTTGGGTTTCGTAATAGCGATCGCCCGTTCCCAACAGCACAAACTGAGCATCGGTGTACGCCATGAAGCGATCGAGCACCTGAAGCACTAAGTCCAATCCTTTTTGCTCCACGAGCCGCGTGACCATGCCGATTAGAAAGGCTCCCGAATTGACTTCCAGCCCCACTTCTTCTTGCAACGCAATTTTGTTCGCTTTGCGCTGGTCGAGCGTGTCAGCCGTAAACGTCTGCGTCAGGCTTTTGTCGATCGCAGGATCATACGACTCGGTATCAATGCCGTTCACAATGCCCGACAGTTTGCCACTGATAAAGGACAGCAGCCCTTCTAACGATTCGCCATAGGCAGCGGTTTTAATTTGGTCTGCGTAAGTCGGCGACACGGTGTTGACGCGATTGGCAAACTGCACCGCTGCTGCCATTGTGTTGTGCCCCTGCATGTACCACGGGCACCAGGTCATCTGCTCTAGTTTCCAGCGCCACGGTCCTTGATACGCGAGGTTGTGAATGGTGAACACCGTTGCAATATCAGGCGATTGGTGCATCCAGACAGGAATCATCCCTGTATGCCAGTCGTGGCAGTGAATAATTTCGGGTTTCCAGTAGTTCCAGGCAAATTCAGCCGCGCCGTTAGCAAACAGGGTGAACCGCCACTCTTCCATATCCCCAGCATAAATATGTCGCGGTAAGAAAGAGGGGTGCCCAAACAGGTAGAGCGGCACATCCGTTCCAGGCAACACAGCTTCGTAAACGTCGAAGCTTTGAAACATGGCGTTTCCCGACCAAATCGGTTCTTTGGGCACCGTCATTTTGTCGGGTAGAAAACCGTAGTAGGGCAGAAAAATGCGGACATCGTGTCCCATTTTCCGCAGCACTCTGGGAAGCGCGCCAACAACATCTCCCATGCCGCCGACCTTTGCGATCGGAGCCGCTTCCGCAGCAACAAACAAAATTCGCATAGTAAGCCTCGGTTCCCCTCAGTACTGCATCAAGTCTTGCTCAAACGCTACCAGCTTTCCGCTACCAACGGTTAAATCGATCGCCAGTTTTGAGCAATCACAGCCAGCAGATATGCTGCCATAGCGTGTTCTGCGAGCGCACGACTGAAATCTGTTTCCCCAACGCCTCGACCAAAGCCATTTTTGAGCGCACTTTGCTACGCGATCGCTGCGTGTTTGGCTGCGTCAGCGCTTCGGTATGGCTGTCCTGACCTTGGAGCAGACTGCTGCTCTGAGCATTTAGAACTCACAGAAGGCGTAAAGAATAAATTTTAGCCTTTAGCCTTCAGCCTTTAGCCTTCCGTCTTTAGCCTTTTGTTTCTGACATGCCCATGACTTCATATCCTGCGTCTACATAGAGAATTTGCCCGGTAATGCCGCTTGCTAAATCGCTGCAAAGGAATGTGGCAGCATTGCCAACTTCAATTTGCGTCACTGTTCGGCGTAAGGGCGCAACTTGTTCCACATGATGAATCATATCCAGAATGCCCCCAACAGCCGAAGAGGCAAGTGTGCGAATGGGTCCGGCTGAAATGGCATTGACCCGAATATTATGTGGACCTAAATCGGCTGCTAAGTAGCGCACGTTCATTTCGAGCGCGGCTTTAGCGATGCCCATGACGTTGTAGTTAGGAATGACGCGTGCGCCGCCGATATAAGTCAGTGTGACAATGCTCCCACCTTCGGTCATCAGCGGTTTTGCTGCTGCACACAGCCTCACTAGAGAGTAAGCGCTGATCTCTAGAGCGGTAGCAAAGCCCTCGCGTGAGGTATTCACAAAATTTCCGGTTAAGTCTTCTTTCTTCGCAAAGGCAAGGCAATGAATCAGAATGTCTAGTTTGCCCCATTGGTTTTTCACTGCCGCAAAGGTCTCTTCGACTTGAGCGTCATCTTGAACGTTGCAGGGTACAAAAAGCTTGGGCTGTAAGGGTTCTACCAGTTCAGCAACTTTTTTTTCAGCGCGACCTTTTTCATCGGGTAAGTACGTAATGCCGATGTTTGCGCCTGCCTTATGAAGCTGTTGGGCAATGCCCCAGGCGATCGAACGATTATTGGCAATGCCAGTCACAAGGGCATTTCTTCCGGTCAGGTCTAGCATAGCGATCTATCTGCAACAGCAACTTTAGGGTGCTTCAAGAATACTCAAAGATGGGGCACAACGGGTAGCATATGGGATGGTCAACCCTTGCTTCTTGAGCGATCGTCTGGAGCGATCGATCGTTCCGATGCTGAGAGGCGTGTGTCGTTTCAAGCGCCGGGTCATGTATTTGGAAGGCTCAGCATTGAGCCTGTAAGTTGATCGACGTAATTTATTCAGCCAATTTCTTGTAGGTGAGATAATTTTAAGCTATTACAGCTTTTGCGTTCATATGGCATTTTGCGTTCACACTGGTAGCACTGCTCAGGCAAAGATGACTTCACGTCAAGCGCTCAATCTTGGCAACGCAAGAGAATGTGTAACATCAGGCACAAAAAAGCAGATGAGAGTGAGTTTAAGTGTTCTAAGCTACAAACACTCTTTATTGCTGGTTTGTAACGGTCTGAGCAGTTTCTTGGGCACCAGGTAAGGGGATATGGTAGTGACGCAAGATAGACCGCTGGCATCTGTATTCCGTCAGATGGGAGGTGGAGCATTTCCACCCGTTGTTGAAACGTTTGAGCGGGGTAAGACCATTTTCTTCCCAGGCGACCCGGCAGAACGTGTATATTTTCTGTTGCGTGGTGCAGTCAAGCTCTCCAGAGTTTACGAAGCGGGCGAAGAGATTACCGTTGCCTTACTGCGAGAAAACAGCGTCTTTGGGGTGCTGTCGCTGATTACGGGGCATAAATCCGATCGCTTCTATCATGCCGTTGCCTTTACCTCAGTAGAGCTACTTTCAGTACCGATCGAACAAGTTGAAAAAGCGCTGAAGGACAACCCTGAACTATCGATGATTTTGCTGCGCGGCTTGTCGTCACGGATTTTGCAAACCGAGATGATGATCGAAACGCTGGCACACCGAGACATGGGTTCCCGATTGGTCAGCTTTCTGCTGATTCTGTGCCGCGATTTTGGGGTGCCGACTAACGATGGTATTACGATCGACCTCAAGCTCTCCCACCAGGCAATCGCAGAGGCGATCGGGTCTACTCGTGTGACGGTTACTCGATTATTGGGCGACTTACGGCAAGACAAGATGATCTCAATTCATAAGAAGAAGATCACAGTGCACAATCCAGTCACGCTGAGTCAGCAGTTTACGTAAGGGGTGGGGAGTGGGGAGTAGGGAGTAGTAAAGAGTTCAAAACTCGAAACTCAAAACTTTTTCACTCTCTCCTCACTTTTACCCGTTGCAAGTTTAGCAACGCGCTACAAAATTTAACGACTTGAGGTAGGCTGTATGTGAATTGCCCCAGCAGCTTTGTAGAGTTTCAGCACAGGGGCTTGTGGGAGTGTAAGTGTGTCCGGCGGGGAAATCCTGATTTTGGCAGTGCTGGTACTTGGTGCGGTCATTGCCACATTAGGCGATCGCATCGGCAGTCGTGTTGGTAAAGCGCGCCTGAGTCTGTTTAACCTGCGTCCTCGCAAAACTGCTACGCTGGTGACCATTTTTACAGGTATACTCATTTCCGCCTCGACGCTGGGAATCTTGTTTGCTGCCAGCAATCAGTTGAGAACAGGGGTGTTTGAGTTGGGCACCATTCAGCGCCGACTGCGAAATACGCGCACTGAACTGGAACAAGCCAGAACCCAAAAAGGACAGATTGAGAGCGAACTCACGCAGTCGCGCGCCGCTCAAGAGTCAGCAAAGCAGCAGTTGACGGAGACCAATCAATCGTTACGGGGCGCGGTTGCTGAGCGATCGCGGGCACAGGCAGAAACCGCCCGGACGCAAACAGCGCTGAGCCTGACACAGGGTCGGCTTGCAAATGTCTCCCAACAAGCACTGCGACTGCGTTCAGAGATTGGTCAACTGCAAGCTGCGCGCGATCGCGTCATCACTCAACGACAACAAGAGATTCGAGCGCGTGACCAAATCATTCAGCAGCGCGAAGCCCGTCTCCAAGACTTAGAAAAACAGCAAGAAGACCTGGCAAGAGAGGTGCAGGCACTGCAACTAACGGCTCAAGGGCTACGTACAGGCAATGTCGTGATTCAGCGTGGGCAAGTGCTTGCCTCTCTACCACTTCGTACAACCAACACGACGACTGCCCAACAAGCCGTTAATCAACTGCTACGAGAGGCAAACAGCACTGCCATTCGGCTGGTAAGACCGGGTTCTGCGGAGCAAATCGTGCAAATTACAAATGCAGATGTCAAGCAACTGATTGAGCAAATCGACGATGGGCAGGACTATATTGTTCGCATCTACTCCGGTGCAAACTACCTCGTTGGTGAGAAGTTTATTCAGGTCTTTGCCGATGCTGTGCGGAATCGGGTCGTTTTTCTGGCAGGCGATGCCATCGCAGGCACGTCACTTAACCCTTCAGCCATGTCGGATGAGCAAATCCAGCAGCGCATTAACCTGTTATTAGCGGCAGCTAATTTTCGCGCTCGTAACCTTGGTGTTTTGTCTGACTCAGTGCAGATTGGGCGCATTCAGGACGTGATTACCTTTATTGAACAGTTGAAGCAATACAAGCAAACCGTTGAACTCAAAGCGGTTGCCGCTGACGTGACTTATACTGCTGGACCACTCAATATTGATTTGATTGCTAGCCAGAATGGACAGGTGTTGCTCCGTACAAAAAATCTAGCGCCAACTGGCGGGCAAACTCCCTAATTTCTCTCACGTTGATGCCCTTCTGTCATGCGATGCCATGCACTCTAGCTCCTTTTCGCAACCTGATCCATCCGTTTCTGATCAACCAGTGATTTTGGGGTTTGATCCCGGTCGGCGCAAGTGTGGGTTAGCAGTTATCGGGGTCGATCGCACATTGCGCTATCACCACGTCGTTGAAGCAGAGTCGGCGATCGCTACCATTCAAACGCTCCGTCAGCAATTCCCTATTTCCTTATTGGTGATGGGCGACCAAACCACCGCCAAAGACTGGAAGCAGAAGCTCAGCGATGCTTTAACCGACCCACTCCGCATCATCATGGTCGATGAGCGTCATAGCAGCCTGGAGGCACGCGATCGCTACTGGCAAATGTACCCTGCTCAAGGCATTACGAGCCTGATTCCCCAAGCGTTTCGTACCATTCCGCGACCGATCGACGATATCGTGGCGATTCTGTTGATTGAGCGATATTTGGAGCGGCTGGTGACTTAAGAAGTTTTGAGGTTTGAGTTGCGCTAGAGCCTTCTGCTCTAAATCTCCTTGGTTCCCTAGTCCTGCTCTCGCCTCTCCTTTACACTGGTTCATAATTTCCAACTGGCTTGGTTAGGGGTACAATTCGCGCTAGTCTGAAAGAGCATTTAGAGCGATCGAGATTGACTATGACTGCGTTTTCCACTTCTGAAACGGCTGTATCCTCACCTCTGCCTCCCAGCGATTCACGGCAACGCGTGAGTCAGTTTCTACGCGACCTGCAAGATCAAATCTGTCAGGGACTGGAACAAAGCGATGCTAGCAAAGCATTTCAAGAAGATAGCTGGGTGCGAGAGGAAGGCGGCGGCGGTCGATCGCGCGTGATGCGAGAAGGTAACGTGTTTGAGCAGGGTGGGGTTAATTTCTCAGAAGTGTGGGGTAAAGATCTACCCCCCTCGATCGTGATGCAGCGCCCAGAGGCAAGAGGCTATGAATTTTACGCCACGGGCACATCAATGGTGCTGCATCCACGCAATCCTTACATTCCCACGGTGCATCTTAACTATCGCTACTTTGAAGCGGGTCCTGTTTGGTGGTTCGGCGGCGGAATCGACCTTACGCCCTACTATCCCTTTGCAGAAGATGTGGTTCACTTCCATCAAACGCTGAAGCAAGCGTGCGATCGCCATCATCCAGAGTATTACCCCACCTTCAAGCTCTGGTGTGATGAATACTTTTATCTCAAGCATCGTCAAGAAACGCGTGGCGTTGGCGGCATTTTCTTTGACTACCAGGATACACAAGGCATTCTTTACCCCGTCACCTACCCTGGCTCTCAGAGCGACACAGCGGCGGCTCAACACAGCCAAGCGGTTGGTACGGTCAAGGATCGCACCTGGGAAGACATTTTCAGCTTTATCCAAAGTTGTGGCACAGCGTTTTTGCCTGCTTACCTGCCGATCGTCGAAAAGCGTCAGGCACATGAATATGGCGATCGTGAGCGCAACTTCCAGCTTTATCGGCGTGGTCGCTACGTCGAATTTAACCTGGTGTACGATCGAGGCACCATTTTTGGTTTACAAACGAACGGGCGTACCGAATCGATTCTAATGTCGCTACCGCCCCTCGTGCGCTGGGAATATGGCTACACCCCAGAACCAAACACTCCAGAAGCCTCACTGTATGAAACCTTTCTCAAGCCACAAGATTGGGTCAACTGGACACTATCATCTCAAGAAGTCTAGGGTAGACTACTGACAGGGTTAATTTTTGAAACGATAATTTTTGAAACGACAGTGGAGTCTCTGTAAGCGTGAGCGCAGTTAGGCGAAAACGCTGATCGGGTTTAGGTGCCCTTATGAGCTACATTTGGTCATGTCTTCAGGGTCAGCGCTGTCTGCTCTATGAAATTATTGCTTGATCAAGCTGTCCATGCGGGTACACTTCAACAGTTGAGACATAGGGCACAGCTTCGGTTAGAATCAGCCCAAATAGCCACCGTTCTTAGGAGAGGGTCAGCGATCCCCATGGAGCAAAAATCGATTCACATGGAGCAGAAAACTCATACAACCCAGGACGGGACGATGATCATTGTCCTAACGCCGACGGGACGACTTGACATTACAACAGCGTGGCAGTTTCGGCTCAAGTTACAAGAATGTATTTCCAAACTCAGTCATCATGTCGTGGTGAACCTGGGTCAAGTCAATTTTATCGATAGCTCTGGGTTGACATCGCTTGTTGCTGGAATGCGCGATGCTGATAAAGTACGTGGCAGTTTCCGTATTTGCAACGTTCATCCCGAAGCCAAGCTAGTGTTTGAAGTGACGATGATGGACTCGGTGTTTGAGATTTTTGAAACTGAGCAAGAGGCGCTTGAAGGGCTACCGAGAGGCATCGCAAGTTAGTCCAAACGGTGCCCTCAAAAAGTGCTTCAGACGGTTTTGAGTTCGGACTCTATCTGGTCTTTGCGTAAATTTTGAGCATGGCGATCGCGCTGCTACTTACAGCTCAAACCTTGTAGTCAGGTATAGAGCCTAGCGAGAATGGTCGGTAGCGCAACGACAAATTCGTCTGTGAATGTTTCCATAAAAACCTGGTCGTAGGGCAAAAATAACACCCCGATCGTTTCAGGTTTAGAACTTACGTACAAGGGGTTTAGATCCCCGACTTCTGATGAAAACTTAGCCATCGAGCCTGCGCCCTTGTAGAAGTCGGGGATCTTTGCGTAAGTCCAAAATCATTGGTTCAAGTCTTTCCTGAAGCAAGGCATCATTCTTTAGCGTACGGTTGCAAACAGTAGGCATTTACGCCACTGATAGCGTATTCTTAGCAAGAACAACGCTATCGGTAGGAATTGTTTTGGCAAAGCGTCGTGAGCAGCTTTCACTTTTTTCAGTATCGGAGCAAAAGACGTTGGGCTATGCCACTCAGACTGAAGGGCTAAAAATTAGTGCTGAGGCTTTGCAAACCTGGAAGCAGCGGCTTTTGTGCTATCAGCAACAAGTGACGATCGCCCCACCCCTCCAGCAAGGCACCCTGTTTGATGCGCCTGCTGACAGTATCGATCCCGATCGTCTCGATCCGTTTGGCTTACCGCAGCAAAATACAGAATTTTGGCGCTGGAAAGCCAGCGATCAAGGCGTTGCTGCACTTTACTTTGTCATTGACTATGAGCTGCCAATTTTGCTCTACGTCGGCGAAACGGTGAAATCTGGGCAGCGCTGGAAAGGTGAACATGACTGCAAACGCTATTTGCTCAACTACAGGCAGGCTCACTATCAAAATCAACTTGAGACACTGTTAGGCATTGCGTTTTGGTCGTTGGCACCCAAGCAGACCCGCGATCGCCAGCGCTTAGAGTCGGCACTGATCCACAAGTGGCGATCGCCCTTCAATAAGGAGAATTGGGCGTTTTGGGGCACGCCGTTTATCGGTATGGGAATTGGGTAGTACTGTGCGCGCTGGAAGCCTGATCAAAAGAAAACACAAGCCTTACGTGTTTCTCATCGCGGCTTTATAGCGACTTCACCTATTCGTCTTTTCCACTCGCTACCTTGGAAGCAAGTTGGGTTATGTAGACACCGACTCCACGAAAAAACGAAAGGGACAGCAACGGGGGGCTTGTTGCTGCCCCTTTCGCTTTGGGGGCTAAAAAGTACATCAACAGCGATCGAACCAATTTCGGTCGCCCAAGCAGAATTTACGCCAATGTCTTCTCAACCTTACTTTGCGGAGTGCGGGCGACCCATTCAATAACGTGTTGTCCCAGGCGGACGTTATGCAGGCGATCGATCTCGCGGATACCCGTCGGACTGGTCACATTCACTTCAGTGAGATAGCCACCAATAATATCAATGCCCACAAACATCAAACCATCGCGCTGGAGCGTGGGCGCAAGCTGGGCACAAATGTCATGCTCTCTATCAGTAATGGTTGTTTGAGCAACTCTGCCGCCCACTGCCATGTTGCCCCGAAACTCGTTGCCAGTGGGAATGCGATTTACAGCCCCGATCGGCGCTCCATTCAGCAAAATAATGCGTTTGTCGCCGTCTTTTGCTTCTGGCAGATACGTTTGCACCATCACAGGCACCAGTCCCTGATAGGTACTGATTTCGACGAGCGAGTTGATGTTGCGATCGCCTGACTCTAGAATTAAAATGCCCTCTCCTGCCTTACCGCCCAGTGGCTTCAAGACCGCCACGCCTTTGCGATCAACGAACTGCCGGATGACCTGCTTATCCTGGCTTACTATCGTTTCTGGAATCGCATCGGTAAACTGAAGCGCGTACATTTTCTCGTTCGCTGCCCGGATGCCTGCGGGCGTGTTAACCACCAGCGTTTTGGCTGGATCGATATAGTCCAGAAGATAGGTCGCGTAAAGGTAAGGCACCGTCACAGGGGGATCCGTCCGCATGAAAACGGCATCCATAGACTCTAGCGGTAAGAGGGCGCGATCGCCCAACTTAAACCACGGGTCAGCCGCGCTCCAGCGTCCCTCCACCAGTTCGACAGGTGTGAGATGAACCTGTTCTAATGGTGCAAACGCTTTGCCATTCGCCACGCTCAGTTGCTTTGCCTGCGTGATCCAAACTTCATGCCCCAGTGCCTGTGCCGCTTCCATTAAGGCAACGCTGGTATCGTGCCCAGGATCAAGCCGCTCGATCGGATCGATGATGAATGCAAATTTCACAAGGATGCCCTTAGTCAGTGTCATTAACCAGTGATCAAGTAACCAGTGATCAGTAGTGGTCGGCTACTGACTGTTAACGACGAACCGTTTAACTGGTTTGCAGCAGCGGATCGAGCTTGCCTTGTGCATTCAGTGCTGTAATATCATCGCAGCCACCAATGTGATGATCGTTGATGAAAATTTGAGGCACCGATCGTCGTCCATTGGCGCGTTGCGACATTTTGCTTCTCGCCGCTTCATCGCCATCAATGCAGTGCTCGGTGTACTCTACACCTTTGCGATCGAGCAGTGCTTTTGCCCGGATGCAGAAAGGGCAGGTACTCCAGGTATAAATCTCGACGTTAGCAGCCATAGTCTCAACTCCAGCGTTCAGTCTTCATTTTAAGGTGTGGAGCTGATAAAACGCAGACAACTGAGCCTACTCAGAGACACCTTCTAATGGTTCAGCTCGATCGGCTTTGGGGAGCAGTAGACGGATCGCCATAACCGCAAACCCTAGTGCGGCTGCAATTTTGACCAGTCGAGCAGGCAGCAAATGAGCAGTGCCCTCGCCCAGAAACACCCCCAGCAAACTTGCTAGTAGAAGAGCCGCAGCCGTGCCCAGAAAAATTGTGCGAGGAGATTTTGAGTTGCCGCTGAGGGCGATCGCTGCCAATTGACTTTTATCGCCTAGCTCTGACAGAAACACGGTAATAAAGCTGAGTCCTAACAGGTGCCAATCCATAACAAAAAAGTTCTAAGTTTTGAGTTCTGCCTTCTGCCTTCTGCCTTCTACTCCCTACATCCTCACCACATCTAAAAAGAGCCACAAGGAAATGAACGCCAGCATTACGCCAGCAGCCCGATCGAGCGTTTGGGGTGAAACGCGGGATGACAGCCAATGACCAATGAGAACACCGATCAGACTGGTAGAAACAAGAGCGATCGCGGCTCCTGTAAAGACAACCCACGGTGCATGGGAGTTAGCAGACATCAAAAGGGTCGCTACCTGCGTTTTATCGCCCAGTTCTGCCAGAAAAATAGTGACAAAAGTGGAGCCAAACACTTTCCATTGGGAAGTCGCACTGTCTTCGGCGATCGATGCTGGCTGCTCTATCTCAGAATGGGCGATGGGCTGTGCGATCGTGCCATCGATCAGCTCATCGTTGGGCAAGCGTTCAAACTCTAGCAATGGTTCTGGATCGGTAAAGATCGATTCTGTCAACAGACAAGTTGTAGCAAATGAACTCTCCAACTGAATACTTTCGAGCGAAATGGCGGCATCAGCAGATGATGAAACTTTCACGGCAAGTCAAAAACAAAGAGTGTTGTACTTTCATATTCTTTTCATTATCTTGAACTTGAGGCTAAAGGTCAAGCGTGCTGCTAGTTGTAATGCCCACTTCACGGTCGAAACGGAGCAGTTCCAGGCTGCGATCGCCATAGACACCCTCAATTTGCTCACGGCAGCAGGCGATCGCAAAGTCGTTCAGCTCGTCTGCTTCAATCCCAAACAGATCCTGAAAAACATCTGGTTCAACGCGGCAGAAGCGGGGGCGATCGGCATAAATGCCACATTCGCGGGTGGTGTGATCGAAGTGAATACACCACCCGCCATCGCCAACCATGCTCAGATAGAGCGCTAATTCTGGAGGCGCGAGGTAATCTTCTAAATCGGGTCGATCGGTCGGGTCTAGGTGGCAACAGGCACCACACTGCTTGACGCAACGCCAGGTTGTCATGAGGGGAAGGGGTGAGGAGTGAGGAGTGGGCTTCGACGTGAGCGCTCAGCCGAACCGTGTTCAGCCGAACGGGAGTGGGGAGTGAGGAGTCGATTTAAGTTTTGTCCTCTAGTTTGATTGCCTGACCGCTGAATGCTGAATGCTGAATGCTGACCGCTGACCGCTGACCGTTGAATGCTGACCGCTGACCGCTGTCTAGCTCAATAGTTGAAGCGTCTGAATAGTTACGGTACAACGATTTGCTGTCATTTTAACTTTTGTTAACTTTATTAGAATTGGCTCAACTAGCCAGATAAGATTTGATTGTTGCGGGAAAGTTACGACCGCTCATCAAGTTTATCTTAGTGACTGATAGGGAGTAGGGATATGGAGTCGATTATTCAGCTTGCGATGTTAGCCGCGATCGTGATTGCTGGTCCTGCTGTAATTTTTCTGTTGGCAGCCAGTGGCGGCGATCTGTAAGCAACTTGTTGTAGTAGCGAATGGTATTTTCCCTGCGGTGGTAAGTTTTTTCTAAAAGCCGCTTTGGTTTTCGGACGCGCTCATTGAGGAGCTGATCAGCTGCGTTGAAGTGATCAAAGCCGTGCTTGTCTAAACGTTTTTCCAGGTATGAGAGAGTAGTAACCAGCCCGATTCACGTCGGGCTTTTTTATTGGGAGCCTTCTGAGGGTGCTACGGGTTAATCAAGTGACCGAATGAATGTTCGTAGTGCTTGATTGTAACGTTCTCCAGCAATTTGCTGGACATCATTATGATCTGCACCGTCCACCACCAAGAAGGTTTTGGGCTGATTGGCGCGATCAAAGAGTGTGCGTCCGTGCTGAAAGGGAATGGTGCGATCGCGTGTGCCGTGAATGAATAGCAATGGGCAGTGGACAGCGCCAATCTTGTTGATATTACTAAACTTATCAAACGGAAAAAGGGGAATTTGAGTAAGCACCCGAAAAGCACTGGTGAAGCCGCTTTCAACCACTAACCCGGCAACAGGACGACGAGTGGCTAAGTCAATGCTGGGACCGCTGCCCACCGATCGTCCATAGAGGATGATGCGGTTGGGTGGCTGCTTCAGCGTCGTTGTCAGGTAACTGTAGGCAGCGTCAATATCCTGATATGCCGTCTGCTCAGACGATTTGCCCTGACTGGTGCCGTAGCCCCGATAGTCATAGGCAAAAACATTCACGCCGATCGCTTGAATTTGTGCCAGAAGAGGACGGACATCCCCCAGATCTTCGCCATTACCGTGACTGTAGAGGACGGTGTAGGTGGCGTTGGGATGAGGCAGATAGACGGCAGAAAGCTGCACATTTGGTGCAGAAAACAGCTTGATCGTCGTCCGATCGTCCTGGTAGCTAGAAGGCTGTGGCTGAAAGATTTGACGATCGGCAAAAAAGAAGGCATACCCGCCGATCGCCAGATAAACGAAAAGGACTGCTCGCATCATCCGCCCAAGAGAAAATTTGCCCAGCAGTAGTGTTCTGAGGCGGCTGTGGTTGCTTGTGCGATCGCTGTCAGGTACCACTGGTAACACTCCCATCCGAACGGTAACGTTGACTTACTATGTAGACCATCAAGCCTCATGTCGGACACTCCTCGGATATCCACTCGTCCTCAAGTTCAGCCTTTAGCCAGGAGCATGAGTTAGTATTATTCTGTAGTACAGAGTATTGCTTATGACAAGTCTGAAGCTTTTTGGTAGAAAGCTTAAAAATCTTCGCCTCTACCAAGAATTTCAAGAGATTGGTTTTGATTACATCCTTAATCCAAATACTGGCGAGTTGCATTGTGTTGGTTTGGATAATTTTTGGGGTTCTCATAACCTTGTTCATGCAGACTTGAGTAACTTTATTGGTCTTACTAATATAAGTGCTCTTCCGGCTCACGTTTTTAGTGATGGGACGAGTCTTCCTGTTTATGATCTAGAAACTGGTGAACTGATTGCAAACTATATTCTCAATAAGTGCCAGTACTGCTTTTCATGATAGGTACGCGAATATGATGGGCAAGCCGATAAGACTGGTTTATGACGAGAAGACCAAGAAATTTGAACTTAGGGAAGTTGAGTGGATATACCACGTAGGGACTTTAGTTCCTGGCTTAGGTCTACCCATGATGTTGTGGGAGGGTATTAGGTATATTGTTGACCGCTTCAATTCGCCAGGAAATCTTACTCAAGATGATGCTGAAAATATAAGAAAAATTATCGAGGAAGGGCGTAATCAAAAAGTTGATGAAATGGAAATTGAGATGAGTCGCAATGTTACAACAGGGTTCAGCATTGATGGTATAAAAGGTGCTGAGATAACATTGGGAAGTAAAGGAGAAACTAAATATGTAATGAAAGTCAAATATAAGTACGATGAGTAATTAGTAGAATTTACTGAAACGGGACAGTTTAACAATTCAGGTGCAGCGGATTTACTGAAGCCGTCTGAGTTAGATGTAAAGACTTCAACAACCGCTGCACTGAACCGTTAGCCGTCAGTTTTTTCTAGCGCACTTAAGGCAGCTTTAATCACTTCGTAATAAGGGGAAGGTTTGCAGACGCTGACAGAGGTTGGTTCGCGCTGATCTTGGTTTAAGGTGCCCATTGGTTGACCTTGCTGGATGATTAACTCTTTGCCTTGCCCGTTGCAGATTCTGAGTTGCTTGCCTGTTGTGTGCTGAAGCACCTCGCAGGTATAGGCGCGATCGTTGTGCCAAAAATCAACAGGTGTCGCGATCGCGGCGGGTTTTCGGGCACCGACTAGCTCCAGTTCCAGAGAGACTTCGCCATTCCAGTCGTTGGTTCGTAGACGATAGGCAAGATCGAGATGATTGGGCAGAGGATAGTAGTCTCCCCAACGCCACGCGATCGCGGTGAATTTGCGCGCTTCGGGCATCCCTTCATCCTGGCTAACGATTAGCTTGATATGTCCTTTGCCAATGCGTTTTTGCTCATCAATACGAACGTTGGCAGACCAGAAAACTGGATCGGGATTCTCAATACCACAGGGATGTAGTGCGTCAATTTGGGCATAGAGGCTGAGATCAAGTTGATCAAACGTCGCCTGCGTGTCGATGACCACTAAGGGCTTCAGGTGTTCGGGTTGGAGGCACTGGTGCGCGAAGGTTTGGAGGCGCGATCGCAATGCTCCCAAATTTGCCGCTTCTAAGGAGAACCCGCCCGCCGCGCGATGCCCGCCAAACCTGCCGAGTAAATCGTGGCAAAACTGAAGGGCATCAAACACGTTGAATTCAGGAATGCTCCGCGCTGATCCTCGAATGTGCGTCTGTGCTGCATCTTCGTAGGTGCCAATAAAGACGGGCACACCGTAGCGCTCGACCAGGCGCGAAGCAACAATGCCAATCACGCCATGATGCCAGTGGGGTTGCACGACCACCAGTACACGTCCTTCAGCAGGTGCGGCAAATTGGGCTTCTGGACGGTCAGACTGGTTGATGGCAGCTTCGACGATCGCGATCGCTTCTTGCTCAATCTGTTCACACAACTGTTGGCGCTGTTTGTTGATCTGCTCACACTGCATTGCCCGTTCTAGCGCGATGCCATCATCATCAGTGGTCAGTAACTCGATCACAATTTGCGGATCAGCCAGCCGACCCACAGCGTTGATGCGTGGTCCTAAGCGAAAGCCGATCGCCTCCGGTTTCATCTGTTTAGCACCACTTAACCCCGTTACCTGAATGAGCGCTTGTACACCTGCCAGCTTCGATTTTGGTAAGAGCTTGAGTCCCTCTCTGACCCAGCGTCGGTTTACACCCGTTAACGGTGCTAAATCGGCGATCGTCCCCAGGGTAAACAACTCCAGCAGCGAATTGCCCAGCTCGTGAGTTTTGCCTAAACTTTGTGCGAGGGCGATCGCCAGAATATACGCAACGCCTACACCTGCGACACCCCGATAGGGCGATGTTTCGGCAATCAGCTTCGGGTTAAGAATGGCGTTGGCATCGGGCAATGTAGGCGGCAAGTCATGATGATCGGTGATGATGACGGCTAGACCGAGTTCACGGGCACGGGCGATCGGTTGGTGCGCCGCAATGCCGTTATCGACGGTCAAGATAAGCTTCACACCTTCATCGTAGAACTCCTCAACGATGCGCTGGTTGATGCCGTAGCCTTCGCTCATACGACTGGGAATGGCGTAGTCTACCAGTGCCCCCAGTGCCCGCAGTGCCCGTAGCAGCAGCGCTGTACTGGTCATACCATCTGCATCGTAATCACCACAAATGGCAATCTTCTGACGCTGATTGATGGCGTTGATCAGCAGTTCCAAGCTGAGCGGTAGATCCTCAAAATCTTCCAGTGGCGAGGTGAGCACCTCAGATTCTGGATGTAAAAAGAGCTGCGCTTGCTCTGGAGATGCAATGCCCCGGTTGAGTAGCACTTGTGCTATCAGCGGCGAAAGGTGAGTCGTTTGAGCGATCGCCCCTGCCTGCCGATCCTGAGCGGGTGCAATCTGCCAGCGTTGGTCGGGTAGCTTGTTAAAGGCGGACAGCACGAGAGGAGGTGAAATTTGGTTAACCACAGCGCGTTTCGAGTCTCAAAATTTAAACCATCGACAATCGTTTAGACAGGCTTTCTGGTTGGCGCTTGACCACAAAAAACCTGATTAAAGCGTGTTTTGCTTGAGTTAAGTATGCACTTGATGTCAACCCAATCACTCACAAGCCAAATCACTTACAGAGCATTAGCCGATCGTTCACAAAGCGCTAGTCAAATCACTTACAAACACGCGATGTGCAACTAATTCGCCCTCATCCCCACCCTTCTCCCTGGGGAGAAGGGCTTCCAGACCGTTCCGGTTCCCTCTCCCGACGGGAGAGGGCTAGGGTGAGGGCAGTTTTGGCAGGTATTTTAGGAAAGTCGCACATCGCGTTACAAACAAAAAATCTGGTACAAGAGTATTGCTTAATTTACTGCAAGATGGCATCGATCGCTCATTCATCTTTCATCTTTTTTATAAAGTGGCAGAAAATTTGCCGTCACAAGTTCGCTTTTAGTTCAGCGTGGTTGCACCTAGATCCTGTACTACACTGCAATACGAACCAGCATGACACCGTTTGCAATTGCAGAATATTCGAGTTTGATTAGACTTAGACTATGAGACTACGCCGATCGAGGTTGGATACCGTCTCATCTGATTGCGAATGAATCTGCTTGTGAGGCAGGTCGTCATAAACCCAGTCACTTATTCCAGGAATTCACCAATGATGAAATCAATTTTGGCAAGCGGTTCACTCTTGGTTCTTTTAGCGGTCAGTAGCTTGCCAGTACAGGCACAGAACTCTAATACGACACCAACAGAAAAACCCGCTCCTGCGACCCAGGCTCCAGCAGCAAGCCCTGCACCCACAAGCCCATCCACTCCACAAACTAACGTGAGTCCAGATGAGCTGAAGAAGTTCGCTGTTGCAACGAAGCAACTGTTGACGATCGTCAACGCAACGGAAAGCCAGATGGTGCAGGCGGTACAAAAGCAGGGTCTGACCGAGACCCGTTTTAATGAAATCTACCAGTCGAAGAAAAACCCACAAGCAAAGCCTGCTGCTCAGATTACGCCGAAAGAAGAAGAAAGCTACAAGCAGGCAGTCAGCCAACTCACCCAGATTCAGAAGGACGCTCAAGTTAAGATGGACAAAGCCGTTCAGGAGCAAGGGCTGCCCATGGAACGGTTTAACCAGATTTTTGCTGCCGTCCAGAAAGATCCTCAACTGCGGCAAGAAGTACGCAAAATGATCCAAAACTAACAATGAACCTCACAAAACCCGCGCTGCATCGCCTTGCCTGGGCAGGACTTTTCTTCAGCGCACTGGGCTGGTTGGTCACGATACCCACCCCCTTGAGGGCAGCAGAAAAAGTCTACGTCTCATATGGCATCCTGGAGCGATCGATCGCCGTCTCCTCGCTAGAAGCCTACGCCAGGAACGGCACCATCGATGACGACCTTGCTGTCTATGTGCAGTACGGGAATGCAAAGCAGCTCAAACAGCTTAGGAGTGTGCTTGTAGCGCGGGCGGATGTTGACCTCGTTGCCGTCTCGCAGTTTCTCTACACGCCCCAAGGCGAAGTCTTACTCAAGCGCCTGGGGCAAGTTATTCAGCCAGAATCACGCGATTCTGGCTTCAAAGCCATTCGGGCAGCGCTCATTCTAGCAGCGGCTGATCCCGATGGTTTGACGCTACTCAATATTTTGCGTTACTTCCCAACGCGTGGTTTGCGGATTGATGTCGATCGCAGCTTGCAGATTGCTGACTCATTGCAACAGTTGGTTAGCCAAACCAATCGAGCAACCAATGTTGTCATTCAGGCAGCGCAGCAGGAGCAGGCAACCGAAACCATTGCGGTCAATCAGCTTGCAGACTTGCGCCAGCGAGGACCGTTCACCTGGCAAAAACAAACGCTCCCGTTGGTCGATTCGAGTCGTAGCGCCGAACTTAATCCTGTGCGCCCTGGTACTTCGACGCTTCCCTCTGGAAACGCTGTGCCAGCAGTACCTCTGGCTGGGGCAGTGAGTGGGCGATCGATCCCTGTTGACTTATACTTGCCGACTCAGACGACTGCATCATCTGCGCCCGTTCCCGTGATTGTGATTTCTCATGGACTCGGCTCCGATCGCTCCACCTTTGCTTACCTGGCAAGCCATCTAGCGTCTTACGGCTTCGCCGTACTGGTGCCAGAGCATCCAGGTAGCAATGCGGCGCGGCTTCAGGCACTCATTACCGGCACTGCCAGCGAGGTTTCTGAACCAGCCGAATTTGTGAATCGACCGCTGGATATTACCTTTGTGCTCAACCAGGTTGAGAATCTGGTGAACGCAACACCTGAATTTCGCGGACGGCTCAATTTTCAGCAGGTTGGTGTTTTAGGACAGTCGTTTGGTGGGTATACAGCCCTTGTTTTAGCAGGCGCACCCATTAATTCACAACAGCTAGGGGCGAACTGCCAGAACTTAGAAGAGACGCTGAACCTGTCTTTGCTGTTGCAGTGTCGAGCGATCGACTTAACGCAGCCCCAACCTGCACTGCAAGACAGCCGCGTTAGAGCAATCATCGCCATTAACCCGATTACAAGCGCTGTCCTGGGACAGGCAAGCCTCAGCCAAATCAAAGTGCCAACCTTGATCGTGACTGGCAATGCTGATACGATCGCACCCGCTGTCATAGAACAGATTCAGCCATTTACCTGGCTGACCGCTGAAAATCGCTACCTGGTCATGATGCAGGGAGGCACCCATTTTTCGACACTGGACTCAACTGGGTCGAGGGACGCAGTGCCGCTGCCTCAAGAAGTAGTAGGACCCAACCCCGCGATCGCCCGTCGCTACATTAATGCCCTGGCAGTGGCGTTTTTTCGGACCTATATTGCCAACAATCCAGCCGATCGCAGCTATTTAAGCGCCTCTTATAGCAATGCCATCAGTGAGTCACCTCTACAGTTGAGTCTGATTCAGACTCTAACTGCTGACCAATTTACACAAGGAGTTAGCAGCACAACATCAGCCTTCACAACGACTTCACCGTAAGCGCTTGGAGGCTTCACTCATCTGTTTTCTTTGGTCAAGCGGGTCTCAAGGTGCTGCAAGATGGTGCTCCGTCTGGGCGCATCTGACCAATGGAACGGTTGAAGTGCGTTAAACCACAGTTCTAAGCATCTTGCAAAGCAAACGACTTTGCTTTCTTGGGCTTCAAGTAGACTTTTTGCTTGGGCTGCAAGTTCAGCCGATCGAACTGTTCGCGCGTCAGGAAGACATTCACTGTTTGCCCGTCTTCGAGCGTTACTTCTGCCTGAATTTCCCAACCTAAGTGGACTAAACGGTCAAGTGTGGCGGGTGCGCTTGCGGCATCAGCTACCGTTTCAATAATGATATCGTGAGGGCGCAAAAAGGCTTGTGCATGAGTCGGGTCGAAGCCATTACGTTGAAACATTTGAGAATGACTGGGTAACACATTGACGGGACCAATAAAGCTCATCACAAAGGGAGTCGCAGGATGATCGTAGATTTCAGCCGGACTGCCAATCTGTTCTACCTTGCCGTTGTTCATCACCACTAGCTCGTCAGACACTTCCATTGCTTCTTCCTGGTCGTGGGTCACAAAAACGGTAGTGACGTTCACTTGGTCGTGTAAATGGCGTAACCAAACGCGCAAGTCTTTCCGCACCTTGGCATCTAACGCACCGAAGGGTTCATCAAGCAGCAAGACGCTTGGCTCGATCGCCAACGCTCTGGCGAGAGCAACACGCTGCCGTTGACCGCCCGACAACTGAGAAGGGTAACGATCGTCCATACCACGCAGTTGTACCAGTTCGATGAGTTCATTGACTCGATCGGCGATGCGATTCTTCTTCCATTTGGCAATTTCTAGACCAAAACCAATATTTTGGCGAATCGTCAGGTGCTTAAACAGCGCATAATGCTGAAAGACAAAACCAACCTGTCGATCTTGCACGCTGGCATTAGTGGCATCTTTGCCCGTTAGCAAAATTCTGCCGTTGTCAGGCTTTTCTAAGCCAGCAATTAACCGTAGCAACGTCGATTTTCCAGAGCCAGAGGGTCCCAGCAAGGCAACTAACGAGCCGTCCTTGATGTCCACGCTAACCTGGTCAACAGCTTTAAAGCTGCCGAACTGCTTAGATACGTTGTCAACGGTAATCCCCACAGTATGAACTCCTAATTGCTACGGGATGAGCCTGTCAAAAACACGGCTCTTTGATTGAGATACCGTAGTTCTATCATACTCTGGGACTAATTAGGTTGAAAAGCGGAATTTTATGAACCGATCGCAATTTGAGTCAAGACGGTTGCCGCACTGCTTGATCAAGATGGTGTGAGGCTTTGAGAAGACGGCTCTGAAGTGGATTGCTGAGCGTCCTGACTGTTGATCGAGTGTGGTAAGGCAGATTCTCTGGCGATCGACGTTTCAGCCGCAGGACGGTTCAGGTCTTCGATGAGATCTTGAATAAACCCTGCGATGGGTACAGCCGTGAGCAGTCCCGGTAAACCAGCGATTTTGGTGCCAAGCAGGAGAGAAATGATGACCCAGATGGGTTTGAGTCCAGTAAAGCTGCCTAGAACGCGAGGCGCGATCGCTTGATCGACGACCTGATCGATCAGAGCCGCAACAACCAGCGTCTTAACGCCCAGTCCCAGATCTTGCGCTGCTACCAGCAGACTAATCAGCCCAAAGCTGAGGATATCACCGAACGGAATGAGGGTCATGACTCCAACCAGGAGTCCCAGGAGCAGGCTGTAAGGCACATTGAGCAAAAAGAACGCCAGCGTCAGAGCGGTACCCATGATCAGCCCCATTGTTGCTTGACCAATAAAGTAGCGATGGAAGTTGCCTTCTAGCTGTTGACCCATGCGATCGCGATACTTGATCGGCACCCACCGAAATACGCCATCCCAAACGCGCCTGCCATCCAGCAACAAATAGAGCGTTAGCACAATGACGAGCACCCCTTCTGAAAGACTCCCGATCGCATCCAGCGTGAGCGTTACCGTTTGGTCGGCAAGCGCCTGCACTTCACCCGGCAGGCGATCGGACAATTGGGTAATCAGGCGGCTCAAATTAATGGGTAGCCGACGGCTCAACGCCCACTCCTGTAGCAACTCCAGCTTTTGGCTCACCGTATTGACCCAATCTGGCAGCAGCGTAACAATCTCGGTCAACTGCGTTACCACCGTTGGAAACAGCGTCACTCCCAGCGTCACCAGCACAATCAGGCTGATCACCAGCACAATCAAAACGGCATAGCTGCGTTGGATGCCACGCTGATATAAAAATTGCACCGGATAGTTAAGCACGTATGCCAGGACAGCCGAGAGCACAAAGACGGTAAAGAGTGGCTCAAAGTACTCCACAAGTTGCAGTAAAACCCAGCCATTGAGAACAAGCAGCGGCAGGGCGAGCCGATTCTTGAGCCATCGATTCCAGGTGTCAGTCAGTGCAGGCATAGAGGGAGGGAGTAGGGAGTAGGGAGTAGGGAGTGGGGAGTAGGGAATGGAGAGTGCGCTTGACAGTCGTCAGAGTTGGTGAGGCTTATAGCTGAGACAAATGTTTAACTGTTGCTTTTTCCACCCTACACTCTAGACCGAATACCCGACATCCCAATATGGTCATGCATTCATGTTCGCTCCGATCGCGGATCAAGCCCATCGCGTAACCCGTCGCCTAAGAGGTTGAAGGCAAGTACGATGAGCGTGATCAACAAGCCAGGAAAGAGTGTTGTCCAGGGAGACGAGAGCGAATAACCACCTTTGAAGGCATCAGCCAACATCGCGCCCAGTTCTGGTGTGGGTGGTTGTGCTCCCAGACCGAGAAAGCCCAGCCCTGCTGCCTCTAAAGTAGCGGTGCCGATCGAAAGCGTTGCTTGTACAACGATCGGTGCAAGGCTGGCTGGCAAAATATGGTCGAGAATGATGCGATCGGTCGTTGCCCCTAAGGCTTGTGCTGCCTGCACAAATTCTTGCTCTCTCAACGACAGCACCATGGCACGCGTTAAGCGGGTGAAGATCGGAATTTGCACCACTCCAACCGCCACCATCACACTTTGCAGGTTAGGACGCGCCACCGTGACGATCGCGATCGCCAACAAAATCGATGGAAACGCCAGTAAAATATCTGTCAACCAGCCAATCACACGTTCAAGCCAGCCTCGGAAGTACCCAGACAGTAACCCCAATACTAAGCCGATCGCCAATCCCAACGATACTGAGGCAACGCTAATCCGCAACGATGTCCGAATGCCGTACCAAACCAGCGTCAGCACATCACGCCCTAGCGAATCAGTGCCGAACCAGTGCTTGAGCGTTGGTGGTGCAAGCCGTGCCAAATAATCACGATCGGTTGTTGCATCGTAAGGATGCAGTACTGGAGCCAACAACGCCAGCACGATCAGGGCGATCGTCAACACCAGCCCGATCCTGCCAGCCGTCGATTGCCAAAACCGTTGAAACGATCGCTGTGTGAGAGATTCCATAGGAGGGAGATGGGAAGTAGAGGGATGGGGAGTAAAGGGATGGGGGCAGAGGGAACAATTCAAACTCAAAACTCAAAACTCAAATCTTTCCTCTCCCCTCACACCTCTCCCCTCACTTAAACTGAATTCTGGGATCAAACAAGGCATAGGACAGATCCACCAGTAAATTGATGAGAACGAAGGCGATCGCAACAGTAATGACTCCACCCTGCACCACTGGATAGTCTCGTGCCAGAATGCCGTCATAAATCCAGGAGCCAATGCCAGACCAGGAGAAAATTGTCTCGGTGAGAATGGCACCACCCAGTAACGTGCCAAACTGGAGACCCGCGATCGTCGTAATGGGCAACAGGGCATTTTTCAGCGCGTGCCGCAGAATCACCCAACGTTCTGGTAAGCCTTTGGCGCGAGCAGTGCGGATGTAGTCTTGTGATAGCGTTTCCAGCATGGCGCTACGGGTAATGCGAGCGAGAATCGCCAGCGGAATGGTGCCAAGGGCGATCGCGGGCAAAATTAGATGAGCCAGGATGTCTTTGAGAGCGACTCCATCCAGTCGAAGCAGCGCATCCAGCACATAGAAACCTGTAAGCGGCTTGAAGTTAAACCCGATATCAACGCTAATCCGCCCACCAGGGGGAAGCCAGTGTAGATGGATCGCAAACAGATAAATCAACAGCAAGCCCAGCCAATACACGGGCAGCGAAACGCCGATCAAAGAACCTGTCATGGTTAGATTGTCCAACCAACGATTTTTGCGAACGGCAGCCAGAATCCCAGCAGGCACTCCCAGCAGCACGGCTACAAACATTGCAGCGATCGATAGCTCCAACGTGGCGGGAAAGCGATTCCGAATTTCATCCGCAATCGGAATTCCACTCATGATGCTGATACCCAGCCTGAAGTGAATTAGATTGTTGAGAAAGGTGAGATATTGAGTCGTTAGCGGCTTGTTTAACCCCAGTTGCTCCCTTAAAGCAGCGATTTGTGCGGGCGTGCCCCGCTCTCCTAAAAGCGCAACGGCTGGATCACCAGGAATAAAGTGCAAAAAGCCAAACACCAGCAGGGTAATACCCAGCAAAACAGGCAGAAGACTGAGCAATCGTTTGATGATATAGAACCACACAAGCGTTAACCAAAAAGCAGTTTAGAGGTTGAGCCAAGCTATGAGTGAAGAAGTGCACGATGGGTGAAAGCCTTGTTCCAATTACTATTCGTCAGGTTGAATCGCAAGGAATCTGCATCCTCCGAGTATAGAGAAATCTGCTGAAACCACTACGTAATTGTCATGACGCTTGAAATTACGAGCAATATTCTGGCAGACCGAAATGTGTGTAGAGCAGAAATCGGGTTTCTTTACGAAAAAGTGCTGTAGAGCCTTTAGAAGACATCTGTTAAGCCGATTTCTTTTGAGCCTAGACTGACCGACCAAATTGATAGCTGGGCAAACCAACACTGTCAGTTTGCACACAAAAAAGATCGCCAGCACAAAAGCCTTTCCGAATCTCTTGTTGGCTCAAGCCCACAGACGCAGTAGTGATGTAGAGATCGGTCAGCTGATCGCCACCGAAGGTACAACTAGTTGGACGCTGTACGGGCAATACCACGCGCATGACTTCCTTGCCGTCTGGATCAAAACGGATAACGCACCAGCCATTCCACATTGCTGACCAGATGTAGCCATCTGTGTCGATCGCCATGCCATCTGGCTCAGGATGCTCATGACTGACATCAATCAGGACACGACGATTCTGAATGGAACCTGTCTCAGCGTTGAAATCATAAGCATAAATCTGTTGCACCTTAGAATCAGTGAGATAGAAGGTTGTTCCATCAGGACTCCATCCCAAGCCGTTAGAAATGGTTAATCCAGTTTCCATCAAGTGCAACGATCCATTTGGATCATAGCGGTAGAGATTTGCCTGATTGAGATCTTCAGAGATCGAACCAAACCAGAAACGACCCTGCGGATCGCATTTGCCGTCATTAAAACGATTGTTTGGTTTATCTGCCTCAACGGTTAAAAGTGGCGTTAGTTGTCCAGTCTGAGTGTCTAAGAAGGCAACGCGATCGCGCTGCGCGATGATGAGCCGATCAACTCCAGCGAGTGCGATCGGTCCTACAACATCACCGACATCAAAAAAGCGATCGTGTCCAGACAGTCGGTTGAACTGATGTACGCGATGATTGAAAATATCAACCCAATAGAGTAAGCGCTGGTCTGCGTCCCAAAGAGGCGACTCGCCGAGACGAGAACGGGCTTCCAGTAAGTTTGTGAGGGGATAGTGGTATTCATTAAGCTGACCAGGGTTCGCGAAAGTCGGCATAGAGTGTCAGTCCACCATCGATAAAGAGCGTCTGTCCGGTAATATAAGCTGCCTCGTCTGATACCAGGAACGCTACACCAGCAGCCATTTCATCAGACGTTCCTGCTCGTTTCATAGGGATATGGCTTTCTACAACTGCCCGCTTCTGCGGATCATCTGTCCAGTCGGCGTTGATCGCTGTGGCTGTGGCTCCTGGCGCGATCGCATTCACCCGAATACCGCGATCAGCGTACTCTAATGCCAATGTTTTGGTCAGATTCTCCAATCCGCCTTTGCTGATAGAGTAGCTGAGATAAAGAGGGCGCGGAATGACTTCGTGAACGCTAGAGATATTGATGATCACACCAGGTCGATTTTGACCTAGCCAATGTTTAATCGCTTCTCTGGCGCACAGATAGCTTCCCCGCAAGTTCACAGCAAGGACACGATCGAAATCGTCCGTAGCGATTTCGTGAGACGGTTTCTCGCTCTGAATGCCAGCATTATTAATGAGTATATCAATGCAACCAAACCGTTCAACGGTTGTAGCAAACAAGCGCAAAATATCAGCTTCCTTAGCAACATCTCCTTGCAGCAGCAGTGTGGCACCAGGCTCAACCTGTCCAATTGCTGTTTGCGCGGCAGCTTGAGTTTTTTGCGCCCCTTCCAGATCTTTGCGGTAGTTGATCGCGACGTTACAACCTTCCTGCGCTAGTCGGATGGCGATCGCCTGTCCAATGCCAGAACTAGCTCCGGTAACTAATGCTGTCTTGCCATTAAGTCCTTGCATAATGCCTCAAGTTTTTGACCATTGCACGGCTTAACATGTCGTCCAGTCGTCCTGAAAAGACGATTTGAAGGAATTTCCACTGACACCCAGAATCATGAAAACGAATAGGGCTTACGCACGTGCCCCTTAAATTCTCCACTTCTTGGGGAGTTAAAGACTAAAGTCCCTTAGAAGTGGGGGTTAGACGGCGAATTTTGGCTGATCTTACCTAAGTTTTAGCCAAGAAACAACAGGTTACAGCCTTCTCCCCGCAAAAGTCAGCACGATGGTTAGAGGAGTTTTTCACCTCCGCATTTTAGAGTGAAGCTGTTGTAAATAACCACGATCGATCTCAAATTATCCCGGGAGCATGTCACCTTTGCGCCCTCACCCTTTTCTTGTATGCCGCAAGGCTTTAAGCCCTTTCCCCAAGGAGAGGGACTTTGAGGCTGGCTCCCTTCTCCTTGGGAAGCAGGGCTGGGGATGAGGGCAAAGGCAGCAACTGGCGAAAGTGACATGCTCCCAATGATCCCTGGCGATCGGTCTCACAGTCGCTCAACTTGGTTTAGTCAGCAATGTGCTTATGCTCCAATCATTGCCGCTTCATTTCAAAGAGCAACGGCTGAGTCCTTGCTTAAATTGCCACGACACTCTCAGCGGCGAGACTCAAGTCTCGAAATGGTACCGTTTCTCGATGACTCATCACGCACTTCAGCGTTGTTCTGCCTCAATTTGTCTCACTGTCGTCAACGCTGAATAGCTCACCCCTGCCGTGCCTTCGCCGGGATGGGTAGAGTCTCCGACTAACCAGAGGTTGCGTACAGGTGTACGGTTCGCAAAGCCAAAGGGACCAAAGGTTGGCACCCGTTGACCGATGCCACCAACCGCACCCCGATCGCGCCCTGTAAACTGTGCAAACGTCCGAGGTGTCGCCGCTTCGACATGCAGAATGGTCTCCTCGGTTAGCTTAAAAAATTGGGCAAGACGAGCGATCGCCTCATCGGTATAGCGCTGCTTCAGGGCGTGATAGGGGTCTTGAGTGTTGTCCTCCCTCAATCGAACCGAAGGAACGTTTGAATTCCCGCTTCCGACTCCCGACTCCCGACTCCCGACTCCCGACCCACCATCCCACCAAATGCTCGTATCCGTAAACGATGATGCAATGATCGTCGCCTTCCCTGCTGGTGCTCGACCATCTCCAGGACGGCTGACTGAAACAAAGAGAGAATTGTTTTCGGCGATCGCGCCCTCATAGTCGTAAAAAAACTGAAGATGCGGTGGACAATTTTTTGGAATGGCACTTTCATCGACACCCAGATACACCACAAACGCGCCAGAGCTAGGCGGCAGTTTCTCCACTCGTCGCTGGTAGCCTTGAGGCGCATTCTCACCCAGCAATTGCATAAGGTTTTGCACCGTCACATTAGCAACCACATGGTCGGCTGGTTCCGTCCAGCTTTCGCCTGTTTTCTGATTGCGAATGGCAACACCTGTCACCCGATCGTTTTCAGTGTGAATCGCTTCAACGGTATGACGCATCAGAAGTTTGCCGCCATCGCGTTCCAGGGCAGCAACCAGGCGATCGCTCAGCGTCTGCATACTGCCGTGAAGATGGAATAACCCCTGCGGTGCCTGAGAGACACTTAATGCCGTCGCAGCGTAGAGCAGTGCCGTTTCATCAGCATTCACCTGAGAGTACAGCTTGAGCTGCAAGTCGAGGAAGGTTCGCAGCCGTCGATCGCCTGCCAATCCACAAACCCGAAGGGCATCACCGACGGTCGAGAACGTGTGCGGCAACGTCACGAGCGTGTCGGGTCGCACTGCCTTGGTCAACTGCCACACATCCCACACGCTGCGTGGAGGAAGCACCGGATCGCGGGACTGAAACGCCCAACTAGCGTGGAAAAGACTGGCTAATAGTTGCCAAAACGGTTCACTGCCCGGAAATTGTCGCTGTCGTTCGGCTTGCCATTGTTGAGGATCACGCCAAACGTTGATCGGCTCTGTTTCTCCTGGCAAATAGACAGCGCAAGCAGGGTCACAATAAGTTGCAGTTGGCAGATCGATCGCTAATTCTGTAAAAATGCGGTGATGAATGCCGCCAGGTTCCAGTCCAGCGACTTGCGTTGCTCCGACATCAAACGTAAAGCCTTGGCGTTTGAATGTAGAGGCGCAGCCACCGGGCACAAGCGCCTGATCGACCATCAGTACAGAGTAGCCTCGATGCGCCAGCAAAGCGCCCGCTGTCAAGCCGCCAATGCCCGCTCCAATCACGACAACACGAGGCATCTGGTGACGATCGACTTGACTGCTTGACATACTTACCTTTACGGTTCTTAACATTTCCATCTTAAAGCGTTCTGCTTGGCATCGGCGACACTCCACGTAAGCAGGCTTAGAAGCGGCACTTCTTTAGCCATTTCAAACGCAGGCAAGTCTCTAGTTCAGATTAAGATAAGTGAAGACCCCACAACAAAGGGCATTGCATGACTTCGACTTTGATCAAAACTGCCGCCGCACAATCTCTCAATGCGCCGACCCTGCATCGTCTCGCTAATGGTTTGACGATCGTCGCGGAACAGATGCCCGTTGAAGCCGTGAATCTGGATGTTTGGCTCAACGTTGGCTCAGCCGTTGAAGACGATGCGATCAATGGCATGGCTCACTTTCTAGAGCACATGATTTTCAAGGGCACAGCCCAGCTTCAAAGCGGTGAGTTTGAACGACTCATTGAGCAGCGAGGAGCCGTCACCAATGCTGCAACCAGCCAGGACTACACGCACTACTACATCACCACTGCGCCCCAAGATTTTGCAGCTCTGGCACCATTGCAAATTGATGTTCTCATGAATGCTCAGATTCCCGCTGATGGGTTCGAGCGAGAACGCCATGTAGTGCTAGAAGAAATTCGCCGATCGCAGGATAATCCCCGTCGTCGTACCTTTCAGCACACGACCGAATTGACCTTCGATCGCCTCCCCTACCGCCGTCAGGTACTGGGTCCAACCACCGTCATTGAGCAACTCACCGCCCAACAAATGCGCGACTTTCACCACCATTGGTATCAACCGCAGGCAATGACTGCGGTTGCAGTGGGCAATCTACCTGTGGAAGAGTTGATCCAGATCGTTGAAACGAGTTTTGCTCAAGCGGTCAGCAGTCAGCACTCAGAATTAACTCAAAACACTCCCCACTCCCTACTCCCTACTCCCCAATCCCTGCATCCCGAATCGCCTTTTCAGAGTATTGTACGCCGTGAATTTACCGACAACAGTTTGCAGCAGGCACGTCTGGTCATGATCTGGCGAGTGCCAGGCTTGAATGATCTCCAACAAACCTATGTGCTGGATGTGCTGGCATCAATCTTGAGCCACGGGCGAACAACGCGGCTCGTACAAGATTTGCGAGAGCAACGAGGATTGGTTTCTAGCATTTCTGCCAGCAATATGACCTATCGGCATCAAGGTGCCTTCTACATTTCGGCGCAACTGCCAGCAGAGAATTTAGCCACAGTCGAGACGGCGATCGTCCAACATCTCCGCACCCTACAAGCAGAACTGATTAGCGAAGCAGAAATTGCCCGCATCCGCACCTGCGTTGCCAATCATTTCGTTTTCGGCGGCGAAACTCCCAGCGATCGCGCGGGACTCTACGGCTACTACCAATCGCTTGTTGGCGATCTTTCCATTGCCCTAGATTATCCAGCTCATATTCAGGCATTGGATGCTGAAGCGGTTAGAATAGCTGCTTAGACGTATCTTTCGCCTGATGCCTATGGTGTAGTGACGATTAAGCCTTGAGAAAGTTTTTAGTTGTTAGTTTTTAGTTGTTAGATGGAGTTACCCGCCAAACACTAACAACAAAAACCAAAAACTTCTCCATGTGGAATCAAATTGCCGCACACATTAGCCGGGTGACTGGAGCATCCTTTGAAATCAGCGATCGGCGATCGGTGAGCGGTGGCTGTATCAATCAAGGCTACGCGGTATCTAATGGCAACCTCACTTATTTTGTTAAGCTGAATCAAGCCTCAGGGCTTGCCATGTTTGAGGCTGAACAGGCAGGGTTACAGCAAATGCAGAGTACAGGCACTATTCGGGTGCCGACTCCCCTTTGCTGTGGTGTTGAGAGGGGCAGTGCTTACCTGGTTTTAGAATGGCTTCCGTTCGGTCGCGGTAACAGTCAATCGTGGGAAGTCATGGGGCACAAACTCGCTGCCATGCATCAAGTCGCAACCGTTGATCAGTATGGTTGGAGGCTCAACAACACGATCGGCTCTACGCCCCAAATCAACACCTGGACAACTGATTGGGCTGAGTTCTGGGCAGTTCATCGCCTTGGCTATCAGTTTCAACTGGCACAGCGTCGTGGGGGGCATTTCCCAAAACACGATCAACTGCTGACAGCCATCCCTAAACTGTTAGTAAATCACAGACCTCAGCCATCGTTAGTACATGGCGATTTGTGGTCAGGCAATGCAGCCGTAACCGATTCAGGAGAACCTGTTATTTTTGATCCGGCGACCTATTGGGGCGATCGCGAAGTTGACCTGGCAATGACTGAACTCTTTGGCGGTTTTCCTACAGAGTTTTATCATGGCTATAGCCAAACCTTTCCACTTGATGCAGGCTATCAGCAGCGAAAACCGCTTTATAACCTTTACCACGTGCTTAATCATTTCAACCTATTTGGCGGCAGCTATGAAGCACAAGCTAACCGCACGATCGCGCAAATTCTCGACAAGGTTTAAAGCTGCGGTATCGCCTGACATGGCAATTCAGACATACGTTCAGCCTCTTTAGACCATGCCTCGGTGGACAGCAAAGCAGTCGTCGTGTTCAGGTTTACTGGATACGGTGGTTCTTGCAAAGACGAATTAGAGTCTTTTGTTTTTGCCTTCACCAGGCTAACAACCCACGGTATAAACGCTAAAAGTTCCTCCGGCAAAACTGTCAGCTCAAAGTGCCAACCGTGGTTCACGCCTTGATGAGGCTGATCGCGCTTGAAAAACGTGATGCCACCAGCACCTTTGTTAATAGCAACTCGGAGAATAAACGGTCGTTCTACTAAGAGATTATCTGGCGCTGTATAAGCATAGATGCTGACGTAATTTAGCTGCTCCCGCTCATCAACCCAAGAGGCAATGGAGGAGCTTCTATTGTACGAACTACCGCTAATTTTTACAGGTACATTCATTGCGGCAGCAAAGAGTGTATAAAACTCACGCCTCAAATTTGAAACCATTTGTACTGCTTCAGGAGTCACACGTTACCTATGCCTCTATAAAATTGGTTGTAGACTATTAACTTGATATACTGCTGGACGGCAAGCGGATACTGGTAGGTGATCAATGACAGTTAGCAATAAAAAGTAGATAAAGCTGTGCAAGCTTGCTTGTCTCTGCATCAGTCATCGTTCTTAAAGCGTTGGCTGGTTATTTCATACCTGGCTTCAAAGCGAAAACTATGAGTTTAAATGGGCTGAAATGAATTGCAAGGATATTTAATACTATGCAGAACGAAGAAATCGACGATAGCTGTGCAACGCAACCCAGTTGCTTAACTACTTTGCTTACTAAAATTCAAGTCGTTACACTGTGTAGAGGTTGATGCTTGAAGCTTTGCTCTCCACATTGCTCAGACTTCAAGCATACCTGTAGCTAAGACGTATAACTTTGACCAGTAATGATCGCACACTCTTCAAAATGAACAGCAACTTAAGCGCTGGTAGAAGGGAATTGATTGTAGCAGTTGCAGCCCCTTTCCTATCCCCTCTAACCAAAACCGTTAAAGGCATTTTTGCTAAATCGTTGCCCTTTTCTTGCTGCCGCTAGCCCAGAAACACTTAAGCTTGGCAATGTATGGTTTTTAACTAAGCAAAGCGCATACGCTCATGGTTACTTCAATAGACTGCGGTTCTGCAAGCTTCATCAGTAACGAGAGCGCTGTCTACGTTGCTTGTGCTTGGCGATCGCCTTCCGCTTCTCTTTCTCTAAAGGAGTTTCAAAGTGGCGCTTTTTCCGCATGTCTTGAAAAATGCCTGCCTTTGAAACCTGGCGCTTGAAGCGGCGCAAAGCGGATTCAATGCCTTCGTTCTCACCAACGACTATTTGGGTCATGCTTGTCCTCCAATTGAACAGGTTGTTGCAACCTACTGGAACTTAGATAAGGACTGAAGGTACAAGGTTTCACAGGCTGGCAGCTTTCGACCTGTAGCAGTAGTATCGTTCAGTTCACAGCTTAGTGATGCGTGTAAAAGCTAAAAACAGATGCAATGTGAGAAGTCTCTGACAGAGTAGAACAGTCGCTTTCATCTGCCAGAGACTCTAGAAAGTTAAGGTTAAGGCAACGCGTACCTTAATAGCGGCGACCACCACCACCGCCACCACCGCCACCGCCACGATTGTTACCACCCCAGCCACCAGAGGAACCACGCTCTTCACGGGGTTTTGCTTTGTTGACTTTCAAATCGCGTCCCATCCACTCAGCACCATCCAGTGCTTCGATAGCAGCCGCTTCTTCTTCTTCGGTGCCCATTTCTACGAAGGCAAATCCACGCAGACGACCTGTTTCGCGATCGGTGGGAAGCTGAACTCGATTAACGGTACCGTACTCTTCAAAAGCTTGCTTAAGGTCGTCCTGAGTAACCTGGTACGAAAGGTTACCAACATAAATTGACATGAATTGTCTCCAAATTTCAGAGTGTGTGAGAGTTACATCCGGAGAAACGCTTGTCAATGAACAAAAACGAATTACACGACCGAAGATAATCCTGTAGGCAAACTATAGCACAGTGATTTGAGTGCTGTGGCGGCAGCCTTTGTAGTCTAGCGTAGAAACGGTAGAACTAGTGAGCGACTTCAGAAGCGTATTCTTCGTGCAAGCTTAATGAACAGGAAGCCGCTTACTCGTGGTGGTTAATTGTCAATCGAAAGATAGAGAGCTGCTTTTGGGAAGTGAGCATCCGTTGACTGCTACAGCTTGCTTCTCTGAATGAATCCGCTGACCGCTTGACCGTTAACTCCCTCGATATGTGCTATATGACCAGGGCGAAGCTAAGAGCGGCACATGATAATGAACGGTCGGATCAGCAATGCCAAATTGGATGGGAATCTCGTTTAAGAACGGTGGTGTAGGCAAGTCTTGAAGGTGTTGAGCAAAGTACTCTCCCACGCTAAAAGCCAGCTCATAGACACCCACTTGTAGTGCGCCATTAGCCAACAGGGGGCTGTCTGTGCGCCCATCTGCGTTGGTATATACGGTTTTTAGCAGGGTTTTCTCACCGGATGGCGCGATCGACCACAGGGCGATCGCTACACCAACCGCCGGACAGCCACGAGCCGTATCGAGAACATGAGTTGTAAGTTTGCCAGACATGGGAGGTGAGGGGTGAAGGCTAAAGAATAAAAGCTAAAAGCTAAAGGCTAAAAAGTGACGGCTGACGGCTGACGGCTGCGCCAACGCTATGGCTTTTCTTGCTATTTGACTGTTTTTGTTGCTTTCGATACGCAGCGACTGAAACGGTGTGATTCTATGAGTAAATCGTGAATTCACCGTAATCTATTCATTCTCCCAGGTTATCAGCGTGTCTCTTAAAGCGTTTCGTGGTGCTTTTCTCGATTTTATTGATGATCCATTTTATGTCTCAGAAGCGGACAGTGTTCGGTACTTTTCGGATGGACTGCTGATTCTAGAGAATGGCAAAGTCAAGGCATTGGGGACTTATGACAGTCTGCACCAAACCTATGCAGATGTTCCTGTCATGACGTATCCCGATCGGCTCATTCTGCCAGGGTTTATTGATACGCACATTCACTTTCCACAAACGGAGATGATTGCAGCGTATGGCGAGCAACTGCTGGAGTGGTTGAGTAAGTACACCTTTCCCATCGAAGGTAAATTTGAAGACAAAGCCTATGCTCAAGAGATTGCCTCTTTTTTCTTGGATGAATTGCTGAAGCATGGCACAACGACAGCGTTGGTGTTTGCAGCGGTTTATCCCCAGTCAGTGGATGCGTTTTTTGAGGAAGCGAGTCGTCGGCACCTTCGCATGATTGCAGGCAAGGTGTTGATGGATCGAAATGCGCCTGCCTTTTTGACGGATACGCCCGAAAGTGCCTATGCAGACAGCAAGCGACTAATTGAGAAATGGCATAAGCACGATCGCCTTCTCTATGCCATCACACCCCGCTTTGCGGTGACATCCAGCGATGAGCAACTGCGGCTAGCGGGTAAGCTGCTAGCTGAGTTCCCCGATGTCTATATGCACACTCACATCTCAGAGAATGTGAATGAAGTGGCGCTGGTAGCAGAGCTTTTTCCTGACAGCGATGGCTATTTAGATGTGTACGATCGCGCTGGTTTAGTCGGCACCAAATCCGTCTTCGCTCACGGCGTACAGCTTACCAATGCGGAGTTTCAACGGTTGTCGGAGGCACGATCGGCGATCGCCTTTTGCCCCACATCGAACCTGTTTCTGGGCAGCGGCTTGTTCAACCTGAAAAAAGCGAAGTCGGTGGACTGTCCTGTGAAAGTGGGCTTGGGTACTGACGTTGGCGGTGGCACAAGCTTTTCGATGCTTCAGACAACCAGCGAGGCTTACAAAGTCACTCAACTGCGAGGTGAAACGCTCTCATCGTTTCAGGCGCTTTTTCTAGCAACATTAGGGGGTGCGAGGGCACTGTCTCTAGAAGACACATTGGGCAACTTTGAGCCAGGTAAAGAAGCTGATTTCATTGTGCTCAACCCTAGAGCCACTCCATTGATGGCACGGCGCAATCCAACGGCGATCGCACCCTCTTTACCTGAACTGGCTGATCAAACCTTTGCCACCATGATCCTGGGAGACGATCGCGTCATCCATGCGACTTACATCATGGGCGAATTAGCCTATGAGAATGAGGCATACAAAGAAAATGCGGCGTACAAGTAAGTAGGTGCCGTTTAGCAGAGGAAGACAAAATGGTTGATGATCCAGTTGTGCTCAACGATTGGCATCCAGTGGCACGATCGGAGGATGTACAAGAAGGCGCACTGTTGCCCGTTCATTTGCTAGAAGAAGACATCGTGTTATGGCGATCGAGCGATGAACTTCATGCCTGCCGCGATTTGTGCGCTCACCGAGGAACGAAGCTCTCTGGCGGGCAGGTGCATGACGATACGTTGGTTTGCCCGTATCATGGCTGGGCATACAACAGCGACGGTCAATGCGTACACGTTCCAGCGCATCCTGAGCAAACCATCCCTAAACGCGCTCAGGTGAAGACTTACCATGTTCAAGAGCGCTACAACCTGATTTGGGTGGCGATCGGTGAACCAGCCCAAGACATACCCGTCTTCCCAGAATGGGATGATCCCACCTATCGCAAACTGCTGTGTGGACCCTATGGCGCGTTTGATCTCTGTGGGCTGCGGGCGATCGAAAACTTTCTCGATGTCGCTCACTTCCCCTTCGTCCACGAAGGCATTTTGGGCGACATTGCCTACCCAACCATTGAAGACTACGGCACGACGATCGAGTCAGATGGCGTACTGTCTAAAGGTGTAAGCGTCTACCAACCCGATCCCTACGGCACGGGGCACGGTGATGTCGTTGCGTACACCTACCGCGCCCTCCGACCCTTCACAGCCTATCTGGCGAAAGAATCAGAGGGTGCCCGCTTTTCAATTCTTTTCTGCGTCACGCCCCACACGGCGCTCAAAAGCACACTCTGGATGTGGGTCGCGTTGAACTATGATCACAAAACGCCTGCGGCTGAGTTGATTGCGTGGCAAGAAAAAATCCTGAACCAGGACATTCCCATCATTCAGGCGCAACGACCCGCGCTGCTGCCGCTCTATACGCAAACGGATTTGCTTTTGAATAGCGATCGCACTCTAATCGTCTACCGCAAATGGCTACAGGAGATGGGCTTGCGCTTTGGCACCGTCGGCGGTTAAACGATGAACGTTAAGGGCAAACGATAGACTAGAGATGGCTGTCCTGTAAACTTTTTGATGCAGTCCGTATCAATCCCAACTGCAAAAGTGGCATGACGAGAGTAGTCTTGGCGATCGACGCTGGCTCACGCCTTTAAATATCATCCTTATCGCCTTATAGAGACTCTAAAACTATGCTTGAATCCTACCGCCAACACATTGCCGATCGCGCGGCTCAAGGGGTGCCTCCCCTGCCCTTGAGCGCAACCCAAATGTCTGAATTGGGCGAATTACTGAAGCAGCCACCTGTCGGAGAAGCAGAATTTTTGCTGACGCTGTTGCGCGATCGCGTCCCGCCCGGTGTGGATCAAGCAGCGTATGTGAAGGCAGGCTTTTTGACGGCGATCGCGAAAGGTGAAACGACCAGCCCTCTTGTATCGCCTAAAGAAGCGGTTGAACTTCTGGGTACAATGATGGGCGGCTACAACGTTCATTCGTTGATCGATCTGCTGCAAGTCCCCGATGCCGAGATTGCCGCAACTGCCACCAAAGCATTGAGCAAAATTTTGCTGGTCTACGATGCCTTCCATGATGTGCAAGAACTAGCGGCAAATGGCAACACTTACGCCAAGCAAGTTTTAGACTCCTGGGCAAATGCCGATTGGTTCACGAGTCGCCTGGAGCTAGCCGCCGCGATCACCGTCACAGTGTTTAAAGTGCCGGGAGAAACCAACACCGATGATCTCTCGCCTGCACCCCACGCCACCACCCGTCCCGATATTCCCCTTCACGCTCAGGTGATGCTAGAAACACGGCAACCAGGAAGTCTGGAGACGATCGCCGCCCTCAAACAGAAGGGTCATCCGGTTGCCTACGTCGGCGATGTGGTGGGTACAGGTTCGTCCCGCAAATCTGCCATCAACTCGGTGCTGTGGCACATTGGTGATGATATCCCCTTCGTACCCAACAAACGCACAGGTGGTTACATTCTGGGTGGCAAGATCGCGCCGATCTTCTTCAATACGGCTGAAGATTCGGGAGCGCTGCCGATCGAGTGCGATGTCACCCAACTGGAAACGGGCGATGTCATCACGATCTACCCCTACAAAGGCGAAATCACCAATGAAGCAGGGACTGTTGTTTCCACATTCACCCTCAAGCCCGACACCATCCTGGATGAAGTTCAGGCAGGCGGTCGCATTCCCCTGCTCATTGGTCGTACCCTAACCGATAAAATTCGCGCCGACATGGGTTTAGAACACAGCCCCCTCTTCCGCCGTCCCACTCTGCCAGCAGACACGGGTAAAGGCTTCACGCTGGCACAGAAAATGGTTGGGAAGGCTTGCGGACTTCCTGGTGTACGTCCCGGTACGTCTTGTGAACCTCTCATGACCACGGTTGGATCGCAAGATACGACCGGACCGATGACCCGTGATGAACTCAAAGAACTTGCCTGCCTGGGCTTCAGCGCCGATCTGGTCATGCAAAGCTTTTGCCACACAGCCGCCTATCCCAAACCTGTGGATATTAAGACCCACAAAGAGCTGCCCGACTTTATGCATGAACGTGGGGGGGTGGCACTGCGTCCCGGTGACGGCATTATTCATTCCTGGCTCAACCGGATGCTGCTGCCTGACACTGTGGGGACAGGTGGCGATTCTCATACCCGTTTTCCGTTGGGCATTTCGTTCCCAGCAGGCTCTGGTCTGGTTGCCTTTGCCGCTGCCCTCGGTGCCATGCCGCTAGATATGCCCGAATCGGTGCTGGTGCGCTTTAAAGGGACGCTGCAACTGGGTGTAACTCTGCGGGATATTGTCAACGCCATTCCTTACGCTGCGATGCAACGAGGACTGCTGAACGTCTCCAAAGAGAACAAGCAGAATGTTTTCTCTGGTCGCATTATGGAGATGGAAGGATTGCCCGATCTGAAACTGGAGCAAGCGTTTGAACTGACGGATGCAACCGCAGAACGATCGTGCGCTGGCTCAACCATCAAACTGAGTACGGATACTGTCGCAGAATATTTGCGATCGAACGTCGCTCTCCTGAAAAACATGGCAGCACGCGGTTACGGCGATGCGCGTACTATTCTGCGTCGCGTTGCCAAGATGGAACAGTGGTTAGCAACCCCAAGCCTGATGGCTGCCGATGCCGATGCAGAGTATGCCGAAATCATTGAGGTGGATCTAAATCAAGTGACGGAGCCGATCGTGGCGGCACCGAACGATCCCGATAACGTGAAGCTGATGTCTGACTGTGCAGGCGATCCCGTGCACGAAGTCTTCATCGGCTCCTGTATGACCAACATCGGGCACTACCGCGCCGCTGCCAAAATTCTCGAAGGCGCGGGTCCCGTCAAAGTGCGCCTCTGGATCTGTCCCCCAACCCGCATGGACGAAAAGCAACTGCGCGAAGAGGGAATGTACGGCATCTTTGCTGCGGCTGGAGCCAGAACCGAAATGCCAGGATGCTCGCTCTGCATGGGCAATCAGGCACGAGTAGCAGATGGCACCACAGTCTTCTCTACCTCCACGCGCAACTTTAACAACCGCATGGGCAAAGGCGCTCAGGTCTACCTCGGCTCAGCAGAACTGGCGGCAGTGTGTGCGCTGTTGGGCAAGATTCCTACGGTTGAGGAGTACATGGCGATCGTCACCAAAAAAATCGATCCCTTTGCTGCTGACCTCTACCGCTACCTCAACTTCGACCAGATCGCCGACTTTGCAGACGAAGGGCGCGTCATCCCGCTCGATGAGATGCCTCGGATTGAAGACATTCTAGGAATGCCAACAGCAGCACGATAGCGGCAGCGTTAAGCGGGGAGCGTCCAGGCAAACTGCAACCTGTGTGCCCACGCTACTAGGTACGTCTTAACGCTTCTGCCACCCAGCTTTACTTAAAGACCACCGTGCTAAGGTCTCCCGGTAGAAGTCAATTGATTGTTGGGCAACTACTGCTGGCGTAAATCGCTCAGCGCATGTTTCGCCAGCCTGATGACCAAGTTGAGCTGCCAAATGTGGATTTTTCAGGAGGCGACTAATCTGAACAGCAAGATCGGCTGCATCACCAGGTTGGAACAGCAGTCCCGATTCGCCATCAGTGATGATTTCGGGAATTCCTCCAGCCCGCGCTGCCACGATCGGGCACCCCAGACTTAAAGCTTCCAGTGCCGTGTAGGGGAAATTATCGTAACGTGATGCCACAACAGTCATTTGAGCGCGCCGACGCAAGTCAGTTAACGCTGGAGGCGGTTGCTGCCCCAACCACTGAAGCTGTCCTTCTCGTGCTCCAGGCAGGCGATCGCGCACATATTCTTCCAAATGCCAGGTGCGATTGGCATCATCCACGTAACCTCTATCCGGTCCGGCAAAGATAAGCCGGGTTTCAGGAAAGTTTTGTAAGACCTGTGCGAAAGCATCAATAATGAGATCGCCACCTTTATGACGATCGAAGCGACCGATGAAGGCGATAACGTTCGGTTCACAACGTTGCGCCTGCCAGCGCTGCTCTTTAGGTGTACAAGCAATGGGGCATGGGATGACTACCGCCCTCTCCAAAGGCAAGCTGTAGTAATGACGGGTCTGCTCTAGAACGTCTTTTGAAGGTGCCGTAATGGCAAACGCGTTAGCAATGGTCTCCCCCTCGACTTGAACGCGACGCAAAAAATTTTCATCTTGCGAAGCTCCCATAACGGTTCCATTTAGAAACCAGGGACCATGAAGGCGCACCACGATCGGCACAGCAACGCGATCGCGCAAGAAACCTGCCATCCCGAAGCTCTCTTCCATTTCGAGCAAATCCAGGCGACTACCAGCGGTTAAGCGATCAATACCTCTACATAGCCCACGGGCAAAACTATCTCTAAACGCTAATTCTGGGCGCATTCGTGCCAGAATGGCATCGCTCAAACGACCAACGATTTCGCCTGAGCGACGAGAGAGTAGTTGAAAAACACTCTGGCTGCTAAGGTCTAAATCGTTCGAGCGCTCCAAATAGTGAGTTAGAACATGAGCTTGATGACCGAGATCACCCATTCCTTGTAGCATTGCCGCAACGTAAGTAACAATTCCATTCGGGAACGTTGCAGGTGGCCAGCCCGGTGTAAAGTAAGCGACTGATAGTTTGTCTCTGCTAGATGTGCCTGAAATTGGGAGAGTGTCTAGTTTGTCGTCCAGTGTGTGCTTTTGCATGAATTGCTTAAAGGTTCGATGCGAAACTTTTTGAAACGGTGTGGCTTAACCATCTGTTTAGTGAGCGACAGCAAGACCGTCAAACGGTGAGCCAGAACCCAGAGCCATGCGAACCGCAATCACTAAACCTAAGAGAGCTAAAAACAACGCCGTCATCAGGAGGTCTTGCCGCATTGCCAGGAGTTTCTCGCGCCAAAGCCCGTACATCACTACGCACCAGATGGGAATGTTGCTAACAGCGACTGCTAACACTGCACCCACTTCATGCAGGGGAGAATAGAAACCGAGCGGAATACCGATGGCATAGCAGAGAAAGCTCAGGAAGCAACCAACCGTCCAATAATTTGGCTTGCCCAGTGCCCATAAGCCTTGATCGATTGTTTGAATCAGCACTAGAGGCCACATACCTAGAGCTAACATCGGGAACATCCAGGACGCTGCTATATAGCGATCATCATACAAAAAACTGATGATCAAGTCTCCTAATCCCACAATTAGAGCGTTAGCGATAGCTGACACTATCAGCATCGGTCGACGGTGGTGAACAATCTTGGCTCGAAATTCTGATCGGGGGAGATCGACAAATTTTGAGTACGCGGGGTAGATTACCTTAGTCGCAACAGCAAAGACGATCGAGCGAGGAACATCGGATAGTGTAAGCGCGATACCATACACGCCCAATAACTGAAGCGTAAATAGCTTACCGAGAATCAAGCGATCGGTTGAGGAAGAAAGAAAATAAATGGCAGTGGAGAGAAAAATCCACTTACCAAAGGAAAGAAGTTCCTTGACCGCGCTGGGATCCCAGGCGAACCGATTGCGTGCTTTCTCGTTTAGTCGATGGCTCAGAATCAGTTGAAAAACGGATGAAACCAAGCCGCCCATAACGAGCGCTAGAACAGACGGGTTTAGCCATGCCCAAACAAGTGTGACCACCAGTGCTACAAGCTGCCCACTCAACTCAAATAAAGCGATATGTTTCAGCGCTAAATGTCGATTGAGCGTGGATAGAGACGTTGAACTAAACCCTCCAATTAAGGTGCTGAGACCGACTAAGGGAATCAGCCACAACAGCCTTGGCTCACGGTAGAACTGGGCAGCCGGATAAGCGATGCCAAGACAACACACCCATAGGACTACGCCTCGCAAGATTGACAAAGTCCAGGCTGTGTTGAGAAAAACTGGCTCGTCCCCACGCTTACTCTGAATAATGCTGGCGTTTAGACCTAAATCAGAAAATAGGTGTAAACCAGTAATAAAGATACCGACGAGCGCCATCAAGCCAAACAGTTCGGGAAAGAGCAGATGTGTTAGTACAAGATTGCTACCGAAACGCAGAATTTGACTGCTACCGTAGCCAGCGATCGTCCAAACGGCACCGCGAATCGCTAGCTTCTTAACAGATGGTGTACTGGTGGATGACATGAATACCTATAGTTCTGGTTCAACGGACATCAGATTATGGATTGCTTACTGGAGTCGCTTGCTCAAGGTTGACAGGTCTGGCAGAGCGATCAGCCGTCCGGTTTGGCGATGATCGTTCAATACTGGACTGAAACAGAGTGACTAGCTTGCTCGATTCGATCGCCACACTATGACGGCTTGCAACCCGTTTAGCACCAATATTCCCCATTTGTTCTAGTTTCTCAACAGGTGCTTGAAGCGCTTTTCTCATGGCGATTATCAGTTCCTCAACAGAACCAGGAGGCACTAGCCAGCCACAAACTTCAGACTCGACTAATTCTGGAATGCCCGCTACATAAGTGCTAATGACAGGGCGACCCAGTGCGAGCGCTTCCATGATTACGACTGGCAAGCCTTCTGCAAAGCTAGGAAGCACTAACGCTTGAGCCGATAAGATCGTCTGGCGCACTTGATGGCTATCAGCCCAACCCGTAATTTTGACGCGATCGTGCAAACCCAGTTGCCTGATCAGGGCTTCAAGTTCGCTCCGTAAAGGACCGTCCCCTACAAAAATAAGCTTGAATGACTCTCCCTGTTGCATAAGCTGACTGGCAGCTTTAAGCAACAGTAGTTGCCCTTTCTCGGCGCAAAGACGACCGACGCAAACTAAAGATGGCTCTGAGGAAAATGGTATGGGAGTCGGTGCAGACACAAGAAAATCTGCATCGACACCACAGTGAACGACATGAATTTTTGACCAATCTGACAATGGGCACCAGCGATAGAGCTGGCTTCTGCCAAAGTTGCTGACTGCGACGACAAAGGCGGCTCGTGCCACTTTTCGTGCTAACGAAATTGCTTTGACTTTATCAAACTCTTCTGGTCCGTGTACGGTAAAGCTGTAAGGCGGTCCGCCCAAAGCATTGCAGAGCAACGCTACAGTCGTTGAATTGGTACCAAAATGAGCATGAACGTGCTCAATTTTAGCCTGTGAAAACCAGCCTAGCAGCACACAGGCTTCAGCCAAATAAGCCAGGTGATGTAAAAGCCCCTGTTCTGCCCCCCGGCTGAGTGAGAGAGACACTCCTAACGCTTGTAAAAAGCGAACAGGACGGTTACTGGCAACGCGGAGCAGGCTGAGCAGTAAGCCGATCGCCCCCACACTAAGTACCAGTCGAGTCCGGCTCAGTTCTTGCTGATCGGCTGGATCAACTAATTCAGCGCTACAGGCTCGCATGGCAAACCGCTCAATGTGCAGACCGTGCGCTTCGACAGCAGCAATCTCTCGCCGAATGAAGCTATGGCTGACTTTGGGATATTGATTAATTAAGTAGGCGATCGTTGGCGACATTTAGTACTAGAGCACCATTCAAGGCAATAGGGTAAATCTAATATGAATGAAGAGTCTAGCCAGTTGGGTAAAGCCAGCAGTGCCTTTACTGATTCTTATTTGTTGATCCTGATTATCTGGAGAGGAGTGAAGATTAGATGAATTTTGCTAAAGCTATTTGTGGGAGCACATGCAGTAGTGCTTGAGGCAAAGCCAGACAATAGCCTTGAGTAGAGCAGTCACTTACGCGTAACTATTATGAATTACTTCGCTCACTACTGTTCCCTCGGTAATTACGGAAAGGTTGTTAAGGTTCACTAAACTTTTACAAAATTTTAATTGCAGTAAATCTTCAGTGAATACAGTAGCAGCGATTTAAGTTCTCAAGCAGAATGTCAGCATGTTGTCCGGCCTTCCAGAATTTAGCAAGGGTCATTGGAGCAGGCAACCGGATTTTTTATTTTAACTGGAGGTATAAAGGTGCAAATCTCTTTGCGAACGATGGTTCCAGCAATTGTTGTAGAGCCTACTATGATCTTTGCTCATCCTACCTGTGCCTCTGATGTTTTTACACCGAAAGTGGAGCGGCTCTATTTGCCAGCAGAAGAGGTGGTTCCAGCCGTTCCAGTTGAGATTGAAGTTAAGACAAAATATACCTGGAACATAGGAACGAAAAGCTGGAAGTGGAAACTGTTTGAACGTGTCATGCGGGTTAGACAGCACAATCAGGCTCTTGATTATGAAGGGCACTTTATCTTTGATGCTCGCTACGAAACTGATAAGAATATTGCTCATATTCTTGAAAATGTTTGTACTAATGTTTTATTAGCAAAGCAACATCTTTCTGAGTATTTGAATCGACCTGTTGAAATTAACGTTGTCCTGAAAGAAAATGTTTCTGAGCTGGCACGAGATCTTTTTGATACGTTAGGTATTCCAACTCTCTGCACCAACTTTGAAGTCTATGGGGACATAGTTGATGTCATTCATAACCCGCACTATCGACTTTATGGGGTAGAGGCAGAACTATTCAATTTAGAGTTCAAGAACTACGAGCGAGACACTCCCGATCGCGTTTTTATTGCTCGGCGAGGCAGTCGTCAGTTGATTAACAATGACGAAGTGATTAAATTTCTAGCGCAAAAGGGTTTTACAACCTATTATTTTGAAGATCTTACTGCAAGTGAGAAGTGGTCAATTGCGCGTAATGCGAAAGTAGCTGTTGCCGTGCATGGTGCTGGAACAGGTAACTTCATCTTTAATCGTTCAGGGTTGGCACCTCAAGCGGAAAAAGAAAGTGGCTTACGCATCATTGAACTATTTTCTCCGAGTTTCACCATTCATACCTATCGACAATTTAGCGCTATCTTAAACGGACGATGGTGCGGTGTGCGTGGTCAAATCACTCCTGAAGTGCTGCGTTATCTAGACTTTGACTCTACGCCTCGCGACACACTCAAATCACCGATTCGAGATCCCTTCAAAGTTGACCTGTCAACCTTGCAGATGGCGCTTGATTATCTAGAAGTTGACGTAGTGGAACCGCCTAAAGAAAAGTTGGTGTATAGCGTACATAGCGGTGTTTAAAGGCTCCACCCTCCACGAAAAACGTCCTTTGAACCGTTTGGATTTACGGAACCCCGATCGGCACCAAGGCATTCTCCGGTAGGTAGCTGCGATAATGTCCACCGTCAGACAATATCAGAGCCAATTGCAGCGACCAATCTGGCTGGATTTGCAAGTCTGCCCAGGGAACGGCTAATTCTACACAAGTATCCAAGCCAATCTGAGCACGGGTTCTGCGTGACTGCCAGCGATAGCCTGCCTCCGCTTCTTGCAACCAGAGCGTTTGGGTCAGTAAATTAATGCCCAAATGGTGGTGAAACAGGTAGTTAAGCGGTGCTTCGTCAGGCAGTCCCACTAGCGGCGCTGGGCTGTTGTGCATTGTTTGGTTTGGATAAAACCAAAGCAGGTTTAGCTCTGGTGGAAAGTCGCTTCCCGGTTTGGCTCCTGCTTTAAAGTCCAGCCGCAAATAAAAATTCAGATGGTCTACGCCATACCAAAGGCGTTGGATCGCACTACTACGATGCATGGTACCCCGTGCACCACCAATCTCAATGCGACCTGCCTTGTCCCAATCCTGTTCATCGCCACGTCCGTCAATTAACGGGTGGATAAAGCTGTGGGGAGCATGGTCGCCGCCGCCCGTGTGCGCTTCTATAGGACGGCGCACATTCGCAGGAATCGGTTCATTTAATGCTTGATAGATGGCAGCAAGATGTTCTCGAAAAAGTTGGTCAAAAATTGCGTCCTGGTTAGACGAATGCCCTTCACCAAACCACCAGAACCAGTCTGAGCCTTCAGCCGCGTAGAGTGCTTCCCAGACCGCTGGATTAGCTTCCTCCGTCGCTTCAGGGTGGTTTGCCAGTACCTGTCGTGCTTCGGTGAGCAAATCCCAGGCACGATTTTTAGCCGGATCACCGATCCATGTTGTGAAGTTGCCATCAACCCATGAGCCGCTGTGTAGCTGGGTTGCGGAAATGGTTTCTGTGGGCGGGAACTCATCTAGAAATTCGGAGACCGTCACAAGCTTGATGTCTGATGTGTTGCTGAAGGTTTCGTAGAGCGATCGCAAAAACGGTATGCCATCTTGCGGATAATATTCCCAGCAGTTTTCGCCATCAAGCGCGATCGTCACGAGCCAGGGCGCTTCCAGAGCTGTACTGCCGCTTGCTTGTTGGGTTTTTAGGGAACGCGCGATCGCTTCTAAGTGCCCCACTAAGTCACTGGCAGCCTGCTTTGGCTCCATAGTGCTGTAGGTGAAGCCAATGAGATCAGAAAGGCGATGGTCGCGGAAGACGATCGCAAGGTCGCCAAACTCAGTCTCTAACCGATAGGGGCGATACAGCAAATTGGGTTCAGACACATTGCCCGACCCATCCCGATGGAAGAAGTGCTGGATACTCCAGCCCAAGACTGCTTCATCGGAACAAATCCACTGGAAGCCTTCTTTGGCGATTGGGTTTAGAACCGCTGGACTCACTGACTGTTCTGAGGGCCACAAACCACGAGGCGATCGATCAAACCGCTCCTCATACATTGTCCGGGCTTTTTGCAAATGGCGTGGAATGTCGTTTGTCCACTGAAAACGCTGGTGTGGCAGCGTCATGTTGGGCACTGCTACGCGTCCAGCGTCAGTATCGGCTAACAGCGGTAGAATCGGATGGGTATAGGGCGATGTAATGACCTCAAGCTGCCCTGCATCCTGCATTCCACGGTGCTGTGGGATGATGCGGCTGAGGATCTCGCGCTGCTTGGAATAGATGCGCTGGCGATCGCCCAGCGTAAAACCTCTACCTTGCTCTAGCAAACGAGCGATTTCTGGATCATCCCAAAATAGCGGATCGATCCATGCAAGATTGTGCCACGCCAACAGATCGCTGAAGTCTTGTAAATCCCAGTGCTCTAGACACCAATCGCGCCCCTTATTCTGTTGCTGGTAGTAAAGCTCGGCATAGCGAGGATGCGGATCAATGAGCGTGTGGTGGTTGCCGTCAAAGAAATGATCCACCACAAACGCTTTCTGCTCTGGCTTTAGTTGCTCTGTTGGCAAGAGTGCTGCTGTCAAATACGGGTCGAATGCAGTGCCAGCAACATAGTCCTCAATTTGTAGTATGAGTGACGGCACCAAATTTACCGTCTGATGCAGTTTGGGATACTGTTCCAGCAGTAGCACCAGATCAAGATAGTCCTTCGTACCGTGCAGTCTTACCCAGGGTAAGCGGTATTGCCCAGCCAGTAAGGTCTCGCGCTCGACCCGACTTTTGTAAAGAGGCTGGTGCTGATGCCAGATAAATGCAACGTAAAGGGGATGAGGCATAAATGAGGACAGATGAGAAATTAAAGATAAGGGCTGAGGTGTGTGCAGTATTGATGCAGCCTTCAGCCCTTAGCCCTTAGCCTTTCTAAAAAACTTGCTCAATTTCAGCAATTTCAGGAATGAATTCACGCAGGCGACGTTCAATACCCATTCTTAGGGTCATAGCAGAACTAGGGCAGGAGCCACAAGCACCTTGCAGACGCAGCTTGACGATCGGACCATCAATTTCGACTAGCTCTACGTTGCCACCATCTGCCATCAAGTAGGGGCGCATTTCATCCAAGACTGTTTCGACATTTACTGTAGTCAGTTCTAGAGTTTCAGACATGATTCACCTATAACGTGTTAACTGCATCTTGCATCTCGATCGTAGCGGAGAAAGAGGTTAAGGGGAGAGCGGGCAGCAAAGGGGGGTTGAACATGGAGGCTAACTCGAAACTTTAGAAGAAAGAACATGAGACGCTTCCGCTGCTCCCCTTGCCTCCTCTACCCTTTATCGCTCCATTACACCGCGACGGGTGTTAACAGCTTGATATGAGAGAAGCCATACTCGGTAACAACGGCTTCCCCTTTTTGATCTTCCGTAATCACCCGGCGAGTCAGGATGTAGTAGTTACCAATCTTCTCATAGGTATCTTCGGATTGGCTTGAGCCTTTAAGTTCATTTGTTGTAGCGTCGTGATACACGGAATCGTAGCGTTCTGCGAGGTAGCCTTCGCCTGTATCGATCGTGCTGAAGGTATTAATGGTGACGACGACATTGTGAATGTGGCGATGCACGAGGGAAACTTCGTTGTTGCGAACTTTATAGCCATCGCCCATTGCTTTACCGCTGACGGAGATGGCAACGGCTCCCGTTTCGTCCGTTTCGCCCAGTTCAAAAACATTCTTGCCGTGGGTTTCTTCAAACGGCTTGCGAACACGGTGAACAGCGATCTCCCATACCTGACCCTTGATGAGTTCATTGGCTTTTTCATCGGAGACATCACTGATCTCATAGGTGAGATCGTGGTTGATGCGAGCTTTGCCAGTGTAAAGCCGATCGCCTTGCTTGACTGTAATGTCGGTGCTGTAGCCGGGAAAGCTGGAATCCCAGGTGTAACGGTTTTCGTAGGCAGCCCGGAATAAGTCACGAGCGGACAGTGTCTCTGTCATGCAATTCTCCTTACTTCGTCATCCACTCTCTAGTGTAGGAGTTTTGGGGAAGATGTTGTGGTAACTATGTGGAGTTAATTGAATTGACTGTGGACATCGGGTGTAGGGTATTGGTTGCTGGATGTCAGGAATGAGCTATGCCCTTTGTTTATGAGCGGACAGTGCGGTTTAGTGATACAGATGCAGCCGGGGTGGTGTATTTTACGAATGTCTTGAGCATGTGTCATGAGGCGTATGAGGCATCTCTTGCAGCAACAGGCATTGATTTAAAGGTTTTTTTTAGCGGTGTTGATGTGGCACTGCCGATCGCTCATGCCAGTGCGGCTTTTTTTCGCCCGATGGTGTGCGGCGATCGCCTGAACATTCGCTTGATCCCCAGCGTATTGAAGGACAGTGAGTTTGAGATCGCTTACGACGTGTTTTTGGAACATCAGCCCGATCGATCTGTGAGTCAGGCACATACACGCCATGTTTGTATCGATCCATTGACTCGCAAGCGGCGATCGCTGCCAGTAGAGGTTAATCAATGGTTGCTACGGTGGACAGCCAAGCCTTAGCGATCGCCTCTACGTGTAGTCGATTCACCTTACCTTGAACATTGCGGGGCAACTGTGCAACCGCAATCCAGTGTTTGGGGCGCTTAAATTTGCTCAATTTGTCGGTTAAAGCAGCCTGGATCAGGACGGCTGGAGTTTCAGCAGCAATTGGAATATAGACGGCTGCGATCGCTTGTCCCCAGTGGCGATCGTTCACCCCAAGCACGCAGATATCTTGTACCAGAGCGGTCGATCGAATTGCTGCTTCTACTTCTGCCGGAAACACATTCTCGCCACCCGTGATGATCTTGTCGCTGTGCCGTCCGATGATGTGCAGGTAGCCGTCAGTGTCGAAGTAGCCGAGGTCGTCGGGTGGGGTGTGGGGTGTGGGGTGTGGGGTGTGGGAGGGAGGGAGGAGGAGATGGGGGGATGGGGAGGTGAAGGGATAGGAGCCGATCGCTAATGATTTTGCCTGGATTGTGACGTTACCAATTTCGTGAGCGTTCAGAACTGCGCCGGATGGTTTGCGGATGGTGATGTGAGCGTGGGGCAAGACCTGTCCAGCATTAGTGTGTCCGTTGAGAAAGTCATCTGGTTTGAGGGTGGCAATCTGGGATGCAGTTTCAGTCATGCCGTAGGTGGGCGCAAGGCGGATGCGATGGCTTCTCGCCTGTTCTAGCAACCCTGACCAGGCGGGTGCGCCGCCGAGGAGAACGGTGTGGAAGCGAGATAACCAGGCGATCGAGGAGTGGGGAGTGGGGAGTGGGGAGTAGGGAGTGGGGAGTGGGGAGTGGGGAGTGGGGAGTGGTGCTTCGCCAAAGAGTTTTGAGTTTGGTATGAAGAAAGCCTCTCTGCGTCTCTGCGTCTCTGCGGTTTTCCCCTCCGCCTTTTCCCCATCAAGCAACCGCTGAAGCTGAGTTGGTACCAGAGATAGAAAAAACTCTTCCGGGTTAACAGAACTGCGATCGCCCGCTTCCACCGCTTTAAACGGCAGCACAACGAACCGACCACCAGAGGTGAACGATCGCAGAAACTGCATCAAACCGCTGACATGATAGAGCGGCAAGACACAGAACGAATTGACCTGATCAATCTCAAAGTACTCACGAAAACCCTGAACGGATGCCATGAGTGTTTCCCAGGTATGAATGGCAAAGCGAATTTTACCGGAGGTGCCACCCGTGGGGATCATGATGTGGGGAGTGGGGAGTGGGGAGTGGGGAGTGGGGAGTAGAGAGTGGCTGTTGCCTTCTGCTGCGTCTCTGCGTCTCCGCGTCTCTGCGGTTCTCCATTGGTGAATTGCCCGATCGCCCCACACTAAATCTGGCTCAACCAACTCAAACACCTGTTGCCATTCAGCATCAACCCAGTCGGGGTTAGCGAGAAAAATGTGGCAGTTAGTAGCGCAGGCAGCAATGAAATGAGCCAGAAACTTCAGGGGATCACGTTCTGCCAGGAGGATGGTGAGGGGTAACTCGCGGTGAGGGCACGATCGCAACTCACCCAGCACTCGCTCCGCCAAAGCAAAAAAGTCTTGGCTGTCGTAACCAACTAGCCAATCATCGTCATACCGTTGCTTGAAGTAGGTTAAAGGGTCTGCCATAGCTGCTCAAAGTCGTCGGTTGCGGCATCATCAAACCAGTGTGTTGTCCCATAGCCCACTGCTCGATCGGGGTTCGCTAACTCTGCTGACAGTTTTAGCCCTGCTTGCCGTCCGATCGCCGTTTCAAACGCAGATGAAAAGACAGCATCGATTGTATGGGTCTGACAAAACTGGCGCAGGCGAGAAGGCGAACCAATGATCGCAGGCTTAATCACAAACACTCCCGTCCAACCCTTTTCATAACAGGCTTGTAGCTGTTGGAGCGTGGCAACGGATTCATCCAGGGCGATCGGCGTTCGATAGCGCTGGCTCAAGTCTTGCATTGCTTCAAACTGGGATGCCTGTAATGGTTGCTCAACGTATTCGATCGTGACTAACAGGTTTGGCTTGGCGGCGATCGTGTCACACCGTTCTAGCCATTGCGTTGCGTCATCAAAGCGGAGACCACCGTTTGCATCCAGGCGCAATTTTGCTGCTTCAGGCAACTCTTGAGTGAGTCGGTGAAGGATCTCAAGTTCGATGGCGATCGCGTGAACCCCAATTTTCCACTTAAAGGTACGGAAGCCTTGCTCCCAGAGTGGTTTCCAGGCGTGTAGGGCGGCTTCTCCCGCTGGTAGGAGGGCGCTGTGGGAGGGTGAGGGGGGAGGAGTGAGGAGTGAGGGGGGAGGAGTGAGGGGGGAGGAGTGAGGGGGGGGAGGGAGTAGGTCAGGTTTTGAGTTCTGAGCTGCAATGTTCGAGTTCTGAGGTCGAAGTGTCGAGTTCTGAGGTCGAAGTGTCGAGTTCTGAGCTGCAACGATCGAGTCCTGAGGTCGGAGTGCCGAGTTCTGAACTGCAACGATCGAGTTCTGAACTGCAACGATCGAGTTCTGAGGTCGGAGTGCCGAGTTCTGAGCCGCAATGTTCGAGTTCTGAGGTCGAAGCGTCGAGTTCTCAAGTACTAACGGCACCTGTCTCTCTGCGTCTCTGCGTCTCTGCGGTTCAGCATTGTCGATCGCCTGCTCTCTCACCCCCTCCCATGCCGATTCAAAGGCAAATTGACAGGATGGCAGCGTGTCAGGGATCGAGAAAATCAGATCGCTGGAAAGCGCTGACGGCAGTTGACGACAAAATGCCAACGCTTGCTCAATGGTTTCGGAGCCAAACCAGGGTATAGGCGCAATTTCGCCCCAGCCGATGTTACCAGCATCATCCACTAATCGCAAAATGATGCCATCGCGCATGACCCAAGCACCGTGGCTGGTTTGCAGTGCTTGTTTAAAGCGCCGTTGATAGGGATAAAATTGCCATTGGTAAAGCATTTAAGTTGGCAAGACTGCTCCAAGTCCCAAAAGCTGTGGCAGCACGAAGCCCAGACCCAGAAAGATGCCGCTCCAGAAGTGTAGCGCGACGGCAATGAACTTACAGTTACTGACCTTTTCGGGCTTGTTGTGGTTGGTGCTGACGTGCTTGCAGAGTTTGATGGCGATCGGCAGACTGGCAAACACCAGCAGCGTCGTCATGGGGAAAATGCCCAGCCACACGCACAGTGTTGTCAGCGCAAAAATGGTGCCACAGAGCCAGGGTAGTAATTGTGCGGCTCGTTTTGTTCCCAAACGGACGATCGGCGATCGCTTGCCCACAGCAGCATCATCGTCCTCCTGGTGAAAATGTGAGCAAAACAAAATCAGGCTGGTGGAAACGCCCACGATCGCGGAAGCCGCAAAGTTTGCACTTGAAACGGCTTTGGTTTGACTGTAGTAGGCTGCCGCAAACGCAAGGGGACCAAACGCAAAGAAGCAAAGAATCTCGCCCCAACCCTGATAGCTGAGACGAAACGGCGGTCCCTGGTAGATATAGCCCAGCACGCAGCAGATCAGGATCATGCCAACCACTGTCAAATCTTGTTGGATGGCTGCGATCGCCCCAATGCCAAACAGACCAGTGGCAAGGCACAAATTTCCCAGCCAGAAAATCAATGGTTTATTCTTGGTCAGGTTCACCAGAGAATGTGCTTTATGGACATCAACGCCTGTCTCCGAGTCAAACACATCGTTCGCCAGGTTTTCCCAAGCAAGGATGAGGATGGCGGCGAAGGTAAAGATTGCAAAGATGCCTGTCTGTAAGGTCTTGGTTTCAGCAACGGCGATCGCAGTACCTACCATGATTGGCATAATTGCAACACTGTACATCGGTGGCTTAATCGCTGCCAACCACAACTTTTTTCGCGTCCCCGGCGTTTTTGCCAAAACATTCGCTGAAGGAGCAACCGCTTTTGTTGTCATTTTTTCAAGCGTCAAAAATTACATTCGGTTCTAAGAAGCTTACTCATTCTACGATCCAGTGGATCGACAGCCGATTTTAGCCGTCCAGACTTCAAACTTTGCAACATTTAGGTGAGGAGTGAGGAGTGAGGGGTGAGGTGTCAGAATCAAGGAGCTAGCAGTCAGTGGTCAGCGGTCAGTGGTCAGCGGTCAGCGGTCAGCGGTTAGAAAACTCAAAAGGCTCCCTACTCCCTACTCCCTACTCCCTACTCCCTATTCCCTACTCCCCACTCCCTACTCCCTACTCCCTACTCCCTATTCCCCACTCCCCACTCCCTCCCCATGACCGTTACACCTCGCCGCACACATCTGTTTCAAAGCCGTAGAGAATTGCATCAACTTCTACGCTCGTACAAACAGATGGCACAGGAGAAAAAACAGGCACAGATTGTTAGCATTTCTGTAGAAATTAATGCTGTTGATCCACTCGTTTTTTTGCAGACATTTGCAAAAGCAAATCAGCTTAGTTTTTACATTGAAAAGCGAGAGTCTGGACAAGAAGATTGTGCCAGTAATGGGATTGCGATCGCGGCGATCGGTGCGGCTGCAACGTTAACGGTTAATGGTGCAGCACGGTTTGAGGCTGCCAAGCAGTTTGTGCAATCAACTCTTCTTAACACCGCTGTTTATGGCAACGCTCATCTACCGTTAGCGGGACCCCATTTCTTCTGTAGCTTCACTTTTTTTGAAGAGTCTGATCACAATTCGCCCTTTCCATCTGCCACGATCTTTTTACCGCAGTGGCAAATTTCTCACAACGAGCAGCGCTGTCTGGTCATTGCCAATGTGATGCTTCATGGCGCTACAGAACTTGAAGCAACGGTTGATGATTTGTGCCAGACCTGGGAGAGAATCCAATCAATTCATCACAATTTGTTGATGCCTGCGATCGATCAGCGGGCACTGCTAAAACTTTGTGATGTTGCCCCAACTTGGCACTTTAAGCGATCGGTGCAGGCAGCATTAGCGTCGATTCAACAAGAAACATTCAATAAAATTGTGCTGGCTCATGCCGTGGATGTTGTGTCGCCTCTGCCCTTCGATCGGGTTGCGTCCCTGCATAAGCTGCGCCAACTCTATCCAGGCTGTTATGTGGTTTCAACCAGCAACGGGAAAGGACAACAGTTTATCAGCGCCAGCCCAGAACGGCTGGTGAGTTTGCGCAACGGTCATCTTGAAACGGATGCTTTGGCAGGTTCAGCCCCGCGCGGTCAAACAACAGGTGAGGATGCTCATCTGGCAGGGCGGCTTCTGACTAGCGTTAAGGAACTGCGCGAACATCGGGTAGTCAGTCAGTTTATTCGCCAGCAACTGATGAAATTAGGCTTGAAGCCACGCTGTTCGCCTTTGCGTTTGTTGCAGTTGTCAAATATCCAACATCTGCAAACGCCTATTTGTGCCGCCGTTCCAACAGAGATTCATCTCCTGGATATTGTAGCGACGCTCCATCCTACGCCTGCCGTTGCTGGGATGCCTCGTGAAGTCTCCTGTCGCCACATTCGCCACTATGAACCCTTTGAGCGATCGCTCTATGCTGCCCCGATCGGCTGGCTTGACCACCAGGGCAATGGTGAGTTTGCGGTTGGCATTCGATCGGCGCTCCTCAACGGGTGTCATGCCCGATTGTTTGCAGGTGCAGGCATTGTGAAAGGGTCAGACCCCGATCGTGAACTGGCAGAAGTACAGTTAAAACTTCAAGCGCTGTTGCAAGCGTTGATTTGAACCTGAGACGTGGGCACATGGCTCACTAAGAATTAGAGTTAAAGAGACGCAATCGTCCAAGTCCTTATGACTTCTTTCGCTGAACTGCCCAATTCTGCAACCAAATTACCCGACCACACCCAGCTACCAGAGTCGGACGGTACGTTTGTGAAAAATTCACTGGAGCATCCGCAGAGCCTTTTGCTCACCGACTCGATTACGCCAACCCTTGACGCGCTGCATCCCAACGCACAGTACTTCATTGGGCAGGACACGGGGATTTACTGGCGTATCGCAGAGCCGCCAGAGCCGCTGGTGCGCGGAGCCGAATCGCCTGATTGGTTCTACGTGCCCAATGTGCCGTCGATGTTAGATGGGACGTTTCGGCGATCGTATGTGCTATGGCAAGAGTTTATTGCACCGCTCATTGTGCTGGAGTTCGTTTCTGGGACAGGTGCGGAAGAGCGAGACAGAACACCCTGGACAGGTAAATTCTGGATCTATGAACAGGTGATTCGTCCCGCGTTTTACGGCATTTACGAGGTCACAAAAGCTAGCGTCGAAGTTTATCACCTCGTCGAAGGGCAATATCGCTTGTTGCCTACCAACGATCGTGGTCATTTTCCCATTCCACAAATGGGGGTAGAACTGGGCATCTGGCACGGACACTACATCAACCTGGAGTTGCCTTGGCTGCGCTGGTGGGACGATCGGGGCAATCTACTGCTGAATGGGCAAGAGAAAGCAGCGCTGGCAGATGTCCGCACCGAACAGGCAGAGCGTCAACTAGAGCAGGCAGAAAGCCAACTAGAGCAGGAACGTCAGCGTTCTGAACGGTTAGCCGCATTGCTGAGAGCGCAAGGGATCGAACCGGACGTATGATGCGTTAGGCTATTTGCCTATTCTCAGCGTTCCTATGTCCCTTGATTTTACGAATACGAATCTGGTCTGGACTTCGATTTTGGCGGAAACGTTGTATCGACTGGGACTTGCCACCGCGATCGTGTGTCCAGGTTCACGATCGGCTCCACTGGCGATCGCGTTTGCCAATCATCCTCACATTGAAGCCATTCCAGTGCTTGACGAGCGATCGGCTTCCTTTTTCGCGTTAGGACTTGCCCGTCAGAGTCATCGTCCCGTTGTACTCGTCTGCACCTCTGGAACGGCAGGTGCAAACTTCTATCCGGCTGTCATTGAAGCGACAGAAAGCGGTGTGCCTCTAATTGTTCTGACTGCCGATCGCCCACCTGAACTGCGGGATTGCAACGCGGGACAGGCGATCGACCAGCACAAGCTCTACGGCACCTTTCCCAACTGGCAAACCGAACTGGCAATCCCATCACTGGAGCTACCCATGTTTGCTTATCTCCGGCAGACCCTCATCCATGCCTGGGAAAAAGCCCTTTACCCCGTTCCCGGAGTGGTTCACCTCAATTTTCCCTTCCGCGAACCCCTTGCTCCCATTCTTCAACCTTACACTCAGTCGATCGCTTCCACCTTCAACACCGAAACCTTTTTCGCCTCTGTTACTCCACTTCAGGAGTCAGCGGGCAGTGGTCAGTGGTCAGCGGGCAGCGGTCAGCGGTCAGCGGGCAGCGGTCAGTCGTCAGTTGTCCTCCCTGTATCCCCTGTCTTATCTACTTCTCACTCCTCACTCCTCACTCCCTACTCACCCAACGGCATCATCATCGCAGGTACGGCTCAGCCCGTTGCGCCCGAAGACTACTGCCGCGCGATCGCCCATCTCTCTCAAACCCTTGGCTATCCCGTTCTTGCAGAAGGACTTTCACCGTTGCGAAACTATGCTGATCTCAACCCCAACCTGAACACGACCTATGATCTGATACTGCGAAATCCGACGCTGGCAACAAAACTGGCACCTGATACGGTCATTCGCGTTGGTGCTATGCCTACCAGCAAGTCACTCCGCACCTGGCTGGAGCAAACGCAGCCGCGTCAGTGGATCATTGATCCAGAAGGGCGGAACCTCGATCCACTGCACGGCAACACGACGCACATACGGATGTCGATCGCAGCCTTTGTCCAAACAATTCCCCAGCAAGCCTCTATGGTAAGTCCTTATCTTGATCTATGGTGTGCAGTAGACGCTCAGGTCAGACAAACCGTTGACCAAACGATGCGCGAGACAGATACTCTGTTTGAGGGCAAAGCTGCCTGGTTGCTGTCTCAAGTGCTGCCAACGGGAACACCTCTATTTATCAACAGCAGTATGCCTGTGCGGGATGTCGAGTCTTTTTGGGCACCCGGAAATTCTCACGTGCAGCTATTTTTCAATCGGGGTGCCAATGGCATTGACGGTACGCTTTCGACCGCATTGGGCATCGCGCATCGGCAGCAGAGTAGCGTCATGCTCACAGGCGATCTGGCGCTGCTGCATGATACGAATGGTTTTTTGCTACGACAGCATTTCGTCGGACATTTGACGATCGTCCTCATCAATAACAACGGTGGCGGGATTTTTGAAATGCTACCGATCGCGCAAAACAATCCGTCCTTTGAGACGTTTTTTGCCACACCGCAAGCGATCGACTTTGCCAAACTTTGTGCGACCTATGATGTCGAATATGAGCGTATAACAAGCTGGAACCACCTGGAACAGCGGTTAAATCCCTTGCCAATCAGCGGCATTCGAGTGCTGGAGTTGCAGACTGATCGCAAAGCCGATGCCCAATGGCGACAGCAGTATTTGGGTACATTTGCCGCTAATATCAGCATTTAGCCAGTATCTATTAGCGATCAGCTATCAGCCGTCAGCTATCAGCGGCAAACTCAAAACTCTCCCCTGCTTCCCCTGCCTCCCCTGCTTCCCCCTCCCCTCACTCCTCACCTCTCATGCAAACCGACTGGCAAATTGTCAAAACTTACGAAGACATTCTTTATCACAAAGCCGATGGGATCGCCAAAATCACGATTAACCGTCCCCACAAGCGCAATGCGTTCCGTCCCAAAACGGTCTTTGAGCTTTACGATGCGTTTGCGAATGCTCGTGAAGACACGCGGATTGGAGTCGTGCTGTTCACGGGTGCAGGACCACATACTGATGGGAAATATGCGTTTTGCGCGGGTGGTGATCAGAGTGTGCGCGGTCATGCTGGTTATGTTGGCGAGGATGGCGTTGCCCGTCTCAATGTGCTGGATTTGCAGCGGTTGATGCGATCGATGCCCAAAGTGATCATCGCGCTCGTGGCGGGCTATGCGATCGGGGGTGGGCACGTTCTCCACATTCTCTGTGACCTTACTATTGCCGCTGATAACGCTATTTTTGGGCAAACGGGTCCCAAAGTGGGCAGTTTTGATGGCGGCTTTGGTGCCAGCTATCTATCGCGTATTGTCGGACAGAAAAAGGCGCGGGAAATCTGGTATCTCTGTCGTCAATATTCAGCAACGCAGGCGCTAGACATGGGCTTAGTGAATTGTGTGGTGCCAGTGGAGCAGCTAGAGGCGGAGGGCATCCAGTGGGCGCAGGAAATTCTAGCGAAAAGCCCGATCGCGATTCGTTGCCTCAAAGCTGCCTTCAACGCAGATTGTGATGGTCAGGCAGGTTTACAGGAACTGGCGGGAAACGCCACGCTGCTCTATTACATGAGCGAAGAAGGCGCGGAAGGCAAACAGGCATTCTTGGAAAAGCGTCCACCGGATTTTAGCCAATACCCGTGGCTACCATGAAAAGTGACCTTGGCAAGATTGACTGCCTATTTTTGAGCAACCCCTTTGACTTCGCGCACGTAGTTAGTGGTTGATGCTAGACACTCGCCGACCAGACCTGAGCGATCGACCTCGTTTTTTAACCACTGCCACGTGCTTTTGCTATCAGTCACTTCCGTAAACGTGCCGTCAATTTGTAGACGTTCCCGCGTGGCATCAATGTAAACACCATCACTACGAAAGGAGAGAGTGCTCACAATAATCTGTTGGTTATTGGGTGCTTTGGCAGGAGCATTCACCAACTTGATGCAAAAGTGTCCATTGCCACTGCTAATTTCGCGGTAAGACTGGCTGAAGGGCGAGATTGTGGCAATATACTTTCCTGGGCGAGGCAGCCGTTGGTAAAAGTTGTTTTTAAGGCTAAATGTAGCAGGCGATGGTACAGCCGAGGCGACTGTTGCGGCTTCTATTTCTGGTGCATTGGCGTAACGCTGTACTAATTCTCGATAGGCTGTGATGCCGATCAAACCAAGCACCAAGACGCTCATGCTAGCGACACTTGCCTGCAAGACTTTTTTAAAGGGCTGTCTTGCGATCGCCAGCGTCTGTCTAGTGATGGGTGGCTTCACCCGTGCCGATCGTTTGTCACCATGGGAGGCGATGTGAGGTAGCAGCACCGCTTCTGGTGCGATGGCAGCGTGGTTGCTAAGGCGAGGCAATTGGGTTGGCTTACTGTAGCTAAGGTTGACTTGAGGCAGGCGATCGTGCAAGTACTCAAACAGTTGCGCTATGGTAGCGTTCGGGCTACGACTCTTTAGCCGTAAGCCTTCTAGCAACACATAGGCAAACGCGCCCAGTTGGACGGCTTCAAGCTCCTGCGCTGTTTCACCAAGAGAGGTGGAGAAGAGACTGATAACACCGTTGGGATCAGTACCAAACCCCTGTCCAAACTTTTGCTCTTCTGTGCGGCAAGCGTCTAGAAACAAGACGATCTGGTCGGTACCGCTACGACTCAAGTAGCCTGCCAGCGCCTCTAAAGTCATTGCCGTTGTTTCTGCTGCGTCCGGATCGGCATCGCTGAGCAGTAAATAATCATCATCAGCGTACTGCAACCCGTAACCGCTGAAGAAAAACCACAGCGTGTCACCCTGCTTTAAGAACGGAGCCGCAAACCGCAGTTCAAGGAATCGCCGCAGATTAGCAACCGTCGGCTGAGTGGAAATGGAGACACCTTCCAAAACAATTTTGGGAGAACGATCGGAGAAATAATACACCTGATCAAAGCCAGCATCGCCGATCACAAAATCCCGGAATGCCTGAGCATCTCGTTCTGCATAGCGAAGGGGTTGCAAGCGCTGGTACTGATTGATACCAACCACGATCGCCCATTTTCTTGCCATCTCAGTCCAAATCCGTAGATTGCTGCACACGTGCTAGATCAAACCAGGCACCCTCAATGGCAATCGATGTAGGGGTGATTGCCCATCTATCTGCCATCAATTTTCCAGATTTGCTACCACAATCCGGATACTTTAGAAGCGATTTGCTCACCGCTCATCTGCCGTTTTTGCGACTGGGCATAGACTGGCACGCAGGGCGCTGCATTATACTTGACCTCAATTCACCCCTTTGCTGTGGCAACGACTCATGACGACGATCGACGGTAACGATGCTTGAACTCTTCTTGGCGGAACTAACACGGGCAGGCATTCAGCTACGGCGCTACCTGTTTGAGTCGATCGGTGGCATCGTTATTTCTACGTCGGTGTTCTACGGTCTTTTCCTGAGTGCCAGCTACATTGCGGGTCCAGGGCTGCAATTTGGTAATCGTCTGGATGCCATTATTGTGGGCTATGTACTCTGGACGCTGGTGCTGTTCATTATGGCGAATATTTCTGGCACACTACAGCGAGAGGCTCAGACAGGCACCCTGGAGCAACTCTTTATTTCGCCGTTCAGCGCGTCCCAAGTCTTTCTGACGCGAGCCGTGGCTGACTTGCTGCTGCAATCAGGCTTGATCGCAGCAATCTTGGTCATTATTATGGCGTTGACGGGACGATGGTTAGCGTTTCCACTCAGCCTCTTGCTGCCCTTGCTGGCGGTACTGCTGGGAGCGTACGGGCTGGCGTTTGCGATCGGCTCTTTAGCGCTGATCGTCAAGCGGTTACAGCAGGTGTTGGGCATTTTCCAGTTCGCGCTACTGTTTCTGATGAGTGTGCCAACCGAAGAATGGACTGGTAGTCTGCGAGTGCTTGGCAACATCCTGCCGATGAGTCCTGGTGCAGGACTATTGCGTAATCTTATGGCACGACAGCAGCCGTTAGATCTGCCGCAGTTGGGGGTTGCGCTCGTGAATGGTGCGGTGTATTTTGCGATCGGGCTATTTCTCTTTCGCTGGGCAGAACGCCAAACTAAGCGTCACGGCAATCTCAGTGATTACTGAGATCCCGTGAGAAAGTAAGCGTGTAGGTGGAGCAGTTAGCAGGCAGCGGTCACTTGCCCGACTGAATCAAGCATCTGCTGAACCTGATGATGCGCCCCCCTGCACTTAAAGGTATCGATTTGAAACTATTGAGGTGAAAAACTGGGGCGCTAGGATTCGAACCTAGGGATGGCGAGACCAAAACCCGCTGCCTTACCACTTGGCGACGCCCCAACGCATTACCAGAATCTATATTAGCAGTTTAAGTCCCAGGCATGTCAAGAATCGGGAAGCAAAAGGCGAAGTGATGAACTGGTGGAGCTTTTAACGCAATGCTTCCTGCTTGTCCGTTCTGCTTTAGGGCAGTTTATAGCTGGCGACTCGTAGCGTTAGTTTTCCTTGTCTGGGGTCGCGGCTGAAGATAAACGCCCCTTCCTCTTTTTTCCCGCCAGACAAAAAGTCGATCTCTAGATCGCCTGTCTCCACGATCGCGTCGCCGACTCGTAGCTCTGCCAGTATCTGCACCGATTCTGCCGTTTCGCCGCCGCGATTGATGACTGTAAAAGGCACATAGAACTGTCCTTCGGCAGCACGGGTCGTTTCGGTATTGAGTACAGAGAGAAGCGGTGGCTGTTGTTGCTGCTTGTCTAGCCAGGTATAGCCAACTAGCCCCACGACGATCGCGAGGACAAACGATGCCATACCAAACGTTAGCCATTCGGCGCGCGATCGTGGCGGCTGTTCCGACTGATTTACTTGTGGTTTATCCGTATCAGAGGCTTCGGTGGGCTGGTTCATACTGCCAACCTGCCAGCAGCACCGCCAATGGTAGCTGGCAAACCTAACAGCAGGGTTTGCTCTAGCCACATTGTCCAGGGGTCGCTCAACGTAAGACGCTGGAAGAACCATAGCATCATCATTGCTGCTGCCAGCGACACTAGATAAGACATCACGGTTTCACTTAAAGGACGTTGAAAAATGCCTTGCTGCTGCCGACGTTTGCGTTGATCAGAAAAGCCCGCTTCAAACACAATGCCATAGGAAATAAGCAGGGAAGCAGCGATGATTCCTAATAGCCACGGTGCTGAAACAGCCGCAGCTAACATAGAGATCTCGTCGGTGGGTGAAATGTTAAACCCAATGACGATCGCGCCGATAAGCGTGGCACCGATATCAGCCAGGGTCGCGTTGAGTGCATCGGATGCATCCGTTTGGGGTTGCGACTCGTCTGATGGCTGTGACGCGACATCGCGGGTATCGCCCAAAAACTGACTTGCCAAGGCGACTCCCAGGGCAAACGGTACGGACTCAAAGATTACCTTGCCCAGCGACTCGCGCAGAGGCACATCAAACGTCAGCTCTCGCAAAAGAGTCAGTACCAGGGCAGAGCAGGCTACACCGATCGCCATTGCCTCTATGGTGTCGGTAAACGCTTCGTAAGGGCGCGACCGTCTTGTTTTGCGAAAGCCCTCAGTGCGGTTGAGCCAAAAAACGGCAATGAACGTGCCTGCGATCGCCATCATGATTCTAGGCGGTTGAGCCATTGAGCCAATCCACCAAACCTCCATCGTGTAAAGCAGCGGAATGCCAAATAAAAAGCCGCCGCACGCTCCCCGTACCAGATCGTTCAGCTCAGTTGCCCACGCTGACTGATGGCGTTTTTTCAGTAGAACCATGATTAGCCCCTCGCCTCAACCTGATGGCTGCTTGAGCCGTCCATTACTAGCTTAAGAGTGATTGACCGACAGCAGTTGATGGTTGAGAAACATGACTAATTCTTTGACTGTAGTGAAATCTTGAGGGTCAAAGCGATCGCTCAAATCAATACCGAAAGCGGCTAAAAAGTCTTCATTAAAAGACGTGTGCCAGTCAAACCAACAAACCAGCGGCAGGTAGAGATCGTCATCCAGACGATCATCCGGGCGTACTCTGGCAAACTCTAGTCCAGAATACGTTTGCATATGGGTGTAAACAAAGGTGGCGATCGGCTGTGTAATCCCCTGTGGTTGCCAGAGTTGCTCAAACCACTCGTCGTTACTCAGAGCGGGGCGATCGCGCAAAAACTGGTTTACACGGTGGCGAGTCCGCAAATCAGGACTGAGATCAGCGTAAGCCCTCAAGCTATCAAAAATGTTCCTGAGCCGTCGCCACATGCGTCTAACGTTGCCAAGCTTTCCTTCATTATTCCCAGCCTCTGCGGGATATCTCAGATGAGGCAAACTCTACCTTCGGTGCATTCCAGGCGCACTGACTGGTTAAGCGCTCTACCATCAATCTTGCACTCATTGCTAATCGCTCCACTACTCCTGATGCCCCAAGTGCTATGTCTTGTCCTTGATCGTGGCATCACTCGCCACAACTAGGTTAAGAATTTCTTGAGCCGCTCGATCGCACACACCAACCTCACCAAGCATACGGCGCATGTCCTGGTAGCCTGCCAGCATCGTTTGACGGCGATCAGGATCAAGCAATAGGGCAAGGGCAGCTCCGACCAGGTTTTCAGGGGTTGCCTGGTCTTGTAAAAATTCGGGCACGATCGGCTGCATGGCTACCAGATTAGCTGGCGAGACAAACGGTACCGAAAATTTGAGCAGACGATCCATAATCCAGGCGGTGACTGGGTTAACCTTGTACATCACCACTTGCGGTACATGCAGCAGAGCAATTTCTAGATTGACGGTGCCTGACTTGGTAATGGCTAAATCGGCAGCCGCGATCGCCTGGAGTGTGAGTGATGTTGCCGCAGAGTCACTGGCTACTGCCTGCGGTTCTGCCAGAATCGTTGCCTGCAAGCCATAGCGCTGAATAGCCTGTTCGATGAGCGCACGATACTTGGTCAACGCCAGCGGAATCCAAAAATGCACATCAGGAAGCTTTGCTTGAATTTGCTGTGCGGCTTCAAACATCACTGGCATGAGGTACTTCAACTCCTGCTGTCGAGAGGCTGGTAACAGCACGATCGCCACCTGGTCAGTCGGTATGCCCAGCGCCAAACGAGCGCTGTTTCGGTCAAGAGCACCTTGCATGCGATCGAGCAGCGGATGCCCCACCCAGGTAACCTGTCCCCCCTTGCGACGGAAATAGCTGGCTTCTCCGGGGAAAATTGCCAGAATGCGTTTCGTGGCTTTGATGACCAGATCAGACCGGAAAAGCTTGACACCCCACTCCCATCGATCGCCCCAAACCCATTCTTGGGGCGCAATGTAGTACACGATCGGTACGTCTGGAAAGCGCCCTGGCAAGTATTCGCAGAATGCCAGATTAGGTCCCATATAGTCGATCAAGACAATCAAATCTGGCGGGTGTTGTTGCAAGTATTGCTTTGCCTGGCGCTGCACCTTTAGCGTCGGCAAGACAAACGGCAGTGATTCCAGAATGCCCATCGACCCGATCGCGCTGGTATGAGCCAACAGCGTTGCTCCCACTGCTGCCATGCGATCGCCGCCCATTGCCAATACTTCTAGCGTGAGACCTCTATGCACGGCTTGACGGTTCAATGCCTGAATGAGCAGCGAACCTTGAAGATCACCAGAGACTTCACCGGTGCTGATGAAGAGGCGAATGCTTTGGGCAGGGATGGGGGGAAGGGAAGATGAGGAGATGGGGGGATGGGGTGAGGGTTGATGGCGATCGACATTTTGAGTTGTTTCGTCGTCCGATTTCGATCGTGTTAGCCCCTGTCCCTCTGCCTCCCCTGCTCCCTTGCTCCCCTGCTCCCTTACTCCCCAACTCCCCATCCCCTCATCTCCCCCTCTCCCCTGCTCCTCTACTCCACTTGTCTGCTCAGTCATCATCATCACCCAACGCTCCCACGCGTCTACCAGGAATGGGTCCACGTCGCCCTGCTTGCTGAGAGAGCTGTAGAAACCGGTGGAGGTGATGTACGTGTTCGTCATAAGGCAGCATTTCTAGCTTTTCCAGGGCTTCGTTGAGGGTTAGCCCAGAGCGGTAGAGAATGCGGAACGCTTGCTTTAGCGCTAAAAATGTTTGCCCGCCTGTTGCATCCAGAAAGCCTGCCCGCTTGAGACCAACCAGATTAAGCGATCGTACTTTGGCTGGATTGCCTTCCACGAGCGTGTAGGGCGGTACATCACGACTGATGCGACTCATCCCACCGACCATAGCATGTCGCCCGATGTGAACAAATTGATGCACACCAAACACACCGCTCAAGCGTGCCTTTGACTCAATGTGCACGTAGCCTGAGAGCGCCACCGCATTTGAGATCACCACCTGATCGGCAATCACACAGTTGTGTCCGACATGGACGTATGCCATCAATAAATTGCCATTACCGATTAAGGTTGCCTCATTAGCAAAGGTGGGTCGGTTGATGGTGACGTACTCGCGGATGTAGTTATCATCCCCAATTTTGACCAAGCCTTCCGAGCCATCGTACTTTAGGTCTTGTGGCTCTGAGCCAATGGTAGCGCTTGGGAAAATGCGCGTTCTGGCACCAATTTCTGTCCAGCCATCCAGGACAACATGGGGACCGATCGTGGTCTCTGGACCAACCTTGACCCGTGCTCCAATGACAGCATAGGCACCCACCTGCACTGTTGGGTGCAAGTTAGCACCTGGATAAATCACAGCCGTTGGATGAATTAAGGTTGCCATAAAGTTATCAGCGATCGATGATGAGGTAGGAGCGTTTGTACGTTATGAGGTGAAACTGATAACTCAGCAAACTCTCAGCCATTTAAGCGCACTAGAGAAATTTTAGACCAGTTGTAGAACTAGACAGATTGTAGAGGCATCCTGCCGCAAAACTCACAAGACGCTTAATCAACAAGCGCAAACGTCAGTTCACCCTCAGCAACCAGCCGCCCGTCCACTTCAGCGCGTCCCTGCATTGTTCCGAACCGACGGCGCTTCACAGACAAAAGTTCCACTGTCATGATGAGCTGGTCTCCGGGTACGACAGGACGGCGAAACCGCACTTTATCAATACCAGCAAACATAAAGAGTCCTTCCTGAACGTCTGCCATCTGCGTTAGCACCACGCCGCCCACCTGTGCCATTGCTTCTACAATCAGAACACCAGGCATAATCGGTCTGCCCGGAAAGTGTCCTTGAAAGTGCGGCTCGTTGAAGGTGACGTTTTTGATGCCAACAGCCAGTTTTCCTGGCACATACCTAATAATGCGATCGACGAGCGAAAAGGGATAACGATGTGGTAGGAGCTTCTGAATTTCTTCGATCGAGATTCTCACCTCTGCTTCTGGATGAGAGTGATCGGGGGCAGTACGATCGGCTTCAGCTTGAGACTGAGGTGCTACATGGCTGGAAGACGCGCTGGAAGTATTGACATCAGTAAAGATCGACATGAGTTTTGAGCTTCGATAGAGGTGCGGTAGGGTTTGCAGAGGTTGCTAGTGTTGCGAGAGGGCGGGCTAACAACGTTTCTGGTATACCCGGAGGGCTGTACAACCAATAGCTAGCAGGAGAGAGCCGCGATCGTTCGCGCCAGTTGAACGTGCAGATGATGACTAGCCTTGTACGCCAGAAAATGAGCGATGGGAAAATTTCCTAGCAGGCTCAAATCTCCTATTAAGTCTAAGAGTTTATGACGCACTGGTTCATTTAGAAAGCGCAACGGTGGATTGAGCCAGCCATCTGAACCGCAGACAAGAGCGTTGGTCAGGTTGCCGCCTTTAATCAGCCCACGATCGCGGAGGGCTTCAATCTGGTGCTCTAGCCCAAAGGTACGGGCAGGTGCGATCGCAGTGGCAAACGTGGTTGTGCCATCGCCTGCCTCATCTGGCGACCAACTGTGCCACTGCTTGCCGATCGCGGGCAAGGCAAAATCAATGCCGTAGGTAAAGCGGCGTTCACTCGACGGCAGTGCTGCCACAAAAGCATCACCGTCTCGTACCCAGAGCGGCTCTTTGAGGGTAGAGGTGGTATAAGGCTCGGCTTGGGCAACGATACCAGCCTGCGCGATCGCATCAACCCAGTCTTTTGCAGAACCGTCGAGTAATGGCACCTCTGGACCATCGATTTCGATTCGGGCATTCGTCACGCCCATCCCTGCTAGAGCCGCAAGCAGGTGCTCTACCGTCCGTACCCCAGCCTCCCCTTGTACCAACTCGGTCGAGAGCGTCGTCTGGCGCACGGCTGCCACCTGTGCTGCCACCTCTGGTGAGCCTGGTTGATCTACACGTGTGAAGTAGCGCCCTCGCCCAGCGGCGGCAGGCAAAACCCGTACCTGCACAGCCAGCCCTGTGTGCAGCCCCACACCCGATCGCACAAACTCAGTGTTTAGAGTATGTTGCGGCAACCTTTTCCCTGCTAACTGGGTTGTTTCAGCTTGACGCGTCCTTGCAACGCCCGTAGCACCAAGCGTGTTGCCTTCTAGCTTCTGACCGTCGACTTCTAGCTCCATCAGAAGCGCTCTCCGATACCGAAGTGGAACTGAGTGTCACCGCTGTCATTCAGACCAAAGTCAATCCGAATGGGACCAAGCGGCGACTGAATCCGTAGACCCAAACCGTAACCAAAGCCCTGACCAGGTTTTCCCCTTACACCCCCTGGGTTACCTGGAACATCTTCGCCTGTACCAAAGTCGGTGGCAGCGTCAACAAAGAGCGCACCAGAAATCACTGAGAAAACCGGAAAGCGGTATTCCACTGTTGCCTGAATGAAGCTCTTGGCGCTACCCAAGTCGCCTTCATCATAACCCCGGATGGAATTACTACCGCCTAGCGCAAAGGCTTCGTAAGGCGGTAGATCGCCTAGCACTGTGCCACCTTGAATGTTAAAGGCAAAGGCTTGGGGGCAGTCTGATGGCTTGGCTTTAGGATCTCGGCACGCTTGAGTCAATCGTAGGAGGCGTGTTGGCACATAGAAACTATAGCTGCCACGCAGACGGTTGAAGAAAATGCTTCCAGTGCCGATCGGTATCGACTGTTCGCTACCCAGTCGCAGAAGCGACCCTGCTGTTGGACGCAGTAGATCGTTACGGCGATCGCGCACGACTCCAAACTGCACTGTAAACAGGTCATCTTTGCCTGTACCGCTGAAGCTGAGATTGTTACCCAGTTCGTCTCTAGGGCTAAGTTCGCCGTCACCATCATTAATCCGAACGCGTTGATACTGCAAGCCCAGCGAACCAGACCATTCCGGTCGAACGTAAGGGTTGCCGTTTAGAGGACGGGCAAAACTAATGCCAGCACCTGTTCTTACCACTCTAGGCGTATCGCCATTGGGCAGGTCAACATCCCTATCACCACCATCAAAGATGAGTGAGATTGTTTGCCGTCGAAACAGATTCACGGTGTAAGAGGTACGGAACGGGTCGCCTCCAATCCACGGGTCGGTAAAGTTCAGGTCAAACAGTGTTTCTCGCAAACCAAGTTGTACTTCTGCGCCCAACTTTTGATTATTGCCCCCCAGGTTTTGCTGCTGGTAGCTCACCGTACCAAAAAGACCGCTGGCAGAGCTAATCCCGGCACCCGCTGCGATCGAGCCTGCGTTCTTCTCGACCACATTAGCGACCACAACCACCTTGCGCGGGTCTTGACCAGGCGAGAGCGAGAGCTTCACATCGTCAAAAATCCCTAAACCAAAAGTCCGCTGCAAGTCACGTTCAACTTTGGTACGGTTAAACACCTGCCCTGGCTTAAGCTCAAACTCACGTGTGACGATAAAGTCACGAGTGCGAACTCGACATCCAGAAGGCTTGCCCTCTTTATTCAAAACCGGATTCCCTTGAGGATCGCGGAGAAAGAACTGACCCTGGTCGTTTCGTGCGCATTCGTTGCCATCCTTGTCAACGTAGCGAACCTGGATCTTCTCAACAACGCCTTCGGCAACTTGAAGGGTCACGATCCCGTCGGGCGAAACCTGCGGTGCATCGACCACTTGAGCCAATACATAACCGTTGTCTTGATACCACTTATTGACTTTTTTGATGCCCTCTTGTAGCTGCACCAGGTTTAACACTTTGCCGTATTGATCGCTAAACGCATCCGTAAGGACGGCTTCGGGCAACAGGGTTGTGCCATCTAGCTGCACCTTCTGTAAAACGGGGTTAAGCTGCACCTCAAACGTGACCCGTACGCCTAAAGGTGTATCAGTGGGTACTGCTCGCACATTAGAAAAGTAACCTGTTGCAAAAATTGCGTTGATATCTTCCTGCAACTGTGTGCGCGTTGTGGTGCGACCCGGCTGGGTGCGAATCACTTGGTAAACCTGTTGCTGAATGTCTCCCTCCACGCCTTGCACAACGACTTCACTCACCAGAACGGGCGGTTCTTGCGCGGAGGGCTGTGTCGTTTCTGGGGTGCTGGTAGGGGGTGTTGGTGTCGTCTCTGGTGTAGAAGGTGTTGGGGCTGGCGTTGCTTCTGGAGTTGGCGTTGCTTCTGGAGTCGGCGTTACTTCTGGAGTTGGCGCTACTTCCGGCGTCGGCGGGGTTGTTGCTGGTGCTGACGGCAGCGGTGCTCCTGGAGTGAGCTGAATTTGATTAGGAGTTTCTTGTCCAGGTCCTGCTTGGGCGATCGCAGGCGATACCCGCGATCGCCTGCTCCCTGTCGCCTGTATTTTTGTCGGTGGTGCCGCAAGCCCACGTAGCAGGTCTGACTGCTTCGCGGCGATCGGCTTTGTTGCCGCTAAAACACCGATGCCCTTCGCAGCACTACCTGCTGTGGAAGCTTGACGAGATGCCTGCACGAGAGCTGGGTTAGCGGTCTGCCCCTTGGCTGTATCAGACAAACCCAGCGTTGCCGTAGCGGCAAGAAGCGCCACCAAAACTGGAGAAAACCGCATATTGTTCAGATTAGTTGACACGTCCACACACCACGCCCTGTCTAAAGCAGGACCCACGAAACAGCAATAACTTAGGAGATTAAACTTGGGCGAGATTAAAAGAATTGACAAACTGTGAAATTTTACCGCATTGATTGGTACCAAGATTGAGCTTGCCGTAATCAGTTCTCCATCATTGAAGCGAGAAGCCCAGAGAAAAGGTGCTGCTGCAAGTATCACATCGTTGTAATGTGGGCTTCAAAATAATGTGTGCTTCAAGACTCGCTCCATTACTTGCTGGTACGCTAACGCTACATCACCCAAATCGTGTCGGAAGCGATCTTTGTCCATCACGCGCCGCTTTGGGTCATCATCGGTTTGATTCCAAAGGCGACAGGTATCAGGGCTAATTTCATCTGCCAACATGATCTGCTGCTGCTGATCCAGCCCAAACTCTAGCTTGAAATCTACTAGAGTAATGCCGCATTGACCAAAAAAGACGTTCAAAACATCATTGACTTTAAGTGCCATGACTCGTAGCTGGTTAACTTGTTCTGGCGTTGCTAGTGCCATTAACAAAAGGCGATCGACCGTTAGCAATGGATCACCAAGTGCATCGTTTTTGTAATAGAACTCCACTAATGGTTGCTGCAGCACTGTTCCTAAACTGATTCCGGTCTGTTGACAGAGACTACCGGCTGCAATGTTCCTGACGACCACTTCGATCGGCAAAATTTGTACAGCTCGTACCAGCATCTCATTAGCACTCGTCTGGTCGATAAAGTGAGTTGCAATGCCGCTAGACTCAAGTTGCTTGAACAAGTGGCTGGCAATCGCGCAATTGTACGCACCTTTCCCCTCAACACTGCCGCGCTTCTGAGCATTGAACGCAGTGGCATCGTCTTTGAAGTAGGTCAGCAGTACCTCTGGATCAGCAGTGGCATAGAGAATTTTAGCTTTGCCTTCGTAGAGCTTAGGACGAACAGTCATGAAGAGATGGGTTTGTGGACTAAGATGTTTCTCGACATCAAAGCAGGCTGTTGTATGGTAAGAGCCGTCGCTATGTTCGATTCCTTGCTCGACTCGATCCATTGCTCACGGCTATGGTTGCTTACTGTATTGATCTGATCATTGTAGCCCTCTACGCTGCCATCCTCTCATTCTTAGTTTGGTTGAGGCAAGATAGGACTGAGAGAGTGCGGCGACAGTGTCAGTCTGGCGATCGACCGAGTCTCCCGTTACCCACGATCGAAGAACAATGCACTATTTGCGTTTAACCATCGCCTTCTCAACAGGCATTTTGCTACTGACCAGTTGCAACGCTGGCGATCGCGGCTTTGCTGATAATTCAAGTCAGGCGTTAACAAACGATTCGACTCAGCTAGCGACAGCATCATCACAGGACGCTTCAGCGCTCGGTAACTTTGTCGCTGCCCGCAGACTTGCCTGGGAGGCAGCCGTAATGGTACAACGTCCACCCCACCCAGTCGAAACCTGGCAAACCGCACGGGTCAAGTGGAGACAAGCAATGAGTCGGTTAGACGCGATTCCTCAAGGGACATCAGTATCTGCCCAGGCAAAGGAAAAAATGGCGGTTTACCAGCTTAACTACGCAGCTATTAACGATCGCCTGACAACTGAAACCACTGCTGTTGAACAGTTTAAAGCGGCTCAAACGTTAGCATGGCAAGCTGCCGTCACGGTGCAAAAACCACCCCACTCGCTCAAAATTTGGCAGCGCGCCAGCAGCAAATGGCAGGCTGCGATCGCCTCGCTAGAGGCAATTCCACCGACAACCGCGATCGCGTCGCAAAGTCAGGCAAAACTGATAAACTACCGCAGCAATTACAGCGCGATTAACCAGCGCCTGCAAACTGAAAATCAGGCACTCCTGACGTTAAAACAGTTTTCCGAAACTGCTGCCAGACTGAGGAGCGTACCAGACAATCTCTATCAAGCCAATCTGCCACCACAACAAATTGGCGTTGCCTACGAAGACTACACTCGCCTTGTACAGGGTTTGCAGCAGTCTTTCAGGCAATTGGCGACCCAGCCAGATGCCAGAAATCATCCCACTTATCCAGTGCTTCTGGCTGCGATCGAGGATCATCAAGTGGTCATCAAACTCTGGAAAGCGTATCGAGAGTTTAAGGCTGCTAATACACAGTGGCTCTACGATGACGTGTTTGACCAGCTAGTGCCCGTTTCCCTCACAGACGCTGCTATGCTGGAGCAGAAGTATGGCTTAAAAACCTACTCAGGCGGCACAAAGGTCTCACTGCGCTACAGTGCGTGGGCAATCTGGCAAAAAAATAGTCAGCAACTTCAACAGGCACAACAAAAGCTGCTCAGCCTCAACGCACGGTGAGGCATATCGCTTGCTTCCGCTGTGACGTGCGGTAAGGAGTGAGACGATAAAGTTAAGTAGTCGGCAAGCGAGAGCGAAAGGGTGATGGGCTAAAGACCGCCAAAATCTGCAACGATCGTCGTGCGATCGCTTCACCTTACCTCGCTCATTGGAAGAAGTGAAAAGCGATGTGTCAATTTGAGTTCTGAGTCTCATGCTAATTCTGACTTCTATATCAAACCGTTGACCAACCACTCTCCATTCCCCATTCCCCATCATGACGATTGAACGCCACACCCCAACTTGGTTGGCAATAGTTCGGCTTCTCCGCTGGGATAAACCAGAAGGTCGCTTGATTTTAATGCTTCCAGCTCTGTGGGCAGTGGTTCTTGCAGCACGAGGCAAGCCACCGTTACTGCTGGTAGGAGTCGTTGTTTTAGGTGCTCTTGCTACCAGTGCAGCAGGTTGCGTCGTTAATGATCTTTGGGATCGAGACATTGATCCCAAGGTGCAGCGTACCCGCAGTCGACCTTTAGCTGCGCGCGACCTTTCTGTCAAGGTTGGTCTAGTCGTTGCACTCGTTGCCTTTGGCTGTGCTTGGGGGTTGTCGCTCTATCTCAATCCGCTCACCTTTTGGCTCTGCGTAGCAGCCGTGCCTGTCATTGTTCTTTACCCACTTGCAAAACGCATTTTTCCCATGCCGCAGTTGGTGCTAGCGATCGCCTGGGGTTTTGCAGTTCTGATTAGCTGGAGTGCTGTTAGCTGCAACGCAATCGCTGCCCCCACACCCTGTCTAGGCAACGCCACCTGGCTTTTATGGGGTGCAACCGTGCTCTGGACGCTTGGATTTGATATCGTGTATGCCATGTCCGATCGCGACGACGATCGCCGCATTGGCATCAAATCGGGTGCCCTCTTCTTCGGTACGTACGTGTCTCACGCGGTAGGCAGCTTTTTTGCTGGTACTGTTGCCTGTCTAGCAAGCTTAGGCATTGTGATGCTGCTGGGGGTAGCATTCTGGCTCACGCTCACGATCGCCGCTATGCTCTGGGCTTGGCAATACTACCGTCTCTGCCAGAAAACGATTCCCCATCGCCTTTATGCCCAACTCTTTAAGCAAAATGTGGCGATCGGCTTTGTGCTACTAGTTGGCATGATCCTGGGCGCGAGGGGATGAGTTTTGAACGTTCCTGACTCCTAAGTTCTTCTAACAACTAACAACTAACAACCAAAAACTCTTCTGACTTCAGACAGCCACTAAAAAGCTGGATCAGCGGCAGCCAATCCAGCACAGGATACTAGTTACTTAGTGAAAGCGTAACCGAACAATGAAGCGTTTAAGGCTTAGGGATCGGTCTGTAACACTTGGGGTTGAAGGAGCGTGACCATCTGCTGAATGCCACGGTGGATACGGCGCGTGACGGTCATCGGGCTGACACCGATCTGTTCAGCCACTTCTTTGCGGGAGAGATCTTTGATGAACACAAATTCGATCGCCTGCCGTGTCTTGTCCTCTAACTGATTCAATGCCCGCTGAAGCTGCTGCCGATCTTCTTCCAGGATTTGTAGCGTTTGATAGTGGGCATCAGGCAGCGTGTCACCGAGCGTCATGGGCGAGTCAATTTGCTGACAGATGGTAGCATCCAGGCTAAGCGGTAGGCGGTTCTTCGTGGCTAGCTTGCTTTCACGCCATTCAATGACCGTTACGCCTAATGCTGTAGCAATTTCGTCATCTGTAGGCTGACGACCCGTCTCTTCTACCAATGCTTCACGTACGCGTTGACCTTCTTTGTTGAGTTGTTGCCAGCGACGGGGAATTTTAACTGTACCGCTGCGATCGCGCAGAAAATGCAGCATCTCACCGCGAATGTAAGGCACCGCAAAGGAACTAAACGCACAACCTTGATGTGGATTAAAGCGTTCGATCGCGCGAATTAAGCCCAGGTAACCAATTTGTTCGAGATCTTCATAGGGTTCAGCGCACTGGTGGCTAACGCGATGGGCAATCTTTCTCACCAAGCCTGCGTTTAACTGCACCAGTTGGTTGCGAACTTTAACCGAAGGATGCTGATAGTAAGACATCAGCAATTCCATACCGCGGGTACGAATCGAAGGTTGAGTAGTCATCATTTGCAGGTCACCTTTCACTTCTAGAGTTGAGCTTATTGTTCTTCAGAGAAAGGGGTTACAACCATCGTCGATCTACGGTATTGACGAAGGAGGTTGCGATGAAGGTTCGGCATAAACACGTAAACCCCTTGAGCTGATAGCCAAACTGCTCTCTACAGAAAAACAGCGATCGCAGCGGCGAAATCTCAGTTTTTCCTGGGTCGGTTTCCCAAAATTCAGGCGAAAATAGAGAGTATGACAATCCATTACTGTTTCTAAAGCGAGAGAAAGTAACGTGAGCAATACCAGTAACTTTCGGCAAGCCATGCGTGAGGCTAAAGGTCACGCCCTCGTTGGTCCTAACGTCATTGCCAACGCGCTGCCCTGGCTGGGTGGCGGACTCATTCTGACGGCAGCAGGCACGTTGGGTGGTCTCAAAGTTTTAGAGAATAATCCAGAAATCTTCTTTCCCACAGTGATTGGCGCAGTGGTTCTGGAACTCATTCTTTTCTTCGTCGCGTCTAATGTTGCCTCTAAAGGTAATAACGCGGTTGCCTTACCGCTGCTGGCTACTTACAGTCTGCTGTCAGGCTACACGCTTAGCGGTCTGGTTTCGATCGCCCTGAGAACCGAAGGAGTCGGTATTACAGGTGTTGGCATTGCCGCACTTGGTTGCGGGATCGCTTTCATCGCTGGTCGTCAGATTGGCTCCAACCTAAGCGATGCGGACGGTATGGCGCTCGCCAAAACGGTTCGTCTCGGCATTATTGCCCTCTTTGTTGTTGTGCTGTTGCAGTTTGGGTTGAGCTTCTTCGGCATCTACACGCCTACATTTTTAGAAGTTGCCATCTCAGGTATTGGCGTACTTCTGTTTGCTGGAGCCGCTGTCGTAGACTTTTACATTCTTCCGCGCACCTACCGGGACGATCAGTACTTGCCTGCTGCGCTTTCAATGTATCTGACCTACATCAACCTGTTTGTCTTTATCCTGCGGTTGCTGATTGCCTTAAATGGACGGCGCTAACCGCACAAAATGCCAGGTAGTTCTCTCGTTATATTCTGTTACAAAGCTGTAACGAGTTTTCGAGAAATTTTAGAGAAACCGAGTTTCTAAACGCGACCTTGACGCTCAAGCGGTATTGTCTCGTCAAGAAATTCGGTTTTTTCGTTAGCCTTGTCAGCTCACTTTGTGCCTCTGCACGAGAATTCACACTAAACTGGTGATCCACCTGTTTTATGAGTAACGATCGCAATGGAAGCCCTCGAAATCAAACGAGAAGTCGAACTGTTATCTGAGCGCCTGGGTAAAACTCAGGACTACCTTTGACGTACCCGCCCTCACAGCCAAAATTCAAGATTTAGAACAAGTTGCCGCACAACCAGCGTTTTGGGACGACCAGACCAGCGCTCAGCAAACGCTACAAGAGCTAAACGACCTCAAAGCTCATATCCAGCAGCTTGATCAATGGCAGGCAAACCTGGATGATGCCAGAGCCGTACTGGAGCTTCTAGAGCTGGAGGAGGATGCGTCTCTGCTGGAGGAAGCGCAGTCAAACGTCACTCAACTCAGCCACGAGCTTGACCAGTGGGAACTACAGCAACTGTTGTCTGGCACCTACGACCAGAAAGGCGCGGTTTTAACTATCAACGCTGGTGCTGGTGGCACTGACGCTCAAGATTGGGCTGAAATGCTCCTTCGCATGTATTTTCGGTGGGCAGAAGATCATCGCTACAAAGTGCATGAAGTGGAGCGATCGGACGGCGACGAAGCCGGGATCAAGTCTGTCACCCTGGAGATTGACGGGCGCTATGCCTATGGCTATCTGCGATCGGAAAAAGGAACCCATCGCCTGGTTCGCATCTCGCCCTTTAATGCAAACGATAAGCGCCAAACGAGTTTCGCGGGCGTAGAAATCATGCCGCTCATCGACAACTCTGTGCAGCTTGACATTCCCGCTAAGGATCTGGAGATCACCACCACGCGTGCAGGTGGCAAAGGAGGGCAGAACGTCAACAAGGTTGAAACAGCCGTGCGCATTTTGCATATTCCCACGGGGATCGCGGTTCGTTGCACGCAGGAGCGATCGCAGTTGCAAAATAAAGAGAAAGCCCTAGCTATTCTCAAAGCAAAGCTGCTGATTGTTGCTCAGGAGCAAAAGGCGAAGGAAATCGCCGATATTCGTGGTGATATAGTCGAAGCCGCTTGGGGCAATCAGATCCGCAACTATGTCTTCCATCCCTATCAAATGGTAAAAGACCTCCGCACAGGTGTTGAGACCACAGCCATCACGGATGTCATGAATGGCGAGCTTGATCCATTTATTCAGGCTTATCTACGTCAGGAATCTCAACTTGTTGACGTTTGAGTTATGCGCTCAAACACTTGTCGCTTAAACCAACGCGTAGTAGCTGAGATCAATGCCGATGCCGTTTAGACAGATAAAGATTTTGCAAAGCCTGATTGCACAATCCATGAAGTCTAGAGGTTGAAAGTTTACGCACCCTAACAAATTTGATAGCTTACGCAAAGGAGTCTGTATCACGACCCCCCATTTTACTCGAACCTTTAAGCTGGGCGCATTATGGCTAATCTTGCTAGACATCAGTTAGATGTAGATGACTCGATTCACTCTATGGATTTAGCGAAAGAGTCGAACGCCTCAGCTAAAGATGCAAGAAAAGGGATGTTACTGGTACTTCCGGTGCCCTTTCGATCGGTCGATGGTCAATTATTTTTTGAAGCACAAGCGTGCAATGGTTTAGAGCAGTGGGCGGATAACTTTGGCTTTGTCACTGTTGCAGCGTTACTGATGCCAGAACCCCTGGTCGCACAGCAAAAAACAATCGTCTGGCGCGATACGGCAACGCTGGCAGATCCTCAGCGCTTTGAATTTGTGCCCTTACCCTGGGCATATTCAATTCCCCTTTTTCTCTCTCACTATCGCTCAACTCAGGTTTTGTTAGGTCAACTGGTTGAGCGCAGTCGCTATTTGCAGTTTTGCATCGGTGGATTGATCGGTGATTGGGCAGCAGTGGCTGCGATCGCGGCGCATCAGCAAAAACGAGCCTACGCCATTCATACTGATTGGGTTGAACACAAGCATATTCTGCAAGTTGCAAAAGATGAGGCACTGCCAAAGCGCTTGAAAGCTCTCGTCTTTTCAGTCCTGATGGAAAAGTATAATGCCTGGATTATTCGGCGAGCCGCACTGGGTCTATGGCATGGGGCAGACTGTTACTCAGCCTATAGCCCGCTCTGTAGCAACAGCTTCTTGATCCATGATATTCATACCAACGCACTAGACGTGATTGCCCCAGCAGCACTCGCTGCAAAAGTGAGCCGCGTTATGACAGAGCAAACGATCCACCTTTGCTACGCAGGTCGGATGGAGCCGATGAAAGCCCCTCTCGATTGGATTAAAGCGGTCGAAAGAGCACACCGTTTAGGTGTTGGCTTAAAGGCGACATGGTTAGGTGCTGGCAGCCTGCTAGACGAGATGCAGCGCATGATTACCGAGCGTGGTTTGAGTTCAGTCATTGAGCTAGTTGGCTTTGAGAGCGATCGCGATAAGCTGCTTCAGAAAATTCGTGAATCTCATTTAATGCTGTTCACACACATTACATCAGAGTCGCCGCGCTGCTTGATCGAATCACTGATCAGCGGCACTCCCATTGTTGGTTATCGAAGTGATTATGCTGAAGATCTCGCAAAAGAATTTGGTGGTGGCGAGTTTGTGCCCGTTGGACAGTGGGAACTTCTGGGCGATTTGCTTGCCACCTTAGCGCGCGATCGCTCTCATCTTGCACGTCTGATTCAGCAAGCGGGTGAAAACGGGAAGCGATTCAGTTCTGAGGGTGTCTTCCGTGAGCGCAGTGAGTTGATGAAAGCGCATCTAGGCTGATGGGCAGTTCCTCGGGATTCAAGCTTGAGGGCTAAGGTGTTCTTGAAGGGGTCTGAGCCTCTCTTGCACGATCGTCGTCCCTGATGATCGGTCTACTAAAAATATGTATCTATGAAAGGCTTGCTACTATTGATGGGTAAGGTCATCAACGCAACTTCGCATGGAAACCCAGAATGCCAGCTCTGAATCTAACCTTTCTGAGCCTGCCGAAACCGCACCTGAGCCAAGCACTGTGCAGGCGGAACCAACGGCTGAAGACGGTGCGCCATTAACTGACACAGATGCAACCAGCATCCGGGCAACAGTGACGACTGAGCCGAAACCAAGCTACGTGAAGCTTGCCATGCGAAATATGGTGCGTAAACGCGGTCTTTCGCTCCAACACTTCACCCTGACGACGATCGGTCTTCTAGCATTCTTTGTGGGACTGGCGTACTTGACCCGTTGATGCTCTAGAACAGAACGTTGCAAGAGGGAATTTTTACCGTGGATGTTGAAATCTGCGTGCAGGGATGCAGCCGTGAGGCAGGCGATGGCGAGTTAAGCGATGACGATCGTCGAGATTGGGCGGGTGATCTCACTGCCTTACCCTGCCCGGTTGCGACTGAGCTTTGGGAAGATTGGTTCCAAGCCTGGCTAGTCGCCTTGCAGCCGAACCTTTCTCCCATTGAGTCTTATGAGCTAAGCCTACGTCTAACGGGCGATCGTGAGATGCAGCAGTTAAATCATCAGTATCGTCAGCAAGACCAGTCAACAGACGTGCTTGCTTTTGCGGCTCTCGAATCAGCTCTCGTACAACCACAGGCGCTTCAGTCTACACTACCGCTGTACCTGGGAGATATTGTGATTTCGGTGGGCACAGCACAACGGCAGGCAAACGCGCAGGAACATTCGTTGGATGTGGAACTAGCGTGGCTGGCTGCACATGGGCTACTCCACCTACTGGGTTGGGATCATCCTGATGAAGAGAGCCTGAACCGAATGTTAAAGCAACAGCAAGTTTTGCTTGAGATCGTTGGTCTTAACGGCAAGACCGGATAGAATTCTTCGTAGTCCTTAAGCTTTAGGCTAGGGGCTAACTGAGGCTTAGCTTAGCGGTATTTATCTTGATGAAGTATCGATCTTTACTGTGGTTCTATAGAGTATTAGTAACAGTGCGTTAATACCTTTGAGTCGCTTCACGGTTCTTTCTCCTTGTGGTGTATGCCTCCTGAAATTCAAGCCCAAACTCCTGATCGTGCGAATGGTCAAGTGGTGCCGATCGCAGCGCTAAACCGAGACCTTTCGTGGCAGGTTGCGCCGAGTCTACTGGTTAGCTTTAAATATGCTTGGGCTGGTGTGAGCTATGCGTTTCAAACGCAACGCAACTTTCGAGTGCATGTTTTCGTTGGCACGTTTGCGATCGGGTTAGGTCTTTTTCTGCACCTTAGTGCAGTGGAGATGTCCGTCGTTGGATTAACGATCGGTGCTGTTCTAGCGATGGAACTGCTGAATACAGCTCTGGAGTCAGTCGTTGACCTGACAGTGAAACAGTCTTACCATGAGCTTGCTAAGATTGCTAAAGACTGTGCGGCGGCAGCGGTGCTCGTTTCATCCCTTGCAGCGGTTTGTGTTGCCAGTTCGCTCCTGCTACCGAAACTATGGCTTTTAGTGAAGCATCTGCTTTAGTACCAGCACCGCTACAGACAGCGCTTCTGCGACAGTGAACCACATTTTTGTTTGCAGTAAGTAGGGGGTTGGAATCAAATGTAGGATGGGTAAAGCCGTTCCGTCATACAAGAGCGACAGCGTAACCCATGCGAGCGTTGGGTTTCGTGCCTCAACCCAACCTACACAGGTTTTACATTTAATTAGACCTACCTACTTATGCTCTACTAGGAGTGAGCGACTCTCGTTTTTAGACCCAATATTCTTTCTGATGATTCTTGTAATCGACAACTACGACAGCTTTACCTATAACCTTGTGCAGTATTTGGGAGAGCTAGGGGCTGAGTTTCCAGTAGCAGCAGATGTGCAGGTTTATCGCAACGACCAGATTTCGTTAGCGCACATTCGTCAGCTTCAACCAGCGGCGATCGTCATTTCACCGGGTCCTGGTCGCCCAGAGGATGCAGGCATTTCGCAGTCGATTATTGAGGCGTTGGGTTCAACCGTGCCGATTTTGGGCGTTTGCCTGGGACATCAAAGTATCGGGCAAGTGTTTGGTGGCAAAATCGTGGCTGCGCCGATGCTGATGCATGGCAAAACGTCCCCAGTTCACCATACGGGTACGGGCGTTTTTCAAGGATTAGAAAATCCACTGACCGCAACCCGGTATCATAGTTTGGTGATTGATCGGCAGGCGTGTCCTGAAGTGTTAGAAATTACTGCCTGGGTGGACGACGGTACGATCATGGGTGTGCGCCATCGGCACTATCCCCATGTTCAAGGCGTTCAGTTTCATCCCGAAAGTGTTCTTACTGCCTCAGGTAAGCAGCTACTAAGGAACTTTTTAGCGTCGATCGTCAGTCAGGGTTAGTTACAGTCGAGAGTTAAAAGTTTTGAGTTAATTTTTGGTCGTTGGTGTTTAGAAAGCAGATGCCAACTGCCTGTTGATTCAATACTCAACACTCGACACTCGTTTGTGATGGTTTTGGTGAGAGGAGCTTATGAGACGGCGGCAGTTAATGCGCTATGCAGGGGCAGGCTTACTGTCTACAGTGGGTTTGGGAGTAACGTCTAGTTGGCAGGGCTACAGCGCTCAGACGGGGGGTAGTCTTTCCGTGAAGTGGCTGGGGCATTCGTGCTTTCTCTTCACAGGCGATGGGCGGCGGATTCTCGTCAACCCGTTTCGATCGTTGGGTTGCACTGCTAGTTACCGTCCGCCGAAGGTAGCGGCTGAAATTGTGCTGATTAGCAGCCAACTTCTGGATGAAGGAGCAGTGGACGTTGTGCCAGGCAATCCTCGGCTGCTGTACGAACCAGGGGTGTATCAGTTCAATAAAAAGCGTATTCAAGGCATTCGGACGGAGCACGATCGCCTCGGTGGAAAGCGCTTTGGCACGAACGTGGCGTGGCAGTGGAAACAGGGTGGACTGAACCTGCTGCATTTGGGTGGCATTGCTGCGCCCATTTCCCTGGAGCAGAAAATTCTCATGGGTCGCCCGGACGTGCTGTTTGTCCCGATCGGAGGTGGACCCAATGTGTACACACCAGCAGAGGCTAAGCAGGCAATTCAGGTGTTGAACCCAAAGCTAATCGTGCCAACCCATTACCGCACGAAGGCAACCAAGGACTGTGACAGCGTTGGTGTGGATCAATTTCTTTCCCTAATGAGCGGCACTCCTGTACGTCGAGGTGGGGACACGGTGAGTTTGCGCTCATCTGACGTGCCCAAAGAGGGAATGGCGATTCAGGTCTTTAACTATCAGTTTTAAGCCCAGCGGTAAGCCGTCCATCGTTAAACAGGCAGCTTTTCTAAGTCCATCGTTAAACAGACGGCTTTTCTAGCGCGCTCGCTTAAGATGTCTTTAATAAAGACTACTGAGAGTGCGGTGGAAAACTAGTGATGCAAACGAAAACTCTTTCTGACGTGGAGTTGGCGGCGCGGTTTCACGACCTCCAAATGCAGTTGCGCGATCGCTGGCACACCGTCGAACGCTTTGACAGCAGCGATGCCGATATCGTGGTGATTCCATCGCTCAGCCTTGATCAGAGGGAATTGCTCAAGATTGAGGGGGTGCATCACTACGAAGAACGCCTGTTGTTCTCGCTGATTCGGCTGCGGAATCCTCGTACGCGGCTGGTTTATATCACCTCCCAGCCGCTACATCCCAGCGTCATCGATTACTATCTGCAACTGTTACCAGGCATTCCATTTTCTCATGCCCGCGATCGCCTGTTGTTGCTATCAACCTACGATTCGTCACTCGATCCCTTGAGCCAGAAAATCCTGGATCGTCCCCGCTTAATCGAGCGCATTCGGCAAGCGGTACAGCACGATCGCGCTTACATGATCTGCTACAACTCCACTAAGGCGGAACGAGATTTGTCGGTTCAGCTCGATATTCCCCTCTATGCGCTCGATCCAGCGTTACTGCAATGGGGTACTAAGAGCGGCAGTCGCAAGATTTTTGCCGAAGCTGAAGTACCCTACCCCGACGGCAGCAATAGCCTCTGGAATGCTGACGAACTGGCAGTAGCAGCAGCGGCACTCTGGGAGCGTCAGCCAACGCTCAAGCGGATGGTCGTGAAGCTGAATGAGGGCTTTTCAGGCGAAGGAAACGCCATTCTGGATTTGCGTCCACTGCAAGCGGTAGAACCAGGTGCAGCAGACTTTGAAGCGCGAGTGAAGGCTCTACACGAACAGTTTAGCTCCCTCAAGTTTGAAGCAAAAGCAGAAACGTGGGACAACTTCAGCAACCGCATTGCCGAGTTGGGCGCGATCGTTGAAGCGTTTCTAGAAGGTGAGGAGAAGCGATCGCCCAGCGTCCAGGGCAGAATCACGCCGACTGGTGAAGTGGAAATCCTTTCTACACACGATCAAATTCTTGGTGGACCCAGCGGACAGATTTATCTGGGCTGTAGTTTTCCCGCCGATGAAGCCTACCGATTGCGCTTGCAGGATCTGGGTCTGCGGATCGGGAAGAATCTTGCTGCCAAAGGGGCAATGGAACGCTTTGGTGTCGATTTTGTGGCGGTGCATCAACCCGATGAACCAGGAAAACCAGAATGGGATATTCAGGCGATCGAAATCAACCTTCGCAAAGGTGGCACTACCCATCCCTTCATGACGCTGAAGTTTCTGACTAATGGGCGTTATGACCTTTCGAGTGGTTTGTTCTATAGCCAGCAGGGGAGACCGAAGTACTACGTCGCTACAGACAACCTGCAAAAAGAGCGCTATCGCGGGCTGCTGCCCAACGACTTAATGGATATTATCGCCCAGCACCAGCTTCACTTTGATACCAGCACTGAAACCGGCACTGTTTTTCACCTGATGGGTTGCCTTTCAGAGTTTGGCAAGGTGGGTGTAACGAGCATTGGCAATTCGCCCCAGCAGGCAGAGGAAATGTACCATCGCCTCACCCGTGCGCTAGACGAGGAGACAGGATGGGCGAGCGAGGAGGCGCGATCGGCATTCGTAGGGTTGCCGATGGGATGGTAAGGGGAGAAGGCTAAAGGATCAAGGTTAAAGGCTAAAAGTGTGATCAGTAGTTAGTCGTCAGGGGCATAAAGGGGGTAGGGGAACTTGAACTAACTCAAGCCTCAAACCCAAACCTTTTTATCCTTTATCCCTCAGCCTTTATCCCGCCTCGCCCGGAGCCAGAGTGATCAAATCCTCAATGTTGCGGAGCATCGTATCGCAAATGGTGTCCAGGGGCAAATCATTAGGGTCACGTCCAAACGGATTTTCGATTTCGATGCCAATTTCTTCAATGCCGAAGAGGGTAAAGCTGATGAGAATCACGACTGGACCAGTCCACCAACCAACGCTTTCTACCATTTGAAAGGGCAGAGACAGGCAGTAGAGCAGCAACAGTTGCTTGAGGTGAATAGCATACGCGATCGGCATCGGTGTTTTGAGAATGCGTTCGCAGGCTCCCAGCATATCGACAAGGGTATCAAGCAACTTGTGCATAGCGCTGAGCTGGTAGGCGTTCAGGTGGTCTTGCTCGTACTCCTGCTGCAAGTAGTCCCCAATCCAGAACGCAATTTCCAGGGGTGGATGATGCATCTTTTTGAGCGTGTCGTATTTTGCAGGCGGCAAGAGTACATTTAGCTCATCGTTGATGGCTTCCTGCCGCAAATGCAGCTTGGTGGCAACGCAAAAGGCAACTAGCATTCGTAGCACCACGATTTTTTCGTGACGGGCTTCTGGGGTTGCAACGGCGATCGCCAGCCAAATTTGGCGCGACAGGTTACGCACCGTATTGATCAATGTGCCCCAACACTTCCGTCCTTCCCAAAAGCGCTCATACGCCGTATTTGTCCGGAAGACGAGCAGCAGTCCCAGCACAATGTTAGGAATCAGACTGGCTAACGTTGGCATCGCTACGGGTAGCCTAAGGTAAAACAGTACCGAAATGACGACTCCAAACAGACCACAAAGTACCGTTCGCCCTAAAATCGATGGAATGACTGACCCTTTGATTTGAAAGGCAGTTTGAAACCATTGCTTGCGTTCGCTAGCCATAGGGTTTGTTAAAAAAAAGTTTGTGGTTTGAGAGAGCGGTCAGCCGTCAGCTTTTAGCGGTCAGCGGTCAGCGGTCAGAAGTTGAAAGCTTCAACGAAGGCTCCAGTGCTGAGAGGATGGACTTCTTAAAGCTGAAAGCTGAAAGCTGAAAGCTATTTACACACCTTCCTCACAGCAATTACCGGGGTCTGCTGCATCCACACGATAGAATAAACTCAACATAACGTATCAGTAAAAGTACGTCGCGCCAGCAGCTTACGGGAGATCAGAGACGCATGGGCAAGGTAGTCGGCATTGACCTGGGAACCACCAACTCAGTGGTCGCTGTAATGGAAGGCGGCAAGCCAGTCGTGATCGCCAATGCCGAAGGGATGCGAACAACGCCATCAGTCGTTGGCTTTAGCAAAGATGGCGAACGCCTGGTGGGTCAACTTGCACGACGACAGGCAATTTCTGACCCACAGAATACGTTCTACGCCGTGAAGCGCTACATCGGGCGCAAGTATGCAGAACTTAGCCCAGAATCTAAGCGCGTGCCCTACACCGTTCGTAAAGACGATATGGGCAACATCAAGCTCAAGTGCCCTCGTCTGCAAAAAGAATTTGCTCCTGAAGAAATTGCTGCGATGGTGCTGCAAAAGCTGGTGGATGAGGCAAGCCGCTACCTTGGGCAACCTGTTACGGATGCGGTTATTACAGTCCCTGCTTACTTTAATGATTCTCAACGACAGGCAACGCGCGATGCCGGACGTATTGCAGGGCTAGAAGTGAAGCGCATCTTAAACGAACCGACTGCTGCATCTCTGGCGTATGGACTCGATCGCCGCGAGAGCCAAACCATTCTCGTGTTTGACTTGGGCGGCGGCACCTTTGACGTGTCCATTCTGGATGTGGGCGACGGTGTGTTTGAAGTTAAAGCGACCAGCGGCGATACGCAACTCGGTGGCAATGACTTCGACAAAAAGATTGTGGATTGGCTGGCAGAGCAGTTTTTAGAAACCGAAGGGGTGGATTTGCGGCGCGATCGTCAGGCACTGCAACGCCTTAGCGAAGCGGCTGAAAAAGCTAAAATCGAGCTGTCGGGTGTGACTGTCACCGATATCAACCTGCCCTTTATCACGGCGACAGAAGACGGTCCAAAACACCTGGAGACGCGCCTGACCCGATCGCAATTTGAAGGCTTGTGCAGTGATTTGATCGGTCGGGTGCGGAACCCTGTCAAGCAGGCAATTCGTGATGCCAACCTGAGTCCGAGTCAAATCGATGAAGTAGTGCTGGTCGGTGGTTCTACCCGCATTCCAGTGATCCAGCAACTTGTACGGAGTCTCATCGATCGCGAAGCAAACCAGAACGTGAACCCCGATGAAGTGGTTGCGGTGGGCGCTGCCATTCAAGCAGGCATTCTGGCTGGCGAGGTGAAAGACATCTTGCTGCTGGATGTTACGCCCCTCTCGCTAGGGTTAGAAACCGTTGGTGGCGTGATGAAAAAGCTGATTCCTCGCAACACCACTATTCCTGTTCGCCGCTCCGATATTTTCTCTACCGGGGAAGATAATCAAACGCTAGTGGAAGTTCACGTCCTGCAAGGCGAACGAGATATGGCAGCAGGTAACAAGTCGATCGGGCGTTTTAAGCTTGTGGGCATTCCGCCTGCACCACGCGGTCTCCCTCAAATTCAGGTCTCCTTCGACATTGATGCCAACGGCATTTTGCAGGTTGCCGCGATGGAACGCACCACTGGACGCGAACAAAGCATCACCGTCCAGGATGCCTCAACGCTTAGCGAAGACGAAGTGAAGCGCATGATGCGTGAGGCGCAGGAATATGCGGATGTCGATCGCCAGAAAAAGGAAAAAGTCGAGAAGCGCAACCAGGCAGAATCTCAAATTCTTCAGGCAGAGCGCCAACTGCGAGAAGCAACCCTGGATTTTGGGATGCAGTTTGTCAGCAGCTATCGGTCTAAAATCGAACGCACCATTCAATTGCTACGCGAGGCTTTGACCCAGAACGACGATCGCGGTATCGATCGTGCCAAAGCCGATCTGGATGATGCTCTGTACGATCTGCGCCGCGAAGTTTACCAGCGCAACAAAGAAGACGAAGAGAACGACAGCATCTTTGGAGCCATCAAAAGCTTCTTTACCGATGACGATGACGACTACTACGAGGACGATCGGCGCGACTACGATAATTTTGGTGGTGCGTCTCGCCGTCCTAACTCCCCCCGTACTCCTTATAGCGGTGGGGCTACGGAACGACCCGACTCCTGGAATCGTGATCGTCCCTACTATTCGGACGATCGACGCGACACTGGCGATCGGTACAGCGCCAGCAGGTACGCTGGACGAGACTCAAGTGCCAGCAATTCATCCTGGGATGACGATCGTCTTGATACTCGTCGCCCTGACGATCGGACGAGAGAACGACCCATCGATCGCCCAAATGATCGCTTTGATGAACGCCCTACTGAACGTTCTCGCTACGACGACGAGCGCGGTTATGATAGTGAGCGCAGCCGCGACGCTGGCAGACCTCGCAATGAGCCGCGTGCCCCCTACCCCGAAGGCAGTACCCCTCGCAGTGAGCCGCGTCCTCCCGCTGACTCCCGCCCTACCGATCGCAGCGATCGTCGCCCCTCTCGTCCACCTAAAAATGCCCGCCCCAACCTTTATCAAGATAACTGGGATGAAGAAGATGAGTGGCTTTGAGCAGTTTTTGGTCATTAGTTGTTAGTTTTTAGCATTTATTTCTAACAGCTAAGCATCAATAAAACTCAGTTTTAGCTGTTAATTCTTAGCAATTTACTAACAACTAACAACTAACAACTAACAACTATTCACGGACTTACATGCAAGACTTTCGGAACTATTACGACATTCTAGGAGTTGCCAGAGACTCGACTGTTGACGAGATCAAGAAGGCATTTCGGCGACTGGCGCGGCAATTTCACCCCGATCTAAACCCTGGAAACAAGCAGGCAGAAGAGAAATTTAAAGACATCAATGAAGCGTATGAAGTGCTTTCTGATCCCACTAAACGCGCTCAGTATGACCAGTTCGGTAAGTTCTGGCAGCAGCGAGGCTTTAAGGGTGGGCAACCGCCAAAGTCACGCGGCTGGGATGGGCGCAGCGATCGCACGGGCGACGATGTTGATTTTGGTGAATTTGCCGACTTCAACAGCTTTGTCGATCAACTCTTGAATCGTCGTGCAAACAAAGATACCAGTTCATCTCGCACCAGCACCCGCGATTACTACCAGCCTGGTACAACGAAAACAACCTATACCGTACCGCGTGCTACTCGTCGCGATGCCGAAGCACGCCTAGATGTGCCACTGGAGAAAGCTTATACAGGTGGGCAGGAGAGGGTTAAGCTAGAAGATGGGCGATCGCTCGAAGTCAAGATGCCAGCCGGAATGGTAACAGGACAGCGCCTCCGATTGACGGGACAGGGTATTGCAGGCGGCGACCTTTACCTCAAAATTGACGTTGTGCCTCATCCGTTCTTCAGGTTGGAAGGCTCTGATATTCAATGTTTATTACCCGTTACGCCCAGCGAAGCCGTTTTAGGTGGTCAGCTTGAAGTCCCCACTCTGGATGGCTTAGTCAAAATGACCATTCCGGCGGGTGTGCGAACCGGGCAACGCCTGCGACTCGCTGCCAAAGGCTATCCCACCACTAACGGTAGGCGTGGTGACCAAATTGTGGAAATTCAAATTATGGTGCCGCGTGACCCAAGCCAACAGGAACGCGACCTATACGAAAAACTTCGTCAACTCGAAACGTTTAATCCCCGCGCTGATCTCCCTGTGTAACAGGTTGTTTACAGCAAGGTTTGATACTTTATGCCATCAGAAATTCCTGCCACTGTAAATCGAAACGCTAACATTCTTACTATCCTGTCGCTGAGCTCGCCGTTTGTTATTGGCAATTTTATTCGAGCAATTTATCAGGGTAATGAGTGTGGCTATACAGATTTCGTTTTAGACTTCTCTAACATCGAAGGTGTTTATCCAAACGTTTGTGCACCATTCGCAGGACTAATTGAGTATTACAAAGAAAACCGGAGGTTTTCATTCACATACAATAACGTTCCTGATTTTCTCTCACGTACAAAAACGCTTGCGCCTTCTGTTGTTGAATCTGATGATACCCACCGCAGATTTCCACTTAATGTGGTCTGGAAATTCTCTAGTGCAGAAGAAGTTAATTCTCTTGTCGATGCGTATCTTGATGCTGTGTCGCGTTCTGCTGTTTGTCAAGGAGGGGTAATTCAGGGAATCGAATGGTGTTTGAACGAAATCATGGATAACGTCTTGCAGCACGCAGCCACAACACACGGATATGTCATGGGGCAAATTCACAGTACATCGCAGCATATGGCAGTTTGCATCTACGATCACGGACAAGGTATTCTCAACTCACTCCGCACTTCAATGCATGCGCCGACTAATGCAGTAGATGCAATCACTATTTCACTTAAGGAAGGAATTACCCGCGATAAAAATATTGGACAAGGTAACGGTATGTGGGGGTTAAACAATATTGTCCGTTCAAATTCAGGGTTGCTCAATATTACTTCAGGTTCAGGTTTCGTCGGCATACGAGTTCATGAAACGAAAACATCAACTACTGTTCCATACCTTAGCTCCGAAAACAATTGTACTACTGTTGATTTCCAAATTGACTTTGATAAAGGAATTTCAATTGCCAATGCTTTAGGTGGCTATGAACCAGTAAACTTTCGTATTGAAAATCTTGAAGACGAAAGAAATAACGTAGTTTATAAACTCACTGAAAAAAGCTCAGGAACTGGCACACGGCAGTCTGGTGTCGCAATACGAAACGAAATCATCAACATATCTAATCAGACAACTTCTGTGATTGTTTTAGATTTCAATGGTGTTTCATTAATATCTTCTTCATTTGCAGATGAATTAATCGGCAAACTCGTAGTTGAATATGGGTTTATTGGATTTACACAACGTTTTCGGCTGTCCGGTATGAACGAGACTATACAAGCAATTACTAATCGCTCCGTTTTTCAACGTCTAAGTGTTAGCTAAAAGATTCTCAAAGCTATGCAGTGTAGCAATCGCGTTACATCTGAATGACTTAATATGGTTAGCCAAGATGCCAAATTCATCTGTGTCCGGTGAGTGCATAGACGTTCGGAAGTAGATTGTTCAGACCACTGCAATGCACTCAATTTCGACCAGAACATCTTTGGGTAGGCGAGCCACTTCAACGCATGCGCGGGCAGGCGCGATCGCGGCATCAAAATGTTTTGCATAAACGGCATTCATCGCTGCAAAATCATTCATGTCTTTCAGGAACACGGTAGTTTTTGCGACATCAGTCAAGGTTGCTCCACCTGCGTCTAAAATCGCCTTCAGGTTAGCGAACACTTGCTCAGTCTGCGCTGCCACATCTGCACCCACAATTTCGCCCGTTGTCGGGCTTAGTGGAATTTGCCCTGCTACAAAGATGAAGCGACCACTGGCAACGATCGCTTGGTTGTAAGGACCTACAGGAGCAGGGGCACGATCGGTACGAATAATTTCACGAGGCATAGGAAAGAAGGATAAAGGATGAATGCTGAAGGATAAAAAGTTGAAGGCAAGCTGATTTTAGCCTTTATCTCTTAGCCTTTATCCCTTAGCCTTTCCTACACCACTCCCGGTCGAATGCCGTAGTGCCGATAGCACCAATAGTCCCGCAGAATGCGATCGTGATCAAAACACAGGTTCGTTGGTAGCCGCCACGGCTCAAACACGTCCAGATGCTTGGCATCATCGCCTGCCTTTGGTTCTCCTTGCGCGATCGCCAGAAATACAATGCTTAGAGTATGCTGACGCGGGTCGCGGTTGGGATCAGAATACACATTAAACTGTTCAATGAGTTCAACCCGCAAGCCAACTTCTTCCTTGGCTTCTCGTCGGGCAGCCGTTTCTACAGCTTCTCCATAATCGACAAAACCGCCGGGGAGTGCCCAACCATACGGTGGATTCAGCCGTTCAATGAGCACGATCGGTCGATGTGGGCGATCGGTCAGTTCAATGATGAGGTCAACAGTCGGAGTTGGGTTACGGTACGCCACAGTCAGGTCTTTCATCCGATAGGTTTTAACCTTGGAACACCATGATAGAGTCAAACCAACGCCGATTGCACTCCCACTTTACCCTAACGTAATGACTGGTTCTTCCGACTCACACGCTTCTGCGGCACCCTTCAGAGCAAGTGGTATTTTATTGCATCCAACGTCCTTTCCCAGTCGCTTTGGCATCGGCGATTTAGGCTATCAGGCTCGTGAATTTGTCGATTTTCTGGCTGAAACAGGACAGCAGCTTTGGCAAGTGCTGCCGTTGGGACCGACTGGCTTTGGCAACTCGCCGTACATGTGTTACTCAGCGCTGGCGGGCAACCCGTTGCTAATTAGCCCAGAACGCTTGCGAGACAATGGGTTGCTCAACGAAGCTGATTTCAACGGATTACCAGATTTTGCCAGCGATCGCGTCCAGTTTGATCAGGTTGCCCCAGTCAAAATGGGACTGCTAGAGAAGGCGTGCGAAAACTTTAAAAACTGTGCCAGCGATGAGCAAAAGCAGCAGTTTGAGGCGTTTTGTGAGAACAAAGCCTATTGGTTAGAGGACTACGCGCTCTTTATGGCGTTGAAGCAAACGTTGAGTGGTACAAGCTGGCATACCTGGGAACCCGCGATCGCATGGCGCAAACCCGATGCACTCGAAGAATGTCGCCACCGTCTAACGGCTGAAATCTTTTACCAGAAGTACCTGCAATATGAGTTTTTCCATCAGTGGTCTGACCTTAAGCACTACGCCAACGCCAAGGGAATTCAAATTATTGGTGACATTCCCATCTACGTCGCCCATGACAGTGCTGACGTGTGGGCAAATCCCGAAAACTTCTGCCTGGATGTCGAAACAGGTGAGCCTGCGTTAATGGCAGGTGTGCCGCCCGACTACTTCAGCGCGACCGGGCAACTGTGGGGCAATCCTGTTTACGATTGGGAGCATTTACAAAACTCTGATTTCCGCTGGTGGGTCGGACGGTTTCGCGCCATGTTGGACTATGTGGATTTGATACGCATCGATCATTTCCGAGGCTTTGAAGCATTCTGGGCAGTCAAACAAGGCGAAGAGACTGCTCTACATGGGGAGTGGCTAAAAGCCCCGGGCAAGGAGTTCTTTGAAGTGTTACGTGAAAAATTGGGCAGGCTGCCGATTCTAGCTGAAGATTTGGGTGTCATCACGCCCGAAGTGGAAGCACTGCGCGATGAGTTTGAGTTTCCAGGTATGAAGGTGCTGCATTTTGCCTTTGGCTCTGACGCTACCAATTCATTCTTACCGTTCAACTACCCTCATCGCTGCGTTGTCTATACAGGCACTCATGACAACGACACCACGATTGGCTGGTTCAATCAGCTCTCTGATTACGAGAAGGGCAATGTTTGGAACTATCTGGGCAGTGTGAGTCCTGATGGCATTCAATGGGATCTCATTCGACTAGCGCTCAGTTCAGTTGCGAATCTTGCCATCATCCCGCTTCAGGATGTTCTCGGTTTAGGTACAGAAGCACGGATGAATTTTCCTGGTACGAATGAAGGCAACTGGCAGTGGCGTTATCATGGTGGTGCGCTCAACGGAGAAACGAGCGATCGCCTCAAAACCCTTACTAAACTTTTTGGTCGCGCTCCAATCACCTGAAGCAGAGTGTCATTGATTCACTGAAGTTGGCTTAACAACCAGGCTCCTGCTTGCGTTTGATCGGCTTCCTGACTGTGGCGCAAGGTGTCTTCTAAAAGCGCGATCGCCAGTCCTGGTAACACCTGGGAGACATCAATGCGCTTGCTGCCGCGATCGGCAACACTGTAGGCAAGAATTTGAGCTTTCTGCACATCGACAACCCAGTATTCTGCAACCTGCAAATCTTCGTACAGTAACCGCTTTGCGCCCTGATCAGTCAGTAGTGAACTATCGGCAACTTCAATTGCTAAGTCTGGAGCGGGATAGCGATCTAGATCGATAATTGACGTACCGCGTGGGATCAGGCGTGCGCGATCGCCGACATAGTACGAAATATCTGGCTGACACTCCCGACTCTCAATTTTGCGGTAGGTGCAGTTATCTCTTGCAGTAAGCGGGATACCTCGTAGCGTTGCAAAAAGAGTAATTGCGAAAATTAGCATTGCGTGATCGCAAGAATGGTCAGAGCCAACAGGTAGCATCTCAACCCTCATTTGACCGTTGTAGTAATACCCTTTCGCTTTTTCATACGCAGGGTCTTCGATCTGCTTGATGTACTCGTCCCAAGACGCAACGACCCAGGTATCAGTCGGTAGTTGAGTGGTCAGGTTACTCATCGGTGTGCCCTTCGAGTCATAGCTATGAGCTGCTTTTGGTCATCTTAACTGATTCAGCTAACGACCAACCCAGACGTGTTGGCTGTTCGTAGATCCGCTTGAGCGTATTCAAGTCTCTTGCAGAAATGGGTGGTGGCTGACGTACCTGAGCAAAGTACATGACATCGGATTGCGATCGACTGTGCCCCCAAATGCCGATCGCGTGACCCAACTCATGTCGGGCGGCTGCCTGTAGATACTGCGGTGCTTGGTCAGGACGAAGCTGAATCGTGCAGCGATGAGCCAGCATCGGCTTCGATCCAGCATCTTTAGATAAGCTCTTGGCGTAGACTTTGTAGCTTGTTAATGCCGATCGCGCCCGCCCAATCTGTAGAGTTGGTCGCGGGTTGCGTTGTATTTGCCCAGAGACATCGTCCTGATTCGGTGCTGGGGATGCTTCAACCTGTAACGGAGGGGGCGATCGCAAAACTGTAATATCTGCTCCATCAGCTTGATCAACCAGGGTTAGCGGTAAGTAGCGCTTCCACTCTTGTACTGCTTGTGATACAGCCGCAATCCAAACGCGCGATCGCTGAGCCGTAAAGGGACGCGCAAGCTCTGTTGCAGTTGGTGGCTGAATGTAAACCGTTACCGGGAACCGTGTCCAGACCAAATAGCCTACGGGCACCACTTCAATTTGATCAAAATAATCGCCCGCGTTGGGGCTATGCCATTGCGCCAGCGTTGACGGCAGCGGGTGAGGCTGTAGCGGGAAATCGGGTGCAGGGTTCTGGGCGATCGTCTGCGCGGGCTGATCGGCAAAGGCTGCTTGTGCGCTGAGTGGAAAATTACCCAGCAGGTGGGCAGCGAGTGCTAGAACGATTCCAAGGACAGCTAGAAGTGGGAATGTTTGCACCACTTTGGCGGGCGATCGTCCCCAACTAACCCATCGCCTAAACTTCATAAGCCGCCTACAAAGTTTCCCTGAGCCTTAGCCGACATTGGACTCTACCTGGGCAACCAGTTGGCGCTGAGAACAACCGTGAGACCCATAAAAATCACGGTGAGTGCCCATGTGACTCGGTTCAGCGTGGTTTCAGCGCTCTTCGTGCTGGTAAAAAGCTGCGCCTGACCGCCCAATCCGCCTAACCCATCTCCTTTGGGGCTATGCAGCAGCACCAGAATAATCAGACCCAGAGCAGAAAGCGCCCAGATCGCTTCCAGAACATAGTTAAGCGTCATCGTGAAACCCTTCGTAACAGAGTGGAAAGATTGAGGACTGTCGATTCTAAATAAGGGACTTCAGACTCAAGCCCAACCTCTATCTTACAGCCCGAAGCCTCTTCACTGTAAACTTCTTAAGCAATAGTCGCTTAAAATCGACAGCATCCAGTCTAACCGCTTTAGTCCAGCTACGCCTAACGCGACACTTGCACCGGAGTCCGGTTAGGCTTTACGTCAAATTCAGCGGGCTGAATCATTGAACGACCCGTCATTTCAGGTGGTTGAGGCAGCTTCAGAATTTCTAGAATGGTGGGAGCAATGTCGGAGAGGCGACCATCCTCTCGCAGCGGCACCTCAGTACCATGCACCGGAATCTTACGTCCTTCGCCTTCCACCAGAAGGAACGGCACAGGATTAGTGGTATGCGCCGTCCAGGGGTTGCCTTGCCCATCGCACATCAGCTCGGCATTGCCGTGATCAGCGGTAACGATCGTTGTACCACCCGCACTAATAATGCTTTCTAGTAAGCGACCGAGGCAGCGATCGACCGTCTCAAGAGCATTCACCGTCGGCTCAATCTTACCGGTATGCCCCACCATATCGGGATTGGCATAGTTGATCACAATCAAAGAGTAGATGCGCTTTTTGACAGCGGCGATCGCCACATCTGTGACCTTTTCGGCAGACATTCCAGGGGCACTGTCATAGGTGGCGACCATGGGACTGGGCACTAGCTCACGATCTTCGCCCTGCAAAGGGTCTTCAATGCCACCGTTGAAAAAGTAGGTGACGTGGGCGTATTTCTCAGTTTCGGCAGTGCGGAATTGACGCAGCCCACTGTTGGCAATCACTTCACCCAGAATGTTCGTCAGATCCTGTGGCTCAAAGGCAACAGAGACTGGTAAATGCGAGACGTACTGCGTAAAAGTGACGAAGGACAAGGGCTGAATCTGCTTGCGTTCAAAGCCATCAAAGGCAGGATCGACGAGTGCCTGAGTAAGTTGCCGTGCGCGATCGGGGCGGAAGTTGAAGAAAATCACGCCATCTCCGGGCTGTATGGCACCAGGCGCAATCCGCGTTGGCAGTACAAATTCATCGGTTTTGTCGGCTGCATAAGCGGCTTGTAGTACCTCCAGAGCCGATTGACCGTCGCCTTCACCATCGATCGTCATGACATCGTAAGCAAGCTGCACCCGATCCCAACGGTGGTCACGATCCATGCTGTAGTAGCGACCGCTCAGTGTGACAATGCGTCCAATACCGCGATCGGCAATGTAGTTCTGAATCTTTTCGACCGAAACCTTGCCTGCGGTCGGTTGTGTATCCCGACCATCGGTCGTGACATGAATGCAGACGTCGCTCAACTGTTGCGCCTTCGCCATGTCGAGCAAGCCGAACAGATGCGTCAGGTGCGAGTGCACACCGCCATCCGAGCAAAGACCGACTAGATGCAGCTTAGTGCCGTTGCGCTTCACTTCTTGGCAGACTTTTACTAACGCTGGGTTGCTGAGTAAGGTGCCATCTTCCACCGCATCAGAAATTCGCACCAGCTCTTGAGGCACGACTCGTCCAGCACCAATATTGAGGTGACCAACTTCCGAGTTGCCCATCTGTCCCTCTGGCAACCCAACATCCTTCCCCGAGGTGCGAATCAAGGTGTGAGGGTAAGCAGCCCAAAGGCTATCTACGACAGGAGTATGCGCTGCTGTAACGGCGTTACATTCAGTCTCTTCTCGGTATCCCCAGCCGTCTAAAATCACCAGTACTACTGGAGAAACGGGCGCTTGCGCCATAGAAACTCGCCCTTCCATGAATGAGTTCTCCGAAATAATAGCATTGCCGTCTTTATCCTTAAAGCTGTAATGAGTCCGGATTGCCAATCTTTTTACACTCTTGACGTATTGATGAAGCATTTTATGCTTCTAGCAGCGTTTTGCAGATTGGTAGCACTAATAAGGTGACTCCTCTAAGGTGACTCCTCTCTTCTAACTCCTCACCCCTCACTGCCCGGTTTCAGCCCGCCAGTCTCGCTCGATCGCACTCGCAGCGTTGGATTCAGCCACTCATTCAGCCCTTCACCTAGCAGCGATAAGCCTACGACCATGATCGTCATCGCCAGCCCAGGAAACAGCGTTGTCCACCAGATGCCCCCTGTAGAGAGACCATCCAGTGCCTGTCGCAGGTCGTAGCCCCATTCGGCGGTTTCTTCTGGCAAGCCTAAGCCTAGAAAACCCAAACCGCCCAATGTCAAAATGGCATCAGCAGCATTTAAGGTGAACAGTACTGGTACGCTCTGCACCACGTTGAGAAACAGGTAGCGGCTGAGGATTGCCCAGGTAGAGGCACCCATCGCCTGTGCGGCTTCAATAAATAGCTCTGTTTTGACGCTGACCGTGTGGTTTCGCACAACCCGGTAGTATTGCGGTACGTAAGCGATGCTCAGCGCGATCGCCGCATTCAGCACCCCACGACCGACCACAAACGCCAGCGTTACCGATAGCAACAGCCCCGGCAATGTATAGATTGTATCCATCAAAAACAGCAAGAGACGATCGAGTCTGCCGCCCAGATACCCACTTACCATGCCCAACGGCACCCCGATGACCAGACTCAATGTAGTCGCTAAAAGAACCACCTGCAACGCTGCCTGACTACCAAACACGGTGCGAGAAAGCACGTCATAGCCTAAACGGGTGGTGCCAAACCAATGTCCTAATGACGGTGGTTCTTGAATCGGGTTCGCTAAAAATTCAGTGGGGTCTTGAAGCCAGCCAACGCTTTGCAACACTGGAGCCAGCACCACTAAACCAATAAAAAACACTGTGATGACAAACCCCACCTGGGTCATCCGCGTTGAGAGTGAGGGGCGATCGGTAAAGCGAAAAAGCTGTGGCAAAGAGAGGGACATAAGTAAGAAAGGATAAGGGCTAAAGGATAAAGGATAAATAAATCGGTAGTATGACTAACTTTTAGCCTTCATACTTTAGCCTTTAGCCTTCACTCCTTTCACTCAAATGCTGTTGGGCGATCGCGCAATTTGCATCAAAGGAGAGTGCCAGTTCAAACATAGCGATCGCCTGCTGTGGTTGTCTTAGGAGTTCGTAGGCTCGACCAAGACCGCAGGCGGGATCAACGGTGAGAGCGCTTTTGGGGCAGGGATCAGTTTGATAGTAGCTCCCTTCTTGTCCTAAACGGAGGGCAGTTTCAAAGTACGCGATCGCGCCGAGTGGAAAGCCGAGCATCAACAAAACTTCACCTGCAAGGCAATGTAATGGCGCATGGTTGGGGCACCACTCCAGTCCACGTTGGCAAAGTAGGCGAGTGGTTTCCAGGTCTTCTGCGTCGAGCGATCGCCAACCCAGTTCGCAGATCAACGTGGGTACCCAGAAGAAAGGGTCGGGAGGCTCACCGCTAAGAAGGTGCGGCAGAAGGCGATCGAAGGCTTCGGTGTAGCACTCGTGAGCATGATCTGGTTGCCCAATGCGGTTGTAATTTCGTGCGAGACAATCTAGCAGCCACAGGTTTAACTCCTGCTCCTCTCGCATTTTTTCTAGCAGCGGAATGTCTCGATCGATCGTCTTCTGCAAAACAGCCTGTGCGTCGCTGTTACCATAATGCAGAATCTTGAGTCCGCTCAGGGCATCAACCACTAAAGGTTTGCCAGCCTCGTGCCGCAACTGCTCATGATAGCGACCGACGTAGCGCAAGTTGGGATCATTGCGGAAGAGCCGAACGTGCAAGCCACCGCTGAGATCATCTTCTAGCAGGTTGATTTCTGTACGGCTTAGAGCGTAGCCCATTAGCTCGGATGGCGAGGCACTTAACTGCTGGCGTAATGCATTAGTTTCAACAACCAACGTTTCGTCGGCATCAAGAATCAAGATCCAGTCGCCTGTAACCTTGCCGAGAGAGAAATTTCGGGCGGCAGCGAAATCATTACACCAATCGAAGTGATACAGCGTTGCGCCGTAGCGTTGCGCGATCGCCACAGTATCGTCCTGAGAACCTGTATCCACCACAATGAGTTCGTCAACGTGGGCTTTGGCACTGGCGAGACAGCGTGCCAGATGCTCACTCTCATTTCTGACAATCATGCACAGGGACAGAAACGGTTTCGATCGAGTCATTGATGTCATAGGATGCCAAACGCCTATAAAGCAATAGAAATCATCGAACGTACTCCAAGTTTATAGTCTGGGATCAGCAAGAATGCTGGCAAACCCTGGCTCACCCGAATCACAAAAAATGATCTACTCCTACGCTGCTGATTTTAGTTAAAGTGGATAAACCATGTCTAAAGATAGAGGACATTTTCTTCATTCAACTCATGAGCTTTTTTAACGTTAGTGAACCGTTGATTCGTAGAAAGCAAGAGGCATTGGATGTTCAAGACCTACAAGGGCTACTGAGGCTTCGTTGGCGAGTGGGTCGGGTTAATCTCTTGTCTTTGCTCTACACTCGTATCGATCAGGTCTTTGTCGTCTGGGGTTGGATTACGGGACTCATTTTCATTACGGCTCAGTTTTTGCCGCTGAGCTGGCAGCTACAAGCAGTTTTGTGGACTACACTAACGCTGGCTGGCACGGTCATGATGGCAACTCTAGCCTGGTTTTGGGTTCGGGTTGAGCAGCTTTGTTGGTTAGTTTATCTGTGGGCAGCACTCATGCTGGTTGGATTGGGTTTGACGAATTGCGGCATTTTTCTCAGTTGGGGGCAGGTGTTAATGCAGCTCTGTCCGATGTGGTTAGGGCTAAGCGCGATCGGTTATTTCTGTACTGCTTGGGGTGTGCGATCGCGAACCTTCATGCTGGCGGGTATTATGCATTTATTGGGAGTAGCTGTGCTGCCTTACAGCGCTCAGTGGTCATTTGCTACAACGGGTGTTGTCATTGCTGGCACATTGTTGTTTCTAGCCGAGGTGCAGTGGGACATGCGTCCACCTTCTGCAACAGCACTCTTGACGGTTGAGCAGCAACAATTCAACCTCGAACAATACCAGCGGAGACTAGCCAACTAGGGCGCGTATCAAACGCAGTCAATTTGTACCGTTTCATCTCTCCGACAGAACCTCCCTCAAAAGAATTGCTTTCTGATTCGTAGCTTCCTCCAATCGGGTGAGCCAGACTTAGACCCTATGAGTGAGACAATTCAAAATCTCAATCGATATATTGAACCCATACATGGTAAAGACGGTTCACTGTATGAGTGTTGTGCCGCTGTGGCTCAGAACTTTGCCCCCAAGGAGAGCGATCGCAAGGGCGAAGGCAGTGCAAAAGTCAAGCGATATTAGCGGTTGTGGAGTTTTTGTCGCGTCCTCCACTTTGCTCCTACCAACGGGAGGTGAAACCCTCCATCAGAGCGGTCAGAGGTAGGAAACGCTGTGCCAATGGGCTAAATTTGAATTGGGTCTTGGGGTTTATGTGATCCCAAGACTTAACTTCTGTCGCTTTCACCTACAGGTTCGTAAGGCTACTCATTGGTTTAGCACTCATTGGTTTAGCAAGTTCGCCGAGCGGCTTGTTGTGTCTCAACAGTATTGCAATATTGCTTCCTTATTAGTATCGCTGGTGCTGATGGCATCGATCGCCATGTCATTTACGTTTTATTCTGCAAAAACGTTAGCCGAGCCGCGATCAGCGCCAACCATTGAAACCGAGGTGCTACGAATGACACCTGAAGCAGCGCGATCGCTCATTGAGCGAGCAGCAGATAGCTGGATCAAAGGCGATGCCAAAGCATTTGCGGCACTGTTTACGTCTGACGGTGAATTTGTGGTGCCCGGTCAGAAACTGGTAGGTGTTTCAGCGATCGAGAAGATAGCGGCAGATTTTGCCAAGAGCCACGCCCAAGTGAACATCAAGATTCAGCGCATCATCATCGATCGCCAACAAGCTGTGGTCGAATGGCAATGGGAAGACGTTGAAAACAGCACGGGGAAGCATAGTCGGGCTGACGATGCGATCGTCGTTGATTTTGCGGACGGTCGCATCAAGCGCTGGCGGGAATACATCGACAGCGAAACGCCCCGAATGGGCTAGGGGCAAGGCTTTATCATCGCTCACGATCGCCAGGTGTTTCCAACTACAGTCGCTGTAGTAGGCTCAAACCGTGAGTATCCGTGCCGCAGGTATTAAGCAGACCAAAGTTAGCGCTCAAATGCTGTACGCGTTTCGTTTGTTCAGGACTGGTTTGCCAGGGATTAGGGTTGTTGTAAGCGTAGTAGGTTTCAACGCCATCAATACCAAAACGTGCTGACTGAGGGATTAACTCTTCGGGCGATCGCTTGTAACGCACTGGGTGAGCCAGTATGGCTAAGCCGCCAGCTTGATGGATGGCACTAATCACTTGCTCAGCGTCTGCCTCTCCTCCTTGCGGTGCCTGACGTTGAAGGTAACGCTGCATCGAAGGGCTTTCGGGATCAAACGCATAACCGAGAATGTGGACTTCCGTACCCAGCAGTCGTGACGTAACTTCAACACCAACCCAAAGGTGCGGCAGTGGACGGTCTTGCTCTGAGTGCTGTTCATCCAGCCAACGCTGCGCGATACGGTAGCCATTAACGGAGTGATGGTCTGTGATAGCAAACCCTTGAAGACCGATCGCGATCGCCTGCTGCATCAGCATCTCTGGCTGCAACTGCCCGTCAGAATTAACGGTGTGCATGTGAAAGTTAAACGATGTTGGGCAACTGTTAGCGTGAATCTGCTCAAACACCCGTCTCAGTGCAACAACATCACGTGCGGCAGGGACTAACGGATTGAACGCTGGAGCCAGTTCGACAGCCATAAGTGCCTCAGAAAATAGATGGGCTTGTCTTGTCTACTATACATATTTTAACCTTTGTTCATCACGAGTCGTTTTGGCTACCGCATTTTCCACACATAGCAGCTCGAAACAACCGTCAAAGAACCTAGGCGATTTCCAGAAGAGATTCTACCCTTCGACTTCGCTCAGGGTGCAAGCTGGCTGAGCGAAGTCGAAGCTAGTGGTTAGTTTCTCTGTCGGAAATCCCATGCCATTTCACGAAACTCTGGCTACACAGGCAAGCTTCGGCTAGCGGTCAGCGGTCAGCAGCGAAAACGAATCTGTAGGGCGATTTTATAGAATTGGGATTAATTCTGATGCCAAGTCATGCTTAACCACCGTTTGGTGTCGCGTAATTCCAGAATGGTGTAGACAAGTAGTTTCACCAAAGACGAAAGAGACACCAGATCAAAGGTATCTCTCTCATCTAAGTTTTGAAGTTCCAGGCGTTGGTTGTGCCAGCAACGATCGGTGACGACGACAAAGCTAACCGCTGACTGCTCCGCGCTAGCGTTCACAGGTTAAACGGAAGTCTTTGCGGTCTGTTTCGGTTTCATTTGCTCCACACTGTTGCGGTTCAGCCCGCCCAAAAACATCGGCACAAACTTTTCCATAAACGCCTTGGGGTCGCGCTTCCAGGCTCGTTGGACAACATCAATGCGAGTGAGCTGAAGATCGGGTGACAGCAGCGTTTGGGGCAGGCGTTCCATCAAGTATTGAGGACGTTCCCAAACCGACATCGTGTTAGCAATATCAAGCAAGTTGGTAACGCGACGCAGCTCAGCTCCGAGCGTAATATCCATCCCAGACTCAAAGGCGGCTTGCTCGATCGCCGAGTACCGTTGCTTGGCAGTCTCTACCTTGCGACGGTGCTCTGGACTTTTATCCGCTAGTTTTGCCAACCAGCGATTGCCCCAGCGTACATGTCCCGCTTCTTCTGGGAAAATACGCTCGATCGTCTCACGGATTTTAATGTTTTCGTCGGTTTGAGGCGCTTGCTTCAACGCATAGATATGAGCCGAAAAATACTCGCAGCCACGCTTTTCGGTGACATTGATAGCTGCCAGCGTCGAAATTAGGAACCCATCCAGATCGTTTTCTGCATCGTGGAGTTCGGCATCAAGCAGGCGCTCAAACTCTTGGATATAAGAAGAGCCGGGCGGTGTGCCAACGCTGGAACCCAGGTCAACCAACAAATCGGTCAGCCACATAGCATGGCGTGCTTCATCGGAAATATGGCGCGACAGATCCCGAATCAACTCTGGCGACTTGCCATCGAGCTGCTCAATCAAATTTGTGAGATCTTTACAACTGCGCTGTTCGCTGTAACGGTAACGATTGAGGGTAATGAGGTGAATCTCACGATCGCGCACGACCTGATTGAGAATCTCGCGTGCGCCTAGAGTTTTACTGAGCTTGCGGGGATAAGCGACGGTCATGGTTTAATCTCGTTTTGTTAACTAGGGTCGATCGTAGCTGAGCTGTTTTGCGTCGTCCGTTTGGGTTGCCACAAGGGGAGTCGGGGCGATCGGCTTACGGGCAATAAGATATTTGCTCATAAAATGAACCTCCACTGAGACATCTGCAAACCCAGCCTGTTCCAGACGATCGACTAAATTGTCTGTGGTGTAATGACGGTAGTAAGGCTCGTGGAACGTCTCTACGAACCCCTCCATTACAGGAGCAAAGTCGGGTGCATCCATTACCTGGATGGAGTCACAAATCACAAAAGTTCCTCCTGGTTTCAGCACTCGAAAGCATTGCTCAATCACTTGCTGGCGCGCTTGAGGCGGTAGTTCGTGAAACAAAAACACGCTCGTTACCGCATGGAAGTAATTGTCTAGAAACGGCAAGGCTTCAGCATTTGCCTGCACCAACTGTGGTAGTTCACCCGGCTTTTGCGATAAAGACTGATTTGCCTTCCGCAGATACGCCTCTGACAGGTCAATGCCATGCAAAGACGCTTTGGGCAACATGGCGCGAATCTGCTTTAGAGTACGTCCTGTGCCACAGGCAACATCTAGCACTCGGATTTGTTTTGGCGCAATGTCAGCAAACTTAGCCAGTCCCTGTTTCAGGGGAGCAAGTATACGGCGACGCATGGCATCAGCTGCACCGTTAAAGAGAATATCCACTTGCAAATCATAGAGATTGGCTGAAGTATCGCTTAGATAGCCGTCTGTCTGGTGGTGAAAGTTCTGCAAGTAATAGCTTGGGTAGCCACTTGTTTCAACCTGGGCAGAAAATTCTTGATGGCGCTTCTGATTGACACGTCCCCAAATTAGGGGGAGATCAAACCAGACCTGTGGATAGTGGCGAAAGAAATCGTACCAATCATTTTCAAAAAGTAAAGACGCTGGATAAATGCCTTGTTCTGCATCGCGCCAGTCGGTTTCAATGATTTGGCTGAGCTGCTGCTGAATCTTGAGCAGTAAGTCAACCTGTATCGGTTTGGTTGCACGCTGTGACGACTCAACGAACAGATTCGTTAACTGAGTGCTGACAGTTTTGTGTGCCAGACCGAAATAGCTTTTACCTTGCTGAAACGTCTGGTAAGCCAGTTTGGTGAGTGTGTCGGACATGGGAGGCGTGAAATCACGATCGACTGTAAACGATTGTAACGAATTCAGTCAACGAATGCCGCAGCTTGGTCAATAAACCTGAGTTTGAATGGCACACGATCGCATTTTACCGCTGTCGATGACAAAAAACGGCGATCGCCTTCTCCTGTTTTCACTGCCTAAGGTTAGGCATAGGAGACACGATCGCCGCAAGCTATGTAAGGTAGATGTGTCGTTGCTGACAGGTGCCCTGTTAGCAGTCGTAGTACAGCGCGAACTCATAAGGATGAGGACGAATGCTGACTGGAATCACTTCGCGATCGAGTTTGTAGCTGATCCAGTTTTCAATGAAGTCTTCAGTAAAAACCCCGCCAACCGTCAAGAACTCATGATCGGTTTCCAGATTCTTCAACGCGTCCATTAGAGAGCCGGGAGTCGAAGGCACCTTCGCCAACTCTTCAGGGGTGAGTTCATAGATATCTACATCCAATGAAGCACCGGGATCGATCTCATTTTTGATGCCGTCAATGCCCGCACAGAGCATCGCTGAAAACGCCAAGTAAGGGTTACAAGACGCATCGGGACAGCGAAATTCCAACCGTTTCGCTTTAGGATTGCCACCAGTGAGAGGAATCCGAATGGAAGCAGAACGGTTGCCTTGCGAATATGCCAGGTTTACAGGCGCTTCAAAACCGGGCACCAGGCGCTTGTAGGAGTTAGTTGTGGGATTAGTGAACGCCAGCAGTGCGGGCGCATGCTTCAGCAGACCACCGATGTAGTGCATCGCGGTCTTGCTCAGTTGGGCATACTCTTCGCCAAAGAACGTGGGTTGACCGCCTTTCCAAATGGACTGATGGCAATGCATCCCGGTACCATTGTCGCCAAAGATGGGCTTGGGCATGAAAGTAGCAGATTTGCCGTGCTTCTTCGCGACGTTCTTGATGCAGTATTTGTAGGTCAACAGATAGTCGGCTGCCTGCACCAGGGATGCGAACCGAAAGCCCAATTCGCACTGTCCGCCCGTTGCAACTTCGTGGTGATGCTTCTCAATGGGCACACCGCAATGCTTCATTGCCAGCAGCATTTCAGTACGAATATCTTGCAGCGTATCGGTGGGTGCAACAGGGAAGTAGCCTTCTTTATTGCGCGGCTTATAGCCTAAGTTGCCGCCCTTGCCCGTGCTTTGATCAAACTCTTCACGACCAGAGTTCCATACGCCTTCGTCGCTATCGACGTAGTAGTAGCCAGAATTCTGGGTCTGGTCGTAGCGTACGTCATCAAACAAGAAAAACTCGGCTTCGGGTCCAAAGAACGCATTGTCGCCAATGCCTGTTGATTGCAGGTAGTCGATCGCTTTTTGGGCGATCGATCGCGGGTCGCGGCTATATGGCTCACCAGTGCGTGGCTCTTTGATGCTGCAAATCATGCTCAGGGTTGGCTCTGCCATGAAGGGGTCAATCCAGGCAGTGTCTGGATCGGGCACCATTGCCATGTCTGAGTCGTTAATGGCTTTCCAACCCCGGATGCTGGAGCCATCAAAGGCAACGCCATCGCTAAAGCTGCTTTCATCAATCATGTCGTGGAACAGCGTCAAGTGTTGCCACGTTCCTGGGGTGTCAATAAACTTCAGATCAATCATCTGAATCTTGTCACGCTTAATCCATTCCAGGATTTCCTGCGGGGTTGCCATGTATTACTCCTTATTGCGGTACTGTCTCAAAGTGGGAGAAGAGAAAGGGCGATCGCGACGGTTTTGACTGACTGGTGAATGATTTGAATGAGAGGCACTCAAGCTATCGATTCGCGCACGATCGACTCACAAGCTGAAGTGTTAAAGACAAAACATAAGCCTTGTACGAAACATAAACTTGCTTGTACGATACATAAACTTGTCATCTGCTCAGCTTTAGTCATAACCGACCGACTCAACCAACTCCTTCAAAACCCGAAGCTCAATAAGAGCGATTTGAGAGAAAAGCTCTTCAGCAATCGCACTCTGAGCTTGAGTCTTGGTTGTATCTGAACCATCCTAGAGACAGGCTTAGGCGGTTTTTGTATCAACCGTTACAAACATAGGCTGTCTCTCTGGTCTTAAGCTTAGATTAAGATTGCTCAACATCTTTAGATAAGGCGAAAGTGGTTGTCTGAGCCAGCTTCAAAAGCTTGTAACAGTTCATGTTTACAATCGCACTGCAACACGCTTCCGTTTCAGGCACGTGATAAACTTGACCATGCGTCTAGACTTGAAGAGCCGTCCGCTCTGGACTTAAGACTGCTGCATGGGTCGTGGATCACTGCACTGTTTTTGCGATCGCGGTCATTGCGAAGCGAAACATGCTTTGAGTTGCCTTGCGCCTGTGTTGGTCTGACTTTGGTGTTGGTTGAATCCCCTCGTCGAACGGATCAGAAATAGCCAAACGTGTATATAAGGATCATTGGGAGAAGAATCTTATGCGGGATGCAGTGACGAGTTTGATTAGAAACTACGATGTCACAGGTCGCTATCTCGATCGGAACGCCATCGATAGCCTGAAATCGTATTTTGATACTGGCATCGCGCGGGTGCAGGCATCGGCGGTAATCAACGCCAATGCAGCGGCGATCGTCAAGCAAGCGGGTCTACAGTTGTTCGATGAACTACCAGAGTTGATTCGTCCTGGTGGCAATGCGTACACCACTCGTCGCTATGCAGCCTGTCTGCGCGATTTGGACTATTACCTGCGCTATGCAACCTATGCACTTGTGGCAGGTGATACCGATGTGCTGGATGAGCGTGTGCTGGAAGGCTTGCGGGAAACGTACAATTCGCTGGGTGTGCCTCCGGGTCCTACCGTGCGTGGCATTCAAATTTTGAAGGCGATCGTGCAAGCAACGGTAGCTGAAACAGGTATGAGCAACACCGCCTTTTTGGATCAGCCGTTTGACTACATGGCACGTGAACTGAGCGAGAAAAATATTTAGGTCTGCGAACGACGTAGCGGATCGAACAAAGGAAAGAGGGGCAACGCGATCGCGTTGCCCCTCTTTCATTATTAAGTGCTGATACTGTGTGATTCAGTCTTTTGTAAGTTCAGCTACCGCCTTCGCAGCGATTGGTAGTCTGCTAAAGTGTGGCGTTGCTGTTCACGGTCAGCGTCAAGTCTGAGTCTGGGTTGATAACAATGACTTTGCTGTTGCCAGTGCGATCGAGGATGCCACCCAGCGTTGCACCAGCCGCAGCACCAGTGGTCACTTTTTGTGGCGTAATGGTGCGATTACCCGTGATTCCAGCTACACCAGCACCCAAAACGGCACCGATCGCAGCATCACGAACGGTTTTGCCAAGGTTCCGATTCTGATTCGCCCCAATCGCCGAGCCTAACACAGTACCTAAAACCGTCGTCTGCCCTGAAATGACTCGATCGCCCGTGACCCCTTGAATCACAGCCGAAGCCGCTGAGCCTAACGCTGCGCCGCCTAAGATGGTGCCAAAATTGGGATCACGCACATCGCGGGTTTCGGTAATGATATTGGATGAAGCATTGAAGGCAATCTGCCGACCATTCACCACAACTTGATTAGCGACAAACTGCGAACCACCTTGCGCGGGTTGCAGTTGACCAATGACCTGGCTACCCGCTGGAATGACCACAAAACCCTGGCTATTTCGCACATCCTGAGCGACCGTCAGCGCCACAGGAGCGGTTTCATTGGGTGAGACAATGATTCGCTGTGCTGCCGAGTACCTCACCGCGATCGTGCTGCCCGCTAAAACCTGGTTGCCTTGCGCTTGATTCGGTTGAGACTGCGTGGCACCCGCAATGTATTGAGTCGAGATTGTGGAAGCAGTTTGCCCAGTGCCTGCAAGCGACTGGCAGAGAAAGGCGGAGACTTCAGCCCGACTAGCAAGCTGGTTGGGATTCAGCGTACTCACGTTGGGATAGTTTACCACGAGGCGCTTTTCGGTCGCCGCTGCAATGCCTGTCTCAGCATAAGCTGGAATGGCAGCAGCATCAGAGAAGCTAGCATTCAGCGTATTAGCGGTTGGTTGAGTGGGCGCATAATTTAGCCCACTTGCCAATGCAACCAGCACCTGAGCACGAGGAATATTTTGCGCAGGGTTGAAAACGTTTCCAGGATAACCAGACAAAAAGCCTGTTTGGGTTGCGGTTGTAATCGCACTATACGCCCAGTAGTTAGAAGTCACGTCCACGAATTGAACTGCACTTCGCGATCGCGCCACGTTGGGGAACGCTTTGCCCACCATTGACGCAAATTCAGCACGAGTCACTGGCGCACTGGGGCGAAACGTGCCATCTGGATAGCCACTGATGATGCCCTGCTGAGTCAGTGAGGCAATACACGACTGCGCCCAATTACCTTGCACATCGGCAAAACTAGCCTGAGCAGAGGCGGGAGCCACTGTCAGCAGAGGCGCTAAAGCACTGGTCGTAGTTGCCAGCGCTGCAACGAGAGCGGAGATTGATCGAACCTTTGGCGTATGAAGCATAAATGTAATCACCACAACAACTATCTACTACGATGCCCAGAAGTGAAGAGTGTTCCTCAAACTGAGTGCAGTAGATGGCAGTAGAATGACTGGCACAACTTTGGGAGCAGAGTGTGTCTGTTAGCGTCAGGCAGCACCTTGATGACTACCTGGATCGATCAGTTGCATTCAGACAATCGGTTTCGGACGCTACATTGATTGTGCGATCGCCTACAGTACTATCAACGAACTAGCTCCACAGACGCGTTTGAATCTCATTAATCGTGATGGCGCTCCGACATCAGAAACGGTCAGGTAGCAAGCACTATCTTGTTTTCGCTGTCGGGCTAAGTATGTAGTTATTGACTTTTTTTGCGATCGCCTTACCGTATGCACGGCTCACTCAAACGCATTCTGACTGGCACAGGTTTTCTCACCCTGACCCTGGTAATAGCCGTGACGGGCTACATGCTTGCCGGTTGGAGTATGCTCGACTCCATCTACATGGTCGTCATCACTGTTTTTGGTGTGGGCTTTGGCGAAATCGGACCGATGTCCCCGCAGCTCAGAATCTTCACGATGTTTGTGATTATTGCTGGCTGTACCTCCGTGGGCTACATCTTCGGCGGTTTCTTCCAAATGATTACCGAGGGCGAAATCAATCGAGCGTTGGGAGCAAGACGGATGACAAAGGAGATCAAAACCCTCAAGCAGCACGTCATGATCTGCGGCTATGGGCGGATCGGGCAAATTCTGGCACGTCAAATGGTTGATGCAAATCAACCATTTGTCATCGTTGACAATAATCTGGCACGCATTGAAACCGCCGAAGCGATGGGCTATCTCGTCCGTCTCGGCAATGCTACTGACGAAGGCATTTTGGAGTCTGCCGGGATTGAACATGCCAAAGTCTTGGCGACCGTTTTACCAGACGACTCCGCTAATGTCTTCATTACCCTCACAGCACGGGGACTGAATCCCAATTTGATTATCATGGCGCGGGGCGAATATCCTTCCACCGAGAAAAAACTGCGTCAAGCTGGCGCTGATCACGTCGTTTTACCCGCTGAAATTGGAGCACTGCGGATGTCGCACATCATCACTCATCCAGCAGCTCTCAGCTTTTTAGACGATACGGTTGATGGCAGTAGCCTCAATGAATTGCTCTCGCAAATTGATGTGCAAGTGGATGAACTAGCCGTGCCGCTAGGGTCTTCTTTAGTTGGCAGTACGATTAGCATGGTGCAAATACGCGGTAAAGGCACTTTCATTGTTGTAGCGCTCCGCAAAGCTAATGGCGAGACCATCATCAATCCTGGTCAGGACGTACCACTTGACGAAGGCGATACCGTGATTGTGATGGGGCATAAGGGAGATATTCCGAAGTTCGCGCATCACTATGACCTGAAGCGACAAATGCGATGGGGAGCGAGAGGGTGAAAGCTAAAGGCTAAAGGCTGAAGGCTAAAGGCTAAGGGATGAAACTTTGAATCTAAATGCTGACTCTTGACTGCTTCAGGCTGCGATTACGATCGATTCTCTCTACTATAGTGATGACACTCTTCATGATTGAACTGAGATGACTGCAACGATTACTGATTTGTCTGTAGCGACGATCGATGGCAAAGACAAGCCCCTGGCAGACTATGCTGGCAACGTTTTGCTCATTGTCAACGTGGCTTCACGCTGTGGTTTTACGCCGCAATACACTGGCTTGGAGGCACTTTATCAGAAATATCATACACAAGGGCTAGAAGTGCTGGCATTCCCCTGCAATGACTATGGTGGGCAGGAACCAGGCACCAATGAAGAAATTGCACAGTTTTGCAGCACAAAGTATGACGTGACGTTTCCACTGTTCGACAAAGTTAATGCTAAGGGCGCGCAACAGCACCCGCTATACGCTCGCCTAACTGCTGTAGATTCTGCTGGTGATGTATCCTGGAACTTTGAAAAGTTTCTGGTGAATAAGAAGGGTGAAGTCGTAGCGCGATTCAAGAGTGCGGTAAAGCCAGATGCGCCTGAGTTAGTGAGTGCGATCGAGCAAGAGTTAGTAAAATAGCGATTCAGCCGTCAGCTTAAGCCAGTAGTATTCTGATGAAGGGATGCGGTCAGCCAAAAGTAAGCCTTTTAGCTGACCGCTGATAGCTGATCGCTGATCGCTGACCGCTAATGCTCAAACCTTGCCAACCAACGCTTCTAACTCGGCACAGAGCGATCGTGGCGCATAGCCCAAACCAGATGCCTTAGAACTATCCAATGACAAATCAGGCGGACGTTTGGCTGCCATCGGCACATCCTCTTGGCGACAGGCAATCATGCGTTCTGCTGGCAGGGAGAGGATTGCCGCCAGCAAACAACCAAATTCATAGCGCGATACTCGTTCTCTGCCGCCAAGATGCAGCCGTCCGTGTGCCGTTTGAAGCGCTAGCAGCAAGCCTTTCGCTGCTGTTTCACCACTAACAGGCGTACGAAACTCGTCAATAAATAGTTTGAGTTCCTGTCCGGTTCTCAAGGCATGAATGAATGGTTGGATAAAGCTACTGGCAGTCGGCGGTACAGCACCAAACATCAGCGGCATCCGACAAACGACAGTCTTTGGGTAGCGATCGAGCACGGTTACTTCTGCTAGCGCTTTTTGCTCACCGTAGCGGTTAATGGGCGAGACGCGATCGTCTTCCTTATACGGTGCCTTCAACCCATCAAACACCATCTCGCTAGAGGCAAACGCATAGGGAAGGTTGCAATCAGCGCATAGTGCGGCAAGTTGTACGGCAGCAGTAACGTTCAAACGATACGATGCCTCTGGTTGGGTTTCGCAAACGTTGGGACTGGATTGTGCCGCTAAATGAATCACAGCATCGGGCTGCACGTCTTGAAAGAGTTGCTTGAGTGCCTCAAAGTCGGTGAGGTCGATCGCCAACATGGTCGTACCAGGAATGGCGATCGTCTTTGCAAAAGAAGTTCCGTAGACCTTCCAGTCGTTGGCTGCCACCTGACAAAGGTTCCAACCAAGAAAACCGCTGGCTCCAGTGACGAGAAGTTTTTGCATACCTGCTTATGCCAGTTTAGGGAGCGGAGAGCGAGACTCTCTCGCTGCTATGCAATGCCACTATCCTAAAGCAAAGGGAGTACAGACACACTCACCCTACTGCCTTAACGGTTTTTGAAGGATATAGTAATGCAAGATTGGTGGCAGGCGACCTTTCCCAAAGGGCGACAGATGTTGATGATTCAGGATGCGAACGATCGTTCCGTTGCCATCGCTTACGGTGAAAAGGGAGTGGGCAAGCCGCTGGTCTTAGTTCACGGGGTCGCTAGTTGGAGCTACTGCTGGCACGCCAACATCGAGCCATTGTCACAGTCTTTTCGTGTGCTTTGCTTTGATGCGAAAGGCAGTGGGTTTTCGGATAAACCGTTGCAGCCAGAGCAACCGAATCATAAGGTGGTGGAACTAGAGCGGGTTATCCGGGCACTGTGCGAGGAACCCGTGACCATTGTGGCTGAGTCGCTCGGTGCATTGGCTGCACTAGCAGTTGTGCAGGCTCACCCAGAGTTGTGCGATCGCTTAGTACTGCTCAATGTCCCGATTTTTCCCAGGCAGTTGCCAAACTGGGGCATGCGTTTGCTCGCAGAACTACCGCTGAGTCTGATCGAACTAGCGGATCAGCTCCGTTTACCAAAGCTGCTCGATCCGGTTATCCGCCAACTTGTTTACAGCTTGCGTGATGAAGTCGTCGCTGACCCATGCCAGGTCACAACCGACGATGTTTACTGGAGTACCTACCCTCAAATTGAGTTTCCTGGCACTATCACTAAGCTAGCAGCAGAATTTCAGCTTGCCGCCCGTGAAATCCGCCTACTGGAGCGGGGGCAGCCCAATTTCATTCATTCAGTGCAGCAAAATCTCTCTAAAATTACATGCCCAACGCTCATTTTGTGGGCAGACCAGGATCGTTGGTTTCCAGTCAGCGATGGAGAGAAACTGCGCGATCGGCTGACAAACGCCAAACTACAAATTATTCCTCATTGTGGGCATTACGCTGCTGGCGGTCAGCCTCAATTTGTGAACACCGCCATCCTCTCGTTTCTTGCACAATCTAATCGTTCATTAATGCAAAATTGATGGTTAAAAGGCACCTAATTGCTCTCTATAACCGCCTTATTAAGGTGGCTTTTCTCACTGCAAAACCAGCAGCAAAATGATACCTAAGTTGAAGACAGCCGCATGAACAACTCGTTTTTTGGAAAGAGCCTTGCTTAGTGAGAGCGCCATCACTTCGGGTTGAGCGGTACCAAAACGAGGCTTTACGAGGCGATAAAGGCTCATTTTCCATCACAAATCACAAGTTGAGCATGAATCCTCTTGACAAGAAAACATAATATTTGGTAGGCATTACTCGAAATTTGTGATACGATAAAAGAACAATTTACATCAAACGAAAGATGAGTAGTTGCAGGATTAGCTGCCTTCTTTCTTAGCAAACTGAAATGCAAAAGTCGAAAAGTGTGAGCTTTCTCCCATCATCGACATCAAACTACGTTTAGATGTGCACCCAAAAACTTTTGCTCTTGCGTAACTCGCTCCAGTCAATCTATTACTAAGTTGAGTCTTAATTGAAAATTCAAGCGCTAAACATCCAGATGGGCGATCGCATCATCGCCTACTGCAATAACAAAATGCAGATCTGCACAGTGAGACAAATTCTTGATCCCGGTCAAGTTAATATCACGTTGTCCGTTTCAACGTCTGAGCATTCCCGAAGCTCCTTTTCGCGTGTCATTCGCTTTCAGCGCGATGCCTTGGTTGATTTGGCGAGTTGAACGCATTTGTGTTCGGTGAATTCAGTTTTAGGCGAGAATCTATAATCACGGGGTCATCATGGCAAAAGAACAGAAAGGCAATAAAGAGTCTAAGAAGCAAAAGAAGGAATCTGACGGCACGAAGAAGCAAAAGAAAGATCCCAAGCGTCATGATGGTGGGCTGTAGGCTTTCTCACACACTGATGTCCCTTCGCTCAAACGCTAAATATTACACATTGTTACAATGCTGCCGCCTAAACGAACGGGGAACACTTAAAGAAGTGTTATAATATTCGGTGAGAATAAGTAATCGGTTGCAGAATTTGTTTCTAGTCTTGACGGGTTTTTCGCGTTTTGTATTGGCAGGCTTCTCTCCGAAATCTCACTCTCTACGACCTTCTGATTTTGGAGACAATCTATGTCGATTTATGTAGGCAACCTCTCTTATGATGTTGCAGAAGCTGATCTAAGCTCTATTTTCGCAGAGTACGGTTCAGTTAAGCGAGTCCAGCTACCCACCGATCGTGAAACTGGTCGTCCACGTGGCTTTGGCTTCGTTGAAATGGGTACAGATGCTGAAGAAGCGGCTGCTATCGAAGCGCTTGATGGCGCTGAGTGGATGGGTCGTGATTTGAAAGTTAACAAAGCGAAGCCCCGCGAAGACAGAGGTTCTTCCTTTGGTGGTGGTGGCGGTCGTCGCAGCAATAGCTTCAACTAATGGCTGCTCTTTAGTTAGCCTTCTAAGCTTTCTGATGAGTGTAACGATCGCGCCAGCCGTGATCGCTATACACCTTAAAGTTTGACTCACGAAGCTCAGGCATTGATGTCTGAGCTTTTTTGTCACACCAATTTAAAGGGCAAACACGGCAGATTAAGGACGGGGTGCAGGGGTGGAACCCCTGGCTGGGGGCGAAGCCCCCACACCCCCATCTACAACCTTCATTCTTTAAATGGGTATCAGGTGAGTCTACCTACCCGACCAAATGCGTCAACAGCCGCAAACGAATGAGGTCGAGATGAACAGTCTACAGAGGTTGCGCACAAGGTGATCCAGCGCGCCGCATCACCGGGCTGAACGACCTAGCGGTAGGCACTGGCTCAGAAATAGCGGCTTCCGGTGCGACTGGCACTAGCTGTACAGCGCAGGCTTTCAACTCGGGTTGAAAGGAGTCTGGGCAGGATGCCGCGTGCGTGAGAGCATTTGCCTCAGCGTTGTTCGCCCACAGTGCGCCCCAGTGCATAGGCACGAAGACCGTTTTGGGTGCAATGGCAGTGGTGACTTTGGCAGGAAAGCGGGCAAAGCCACGACGCGAGCGCACCTCTAGCCATTCGCCGTCTTTGATAGCGATCGCAGCGGCATCGCGGGGATGAATTTCGATAAAGGGACCATCGTACATCTGGCGAATTTTATCGACTCGCCCCGTACGGGTCTGTGTATGCCAGTGCCCATATAGCCTGCCCGTAGTGAGGACGTAAGGATAATTGTCGTCCGCTGGTTCTGCCAAGCCGCGCGAATGATGGGCAGCAAAATTGGCACGACCATCGGGGGTGTGGAACTGGCGATCGACGTACAGTCGCTTTGCCGCCAACCGAGAGGCTGAGAGCTTCTGTGGATTTCGTATAAAGGAGGGAAAGCGAAATCTGCCTTTTTCAGTCTGCACATGATCGCCCTCATCTTCACCTTGAAGGCAGGGCCACTGTAGCGGACCTTCATGGCGGAGGCGATCGTGACTCATACCGGTCATATCACACGGACGACCGCGAGTAAGCTGCACAAATTCGGCATGAACATCGGCGGCACCATTGAAGGTAAACGGCTTACTGAAGCCTAGACGACGCGCCACTTCCGCAAAAATAACCCAATCGGCGCGTGCCTCACCAGGCGGTGTGCGAAACTGAGGGCAAAGCGTCACACGTCGCTCGGAGTTGGTCATAGTGCCGGGTGCTTCGCTCCACTGGGCAGCAGGCAGCAGAATGTGGGCATAGGGAGACGTTTCGGTGGGATAGTAGGCTTCTTGGTAAACCGTGAAGGGCGATCGCAGCAGTGCTCGTTTAGTGCGCTCCAGATCCGGCATACTTACAACGGGATTCGTTGCCGCAATCCAGAGAAACTCAACCGCTCCATCCTCTAAACCTGTAATCATGTCCCAGGCAGTACGCCCCTGTTGAGCGGAAATTTGTCCCGGTTCCAAACCCCAAAACTGTTCGACTTCAGCGCGGTCTTGAGGATTTTTCACGGAACGATAGCCTGGCAGCAGATTGCACAAGCCACCTGCTTCCCGTCCACCCATCGCGTTCGGTTGTCCTGTGAGCGAAAACGGTCCCGCACCCGGTTTGCCGATTTGTCCTGTCATCAGGTGCAGGTTGATGATCGATCGCACCTTTGCCGTTCCTTCACTGGACTGGTTCACACCCATCGACCACATTGACAGCACCCGCTTCGATTTACCCCAATACTGCGCGGCTGTCTCCAGATCTTCGACGGCAATGCCACAGCGTTTGGCGACGATCTCAGGCTTATAGTCCTCAATTACTTCGGCAAACGCCGTGAAGTGGTTCGTGTGCTTACTGACAAAAACCGAATCCAGATAGCCGCGATAGAGCAGTAGATAGGCAATCCCATTCAGCAAGTCAATATCAGTGCCGGGCTTGATTGCCAGATGCAAATCGGCAACCTCAGCCGTCTGAGTTTTGCGCGGATCGACCACAATCAGCTTGACCTGCTTGTTTTGCTTGTGTCGCTTCCGGAAACGATTGAAAATGATGGGATGGCATTCAGCCGCGTTTGTACCAATCAAAACAGCACAGTCGGTCACATCCAAATCGTCGTAACAACAGGGTGGACCATCTGCGCCAAAGCTTTGCACATAGCCAGCCACCGCAGACGACATGCACAGCCGCGAGTTGGCATCAAAATTATTGGTGCCGAGAAAACCCTTCATCAGCTTCTGGGCGACGTAATAATCCTCGGTGTTAAATTGTCCAGAACCGTACATACAGAGGGCATCAGCACCTTTCGTCTGGCGAACAGTTTGGATGCGATCGACGATTCGCCCCAGAGCTTCATCCCAGGTAACGCGGCGAAAGGGTTCGTCCAGCGAATCGCGCATCATGGGATGGAGCAAGCGATCTTTATGGAGCGACTCGGTAATTGTGGCACCCTTAACGCAGACCATGCCCTGGCTGGAAGGATGAGCACGATCGCCCCTTGCCTGCCAAATCGGAGTGCCTTGCTTATCACGAGTGGTGCCCCGACTCAGTGCAGCAGGAGGCGACACTTCAAGACCGCAGCCAACGCCACAATACGGGCAGAGGGTTTTAATAGGGTCAGTCATAGGCGCTATCGATCCTGGCATCGGCAAGGTTTAATTCAGCGCGGCTACCGTCTCTAACCTGTAAACGCAGACAGGGAATCTGGTCTAACAGCGAGGTGCTACCGCTGGTACGGATTTCGAGCAACGCGTCAGGCAATGCCTCAAATAGAATGCGCTGCTTGGAAAAGACCACACGCTCAAATAACCCGTTAGGAAGATTGGCAATGCGAACAGTCTGCACCTGGCTGGTGGCATTCTCGTAATAGCAAAGGATACGCTTAGACACGTCGCCAGGAAGCGATGTAGAGGTTTGAGCCATAGCTGAGATTCGTTGCGAAAGGGGGCATGAACCGCGGACAGGCAAACACACTAGGTAGGCGAAGACGTTGGACGGGCTGGATGGTGACCGGGTATGAGCGTAGATTGCTGAATTGAGGAGTCAGGTGTGAAAAAGGGGCGAGCTTTGGCTTTCGGGCTGACGTACCACAACTTTACTGAACAGCAAACTATGATGGCTAACCGACATCATCATGAGCAAAACGGTGATACAGGAAGTCGAGCGCGTAGTTACGGAGTTCGTAGTACTTGGGGTCTTCCATCACGTGGGTGCGATCGCGCGGACGCGGAAAGGGAATCGTCAAAATTTCGCCTACTTTTGCCGCTGGACCGTTCGTCATCATCACCAGGCGATCGCCCAGCAGCAGTGCTTCATCAATGTCATGGGTGATCATCAAGACCGTGACACGATGCTCCGTCCAGATTTTTAGCAGCTCTTCCTGCAATTCTTCGCGCGTAATGGGATCGAGTGCTCCAAATGGCTCATCCAAAACCAGTACCTGTGGACGCAACGCCAGCGCACGGGCAATGCAAACGCGCTGCTTCATACCACCAGACAACTGTCCTGGTTTTTTGTGAGCAGCGTCCGTTAGCCCTACCAGCGCCAGATGATCGTGAGCAATCTGCTCTTTCTCCGCTTTGGGCTTATCGGGAAAGACCGAGTGGATGCCCAGGTAAACATTTTCAAACGCGCTCATCCAGGGCAGTAGCGAGTAGTTCTGGAACACCACCATGCGATCGGGTCCCGGCTCCGTAATGCGCTTGTTTTGCAGTCGTACTTCACCCGTGGTGGGCTGTCGAAAACCCGATACCATGTCCAGCAGCGTCGATTTGCCACAGCCAGAGTGACCAATGACGCAAACAAACTCACCCTCATTCACTGAGAGGTCGATGCCATCCAGCACCATGTACTCTCCACCACCCGCGATCGGATAAGACTTGGTCACTTGCTCAATCACCAAAAACGGCTCTGATGGTGGCGACAGTTTAGGTTCGATGGTTGTGCTGTTGATTGTTTGCATAGGAGTGAGGAGTGAGGGGAGAGGAGTGAGGGGAGAGTTGTTGGTTTTTAGATCTAAAAACTAACAACCAACAACTAAAAACTAAACGGCTACTGGTTCAGGGGCATCGATCGCCACTTCTTCGATCCGCAGATCGCGCTTGATTGCCAAGCTGTTGAGGTAGCCAATGGGGTCATCGGGGTTGAACACGCTGCCATCGGCAAAGTGAAGTGGACCGCGATTGGGTTCAATATCTAACAACCCCAGATCGCGTGCGGCTTCACCAAAAACATCGACCCGACGAACGCGATCGAGAATTTCTAGCCAGTTTTTGGGAAAGGGGGTGAGTCCCCAACGGGCAAACTGGGTCATGATCCACAGCCCTTCAGTGCGGTAGGGGCAGTTGGTCTGATCGACGTAGAACTGATTAAAGCGGGGCAGGTTTTCTGGCTCCGAGTCGAGGCTGCGACTGTAGGGATCAAGCAAACCAGGACGAAGATATGCAGGCTTGGCACCTACGTATTCAGGGCGACTCAATAGTTCGACCAGTTCTTCACGGTTGCGGCGATCGTCGCAGTATTCGCACGCCTCCAGTAATGCTTTCACCAGTGCCAGATGCGTTTTGGGATGCTGGTTTGCCCAATCTTCGCGCACGCCCAGCACTTTTTCTAAATGCCCTGCCCAAATATCGAAGTCGGTTGCAATAATAAAGCCCAGTCCTTCTTGTACAGCATGAGAATTCCAGGGTTCTCCAACGCAGTAGCCGTCAATGCTACCCGCCTTCAGGGTTGCCACCATTTGCGCGGGGGGAATCACCGTCAGGTTGACATCTGTGTCGGGGTCGATGCCGCCTGATGCCAGCCAGTGACGCAGCATCAGATTGTGCATGGAGGATGGATGCACAACTGCCAGCGTATGAACTTTATCGGGAGTTTGTGCGATCGCCGTTTTGAAATCTGCCAGCGTCCTCACCCCAGCATCATACAAACGCTTGCTAAACGTGATCGCATTGCCGTTGCGACTGATCACTAACCCTGTCACTGTGGGGACAGGGTCTTTGCCGCCCATGCCCAATGTCATTGCCAGCGGCATTCCGGCTGTCATCTGAGCCGCATCCAAACGCTTCGATGCCACGCCCTCAGAGATCGCTTTCCAGCTTGGTTCGCGTGAAAGGGTGACCGCTTCTAAGCCGTATTTTTGGAAGAAGCCTTTTTCTTTCGCAATGACCAGTGGTGCACAGTCAGTCAGCGGTACAAAGCCAAGTTCCAGGTTGACTTTTTCCAGCCCATTGCGGGCGATCGCCGCTGTTTGGGGTGCCTGACGCAGTTTTGCTTTTTTCTGCTGATTCAGGAAATAAACCACTTCTGCCCGCAGCGCGTAGTAGTTGGGATGATTGACTACTTTCAAGCGATCGCGCGGACGCACAAACGGTACATCCAGAATTTGCCCAATATAGGATTCAGGTCCATTGGTCAGCATGACGATGCGATCGGACAGCAGCAGCGCTTCATCCACATCGTGCGTCACCATCACACAGGTTAGCTGATGCTCTTCGGCAATCTGCATCAACTGGTCTTGCAGACTGCTGCGAGAAAGCGCATCCAACGCTCCAAACGGTTCATCTAACAGCAGCAATTTGGGACGAATCGATAGGGCGCGGGCGATCGCCACCCGTTGTTTCATGCCACCAGAAAGCTGTCCCGGCTTCTTGTCTGCGGCGGGACGCAGTTTAACAAGATCAATGTGGCGCTCAACAATATCCTTCCGTTCCTCAGCAGGCAGATCTTTCAACACCCGATTGACCGCCAGCGCAATGTTCTCCCGCACGGTTAGCCAGGGCAGCAGCGAGTAGTTCTGGAAGACCACCATGCGATCGGGTCCCGGCTTGGTCACCTGCCGTCCTTCTAGCACCACGCCACCTTGGGTGGGGCGATCCAGTCCTGCGATAATGTTAAGCAGGGTCGATTTACCACAGCCAGAATGCCCCAGCAGCGACACAAATTCGCCCTGTTTGATCTTCAAGCTAATGTTCCTCAGCGCCGTGTAGCTGCCTCCGTTGGACAACTCAAACGTGCGATCGATGTGATCAACTTCAACGAAGAAAGACATGGTGTGAGATAAGGATAAAGGATGAAGGCTAAAGGATGAGTTTTGAGTTCAAGTCAACTGTTTGAAAGCTGATCGCTGACCGCTGACCGCTCATTCAAAACGCAAAACTATTTATCCGAGCTGACCAACTTGGCAAGTAACCCAATCATTTTGTCCAGCAAGAATCCAACGATGCCGATGTAGACCAGCGCCAGGATGACTTCGCTGAGGCTGCCGCTGTTGTAGGAGTTCCAGATAAAAAAGCCGATGCCTGTGTCGCCACGCAGCATTTCGGCGGCAACGATCGCCAACCATGCGAGACCAATCCCTAGCTTCAGCCCAGTGAACATGTAGGGCACGATCGACGGCAGCAGAATCTTGAAAAAGTACTCTTGATTCGACAAACGCAGGACTTTCGCCACGTTCTTGTAGTCTTGCGGCATCTGCTGAACGCCAACCGCCGTGTTGTAGAGAATGGGCCAGATGGCAGTGACAAAAATGATGAACAAGCCTGCTGGACCGGAGTTCTTAAAGATTGCCAGCGCGATCGGCAGCCATGCCAACGGCGGCACCGTTCGCAGAATCTGGAACATGGGATCGAAGGCATCGTAAAGCAAGGGGATGGCACCAATCAGCACGCCAGCAAGAATACCGACTACGGCTGCGAGGGAATAGCCGATCGCCACGCGCTGCAAGCTCGCCAAAGTTTGCCAGCCCAAGCCTTTATCGTTACCGTCTGACAAAAAGGGATTGATGATCAGCTCCCAGGTTTCTTCCACTACCTGGATCGGTCCCGGTAGCGTGTCCTGAAACACGGATGATCCCAACTGCCAGAGCGCCAGCACAACGATGAGGGCTGCGATCGGTGCCACAATCTTTCTAATATTTTTACGAGCCTGGATCACTAGATTGGATGGAAGAGAGGCAAGATTGCCACTGTGTGCTCTAACTGCCATTTTTAGGGATTCCTCTGGGACATTGACAGGTGATTCACGGAGACTGTGAGAGTCGATACTGAACGTGATTAAACGCCGGATCTCAGACTGAAACTGTCTTCAATGCACAATCTGAGAGCCGACGATCGACCAAAAGGTTATACAGCCTTGATTTTGAGGCTCTTCAAATAGGCTTCTGGGTTCTCAGGGTCAAACTTGATGCCATCAAAGAACGTTTCCACGCCGCGTGAGGTGCTCTTAGGAATGGCTGCTTGTTGCCCAATACCCTTCGCCGCTTCCTTCCAGATATCTTCGCGGTTGACTTTATCAACCAGTTTTTTCGTATCCGCATCCGCAGCCAAGAAACCCCAGCGCTTATGCTCGGTTAAGAACCAGAGGTCATGGCTCTTGTAAGGATAGGACGCACTCCCAGCGCCTGCCGTCCAAAACTTCATCACGTGAGGGCTGTTTTCCACGACCTTGCCGTTGCCGTAGTCAATCTTGCCCATCGCGCGATCGACGATATCCTTCGCAGGCGCTTTGAAATATTCGCGCTTAGAGACAATATCTGCCATCTCCTTCTTGTTTTCCATCTTGTCGCACCAGACTTGCGCTTCCTGGATCGCCATCAGCACTGCCTTGGCTGCTTTAGGGTTCTTATCCACCCAGTCGGCACGCATCGTGAAGGCTTTTTCAGGGTGGTTATTCCACAACTCACCAGTGGTCAAAGCGGTAAAGCCAACGTTTTGATTCACCAATTGAGCATTCCAGGGTTCACCCACACAAAAGGCTTCCATCTGTCCTTCCTTCATGTTGGAAACCATTTGAGGCGGTGGAATCACAATCAATGAAGCATCTTTATTAGGATTCAGCCCACCCGCTGCCAGCCAGTAGCGCATCCACAGGTCATGCGTACCGCCAGGAAACGTTACCGCGCACTTCGTCTCTTTGCCCGTCGCTTTTGTCTTGGCAAAGGCATCTTTCAGCGGTGCGCTTTCTAAGCCAACGTTGGCATCTTTGTACGTGTTCGAGACCGAAATGCACTGACCATCTACGTTCAAACGCGCCAGGATGTACATTGGGACAGGCTTGCCATCGGTGATTTTGCCCGTTGTCAGCAGGTAAGGCATGGGAGACAGAATGTGTGCCCCATCAATGCCACCACCTTGAGAACCAGTGGCGAGATTATCGCGAGTCGTTGCCCAGGAAGTCTGCTTGACGACCTTGACATCCTTCATGCCATATTTCTCGAAGTAGCCTTTTTCTTTGGCAATGATCAAAGGCGCAGAGTCAGTCAATGCGATAAAGCCCAGGGTTGCCGTTGTGGTTTCTGGCGCATCGGCTGCGCCCACGTTGACAGCAGGGGCAGCACTGGGTGAACTGGCGCTGGTCGAAGCCGTGTTGGAACTGGAGCTACAGCCATGTGCCAGAAGTGTGCTTGCTGCTGCAACGCCTGAAGTGATGATGAACTGCCGTCTGGAAAAGTTAGTCATACGTTATTTCGCTTGTCTTTGTAGAGGTAGGTTTAGGTGTATATCAACACAGGCACAGTCTGACTGGATGAGTCTCACTTAACCGTTCAGTCAAGTGAGACTGTGCCCGTTTTCGGACTTGGCACGATCGCCCCGAACGTTAGGCAGTCACTTCCGGGCGCGGTCTGGAGCCAAAGTGCTCAATGAGTAACGCTCGCAGAACGGGCTTGAGATCCTCACAGGGAATCCCTTTGGTGACACAGGTGCCCAATTCGGCATCTTTGCCAACTTTGCCACCCATGTAGATGTCCACGCCTTCAAGGGTTTTGCCATCCTTGCGAACTTTTGTGCCCATCAAGCCAATGTCGGCAACCTGAGGCTGACCGCAGGAATTGGGGCACCCTGTCCAGTGAATGCGGACAGGGTTGGGCGAATCGAGTTCCGCTTCTAGCTCTTTGATCAGCGCTTGGGCACGATTTTTGGTTTCGATCAGCGCAAAGTTGCAGAATTGGCTGCCTGTGCAAGAGACGAGCGATCGCAAAAGATTTGCAGGCTGGGTAGAAAACTTTGCCAGCAGCGGTTCTTGCAGCAACGACTCCAGGCGAGAATCGGGTACGTTGGGCAGAATGAGGTTTTGCTCCACCGTGAGACGAAGCTCACCGCTGCCATAGACCTCAGCCAGACGCGCCAGATCAAACATGTCGGCGGCAAAGAGACGACCCACTGGAACGTGTAGCCCGACATAGTGCAGTCCGGGCTGCTTCTGGGCATACACCCCGATGTGGTCACGCTTCTCCCAAAGAATTTCGTCTTTGAGAGCGGCAGTTTCCAGCGTTTGTCCCATCCGTGTTGCCACTTCAGAGCGGAGCCGTTCAACGCCCCACTCGTCAATCAGCCACATCAGTCGCGCTTTCTGACGGTTTGCCCGTAAGCCGTGATCACGGTAAACCAGCAGAATCGCTTCGCACAGTGCCACAACCTGATCGGGCGCAACCCAGACATTCAACGGTATTGCCGCTTCACAGCGTTTGCCCGAAAAGAAGCCACCCACCAGCACGTTGAAGCCCAGTGCCTCGTCCTTATAAGCCGGAATAAACGCGATGTCATTGATTTCGGCGTGAACCGAGTTGTCGCGGCAACCCGCGATCGCAATATTGAATTTCCGCGGCAGATTAGAAAAGGCTGGATTCCCTTTACCGTTATTGGTAATCAGAGACTGAACCTGACTAATCAAGTCACGTGTATCGATTAACTCGTCAGCATCAATGCCTGCAACCGGGGAACCTGTAATGTTGCGAACATTATCCATTCCAGACTGGATACTGGTCAGCCCAACAGACTCAAGGCGACGGAAGATATCCGGCACATCCTCAATCCGAATGCCGCGTAGCTGAAGGTTCTGGCGAGTTGTAATATCAGCGTTGCCGTCGTCACCGTAGCGCTGCACAATTTCTGCCAAGACGCGCATCTGAGCACTTGTGACAATACCGCTGGGCAAGCGCAGCCGCATCATAAATTTACCCGGCGTGACTGGACGAAAGAACACGCCCATCCATTTCAAGCGATGGTCACGATCGGTTTCGTCCATCGCCTCCCAACCGATCCGAGCAAAGTGCTCGAGTTCCGCCTTGACGGCTAACCCATCCTTCTCGGCTTTGAGCTTCTCAAACTTATTTAGACTGGTGACTGCTGGAACCGTGCTGGTCATATTGCCCTCTTTGCAGACTGCACTTCAAGCTATGCTCTGATATGGAATCAGCTAATGCGGTTGAAGACTGTTCAACCAAAACAAAGCCTGTATGAGACGGTGCGTAGTCCTTAAAGTAAGCGGGCTGCCCACAGAGATTAGTATCTTTGGTTACAAAATATTTCCAATCATGACGTTTACGCATAGATGTGATGCGGATTAAACGTCTGGTCTCAGTTCGTCTGTTTTACAGCACTGACCATACGATCGCAGACGCTGGCATCCTTGTGATCTTGCAGTTTTTTAAGTCAGCTAACTGAAGTCAGCAACCATTGACCACGTCTAACTGCAACCAAAGGGTATGGAACTGACCGATCGTCTCCAGGAAATTCTTGTCGCCTCACCCGTCGGTGACGTGCTTCCAGCAATGGCTCAACTCAATCTCCCTAACTGGTGGTTGGCAGGAGGTGCAGTGCGAAACACGGTGTGGCGATCGCTGTTCGGAGACGAATGTGCGTTGATCATTAAAGATTTTGACCTCGCGTTTTTCGATGCGAACGGCGTTGGTGCAGCCTCTCTGCAAGAGCATCGAGAACAAGAACTGATCGCAAAGGCAACCCTCACCGCTCAATTTCCTGACTATGTGTTTGATGTTAAAAATCAAGCGAGCTTTGCCCGCTGGCGTTCCGGTCGTAGACCCTACAGCAGCACTGAAGACGGCATTGCTGATTGGCTCCATACCGCAACTGCTGTAGGTGTCCGCTGTGATACCAGCGCCGCTTGGGAGTTTTTTACGCCTTACGGATTGAATGACCTGTTTAACGGCATTGTTCGATCGACTCCAGCGCATGGGCAGAATTTAGATGCAGAGCGGAAAGCTGCGTCATTTCTACAGCGCTGTGCCTCTCTGCGTCTAGCCTAATGGCAGACAGCGCGGGGTTGCTGGAACAGCACTGAGTGTGTATAGCCGTAGCCACACGGGTTAGGACGGGGTGCAGGGGGAAACCCCCTGGCTGGGGACGAAGCCACCACACCCCTTTCATCCCACTGTTCCAACTTCTATGGCGACAGCTATAAACAGTGCCTCTCTCGAAAGCAAGCGTTATGATAGGGGCTGATTGATAAACGTTTGTAACAAATTATCAATGATTGTTTCTCCCACAGGTATTGCCAGAATTAAGGCATCGTTCACTGAGAAAGTTCTTTTCGGCAACGAGCCAAGCGCCGAGTTGGTTGCGATTTTGCTGGTGTATTTTGTGCAGGGCATCCTGGGTCTTGCACGTTTGGCGGTCAGCTTCTTCCTCAAGGATGAACTAGGGCTGAGTCCGGCTCAGGTGTCGGCACTGGTTGGAGTGGCTGCACTCCCGTGGATGATCAAGCCATTATTTGGCTTTATTTCAGACGGTTTACCAATTTTTGGCTATCGGCGGCGACCTTACCTAATTTTGTCAGGTCTTTTAGGCGCGTGTTCTTGGGTTGCTCTGGCAACCGTGGTGCAGTCTGCCTGGACAGCTACCGCCGCGATCGCCCTTGGTTCTGCATCGGTAGCTTTTAGCGATGTCATTGTTGATTCGTTAGTAGTCGAACGAGCGCGGGGAGAATTAATCGGCAAAGCTGGCTCACTCCAGTCACTATGCTGGGGCGCTTCAGCCTTGGGCGGCATCCTCACTGCTTATTTCAGCGGCTCCTTACTAGAAAACTTCAGCGCGCGGACTGTTTTCGCCATTACGGCAACGTTTCCGCTGATAGTCTCGCTCATAGCATGGCTGATTACTGAAACTCGTGTCGTCGATCGCATGAATTGGGCAGTGGTCACCGATCAACTGGGGCAACTGCGTCAAGCGATCAGTCAGAAATCGATTTGGATGCCGACCGCTTTTCTTTTCCTGTGGCAGGCAATGCCAACGGCTGAATCTGCTTTTTTCTTCTTCACCACAAACGAACTGGGCTTTGAACCAGAGTTTCTCGGTCGGGTGCGTTTGGTGACGAGCCTCGCTTCTCTAGCGGGCATCTGGCTTTTTCAACGCTTTCTCAAAACCGTACCGTTCCGAGTCATCTTTGGCTGGTCTACAGTGATTTCTGCTGTGCTAGGGATGACGGCGCTGTTACTTGTCACGCATGCAAATCGCGCGCTGGGTATTGACGATCGCTGGTTTAGCCTGGGCGACAGCTTGATTTTGACCGTCATGGGACAGATTGCCTACATGCCCATTCTGGTGCTGGCAGCACGGCTCTGCCCGCCTGGGGTTGAAGCAACTTTTTTCGCGTTGCTGATGTCGGTGGTTAACCTGGCTGGCTTGCTATCTTACGAATCTGGGGCATTGCTCATGCACTGGCTTGGCATTACCGATACTAACTTTAGCAACCTGGCACTTTTAGTCGTGCTAACCAACGTCTCAACGCTGCTGCCGCTGCCGTTTCTAGGCTGGCTTCCTGGTGCTGATAATGCGACTGAAGGCGCGTCTACAGCAACGCTCCAGCCAATTCCAATTATTGACGCTGATTCTTCTGCTTCAAGACATTTAGGTCAACCGTTTCTGCCAGATCTGATGACTGAGTTTGTATCCCAGCCACGTCAGGTTGAGCCAGTGGGGGAAGAGTGAGAAAAAGGCTAAAGGATGAAGGAAGGCTAAAGAATTAAGTGAGCTGTGTTGGTCATTTCCTAGCTGTCTAATCGTTTCTTCTTCAAAAACTAACCACTACAACCAAAAACGTTACCAGTGTATGCAAAGCTTTCAGCTCAATGAACGTGCTGCTACAGTGCCTCCCGTACTTTCTTACGATCGCAAAGGATGGCAGAAAGGCTACAACTCTTTGAAAGAGGAACACTCATACTGGATTGATGATATTGAGGGCACGATTCCACCAGACCTGCATGGCACACTGTTCCGCAACGGTCCCGGCATGTTGGATGTAAACGGGCAGTCGCTTCAGCATCCGTTTGATGGGGATGGAATGATTTGCGCGATCGCCTTTGACAATGGGCGTGCTCACTTCCGCAATCGGTTCGTTCGCACTGAAGGCTACGTTGCCGAACAAGCAGCAGGACGCATTCTCTATCGAGGCGTTTTTGGGACTCAAAAGCCAGGTGGCTGGCTGGCAAACGCCCTCGATTTTCGCCTCAAAAACATTGCAAATACCAATATTCTCTACTGGGGTGGAAAACTACTGGCACTCTGGGAAGCCGCTGAACCCCACCGCCTTGATCCTGAGACGTTAGAAACGCTGGGACTCGATCGACTGGACGGCGTGTTGCAACCCGGTGAAGCCTTTGCCGCACACCCCTGGATTGATCCTGCTTGTAATCAAGATGAGGGCGCTCCTTGTCTGGTCAATTTCTCCATCAAGCCGGGGCTGTCTTCGACTATTACGCTGTTTGAGTTTGATCCAGACGGTAAACTGTTGCGAAAACATGCCCATGCCACGCCTGGTTTTGCCTTCATCCACGATTTTGCCATCACAGAAAATTACGCGATCTTTTTCCAAAATCCCGTTAGCTTCAACCCACTACCATTCCTGTTTGGCAAGCGCGGTGCTGGCGAATGCATTACCTTCGACCCTGAAAAGCCAACGCAGATTGTCGTGATACCGAGAAAGGCTAAGGGCTTAGGGATAAAGGATAAAAGTTCGGATTTAGCTTTAAGCCCTGAGCCGTTAGCCTTTGAAATTCACGCTGGTTTTGTGTTTCATCACGCCAATGCCTTTGAGCAGGGCGATGAGGTGGTCATTGATTCGGTATGCTACGGGTCGTTGCCAGCGGTAGAGGCAAACGCTGATTTCCGCGAGACGGATTTTGAGACGTTGGCACCAGGGCAACTCTGGCGTTTTCGGCTCAATCTGACCACTCAAACAGTAGAGCGAGAGTTGTTGGAACGTCGCTGTTGTGAGTTTCCTTACGTGCATCCAGCGAAGGCGGGACGATCGCACCGTTACATCTTTATGGGAGCGGCTCATGCACCAGAGGGGAATGCACCCCTGCAGGCGATCATCAAGATTGATGTTGAGTCTGGCGATCGTCAGCTTTGGAGTGCAGCACCACAGGGCTATGTGAGTGAGCCAATCTTTGTGCCACGATCGCCTGCTGCCTTCAAAAACGGATTCCCAACTACAGATATGGCGGGTGCTGAAGATGACGGTTGGCTGCTAACGCTGGTTTACGATGCTGCCCACGAGCGATCGGATGTCGTCATTTTAGACGCACGCGACTTGAATCGGGAGCCTGTTGCCCGTTTGCACCTGAAGCACCACGTTCCGTATGGCTTGCACGGTAGCTTTACGCCACAAGTTTTTGGGGAGTAGGGAGTGGGGAGTAGGGAGAAATAAGGGAAGCAGGGCAGTCAAGGAAGCGGTCTAAGGGATTCGAGGAGGGCAGAGGTTTAGCGCTAGGGTTGATTGAAAATCGCATCATCGACTCATGACGAAACTGAAAAGGTTTGTGAAACCCCTGCTGATTGCGACTCCGTTAGTTTGGCTTCTCGCTCAATGTAGTGTTGGCAATCCACTACCAATCCTAATTGGGAAAAAGATTTGGCTACATAGAGACGATAGTGTTTTGAGAAATGAGGTTCGCCGCATGATTCCAATCGGTAGTTCCATCACATTTGCCAAATTGCTTTTGGAATTTAATGGATTTGAATGCGTTTATGGCAAGAAGTCCGAACTTTGGGCTCATTGGGATACAAGGATAACCCGTAAAGATGGAGACTATCTTTCCTGTGGACGAACACACTCTTATTTGGTGTGTGCATTAACTAATGCCACCACTGTTCGCTACATCAAGGATGAAGTTACAAGTGTTTATGCGTCAACCGGGGGCTATTGTCTCTAGCCTCTCTACAGCACAAAACCTCTTGTCCGCATGGGTTACGCTCACGCTAACCCATTCTACAACTCAAAACTCTTCGTCTAATAACTAAAAACTAACAACCAACAACTGTTTCAACTCAAAACTTAAAACTCAAAACTCTCCTCCGCTGTCTTTTGCTAAAAATCGATAAGATAAAGTTACTTTACCTTCGAGCCTGTGAAAAAACGGGTCACACTTACCTTTCCGAAACGCTCGGTGCAGATGCCAGTCACCTACCGACTGGCAAAAGATTTTAACGTGGCAGCGAACATCATTCGTGCTCAGGTTGCGCCCAATCAAGTCGGTAAACTGGTCGTTGAATTGTCAGGCGACATCGATCAGCTTGATGCGGCACTCGACTGGATGCGATCGCAAGACATCGGCGTGTCGTTCTCCAACCGTGAAATCATGATTGACGAAGACACCTGCGTTCACTGTGGTTTATGCACTGGCGTTTGCCCAACGGAAGCCTTAAAGCTTGACCCAGAGTCGTTCAAACTTACCTTTACGCGATCGCGCTGCATTGTCTGCGAACAGTGCATTCCGACCTGTCCAGTGCAGGCGATTTCGACGAATTTTTAGTAGAGGCAAGAGCAGTTAGCGGTCAGCGGTCAGCGGTCAGCAGTTAGCGGTCAGCGGTCAGCGGTCAGCAGTTAGCGGTCAGCGGTCAGCGGTCAGCGGTCAGCAGTTAGCGGTCAGCGGTCAGCGGTCAGCGGTCAGCGGTCAGCAGTTAGCAGTTAGCAGTTAGCCTGAGTTTTAGAGCTATAAGTCAATCTGCTAGCCTCGCTTGAGCAAATTTAGAGCTGATAGCTGATAGCTGATAGCTCCTAACCACAGTTAGCGGTTAGCGGTCAGCGGTCAGCGGTCAGCAGTTAGCGGTTAGCCTGAGTTTAGAGCTATAAGTCAATCTGCTAGCCTCGCTTGAGCAAATTTAGAGCTGATAGCTGATAGCTGATAGCTGATAGCTGATAGCTGATAGCTGATAGCCGATAGCTGATAGCTGATAGCCGATAGCCGATAGCCGATAGCTCCTAACCACCGTTATCAGTCATTGAAGGATTGCGTGCCTGAACGATCGCTGCCTTATCTACCATCGTCATCATTGCAGGCATATCAGGACCCGCGCGATCGCTGATCCCTAGCTCCGCCACAATGTTAGGAAACGTTTTGCCTTGAGTCAGGCGAAACCCAATTTCTTCGACTTCTGCCCAGGTCAAATCGCTTTCCACATATGCCTTTGCCATCAAGTTGAGAATGCCTTCCCACTGATTGCCTTCGCCGATCGTCATCATGGTATGGGGTACTTTGTAGGTGCGATCGAAGCAGTGATACCAGCACTTCGGCTGAAACTGAAGCGCATCCGCAAAAAAGGCTTTGTGATCGTTCGTATCAACCGAATCATCGATTTCTGTCGAGAAAATAAACATGGGAGCCGCCGGGGTTGTTCGCGCTTGCTTGAGGAGTTTTGCGCCCAAGTCGAGAAACAACCGTAGTGCTGGCACCTGAAAATTTGTGTAGCCGATCGCCAGATCAGGGTTACCACCCCAGGAATAGTAGGAGTTTGACAGCTTAATGAACAGCTTATCGGTGATGCTGTTGCCGCTCAGGTAAGGAGCAAAGAGGAGGGCGCGATCGATCAAGTCTCGATGCTCTAGCGCTAACCAACCGCAAAGAGTGCCGCCACCTGATAGCCCACCAACCACAACCTGCTGCCCCAATGCCTGTGCCTGCCGAATCCAAGCCAACGCAAAGTCCTGATAGACTTTTGGGTCAGTGGGTAGCGGGGTAGGGCGATCGCGGTTCCAGTTCCCTGCCTGTCCGTGCCCCGGCAGCAGCGGTACCAGCACGTTATATCCCTTCTGATACAACGCTTTACTCAGGGGCAAAAACTGATTGGGATAGCCTGTAAACCCATGAAAAAATAAGCAAACCTTTTGAGTTGGCTGAGGGTGAAAGAAAAATTTCGAGCGACAGGACTCGTTGCGAACGGGCAGCGCATCTTCACGCGCCTTTGCTTCAGCCGCGATCGTGGTGGTTAAAGCGGAGTAGTTAGACATGGATAGATAAGAGCCAGGGAATAAGTTCCAGCAAGGGATAAATGGCTGCTTTATCTTAGTCCATGTTCTGTCTATTGATGCTCACCCAAGCAGGGTAAGAGATCTGACCCGGCAGCAGCGGCACCAAAACGTTAGAGCCTGCCTTGAAAAAGGTTGCTGCCATTGGCACGAACTGAGCTGGTTCGGCTGTAAACCCATGCAAGAAAAGACAGATCCGCTTGGTCGGCTTAGGTTGAAAGAAAAACCGGGAGCGACAGGACTCGTTCATCCCTGTGCTTAGAGTGCCCCAATTCACCAGCAAACTCAGCCCATAAACTCTGATGCCACAATCATGGAACCAATACCTGCATCGGTAAAGATTTCTAACAGCAGGGCATGAGGAATGCGTCCATCGATGATGTGGGCGGCGCGAACCCCTTGAGCGAGCGATCGGACACAGCAATTGACCTTCGGGATCATCCCACCAGAAACAATGCCATCATCAATCAGCGTTCGCGCCTCCTGGATGTCTATTTTTGGAATCAGTGTCGCCATATCTTTGTAATCGCGCAGAATGCCTGCTGTGTCGGTAAGCAGAATCATCTTCTCAGCACCCAAGGCAGCCGCAATTTCGCCTGCTACTGTGTCAGCGTTGATGTTGTATGTCTGTCCCGTTTCATCGGCTGCAACGCTAGAAACAACGGGAATGTGCCCCGCGGTAACCAACGTCTCCAGAATCCGGATATCGACGCTGGTCACTTCGCCCACAAAGCCAACGTCAACCGCATCAACCGGACGGGCTTTAATCAAATTGGCATCCATCCCGCAAAGCCCAACCGCCGAGCCGCCTGCTTGGTTAATCAGCGCGACTAACTCTTTGTTCACTCGACCAACCAGCACCATTTCTACGACATCCATCGTGGCGGCATCGGTCACTCGCAGTCCGTTCTTGAACTGTGGCTCAATGCCCAGCTTATCCAGCCATGTATTGATTTCGGGTCCGCCGCCATGCACGACGATCGGGCGTAGCCCCACACACGCCATGAAGACCACATCGCGAATCACCTTGTCTTTCAGGCTGCTGTCTTTCATCGCAGCGCCGCCGTACTTAACTACGACTGTCCGACCAGCAAATTGCTGAATGTAAGGCAGCGCCTCGCTCAGAACGCGGACTCTCGTCGCTTCCGCTTTGCGGATATATTCACTCTCGTTAGACATAGCAGCATCAAAACAGATCATATGCAGTGTAGAGGAGCTGACTGCGTTCGGCTATGTCAATTGCGACAATCTGGAAAATCGGATAGCGATCGCTACAATTAAAATACTCAACCTCCTTATCATCAGCCCTTATTCACTATGACCGCTAATGCGCCAGACCCAACAAAGCCATCGTCAGACTCTGCTCCAACCGCGATCGCTCAAACGACGCTTGGAACGCGAGTCCGAAATTTCATCATTGTACTGGTGGCGATCGTCCTCACTGCGTCTGTTTTCCTGGGGCTGAAGACCGAAACAGGGTCAGGGTTACTCTCAACAATGGCAGAAGATGCTGTGCCGCTGGAAGTGGCACTCAGCAACGGTAAGCCAACACTAATGGAGTTTTACGCCAACTGGTGTACAAGCTGTCAGACAATGGCACCGGATTTAGAAGCGTTGAAGCAGCAGTACGGCGATCGGGTAAATTTTGTCATGCTGAATGTGGACAACAGCAAATGGCTTCCTGAAGTATTGTCCTATCGGGTGGATGGCATTCCGCACTTTGTCTTTTTGGGTCAGGATGGGGATGCGATCGCGCAGTCGATCGGCGAACAACCCCATGCCATTATGGAAGCGAACCTCGTAGCACTTGCATCTGGTGGCACTCTTCCCTACGCGAAAACGACTGGACAAACCTCTGCCTTCTCTGCCCCTGTCACCCCAAAAGCCAGCGCTGACAGTGATCCTCGCAGCCACAGCAGCCAGATCGTCACAAACTAAGTTTGTCAGGGCGTTAGGTGTAACGCCCTTACGGATGGTGCCATTAACTAGGGGCTGTCATCAATTACAACTACACATGACTTGCAGCAAGGGTTCTAGCCCCTAGCCTGGTGTGTTGGGGCGGGCGCGATCAGGCTGATACCGCCAGGTTTTGGAGCTAATTGATGACGCGCCCTAGGCATTAAGCAGATGGTTTGGGCGCGTGTAGCCCGATACAATTGCCTTCCGTATCCAGGATAATGCCGATAAAACCAGGATCGCCGATCGCTGTTTTTGGCATGAGTGTTTTGCCACCGTTGGACTCAACTCGCTCTAACGATTGCTCCAACTGCTCAACCGTTTCTACGTTCAAGTAGATAAGAGTGCCTGTTGCGGCTGGCGTTAAGCGTTCACTTTTCACGATCGCGCCCCCAACGCCCTGGTCACTGCCAGGAAAAAAGGCTTGCGGCTCACCCATAAATTCACTTTTCTGGATTTCTGTGCCTAACACAGCGCCGTAAAAGTTAACTGCTCGATCAAAATCGATCGCTGGAATCTCAAACCAACTGATTGCGTTTTGCACAATATGCTCCTTGCAAAGCCTCTGGACGCTCTTAATTATCTGTCGCTGTTCACGTTTTGTCAGTCATGCAAAATACATTTGTACTATTTTTCTCATAAAACTGTTGTATCAAGACAAAACACGCTCAAAACGGAGCAGGAAAATAATGCCAGGTTCCAACCTGCACACAGACTATCCAGTATTCAACCAGTGCCGCACTAATTGAGCCAATTGCTCAGCACTATCGGGTACTGCTAAACAGCTTGCCTGCTGCGCCATTTTCTGTAGTCGTTCGGAAGGATGCGTGTGGCTGTGCTCATGACCCAGCAGATCCAAAACCTCAGCGGTTAGACCATCTGGTGTTAAATCATGCTGCTGGAACAGCTTGGCGGCTCCAACTTTTGTAAACACGGCTGCGTTACAGGTTTGATGATCTTCAGCCGCATAAGGATAGGGAATGAGGATCGAGGGCGTGTGGGTAATAGCGAGTTCTGTTAACGTGCCTGCACCCGATCGACTGATTGCCAGATCCGCTCGTTGCAGTAAGCCCGCCATATTGTTGTAGAAGGGCAACGCAAAGTATTGAGGATGCTGGAGGTGCGTCGCGTCTGGATCGTTTTCGCCTGTGAGATGCACCACCCAGAAACCAGCGTCAAACCAGGCAGGGGCACATTGCCGCACCAGCCGATTGATGCCCACTGCTCCCTGACTGCCGCCGATGACGACAATGAGCAAGGCATCATCAGGAAGGGCAAGGTCAGATATGTCGGTTGTTCCGCCAGCCTGAAACTGCGATCGCACGGGTGTACCGGTACAGATTACTTTTGTGTTGGGAAGATGGGTTGCTGCGGCTGCAAAGCCGATCGCGATCGCGCTACACCAGGGACCCAGAAACCGCGTTACTTTTCCCGGTAGTGCATTCGATTCATGCAGAATGACCGGTAGACCGAGCGATCGAGCAGCAAGAACCGCAGGCGCAGCAATGTAGCCACCCGTTGTGAACACGCCTTGAAACCCACCGATTTGCAGCAACCGCCGCACCTGCCAGATAGAGGCGATCAGCTTTGCAGCCACACGGATGCTATCTAAACCACGTTTTTGAAAGCCTTCAGCCGTTACGGTATGCAAAGGATAGCGCCCAGCCACTAACTGGCTTTCCAGGCGATCGGGTACACCCAGCCACTCAATCTGGTAGTCTGCAAGGCACTCTGCGACAGCGATTGCAGGGAAGACGTGTCCACCCGTGCCGCTGGCAGCAATCAGCAACCGTATTGGGGTCGTTGCTGCGGTTACAGCCTTAATGGTTGCTGGCAGAGTAGAATCAGGAGAATTGTTCACGACGATCTTAAAGACGCTGCATTCATAACTAACCTTAAGATGTTAAGTTGCAGATTGTACGCCAAACTTTGTCCGCGATCGACCCCATAGCGACCGAACTAATCCCCATGCCTAAGTCTTTGCACTCTTTAACCGCCACGCCTCCACCGATTTCGCGTCCAATCCAGGCAACGCAACGCTGGCAGGCTGCTTTGGTGGCAATGGGCATAGCGATCGCGTTTGGAGGATTTGCCAGTCGTGTCAACGCAGAACCACCTGAAACAGCTCCTGCACCACTAAAAGAGACATTAGCAGCGATCGACAAAGCTGCCAGTAGCCACAATGTTCAGAGTGTCCTGGCGTTTTATAGCCCGACCTTTACGCACTCGGATGGCTTAACCCGCCAGACGTTAGAGCAGGCGCTGACTCAACTTTGGAAACGCTACCCAAACTTGACCTATCGCACCGAACTCAAGTCCTGGAAAGCTGAAGGCAATGGCATTACAGCACAAACAGTGACGTATGTCACCGGAGCACAAAAAATGGGCGATCGGGAGCTGAAAATCGATTCTACTCTCCAGGCACAGCAACAGTTTGAAAACCAAAAAATCGTGCGACAAGAGATTCTCGCCGAACGTAGCCAAATCACCTCTGGCACCAACCCTCCCAACGTGAAGCTAAACCTACCAGAGCAAGTAAACGCTGGACAGGCATTTAGCTTTGATGCAGTTGTACAAGAACCTTTAGGAAATGACCTTCTACTAGGAACAGCGCTTGAAGAACCTGTCAAAGCCGATGGGTTCGTTAACCCCACAACCGTTGACTTAGAACTCCTATCTGCTGGCGGTCTTTTCAAAGTTGGTCGTGCACCACTCACGGCTGACAGTCGTTGGATCTCAGCCGTGTTAGTGCGGCAGGACGGTATGACGATGATCACGCAGCGCTTACGAGTCGTCAATCGTGTGAAGGCTCCTCAATAGTACTCAAGCACGATCGACTAAACGCTGGTATAAACCGTTGCATAGTAAGCCTGGTATTCTTCAGAGAGCAACGGTTGCCACCAGCCCTGGTTTGCCAAATACCACTCCACCGTTTGCCGTAGTCCGGTTTCAATTGTCTGCGCTGGCATCCAACCCAGTTCTGTTTTGATTTTGGTGGCATCAATGGCATAGCGCCGATCGTGCCCAGCACGGTCTTTCACAAACGTAATGAGCTTGCTAGACGGACGCATGGGCAAATCAGGCGCTAATTCATCCATCAACGCGCACAGCATATGCACGAGATCGATGTTCTTCACCTCGTTGTTACCGCCAATATTGTACGTTTCGCCCGGTCTACCGCGATGAAGCACCGCATCCAACGCGCTGCAATGGTCGCCTACATACAGCCAATCGCGAATATTCAGCCCATCGCCGTACACAGGCAGCGGTTTACCCATCAAAATATTGATGCACATCAGCGGGATGAGCTTTTCGGGAAAGTGATAGGGACCGTAGTTATTGGAACAGTTGGTAATTAGTGTCGGCAGCCCGTAAGTATGGTAGTAAGCCCGCACTAGATGATCACTACCTGCTTTTGACGCAGAGTAAGGACTGTTGGGCGCATAGGGTGTGGTTTCCGAGAAGGCTGGATCATCGGCACTCAGGCTACCATACACTTCATCTGTAGAAACGTGATGGAAGCGAAAATGAGTCGGCTGTTGGTGGGCATTCCAGTGTTGTCGAAAGGCTTCAACCAGCGTGAAGGTGCCATTGATATTCGTTCGTACAAAGGCATCGGGACCCAGAATCGATCGATCGACATGGGACTCCGCCGCAAAATGCGCCACTGTATCGATCGCTTCCTCCCGCAGCAAGGCATCCACCAACGCCCGATCGCAAATATCGCCTTGAACAAAGCGTAGATTCGCCTGTGCCTCTTGCGCTTCCAGGGTTTTACGATTGCCAGCATAGGTCAACGCATCAAGCACCACTACCCGATCGCCCGGATAGTGTTTGCACCAGTGATGGACAAAGTTAGCGCCGATGAAGCCCGCTCCACCAGTAATCAAAATAGTGCGCGGGTTTCTTGATAGGGATGGTTCTTGCTCTATAGATGTCATAAATTTTAGGTGCTTGCGTTAATTGAAGTTGAACTGGGACGGCGTGTTTTGGGCTTTGTAAAAAAGTGTTATCTTGCTATGACTTGGCGTTTACACCCTTCAGAATTTACACTCTGCTAACAGCATTACCTGCGTTCTCCGGGTTTGTCAGTGATCGCATGGGCGCGTTTGCCTTGAGTACAGCTCGATAAATTTCTAGAATGGCATCGACTTTAACATCCCAGTCAAAATAGCGCATTGCTCGGTGACGACCCCTTTGACCCATCGATTGACGCAAAGCTGGTGACGCTGCCATCCGGATCATCGCTGCGGCTAGATCATTGACAAATAAACGCTGCGATCGTGGCTCAATTAAAATGCCACACGATTCATCCAAATAATCTGACGGTCCGCCCCAGTTCGTCGCAATCACCGGAATACCCATCGCCATTGATTCTAAAATCACTGCACCACCGCACTCCAGCATACTGGGCAGCACCATCACATCCGATCGTTGCAGCCGTCGAGCACAGTCAGCTTGAGATAACCAACCCAGAAAATGCACTGAGCTATGGAGTTGAGTCTGCCTGCATATAGTCTGGTCAGTGCTTTGAAGTTCGTGCAATGGCAACAATCCTAATGCTCTTGCCTGCTGTCTCAGGCTTGTACTCTCAGGACCATCGCCAATAATTTCCAGCTCAACAGGTAGCTGCTGGGCAACCCGCTCAAACGCAAGCAACAGTAGATTAACCGCCTTCCAATGCACCAACCGACCAACAAAAACAAACTTGGTAACTGGGCTTTTTGTCTCTGTTAGCGGTTGTGTAGGCACCTGAGACACTGGTTCAGACGTTGGTTGCCATACCGACAGATCAACGCCATTCTCATGAAGCCTAACCACATCACCACAGGTACCCTTCGGTAGCGCATGGCATGTGCGTGTATTGGCAACCAGTAGAGCCGCCGCTTGGCGTTTGCCCGGAATGAGCCAATTAAGGCAGTCAGCCAATAAACGACCTACTTGAAGAGCCAGATGAACGAAGCGGCTTTGCATCCACTCAAAAGCGGGTGGGTAGTTCATGCCACCATTCATCGGTCCGATGATGACTGGTGCCCCCACATTAAAAATCAGAGATGGCTCTTTGGGTGAAACGGGAATTGGCTGATGCACAACGGTAATCCGGTGGCTTTGCACAATTTGTCTTACCAAACGGCGTTGAGCTATCTGCGTCAATAAGCGTAAAGCAAACCAGGCTGTAAAGTAAGCCAATCGCTGCGGTAAGTATTGACCAAGCCGCCACAGCAGTCGGTGTGCAGTTGTGTCAGAGACAAAAAAGATGCGATCGAAGTCGTCTCCGACACACAGCTTTAGCTCATCACGAGTGCGATCGTGCACAATCAGCCAGGCTTCAATCTGACGCTTCCGGAGCACTCTAAAGTAATGGAGCGGCAATGCTGCCTCACCGCCAAACTTCGCCGAAGCATGTTCTGCCACAAGCAGCACGCGGGGTTTGTCGCTAGTCATATCAAACTCTTTAGGGCTGGTAATACACCTGTTGGTTTAGGCGAAATTTACAACATAGTGCTTGGGCTAGAACTCCTCCCTCGGTAGTCTTTAGGTCGGCTCCCTTTACAGAGATTGTGGGAAGGTGGCGTGTCTTTTAGTCAACTGCAAACGATGTAGCCGTTATGCTAACTCAATCTGGCAGTCATCACCGATCATGAAGCGCAGTGCTTTTGGACGCTGTGGGGCAGTTTTGAGGTGAGCGCGTTGTCCGATCACGCTGTCAACGATGCGCTGATGAATGCCTATAACCTTTGCGCCTCGAAGAATGACACTGTGCTCTAAATCAACATCAATCAACGTCACTTGATCAGCAATGCTACTGTAAGGACCGATAAAGCAATTTTCCAGGTGGCAGTCTTTGCCGATCGTCACAGGACCACGGACACTACAGTTGATGAGTTTGGAGCCTGTGCCAATCTGGACGCGTCCGAAAACCTGACTTTGAGCATCCAACTCACCGCAGAGGTCGGATTTGAGGCATGTGTCCAGAATGATCTGATTCGCTTCGAGGAGGTCATCCTTTTTACCCGTATCAAGCCACCATCCTTCAATTTGACGGGCTTCAACGTGTTGTTTGTGGTCGATCAGGTCTTGGATCGCGTCAGTAATTTCAAGCTCACCTCTGGCAGACGGCTGGATGCGATCGATCGCGGCGTGAATGGTGTTAGCAAAAAAGTAGATACCGACTAGCGCTAGATTTGACGGCGGCACTTTGGGCTTTTCAACCAGATGCACGACCCGCCCCTGCTCATCAATTTGAGCAACCCCAAACGCAGATGGGTTAGCAACCGGACGCAGCAAGATGAGAGAATCCATCTGCTGTTCTTTAAAGTGATTCAGAAACTCGCCGAGTTCATTTTGAATCAGGTTGTCGCCCAGGTACATCACAAAAGGGGTATCGCCCAGAAAGGGACGAGCGATCTTGACGGCATGTGCCAGACCTGCAGGCTGCTCCTGCAAAATGTAGGTAATCCTGGCACCAAAGCGATCGCCATCACCTGTTTTTGCTTTGACTTCTTCGCCTGTTTCGGGGCTGATGATGATACCGATGTCGGTAATGCCCGTCGCCACAATAGCTTCTATGCCATACCAAAGAATGGGTTTGTTCGCCACTGGCACCAGTTGTTTTGCGCCAGTGTAAGTCAGTGGTCGCAGTCGTGTGCCTTTACCACCACTGAGAATGATTGCTTTCATAAGACGAATCTCTGAGAAGAGGGTTTTCGGTCAAGGATAGACTTCAGCTAATTTAAGAGGCTTTCCTGCTTGGTCTTTAGCAGACAGAATTGGTTCTGCTGTGAGAGACCAGTCAATTGCTAAATCAGGATCGTTCCAAAGCAGGCAGCGTTCGTATTGAGGTGCGTAGTAGTCTGTTGCCTTGTACAGCACTTCGGCGACCTCTGAAATGACCACAAAGCCATGAGCACATCCGGCAGGAACCCAAAGTGTGCGCTTGTTTTCGGCGCTGAGCTGACAACTAATCCATTGCCCAAAGGTCGGTGAGTGCCGACGAATGTCAACGGCTATGTCCAATATAGTGCCCAAAATTGTTCGCACTAACTTACCTTGAGGTTGCTGAATTTGATAATGTAGCCCCCGCAGAACGTTTTGACAGGAGCGCGAGTGGTTATCTTGAACAAATTGAACCTTGACTCCGGTTTTATCAGCAAACACACGTTCGTTGAAGCTTTCAAAAAAGAAGCCGCGATCGTCTTCAAAGACACGAGGCTCGAAAACTAACACATCAGGAATTTCGGTGGGCGAGACGTTCATCACAATTTCCTCACAACACGACCTCTGACAACTAAGTGCTTAGAGCGTTTTATGAGAACTTTACACTATACGCCTGATAAAGTTTGTTCACTCACTGTAAGCGTTATAACGTGCTGACTCATCAAGGTTCAATTGCTTGAGGAGATCTTCATTGAACAATGAAGATTGCACCGATAAACGACCAATGTTATCCTGAGCGGCGTGAAGTGCAGTAGACCCTATCGCTAACTGGCGATCGCAGTCGTTGCAGTTGTGGCTTTGCTTGCTGTTGTAAATGCTGCCGTTTTTGACCAGCCGGGTTCTGGTTATTTTGCAGTGCGGCAAGCGATCGACCATTACTGCGCGATTGCGTTTGGAGAGCGATTGGCTTGCGCAGATGATAAGCGATCGCACTCCCGGTAAGCGATGCGATCGTGGTGCATCAGTAAGACAACCTGGATAAAGATGGTTCTGGTGCGAGTCGAGCCAGCAATTGCTTGAGTACCATCACCGTCCAGTCGATATCAGCTTCAGTTGTCTGCTTTCCCAACGTGAGACGAACGCCTGCTTTGGCAATGCGATCGCTATACCCCATTGCCTGCAAGATTGGGCTGGGAGACAATTTACCGCTGTGACAGGCAGAGCCAGCGCTGATGCCGATGCCAGCGAGATTCATGTGGCGCACGAGCGTTTTACCGTTGAGCACCTCGCCATCAGCATGTTGAAGGTAGAAGCTGGTGTGATGGGGTAAACGATGCCAGCGATCACCAGTCGGTGCCAACTCAGGGACAGCGGCTAATTGCTCGAAAAGGTAATCGCGCAGTTGGATCAGTCGTGGCGTTTCGATCGCCATCTCCTGTGCGGCTAACTCAGCAGCAACGCCGAAGCCTGCGATCGCGGGTACAGCCTGTGTGCCCGATCGTAGTTTCGCTTCCTGACCACCGCCACCGATTAACGGCAGGAGCGTCACATCCGGTCGTACATACAGCGCCCCTGCACCTTGAGGACCATAAAGTTTATGGCTGGATAAGGACAACAGATCAACAGGTAGTTGTTGCATATCTAGCGGCAAGCGTCCTGCAACCTGCACGGCATCGGTATGAAACAAAGCACCGTGAGCACGGGCGATCGCCCCTAATGCCTGAATGGGTTGTAACGTGCCAACTTCGCTCTGACCGTAGATGATTGACACTAAAACGGTGTTTGCTTGCAGCGCCGCCCGTAACTCCAAAGGATTAACTCGTCCCTGCTGATCAACAGGTAAGCGCGTGACCTGCCAGCCCAATTGTTCAAGCCAGCGCACAGGTTCGGCGATCGCTGAATGCTCGACGCTGGAGATAATCACATGCTGCGGTGTGGCATATTGACGCACAACACCCATGATTGCCAGATTATCTGCCTCAGTGCCGCCAGCCGTAAAGACGATCGCTTCGGGTGGGGCATTAAGCAGTCGCCCTACCTGCACCCTGGCACGTTCAACGACGATCGCGGCCCGTTGCCCCCATGCATGAAGGCTCGATGGATTGCCCCACTGATCACTCAAGGCAACCTGCATTGCCGCGATCGCCTCTGGACGCGTGGGTGTCGTGGCGCTGTAGTCCAAATAAATCTGCATGGGCATCTGAGGCATAGACGTTCTCTCCTTCAGCATACAAGCCTGCTGAGCCAGTCTGGTCTATTCGATTTCGCCCGGTTCAAGAATGCGCTGAAAGAGGTAGCCTGTACCACGAGCCGTTAAGATCAGCTCTGGGTTACTGGGGTCGTCTTCGAGCTTGGCGCGGAGACGAGAAATGTGTACGTCTACAACGCGCGTATCAACGTGACGTTCGGGTGTGTAGCCCCACACTTCTTGCAGAATTTCCGATCGGGAAAATGCTTCTCCTGATCGACTGACCAGCAGTTCCAGCAGGCTAAATTCCATCCCCGTTAACCGAATACGTTCGTCACCCTTGTAAACTTGACGCTTGTTGGTATCGATGCGAATGCTGTTGATATGAATGACACCAGAGCTAGGAATGCCTGTGGTACCTGTTTTTTCGACTCGGCGCAGCACCGATCGAATCCGCGCTTCTAGCTCTTTGGGTGAGAAGGGCTTGACGACATAATCATCGGCACCGAGTTCCAGACCCGTGATGCGATCGGCGACATCGCCCAACGCTGTCAGCATAATGATGGGTACGTCCGACTCTTTCCGCAACTCCTGACAAACCCCATAGCCATCAAGTTTTGGCATCATCACATCTAAAACAACCAGGTCAGGGTCGGCATTACGAAAGGTGTCCAGCGCTTCTTCACCGTCAGCGGCTGTCACCACATCGTAGCCAATCATTGAGAGGCGCGTTTCTAAGATGCGGCGAATACTCGCTTCATCATCAACCACTAATATTTTTTCTTTGTGATTTTCCAAGATGATAGACTCCTTAAGCTAATTTTAGAATCATTAATTTCTGTACCCTATCATTAAAGATAGTACCCGAAGTGGTCTGGTTCGGAACGCTAAAATTGTCTCCCTCAAAGCGCTTCGGACGTTCTTACTATTACATTTGTTGGCGTTCTCGCTGATACAAGTACTTCTAACCGTTCCTCACCAAGAATGCCGAAACTTCGATCGCACTACGTTTGCAACCAATGCGGTGCAGAGTCCTCACAATACTTTGGCAAATGCCCTGCCTGCAATAGCTGGAATGCACTCGAAGAGCAGGTCGCCCCTGCTACAACTACAGCCGCTCGTCCCGGTGCCGTTCGCGTCGGTAGCCGCACTGCCCATCAAACGCCCGCTCAGCCCAAAGCTGCTCTCACACTGGCGCAAATCTCTGACCACCCTCAGTCTCGCCTGTCGTCCGGCTATGTGGAACTCGATCGCGTCCTCGGTGGTGGCATCGTCCCCGGTTCTCTAGTACTCATCGGTGGCGATCCGGGTATCGGCAAATCCACCCTGCTGCTACAAACTGCCAATCGCCTGTCTCAAACCTATCGCACGCTCTATGTCTGTGCCGAAGAGTCTGCCCAACAGGTGAAGCTGAGAGCGCAGCGGCTGGGGGTGGGGGAGGAAAGGGGGGAGGGAAGAGGAGGCAGAGGGCAGGCGGCAGAAGGCAGAAGGGAAGAGTCGGGAGTCGGGAGTCGGGAGTCGGGAGGCGGGAAAACTCAAAACTCAAAACTCTCTAGTTTGTCGGCGCAAAGCGCTACTCAAAACTCAAAACTCAAGACTCTTCCCGATTCTTCTCACCCCACACCCCACACCCCACACCCCACACCCTCCAACCTCTACCTTCTGCCCGAAACCGACCTCGATACGATTCTTGCAGAGTTGGAGTCGCTAAAGCCTCATGTAGCGGTGATTGACAGTATCCAGGCGCTATACTTCAGTGCGTTGTCGTCTGCCCCTGGTTCGGTGGCGCAGGTGCGGGAGTGTACGTCGGTGCTGATGCAGATGGCGAAGCGGCAGAATATTACGCTGTTCATTGTGGGGCACGTGACGAAGGAAGGGGCGATCGCGGGACCAAAGGTACTCGAACATATGGTGGACACGGTACTGTACTTTGAGGGCGATCGCTTTGCTAGCCACCGCTTGCTGCGATCGGTGAAAAACCGCTTTGGGGCGACCCACGAAATCGGCGTGTTTGAGATGGTGGATCAGGGGTTGCAGGAAGTGCTTAATCCCTCGGAACTGTTTCTGGGCAATCGGGATGAGTTTTCGTCGGGTAGTGCAACGATCGTTGCCTGTGAAGGGACGCGCCCGATCGTGGTTGAATTGCAAGCTCTCGTTAGCCCGACTAGCTACAGCTCACCCCGGCGATCGACCACGGGCATTGAATATAATCGGCTGCTGCAAATTCTGGCAGTGTTGGAAAAACGGGTCGGCATTCCCCTCTCCAAACTGGATGCTTACGTTGCCTCTTCTGGTGGCTTGAGCGTGGGAGAACCTGCTGCTGATTTGGGCGTGGCGATCGCAGTGGTGGCAAGTTTTCGCGATCGGGTTGTTGATCCCCGCATGGTCTTAATTGGCGAAGTGGGTTTGGGTGGGCAGGTGCGACCCGTTTCACAAATGGAGCTACGGCTGAAAGAAGCGGCGAAACTAGGCTTCAAGCAGGCGATCGTTCCGAAAGGGCAAGTCTTACCCGATTTGGGCATGGAGATTTTTCCCGTTGCCAGGGTTGTTGATGCGATTGCGATCGCCCTTGCAGGCAAAAAGTCTACTGATGAGTCCATTGATGAAGCCGAGTGATGCCGTGCAAAAGATGTCAGAGGCATAGCCCTCTAAAATGGAGCTACATCAAGCTGAAATGTTATGACTGACCAATCTCCTCACTAGAACTCGAAGCCCTCAATGCCCCTGCCAGCGGTTAATCGGAATGCAGTCAATATCTAGCTGATCGAGGGCGCGGGCAACGACAAAATCAACTAAATCTTCGATCGTTTGTGGGTTGTGATACCAGGCAGGAATCGCAGGCACAATGCGCGCTCCCGCTTCTGCCAGCGCTGTCAGGTTACGGAGATGGATCAGGCTAAAGGGCGTTTCACGGGGCACCACAACGAGTTTGCGTCCTTCCTTGAGCTGCACGTCGGCAGCACGTTCGAGCAAATCGGAACTGAGTCCGCCTGCAAGTTTGGCGATCGTGCTCATGCTGCATGGAATGACAAGCATACCCAGCGTACGAAAGGAACCGCTGGCGATCGTGGCTCCGACATCACTCCACGGGTGACAGGTTAGTTTGCCAGCCGTCTCTATGCCTGCCTGCTGCCGCCAGAACTGCTCCTGCTGCATCGGTTCCGGTGGCATTCGAGTGTTTTGCTCTGCCTGCCAAACCATGTAGACCGACTTGGAGGCAACTAATTCGATCGTGTAGTCTGCCTGCAACAGAAATTTGAGCGCACGAACGGCATAAATTAGCCCAGAGGCTCCGGTGATGCCAAGGATAAGGGGACGAGAGGGGGGAAGGGGGAGAGAAGAGGACAAGGGGGAGGGGGAGATGAGGGTATGAGGAAGGTGGGGAAAGTTTCGAGTTTTGAGCTTTGAGTTTTGAGTTGAAGAAGTTGTTAGTTATTGGTTGTTGGTTGTTGGTAATAACTTTTCGTTAATTCCTGTTTTCCCGGCTCCCTCTGCCCCCCTGCTTCCCCTGCTTCTGCTTCTCCACTCCTGACTCCTGACTCCTGACTTCTCTCTGTGCTTAATCATCCTCAAACTCTGGTTCTGATTCGGCAATCTGGATCGTGTCTAAACCTACTTCGTCATCTGGTGCTTCGCTGCCACCACCCACTGCAAGGAGGTCAATTTGCTGGCGGTAGTAATCCACGCTCTTCACCTGAACTTCGATGCGATCGCCCAGACGATACTGCTTGCGGTTTTTGCGTCCAACCAACGTTTGCTGGCGCGATCGGTACTCGTACCAATCATCCTTGAGAGAACTGACATGCACCAAGCCTTCCACCAATAGCTCTTCGATTTCGACGAACAGACCGTAGGACTGAACGCCTGTGATCAAGCCGTGGAAAATTTCGCCAGTGCGCTCTCGCATTAATTCGGCTTTCTTGAGTCCTTCCAGATCTTGTTCGGCTTCCTGCGCGACTTTCTCGCGTTCGCTCAGATGCACGACCTGCGAAGCAAAGTAGGTTTCTAGCTCCTGATGAATTTCAGGAGGCAGCACGTTCCAGCTAATGTTGCCGTGCGATGAGCTGTGCCGCAGATTGACCATTTCTTTAGAACGGCTAGACTTGCGATCGCGCCCTTCCTTAAAAACGGCATGGAGTGCCCGCTGCACCAACAAATCGGGATAGCGGCGTACAGGTGAGGTGAAATGGGTATAGCCATGATCCAGTGCTAGACCGAAGTGCGATCGAGGGGTAGTGCTGTAAAACGCAGGCTTCAGGGTTTCCAGTAAGAGATAGGTCATGACCCGTTCAGCATCCGATTCAGCGAACTTTTGCGTAAAGTGCTGGTAGTCTTCGGGTCGCACCACATCTTCTTGCTCTAGATGCAGCTCAATGCCCATGTTGATGGACAGTTTAATCAACTCCTGTACGTCGTCTGGGTCGGGCGTGGGATGCACTCGGTAGAGGCTCGGAGCGCCCAACGCTTGCAGGTGGTTGGCAACAAGCTGATTTGCCAGCAGCATAAACTCAGCAATCATGGCGTAGGTTGGGACGGAGGGCGAGACAACCATTGCGCCCAAGATCCCTTCGTCGTCATAGTGAAACTTCGGTGTAAAGACAAGCTTGCCTGTATCCTGGTCAGCGTCAGCAAGGCTACTGGATGTTGGCTTTTCTGGCAGGTTGAGTTCAAAGGCTCCTCGCTGATGCCGTTGGTCTTTCAACGCATGGCTGAGTGCCGCTAGCTGATCCAACAGCTCAAACACAGGTTCAAGCGCTTCGATCTCTACGGTCGGCTGATCGTTGTCGGCTGACCGCTCCAGAATTGCCTGTGCCTGATGGTAGCTCAACTGATGGTTAACTTTAATGACCGTTGGCTGAATTTCGTACTCTACAACGTGCCCTTCCGCATCAAGCGTGACTAGAACAGACACGGCTAGACGATCGTGTCCCACCTGAAAGGCACAAAGCGAGTGGGCGATCGCATCAGGCAGCATTGGGATCACGAGTTCACCCAGGTAAACAGAGGTGCCACGCTTACGTGCTTCACGATCGACGGGCGAATCTGGTTCAACATAGTGCGCTACATCCGCAATGTGAACCCCCAAGCGCCACTGCCCGTCTTGAGTTTGCTCTAAGGTGAGGGCATCATCCAGGCTATCGGTATTTGCCTGACTGCTGTCTGCCTTGATCGTCATCGTGGTCAGTTTGCGTAAATCCAGCCGATTTTTCAGCTCTGTCTTCTCTAGCTTGGTTGGCAGTGACTGAGCGGCAGCTTGCACCTCATCGCTAAAGGTGCGAGAGAGGTAATGCTTGCAGCAGACGATATCAATGTCGGCAGCATCGGTATCGGTGCCTAAAATTTGAGCAACGCTGCCCAACGGCGGATTTTGCCCCAGTGAGTAGCGCAGTAGCTTGACATGCGCTAAATGGTCGATCGCCTCACTCAAGTTTTCCCCGTTTTGCTGTAGCCGCACTTCAAACAGCAGGCGATCGTCCAGCGGTACGGCTCGAAACCCATCCTCTGCCTGCTTGACCCGCGCCAGCACTGAAGGGTTGGAGCGCTCTAGAATCAGACGAACTTCACCTTCGGGGCTGCGACGACGGCTGCCTTCCTTCGTTACCCGGACTAGAACGCGATCGCCATTCCATGCATTGCTGAGCTGGCTTTCACGAATGTAGATATCTTCTGCGCCTTCAACATCTTGAATGGCAAAACAAAAGCCCTTGCTGGAGCAGCGCAGTTTGCCCTCAACGACTCCTTCTTCTGCAATCCGCTTATACCGTCCCCGATCTTTGGTCAGGATGCCAATTTTTTCGAGCGCATCAAGCGCAATTTGAAGCCGCAGCAAATCATCGTCGTTTCGGCAATCCAGTTTTTTTTCTAAAACTTTGGGAGCAACGAGTTTGTCATCGGTGAAGTTTGACAACAGGGCAGCGATCGAAAATTCCATGAAGCGATAGATCCTTGTGTACGTAATTCTGTATTCGGTATGGAACAGAACCTTAAATTCAGGTTTGGAGGCTGAGCAACGCAGCTACGGTTAGACAACGCTTCATCCGGTGTGAACGTTACTTCACCCAACGCCTGTTTGCGCCTGCCCTCAATCGGTTTGAGCAACCAGGTTTAGCCCGATCGCTGAGGGCATCACGCAAAGCTGAAAGCATTACTGCGATCAATCAGGCTGGTCTGAACTAGTGCTGGCTCGAAGCGAACAGTAGGAAGCAGAATCGCTTCTGAATGACTCAAAGAGCGGCAAGCAGACAGAGAATAGGGGAGCGCTTGAGAGTTTAGGCGTATCAGCAAATGGCTGTCGGCGCTGTACGTTAAGCCTGATCAGTGTCTCGTGAGCAGTGAACAGGTGCCAGTACTTGGTAGTGCCATTGGTAGCGTCCATGTCAGGGATCTGGCTTTATCGCTCGATCGCTAATCACGCAACCTTTACAGACTGAATGCTCAAACCTTAGCGATTTCCTTTCTCTATTAAAACTCTATTTCGCACTTTCGCACCAATTGCCCTTTGCCTTCTGCCTTTTTACATTAATCAATGTGCCAGCACAAATTCGTCAGACTCGTTAAAATGTGATCTTCCCATTTGCCGTTGATCAATAAATAGTCTCTCGCATAGCCTTCGACTACAAAACCTAACTTTTTGAGTAGATTACCACTGCGTTGATTGCGGGGCATATAGTTTGCGGCGATGCGATGAAAATTCAGTTCATTAAAAATGTATTGAATTGATCGTCCCACCGCTTCTGTCATGTAGCCGTTTCCTTGCTTACTTTCTGCCAGACTGTAGCCCAAAATACAGGCATGAAGAGGCTCACGAAAGAATTGGGTGAAATTGATAATACCAATGATCATTTCAGGCTTTGCTTGCTCAAAGACGAACAGTCTAAGCGATTGGTTGTAATTGAACTCAATGAGATTGCGCTCCACCTGACCACGCCAAAAGTCTTCAACAAAAAAGTGCTCCGATCGCGTTGGCTCAAAAGGGGCTAAAAACGCTCGGTTCGTGCGGTAGTAGCGTGCAATTTCATGCACGTCCCGCTTGGTTGCCAGACGGATCAACAGTCGGTTTGTGGCTAGTTGGGGTGGCTCTGAAGGATGTCTCATCTCGCTCGAAGGCGCTCTAGCAAAGCATTAAAGGGTTGCCAGTCGTCATGCTGAGCGATCGCATCCCACACGGTTTCAATCTCTGGTCGCAACGGCACTATAAGCGGATTGTGGTCGCGGAGGCGGCTGGCGATCGTGTCCATCCCTGCCTCTGGAACATTCAGCAAAAGATTGAAGTAGCAGCTTTTCCAGGCGTTCCATAAATTGGCGAACTCACCGGGCGAGACGCTTGCCTGACTAAAAATATTGCCCACATCTTCTCGCCAATTGCTTGCGAACTGCTGAGCCAATTCAGCAAAGAAACTGTGGTAACCAATTTGCGTTTCTCGTAACAGTTGCAAGGTTTGGTTGAGTAAATGATCAAGTGCTGGATTGTCTAGCGCTTCAAATCCCAACTTGTGCAGCATTTGTTCCCGGTAGGTGCGCTCATAGTGTTGATCAAAGGTGGCGAGTCCTGACTCTAACGCCGATGCCTCAATGACGCGTTCTAACGGGCGTTGCAGCATTTCCAAATTCCAGCGGCAAATGACAGGTTGCCTGCCGTAGCTGTAGCGCCCGAAGTGATCGAAATAGGCAGCCGTGAAGCTGGGGTCGAGGGTAGGAAGAAAGGCAAACGGACCGTAGTCAAAGCTTTCGCCCGTGATTGCCATATTGTCTGTATTGAGCACCGCATGGCAAAACCCTGCTGCCATCCATTGCGCGGCTAGTTCGGCTACCCGCTGCACCAGTTCAGCGTAAAACAGGGCGTAGCGATCGCTCGTGCCTGCCAACTGCGGGTAATAAACTTCAATCACATGATCGAGCAAAATGGCGATCAGGTCTTTGCGATCGAGGTAATGCAGCCGCTCAAACGTGCCAAAGCGAATGTGGGATTGCTGAAAGCGCACCATCACAGACGATCGCGTGGGTGACGGTTCATCGCCACGCCACAGCGCATCCCCGGTTTCAATCAGGCTGAGACAACGAGACGTAAGAACGCCAGCCCGATGCAAGGACTCCGCTGCCAATACTTCGCGTACCCCTCCTTTCAGCGTGAGTCTGCCATCGCCCCCTCTGGAGTAGGGCGTTGTGCCTGATCCTTTGGTGCCCATGTCGTACAGGTTGCCGTCTGCGCCTCTCACTTGACCATACAGAAAGCCGCGACCGTCGCCCAAAAAAGCGTTGTACTCGCCAAACTGATACCCGTGATACCGTAGCGCCAACAGGGGACGCGGTGCTTGAAACCTGCCAAACGCCTCTACAAAGTCAGCATCACTCACAGCGTTGGGATCAAGCCCTAGCCTTGGCAATAACGCATTGTTGCGAAACCGCAGGATATGCGCTGGAAACTCAGCCGCCTCAACCTGGTCGTAGTAGTCGTCGCCCAAACGTTCGAGGGACGGTTCGTAGTCGAGCAGCAGCAGGGGATTAGCAGACATTGCGAAAGTTAAGAAATGTAGGAAACTGTAAATGCTTGATGCACGATCGCCTGCGCTTTGTCAGAAGGCGATCGTTTAACTAGCCATACTTGAGCCAGATGTGGCATTGATCCACTGCTTTGTTCCGACTACGCTGAACCTTCTATAGCTCGCAAGCGACTAGGAACGCCATTTGACAGAGCAACCGACAGGCTCTGTAGAAGTTGACTTAATCGGGGCGTTGAGCAAAATTTGGGCGATCGCATCCCGCAAATAGTTCACCCGCACCGCAGCAGGATCGTTGGGGCTATCATCGACCGAACCGCTGTAGCAAAGCACGCCATGCTGGTTGAGTAGAAAGATATGAGGCGTTTTCTCAGCGCCAAAGCTTTGGGCAACGTCTTGCGTCACATCCCGCAAATAGGGGAAGTTCAGTTGATGGTCGGCAGCAAACCGCTTCATGTTCTCGAAGCTGTCGTCGGGGTAGCGATCGGCATCGTTAGAGTTGATGCCAATGAGCGTCACGCCTTGACTCTGGAACTCTGCCTGGATTTGCCTGAGGCGATCGAGGTGCCGATGGACATACGGGCAGTGGTTGCACATGAACACAACCGCCACCGCTCGAAACTGTTCGAGGTACTTTGCCAGATGATGCACAGAGCCATCAATCCCCGGTATCTCAAAATCTGGAGCGTAGCAGCCAATCACGGTACTCATCTTTTCCATGCAGTGAATCCTGGTAGAGCGGAGGGGCGGAGACGTTGTTGGTTTTTAGTTGTTAGCAGAAAAGATCAAGAGGCAGGGGAGACGAGGGGCAAGGGGAGCATTTTGAGTTAATTCTGGCTTCTTGCCTTCCGGCTTCTTCTAACGTCATTGACTCCTGCTTAGCCTGTGAAGTCAACATCGTTACCTCCTGCCTTCTGCCTCCTGCCCTCTGCCTTCCGCCTCCTAACTCCTTCTAAAAACCAATCACTAAAAACCAAAAACTACTTCCAGTTTTGCGCGATCGCTTGATACCCAATTAGTTTATAGACCAATTTGGCTGCCGTAAACTCTGATACCACAGAATCGTTGATAGGAGCCAGTTCCATGACATCGCAACCGATAACTTGATGGGCAGCAAAGATACGCTGGATGAAGGTGAGCAGATTGTACCAGTTCAGTCCGCCAGGTTCGGGAGTGCCAACACCGGGAATGAGCGTGGGATCGATGCCATCGAGATCGATCGTGATGAAGACCTTCTCGGTTTTGATGCTGGCAACGGCGCGATCGATCCAGTCGGGTTGTGCGACAATTTCCCGTGCGCGGAAGACAGCAAGCTGTTTCTCTTTGATCAAATCTGCTTCTTCTTTACAAATGCTGCGAATGCCCACCTGCACGGTTGGCAAACCCATATCAACAATCCGCCGCATGACGCAAGCGTGGTTGTGAATGGAGCCTTCGTATTCGTGGCGCAAATCACCGTGAGCATCGACCTGCACGACGGTAAACGTCTCACCCGGATTCGCCTGCCGATACGCTTCGACAATGCCTGTAGTGATGCTGTGTTCGCCGCCCAACGAGATCACAAATTTGCCATCTGAGGCGAGCTTGTAAACCGTCTCTTGTGTCACGCGGAGCATCGCTTCAGACGACACTTTCTGACCGTTGCGAGTATCCGCGATCGCCTCCTCCGTATAAATTCCCACCTCCCACAGTTCGCGATCGAGTTCTTCGTCGTAATACTCGACCTGCTGAGATGCATCCAGAATGGCATCGGGACCATGCTCACAGCCGCGACGATAGGTAGTGGTCGCCTCGTAAGGAATGGGCAGAATCACAACTTTAGCGTTGTCGTAAGTTGCTGCGACAGCAGAATCCAGAAACGGCAGCGAAGAAGATGTTAGCGAAGACGTTTGCACCAGCATGGCAGAACTAATTTGAGTAACACCCGATCCTGACATATTCCTTGGGCGATCGGCTACTGAACACCAGCCAATTATGGCTAGAAGCAATACGTTCAGGCTACGTACACCACATAATCTGCGAAAAAATCGGACTGAGGCTCTAGCTTCTTGTCTGAGTCTGCTTCAAGTAAGCAGACAAAATAGAATGAAAGGTGACGCTCATTGATTACCTGGCGTACCATAAAAAACAGAGGCGGGGATAGCAGTGCGATCGCGATGGCATAGCAGAGTAGAGGTAAGCGATGACCCAGGCAAAACCACAATTCGCCAGTTTTGAGGATTATCTAGCATTAGACCCCGAAGAGCTTCCAGAAGGGCGATTTGAGTATGTGGATGGGGAATTGGTGGCACAGATGCCCGAATCGAGCTTGAATGATGAAATTAGTACGTACTTGTTCCTCCTGCTAGTGAATATAGGTATCTCGTTCCGGTTGATTAAAACAGGAACCTGTGAAATTGAAGTCGCTGGCAGACCACGTACCCGCATTCCCGATCTGGTGATTCTTCGCGAGGAACATCCTGAACTGACTCGACGACGATTGACAATTACACGCCAAATGCCGCCGCCTCGCCTCATTGCAGAAGTGATTAGCTCTGGGATGCAAAACCGCCAACGAGACACGATCGATAAGCGTCGTCAGTATGCCGAAATCAATGTCCCTGAATATTGGTTGATCGACCCGGAGACTCAAACGTTTACCGTCTTGCAACTGGAGAACGGATACTACATCGAACATGGAGTGTTTCGTGGCAATGATGGCATCCATTCTGTAATGTTTGGAGCATTGCCTTTCATCACAGATCAGGTTCTAAAGGCAGGGAAATAGTGCTCACCCACTGGCGGAACTGGCGCACCAAGCTCGTTTCACCCATAGTGTGGCTCAATTCTAGAAACCGCACGACTTCAGCGGCAGTGAGTTGAGGTAGACTGAGGCTGCGATCGCGGCTCTCATAGACTCCCGCTACCAGGTGATAGATGGTTAACGTTTGACCATCGTAGCGCCACACTTCAGGAACACCCAGCGCAGCATAGATGGCGAGTTGATCAATGGAACTGCTAGTAATGTCAACTTCAATGGCAAGATCAGGTGGCGGATCTTGCGTCAAATCAATACGATCGCGATTACGAACCGCCGCCTCGTTTTGAATGTAGTAGCACTGGTCAGGCTCTAACCCTCTTGCTAAGTCTTCGCGATCGCACGTCAAAGAACCCAGGCTACGAATTTCGATCTCTAATTCTTCGGTCAACGCCTCAATAAACCGCCCCAAGAGCTTTTTATACGTTTCATGCGGCGCTAACGGCATCATGATCTCCAACAAGCCGCGATCGTAAGTCAGACGCATTCCTGGCTGCTGCTCAAAATCCTTCAGCAACGATTGGTACGTCTGCCAACTAATATTCCGAAGCAAAACCCGATCAGAACTCTGAATCAGCGTGGCGGTCATAGGCTGAGATAAATGGCATGGCTTAACTCTAGTTTAGGGCAGAAGAAAGTGTGTCATGGTCGGAGTAGGATGGGCACACAAGGAAAATTAATAGCCTCTTTTCTTACAATCGTCATAGTACGGTTTAGATGGATCTGTTGCTTGTTGGCATATTGCTTGTTGCACCTGCTGAGGAGATAAACAATCTCCTCCTGGTTGGCACTTTGAGCTTCTAGAGCTTTCTGAGCTTGTTGTGTTGGTAGTAGGACTGTGAGAACATTGCCCTAGAACTGACAGCAGCACCCAACCTATGAAAATGAAACCTAAGCAACCTATACATCCTTGCTGGGCTTGTTGCTTATCAGGAGTTTCTCCTTGACTAGAAGGCTTTTGCTCAGGTTGAGTGGACATGATGATTTAAGGAAGTAAATGGTGTTTTCTTTCCCTAGAGTTCCCTACAGGTTTTGTGAGTAACGGTAAGGGTAGATGGTTTGTCAGGAAGCGATCGCATTTGCGCGATCGCCCTCACGCTACCTGATGCGTCTGCAACTAGACTTATTGGTTTCACTCGTAATGTGCGACGGCTACAGGGCGTTCAACCGCTAACTGCTGACGGTTTGATTTGATTTGCTCAATGTGGTGTAACGTTTCAGCCGTAAGATAGCTCTCACCACAATGGGGGCAACTGATGACAGGAATGTTCTCAATGACTAAGAGGTTCTCACCTTTGCCGTAGCTTTTTGTAACATGGCGAATCTTGGCTCCGCTTTGCCCGCAGCCATCACAAATGAAGCAGGTTGAGTCAGTCAGCATAAGTACACAGTAATAATGACAACGTTGCCCGTTAAGCTCAGTCTAGCAATGACTTCAGCCGCACCGCCCTCAAGGGTTCTGCCATGAACCCGATATTTCCATGTCTTTGTGTTCTGATCCTTCTGCCGTTCGAGGATCATACCCGAATCAACGATCGCCTCAATGTCATAAATAGACAGCCCATCGTCGGTCATTTCTTCTTCTGCGTGCAGAGTCATGACGTACTGACGCTGACGCATCTTGTCCTGCATTTGCTCCAGGATTCGGTCAAACAACAGTCATCCTCACTTCGTCAGGCAGGCATTAAAGAGCGATCGCGCTCACGCTACCTGATGAGTCTGCAACCAGTTCACCAAATCTGCTAACGCATCAAAATCGAGCAGCGCTTCGCCCAACTCCTCTAGCTGTGTTACTGATAACGGCTGAATTTGGGCTTGAAGGTCGTCGGAAAGCGCACCAACTTTCCGGTTAAGCAGCCGCCGAATCAGTGTGAGTGCTTCTTCTTGAAGAATACTTTGATAGATGACCGATTCCTGCATGAGGTCTCTCCGCAACACTTGCTGGATCAGTCGTTGATGTCCTGAGGTTCAACCGTGATGCGCTAAGGTTCAATGGTCAAGCTCAGAGCAACAGCGCGATCGCTCCGCCCTGACTCAACGTAGTGGCGATCAACCTCAATGAACAGCGATCGTCTCACCGTAGACCAAGGCTGCGTCAGTACAGCCGTTCGCGTTCCGTCAAGACTTTGATGCTTCAAAGACTCGACGACGAGTGTTAGAGCCTCAAGTGCTAGATCCCCGACTTCTGCATCACGTTTAGCCACACAGCAGGATTGAATGGGGGTCTCAGAAACCGGGTTTCTCAACGAGAAAATATCGTTACCATCCAGGTTGTAGCCAGAAACCGGGTTTCTCGCCTCGCTACTCCCGCTCAAACGTTTGTTACTTCCGCTCAAGCATTGGTTACTTCCACTCAAGCATTGGTTACTTCCACTCAAGCATTGGTTACTTCCGCTCAAACTGTGGTTACTTCCACTCAAGCATTGGTTACTTCCGCTCAAGCATTGGTTAGTAATTGTGAAGCTGTGGTTACTTCCGTTGAAGCTGTGGTTAGTAACGGTAAAGCGTTTGTAAAGACAGAGAAGGACGATCGCCACTCTTGTCATGTGCTTTTTGACAACGCTGATAGCAACACAGCTTACTAGAAAGAGGCGCGATCGCGCTGGGTATCGTCATCCAGCAAACACACACTGCGTCAAGAGATGAGCTATATTCTGTGTGAATTTTCTACGGAGAAAGCTATGCAGAGATCGATCGGAATGCTCTCGTTCGTGGGTGCGCTTTGTTTGTCGGCTACGGCGATCGCTCAAGAAGGGATGTTGCAGAGTCAAGCCCTGGTTAGTGCCTTGCGCCAAGGTGGTTACGTGATTCTCATTCGTCATGCTGCGGGCGATAAGGCGCAGAAAGATGCTGCCAGTGTGAATCTTGCTGATTGCAACACCCAGCGGAATTTGTCTAAAGATGGCAGAATTGCCGCTCGGACGATCGGTCAGGGTATTGATACCCTTCAAATTCCAGTGAGCAAAGTTTTTTCTAGCCCTTACTGTCGGGCAATGGATACGGGACGGCTTGCCTTTGGGCGACCCGAAGTGTCTGATGCCCTGAATTACGTGACTGACAATGAGGAAGGGAAGCGAAGGGCTGCCTCTGGTTTGAAGCCACTGCTGGCGGCAGCGCCATCCTCTGGCACGAATACAGTGCTCATTTCCCACAGCACAAATATTCTAGCCACGATCGGCTTTGTTCCCGAAGAAGGTGAAGCGATCGTCTTTAAACCTGGCAAGAGTGGCTCCTACCAAATGGTCGGACGGGTTGTCGCTCAGCAATGGAGCAGCCTCATGCCTCAGAGTGTCACTGGCAAACAATAGTTTCTAGTGCGATCGCCCCGCAATCCAGTCTGGCAAAAGGGGGTTCACCAACTCCGGTGCTTCATCCTGAGGACAGTGACCCACGTCTTCTAGCGGGATCATACTAAGGGCGATTGCCGCTCTTATGGCTTTCCTATGGTGCGTTTGCTTGACAGCAGCGCACCATTTTATTGGGCATCATAAATTGTCTCTCCCCTGGAAAATGTACAATACCCAATTGCAGTCCGATCGCCGCATGACAGGAGGTACATGACGGTGTGACGCTACACACCAGCTCACCAAGCACACCGCCAGCAGTTGAGTATCAGTTCTAGTGTCTGTGTGCCCGTGACTTTTACCACCTTTACGTTCTCATACCATTTCACTAAGCTGTGGCTACACAGGCAAGCTTCGGCTGGCGGTCAGCGGTCAGCGGTCAGCAGCAAGAACGAATCTGTAGGGCGATTTTGTAGAATTGGTATAAGTAGGCATTGCACCTTTCACGATCGCGCTTGGAGCTTATCACGGGTCTAACCGCCTAAACTTTTCAACGGATAACTTTCAAAGCTGAGCAAAGATCGGTACTATGAACGATACAGTAAGTCGATAGAATAACCGTAGTTTGGCATTGCCAGTCGATTATCTACTCAACCACCGTTTAGCTCAAGATCCGCATTCCTTTGTAGCCAACTCAAAGACCTCCTATGACTGAGCAGTATCGCTTTGAAACCTTGCAAGTTCACGCTGGGCAGGAGCCTGCTCCTGGTACAAATGCCCGCGCTGTGCCCATTTATCAAACCACATCCTTCACGTTCGATAGTTCAGAGCACGGTGCCAATCTATTTGCACTGAAAGAATTCGGGAACATCTACACGCGGATTATGAATCCGACAACGGATGTGTTTGAGAAGCGGGTGGCGGCACTGGAAGGTGGAGTGGCGGCACTGGCAACGAGCAGTGGTCAGGCAGCACAACTGTTGGCGATCGCTAATATTGCTCAGGCAGGTGACAATATTGTGTCTACAAGCTACCTGTATGGCGGCACCTACAACCAGTTCAAGGTGACGTTTCCCCGGTTGGGCATTCAGGTCAAGTTTGTGGATGGGGATAATGCAGAAGCTTTTCGGCAGGCGATCGACGATCGCACCAAAGCACTGTTTGTAGAAACGATCGGCAATCCCCAGTTCAACGTACCGGACTTCGCTGCACTCGCTCACATTGCCCATGAGAACGGCATTCCCTTGATTGTGGATAATACCTTTGGAGCAGCAGGTTATCTGGCTCGTCCCATTGATCATGGGGCTGATATTGTGGTGCAGTCTGCCACAAAATGGATTGGTGGACATGGCACCTCGATCGGTGGCGTAATTGTTGATTCCGGCAAGTTTGACTGGGGCAGCGGTAAATTTCCGGTCTTCACCGATCCAGCACCGGGCTATCACGGTCTGATTTTCAATGATGTCTTTGGTGCTCAAGGTTCGTTTGGCAATATTGCCTTTATCATTCGCGCCAGAGTGGAAGGGCTGCGCGACCTAGGACCCGCCTTGAGTCCCTTTAACGCCTTTTTATTCCTGCAAGGGTTGGAAACACTTTCCCTGCGAGTTCAGCGCCATGTGGATAATGCTTTAGCACTCGCACAGTGGCTCCAGCAACAGCCTCGGGTGGAGTGGGTGAACTACCTTGGTTTGCCCGATCATCCTTATCATGAACGTGCCAAAAAATACTTGCAGCATGGCTTTGGTGGTGTGTTGAATTTTGGCATCAAGGGTGGATTGAACGCTGGCAAGGCATTTATTGACCACGTTAAACTTGCCAGCCATCTAGCGAATGTAGGTGATGCCAAAACGCTGGTCATTCATCCGGCTTCCACCACGCATCAGCAGTTGAACGATATTGAACAGGTTTCAGCAGGTGTCACACCTGATTTGGTGCGAGTATCGGTGGGCATTGAACATATTGACGACATCAAAGCCGACTTTGAGCAGGCGTTTCAACACGTATGAGCGATCGCCAATTCGTCTCACCTCAAACCCACTACCACACTCTCACAGAGCCATTTTACTTAGAGTCGGGCATGGTACTGGAGGGTGTGCAAATTGCTTACCGCACGTGGGGACAGTTGAATGCCAAGCGAGATAATGCCATTGTGGTTTGTCACGCTCTCACCGGATGGGCAGATGCCGATGATTGGTGGGCACCGCTCTTTGGCTCTGGTCAAACCTTTGATCCAGAAACCGATTTCATTCTATGCCCTAATGTCTTGGGCAGTTGCTACGGCACAACTGGACCAACGAGCCTCAACCCTAGCAACGAAAAGCCTTACAGTGCCGACTTCCCATCGATTACTATCCGTGACATGGTGCACTTACAAGCGGTTTTGCTGCAAGCGCTGTCTGTCGATCGGATCAAGCTGGTCATGGGTGGCTCAATGGGTGGGATGCAGGCACTCGAATGGGCGTTGCTATACCCCGATTGGGTAGGGGCGATCGCGCTCATTGCCGTTTCTGGTAAGCATTCTGCCTGGTGCATTGGCATCAGCGAAGCACAGCGGCAAGCAATCTATGCCGATCCCAACTGGCAAGGGGGACATTATTTACCAGAGCAGTCCCCCAGTGCTGGATTGGCGGCAGCACGCATGATGGCAATGCTGACCTACCGTTCGTGGGCAAGCTTTGAGGCGAAGTTTAGCCGTCAACAGCAGGAGCACACATCCGATCGCCCCTATGAGATGGTTGACTACCTGCATTATCAGGGGCAAAAGCTGGTGGAACGCTTTGATGCCAATACTTACATCGCGTTGACCCACGCGATGGATACCCATGATGTCGCTCGCGATCGAGGTGAATATACAGCGGTTTTGAGTCAAATTCAGCAGCCTGCGTTAGTGGTAGCGATCGACTCTGATGTACTCTATCCACCCGTCGAACAGCAAACCTTGGCAACCCATCTTCCCAACGCCCAGTTCGCCTGGCTCCATTCCACTCATGGTCACGATGCCTTTTTGATTGACATGGAAGCTTTGAACCAGCTCATCATCACCTTTCGGCATCAGATTCAAGCAGGCAACGGTGCCTTTGAGCCAACCTCTGTCTGTTCTGCTTGATGCCTTAGAGCTAGGTATAGCGGTTCTCATGAGAGTGCAGTACAAGGGCTGAGGTTTCAAGGCAGAAGGCAGGAGGAAAGCCGCCGTTCTCTTTCACTTCTGCCCTCTGCCTCTTTGCGACTGTACTTCACTGAATTAGAAACCGCAATACCCCTCATTGGTCACTCTAACGACCATCGACCATTTTCCGGTTGCAGCGTATTCCCCTTCTCATCATGTTTGAAGGAACCTTTGAGTGGAGGAAATGGGTGAGTTTACCGTAATCTTAAAACTCTTCACAACAAAAGCTTACAGAGGCTTCAAGTCAAATAAGGTGGGTTCCCTACCTGAAATTAAGACGTTGATTTTGAATCACTTTAAGACTTTTGCAACCATCTGAGAAGTCCAATCTAGAGAAGGGCTTGAGCGTGCGGGGAGTGCTGCCGCCCTTCTAGCCGTTAATGATAAAGAGAAGCAAAATTATTAAATTTGGCTAAGAGAGTTGGGGTGTCATTAAGTATTTGAAAAATAAAAGTGGATAGAAAGGAGCGCTGCGATCGCACCAACGTTGATCGCAAGTTCGCATAACTTATGCCATAGGAGCGTGGCTTTACAGCATTAGGGCTATGCTCATTAATGTTTTTCTGCGAGATCTAATTAAACTTAGTTTTGTAGGATTGAACCCGACCAGAATTGGAGGGTATTGGTTGAAACCCTGAAAATGCGGTGGAGAAGAAAATTTCCTGGCAGTAGCTAATTAAAACTGACAAATAGCTCTTTAATGGACAAAAGCACTTGTACGTTCGCACATTAAACGTCGCATTTCATAAATCGTTTTAGCTGGGTACAAACGGACTTAAACAACTGTTTACCAGGTTGTTCAGGCTATTTGTACAAAAAAGCGACATTCAAGCAGATTCGCATATTATGCGTCGCAAAGTCAGCTTCGCTAATTAACTGTCGTTTCTCTGAAACAACTTGCTTCGCAAATTAAGTGTCGGTTTTCTAGGACTAATAGTTTCACTGGCTCATGTAGCTAATTTAATTGTTTAATGTCAAGTAGATTACTTTCTAGCCTAAAGTGGCTCTAAGTTGATTTGGAGGTTGCGCATAACTTGTTCTGCTTCGGCTACAGGCAGACGATCGAGCAGATAAGCAAGCAGATCTTCCTGACGGCTTTGCCCGAAGACCATCCGGTAAACTGCCAGCGATCGGCGTAGAACCACCAAGCGCTCAGAATCACGACTCAGGGGTAAGTTGGGAACGTAGCGCTCAATTTGGGCACCGTCTACCAAGGGGTAAAGCCAGAACGGTATGAGGTCTGAAGACTCTTGTGGGCGATCGCGCTTACCTGCGGCAAACAGACTTTCCCAGGGATCACCATCAGCACTAGCAATTTCACCCAGACCATATTTGAGCGCCAAATTTTTGCGGACGGCGTGTCCTTTATACCGATGGATTCGCCCCTCACGCTGTTCGAGATCAACAGGGTTGGAGGGTAAGTTCCAGTGAACGATCGCATGGCAGTAGGGGTGAAAGTCAAGCCCTTCTTGTCCAACTGAAACGCACCGCAAGATCGGGCGCGAAATCTAGTGAACCGTTCCCTTCAAATTGCAGTTGTAGGCAATACAGGTCAGAGGCTTCGATTAGCAAAACATGAGCGGTCAGAGAAAATTTCAGCAGCTTAACCTCTGCGGCTTGAGCCAGGTCTTGCAGCGAGTCGTCAATCAGGATCGGTTCAGACGGTGGGATAAACGGTTCTAGCAAGCTTCTGAACGAGACTTCGTGATCATGCAGCGCTAGGAGAGTATCAATGCCGAACTGCTGCTTACTTCCAACCAGTTCCACCAGAAATTCCACGTTGCGCTCGAAAGCTGCATCCGTTGCGTTGGCGGAACCAGTCCAGATGCGGACGGTTGGTCCTGCTTCTGCAACGTAGAGTTTGGCATGAAGACCCACTAAAGGAGCCTGAGTAGAAGTGCTAGGCGTTGCATCAGCATCCTCAGGATTGGCAGCAGGGCTAATTTGATAACACTGGGCAAAAGTGCCTAACGTCGTTAAGGGGATTTGTTCGAGTGCTTCAGGGCGAGCGATCAGAATATTACGCTTCCCTTGTTGACTCAGTTGATGTAAGCGCTTCTCGCTGACGAAAGGAGAGACAACTAGTAGGCGATCGATTTGCCCAGCAATAGGTGACTTGGAATTTCCCTGTAGTCCTAACGGGTGGAAGAGCAGTTGCTCAAAGCCAGCAGGCAGTTCAAACTGTACGCGCTGCAATTCTGTCGCAATGAGATCGACCTGCGTTTGTACCCGTTCCACAAGCGATGGATTACGAGCTAATCGAGGCAGGGAAGCAACGAAATCACTGAGGGGACGGTTCGCTGCGACTTCCTTGCTGTTCTTTATAAGCTGACCATCCAACACCAGCATGGTATCCCAGGAGCGATCGAAGGTGAGGTTGCGGCTGAGGCAGAGGCAGCGATACAGAATCGGTTGATTAGGGGCTGTGAAGCGCAGTACCCAGACTTTAGGATGGAAAATACCGCCTGAACGGGGAGCATTGACTTCAACCACAGAACCTTCCAAGTAGCTGTAGAGCAAGCTGTGATTTTTAGGAATGGCAATTTTGCCCGTTTGACAAAAGACGGTGATGCCAACATCAGGTTGTAGAGTAAAGCCGCTCCCTGGACGACTTCAGAAAAGTTACGGGCGTGCTGCAACTGCTCTTGGATGTGAGGAGGAAATTGATCAAACAGAGGATGTTCCCACGCAAAAGCGGCAGGGATGTTAGTTTGGCGGCGATCGACCAGAAACGCTAGCAGGCTATTGGAGCACTTGGTCAAAATGCGTTCTGCCAAATACTCTGCCTCAGCAGAAGTGAGACGAAAGGTGACATTGTGAGGGAAGTTGGGTGGAGCTGGCGGCAATCCTTGATGCCAGTTGTAAGTGATCTTGCCATCAATGGGTTCGCCATCATCGTTGCGCTGAGAACGGCTGGCGAAATGGTATGGATTACTGTGGTAATCTTCCTGGGAGCCCTGAAACAGGCGGATATGCCAGGTTCTTAACCCAGACCAGTAGACATTGCTGGGAAGCCGCTTTAAGCCTGCTCGTGCCTGGATGCCAATGACTCCCTTCGTTTCACCCGAATCGGCTAGAGCGTTAATGAGTTCAACTTCTCGCTGTCGCAGTTTGGCTGCAATCTGGTTGGAGGGTGTTTTGCGGCTCACCAGATCAAGATAGATCCAGGGGATGAAGAGAAAGTAGCGTGCACGGGTCTGGATAGTGCTGGTGCCTGGAAAAAACAGCTCGGCGAAGGCATCGCGTACAGAACCAATGCCTAGTTCGTCGCGAGTGGTCTTTTCACTAAACAAGCTGATGACATCAGGCATTTTACGCTTGTCTTGCTCAGAGTAATCTAGCCAAGTAAAGGATGATGCCATTTTGACGGGGAGATATAATCAATCTTGCTTGAAAGTGCCCTTAAATTCAATTTTCATCGCCATGTCAAAGTTGATTGATGACGATATGCTTGCCAACAAATTTCATCCCGATCGCATACCGTGGTCACAGATTTCTAGATAAGCACAACTGCTACAGCTTGTTTGAGACGGTTGGGGTGGATATTGTCCTTTGGCGATCGCGTTTGCTACAGCCTCAGCTTCGTCTTGCAGTTCAGTTAAGTCTTGAGCAGTAAAGGTATGCACTTGGCTGTGGCGGAGATACGCGATATGAGCAGTCGTACGCTCAGTGGCTTTGGCGTACGCCCACAACTGCAAGCGATGGTGATGAGGCTTAGGTTCCTGATCGGTCTTAAAATCCAATACACACTCCGGGGTTAGCCAATCAATGATCCCGTTGAATGTAATTTGACCCAGCTTCAGCGTTATGGCATGTTCTGCCAATCCTTCTGGATGCCGATACGGTGCATACAGCTCTCGCTGATGGAATTGCTGCGCCAGTATCAGTGCCTCTTGCAAGATATCGATCGACAGGTGTGAAAAGTTTGCCGACAGTGGTTGAAGCTCTTGAATCTGATGCTGTAACGCCCAATGAGTGACTGTGCCAATCTCAGTGCCGTGATTCCCATTGGCTTCACGGTAGCCCAGATGTCCGTCAACGTAACGATAGCGAAACCGTTGGGGGCACTGAGCATACTCGGTAAGCGCGGTAACAGGCAATTCCCAAAGCCCTGATCCGACCGTGCCAGTGAGAATACGCGTAGGAATGCTGGGTAAAGGTGGGTCTTCAATATCTACGGGGTGAAGGCGATCTTGTTCCATTGAAATTTCCTCAATGGACACAGCCCCTTGTAGTCCAGGGTGGAGTATGTCTAAACCGCCTCCTTTGTTACCTGCGGCAGTGAGAATGAGGTGATCGCGCGCACGAGTCAGAGCAACATAGAGAACCCGCTTGTTCTCCTCCTTTTCCGCCTGGCGCTTGCGATATTCCAGCAGCGTGTAAAGGGCAGATTTTTGGTTGTCACCCGCTTCATCTGCCAACTGGAAGGTTAAACCAAGGTCTGGATCAAACCGAACTTGCGAAGAATCTGATGGCGATCGTCGTGTTAAATCAGCAACCGCAACCACTGACCATTCCAATCCTTTAGAGGCGTGAATGGTCATGAGCTGCACGGCATTGCCTGCTTCCAGGGCTGGGCGAGGCACTTCCACCTCACTCGTCACTAAAATTTTCAGCCGTTGCACAACGCTCAATACATCATTGCTTCCCTGTTCCAACTCTCGGACAAACGCCAGAAAGCCGAGCCAATCAGCTTCCCGACGGGGAGCATTTGGGAGATTGGCGATGACTGCCGTGTAGCCAGTGACGCGATCGGCTAATTGTAGGAGACGCGTGGGTGCTTCGCTATGCCGTTCGATCAACAGTTTTTCGAGTACTTGAATCGCGGCATAGCTTCCAGCGTTTGGCTGGTGTTTCAGGTGCTTCCACCAGGAGACCTGGTCGGGTAGAGTTTGAGCCAATTGAAAGAGCGTACGATCGCTCACCGCAAAGAAGGGACTCCGCAGCACTGCCATGAAGGCAATATCATCAGTGGGGTCCGCCAGGAAGCGCAGCAGCGCCCATGCATCTTTAGCTTCACGGGTCTCCAGAAGGCTGCCACCTCCAGCTTGAAAAATCGGAATGCCCTGGCTCTCTAATGCCTGACCGTATAGCTCTAAAGGACTCCACGTGCGCGACAAAATGGCAATATCACGATATTCGATCGGGCGTAAGGTTCCTGTCAGCTTGTCATACACCATTACCTGATCGTCCAGCAGTTGTTTGATCAGGTCAGCAATTTGTTGTGCCTCAATTTGCCGACATTGATCGATTGGCAGACCATGCGTGTCTTGAATCGTCAAGACACGCAAATGGGGAGCGGTATGGGGTTCCTCCTGTCGATGAGCGTCCAGGTTTTGATGCAATCCATTCAATATCGGCTCAAAAATGGTATTGATGCTCTGCATTAAGGTGTGATGAGTCCGAAAACTGAGGCTCAGTTCTTTGGGCGGATTGCCTGCACTGTAAATGTGATCGCGCCAGGACTCAAAGACCTTCACATCAGCTCGACGGAAGCCATAGATGGATTGCTTCGCATCCCCAACAATGGTAAGCAACTGATTCGCCGTTAACAGTTCTAGAAGTTCCCCTTGAATGGGATTCGTATCTTGAAATTCATCGATTAAGAAGACTTGCCAGCGTTGAGCGTAGTAGTCCCGTACTGCTTGATGGTTTAAGGCTTGCAGTGCATGAATTTCTAGATCACTAAAATCCAATACTCGCTGACGTTGCTTCGCCTGCTGGAGCTGCGATCGCACCTGTTCGAATGCCTCTCGCAGAACGGGTAAAATTGCTTCTGCTTGGTCATCCCAGATATTTGGTTCCAGGGTCATTAGACCTTGCTTTTGATGCTCCTGAGCCAATTCACGTATGCATTTGATGGCATCTTTGACAGCATCTAACTTTTCTTTGCTACCCCATGCTTTTTGGCTTCCGACATTCACTTTCAAATCACATAACGCTTCCAAAGATTCGGCGAAAGCGTGTCCTTGCTCTATGCTCGCGATCGCGTCTAAAGTAGACTCGCGCACATCGTTGAGCTTGTCCCCAGGAGCAGCGTAGCTCTGCAAGATATCCTTAGTATTGAACCAATCCTTATGATGCACGAACGCTTCCAGCGCTTCTTGCTTCACTTGTTGAAGTATCGGCAACCAATCCTTCCGCCTTCTCGCAAGTGCCTTTGTTGCCGTCAATGGATCGCCCAAGAGCGCAAGCATAATCGATCGCATTGAGGAGTAGGGCACTTGCTTGTAAAGGTGCAGCGGAATCTGATCGAGCGCCTCTGTAAACGCTTCTGCCAGCCAAACCTTGCCATCCAAATCGTCTAGCACGGCGAAGTCGGGTGGCACCCCTGCGGCATCGGAATGTTCTCGACAAATACGCGCTGCCAACGCATGAAAGGTACTAATCTGAGCCGCTTCCAGCTCTGCAACAAAATCAGGGTTGGCTAAGCGATCGCCAATCGTTTGACGAATGCGCGATCGCAACTCAGTTGCTGCTTTTTCAGTAAACGTTAGAGCGACAATTGTCAGCGGTGAGTAACCTGACTCCAGATGGTACAAATACCGTTCTGCCAGCATATGAGTTTTGCCAGTGCCCGCGCCTGCTGTGACTGCAACACTGTGGACTGCATAAGCGGCAGCGGCTTGCTGTTTAGTCAGCATCATGGGTATTCTCCTTGCGTGCTTTGCGGCTCAAGCGGCTTCCCTGACGGCAAACCAGATCAAAGGCGCAGTATTGACAGGCAACCCCTCCCACATCGGGCTGCACTGGAAAATGACCGTGATTCAGGTGAGCTTTACAACGATCGGCAACGTCTGCTAACTCTTGCTCTGAAGGCAGCGCCTTAGATAGCTTTTTCGTTTTAGTGAGTGAATAGTAATACGATGTCGCCACCGTCGCCGCTGGAAAGAGAGCAGGGGCAGCAACCTGTTGATAAAGAGGGAGTTGGAGGTCAATACAGGCTTTGCCATTCGCGTCGCTAACGCCTTTTGGGGGTGAGGAGCCTGTCTTGTAATCAATGAGCACCAATCCCTGGGGGGTGCGATCGATACGATCGACCCGTCCCGTTAATTTCAGGTCATGCCAGATCCCTTCAAATTTAGCTTCTAGCGCGATCGCTTCTGCTCCGTCTGGAAAGAAGTTAGGCTCGTTAAGAACTCGCTGCAACGTCTGTAGATGCTCAATGCGTCGTACTGCCCAAAGGGGCAAGTCTGTGAGCTTCATGGCTTGCTCAACGCTTTGAAATTGCGCTTCCAACAGTGCTGGATCTTGCAACGATTGTTGTGGGTTAGTCTGTAGTTCCTTAAAGACCAGTTCCAGCACTTTGTGATACAAATTACCTCGACGACTGGGGCTGAGATCATCCTCGCTTTCTTCGGGTTCGCCCAGTTTCAGCACTTTATCGGCAAACCATTGAAAGGGACAAAGTCCTAGCTTGGTTAATTGAGAAACGCTAAAGATACGATCGCGATAATCAATGGGCATTCCAGTGACACCGTCATACTCATCCTGTGTTGCACTACTTTCGCGACGACATTCCACAGTCCAAGCGTGAATCGCGTTTTGCAGGACAACATCCTCAGGATGAGTTGCCCTACGTAAGGAAAGCTTTTGCAATGCCTCCAAACTGGCGATCGGCATTTCAGGCGGCGCGATCGCCTTCAGCCCCAATTGAGCGAGATATGGACTGGGTAATTGCTCCTGACGACCGTTTAAGCTTGCATACGAAAAGACAACGGCTTCGGTTATAGTTTGCAGCAGGTAATAGAAAAGCAGTGCTTCTTGACGAGCTGCCTCAGAAGCCAATTCAAGTGGAATGCCAATGTGTCGAAGTGCCTTGCGCTCGTGAAAGTCCAGGACGCAATCGTTACGCACTGGCGCAGGTAAAGTCTCCTCTGCCATGCCAAGGACAAACAAATAGGGATAGCGTGCTCCGATGATAGAGCTTGGACTATGCAGCTCTACGCCACCGCGACCGGGTTGGGCAGGCACGCCTACGATCGCCAGCACCTCTCGCATCTCTTGGGCAAAGGCACTCCAGGTTAGTATTTCTTCCTCTGGTTTGGCTAGATTCACCAACGCTTGATTCAATGCATTGAACGCCAAACTTTCTCGTGCCCAACGGGAGCAACGTCGTCGTAAATCAAACGTCTTGAGAATGGTTTGAAGGCGTTCAACCCAGAAATCCCGACGTGCCCGATGCCCCACCTTCAGCACTGATAGGTCAAAGTTCAAAACGCTTTGGCAAACCTCTTGCCATGCCGTAAACCCAGTCGGATGGAGACACCGCACCGCGCTCCAAAATTCAGCATCTGGGTTTGTATACAGCGGATGGCGGAGGAGTTTTGCGGTTGCCTCAAAAGGAAATTGCTGTTCGATCGCCTCTAGCAACAGGTCGATCCACGCTCCGAAGCGCGTTGTGTTCAAGGGTGTGGCATACAGCGCTCGTAGTGGAATACCACACTCCCAGGCAATCTCCAGCAGTTGAGGACCGTAGGAAATTTCATCTCTGGCAATGATGGTAATATCGCGGGCAGAAACCCCCTCATGCAACAATTGCTTGACTTGAGCTAGGGTGCCTCGGACTTCCGCCTCAACGTTGCTGTAAGCATAAGTTGAAGGTTTTGCGATCGCCTCAACGGGTGCAAGAAATTGTTGCCCTAGCTTTTCACCAATTGTCTGAAGTGATGCTTCAAATGCATGAATCGTCCAGCTTTTCTGTTGTAGCCATTCGACTGCAACGCGACTTTCACGAAAAAGCTCTCCAGTCCCAATTGGCAAGACAACGATGCTACCATCAGCGGCGATCGCATCAATCAACGTCAACTCGTCCAATCGCGGTTGGAAGTAACCGTAAATGAGGGCTGGGTGAGGCTCCGGCTGTTGCTCGACAGCCCTCCACAAGACTTCTGCTGTGTCAAACTGGTTCTGCTGTCGCAGGATATCCACATACCGCTGCGTCACTTGCAATAGTTGCGTTGCCCGTTCTGTACAACTGTCTAGCGCGATATTGAATGAGGGCGACGATCGCAGCAAGGCTTGAACCGTTGGCATCCACGCTCGTGCTGTCCCTTCAACGTCATGAGGCTGAACCGTTTGATGGATTGCTTCGCGCAAGGCTCTCTGTGCCTCCAGGGGAGACGCGATCGTTGTCCCCTTGGGTAATTGCTGCATGGCAAAATCTTGCAGCGATCGCTTCTGTTTGCCCAAAGCCCTTGCTGTAGTTTTGGTAGGAGTAGTTACAGCAAGCTGATTTTGATCAGCCACTTCCTTCGCACGGAAATACGGCTGAGCCTCTAAGTAGATTAAACGGCTCATTAGTGACTCTAGTGACTGTGCAGTTTGTGAAAAATCTTGCTCTGTAGCCAAGTATTCCCAGCCTTTCTAGAGTTCTAACTGGGCGAAACCGGATCATGATCGGTATTCCTACCGAAAATCCATCAAGTTCATGAAAAGCCTACATTTGAAGAAGATCTGACTCAGTTTGCTGCCGTGCCTCGGCGATATTCTTCTCAAGCTGCCCATAGACCTGATTTTCAAATTGCCACAGTTGGTTCTCCATTTGCTGTTCGAGGTCGATGGCGATCGCCTTGAACTGACTGGTAATATCACGACGAACATCTGCCATTTGCTTCTCGTACTCTCGTTCTTAATGCATCGTGTGTAGATCCATCCCTACGGATATAACGACTAGGGCAGGTCCCAGAACCATCGCAGCATTGCCGATATTCTTAGCAATGCCTACTGCTTGACAGGGTTTGAATTTGAAGCCGATCGCCTTCCCGAGTCCAAGCACACCTTGATGAAGGTCACTGCCTGCAACATCCATGGAATGGAGAAAGCCTTGACCAGTTGTAGTGGCAAATTCTCTGGTTGCTGCTTGCGTAATTTTTGCGCCTACTTGACCACCAATCTGTTGCAGCCACTCAACTTGCCCTTGTACCTGCTGTTGTTTCAGATTGACCTTGAGGTTTTGCGCTGAGACTGAACCGTTGAAGTTGAGTTGAGCCACAAAAGCCTGAGTCAGATTGCTTTGCAGTTCAGCTTCAACTTCAAGCTGAATCGACTGAATGGCTTGCTCAATCGTTTGCTCTAGAGCTTCGCCAGCCTTCTCGTAATGCTTACGAACATTGATTTCGGACTGTTTATGCAGATCCTCAAAGTTTGCGTCACCAACGGCTGTGGCAAGCCGCGTTCCTTCGGTCGTGATCGCCGCTGACATCTCTAGCATGATGCTTTTAACTTGAGTGCGAAGCCGTTCTCGCTCTTTGTTGCTACGACGCACCAACCGAGAGAGGACTTCCAGGAAGGCTGTATCTTCATTTGAGTTGCGGGCAAAGCCAATCTGAGCCTCATCAAGGCAATCCAAGACAATCCTGTCCGGATTGTCTAAGAGGATGTTTTAAAAGTCCTCCTGTTAGTAGCAAAAAGCTAGATGCCCCTCAATCCCCGCGCTTTGCGCCGCTGACAGAAAAAAGGGGGACTACAGACGTATTTTCCCCTTTTTAAGGGTGACAGGGGGGATCGCTGAGTGCTTAAGCTTACAGACCATACCTTTTCAAATAGCCTCTTAGCTCGACTTTATCCAATTAGGCAGCGTAGCACAATAGGCTGAAACAGCAGTCTAATAAGACTTTTGGTATTTTTACCATATCGGTTGTTGCGCTAGAGACTGGGAAAAGTCGAGCTTG
>JAHHIG010000004.1 GCA_019358895.1 Tildeniella nuda ZEHNDER 1965/U140 | reverse complement strand
AGTGCTATTCTGGCTTTCAAACTATTCGATTCTCTAGGTTCGGACCGCCAAAGGTTCGTTCCGCTTGCGCTTCCCTGCTCCCTCGACCGCTTAGCCAATATAACGGGAAGCATGGGAAGGTGTCAAGTAAAAAGGCGAAGAAAAAATCCGGGGGCTGAAAACGCCTTCCTACAGCCTGCTGCGTTGAGTTAGTCTCTAAGGGTGTAGAGATTAAGGAGCAAGCAAGCTGTGAATATCGGCGCTGTCTTACCGTCGTGGATCGTTTTGCAACCGCTTTTACAGAGTTGGCTGGTTGAGGATATTGGGCGAGGTGATCGTGCTACCAATTCACTCTTTTTAAAGGGTGCTCCTCTTGGCAGGGCGGAATGGATTGCAAAGGAAGCTGGTGTCATTGCTGGGCTGCCGATAGCAGCAAGAGTCTTTTCCCTATTGAATGGGCAAATCAGCTTTGATGCAAAGGTGGCTGAGGGAGAAAACGCAGAGCAAGGACAGGTAATCGCGTTGATTGAAGGGTCGCTAGACGCGCTGTTGACCAGTGAACGGGTTGCACTGAATCTGGCGATGCGATTGAGCGGCATTGCGACGTTAACCCGCAAGTATGTAGAGCAAATTGCAGATTTGCCCACTCAACTGGTGGATACACGCAAGACAACACCGGGCTTACGCCTGTTGGAAAAATATGCAACGCAGGTTGGAGGAGCAGTCAACCATCGAATGGGACTAGACGACGGTGTGATGATTAAGGACAATCACATTGCAGCGGCTGGAGGGATTGGAGCAGCGATCGAACGAATCCGCCCTTTTGTACCGTACCCATTGATGATCGAGGTAGAAACAGAAAGTTTGGAGCAAGTAAGAGAAGCGCTACAGCATAGGGCTGACATCATCATGCTGGACAATATGCCGCTGGAACGAATGCAACAGGCAGTCTCCCTCATTCGCCAAGCGAACGATCGCATCAAAATTGAAGCGTCTGGCAATATCACGCTGGAAACGATTCGATCTGTTGCGGAAACAGGAGTGGATTATATTTCAAGCAGTGCGCCTGTCACGCGATCGACATGGCTAGACCTCAGTATGAGACTTGTGAATGCTGGCTAAGCCGCTTACAAACCCGTTGGTAATCCTGTGGGCTTACCCTTAATGCTGGTGACTATTCTTCCCCAACCTGCTTCACCGCCTTGATCCCAGAAGATGCGCTGCATCGTGTCGTAGGTGTAGGGATCAAACGCGCCGCCAATACCGATGTCGTAATTATCGCTTGCGCCGTGGCGAGTACCGTAAGGGTCGTGGATAAGCCAGAGCTTTTTGGCAGGATCATGCCCAACGATGACGCAAATGTGACCAGAGAATTTGTATGCAAAGCCAGCAATGACGGGAACACCTGCTTTGAGAGACGACAGTACATCCTTTGAGGAGACAGTGTAGCTGAAGTAAGACTCGACACCCAATTCGTTTAGGGCTTTAGTTTGAGCATCGTGATCGGTTGTATCACCGTACTTGGCAACAATCCGCATATAGATTGATTCTGGCTCTGAGAGTCCTTGTTCTTTCGCCTTATGAGTCAGCTCTCCCTTAAGGAGAAAGTTTGCCAGCATTGTATTGCTAGTAGTGTTGCACTGTCGCCAGTCATACCAAATTTGCCCATCTCTGATAATTTCCTCGTTCCCCAATTGACTGGCATATGCCACGTTTAGCTTGAGGGTTTGAGTGGCTTCTTCGCCTTCAACATGAATATGTGGATCGTAAGCGTAAACTGCGTAAAGTTTGGCAACGCCATCTTTAGACGTTATGGGTGATGCCAGCTTAAGAAACAGGTGCTGGTTGCGATCGGGCGCAAACTCGGTGATAAAAAAGCTGCTGCCTTTAGACATGAAAAGTTTTTCAGCATCCGTTAAATCGTTTGCTCCTAAAACGCGCTTTTTGAGGAAAGTATCAGCTTTGACAGTTACTTTGGGCATCGGGATATGGCTTTTCAAGCTCAACTAATTCTCTTAAAGTTCCCAACTCCGATCGGATCTGATCGGAGGGCGACAAATTCTAGTTTGAGTTGTGTAGGACATACAGGCAAGCGTCGCTGGCAATGGTTTTGCCCTAAACAAGACTATTATATCAAGGAGAAATAACTTGGAAGCGTGATCGGGTCTTCAAGAAGAGTACGCTAGTTTAATCTGTTAAGGTCTATGAAGCGGACGGCGTTTTCTTTGCTATGAATTTTACGATCGCTCAACTAAAAATTCGCCTTGGACAAGCATTGATAGCCGCTTTTGGTGCTGATTATGGATCAGTTGACCCGGTCTTGGTGCCTGCAAGCAACCCCAAGTTTGGAGACTATCAGGCGAACGTGTCTTTGTCGCTAGCGAAACCGTTGGGCAAAGCACCACGAGCGATCGCCGCACAGCTTGTCCAACAGCTTGATGTCGCTGATCTGTGTGAGCCGCCAACGGTAGCAGGTCCCGGTTTTATCAACCTGACGCTAAAAACGAGCTATCTAGAAGCGCAGATTAAAGCCATTCAGTCTGATCCCCGGTTGGGAGTGGTGGCGATCGTTCATCCCCAGCGCGTGATGGTGGATTATCCCAGCCCCAACATTGCGAAGGAAATGCACGTAGGGCACTTGCGTCCAGCCATCATTGGAGACTGCCTCGCGCGGATTCTGGAGTTTATCGGGCACGATGTCTTACGCATCAGTCATATCGGCGACTGGGGCACTCCGTTTGGGATGTTGATTGCTTACTTGCGCGTAGCTTATCCAGACGCGCTAACGGCAAGTGAATCGTTAGATTTGGGCGACCTGTCTACGTTTTATCGGCAGGCAAAACAGCGGTTTGATGCGGATGACGCTTTTCGTGAGGCGGCGCGACTGTCCGTGGTGCAACTTCAGGCAGGTGATCCGGAAACCCTGCTTGCCTGGAAAATTGTGTGTAAGCTGTCCAGCCGCTCTTACCGCATCATCTACGACCTGATGGGGATCGCGCACGTACTTGAGCGAGGCGAATCGTTCTACAATCCCTTACTGGAAAGTGTTGTTGAAGATCTAAAAGCAACTGGACTGTTGGTTGAAGATAACGGGGCGCAATGTGTGTTTCTAGAAGGCTTCACCAATAAGGAAGGCAAGCCGCTACCGCTAATTGTGCAAAAGTCGGATGGCGGCTATAACTACGCGACAACAGACCTGGCAGCCATTCGTTATCGGGTGAAAGAAGACAAGGTGCAGCGGGTGGTTTATCCGGTTGGCATGGAGCAAACCAATCACTTTATCCAGATTTTTCAGGTGGGACAGCGAGCGGGCTGGATTACGGATGCGGTGGAGTTCATCCACGCACCATTTGGTTTGGTGCTGGGGGAAGACAATAAAAAGTTGAAGACCCGATCGGGCGAGGCTGTGCGTCTTCAGGATTTATTGGATGAAGCGATCGCTCGTGCCCGTGCTGACCTCGAAGCCCGATTGGCAGAAGAAAATCGACAGGAGACAGAGGAATTCGTTGCTCATGCGTCTCAAGTAACAGGTATTAGCGCGATTAAGTACGCTGACCTAAGCCAGAACCGCACCAGCAACTATATTTTTAGCTACGATAAAATGCTCTCGCTGCAAGGCAATACAGCTCCCTACATGCTGTATGCCTACGTTCGTGTGCAAGGCATTAGCCGGAAAGGTCAGATCGATTTTGAGCGGTTGGGCGCTGATGCCGCGATCGTGCTGAAAGATGAATCTGAGCTAACGCTAGCAAAACACATCTTGCAACTAGATGAGATCTTGGCACAAATTGATCAAGATTTATTACCCAATCGGCTCTGCCAATACCTGTTTGAGCTGAGTCAAAAGTTTAATCGGTTTTACGAGCAGTGTCCCATTTTGGAAGCAGAGGAGCCATTACGAACCTCACGGCTGATTCTGGCTGATTTAACGGCACGATCGCTCAAGTTGGGACTCTCTCTACTCGGTATTCCTGTATTAGAACGGATGTGAGGCGGTAGAGCTAGCAATTAATCGCTAAGGTCGATCGTGAGAGGTTAAGTACTCATTTCTGTCACTGGTTCAAGCCTCTGTTCAGGCTTCCAGGTGGAGGAAGAGGTTGAACTGGTCTCACGACTGGGTTTCTTAACCCGCCATTAGGACTATTAGGAGTAAGAAACGTACCAGAAGGGTTGACTATCTTGCTCCCTGTAGTGACGCGGCTGCCATCCGGGTAATAGTAGGTGTTGGAGCCGTTTGTACCTGGAACAGTGACACTGGGGTTCACAACCGTTCCAGTCGGGGTCACGATCGCGCCACCTTGATAAATTCGTGTGCCAGATGGGTAATTAAGCAAATTGCCCGTGTTCCCAATACCGTTTTGTACAACCTGAGCACTGGCTGCCATAGCAGGAGCGATGCCAATTAATAAGCCCAATAAACTACGCAAAAGCAAAGATTTCATTGCAGAAGTCCGATGAACTAGCTTGATCCTAGAGTAGACACCTACTATAAACCGCTCATTGCAGTGTCATGTTAGGCAGTGGGTGTCACTGTAGCGACCTCGGTAGCATCAATGGTGTATTGGCGTACAGAGAAGGGCTTGGTCAGCCAACGGGCACGCAACAGCGTGAGATACTTCTGGAAATGCTCAGTGTGGAAGTGAAAGTCGAATGCCTCCTTGCCAGTCCATTCCTCTATAAAGACAAATGTGTTTGGATCGGTGGTGTCTTGGAAGTACTCCCAGCTCACGCAACCCTCCTCGGTGCGAGATGGCTCGCTGAGAAGGTTGCTAGCGGAGATAAATGCCTCACGCTCATCAGGCTTGATCGTGAGCTTGGCGACAGTGAGCAAATGCTTATTGCTAGATGTTTGCGCTTGCATAGGGGCGATGCCGAAGACGATGAGAGAACAAGAAAGGTAATTTTCATCAAAAGCATCTCACCATTCAACCTAGTTTATAATCAAGTCCTATCTGCTTGCTTCCGCTTAACTAATTGCCCCTTGCCAGCGATAGGCACGTAGATTGATGCGTCCTTGAGCGTTGAACTGGATGCCTTCAGCTTCGAGAAGCGATCGCTGCAAGTGATCACTTCCATACCGCACAGGCGACTCCGAAATCTCGCCTTTTGCATTAATCACCCGATGCCAGGGAATATCCGCGTCTGGAGCAACCCGAAACAGGGCATAGCCTACCAAACGTGCTCGCCCTGGTAGGTTTGCCAACTCTGCCACCTGCCCATAGGTTGCCACCTGACCATAGGGAATTTGTTGCACGATCGCGTAGATGGCTTCGTAGGAGGACATGGAGAAGAAAGGCTAAAGGCTGAAAGTTAGAGGCAGCATTTTTATACTTCATCCTTCATACTTTAGCCTTCCGCCTTGCCGTCTCCAGAAGATCGCCACTCGTTCTTCCCACTGTTGCCAGTAATGATTGATCGTTTCCAGGTCAAACCAGAAGACTTCGGCGGGCAAATCAGGGATGGCGATCGCCAGCAGCGCATGATGCAAGTTTAAATCATAGTCCTGATAAGTTTGTTGCACTGCTCCCCAGTAAGCAACGACTTGCAAGGGATAGTCGTTCAAGTGCTCCAGTGAATGTTTGGGGCGATCGGCGGTTTTCCATTCGCAAAGACACGCAATGCCGTCGTAATTGGCAACACAATCAACTTTCCCGGCATAGCCGAGATCATGGTGAAAGACGGTGCCTTCAACCAGTCTCACCTCATCCACAGCGAGAATGACAGGCTTGATGCTTTCCCAGTAGGGCTTGATTCCGTCTGGGCACAGAACGACTTCGCCTTGCAGATAGCGCTGCACCTGTTTATGCGTGCCCGTACCGCGACGGCTGGCAGTGCCACTAATGCGGGCAGCTTCCTCTACACCCACGCGTTCTTTCCAGTGAGCAAGGGCATCTCGCTGCTGCTGCGATCGCGTCGCGTTGAGAATCGTGCTGACACTGGGTAAGCGATCGCCGCGATCGTTTACATAATACTGCCTGCCGCTCTGCCGCTCTTGTTTCGCGCTAAGTACAGGAAGCGCCTGAGAATCAGAAATCATACCATTGCAGTTGTGACAGTCTGCTTAGATTGTAGGCGTTGCTGAAAGCCAGATCCCCGACTTCTGCACCAGACTTAGCCAATTACAGCAAGACAAAATCAAGAAGTCGGGGATCTCTGTCGCCCTTTCAACGCTAACCACTCCCGACTCCCTAACGATGCTCTCTTACACCCACCTGCTGGCACATTTTAAGCAGCGGACAGGTTGAACAACGGGGTGAGTCTCCAGTGCAAATGTGTTTGCCAAAGGGCACTAATCGTTCGTTGAGTTCAATCCAGTAGCGCTCTGGCAATTTTGCTTCCAGCGCTTTCAACGTTTTTTCGGGTGTGCGCGTTTGCACATAGCCCCAGCGGTTTGTGACGCGATGCACGTGGATATCCACACTGATAGACGGATGTTTACAAGCAATACCCAGCGTCAGGTTGGCGCATTTCGGACCCACGCCTGCAAACGAGACAAGCGTATCGAAATCGCACGGCAGCTCATCGCCATACTTGTCGATAATTTGACGGGCGATCGCCCAGATTTGCGGCGCTTTCGTCTCATGAAAGGTAGAGTCGCGGATCAGATCTTCGATTTCTTCGGTAGTCAGGCGTGCCATTTCTGCTGGAGTACGAGCGCGATCGAACAACTTAATGGCAACTGGAAGTGACGCTTCATCCCGCGTGCGAATGGAGATGATACAGGCGATGAGTTGCTCAAACGGCGACGTGTAGCCCAGTTCTGCCAACGCAAACATTGCTGCTTTCGGGAAGGGACGAACGGCTTCTCGCAGCAAGATCATTGCCTGATCAATATCGAATAGTTGCTGATTCAAACGGCTAAACGCGAGGGGTTACACTTTTTATCCTTCATCCTTTAGACTTTAGACTTCCTTCAACAGGTAGAATATCTACGACCAACCTAACGAAACCACCATGTCTCAGGCAGCGATCGGCATTATTGGCGGCAGCGGACTCTATAAAATGGAGGCGCTGAAAGATGTAGAAGAGGTGACGATCGACACGCCCTTTGGCAAACCGTCTGATGCGATTATTTTAGGGACGATCGACGGCACACGCGTTGCCTTTCTGGCACGGCATGGCAGAAACCACCATCTCACACCGTCAGAGCTGCCGTTTCGCGCCAATATCTACGCCATGAAAAGTCTGGGTGTGCAGTATTTGATCTCCGCCTCAGCCGTTGGTTCGCTCAAGCAAGAGGCAAAGCCGTTGGATATGGTGGTGCCGGATCAGTTTATCGATCGCACCAAAAACCGCGCTTCTACCTTCTTTGGCGATGGCATCGTTGCCCACATTGCCTTTGGTGATCCCGTTTGCCATAACCTGGCAAATGTCCTATCAGATGCAGTCGCCAGCCTCAATCTTACGGATGTCAATCTGCATCGCGGCGGCACCTACGTTTGCATGGAAGGTCCCGCTTTTTCGACCAAAGCCGAATCCAATCTGTACCGCAGTTGGGGCGCAACGATTATCGGCATGACCAATCTGCCAGAAGCGAAGCTGGCGAGAGAAGCAGAGATTGCCTACGCCACACTAGCACTGGTAACTGACTACGACTGCTGGCACCCCGACCACGACAGCGTCACCGTTGAGCTGGTGATTGCCAACCTTCAGCGCAACGCCGTCAACGCCCAAAAAGTCATTCAAGAAACCGTCCTCCGTCTGAGCGAGAATCCACCCACATCAGATGCCCATTCTGCGCTCAAGTACGCGATCCTCACACCGCTGGATAAAGTTTCGGACGCAACTAAGGCAAAGCTGAACTTGCTACTGCAAAAGTATCTTTAACGCATAGCGAATGACACACGCCCTGAGACTCTTTTGGAAGACAACGGCTGCACCAGGTTAATCGCAAGGACGCTGCCACTCAACTGGTGGATCTGATCGAAGCAGCAGCCAGCGACGAGTCTGAAGACCTCATCACCTAACCACTTAGAAACGGTAAAAGAGTCATTTCGCAAACCACTTATGGTGCTATTAACATCAGCGATCGCACCTGAAATCTTACTTTTTTCGGCTCGAATTTCTTGACTATTGTCCTGGGACGTTTGTTACTTGAATAACGTGAATAGGAAAAAGTCTACAACTTTCCCAACTGCTCCGCCAATATGTTTTCCAACTTCGCTGCCAGCAGTTTTTCCGGGCTTTCCACCTACAAACTTACCAATTGTTGAGCCTGACGGGTAGAACCATTACCCCATGTCCAATTAGGATCAGACTGTTTTGAACCATAACTGATTCTGTCGATCGTAGCCATCAAGTAGGGAATTACACCTTAATCACGAATGCGAACGAAAACCTTTGTCCAAAGTTCACCTAACCACTGTTTGCCGTCAGGAGTGACCTCACGCCCATTCGCTACAGCAACAACAGGAATGCATTCAGCAATATCAAGGCTTGTGTACTCTGCAATTACACTGCGAATACGATCATCCATTGCAGCATAATTGATCTCTGTCATGGCTCAATCTTCACCCCTTACTCCTCACCCCTTACCCCTTACTCCTCACCTCATTGCTGCTGCGCCATGTCCATCAATAGACGCTGAGAGCTTTGCTCGGAGACACCTGTAGCGGGACGACGTTGAATATAGTGTCCGTCTGGCTGTAAATCCCAAGCCTGGCGGTTGTCGGCGAGGAGGATGCCGAGGATTTCTTGCAGGTCTTTGGCGATCGCGGGATCGTCGATCGGTACCACAGCTTCCACGCGGCGATCGAGGTTGCGTGTCATCCAGTCAGCGCTGCCGATGAACACCTCTTCTTGTCCCTGGTTGTGGAAGTAGAAGATACGGGAGTGCTCCAGGAAGCGCCCGACAATACTCACGACGCGGATGTTTTCGCTGATGCCGGGTACCTGAGGACGCAAACAGCACATGCCACGCACAATCAGATCGATCTGCACACCTGCTTGCGAGGCTTCGTACAGCGCCACGATAACGCCAGGATCGACCAGTGCATTCATTTTGGCAACGATACGGGCGTGATGTCCGTTGCTGGCATGGTCGCTTTCGCGATGAATGAGCGAGAGCATACGATCGCGCAAATTGACGGGAGCTACCAGGAGCTTGCGGTAGACCTGCTGCCGTGAATAGCCCGTTAAGTAATTGAATAGATCGGTTAGATCGGCACCGAGATCTTCGCGGCAGCTCAATAAGCCTACGTCTGTGTACAGTCGAGCCGTTTTGGGATTGTAGTTTCCGGTGCCAATGTGGACGTAACGCCGAATGCGTCCCTCTTCTCGCCGCACAACCAGCATGACTTTAGTGTGGGTCTTGAGTCCAACTAAACCATAGACGACATGCACACCGACATTCTCTAGCTTGCGTGCCCAGTTGATGTTGTTTTCTTCGTCGAAGCGGGCTTTGAGTTCTACCAGCACGGAGACTTGTTTACCGTTTTCGGCGGCGGCAATGAGAGCATCGACGATCGGTGAATCGCCAGAGGTGCGATAGAGCGTTGTTTTAATCGCCAGTACATCTGGATCGTGCGCTGCCTGCGTGAGGAACCGCTGCACTGTGTTGGAGAAGGAATAGTAGGGATGGTGCAGCAGCAAATCTTGCTTGCGAATTACCGCAAAAAGGTCGTCTTCCAGCTCAAGCGAACTGCGATCGACTTCAAGGCTCCGGCGCAGACGGTTGGGTAATGCCGATCGCCAGGGTGGATCTTTCAACTCTGGCAGCGGTAAGCCATTCAGCGCAAACAGATCGCTCAAGCAAAGCAACCCTTCCACTTCGTACACATCGATATCGCCCAGTTCCATTTCCTGACGCAGCATCTCGCGCACCAGTTCGGGCATGGAGGCATGAACTTCTAACCGCACGATCGAACCACCAAAGCGTCGTTTGCGAAGCTCTTGCTCGATCGCCAGCATGAGATCATCCGCTTCATCTTCGGCAACTTCTAAGTCGCCATCGCGCGTAATGCGAAACGGGTAGTATTCCTGGATGTTCATACCAGGAAACAGGCTTTCTAGATTGTGAGCAATCACCTGCTCCAGCGGTACCGCAGTCCACGCAGCAGGCATCTCTTTTTGCTGCCGTCGCAGATGCTCTGGCAGCGGTAGAAAGCGTGGCAGAATTTTTGGCACTTTGACTCGAGCAAACAGTTCCTCACCATTCGCCGGGTCTTTGATGACCACTGCCATGTTGAGACTGAGGTTAGAAATGTAGGGAAAGGGATGCCCTGGATCGATCGCTAGCGGTGTCAAGACTGGAAAAATTTGCTCGTCATAATACGTTTGCAGGTAAGCGCGCTGCTCCTGATTCAGCTCAATGTAGTCCAGCAGATACACTCCTTTGGTTGCCAACTGCGGGCGCAACGCTTGCTCAAAGTGTTGATGCTGCTGCGTGACCATAGGACGCAATCGCTGGCTGATCAGGTCTAGCTGTTGCTGTGCGGTGCGTCCATCAGCAGGCAACTTTGTGACCTTCGCTTCCACCTGTTCTTTTAGCGCTGCCACTCGCACCATGAAGTATTCATCCAGGTTGGAGCTGAAAATCGCCATGAATTTCAGCCGCTCTAACAGCGGTGTGCGCGGGTCAAACGCCTCGTGCAGCACTCGATTGTTAAACTCTAACCAACTGCTTTCACGGTTGAAGTAATACTGAGGATCGGTGAGGTCAACGTCGAGCGGAGACTGCTTTTCTGTAATGACCTTTCTACGCCTTGGCATGATTTAACCAAACACCTCATCTTCTCTGCCTTTCCACCACTCTCCGAGCTGCATCATATCCTGATGGATATCGGCGATCGCCTCCAGGTATTCTGTTTCAGAAAGAGAATCGCGGCGCTCACGCAGCTTGAGTAATCGTAGTTGACCTAACAGCCAGGGCTTCGTTATGCCATCAGTGTGTTCAATGTAGAAGGCGAGGTCGTCGCTCGACAGTTTCTTAGGCGCATCATCATTCATGGGCAGCACGATCGAGAATCAGGTGGCAACAGCAAACGTCACTCACCCCATCGTATTACTGATACCTGAAGAAAGCGAAGCCAGGTCGAAGTTAATTATTCACTGAGCCAGACGCGAGTCAGCCAACCGCGATCGTGCGTTAGATGTCAGCCAACGGCACTGCTACTGTGAGCCACTGCAATGCACTGTTGACTCAACACAATCGTACGGTGCGCGATCGCATTAATAGAGTGAGCCACTGCAACAGCAGCGTGGGCGGCTCGCATTGGCATGGTGCGCGATCGCCTTAGCATTGTGATGCATCACGTTAGTATGTTGAGTCAGCACAATTGTATTTTGAGTCAGTACAATTGTATGTTGAGTCAGCACAATTGTATTGCGAGCGATCGCACTAGCAGTGTGATTGGAGATACCTATAATCTGTCACAATCGGTAGTCTTGAGTGATGGAAGTTCGAGCTGAGAAGCCAGACGATGTAGAAGCGATTTTTAGAGTCAATGTTGCGGCATTTGGGCGAGAGGGTGAGGCAAATTTAGTCGATCAGCTGCGAGGGGTTGCTTCCACGTTGTCCTTCGTTGCTGTTGAGTCCGAGCAAATTGTTGGACACGTTTTCTTTAGCCCAGTGGCGATCGCAGGAGACTGTGCTGATCGTTTACTCGTTCTTGGATTAGCGCCAGTAGCCGTGCTACCTGACTATCAGCGACAAGGAATCGGGTCATTGCTGATTCAGTATGGTTTAAGCGAGTGCGCTCGGTTAGGTTTCAAGGCTGTGGTCGTGCTGGGTTCTCCAGACTACTATCCACGATTCGGGTTTGTGCCAGCCAAGCAGAAGGGACTGGGATGTGAGTACTCAGTGCCCAATGAGGCGTTTATGGTGTTGGAGTTGGAACGTGGCGTATTGGAGGGACGTGCTGGAATGGTGAAGTATCGGTCAGAGTTCAACGAACTTGAGTAGCGATCGCCGTAGAACAAATCTGTTAGAGCGGTGAATAGAGGCTCTACGCTTCGTTGTTGGATGCATTCGTTCGGTTGCGACGACAGGAAACCCAATCTTATCAACCACTCCGAAGTGAATGATTCAACTTGACGCTGCCACACGGTGTCATTCCACTCGCTCTTACATCTTTACAAATCTGGCAACCCAAGTTGCTGGCTCAATTCTTGGCGTAAGCGATAGATGATGGTGTTGGGTTCTAGCTGGTTGAGAATGTCTCGAATCACCGTGTTGGGTCCTTGTGATCCCCAGCTACAGCCTTGCTCCAGGTAGACCTGCACAGCCCGACCGACAGCATACGCTCCGTAGCCTGCAATGCCGCCCTGGGCGATCGCCGTCCCTGCATATGCCGAAAAGCTCGTCGAAGCTTCCAAGCCTGACGCAGCGGCTGCCGCACTTTTACCCATACCCAGCAGCAGACCGCTGCCAAATTCAGATAGCATCAGGCTACCAGAGCTGAGGAGAATCGTTTTCCAAAGCTTGGTGGCTTCGTGGCGAGTGACCGGTAAACCGTAGAGTTCAGACAGGGCGCGAATCATTGCCAGATCGGAAATGGTGCCGCCAACCAGATCGAGCACTGCGATCGGGTTAATGCCCACCGCGATCGCCTTGTAGCGAGCAAACTTCCAGATCAGCGCATCCGCTTCGGCATTGCGAACAGCCATAATTTTGCTGGCTAACGCTGCCTCGGCATCTCTTGCTTGAAAAAGGGCATTCAGCGCTAATAGCGTCCGTCCTTCTTGCCGCAGAATGGCGAGGATTTTCTGCTTGAGGCTGTCGATTTGCACAGGCGGAGCCTCCCATTCATAGGTTACGCGACCATCCACCTCAACCCGTACCTGCATGGGAGCCGGATCAGCCGCAACAAGGATGATCTCATTTGCCGACATCAGCCGCTGAAGCTGCATCCCATCAATGCTTTTAGCGGCAAGCTGCTGCAAATTCTGGTAAATTGCCTGTCGGGTCTGGTCAGGATACAGATCGATCTTATTGAAGACCAACAGCAGAGGCTTTTGCGATCGTCGCAGGTCACAAAGCGCCTGATATTCGGTGCGCGTAATGTCGCCAGCAACCACAAACAGAATCAGGTCTGCTTGACGAGCAATGTCTTGCGCCATCTGTGCCCGTGCTTGTCCATCAATTTCATCCAGCCCAGGCGTATCAATGAACTCAACCGTCAATTCCTTAGTAGCAAGAGTGGCTAAGGCTGCACTCTCCGCGTCTCCGCGTTTCTGCGGTTCCCTTCCTGCCAGCGACCAGTAGACCGATCGCGGTGCCTGCGTTACACCATTCAACGGTCCCGTAGGCAAAATCTTCTGACCCAGCAGGGCATTCAACACTGCCGACTTGCCGCGACTAACCAAGCCAAACACGGCAATGCGAACCACCTGACTTTCAAGCTTATTCAGTGTGACGGTGAGTTGCTCGACATCACTGCGAAGCGTTTCACGATCGGTACCGCTAGGCGGACGATTTTTCTCAGACCGAAAGAACGCATTGTAGCGACTCAGTGCCTGCCGTAAACTACTACGGGCGCGATTGAGAGACGATTCTTGCGGGTCAACACTACTGGTCGATCGCGGGTTGGGTTCAGTGGGAGGAAAGAGTTGAGTCAAGGCTCGGCATAGAAAGACGGACGTTAGCTCCATTCTCGTCCAAAACTTGAACTTCTTGGCGATCGCCTAAAGCCGAAGCCGATTTAAGCGGGATGAGTAGCGGCTCGTTCAACAGTTCAGGGGCGGTTTCAAGAGTGGCGGTAACGGTAAGTGGCGATGGCTCTGGCGCAGAGGACACCAGTCGCTCCATTGCCTGTCTGACAAAGCCTTGTAGAAAGGTTAACTGCTGATTCTTCTGAAAAACAGACTGCAAAATTTCGCTGAGACGCTCGATCGCCAGCGGATTGGCTTCCATCAGCGTCAGGTTTGGCTCTTGATTGTGGAAATACTCGATCAGGCTCAACCCCACGATGCGCGTGAGATAGGCTGCACTCACCCCTTGAATGCAGCCACCTGCTACATACGTCAACGCATTCACTTTCAGGAAACCCGCGATCGTCTGCGTCGATAGCTCCACCAGACCCAACTTCAGCATCAGGCTACCGAGCGTTGCTGCCATTTTCTGCGCCTGCTGGAGCGAAAACTTCTGGCGGTACAGCGTACCCAGGTCAAGAATCATTTGCGCGTTAATCGCAGCCGTTGCCAGCACATCCAGGGTTGGTACGGGGCTAATGAAGGCGGTTCCGGCAGCGACCCATTGGAATTGCTCCACGACAGGCAAGGCGCGCGTCCGACGAACATCATTCAGCACCAGCTTTGCCTGATGTTTGAGCGTGACTGCCCGGTTCAAGGCGCTTGCCATGACCAGTTGCTGGCTTTCCTGTGCCAAAATCTGCTCCAATCGCTGAGTCAAGTCAGCTAACTGTGGCACTTGTGCTTCTAACCATTCATGAACGGAGCCATCCACTTGATGTTGACGGACTTTGATCGGTTTAGGTGAGGCTGCGATCGCCACCACATCCGCCTCAGCCAGAATGCCCTCAACATGAGTACCAAGCTGGTTCAGGATAGCTTCCCGATCGATCGGCAAATACTGATCCAGCTTATTGAACACCAGTACGGTGCGCTTAGTAGCGACCATCTGTTTCACAGCGTGTAGTTCCGAGGCAGTCATATCCCCTGTAACGACGAACAGTACTAAATCTGCCGCTACTGCCTGTTGCAGCGCCAGGACATCGCCTGTGAGGACAGTTGCAGTCGTTGCCACAAAACCAGGGACTTCATTAAAATGCAGCACTCTCGAACGATGATCAACACACGTAGACTGCAACAACTGGAGTAAAGCCGTTTTGCCCGTGCCTTTTGCACCCACGATCGCGATCCGCACCTCCTCCCGATGCAGCTCATGAGTCAGTTGAGAGATTTGTGACTGGAGTCGCGACACGCGCGGTTGAGCGTCCGTGCAGACGACTTTCTCTGTTGGATCTTCGACCTCTTCTTGAAGCTGCGTCATAACTTGCGCGGCTTCTGCCAGCGTTCGCTTCACGGTCACAGAGTCAACAGCCAGAGGTGCTTGAGTCGTTACTTTCTTCCGGTCTGCTTGCCTGTGCAACCATTGCACCCCTGCCGCTCCTATCAGCGCAAAAGCCGCATAAACCCCCCACTCGCCCACCAGATAATGAAGAATGTCTAGAGTCGCAAGACTCAGCGCCAGGAGGCTACCACCAATCACGAGAGGGCGTTTCAAGTTAACGGTCATAGTCAGTCTGATTTAGTGGTGGGGTCATCCAGCCGAACGACCGTTTTGACTGAGATCATCTATCAATAGCGGCATCCAATCGCACTATCTGGCAGTCGCTCTACAGCTTAAATTGAACGTCAATATCTCTTATTGTATCGGGGCAAGGTCAGCGCTAGAAAATAGTTAACCACAAAATAATCCCCTGTCAGTGTGTTCATCTGACAGGGGATTATTTAACTTGGTGGCGGGGCATGGATTTGAACCATGGACCTTCGGGTTATGAGCCCGACGAGCTACCAGACTGCTCTACCCCGCGACGGCTTATTCAATATAGCAGTGAATTGTACGATTACATCATATTTTAACAATCTCGCTGAAACCCGTAGTCGAGAAAGGGCGGAAGCAACCGAGTTTAGCCCGCGGCAACCATCTCTGCCCCAGCAAGAGCAACCTAGACCATCTGCTGGAGTTTGTTGTGTGGTCAAACCTCATAAGGGCATTACTGGGGTTGTGTTAATTCCACTCGATGCCCGTCTACGTCTGCAACCACTGCACGTCGTCCCCAGGGTGAATTTGCGGGAGGGGAAATGATTGAAGCACCGTACTTTCTGAGTTCGCAGACAACGGTGTCCACAGAAGTCACTTGGAAGCCTAGCCGAGTCGCTGTTGTTGGCACTGTCCCAGGAGTATATGGATAAATCTCAAAGGTTACACAGCCTCCTTCACAAGCAAAATGCTCCAAACCATTACCATGTCGATGTTTGGTGAAAGATAGACCAATTTGTTGATAGAACATAGCGGCTTGGTCAATGTTACCTGAGCGGATGACAACAAGATTCAGTTGAACGTCACTCACTATTTCTTACCCCTTCTTTTTTATCATTCATCCTTTCGGATTAAACGACCCAATCAATTCACTGCCGTCGGCGTTGTAGACTTCTAGCGGCAAGCCTGCGTTGTCAGCAATGGTTTGGAGGGCGGTTTGAAGGGTCTCGATGTGGTTGACAGCACCTCCTAAGGTGCCGCGATCGCCCGATCGACCCACAATAAACGCCGTTCGTAGTTGCCGTTCGTAGGATGCGGTGAACTGCACTCGAATCACATTGTTGGCGATCGCATAGCTACACAGCTTGGGTGATCCAGCACAGACGCGATTCAGGTCATCCCGTGTGCGTTGCATGGCGGCAGCAACCTGTAACTGGGCTTCTGCTTGCTTAAGTGAAGTGCCGTAGGAGGCAACCAGCGGTTGCGCTGGTTCGGAGTAAGCAGTGTTGTTGGGTACTTGCTTGACATTGGTGAGTGCCTCGCGCCAGTTTGCCACTGCCTGCGACCACTGGTTGTTGCGCTGGGCGATGTCAGCTTTTTGAGCCAACGCCAGCGCTTGCGTAAACGATTTCTGGGCAATCTGCTCCTGGGTGGCACGATCGCGCGCCGTTGCCAGCTTCGGTTGGTAGTCAGACAGTAGCTGCTGTGCGTCAGCGTAACTGGTAGTGCTGGTAGGAATCTGCTTCAGCCTATTGATGGCAACTTGCCAGGTTGCTTGTGCTAACTGCCAGTTCTCTGGTGTGCGGGCAATACCCTGTCTGGCTTCCGCAACTTTAGCTGTTTCTTTAGCAACCGTTAGCTTTTTCTGTGCCTGTTGTTCTGCTGTCGTGAGTTTGCCGAGCGCTGCCAGGTTTGCCTCATAAGCCGACAGGCGCTGTTGAGCAAAACCATAGAGAGTATTGGGTTGAGGTACTGTTTGCAGTTGCGCGATCGCCTCTCGCCATAGTGCTTGTGTTGCTTGCAGTGATGCTATTGACTGCGGCAACGCCTGACTTTTTTGAGTCGCTGTGGCTGCCTTACTTTCTGCCGCTAGTACCCAATCGATCGTCTGAAGCTGAGTCTGATACGTTGCTTGTAGCGCCTGCGCTTCCTGATGATGACTCGACCAAGCTGGAACCGCATTCAGTTGCCGCTTTGCATCTGTAAGCTGCTGCTGCACCCGCTGCAAGTCTTGCCCAGTTTGCGCGGTTTGGATGGCTTGCATGGACTGCTGGTTGAGCCTCTGCGCTGCCTCTAATGGTTCACACGCACCAATCATGCAGGGACGCGACATTACCCACAGCCCTGTCCCAAAGCAAATTACGCTCACTCCTACGCCTGCAATCAGCCAGGGAAAGAGGGGCGATCGCGCTGGCAATGGAGCCTTGTCCAACGGTTCTTCCGGTTCAGGGCGGAGTTGTGTCAGATCAGAGAACTCTGTGTCAAGTGACGCGCTGGCGCTGAGTTCACTTTGAGTGACAAAGGCATCAGCATCGCTATCCCGGTTGTCGTTCAGAGTTTGTTCCCCGATCGCTGGCTCTCCTAATGGCGCTTCAGTTGTTGCAAGAGGCTCTACTACTAACGGTTCTAACTGAAAGCGATGAGCAGCATACGGTTGCCGTTGACCCACCACACGCAGGTAAAGTTTGCCCTCAACCGGAGCATGGTCTTGCCCAAGCATGAACTCGTGCACTAATTCTGGTAGTAGGGTTTGAAGCGTCTGCTCTAGCGCACTGAAAACCGCTGACGGATGGGGCGTTTCGTCAGGCGGATGCTGACCCAGAACCATCAGCTTTTCCTGTTTGATCACACAATGAATTTGCATCAGTGTGGTCTCTGGCAGCGCTAGTAACGCCGTCTGCAACTGGTGCGCTAAGCGCTGCAAATCCCCCCGGTGTATGGCGGATTCCATGAGGCAATTGAATAAATTGATTCCTTATCCTACTCTTCAAGCCTTGGCGATGACCATAGTTCTCAGCGATGACCATAGTTATAGAAGAGCGGCTGGTGGTGAACGATCGCGCCACCAGCAACAGCACCTTTTCAGGAGCAAAAGCCCGATCTGTTTTCATTGCCACTAGCCTGACGCGTCGCCCAAAAACTCTAAATACGTACTGCTCAGTTCCTTGACCGCCAGATCATACAGTTGCCTACCGTGCTCAGGGGTCGCAAGCGCTGGATTTGACCCCATGCGACCATCAGGATACCGACGGCGAAAATCGGCTGCCCCATAAATTTTGTGCCCTTTTGCAACAGGTTCACTCAGAGGAGCCTGCTTAATCGCCTCTGGGTAAACATACTGAGTCAGCGCAACCTCACTGGGCGTTGCATGAGAACCTTCCTGATCGCCGTACAGCTCTTTTGCTAGTTGATACACAGAACCACACATATACCAGTTACTCACCTGACACTGCACCTGCTCTGCGTTCGGCACATTCAAATCAACCAATGTGGCATAGACCTCCGAGAATGCTGCCTTGAGTGTTGCCACATTGCCTCCGTGCCCATTGATAAAGAAAAAACGCGTAAAGCCTGCACGTGCCAAGCAGGTAACATAGTCCCGAATGAGCAAAATCAACGTACTGGGTCGGAGACTCATACTACCTGGAAACGCTGTGTGGTGCAGCGCCATACCGACATTAATGGTTGGACTCACCAGTGCATGAGTGGCTTCACTGACCCCACGCGCGATCGCCTCTGCACAAATGGCATCCGTACCGATCAGCCCGGTTGGACCATGTTGCTCGGTCGAGCCGATCGGCAAAATAATGCCCTTCGACTGCTCCAGATAGGACTCTACCTCTAGCCAGGTACTTAGTTGCAGCAGCATTCAACGCTCCACGATGCTAAAGCTCTAATCTAATCTAATAAACTGACTGGCTGAAGAGACGGGTTTCTAGTTTCTGCGGACTCAAAATAAACTTTCGTGGCGCGATCGCCTGTCAGTACGGCACTTTATATCAGGTTAGTAACCAATCATCCTCACCCCGCTTAACAATCGCTAGAATAGTTGGTACAATCCGATACTTAAGGGGATAGATATTACTAAGCCCATTGCACGTTTAGTGAAGGAGAATGCTAGGCACGATGGCTGGATTCATGACAATCACGACTCGCTGCGCCTTGTCAACGCTTACCTGCCTCCACCGCTTCACATGCCAAGCCGCTCTTCTTTGTAAGGGTCTGCGCTCCTGTCCTCAACCGATGCAGCCGTCCCTAAAATTACCAATCTTTCCTGAATAATGCCCTTATCAGCTACTTTTTCACTTCAAAGGTATCCTAGAGCGATTGTTCGCCATTCCCCTGAAGCTGAGACTCTTTGTTCAGGCTCTCCAACGCTTTACACTCAACCGCTTGTTAAACAGGCGCTGAAGTTTGAGCTGAGCGTTAAAAACACGCTCATTCGCACGGTTTTAACGCTTAGTGGAGCCTTCTATCTCAGCCTCGACGGTGCCAGCAGCTTTACGTACTGTGGAAAAGCTGCATGAAGTCTTTGATAAAACTCACTGCTCAGGAGAAGCAACATGTTACACCGCAAGATTTATCAACTGTGTTGCGACGGTCGCGAAGTCTGGATCTTCTTGCGGGACCAGCAACGTTGGATTGAGCGGGCACGTATCCTTGATATTGAAGGAGACTTAGTGACCTTGCGCTACGAAACCGAAGAAGAAGATGAAACCTGTTCTTGGGAAGAAATGGTTCGTTTAGAGAGCATCGGTGCCGTCACGCAAAAATTAGCGTCTGTCCCCAAAGGCAATGTGGAGTTTGCTGTTTCCGAGGATTGCCCGGAAGCCGAACAAATTCCTAAGAATCGCTTTCCAGACGCAAACCCTGATTAACGTGGCTCAGCATGGATGGTTTCGTCTGCTTGCCGCCATGCGGGATCAACAATGCAGATGAAGACTAAGGGTGCCGTGCCATTGTTGCGGATAAACTGCTCCGCATGAGGTGGGATATAAACAGCGTCTCCAGGCTCCACGACCTGGTTTTCGCCGTTGATGTGCATCTCACCCGTACCGCTGAGAATGTAATAGACTTCAGACGTTTTTAGTGAATGCGGCAGAGACGATCGCCCACCTGGAACGATCGCGTGCGCCAAGCTGTAGCGTAGAGCGATCGCCTGCTTCTCTGGATGTAATAACTCACGTAGCAGTGTGCCATCGCCAGCCACAAATTCTGTACAAGCAGTCAGCTTTTGAATCAACATTCCTTTGCGCTCCTTCGCTCTCGCTGCCTTGATTGTCTGCAATTATGACAGCGTCTGACCCTTAGCTGAGTAAGCGTTAGTGCGAGGCTCGTAGTCTGGGCAGCTAATTGCTTCTTCGGTTAAGGCTATAGAGGGACGTACTGTGCATTTGAGATGATAATCGCTCGTAAAAAACTGGCAGCCAGCACAGGGAATCCGGTGCATTTGCCGACCCCGACCGATCGTATCGCGCGTTGCTGTCCACACACTCCAACCCAAAAGCCCCACGATCGCCCAGGCAGAGAGAAAGCAAAACGGCACTAACCAGGGTTGTATAACGTGTACGAGTGGTCGCAGAAGTTGGAACACGGCAATAGATTAAGATATGAACGATGGTCAGGCTTCTAGTGTGTCGCTTTAATGACGATCGTGCCTCTTTATTAAGCTTGAAAGTTTGGCACTTCAGCTTGAAAATTCTGAAGAAACATTAAGTTTTTGTTACCTAAGTCAAAATGCTCCTGGAAAACAGGCACTTTAGACGAAGCGTCTACGCTATCAATGTCCGTCACGCTCGCTTTTAGCAGAGGCAGTAACGTCGATGAAAGTCTCTATCTCCTCTACGCCTGCACAGTCCAGACAGATCAGACAACAGCTAGCTGACCCCAAGGAGTCTCTCTCCTATGAATTGGGCAAAGCTGTCCAGGAATTGCCCCCGCTCTACACGCGGTTGCTGGCAGGCGGCATTAGTGCGCTTGTGTTTGGCACGATCGCGTGGGCACACTTCAGCAGAATCGATGAAGTTGCGATCGCTCAAGGGCAAACGATTCCGTTCACCGAAGTTCGCCCCATCCGCGCTGGTTCAGTTGGCAACATCCAGCAAATCAACGTCAAAGAAGGCGACCAGATTCGCAAAGGGCAAACGCTGGTGGCAATGGATGCTGGCTTACCCCAGACTGAAGTCGATCGCTTAACCCAATCCTCCAAATTGATTCGTGAAGATATTGCCCGCCTGCAAGCAGAACGAACGGGTAGCGCTAAGGCTGGCACTCAAGTGCAGGATCAACTGCTAAAAGCCCGTCTTAGTGAATTTGATCAAAAGAAAGCCGCTGCCATCAATGAAGCACAGCGTCAACGGGCAACTCGTGATGAGGCAGTCGCAACTCTATCTCGCTTGCAAGCAAACTTAATCAACGCCAGGGAAGGTCTTAAGAACGCCCAAACACGTGAACAGGCGTTGTCATCGCTTAAGGGTAGCGGTGCCGTTCCCCAGCTTGACTACATTCGAGCGCAGGATGAAGTCACTCAAGCCAGAGATAAGGTGATCTCACTGGAGAAAGAAATTGATGCTCAGCAGGAAAGAATCCGTCAGGCTGCCGAAGCCTATGCCTCGGCTCAAAACACAGCCAGCAGTCTCGATTCGCAGCGGCAAAGCGAAATCCTCACTCAGTTCACCAAACGTCAGGAAGAGCAAGCATCGGTTGATGGGCAGTTAGCACAGGCGAAAAAGCAGCAGGATCGTGAAACCATCACCGCACCCTTTGATGGCACCGTTTATAACGTTAAAGCCACGAGAGGTCCCGTGCAGTCTGGCGAAGAGCTGTTATCCATTGTGCCAAAAGATGAAGACCTGGTGCTAGAGGTCAAGATTCTCAACCGGGATATCGGCTTTATCCACGAAGGCATGAGAGCCAAAGTCAAACTGGCAACCTTTTCTTACCAAGAGTTTGGCATTGTGGAGGGGGAAGTCATCGGAGTCAGCCCTAACGCGATCGTCGAAAAAGATGTAGGTCTTGTCTTTCCAACGAGGATTCGGTTGGCTAAACGCGCTGTCGAGGTTCGGGGACAGGCGGTCAGTTTCACGCCTGGTATGCAAGCCACGGCTGAACTTGTCACGCGCAAGAAATCAGTTCTGGACTTCTTGATTGAACCCATCACTCGCCGCTTTAGCGAGGCGTTCTCAGTGCGGTAATCGCTGATGTGATGTTCAGTTAGCAGAGCGCGCTACTCGATCGGAAAAACATCCTTGAACAACCGCCGAATCGTTTCTCTAGCAGCGCTGAACCCACCGTCAAAGTAGATACCACCGATTACCGCTTCCAGACTCTCAGCCAGTACGTAGGGTTGCTCGTAAGCACGCTGCTGTTTTTCGCCAATGCCCAGTTTCAGCACATAGCCAATGCCTAGTGCCAAACTGATTCTTGCCAGATTTTCTTCGCGCTCCAGCTCAATTTTTCTCACGGTGATGTCTTGTCGAGTTGACGAGCCAGCGCGAATGAGCAACTCCGTCAGCACAGTTTTCAAAACCGCATCACCCAACGTGCGGTAAATTTCTTGATCGTCACACTCCTGATTTTTTTGGCGTTGCTCCAGGGCATACGCTTTGCGGGTCAGCGATCGTGCCAGAATGCGTTTATCGAAAAAGAAATAGCCGAGTTGTTCTTCAAGCGCGGTAGACATGTTGGTTGAAAGGATAAAGGCTGAAGGATAAAGGCTGAAGGCTGAAGGATAAATAATGTAGCCAGTGGTCAGTGGTCAAAATTTACTCAAAGCTCAAAACGCTTTCCTCGACATCTTCATCTTTTATCCTTGATAATTTATCCTTCCCCACTATGCTGCACGGCTTTATTCCGCCCGATCGCTTCTTTGCGTACCTGACATGGACAGACATTCAGGCAATGCCAGGTAAGGACAATGTGGTCATCATTCAGCCTGTGGGGGCGATCGAGCAGCATGGACCCCATTTGCCACTGGCAGTTGATGCGGCGATCGGTCAGGCGGTGCTGGGCAAAGCGTTGCGACAACTACCGACTAGTGTTCCCGCTTATGCGCTGCCATCACTGTACTATGGCAAGTCGAATGAACACTGGCATTTTCCTGGCACTGTGACGTTGAGCGCTCAGACCTTAATCGCAACGCTGATGGAAGTGGGCGATAGCCTTTATCGATCGGGCTTTCGCAAATTGGCGTTTGTGAACGCTCACGGTGGACAGCCTCAAATCATTGAGATTGTGGCTAGAGATTTGCACCAACGCTACGACGATTTCATTGTCTTGCCGCTGTTTGTTTGGCGTGTACCGAATATTGCAGATGATCTGTTAACGGAGAAGGAACAGGCGTTAGGCATCCACGCAGGTGATGCTGAAACCAGTCTGCTGCTATCGATCTTGCCGGATCAGGTGAAGATGGATCGAGCTGTAGCGTCATACCCTCAAGGCTTGCCGAACGATAGCCTGCTGAGTATGGAAGGGAACTTGCCGTTTGCCTGGATGACGCGAGATCTCAGCAAAAGTGGGGTTTTGGGCGATCCCACAACGGCAACAAAGGAGAAGGGCGATCGCATTCTCGCCTCACTGGCTAACGGCTGGGTGCAAACGATCAAAGACATCCACCGCTTTCAGCAACCGCAGGCATGGAAGCGATGAAAGAAACCGGGTTTCTTGACGAGCGAGTGGTTACCATTCCTCATACATTAGAAACCCGGTTTCTGTATCTCACCTTCATTCAAACAACCGGAAATACGGGTATTGGACGGGTGCACCAGGCTCTTTGTCGAGATCAAAGTTGATTACGTCCCAGCAGGGTGCATCTTTGGGATCGGGGCTAAACTCAACGGGAAGACCATACAACCGAGGACGCTGAGAATCTGACTGCCCACGCCAGGACGTGCTGCGCTCCAGGTAGGTACTTACCAGGTCTTGATAGCGTCGGGCAATGATCACGCGAGTCGCTCGGTAGCCCTGCGTGTAGAGGCTGTCGAGCGCCTCATGAATCTCAAACCGAATGCCATCGGGATGGGTATGTTGGCGATACCATTCGTTTTCCCATCGTCTCCAGTGCCGTCCCGACTGGAGATGTACTAATTCCCCTGTCTTAGGATCTGACTCAAACGCACCATGTCGCTGACACAGATACGTATCGGTGAGCGTCAATGCCGGAATGGTTTGACGGCAGTGGGGGCACTGAATCTCCGGACCAAAGATTGGGTATTGCAAGCCAGGGTTAGTCATCAAGGGCGGGTATGCCTGTTGGTATGCGTCACTGCCAGTGGCTTTATTATACTCTTTAGGTAATTACCTCCCCTATGGACAATTTCACGAGTCTTTTTCTGGCGATCGCTCACCGTGACCAACCAACTACAGCCTTACCCCTCTTTTTGGGCAGAGCCAGATCGCTCGCAAGCCGCTTTTATTGCAACCAACGCAACGGTCATTGGACGAGTGACGATCGCCGCTGGAGCCAGCATCTGGTATGGAGCCGTTGTGCGTGGTGATGTGGAACAAATCGTGATTGGCGAAGGCACAAATATTCAGGATGGTGCCATTTTGCATGGCGATCCAGGTCAGCCAACCGTGCTTGAAGCGTACGTCACGGTGGGGCATCGTGCGGTCATCCATAGCGCCTACGTTGAGCGGGGCTGCTTAATCGGGATTGGTGCGATCGTGCTGGATGGTGTGCGGGTTGGCACGGGTAGCATTGTGGGTGCAGGAGCGGTGGTGACGAAAGATGTGCCAGCCCGATCGCTGGTGGTTGGCATTCCTGGCAAAATCACACGGCAGTTGTCTGAAGCCGAAGCCGAGGCACTCATTGACCATGCCAAACGCTACGAACGTTTAGCGCTGGTTCATGCCAACAAAGGAACCGATCTGGGCTTTACACCGAAACCCTGAGAAAAAGTCTTATGCCGAAAGACTAGGAAAACTTGGCTCTTTAGGTAAAAATAGAATATGAGAATCATTCAAGAATCTTTAAATTGAGAGGCTCCAGATATGGACTTTGATCTTCGCATAGTGGTTGTGCTACTTCCCCTTGCTGCTGCTGCTGGCTGGGCGGTGTTCAATATCGGTCAAGCTGCGCTCAAGCAGTTTCAGGGCTTCAATTCCAAGTAGTCTCAAGCTGTAAGGTTTATACGAAAGCGATCGTTTTTTAATCAAAGACGATCGCTTTCGTTTAGGGAAGAAATCAGGAGTCAGGAGCCAGACTATCAAAGAGCGTTGTCCAATGGACGGCGCGATCGCTGGCAGTGGCATTAACTTCAAAGGTGACATTGCAGGCTTGGGGTTGTTCGATCGCGTGGATGCAGATTGCTGCTACGTCATCGCGGCTGATGGCACCGCGCAAGTTGTCGCCCTGCTCCAGTGTCAGTTGCTTGCCGCCTGCTGCTTCGGTTAAGGCACAGGGACGAACGATTGTGTAAGGAATACCACTTTCGCGTACAGCCTCTTCACCCCGTCGTTTCCAGGTGAGAATGCCACCGAGTTGGTCGTTCATGCGCACGGCTGGCGGTTCTTCGTCAAGGTTAATGCCGGGGCGATCGATGCGGGTCACGCCTGCGGAACTGACCAGAACGAACTGCGGCAGAGTCGGTCTACCGTAAGCGCGGATGGTTTGAAGCTCCAGCGCAAAGGAACCTGGCGTAAAATGAGGATTCAGATCGCCGTCGTATTCAAACTTGCTGAGCATCAGTTGCAGTGAACAAATACGACTCGCATTAAGCGGTGCCGCATCGGACAGCGTTTTGGCACGAAAAGCTGGAATCAAAGTGTTGAACGGAATCTGTACATCCATCCATTCGCCTGCTTTTGTGTCGAATGAATGGGAATAGGCGATGCTGTCCCACTTAGCGTCACTCCGCAGCAAAAATTTGTACCGCTGACCGTCACCCTTCACGCGTAGCTGAATGCCCCCATAACCAGATAGATTCAGTGCTGGCTCAAGGTTACGGCTGCGAACAGAGGCAAACCCACCGGAGTTGTCAGTAGAAACGTTACCTGTAAACAAGGCTGCGTTATCTATTTGTTGCATGGTGCTGGCGCTGACACCACCCATCACGACATCATCGAGTGCGCCCCAGAGGTCGGAGAGTGGGGGGTGGGGAGTAGGGAGTGGGGAGTTAGTGAAGTCAAAGAGAATCTTTTCATGTGACTGAGCGGCTTTGAGCGGAGTGGCGATCGCGTGAAGCAGGTTTTTGATGCCCTGATAATCAATGCTTTCGGGCGTATCACCCACGACTTCTGGCAGGTAGAATTTGATGCCCTGGTAATATTTGGATCGATCGGGCGTATCACCTTCCTTGGGCTGCACTCGCGGTCCTGTACAGCAAATCACTGCACGAATGTCTTGTACAACCGTAGGCGTGAGGGTTTCAGGGATGGTAATGTCGGCATCAATGATGCCTACGTCATCCCCCAGCATTGTTTTGCCGCGCTCTAAATCTCGGACTAAGGCACGGACAGGATAGCCGCGATCGCGCAGTTGCTGCACAACCCGCTTACCTACGCCACCCGTTGCACCCACGACGAGTACAGTATTGGCAGTTGAAGGGCTTGTCGTCATTGTCGCTTGTGGTGCTGTAGAACTTTGAAACAGACGCTGAAACCAGTTCAGCACCGGAATCACCTCAAAATACGTGAGGGTTTGCAAAAATCTGCCAGCGTCCCAGGAGGATTTTGTTGCTTTCATCAGCTTATGTGGGAATATGCCTTGATAAAACGCCCTAGATACATCCTAGCGAGTTTGCCATGCTACAATTTCACCCCCCCGGTATTGGTCAACAGGTCGTGGAAACCTCGCTGGGCGCGATGGTTTACTACACTCCCGTTGGGCAACCGTGGACAATATCCTCATCAAATGCGCCATCACTGCTGTTTTTGCACAGTTTTGGCGGTGGTGCTTCTGGTTATGAATGGTCGAAGGTTTATCCCGCGTTTTTGGACTCGCACCGTGTCTTGGTGCCTGATTTACTCGGTTGGGGGCAGTCAGATCATCCTGTGCGGGACTATCAGGTAGCAGATTATCTGACGACACTGACGGAGTTTATGCAAAAAACCTGTACGGCTCCGGTGACGATCGTCGCCTCATCATTGACTGGAGCGATCGCCATTCGTCTTGCTATTCAACAACCCACTCTAGTGAAAGCGCTGTTTCTCGTCTCCCCGTCGGGCTTTGCTGATTTTGGACAAGATGCGGGACGGCGGTTACCGCTACAGGTCATCAACACACCGTTGCTCGATCAGCTTATCTACACGTTGGGCGCAACCACTGATGTGTCCGTTCGCAGTTTTTTGGAACGGTTTTTGTTTGCCCAGCCCGATCGCGTCTCTCAGGAAATGGTCGAGGCATACCTGGAGTCTGCCCGTCAACCCAACGCTCAGTATGCAGCACTGGCATTTCTGCGAGGCGATCTCTACTTTGACCTTGCTCGCTATATGCTGCAACTCAACGTTCCAACGGTGATTTTATGGGGTGAAGAGGCTCAATTCACCAATGCTGCTTTGGGTAAACGGTTAGCGAGCTTAAACCCATCTACTGTTAAAGCGTTTTTACAGTTAGCTGAAGCGGGTGTGTTGGCGCATCTAGAACAGTCTGCGATCGTCATTGGGCTACTCCGAAGTTTTCTGCCAGAGCTGGAGGGAGCAGGGATGAAGGCTGAAGGCTAAAAAGCTGACCGCTGACCGCTGACCGCTGACCGCTCACACAGCCTGTGGCAAATGCTGTTCGATCGCCTCACTGCACTCATCAACAGGAACACCTTGCGTCATTGCTGCCAGAAGCGCTTCATAGGCAGCAATATGTTCTTGTAGCAGGGTTTTGGCACGAAGGAGCGACCAGCGTTCTTTTTGCTCTCGTTCAGCAGGCGGCAAACCCAGTTGTGCCAGTAAGCCTCTCAGCTTTTGGCGATCGTCCGCACCGCCTTCAACGTTGCCATAGATCAGCATCTCAGCCGCAATGCCCGCCATCCAAATTGTGCAGTAGCGATCGAGCAGTTGCCCTGATAGTTGACCTTGCTGGATTGCTACCTCCAGCTCTTCAGAATCAAACCGCACACCACCCTGACCGGGATAGCCTTGCTTGAGCGCATCCCAGGCATTGAGCGTGTAGCCCGTAGCGGGAATGCCAAGCTGATGAGCAACTAAAAAGTGTCCGGCTTCGTGACGAATGACGCGATCGCGGTGTCCCGCCGAAAAGCCAGCCAACCAGTCGAGCATTAACGTCGAACCTTGCCCTCGCCAGCTTAAGGTATCCAGCGTTGCCAGTCCAAGGATGCCAGCAGTCGCGATCGCAGGCACCATTGGTGACACGTTAATCATCGGTCCCAGCAGGCTCAGCATCGTGATGGTAAAGATGCCGATCGCCACGAGATTGAGCGACAGTTGATTCATTGAACCAGTTTGTTAATATTTGTTTCTAACTTCTAGCCTAGCAATAATTGGCGAAGGGCGATCGCTGGTTGCGTTTAGCAAACCATAGTTCAGTTCTTTACTCTGGCAAGAAACTAGCATCAAGCACTTGTTCAGACTTGTAGGGACAATCTACGGGAAACGTCTGTAATGCCAAACCTGTTTCATCCGCTGCCTGTTCACAAGCGCTTGCATAGCAACCAGATAAGACGGCTTGCAAAAAAGGAGTCAAACTTGGTGAATCGTTCAAATCATCGTTGATACGTCTACGATGCTCTCGAATGCTGCCGCGCCAACTGCCACTCCGGTATTCTGGCTGATACTGCCATTTGAGAAGATGTAGCAAGAGCACCACAAGATTGCTCTTCAGGCTTTTGCGCTCCCGCCTGAACATATCCTCTATTTCTTCAATCAAGTTTGCCCAGTCCACATCAGCATAGTTCTGAGCGCGCAGTTGCTCGACGGTCGTCTCGACCCAGCCTACAAAATCGCGATCGTAGAGATTCTTTTGATTCGCCTGGAGGTCGATCGTCATCGTTCATCTCCTAATGGTTAAACAAGGTTAAGAGATTAGCATCTTAATCGGCAAATACGTACAGGTTCAAATTTCCATTGAGCGCGTCTCTACAAGCTTTTTCAAACATTTCTAGCTGCGTTATGACGCGACGATCACTTGTGAATTCTGGCTTGATTGCCTGAATTTCCTCTCGTAGCGGCTCAAGCTCATCCAGATCATAACGACAATCGCTGTAGAAGTCTTGTAAGCGATTGAGTAAAGGACAACACGACACAGTAATGCTTCTTGAATTGGTTGGAGAAAGACGATTAATCTTACCGATGAGGGCTGCATGAACATATTCGTCAAAAAATGCCCAGCGCTTTCGCTGGCTTGCGATCGCTTCAGATTTTCCAGCATGTACATCAAGCGCCATCTTAAACCAACGAAGCTCAATACTACTAACAACTAATAACTAACAACCAACAACTACTTCTGTCCTCGCGCTTTGTAAAACGTCTTCAGGCTTTGAATATCACCAGCATAGCGCCAGTGCCAAGGTTCATAGCTCACGCCCTGGCGGTTGCCTTTAGGGAAGGAGAGTTCAAAGCTGTAGCGGTTGGCGTTTGCCTTAAGCCAGCGATAGGCTGAGGTTTTGTCAAAATCAGGACTCAGGTTGAGTGCAGGTGTGTTGCCATCGCCAATATCAACGGCATACCCTGTGTGGTGTTCGCTGTAGCCGGGAGGGGCGCTGACCTTGGCGCGTTCGGTGGCATCCTGGTTGCGATCGGCTTTTACGTCAAAGTACAGATATTTCTGGTCAGCCAGCGATCGAAAGCCTGAAATGGGCACCAGGTTGACCCCTTCTCGCTGGGCAGCAGCGGTCATGTCTCGAAACGCTTTGGCAGCCGCTTTACGCATTTTGAGGCTGCCATCGGGGACGATCGGTGCCAGTTCTGCTTGCGGTGCCTCGGTATAAGCAAAGTGATTGAGTAGGGTATCCGCAGTGGGAGAAACGGTTGGGGAGGCGATCGGCGAGTCTGTAGGCGAAGCTTGAGCGGGGTTTTCTGTTGCCAACGTATCTGGCGCGTTCTGCAATCGCAACGCCACAAAGCTACCTGCTGCCAGCGCCACCAGACCTAATGCAGCTAAGCTACCGACTAGCAACGCAACATTCGTTCGAGGTTTAGGGGCGCTATCATTGCTCTCGCGCTGCGCTACGGGAATATCGTCAGCAAGCGGGGAAGAAACGTTTGGCTCAATTTCTGGGGGTTTTTCGGGTGTACCAGCGTTATCCAATCGATCGACTCCTACACGCAAGCGACAGCTATTACTAGGAATTGTAAACTGAGTCAGATCTCCTGGGGATGTCTTCATGGGTCAGTTCCAACGGCGAGGGAGCAGTTTTATTGTTGTACAGCCGTTTTGCGCCACCGAGCCACAATTTTCTCGATTGCCATCGCCATGACCATCGCCAGTTTAGTAACGATTTATGTGCCTCTATTGGGCTGGACACTGTGCGGCTGGGTTTTGGGTCGCCTGCTGCCTGCGACAATGCCTGCTTACCTAGGCAAGTTTTTGTTTTGGATTGGAGTTCCAGTCAGCATTGTGGCGTTTTTGCGTCATGCTCATTTATCTGCATCTCTGTGGTTAGCGCCTGTAGTCGCGTGGGTAGCGATGTTGCTGGGTTTGTGTCTGGCATGGTGGCTGACTCAGCGATCGCGCCATGCCCCTCGATCGCTGAGCCAACAACCGATGAGCCAGCAAACGCAAGGAAGTGTTCTGCTGGCATCTATGGTGGGCAACACAGGCTACATTGGCTACCCGATCGCGCTGGCATTTGTAGGAACGCAAGACTTTGCCTGGACGCTTTTCTACGATTTGCTGGGGTCAACACCCGGAGCGTATGGATTGGGGGTGGCGATCGCCGCTCGTTTGGGAGGTGCAAAGCCCTTAACCTACTGGCAATCCCTTTATGCAATGGCAAAAAATCCGGCGCTCTGGAGCTTTGGCATTGGTCTAATTGGTCGCGATTATCCAATCCCCCTGTGGCTAGAAAACAGCCTGCGAGGGGTTGCCTGGTGCATCGTGGCGCTGTCACTCATCCTCATCGGTATGCGCCTCAGCCAACTGTCATCCTTTGTGCGCCTTCAACTCGCTATGGTTGGTGTTGGCATTAAAATGCTGCTTGTGCCGCTGCTGCTGGGGCTACTGCTGTGGGCTTTGGGGGTTAAAGGCTTGGTGTATCAAGCCCTTTTGCTCCAAATGGCAATGCCGCCTGCGTTTGCCACTTTAGTGCTTGCAGAAGCCTACGATCTTGACCAGGAAATGACTGTAACCATGCTGCTGCTTGGCTGTGTGGCGCTCGTGTTCATGCTGCCTGTCTGGCTGTGGCTGTGCGGAGCGCTGGGAGTGCCTAACCGACCCAGCTAACCCCGTCATCAGGCTTGCCAACCGATGGTAATGGTTTCGCAATGGGCGCTTCTCGGCGAATGAGCTGTTTGCTTGGTTCCGGTTCAGGTGCTTTTGTACTTAAGGAATCGCGCGAATGCGTTGAACCCGTGCCATCCTGACGCTGATGAGCTGCGATCGCCCGCCCATTAGAGTGCTTCACTGCCTGCTGTTCTGGCAGCACCACTTTGTCCATCAGATACTCGATCGTCTGCTGCTTCACCCAGCCACGCGCCGCGAGAATCTCACCAAAGCGCATTCCAGTTAGCTTCTGATCGTTCAGCGCCACATCGACTTGACCAGTCGTCAGCAAACCAGCCTCGACCAGGTAGCCGCCCAGACGTTTCTTGGAATGGGAAGCTTCGGCTGCTTTTGAGATCGGTCGGCGATCGCTAGAATCTCGCATTGCAAACCTCGGAAACTTTAGAAGGTGTGGAGCCGCTAACACGCTTGGAGCTGATTTCAGCAATCAACTCAGCCGCTGAGCGATAGGTTGAGAGAGCCGTTCTGCGCCTCATTTGTTCTAGTATATCAATAGAATTACGGAAGCTTCATTCTTCGGTTCCGCCCAGCTTCAAGTTCTGCTTGTCACGCTCTGTCTTGACGCACTGGAGACAGTCGAGCGGCATTAAATCAATGGCGCTGCGCTTGCTGACGTTTGTGCTGCTGCCAAAGTAGCCGGACTCATTTGCTCATAGTGCTCAAAAGGCTGGTGAATCCACGGGTTGTCAGGTAAGTAGTCTACATAGTAATCGGGGGCAACGACAGAGCAGTCTTTGTACCAGAGTACGGCTGTACGAACTTCTTCGACATAGTATCCATAGCGGCGATCGAGCCAGACCAGCGTTTTCTTTAGCGTCACGCCAGAATCGACCAGATCATCCACTAGCAGTACATGACTGCCCAAATTCGCCGTCGTCATCGATAGATCCCGCGAAATAGTGATCGAGCCGCGCACCTGTCCACCAATACCGCCATAAGAAGAGGTTGCCAGAATCGCCAGCGGTAAATCAAAGACGCGCGCCAGGATGTCACCGACTCTTAGCCCACCTTTTGCCAGACAAATGATCTGGTTAAATTTCCATTCCGACTGATGCACCTTAACGGCAAGCTGTTCAATTTTTTGGTGATACTCTGACCAGGAGACATATAAATCTGACATGACGGCACGTAAAAGGATGAATGGCAAGCGGGAAGGATAAGCTTTAATGACTCACGCATTTTGACCAAAACCTCGGAGGTTTAGGCGATTACAGAGGTTTAAGTGATTACAGTGGTGACGATGCTTGATGCTTGGTTAAAACCTCCGAGGTTTACGTAAGTCTTAGTTTTAAGTTTTGAGTGTTGAGTTCTGGGTTTTGAGCAGAAGGCACTAACTTAAGACTCATTACTTCGCATTCTAAGCGTGCTGTCCAGGCTGGAAAAAATAATACAACTGTTATTTCGTTTTCTTCTATCTCACTATGCATGATTCCGCTCCATCAGTGCCGCCCGGATCGATGAAACTCAGCCTTTCTACGAAGCTAGCGTATGGGGCAGGCGATCTTGGTCCGGCGATCACTGCCAATATTCTGGCGTTTTTTCTACTGTTCTTTTTTACTAACGTAGCAGGCATCAATCCTGGGTTGGCAGGCAGTATTTTGTTGGTTGGCAAGATTTGGGATGCCGTGAACGATCCTGTTGTGGGCGTGCTGAGCGATCGCACCCAAAACCGTATGGGTCGGCGCTTGCCGTGGATGCTATGGGGCGCTATCCCCTTTGGCGTTTTCTATGTATTGCAATGGCTGGTGCCTCGCTTTAGCGCTGATCCCACAACGAACCAGTGGTGGCTGGTGGGATACTACATTCTCGTTTCGATCTTGTTCAATACGGCGTACACGGCGGTCAACCTTCCCTACACGGCGTTGACTCCTGAACTCACCCAGGACTACAACGAACGCACCAGTTTAAATAGCTTTCGGTTTTTGTTTTCCATTGGGGGCAGCATTGCCTCACTGCTGTTAGCGCAGGTCATTTTTGCCGTATTGAAGCCCAGTGCAGCACCAGGAGATAGCTGCAATGCAGGAGTCATGCAGTACACGGTGCTAGGTGTTGTGTGTGCAGTCGTTTCGATCGCCTCTCTCTACTGGTGTGTCTGGGGCGTTCGCAGGCAGGTTATGGTTGCCGAGAATCGCCGACTCGAAGCAGAAGCGACCGAAACCATACCACTCCTGGAGCAACTGCGCATCGCCTTCAGCAATCGACCGTTTTTGTATGTCATTGGCATCTACTTTTGCTCCTGGCTTGCCGTGCAGATTACTGCTTCGATCATTCCCTACTTTGTGGTCAACGTGATGCAGCGGGAGGATCAGTTCATTCCGGTGCTGCTGGCGGTACAGGGTACGTCACTGGTCATGCTGTTTGTGTGGACAGAAGTGAGTAAGCGCGTGGGCAAAAAAGCGGTTTATTTTATGGGCATGGGTGTATGGATCATTGCTCAGGCAGGGCTGTACTTTCTCAAGCCAGGGCAAATTGGCTTGATGTATGCTCTGGCTGTGATGGCAGGATTTGGCGTGGCAACGGCATACCTCATTCCCTGGTCAATGGTGCCCGATGTAGTTGAACTAGATGAATTGCAAACGGGGCAGCGGCGAGAGGGCGTTTTTTACTCATTTATGGTGCTGTTGCAAAAGGTGGGTCTAGCCGTCGGTCTGTTTGTGCTGGGTCAGGGATTGGCACTGGCTGGCTTTAAGGAAACCGTGCCGTGTCAGCCTGCGCCTGTACAACCAGCCTCTGCGATCGCAGCCATTCAACTGGCGATCGGACCGCTGCCAACACTGGTGCTACTGGTTGGTCTGGTGCTGGCGTACTTCTACCCCATCACGCGTGAAGTTCATGCCGAGATTTTGCTCAAGCTGCACGAACGTAAGCGAAACCAGGCGCGCGACGAAGGGTAAAAAAAACCCGGTTCCTAGCCTCCGCCAAACCCGTCTTCTCCATCAGAGACATCCTTCATTTCCACCACCAGATTCGGCAACCCATTGAGCTTTTCGGCGGGTACAACCTCATCAATCAGGGGGTGAAAGAGCGTCAGCCCACCAGGGACACACTCCACGTCGATCGGGGTTGTACCGATCAACTCACCATCCAAAACCACTTTCTGCTCTGGGTTCGCCGTAATTTTGACGCGTCTGACGCGGAGATAGCCAATGTCGTTGCGATCGACGGCATCGCCACTGAGAGCCGTTTGCAGCAGATGGTAGGTTGCCGCGATCGCGCCTGCCTTATTTGCCGGAGACACCAGCGTCACGTCTAACAACCCATCATCGACCACGACACCCGATGGACCTTGCGCCAGGACAGAGGTTGCAGGAGCCGCATTTGCTACGGTAATCGCGGCGGCTGATACCTTAATAATCCGGTCTTCGGTTTCAATCTCGGCTTCAAAGGTTTTCATCTGCCGCAGTGCTTGAAACCCTGCCAGCACGTAGGCAAACATGCCAAAGCGGTTTTTTGCGTCCCGATCGGCTAACTCCACTGCCTCTGCCTCAAAGCCAATGCCCGCCAGCAACACCATCGGGTAGCCGTTGCAATACGCTGCATCCACCGTTTTGGTTGCGCCGCCCAGAATCGTTTGACAGGCAGCATCGATCGTGTCGGGAATATCCAGCGCATTCGCAAACGCATTGGCAGTACCTCGTGAAATGATCCCAAAAGGAATCGTTGTGCCGACCAAAGCTGCTGCTGCTGCCGAAAGTGTGCCATCGCCACCAGAAGCAATAATGGCATCAACCCCACGCTCAACGGCTGCGATCGCCAGCGCATCGGCTCCCACCTCTTCGGTCGTCATCTGAATATCCAGATCGATCTCAGGTTCTAATAGCGCCTTAATCGCTGCCAGATCTTGCTCTGGATCACCCTGACCTGCCACCGGATTGAAGATCAAACAGGCAGAACGCTTCATAGATGCTGAGGATTGTTAGGTGAATTTAGACCAGCGGTTAGCTTCAAAGCCCATGCCGCGAAATCTTTGTTGTGCAAACAATTATACAGATGTTCTGTATGGCTGGCAGGCGACACAATAGAAGTATGCCTCTCTGCTGCCGTCATTTTAGTCCTTCCAAGAGAATAGCCAGTTATGCCTGATCCACGGATGTATGAAAGCGATACCTTTGTGCTGCTGGAGTCTGGGCGATCGGAGTCGTTTCTCACCACTGCCGAACTGCTCGACAAACTTAAAGCCATTTTGTCTCAACGCCAGGATGACCTCCCCAGAGATCTCCAACGCTTCACCTCATTGGACGAGCAGGCGCAGTACTTGCTTGAAACCTCCTGCGAACTCGATGTCGGTCCCGGCGACTTTCTGCAATGGTACGCCGTCCGCTTAGAAAAGTAGACGAGTTTAACTTAATCTTCTCCTTCTTCTCTAGCAGCTTTCGTCATCTTCGGTCGGAGGATGCCATCCAGCAGAGACCCAGGCTTGCCTGACTGTGACAGCATATGGATTATTTAGCTGTAAAGCTAAGACAGTTGCACGACCGCTGGCTGTTAATCCTGCAATGTGAGTGCTGTTGTTTGTCCAAGCAAAGTGACGTAACCATTTCTGTTGCCGAGGATTGAACAATTTGACGTTGCGATTCGTCACTGGATCTATCGCTTGAGTTTGTATGCCTTTGTAGGAATTGCAAAGACGACGGGCAAGCCAGAGATTCTCTTCATCGTCAGATCCGCCTGCTGCTTTAGGAATTATGTGTTCGATCTCTAAAACTCCTAAAACATACTTTTGAAGACTACGGCAATAGCCACACTGATGCTTTGCCCGTGCCCTCACGCGTAACCGAATTTCCTCAGAAATTTGACTCACTGGTTCAGAGGTTCAATTAAGCCACGCTTGACAGCCTCATTGAGAGCAGTCGCTTTTCGTAGTAGCCCCTCCTGATAAATTTGCATAAGGGTTTGTAGCTCTGAACGCTCATTTTCAGCTAAGAGATCTGCTTGCTGGCGATCGAGCAACTCACTCAACCAAGCATCTTGATCCGGTTCCATCTGTAATTCTGTTAGGGCTAACACCTGTTCATCAGACAGATCAGAGACAGGCTCAACATCAAGACTAGCGGCACCGATCGGCATCATAGAAAGTTGAATCGTGTCTGCTAAAACACTCGCAACATCCCGATTCGCTAACCGCGCAAACCGCTCAGCACGCTGATAAACCTCATCTGACAACGTAATCGTTATATCCGTACTCATAATAATTACTTGATGTTGTTTGTCTAAATTAGGCTTTTTCGTAAGGTGTTGGTAATCGAAGCAGCGATCGCCACTCCATAAAAAGGTCAGATTCAACGATCGCCCTCACTCTTCCTGCTGGCGCTTTTTGCGAATGTCGTCCAAAATTTTTCGCAGTTCTTCAGTTTCATCCCGTCCATTGGAGGGCGGCATAGTTGCCAACGCTGGCTCTGTCGCAAGTTTATCCATCAGGGCGTAGAACGCGTCTTGGTCATCCCGATGCTCAAAGAAGTAGGACAAGAGTTCTTTGCGATTCATTGCTTGAAAGTCTGGTTGGCTCATGGGAATGTCCTTTTACCGTCACGGTTAATCAAAACAATCGTCTCTTCACCCGCCAAGATGAAGATATTCCCTGTCCGCTCGTCGATGCGAACGATGTAAATAGGCAAATACATCTTGGTTAAACTGTAGCAGACGCTAAAACATTTCAAGGTTTGTGCTGCTGTAGGAATGGTTGATGCTCCTGAAAGCGCTTCAATGTTTAATCTACCCTTCAGGCAACCACACAATCATTTACGCACTGGATTTGGATTAATGCCACTCAAAGATCGAGCGTCGTTTAAGGGGTAAACTCTGTCACTACTCTGCCACCACTCACGAGGATGTTCTGGTCGCGTAGGGTGCCTGTTGCTCTTGGACCTGCCAGGTTCAAGGGCGGCTGACCCTGTTGGTAGCGAACATTCCCGTCAGCTTCAAACTTTTGGGTCGCAATGTTCCAATTCAAACGGTCTGAGTTGAGTTGAGCTTGATTCTTTGCACCAACGCCGCGCACGGCACCTGCCAAATAAAGCATCTTGGACTTGAGATCAATGCGCCCCTCATTGCCGCTGAGGGTGACTTGCTGCTGGCGGTTATCGATCGTCAACAGTTGGTCAGACGCAATGGTTTGACCTTGCAAATTCCAAACAATATCGTTGCTGGCGAGTTGAACGGGTGGGTCAACCAGGTTCAGCCGAGCATTTTGCTTGAGCGTAATCGTTTTTGCTTTGAGGTCTGCTACGCCTTGATTGGCACTGGCGCGATCGGTCAAAATTGTTTTGTTGAAGCGATCGATCTGTAAGGGGCGATCGCTCGCCAGCGTCTGCTGCTTAATCTGCCAGATCAGTCGCTCAGACTGAAACTTTAGATCTGGGTTGGTGGCTTGAGCCTTAACGCCACCCTGCAATTCCAACCGTTGGGCACGTGTAAACAACCGTCCTTCTTTCGCGGCGATCTTCAGTTGGCGGTGAGTACCTGTCAGATTGTTGCGAACGATGACCAGGTCATTGCGTGGCTGCCATTCCAGTTCATCACCCTGCATCACCAGTCCATCACGCGTGTCGGTCGCCGTAATTTTGCCACGTAAAAAAATCGTCTGACCGTTTTGCTGAACTTCGCCCTGTTGTCCTTTTACCTGCAAAACCGACTTCCCATCCTGAAAAAATTCGCCTGCGGGCTGCTGGAGGCGGGCAATCTTTTTATCTTTGCTGTAGCTTGCTTGCGTTGCTTTCACCTTCCACCACAGCCGACCCTTATTATCAAACTCCTCTAACGTGACAGCGTTAAAGGTGAGGCTGTTATCAAAGTCCGCAGCCTGCTTGCTATCCTGAGCGATTTTTTCGGCAGTGCGGCTACGGTTGCCGCAGGCTACGGTTGTACAAAGCACGAGCAGCAACAGCACGGGCAGTAGACGGCTCTTTTGCGCTGTAGCGTTGCGCTGCGAAGAAAAAAGAATGGGCATGATGGCAGTTACAGGCAAAGTGAAGCATTAGACGTGAGACTATCCTTTAGTCTACAGTCCAACGTCTAACGACTAAAAGGCAAGACTCCGATCGCGGCACTGGCGTTCCAGATGTTTCAACCGGATCGTCGCTTTCTACCAGACCAAAACAGGGAACTCATTTATTCTGCTTCAGCGTCTTCCATCAAGCCGATGGTTGAAAGAGGGCGATAGGTATAGCTGCGCGGCGTTTTTTGGATGTCTTCTTTAACGTTGTCTAGATCGATGTAGCGATCGGCGACGTTAATCAAACTGTCGCTCGTCATCGATCGCAGGCTTACCACTTCCACCCGCACACCACGATAGCTGACTGCATTCACCGCATACGCCAGATCACCATCGCCGCTCACCAGGACGGCTGTGTCATAAGAGCCAACCAGAGACATCATGTCAACGGCAATTTCAACATCCAGATTCGCTTTTTTAGAGCCATCAGGTAGTTGCACCAAATCTTTAGAGATGACCCGGTAGCCGTTGCGCCGCATCCATAGCAAGAAACCCTGCTGTTTTTCATTGGTGCGATCGACTCCTGTATAGAAAAAGGAACGCAACAACCGTGAACCAGCCGTCAGGCGACAGAGTAACTTGGTGTAGTCGATTTCGATTCCCAGTTGGAGCGCTGCATAAAACAGATTAGAGCCATCAATGAAAATAGCCACCCGCCCACGATTTTCGAGGACTTGTTCCTGAGTAAAAACAGATTCATGATCAAAATTATTGCTTAGCACGAGTTTATACCTTGGTTTTAAGGGCGGAACGGTTTAATCTATCAGTCAAGGGCTGAGGATTGCTTGAGCCTCTCAGTTGGAAGCAGCTTATAAAGTTTCTAATCGTTGAAAAACGGGTTGAGGTTCGCTCAACGCCTGCTTAAGTGGCAATATTCCCCAAGAGGCATGGAGGGCAAAGGGAGCAGCAACATTTATTAAAGCCTGTTGATTAAAGTCAACGGAGAAGCCTAGCTGTTGGTAGACAGCCGTGCTAAGTTTTGGCGTAATTGGCGCTAGAAGATATGCTGCAAGTCTAACTGACTCTAATACACTGTACAAAATTTGCTCAACTGCCTGCTGCTGCCCCTGCTTATGTAACGACCATGGAGCCTGGTCATCGATATATTTATTGCCAGTCTTTACCAGGGTCAAAATTTCCTCGCAGGCGCGACTGAAGGCAAGCGCACTGTACGCCTGGGCAACACGATCGCCCAATGTGCGCCCGATCGCAGCCAGTGTGGTTTCTGCTTGCACTGCCGCCTGTGATAGATCTGGAACAGAGGCACCACAGTACTTGTATGCCATCTTCAGCGTACGATTGAGCAAATTTCCCAAATCATTTGCCAGGTCGGCATTCAGAGTATTGATGAAGCGTGTTTCGCTAAAGTCGCCATCCCGCCCAAACTCGATTTCCTTCAAAAAATAATAGCGAACGGCATCAGAACCATAGCGATCGACCAAAGCGACTGGATCGAGCACGTTACCTAACGTTTTGCCCATTTTCTGCCCGTCTTTGGTCAAGTGTCCATGCCCGAACACCCGTCCAGGTAGCGGCAACCCAGCCGATAGCAGCATTGCGGGCCAATACACAGCGTGAAACCGCAGGATATCCTTGCCAATCAAGTGAGTATCGATCGGCCACCAATGCTGAAGTGCATTTGCCAAGGTCGCTTCACTCTCAGGCTCCAGTAACGCTGTCACGTAACCCAAGAGCGCATCAAACCAAACATAGATAGTGTGCTTAGGATCGAATGGCACGCGAATGCCCCAATCCAGGTTCACGCGGGAAATCGAAAAATCTTGCAGCCCCTGACTTACAAAGCTGAGGACTTCGTTGCGGCGTGCCTCTGGCTGAATAAAGTCAGGTTGCTCGGCATAGATCGACTCCAACTTGCTTTGGTACTTCGACAAGCGAAAAAAGTAATTTTCTTCGTTGCGCCATTCTGCAACCCGGTTGGTGTGAATCGAGCAGCGGTGATCATCCAGCAAGTCGCGCTCTTCTTTAAATTCTTCACAGGAAAGACAGTACCAGCCTTGCTGCCGCCCCAGATAAATATCGCCTTGATCCCAGACGCGCTGGAAAAATTCGTTGACGATCGCCTCATGGCGGGGATCAGTCGTGCGAATGAAGCGATCGTACTGAATGTCATACTGCTGCCAAAGCGCTTTAAAGCTTGCTGCAATCTGATCACAATGCTCCTGGGGCTGCAATCCTCGACCTTCAGCCGTGCGCTGAATATTCTGACCATGCTCGTCAGTGCCCGTAATCATCAGCACAGACTTACCCTGCAAACGCTGAAAGCGGGCGATCGCGTCAGCGGCGATCGTTGGATAAGCGCTGCCAACATGAGGCAACCCATTTACGTAGTAAAGCGGCGTTGTAATTGCAAATGCGTTGTTACTTGTTGGGCTGAAAACCATGTATTTTGAACGAAAAACGATCGTTGTGTAAACCAGTTAGAGCCTGCCAGCATCAAACCAGAATACAATTTACAGAGAGTATTGAACGACAATTCTTTCTGTCAGTTCACATCAAAAAACGGGCAAAAGTGCCAACCTCACCTTGACAAGCACCCTTCAATTGCTTAGAAATGCAAGTCTGCTGAAGATATAAGTCCTTTAACAATTCTAGCTACAAACTGTGTCGTGACAGCTAAGAAAAGCTTAAGTTAATCATTAGATTGAATAATCTTGTTGTTGCTTTACGCAAGAACTTGGATGCGACCGTCTTTGCAGACAACAAGACATTTAAGGCATTTATATACTTAACGCATCATGTTATTTGCCCTCATCCCTAACCCCTTCTCCCCAGGGAGAAGGAGCTTCCGCTTCCGGTTCCCTCTCCTGTGGGAGAGGGCTAGGGTGAGGGCGGATTGGGTGACGCAAGTATATAAACACCACATTTAAGCCCGTCTCATCTAGACGTTTGAACGCTGGCAAAGCGCTTGAGAACACTCAGTCCGCCTAGACTACCCCTATAGACTCATTCAGATAGACTCGCCTGAAACTAGACTGAGTCTGGAAGCGATGGTGTTCACCCATCGAAGCCTTCACCTGTGACCCATGCCATCAAACCAGCGGCTAAACCATGTAAAGTAATGTTAACACTTCCTTTATCAAGTAGAGCGTTCTAACTCCTTCTTGTCCATGCCTTCAGACCAACCACTCCAGCTCTCACGTCTTTTGCTTGCAGTTCTGGGGACTCGCCTTTACACGCATCATCAAGACCGCATTCCTCACTGTGGTCCAGTGCTGATCGTTAGTAACCATCGCAGCTTTTTGGACGCACCGTTGCTCATGGCTGCCCTCAATCGCCCTGTTCGCTTCGCTTGTCATCACTATATGGGTCAGGTACCCGTGATGCGGGAAATTGTTGAGAAGATGGGTTGCTTTCCCTTGTCTCTGCCGGAACAGAGACAGCAAACTTTTTTTGGACAGGCAGCCCAAATCTTGCAGGCTCAGCAAGCCGTTGGTCTGTTTCCTGAAGGGGCTGAACCGATGGTCAAGCGCACCGTACCAGAAGTGGTGGGAGGCTTTCAGCGTGGATTCGCTCACTTAGCGCTGCGTGCTCCCGTGCGAGATTTGGTAGTGCTCCCCGTTGCGATCGCCTCCGAAGCAGAAGCCGTCAACGCAGCGTTTCCCCTCAGATTGCTGAGCCTTATTGATCCCTCAGAACCGCTTTTCTCACAGGATGGTTGGCACCCAATGGTGATCTACCAGCGCGTCAATCTTTTGATTGGTCGTCCCTACTGGATTCGTCCTAGCCACCGTGAGCACTATCAAGGCAAGCAAGCGAAAGCGCTTGTAACTGAACTCACGCAACAGTGCCACACCGAGATTCGTGATTTGTTGCAGCAAGGGAGCTACTAAGACGATGCCTGACATTCAAAGCCATCCTTGCTTCCTCACGCCAGAACGGTTACAGCCAGAACTGCCGCTGTTTGTGTTTTTGCCTGGTATGGATGGCACTGGTCGCCTTCTCAGAACCCAGACGGCAGGTTTGGAGCCTGCCTTTGATGTGCGCTGTCTGGCGATTCCACCCGATGATTTGACCAATTGGCAGAGCCTTACTGATACTGTTGTTGCTCTCATTGAGGCAGAGTTACAGCAGTCGCCCGATCGCTCAGTTTATCTCTGCGGCGAGTCCTTTGGTGGCTGCTTAGCGATGAAGGTAGCACTCTCCGCGCCACGATTATTTGACCGTCTGATTCTGGTCAATCCAGCCTCTTCGTTTCATCGCAAACCACTGATCGCATGGGGATCACAAGTCACGCGCTGGTTACCAGAATTTGCCTACCGCCTGTCGTCGATCGCTCTGATGCCCTTTTTAGCGTACCTGGGGCGTGTGGCAGAGAGCGATCGACAGACGTTTTACGACGCTGTGCTCTCGGTGCCGCAAAAAACCTCGATTTGGCGGCTTTCTCTGCTGGGTGATTTTGATGTTGAGGATGAGCAACTGTCGCAGTTGCAACAGCCTGTCTTGCTTTTAGCGAGTGCGGGCGATCGACTGTTGCCTTCGCTGGCAGAGGTGCAGCACTTAGAGAAGTGGTTTCCCCACGCTCAAGCTGTTGTACTGCCGTACAGCGGTCATGCTTGTTTGCTAGAAGCAGACGTTAACCTGTATGAGATCATGCAAGCACAAAACTTTCTGACCGAGCACAGCCAGAGCCTCGCGCGATCGCGGCGAGCCACAAGCAGCACAGTGCCTATTCCTGCCGAGTGAGCCGCTGCATTGCTCCTGAGAGCATGTTAAAAAGTCATTGCATACTGTTGGAGCAGCCTTTCACTAGCTCACAACCGCTTACTGCTTGACAGACTAGCCGATCGCCCGACGCAACAATGCCTGATGCTCTAATGACAGTGACGCAAAGGCTTTCTCTGGCTGGGGCGACTGTAGTAATTGCAGCAGTTTCGCTAAGTCTTCTGAGGGCAAGCTGGACTCGATAGATTCGTCAGCGGGGTGACGGCAAACGCCACCTTCACAGGTCAGACCCAGTTGATGCCAATAAATAGTGGGGATCGATCGCCCCCGCTGACCGACATGTTCACGATTGAGCAAACGGGACTCCGTATATGCTTTCGGCGATACATGGTAGCGAGGCTCACGCGGGTGGGGCACCGTGAAGCAACCAAACGCCTTGCGGTATTCTTCAGAGTCAAGAATGGCTGTAATCATGGTCGCCACGCCCTCGTACATCATGATGTCGCAGTAATGCTTAATTTCATCCTGGCTTACGGGTGCCCGTCCCAGAAAGTGCTTGAAGCATAGCTCCAGAAACTTCATGTTGGAGGAGTTGTGATAAAAGGCGTTGAGGTAAACATCCGATCGCCCTAACTCACTGAGAAACCGTTTGACACCAATCTTATCCGTGAGAAAGTCTTTCTCAGCTTTGGCTAGACTTTGGCGCTCAAAGGTATAAGGCTGTCGCTCCAGCACTTGATGATAAAGCTGGTAGAGTGCGCCTTGACGCTCCTCGGCAGAAGAACGACGACTGACCGTGATCGGTTGGAAACAGTTCATACAGTGTCCTCAACGAATAGGTGATGCATCTGAGGAAACGCGAGGGCTGCGTCGAGGGCGTTTAGGCTTAGGAACTCAGTGCTCGTCGTTGTATTGAGGCACTGATGAAGGCTGAAGGCTAAAGGCTAAGGGATGAAGGCTAAGGGCTAAAGGCTAAAGGCTGAAAGCCGATCGCTCGTTGCTATCAGTGGCAATTTCTCAAGCGTGGGATTGCAGCGACTGCGTCACAATGTCGAGGTAAGGACGCGTCAGGGCTAAGTCCTGAGCAGGGAGAGCCGCCGCGATCGCCTCTTGCAAAAATCGATAGGCTGTCGTGCAATGAGCCGTTTTTTTATGAGCCAGTAAGATCGTATCCAACCACGACATCATTTGCTCCTTAAAAAAGGTCTCGTCATCTCGCAAAATCGATAGCGCTACGTAACGGAGCACTTCAGTCATGTCATATTTACAGCGCGCACCATGCTGTTGCACTAACTCTGGGTACATCTGTGCGAGCTTACGGAGTGCCTGGATCACTAAAGGTTCACCGTGATCACGTAGCTGCTGGTAGGTGTGCAAGCGCACGGCATAAGTTCGAGCATATTGTTCTAGAGGAGAAAGCTCCTGAGCGCTAAGGTAGCGACCATCAGCCTCCAAAACGCTTTTTTCCAGGTTGTGATTCAGGGTATGCATAGTTAATCGTGCTGAAATGACACCAAAATTTAGGAGGGTTCTGATTCACTCTCGCCAGTGTGGCAGTGCTCATGAACGGGCATCAGTAGAGGCAACCCTGATACCCGCGATCGCAAACCGATGACCGCTTCCTTAAGTTGCCCACTGTCAAAATTGGGCTAGACACGTCATAACAATTCGCAACACGTCCCATTACTTCTTTGCAAAGAAATAGTTTGTAAAGCATTGAGCAGTACCAGAAACGTCCCAGGCGATGAACCACTCGGACTGCTGACCGTTATTGATCATCAAAGCCTCATATAAAGTGAGGATACCCGTACCTGAAGCTTGTCCCCACGTTCTGGTGCAGGCGCGGTAGCTTAGAAGAAGGAGAATAAAGTATCGTCGCAGGCTAGTACTATGAGTCAACTTTGGAGCCGGGTCGGTAAAGCTGTTGGTGCATTCTTTCTGTTCGGCGGCGGCACCATGTCGATCGCGCTCGTGACGGCGATTTTGACTAGCCATGCAGTGGGTGGCTTTTTAGCGCTGCTGACAACCTTTTTGATTCTCTTTGGTCTAGCTCCCGCGTCTCTCGGTGTGTGGTTACTCTATGTCAGTGCCAGACTGAAGCGACAGGCGATTAGAGAGCGCTTCTTTCAAGTACTCCAGGTTAGTCAGGGTAGAGTGTCGGTGCTGGGTTTTGCCGCTGCTGCACGGTTAGAACCCGCGATCGCCCGTCAGCACCTGGATGATTGGGCAAAAGAATTTTCTGCCACATTTGATGTCACCGATGAGGGCAACATTTACTACATCTTTGCGAAGGAGCCACTCTCGCTACCTGAAACCAGCAGCAGTCTGTGGAGACAGGCAATCCGTCAATGGCTTCAGTCTGCGGTTTAGCTAGTGCAAACGCTGATTGCTACGCAGGGCAGGTACAACCCGTAGTTTTACAGTAGCGACCAAGTGCTTCTCCTAGTAAATTCAAGGGTAATTCGTGTTAGTACTGAGAACAACTTGGGCATACTTTGTTCAATGAAATCGTCAGGTCAAGCAAATCGTTAGGGACTCTACGTGCGGCTATCTCAGATCGTCTGCCTTGCCCAAGGTCAGCGGTTGGTCTGATTGTGTCTGGAACGCTAGTTTGTAAACGGCTACTCGGCTTTGTAGGTGCTGGCAGGATCAAGTCTACTCATGGATTGAGCTTGGCACTGGCTGGTGCAACCTTTTACTGAAGTCTTTTCTGAAAACAAGTACTCATGGTCGTTGTACGCCCCAGCCATGCTATGAAACCTGAACATCTTGAACGCTTGCGCGAGTGCTGTAAGAGTGATGTCGCGTTTGAGCGGATGCAGCAGATCCTATTGGCAGCAGAAGCCGAGCAGCAGCAAGTAGAGCTTAAAACACTCTGTCGATCGCTTCTGGGTGATCCAGTCCACAGTGGCTCGGTTGGCGCTGACCGTAGCCACTATTTCAAATCGCTTGAAGAACTTATGATGGAGCGGACGGCTGATTTGCTCAGTACCAACAGTCGGTTGCAGCAAGAAAATATCGAGCGTAGACGCGCCGAAAAAGCACTTCAGGAAAGCGAACAACGGTTTCGATCGCTCATCGAAAACGCCACCGACATTATCGTGGTGTTGGATCGGAAGGGCACTTTTCGCTATTGCAGCCCCTCAGCCGCAAAACTGCTGGGCTATACCATTCAGGATGTGGTTGGCTACAGCACAGCCGAGTTTGTCCATCCCGACGATATTCCCATCATTGTGACGGTGCTAGAACAGGCGATCGAACAGCCCAAAGTGAGCCAACCTGCGATCGAATATCGTGTGCGAAACCGTGATGGCTCCTGGCTGTTCTTTGAGGCAGTGGCAACGTGCCTGCTGGATGTACCCGCGATCAATGGTGTCGTGATTAACTGTCATGATATTACCGAGCGCAAACGAGCCGAAGAAGCGCTCCTCATTGCTAATCGTCAGACAGTGACGCTGCTGGAAAGCATCACTGAAGCGTTCATGTCTTTAGATAAACAATGGCGACTGACCTACGTAAATCAGCAGGCAGCGCAATTGTGTCAGCGATCGCGAGAGGCACTTCTGGGACAATGCCTTTGGGATGTATTCCCCGATATCGTCGGCTCTGTCTTCGATCGGGAGTATCACAGAGCGATGGAACATCAGGTGCCCGTCACCTTCGAGGAATTCCATCCGTCCCTTAATGCGTGGTTTGATGTCCGGCTATCTCCCTGCGCTGACGGGATGTCCGTGTTCTTCTTGGATGTCACTGAGCGTAAGCAAGCGCAAGCAGAGCTGTTAGAAATGAGTACCGCTCTGGGTAACGCCGTTGAGGGCATTGCTCGTCTGGATATTAATGGTCACTACATCGCGCTTAACCGGGCTTATGCCGCAGCGCTAGGCTATCAACAAGAAGAAATGATTGGCATGTCCTGGCAGCAGACCGTTCATCCTAATGATATTGCAGTGGTTGTGACTGCGTATCAGCAGATGATGATTGAGGGCAAAGCTGAAGTTGAGAGCATGAGCGTACGCAAAGATGGCTCGACGTTCTACAGCGAGAAGGTCATGGTAGCGGCGTATGACTGGCACGATCGACTCATTGGGTTTCACTGTTTCACTAAAGACATTACAGAGCGAAAACAAGCAGAAGCCGCACTATTAGAGAGTCAGGAGCGTCTCAAGCTTACGTTGGAAACAACGCAGATGGGCATTTGGGACTACGAGCCACACCGCAATACAGTGAAATGGTCTGATAGCTGCGAACAGCTCTACGGCTTTGCACCAGGCACATTTGATGGAACGAACGAGGCGTTTCTGGAGTGTATTCATCCCGACGATCGCGCCGCCGTACTGCAGCACACGATTCAGCAAACGCAACAGGCAACGAACTACAGCAAGGAATTTCGCATTATTCAACCAGATGGTAGCATTCGCTGGATTTCAGAGCGGAGCCACACGTTCCACGACGAAATGGGGCAGCCCACACGGACGCTTGGCATTTCGATGGACACGACCGATCGCAAACGCTTTGAGGAAGCATTGAGCCAGCAAGCGGAGCGGGAGCGGTTAATGAGCGCGATCGCGCAACGGATTCGCACCTCCCTGGATTTGGAGGAAACGCTCAACACCACCGTTTCAGAAGTGCAACAGTTCTTAAAAGCCGATCGAGTTGTCCTCTTTGAGGTGGAACAAAAAAACAGTGGTCGGATTACGGCTGAGTCTGTCGATGCGAACTGGCAGTCAATGTTGGGACTGAGGGTTCAGGACAACTGGGTGCAGCATACGTTAGAGGCGCAGCAGCAGGGTGAAGTTGTGGTCTGGGCTAAGGCTCAAGAGCTTGATTCAGACAGTGCTTTGCAGCGCTTTTTGGAAGCATGGCAGGTAAAAGCTGTGTTAGCGGTGCCCATTCTGCATGGCAATACTATTTGGGGTGTGCTGGTCGCTCAGCAGTGCTCGACCGAACGGCACTGGGAAACTTACGAAATAGGGCTGCTAGAACAACTGGCAACCCAGGTTGCGATCGCCATTCAACAGTCAGAACTGTATCGTCAAGTCCAGCAGCTCAACACAGCGCTAGAAGCTCAGGTACACGATCGCACGGCGCAACTTCAACAAGCACTACGGTTTGAAGCGACCCTCAAGCGGATCACAGACTCTGTCCGCGATAGTCTTGATGAAGACCGAATCTTACATACTGCCGTTCAAGAACTGGCATCGGGTCTTGAGATCATGGGCTGTGATGCCGCACTCTACGATCTTGAGCGCCGCACGTCCACGGTTTGCTACGAGCACATCCGCTCCGATCTACCCGCTGCCAATGGCACAACCATCAAGATGGACGACCTTTCTGATGTCTACGATTGGCTTTTGCGGGAACAATGCTTCCAGTTTTGCCGCACCCACCCTAGCCGCCCACGACTGTTGGGCAGTCAGCACGCCATTTTGGCATGTCCGATGGTGGACGACCAGGGAGTCATGGGCGATTTATGGTTATTTCGTCCCTTTGGCGACACGTTTACAAGCCAGGAAATTCGACTGGTGCAGCAAGTGGCAAATCAATGCGCGATCGCCATTCGTCAAGCACGGCTCTACCAGGCTGCTCAGGCGCAAGTCGCGGCGTTAGAAGAACTCAATCAGCTCAAAGACGACTTCCTCAGCACGGTGTCTCATGAACTGCGAACACCGATGTCGAATATGAAGATGGCAATTCATATGCTGAAAACGGTCTCAGCCCCCGATCGCCAAGCGCGTTACCTCAACATTCTGCAATCGGAATGCTCACGCGAGATTGAACTTATTAACGACTTGCTTGACTTGCAGCGCTTAGAGGCATCAGCCTATCCCGTTTCGCTTGAAACCGTTGACTTACTGGCGTGTGTCACCACAATGGTTGAACCGTTTTATTCGCGTACCAGCGATCGAGAACAAAGGCTGAGCGTACAGCTACCGACGCATCTACCTGCAATCACCACGGACAGAGCAACTTTACAGAGAGTACTGGCAGAATTGCTAAATAATGCCTGCAAGTACACCTCGCCTGGCAACGCAGTAACGCTAGCAGTGAACTGTGATCACTCTGATACTGCATACTCCGACACTGCATTGGGTGATGCAGCGGCACACGTCATCTTCACGATCAGCAATCAAGCGGAAATTCCCATCACAGAGTTACCACACATTTTTGAGAAGTTTTATCGCGTTCCCAATGCCGATCCGTGGAAACAAGGAGGAACAGGACTGGGACTTGCCTTAGTCCAGCGTCTAATCATGCAGCTTGAAGGGGTTATTCTAGTTGAGAGCAGCAACGGTTGGACGCACTTTTCCATTCAACTGCCCTTACTCAAATGTTCCTTGGCAGAGACAACCTTGCCGACACTCAGCCCTCAAGCATGTTAATCAACGACCTGCAAAAGACCCATTTGCAGACGGTCAAAGAGGTTTCTGACCTGGCTTTGCTCTTCATGGCTCAGTGGCGTACCAGCAACCATTGCATGCAGAAAGTAATTTTCATCAACGCGGGTAATTCTGCCGGAGCGCACGATACGATCGATGACCTGAGCGATCGTGAACGGGGTTGAATAGTTTGGTAATGGCATTGGGGAACCTCTTCTGCTCATGAAGGTTGGCTGTAAACCTTTGCTTCATGTAATCTTCACAGATATAGTTTCCCTCAACACGCAACTGATTTGCTCCACCCGAAGGAGTCATTCGATCGGGTGAACGTGTGCCGCGATCGCGACATAGGTCGCTGAGTCAGTCTTAGATGCAACGCTAAACAAGCATCTCAAACCCCTCATCCTCTATAGCAGTCCCAAATTGGTTGTGAGCAGAACTTAAGCATTGAGCGGTCAGCGGTCAGCTATCAGCTTTTCTCCAACCGCTGACCGCTGATAGCTGACTACTTGATATCAATATTGCTTCTCACGATTTGTACCAATTCTATAAAATCACCCTACAGATTCATTTTTGCTGCTGACCGCTGACCGCTGACTGCCAGTCGAAGCCTGCCTGTGTAGCTACAGTTTAGTGAAATGGTATTACTTAGGATCGCTCCATAAACGCACATTATTAGCATTGAACCTTCAACAACCGCTTACGGAAGCAAGCCGTGGCTCTCAGCCATGAGTGCAGGGTTAGCAACGGCTTTCTGTAATTGCTTTCCTAAAGTTTGAGCCTGTCTTTTCACCAGTTTTAAGCTGTGTGCAAGCGCTGAGATTTTTTGCTCGGTTTACGTGTTGATGTTCGATAAATTTCTTCTTGGGCAAAACAGAGTGAGAGGCGCTGTGCCCCGACCACAACCCAGACATACCAGCGAAGCTGCTCGATCTCACTCAACAACTGGTCAACCAGCCAGGGTTCTGAGCAGTGGATCGTCAGTACGTTCGTTTGATCAAGGTGCAGAAAGCATTTTGCCAACGTATCGGCAAAGAAAGACCGAAGACGCTCTATTCGGTGTTTTTCGAGCAGGAGCGAATCTTCAACGGTTAATTCCAGAGACATAGCAACAACCCTCAAGCGAAGATGTCCTGATTTAACTTCATTGATAGAATTCTTCCCTACGGTAAATCCCAGGATTTTAGTGCAAGTGTGCAAAAGCAATCTAAGGAAATTTACGGGTTTGCCACAGCCTTGCAGCAACCAATTTCCGGTTAAGAGGGCTTTTCGGTAGAATAGCCTATTGTGAAGCTAGGCAAGCTCATAGTAGTAGCGTTTTGTGAAGACTAATCTTTAAAGACCCGTCAGCAGCACCAGTCGTTACATTTGTTTTGCTTTCGCTTGATTTGCAGACGAGGTTATACCGTCGTTCTAGCTGTCTGATACCCTGCTATTAGTTTGTAAAGGAATATTATTGTGAGCCAGCCACGCGTTCTTTGCCTCGGCGAGGTGTTGTATGACTTTTTGGCAGATCAGCCAGGAATGCCGCTTGAACAGGTGAAATCTTGGACACCTTATCCTGGTGGTGCACCTGCCAACGTTGCTTGTGGGCTGGCGAAGTTGGGCACGCCAACTGGATTCATTGGCTGCGTTGGTCAGGATGACCTGGGTATAGGGTTGGTAGAGCTTTTGCAGGCGATCGGCGTTGATAGCACCGGGATTCAGCGTCATCCCACAGCACCCACTCGCGCCGTCTATGTAGTGCGATCGCTCACGGGCGATCGCACGTTTGCAGGCTTTGGCAAGTACGATACAGCGGTCTTTGCCGACACGCATCTCCAGGCTGACCAGCTACCGATCGCCCAATTTGAAACGGCAGATTTCCTGATTTTGGGCACCTTGGAACTAGCCTATCCTGACAGTCGAGCCGCGATCGAGCGCGCACTACAGTTTGCCGACCAGCACTTTGTCAAAATTTTGGTTGATGTCAACTGGCGACCCGTTTTCTGGCACGATGAAGCAACTGCTCTGCCGCTCATTCATGATTTGATTCGCCACGCCGATTTTCTCAAGCTGTCCGATGAAGAAGCAGAATGGCTGTACGAAACAACCGATCCCGGCGTGATTGCTCACCGTCTCGGCAGTGTTGAAGGTGTTTTGGTGACCGCAGGCGAAAAAGGCTGTGCTTACTACTTAGGTGGAAATGAGGGTAGCATTCCCGCCTTTAACATTGAAGTAGAAGACACTACTGGCGCGGGTGATAGCTTTGTCGCAGGATTACTGCACCAACTCTGTCAGCATGATCTTCAAACGCTCGCCGATCCCGATGTGGTGAAAGGCATTGTCAACTACGCCAGCGCGATGGGTGCTTTGACTACAACCCGTCCTGGCGCGATCGCTGCCCAACCCACTGCTGCGGAAGTGGAAGCGTTTCTCTATTTGCATCAACAACCGGGGTAGCAGTGAGATGAGAGGGGTGAGGAGTGAGGAGTTGAAAGGCTGAAGGCTAAGAGCTAAAGGCAAGGGAGTTGTTGGTTTTTAGTTTTTAGTTTTTAGAAGGAGTCAGGAAAGGCTCGTGCACTAACAATCAACCAACAACCAACAACTGGTTCAACTTAAAACTCAAAACTCTCTTCACTCCCTTACCCCTCTCACCTTACCCCTCACTCCTCACCTTTATGCCAGTTGAGATCGAGCGCAAATTTCTTGTCAAGGGCGACGCATGGCGATCGCTTGCAACAGGCATTCCCTACTGTCAAGGCTACATTGCCTCGACCGCAGGGCGCACGGTGCGAGTACGGGTCGTTGGGGAGCACGGTTACTTGACCATTAAAGGCGCGACCACTGGCATCTCACGGGCAGAGTTTGAGTATCCCATCCCGTTAGACGATGCGCTGGAACTATTGCAGGCGCTGTGCGATCCACCGTTGATTCAAAAAAAACGGTACACGATCGAGTGTGAGGGCTTGCTTTGGGAGGTAGATGAATTTGAAGGCGACAACCAGGGATTGATTGTGGCAGAGGTGGAACTGACAGATGCCAGCCAGACGATCGTGCTACCGGATTGGATCGATCGTGAAGTCTCCGACGATCCCCGCTACTTTAACTCGAACTTGGCAAAGCATCCATTTAGTCAGTGGAGAAGGGACGAGGCATGAATGGCTGGAGTGGCTTCTGACTACTGACTCCGCCCTCTTCTCTTTCCTAACAACTAAAAACGAACAACCAAAAACTCCTTCTACCATTTTCAAAGATTCAACGATCGTCTAATTTCTGCCACGATCGCCTCTGGAGATTGGTCAATGTCGATCGAAAGGGCATTAATGGGTTCTTCCAAGCTATCGAACTGGCTTTGTAATAAATCTGCTTTCATGTAATGTCCCTGTCGCTGCTGCAAGCGCTGTTGAATGAGTGCAAAGGAACCTTTGAGATAGACTTGCTTGATCGGCGATGATTGACTGAGGCGTTGGCGATATTCAGCTTTGAGCGCCGAACAGGCAAGGACAATGTGAATGCCTGCCTGCTGCCAATCGGCGATCGCCTGCTGCATTGCCAACAGCCACGGCAGTCGATCGGCATCGCTTAAGGGAAGACCACGACGCATTTTTTCAATGTTGGCGGCAGGGTGAAAGCTGTCAGCATCCTGAAACTGCCAGTGTAGTGAAGCCGCTAGGAGTGTACCGATCGTCGTTTTACCAGAGCCAGAAACACCCATCACCAGAATAACCATGACTAAAGCCAACCTCGTGCTGTTGAGAGAAACCGGGTTTCTGGACGCATAGAGGCTCACAGTCTATTCTCGTGCAGAAACCGGGTTTCTACGCCAGCCCGTTTCATGTATGATAAGTACAGTATTCCTACTTGCTTATCGTAGATTTTCTACTGTAGTCTGCTACCCTTTACAAATTCTAGCGGCACGGCTGCTTTCCACTTATGGCTGCAACCTCTTCTTATCGCACCCCAACCTGGCGTAACTGGTTGGGCATCGTTGGGCGGCTTCCCTGGATTTGGATTCTGCCGACAGCCTATCTTTTCTTGATGTTGGTTTTGCCGACGATCGCCCTATTGCTCAAAGCCAGCACTGAAGGACCTGCGCGCTTTTGGAGCATCGCCACTAGCCCGATCGCCATAGATGCTTATAAAGTAACCTTCGGCACCGCGATCGTTACAGCCGTTGTAAACGGTCTTTTTGGGCTGCTCATTGCCTGGGTGCTGGTGCGCTATGAATTTCCGTTTAAGCGCATAATTGACGCTGCCGTTGACCTACCGTTTGCGCTGCCCACATCCGTCGCGGGCTTAACGCTGGCAACGGTTTACAGCGAAAACGGCTGGCTTGGCTCCCTCTTTGCGCCCTTTGGTATCAAGATTGCGTTTACCCAATGGGGGGTGGCGATCGCCATGCTCCTGATCTCGCTACCCTTCGTTGTGCGGACGGTGCAGCCTGTCTTAGCAGATTTAGAACGAGATGTTGAAGAAGCTGCCTGGTGTCTGGGAGCCAGCAAATTTCAAACCTTCTGGCGAGTTATCCTGCCTCCGATCGTCCCTGCTGCTTTGACTGGCATCGCTCTGGGCTTTTCACGAGCGGTAGGGGAGTACGGCTCGGTTGTGATCGTGTCGTCCAATACTCCTTACAAAGACTTGATTGCACCTGTATTGGTCTTTCAGCGGTTAGAGCAATACGATTACGCAGGTGCCACTGTCATTGGAGCCGTGCTGCTAGTCATTTCACTCGTGTTACTAGTGCTCATTAATCTTCTACAGGCGTGGGGTCGTCGTTATGGCTAATCTTGGATCATCATTAAAAGCGTCCTCAACTGCCTCCCAGTCTGTGGAGGTGCAACCGCGTGACTGGTCAAAAATTGGGTTGATTACGGTGGCGGTGCTGTATCTCACCCTCATTCTGTTCATTCCAGCGCTCAACGTCTTTGTGCAAGCGTTTAGCAAAGGGATCGGACCTTTTTTCGCTAACATGAGTGATCCGGCGTTCCAGAGCGCGGCATGGCTGACATTCATCATTGCGGCGATCGCAGTACCAGTGAACACAGTGTTTGGGCTGTGTGCTGCCTGGATGATTGCTCGCAAGCACTTTCCTGGTCGCGCCTTTGTGATCAGCCTGTTAGATGTGCCCTTCTCAGTGTCACCTGTGGTGGCGGGCTTGATGATTGTGTTGCTGTACGGACGCAATGGCTGGTTCGGACCGTTTCTGGAAGCACACAACATTAAAATTATTTTTGCGCTTCCAGGGATGGTGCTGGCAACTGCCTTTGTCACCTTACCCTTTGTGGCACGCGAAGTCATTCCAGTGCTTGAAGAAGCGGGTACCGATCAGGAGGAAGCGGCTCAAACCTTAGGAGCCAACAACTGGCAGATTTTTTGGCGCGTTACGCTGCCGAGTATTCGTTGGGGCTTGCTCTACGGAGTATTGCTGACCAACGCTAGAGCGATGGGCGAATTTGGTGCTATCTCCGTTGTCTCCGGTAATATTGCCAGCAAAACGCAGACACTGCCGTTGTTTGTGGAGCAGGCTTACAAGCAGTATCAGACGGAAGCTGCGTTCTCTGCCGCTGTTTTATTAGGGCTTTTGGCAGTTGTGACGCTTGTCTTGAAAGAAATTTTGGAGCGCAAAACTCGCATCACAGAAGTCAAAGAGGAGGCGTAAATGTCACATAGCAGTATCTCTGAAGGCTCACTGGCAACGCCGCAACCGAATGATGCCGTGACTCTGGGCGACAAAGATGATCCTCGTCCGACTCAAACCCGCATCAGGACTCGGATTCCAAAGAACTATCACGATGAGCCTGTGATCTCCCGCTTGACCTCTCACTACGGCTTGACCGTCAATATAACGGCTGCCTTACTGGGCGCGAATGCCAAAGACGATGGCTGGTTTGACCTAGAGCTTCGCGGCACCAGCGAACAAATTCGCAGCGCTTTGCTTTATTTCAACGAGCTTGACTTAGAAATTTGGCGCGAGGACACCGAGGATCAGAGTGATGGCTGGTAGCGCGACTTACCACTACTGAACGTGTGATGGGTCTTACGACATACTGTTTTCGATCGCCCAGCGAGCGAGTTCAGTACGGTTGTGCAGCCCTGTCTTACCCAACATATTGCTCACATGGCTTTCGATCGTGCGTTGACTCACATTCAGCTCATCCGCGATCTCGCGATTTGCCATGCCTCGTGCCACAAAATGCACAACCCGCAACTCAGTGGGTGTCAGTTCAACATCAAACGGCACCTGAATCTTTGGTCCGCTATCATTTCCCTTGCCGGGACGGTCAGCGATGCGTGCTGCTTGCTTAAGTGACGACTCAACCTGAGCGACCAGTTCTTCTGGCTCAAACGGCTTGACCATGTAAACGTCTGCTCCAGTATTGAGTCCTTTGACACGATCCTGGCTTTGCCCTTTAGCAGACAGAAACAGCACTGGAACCCAACTGGTACGAGGATTTTCTCGAACATGCTTAACTAATGAGTAGCCGTCCATTTCAGGCATCATTACGTCACAGATGATCATGTCTGGAATCTCTTGTTCCAAGACTTCTAAAGCCTCTCGCCCATTTTCTGCGGTGACTACTTCGTAGCCTCGAAATTCCAGGTAGTCCTTGACGAGCAGGATTAGGTTAGGATCATCGTCAATCAGCAGGAGTCGCTTATGATTGCCCACGCTGGTTTCCTTCATGCTGTGCTACTCACTGTTCCTGGGTCAATATCTTGAGTGACAATAAACGCTTTGAACGTTCTAGGCTCTGAATTCTTTGGACAGATTCAGACAATTTCCCTGCAATGGCTATGAATGGTCGAGCTCCTGACGAACTTGCGTAACCCACAATGGCTCTAGCCTTTGAAACATTATTGTAAGCAGCATCAGAGGAATCGCTGAAATCTCAATAAATCTAAATACTGATTAAATATTAATTGACTATCAACTTAGGAGGGTGACTTAGTGCCATATTTCACTGTGCCATTATATAGCCTCTCTAAGTAAATAGCCCCTCTAAACATATAGCCTTTCTTAGGTAAACGTCACTTTATCAAAGTAAGGGCTGCTGCGTTGTCTAGTGAGACTAAAACCGAATCACGCGAACCGAGCCGCTTTGGTTTTATTATTCTAACAACCAGTAGTTTGGCTGCGCTGCAAATGCTTGTCCAGCATAAGAAATCGACACTGATGTCGCGGTAAGTTTGGCGATCGTGCTCCATTCGTGATCGGTTTCCTAACCTGTGGGCTGATGCTATTGAAAGGAGCTGTAATCGTGTAGAGACGGTGCTGAGTGCTAGGGGTCGCCTTGCTCATCGATCGCTCCGTTAGGATCTTCTTGCAAACCGTCTAGTCGGCTAGTTTGGGGAAGTGTGTGAACTAGAAAGGCATACTCCTGCACAACCTGATTGGCAAGCAGATGCTCCTGGATGATGCGTTCAATTACGTCAGGTTTAGCACTGTGATACCACACACCATCTGGGTAAACCACCAAAATTGGACCTTGTAGACACACTCGCAGGCAGTTTGCTTTCGTCCTAAAGAGGCAGTCAGGAGTCATCTCACTGGGTCGATCGAGGCTCAATTCTTTGAGGCGGCGTTTAAGATAGTCCCAGGCTTCTAAACCAACCGCTTTAGCGCAGCATTTGGGGTTGGTCTGATCAGCGCAAAGAAAAACGTGGCGCTGTATGTGAGGCAAGCCCAATGTCTGTACGCAGGCAGCTAGCGAAGGGGCTGAAGTCTCCGAGGAAGGTAGAGGTGTTTGAGAAGTCATAGACGATCGTGACGAGAAGATTCTTGTGGCAATGGTAAAGCCAAACGTACAAGGGGCAATATTGTGATATCAAGCTGCCAATCTCACTCTAAAGCGTAGATGACCCATCCTGAATTTTCAGCCAAGCTCTCTACTGCCAGGGCTGAGCGTGCGGCTCAAGGCAACTTGCTTGGCTTGCTGACAGCCGCTTTTTATAGCGTGTTTACACTTTTGCCCAACAGTAACAGTCTGATGGTCGCTTGGCCCTGGGTGTTTGTCTGGCAGGTTGGGCTTTGCTGTCCGGTGCTGTGGCTGCTGGGGCAAAGGCGACTACACGGGTTAGGGCACGGGTTCGATTGGCTAGTCGGGCTATTGATTATAGCGCTGGTGCTTTCGGCAGGTTTGGCACCAGCACCCATGCAAGCTCATTGGTATAGCTGGGCGACGTTTTGTGTTCTGGCGGCGCTGTATGGACTGCATACCTGGTTGGATGTGCCTGAGCGACGATCGACCGTGCTAGTCGCTCAAGGCTATTTGAGCTTAGCGTTCATTGCTGTCAGTCTGGCGCTTTGGAGTCAGACAACGTTGCTGCCGGAGCTGTCTCGTCTACACGCATGGCAGCAGGATGGTGTCAAGTTGCCGTTCGACTTCTCGATCGTCGAGCTACGCAATTGGGCACCGATTGGGCACCAAAACTATGTGGCGGGTTATCTGGTACTGACTCTACCGCTACTGCTAGGCTTAGGAATCGTGCAAACGGGCTGGCGACGTTCACTTTGGCTGCTAGGTTTTGGGCTGGGGTTGCTTGATCTTTACACTACCAGTTCGCGGGGTGGGTGGTTTGGCTTGTTGGCGATGGCGATCGCTGCGTTTGGGCTTCTACTATGGCGCAGTCGGCTGTCTCGCGTTTGGCTAGGCGCGATCGGGGTAGCGGGCATGATGGCGTTGGGGTTGCTGGCGCTAACAAATGACCGTCTGCGGTTGTTGATTGCAAGCGGTCTAAGCGGTAAGGCGGGTGGCGAAGTGGCATATCGCCTGATCACAGTGACAACAGGTTGGTTGATGGGTTGCAGCCACTGGTTAACGGGGACAGGACCCGGAGGGGTGCCGCTACTGTTTCAGCGCTATCGTCCAGGTTGGGCTGGGCAGCAGGCGGAGTGGGCATACCAGCTACACAATACCCCAGCTCAACTGTGGGCAGAATTGGGGCTTTGGGCAGTAGTCATTGGTGTGGGTACGATCGGCTTGCTGGGATATGTAGCGCTCACATGGGTGCGGGGAACTGAAGCACCCGTGCAAACACCACCCCTATTGATCGGCTGCATTTTGAGTAGCTTCTTGGGCTACGGTGTCGTCAGTCTGACGGATTATCAACTCGACAACATCTGCATTAGCGGCACACTGGTCGTGTTTTTAGCGGTACTGACAGCCGAGTTTCGCGATCGCAGACGCACCGAGAGTCTCTCAGGAGCGGAGCAGCAACCGATTGAGCTATCTGCTTTACCGTCCCAACCCCTCACGCCATTACGCCTGCAACCGCTTCCCTTCCTTCCCCTGATGGGTGTTGGTATTCTCATCGCAGCAGTGATCTGGTTAATCCCCGTTCATCGTGCCTGGTTCCTTTCTAGTCAAGGGTTCTTAGCACTCAATCGGGGTGATGTAGCAACCTTTGTCCAGCGCTTGAGTCAGTCACATCAGTTGGCACCGTGGGAACCGTACTATGCCTACGAACTGGGTTGGAATCTAGGCAACCTGGGTGTGCAGACCAACGACCCAAAACAGCAGCAGAAACTGATCGAAGAGGGCGTTTACTGGCTAAGAAAGGGCATCCAGAGCGCACCCAACCAGGAGTTTGGCTATACAAGCCTGGCGTGGCTCTTGTTGAACCGCCAACCAAGGGCTGCCAGCCATATGTTTGCTCAGGCTGCCCAATTAGTACCAGCCAAGCGGGGTGCTTTCTACGGTTTGGGCTTGAGTCTTTTGGCACAGGGAGAGTCAGAGCTGGCGATCGCTGCCATGACGCTAGAAGCGCTGCGCGATCCCGTCTTGCTCACTAGCCCCATCTGGAGGTTGCCGGAGCTGAAGCCGTTGTATGAGCCAGTCACCCGTCGTGTTGAGACCGAGCTAACCACCTTGCTTGCCAGTGCTCAGGAGACCCAACCGCTGGCATCGTGGCTGCATAGCATTCGAGGCGGGCTGCGCTGGTGGAGAGGAGATATCGCAGGTGCACGGCTCGATCTAACAATCTCTGGAACAGAACTCAGTAGCCTCGTCCTCGATTTGGCTGAAGGGAAGCCTGTAGCGTCTCCCCTCACAACGCCCTGGGGCAGTGCTGGGACGGTGGCAAACCGCAGTGGTGCCCTAGCGATCGCTGCATGGCTAGACTCCACAAACCGCCAGAAGCTACTCCAGCAAGCCTGGATCATCGCCACTCATACCGATCCACCCGCTAAGCTTGTATCTGAACTGGCGGCAACGATGACCCAATCATCAACCTTTGACCAGTGGCTGAAACAAAATGCCCCCAGCCAGCCCTATCGGCGCGAACGAGCAGGCTTTGGCGTGCTCAGCCGTCATATTGACGGTTCTATTCCAACCGATTTTATGACAGTGGTGGATAACGTTCCGATCGCCCAATTCTGCAAGGATTTAATACCGTCGCTCGACTATGCACCGTCGTTGGATATTGCCTTGCAAGCAAAACGTGATGCTCTGGTGCAGCGAGTCTTAAAGCGATCGTCGTGATGCTATATGGCAATCCGATTTGAATGATGAGAATCACACTGGTATGAGCGTCAGCGGTCAGCGGTCAGCGGTCAGCGGTCAGTAAGAAGGCTGATTGCTGACTGCTAAATGATTCAGTCTTGCTCACAAATGATTTAGGACTGCTATATGTCAATGGATATACACGTGAAATCATTCTGCACTCAGATCACGACGGGGTGCTGTCCGTAAAAGGGTAGCGCTTTTGACCAGTGGGGTTTTAGCCCTTGTTGCCGATCGTGCTGTGCGAGTGCCAGAACACTAGAGACAGATGTGCCTAAGTTCCCCTCTGCTTGAATCAGATGATACGGGCTTGCCCAAGCTGCCAGGGTTTGCTGCCAGCGTTCCAAACTCATTACAGCGTCAGGAAGGAGCGTGTGCAGCCCGCTGGGGGACAACTGGTAAATGGCACCGAAAACTTCACCTCGTTGTGCTTGCATTTGCACGGCAATGGTGCGATCAATAAGCGTTGCCTGGACTGCTTGAGCATGGGCGATCGCCGCCAGCGTAGAAACGGCATACAAAGGCAGTTCCAACTGCTGCGCTAAGGTACGTGCGGTCACGACACCCAACCGTGTGCCAGTGAAGCCACCCGGTCCTTGAGCAACTGCCACAAACGCCAGATCCATCCAGGTTTGGGGCTGCAAAAAATTGGCAAGGTGGACGTGCAGATGAGTCGATAAGTCGCGTCCCAAAGACCAGACCTGCGATCGCGCACTGCCAGCAAAATTGTCGATCGCCAAGCCCAAATCGGGACTGGCAGTATGAATGGCTAAACCGTATTGGCTAGAGTCAACTGTCAATTGTCAAAACCTACGTGCTCATTACCTTATTACTTTGCTCAAGCCATCGCTCCAGTCCTACAGCCCTTTGCCGCTAACGAGATCTACTGTCTCAGTCTAAAAGCCACATCAGTCTAAAAGCCACAGATGAAGCCATTTCACTGCTAACCGCTGACGGCTGATGGCTGACGGCTAACCGCTGACCGCTGACGGCTGACCGCTACAAGCCTGTTGTCGATCGAGAATTGCCTGCCGAAAGCCCAACACCACCAGGATATTGGAGAGCGTGAGAAAAGACTCTGCGCCACCATGCAGCCAGTCTACATCGGCTAGATTTGCCCCGTATGCAGCTTTAGCATACAGCCCTGCTGGAATGGTAATCGCCACAAATACTAGCAGCGTATAAAAGCCAATCAGTGCCAGCCGGGGCGTTTGCCCAGAGCGCGTTAGAAACCAGAGGAAGCCAAGATAGGGAAAGAGAGAAACCGCGAATAATGTTTCTTTGGCAATGGGAAAAACCGCTGGCAGCAGAAGGATGGGTAAGGGCAGAATCGTGTTCAAAGACAACGATTTACTGGTCGATCGCTGGGCGATCGCCGATCGCCAGAGCCACCAAGCTGCGACCATTTGCGTACAGTTTCCCACCACGGTCATAGAGGCTTGCAGCGTCACCAGCCACTCTAGCGAAGCAGCATTATCGAAAAAGTGCCAGGTACAGGCGCACATGGCACTCACGAGAGCAGGCAGCATGGCGATCGACAAGCCCCACCAGGCACGATTCTGGCTCACTTCGCCATACGTCCAGATGAGCCAGAGGGCAGCAATCCACTCAATAACGCTAGAAATATGAATAATCCAGGTAGGAATAGAAAGAGCGTGCATGAGGTCATTAGCAAGGGTTTGGGGGAGCAGTCAGGCAAATAGCTATCAGCGATCAGCCGTCAGCTATCAGCTATCAGCCGTCAGCAACTAATTCTATGCTCAGCAGCCTGCATCTTAAAGAATGCCAGATTAATGCAAAAGCCAGCGGTGATGAGCTTCTCAATGCTGACGACGAACGACTGACCTCTACTGTATCGCTGACCGCTATAGCCTGCTGCCTTGTCGTCTGCTAACTGCTGATCGCTGATCAACTTTAAGTGCTGACCGCTGACCGCTGACCGCTGACCGCTGACCGCTGACCGCTGACCGCTGACCGCTGACCGCTGACCGCTGACCGCTGACCGCTGACCGCTGACCGCTGACTGCTGACTGCTGACCGCTGACCGCTGACTGCTGACTGCTGACCGCTGACTGCTGACTGCTGACCGCTGACCGCTGACCGCTAGTTGCTTAACAACGTCTAAGCGCTGATCGCTGCCAGAATATCACTGGCATGAGTTTCAGTTTGGATCGAGGTGTAAACCTGGGCAATTTTGCCATCACCACCAATGATGTAGGTCACACGCTGAGAGTAAGACACACCGTTGCGATCGCCCAACACATCGTATGACTTCGTGATTGCCCCATCCACATCAGCTAGCAGCGGAAACGGCAGGCTAAATTTTTCAGTGAACTGCTGGTGCGAGGCTTCATCATCCATGCTGACCCCAAAGACTGTAATTCCCTGGCTCAGGTATTGCTGATAGTTGTCCCGAAAGCTGCAAGCTTCTTTGGTGCAACCGGGCGTATCGTCTTTGGGATAGAAGTAGAGAACGACCGTTTTGCCTGCGTATTCAGACAGCGTAACGGTTTTGCCGATCGTATCTTTGACGGTGAAATTTGGAGCGGTGTCACCCACAGATAAAGGCATAGGGTTACATTCCTTGCTGATACAGAATCATTACGGATTGTAGTACCGATCGCGCTGCTTTAGCGCGTGCCACACAGCACATAACGTTCTAACACAAAGTTGCTATAACCCGACAAAATTCTGTAGCATAAGATACGGAATCAATTTTGCGCCTTGATTTCAGTACGAAGGTTTGCTGGCGGTCAACATTGCTTGTCATGACAGCAGCTTGCGATCGCGTCCCCTGCACTCCATCGCAGCTTCAATGTTTTCCTGCAACACACTTCCCCCTGGCGCTGCTGCTAACAAACGAGCCATGAGACTGGAAACCGAATTTCGGCTTTGCCTACAGCGACAAATGCTAGAGCAGGCATGGCACACTGTCACCGATCGCCCTGACTTACAGCCTCTTACGTCTTCAACACTACCCGCGATCGCGCCCTTAACGTGGGTCAAGCTCTTGCAACGACCTAGCGCCTACAGTGCAGACGAAGCCCTCTTACTGTGTGAAGCCGCAGATCACCAATGGGTTGCCTGGATCCCCGACTACGGCGAAATTGTATTGAGGCGCGAACAGTTTGAATCGCTTTAGGGGTGAGGAGTGAGGAGTGAGGAGTGAGAAAGTTTTGAATTTTGAATTAACTCTCCTTCTGCCTCCTGCCTACGTTCGGCTGAGCGCTCATGTCGAAGCCTGCCTCCTCACTCCTGCCTTTCTAAAAACTGCTCTTCAAATACTGCTGTGCCTCACGCAACACTTGCTTTGCACCGTCAAAACTTAGTTGAACGATCGCCTGCTCATAATCAGCCCAAACGTATGCCTGAATCTCTTTCTCCTGGCAGTGAACGATTGCTGATTGCACCCAGGCGAGAAAATAGACGACTGTTTTTTCAAACTTTTTCCCACTGCGGGTAAAGGGGTACTGCTCTGAAAACGACACACCTTCGATCAGGCTGTAGTCTGAAATACCCGTCTCTTCGAGAAATTCACGGCACGCTGCTTGCAACGCCGACTCACCCGGATCGGCGTGCCCTTTGGGAAAGCCCCAGTGTCCGGCGTGGTGCTGAATGAGAAGAAACTGATGGGTCGTATCGGTATGCAGAACCGGGACAATACCAAAGGCTTCGTCCCTTGCGATCTTAGAATCAGCCATGCGGTTTTTTGGCACAACAAAGACATAGCGGCGAGAAATCTAATCTATTTTGACGCAAAAATCCATATCTGTGTCTTCATGGTGACGTTCCAATTTACGCACTATGCCTGCTAGTTGCCATGTCGATCGCCAGACAGCCGCCGTGGATTCTTGACTATGGTTCCGCTAATCACGAACTGTATGACATTTGACTGTATGAGTGAGTGCAGCTCAAGAAAAGATGTATCAAAGGCACACAATCGCCCCTGGTCGGATGTTTTTCTCCTGCAACCTGCTCCACGGCAGAGGCATACCCATGCGCAACCAAAATAAAACGCATAATATGGAAGCTAGGCTAAATTGATACCAACTTCATGCGCACCTACTTTTAGCCGCGCGTTCTGCCAAACCAGGCTCTTTAACTGCAATGACTGCTCACTCCAGCATTCGTCAAACTATTCATTACCCTGATAAAACGGTACGTCGGGCAGAGCAAGCGATGCGATGTGCACCCTTCAAGCTCACCTTATTTACTACAATGATGCAGCAGAGTGTTTCCCTCGCCGCAATTTCAGGGCACTCTGGAGTAGCACATCAATACAGCCAAACGCCTCTCTCAGAATTGCTTGCAGAAGCAGAGCTACTCTGGTTAATCCAGGTTGGGCTGCTGCGACGAGAGGTCGATGGACAGGGGCTAACCGACAGTTTTCGGGTAACGCCACTCGGTCGTCAACTGGTGCAAAAGTGGCAAGAGCAAGGAGACGCAAGCCGCATGACACCAACTCTTGTCGATCGCCTCCAGCATGCCTGGAATCGTTGGTTTCGGTTGCCCATTTAGACGTTAGATCAAGATGAAAGAAAAGGTAAGCGACCAAGGATGGATGAAGGATCAAGGATTAGGCAAGAATGTTCAGCCTCTAGCCTTCAGTCTGTCTCATGAGGGTTTTGCATGAAAGCCATTATGGTTGTGGGAACCACCTCCCACGCAGGTAAATCGCTGCTTACGGCTGCCATCTGTCGCATTCTTAGCCGTCGCGGGTGGCGGGTAGCACCCTTCAAAGGGCAGAACATGGCGCTTAATGCGTATGTCACTGCTAGCGGTGGTGAAATCGGTCACGCTCAGGCAGTACAGGCATGGGCGGCTGGTATTGCACCCTGGGTCGAAATGAATCCGATCCTCCTGAAGCCCCAGGGGGATATGACCTCCCAGGTGATTATTAAGGGCAAAGCGGTCGGTAAAGTGGGTGCCGCTGAGTATTACGAGCAGTATTTTGACGTTGGTTGGCAGGCGATCGAAGAATCCCTCCGCCGCCTGGGTGAAGAATTTGACATGCTGGTGTGCGAAGGCGCTGGCAGCCCAGCCGAAATCAACCTCAAGCACCGCGATCTAACCAATATGCGGATTGCCAAACATTTAAACGCGCCTACAATCCTGGTCGTGGACATCGATCGCGGTGGTGCGTTTGCTCACGTTGTTGGTACGCTTGAACTACTCGATCCAGATGAACGTGCCCTTATTAAAGGCGTGGTCATCAACAAGTTTCGAGGACAGCGATCGCTCCTGCAATCCGGCATCGACTGGCTAGAAGAACGCACAGGTATTCCCGTTATTGGTGTTATTCCCTGGCTGGATCAGAGCTTCCCGGCAGAAGATTCCTTAAGCCTGATCGACGGTCGCTCCAGCAACCCGACAGGCGATCTCAACATCGCTGTCGTCCGTTTGCCTCGCATTTCTAACTTTACCGACTTTGACCCTCTGGAATCAGAAGACACGGTTTCGGTCAAGTACATCAGCCCCAAACAATCGTTAGGGCACCCAGATGCAGTGATTATTCCTGGCTCCAAAACGACGATCGCTGACCTCATCGTGCTACACAAAACGGGTATGGCAGAAGAGATCCAAAACTACGTCGCAGCAGGCGGTACGGTGCTAGGCATTTGCGGCGGCTACCAGATGCTGGGTAAAATTCTGGCAGATCCAGAAGGCATCGAAGGGCATGAAGGACGCTACAAAGGCTTGGGGCTGCTCCCACTCAAAACTGTCATTGCTGGGCAAAAAGTTGCCCGACAGCGCCTCGTCACATCCAATTTTCCGCAAGAGGGTCTACCAGTCGCAGGCTACGAAATTCACCAGGGCAGAACACGCCTGATTGAAGGTGAAAATATTCAGCAACTGTTCGATGACCCTAACCTGGGCGTTGTCGATGATACCCAATCCGTTTGGGGTGCCTATTTACACGGTCTGTTCGACAACGGTCCGTGGCGACGGGCATGGCTTAACCGTCTCCGCCAGCAGCGTGGCTTAAAATCCCTACCAACAGGCGTGCCCAACTATCGAGAACAGCGCGAACTGATGCTTAACGCCCTTGCCGATGCCGTTGAGCCGCATCTCAATCTCACAACAGTTTTACCGCAAAGTAACTAGCAACCAACCTCCAGAAGAACTGTCACCTTGGGATTCCCACAGTCTTGGCTTAGAATTGACGTTTTCGAGGGTTCTCCACCGATGAGCGTTCGTATCCACTTTTTGCCTGACGATGTAACCATTGATGCCGAGCCTGGAGAGTTGCTGCTGCGGGCGGCTAGTCGTGCTGGAGTCTCGATTCCTACAGGATGCCTGATGGGTTCATGCCATGCTTGCGAGGTAGAGCTGGATGGCGAAGAGTCCGTCTGTAGCTGCATCAGCGCAGTGCCAGACGGTCGATCGCGCCTCACTGTCAATCTTTATGCGGATCTGACGTGGTAGGAATCTAATGTGGTAGGAACAATCGCGGTCAGTCGCTGCCAGGCGGTAGACTAAGCGTTGTCGCCCTGTGCAGGGTCGGCTGATTCAAATTTGTAGCCAACGCCTCGCACTGTGTGGATCAGCATTGGCTGGCTAGTGTCTACTTCGATGTGGCTGCGAATCTGACCAATGTGAACATCGACCACACGGGGATCACCAGGAAACTCGTGTCCCCAGACCTCACGAATGAGTTCGAGGCGTGTCCACACACGACCAGGATGGCTGGCGAGGAAATGCAGCAGGTTGAATTCTAGTGCTGTGAGTCGCACAAGTTCGTTATTAAGCTTGACTTCGCGTCTGGGCGGATCGATCGTCAGTGTGCCAAACGTCAGCGGCTTTTCCTGTAGCGATGTGCGCTCCCGCATTCGGCGCAGTACCACCTCAACTCGCACTGCCAGTTCTTCCAGGTCAAACGGCTTAGTCATATAGTCATCTGCGCCCTCCGCCAGCACCCTGAGCTTAGCCGCCTGATCGGTGGAGCTAGTGAGCATGAGAACGCAAACATTAGTAGCGGCTTGCATATCTCGACAGAGTTGATAGCCGTTGCTATCTGGCAAGTTGATATCTAAGATCACCAGGTCGGGATCAAACTCCTTGAAGCTGGCGATCGCGCTTTTACCATCGCCAACAGACTTCACCTGATAGGCTGGCTTGCTGTTGAGAAACCGTTGGATCAAATTACGAATAGCAATATCATCCTCAACCACCAAAATCTTTTTAACATCCGTTACAGCCACGTTATTCATAGCCACATTACCTGAAACTCATTACTAGGCACTGGCATCCGGCTTTCCACTGCCAGGTGCCTCAAACTTATAACCGACACCCCGCACTGTCTGAATAAGAGCTGGTTGACTGGTATCAATCTCAATCTTTTTCCGAATCTGACCAATGTGGACATCAACGACCCGCTGGTCGCCGACATACTCATAGTCCCAGACTTCTTGAATCAGCTCAGCTCGTCGCCAGACACGACCCGGATGACTCGCCAAAAAATGAAGTAAATCAAATTCCAGCGCTGTCAACAGAATAATGTCATCGTTAAACTTCACCTCGCGCCGCACCGGGTCGATCATCAGTTGGTCAAACATGAGGCATTGCTGCTCGGCTGACGTAACCGGGCGTTGGCGCTTTAAGATGGCTCCCACACGAACACCCAGCTCTCCCAGACTGAACGGCTTGGTGATATAGTCATCAGCGCCCTGCGAGAAGCCTTTGATTTTATCCGCCTCATCTGTGCGGCTAGTCAGCATGAGGATAAACACGTTTGTTCGGCTTTGCATCTCCTGGCAAAGGTTGTAGCCGTTGGCATCGGGTAGATTCACGTCTAGAATGACCAAATCTGGATTGAACTGTTCAAACGTTGCTAAGGCACTTTTGCCATCCTCGGCTGATTCCATCTGATAGTTCTGCTTAGTTAAAAAGCGGTGAATGAGATTCCGGATTGCAGGATCGTCATCAACTACGAGAATCTTGGCTGGAGCCATAGCCATAACCTTGCGTTTGGAGAAGAAAGAGGACTGGATTAAGTAGAGTAGCCGTGAAGCAGCACGAGGAAGAAGCGACACAAGGCTGACAAGCTATTATGCTAAGTCAAGCGATGCACCCAACATTCTAAACAATTGTTGATTTAGTGTTTGATGGTTAAGTATGCCCTTGATGACGAGATTTACGACAACAACGCTTTGTTGCTTTCTATCTAGTTTGTTATTACAGAGCATACAGCCTCTCATCAGTACGCTTGTCTGATCAGTACTCTTCCCAGGAACAGTATGACTCAGCTTTCACAGACTGTCTTGGGCAATCACGACGTTCGCTAGAGAAAGGGGCAAGCCATGAGACGATCGCCTGTCAAGCCCAACATAACTAAGATTTTGCGATCGATGCTAAAAATGCTTGTGAACAGGTATCAGACTACGTTAGCTTTGGATAGAGGTGGAGACGCAAACCATGAGTAGCCAAAGTCCATACGAACAGCTTGGGGTAACAGAGGCTTCCAGCTTTGAGGAAATTCAAGATGCTCGTAATCAACTGTTTGCTCAGCATCAGGGCGATCGCAAGCAGCTAGAGAGCATTGAAGCTGCCTATGATGCCGTTTTAATGGATCGCTTGCGTCTGCGGCAGGAAGGCAAAATTAAAGTGCCCGATCGCATTCGATTTCCCGAAAAAATTGTGCCGCTGCCATCCAATCCACCCGTCGCGCCGACTAGCCGAGGTCCGGCATGGTTACAGCGCTTCATTGATACTCCCAGCCGAGCGGATATTCTGCTGCCAGCCGGGGTGCTTAGTGCGCTCAGTGCGCTCGTCATCTTTGCTCCAGGCGCTAATGTAGTGCAAATGGCGTTGATTTTGGGCATGGGCGCAAGTTTCTACTTTCTCTACCGCAAAGAGCGGAAGCTTGGCAGAACGGTCTTACTGGGTTTCCTGGGGTTGGTCAGCGGATTTCTAGTGGGTGGGTTACTCAGCACCCTCTTACCTGCTCAAGTCACCAGCCTGATTCCAAACCCAAATGTCCTTGTTAGCGTGGTGACGTTCTTCGTTCTGTGGCTGGTGAGCAGCTTTCTGCGCTAGGGGCTGTCATCAATTTCAGCCAACATCCAATGGTAGAAAGGCTACAGCCCCTAGCCTGCTTTTTAGGAGCGGGCGCGACTGGGCTGATGCTGCAAGCGTTTGATCGTTAATTGATGACGCGCCCTAGGAGGTGTGTAAGCTGCCGCGTTTCATCTGTTCGCGCTCGATCGCCTCAAACAGGGCACGAAAATTGCCTTCACCAAACCCTTGCGCTAGCTGTGAGTGTCCACTGTCATCGCTAGGCTGTCGTTGAATGAGTTCAAAGAAAAACGTAGGCTCGTCAAAAATCGGCTGGGTGAAGGTTTGGAGTAAGACAGCTTGATGCGCGTCAGGTTGCCAGTCGGCTAGGATTTGCTGCTGCTCTAGCTGCTGGATCATGACCTCTGGCAAAGCGAACCCAGATCGCTGACGCAACTGCGTGTAGTAGCTTGCAGGAACATGCATCAGCGCTAAGTGGCGCTGCCGTAGCTGGGCGATCGTCCTCACCAAATTAGTCGTTTCGAGGGCAATGTGCTGCACACCAGCGCCGTGATTGACATCCAAAAACTCTTGAATCTGCGAGTTGGATGAAGCGGGTTCGTTGATTGGCAACTGTGCCCCACCTGGCGAAGGGTGTCGCATGACCTGGCTGCATAGGGCTGAGTGAGCAGTCTGGATCGCAAAGCCCTGCTGGGGTTGAAACCCTAAGACCCGTTCATACCAGGCAACCGATCGCTCTAAGTCACCTGCTGCTACATTCAAGACAACGTGGTCAATGCTTGTAAACAGACCAGGATTGCTGTCATCGTCTAGCTCAACCGCTATTGGAGGAGAATCGCTTGTATAGCCGGGTTGAGCGATGAGTAAGTTGTCCAACCTGGCGGTGGCTTGGGGCAGCAGAGAGGTGATACCTATCCGTTCCAGCAGGGTATGCGTGAGACCAGCCCAGGCAGCCAGCGTTGCCCACTTGAGTGTTCCTTGTGCCTGCACTTCGGTTTGGATGGGCTGTAGCACAGTAGCGCCCTGCTGCGTTGCCTGAGCGATCGTGGCTGCGATATCCTCCACGCAAAAAGCGACATCAGCAACACCTGGAGGATGGCGCTGCAAAAAGGCGGCGATCGGACTCCGCGCATTCGTTGCAGAGCAAAGCACGAAGTATATAGCACCCGCATTAACGACCTCGATCGCGCGATCCGCATTCACATGGCTGCCCACAGAGCGGAACCCTAATTGCTGGACAAACCAATCACGGGTCGCGATCGCATCGTTCACATAGAAACAAACGTGGTCAATTTTCATCAAACTTGACTCAGGCAAACAACGCGTCCGAATGTTAATTCTCTCTGGTTGCCCTTACCTTCAGGTCTCTCTTTAGTCAAAAGCGCCTTTCGCCTTAACAATAACGTTTTCTTGCATTTATTTTACATTTCTTTACTAGCATCCCTATCATACTGAGTGATGTCAGGACTCACACCAGCGCTGCGATCGCTGCGGGTTTACGCATTGGCACCAGACTGCTTTACTAACATCAGAGCTAACACGAGTTTTAAGGACTGTAAGGAAGAGCAATGAAAGAGCTTGATGCCACTCAGGTGGAGCAACTCAAAACGATTGGTACCTATCTTGGTCGAGAGCGTAAGGAACGAGGCGTTTCGTTGGACGAAATTGCGGTCAAGACCTACATTCCGCTGCGTCTTCTGCAAGCGCTGGAAGAGGGGCACATTGAGCGATTACCAGAGCCAGTCTTTGTTCAGGGCTTTATTCGACGCTTTGCAGACGCGATCGGGCTGGATGGTGTAGCGCTGGCAAAAACCTTTACACCACAGCCATCATTTATGATTGAGCGCAAAGCACCGGAGGCAGAGCGCCCCCATACCGTCGAACAGCCTGTGGAGCACGATGTCGCTGAATCGTCTGCTGTCGAGCCGATCGATTTGCCGCCTCAGTTCATCCAGCACGATCGCACCCCTCCTGCTGGGCGCTCTTACTTGCCGTGGGTGCTGTTAAGCGCAGCGGCAGTGCTTTTGGTGGGAGTTGGGCTGGTCAATGTGCTAAATCGTCCTACCGCGATCGAGTCACAGTCTGAAACGACCGCCAACAGCGTCAGTCCAGCCGCTCCTTCACCACAGCCCAGCGCAGATGCCCCGACCTCGATCGCGCCTCAAGCCTCAAGCAGCCCATTGCCGACGGTATCTGCCCCAGGTGAAGCCACACCAGCAGCGGACTCGCCGATTCAGGTAGCAGTGAAGCTGACGGACGAATCCTGGTTTCAGGTCATTGCAGATGGTAAAACCGAGTACGAAGGCATCTTGAAAAAGGGCGAGCAAAAAACGTGGAAGGCGCAAAAAACACTGGTGCTGCAAGCGGGAAATGCTGGCGCAGTGTCGGTTTCTTACAATCAGGGCGAAGCAAAACGTTTGGGTGCGCCTGGTGAGGTGAAGGATGTCACGTTTCCGCCCAGTGAGAAGCCTAAACCAGGTGCAGCGAACTGATTGGTGGAAGGCGCTAGCCTAGTAAGAAGCCGTCAGCCGTCAGCCGTCAGCCGTCAGCCCTAAAGCTTGTCCTGATAGCTGATAGCTGATAGCTGATAGCTGATAGCTGATAGCTGATAGCTGATAGCTGATAGCTGATAGCTGATAGCTAATTCCTAGTAACGCCTAAGCTCTAAGCCTTCTCAAGCACCTTCTCTTTAAAGACTTTGCCAGCGCTGAAAGCAGGTACTCTGGTGGCTGGAATTTGAATGGGCTTGCCTGTAGAGGGATTGCGTCCTTCGCGTGCCTGACGATCGCGCGCCTCAAAGGTGCCAAAGCCAACCAGCGTCACTTTCTCTCCAGCCGCTACGGTTTCGAGAATCACTTCTAGCGTCGCTGTCAACAGAGCATCAGCATCTTTTTTGGTCACGCTTGCATTTTCTGCAATTTTATCGATTAGTTCACCTTTATTCATATCCTAAAAGCCCTCGCAATGTTTGCTGTGATTATACTTGAGGGTTTTGAAAGTGCAAGAGTTTAATTACTCAGGCAGCAGAATGCAGACGATGAGGACTTGACTAAAAGGGCTAAGACTTTGGCGCTGTAGGCGTTGGCAGTGAGCGGTCAGCGTTTAGTGGTCAGCGGGAGCCAAGGGGACAAGAAGGGTATGGCTGATAGCTGATGGCTAATAGCTGATAGCTGATAGCTGATAGCTGATAGCTGATAGCTCAACAATTTACAGCCTTTGCAAAATAAAATCAGATAAGATGAGCAGACGATCGCCTCCGTAGATTTTCGTATGCCTGGTCATGAAACGCGCTTCGCTGGCAGTGAGTCTTCCCCAACCGCTGCCAGGGTGTTTATCAGCTACCGCAGCAAAGAGCCGGATAGTGGTCTGGCTCAGCAGTTTTACGAGTCGTTGCAAGCGGCTGGACACCACGTTTTCCTGGCGGGTGAGAGTATTCGCCTGGGCGAGAACTGGTCGCAGCGGATCGATGATGCACTAGAGCAGTGTGATTTCTTTTTGCTGTTGCTGTCGCCCCAGTCTGCCGTGAGTGAGATGGTGACGGAGGAAGTGCGACGGGCAAAGCAGTTGCGCGATACCCGTGAAGACCATCGCCCTGGCATTCTACCCATTCGGGTCAATTTTCCGTTCACGTCACCGCTCAACTATGACCTGCGCGGCTATCTGCAACGCATCCAGCAGCGAGAGTGGATGACCGATGCCGATACGCCGATCATCTTGCAGGAAGTTCTGAGTCTGGTGGGCAGCAGCCAGGATTCCCGTGATTGGGTAAAGGATGCAGCAGAGGACGATCGCCCCCCTGCCTCCCTTGCCCCCTCCGCCCCCTCTGCCTCCCCCACCCACCCGCTCCCCATCGCCGAACCCGAACTCCCCGAAGGACAGGTGGATCTTGCCTCTGCCTTTTACATCGATCGCGTTCCTAGAGAGGGCAGTGCGCGCACCACGATCGAAGCTCAATGCTATGAGGCGATCGTCAAACCGGGTGCCCTGATCCGCATCAAAGCGCCCCGACAGATGGGTAAGACTTCCTTAATGGCGCGCATTTTACGCCGTGCGGGAGACCACCACCATCTCACCGTACCGCTGAGCTTCCAGATTGCCGATGCCGCGATCTTCAACGACCTGGATAAGTTCTTAAAGTGGTTCTGCGCCAGCGTGGGGCGACGACTGCAATTGCCCAACAAGCTTGCCGACTACTGGGATGACATTTTTGGCAGCAAGGACAACTGCACCGCGTACTTTGAAGACTACCTGCTGCCCAGCATCACCAGTCCACTCACCCTTTGCCTGGATGAAGTAGACATGGTGTTTAACCATCCCAACGTTGCGTCAGACTTTTTTGGCTTGCTGCGGGCATGGCATGAGGCGGCGAAGAATAGCGACCTGTGGAAGAAACTCCGCCTCGTCGTGGTGCATTCCACGGAGGTGTACATTCCCATGAACATTAACCAGTCGCCGTTTAATGTGGGCTTGCCGATCGAACTCCCAGAATTCACCGCTGAGCAAGTGCAAAACCTCGCCCAACGTCACGGGTTGCGCTGGACGGCGATCGAGATCGAGCCACTCATGGCAATGGTGGGTGGACATCCCTATCTTGTGAGAGTCGCGCTGTATCATGTGGCACGTCAGGAGACCACCTTGAACCGCCTGCTGCAAACCGCTCCCACCGAAGCGGGACTCTACGGCGACCACCTGCGACGGCATCTGTGGAACCTGGAACAACGCCCAGAAATGGCACTGGCGGTGAAACGAGTCGTACAAACGTCAGACCCCGTCCGGTTGCAGTCGGTGCAGGCGTTTCAGCTTCACAGTATGGGGCTAGTGAACTTGCAGGACAATGATGTGACGTTTCGGTGTGAGCTGTATCGGCGGTATTTTGGCGATCGGCTTGGGGGGAAAGGATGAAGGATGAAGGATAAAAGGTGGAGGCAGAAGGCAGATTAAGGTGGGTGGGTCAAGAAGTCGGGGTTCTGCGTCAGTTATCAGGCTAACGCGACAGTGTTCGTTAAGAACCCCGACTTCTACTGCACTCGACGATTCAACGACGATGCTCAGAGGTTCGACGACGATACTCAGACATTCACGCGCCATGCTCAGACATTCACGCGCCATGCTTGGAGATTCAACGACGATGCTTGGAGATTCAACGACGATGCTCAGAGGTTCAACGACGATACTCAGAGGTTCGACGACGATACTCAGAGGTTCGACGACGATACTCAGAGGTTCGACGACGATGATCAGGAGGTTCACGCGCGATGCTCGGAGGTTCATGCCCGATGCTCAGAGGTTCACGCGCGATGCTCAGAGGTTCAACGATGATACTCAGACATTCACGCGCCATGCTCAGAGGTTCAACGATGATACTCAGACATTCACGCGCCATGTTCGGAGGTTCAACGACAATACTCAGAGGTTCAATGATAATGCCCAAACATACTCCTAAGTAGAGTGGGCATTGCCCACCCTACTACTTTTCCTCTCCCCTTTTCCCACTCGCCTACACCCCACATCCCACACCCCACACCCCATCTACCATGAGCTACGCATACCAGGTCGGAGGCAGCCTCCCCGCCGATGCACCGACCTACGTTGTCCGACAGGCGGATACCGACCTGTACGAAGGGCTTAAAGCCGGAGAGTTTTGCTACGTGCTGAACTCGCGGCAGATGGGCAAGTCGAGTTTGCGGGTGCGGGTGATGCAGCGGTTGCAGGCAGAAGGCGTTGCCTGTGCGGTGATCGACCTGACGCGGATTGGCAGCGACAACATTACGCCCGACCAGTGGTATGCAGGCATTGCCCTCAGTCTTGTGAGTGCGTTCAACCTGATGACCACCATCAGCTTTCGATCGTGGTGGCGAGAGCGGGATCATCTCTCTCCCGTGCAGCGCCTCAGCGAGTTGGTTGAACAGGTCTTGCTGGAGTCGATCGCCCCCTCGATCGTCATCTTCATCGACGAAATCGATAGCGTCCTCAGCCTGAAGTTCTCGATCGACGACTTTTTTGCCCTCATCCGCGACTGCTACAACGAACGCGCGGATAAACCTTCCTACAAGCGTCTCACCTTCGCGCTGTTGGGTGTCGCAACGCCTTCCGACTTGATCCGCAACGAGCGCAGTACGCCGTTTAATGTGGGACGTGCGATCGCCCTCAACGGCTTTCAGCTTGAGGAAGCCAAACCTCTGGAAGAAGGCTTGCGCGATTACGTCAGCGATCCCACTGCTATCCTGCGATCGGTGCTCAATTGGACAGGGGGACAGCCGTTTTTGACTCAGAAGCTGTGTCGGTTGATTAGTCAGGAGGCAGAAGGCAGAAGGCAGGAGGCAGGAAGCAACAGGCAGTTGGGGGCAGAGGAAGCAGGGGAGGCAGGGGGAGGAACTCAAAACGCTTCCTTACCCTTACACCCCACACCCCACACCCCACACCCCTTTGACTTCTCCCGAGTCGAATCCCTTGTCCAAAGCCGCATCATCACAAGCTGGGAATCCCATGATGATCCGGTGCATTTGCGGACGATCCGCGATCGGCTCATTAGCAACGAGCAACGCAAAGGGCAACTCCTCGGACTCTACCAGCAAATCCTCCAAGCTGGAGACATCCCCGCCGATGCCAGCCCGGAGCAAATCGACCTCCGCCTATCGGGACTGGTCGTGGAGCACCAGGGCAAGCTGGTGTCCTACAACCGGATCTATCAGTCAGTCTTTAACCAGACCTGGGTAGACACCGTTCTGGCGCAGCTACGTCCCTACGCTGCCGCTTTTACCGCCTGGGAAGCATCGGAACGTAAGGACGACTCTCGACTGCTACGCGGCAATGCCTTGAAAGAAGCGCAAGCCTGGGCAGAAGGCAAAAACCTGAGTGAGCCAGACAACCGCTTTCTTCGCGCCAGCGATCGCCTGGAACGTCAAGACATGGAAGAGGCAAATCGCATTCTGGCAGAAGCTAACCAAACCCTCGCAGAAGCTAATCAAACCCTCGATAACGCTAAACGCAGAGCCACCCGACGCTTGGCGATCGCAGGCACACTGTTGGGGTTGACCGTGCCGATTGCGATCGTGGCGGGAATGATGGCAAGCAACGCAACCAGGAATGCAGACGCAGCAACGAAACGGGAAGCAGACGCAACCAAAAATCTGACGCAAGTGCAAGAGGATAGGGAAAAAGCAATCAGCGAGACGAAGACGGCAAAAGATCAGGTAAAGGATATCAGAGAAGATCTTCAAGCGGAAAACCGGAGATTTCGAGCTGCCAAAGCCGACCTGAACGCCAAAAACCGAGATTTGCAGCAGGCAAGCCAGAAAGTGGCGATCGCACAGAGAGACCTGCTAAACGTCCGGCAGCAAGCTACCGCACAGGCTGAGAAGGTGAAGGCTGCCGAGCAAAAACTGGCAAAAGCCGAAGCCGACCAGCGCAAAGCCGAGCGCAACGTGCAACAAGCACGAGCCAAACTCGCACCCATTGAGGAAGAACTAAGGGCTATCTGGGTGTTTGTAGAAGGTGAATCAAAGCGGGGACAGGGCAAGACAGAGGAAGCCCTGGAGATTTTTAACCTCATTCTGACAGTAAACCCCAACAATCGCTTTGCCCATCTCGGTCGGGGCTTTATCTATAGTGATCAGAAGCGCTATCAGGATGCTGAAACAGAATTCAGAGCCGTCATCAAGCTTGATCCAAGTATTGCAATCGCTTACACCAATTTGGGCAATGCGCTGAAAGACCAGAATAAGCTGGAGGAGGCAATCACTACCCATAAACAAGCAATTGACCTCGATCCGACCTCTGCCGCTGCTTACTACAATCTAGGCAATGCGCTGCAAGATCAGAACAAGTTGGAGGAGGCAATTACCAATTACAACAAAGCGATCGCTCTCAACCTTAACTATGCCAGGGCTTACAACGGTCTAAGCAATGCGTTGCAAGCCCAGAACAAGTTGGAGGAGGCAATTACCAATTACAACAAAGCGATTACCCTTGCCCCCAACGATCCCGTCACTTACAACAATCTAGGCACTGCGCTGGCTAAGCAGAAGAAACTGGACGTTGCAATCGCCAACTTTCAAAAAGCGATCACCCTTGACTCTAAATTTGCTGCCGCTTACTACAATCTTGGCGAGACTTATCGTTCGATAAAGCGCTATGAAGAGGCATTGAAAAACTTCAGCACAGTGCTCAAATTAGATCCCAAAGATGCTTATGCCTTGGGTAAACGAGGATTCATCTACCAGGCGCAAGGGCGTTACGACGCGGCACTGGCAGATTTGAACCAGGCGATCGCCCTTGACCCCAGCTTAAAATGGGCGATCGAGGCACGCGATGAGGTTTTGAAAGCCAGAAACCGGGTTTCTCCACCAAAGTAGTCGTGAGCCGCTAGGTTGCATTCAGAAACCCGGTTTCTCGTTGCGCTTTGAGGGCGCGATCGTGTGGGTCGGTGAGGCAGGGGCGATCGTGCTGCTTCAGCTTAAAATGAAGATACTGGTTCAGATGTGGCAAATAGTATGGCAACTGTTTTTGAATGGAACTCAGAAGCCCCCTTACTTGACAAAGTGCGGCATCTGGCACAACAGCAGGGGCGATCGCCCGATGCCATCATTACCGATGCCGTTGTGCTTTACCTGCAAAATCAACTCGAACCCGGCGATCGCCAAAACGCCGATCTCACCCTTAAACAACGTCGCGCCTTCATGAAATTGCCCCTTCAAGAGCGTCATCGGATGCTGCAAGCACAAGCAGAGGCGATCGCGCCGCACTATCAGCAAGACACCGAATGGCGCGAGTTACAAGCAGGAGACTTGATTGAGTACTGATCCCATCCCGCAGCGCGGTGAAGTCTGGCTAGTCAACTTCGATCCCACCATCGGCACCGAAATTAGAAAAACTCGTCCCGCCGTGATCGTGAGTTCCAATGCCGTTGGGAAGTTGCCCATTAAGCTGGTCGCTCCGATTACCGACTGGAAAGATTACTTTGCCCAGAACCTCTGGCACATCCGGCTTGTCCCCGATACTGCCAATAATCTAACCAAAGTTTCTGCTGTAGACGTGTTGCAAATACGCGGCGTAGACACCCAACGTCTGATTCACAAGCTAGGAAGCCTTTCCGAAGAAAAAATGCTCGAAATCATCATCGCGATCGCGGCTGTCATCGAGTACAGCGAACCTGATTAACGTAATGGGCGATCGAGGCACGTGACGAGGTGCTTAAGCAGATTAAACGGTAGGGCTGGTTTGAGGGCGCGATCGGTTGGAGTAGTGGGGAAGGGGCGATCGTCTGCTCTGATGTGTGCGATACCATGCAAATAGAGATGAGACAAGTGATGCAGACCAGCCAAAATGCAAACTAGCCAAATTGAACTGAGCGATCAGCAAGTCAGCGCCATTCAGACCATTGCCCAGCAAACGGGTAAAACTGAGCATGAGATTTTGAGTGAGGCAGTTGCCCAATTCATTCGTCAGTTTGCGATCGAAAACCGTCAAGCGCTCCTCCAACAAGCACGCGGCATGTGGCACGATCAGGCGCAATCAACCCTGACCGCTTACCGCAACGAGCTTGACCGCTTCAACTCACCAGATTAGCCATTGTGTCTGAGCGCTTACTCCTCGATACCGATGTTCTGATTGACTACCTGCGTGGCAACCCCAAGGCGATCGCGTATTTGGAAAGCCAAACGGCTCATCTCCAAATTGCGGCTGTTACCGTTGCCGAGCTATACGCTGGAGTTCGCGATGGTAAAGAACGAGCGAAATAAGATGCGTTCGTCTCTGCCTTTGAAATCATTGCTACCACTAAAGAAATCGCGCTGCAAGGTGGTCTCTATCGTCGCGATTATGGCAAAAGTCATGGCACAGGATTAGCGGATGCGTTGATTGCTGCCACAGTGGAATACACACAAGCAACCTTTGTCACGATGAATCGGAAACACTTCCCTATGTTGCCGAACGTCATTACTCCATACCAAAGAAATTGAAGCGGCGATCGACCTTGACCCCAACTTAAAATGGGCGATCAAGGCACGCGATGAGGTGCTCAAGCAGATCAAGCGGTAGGGTGGCTTTGAGAGTGCGATCGGGTGAGTCGGAGGGGAGGGGCGATCGTGCCAGAATAAATGTATGCAAGGCTCATCCATTTCGTCTTCCTATGAATGTTCAGGAAATTTTGCAGCATCGCAAGATCATTCACCGCGATCCAAACATCATGAGTGGCGTGCCTGTCTTTTGCGGCACTCGCATACCCTTGCAAACCTTTTTTGATTACTTGGAGGGCGAAGAGGGGCTTGCTGAGTTTATCAATGACTTTCCCTACCTGCAAACCCAAGCCATTCAAGTTTTAGACGCGATCGCCAAAGTGATGCTCTTTCAGGAACGAAATTCCGGTGTTAGTGCTCCTTGACGAAAATCTTTTGAGCCGAAAACTCAAGCAACCCCTCATCGAAGCCGATCACACTGTCAACAACGTGAACGACATGGGTTGGAGAGGTTTGAGCGATCGGGAAATCCTTGCACTCGCTGAAAATCATCCGTTTGATGCCTTTATCACGGCTGACAAAAACCTCCCTTATCAGCAAAACCTCAACAATTTCACCATCAGAATTATCATTCTAGACTCAAGCAGTACTAGACCCGATTATCTTGCGCCCCTGATCACAACGGTCAGCGCGCTCCTATCATCGTTGTCAGTTGGAGCCGTAATCCGAATCAATGGTGCTGGAGAAATAACGCCAATTAATTTTGAGTAACCTTCACAGCTGTTTGAATGCGATCGCCGTCAGCGCAGTTCATTACATCGCCCTTGACCCCAGTTTGAAAGGGGCGATCGAGGCACGCGATGAAGTGCTCAAGCAGATCAAGCGGTAGGGTGGCTTTGAGAGCGCGATCGGGCTAGGCAGTGAGGCAGGGGCGATCGTGCCACTGTTAGAGATAATAAACATAATCCTGTCAATTACCGTTATGGAAACCGCAGACATCTTGCAAGCACTGCCTCACCTCACCGTCCGCGATCGCTTGAAAATCGCTGAAGTTGCCTTTCAACTCGTACAACAGGAACAGCACAGCTTAACCAACACCCAACGCCGAGAGCAGTTAGCGATCGCCGCCATGTCCGCGATCGACGATTACGCCCCCGGCAGCGAATTAACCACCTTCACCCTTTTAGATGGTGAAGACTTCTACGACAGTCCTGCTACTGCTGAACAAGCCGATGCTTAGGGGTGAAATCTGGCTGGTCAAGCTTGACCCTACTCTTGGCACTGAGATTAGCAAAACCCGCCCAGCTATCATCGTTAACGACAACGCCATTGGCATCCTACTCCTCAAAGTGATTGTGCCTGTGACCGACTGGAAAGAACCGTTCGCCGCAAGACCCTGGATGGTTCGCTTAGAACCGAATGTTAGCAATGGTTTGAGCAAATTATCTGGCGCAGATACCTTTCAAGTGCGCTCTGTTTCCGAAACTCGCCTGGTGAAGCAGTTGGGAAAACTGGATGAGACAACTAATGATGACGATCGCCAAAGCCTTAGCGATCGTGCTTGCAATCTAAGCTTCAGCCCCTCGCTGCTCTAATCCCTGGTTCACTTCTCAGCGATCGCTCTTGACCCCAACTTGAAAGGGGCGATCGAGGCACGCGATGAGGTTCTGAAAGCCAGAAACCGGGTTTCTCCACAGAAGTAGTAGTGAGCCGCTAGGTTGCATTCAGAAACCCGGTTTCTCGTTGCGCTTTGAGGGCGCGATCGGGTGGGGCAGTGAGGGAGGGGCGATCGCTTTCTAAAGCACACCGACCATCACCTATAGTATCTGTGTCAGAATTGAGGAACCAGCCATTTACCCCACTACCGAGCAAGCGATCGCCTGTATTGTCGTTTGCCAGTGGCTGTCTAACTGCTACCGAGACATCCACCTGTTTCGTTTTAATGACCAGGCAGGCTACATTTTCATCCTGGCAGGTGATGAATTAGAGATTGTTGTTTCTCGTGATGGACTCTGGAGGTTTGAATGAAGCCTGACTTTGACAAAATGTCCAAACCAGAATTAAGAACCTACGTCCTTGCCCATCGGGATGATCTGGACGCATTAGATGCGCTCTATCACCGTCGGACACCCGACGCAGAAGCCGTTTGGTTTCATCCTCCTAAGACGCAGGAAGAGGAACAACAGCAATTTGAGCTGTTTAAGCGTCTCATCAGTGAGAAAGAGGGCGGTTCATAAATCTGTTTTTGCAAGCTTCTAGTCTAGTTCCCAGCGATCGCCCTCAACCCCAACTTGAAATGGGCGATCGAGGTACGCGATGAGGTTCTGAAAGCCAGAAACCGGGTTTCTCCACAGAAGTAGTAGTGAGCCGCTAGGTTGCATTCAGAAACCCGGTTTCTCGTTGCGCTTTGAGGGCGCGATCGGGTGGGTCAGTGAGGGAGGGGCGATCGTGCCGTTGTTCGACTGATTCGGAGATAATTGAAATCAGAGTACGCTTAGGCGCGATCGTCAACTGTGCGTCATCACCAGCAAACGGTAAGAAAGATGCCACAAACCCTGCCAATTGAGATCTCTCAAACCAAAATCACCGAATTTTGCCAGCGACACCATATCTGCAAACTCTCTTTGTTTGGCTCCGTTTTACGCGATGATTTTAGCCCCAGCAGCGATGTTGATGTCTTAGTCGAATTTGCACCTGGCAAAACGCCTGGTTTTGCGATCTTTACCATGCAGCAAGAACTCTCGCACATCCTCGGTGGTCGCACCGTCGATTTACGTACTCCGCAAGAACTGAGCCGCTACATCCGCGATCGCGTCCTCAACGAAGCCCTCGTGCAATATGTCCAGGATTGACGATCTGACTCGCTTACGCCATATGCAAGATGCCGCGATCGAAGCGATGAGTTTTATCGAAAACCGTACTCGCAAGGATCTAGACCGCGATCGGATGCTAGCGTTAGCGCTGGTTAAAGACATCGAAATCATTGGTGAAGCGGCTGGTCGGGTTTCTGCCGATTGCAAAGCCAGTTCCCCTCAAGTGCCCTGGTTGCAAATGATTGGTATGCGGAATCGCCTCACTCATGCCTACTTTGAGATTGATCTAGATATCGTTTGGCAAGTTGTGACTGATGATTTGCCACCTCTAATTGCGGAGCTAGAGAAAATCATTGCTATGGAAACATAAAGTGTTTTGAGCGCGCGATTGGGCGGGTCGGTGAGGAGGGGCGATCGAGGCACGCGATGAGGTGTTCAAGCAGATCAAGCGATAGCGGGATGCGAAATGGGAAGGCGGGGCGATCGTGAGATGATTGCAAAATTCACCATGATGCCTCTAGAGCCTTACCGCTCATACCCTGCTTGCATGGCAACCATTAACCAGATCCGGCAAAAAATCCACGATCGGGATTATTACCTGTCCTCCCACGCTGAAGACGAGATGGTTGATGACTACCTGGAACGCCAGGACGTTGAACACGCTATACTTTGCGATCGTATTGAGAAAACCATGACCCACGATCAGCGTTGCACCCGCTACCGAATCGAGGGATCTACAATGGATGGCAGATTGATTCACGTGATTTGTCGCTTTCGTGACGAAGGCAGCTTAATCATCATCACGGTCTACGCCCTGACGGAGGACAAATGATTTGTGAATTTTGTGATGGACAAACCGTTCCCAAAAAAGTCAGGCGACAGCATTGGCTTGAAGGTAAACTCTACATTGTTGAAAATGTTGATGCCGAAGTTTGTTTAGAATGCGGTGAACGCTACTTTCACGCCACAACTCTGGATGCGATCGATCGCTTGCTCAAAACAGACCACGCAGTGAAGAACGACTTGAGGTTGAAGTTGTCAGCTTGTAATCAGGTGCTCAAGCACATCAAGCGGTAGTGCTGCGTTGAGTGCGCGATCGGTGGGTCAGTGAGGGAGAGGCGATCGTGCTTAAATAAACAACCCAGGGTCAACGTGAAAGAATGCGCCGAGAGCTTTTGCTTGAAAGGTACTCATTTCACGATCGCCAGTTAAGATAGCTGCGATCGCCTCTTCAGAACCCAGTAAACCGCTTAAATCTGCCTGCTCAAGCTGACGTTGCTCCATCAAAAACAGCAGTCGTGAACGAGGCGTTGAGTCTGCACCCGGCAAATAATGTTCCTGCTCAAACTTTTCAATCAGCGTGATGAGCAACGCAAATAGCTCGTTTTCTTCGGGGCTACGGTCTGGACGATGCACTAACGCTTCTACGATCGCCAGCGCCGTTTCATTTTCTGCTTCAGTGCGAATTAGTTTAGGCTGATATTGAGACAGAAGCTCACCGTATCTATTTGGGTTAAAAGTAAGGGTCATGCTTCCACTGCTCCTTGTCATACTCCGCATGAGTTAGGACGTACTTGATATAAATCAATTGCCCTTCATAATCAATGCTCACAATTAAACGATACCGATTGCCTTTAATGTTGAAGACCGTAAAGTTTCCAACCGCTTCAGCCTGCGGGAACACTGACTGAACCTCGATCAAATTAGACCAATTTGCCTTAATCGCAACCTTAAACCAATCATCCAAAACCTCACGACAATCAGCATGCTTTTTGTCAAATTCACGCAAGCGTTTATAGCTGATGACGTGCATCGAAAAGACTTCCGCTCTTCTTACTAGGCTCTCATTGTAGCTTCAAAGTTTCAGGTTATTGGTTGAACGACGCGATCGCCTTTGACCCCAGCTTGAAAGGGGTGAGCGAGGTGAGCGATGAGGTTTTAAAAGCCAGAAACCGGGTTTCTCCACAGAAGTAGTCGTGAGCCGCTAGGTTGCATTCAGAAACCCGGTTTCTCGTTGCGCTTTGAGGGCGCGATCGTGTGGGTCGGTGAGGCAGGGGCGATCGTCCTGCTTCAGCTTAAAATGAGGACACTGGCTTAGACACGGTAGATATTGGTCAACAGTCTTTGGTGGAACTCAGAACCACCCTTACTCGACAAAGTGCAGCACTTTGCACAAGATTAAATCGGGATGGCGGGATTCGAACCCACGGCCCCTTCGTCCCGAACGAAGTGCGCTACCAAGCTGCGCCACATCCCGCGAAAGCAACTAGCTCTTGCTCAAGTACTTCCAGTTTAGGATATCATATCTAACCAACGTGCCTTGTGGATGACCGACGGCAAAACGACTATCTGTTTTCTCCGACCCTTAACCAACGGTTTTTGCAAATTTGTTGGATTATAAGGGTGGGCATGTTGGTGATGACTGTTTTGCGTCTCGTTGCTCGCCGATGTGCCTCCTTTCCACTTTTTTCTTTGCTGATTTCATCTAAAAATCGATCGCAACCTGCACTATTTTCATAAACATTTGTAAACTTATAGCTAGCGGTTTTTCGGTGCCCTGTGTTTTTAGGAGTCTCCATGAGACAACTGGTTGCAATCGAGCGTTTTTGTTTGACGGGTCATGTCGTGTCGTTGATTTTTGGGCTGGCAGGGTTGCTGCTAGTCTTGCCAAATCCTGAATTTATCGCCGCGTTGCCTGCATTTGGTCAAGCCCTTTTTGGGTGGAGCATGGCAGGTGGTGGGGTAGTCTACATTCTTCTAGGGGCAGTGACAGTTTCGCTTTACGCCTACCGTACGCTAGGCTGGCGCACCTGGTTACTGTTCATGCTGCCTGCGATCGGGTTATCTCTAGGCAGCGAGCTGCTGGGTACCAGTACGGGTTTTCCTTTTGGGCATTACGGCTATTTGAACGGCTTGGGCTACAAGATTGCTGGATTAGTGCCGTTTACGATTCCCCTTTCCTGGTTCTACGTGGGGTTATCGACTTACCTTTTGGCGTGGGTCGGGCTGGAGGCGATCGGGCTCAAAGGCTGGGTCAAGCAAGTGGGTGCAATTGCGATCGGTTCTCTGCTACTGACCGCCTGGGACTTTGTGTTAGACCCTGCCATGAGTCAGACTGCCTACCCCTTCTGGGAATTTCGTGACCCAGGTCAATTTTTTGGGATGCCGTATCGCAATTTGACGGGTTGGTTGGGCACTGGCGCTCTGTTTATGTCAGTAGCGGCGCTTTGCTGGCGAAACACGACGATCGCCCTTACGCGCGCGCAACTCACGGTGCCGCTCATTATTTATTTGGTCAATTTTGCGTTTGGAGCCGTCATTACGCTAAACCAGTTGGATATGCGGTTTTGGATTCCCACTGCAATCGGTGCCTTGCTCGGTGTCCTGCCTGCGATCGGTCTGTGGTGGCTTGCCGAACCTGCCGTTGCAAATGAGTTTGAGGCGATCGCAGCAGAGTCAACTCTACGCGAAAGTGAACCAGGTAAACCAGCAGACAAAGCAGTTGCTCCGCAAAGTGACGTTTCTACTGTGCCTGTCGCGGCTGTATCCAAGTCATCCTCGTGATCAGAGACGTATTGCTGCTAGGGCTGCTTCTCGCTCAGCTACCTGCGACAGCAATTTTACTTTCCCGGTTGCTGCGCGCTCCCGGTCGCTATCCACCTTTGCTGCCGAAAGCTTCCATACCAGAGCAGCTTGGCACGGTCAGTATTGTGGTGCCGACGTTAAACGAGGCAGAGCGCCTTACGCCGTGTCTCACTGGGCTGAGTCGTCAAAGCTATGAAGTGCGTGAAATTCTCGTTGTAGACAGCCACTCGACTGATAGCACCCCAGAGTTGGTCAAAGCAGCGCAGGCAAACGATCCGCGCGTTCGTCTCCTGAATGACGATCCCCTGCCGATCGATTGGGTCGGTCGTCCGTGGGCGCTTCATCATGGTTTTTTGTCGAGTGCCGCTGAGAGTCATTGGGTGCTGGGGATTGATGCCGATACGCAGCCACAGCCCGGATTAGTCGCTAGTTTGCTGGACACCGCCCTGCGTGAAGGCTATGACCTCATTTCGCTGGCACCACAGTTTCTCCTCAAGTATCCAGGTGAATTACTGCTCCACCCTGCTCTGCTGCTGACGCTGGTCTATCGGTTTGGTGCAGCAGGCGAAACGGGCAATCGACCAGAGCGTGTGATGGCAAATGGGCAATGCTTTTTTTGTCGTCGATCGCAACTAGCCCAGGTAAATGGTTACACCGTTGCCCGCCGCTCCTTTTGTGATGATGTCACGTTGGCACGGGCGATCGCCGCTCAGGGTGCCAGGGTTGTCTTTCTGGACGGTGCCAACCTGCTGAAAGTGCGGATGTATGAAGGTGCTGCCGAAACCTGGCGCGAATGGGGGCGATCGCTCGACCTCAAAGATGCCGCTTCCCCCAGTCAAGTTTGGGGCGACTGGCTGCTATTGCTGGCAGTACAGGGTTTCCCCATCCCGATCGTTCTAATGCTGCTAAGCGAAGTCATTAGCGGTAAGGCTGTACCCGTAACGCTAGCTGCATTCAGTCTCAACCTGCTGCTGGTGATGATTCGTGTAGGACTGACCTTTGCGATTGCTCCTTCGTGAGATCGGTCTCAGGCAAGACCTGCATGGCTTTTCTGGCTGTCTCCCCTGGCAGACCCGATCGCCGTCCTACGAATTTTCCTCTCTTCGAGCCAAACGCCAACCCAATGGAGAGGGCGGAGTTATGGAGATGGGGTGAGGAGTGGGGAGTAGGGAGTGGGGAGTAGGGAGTAGGGAGTAGGGAGTAGGTGGCGGAGGGTGATGCAGCGATCGGGCGACATGGGAATGCAACAATGCTAGTCTCACCGCTTCTGACGGCTGACGGCTGACCGCTAACCGCTGACGGCTGACCGCTACTCGAAATATTTCGGATTGTTTCAACCACTGACACCAACGCTGAATGGTCTTCGGTTCGTAGTAAAGTTAATGGCAATAAAGCTGTATGAGTTGAAGCTTAACAATCAAGAGGAAAAACACTCATGGTTCAGCGCGGTTCTAAAGTCAAAATTCTTCGTAAAGAGTCTTACTGGTTCCAAGATTATGGAACGGTTGCGTCGATCGATCAAAGCGGCATCAAATACTCAGTCATTGTGCGGTTTGATAAAGTCAACTATGCGGGCGTAAACACCAACAACTTTGCCGCAAGCGAAGTGGTTGAAGTGGCACCTCCTGTTAAGAAAGCAGGCGCAGCGGGCGCACCGCCTAAGTCTGGAAAAGCGGCATCGGGTGGTAAGCAAACGCCGATCGATCCCGCCCTTCGCAAAACGGGTGGCGCTGAAGAGGTTGCTGGTGGCGCAACGACTGCACCCACAGCCGATGCACCCGGCGGCAGCACTGGTATCGAAGGCGATGCTAACCAGGGAACAGAGGCAAGATAGTCTGCTTTGGGCTTTAGACAAGACACTGTAAGCGCTAGACTGGATTTCGATGTCTAAGGGTTACAACGCTCTGTGCCTGAATTGCCTGAAGTTGAAACAGTTCGGCGGGGTTTAAACGACGTAACCCTGCACCAAACAATTGAGGGTGGGGATGTGTTGCTCGATCGCACCATCGCCCACCCTTTTTCAGCGCCCGATTTTTTGGCAGGCTTGCAAGGAACGACGATCGTGCAATGGCATCGTCGCGGGAAGTATTTGCTAGCAGAATTGGAGAAAGCAGCGGTCAGCGGTCAGCGGTTAGCGGTCAGCGGTCAGCGATTAGCGGTCAGCGGTCAGCGATTAGCCGTCAGCCATCAGCCGTCAGCGGTCAGGAGCGGTGAGACTAGCATTGTTGCATTCCCACATCGCCAGATCGCTGCATCACCCTCCGCCACCTACTCCCCACTCCCTACTCCCCACTCCCCACTCCCTCCCTACTCCTGGCTCGGTGTCCATCTCCGCATGACCGGGCAACTGCTATGGGTCAACCAGACTGAACCGCTGGAAAAGCACACCAGAGTACGGCTATTTTTTGGCGATGGCAAGGAATTGCGCTTTGTGGATCAGCGCACCTTTGGGCAAATGTGGTGGGTGCCGCCAGAGAACGCGCCAGAGGAAATCATCACGGGCTTGCAGCAGCTAGGACCCGAACCATTTTCAGAAGAGTTTTCGGTTGCCTACTTCACTCAGCAACTTCAGCGTCGTCGCCCAATCAAAAATGCCTTGCTGGATCAAGCGATCGTCGCTGGCATCGGCAATATTTACGCGGATGAAGCGCTCTTTCTCAGTGGCATTCATCCTCAAACGCTGTGTGTCAATCTTACGCAATCGCAAATTGAGCGACTGCGATCGAATGTTGTGCAAGTACTCCAGGCAAGCATTGAAGCAAAGGGCACGACGTTTCGGACGTTTCGTAGTGTAGCGGGCGTGAATGGAAACTATGGCGGTTCTGCCTGGGTTTACGGGCGTGATGGTGATGTCTGCCGCAATTGTGCAACGACGATCGAACGCCTTAAAATGGCAGGGCGATCGGCGCATTTTTGCCCGATATGTCAACGACTGAAGAAAGGATGAAAGTTTTGCATTTTAACTTTTGAGCTTAAACAGTTGTTAGGCATCAGGGAGGAATATGACAGAAGAACTAGACAAACCGAAACGCAGAAGCAAGGTGCGGGAGCGTGCAGACGAAATCAAACCGTATCTATGCAAGAACCTAATTGCAGTCCTAGAAGATCCCCATGACATAAGAAACATTGGGACAGTCATAAGGAACGTAAACGCATTGGGCGTAGAAAAGGCTTACGTAGTAGACCCCAAAGGTGCGTTACCGGATGACTGGCAGGACATGAGGGAAAGAAGATCACTATCTAAGACCTCCGTGTCGGCAATCAAGTGGAGTTTCGTCAAGCGCTTCGATAGCACTGAGGCTTGCTTGGCACACTTAGAAAAAAACCGCTTTGTGTCCATCGTTACATCTCCACATGTAAAGGAAATGAAGAATGAAGTCCTGGATGAGGCGGATTACACCATCTATACAAAGTTAGCGGTATGGTTCGGCAATGAAGCTAGAGGCATCAGTGACGAAGCAGTAAAGCGAAGTGAAATGTGTGTAAGCATCCCTATGTTTGGCATGATCGAAAGCCTGAATTTAGGCACGACATCAGGAATAGTTTTGTACGAAATTACGAAGCAACGTCGTGAATATCAGAAAAAATATAGATGGCGAAATAAGCGGGGCGAGAAAAGTGATGCCTAACAACCCCATTGCACCCGACCGAAGCGGGGCGATCGGGGGAACTCAACCATGCCAGCGGCGGGCGAATGGGAACGTTATGAGTCAGAGGATTGCAGCTTAAAATGATACAACATCCAATAGAGCGACTAATCGAAAAAGCCGATACCGCGATCATCCACGAAGATTTCGATACGTTAATGGAGATTTATGCGGATGATGCCGTTCTTGTCGTTAAACCTGGCACGAATGCTTCAGGAAAGGTTCAGATTAGAAAAGCAATGGAGGCGATCGCGGCACACTTCAATCACACCCTGAACGTCCGTCAGGCTGGCATGAAAGTCTTGGAAGCTGGTGATACAGCGTTAGTTGTCGCTAAAACAGTCGTTTCTGCGTCTAATACACCTGCGATCGAGCGGAACGCTACGTATGTTTTCAAGAAAGACCCCAGTGGTGAGTGGCGTTGCACAATTGACAACTCTTATGGGCATGAGCTACTGCTACATAAAGAGGCTTAACGCCTAGTTAGGGCATTTATATACTTGCCTCACCCCCAGCCCCTCACCCTAGCCCTCTCCCGCTGGGAGAGGGCTAGGGTGAGGGGCTGGGGGTGAGGGCGGTAAAGTTGGTGCGTTACGTTGCACTAGCTAAGGATGAAGCTTAAAGGATGAAGGCTAAAAGTTTTGAGTTTTGAGTTTATTTCGATGGCTGACCGCTGATAGCTGACCGCTGACCGCTAAAAGCTGAGGGATGAGCGATGAAGAAATTGATGGTAGGGATCTGGCTGGGTGCTGGGCTAATGTCTATTCCGCCAGTACTAGCAACTTCGGCGGAAACCTATCGGCAGCAGGGCTTGAGCTATCGAGAGCAGGAACGTTACCCAGAGGCGATCGCCGCTCTGAAGCAAGCCGTTGCCATTGAACCAACCAATCTTTCTGGGAAAGTTTTGCTGGGCTGGACGCAGCATAAAGCGAAACAGAACGCTGCTGCTGCGGAGACGCTGTTGCAAGCCTTGCAGCTCAATCCTTTCAATGTGCAAACCCTTAACGCATTAGGGATTGTTTATCTTGTGGAAGGACGTTTGACGGCTGCGATCGCCGCTCACACCTGGGCAGCCATCTTGCAGCCCACGAATGAAATTCCTGCCTATAATCTCAGTCTTGCCTTTGAGCGAGTCAAGCAATACAACTTTGCGATCGCCACTGCCAAAACCGCCGCCAGGTTAGAACCCACAAATCCACATCCCTTTGTCGCATTGGCGATCGCGCATTGGGGTAATGGTGAAAGAGCTTTGGCGCAGCAGGTATACCGTGAGGCACTCAGCGTCGATCCTCGCTACAGCGATGCTGGTTTTCTAAACTATTTAGACGAAGCGGGTTTTAGTCAGGATCAGATTGGGCGATCGCAAACAGTGCTTCAAAGTCTGCGTTAGCATCTTCAGACTTGCGGCACACTCAAGAACAGATTCGCTCGCATACAAAAAGCGCATCGTGATAGTCACAATGCGCTGCTTCTTTGGGAAGTCTCAAAGAGAAACATCTCAAAGATTCAATGCTCAAACAAGAAGCTTGCTGGAACCGCTCTACCAGCCACTTGAGATGCCCCTGCTGTAAACGATGTCTGTCGGCGTGGCGGTGGATCAGGCGGGGGATTGTATTGAGCCAAAATCACGGCTGTGAAAGCCAATCCACTGCCTAAGGCTTGTAGATTCTTAGTAGCGATCGATCGCTTCGACGTGATGATTCTAATCAAAGACAACAATGGTTGAGTGGTCATAGTTTCAATGGTGGTTCACATTCATCTACTGGAATTTTGGTAGCACCCCACGTTAGATGACAACCCAGAAGCCCTGGTATGGCTCCACAGAGGAGACGGAGCCAAAACAAACTAAAGAGGGGAGCGAACACGATCGACTCCGTTTGTCCCCATCTATTCCGAGTCTATGCCAGATACTTTCCAGGAGCTTGCATAAAAGTGCAAACTTCACTACATAATTCATAGACTTTACTCACTACCGAAACCGGGGTCTAACCAGCGGAAAGGTGAGTTTGCACAGTGTGCCTTTGGGAGACAACGATTCACGCTTGAACTGACCGCCTAAGCGTGAAGCAACCTTAAGAGCGTGTTTTGTCCCTTCTCCGTCAACCGAAGAGCGAATGCCTACGCCGTTATCTTTCACTTCTAACGCATACCGATCGTGGGTTTGAGTACCTGTAACATTCAGATGGGTTGCACCTTCAGCATGTTTACCGACGTTGCAAAGTGCTTCTTCCAAAAAGCGGCAGAGACTGCGCTTGTGCTCAATGCTTAGAGATGGGTGCTCGATCGGCTCAAAATAGCAGGCAATCTTGAGCGTCTCAAACCTGGGAAAGTCCGATCGCTCCAGCGTGTTGCTATAAACCTCAAAGAACAGCTCATGTACAGGCAGTTTGAGATCTACCTTCAGTCCATCTCTTAAGTAAAGACTGTCTTCTTGAGTCAGCGTTTCTTGCTTGAGATGCTCACCAATGCCCCGGATCTCACGATTGAGATTCTCCAGTGACGAGAGTAATTGCTCTGGCGACAGCTTGCCATCTCGAATCTGTCTCAAAAGACTCGCTAGTGTTTGGAGCGGTCCATTGTGAATCACGTCAAAGGTCTGTTCGATCATCCGCTGACGATCCTCAATGACGCGCTGGTTTTCTTTTAGTCTGGAGCGCAAAACCCAGTCGTACTTGTAGAAGGCAGTACAGCCGATGCCATTCAGCAGCCAAACTAACGAAGCAGGAATAACCGGAATCCACCAGCCTCCAAGCAGAAGCACATAGCTGATGCCAACCAAGCCGATTTGCGCTATGCCAATACCAATGAGTTTGGCTTTGGGGAGTAAATTGCTCCGACCCCAAATCGTTGCAGTCAAACCCCACCCCAAAATCCAGAGGTATTCCCAGCCGTCTGTCCAGGTTGTTAGAAGCGATCGCCCGTTCAGCACTGCACTGATAATTTGGCTGACAGTATGTGCCTGAAGATCAAGCGAGTTGGTAGGGGCGATCGCCGCTGTAGGGATAATGGGGCGAATTTTGGGGTCGGTGATACCCACAATCACGATGCGATCGCGCAGCCAGGTTGGGTCAACCTTGCCTGTTATCACCGTGTTCCAAGCAAGAACGCGAAACGGCTGCTGACTGTGCCGAAAGTTGAGCAAAATTTGAGGACTACCCGTGTCTGCGCCTGCATAGGCACCCGACGGTCTGAGACGCGGAAGTTCAGTAGAGCCAAAGCGCATCGCTTTGGCATCGCTAATGCCATTTTTGAGCGTGAGGTTCTTGTCCTGAGATTCTAAATAGGTTTCTACTAGACCGATCGCCAGAGAAAGCTTATACGTTGTAGGACTGATCGGATCGAATGTACCCAGAATGGTGCGCCTCACATGGTTATCGCCATCAGGAATCAGGTCGATCAGACCAACCTGTTTGGCAGGAAAGCCTAATGGCGGCGGAATTTGGTCGGCAGCCGATAAGACCTTTTCAGACACAATCAGATTCTGCCGCTCGTTCAACCTGGTAAAGCGGGTAGCAGACTCTGACTTGGCAATTTGGTTTTGCAGAATATGCAGACCAATGACGGCAGGCTGATACGTTTGCAGCGTGTTTAGCAGATCGACCAGATTGCGTTCAGGAATGGGGTAGCCCGTTTTCTGCATATCAGCTTCATCAATGCCGACCAGAACGATGCGATCGTCTGCCGATTCAACCGGACGATGACGCAAAAACGCGTCCAGAGCCAGCAACTCCAGACTTTGTAGGGAACCTGTCAGCCGAGCCGCTATCACTAGCCCAATGACAACCAACCCCGGCAACGCCCAGCGCCAGAGTGAAGCGGTTTCTTTCAGGCTGTTCCATAGATTGCGCTGCACTGTCTTCTACTCCAGGGGCTTGAAAAGTGATTAGTTGTTGGTTTTTAGTTGTTAGATAACCGCTTTGCCATAACCAACAACTAAAAACTAAAAACTAAAAACCAGTTAGTCAATCAATCCTTCTTCTCTGGCGCGAATTTCAGTTTGAATGCGGATATTTTTGCCGTCTTGTTTGTCTTCATCAGGGTAGACTTCCAACACGTCTTGAATCTTTGTCCAGTAGTGGCGGACTGTGCGTTCAGAGACTTGCATCCGTTTAGCGATCGCCCGATCTTGCAGCCCTTCGTGAAACGCCAGCTTGAGCACGGTAATCCAATCTGGTTTTACCTCCAGGGTACGCCCGCGTCGGATGTCTTTTGTGTGCGTGATGCCTTTCAGCGCCCAGTCTACTCGCGTCAGCATTTCCTTACTGGCAAGGCTTTTATCGGCAACGGTGAACCCTGCTTTATGGCGATCGATTTCGGGTCGAATGCGTACCAATGCCCTAACGTGCGTACTTTGAACGGTCAAGTTGAGGGTGGGATAGTGTTGCATTAACGTTTTCAGCAGTTGCACACCTGACTCAGCCTGGGCACTACTGCCGATCGTTTCTGGCAAAGAGAGGTCGAGCACAATCAGATCAGGCGTATGTAGCTTTACCTGGCTCAAGGCACTGGCAACGGTCTGAGCGGTCAAAAGTTCTGCCTGAGGGTATTGCTGCTTCAGCAAATCAATGGTGCCACCCAAAACGATCTCATGATCATCAACGACTAAAATGCAGAGCTTTGTTGATTCTGGGATGGTTTGGCTCATAGCCAGCGGTAAAAACAGACAGAGCAGTTGCATAAATATACCTCCAACTTTGCCGAAAACTACAGGAAAAGGCAAGAGGTAACCATGAATCTGATTACATAAAGCTGCAAAGTGCAGTAGTCAAGGTAGGCAAGGAACTTTGCAGAGAGGGCTAATGTAACACCGCAAGCATTTTCATACAATCTGAGTTAATTCAACCCAGCCTCACCTGATCTTGAAAAAACGGTTGCTTATCCAAGAACGTTAGGAGCGATGCTCGGATGAGGCTTCAGCCAGTACCCTTCACGAGGCATGACCATATCGCTTAGTGAGCAATTTGAATAAGCGTCTACCATTCTCTAGCCCCTAAGAACCATGCTGAACCAACTTGAACAACCGCAACCATTCGCTCAAGCTAACGATCTTTTGCTACAGGGTGTCCTTGAAGGTCTGACTGATGGCATTTTGATCCTGTCCGATCGCGGCGAATGGATTTATCACAATTATTATGCCTACCGCATCTGTCAGCAGTTAAACGAGGGCAGTTCTAGCGTTTCTACCGTCCCTGAGGCAATCTGGCAGACCTGTAAAGCACTCATTGAAAGCCGCGAAGTCTACAACAACCAGCCTGTTGTCATTGAGTCGGAGATTGCCACTGGACAATCGAGCGTTTACCGCATTCGAGTGCGATGGCTCACGCTTGATGAGCCGCAGCGTCCTTATTTAGCAGTGTTGCTAGAAGATCGCTGGCAGTCGTCACAAAATCAGGCACTTGCCGAAGCTCTGCTCTATAACCTATCGCAACGGCAAACAGAGGTGTGGTTGTTGCGTCGGGCTGGTCTTAGCTATCAACAGATTGCGATCGATCTTTACATCACGGTTCATACAGTCAAGAGCCACCTCAAAGACATTCGCATGAAGCAACGGATGGTACTTGATCGAGATGAGCAAGCTCACGCCTGAACGCTTCTGCACACACAGCCGCAACCCAACCACAGTCAGCCTTAGCCCCAGGAGAAACCACGATGATGACGTTTAATCCAATCAAGGCTTTCAGCACATTCCTGTTTGAGAAGCACACAGAAAACGCTGTGACGAACTTCCTCGAAAATTTAGACTCTACCTATCGGGGACGCGCGATCGTATCGGATACGATCGCGCCTCACATACGGGGACGCGTTCATTTTCGAGGTTCCTGGTGGCCCGCTCAGTGTGAGCAAGAGATCACGCTTACGGCTGGTGAAGTCGTTCAGGTGATCGGACGGCAGAACATCACGTTGCTGGTGAGACAAATCCGCTCATCGATCGCATAAGCTAAGGAGCATTTAAGTTGCAAAGTCGATTGCCCTAGAAGGCAGAAGGCAGAAGGCAGAAGGATGATGCAAATTTGAATGCCAATTGCCTAAGAGGATTCTGTTGGCGGGAGCCGCAAGCATCCAGGAGTGTTGACTGGCGAATCCTCCAACCTCCAATTGTTCTACGTTGTGACAGTGGTGTTTTGGCTGTGGGTTACTGCTCTTGCATCAAACGCAAGTAGTTTTGTTGCAGTCGAATATTGTCTTGTGTCAGGCGATCGCCGATTTCTTTCTCGGCATCACTGATTTGCTCCCAAAAGGCTGTAGAACGCCGTGCCGTCAAAAGCTCGTTCCAGAGTGCGTCGATGATTTCTGCTGCGATCGTGTTGGGTGAAACTTCACTCAGCAGTTGCGCCATTGTTTGACGAGCCGCTTCTTGCTGAGTCGGGTTCTGTGCAAGTGCGAGACAGTCTTTCAGTTGAGCAAGCTGATTCTGCGTCAAGGAGTGGGTCATAATCAAAGCAGTACCGTTTTATTCAAAATCTTCACGTAAACTCGGGCAGTTACATTTATTCACTGTAGCTCTACCTACGGTACAATCAGCCTCACATTGGCACGTCTACTTTTGGTTGGATTCTCTTTTTGTAGGTTATGGCGAAGCAGCGGGTTCTTTCGGGCGTTCAGCCAACGGGCAATCTTCATTTAGGAAACTATCTTGGTGCCATTCGTAACTGGGTTGAAGGGCAGCATCAGTACGACAACTTTTTTTGCGTAGTCGATTTGCACGCCATTACGGTGCCGCATAATCCTGCAACATTGGCACAGGATACGTATGCGATCGCCGCCCTCTACCTTGCCTGTGGCATTGATCTCAACGATTCAACGATCTTTGTGCAGTCCCATGTTTCGGCGCACAGTGAACTTGCCTGGTTGCTCAATTGCATCACGCCGCTGAACTGGCTGACCGACATGATCCAGTTCAAAGAAAAAGCCGTCAAGCAGGGCGAAAACGTTGGCGTGGGTCTGCTGGATTATCCCGTGCTGATGGCAGCAGATATTTTGCTCTACGACGCAGATAAAGTACCTGTGGGCGAAGATCAGAAGCAGCACTTGGAACTAACCCGCGATTTAGTGGACACATTCAACCACAAGTTCGCTAAGCCCGATCGCCCCGTTCTCAAAAAACCTGACCCGCTGATTCGAGCAGACGGCGCACGAGTGATGAGCCTAACCGATGGCACCAAGAAGATGTCAAAGTCTGATCCATCCGAACTGAGCCGGATCAACTTGCTCGATCCGCCGGATGTGATTCAGAACAAGATCAAGCGCTGCAAAACTGATCCGGTGCGCGGTTTGGTGTTTGATGACCCCGATCGCCCAGAGTGCAACAATCTCCTGACGCTCTATATGCTGCTGTCTGGTCAAACAAAGGAAACGGTTGCCGCCGAATGCCGGGATATGGGCTGGGGACAGTTCAAACCATTGCTGATGGAAACGACGATCGCCCACCTCAAACCGATTCAGGACAAGTATCAAGAAATCGTTGACGAGAAAGGCTATCTGGACTCGGTGCTGCGCGATGGGCGCGAGAAGGCAGGGGCGATCGCTAACGAAACTTTAAAGCGAGTAAAGGTAGCATTAGGGTACTCCTTACCGCTTTAGGCGATCGAGTGCCACGCTCACGAAACTCCGCCTCACCAATTTCAAAGGCTTCCAAGACGCAGAACTTTCGCTGGGTTCGCTTACTTTTTTAGTGGGTACAAACGCCTCTAGCAAAAGCAATATCCGCGATGCTTTTCGCTTTCTGCATGGAATCTCAAGAGGCTACAATCTGGCGAAATTATTGGTGAGAAGTATGCTAAAGGTGTCGTTCTTCAGTGGCGTGGCATTCGTGGCGGAACGCGAGAATTGGTCTTCCAAGGTGCAGATCTTTTTTATTTAGAAGTTTCTTTCCCTATCAAAGTTAAAGGCGATGTAAGGAAAACAACCTATCAGATAAAAGTCAGCCTGGGACAAAAAATTGTCACGTCGCATATTTTCCGAACGCTTAGTAGCTGACGGTCTAGACAGACCTCTTCTTGAAATAGCGCATGGAAGTCTTGGCATTCTAAATGTTTACTTCCCCGAAGAAATCGATATTGTGTCGGAGCACAAACCTTTCCTTTCAGAGGACGTTTTAAAAGTCCAGATGCTTGTAGCATTGGCGACTGAAGTCGCGGCTACAGAGGCAAAACCTGCCGTTGCAGGTGATAAAACCCTTACTCTGCGGTAGTCCGCGCAGGCGGACTTTGTTTACGTAGTCGCGGTTTTAACCGCCAGACACTTTTCAAACAACCTCTCACAGGTTTTGGCTGGAGACTTTCCTAATTTGCAAACGCTACACTTCAGAGACTATTTCAGGCTTCATCAGATGCTCTCGGTAGTATGCGCTTTTTAGATCTTGATCCTGAAGCTATGCGATTGCCATCCCTTCTAAGTAGGAAGGTTCAATTAAATATAAAATCTGCGTCGGATGGGTATAGCCTTCGGCATTCAAGAAAAGCGAAGCATAACCCATGCTGCTAAAGGTTTTGATGCGTTACGGCTATGTCTAACACATCCTACGTCTAATTTCACCCAGCTACTTAGGTCAGAATGTGTTGGGCGATCGCGGCGAAAATCTTTCCTCAGTTTTATATGAGATTCGCCAAGATCCTCAGCGCAAGGAAGCATTGCTTGAGTGGGCGCAAGAATTGATCCCAATGGACGCTAAAGATTTTGAATTCCCGTCCGATTTCACTGGGAAAGTTTTGCTGACCTTTGTAGAAGGCAATGGACAGCGAGTTTCGGCGTACAGCGCTTCTGATGGCATTCTCCGTTTTTTGGCGATGCTTGCGGCACTTTTGGGTTCTGAGCCTGCTCAATTTTACTTTTTTGAAGAGCTAGATAACGGCATTCATCCCACTCGCCTACACCTTTTGTTGCAGCTCATTGAGCAGAAGGTTCCTGAGGGTAAAATTCAAATGGTTGCGTTCTAGCTACCAAACCCCAAATTCTGTAGCAGCAGGATTTTAAGTCGATGTCTCATCACGATTTTGCTCGATCATGATCACTGCCTTGCCTTAGCATGATCACGCTCATGCTTCCTCCCTATCACCTCAATCAACCAGCGATCGGGGCATAGTAGAGATATGAAACGCTGATCCCAAGTCCCTTACTTATGGGCGGGATGGAGGAACTGAAAATGTTTAATGCCACTGAAATTTTGACAGATGCCTTTGTGCAGCAGCTCAAAGCAGGTTACTGTCGCACCTACGGCAATCTCAAAGCCGATTATGCCGACATCATCGCTTGGGCAGGCGGCATGGCATTGGAAAATATTGCCAATAGTGATGCGCTCTATCACGACGTTGAGCACACCATTCTGGTAACGCTGGTGGGGCAGGAAATTCTGCGCGGCAAGCATATCCGCGAAGGTGGCGTTGCGCCCGAAGATTGGCTGCATTTCCTCATCTCGCTGGTTTGCCATGATATTGGCTATGTGCGGGGCGTTTGTCGGGACGATCGCGACAATCTTTGTGCCACAGGCATTGCAGATACCATGATTGAGCTACCACTTGGTGCCACCGATGCCAGCCTCACGCCCTACCACGTCGATCGTGGCAAACTCTTCATTGATGAGCGCTTTGGCGGACATCGCTTACTCGATACTGACCTCATCAAGCGCAATATCGAACTCACTCGCTTTCCTGTACCTGCTGCCGAAGACCATCAGGACACTATTCACTATCCTGGACTGGTGCGGGCGGCTGACCTGATCGGGCAACTGAGCGATCCACGGTATCTTCAAAAAATTGCACGGCTGTTCTACGAGTTTGAAGAAACGGGTGTCAACAAAGCGCTGGGCTATCGCACACCTGGAGATCTGCGTCAAAGCTACTCCCAGTTTTACTGGAAAGGTGTTCATCCTTATATTCGAGATGCGCTACGCTACCTGTCTGTGACGCAGCAGGGACAACAAATCACAGCGTCTCTCTACTCGAATGTGTTTGTCGTAGAGCATGGAGGGCTTTAGGATAGGCTGTGCAAATCAACCTGGAAAAAGCAGATCTATGCAAGAGAGTAGCGTTAGACGGATTATTGTGGCGCTTCTAACAATTGGATTCAATTTCGTCATTGCCTGTATTAGCATTTCTATTTATGCGTCGTACTACACGCCTGGAAATCCTGTGCGACCGAAGCTCATCGGCATCGATCTAATCGGTGCGATCGGTATGTTTATCGGCATCACACAAATCCTCTACCTGTCTCCGCTACTGTATTTCGCCACGCGATCACGTAGATGGAACCTTGTTAAGGGTATCGTTCTAGGGGCACTTGTAACGGTTCTACTCAATCTAATGGTTTTAAGCACGTTGGTGTTTCACTAAAACGACACCAGGCAACCGCATGAGAAAGGCAGCAGCAAAGCAAGTAGGGTTAGGACTGTTAATGGCGATCGCATTAATCGTCATGACTAGCTGTAATCTATCCTCCTCTCAACCGCTTCCAGCCGCTTCCCCCTACACCCCAAACCCTACACCCCAAACCCTTCCCCAGCCGATTCTCACCCAACAAGCACTTCCTCAAGTAGACCCCGATCGCCTCTTCCAGCACATCAAGGCATTGAACTTTGAGCGGTATCAAGCAGGCGATCGCGATCGTGCCCGTCGTTATCTGGTCAAAACGCTGACTGAGTTTGGCTGGAAACCGCAGCTACAAGCTTTTGAAGGTGGCGTGAATGTGTTCGCTCAGCGTCCTGGTACGAATGCCAACGCAGGCGCGATTTTGGTCGATGCTCACTACGACACGGTGAAGGGGTCGCCGGGTGCGGATGACAATGGCAGCGCGATCGCAGCGACGCTCGAAATTGCCCGACTGCTGGGTTCTCGTTCCACTCAGCGACCTTTATGGATTGCTTTTTTCGATCGTGAAGAAGCTGGATTAGTTGGTAGTCTTGCCTTCACCTCGCGTCCTGAAAACTTAGTGAACCTCGCTGGCGTAGTCAATTTAGAGATGATGGGCTATGCCTGTTACACAGCGGGATGTCAGAAATATCCAGAGGGATTGCCTGTGAAACCGTTGGGCGATCGGGGCGATTTTCTGGGAGTCATCGGCGATCAGGAGCATTTGCCACTGCTGAATGCGTTTCAGGTGCCTGCATCTATCCTTCCAGAGCAGCCCAATCTGCCAGCTATCATCACGGTGCCGATTCCCTTCAAAGGGTTGCTGACTCCAGACGTGCTGCGAAGCGACCATGCGCCGTTTTGGGCAAAAAATATTGGTGCGGTCATGGTAGGCGATACCGCAAACTTCCGCAATCCGCACTACCATCAACCAAGCGATACACCAGAAACCCTCGATCGCGCCTTTTTTGCGGGAGCAACCCAACGAGTAGTAAACGCGGTCAGTGACCTTTTAGATAATCGAGAGGCATTAACGACATTAAGCAACTAGCTTTTAGCGGTCAGCGGTCAGCGGTCAGCTTTAAATTTCACACTGACCACCACTGACTACTGACCACTAACGGCGAATAGCTGACTGCTGATAGCTGATAGCTGACCGCTGATCAAGATCACGCAGCACTCACCGGATTGTCACAGTGATCGACTCTATTCCATCACCAGACAGCTTTAACGACAGCCGCATACTGTTCAGTATCGAGTTGCCCCCAAATTCTATGGAAACCCAAGTATTGTCGCCTTCGCTGAAAGACATCGTCGATCGCATTTTGCTTTCTCGCCGCATTACTCGCTTGGATCAACGGTTGCTTCTCTCGTTAGCTAACCTTAGCCGTGACGAACAAGCATTGCTCAACGAAGTGTTCGATCGCCTGCGCAAAGGTTTACTAAGAGTCGTCGATTAATGGCTACTGATCAAAAGCCACTTACATTTTTGATGAAAGCTAGGATGCTTTAAGGTCACCAATGCTTTCTGAACTCTCGACTAATGATCTTGTTTAGATTCAATCAAGCTCTCACCAGATTCCCCATTGGTAAAGCTTGATTAGACTCTACCAAAGCGCAACGCAGCCGAACTTTGAAGTTCGGCTACGCAAAGAGAGCGAAAAGAATGTGTAGTCAAAAGTTTGCTCAATAGAAACGGTTAGATGCGATCGTTCCAAAGTTATGACGACCTTCACTGGCTACCATAAGGTAGATGTACCTTTGCCAAAACTTTAACTATCTTTTTCAGCTTTTTTCCGTAAAACGCTGCTTAAGAAGATAATCATGCCGGGTAGTAAAGCGGGTGTTGGGATTTCTTTTATTGGTCGATTAGGGTCTACTACCCCAGGAGGATTTGGTGGGTTGGGCGGAGTGCTTTTCCCCAGCAGTTTCCCTCCATTAGATCCTCCTGAGAACAGGAGGATGATGATAGTCCAGAGTACGATGAACGCTTCAAACATGAAAACTGTCTCCTAGGCTATGTACCCATAACTACGGACAATTGTTCAAGCATCGGTATCAATTAATATACCTTTACGAGATTCTTACGAAAACGGCTGCATCTCACCGTAACTTTGCAAAAGTAAAATGTAACCTCAGAACCCGTATGCTGCGCCTTCTCCACGAGGGTCGGCGGCTCCTTCTAGCCAACGGTCAGGGGTCTGGACGATCGCATCTGCATTGCCCCACGTGTCACGCTCTTCAATAGTGTGTCCTCGCTGGCGCAAATCATCAAGGGTTAAGCGGTCAAAACCGTTACGCTCAACCCTGAGTTGATCGGGTAACCACTGATGATGCAGGCGTGGAGAGGCGATCGCGCGTCTGGCATCCATGTCATAGACCAACACATTCAGCACAACTTGCAGCACAGTGGTAATGATAGTGCTGCCACCCGGAGAACCAGTTACCAGGCGCAGTTGTCCCTTTTCGGTCACGATCGTCGGAGTCATGCTGGACAGTGGCGTTTTGCCAGGAGCGATCGCGTTGGCATCCCCACCCACCAAGCCAAAGGCATTGGGCACGTTGGGGGCGATCGCAAAATCATCCATTTCGTTGTTGAGAATCACCCCTGTACCAGGTACCACAACGCCAGAACCAAAGCCCAGGTTTACCGTGAACGTAAGGCTCACCGCATTGCCCTCACGATCTACAACGCTCAGATGACTGGTATCGTTGGACTCTTTACCCAGCCGTTTCAGCGTTTCTGGGTTAGCCGCTCTTACCTGGCTGGACGATCGGGCTTTTTGCAGATCGATTTCCTGGCGGCGCTGTTTGGCATAGGCAGGACTGACCAACGCTGCAACGGGCACTTTTACAAAATCGGGATCGCCCAGATAGACGGCACGATCGGCGTAGGCAATTCGCATTGCTTCCACAATTAGATGTAGCGCATCGGGACTGTGCCATCCCATTGCTTTGAAATCCGTATCGCCCAGAATGTTGAGGATTTGCAGCAGATGCACCCCTCCAGACGATGGCGGCGGCATAGAACAGATGCGCGCTGAACGAAAATTGCCACACACAGGGTCGCGCCAGATGGGACGGTAGCGTTTCAAGTCTGCAAGCGTAATCAAGCCCTTATTGGCTGCCATGTCACGAGCGATCATCCCTGCCAGTTTGCCCGTGTAGAAACTTTGAGGATCAGCCGCAAGTGCTGTCAGTGTTTGCGCTAAATCGGTTTGTACTAAGCGATCGCCTGCCTGTAAAGGCACTCCATTACGGGTAAAAATTTGACGGGCAGCGGGGTTTTGCTGGAGTGTTTTTTGCTGAGCGATCGCGGCTGCCAAGCGCCAACTCACCGGAAAGCCCTTCCTTGCCAGTTGTACAGCGGAAGCTACTACAGCTTTCCAGGGCAGTTTGCCATAGCGACGCTGCACCTCATACAGTCCGGCAACGGTTCCCGGCACACCCACCGCTAGATACCCATCCGTGCTGGCATTGGGGCGTACCTTTCCTTGAGCATCTAGATACAGGGTGCGAGTTGCTGCCAGCGGTGCCCGTTCCCGAAAATCGAGTGCCTTCACTTCACCTGTTTTGCCTAGCCGCAGCAGCAAAAAGCCGCCACCGCCGATGCCTGCCGACGCTGGCTCTACAACTGAAATTGCCAACGTCGTTGCCACGGCAGCATCGATCGCGTTGCCACCCTGTTGCAGTACCTTCAAGCCTGCTTCACTCGCCAATGGATGTGCTGAGACGACCATGCCTCGCTTCGCGCGATCGGGGTAGGGAAACGCCCACCCACTCTGACTGCTAAGCAACACCATCGTCAGGCAGAGTAATGGCACTGCCAGTTGTTCACGGTTAAGCGGCAGTTTCATCCTTCATCCTTTCTGCTTCCTTTCTTACACCCTACACCTAACTCTTTACACTCAAAACAAAAAGACCCCTGACAATAACTGTCAGAGGGTCTGTTCCGCACACAACCAAGGAGAAACCAGGAGGAACGTTCAATTGCAATCAATAGATCGAGCCTTGCCCAACCCCTAACGCACCACAAGCATGTCTGGATCGAACGTAGACGATAGTGCTTCTCTAGGCACTATTGCCAGTGCCATTTCTGGATGCTCAAGGTGAGGATACCGACTCAGCAGGTCAGCTTCACCAGGCGCAACCGCACGAGCGTAACGCACCTTACAAAGTAGGGCGATCGCGAACAGCCCCGCAACAGCACCAAAACCTGCAATCTCCCATGCATCGAGCAGCGACTGCCGCTTTGAATCACCTGAGGTTCCATCAGTTGAGTCGGTGAAGGTGTTCCGCTGAGAAAGGTTGTTTGCCAATGGCAGGCTACTCTCTTCAGGCGGGCAGGCTTGGGCGGTAAATGATGACCCTGGCAACAGAAGCATCGTTACGATCGAAACAAACATGATGACCGATAGAGGGGGGCGTAATCGAGTCATAGCCTCGTCTGAGTAGACACTCTAGAACTTGTTGATTGCGATGATTATGGGCGAGTCGATGCAATTAAACAGGGTAGTAGGATACAAAAGAACAGAAGTCTTGCGAAAGGCTAAGGATCAAGGATAAAGGCTAAATTGTAAAGGCGAAGTTGAAGAGCGAGACGAACGGATTAAAAGTCGGAAAGAGATGCCATCTTCATAGCTTCCCTCCAGCCTTTAGCTTTTATCCTTCAGCCTTTATCCTTTATCCTTTCTTTTCCATGCCTACCTACACCGGAATCTCGAGCGAAGCGTTTCGCCATCCGCTCGATCGTCAAGCCGAACAGGCGTTGCGTAGTGTCCCTGGCTTCGATCTAGTGGCACGGACGTTTGTTGAGTTTCTGTCTGAACGTCCACAGTTTGTTTATCAGATGGGCAACAGCATTCAGGTAGGACCGCGCCAATATGCCAACATTTACCACATTTTTCGGGAATGTGTGCGCGATTTGGATGTCTACCCAGAGCCTGTGCTGTTTATTTCTCAAGATCCATTTGTGAATGCGCTGGCGCTAGGGCAAGAGTTTCCCAGTATGGTTATCAACAGCGGCTTGCTAGATCTGCTGGATGATCACGAACTGCGAACGGTCATGGCTCATGAACTGGGACATATTAAGTGCGGTCACACGACGCTGGTACGAATGGCACTTTGGGTGAATCAGATCATTTCTGGTTTGGCAGAGCGTACATTTGGGTTGAGCAATCTGGTGACCACAGGGCTGCTGCTGGCATTTGCTGAGTGGAAACGTAAAGCGGAACTTTCTGCCGATCGCGCCTCATTGCTGGTGACAGATGATCTAAATCCAGTGCTGCATAGCATGATGAAGCTGGCAGGTGGTAGCACCAAACATGCTCACGAAATTAGTTTGGATGAATTTATCCAACAGTCAGAGCGTTATCAAGCGCTCGATCAAGATGGCTTGAATCAGGTTTATAAATTCCTCCTTTACAACAATCTCTCTACAGGCATCTTCCTCACCCACCCATTTACGGTCGAGCGGGTGCATTTTTTGCGCGAGTGGTCAGTTTCAGATGATTATCGACAGATTCGTCAGGGTACCTACCCCCGTGCGGGTGCCGAAGGTTCCGTCGAAGTGCCCTCAGAGCCAACTGTAAAGCCACCACAATCTTCTAGAGCAGAAGTCGATGAATTACGCCGTCAGATCGAAGCACTTCAGCGGGAGATCGATCGCGCACGGCGATCGGAGTAGTTGATGTTCACAGCAAAAGAACGCCCCGACAGTGGTTTGGACGTTCTTTTGCAAAGCATTATGGGCGATCGCTGATGCCTAGCTGGTAGACGCTGCGGGTGGAATGCCGAGAATCGCACAGGGGAAATCGGTTGCTAATTGCTGTACAAGCGGGTGTGAGGACGAATCACAGCCTAACAGCAATAGCTCTGCCGACTCAGCTTGAGCCACACGGCGCAACTCTACCGCAACTGACCCAAACCGAAGATGGGTTTTAAGTGACCCGCGCCATTCATCCGCCATATGGCGGGCTTGCCAAAGAATCAAGTCTGCCTGATCAAACTGGTTTAACTGGCAAGATGGGGGGCGAACGGGTGGTTCTGCCACCGCGCTAGTTGAGCGATGTCCAGTTTCTATATAGCGATAGCCATTACCAATCGCGCTGGCATAAAGCACCGGATCACCGTCTGTTTGGGCAGCGAGATGATAAGGCAACGAGGAAACAGGCTGACACTCGCTCTCTCTATCCAACACGTAGACAACTTGAACTGTAACTTGCTTACCCGTCGCTAATCGCGTCCGATGGGCAATCCACAGCGTCAAGTCTAGTGCAGTTTGGCTACAAGGCGAGCCGTTGTAGCCTACAAGAAGATTGATTTCTTTGGGCGATCGTGGCTCAGTTGAGCGATGTGGCACTAGCACCATCTGCTTAGTGAGATCAGGACAACCCAACGCGTCTTGCAGACGTGCGAGCATAGACAAAATATTCATGGTTGAACCTCTCAAGAATAGGGTGTGCGAGAGGTGGGTCAGGTAACAGATACATAACGCTCTTGCATAACAAATTTAAAGAGCGCTTAAGCAGTACCTATCGGGAGACTCCAATAACCACAGCTTTATCAGCAATAGTTTTGGGTTGCTCCTCCCATTGCCGACGGAGTTAGCTGACGGGCTAAGACTGGAAGGTGTCTCTCTCAGCAGCACCGAGATTAGCCCCAATTGATTTGGTTCCTCCGCTTGAGTTAAATGATCACGACAGCTTACGTGCCGGATCAACTCAAATTAGGCTTAACCCACGTTGTTAGACACGTTGTATGCTTGATGCCGAACAGCGACAGTATACATAACGCTTTTAGTCCAGGCGATTGAGCCATCTAGACCGCCAGCGCCATGGCATAAGCAGTACATCGTTATTGGTGAGTGACTTAATCATCCTCAGCTACTATAGCTCACTGTAGAGGGATGATTCTCTCTCCGAGGGAAGCTTAACGGTAGATTTACTGTACTACTGAGCACAAATCTTTAAGGTAGTAGAGACCTGAAGCGGATCGTTCGGCGAAAAGAATGCTTCAGCATTAAGAGAGACTATGAGGTGGTCAGTCTAAAATCAGGATATATGATGAACGGACGATCACAAAACGTCGGTTCGTCGATCTCCACTACGGTTAGGATTTTTGGGCGTGACTGTTTCCCCTTTAGCGTCAGGGCTAGACCTGAAGACTCTGTTTCCCTTCGAGCTGGATGCATTTCAAAAGCAGGCGATCGCCGCCTTAGAAGCGGGTCGATCGGTTGTCGTGTGTGCCCCAACGGGTTCCGGTAAAACGCTCATTGGGGAGTACGCGATCCACCGGGCGCTCAATCGGGGGCGACGAGTCTTTTACACAACGCCACTTAAAGCGCTGTCAAACCAGAAGCTGCGCGATTTTCGAGAACTCTTTGGCGCTGAGTCAGTCGGTCTTTTGACTGGGGATGTTTCGGTTAACCGCGATGCTCCCATCCTGGTAATGACTACCGAAATCTTTCGTAATATGCTCTATGGCACGCCGATCGGGGAAGTCGGCACCTCCCTCACTGGGGTCGAAGCCGTAGTGCTGGACGAATGTCACTATATGAACGATCGTCAGCGCGGCACCGTTTGGGAAGAATCGATCATCTACTGCCCACCCGAAATTCAACTGGTAGCGCTCTCTGCCACCGTTGCTAACAGCGACCAGCTCACCGACTGGATTCATGAAGTCCACGGTCCCACCGACCTGATTTATTCTGACTTTCGACCAGTGCCGCTGGAATTTCACTTCTGTAATCCTAAAGGGCTATTTCCTCTGCTCGACGATAGCGAGAAGCGCATCAATCCCCGTCTCAAACTCAAGGGCGGCAAAGGCGCTCCCGGTAGCAACAAGCGAGGACCCCGACAGGAAAGCCCCAATTTGGCATTTGTGCTGAGCCAACTGCGCCAAAAGGACATGCTGCCCGCCATCTACTTCATCTTCAGTCGGCGGGGCTGCGATCAGGCAGTCGCAACGGTGAGCGATGCGCCGCTGTCAATGGTGAATGAGGCAGAAGCCGCTCAGTTGCGTACCCAGATCGATGCCTTTCTGGCACTAAACCCTGAAGCGGGACGGGTAGGACAAATCGAGCCGCTGTATCAGGGCATTGCGGCGCACCACGCAGGGATTTTGCCTGCCTGGAAAGGATTGGTCGAAGAACTCTTCCAGCAGGGATTGATCAAAGTCGTGTTTGCTACCGAAACACTGGCGGCGGGTATCAACATGCCAGCGCGCACGACCGTCATTTCCAGCCTGTCCAAGCGCACCGATCTGGGTCATCGCCTGTTGAACGCTTCTGAGTTCCTCCAAATGGCAGGACGAGCGGGAAGACGCGGGATGGATAGTCAGGGGCACGTAGTCACGGTACAAACGCCGTTTGAAGGGGCACGGGAAGCGGCGTATTTGACGACGGTAGGCGCTGATCCGTTGGTGAGCCAGTTTACGCCCAGCTACGGTATGGTGCTGAATTTGCTGCAAACTCACACGCTGGAGGAAGCAAAAGAGCTAGTGGAGCGCAGTTTTGGGCAGTATCTATCTACGCTCTATCTGCGTCCCCAGCAAGACGCGATCGCTCACCTCGAAGCCGAACACGCCCAACTGCGATCGCAGCTAGACGGCGTGGATTGGGATCTACTGGCGCAGTACGAAAAGCTGCAAGAGCGTTTGAAAGAAGAACGGCGCTTGCTCAAGATTTTGCAAGACCAGGCGAGAGAAATGCAGGCGGGCGATTTGCCTGTTGCGCTGTCGTTTGCGATCGCGGGTACGGTTCTAAGCCTTAAAGGTGTCAATGTGCCCGTTGCCCAACCGCTGCCTGCGGCACTGGTCATGAAGGTTCCTGGTTCGGGACAGTTTCCCTACTTAATCTGCTTGGGCAAAGACAACCGCTGGTACGTCGTGACAGTCAGCGATGTCGTCGGGCTACGGGGCGAAATTCCCCGACTCAGTGGCGTGGATCACCTGGCTCCACCGCCGGAGATGCCGCTCAAACCAGGACAGATGAAATCAGGCAGTGATGTGACAGCCGCGATCGCCCGTCAGATTCCTCCGGTACCGTCGCCCGTAGATGAAGCGCCCGAAGTGTATGAGCAGCTCCAGCGGATGGGAGCCGTACAGCAGCAAATCGACGCTCATCCAGTGAACGGCTGGGGCAACCGCGTGACCATTCTCAAGCGGCAAAAGCGCATCAGTGCGGTACAAACTGAGATTGCCGATCGCAGGGCAAAGCTCGATCGGCAGTCGCAGTGGCGCTGGGACGTTTTTCTCAGCCTCATCGAAAGCCTGCAACATTTTGGCAGTCTCGAAGGTTTATTACCCACTCCATTAGGAGAGGCAACTGCCGCAATTCGGGGCGATAACGAACTGTGGCTCGGTTTGGCGCTCATGTCTGGCGAACTCGACCATCTCGATCCACACCATCTGGCAACCGCCTGTGCGGCTCTTGTGACCGAAGTGTCGCGCCCGGATAGCTGGACACGCTACGACCTTTCAAGTGAAGTGGAAGACGCCCTGGGAGGCTTGCGAGGCATTCGTCGTCTCTTGTTTCAGGTGCAGCGAAAGCAACAACACAAGCTGAGAGAAAAACATCCTCAGCAAGAATTTGAAATGCCGCCTGTCTGGTTGGAGCATGAGATGGTTAGTCTCGTAGAGCAATGGTCTCTGGGCGTGGAATGGGCAGAACTCTGCTCCAACACCAGTTTCGACGAAGGCGATGTCGTCCGTATTCTGCGTCGCACTTTGGATTTTCTCTCGCAGATTCCGCATGTCCCTCATGCGCCTAACGAGCTTAAGACCAACGCCAATCGTGCGATTCGTCTGATCGATCGCTTCCCAGTCAAAGAAGGCGTGTAGGCGAGACTAACCTGCTTGGTGGGTGGCAGGCTGAATGGCTTCTCTGCCTAACCTTTTTCAGTTACGTCATCACAGCCACTGATGACACGGTTGCGCCCAGCCGCTTTTGCTTTTAGGAGGTTTTGGTCGGCACGTTGCAAGAGGCTGGCACCCTTTGTGTCGTCGCTCTCTTCAAGGGAAGCTGCCCCTGCACTAATAGTGATGTCCAGATTGAGGGCATCGTCGATCGCAAACGTCTGATCACTAATCAAGCGACAGAGACGGCGACCCACCAGTAACGCTTCTTGTTCATCCGTATTGCTCAAAAGGATGACAAACTCTTCGCCACCATAGCGAAACAGCGTGTCTCGAAAGCGGAGGTTGTGCCGTAAGCGACCGGAGATCAATTGCAGGGCACGATCGCCAATCGGATGCCCGTAGGTGTCGTTGATATTTTTGAAGTAATCGACATCCAGCATGAGGACGCTCATTGGCTCCGATCGTGAGCGTGAGTTCTGAACCTGTCGAGGCATTTCCCAGTCGAGAGCGCGACGGTTATTCAGTTCAGTAAGCGGGTCGGACAGAGCGATCGCAGACAGGATATCATTCGTTCGCATGAGTTCGCGGTGATTCTTCACCATGCGCAGCCCAGAGGCAATTTGGGAGCTTAACAGACGGTCTTGCTGGATGAGTATATCCAGATCGAGCGCTTCGCCCTTCGCATCATTTTTAGGAAACCACAGATAGGCATCAGCCCCGCTTTCTAGCGCCTCTGCCCGACACTCCAGTTCCCAAAAGCGATCGCGCCACGCTTCTGTCAACGCTTGCGCTGGATTGTCTAACAAAATGCAATAAATCCAGGCAAGTCGAGTTTGTTCTTTAATTTGACGGCAAAGCTCTAAGCTGCCTGGTTGATTGCTCTGAAGAATAACAAGATCTGGCTGCTGCGCCTGGATCAGCGGCATAGCCTCGCTAGGATTCGGTGCGATCTCTACCGTGCAACTCACTAAGTTACGGATACGAACCAGAAGTGTTGCTAGAAAGTCATCACCTCCGACTAATAAAATCGAAGCGTCCATTGGCGTTTCAGCAGCCTAGTTTAGGAATCAGGTTCATCACTTCACCAAGGTACCGGGGTTTTCACTGCCGGGAGCATTTATCATAGACCATCTGGCAAGGGGAGCCAGAGCTTGAAGACTACGAGTGTCGATCGATACCTTAAAGAAGATTCACACGGGGATAGAGCATTTCCGTAAGCCTTACTGTCAGAGGTTTACCTTCGATCGTGCTACTAATGTTCTGGCATACGCAAACCCTCCAGTAGCCGATCGATCACTTTAGTCACTATCTATGGCACGCTAAAAACCAATACGGTCAAGGCTTGCTACGTCTCTATCTTTTGAGAGTGCCCATATTTATACTCAGCGCCTCTACGTTGCTAACCTTTTCGACATCGCTAACTTTTTCGACATCTTTCGACATCTATAGTGGGGCTTCAGTCCTTCTCTGCGCCAAAGACACTTGCATTATGAATGAATCTGCTTGTCGCTGCGCTTAATGAAGTCTAGCAAGATGCGTTGGTGGGGTTTGCCTAACGGACGCACCTGGTTTGCCTGCTGTGAGTAACGATCGCCCCGACTAATCTCTTCGGATGTTGCCAATGCCATATCCCACCCTTCGTTTAAGACCAGTTGACTCAGATCAACCTCCAGTCCTCCCTGATAGACATAGCGAACGACTTGCGTATCTTCATAGAAGTCGAACTGAGTCAGCGTTGCGGGCACGTAGCCAATTTCTTCTAACAGCTCTCGTTGAATGGCATCATCGGGGCTTTCGCCTGGTTCAATATGCCCACCAAAAAGCGCCCAGTGCCCAGGGTAGAGAATACCAGGAATGTCATCGCGTAGCTGGAGCAAAAATTTGCTGTTTTGGTGAAGGATCGCGATCGCAACCTGATGACGTTGATCCTGATTCATTTCCATCGCCTCAACTCTGTGGAACACTCTTGCCATCAATCTCTTGAGCCTTGAGCTTTGAGCTTTTAGCTTTCAGCCGTCAGCCTTTCTCCGTATTCGCTTTTGAGTGCAGGTGTCCGTTGAAGCTCCTGCTGTTGTTCGATGTAGAGCGATCCCTGTTCTTTACCATTAAGCAGAATGCTGCGATAAAGCAGTTTGCCTTTCAACACCACCTCATCCCCGATGTTTGGGCTTGGATCAGTTGTGATCACCCAGATGCTTCCGGTCGGATCTTGAAGTTCATAGCCGACTTTACCGAGGAGCGGGGCGCGATGGCTAACCCGACCTTTGATTTGGACGATCGCGTTCACCTTCGGTGCCTGTGTGAATGTGGCAATGGTACTCGTGTCGGTCGCAAAATCAATGGGCTGAATGCCGCCACCTGGCTTTGACCAGACGGAGGGAGCACAGCCTGCAAGACTAAGAGCTAAGAGAGTTGCAAACCCTTGAATGTGAGCTTTTGGTAACCACATCGCACTTCTACCCTTTGGAGATTAACGAAAAGGGACGCTGGATCTGCGAAACTGGTGAACAGCCTAACGCTGTGTTAACACAGACTTTAGTGTTTGACCACTTGTGTCGCAGCGATCGCTGCCTTCTTTTCCACGCATGTCTTCTACTGCTCAATTGCTTGATGGCAAAGCCCTGGCAAACTCCATTCAAACCGAGCTGACGCAGCAGGTTCAAGTTTTGCAAACTTTAAAGGGACGACCGCCTGGACTGGCAGTGTTGATGGTCGGGGATAATCCTGCCAGTGCTGCCTACGTCCGCAACAAAGAGCGTGCCTGTGCCAACGTGGGCATTGCGTCCTTTGGGCAGCACTTTCCGGCAACGGCAACGCAAGCTGAATTAGAGCAAGCGATCGCAGCACTCAATCAGGACGATCGCGTGGATGGTATTCTCGTGCAGTTGCCTTTGCCAGACCATCTGGATGCGATCGCCCTACTCAATCAAATTGATCCTGACAAGGATGCTGATGGGTTACATCCCGTTAACTTGGGGCGTTTGGTACGAGGTGAACCTGGTCTGCGAAGCTGCACGCCTGCGGGAGTCATGCGGCTGCTAGAGGCATATGAGGTAAACCCAAAGGGGCAACAAGCAGTCGTGATTGGGCGTAGCATTCTAGTTGGCAAACCGCAGGCGTTGATGCTGCTGGAAGCGGATGCAACGGTTACGATCGCGCATTCACGCACCCCTGATCTCGGCGCGATCGCTCGCACGGCTGACCTTCTCGTGGTGGCAGTTGGTCGCCCAGAGCTGATTACGGCTGCGATGGTCAAACCAGGGGCGATCGTGATTGATGTTGGCATGAACCGGGTGACCGATGACAGCGGTAAGTCTCGTTTGGTTGGGGATGTCGATTTTGTGTCTGTCCAACCTGTAGCAAAGCTCATTACGCCTGTTCCAGGCGGTATCGGTCCCATGACCGTTGCCATGCTGTTGCAAAATACGGTGCTGAGCTACCGCGAACGATAGCAGCCAGCGGTTAGTAGCCAGCAGCATCTGTCACTTCTAGCAGCGTCTGCACCGCTGACCGCTGACCGCTGATCGCTACTCCCTAAAGTGTAAAGTCCTGGTTGTCCACTATCTCAATGTTTCATGAGTGCAGAAACCTCCGTAGAATGATTGAGGGATAAAGAATGATTGAGAGACAGCGATCGGTCAGTGCGGTTGTGATGTAACTGAAGTGAGAACGGGGAGGGAGATAGAGAAATGGTTTTATCAGGCAGAATGTATACATCTCAGAAGGAACTCCATTTTGATCTGGCAGCCTATCTACAAGAACGACAGGCTCTCGTAGAAACGGCGCTCGATCGTGCCCTCCCAGTGATCTATCCAGAGAAAATTTATGATGCCATGCGCTACTCACTGCTGGCGGGCGGCAAGCGGCTGCGTCCGATTCTCTGCTTAGCAACCTGTGAACTCATTGGTGGCACGATCGAGATGGCAATGCCAACTGCCTGTGCGCTGGAAATGATCCATACCATGTCACTGATCCACGACGATCTACCTGCCATGGATAACGATGATTACCGCCGTGGTAAGCTGACCAACCACAAGGTTTTTGGTGAGGATATCGCCATCTTGGCAGGCGATGGCTTGCTTGCTTACGCGTTTGAGCACGTGGCAATGGAGACCAAAAATGTACCGACCGATCGCCTCCTGAGGATTGTTGCGATTTTGGGTCGAGCAGTCGGTGCAGCGGGTCTCGTGGGTGGGCAGGTCGTTGATCTAGAATCAGAAGGCAACACCGCCGTTTGTCTGGAAACCCTCAACTTCATCCACAATCACAAAACAGCCGCCTTACTAGAAGCTTCAGTGACATCGGGCAGCATTCTGGCGGGAGTTCCTGACCTCGATTTGCAGCGACTCTCTCGCTACGCCCAACATATCGGGCTGGCGTTTCAAATTGTGGATGATGTTTTGGATATCACCGCTACGCAGGAGGAGCTAGGCAAAACGGCTGGAAAAGATTTGCGTGCACAGAAGGCAACCTATCCTAGCGTTTGGGGCTTAGAGGAATCTAAACGTCAAGCACAGTCACTGATACAAAAAGCTAAAGCCGAACTGGCTGATTTTGGCGATCGTGCTAAGCCGCTGATTGCGATCGCTGACTTCATCACCGCTCGCACACACTAGATTGAAAGGCTTAAGGATAAAGGCTTAAGGATAAAAACGTGTCTTTAGCCTTTAGACCTTGGACTTCATCCTTTACTCTCCTTCTCAACGCAAAACACATGCAGGACGTTGGCGACATTATCCATAACCAGGTACTGCTGGTTGCGCTTGTAGCTTGTTTACTGGCTCAGGCAATGAAACTGGTCATTGAGTTTGGTCGGCACCATAAAGTCAATCTACGGGTATTGGTTGAAACAGGCGGTATGCCCAGTGCTCATTCAGCGCTGGTAGCCGCGCTTGCTACAGGCGTTGGTCAAACCGCAGGTTGGGCAAGTTCGCAGTTTGCGATCGCAATTATTTTTGCCGTGATTGTGATGTATGACGCTGCTGGAGTACGTCAAGCTGCTGGCAAACAAGCTCGAATTTTGAACCAAATCATTGACGAATTTTTTCAGGAAGATCAACACTTCAACGAAGACCGTCTCAAAGAATTGCTTGGACACACGCCCGTTCAAGTCATCGCAGGCTCCATTTTGGGAATCTCAATTTCCTGGCTGGCTGAGCTTGCTTACTAAAGACTTGCTTACTAAAAAAGAAGTGGGGACCTTACGTGTAACGTCCCTGCTGAAACTCTGCCCTTTGACTCTCTACTGGCTGCCAGGGAAATGTTCGACTTGAGCATAACCACTGAAAATAAGCTGTTTCCCTTGAGTCTCCAGGCGATTGATCCGCATCGTTACGCCGTCCAGATCAAAGCGATCGAGATCAACCATGTTGTCCAGGATTTCTGCAAACGCCATCGTCAAAACTCTTGAAACGCCCCTGAGTTCTTCTTGCACCACATCCTCATTGAATTGTGGATTCTGAAATGAAATCCGGCGACGGCGCTCAACTGCTAAGGTCGCCAGCAGGCTAATCGGGATTGAACCGTTAGGAAGCTCTGCCTTCGCAAAGATTTTGATCTGGCTGTTGGGCAATAGCTGAAGGTTGATATCTGTAAACGAAACAGGCTCTCCCCCTGACAGGTTGGTGAGTTCAGGGGTATCGATATTCTGAAGGCGCTTTTCAACTAGCTCAGCCGTAAACGCTTGATTGATGCCTTCTTCGGTAAGGACGACCTGAGCGATCGCCTGCGTTGGCTGCCTCAAGCGAACCTTACCACTCAAAACAGAGCCAAAGTCGATCGAAACGGCATCGGTTTCAAACGACATCGTTTCGACAAAAAAGTCTTTGCGGATGACCAGACGGCTACCGCTCATCTTAAAACTATCGACGCTCCCCTGTAACAGCTTGCTAGAGGGAGAACAGCGAATGGAAACGTCCACTGACTCACTCTGGGAGAACAGATGACGGAGCGATTGGCTGATGACCTTGTTGAGCATACGCTCACCAAAGTCGGTACCAGTAGGGGGTGCAGTGAAGCCACCAATCATGCGGTCTTTCGTCCCGAGGGTTGTCTCACTAAGTTGTAACAAATTGTGAAGAACTCGGCAATTGTTGTGAGGTCAGATCTTGCCACGTTGACTATAAGAGAAATAAATCAGTAGCCGCCAAACGCCGTGATATAAGGTTTATCCTAAATCAGGAGATTAATTGAAAGACGGACAGTTGAAATCATCCCCATGCTCCGCTTGTAAATTTTATCTCAAATTTGTAAATTTTGTTTTCGAGCTTCTGGTTCTTGCCGTTGCGTCGTCTTTCGCTTGAACCATTTATTCGGCAGAGGTTAATGTATAGTAGAGCTGCATAGCCATAGTAGACACTGCTTTTGTAGCCACTGCCTCCATGCTAAAGCTCGAATCGATCAGTCGTTCAGTCTTTTGCAGGAATCAGCTTTGACTGTACACATCACCTTTAACTTAGTCGATCCAGAGCTGGACAGCGAAGAATTGGAGGCTAAAACCCAAACTTTGCTGCGTCAACTGCGCGAATTTGACGAAATCGAACAAGTCAATCGTGTGTTAGAAACGAACATACTAACTGGAACCAAAAGCTTTGGTGCCTTTTTATCGGGGCTGCTGACCGCACAGATGGCACCTGCCCATGTACCTGCTGTAGTAGGTGCCTTGGATTCTGTTGTAGGCGATTCAACACTCGAAATCACGATTGAGACAGATGGCAGAAAAATTACGGTTAAATCTAGAAGCCATGAAGAACTTGCCGCTGCACTCCAAACAATCCAGATGTTTCTCGTTGGTACACCCGTGCAGGCTGGTTCAGGACAAGTGCTCAGTGCTACCAACCCTATACAGTCCTCGTCGATTGCAGCAGCACCGATCGAAATCTTTTTCTCCTACTCCCATCGGGATGAAGAGCTACGGGATGAATTGGCAATTCACCTGAGCATGTTGAAGCGGCAACGGCTTATTGCTGCGTGGCACGATCGCGAAATTACCGCCGGGAGTGATTTCGCAGGCACGATCGATGCTCACCTCAACTCAGCCAGCATCATTTTGCTGCTGGTCAGTGCCAGCTTCCTCGCCTCTGACTACTGCTACGAGCTTGAGCTAGGACAAGCCATGAAGCGCCACGCAGCCGGACAAGCTCAGGTGATTCCAATTATTCTCAAGCCCTGCGACTGGACAAGTGCACCCTTCGGCAAATTGCAGGCACTACCTAAAGACGCGAAACCGGTCACCAAATGGGACGATCGTGATGAAGCCTTTCTCAACATTGCTCAGGGCATTCGGGTGGCGATTGGGCGGCGATCGGGTTGAGGCTGAGGGGGAGTAGGGAGTAGGGAGTAGGGAGTAAGGAGTGGGGAGTAGGGAGTGGGAAACATTCAACTCAAAATTGCCTTCACCACTTGCTAAATGAATCGGACAACGCGCTAGACGGCGATTCTGCGTAACGTTTTAGCTCTCGTGCCATGCGGCGGATGCCTTGTTGTTCATCCTGGCGAATAAAGGGAAAAAAGACACGCGTGAGTAGTCCTGAAAAATTCTCCTGGTGAATGTACTTGGTGCGATCGCGTCCGGTTTCTTGAAGCTGGAAGACATGCTCATTCACAAAGCCAGGAATCGACGATACCCACTTCAAGCACACCTCTGGTTGCAGCAGTGTCACGATCGGCTGAAATTCGGTTTCTTCATCACCCGGGTTGCGCCGTAGCGAGAGGGAGATTGCTTGCCCCTGCTCAAAGGCTTGTTCCGGATCGCAATCGTAAAGGTAAGTGTTCCAATACAACCATTGCTCCTTATGCAATAGTGCTTGCCACACCCGCCGACGTGAGGCGTTGATTTCAATTTCGGCATAAAGACTGGGCATAGAGAGGAACAGTGCATGATGACTCCATCAAAGCAGTTGGTGTGACTTGGTACAATTGCGGGTCAGACATTCCTTTAAGCTAGAAGCGCGTTTACAGGTCTTAATTTTCGACTTAACGCTAATTTAAGTTAATCTCGAAGCGACAATCTACAACTGCACATCCAAACGCCCATGACTGAACTTACTCCCAACTCCAGTTTTAGTCTCACCATCCGCTTTCAGGTGCCAAATCGACCGGGCATGTTGGCATCAGTGACAAAAGCGGTGTCCAGTTTAGGCGGCAACATGGGTCAGATTGATTTGATTGAGCAAACCCGCCAGTTGTCGCTGCGGGATATTACGATCGACGCTGCCAGTACAGAACATGCCGAGACGATCGTGACAGCAGTCAAAGCCTTGCCAGATATTAAGGTGCTGAACGTCTACGATCGCACCTTTGACTTGCATCGAGGCGGCAAAATTACTGTACAGAGCCGCATTCCACTACGGGGACAGGCAGATCTGGCAATGGCATACACGCCAGGCGTGGGGCGCATTTGTACTGCGATCGCCAACGATCCAGAGCAGGCGTACCAACTGACGATCAAGCAAAATACGGTGGCGATCGTCACCGATGGCAGCGCTGTGCTGGGTTTGGGCAATTTGGGACCTGAAGCGGCTCTCCCAGTCATGGAAGGAAAAGCCATGCTGTTTAAAGAGTTTGGCGGACTGGATGCGTTTCCGATCTGTTTGGCAACACAAGACACGGATGCGATCGTTGAAACGGTAAAAAACATTGCCCCTGTCTTTGGCGGCATTAATTTAGAAGATATTGCGGCTCCTCGCTGCTTTGAGATCGAAGCCCGCCTTCAGCGCGAACTGAACATTCCCGTCTTTCACGACGATCAGCACGGTACGGCGATTGTGACGCTGGCAGCACTCATCAATGCCTTGAAGCTAGTCAAAAAGTCGATGGCAGACGTACGGATTGTTATTAACGGTGCTGGTGCGGCGGGTGTGGCGATCGCGCGTCTCCTTCGCAAGGCAGGCGCAGAGCATATTGTGATGTGTGACTCCAGGGGTATTCTGTCGCTCGATCGCGCTGATCTAAACGAGCAAAAGCAGCAATTTGCCATCGCAAAAGGCGGCAAACTGGCAGACGCTATGCAAGACAGCGATATTTTTCTGGGGGTCAGCGCTCCCGGCGTTGTCACACCAGCAATGGTGCGATCGATGGCAAACAACCCGATCGTTTTTGCGATGGCAAACCCCATTCCCGAAATTCAGCCAGAACTGGTGATGCAAGATGTGGCAGTGATGGCAACTGGACGTAGCGACTATCCCAACCAGATCAACAATGTCCTGGCGTTTCCAGGTGTGTTTCGGGGTGCGTTAGACTGTCGCGCGTCCACCTTCACGATCAATATGTATCTGGAAGCGGCACAGGCGATCGCCTCGTTGGTCAAACCATCCGATCTGAACCACGAGTTTATCATTCCATCTGTCTTTGATGAGCGTGTCGCAACGGCTGTTTCGGCTGCCGTTCAAAGCGCGGCTCGCCAGGATGGTGTTGCCCGCGCTTAGGGCGCGTCATCAACTAAAGCTCAAAAGCTTGCGGCATCAGCCTGACCGCGCCCGCCCCAAAAAAGGCTAGGGGCTGTAGACTTGCCATTATCAGGGACTCTGATTGTCATCGATGACAGCCCGTAGTGCTAATCCACCAGTAGCAGTAGCCCTTTGCGAACACCATAAAGTAATCGATCGAGCAGAATACATTCGCTTTCGCTCAACCCCTCTGCCAAAATTGTCTGCATCAATTGATACCGACTATGAGACGTAATTTCACCAGATAGCAAGATTTGCCCAACGACATCTTCAAGTGACCTACGCGTTAATGTTGCTGTCATCACCATAAGCGGCACCCTGGTTTCATAATTCCATGCTTTTTCTAGCGTTCCCTATGACGTAGAAAAATGTTCAAGAGCAGCCGGAGAATTTTTGGTGGTCGATGGCAACGGTCAGCGGTTAGCCATTAGCGGTTAGCGGTCAGCCATTAGCGGTCAGCGGTCAGCCATTAGCGGTCAGCTAAGAGGATTAGCGGTCAGCCATTAGCGGTTCGGTCAGCGGTCAGTGGTCAGCTTAACTTAAGCTAAAAGCTGATCACTCATCCAAACAATGTTCACAGCTTAAATAGAATGGCTCTCTAAAACGAACGACAGCATGACAGTTCGATCGCAATCGTTCATTTAGTAGCAAGAATGACTGCAATGCATCTCACTGCCATGAGTAGTATGTGTACTGCATACCCTGGCGCGCCCGTTGCTGGGTGATTCTAAAGGAGTGGTGGTTCATATGGTCAATACAGTTAGCCGAACGGTTTATCCTAGAGGATGCACGTTTACCGAGTTTGACTGGGATGCGTTGGCACCCTTCTGGTATCCGATCGCCTTTAGCCATGATGTCAAAGAGCAACCGCTCTCAGCCACTCTTCTGGATCAGCGACTGGTCATTTGGCGCACGTCTGCGGGTATTTCTGTGGCAAACGACATCTGTTTGCATCGGGGTATTCCGCTGAGTATGGGTTGGGTCAGCGGTGATCAGCTTGTTTGTAAGTATCACGGCTTTCATTACTCGGCAGACGGTCGCTGTGTTGAAGTCCCTGCCAATCCCGGCACCAGCATTCCCATCAAGCTTTGCCTCAAGACTTACCCTGTAAAAGAGGCATATGGTTTGGTTTGGACATCGTTAGGGGGCGGTGAACAGTACCCCCTGCCTGATCTGCATGAATGGAACGACCCCGACTACCAGCAGATTCTTCCCGATGCGGTTGACCTCAACGCCGCCGCAGGCAGACAGATGGAAGGCTTTCTCGACGTGGCTCACTTTGCCTGGGTGCATACCAACACCTTTGGCGACTTCAACAACCCGGTGGTGCCGCGCTACGAGGTCGAAAAAACGCCTAATGGGATTCGTGCTGAGTACCTCAGTACGGTCAGCAATTTTCCTAAAGCGATGCAGGATCTTGCCCCGGCTGATTTCCAGTGGCTCCGCATTTTTGAAGTCTTTTTTCCATTCACGGCACGATTGACGGTGCATTTTCCCGGCGAGGGGCGACTGTGCATTCTCAATGCTGCCTCTCCAGTATCGGCTCGCAAGACGCGCGTGTTTGTGCCGTTGTGCCGCAATTTTGACAAAGACGCGCCGCTGGAGCCTGTGTATGAGTTCAATTACCAGGTGTTTGCCGAAGATAAGGAAGTCGTCGAAGCACAGTATCCCGAAGACTTGCCGTTGGAACTGGCTGCTGAATCGCACATTGGCGCTGACCGCACCTCGATCGCCTATCGTAAAGGCTTAGCCGCCCTCGGTTTGGGCAGAACCTATACGGCGTAAGGCGGTTGGAGCGATCGTGTGAGGCGTTGTGGCGATCGCTGTAGAGACTCGCTTACTTCACCAAACTCTCCAGCGTCAATGTCCCAAACTTTGGCGACCAAAAGCCATCGTGTCCTTCAAAAAACGCGACCTCTTTACATTTCCCCCGCCGATTCTCCATCAGCGAACAGCGCAACATGGTCTTTGCCTTGCCGTCTTTCGTGTAGGTATAGCGCTCCAGTAACGCTCCACAAACTGGGCAGGGCACATCTGTAAACGCCGCTGGATCGGGAATGCGCTGGGCATAGGGTAACTCGTACTGCTTCCCTTTCGCATTCCAGAACATCACCGTGCCACAGCTTGCCGCGCCACACTTGAGAAAATGATCCGCCTTCAGCTTCTTGGATTTGGACGACACTTTGCTCATCGCTACCCCACACTTCGGACAGGGTGTTTTTGTCACTGCTACCTGAGACGCTGTGCCTGTAGCTTTATGGCTGTTTGTCCTTGTCGATGTCTGTGCCGATCGCGTCCCCTGAGTCAGCAGAAGTTGACTGGCTTTCTCTAGCGCTGGCGCGAAATAGGTGCGGTGCCAATCGGTTAAATATCTCTGCCAGTCTTGCTTGCCCTGGGCAATGGTGTCTAATGCCAGTTCCATTTGAGCTGTAAATTCTGGCTGAAGCAAGTCCGGCAGCAGTGTTTCTAGTGCGTTGTCTAGCGCCATGCCGAGGGCAGTTGGCTGAAGTTTACTTTTTTCTACCTGCACATACTCCCGCTCCTTGAGCGTTTTGATGGTCGGCGCATAGGTGCTCGGTCGCCCAATGCCTTTGCGTTCCATCAACTGAACGAGCTTCGGTTCGGTGTAGCGTGGCGGCGGTTGAGTTTGCTTTTTGTCCGCTGCTGCCTGCTTCAGGATGAGTGGCTGTCCCTGCTGCAACGCTGGCAGTTGCGTATCTGCACTCAAGTTGTTCCAGTAGCGAGTGTAGCCGGGAAATTCCACGACCTGCCCGCGCGCTTCCCAATCGATCGTTCCAGAGCGCGTGACAATTTGCGTTTTGCGTAACCGGGCAGGACAGCACTGAGAGGCGATCGCCCGATTCCAGATCAGCTCATACAGTTTGGCATCATCACCGCTGACCTGAGCTTGCAGTTGCGCTGGCACGCGATCGATATCCGTCGGGCGAATCGCTTCATGGGCATCCTGTGCGCCTTTAACGGCTCGGTGTCGCGCCGTTTGCTTGGGCACATTCGTTGGATCATGCTGCTCCAGGTACTGTCGCACAGCCGCACAAAACGGCGCAGCTAAGGTCACTGAATCCGTTCGCATATAGGTGATATGTCCCGCTTCGTAGAGCGACTGTGCCACTTTCATGGTTTTATCAGGGCTGAAGCGAAGTTTAGTACCGGCTGCCTGCTGCAAGGAAGAAGTAATAAAAGGTGGCGGAGCGGCTTGCTGCGTTATTTTGCCATCGATCGTGACCACTTGATGCGGAGTCGAACGGGCGATCGCTACCAGCCGATCGGCATCTGCTTGACTGCTTACTTTATCGGACTCCTGGCTTTCCTTACCGTCTGTCGCATCATCAGCGACTTCTGCGTCTGGTCTGGAAGCCGCTTTCGCCTTCAATTTGGCGCGATAGAACGCCTTAAACCCTTCTTGATATTCCACCCAAACGCTCCAGTAGTCCTGGGGTTTGAATGCCTGAATGTCCTTTTCTCTCGTACACAACAGATGCAGAGTGGCACTTTGTACCCGTCCCATTGATTTCGCGCCGATGTTGAGTCGCCAGACCACATGCTTACTGCCCTTGTAACCCACCAACTTATCGAGACAATCGCGTGCTCGTCCGGCGGCAACCAGCGACTGATCGAGAGCACGGGGATGGGCGATCGCAGCTTTGACAGCTTGTGGTGTAATTTCGCTATAGACGACCCGGTGCGGGTTTTTTAGCTTCAGTGCCTGCTGAAGGTGCCAGCCAATGGTCTCTCCTTCGCGATCGGGGTCGGTGGCAATATAGACAGCCTCTGCTTGCTTCACTGCCTGACGCAACTCCGCTAATACCTTCTGTCCTCTGGCTTCCCTGGGTTCATAGCGACACTCTACGCGGCTATCGAGCAAGTCAAAGCCCAGCGCATCGTCACCATCGTTCGCCAGTTCGCGCACATGACCCATGCTGGCTTTGACCTGCCAACCAGACCCCAAAATCTGGCTCAGCTTCTTGGACTTGCCCGGACTCTCAATCAACAGCAACTTTACCATCGGTGTACACTTAAAGTGTTCACTTTATAGTACAGGTGATCTATGCAGATCGCACTACAAAAAAGCCCCCACGGGTAAACAGTAGGGGCAAGTAAGGTGTTAAGCGTCTTAGTTAAGATGTCAAGGCTATCAAGATAACGCTCAGAACGAGAGAGATTGTGTGTCGAAAGTTGCAAAAAAGGACTTGAGTGAACTGTCCGACCTCTTAGCGACCACTGCCCCGCTCTTCAAGCGTGTGGTCGTCTTGCGTGACGTGTGCTGGAAATGCTTGCATGATTGAAGATGCTAGGAGAGACATACACAGTGATCCTACGAAAGCTATACCTTCTGTTACGGCAGTTCATCGGGTTGCTCAGGATCTTTTAGCTCTCTAGCGTTGCTAAACGTTTGGAGCAAGGTAGCGCTTTACGTCGCAATGCTTGCTTATAGGCAAGCTGTCTTATACCAATTCTATAAAATCGCCCTACAGATTCGTTTCTGCTGCTGACCGCTGACCGCCAGCCGAAGCTTGCCCGTGTAGCCACAGTTTAGTGAAATGGTATTGCTAGGGGCTGTCATCAATGACAACTACACATGACTCGCAGCAAGAGTTCCAGCCCCTAGCCTGGTGTGTTGGGGCGGGCGCGATTATGCTGATACCGCAAGGTTTTGGAGCTAATTGATGACGCGCCCTAGCAAGTTAATCGTTCAACAGTGCATAAATTCAACAGTGCATAAAAAAAGCTCCAGCAGGTTGCTGAAGGGTGCGGCTGTTGGGAGAAATGGTGAAGTGGAGTCGTTTACAAAGCGATCAAGACCTTCTGATCTGAGCCATCATTGCAGCTTCATCCCAGTAGGAGGAAACCTGTTGAATTTTGCCAGATTCGTGAATTTCAAACACGCTGATGCCCTCAGTCATCCCTTGCTTGCCGTTCCTCCCCCAGCCTCGCATTGTCCATTTAACCGCTGCTCCGCTCCCTGCCACAAAGATTTGATCCTGGGATAGCTGGAGCTTTTCAAACGCCATCGAGAGTAAGCCAAAAAATTTTGGCGCAGTCTCAAGGGCATTATTTGGTGGTTTACCAACTGGGTCATGCACCGTTGCATCCTTGGTAAAGTTCTTTACCCATCCCTCTAAGTTCATTGCTTGAAGGTTAGCAAAGTAGTCAGCGACAACAGCTTGGATGGTTTCTGGCGGCATAGGCTATCTTTTACGCTTGCACACAACAGTCTCAGTCTAGATCGTAATTCGCTGCGACGATCGCGATCGCCTCTCACTCGCGGGTGGCTACTCATCCAAGTAGGGCTGTAGCTGAAGCTGCAAGCGCTGGCGGGCGCGGGCAATCCGAGACTTCACTGTTCCTAGAGATGCGTTGGTCAGTGCCGCGATTTCTTCGTAGCTCATGCCTTCGATTTCGCGGAGAACGATCGTCGTGCGGAAGACTTCGGGCAAATCGGCGATCGCTAGCTTGAGCTGATCATAAAACTCTTGCCGACTCAGCGCTTCATCGGGTGCTGGCGTATCGGCAGCAATTTCCCAATCCATCTCGCCATCACTGAAGGTAAGCGGTGCATCCAATGACAACGGTGGCGCTGTGCGTTTGCGTTTCCGCAGTTCGTCATAGAACAGATTAGTGGCAATGCGGCTCAACCAGCCCTGAAACTTAGCTGGTTCATTGAGCCGTCGAATATTGCGATACACTCGAATCCAAACTTCCTGAACCAAATCTGCCCGATCTTGCCAATCGGGCGCGAGATGATAAAGCACCTTTTCAACGTGAGACTGGTAGCGCCTCAACAGTTCAGCGAATGCTGTTTTGTCGGGACGATGACCCGTCTGACAGCGTAGAACCAGGTCGTAGTTTGGCAGATCTTTTACTGACACCGACACCTGTGTAAGCATTGTCGTAACTGTTGACCAGGATACAGGCAGATAAGAGTCCATTCACAAACCTCACCCAAAGACGCATTGGTTTTGCTGCTCTTCACCAGAAATTAATGGCTCTTCTGGGTCGCGCATTACTCTCAGGTTAGAAGTTGTAGGGTTCTGCACCCCTCTTGTAAGTGCCAGTTGTCTAACTGTCAATTTTTGTTGCTTGCTGTGCACGATCGGTCTCTGCAAAGCGAGAAGCATTCTGGGCTGAGCGGTCAGCCATTAGCGATCAGCGGTCAGCCATGAACTATGAGGAGTAATAGTCATCAGTGCCAGTCATTCAGTCATCAAGCTAGAAAAGCTGATTGCTGATTGCTGACTACTGACCGCTGACCGCTGACCGCTGACCACTGACCGCTGACCGCTGACCGCCAAATTACGCAAATGATTTAGCACTGCTATGTCTCTGTTTGAACACCTTGTGGCAGAGTGGTTTTAGTTGCACTCGTGATCGTCTTACGCCTTATGCTTTCTAACAATCAGGTTTATCCCGTGATCTGGAATGATCAGGCTCCCGCAGAGACGCTGCGTGGACATGTTTTGTTGATTGACCAAACCCGCTTACCCAATGAATACGCGGTCGTTGAAATTAACCGCTACGAAGACATGGCGCGGGCGATCGAAACGATGATTGTGCGCGGTGCTCCCGCGATTGGCGTTGCTGCTGCTTATGGTATGTATCTCGGTGCGCGGGAGATTCAAACAACCGATCGCAGTGAGTTTTTGGCGCAGTTAGAACCGATCGCTCAGCGGCTACGGGAAACTCGCCCTACTGCTGTGAACTTGTTTTGGGCGATCGATCGCATGGTTAAAACGGCTCAGCAAACGCTAGGACCGATTGAGCACCTGAAGCAAACCTTGCTAGAAACCGCGAAGACTATTAATGCGGATGATGTGCAAACTTGCCATCAAATTGGCGATTACGGGTTACAGGCATTACCCACCAGTCCTGAAAAATTGCGTCTTCTCACTCACTGCAATGCCGGAGCACTGGCAACAGCGGGGTATGGCACCGCTTTAGGTGTGGTTCGTTCAGCGTGGCGCGATGGTCGCTTAGAACGGGTTTATGCCGATGAAACGCGTCCACGCTTGCAGGGTGCGAAGTTGACTGCCTGGGAGTGTGTACAGGAAGGTATCCCCGTGACGGTGATTACAGATAACATGGCAGCACACTGTATGCAACGAAGGATGATTGATGCCGTTGTGGTTGGAGCCGATCGCATTGCAGCAAATGGTGATGCCGCTAACAAAATTGGTACCTACAGCGTGGCGCTGATCGCCAAAGCGCACAACATTCCCTTTTTTGTCGCAGCTCCGCTATCGACGATCGACTTTGCGCTCGCAGACGGCTCTCAAATTCCCATTGAAGAACGCAATCCGAGCGAGGTTCACACGATTGGCGAGACGATTCTGTGTCCCACTGGTGCAGAGTTCTACAACCCTGCGTTTGATGTCACTCCAGCCGCCTTGATCAGCGCCATCATTACGGAGTACGGCGCGATCGTGCCTGCTGAGCTAAAAGATCGTCTCGCTTCAAAGCAAGCCGTGTAAGTTGCACGCCTTGTAGGACTCTACATATAGGGTTGCTGAATGCAAGGATAAATTTCCCTCATTCCCGACCCTTCTCCCCAAGAAGAAGGGCGCTAGAAGCCCTGTTCCCTCTCCTTTGGGGAAAGGGCTAGGGTGAGGGTGAATGTAGGCATTCATGCAGCAATTTAGCCGCGCCAGATCTTAATGTCAGGTACTAAACACCGATGCTTCTAATGTCGGCATTGAGAAGTTCTGCGATCGCCTGCCGTTCTGCCGGGGGATGCGATGGTAAAGCCTGACGGGCATCTGTAATCAGCCAGTCGAGGGACGCTGCCTGTACGTCGATCGTGGCTCCCGTCTTGTCAACGCAATAGCGACCAAAGACCAGCTTATCGACCAGTCGCACACCAGGACCGAGACGGGCGTACTCAAAAATGACGCTATTGTCTACGGTTGCTCCGCTGCAAATCCAGCAGTTAGGACCAATCATGGTCGGTCCAATAATGGTTGCTCCATCTTCAATGTGGGTCATGCCACCAATGTAAACAGGACCCTGAATATCCACTTTATCCCAATTGACCGACACGTTTAGCCCTGTATAAATCCCCGGTGCCACTTGCCGACCGGGAATCTCGACATTTTTAACTTCGCCGTTTAAGACACTCCGGATGGCTCGCCAATAGTCGGGAGTTTTGCCGATATCGACCCATTCAAAATCCATCGGCACACCGTAGAATGGCGCTCCTTTTTCCACTAGCTTCGGGAAAAGCTGACTACCAATGTCGTACTCTTCGCCAGCGGGAATGTAGTCAAAAATTTCTGGCTCAAAAATATAGATTCCAGTGTTAATGCAGTTACTGAGTGCTTCCTCAACGGTCGGCTTTTCCTGAAAGGCTTGAATGCGACCCTCATCATCGGTAACCACAACACCATAGCTAGGCACTTCTTCTTGAGGCACTGTTTTCATGACGATCGTGGCGATCGAACCCTTGGCGCGATGCCACTTGACAGCCGCCGTCAGATCCAGGTCAATCAGCGCGTCACCACAAAGGACAACAAATGTATCGTCGAAAAAGGGGGAAAAGTCTTGAATCCGTCGCATTCCACCCGCCGAGCCGATCGCCTCGCCGACGAGTTCGCCGTCAACAATGCGCCCTTCAAACGAGTAAGCAATTTGCACGCCAAAATGCTGACCATCACGAAAATAGCTTTCAATTTCGCTCGCTAGATGGCTCACGTTGACCATAATTTCGTTGAACCCGTGCTGCCGCAGCAGCTCAAGCAAAAACTCCATCACGGGTTTTTGCAGAATCGGGATCATGGGCTTTGGAATCGTATACGTGATCGGACGCACACGTGTGCCCTTACCGGCTGCCAGGATCATGGCTTTCATAGATCGTTCATCTCCCCAAACCTTCGCCACTGAATATTGGCTGACTATGTTTAACGCCTAAAGGCACTGCCCGCCATGGCGGCTCTATGCTGATGCTAGGTGATTTTCAGGCTGAGTCAAAGTAAACCAGGTTACTCTTCGTAAAGCCCTAGTGAAACAAGGCTCATGCTTCATCACATCTACAGTTAAGTTTTGTTGCAAACGCACGGATGCCGTTCTTCAAGGGCGATCGCGCGTTTTTCGTAACATCAAGCTTGTGTTAACCGCAATGTTAACAAACTTAATCGGGTGAAGCACGTGCTGCCCAGTCCGTCAGTTCGGCTAGCCCCTGCTCTGAAAGGAGTTGCACTTTGAGATCCTGGTAAAACTCCTCTTGTGCCAGTTCTACCTTGGATTGTGCCGATAGCAGCAGTAGCGCCCAAAAAACACCGACTCGATCGTGGGTCGCATTGCCATCATGCGGATCGTGAGGAATGCCTATTTTATAATCGCTTGCCTGTGACCACAGCTCTAACAGCAAGTCAAAATCAATCCAGTTTTCTTGCTTTGCAAAGGTTTGCCAGTGGTCGATGAAAAATTGTTCAAGCGCCACTGCCATCTCAGACAAATTTTCCTGGTGGGCAAGCTGAGCGATCGCGCGGACTGCCTGACTGCGAGACTGCTGCCGGGGACGACGCGCCCGTGCTCGTGGAGTCGGATCATCTAAAGCGGTGGCGATCGTTCGCAACTGGTCGATCAGTTCTTTAAGGGTGACTCGTCGCCGTTGGGGTGGTTGGGCAACCGCACGACGACGAATCTGGCGCTCCAGGTTAGCGGGTAACGAAGAGCCATTCCCCCCGTCTGGATCGAGCGCTATTTCTTCATCGCCATCGATCGCAGCCGCTGGTTCTGGTTGAGATAAACTATCGGCTTTCAGCAGCACCAACATCGATGCATACAAAAACGCTTGCCCTGATTGGGATAGCGTGGCTTCATACGGTTCGCTGCCACTACTCAACGGTGCCAATGTACTCAAAAAGCGATCGATAACCTCAATGACTTTGACATCCCACGGATCAATCTCGCCCCGTTCTGCCAGGTCAATAAGAAAGGCGATCGCGTCCTGTGCAAGAGAAAGGGGCATGAATGAACCTACCGAAGAGAAATGCGGGCAAACCAGACTGCTGCAATCACAATCAAAACCAGCAGCAGTAACGGCACCCAAAGACTCCAGTAGTTAAGCGGTGTAATCAGGTCAGCAGCCGTCATTTCTTGTATGCTAACTCAGAGGGAAAAGGGTGAGAGAAATCAGGGGCGAAAAGCTGTTCACCCCTACTAGATGCTAACAGCCTCTTACTGAGCGTAAGCGCCTGTCTCAGCCTCTTGCGTGGTATCTTGATGAGGTTTGGCAGCCGGAAGCAGTCGTTGCTGTTCTTCAATTTCCGCTTTGTAGCGCTCGACATTTTCCTCTAGCTCCTGAATACGAACATCTCTGACCCGCAGATCCTTTCGGGAGTCGATCGCTCGCTGAAGCTGTGCCCAAACGCTAAAAACCCATGCCAGAACTGCCCCAACACCCATCGCCATGATGAGTTCCACTGCCAGCGGCGCTTGTAGTTCGATGCCTTGAGCAATCCGAATCACGGCTGGGTCGGTGTTTTCGATGCCAAACAGCACAAGAGCCAAACAAATCACGAAGATGATGACAAAGTTGATTTGTCGCATACTTAAATTCCTACACTTGCGATAGATTGCCTCTGCCCAGAGCTTGGGAAAAGCCTCGGTCTAAACTCTAGCTGAACCATAGCTGTTCTCAGCCGTTCACTCTCAGACAGGCTGATCAAATTTGTAGCAGACAAGACGGCAAATCGGTGATGTCGATCGATTGTTTTTAGCCTTCCGAGTTGGATCGTTACCTCTGTTCTCGTTCCTAAAGCGGCGGGGTTTTTGCACTAATATTGGTCGTTACAACCTGAGCTTGCTTGCTATACATAGCATCTAAAGTGCCTTTGATTGTACCTGCGATCGGCACGGCAACAATGACACCCAGAAAACCAGCCACTTGCAGCCCGACCAAAAGCGCAATGAAGATGACGATCGGATTAAGCCCGGTAAAGCTGCCCATCATACGCGGTGCGAGGACATTATCGCGAATTTGCTGCATGACGGTGGCAGAAACGCCGACCCAGAAGGCTAAGCCTGGATCTTGCAGCACAATCAGCAGCGTCACTAGTCCAATGCCCAGAGTTGCCCCGATAAACGGGATCAATTCGGCAACGCCGATCAAGAGAGCAAATAAGAGCGCAAACGGTACTTTGAGCACCAAAAAGATTGGAATCAGCACGGCTGTCATGAAGATGGCTAACAGCAGTTGACTGATAAAAAAGTTTTGAAAATTTAACCGCAATGAAAGGCTTAATGGAAGACCGATGCGTGGTGGTAAAAGATGAATCAGTCCGTTCCAGAGGCGATCGCCATACAGCAGCATGTAAAACGCCAGCACTAGTACCAAAATCCCGTCAATTAACCCGCTAACCGTGCCTAACGCCACACTCAGCGCCTGTGCCGCCAGGGTTTGAAGCTGACTTTCAATTTGACCATTAATACGCCCGGTGATCCCCTGCAAATCGAGAGGCAGATTGCGTGCCTTTGCCCAACTATCGAACGCTTGCAGATTATCACGGCTGGCTTCTAATGATGCAGGAATACGCTCGAGTAACTGAGTCGTTTGCTGGATGAGGAGCGGTACGAGTGTCAACCCCGCCAGCAGCAGCAGCGTGAAGGTTACCAGTAGAACAATGATGACTGCCTGTGGTCTGGTCATCCGGGCACGTTCAAAGAACTGCACCGAATAATTTAGCAAGAATGCCAGAATCGCCGCGATCGCTAACAGCGTAATCAGATGCTCAAAGTAACGAAAAACCTGAGTCAGCAGCCAGACGTTTAACGCCACGATCGGACCGCTCAAACCGAAAATGAATAAACGCTGGAGTTTGGCTGAACGGTGCATCGCAAAACCTATCGCAAAGGTTTTCTAGCAGAAGTGTACAACCCAACTTGCCATAAAGCGACTCATTCTAGATCTAGCAAGAGACAGTCTTTCATCTGGTAAACCGCTAGTGCCTCACGACAGAGGCTTACACCCGTGTTGTCAATGGGTTGCTTAACGCAGTGCTTGCGGGATAGAAGTCACGCGATCGCTTGTACTTAGGGGTTACAGGTGGCACTACTAGAATACAACCATGACTGATGATTACAACTGCCGTACAGCCTGTAGAGAGGGCAAAACAGAGCATGAGTGTGTCACTTTGCGTTGCTACAGATTTCCAAAGCCTTTTTTCTTCTTGTCCTTTTTCTTCTTGTTACTTCCTGTCGCATAACCGCGCCAGCCCGGTTGAGGTGAACGGTTACCGCTGGGAGCAGCGCCCATACCGGGCATTCCTGGCATTCCACCCATACCGGGCATCCCGCCCATACCGGGGAAGCGTCCTTGCCCCATTTGCTGCATGAGCGATCGCATTTTTTGGAAATCACTCACCAGCTTGCTCACATCGCTTTCGCCATAGCCAGCACCCCGCGCCACACGACGACGACGGCTCGGTGAACCCGACAGCAGTTCAGGATTCTTGCGTTCCTGAACGGTCATAGAGCCGATCATCGCTTCGGCACGTTTGAGTTGCTTTTCGCCCTGCTGGAGCTGTTCATCACTGATCTTGCCCATTCCAGGGAGCATTTTCATGATCCCGCCCAGCGAACCCATATTTTTGAGCATCCGGGTTTGCTTGAGAAAATCGGTGAAGTCGAACTTGGCAGAGAGAATTTTCTCCTGCATTTTTTCGGCATCTGCCAGGTCTACTTCTTCTTGCGCCTTCTCGACGAGGGTGAGGACATCACCCATACCCAGAATGCGCGATGCCATGCGATCGGGATAAAAGGGCTGCAATGCCTCCACTTTTTCGCCCACACCAATAAATTTGATGGGCTGACCGGAGATTTGCCGGACTGAAAGCGCTGCACCACCCCGTGTATCACCGTCCATCTTGGTCAAAATGGCACCCGTAATGCCAATCTGGTCGTGAAAGGTCTGGGTAAGGTTGGCGGCTTCTTGCCCCGTCATGGCATCGACGACCAGCAAGACTTCGTGGGGCTGCACAGTGTTCTTAATCTGCGCCAGTTCTGCCATCATGCTTTCGTCAATTTGCAAGCGTCCGGCAGTGTCGATAATGACGGTATTGATGCCGTCTGCTTTTGCCTTTTCGACCCCCTGACGAGCAATTTCAACGGGGTTCGCATCGTTGCCCAATTCAAAGACGGGTACATCAATTTGCCGACCGAGGGTGATGAGCTGGTCGATCGCCGCTGGGCGGTATACATCCGTTGCCACAAGCAGCGTAGAGCGGTTTTCTTTGCGTAAATGCAGTGCCAGTTTCGCGGTCGCAGTGGTTTTACCCGTGCCCTGCAAACCCGCCATCAAAATGACCGTCGGGGCAGTATCCGCCCTTGCCAGAGGCGCATGATCGCCGCCCATCACCGCTATGAGTTCGTTGTGGACGATTTCGATAAACTGCTGGTCGGGGCGCACTCCGGCAATCACCGCTGCACCCTGTGCCTTGGTTTCGACCGCTGCCACAAAGTCTTTGACAACCTGGAGGTTCACATCCGCTTCGAGCAGCGCCCGTCGCACTTCACGCACTGCGTCTTTGATGTTCGTTTCAGAGATCTTGTCCTGACCGCGCAGCTTTTTCCAGGTAGACTCCAGGCGATCGGAAAGTGCTTCAAACATGGATTTTGCCAGCTAATTAATTGTCCACAATCGTGGCATCGTTGCACGAGAGCGTGCCCGACAGCAAAATGCTGCCTGCTCTTTATCCAGATTAGCGCTTTCGGTTCGCTTGATCCGGTGAATCTCTAAAAAGGCTGAAATAAAGGAGGAGAAGCGTGTTGTTACCCGTTAAGCAAGTACTTAGAAAAACCTTGCAGTAGCCTGGAAGAAGAATTGTTCTGGCAGTGTTAAGCGATCGCCATGAATAACCGCCATGAATAACCGTATGACAAAAAGAAAATGGTTATTGGGGCACACTAGCGTCTAGCGACCTGAAGTGTTACTCACCTTGCAAGTGTTCATCAATTTGAGGCAAACTACCATGCATTCTTCTGAGTCAGTGACGAATATGCCCTTGAACGAGCATGAAGCCGTGACTCAGAGTGTTAGCACGTTGATTCAATCGCCCGATCGCCCAACCGTTGAACCAGAATCGCCGTCAACGACTTTGACCGTTCAGCCAGAGATCGCCTCTGCTCCAGCAGATACCTACGCCTGGTTAAGCTATTTTCAGCAGTGCAGTCGGCTCCTTATTGCCACGATCGACCCGACGACGATGACGTTGCACTACGCTAATGATTACTTCTGTCAGCTTCTGGGGCTGACCACCACAGGCGCACAGGGAGAATTGGGGCAGGTACTCCAGCACTTGCTGAATGAAGCAGACAACGGGGCAATCCAGCGGCTGTATCGCCGACATCTACTGCATCGAGTGCTGCAACAGTTTTATCACGTCGATTTGCAAGGTTCTCGCTTGCTAGACGAACCCGTGATGATTTCGCTGCGAAGCCCGCTACACCCTGAACCACGCTACGTTGAGTTCTGGTTGCGCTCCGATCAACTGCAACTTACGCGCCTAAACACACAAGTTGATGATGCGGCGCTGAGTCTTCAAGCAATGGCGCTACCTGCGATCGAAGCTGCCCTGGCTGATCCCATGCAGTGCGAACGACTCGAACAGCAGCTAGAGTATTACCAGACCGAAGGTTGGCTGCTGCTGGAAGGACTGGACGTAACCGAACGAGAGATTATCCGCCGCATCACGCAACTGCTGATCGATCGCGATTCCATTCTGCGTACCCATAAATTTAGCGAACTGAATCAGCAACTGCGATCGCTCTTTCGCGCCCAGAATACGCTGTTACTGAGTATTGAAACCGATCAGGTGCGGTTGTTTATGGGATCGTTAAGCGACGAGCCACACACAACGCTATATCCTCTAGAGTCGTTGCAAGAGTCCCATTTCATGCACGCTCTCCGCACCAATCAGGTGTATGCCGTTGCTGATTTGGCTCAAGATCCCCGCACCGATGGCGGACGGCAACTGCTCAAAATGGGTGTGCGCTCTTTGTTGCTCATCCCGCTGCTGGCACCCAGTATTGGCACAGGCGATCAGGAAGGCGCTGCATTAGACCCTAGCGCTCCGCTTCAAGCTGCAAGCCCAGCCCTCAAGCCGCCCGGTGCCGTTGGCGTTGTGGCTCTACTGAGCGATCGACCCTATACGTTTGATGCCTTAGACCGTCGCCATGCCGAGCAGCTCATTCCTGCCTTCACGCGATCGCTGACGACTGCCCAGCGGCAACTGGTACAACAGCGGTTGATTACCAACATTCACCCCGCTGTCGAGTGGCGCTTTTTGCAGGAAGCCGAGCGTCGGGGCATGGGCTTACCACCAGAGCCGATCGCGTTCACCAACGTGTATCCCCTGTACGGTATTTCCGATATTCGAGGCTCGTCTAACGAACGCAATCTTGCCATTCAAGCCGATTTGCTGGAGCAGTTTCATCTCGCGCTGACCGTCGTTGATTCTGCCTGCAACGCCAAAGCAACAGCGCTAGGCGAACAACTGCGGTTGGATTTGCTGGAACACATTCGCCAGATGCAGGAAGGCGTGACGGTCGATGCTGAAGTAAGTCGTCTGCGCTATCTGCGTGACCATCTAGAAATTTACTTTGACTATTTTGCACAATGCGGGGAAACGGCGATCGCAGCGATCAACGCCTACCATGAGGCTTGCGCCAACGATCACGAATGCGTCTATCGAGCGCGAACCCACTATGACAACATGGTAAATACCATCAACGTGCTACTACGGGAAACCTGGGAGCGCTGGCAGGAAGCAATGCAGCGGATCACGCCTCACTACTGCGACATTGAGGCAACCGATGGGATCGATCACATGCTTTATGCTGGGGCATCGATCGACCTTAAATTTGGCAGCTTTCAACTCCGAAGTCTACGCTATGAGCAGCTTCGTGCCGTCTGTGACTGTGCCAGAACTGCTTTTCGCCTGCTCGAAAAGCACAGTACCCATATGCAAGTGACGCATCTTGTTCTCGTGCAGGATGCAACCGTTGACATTTTCCACGACGAAACTACAGAGCGCATGTTTGACGTGCGCGGGAGCCGCGATACCCGCTACGAAATCGTCAAAAAGCGAATTGATAAGGCGATCGACGAACAAACCAATACTCGCATCACGCAACCGGGAATGCTCACCCTGGTCTTTTCTACCGAGGAAGAGTGGGCAGAATATCAGCAATATCTCCGCTACCTGATGCGTGAAGGCTGGGTGGATAGTCAGATCGATCGCGGCACTGTGCAGCCACTCCAAGGTGTATCGGGGCTAAAGTATGCCCGCGTTCGCATCCTGCCGGGCGATGACGACGATCTACCGCTAAACTGAGACCTTTGTTAGCAGAAGTAACCATACGCTAGGAGCCGTTGCTGAAAGACGAGTAGTTGAAACTAAGATGACAGATTAGCACCAGTTCGCTGACCTTAATCTAAGCTACAGTTTCTCTCTGGGTTTAGTGTGACAGAAGCGACTCAGGCAACGCCCGCCACTCTCACAGCGCATCGGTAAAGGAGTGCAAGCCACTACCTCAAGCCAAACAGTACGATCGCCGCTCTTGTAGGGTGCGTTACTACAAAGTAAACGCACCATTGCATTGGACACCCAAATTTACCTCTCTTGAAGCTTGCGGAGAAACATTCTCGTTTGCGCTGAGTTATTTAGCTCAGCATCAGGGATATATTACTCCAGTGCAGTAGTCTGCCCGGTTTCTACCGATCGCCGTGCTGCCTCTATTACCTTTAAAATGTGCAAACTTGCTTCGGACAGGACGTAGATAAGTTGTCAAGCTGATGACATCAATGTGTTGAAACTGATGCCATGATCAGAACCAAAACGATGTAAGCGCCTTTCTAATAATAGCCGTCATGCCGGAACCGAATCGACTCACTGTTGACTTCACTCAGGAAAGTGAGGTTTTGCAGGTCTTAGCACGACCACCGCTGCTGACAAGCCAGGACTTTGCGTGGGATGGTATTTACCTCCAGCAGCACCGCCAACCTGCCTGGGAAACACCTGAGTACGCCCATACCCGGCATATGCTGATGGTTCACGAAGCTGACTGTGAGGTGCAGTCGGAGCGGGTGTTGGATGGGCGCAGACAGAGTGAAGTGCTTAGCTCCCCACAGGTGGTGCTTGTGCCAGCAACCGTGCAGCATCAGGCAGTCTGGGATCGTGAAGGGAGTTTTACCTTACTGTTTCTTGAGCCTGATCATCTCGCCCAGGTGGCTTATGAAGCGGTGAATGTCGATCGCATTGAACTCATCCCTCAGTTTGCCACCCCTGATCCACTCATTTACCAAATTGGGCAGGCGCTTAAGTCTGAAATAACCTCAAACGGGGTAGGCAGTCGGCTCTTTGTCGATTCACTAACGACAGCACTCTCCATCCATCTGCTGCGATCGTATTCCACCTGGCAGCAGCCTTTACAAGAGTACCGGGGCTTATCTCAGCGCAAGTTGCAGCAGGCGATCGACTACATTAACGACCATCTCGATCAAGAGCTTAGCTTAGCCGCGATCGCCCGTGAGCTAGACATGAGCCAGTACTACTTTGCCCGCTTGTTTAAGCAGTCGATGGGCATTTCGCCGTATCAGTACGTCTTGCAACAGCGAATCGAGCGGGCAAAGGTATGGCTCAAGAGCAGCGCTTTGTCGATGAGTGCGATCGCGCATCGTGTTGGCTTCGCGGATCAAAGTCAATTCACCGTTCAGTTTCGCAAGTTTACAGGCATAACGCCCAGGGCATATCGAGAGCGCCTGTAAGGAACTGCTGCCACCGCAAGATTGCCATAAAAAACGCAAGAATCAATCGTGACGACTGAGGGTTGTGTCTCCTACTCTTCAAAAAGCGTTACAGAGAGCACTTATGAAGATCTGCGATGGTCAGCTTGGTATCGAGCAATCAGATGCTCCAACAAAGACCACCGATAGCAATGCGGCAACCACATCTACCGCAGTCCGCCCAGACTTTCCCATTTCGCTTAAGAAGCTGTATATCAATGGCGAGTGGCGCGATTCCGCCAGCAGCAAGACGTTTCCGGTCATTGACCCCACCACTGAAGCAGAAATCGCTCAGCTTGCCGAGGGCACGGTTGAAGATGTCGAAGCTGCGGTCGAAGCGGCAAATAGTGCGTTTGAGTCAGATTGGGGTGAGTTGAGTGGACACGATCGCGGCGAAATTCTGTGGAGAGTTGGCGACCTGTTCCACAAATACGGTGAGGAACTTGCTTTTCTGCAAGCTAAAGAAATGGGGCGGCTGTTTACCGATTCGATGAGTGTAGACATTCCCCACCTTGCTAAGATGTTTCACTACTACGCAGGCTGGGCAAGCAAGATTGAAGGTTCGGTGAAGCAAACCACCAAAGGTCTACACACCTATACCCTGCGCGAACCGCTGGGGGTTGTCGCTGCCATCACACCGTTCAATTTTCCACTCATTCTTTCCATTAGCAAGTTTGCCCCTGCCCTTGCGGCGGGTAATACGCTCATCCACAAGCCTGCATCGGCAACGCCCCTTTCAGCGCTGAAAGTCGCTCAAATCATGGCAGAAGCGGGTGTGCCGCCCGGTGTGTTTAACGTTGTACCCGGTCCCGGTGGCACCGTTGGCAATGCCCTCTCCACTCATCCCGGCATTGAAAAGGTAGCGATTACAGGGTCTACTGCCAGCGGGATTCGGGTGATCAAAGACTCGGCAGATACCTTGAAGCATTTGACGATGGAGTTGGGCGGCAAGAGTGCCAACATCATTTTTGCCGATGCCGATCTGGATGCCGCAACCCAAACCGCGTATGACGGGATGTTCTACAACAAGGGTGAAATCTGCTATGCCGGGTCGCGCATGTTGGTGGAGCGATCGATCTATGACGAAGTAGTTGATCGCGTTCGGCAGCGTGCCCTAGACACTAAACCGGGCGATCCACTGGATTCAACCAGCCAGATGGGTCCGATCGCCAACAAGAGTGAATACGATAAAGTCCTCAGCTACATGGAAGTGGGTAAGCAAGATGGTGCCCGTCTCGTTGCAGGGGGCAAAGCCGCAGACATTGGCACAGGTAAAGGTTACTTTGTCGAGCCGACGGTGTTTGCAGATGTCAACAGTGAAATGACGATCGCCCGCGAAGAGTCCTTTGGTCCGATTCTTGCCATCATTCCCTTTGATGGGTTTGACGATGCCATTCGCATTGCCAACAGCAACCAGTATGGCTTGGCATCTGGGGTGCATACCCGCGACATCAAAAAGGCACACAAAGCAGCGGCACGGTTAAAAGCAGGCACGGTTTGGGTGAACACCTACGGTCATTTTGATCCGTCTGCGCCGTTTGGTGGCTACAAGATGAGCGGCTATGGGCGAGAGCAAGGCTGGGAAGCGCTGGAGTTCTACCTGCAAACGAAGACTGTGTGGGTAGACCTGTCCTGAAGCGATCGCGACGATTGAGCTAAGAGGACGTTTTAAAAGTCCAGATGCTTGTAGCATTGGCGACTGAAGTCGCGGCTACAGAGGCAAAACCTGCCGTTGCAGGTGATAAAACCCTTACTCTGCGGTCGTCCGCGCAGGCGGACTTTGTTTACGTAGTCGCGGTTTTAACCGCCAGACACTTTTCAAACAACCTCTAAGACCAAACCCCTGAAACCTTTAATTCATGAATCATCTCAAGAGCTTACGCGACTACATTGAGGCGCTGGCTGCAATCGGTGAAGTCCAGGAAATTGATCGAGCGGTCAATTGGCAGTTGGAGATCGGCGCAATTGCTCGTCGCTGCTACGAAACCGGAGCGCCCGCGCCATTGTTCAACACAATCAAGGGAATCGAGAAGGGCTTTCGGGTTTTAGGCGCACCTGGAGGAGTCAGCCGCCAGCCCAGACTCTACCTTTCCCGTATCGCGCTATCGCTGGGGTTGCCTCCAGACTCAACGGGTAGGGAGATCATTGCAGCACTCGTTCAGGCACGATCGCGATCGTTGCTTCCACCTCAGTTGGTTGCAACAGGCGCTTGTAAAGAGAACATCCTAATTGGCGATGAGGTTGATCTCTTGCGCTTACCCACTCCACTCCTGCATGACGGTGATGGCGGACGCTATCTCAATACTTTTGGCATCATCGTTGCTCAAACCCCGGATAAACGCTGGACAAATTGGTCGATCGCCCGCACCATGCTGGTCGATCGCAATCGGATGGCAGGCATCATTGCGCCTAATCAGCATATCGGGATGGTGCGGCAAACCTGGCTCGACATCAACAAACCTATGCCGTTTGCACTGGCGCTAGGGGTCGAACCCTTCTTGCCCTTTGTGGGCGGGATGCCTTTACCAGATTATGTGAGCGAGGCGGATTATGCGGGTGCCTACTTTGGTGAGCCGATCGACGTTGTACAGTGTGAAACGGTTGATTTGCAAGTGCCTGCAACCGCAGAAATTGTACTTGAGGGGACGATCGCGATCGCTGACACCGTGCCCGAAGGACCAATGGGAGAATACGCAGGCTACCTCTGGACTGGACAAAGCAGCCCCAAGCCTGTGTATCACGTCACGGCAATGACCTATCGCAATCAGCCCATTCTGCCCATTTCGGTCGCAGGTGAACCTGTAGAGGAAAATCATACGGCTTGGGGGGTGCCCAACGCTGCCGAAATTGTTTATACTCTCCGCACAGCAGGCTATCCGGTTGCGATGGCATGGAGTCCGTTTGAGAGCGCTAACCACTGGTACGCGATCGCGATGGAGCGAAACTGGCGACAACAGATGCCCAACACCAGCGCCTCTGAACTTTGTTACAAGCTGGGTGAGGTTTTGTTCAAAACCAAAGCAGGGATGGGTACACCAAAATACATCGTGGTAAACGACGACATCGACATTACCAACACTCAAGAAGTAGTCTGGGCGTTTGCTACCCGCAATTATCCTGGCAGTAAAGGCGAAGTCATCTTTAACGATGAAGCCACCAACCCACTCGTGGCGTTTCTTGAACAAAGCGAAAAGATGTCCATGCACACAACGAAAGTGATCTACAACTGCTTGCCACCTGACGAGTGGGGTGACAAACTGCCACAGCGTAGTTCGTTCACGGGTGCCTACCCCAAAGACCTACAGGAGCGCATCTTGCAAAACTGGCAAGCCTATGGGTTTCATAGCTAATCCGACGAGAGCAGAGTTGGAAGCGCTAGAGTTTGACCTCAAGATACAAACCGTATGAGTAAGACTTGACATGGCTGTTCTGTATGACGGCACTTTAGAGGATGTTTAAAAAGTCCTTCTGTTAGTAGCAAAAAGCTAGATCCCCCTCAATCCCCCTTCAAAAGGGGGACGACAAAAGCCTTTCCCCCCCTTTTTAAGGGGGGCTAGGGGGGATCGCTGAGTGCTTAACGCTACAGACCATACCTTTTCAAACACCCTCTTAGGCTTAGTTTCGCTGCAAAATCAATGAGGCAATTATGACGACCGAACTTGAAACGCAAAATCTGGCTGTTGCCCGTACGTTTATTGAGCAATTTCTTGGCAAAGGTGACATGAGTATGGCTGAAGCAGTGCTAGATGAAAATGTGCAGGCGATTACTGGGCTAAAGCCAACAGGTCCCATTGATGGGCGTGAAGAGTACAAGCAAGTATTTAGTGCCTTTTACGATGCCTTTCCACCTGTTTCTGACCTGGTGATAGAAGATATTTTTGCGGCAAACGATCGCGTGGTGGTTCGCTTTCGATCGCCACAAAAACATACCAAAGATTTTTTTGGTGTGCCTGCAACGGGACGAATCATTACCTTGATTGAGGCACACATCATGCGTTTACGTGATGGCAAGATTGTTGAGAATGTCGTCAGCGCAACGAACCTGGAGTTTGAAATGCTGCTGGCTCCAGTGCTAACACCACTAATTCTTAAATAAGCATGAGACGAACGTGGAATCGTACAAACAAACGGTATGAATAGATTGACAAGAAGGAGAAACAATCATGAGTAAAGTTAAAAATGTTGTGTTGGTTCACGGTTTTTGGGCAGATGGGTCTTGTTACAGTGAAATAATTCCGACCTTGTTGGCGGAAGGGTACGAAGTGATTGCTGTTCAAAACCCGCTTACCTCACTAGCTGATGACGTTACCGCGACGAAACGCGCTTTAGCCCGCATCGAAGGTCAATGTCTTTTAGTTGGTCATTCGTGGGGCGGTTTTGTCATTACTGAAGCCGGAAATGATGAACGAGTTTCTGGTTTAGTTTATATTGCCGCGCTTGCTCCTGATGCTGGCGAAACTACTATAGATCTGCTGAGCAAGTACGAGCCAGCGCCTGCATCGCAGTATTTTCAAGAACAAGACGGCTTTATTTGGCTTTCCAAAGAAGGCATACAAAAAACGTTTGCAGACGACCTCGTAGCAGAACAATCAGCATTGATATACACGACTCAAATTGCGCCATCAGTATCGTTGCTAGGAGCGAAAGTAGATTCTCCGGCATGGAGAAATAAGCCGAGTTGGTACATCGTAGCCAGCAATGATCAAGCTGTTCCAACAGAGTTACAGCATGATTCAGCAAAACGAATGGGCGCAACGACGACAGTTGTGGAATCAAGCCACGTTGCAATGATTTCTCACGCAAAGGAAGTTTTGGACGTGATCAGAGAAGCCGCAGCCAATAGCTAGTTCTGAAGCATGGTCGAAGCCATCGAAGCTCAGCGTAGTAAGCGCACGTTTTGGACAAAAATCTACGGTTCGGACTATCCGAAATCTACAACTTTCCCAAATCGAATAGTTGAATCAGGTGCGACTATCCGAAAACTCTAACAGCGCGTTACCAAAACTATCCACTCCATTTTTTAATTGAATCAAATGTAGATGGTGTAGCGGCTGAACGTTTTCACAGTAATTAGAGCCATCAAACTACCAGAAAAACAACCATGAAGATCGGCATTATTGGTGCGGGAAACATGGGTAGTAGCTTAGGCAAATTCTGGGCGCAGAACGGACACCAACTGATGTTCAGCTACTCCCGTGATCCCGCAAAGCTAGAAAAAATTGCCCAATCGATCGGTGATAACGCCACGGTGGGCACACCTGCTGAGGCGGTGCAATTTGCCGATGTGGTCTTGCTGTCAGTGCCCTACGGCGCGATCGACGATGCGCTCAAAGCCGCAGGGTCACTCGACGGTAAGATTCTCTTCAGTTGTGTGAATGCACTGTTGCCTGATATGAGTGGGTTAGCCGTTGGCACCACCACCTCTGCTGCGGAGGAAATTGCTAAACTCGCGCCGGGTGCCCGTGTAGTCGAAGCGCTGCCGCTGTTTGCTGAAGTCTTAAATTCACCATCGCAGCGTTTTGACGACCAGATTGCCACCATCTTTTACACAGGCGACGACCCAGAGGCAAAACAGATTGTAGCCGCTCTCCTGAGTGAAATTGATGTTGAAGTCGTAGATGCTGGCTCACTCAAGAATTCGCGTTTTGTTGAACCGGCTATGTTTTTGCTGGTACAGCTTGCCTATGGTCAACAGTTGGGACAAGTTGCCTTCAAATTACTGAAGCGCTGATGGGAATCAGAATCTATTCAACGACGATCGTCTGCTCGATTTCTGTCGATCGTCGTGCTGCCTCTGCCACTTTCAACGTATACAAACTCGTTTCGGGTGTGACATAAAGCGGTGTACCGTCAATTAAGTAATCCAGCACCATTGCGGTATCTTTCGCAAAGAGACCCTGACGAGTCGCCAGCGCGATCGGTTCTTCGCCCTCTGCCTGCACGAGTAGTCCCTGATCCCCATCAAAAATGAGGGCACCTTTTTCGCCATGTACTTCCATTTTGCGCTCTGGTCGCCACATCGCTTCACCTTTGGCGTAAACCACTTCTGCCAGCAAACCCGACTGAAAACGCAATTGAGCCGTGCAGTAACAGGTTGTGTGGTGGGGATCAGTGGATGCATGGCGATCGCTCAACTGCATCTGACAATTCACAGTTGCTACGGCACCAAACAGATCGATGAAACGATGCAGCCGCGACAAGGCACCCATCAGCGGAAACCCGAATAGCTCTGGGTGATATGTCCAACGTTGGGGTGCGGGACGTTCAGGTTTGATGGTGGCATAGCGGGCGTAAAAGGGTGTGCCGATCGCAGGCAACGAGGCTTTGAGCGCTTGATGCATACCACCTAAAAGCTCAATATGTTCGACGTGCAGCAGTTTGTTTTGAGCGTTTGACAACGCAATCAGATCTGCTGCTTCTGCAACGTCTAGCGCTAAAGGATACTCCACGATGACGTGCTTTCCTGCTTTTAGAGCGGCACGAACGATCGCGCCATGATCTCGATTCACCGTCGCGATGATGATGAGATCGAGGGACGATCGCTGCACGAGTTCTTGCCAGGAGGCGATCGGTTTTGCGTCGTAAGTTTGACTAAACGCCTGGACTACTTCTAACGTATGTCCGGCAACAGCAGCTAATACCGCTCGTGGTTCTGCTTGCAGGGCTTGCGATCGAAGCTTCGCCGCATAACCTGTACCAACTAAACCAACCTGTAGCGGACGCGAAAGAAAGTTAGCCGTTCCAGTCATCAGCAGCGCACTCAATACTCCTGCTATTAAACGTAAACGGTAGATGACTGCTATGCCCGTCGTCTACCATTTACTTTTTGAGTAAGCTGACTGGTTGAGCGTTTTGCAAGATTGTCTCAGCCGCTAGTTAAAGTAGCGCTTAGTAGGCTTTGAAGATACCGCGCAGTTCGCCTGCACGGTTTTGCTTGGTGTGAAGATCCATATAGAGCGTGCCATTAGTCAGTGCTTGCAGTTGTTCCTCGGTCAGTGTGTATTCGCCCATAAACCTGCCGCTGAGTTGATTTGCCGCTGGTTCTACTGTCAACGCATATTGAAACGGTCCGTTTTTTGAGGGTTCGCCTCTGTGGACGTGGATGCCCGATGTAATGTTGGGGTTGGGTGGATTGACGGGATCAGTCGCATAGTCACGGAGCGGGCTGGATAAACCACTATAATCACCACGAATAACCAGGCGATTACCAATCAGAGCTGCTCCTGCTGAACCAAAGGCATAGGTGGATGCAGAAGGCGCGACCGCTTTCCCTGACATCACAGCAACATATCTGACAATGGTTGTGCCAGTAGTTGTGCCAGTCATCGGAGCGGTCTCGGTGGTTGGTGCTGGTGCTGGTTCGGCTTGTGCCAGAAGTACGGTTTCTGCTGCTTGCAGGTGCATTGACAGTTGGGTGGCGATCGCCTCACTTGAGGGCGCGATCGCGGCGCGGTTAAACGTCTTGGTTGAGGCTGACCACAACGTCGCTGTACCCTGACTCATCGCTGGCGTTGAAAGACTCACCAGGATCAGGCAAGTCATGATGCCGAGCATCAGGTTGACAAAACTCTTACTACGTTGACGCATTATAGTTTCCGGTGAAGATGAATGAACGTTAGCGTGCCCCAAAGCCACTCTAAGTTTTGGTTTAAGTGGCTGGCTTGAATTACCAAAGCACCCTTTTTAGCTGTCGTTTGGCGATCGGGGTGTCGATCTGGAGTCAAATTACAGTAGCCCGTTAGCTACAGTACGATCCTTCGCACAGCTTGGATGCACTCCGGTAGAAAGAGTTAGGTCGAGAGCGACCCATTGGTAGGAGCAAGTGAGCCTAATTGAGGCTCGATCAGACGAATGCCCTTTCCTGGTGCCTGTTTGCATCGGTACAAAGTAGAACCTGACGGATCGTTATATAAGCTAACTAGATTAAAACCGATACTTTTATTACGAATACCATTCATCCCACTGATACATTGCCGTTTCTAAAGCCGTTGTTTTCCCGTAGTATCAAGAGTAAAGCTGATTCAGGAAGCAGACTTTATCCACACAGAGCTACAGAGCCAGCTTCCAATGAGCTTAGAGTGCTGTTTCCATTAATTGAGAGGACCACTGCATGGCAACTTTTAAGGTCACGTTAGTCAACGAGGCCGAAGGGCTGAACACAACGATTGAGGTTCCCGAAGACGAGTATATTCTCGATGCTGCTGAAGAGCAGGGGCTTGATCTGCCCTACTCCTGTAGAGCAGGAGCTTGCTCAACTTGTGCTGGCAAGTTGAAGGAAGGCACCGTTGATCAATCTGACCAATCCTTCCTGGATGACGATCAGATTGAAGCTGGCTATGTGCTTACGTGTGTGGCTTATCCCACCTCTGATTGCACCATTATCACGCATCAAGAAGAAGAACTGTACTAGCAGTACACCTTAGCTGTACTACCGATCGGGATAAGAGGTAAAGAGTCTCAACTGTCTCTTTGCCTCTTTTATGGTGCGCTTTCGTATCAGGGAAGCATGTGTTTCTTAGGTCTCTTGATCGCCCTTTCTAACTACCGCTTTCCTTACCATTAGCATCGCGCCAGAAGGTGATGGCGTTGCTAATAGGCTGTAGCTGGGTGCCAGGAAAATAGAAGCTGAGGATGCGATCGCTCGACCAGCCTAACTTGCCCAAGTAATAAGTACCTGTCTGGCTCAGTCCGACACCATGACCCAAACCACCGCCAACAAAGGTATAACCTTTTAATACTCGGTTTGCTCCGTAGAGTGGTTCCAGGTAAAAGAGGGTACTGTTGGGAGCATAAAGCGCTACTAGAATATTGTCCTTTTCCAGCTCTATGCTGCCAGCGTCAGTTGTGACGGTTAGTCTGATCACTCGCCCTGCTGGCGATCGCTGCGTCACAGTCAGGCGTTGAATCGTTTTAAAGGTCGCTAGCGGGCTTTTAATCGTCGTCAGATAGCGCCGTATGTCCTGGTTGAGCGTTTCAATACGGCTCTCGATCCGCCACCGAAACATCTCCTCGCTCGCTTCGTTAAACCCTTTGGTTTGGCTGATAAAGCGGCGAAAGTTCTTCTCATCGGCTAAACTCTGACGCGCTAGATCCCAGGGATTTGCGACTGAATCGATGATTGCCCGCAGGTAGGGACGCTCGGCACCCGACCAGACATCGTTAAAGGGCGCGGTGATCCCGCCTGTAGAAGAAGAGTAGACGGCATCTACCAGTTCGTTGTTGTAGGTCAACACTTTGCCACGCGTGGCAGCGATCGCGCGATCGGTCGCTGGATCAGCGCCTGTGAGACCGTTGTAAACCTGACATTGTGTATCGGCGCAAAGCTGGTAGCCATCGATCGCAAACCGTCGCAGGTTGCGGAGAGCATAGGTACGCGCCAGGATTGCCTGTACCTGTAGCACTGGCTGCACTGCCCACGTGCCAATCTCATAGGGCACCACGCCACGCAGATACGCTTCAAGCGGCACCTGATTGACAAGGGTATACGTGCCATAGGCATTAGGCTGGACGCGCAAACTACCCGCATAAAGTTGACGGGTTTTGTCGCCACTCTTTTCGATGACACGAACGGCACCTTGTCCCGACAAGATTTCGATGCGATCGCGGGTGTAGCGGTAGCCATTGACCACCAGCGATGCACGCGGCTGCTTGGGCAAAATTTGCGTATCAATGTAAGCTGTTTGAATGCCATGTTCTTGCAAGCTTTGCAGCAGCAGACGGCGCAACAGAGGCGTAGAATAAACGTCTCGCTTTGCCCATACTTGCCAGCGTTGTGGTTGGGCAAGCTCTACCGGAATGCCCTGAGCAAGCCAGCGATTGGCACTATCTTCAGCACTTTCAAAACTGCGATGGGTGCTGAGTACCACACGTTCTTGTAGCGCTGGTTCGGGTAGCGGTTGCTGAACAATCTCTAACGTCGCGCTGGTGCCAGTGACGGTTTGCGGTTTACCCTCTGTCTCAAAGCGGAAGGTGAGGCGATCGCCCGACGGTGCTTGCAACGTTAACGCGTCCGTTGGTTTGCTACCAAAGCGCTGCTCCACGCCCACTTGCAAGTCAATATCCTTGCGGCTAGCAGCGAGACTTGATTCTGCTGACATCACTAGACAGATTGCCGATAGCGCTGCCCAGGGTAGTCGCTGGGATCGTAGAGACTGAACAAACAGCACCAACAGCCGTGAGGAAACCCGATCGCAGTAATCTCGTTGCATCCAGACTTGTTGCATCCAGAAATCAGCGCCTCAAAGATGATTCCATCCTACGATAATGCGCTCTCGCCCAAACTGCACGATTCTTGATCTCACGCTTCGTCACGACACGATCGCGCTCACCTTTGCCCGGTAGAGCAGGCGATCGCCCTGTCGATAGCCTGTATAACGTACTTTGACGCGATCCCCAGTCCGAGCAGTCCCCGTCATGAGTTGGTGGTGCTGGGGATCGTAAGGAATTTCGGCACCGACAGAAGCGATCGTCTCTATGCCCCAATCCTCTAGCAGCCGATCTAATGGGCGGAACAATGGCAGAAGCTTAATTGCAGGAGCCTGAGGATTTTGCTGCGCGGCATAGGCTGCGGTCGGCAGTTGTAGCAACAAGGATTCCAACGTTTGCACGCTTGTCTGCTGAAACTCCAGCCAAAGTGTTTGTCGCTGTTGTAATAGCTGTTGTTGAAGGCGATCGTACTCCTGCTTTAAGTCCGTTAGTTGCTTGTCAAGTTCTGTAGTTTGAGGGACGATCGCTGACCGCTGACCGCTGACCGCTGACCGCTGCATTTCAAAATCATCTACTGTAGCTAGAAGCTCTATCACAGACACTTTCAAGGTTTGACTCAGTTTCAGCAAAGCATTAACCCTTAGCTTGGTAGTGTCTCCTCGCCGCAAATGCCTGATTTGCTGTTCTGACACACCTGTCGCCCGACTGAGCGACCTGAAACTTAAAAAACCCACCGCCTGCATCAACTCGCGCAAACGGTGGGTAATATCTTGAGACATAGGGAAAGAGAGTTTGAGTTGAGAGGCTTGAATTTTAAGTTGTTACCCCTCACTCAAAACTCAAAACTCAAAACTCTTAACGTTCCCAGACTCTCAACCTTCTAGCAGGCTTCTTAGCATCCAGGCGGTTTTTTCATGCACTTGCATCCGTTGGGTCAGAAGGTCGGCGGTTGGTTCGTCGTTCACTTGTTCAAGGGTTGGAAAGATCGATCGCGCGGTACGTACAACGGCTTCCTGCCCTTCGACCAGTTCACGAATCATGTCTTCTGCTTTGGGCACGCCCATTGGTTCAGAGATTGAACTCAACCGCGCAAACTCGGAATAAGTGCCAGGTGCCGGAAAGCCAAGTGCCCGAATACGCTCAGCAATCAAATCTACTGCGGCTGCCAGTTCGGTGTACTGCCCTTCAAACATCAGGTGCAGCGTTTGAAACATGGGTCCAGTGACGTTCCAGTGAAAGTTGTGGGTTTTGAGATACAAGGAATAGGTGTCAGCCAGCAGATGGGATAATCCCTCTGCGATCGCACCTCTCGATTTTTCGTCAATACCGATGTTGATTGGAATTGTAGCGATTGGAACTGCCATACGATCCTCCGGATGAGATGAAAACTCGATTAGATTGGGCTAATGAAAATTGTGAAAACGCGCTGCATAGTGCAACAAACGTTGGTTCGGTCTCTCAACGGATTCTAGAACCTCTCTGCGTTCTAGCAAAGAGGCTAACCCCATTGATGCATCCTGCGCTTAAGTGAAGCCTAAGCTAAGTGTCGTTGTAAAACCGAACGTGGAGCGCGGCGCACCCGACAAAGAATAGTGTCCTGCCCCAAACGGCTACATGCCTCATAACGGTGACAGCCTGAAAACCCGTAATATTCGCCGTCCACCTCCAGCACATCGATCGGCTCTTGCAACCCAATTTCTTGAATCGACTCCATTAAGGCAGCCACCTTTGCCTGATCGTTTTGCCGAAACAACGGGCGACGAATCTTGTTAATGGGAATTGCTTCTACTTTGACCATAGCATCTCTCTCAATCTCATCCTTAAATCATACTCGTTATGACTACGGATTGCAACCCAGGTGAAGAAGGGCTAGAGGAGCGGAGGAAGCAAGAGAGGCGGGGGAAGCAAGGGAGTCGGGGGAAGCAAGGGATGCTTGAATTTTGAGTTTCTCCTCTAGCCTCCCCTGCCTCCCATGCGCCCCTAGCCTCTCCCACTTCCCCTATCGACTCAACCACGCGATCGCGCTGCGAATCCACTCCTCCGCATCGGCAGTTTTCGAGAGTGTGCTGCTTTGCCCAACGGTTTGTAATGCCTGAGCAATCTCGCTGTTGGTGTAGCCTAATGCCAGCAGCGTCATCTCAACATCCTCCTGAATCGAGAGTGTCGGACCCGCAGAAGGAGCAGTGATCATCCCTGCTTGCTGTCGCCATTCTGCCAGCTTGCTTTTGAGTTCTAGCGCGAGACGTTCAGCGGTTTTGGTGCCTACGCCTGGAGTGCGAGAGAGGGCGCGGGTATTGCCAACGACGATCGCCTGCACCAGATCTTGTAGCCCCATCGTATCAAGCAATGCCAGCGCCAATTGTGGACCAATGCCACTCACGCTCACCAGTTGCCGAAACAGATCTCGCTCGGCGGCAGAGTCAAACCCAAACAGCACCACCTGATCGTCTCGCACATGGAGATGGGTAAAAATTTGCACCGTCTCCCCGCCAGACACCTGCTGCAACAGTCGCGGCACAATCTGGATGTCATAGCCAATCTGACCCACCTCTAACGTCAACGTCACGCGGTTGTTGGCTTTTTGAATGTAGGCAACAGTACCCTTGAGATAACCGAGCATGTAATGCAGTTTTTAGTTTTTAGTTGTTGGTTGTTAGCTTTTAATGTAGTTGACTATCAACCAAATCAACAGAAATGTTCTGGTACCTTACAAACTCTCAGCTATCCGCCGCTATCTCTATGGTCGATTTCGTTTCAGTCATTCTTATACAAGTGCTTGTATCCACTGATCAAAATCGGGATGTGCATTTTTTGCTGAGGTCACAATTGCATCAGCTTCCTCAATTGTTGGTACAGTCAAAGTCAACTCTCTAAATAGCCATTTACGGTAGTCTTCTAAGTTTTCGTTCACTTCGATCTCATTGCGATCTGTCCATCCCCATTCAGTAATTACATAGCAGAGGGGATCTTCTCCAATTGAAATGATTTGCAAAAACTCTTGCAATGAGTTAGCAATGACTGTATTACCGTCCCCTCCGAAGCCAATGACAGCAATTGGAGCCGTATCAATCGTGTGCTTGTCGTATAACCAATAGCCATACGAAGCACCCGCAGGAGAGTGACCAAAGACGATGAACTGAGAAGCCGCGTCTCGATTATTTTCGCCAAACAACAGCAGCAAAACTTCATCACGAGAGAAGTCAATAAGGCTGAAATTACCGAAATACAAATCTCGAATGTTCTGAAACTCAAGCAGTCGCACAAAAGTTTCAGGCACTTCAGTCCCGATTGGAAAATTCTTCTGAAATTCTTCGAGTTTCATAAAAATAGCGAAAACCACTAAAAATGCTGCGACTTTTTCCAACGCTAGCAACTAAAAACTAACAACTAAAAACTAAATAAACCTAAAGTGTTGCAGCCCTTCTAAAATGCCTCCAGCGCAATTGGCGAGGGCAAGGTAGCGATTGGGGTTGGGGTTTGCCTGGTGCCATTGGAGCAGTTCAGGGCGAGCATTGCCGACGATGATGCCGCGTTCGGGTCGATCGTGAAACAGCGCCACGTCATTACCAGAATCACCGCAGGCAACGGTGCGCATGGGTTCAAACTCCAGGAATTGACGCACAAAAGACATTGCCATCCCTTTATTTGCCTGACGCGGCAGAATGTCTAAATCTTTGCCACCACTGAAGATGACTTGTGTGTCCAGTCCCTGTTCTTCGAGCAGCGCTTCCAGATCGGGGATAACCTCGACGGCTGCCTGTTCACTGAGAAAGTAGCTGACTTTGAAGGGGCGCTGCTCAGAGTCGGGCTGCGGCGTGAGATCAACAAAACGTGCCGCACTGGTCGCAACTACGTCTCGCTGCCACCCAACAGAGAGTTTTTGCGACCAGATCGAGTCGGGTGTGTCGCTACCCTCATGATAAATTTCGGTGCCGACCGCGCAGATCAGGATGTCAGGCGGCAGGAGAGGCTTTTCGGCAATAAGCTGGCTATAGCTGGTGGGCGATCGCCCGGTCGAATACACAATCTTCGTCCCATACTGCTGGCGATGCTGCTCTAGCTGCTGGTTGAGAACGTGCAGGGCGCGATCGTCACCTACCAGCGTATGGTCTAAATCGGTCACAAAAAGGAAGGGCTTCACGGTACAGCGCCTGTGTGAAGGGTTGCCAGTGGTCAAACTGATGTCCCTCAGAGTTTACCGCTCGGTGCGTCCTGTTGTCTCTGTTGTCGTGTCGAAATGGCTTGTCAGTTCGGTCACCCTCTGCGAATCGGCGTTGGCACCATCCTGATCGCCCAATGTGGCGCGAAGCTTGCTCCGCTTGATGTAGGCGGCAGTGAAATCAGGCTCGGCGGCGATCGCGGCATCAAAATCAGCGATAGCTCCTTTGTTGTCTGCCAGCTTTAACCGCACCAAACCCCTTTCGTAATAGGCATTTTCAGGTTTTGCGCCGTTTTGTCGTGCCTGGTTCCAATCATCATCAGCGGCAGTGAAATTACCCATTATGCTCTGAACTGCACTGCGATGGAGACAAGCAGCGGTAGACGCAGGATAGAGTTGCAGAACTTGTGAGAAGTCCACGATCGCGCCTTCGGTATCGGCAGTCAGCGCTCGCACCATGCCGCGATGGAGGTAAGCCGTTGCCAGCGTAGGATTCACCTGTACCACGTAATCAAAATCAGTCAGTGCGCCTAGCGTGTTGCCCAGTGTTGCTTGCCAAATTCCCCGCTGAAGGCAGGTTTGCACGGGATAGTGACTGTGTTCGACCGCCTGATTAAAGTCTGCTTCGGTAGCACGATTTTCGCCCAGTTGAGTATGCGCGATGCCCAGATATAGGTAATCGTCTGGAGTCGCAGGCTGGAAGCGCAATGCCTCACCAAAGTCATCAATGGCGGGTTTGCGCTTGCCCAATGCCATCAGTGCCAGCCCTCGCTGGACGTAAGCAGGTATGGAAGCCGCTTTGCTGTTAAGCAGTTGGTTGAGATCGGCGATCGCAGCATGGGGAATCCGATCGGTATGCAACTGACCCCGATGGAACCGGGCAGTTTGCAGTCGGGGATTGAGCGCCAATGCCTGATCCAGATCCTGGAGGGCAGCAGCCGTTTCGCCCAGTACTGCCAGCAGAACGCCACGCTGCACGAAGGTTTCCGCTGACGACGGATTGAGTTTGAGTTCGTGGTTGAAATCTGCCAGGGCGTTTTGCTGATCGCCGAGGGCAGCTAACAGAATACCGCGATTAAGGTGCGCCGCGATCGTCGCTGGGTTCGCCTGTAGCGCTTGATTCAGATCCGCGATCGCGCCCTGTTCATCACCCAGTTTGGCAAGCACTAACGCACGACTCAGCGCCGCTGTCGCGGGATTGGGGCTAATTTTCAATAGCGTTTGCAGGTCAGCGTCAGCCGCATCCGTGTTGCCTAGCTTGAGGTGGATCGCACCCCGGTTAATGTAGGCATTCACCAGATTGGGATCGTTTTGAATCGCGTAATTTAAATCAGCTAACGCGCCTTCAAAGTCTGCCAGTTGCGCTTTGACCAAACCACGATGTAGGTACGTCGTATCCGAACTGGGGTCAAGCTTAATTGCCTGATCAAAGTCTGCGATCGCTCCGTCAATTTCTCCCAGCGCTGTCTTCAAAATGCCCCGTTGCAAATAGCCAGCGGCAGAATCGGAGTGCATCCGCAGGCAGCGGTTAAAGTCTTCCAGGGCAGCGCGTTGATTGCCGATTTGGGCACGAAACAGTCCCCGCTCAATGTAGGCATCCGCCGCATTGGGCAGGATCTGCACTGCAAGATTGAAGTCTTCAGAGGCTTTCTGGCGATCGTCCAATTCAAGCTGCATGGCACTGCGGCAAAGGTAGGCAGTTGCAGCGCGAGCATCCAGCGTCAGCGCTTGCGTAAAATCGGCAACGGCGGTCTCACGATCGCCCAATTCAGCATGAACTTTACCCCGATGCAGCAGTGCTTCAAGCGAATGCGGATCGACTGCCAGCGCTCGATTGAAATCCTCAAGCGCCTTTGGTTGGTTGCCCAGTGCCGAACAGGCAATGCCCCGTTGAATGTACGGTGCGATCGCGTGCGGATTGAGTTTCAAGCCCCGATTAAAGTCATCCAGAGCACCCTGAGCATCACCGAGCGTCGATCGCAATAAGCCGCGCTGCACGTAAGCATTAACCAGGTTAGGGTTGAGCTTCAGGGCATGGTTAAAGTCCGCGATCGCGCCCATCTGGTCTTTTTGCTTTGCCCGCACCATGCCTCGTTGAACGTAAATACTGGCAGCGTTAGGACTGAGCTGAAGCGCCTGCTCAAAGTCTGCGATCGCCCGTTCTTTCTCCCCTGTTTCTGAGTAAAGAATGCCGCGCTGGACGTAGGCGGCGATCGCATTTGGCGCAAGCTGTAGCGCCTGATTAAAATCCTCCAACGCTTTAGAGAACTGCTTCATCCCTGCCTGCACAATGCCACGCTGAATGTAAGCAGACACCGCATTTGGCGCAAGCTGCAATGCTTGATTAAAATCCTCCAGCGCACCTGCCGGATCTTTGAGATCAGCCCGCACCATCCCACGTTGAATATAAACAGCAGCCGATTTAGGCTTGAGCTGCAACGCCTGATTAAAGTCTGCTACAGCCCCCTGCTTGTCGCCCGCGTGAGCCAGCGCTGTACCGCGACCCATCAACGCTTCCGCAATGGCGGGATTGATTTGCAGCACTGCATTGAAGTCCGCGATCGCGCCCTTGTGATCATGCAACGCTGTGCGTGAATTTCCTCGGTGTAACAGCGCCCCAGCATACTGAGGGTAAAGTTGGATCGCCTCAGTCAGATCAGCAACGGCTCCTTTGTGATCGCCTTTCTGAGCCTTGGCTAACCCCTGATTGAAGAATTCTTCCGCATTCATAGCTGGGGATCAATAGCAAGTTACCGCTCAACTATAGCCACAGACGTTTCGCTATAGCTCCGTTATTTCCCGGAGACTGAGTGGAGAAGCGCTACGTAGTTTGTCAGTATGGGCAGGGGGGCGGAGGAAGTAAGGGAGGCGGCGGAGGCAGGAAGCTTAGCTAACTCAAAACTTTACTAGCGCAGCGACGCTACTCAAAACTCAACACTCCCCCTGCTCCCCCTGCTCCCCCTACTCCCCCCGCTACCCCTGCTTCCTCACTCCTCACTCCTCCCCCAGTTTCGTCCGAATGGTCTCAATGCGTTTGCGGTTGACACCGAGGTCAGACTCGCCCATACGTGAGGCAGAGCGGACTTGAATCAGGTTAGCTTCACGATCGAGGTAAAACTCAACGTCATCGACAAAGCCGACGATCGGAATCGTGAATTCAGCACGGATATAGTCAGCGGTTGTCGTCAGCAGGTTGACTCTCGGTTGTGCCTTGAGGGTTGACTTCAGCGTGTCAAACGCCACGTCCGGTGCGGTAGTGTAGCGAAGAGGATCGATCGCATGGGCTGCATCTTGGCTCTGGCTACTGACACAATTCGGCGTAGTTGGACAGGGCGCAAACTTACCTGCTGCAACGCCAAGGTTTGCCGGACGATCGCCCGCCAAGGAGAACAGCGCACCGACGACGGGTGTAGATGGTAGCGACAGCGCAACGGCTGGCGTTGCTGTGATAAACCAGCACAGCAGCAGCGTGGACGCAAAAAAGATGGGCAGCACTGAGCGCGAGGTTTGCCAGAAGGGGCGATCGACATTCATGGGCGTTCTAACCATAGCAATTGGGCTTTTAGAGTGGGTTGTCTCATTGAAATCAGCAGTAGGGTGATCAAAGCTGATAGCTGACCGCTGAAGGCTGAAAGCTAACTAGATGAACTGCCACAGCCGATGTCAAAACGCTTTCTGCAAAAATTATCAAAGCTTTATGTAAAGTGGTGCAGAAATGAAGAAACTACAAGATAGAAACACTCTTATTCTGGGTACTCATAATGATGTAGGTCACCTACCGTTATCTTGCCATGCCAATTGATTTTACCGTTGCCATCCGCACATATAACGCTGAGAAACGGTTGCCAGAGGTGTTAGATCGGCTACTTGCCCAAACGAATCATGAAGGGCTGCGTTGGGAAGTGCTGATTGTTGATAATAACAGCACCGATCGAACAGCGGCTGTTGTGGCTGAGTATACTCAACGGTGGCGGCAAGACAGCTACATTCGGTATCTCTCTGAACCGCGTCAAGGTGGCGGCTATACGCGTGAACTAGCCATGCGTGAAGCGGCAAGTGAGGCGCTCATTGGCTTTTTAGACGACGATAATCTGCCCGAAGAAACCTGGCTAGATGCCGCCTATCGTTTTGGTCAAGACCATCCTCAAGCGGGTGCTTATGGGGGCAATATTTACCCACAGCTAGATATTCCTTCGCCTGAGGAGTTTCATCGCATCAAGTTTTTGCTAGCCGTTAGTGACTCTGGAGACACAGACTTCCAGTATCCCAGAACGTTTATGAGTCGCCGTTCTCCAGTCAATCCGGGCTGTGTTTTTCGTAAGCAGGCATGGGAAGAGGCGGTGCCTCAACGCCGCCGCCTATGGGGCAGAGATGAATCCTGGCGCTTTATGGCAACGTGTGCCGAAGATGTTGAAGTCTTGCACTACATCATCAACAGTCGCTGGGAAGTATGGCACAACGGTCAGATGAAGGTATGGCACCACCTACCTGCAAGACGCTTAGAGCCTGAGTATCTGCTTAAAATTGCTCGGACAAGCGGGTTATCGGCTCATGCTTTACGCTTGTCTAGACTGCATCCCTGGCAGCAACCCTTGCTGATGCTGCTGGTGCCTGCATTAGTCCTTGTGGGTGCTTTGAGAGTGGCACTGTTCTACCTGCGCTACCGCAATCAGTTAGAGATCGATATTGTCAAAGCGTGTTTGTTGCAGCGTCAGATTGGTATTTTTCTCAGTTGCTTTGCTACGCCGCGCGCACGACGGTATGATGACAGTCCTGCTGAACCACTGCAACCACAGGTAGTACCAATGCGTAATGTTGGTGTTTAGCGTCGGCTAAGTTTTTTTGGCAGCCGGATGATGATCCAGGTTTGTTGCACGCTTGCGATCGACCGCCGCTTTCATCACCGCAAGCACACGCGGCACATTGACCGCAGCGTTGAACTCGCGTTCTACAACCTTGCGTCCCTGCACACCCATCTGATGACGCAGCGTTGGATTTTCTAGCAGCGATCGCATCGCTGTCGCCAGGGCTGCCGCATCACCAATAGGTATAACCAATCCCGTTTCGTTATGACGCACAATATCACCGACACCACCGACACTGGTGCTGATGACCGCGCAACCAGATGCCATTGCTTCTAGACATGCCCAGGACGATAGATCGGCTGTTGTGGGCAAAACGAAGAGGTCGGCTTGTGCATAAAGCTGGGCAAGCCGACGATCATTCGGCGCGAGGTCGGGGTAGACATAAACATTTGGCAACGCTGCGAGAGACTCTTTTGTGACCAAATGGAGTTCAGCGCTGTCCGCAAACTGCTGGCTGAAAACTTGCAGCAGCAGATCGCCACCTTTGCGAACAAAATCGCCTCCAACAAACAGAATTTTCGCTTTGGCAGCCGTGTCCACGTTGGGTGCCGCAACGGCTGACCAGAGTTCTAAATCTAAGCCAGGGTGAATCGGCTGCACTGTTTCGCGGGGAATGCCACACTCACTGACTAGAATGTCGTTGCCCCACCGAGACCAGGGAATGAATGCCTCTGTCCGTTTGGCGCACACGCGATCGAGGCTCAGCCGAAACTGGTGTCGCCACAAGGCTTTGTTGCGGTCTTTGGGATACAGCGGATGGGTTGCGGGGCTGACAACGGGTGGGTCATCATTGTTCCAGATGAGGAGGGGCTGTTTGCGAAACAGGTTGCGGCAACAGGCAACGGTATATGCCTCGAACATGTGGAACAGGACAGCATCGAACCGATGCAGTTGCCGGAGTACGGGAGCCGACTGGTAGAGAATGACTGCCCGTGTATAAAACGGTTCGGGTAGGTACCGCAAGGGGTTTGGCTCGTCGGGGGCAATGAAATGCTTGACAGGTGCCCAGACAAAGTTGACCGCAGCGTCGCGCTCGGCGTATTTGCGAAAGCTCAGGTAGCGGGTCATGTTGCCCATGCCGACGCTGAGAATCGCTCCGAAGTGATACTGTTTTTGGTCAACACTTGAAGCGGTTGGAATGCTTAACTGGCGATGCATCGTTTGCTGCTCTTAAAACTCATGCCGTGAATAGTCTTGTAGGCGCGATCGGCTGCTTGAGTCAAGGGAGTCGATCGCGCAGAAGCGTTGCTAGCGGATGGGGCACGAAAAGCTGGCGCAGGTCAAGAGACCGTTCCAGCTAGTGATGGATAGCGGCTTGAAGGGGAGAACACGACGCTGACACACAGGGGGCATTCGACCTGCATTGGTTGTGACAACAGTGAGCGCTGCTTAGTCGAAAGAGTGGCATCTGAAAAACGTTTGAGGTTTATCTTAGAGACTTATCGCCACGAGTAATGACGTTTACTGAATCTTTACATCACCGCATAGGCATGATATCTTGTCACGCGAACGACAGACGCGATCGCCAAGGCGAAAACGGAACGGCATTTCTGTATGATAAGAAAGCGATCGAGCCGTACTGATCGATCGTGTGTCTTTTGATTCTTCTGGAGCTAGTGGTATGGTCACTCTCAAAATTGCCGTCTATATTGTTGTTGGTTTCTTTGTTGCTCTGTTTATCTTTGGCTTTTTGTCTAATGACCCTGCCCGTAACCCGAAGCAGCGCGATTTGGAGTAGACTGAGCCTGCATTGCAACGTGATGGTGGGGGTGGCGCGGGCTACCCGCCATTTGCCAGTAAAGCAACCCTCAGGGGTTGCTTATTCGTTTGAGACTGCCTCAATATGCCCTATCCGGCTTCGCCACCCACTCCTCCAGCTCTGATCGCTACTCCGTCTAGAGACGCTAGTCATTCACCACAGGCTCCCCTGGTCGCTTCAGAATTGGAATCGATCCAGACCGAAAGCCCCAAAAAGCAGCCCCGCTTAGTTGAGTCTGTAGCCTCTACTCCAGCGGTGCCTGAAGCCGAGAGCTTGCCGTCAGCAGCCGCTTTTATGGAGCAGTCAGGTGTCTCGCAAGCGGCACTCTTAGGCACAACCACAACAGGCTATTTGCTGAAGGATGCCCCATCTTCTAAGGATGCCCAACGAGCAAATGTTTTCAACCCTCTAGCCAAAGCGGTCGAGCCAAAAGAAACGCTCAACGACAAGGTTGATACGATCAAAGCGGCATGGGAGCGACGGCGTGTCGGCAGGCAGCAGTCAGAAGGTGCGGTTGCGTTGCCAACGCCCATACCGTCGATCGCCATGCCATCGGCTCACGCTCAAACGACTCAAACGACTCATAAGAAGCCTGCTTTTACCGTTCATCGATCGCTGGATGCCTCGGCAGTTTTAGACACGTCGCAGTCAGTGGTGTATTCGTTTTCCGGTACCACCTACTCAGCCCCGATGACGCGCGAGGCGGCTCTCATGTCAGGGTTGAGCGATGCGATCGTGCTCGACGAGTTTGCCCAAGAAACACTGGCTCAGGAAGAAGCGGGTGCTCCTGGCAAGCCAGGTCTGTCGATTCACGCTCAAGCGTCTGACCAAACACCCTTGCTTTTGCCGATTCCAACGTTAGATCAACCCGCAGGCAATCCGGTTCCGCTACCACCGCCTAACCAGGCACCTGTTCAACCAGAAGCACCACCGACTCAAGCACCACCGACTCAAGCACCAGCCCAGACCGTTCCCACGCAGCCTCCACAACCGACTGCACCGACCAACGGGACAACTCCGGGCGTTGGGTCAGTGATTGAGCTAACCGCAGACCGTCAGGAATATGATGAGCAGCGCAAGATTTTTACCGCAGAAGGTAAAGTTTTGATGCGGTTTCAGGGTGCGTTGCTGGATGCCGATCGCGTACAGGTCAATCTGGACAATCGGCTGGCGGTCGCTGAGGGTAATGTGGCGCTCACGCGGGGCACCCAGGTCTTGCGCGGGCAGCGGTTGGAATATAGCTTTGTGCAGGGGGTTGGCACACTGCTGAATGCCAGGGGCGAAATTTCTCTTGCCGATGCGAGTACCGATCTGGGGGTGGGAACCCGCAATGAAGGTGTGACGATCGCCCGTCCTGTGAGCGATCGCATCACGGCTGCTCAGCCAACGCAGAATGTCAATAGTCCTGGCAGCCTCGGAGTTGGGCTGGGCTTTGGTAGGGATATTAGCCGAGTTCCTGGTGGCGTGCCCCGGGGTGGACAAGTCCGGCGGCTGCGCTTTGAGGCTGATCGGATTGACTTTACGCCTGATGGCTGGGTTGCCAAAAACATCCAAATTACAAATGACCCGTTTTCGCCACCCGAACTGGTCTTGAAATCTGAGGAAGCCACTCTCACTCGCGTTTCGCCGCTACGAGACGAAGTGCGAACAAAGCGTCCTCGCCTCGTGTTTGACCAGCGCTTCACGCTGCCGTTTTTCCTGCCAGTGTTTGCGCTCGATCGTCGGCAGCGATCGCCAGCACTCTTCGAGTTTGGCTACGACGATGAAGATCGGGGCGGCTTATTTGTAGGACGCACGTTTAATGTGTTGTCTTCCAATACGGTGCGGTTTACGCTCACACCCCAAATTTTCTTGCAGCGTGCCATTACGAATGGTGGCAACCCTTTCAAAGCCGAGAATTTTGGCTTCCAAGCGGCGTTGAATGTTACTCCAGGTCCGCTGACGGACGTTCGCGGTAAGGTGTCGTTTACGAGTCTGGATTTCAGCGACCTTGAAAACAACGTGCGAGCCAGCCTGAGGGCACGACAACTGGTGGGCACCCATACTCTGGCGTTGGAATACAGCTACCGCGATCGCCTGTTCAATGGCTCATTAGGCTTCCAAACGGTACAAAGCAGTTTAGGAGCCGTGCTACTTTCGCCCAGAATCTTGCTGGGTAAATCTGGCATCGAACTAACGTATCAAACGGGCTTTCAATACGTTAACGCTGATACCGATCGCCTCGACCTCTTGAGCGCCAACCGCACCAACAACCGGATCAGTCTGGGTCGATTTGAAGCGACGGTGCAGCTATCGCGAGGCTTCACGCTCTGGCGAGGAACAGCGCTGCCGCCAACACCAGAGGAAGGGTTGCGCTATAGTCCAATACCGCTGGTACCGTATGTCAGTCTGGGAGTGTCCCTGCGAGGGGTGACCAGTGCTTATACGAGTGGCGATACGCAGAACAATCTGATTGCCAGCGTTGGTCTCGGTGGGCAGTTTGGGCATTTTTCCCGCAAGTTCTTTGACTACACTGCCTTTAACATCAGCTATACCCAGTATATTGGCGGTGGACAATCACCCTTTCTCTTCGATCGCACCGTTGATACCCGCGTGCTGAGCCTTGGCATCACCCAACAACTCTATGGTCCCTTTCGGATTGGCTTCCAGACCTCAATCAACTTAGATTCAAGCAATCAGTTCAGCACGGATTACATTTTGGAATATAGCCGTCGCACCTACGCGATCGTCTTACGCTACAATCCCGTACTCTCGATTGGTGCGATCGGTCTACGCATCAGTGACTTTAACTGGACAGGTGGCACCGATACGTTTGAAAACTCTGACATCACGCCTGTAGAAGGTGGTGTGATTTTGCGGCGCGATGAGTAGATGGATTATAGCGGTTGACGGTCAGCGGTCAGCGGTCAGCGATCAGCCGTCAGCGGTCAGCGGTCAGCTTTGAAACCTGAAGCTGATAGCGAATTCATGGCAACTTTCACCGATCAAACCGGATCGCTGTAGCTGATAGCTGATAGCTGATAGCTGATAGCTGATAGCTGATAGCTGGATTTATGTATGGCTTTCACGATCGCTACCGCTTATGTGAGTCAAAATATACACTTGGGATAAGTGGCGTTTGTCTTACCCCTCAAGCGCCTGGCTGCCACAGTGAGGGTACATGACTGAGCTGGTCAACCATTCTACCGAACGATCGAACGACAGCGCTGCTGATGCAGTTAGTTTGCTGCATCACTATGGGTTTGATTTGGGTGGCTACGCGATCGCACAATTACTGTTAGCCTGGCAGGAGCAATATCCAGCAGCTTGGCTACGGCTGGCAATTATTGAAGCGCTCTATCAAGGTCGTTACAAAGCGATTTCGGTTGAGCAAATTTTAGCACTGTGGCAACGACGCAGTCAGCCGCTCTATCACTTCAATCATGAGTTTGAGCGTTTGGTTTGTGACCATTTGCCCGCAAGCCTGTTGCCACTATCCCCTGCTCCTCGAAGCGGCATTGCATCGCAGGCGGCAACGTTAGAGACTAAGCTTCCTTACCACACGGTGGCGTTACAGCTTCCTAGCTTTGAGGAGCCTGTTTTACCAGAAGCAGACGTAATGCTGGCGCTACGAACGCTTCACAGCAAAGAACTGGCTGCTTTGGCGGATGCCCAAAAACACGCTCAAACAGAGCAGCAGTCCTCTATGCAATACTCCTACACGCTGCGATCGGACGAGCCGTCCAAGCCATTGACCGAGCCGCACAGCGAAGCGTCTGTTCAGAGCAACGCCAACCCAGCCATACTGCCTGACGCTGATGCCACACCTGAGGCGATCGACGAAGCGATGCCGGAGCCGATCGCGCTTACAGCAGAACCGTCTGAGCCAGAGCAACTTACGGAAATCGAGCCGTTAACCGATGAGGCTCCCCCTGTAGCTTTACCTGCTAGCGAGGTGGAAGCGCCAACTGCTCAAACGGAGTCGATCGCCAGAATTTTGCAGCAGCTTGATCATCAAGCAGTGGATGCTAAAATAGCGCCTCCAGGCTTTGGGCTGATGGCTCACACGCTCAAGCCAAAACTACAGCTACATCTGACAGCGCGCTACCAACCAATTTGGCTTACAGAAGCCGCCAGTAAGCAGCCCATTCACCAGTTTACCCCTGAGCAACCATCAGATTTTCACAGCAAGCTCAAAGCCGTTGTCCAACCAGAAAAAGATTCAGAAGAAGAAACGTCTCCTCCAGGCACCTAGGATCGTGGATTGAATAAAACCGCATACTTGCGTAGGATGCGTTAACGCAGCGTAACGCATCGACTCCAAGACTTGTAATGCGTTACGGCTAACGCTTAACACATCCTACAAAAGCCAATGTTATTTAATTCTCATTCCCTAGCTGCTTCAGCGGTTAGCGTGCAGACAGTACAGAGCGTTTCTGAATCAGAGGGCAAGTTTCTCGCTTGGTTTGAGCCAAGCGATCGCCGCTTAAAGCTAAGAGCTTGTTAAAAAATAACTGCACACTTTCAAAGCAGCTATCAGCTATTAGCTATCAGCCATCAGCTATCAGCTTTAAATCATGAGCTGACTGCTGACCGCTGACCGCTGACTGCTGACCGCTGACCGCTGACCGCTGACCGCTGACCGCTGACCGCTGACCGCTGACCGCTTTTCGTAGTCCCAGTTCTATGCCTTTTTTTCAGCAACGGCTTGAGTCGCCGCTGGTGGACTAGTCACGCCCTTCCGAATCTCAGAGCAGAACGATGCTGTGCTAAAACCACCAGACTGCTTTACGATGCTGGTGCGAAACCGTAAGTTTGGATTGGCAAACCACAGACGCTCTTCTGAGTACATCGTTTCAGCTTCGGCAATGAGCGTCAGAGCTTCATCACTACCCATGCTGTAGCGTCCCGCTATAGGCATCTCGCCAGCGCCCATCTCGCGTAGTAATTGACCTTCATTAGGGCGATCGGGATCGGCGATCGGTACCAGTACAGTGCTTCCTTTCTGCTTTTTGTTGTCCCCCTCGATCGTACCGTCCCACATAATCCGCGCACCGCAAAGCGCCAGAGTTGGATCAAGGTTGGCTTGTTCGCACAGCTTGATCACCGCTGAATCGGTTTTGGGTAACAGCTCAATCTGAAGCTCTGACTGTCCCCCTTTGCCTTGCTGCACAGCCGAATGGTGGCTGGAGCGCTGCGAAAACCATTTGCCACTACTGCGTTGGAAAAACTCCACAATATCCATCGTTGACCACGATCCTTTGTTCTGGACGCTTGCTATTTCACTTATTGTAAGGTTAGCAGCGCGTCAGTTGCGAGAACGTGAGGAAGACAGCGACAAAGCACCGTAGGTTAAGAAGAGACTTGGGCGTTGCTGAACAGAGGTATGAATGGTCAAAGCTGCCCTCACCCTAGCCCTCTCCCGACGGTCGAGGGGACTGGATTCTAGCTCCCTTCTCCTTGAAGAGAAGGGCTGGGGATGTAGCTCGCTTCCCGCAGGGTGGGAAATCATACTTGCATTCAGCAACGCCGAGACTTGGTAGGGCAGCTTGAACCTACAGACCCCGCTGTTTGATCACGTTCCATCCAGGCGCTTTTACTATGACGCAACGCAAACGGGCACTCATCACTGGCATTACGGGTCAAGATGGCTCTTATTTAAGCGAACTTTTATTAGAAAAAGACTATGAAGTCCACGGTATTATCCGGCGCACGTCTACGTTTAACACCGATCGCATCGATCATATCTATGAAGATCCGCATGACCAAACAGCACGACTGTTTCTGCACTATGGCGATCTGACGGACGGCACCACGCTGCGACGCATTCTTGAAGCCGTCAAGCCGACCGAAATTTATAATCTTGGTGCTCAATCTCACGTCCGCGTTAGCTTCGACTCGCCAGAATACACGGTTGATACAGTCGGTATGGGTACGCTGCGCCTGCTGGAAGCCATGCGGGACTATCAGCACCGCACAGGCATCCAGGTACGCTTCTACCAGGCGGGTTCGTCTGAAATGTATGGCAAAGTGCAGGAAATTCCGCAGCGGGAAACAACGCCCTTTTATCCTCGTAGCCCTTACGCCTGCGCGAAGGTATATGCTCACTGGCAGTCAATCAACTACCGGGAGTCTTACGGTTTATTTGCGGCAAATGGAATCTTGTTTAACCATGAGTCACCCCGTCGTGGCGAAACGTTTGTGACCCGCAAAATTACCCGCGCGATCGCTCGCATTATTGCCGGACAGCAGAAAAAGCTCTACCTGGGCAACCTTGATACCAAGCGCGATTGGGGATATGCCAAAGATTACGTCAAAGCGATGTGGCTGATGTTGCAACAGGATAAACCCGATGATTACGTGGTGGCGACTGGTGAAGCTCACGCAATTCATGAGTTTCTCGCCATCGCCTTTGGGTATGTCAATCTGAACTGGCAGGACTATGTCGAGTTTGACGATCGCTACCTGCGCCCTGCCGAAGTCGAACTTTTAATCGGGGATGCCACCAAAGCCCGTGAAACACTGGGTTGGCAGCCATCCGTTACCTTCGAGCAGCTCGTCTTTCTAATGGTAGAAGCCGACCTGAAGGGACTGGGACTGATTCCGCTGAACGGACATCTGCCACAAATCGTTGGCGATCGCGCGACCCTTCGCCAAAATGTGAGTCATCTGAGACCTTAGGATCGTGGATTAAATGACCCGTAATTCTGCGTAGGATGCCGTCAGCGCAGCGTAACGCATCGCTTTCGGGGCTTTGATGCGTTACGGCTAGCGCCTTTAGTGAAGCCATGCCGTAGCTTGCTTCTCGAAGAGTAGGCTATACACATCCTACAAAACTCAATGTGATTGAATTCTTATTCCTTAGGCAATTGCATAGGAGGAAGGCAGTTGGAGATCTCGCCTTGTCGGACGGTTAGGTAGCATCCGTTCTAGGGGCTGTCATCAATTACAACTACACATGACTTGCAGCAAGGGGTCCAGCCCCTAGCCTGGTGTGTTGGGGCGGGCGCGATCATGCTGATACCGCAAGTTTTTGGAGCTAATTGATGACGCGCCCTAGGAAATGTCTTCCCCTGGGTAAGGTGTGAGAATTTCTACGCCAGTTTCAGTGACGGCGATCGTGTGTTCACACTGGGCAGAGAGCTTGCGATCGAGCGTTACAGCCGTCCATTTGTCAGCGAGGACTTTGACTTCCCAGGTACCTTCGTTAATCATCGGTTCGATGGTAAACACCATGCCCGATCGCAGCTTTTTGCCTGTACCCGCTTTGCCATAGTGAGGGATTTGAGGCGCAGTATGAAAGACTTTGCTAATGCCGTGCCCCACAAAATCTTGCACAACGGAAAAGCCTTGCCCTTCAGCATATGCCTGAATGGCAGCACCAATATCGCCAATCTTGGCACCGGGTTTGACAGCGGCAATGCCCCGACGACGGCATTCGTCAGTGACTTCAATCAGTTTGCGGGCGATCGGCGATGGTTCTCCGACAAAAAACATTTTGGAGGTATCGCCGTGATAACCATCCAAAATCACTGTCACATCGATATTGATGATGTCGCCGTCTTTCAAGATTTGCTTAGCGTTGGGGATGCCGTGACAAACAACTTCATTCACGCTGGTACAAATGGACTTTGGAAAGCCTTTGTAGCCCAGTGGCGCACTTTTTGCCCCATGTGCTTGAGTCCAACGTTCGGCTTCGTCGTTGAGTGCGAGGGTGCTCACACCGGGTTGCACCAGGGCAGAAAGATGGTGCAACAATTTCGCTGCCAGGTGTCCCGCCTGACGCATTTTGTCGATTTCCCGTGGGGACAGGAGGGTGATGACTTCGCGTTCCATAGGTTTCTATTCTACCGACAAAGATCCTGCAACGGGTGGAGTTCTGCGAGCGTTAGATCGCGCCATTGCCCAGGAACAAGTCCGGTGAGCTGAAGATGGGCGATCGCCACGCGCACCAGTCGCAGTGTGGGAAAGTTTACGGCTGCCGTCATACGCCGCACCTGTCGATTGCGCCCCTCGGTGAGCGTTAGTTCTAGCCAAGCAGTTGGTACGGTTTTGCGAAAGCGGATCGGTGGATCACGCGGTGGTAGAGTCGGTGCTTCTGTCAATAATGTCACGATCGCGGGACGTGTTTGAGTGCCCTGAATCATCACGCCTTGCCGTAGTTGTTTAAGCGCGACCGCATCAGGTGTCCGTTCGACCTGTACCCAATACGTGCGCGGATGCTGAAACTTGGGATCGCTGAGACGATGTTGCAGAGAGCCGTGATTCGTCAGTAGCAGCAGCCCTTCGCTATCGCGATCGAGCCGCCCAACGGGATAAACGCCTGAAATTGGAATGTAATCTTTGAGTGTGCGTCGTACCCCATTGGAGCCGTCATCAGTAAATTGACACAGCACATCATAGGGTTTGTGAAACAGCAAGTAACGGTACACGCTCAGACGTTGTTAGTTTTTGGTTATTAGTTTTTAGACGCTCACTTTGAGGCACTGGTCTAGGTAGGGAGTGATTAATTATCAAACACTAACTACTAACAGCCAAAAACCAAAAACTATTAATTGACTCTGACTCGGAAGCGTACTAACCCAAAGTTACTGCCTGCAGTGTTTGGAACATCACCCAGATCAAAGATCACCGTACCATTTTGATTGGTGGCATCAGGGCAGGTGTTTCCTGCTGGCAGAGGCGCAAGTGGAGCAAACACGGTACCGCTAGTGGCGATCGCGCCATTATTACGCCGGATCTGCGTCGTATTTGCTGTAAGCGAAGTGCCTGATGGGATGGGATCACAGATGCTGACATCGATCGCGGTTCCCGTGCCATCCGAGAGGTAGTAGACCGAATACTCCACATCATCGCCACTCTGAAGTTTGACCGTCGTGGGATCAAGGTTGATTTGACCGATCGGTGCGTTTCCGGGCTGAAGTTGAGTAAATCCAGGCGCATTATCATCATCGCCCGCGCCATCCACAAAGGCACCAAAATTGACCCCACTTAGCTGCGTCCCATTACGAATGACGTTGGTAATGCGCTTGACCAAACGGAATGCTCCAGAACCACCGCCACCTGAGGGGCTTAGAGAAACAGTCGTCGGTACATTATTATTGGCAGGATTGCCATCGTTGTCAGAGTCAGCATTCGCACCATCGTTCGATTGATCGCTGACGGGCGATCCTCCCTGACTCGTTGCGGTAGCAGTCGTTGTGTTGTTGAAAGGTCCGAAGCCATTGGCTCCCGTTCCCGGCGTAATATTGACGTTAAACGTAATGGTGGCAGTGGTTCCAGAGGGCAAGGTATCGGTTCCCTGCAACAGATTTTGGTTTGTGCCGCCGTTGAAGCCCGCGTTGACAGTCAACGTTGGGCTTTGAATGCCACTAACCGAATTGAGCGTGGCAGAGGCAAACGCCTGCGCCAGATTGTCAGTTAGCTGCAGGTTTAAGAGGTCAAATTGAGTGCTATTTGCAGGGGCAAAGTTACGCACACGCAGGGTGTAAGGAATGGTGTAAGTGCCATCAGCATTTTGCACTGGTGTACCCGCCTGCTTGGCAACGCCCAAAATGGGAATGCATTCCCTGAAGCCTACTGCTGTCAGTCCAAAATCATCTCCATTGACTGAATTTGCCTGGTCAACAATCCGTAATTCCAGGGACGTTTGATTTGTGGTGCGAAACAAACCCTGCACCCGAGTCCATGTCTGCGTTCGCCCTACAGTCGTTCCCTGAAGCGTTGGAACAAACGCAGTATTGGCACCACCCGGAGGTCCAGCAAGAAACTGAATGATGGGATCGATCGCGTTCGCGTTGTTGGGGTCAGCGGGATTCAGGAGATTGAAGAAGTAAGCCGTAAAGTTATAGCTCGCATTGGGACGTAACCCAGGCAGGATCTGCCGCCAAATGATTGGATTGGGGAATGCTGAACCTGCCACCAGTGGCGTATTAGCGCTGGCGTTCGGGTTGGAATAGAGGTAAGTGTTTGAAGGAGCAACTCCATTGGCAGCATCTCCAGGGAACGGTTGCCCTAGCACGATGCCATTTAGAAAGTTAATTGAACCGGTCTGAATAGCAAGACCGCCCAGTGGAGTTGGCGGAGCCGGATTATCATCTGGGTAAGCACCATCAGCCCTGTAAGGCAAATCACTTAAAAACCCGGCAGGGTTGCCATTTGGCAACGGCGCATTCACGACTCCAGGAGAGGTAGCAAAGCTGCCGTTGGTGACAAGGTTAATTGCGCCTTCTCGTGTACCAGCAGGACACCCAGTAAAGCCGTCAAAAATTTGTGCCTGTGCAGGCAGGGGTGGTAGCAACGTCTGGGAGCCGAGGAGCAGGCTCAAAGACGAGAGGGTAAGAATTTTTTTAAGGGGACGGTTCATCAATCCTCACACAGGGAAAATACTCAAAGGGGGGTTAGCATGAGGCGATCGGCTTCATGGTTCAATCTGCAAATCTTGTTCCTGAATGATCACTTCGATGTCTCTGGCATCGCGATAGATTAGTTCGACGCGTCGATCGCGCGCATAATCGAGTCGTGTCCTACCCGGAGAAAGGGGCTTGCGCTCACCCAACGATCGAATAGTCATACGTTCTGGCGTAATGCCTCGTCGTAGTAGATAGTTGCGCGCCGCGATCGCCCGATTTTCGCCCAGTTTCAGGTTGTACGCATCGCTGGCACGAGGATCGGTGTGTCCTTCAAGCGTCACGAGAATATAAGGATTCTCGACGAGCACCTGCGCGATGCGATCGAGCACTCTAGCGGTCGCTGGACTGATGTTGAATTTGTCGAGCGCGAAGTGGATGTTTCTAGGCACCGTCAGACGCACGATTTTGGGTGGCGGTTCTGTTGCTGGTGGCTGTTGAGCAACCGGAGTGGTGCAACGAGGCGGGGCAGTGGGAGGCTGGGGAGCGGGGGAAGCAGAGGAGGCTGGGGGGGCAGATGGATCGAGTGATCGAACGACTGCTATACGAGCGGGTTCGGAGGTACCGTAGCGCGGGTCAGTGGCGATCGCGCTGATCGACTCACCCGGAGAGGCTGCGATCGTCGTACTGAAGTTGCCCTTTGCGTCAGTTTCTGTAGTGGCGATCGGTTCACTCAACGGACCGAAACCATCATCCTTGCCCGTGACCTGATAAATCGCAATCTTGGAACCTGGATCAGCTTTCCCCAAGATCTGTACCGATGGTTTGTCGGTTTCAGACTTGAGGGCAAAAAACTCTTTGCTGGCAAACCGAGGTGCGTTAATGGCATCGTTACCCGTTTCCTTACGACGGTTCGGCGTGTCACGCTGCGGATTGACACCATCACCCCGCTGATAGTCATACACATCCGTCCCTGCTTCCACGACCGGATCGGCATACCCAAACGCGCCTGTTCCTTGCCGCGTGACCAGATCAATGCTCAATCCCTCCAGATTAGAGAAGCGGTTCGCCTCAATCTGGTTCTGTTGGCTGGTGGGATAGGCTGCCACCACGACACCCGGTCCTGCTTGATAACCAATTTGATTGCCCGTTACTTGATGGTTACTGCCCATCAGATAAACCGCTGCTCGTCGGAGCCGCCTGCCGTTGTAGATAATCTGGTTGTCTTTAATCTGCACAGCACCATTGGGCTTAAACAGGTAGACACCGCTGCCATCGTTGCCGCAGATGAGATTACCTGTAATTTGCGACTGGTTGACAGCACCTTCCAGCCGAATAGCATCTGGCATCCCTGCCACACCGTTGCCCGTAATCACGTTCTCGCTGACCTGTAAATTCTCTGCTTTCACTGAGGTAATGATGGCACTCCCATCGTGATCAGCAATCCAGTTGCGACGAATGACGGTGCCAGTGGCATCGAACACAGACACCCCAAACGCAGAGCGGGGAGAATCTTGAGATCTAGATGAGTTTTGAGTTGAAGCTGACTGCTGACCGCTAACTGCTGACTGCTGATCCGACGGTGCTATCCCCAACCAATTATTCTCAATCACTACATTCTGCACTGGCACGTCGTTTTTGTAGTACGGCGCAAAGTTGGCAGGTGTAGGACGTTTGCTGATATCGGGGGGTGGCAGTTGATGAGTGATGAAAATATCCGCAGGAGGTGTGCTGGCAGTTTCGCGGTGAGTGGAGGTGAAGCCATAGAGACTCAGCCCACGAATGGTGATGGCATTAGCCGCAACGGTGAACCCACGAAACACTTCTTTGCCCTCGGCAGGCGCGATCGCCACTACTGGCACAGGCATCGGCAATTCATTAATGGCAGATTGGTTCGCCTGATAGCCCGGTTGCGTAGTACCGTCGATCAGCAAGCCAGGACGCTGTAACGCAGGCAGCACGTCTACCAGACGAATCGTGGTTTGTCCTTCCGGCAAGCTAAACGCAATCTGAGTTGATGCGTCAAACGCTTGTGGTTCCACCTGCGATCGCTCGGTAGGCGATAGTTTGTCCAGTGGTAACGTGCCGTTGACGATCGCGATCGCCTCCCGCAGCGTCAGCACCTCATCCGCCTGGATCGCTCCATCCTGATTACTATTCACCGTCACCCGCAAAGACGACGCAGCGGACACATCCGGCGTTTGCGTCAACCCTATATCACTGACAAAAACGCTCAGAAGCCCCAGCAAAAGCGACATTTGATACTGCCTTCTGCCCTCTGCCCTCTGCCCTCTGCCTTCTGCTTCCTGCCTTCTGCCCTCTGCCTTCTGCTTCATACCATCCTGATGCTGTTTGCTCATTTCCCTTGTCCTCCATCAGGCGTTACTTGTGGAGTCACAGAAGCGTCTGCCACAGGTTTAATGACCGACTCCTGCTGCTGTGGCGGTGCAATGTTGCGTTTGAAGCCAAAGACATCAGAGAGTTGGTCAAGCTTCAGGCTGAGACCGACGAAGAAACCGCCCCGATCGCGATCGCCAAAGTCTCGGTCCTGAGCATCGCCAAAGCTATAGCCTGCTGCCACGCGTAAATTGGGCGTGACATAGTAGCCGACCTCGGCTACAAAACCAACCTCCTGATAGCCGCTGTCGGGTTGACCAATCCAGCGCACTTCGCCCGCTATGTCCCAGCGATAGCCCAGCCGATAGCTGGTGCGAGCCTGTGCCAAAGTAATAGAATTAGTGCCCAACAAATCTCTTGCCAGGTAGGACTTGGTATTTCGCAGGGCAAACTTACCGTAAAACTCCCAGCGGTAATTAGGCGCATAGATTGCCTCCACTGCGAACAGGTTCACTGTGGAACCCGTGCCGCTGTTGAACAGAAGCGTATCGGGAATGTAGGAAGGATTCTGACGATATTCGTAGCGCAGGAGGGCGTTGAACTTATCGCTGTTAGGGTCGCGGTATGCCAGACCTGCTTTGAAGTTAATCGTGTCGCCCAACCCAGAACCCGTCAACAGTTGGTTAGCAAAGTTGCCCTGGTCGTAGCGCGCCAGTACTGTAAATGCAGGTGACAGCTTACCAGCGGCTCCGGCTGAGATGACAGTGTTGTTGCCAGCCTTGGAGGTACGGTACTCGTAGCGTCCGGTCGCTTTGAAGTTGGGGTTGTCGACGTACTCTAGCCCCACGCTGTAGCTGTCGCCGCCCGTGATGCCCAGCGAGGCAGCGCTTTGCCCTACGGCAACGGGCTGTGCAAACTGCTGCCCTGCGGCGGTGTAGGCAAAAATATCGCCGAAGATGCGCTCGTAGCCGATGTTCGCGCGTAGACCAGGCGCGATTTTGATCCGGTGGTTGAGACCGATCGCGCCTTGATTCGTCAGCCCATTCCCCCCAGTCAGGATGGAGTAGCGTCCGGTGAAGGACGTATTTTCTGTCAGACGCTGATCGACGATCGTGTCCAGGCTGGTAATGGAGTTCGTGCGATAGATGCTGGTTTCATCTCGAAACTGCTGTGCCAGCCGCAGCGTTACGCCCTGCATAACTGCCCAATCGAGTGCCAGCGTAGTGCGATTGGGGTAAAGCGGATCGGGCGTGGCGATATTGGTCTCGTTCTGGGCGCGGAACACGAGTGTTCTTGCCAGCGGCACGTTCAAGCGGGAAATCAACTGACTGCTGCCCTGATCCAGCAAACCTGGATCGATGCGATCCTCGCGGGTGCGATTCACAAAATCAAACCCGATTTCTGCCGTACCCAGCTTTTGCAACACGCCCAACCGAATGGTGGTGAGACTGTTGTCCACTCGCGTTCCCGGAATGGGGTCGCGCGTTGGGTTGAACAGGTCGGTCAAACCCGCTGAGGCAACGGAGGTAATACCGCGCACTGCTGAGGCAATGCCAAAGTTGATTTCTCGATCGACCTGGAACAACAGGCTGGTAGACGGTGTCACCTTTGCGGACACTTCAGCACCGTAGTTGGTCTGTCCTGGTGCGAAACTGAACGTGGCATCGTTGGAGAAGTTCTCGTCTACCGATCGGTAGTATGCCCGCGCCAGAACGCCCGGTGTCAGTTTGCCGTTGAGTTCGATGCGGTAGGCACTGCCTCGGATGGTGCCACGAAAAATGGAATCGTTGGTTGATCGGGCGTATTCTGCAAGCAGCTTGGCATCTCTGCCCAAGGGAATCAGCGCATCCAGACCAAACAAGGCAAACGTTCTGCCACCTTGTCCTTCATTCAGGTAGCTCGCGGCTGCCCAGCTTTCCAACCCTGGTGTGCGGGCAAAGTTGTACTGCACTCGTCCGGCATAAAGGCTAGTGTCTTTGCTAGTGCCTTCATACTGATAGGTGACAACGATGCGACGGACCAGCGTGCGCCCAAACAGGTCAAATTCAGTCGTCTGTACAGGGCGGCGGAACAGTAGTGACCCGCTGTCATAATTAAATTCGTAGTCCTGCCCCTGGAAAAGCTGCTTGCGATCGACCAGCGTACCGGGGCGACCGATTTCCTCTGTTTCCAGGTAGACCAGTTCGCTGCCCGCCTTCACCAAGCGCCGCGACAGGAAGTAGTAGCCGCTGGTGCCGTTGGGGGCGATCGTGTCGCGCTGAAAGCCTTCCAGATTGTTGGCGTAGAAGCCCGTTACCTGGAAGTTGCCCAGATTGTAATTTGCCTTGAAGCCGTGCAGTTGGCGGTTGGTTGCCGTGTAATATTGCGACGCGGTTGCCAGTTCTGGTGTGCTGTAATCGCCCCACATGAAGAAGTCTGAGCCAGCACCGGGCACCTTAGACGTGCGCTCCAGCTTTAGATAAACGCTGTCAATGGAGGGGGTCAGATAATCGGTCGTGGAGCTGTCGCCGTAGACGGGATAGACCTGATCGCATGCCTGCGTATTCCGAAATAAGTTGGTGGTGTTGTCGCACGTTTGGTTCAGCGGACGCTGGCTGTTGAACGCGCCTGTAAACAGCCATTCGCCAATGCGCCCTGTGGCAAAGGCAGCAGCGCCAAAGTCAAAGCGGGGTGAGCCGTCATTGATGCGATCGAGGCTGAGAAAATCTCGGAAACTGCCGTAATAATCAGTTCCAGGTGCCCCTAGTCGTAGGTTGACTGACCCGGACACAATGAATGGGCGCAAATTGGTAATGAACTCGACCTGCGTATATGCTTCTAGCTCTGAAAGTTGGGGCGAAATGCCTGCCAACGGTGCTAAGGGCGCAGGACTGAGGACAGGCTCAGAGCGCGATCGCCCATCGTTCGCTTTTTGAATGGGCGGCAACGGTCGGTTTGGGTCACTCGGTTGGGCTGGCTTTGCCTCGCGCAAATCGACAGCAGCACGAATGCGAACCTTTTGCGGTGCCAGGTTGGACTGAAGCCGCGCAGTAAATTTGCCGCCCCTGGCTAATACTTGAAAACCGGGACGCTCGGCATCCTGGTCAGCCCCCACAAACTTGCCTGCGCTGGCGGTCAGTGTAACGATCGCATCCTCCGCAATCGCCTGTCCTTGCTCATCGATGACCTGCCCTTCCATCGTGACGGACGATCGTCCATCAGCCGGAACACGCGGGTCGGTAGTGGGCAAAAACTCCAAACGGGCAGCCGTTTCCTTCACCGTCACAGTCACAGTCACTGGTGTACCGCTCTCTGGCTGCACGGTCAGCGTATTCTCACCCGATTGCAGTGGAATGTCGTACCAAACCTGAGTGACCGTATTCTCGGTTGCAGACGGTTGAATCTGAGTTTGAACAGCAGGATCAAGCGGTTTTTTGTTTACCGTAACCTGCACTTTCGTCGCCGCTGGATACTGCACAATCAAGCTGGTCGATCGCTCACCTGTAGTAGCTGCCTGTGGTGCCAGAATGCGGACATCAGGCGCAACTGGAGTCGGTGCGGGTGCAACAGGCGAGGGCGTTTGGGCAATTACCTGACTCTGCTTGGATGTTTCGGCAGAGGCTGGCTGACCCGCTTCAGGTGACTTCGCTTTTACGTCTGTCACCTGCTTGACGGGCAACGATACAGGTAAAGAGGGTAGCTCGCGGGTGTGAGCTGGCACGATCGCGGCAAACGCACCCAACAGGGAAGACATCAATGCCAGACTAATCGATACATGTCGCATTACCGTTGCCCCCGTTCGTTAAAGCTAGGTGTCACGGCAAAATTCATCCGCACGGTGCTACCCGGAGCCAAACGGACTAAGCGCGAGGGGCTGTTTGCCTCAATGCGGTATAAGTTTGGAGCGATCGTATAACCGGGCAGGCTGGTCAAATCCAGCGTGCCAGTACGAGTACCCGAAATGACGTAGGACAGCGAGAACAACCCGTTGACATCGGTGGTAATGCGGTTGCCATCATCCATAAAAATGACCGCATTAGGAACCCCTGCCTCTCCAGGCTGCTGTTCGCCATCAAAATTTTTGTCTACAAACACCCGCCCAATGACCGTGCCGCAGTCAGCCAGAATACCAGGACGAATTTGTAGCCTGTAACTGGCAGTATTGCTTTGGACTGGAATAGTTGCCGTTTGCCCCAGTGCTACAGCCAGGTTCCTGCCTGTACCCCGTATCGCATCGGGCGTAAGCAAGGCGGCATAGACTAGCGTCAGCGTTTGCTGCGGCGCGAGGCTGGGATACGCAAACGTGACTGTGCGTCCGCTCACCGTTGGAGTGGCAATGGCAACCTGGGTAGCACTACTACCTGTCGCCAATGAGCCGCGCACCGACGTATTAACAAACTGCAAGCCCAAAGGCAAGGTATCGGTGACTTGCAGCGGGGCGACTGTTGCTGCGCCCGTATTCTTGATTTGCAGACGATACACAACCGTATCACCCGGTTCAGCCGCCGCTCGATCGGCTGTTTTGACAATTTCTAAGCTCGATCGATTTGCTGTCGCGGTAAAAGTCGTCGGATTAGAGTTAGCAGCCCGATCGGGACCTCCTGGTCTGTCTTTGAACCTCGCTGAAGCAGTATTCGTGATCACAACGTCATCAGCAACGACGGGCAAAGCAGAAGAGAAGACTCCTCCAAGCAAAACCCCGGCTGCTAAGACGTGGAGAAAGCCCCGTCCTGGCAGTTTCTTCAAAAAACTCACTCCTCACACTCATCCAAAACCCAAGTCAGTATTTATGCGGTACTGAAAGTCAACCAACAGCAGATGCAAACCTTTGAATAAATCTACAGCAGGATTGCCCAAAAGCAACAAAAAAGCCTAAAATTCACTACTGGCAACGCTTTTAGCGATACTGAGACAGGCAATTTAGACCAACACGTTACCAACAGCAACACATACCACGTAAGTGATAGTACCGAACCCCGCCATAATCCTTTAGAAAAACATAAATCCCGCAAAAAGTTTAAAAAACTTAATATTTCCTGCAAAATCTTAGCGATCGCCGTTAAACGCCGCTTTTCGTACCAAAGTCGTATTGAAATCTGATTCATGCTTTGGAAACGCTACATGCTTATTAACTGCCGCAGGAGACAGCTACAGGGGACTAACGAGCCATGCCCGGACGGACATATACCTTGTCCAGCATGGGTGCCGCACCGCAACGTCTTGCATTAGCCCCTTAGAGCTTGCTAAAAAATAACTCCACACTTTTGGATCAGCTATCAGCTATCAGCTATCAGCTATCAACTATCAGCTTTTCGCTGACGGCTACAGACCATGCTGTTATTTCTGTAAAACTCTTAGATAGGCGCGATCGCGGCTTTCAAGCTCTGGCAAAAGGTCTCGATCGCCTGAAGTCCTTGAGCGGGCGTACCATCAGCTAAGCGCTTGACAAACGCACTACCGACGATCGCCGCATCTGCTCCCCACTCCATCACCTGACGCGCGTGCTCCGGCTGCGAAATGCCAAAGCCAACCCCAATCGGCTTGTCTGTTACCGTGCGTAACTCCAGTAGCAAGTCCTTTACCCGTGATTGCACCTGCGTTCTTACGCCCGTTACGCCTGTTGTGCTGACCAGGTAAATAAACCCCTGAGACCGCTCGGCGATCGCCAAAATGCGCTCCTTTGGACTGGTCGGCGCAATCAACAGCGTTACCTCAATGCCATACTCTACTGCTGGCTTCAGCAACGTTTCCGCCTCTTCCAGCGGCAAATCGGGTACTACTAGCCCACGCACTCCAGCCACCTCAATCTGCTGCAAATAGGTTTCAACGCCGCGACTCAAAATCGGGTTGTAGTACGTGAACAAAATCAGGGGCGCTTGGATAGTTGGACTGACCGATCGCACCACCTCCAGCACATCATCCAACCGTGTGCCTCGCTGTAATGCCCGTGTTGCCGCCGCCTGAATTACCGGACCATCCGCCAGCGGGTCAGAATAGGGCACCCCCAGTTCAATGAAATCGGCACCATTGCGATCGAGCACCCGCAGCGCCTCCGCTGTGGTTTCTAAATCTGGGTCACCTGCCGTAATAAAGGGAATCAGCGCACAGCGGGCATGGTCACGCAGAGTTTCAAAGCGTTGGGCGATCGAAGTCATTCTAGAAGTTTTTAGTGATTAGTTTTTAGTGGTTAGAAGACAAGCAGCCAGGAGTTCAGAAGCCAGAAGGGTTAGCATTCAAAATGCAGAGAACTCTCCAGAAGTTTAGGAAGGAACCATTCCCGACTCCCTACTCCCCATTCCCTACTCCCTCTTTCCCCTTCTCCGCCTCAATCTCTGCCTGCAATGTTGCCAGCTCTTCCGGTGACAATTCCTCAAAGCGTTTTTGCAGCACCGCTTCTTCGTAATCTTTGAGCTGCTGATTGTAGGTCATCGTCTGCGTGACAGCGCGAAAAGCATAGGTAGCGACCCAACCGATTAAGCCGCCCACCAGTGCCACCTGTGTCCAGATGCCTGCTGTGGTGCTGTCTAAACCTGTGCCTTGCAAAAGCAGATAGCCGAGTCCGCCAGCCGCAAAGACTCCAAAGCTAATCCCGATAGCATCAATCCGTCGCATCTATGTGTATGGCTAAGAACGCAAGGCAACCCCAAAAGGAGGGGTAAGAAACGGGACGAGTTACAACCACCTCCCACTTAACCAGCCACTTGACGGCGCTGCGGACGGAAGTTGAGAAACGGTGCCAGCAAGAGCAAGCCTGGAAAAAACATGAACACCAGGAAGTACATAAATGCCCGTTCAAAGGAACTGGCGACATACCAGCGCTTGTTTAAGTAAAAGTAGAGGGCAGCCGGGACAACCAGCAGAAAGGCACCAGCGAGAGCTAGATAGAGAAGGGCAACCGTAATATCCATAGAAATGGCAAAGGATGGAATTGCCAATATTCTACCGCTTGCCTGTCCTCCGCGCCGTGTTTTGTGGGCAAGGATTGGTTGCACGGGTACGATCGCCAGCAACCAACGTGCAGAAAATTATCAGGAAGTTGCACAAATACCTCAATTGATGGTGCAATAAACAAATGGATTGATGATCCAACTATGGGGGCATGGCGGAATGGTAGACGCAACGGACTTAGACAACTGAGCCTTGATGGAGAAATCGATCAAGTGACGGCTCTCAAACTCAGGGAAACCTAAATTGAGGTATGAAGGATGAAGGCTAAAGGCTAAAGGATGTAGCTTGCTTCTGCGAAGCAGTAGGCTAAAGGATAAAGGCTCAAGATTTGAGTTCAATCGGAACTGTCTAACGCCAATACCCGACACCCCACACCCCACACCCTTTTCTTCAACAGGGCAATCCTGAGCCAAGCCGAGGTGATGGTGTGAGTCGATCGGTTTTGCCGCTTGGGTTAAACATTAACTCAAACCTCAAAACTCTCTAGCGCAGCGGCGCGGAGCGCTACTCAACACTTCTTCCCTCGGAAGGTGCAGAGACTCGACGGGAGCTACCCTAACGTGTAGTCGAGGGTAAAGGGAGAGTCCAATTCTCAAAACCAGCAGGCATAGCTTGTTGGCAGCAGCGAAAGCTGTAGGAGAATGAAAATCCGTTGACTGCAAGGTCGTGAGGGTTCAAGTCCCTCTGCCCCCATTTAGATAGAACAAGAAGGCGGGTTTCTTGAAGAAGCTCGGATTCTTAGGTTTGAAGTGCTGGCGGTAAGGTAAAGCTGCCGTCGGCATTCGGCTCAAAGTCGATCGTCTGCGTCACCGCATCCAGATTAAGCGCACCGTAAACATGAGGAAACTGCTCTCCATGCGCTGCCTCGTAGCGAATTTCTGACTGAACACGATCGCTCTCAATACACAGCAGCACCAGACCTGCTTGACCACGAAAAAACGCATTCGCTGTAGCCACCACTTGCGTAGGGGTAGAACAGTGCATAAACCCTTCGGTTTCAAGCGAGTCAGCGCGATAGATGCCCGTTTGTTGGGCTTTTTGCCAGTGCGATCGCGGCGTGATGTGCAAAATCAACATTGTTATTAGTTACGGCATCAGTTACAGCAACTTCAACTTCAGCGTTGCTGGCGGTAACGGCTGCTGGTTTGACAGCAGGTAAGAGGGTCTGATAGCAGAACTTTCGTGCATGAGAACGCCTAGCAAGGCAGTGATAGTAGCGGCTCGGAGTAGTTTGTTTAGCATCTCACACCTCTAGCGGCAACGATCGCACGTTTTTCTTCCACTCGTAGCGTAGTTTGCAGTCGGCGATCGTGCCTCCTCTAGCTGGCTCACCCAACTGGAGGAACTACCATGCCAGTGCCAGCCCATCGGCTCTGGGTTCTGAGGCGGCAACCAAAACGCCATTTGCACTCAAAATCAGTTGTCCCCTACCGAAAAAGCCGCCGGGTTGGATGATATGACCACGATCGGCGAGGGCTGTGGCGATCGCAGGCGAAACTGTCAGCTCCAGCAGCACCAGATTATCGCGTACAAACTGCCAGCGGGGTGCATCCAGTGCAGTTTGTGGGTTCATACCATAGTCCACTAGATTCACCACGACCTGAAGGTGACCCTGGGGCTGCATGTGAGCACCCATCACGCCAAAGGGTCCCAGCGGTTGCCCCTTACGGGTGAGAAAGCCAGGAATGATGGTATGAAACGGTCGCTTGCTAGGCGCGATTTGATTTGGGTGTCCCGGTTCTAGGGTGAAGCCGACTGCCCGATTATGCAGTGCAATACCCGTCCCCGGAACGAGAATGCCGCTGCCAAAGCCCATATAGTTCGACTGGATGAATGACACCATCAACTCACCGTCAGAAGTTGCGAGGTAAACTGTGCCACCTTTGGGTAGTCCTGGTTCAGCGAGAGGAATCGCGGTGTCGCTGATGAGTGGGCGACGATCGCGCGCATACTCCTTACTCAACAGTTCTGGGTGCTTCAAGGTCATCGAATCGGCATCGGCAACATGGCGATGCGCGTCGGCAAACGCCAGCTTCATTGCCTCGATCTGCCAGTGATAGACCTCTGGCGATTCACGCGGATAGCGGCTGAGGTCAAAGCCTTCTAGCAAATTCAGCGCCATGAGTGCCGCAATGCCCTGACCGTTGGGAGGCATTTCCCACACGGTAACGTCTCGGTAGTTTGTGGCGATCGGCTCGACCCAATCCGCTTGATGGGCAGCAAAATCCGCTTGAGTCAGTAACCCTCCAGTGGCAGCCGCAAAGGCAGTGATTTTTTCTGCCAAAGCTCCGTTGTAAAAACTGTCGCCTCCGCTCTGCGCGATCGCCCGTAGCGTTTCAGCATGAGCGGGACTGCGCCAGATTTCGCCCGCGGCAGGAGCACGATCGCCAGGAAAGAAAACCTGCTTAAACGCCTGAAATTCCGCCCCCTGAAGCGGCAAGTAGGTTTTTTCTGCCTGTCTCCACGCCAGCGCGGTTTCGGGTGAGACAGGATAGCCCTCTTCGGCATAGCGAATCGCAGGTGCAAACAACTGCTCAAACGGCAGTCGTCCCCAACGTTCCCAGAGCGATCGCCACGCCGAAACCGCTCCTGGCACTGTCACACTCAGCCAATCCTGCTCAGGGACGCGATACATCCCCGCAAAATGATCGGTGGTCAGGGCTGTAGGACTGCGACCAGAGGCATTTAGACCGTGCAGTTTGCCATCCCAGACTAAGGCAAAGGCATCAGAACCAATGCCGTTGGAGGTTGGTTCGAGGACGGTAAGGGCGATCGCCGTTGCTACAGCCGCATCCACCGCATTTCCGCCCTGCCAGAGTATTTCCATCCCTGCCAGTGCTGCCAGTGGTTGACTGGTAGCGACGGCACCCCGTTTGCCCATCACCACACGCCGCCCAGAAGCGTAAGGGTAGTGCGTTAACTGAGCCAGCACTAATATTTCCGCTCCTGCGGTTGAAACAGTGTGATGACGACAGGCTTATAGCTGATGTCAATGCCAGCGGGAGAATAGTACGTCAGCGTGTGCTTGAGGAAGTTTGTATCATCGCGATCGGGGTAGTCTTCCCGCGAATGAGATCCTCGGCTTTCCTGACGGTTCAACGCAGCAGTGAGGATCATCTCGCCCACGATCATGAGATTGCGTAGCTCCAGCGCTTCAGTGATCTCCGTATTCCACAGCTTGCCTTTATCATCTAACCGCACCTCGCTATAGCGCTGCTGGAGTGCTTTTAGCTGCGTCAGACCTTCACGCATCACTGCATCCGTGCGAAACACACCACAATGTTCGGTCATGCAATCCTGATACGCCTGACGCAGTTCTGCAATGCGATACTGTCCTGGCTGATCAAGTAACGCCTGAATTTGGCTTTGCGCTTCATTGAGATAGCGGGCTTCATCAACATCAGGGAGTTTACGGTTCTGGATGTAGTGGGCGATCGCGGCACCCGTCCGTTTGCCATACACCACGCATTCCAGCAGGGAATTACTACCTAACCGATTTGCTCCGTGCACCGACACACACGCCGCTTCACCCGCTGCAAAGAATCCCTCCACCAAATCGTCTGCACTGCTACGCACCTGACCATCCGTGTTTACTGGAATACCGCCCATCGAGTAATGCACCGTCGGTCGAATGGGCATTGGCTGTGTCACGGCATCCACATTCACCAGTCGATGCGCTTCTTCCCAGCAAAAGGGCACACGGCTCATGATCTTTTCTCGTCCCATGTGGCGCAAATCCAGATACACGCACGGTCCACCTGCCCTGCCATCGGGATACACACCGCGTCCAGCGCGAACTTCCCGCGTGATCGCCCTGGAGGTAATATCACGAGGAGCTAATTCCATCCGGCTAGGCGCGTAGTCCTCCATGAACCGCCGCCCGTCGCTATTGATCAGATACGCTCCTTCTCCCCGCACTGCCTCAGAGATCAGCACACCGACAGGATATAGCCCCGTAGGGTGGAACTGCACAAACTCTATATCTTCCAGTGGTAAACCCACTAGCGCTGTCATCGAAAGTCCGTCACCCGTCGAGGCATAGTCGTTGGACGTAGTGTTGTAGACTCGCCCATAGCCGCCTGTGGCAAACATGACCGCTTTGGCACGGACGATCGCCAACTGACCATCCTCAATGTGATACATCACCACACCCTTCGCCTGCCCCTCTTCCAAAATCAGCCGCAGCACATACCATTCGTCATAAATGGTGACACCGCGACTCAGCAGATTGCAAACCAGTTCATGTAGAATCGCATGCCCCGTTTTGTCGGCAGCGTAACAGGTGCGGTTGTGGGTGTGTCCACCAAAGGCACGTTGAGCCATCCGTCCATCTGGCAAGCGCGAAAACAGCACGCCCATGTGTTCCAGATCGATGACCACATCAGGCGCTTCTCGCGTCAACAGTTCAACAGCATCCTGATCGGCGAGGTAATCGGCACCTTTAACCGTATCGAACGCGTGTGCCTCCCAACTGTCGGCAGAATCTACATTTTTGAGCGACGCAGCAATACCACCCTGAGCCGCGACCGAGTGCGATCGAATCGGATGCGTCTTTGCCACCACTGCCACATTTAGCGTGGGATCAGTGCGAATAATTTCCAGAGCCGCCCGCGCGCCCGCCAAACCACCACCGACAATAATCACGTCATGCTCAAACATATGCGATCGCCCGAAGAACTAGCTCCATCTATCCTGCCAAAATAAAAAGTCCCGTGCCAAAAGACAAGGAACTTCTTTAGAAAGGCGAGGAGTGAGGGGGGAGAAGGCAAGAGGAGCGGGGGCGACAGGGAGAGCAGGGGATGAAGTTTTGAGTTTTGAGTCAATTTTGACTACTGCCTTCTACACCTCTCTCCTCACACCTCTCCCCTCACTTCCTTACCCTGCCGCCTGCACCGGACGCTGGCTAGAAGCATTCGTTGACGTAGGGGTAACATTTCGACTACTCGTAGCTGGGTCAACAGAGGTCAGCTCAATGTGATTTAACATTGTTGTTACGAAGGCAAAGAGTAAGAACGGTAGAGTTAGTACTAGAATTAAGCCAACAACAGCAAGTGCGTAGATTGGCTTACTGGCTCCCATCAAGGCTAAAGCCGATGCCAAACTGAGAAAAATTACAATCAGCCAAACAATAATCTGCCCATAAATGTCACCAAACGAAAGGGTGCAGACTAAACGATATCTAGAAATGTTGCTCATAATTCACCTCTCAGGGCAATCTAAACCTATACGGTAAAGCTTCTTCACACCGCTCGGATCATTTCTCAATCTTTCAGAAACGAACGTTACGCAGCTTCATACTTCAATCACGTCTGCTTTGCAAGATTTTCTCAAACGCTCGATTTAGCTCCCTGAACGCTGCTATGGCTGCTTTACCTCCCTTTCTCATACTGCTTGACCTCAGCGCTGTAATGGCTAGTAGCATACGGCACTGGCAAGAATTTTCACGGCTTGGAGAATGCTTTATTCCAAAGGCTGTGCTGGAAGAAATACAGCTATTGTGTAGCCATGCGATCGCACCTGCTCAAGAGCGCACAGCACGAGAGTTCGTCCGCTTTTTTCCAGAGAGCGGGTGGAAAGCCACGACTTCGATCGCTCAGCACGCGGCACTTAAACCAACTGAAGGGCATGCATTGAGCAAGAAAACCAGACTCTCACTGGCAACCGCTCAAGCGGCATATGGCTTGGCACGTAATCGCCCAGAAGGACTGGTGGTGGTAGCAGCAAATGATCAGGGTTTGGTTCAACGCTTGCGGCTGCTCAATACACCTAACCTGTGTGGGTTGCCGCTGACAGTGCTGGTGCAATGGAGCCGCTCAGCACGCAAACCGCCCGTTGTCGCCAACCAACTTCATGCCATGCGCTTAATGGTAGGAGCCGTTACACCAGTCGTGAACAGAACGTCGATCGCAACTCCAGCACGACCAAAGCCAAGTCAGGCTGCTCAAAACAAGGGACACTATCCGGCACGGCGATCGATTCGACCAGAGCAGATCTTTTATAATTTGCTGACGCTGGCAATCGTCGCGATCGCCGTTTTAGCGATATGGCGCGTCGTTCACCCCACAAGCTTCAACCAACTGTGGCGGCAAATTCCGTTTGTAGGACAGGCTCTCTAGATTTGTCTCTCACGTTTGTCACATTCAACTCAAACGCTCAGTGTTAATCGTCTTATGAAACACCGACACCCACAGTGGGCTGCTCCGCGATCGAGGTTGGTACAGAGACAAACGCGGTTCAATCGCTTTTTGGCGATCGCGATGGTAAGTATGATCCTTGGCGCAACGGTGTTACTGCCGCTCAGCGCTGCGGCTCGAAGCCTGCCACCCAGAGTTATATTGAGCAGCAATCAGAGCGTGATCGCAAGCAGCAATGCTGCTGCCACCGTTCAAGTGCCTCCCAGCGTTGTTAACCGTCTGCGCCAAGCGCTAAGCAAACAAACTCGCATTCCGGCGGCAAAACTAAAGGTTGTAGAAGCAGTTCCAAAGACTTGGACGGATGGCTGCTTCGGCTTAGCTCGATCGAGTGAAATATGTACTCAAGCGCTGATCAAAGGATGGCGAGTGGTTTTGTCTAGCGGCAGCCAACGCTGGATCTGTCGAACCGACCAACAAGGACGCGTTTACCGCTTGGAATCCTAGCAGACGCTTTGAGGGCATGGAAAAAGGCTGTGAGCAGACGCAGAAATTGTCTCTGGGTCGTATTTTAATGTGAACCTACGGCAGTTTCACCTACAAGCAGTGAAATCGCTTATATCGCCCCAAGCAATCTTTCGGGCTTACAGGTTTGACCGAAACCTTGGAGGTCTAAGCGACAATATAGGCGGCAATGCTCAATTGCTGGTTAAAACCTCCAAGGTTTGCGTGATTCCTATCTTTATCAAACGACTCACGATAACCGTGTAATTCCTGAAGTCTCGGTAAAGAGAATTCCATTACACCGTCTTTGGCAAGTGCTTGCATTAAGCTCTAGCTATAAAAGAAGCAAGAGTCAAGAAACGCGAGAGACTACTCTTATTCGCGCTTAGCTGACAACCTGAAGGAAAACTACAGTTCTTACGTCGGAATGCGTTACTTTAAAGCATCTGACAATCTGCAAGGTTTAAGTTTCACTCCCCTTACTGTATGGCAAACCTCTTTAATGCTGGCACTGAGCCACACGCTAAGCTGTTAACCCACCAATCACCTTTGCAGCAAGGGCAGGCACGATCGGCTGAGCCTACGTTTTACTATTTTGCGTATGGCTCTTGCATGTGCCCTGTTGACTTAAAGCGCACGTTGGGCGAAAGTACGCATCCTTTTGTGATTGGACCTGCAACGCTTGAGGGTTACAGACTAGGCTTTTACCGTCGCTCCGCTCATCGCAACTGTGGCGTACTGGATGTAGTCAGCGATCCAGTCTCGGTTGTAGAAGGCGTTCTGTACACGCTGCCCTGGCGCTTAAGCGATCGCCTCGACGAACGTGAAGAGGTTCCTACTGGGGGGTACCGTCGTGAAACAGTAAAGATTCAATTTCAGAATCGGCTCTATACCAACGTCCGCACTTATGTCGTGGTTGATAAGCTGGATGAAGAGCTGGCTCCAAACGACTGGTACTTCAACGTCGTGCTACGTGGCGCGGTGACCTGTGGGCTACCAGAGCAATATTGCTGGCAGTTATTTGACCACATGCACCAGCTACAACAACGTCACTGCCAGAGTCAGCATTGGCAGAATCAAACGCTAAGGTCAGCCTGATCCAACCTTTAAAGCGCTCAGCTAAGAGCATGTAGAATCCATGAACTCTGAGAGCGCGGAAAATGTGTCTGGACTACCAATAATTAGGTCACCATTGGCATCCATCGAAAAATCTTGACCGAGAGCGAAGCCGCTCTTAATCAGAAACATCACGATCGACAGTTTAAAGTCGTCCATAGCTCTCTCCCAAAACTTTTTACTAGTCTATGGAACTCCTTAGCAAACGCCATCTGCCTGTAGAACTAGGTCTATGGAGGCAGGCACACCCTTGTTTATCAAGGCTAGCCTGAGCCGACAATGATTCGACTGAGACGGCAACTGTTCAGTCATGGTACACCTCACGAATCAGGTGTTGCGACAGTCAGTTTAGCGGGATTTCCTTGCAACTGCGTCAACTTCTGAGAAACGTCTGGGTTATAAAGGCGCAAATAGTTCCAGTAGTTTTCAAAGACTGATTTGACGTAGCCTTTAGTTTCAGCATACGGGATGTTCTCGACAAAAACATCGGGGTCTTGCTGCCCAGCTTTTGCAACCCAACCCCCAACCGCTCCGGGACCCGCGTTATAGCTGGCGATCGCCAACATCGAATTCCCGCTGTATTCCTGATGCGTATAGTCCAGATACCAGGTGCCCAACTTAATATTATCGTCGGGATCATTCAGTTGATAGGTCTTCAGCTTAATCTGCTTGGCAATCCACGCCCCTGTATCGGGCATGACCTGCATTAAGCCAGTGGCACCCACACTTGAGCGAATACCCGGCATAAACCGTGATTCTTGTCGAATGAGTGCGGTAACCAGTAGCGGATTAAGCTGACGCTCTTGCGACCAGGTTTCGATCGGCTCCAGAAAGGGAAATGGGTAGAGTGCCTGCCAGTAGGACGCTTGCTGCTTGAGCGATCGATATTGCGACTGCTCTTCGGGCTTCTCTCGTTCCTGTAAGAACGAAACCATAAAGATACCGTCCAGATAGTCGCCGACACTCAATCGCATCACTCCGTCGGTAAACTGTTCTGCCACTGAGGGCTGCATCGGGTCTTGGAATTCTACCTGCCAAAGCCTCCAGGCATCACGGTCTTGACCCAACTGAAAGAGTTCTTTGAGTGCGGTGGAACCAACAGGGAGATCAGGTCGAGAGGCGGGGCGAATGACTGCTGGTTTGAGCTGACGCACACTGGTAAAGTCTCCGACATCCCAGCCGAGACGTGAAGCCGATCGCCATGCGTAATACGACTGTGGATACTTCGCCAACACTTGCTCGTAGGCGGTTTTTGCTTCTGTCTGCCTACCAAGCTGCTCTGCCCATTTGCCGCTCCAGTAGGTCGCTTCAGGAGCCTGTTCGCTGTTTGGATTATGCAGCATCAGAGACTCTGCCCAGACGCGAGCGGCTTGAGCATCATTCGCCGTGCCACGCTCTTGGGCAAGGCTCCACCGCAGTTCAGCCGCTGCATCCGATTTGCTGTAGCGCGTGAGCAAAATCTGGCGTACTGCTGCCGCAAACTTGAGGCTGTTCTGCTGCTCCAATAGCTTGGCTTTTTCTAAGAGTGCCTCACCTGCTTTAGCTGGAAATCGCTGGGCTACCTGATCCAGATAGCTTACAGCTTGTACTGGTTCAGAGAGTTTGGCTAGGCGCAGCAGTGCCAGAGCCGTCTCACTGGCGGTAGGAAACGTCTGAATCACGCGTTGATATGCCTGGATCGCACCGCCTTTTTCACCCAGTTGAAAACCACGTCCAACGCGGTAGGCATTGAGTGGAGTGTAGGGCGCACGAGCGTAAGCGGCTCCGGCTTTGCCATAAAGCTGTTTCTCCCAATAGCCAAACGCGATCGCTTCCCAATCGTTGGGTTGCAGTTGCGACGCATAGTGGCTGGTCAAATCGTCCAGCACATCAGTATAGTTTTGTGCATAAAGCGCGTGTTTTGCAACCAGCAAGAGCAGTTGCGGTTGTTTAGGGTTTTGCTTCAACCGCTGCTGCACTAGACCGATCGTGCTGGGGTGCGCCGGAAATTGTGCGATCGCCTGATCCCCATAGCGCGGGTTGTCTCGCCCCAGGGCGACCAGAGCTTCTGCCGCGACTGGATTCTTGGGATAGTCTTTGAGTAATTGTTGGCGGGTTGCCTGCATGTTGTCACGATCGCCCACCTGTTCGTAGGCTTGCGCTCGCTGCTTCAGTACGTGCGCTGCCAGCGCAGGGTAGCTGTTCTCTAAACCGTGTAGTGGCTCCAAGGCTTTTTTGCCTTGCCCTTGCTCGATCAGCTCAGTCGCTAGGAGATAACGAGCACGGCTACGTTCTGGTGATTCTTTGCCTTTGACGATCGCCTCAAGTGCTTTCGTGCGCTGTGCTGGCGGCAGTGCCTTGAACGCACCCACTTGCTTTTTGGTCGCACCCTCTGCCGTAGTAACAGCGATCGGTGAAGGCTCGTGCCAACGATCACTCCATCTCATCACTGGGATCACAGCTCCCACAGCCAGCGCTCCCAGTGCCATCAGCCCTAACCATACCTGGGTTTTGCGTTGCTTCAGCATGAAGCCTCTCACTATTGGGTGAAATCTCCCTGTGAATTTAGCATTTTTGAGTAGAAGTGACCGCTTGATTTTGACAAATGAAGGGAAGATGAGCTTGTTCTGAGGAGAGAATATTTGCCTTTACCGAAGGTAGGCTCAGTTTGCCTCCAGATGGGTTCGAGTTGAGGCACTCTCATCCGACCGAGCTGAGCGATCGCTTTACTCTGTTAAAGAACTGGAAATTCAGAGGAAAATGGACAGAGACCTGTCTTGTTCTCTGGATTTCATGGCAATGATGACGATCGCCCTCAATACAACCTTGATCAATACACTCGATTTGTCTCCGGCTCAAGCAGTCGTCGACGCGCTACTGCAACAGGGAGCGCTAACCACTCACGAACAGCAGCTTCAGTTTCAAGTCGATTATGCTCAGGCAGCAGACGATCCTAGAGAGCTACCAGAAATCCCTGAAGTGCGACTCTGGTTTATTCGCCTTGATGCGATCTATCCATGGCTACCGTTTTTGCTGGACTGGAAAGCAGGCGAATTGACCCGCTACACAGCAATGCTCGTGCCCCACCAGTTTCACCCTAAAGATGGCATTCAATACAATCCAGAAGCCCTAGAAATCTTTGTAATGCACAAAATTTTTGTGCTAGGAGACTGGATGCAGCAACAGGGGATCGAAGGAACATCTCGGCTCAAAGCCATGACCCAAATGTTTGGGTACGAAATTGATGACGCTTTTTTTGAACTGTTATAAGTAGCTGGTATAGCGTTTCTTAGGCTGGTAAGGTACGGACTGTAGCGATCGAGGGCGATCGACCAGCAAAACGCTTTGCTGAGGCTTAACGAACGCGATTGACAAAAAGTGCACAAATCACGGCGTAGCCTGCGAAGAAAACGATCCCAGCGATGAGAGGCATATGACAATTCTCCTGACGGTTTGTAACGAATCTCAAAGAATATATTGACAATATGCTAAAGGTCAAAAAATTAGCAGTCCCCCAGCAGGGGCATTTTTAAGGAAGTTGCTCAAAGCTTGACCTGAAGGCAATTTCAGAAAACTTTAGAATGTATCTACAACAACTATTCTACTACTGTAGTACTACAGCAAGCTTCCTGATCTTCCGCATTGAGTACGCATTTGTGATCTACTGTTGCAAAATCCAACCTGCCGCTGTGGATAAGTCGGGCGCGACGAAGTCGGGCTTGGTGTGATGCTGATACTTGCCGCCGAGGACGCGATCGCCAAAGCCCGTCTGTACAAGAATGCCCAGGCATCCTGCGTTATGCGCCATGTCAACATCCGTTGCTTTATCACCCACCATAAAGCTTTTGTTAAGGGCTAGATCATGCTCCCAGGCAGCCGCAACCAGCATACCTGTGTTGGGCTTACGCCAAGTACTCCAGCGTGTATAGGCTGGCTCAGTACCCCCTTCAGGCGCACTCAGGTAGGGACAGTAATACAGCGCATCCAGATGTGCGTCTGCTCCAGCTTTGAGCAATTGGCAGAGACGATCGTGTAACGCCTCCACATGGCTGGCAGGATAGTAACCTCTGGCAGGACCAGACTGATTAGAGACTAAGCAGCAAAAAATCCCTGCCTGGTTCAATTGTTTGACCGCTTGGGCAACGCCGGGGAGCAAATTTAAATCGGTAACCCGATGGATATAGCCCACTTCCTGGTTGAGAACGCCATCGCGATCGAGAAAAACGGCTCGTCTGGTCACACGCTAACTGCTCCAAATTTTCTCTAACACCGTCTGCGGCGAAATATCTGCCATCCGACCCGTCAGCGATTTGATGCCAATAAAACGCTTGCCCTCAGGCAGCAGCTTTTGGGGATCGGTCGGACCAAACAGCGCCAGCGTATAAGTTTTCACTGCAACTGCCAGGTGCATTGGGGCGCTGTCGGTACACAGCATCAGGTTTGCAGCCGCAATCATTGCTGCAAGTTTGCCCACGTCTGCAGGTGTCGTCACTTTGAGCTTGGGGCTGGCTTCTAGCAGCGCTTCTACAAAGGCTGTGTCTTCCGGTCCTTTAACTAGCACGATCGACAACTCAGGCTGTCGGTGCTCAAAGTCTTGGATAATACCCTTCCAGTTTGAAACGGGGTAGATTTTATCGATCCCCTTGGTCTTAGCAAGTTCGCTAGAACCACCGTGAATCAGCACATAGCCGCTATTCTGAACCCCCAACCGCTGCCGTTCACCCTCTGCCCAGTCGAGATCTTTTGCAGGGACACTCAGTGCCAGTTCAGGGCAGGGCGTGTGAATCTCTAGTCCTTGGAGCAGATCGTGATACATCTGAGCCGCGTACTGATTTTGCTTTAAAGGCACTGCGTTGGTCAGAAACAACTCACCAGCGCTGCCCGCATAGCCAATTCGGTTAGGTATACCCGTTAACCACAACAAAAAGCCTACCGTCCAACGTTGCCCCAAAGAGAGCGCAATGTCGTACTCCCGCTCACGAATGGCTCCTAGCAGGTTCCCTAAATCTGCCAAACTGTTGCGTCCTTTGAAATCAAACAGAATCGTGCTGTGCACCGACTTAGAAACCCGATAAGCATCTTTTGCTCTGGGTTCAACCACCACATCGATTTGGGCGTTTGGATAGGTTCGCTTCAGATCGTCCAGGGTGGGGAAGAATAGAATTTGATCGCCAATTCCGCCAGGGACAAGGGCTACGATTCGCATAATAATTCTTTACGCTAATTCGCTTTTAATTTTAAGTGAAGAGACAGGAAAGTTTTGCGTCTTGCACGTCACCATACGCCCATAATTTGGAACGCGGCTCAGTGCAGGCTTGGAAAACACTAACTCTGATACGGGCATTTAACGTGTCAACGGTCAGGATGGGAAACCACCTGATTTGACGCTCAATGCCCTTGTTGCCAGACTGCATTAAGCAAGGTTGCAAACCTACCTGTGACTCCACGCATCCCTGTAAGGTTACCATCGTTCGTCCGTGTTCCTGAAAGCTTATGTTCCTGAAACGATCGTCAAACGTCGCTGCTGGTGAACCATAACTATGAGAGGACTGCCGTGTATCTCTTGATTCCTGCTGCTGGATCAGGTCGTCGTATGGGCAGTAGCCGTAACAAGCTGCTGTTACCTTTGTTAGACAAGCCCCTCCTTAGCTGGACGCTTGCCGCTGTTAAGGCATCGCGATCGCTACGCTGGATCGGTATCATCGGTCAGCCAGACGATTTCCCTGACTTTAAGGAGATCGTGATCAGTCTGGGTATGACAAAATGCGTTCACTTTATCCCCGGTGGTGTGACACGGCAGGAATCAGTCTACAAAGGCTTGCAGGCGTTACCAGCAGTGGCAGAGCGCGTGCTGATTCACGACGGTGCGCGCTGCTTAGTAACTCCCACGTTAATCGATCGCTGTGCCGCTGAAATTCTTCACTGCCCAGGTCTCATTGCTGCCATTCCTGTCAAAGACACCATCAAGATCGTAGAACCCACCACACAACTGATTACGAATACGCCCGATCGCCGCCACCTCTGGGCTGCCCAAACACCCCAGGGCTTTGCCGTAGAGCAACTGATTCACTGCCACAAGGAAGGCGTGCGTCAGGGCTGGGAAGTCACTGATGATGCAGCACTCTTTGAGCAATGCGGGTTGCCTGTCAAAATCGCGCAGGGTGAGGAAAGTAATTTGAAGGTGACAACGCCGATGGATCTAGCGATCGCAGACTTCATCCTCCGCCAACGAGGAGGATGATGCACGACGTTTCCACCTCAGAGACTCAAGTGCCGCGCTTTCAACGAAGGCTGCACCGTTAAGATCATCAAGATCATCTTTTTTCTTGCTTCAGCTCGTTCAATAAGCGATCGACCTCTCTAGCGGTATCCGTTTTGCCCTGATCTTGATACAGACGCTTGGCTTGCTCCAGCGAGGTAATTGCCTCGTCTCTACGTTCGCGCCCTTTAAGCGCCTTGCCGAGCTTATAGTAAGCATCGGGGTTTTGCGGTGCTGTAGCAGCGTACTGGCGATAGGCAATGATGGCAGAAAGATAGTCTTGCTTTTCCATGTAGATATCACCGATCGCGCCTTGCGCTTCAACCAGGTCTGATTTGAGGAACAGTGCCCGCTGATATGCTTTGAGGGCGCGATCGTACTGTCCTTTCGCTTGTAGAATTCTGCCGATTTGCAACTGAAGTGCCGGGTTGCGCGGCTCAAACTGCCCAGCTCGTTGAAAGGCTGCCAGTCCTCGTTCCAGGTTGCCCTGGTCAAGTAAAGCGGTGCCCAGGCTAACTTGAATGCTGCCTTTCTTGGGGGCAAGTCGGGCAGCACTCAACAGGGGCTTGATGGCATCTTGAGGACGTTCTTGTTGCAGAAACAAATTCCCCATGAGTTCGTAGGGTCTGTAATTACGAGGCTCTAACGCGATCGCCCGCTGACTCACTCGCAGCGCCTCACTATAGTTTTTCTCACGAGTCAGCACTACGCCTAGAGCAATTTGAGCATTCATGTGGCGAGGGTTAAAGAGCGTTGCCTGACGGTACGCCGCGATCGCCGCCTCATTGTTGCCCAGGTTCGCCTCGCTAAAGCCCACAGCGTAATAAAAGTCAGCATTTTTAGGGTCAAGGGCAAGTGCCTGTTGATAAGATGCGATCGCTTCACGAAACTTTCCCTGGTTAGCTTGCAAAAACCCAATACCTGAAAAGATGCGCGGGTTCTGAGCATCTAGCTCTGCTGCTTGTTGATAAATCGCGATTGCATCCGGAAGATTGCCAGCATCAACAAGCTTACGCCCCTCCTTAAGCAACGCCGTCACCTTATCGTCACCAGCTATCTTACGGAACGGCTGCGCTCCCACAACCTGTGGCATGGTCAACCCCAGCAGCAGCACCAGACTCACAACGATGGAAGTTTGATTACGCACGATCGTTTTTTTTGACATACGCTTTTTAGACGAACACAGTTGCTTAGTGACAGACAAATCAGATTACAGGAAAGGCTTCTTGTTGGGAACCCTACACTCAAAGTTTGTCGTTGTCATGCCAAATCTAGCGCTGATATTCCTACGCTGCCCAACTCCACTTGACACCAACTTGCCTGCTTGAATTTTGTTGAGCTTGGTTCTGAGCGTCTCTAGAAGTAATGGGGAATGCTAAAGATAGCTCCGATCTTTACATCCTCTTTATGAGTACAGATGAAACCTGAACTGACTTGCCAGCCCAGAGCAACTCCTGGAAAACGGCTGTAACAAAGTGGAAAATCCCAACCCGCGCCATCTTACAAGGTGCCTCGTTTTGCTGTCGCACCCTGCCACTTGATAGATCTGGAACGACCCATTGCCAGACTGACGGTAAATTTTGAGTAAAAGAGCTGAAGATTGCCACTGCCTAATACAGCAGTTACGATAGGCTACTAACGGTGAGATTCTTAGCTCTGATCCAAAAAAGCGAGATCAAACCCCTCGACCATGCCTCAAATGTAGTCACTTTTTCTGAAGGGCTATGAGTGAAAAGCGTAGCGCCTTAAACAGGCGTATCAGTAGCAGTGAGTCGATTTAATTAGGCGTTAGTTCTTGGTGATGGTGTCAATTTCAATTAATTGTCTCAGCGAAAAATCAGGTGATGTTATTTCCTATCTTAGAAACAAGACTACAACGCTCGTTGAAATACTTTAGAACGGCGTGGTGAATAGTCACATTTTTTCATTCTATGAGCGATGATTTCGACAAAATAAAGCATCCATTCAAGAACCCACTCAAAAGCGAATGTTGCTTGCATTTTACACGTTTCACTTTGCCCCTTAAAACTTTGCTCCTTGAGATTAATAGCTCAAAAACAGGCAACGTATCTCAGCAAGAAGCTTGTAAAAACTGGCTAAAGGGAAGTCATTAGTTGTCTGGCTCAAGCTATTTTTAGGTCGTCAAACCACGTCCTATTGACTTCCTCCCATCCCGTCTCAAAGCAGAAGCTGTTTATAAAAATGTTTATCCCATAACTAGAAAGATGAGGCAATGTTCGCAGAATATTTGTAAAGTTTCTGGCTACAGTACGCTTCAGTCTAATGGTTTCATCAACTGTCAACGCTTTCAAATGCCCTAGTACAGTGAGATTAGTTCTTGTCTTGAGGAAATTTCGCTAGAGAATGTTATGAACGCAACCCTTCCTATGTTTCGTCTTGATGTAGACTACCTGAAAACCTTAGCGGCTCAGTATCGAGAAGCCTATGCCGCGGCTAAACCATTTCCTCACATTGTGATTGATAATTTTTTGCCCGAATCGGTCTTGGAAGAGGTTTTAAAGGAGTTTCCCAAGCCAGGTCAAATCGACTGGCAAGCCTTTCAAACACCTGCTGAAAAAAAGCTTGCTTCAAAACACGAACATCAGATGGGAGACGCAACACGCCTCCTGCTCTATAGTCTCAATTCCTCCACATTTATCACTTTCTTGGAGATATTAACGGGCATTGATGGGATTCTTCCAGATCCTCATTTTGAAGGTGGTGGACTTCACCAAATAGAGCGGGGTGGCTTTTTGAAGATGCACGTAGACTTTAACAAGCACAAAAAATTGCGTCTCGATCGCCGCCTAAATTTTCTGCTCTACCTCAATCAAGATTGGAAGGAGGAGTACGGAGGACATCTTGAGCTGTGGGATCAAAACATGACTCAGTGTGAAAAGAAAATTCTTCCCATCTTCAATCGCTGTGTTGTCTTTAGCACAACTGATTTTTCTTATCATGGTCACCCTGAGCCACTGACCTGCCCAGAAGACAGAACGAGAAAGTCGTTAGCACTCTATTACTACACCAATGGACGTCCCGCTGAGGAGACTCTAGGTACTCCACACACGACTATTTTTCAAACTCGCCCTCAAGACAGCTTTCAGTTGGCAGAAACACCACGCACAACTGTAAGAGATGTCCTGAAGAAATTCATTCCACCAATTTTAGTTGATGCTCGCGATGCTTTGAGAAACAAGTGATTAGCGAGCGATTGCTCTTAGCGAAAGACGCTTAAGATTACGCTTCCGACTGGTAAGGAGCGAGAAGCGTAATCTTACTTAGCATTCAATACATTTCATGTTTCTTGCCCTGTGACATCCTGCTGTGTTGAATTTCATGAAGGTGAACTGTGAATACTCTTGTACTGTATGCCTGGTTCCCAATCGTTGTTTACCTGTTTACTCGCTTTCCCCCGCAGCGAGCACTGATTACTAGCTTTGTGGTAGCCTGGTTGTTTTTACCGTTAGCTGCATTCAAATTGCCCAGCATTCCAGTGGAATACAACAAAATGTCGGCTACATGTCTGGCTATTTTGTTTGCAACCTGTCTTTATAACGTTGATCGTTTTAAGTTATTTAGATTTCACTGGTTTGATCTGCCAATAACGGTTTGGTGTCTTTGTCCCTTTGCTGCATCAATGACTAATGGGCTTGGTGCCTATGATGGGCTTTCAAGTACGATTGGGCAAATAATGGCTTGGGGCGTTCCTTACTTTTTGGGTCGGATCTATCTCAACAGCTTTTCCGGGTTGCGCCAGCTAGCAATTGGAATTTTTTGGGGTGGATTATTGTATATCCCTTTATGTCTCTTTGAAGCCGCAACTCGCGTTAACCTGCACGGGCTTATCTACCGATTTACAGCTGGAGCCGCTGATCTTCGTTACGGTGGCTATAGACCATCCATCTTTCTACAGAATGGACTAGTGCTAGGGACGTGGATGATGTTCGCTACATTGATGGGGGTTGTACTGTGGAGAACTAAAACAATCAAGCACATTCGGAACGTTCCGATTAGCTGGGTTATGGGCATCCTAGTAACAACCTTTATTTTAGTAAGAGCGACGGGTGCCGCTTTCTTGCTGGTCGCTGCGCTGATTATTTTCATTGCCGCGCAGCGGTATGGCGCTAGCTTCCTGATGTGGATTCTAGCTGGGGGCTTATTTGTTTACTTGTATTTAGGTGTAATTGGCGAATTTCCTGGGCAAGAAATTATTGACTTTCTAGCAAAGTTCATTGATCCGGATCGCCTTCAATCTTTGGGGTTCAGATTCATGAACGAGGAACTTCTCTCCGGAAAAGCGCGTGAAAGAATCTTATTTGGCTGGGGAGGTTTTGGTCGAAACCAGCTTTATAAAGAGGGTGGCTACGCCATTACAATCACTGACAGTCTATGGATTATCGCCTTCGGTCAAAATGGCTTAGTCGGGTTAATTAGTGTTTTTACAACATTACTTTTACCTGTCTTAGGTTTCTGGTTTTTCTACCCACCTGCTTCTTGGTCGCATCCTAATATTGTCATTACAGCGGCGATCACAGTTGGATTAGCTATGTATGCGCTGGATTGCGTTTTAAATGCTTTTCCCAATTCAATTTTCACACTCGCGGGTGGCGGTCTTACCGGAGTGCTTTTAAATCGGCAACTACAGGGATCTCCGGCTAGGCAACCCCTCCTCAGGCAAGTGAGGTAAGAAGATGATTAATTGCAGAATCAGCTTAAAGCTAATCTTGGCGATCGCTAGAAAGGCGATCGCTGTAGCCACAGTCAGTGATTCTAAGTGACGGCTTACAACGTCTATCTCGCCTAAAGGTTGTTCTAATGTCGAATATGGTTCAGTTAGATCAAGCAACAACGCTACTCGTTGTTGTTCTTAACTACAGGACGGCGGCTCTAACGATCGATTGCTTGCATGCTTTGGCAGAGGAAATCAGCGCCATCCCTGGTAGCTATGTTGTCGTAACCGATAATGCTTCTGGTGATGGTTCGGTTGAGAAGATTGCAGCCGCGATCGACACTAATCAATGGCATGAGTGGGTGGCGTTGATGCCGCTAGAGCACAACGGTGGTTTTGCCTTTGGCAACAATGCCGCCATCCGTCCCGCACTGGAGTCAACCATCCCATGCCCTTATGTGCTGCTGCTTAATCCAGATACCGTGATTCGTCCGGGTGCAGTGAAAGCACTGCTGGATTTTATGCATGAACAACCAGAGGTTGGGATCGCAGGCAGCCGTTTGGAGGATTTGGACACCACATCGCAGCAATCAGCCTTTCGGTTTCCAAACGTCCTGGGAGAACTCGATTTTGGTTTACGCCTGGGGATTGCGTCGAAACTGCTTGCACAATGGGCAGTTGTGCCACAAGTTGCTGATCATCCCCACCAAACAGATTGGGTGGCAGGAGCAAGCATGATGATTCGTCGGGAAGTGTTTGACTCGATCGGGTTGCTCGACGAAAGCTACTTCATGTACTTTGAGGAAGTTGATTTTTGTCTAAGAGCACATCGCGCTGGATGGTCTTGCTGGTATGTACCGCAAAGCCATGTTGTCCATTTTGTGGGTCAAAGCTCTGGTGTGACTGATTCTAAACGTCCACCCAAACGTATGCCAACGTATTGGTTTGACTCCAGGCGGCGATACTTTTTAAAGAATCATGGCTGGTTATATGCAGCACTGGCGGATGCAGCATGGCTGTCAGGCTTCACGCTATGGCGCTGGCGACGGGTGATTCAACGCAAACCTGATACCGATCCCCCAAAAATTTGGAGTGATTTTCTGTTGAACAGTGTGTTTGTCAGAGGAGGTCAGATTTGAACACCAGCGAGACCGAGCCGTTAGGACTTTGGCAACAAATCAAAGAAGACTGGGAGGCTCACGGGCGAGACTGGACAAAACCGGGGTTTCGGGCAGTAGCGGTACATCGCTTTGGGGTGTGGCGTATGACGCTTGAGCCGAAACTAGTGCGAGCACCCTTCAGCCTGCTTTACCAAGCGCTTTATCGAAAAATTCGCAATGGTTACGGTATTGAACTGCCCTACACGGTGCAACTCGGTCGCCGCGTGATTATTGAGCATCAAGGGGCGATCGTGATTCATGGTTACTGCCACATTGGCGATGACAGCATTATTCGACAAGGAGTAACGCTGGGGCTGCGCTATCTCGATCGTCTATTTGATGCGCCGAAACTAGGAAAACGTGTGAATGTTGGCGCTGGTGCAGTCATCCTTGGCAACGTTACAGTGGGTGACGATGCCAACATTGGAGCGAATGCGGTCGTTTTGTCTGACGTACCACCCAAAGCAACAGCCATTGGTATACCTGCTAAAGTCATCACCTCTGACGCGATAAAGTAATTTCTTTGCACGCTCCCTTTGCTCTACATACACGTAATCTGGAGCAGCATTAGGCTTTGAGCTTTGCTACGATCGTCGCCACATTTTTGCCTAGACTCTCTATAGCTGCCTGTTGCTTAAAATCTTTGAGATTGCCGCTAGGGTCAAATGCGTCGTAGGCTGTCGGCACCGCAATTTGGTCGGGGAGCACAATGACCTTGATATTACCCAGAATTGCTCGCAAGTGTACCAGACCACGTAAACCGCCCAATGCACCAGGAGACGCACTCATCAGTGAAGCAACCTTCCCTACAAAGCAGCCCAGCGGCGCTTCACCTTCAGCAGGACGAGATGCCCAGTCGATCGCATTCTTTAAAACAGCCGTGAGTGAGCTGTTATATTCAGGCGACGCAATCAGCAAGCCATCGTGCGCCAGGAGGAGATCTTTGAACTGGCGAGCACCTGCTGGAAGTCCTTCCTTTGCCTCCAGATCTTCATCAAATAGAGGGAGCGAAAAATCTCGCAAATCGACAAATGTCGCGTCTGCTCCTGCCGCTCTTGCACCTTGCGCGGCAATCTTAACGAGCTTTTTATTGAAGGAATCAGTTCGAGTGCTGCCAGCAAAAGCCAGGATTCTTGGCGTGTCTGTCATGAGATGCCACCGTATCGACAGGGAAGCGGAGAGGTTTTCCTATCAAGTGTAGGACAGACCCAGCTTACTGAAGCTGCTGTTTAAGAGGAATTTCGATGATGAATTCTGTGCCTTGTCCAGGTGATGAAAGGCAGCGCAACGAGCCACCGTGTCGCTCTGTGACAATTTGATAGCTAATGGATAAGCCCATGCCTGTGCCCTTGCCCACTGGTTTAGTAGTGAAGAAGGGATCAAACAAGCGCTGACGAGCGGCTTCAGGAATGCCCGTGCCGTTATCCGCAATGGCAATCGTGACACGATCGTCGGCTAAAAGTTCAGTGCAAATCCGAATCATACTGGGATGCTGCTCCATTGCGGCAGCATCACGCTGGGCATCCCCCTCATCTAACGCATCAATCGCATTGCTAAGGATATTCATAAACACCTGATTGAGCTGTCCCGCGTAGCATTCAACCAGCGGTAATTCGCCATATGCCTTGACAATCTCGATCTCAGGGCGAGTATATTCTCGTCCCTGACCGCGAAGCTGCTGCGCTTTGAGTCGACTCTGCAAGATCATCAGCGTGCTATCAATACCTTCGTGAAGGTTGACTGCTTTGAACTCGGCTTCATCCATTCGGGAAAACGTTCTTAGCGAAGCGACGATCTTCTGAATGCGGTCTGCACCAACTTTCATGGATGTGAGCAGTCTGGGCAGGTCTGTGATCACAAACTGAATGTCGATCGCGTCTGCAACAGCTTTAATTTGTGGTGCAGGGGCTGGGTAATGCTGCTGGTATAAGTCGAGGAGGTTGAGCAGGTCTTGAGTATACTCGTTGGCGTAGGTGAGGTTGCCGTAGATAAAGTTAACGGGGTTGTTAATTTCATGCGCCACTCCTGCGACCAGTTGCCCCAAGCTCGACATCTTCTCGCTTTGCACCATTTGTGCTTGTGCCTGCTGAAGTTCTTGCAGCGCTTGCTCTAATTGCTGTGCCTGTTGTTGAGCGGTGTTCGCAGCAGTGACGCTCTGGTTGTAAAGTTCTGCCTGGTTAATGGCGATCGCGAGTTGGCTGGCAACGGCTTGCAGAAGTTCCATTTCCGAGTCGCTCCACGGACGGATGGCGCTGTGATGCCCGCAATGAATACCGCCTAGTTGACCAGAGAGTATAGGTACGGGCAACAAAAGCTCAGAATGGTAGCCGTAAAAACGTAGGATTTCGCGGGCTTCTGGTTTCAGTTGTGGATCGGTCGCAATGTCATCGACACGATAGGGTGTCTGGCTCAAAAGACTTTCAACAATCGGGTTGTGGCGATCGGCTGGACGACTCAGGTCTTGTGGATACGTACCGAGAAAGCTGGACAACGCCGCATCTCGTGACTCATGGGTGAACTCAAGGCTGGCTAACTGATCAGACTGAACGTGATACCAGCAAAAGCTACAGCGATCGATTTTCAACAGGTTACGGACTTCGTGTACGGTCGTCTGGAGAATGGTATCGAGATCCAGCGAACTACGAATTTGGTTGGCGACGCGATTGAGCAATTCTTCGCGTTGAGCCAGTGCTCGTAGCTGTGCTTCGCTCTGCCGCAAAGCCGCTTCTGCCTGCTTGCGTTCGGTAATGTCTTCGGTGATGGCTAACAAATACTGTGGCTTGCCCTCCTCGTCAAAGACAGCCGTTTTCTTAGTATGCAAAATGCGCGGTTCACTGTTTATCGGCACCAGTGTTTCTGGAATATCGACGATGCGCTTGCTTTTCAGCACCTGGCGATCGTGCTCTATCAGTGTCTCGGCTTGATCTAACGGCAAGCAATCGTACGCATTCTTGCCCATCATGTCTTTAGCCGTGGCACCCAGCACTTCCTCGGCGGCTGGGTTCCACAGCACGTAGCGAAGCTCTTTCGCCTCTTTAGCAATCACGGCAACAGGTAAGGTTTTCAGCACAGATTCCAGGAACTTGCGGGTGTGTTGCAGTTTAGCTTCAGCTTGATCGCGTTCGTGGAGCGCTGCCTGCCGTTCATACACTTCTTGCTGAAGTTGTGCGACTGTTTGCTGAAGCTCAATAGTGCGTTTCTCTACCCGTGTCTCTAGCTCGTCCTTCGCCTCCTTCAAAGCCGCTTCTGCCTGCTTCAGCGCCGTAATATCGCGCATTGTGCCAACCATGAACTTATTGCCAGTGCCATCGTGTAGGCATGATTTTTTGGTCGAAAAGATATGGGTGATGCCATGCAGGTTGGTGATGCTTTCCTCGTCTTCACGATCGCAGCCACTATCCAACACTAACTGGTCAGTGTCACGAAAGAAGTCAGCCTGCTCAATATCAGGAAAGACATCGTGGTCGTTAAGACCAATGACATTGGCTCGGTTCCAGCCCATGAATTGGCAGAAGGGATCGTTTAGAACAATGTACCGATGCTGCTCGTCTTTCACAAAGAGCGGGTCCGCTGTAGCATTGATAATGTCACTCAAAAAGGCGGGTGAAATAGGCGCGATCGCGTCTGCTTGTTTCTGGCTAGAGACATGCTGTTGTGACGTAGACGCACCCGATGCGATCGCCAACGAGTGGTGCAACTGCAATGGTTCACTGTGTCTTTGTACGAGGGAGACAAGACCGATCACCTGATGCTGTGCATCAAGCAAGGGTGTATTGTGCCAATCACAGGGAATGATCCGACTGTCCTTTGTAACTGTGTCGGTGAGTGTGCGATCGCTCTCGCGCTGATCGAGCCATGTACCGATCGCTTGGTGGCTGTGCTCTGGTGTCAGCAGTACGGTGATGTGGCGACCGATCGCTTCTTGCTTGGTGTAGCCCAGAAGGCTCTCAGCCGTTGGATTCCAGTCTACGACCTCAAACGCTGTGTTCCATTCAATGATGGCGATCGGCGACTGCTGTAACACCACTGAGAGCTTATGATGCGATGCCCTCAACGCGTATTCTATCTGCTTAGAGTGCAGCAATTGCCGCTCCATTTGTGACAGCATGGCTGCCTGGGCAGCAACACGCTGTTGTAAATCGATTAACTCTTGGGACGACGATTCAGAAAGCATACTGACTCTTTGGGGCGCTCTAGGCACTCAATGGATGCACGTCTTCTACAGCCGGAGTCCGTTGCTTGTTAAGCACGCCTACCTGTGCCAGTTCTTAAAAATTGTTTGGAACTCTTGTGGATGCAAGCGCTGCTACTTGTATCCAGACACTGACGCATACCTGAGCCTGACCAAAACACACTCCTCAATCTTAGTACTCAGGCGACCGTGATTCGTGCCTGTCTGATCAATTTTGCCAATCAGGTTGACAAACTTTAGATAAAGAGTGCGGTGGATGCAACGTTTAGTTGTAGTCAAGCATTGATCGATTAGTTGTGGTCAAGCATTGATCGATCGGAGGCTCTACAGTCTACATTGTCATTTTGTGGTCTCGATCGCCCTATGCAAGTGCTTGTGTTAAGAGCCGACCAAATTCCCATTGACCGCCTGACGAATCTCTGGTAAACGGACAGTCCTGCCGCCTTCAGTACCGGGGCATGCTGTCGCCACGCGATCGCGGTGTCCCATGATGCGTGGCAAATTGCGGGTACCAAAATCACCTGTCGGTGTTGGAATAGGGGTAATTGTGTTAGTAATGCCGTAACGCTTACAGAGAAGTGTGCAAAGCGCCACCGCTGAGTTGTACATTGCCTGATTAATTGTGGCGCTGGTATAAACGCCGTCAAACGCAACGCCCAGTCCATCATTCACCACATCATGCGCGCCTCGCTTCGTCTCACTCCGGGCTGCATAGACTCGACCACTGGGCATGATGATGAAGTGATAGCCAATGTCTGACCAGCCATTGCCATTGACGTGTCCGTTGTAGATCACTCGCATACGGGCGGCTTCATCTGCTACCGAAGCACTGATTGCAGGCGGGCTGCCGATAAAGGTGTGGTGCAACGTAATGCCTTTGGGTTGTAGTGCAGGCAGAGCGGACGAGGTGGGAGTGCTCGTCCAGGTATTACGGGGTAGCGCTTGAAAGGTGCCTGAGGCAGCGCCGATGACCTCAATGACCGTTTGGGCTTTATCTTGCTCAGAACCAATGATTTCGATGAGACGTTTCCCGGTTTGACGCAACACCGTTTGAGCCTGCCACTTCCCATCCTGCACTCTTGGGCGTGCGAGTTCTAGCTTTTGGTCTACCCGCAAAATGAGCTGGTCACCATTGCTGTAGTTGGTTGCTGCGCCTGCTAGAGTGATGGTCGCTTCTACCTTCACCTGCTGCGGTGGATTGGTGAAACTCACGCGGGGAGGACGTGGTTGGACAGCAACAATATCGACTTCAGCCTGAGCACGATCGCGCCCGTCAGAGCTAATAATTTCTAAAACGCGCTTACCCGGTTGATTAAACCCAATGGTGGTTTGCCATTTGCCACTGCGCACAAAGGGCTTTGCCAGGTCAAACTGTTGATCTGCCCGCAGAATGAGCGCGCTGCCATCGGGAAAATTTGCCGCTGTGCCCTCTACTGTGGCGGACTGTAGCACAGGCAACCGGGTAGGCACCTGAGTAAACTGGAGTTTCCTCGCTTCAGGCATTGTGGTGACAACGGGTATAGTCAGTTCGGCGCTGTCGGTGCCAATCTCAAGTTTCAAGCGCCGATTTCCCGCTTGCTGAAACAGAAAGTCGAGCTTCCAGGTGCCATCGACATCAATGACAGGTCCCGTGGCACGAAACTGTCCATCGATCGTCAACATCAGGTTGCTGCCCGCGTAGGACGGCGATGCCACGCCCAAAATGGAAAACCGCTGTTGCACCACAACCGGAGCTTGGGGGGCTTGAGTAATCTGAAGCATATGGCGAAATCCTCAAAACGAGAGCACATTCCCTGCTGAACCAGTTTGCTCAATGGGGCTGCAATGGTCAAGACTGGTGTTAGGGTCAACGTCAACCTGATGCAAAGCACTTTAAGGCAAAACGAGCTGGCAAGTCACTGCCATCAAAGGCGGCGATCGTTGCTACCAACACTAGCGATGATCGAGAACCCTTTACCAGTCGCTGTCATGCCTTGCACTGATTTATAGCTTCCCAAAGCGTCGATCGCGCTGCTGATAGGCAGAGAGTGCCTCGTGGAAAGCGGTGCGATCGAAATCGGGCCACAGCGTATCGGTCACGTACAGTTCTGCATACGCCATTTGCCAAAGCAAGAAATTACTCAGCCGCATCTCGCCGCTTGTGCGAATGAGTAAGTCAGGATCACAAATGCCTGAGGTGTAGAGATGCCGTTCAAACACAGCTTCATCAATCTGGTCGGGTTGGAGCAGTCCTTGCTGTACCTGAGTGGCGATCGTCCGACATGCCTGTAAAATTTCTTGTCGCCCACCGTAGTTAGTTGCAACCGTAAACCGAATACTCTGGTTGTGCTGCGTCAACTCAACCGATCGGGCAATTTCTTCCTGGAGCGATCGAGGTAACGCTTGCAGGTTGCCCACGAAACGAATTTGCACATTTTCCTGCACCATTTCCCGCAGTTCTTGACGCAAGACCCGCTCAAACAACGTCATCAAAAACTCAACTTCCTCTGAGGGTCGTCCCCAATTTTCCGTCGAGAAGGCATAGGCAGTCAGCGCTTGAATGCCCCAATCCCGACAGCAGCGTAGAAGATCCTTCAGCACATCAACGCCGCGACGATGCCCCATAATTCTGGGCATGCCGCGCTGCTTTGCCCAGCGCCCATTGCCATCCATAATTACAGCAACATGTCTAGGCAGTCGTTCACACTTGAGGTCAGCAGGTAACTCTTGCAAAACAGTTGGCTTTACGGTCATGGTTTCTCCCAGCGGCACACAATTGGATCTAAACAGTGAACATGAACCATAAAAAGCGAGGCGTTTGCGGTTCTTTAACCTTTACCTTTGCGATGCCTCAAAAACCGTGAAAAGAACGCTAATCCTTGACTACCAAGCTGACGCACCAGACTCCGGAGATTAGGAGCAACCGTGTCACGATCAGCCGTTTGGGAGAAGCGCGCCCCCAGTAATTCCTTGAGCTTGCTGCTGGTGAGTGGACGATTTAGAGTGCCCCGCTCCGCCAGTGAAATTGACCCTGTTTCCTCCGAGACAACGACGCACACGCAGTTTTCGACCCGCTCGGTAATCCCCATTGCTGCCCGATGCCGCGTGCCTAGCTGACGGGAGGCACTACGTTCAGATAACGGCAAAATCACCCCTGCTGCCACAAGGCGATTGTCGCGAATTAAGACGGCTCCGTCGTGCAACAAAGTTGTCGTTTGAAAAATCGTTTGAATCAGCTCTTTTGAGACTTCAGCATTGAGCCTTACTCCCGGCACGGAAAAATCACGTTCATCAATGGGGCTACTGGTTTCTAAAATCAGCAGAGCACCGATGCGGTTTTGTGACAGCTCTTTGACCGCATCAACAATTTCATCCGTGACACTACCAGATTTAAGTGTGGTTCTTCGTGAAGATTGGAACAACTGTAGGAGTTCACCCCGACCCAACTGTTCCAAAAAGCGCCTAAACTCTGATTGCAGAATAAATGCCATGGCAACGGCAGACCCAATCACTAGATTACCCAGCACAAAGCTCAATAGGGTCAACTCTAAGCGCCTGCTGAGGGCTGCTGCCAGCATAAGCACGATGAAACCGCGTACCATCCACAGAGTACGCCGCTCACCAATAATGACCAGCATCATGTAGGTGAGGGCAAGCACAAGCCCAACATCAATGAAAAATCTCAGGTTTTGAACGATGAGAAGCGGTAGGGACTGCATCCAGCTAGGGGTCGTCAGCAGCCATTGCCTCCATAGATATCCCATTGATCTGGATTAACCTTGCGCTTCTACACGTTCTAAACTCGATAACCTGAGCGTTCAATTTAATGTACTTGAGGCTTATACCTGTTGCAATCAGGGTCACGCCTGTGGAGCATTTAACCGCTCTGGCAAACAGTCCTGCCGCATCAAATCCTGATAGGTCTCTCGCTGTAAAATGATGTTAGCTTCACCATCGTTGACTAACACAGCGGCTGGTCGGGAAATGCGGTTGTAGTTGGAAGCCATGCTGTAATTGTAGGCTCCAGTTGCCATTACTACGAGTAAATCACCTGGTTGAGTTGTGGGTAAAGATGCCTCTTGAATGACGATATCGCCAGACTCGCAGTGTTTGCCTGCGATCGCCACTCTTTCTGTAAGCGGTGCTGACATCCGGTTTGCCACCACTGCCCGGTAGACTGACTGGTACGTAATCGGTCGAGGGTTATCAGACATGCCACCATCCACAGTGACATACGTGCGAATGCCAGGGACTATTTTTTGCCCACCGATCGTATATGCCGTTACGCAAGCAGACCCGATGAGCGATCGTCCCGGTTCACTCAAGAGTTTTGGTAGAGGTACATGCTGCGCGTTGCAGGCAGCCGCGATCGATTCGCTTACCACCTTAACCCATGCCTCAATACTGGGCGGATCGTCTGATTCGGTGTAGCGGATGCCTAAGCCACCACCAATATCCAGTTCTTCGATCGCCAACCCGTAGTGAGCCGCCTTGCTCAGCCATTGCACCATAACTGCACCCAGATCGTGGTGAGGCTCTAGCTCAAAAATTTGGGAACCAATGTGGGCGTGTAGACCAATGCACGCCAGACTGGGCTGCTGAGCGATAAATTGAAAAACTTCATCAAGCTGATCTAGCCCAAACCCAAACTTGCTGTCGATACTTCCGGTGCGAATGTAGTCATGGGTGTGGCATTCAATGCCAGGGGTGAGGCGGAGCAGGATGCGAATAGGGTGTAGGGTTTGGGGTATAAGGTGTAGGGTAAGTTTTGAGTTTTGGGTTGGCTCTGACTCCTGACTTCTGACTCCTTGCTCCTCTGCGATCGCCACCAGCGTCTTCAGCTCATGCCAGTTATCAACCACGATCGTGCAACCAGACTCGACGGCTAGCTGAAGCTCAGCACGGGACTTATTATTGCCATGTAAATAGAGCTTAGTCAGACTGACACCTGCCTGTATCGCTGTATAAAGTTCGCCACCAGAGACGATATCAATACCTAAGCCTTCACTGGCGACGATCGCGCACACTGCCAAACAGTTCCAGGCTTTAGAGGCATACAGCACCTGTGATGCGCCTGGATAGTAACGGACGAATGCGTCACGGTATTGCCGACATGCCGATCGCAGGGTTGCTTCGTCCAATATATAGAGAGGTGAACCAAAGTTCTGCACCAGGTCAACCACATCGCAACCGCCCACTTCTAAATGATCGTTCTGATTGACTGTTGCGGTCAATGGCAGCAAATGCTGATTTGGCGATCGCTCCACCAATGTCTCTGTCGTGTCACTTAAATAGTGATGACCAGTCAGTTTAGCCGCTGTAGCGTGAGTCGATCCCATTGCGTCATCCTTACGTTTGGTTGGGTGGCATACCTACGATGATCTCTAGTTTACAATCGAGCCTTGCATATCCTGAGCAGATAACGTACCTTTTGTGACCTTTCTCGCACTTCAGCCTTTAACTGTAGCTTTACTTCCTGCCGCCTTAGAGCTTGATCAACGCTGCTTTGGTGGACTCTGGACATTAGATGGTTACCAGCGAGAATTGGAAAGTCCCAATAGCGAACTGCTGGTACTTGTAAAGGAGTCAGAGGGGGCAGGGGAGACAGGGGGAGCGGAGGGAGAAGAAAAATCTAAATTGGGTAGAGTAACCCTGGTGCCACAAGAACAATACGTCTCCTCTGCCCCTACTTCCCACGCTGCCCCTGCTTCCCACGCTGCCCCTGCTTCCCACGCTGCCCCTGCTTCCCACGCTGCCCCTGCTTCCCACGCTGCCCCTGCTTCCCACGCTGCCCACGCTTCTATGCTCCTCGGTCTCGGCTGTTACTGGGCAATTCTTGAGGAGGCGCATATCACCATGCTAGCCATCGATCCCGCGCATCACCGTCAGGGGTTGGGGCAGGCATTACTCTACGCGCTGTTAGCCTCCGCCTATCAGCGCGGGCTAGAACGAGCCACCTTGGAGGTAAGAGTTTCTAATCACGCAGCGCTCGCCTTGTATCAAAAATTTGATTTTCGTGAAGCGGGTCGCAGACGGCGCTACTACCCAGACGATGGCGAAGATGCTCTCGTGCTATGGCATGGAGGCATACAAACGCCCGCATTTTCTGAGCGCCTCAAGGTCTGGCAACAGCAGGTTTGCGATCGTCTTTGCACATCTGGTTGGCAGTCAACCATTGATTGAGAGCCTCCAGTGCTTAAGCTTCAATGCTGAAAAGATTAAGAAATCCTGCTTGACTTGACAGCCGCTTTCCACTGACAATCACACCTCGTAGCAGCTCTAAAATGGTCGATCCCCGTTGCACGGTACGGTGATCACGGATCGACTGGTGGCATTTCTCAAGCCTCCAGTCAAATCGTCTATGATAGAATCAACTCTACCGGCAAGCAGCAGGTGACAGGAATACGCCATGTTTGAACGCTTCACAGAAAAAGCCATTAAGGTGATCATGCTTGCCCAGGAGGAAGCACGCCGCCTGGGACATAACTTTGTGGGTACTGAACAGATCCTCCTGGGTCTGATTGGAGAAGGGACCGGCGTCGCCGCCAAAGTGCTGAAATCGATGGGTGTCAATCTCAAAGATGCCCGCATTGAAGTAGAGAAAATCATCGGTCGAGGCTCTGGCTTCGTTGCTGTTGAGATTCCCTTTACGCCACGAGCAAAGCGGGTTCTGGAGCTCTCTCTAGAAGAAGCCCGTCAACTTGGTCATAACTATATTGGTACTGAACATCTGCTTCTCGGTTTAATCCGCGAAGGCGAAGGTGTTGCTGCCAGAGTGCTGGAAAATCTGGGCGTTGACCTCTCAAAGGTGCGCACTCAGGTCATCCGGATGCTAGGCGAAACCGCAGAGGTTACTTCAGGTGGTAGTCAGGGGCGCACTAAAACGCCGACGCTGGACGAGTTTGGTTCAAACCTGACTCAAATGGCAGCTGATGGCAAACTAGATCCGGTTGTGGGTCGTCAGAAAGAAATTGAACGGGTGATTCAAATCCTGGGTCGCCGTACCAAAAATAACCCGGTTCTGATTGGGGAGCCAGGTGTGGGTAAGACCGCGATCGCGGAGGGTCTTGCTCAACGCATCGCCAATGACGATATCCCAGATATCCTCGAAGACAAGCGCGTGGTCACTTTGGACATTGGTTTGCTGGTCGCAGGCACCAAATACCGAGGTGAGTTTGAAGAGCGTTTGAAGAAGATCATGGATGAAATTCGCTCCGCTGGGAACGTCATCCTGGTGATTGACGAAGTTCACACGCTGATTGGTGCAGGTGCGGCTGAAGGCGCGATCGACGCTGCAAACATCCTCAAGCCTGCTTTGGCTCGAGGTGAACTTCAGTGCATCGGTGCTACGACGCTGGATGAGTACCGCAAACACATTGAGCGCGATGCTGCTCTTGAGCGTCGTTTCCAACCTGTGATAGTGGGTGAACCGAGCGTTGACGAAACCATTGAAATCCTTCGTGGTCTCCGTGAACGCTACGAACAGCACCATAAGTTGAAGATCTCAGATCTAGCGTTGGAAGCGGCAGCAAAGCTTTCAGATCGCTACATTTCGGATCGCTTTCTACCGGACAAGGCGATCGACTTGGTTGATGAAGCCGGTTCGCGGGTGCGCTTGATGAATTCCCAACTGCCCCCAGCAGCCAAGGAGTTAGACAAAGAGCTGCGCCAAGTACTCAAAGACAAGGATGATGCGGTTCGTTCTCAAAACTTCGATCGCGCTGGCGAACTACGCGATCGCGAAATGGAGATCAAAGCCGAGATTCGGGCGATCGCTCAAACCAAGAAAAACGAATCGACGGGCAACGACGCTTCTCCCATTGTGGATGAAGAGGATATTGCCCATATTGTTGCTTCGTGGACGGGTGTTCCGGTCAACAAGCTCACGGAGTCCGAGTCCGAGAAGTTGCTTCACATGGAAGATACTCTGCACCAGCGCTTGATTGGTCAGGAAGAAGCCGTGAGAGCCGTTTCTCGTGCCATTCGCCGTGCTCGCGTTGGTCTGAAAAATCCGAACCGACCGATCGCAAGCTTTATCTTCTCTGGTCCTACCGGGGTTGGTAAAACTGAATTGACCAAGGCACTCGCAACCTACTTCTTCGGCTCTGAAGAAGCCATGATCCGGTTGGATATGTCGGAGTATATGGAGCGCCATACGGTCTCCAAACTCATCGGTTCGCCTCCAGGTTACGTCGGCTACAACGAAGGTGGACAGCTTACCGAAGCCGTTCGTCGTCGTCCTTACACCGTCGTCCTGTTCGACGAAATCGAGAAGGCACACCCTGATGTCTTCAATATGCTGCTGCAAATCCTGGAAGACGGTCGCCTAACTGATGCCAAAGGTCGTACGGTGGACTTCAAGAACACCCTGCTTATCATGACCTCCAACATTGGTTCTAAGGTGATTGAAAAAGGTGGCGGTGGTTTGGGCTTCGAGTTCTCAGCAGCAGGTGATGCCGCCGAATCTCAGTACAATCGCATCCGTTCCTTGGTCAACGAAGAGCTTAAGCAGTACTTCCGCCCTGAGTTCCTCAACCGCCTTGATGAAATCATTGTCTTCCGCCAACTGTCGAAGGACGAGGTGAAAGAGATTGCTGTCATCATGCTGAACGAGGTCTTCGGTCGCTTGCGTGAGCAGGGTATTACCTTAGAGGTCACTGAACGATTCAAAGATCGTTTAGTCGAAGAGGGATACAATCCTAGCTACGGTGCTCGTCCACTCCGCCGAGCCATTATGCGCTTGCTGGAAGATTCGCTGGCAGAGGAAATCCTTTCTAGCCGCATCAAGGATGGCGACACTGCTGTCGTTGATGTGGATAGCGATGGTCAGGTGAAGGTGCTACAAGGCGAAAAGCGGGAACTCTTGCCTCAAGCCGTTGAATAGTTCCGAAATTGCTTAGATAGTAAAACGGTAGAGAGCATTGTCTCTCTACCGTTTTTGTTTATAGAGCGTTTGTGAAAAACGACCATGCTTGAGGACAGGAGAGATGAAGCAACGGATGGAAGCGGATGAAACGGATGAGTGAGCTGGAAATAGATAAATGAGTGATGAGAAATAAACTATTTATCTGCTTCATCTGTTTTCCATCCGTTGCCAAATTGCTCTGGTTTCCACAGATATTTGGTGACTTGGGTCTGCCACTCCTCTATTGCCGTGGGCGGCAGAATGCGTTTGTATTCCAGGCGCGATCGTCCAAAATTGAGGAGTAATCCAACTTGTGCCTTTGTTGCTGCTAAATATGCAATTACCTGAGCAATCTCTACATCTCCCATAATGTGTGATACTGCTTTATCTTCTACAACGACGCACTCATTAACCCAGTGGTCGAGATACAGTCTCCCAAGCCAGGTTTGACCGTCATAAATTTCGAGATGATACTCTTCCAGCACAACCAGTCCATCCTGAAGCATTTCAGCCGTCAATGCTTTCTGGTAGTGCTGTTCTCTCAGTCCGCGTGGCATCCGGCGATGAACCCGCATCGCTGCACCAATAATGCGATAAGTAATGTCCTGATGGAGAATGGCAGATGTGCTTGGCGGGTTGCTCACAATACATGCTTGATGACCTCTTTCTTGAGGATTCCCTGGGGAAAGCAGTGATTAACGGGTGGAGATAGTGAGCAACGGATGTCAACGGATGAAGCGGATGGGTCGTTGGGGGATAGTGAGCAACGGATGTTAACGGATGAAGCGGATGGGTTGTTGGCAACGGATAGGGAATGATGGCAAATTAGGCAGACTAACAGACTACTTATCTGTTTCATCCGCTACTCATCTGCTGCCCTGCTTATCCGTTTCATCCGTTACCCATCCGCTGCCATCAACGCCTGAAACCGCCCATCGCCTCGAATCCCATCAAAATCAGCGTCCGTCTTTGCCATCTCTCGGTATTTGTCAGGGTTCAGCTCAATTGCCCGTTGCAGATTGGCAACTGCCTCCTCAACCTTGTCCCAAAGGGCAAAACAGCGAGCTTTGTTGTAGAAAGCGCCAGCATCATCCGGCAGGAACTCCAGCGACATGTCAAAGCTCTGAATGGCGTTCTTATAATCACCTGACTTCATCAGCGTAGCGCCCCGGTTATACCAGGCTACGTGTTCGTCCGGTTTGATGGCGATCGCTTGGTCATAGCTTGCAATTGCCTCTTCGTGGCGCTTCAGGTTGCTCAGCACAATGCCACGACCATACCAGGCTTCGTGTTTGTCTGATTTGATGGTGATCGCTTGGTCATAGCTAGCAATTGCCTCTTCGTAGCACTCTAGTTTGTACAGCGCAGTGCCCCGATTGCTCCAGACTTCGTAATAGTCTGGTTTAAAGGCGAGAGCTTGGTCATAGCTCGCAACTGCCTCCGCGTAGCACTCCAGTTTGTACAGCGCAGTGCCCCGATTGCTCCAGACTTCGTAATAGTCTGGTTTAAAGGCGAGAGCTTGGTCATAGCTGGCAATTGCCTCCGCGTAGCACTCCAGTTTGTACAGCGCAGTGCCCCGATTGCTCCAGACTTCGTAATAGTCTGGTTTAAAGGCGAGAGCTTGGTCATAGCTGGCAATTGCCTCTTCGTGGCGCTTCAGTTCGTCCAGTGCATTGCCCCGACCGTGCCAAACTTCGTGTTTGTCCGATTTGATGGCGATCGCTTGGTCATAGCTGGCGATCGCCTCTTCGTGGCGCTTCAGTTCGTCCAGTGCATTGCCCCGACCGTGCCAAACTTCGTGTTTGTCCGATTTGATGGCGATCGCTTGGTCATAGCTGGCGATCGCATCTAGGAATTTTTCCGATGCCTGTTGGTTTTGTCCCGAATCCTTGAGTAAACTCCCCCACTGAGTCAGAGAATTCCCTCTTTGAAACCAGATGAAGTCCACATGAGGGACAACTTTGAGGAGTTCATTCAAGCTGGTGAAGCTTTCTCGACAGCATTTCAAGCCGTTGGCTGCAACAGCGAAGCTATACAGTGAGACAAGCACTTGTGAATGACGATCGCTCAACCTCAATAGCAAACGCGAAAGACGAGGGATGTTTTCAGCCACCGCTACCGAGGTTCCCTTTGCTTCAACCTGACCATCGCGGGGTTCCAGAATGCTGTTGCCGTCGTGGATCAAATAATGAAGGGCGCGACGAATCGGTTGCCAGCGCTGGAGCCGCTGAAGGAAGTTCCCGCCTGCCAGCATTTGTGTGGTGGCGATGACCGTGAAATCGTGTAGCTCGACATTCACCGCCCGCAGCAGTTCAACCGCGTCATAAATTACGGCAGCGATCGGGTATTTTCGTCTGGCTTTGCGATATTTTGCCTCCCAGTTTTCCCGCAACGACTCCCGAAAGGTATCCAGGGTGAGTGCCCGCCCCTCATCTTTTGCCGTTTGCAGGTTCAACTGGATATTTCGGAAGGTGCGATCGTTCCGTCTGGCTAAACGAGCATACTCATCGGGATTAGCGGTAATGTCTGTCTGCTCTACCGTTGCTTGAATCAGTTGAATAATGGCAGCATCGCTTGGTTTGACCAGAAGATAGCGTGTAAATTTCTGCCATAGCCTGGGATGCTGGTCGAAACCGAGCTTGTCGAGTTCGCTGATCGGCTCATTGTACTGGGGAACAGTTTCATTGCGGGCAGTGGCGATGATGCGGATTTCTTCGGGACGGCAAAAGCGCTCATAGTACTCCAGCGTCAGGCGCAATCGCTCCTGGGGTGGCAAATCTCGAAACTGTCGCGGGTCATCCTTCAGCAGTTCGCCCCGCTTGTACATCAGCTTGTTCAGGTCATCCAGGAAAAACAGCAGCTTGCGATCGCTGCCAACCTGCTCCATCGGAAACTGATACGGCTCATCCAGCAGTTCCGAATGTTTCAGCCTGAGAACCGTCCAACCCCTGCGGCTATATTTCTGAGCCAGTTCTGCGGCTTCCCGCGTTTTGCCCAATCCTGTCTCACCCAGGATGATGACCCAGCGAGACTCTTCTAGCTGCGCTTCTAGTTCCTGCTGAATATCTCGGTCTGCCACCCGTTGCAAATAGCGAATGTTGCGATCAGCAAGCGGATTGTCCCTCGCTCCGCCAAATACGGCTTTCAAAATATCACTGTTGGGCTTAATCACCTCAAACGGAAAGGTGTCGAGTGGTGGAATCCGGGGATGGCGGCGCTGTTGCAGGTAAGCAGCGATCGACTTAAAGAACGCCACCAGGAAGCCAGAACCAAACAGCAGCGTGAATAGAGTCAGCGTTACTGTGATGCCCGCAATCACAACCAGGAGTGCGTCTTTATTGCTGCTCAAGAACTTAAGAATGGCATCCACTCAGTCTTTCTCCTGACTTTTCCTGATCGCGATCGCCCCACTGCTGCCTGTTCCCACATCTCACCCAACCAACTCAAGCCAATTCAGCGTCTGATCCTGAGCGATCGTCCTCCAAACCCGCTGCTCCGAGTTCTGATCCTGACCCTTCGAGTTCTGAACACGACCAATTGAGCTAAAAGCTCCAACGTCTGACTTCTGAGCCTGACAATCCGAGTTCTGAACTCGACGATTCAAGCTAAAAGCTCGACCTTCCAGGTTCTAAGCTTGACGATTCGACTTCCGAACTCAACGCTTCAAGTTCAAAGCTTGACCATTTGAGTTCAAAGCTTGACCATTTGAGTGCCAAACCTGATGTGCCAAGTTCATTACCTGACGCTTCAAGTAAAACACCTGATCGTCCGGGTTCACATAGTCGAGCCGCATGAGCCACTCTCTAGATTTTAAGCACTTGTCAAAGAGAAATGCGATCGGTTAAAAGATTGCACCGTAGGCTACAATACCCAAGCTACTTCAGGTTGTCTGGGGAGTCAGCCCAGACAGGACGAGAGATGATCTCGTCTGGGGAAAGCCCGGTGATTTTGCAGCGTGCAAAAAAGTCCGGCACTGTGCCGCAACTGTGAAGCGAAAGGCTAAGAGCTAAAGGATAAAAAGGGAGATAACTTCTAGCCTTTAGCCTTCATCCTTTATCCTTTCCAAAGTCAGAATGCCTGCCTGAAGCGACATACACCATCATGCCTGCGACGCACAGGTAAGGATTTACAATGCAAAGTTTAGACGTTCTGCGCCGATCGCCTACGGCGGATTACAGCGCTACGGTCATTCATTCTGTTTCGTTAACACCAACCATCAAAGCGATTCGGTTGCGGCTGGATCGAGATGACTTCAGTTTTTTGCCAGGACAGTCAGTGTGGCCCAAATTTGAACGCGATGGTCGCAAGTTCAGCAAGATCTACTCGATCGCCTCTTCACCCTCTCATTGTCCTGAAGTTGAACTCTGTGTTTCGCGTGTGGGCTGGAGTTCTGCCTTTCTACAAGATTTGGCGATCGGGCAGTCGTTGCCTCTACGTGGTCCCTATGGACTGATGACGTTAAGCGAATTGCCTCAACGTCCTCGCCTCTATATTGCTGAAGGCTCAGGCATCGCGCCACTGAAAAGCCAAATCGACTGGCTGCACGAATGCGGCTATCGGCAACCTGTTTGGCTAGTGCAAGCAAACCCAGAAACGACGGACCAATTACCGTATCAGCAGCACTGGCAGCGCCTGCAACAAAGCTGGAAAGCCTTCGAGTATCGAGAGGCGATCGCCCAATGCCCTGAAGCGATCGTGTCAGGGTTGAGGCTCAATCTGGCAGACTTCGAGATTGTCATCTGCGCGGTGGGCGATCGCTCCGATCAGCTTCAGGAGTTTATGCTGTCGCTAGGCGCGAGGAATGACCAGTTGCGATCGGAAAAGTTCATTGCGTTCTAACTTATTGCGTTCTAACAATGGCTCTTGCGAGAATAAAGGGTATCTGGACATTAGACTAAAGACTCTAGATCGCAGACTTGCCTAAATCAAAAGGGCGATCTGTGGTTATGTGCCTCACGTCTAATGTCCGCTGTCTAAGCCACACCTTTATGACCTCTGAAAAAACCTCTGAACCGCAGGTTCCAGTTGTTGTGCCGCCTACCTCACCGCGCTGGCGAACCTGGTGGGAAAACATACAAATCCTAATTATTGCGCTGATTTTGGCACTGTTGATTCGGGTGTTTGTGGCAGAACCACGCTATATTCCCTCTGATTCGATGCTGCCGACATTGGAGGTAGGCGATCGCCTCGTGGTCGAAAAACTCTCATATCGCCTTCGTCCCCCCACGTTTGGCGAAATCGTCGTTTTTGATCCACCCCAGCAGCTTCAGATCCAGGGCTACACCAAAGATCAGGCATTTATCAAACGCATCATTGGTCAACCAGGGCAAACGGTGCAGGTCAAAAATGGAACGGTTTATGTCGATCGGCAACCGCTCAAGGAGCCGTATATTGCCGCGCCACCTAGCTACACGCTGCCACCCGTAGTGGTGCCAGACGGTGAGTTTTTTGTGATGGGCGACAACCGTAACAACAGCAATGACTCGCACGTTTGGGGCTTTCTGCCGCAGCAAAACATTATCGGTCGCGCCTGGTTGCGCTTTTATCCCTTTAAACGGATTGGGCTAATCAAACCAACGCCGTAAAGAAGGTATTTTGGGAGTTTCGGCTCAAAACTTGAGGTAATGCATCAGCTCAGCCACTAGCTGACTGGAGAGGGCTAGTCGTCGCTGAAAATGGACGAGATTGCGATAAGGACTCACAGTACGGTTGGCGACGATCGCCCGTGCCAGGTACAGATCAACCGCCGGAATGCGAATCAGCATTTCGATCGTCGCCATGTTTGGATTGACAGGTTTGACCGTAGCAACGCTGTCAGCATCGTAGTAACAAAACTGGAGGACTGGTTCCAATGGCTTGAGCCGTGGTATGGGCAAGCTCAGCGCAGCGGCAATATCGTCAATGCAATGGAGCTGTAATCCCGCTTGAGTTAGTTCGACGAGCGATCGCGCTTGATGAATCGATAGACCTGGAAGCCGCAGCCAATCATCCACACCTGCCTGATTTACGTCAATCTTGACCCCCAACTTAGCCGCAAGCTCAAGTTCTGCCACTGATTGAAAGCGGTAGTACGGATCGCTGAATCTTTTTATCTGCGGCGGCTGACGAGTTTGACCAGCACTTGAAAACCAGCGAGGGAGAGGCATTGGAGAAGGATAAACAATGAAGGATAAAGGCTAAAAGTTAGAGTGGCTGTTGACCTTACGAACGACCAACCACCAATAGCGAACGGCTATGTAATGCGATCGAGCAACTGGCGGCGCTTCTGTTCAAACTCATACTCCGAAATTAGCCCATCAGCACGGAGTTGATCAAGTTGACGGACAGCATCAGCAACAGCACTAATTTGTCCTGGGTCAACGCTCTCTGTACTCGACACAACTTTCACGGTAGAAACAACGCCCTCGTTGAATTTTAGATCAAACTCATCAGCGCCTTGGGTCAAATACCAAACACCTTCGATCGCGCTGGCAACGCGCGGAATCGGTGTCATCGACAGGAGCAAATACAAAATGCCCCACAGTGGTTGACCGACATAAAACTTGTGCAGCCCTGCACCGATCGGCGCTACAGCTCCAGCAAACGCCAAAGCAGCAGCAACCTTTCGATTTCTTGGCTTATCCAACATGCCAGTCTCACCCCAAAATAGCTGCATTCAGATTTATGATGTTGTAAGGAATGACACCCAATCCATCAGGTATCTATCGGTAGAAGGGCAAGGATGCCCACTCCAACACCGTTACTTCTATCATATTGACTCTCAAGCGGAGATGACACCAACAGCAGGCAACTTCTGCCATTGCCTGACGGGTGCTTCCGCTTATTCATGCGCCATAGTGTTTTGGTTAAGCAACCCAAATCGTAGCGAAGCGGTAGCATTTTGAGATCTGTCCGGTTCAATCCGTCGATGTACAGTAAGGTAATGATAATCCCGATCGAACAGCGACTCAATTAATACGTTCAAGCCTCGCCTGCCCCAGCTTAGTTAAGCCGTTAATCACGCTAAAGTCTCACCAGTTTAGAGCCTAAAGCGATACAGCCTGACTGCACAAACGCTAGTTGTTAGGGTTCTAGTCGGTGCTTGTTTTCGTCGGCTACTAGCGCTAAGCAAGCTGTTTAGTGGAGACAATTTTGCTCTTAAACGTTTCTTAAAAGCCATCTGTTTGTCGCACGAGTGGCAACGCGTATTGAAATTCAGTGCTTGAATGTGTGCAGTGGATGTCTAACTGTACTGGTTTTTAAAGTCTTCTAGGGTTACTTGGTTGATGTCGCAAAGTACGCTTCCCTCAGAATGGCTAGCCAACTTCTCTGACCCCTACGCCGTTTTAGGGGTCTCGCTTGCTGCTGACGATCGCCGCGTACTCAAGCGTTACCGCACGGTTGCAAAGCTACTCCATCCTGATCATTACACCCCTGAAGATGACACCGCTAAAGATATGGCAAGCCAGCTTTTTGCGCGGCTGGTCAACCCTGCCTACCAAAAGCTGAAGCAAGAGAAAGGTCGTAAAGAGAATGTCTCCTTGCTGCGACTTCAGGTAAGGCGGCTTTACCGCATTACGCCCCTCACTCCTCAAAGTGACTTGGCATGTCAACTGACACAGCAGCCGATTAATGGTGTTGATATCTTTTACGAGCAGGCGATCGCCCAACTTGCCGAAGCGCAGTATCAACCACTCGATCAATTTGAACCGCTCACTCAACAGCTCATTGAACTAAACCTGGTTTACTTACAGCTCAAAATGGGCGACGTGCTCATGCGCGAAAAGCCTACAGGACTGGTCTCTGCCGCCGAGGCAAAGCCAATCCAATTTACCCCGGCTGATACCGAAACTAGCTCTGAAAGTTATGCTCAGCGCCACTACCGACGAGCGCAAGAATACATGAAGAAAAGCAACTGGAAAGAAGCTGAGCAAGAACTACGGGATGCCATCAAGATTGAAGCGGGCAAAAGCGAGTACCATGCCCTTTTAGGCGTTGCATACCTCCAGCAGAATCTCCAAAGCATGGCAAAAGTCTACCTTCGTCAGGCGCTAAAGCTAAATCCTCAAGACCCATTAGCCCGCAGATTTGCGCCCAAGCTTGGTCTTGAAATTGCTGCCCCAATCGATGGACAGCAAAACGGCAACACTCAAAAAGCTCAACCAGGCAATCAAGCTGCCAAGAATGGCGGGCTGTTTGGCTTATTTCGGTCTAAAAAGTAGTGTCTGTTGCGTCTAACGCTGTTAAAAGCTGTATGTAGAAGCAATGCAAGAGCGCGATCGCAGTCCTACAGATCATCACGATCGCGGCTCCGATACCTGTAGCCTACGACCATAACGCCAAAGCCCTATCGCTAAAGCAGTAAGGAACAGGAAACCGATCGCTCCAGCGAGTGGGTTCCGATCAAAGCCTATCAACCACTCAGGCGCTTGCGGAGCATATTTGATGAGTTGCCCCACGTTCACAACGTAGTAACCCCAAACCAAGCCTGCATGTAGCCCCATTGGCAACCCCAAGCGTCCACGAGGCGTGTTCAGAATCGGGTGCCCCCACCTCTGACCATCAAAGCCTGCTGCGTCGTTAGAGTCAGCGCACGATCGCTTCGCCAAAATCAGCGTGACTGCCATTAAAAATAAGGCTGGAAACTGCGGCTTCAGCCCATGCACTAAAGCGAAGACTGTCGCATCGACCACAAGCGCGATCGACAAGCGGTAATCACGTTGCAGTTCATCCAGCAACCATCCCCGAAAGAACAGCTCCTCCGCAAAACCAATGCCCAAAGCCACCAGTAGTCCTTCTAAAGCAACTCGCAGCACCACGATCGAAAACGGTTGCCACATTACCCACCCAAAAGCGCTCTGGGTGATGAACAGTACAGCCACGCTGGAGCTGCCGATCCCTAGACCAGCTAGCAATTCTAAACCCATGCGCCGAGAAAACTCTAGCCCGTAAAGCCAAAGTAAACCAGGCTGACGGTAAACCCACCGTCCCCACAAACGCACTAGAAGAATGAATTCTGCATACAGTAAGAGCAGGGTCAGAATGCTAACGGTGTTGGTGTCGTTAATCAGCCAGTAAATTGGTGCAGCGATCGGCACCCAAACCAACACCAATGTCAAAAGGAAGGCAGCAATTCTGATCGGAGCTGGGTATCGTACAAGCTGAGTCAACACCTGCTTCAAGATGCTCTAGAGGTGCTATTCATCAGGCTCGATCGTACTGCTTAGCCCGTGACTGTTAAGAGTCTCACTGTAAAATTCCGCATGTTCTTGTGCACACGTAATCACCAAAGCTAGCCCATTGGTATGAGCCTCCATCATAATGTCCACTGCCTGGGGTTGAGTCAGGCTAGGAACGGTGGTAATCAAAGTCTGCACTACATACTCCATTGAGTTGTAGTCATCGTTATGGAGTAACACGCGATAACGGGGCGCGAGCTTGCGAACCGTTGAACGCCGTTCAATGGTTTCGACAGACACTTTTTATCCTCTCTCTAAGCAATTCACGACGATTGAAAACGGACGCTTTCCAATGTTAACAGATGTTTACTAGAGCTTGTAAATGCTGACGCTCTCAGAGCTAATTTCAGTGTTATAGCTGTAGTGAGAGAATGATTTGATCCTCTAAGATCGGTAGAGGAGCTTAGTACTTACCTCAACCCTATGGGTTTTCCTGCAACACACGAATTCGTTGGTGACGACGCTCCAGGCTTTCAACCCTGCCAGATTGTTTGCCTGCAACATGAAACCAGTTATCTGTATGCAGAAGTGGTTCAGATGATTGCAAGCCGTCACCTTTGCTGGGTGCGCCCTCTGGTGTTGATACTCCGCACTGCTGAAACAGCTACGTCGGAGGAGACCCTGGGTGAACAGTTAGACTGCTACGATCTACGCCAAGACTCCGATCTGCTTTTACCGCCAACTTTGTTTCGAGCGGCGCTTGATACTGAGGCGCTTCCATGGCTTGCCGATTTTTACGCAGACGATCGCACTAGCGTTGAACAAGACGGTGCTTGTGAAAGAGGGCGCGTACCGTTCAGACATTTCATCCAGCAAGTCTGGCAGGCTCATACAGAAGTATTTCAGAATCGAGCAGACTCAAACAAAACCTAGCGTTCTCTCTCTATCGACATAACGGTTGTAATACTTGAGCAGTAGTTATCAGAGCAACATTTACCGACTGAAGCCCATCTTCTCAGCTTGAACCGAACAAGCGTTAGCTTCAAAAGCGCGGAAGCAGTGAGATGAAACGCTTTATTCAGGAATAGCTATAGGCTTAAGGGCTAGAGATCAGTTGAATTCGTCCAGCGTCCATCTCAGACATCAGCAGTTCAAGTGCTTCAAAATCGACATCTGAGATGTGTCCTAAGCGCGTAAGCTCATAATTAATCTCATTCTCAATGTCGGGAGTGAGCTTTTTGATATGTAAGGCTTTTTGGACAAGGTGTCGAATAATTGCTGTTTTTTTCATTTTGATTAGCAGGAGCTCTGCATAAATTCTCTTCTGCTTACGTATTAATGGAAGTGATCTAACCCTAGAAGTATGGGTGATTTAGATCACTGTTTATGATGTGAATCGTACGGAATCAGGGGAAAATGGATGCTAGGTTGGGCGTTTTCAAACGAAGCAAAGAGAGCTTCGCACCGCCATTTGCAAGCATATTAGGTCTTCTCAACTGTTTGGTTTCCAGCCAATCGATCGCGTAGATTTCGTTAAGCTAGCCCTGTTTTCACGGCTAGATCTATAAGGCGTTATGTAATGCTTTTTACATCTTCTAAAGCTGCTGGGGCATAAACCATTGCCACAGATACCGACCGCTTTGCCTCGCAAAAATGTAGGGAGTAAGTGCAAAATACTCATCCCATAATGGAAAGAAGCTTCATGAGAGGTCAGGACAGTAGAACAATCTGGAGGTTAACCAAGGCGCAGCGTGCATTCAAGAAGCAACCGCTGGTTTGCGATCGCAAAAGGCTGAATGGCTGCTGCCTGGCGAAAGGCTGCAATGGCTTCTGGATAGTTGCCTAATGCCGCATGGGATAGTCCTAAGCCGTGGAGAGCACCAAAATGAACTGGGTTAAGGCGGATAACGGTTTCGCAATCCGCGATCGCCCGGTAGTATTGACCCTGACTGTAGTAGAGAACTGCACGCCGATTCCAGGCTTCCGCGAAATCGGGCTGGCTTTGCACTAATGCCGTCAGAGTAGACTCTGCTTCGACATTATTGCCTGCCTCAAGTAAGGTTTGAGCACGTCGGATGCTTTCTAAACCAAGAACACCTTTTTGCTCAAACCAGATGCGCCAAAGTGCGTGAGTAGCACGTTCGCGAACAGTTTCGTCAACACTTTTCAGATCTTCGAGGAGTGGCGCGATCGATGGTTCTTGCATTACTGTGAAGCACCCAGGTGAGAGACAGAGGCGATTTCAACTTCCAAGCTATTGTGTCTTTTCTGAGCGCGTTCGATCCGATATTGCCAGGGAATTTGCTGAACGAACAAATTCTTTAAGAATCGCTTTATCAGCCGTTCACATTCACTTAACGCATTGCACGTCAAGAAAAGGCAGACGCAGCACTATTTTCTGGCAGTACTATCTTCTGATGGAGGAGTCACAACGTCTGGATGTTGGTCAAGCCAACGCTCGATCGCCGCTTGCACGATGGTTGGGATTTCCCATGGAAACAAGTGGGCTGTGTTGGGGTGGCAATGGTACTGGGCATGGGGCAACGCTTGAGCCGTTTCCAGACTGGAGGCAGCCGTGATGTGGCGATCGTCCGCGCCTGCCAGCACGAGGCATGGACATTGAATAGCGGGTAGATCGGCAAGGCGATTATAGCCCCTCTGAAGCGCCATAGACAGCGCCTGTGTCGCTCGATTAGAGGTTTGCAGATACGCTGGCAAGGCTTCTTTGGCGAGGTACTGGTAAGCAGAGGGCGTATGCTGCTGAATGAGATAGCGGTACAACGATCGCCGCCCAAAGGTATCAATATTCCATTGCCAGCCAGGGTTAAGCCAGTTTGCGATCGACGCGATGCCCGTGTAAGCATTGTCTTGCCACGCGATCGCCGGATGGCTGCTTTTAGGACGCGCTGCTGTTGCGACTAAGATCAGCCCACTGATCCGTTCTGGCATTCGCAGCGCCAACTCCAAGGCTAGGATACCGCCCAAAGACCAGCCCAAAACCAGGCAGCGCGAGATTTGGTAGCGATTAAGCAGTGCCTCCAAATCGGTCAAATGGTCAGTCATCACAAAATCTGCTGGAGCGCGACTGCCGCCATAGCCTCGCAAGTCAGGCGCGATCGTCGTGAATCGAGCAGACAACGGTTGTGTGAAGACTGACAAACTCTGCCCCGAACCTGGGTGACCGTGTAAGCAAAGAATGGGAAAGCCCTGTCCTTGCACTAAGGTATGGAGACGTACTGCTTGTGATGAAGTTTGAGGCACAGTTTGAAGCATCGCGTTGTCCTGGCAGCAGATTCTATGCTAACGGTTACGCCTGCCACTAGCCCGCAACGCTGCATTCTATTAAGATGAAGCGCAGGGAGTGATGCTTCACTCGAATCTAACGCTCAAGACTGCGCGGCGATCGCTGCAATTTGAAACAAGGATTGACCTGAAACATGGCAGAAGAAACCACTCCGAACCAGGCTGAGCCAAACCAATCTGAAGGACAAGCTCCTACTAATACTGAAGCGAAGGCAACGGATATACCAACGGCAAATGCACCAGAGCCAGCGATCGATAAGCCAGAGGCTGTTTCTGAAGCACCTGAGGCAGACACTGCTCCTAAGAAACCAGCCGCCAAGCGTCCACCTAAGGCAGCGTCTGACGGTGAAGATGGCGCGAAACCAGCCGCTAAAGCGAAGAAAGAAAAGCCGCCCGCGTTGGAAGACAAGCCGTTCACTGACTTTATCCAGCAAGACTATTTACCCGCTCTCAAAGCAGGCTTAGCAAAGCAAGACATTCCGGATGCCGAGCTGACCTTTGCGAAGCGCAAGATCAACGTCATTGGGTTCGCTCAAGCGCCAGAATGTTGGCAAGTCGTTGGTCAATGGAACAGCGGTGGCAAGCAAACTAGAGCGTTTAGCATCTATTTCTTCGACGAGAAAATTAACGGTCAAAAAGGCTTTTCCTACTCAGAAAGCGGTGGTAAAGCCAGCACTATGGAGTCGTTTCGGATTGATGAACGCAAGGTTGATCTAGGATTGCTGGTTTTTTGGACGCTACAACGGCTGAACGCCCAAAAGTGGCTAGTGAGGAACTAAGGGATTAAACGTAGAGGCTGACCAAGGCGCGATCGCTAGTGTTAGCCTTTTTCAAAGCTCCTTAAACTCATAGATCACAACGCCCGATTCTGGATCATTAGTGATCTCAACGTAGCCTGCTTTTACCATGTGTATGAGTGTGGTTTCCACGTGGGAAAAACTAGCCCCTGTTTCCATCACGCCTTGCGTAACGGAGAGCCTACCACCTTTAGCTTCTGCCGCTCTCAGCAGTTTAACCAGTAAGGGATTCGGTTCTGACGACGGTGGCAATGGGGTTGGATGGGTAGCGATGACCTGCTGAATAGCGGCTTGATTTGGCAAAACACCTTCAGGCAGAAGCCCCTGACTCGCTCTCAGTTTAGAATTGTGCTCATCTACCATGTTTGGGATCAGCAGAAGGTCAATAATCTGCCCAAAACCAAACAGACCAAAGCTGAACATCCATAGCAAGCCCGTCAAAATCTTGCCGTTGTAAAGGCGGTGCAGTCCATGTATCTGAAGTAGGCAACCGAGCCAGAGAATGTAAGCCGTGCCAACTTTGTTCATACCTGTTTGGGATGCTCTCGTTTCCACAGTCCTCTTCCTATGAGATGCTTTCTCCACGTTCCTAAATCATAAAGACTTTGCTCTTAAGCAGGCAGGGTAGGCGGTACGACATTGCCTAGTAATTACAAAAGTTGATAGTGTGTTGCAAGTCTTAATGCGATCGCTCAGTTTTGTCACCCTATACCTTGATAGACTAGACTGCGTAATCATTACAGTGGTTTTGCGCGCTGCTGTACCTTGGCAGAGTCTTTGTAGACCGATCGCATCTGATTCAGTCCGCACTTGACAGCGATACACTGCGGTAGCTCAGCGCACCATCCCCTTGATGCAGTCTCTGAAAAAAGAACGAAACGACTCATGGTAGATTCCCTTAAAAAGCCTAGCTTTGAAGAAATACGCCCCGGAGTAAAAGTTCCTGCAAAGGAAACGATCTTAACGCCCCGGTTTTACACAACCGATTTTGATGCAGTGGCGGCGATGGATATTTCGCCCAACGAGGACGAACTGCAGGCAATTCTGGAAGAGTTTCGAGTGGACTACAATCGACATCACTTTGTCCGCACGGCTGAGTTTGATCAGTCCTGGGAGCACATTGATGGGGAGACGCGCCAACTGTTTGTTGAGTTTTTGGAGCGCTCCTGCACGGCTGAGTTTTCCGGCTTTTTGCTCTACAAGGAACTGGCACGCAAGCTAAAGGATAAGAATCCAGTCTTGGCGGAGTGCTTTTCACTGATGTCGCGGGATGAAGCACGGCACGCGGGCTTTCTGAATAAGGCGATGTCGGATTTTAACCTCCAGCTTGATCTGGGCTTTTTGACCAAGAGCCGCAGCTATACCTTTTTCCAGCCGAAGTTTATCTTCTACGCAACGTACCTGTCTGAGAAGATTGGCTACTGGCGCTACATCACCATCTATCGCCATCTCGAAGCACATCCCGAAGATCGCATCTACCCAATTTTCCGCTTCTTTGAAAACTGGTGCCAGGATGAAAATCGGCACGGTGATTTCTTTGATGCAATGATGCGATCGCAGCCACAGATTCTCAACGACTGGAGGGCAAAGCTGTGGTGTCGCTTCTTTCTACTGTCCGTGTTTGCTACCATGTACCTGAACGACATCCAGCGATCGGGCTTTTACAAAGCGCTCGGTTTGGATGCCCGTGAATACGATATTCACGTCATCAACAAGACCAACGAAAGCACTGGTAAGGTCTTTCCAGTCATCCTGGATGTCGAAAATCCAGCGTTCTACCAGCGACTCGATCGGTGTGTACAGAACAATGCCCAATTGACAGCGATCGTCAGCGCGAATACGCCAAAGGTTGTGCAGTTCTTCCAAAAGCTGCCTTATTACGCCTCTAACGCATGGCAGCTTCTTCAGCTTTATTTTATGAAGCCGATCGAGATTGCCCCGTTGCAAGGGACTGCTCGTTAGCGTTTGTGTGCTGACCCTTGATTTGAGCGGCTTTGCATAACCTGGACATAGGTGCAAAGCCGTTTTTTTGTGGAAGCAATCTGGATGCCTTTATTAACGTGTTCATGAGTCGAGTCACAGAATGGCGATCGCGCCTGTGCCCTTCCCGTTGCCTGCTTCAGATGTTGTTGCTAGCGATCGGTCTGGCTTTTATCACCCGTCCTGCCTGGAGTCTGCCCGTTGAGTTGGTGTCGCACTCAGCGATCGATCTTGTGGAAGCAAGGCAGCGATCGGAGGGAGTAAAAGGAATAGACGCTTCAGCAGTCAGCAGCCAGCAGCCAGTATCAAATCCGGCTTTACCTCCCCACTCTCCACTCCCCACTCCCCACTCCCTCGTTCCCATCGACCTTGACCCCAAACTCATCGAAAGTAGCCCTGTCTTGCAACGATGGTTAAAACAAGTGCCTGACGTGTTGGCTGACATCAAGCATGATCCCAGCTTTAGGACGCGCCTGCGGTTGAGCTACTCCCAGTTTCCGTCATCCAAACAGGCAGGAGGGCTGAGTGTTGGCATTGAAGATGTGTTTGTGGGGCGATCGGGCGTGACCCTCAGTGCCGATTATCAAACCGCGTTTAATGGCAGTCGTGAAGCCTGGGGAGGCGATTTGCGCTACTACGTGCGTCCGCTGGGTAGTGTTGTTAATCTGGCACCAGTTGTGGGCTACCGCCATTTAGAAACCACTCGTTACTCAACAAATGGCATTCATGCGGGCTTACGCTTACTGCTGATACCGTCACGGACAGGTGCTGCCGATCTCGCCCTCACGCAAAGCTGGGTTGCTCCCGGTAGTGGAGACGAAGTTGGTTTAACGACTCTTTCCTTCGGCTATGCACTCACACGCAATCTGCGCCTAGCAACCGATCTTCAGAAGCAAAATTCTCGTTTTCGTAGCGACAGCCGTGTCAGCATTGGCTTGGAATGGTTGTTTTAGCTGGCTGCGATCGCCCAGATTCACTTCGGAAGCAGTCCTGATTCAGCGGCATAGCTAAATGAAACCCTTTACCTCTCCAGTCTTCTCCACATTGGCTCACTGAGAGACTTTAAGAGGGTCTGCGATAGCGCTGGGGCTTAGTCCATCCGCCGTTCTTGCCCCGCGTAAGTAGGCATGGCTTAAATTCGCCTCACTAACATTTGCTTCGCTTAAATCTGCATTGGTTAGATTGGCTTTAGTCAAGTTTGTTTCTGTAAGGTTGGCTCCTACCAGAACCGCATCGGTCAGATTAGTATGGCTTAAATTTGTGCGGGTCAAATTTGCCTTGGTTAGGTTTGCACCACTTAGGTTTGCACCACTTAAATTTAAGTTTCTGAGATTCGCTGCCATCAGGTTCAGATTTCTAAAATCTCTTTGTCCTGCTGAGTATCGACTCATAAGTTCTTTAGTGTTCATGGGGTTCAGAAGGGTAAGAGGTGGCATAACAGGATGGTCAACGCTCGGCGCGCAGGCGATAAGTAAGTACAGAGACATCTCCGGTAGGAGTAAAGTAGGTCTCAATGTGGTGCTGGTCTTTGAGGTGCTGCAAGGCACGCACCAGCAAGGGATAGCTTTTGCCAGTGACATCGAAGAGTTGACCGCGATTTTTGTCACCTTGCTGAAGGGACTCCAAAATGACGCTCTCGATCGGAAGATTGGATGTTTCAGTGGTCATGAGTGAGATCTCCGCTTGCCTTGCTTGTGTTTGGCAAGTGCTTTGCGTTTACGTTTTTCGATCGGTGTTTCAAAGTGGCGATACTTCCGCATATCTGGGAAAATACCTGCTTTTGAAACAGCGCGCTTAAACCGACGCAGCGCTGAATCAATACCTTCACTTTCACCAGGAATAATTTGAGTCATCCAAATTCCTCGCAGATTAACTGGTATGACGCTGAATGAAGGTTTACTGTAAGAAGCCATCTGCAAAAAAGGCAGACTCTCCTGTCTGCCTTCAAGACCTTAGAGTCAAAGCTTTAACTGCCAACGTTAGTAAGGTCTGGAGGTGCGGTTGCTGTTTGACCAGTTACCGCCTGACGATCCTCGCTCTTCTCGGGGGCGAGCCTTATTGACTTTGAGATCGCGTCCCATCCATTCAGACCCATCAAGCGCTTCGATCGCGGCTGATTCTTCTACTTCCGTACCCATTTCAACGAAGGCAAAACCTCTCAAACGTCCTGTTTCTCGGTCTGTCGGCAACTGCACTCGCTTGACTTCGCCATATTCTGCGAACGCTTTATTGAGATCATCCTGAGTGACCTCATAGGATAAATTGCCAACGTAAATTGACATGAAAAGTCTCCCGAATCAAAAAGTATGGAGAGTTAGATTCGGAGGGACGCTCGTGAAACGAATTACACAGCCGAAAATAATCCTTACCAGCAAGCCTAGCACAAGATTCCCTAATAGGGCGGATGTCAGCCAATTACCTGTTACCGATATAGCGATCCTAAATGCATTGTGAGCAGCAATATGGCTAGCAGTTCTTAGCAGTCAGCGGTCAGCGGTTAGAGATAAGCTGGTGACTGACCGCTGAGCGCTCAATGATTCAGTGCCGCTCAAACCTGATTTGGGACTGCTATGGCTACGGCAAAAGGAGCAGTTTTGTGGCTCTTCCTGCGTCGGCAGCAAGGTTTGAGTGCCTTAATGGACTATGCCAACTGTCGCTTTCCAGGCGTTTTGTTTTCCTTAAAAAGGTAATGCGATCGTCTACTAAGCAATTCATCCTTTAGTCATTTATTTTTCGTCATGATAATTTATAATTTGAGGGGTTGTTGTTGATTGACTTTGACAATGAAAACTTTTTTAACGAATTAAAGAGCAGTGGTAACGCGATTAAATGGCTAACGATCGTTGATAATTGAATGGCTTTAAAATCAAACGATGACTTTTTGCTAGTGAATAGACAGAAAGTGACGGCTTTGGTGTTGCGAAAGGCTGAAAGCACTCTCAAGTATAGACTCTCAACTTGTGAGCCGTTGCTTGTAAAGCGATTGAGCCTTTTGTTAAGGCATCATTAATTGACAAACATCGCTTCATTAAACTTCTTTGATGCTTTTTTTGATAGGAGCGCATTCTTGATTACCTCTCTGCATCCAACGGCGACGATTCATCCTGATGCCGAACTGCATCCAACCGTGCAAGTCGGTGCCCATGCTGTGATTGGGGCAAAAGTTAAAGTTGGTCCTGAAACCGTGATTGGACCGAATGTAGTGCTGGACGGCTGGACCGAAATTGGCGCACGCAATCAAATTTTTCCCGGTGCAGCGATCGGTGTAGAGCCGCAAGACCCGACGAGTACTGGCGTTAATAGTCTGGTCAAAATCGGCGATGACAACCAAATTCGAGAATATGTCACCATTAGTCGATCGAATCAAGCGGATGAGGTGACGGCTATTGGCGATCGCAACCTGTTGATGGCTTACATCCACATCGCGCAGGGCTGTGTCATTGAAAACCACGTCGTGATTGCTAATGCGGTGATTTTGGGCGAACACGTTCACGTTGAATCACGGGCATTCATTAGTGGCGTTGGTGAAATTCACCCGTTTGTCCATGTCGGGCGGTTGGTCATGGTGGCGTTTATGCACCAGATTACACGCGATATCCCACCCTATATGTTGGTAGAGGGGCAGCCTGCACGAGTACGATCGCTCAATCGAGTCGGTCTGAAGCGTGCAGGTTTGGCGGCAGAACAAGAAGGGCAAGTGATTCAGACGTTGAGAACTGCCTTTCGCTTGCTGTATCGATCGGGCTTCTCACTCGATGAGTCGCTCGAAAAGCTGGACACACTGCCCGACAATGAGCACTTGCTCCACTTAAGGCAATTTTTACGCCGATCGCAGGTAGAAGGGCGACGCGGACTGACTCCCGGCAAAGGGCTGGGAGGACACGAAAGCAACCTGGTATCGAATGTTGTAGACGAGTAACGACGGTTCGACATTGATGCTCCACGCTTCGTCAGTTGGCTGACTGGGAAATTTCTGGTCGATCGCCTGTCCCCGCCCGTGACTAGAGTGTGGGCTAATTGGTTCAAGTCCTCTAAAAAGGACTCGATAAGGATTTAGTCCGTTTCAACGGACTTGGTTCCGTTAGCCCTGCATTTGAATGCAGGGCGGGATAACACAGAAGCAACAGAGTTTCAGCAGTTTTATCAGTCAAGCAAGCTTCGTAGTGATGTTCCGAGGTTCGTCGTTGATGCTCTGAGGTTCGTCGTTGATACTCTGAGGTTCATCGCTGATACTCCACGGTTCGTCGTTGATGCTCTGAGGTTCGCGGTTGATGCTCTGAGGTTCGTCGTTGATACTCTGAGCTTCATCGTTGATGTTTCGAGCTTCGCGGTTGATACTCTGAGGTTCGCGGTTGATGCTCTGAGGTTCAAGCACGATACTCTGAGGTTCGGCGTTGAGGGTTTGAAGTTCGTGGCGGCTGCGATCGCTCCTTCTAACCTGCTTCTGGATCAATACCAGCGGCTCTCAACCGTTCTGCCAAGCGCTCAGCGCGTTGCCGTTCTTGTTCTGCCCGTTGCCGTTCTTGTTCCGCCCGTTGCCGTTCTTGTTCTGCGCGTTGCCGCTCTTGCTCTACGTTTGCTTCTGCTTGTTGAAGCTGTTGTGCAGTGACTGTGTAGGAGGCGAAGGGTTCACCATCCGGTCTGAGGAGACGCAACACGGCACCCGCTATGTCAAACCGAATGCCGAGTCGAGGGCTGACCCAATTGGCGATTGGATCGATCACATCTAGCCCGTTTTCATTGCGTAGCCAACCGCTCAAATCGTTGCGATCGGGGTCATACAGATAATATTCTTCCACCCCATAGCGGCTGTAAAAGACCAGCTTTTTATCCATTTCGGTGCGCGTGTTGCCAGGGGAGAGGATCTCAAACACGACTTGCGGTGCAATCTGATCTTCACGCCACTGTTGGTAAGAGCCGCGATCGCCTTTGGGTCTGCCAAAAATCACCATGACATCGGGAGCCGTGCAGAGGCTGTTATTGCCCTCAACGGGATACCAGAGCAAATCACCCGCCACAAACACGTTGGCATCATCCGCAAACAACCATTCCAAGTTCTGCTGAATGACCACAATCCAGCGGAACTGTTTGGTGTTGTCTGCCATTGGCTTGCCGTCGCTGTCTGGGTAGATGATCTGTGGATTATCGGTTGTTTTAAGTTGAGGCACCATAGCTCTAATACCATTTCACTAAACTGTGGCTACACAAGCAAGCTCCGGCTGGTGGTCAGCGGTCAGTGGTCAGCGGTCAGCGGTCAGCGGTCAGCAGCAAAAACGAATCTGTAGGGCGATTTTGTAGAGTTGTATAACGTTTAATAAGCTGAATTTTAACTCGATCGGCAACGTTGCTTTAACCTAGCATCAGGACTGATTCAAGATCCCCGACTTCTGCGATCGAGGTCAACTTCAGGGCTGGGCTTTAACCAGAAGTCGGGGATCTAAATGACTCTTTAACGACGAGCCTGGACAAACGCGATACGTGCTTCGCACACGCTGTTTCACAGAACGTACATTTAGCGATGAGCCTGGACGAATGCAATCGCGCTTTGCCACTTCACCGTTTGATTGAGCAGGCGACTAAAGGCTGACTGAATGTTTGTAAGCTCTGCTTGAGAGAGTTGCTGGGAGAGATGCATCGCGTAAGTGGGCTGGGCGTGAGTGGCGGTGAACCAGCGATCGAGCAGCGCTTTGGTGATCAAAGTATCTGTAAAAGTTTGCTCAAGCTGAATCTCAACCGTGAAGCCAGCGGTTTCAAAGCTGGTTCGTAGATCTGGTACATCCCAATTCACCATCGGATCGTCGGGCTGAGTGTAGATGGCATCTTCTGCCTGCGCCAGCGTTTGATAGAGCTTAGTAGAAAGCCATGCAGGATCGAGCAGTTGATAAAGGCGCTGTGCCTGCCGGGGAACAGATTCCGCTAAAGTGACGGTGCCGTTGGGTTGGAGCCAGTTGAGAAGCGATCGCACAATGCCTGCTTTGTCCACTTCTCGCATCAACGCGTTGCGTCCCACAATGCGATCAAACCGTAGATCAGTTGCCTGTGCGTTTAGAACAATCGGCAACTCCGTAAGGGAGGCTTGCAGCACGATCGGGCGCGTGAGTTCTGGTAAAGCAGCGGCTTGCTGGGTCAATGCGTCGGCATCCTTTGGGGTACGAACACAGGCAACCACACTACCTTCGGGCACCTGTCGGATCGCTTCCCAGGTGAGCAAGCCACTGCCAGCGTTGAGATCCAGCACGACATGATGCCGCTGTGGAGACGCGAGGGCAAAGAGGCGATCGCGCACGGCTCCCAGTCGATCGCCTGCCTGCCCTACTGTGCGTTGCAGCCAGCGCTCTTGTGCCGAATCCACAGGGCTAAAAGTCAGCGCGTCAGAGAATGCACCATCGTCTACCAGTGCTGCCAGTTGTGCTTCGCGCTGTCGTGCGACCTGAGTTTGAATCGCTGCCTCAAAGCCCTGAGCGGACGGTTGGTAAAACACCTGACCTTGCAGGCTACTGGGCAAATACTGCTGTGCCACCCAATGATCACGGTAGGCGTGGGGATAGAGGTAGCCCGCGCCATGTCCAAACCCTTTCTTGTCCCGGTTGGAGTCTTTTAAGGGATTGGGAACATCGCCTTCGCGTTCTTGCTCCACAGCAGCCAGCGCATCGAAAAAGCCCATGACGCTGTTGGATTTGGGAGCCGTTGCCAGGTAAAGGGTGGCATGAGCGAGGGGATAGCGACCTTCGGGTAGACCGATGCGATCGAACGTTTCGGCACAGGCATGAACGATCGCGATCGCGTCGGGGTCTGCCATCCCGATATCCTCACCCGCCAAAATCAGCAGCCGACGAAAGATAAAGCGTGGATCTTCGCCTGCGTAAACCATGCGTGCCAGCCAGTAAAGCGCTGCATCAGGGTCAGAGCCGCGCACACTTTTGATAAACGCGCTGATGGTATCAAAGTGAGCATCCCCTTCTTTGTCATACAGGACGGCACGACGCTGAATGGACTCTTCTGCAACCGACAGCGTGATGTGAATGCTGCCTGCGTCATCCGGTGGTGTGGTTTCGACTGCCAGTTCCAGAGCATTCAACAGCGCACGGGCATCACCGTTGGCGACATTCACTAGATGATCGATCGCGTCCTGATCCAACTGCACGTTGAGCTTGCCGTAGCCGCGATCGTCGTCCTGCAATGCCTGTTGCACGACATTCCGTAGATCCTGTTCGTCCAGTGGCTTGAGTTGGAACAAGCGCGATCGACTGACTAGCGCTTTGTTCACCTCAAAATAGGGATTCTCAGTCGTCGCGCCAATGAGAATCACGGTGCCGTTTTCCACCCAGGGCAGCAGTGCGTCCTGCTGTGCTTTGTTAAACCGATGCACTTCGTCTACGAAGAGAATCGTCCGCTGTCCGTACATGCCACGTTTGTCTTGAGCCGCCGCGATCGCCTCTCGAATCTCCTTCACGCCAGACAGCACCGCGTTAATCGCAATAAAATGTGCCTGGGTGGTGTTAGCAATAATCCTTGCCAGCGTCGTTTTTCCCGTTCCTGGTGGTCCGTAGAAGATAAGTGAGGAGAGTTGGTCTGCCTGGATTGCCCGTCGCAGCAGTCGCCCTGGTCCGACGATCGCATCCTGCCCCACAAACTCATCCAACGTGCGGGGACGCAACCGTGCTGCCAGCGGTGCTTCCGCCTCCGTCACGTCTAAGCGATGCTGCTGAAAAAGATCCATAAAACAGGAGGGTGGCTATGGCTTTTTCTACCGATCGACACCTGCAAGAAGCACCAACCGTTGAGGTGTGTCACGATTCAGCGTACTACTTTCCTCTAGCGCATGGACGTTATGATGTGAAACCGGGATTAGTGCCGTTGGGTACTGACTTTGGCAATGGTAACGCCGATCGACAGGTGTTTCAATTTGACAGCAACTTTGTGCATTATCGCCAGATGAAGCGGCTGGCGCGGGCAGAGCGGTTAAGCAAGTATTATCAGACCCACGACTACACGGATGCTGTGGCAGGCGCGATCGCTCACTTCATCACCCAGCGTCTCGTACAGGAACAGCCGCAGCACTTTCAACTGAAATTACAGGCAAATGGCATCTTGACGTTTCATAGCCAGCTTACCGGAGAAACGCTGTACCTTAATGCTGCGTACCAGCTACAGCAGGTGGAAGCAGCGAACCCTATTGTACCGTCCTATAGCTCTGCGCTGGATGCCTTAGCCGCGCAACTGCAAGAAGATGTCACCGTTGTTAGTCGATCGGGCGATCGTCACTGGATCAGCGCGATTCATCTTTGCTACCCCAACCACTGGTCAGCCGAGTCAAAAATCGGTCAAAACTTTGCGACAGTTCATGCACCCGTTGCAGGCATGGCAGCGATGAATCAAAGAGGAAACGCGATCGTTCACACGATGATCACCCGCAAGCCCTCGGTGCGCTTTGCCTGGGGACTCAGCACCGACACACGCTTAAACCATCATCCCGTGCCGCCTGCTGGTGTGGCGATCGATACCTGGCAGGGCAGAGCGTTTGATCCAAAAAATCCGCAACTCTATCTCAGAATGGAACGCCAAGTTGTTTGGGGCTTGCCCGACTGTGATGCTGCCCTGTTCACGATTCGCACCTACTTTAGAGATTGTCACGCCATCAAGCAGCATCCCAAATTGAAAGCCAGTCTGGTGTCTGCACTTCACTCTATGCCACCAGATTCGCTGGTTTATAAGGGCTTGGATGCCAGTAGGGGTGCGATCGTTGCCTGGTTAACTTAAGCACCTTAAAGCTTTAGATCCCCGACTTCTTGAAGAAGTCGGGGATCTTGATGGTAGGCTATGCTGCTAGCTTCTGTAAGGCAATTCTCGCCGCTTCAGCGACTTGGGGATGGTTATCTTTTTCCAGATATTTCAGCGCCGAGATGCTCTTGGGGCTTGGCAAGTTGCCTAGCGCTTCGGCGAGACGTTGCCGCACCAGCCAGTCCTCCGCTTGAGCAAACCGCAAGATGTGATCAACGGCATCGATCGCCTTGATTTCGCCCAATGCTGCGATCGCCGCCTGATGCAGCACCACCTCTTTGCTGTCGAGCGCTTGAATCAACGCATCATACGCACGAGGATCTTTCAGGTTGCCAAGCGACACTGCCGCGCTGAATCGCACCAGCCAATCGGTATCTTCGTAAAAAGCTCGGACTAACGGCTCCAGCGCTCTTGGATCTTCCAGATAGCCCAACGCTCCGGCTGCGTCCGCTCGAATGCCATAGTCTGGCTCATTGGTGAGAATATCGAGCAACAGTGGGTAGCACTCATCGGTTTGCTTCAAGCCCAAGGCGAAAACTGCCATCGATCGCACCTGAATGCTCTCATCGTTGAGCACTTTCTTGATCAGCGGCACCGCTTCTTCAGCGGAGACTTCGCGCAGAGATACCAGCCCCAACATGCGATCCTTCATGCTCTGGCTTCCTAGCTGGACGGAAATTTGCTGTAAGTTTGTGGGATTCACGTTACAAAACGTTATATTTTAGTCCCCTCATTGTAGTCGCTCACGCACGATCGCCCAAGTGAGGAGAACCGCCTATCACTGCCAGCGGCTTAACTTCTTGAAAAAACCGAGGCGTTATCAGGCTAAAACCCCAAAACCAATACCTGGCAAACCTTAATAGCCCTCTTCTTCGTATTCTGGGGCTTTTGTTTTCTCAGGAATATTGATGCGAGGCGGCTGGTAGGGCAAAGGCTTTTGCGTTTCATCTTCCCACGCATCCCCGTCCAGATCTTCGTCTTCGTATTCAACGTCAGGATAAGGCTGTTGGGGCGCTGGACGCTGAGCGTAGCGATCGCGGGTAGGCAGCGTTGCCTCATCCCAATTGTCTTTCTCGTCCTCGTCATAATCAAGAGGCATCGATCGACGCTGCTGTTGACGCAACTGGCGAGGTGGCGCGTCGTTCCAGTTGTCATCGTCCCAGTTTTCTTGAATGACGGGTTCTTTTTGGCGTACAGGAGTGGCGATCGGGGTACGTAGCCCAGTGCCAAGCTGATTGTCAGCACGAACAGGCGCAACATAGCTGTCTTCCTCGTCGCGCTCCCAGGAAGGGCTACCAATGCCAAGTCGTTCCAGCACACCGACAGACAGTTGATCCAGGCGTTCCTCTGATCCCTCAAACACGATGAGGCGATCGGGTCCGCTGCTTACAACTTCGTCTACGGATAATTCATAGGTGCTGACAATCTGATCGGGAATGAGGGGGAGACCGATCGATGCCAGAATCAATGATGTCACCTTGCCGTTGTCGATATCAAACTTAAAGCCGCGCACCTTACCCAACAGTTCGCCTGTTTCGGTGACGACTTCGCAATTAATCAGGCTGCTGTACGACTCGACATCAATATCCTCAATCACATCGTCGTTATCCACCAGAATGACATCCCCAATCTGCCGAATGCTGCTTAAGAGCATAGGCTGGGGTGTACCGTACAGGATATTTGGACGCAGGCTGAGGGCAACCACTTCTTGCTGGTCGATATCGACCCAAAGTTGACTGACAACACCCAGCTTTTTGCCAGTGTCGCGGGTGATAACCTGTGTGCCAAGAAGGTCTGAGCGTTGGCGGATCTCTTCAAATGCCATTATGGGTCGAATCCTGTTTGTCAAATCCCGATCATCGAAGCATGATCACTATCAAATCATATAGCGGTGAAATCATACAGCAGTTAACTTAGACGGAGGCGCTTTGAGGCAGTAGGTTAATACCCAGAACTTGCGTGTATGCCCCACGTGCCTGAGTGACCCCGATCGTGCGATCGGCAGATTCAATCATGGGTCGTCGTAGGCTGACCACAAGAAACTGTGCTTCCTGCGCCTGCTGTTTGATCATTCTAGCTAATCGCTCTACGTTTGCCCCATCCAAAAACATATCCACTTCGTCAAAGGCGTAAAAGGGCGAGGGACGGTAGCGCTGCAAGGCAAAGATGAAGCTGAGTGCCGTGAGCGATTTTTCACCACCAGACATCGAGGCGAGACGCTGAACGGGCTTACCTTTGGGATGAGCCACGAGATTCAATCCTCCGTTAAATGGGTCTTGCGAGTCTTCTAGCTGTAGGTGCCCGTCACCATCCGAAAGCGTGGCAAAAATAGACTGGAAGTTTAGGTTGACTACATCAAAGGCTTCCTTGAAAGCACGTTGGCGAAGCGTGGTAAAGTTCTCAATGCGGAGGAGGAGTTCGGTACGCTCTTCTTGCAGAGTATGGAGTTTGTCGGTGAGTTCTTCAAGTCGTGCCTGGGTGCGATCGTACTCTTCCAGCGCCAGCATATTCACGGGTTCCATTGCCTGAAGGCGCTTCTGGAGCGATCGCAGTTCGTGCTGTAGCTCTACCAAGTCGCGGGTTGCCGTATCGGGAATTTTGGGCAAGGGATCGGGCAAGTCGGGCTGTTGTGCTTCTAGCTGCACCTGGAGAGCCGTCAATTCGTCTCGACGTGCCTGCTGCGTTTCCTGAAGTTTCTGCTGCTGCCAGGTCAATTCCTGCTGCTTCGTTTGCTGTTCACGCAACTGACGCTCGGCACGATCGCGGGTTTGCTTCTCCAGCCCCAACCGTTTTTCCAATTCCGCCAGTGCCGCCTGCGTTTCGCCAATTTGTGCCTGCAAGGCTGACTGCTGACCGCTGACCGCTGACTGCTGCTGCATTTGCGTTGTTTGCTGCGTCCGATAGTCCTCTAAACGTTCCTGCCCCTGCTGAATTTTTTCTTGCGATCGCTGACGTTGATTATCTAAATCTTGCAGCCGTTGTTCGAGCGATCGCACTGCCAGTTCTCGCTGGGAGAGTTCAGTTTCTTGAGCGCGAAGGGCGGTTTGAATGTGCTGCCATTCGCTGTGAGTTTGAGATTGTTCCAGGTCTGCCAATGTCTGCCGTAGCGTTTGTAGCTGACGATCTTGAGCGGGAAGCTCGGCTTCGAGGGTTTGCAGGCGCGTCTGGGCGATCGCCATTTCCTGCGTGTTTTGAGCCAACTGCGTTTGGATCTGGGCAAGCGTAGCAGTGAGATTTTGACGGTCGGCATCCAATTGTTCGGTTTGAAGCTGTGCCTCGCGGTGTTGCTGTCGGGCTTCTGCCAATGCCTGAGTCCGTTCTTTGGTGAGCTGGGTTGCCCGCTGCATGGCGTGGTCGCAGCGATCGAGGATGCGATCGATTTCGTGCAGGCGATCGCGCAGTGACACCACTTCCGCCGACTCGGTTGCTTCGACCGTGCCAAAGTGAATGGACTGCCGCTGACTGCTGCTGCCGCCTGTCATGGCACCGCTGGTTTCAAGCAGTTCGCCATCCAGGGTCACAATACGGTGCTGACCCATGTGACGACGGGCAGCGCTGAGGGTTTCAAACACAACGGTGGTGCCGAAAACGTGAGCGAATACATTGCGGTAGCGATCGTCAAAGTCCACTAAATTAATAGCGTAGTCAACACAACCAGAGAGCGATCGCACACCGTTACCAGAAGGAGTTCGTCCAGACTGAAGCTTATTCAGCGGTAAAAATGTAGCGCGTCCAGCTCGTTTTTGTTTCAGGATTTCGATGCCAGCAGCGGCGATCGCGTCATGTTCGACAACCAGATTCCCTAACCGTGCACCTGCTGCCGTTTCGAGCGCCAGTTGGAAGCGGGGATCAACTCGTCCCAACTGAGCGACCAGTCCGCAAACGCCTGTCAAACCCATTTGCAGAATGACTTGAGTCGCGTGGGTGCCCTGCGCTTCCTGAATTGCCTGCGTTTGAGCTTCGAGTTTATCGAGTCGTCGCTGCTTTTCGCGCTGTTCGTGCAGGAGTCGCGTCTGGGTTTCTTGCTGAATCTGGAGTTCTTGTTCGGCAGCAGCAAGGCTTTGAGCGATCGCCTGGATCTGCTCTTGAGTTGCTAATAACCGTGTTTCAACGTCCGCTTTTTGCGTTTGGCGATCGGTTAACCGTTGCTGTGTCGTTTCTAGTGCTTGCGTTTGCTCCTGAAGCTGGCGCTCTAGCTGGCGGGTGCGCTCCTGTAGCTGTGCCTGCTCGGTACGTTGCGGTTCCAGGGTATCGACTAGCGTTTCGATCGCATGATGCAAAGCCGTTTGCTCCTGCACCCAAGCTTCGGCACTGGCGGCTGACGCATTGGCGGCTTCACGGCTTTGCTCCAGGGTTTGTTTTGCCTGATCTCGCTCTTGCTGTCGAGCAGCAATGAGTTGCGCTTCTGCGGTTTGCTGCTGGGCGAGGGTGTCGATCGCCTGCACGTGTTCCTGAAGCTCTCGTTGGGTTTGCGCGAGTTTTGCGGCTACGTCTCGACTGGCTGCCTGTAAATCGTGCTCTTGTCGCTGGAGTTGACGGAGTTCTGCCTCGCGGGTTGCCAGCGTGGACTGGAGTGCCAACTGCTCGTCTTCGCCTAACGCACGGACACGGGCATTCAGTTGCTCCAGTTCACCTGTTGCTTGTTGGATTGCAGTTGTCAGAGTTTCAAGTTGGGTCGTGATATCGGCGTGTTCACGATCGCCCCCTTCAAGCTGTTCTCGTAGTCGCTGAGCACTCTGAAAGGACTGCTGATAGCGGATGACGATTTCCCACTGCTCTTTGGTTTGCAGTTCGTGCCGCAGCTTTTTGTATTTTTCGGCTTTGATGCGATCTTGGGCAAGCCGATCGCGCTGGTCGATCAGTTCTTTTTCAACGATGTGGTAACGGTCTTCGTGGTCTTTGACGGCATCCAGCTTTTCTTTTGCCTGGTTGATCTTGCGATCGAACGTTGCCACACCTGCCAGTTCATCAATGATCTCGCGGCGTTCGCGGGCATTCATGGAGATAATGCGAGTTACGTCCCCTTGCAGGACGACGTTGTAGCCTTCGGGGTAGACGCGCAAACGGTTCAACTCTTCGTGAAGTTCCGTCAGGGTGCAGGGTTCGCCGTTGATGTAATAGTTGGAGGTGTAGGTGCCTTGCTGGGTGACGCGCAGCTTGCGGGTAACGCTCCATTCTGTACGGATGGGTCGCGTTCCATTGCCATTCTGTAAGTGCCCGTTTTCTATGTGACCATTGCCGTTATGAGGTTCGTTAGATGAATCTTCCTGGCGCATGGAGCCGTCGCTGTTAACCTGTCGTTCGATCGCGTCTTCCAATAACTCCGGCTCATCGGATAGATCAAAGGTGACGGTGACGCTTGCTTCGACCGTAGCGCGACCGCGAGTGCTTTGCGTATGGTTCACCAGATCGGGAAGTCGCTCTGCCCGCATCCCTTTCGAGCCTGCCAGACCGAGGCAAAACAGCAGCGCGTCCAGTAAATTCGATTTCCCAGAACCGTTGGGTCCAGACACCACCGTAAAACCGGGCAGCAACGGAATCGGCGTTGTGCCACCAAAGGATTTAAAGTTGGAAAGTTCTAGACGCTTAATGTACACAGCTTAACTAAGCCGCTTAGGGGAGAAAAGTCCGTGTTTAGTGTAGCCTCTCAACGATCGTGTGAGCGAAACGATCGTATTCTTCCTATTCATAACACTATTTAGAACAAGTGTTCTATTTGTGAAAAGGCATTTTTCAGTGTCTTTGGAGCTGTTTTGGGCAACGGAGTGTAGGCGTTCGGCGATCGCGCATGGCGCTGTAGATCTGGCTAATGGTGTAACCGATGCACCACTGTTTCAGTGCATTTGATCTGGCTCTACACCCAACGATCGTAATTGATCAGCCAAGCGTTCCGCTCGTTGGTCTGCCTGTAAAGCGGCTTCTTCTGGCGTTGGCACCAAACTACCCTCAGCCGTAAAGTAACGCAGTTGTTCTGCATCAATGCCCAGATAAAGGTCTAGTTCCTCGCTCCAAAGCCAGCCGTTTGTGTTGGGTGAAAGGGGCTGATAGTCATGTCCCGCTAATCGGAAGCCAGCAAATTCCAATGTTTCGGGTGAAAACCAAAAATATTCTGGCGTACGAAACCGATCTTGATACAGCGCTTTTTTGAGGGAGCGATCGGTGTCCGCCGTTGAAACAGAGAGCAGCTCAATGATCAGGTTGGGATATTTACCGTCTTCTTCCCACACAACCCAGGCGTTACGCGGCTGCTTCTGCGTTTGTTTGACCAGGAAGAAGTCGGGTCCCCGAAAGTCTCGGTTTCGCAGTTGTTGCCGACTAAAGTAAACCGTGAGATTTGCCCCAATGAAAAAGTCATTCCGTTCCCGCCATAAGAACTCTAAACAGGCAACCAGAAGCGCCAGTTGGGCGTAATGTAGTGAACTCTCCATCTCTGGCTCATTGCTTAAAAGCTGGCTGGCATCTGGCATCATTGCCTCTAGCTGTTGCGCCGTCAAACTCATCTGGCACGCCCTCATTGCGGTTCTGCCTCAGCCCCTCTATTATGGCTGCGGTCAGATGAGCTGTCACTGGGCATATCTAACGCTCGTTGTCAGCCTTGAAATTGCTTGACATAGAGACTCTAATGATTTGATGCCGTTTGTGCTGCTGGAATAGAGCGCCAAACGTCTAACGATCGTTTTAGAGAAAATGGTTCAATTCGCGTTGCAAAGATGGGAATGCTGAGGCAATGCGATCGACAGCGCTTTGCCATCGGGGAAATCTAGCATGAATCATCAGGCTGTGTTGGTGCGTGAAACCATTCGCGCTAAGTTACAACAAATCTGGGGCTATGCAGATTTTCGATCGCCGCAGGGAGAGATCGTCCAGTGCTTGTTAGAGCAACGGGATGCGCTGATCATTATGCCGACAGGTGGGGGCAAATCCATTTGCTTTCAGCTACCAGCGTTGATGCAAACCGGGTTGACGATCGTCGTTTCGCCCTTAGTGGCGCTAATGGAAAATCAGGTGCAGGAATTGCGTCAGCGCCGTCTGCCAGCCGCCCTGCTGCACAGTGAAGTGTCAAAGCAGCAGCGCCGACAAACGCTGTGGGCACTAGAGAATCAAAGCTTGCGGTTGCTCTATCTTTCGCCTGAAACGCTGCTGAGTGAGCCTGTGTGGGAGCGGTTATGTCAGCCAGAGCTAAAGATTAACGGGCTGGTTTTGGATGAGGCGCATTGCCTGGTGCAATGGGGCGATACGTTTCGTCCAGCGTATTATCGGTTAGGTATGGTGCGATCGGCATTGCTGAAGTCTAAGCCAGAAGGGACGAAGATGGCGATCGCTGCCTTCACTGCAACTGCCAATCCCGACGCGCAGCAAACGATCCAGCGAGTGCTGCAACTCCAGCAGCCAGAGGTTTTTCGGCTCAATCCCTATCGCGCCAATTTGCACCTCAATGTGCAGGTAGTTTGGACACCGAGACAGCGGCGGCAGCAACTGCTGAAGTTCATTCAAGCAAGACCAGGACAGGCGGGCTTGGTCTATGTTCGCACCCGTCGAGACAGTGAATTATTAGCAGAATGGCTTTCGCAGCAAGGTTTTCAGACAGCAGCCTATCACGCGGGCTTAAGTCCCGATGAGCGACGACAGATGGAAAAAGCCTGGTTGGGCGGTTCAACGCAGTTTGTCATCTGCACCTGTGCGTTTGGTATGGGCATCGACAAGCCAAATGTCCGCTGGGTAGTGCATTTTCACTCGCCGTTGTTGCTATCAGAATACGTGCAGGAAGTCGGGCGATCGGGACGGGATGGCAAACCTGCTACTGCCTTGACGCTCATTAGCGAAACAACGGGTTTTCTTGACCCAGATGACAAACAGCGTCGACAGTTTTTTATCCAACAGGCAGCAAAGCAGCAGCGATCGGCTCAAGCACTCAGCCACAAATTGCCATCTCAAGGGAACGTCACCAGCGTCAGTCGAGAATTTAAGGATGGCGCGATCGCCCTCTCTCTTCTCAACAGCACCGGACAGCTCGAATGGTCTGATCCCTTCCACTACGTGATGAAGCCTGGAAAGGCTCATTCTTCTGGACAAACCAACGCTCATGCTGCCAAGCAGATGACCGACTACCTCAAAACGCGAGACTGTCGCTGGCAATGCTTGCTGAAAGCGTTTGGGTTTGAAGCAGAGGCAACCAGCTTACGTTGTGGGCACTGTGACAATTGCTGTCGCTAAAGCCTTAGGAGCGAGAATTAAATGCTATCGACTTTTGTAAGACTACTGACGGCAGTCAGCTTATGGTATTCCCAAAAAGGTCTTAAGAGCAGCTTTGTAACGATTCCTCAACCGCTTAGAATTTAAACCACCTTGCTGAATTTGTGCCAAAACAGTAGCCGAGCAAACTCCTTTGGGAATAGGACTACCAGCAGTAATCAACCCAGCCAGTTCAATCGCATTCATCTGACGGGCAAACTGATAAGCGATTACCGACTCACGGACTATAAAGCCTGGTACGTCTGAACAAGGGAGAAGAACACAGGCAGATTCAGAATTAGGTCTGCGGCTAGTGACATTGACAAACAGATAGTCATCTTCAGACATTTGTGCAATGGCAATGTAAAGATGCTCGCTGTTGGGAGGCGTATCCAACAAGAAGGCATCGCCCAAATTAATGGTGATGCTGGACATTCAAGACTCCATCTAAGTAAGCTTCTCGAATGGCTTCCTGCTGAATCTCCTCGATTTCCCTGCCACTCTTGCCCACATTTTTGAGAATGTCTTCTACTAGAATCGGAATTGTAGAACCATGCGGGTTTTTCCACTCCGGAAGGTCGTGAGTCCACTCAGCTACATCAAAAGGATCAAGATGCCCGAACGATCGATAAACCTGCTGAATAATTTCCTCTTCCTCTTCACAAAGATCTTCGTTTCCTGGATCATCCAATAAGAAAACTTGGTTTTCACTGCGAGGAGAAACAAACTTAGACCAGAGCGGTAAAGCATCATCTACAGGCTTTCCCTTAATCAGGTCATAAACGCCGCTAAGGACAGGACCGTAATCCATTGACACGTAATGATCACCAGTAATGGGCTGCTCCATACGTTCCAACGCAAAACGATCAGCAATATAAAGCATCTTCAGTAAACCTAAATACTTCATAGGCTTACCATGCAGCTTGAGGAAGACCGCTGCGGCTTCAACAGCTTTCTCTGGATGAAACCGAAACTGGATTGACATAAGCATCCTGAGAACTGCTTCACACTAGTACAACTTTATTGTAAATCCTGCCCCTTTGTCAGGCATCAGTACTTTGATCAAGTACTACAGAAGTCTTAGTCTCTGAGGCAACTGGCACTAGGCGGCACTCGGTTTCATCAAGGCTTTTCGTACCAGGACGAGGAGGAAGCCCAGACCTGTGAAGGCGGCGGCTAAAAGGTGGCTTTCCTTAGACGCGAAGGCAATCAGCACAAGGTTGGAAACCAGCGCCAATATGGGAACGATCGCAGGCACTCGAAACCCATCAGCGTTGCCTTCTCGACGTTTAATGATGAGCAGCGACAAATTCACTAAACAGAACATGGCGAGAATGAGCGTTGCGGTGGTGCCTGCCAGAAATTGGAGTGTACCTGATAGCGCCAGAAAGATGGCGATCGGCAAAATGACGACGATCGTGCGGTAGGGCGTGGCGCGTGTTGCATGTAGTTTGCTAAACCAGGCAGGCAGCAACCCATCACGTGACATCCCAAAAAGCAGCCGCGAGGCAGTAATAAAGTTCAGCAGCGCCGTATTGAGCACCGCAAACAGCGCAATGAAGGTAAATACCACGCCTGGAAAATTTGGCTGTGCCCGACGCACCACATCCAGCAGTGGTGCACCAGAAGCAGACAGTTCCGCAGGAGTCACGACTTGAGTGGCAAGCCAGGAAACGAGAACATAAATCACTCCAGCAATACCGAGTGCCAGCAAAATAGCTCTGGGCACATTGCGCTCAGGATTATTGACTTCTTCCGCAACATTGACGATGTCTTCAAACCCAATAAAAGCGTAGAAGGCAAGTGCGGCACCTTGAAGAATGGCAACCCAGCCCAAGGTTTGACCACTCACTACAGGAGCCGTCACAGCCACATTGCCAGCAGTGCCGCCACCACTGATAAAGAGGACTGATACCAAAATCACAACCAGGAGACCTGAAACCTCAAGCGTCGTACAAAAAATATTGAGGCTTGACGATTCCTGCATTCCTCGAAAATTAATGAAGGCAAGACCGCAGAAAAGCGCCAGAACAACCAACCAGGCTGGAAAAACGGGAGCGAAGGTGGTCAAATAGCCTGCAAACGCTTTGGAAAGGGTCGCCATTGAAACAATACAGGTGCAAAACATGAGCCAACCGACGATAACGGAGAGCCAATCGGTGCGAAAGGCTCGATGCACAAAGCAGGCAACGCCTCCACTCAGCGGAAAGCGGCTACCGAGTTCGGCATAGCTTAAGGCAGTCAGTGCCGCGACTGACATCGCTACCAGAAACGAAGCCCAGACGAGAGTGCCCGCCAGTCCGGCAATTTTGCCCACCACTGCATAAATGCCAGCGCCGAGAATATCACCAACGCCGTAAATGACGAGTGTCGGTAAGCCAAACACTCGTTTCAAGGACGCTTCTTCAGTTTTTTCCATACTCTTTGGTTCAATCGGTTGATTCAATTTATCGCCCTGTTAGGTAAATTAAAGCTCTCTACAAACGGATAGCGGTCAGCATCCAGCGAGGCTAATCTAACCAGGATGCAGAACGCACAGCGATCGCGTCAAGCTCTTACAATTATCTCTGCCTAGAGCCTCGCCTTCTGTTCAAAGCGTTGTATAACGTTATGATCGAATCTGGCTGAGGGACACTATTGCAACGGTGAAAGGCATTATTGCGCGTTGGAGCAAATTTTTAACGGCTTAAGATCGAAGCTGGACTTCTAACGCTAACAATCAACGTCATGCCAGAATTTACACGTCGCCGATTTATGGTTACGGCTGCCTTTGCTGGTGGTTTTGCACTTGCAGTCCAGCCGATCGCTGCCAGCGTAATCAACACCAGTGCGGAAGGAATCATCGCAGGTGCAGTCAAAATCCCTACCAAGGATGTTCCTTCGATCCCCGCTTATCGAGCGATGCCAGCGAAAGGCACTAACTTTCCGATCGTGCTGGTGCTCCACGAAATTTTTGGTGTACACGCGCATATTGAGGATGTTTGCCGTCGCTTTGCCAAACTGGGCTACGTGGCGATCGCGCCCCAGCTCTTTACGCGGCAGGGCGATGTTCTCAAGCTCAGCAGCGTGGATGAAATTCGCCCGATCGTTGCTAAAGTGCCGGATGCTCAGGTAATGTCTGATCTTGATGCAACGGTAGCCTGGGCAGTGAGTGACTCAAAGGGAAATGCGGCAAAGCTAACAACGACGGGCTTTTGCTGGGGTGGTCGCATCGTCTGGCTCTACGCGGCTCATAATCCCAATGTTAAAGCGGGTGTCGCGTGGTATGGACGGTTAGTCGGCGATGCAAATGCACTGATGCCGAAGTATCCGGTTGATGTTGCTTCGACGTTGAAAGTGCCTGTGCTAGGGCTTTATGGTGGCAAAGATACGGGCATTCCGCTGACTACGGTGGAGCAAATGCGCGATCGCCTCAAGTCTGGCAGCAGCAAGTCTGAAATCGTTGTGTATCCTGATGCGTCTCATGCTTTCTTTGCGGACTACCGCCCGTCTTACCGGGAGGCTGACGCAAAAGATGGCTGGAAGAAACTCCAGGCATGGTTTAAGCAGCAAGGAGTATAGAACTCGTTAAGCCACCGATCGCCTATAGCAAAACCGCTTGACCGCTCACAAGGGGAGCGTCCAAACCGCATCTAGTCGAGTTAGCTGTGGTTTAACTGACCAGCGGTGGGCGATCGGTGGCTCGCTCAAGATATTGCGCAAGTTTTGCGTTCGGTCTCATCGACTTTAGGACATACTCTAAGTTTTCGCTGGGGCGGGCAATGACGTGAGAGGAAAGGTAGAGCGGCTTGTCTCCGATGATCCGCTTCGCTGCCTCCACGCCCGCTTCTACTGCCATATTGACTTCAGAAACATCACCGCGAACAATCACCGTATAACGAGCACCACTGACTTTTTCCGTCCCTACGAGTGTGACGTTAGCCGCCTTGCACATCGTATCGGCTACTGACAATGCAGGGGGGAGACCCAGCACTTCAACCATCCCAACTGCATTCGCCATTGTGTTCTCCAAAATCAATTTGCGCTAGTTCGCGTAGGGCTACAGAGTGATCCAGCACAAACGCCAATGCCTGACTGTTCAAGTAAAACATATAGATGGAAGCTTCTAGTGTTTCTTTCACGCTGTTAAAGCTGAACCAGAGAATTTAGAACAATTCATCCACTGCTTCGTCCTTTGCATTGGTATGGCGGTGAGGGGTTTCACGGTTGAACGTCATGCGAATAGCGCGCGTTTGTTCGCCATCCGCAGCAACAGCAATAATTGGAAAATTGAGTACACCATCCTGGAAGGACATCTGAAAGCGGAAGGTGCCGTCGGGATTGAGTGGAATAGGACGACCGTCGATCGTCACAGTAGCATCAGGCTCTGTCGCGCCATAAATGATGAGTTCAGCATCGGCAACCAGCCAGAATTTACGCGCTCGGATCGGCGGCATAGACGCTCCAAACCCAATTCCTGACATGCCAACCCCTGACATTGTTAAGCCAGAAACCGTCGGTACACCGGGTAATGCCCATGCCCCCACGCCGGATGGAAAAACGTAAGAGCTGACAGACTGCTGTGGCATCTGTTGCATGGAACCAGCGATATGCTGCATCGAGCCGAAGAGGGAACCTGCGAGGCGGAGTGCCTCGGTGGATTGAGCCAGCCCAAAGATTTGCGCGTAAAGAGGGCTGGCGGCTGTAGTAGCGGCAGGCGTTTTAGGGGAGACTAAATCTAGCAGGGTCGCACCGCGCAGATCGTCATCCCAGGCGACCGAGATGAACTGGTCTTCAAACCAGTCAGACGGGTAGATTGGTGGGATGCGAACAGGGTTCGATCGCGCCAGCAGCAGCCAACGACCATCACCCGTGAGGTAGCCAATTTCGGCAAGGTAATCGCGATCGCTCACAGGAATGGGTACGTACCAGTCGCGCGCCAACTCGTCACAGTCAAACTGCTGCAAACTGTGAGCACTGGCATGGTCGAGATCGACATCCGTCACGTCATACAGCCGCAGAGCAAGGCGCTGTCCACCCTGCTGCCGTAGCTCTTCTTTATGCTCCTGGGGTGCATCCCAGTAGGTATAGCCCCACTGCGGATCACGGGGCATGAGAACGATGCGGCTTTCACCGTAGCCCTCTGGTAGATCAGGTAGCCCCTCGTCCACTGAAGCCAGTGCTTCGCTGCTGAGGTCAGTTTGCCCCACATCATATTTGGTCGCTTCGACATCGGTTTGGGCTTTGTTATCCAGCGTGCCCAATACTGCCAATCCTGCTCCGGCTGCCAGGGCTGTACCACCGACTACCGCCACACCTTCAGACGGTGACGGAATGCGAATCGAATTAGAGCGTGCCAGTGACAGCCAGTAATGATCTTCCGTCACATAGCCTATTTCAGCAATGTAATCGCGATCGGGTCGAATCGCTGACATATGTTGCACTGCATCTTCCGCAACCGAAAATTCTTGAAAACTCTGAGGGCGTTGCTCAGCCAGATTCAGACCAGTCACATCATACAGCCGCAACTTGAGCGTACGTCCGCCCTGGTGTTGCAGTTCAGCTTTATGGTCGGCGGGCGTATCCCATTCCGCATAGGCTTGCTGATCAGGATATGGAGTTAGCGTGATTTTGCTACGGGCAGCCGTACCGCCAGCCGCCAGCCCAGCCAGTGCAGCAGCGCCAGCGCCAGCCGCCAGCACTCCGCCTGCCAGCACGGCAGCGCCAGGAAGCCCACTGTCTCCTGGTGAACCAACAGCGGGAGCAGACACATCGGCAGCAGGTACAATGGGCGGCTCGATCGAGGTGTAGTCGATCGCAGCATCGTCGATCGCGGCACTCTCCGTTGCCTCGTTATGACTGGCGATCGCGGCAGCACCAGCCAGCCCAGCGCCAGCGACTCCCGCGCCTGCTGCAATCGTAGCGCTGGTCGGGACAGCGCCTGTGGCTGCAACATCTGGTGCTGGCGGTGGGGCGGGCGTAGGAAGGCGATCGGGCGGTGCTGGTGGTGGCGCTACGGGGTCTGCTCCAGGACGACGACCCTTCAGCCAAAACCAGAGCAGTAAACCCGCCAAGGGCAACAGCAACAGCCACCAGGGGAATCCGCCGCGTGTTTCAGCGGTAGTTCCAGGAGGCACAGCAGCGACATCTGGTGTCGCAGTTGGGCTTGTCTCTGGGCTAGGCGATATGGGCGACGGACTGGAAGGGATTGGGCTGGCATCCGCCGCCGCTTTTGTACCCGTTTCTCGTGCCGCTTCGATGATGCCCTTACTGGCAGGTGCTGTAGCAACGCCTAAAAAGGCGAGGACAGCAGGACTAGGAGTGCCTTTATACACGTATGCCAACGGTTGCGAGAATGGATAACGCGGGTCATCGGGCAAGGTTTTGTGCATCGAAATGATGCGAACGTCTGGGCGATCGAGCACCTGATCCGCGATCGCGTACCCAATGCCATCGGTTCCTAGCGCCTGAATAACCTCATCTGTACTGTCTTTAGCGGTTTGCCTGGTGTTCTCGCCTGCCTTAAAGGGCGCTTTCTGAAACACAGGGTAGGGGCGGAATGCTTGGCGAGTGTCGCTGAAGGTTGGACGATCGACAAACCGAATCAGACCTGGAGCACCACCCAACTCCGACCAATTTTTGATTTCGCCTCGGAAAATCTTGGCAAACTGCTCAAACGTGATGTTTCCTGTGAAGGGGTTATTGGGACTCACGATGATGGCAATCTTGTGCCGTGCGATCGGAGCTGCTACCAGTCCTTTCTGCTTCTCCTCTGCCGTGAGTGAGCGACCGATCGCTGCCACGTCAACTTTTCCATCCAGCAGTGCTTTCAATGCCGCATCGCTACCTTCCTCTGCCAAAGTGACGCTGGTGCCCGCATACTTCTCTTCGTACGCTTTTTTCAACGCCTGATTAATGGTTGCCATGCTGCTGGAACCATCTACCCTGACCGTGGAGCCGTTAGGAACAACAGGTGGCGGTGAGAAGGATGGCGTAGGCGTTTGTGCCAGCACCGGGTCAAGCGTCAGCAACGCGACTAAAGGCTTCGATGCTGTCAGCAACGCTAAAAGCATTGCCAGACCTAGGAGCGGAGTGTCTTTGGAGGGCGACGTTCGTTGCGGCATTGGTAGTAAAAGCTTTTGGAACACTCTGTAAAAAGTCCCTGCATAAAAGCAGCCTACGAGTAAAAGCAGCTTACACAGCCCTGACTGAGGTTAACTTTTGCGAAGGACGAGCCAATTATACAGTCACTGCGTCTGAGGTAAAGATCGCCAGTGAAACGAATTTTAGTCAAAGGTGCCAGACACAAGTCTATACAAATGCCCCTCCAAAGCGTGAAACTCCCTGTTCAACCGCTATCAAGTACGGTTAAACAAGCAAATAAGCCTATTGTTAACTAGATCAGAGTTTTTGCAGGCATGTAGCGTTGCAGCGATGGTGCTCGATGCCTCTAATGCAGCCATCATCACAACTCAAACACTTTCTGAGGGACGATCGGGATTGCGAAGCTGAAGATCAAACCCTTCTCGGCGACGACGCAGGTGGTAGTGACCCAAAATGGGCAGCGATCGCCATACGTAAATAAGGCTTGAACCGTATGAAAGAGAGCTGCAAGCCAGCCGTTACGATATTACCAAGACTAGAAAACTGCTGAGAGTTGAGCAGATTAGGATCAAGCATTGTGTTGGAGCTGGTTGCGGCTCTGAGTTGAAGGTAGTGATCGACTTGACCGATAACCTTGAATGCGGCAACAACACCTCAAGACAACTAATATCGTGCTTGGTGAGAAAGACCTCAGTGGTTGCCAGGAACCTGAACAGCCACATTGGAGCAATCCGGCATCTCTTGCAAGACGGCAACGCACTGATGTGGTTCATTGAGCTAGTGATTGAGGGAGCCTTGTTTCTCTATCCTTTACGAAAGAAGGCTACCCAGTGCCACAAGCTATTCTGTGTCGATCGGCATGCGCTTTTCCAAATCAAACTTGTACCGATGCGGCAGGATATGCAGTGTGGCATTGCAGAGCGCAAGAGGTTCATCCCGCAGCAGTTCATCAACGTTGTTGTGGGTGATGTTTGCCACATCAACGATAGTAATTGCGCCTTCGCCAATCACTTCTAGCTCTTTGCCGTTAATCGCAATTGCCGTGTTCTCGTCAATGCCAAAGCCCAGATGCACAGGCTGTTGGGCGATCGCAGATAGCAAGCGACCTAAGCGACCTCGTTGGGCAAAATGTTGATCAATGACGACACCGGGCAGAAAACCCATACCGCGATCCATGCGCACCACTTCCATGCGAGGATTGGTTTCCGATTCACCTTCAACAATCATCATGTCGGGCATCATGGCAGCTCCAGCGCTGGTGCCAGCAATGACGATGCCCTCAGCAAAACGTTTGTGCAGCAGGGCATCAAGTTCCGTATCTTTTAAACACTCGGTAATACGCGCTTGATTGCCACCTGTAAAAAAGACACCCGTTGCTGCCTGAGTTAACTCTAGTGCTCTAGGATCGCTGGCATCTTCTCGTCTAGCCGTATCAACCACCTTGACAGACTCAACGCCCAGTCGCTCAAACAAATTCAAATAGGTTTCGCCTACTTCACCGGGTAGCCCTGTTGCAACGGTCATCACCACAATGTGTGCTTGCAAACCGCCTGCCCGACGGACGAATTCGCGCAAGATGGTGCAATCACCCTCTTTATCTTCTGCACCACCAATAATCACCAATTGTCCGTGGGTTTCGGGGAGCGCTACACTCTCCTGTGCCTCTGCCGTATCGTCTGGTAATGCCGCTACAACTGACCCTTCAGCATCCTGTACTGCCATAGCCGTCTCCAACTCTCTGTAAAGTAGTCTTCTAGTAGAGCATAGCGATCGAGAGGCTGGTTACATCCGTTCGGTAGATTTTGATACAGAAACGCGTTACAACGCTTAGTTAAGTTCGCAAACAAACCGGATTGCGCTTCTCTGAGTGCGCGTTTGTTGCTTGGGCAAGATAAACTCTAGCGGCTGCGTTTTACTCTGCGAAGCACCGCCGCGTGTGTAACTCACTACTTTTGTCGTCGCAATTTTTCGTTCTGTGCAAACAACCGTTTCATACAGCATAGAGCGCACGATTCGGTTTTGGTCGGAGCTTCTACCGTAGTAATCGGTTCTGAGCCAGAACCGTCGAGACTCATTGTAGACCTCAACCGCTGCTGGGTCGATAAACGTAGCCGATCGACAGTTTGCCGCAACATTGACGGGTGGATTCGGTTGGCACTGCCCATCAATCAGTTCTTCTTCTGCCTTTACACCTTCCACGCATGGAATCAACGTCAGTGCGATGATTGGCAGCGGTACAAGCCGACGAAATGTTTTCAGCATTAATGCCCTACCTCTGGTGCGTAGTTTGTACACGTCAACTGCCGTACGTCGATCGCAGATCAGCGCCCTGTGCAGAGGTTTTACGAACAAAGAGACATGCCTGAAGTGAGACCGATACAACATAAGCAGGGTTCCCAACAGCAGGATCTGCATATGACGATCGCGTCAGAAATTTGTCTCTCGATCTTAGGTCGATCGCTGTATCAACTTAGTTAGAAAGGCACGGGCACCGCTTAGCGACAGATGCTTTGGTTTGCCTTGATGCACGATCTGATATTCGTCGGGGTATTCGCTATCACCATGACCAGAAATCAGGTGACGGTGAAAGGCATCCTCCGCCAGAGCATGGACTTCGGCTCTAAGGGGATCAACTGCTTCGCCCATTGTTGGCTCGTTTGTAAAAGGATTACTCATAAATGTCTTGTTCATAAGGTGATGACCTCTTCACAAGTGCAACACATTTGTAGCCACTATGTCGCTTTTTTTCACCCCCCAAAGGTGATATGTCTCTAGGTAGACGGCATCTCTTACTCTCTTTGTACAGCAGGTCGTAACCTCCGGTAGAGGAAAGTGTTGAAGCCATAAAGCTAAGCTCAACGATGCATAGAAATGGTACTTCGTCATGGTTTTAGATCAAAGCATTGATATGGTGCGTGTAAACGCCAGGACAACCGATGCGTTTGATATTTTCAATCTCAGGCATTATGGCGGTCCCAATTTCTACCTGCCGACAGCAGCGGCAGCGTTTGATTTTGCGCTGGTGCAGGAGAACCCGCCTCTACCGCTGGATGCTTATCTTGAAGTCATCGGCGATCGCTACCCGCATCTGCTGGATGAAACCCATGAATCCTACGCTCATCTGTTTGCCCGCACCGTTGCAGAAGTCAGCAAACTTGAAATGGACTTGCATCTAACGCAATGGAGTGTCAAACCTGGGGAAGTGCTTGCCAAAGTTGCAGTGCAGTCGCTACACGGTCGCACCAGTCGAGCGATCGTCTACTGCGTTTGGGACTGGTTTGAAGCAATCACCCGCGATCGACGCTTTTGGATTGAAGACCAGATCGAAGTTTTGCAAGGCTTCTTCCGTGATTCGGTCTATGGCGGTCCCACCGTTTACGCACTGCTCAAGACTGCCTACGAACTCGACATTCCCACGTTTTACCTGTGGGACGAACGGTTGATGCAGTACGGCTACGGTAGAAAGCAGGTACGAGGCATTGCCACCACATTTGATCACGACAGCCACATCGATTCAGACTTCACTACGGGCAAAGACGACTGCAAGGAATTTCTCCACACGCTTGGCTTTCCGATTCCCAGAGGGAGCATTGTCTATACGGTGGGTGAAGCAATTATGGCTGCGAAGCAAATTGGGTATCCTGTCGCAGTGAAGCCTGTCGTGGGTCACAAGGGTATTGGCGTGACCGCTGATGTTCAGAACGTGGATGATCTAGAGCTAGCGTTCGATCGCGCCGTTGAAGCCGTCCCGGATGATCAATCCACCCGCATCATTGTTGAACAAAGCATTGCGGGTAAGGACTATCGCTTGCTGTGTGTAAACGGCAAATTTGTCGCTGCAACAGAGCGCCGTCCTGCATCTGTAACAGGCGATGGAGACGCAACGATTCGTGAATTGATTGATCGCGAAAACCGCACCGCTGCCCGCGTGGACACTCCAACCTCACCTCTAGGCAAAATCCAGTGCGATGATGCGATGGAGCGCTACCTGGACGAACAGGGCTTGGCAATGGTGAGCGTGCTGGAACGCGATCGCACCATTTACCTGCGGAAAGTTGCCAACCTCTCAGCGGGTGGCTTGAGCATTGATGCGACTCGCCAAATTCACCCAGATAACATCATTCTGGCGCAGGACATCGCTCTGCACTTCCGTCTTACCTGCCTCGGCATTGATGTGGTTTGCCCTGATCTAGCAGCCTCGTGGAAAGACGGCAGCTTTGGCATTATTGAAATCAATGCGGCTCCGGGCATCAACATGCATCTCAAGCCCGCTGTGGGCGAAAGCGTCGATGTTCCCGCTCATATCTTGAAAACGTTCTTTGACACAGACAAAGCGGCACGCATTCCTACCATTAGCTTCAATCGCACCTCCGTCTCAGACCTGCAGGAAATCGTCGATCACATCCTGCTTCAGCACCCGCACTGGGTCATTGGTGCCGTTTGTCGTGATGGCGTTTTTGTTAACCGCTCTGAGAAAAGCCTGCATCCTGATTACAACACCAACGTGCAAAACCTGTTGCGTAACCCCAGGCTTGACCTACTGATCGCCGAGTATCGGGAAGAGGTGCTCGATCGCGACGGCATGTTTTACTACGGCAGCAACGTGGTTGTGTTGGACGATCCAACTGAGACCGAAATGATGCTAACCCGTGACGTATTCGACGACTCCACCGTTGTCGTCAAACAAAAAGACACCGTTTCGGTGCATCGGGATGGCTTAATTGAGCAATACAAACTCGGTGAAAACGAGCCGTTTAGCCGGGTGTATTTGAAGGAAGTTGCAACGATTTTGTAAGGAGAGGGGAGAGGGGAGAGGAGAGAGGAGTCAGACCGGATACAGACCCTTTTATCTGAACTTCGTCTCTCCAACCTGAGACTCTACCGAGTTTAAAGCTTGGCATGTGGCTGACTGACCAATATTCCATCGATCGCCTGCCCCACCCACGACTAAAGTGCATTGCTACTTCCAGCCTGGAACTTGGAACACCGAGCTTAAACCTCGCCACTTGCTGTTTAAAACAGAAACGCTTCCTTTCCTGCGGAACGCGATGCGAACGGAACGCTGCACGAAAATGTCCTGACCCGGAGCGATGCAAACTGAAGCAAGACCAGTGTTGTTTAGACCTGGAACGATCGCACTTGAAACAGGAACGATCGCACTTCAAGCAGAAAACTTGCTGTCTAGAACAGGAACGATCGCACTTAAAACAGAAACGATGCTGTTCAAAACAGAAACGATCGCACTTGAAACAGGAACGATCGCACTTCAAGCAGAAAACTTGCTGTCTGGAACAGCAACGATCGCACCTGAGACCAGAATGATGCCATTCAAAACAGGAACGATCGCACTCAAAGTAGAAATCCCTTCACTCAAAACAAGGTGGGTTCCACTTGAAAGCAGAAATTGTGTTTGAATCGTCTCCCATTACCAAAAAATAACGGATAATCTGGTTTCATACCGTTGCTGTTAGCCGCTTATGACTGGATTTGAGCCGCTCCTTCTCGAAGCCGCTAAAAGTTTGGCAGGGCTGGTGCTGAAAACTGCCTGGGAGATGGGCAATAAACCTATTGATGAGCCAATCAGGCAGCTTATTTTCAAGGCATCGCATCAGTACATCGAGAACTATAAGAAACGGCATGGCAACCTGAAGATTGTCTGCGTGCGGATGGATGCTCCGGTCAGGTTGGATAAGGTTTACACAGCAGTTCAGCTTTTAGAACGCTCTGATGTTCGTTATTTTGAGTCGGCTGAAACGCTGCAAGATCTGTTTCGCCAGAGTGGACGTGGGTTTGAGTTCAAAAGTACGGCTCGTCAGGATGGCATTGCGGTTGCCAATCAGTATCAGTACCTCATGGTGTTGGGTGGTCCCGGTGTAGGCAAGTCAACGTTCCTCCGCAAAGTGGGACTGGAAGCGCTGAAGCGGAAAAACGGCGCACTTCAGCATGAGTGTGTGCCTGTCTTTTTGAAGTTGCAGGACTTTAACTCGAAGGAGATCGCGATCGTCGATCTCATTGTCAAAGAATTTGAGACCTGTGGCTTCCCCGAACCCAAGAAATTTACTGATGCAGCACTGGAGAAAGGCAAGCTTCTAATTCTGCTAGATGGGCTAGATGAAGTGCCCACAGAGAATGTGGATTACGTCATTGCTGAGATTGGTAATCTGGTCGATCGTTACAGCAACAACCGTTTCATTGCCTCCTGCCGCATCGCTGCCTACAAAGGCGGCTTCCAGCGCTTCAAAGATCTGGCAATGGCAGCTTTCGACGATACCCAAATTGAAGAATTCATCCGCCACTGGTTTCGTTCCGAGCCAGAAATTGCCACCCAATGCTGGGACTTACTAAAACAGTCCGAGTCTGCTGCTGCCAAAGAACTAGCGCAAACGCCGCTACTGCTGACTTTACTTTGCGTGGTCTACGACGAATCGCAAGACTTCCCCAAAAATCGCGCTGCACTGTACGGCGAAGCCCTGGACGTGCTGCTGAAAAAGTGGTCAGCTGAGAAACGCCTGAAGCGCGACCCCATCTATCGTGAACTCAGCCCAGAATTGGAACAGCTATTGCTGGCGGACATTGCCCACACCACCTTTCTTGGCGATGAACTCTTCTTCTCGGAGAAGTCCGCCATCTTTCACATCCGCCACTTCTTGATGGACAACCTCAACGCCCCCAAGCATCTGGATGGCGAAGCGGTTTTAACCGCCATTGAAGTGCAGCAGGGCGTTTTGGTCGAACGAGCGAGAGACATCTACTCCTTCTCGCATCTAACCCTGCAAGAGTATCTGGTGGCAAAATACATCAACGAAGATTACCGTCGGGTCGAAAAATTAGTGGCAGACCACCTCACCGATGGACGCTGGCGAGAAGTGTTTCTGCTCGTTGCAGGGTTAATGGGTCGTGCCGATGATCTTTTGGAACGGATGCAAGCCCAAGCAGACATGTTCATCAACACAGAGAATCTCATTGCTTTAATTAACTGGGCAGACAAAGCAACCACCGGATCAAAAGGAGACTTCAAACCTACAGCCAAAAGAGTAGCGGCTATATCTCTCTATCTTGATCTTGACCCTGACCTTGACCTCAATCTTGCCAGTGAGCTTGCTCACAAACACGCTATCAGCCTTACCAGAGACTTTGACCTAAGCAACGTCCTCAAACTTGGCGTTCGTCCGCCAGCCCGTGCGTTTCATCTCTCTCGTCACATTGATCTCGCGCTTGATCTTGCTTTTAGATTTGAAGAAGCCAAAATTTTCAAAGATGTAGATTTTCCAGTGTTAACTGCCAGATTAAAAGAACTTCAGACAAAGGCTCCAAGTGATATTCAACCACCTCATATACGCATAGAATTTACCAGTCATATTTATCAAGCTTGGTTAGATGCCCTGCATCTTCAGAAAGAATGGGTTGCTTTTTCTGCACAGGAACTAAGAGCACTAGCAAATTACCTGTATACAAATGAACTCATGGTGCGGTGTAAGGAAGCAGCGGTGAGGGTGTCGCGGGAGAAGTGGGCGGGGATTGAAGAACGAATGTTGACGGTGAGGGAGGGGGAGTGAAGGTAACAGGTAAAAGTGTTTGAAAGGGATATTTTGTGAAGTTGCCAAATCGCGAGTTTGCAGTCATTGAACCGGAAAAACTGACAGATTACTTGCTTAACCTCAACCATCGTCGTGGTGGAACTAAAGCTCGTTTATTAGTACGCTTCGGTTACAGTGCGACCGCATGGCAACGGCTAGAGGCTGACATTCGCCTGTATCACGTAGAGGCTGATATTGAGACGGTTCGCGAAACGCCTTACGGTACTCGGTATCAAATCTTTGCCGCCTTGCAAACCCCTACAAACGAGTCTCTGTTTGTCAGAACCGTTTGGCAAGTTGACAACGGACAAACCTTTCCTCGCTTGATTACACTAGTTCCAGACTAGAACGGAGGCAGCATGGATTTTCAACTCTATACAGATGTCGTACTTCAAGTCGATGTACCCGAAGAAAGCCTCCGGGCAGGCGATATTGGTACAATCATCGATCGCCACGATGTCGCAGGGCTTGAACCAGGTTATAGCATTGAGTTTTTCGATATGCTCGGTCAAACCGTTGCTGTAGCGACGCTCTCTGGTAGTTTGCTGCGGGTGCCAACTCACAGCGATCGACCTGCTGTGCGATCAAGCGCTCTATCAGCGTGAAGGACGCTCGTTAAAATTTATAAAGTCACTGCTTTAGCTAGAATGCCTGAGTAGCGACCTTTCGATCTTAGCCATGACAAACCGTCTCCAAGCCGCGATCGCCGCCATTTCTCAATTGTCAGAATCAGAGCAGGATGCGATCGCAGCTTTGATTTTGGAGAAGATTAGCGCAACGAGTCGGAAGTCAGAGCATCAGCCGATCATTGCCAGCGACCAAATCACAGGACTGTTTGCTGACGAGCCGGAATTGTTGGAACAGGTCATGCAGTCGATTGGGCACGATCGCGAAGACGATCGCCAACAAAACTTTGGCTAGAACGCTTTTAGACACAGATATACTGTCAACCAAACTCACTATCAGCGCATTCAGTCACTTGGTTATGGGTTAAGGCTAGATAACTGGCGATCGTGATTCTCTGTACTACCTTTCACAGCCGGAACGCTAACTGATCAGGGGTGATGAGCATTGCTTACCCTACAGGCTGTAGGCTATTCTCTAAAAACCGCTGTATCATCTACACGTAATTACCTTTTACAGCGATTTTGTAGAGTTGAGAGTCTCCTGACACCACACCTATGCCAGCAAGGTTGTTAGTAAAACCCGACGATTGCTCCCCTTTAGGGCGGTTGATTCTTCAATACCTGGAAGCGCAAGGTATTAGCATGAACCGTCTGGCGGAGTTGTCTGGCATTCCTCAACCTCGGCTTCGAGGCGCTTGCTTTAAAGGCACCTGCCCAACCCCAGAAACCCTAAGAAAACTGGCTAGAGTGATTGGGAAGCATCATCTAGAGCTTTACACGCTGGCTTACGAAGGTCGGATTGAGAAAGTTCCAGAAGATTTAAACGACGACTCTCTCGATTTGATCATGCGAGAACTGTTTGAAGTTGCCCGAGAAGTCGGATTGGTTGCGCCTAAAACGCGCCCTTCTAAAGCTAAAATCCGCAAAGCACTGATGGAGTTGGGCTTCCGCCCGGAGAATGAAGAATCTGCTTAAAAGCGATCAGTCGCGTAGGGTCGGCGACTGCTGGCTGCGGTTGACTGTCATCTCAAACGTTTCAACAGCCTTAACTTTGAAGCCTGGAAAGAAGAGACGTAAACCCACCATCCTTTCCAGGCTTCAATTGTTTTAGCGTTCTGATGAACGAATTAGACTGATCGACACCAACTTAGCGACGACGAGGCACCAGCTTTTCGTAATCGACGTTGGTGGCTGAAAGACGCTGCGGTGCATTCACTTTTGGATTAATCGATCGCGCCATATCCAGGAACAGCGAGGGATTGCCCGCAGTCGGCTTCTTCTCAGCAGCCTTGTAACCTCGAACAGACGTTTGCCACACAAACTGCGGGAAACCAAGCTTGGCGCGATGGTATTCGTCGTAGCGAGGAGACTTGATGTTAAACGGCAGTTCACCTTCCGATCGACCGGGTAAAACTCGACGACGCTGGTAAGGCACGATGCTGTAACCAAAGGCTTCCAGGTATTCCTCGCTGTCTAGCAAGTCATCGACAAAGCCCTTGGAGCCTTTCGTTGCCACCACGATCGACCAGGCAATTTTTTCCCGCTCGTTGTAAACGTCACGACCCAGTACGCGCTGCACGGTCTGCTCAACAAACCGATAGTTGCTGTTGAGGTCATAGAAGCTGCGCTTATAGGTGTCAGACAGCAACAAGCCACGGATAAAGTCGCGTACTGTGATCTGACCACTGCGGAGTTGGGACTCCAGAAAACGCTCTCGATCGGCAGCAAACGCATGGAAGAAAATCTGACGATAGGCTGCTTCAATCAGCACATCCAGGTCTGACGGCGAGAGTATATTGTCGGTGGAAAAAACCCTGGGTTGCTCATCACCAGCAACTTCAAAACTAGCGACCCGCTGATTTTGACTTGAGGGATTATATTCTAGAAGAGGAAGTGCCACGCTTACAAAAGCTCCTATTCCTTACAAAAGCTTACAAATATGCTCATAATCATACGGGACAACGGAACCATTATTCGATTTAGTTTGATAAAAGTTAGCAAACCTTACATTGAGAGCAACCGGGTTTCTGTAGATTACCTGGATGTTCAGTAATCTCTACTGATGGAGAAACCCGTTTCTGTCAGACTCTGCCTAAGCCCTAACGCACTGCCAGTCTCCTCCATCGCCACGCCAGAATGCCAGCGGATCCTGGGTTGAGCGGTAAGGAGGATACGATCGCAGGTCAACCGCATTGCCCACATGATCAGGCGGAGGAGCGATGCCTAAGCCAAGACATAGATGCGTCAGCGATCGGGCAAAGGCTTCGTGATGCCCAGGAGAACCTGCATGGGCGTGGGCATACTCATGACTCACCAGCAATGACCAGTCTTCTGGTGCCAATTGTCCCACATCAATCAAAAGGGTAATGGGCTTAGTTTGCAAGTTGCACAAGCCATCCAAGCCAAAGGATTGAGCCAGGGGAGCAGCGAAAATTTGAATTTCAGGCTGCTCCCAGGGGTGAAAACAGGCATGGCACTCTAGAAGACACTCATTCAAAGCGCTGTTCACTGCCTCAATGTGCTCGCCAATCCAGGTGCAGATGGGAATGCGCTGCTCCAGATCATGCACTATAGCTACCATATCTGGCTCTAGCGACAGACTCCGAGCGCCATACAGGTAGTCCAACCCTCTGACAAGCGGATCGGTACTGGTCGTCATGTGCAAGTTTGCAGCCAACACGTTACCAGCCAAAGAAGGAAAAGGTTTTAGTGGCTTCACGATCGGTTTGAAGCGGTTCACCAGGCTGGCTGGAGCGATCAGCGTCATCGCCGTTAAGGTTGTCTGCAGGTGCTTCAACGCGAAATTCAGTACAGAAAGTAGCGGTGCTAAAGCCGCCAAACCGCTTCACTGTGCTAGTCCGCAGTCGCAGGCTAGAGTTAGCAAACCAGAAGCGTTCGGTGGAACTCATCGACTCGTACTCGGTCGTCAACACCAAACCATTGTCATCGTCGATGTGATACTGCCCAATGACAGGGACGATTTCTGCGTAGCCACGCTCTCGCAAAAGCCTGCCCTGTTGAGGTTGATCCGCATCAGGAACAAGGACGAAGACGGTAGACCCTTCATGGTTTTCATCGTTGCGATCCCATCCCATTGAGCCATGCCAGGAAACAAATGCGCCACCGATCGCCAAACTGGGGTCAACGTCATGCAGTTGGCAGATCTCAAGCACTTTGGGATCGCCAACTGCCAGCGTTTCGATATGAATTTCAGACTCACCCATTTCAGCGCGTTTGAACGCAAGATGATGCGTGGTACGCTGCGATCGCCACTGCCCTGTGCTCTGTTCAAAAAACTCCATTGCATTCATCAAAGCAAGCCAACTCCTAATCATTGAGCCGTTTGGGTGTGCCGCAACTCATCCATCATTTTGTGCAAGCTGGGTACCCTTTGTATGTTCCATTATAAATACCTGGCAGCCCTAAAACGATGCTGCCAAAACCGGGTGACCAGGCAACATTTGATTTGAGGCTTTACAAAACTGGCTCATTGTTAAACACAATTAACGTTTGTTGATACGGTGGGGTTGAGACAGAACTTTTATACTTGAGGAAAGGGTAAGAAGCACCGCCTGAGATTTTTTGAAGATGGAATTTGTTGGATGCCTAGTTCATCTTCTCGTCGATCGCCCCAACCTTCAAGCACCAAACCCAGGCAACACCGCTAGATTCACAGTATCGGTTTAACAATCAGGCATACAGTGATTGGCTAGGGCGATCGCCGTTAGAAAGCCGACGAAAATGAAATTACACTGTAAGGATGATAGTCCTCGTGCGGTCAGCGTGACTGACGTTCCTCATATTGAGGAAAATTGATGAAAAAAGTCATGTAGTGGGATTTTTTGCCGAAAAACGCCAGTTCAATCACGTCGGTGTAAGTGGTGCGATTACAAAACCGTTCAACTCACTGGATTTGCCAGAGCAAGTTGCCAAAATTTTGGACTGGTCATTGGAGCGATGAAAATCTTACTGGTTGATAATGACGAGTCCCTCAGCAAAATGATCGCCAAGAGCCTTGCCAATCATCACTACGTAGTCGATACCGTCAAAGATGGCGAAACGGGTTGGACGTATGGCTCAACGTTCGACTACGACTTGATCGTGCTCGATATGATGTTGCCCAAGTTAGATGGGATTAGTCTCTGCAAACGCTTTCGAGCAGAAGGCTGCACTACCCCTATTCTGCTGCTCACGGCTAAGGACACTAGCACAGCTAAAGTCAGTGGATTGGATGCGGGTGCCGATGACTGTGTGGTGAAACCATTTGATGTCGCAGAGTTGGGTGCCCGAATTCGAGCGTTACTCCGGCGCAGTCGCAGTAATCCCCTGCCGTTATTGAGCTGGGGTGATCTACTGTTAAACTCCAGCACGTGCGAAGTGACGTACAACGATCGCCGCCTCACGCTTACCACCAAGGAATATGAGCTACTAGAGCTGCTGTTGCAAGATAGTCAGCATGTTTTCAGCACCGACGAAATTCTCGGTCGGCTCTGGTCATCAGATGAATTTCCCTCAGAGGCGACGGTACGTTCCCATATTCGGCGGGTGCGTCATAAACTTTTGCTGGCGGGTGCGCCCTCAGATTGTATTGCAACGGTACATGGGCGCGGGTATTACCTGAAAGCCCCAGAGGGCGATCGTTCCCTTTTAGATACGTCCCCTCGATCGCACAGCGCCACTGATCTGCAAGCTCAATATCTGACGTTTCTCAATGAAACATGGGCTGCTGACAAACCGAAACTTCTGGTTCAATTGACTGTCTTTGCGTCGGCGATCGCAGCGATACAGCTAGATTCACTCGATTCTCAGCTATGCGAACAGGCTCGACACACAGCGCATAAACTAGCAGGCACGTTGGGCATTTTTGGGCTACACCAGGGTATGGCGTTAGCGCGTCAACTCGAACAGGCGTTCAGTAGTCAAGACGGTTGGCAATCCTATCAGGCTGTTTCGATCGCAGCATTGGTACAGCAGCTTCGGCAGGAAATTCAATACACAGAATCCATTCAGAGCCGACAAATTGCGGGGGCGGCTCAATCACTAGAGGTGCCGCTGATTCGCTGTGAAGCGGAGGCAGAAACGAAAGTCATGGTTGTTGATGAGGATCAAAATTGGTTGCGATCGCTGCCACAGTTGCTCAGTCCCTGGAACTTTAAGCTCACGACTCTAGCAGATCCTCACCAGTTCTGGACAGTGCTACAAGCGGTTGTGCCTGACGTGCTGGTTTTAGATGTTAATCTGCCGGAGACAAATGGCTTTGAACTCTGTCAGGCATTGCGACGCGATCCTCACTGGCAGCGTTTACCGGTCTTATTTTTGAGTGTGTTGAGCGATCGAGTCACCCAAAATCAAGCCTTTACCGTCGGTGCTGATGACTATTTGTGCAAGCCTGTGGTCGGAATTGATCTAGCCAATAGGATTCTCAATCGCCTTCAACGAGTGAGAGCGTGTCAAACCTGACCGCGATCAAAAACAGGCGATCGCTGATCGCCATGTTGCAAACTCCAACGAAACGTAAAGACAAGTTAAGGCGAAATCATTTTTGCTCGATCTTTGAATGCCTCTCTAGGTAGATGTTTCACCCTTTCTTCGGGTTTTATGGTTTGCACTTTCCTCCTTATTCTGAGAATTGCACAAATTTTGCACAACTAGGTTGCTTTAATCGAATTGTTCAAAAGCAGATGAACCTTCGGCTCGCCAAGCCACGGGTTTAGGGGTCTCAGGTTTATCAAAAAGCGTTTAATTGCTTCAGATGGTAAACGTTGGGAATCTAGTTGCTAAAGATATTTATTGAATTGATTGGGCTGTGTTGGACGTTGCTCTGAGCTAGTGGTTTTAGGATTCGCTCTTGTAATCTCTTTGCCAAATGAAGTTTAGCCCACAGGGTTAAACTTCATCGTCAATCTTCACGGCTTCATATCAAAGCAAACAGGCTTTGAACACTTTATTTCGTCCTCTATCAGGAGATACTTGGAATGCTAGACGCTTTTACTAAAGTGGTTTCCCAGGCAGACACTCGCGGCGATTACGTCAGTGATTCTCAGATTGACGCATTGAAAGCAATGGTGTCGGATGGTACCAAGCGCATGGATGCGGTCAACCGGATTACCAGCAACTCGTCCACGATCGTTGCTAACGCAGCTCGCGCTCTGTTTGCAGAACAACCCCAGTTGATCGCACCCGGTGGCAATGCTTACACCAACCGTCGTATGGCTGCTTGCCTGCGCGACATGGAAATCATTCTTCGCTATGTGACCTACGCTGCCTTTGTTGGCGATGCCAGTGTGTTGGACGATCGCTGCTTGAACGGCTTGCGGGAAACCTACTTGGCTCTAGGTGTGCCAGGTGGTTCCGTTGCAGCTGGTGTCAACAAAATGAAGGAAGCGGCATTGGCGATCGCTAACGATCCTAATGGTGTCACTCGTGGCGACTGTAGCTCCTTGATGTCTGAGCTGAGCAGCTACTTCGATCGGGCAGCAGCAGCCGTAGGCTAACGTTAGTTTCACGCTGACTTCTAGCAGAAGTCTACTTCCACCAGCAACGATTATTTATTCTTTTGCACACCTACAAGGACGATTGATCATGAAAACTCCTTTAACGGAAGCGGTCGCTACAGCAGATTCTCAAGGACGCTTTCTCAGTTCCACCGAAATTCAAGTTGCGTTTGGTCGCTTTCGCCAAGCTGCTGCAAGTCTTGATGCTGCAAAAGGGCTAAGCTCTAAAGCGCAAAGCTTAGCAGATGGTGCTGCTAATGCGGTTTATCAGAAGTTTCCCTACACCACTCAAATGCAGGGAAACAACTATGCTTCGACCCCTGGTGGGAAAGCAAAGTGCGTGCGCGACATCGGTTACTACCTCCGCATGGTCACCTACTGCTTGATTGCAGGCAGCACAGGTCCAATGGATGACTACTTGATCGGTGGTCTGGCTGAAATCAACCGCACGTTTGATTTGTCTCCTAGCTGGTATGTGGAAGCCCTCAAGCACATCAAAGCCAATCATGGTTTGAGCGGTGACCCTGCTGTGGAAGCCAATTCCTATATTGACTACGCCATTAACGCCCTGAGCTAAGAGTCTCTTCTGCCCAGAACGGCAGTCTGCTGCGGGTGCTTCACAGCATGAGCAGTATCTGTAGTTCTGGGCATGTTTTTCATCAAAATCCTATTAATACGAAGGACTTCGGACATGACAAGTTCTATAGCTGCCAGACAATTAGGCTTTGAGCCATTTGGAGTCACGTCTCCGGTAGAATTGCGAACAAATTGGTCGGAAGGGGATGTGCAGGCGGTGATTGCCACGTCTTACCGACAAGTGTTTGGTAACGATTATCTAATGCAGTCTGAGCGATTGACCAGTGCTGAGTCACTGTTACGCCGGGGTGATATTACAGTGCGAGAATTTATTCGGGCACTGGCGCAGTCAGAACTCTATCGGAAAAAGTTTTTCTACTCTACACCTCAGGTGCGCTTTATTGAATTGAACTACAAGCATCTGCTGGGACGTGCACCGTATGATGAGTCGGAGATTACCGAACACGTTAATCTCTACGTTGAGAAAGGGTATGAAGCAGAAATCAACTCTTACCTGGACTCAGTGGAGTATCAAGAGAATTTTGGTGATTCGATCGTGCCGTTCTATCGAGGTTTTGAGACACAGCGCCAACAGAAAACCGTGGGCTTCACCCGCATGTTTCAGCTGTATCAAGGGTATGCCAACAGCGATCGTGCTCAAGGTAAAAACAAATCAGCTTGGCTGACTCAGGATTTAGCTCATAATACCGCTACTCCAGTGCGGACACCTCACTTTGGGCAAGGTCTATCGGGTACAACAGGCGGCGATCGGGGGCAGCTTTATCGAGTGCGCGTCACCCAGGCAGCCAGCAGTCGGACGACCCAGGTGCGTCGCAGCGTCGGGGAATATTTGGTGAGCTACGACCAACTCTCACCCACTCTTCAGCGCCTCAATCAGCGGGGAAGCCGAGTGGTCAGCATCTCCCCTGCGTGATCTATAGTTACAGTCACATGGGTTAGGACAGGGTGCAGGGGTGAAACCCCACCCCTTGCTGGGGGCTTCGCCCCCACAGCCCCTTTAATCCCAATGTCCTAACTTTTATGGCGACAGCTATAACTCATCGTTCAACCATCAATTCTTATCAGGAGACTCCTCTGTGGCGATTACAACGGCAGCTTCACGACTGGGAACGAGTGCATATAGCGAAGCACAACCGCTTGAACTGCGCTCTAATTGGACACCCGAAGAGGGCAAAATTGTCATTCGGGCAATTTACCGCCAGGTCTTGGGGAACGATTATTTGATGGCATCAGAACGGCAGATCGGTTTGGAATCGCTGCTGAACAATGGGCAAATTACAGTGCGCGAGTTTGTCCGTGCCCTTGCAAAATCGGAGCTGTACAAAACCAAGTTCCTTTACCCACATTTTCAAACCAGGGTGATTGAATTGAACTTCAAGCATTTGTTGGGACGTGCGCCCTACGATGAGTCTGAAGTTGTTGAGCATCTGGATCGCTATCAAAACGAGGGCTTTGAGGCAGATATTGATTCTTACATCGATTCTGTTGAATATGATGCTAGCTTTGGCGATTCGATCGTGCCGTACTACCGTGGTTTTGCAACGCAAACGGGGCAGAAGACGGCTGGATTTCCTCGGATGTTTCAACTCTATCGAGGATATGCTAACAGCGATAGTGCCCAAATTGCTGGGACTACCTCGCGCTTGGCGGGTGAGCTAGGTAAAAATAGCGTCTCCGCAGTCGTTGGACCATCCGGGGTAAATGAAGGCTGGGCATATCGACCCTCCAAGCAAGGAACAACACCCAGTAAGGTCTTTGGTCGCTCCTCGATTGATTCATCTGATCGGCTGTATCGTATTGAAGTCTCTGGTGTCAGCCTGCCTCGCTACCCACGAGTCCGTCGCAGCAACCAGGAGTTCATCGTCCCGTATGAGCAGCTATCCAGCACGCTTCAGCAAATCAACAAAATGGGTGGCAAAGTAGCAAGTATCAATATTGCGCAGTAGCTCTCAACTCAACGCTCCAGCTAACCGAGCGATCGCGGCAATCCTATAGCCTGATTAACTAGGACAAGGTTCTGCGATCGCTCAACCCTAACCTGTAAACCTCTTTAGGCGATAACACAGTCATGTTGGGACAAACATCACTAACTAGAGCCTCTAGCTCTGCATCTGATAACCGCGTCTTTATCTACGAAGTCGAAGGCTTGCGCCAGAATGAACAAACGGATAAAAACCGCTACCCGTTGCGCGATAGCAGTAATGTCTTGGTTCAAGTACCATACAGCCGCATGAATGAAGAAATGCGCCGCATTACGCGGTTAGGCGGCAAAATTGTGAGCATTTCTCCTCTTACTGAACAGCCAGAGCCTAGTTCAAAGGGCAGCGGAAAGGGCTAAACCAGTCAGGCTTTTGCAACGGTTTGACCGCTCAAACGTGGCTCGGTTCTGAATGAAATCCAATCAACATTCATCAATCGTTTGAATCAACAAGGGGCTAAAGCCCCTTGTTTTGTTTTTAAGCATTTGTTTTTGAGCATTAGTCTGAAGCGATGGACCTCAAGGACTATAGCCATAGTCAGATGGGTTGGGACAGCGGTATCTGGTGGAGTACTGGTTTAAAGCGGTTGGCTAGGCATACCAGTTTCTTGAGCAATTGCCACTGCCATTGCCTGATAGGAGCGCGGATCGCCTTCGGACAACACTAACCGTTCTTGCCCCTTCCGCTTGTATAAACTCTCTAAAATCATGTGCCAATCGACTGCTGACAGCGGTGATGCTTGAGGCTCAAGCGGTTGTCGTTGCAGGGGAGTGCTTGCCTGAATCTGCTGTTGTGCCATTAAAACGCGGGCGCGGACTGCCCAACTCTGGTCATCGATCGCCATCTGCTCAAATTGAGCCTGAATTTGCGATCGCCACTCCGGGTAGGTTACAGTCAGTGCGCCAGCCAGCGCTTGCAAGCCAACCACGGCGGCATAGCGCACGACCCACTCTTCATCTTGCTGCGCGACGAATAGAAGCGCCTCCAATGCTTCTGCTTGAGCCATCTCCAGCAGGTCAGCCGGAAACCACTGCCACTTCATCGCACCCAAACCACGAGCAGCAGCACGACGGACACTAGGAGAAAAGTCGGCGGTTGCACCTCCCAAAAGTGTTACCAAACCTCTAGGGTCGCCAATCCCAGCTAAGGCACGAATGGTCCACGATCGAGCGGTGTAGTTGTGCTGATCCAATTGCTCAAGCAAAGCAGGTACAGAAGCTTGCCCGATCGTCACGAGACCGTCCACGGCTGCCACGGCGGCACCAGGATTGTTATAGCTCAAAGCCGCTATTAGTGTAGGCACAGAGGCTTGCAGACCGGCTGCTGCCAAATTTTGTACCGCCTTTGTCAATAAACTGGCAGAGTCTGCCTCTTCGACAGCGCGGATGAGAGTAGAAAGGTCAGCCATAGACTGAAGGTAAAAGGAAAGGGAATCGATCGCCTGAGAAGCGCTTCAGCGTCCTTACATTCTCACCCGACACGTTGCCTCACTTCTTACTATGAGGCGCTTGCGATAAAAAACTTAATACTTACTACAGAGGTAGCAGGTTCGGGCTGAAGCTGTCGTGGCTAAAGCAGCGCATCCATTAGCGTCATCACCATGACGGCTCCGTCCGATAGGGCGGGTAAGGGAGTCTGCTGCAATTGGTTCTCTAGCAAACCGTTGAGAGCAATGAGCTTGAGGCTATTTTCTGCCAGTGCCTGAGCGATCGGCTCTGCCGCAGGCAAATAGCCGATCGCTCCTAAATCTGCTAAAACCGTCCGACGCAGTTGCAAATCGCGGTTACCAAGTGCACTCACAAGCCGATCAGCATAGCCGCTGGCAGCTTTTGGCTCTGAGGTAAGCTGGTACATTGCCCGTGCTGCTGCATACTGAATCCGAGGAACGGGGTGCTCTAGAAATGGCGTAACGCAGGCGATTGCCTCGGTTGCACCCAACGTTCCTAGCGCTTCTAGGATGGCATCAAAAGGCTGAGCCAATTGAGGCGGCTCTGGCGCTGGAAGGGTACCAGGAACGCGATCGTTCAGCAAGTCGATCAGGTCTGGGAAACAGGACGGATCGCCTAACAGTTCCAGCGCCTGAGCAGCAGCTTCCCTCACATAAAAATCAGAGCATGTCAATGCCCGCAGTAAGGAGGGCACAACCCGTCGATCGCCAAGTTTTCCCAACGCCCGTGCTGCATTGCGTCGCAAGGGGTAACCACCGACTTCGGTGCGATCGTCCTCATCATCCAGGGCGAGCATCAGCACATCGATCGCCTGCGGCTTGTCTACCCGAAAGCGACCCAGCCACCAAGCAGCATACATCCGCAGCCCCAGATCTTCACATTGGAGATTAGCGATCGCCTGCTCAACTGTTAACGATTCACCGTTCTGGCTCTCTGCTTCATCACTCATAGCGCATTAGAAAGGTGTGAATTAAAAAGGCAATCTCAAGGGGTTGTAGAGAAGAATTGTGATCTCAAAATTTTATTTAAAACAATGCCCGGAGAGATCAACAAGACCCAACCTCAGTTGGATATCGCTTATCCCTCCGGGCAAAAGCACATCAATTAGCTCAGAGCATTGATGGCGTAGTCGAGGTAAGAATTAGCTTCCACAGCAGGGTCGCCGCTCAAACCATGATTCGCTTTAATGTGCTTGAGTGCCTCAATGTACCAGCTAGGAGACAACTCAAAGGTACGGTTGATCTCAGCGATACCGCCAATCAGGTAATCATCCATCGGACCTGTACCACCCACGACGAGGCAGTAGGTGACCATACGGAGGTAGTAGCCGATGTCACGCACGCACTTGTCTTTACCAACCTGACTGGAAGCGTAGCTAGGACCTTCCATGCTGGTGGTGTAAGGAAACTTTTGGTACACGGCGTTAGCAGCACCAGAAGCGAGACTGGACGCTTTTGAGTTCAATGCTTTAGCTGCTTCCAAACCTGCTTTCGCCTGGAGGAAACGACCAAACGCAACTTGAATTTCGGTGGAGCTAAGGAAGCGTCCTTGAGAATCAGCAGCAGCAACTGCTTCGGTTAGAGGGGTCTTCATGAGGTCAGATTGTCTCCAAAGTAATCTTGTTTTGCAAACTAGCTGGTGACGAGTGGCTGAGTCACCGAAAGGTGATTGAGTAGGTGAGCGATCGCTTAACCAACAGCCGCAGCAGCTTTGTCAAAATAGCTACCCACTTCACTCATCAGGCTTGCACAATCGCCTTTGGTAACACCGTTGGGGTCGCCCGCAATAGCGAGTGCAGCATCCTTCATTTTCTGCACACCAGCGGCAACAGAAGAACCGGGGGTACCCAAAGCCAGGTAGGTTTCTCTCAAACCATTGAGGCAGCGATCGTCAAGAATGCTTGCATCACCGGCATAGATTGCATAGGTGACATAGCGCAGAATAATTTCCATGTCACGCAAACAAGCAGCCATGCGGCGGCTGGTGTAAGCATTGCCACCAGGTGCGATCAGCTGGGGTTGTTCTGCAAACAGAGCGCGAGCTGCGTTAGCAACGATCGTGGATGAGTTGCTGGTGATCCGGTTCACAACATCTGTACGCTTGTTGCCATCTGCAACCATAGCGCTCAGGGCATCCAATTGAGAATCACTAAGATACTCACCCCGTGCGTCAGCTTGGGAGACTACTTTTGCAAATGCGTCCAACATAAACTTCAAGCTCCTAGTGTGTCTAATTTAAGTATGGCTTCGATCACAACCGCAGTGGGGTGAACTAGGCAATCAACCTGACTGCACAGCTTGAGACAGGCAAAAACAGGTGATGAGTCAAAGACCGATAGAGCGCTTCCCAACCTGAAAGAGTGAAGAAACTCAGGAAAGTTTACATTTCCTCATAATCGGAGCGTTTAACTCATCTAAATGATTGCTCAATCCGCATCCACATGTGTTGACAAGTTTTCCAACTTCTTTGTTTATACTATGTCGTTGAATCGTTATTTGTTACAAATTATGACAGCTTATTTTGCGCTGGAAGTCGCCGCCATCGGTTTCCTTGGTTAGAAACTGGCACTAGCACATTGCAACGTCAAGCTCGAAAGAACCGATTTCAATCGGTGAGTTGAAGGGCTTGACCAACCCCAAAGTAGACTGATTAGCAAGCAAAACCTGAGCCAAAAAGGTAACGATTTGTAACAAACCTGAGCCTTCTGCTCTGGAGTGTCCAACGGTCAAGCAAATTGATTGACTAATGCGTGTTCTAAATACTGAAGGAATCGCTTCGATCGATCGCCAACAGGCAGTGGCACACAGACAAGGTTGCTACAACTTTGACCTGAGCAACGTGCCCTTGCCTAAGATTTGGTTGCGATCCAATCCTTTTTTAGCAGCGCTAGAAACGTGGCAATGCCTTTAGAAAACCCTTCAGGCTCAGGCAAGACGTACTCTGGAAACTCCTCATAGGGTCGCCACGGCTCCGAATCGTTGTGCCGTAAATATAAGACTCGGTCATCCCCTTCTAGCTTCCAGAGCATTTGACCACCAGTTGGTATGTCAGCCATCAGGTTCTCCTCATCGTGTAACCGAAGCGATTGTGTGACAAATTTTGTTATGTAAAGAGATTGAGCAACCGTCTACTCTACTCAGTTATGCAAACCTGTAGCCCTTAAAGCGGCGTTAAATCAAACCCACAGCGTGTAACGGTCCCTGCCCCAGCCATAGTTCTAGCAGTAATGCCAGCAACCCCAGCATGGCAAGTCGTCCATTCCACACTTCAGCGGAAGGAGTCAAACCCCAGTCCCAGGGGCTTGGGGGATACTGCTTGAGGTTCGGCTGTGGGCGGATCGTTTCAGAGAAGGCGATCGGGCGATCGCGCAATGCCTGTATAACCAAATCTGCCAGCGCTTTGATAAAGGTCGGATCGGTATCGGGGGCAGGCACCCGCGCAAAAAATTCAATGCCAGCGTTCTCAGCCACTTCCCGGTATTCCATATCGATCTCTTCTAGAGTTTCAATATGGTCTGAAACGAAACTAATTGGCACAACCACCAGTTCTTTAACCCCCTCGTGGGCAAGGGCTGCGATCGCCTCGTCGGTATAAGGTCTCAACCATTCCACTGGACCGACACGGCTTTGATATGCCAGCGTAAAGGGATTGGGACGATTCATCTGGCGCATGATCAAGGCAACCGATGCCTCAATCTCTTGTTGGTAAGGGTCGCCCGCCTCTTCTATATAGCTGACGGGTACACCATGGGCGCTAAAGAACACGTGAGCTTGGCTGGGATGGGGCACTCGATCGAGGGTTTGTTCGACCAGATTAGCCATTGCCTGCAAGTAACCAGGATGGCTGTACCAGGAAGGCACGACTGTATACTTAATTTTTTGTAACTCTGGATCAGCAGCCCACATTCGCTCAAGTAACCTGAAGCTGGAACCACTGGTGCTAATCGAAAACTGTGGGTACAGCGGCAAAATGACTAACTCTTCAATGTTGTCTTGCTTAATCTGGGCGATTGCTTCTTCCGTAAAGGGATGCCAATAGCGCATCCCAATATATACATTGACCGCCTGCCCCTCTTGCTGCAACTGCACACGTAACGCCTGTGCCTGTGCCTCGGTGATACGGCGCAACGGAGAACCCCCGCCAATTTTCTGGTAATTTTCCTGAGATTTCTTTGCACGGAGGCTGGAAATCAACCAGGCTAAAGGTGCTTGTAATAAAGGTGACGGTAGCCGGATGATTTCTGGATCAGCAAATAAGTTATACAAAAAGGGACGGACATCATCTAATTTGTCTGGTCCTCCCAGGTTTAGCAACAAAACCCCGACTCGCCTCATGTTAATGATCCATCCCTCTTTGGGTTCAGGTGTGTCCTTGAGTTTAACCTATACGGTTTCTAACAAGACAGCCGCGTGTGGATGCGGACAATTCACGTCTGGGCTTGCACCTGAATGGACACTACCCATGACGACGCTTAAGAACGAGAATGAAGCAACATCGAAAATCTACCGCAGAGGCGCAAGGAGCGCAGACGGTTGTCTCTAAGTCTCTACGGTTAAAGTAAGCGTTGACCTTGATAAGAAAGCTGCGATCGATCGCTGAAGGAGAATGCATTATGCGTCTAGGCAAAGTCGTCAAATCTAATTCGCACTGCGATTACATTGTGGAACTCGACGATGAGCGCAGTCGTATCAATTCACCCAAGCCAGATGATTATGGGTTTGGCTGCTTTGTGCGGTTAGATGGGGGCGATCGCCATTGGGCAGTCGGGCTTGTTTACAATACCCAGTTGTTCAATCCCATGTTTCTCAATATGGGTCCTCGCCTATCGAGTGAACCCGATCCGGTCTTTGCGCCTGACCTCATCAGTGAAACCCGCACGCTTCTGTGGACGGTTTTAATCGGCACTCTAGAAGCGCAAGACGATCTAGCCTACGGTGTACATGGCATTCCTCGCGTGGTTGTCCCAATCAATACGCCTGTTGAGACCATGACGCAGGAGGAGATTCATCGCTTTCATCGCAACCAAAATGGACAGCCGCAGTTTTGCTACTATAGCCATCTGTTACGCTGTGGCGGCACGTTTGCGGCTCAACTCACGCAGCAAGTTTTGACCGAACTGAGCGATAGCCGCCTGTTTGAGGGAGACGAGCAACGAGCGTTGAATATTCTTTGTAAAGAGTTATCCTGGAAAGAGACCATGAGTGCGATGCGCTAAAGAGAAGGCAATGGGGGTTAGACACCTCTTGCTCTAATGCCCACAAGCTGTAGACTACTGACTACGGTTAGAAGCGCTAACCGTGCCTTGTTCTGTCCATAAAAAATTCTCAACAAAAAACCGACAGCGCTCGAAAGAGACCGTCGGTCAGTCGTGTGTTCCCTGTTGATGACTCGGCTAAAGTTGAGTCCCCTAAAGTATGTTGCTTCAGCCTTTTGGCAGATGCGATCTAGATCAGCGTTTGATGTGATCTTTATCACATAGCGTTTCGGTCAATAAAAAACCGACAGCGCTCGAAAGAGACCGTCGGTCAGTCGTGTGTTCCCTGTTGATGACTCGGCTAAAGTTGAGTCCCCTAAAGTATGTCTTTAGCGCCCCTGAGCAGATGCGATCAAGATCATCCCTGTTGGTGATCTTAGTCACATGGTGCGACTCAGTAACCTGTATAGCAGCACCCATTTTAGCGCTAAAACGGGTGCTTTGGCTGGCGACCAAGTGGTTGATCAGGGGTTTGACTGGCATCAGCAACCCGATTGAGACAGCATGGCTGCAAACCACTGTTCGAGCCGATCGCCCATCGCGGCTAAAGAATAATCTGCTTCTGCCTGTTGTCGGCAGGTATGACGATCGATTTCGCCTAAATGAGCGATCGCCTCTACCAGTTCAGCAATATTGTCTGGTTCTACGAGCCAACCTGTCTTGCCATGCTGCACAATTTCCGCAGGTCCACCACGCCGATAGGCAATGACGGGTACACCGCAGGCGAGTGCTTCGATCGCCACGTTTCCAAACGCTTCAACCCAACGTGGGGTCATGATCAGAGCCTGACAATTGCCCAATGCCGTCTGGAGTTGAGCCGTTGGCAGAAACCCTTCATAGGTCATCGGTGCCGTAGGGTAACGCTGCTGAATCTGCTGCCAGTAGGACGGATCCTGCATAATGCCCCAAATTTTGAGCGGTAGTTGAGTCGCTTGAGCAGCAGCAACGGCATCCTCTAACCCTTTTTCGGGCGCAAGACGACCCACCCAAGCAAGACTACGCTCTGGTCGCGCGCAAAATTCATAAAGCGACAAATCAAACCCGTTGCCCAGTACGCGGCATTGTGCGCCAAAGGTGAAGGTGTCTGCTTGTGCTCGGCTGTGGACTCCAATGCTCTCTGGAAACTGCGCGATCGTCTGCCCAATCACCTTATCCATCGCGTCCGTCAGCGAACCCATACTGACTAAGTGAGCGATCGGGCGATCGAAAAAGGGCGTTAGGTAAAACGGTAGCCAATCATACGCAAAGTTCACGAGCACATCATACTGATCCTGCACTTGACGGGCATACGTCCACATGTTGGCTAAGAGAGCGTCGGCAGGCATGGCGATCGGTGCATCCCGTCCGGCACTCTGTGCAGTCGTTTGCAAGGCTCCCTCAATTTCTACCAGAGGGGCAGCGGCGTATACCGAGCCAAGCGGCGCAACGATTTTGACTGTATGTTGCCGCAGGCTCAACGTCCTGGCAATGTTGTGCAACGTCAGTTCAACCCCACCGCCCAAACCCGAACCCAGCGCTCCCACAGAGGTCGATAGCAAGAGTAGCCGTAAGGGTCGCACCGTCGCGCTCATTCTGGTTCCGCTGGCATCGTTACTGTTGCCAATTCTCCCAAGGGGAGGGTTTCTGTTTCAGACAACGCAGCCACATCCATTGAAGCGGTAGAAACGCGGCTGAATCTGGCTGACAGACGATCGCGCTGATTAATAAAGTAAATGCTGACCAATGTGAGACTGACCCCAAACCATTGCAACGGACTCAGCAGTTCGGACAAGAACAGGTTGCCAAATAAGAGCGCAAAAATGGGTGTGAGGAAGGTCAATGAACTGAGGCTTGTCAGGCTACCACTGGACGCAAAGTAGAAGAACAGCCCATAGGCGATCGCGCTACCAAACACAGTTGCATAACCCATTGCCAACCAACTTGACCAATCCAAATACGTCCACTGATCAGCTTCAAACCCTGACGATAGGGCGAAGAGGGGGAGTCCACCCAAAATCATGTGCCAACCTGTAGCGGTGATGGGATCGGCGTGACGACTGACATAGCGCATCAGCACCGTGCCGACCGCCATCGATAAAGCTGCTAACAGCATCAGCCACTGTCCGTTTTGAAACAGATCATGCATGAGATTGGCTCCAAGCTGTAGACCGTTGGGCAGCGATCGCTGTTGCCAAACGCCCATAAGCCAATCCTCCGGCAAGCCCAGCAGACTGATGCCAATGACCCCGAGCAGCAACCCCAGCCATCCCCACAGCCCGATGCGCTCACCAAATAGCCACAATGCCAGCAACGCGACTGCTAGCGGCTGCGAGTCAATCATTACCGATCCCAAGCCAGCGCCTGTTCTCGCCAATCCTTCCGCCAAAAAGCCCTGAAACAGTGCGCCATCCACAATGGCAAACAGCAGAATCCACAACCATGCTGTCCAGCCCTTAGGCTGTGGTCTGCCCATCAACATGCCAGCACCCAACACCAGTACCCCGGCAGGTACGAGCCGCACACCTGCCATGAAGAGTGGCGTTGTGTTGGGGATAACACCTTTCATGGCGACCATAGCAGTGCCCCAAAAGAAAAACGGCGCAATGAGCAGCAGTGGAGCAGCCATGCCACCGGGGAAGAGACCTTGTGGTGCTGGAGTAAGCTTTGAATTCATGAGACAGGCGTGGCTTTGCAGGCAACGAATGAACGCGTAGTTGACTCAATCAACCTTTGCTATTGTAGCCAATCTTGTACTTATGTTAAGTAACTTAGAGAACGATCGCTGTAAATTCACTGGTATTTTACTTGGTCAGTTGCGATCGTGGCTGTTTTGAACACTGAGCTTGAGGCTGTTTGATGGCTGCAAGTCAACCCCTAACATCAATCGGCGTTGCGTTAGTTGATCGCTTGACCTTCAGTTCAATCGTGAGGTAATGAGGCACACTGGAGTCTGAGCACATTGGAAACAACCCGGCAGGAATTGCTTGAGGCAGTTTTGTCGTCTGCTCATAAGGACGATCGCGCCTTTTCCTCTGGTTGCTCTGTTCATTAACGTTGACCCATCGTCTCCTGACTCACTATGATTTGGCCCTTTAAGCCTCGGTTTCAGAAACAAATTGCGCGAATTGAAATCAATGGCGCGATCGCAGGTGCAACGCGTAAACGTGTCCTGGAAGCACTCAAAACGGTTGAAGAACGTCGCTTTCCAGCCTTGTTATTGCGGATTGACAGCCCCGGCGGTACGGTGGGCGATTCGCAGGAAATTTACGAAGCCTTGAAGCGCTTGCAGCGTAAGACCAAAATTGTGGCAAGTTTTGGCAATATCTCAGCGTCTGGCGGAGTTTACATCGGTATGGGTGCCGAGCATATTGTGGCGAATCCTGGCACAATTACAGGCAGCATTGGGGTGATTTTGCGGGGAAATAATCTAGAGCGACTGCTGGACAAAGTGGGGGTTTCGTTCAAAGTGGTGAAGTCGGGTCCTTATAAGGATATTCTGGCGTTCGATCGCGAAATCACCGAACCCGAAAAAACCATCCTGCAAGAGCTGATTGATGTGAGCTATCAGCAGTTTGTGCAAACGATCGCCGACGGGCGCAAGCTAGCGGTTGAAACCGTGCGAAGCTTCGCCGATGGACGCGTGTTTACAGGGCAGCAAGCGTTGGCGTTGGGTTTGGTTGATCGCCTGGGTACCGAAGAAGACGCACGCTGTTGGGCAGCAGAGTTAGCAGGGCTAGACCCCGAAAAAACCCGTTGCTTCACGCTAGAAGAACGCAAGCCCTTGCTCAATCGGCTTTTTTCAAGAGAGTCGAGCGAGTTGGGACAACTTGCGACGTTGCCGGGGTTGACAACGGGCATTGAGTGGTTAGAGTTTGAATTAGCGACGAACGGATTACCGCTCTGGCTCTATCGCCCTTAAAAGCACTTCACCTGAAACGCAAAGTCTTGGTAAGGAAACTCACATGCTAGCTGCCATGCTGAGTATTTGCAGCCATGATTAAGATCAGCCATGATTGAGACTGACGTTTCCTAACAGCCAGGGGAGCGCAGCGATGTTCTGGATACCATTGAAAGGCGCGGAGGATTGAGCGTGGGTTGGAAAGTGCGAGCAGTGCGTGGGGCAACAACAGTCTCAGACAATTCCATTGAGGCGATTCGAGAAGCAGTGCATGAACTGCTAGACGAACTGGAAGCCTACAACCAATTAGATCCGAACGAAATTGTCAGCGCTACGTTTTCTGCCACGCGCGATTTGGATGCGACCTTCCCAGCATCGATCGCCCGTGAACGTCCGCATTGGTCAAATGTGCCGCTGCTAGACGTACAACAGATGCACGTCGAAGGAAGCCTGGAGCGCTGCATCCGCTTTCTCATTCATTTCAACACGCCTAATCCAGACCTTGAGATTTACCATCCCTATCTACGTCACGCGAAGAGCTTGCGACCCGATTGGACGATCGCGCAAGCTGCTTTCATATCAAAATCGACGTTGTAGAGTTTGGTGTCCCTCGATCGATCGCAACGCCGCAAACGTGTCCGTTGACACCCTCGCGGCGTTACTTCAAAATCCATACTCGTTATTTAGATGTTTGACAGCACCCCACGTTCAACGTGCTGCCCAGCGATCAACACCTGTCTGGATGGGTATTCACCGCATCGTCTGGAGACATGTCACATCGAATGTTCCTCCAGACGAAGACTCCTAAACCTCAGGCTTAGCTTCAGTAATCACGTCTGCATTGCGCTCTGCAAAGTACTTGTTCAAAAACGTGCTTGCCAGGGACAGAACTACAGGACCAAGAATGAAGGCTAACAAACCATCGACTCTGAAGCCGGGTACCAGCACAGATGCCAGCCAGAAGCACAAGCCATTTACCACCAGAGAAAAGAGACCCAGGGTGAGGAAGTTAAGCGGTAAAGACAAAATAGACAGGATGGGCTTGACGAATGCGTTAACTAGCCCGATCGACACCGCTGCAATTAGAGCTGCAGGGAAGGTAGCAATATCGACTCCAGGAACGGCGAGATCGACAACAAGCAGGCTAAGGGCTGTAGCCAACAGGGTTAAAAGATTTCCGACCATAGTTTTTCCCTCAAATTTACTAAGAGTTACGGCTCTTGCTATGGATACATTATTGAAGGAATGACTGAGGGGAGTATCTCTACCCGGATAGATTTTGAGCGCCCGATCGCAATCACTCGCAAATCCAAACGGTTGCAGTGGCGATCGGACATTTCACGTTGAGGACGGCGTAGACTGCCCTGCAAGCAACGGTTTAACCGCTTCAACTTCGGCTATCTCGTCGGAGCAAACGGGTTGTACAACCAATGTCTCTTTACAAAACTTTGGGACTATTGGCTGCCGTTTATGGAAGCGAATGCCCAGCACCACATCGTAAAGGAAGCCAAAAAAGTCTTTTGGCGTTTGGAGTATACCCAATGATTGGTGAGACCCTTTAGCGTCCAACAACGGCTTGGTAGCGAAGTAAGCAGGTTGATAGTTATACCAGGGAACAGAGGGCCAAAGGTGATGCACCAGATGGTAGTTCTGCCCCATGATGAGCCAATTCAAAACCGTGTTGGGATACACTCTTGCATTCTTCCAGCGATCGCGTTCATCAAACGGGCGATGCGGTAAATAATCAAAAAACAACCCTAGCGCCAAACCGACAAGCGCAAGTGGAACAAACCAGTAATTGAAGACGTAATCGGTAAAACTGAACCGGAATGACGCGTACACGATCGCACCAAGGATCACACGGGCAACACCCCACTCCCACAGTTCATACTTTCGCCATAGCTTGCGTTGGAAAAAGTAGAACTCGTGATACAGAAACCGAGCATTGATAATCCACAACGGACCAGCCGTAGAAACGACATGGTCGGGATCATTGTGGGGATCATTCACATGGGCATGATGCTGCATGTGAACGCGCGTAAAGACCGGAAACGAAAAACAGAGCATCAACGCACTGGCATGACCCAGAACAGCGTTGAGAGATCGATTGCGATGTGCCACGTTATGACAGGCATCGTGAATCACAGTACCAACCATGTGCAGCGCTACAAAATTGAGTAGAAAGCTGCACCAGTGATACCAATGCCAACAAAAGTAACCCAGAGTAGAGACCAACGCCAGCACCACTGAGCTAAGGAACATCAGCAGCGTTGGATTGAAATCGCCGGGAGGACCTAGCAATTCCTTGGGCACCGTCAGGGGCTTCATTGCCTCCGACATTTACGGTTCTGCTCCTGCTAATCACCAACGCGTAGTATACGATACCTACTGTTTGAAAATAAAGTTTTGTGAAATTAGCTCCACTAATTTAAACTTGGCTACATCTGTGCATGTAGTTATAAAGCAAACGATAGAATGATGCTGTGAGCTTGGTATCAGACGTTTCAGCCCGGTGTGCTAAAGGTGAAAGCGCTGGCTTTATCCGTTGGATCGGTTCTGTTTTTGGGAACTTTGAGTTAGCTAAAGTGGTCACTACCAGTGAGGAGAGAACTTTTCAGCGGCAACCGTATGAGACCCGATCGTTCACTTCCTTTGCCAAACGTCTCTTTTGCCCCTGAGGTCTTCGGCTGTCACTCGCAAACGTTCGACCAATTTTGTCATCGTCGCTTCAGTCATCGCAGTATTTTTGAGGTTTTTGCTATGTCGTTACCGATAGGAAGAGGTTTGGGTCGTTCTGCGTCGTCTTTTAACGGATTGGGAGTCTCTTTGGGTGTTGCCTTGCTTTTAGGAAGTAGTGGCGCGATCGCCACACCGACCTTCGCTCGCACACTGCCTGCTTTACAGGTTGCCCAAAGTACAGCACCTGATTCTGGTGATGTCATTGTCAACACAGAACCTCAGCGACCCGGTTCGACGACCAGTCCTGGCAGTGGCTCAACGACAACAACGGCTTCTGGTGCCCGTTTCACGTGTGAGATGGCAAGCGGTCAATACACTGTGATGTATCACCCCGAAAGTCAACCCTCACAGTCCTACCCTTGGGCGGTGCCCAGCAATATGGGTGGCGGTTGGGATCCCAATCGTCGCTGCACGGAGATTAGCCGTCGTCTGGAGTCGTATCGACCGGATGGGCTATTGGAAATGAAGACGAGTGTAGAGAACGGCTATAACACTGTTTGTGTAACGACCGAGAAGGTTTCTAGTTGCCGTATTGTGCTGACCGTGCCAAATGGACAAGATCCTGCATCGACGCGCGATCGCGTCTTTCAAAACCTGACCGTTGCCGATAGTGGGCAGCAAACTCAGGGTGTGAATACCTATGTTGGTGGCGGCGGTAATAGCATTGTGGATCAAATCGGACGCGCGATCGGTGGTTTGTCCAACACCAGCCCATCCGCCAGCAGTTCAGACGGCATCAACCTGCGTCCGTTTCTCGATCGCCGGGACGGTGGTACTGGTGAAAAGCTGCAAAGTGGTGCATCCAAGGTACCAAGCCCTCGGCGGCTGAACCCTGGCAACTTCCGTTAAGCTGAACGTCCAATTTTCAAAGACTCTAACGAACGATTAGCCCTGCGTCTTGCGGGGCTTTTTTAGTCTTTGCTGGTTTAGTCAGCGGTTAGCGGTCAGCGGTTAGCGGTCAGCGGTTAGCGGTCAGCGGTCAGCGGTCAGCGGTCAGCGGTCAGCGGTCAGCGGTTAGCGGTTAGCGGTCAGCGGTCAGCGGTCAGCGGTTAGCGGTTAGCGGTCAGCGGTCAGCGGTCAGCGGTTAGCGGTCAGCGGTTAGCGGTTAGCGGTCAGCGGTTAGCGGTTAGCGGTCAGCGGTCAGCGGTTAGCGGTTAGCGGTCAGCGGTCAGCGGTCAGCGGTTAGACATAAATTGATGGCAGATGGCTTTTAGGCACTACTCAATGCGCTAACTAATCGACGGTCAAAAAAAGCTGATAGCTGATAGCTCCTAGCTCCTAGCTCCTAGCTCCTAGCTGATAGCTGATAGCTCCTGTTGCAAGTACTAGCTGTATCAATCTCTACCGAACTGATGGAGCAAATCCGTTAAGGTCACTTCAGGTATTTGCTGTGATCTTCACTACATTTTTAATTCATGCGCTTAGAGCAGTTGCAAGCGTTTCTAGCAGTGGCGGACACGGGGAGCTTTCAACAAGCTGCGCAGCGCTGTGGCGTGACCCAATCGGCAATCAGTCGGCAGATTCAGAGTCTAGAGGCAGCGTTGAAAATCTCGCTGTTTCACCGCACAACGCAGGCGAAGCTGACGATCGCGGGCGATCGGTTTTTGCCTCGTGCTAAAAAGATTTGTCAAGAGTGGCTGAATGCGGTTCAAGACCTTGACGACTTGCTGGCGGGAAAGCAGCCGGAACTCTGCGTGGCAGCCATTCACTCGATTTGCGCGTATCACCTGCCGCCCGTATTACAGCGGTTTTGCCATGATTATCCTGATGTGCAACTGCGTGTGACAGCCTTGGGTAGCGATCGCTCCCTTAAGGTGCTGAAAGACGGGTTAGTGGATGTGGCGATCGTCATGCACAATCGCTTTTTGATGAATAGTCCAGAGATGGTTGTGCAGGTACTGTACGATGAGCCGATTAAAGTGCTGATTGCAGCAAACCATCCCCTTGCGGCACACGAAGCGGTGCGTTGGGACGACTTGGTGAAATATCCACAGGTTGTGTTTAAAGATGGCTACGGGATGCAGCGGATTGTGCAGGAGCAGTTTGAACGACGCGGAGCGACGTTACGAGCCGTGCTAGAACTAAACACGCCCGATGCCTTTCGAGGCGTAGTCCGGCAAGGCGAACTAGTGGCGCTATTGCCAGAGACGGCTCTGGTGGAGGCGTATGCTGATCCAACGCTGGCAGTACGATCGCTGAGTTCCAATGTTGCTCACAGCGATGGCATGATTGCTGATGCTCTCACGGATCCACCGTTTACCCGTCAGGTGGTGCTGGTAACCACGCGCGATCGACTGCAAATTCCGCCAATTCAGCACTTTTGCAACCTCGTGTCAGACTTGTTACCGCCCAAAATTGCGCTGCCGCTGTCGATCGCCAGCGTCAAATGATGGCATTCTGGCGAACCACACAGACGTTAGCGTCTCTGAACTTCTGCTCAGAATTGAGGTGCTACATCGCTTTCATTGAGCCAAGATTATGAGTCATGCCTTTAGAGAACTGCTTCGCAAAGTCGGTAGCGGCACTCACACCAGCGAGTCTTTGACCCGTGAAGATGCCGCTGCTGCCACCCGAATGATGTTGCTACAAGAGGCAACCCCGGCTCAAATTGGTGCCTTCATGATTGCCCATCGGATTCGGCGACCGACTGGCACTGAGCTGGCAGGGATGCTGGATGCTTACGAAGCACTGGGTCCACGCTTGCAACCGATCGCCGCTGCTCAGCCAGTGACGGTGATGGGAGCACCCTACGATGGGCGATCGCGCACAGCTCCACTCAGTCCTCTGATCGCGCTCATTCTGGCAGCGGCAAATTGTCCTGTCATCATGCATGGCGGCGATCGGATGCCCACAAAAGACGGTGAACCACTGATCCACTTTTGGCAGGGCTTGGGTGTGGATTGGAGTCAACTATCGCTCACACAGGTGCAACATGTCTTAGCAGCAACCGGGTTAGGGTTTCTCTACTTGCCGTCCCACTTTCCGCTGGCGCATGGGTTGGTGCCCTATCGTGACCAGATCGGTAAACGTCCACCTCTGGCAACGATGGAACTTATCTGGTCGCCTTATCAGGGTGATGCTCATGTGGTAGCGGGCTTTGTCCATCCACCCACAGAACTCATGTTTCAAGAGGCGATCGCGCAGCGTGGTGTGAATCACTTTACCAGCGTCAAAGGACTGGAAGGTAGCGGCGATCTACCCAGAGAGCGCACTGCCATCATCGGCTTCGGTACACCGACTAGCGGTTTTGAGCGCCTGCACTTGCACCCGCGCGACTATGGCTTTGAAGGTAAGAATGTCCCTCTGGACGCAACACCCAGTCTAATTGAAGCCATGACAACAGTGCTACAGGGTCAACCCTCCGAGTTGATGCAGTCTACACTTTGGAGCAGCGGTTTCTATCTGTGGCGCTGTGGTAGCCGCCCTTCGCTAGAGGCAGGCATACAGGAAGCCAGACAACTGCTCATGGAAGGACGAGTCCTACAAAAACTACAAGACATTCAGCAAGTTTCGGCTCCGCTTCAGCTAACCCATTGAGCGTCCACTGGTGATGCCAAGGTTGAATAATGCAATCGCCCTTCTCTGGAATGAATCCATACTTGGAGCGTGATCCGCAGCGGTAAGCAGTGCTGGAGCCACACGGCTCAGACTGTTGGGGTAGCTTGAGCCAGTTCAAAAACTACTCGACCCAGTTCAGAGATAGCTCGACTAGGCTCAAAGACTACTCGACCCAGTGCAAAGATGGCTCGACCAGGCTCAAAGACAACTCGACTCAGTGCAAAGATCGCTCGACCAGGCTCAAAGACTACTCGACTCAGTGCAGAGATTGCTTAAGCAGGTTCAGCATCAGCTTGAGCAGTCTTTTTGCTCACTCGACTGAGCGCTGCACTTGCTCATCCAGGTAATTTAACCACTCAACCCAGTTCAGAGCTGGCTCGTCCGATCGCAGAGACGACTCAACCCGGTTGCAGGATAGCTCGGCTAGATGATGCACTCAATTCAGCACGATCGCCTCCTGCATAGCGATCGACTGGCAAAACCCTCGACCGTCCGGGAGCAGAGTTTGTAGGTTGGAGAGATAAGTGGGAATACTGAACGGATAAAGTGGTAGACGATCGCCTCATCCACGCTTAATCTCGCGTCCCCTCACTGCCCGAATCTGGAAGCCCTGCATGACTCCAACCGATGTCGCCCGCATTGAGCAATTTATTACCCGCTGGCAAACCTCTAGCGGCAGTGAACGCGGTAACTATCAGATGTTCTTTGGAGAACTGTGTGATGCGCTGGGAGTCGATCGCCCCAATGTGAATGGCAGCGATGCAGCAGTGCCGTACTGTTTTGACAAGCACATCACCATCTATCATCCCAGCGGTAAGAAGACACCGGGCTATATTGACTTCTACAAAGCCGATCACTTTCTGATTGAGGCAAAGCAGGGCAGTGATCAAGCGGGTAAGGGGACAGCGAAACGTGGGACGAATGCCTACCTGAAGGCAATGGAAGCCGCGTTTGTGCAGGCGATCGCCTACACGCGCAATGTATCTAACAAGCCACCGTTTTTATTGACCTGCGATATTGGCGATCACTTTGAGCTTTGGACAGGCTTCAACGGGGATTATGGCGGCTATGGAGCGCGTCAAGATATCGCGCTGACGGATCTGCGTAAGGAAGCCATCTTTGCTCTGTTGGTGGACATCTTTACCGATCCACAGGCGCGCAACCCTGAAAAGATAGCGGCGAAGGTGACGCGAGAGGTGGCGGCAGATCTGGCGGAGCTATCGAAGCGGTTGGAAAGAAGCCCTCATCCCCTAGCCCCTTCTCCCCAGGGAGAAGGGGAACTGGATCAGCCCCTAGTGCCTTCTTACCAGGGAAAAGAGGAACTGGATCAGCCCCCAGTGCCTTCTTACCAGGGAGAAGGGGAACTGGATCAGCCCCTAGTGCCTTCTTACCAGGGAGAAGGGGAACTGGATCAGCCCCTAGTGCCTTCTTACCAGGGAAAAGAGGAACTGAATCGGCTCCCTTCTCCCTCAGGGAGAAGGGCTGGGGATGAGGGCAAAAAGCTAGGGGACGAGGGCAGACCGCAGGAAGTGGCTCACTTTCTCATGCGCTGCATCTTTACGATGTTTGCAGAAGATGTGGGACTGCTGAAAGAGCATTTGTTTACAGAGGCATTGGAGACGCGCTGGTTGCTTAACCCCAAGACCTTTCAGCCGGAGGTGGAAGCGCTGTGGCAGGCGATGAATGATGGCACGGCGTTTGGCTTTTATGGCAGGTTGCTGAAGTTTAACGGGGGCTTGTTTGCTGAGGCAACGGCGTTTGAGTTGAATGCGGATCAGCTTGCGGTGTTGCTGACGGCAGCAAAGCGGGAATGGAAGGACGTGGAGCCTGCGATTTTTGGGACGTTGCTGGAGCGGGCACTCGACACCAAGGAACGCAGCAAACTGGGAGCGCACTATACGCCCCGATCGTACGTGGAACGGCTAGTGCGTCCGGTGGTGATGGAGCCATTGCGGGAACAGTGGGATCTGGTGCAGGGGGACGTAAAGCAGATTTTGGGCGATGTGGATACAGAGCCAACCACCACCCAGAAGAAGAAAGCCGTTGCCGCCTTAGAAGGCTTTCTGGCGGAGTTACGCACGGTGAAAATTCTTGATCCGGCGTGTGGGTCAGGCAATTTCTTGTATGTGACGCTGGATTTGATGAAGCAACTGGAATCAGAGGTGTTGCGTCGACTGGAAGATGTGACGGGACAGGCACAGCTACGGCTGGATATTGACCAGGTGAACCCGTCGCAGTTTTTGGGCATTGAGCTAAACCCACGGGCGGCTGCGATCGCCGATCTGGTGATCTGGATTGGCTATTTGCAGTGGCACTTTCGACGGTTTGGCGACATTCCCCCAGTGGAGCCTGTGCTGCGGGAATACCACAACATTGAGTGCCGCGATGCGGTGCTGGCGTATGACGGTAAGGAGGAGGAGGTTGACCCGAAGACGGGGAAGTTGAGAACGCGCTGGGGTGGACGGACGATGAAGCATCCCGTGACGGGAGAACTGGTGCCCGATTCGAGTGATCAGATCCCGATTTATCGGTATATCAATCCGCGCCCCGCTGAGTGGTTGCCTGGATTGCCCTCACCCCTAGCCCCTCTCCCGGTGGGAGAGGGGAACCGGAAGCTCCCTTATCCCAGCGGGAGAAGGGCTGGGGATGAGGGACTTTCTATGCTGGCGGGGCGTACTAGACAAATTCCCAAAGCATTACTGCAACGAGCAAAAGAGTTGAGGCAGCAGCAAACGCCTGTAGAGAAGTTACTGTGGGAGTGTTTGCGCGATCGCCGTCTTCATAATGCCAAGTTCCGTAGACAGCATAACCTGGGACAGTTTATTGCTGACTTTTACTGCCATGAGGCTCGTCTTGTCGTTGAATTAGATGGTGGTATTCATCAACAGCAACAGCAACAGGATAGCGATCGCGACCAATGGATGCAGGCAAATGGCTTTACGGTTTTGCGCTTTCAGAATGAAGCGGTGTTGAGTAACACAGAAGCAGTTTTGGAGACGATCGCGCAGTCTTTGCCCTCACCCCTAGCCCCTCTCCCGGAGGGCGAGGGGGACAAGAATGTGGCTCGGCTCCCTTCTCCATCAGGGAGAAGGGTTGGGGATGAGGGTCAAGTCTACCGCCCAACAAGAGAGGGGAACGCCGGACTCCCTTCTCCATCAGGGAGAAGGGTTGGGGATGAGGGTCAAGTCTACATCGTGAGCAATCCCCCCTTCATTGGCAATGCCTGGATTCGTGAACGACTAGGCGATGGCTATGCTGAAACCCTCCGCAAAGTGTATAAAGATGTCCCCGATACCGTCGATTACGTCATGTATTGGTGGCACAAAGCCGCAGAGTTAGCCAGAGCAAACCACATTACTCGCTTTGGCTTCATCACAACAAACAGCATTCATCAGGTTCGTCAGCGCAAAGTAATCGAGTTCCATCAAAATCAAAAAGACCCTATCCGTTTGATCTTTGCCATTGCCGATCATCCCTGGGTAGAAGATGAAGGTGCAGCCGTCAGAATTGCAATGACAGTAGGACAAGCTGATACATCGAATATTGTCCGAGTGGCACAACTTGGAAGAGTTGTGAGAGAAATTGAAGCAGAGACACCAGAAGATTCAGCAGAGCAAGTTGATATAAGGTTGCATCAAGTTACTAAGATCTTTAGCGATCTTCAGGCTGGAGCCGACGTTAGTAGTTCAGTAAAGCTAAAAGCCAATCTAAATCTGTCATGTCCTGGGATGAAAATGACAGGAGCGGGGTTTCTAGTTACGCCACAGGAAGCTTCTCTGTTGGGATATGCAGCTAATTCTTCGCTGCACTCTGTAATCAAGCCCTATCTTCATGGAAGAGATATTACAGATCGAGCAAGAGGGCTTTACACGATCGATTTATTCGGATTGTCGATCTCACAGGTACAAACGTCATACCCAACTGTTTATCAGTGGATTTATGAACGAGTTAAACCTGAGCGAGACACCAATAATCGCAAGGCACTTCGTGACAACTGGTGGATATATGGTGAAGCAAGAGCCACTTTAAGACCAGCTTTACAGTCACTTGAGCGATACGTTGTCACAGTAGAAACAGCAAAGCATCGTGTGTTTGTGTTTTTAGACCATGACGTTGTTCCAGATAATATGCTGATTGCGATCGCCCTCGACGACGCTTATTTCCTGGGAGTTCTCTCCAGCAAAATTCATGTCACCTGGGCACTTGCAGCAGGGGGAAGGCTAGAAGATAGACCTCGCTATAACAAAACTGTTTGCTTCGATCCCTTTCCCTTCCCCGACCCCACACCCGCACTCAAACAAAAAATCCGCGACCTGGGCGATCGGCTCGATGCTCACCGTAAGCGCATTCAGGCACAGCATCCCGATGTCACCATCACTGCCATGTATAACCTGCTGGAAAAGATCCGCGCTGGGGTTGAGCTGACTGATGGCGATCGGGCATTTAACAACAAGGCACTGGTCTCTACGCTGAAGCAGATCCATGATGAGCTGGATGCAGCCGTGTTTGAGGCGTATGGGTGGGAAGATTTGCTTTCTCCCTCACCCCTAGCCCCTCTCCCAGTGGGCGAGGGGAACTCCGGACTCCCTTCTCCCCAAGGGAGAAGGGTTGGGGATGAGGGCATTAATGAAATTATCCTTGAACGACTGGTGGCATTAAATGCAGAACGCGCCGAAGAAGAACGTAATGGGTTCATTCGCTGGCTGCGTCCAGACTATCAGGCTCCTGGTGAAGTGCAGACGCAGCAAGTGCTCGAAGGGATGGCTGAAGTCGAAGTGGAAAGCACTATTGCCCCTGTAGAACAGCAGCCCTTTCCCAAAGTTTTCAAAGACCAACTGGCAGCGGTGCGCGATTTACTTCGTACTCAGGGTGGCGAATGGACAGTGGTGCAAATTGCGGCGCAGTTTAAAGGTGCCTCTCGTCAGAAACAAATTATTCTCGCCTGTCTCGAAAGCCTGGAAGCGTTGGGCATTATTGCCAGACATGACGAAGAGGGGAGCGATCGTTGGTATCTCGCAGAGTTGCAGAAGGCAAGCTAAGCGGGATTATTTGTAGAATCCTTTTAGCGATCGCGGCTCCCTCCCGATCGAGCCATTGTCTACAATTGAGTACATCGCTATTGTCTGGAGTGCCCTATGGACAGCAACTCATCGCAACGGCAGCAAATTATCGACACGATTCAGATCTTGCCCAACGCCACACTGGCAGAGTTACAGGCATTTGTGCAGCAACTGCGCGATCGCACGATGAACCACTCCTTACAACCCCAAGCATTAGATACAGAGCGTTTTGATCAATTATCTACACAACTGATCGAACTGTTTATCGCCACTCGCCTTCCAGACTCTGCCCCGCTATCTGACTATGCGGTCAGCCGAGAAGGCATTTACGGCGACCATCCCTGACCATGACCTATTTGCTCGACACCAATATTCTGCTCCGATTTATCGATCCCACAGACCCATCCCATGCGATCGTTCATCAGGCAATTGACCACTTGAGATTTGATGCACAAGATCTGAGAGTCTCAACCTAAAACTGTATCGAATTCTGGAATGTCACGACTCGTCCAATCACGCGCAACGGTTTTGGGCGCACACCCCAGGATACCGATCAATTCCTTCGTCTCCTGACACAGCTATTCCCTGTTCTACCAGATGACGCGGGTGTGTATCCAGAATGGTATCGGTTGGTATCACAGTTTAATGTTTCAGGTGTTCAAGTACATGATGCGCGGCTTGTTGCGGTCATGCGAGTGCATCAGATTTCACACATTTTGACTTTCAATACTGCTGATTTTGCCCGTTACAGTCCTGAAGGAATGACGGCTGTTGAACCGCGATCAGTATTCACCAAACTTTAGTAATATCAGCGATGTGCAACTAATTCGCCCTCATCCCCACCCTTCTCCCCAGGGAGAAGGGCTTCCAGACCGTTCCGGTTCCCTCTCCCATCGGGAGAGGGCTAGGGTGAGGGCAGTTTTGGCAGGTATTTTAGGAAAGTCGCACATCGCGTAATATCAGCGATTTCCAAGTCAACATCAGCAATAGGGTGTGCTCCACATCTCTTTTAAAGAACTGAGAGTTCAAAGCATCCAGCACCTTAGCGCAACGATGTTCTAAATTTTCGTCAGCGGGAATTCTAAAGGCACAGGTTGAGTGGGCGGTAAGTGCCGCAACCATAAACCATCTCACCGCATTTATTCTTTGGAGATCTTTTCATGCCTTACGAAAACATTAGCGCTACCATTTCACCGGAAACATTGCAGGAAATCAAAGCCGCGATCGCCTCGCTCCATGCCAATATGCCGTTCTTAATTAGCCTCACGCCCGATGAGCGTCGCAAGCGGGTGAAGATGGGCGACAAGAGTTTAGCCTTCGTCAACAACAGCTTGAGTGTGACCCAAAACAATGCTGAAGTGGTGCCTGCCAGCTTTAACATTGCCGAATTCAATCGCGATCATCAGTTGACGATCGCGCTAGCAGAGGTGCTGAACCTGCTGGAGCAATTAACCGAAAAAGTGGATGATACCCTGATGGCAGTGGGCAGTGAATCAATGGCAAGCAGTCTGCTGGTGTATGACTATGTGAAAACAGCCGCCAAACATGCACCTGGTCTCAAGAGCGTTGCTGACCAGCTTGGCGAACGGTTCAAGGCAATGGGCAAGAGACACGTCAAACCGGAGCCAAGCTCTGCTCAAACCACTCCGTAAACAGGCTGACTCAGCGTTGAACAGGCTCAATCAGTTTCAGAGATAGCCTGACTGAGCGAAAGGTTCACTCGACTGAGCTGAGCGATAGCCTGACGCAGCTCAAACATGGCTCGATCAGGCTCAACCATCACTCAACTCAACTGGGCGCTCACTCAAGCGGCTGCGAAGATCGCTCAACCAGGTTCAGAGATAGCTCAACCTGGTTCAGAGATAGCTCAACCTGGTTCAGAGATAGCCTGACTGAGCAAAAGTATGACTCGACTTAGCTTAGCGATAGCCTGACGCAGCTCAAATATGGCTCGATCAGGCTCAAACGTTACTCCACTCAACCTGGCACTCACTCAAGTAGCTGCAAAGTTAGCTCGACCAGGTTCAGCGATCGCTCGACCAGGGATTGAATCGTTGTACGATACCGGGCGCTATTCGGCTATAGTACAAAAGTATTTATTTGGGTAGAAGTATATGCAGCAACGAGTGAGCCTTATAACATTAGGCGTGCAAGATTTGCAGCGATCGCTTCAGTTCTACCGCGACGGGCTGGGCTGGAAACCTGCAAGTAACAGTAATGACGACATTACATTTTTTCAACTTGGTGGTGTTGTCTTGGCGCTCTACCCAAGAACGGAACTCGCGGAAGATGCCACGATTGATGCGACAGGCACAGGTTTTTCAGGCATCACGCTCTCATATAACACCAAGAGCCGAGAAGAAGTTGATACGGTCTTGCAGCTAATTGAGCAGCTAGGCGAAACCATTGTGAAACCAGCACAAGATGTCTTTTGGGGCGGCTACAGCGGCTATTTTGCTGATCCAGACGGACATCTCTGGGAGGTAGCCTGGAATCCGTTTTGGGAGTTTGATTCCTCTAATGGTGTCATTCTACCCTCGTGAACGCTTTGAGGTTCCCGTGCCAGTCAGCATCTAGACCTCGTTGACCAAACGTCTGGTGACGGCTTGCAGCGTTTTTAAGCCCTTGAGTGACCCACGAATCAAGCGGGCAGCCGCGATCGGTTGCCTCACCATCCCCCAAGCTAGCGGCAGTGGTTGTAGTGAGCCATGCGCGTCGATCGCGTTAGTAAGGCGCGGTAGATTGTGCTGAGCGTTGTCGCTGACGACTCGTAACATGGCGACCGTAGCACCCGTTTGAGCTAGAGACTTTAGCGCTGCAAAGCCTTCCATATCAACGACATCGGCATGGTACTGGTGAGCAAGCTGGTGTTTTTCCTGGGCTGACCACACGAGCCGATCGCTCGTTAATGCTCTAACCAGCGTTGCTTCCTGCACGAATGCTGACTGTAGTCGTTCAGTCAGTGCGGCATCACAGGGTAAGCGAGTGTGCGCTTCGGCGCGATCGATGCACTCTCGGTAGAGTACGATATCTCCGATCGTATGGTTTGGTGTCAGTCCACCACATAGCCCCATGACCAAAAATGTTTGTCCACCCCTAAGAGCTTCCCTCTGCTGCCACGTCTTCAGATAGCGACCGAGCGGTGCTGCTCCCACTGGAATAGGCACCACTACAGGCGTTGTCGCACGTCCAATGCCCCGGCACACTGCCTGATACTCTGCTCCCTGTGGGACAAGAATGATATGAATCACCGACCGTTGGTTATGCTATTTGTGAGATCAATACTGACATATCAGGACTGTTGATATGACGCGGTTGCGTAAACAAAAGACTTCGATCGCCTCCCTGTCAGTGCTCTTTGCAGTGGCGGCTACTGGGGTAGCCACAGCCAAACCGTTGGCAGCGTCCTTGCAGATTAGTCCCAGTCTGACTCCAGTGCTGGGCACACTCACCTTTCCACCGCCGACGAATGTTCCAGTTGGTACGTCCATCCGCATTGGTGGTTCTAGCAGCATGGAAACCATCAACCAGGTGCTGAAGCGGCGCTTTGAGCAACAGTTCGTCGGGACGGAAGTCCAACTCAATACACAGGGCACCGGACCCGCCATCAAAGATTTGCTGGATGGTAATGCTGATCTGGCGGCGATCGGGCGATCGCTCACCGAGCAGGAGAAAGCGCAGGGGCTGATTGCAGTGCCCGTCTCGCGGCATAAAATTGCGGTCATTGTGGGGTCTGAAAACCCGTTTAAGGGCGACCTAACCTTTGAGCAATTCGCCAAAATTTTTCGCGGTGAGCTGAAAGACTGGTCGCAGTTGGGTGGAGAGCCAGGACCGATTCGGTTCATCGATCGCCCTGATAATAGCGACACGCGTCAAGCCTTTCGTAACTATGCTGTCTTCAAGCAGGCACCCTTTGTCACCGGAAAAACAGCTAGACAGCTAGCTCAAGACAATACCAGTCAGGTTGTGGAAGCGCTTAAGACGAGTGGGATTGGGTATGCGATCGCCGATCAGCTTCAGGGACGAGGCGATGTGCGGGTCATTACAATGAACAAAGTCTCACCAAACAATCCCAAATATCCGTTCTCTCAACCACTCATTTACGTTTATAAAGGACCGCAGCCCAACCCGTCCGCTCAGGCATTCCTGGGCTTCGCTGCGGCTCCTGCCAGCCGTAAGACCATTGAAACGGCGCGTAAGGAAGCGAGTGCGGCGATCGTCACTACTGCCGATGTGTCCCCGCGTCCTCAAGTAACGATACCCAGCCCTCCAGCCGTTTCTCTACCAGCACCGCAAACGGTAGCACCTGCTCCCAGCAATACCGATACAAGTACAGCCGCCAATAACGCAATGCCGTGGTGGTGGTGGCTGGGGCTACCGCTGCTGGGAGGATTGTGGTGGCTAGTACAAAGCCGTGAGGCACAGTTTGAGTCAGAAGACATTGAGTCAGAAGACATTGAGCCAGCAGAAACGATGCTCCCTCCCTATGAGCCAGTAACGACCGAGGGAGCGATCGCGCCAGCGGTGCCAGCGGTTGCTGCTCCACTGCTTGAAGCGGCTCGATCGGCGGGCAACAGTCGTCTGATTTTAGTACCCCGAAACTGCACGAATGCCTATGCCTACTGGGAAATCCCTGCTGACGCTGCCGTCGCGCTACAGCAGCAGGGTGCTCAGAAGCTGGTGCTGCGGCTCTACGATGTGACGGGTGTCGATATTCAACATCAGCCGCCTGTAAGTCTGCAAGAGTTTGACTGTGAGGCACAGGCTCAAGACCGACATCTCCCCATTCAGACAGACAACCGGGACTATCTGGCTGAATTGGGCTACGTTACCAGCGATGGTCGCTGGCTTCAGGTCGCGCGATCGGAGCCTGTACGAGTGCCTGCCTGTGAACCGCTACCAGAAGCGATCGTGCCTGATGCTGAAACGATCGTACCTGCTCCGACCCAGGCACAACCACCCATGCTGTTTGATGATGCCATCAAGATTGGCGGCGCGGCGCTGGCAGGTGGTGCTGTACTGGCAGACGATCGGAGTAGTTTTCCACTCAGCTCCAATAGCACTGTGATTGCAGATGACCACAGCAGCAATGCCACAGTAAACCATTGGGATACGGTTCAGTCGGGTAGTGTGACTCTGGCAACTTTTGGGACAGCCAGCCTCGAAGCCACTCATTCTGCCACTGCTACATCTGTGTTTTCTGGCGAAGCCGCACATGGGATGGAGCGCGATCGCACCCTGGACAGTCAACCGATCAGCCAAAGCCAGGTTTTTCTGGTGCCCCGCGATGCTCAAAATGCGTATATTTATTGGAATGTGAGCCAGGCTGACAAAGATGCTCTGAAGCATCAGGGTGGACAGCAGCTAGTCCTCCAGGTGTATGAGGCAGCGGACACAGCCTCCGTCTCAGCTTCCAGTGTTCAACAGTTTCTGTGCAACGAATGGGAGCGCGAGCAGCATGTACCCATCCCGGTCAGCAATCTCGACTATGTTGCGGAACTGGGCTACGTCACGCTGGATGGGCGCTTTCTGAAGTTAGCACGATCGCCACACACGAGAGTTCCTGGCAGTTAGGAGCAGGAGCTAAATCATGCCGCAATTAATCGAGATGGATTCAACCGTACAACTGAACAATGACCTGAAAATCTTGCTGAGACTACCCACCCTTACGGGAAGCAAGCTACGCCCTAGCCCTCTCCCAGCAGGAGAAGGAACCAGAAACGTCCGAAAGCCCTTCTCCCTGGGGAGAAGGGTAGGGATGAGGGCGAATTTAGCTGCACATCGCGTAAGGTAAGGAGTTGTACAGAAATAACAGCATGGTCTGTAGCCGTCAGCGAGAAGCTGATAGCTGATAGCTGATCCAAAAGTGTGCCGTTATTTTTGAGCAAGCTCTAAGAGTCGCAGACGATCGCCAATATCATCCGTCCGAAGCCGAAAGCGATAGGATGACTGATAGCCTATGCATACTGTTTAGCCCGACTTTTTCTATGTCTTTGCGATCGCGTTTTAACCTTTCCAGGCTTGCTATCGACTACCCCTGGCTCACCTTGGGCTTCTGGATTACTGTCTCTGTAGCGGGGCTGCTGGCATTCAGTTCACTCAAGTATGCGCTGTTTCCAGACATCACGTTTCCTGTGGTTGTGGTGAATGCGTCAGCACAACTTTCTGCTGCTCAAGAGACGGAAACTAAACTTACAAAACCATTAGAACAGGCGCTACAGGAACTTGAGCGTGAAGGCTTGAATGGTGTGCGGTCTTCAACCTATCCAGGACGGGCGATCGTCAGCCTGTCGTTTGATGTTGGCACGAATTTAGAGCAGTCGGTCAAGCGCGTTGACGCAACGCTCAAGCCACTCAAATTGCCGACTGGAGCCAAGTATACGGTTACGCCAGTCAACTTAAATGAATCCGCCGTTGCCAGCTATGCCATTGAGAGTACGCAGCAAGAGAGTAAGCAGCAAACGCTGTCTCAGTTGACCGATGTAGCAGAGGGGCGGATCATGCCCGCGATCGCTCAGGTGCCCGGTGTCCTCAAAGTCAATCTGCTGGGTGTACCTGCTGGAGCGACCGCTGCACCACCAACGCCAACACCAAAAACGGCAGAGCAAGCTGTGCTGGATGCGGGTTCATCGGCAGTTCGTTTCAACGGGCGGGAGGCGCTGGCGCTTGAGGTGATTAAGCGCAGCGATGCGAATACATTGGACGTGGTGAAGGCGATCGACCAGACAGTGGTGCAGTTGCGATCGCAGCTACCAGACGTACAGCTAAACCTGGCAGCGACTCAGGCAGAGTATATCCGCGAAGCAACCGATTCGACCGTGGATGCGCTAGGGCTAGCGATCGCGCTCTCTGCGATCGTCATTTTTCCCTTTCTCTGGGACTGGAAGGCAACGCTGATCTCGGCGCTGGCAATCCCAACATCATTGCTGGGCACGTTCATTGTGATGGCGATCTTCGGGTTCAACCTGGAGACAATTACATTATTGGCGCTGGCATTGGTTGTGGGGATTATTGTCGATGACGCGATCGTCGATGTAGAAAATATCGCCCGTCACCTGGATGAGGATGGCAAATCGCCCCGACAAGCCGCGATCGAGGCAACGGATGAAATTGGCTTGACGGTGACCGCAGCAACGCTCACGATCGCGGCAGTCTTTCTTCCAGTAGGGCTGATGCAGGGCGTAGTCGGACAGTTCTTTCGCCCCTTTGGGATCACCGTTTCAGCGGCTGTGTTGATTTCGCTATTGGTTGCCCGGACGCTTTCCCCCCTACTGGCAGTCTACTGGCTGCGACCACAACACAACCATCCCACGACACAGGGCTGGTCAGGCTTTGTGCAACGCTACCGCACTCTCTTGCAGTGGTCGTTGGCTCATCGGGGCATCGTTGTAGGCATTGCCCTACTGAGCTTTGTGGCTGGGCTGGCGCTGATTCCCATCATTCCTAAGGGGTTTATTCCCAAGCTCGATCGCGGTGAATTTAACATCACTTACACGGCTCCTTTACCCATTGCAGCGATCGCTCAAGCCGCTCAAGCTCAAGCCGCTGCCGCAAATCCAGCAACGTTACCCCCTGGAGTAGATCCGGCAGCTTTAGCGGCACAGCAGGCAGCAGCCATTAATCCATTGACCCCATCGCTAGACACGGCAAAAAAGCTAGAAGCGTTTGTGCTCAAGTCGCCTCAAGTCGAAACAGTCTTTACGACTGTAGGCACGCAGCAACAGCCGAATAAAGGCAGGCTCTACGTTAAGCTGCGACCGGGACACACCGTCCATACGGCTACCCTGCAAGACCAGTTTCGGCAGCAGTTGCCTGTCATCAAGGATGTCACCACAAGCGTCGAAGATATTCAGTTTGTGGATACGGGTGGTGAGAAGCCGCTGCAAGTAGGGCTAATCGGTGATGACCCACTGGTTTTAAGCCAAACCGCAAACACCATCAAGCAGCGACTTGAAAAACTTCCTGGCTTTGCTGATGTCACGACTACGGGCAGCGCAAATACGACGGACAAAATTGTGGAAATTGAGCGACGCGATGGTAGTCGGGTGGCGTATGTCAGCGCTAATCTGCGACAGGGCATGGCGATCGGTGATGCGACCGATCGTGCGTTGGCGATCGCCAACGAAGTCAAACCATCCTCTGTAGCGCTCGATTTGGGTGGTGATTCTGCCAGAGTGGGCGAAATCTTCGGCAGTTTTGGCTTCACGCTGGGTCTTTCCATCGTCTGCATTCTAGTGGTGTTGTTGATCCTGTTCCGCAGTTGGACTGATCCCCTGGTGATCGTGTTCTCGCTGCCGCTGTCGATCGTCGGGGCATTGCTGGCATCCCTCTTCACCCGCAGCGATTTTGGGATGATTTCCGTCATCGGCATCATTTTTCTGCTGGGCTTGGCAAACAAAAACGCCATTTTATTGGTGGACTACATCAACCAACTTCGTCGCGGCGGGTTATCGCGTACGGATGCCATTCTCAAAGCGGCACCCATTCGCCTGCGCCCCATTCTCATGACGACCGCTGCTACCATTCTCGGCATGATGCCGATCGCCCTCGGTCTGGGAGCCGGAGCCGAACTCAGAGCACCAATGGCAATCGCCATCATCGGCGGACTCATCACTTCCACCCTCCTGAGCCTGATTGTGGTGCCAGTCGTCTACGCCCTCCTCGACGACCTGAAGTTTCGGCTCAAAGGGGAAAGGAGTAAGATTTAAAGTATGCCCACGACATCGCAAGCCTTGAAATGCTTTCAGCTTTGCTACGACCTGACCAGCAAGTATTGCTCTATTGATTTAGTGACTGTGGATAAGCGCTCTGGAAACGTAATTCTCTTAGCAAGAGAAGACATCAATCTTGAGATTGAACCCAATGGAAAATGGAGGTTTGTATGAGCATAAAACCTGACTTTACAACGATGACAACGCTTGAACTTCGAGCCTATATTTTGGCGCACCGAGATGATGATGATGCTCTACAAACTTACCTCGACAAGCGCCATAGCGAGAATCCAAATGCACGGGTATATCAGCCTGAAGATAATGTCGCTGGGGCGATCGCAGAGTATTTAAAAGGCAAAAAACAGCAGGAAGCCTCCTGAATTTGCCAGTCTGTTTCAACAAGTCATGCCGCCATAAATACAATAATTACTCAATGCAAGCATTTGTTACGGGTGGAACGGGGTTTATTGGCGCGAATTTGGTGCGCTTATTGCTGCAAGAAGGATATGCAGTCAAGGCACTGGCGCGATCGGGTAGCCACTTAGACAATCTACAAGGTCTAGATGTTGAAATCGTCAAAAGTGACCTGAATGATCCTGACCTGTGGCAGCACATCAGTGGGTGTCGGTTTCTCTTTCACGTGGCGGCGCATTACTCGCTGTGGCAGACCGATCGCGAAGCGTTGTATCAGAATAACGTCATCGGCACGCGCAATATTCTCACAGCAGCCCAGAAGGCAGGCGTAGAGCGCACGGTGTATACCAGTTCTGTCGCAGCGATCGGTGTTAGCAGTGACGGTAAACCTGTCGATGAAACCCATCAAAGTCCCGTCGAAAAACTGGTGGGGCACTACAAAAAATCCAAATATCTGGCAGAGCAGGAAGCGGTGCAAGCGGTGCAAGCAGGGCAAGACATTGTGATTGTTAACCCCAGTAGCCCGATCGGTGCCTGGGATATCAAACCCACACCCACAGGCGATATCATCCTGCGCTTTCTGCGTCGCCAAATGCCTGCGTATATCGATACAGGCTTAAACTTCATCCACGTGCAGGATGTGGCGTGGGGTCACTTACTCGCGTTGCAGAAAGGGAAGACGGGCGATCGCTACATCCTGGGCAATCAAAACCTCACCCTCAAGCAACTGCTCGATCAGCTTGCTGCCCTGACTGGACAACCCGCACCTCAACGCGCCATTCCTGCCTGGATTCCTCTCACCGTAGCGTGGATTGACGAACAACTACTCGCACCGCTTGGCAAAACCCCGTCTGTACCGCTGGATGGGGTTCGCATGGCGCAACAGCCCATGTACTACAACGCTACGAAAGCTGTGCAGGAACTTGGGTTGCCTCAAACCGCCATTTCTACGGCTCTGCGCGATAGCATAGAGTGGTTTGTGAAGTATGGTTACGTGAAGAAAATCTAAAGGATGAAGTCTAAAAAACTTAGCCTTTAGCCTTTATGCTTCATCCTTTCCTTCATCCGTGTTCCCGTTCGAGGAGTGAAAAACGCATGGCAGTCCTTTTACAGCAGGCGATCGAAGTTGGTAAGTACATCGTCTCTCAACGCCTGAAGGGTCGCACGAAGTATCCCTTAACCTTGATGCTGGAGCCGCTGTTTCGCTGCAATTTAGCGTGTCCTGGTTGTGGCAAAATCCAGCATCCCACCGAAATCCTGCGGCAGAACATGACACCAGAGCAGTGCTTTGCAGCCGTGGAAGAGTGTGGTGCGCCTGTAGTCGCCATACCTGGTGGCGAACCGTTACTGCATCCACAAATCGATGAAATTGTGCGCGGGTTGGTCGATCGCAAGAAGTATATTTACCTCTGCACCAACGGCATTTTGCTAGAAAAGAGCCTGGATAAGTTCACGCCCTCTCCTTACCTGACATTCAGCGTCCATCTGGATGGGTTGCGCGAACATCACGACAAATGTGTCGATCGCAAAGGCATCTTTGATGTTGCCGTCAAAGCGATTAAAGCCGCCAAAGCCAAAGGGTTTCGGGTCACAACCAACACGACCATCTTTGAAGGCACTGATCCAAAAGAGATGCAGGACTTCTTTGACTTCATTGGTACGCTAGGCACCGATGGCATGATGGTGTCCCCCGGCTACAGCTACGAATGGGCACCTGACCAGGAGCATTTCCTCAAACGGGAACAGACGAAATTACTCTTCCGCGAAATTCTCGCCCCTTTTAAGGCGGGTCAAAAGAACTGGAACTTTAACCACAATCCCCTGTTTCTAGACTTTCTCACAGGCGTAAAAGAATATGAATGCACACCCTGGGGAATGCCAAGCTATAGTGTGCTTGGCTGGCAAAAGCCCTGCTATTTGCTAAACGAGGGGCATTACGAAACCTTCCAGGAATTGCTTGACAACACCGACTGGAGCCAATATGGACACTCTAGCGGTAATCCTCAATGTGCCGACTGCATGGTGCACTGCGGCTATGAACCTACGGCAGCGGTCGATGCAATGCAGCCGCAAAACATGATGCGGGCGATCGGTAGCGTCTTTGGTATCGCCAACTAAGGTTTGAGTCTTTGAATATCGCGTAAACACAAAACCCCCGACTTCTTGAAGAAATCGGGGGTTTGAATGAATGCGTTAGCAGCCAGTTGCAAGGTTAGTTGGTGAGATCTCTGGCGGCTCGATCGACCCCGCTTTGAACATCACCAGCCGTTTTTTCAGCACCTTTGACATACCCTGAACCAAACTCTTTGAAGGCTTCTCCGGTTTCTTTGCCAATCCGCTTGAAGCGCTCACCAGGGTTGCCTTCTACTTCACGAGCTTCGCGGTTCCACTGCCCCGTTGTTTTGGGTCGATCAGCATCATTTTGGTTGATGCGATCGCGAAGGGTTGCAGGCAACGATTGATCGTTCTTTCCAGGATCAACGTTGGTGGTTAGCAGTAAAAAACCGACAAAAACAACGGTCAAAAGTTGCTTTACTTGTAGTCCCTTCAGTAAGGACGCGATGCGATCGATCGATCTGGAAATCAAATTTGTCATGCCGTTACTCCGTTAAGTCACTCTCAGCTTTTCATGCTTTTTTAAGATGGTTTGGCTTACTCAAAGGTTATAGTCACGACCAAAGGGAATCACAATCATTCAAACCAATGTCTTAGTGAGTGATAGACTCTACCGCAATCAACAACTTCAAGCTACTCGCACCTCTTAGCACAGGCTTAAGACTAACGCTCAAAAGATAACGATTCCTCTGACAAAAGTTATAGTTCTGCGATGTCAAAGCGCGCGATCGGCATTACTTTCGTCAGGAACCAATCTATTGCTGCTGTTCAGTTTTAAGTCAGCACCGTACAATAATTTCGTCAAAGGTCTACTCACGACACAGGCTACTAGAGGCTAAAACGAATGATTAAAGCGTATGCTGCTCACGAACCTGGTGGCGAACTGAAACCGTTTGAGTATGATCCGGGTGCGCTAGGCGCGCTGGATGTTGAAATCAACGTCGAATATTGCGGGATTTGCCACAGCGATTTAAGTATGTTGAACAATGAATGGGGCATCACGCAATATCCCTTCATTCCCGGTCATGAAGTCGTTGGCACGATCGGCGCGATCGGCGATACCGTGACCACGCTCAAAGTGGGGCAACGAGTTGGGTTAGGCTGGTATGCCCGCTCCTGTATGGACTGCGAGTGGTGTATGTCAGGCGACCACAACCTTTGTTTGACAGCAGAAGGCACGATCGTTGGGCGACCTGGCGGCTTTGCCGATAAAGTGCGTGCCCATCACAGTTGGGTGTTTCCCTTGCCAGAGCAGCTCGATCCAGCGGTGGTCGGTCCACTGTTTTGTGGTGGTGTCACCGTGTTTAACCCGATCGTCCAGTTCGATATCCATCCCACCGCTCACGTAGGCGTGATTGGCATTGGCGGGCTGGGGCACATGGCACTGGGCTTTTTGCGTGCCTGGGGTTGCGATGTTACTGCCTTCTCAACCAGTCCCGATAAGGAAGCAGAGGCACGTCAACTGGGAGCCAACCATTTCATCAACTCCCGCGATCCAGAGGCGCTAAAGTCCGTAGAAAACACCTTTGATCTGATTATTTCCACCATTAACGCTGATTTAGACTGGAATGTGTACATCGCGGCACTGCGCCCGAAAGGACGACTGCACTTTGTCGGCATAACGCCAAGTCCTTTATCCAGCGCCATCTTCCCACTAATTATTGGACAAAAATCCCTCTCTGGTAGCCCTACAGGTAGCCCTGTCACCATCACCAAAATGCTAGACTTCGCCGCTCGTCACAATGTTGAGCCAGTTACCGAAACCTTTCCCTTCGAGCAGGTGAATGAGGCGATGGAGAAACTCCGCAGTGGCAAACCACGCTATCGGCTGGTGCTCAAGCACTAAATCTTAACGGGTGCGGACTGCACAAAGGCTGACAACACGGTGTGGGAATAGAACCCGGTCAAGGTCATGCCTGAGGGAAGGGCGATCGTTGCCCTCAGGCATGACCCCTCACCCCTTCCTCTTCACCCTTCTTAAAAAGGTCACGAGATAGACGCTAAACTTTTGACAGTCCCTCATTTTATTTATTGGCTGGATAATTTGACGCGTCTTGTGGTAGACCGTCGTATCCCCAACCTCCGACATGAACACAGCGACCAATATTCCTCTACTGCTTGGGATCAACGTTGCGCTGATTGCCATCAATGCTTTCTTTGCGGCAGCAGAAATCGCGCTTGTCTCCGCCAGTGATGTCCGCTTGCAGCTTTTGGCAGATCAAGGTAGCCGTCGCGCTCGCATGGTACTAGCGACGACTGAAGATAGCACCCGTTTTCTCGCTACGATTCAACTGGTCATTACTCTCACGGGCTTTCTCAACGGTGCGTTTGCGGCTGAGAACTTAGCGACTCCACTGACAGGTGTGCTGAGTCCATTTATCGCTCCTGACCTGGCTGAAAAGGTTGCGCTGGTTGGTGTGACGGTGGTCATCGCGCTCATCAGCCTGATTTTTGGTGAGCTGGTACCTAAGAAGCTGGCAATCCGTCATGCTGAGGAATTTGCGCTCTTTTGCATCCGTCCGCTGCGGTTATTGCAACGACTGACCGCGCCGATCGTCAAGCTGATCAGCCTTTCCACCAATTTGATTTTAGATCTAACAGGCAATCCTGAGACTGAAGAGGAAGGGTCTGTCAGTACAGAAGAAATCAAGGCAATGGTTGATGCCGGACTAGCTGGTAGCACCGTTGGCGAACAGGAACGACGCATCATTCGAGGTGCCGTTGAGTTAAGCAACATTACGGCACGGGCAATTATGGTGCCAAGAGTACAGATTCAGTACCTCAAAAGCACTACGTCCTTGCAAGAAGCCTGCCAGATTGTGTCCGAAAACGCCCACACTCGCTTACCAGTGTGCGAAGACGACCTGGACAACATCGTCGGCATTCTGCACGTCAAAGATCTCATCCGTCCTCTGTCCCCCATGCAGGAGCAACCTCCAGGCATTCGCGAGTTGCTGCGCCCCGTGCATTACATCCCCGAAACCAAGCCAGCCACTGATTTGCTGGCAGAGATGAAGAAAAACCGTCTGCATCTGGTGGTTGTGCGCGATGAGTTTGGCGGGACAGCGGGTTTGGTCACGCTCGAAGACGTGCTCGAAGAAATTGTGGGCGAAATCCGCGATGAGTATGATGCAGAAGAAGAGCGCGAATTTCGGCAAATTAGCGAACACGAAGGCATCTTCAAAATTCGTGCCAGCATTGCCACAGTAAACAATGAGCTGGATGTGCAATTGCCTCGGGACGAAGCAGCAACTCTGGCAGGGCTGTTTTTGGAAGAGTTGCAGCGTCCTCCTGAAGCGGACGATACTCTGCAAATTGATGATGTTCAGCTAACGGTTCTTGAAGATGGTCAGCGTGTGCGTGTCATCCTGGTAGCGATGCCGGAGCCTGAAGAGGTTGATTGAGGGCAGAGGGCAGAGGGCAGAGGGCAGAGGGCAGAAGGCAGAAGATAGAAGATAGAAAGGGGATGAAGGGTGGGTCAGGTGTTTAGGGGAGGGAAGTGAACTGTGGCAGGCTCTTTTGAGAAAAGCAGTATTGGATGGCAGCTTCACTTGCAGCAGCAGCGGTTTAGCGAGTGGCTGGAGCGATTGTTTGCACCGATCGATCGCACTCGATCGCCTAACTGGTTGCTGCCAGAGTGGTTGCTGAGGCTGCTGTTTTGGGTGATTGCTGGCATCCTGGTTGGGTGGCTGAGCTGGCAGGTCTACAAGCTTGCACGTCCTTACTTTCAAACGCCGATCGCCCAGGTGGGACAGTCCGATCGGCGATCACCTCACAGCAGCACTTCGACGGTAGCAGCATGGCTCCAGCGATCGCGCGCCTTTGCCAAGCAAGGCAACTACCGTGAAGCCTGCCGTACCCTCTACATGGCAGCACTCCAACGCTTGAATGACGTAGAACCCATTCCACACGAGACCAGTCGCACTGATGGCGAGTATCTCCAAATTGTACAGACGCTACCCCGATCGGCTCCGTATCAAGTACTTATTCGCACCCATGAACAGCTCTGTTTCGACAACGCCGACCTTTCAGTAGATGACTTCGATCGCTGCCAGCAAGCGTATCAGGAGATTGAAACAATGTGATAGTTAAGGGGGAGCGGGGGGAGCAGGGGGAGCAGGGGAGAAAGGAGAGTGTCCTATCTTGCATTACCCAACCCACATATCCCTTGCTTCTTCTGCCTCCCCTCCTCCCTAGCCTCCCCTGCCTCCCTAGCCTCCCCTCCCTTCCATGCCCCTCTCTAAGCGACAAATTTGGCTTCTAGCGATCGCCCTGGCAACTCTGATCATCATCAGTCTCTTTGCGGCTCCGGGCGGCAAGCGGTTGCAAAGTGGCTCTACCTATGGGCGATCGCCCGATGGGTACGGAGCGTGGTATGCGTTGATGGAGTCTAGAGGTGTGACGATTCACCGCTGGCAGAAACCATTGAAATCATTGTTCCAGCCCAGTGAGCCTAAACTGCCTGCGATCGAAACCTCCGATAAAACCGCAGAGACGCAGAGACGCGGAGATGCAGAGACAGTTCTGATTACAGCCTCACCCCCTCACCCCTTCATTGCCTCCTCCCCGCTGACTGAGCCAATCACCTTGCTCCAAATCAGCAGTGGCGAACCGCTCTCAGTGACCAACCTGGCGTGGGTGGAACGCGGTAATGTCTTGCTGCTGCTAGGCGTGAGTGCCCCTGTAACCAAAGCGCCGTTTGATAGCACGATCGCCAGTTCTGTCGGTGCTATACGCCTTCAAACCAGTCGTCGCGAACCCGATCGCACCACCCAAACTAAGCCGCTGCTAACCGATCCCTTTGGTACTGTTGTCTGGCAGCAAACGTTCGGACGGGGGCAGATCATTTCTGCTGTGACACCGAACCTCGCAGCCAATGCTTATCAGGAGGCTCAGGGTAATTACGAGTTCCTGGCAAAGCTGGTTACGGAACCGAACTTGCCGATCTGGGTGGACGAATATTCGCATGGCTATAAAGATAATGATGTGGTCAAGCAAGAGTCTGGGAATTTGCTTAGCTATTTAGCAAAAACGCCCCTTCTGCTAGTCTTCATACAAGCGATCGTCATCCTGCTGGTGCTCATTTGGGGACAAAATCGGCGATTGGGTCCTGCGATCGCCCTTCCAACACCCGCGATCGACAACAGCGAAGCATACATTCAGGCAATGGCAGCCGTCTTGTATAAAGCCGAGAGTAACCAATTTGTGATCGATACCATTGGCAAAGCAGAACAAATTGAAGTCCAAAAAGCCCTTGGTTTAGGCACAGAACCATTGCCCCTAAAAACGCTGCTAGACGCGTGGACGCAGCAAACGGGACAGCCTGCTGCACCGTTAGAAGCTATCCTCAGCCCCACCAAACACCCCCGTCGAATCGAGGAATCAGACTTGCTAAAGTGGTTGGAGCAGATGCAAGCCGTTCGACAACAGCTAACGAGGTAAGGCTAAAGCTGAAGGAACGCTTCGAGTTTTGAGTTGAATTTCTGTGTCTCCCTCTGCTTCCCCTGCACCCCCTGCTCCCTCTGCTTCCCCTGCTTCCCCTGCTCCTCACTCCTCACTCCTCACTTCCCATGCCCGAACTCAACGCCACCTTCGATCGCCTCTCCCAAGCTCTCAGTCAAGTCATTGTGGGGCAGACTGCCCTGGTGCAGCAGTTTCTGGTCGCGCTGCTGGCAGGTGGGCACGTCATTTTAGAAGGCGTACCGGGGACGGGCAAAACACTGCTGGTGAAGGTGTTAGCGCAACTGGTACAGGCAGATTTTCGTCGCATTCAGCTCACGCCCGACATTTTGCCCTCTGATATTTTGGGCACCAATATCTTTGACTTGAATACGCGAAACTTTACGCTGAAGAAGGGACCCGTCTTTACCGAGATTCTGCTAGCGGACGAAGTGAACCGCACACCACCGAAAACGCAGGCAGCGCTGCTAGAAGCAATGGAAGAACAGCAGGTGACGCTGGATGGGCAAAGTCTGGCTCTGCCCGATTTGTTCTGGGTCATTGCCACCCAAAATTCGCTGGAATTTGAGGGCACCTATCCCTTACCAGAAGCACAGCTCGATCGCTTCCTCTTCAAACTCATCGTCGATTATCCCGACCCCAAAGCCGAACGGCAAATGCTGCTCAACAGCCAATCAGGATTGCAAACGAAGCGTCTTGATCTGGCAAGACTGAAACCACTGCTGTCAGTAGAGCAAATTTTGGCGGCACGGCAGGCAGTGCGATTGGTTAAAGTTGCCGAGCCGTTGCTGGATTATCTGCTGGCACTGGTACAGCGATCGCGCCAGCATCCCGATCTCGCGTTGGGTGCATCACCGCGTTCTGCCGTGGCATGGCTTCAGGCAAGCAAGGCAAACGCCTGGTTGAGTGGACGCGATTTTGTCACACCGGATGATATCAAGGCGATCGCGCCGCCCACTTTGCGCCATCGCTTCATCCTTCGCCCCGAAGCTCAACTCGATGGGCTTCAGGTCGATGCTGTCATTAATGCCTTACTCAGTCAGGTTCCCGTTCCACGTTGAATTGTGGTTAGTCAGAGAGCAAAAAGTCCTGTACTGCTGAAGATTGGTAACCCAAACCAAGCAATCATGAATCTAGCCTATCTACTATCAGTCAGAACTGGAGACTAATGCACTGGGTTGATAGCAGATCCCTGCTTGCTTGAAACGTCGAAGAGCTTCACCCAGGCGATCGCAATCCGCAATTAAGCTGATGCGAACGTAGCCTTCACCACCGCTGCCAAAGGCATTACCAGGAGTCACCACCACGCCTGTTTCTTGCAACACAGAGAGCGCAAAATCCGTAGAGCCAATGCCGGGTGGACAATCAACCCAGAGATACATGGTGGCACTTGGTTTGGGCACTGTCCAACCCAATTCGGCAAGCCCTTGAATGAGAAAATCGCGGCGGGTACGGTAGCGTGCCTGTACCTCGTGCAGGTAAACATCAGGCAGTTGCAGCGCTGTTTCTGCGGCTGTTTGCAGTGCAGCAAAAATCCCGTAGTCCAGGTTGGTCTTCAGTGTGCGTAAGCCTTGCACAATGTGGCGATTGCCGACCACAAAGCCGACTCGCCAGCCTGCCATATTGTAGGTTTTGGACAGCGTATGGAACTCGACCCCGATCTCCTTGGCACCCGGAATCTCGAGCAAGCTAGTAGGCTGATAGCCGTCAAACGCAAGCTCAGCGTAACAAAGGTCATGAACGAGCAGGATTTCGTAGTGACGAGCGAAGGCGACGATTTCTTCAAAAAACTCGCGGGGTGCAGTCGCCGCCGTGGGGTTGCTGGGATAATTGAAGTAAAGGATTTTTGCCTGTTTGGCGATCGCCTCAGGAATCGCTGCCACATCAATCAGCCAATTGTTCTCAGGCTTAAGCACCAGGCTATGAATCTGTGCCCCTGCAATCAACGGTCCCCGAAAATGTGCCGGATAGGCAGGGCTGGGGACTAACACGACATCACCGGGATTGACGTACGCCAGTGCCAGATGGGTCAAGCCTTCTTTAGAACCTAATAGCGGCAGCGCTTCGCCTTCGGGGTCGAGCTTGACGTTATAGCGACGGTAATACCAATCCGTAATTGTGCGTCGAAAACTGGCAGTGCCTTCAAAGGGCGGATAGCCATGATTCGCGGGATTTTGTAACGCCGCGATCGCAGCCTCTACAACAGGCTGTGGTGTCGGTCCATCTGGGTTCCCCATACCCAAATCAATTAGATCCAACCCCTGCTCTCTGGCACGCACTTTGAGTTCATCCAGCCGCGCAAAGACATAAGGAGGGAGCGATCGCAGGCGATCGGCAGGCTTAATCCACTCTAATGTCATAGCGTTACCTCATGAGGAGAGTAAGGGGTGAGGGGTAAGGGGTGAGGGGTAAGTTGTTCACTCCTCTCTCCTCTCTCCTCTCCCCTTACTTCTCTCGCCGTTGTTGATACCATGGCTGCCATCAGTTGCGCGGGTTCCACTGTGAAGGGGAGACGGTGAATATCGGAGTGGTCAGCACACGCGATCGTGGCTGCCTGCTGTAGATCGGCGATCGAAACCGCTGCCAAGCCCAGATCATCAAGACTTTGGGGCAGTCCAATCTCGCTGTAAAACTTCAAGAGCTGTTGGCGCGCGGTCGCAGCCAACCGATTACCCTGCACAATTTCTTCGAGGCGTAGCTGCACCAGAATGCCATAGGCAACTTTTTCGCCGTGTAACGTGCTGTGGCTGGCGAGCAAATGCGTCAAGCCGTTGTGAACCGCATGAGCTGCCACAGTCCGACATTGAGCACCACCCAACCCACCAATCACGCCAGCCAGAAGGACGGTCGCATCAACGACTTCTTGCCAGACTTGCCCGCCGGGTTCTTGAAGGGCGATCGCCGCTTTTTGAAACAAAAGATCTCGCAGCACTCGCGCCTGCTGCACTGCTGCAATGATCAAGCTTTGCTCTGAATGCCCACTACTGACGGAGGCTTCGTACCATTTGGCGATCGCATCCCCAATGCCAGCCACTAGCGTTCGACGAGGAGCCGTTTGCACCAGGTCATAATCCAGTATGAGCAAATCGGGGCACTGCGTCAGCGCCACATCATACTGAAAGGCACCCTGCTCAGAATAAACATTAGAGAGCGCTGTCCAAGCGGCACAAGTTGCGGCTGATGTGGGAATCGTGACCACTGGAAGCTGCTGCTGGTATGCCACCAACTTGGCAGTATCGAGCGCCTTGCCACCACCCATGCCAATCACAACGTCTGCGTGATGCTGCTCAGCCGCTTGCACCAGAGTCGCTAGCGTAGTTTCGCTGCAATCAGGGCTGTAAGAAACCCAGCGAGGTTGGAGACTCTCTCGCTCTAGCACTGGCTGCAACTGCGGTTGAAGCGTGACCAGGGTTTGGCTGCCACCAATCACAAGCGGACGCTGACCCAACCGCGCGATCGCGCCACCAACTTGAGTCAACAACCCATAACCACGTAATACCTGGGCTGGGGCGATCGTGAGTGGAGGTTGAAACGCAATCGTTGAATGAGACATAGCAGAATCGAAAGAGAACGCTAGAAAGGCGTTAGTGCGGATCTGGTGCCAAGGTTGAGGCGTTTTACCAGTTTAAGGCAAACGTCCAGAGTCTGTAATTTAAGCTCAGGCTGACGGGCTTGAGGCAGACGACTTTGGAGCGGACGGTTTCGGCAACAGCGCTAGCTGGTCACGATCGATTTCGACGATGCCTGCCTGAGCCGTTGGGGAGGCAAGCGATGGCTTCACCTGTCCCACATACACGGGTTGAGTGACCCCTGGTTTTGGGTGCAGCACCGCACGAGCGCGGATCGTCATCGTCGCTGCACCTTGCGATAAACGTCCTGTGGAGTAAAGATCGATCGCTGCCTGCTGCAACGTCGCATCAAGTGCCGTTTCGGTGATGGTCGGCGGTACCACAATCACTACTTGCGAAGCGCCAGAGTCAAAAACACGGACATACTTGATCGCACCAGGAATTTGAGGGCGATCGTGCAGCCCTAAACCCAGTGCGAACAAGCCGCCCGTCAGCACACCCATAAAGCCAGTGATGCCTACGAGGCGGAACCGAATGCCCCACTTTAGCACCAAGCCGAGAAGCATCAGGACAGCGCAAAAAAGGGTGAAATACCCTGACCAGAGGGCGATCGTAACCAGTGGAAGACCAAACAACATGCGATTCACGGCAAGGGAGCGACGAACTAAGCCTCAGACAACCAGGCTTTGACACGTTCCAGGCTCTGCCAGCCCGGTTTGCGTGCAAAGCCATCTTCAATATTTTGCGCTACTTCATCACGCAGTTCTGGTACTGCCATCACGAGTTGCTGCACGATTTCAATATGCTGTCGCACCCCTTTTTTAGAGGTTTCCAGCATTGCCAGCACCAAATTCACCCGCGCCTGAGGGTCTTGGGGATTCAGCTTGACCGCTTTTTGTGCCGCTTCGTACGCCTGATTGGGCTTTTCGATGAGCAGGTACAGCCACGCCAAGCAAGTCCAGGCAGAGCTACTCTTACGGGAGCGATCGCACACCGCTTGGAATACCGGAATCAGCGTCTCAGGCGCTTCGCCTGCCTTGTAGCGCTCAATGCCTTCGTCAAAGAGTGAGTCAACAGTTTGAGTCATAAGTAGAGATAGAAAGTTTTTAGTTTTTAGTGGTTAGCAGTTCAGACTAAAAACTAAAAACTAACCGCTAACAACTGTGCTTCAGGCTGAAAACGATTTGCCACAGCCGCAGGTTTGGTCAGCATTTGGGTTGGTGAACTGGAAGCCACCGCCAATCAGCGCATCGCTGTAGTCCAGCACGAGACCATAGAGGTAGAGCAAGCTCTTAGGGTCGCACACCACTTTGAAGCCGTCATAGTCGTACACTTCATCGGTTGACTGAACGTTGCTGGCATCTTCAAAGTTCATGGTGTAAGACATGCCAGAGCAGCCTCCGCCCCTCACACCCACGCGCAGGCACAAGTCTTGTCCCTGCTTTTCTCGAAGCAGCAGAACGTGCTTCAAAGCGGCATCTGTCATGAGAATGCCCTGCCGTTGCGATTGCGCTGTTTGCGTCATTGCTTAAAAGCTCCTTGCCAGTGTTCAGTCTCAACTGTGCAGACCTATCTCTCCATAGTATCAGGGATAAATCATACCTGGGTACGCGCGTGAGACGATCGTTGACTAGCTAGGACGGTCAATTTCTTTTACTCTGGAGGCTTAACGCCTTTCACCTTACTGTTTGCATCCGAACGGTTAGAACTCGCGACAGTGCCGCAGTAGAAACCGGATTAGTGTCTAAGATAAGTATCTGTTCTCAATAGTTTTGTCAATCTTGGTTTTTAGCGTTAACTGGCTCCTGAATTTTTATGACTGCGCTCAACCTTTCGACCCGTCGTCGCCTTAAGCAGCTCCCACAGATTGCCAGTGTTTGGGAGGGCGATCGCCGACCGCTGGTTTCTGGCATTCCACCTGCTACTGATTGGACGGATGCGAGCATCGACCCACAGCCTAACGGCGAGTGCATTCTGTGGGTCGATGGCTCCCAGGGGATGGTGCGGGCAATGGATGTGGTGACACCGGATACAGGACCAGAAGCAGTGGTACGAACCTTGCTGCGGGCGATGGAGCATCCTCACAACCCCAATAGCCCAGCGCGACCGCAAAAGATTGTCGTCAGCGATCGCGAGCTGCTGTTTTATTTGCGCGGGGTCTTACAAGATCTCGACATTGTGCTGGACTACGTGCCTTCACTACCGCTGATTGACGAGATCTTTCGAGGTTTTCAGGAGGCGGTGAGCAGCCGTCCACCGCAGTTACCACCACAATACGCAGACGATCTGTCGAACCGAGCGATCGACATCTGGGACGATGCACCCTGGGATGTCTTTGCCGATCATCAGATCTTGGCGATCGAGGTCAACCGCTGGGACTTAAGCACGCTTTATGCCTCGGTCATGGGTATGTTGGGCATGGAGTTTGGCGTGCTGTTCTATCGTTCGCTTGATTCCCTCAAACGCTTTCGGCAGCGCGTGCTAGCGAATGAGTCGCTGGAAGCAATGGAAGAAGCGTTTTTGGGTCAGGACTGTTTGTTCGTCACGTTTGAGAGCGATCGTGACGACGATGACGTTGATGTTGACCTTTCTATGTTGCCGATCGACGCGATCGAACCCGTGTTTGGCAACCTGCATCCGCTGGAAGGTCTACGCTCCTTCTTATACGACGAAGAAGCGGCTGCCCTGCTCGTTGCGCTAGAGGCACTCCATCGCTTCTTACACCAACATCACCTCAAGTTTGAGGCTAACGCGTTCCCAACGGTTAGCAGTCGTTACCGCATTCCTTTGACAGACGACGAGACGGGCAAGACGACTCAAATTTCCATCAAAGTCTCGACCATGCCTGAGCTAGCGGCTGAACTGCTCACAATGGCGGAGGCTGAAGAAAGGGACGACACAGACTTTCCGATCGTGCGGGATGATTTAGTGCCAGCCAAATCGTTTTTGAGTCTGGGCATGGTGCCATGGGACATGCTGGATGTATTGCGAGCGGGTGCAGCAGAACATCACCCACTGCAAGACGTGAAGGTTTCGGGAGACGGCTTTCCAGTCGTGATGATCCAAACCTCGCGTCCTAAAGCGAAAACGCTGATTGGCGATCTCAAAGCCGCAGGTGGGCTGCGAGCCATTTGCTTTAACCCGGGTGCCGACCCGTTCGAGCGTGAACAGTATGACCTGGGGCTGCTTCAAACTGAGAATGGTGAACTGCACCTTTTTGGCGAATTTGGCTACGACGATCCAGACCACATTGCTGCTCGCAAGAAGTGGGACCAGCGATGCAAGAAGACCAACGGCTGCTGCGGCTTGATCATCGCTACAGGGTTGACTGGAGCCAGTCGCGGCAAGCCTCAATTCAAAGACATGGTGGCGCTCTTTGAAGCTCGATCGCTGACTGCTAAAGAGCTTGATTTGGGCACGCTTCAGCTACGACTAGCCGCAGATTAGCGACAAGGGCGATCGGATCATTGCCCTAGATTGCCCAGTCGATTCTTGGCTCCGTTGCGCTCTCGGTTGATTTGCTTAATCACCCCCGGCGGCAATTGGTTTTGCTTTGCCAGTGCCTGATCAAAAAACGCCAGACTGCCTCGATTGTCACCTTTGCGGACAAGAATTTGTGCCTTCAGGTAAAGCACATCGGGATTATTGGGGGTTGCCCGAAGAGCGCTATCGACGGCTGCAAGTGCTTTAGCTTGTTCGTTTAAATCCCGATAGCCCAGCGCCATGCCCCGATCGGCGAGGTAGCGTGGACTGGCGTACTTGTCCAGACGGTCGATCGCCTCAGCAGGGCTAGAGAACGGTAGGTTTAAGGAAACAAATAAATCAATGTATCCCCGCAGCAGGTTTAACTCTGGATCTTTGGGGTCTACTTTTTCGGCATTGTCCAGATACTTGAAGGCTTGCTGAATTTCGCTCAGCGCTTGAGGTGTCCCCTTAACAGTGCCATCTTTGCTAAAGATGTAAGCACCTTCCAAAAAATGTCCCACTGCCTGGTAAAGGTTGCCCCGTAGCGGATCTCTCGCAACTAACGCGGTGGCTGTTTGCTGAGTTTGATCGGCGTAGGCTTTGAATTGGTCGAGCAGCGCGGCTTTTTTCTGATCATCCCTTTCACCCTTCCAGTCGATGTAGCCGATATACGCTCGAAGGGCTTGAGTGAGCGGATCGCTAGCGTCTGCTCGCTGGGCATCCTTAGCGGCTTTGATGTAGTCTCCCTGCTCAAACAGGGCTTTAAAGGCGGCTTCTGTCCGATCGCCAATCGGTCTGGCGTTAGCCGTGCGAAACGGGTCTTTTGCCAGCGCAGGATTTGTCCATAGGCTCAGAGAGACTAGCGCAGCAGCAAAGTGCAGCAAACGATGAGGAGCAGTTTGCTTTGGGGGAGTCAACGTATCAGCCATAACATTCCGGTTGATCGAGTTTGAGACATCTTGATCGAGTTTGAGACATCAATACTAACTTGGAACCAAGTTCGTTAGAGTGGTAGTACAAACCCCTGCTTTAAAGAATGTCCGTTGATGCGGAACACTTGTTGTCAGCGAATCGCCCTGAAAAGCGCTTGCCCAGCGTACGTGTCGGGACGGTGTGCTTAGGTCGATCGCTTCCTTACCGTGACGCAGCTAGCCAACACAAGTTCCGGTAACACTTGGGATACGACACTCCAGCGCTAATAGTCCGGCACGATCGATCGTCTCTTCCTTGCCCATCATCCCAACGGTATGCTCCAGCTCAAAAACTTGACCTACCATCCCACTGCCAGCCATACCGCTATTCTTAAAGCCATTAATCTCCAGATTGCGCCTCAGCAGATGGGCTTAGTGATCGGTCCGAGTGGCTCTGGTAAAAGTACGCTACTAGAGATTCTGGCAGGGCTGGCAGAAAAAACGAGCGGCGACATTTTCTGGCGTGATCAAGAGCTAATTCCACTACAGCTACAGCAGCTTAGCGGGTTGGTCTTTCAGTTTCCAGAGCGCCATTTCTGTGGGAGCAGTATCCTGGAAGAGTTGCGCTTGGGACATCCAGAATTAACGAGCGATCGCATTGAGCAAGCCCTCTCTGAAGTCGGTCTGACCCATCTGCCCCTTCACACATCGCCAGATTCGCTCAGCGGTGGTCAGCAGCGTCGTCTTGCCTTTGCTGTACAGCTCATTCGTCAACCAAACCTGCTGCTGCTGGATGAGCCGACCGCCGGGCTGGACTGGTCAATGCGGCAACAGTTGATTGGGTTGCTGGCAACACTCAAAGCTCACTGGAGTTTGCTCGTTGTCTCCCATGATGCAGGAGAGCTGGTAGATATTGCCGATCAATGCTGGACGCTGAGCCACGGTGATCTCGCAGCGGTCAGTGCCGACGAGTTGAAAGCTCACACAGCAAAGCCGTCAGTGGCGCATTAGAAGGGTGATGGCATGGAGACGCGGTTAGAAGTGGAAGCAACAGAGCAAGGGGTAGATAGCCCCATGCTGGGAAGTGGGTCTGCGATCGCAGGGGCATCCACCAGTACAGATGTCGCGGCGGCTTCTGCCACAAAGCAAGCACCCCTTACACGCGTGCCTCAAACGTCGCCTTTACCAACAATGGCAGGGCTATGGCAGCTAACGTTGGGTTGGCAGCCCAATGAACAGCAGCAAGCGCAATTTCAGCAGCTTTACACCTTAATCCTGGCAGGCAATCACCAGTTCAATCTCACGCGCATCACTGAACCAATGGAGTTTTGGGAGAAGCATCTGTGGGATTCGTTGGTGGGAGTGAAGGCGTTTTTGCCGGCGACAGAACGTCAGCGGTCAGCAACTAAACAAGAGTGGGCGGGAACAGAGGAGATGGGTACAGCTCAAGTGGTGAGCGCTTCAACGCCCTTTAAGGCGATCGATATTGGCACGGGTGCTGGTTTTCCGGGTATTCCGGTGGCGATCGCACAACCAACCTGGGCGGTTACGTTGCTGGACTCAACGCGCAAAAAAATGACCTTTCTCGATCAGGTGCTTGGCAGTATGGGGCTTGCCAATGCCACCACGTTAGCCGAACGGGTCGAGCAGGTAGGACGGCAGCAGCACCAGCGTCAAACCTACGATCTCGCGCTAGTAAGAGCCGTCGCGACCGCTACGGTTTGTGCCGAGTATGCGTTGCCACTCCTCAAAAACGGTGGTTCAGCAGTGCTCTATCGGGGACAATGGACGGCGGCTGAAATGACAGCACTGGAAGCGGCGGTGGCACAGTTGGGAGGCGCGATCGACGCGATCGAATCGTTCACAACGCCCTTAACCCACAGCATTCGCCACTGCATCTACTTGAAAAAGATGGCACCGACCCCAAACGGGTTCCCACGTGCGATTGGGATACCGACGCAGAACCCGCTTTGAGGGCACTGATGTTTGAGGGGGCTGACTGCTAACGTGCCTCGCTACCCAGCTTTTTACGACTGCGCTGTTGATTTTCAACCCAAACCTTGCCCGCCCTCACTAAATCCGCAAGCTGAGTCAAGACGGGGGTGCGATCGATCCAACCCGGTGTCAGGTCACTACGCGAACTGCGTTGCCATCCCAAACTAGGGGAAGCCAGCAGCGTGACAACATCAGGATTGTGAGCGCGGAAAAACGAGTAGGCTCCGTCGATATACATCGGACCGCCATCAGGATGCCCCGCCGGACGTTGTTGTGCTGCTTCGAGAAACGCAATCAGGCGATCGAAAATTCTGGCGTTGACCGCGTAAAAGTGCGTCATCAGCACCCGCTCAGTATAGGGTTGGAGAGAGACCGCAGGCGACACCGTAGGCAAGGCTTCCACATGACCAAAATAGACAAAATCCCACTCGGTCTGCTGAAGTTGTTCGACCAGCAGGGGCTGTGCGGCAGCAAACTGCTCATCAATACTTAAGTCGTCTTCGATGACTAGAACATTAGCTAGTCCGTCTGCCCGTGCTAGCTTAAGAATTTCTAAATGGCTTAAAAAGCAGCCCCGCACACCGATTCCAGGAAACCCCGCCGCCGTATCTGGGCGAATCGCTGGAAAAATTTCGATTTTGGCTGGCGTTAAGGGCATTCCAGCCGTCTCCATTTCTCGCACCAAAAGCTGACGTCGATCGCCTCTCGAAGGCAGATTGATTGCATAGATACGATCGACGTAGTCTCTCATTTGCATCTTTAGAAATCCTTAACTTTAGGGATAAATCGACAGCGAGATAAATTCAACGCATGTTTATTGAGAGTTGAGCGTTGCTAGTGTGACCAGTCAGGAAAGTGCACCTTATAACCTACGGATACATTACGCGATGTGCAACTAATTCGCCCTCATCCCCACCCTTCTCCCCAGGGAGAAGGGCTTCCAGACCGTTCCGGTTCCCTCTCTCATCGGGAGAGGGCTAGGGTGAGGGCAGTTTTGGCAGGCTTTTCAGGAAAGTCGCACATCGCGTTACATTCATTCGACCGAGCCGAAAATTGCTCCTGTCAACAAGCCTGAACTCAGTCCAACATAAAGCTCCTGTCTAAAAGATCTCTCAATAGTTAGAACCATGCAAAACCGTCAACTCATCTCAGTTTATGAAGCAGACAATGGGCATTTAGGGGGGATTTCGGAGGGATTTCGGGGGGATTTAAACTGAGGAGTTGATCGAACAATGGTTGGTTAGCACTCCACAACAGTGTCGTCTCAAAGCATCTCAGAGAATAGGGGTCGTCTCAGAGATAGAGTCTCCCTGAAAACTGCTTTGACCGTAACTTTAAGATTGCTACGGCGATTTTTTAAGCCACTCTTTATCCAATGAATCTACTACGCGTCAAGCTAAAGACTGGGTAAAGAAAAATACAATCGCTCGATCGCAATTCACCCTGACAGCGCAATGCCACCAGTCAGAGTGGCGTTGATCCTTAGAGGATGTTTTAAAAGTCCAGATGCGTGTCGCTCTGGCGACTGAAGTCGCGGCTACACGCACAAAACCTGCCTACGCAGGTTATAAAACCCTTACTCTGCGGTAGTCCGCGCAGGCGGACTTTGTTTACGTAGTCGCGGTTTTAACCGCCAGACACTTTTCAAACAACCTCTTAGCGAATGCTTTTAGTGTCGTCCGGTCGGGCGACGAGAGACGGGCGATCGTGCGCCATGTTCCCCTTCAGAGTGCCGTGCTGATCGGGGTTGAGGAGTTGCTTGAGGCGATCGAGACGGAGCACGATCCGGGCGCTTGCTACGAGAGGCTTGTCCACGCTGCCCGTTTTGAATGGGTTCTGGCTTTGCGTGCGGGTTCGGTTCAAAGCCTGGAACGATTTCTCTGGGCAGGGGCTGTTTAATGAGCCGTTCGATGTCTGCCAGGAGCTTGAGTTCATCCACACAGACCAGCGATGCGGCTTCGCCGACTGCACCAGCGCGTCCTGTGCGACCAATGCGATGAACATAATCTTCCGGCACATTGGGCAACTCAAAGTTGACGACATAGGGCAGATCGTTGATATCGATGCCGCGCGCAGCAATATCAGTGGCTACCAGCACCTGCAAGCTACCATCTTTGAACTTTGCCAGCGCACGAGTACGCGCTGCCTGACTCTTGTTGCCATGAATCGCCAGCGACAGGATGCGGTCTTCGGTAAGCTGTTTGACGAGTCGATCGGCACCATGCTTGGTACGCGTGAAAACTAAAACCTGAAACCAGTTGTGTTCTTTGATGAGGTGAGTGAGCAGTTGCCGCTTTTGATCACGATCGACCGGATACACTTTTTGAGCCACCGTATCGGCAGTGAGATGACGGCGCTCTGCCTCGATCATCGTGGGGCGATCGAGCAGACTAGACGCAAAGGCTTTGATCTCGCTGGAAAAGGTCGCCGAGAACAGCAGATTCTGTCGTTGCTTAGGCAGTAGCGCGAGAATACGGCGAATATCGCGGATGAAGCCCATATCCAACATGCGATCGGCTTCATCCAGCACCAGGATCTCGATGCGTGACAAATCGACGGTACCCTGCTGGACATGATCGAGTAGCCGCCCTGGCGTTGCTACGAGAATATCAACACCACCTTTCAGCCGCTGCACCTGGGGATTCATCCCAACGCCACCGAAAATGGTCATGGAGGTGAGTTTCACGTACTTGCCGTACTCACGCACACTTTCTTCGACTTGGGCAGCAAGTTCCCGCGTTGGAGTGAGAATCAATGCTCTGATGGGCGATCGCTTGCGGGGCTGGCTGCTTGAGGCAGCAGGACGATCGCCCTTCACCTCCGACAGAAGATGCAAAATCGGCAGTGTAAAACCAGCGGTCTTGCCAGTACCCGTTTGGGCACCTGCTAGTAAGTCGCCACCCGACAGCACAGCCGGAATCGCCTGCAATTGAATGGGCGTTGGTTCGGTGTAACCGCGTTCGGTAACGGCACGGAGAATAGCAGCGGAAAGACCGAGAGTGGAAAACGACATAAAGCTCCAGTAGTAGCATCAGCCCCCGCCATAGCAGCGTCAGTCTTAGGCGGAAAAATCAAATGTGACGAGCTGAAAAGGCAGTAACGCTAAGACCGGACGCGGATGCCACAGCTTTGCATTCTAACAGAGTGCAGCCGTTATCTGCGGTGATGAACGATCGCCGTCGCTGACAGACCTTGACGATGACGGCACCAAAGGCTGGTGAAGGCAATCCAGCGGCGATCGTTCGCGGGAGTATAGCAGGGGCGATCGTATTCTTACCAGCAAAGCCTAAAGCCAACGGTCAAAGAAGCTACACTGCATCACATTCGAGGAAATAGTCAAACTGATCAAAATCAAGTACGACCGTCAGGTGCTGATGAAAGTAGAGCGAAAAGTTGATAGCTGATAGCTGATAGCTGATAGCTGATAGCTTCGACTGGTTGTCCAACATTAAGCACGAGTAGAGAACAGCATAAAATGAAGGCAATCCAGCGGCGATCGTGCCTTTCTGCGAAACACAATGACTCAGACAACGCAGCGCTTTCTTAGCTTTGAAGAGTATCTGTCCTACGACGATGGCACAGAGAACCTGTACGAGCTTTTTAATGGAGAGTTGATCGAAGTGCCACCCGAATCAGGACTGAATGTTGAGATTGCCAACTTTCTCTTTGCCATCTTCCTGCCGATCGTTGGACATCGCAGACTTAGGAGTCACGGTTTAGAACTCGAAGTGCGAGGCGAACCGAGAAACCGCTACCCGGACTTGACCATCATTCGTGCAGAGCACATTGACCAGTTAAAGCGGCGCAACACCATTCGGCTCTCGATGGCTCCGCCCGACCTGGTGATTGAAATTGTTAGCCCTGGAGAATTGCAGCGAGACAGAGATTACACTGCCAAGCGGATGCAGTATCAGGATCGTGGCATTCCCGAATATTGGGTGGTCGATCCGCAACTGCAAACCATTTTGCTTTTGACATTGCAAGACGATGTGTATCGAGAGGTTGCGACATTAAGTGGTGCTGAGCCGCTGTCTTCTCCCCGACTGGGCGCGCTCAACCTGACGACTGCTCAAGTTTTTAGCGATCGCGATTAGAAACCGGGTTTCTGTTAGTTGATGCGATCGCCAATGGATCAAGATGCAATCAAGAGTGATCGCACCACGTTCAAGCTCGATCAGGATGCAATCGAGAGCGATGACTCTACATTTGAGATCGATAGCTCTACATTCGAGATCGATAGCTCTACATTTGAAATTGATAGCTCTACATTTGAGATCGATGGCAATCCATTCGAGATCGATCGATGCACAAAGCAATGGTCATAGCGTAGTTTTGAGTCCACAGTCGCACTTTTCTGATCGATAATCGAGAGAGATGTCCATCGCAGCGGTGAAGATTGCGCTATGACCACGCAAACGACTCAGCTTCCCATTCCCACCTTTTTTGATGCTGCGCGTGTGGGTGAAGTGTGGCGAGTGCCCTATGGCGATCGCGCGGCACAAGCAACTGATTGGGCGACACAACACAATTTGCAGCCCGCAGCAACGGACTCGCCCCGCATCTGTTTGCTCATTATCGATGCTCAAAATACGTTTTGCATTCCCGACTTTGAGCTATTCGTCGGTGGTCGATCAGGCATGGGTGCCGTAGAAGATAATGTGCGCTTGTGCGAATTCATCTACCGCAACTTGGGCGTGCTGACCGCGATCGTGCCAACGATGGATACGCATACTGCAACGCAAATCTTTCATCCTGTGTTTTGGGTCGATGAAGCAGGCAAGCATCCGCAACCGATGACAATGATTGCGTTTGATGAGGTGAAGGATGGCAAATGGAAAGTGAACCCGGCGATCGCCTCCAGCATCGCCAACGGCGACTACGCAACGTTGCAAGCCTTCGCCCTTCACTACACCCAACGCCTGAGCGACAACGGCAAATATCCCCTGACCGTTTGGCCCTATCACTCCATGCTAGGCGGCATCGGTCATGCGCTCGTCTCAGCCGTTGAGGAAGCGTGCTTCTTCCATAACATCGCCCGCAGCAGTCAGACTCACTTTGAGATCAAGGGTGGCAATCCCTTAACCGAAAACTACTCGGTGCTGCGTCCTGAAGTGCTGGATCGAGCCGATGGCAGTGCGATCGCTCAAACGAATACATCTCTCATCCAAACACTGCTAGATTTTGATGCCGTCGTCATTGCGGGGCAGGCAAAAAGTCACTGCGTTGCGTGGACGATCGACGATCTGCTCACCAACATTCAGGTACGCGACCCCAAATTGGCAAAAAAAGTCTATCTGCTAGACGACTGCACCTCACCCGTCGTCGTTCCTGGCGTTGTAGACTTCACCGACCAGGCAACCGCTGCGTTTCAACGCTTTGCCGATGCAGGAATGCAAGTAGTGAAATCAACCGATGCGCTTTTGTTGTAGCGGTTAGCGGTCAGCAGCACGAAACGTAGGATGGGCAAAGGGTCTTCCCGTGTCCATCACTAAGGCTGACTATGGGCATGCTGCGCTTTGCCCATTCTCCGCAGGCTAAGAGCTTTAGCATGAAACGTAGGATGGACAAAGGGTCTTCCCGTGTCCATCACTAAGGCTGACTGTGGGCATGCTGCGCTTTGCCCATTCTACGCAGGCTAAGAGCTTTAGCACGAAACGTAGAAACGTAGGATGGACAAAGGGTCTTCCCGTGTCCATCACTAAGGCTGACTATGGGCATGCTGCGCTTTGCCATTCTACGCAGGCTAAGAGCTTTAGCACGAAACGTAGGATGGACAAAGGGTCTTCCCGTGTCCATCACTAAAGCTGACTATGGGCATGCTGCGCTTTGCCCATTCTACGCAGGTCTTAGATTCAATGTGCCTTCCTACTTAGACACGTTTCAAACAACTTCTAAGCTTCAAACACTCCCCACTCCCTATTCCAACGTTTCAACCATCGCCTGCACTCCCTGACTGCTGAGGGTCTGCATCAACTGATCGGCTTTAGTACGATCGCCAAAAGCACCTACTTGCACCAGGCTTCGTCCCTTAATGGATGTGCGAAAGGCATTGGGAAAGGTGGTACGTAGTTGTGCTTGCTTGCTGTCGTCAGCCTCGACGACCACGCGATAGCGCAGTCCCAACGCAGCGCGAGATGCAAACACTTTGCTAGAAGCATTCTGCTGCGCGTGATACACGTTGGGCAAACTGCCCACAACGCCAATCGGGGCATTCGGGTTGGGCACAGGCAATAAACCAGCGCTTGCCAATGTTCCAGACTGAGCAGAGATTGACGAGGTGGCAACGGTAGCGCGTCTAGGCATCGGTGATGGGGTCGATCGCGCTTCCGGTGCGGGAACAGGAATCTCGATCGCGCGTGTCCCTGTAGAAACACGGGTAGCGATCGCTCTGGAACTGGGGATGACCGCGATCGGGGCACTGTCTTGCAGCGAGACTGGACGTAGTGTCATAGCTGGCGGCTGGCTCGTATGCGGCGCTTGTGTACGTTGCAAGACCCGTTGCACAGGCGTTGGTGGTGCAATGGCAACTCTCACAACCTGCATTGCGCGCGGTGGCGACTGCGTTTGTCTGCCAGAAAGCGCTGACGGTACTGGAAACTCAGGCTCTGGTGAGGCACTGGAAGGTAAGGCAACGGCTGCTAGAGGCACGATTGGACGACTCAGTGATCGGACTGGCTGCACGATTGGTACGGGAAACGATGCCGCAGAAATGCCATCGCCTACTGGCTCGCTGGTTGCAGATGGACGTGGCAGCGCTTGAGGTATGGTCTGTGCAACCGTGCCGACTGAGCGATCGCTGACTAACCGTTGTCCAAAGGGAATGGTGTCCGCAGTCGCTTGATTGGTCGCTGCGATCGCTGCCATAGCGATCGACGGTTTACCTATCGCTGGCTTCTGAACGCGGTTTGCGGCACTCTTGCCATTAGCAGCGGTTGATTGATCGGCGCTGACGGGCGATCGTGGCACGGCAGACAGTGACCAGGGCATTGGCGTACCGGATGATGTCGATACTTCAGGGCTAGTACCCGTTAAATCCAACGTGCCGATCGTTTTGTGCAAATCATTGCCAAAAGCAGGAATGGTCTGACGCAGCCCTTTAGCGTTCACATCAAACTGACCATTGTTGCGAAACGAGTTGCCGCCTGGTAGCGTTGCGGTTCCCAGGTTGGGGCGCGACTGGGCGATCGCCACCAGTCCATCTCGCGTGTTGCCATCAACTGAATTATCTCGCACGATCGGCTGTGCGTTCGCCTGCACCACAATCCCATCCTTATTTTGGGTAATGCGGTTGCCAATGAGCAGCGGTGCCGCCTTCTGATTCACATTGATCGCAAACCCAGTCTGTTCAAAGATGTTCTCTCGCACCTCTGCCCGTGACGTACCGTAGATCGTGATGCCGTTCGCGCCGTTCTGATAAAAATAGTTGTTGCGAATGAGCGGCGAACCACTGCCTGTCACCGAGATGCCGTCATGCCCACTTTCGGTAAAGGTACTGTCCAAGATGGCTGGGCTGGTGGATTCAATCCAGACACCATAGCCTTGCGCGTCGGGATTTTTGACCGTCACTCCAGCCAGAATGGCTCGATCGGCACCCACGATCGCCACTTTCTGCCGCGCAAACGTCGGGCTGAGAAAGAACCCACTCCCCTGAATCACAATGCCCTGACCGCGCGTCTCAACACTGCCCTGTACTGTCACATCCGGCTTGAGACGCAGCGGAAACGTTTCGCCTGTTTCCTGACTGTAGGTTCCTGGCGATAGAAGAATGGTAGTACCAGGTTGAGCGACCTGTAGCACGTGTGCGATCGTTTTGAACGGGGCACGATCGCTCCCATCCGCCACAGCATCGTTGCCGACTGCTGGGTTAACCAGAAGAACCTGCGTTGCGTTCATTCCTGGTGCCAATGCCACAGGCGCGTTTTGTGCAACGGCTTGAGAGTGCCCGCAATCAAGACTGGTCAGAAGGGCGTAGCCACTTAGCGTCGAAAGGCAGAAGCAAGAACACCAACGCAGGAGTCGATGTCGCGTGACCGAATAAACCATATTCGTAGCAGCAAATAGCAGCAATGAGGGAGCGATCGCCCAGTACAAGCGCAAAAAACAAGCGCGAAAAACCGCTCGTTTCGCTCTCGATACAGCGATTTAAACCAACAGAAACTTAGCCCAAAAACACCATTGCAGTTGAGCTTGAACGAGACCCGCGATGAACTCTGGTCAACTTTACTCCATACCTGCAAAGTTGAAACACATAGTTTTGCATAAAGATCCCCGACTTCCCGAAGATCCCCGACTTCGTAGAGAAGTCGGGGATCTGTTGGTTTCCCTTCCCATAACTCGATAGCCTGGATAAAACAGTCGATCGATACTTCCTATGGGCAATACAAACAGTCAAGCTCGGTTTGTGCAGGTCTCACTCTGCCGTATTTTGGATGCCAACTTAGACCGTGCGCGTGAAGGCTTGAGAACGATCGAAGAATGGTGTCGCTTTGGGCTAGACAATGCCGTTCTGACCGACGAGTGCAAGCATCTACGGCAGGAACTAGCGCATTGGCATACCCCCGATCTTCGTGCAGCAAGAGATACACCCGGCGATGCTGGCACGTTGCTAACCCATCCTGATGAAGCGGCGCGATCGAGCGTGCAGGCAGTGCTACAAGCCAACTTATGTCGTGTTCAAGAAGCGTTACGGGTCTTAGAAGAATATGGAAAAGTTTATCGCCCCGACATGGGAGAGGCGTGCAAGCAGATGCGCTATCGGGTCTACACGCTAGAAAGCAAGCTGACGGCAGATCAGCGGCGGCAACAGTTAGAACAAGCGAAACTTTACCTTGTCACATCACCCACGGACAATCTGTTCGACACGGTGGAAGCAGCGCTCAAAGGCGGCTTGACGCTGGTGCAGTATCGTGACAAAACCGCTGATGATGATGTTCGGCTTCGCAATGCCCAAAAGCTGGCTCAACTCTGCCGTCATTACAATGCGCTGTTTATCGTGAACGATCGCGTCGATCTAGCGATCGCAGTTGATGCCGATGGTGTGCATCTGGGTCAGCAGGATATCCCGATCGCGCTTGCACGACAGCTCCTTGGCTCCCAGTGCCTCATCGGACGCTCCACTCACTGTCCCGACGATCTCCACCGTGCCATTCAGGAAGGAGCCGATTATATCGGCGTTGGACCTGTTTACGAAACGCCAACCAAAGCAGGCAGACCGGCTGCTGGATTTGACTATGTGCGCTATGCCGCCGAACACGCAACGATTCCCTGGTTTGCGATCGGTGGCATTGATGCCAACAATTTACCTGACGTTCTCGCTGCGAAGGTCGATCGTGTGGCGATCGTTCGCGCCATCATGCACGCCGAACAACCAACGCTCACAACGCAACAATTCCTTTCGCAACTCAGACGTTAAGCCATTAGCTGTCAGCTATCAGCTATCAGCTTTTTTCCTATCCTCTGCCTCCCTTGCTTCCTCCGCTCCCCTGCCCCTTCTGCCTCCTACCCTCTGCCCTCTGCCTTTTACCTCACAACCACCCTAAAAACGTCTGAAGCAGTAACCAAAGGTTTAGACTGCCAATGATGACGGCAACTGACCAGGCAAGCACCTTTAGCCACGTCGGATTAACAAACTCACCCATCAGGCGACGATCGCTCGTAAACATGACTAATGGCACTACGGCAAACGACAACTGCAAGCTTAAAATCACCTGACTCAGCACCAGTAGTTGACCTGTGCTGCGCTCACCAAAAAACACGATCGCAATCAGGGCAGGCACGATCGCCAACAGGCGAGTCGCAAGGCGGCGTAACCAGGACGGCAGTCGGAGTTGCAGAAAGCCTTCCATCACAATCTGCCCCGCTAGTGTTGCTGTGAGCGTGGAGCTTTGCCCAGAAGCAAGGAGTGCCAGCCCAAAAATGGTGCTGGCGGCACTGACTCCCAGCAACGGTGACAGCAGTTTGTACGCATCCTGAATCTCTGCGACCTCGCGGTAGCCAGCGGTGTAGAAGGTCGCAGCCGCAACGATCAGAATGGCAGAGTTGATGAAGAGTGCCAGCGTCAACGCTACCGTAGAATCGATCGTGCCAAATCGGATTGCCTCTCGCCGCTTTTCAGGAGTCGGTTCCCAGGCGCGGGTTTGGACGATGGCTGAGTGCAAATACAGGTTGTGTGGCATTACCGTTGCACCCAGAATGCCGATCGCAATGTAAAGCATATCCGGGTTTCGCAGAATCTCACGGTTCGGTAGAAAGCCCTGAACAATGCTGCCTACATCCGGTCGCGCAAACAGAATCTCCGCCGTGAAGCAAGCGCCGATCGTTGCCACCAGCACGATGACAAGCGCTTCGACGTAGCGAAAGCCCTTGCTTTGTAGGAAGAGTAGCAACAGCACATCGAGCGCTGTGACGGCAACACCCCAAACCAACGGGAGTCCAAACAATAGCTGAAGCGCGATCGCACTGCCTAAAAGCTCTGCCAGGTCGCAGGCAGCGATCGCAATTTCGCACAGCACCCACAGCAGAAAGCTGACACGAGGGCTGAAAGCATCACGGCACATCTGCGCCAGATCTTTCCCTGTTGCCACGCCCAGACGCACACAGAGCGATTGCAGCAACACCGCCATTAAGTTTGAAAGCAAGATGACGCTCAGCAGCGTGTAGCCAAATTTGGAGCCACCTGCCAGATCGGTTGCCCAATTGCCAGGATCCATGTAACCGACAGAAACCAGATAACCCGGTCCAGCATACGCTACCATCTTCCGCCAGAACCCTTTGGCATGGGGAATTGGGATACTGCGGTGAACTTCTTGCAGACTCGGTCTGGAGGTGGGTGCAGGCTGCACGTTCTCGTTAGAAAGGGGCATCATCTACTTTCATAATTCTTTCATAATTTATCTTATCACTCTGGTTTAGATTGCATACAACCGTAAGGTAGACATCGAAAAGGTAGAGATCGAAACAGTCGGTGCGAATCTACTAGGGGCTGTCATCAATTACAATCAGAGTCCTGATGATGGCAAGTCTACAGCCCCTAGCCTGCTTTCTGGGGCGGGCGCGGTCAGGCTGATGCCGTAGGCTTTTGATCGTTCATTGATGACGCGCCCTAGAGAGCTGACGCACATCAAAAAAGCTACCGCCCTTCAAACCAGAGGGCACGGTAGCAGGTACGTTTTGGAGTCACTGAAACCCGATCGCTAAGGTAGCCATCAGATCTCAGAGTGTCGCTTGTTTGAGGTTTGAAGACGACACCATGCTGGTTCTACCCCGCTCTATTGCGCCATGCCAGCAGTTTGGCGGATCTTTATCGTTTGATTACGAATCTGTGAGGCTGAGACAGACGCTGTCCATCTGTCTCAGTCTTTAGAGCCACGATCGCGCTATGATCCCGCCAATTGCCTTGATCGACAACAAACACTGGGCGCTACATCGAACTAGATTGGGGGTTGTTAAACTCAAGAAGACCGTGTAAAGGTATGGTTGACCACACGTTGTGTATGCCATCGTCGTAACGCTTCAGACGCTTTGTAATCTCTCTGTCACTCACACGCTAATGGCTGAGCCGTTAATCGAATTAAAGGGAGTGTCTAAAGCCTTTGGCAGCCGTGTCATTTTAGACCGCGTTGATCTAACGCTCTACCGGGGCGATGCTTTGGGCATCATTGGTCCTTCAGGGACGGGTAAGTCAACAATTTTACGGATTATTGCTGGGCTGGATGTGCCCGATGAAGGCGAGATCATTGTTCAAGGTCAGCCGCGTCTGGGATCGATCGACGATACACCAGACCCGATCAACATTGGTCTAGTGTTTCAGCAATCTGCTTTGTTCGACTCATTGACCGTTGAAGAAAATGTTGGCTTCTATCTCATGCGGCATTCCAAGCTGCCACGACAGCGCATTCGGGACTTGGTCAATGAGAAACTGGAGATGGTGGGTTTGCCAGACATCGGCGATCGCTATCCCGCTCAACTGTCCGGCGGGATGCGAAAGCGTGTGAGCTTTGCCCGCGCCATTATTGCCAACCCAGATAACCCAAGGGATCGCCCAGAAGTGCTGCTCTATGATGAACCCACCGCCGGGTTAGACCCGATCGCCTCCACCGTGTTAGAAGATGTAATCCGGCAGCTCCAGTGCATTAACGTCGGCTGTAGTAGCTACGCCATTGTGACCCATCAGGAAAGCACCGTGCGCCGTGCCGTTGATCGTCTTGTTTTTCTCTATGAAGGCAAAATTCAGTGGGAAGGCTCCGCAGAAGAGGTGAAAACCACCGATAATCCAATGATTCGGCAATTTGCAAGCGGTAGCACAGAAGGACCGATTCATGCGACGGGTTAATGCCAGCGATCGGGTTCTGTCAAGCTTTTTGGGGATGGAAACCCCTTGAAACATCATCCGTCTTCAACCATCAATGCAAACTTGACAGATAAGTAGATAGCCACAATTAATTGTGGGGAGGGGTTTGGGGGCGTTGCCCCCAGGCAGGGGGTTCCACCCCCTCGACCCCCAAAATCATCTTCAGTTTAATTACGCCCAGTAACTTAGTAGCGTGAGGAGAGTGTATGCAGAATCTTACAGGCGGCAGGCGACTTTCGCGATCGCTCCGGGAAAGCTCCCTGGGACTGTTTGTGCTGGTGGCGATCGCGCTCTTTGTCCTGCTGATTGTTTGGCTGCGCGGCTTCAGCCCTGGAAAACGTAGCTACAACGCCTTTGTCGAATTCGATAATGCAGGCGGTATTAAGCAGGGTACACCCGTCGCCTATCGTGGGATTAAAGTGGGCGAAGTCGTGGGTGTGAAACCTCAGCCCAGAGGCGTTGTCCTCAAGGTCAAGATCTCACCGTCTGATCTCTTAATTCCCAGCAGTGCCGTCATTGAAGCGAATCAATCCGGGTTAATTGGGGAACCGTCGATCGACATTTCGCCACTGCAAGATCTTCCGGCGGGTGAGATTGCTCAACCGCTCGATCGTAACTGCAACCCCAGTATCATCATCTGCAATGGCTCTCGACTGCAAGGTCAGGCGCGGCTTAACGTCAACGAATTGATTCGGGCTGTGCTTCGCATTGCCAACCTGGTCAGCGACCCGGAGTTTACCGCCAACGTCAATTCGGTAGCGAAAAATGCCTCCAACGCGGCGGCTGGGATTGCTAAATTGAGCCGTGAAGTCTCAAAACCGCTCAAAACCGTTGGTCCAACCCTTGATGAATTTCGGATCACGGCGCGTCAACTGGGTCTGACGGCTCAAGAAGCGAATCGACTGCTTGCTACCAATCGAAGTTCGCTCACCACGACGCTCAGTAATGTGAGTGAGGCAAGCGGTGAATTAAAAGGCGCGATCGCCAGCCTGTCCCCTGTACTCAACCAGGTCAAGCGCACCGATATTCTCCGTAACCTGGAAACCCTGTCTGCCAACGCTGCCGCCGCCTCGGCTAATCTACGCACCTTCTCAAACGACTTTGGCAACCCCAATAACGTACTCCTACTACAGCAAACGCTTGATTCTGCCCGCTCTACCTTTGAGAACACTCGGAAAATTACTTCGGATTTAGACGAACTCACGGGCGATCCAAGTTTCCGCGTCAATCTCCGTAAGCTGATTAATGGCTTAAGCAAGCTTGTCTCTTCCACACAGCAACTCCAGCAGCAGGCAGAAGTGGCGCGTTTACTTGCTCCAATCGCCGCGATCGAGGTGCCGATCAAAGAATCCGCAGCCTCTAGCGTTCCTGTACAGCCAACTGTTGACCCAACACCACCGATCGCTGAGGTGCCACGATAAAAAGAAGATGCAGCATGGGAAAACAAAGATGACTGCAACGCGCATACACTCTACAGGATTAATGGCGATCGCGGCTCTGGCAGTCATCCTCGCAGGCTGTGATACGTCCTCCTCTTCAGACTTTCCACCTTTGACAGCGCCACCCAGCACCACTGTATCCAGTCCCTGGCAGTCGGCTCAATTAGTCCGCACCATCACAAAAGCGGACGAACCCATCCTCCAGATCGCCATCAGTCCGGATGGGCGAACGATCGCCAGCGGTAGCGTTGAAGGCAATGTTGACCTGTGGGACTTCAAAACTGGGAACCTGCTGCGCGACTTTAGCGTGCTCTCCAGAGTGGAGTCGATCGCGTTTAGTCCCGATGGGCAAACCCTGGCAACGGGGGGCGATGATGGCAAAGTCAGGCTATGGCAAGTCAGCACGGGACAGTTTATCCGATCGTTTCCCAGCTATCCGTTTCCCGTACAGGCGATCGCCTTTAGCCCCGATGGCACGACCCTTGCTACCAGCAGTTGGAAAAAAACGGTTGAACTGTGGGACGTGGCGACTGGGAAATTGCAGCGTAGTTTCACAGGGCACAGCGATACCGTCAACGCTGTCGTTTTTGCCCGTGACGGTAAGACCCTTGCCAGCGGCGGCTATGATGGCACCATCCGCCTCTGGAAAGCAGCCACAGGCGAAGCGATTCATACGTTCGTCGCCTCCAAACGCCCCATCTATACCCTTGCCTTCCACCCCGATGGTCACACCGTCGTCAGTGGTGGCGATGACACGGTTAAAGTTTGGGATTTGACTACAGCACAATTAAAAGCCACTTTAATCAGTCACTCGGATGTCATCACAGGGGTAGCGATCGCCCCGGATGGACGCACGATCGTTAGCGGTAGCCGCGATAAAACAATTAAACTATGGGACACAGCAACCGGAGCACTGCTCAAAACGCTCGCCGTTGATCCAACTCTTGTCGTTGCCTTTAGTCCGAATGGACGAGCGATCGCCAGCACTGGCAACGACGGCACAATCAAGGTTTGGCAAGCCACGAAGTGAAGGCGTGAGTCGGTGGACTGACTGCAATTTGCAGAGGGAGCAATGGTCACCTCATATCAAGATCAAACGTCATGAGCTTGAGATGATCGGGATTTGCAGTGATTTCTTTTGCTAGTAAATAGCCAGTAATAGTCCAGGTCTGGTATTTTCGTGATTCTTTGCCAATGAGACGACCATCGGGACCATCGTAGTATTCGGGCCACTGGTCCTGCACCAGACGACGTTCGGCAATGGCGATCGCGTGATGTGCCAATTCGCCACGATTCATTTTTTTTGCCGCTGCTACCAGCATCCACAGCAACACGGGCCAGCTTCCCCCATTGTGATACGACCAGGGACGATTTTTAGGATCGGCTCCAGTGATCGTGCGCCAGTCATTGTCTTCCAACGCCGGGTAGCAGAGCTTCATTGGCATGTGGCTAATCAAGTCGCTCCAGCGCAGTTCAATCAAGTTCAAAATCTTGTGGGACTGTAGCTCCGTTGTGAGCGACGCAATAATTGCCATCAAGTTACCTAACGCAAAGAAGCGGCAATCCAGCTGCGAGGGACCGAGATTGCCCGCCAGATAACCACCCGCTTCGGGTATCCATTTTGCCAGTCGATAGAACGGGATCGAGTCAGAGTAAATATTGAACTGGTTGAGCGCCTCTTCACCGTATTCTTCTACCTGATAGCGGTAAATTACATTCAAACGTTCTGGATCAAGCCAATAATCTTCGCGTAGCTGCCGGAGTAAGAGGGGTAGGCGATTACACACCGCTTGGATCATGGTTTGATTCTCTGCATTGGGCACTAGCAGTTCCAGGCTTGCCCGCAGTGCGGCATAAAACAATGATTGAATATCGAGCGGATGTCCGTAAAGCCCCATGCGTCGATCGATCATACTTGCCCCATCCGGCACGAGCACCATCGGATACATATCGAAGCGCGTGACTAGACACAGTTCGAGGCTAACGCGAATGCCTTCTTGAAAATCGGCGCGTTGCACCAACTCGAAATCTTGAGTGGAAATGAGATATGCCCGCAAGAGAATGATCCACCACAGACAGGCATCGGCTGGCGCAACTCGTCCGATCGCATGGTTGCCAAAGTCCGCCTTGAGATAGTCTTGTCCGTTGATTGAGGCAATTTTAAAGCTGGCAGGCATTAAGCCCCGGCTGGGTTTTGAGCAATCAAGCTGCCCTGTTTTGGGCTGTAATTTGAGGGTTGCCTCCAAAAAATTACGCACAATGGCAGGCTTGCCTTTGATCAAGTACAGCAGCCCAGACGAAATAAAGTCGCGTACAAAGCACTGATCGTAGTTCAGCGATACCACGTCAGGGTCGCTGGCAGCGATCGTGCCAATCGGCTCACCCTGGTAATAAATGACGGATTTTTCAAGGGCTGCCCATGCTTGCTCGACGATCGACGGTTCACTCAAGCCTTGATCCCTCTGACAACAACTAAGATCAATATAGATGGCACACTGAGCGATTGCCGCTGACCATGTTGCAATCTTGGTCAAAATTGTGACAGTCCTTTAAACGGTATGTCGGTATTGCTTGATGCGGTTGGGCGATCGTCACACAATGGCACTCTGTGGGCACGCTATGTAGTGTTTCAACAGAGCGTCAACGAAGGCACTCAGATGGTAGAGCGCCATCCTGTTGCACTTAGAAAAGTTGCACATCCAGTCTGGCTTCGTCCGTTGCTAGCTTCAAAGACCCTGTAGCCATTCCTTAGATACTCTTCCAGGAACTCACTTCTATGAAACCTAATGCTTCTGTGCTGGCTGTAGCGGGTGCTCTTGCGTTGGCAGCGCTTGCTGGAATAACGGTTGCCTGTTCACAGTCTTCAGTGACAGAGCCGCCGGGAGTATCAACCAGTGCTTCCCCGATCGCCGCACCTGCAAGCCAATCGCCTCTCAACCCTTCACCTGCCGCCTCGCCTTCCTCATCGATCGCACAAAAGCAAACGACTGAAACAGCGCCCAGTCCAACGTCCACAGCAAACCGGACAATCGAATCATGCGTGGTCAAAATGGCGCTTGTGAATGACCCCAAGCCACCGCTAAATGTCCGCTCTGCACCCACAATAGACGGCGACAATGTGGTCGGTCAACTCAAGAACGGTACGCTGATAACGATCGCCGATGAGCAGGACGGCTGGCTCCAGATCAAGTCGCCCTTGAAAGGCTGGGTCTCCAAGCAGCAAACCGTGAATAGCTGCAACCAGAAGGTAGAGCGCATCAGCCTGAGCGCCGATGGCACTGCTGTACAGGTGGTCGATCGCTTTGTAGGATCGGGTAGCCATCGCTACGTGCTGCCTGTCAAGCAGGGACAAACGTTGACGATTACCCACGATCGAGGTCCCTTTCCGATGATTATGGCTCCTGATGGCACCGTACTGTTAGGGCATGAAAAAGACGAGAAGCGATCGACCTGGAATGGACAACTCGCTCAAACAGGTGACTATGTGATTGAACTAGAGTCGAACTTCAGAGGCTATCGTTATGCCTTTTCGATGGCGGTGAAGTAGAGGGAGAAGGCAGAAGGCAGAGGGCAGAGGGCAGAAGGCAGAGGGCTGACTGAAAGCTTCAACGTGTGCGCTCAGCATCAAAGCTCAGGGCTTTCATCCTTCATCCTTTAGCCTTCATCCTTCATCTTTTACCCCTGATACTGAATCCGATAGATCCGTCCATTTGCCTCTTCGGTGACAAGCAAACTGCCGTCGGGGAGAGTCAGCAAGCCTACGGGTCTACCCCAGGTATCGGGACCCGATGGATTGACGAGGAAGCCCGTGAGAAAGTCTTCGTAGTAGCCTTGTGGTCGTCCATCTGCTTTAAAGGGTACAAACGCAATCTTGTAGCCAGTGCCGCGATCGCGGTTCCAGGAACCCCGAAAGGCGACAAACGCGCCGTTGCGATACTTGGCTGGAAAGGTCTGACCATTGTAAAACTGTACGCCTAGAGCCGCTGAGTGCGCTTGAAATAGCACGTCAGGTGTACGCGTTTGAGCCGCTAAATCAGGACGAATACTGCGCCCGTTTTGGACATGGTTTGGGTCGAGGCGATCGGGCGTGATGTAGGCGTAGGGCCAGCCGTAGAACTGCCCTGACTGAACGCGAGTGAAGTAGTCAGGCACTAAGTCATCGCCCAGTCCGTCGCGCTCGTTGACGGTGGCATAAAGTTCGCGTGTTGTGGGGTGAAAGGCAAGTCCGACGGGGTTCCGCAGTCCAGAGGCAAAGGTTTGGCGATCGGAGCCATCCAGGTTCATGACCTGCACAGACGCACGAGGCGAGGGTTCTTCATCCACATTCGATTGGGAGCCGATCGAAACATAGAGCTTGGTGCGATCGGGCGAAACCACAACATTCCTCGTCCAGTGCTGATTGTAACCACCGCCTGGCAAATCGGTGATTTTGGTGCCAGTGCCAGAAAGCTTCTCCTGTCCTTGGGTGTAGGGAAAGCGCAATACAGATGCAGTATTGCCCAGGAAGAAAGCATCGTCGCTGAACGACATCCCGAAGGGAATATTCAAGCCATTTTGCGCTTCAGCAAAGATTTTTTGCACCTCAGCTACGCCATCTTGATTGGCATCGCGCAGGAGCTGGATGCGGTTCTGGCGGGTTTCTGTCACTAAAACATCACCCGTTGGCGTTAGTGCTAACCAGCGAGGACGGTCTAGCCCTTCGGCAAACACGCTCACCACAAAGCCAGCCGGAACCTTGAGCGTGGGCTTTGACGGAATGGGGATGACATTAGGCGACTTAGACGCACTGCTGCTGGCGTAGGGTTTAGGTAAGCTGGCAGGAGCAATGGCGATCGGCTGCGGCAAAAAAGTCTCTGTCTGAATCAGCTTCTCGGCTGGCGTTGTGGCTGCTTTCGTCTGACTAAGAGTACTAGATGGACTAGCAGAGACGACGGGTGCAGCCGTTGGCTCAGCGCGGGAGGTATCCGCAGTGCGACAAGCAACGAGAGCAAGACCTAACAGCACTAAAAAGGACAAACGATACATGGGAGGCGTGTAAGGCAACAACTACACACCACGCTAGCGAATGTATCGGTTCTTGGTATGGGACGTAAGAAAGATCTACGCTGCTAGATTGAGTCGATCGACTAGAAATACCTTACTTGACCAGACCACAAGCCGTAGCAACAGACTCCTTGCTATGGCTTAGCTCGCACCTGTTCCGCTCTTGAGGCAGGGCAAGGCATTACCGCTAGCAGTTATCTTCTTTAGGACTTACGCAAAGGAGATCCCCAAACCCCTTAAAAAGTGGCTTTGAGGTTCCCTCCTTTTTAAGAAGGGTTAGGGAGGATCTCATTTGCGGCTGCAAGTGCGTAAGTCCTGTTCTTTACTTTTTGCTATCTTCAAGCACTTGACGCACGGTTGGGCTGGGTGCGTAGCCGTAGCCAAAAGTTGCCTGCTGGCTGTCATCCAGAACGCGAGGCGTGACGATGACAATCACTTCTCGACGCTGGTTGTTGCGGCTGGTGCTGCGGAACAGTGCGCCCAGAATGGGAATATCACCCAGGATGGGAACTTTGGTCACGGTTGTTCGATCTTCGTCCTGGATGATGCCCGTTAGAAGGAGGGTCTGCCCATCACGCAGGCGCACCTGACCGGATTCAAGGCGGCGTTCCGTCAGGAGATTAATCACGTTGGCACTACCGGAAATGTTAATCGATTGCTGATCACCAATGCGTGAAACAGAGGGGGCAATGGACATGGAAATAAAGCCGTTGTCATCAATGCGATCGACTTTGATCGGTAAAATCAAACCCGCTCGTCCTTTTTCAACTGTAATGGTGGTTTGGGTCGAGTTTGTGGAAGCAGTGGTTTGTTGGGTCAGGTTTGTTACCACTTCCTGAGTCACATTGATGGTTGCGGTCTGCCCTTCTTGCACCAAAAGGGTCGGATCAGTCAGGATTTTGGCGTTACCAGTGGTGACAGCAGCCTGTAGCTGTAGCAAGAAGTTACGCGCAAAGTTGAATGGCGATAAAGCCGAACCGACACCCAGTGCCGAACCAATCGCATTGACACCAGTGCCAAGCCCAGTGTTAGCAGGCGCACTCCGACCAAAGTTTAGTACGGCTGTACCAGCATCCAAAGACGTGCGGGTGTCGTTCACGCCAAAGGAGGCATTTGCAGAGAATTGGTCAAGACTGGTCAAATCGACATCAACGACGCGAACATTGACGGTCACCTGACGGCGACGAATATCCAGTTGGGCAAGCTGCGCGATCGCAATGCCAACTTTTTTCGGTTCACCAATGAGCGTTACCTGGTTCGTGCGCTCATCCCCAGAGATTTGCAGCCCCCGGAGCAGCGGCGTAGAATCCTGATATGCCACCCGCTGGCTCTCAATGCGAGACTCTGTGGCAGTCTGCGTCTGTGTGATTGCCGAGCCACCGCCGCCTGCCAGGGTGCCAACGGGTGTTGCCACAGCATTGGTTACCAGGCGATCGCGGGTGACTGCACTTTCAGCGCCCAACGTCACCAGAAAGTTGATCGCACTGGTAATGGATGCCTGGTTAAGACGCACGCTCCGCACCACTAAATTTCGCGCTGAGTTAGGCAGTTTCGGTCCGATGAAGATCGTGCGACCCACTCGGTTTGCTTCTAAGCCAGTGAGTTGTAGCACGTAGTTAAACACATTCTGCACAGGCTCGTTTTCAATATCGAGTGTAATTTTCGGTCCATCGCTGCTGGTTGTCTGTCCCGGCTGGGCTGGCTGTCCAGTTTGCCCTTGCGACAGCAGATCACCGACGAAGGCAAGGTTTAGCCCTGCTGACCGTGCCAGTAGTCCCAGCACTTCTCGCGCTGGAGCATCGCGCAAAACCAGCCGAGGCACGCGTTCTGCGGAACCCAGGTCGATCGATGTTCCAGAGGCATCGACCTGTGCCGTTGAAATGTCTCCGACGGGCGGTGGCACTGCCCGTGGAGAAACGCCCTGAACGCCAGTTGGCAAAACGCCAGGACCCTCGATCTGAACCTGTGGATTGGGCAGTAGCGGAGCCGTTTGGTTGGTCGGAACGGCTGGTCTGGCTGGCACGGTTGAGGGGCTAGTGGGCGCGGGGCTAGCTGGTGCGGGAGTAATGGGTGCAGGGCTAGCTGCTGGTGTCGGTTGAGTGGGGGTCAGTTGAGCCAGCGTTAGGGGCTTACCTGGTGTGGGGACGGTAATGGTCGTTGTCGTTCGTAGGGGTGCAGACGCAGAAGGGGCAGGTGAAAAAGAGACTGGCGTTGGTGGTGCTAAAACAGCCGACGATCGAGCGGGTGATTGCGGCAATGGTGTTGGTGTTGCAGCCGCTGCCTGCTTGGTGCCAGAGGCATTCACGCTTAGCGTTACCCCACCCTGCTCCGGTCGTACGACTTGCCCGACCGGAGCACCCGCTTTGCCAGCCACCGTGACGCGCACGCTATTAGCATCCAGGGGCGCAACGGTGACTGAGGCAATGCCCGGAGCCGGATTATCTCGACGGAAGTTCTTGCCACCCTGCAAACGAAGCTGACTGCTCGGTAAATCTGCTGTCCAGTTATTGCCACGGTTAACCGCAAACACCTGCGGACGATCGCCCGTCTTCGTTTGCAGCACCACGTCAACCCCTGATGCGGTGCGGTTAAGCTGCACACCAGTCACCTGTACGGGTGCTGCCAGGGCGGGTTGGCTTGCGATCAGTGCGGCGACCCCACCCAGCACGATGCCATTGAATCCTAGAGACTGTTTCACGGTTCCTTCCTCACTCAAATCATTAGATTGCTTGCATTAATGCTGGGACTGGGCGCTGGGCACGAACCTAAATTTATGGGATGCCTTTTGCCATTATTTTGCTGGGGCTGGAGCGGGCTTGACTGCTGCTGCGGGCGCTGCGGGCGCTATGGGCGATAGTGCTTCTAGCCTGAAGGTTGTCGTAAGTTTTTGCTCAGGCTGACAGTTGGGCAAGAACTGGACGGTGTTGCCTCGAATCTCAAAGAGTCGGTTAACACTCGTATTCGTTTGGGTGCCATCCCCTACCACAATCTTCACGTCCTTAAACACCAGAAAGGGCTGTAGTCGCTCAATATTGCGGAAGATCGCTTGCGTTTGATTCACATTGCCTTCCAGGTTGACGGTCGCAACCTGACGCTGCAGCTTGTTATTAACGAGTGAGCCGTAAGCATTGTCAGTGATGACACCGGACGCTTTAGGGTCTGGTGTGAAATCCTTCAACGAGGCTCTCCGTGCTAACTCGATACCGCTCTTACGCAGTGCTTCGACATTGTTACGTACCCAAGCGGGACAAGCGGCTAGTCGATCCTGCTCCAGTCTGGCAACGCCTGCATTGCGCGTCTCAACCTGGCGGTTTAAATCTAGGAGCAAGGTGTTGAGGGTCGATTCGTTTGAGAAGAGATTTAAGACTTCAGTGCGCTGTTTTTTAGCCGCCTCAAGATTAGCGTTCGCGTCGGCAATCTGCTTGGCGATCGCGGCAGCCTGCTGCACCTGATTCTCCTTGGTCTCCACTTTCTGCTTCAGGTCGTTGTATTTTTCCAGCTCTGGCTGCACCAGGCTAAGAAACAGGTAAGCTGCCAGAGCAATGCCACCCACCGCCAGTAAAATGCCGAGGATGGTCGGCGTAAGCGCGATACCAAAAATAACCGGATAGCCTGGTTCAGTGTCCAGGTTTGGATCATTGGGAAGAAAGTCACCGCCAGCGGTCATGGTTGAATCACTCCCTTACGTTGCAGATCTTCAATGCGGGTCACCAATCCAACAGCGCCCTTGCGATCGAGTTCGCGCAGCAAATCAGACGCAGGCACATCGCTTAACGCCGTTTCAATCTGAAACTCCACCTGCTTTGGCAGTTGTGGCAGTTGGTCAGCATTCAACGTGGGCTGTTGGGCATTTTGCAGCTTCGCTGGCTCGACCCTAACAGCTTCCTTCTGGAGGGTCGCTTTCACTAGCTTTGTGTTTTCAGCTTTAAGAAAGTTGGATTTTTGCAGCACCAGCAGAAAATCGTTGACATCATTGAATGAGTTAGCGATACCTGTAATTTGCAGCACTGAAGCCGCTGGCGCAACCGCCGGAGGAGGAGCACCCGCCGAAGGACTAGGGGATGGTTGTGGTGTCGGCTGATTGCTAGGAGTTGATTGTGCGATCGTCAGGATTTGCACACCCGGAGGAATGCGATCGCGCACTTCCTGCATCATCGCAGACCAGGGTTTAACCAGATTAAACACGCTTGCCAATGCGCCTGTTTCGTCCTTAATCTGCTTGGTTTGACCGTTAATATCAGCGATCTGCTTTTGTTTGGCAGTCAAATCACCCAACTGGCTGTCTAGCTCAGATTGTCGTTGTTCCAGGCTGGCGTTTTGTGCCTGCAAAAACAGCAGTGATCCACCCGCTGCTGCTAGTAGCGCAACAGCCACAGCCGCGCCGAGAAAGAGCGGTCGTTTACTGTCTGTAGACACTGCTCTTGTCTTTTGACGTGCGCCTTCGGGTTTGTATTCTGGGCGATCGTTGAGAAAATTAATATCTAGACTGTACATCTTACCTAGCCTCCCGTAATCCTAAGCCCAGCACTACTCCTAGCCCCGGTCGCTGTGTGAGCGGTACCTCTTGAGCGACTTCTAACCCCAGCGCGGTAATTGGATCAATTTGGCTGCTTGGCAGACTGAGCCGTTGTGTAAAAAACTCGTCAAGCTGACCGATCGAGCCACCGGGTCCGGCAAGCAGCAGTTGGGCTACTTCCAGGTTATCGCCCTGATTGAGGTAGAAGTCGATCGATCGCCGCAGTTCGTCCGCCAGTTCGCCAATAATACGCAGCATGGCAGCCGCTCCAGGGTTGCTGCCCCCCATTTTGCCGGGACCGCTCATGCTATCAGACGGGTTTACTGGAATCGTCATGCTCTGAAGCAGTTCGGTGCTTCTGGAAGGCGGTAGGTTCATGGCGCGCGATAAGGCACTTTGAATTTGATACGTCCCGATCGGCACCGTGCGAGAGAACTGGGGCACGCCGTCCACCGCGATCGAAATTTCGGTACTTTCAAACTCAATATCGACGATCGCCACGGCTTCTTGTGGTGAAAATTGCCTGAGTTGCTCTCGAATGGTGCGAATCAGCGAAAAACTGCTGATTTCGAGTACATCAATTTGCAGCCCCGCTTGCTGAAACGTGCGCACGTAAGAATCCGTAATTTCTTTGCGCGTTGCTACTAGTAAAACCTGAAACTTTTCAATACCATCTTCGTCAACAAATAGCCCCAGTTTTTGATAGTCAACATCTGCCTCCTCACGCGGGAAAGGCAGGTAAAGACCCGCCTCCTGATTAAGCACCATTTCCCGAAGCTCTTGATCGTTCAGTTCTGCCGGAATCGGAATAATGCGAGTGACGGTATCCCGTCCCCCTGCTACCGCCGTTGCGACTCGCTTTACCTTAAGCTTATTCTCCGCAAGCGTTGACTGAATCAGCTCAGCCATGCCCGCAATGTCAATGATCTGACCTTCTTGAAACAAGCCTTCTGGCACTGGAACGGTTGCTAAAGTTGCCAGCTTAAACCCCTGACCTTGTTTACGTAGCTGAGCAACGCTAATTCGATCGGGCGCTAACTCGATACCAATACCTTTAGGCTTTCCAGGAAGCAGATTTTTCAGAGAGTTAACCACAATGCTGTCTACTCACTTAAACAGTTAAAGGCGGGCTGATAAGAACGAATCAAACGAAGTCTAGATGTCAGAGTATGATACCCATTGCAGTATAGATTTACCACTCTAAAGGCAAAAAGACAGACCTTAAACGATAGCGCTAAATGGTTGTTCTCCAACAAAGAAAAAGAACCAAAGGTCTGCACTGAGTTGAAACGCTTTAAAGTAAAAAGCTTTTACGTTAGGCAACCTTTTTCTGAGCATCGATCGCGGCTTCAAGCGCAATTGTTCGTTACGCTTAAACCAAGATGTTTGAGAGAACGATCGTCAGAAAAAAGACTTTCCCCATCTAGCGTTCTTACTTACTCACCAGCGATGGTACACATAATTTGGAGAGTTGATCAAAAAATTTTGGGAAAAGGCAGAAAAGAAAGGAGAAAGGAGAGAGGAGAGAGGGGTGAGAAGGCAGAAGGCAGAAGGCAGGGGTAAGCTGATCCATCCTTTAGCCTTTCACCTTTAGCCTTCGGCTTCTCACTTTTAGCCTTCATCCTTTAGCCTTTAGCCTTCACCCCTCACTCCTCACCCCTCACCCCCCAATGCTCGATCTCACAAAGCTTGCACAACAAATGCAGGGCATCAGCCAGCAGCTAACCCTCGAAGCCACAGCGACAAGACAGCGATTAGAAAGGGCACAGATGCTTTTAGGACAGGCGCATCGTCACCAAAATGCGTTGGTTGAGCAGCAGCAAACCTGGCGCGATCGCCTCAGCTTTACTGCCGCCGCGCCCGTTGAACCGCTCAACCTGCGTGTCAGCATTCCCGTGCCGCCTGCTGCCCACACCGTCCTGGCAACCGATGGCTCCCAAATTGCCCCCAGCCATCACGAAATTGCTTACTGTTACCTGATTAACGTTGGGCGCATTGTGCTGCACTACGGGCAGAACCGTCTACCCTTGCTCGACAGCCTGCCCGAAGTGTTCTACCGTCCCGAAGATCTTTACGTCTCTCGACAATGGGGCATCCGCACGGAAGAATGGATGGGCTATCGGCGTACGGTATCGGAGGCGATCGTGCTGGCGGAGTTGGGAGAAGAAATCGGGAGGCAGGAGGCAGAAGGCAGAAGGCAGAGGGCAGGGGAGGCAGAGGGAGCAGGGGAGGCAGAGGGAGCAGGGGAGGCAGAGGGAGCAGGGGAGGCAGAGGGAGGCAGGGGGCAAGAGGCAGGAGGCAGGAGGCGGAAACTCCCTACTCCCCACTCCCCACTCCCTACTCCCTACTCCCCACTCCCCACTCCCCACTCCCTCGCAATGGTCGATGGCTCTCTCATCTACTGGTTCCTTGACTCGCTGCCGGGGGAGGCGCGCGATCGCATTCTGCCGCCTATCCTCGAAGCGTGGGAGAAACTTCGTAGTGCAAGCATTCCCTTAGTCGGCTACATCAGCGCCTCGCGGAGTGGGGAAGCGCTCAACTTTCTACGGTTGCAAGCGTGTCCTTACGATGTGCCGGATTGTGCGACGCATTGTGCTGGCTTGGGCGATCGCGAAGGCTTCCCTCTCGCGCACGCGCCTTGTCAAGTGTTAGAACCGTTGAAGGATGCAGCACTCTGGGCAATGGAGCTACAGCCCGGTCAGCGCAGCCCTCTCTGGCGCAGTTCTGCCCGCATTCTGGATCTGTATGGCGATCATCACATCTACTTCTGCTACGTTCACGTGGGAACAGAAATTGCCCGCGTGGAGTTTCCTACCTGGGTCGCTGAGGATGCCATTTTGCTGGATACGGCGCTGAGTCTGACGCTGGCGCAGGTGCAAAAAGGCTATGGCTATCCGGTGGCACTGGCAGAAGCACACAATCAAGCTGTTGTAAGAGGGGGCGATCGCACTCGCTTTTTCGCCCTTTTGGAACAACAAATGATCCGCGCTGGACTGCGAAATGTCGGCACCTCCTACAAAGAAGCACGGAAGCGAGGCAGCATTGCATAGGGGAAAGGCTAAAGGCTAAAGGCTAAAGGCTAAAGGCTAAAAGAAAGTTTTTAGACTTCAGCCTTTAGCCTTTCCATGAGAAGCCAGTCTAGAATTGCCTCATTCACCTGATCAGGACATTCATCGTGGGGGCAATGTCCGGCATTCTCTAGTTCAATTAGCTGCAAATTGGGATTGTACTCGCCGTACTGATTGGGACGGGCAAACTGCTTGGGAATCATGCGATCGTTCTGTCCCCAAATGAGCAGCATTGGTACTGTGAGGGTCGGCAGCACGGTTTTGATGTGAGGACTGTAGCGAGAATCGGTCACGGCTCTGAAAATGGCGGCAAATGCCTGCGCGGAACCCCGGTCTTGAGGCGGTCCTGCCAGAATGTCGATGAGTTCGTCGGTGATGGCATCGGGTTGGGCGTAGGCGATCGCTGCCCAGGTGCGCACAAACTTGGGTCGGCGCACCAGCGGAAAAAGTGCTTTGAGCAACAGCGGCGAGAGAATCAAGCGCTTGAGGCTACCAACCAACGGACGCAATGGTTTCGGTAGCGCCTCTTCTTCCATCGATAGGTCGGGCAGACTGATCATCACGAACCCTGCCACCATTTCGGGATGGGCAGCGGCAACTGCCATGCAAACCAGAGAGCCGATCGAATTGCCCACCAACACGACAGGCGTTTGAATAAAGGTTTTCCAAAAGTCGTAAACCTGCTCGACCCAGAGATCGGTGTTGTAAGCTGCCACTGCTTTCTCAGAGGCACCAAAGCCCAACATATCGAGTGCGTAAACGGTATGGTGTTCTGCTAAAGCGTCCAGATTGTTGCGCCAGTGCCCGATCGATGCCCCAAATCCATGCAGCAAAATCAGCGGGGTTGTACTCCCCGGTTGCGCGGCTCGAAGGTAGGTATAGCGAGTCTGCCAACCGCGCCAGACCCAATCGCGCTGATTGCCTACTCGGTGTCGCCAATGTAGAGACGTTGTCATCGCTTCGGTTCACAACTGGTTACAAGGACTTCCCTTCATTCTAGTGGTTGAGCGCGATCGCTCTCGACACAAACCGTGGGCTAACGTCAAAGCTACGCACATTAGGGAATGAAGATTCGTCTTGCACCTCGATAGCTATCAATATCGAGCACAATTTCAATCAGCCTCTCAACACATCGACCTCGGTATTCAACGTCGGTTAGCAATCGATCAGCGTTGCCAAGCGTAATCACAGGTAAGGATACTGCGGTGGTCTCTTCACGCATAACTTGTTCTAAAGAATCCTTTCCTTTCATGCTGCGGTTAGCTGTCAGCAAAATCATTTGATTGTTCTGAGCTAATCGCCAAACGACGCGATCGTCACTGTCAATGGACAACTCCATCTCTGCAAACGTGACAAACCGAATCGGAACCATATCGAGCCAGCCTTGACTAGCGATCGCACCAAAGAAAACTAAAGCATGACCTTTAAGATTATGGTCAATCAAAAAAATCATGCCTTGGTCGCGCGCTTTGCTTTAGCTGCCCGAAGTTTCTCCCAAGCCGCTTCAGTTCCAGGTTTCGGCGGTTGTTCAGCAATGCGGGCAACTCGCTCACGATTTTGCTCTTCGTAGTATTGTTGGAGTGCTTCGGCTTCTTTAAGCACCTGCTGATATTCTGCTTCTACCTCAACCCGATTGACCTCAATGTAGGCTAAAGCGGCATTAATCTGTTCATGCGTCAGATCGAACAAGCCCTGGATAAATTTCGGTGGATAGCCAGCCGTCGCATAATCCATCACATCGTAGAGAGTGATGCGCGTGCCTGCGATCGTCAGCCCGCGTTCTGTCCGAATGATCAAAGTGGGTTCATTAGACACTGAAGTCATACGCTCAGCTTATAAAGATTTTCCTTCATTTTATGTGGTTGAGGGCGATCGCTCCCCACAACAAACCGTGTACTAACGCCAATCGTTTCTATGCAGGTTTTTTAAATAGCTTGGATGCAGCACCCTTTAAGATATACGGCAACAATTTTGGACCCGGCAAGAAGACAATGCCTAGCTGTTGCATCAATCCAAGCGCATCGCCTTGCCCCCAATGCTCCACAATTTTTCCATCTGCTACTCGATCGATGTGCATGATAGATAATCTGACCTGCTTCCCTGTTGGTGGAAGACCTTGAAACTCTCCAAGATGCGTCGCTGTAAACGTTCCGCACGTCACTACTTTATCGTCTGCAATAATGACCTCATCAAAACGGTGTTGCCCATGGCTGAAGGCTGAGTAAAAGGACATCCCAAACTCCTTGAAGCCTTCCCCGTCCAATGGTTCAGCTACTCCCGCCAGATGTGCGACAAAATTTGGAGCGAGAAGCTCTAAAGCTTGATCCATTTTGCGATCGTCAAACGCTTTGTAGAACTGGCGCACGAGGGCTTTGTTTTGTTCAGTCAGCATATGAGATTGAGTTTTGAACCAAATTTTAACGTGACTGCTGGAAGAAACTGCAACTTCCGAGTTCTAAGCTTGGTGTTCCATGTCCAGAACGGCAACGATCGCGTTTTAAGCTCGGTGATTCGAGCAAAAAGGCTGACGTTTCGGGTTCAGAGCACGATCGCTGCTGCTTGAAACAACATCGTTCCAGCTTGAAACGGCAAACTTTCTGTTTGAAGTGCGATCGTTTTTGCTCTGAACAGATTCGGTTGGGTGACGCTCACGCTTTGCTTGTAGCTTGCTTCCCGTAGGGTATGCCGAAGGCTATACCCAACCGACGAGCTTTCAGAGCTTGCAGGAGTTTTGTCAGTCAATCAGGCGATCGGCTCTGCTGCCAAATCATTGCTCCGCTTAGTGCCCGAAGAGTAAATAGAAGTAACGGTTTTCAAGCTATAAAGAGCAGTTTTATACCAAGCGCTTGTAACCTTCATCACAATTTTTATCTAACTTAAATTCCTTTTTGATAACGAAGCAAGCAGCGCAATGTTTTATCAAAAGAAACACAAATTTTCGTAGTTTATTTTGAGTCAAAACATACCAAATACTTGTGACCAAGGTTACATTTTCAGCCGAGTAAAAGCAGAGATGCCTCTCATGCAACTCTTTTGATTAATCTGCAAAACTCTTTCAGAGAGGGCTTCTTAAAGTCTTAGCATAGGCGTGAAGATGCTATACAACCTAAATTTTCAGCAAGAAGCAAACTGTCGATCGAATGAGAAAATGAATTGCTAAACAATTTTTAATAAAAAAAGAGATGACAGCGTTGTAAAAATAATTTGTAGGGAAAAACGCAGAATAAAGTCCTTTAGACTTTGGTTGTATAAAGCTTTCTTTTCTCTTTATTAATTGAGAATTTTTTCTTGGTTTCCAAAAGCGATGTTGTCTTTTGGATACGTGTCACATGGGGATTTGGGAATTAGGACTTTCTCTAGCCTTTAGTCCTTTTGCTTCTCCCAGGCTGATGCATCTGAGACGAAAGGAAAGCCAGCTTCTCTACTTGAAGCCATCATGCTGTTCAACTGCACACTTTTTAGGAGATTGAAACTATGGTCTTAGATGCCTTTGCTAAGGTTGTCTCTCAAGCTGACACGCGTGGAGAATACCTCAGCAGCGCTCAGGTAGATGCGCTGCTGGCGATCGTCAAAGATGGCAACAAGCGTGTCGATGCCGTTAACCGCATTTCTAGCAACTCTTCTGTCATTGTTGCCAATGCAGCCCGTGCGCTGTTTGCAGAACAACCTCAATTGATTGCCCCGGGTGGGAATGCGTATACCAGTCGTCGTGCTGCCGCCTGCCTGCGTGATCTAGAAATCATCTTGCGCTACGTCACCTACGCCATTTTTGCCGGTGATGCCAGCATTCTAGAAGACCGTGCGCTGAATGGTTTGCGTGAAACCTATCTGGCGCTGGGTACGCCTGGTGCTTCCGTTGCTGTTGGTATTCAAAAGTTGAAGGAAGCATCGATCGAGCTTGTCAATGACACCAACAACATCACTAAAGGTGATTGCAGCGCTCTGGTTTCAGAGATCGCTGGTTACTTCGATCGCGCCGCAGCAGCCGTTGGTTAAACCGCCAAATTAGCAGACACTTTGTACATCAACTAGAGAGAGATTGAATTCATGTCGAAAACCCCTTTAACGGAAGCCCTTGTCGCAGCCGATTCACAAGGACGGTTCTTAAGCAGCACAGAATACCAGGTAGCATTCGGACGGTTCCGGCAGGCAGCAACGTCGTTGGAAGCTGTGAAAGCCCTGAGCGGCAAAGCGCAAAGTCTGGCTGAAGCCGCAGCCAACGAGGTATACAAAAAATTCCCGTATACCACTCAACTGCAAGGTCCTAACTACGCTTCCACACCCGTTGGCAAAACAAAGTGCGTCCGTGATATCGGCTACTATCTGCGGATTATTATCTACGCCCTGGTTGTGGGCGGCACTGGACCGATTGATGATTATTTGATCTCCGGTTTGGCTGAAATCAACAGCACCTTTGAACTGTCGCCAAGCTGGTATACCGAAGCGCTGAAGTATATCAAGGCAAATCACGGTATCTCTGGTGATCCAGCGGTTGAACTCAATTCCTATATTGACTACGTGATTAATGCGTTGACCTAGGCGATCGCACCTGCGTTCTTTTCTGGGAGTCGGTCTGGCGACGAGATTGTTGGTTCAGACCAAGAGTTTTGCCCGCGATCGGCTCCTGTCATTAAATTATGAAGACAATCGTTTGGCAGACGATTGTTTGGCAGTGAAACCCGCGAGTGGTTGTTGATCGCTAAGGCAAACGGGTGGTCAATGTAACCCGCTTTTTAAGTGTTCAGTTCCAAGTGTCTAATCCTCTGCGTAGTGAGTTTGCAGTCGGTTGCACCTCTGTGTCAGGTTGCAGAATCATTGTTGATTCAATGAGCTGTTTACCCAGAGTGTACGGCTGTGCATTAGCTAGGCAGAGGCTTTTTCTTGGCATTGCGGGCGGGTCGTCCCACGCTGGTGATGCCCTACAGCCATGACCAGCCAGATAATGCGGCACGAGTTGAACGCCTGGGAACGTCGCGGACGCTTCCTCGCAAGCAGTATGCAGCCGCACGAGTCGCTAAAGAGTTACGTGAACTGTTAAACAATTCCAGCTATACCGCCAAAGCCGCCGCGATCGGACAGATGATTCAGGCAGAAAACGGGGTGATTGTGGCGTGTGATGCGATCGAACAGCAGCTTCAAGTCACCTCCATTCCAGCATGAGTGCCAATCTGTGTTCTAAGCTGCAAGTTCCGAGTTCCAGGCTCGGCGTTCCGAGCAAAAAGGTCGAAGCTTCGAGTTCCAGGCTCGGCGGTTTGAGCAAAAAGGTCGAAGCTTCGAGTTCCAAGCACGATCGCTTCTACTTGAAACAGAAATATTCCTGTTTGAGGTGCGATCGTTCCCATTTAAAGCCGCATCGTTCCCACTTAAAACCGCATCGTTCTCGTTTGAAGTGCGATCGTTCTCGCTTGAAACGGCAATGGTCTCATTTGAAGTGCGATCGTTCCAACTTAAAACCGCAATGGTCTTATCTGAAGCGCGATCGTTCCCGGTTGAAACGGCATCATCCGCATCTGAAACGAAACGATTCCAACTCAAAGCAGGAGCGATCGCCCCAACTACTCCAAACTATCCGGATCGATGCCCGCAGCGCGTAATCGTTCCGCAAGTCGGGCGGCGCGTTGCTCGGCTTGTTCTGCTCGTTGACGCTCTTGTGCCACTCGTTGCCGCTCCTGATCTAGTGTGGTGAAGGGTTCTCCATTCGGGCGAAAAAGCTGTGGTTCCGGTTCAGCCAGGTGGAAGCGAATACGTAAGCGGGGACTGATCCAGTCGTCGATCGGGTCAATCACCTCTAAGTGATCGTCCTGCCGCCGCCAGCCACTCAAATTATTTTTGTAAGGGTCATACAAATAGTATTCCTCCACGCCGTAACGGTCGTAGAACCGCAGTTTTTGATGCATTTCCGTCTGCGTATTGCCAGGAGACAGCACCTCAAACACGACTTGTGGCGCGATGTTGCCTTCCTGCCATTGCTGATAAGAGCCTCGATAGCCTTTCGGTCTGCCAAACGCCACTAGCGCATCCGGTGCAACTCGCGTCTTGTTGTCTCCTTCTACTGGATACCACAGCAAATCGCCTGCGACAAACACATTGGGATCATCGGCAAACAGCGATTCCAGGTTTTGTTGAATAAACACAATCCAACGAAACTGTTCGGTGTTATCTGCCATCGGTTGTCCATCGCGATCGGGGTAGATGACCTCTGGTTGCAGCGATGTTTGCAGTTGAGACATGGCGCTGTGGGGAGAAAAGGGGATGTCTCAGTATACGATGTGGCGCGGTGGGGAGGAGGGGGGAGATGGGGAGGCAGGGGGAGATGGGGAGGCAGGGGGAGTGGGGAGGCAGGGGGAGTGGGGAGGCAGGGGGAGTGGGGAGGCAGGGGGAGTGGGGAGGCAGGAGGTAGGAGTGGATGAATGTTGCATGGGCAAAGCGGCTACTATAGAGTGGCATTTGTGATCTGATGACTACCTGATCAATCTAGAAATACCTATCTAAAGCTGAGATTCTTGTGCTTGACCTGAAGCTGATTCGAGACAATCCAGACCTTGTGCGCGAGAAGTTGGCGACTCGCAATGGGAGCTTTGACATTCAGCCGATCGTGCAGTTGGATGAACAACGTCGATCGTTGGAGCAGGAGCGATCGCGGCTTCAGGCACGGGGCAACGAAATTGGTAAGCTGGTCGGGCAAAAGATGAAGGCTGGCGGCACGGATGCGGCTGAAATTCAGGCGCTGAAGGATGAAGGCAACCAGGTGAAAGCCACGTTGGGCGATCTGGAGCCGCAGGAAAAAGAACTGAAAGCGCAAATTGAAGCGTTGTTACTGACGTTGCCAAATTTGCCTGGGGATACGACACCGATCGGCAAAGATGAAACTGAGAATGTGGAAGTGCGGCGCTGGGGTGATGAATATAAACCTCAACACGAGATTCTACCTCACTGGGAAATTGCGGAAAAGCTCGGTATTCTCAGTACAGAACGGGCTACCAAAATTGCTCAGGCTCGTTTTGTGGCGCTACTAGGTGCAGGTGCAGCATTGGAGCGGGCGTTGATTGGCTTGATGCTCGATCGCCAAACCGCCGCAGGCTACCTTGAAGTACTGCCGCCACTCCTGGTTAATACCCAATCGCTGACCGCTACGGGACAGTTGCCCAAATTTGCTGAAGAAAGCTTCCAATGCAAGGACGACGATCTCTGGCTGATTCCTACTGCCGAAGTGCCCGTCACCAATCTCTACCGTGACGAGATTCTGTCAGCAGACAATTTGCCGATTCGTCACTGTGCCTACACGCCCTGCTTTCGGCGTGAAGCGGGCAGCTACGGACGCGATACGCGTGGGCTGATCCGCCTCCATCAATTCAACAAAGTCGAACTCGTCAAAATCGTGCATCCCGAAACGTCTGAACAAGAGCATCAAGCGCTGGTGCAAAACGCAGAGGCAATTCTGCAAGCGCTCAAACTGCCCTATCGCACGATCGAACTCTGCACAGGCGACTTGGGCTTTGGTGCTGCCAAATGCTATGACCTGGAAGTTTGGCTTCCTGCCGCTGGAACCTACCGTGAAATCTCAAGCTGCTCTAACTTTGGCGATTTTCAGGCACGGCGCGGCAACATTCGCTTCAAAGAAACAGGCAAGAAGGGCACTGAATTTGTCCACACGCTCAACGGTTCGGGCTTAGCCGTGGGTCGCACAATGGCAGCCGTGTTGGAGAACTATCAGCAACCCGATGGCACGGTCAGCATTCCAGAGGTGTTGCAGCCGTTTTTGGGGCGATCGGTGTTGTAGAAAGTAGGGAGTAGGGAGTAGGGAGTAGGGAGTGGTTAGAAGCAATTCAAACTTTCATCCTCTAGCCTTTAGCCTTCATCCTTTCTCACCACGTCCGCATGAGCACTGCGCTCCATCATTTGGGTATAGACGGCGTTGGAAATGGCAGGCAGAATTTCGGAGTTTTGGCTGTAGGTGGGGTCAGCCCCAAAGACAGCGAGAATATACGCGACTTTGCCGTCTTTGGATTCGATGAAAGCGACTTCGTGACGGGTTTTGGTGGTCATGCCTACTTTGGAGGCGAAGCGCACGTCTGCGGGTAAGGGTTCACCGAGGAAGCCTGCGATCGAGTTACCCGGTTGCTTTTTCCAGTTCTCTGGATTCAGATCGCGGGTGAGCAGAGCGATCATCTCCTGGCTGCGGCTGGCTGAAATGGACTTGCCAGAGTAAATTTCTTGCATCAGTCTGGCAGCCTGGTCGGTGGTAATCAGGCTGCGGATGGGTTGCTGTTGCTCGTCGCGCATCTGAAGTTCTCGCCCATCGGGACCATCTAACTTGAGCGAATAAATTGGATAGTTTTTCTGGCTGATGCTGAGACCGTCGTAACCAGCGGCACGAAAGAATTGATTAATCCGCAAACGGTTCTTGAGCCAGGTATCATACGCTTCGCCGCTGAGTGTGCTGCCGGAGGTGGTTTGGGTGATGCGATCGAAAATCCGACTTGCCGCATCGTTGTCCGAATGCACAATCATGGCAGTCAAATCAGCACTCAGGGCTGGATCGGGCTGTAAAATGCCATTTTCTAACTGTGCTTCACAAATCACCAACCAAAAAAGCTTGACAACGCTGGCAGGGTAGCGGGGTTTCTCTTTTTGGTAGCCCGCGATCGTGTTGGCTTTCAGGTCAATCAGCGTAATGGAGAGTGGTTCCGTTGAGAGAGATTTGCTGGCGGCAAGTGCCACTGCTCCATCGACGATCGACTGCAATGCCGCGCTCGATTCTAGCGAGGATGGCTGAACGTTGTACACCAGCTCGTCGATCGTCTGTTTTTGCATGACTGCCGCTGCCGTTGACGGTGGCAATTGCGGTTGGGCAGACGGCTGAAGGGTTGCAGTTGCCGTTGGCTGAGGGGGTGCAACCGCCTGTTGCTGCAAGCGTTGCATATTGAAAACCGCTGCGACCGTTAGTCCGATCGCAAACGAAAGCAGCGTCGCTAATCGCAGTCCTGGTCGCACAGGCGATCGACGACCAGCAGCCGACCGAAGCGATCGTCTACTTGCTTTTGGCTGGGGTTGCTTGAGCCTTGGTGTAGGGGCAACAGGCGATCGCTCTACCGTTCTGGACACGGAAACTTTTGTTGGCGGCACGTTTGCTCGTGGTGATGCCGAACGACGGTGCAATTGCGTGAGCTGGGCACGAAGTTGCGACGTTTCTGCTCTGAGCTGCACAATGAGCCGATCGGCTCTGGCAAGTTTTGCCTTCAGCATGGCATTCTGCTGCTGAATCGTATCCGGTTTGGGGTTCAGTAACTGACGCACAACTGCAACTTACCGTAGATAACAACGCGACTGGTACTGGTATACAGCAAGTTTCTGCGTCTGTGAAATTATTTTGTGATTAACGATGGTGGTGTTCACGTTAGTGGCTCTCTGAGCATCGTGATTAAGGGCGATTTTGTGCCAGCTAACATTTACTGAGTCGGAGCTTCTAGAATAGTTGGAAGTGCGTTGCTATCATTGCAACCGCGAAACCACCGTTTTATTGGAAGTTTGGTATGTCAGTTTTGGCTGCGATCGCCGTTTTAGCAATCCTCATTGTGGTTCACGAACTGGGGCACTTTACGGCTGCCCGCGCTCAGGGCATTTATGCCAACCGTTTTTCCATTGGCTTTGGTCCCATTCTTTGGAAGTATCAAGGTCCGGAGACCGAGTACGCGCTAAGAGCCTTTCCGTTAGGTGGCTTCGTCGGCTTTCCCGATGATGATCCCGACAGCACCATTCCGCCGAATGACCCCAATTTGCTCAAAAATCGACCCGTGCTCGATCGGGCGATCGTCATCAGCGCTGGTGTCATCGCAAATCTGGTGTTCGCCTATTTTCTGCTCGTAACGCAAATCGGCATTGCTGGCACTCAGGATATCAATTTTCAACCGGGTGTCTTGGTACCCGAAGTGAAGTCGGAGATTAGTTCAGCGGCGGTCAAAGCAGGCATCAAGCCAGGTGACATCGTGCTGGCAGTAGACGGTAAAGAGCTGGGAGCCTCAAGCGATGCAATTAGAACGCTAATGGCGACAATTCAGAATCGTCCAAATCAAGCGATCGCCCTCAAAATTCAGCGCGATGGTAAAGCGCTTCCCAACCCACTGGTCGTTACGCCGGATGCCAATGCCAAAATTGGCGTACAGCTTGCACCTAATGTGACGATCGAACGTCGCCGTGTGGGCAATCCGATCGAAGTGTTTGCCATTGCAGCCAACGAATTCCAGCGCATCACCGTCCTGACCGTTCAGGGCTTTGGGCAACTCATCACCAACTTTGGGGCAGTTGCCGACCAAATTTCGGGTCCCGTGCGGATTGTGGATGAAGGGGCAAAACTGGCGCGATCGGATGCCTTCAACCTCTTTACCTTCGGTGCTCTTATCAGCATCAACCTGGCAATCATCAATATCCTGCCCCTACCTGCCCTCGATGGTGGTCATCTTGCCTTCCTCCTCATCGAAGGCTTGCGCGGCAAACCTTTACCATCCAAGCTACAAGATGGCGTGATGCAAACGGGCTTAATGCTGCTGCTAGGGCTAGGCATTTTTCTGATTGTCCGCGATACCACGCAGCTAGAGTCGGTGCAGAAGCTGTTTCGGTAAGTGAAGTGAGGAGTGAGGAGTGAGGAGTGAAAACTTTTAGCCTTTAGCCTTTAGCCTTCTAATAATCCTCCCTTTACTTTTTCCACACCCTACGCCCCACACCCCACACCCCACACCCTTCTATTCTTCCCCATGTGCGCCTCCCGCAAATTGCCAGCCAAGCAGCAACGGGCGATCGAGATCCTGCTGAGACTAAAGCAACTCTATCCCGATGCAACCTGCTCGCTGGACTACGAAACGCCCATGCAGCTTTTGGTAGCGACCATTTTGTCTGCCCAATGTACCGACGTGCGGGTGAACATGGTCACACCAGCACTCTTTCGGCGCTTCCCCGATGCGGCAGCAATGGCAGGCGCTGATCTGGAAGAAATTGAGGCATTGGTCAAATCAACCGGGTTCTTCCGCAACAAGGCGAAGAACATTCAGGCAGCCTGCCGCATGATCATGACGGAGTTTGGCGGCGAGGTGCCAAAGCTGATGGAGGACTTGCTGAAGCTGCCAGGAGTCGCTCGTAAAACAGCCAATGTGGTGTCAGCCCATGCTCACGGCATTAATCTTGGCGTGACGGTCGATACGCACGTTAAACGGTTGACCTATCGCTTGGGACTGACTGAGCACAAAGACCCCATCCGCATTGAGCGCGATTTGATGAAGCTGCTGCCACAGCCTGATTGGGAGAACTGGTCAATTCGGATCATTTATCACGGTCGAGCCGTTTGCATGGCGCGCAATCCCCAGTGCGATCGCTGTACTCTTGCCGATCTCTGTCCCTCTGCAACGCTTTCCCCAAAACCGCTAGACACTCCTGAACCAGAGGATTTGGCAATTACACCTGCCCATCCAACGCCTGCGATCGCCAACAAGTCGGGGGTCTGAGTCAGTTATCAGGCTGAAACAGTCATTTTTATCAAGACTCACGCGATGTGCGACTTTCCTGAAATGCCTGCCGACTGCCCTCACCCTAGCCCTCTCCCGATGGGAGAGGGAACCGGAACGGTCTGGAAGCCCTTCTCCCTGGGGAGAAGGGTGGGGATGAGGGCGAATTAGTTACACATCGCGTAAGACTTCTGCCTTCTGTCGCAACGCTTGAAATTTAGTTGGCATATCGCCCGCGCAGTTCAGTACAATAGTAAGCTGTGTCTTAACTAACAGAGTATTGGAATGACTCATGGCTAAAAAGAGCATGATTGAGCGCGAAAACAAGCGCAAGAAGATGGTGGAAAAGTATGCCGATAAACGTGCAGACCTGCAAGAGCAGTTTGCAGCGGCAACCTCGCAACAGCAAAAGCTAACGATTCACCGTCAAATCCAGCAGCTTCCTCGCAATAGCGCTCCCACCCGCGTTCGCAACCGTTGCTGGGTGACAGGTCGTTCTAGAGGCTTCTACCGCGATTTTGGTCTCTCTCGCCACGTTCTGCGCGAAATGGCGCACCAGGGATTATTGCCCGGTGTTGTAAAGTCGAGCTGGTAGAGGAGTTTTTAGTTGTTGGTTTTTGGTTGTTAGTAAAAATTTGCTTGAACTTCCTTCCATGTTCGGTTCTAGCTACGCCATCTAATAACTAACAACCAACAACCAACAACTATCTCACTGTCCACAGCAGCGATCGATGCCCAGACTATCCAGCACCAGATCGCTGACGGCGTTGGCAACCGTGAATTCGCCAAAGAAACTGTTAGAAAAATCAAAGGATTCCATCTCGGTGACGATCGCCATCACCAGCGAACCGAGATCGTTTTCTCCTTCCATGCGCTGCCGGACAAAGATCTGAGCAGCGCGTTTTGCTATGTCTTGATTTGCGTCTTCGGGAATAAACTCTTGATTCAGCCATTGCAACAACGCGACCCGCAGCCATTCCCCTTCCTGCACGGGGTTTTGGGCAGATGGTAACGTAATCGGTGGAATCGGTTCAGCCATCAGCGCGATCGAGGGTTTCAAAAGTCGAGTTTTACACGTTGCTGCTCTTTAGTGTACGCCTGCTGGGGACTCGTTGTGTCGCACCGCTAAACGCTAAAATCAACGGATGCAGCCCAAAGAAACGCAGCTCAGAGAAACGCAGCCCAGAGACGATGATGCAGTGCTGGGTGGTTCTAGCCCGTCGCCGATCGGGGCAATGGTGTTGGGTGGGCTGGAAGGTGTCAAACAACGCTTTGGTAGCCCGATCGCCGCTCAGCGAATTGCTGCACTGCTGGAGGCAAACGACGCTCAGGTAGAGCTGGAATTGCTCATACAGGCGCTGCACGATGAATCGCTTCAGGTGCAAAAGGTTGCCTATTTGCGGCTGCAACCCCGCAAAGACGCGATCGCAAAACGTGCCCTGGAATCCTATGATCCCTATGTTCTCTTTGAGTGTTTGGGGACGCTAACCGGACACACGAGCGGTGTGACAGCGGTAGCGGTGAGTCCAGATGGGCGATCGATCATCAGCGGTAGCCGCGATGAAACCATCAAAGTGTGGGACTGGTGGGCACGAGAAGAGGTCTTTACGCTCAACGCGCGCTCCTTTATCTATGCCATCACCGTGAGTGCCGATGGGGAAACCTTTGCGATTCGCGGTCGTGATCAAACCGTGAAGGCATGGTGTTTACGAACCGGACGGCAGATCCGACCAGAAAAAGGAGCGCTACGGGCGATCGCTTCTGTGACGCTGACGGGCGATCGTCATCTCATGAGCAGCAGCCAGAACGCCATCAAAATTTGGAACCTGAAAACGGGACGCGAACTCTGTACGTTGAAGGGGCACACCAGTTTGGTTACGGCGGTTGCAGTCAGCACTGACAAACAACTGATCGTCAGCGGCAGCGAAGATCACACCGTGCGCGTATGGGGAGTGGCATAACGACACCTGTCCGCGCCAAACCCAGAAACCGGGTTTCTCTGATGACTAAATAAACCTTTCACCTTGCTGCAAAGAAACCCGGCTTCTCTTCAACTACCGTGAACGCAACAACTGCACAAAGGTATCGCTCACCGTGTGGTCTTTGGTATCTGCCGCATATTGAATCAAATCTTCGCGCAACCGTTGAGCCGCATCCAGAGGCAGAAGCGTTGCCAGCAGAAAGTAGACTCCACGAAACCGAGAATCGCTGACGTGCGTTTTGAGTCGTTCTTCGATCGCTTCACTTTTGCCCAAGAACGTTTGCACTAAAAAGAATTCCGCAATCTTGTCGTGGCGGAAGTACCATTCTTTCTTCGCCTCGCCCTTCGCATCTTTCCACTGGCGGCTCACCACCATGCGGAATTTCTCGTCTTCCATACACAGCAGTTCGTTGTAAAACTTGTCCGCTGGCAGCGCCTTTTGGTCCAGCAACCACTGTTGATAGACCGCTTCTGAAAAGTGCTTCAGCGGAAAATCCTGGTTCCAGGTGCGGCGATACTCTTCTGCCATGAGCTTGTACTGCTGCTCCCGCAGATTGAACAAATCGGGCTGTACGCCACCTGCCAGCATCCACGCCGCTAGCGTCAACTCCATCGGGTTCGAGAGAATGGCACGAGCGGTCTTCAGTTCCTCTGGGGAAAGACTACTGAGATTGGCTGTATTCCGTTCTTTCGCGCCCCCTAAATCCCCCAATTCTGGGGGACTTTGAACGGTTTGGTTCCCCCAAAGTTGGGGGCTGGGGGGCGGTTCGGTAGGGGCACTCAGCATCGTGCTCAAAAAGGTGCGACACGCCTGCTCATAAGCAGTGCCCTGAACAGGTGCGGCTTTTGGGAGGGACGGCTGGCGGGAGAGCAAGTAGCGCTCAATTTGCTCCAACTGAAGGGGCTGCATGACGTAGGTTTTGGCAGTGGAGGGCGGCAACCATTCCAGCGGTTGCGTGGTCATGAGAATGTTGCCCTTGAAGTGACTCTCCACGAACTGGGTGATTTTTGCCCGCGTATCGGGGTTGACTTCGTTGAGTCCGTCGATGCAGATGTCGATGGCTCCGCTATAGATCAGGCTTTGCAAAAACTTGGTGTCTTTGATCTCATCACCGTGCAGCTTCTTTTGAATCGCTTCAATCACGCCCTCGGCACATTTGGTGGCAGGCAGATAGACGACAATCCGCTTGGACTGCTGAAGCAAGTGCCGCAAAAACATTGTCTTGCCCAACCCCGAATCGCCTTCGATAATGCGTTGCCCTTGAATGCCGGGGCAGACAGCGGTAATGGCTTCGTTACTATCAGTCCCCTTAAGGCAAACTTCGGAGTCGGAGAAGTAAAGATCTGGTTTGAAGGAATCAAGTCCAGCGTCGGCAAGTAAAGATGGTTTGAATGGTTCAAAGAGCTTACGCCGTAGAAAGGGCACCCATTGGAGCAAAAAGGTAACGTAACCTAAACCTAAAATATTACGAATCCAGGGATTCCAGAAGAAGATTGCCTGGATTTGGGAAGATTTTGGATAGACAAAGACGAGTATCAGCCAGAAGAGTGCGTGATGAAGCCATATCCTTCTTCCAACAGCAACCCACTCTAATCTTGCCTGCGCTTGAATGATATTCTTTTTATTAGTGAGATTTGAAACTATACGCTTGATTGATTTTTGGTGTTGCTCAAACTCAGGGATCTCTAAATCTTTTACCAGTTCTTGAGTAGTTGCTAACGCAGCATCTACCTGATGTATCGTTTGGGCATCATCATAGAGTGTCTTGGCAACATTCTCTAAAGAAGCGGCTGACTTAATCCGAACATCAATGTTTTCATCTTTGAGAGTATTTCTTAGAACTGTAATGATTTCTTTGTTATGACCATCAATTTTTCCCAATGCATAAGCTGCACCAGATCGAACATCCTTTGTCTGGATTTGATCCTTTAAGATTTCAATGAGTGGCTGAACAGCATCTCTAGCTCTTCCACCGAAATCACCTAGCGCATAAGCAGCATTGTTGCGAACCTCGTTATTTGGGTGGTAATGCATAGTAATGGTAAACTGTAAATCAGCAATTTCAAGCATCGCAATCGACTCAATGAACTGTCCCAAGTGCCAATCAACTCAAATCATCAAATACGGACATACTCATTACGGTAAAC
>JAHHIG010000038.1 GCA_019358895.1 Tildeniella nuda ZEHNDER 1965/U140 | reverse complement strand
TGAGGCAACGGGTATCGCGGCTAGTCCGCAAAACCTTATCCTTCTCAAAATCAGTAGCGAATCACATTGGTGCCATTTGGTACTTCATCCATCACTACAATGCATCATTACTTGTGTAGCACTACCGATGTTGATCATGCGATCGCGCTAAATGCGGTATTTCAAAGTAGAGGAATTGATTCTGATTTTGTGGTGGGGAAGCTTGTAGATTTAAATACAGGAGCTACAATTTCTTCCAAGGAAAATTCAGAGAAAATCAAGCGATTTAGAGAAGGTAAACTTGAAGTACTCATCAATGTCGAGATCTTAACTGAAGGGACGGATCTGCCAAACGTTCAGACTGTTTTTCTCACTCGTCCAACAACTTCTACAATTTTGATGACGCAAATGATCGGCAGGGCTTTGCGTGGGCAGAAGGCAGGAGGCACTGAAAAAGCTTATGTCGTCAGCTTTATTGACAATTGGGAAGACAAGATTAATTGGGTAAACCCTGAAAAACTTCACGATGGATTTGGTGCAGAACCTCCTGAGAAAGGTGATCGAGGAACAACAACTGCTCGGCTTATTTCAATTGAGATAATTGAAGAATTTGCCCGTATGATGGACGATTCCATTGATACGGCTGTTTTAGAAAAATTAGAGTTTCTAAAGCGAATTCCCGTTGGAATTTATTGTTTTTCTATTCTTGAGCCTTCTGAGTTTGGTGAGCCTGCTTCCAGGAACTATGATGTGCTTCTGTATACTGATACTGAGGAAGCCTATGATAGTTTCGTCAATGATTTAGAGGCTGTGTTCCAGGACGTTGCTCTTGAGGATCGAGAAATCTTGACCACAGAAGAACTTGATTATCTATTACAACAAACAAAAGAACTCTACTTTCCTGATCATCCGTTCCTGATTGGTTATAGAGATGCTGATGTCAAGAATATTCTACGCTTCTATGCTCAAAAACAAGTAGAGCCACAATTTATCGCATTTAGTGAACGTGAAAAGTGTAATTTGTCTGCTGTTGCATGGCATATTTACGAAAACTCACTGGGAGGTAGAGTCATGTCTGAGTACATTGATTCCCTTTGGAATAACGAAAAATCTTTCTGGCAAGTAATCTTTGGCTATAACAAGTTGTATTTCAAAAAACAATTAGATATTGAACTGAATAAGCTACAAGGCTACTATCCTGATTTAGTAGTTACCCCGTCGATCGTAATTCCTGACGAAGTACCGATAGAAAGTCTTTCACTTTTTGAAATTAGGGAGAAAGACCCAGCCGAGTATAGAGACATTAAAGATGATGTGTTTGCTAGAGCTACGAATAAGGCAACTGGAACTATTCGTTGTGCCGTAAGTGGCTTTGAAAGCAAGAGACGGCTGGATTTTCAAATTGACCATATCAAGCCAATGTCGCAAGGTGGTTTAACCACACTAGAGAATCTACAAGTGCTATCTCGCAAAGCACATGCAGAAAAGACTCGGCTAGAAAACCTAAAGAAGTAGTGTCCTGAAACAGCTTGTGCCATAAAGACTTTCTTTGCGATCATAAAGAACAAAGAAGCTCACAAAACTATAGATTATGCTGCGAGAAGATCTCAAAAAACAGACAGGCTAACCGATGAACAACTTGAAAAGATGGCTGATCTCATAGCTGATCTTAAGTTCCAATCCAAACAAGCTGCATCATCTGCTCCATTTTGGTAGAGAGCCACATCCGCAGAACGGGCTACGGAGTTCTATAAATGGGTTTTAAACTTCCCAAGGGCAATCTAAGTTTGCCTGACGCAGCCTTTAGCCGCGACAGCATCTACGATTGATGACGAATACTGCTTGACACTAATGTTATGCGTTAGCAGATGCCTTATCTCTTGACTTTCAACTCAAGCGATTTTGTAGTTACGTCAAGCATGACAGTTATTCGCCCACAAGAGTTGCCAATATTTGAATCATAGTTGCAACAGTCTAACAACGCTCTTGTCTGAAGCTACAGTTAACAACCGACTGTCAGAAACAAAAATTCCTAGCGTGAAGCTAGGAATCTAATCAGGCTTCGATAACTGGCGATACTCTTTAAACACTCTCGAAGCCTTCATCGGTTTATCAAAATGAGCAAATCAGTTCGACAGCTTGTCTTTTGACATTCAGTGAGGTCTGTTCTCACAATGAGAGCGCTTACCCGCGATGTTTGTGCGATGCACGGTTGCATTGGGGTAAAAGCGATCTGGGTGTGAAGAAGGGATCAATTGAGAGTATGAAATTACGGTTACTACTGCCCAGTGCTGTGCTCATGGGCGGCAATCTTTTGCTGGGCACGATGGCTCAAGCTGCGGAAGTGTCCCTTGATGCGGATGAGTCTGATACTCACCAAAGTCGCTCTGTAAAAGTGCCTCAAAGGATTTTGCGCTTGAAAGAGTTCGATCGCCCCTTGACCCGTGCTGCATCGTTGCTCGCCGATCCAACCTTGCCCAGCGTCATTAGTCAGATGCAACCCAGCGATCGGACACTTCCCATTGATGACGAACCAGAAGAAGAGATCGTCGTCGAGGGTAAAAAGGAGCCTACCAGTTCTGCTCCCACCTATGTCATCACTGGCGAGGAAATCGACAAACAGGGGGCAAATAGTGTTACAGAAGTGCTGCGAAGTTTACCCGGCTTTGCGATTAATGACACCGGGTTTGGTGCCGATATTCATACCGGGTTTTATTACCGGGGCACAACGATTAACCAAAATACATTTTTGTTGAATGGCAGACCGATCGGGAGCAATGTCAACACGTATCACGGCGCTACTGACCTCAACACATTCTTAACAGGCGGCATTGAGCGGCTTGAACTCTCCAGCGGTACAGCATCGACACTGTATGGTTCCGAGGCGTTTGGTGGCGTTGTTAATATCATTACCAAAGAGGCGATCGGACCCACTCAGTTTAGTGTGCTGGCGCAGGGTGGTTCCTACGGACAGCAGAATTATCGTGGTGGTATTGCAGGGTCACTGGATGCGTTGAGCTATGCCATTGGCTATGAGCGCTTTCAGGCAGAGAATGACTACCCTGTTCCCAGAGGTGCGGCAAACCGGGGAGCCGATGGGCGTTTGTTTAATGGCGACACCACGTTTAGCAACTACTTTGGTCGGTTTTCCTACAGGGTTGACCCTAGAAACACCTTAAAGTTGGATGCTTACGCAAATACCAGCCGTAAAGGGTTGTTGTACTTCGGATTTCCGCTCCAGCGCGATCGCCTGGAGCATGATGGCTTGAATATCGGGTTGTCGTGGAATGCCTTAGTTGGCGGTGGTGATGATTCAATTCTGACCGCATCCGTTGGCTACAACCGCGACAACTTCAACACCTTCGGACCGACTCAAAGCGTCTTTTTCCGCCGAGGCTCGCTCGAATCTCAGGGCTTGACTGCCAGAGTGGAGCACAACTGGCAAATCCTACCCTTCTACAACCTGCGCTATGGGCTTGATCTTCGCAGTGAGTTTTTTGAAGGCGAGACGCTCAGCAATGTGCCGCGCTTCATTCGCTTTAACGAGGCAGAAGAGCGCGATCGCACCAACGCTGCCCTCTTCGTGCTCAACACCTTTAAAGTTCTGGATAACGTCCAGCTTGAACTGGGTCTACGCCAAAACTTCAACACCGAATATGGCAGTACTGCGAACCCTAGCGTTGGCACACGATGGGACATTACGCCCGCGATCTCGCTGCGGGGTAGCTGGGTGTCGGTGCGCCGCAATCCTGGGTTGGATCAGCTCTACCTTTTTGATACCGTTCACGGCTGGTTGCCAAACCCAAATCTCGACCCAGAGACAGGTTCAGCCTGGACAGCAGGGGTTGACCTTAAACTCACGTCCACCCTATCCGCTCAACTCACCTACTTCGGCAACCGTTTGGAGGATCGCATTAGCGTGGTTGCCGGACGCTGGGAAAATATTGGTCTGGTCAATACCAACGGCTTTGAGGCAGGTGTGCGGTGGCGAATCACGCCTCGAATCTCGGCATTAATCAATTACACCTATACCGATGCGCGGATTGAAACGGGTGCCGAGAAAGGCTTACAACTGAGCACCATTCCCTTCTCAGTGGCTCAAATTGGCATTGGCTACGACTGGAACGGATGGCAACTCAATCTCTACGCCAACTACAACAGTGGTTCGCGACGCGCCTTATTTACAGCCGTTGGTGAAGATAGCAGCAGTTTTTCACCTTCATGGTTGAATCTGGATCTGAATGCCCGGATTCCGATCGTTCAAAATGTTGCCTTCCTGCTTTATCTAGAAAACTTAGCCGATGTCAGCTACGAGCGAGTAAACCGCATCTACCAGCCAGGTTTGACGTTTCGAGTCGGTTTATCCGCTAACTTTTAAGACCACTGTTGTTCGGCGATCGACTCTCAGACGGCTGCTGACGGCTAAAAATAAAAAATCCCCAACATGAAGCCAGGGATTTGATCAGGGTGCATCTACCACTCCTTTATTCTGGTAGTGCGGATGCTATCAGGAAGAATCGCAAATTTCTGAGTGATCGAAAACCTTACCCCTCGCCTTCTTGCTGGAGCAGTTTATCTTTCGAGTCGCCCCAATAGGCGCTGTACGTCCACACTTCGCTGTTACCCTTTGGCTCCATCGACCAGCGGTAGATGACCGACTTGGGTTCAATGCCGATTTCGATGAGCTTGGCACCCATGTAGTAGTGCATCTGCTCTTTGGTGCGCGTTTTGAAGAAGTCGGGCTTGTTCGCCTCGATCGTGCGCGTGATATGCGCCTGAGTATGCTTTGCCATCGTGTTGCGTGATCGTGTTGCTTAAATATTCGTCGTTAGTCTCAAGGATAAAAGGTTAGGCGCGTTGATTCCACTGGTCTGCGGCTTCGGCGATCGCCTGATCTACCGTTTTTTGCCCTAACATAGCTGCTTGTAGATTATCGTAAATCACTTTTTGAAGCTGTTTGACATCTTTCATAGCGGGAATCAACACTTCAGCATCTCTCATCTGCTTAGCGCTGATGATGCGGGCGTTGTCTACGGGTGTGGCATCAGCGGGTGCTGTTTGGAAGTAGCGGTCTTGTAGTGCCTTGACTGTGGATGGCAGCACGTTAGCGGCTTTGGCAAAAGATAGCTGGTTGGTATCGTTGGTGACGAAGAGAGCGAACTTGAGTGCGGCATCGGGTACGTCTGTATCTTTGGGAATGACGAGATTCATCACCGCGACGTTTTTCTTAGCAGTGTCGCCTGTGATTTGGGGTGCAGAAGCAGAGGCTTTGGCGATCGTCGGTGCATTTTTGGCAATGGTGTTCAGAAACTCAGCACCGGATGCCAGGATGGCGGTTTGCCCCTGCTGGTAAAGGTCGATCGCGTGGCGATGTCCCTCGGTGAGCGCTTCTTTGGGCATCAAGCCATTCTGATACAAATCAACCCAGAACTGAAATGCCGTCTTGCCTTGAGGAGTATTAAATGCCGCCTTACTTTCTCCATCAACCAACTGCACCCCCATTTGCACAAAGGACTCCAACACTTCACCAGAGTCTTCTGGTACGAAGGTGGTGAAGAAGGCGTATTTTCCTGTTTTATCTTTAATTTGTTTGGCGATCGAGGCTAATTCAGCATAGGTAGCAGGTGGTTTACTGATCCCTGCCTGCTTCAACAACGCGGTATTGTAAATGGCAACTCGCGTCGTTAAATACCAGGGAATGCCAAAGCTCTTATCGTTTAACGTGCTGGCTTTCCAGATATTAGGAAGGTATTGCTGCCGCGCTTCAGGAGAAACTCTGCCATCCAGCGTGAGTAAGGCGTTGCGCTGTGCCAGTTGGGAAGCAAAATCGGGGTTCAAATTCACTACATCAGGCGCGGTTTTTGCAGACACAGCGGTGAGAATTTTGCGCTGCATATCTGCCCACGGTACATCAACCCAGCGAATGTTGGTCGTCGGGTTTTCTTGCTCAAACTGGGCAATGAGCGTGTTGAAATAGTCGGTAAATTCTGGCTGAAGCTGCATCGTCCAAAATTCAACTTCTTGCTTGCCCCCTGCGGTCTGTCCATTGTTGGCGGCGGGAGGAGTGCCTGTGCCGCAACTGATGAGCCAACTCAGTAAAAAACCTAGCAGCGAAAAAAGACCGACTTGTTTCCAGATTTTGATCCGACTCATGGCGCGTATTATGGAGGCGTTGATAAGGTTAAAGGGCTTAAGGGGTTTGTCTTTGATTGGTGATGTCTCTCAGTTGCAGATTGTTTCCTTGTCGCGTCGATCGCCTCGTTTAGTTTAGAGGATGGCGTGCTGCCCAGGTGCGATCGCCAGCAGAAATTGCTGTTAACGTCTCTCTTTATGTAGAAGCATCATCTGACGGAGACCGCTACGCTGCTCAGTTAAGGTACCGTTCTAACGTTCATTTAGACAAGTCAGGACACTTATGAACATCCTACGCTTGACCGTTCTATCGATCGCATTGGTTCCACTATCGTTATCGCAGACTGTTTTTAGTCAAACAGCGCCATCAACAACGAATACGACGCAGACAAACGAGCAACCTGTAGGAACGAGCCAGTCGCCTTACACGACACCAGGTACTAACCTGCAAACTCCTGGCGTAGGCTCACAAACTCCTGGTGTGGGTTCCCAGTCCCCCGGCGTAGGCTCACAAACTCCTGGTGTAGGCTCACAAACCTCTGGTGTAGGCTCACAAACCTCTGGTACCACTCAAACAACGAATGGGCAACCAGTGCAGACTTCGCCAGCCTCAACTGGAACAACGGGCACTATTCAGACAACAGGTAACGGGCAAACAGTAGGACCGAGCCTACCCTCTTCAACAAAAGTTCCCGGTGCGGAACAGACGTTTGTGAATGGGCAATCTACGGGAACAACTCAGGTCGCCCCCCCACTGACAACCGGAACGACTCAAACTCCTTTCACTGGTCAGCCTACGGGTAATCAAGCCGTTCCTTCTGGTGCGAATGGCACTCAAGTAACTCCTAACAGCGTTTTGTATCCGCCTCAAATTATTCAAGGTAGCGGTGCAGCAGCACCAACAACTCAACCTTCTACTGGTACATCGGCTACTGGTGCCATACCGCAACCTCAATCTGCACCCAGCACTGCCGCCCCACGTAGGATTACACCTAGTGCACCTCAAGCCACACAAACGTCGTTGCCAGTCGGTCAAGGGGCACTGGATGCGTCGTTGCAGCAAGCGACTTGCGCTCAAAACTGGCAGCAGGCAATTCGGCTGGTCAATACTGCGATCGCCGCTGCTCCTGCAAGTGAAGCAGGCTACCGAACACAGCTAGTTTCTTACCGAAATCGATTACAAACGCTGCAATCGAAGGGCGTGAGAGCATCTAACTGGTCGCAGCAGTGTCGTGGTGGTAATGTAGCAAACGCTCCAGGACAGTAGGTTACACAATAGCTTTTTTGATAGCTTGCAAGAGCTTTTCAATGGCTGGGGCATCGTCAGCCGTAGGCGCAAGTGTGAGATAGGCTTCCAAATCCCACTGCGCTTCAGTGAGCTGATCGAGGTGATAGTAGACAATGCCGCGATCGCGCAACTCCAACGGTGCATTTGGGAAAAGAAGCAACAGGCGATCGATCGCTGCTAGAGTCTTTTCAAGCTTGCCCCGGTTGCTGTAAGTAACTTTCAAGTTTGTCAGCATTCGTGCCAGGTATTGCCGATTGCTCACGGCTTCTAGAAAGGCTGGCTGCAGCTCGACTGGATGACCATACACCTGCGCCAGTCGCTCTCGGCAGTCTTGCGGAAACATGATCTCGCCTTGGTGAAAGGGATCGACGCAGATTTCTGCATCCTCAATCACTGGACGAAGCAAAAAATGTCCTGGCATATTAATGCCGACCATCGGCAAGCCCACCCGCCGCGCGATCGCCAGATACACCAACGACAGCGTAATCGGAATCCCTGTGCGGCGATCGATGACCTCGTTGAGAAAACTGTTGCGCGGATCATAATAATCCGCTGTATTGCCCACAAACCCTAACTCATCGTAAAGATGACGATTGATCGTTTGAATCATTTTGAGCGGGTAGGCTGATTTGGGCGATCGCTCCTTGATGACGGCGGCGATCGCGTCCAACGTCTTCAAATACGCTTCCACATCCAGCTCTGGATACTCTTCCTGAGCCAGATAAAGCGCTGCCCGTTCCAGATGAATCTGCTCATCCGGTTGCTGTACTTCGCGCTGAAAACACTGTCGAGCGAGAGAACGGTTCATGGGGAGATGTGGGAAGTGAGGGGAGAGGGGAGAGGGGAGAGGGGAGAGGAGTAATTTCGCCTTAGGAGTTGTACAGAAATAGCAGCATGGTCTGTAGCTGTCGGCTGTCAGCCGTCAGCCGTTAGCGAAAAGCTGATAGCTGATAGCTGATAGCTGTTCCAAAAGTGTGCAGTTATTTTTTAGCAAGCTCTTAGCCTTTAGCCTTCATCTCTTGCCTTTTACATTCGTTCACGGTAATCTCCTCCCGACCCATATTCCAGCGCTTGTAGCCAGCGATGATAATAGTATTGCGGTACTGGAGAGAGGGTTTTTATCCAGGGTTCTAAAGCACGCGCTAGTGGGTACAAAGTGGCATAGCCCGCAAGATTGGCATAGTGAAACAACCAGTTGACAAGTGTCGGCAGACCCACATGCGGCAAGATCCTCAGTACAAGACCTGGATGGGTAAGCGTTGTCTGCATCAGGGTCTGGAAGAGTGCGGGAAATTGCACTACATCTTGCAAAAAGGGTTTAAGTACAGGGTCGCCTAGAGTTTCCATCGACCGAAAGACGATCGCCAGCAGGTCGTTAATCTGGTTAGGCTCGATCGCCTGATGGATACCCACGCTCATCGATCGCTGAAAAAGCCAGGTGACAGATAAATTGGGTTGATAAGGTTGCAGCAGCGCTAATGCCCCACGCTTGAGTGTATCGCGCTGCAAAGCTTCGTGAATGCCGACCGTGAGCCGCGCCAGGTGACGGATCATTGCGCCAAAGCCACCAAAGCTAAGGGGCGATTGACTGCCGCTGCTGTCACCAATGGGCAGAACGTAATTCCACCTGGGTTTGAGCGGACTTTGACGGTAGCAAGGAAAGAACCCAAAGAGTGCGCGTTTGAACTGAAGCTGCTCTAAGGAGACGTTCTGGTAGTCCGGCAGGAGACGAAAGTAGTCATCAAAGAGCGCTTCTAAACTGAGGCGATCGGGATGCGCGTCCAAATAGGTAAAGAGATAGGTCGTGCGTCCATCTCTGGCAGGAAACGCTTCCCAGAAGTACTGGCACTGGTTTTGAATCGGTGTGAACGTGGCAATCAGGTCACCAGAATCGTTTCTGGGCATCCCTTCCGCGCAGGTGCCGACCACGAGACAGACCGCATCGGGCTTTTTGCCTTGCCGCGACTGTTGCACGATCGGCGAAAAGTGACCCATCGCATCCAGCAGCAAACGCGCCTTAAAGGACTGTTCTCCAGCTCTGACTGTGACCCCGTTGGGATGAACGATCGCTCGGTCAAACGGCGTTCGCTCAAAAAGCTGACCACCGTAGGAGAGAAATTTTTGCTTCAGCGTTTCTAGCAGCACCACCGGATCAACACCGATGTTTAGAACATCTTCAACCTGCACAGGCGGACTACCCTGAAAGGCAATGCGAGACGGATTGTAAGTCGTGGCGATCGCCTGCTCCAGCTCTGCTTCCGTCAGCAGTGCCAACTCTACAAACACCTGCAATTCCTGGCGCGAAATATTCCATTCCTGGTCTCGCCCTCGCAGCACACCCCGTTCAAGCAACGCAACACGCCATCCTCGTTGTGCCAGGGCGGCTCCCAGTAAAATGCCTAGCGTACCGCCGCAAATGACGACATCCCACTCAATGTCGAGGAGTGCTTCACGATTCTCCTGTACAACCGTTGGTACTGGTTGTGTACCCTCTCTCAAGGCTTGCCACACCGCATCAACCCGTTGCAGCCCCTCCAAGGGGTTCCCAGGTATTTTGGACAAAATTTGTGCAGTCAACGTCATAGTGGAATGCTGATAACGGCTACTGTCAGGTTAGCGCGTCTGGTCAGATAGCGAAGGCGATCGCTGCATTTTGACCACCAAAGCCAAAGCTGAGACAAAGCGCTGTTTGCACATGAGTGGGTACAGACTGAGTCACAAAATTGAGTGCAAACTCCGGCTGGGTCAGCCCAACGCAGGGTGGTAAAACTTGGTGCTTCAATGCCATCAGACAGAAGGCGGCACCGATCGCCCCTGATGCGCCGATCGTATGTCCAGTCGCACCTTTGGTCGAACTCACGGGTACATGCTGCGGGAACAGTGACTGAATCAGATGTGCTTCGTTGCGATCGTTGAGTAGCGTTGCTGTGCCATGCGCGTGAATGTAATCAATTGCGTCAAACGCTAATCCTGAGCGCGTTAAGCACTGTTTGACGGCTGCGATCGCCGCGCGACTGTCCGGTTCTGGTGCGCTGATGTGGTAGCCATCTGCCGTTAACCCAGCACCCAAAATGCGCCCGTAGATGTTTGCACCTCTCTGATCTGCCAGCGCTGCCGCCTCCAGTACCAAAACTGCGCCTCCTTCAGCCAGCACCAACCCTTCACGATCGCGGTCAAACGGGTAGGCTCCGGTACGTGCCAAAGCTCCCATCTGTGTAAACCCCGCCAGCGTGAGCGGTGTGATGGGTGCTTCTATGGCACCTGCCAGCACTCGCGCATACTGTCCTGTGCGGATCAGGTCAAACCCCTGAGCGATCGACCACAGCCCAGTTGCACAGGCTGCCATCGGTGATTGCACAATAGCCGTGGTTTGAATCTGACGGGCAGCGGCGATCGCGGCAGCATGGGGCAGAGTTTCTAGCCAGGTTGAGGGGAGTGGGGAGTGGGGAGTGGGGAGTGGGGAGTGGGGAGTGGAGCTTTTATCACGCCATTCTGTGATCTGTTTACTGAGCCGTGTCTTTGCTAACCGTTCCCACTGCGCTTGATTGCCGCGACTAGAGCCGACAACAACAGCACAATCAATCAGCGGCGGAATCAGTCCAGCATCCTCGATCGCTGAAGCGATGACTTGCTGGGTGATTGCTGCTAGTGCGGATGGTTCGTCGGCAATGAGCGCTAGGGGACGTGGTTCTAGCTCTAGAAACGGCTGCTGCTGCTGGATACCCGATCGACCAGCCAATAAATGCTTCCATGTCACGTCCAGCGAACCCAGCGCTGAAACTAGTCCAACGCCAGTGACAACAACATCCATAGATGGAAAGGCTAAAGGCTAAAATTCGGAGCTTTCCTTCTTTATCCTTTATCCTTCAGCCTTTAGCCTTCCTTAGCCTTCGCGTCGGTTTTCAAGTTTTCCAACCCTTTCACGACTTTCGCTGACTCAATGCGATCGCCCTGCTGAATCTTGTCAACGGTTTCCATGCCTTGAGTCACATAGCCAAACACAGCATAGTTACCGTCTAGAAAATTGACATTAGCCAGCGTGATGTAGAACTGTGAAGAGGCGGAATCGGGTGGTTGCGATCGAGCCATTGCCAGAGCACCCCGCTTGTGGGTCAACTTCGGTTTCGCTGTAATGCCAGCATCGCCAAGCGTTTTGCTGTAGACCGGAGCTTTTGCGCCTACAGGCAAAATCTCTAAGGGCACGTAGCGCGGCTGTCCCGTTACCGGATCGACGAAGCTACCCGTGCCTAACTGTTCTGGTGGAAAATTTGGGTTTTTACCCTGAGGATCGCCGCCCTGCACCACGAAGGGCTGTGGTTCGCGCACGACTCGGTGAAAGACCAACCCGTTATAAACGCCACGCTGCACCAGGTCTACAAAGTTTCCTGCTGTGATCGGCGCACTGGCACCATCAAGCTCTGCTGTGATAGTGCCACCTTTGACGACGATCGCCACGGTTGCCTTACCATTTAGCCGTGGAATACCCGCTGCCTGAGGGTTACTTGCCGGAGTCGCAGGCGTAGATGCTGGTTGCGTCGGCGAAGGGCTGGCAGCGGATGATTGCGCTCCCTCCTGGGGCAAACATCCACTTAAGATGATCGCACTAGTGACGATCGCCAAAACAAACCACTGTCGCAAAGTCCTGAGCATATCAATTCACCTAATCTCAACCAAAACAATAAGCATGATAACCATTGGCTGTTAGCCTTTAGCCTTTCTACAGCCCTTCCAACGGCACACTCAGGAAACGAGCCAGTTCAGCTCCTTCATTCTCTAGCTGCGAGAGCGAGAGCGGTTGTCCGACCCGTGTCAGTGGCACATCACGCTTCCCCTTTACACGCAGCGACAGGGTACGCTTTGGGTTTAACCCTTCCCGCAAATCCACCTTCACTGCCTGCACATCCTCAAGCTTGCAGATCAGTTCAATCTTGCGGTTCTTACCAGGAAAGCCCCAGCGAAAAATCTTTGCTTCTCCTTTCTTCTTGTCAAACTCGTTATAACCGCCACCAACATCCCAGAAAATTGTCAGCCATAGGTAGAGGCTAAAAAGGGTGCCAGCCAACCCGTAAAACCCCATTGCAATACCTTGCGGGATAAACACTAACTGAGTAGGGTCAGAAAAAGGCAGCAGATTGACGTGAAGATAACTTGAAATGCCAGACAGCAGAAAGCCTAGCGCTCCAGCGGAGACAATAACCGCCCACCAGTAATTGCTGAAGCGACGAGAACCAATCACCAATTGACGCAGAACGCTCGTTTCAGAAGCAGTGGTTTGTGCAGTCATAGTTAGTAGCAACAATCAGCAGACTCTCATCTTAGCGGATGTCGGCTACCGCCTTTACTGAACTGAAGACAATAAGAAGGGAAGGAGATGAGGCACTTATTAATTTTTGTTTAGCATTGTGTCGGAAAGCAACCCTTCGTTTACGCCCATCGGGTTGAAATTCAGTAAAATTGCTCAGGTTGGGAATGATAACGAGTACAATTACCTAGATTATTTACGTTAGTCACGACACAACTGCTAGTTTTTGGTCGATCGCACCTCAACTCGATCCCACTAAATGCTCGATTGTCAAGTAGGTTCAGGGATCAAAAAGCAATCCTACAGTTGCTGAGACCCTACGTGTAGGTTTGTAAAATTTCTGATTTCTTCTATTATAAATAGACATATGAATCCGTTCACTCTCTAAACGCTTGCGCTAGAGAGTCTGCAATTTTAGTAACGCTAGAGGATTTAACCCTATGACCATAGCTGTAGGGCGTGCACCAGCGAGTCGTGGAGCGTTTGACGTACTCGACGACTGGCTGAAGCGCGACCGCTTCGTCTTTATCGGTTGGTCGGGACTGCTGCTGTTTCCCTGCGCGTA
>JAHHIG010000037.1 GCA_019358895.1 Tildeniella nuda ZEHNDER 1965/U140 | reverse complement strand
CAAGCTCGACTTTTCCCAGTCTCTAGCGCAACAACCGATATGGTAAAAATACCAAAAGTCTTATTAGACTGCTGTTTCAGCCTATTGTGCTACGCTGCCTAATTGGATAAAGTCGAGCTAAGAGGCTGTTTGAAAAGTGGCTGGCGGTTAAAACCGCGACTACATCAACAAAGTCCGCCTGCGCGGACTACCTCAGCACGAGGGTTTTGGCACCTGCGTAGGCAGGTTTTGTGCGTGTAGCCGCGACTTCAGTCGCCAGAGCTACACGCATCTGGACTTTTAAAACATCCTCTAAGAATCTGTTGTGTGCGAGAAATAGTTACCGACATTAAAGCTATTGGTGTCTTCAATTTGCTTCAACGTCGAACGGGTAATGAGTTTGCCTGCTTCGACGAGAACTTTTCCAGTAAGGGGATGCAGTAAATCCTGGTCGGCACGTCTGCCAATGAGTGCTTCGATATCTTTGATGGAGTTGATGTACATACCCGGTGGTAGTTCAACCACAACGCCATCCTGCAAAACCCTTGCTTGACAGGCAAGACGGGAGTGGGGTTTGCAGGTTGTGATGACTTCTAACGTGCGTTGCTCACGGCGACTGACAGGCGATAGTGACTCCATGCCCTGTTGCACATAGATATGACAGGTGGCACACATACCGCGACCACCGCACTCTTTCAAAACGTCCAGATCCTTGTTGATGAGGACTGAGAGCAGATTGCCGTTGGTTTCAACGGATGTGTTCTGTGCGATCGGTTCAAGTCTAACGGTTTTAGCCATGGTAGGTACGAGGATTAAGGGTGAGGGGTAAGCAGAAGGGCTTTTTGCTGATCGTTCAGCGCTTTTTGATCGACGATCACGGGAAAGTCTCGGATCACTTGAGCACATCGTTTGATGAAGGCACTGACCCACGCTTGAAGCCACTGTTGCTCTTCAGGAGTTAGCGGCGTGAGAGTACCCTGGGGAAGCGCTCCTGCGAAGGAAAATTGAGCGGAGCGATCGACCTGAATATTCGTTAGGCAATCTGCTGAAGGGCGTGTGGCTTTCCAGTAATTTGTAATGACATGGGTGCCCAGATATTGGGTTGTAAATTGGCTGAGGTGGTTGAGGGCAGCGATCGCCGCTTTCAGAGTGGGCGGATCAGCGGGTGACGATAAGACTCTGGCAGCACTTTCAGGAAGGGGATCAGGGCATGGGGGAGGCTCTGAACGATCGTCCTGAGCGTCGGTTGTGACGATGCTGTCAGCGAGTGTTGCTGGGTCGGCAGTATGTTTGCGGTAGGTTAAACCCGTCAGGGTAATGTTTCCAGCAATTAAACGGAAGGTGGCGATCGCGTTTGGGCTGTCTTCTTGCAGCACGACTCGGAGCTGTTTGATGCTGCCCAGATAATCTGCATAAACCAGACTGGGACACGTTAAAACCAGCAAAACCATGCCTCGGTCGAGCTTGTAGAGATGAACCTGGTGCTCGGCAAATTGAAACTCAAACGCATCGAAGCCGTCAGGAATGGTTTCAATGACTTGTAAGAGTCCTTGAGCAAGCGCCTCTTTTTGTTGAAAGTTCAGGGTTTGATCGACACCACAAAAATAGGGTCGAGAACGCCCATCCATTAGGGCAACGCCTGCAATTCCTGGTAAATTCAGAAAGTCCTGAATAACCTCCCGTTTCATAGTTCTTTAATTTACGTTTCAATACGATACATGGCACAACTTACTGTGAGGGACTATTCGGATGACTGTGTTAGGGTTTCTGGGTTAGAAGCGTGTTGATTGCCTGAGGCATCGATCGCGTCTAAACCAGCAGGTAGGTACGCTCCAGCTCCTCCAAAATCTCAGGTTTAGCAGTATGTCTGACCTTCCGTTTACTCTGGATCAGTTACGCATTCTCAAAGCGATCGCCGCTGAGGGAAGTTTCAAGCGCGCTGCCGATAGTCTCTATGTCTCGCAGCCTGCCGTGAGTTTACAAGTCCAAAATCTAGAACGCCAGTTGGACGTGCCCCTATTCGATCGAGGCGGTAGACGGGCACAGCTTACCGAAGCTGGTCATCTCCTTTTGAGCTATGGCGAAAAGATTCTCACGCTTTGCCAGGAGACCTGTCGTGCGATCGAAGATTTGCAAAACCTCCAGGGCGGTACCTTGATTATTGGAGCCAGTCAAACCACTGGTACCTATCTCTTACCGCGAATGATCGGTGTCTTCCGGCAGCAGTATCCTGATGTGGCTGTGCAGCTACATGTGCACTCAACGCGTCGCACCTCCTGGAGTGTAGCGAATGGACAAATCGACCTTGCCATCATTGGTGGTGAAATCTCACCCGAACTGCAAGACTCTCTAGAAATTATTCCCTATGCCGAAGATGAACTAGCACTGATCCTGCCAGTCTTCCATCCATTAGCAAAAGTAGAGACGATACAAAAAGACGATTTATATAAGCTCCAGTTCATTGCGTTAGATTCACAGTCAACCATTCGTAAGGTGATTGATCAGGTTCTAGCGCGGTGCGGCATTGAAACCCGTCGCCTTAAAATTGAGATGGAGCTAAATTCGATCGAAGCCATTAAAAACGCAGTACAGTCTGGATTAGGAGCGGCGTTTGTATCCATTTCAGCGATCGAGAAAGAACTGCAAATGGGTGTACTGCATCGTGCCAGAATCGATGATGTGGTCGTGAAACGGATGCTGTCGGTCATCATTAACCCAAACCGCTATCGATCGAAGGCTGCCGAGGCGTTTTGCCGGGAGATTTTACCGAAGTTCGCTGGTTACGCCAACTTGCAGCCCTATGAATCTGAGCCAAGAGAACCCTTGAAACCTGTTGCCTCCAGCTCACGCACTAGCCGTTTGATTGTGCCAGAAATTGATTAAGCTCGCCCATACGCTCTATGGATCTTTACTGCACTCGTCCGGGCTGCCCACGTCCCGTGAATGCCTTTACCGACTTGGATCACCAAGCCACGCTCAGGGCAGTGCCGCAAAAATATTGCACAACCTGTGGCATGGAGTTGATCCTCATTGGACGCTATGTACCGCTGAACCTGTTAGGGCAGGGCGGTTTTGGGGCGGCATTCTTGGCGCGCGATCGCTACACGCCAGCCATGCGCCAGTGTGTCGTCAAGCAGTTTCTGCCGTCTGGTCAACTCAGCCCCGCTCAGCTTGTCGTTGCACAACAGCTCTTTGAGCGTGAGGCAGAAGTGCTGGAGCAACTAGGCAATACGCATCCGCTGATTCCTGACCTGTTCGCGTTTTTTGAGCTGACGGTTCCCAGCACACAAGCAGGCAAGCAAGACAAGTTTTTCTATCTCGTGCAGGAATACATCGACGGGGAAACGATGGAGGAAGAACTGGTGCAAAAGGGCACGCTCTCTCCAGATGATGTTGCTGCCATGCTGAAAGAGGTACTCGACATTCTTACCTTTGTCCATGACAATGGCTCGATCCATCGGGATATCAAGCCGTCTAATATCATGCGTCATCGCAACGGACGCTTTTACCTGCTAGATTTTGGCGCGGTGAAGCAGGCAACGAAAGGCGCAGCAACCACGAAATCGACTGGCATTTACTCGTTAGGCTTTGCGCCGCCAGAGCAGATGTCTGGTGGTGAAGTTTACCCGTCTAGTGACCTCTACGCGCTGGCTGTCACCTGCTTGATGCTGCTCACGGGGAAGCAACCCAATGAATTGTTTGATTCGTACAGCAACACCTGGAAATGGCGTAGCTACGCGCCCGGTGTGAATCGCACGCTGGCGGATGTGTTCGATCGGATGCTGTTACCAACCCCCAGCCAACGCTTCCAAGCGGCAGCAGAAGTATTGTCAGCACTCAAGCCGCCCTCCACTGCGGGTAGGCGATCGCCCACTACTCCAAAAGCATCCCTACCTGTGTCTTCTCCTCCTACAGCGCCACCCCAACCCGTTCAGCCAGCTCAATCGGCTGCCCCACTTGCATCGCCGCAGCCTGCAAGACCTGTAAGACGACGTGGCGCGATCGCTCCTTTCTCGACGCTGGAATTGCTAGCTGCCGCTGCGTTCACAGGGTTTGAAGGGGGGTTGTTGGCGATCGCTGTGTTGAGCCTGATGGGACCGTTCCTTCTCGGTGGTTTCTTTTGGGTTGTGCTATTGACAGGTTTGGTGTTTCTTCAGGCACGCCGCACGATTGAGCGGGTAGATCTGTTGATTACCGCAGGGATAACGCTGGCGATCGTACTCTTTGTACCGCGATTACACGGACTGGCTGTCTATCTTGCATCACTGTTTGGCGGAAACGTACTGCTGACTGTTGTAGCGATCGCTGTTGCAACTGGGTTAATCGCAATTGCAGCAACGACTTTGTTTCGGATCATCTTCAATCTGCTATCTACCTTTCTCTAAGAGTGTTGGTCAGAAATTGCTGGCACAAGCAACGATCGCTAGGGTACAAATGAACAATTGTGTGTAGCGATCGTGATGTTGATTGGTGACGCTGATCCTTTAACCTTAAACGAGTACACGCAGTTTGCCGACTCTCAATCTGTGGCACAAAAAGTCTTATGGCACAAAAGAACGATACAACGGCATTGATTCTGGCGTTTTTGGTGACGGCAGGGCTGATTGGGGGAGGCTTTTGGTGGTTTACGCAGCGGTCTGGTAGTGACCTGAGTAAAATCCTTGCACCAACTAACACCCCATCTGGTAGCGCAGGTGGGGGTGGTAATCCATCAGTGCCAGCAACGGCTGATCCAAACGCTAACGGGAATCCGTCAACGGCTGAAGGCTTTGCAGACGTTCAGAATGTTCCTTCGGGTCTGTTTAGCTACGGCGGCAGCACAACCTGGGCACCGATCAGGCTGACGACTGATCCGGTCATTCAATCTGCTCGATCGGAGTTTCGCTTGCGCTACGTTGACCCCATTTCTGGCACACCCGGTTCAGGTTCAGGCATTCAGATGTTGCTACAGGATGAGATTGCGTTTGCTCAGTCGTCGCGTCCTGTGCGTGATCAAGAAAACCAGGCGGCGGCACAAAAAGGTGTGAAGCTCAAGCAAATTCCCGTGGCGATCGATGGCATCGCGATCGCGGTGAACCCCAGTTTGAATATCCCTGGTTTGACGATCGACCAAATCAGATCAATCTACAGTGGTCGCATTACGAACTGGCGGCAGGTGGGTGGACCAAACCTTGCCATTCAGCCCTTTCAGCGTCCTCCTACAGCAGGGGCAGGCACGATCGAAGTGCTCTTAGGCGATGATAGTCAATCCGGCGCTAACGTGCAGGATGTTGCCACTACGACAGCGGGCTTACGAAAACTGGCAACTAATCCCGGTGGGGTCTATTTCTCTACAGCAACTGAACTGGTGCCACAATGTACGGTCAAACCTGTGCCGATCGGTCGCCAGCCAGGTCAATTTGTGCCGCCGTATCAAGAGCCGCTCGTTGCTCCCAGTCGCTGTCCTGGTCAGCGCAATAAAATTAACGTCAGTGCGTTTCAAAGTGGACAATATCCTTTGACTCGCAACCTCTTTGTGATTGTGAAACAGAATGGCGCTGCTGAGCAGCAAGCCGGAGAAGCGTATGCAAACTTTCTACTCTCACCACAGGGGCAAGCGTTAATCGCCAAAGCTGGCTTTGTAAGCATTCGCTGATGGGTGATGCTCTGTTTTGATTTGTGAAAGTGACGCTGGCTGAGCAGTCAGCCGTCAGCCGTCAGCGGTCAGCGGTCAGCAGTAAAAACGAATCTGTAGGGCGATTTTATAGAATTGGTATAACCTGACGGCTCCTCCCAAGTATTCTGTGACGTGACGTAACAGATCCAAAGGCACAAGGATTGCGTATCACTTTCTAGATTCGCTCCTCATTGGTTAATCTGCCTTGTGCGAGAGCAGGTGTGCGGTAGAGCTTGCTTTTGCGTGGGCAAAAACTGGATTGTCTTTAATAACACCAAAGGCTGACTAACCAGACGGGGGCGATCGCGTTGGCATCACGATGCTGGCAACCGATGGCGTAACGCGCACCATCAGGTACTCATGCGCTGATTGCACACAAGCTGAGTCACACACTCTTTTAGGTTAGGAGAACACATCAAGATGGATAACGAAAGAAATATGCTGCCTGAAGCTACCGCTCGTCGCACTAAGCGTTGGTCACGTCGTGACATGCTGAAAACAGGAGCCGTTGTGGGTGCTGCTGGTGCATTCAGTCTGCCAGCGATCGTCAAACGTGTGGATGCTGCCCCATCAGCCATGAATGCAAATGATGCCAAGGTGCTCAACGGCGCTTTGTTCTATGAGCATCAGGCGATTTGGGCTTACAGCTTTGCAGCAGGTAAACTGACCAACACGGCTGTGGGCAAAGCGGTATTGGCAATTGCTTTGGCAAACCAGGCAGATCATAAACGGCACCGCGACACTCTGGCAACCGTCATCACACAACTGGGTGGTACTCCCATTGCAGCCCAGCAGCAATATGATGTCTCGTCCTATCTCAAAGCGGGCGAGGGTGCGCTTGACTCTGATGTCAACATTGCAAAGCTCGCATTGGCACTGGAAACCGATGCCGCGATCGCCTATAGTCGTGAAATCGCCCAACTCAAAACACCTGCGCTGGTCACAGCAGGTGCCAGTATTGGCGCGACCGAAGCGTCTCACGCCACGTTGATTCGTTCTGCTTTTAAGTCTCTGGGTGTTGATCTTGCTGTGATACCTGCGTCCTTCGTGAGCGCTGACACACGCAGCGTTTGGGTGCTTAAAGTTTAGATTGCCGTTAAGCGCCACCTTAGAAGGGTGGGGAATCTAACCAACTTAAGGGTAAGGAAAAGGCTTATTTCGCAAGCGCTACAGGGGTAGTAAAACGCGAATCTGAGCCTTTCCCTTACCCTCTTTTGCAAATTTTTACCCAACTCAGCACGCTCTCAGCTTGACCTGATACTCTACTAGCATTCTTGAATGTTCTAGGGGAAGCTATATGGATCTGAATGCCGAAGACTTTATCCTGTTGCTGCATCCCGCGATCGCAGTCACGATCGTCTTTCCCCTGATTGGTATGGTGATTAGAATGGCGTGGCAAACGCGCCAGCGTCGTCTAGAGGTAAAGGCAGGAAGTAAAAGCAAGATTCCCCCTGCAGTTGGGCAAGAGCACGTTCAACTGGGGCGCTGGCTCACGGGTGCAGTTGTAGGCATTTATCTACTCGGCATTACATACCCCATCATTGAGAAAATTATCACTGACGGAGTATTCACTAAAGAACCCTCTAAAGTCGCTTTGATCGGGCTGTTCTATATAGCAACGATCGCCTCTCTTGTCTTGTTGTATCGAGCACAAGAGAAAGTTTGGCGTGGCGTTTTTGCTACCTTGACGGGCATTGGTCTGGTTGTGCTTGGCTTCCAGGATGGCGTTTACCGCTTGGATAAAGCATGGTTTGCGTCTCACTTTTACTACGGTCTAGTAGCAGCGTTGCTTATGGTCTTTTCGCTGGCGATCGTCCGTGACATCTACCAGGATCAAGCCAATCGCTGGCGTACTACCCACGTAGTGCTGAATTGTGTCGCTCTTCTCTTATTTGTCGGGCAAGGCATCACGGGCACACGCGATCTCTTAGAAATTCCAACAAGCTGGCAGAAAAGCACGATCTACCAGTGTAATTTTGACAAAGCCTCTCCTGGTTACAAAACCTGCCCACCGCTGGCACCCCCTAAGTAGTTTCCCCAAGTAAATGCACACAAGAAGTAGATGCACACCTGTTTGTCACCCCTTGCTTAAAGCGATGAGCGCTTTTCTTAGAACGAGATGCGGGGGATGATAATGATTCTGGGACGATCGTAGCGATCGCGCCTGTACTCACGACGATAACGATCATCACGACGATCGCGCCAGTAGCGTTCTCGCGCCTCATCACGGCGTTCCCAGCGACGGATATCCCGCCGATCGATATCACGGCTCCGATTGTAGAAGTCGATCGTTCGCACCCGTTCAATGGTGCGTGGATAAGTGTTGTAGCCGCGATTGTAATAGCCGCGACTATAAGAATCACGGTTGTAGAAACCGCGATCATGCCGTTCGCCAGCTAGTGTCACCGTTGGTGCAAAAACGGCGATCGCGCACATGAAAGACACAACAGTGCGAAACATTTTGAGTGCCTCCTGATTACAGGTGATCTTATTACAGGTAATATCGCTGAACCCCATATGAGTTCAGTATAAATGACTAAACGATGGCGGGTCTCATCCTCCAGATGAGTACAGCAACCTTATTAAGCGCAAAGCAAGCTGACCCGGTTTTACGGTCATCCGTTGCCAAAATCGCGATCGCCAAATAGTAAAGATTTATAGTCAACACCGGGAATCACCCCCTCCTTGCGAGTAGGACTGGTGTGGTAACAAACGATCGGCTAGTAGCGATCGCACGTAGTGTGGGGAGAATAGTGATGAGAAGTGGCAGTGGCATGAAGCCCTGGTTTGTTTTGCTCGCTCTATGCGTTGCCCTCGCCATCAAAGGCTGTAGTTTCGCTAACATTACCCCTACGGCAAACCCACAGCCATCTGTTGCCGCCTTAGCAACACCTAAATTGCCAGACTGGATCGAGCAGATCAGCCCTCTTGAAGAAGCGGCAACGACTGCTCAAATCCGCATTCGGTTTAAGGAACCACTGATCCCGATCGATCGCCTGGAAAGCAAAGAGCCGCAAGACCTCCTGAAAAAATTTGAGGTTGTACCGCCGCTGCCCGGTCAGTTTCGCTTTCTCACACCGCACATGGTGGGCTTTCAAGGCGATCAGGCAATGCCCAAAGCGACTCGTGTTCAAGTCACGCTCAAAGCAGGATTGGCAGACCTGAAGCAACATCGCCTGGAGCAAGATTTTGCCTGGACGTTCAACACCGAACCGATTAAGCTCACCAATTTTCCGGGTACACCAACTGCTGGGATGCCAGGAAGTGAGACCGTCGAACCGCTGGATGTCAAGCCTGTTTTGAAATTCACGTCAAACGTAGAGCTTGATGCAGCCTCGTTGAAAGAGCACGTACAGCTTATTCCAGGCAAGGAGACAAACAGCGTCGCGCTGAATGTGGCGCTGGAAAAGAGCGAAGAGAAAACGAAGGAACAGTATCCAGAAGAGCCGTCTCCCACTGAGCGCTTTGATCCGGCTGCGCGTGACTGGATTTATACAATCGAACCCCAGCAACCACTCTCTAAAGCCACTCGTTATCGGCTCAACGTTACGCCAGGACTAATGTCAGCGAAGGGCAATTTGGCTAGCGAGAGCGTCTTTGCCAGTCAGGTCGAAACCTACTCGCCGCTGGCATTCCAAAAACTGAGCTACTACGGGCAGCCGGACGCAAGTGGGGTGCAGGGACGCTTTGTGAACGGTAGCGCTCAATTGGAATTCAACAATGAACTGGATGCCGAAGCCGCGATCGCCCACATTATTGTAGAACCAGCACCCAAAAAAGATGTGCCGTTAGTGCGTGTTTACGAGGGCGATCGCATCGTTACCCTCAACCCCTGGGCACTCAATCCCGGTACAAAGTACACGGTGAAGCTAGGTGCTGATCTCAAAGATAAATATGGGCAGACGCTCGGCAAACCCACGACGATCGACTACGAAACGGGTGACGTTGCGGCTGACTTGTGGGCACCGTCTGGACTCAATATCTTTCCGACAGGCAAAAACCTTCAACTCAACCTTTCCACGGTCAACCTTTCTAGTTACAAAACTGCCTTTACCGTGGTGCAGCCCACCGATCTGGTTTATGCCGACTCTGCCTATCCCCGCGATAACGGCAAGGGATTGTTGCCCAATTCTTCAAGCTGGAAGAGTGCGTCTGTGAAGGGTCAAAAGAATCAGGCGATCGACACCACCGTACCACTGCAAAAACAGTTGAGCGGCGCAACCGGAATGCTGGCGTATGGCGTTCAGGCACGCACCAACCAGTATCAGGATGGCAAGCAGCAAAAGTGGCGCGAACCGACGACCTATGGACTGGTGCAGTTGACGAATCTAGGCGTGTTTGCCCAATGGTTCCCAGAGTCGGGCATGGTACGGGTCAGTCACCTATCGGATGGTGCTGCCGTTACCAACGCTGCTGTGCAAATCTACCAATCGAAGCTGGAGTCGAAAACCCAGCCAACACCCAGCGCCTGTGCAACAGGCAAAACAGACAAGACTGGCACCTTGTTACTCGATCGCTCAGCCTTACAAACCTGCATGGGCAGCGCTGGACGGTTCACCGAAGCGCCAAAGCTACTCATCGTGGCGCAAGAAGGCAAAGACTGGGCATTTACGCGTACGACAGAATACAGCGGTGCTTATGACTACGGCGTAGATGCAGGTTGGCAGAGCGGCAAGGCAGACTCACGCGGCATTATCTTTTCCGATCGCAAACTCTACCAACCGGGCGAAACAGCCTGGTTTACTGGCGCTGCCTACTATCTGCAAAACGGCACCCTCAAGCGAGATAAGAACGTCCGCTATACCCTCACGCTGCGCGATTCTAATGGGCAGGAAACCAGCCTGGGTACGCAGACCACCAACGAGTTTGGCACGTTCTCGAAGGAATGGTCGATCGCCAAAAACCAACCCCTCGGCTACTACGCCATCCTCGCCAAAAACGACGATGAGGTTGAAATTGCTGGCGAGTTCCGCGTTGCTGAATTTAAACCACCCAACTTTAAAGTTGCACTGACCTTAGAAGGTGGCAAACCCGGAGAACCAACTGATACAACTCAGACCGCAGACCTGGAATCGCAAAACGTTGCTGCGATCGCCTCCGTCGGGCAAAGCATCACCGCCAAAACCCAGAGCAACTACCTCTTCGGCTCCCCCGTTGAAGGCGGCAAGGTTGAATACTATGTCACCCGCCAGCAGGCAGAGTTTGCACCCAAAGGCTGGGATGGCTTTGCCTTTGGACAGCAGTGGTTTTGGCCCGAAGAAGCACCGACGATCGCCAGCGACGTACTGCAAACGAATCAAGTGCTGAGCAAAAACGGTGACAGCAGCCAGACGGTCACGGTTGAGAAGGATCTGCCCTACCCCATGACCTACCGCGTCGATGCTCAGGTATCGGACGTATCCAACCTGTCCGTTGCCGATTCCAAAACCTTTCTCGCGTTGCCGACCGAAAAACTCATCGGGTTGCAGAGTGATTTTGTGGCAACGGCAGGACAAGACTTTCCGGTCAAGGTAATTGTCAGCGATCCCACAGGCACCCCGGTTTTGAATCAAACCGTGCATCTAGAACTCCAGCAGATGAACTATAGCCGCGTGTCAAAGCTGGTAGAAGGCAGTCGCACCCAGCAAGATCAGGTGGAATATAAGACGGTGGCTACGATCGATGTAAAATCTGATGTCACTCCACAAACTGCGTCATTAAAGCCGCCAGCGCCGGGTTCTTATCGCCTCCGTGCCACGTTCGCAGGCAGCAATGATGGTGCGACCGATGTGCAACTCTGGGCAACGGGTGATGCGTCTGCAAGCTGGGGCAGTCGCTACCGCAACAATCGCCTGGAAGTCAAGCTGGACAAAAAGCGCTATCAAGTGGGCGAGATGGCAACGGCACTCATCCAATCGCCCTATGCCGAAGGCGAACTCTACTTTGCCGTCGTTCGCCACAACACCCTTTACAAAACCCTGACGAAGGTGCAGGGCAGCGCGCCCAAGGTGCAATTTCAGGTTACGCCCGATATGTTGCCCAATGCGGCAGTCGAGGCAGTGCTGATCCGTCAGGGTAAACCATTGGCGCAGTTAGAACCTGGCAGCCTGGACAAACTCGTCCGTATCGGCTTTGCGCCCTTTGAAACCGATCTCAAGCCCCAATACCTCAAGGTCGAGACAACTGTAACCCCAACCCTGCAACCAGGAGCCGAACAGACTGTTCAGCTAAAAGTCACCAATCAGGGACAGCCAGCGAAGGGACAAGTCACTCTAATGGTTGTTAACGAAGCGGTGCTGCAACTCAGTGGCTACCGTCCGCCCGACTTGGTAAAGACGGTGTACGCCGAACAGCCCATCTCCATTCGTTTGAGCGATAATCGCCCGGATGTGGTGCTGCAAGCGCAATCATCGCCCCTCGAAAAAGGCTGGGGCTACGGAGGGGGTGCCTCCGACGGGGCTGGCAATACTCGCATTCGCACAGACTTCAAAGCGCTGGCGTACTACAACGGCTCGGTGAAAACCGACGCGATCGGCAACGCCACGGTTAAATTCAAACTACCTGACGACCTGACAACCTGGCGTGTGATGGCAGTCGCTACCGACGAGAACATGCACTTTGGTAATAGCGATACGACCTTTGTAACGACGAAACCCCTGATTGCAAATCCACTCTTGCCGCAGTTTGCCCGTCCGGGCGATCGCTTCCAGGCAGGTGTTTCCGTCACCAACAACACGGGACAAGATGGCAACCTTGCAGTCAACGGCTCCGTCACCGATCCACTTAGGCTCGATAACGCCTCTGGTCAACAGCAAGCGCAGGCAACGGCAGGCACCAGCGCCTACCGCTTTCCCGTAATCGTGCAAACCACTGGCGACGCGAAGGTGAAATTCACTACACAGCTCGGCAGCGACACCGATGCGTTTGAAGTGCCGCTCGACGTGAAAGCGCTGGATGTGACGGAACAAGTCGTGGAAGCTGGCACCACCTCCGATCAGGCTTCGATTCCCTTAAATGTGGACAAAAACGTTGTTCCTGATGTTGGTGGGCTGGACATTTCGCTTGCCAGCAGTCTCATTCCCACACTGTCTGTACCTGCCAAACAGGTGCTAGACGAAACCGATCTGCCTTTCCTGGAACCTGCTGCCAGCCAGCTAGCGATCGCCGCCAACCTGCAAACCCTCACCAAAACCTACGGTCAAACCTTCGCCAGCTTTAATCCTGGCAGGCAGGCAAAACAGGCGATCGAGCGCTTGCAGTCGCTCCAAAAACCGGACGGTGGGTTTGCATCCTATCCCGGACAGGACGCATCTGATCCCTTTATTACGCCCTACGCGGCTCAGTTGATCGCCCTTGCCGATCGTGCAGGTTTAGAGAAAGCGGCGATCGGTTCGCTACGTCCTTCACTGACGACATATCTGAAGAAACTGCTCGCCGATCCTGGACAATACGAGTTCTGCAAAGAGCCACTGTGCAAGAACCAGGTGCGGCTGGAAACGTTGATTGCGCTATCAGCATTGGGCGATCGACGTAATGATTTCCTTGCCGATCTTCACAATCAGCGGAACCAGCTTGATCCCATCAGCCAAATTAAACTGGCGCGATATCTGGCGCAGTTCCCCGACTGGCAGCAAGAAGCCACTGCAATGGTGAGCCAACTTCAGGAAACCATTTACCAGACTGGACGCAGCGCCACTGTGAATTTGCCCCCTAACTGGCGCTGGCTCAACTCCCCGACGACGGCTCAAGCACAAGCATTACGGCTCTTCGTTGCTCAAAAAGCCAGGTCTGAGGATCTCGATCGGCTGCTCAAAGGGCTTCTCGGACAACGACGTAACGGCACCTGGCAGGGCACTCACGACAATGCCGAAGCACTCACCGCACTGGTCGAGTACAGCCAACTCCAGCCCACACCACCTAACTTTGAAGCAACCGCAACTCTAGCAGGTAAGACGTTGACCACTGCGACGTTTGAAGGCTACAAAACGCCTGGCGCAGACATGACGGTGAAAATGGCGGATCTCCCGCGCGATCGCAGCGACATCACCCTCAAAAAGTCTGGTCAGGGCATTCTGCACTATCTGGTGGCATACCGCTATCGGCTCCAGGGCAATCAACCCGGTAAGCTTAACGGCTTACGCTTGACCCGCACCATTCGTCCCGCCAACGAGGATAAAGTGCTGTACAGAACCGGACTCTATGCGCCTGAGCCGCTCACCGTTCCCGTGGGACAGGTCTACGACATTGGGCTAGAGATTATCACCGACCATCCCGTCGATCATGTCATCGTCACCGATCCGCTACCCGCAGGCTTTGAGGCAGTCGATAACAGCTTCCAAACCACGACACCCTACTTTCAAGCGCAGGGCGATAGCTGGCAGTTGGGCTATCAAACCATTTACCACGATCGCGTCGTTGCCTTTGGCGATAAGCTCGATCCCGGTGTGTATACCCTCCACTACCTCGTCCGCTCCGTCACTCCCGGCACGTATCTCTACCCCGGTGCCGAGGCACATCTGGAATATGCACCCGAAGAGTTCGGGCGATCGGCTTCCTCCAGTTTGGTTGTGTCTGAGAAGTAGAGAAGGTGGGGCAAGAGTCTGAAAGACTTATTCACGCGTATGGAAAACTCATGAATCAGGTAACCAATGCTCATTAATAAAACGTCAGTTCGACGAGGTCAAAAGATAGCCGGAGGCAATGCTGGCAAGTCTTTGCACTCTAAATCCAAGGAGGGCTTTTTCTCCTGGTAGGTATAGGCGATTAAGCCTGCCAGCAAGTTGACCAAG
>JAHHIG010000003.1 GCA_019358895.1 Tildeniella nuda ZEHNDER 1965/U140 | reverse complement strand
TACGCGCAGGGAAACAGCAGCAGTCCCGACCAACCGATAAAGACGAAGCGGTCGCGCTTCAGCCAGTCGTCGAGTACGTCAAACGCTCCACGACTCGCTGGTGCACGCCCTACAGCTATGGTCATAGCGCAAGCTCCAATGAAAGAATGAGGACTAAATGGCTTGAAGCTTTGCTTACTTTCCAGACACTTTCACTAAAAATGAGAATCGGCATCTGAATTGTGAGCAAAGATTTACGTTTCTTTACCATTCTTTGATTATACGGATAAGCCCATAAATTTGCCAGACGAATCATTAACACAACTTAAAGTTATCGGGATGAGGCTGCCATTCGTGAGAATAGATATAATTCGCCTATGATTCGGGTGCTTCTCATTGTTCTTTAGGTAGCTGTACGCTGCAATGACAGAGCAGTAACCCTCAATTGATGCATTGGGTGCGATGAGCCATTTTTATGAAACCAACCAAGCAGCAGGCAGCCGTAACGCCTCAAATGGATCCCTCTCTAACGCTGGGTGAGTTTGCACATACGGTCATTCGTGAGCAGTATCAGGCTGTTGTGAAACAGGAAAAGAAAGTGATCGCCGACAAAGACCCGGAGCATCTCCACGATATGCGGGTTGGCACTCGTCGGCTACGCACTGCGCTCCAGGTATTTGAGCGATCGATCGCTATCCCCAAAGCGGCAACAGAGAAGCGGGTTGGCTCACTGTCTAGAGTGCTGGGTAAGCTGCGCGATTTGGATGTGCAGACCGCAGACCTGCAACAGCGCTATCGTCCTGACGTGCCCGAAAGTGAGCAGCGATCACTGGATGAAGTGATTGGTAAGCTTCAAAAAGAACGTCAAGTGGCGTTTTCTGCTGTGGAAGATGCCCTGACGCGATCGCGCTATCAGCACCTCAAGGTTGATTATGAAGCCTGGTTGAGTCATCCCCGGTATACTCCACTGGCGACTCAGTGCTTGCTACCACTCATCCCAGATTTGCTGAGTCCATTGCTTTCAACACTACTCTTGCATCCAGGTTGGCTCGTACAGACGGATGCCTCTGATGCTGCCAGTGACGTGCTGCACGATCTTCGTAAAGCCTGTAAGCATGTGCGCTATCAAGCAGAGTTTTTTGTACCGTTTTATGGCGAAGCTTTTCAGACATGGATTAAAGATATCAAGACGATTCAGTCTAAGCTAGGGACGGTACATGACAGCCAGGTTTTACAGGCACTGCTTGTAAAGCACTTGTCGAAACATACTAAACTGCCGGATCTCCAGGCAATTGTGAAGCAAACTCAAGCGGAAGCCCTGTCGGATTGGAATTCAGTGCGCGAGCGTTACTTAGAGCCAGGGTTTCGCCAGCACCTGCATTACCTGCTGCTGGAAACCTTTGGGACTGAGAAGCCTGCTGCACAACGTCGCTACGCGTGACTATCCACTCGCACCATCTTGCTGCCGTTCTGCCGATTGCGAGAACGATCGCTACATGCTCCAGCACCGCACTGCTGCTTTTGTTAAGAGATGTGGTTGAGCAAGCTGGACTGGAAGCGGTCGGAGATGTTGCCTCAACCTTTGAACCCCAAGGTGTTTCAGCCGTTTTGATTCTGAAAGAATCTCACGTTGCCCTGCACATTTGGACGGAATGTAACAAAGTCGCTGTAGATATCCACGTCTGCGACTATCATCAGAACAACCTTCCTAAGGCAGAAAAACTCGCCGAGCTTTTGACCCTGAAGCTGACAGGGGAGTGCGATCGCTCGTATTGGCATTATCTCTCGGTGATGGGGTGATAGGGAGGTAAAAGGCTAGATCGCCCCAAGTGAGTGTATTCAACAATTTTAGACCGATGCAAATCAGCTCAAAATTGCTCGCATCTTCACTTTGGCACTCCTCCACTTTTGACCCTGATGTCCACCCTTACTGAAGCCCAACTGCGCCAACTCCGAGAAAACGATCGCCTGAAGTATCACGGTGTTCTATGGCAGGTCAACGACTACAGTACCTACACCGACGACAACGGCTATGAAACTGAGGAATGGCTACTGCGATCGCAGACGGGAAAGGAGTATTACCTGCTGCGGGAGATTGATCCAGCGAACCCGGACGGGTCAGTGCATTGGTTTTTAGCAGAAGCAGTGACAAATCCAGCGCTTTATGAGCCAGAATCAGCGCGAGATGTGGCGTTGACGTTGGCGGCAGAGATGCGATCGCAGCGCACACCCTATCCAACGCTGAAGTTGTTTAACCGTACCTATGAATTTGAGTCGAAAACGGAGGGCGACTATGCGTCCGATGGCGAGTCGCGCCTCCGCATCACCTGGGACTATTGGGATGCACCCCATCTGTGGAATTTGGCGCTAGAGGCTTGGTCGAACAACAGACTGGTAGTGTATTCGACCCGCGAAGTCCAGCCAGAGGATTTTACTGATGTGCAGCGGGGGCTTGGCTTTGCGAGTGCCTACGAGGCTCCAGTGACGGCAATGATTGCTGCTGCCGATCGGTCTAGAGAATATGCGATCGCTTGGGGAATAGTGATTGTTGGTTTCCTGCTCATGATGTTTGGTATCTGACCGCCCATGCCTACCTCGCTTTTCATTGAACATGCCGCTAACGGTCTTGCGTTCTACCTCAATGGGGATTTGCAGTTTGATACAGCGGACGAGGCAATCTATCACGAGCATCTAGTTGTGCCTGCGATCGCCCTTGGTGTACAACGTTTTCCTGATACTCCTTTGCGAGTGCTGCTTTGTGGTGGTGGTGATGGCTTAGCAGCACGAGATGTATTGCGCTTTCCCCAAGTCAGTGAAGTTGCCCTGGTAGACTACAGCCCTGAGGTGCTGGAACTGGGCAGAACTGTTTTTAAGCCTTATAACCAGGGCAGTTTGACGGGTGAACCACAATCAGCCTTGGGAGCCGATCGCGTTTCGGTTTACACCCAAGACGCGTTTGCCTTTGTTGCTGCGTTACCCGATGCCTGCTTTCATGTCATTATTTGCGACTTTACTTATCCCACGTCTCTCGAAGACACGCAGATCTATAGCCGCGAGTGGTTTCAGCAGGTGGCGCGGGTGCTGGTCAACGGTGGTGTGATGAGTACGAATGGTGTGTCGATCGAACAACGCACGCTGGGCTTTTGGTGTCTTTACCAAACGGTGCGATCGGCAGCGCTGGATGTCAAACCGATGCAATTGAGTATTCCGTCTTTTCAGCGTCATGGCTACGGCGATTGGGGCTTTTTTCTCGCGTCCAACGTGGCGATCGATCGCTCAGAATTAGAATCGCTGTCCGTCCCTGCCAGTCTGAAAGCCCTCTCCAGCGACTGGATCAAGGCGTTTCAGATACGTCAGGCGGTTGCCGATCGACGGTACGCCGTTCCTGTTAACACATTGGCATCACCCCAATTGCTCTATTACTTGCTGAATCCAGGTTCTTTGACTGAGCTATCAGAGTCTTCAGAGGTTACAGATTTCCTGGCTGTGCAAGAGACTGAACTCTGCCTAGCCGAAACACCCAATTTGCTGGCACTGGATGCGATCGTGCAAGTGTGGCTAGAGCAACTTCATCAGCCCACTCAACCGCTGCTGCCCGCCGACGTACTGCTGCCAGCGCAACACCGTTATCACACACCCAAAATGACCGAAGAAGGATTGGGCTACAGTCGCTCTTTGCTTAATCAAATTGAGGGCGATCGACTATTGGCGGCACTGTTAGAACGAGCAAAAGAGCTGCCGCCCAAACTTGCCCAAGAACTCAGGCAGTTGAGAGAAAATGTGCGATCAGGACAACCGTTTACCTACGTTTCTGAACACACGAATGAACTCATGATCATGCTGATGGTGACGCTCTTGATGGCAAATACAGCGACCCCTGATGCGGTCTTTGCCAAGGGTTCCTACTCTGGCAGCGGCTCAAGCTACCGTTCTTCTGATGGTGATGGCAGCTTTGGCTGGTTGGGTTTTTGGACGATGGTGATTGGCGGCATGTGGCTATGGAACTTGTCTAAGCGGGACGATCAATGACGTTTATTCAAGCGGCTACGCACACTTCTACACAGAAAAGCAGGTTGGTGCTGCGGCAACTGAACAGCGGCGATCACGATCGCTGGGATACGTTTCTACAATCCAGTCCGACTGGATGCTTTATGCAATCCTGGGCATGGTCAGAGTTCAAAGAACTGGAAGGCTATCAGGTGTTTCGCTATGGCGTTTTTGTCGAGGATCAGTTAGTCGGCGGCAGTCTTTTCTACTTCTACCCGCGCCCTCATACTGCCAACTTGCTGTCTGCTCCCGGTGCACCGTTTTTGTTGCCTGAGTTTGAAGCGATCGCTATGCCATTGCTGCTACAGCAAGCTGAAACGTTAGCAGCAGATCTAGGTGCGATCGCCCTTCGGATCGAACCCTCACTGGCTAAAAAACCCGCCTTTCTTCAAGACTTTGTCCGCGCTCCGATGGATTTGTTGCCCTCAGAAACTCTCTTGATTGATCTACGCCCAACGGATGCCGAACGACTAGCAGCCATGAAGCCCAAAGGTCGCTATAATCTGCGGCTCAGCCAGCGATATGGTGTGACGACTCAGTTCACCACGGATTCACAAACAATCCCGATCTTCTACGATTTGTTTTGGGAAACAGTGGCACGACAGCAGTTTTTTGGCGAACCCTACGGTTTTTTCATCAACCTCTGTCAAACGCTGTTCGCAGCAAATTTAGCAGAAATTGGACTGGCAACCTGGCGGGGCGAAGTACTATCAGCGATGCTGGTGGTTTACTGGGGCGATCGTGCAACTTACCTCTATGGCGGTCGTAGCCCAAACCATGCCCACGTCATGCCCAACTACGCCCTTCACTGGGCAGCCATGCAGCGCGCCCAAGCCAGAGGCTGCATACTCTATGACTTCTACGGCTATACCCAAAATCCCAGCCATCCTTACGCCAAGTTCTCCCAATTCAAACGCCAGTTTGGTGGTACTCCTACCACTACGATCGGTGCTCATGATTACTTTTTCTACGATCGCCTTGCCGACACGCTGATTGGTCTCTTGCAACGGGGGCAGAAGTGAAGGCAGAAAAAAGGCTAAAGGCTAAAGGCTAAACTTCAGAACTGCTTCCCCCACCTCCCCTGCTTCCCCTGCCTCTTCCACACCCACACACCCACTCTCTATGCCCAACCTTCTCCTCCCCATCAGCATCACTGCTCTCGACATTGCGATCGGCTTCGGCATTTTCTGGCTGGGGCAGTTGGCGTACCAAAAGCTATTTCGGCGCATGGAGCTGAATCTGGAACTCTTTGTGCGGGACAATCCAGCCGTGGCGATCGCGCTGGTTGGTTATTACTTTGGCATTGTGATCGCGCTGGCGGGAGTGTTGGACAAGACTGGAGCGAACTGGCAAGAGCGATCGATCAACTTAGCCAGCTACGGTGCAGGCGTGATTGTCTTCATGCTGGTGGGAGCGTGGGTGGGCGATCGACTGATCATGCAGCGCTGCAATGGCGCACGAGAGATTTTGGCAGAGCAGAATGTTGGAGCTGGAGCTGTCGAAGCAGGCATCCACATTGCCAACGGACTGATTCTCAGCACGGCGCTGGGTGGGCAGGGCGGCACCTATGTGGTCGGCATTGTCTGCTGGATAGTTGGTTTGGCAGTGCTGGTGCTAGTCAGTTCGCTCTACCCACGCGTTGCCAATTACAACGTGTTTCGTGAAATCTGCAAGCGCAACAATCCTGCTGCTGGGGTAGCGTTAGCAGGGTTATTAATTGGTACAGGCAACATTGTACGCATTGCTTTTGTACCGGAGTTTCAAACCTGGCAGCAGAGCTTACCGCAGTATGGCTTGGTGCTGGGCTTATCGCTGATTGCTCTGGCGATCGTTCGTTGGATTGCCGACTGGGTGCTGGTTCCCGGTGTAAAAATTTCGGATGAGATTGTAAATCAAGCGACCCCAAATCTCGGCGCAGGGTTAATTGAAGCGTTTGCCTACGTCGGTGGTTCTTTTTTGATTGCCTGGAGTCTTTAGAGAGAAGCTATCAGCTTTCAGCGCTCAGCTTTCAGCGCTCAGCTTTCAGCGCTCAGCTTTTGTTTGTATTTCTTACACTACAGCTTTCTAACCCAAGTCTTACTGCATCTGGCTAGGAATGTCCAATGGCTCTACACTCACGCTGACCGCTGACCGCTGACCGCTGACCGCAAGTCTTACTGCACCTGGCTAGGAATGTCCAATGGCTCTACACTCACGCTGACCGCTGACCGCTGACCGCTGACCGCTCTCCCCACTACATCAATCCCGCTGACTCATACAGGCGCTTCAGCACGGCGAGGATTTTGTCTCCGTACTGAGGATCGGCTGCCCAGCGTCCGTTGAGTTGTCCAACGAGCGGAGCCACGCCACGAGCAACAAAGTTAAAGCGCGGATCGACCACTGCCTGCACCAGAGGCTCTGTATTGGCATAGGCTTTCAGGTGTTGGATTTGTGCGCGCACGCCAATCCGGGCGCTGGGAAAGGATGCTCCCTGCGAATCGCCTCCCGCTGACCCCAGTCCGCCAAAGTTATTTTGCTCTGGCTTTACGGCACCGCTAAAGCGTAGGAAGTCAGTTTCCAGGCACATCTGCGAGAAGGCAATATCGTAATCGATGCCTTCGATGCTGCCTTCTTCACGGTAAAGCTTGGCGATGTCTGGATATCGGGTCAAAGCGGCTTCATTGTTTGCTTTGAGGAACAGCAACAGTTGGACTTCTGAGGTGTTTCCCCTGCCTGCAATGCGATCGAACTGACCAGGACAAATTTGAAAGGATGATTTTAAGAAGACGGTGCGACTGGCATTATCCCAGATGATTGAAATATGGTGATTGCGCAAATCAACCGCACGTACATACACAATATTGCGATACGTGATGCGACGCACATTAGGGTCGGTGGAAACGTCTACACCCAGGCGATCGACTAAATCGATGGGTACATACGCATTGCCGCTGACGACGATGCCCTGCTCGGCGTAGATCTGACCATTGATATTGATGTTGGAGGATGGATAGGTGCCCGGACTGGGAGTCGGTGTGGGCGTGGGAGTCGGGGTAGGCGTAGGTGGCGATACTGACTGACTCCAGGAAGCAAGACCGTCAGCAACGCCCAATGCCACATTTCGGCGCTGATTTTGAATGATAAAGCGATCGTCCGGGTTGGATAGCACTGCCACTTCCATCAAAAGGGCAGGCGCAACTAACTGCCGACAAAACGCGAGGCTGCCCAGCCCGGTGGCTGTATCAGGTCGTGTGCCCCGATTGGGAAGTTGAGGAACTCGGCGCAGCAGGGCTAACAATAGGGTTTCAGCCTGTGCCTGCCGCTGGCTGTTATTAGCAATGTAAAACACCGCTGACCCACGCACAGACGGGTTAGAGAACGCATCGGTATGAATTTCGAGGGCAATATCGCCACTGCGGGAACGTGCATTGATCCAGTCAAGGGTTTGAATAGCGCTCAGGTCGTCGGGAACTGAAAAGACTTCAAAGCTACGCGATCGTAGCTCCGTCACCACCAGATCACGCGTCAGGATCATCTCTCTGGCTTCTGTCGTACCGCCAATCACGGCTCCTGGATCAGTTACGCCGTTTTCCTGTCCACCATGCGCTGCTGAAATAAAAATTCGTCCCATCTGCCCCTGTTTCCCTTCACGCGTAACGGTGCGATATTAACTCGCTGGAGACTGCACTGCCCATGTTGTACACCACAGAAGGCGGTTGGGAAAAAAATATAAGAGTAGGGAGTCGCTCTTTACGGGATGTTAGGCTAGGGCAAGTACAACTTCGCCTCATATAGCCATAGGCATATGGGTTAGGACGGGGTGCAGGGGTGAAACCCCTGGCTGGGGGTGAAGCCCCCATACCCCCTTTAATTCCAATGTCCTAACTTTTATGGCGACAGCCGCAACAGCACTAGTCGCGCTGATCGTGGCTGAGCGTTTCGACCATAACGATTCGCTTGAGATCATTAGCAGCCAAAGTAGTCAATCAAACAGGGCTTGAGGATTGTCCCTACACAACTTCACTATGGCTGCGCTTTGGAGAATAATGCTTGAGCAGCAATTGCCTTGTACAACGCAGATTTCGTACCCCTGTAAACGTCTCCTCATCAAGAAACGTATTAATCGAGCGTTACTCACGACTCATTTCCCTACCTTATGTTTTCTCAAAGCTATTACCTCATTCGATCGAGAGCGGACGGTAGTTATCTAGTAGCACATCCTCATGCTGATGCAAAATCTAAGGAAGAACAGCGCTCTAGTGCAAGTTTTTTGCTCTTGTTTCGCGAACATTTTGATGCTTTAAGCTACCTCAACACTCACGCTTCAGGGGTTGTCGATCGCTTCACAGTCGAATCAATCCCTGGTACACAAATTGACAACTTGCTCAAGCGATGGAGCTTTACGGGAGTTGGCGTTGTTCAAGATCCCCTTCTCCCAAAAGTTGAGTTTCTCTCAAAATAATTAGACTGAGACCGCAACAACCATCTAACAAGCTGGAATGTTTTACAGGTTTTATAGTCCAGGTAAGCAGACGATTCGGTTTGCAACGCTAGGGGCTGTCATCAATTACAACGACACATGGCTTGCAGCAAAGGTTTCAGCCCCTAGCCTGGTGTGTTGGGGCGGGCGCGATCATACTGATACCGCAAGGTTTTGGAGCTAATTGATGACGCGCCCTAGTCTGTTGCAGCTATCCTGCCATTTAACTCCTCCCAGAGAGAGATAAAACCTACTAAACGCAATGACATAGATCCGTCAAGATGTAGATGTTGATAGGTGTCTAGATCTGAGTATATGGAAGAGGCTTAGTTGTGTTGTGCAACAAGCTTTTCAACCTAACTTCTATAGCCTGGAGGAACCCGCTATGAAAGATGTTTTAGCTGTTTTACGTCCCCTTCGTTACCTTGTGACGATCTGCCTTTGTGCTGTCTTGCTGTTCTCTTATGTGACTCCTGCATTTGCTGCACCTATCAAGAATGAACCAAACGCTGTTGCAAACCAGGCAGCTAAAGAGTACGAGCAGGAATCACGCGATGCGATCGCAACCGACCACCCACCGAATCTGAACGAAACGCAAAAGAAAACTAGAGGCGGTGGTCTCAACGAAGTTCAAGGCAAAGCGGGTCTCAAGGAGATGAAACGCCCCTCGAACTCTGAAGGCACTCCTTCTGTTGAGAGAGGCATCAAAGGTGCCCTTGAGAAGGTTCAAGACAAAATGGGCGGCTAGTTAGCTCAGGCTACGTAAAGCGCATTCTCTAACAACGAACGCAGGAGCTAATCTGGCTTCTGCGTTCATCACGTTTATCAATAAATATTTTATAAATAAATATTTGCATCTAAAGCTTTGTCGAAGAATCCTTCGTGTTGTTAGAAGCGAGGGTTAGCCGAGACAGCTTGAACGAAATCGCTATTCACATTGCTGAACCTTTAACTCAATAAGGACACCACGTGGCGAAGGAGAGCAAGCCCCGCAGCGATCCGCATCTTCAACCGTAGCGACGTTTGCGTCGAGCACCGATCGCCTTTCGCTTTTTCTTTTCGATCGGCGTTTCAAAGTGTCGATGGGAACGTAAGTCAGCTAGAATTCCAGCTTTAGAAACCTGACGCTTAAAGCGCCGCAAAGCAGAATCGATGCCCTCGTTTTCACCAAGAACTACCTGGGTCATTCTTTTTAGTCTCTCCCAAAAATAACTGCATGAGCGAACTGCCACATATCGACTAGCAATCACATTGCGCTCAGACAAACCCCTTTAACGTTGGTTGTCTTTTTCAGTACAGATTACGTTACGCCTTTGAAGGTGATGTCGCTAAAAGAGCGAGTAGCCCATTTGACAACAGACCATTCGATCAAGCTTACCGATAGATCAATTCAAAACGTACGTTAGCATAAAAAACTGCTCTCGTCTTCTCGGCTTACATAAGTCAGCATCTTAGTCAATTAAAGAATCGCCGATCGTATTAGAGTTCTTGTCTAGCGTGCGATTTGGTTAATAAAAGAGAGATCGATCGTACTGAAGTTTGTGCTCAGCGCCAAATTTAAGGTTTCCATGGCTTCAACGAGCCACTGAACACCATCCCGACGGCAAAATTCATAGTGATTAAACAGAATGGAAAAGCGCTTTTCCAGATAGGGCTTTACCTTGCGGCAAATCAGCACTATTTTCAGCAATAGCCCAGTCGTTAAGGTCGAGCCAATGTTGGAGATCAGATCGACAAAGACAAAGTGATTCGGTCGTTGAGGGCTTTCTACCACGAGAAAGTTAAGCAATTGGCTACAGGTTCTGACTAGCAGAAAATCGTTGAGTTTTTGGTCGTCGCTTTCTGGCAGTGTGCTCTTAAGTTGCGTGTAAAGCTGATTGTTGAACTGCCGCCTACCGTACTCTGAGTCTACCGACGCTGTAATGTACTGATAGAGGTCATCCTTAAATGATTGAAAGGTGGGTGTCTGATTAGTGTGCGTCAGAAACCGCTGCGCCGAATCGCGATAGGTACCATCGCTTTGAGATTTACCAGCAAACTGCTTCAGGGCGCGACATAGCTCTTGATCGCTCAGCAAAGTTGGGTTCTTAACTGGCTGAAGAACCCGGCTATAGGTTTGCAAAGGCACGTCACCGTCAATTTGCGATCGCCGTACTTGGTAGGTGACATACTGCGACAAGTCAACTTCATATTGGCGCTGTGCTTTTGCCTGAAGCTGTCGAATCGCTTGTTGATGTTCATAGGTGCTGCCATCGGTTAAGAGGCAGTGCTCGTAGAGGTAGGGGTAGCGCCGAATCAGCGCACCGATCGGCTCATGTGCTGGCGGGACGTACAAGTCGCTAGTCTGGTTCATCACCTGTGACAAGCGACGGAGTGTTACATATTGCTCACTATCAACAAAACCTTTGACCAATTCGCGCACCCGTCTAGCTGACCGAGAGCGCGAATACTCAGTAACCGGACGGGAGGGCGTTGTCTCAAAAATCGCTATCAGTTCCGGTATGGCAGCTTGAAGCTGAGGGCGCGTCTGCCAGCGGTTGATCAGAATGTGGCAGCAGCGGTTAAGCACAAAGCGAAACTCTTGTTCAGCGGCTTTAGAGGTCGCAATTTTATTAATCGCTGCTGCAATGTCTGCATCGGGATAGCCAACCCCATCGACAAAGAGAGTACGAAAGCGTTCGATGAGTTGCCCAGGTAGCTCAGACTGAACTAGTCGGAGCAAGTGATCGTATAGCTGCTGCTCCTCTTGGTCAATTTGTCGATTAAAGTTGGGTGTCCAGGTACTCACGGTGGCTAGAACTCCCATGCCCAGGGATAAGGGTGGATTTTCACTACTTCAAGCACTGAAGGTACTGATCAACGCACAAGGCTTCACTTTTAGACGAAAGAATATTGCTATTGTTGCAGACCTGGCAGTATATCTAGCACGCGCCCTCCGATGCCATTCCCATCTCCCCGCTTCCAATCGTACCCGTAGCGTAAAGACAGAGGCTGTGACTAGAATCACCATACTTTATCTTAGAGTATAAACATTAATCCAGCTTCAAATCACAAAACGCAATATTCAGACTCTACTATTAGCTGTGGAAAGACTTGTGAGCGATCACAAACTGACGCGTTGCTATTGGCACAGTTAACGCTGTGGCAGTAAATTTACTTAGATAGCCTGTCTATTCTAGTTCTGCTTTTGGGATCAATACGCTCCTTAGTCTAGCTATTTTGACTTCTTACTGGACGCTCTTGCTGATTGACTCCTTCAAAGTAGGAATGAGGTCAATGGGCACTGAGGGCAGCCGTAATCGTGTCAGCATTCCTGCATCCCCTTTTGTACTAAACTCGATTGATCAAAGGGCAAGAGCGGCACTGTTTAGTCTTCTACCTGGCTTAAACGACGCAGATTGAGCACGTCACTCAACTTTCTGATTTGGCTGAAGGTACGTTCAAGCTGTTCGTGGTCACGGATGTCAATACCTAAATCAATAATCGCAGTTTGAGCTGGGTATGTTCTTACCTGAGCATTACGGACGTTGATATTATTGTCGGTCAGACGGGACAGAATATCCTTCAGTACGCCTACTCGATCGATCACTTGAATCTGAATATCAACAGGGTAGGTTTGCGGACGACCCTGATCTTGATCGGTCGTATTCCACTTAACGGGCACCAGTCGATCGCCAGGAATAGCCTCTACGTTGGGACATCCGTGACGATGAATCGAGATCCCCCGACTGCTACGCGTAACGACACCAATGATGGCTTCACCAGGAACAGGCGTACAGCAGCCTGCAATGTGATGAAGCAAGCCCTCGACACCGATGATAGGAGCCTTGCTAGGCGGTTGTAGCGGTAGAAGTTTGGGACCTGTCGGCAGCAACGGCAACTCTTGGGAGGACGCACTCAGGCTATCGGAGAGTTTTGCTAGCGGTTGCTGCGCTTTTACAGCTTCACGTAAGCGGTTGAGTGTAAGGTTAAGGGTCACTTCTCCATAGCCAAGGGCAGCGAGCAAATCCTCAACGCTGTGGTAGTTACATCGCTCTGCCGTTGCCTGCATTGGGACTGATTTTAGCAATGCCTCAAAGCCATTTTTGCCCAGTTCTCGCTCTAGCAGCTCTCGACCACGAGCGATATTTTCTTCGCGGTTCGATCGCTTGTACCACTGACGAATGCGGTTACGTGCACCTGGCGTAACGACAAAGTTAAGCCAATCAAGGCTAGGGCGGGAATTCTTCTGCGTAATAATCTCAACGATGTCACCGTTCTTAAGCGGCGTGTCAAGAGTTGTCATGCGTTCATTTACACGCACGCCAGCACAGTGATTGCCGACCTCGGTATGAATACGGTAGGCAAAGTCAACAGCGGTTGCGCCACGACTGAGAGACACTACATCGCCCTGAGGTGTGAACACATAAACGTCACCGTCAAACAGATCATCTTTGATATTTTCGAGATATTCTTGCGCGTCTTTGAGATCGCTTTGCCAGTCGAGGAGCTGCCGCAACCAGGTAAATTTCTCGTCAGCCGTTGTCAGATGCGTATTGTTGCTAGAGCTGCCTGCTTCCTTATATTTCCAGTGGGCAGCAATCCCATATTCTGCAATTTGATGCATTTCCAGCGTCCGGATTTGAATTTCCAGCGGTCTACCTGTGTTGCCAATGACAACGGTATGTAGTGACTGGTAACGGTTAGGCTTGGGCAACCCGATGTAGTCTTTAAAGCGCCCAGGGATCGGACGAAACATGTCATGGACGACTGCCAGAGTGCGGTAACATTCATCGTTGGCGCTCACAATGAGTCGAATCGCGGCAACATCATAGATCTCGTTGTAGTCTTTTTGCTGCCGCTTCATCTTTTGGTAGATGCCATACAGGTGCTTGGGGCGACCGCTAATATCAGCACAAGCGATTTTTGCCTGTTCTAGGCGCAGTTTGAGGCTATCGACGATTTGAGCCAGTCCTGTTTCGCGATCGATCCGCTTTTCTGCCACCAGCTCTTGAATTTGCCGATAGGACTCAGGCTCCAAATATTTGAACGTCAGGTCTTCCAACTCCCACTTAAAGCGTCCAATTCCTAAACGATTCGCTAAGGGTGCAAAGATTTCGCGCGTTTCGAGCGCAATTTGACGGCGCTTTGCATCGGGTAAGTGCTCAAGCGTCCGCATGTTATGCAGACGGTCTGCTAACTTGACGACAATGACGCGAATGTCCTGCGCCATTGCTAGAAACATGCGGCGAAAGTTTTCAGCCTGCCGCTCTGTTTTGCTAGAAAAGTTAAATTTTGAGAGCTTTGTGACCCCTTCAACCAGCAGTTGAACCTCTTTGCCAAACAATTCGCCCAGTTCTTCAGCCGTGACATTGGTATCTTCAACCACGTCATGTAAAAAACCTGCCGCAATCATGGCGCTACCGCCGCCCAAATCGCGTAGCAGCCCCGCGACTGCAACAGGGTGCATGATATAAGGCTCACCAGAGGCTCGGTATTGACCTCTGTGCAGCTCGTAGGCGAATTCAAACGCTCTACAGACTAAATCTGCATCGGTCTTAGACGTTTCGGGCGCGATCGGATCTGGCTGAAGCCGTCGCGTGTGCAGACAGTCCTGCAACCAGGCAGGAACGTCAAATTCTATGGGAGATGCGGGAGCCGTTAGGTGCATGCTATCAGGCTTAAGAATCGGAAGGCTCGAAAGATTTGTTGTATGGCTGATTTTACTGCACAGTGTGCGAACTGATGCAGGTCGTTAAACCGATTTAGCTGTGCAAAAACGAATAGTTAACTTCTAGGGCGTTACACACAAGACGAGAGGTAAGCGACCCTGAAACCGATTAACAAAAGCAGCCAGCCTCAAAATCATCAGCAGGAACGAATGTGCTCCCTATCGAAATTCTTTGGCAAGAGCAAGAATACTAAAGCCAAATTACCTCTAGTTTTGGGGTTGTTAGTTTCTATTAATGTCTATCCTAGCAAGAATGACAAAATTCTTTACAATAACTTACGAATGTGTCGGTGTGGAATGAAACGCGGAATGAAAAAAGTATTGCCACTGAGCTACCAGCCGCGCTACAGGGCGTTGAAGCAGATCCTGGAAGAAGCCTATCAGACACTAGCTCTACCAGATAGTACTGTGGTGAGATTGCGGTCTGAAGTAACGGCATTGCAGCGGTTTTGCCGTGAGCAGATTTTGAGTTTACAGCTAGATGAACTCTCCTCAGATGTACAGCATTGGGTGCAGTCTTATCACGTAGAAATTGATAAGCAACTGCGTTTACTAGAAGTGGACATCGTGTTTTTGCAAGCAGCACGTCAAACGGTCACGACTGAGCAGCGCCGACAGCAGGTGCGCGATCGGCTGGCAACGTTACAGCGTTACTGTGATGTTTTGCTGGGAGAGTAGGGAGTGGGGAGTAGGGAGTGGGGAGTGGGGAGTGGGAAGTTGGTTCTGCCTTCTGGATTCTGATCTCTTCGTCTAAAAGCTAAAATTCTGGCGCTTGCTTGGTTAAATAGAGGGGTTGGTTGAAGCGGGGAGAGCGCGAGTGCAGTGTCCGAAGGATAAACAGGTAGAGTTAGTCGATCGTCAGTTGGTGAAGCAGTTGGCGGCTCATCATTGCTCAGAGTGTGCTGGTGTCTGGATTACAGGAGCTGATTATGCGGTTTGGCAGGAACAACAGCCCACCGCAGAGAGCCTGTCTGCACTCATCGATCGGGCATTAGAGATGGATTGTACGCGATCGCCGTTCGACGCGAGGGCAGCACTATGCCCCGAATGCAATGCCTATCTGGCAAGGGCAAAGGTGAGCGTGAAAACACCGTTTTATGTAGAGCGATGCTCAAACTGTAAGGGCATTTGGTGCGATCGCGGTGAGTGGGACACGCTGCAAACACTAGGATTACATACCGTCATTGACCACATATTCTCTAATGATTGGCAAACGCGAACGCGGGAAAGAGAGCAATTGGCTCAGGAACGGCGCGCGACGATCGAGAAATTGGGTCATGCGCTGGCAGCACAAATCTTTGAGTTGGCTGAGGTTTTGGAAAAGCATCCCAATGGTGATTTTGGGGTAGCTTATTTGATGCGACGGTGTGATAAATAGTGGGCAGGCAGAAGATAGAAGGCAGGAGGCAGAAGACAGAAGGCAGAAGACAGAAGACAGAAGACAGAAGACAGAAGGCAAGAATACTGACTCAGCGCTGTATTTGTAATGACTAACAACTGATAGAGTAGCTGAACGCTGAATGCTGAACGCTCATTGCCAATGACTCACTCAATGACAAACACGCTCTTTCAGGTCGAACATTTGCGGGTGGCGTATCCTCAACGTGGGTCGAGTGCGATCGCGTGGGCAGTAGATGATGTCTCGTTTAGCCTTAACCCTGGGGAGAAGCTGGGGCTAGTGGGAGAATCGGGCTGCGGTAAAAGCACGCTGGGACGAGCGGCGATGCGGCTACTGTCAGAAGACACTCTCGTTGAGGGGCGCGTCACTTTTGCAGGTCAGTCTGTTTTTGACTTCTCCTCGGCAGCCTTACGTCGGTTTCGAGGCGAAGCCGTTGCGCTGATTTTTCAAGACCCGATGACGCGCCTTGACCCGCTCATGACGATCGGGGATCACTGCTTAGAGACACTGCGATCGCATCAACCCAGGCTTTCGCGGCGACAGGCAAAGATGCAGGCGATCGAAACATTAGAAGCCGTTAACATCCCGGCGAATCGCTGGTCACAGTACCCGCATGAATTTAGTGGTGGAATGCGGCAACGGGTGGCGATCGCGCTGGCACTGTTGCTGAACCCTAAACTCATCGTGGCGGATGAGCCGACGACGAGTCTAGATGTCACCGTCGCTGCCCAGATTTTGCGGGAACTGACCCGTCTCTGCGACGAGCGGCAAATGGCATTGCTGATCATTTCTCACGACCTTGCAATGATTGGCGAGTATTGCGATCGCATCGCTGTGATGTATGACGGCAAGTTTGTCGAAACGGGTACAACTCAAGACGTGTTGCAAACGCCTCAGCATGAGTACACGCGATCGCTGCTGAACGCTGCCCTGCATTTACAAGCGGTTGAGCAAGTGAGGGGAGAGGGGAGAGGAGTGAGGGGAGAGGATTCAGGAGTGCCGGAGCAAGGGGAGCAGAGAAGTGGGGGATTTGCAACTCAGAACTTAGAACGCACCATTCACACCTCACACCCCACACCCCACACCCCACACCCCACACCCCTACTTCACCTCGACAATCTCAAGCAGCACTATACGCTGGAGCAGAATTTCATTGCCCGATGGTTTTCACAAGCTGACCAGACGATCAAAGCGGTGGATGGCATTAGTTTGGATCTTTATCCTGGTGAAACGTTGGGGCTGGTCGGGGAATCGGGCTGTGGCAAGAGTACACTTTCGCGGGCGATTTTACAGTTAATCCATCCAACTGCAGGTAAGGTCGAGTTTTTGGGACGGAATTTAGTCGGGTTGACGCGAGAGGCAATGCGGCAGCAGCGACGGCAATTGCAGATGGTGTTTCAAGACCCTCATGCGTGCCTAAATCCCATGATGACGGTAGGGGAGAGTATTGGAGACCCGCTGCGGATTCATCAGTTGGCTGATCCCCACGTAGCGAAAGGAGAGGTGCTAAACATGCTGGAGCGTGTGGGGTTAAGCCCTGCGGCTTCGTTTTACGATCGCTATCCAGCACAGCTCTCCGGGGGGCAGCAACAGCGAGTGGCGATCGCCCGTGCCTTGATTACGCGTCCACAGCTAATCATCTGCGACGAGCCAGTCAGTATGCTTGATGCCAGCGTACAGACCCAGGTTTTGGCGCTCATGCGAGATTTGAAGCGCGAGTTTGAGCTGACCTATTTGTTTATCACGCATGACCTTTGGGTGGCACGGTTCTTTTGCGATCGCATTGCAGTCATGCAGGCAGGCAAAATTGTTGAATTGGGTGACACGCAGGATATTTTTACGCGTCCTCAGCATCCCTATACGCAGGCGCTTCTCCAAGCGGCACCGCTGTTGGCACAAGGCGATCGCCTGAGCCAATAAAGCGGACTTACGCATCCCCGTTGTTCCAGATCCGAATGGTGCCATCCCAACTGCTGCTGATCAGGGTTTTGCTATCTTTGGTTAGGGCGATCGCTGATACGACTGAGGTATGTCCAGCCAGCGTAGCAAGTTCCTTACCCGTTCGAGGTTGCCAGAGTTTAAGCGTGTCGCTGCCAGTGAACAGAGTGCCGTCAGGACTGATGCTCAGCGTAGTGACTCGACCAGCGTCTGGTTGAAGCGTGCGTTTCTCCCGTTGTGTGCGTGTGCTCCACAGTTTGACGGTGCTGTCCCAACTGCTGCTGGCAAGCGTGTTGCCATCGGGTTCAAACGCTACAGCCGCAACAGTTGAGGTGTGTCCTTTCAGAAGCCGCAGTTCTCGTCCTGTGACCAGATTTTCCAGCTTCATATCCCAAAGCGCTACAGTACTGTCACTACTACCGCTGGCAAGCCAGAGACCATCTGAGCTAAATGCCAGCGCTTCAATGCGTCCTGTTTGTCCAGAGAGACTAGCCAGTTCCCGGTTCACCTCCAAGTCCCACAGTTTGATGGGGTCGTAGAGGCTACCGCTTGCCAGCGTCCGTCCGTCTGGGCTAAGGGCAAGACTAAGAACGGTATCGGTGTGTAGGGCGATCGTGCCAACACGCTGTCCGGTCTGTAAATCCCAGAGCCGCATGCTTTTATCAGCACTACCGCTAATCAGCACCTTGCCGTCTGGGCTGATAGCGAGACAGTAGATGATATCCAGGTGCCCGGTCAGGGTGCGCAGTGGCTGCCCAGTTTGCACGTCCCAGAGCTTAATGGTGGTGCCGCTGCTGCTTGCCAGAATCGGCTCTAAGGGACTGAGCGCGATCGCGTAGACTTTCCCAGGATTGAGTAGTTGGTGAACACAGTGCCAGAGTGGCTTGGCTTTTGAGGTTTTGCGCCGTGGTGAAGCAGCTTTGGCAGGTTGCGGCTTGGGCGCGATCGCTTGAGCAATCACCTGTACCGCAGCAGATGCGGCTGAGCGCATAGTACCTGGCGCTGGGGCTGGTTGAGCAAGCACCACGATCGGGTTTGACTGCGGGTTTGACTGCGGGTTTGACTGAAGCGGTGACATTGAACGCAAGGGTGCGTTAGAGGAAGAGGAAATCGCCTCTGGCAGTGTCGCCTCCAAAGCGTGCAGAACGTCTGTTGCAGACTGGTAGCGCCGATTGACTCCCGGTTCCAAAAGGCGATCGAGAACGTGCCCCAATGATTCGCTGACAGGCATGGTCAAGTATTTGCGCCAGATCCAGGTATTATCGCTGGTATCGAACAGATCGAAGGGCGATCGATTGGTTAGCAAATGAATACAGGTCACACCCAGGCTAAATAAATCGCTGGCAAACACCGCTTTACCCCGACTTTGCTCTGGTGCCAGGTATTCCGGGCTACCGATCGTCGTTCCGGTTCTGACTAATGCCGTACCAATAGCAGCTTTCGCCGCGCCAAAATCGACCAGTGCTAGTTGATATTCGTGCGTCGTCGTAGAGCGTTCAGCCTGCTGCCGCCTTTCATTCAGCAAGCGACTTGCGTTTGCTACCAGGTGTTGCCGCTGAACAAAGGGCAGATCGGCGTAGTTGGCAAACTGTGCTGCCAGTTGCTGCCAGTGCGTATAAGTGGCGATCGATACGGCTTTGGGTGGTTGAGCAAAGCCCTCACGGAGCCGATCGCTAAAGCGGCGATCGACTGCAACATCAATGTATCCTTGTGCGGCTTCCAGCGAGAGTGCCTGCAATAGCTCAGTCCACTCGGTCAAGACAGGCGTGTGCCCGATCGCTTGCCCCACCGCCATGCGGATGATGTTAGAGGGTTTAATATCACGATGGATAACACTGTGACTGTGGATAAACTCCAGCACGGGCAACAGCCCAACCAACACTGCCCGCACCTGCACTTCGGTAAAAACGCCGTGTTCGTGCAGCAACTCGGCTAGGTTTTTGCCATCCACAAACTCTTGCACTAGATACTGCTGCTGCTCTTGCCTAAAGTAGGCTAACAACGTCGGAATCTGTGGATGGTTGCCCAGTTCTTCCAGCCGCATTGCCTCTCGTTCAAACAACTGAGCCGCTTTTTTCAAATGCTGCGCGTCCTGGTTGGCGGGCAGAAATTGCTTCACCACGCAGCGCGGTTTCGATGGCTTGTCTTCGTCGATCGCTAGAAACGTTCTGCCAAAACCACCTTGCCCGATCGCTTTAATCGGACGATAACGATCTTTGAGCCGCAGCGTTGCACCACAGTTGCGGCAGAACTCTATACTGTCTCGATTTTGAGGCTTCCGGCAAGTTGGATTGAGGCAGTAGCTCATAGAGCGGGAGCAACCAGCAACTAGATGCTTATGATAAGCGGTTTGTGAGGAGTGGGGGAGGCAGGGGAAGAAAGGGAGGCAGGGGATGTGGGGGAAGCAAGGGAGTTAGGGGAAGCAAGGAGAACGTCCAACCTCAACACTTTTTAGCAACACCTTCTAGCAACACCATTTAAAGCGCAACTCAACGCTCTTTCATCACTTTCTCCACTCCCCCTGCTTCCCCTGCCCCTCCGCTACCTCGATCGCCCCATACCGCGCCACTGTTTCCACTCCCGTTGCCTGATCGGTCAGCCATGCCCACATCTGATCGCCCAGGCAGAAGTGCCACCATTCGTTGGGGTGTTGCTGGAAGCCAGCGGAGAGCATCACCGATCGCAGCAGTTGACGATGCTGATGAAACGAACGATCGCGTAGGTGATCAGATGTGACAAAGTGGTCAGGATACGATCGAGGCGAGAGTTCATCAATTGGTGCTCCCATGTCCACCTCACGATCAGTCTCGTCTACTAGCGTCAAGTCGATCGCGCCTCCAGTACTGTGTGGTGGTGGCGTTGCTGGATCGCGGCTTGGCACTGCCCAAAACTCATAGACCAATTCTAAGATCGCTTCACGTTGCGACTCAGTGAGGCAATCTAACGATAACCCTTTCGAGTGCGCCACTTTCTGAAAGGTATAGTCCACCATATATTGCTGCACCGCGATCGGGCGATACGCATCAAACACTTGTAGCCGCCAGCCAGGATGCTGCTGTTGTAAGTGAGCCTGAGCCTCAGTCAACCGCTTGAGTACGCCTTCACGCAGGTAAAAGGGCGACTTTTTGCCGTAGGGTGCTCCCACTTTTTCGTAAGGATGGGGAGACACAAACGCGAAGAGTGTGTCAGGAATGGGTAGCAGAGGCTCGCCACATTCGGCGATCGCAATGGACTGGTAGGGCTTCATCAAAAACTCAGACGGTTAAAACGTCAATTCGTGGTGGAGTGTGCAGTCAGTTCAGGCTGATAACTGATAGCTGATAGCCAGATCCTCAAAGCGTGTCTGTATCCAACGGTTCAGGTTGAGTACGCTGAGGTACAGGATCATAACCGCCAGGATGAAACGGATGACAGCGGCAAATGCGTCGAGCGGCTAACCAACTGCCTTGTATGGCACCAAAGCGATCGACTGCCTCCAACGCATACTGCGAACACGTTGGCTGAAAACGACATGCTGGCGGCAACCACGGTGAAAGCAACACCCGATAGCTACGAATCAGCCCCATAAGCAAAAGCTTCATAACTCAACAACGGTACCGCTGATCAACTTTGCTGTCCTAGTCAAGGTGCCACCAATGGCATAGACGGCATCATAGCCAATGCGCTGTATCCACGTCACGGTGTCGGGTTGCTTGGCTTTTAAGCGATGACAAGCTGCAAGCAGATCGTGGTCGATTTCGTAATCACCTGTACTAAGGTTGATCGCAATAATCTTGCCAATATTCGCCGCTGTCTCGACATGAACACGAATATGTTCCTCATGCAGGCTTTCACCACGTTGAGCAATTTCTTCGCTACTGAGGGTGGGATGAGGCATAAGAGCAGTCTCCCTTCTGTGATGGGCACTAATCTATGTGTTCGTCGTCTATCTGCTCTATTCTAGCCATCAGTCCTCAGTCTCATGCCTCTCATGCGCATACTCTGTCTTAGCAATGGTCATGGTGAAGATGCGATCGCCATCCGCATTTTGCGCGAACTCCAGCAACAGCCCAATCCACCAGAACTCGCAGCGTTGCCGATCGTGGGCGAAGGTCATGCTTATACTGACAGCGGTATTCCCCTCATTGGCTCCGTCAAAACCATGCCCTCTGGTGGCTTTATCTACCAGGATGGGCGACAGCTTGCACGTGATATTCGGGGCGGCTTGCTCCAGCTTACCCTCGCACAACTCCGCGCGATTCGCACTTGGGCAACTACCGCAGAGACGCAGAGACGCAGAGACATGACTCCCCACTCCCCACTCCCCACTCCCCACTCCCTCATTCTTGCCGTCGGCGATATCGTTCCCCTCTTCTTCGCCCGTCTCAGTGGGCTTCCCTACGCGTTTGTGGGCACGGCAAAGTCGGAATACTACCTGCGTGATGAGGGTGGGTGGTTGCCACGAAAGTCCTGGTGGGACGATCGCCTTGAGCGTTGGACAGGCTGTATTTACCACCCGTGGGAACGCTGGCTCATGAGTCATCCCAATTGCAAAGCGGTCTTTCCCAGAGACACAATCACCGCAATGAGCCTCAAACGTCGAGACATTTCAGCGTTTGATGTGGGCAATCCGATGATGGATGGGTTGGACTGGGGTGAAGAAAAGGATGAAGGCTTAGGGATTAAGGATAGAAGTCAAGCTTTAGCCTTTAGCCTTTCTCCTTCATCCTTAACGATCGCCCTCCTGCCTGGTTCGCGTCCACCCGAAGCCTACGCCAATTGGGAAACAATTTTGCAAGCGGTGAATGGGATGATTGCCCAGATGCCGCGACCGTTGACGTTTTTAGCGGCGATCGCGCCTGGATTGGAATCAGAAACGCTCCACAAAGCACTCATGGCATATCGCTGGCAGCAGGTAACAGAAGGTTCTTACACTGTTGGCTTGGGCGATCGCAAATCGACGCTAGTATTGGCGCAAAAGCGGTTTGCCGAGTGTTTGCATCGAGCCGATGTGGCGATCGCGATGGCAGGCACTGCAACGGAACAGTTTATTGGACTGGGCAAACCTGCGATCATCATGCCAGGGAAAGGTCCGCAGTTTACACCTGCTTTTGCTGAAGCTCAAACCCGTTTGCTGGGTGCCTCTGTCCTATTGGTGAAGGAACCCGATCGCGTGGCGGCTGTCATCCAATCCTTACTGCAAAATCCCGATGCGCTGCAAACGATCGCTGAAAATGGTCGCCGTCGCATGGGCACACCCGGAGCCGCGAAACGGATTGCACAATGCTTGATGGAGCTACACATGCCACAAAACGCTCCTTGTACGGAGTGAGTTCCGGTATTCTGGAGGTTGATGCTCACAGGTTGACCACCATGAAGATTACTCGCTGCCTTCACGCTGCACTGCTGGTTTCAGACCTGGAGCGATCGCAGCACTTTTACGAATCGGTGCTGGGGCTAGAGAAAGTCGATCGCGTTCTCCGCTTCCCTGGAGCCTGGTATGAGGTGTCTGGCTTTCAGATTCATTTGATGGTTGCAAACGCCAAGTCGGGTGAACTAGGTAATCCCGAAAAATGGGGGCGTAACCGACATATTGCCTTTTCAGTTGTCAGTTTAGAGGCAGCGAAAGAGCGGCTTCTGGCTCACAATTGCCCGATGCAAATGAGTGCTTCTGGTCGTCCCGCACTGTTTACTCAAGACCCTGATGGCAATGTCATTGAGTTGGGTGAGGTTTAGCGGTGTGACAGACTGATCGCACCCGGCACGATGAAGATTATTGCTTATCTCTACAGCGACCCTTTGTTAGAATCAACGCCCGATCGCGACCTGTGGGGCTGGGAGATTGACCGCGTCTACCAAGATCTAGCGATCGCCACCGTGCCGAAAAAAGGGAAAGAGAGCGCGATCGTTCGGCAGCAGTGGCAGCAACTGCTCGAAGACTGTCGGGCAGAACCCGCCGCTTACTTGCTCATTCGGCGCGTGGAAGAGTTGGGTAATTCTGTGGAGGCAGTGGGCGATCGACTGGCTGAACTGGAAGCGTTGGGCATTCGTCTCATTGTGACGGAGCAAGCAACCAGCACGATATATCCTGCTTTAGCTGACAAACCCATTCTCAAGGGTACAGACTTGCAGGCAGATTTGCTCAAGCTGTTGCAGCAAGTACAGCGCGCACAGCAGAGCCGTCGCATTCGTCAGGGGCACGCCCAGAATCGCCTCAAGGCATTGCCACCACCGGGAAAAGCCCCCTATGGCTATCGACGCAGCAACAGTCGTTATGTGGTCGATCGCAGCACGGCTCCAGTCGTGAAGGATTTCTTCGAGCAGTTTTTACTCTACGGATCACTCAGCGGAGCCGTCCGCTATCTGGCAAAAAAGTACAGTAAGAAAATCGCGGTTTCTACAGGGCATCGCTGGCTGACCAATCCCGTTTATCGAGGTGATCTGGCATATCAAAATGGTGAGTTGGTCAGTGATACCCACGCGCCCATCATCTCGCGTGAAGAAGCTGCGCAAGTCGATCGCCTACTCAGACGCAACCGCCAATTGCCACCCCGAACTGCCAGCGCACCGCGTTCCTTAGCCGGATTGGTCATCTGCCATGAATGCCGATCGCCCATGACGGTTACTCGTGTTTCTGCTCCACGCCGCGATCGCGAGTATCTCTATCTCCGCCCAACCGGATGCACTCAAACACCCAACTGTGGCGCGATCGCCTACGATGCCATCCTTCAGCAAACGATCGAACGCATCTGCGAAGACCTGCCTCGTGCTGTCGCCGATGTTGATCTGCCTGATGTGGGCACCATAAAGCAGGGCATTGGTGGCGCGATCGCTGCCAAAAATGCCATCCTCGCCCAATTACCCCCATTGGTCACCAGTGGCATTTTGGATCAAGAAACCGCTGACCTGCGTACCTACAAACTACGGACTGAAATTGCCGTGCTTCAAGGCAAACTGGCACAACTTCCGCCAGTCAATTTGCAGGCGATCGCTCAGACTGTTTCTATCCCTCAATTCTGGCTTGACCTTTCTGAACCCGAACGCCGCTTCTACTTCCGTGAATTCATCCGCCAAATTGAACTGATCCGCGAGGGTAAAGCGTGGAAACTGAAGTTGATGTTTATTTTTTAGAAGTGCTGGAAAGAAACCGGGTTTCTGAAAGGAATCTGGTCGAACAAACAATTTCGTCGAGAAACCCGGTTTCTGGTCACTAAACTTGGTTTCTGCACACTAACAACCCTAGCGAAGCCATGCCGAAGGCTTTCCAACCAACAACTAAAAAGGAGACTCCCTTGCCGCGCTTCATTCGCCAAGTTCAACCGCCGCTAGAATTTATTCCACCAAAGCTCAATCTGACAGTTGTGAGAGTGTTGCAATGGCTGTTGCCTGTCGTCATGCGATCGCGGACGGCAATTCGTCAGGTCGAGGCAAGCAATGTTGAGGTTTTAGTTGACCTTTTTCACCAATTTCAGGCAGGTAAGATCCGATTATTGCTGGCGTTTCGGCACCCCAGCGCGACCGATCCGTTTTCACTGGCGTACTTGCTCTCTCGCCTTGTACCCACGATCGCGCGTCAGCAAGGAGTTACCCTGAAGCGTCCGATTCATGCTCATTTTATGTACGATCGCGGCATTCCACTTTGGGCTGGCTCGTTGATGGGCTGGCTTTACTCACGTCTGGGCGGCACTCCCATTCATCGTGGTAAGGTCGATCGCGTCGGTTTGCGGTCTGCCCGCGATTTGTTCGTCAATGGCTCGTTGCCCTTAGCCGCCGCGCCTGAAGGTGCCACTAATGGGCATACTGAGATTGTGAGTCCGCTAGAACCGGGACTGAGCCAGCTTGCTTTTTGGTGTGCCGAAGACTTAGCGAAAGCCGATCGGTCTGAGACGGTGCTGGTCGTGCCGATCGGCATTCAGTATCGCTACATCACGCCACCCTGGCAGGCAATTGATCGACTCTTGAGCCAGTTAGAGGTTGATGCAGGGTTGGCTGTGACGGCAATTCATCCCAGTGATGCCTCAAACGAGCAGGTACTTTATGGACGGCTGTACCGTTTAGGCGAACACTTGCTATCGGTAATGGAGCAGTTCTACAGCCGTTTCTATCATCAGACTCTAGCGACAGTAAAGGATGGCAGCACCGCACCACCACCAGACCTTACCGCACCCGTTTCTCACGAAGAGTTTGCCACCCGACTGAGCGCCTTGATGGATGCCGCGTTGAAAGTAGCAGAGGAATACTTCAACCTGCAGCCCAAAGGCAGCGTCATCGATCGCTGTCGTCGGTTGGAGCAAGCAGGTTGGGATTATATCTATCGTGAAGACCTGAAGTCGCTCGAACAGGTTTCATCGCTGGAACACGGACTGGCTGACCGTATTGCCGAAGAAGCCGATCTTCGCTTATGGCACATGCGCATCGTCGAAAGCTTCGTTGCTGTCACAGGCAAGTACGTGCTGGAAAAACCCAGCGTCGAGCGCTTTGCCGAAACCACCTTACTGATGTGGGATATGGTTGCTCGGATTAAAGGCAGCAATCCCTTCGATCGTCCTAAATTGGGCAAACTCAAAGCAGTTTTGACCATTGGACAACCGCTTTCTGTATCCGATCGCTGGGACGACTACAAAAGCAATCGACGTAACGCCAAGCAAGCCGTCGTTAACCTGACGCAAGATTTACAAACAGCATTAGAGCAGATGGCAGTCAGGGAGTAGGGAAAGGGGGAGGCAGGGGGAGCAAGGGGGCAGGGGAAGTAAGAAGTAACCTAAAACAAGTTTTGGTATTCGCGATTCATACAAATCGTTGGCGACTCACTCGAAGCCAAACCTCAAAAACTCCTTTGCCTCCTCTGCTCCCTCCGCTCCCTTATCTTCTCATCCCTCACTTTGCCGTCTCCTTCGTTGCGGCTGTTTGTGGCTTGCTGCCGGAGTTTCGTACATTCATCACCTTACCCAGCAGGTCAAACCAGAAGGGCGCACCCATCGCGATCGCAAGCCCACTTACAATCCAACCGATGATGAGCTTGAGTAGCTCGATCGGTTTCGCCGCAATGAGTTGAACAATCGTAGAAGCATTTAAAGACCCTGGCTGACTAGAAAATGCTTCGCAAGGACTGCCACTTTCGGCGGCGACATTCGAGGGGCAATCAAACTGCCTGACAAAATTTTCTGGTTTCCAGCCAATGGGAAGCGATAGATCTTTGAGTGCTGCATCGGTTTGTTGCTTCAAAGCATTCAGATCGATAGGGCTGACTGGTGCTGCAGGATCGCGGACGGGAACAACTTCTGCCGCCTTGTTCGTAATGACCTGGCGTAAATTTTCATCGTTTGATAAGCGATTGACAATAAAAAAGGCATCTGAGTTTGTGACGCTTGCCAACACTAAACCAATGACCATTGCTACGCCTTTTGCATTGCGTTTGTAAACACCAGAAGCACGATCCATTGAGCGATCGAACCAAACTTCGACCTCCTGGCGGAACTGACTCAGATCATGACTTGCTTGCTCAACTTTAGACTGTGCTCGTCTGGCAAGAATGGAAAAGCTATCTTTGATCGAGTTTGGCAACGCTCCTAATGCCTGCTGAATCGTTTTGTAAGTCTGATAGTTGTCATAGACTGAGCGATCGGCATTCGTCAAACCCAATTTAACAAAGACAATGTTGATGACCACATACCGTTGTTCATTGCTCAGTTCTTCCAGGCTTCTGTTGATGACGAGTGTCCGTTCATCACCACCAAACTGATTGAGAACAGCACTCAAAACTTGCTGCCGTTGTTCTCCACCTAATTGACTCAATGCTTTATGAAGCGTTCGCTTTTGCTGCTTCAATAAATTAATTTGTGGATTGAGCCTCGCCCGGTAGATCTTGCGGCGGCGATCGGTTAACTGCTTTTCAACACTCTGAAAGACATCTGGCGCGATCGCCAACAACTGCTCTTCAACCGTCTCAGGATATGCCTGCACAATTTCTTTTTCGATCGCTTCTGGATACGCATCTAAAAGCTGTTGTTCCAGTTCAGGATTCACTTGAGCTTCAAGTGGCACTGCCTTTTCAAGCAGCGATTTGTATGATTGAGCCACTTCTTGATAGGTAGTGCTGCTTTCATCAACCAATTGAGCGATTTCTGCCAAGCTGGGACGCAAACCGCCAGACAGTATCGCCCGTTCGTTATTCTGACCAAAAAGACTCAGCTTAAACGCTCTTAAGCGCTTTGAGAAGTAAAGTAAATCTTCACCGCTAGATGAAGTGGATGGCTCCAGCTCCGGTGCTTCAGGTTGAGGTGTTGCCGGATCAAAACCCTGAGACACATCTACCGCAACCGTCGATGGCGCGATCGGTGTAGCCGTTTGAGACGCTGGCAGCGGATAATTGGCAATATAAGCATCCAGACTTTCGCCCATACGCTCAACGCAGGTCGCTAACGTTGTGGCTTCCACAGTAAAGTCATGGAGAACATCAGCATACTCTTCGACAAGAGTTGCGAAGTTAGCATCACTGGTTAAATCTTTTTTAGCCTTCTCAGCAATGAGCCTAATTCTGCCTTTTTCCCAATCGCTCAACGGCGCTTCACCCTCTTGCACCTTGAAGCCTCCCACAATTCGGATGGCAAACTTTTCGAGCCTTACTTCTGTCAGCTTTCTAGCTAAAGTTGCCAGCCCCAATCGTTCTAGTAGCGTAGTCGAAAAGGTTTCTGGAGCAATATAAGACGGTCCTGAAGATTGGTGAGCACCAAACGCACCCTCTCTGTTTCCAGGAATGAACCAGCGAGTGATTGCACGCGCCCCCCTGGCAATAAAGCTTTTTGATACTTGATTAACGTTTTTCAGCAGCGGATCGTCATAGAGATTGCTCACTAACGCCCTGACTTGTTCTTCTTCAGGGGTACTAATACCACCCGCCAGAAAAACCTCGATCGCGTCTCTTAAATGTTTCGCTCGCCACTGAAACAGCGTCGTGAGTAGCTCTTGAAGCTCTGATGCAAGCAGGCTCAGAATCAAATAGATGAAAATTAAGCCGATCGCAACATCTAGAACAAACGGTAAACCCATAGAGACTGACCCCGATAGCTACAGAACCCATTCAAACCCTAAGGCTGGCGAATGAGCAAGAGTACTATACAGTCCTATGGAAAGGTTGCCTCTTTACTTAAACAAAACTTAGTGCGTTCATGTGATCGTGTCCGCATGGCAGAACGCCCTCCATCCGGTAAATAGAAGCCGTGACTACAAAAGCAACTCTTGCCTCTGCAAGCGAACAAAAGATCATTTTGCTTGAAGAGAACACTGAAATGAGTGCGCGATTTACTGAAATGAGAAAGCAAAGGCTTAAAACGTGTAAGCAAATTGCCGTTTTGCTTACACGATCCATTGAAATGAGTGCGCGATTTACTGAAATGAGAAAGCAAAGGCTTAAAACGTGTAAGCAAATTGCCGTTTTGCTTACACGATCCATTGAAACGAGTACGCGATCTACTGAAATGAGAAAGCAAAGGCTTAAAACGAGTAAGCAAATTGCCGTTTTGCTGACGCAATCTATGAAATGAGAAGGCAAACAGGCGAAATGAGAAAGCAAATGTCCCTTTTGCTGACTGAATGAGTGGAAGAGGACGCGCGATCGCTCCACAGGCTCCTTCATGCGAGCCAAACGCTCTGCTGTTGTCCGCCAAGAGAGCAGCGAATCACGCAGAGTCACCTCGGACATTGCGATCGTCCTTAGAGGGTGTTTGAAAAGTGTCTGGCGGTTAAAACCGCGACTACATCAACAAAGTCCGCCTGCGCGGACTACCTCAGCACGAGGGTTTTGGAACCTGCGTAGGCAGGTTTCGTATCCAGTAGCGCTACCGAGTAAGCGGCATCGAGCAGTAGGCAAGGGAACAGGCTTGACGAGTTACATTGAGCGATTCAACAATACCCTGCGGCAACGGGTGTCCCGATTGGTGCGAAAAACGCTGTCCTTTTCTAAAGATGTGAACAATCACATTGCTGCAATCTGGAACTTCATTCATCACTACAACGAGCAACAGCGACGCACAATCGCACGAAACCACCCTATTTCCCCTATCCTTTCCTAAATGGCACTACCGCCTGATGTTCAACGTAGGTTGAAGCGTGTCGTTGATTAAGCTGTTGTGGATTGCGCGGCAAATGCTTGCAGCGATCGCGGTTCCATGAAGGTGAGATACTGTGTGACAAGCTCTGGAGGTAACAATTCGATCAGTAATTGATTTTCCAACCAGAATTCAATGACATCGAAATAATCATCACCACGCCGACATAGCACCATGCGCCAACCTTCACGATCTGCGATCGCTTGAATTTCGGCTGCACTCACAGGCACAGAAATGGCAGTATGGTTCGCGGAGTAACGGGATGATGCCGGATTGGATCGGAGATGGCTCGCTTCATTCGCTGCGTCACCAGGGAATAAAGCAGTACCGAATGGGTGAACTTCGATCATGGTTCCTTGGGAATCTAAAGCCAGAGCGACGTAGCTGCCAGGATAACCCGGAAAGGGGATCGATGTTCCTTGCAACACTTCTGCTAGCACTTGGCTAACATGCAGAGGATTGTGTGCAGCGATCGAAATATGATGAATCGTGGGATTAACTCCATTAAATTAAACTGGATAATGCAACTATTTCGTGTCCTTGAATTCATGTTTTTAACCAGCATGGGCAAAGCGATCGCGATCGTGCCGTTCGTCAAAATCGAGAATTGGTCCCTTTGGCACAATTCGATTGGGATTGATCTCAGTCATACTCATGTAATAACCGCGCTTAATATGATCCAGGTTGCACGTCGCTTTGAACTCAGGACGCTGATAGAGATCCTTGACGTAGTTCCAAAGGTTTGGATAGTCGATAATTCGCCGCAAATTGCACTTAAAGTGACCGTAATACACTGAGTCGAAGCGATATAGGGTGGTAAACAGACAAATATCAACTTCAGTGAGTTGCTTGCCACATAAATAGCGCTGCTTGTTCAGAACGATTTCCCACCGATCTAAATGCTCGAAAAGTTCAGTCACCGCCTCTTCGTAGGCGGCTTGTGAAGTCGCAAAACCAGCTCGATAGACACCCGCGTTGATCGGCATGTAGATTGCATCGATCGTTTGATCAATTTTCTGTCGTAGGTTATGTGGGTATAAGTCGATTTTCTGCGTTGCCAATTCTGCAAACTCTACGTCAAACATTCGGATGATTTCACGAGATTCGTTGTTGACGATGGTTTGGGTTTGCCTATCCCACAGCACCGGAACTGTCACTCGTCCAGTGAATTTGGGATTGGCTTTTGCATAGATCTCTTGCAAATATTGAACGTGATTGACCGAGTCAAGCATCGCGCTTGGTGCTTCCGAAAAACTCCACCCCTTGTCGCCAAGAATCGGATCGGCGATAGAGACTGAGATCACATCCTGCAACCCTTTGAGTTCTCGCATAATTAACGCGCGATGTGCCCACGGACATCCCAGAGAAACATAGAGGTGATAGCGTCCTGTCTCTGCCTTAAACCCGCTCGATCCATCAGCAGTCACGCGATCGCGAAACGTTGTCGTTCTCTCCTTGAATTTACCGCTCTGATCTTGATCCTTGCGTTCAGTTGTCCATTTGCCCTGGATCATTAGTCCTGATGCCATAATTTCCTCCGAATCGTCATGGCGTAATTCTGATAAAAGCAAGTTTTTTACTGCTCGCCTTGTTCAACGAGACGAGCAGTAAACTTATTCGTCCTAAGTCGCGTAATAGAACCGTTCGTGAACAACTTTGCCATCTTTCCAGCGTTGTACAGACACCTGATCGTGCGTGACTTTGCCCCATTCTGCGTGGGTATAGTCCACAAACCATTCAGAAATAATCACATCCTCACCATAGGCAACCGCCTTCACTTCCATTGCACGAAATTCAGTCACTTTAGAGAAGAAGTTCAGTTCTCGGTTGCGGTTCGCAGCTTTCCCAAAAATAGCGGGTGTTTCATTCTCTTGCATTACCACATCATCGCCATAGTATTTCTCGAAAGCTTCCATGGTTTTTCCTTGCAAAACCAGGCTCTTGATAGCTTCAAAGTTTGCGCTGAGATCGGTCGCTGTAATCATGATTTTTCTCCTTTTAGAAGTGATTTGGGGTGTTGAACTAAACATCTGAATTGAACCTACAAGATTTATGATGATTCATTCTTCTGGATTTGAGAAGACGGTAGAATTGAATATCGTTCATTCCTAGATGGAATAAATCTCCATGCTAGATCTCATTACTTGTATGAAAAGTTTTGTGCGAACGGTGGAGACGGGTAGTTTCTCTGCCGTAGCCAGAGAGATGAATACGAGTCAGCCCACCATTAGTAAACAGATTGCTGCCCTAGAAGAATATTTAGATGTGCAACTACTAGTGCGATCGACGCGCACAATGAACATGACGGATGAGGGGATACGCTTTTATGAGCATTGTCAGCAGGTTTTAGAAGCGTTATCTGAGGCGGAGTCTAGTGTGGGAAAACGACAAAAACCCTCTGGAACGCTAAGGATCAATTGCTTAGCAGCTTTTGGACAGATGCAGTTGCTTCCTCGCCTCAAGCAGTTTCTCGATCGCTATCCCGATATCAAAGTTGACCTCAACATGTCTGAGCACTTTGCCGATTTAGTTGGAGAGGGCATTGATTTAGGCATTAGAATTGGCGGTTCTGTTGACCATAACTTAATCTCACAACCGATTGGTATCTCTAGATTTGTGACCGTAGCATCGGTGAAATATTTAAAGAAATTTGGCGAACCACAGGTGCCCACAGACCTTTTGCAGCATAACTGTATTGTTTATACGCCCCAGTCCACGGGCAATGAATGGCCGTTTCGAGGGACAACGGTAAAGGTGCAGGGAAATTTGCAAGTCAATAGCTCCATAGCACATCGTGGAGCGGTTTTGACCGACATTGGCATTGGCACAGCACCGATGTGGGCGTACAGTCATGAAATACAAATTCAAGCGGTTAAAGTTATCCTTGCAGAATATGAAATAGACCCGCTGCCCATTCACGCTGTTTATCGGCGAGGACGTTTTCAATCAGCAAAGGTGAAATGCTTTATTAACTTTCTTCTGGATGAGTTCAATCTTAGACTGTCTTGAATGACTGGAGATGCGCCGATCAGACTCGTGCCGCTGTGCTGGTATCGCTCTGGAGTGCCCTAAACTGTGCGGTTTGGGGCGATCGGTAGGAGTAAGAAGATGGAGGAGCGATCGGTTGGTCGAAAGCCCAACAAGCCTTTGGAGCGAACTTGCAGGGTTTTATTGCTTCGCTTCGGTGTTGCTTGTCGCCGCACAACTTCACCGTTAGGAGTTGAGGATGACTTTAACCACGATCGCCCCACTGAGAAAAGCGCGATCGCCTCTCGCTGTCAGTTGCATGAAGTAACCGCATCATCCGATTAGAGTGAATCAGCTACTGTACGCGTGAATTTGATTGATGCTCAAGCAAGTTCTGCCTGATACGTCTCTTGCAAGAAATTCACGAGCCAATCTTTGGCGTGATAGGTCGCGCGGCAATCATCTTCGTTGTAGGTGAGGATGGCATCAAGGTAAGTGCGATCGCCCGTCGAGAGCCATTGAGCATACCAGTAAATGGATTGGGCACCATTGGCACTAGGGTCACGCCAGTCAAAGCCTAACCAGCGGGCGATCGGTTTCAGCGCATAGCTTTCGACAGGCAGTGTCACTATACGCGTAACCCGCTCGTGCAGGTCAACAAAGCGGGTTAGGAGAGGACGTATTCGTTGTGGTGGCGTGCCGTAGAGTTTGGCAAGTCGTTCGACTGTCTGGACTTCAAATGGGCAGAAGTGAAAGATGGGAGCAGTGGGATACTGCCAGACCAGATCGAGAAACTGTTCCCACACCAGCACTTCGTCTTCAGGTCGTTCGGCAAGGAGTGGATAGAACGTTTCGGTTTGAGCGGGGCGATCAATGACCAGCACGCCATGCAAATAGACCAGATTCAGCGCTGGCTCGGCTTCAATATCGAAGTAAAGTTCTACTGGAGCGGTCGGTATGTCTTCTAAAAAATTGGGATTGGTAATACTTTCAATCAGCAGCGCCCGGTTGTGCAAGGTCGATCGCGCTTGACGGACTAATTTATAGGCTGTTTCGCTGCCAAAGCCTGGTAATGGTGCAAGCTGAGTCGCATTCATATCAGCAACGGCTTTCACCGTCGTCAGGTGCAACGCCTGGAGTTGCAGATAGCGGGTAGGTGTCACTCCAGGCAGCAGAGAGAGGTGTTGCTCGGTTTTGGCGATCGCGTAGCAATGCCCGAACCAATGACATAAGCTACAGCGGTTACGTGCAATGAAGACTTCTGGGGCTTCCGATCGCGACAGCACCTGAATGCATTCCTCTAAGATTGCCTGCATTCGAGGCACCATTTCCCACAGGTCTACGGCATAGGCACCACGTTCTCGCAGCATCAGCCACGCTGTTTCCGACCAGGCTCCCTGCACTTGCGCCAGCACCAGCATGTGAAATGCCGTCACAATCTGGTATTCCAGCTTCGGGCGCTTGCCTAATTTAATTTCAGTTGGTTCATAGAGCCAGTCGCCAAAATGCGATTCCCCTGGTCGCTTAATTAACAGATCTGGATTGCTGACCAGCGTGACACCCTGCGGAGTTTCTGCTAACAACACCCCCTGGTAAATGCGCTCTACCCCTTGCTGCATCAGTGCCAACGTTGCTTGTGCGCCAGCGTTCCAGTCTCGTGACGCATAGCGGGGCTGACGAATCTCTTGATCAGCGAGGAGCGATCGCTGGTTGCTTTGGCTATCTTGCAGCAGCTTGAGCAGGTAGTCACTGGGTGGATCTCGCTGGCTGAGATCGCCATACAGGTCTAGAAACGCCCGTCGGCTACAGCGCTGATAGTTAAGTAGCAGTTCAGCATTCAATAACATGCTTTCAAGCTAACAGGAAAAGTGCAGGGTGACCGTTGTAGATGTTGTCTACTGCTAGAATGCTAACGCTTTGTCTCTACCAGTACGTTACCATGACAGGCATTTTTGCTTCCCAAATTTCTCTGACTGACTATCGCAAACAGTTTCCGGGTTTAGCCAACAAGGCATACTTCAACTATGGTGGGCAGGGACCGATGCCGCAGGTGGCGCTAGAGGCAATTCAACAGTCATATACTCAAATCCAGCAGTTGGGACCGTTCTCCAGTCGGAGCTATGAGTGGGTTGTGGAGGAGGCAGAGCGTACTAGAGGAGCGATCGCGTCAGCACTGGGCACCACACCTCAAACCATCACGTTGACGGAAAACGTCTCCGCAGGCTGCAACATTGCGCTGTGGGGCATTGACTGGAAGGCGGGCGATCATTTGCTGCTGTCTGACTGCGAACATCACAGCGTTATTGCCTCAGTGCAAGAGCTTCAGCGTCGGTTTGCGATCGAAGTCTCTACCTGTCCGCTGCAAGCCACGCTCAATGAGGGCGACCCGGTAGCAGTGCTCGCGGAACATTTGCGACCCAACACGCGCCTGGTTGTCCTCAGCCATATTCTTTGGAACACAGGGCAGTTACTTCCTTTAGCAGAGATGATCACCGTCTGCCACAGCTATCCGAGCCATCAGCCGATGCGAGTGCTGGTTGATGCCGCTCAGTCGGTGGGCATGATATCCCTTTCCCTGGACGAACTACAGGCAGATTTCTACGCCTTTACAGGACATAAGTGGTGGTGCGGACCCGAAGGCTTGGGTGGGCTGTACGTTCGCCCCGAGGCGTTAGACACGTTACATCCCACCTTCGCTGGTTGGCGGGGCATTACCGTTGATCGCACGGGACATCCAACGGGATGGAAACCAAACGGACTGCGCTACGAAATGGCAACATCTGCCTATCCGCTGTATGCAGGACTCAGAGCTGCGATCGCCCTCCAAGATGAATGGGGCACTGCCCACGATCGCTATCAGCGCTTGCAAGCACTCAGCCAGCAACTGTGGCAGCAGTTGCGGTTACTACCGGATGTATCTTGTCTGCGATCGTCGCCGCCAGACACAGGGTTGGTCTCATTCCAACTGACGGACAACTCCCACAGTCAACTGGTGAAATTTTTAGAAGCAAAGAATGTCATGATTCGCCTCATTCTTGATCCCGATTGCGTTCGTGCCTGTGTACACTACCTGACTCTGGAAGCGGAAGTGGAGCAGCTAGTAGAGTCGATTCGACAATTCATCTCAACTGAAGCGAAAAAGAGTTAGGGAAGCCGAGAGGAGCGTGTTTGTCTATTTAGTTGAACAGGTGTTGTTGTCGCTTGTTCAGTGAAACATACGCATTCCAATTCAGCACTTTGCGGTGCATTCTTACTTTCATTGCTTTTGCTGCTAACGTGTAGCCGCCATCTGCACCATCGATAAAATGAACCTGAGGTCCGTTATGTTCAAAAACCAGGCATGTCATTAAAGCGCGATCGGAAATGTGCGTTCCGTAGACTAAATTGCCAGCCTTATACTGTGCCTCAAGATAGTTCACGAGCGCTTCTCGCTGTACGACAGTGCCAGACATCACCAAACGCAGCATGTCGTCAAATTTGCGGTAATCAGTAGCATTGGTCAGGTTTTTTTTGTAAATACCCCAATCCATTTCACCGAACTTGAGCTTGAAGCGCATGAAAACCAATCCAAGCAAGTTCTCTAACTTAATCTTCCACAAATAGAGCAGTTTGTCGAACCAGCGGCGTGATTTAGCGCGTAGCTTGGTCTCTTTAATAAGCGCTTCTGTGCAAAATGTAAGATTAGTGTTTTGATCGGAAACTGGATGATAGCTCAGATCGTCGCCATAGATTGTTTCAATCTGGTCAATCACCTTTTGATAAACATTGTATGAGTTTCGTGATGCCTGCGATGTTTCTAGAACGATCAGACTCAGTATTTCTTCGTGCAGGCTAGGAAGGTCTTGCCATCGGCATTCTAAGCCTGACAGATCAACATTTTCAAAGGTCTCAGACGGCATCAACCGATAGAGATTATCGTCGTCAGACGATTTGACTAGCTGAGTAGCGTAAGTGAGTCCACCACCTGTAACCACTGCCTGACTATAGTTCTCTGAAACTTTTAATCTTGCAATCTTTAAGGCATAGTTAGCATCTGTAACAGTAGATACGGGGACAATGCCAATACGAAGATTCAAATTAAACTCTGATTGGGCAAGTTGCTGCATTGCCAGTAAGGCTTGCTTGGCGGCAGTGTATAGGATGGGTGGAATTAACATTGAAGCGCCATCACCACCAAACACAAAAGGAATATCAATCTTTTGTGCCACATTTAAGACAGCAATAATCGAACAAGCGCCTAAAAGATTGACATCCTTATAGCGTCCTTGCTCGATCGCTTTAGTTGATTCAACAATATCAGTAATCAAAACGTACCAATCGTTAGGTACAGGGACAAATTTTGCCGCTTTGGTGATGTCGGCAAAGTTATCCAGGGGTGCCAGATCGGCGTAGAACGTTTCCGTGGACATAGATCATTTTATCGAGTTAGCGTTAACTATCACGGTTTCAACACCCCATTTCTAACCAACTGATATCAAATGGTTAGCTGATGAACCTGCCGCTGAAATAGGGATGTCTGGATCATTTGGGGCTATTCTTCGATCGCTGTCATCATTGTGGCTCAAAAAAATGTGTGCTGACACCGCTTTTCCACGCGAGTTACTGGGCTGGATTGCTGAATTACCCTTTCTGAGGCGTTAAGCTGGCTATGTTTGTGAGTCACTTGCTGCCCACCCTATTGCCGCGATCGCCTCTTAGAGGATGTTTTAAAAGTCCAGATGCGTGTAGCTCTGGCGACTGAAGTCGCGGCTACACGCACAAAACCTGCCTACGCAGGTTATAAAACCCTTACTCTGCGGTAGTCCGCGCAGGCGGACTTTGTTTACGTAGTCGCGGTTTTAACCGCCAGACACTTTTCAAACAACCTCTTAACTCCATGCCACAACCAATTCTTTATGTTGCGATCACAAATCATGGGTTTGGACATGCCACCCGTGCAGCGTCTGTAGTTGCCGAAATTCAGCGGTTGTGCCCCGATATCGTGATCATCTTGGTGACGACAGCACCGCGCTGGCTGCTGGAAGCTTACATCCATACCGACTTTATCCACCGCCCCAGAGCCTTTGACATCGGCATTCTACAAACCGATAGCGTCACGATGGATCAGCCAGCAACTTTGGAACGTCTTAAGGAGTTGCGATCGCAGCAAAATAGTCTGATTGCCTCCGAGGTGAACTTTATCAAGCAAAACCGTGTGGGGCTAATCCTGGCAGACATTCCACCGTTGGCGACGCTGCTGGCAAAGGCTGCCCAGGTGCCGTGCTGGATGATGAGCAATTTTGGCTGGGACTTTATCTATCGTCCCTGGGGTGGTGAGTTTGTAGACATAGCAGACTGGATTGCCGAATGCTTTAGCAAGTGCGATCGCCTGTTTCGTCTGCCGCTGCATGAGCCGATGACTGCGTTTCCCAACGTGACCGATGTGGGGTTGACTGGCGGCACACCCCGCTACAGCGTTGCACAACTGCGAGAAACCTTTGGGTTGAAGACGGATATTGATCGCACGGTGCTGATGACCTTTGGCGGCTTGGGGCTGAGTGCTATTCCTTACCAAAACTTGCAGCAGTTTGCGGACTGGCAGTTTTTGACGTTCGATCGCACTGCGCCTGACCTGCCGAACCTGATCAAAATTACCGACAACCACTATCGCCCCGTTGATTTGATGCCCGCCTGCGGACGCTTACTCTCAAAACCGGGCTACAGCACTTTCTCGGAAGCGTGTCGGTTAGGTACGCCGATCGTCTCTATCACCCGCGATGACTTTGCCGAAGCTGCCGTTTTGCTGGATGGCATTCAAGACTATGTGCCGTCGCAAATTCTCACGCCAACCGAGTTTTTTGAAGGGAGTTGGGACTTTTTGTATGAGCCGTTGCAGCCACCACGATCTAAGCCCATCATCACGGATGGCAATCAAGCTATTGCTCAAGCGGTAATTGATTACTTGATGGCTGATAGCGGGAGCGGGGAGTAGAGAGTTAGAAGTAGAGTGTAAAGGTAACGCTCTCAGCTATGAGTTGAGTGCAAATTAGGGTTGAGCATGACGGCGACAGACACAATTAAGCTGGATCAGTTTTTGAAGGTGGTGGGGATGGTGCAGTCTGGAGGGCAGGCAAAGCTGCTGATTCAGGCAGGAGAAGTGAAGGTGAATGGCACGGTGGAGACACGGCGGGGACGCAAGCTGGTGTTGGGCGATCGTGTCTCTACAATGGGCAATACCTTCAACGTTGAACCCTTAACCCTCCAACCTCCCAGCACTGGTGAGCCAAACCCGTGGGCATGATCCTTCCCCCGGACTCCCAATTCCCCACTCCCTACTCCCTCACACCGATAGACATTGCCTGCAAATCAAACCGATAATTCTCAATCACCGGGTTTGCCAGAAGTTGATCGCACATGCGATCGAGTTGTTCGCGGGCAGCTTCTTCACTGGCGGCATCCAGGGTCACTTCGATGTACTTACCGATTCTGATTTGTGCCACATTCTCGTAGCCCATGTGCTTCAGTCCTGATTGCACGGCTGTTCCGGCGGGGTCAAGAACCGACGGTCGCAGAGTAACATAGATTTGAGCCTGATATGTCTGAGCCACCTTCGTTTCCTGTAATGGAGTTGACGTTACTGATGCTATCGCTTTATGGGAGGCAGGAGGCAGGAGGCAGAAGGTCGAAGGCAGGAGGCAGAAGGCAGGAGGCAGAAGGCAGAAGGCAGAAGGCAGAAGGCAGAAGGCAGAAGGTAATCCTCCGAGCCTTAAGCTCGAATTCCCAAGTTCCAAGCTCGACACTCCGAGTTCTAAGCTCGACACTCCGAGTTCTAAGCTCGACACTCCGACCTCAAAGCTCGACGCTCCGACTCTAAACCTCCATCTTCCGACCTTTAAGCTCGACACTCCGAGTTCTAAGCTCGACACTCCGAGTTCTAAGCTCGACACTCCGACCTCTAAGCTCGACACTCCGACCTCTAAGCTCGACACTCCGACCCAAAATCTCCATCTTCCGACCTTTAAGCTCGACACTCCGAGTTCTAAGCTCAACACTCCGACCTCAAAGCTCGACACTCCGACTCTAAACCTCCATCTTCCGAGCTTTAAGCTCGACACTCCGACCTCAAAGCTCGACATCCCGACCTCAAAGCTCGATACTCCGACCCAAAACCTCCATCTTCCGACCTTTAAGCTCGACACTCCGAGTTCTAAGCTCGACACTCCGACCTCAAAGCTCGACACTCCGACCTCAAAGCTCGACACTTCGATTTCTAAGCTCGACACTCCGATCTCTAAGCTCGATACTCAAAACTCAAACCTTCCCCGCCTCCCCTGCTCCCCTTGCTTCCCCTACTTCCCCTGCCTCCCCTGCTCCCCTTGCTTCCCCTGCCTCCCCTCTCCCCTCACTCCTCACTCCTCACCTCCTCCATGAAAGCCAGTCGCACTCGTAGCCAGGAACGAATCATCAGCATTCTGAAAAGCATCAACCGGGCAATTTCCGCCCAGGATCTGTTCATCGAATTACGGAACCGTGATCAGGCGATGGGTCTGGCGACCGTATATCGTGCGTTGGAGGCGTTGAAGTTGGAGGGTGCTGTGCAGGCGCGGACGATGGCAGGCGGGGAGTCGCTGTATAGTTTGGTGCAAGAAGATAAGCATCATCTCACTTGCTTACAGTGCGGTGGTTCGATTCCGATCGACACGTGTCCAGTGCATGAATTAGAAGCGCAGTTGCACCAGTCGTACCAGTTCAAAATCTACTATCACATGCTGGAGTTCTTTGGGCTTTGCACGCAATGCCAAGCGGCTAATGCTACAAGTGAGTCTGTTAATTAGCTGGATGTGAATGAGTACGCACGCGATCGCCCCGGTTCAAGCCCTGCTGCATCAGGCAGCCTCTCTCCTGGTCTACCAGGCTGTTCTCAGTGACACTCCTGGTCAGGCATTTCTAGCACTATTGCAAGCGATTCGTCATGCCGAGCGCAATGCTGCCGCCGAAAATACGGAATGTCTGCACGCGTATGGCGGCTGGTTCAGTGCGCTGGCAGACGGTAAGCAAAGCTGGCAAGACCATTTGCTTACCCAAGTTTTACATGCTGACAACCCATTCACGCAGCAGGCACAGCGAACTGCTTTGAGCGACGTATCGCCTGCGCTAGTCGCAGCAGCGCGGCATGATCTCCAGGTGTTGCAGCAGATCTATGCGTTTAGCAGCCAACACTTGAGCCAGTTGGTTAAAGTAGCGGCGCATTTAAAAGCAGCACCTGTCGTGTGGAGCTATGAAGAGGCAGCAAACCTGGACTGGTTGCGATCGACCTTCCACTCGGCACCCGACTGGGGTACGGGTCTAGAGCCATTAGCAGCCCATTATCGCAAGCAGGGTGTCGGGCTGTTTGCTCAGTACAAAGCGTTGCAGTGGCAATCGGGGCGATTGGTTGGCATTAGCTCACCCGATCGCGTCCAGGTGACAGATTTAGTGGGCTACGAGTCGCAAAAAGAAGCTCTGCTGAAGAATACGACGTTTTTGCTCAAGGGCTATCCCGCGCTGCACGTGTTGCTTTATGGCAGTCGTGGCTCTGGTAAATCCTCATTGGTGAAAGGGCTGTTGCATCGCTATGGGGATGATGGGCTGCGTCTGATTGAGGTTGCAAAGGCGGAGTTGACGGATCTGCCCGCGATCGTCGAGCCACTACGAAACCTGCCGCAGAAGTTCATTATCTTCGTCGATGACCTGTCGTTTGAAGAGGATGAGGATGCGTACAAGGCGCTGAAGGTCGTGCTGGAGGGAAATCTGACCGCACGATCGCAGAACGTTGTGGTTTATGCCACGTCCAATCGACGGCATTTGATCCGCGAGTTCTTTGGCGATCGTCCCCGTCCCAGCGATGGCGATGAAGTTCACGCCTGGGATACCGTGCAGGAAAAGCTCTCCTTTAGCGATCGCTTTGGCTTGACCCTCACCTTTGAACCCGCTGACCAGAAAACCTATCTGCAAATCATTCACCATCTCGCCAAGCAAGCAGGAATTCAGCTTGATTCAGAGGCGTTGGAATTTCAGGCGCTTCAGTGGGCAACGCGACATAATGGGCGATCGGGTCGCAGTGCGCGACAGTTTATTGATTTTCTCAGCGCTGACTTGGCAGGAGTAGGAAATGGTGAAGGAGACGCAAAGTAAGGGTATCGTTGCTAACCTAAACTTGCGCTTACTGCTCTTTCTAAAAACTAATAACTAACGCTCCTAATCAGTGGCGGCAGATACGATTGGAACAAAACGCAAAGTCTTTGTAGCCGTATGATGGAAGTTGTTAGGCTATAGATCCTGCAAGCAGCTTACACCGAGTGAGCTTCTTTACGGACTGACCGACTTTTAAAACAACCTCTTAGACGCACAATGAATGGACGGGGAGATTTAGAAGTCTCGTACTAAGGCTTTGCGGTTTAATAACCGACCAATTAACCAGGTTTCGGCTACGCTCAACCTTCAGTCATAGCGGATTGAGCGTAGCCGAAACCCAAACCACGGGTATCTTATTTTCTTGCAATCCCCTAAGTAGGAAGGTTCAATTAAATATAAAATCTGCGTCGGATGGGTATAGCCTTCGGCATTCAAGAAAAGCGAAGCGTAACCCATGCTGCTAAAGGTTTTGATGCGTTACGGCTATGCCTAACACATCCTACGTTTAATTTCACCCAGCTACTTAAGCTGAAGCAAAACGTCTTCCTACAATCGATACAATTGTGAAGGGCAGTAGCTTCGCAGTGCCTTACAGTGATGAGCCTCATGCATGAATCAGTATTTTGCAACAGTGGCGCGGGGGCTAGAAACGCTGGCAGCGCAGGAGTTAGAGCAGTTGGGTGCCAATGCGGTAGTACCAGGATTTTGTGGTGTTGCGTTTGCAGGCGATCGCACCCTGTTGTATCGCGTGAACCTCTGGGCTAGATTACCATTCCGCATTCTCATGAAACTGCATGAGTTTCCCTGCCGGGATACAGAGGATCTCTACCAGGGAATTCAGACGATCGACTGGTCGCAGTATCTCACGCCTGACCTGACATTAGCGGTCAATACGACGGGCAAAACTGAGCAGCTTAACCATACCCATTTCACGGCGCTTCAGGTCAAACGGGCGATCGTCGAGCAGCAGCAAGAACGGACGGGCGATCGCTCTGATGTCGAACTGCAATTACCAGATGTGCAAATCAGCGTCCATCTTGAACGCGACACCTGTACCGTCAGCCTGGATAGTTCGGGTCAGAGTCTGCACCGTCGAGGCTACCGTCCAGCGGTTGGTGCTGCACCGTTGAAGGAATCGCTGGCAGCAGCTTTGGTTCAACTGTCGGACTGGCGACCAGAGCAGATGTTTTACGATCCCCTCTGTGGCTCTGGTACGTTGCCGTTGGAAGCAAGTTTGAAAGCGCTCAACATTGCACCGGGACTGTTTCGCGATCGGTTTGGCTTTGAAACCTGGCTGGACGCAGATTTGTCTTTGTTAGAAAAACTGATTGAAGCAGCGGAAACCAGTCAGTTAGATAGCCTTCCCGCACCAATTTGGGGCAGCGATCGCGATGCCGATGTGATTAAGCAAGCGCTGACCAACGCAACCAACTGTGGTGTGTCGAACCACGTTTATTTCACGGCGATCGACCTTGAAGACGTTGCCGCACCCTCAGACAGCGGCGTGTTGTTCTGCAATCCGCCCTATGGCGAACGGTTAGGACGGGATAGCGATCTGGGTGCGTTCTACAAACGGTTAGGCGATGTGCTGAAGCAACGCTTCAAAGGCTGGACGGCGTTTGTGCTGAGTGGTAATAAGGAACTCTCGCAGTCGATCGGGCTGAAATCCTCCCAACGGTTTGCCGTTTACAATGGCACGTTGCCCTGTCAGTTGATGAAGTATGAACTGTACTGAATCAAGCGCTAAGCGGCAGCATTGCAGAGATTGCCGATGATTTGGAAGGTTACAATCGAGGGTAGTGAAGCGATCGACAACGAGGATCAAGCACCGATGGCAACTCTATCGCAAGCCTATTTGCAATGGGAACGGCAAACGGAAGCACGAGGGATGCAGCAAGGTGCTGAACACGGAACTCGCTTGTTGATCCTCCAACTTCTCAACCGGCGAGTAGGAGAACTGCCCGATTCGCTACGATCGCAAATAGTTAATCTGGCTCATGAGACAACGCTCCATTAGGCAGAATTTGGAACTCAAGTTCTTCGTCATATCCAGCGAGGATGTACACATTCCGAGTTCTCACATCAACGCAAATTAAATATATCGGTTGAAGCATCGTAAACGTTAGCTGATAGCCAATACGATACAAACTCGCTAGTTATTCAGCAGTAGGCATTACAGGTCGTTACATTACACCCTTTTTTGCTCATCTTAGCAATTGTTTCAGTCACCTCATGCTTTAGATTTTGACAGAAACTTTCTGTCTACCAATTCAGAATAATAGACAGAAAGTTTCGTATCACAAACCGATCGCGCTAAGCGTAAACTTTGGATCGGCTGACGGTTGCCAACGCTTCGACCAAACTGCGAACAGCGGCGATCATGGCGATTTCGCTGTTGAGTTGGTTGATAGCGGCACCCACACCGATGCCGGATGCACCAGCGGCGATCGCCAGTGGAGCCGTCACATTTGACAGACCGGAGGCGCATAAGACGGGAACCTTGACCACACGGGAGATTTCATAAGCAGCAGCCAGGGTGGGAGCGGCTTTTTCGATAAGTCCCAACGTGCCGGAGTGAGTGGGCTGGCTGCTAGTACCGCCTTCGGTTTGGATGATGTCTGCTCCGGCTTGTACCAATGCTTCTGCCAGTTGCACCTGTTTATCGAGCGTCAGGATGTGAGGCACGGTGACGGAAAGGGTAATGGTGGGCAACAGTTCGCGGGTTTCGCGGGTCAGCGCCAGCACTTCATCCGCTTCAAAGCGACGACCTTGCGCGTAGAAGCTGTCGAAGTTGCCAATTTCGATCAGATCGGCTCCCGCATCAACGGCAATGACAAACTTTTCTGGCTCTACCGCAGAGACGCAGACGGGCAGATGGGTCAGTTGTTTTGCCAATCGTACCAGGTTGGGATCGGCAGCAATGTCTACAAAAGTGGCACCCCCGCGATCGGCAGCGTTGACCGTAGCAGCCACGCGATCGGCATCAAAGTTGTGCAGACCGCTAATAATCTTGAGGGCGCGTCCATTGTCCAGAGCATTCTGTAGCGCGGGATGAGTCATCATGGTGCTTTTTCTCGTTAAATTCGTACCGTCCATTTTGCCACCCAATGCTCGGAGATTCCAGCGTTTGACGAAGAGGGAGTGGGGAGTGGGGTGTGGGGAAAGAGTTTTGAGTTATGAATTTTGAGTTTTGAGTTGAAGTTGCCTTCTGTCCTCTGCCTTCTGTCTCCCTTGCTTCCCCTGCCTCCCCTTGCTTCCTCTGCCTCCTGCCCTCTGCGCCTCCGCAGTATCAGCGTAAAGCCCGCTCAATGTTCACTCCACGGCTCTGCATGGTTTGCTCAAATAAAGCGGTGGGCAATGCTTCTTCGATCGCCCACACACCCGGTTTGTTGAGTTTGCCTGACAACAGCAACTCGGTAACGCTGCCTGTGCCATAGCCAGCGGCGATCGCCGTATTGTCATGCATCAGCGTGGCGTAGCTTTTGGCTGCTTTACCGTCTTTCTCACCGCTGACTTCAACCCGAATGGCAACCCCAATACCGCTAAAGCGATCGGTCACATCGGTCATAAAGTGGCTGACGTAGGATAAAAACTCAATAACAGCGCGCGTTTGCAGCAAGCGAGGATGCCACCAGCGAGCCACGCTCCAGGTGAGAAAATTGTAGAAGTCGGGTACGGTGCCAAATTTGGTGATGACTGTTTTGACGGGAAACGCACTGGGGATAGTGAATGCTTCGGGCACATCAAACCAGTACACGCCAACGCGACCATAAGGCGGGGGAAACTCGACGACTTCGCGATCGCTGTACGGCTTCACTGCCTGCCATTCCCCCTTCAGCCATGCCTGAAAGGGACGCTGCAAGCCGAGAAACGTTGTTCGCATCACCGTCACACCTGCCCCACCAGAGCCAGCCACCACATAGCTAAGATGCACCGTTTCAGCGGTATCCAGTTGCTCAATGCTCTGTCGCACCATGCTATTTGAGATGCCGGGAAAAATACCTGTGTTGACGATCGCCATGACTCCCGCTGCTTCTGCCGCCTCACGGTAGGCGATTGCCTTGCGTGTATAGGACGGGTGATCGCTCACATCCACATAATTCACCCCCGCAGCGATACAGGCTTCCAGCACTCTGCCATCACGATGATGAAACGGTCCTGCACAATGCACGACGACATTACGACTGTGGCGATCGTCTGTCTGCAAGGCACGAATGGCGGCAGTAAGGGTATCGCGATCGTCCAAATCCAGCTCTAAAAATTGAACCTGTGCGCCCAGAGCAGCATTCTGCTTAGAGTACTCATTGCGCCCAGTAATCGTAATTTCCGCATCCGTGTTGGCGGCAAGATCAGCGGCAACCTGGCGACCAATGCGCCCTTGCCCACCCAGAATTAACACTCGCTTTGTCATCGTTACACTTAAAAAATTTGCTCACCCAAACTGCCAATTACCTTAAGCAATCGGCAATCTCATCCAAAATCTACTCATTCAAGCGAAAAACGGATTGCACGGTCGATTTAATCGACTCTCTAGCATCGCGCAACGTTTGGACAAATGGCTGCTGTGTTTGCAGAAAGACCCGCGCACAGTTGCGTCCTGGCATCCCTGAAATAGAACCACCGGGATGGGTTCCGGCTCCCGTGAGAAACAGTCCGTCGATCGGCGTTTTGTAGTTGGCAATTTCGGGCAGGGGACGGAAAAACACCATCTGATCGAGGGTCATGTCGATGTGGTAGTAGTTGCCATTGACGGCACCTAATCGTTCACCTAGCTCAGCCGGACTTTCCACGCGTCGCCCGATCGTCGCTGTTTTCACGTTCGGCGCGTAGTCTGCCAGCTTGTCGATCACGCGATCGGCGACTTTGTTCTTCAGTTCATCCGTCCAACCAGTGCCATGCTGCCCGGTGCCTTCCAGCCCCGCAATTTTGTAGGGCGCGAAAAACTCAATCCAAACCGTGTGTTTGCCATCGGGAGCCATTGTGGGGTCTAGCATCGTCGGCTGCACCAGATAGAACGATGGGTCAGCGTCGGGAATGTTGCCGATCGACGGCTCGCTATGGGCAATTTCCACCTGTCGCACCGAATCAGCAATCAGCACCGAACCGATCAGATACTCATCGCGATGATGGTGATGCTCAAAGCGCAGCGGTTCATCCATTGCCAAATCAACTTTGAGAATGGTTTCGTTATTGTTCACAATGCGCCGCTGTAAACGTTCTCGTAGCTCAGGGTCAGCCGCATTCAAATCGGCAGGATCAACCATGTGCACCATCAGGCGTTGCGCGTCGATGTTAGAAATCACGCCCTTGGTCGCACGATATTCTGTGCCGTTTGCCACGCGCACACCCACCGCACGCCCATCATCCACCAAAATTTTGGCAACGTGCTGTTCTGTGAGAATGTCACCACCCAGCGCTTTAATCAATCGGACTAATGACTCTACCAGCGCACCCGTACCGCCTTTGGGTCGTGCCATACCAGGATTGTGCCGCATTGCCATCATAATGGCTCCAATGCCCAGCATTTTTTGGGATGGTGGCGCACCTAATTCGGATGACAGGCGGGCAAGGGGCGCTTTGAGAAACTCTGAGTCAAACCACTCATTGAGAATATCTTCCGCGCTGGTCAACATTGTGCGAATAAAGTCCAGCGTTTTGTCGGTCGAACCAATCACAGAGAACAAATCTTTAATCTTGGCAATGTCATAGTTGCCTGCAATATCAATCAACGACTTCGGCGGCGCGTTAAACATGGGAATCATCGCCCCGATCGCCCGCTGCCAGTAATTTGTAAACTCAGCGTACTTTTTCGCGTCACGTGGACTGAACTGTTCAATCTCGGCACAGGTCTTCTCGATCGATTGGTGCGCCAAAAAGTACTTCCCATCCGGATGCGGACAAAAGACGACTGGATCGCAAAAGAGATACTCCAGCCCGTACTTTGTTAGCTCCAGCTCTTCGACCACAGGACCGAGATGAATAAACTCGTGGTCGATCGCGCAGAGATTGAACTTGAAATCAGGCAACTCTGGAATCACTGCTTCGGTCGTTGCGGCTCCACCGGGCACCGATCGCTTCTCCAGCAGCAACACACGATAGCCAGCTTTCAGCAGATACGCCGCACATACCAGCCCATTATGCCCCGCACCAATGACGACGACATCGTACTCTTGCATTCGTACCACTCCAGAGGCTTACATTTCGTAAGTTTAGGTTAGATAACGCTGCCGGACGAGCCATCGACCGAATTGTTGATTTTTTTAGAGCAAATTTTTGAACCTGCCTGTTCCATTTTTTATTAGCCGGGGAATTCTGCAATAAAGGTTTTCTACCAGGAGGTTTTTATGTCGAGTGTGGGTTTAAACAAGTGGATTGTCAGCGGCAATCTGGCAGCCGATGCAGAAATCAAGACTGTTGATCTCCGCAGTGGCGAGTGTTAACCAATAAAAAAGTAAAACACAGGATAAAAAAGTAAAACATAGGATAAAAAAGTAAAACAATTTGGAGTCTTGACAAAGATGCTACAATAAGTGGATTGACTTTTAGTGATGAAATACACATATTCCTTTGCATATAAATGTTCGCAAGGGTATGCATGGCATTTCCAGCTCCCGTAAGGTACAAGCTAGGGGCTCAAACCCTTGCCCTGTATCGTCTCACCTGTATCTCATTTGACAGAGAACTGCTATATCATCATCACCCTATTGGAAAAAAAGTCATACATACCTGTCAAGCTCTGTTTTTAGGGCAGAACGTCAGGGCTTTTCTTTTTTTTCTCTGTAGAAGGTAACACCTATCCTATTTGCAGCTCAAAAATACAACTCAGAGTATAAAGCGTCTGAAGTTCTAGCTCTCTCTTTCCAGAGGCAATTGAGAAGGTTAGTGTCGATTCTATCCATACCTTTTAAGACTAAACCAACCATTAACTCTAAGCATCAGATATAAAATCTGTGATGGAAGGAACAAGGAACTTTATTAGTAAGATATGAGCAATGCGATCAATTGCTGGTTGTATATCGCAAGCAAGCAAGCAAAGACTAAGGTACACCTCCGGTTTGTTGCTCAAACTAAGATGAGTGCTTTCTAAGAAATCATGCCCGTAATAGCTTGTAAAATCCTCCGCAAACTTCTGGGCATCAAAATTAGCCTCTCCCATTCTGGAGAACCTCAAATAACCTTTCTCAACCAAATACGCTTTGTACTTTTTACGAAGCCACGAAAAGCCCTTAAAGACAAAACTTTGGTTCATGATGAATTGAGTATCCTTTGCAAAGCTCAACAAAGCCTGCAAAGTTTCTTCTCTATAGCTGCTTACTCGATCGCTAAAAACACAGTTTTCTAAGCTTGCTGCTTGATACTCTATTTTCTGTGTTTGAATTTTAATTTTGCTATCTAGCAAATGGGAGCCATGAACTAGACAGACAGAAATCCCAGGAATGTTGTGAAGTCTATTCCAATAGGACTCGCCATATTGCTCTAAGTGATTTTGTAGACAATTTGGACAGAATCGCAAGAATTTTCGAAAATATGCTTCTTCGATGAGAGAAATTCGTGCTAGTTCCGAGATAGAGCGATTTTGCACTCCACCCATTGATCGTCTAACTTGCCAAGCCTCTGCATCTGTCAAAAACGCTTTGTAGAAGGGGTACAAAGTATGATTTTGGATAATTCCGTCTACAGTATATTTTTTTAAGTACAAGTTTGAGACGAAATCACCTATGTCACAAGGTAAAAAAAAGTCTCTTGTTTGTTGAGATGATTTCCCAAAGAACTCTTTATGAGTTCGTGAAAAGCTTTCGTTTCCAGTTCTTATATGATAGCGGGCAATGATGCTACACAGCAGTTCGTCTGGATAAGGCTTAATATTGAGAATAAGGTATCCCATTGAAAATAGGTTGTCCACTAAAACAGAACATATCTTGAGAAGGGCACTTATGAAAAAAGACAAAGTATAGTCGAATTTCAACCATTTTGAACAAGAAATTTCTCTACAGGATCCATAAAAATTCCATAAGATTGCAAAACTTCAAACTCAGATATATTGCTTTCCTGGGCTTTCTTAGTAATTAATCTAAGGTCATTCTCCCGATATTCTAAGACTGCTTTACTCTGCTTCTTGTTCGCCACATTGCTGAATTTTGAGACCAAACTATCTAGCGCTAGTTTATGAGCTGCTGTAATAAGAGACTGTAAGTCCTCTTCCTTAGGATTCGACTCTAATGCCTTTTCCACACAAGCTTTGACTAAGAAGGAATCGAGAGTTTCATCAAGTTCGTAGAGGGCTTTAGTGAGGAATTGCTGTTTGAGAACAATCTCTTCCTCTTTTTTTCGCCGCTCCTTTGATCTCCTATGAAGCTCATCGCTTTCCCTCTTCTTAGTCTTCTGTGAGCAAGTTTCTCGAAATTCTTCAATGTCGAAGTTATCTAATAAATCCTCGTACAAATCTATATTCTCTGAATTATTATCTTGAATGGAATCAAGTAAGGGTCGAAGGTTAATAAAGATTTCTTGTGCAACTTCACCGAGCAACTTTGCAGTAATAATTTCATCTCCTCCATCAGCAATTGCTCTCCATTGACATGCCTTATGCAGTTTAATAGCAAGGTCAGGAATAAATTTACATTCTTTAACGAAAGCCTCACCTATTTCTGCTGTATAAGGCGTTGGTGTTCTTGTCCATTGTGATTCAAATAGACTCTGAATAAAATTAGACCAATCCTCCTTATCTAAAATTCGTCCCCACTGAACTCCTCCTGCTCGCCGCGCCTTGCTAAGGCTTCCTCGAAGCAGTTTCGCAGCTCTTCTAGTACCAGCTTGAAAGACTGGAATGCCGATATTTACAAGATTAACGAAATAATTCAGCATTCGTTCTGGGAGTTCTTTCTTAGCGGCAGTAAGGTTTTGCAATTCATCGATAAACAAAAGACCTAACCGATACTTGTCTGCAATGGCTGCAACTTCAGCAAGGAGAGTTCCTTCAGAAGTAGTGCTTATACTATATTTATTGGCGTAACTTTTCTTGCCAGCTAATCCAAATGTTCTATCAACTTCCCGAAAAACAAACAGACACAATTCTTTAATAGAGCCTGCATGGGGACAGTTAACTACGAGGTAGACAAGCTGCAAAAAATCATATTCAGGATGATAGATAACCTGAGGATAAACACTAAGAGCGCGGAGAACAGCCGTTGTTTTACCGCATCCGGAGAGCCCAATCAAAATATTTCCATGTGCAGAAGAAGAAGCTGAAATAAATTGAGCGAGATTATGCCCAGCTTTCTGGACAGCTGCTCCATGAATCTGTTGTGCACGCTCTGCATCCTTAGGAGAGTAAATCCCTCTCGCTATATAGCCCTGCATAATAGCTCCATTGATGGCATCATATATGCCAATGTGCTCAGGAAGTGGATGGAAATATCCATTCACTACAGGCTTAAGATTTGGAGTGAGATGGTAGAAGTGAAGGTTTGGTATGGGTCCAGTCAATCGATGCACAAATTGGTGCCTTGTCCTAGGTGATTGATTCCGTTCCTCGCTAGTAGAACTGGGATAGCTTTGTACCCTCTCAAAAAACTCATGCTCCTCTAGAACTGCAGGAAGTGCTTGGAGCAAGGGATTGCAATCGTACTCTGGTACCCCATGCAATTTATAGTCTGCTACATGAGCATAAATTCCACTAGGAAGTAAAATCCATTGATTTTCAGGATCCATTTGCTTTCTCCTTAGCCTGTTTGATGGAATTCCTACGCCTTGCACGAGCTGATAAAGGTTCGGGCTGAACTTTTGATTCATCAAGAGCTTCGGTAGAATCTGAATGACCAATTTTAGTTTCTTGCTCAGATCCAACTGCACCTAAAGATTCTAGTGATTGTTCAACTTCAAGCAAGCCTAAAGGCTCTGGATCACCAAACTCATATTCCTCACCTTCAACGGCTCGATTAGCATCTTTGTCGCGCCCTCGGTTGTTGCTTATACCAGAGAGCTTCTTTGTCTTACTTAAACTTGGATCATATTGAGCTTTTGCCTCAGATTTTGTCTCGGCAACTTCTGCCTCAATCTGATCCATTAATTGAGCTTCACCTTGAAACTCATCTTCTTCGCCCAATTTGTGATCAAGGTTTTCTCGTTTGATCAAATACTCGATTTCCTCGATAGATTTTCCAAAGTATTTCTTCTCAGATGGATGGAGAAACAATTTCTCATACGTTCTTCCCCGCTCTTCCCTAACATAGATAACGTCAGGTCTCCTTAGATCAAATGAGATGTCTAAATTCTTCTCCCCTTCTGTCAGGTAACCTACATTGGCTAGTTGGATCAGCTTTTTGATTTGAGGGCTTTCAGAATAATACCTCCTACCCTTGAATACGATGCCTCTAGGTGTAACCCTTGCTTGAGCGGTTGGCAAAAGATTTAGCTTGACTATATCCTCAGGGAAATATCTAGGGTTTCCGGTATATCTACGTCCAAAATTCCATAATTTAATTGGAACTGGGGGTACATCATTTGCGATCATCTCCTCAGTTCGAGAATAGCTTTTTATTCGGTGGAAGTTGTTATGCCAGACAATGATTTTAAGCATTATCTTTGTAACACTTTTAAGCGTTAGCTTTGCATCTAAACGATAGTCCGGACCCTCTCTACGGGGTACTACATAACCTGGCAAGAAAGGCTCTACATACTTCTGTATCGTTCTGAAATAACGCTCTAAAACCCCTTTCCAGTCAGGACGATAAGGTGGAGCATTGACAACTCTAATGTCGAGATTATTGATTAAAGTGTCTGGCTTTTTGCCTGCCATCTCACCATTGTCGGCAAGAATTTCGTACGGCATTTCTCTACATGGCCACTCCTCCTCAGTAATGGAGAAGCCATATTTTTTACAGAATGAAACTTTATCTTCTGCCACGTTAGCTAATGCCATCATTGCACCCATCCATGATGGACCCTCTAAGCCAACATAAATGCCAACAATTAGTCGGCTGTAAACGTCCATGACAATATAAGCAACAGGTCTTCCCACAATCCAGTTTGAATTAAATTGTGAGATTACGTAGACATCAAGAATGACAGCATCAATGAGATACTGGTAGCCTGGACCAGGTGCCTTAACTGACCCTAAATGTGGAGCGACATCGCGAGCATAGGCAATCGAACCTCTTCGGGATTTTTCAGTCTTCTCAATATCAATATCCTTCTGGGACCAATACTCAAACTGCTCAAATGTTATCCGCTCACTGGGTGGGATTTCTTCTTTCCTTTTTTTACCTTTTTCATCAAGTATTTCTCTTCCAATGAAATATTTTCTTTTGGTCAGCTTAAACGCCGTTCTTAGTGGATTCTTACGCGTGCTATTGAAAAATTCCTCAAAACCAACTCTGATAATCTTTCTAATAGATTCACAAACGTTGATCCCTTCTCCAAACTTACTAACTAATTCAGGATTTCTAGGACGTCCTCTCTTTTTTTCACCTGCTGCTTTTGGAACACCAAAGCCTCCAGAATTAGGATAATCAGGTAGAAGAGCATTCTTATTCTTACCTCTTTGCCAGTACTTTTTAAGATTTACATAAATAGTTTTTGCACTTACTCTGCTTTTGTTCTTGCTCCTCCTCGTGCCCTTCTCTTTACCAGCATTATGCATCTCAACGATCGCTTCAATTAGAGGTCCTCGTTTATCAGCAAGAAAAATATCGGGCTCCATTTCAGAGCCGACAAGAGAGGAGATTAATTCAAAGTTCTTGTCACGAATAGCTTTATCACGACTTAATTCTTCCGTTCCCTTCTTCTTTCCTTTCTTCTGTTGAGTAGCTAAGCTCTCCTCAGAAATATACTTTGCAAACGGATCATCATCTAGAAGCTGAGCATGTCCTTCAGATAGAGCCGCTTCAACATCATAAGTTCGCCGCTTCGTTGGAAGAGCCGATGTACCAAAAATTTCAATAGCAAAGAGTATTGTGTAATCTGGCGCAACCCACAAAATTCTTTCTATGATTGGTTCCCCAGCTTCATTATTCCATTCAATTAGTCGGTTGACTGTCAAGTAGATGCTCATTTCGTATGTTGGCAATTAACTAAAAACCACTTGTTTAACTAAAGTCATTGAAGGATTCTCATCAAGTTGAAATGTCTCCAGATTAACTATAATTTTCTTGCAGGCAATCAAGTGCTTGAAGATACGAAAAGCCGTGCCTTCCTGTAATTTGAGGGTTCTATCTAAATAATCTGTAATAGAATAAATAGACTTTTCACAACCTTGAAATTTAGCAAAATGTTCTTTAACTGTCGGGACAGCAATCTGCAATTCTTCAATACTATTTTGAGTGGTCGCTTCTAAATGAAGGTCACCATGTATAAAGTTAAGGTTGTATGTCAAAACTTCTGGCAGTTGTCTTTCAGTGACGAGTTTCCATTCAATCTTCTTTAGCTCCCAGTAACGATATTCAAGTTCAAGTCTTGAAAGAACATTTTTCTCATCAGGTTGGCAGGATTTATCCCATTTCTTAAGGGCGGATGAAGGCTTGATAGCTATAGCAATCTTTTTCTCCCTCCCGTTTTCCTTATAACTAACTAGGAAATCAGTCGTAAGGATATAGGGGAAGTTACTTCTAGAATTGATAGGGTATTTCCAATTCAACTCCTTCGCAATCTTCTGGGCTAGCTCATAATCGAGCATGGGAAACTGTTCCTGAATATCAAAAACAATATCCGACCAATCCAATAGCAAGAAAAATTTCTGCTCTAGGAATGATAGCAAGTGATGTTCTCTACCTGTTGTCCAACCAGGTATCCGCGTCCTTCCAGTTTTAGGATGGAACTTATACACCTGTATCCAAGGTATATATTGTTTACCACAACCATCCCCTCGTCCTTCCTTAAGGTATTTCTCGTATTTTTTCTCACTCCAATCACGATCGGGTCTCATTGTATTTCACCATGTTAAAGGCTAAAGAAGGTCTGCTATGAGGACTTGAAAGGAATAAACGCCTTACGATATTATCAATAAGGCGTAAATCTGTTGGAGTCAGATTAACTACAATCGGGATCATCTCACTTTTGCCAATATGCCTTTTTGTCTAACGGCAGCATAATTATTTCGCCATTAGACAAGGATGTTTTTACAAAATTGGGATGCTCCCACTACAACCTTCCATTTCTCAACGCCTAACGACATCTCAGTTCATCAAGTTGCCACTCACAATCCATTTATTCAAGCCAACACTCGCGTTCTTAACGCCTTACGACATCTCAGCTCATTGCGCGTGCCGACGAAAAAGTCGTTCAGCGCTAGCTGGCTGTTCTTAACGCCTTACGACATCTCAGCTCATTGCGCAGCAGTGATTGAAACTCCTACCGCTACTGAGTTCTGACTCTGATTTGCAAGCACCTGCTAGAAGAAGATAAAAGTATTCGATGTTTCAGGTTTCCTAGGAGTCATTTTCTTGTGCAGTCCGTACTGTAGAAGCTTTTGATACTTTGCAAGCATCTGAAATGGATCAAAAGCTGTAAAGCTTTGTCAGAGAACCTTTCTAATCTCAAAGCTACTCAGGAATGTCAACTGCCGAAGGTGCTTGCAAAAATTTACGAGCTGTCATATTGATAGGACTGAATCTCTGTCCAAGCGTTAGCTGAAGGATATGGCTGCATAAGCTTCTGCAACTCATAACGCTTCCAGTATGTGCCCTTCAAGCCAAGATGGTTGACCCAATACGGTAAGGTTAGATAGCCAGTTTTACTTTGAACCAGCCAATATAATGCCTCTTGCTGTTCTTCTCCTACAATATTGATAGCATTTACTAAGTCATGGCTTTCACCCAAGCATAAGCCACCAAACCGAGTGATTAAAGCGGGATTAGCAAAGGCTTCTTGTATGCGTTCTGGTAGAGTCGGGCGAGATTTGTCAGAACCAGCCGCAACCCAAACAATTAACTCAACACCAGTGACTAACTCCTGATAGTCCAGCCGAATATTACTGGAATCAGCAACATCTCTTGTCTTAAAGCGATGCACTGTCCGAACCACAGTAGATTTTTCTAGTTCTTTAGTAAGAGCGATCGCTAATTGAGTACCGCAGTGCAAATAACGGTTGGTTTCCCCGGTTATCGAAAGCAGCATCCCGTAGACTGTAGCAGGCGGTGGTACAAGATAAGTTTCAATATATTCCCTAGCGCGTGATTGACGGAAGCAAGCGATCGGTACTTCGACTCTGAGTGCAATCATAGTGATACCTGTAAATCTCTGGCGATGACGTTTTTAATTGCTTCGACAGCAGCCTTTACACCTGGGAAAACGTGAGCGCCACATTCAGCTAAAGCCTCAGAGCAAAGCCCACCGACCCATAACTCCTCTGGATCTATATCTCCAGAGGAGATTTGTCGAATTAAGTTCTGAGAAGAAATATTCCCATCCTCATCCTCTTCAAAGCAATACAAAAGACGAGGTGCAAAATCATGTGTCCAGCGCAAAACCAGGCTACTAGGAGAGAAATCATAGAGAAACCGAGCGTGATTTCCCCCAACCTGGCTGAGTGAGATGAGACAGTCAAGTACGGCAAAGGCACGAGATTTGTCCTTTAGATGATCAGGAGTTAAGGCGAAACCATATTGGTACTTGGTCGCGTGAACCTCAGTGCTGTAAAGAGAATTCCGCCCCTTCTCGCCAGACTTAGCGTTGAAAATGGTATCTCCCATAAAAGAATTTATGGAAACGGCGCGAGCTACTTCTAATGCACCTCTTCTAGAAATATTTGTGCCTTTGGGCTCTTGAGTGAGCTTTGATTTACTAGCTTTGGACTTTGATTCCTGCTGAATTTGATCAGAGCCATCAACCTTTGCTGCCTCTAAGCGCAGGAAGCCGAAAATGTCATCATCTGCATAAGCTTCACTATCATAATCAGGGTTTTTTAGAGTAAAGCTGCAAGTGTCATCATTCCACTCACGGTTGACGTCATAGCCTCTTTTTTGCAAACTGTACCTAAGTGACCATCGAGTTGATTCCCCTGAGACTGTCGAATGGACTTCACCCTTCCATAAAATCTTCTGCAGGGTAGCTAGATTACCTTCGTTCTCTCCACGATTATTAGCGGCAATCCCATAATGAGTTAAAAAGTTTCCAAACAGATGTCTCATCTTTGTCTCCAAAATATTTAACCACTTTTGAAATTTCAAACATCTACTCACCTTTCTGAGATACGCTTTCTTCTGCTAAATTTCCAACCTTTTTGTAGCTAACCATTGAAAGTAGAAAGAGATCTCTTGTGAGCTTCCAATCAATTTGACCTGTAAGAATTGGCATCAATTCAGTCTGATTATTTACAACAACTGAGTTCGGAACGGCTTCGGCAAGAAAGCCCGTGAGAAACCCTCGAAAAGCATCTTCATTTTTACAAAGCCTTAGTCGATAGCGAAGTTGCTGATTTTTCCGTTCAATCTGAGCAAACTCTCCGTCTTGAGTGCGATCGTAAATTTTGGCGTAGATTCTTCTAAACGTTTCATGGCAAGCCTGGATAAATAATTCTTCTGCTCTACTATCATGCTTTGTCTTTCTCAACATATAGAGCAACACTTTCCTTGCATCTAAAATAAGCTGGAAAAATTCTTCATTCTGAGAATATTCAGAGAAACTAGACCACCAAGGCTGATTATTTGCTAAATTTTCTGTAATTATTTTGCCAGCAAAACTATAAGCCAATTTGCTTCTTTGGCTAGTGCAGTTCCAGACCATTGTTTGCAAATCAAACTCGCGAAAAACGCTGTAAGGGCTTAAAGTCTCTTCTCTGATACATAAATGTAAAATAATGCTGCGAGTATTCTGCTGCAGTGACCAAGGAGCTTGATTAAATAAGATAACTTGACCTCGATAAGGTTGAAGTTCTTCCGAAAACTCTTTTCCGGGCTGACAAGTAATAGATTTCAATCCAGCATCACCTAAACCAAAAGCAAAAAAGTCTCCATAACTAAGTTTTTCAGCTTGTTTTTGATTTCCAAGGTAGCCTTCCAAATCAGTAAATTCAGGAATGACTAAAGCGTATTGCCTCTTGCTTCCTTCGGCGCTATTTAGAAGTATGAAATACTTGCAAGCAACAATAGCAAAGAGTAAAACAAAAATCAATTCCACAGGCTCTTCAAATTTAGTATGCTCTTTAAAGGCATAATGACGTACTGTTAATCCTGGATATAGCCAACTCACAATGCCTATTGGTTCCGTTCTCAGCATTCCTTTCTCATCACAAAGCTTCTTTGCAAAGTCCTGATGTCCATACCTTTTCACTTTTTTATATTTAACTTCAACATCGCGACCACTTAATCGAATAAACTCACTTCCCTGTCCGTCTGAACTTATAGACTTATTGTGCTGCAAGAAGGTTCTCGTTAGACATTGATGGCGTGCTAATTGGGCTTCAATACTCATCTGATCTGAGTACAGACCCGTTAAAACTATGAGCCCTTTATTGTCTACTTGAAAAGCTCGATTAAGCAACCAATCTAAAACTTCAAAGTCTTCCCCATTCCAGGTGATGCAGATCTCACTGGGAGCGAGAGACCAATTTAACCTACCTGGCCTTAAGTTTTCCGTAGGGTAATTTTCTTGTAGCTTTCTGAGTGTCATCCAAAGCCCCACAAACCCAGCAAGGTGTAAAAGTGTCATTGCAGGGCAGTCAATCCTCAATCTGATACTCATAGAATTGTTCTGGTTTAGCGATTGCCAATTTTTAGCTGAGGAGTGAAGAAACCACAGCCCATTTTTTGTTTTCCGCCTATGCCATGAACTTGTAAAAGTAAAGAATCCTGCTCACAAAGATTAGTTACTTCAAGACCAAACCCTACAAGTGTGAACTGCTTGACTCGCATTACTCTCCGGCTGGGTTCACTATTACGATTTACTAGGAGGTTCATTTCTGCCTCGATACCAAGTTTTTGAAATTGTCGATATGCCGCCTCTAGAAATGATGATGGTTCTTGGTAACCTCTAATTACCACAATGGGTGAGTAAAGATTCTGTGCCGCTTCTAGAGGATGGATTTGAGGAACACCCAAACGAATTTTTCGATCGCCGATTGAAAGTGTCTTGCCTGCTAAAGAGTAAAAATTCGGAATGTGATCAGCAGGTAATCGCATTCGTAAACGTGACTTTTGAGTAGGGGAACCGTTGATTAGCTGAATACTGATGCTCTCAAGGGAATGCAATAAAGGCTTACAATGTGAAAGTGCAGCATATAACTTGTAACCGTAGTCGCGGCTTATTTCTTGTCCTATTAGCTCAAAAACCAAATCTGCATAAGTTTGATTTAATAGCTGATATTTATTATTGGAAGACAAATGATTTGACAACGTCGTTTTCCAAACACTTGAGGTCATACTTAGTTACCTTTAGTAGAGCTATTTTTATTGGACAAGGCTCTGCCCCTTATGGCTTCCTGTTATCAATACTCCTGGCAACTTTAAGGACATTAGGCGAATAGGTTTAAATTAACCAAAAATGGAATGCAGGCTGGCGTCTTTTTTTAACTAGCTAGATTTCTAATTTTTTTGACGTTTTTATAACCGCTCTCTAGGGATCTGATTGTGCATAGTAAAAGCGTTTAGCTTCTAAAAACCTTTCTGCCAAGTAGCGATGGAAGGTAGTTAAACTAGAACCAGACTGATGCCACTGGATGTTTGCTTTTAGTAGCAGAACAGTGATTACAGAAGGCTTTTCGCCTCACAATCCCTCGTCTCTCCTTCTAGCTAAAGTCGTTGTCAAGGGAAAAAAACCAGCTTTAAAAACTTCAGCTAGAGCTAGCCAAGCGTAGTTTTAGATCAAGCGTAAGAAAGTTCTACGAGTTAACCTAAAACTTCATATGCAAGTTTGATAAGCTCCGATTCTTCTAGTAGAAAAGCATCTACTGAGCAACAGAGACAAACTTTAGATCAACTACTAATCATCATCTATAGCTCAATAAGTTTTTAGGACAGTAGAAGACTTAAAAACCTCAAATTTAGCTGCTTGGATGGGTTAACATTCCAGGCTTCTAAGATGAGCCAGAGAGAACTCTTATCAAAGAAAAGACTAGCTCTTCAGAAAGTTTAGAGGCATGAATAAATAAAGTTCAATTCAGTTCAGTCTCTAACCTTTCTCTTCAAAGGAAGGAGCCATGTCTTGGGAGGTAAACTGCCTGCTTACAAGTCGGTAGGACTCAAACATGTAAGTAGAACTCATTCTAGATGCCTTAATTAATGCATAGCTGAAACGCGCTTTGTTAATTGAATCATTCCATAAACATAGAGATTCTTCTAGAAGTTGTCAAGAAAATAATGAAATTTCTTTGTTTTCGCAAAAACTTGTATCTGGCTTCCAGTAGGAGTCTGAAGAGGTGACTATAGTTGAGAGACCTCAAATAAGTGCTTGGCAATGCTTTGGTAATGCTCCTCGTCTAACGAGGGAACCTCTCTTGATTTACGAGAAAAAATTGCTTTAAAAGGATTAAACTATGAAGCCTTATGGCTTTGAAGAATTGTTTTTCTAGCGCAATAATTAAATTAAATTGATTCTATGTAGCCGACGAGCAATATTTTTTACTTAAGCGATGAGGAAAACACGGTTAAATTGATCATTCAGTGACATAAACCTGTGGTGAGCAGTGTCGATGAGAACAAACATTGCGATACTTGAGTGCGATCGCAAGTGGAGGCTGACCAGTTTCGTTAGTGCTTGCTGAAAAAGACGAAATCTAAGGAACTGAGTGTTCTACTAAAGATCACAGGGCTTCTTAGAGCTATCCATTAAGCACAAGTGCATAGAAGCATTACAGGGCATGGCTTAGGAGCATCGGGTGTGAGAGCTTTAATTGAAGTTGTTGGATAATCTAGCAAGAGGGCATCATGCGAGATTGGGCACGCTAAGCAAGCAAAAGTCATCCCTTCGGTGATTTTCGGCATGGGCAACGCTTACGGGAAACAGTGCGCCTGTTCGCTGAGCAGCCGGAAGCGAGTGTGCCACAAGCAAGTGGGAGCAATGCTGAGAGTCAGAGTATCGATCGGTTTTGGGCGAATGAGCGGGTGCAGCCGGAACAAATTTTGGCGAGTCATCGTGGCAGTGTAGTGGAGCGGGCTAAGGCGGCAGGGGTCGTGCTGGCGATTCAAGACACGACGGACTTAGACTTCAGTGGTTTGAAGCAGACCAGCGGCTTGGGCTTTATCAACCAGAGCCAGCAGCAAGGGCTTAAAGTACATAGTTGCTTTGCCGTCAATGGCAGTGGCGCACCGCTGGGACTCTTGCCGCAGCACACCTGGACCCGAGCGGCACGAGCGGGCAAGCGGGGAGAACGGCGCAAAAAAGCCACCCGTGAGAAGGAGAGTCAGCGTTGGCTCGACACGTTAACAGCCGCCGAACAAGGGATTGATGAGACGGTGTGCCTAGTGCATGTAGGGGACCGCGAAGCCGACATTTACGACCTCTTTGTCCAACCCAGGCGTGCCAACAGTGCCTTGCTCATTCGCGCTGAGTCTAACCGCAAAGTCCAGCACGAGTTGGGCTATCTCATCCCAGCGATTGAGCAAGCGCCCGTGCTGGGACAACAGACGCTGACACTGGAGCGCAACCCTGAACGACCGGCTCGAAGTGCGACCTTAACGGTGCGTGGGCTGCAGGTAACGATTGAAGTGCCACGTCATCACAAACAGCCCAAGCAGTGTCAACCAGTGACCTTAAATGTGCTGTTGGTCGAAGAAGTCACTCCACCAACCGAGGGTAAGCCCATTCGCTGGCTCTTGCTGACGACGCTACCGATTGACAGAAATGACAGTGACATTGGCAAGGAAGATCGTGACGGCTTCGTTGGCGGCAAACAGTTCAGGTGCTGTGAATGAGGATAATAGCTATGACCACACGAGTAGTAAGCCCGTTATGGCTAAAGTGACACCCCCACTGGTTCAGAAGCATTAAGGTTCCACGTTGCTCATCTGTTAAGGCTCGCCTGACACCTCTGATAGTGCGACTTAAGCTTCAGGTGTGGGTGCGGTGGGTGCTGCTTCCAGCAGTTGCCAGTCTTGCGGACGACTGACACCAATCCTGACGGCATCACCCAAGTAGTCCTGACACAGGAAATAGCTGGTTTGATAGCGACACAAGGCACCGTCTGTGCGATAGAGCGTGTATTCGTAGTCTGGGATCTGACCGTCCCTTGCCAGTAAGTCTTTCAGCCGCTCGTATTCGGGGTTGAGTGTGTCGTAATCGTCTCGGCTTTTGCGCCAGCTGAGGCGGTAGTTGTAGCCACTAAACTGACGCGGTGACCAGTAGGCTCGACTGGGTAACAGCAGGTCGCTAGTGTGGTGACAGATGTCCTGTCCAGCTTGTGGATTAGGCGTGTTAATGGGATTACCGTGGACATCACGGGTAATGTTGCTCGTGATAATGACGATATTGCCCTCTGTGCGCTGCTCGATCAGAAAGTGGTGGATGCGTCGATAGTCAGCGCCAAGGAGATCAAACTGTAGGTCTGTCATGCGGGTACCTCTTTATAAGGGCAAGATATGGTCATGACTGATACGTCAGGGGCTGTTGCTACAGGCGTTTACATTCCGTGAGACGTGCAGGAGATCGTAAAGAAGTGACTACGTTCCGTTACCATACCGCTTCTTACTGGCTGTCTCGACGCTGAGTTGTTAGTCACCGCTTAAGCCGATTATCAAGTAGATTTACTCGGACCGACTCGCCTCAACCATTGGTGACAATCGAAGCAAGCAAAAAGATTTGCAGCCAATGACTTTACGGTCGACTGGCAACAGCAAGTCGTGACCAGCCCTGGAGGAAAGACCAGCCCCTCTTGGATACCCGCGATCGCTGGTCGACATAACGAGGTGATCAAAGTTGAGTTCTTGCGTGCTGACTGCTCGGTTTGTCCCAGTTTATCCTTCTATACTCAGAGCAAGCGATAAAGACGGACAATCACTATCCGTCTAGAACAACAGTACAAAGCATTACAGACCGTTCGACAACGAGAAACAATAATTGACTATAAAAAAGAGTATGCCTGTTGTGCAGGGATCGAAGGCACCCTCTCGGAAGGGGTTTGTGTTGATGGGCTCGGTCATGCTCGCTATGTGGGTCTAGCCAAAATCCATCTACAGCCTTTGATGACCGCCACAGCGATCAACTTGAAGCGGATTTTCAATTGGCTAGTTGAAATCCACAAGCAAAGACTCGGGTTTCTCAGTACGTAAGGCTCGTGACTCCGTTGGCAAGTTGCAAATTTTCACGAAGTTGTGGAAATACAGCACAGGTTAAGCAATATTTCACCAGCAGTATTAAAAGTGGACAAGAGCCCGAAGTTGATGAAAATTTGCACGCAGAGCAAAACTTCGCCTAACCACTTCTTGGTTTAAGAGGCTGAAGTTACTTCTGTAGGTTCACACCAACACAAAAAAGCCCTTGCATTAATTTCCTCTGAGGTTACGAGGCGCATTTCCATCACTGGTGAGTAAGACACGACTTGACGCATAGTCCAAAATTTGGGTGGATCATAAATAATGATGTCTGCGTCCATTGGATCAACATCGCTTTCCACCTGATCGCCGACCTTGGGTATACGCGAACTTCCAAGTGCGCCGAGTGCTAATTCTTCTTCGCCGATGGCCACAACTTCAAGATAAAGACCATGCTCTGAGTCCATGATGAAGTCGTTATCCCATTCTGAATCTGGTGGAACGGAAAGCCCTTCTGGATGGACATAAACTAAGTAGATACTAGCCACTGTTTGAGCCGTCTCGGGGCGATAAACCGTTATTTTTACAACACTCCAACGCGCTTGAGCTCCCATTGAGATGACTGTGCCTAGCTGAGGAGCGACAGTGGACCACTCCAAACGGTAGGGTGCTTCAGAACGTTTGAGGCGATCTTCCGTCTGGCAACAAGCGTAAATAATCGGGTTCATAGGCTCTAAGCACACATGGTTGAGTGATCGACATGACTCATTTGATGGCAAGCGATGCGCTGATCGCTCTCATAGTGCCATGGCAAAATTTCAGCTAACCCCTAGAAGCTTTAGCTGATTATTGGTTTTCTACCGACGGCACTCAATGCATTTTCAAAGCAACTTCCACAATAGAAAAGCTACGTCTGAAGGTCAAGACAAAGAGTGTATGACTTCCAGTAAGAAATTTGATGTAAAGATTTATAACTTTTTCCTCTGTTCCAGAACCGCCTCAAAAATGCTCCGTTGACTACCAGCCGCTTCCAACATCTGCTTAATGGTAAGAGCATAGCCAAGTGTGTTTTCGTATTGAGCAGGCATGCCAGGGAAATCAAGCCCTGAACCCCAGCGTTCAACGGTGTCTTCCTCTAAGCCAATCACTTCAGCAAGGAGCTTAACGCACTGTCTGCGGTAACCTCGCGTTTCTTCTGCTGCCGGCGTGGCGTGGAACCAGGCACGACAAAATTCTCTGGGCTTCATGCTTCTTGGCAAATCATTCGTGGTAAATGATCTACCTTTACTCCGCGTGTGAAACATTGAAGCGATGTCGGGGGGAAACTGTGGGGTTAACTTAGCACTGTTTTTACCTCTATACACTGGATACTATCCAGTATTTATCAAGAATGTTTCACCCTTTTAATGACTCAATAATGTTAAGTTCATTGGGAAATAGATTTAATAGTGATAAGGAGAATCTGCTACAAACAAATTGAAGGCATTAAGCAGAGCAAATGATTGCAACACAGCAACCTGATTGCGGCTGCATTTTCACGGGATTAGTGTTCAATAAGGGTTTGATGCCTCGTAAGAAAGTACTAAAGGGTCAGCCTTGAGGAAAAACTATCTAGCTCGTGATGCAGCAGAGGTCAACCAATGATTGAAGTACAGCTCTATGGTCTTTGGGCTGCCGATGAGCAAAAGGTGTCCAACAACGAAGACAGGAAACTGTTTGCCGAAGCTGCCCGAGCCGCTAAAGACACTGCACCGCGAGCGGCTTACTACACTTTGCAGCTTGGTTGTCTAGCATCGCTGAAGCGCCGCTTGGAAGCACGCTTGCAATATGATTCGTTCCGTTCATAAATTACTGGTTCTACTTGAGACGGCCCAACAACATGACCTTCTATCAATGACTGGTACCACAAAGCTCAACCGCCTTGAGGCCATGCAACAGCTTTGTCGCCATGCTGGTCAAGAAGCACCCGCTCTAGAAGACTTTGCGGCTGATGTTTTACCGTTGTGAGTACCGTTTTGTACGGTTCTGGCATACTGGCATGCAGTTCTGCCGTGGAACAGGCGCTTGTGCTCAGCCGGGACATTGAAGCCCTGAGGCAGCAACTTGGTGCCATAGCGCCTGTAAAACTCAGCTAGTCGCTCATCATCACTGACGCTTAAGCATATTTCTGAGGTGTTTCCTTTATGCCACTCTTTGCGATTCTTCGTGTTGATGCTGATCATCTTCATCCCGGCAGTTGCATCTTGATTGAGGCCGATTCACTCATAGCGATCGCTCAGGATATGCTTGAAAATCCTGAGCGCTGGAAAATTTTATTGGAAACTCTCTACCCAGATGAGACTGATATTCGCAGCCTGTGGCAGCGGCTTCAAACCGATGCCTTGACACCACAAGCATTGCTGAGACTCATTAACCAAACTCAGGTATGTGACGATTGGATACAGATGGTAAGGATTCAACCGATGAAGATTCAATCACTTGAAGAGCTCAAAATTGAAAATATATGGGCACCTTCGCTGTCAAGCGCGAGCAATGATGCAGTCAATTGAATAACCGCTTGAAGCTGCGCAAGCAACATACGGATGGAGCGAATAGGCATTACTTAGCAGACGAAACGTCTGCTCAATGATCTGCTCCCAAACATGGTCGCTTTGGTCAGTCATCCAAGACTGCGCCAAAAGTTGGGAAGCTGCTCATTGTCGTCTCATAGAGCCATTTCCCTAGCCCAAAATGAACGTGGGGGCCTTAGTGGTGTAGAAAACTTTTTTGAGACTCAAGCTGAGAATGTAGTGATGCGAGAGAACTGAATCTGAACCTCTAAGCGCTTTCGTTTACTCCTAGAAGCACAAGCAGGCGGTGGATTTTGAGGTGGAAGCGGCTCCAAAGGGGGTAAGGGGTTGGCGAGATAGCAGCACTGTTGGAGATAGCGCAAACCGAGTTGCAGAAAACTCAACCCGCGCTCTAGGTGAGCATCCAGGGTGTGGCGTTGTCCAGATTGGACGAGTAGGATTCCCAAAAGCAATGCAATGAAGGTCGCAAGATCTAACAACAAGAACAGTCCGGTGAGAGCAGTGGCATCGCGCAGGTGGGAGTCAATGATGTCAAAGGCAGCGGACTTGTAATCCTTGAAGTGGGGTTCAATACCGCCGAAGCGCTTGCCATAGCAGGCAAAGGTTTGTACCGAAGGCGAACGACTGCTCAGAACCGCCCAAGGCTCGTGGGCGTTGGACAAGGTGGCAGTGGCAAGATGCGCCGTAATATCGCCCAGAACGGTGACGTTGGGGAACAGATAGGCTTGCTCGACGGGCGGCAGCAGGGCATGGACGGGCTGTGTGATACCCGTTGGCAAGGTGATTTGCAAGTCGCGTTTTGCCCGAATCAACCAACTCCAGTGTTGGCGGTCACACCAGCGCATCAACTCGCCGTGTGCAAAGCCGCGATCTGCAAGTAACGTTACTCGACTTTGTTCAGGCAGCACGCTCAAGGCTTGTTCCAAGACCGGACAATAGTCCTCAAAGGCAACGGTCGCACTGCCATGCTCTAGAACCACCTGTGCCAAGGTGATAGAGCGTCCACCCCACACCAGGCAAACCTGAATCAGGCAGTATTGATCCCACAGCACACTGGTATCGAGCGTTAGCAATAAGTCCGCACCAACGAAGGCTTGCAGAAATTGGCGCAGCAACGGAGCATAAAACGTTTTCGCATTGATATGCGGATTCCTCACGAGATAGCCGAGGCGAGCGAGATGACTCCGAGCCGTGCAAGGGCGATGGCTCAAGAACGGCAACCAGCGATTCAGGCTGGCATTGCCAGATTGGAGAATTGCAGCGACGGCTTCGCTGACACTTTGCAGGTGGCGTTGATCCTGCGGCGTAACCCATTGACGCAATTGGTTGATTAGCTGACGATACAGATGGGGCAGTTGCATCAGATGTCTTTGGTGTAGGAACTTGAGCATCTCATAATCTGCCCTACCCAAGCTCTTCTTGTCTCATTGAGACAACGGCATATCAGTACTTTCAAGACTTTTCTACATCACTAAGGAGAAAAGCAAAGGATGCCAGCTATGAATCAGGCTGGCTACTGGTGGAACCGGAACCACCTGGCTGGCTGCAAGAGATGCACGCAGCATATCCGCCTCGTGCTTTAGAGACAATCCAGCTAGAAGACCTGGTTCCAGTGGTGGAAATGCGTCCTGACAAGTTACTGCTGGAGGAGAAGAGCGGCGTTAAGCGTCCTGACTCCAGCCTCTTTCTCCAAAAGCTTCAGAATGAGCTGACGGCTCAAAAGGCGACACTGAGCTTCGAGACGACCATTCAGCTGGGACAATTTATCCAGCAGAACCAGGCTTTTGCAGAAGAGGTAGAAAGGTTTAACCAGCGCAATGCAAGAGAAGCCGCTCAGGACCAGGCAAAGGCTGCCATGCTTCAGGCCTGCGCCCTGGTTCGGGCTCTCTTAAAAAACTTTTTTAAATGGCTGCAATATCAGCACAATCCCACTACCAGTCCAGAGGGTTATCGGATTGCGCCTAGCTATCGAGAAAAATTCTGCAATGCAGAGATGAATTTAGCTAAGTTTCTCTACGGGGAAATAACCAATCCGCGCACGCACCCAGATTACCAAGATATCGAAGTCGTCCTGGAGATACAACGGGTGCGCTCTGAGGCAAGGGACGCCGAATTCAAACCAAATTCGATTAATCCGGTGAAACGTGATCCCACCTGGCGAGAGCTCGGGAACTTACTGAAGGACCTGCTGATCGCTTGTGCGCCCAGACGGACGATTGATGCCGCTCCAGAGTATCGCTCCATGGGACCGATGAGGGAACAGACAGCGGTGGCTGCTGACTTTGAGAAGTATCTCGTCATGATGTTCTTCCGGGTCATTGCTCCGGATCGGCAGCATGTTGTCCGGGACTTGCGAACACACGACACCCTCAAACTTTGCTGGGTGAATTGGGAAACGAGAACATACGAGGAAGCACCCTGGGATCAAGAGCAGAAGCGCTACAAGGCTTTCTATAACCCAAATACGAGGTTGTACTACCTGGCTGTAGAGGATGTCAAAGACCAAAAAGGGAATATCGTCGATCGGCCATTGGGAAAAGAGTTTGCGTGGGTCGTTTTCTTAGACGCGAGTCAAACCAAGATCGACAAAGACAATGCTTATCGCGTCCCCAAGATTTACAATCCTGAGCTGCATTCTTGGCTTTATGGACAAGAAGACTACTCCGGGAAGTGGTTTAACTGGCCCAAGCTGAAGATGGGCCAACGGAAAGGAATCACGACAAACAAATGGACGAAGCAGCAGTTTCATTGGTGTGGCTATATAGACCCTGAAACTGGTATGAAGGCAGGATTTCGAGCTACGTTCAAGCCTACCCACGATTTTGTTTTTACACAAAGAAATGGCAAGCCTTACTCATGTAGTAATATGTGTCGTCTCTATGACGCGATTATTTGGAGACATTTAGGTGTCCGCAGTAATCCCCATGCCGCCAGGAGCGCTGTGACGAGTCACTTTTTGCTCCAGGGCATGGATACGCCAGAGGAGTCCTCTCTGGCACAGCTGAAGAGCCACAGTGTGAAGACCCAAAGCAGCCCTCACTACAATAAGTTGGCGGCACTTGAGAAGACGGCTCGAGCGTCAGAGATGATTGTCGGTGAATTTTTGCAAGAGCGGGGTTTAGACCCAGAACAGTATGGCCTTGTCGGGGGAAGACCCTACCAATAGACGGGGTTGAGATGCAGACGAGGCAGGCGGGCGACCGTCCGGCTTAGTTTGACCCAACCCGAAACTAACGTCAGGCTCAGCTTTCCTGGCACTGCAACTCAAACAGCAAGAGTGCCCAACCGCCTCACTCCAAAGCACTGCCTGGCTGTGCAAACAACGCCTGAATGAGCTGCTCCAGTTGCTCCGGTGTCCACTCCAACGCTGCTACCTTTTCGGCGATCGCTGCTCGCAGGCTCGCTTCAGAAATTGGGTACTGTTGCACCACCTGACTCAACCGCTCCGGCTCCTCCAGAAACGTCGTCACGTCCGCTCGCACATACCAGTCTGCCTGCTCCAGCGCAAAGTCCCGTGGTGGTGCCGTGAAGTAGATAGCATCCAGTTCGTCCTCCAACAACAACCAGCCCACCAGCCTCGCTAAACCCAGCCAGTCTGTCTCTGCCACAGTGAGAGCACGCGCATGGGTAGACTCCATGCCTGCCAACGGGTTGTACACTCCAGCCGACCACGCCAGGGCGAGCGACTCTGGCTGCTCTTGATGGTACTGAGCAAAGAACGCTTCGACTTCCGCTTGCATCGTCAGGTTTGCTTCAGGCTCCTGAACTGGCTGTTGCGGCACCACATACGGTTGCGGCACCGCTTGCAACGCGGTCTTCACTCCTCGGTACGACTGCGGTTGCGATCGTCCAAACCCACCTGGCATTGTTACTCCTGACATCGGACCACTCACAAGCTGCTCCGGCTCCACTGCCTCCCCCCGACTCAGACAACCCTGCTCGTTCGGAACCTGAGCAGCAAAGTACTGCTGCGCTTCTACCACCAGAATCGGGTCACCACTCTCTAACCATACTTGCATCTTCGCCAGGTGCTGTTCAGCCCTCATAGCCTGTACGGGTGTCAGCTCAGTTACAGGCACTGTGGAAAACCCCCCAGACCCCCCAACAACTGAAGACCCATCCGCCTGCCCAGAAAGGGCGGCGGGAATGGGCACAAGCTTATTGTTCTCCAGGGTGTGGTCTTGCCCGACTGGTAAGGCTTTGAGGTCATCTGGAACGGTCAGTGTTTGCTCCAGGGTGTGGTCTTGCCCGACTGGTAAGGCTTTGAGATGGTTGGGGTGCCAGAGTGCTTTGTATTTATCGAGGGTAGGGTTCCCGATGCCATAGGCTCGGATGGCCTGTTTGCGGGCTGTGACTGCTGTCGGTAAGGCGTGCTTGGTTAGTAGGTCGGTGACTGCCTGACAGATGCGATCGCGGGCAGCCTGCGACTTCTGTTGATTCTGGTTCGGTGGAGTGGGTGCGCTGACAGCTTCTGGTGTAGGTGCTGTCTTGGCCCGGTGCTTGGAGCCGAAGGGGTAGTAGCGGCTGGTTTGGATGGAGCGAGCATAAAGGATAGCGCGCTGTTCCAGGTCTGCCTGATGGCTGCAATACGTCTCAAAGCCAGGGAGCGCTCGCGCCACTTCACAGATGGCATCGACTAAGGCTTCGCCGGTGAGGGGCTCGGAGCCGCGCTGGACGTGACCGAAAATGTATTCCCGCATGGCGATCCGTCCCAGCAGGTAGTTGGTCTGTCCGGCGTCGGTCCACCCGGTTAAGACTTCGGTAGTCAGGTCGTGGAGGAATTTCTCGGCTTTGCCAGAGAGTTTGTACCGTTGGCGCTTGGCCTGTTGCAAGACCCGTTTGAGGGTGCGTGGGTCGATGGTGTTGCGCTGCTGGGCAAACTGCCAGCGCTGCACGAAGGTGGTTTGTTCGCCATAAATGGGCTGCCAGTCGCTGTTGAGTAGGTAGGAGCCTGCTTGCAGGGGGAGCCGGTGAGCGGCGTAGAGGCTGGGCGCTTCGCTAAAGGGTTTGGGGTTAGGGAACAGTTCGAGCTGTCCCGGTTTCAGTTTGAAACCAGCGTTTGCTAGCAAGGTCGCGACTGTCTGGGCGATAGCCCATGTCTCTTGCGCCGTCTGGAAGGGCAGGTACAGGTGGAGACCGCCCCGGTAGCTGCTGGTGACAGCAACGGTTTCGACCAAACCTAACGGCTCTAGTGCGGCCAGCAGACGGGGGATGGCGAAGCGATCACGGTGGGGATGGTAGAGACTACCGTGATCGATGTCGAGCATCAGGTAGTGGGTCTGTTTGCCGAACCGGACGCCATATAAGTAAGCGCCTTCTTGCAGCAGGCGATCGCTCAAGGGATGACGGCTTTCGGTCTTCCAATCCGGGCGATCCTCAGGGTCTGGATGCTCGGCGTAAAGGAAATCAAAGCGGTGTGGCCAGAGCGCGAGGAAGGGATCGTCGGCTTCCAGCACAGCTTGAAAGGCACGGGAGGGGGCTAACTGCATGGGCTGCCCTCCCTAGAAACATAAAAAATTCGATGCACAATGCAACTCCCTATGGCTGGAACAACAGCGGATAGGAAGCCATGCAAAAACTAGAGCAATTTGTCAATGCGGTTGCACCTTTTGACAAATTGCCACTAAAATTGGCATAGCAAAGCTGGGTGACCTAACAACCTGCCCCTCTAAAGCATCAGTTAGCGTCCCTGCTCCTATCCTTCAATTGAATAACAAGCCTTCTAACCCCTTCTGTTTCGCGGCAGTGGGGGTTTTTGGCTTCTAGCTCTGCTTAGAACATGCTGGACACTCCTCTCACTTCAAACGTGGAAACTTGTTATTCACCTGCGGCTCGCGCTGTTGTGGGAGCTTTGCTGGGGTGAGTATCAATGATCTAACCGCAAATCCTGTTCACTGGCACAGTTTTCCCAAAACTGCTGGTGCGGCTCCGTCGGTATGCCTTCTAGCACCAGTTGCTGGTCGGACGCTACTCGTCTCGACTCCGTGACCGCTGCTTGCCATTGGTGAACAGCGCTCGCTCCTAAAGGCCTTGGCGAAACGCTCTAGCCGCTTCCAGCCTGGAGGTCTCAGCCAGCAAGACGCAACGTGAGAGGTGAGCCAAGTCGAGGGTAGCCAGTGCTGGTATAGCACTGCGCTCAAGGCGCTCGTAGCCGTGCTCTCGCAGGTGATAAAGGCTAAACACTCCATCTTCCCAAAACCAGACTTCAGGTACTCCTAGTGCTTGATACCGTTGCAGCTTCGTGGCGCTGCCACTGGTAAAGATGACTTCGATCGAGAGGTCGGGCGGCGTTTTCGGCTGTCCGATGCAATACGACTCGTCCGCCTGCGCTGAGACGACATTTTCGCGCTCCTGGGTCACAGAGCCAGTGGGGGCAAACTCAATCTCCTTGGCTAAAAAAAACAGCTCCAGTAGCATCCCAATCACTGACTTGAAAAATTCGTGGTCGAGACCTGGCATGAGAATTTCGATCGTCCCTTCGTAGTAGAACAGCCTGACACCTGGGGAACCTTCAAAGCCCTTTTGAATGTGCTTGAACTGTTCCCATGAGCGATCGTGCTGCACGAGGCGCGGGGCACTGGTTTTTGAGAGTACCTGTGTCATGGAAATCGCCCTTACTTAGCCTGTTGTTTCGTTTGCGGTACCTGCCAGTCTTCCATCTCCCTTTCAAGGAGATAGCTAATCAGATTCGACAGCGATCGCCCTTCGATCTCTGACCGTTTCTCTAGCTTTTCAGCGAGCTGGTCACTCACGCTTGCAAAGACTTTCTTAGCCACTCTGCTGTTCATACCCTATTTTCCCCTAGATGGTAGTCCCATTCTGCCTAGATCAAGCAAACTTTACCATATGGTTGTATATTTGCAACCATATGCTACTTTTGAATGAGAAGTAAGTGGAACGTGATGGGAACTGGACTGAAACACGCACGAAACGAAGCAATCGTGTTCCTAGCTGTTCCTAGTTGTTCCACCCCGTTCTAATAAGCCTTTGAGGGAAAGCATGAAGACATCACTGACCAAGTTTTGCCGTGACCACGACTTGCCTAAGTCCAGCGTTTATCGTCGCTGCCAAGAGTTGAGTATCGATACTGGCGATGGGCTGACACCTGAAGCCTGTGATCGGCTGCTGCATGAGTTTGATGTGGTGACTGAACCACCAGCCGTAGAGCTAGAGTCGGCAGAACAACAGGCAGTCACCATCGAGGTTGGCAATCACCAAATTATCCTCTCTCAGCCAGAGATGCCGCAGACCTACAGTCTGGAATCACTTCGACAAAGCGAAGTCATTGCCTTTGATGACCCTTTAGCGATCGCGGCTCAATTCTTGCAAACTGCTGATGTGCTGACCGCAGAGATGCAACGCGATATTCGAGTGCGCGAGCAGAAGTTGCAACAAACCCAGCAGGCGAAAGCCGCGATCGCCGAGAAAGCTACCGAATTCAAGCTGGAAGCGCGTCTTTACCGCGAACGGACCGCGATGTTGGCGACAGCGCAAAGCCAGGAGACGCAAGGCTTACAGCAATCACTCACCACCCTGCAAAATCTGGGAAAGCCTCCAGCGGACGCCTGACGCGCCTGCTGCTATCAATCATGCTCATGGTGCTCGCCTGGGCGCTCTTGCGAGCCGACACGCCGACAGCTGACCCGGTGCCATTACCAACAGAAGCCAGCGCTCACCGTCCAAAGTAAACCGCTGGCTCTGGACTCCCAACCTTCCAATTAGGAGTAACTCCCATCATGACAAAACCTGTGCCCGGTGACGGGCAGTTTTTCACCCTCAATCCAGTGCCACCACCTCAGCCGCCAGCTTCTCGGAGCTGGGGTTTACCGATCGCGTTGGGCTTGCTGGCCGTTCCGCTGCTTATGTTCGGCTTCGGTTTCTCGCAGCAGCAGCAGCAACCAGCCATAACCGCAGCAACCAGTTCCACCGCTACACCCTCTGTCTCGCCGCTGCCGACCCCGTCACTAGCATCGCCAGATGCTACCACACCACAGCCAGAAATCTCTGCTACACCGCCCACAGCGGCTGTAACCAATGCCCCACCAGGCACCCCGCCTGACTTTGCCACCTTCCCGATCGCCCATATCCAGAGCCCTGGCATGGCCGCCAACTTCCGCGCCGCACCCAGCTTGCAGAGTCCCGTCTTAGGCGTACTCATGCACGGTGACCTGGTGGAACTGCCGTCCGAACGCCATGTGCAGCAAGACGGCGTGGTGTGGGTGCCTGTGCGGTGGCGGGGTCAGACGGGCTGGCTGGCGAGCACTTTCCTTGGAGTCTCAAACCATGCCCAACCCTAAAGCGCTACCGACAGCCGCTCAAGCTACACCTGCAAAGCTGGCTGTCTGGGCAGACCAGGCAGGCACGCCCTATCTAGTGCAACAGCAGCCGGACGGCAGCACCACCTTTACCCCCTTGGAAACTGCTCTCGCTCAAGCACAAACGCCCACTACTTCTGAGCGTGTGACCACGTACCGTGAACCCCTCAACACCCTGCTGCTCGGTGTGGCAGTGGTGCTGGGGTTTGTCTTAGGCGGCTACTTGCTCGGCTTTTTCGCTGGTGCGGCTGGTCAGCGCGTCGTCCTCGTCCCCCGTTCGCCCCTCTGCGACACCCAGCGCAGCAGTTTCCTGTTCTGGTCCTCTGAAACCAAGGAGTGCAACTAATGTCAGCGCCCAAAGCTAAGGGCTACAGCAGCAGCCCCAAGGGCATCCAGTCCCATCTCCTGCCTCATGCAGGCGCACTCACTGAACGCGCCACCCGCTATTTTGGTATCGATCTGGCGCGACTGCCGCAGATGAGCGATAACGAACTCGCCCTGTTTGCGGATCGCGCCACCGCCATGACCCGACTCAAGGAAATCCTGCCGATTCTGGAAAAGCACTTCACCACGCTGATCGAAGGGCAGGTTGAGTACGAACAGTTTGTCCAGCGTGTCTTGAAGCAAGTCGAAAAAGGCTCCAAGCAAATCGATAAGAGCCTCTTAGATGCATGGCTGCTCTCCAAAGGCTACGACAAACATTTGCAACTGCTGAATCAGAAAGCCGGACACGGGATGCAGAAGCTGGAAGCGGAATATCGCTCGGAGTATGACCTGAACCGCCTGGACTTCCAGAGCGCCATCAAACTGATTCACCTGCGGCATCAAAACCGTGCCAAAGCGATCGGTGAGAAAGTCCCTCAAGCGCAGCGACAGCTCCAAGTGCAGGAGGCGTTGCGGCGACAGGCCGAGACTCGTAAAGAACTGCTGACCTATGGCACCGCTGGCAAGCCGGGAAAAGGCTTCTGGCACGGTGTCAAAGACTTCTTTCGAGTGTGAGGTAAGCCATGTTTGACCCCTACGATTCACCCCTGATGTTGCCACCGTCCGATGGCTACTACGAGCCAGAGGCAACGCCCGAACCGGATCGCGTCGATTACGCCCTGGAAGGCATCAGCCGCTTCATGGGGCTGTTTGCACTGGGCATTACCGTCACCTTGCTTGCCCGGTGGCTGACGGCACTGCTGCCGTTCTACTGGATTGGCGCGATCGCCTGCCTCCTCTCCCTGGCGCTGCCTGCCTATCTGTCTCGCAGTGCCTGGTTACTCTCCCTGGCGATCGCCCTGGTCGTCGCCATCTTCACGGGTTGGTTTGACCAGCTTGCCCACACTAGCCAACAGGTGCAACAGCAAGTGCAGCAACAGGTGCAGGAGGTTTTACGGTGAAAGACCCCTATCCGCCTCAGATTGTTGGCCTCTTAGCCGCTGGCATGACCAGCACAGCACTCGCGGTCAGTGGCTACCTGCATCAACCCGAGACGGTGCGCTTCCTGGGCACACAGCTCACCTATCAAGCGGCCTATCGCAAAATTCCGCTGTCCTTGGTGGGCACGGGGCTATGCGTGTCCGCCTGGCTGCTCACGCAAACCCGACGCGATTATCGTCGCCAGTACCAAGAGTGGGAGCGCCAAACATTACGGCAGCAGAGTCAGATGCAGGCGATCGCTCATCAGGCTGAGTTAGAAGGCTATCAACAGGTGGCTCAGTTGCAGGCTGCCGAACGACTCTACCCCCAGATGGCACCCTATCTGTCAGATGTCCAAGAGGCGGACTATCAGGACGTGTCGGCATCGCCACAGCCGCAGGCTACCCCGCAGCCCGTAGCAGAAACCACCGCGCCTAGACAGCCAAGCGTGTCTGTCACTCCCGCGTCTGAAGCAACGGCTGACCCGACGGCCTATCTGCAAAACTTTCTGGAATATCCAGGGCTGTTGTTTGGTGGCATGGGTGCCGGGAAGAGCTGGACGGCACGTTATCTGGTCATGCAGAAAGTGCGGGCGGGGCATCAGGTGATTTTGCTGGACCCGCACGCCGCCAACCACGAGTGGAAGGGCATTCGCCATATCGGTGCTGGGATGGATTACGGCGCGATCGCGGCGTTCCTCCAGTGGTACCTCGACGAAATCGAGCGTCGCTACCAGGAGTTCAACCGCTCGGGTTTAACCGAGGAAGACTGGCAGCAGTCGTTACGACAGCAGCAGCGTATTACCAGCGTGGTGTCGGAAGAAATGACGAACTGGGCAGACCGACTGCCCGGTGACATCGGCAGTAAGTTCTTCAAGTCCGCGATGAGTGATAGCCGCAAAGTGCTGATGCCACCGTTGTTTGTCGCGCACGATCGAACGTTGTCAGCGCTGGGGGATGCGAAAGGGATTGCCCGCTTACGAGATGCGGCGTTACTGGAACTGGAACTCATTCCCACCATTCACCCCACCACTCGTAAACCAGTCTCCAGTGGCAAAGGCAAATTGAAGCTGCCTGGACACGCGGAATGGCTGCCAGTGGAACTACCGCAGATTGAGCGCAAGATTACCGACTTTACCCTCTGGTCATCACCGCCCAGTCAGACCCATCAGCCACCCATGCCCCCACCGCCACAAGCGACACCGTTTGATTTTCGCGCTCAGGTAAACAGTTGGCTACAGGACTGCTGGCAGGCAGACGCACCACAACTAGAACCCCAGGAAACGCCCAGTCAAGTGGAGGCGCTGCCTGCTGGTCAGCTCAAAAGCCTCGCACTGTATCTCCGCAAGAAAGGGTCGATCGCCGTGCGGGACGTGCGGCAAAATTGGGGTCGCAATCAAGGCTTAAACGGGGAGCAGGTGCAGGCGTTGCTGCTGGAATTAATGGCGTTGCACCTGATCGAAACCTTCTCACCCCTCAACTCTAAGGCGGAATGGGTGCGCTGGTCTGAAACCTAGACGCAGCAGGGTCTACATCGGGTGATGTGTGATGTCACAGCGGTCACACATCACCCCAGACAGCAGCATTCACATCGCTCATACATCACCGCTTCGCGCTGCGACACATCACTGTTTAAGGAGCCCTATGTTCGCCAACACTAACCCTGCCATTGTTCAGATTCGACGCGATTTGAGAGGTCAATTACCGGATGAGTGGCTGGAGGAAGTCATCTCAATTTTGGAGTATCAATTGACGTATCAAACGCTGGACGAGCTGGCCACGAATGACTTCCTGAAGCTCAAACTGGGAGTAAGCTTGAGTCCGGCGCTGCAGCAGTTGCTGTCGCAGTCGATCGTGCCCGACATCCAGTCGGTGGATGTGTCGATCTCACCGCCTCAAACCTTTCGGTTGCCTTGGCAGTGAGCCTCGCCTGGTGGAATCATCAACCTTGCTTAAAACATTGAGACTTAATTCTCATTCTCAGAGAAAAGTTGAGAACTGTGAATTTTCTTTACAGTAAGATGTATTACATAGAAAGCTTGTTTAAGATTAAGCTAAAATCTTGTTGGGTATATATTACGTTCATCAGACTTTCGTAGAAGAGGAAGTCAGCTTCATGAATGCAAAAATTGAAAGGCTGTTTCGGGTTCCGTACAAACGTCTAAATCTTGTCAAACAAGCTCTTGATAAGAGGAAGTTTGGTTTTATCTATGAATTCACAAAAGAGTCTCTTTTTGAAGGTGTAGATCAAGCTGATTGCGCTGCTGAAAAGGCTAAATCGGATTTTGACGCAGAAGTTGATCGAGAGGAGGTATCGCCAGAACTTTTACTAGCGTTTAGGCAAGCTTATTGGGCGTATTCTGAAGAATCAAGAAAGGTGAGGGATTTAGTTTCTGATCGTGAAGGTGCTGTTGCAGATTTTCTTTCTCCCTTTGTGTCCAAATAATTTTCAGCTAAATACTCAGTGAGGACAACTCAGCTATGGCAGATTCTCCAGTAAATGATCCTAAAAAGCTCTATAGAGAAGCTTTTGATCGAGTTGAAAAAGTGAAAAGAGAAATTCCTGAGCAACATAAACTTGCTGGTATTCCCTTCTGGCATAAAAAGACTCAAGACGAATTGAGAGTCGATCTGAAGAAAGCTGATCTTGCTGCAAAGTCTGCTGAAAGCGTCTTCTACCAAGAGAAAGAGCATCCGCCTGAAAGAAGGCTTCAAATGAGAGAGTTTAAACATTCTTATGAGTCGACTTCCCGGCAAACCGATGACGAAATTCATAGCCGACCAAGACTTTTCTTGGAACACCTAGATGCTGCTGGGCGTGCTCTTCCACGTTTAGTAGGTCGCAGGGATATACAGCCCCTCTTGGATCACTCGAAGGACCACTCAGAGGATCACCCCTAGTCCTGTACAGCTTCTTAATGCTTCTGTCGGTATTTATTTGCTAGCCTAGTTACCTCTTCCTGATTCTGTTAGAGGTGACTAGGCTGTTGTTTATATGTAGATAACGAAAATTAATGACTCAATATATTGAATTTAAAACTGCTGATAACAGCACTTTTCTAATAGAGGTGGATACAGCAGAGACACTTCCTTCGAAAGGAGTTGCTAAAGCTGGTTTAAAAGAAAAAGTTCAAAGCGCTGTAGCCACAGCCCAAACAACTTTTGAGAAGGCTGTGGAGGAAGTTGTAAAACATAATGTTCAGGCATTTATTAATTCGATGCGCAGTTTGTCAGATCCGCCTACCGAGGTAGAAATTTCATTTGGATTAAAAGCTACCGGAGAAGCAGGAAACATCGCTATTGGCAAACTCGGAAGCGAGATGAACTACTCTGTGAAACTAGCTTGGAAACCTGAACACAAATCTCAGCAATAAAATGAGTGTTGATGATCTACTTCCAGGAATTGTGCGTATTCTTGGGGTCGATGACCAGACGGTCGGCACAGGCTTCCTTACTACAGACGATGGATTGATCGCTACGTGTTCACATGTCATCTGTGCTGCCGGTGTTGTACCGGGTGAAACTATTTGTCTCGTTTTTCAGGCAATTGGTGAAAAGCGAGAGGCTACAGTTGAGCCTAGTTATTGGAGTGATCCGGAGGCTGAAGATGTAGCTATTTTACGTTTAAAGGGTGTTCCTCCTGCTGGAGTAAATCCTTTGGCCTTAGGAACATCTTTAGGCTTAGGAAGATTTATTCTCTCTACCTTTGGTTTTCCAGAAGCCAAACCAGACGAAGGGTTGCCAGGCTTATGCGAAGTTATTGGCAACACTACAAATGAAGGAATCAAAGTTTTAGTACTAAAAAGCAATGAAATCAGCTACGGATTTAGTGGTGCTCCATTATGGGATAACAACTCACAAACAGTTGTTGGAATAGTAGCGAGTATTGTACCTTCTATTTCTTTGCAAGATGATAACATCCGTCCTTTTGATTCTGGTGGGCGGCAGACTGAGACAGCATTTGGCATTCTAGTAGAAACTGTGCGGAGTGTTTGCTCGGAGCTTTATCTGACTGATACTTGCCCTTACCGAGGCTTGAATGTCTTTGAAGATAAACATGCAGAATTTTATTTTGGTCGAGATGCTGCAATTCAAGAATTGATAGAAAAGCTTGTGCGACATCATTTTGTTGCTGTAGTAGGTATATCGGGCTCTGGTAAGTCATCACTAGTTCAAGCAGGGCTAATAAAAGGATTGCAGAAGTCATCTATTCCAGGTTTGGCTAATTTACCTCGTTGCCTCTTCCGTCCTGGAAACAATCCTCTATTAAATTTGGTTCAATCTTTCTCGCATCTACCTGGACAGTCTTTAGAAAAAATAGCTCACGGTTTTGAAATTTTTTCAGATTTAGATTTGTCACTTGAAAAAGATAACGTAGTTCTATCTTTAGACGAAAAGCTTAGTGCCATATCTTCAATTGATCTTGCGAACAAGATACATCAGATATTTCAACATATGGGGGTACTTATAGTTGTAGACCAATTTGAGCATCTGTATTCTGAATGTCAAGATGAAAATGTCCGTTTGAAGTTCATTGAAGTCCTGTTAGCTTTAGTTGACGAAAATATAAAATGTCTCATTACGCTTCGGACTGATTTTTATGGGATAGCCTTGGAGAACTACAAGCTTGCAACCGCTATCAAATCTGGCCAATTAACCCTTGTGTCAATGAGTGACGAAGACTTGGTACAAGTTATTACGAAGCCAGCTCAATTGCTACGTCGAAATTTTCAGCCAGGGCTAGTAGAGCGATTAGTCTTTGATGTACAGGATCGTCCAGGTGATTTACCTCTTCTTGAATTTGCTCTAGCTGAACTATGGAAAAAAGATTCTATGAAGGGGGTCTTAACAATTAGTACTTATAAAGCTCTTGGCTACTCCACCCCTGACGATAAAAATTTTGATGGTGTTCAAGGGGCTGTTGCCCAGTATGCAGAATTAATTTGGAAAGAGTTAAGTGAGTCAGAGCAGAAGGCAACTCGATTTATATTTTTACAATTGGTTACTCCAGGGGTAGTAGACGAACAAGGAAAACAATTGACCAAAGATATTAGCCGTCAAGCTTGGAAGTTTGAGTGGGATAAACCTACTAGCCAAAAGGTTGTAGAAAAATTGATTGCTGCTCGCTTATTAACGAAGGGACAAAACTTCATTAATGCCCAACCAACAATAGAAGTTGCTCATGAAGCTCTTATCCGAGCGTGGCCTCGCTTGCAGCGGTGGATTAAAGAATGCCAACCCTTTCTTGAGTGGTATGTTCGTGAACTAGCACCTCGGATGTATTACTGGATAGCTGAACAAAAAGACTCAAGCTATTTACTACCTGCACAAAAATTAGGACAAGCTAATCAATGGCTTGATGAATATAGTAATGAAATTTCTGAAATAGCAAGCGAGTACATCCAGACAAGCTTAAAATTACACAATCGACAAGAATTTGAAAATAAACAACGAAAGGCTTGGTTCGTTCGCGGTTTAATTACCGTCTTATTAATAGTTTCCATGCTAGCTGGAGTAGCTGTTTTCAAATGGCAAGAGTCAGAAGTAAGACAAATTAGTATTCTTACTGAATCTTCAAATTCTTATTTTAATTTAGACAAAAAATTTGATGCTCTTTTAGTAGCTTTGAGAGCTGCAAAAAACTTAAAATCCGTATACTTACATGGGGAAGGCACAAAAGCTCAGCTTGAAAATTCTTTGAGACAATCAGTTTTTGGGGTAAGTGAGTGTAACCGTTTAACTGGACATCAAAAAGGCGTTACTAGCGTTAGTTTCAGCCCTGGCGGTCAAACTATTGCCTCTACTAGCGCAGATGGCACTGTTAAGTTGTGGAATAAAAATGGTCGCGAGCTTCATACCTTGGAAGGTCATACTGGTTGGGTACTGGATGTCGACTTTGGTTCTGATGGTCAAACTATTGCTTCTGCTAGCACAGATAAAACAATTATACTCTGGAGCAGCAATGGGCAAAAGCTTCATGTCTTAAAAGGGCATAATGGTTCAGTTCTAAGTGTTAGTTTTAGCCCTGACGGTCAAACTATTGCTTCTGCCAGTGCAGATGACACTGTTAAGCTTTGGAATAAAAATGGTGAGGAGCTTAGTACCTTTAAAGGGCACAAAGACACTGTTACTAGTGTTGATTTTAGCCCTGACGGTCAAACTATTGCTTCTGCTAGCAAAGATGGCACCATCAGAATTTGGAGTACGAGTGGAGCAAAGACCAATAAATTAGAAGCTCACAGCAACTGGGTCTATAGCATTAAATTTAGTCCTGATGGCAAGAGACTAGCATCTGCGAGTAGAGATGGCACTATTAAAATTTGGAGTATAGATGGGCAACTATTAGATACACTCAAGGGGCACAGAGATCGTGTTTACAGTGTTAATTTTAGTCCTGATGGCAAGAGACTAGCATCTGCGAGTAGAGATGGCACTATTAAAATTTGGAGTATAGATGGACAATTGCTGAACACATTAAAGGGACATGAGATAAATGTTACTGGTGCCAGTTTTAGTCCTGATGGCAAGGTGCTTGCCTCTGCTGGTGCAGACGGAATGGTGAGGCTTTGGAGTTTAGCAGATCAATCCCTTCAAACTTTTAGAGGACATAAAGGCTGGGTACGCAGCATTAATTTTAATTCAAGTGGAGAGACTCTTGTTTCTACGGGTGCGGATGGATTGGTCAAACTTTGGGATGTAGCGGGAAAAGACCTAAACTTTATTCAGAAAGAAAGTGATTGGGTACGAAATGCTAGTTTTTCTCCTAATGATGAACTAATTGCTACTGCTAATGCAGACGGCACTGTTACAGTGTGGACTTTAAGTGGGCAAGAAATTAAAGTATTTAATGGACACAAAAATAATGTTATTGATGTTGATTTTAGCCCTAGTGGTGAAACTATTGCTTCTGCTTCTTTAGATAAAACACTTAAATTGTGGAGCTTAAATAAACAAGAATTTTACACATTAGTAGGGCACCAAGATTGGGTTTTTAGCGTTAAATTTAGCCCTGATGGGCAAACTCTTACTTCTGCTAGTGATGACAGCACAATCAAACTGTGGAGCCTTAATGGACGGCTAATTCATACTTTTACAGGACATGGATACGGAGTTTATAGTGTTAGTTTTAGTCCGGATGGTAGGTCTATTGCTTCTGCTAGCGGGGATGGGACAGTCAAACTGTGGCGATTGGATGAAAAACTAGGTGAGCAAGAGCCTAAGACATTCAGAGGACATAATGGCGGTGTCCTAGATGTCAAGTTTAGTCCTGATGGCAAACTAATTGCCTCCGCAAGTAGAGATGGAACTGTCAAATTTTGGGATTTAGATGGGCGAGAGCTAAGTACACTTAGAGGGCACACCGATCAAGTTAGAAGTCTTAGTTTTAGTCCTAACGGCAAAGTTCTTGCCTCAGCAAGTGATGACGGAACTATAAAAACTTGGAGTACTGAAATTTCAAATTTTGACCAGTTGTTATCAATAGGTTGTAGCTTTGTTAATGATTACTTAAAGAACAATTCTGATGTAAATCAACAAGATCGGCTTCTCTGCAATGATATTAACGAATTTACAAACTTTAGATGAACAACTTATTGACTTAGACATTTGATTATTTTGTTTCCTAAAGCAATCGTTCAACGGTTTTTTCTGCACAATCCCTATTTCTTCGTAGGCTTCGACCGAGTTGTCGGCTCAGCCCTCTGGTGCCGTGCACATGGAATGTTCATTCATAAGAGAGGCTTACCATCCAATCTCATAGCTACCCCTAGACTAACCGCAAACTGGCACAATCCCCAAAACCCTTGTCCAGCCGCCTTTACCCTTCTTCTTCTCCCTGCACTTCTGCTGTTTGAGCAACTAACCGAGAGGGCAAAGTATAAGGTTAAAAGCACTGTGAATACTAGGTTCTCAGTTTTAGATAAGTCTACCTTTTGAGATACTGGACTACGTTTGGACTAAATGCCTTCAATGTGACAGTTAATCAATGAGGCGCTTGTGCCAGTTAAGCAGGCGTAGTGAGCATATGAGTTGTTCAAGTTTGCTTATGAGTCAGCAACAAGACATCTAAACATCTGGACATTCAAGCATCTAGCTTTTAGATTTGGGGTCATGTGGTGCCTCTTATCTCCTTAACTTGAACGACCTGGAGACTTGACTCGCCCCTCTAAGCATTTAGACATCTGAACATCTAGACATTTAGATTGAAAACGAAGCGAGACAGCTTACTCCTAAGCACTGCCTCTGCTAGCTGATAAAAGAGACGGGAACAGGCATTCTGTCATGCATAGGCGGTATTCAGACATCTAGATGTTCAGATGCTTAAGCTTCTAAATGCTTTAGGCAGTAAACTACCGTCAAGCATCATGAAACAGATCAATGATTATCACGATCGCATCCTTTAAGGGTGGTGTTGGTAAAAGTACAACTGCTTTGCATCTAGCGGCGTTTTGCCAGATGAGAGCACCCACACTGTTGGTTGACGGCGACTTAAACCGTTCTGCCTTGCAATGGGCAAGTGCTGGGAACCTGCCGTTTAAAGTAGTGGACGAGAAGGCTGCTGTTAAGTTTGCCCGCAATTACGAGCATATTGTGGTTGATACCCCTGCGAGACCTGCGCCGGACGATCTGAAAACGCTGGCATCGGGGACAGATTTGCTGATTCTCCCCACGTCTCCTGACGCGCTGGCAATGGGGGCAATGTTGCAGATGGTAGACGCATTACAAGGACTAGAGGCTGACTATCGCATCTTGCTGACTCTAATTCCGCCAGCGCCTAGCAAGGTGGGGGAGGAAGCACGATCGTCCCTGGAGAGAGCCGGGTTACCTCTCTTCAAAACGGGCATTCGACGGCTGGCAGTGTTCCAGAAGGCAGCGCTTGAGGGGGTGCCTGTGAACGAGGTGAAGGGTGATTCCTATGCTGGCATTGCATGGCGCTGCTACCTCGAAGTAGGCAGGGAGATCATGCCATGAGCACCAAGAAAGAAGGGAGCCGCTTTGACAACCTCTTTGGTGCTGCCCGCTCAGGTAAGGCAGCAGAAACACCTGGACACTCAGACACTCAGACATCTAGTACAACTGAACATCTGGACATTCAAACATCTAAAAGTAAAGACCCTAACTATCAGCGGACGACGATTTACCTGCCGAAAGCTATGCATCGGCGCTTGAAAGCAGCAGCGGCACACGAAGAAAAGGAAATGAGTGCGATCGTCGAAGAGTTGCTAGAGCAGTGGTTAGACTCAAGGCAAGACGCTTGAGCATCCAAGCAGCTAAGCATCTGCGTGTTTAGCTGCTTTAGAGTGCAAGCTTTCGGACATTGGAGCAACGATTAAACTCAAAGTGGCTAAACATCTAAACATCTAAACGTCGGGCTGTCTGGGTCGCTAGCCCGCGTTTTTGGTGCGCTTACTCTCAAGAAAGGCAGCATCCTGAAAATTAAAGCGCCTCATTCTGAAACAGCGCCTCTAGATCCCTGGCACCGTTGAGCAAACGCACGACATCAACTCCATCATCAAGAGGAAGATAGAAAATCAGGTAGTTGCCATAAGGAAAGCTCCGCAGTCCAGGCAACAAGACATCACGACGACGCCCGATACCCAGGCTGGCAGCTAACGTCTCCATTTGCCCATAGAGCTTCCTAATAAACGCGATCGCACGGTCAAGGCTGTCCTCGGCGATGTAGTCAAAAATATCGTCCAGGTCTGTAAGCGCCTGCGGCCTGACGACCAATCTACCCATATTGATTAAACTTGGTGGCTGGCTTGGCTGCGCTCCGCACGGCGTTTTCTGCCCCGATCAATGACAGCCTCGATATCGAGGGGCTGCGATTCCCCACTATCAAGGCCTGCCTGGATTTGCTGCCGCAGCTCATTGAGCCTGATTTCCCGCAAGGCATCCTGATCCTTAAGCAGGCGTAACCCTTCGCGGATCACCTCGCTGGCAGAGTGGTACAAACCACTAGCGACCTTCTCACTGACATACTTCTCAAGCTCTGACGTAAGTGAAACGTTCACAGGTCATCCCTCTACGCAACGCATCTACTACCGTTGTACTCACAACAACCAAAAATAGCAATTTTTGTTATCAGTCCACTGACGTAGGTGCCACGTTAGTGGGGTCTAATGGTAGTGGTGATCGCTACTATACAGACGGCGAACTCACAGTGGGTGTCTTGTTGCTGCACTATCTGGCACAACCAGTATCTCCCAGTCCGTCGCCCAATTCAGCTCCCGTAGAGCTAAAGCAGCGCCTGTGGGTTTGGTTGCGCCACTGTTGGCAATGAAGCTATCAGCAGTTGCTTGCTGATCCTGGTTGTGGCGTAAAAGCTCCTCAACATCCTGCTCCATGCTGCTCACACCTTTGTTGATTTCGTTATTAATTGCGTTATTGCCGCGTGCGATTAAGCTTTTAGCTCGTTCAGTAGGGCGCTCTGCTCTTGTTGCAGCTTAATCCGCTTGATCGTTGCCACGTCAGTCTCTAATTTCACCGCAATCTGCTCAACCGTTACCCCGTGTTTGAGGAAAACAGAGACAATCAGCAGCAGCAAACGCTCGCGTTCCTCTGCCATCACTTCTTCCTTGATCTCCTGGTAGAAGCGGGTGTGCTTCAGGTCGCCTGGTTCAAAGAGACCAAACATAAGCTCAATCCTGTGCTTTTTGCTGCCACTGGACAATGCGTTCAACCGTCGCCACATTCGTCCTCAGCTTCTCAGCAATCTGCTCAACCGTTAGCCCTTGTTCAAGAAAGCCAGGAATGACAAGCGCAAAGACTTCTTCACGTCCTTCTAACCGTTCTTCCTCTGCAATCTCTTGATAGAAGCGGGTCTGCTTCAGTTCATCTAATCCCAGCATTTGTCTGATTACCTCCCGCTCAAGGGTTGGAAACTTATACACTAGTGTCGTTAACACTAATTCTACGACTCGCTCACGCTCTGCGCCATCCGTAACCTCGCCTCGCGCTCGTTCAACTAGCTGTCTTGCCCGCTCTGGAGCTACAGCATCATCCAAACCAATGAGTTGCAGTACACTCAGCTCCAACGATTGCTCAGTCAGGTCGGCTGGTAACTCATCCAAATAAACGCGCTGGAAGCGGGCACTACTGGCATAGTCTTGAAAGTGAAGGGGTAACTGTGGGTCAAGGTTACGCTGAGTGAAGATCAGGATGCCGAGCCAGTCCTGCACCGGCTGGTAATCACGCAAGTACAGGAAGATTTCAGCAAAGAAGCTGTGATAGAGAATCTTTTTCTGATCACGATAGCCCTGCACCTCGACAAAAACAATAGGTAAGCCGGAAGCATCAGGTGAGGGGTTGAGGACGCCATCAATCCGGAAGGCAAGCTGCTTCACCTCCTGAGAACCAAACGCATAAGTGCCTGCAGGGGGAGTGGTCTCGCCAAGGAGTTGAAACACTAAGTCAGGGCGGTCCTTAAACAAGCGATAAAACAACGTATCCGTCTTCACAGGTCGCTAGGATATTGGCACGGCGGTCTCATTGTAAGCGGTCAGTAACCACAGAATACTGGAGCCGCCGCAATCGGAGCGTGACCGCTCAACACAAATTACAGTAGAAGACACAACCACAGCCGTGGGTGCTTTCAGCCACACTGTTTCACGTCAGACCCGCAGTAGAGAGTGCTCCAGTGGTGACGGGTGTAGCAGCGATCGTACGTAGCCAAGCGACTCTAGCAACGCTCAGACATTACCAATCAGACTAAGGGCTCATTGGTACAGGCAATTAGAACGGTAGATCAAGGGTTTCAGCCTCTTCTTGCCAGACAGGTCTAATTGGTACAGAAAAACAGTAATGCTTAGCGTACGTTTTGGGTCTCATGCTACTCGGATCTCAGTGAGAAGGCGATAGAGGCTTGACACTTACAACCCTCATCGCGGCTTGAATAAGTTTAAAGCCTCGGTAGTAATTTACTACCGAGGCTTTAAACAAGGGGAAAACCTGTGTGATCACCTGCCAAGGGCACATCAGGTTACACAATCCCACAAACACAACGCTTTGTTACTTGGAGGCAAAACATAAACGCTACTGCCACATAGTATATGATTTTTGTACGGTTTTCAATCGTTATGACAGAAGTGTTTTGATATACGTACAAAAATCAAAAACCATCTTCACAATAATGCTTTGAAAATGTTTGAAAAATGTACGAAAATCAGCCAGATAAAAAACAATCAACTTGCGTTCTTATGGTACGTATATATTGACGCAATGGTTCATTTGTACTACTATCTGGATGATGAATACCTCATAACCTGCCAATTCTTGGGGTATTTGTCATCACCACGCTATTAGTAACAAAGGAGGCAAATCAAATGCTTAAGAATCTTAGTGAGCGATCGCTCTTAGTAACGTTGTACTTGACCCTGCTATTTGGTTCGGGGCTAGTACCTAAACAAGCGCATCCTTCTCTTCCCACGCAGAGTGATGTGAACTGTAAGCCAGTGAAAGTTCAGTCGATTAGCTAAATAGTGGTGCTGCTATGCGTAATGGTTTCAGAAGCCTAGCAGCACCATTCGGTTTTGCTTGCAGCTATAGTCGGATCAACATTCAAGGAGCAGCGAATCAATGCCTCGTGGGGGAAAGCGCAATGGTTCCGGACGTAAACTGGGTTCGGGTTTATTTCAAGTTAAAACTGATGTTCTTCGTTTGCCAGAACACTTAGTTAGTGATGAGCAGCGTCAAGGCATTGTAGATGTCGATTTACATCTCCAAGGAATTGAACAAGACTTTCCTTGGCTAGCGAAGAGTTTACCTTCGCTACTTAAGCTTTTACGAGCACAAGAATTAGAGATTATGCGTTTCTCAAAGCCTAAGAAAAAAGCAAAGCAGATTTCTTCTATGTACCGAAAGCATATGATTCCGGTTGCTGCAACACTTGATCTTGTTCCTTTGTCTAGTGACTTTGATGAGAGTACCTATGAGGAAGTAGACCTATTGCAAGAGTTTGGAGATCCAGATGTAACTATTTTTCTCTCAGTTATGGGAGAGTCGATGATTGAAGCTGGTATTTACCCTGGAGATGAATTGGTGGTTGAAGTCATAAACTACCCGATGAGAATACCAAATTATGGTGATCTGATTGTGGCTTCAATTGATGGGAAAGTCACAATTAAAGAGTTTCATAGTGTCGGTGATCAATCTTTTCTAGTTCCTCACAACGAAAAACTAGAACGGACTGAGATCACAGATGATGCTGTATTTCATGTTTATGGAATTGTCAGAAAACTTATTCGGTCTTTTAGCAAGCGTCGATTCTAATACAACAAATTCTTATAAGCTTAATGAAGTTCCTGAAAACTCGTATTCTGTTGTGCCAGTTTTGACCTTATGTTAGTGCTATTCAACTAAAGATCCATTATGTAAGATTGTGAACTTAGCAAACTTTAATGCTGAAGTTTCTGATTGCAATCCCCATGCTCATCAATATAAAGACCTGTTCCGCAAGCAGGACAATCACCGCCCGGATCTTGAAGAGAAAATTTATGATTACATTTGGGGCAGTTGACACTAAACTGCTTGAAGCCTTGTCCAAATCCTGAGAGATAGCCAATCAGAACTGCAACACCAATACCGATAACGTATATCAGTACAAAATCCCCTCCCCCACTTATTTGAAGCATTTGAAATGCTGCCCAGACAGAGGGAAGCGAGATAAGTAGCCCAATTATTGCTCCTGAAATACCAAATTCATATGCTTTCGATTTTGCAATTCTCTGCTGCTCTTTTGTTTGGGGTGTTCCTACTCCCATATCTAGCCTAAAGGCTTTCATCGTTGGCTTCTTTCCTGTGTCACCAATGGGATCAGTCTTCAGACCAGTGTTCTTAGCTTCTGTTTTTGGAATAGGTTGCTGGGCATTAGAGGAGCTTGAGGAACTATAAGAATTCGTTTGAGGCAGTTCCAAAACAGGCTTTGCAATTAGCTCAAGCTCTTGAGTCCAAGCTGGAAAATCCTCTCCTGTCTGCCGTCCATAAACTTTTAGCCTCTCAAGGTCAGTAATCCCTAGACTTACTACACCTTTACGAACGTAGGAAACTAAGGCTTGCTGAGCTGGTATGTGGGTCGATTCAAGCATGACCTGTAAGCAATGATCTTTTAGAGATACCTTTGCGGTGATCCCTTTAGGCTGGAGAGATCGGTTAATTAAAAAAGCGATAGCCTTTGGGTTGCCCTGCTTTGCAAGTTCTAGAGGGCTTTGCTGAGTCATCTAAGGATACCTGGGAACTTGGGCGGAAAGGATTATTCTCTATACAGCCTAGAACAGTTTTACCCGGATAAAACTCCTAGTAAGCATCGTGATGCAGTCGAGTAGGACATCACTGCCCTACTCGACTGCATCCATATCCCAGGTTGCGATCTCAGATGGCGCGGATCAAACTGCTGGTGTTGGGGACGGGTGAGGAGTAATGGTGTAGTCTCACACCTTTTACTGAATAAAAACTTTCTTCTGATTGTGCTGATCGTAAGAATTTTCTCTGAAAGAACGATCTAGAAAGCTTGTTCATAATTAGGAGAAAGCAATGGCACAAAGAGTAACTCTTCCCGGAGAAAAAGCCTGCCAGTACATAACAGCGATAAAAGGACATGTGCAATCCCTTTCTATTTCTCAACAGGAGAAGAAAGCTTTACTTGATGCGGTAGCGATACTCTCAAAGCATTTCAACTGCTAGTTTCCAAAGGATTCCCCAATCCGCTCTCTCAACCGAATTAGCACTTCTCGTAAGTATGCTATCTGGTCTGGAGTAAGTTCTCCCCAATCTTCCTTGTCAAGGAGATGGCTTATTGCTGCCATATAAGGATGTGGGGATGCAATAACAGGCGCTTTTACGAAGTCAGAAAGTGGTGTGTTGTCTGTGTGACCATGCTTACTCAGACACGTATGCACCCAAGTTAGGTACAGAGTTAGGTCATCCTTAAAAGGCTTTACCTTGCCACGAGGAAGCAAGCCAGAATATTTTTGGGTTGCATATTCACAGGCTTGTTGAACCCAAGCTTTGCTGCGAATATCCAGCCACTCCGCGGCTCGCTTACAGTCGCTAAAACCTTGCTGTAGATTTTCAAATCCTTTAATAAGATTGAATATTTCTCTGAGGTGGACTGCATCCTCTGGACTCAACCGACCTGCATCTATATTCCGAAGCCGTTCAGAAAAGTCAGTAACTAAGCGTTGAGATTTCTGCCTTTCTTCTTGAATCTCTGTTTCCAGCTTGGAGTTGCGTTGAGTGAGGTAGCCAATTTGCACCTCTTTTTTGTCAACGATCCCTTTTGTTACCAGTGTTACTACGGTAAGTAGCGCACCAAGTATTCCACCGCCACCTACAACAATCGTGGACCAGCTAGGAGAACTCTGAACCATAAGGGCTATGCCTGATAGAGCTTATGAAATCTACCCAATGTTACGACATCCTAAGGCGATTCCGGGAAAGGACGCGATTTTCTGTAAAACTAGAGTAGTTCTTTTGTACTAAATAGGTGACTCGTGATGTTCAAGTTTTTTCGCCGAAATCCTAGTCCCAGACTTCATGCATCTACATCTACCGCTTCCACTGAGTATAAGGGTGACAGTCTCGATCATTCTATGACCGATATTGCAGTTCAGCTAATTAATGGACAAGGTGGTTCTGAATTTCGCGGGTACTTCATCGATCTCTTTAGGCATGATCCTCGCTTTCTTAAGGACGTTGCTCCAGAGCATCGAGAAGCGCTTGTAGCAGTGCTTGATCGGCATCAAAGGGAAATGGCAGCGAGATAAGGTGCGGTCTTGTTTCTTGAAGGACTTTCTCTTGTGCCTCACACGCCCAGGTCAGCTAATCTCATAAGCCTCCCGACGGGAGGCTTTTTTCGGGTCGGGTCAAACTAAGTGGGGTCTGGCAACGATTCATGTAAAAGTGAGCTATTTCATCAAAATGAAGTCAATTCGATAACTTCTACTAATGCTCACTTTCTTTGTATTTAGTTGCCCGGCACGCAGAAGACCAACGCAAAAATAGGGGTTTCGCTCGACTCAAAGGGCTCAAATCCCATGAAAAGCAGCTTTTTGCGTGTCATTTAGTCCAAAAGTGGGCCAACCGTCGTGAGCAGTAGTTTTGGTGTCATAAAAGAAACTCATCAATTGCTTTGCTTGAGACCTCTGTACTATAAAGGTCTCAAGCAAATAGCCCTTTTTTCATGAATCGTTCCAGGTTCCAAATTCCTACACAGCAGAGGTTTCAAGCGAAACCGTAACTTTCTGTTCAAATGCGCACGCGGGTCCAATGTTTGCAGTTTGCCCTCAATCCGGTCTAGGAACTCATCGGCACGATCAAAGCTGTCGTCTGCGATGTAATCCCAAAGATCCAGTAAGTCTAACTCAGCACGAGGGCGCTTAACGAAGATCGCCATTACTGCGGTTGCCTCTGCCGACGGCGCTGCCGCGCTTTCTCTTTCACTGCTTGCATATGCAAGGGTGTTGGCTCACCACTGTCCAGACCTGCCTGGATATCTTGCCGCAGTTCCTGTAACCGAATCTGCTGCAGTTGCTCCCGCTCCTTCATTAACCGTAGTCTCTCGCGCACGACCTCGCTAGCGGAGTAATAGAGTCCGCTAGAAACCTTCTCCTGAATGTAATGTTCCAATGTCACCTCAATAACAGCAAGTAACAACTATTGTTATTAACTATCACCACCAATGAATGGCAATTTCAAGCTTTGTTCCTCAAGTAGGGAGGAAACAGCAGTAAAAGAGCGTAGAACGCTGTTTCTACGCTTAAAAGTAACTAAAACAGGCAAAATTAGCTGCATATGCTTGATATAAGACCATATAACGCGATGTTATACAGCGTTATATCAACGAAAGCCTCAAATGCCTCCAGAAAGGGGTTGTAGCGAGTTCCTTGTTCCTGGCTACCCATCTGTTCCAACAAAAACAAGCCCAGGTTTTGTTGTATAGTGTTGGTAGTACATCAGAACTGCTATGTCTACCACTTTGAATGAAGTTAGTACACTGGATGCTGCCTACTTCGAATACATCAAAGACTTTCCTAAAAAAGCCGTCCAGCTCAGGACTGCTATCTTTCATTACCTGCTTCCCTACAAAGGTTTCGGGTTTGACTTTGAGGTGAAGCGAGGCGAACTGTTGAGTGCTCAAAAAACTGAAATGGCCTGGGGTTTTGCCAGACAAGTAAAGTTAGATGACCTCTGGGAAATTGACCGCGTCTTGACATGGCAAGCAGAGGTGTTTGAGTCGCTCAACGCACCTAGGACGACGTGTCGCCCGAACAAGCATTACCTCAGTCATTTCTTAGTGTGGTGCAAAGAGCAGGGTTATCTCAAGCCAAAACCGCAGGAGACCTGGGAAATCCCCCAATCCCTTCCTGGCACCTCAACGGCTTATCATCGACGGGGTGGGAGAGAACGGCAGTTGGTCCTGAATCGGCAACTTCCAGTCGAGTATCGTGCCAAGGCGGCGCTATTTTCAGACCAGACAAAACTGAGCCTCGAAAAATTTACAGCGTTTTGGACGGATCCGGATTATGAGGGTCTGCGTCCTATTAGCACCATTGATGTCTCTTCTCAGACAGAGTTACTTAAGTATCTTAGGGGTCTGATTGGTTGGTTTTCGCTGGACAAGCTGGACTACCACCGTCAAATGCGTGAACGAGCCAGAAAGAGAAAAGCCTTAGTGGTGTAGAAAACTTTTTTGAGACTCAAGCTGAGAATGTAGTGATGCGAGAGAACTGAATCTGAACCTCTAAGCGCTTTCGTTTACTCCTAGAAGCACAAGCAGGCGGTGGATTTTGAGGTGGAAGCGGCTCCAAAGGGGGTAAGGGGTTGGCGAGATAGCAGCACTGTTGGAGATAGCGCAAACCGAGTTGCAGAAAACTCAACCCGCGCTCTAGGTGAGCATCCAGGGTGTGGCGTTGTCCAGATTGGACGAGTAGGATTCCCAAAAGCAATGCAATGAAGGTCGCAAGATCTAACAACAAGAACAGTCCGGTGAGAGCAGTGGCATCGCGCAGGTGGGAGTCAATGATGTCAAAGGCAGCGGACTTGTAATCCTTGAAGTGGGGTTCAATACCGCCGAAGCGCTTGCCATAGCAGGCAAAGGTTTGTACCGAAGGCGAACGACTGCTCAGAACCGCCCAAGGCTCGTGGGCGTTGGACAAGGTGGCAGTGGCAAGATGCGCCGTAATATCGCCCAGAACGGTGACGTTGGGGAACAGATAGGCTTGCTCGACGGGCGGCAGCAGGGCATGGACGGGCTGTGTGATACCCGTTGGCAAGGTGATTTGCAAGTCGCGTTTTGCCCGAATCAACCAACTCCAGTGTTGGCGGTCACACCAGCGCATCAACTCGCCGTGTGCAAAGCCGCGATCTGCAAGTAACGTTACTCGACTTTGTTCAGGCAGCACGCTCAAGGCTTGTTCCAAGACCGGACAATAGTCCTCAAAGGCAACGGTCGCACTGCCATGCTCTAGAACCACCTGTGCCAAGGTGATAGAGCGTCCACCCCACACCAGGCAAACCTGAATCAGGCAGTATTGATCCCACAGCACACTGGTATCGAGCGTTAGCAATAAGTCCGCACCAACGAAGGCTTGCAGAAATTGGCGCAGCAACGGAGCATAAAACGTTTTCGCATTGATATGCGGATTCCTCACGAGATAGCCGAGGCGAGCGAGATGACTCCGAGCCGTGCAAGGGCGATGGCTCAAGAACGGCAACCAGCGATTCAGGCTGGCATTGCCAGATTGGAGAATTGCAGCGACGGCTTCGCTGACACTTTGCAGGTGGCGTTGATCCTGCGGCGTAACCCATTGACGCAATTGGTTGATTAGCTGACGATACAGATGGGGCAGTTGCATCAGATGTCTTTGGTGTAGGAACTTGAGCATCTCATAATCTGCCCTACCCAAGCTCTTCTTGTCTCATTGAGACAACGGCATATCAGTACTTTCAAGACTTTTCTACATCACTAAGCGTGGGGGCTAAGAACTGTTTAAGACTTATCTAGCAGCCTTGCAGCTTTCTTGATCAATCAGCTCTAAAGACAGAGTGTTGGCGTTCAGCTTGGATTTTTCCACGTTATAATAAGTACCCATGAACTGGTCATCGTATATTCCCCCTAGCGTGTCAGTAGAGTGAAGACCCTCAGAACAATGTTCACCGAGAACCAACAGCAAGACACAGACCGGCTTTCTTGCATCTTTGCCGATCAGTGTTGCGCTTTAGAGAAGCTTTTCGTGAGGTCTAGCCAATTTTAGCTTGCTGCTACCACTGGGTCGGAAGTTTGCTGCTAAGCAAGCGACACTTAGGTCAATTTGCATCATGGATGTCGCAAAGCTGAGCTGCATAAAGCATGCAGTGTTGAAGCTGGTCTTGAGCATCACGTACCCGTAAGCGGTTGCGGGAGCGGCGGTTTAGTTGTTGGTAGATAGGTGCAATGGCCATCCACTGGATGCTGGTGTTAGGGCTCAATTTGGTTTTCAGGAAGGTGATGCTGTCGTGGTAGCCCCATACTGCCAGGTATCTCGCGAAAGCCTTTTGTCAAACACCATTTGATCGTCAAACAGCAGCCGGTCGCGTACAGAGTTTTCCAAGTGAAGGGGTGAAGTGATGGGACGAATTTTTCTCTGGGCTGAACAAGGAAGCCCCATTGATGGCGACATTGATACAGCCTTCTTGGCGCGGCTGCATCACCAGAGCGCTGGAGAGCTAAAAGGTCAAGGCTTTTCGGTTTTAGAAGTGCCGGTGGGACTGAGTTTGCCAAAGGCGATCGCCTGGATTAATGTGCGAGCACAACCCGGCGATGTGGCTTTAGCGCTTGAAACCGCGACCTTCCCCAGTGCGAATGTGCGAGGCACCAGCGTTTTTTATCTCGCTAACAACACGGAACGGCGGACTCAAGCCGAACACCTTTTGCAAGCGCTGGCGCAGCAAGTGCCAGCGCTGGTCAGTCGTGGGGTGCAACCCGATACAGCCACGGCAAGCGGCAGCTTGGCTTTCACTCGCCAGATCAGCATTCCTTCACTAGTTTTAAGTCTCGGCTTTGTCACCAATTTGAAAGACCGGGATCTCATGTTTGAGCGCTTCAACGAATTAGCGCACGGTCTTTTCAAAGGTTTGTTGCAGTGGAGTCGCCGTTTAGCCGAGCCGCGCACCGGTTTGCCCTTGCCGCCCATTCCAGTCAGTATCAACGGACAAATGTACAGCGAGCAGGGCATCCTGGTCGAAGGCAATGCCTATGTGCCTGCTGAGCTGATTGATCAATATGCCATTGCCATACCCCGTGCGACAACAGCGGGATGGCGTCACTATGGCGGTGTCACTTACATCCGCGCCATTGAACTGCGTGAAGCTGGCGTGCTGGTTGGTTGGGAGTCCGAAACAAGTACAGCACTGCTACAGACGCTCCTGTCCTTTCAGCCAGAAGCGTTGGGCGACATTATTGGTCCTGGCTATCTCCTGCCCTCAGACTATGAGGTGTTTCTCAAGCAGGTAAACCCCGAAGGGTTGCAGAAGTTGCCTGACATCGCCCAACTTTATCAAGCAGAGGCGTCGATCGAAGGTGTCAATCCTGATGTCGCCTTTGCGCAAGCTTTGTTAGAAACTAATTGCTTTGCCTTTAGCAGTTTGTTGCCACCGACTCAAAACAATTTTGGTGGTCTCGGCGCAATTGGTGGGAGTCGCGAATCGGCTAGCTTTCCGAATGCCCAGATTGGAGTGCGCGCTCATATTCAGCACCTAAAAGCCTACGCCAATGAGGCACCGTTGGTGCAGGCAGTGGTTGATCCACGTTTTTCCTTTGTGACCCGAGGCGTCGCTCCCAGAGTCGAGCAACTCAGTCGGCGCTGGTCAGCCGAGGCTGACTATGGTGCCAAGATTCTCGCGTTGCTCAGACGCTTGTATGGGTCGGCAGGCTTACTCTAGGGGCGCGATCGTCGGTATCAAGTGCCCCTCTGCCAGTGCAAAAAACACTCTTGGCTGAACAACCGCTTTCAGTCGTTGGCAATCTCGATGGCAGCAGTACGCCTTTATTGCTGCAGATGGGCATGATGACCAAGGGGGATGCTTGTGCCAGACTCGATGAGGCAAGCGACTAAATTTTCTTATGAGTGCCACGCAAGCAACGCCAGAGCAGGGACAACTGGTGAGAGTCCGGCAGCGACAGTATGTCGTGACGGCTGTCCGTCAAACCACGCTGCCCGCCAGTCCCCTCCTGCCAACAGCAACACCACCCCAAAGCCTAGTCCTGCTCTCCTCGATTGAGGATGATGGACTGGGGGAAGAACTGCAGGTGATTTGGGAATTAGAGCCTGGGACGCAGGTGTATGAGCGGGTAGAGTTACCGCAACCGACTGGTTTTGATGATCCGGCTCGCTTGGATGCCTTCCTTGATGCTGTGCGCTGGGGTGCGGCATCTTCGGCAGATATTCGCACACTGCAAGCTCCCTTTCGCAGTGGGATTGATATTGAGGATTATCAACTTGACCCAGTGGTACGGGCCATTCAAATGCCCCGGGTCAACTTGCTGATTGCAGATGATGTGGGACTGGGGAAAACGATCGAAGCGGGATTGGTCGCCCAAGAACTGATCATTCGTCATCGCTGTCGCCGGATGCTGATTGTGTGTCCGTCATCGCTGCAAGTGCAGTGGCGCGATCAGATGCGGGACAAGTTTGGGCTAGAGTTTCGGCTTGTCGATAGTACGTTGATGAAGTCACTACGACGGCAACGGGGCATTCATGTGAATCCCTGGGTGCATTTCCCGCGACTCATTACCTCGATCGACTTCCTCAAGCGCGATCGCCCCCTGCGACTGTTTCGAGAAGTGCTGCCAGCCGAAGGGGAATCGCTTTATCCACGTCGCTTTGATCTGCTGATTGTGGATGAAGCCCATAACGTGGCTCCTTCAGGCAGTGGGCAATATGCGATCGACTCACAGCGAACGGCGACTATTCGCTTGCTGGTGCCGCACTTTGAGCACAAGCTCTTTCTCACTGCCACCCCTCATAATGGTTATCCCGAAAGCTTTACAGCCTTGCTCGAACTGTTGGATGCTCAGCGGTTTGCGAGAGGGGTCGAACCGGATCGCAACCAACTGCAAGTGGTGATGGTGCGGCGCTTGAAGCAGGAGATGAAAAATTGGGATGATTCCCCGATGTTTCCCGAACGGAAGTTGGTGGCGATCGCGGTCGACTATCCGCAGGCAGAGCGTCAGGCGCATGCGTCCCTGAAGCGGTATACCGAACTGCGAACAAAGGGCGCTCACGACAACCTGGAAAAGTACGCCACGGAGTTTGTCTTAAAGCTGCTCAAGAAACGGCTGTTTTCCTGTCCACAGGCATTCCTCACAACCCTGACGCAGCACCAAGAGTCCTTAACGACCGCACGGCGGCGGCAAACCAGTAGCCTATCGAAACCAACGGAAGGGCTATTGCGGCGACAACTAGAGCAGGTGGAAGAAGAATTTGCTGACGATGCCGTGTATGAAGCGGTGACAGATGAGTCGATCAGCCATACTAGCCGTTTATTTCGGACGTTGACAGCAGAAGAACAAGGCTTGCTGCGAGAGATGCTTCAGTGGGCGGAAGGGGCAGCCCAACAGCCCGACGCTAAGGCAACCCAACTGCTCGACTGGATCAACGCCACCATTCGTCCCCAAGGGCAGTGGTCAAACGAGCGCGTGATTATCTTCACCGAGTATCGAGCCACGCAGAAATGGCTCCATAACCTGCTAGCAGCCGAAGGGTTGGCGCAAGGCGATCGCCTGCTGACGCTTTATGGTGGGATGCAATCGGACGATCGCGAAGCGGTGAAAGCAGCCTTTCAAACGCATCCCGATGTGTCTCCCGTGCGGATTCTGCTGGCGACTGATGCGGCTTCCGAAGGTCTGGACTTACAAAACTTCTGTTCGCGGCTGATCCACTACGAAATTCCCTGGAACCCTAACCGGATGGAGCAGCGGAATGGGCGGATTGACCGTCATGGACAGCGAGCGCCTGAAGTACGGATTTACCATTTTGTGGGCAAGGGCTACCAGGAGCAAGCCACGAGCGGGATTCGTCCTGGTGATTTAGATGGGGATCTAGAGTTCCTGATGCGGGCGGCGCTCAAGGTAAACAATATTCGGGAAGACCTGGGCAAAGTCGGTCCGGTCATTGCAGCCCAGGTGGAAGAGGCGATGTTGGGGCGACGGGTGACACTCGACACTGCTAGGGCAGAGCAAGAATCGGCACCGGTGCGGCGGATGCTCAAGTTTGAACGCAAGGTGCGAGAGCAAATTGAGAAGCTGCGCGAGCAGTTACAGGAGACGCGGCAAAATCTGCGGCTGACACCAGAAAACGTGGAAGCAGTGGTGCGGATTGGCTTGGAGTTGGCCGATCAGCCCCCCTTAATCGAGACAACAGTTGAAGGGGTGAAGGGTCCAGTGTTTCATTTGCCACCCCTGAAGAGTAGCTGGGCTGTCTGCGCGGAGGGGTTAGAGCATCCTCACACCAAAGTAATGCGTCCGATCGTGTTTGATGCTGATGCGGCACATGGACGCGATGATGTGGTGCTGGCACACCTGAATCACCGTTTGGTGCAGATGTGTTTACGGTTGCTGCGGGCAGAGGTCTGGTCTACAGAGGGCAGAAAGCAACTGCATCGAGTGGCTGCCAGAGTGGTGTCCTCGAAGGCAGGGTTAGAAACGCCAGCAGTGGTGGCGTATGGGCGACTGGTGCTGCTAGGAAGTGACCAGCAACGGCTGCATGAAGAGGTGATTACGGCAGGTGGGGTGTTGAAGGAAGGGCGCTTTAGCCGTCTGGGTGTGATGCCGCTACAGGCGGCGTTAGGAGCAGTGGCTGCTGGTGAAGTGCCCGCAGCAATGCAGCAGCAGTTGGCGGCGCGGTGGGACAAATGCGCCGAGCCGCTGATGCAGGCACTCACAGTGCGGCAGGGCGAGCGAACCGTCAGCCTGCAACGGGATTTGCAGAACCGGGCAGAGAAGGAGATGGCTGACATTGCTGCCATCCTCACTGAATTGCGAACCAGCATTCTCAGGGAGTTGGACGAACCGCAGGTGGAGCAATTGACGCTCTTTAGCAACCCAGAACGAGAGCAGTTTGAGCGAAATATGAACAGCCTCAAAGCCAGAGCAGCCCAAATTCCACAGGAGATTGAACAGGAAACGAGTCTGATCCAGAAGCGGTTTGAAAACCCGACAGCACGGCTGTTCCCTTTGGCAGTTATGTTCCTAGTCCCACAGAAACTGGCAAGATAAATGCATATCATGGATTGTTTACCAAGCAGGTTGAGATATGTGGGTTGAGAGAATTGCGCTTGAAAATATTAAGCTTTTTAAGAAGCAGGAAATTTGCTTCGGCTCAAAATCAAAACCATCTTTGTGGATAAATTTGATTGGTACAAATGGAGTAGGAAAAAGTACGCTGCTTCAGGCTCTAGCTTTACTTCTTGCAGGACCAGAAGCTACCAGAAAGCTTTTACCGCAACCAAAATTCTGGGTTCGTGAGCCAACAATTCCAGGAAAAATAAAAATTACTTTACACAGAGATCCTGTTGACAAAGCTAATTCTGGTGAAAATTCAAAAGAAAAACAGTTTTCATATTCTTATCTCATTACTGGGAGTCAACAACTTGAGGTATCTAAAGAGTGGTATTCGCAACCAACAATCATACCTGGGAAGGAAAAAGGTTTGAATTGGCTTAGGAAAAATGCATTTAGTTTTTATGAACATGGATGGTTCTCAGCAGGATATGGTATTTTTCGCCGCATGTCTCGTAGTTCAGAAGTGGTAATTCCTGGAAAACTCGAGAAACCAAACCGTGCTGGCAATTTTATTTCTCTCTTCAATGACGACTATACGTTCAGTTCTTTTGAACAGTGGATGGTCTATTTAGATTTTCGACTTGCAAAAGCCCCAGATGATAATGAGGCGAAGCGTATGCGCGATCTGGGAGAGGCAGCAATAGAACGAGTTTTACCTGGCAATATAAAAATTGCTGAAGTTACACCTGATGGACTTATTCAGTTTGATGTCGATGGTAAGAGGGTTTCAGCTTTAGGACTGGCAGATGGTTACAGAAGCATGATTGCATTTGCTAGCGACTTGATTTGGCGAGTATTACAAGCATTTCCTGGGTTAGAGAACTTAAAGGAGGCAAGAGGAGTGGTTTTGATTGATGAATTGGAAAGCCATTTGCATCCAGCTTGGCAAAGGAAAATAGCTGATTGGTTAAGAGATGTATTTCCAAAAATTCAATTCATAGTTGCTACTCACAGCCCACTGATTGTCGCAGGTTCAGGAGATGATGCTTTAACTTTACTACTAGAGGTAATCGATGGTGAATCAAAGGTGACTCCAATCACAAACATGGAACTTTCTGCCCTTGATGCTGATCATCTTCTGAGAAGCCCTGCTTTTGGTTTGGAATCTACACATTCTCCAGAAACACAAAAGAAAATCGAGCAATATCACGAACTCTCTAGAAGAAAAGATAGATTGAACGAACATGAGAAAGAAGAGCTTAAAGAGCTTAGGGAATTCATGAAAGAAGCACAGCCAATAGGTGGGCCTCCTGAACCAAATAGTTTAGAAGCACGGATCAATGCTTTTCTTGAGGAGACTTTACCTCAATGATTCCTGTAACGCGAATACCTGAGCCTAAAGCAATCACAAGAAATGGTGTTAGATGGCTGAGGAAGGTGAAAGAGACAAGAGATAGCTTAAACAACGCACTTGCTGATCCTTCCAAGAAGAATGAGATCAATAAAGCTCGGAACAAGCTTAAACAGGCTATAGAAAAGTACAGACATGATGATATAAAAAAAGCCCTTGTAAAAATGTTTTTGGGTAAGTGTGCTTACTGCGAGAGTAGAATCCCCCACATCACCTACGGTGCAATTGAACACTTTCGACCCAAAAGTGATCCAGCTTTCGAACATCTAGCTTTTGAATGGACGAATCTTCTTCTCTCTTGTGATATCTGCAACGATGCTGGACATAAAGGAACAAAGTTTCCTGTTGATTCTAGTGGTAACCCCTTATTCATTGATCCAACAGATGGAGTGATAAATCCTAATACCCATCTTGACTTTTCCTGGGATGAAGTTGCTGAACTTGCAAGTATTTATGGTCGTGATGCTAAAGGACAAGAGGTTGAACGGGTTTTCGAGTTAAACCGTAAAGAGCTACTAAAAATTCGCAGTCAACACATCAAATTATTAATTGTCCTACTCGAACTTGCTAAAACTGGTCATCCAGGAGCAATAGCACTTTTGAAAGAGTCGTGTGAACCGGGTGCTGAGTATAGTGCTTTTGCTCTTATTCATATTTGTCCTCACCTCCCTTAATATTCATGTCTACTGCACGTCATCACGCTGAATGGTTGTCGCTGGTTGAAGCATCGGGTCCATTTCTGAGCTTGCCGGTGCTGCTCAAGGCGTTTCCAGCAGGGTTGGATGCCCATGAGCCGGAGCCTTTGAAGCTGTTGCGATCGGCTTACGAAGAATGGCAGGACAGCCAGTTTGGGTTGAAGCCGGAGCCAGCGATCCATCGGGCGTGGGTGGAGTTTGTGCTGAAGCAAACGCTGGAATTGCCGGAGGACGTGTTGCTGAGTGGGCAGCAGATGCCACCGGGGTTGAGCGTGGCCATTGCCGAACAAAACGAAACCCTACGTCCGGATTGGGTGATCGTGAATCCGGCAGGGACAGCGGAGGCGGGGAAGCCTCGGTTACTGGTGCAACTTGTGCCATCAGGGCAGGCTTTAGAGAAGCCGTTAAAGGGATCGCGGTGGGCGGCGAGTCCGGCGACTCGAATGATGGAGTTGCTGCACGCCTGTAATGCGCGGTTGGGACTGGTGACGAATGGCGAACACTGGATGCTGGTGAATGCGCCGAAGGGAGAGACAACGGGGTTTATTTCCTGGTACAGCATCCTGTGGGTAGAGGAGCATCTGACGCTGCGGGCGTTTCGGAGTTTGTTGGTGGCGCGACGGTTCTTTGGGGTCGAGGACTCCCAGACGCTGGAGGCGTTGCTGACCCAGAGCGTGGCGGATCAGCAGGAAGTGACCGACCAGTTGGGCTATCAGGTGCGGCGGGCTGTAGAGGTACTAGTGCAGGCGATCGCTCGTCTCGACCAGGATCAAAATGGAGCTTTGCTGAAAGACATTGCCGAGTCTCAGCTTTATGAGGCGGCTCTGACAGTGATGATGCGGCTGGTGTTTCTCTTTTGTGCGGAGGAGCGGGGGTTGTTGCTGTTGGGCGACCCGATTTATGACCAGCATTATGCGGTGTCTACGTTGCGGGAACAGTTGCGCTCGCACGCCGATTTGCATGGGGAAGAAGTGTTGGAGCGGCGATCGGATGCCTGGTGTCGCTTGTTGGCAACCTTTCGGGCAGTGTATGGCGGCATTTTTCACGATACATTGCAGCTTCCAGCCTATGGCGGCAGTTTGTTTGACCCCGATCGCTTTCCGTTTCTGGAGGGGCGGGGGCAGGGGACGCATTGGCAGGAAACAGGGGCTGATCCGCTGCGGATCAATAACCGGATTGTGTTGCACTTGCTAGAGGCGCTGCAAATCCTGCAAATTCGAGTACCGGGCGGTGGCGTGGAACCGCGTCGGCTGTCGTTTCGGGCGTTGGATATTGAGCAGATCGGGCACGTCTATGAGGGCTTGCTGGATCATACGGCGGTGCGGGCAACCTCGACGGTGTTGGGGCTGGTGGGCACGCGCTATGAGGAACCAGAGGTGGCACTGGCAGAATTAGAGCGGTTCCAGGCGCAAGGTGAAGCGGCGTTGCTGGCGTGGTTGAAGGAGCAGACGGGACGATCGCTCTCTGCGTTGAAGAAAGCCTTGGGTGCGGAGCTTGAGCCACGCGACCAGCAGCGTTTGCGATCGGCTTGCAACAATGACTCGGCACTGCTCGATCGCGTCCTTCCCTTCGCTGGGTTAATTCGGCAGGATACGCTGGGCTACCCGGTGGTGATTCCGGCAGGGGCGGTGTATATGACGGAGGGGGTCGATCGCCGTCAATCTGGGACGCACTACACGCCGCGCAATCTGACGGAGGAGATTGTGCAGTATACGCTGGAGCCGTTGGTGTATGAGGGCGTGGCAGAGGGCAAGCCGAAGGAAGAGTGGCGGTTGCGATCGGCGGCGGCATTGCTGCAACTGAAGATTTGCGATATGGCAATGGGCAGTGGGGCGTTTTTGGTGCAGACCTGTCGCTATCTGGCTGGAAAGCTGGTGGAGGCGTGGCAGCAGGCGGAGGCAGAGCATCCGGGGCAGGTGGTAATTGCGCCAGAGGGCACGCTGTCGGGGGCACGTCCAGAGGAGTGCCCGATTCCGAAGGATGCGGATGAGCGGTTGGCGGTGGCACGGCGGATTGTGGCGGATCGCTGTCTCTACGGAGTCGATAAAAACCCGTTGGCGGTAGAGATGGCGAAACTGTCGCTGTGGTTGGTGACGCTGGCGAAGGGGCGACCGTTTACGTTTGTGGATCATGCGCTGAAGTGGGGCGATTCGCTGCTGGGGATTACCAGACCAGAGCAAATCGAGTTTCTGAAACTGAATCCTGAAAAAGAAGCGGTACAACTGAGAACGGTGTCCGATCGCTGGAAACCCTTTGTGCAACGAGCGATCGCCAAACGGCAAGAGCTAGAAAACTTTAGCGTGTCCGATATTGCCGATATTCAGAAGAAGGAACAGCTCAACCGTGAGGCAGAAGCAGCGATCGCCCATGTGCGGCATGTGGGCGATTTTTTGGTGGCGGAGGCATTGGCGCAGGCGGGCAAAACCTCTGACCTGACGGATGAGGAAATTCAGGTGTTGGCGGAGGTGGTGATTGAGGCGTTGGATGAACCCGATGCGGAGAAGCAGAACCGGGAGATTGCTGCGATTCTGGCAAAGACTGAACGCATGATGAATCTGGGCAATCCAGCCAATCAACCGCTTCGCAAACCGTTTCATTGGCTGTTGGAGTTTCCTGAAGTGTTTTTGCAGGACGATGCACCGAGGGGTTTTTCCGCCATTGTGGGGAATCCACCATTTCAAGGCGGAAAGAAAATAACTGGAGCTGTGGGCACTGACTACCGAACACTCTTAGTGGAATATTTAGCAAAAGGTGCGCGAGGAAATGCCGATCTCTGCGCTTACTTCTTTTTGAATGCCGGGAACCTGATTGCATCCGGCGGCAATCTCGGACTCGTCGCTACCAATACCATCGCCCAAGGCGACACCCGCGAGGTGGGATTGGATCAATTGGTTGCCCAGGGCTACACGATCCCCCGTGCTGTGCCCAGCCGCCCATGGCCGGGAACCGCAGCGCTAGAAGTAGCCTATGTATGGTTGCATAAGGGGGACTGGCAACAGAACTTTGTGTTGAATGAAAACCCTGTAGACGGAATAACAGCATTTTTGACTGCTCCGGGGAAAGCGTTAGGTAGTCCCCATTGCTTATTAAGCAATGAAAATAAGTCTTTTATCGGTTCTTATATTTTAGGAATGGGCTTTGTGCTGGAACCGGAGGAGGCTCAAGCTTTGATAGCTAAAGACCTCAAAAACAAAGATGTTCTGTTTCCTTATCTCAATGGACAGGATTTGAACAGCAATGCTGAACAATCACCAAGCCGTTGGGTAATTAACTTTTTCGATTGGCCTCTGGATGCTGAGCATGATGATCCCAAAAAGCCTAAAGGTGCGCCCTATGCCGCTGATTATCCCGATTGTTTGATGATTGTCGAAGCGAAGGTTAAACCTGAGCGTACACGAAAGAAAGATGATGGAGACTTTGCCCTTAGAACTCCACTCCCCCAAAAATGGTGGATTTATGCAGATAAAAGACCAGCACTTTATGAGGCGATTTCAGAATGCGATCTGGTTTTGGTAGCAGCTAGAGTGAGTAAGTTGCTTATGTTTGCACTTGTACCAAAATTGCAGGTTTACAGTGAACAGTTAGTTGTGTTGGCAATTGCAAATAATGCTAGTTTTGCTCTTGCTCAATCATCGATTTATGTTTTCTGGGCTTGGGAATATTGCTCAACAATGAGAGATGCCGGAATTCGCTTTTCTCCGACTGATGGCTTTGAAAATTTTCCCTTCCCCACACCCGATCCTTCAGATCTCAGCATCCAATTCCCAACTCTCAACACGATCGGCGAAACCTACTACACCCATCGTCAGGCAGTCATGCGCGATCGGCAGGAAGGGCTGACCAAAACTTACAACCGCTTCCATGATGCCAACGAGACGGCAAGTGATATTCAGACATTGCGAGAGTTGCATGTTGAGATGGATCAGGCAGTAGCCGCTGCCTACGGTTGGCAAGACCTCGCCTTAGAGCACGGTTTTCATCAGACCAAACAGGGCGATCGCTTCACCATCAGCGAAGTGGCAAGACGGGAAGTGCTCGATCGGCTCTTGGAGTTAAACCATCAACGCTACGCCGAAGAAGTCGCCCAGGGTATGCACGATAAGAAGAAGGCAAAAGGGAAAGGGCAGAAGGCAAAGGGTAAAACCAGTAGCAAGCAAGAAGATGCTCAAGCTGACGATGGGCAGATGTCTTTGTTGTAGATTCGGTCTGTGACAGTGATTTCAGCGCTCGTAGATTCGGTCACTCACACGTAGATACTCTAAGAACTTCTCAATGCACTGCATCCCTCTACAACTCTACAACTCATATCTACCGCAATTTTATCTAAAGAATTATGAGCTAAAAAAGTAGACACTGTAGTTCTTATGTACTATATTCAAAAAGCAGGTTGCTCTATAGTGTTCAGCAAGGACTGCTAACTGTGCTTTGCTGAACTGTAATTCTTTCCAATTCAAACTTTCTAACAGTTCTTCTTCTTTCTACACAGTCAAATCTTGAGTTAGACCAACAGATTGTCCGGACTCAAGGTGAGCTTTTCGTATAGAAAAGAAAAGGCTTTGAGGAAAGTTTTATGCACGACTTGTCTAGTATCAGAAGCAAATTGAAATATATGCACCATCCAACCTTGCCATCCCTTCAAGATATCGAGAGACAGATGCAACCACATGTTGCTGATGTTGCAGAAGTTTTGCGCTTGTATACCGATGCAGTAGACAAGTATTACGAAATGAATAAGCCCTTCACCAGTAAAGATCCAGCTAAAGATCTCACCAGTTTTATCGAACTGGTTGGATTTTCTACAATTACTGGCAGTTACTACTTGCTAGAAAAATGGTGCATTCACAATTTGCAAGTGAGTAATCTAGCAAAACCATTGGCTTACTATGCGTCAAAGATAGAACAATTGGCGAAGAGTCCTACTGACTTTAAGTTAGAAGCTGGAGCTAAGCCTTACGCAGAGCACCTTGCTAAGCGTCTTAAGTCGCTAGTTTCAGTCGCTTAAAACGACAGTTTATTCTAACTCACCCTGTTAACGTCCTAGCATCAGCTTAAGCGTCTGTCTCCATAAGTTTTTCGGCTATGTCGGCAGCATTTTCAACAGTTTTAATGCCGGCATCAATTCGACTTGCAACGTCAGATGTAGAATCGATCTTGTGACGTATATCCTCGGCGAGTGTTGTCAGTTGATGGATGACAACACTCGCTTTATCACTACTCATTTGACCACCACTAGAATAGTGATTAATGCGTTCTTTTATTTCCTCAATTCTGTGATCAACGTCAAACAAGTAGCTGTTGGTATTAGAAACTAACCTTGTGTAATCCTTTCTCAAATCCTCTGCTTTTAGCTGCCACTCGTTTCTCTCTCGTTTAATCTTCCCGAGCCGCGATATACTTGATTTCGTCCAATAGCTGAACACTAAATATATTAGCAATACTATAAGAATCGTTGCGAACCATACAAGTACTCGTGCTTCTTGTGGTACTAGCGGAATCACTACAATTAAGAGCGCAAGTATTCCAACCAGTAAAGCGCCAATTAACTTTTCTCCGGGGCCTAATTCTTTAATGAAGTTCCCTAAACCATTGAGGTAACTTGCACTAGTTTCAGATGGCTTGTTATTTTCCAGTGGTTCAGTGGTCATGCTTTCTACCCTAATCTATTCTCTTTACATAAGTTAAGCTAAGAACACCCTGAGCACACAGTATCAATACCAGCTACTCGAAAAGCTAACTAGATACACATTTTGCACAAGCTTAGCCCTAAGGACAGTACTTTGTCTCCTCTTCCAAGATTGTTACAGTCAGTAGGCATGCAGAGGAGTTTAAAGCTGCCTAGGTATCATGCTTTGCCCTGCTGATATTCTTATACACTCCGTTCTGAGTACTGAATAATGGCTTCAAAAATTTTCACTTAAAACGTCAAACCTCACAATAAAGCCAATTTGGGGCGATCCCTATGCCTTGAGGCGAATACGAGTAGCCTTCAAAATGACTCGATTTTGCAATGCTTGGTAAAGCTCAATCTGCTCTGACTCATGCCAAAGCACAATCACCAAGCCATACCTTTGCAAGGAGTCATCCGCTGGAAAACGTTGCTGGCACCGCACTACAAAATGAAGAACAGATTCAGATTCGCCGTTAGGAACCGATAATGATGGTCTCCTTTGCCAAGTCTTGCTGCGAACCTGAAGCGTTGACCACTGGAGCTTACTCTTTGTTGGGCGCATGTCTATTTCTGCACCAGTGGGTAACGAAGATTCATCCTGTTCTTCCTGCCTTGCTCGGTAAAGCTCTACCTCCTCAGTAGTCAAACCCTGAAGCACTTCGACCAACATCGTGCGTGCCAAATACTCTCGACGACTAGCACGTACTGGCGGATCATACGCTAGAGCAACACTGATTCCTCGTTTACCCCGCGTAGCCAGAAAAATCTCAGGAACTTCAATTCGGTAAACGTGCAGTTTATTGTCTTCGATCGCATCCTCAGCAATGAGCCTTACCCGATTTTTGCGAGACCAAATTAAGTCTTCAGTTGAACAAACACCATAGCCAACCAGACGCAAAATATCGTTCTCGTCACCTAGCCATCCCTCTGGGCAAGACGGTAAGGTTGCTGCACTAGCGACTAAGGCACGGATTAAATTAGCTGAGGGCGTTCGTCCCAGAGAAGATTGAAGGCTTGCCATTGCGATCGCGGCTGCATGAGCACCATGAGGGGCCGCAAACGAAGTACCGACACTTGTCCCAATAAAGCGTCCATTTTGTCCTAAACAAAGCGTTGGTTCCCCCAAGTTCAGGTGAACTCTTGTCCATCTTGGATCGCCTCCAGCAATCGTTTGCAGTGCATAGTTGCCTCCGTAATCTACTAAATCTGGTTTGACTGGCGGAGAACTGGAATTAGACGCATAGCCAGGTCCAACACGAGTAAACGGAGGCGGGGCAGCCAGTGGTGCAGCTGCAAAAGCATCGCGCAACCTGACTCCACCTTCCGAATCATCCCGCCCAAGTGCATCTGAACTTGCGATCGCTCCTACTGTCAGAGCTAATGCTGCCGTTGCAGGGTTGCAAAGCCGTTGTTCTACATCATTTAGAAGGCGATCGCGCACCGCTTCCTGAAATTGCTCACGAGTCAGCGCATCTTCTGGAATAGGAGGATTGCGGCGATTTCCAGAAGAGACAACAATCACAATATCGAGTTCTCTTGCTAACTCATCTAATTTCTCTGCCCACGCAAACTGTCGTCCATCTGCATAGACCTCGTATTCCGTGCCCAATGAAAGGTTAAATATCTTGCACTGTCGCTCTTGAACGAAATAGCGAATCGCTTCTTCAGTAATTGCTTCAACACGCCGCTCATCGGGAAAAACTGGACAATTGAACTCATCGTTCCGCAAGACCTTGGCACTACAAATCCTGACCCTTGGCTCCCAGATTTGCGTTTCCAAACACTCCGCAATACTGCCATAGACTACCAATCCAGCAACCGCTGTACCATGACCATTTAGGTCTGTTGGGGTTTCTTCACCTGTACCAAAATCATGCTCTTCAATGACCCAATTAATTAGAAACGGATGCCCAGACAGGACACCACTATCAACCACACAAACCATTGGATCATCTTCAGTGGGCAGAGGCAGATTTGGTGGAGAAACTGTATTTAGAATCTCCGTATAAGCAGGTGACAGGCGCGGAGGCAAGTCTACCCGTGCGACAAGATCTAGATCGAGCAATGCCTCAGCTAGCTCTCGATTCGCTCGAATCTTCGCCAACAACAGACTTGAGGTACGCACCTCCTCAAGCACGCTACCGTTTAAGTTACGGCAAAGCGTCCGAACCTGATTTCTTAACTCCTGAGTTTCCTCGTTACTGGGAGGATGCCAAAAATCAACGTCAAGATAAAACGGCTCTTGTTCAGGAAATCCTTCTTGCCGTAAGCGAATACCAGTGCGCTCATCACGAGAGGGCTGGCGGGCCGGCAGTTGCAGTGCATCAAAAAAATTCCGCCTCATCCCTGGCGGTAACGTTACACTCTTTTCTGATTCGGTTGAGTAAAGTCGCAGATCATCAAGAAAGAGTTGACGCGATGTTTCTGTTGGAAACTGAATGAGAAAACGGTAGTTCTCATCCTCTCCATCTTTCGCAGAATACTCCTCAACTATCCAAGCTTGATAACGCTCAATAATTTCCCGTAGATCAAGGTTGACGCTATTAAACTCCAGCACGAAGAGACGACTGGGATCAATACCAACCCGCATTCGAGTAGCAGCAACTTGCTCATTTGCCTCAACAAACCCGACATTAACCTCCTGAGCATGGGTTACGCGATCGCTTGGAGTTGGAGGTCTACGAGGGGTAAAGCCACGAGTTCTGCGATTGGGTTGTAGATCGGGTACTCGTTCAAACCGTATATGAGAGAATTCGCCCTGGCCCGGCTCAATAGGCATTGCGACTAATTACTCCTTATCAATCGTTGGCATAGCCCCTGTCATTGAGTGGTCGAGAATGTTCCGTCGATAGGCATAACGGGAGAGCGCATCTGCGACATCCTGGTTGTGGACTTTGCGTATTCCCTGCATGGCGCAAGATTTACGAATATCGAGACACGTTCGCTCCGCGTCTGCGTAGGTTGCCCCACTGAGACCATCAGTTAACTCATTGATATGAGTATTATCAAACTGTAAAGGTTGTAACCGCTTTTTGATCAGAAGCTTAAGCTGCTCTGAAGACGGTTTTTCAAAGCGAATGATGTCATCAAATCGCCGCCATACAGCCGGGTCAATAGCCTGCTCAAAATTCGTTGCCGCTATGACGAGAGACCTCCCTCCAAAGTTGTCTAGGATTTGCAGAAAGGAGTTAACGACTCGTTTAATCTCACCATGCTCGGTCGGATCATCACGAGATCGCCCAATGGCATCAAATTCGTCAAAGAACATGACCCACTGTCCACGTTGGGCATAGTCAAACACTTTTCTCAGATTTGTAGCCGTTTCACCCAGTAGAGACGATACGACTGAATCAAAGCGCACATATAGCATTGGTAACCCAAGCTCTGAAGCGATCGCCTCGGCGGTTGCTGTTTTACCACACCCCGATGGTCCACAGAATAGAATACGCTGTGTGGGCTTTAAGCCATTTGCCTCCAAAATCTCCCAAGAGCGAAATTCCTCTACCAAGTGGTCAATTGCTTTGCGAATCGGCAATTCTAAAACTAGCTCTTCCAAGTAACGCTCTGGATTCCTTACCTCAAGCAGGGGAATTCCTTTATCGGAATCTTGGGGAGGGCGCTCAAGAGCATGAAGACCATTTGAACCGTTTACAGCCGAACCATTATTCAGAAGTTGCTCTAGCTCATTAGCCAGTACAGGGTGGTGCTTCTTCCGCTCCTCCTCAATAATTTGAGCCACAGTTTCTCGAAAGGCGAGATCGTCGCCCTTCTTGTGACTCAGAATCAATTTTTTGAGGACATCGGCTCTAGTCATGACCTACGATAATTAGCACACACCTTATACAAGCAGCAAATAAATAGCTTTTATTTATAGTTCAATTGTACTATCTACCAAGGCAGCGATCTCTCCTTCAGCAGCATACCCATGAACATTGTCAACTATTTGCTGGACATCCTAATAGCTGGCCAATAAATTAACGTGCTAAGTCTTTGATGCTAGTACGGATACCCTTTGAAGTCATCCATCAACCTACCTTCGGCAATCAACCCGTTGCCATCTTCAAGGAGCAAGCCATCCAGATTTTGGAGAAAACCAAGATTTTGCAAAATGACTCAAAACCCCACAGTAGTCTGAAGAAAAAACTGCTGTACGGTTAACCAAACTCTTTTTTTTGGTAATTGCTGCACTGCTGATTGTAGCTCTGTGTATCTAAAGCTACCCAGTAGATCAGGCTTAGCCTCGCAGTATAACGATGAGCATTGACATAGAAGCAGTTAAACGAGCAATGGGTCTTCCAAAGATCGAACAATGTGCAATCTTTGAAAATGCTTTATTGCACCCGTCATATATCTACGAAACAAACTTGCCAAGGCAAGTGCAGGACCTTAAAGAGAAAGAATACAGACGCTTGGCGCATCTTGGCGATGCTGTCATTGGTGCGATCGTGACCGATCACCTTTATAGTTCGTACCCTGACCTTAACCAGGGCGAGCTCACAGAGGTAAAACAGTGTCTTGTCGATAAAACTCAACTTGCCGAACTTGCTGATGAACTGAACCTCCATCAGCTTTGCAAACTTGGCAAAAGCCAACAAGGGCAAACACCAGAAACGCAGGTAAGGCTATTTGCTGAAATGTTTGAGGCAGTCTTTGGCGCACTTTATTTAGAGTTCGATCGTGACTTCGCGCGATCGCGCCATTGGCTAGTTGAACGGATTAGAGAAATTGCTGCGGACTTACTTGAGGATGAGGAAGATGATGAGTACGACGAAGCAGCGTTTAGCCATCAGGTAACGACCCGTCAGTATCTGGATATGATTGGCCTGTATGATTTTCCCGACATGTGGGCACCCGGTGATGACGACTATTAAGACTAGCCAGACGGCATTGCCTCTTCACTGAATGGTTAAGTTTGCGCCAGCCAGAAGTGGGCATGCTAGAAGGTGGCACTCAACAGGTATGGTTAATGGCTCGAAAATACCGTTTCTCTTGGGACGCGTTTGGTGAAGGGACGGTAAAAGCGATCGCCCATGCAAATGGCTACTCCTCTCATCTGGAGTCCGATCCACGAACCTGGCTGACCAATAAATATAGCCGCCCGGATGAATACTTCGTTGAGCGCATGAAGTCAACGTTAGAACAATGCTGGCTACCCGACTATGAGGGAACTCCTCAGCTTGTGGAGCAGTTAATTGACGCAGGCATCGGTCCACTTGGCAATCCCAAAACTCCAATGGATTGTGTTGCTTACGTTAGAAAATGTCGTAACTCCAAAACAGTGCGGCTGCGACTGTTGGAAGCCATGCTGCGCTACGGTGACCAGGATCGCCAACCGGATGATCCGCTTCTGTTTCCTACCGATGGCTCTGTGCCTCGGTTTGCCATTCTCGATCCGACGAAACAGCCTGTAGATTGCCGTCAGCCCTACGATTATCAAATCGAAGCTTGGGACAAACTATCGGTTCATTTCGCAGAGTCTGAAGTGACCAAAGTTTTTCAGGGTCTTTTGGTCATGCCTACGGGGTCAGGGAAAACCTTTACCAGCGCCCGTTGGTTGATGCAGAACGTGATTAATCGTGGCTATCGTTTAATCTGGCTGGCGCATCGGCATGAATTGCTAGAGCAAGCAGCACGAGAGTTTCACAATTTGGCGAGCTTCGCAACCCAACTCGAAAAGGTGAGAGTTCGGATTATTTCCGGCATTCACTGCTCGACCACCCAAATTGATCCGGCAGACCACATCCTGATTGCCTCAGTCAGCAGCCTTGCCCGTCGCCCTGACCTGATTGATCAAATTCTTGCTGACCCAAAGAGCTTTCTGGTCATCGACGAAGCGCATCACTCCACAGCAAAAAGCTACCAGGCTCTGATTAACCGACTTGGAACAATTGATCGTCGCCGTATTTTGGGCATCACTGCCACACCCACGCGCACAGCAGAAACTGAGCGAGGCACCCTTGCCAAACTCTTTGGCAACCGGATTCTTCACGACGTACCCATCACAACCCTGATTGAACGCCAGTTTCTGGCTCGTCCCTTACCGGTGCGGGTCGCAACGGAGGCTGATGTGGAGGCAGGAGTCACGTCGCAAGATGAGCAATTTCTCGCTCAATTCCATGACTTGAGTGAAGCTTGGCTCCAGCGCATTGGTCACCTGGAAGAACGGAACCGCCTCATTGTCGATCACTACCTGCAAAACCACGAGAAATATGGCAAGACCTTAATTTTCGCCATTGATGTGTCCCATGCCGCACTCCTGACGGAACGGTTGCAAGCCAAGGGTATCAAAGCAGACTATGTTGCTAGCTATCGGCTTGACGGGGAACCGACCAACAATCAGGAAAGGATGCATCGTTTCCGTGACAAAGATGGTGAAGACGCGATCGAGGTACTGGTGAATGTCCAGATTCTCACTGAAGGTGTTGATATTCCTGGCATCCAAACCGTCTTTTTGACTCGTCCAACGGTCAGTGAAATTTTGATGCGCCAGATGATTGGACGTGCATTGAGAGGTGAGAAAGCTGGCGGCACGAAGGATGCTTACATTGTCTCGTTTGAAGACCACTGGGAACGCTTCCGCGAATGGCAACGCCCACTGGCGCTAGTTCCAGATATTGTGCCTCCAGAGCCTGATGCTGAAAAATCTACAAAAGTGGTGCCGCCAACATTGGTTTCGATGCTGCCTTGGGATTTAATTCGAGCAGCAGCGGCTCAAGTGGCAACGCAAGGGCGGGGTTTTGAGGCAGATGTCTTTGAAGCAATTCCACATGGTTGGTACCTGCTCTCCCGCGACCAGGATGGTGAAGATGTTTATCAAGTGATTGCCGTTTACGAGCACCAACATTCATCCTGGGAAGCACTGCTGAAGTATCTATGGACACTGCCTCAAGCGGCGCTTGAAACGATGCCAGCAGACACTGCCTTTGATGAATTCTTTTGGGATTCTGATTATCCCCTCCCCTCGCAACATGACGTGCAAAAGGTCATCGCACATCGGCTGGCAGGTGGAGACTACCCAGAGTATAACGACCTCGCCGAGCGCGAAGCGTGCGATCCTTACCGCCTTGCAAACCAGATTTTTGAAGCCGACTTAGGAGCCAAAGCGCAGAATACTTTAACTGAGGACCGCTATACCGCTTTAGCTCAAGCGATTTACCCTTCGCTTCGAGACTTTCGAGCCGCGATCGAGGATGCTCTCTACGAAAGGCAACATCCAGACGCTAGCACTCGCGCTCAGCGTGCAGTGCCAATTTTCCACCCCAGACCCGAAGAAACACTACAACCAGGACCGCACCACAATTTAGATCATCTCATGATCAAAGTGCTGGAGTTGGCTTCCGGCTTGCTAGGGATCGATCAGCCACTGACGCAACGGCACTCTGTGGTGTGGACAAAGCGCTTAGTGAAAGGTTGGTATGGACAGGCTTACTGGGAACCCGGTCAGCCTCATGGGCAAGGTAAAATCCGGCTTAATCGCCTGCTTGATAGTCCTGATGTCAGTGAAGACGTGATTCAATACCTGCTCTGGCATGAGTACTTGCACCTCTATCTGCAACAGGGACACACCCAGACTTTTCGAGAGTACGAGCGTCGGTGGGCAACCTATCAAGAGTGCGATCGCTTTCTAGACAATCTGAATGAGCGCTTTGGCGTTCAGTTTTGGTAAAGAGCCGACTTAAACGAGCCACTCCTGAGACGTAGTGACGATTCACTGTGGAATGGCTTTACTAGAGAAGGGCAGTCTCAAAGCATGGGCGGAATCATCTTTGGAAGGATGTTGTGGCTGAACAAAAGAAGCTCAGAAGCCTCACAGACGACTGTTCATCTTTGAGAGCTTGATTCAGCGCGACAAACTTCCCCAACACCGTCTTCATTTATGCCCTTCGAGATCATCCACAAGCCTACTTTTACCAACCAACTGCTCGCCATTCCCAAGGAGCGAGTCATGCAGATTTTGGAAAAGATTGAGGTCTTGCGGGATGACCCCAAGCCCCACGGCAGTCTGAAGAAAAAACTGCATGGGTACAAAGGCGACATCTACCGCCTGCGTTCTGGCGATTTTCGCATCATCTACACCTACAGCGACGGTTGGGTGGCGCTCTTGGGGGTAGATGCCCGCAAGGATGTTTATAAAGGCGACAAATTGGTCGCGGAAGAGACTGAGGTTGATATCACCGCCCTTGCCAGGCTGGATAATCTGTTGACCCCAGAGCCGCCGCAGTCGCCTGAGCCCAAACCGTCTCAAGCCGAAGCTCTTTTACCCGTTGAGTTAACGGCAGTGCTACTTGAACGCCTACTCATTCCCAAAACCTGTTTCCCAGCACTGCTGACCTGCCGTACTTTCGATGACTTGTTAGAAGCCGATGTTGATGGTACTGTCCGCGATCGCCTTTTCGATTGCATTACAGCCCCAAATTTTGATCAAGTCCTCAATCAACCCAGTTTTGTCACGGGTAGCCCTGATGCACTGCTGCGTTTCAAAGAAGGGAATTTACTCGGCTTCCTGCTCAAGCTGAACCCTGAGCAAGAGAAATTTGTCACCTGGGCAAGCAATGCTACGGGTCCTACCTTGCTCAAAGGCGGTCCCGGTACAGGCAAAAGCACGGTGGCGCTTTACCGTACCCGCGAAATCCTGCAACAACTTCGAGCCAACGGTGTCAACCAGCCCCGGATTCTCTTTACCACCTACACGAACGCCCTTGTTACCTTCTCAGAGCAACTGCTGCAAGAGCTTTTGGGTCAAGACGCTCAGTTCGTGGCGGTGAAGACGGCCGATGCCTTGATCTACTCGTTGGTCTGTCACGCCACAGGAGCACCGAACCTTGCTGCCACCAAAGACCTGCTGAAGCTGGTGCAACAAGCCGTACCGCAGGCGATCGCAGCCTTAGAGGGCAATGCGTTGCAGCAGCAGGCACAACGGTTGATTCTGCAACGCCTGCAACCGGCATATCTGCTAGAAGAACTGACCGAGATGATTGATGCGAGAGGCATCGAAACGCTAGACGCTTACCGCGCCACCCCTCGCACCGGGCGCAGCCTGCCACTCAACAAAGTGCAGCGGCAGGCCATCTGGCAACTACGGCAGCACTGCGATCGTCTCCTGGCAGACCAGGGTATGGAAACCTGGGCACAGCTACGCAAGCGTGCATTAGCTTTACTGCAAGACGCGCCAGAGCCACTGCTATATGATGCGGTCATCATCGATGAAGCGCAGGACTTAAGTCCGACCGTGCTACGGTGCCTGATCCAACTGTGCAAGGCACCGAATCGCCTCTTCGTTACCGCCGATGCCAACCAGTCCATCTACGGTAGCAGTTTCCGCTGGAGTGAAATCCATGAGTCCCTCAAGTTTGTGGGGCGCACAGGCATCCTCAAAGTGAACCACCGCACCACCCAAGAAATTGGCGAAGCGGCCATTGCCTACCTGCAAGAAGGCATGCTGGATGAAGACGACAAGGAACAGCTCTATGTCCATACAGGACCACCGCCAGCGGTACGTGCCATCCCCGATCGCGCCTCTGAAGGCAGTCTGCTGGCTCAGTTCTGCCGTACCGCCGCCCATGAATTTCGTTTAGGGTTGGGAGCCTGTGCAATCCTGGTGCCAACTGAAAAAGCTGGTAAAAACATCACAGGACAACTAAACTATCTGAGCCTCGACGCGCGGTTTATGACGAGCAAAGACCTGGATCTTAACTACAAAGGAGTGAAGGTGTTACCACTCAAAGCGGCAAAGGGCTTGGAATTTCCGATCGTGGCGATCGCAGGCTTTTTAGAAGGTGCCTACCCGACGATCGCCAAAGGCACTGCGCCAGAGGCAGTCGCGGAAATAACAACCCGTGAGCGGCGCACGCTTTATGTGGCGATGACAAGAGCCATGCGTGCCCTGCTCGTGCTGGTGCCTGTCAAGCAGCCACCACTGCTGCTCCAAACGTTTGATCCGCGTCTCTGGAATCTTGGCAACGCATGAACATTATCAAACTCCCAGCCATACTTCCAGGTACTTTAGACCTGGCAGCGGTCAACCAACAGTTGCGTGAGCGCACGGCACAACTGGACTGGAGTGCTGTCGTTTTGGCCCCTGAGCCGCAGCTCGCGGTGCTGCTGGCAGGGCTGGATCTGTCCGATGATGCGGATGTACTCGACTGCGAAGACAGCACTCTATCAGACACGATCGCCAAGAAGGTGGTGCAGGCGCTGCAAGCCGCACCGAAACAGACCAAAAGAGTGAAAGCAGCAGCAGTCTCTGCTAAAGTAGCGCCTACGGTTTGGCAGCAACCCAGTCTGGTCGAACCTCAATTTGTGGCAAAGACCCAGGAAGGGGGTGCAGGACAAGGCAAGTTGATCGAGATGCAATTTGTGCCCGTGAACACTCAGGAAGCCCAGCAAACCGCTGCTGAGGCTGTTGGTAGCCAAGAACAACCGCTACCGTCCGATCCTCCACCCATCCTGAAGCCACCCTCTCACTATCAAATCCGAGCCGAGTTAGAACAGGCAGTACTAGCAGATTTATTGGGTCCGGCGGGCGGCGAATATGAAGAAGTAGATGAGGCACGCGTTAGCGATCGCTACCTGGTTGGTTTATTGGCTCCCCTCCACCGACGCAATCGTTCGGCTCCAACCAATGAGCAGGCAGAGCCAACAGACGCACTCGCTACCGCCCAAACTGGCACTGTGGATGAGGGCACCGAACAGCTGGATGAATTGGCTGTGGGTGGCACGGGAACGATCGACGACGGCACTACCGAAACGACCAATCCAGTCAGCGAAACCATGTTCCCCTCTTCGCTGGGCTTGAGCTTTTGTGTGAGCGGTACGGCTCAAGCCATCACCATCAAAGCGGGCTGGGGACAATACGAGCGTGCCAAAAGTGAAGCGTTAGAAACGCCCACTGGCACACCGAAAAAAGTTTGGCGTAGATATCCTGTCGTGGGGCAATCCCCACCGATACCGCTGCAAGCGGGTGGCATTGCACCCTGGCGCATTGACCCAGATCGCGAGGTTTATGTGCGCGGGCAAATCCGTGCCTGTGACGATGACTGGATTATCAGTTTGTTCCTGGTCAACGAACAGCGAGAACCAGAGCGTTCCCCCGATCAGGCATGGCTCTTTCAGCCTGAATTGAGTGTAGAAGCCGCAGACTCAAACCAGCGCGATATTTTCATCCGCAAAGCGCCGCAACGCTCGCTGGGCAAGCTCGATCCGGTGCAGTACGCCGAAGAACAGGCAATGGCCATGCTCTATCGGCATCAGGTTGAATTTGTTGTAGGACTCGGGACGGGTGTTCATGCGGAGTTGGCAGACGGCAGCACCGATCGCGCCGTGCGGCTATGCACACGGGTTGTGCCTACTTACGAAGTCCCTAAAACGGATGCGCCCACACTCGACGAGATCCCTGGATTAGCAGGACTCGTTTTGGACATGCAGGTGTTAGCCGAGGCTCCCTCGATCGCACTGCTGGAGCAACTGAAGCCCCTGGTCACGGCTTATGCCGCCTGGATTATTGAGCAGGCGGCTCGTGTCACTGACGCCAGTGCCCAACTGCAAGGCTATGAGACGATCGCCAACGACACGTTGGCAAACTGTACCCGCACCTTAGAGCGCATTCAGGCCGGGCTAACGTTATTGCAAGCGGACCCACAAGCCCTGGAAGCATTTCAGTTCGCCAACCGGGCGATGTGGCAGCAACGGGTGCATTCACTCTTTGCCGAGCAGAAGCGACGGGGCGAGGAGGTTGAACTAGACACTGTTGATGTACCAAAAAACCGCTCCTGGCGGCCGTTCCAGCTTGCCTTTATTCTGCTGAACTTACCCAGCATTACTGACTTACACCACCCCGATCGCAGCCACGAAACCGAAGCGATCGCCGATCTGCTCTGGTTCCCCACCGGGGGCGGTAAGACAGAAGCTTATTTAGGGCTGACCGCTTACATGATCGGGCTACGACGCTTACAAGGGACGATCGCCGGACGGTCTGGAGACGCGGGTGTGGCGGTGTTAATGCGCTACACCCTACGCTTGCTAACGTTGCAGCAATTCCAGCGAGCCACAGCTTTGATTTGTGCTTGTGAAGTGATCCGTCGAGAAGACACGGCCAAATGGGGCAATGAGCCATTTCGGATTGGCTTATGGGTCGGTCAGAAAACGACTCCTAATCGCACAGAGCAAAGCGAAGAATTCCTCAAGCAAAAGCTGGGGCAATATCAGCCGACCAGCAGTGGTTCTCCCCACCAACTCACGAATTGTCCCTGGTGCGGCACTAAAATCGACCCTGGTAAGCAACACATCAAGGTGGAGTCCTTTGCTAAAGGACAGGCGCGTACCTTGATTTACTGCGGTGATGCCCTCGGTCGCTGTCTGTTTACCCAGAAACAAGCCCCGACCGAAGGCTTGCCGATTGTAGTGGTGGACGAAGAAATCTACCGTCGTCTACCGACGCTGCTGATTGCGACCGTCGATAAGTTTGCCCAGATGCCCTGGAATGGGGCCGTGCAAATGTTATTTGGACAGGTCGACGGCTACTGTCAACGACATGGGTTTGTCTCGCCTGAAATTGAGGATTCGCCGAGCCATCCTGCCAAGTATGGTCAGCCGCTGGCTAAAACCCTCCCTTCCAATCCCTTGCGTCCCCCGGATCTGATTATTCAGGACGAATTGCACCTGATCAGTGGTCCTCTGGGAACGCTGGTGGGTCTCTATGAAACGGCAGTAGACAAACTCTGTTCCTGGACGGTGGATGGTAAAACCGTCCGTCCTAAGGTGATCGCTTCCACAGCAACCATTCGGCAAGCCCGCGACCAGATCCATCATCTCTTCCTGCGCCAGGTGCAGGTCTTTCCACCGCAAGGGTTAGATGTCACCGATAACTTCTTCTCCCTCCAGCGCGAGCCAGGTGAAGACTATCCGGGACGACGCTATTTAGGTATCTGTGCCACAGGGCGCAGGCTTAAAGCCGCCTTGATTCGGGTCTACACAGCCGTGCTGGCTGCCTCACAGGCACTTTACGGCAAATATGGTGAAGCGGCTGACCCCTGGATGACGTTGGTGGGCTACTTTAATTCCATGCGGGAACTCGGTGGTACACGCCGCCTGGTCGATGACGACATTCAGTCACGCCTGGGCAAGATGGATCAACGCGGACTGGCCAAGCGATCGCGCCTGGAAGTGAAAGAACTGACCTCTCGGGTTGCCTCCACCGATATCCCCGTTGTCCTGGATGCGCTGGAAGTGCCCTTTAGTCCCCATCGCGAGAAGAAAGCAGACACACGCAAACCTATTGATGTGCTGCTGGCAACTAACATGATTTCGGTGGGTGTGGATGTGCGGCGGTTAGGTGTCATGGTGGTGACAGGGCAGCCGAAAACAACAGCAGAGTATATTCAGGCCACGTCTCGTGTGGGACGTACGTTTCCGGGTCTTGTCTTCACCGTTTACAACTGGGCACGACCACGGGATTTATCCCACTATGAGCAGTTTGAACACTATCACACGACCTTCTACAAACACGTCGAAGCGCTGTCTGTCACGCCCTTTGCGCCTCGCGCCATTGATCGCGGGCTAGCAGCCTTGTTTGTCTCCCTGGTACGGTTGCAGGGCATCGAACTCAATCAGAATGAAAAAGCGGGGCGTATCGATCGCAATCATCCGTATGTTCAAGCCGCCATCGACACGATCGTGACGCGTGCCGCCAATGTCGATGGTCTGAAAACCAGGGATTTGGTCAGGCAGGCCTTAGAAGCAAAACTGGACTACTGGCTGGAGCAGTCAGACAACTTGCTGGGTGGAGCCGTGCTAGGCTACAAACCCAAAAAGGACGGCATCACGACGGGCTTATTGGCGCAACCGGGGCAGGGAGACTGGCAACCCTTCACCTGCTTGAATTCACTGCGTAATGTGGAGCCGACGATTGGGCTCATTTTGGACGATCGCATTCCAGAGGATGATTTCCGCGCCCCTCAGCCCATGCCCAGTTCGACCTGATTGAGAAGCTTCCATGGCACAAGCACAACCCCGCAGCAAAGTTGGTGAACTCCGTCCGAGCCAAATTCTCTTTTCGGCTGGCATTGGTGCCGTGATTGATTTGCCGAACCTCTCCACGATGGTGATGGGATTGGATGATTGGGATCTGACCCATGCGGCTGAACTGGGCGAAGAACGCTTATTGGCCGTCGTGCGGCGATCGCTTAGCTACTCGGTCAAGCGGTTACTCTCGCCGCCCGTGCCGCCAGAAGCCGAGACCCTGTCGCCGCTCTTAGACGAGAGCCAGCGTGTGGGCATTCCAGTCTCACCGTTCCCGACCTGGATGCTTTGCCCCAGTTGCCGCCTCCTGGCTCCACTTCAATCCGGACTCTTCGACCTCAAGACCGATCGCTTTCGCTCGGATCAAAACTGCTACCGCCACACCAACTGTCCTAAAGGCAAACACCCACCGACTGTCATTCCTGCCCGTTTTTTAGTGGCTTGCCGACACGGGCATCTGGATGATTTTCCCTGGCGCTACTTCGTCCATCGCGGGGCCGATTGCCAAAGGGGCACCTTGCGGCTGTATGAGTATGGTGTCTCTGGCTCGGCAGCTGATATTGAGGTCAAATGCGATGGCTGTGGTGCCAATCGTCGCATGTCGGATGCCTTTGGGGAGTTGGGTAAAAAATATCTGCCGCAATGTCGCGGTCGCCATGTCCACCTGCGTCATTTTGCTGACGGGGGTTGCGACCAGCAAATGGTGGGCATCTCCTTGGGAGCGTCCAATAGCTGGTTTCCGATTACCCTTTCTGTCCTCTCCATCCCCACGACGGTTGATCGACTGGCGCAACTGGTGGAGAAACACTGGACGGTGCTAGAAAAAGCCGTCAGTCTAGAAGTGCTGGCTGCTTTCCGGCTGATTGGTCAACTGAAAGAGTTTACGAAGTATACCGACGCCGAACTCTGGGTACAGATACAGCAGCGGCAATCGGCGGCAGCAGACAACGCGGAGGATGAAGCCAAAGACATCAAAACGCCCGAGTGGCAGGTTTTCTCTCAAGCAGATACCAGCCTTAATTCGGCTGATTTTTGGCTTGCGTCTGTGGCCGCACCCAAAGGCTACGAAGCTTATTTCAGCCAGGTCGTGTTGGTCGAACGCCTACGGGAAGTCCGTGCCTTGGTTGGTTTTACCCGCATTGAATCGCCTGGTGACTTTACGGAAACGGGCGAGTTGCCGGAATCTTACTGGGCACCTCTGAGCCGCCAAGAGCCCAAGTGGGTGCCAGCAACCGAAGTGCGCGGTGAAGGTCTCTTTCTTCAGTTCAACGAAGCGGCGATCGCGCAGTGGGAACACTTGCCACAACTGCAAGCCTACAAAAAGCAGAGTGTCGCAGCCCATCGCCGTTGGCGCACAGCGCGATCGCTGGATCCTGATGCCAACTATCCAGGTGTCCGCTACCTGCTGCTGCATTCGTTTGCTCATGCCTTGATGCGCCAGTTAGCCATTGAATGTGGCTATAGCGCCGCCAGTTTGAGGGAGCGTATTTATTCCAAGTCCCCGGATGACGAGAACGGACCGATGGCAGGCATTCTGCTCTACACAGCGGCACCCGATAGTGAAGGCACTTTGGGCGGCTTAGTGAGCCTGGGCGCACCAGCCACACTCGGTCGGCATGTTGACCAGGCTTTAGAGCAGATGCGGTTATGTGCCTCTGATCCGCTGTGTGCAGAGCATAGCCCGCTCCAATCCCTGAACGCCTTACATTGGGCTGCCTGTCATGCCTGCCTCTTCAGCCCAGAGACCTCCTGCGAACGGGGCAACAAATACCTCGACCGGACGCTCCTGATCCCAACGGTGAAGACTGAATTAGAGTCCCTTGCCTTCTTTCAGGCGGTGGTTTGACCTGTGGCTATCCTCTCTACCAAACTGCTGGAACAGCTGCGCTGGGTCGCTCAGGAAGTGCCAGCCTCCACCCTGGACTCCCTGCTGCGAGTGCTCATGACGGTCAGTTTGGGTGAGGTGTCCACGTTAAAGCACAAACTGCTGCCCTTACTGCCGAGAGCCTCATGGCGACAGTTAACCAGTGACTTGCTTGATGTGTGGCAGACCGAGGCAACTCTGTTAGATGGCAACGCGATCGCGACCGCCCTGGCAACTGCCGCACACTGCCAAAATAGGCTCCAACAGGAGCTAACCGCTGAACTGGTGTGGACTGGACCCAATCCAGACGCACTGCCGCTGCGGCGCACCGATCAAGCCTTGTTGCAATTGATTCGCGCTGCACGGCAGGATCTCCTGATTGTCAGCTTTGCCATTTACAATATTCCTGAAATTGTTCAAGCCTTAATTGCCGCGATCGAGAGCGGGGTTAACGTTCGCATTATTGCTGAAACCCCTGAATCTAGCGACGGTAAAATCTCTTTTGGCATGGCAGCTACTTTTGGATCTGAGCTTTTAGAGCGTTCTCGAGTCTATGTTTGGCCCAAAGGGAAACGGCCTGTGGATGAGCAAGGACGCTTTGGCTCTCTGCATGCCAAATGTGCAGTCTGCGATCAGCAACATCTCTTTATTTCCAGCGCTAATCTCACTGCCTATGCCATGTCACTCAATATCGAAATGGGTGTCCTGATTCATAATCGAAACCTCTCAGAACAGGTGACTCAGCAGATCAACAGCCTGATCTCATCTGGTGTCCTGACTCACTGAGAGCGCAATCTCACCTTCAACATTGCTGTTAGCAAAGGCAGACAACGTCTTAACGACTAGCTCTTTGACTCCATTCAGTGTGTTACTCGAAAGCGCTCCATTACCCTGTGGACGTCCAGCTTCTTTACGGTCGAAGTGTTGCCTCTCAAATTTGTCGTCTATTGCTTGAGTCAGGAAAGACCAAGCAGACTGAGAGTGACCAAAAACGTGGCGAGGAGATGGTCGTAGCATCAGGATATGGAACGCCAGCAAACGGTTGCAACCTTATTCTTCAGGCGCTCTAGTTCGAGAGACTGATGACCAAGCCAGGCATTTTCGGCTTCACGTTGCTCCAAGGTTTTCTGATGAACTTTCTCCTGTTGCTCTAGCAAGGTTTCGTACATGGAAATTGCTCTTGCAACCACCGCATCCACTCGCTCAAGTCTTTCACGAAAGGTCATACCAATAATTAATTTCATCAATATTCTCAAACGTTTTACTCAAAGATTCAACAAACTGTTCACAGCCGTTCTCGAAGACTTTGGCTCTGATATCGGCATCAATGCCTAAGACGCCACCGACACCAGTGCCGAACAAGCCACCAGCGACTAAGCTACCGACAGTGAGCAAGATGGGGCCAGCGAGGATGATCGCTGGTACAAAAACGGCAACGTCTAAGCCAGCTAGTCCCAGGTTTCCAAGAAAACCAAAGTCACCCAAAGCAGCACTATCATCCTTGTAAAACACCCAATTTGAAGACTGGCCTTGCTTCAAGACATCAATGCCTTCAATACCAGCCTGAATCGCGCTCAACTCTTTTTGGATTTCAGCATCAAGACCGTCTAGGGAAGGTTGCAGGATAACTTGCTTCAGCTGCTTTTCGATCCAATCATTTAGTTCCGCTGACAGATCATTATTAAACTGCTTGGCATAGTCAGCGATCAACTGATCCCGGCTCCAAAGGGCTGAATGTTCAGAAGACCACTGCTCCGCTTTCTCAACTAGACGCTCCTCAAGTCTCTCAATCCATTGTTCCCACGACTCATTAGTCTGCTCAATGACTGAATCCAACAACTGATCCCATAAAAGGCGAAGCTTGACATCTCTTCCACTGGCTTCGCCAATTTGCTCTAAAACTTTTTGACTTTCAGCCTTAGAAAGTGCAACTTCACCATCTGCAAAATTTCGCGGTAGCTCGGCACCAGATTCTCCGGATGCTTCGGGCTCATGGCAACTTTTGGTGATCCGATGTTGGGATGCTACCTGGACTAGCAGGAACTGATTCAACTGGCTAATACGGCGGTTTGCATTCAGATGGGGGACAATAAGGGATTGCAAAAGTAGGTAACGAATGCAGCCGTATTCCATCGACTTGCGAGAGCGAGTTGTCAGTGCCATTGAAAAAGGAGATGGCTCTTTCAGAGCAGTAGCGCAGCGCTTCTGTGTCAGCAAAAACTGCGTCGAGCGGTGGGTCACTCAGAAGCGGGCCCAAGGTCATGTGGTGCCACGCAAGCAGGGTGAGTCGGTGAGTTCGGTGATGGCGTATCAAGACCAGTTGATGGCCCTCTTCGAGCAGCAGACCGATGCGACCTTGGCAGAATATTGTGAGTTACTGTTTGCGGAGACTGGACTATGGGTGAGCCAAAGTACCCTGTGTCGGACATTCCAGCGACTAGAGTTACCGCGCAAAAAAAAGCTCCGTGCCAGCCAAGCGACGAGCGAACGAGTCCAACGCTTGAGAGTGGAGTATTGGACACAAGTGCAGGGGATAGACCTCAAGGACTTAGTGTTTCTCGATGAGATGGGCGTTTTACTGGGACTCATGCGAACGCATGCCCGTGCGGTGCCTGGAGCACGCGCTTACGACTTCAAACCCTTTTATCGAGGCAGTAAGGTCAGTGTCATTGGTGCGATCTCGGCCTCAAAAGTCTTAGCTGTGATGACAATGGATGCTTCGATGGATACGACTGCCTTTAAGGTCTATGTCTCCCAGTGTCTTGTCCCCCAACTCTGGCAAGGGGCTGTTGTGGTCATGGCTAATCTGCCTGCCCATAAGGTAGAAGCCATTACACTGTTGATTGAGGCCGTGGGGGCGAAGGTGCTGTACCTGTCTCCTTACTCGCCAGAATTTAATCCCATTGAGCATTGGTGGTCACAGTTAAAGGCTTTCCTCAGACAGTTTGCGCCAACAACCGCAAAAATGGTCGATACGCTCATTGCAACAGCGATAGATTTAATCGATCCGAAGCATTTTCGCAACTGATTTGCACACTGCTGTTACTGTCCCTCATGAAACTGCAATCCGCTGTATGTTCCCTACTTTAATCCACGCCTCCATAATACTGTCAGATAGTAATAGAATTTATGAGAAGCGACTAAAAATCGAGTCTAATTGCGATTGATTAAATATAGGCTTAGCTTGAAGGTTAGCATATCGTACTAAAGCTTTCGCTTCATCTAAGGAAACAGTGAAAGTATTTTTTGAATTAAGCTTCTCTAGATAAGAAACAACTTCTGTCTCAGTAGTTTTTCCATCAAAAAGACATAATAATAAATACATTTGTGGAGATAGCATGTACAGATTTTCCCGACGATTTAGACAACGTAACTCTAACTGATTATCTTGGTAGCTCACCTCAACGTCTAAATTCAAGTGCGGTAGGACAGGTTCTTCTAAGAAGGTAGATACACTGGCAGAGCTTCCTATAAGTCCTTCCGATAATTGCTCTCTCTGAGAGTCCAAAAGACTGTACTCTGCCCAAGGAAAAACCCTCCTTGAAAAGGCAACTATCTGCAATGCATGATCAAAAATTTTAGTGGGTACGTCATTTTGAATGGCACAATGAAGTTTAAGGAATGTTTGTACTGGATCTAGCCCATCGATTCGTCCAGGTATTTGCATATCCCAGTTTTTGGGTAAATCTTGTAATAAGCGAACTCTCCACTTTGGATAAGGGTTTGTACGGCGGTATCCTGCTAAAAGAGCATCAATTGTGTGTCCAAGTAACTCTTGTGCTGCAAATAACATTGAATAATGGTCGCCTACAGTTCTAAACCCATCTAAATCTACCTGAATAGTACTAGCAAAGTGTCTAGCGAAGTCTAATTTAAGACGAGCTAATTCAGTTGGGTTAACTTGGTTCCTTAACTGTCCAAATAGAGTTTCACCATATATTGGCTGTCCAGTTCGAAGTCGATGGAGAAGCATTCGTTCGGCTTCAGTGAATTGTTTTGCTCTCCGCGGTTCTCTAGGCTGTTTAGACCACTGATCAAAGTACATCAAAAGATATTCCAGTTCAGCAAACTGAATTACCCGAATATCAATGATGCAATCGCCTACTGTTACAGTAACGTCATTCAGGGATGTGTACTGAATGTCGTTTCGTTGAGTAATGAGGATTAGATCCAAATCTGACCTATAGTTCCCTAACCCTTCCACAACCGAACCGGCAGCAAACAATACATCTCCAGTCACAAGTTCTAGTGAAGCATTTGCTTGAGAAAAAACATCATCAAGAGAAATTTTATTCCACTCTAGAAATCGACTAAGATCCATCTTCCAGTTAATTAGATTACACAGTTAGTTCTCTAAGAACTACTGAAAATTTCCTCCATTCTCGGACGTATCACCTGCTTGAGTACTTGCTCAGTGATTGCTTGTTTTGAGCTAAGCGATAGATGACCATACTTCTCGAAGGAATCATATTCATCTTCTTCTACAGGTGAAGCATGTGTTACAGGTGAAGCATGTGTTATGGAGTGGATAAAGGCATCTCTCGCGATAGATCTTAATTCTGGGTATGCCTTGAGTATCCAGTGAACAGAACGCCAAGACAAATCCGCGTGCCTAGATTCATCTTTAGCAATACGTAGAATCACTGCACGGATATTGATGTCTTCAGTACGCTCGGAAGCTACTTTTGCACAAGCTGCTGAAATTGTTTCTCCAAAACATCCCTCAATAATCGCCAATTCTAAGATGGATTGGGGATCGTCTGCTTGTTCTAGAACATTCGAAAGATTCATTCGCCCCGGTCCAACTGCTTGACCTGTAAACTCTGAAGCTAATCCAAAGCATAGACGTGCGTGCTGAACTTCATCATCCATAGCTTTGATAGTATCTCTAATCAAGTCAGGAGGCGCTCCCAACCCGAGTAATTGCAATACAAAGCGAGAAAATGCAGCTACCGATGCATGTTCCCCTAGTCCCATTTTTAGCCAAGCGTTTCCCAGTCGTATCCGCTCTTCAGGTGTCATTGTCTAGAAGAATGTCTTGAATATCAACACACCAATTATTGTCTTGAACCAGTTCTGCCAAACGTATGCTTCCTCTAACACTGAAAGGACGTCCAACAACTGTTGAAAGTATTTGAGAACGTATGAAACTACTATTGAACTTTGGTAAGAGAGCTTTGCTCTCCCTACCTAGAGAGAGCACATGATGAAGATCTGCAAACCGAAGGTTATTAGCAAATTGTGGAGCAAGTTCGACAGCTTCATCTTGATTACCCGTAGCTAGATAAACCTGAGCTAATCTAGCAGGAGTGTAGTTACCCTGAGGATTAATTTTAATGGCAATTTTATAGGCTTCTATAGCATCTTCTAAGCGCTCGCTAGCGGCCAAAGCATCACCTAAAATTGTCATTGCAGAAACGACTTCGTCTGTAGTTTGAGCTCTAAATTCAAAGTTAGGATTACGCGCAGCCAAAACCATAGCATTCTTAAGTGCTGCTTCGACATATCCTGCCTTGAGCTGAGTTATTGCTAATCGAATAAGCGCATCATCCAAATCCCTGTCTAAGCTAAGAGCGTCACTAAAGCAATCAATCGCTTCCTCATGTAAACCGTATAAGGAGAATAGACGCCCTCTAGCTAAAGCCCCTCCTGCTGTCTGATCAGTCAAACTAGAATCTATTTCGTTAAGTGATTGAGATGTCCGTTCCTTAAGAAGAGATGCAAGCTCTACAAGATTCGTCTGGCTATAGCGTTTCATGTGCCCCCATGAATTAATTAAGATGGAAGATAAAAGTAACCAAGACTCATCAAGAAGCAAGAATGAAGAACTTTCTCGGAATGCTCATAATAGAAATTTGGTTAATTCTAGATACAAACAGAAAAATCCTTAAAGGGAATTACTCAAAATTTAATTGAATAGTAATCTAAAACTGCCATAAGAGGAAAATACAGTCCTAAAACGACACATTAGTATACAAAAGTTAATAATTTCATATATATATATATCGCTAAATATATTTGAATGAATTAGCAAACGGTTTCACTAGTTAATGGAATACTATCCTCTATGAAATCTGAAAATAGCTTCTACTTCTAAAACAGCTTCTATTTATGCCAACAGCTTTGATATGCATTTGATATGCAAAGGTTACTATTTACACCTGGTCCTACCAATGTACATCCGTTAGTACAGCGGGCTCTCCTAGTAGAAAACATGAGCCATCGTGAGCCTGTGTTTGCAGCTATCCTTGAACGTCTTTGTCAACGGCTAGAAGGGATTGTGGGAGGAACCGAAACGCATAGCTGTGTACCTTTTGCAGCTTCAGGCACAGGAGCAAATGAAGCGATTTTAGCAAGCCTAGAGGGAAAACTTCTACTCCTTGACAATGGGCGATATGCTAAACGAATTGGTGAGATTGCTCGACGCCATCAGCTTAATGTCCGAATAGTAGCTACATCACCAATGGAGCCAATCAACCTAGAGGCCATTCAGTTAGCACTGGATTCGGACCCATATATTAAATATATTTTTGTAGTTCATCTTCAGACGACTACTGGGTTTTTGGCTCCCCTTCAGAAGATAGGTGAAATAGCCGACCGCTACGGTTGTCAGCTATTAGTAGATGGAATAGCAAGTATTGGTGGGCACGAGTTTGACATAGTTGCTCATAATGTAGCTTTTTGCTCTCTTAATGCCAATAAGTGCTTAGAGGGCTTACCGGGAGTCTCCTTCGTAATAGGCCGTACTGATCTCATTTCGGCGAGTGCAGGTAAATCTCGTAGCTTCTATCTAGACATTCATGAACAATGGCGTGCGTGTAAAGAGAATCGCGCAACCCCTTATACTGCACCAGTCCAGTTACTGGCTGCGGCAGATATAGCTGTTGGATTGTTAGTAGAAGAAACTGTTCCAAAGCGAATCTGTCGTTACCAAACTCTCCGAGATCAGCTTCAACAAGGATTGTTAGATCTGGGTTTAGAGCTTGCCTTAGTGAGTCCCGATGTGCAGTCCAACATCCTTAGCTTGTTCCGTATTCCTCACAATGTAAACTATTCAGCTCTCCAACAAGAACTAAATCAGCGAGGTGCAATAGTACATACTCATCAGGAAATTGTGGATGCTGGCTACATGGCTATTGCTACTCTTGGACATATGAACTCAGAAAACGTAGCATGGTTCCTTACGCAGCTTTCAGAAGCCCTTCCTAAGGTAGGTAAGCGATGAACACAGTTTATCAAAATCCTCCTCCTATAGCTCTGATCCTCGCAGCAGGACTGGGAACACGGTTAGGACAGATCACCCATAATTGTCCTAAATGTTTAGTACAAGTAAATGATCAACCTATCCTTAGCCGAATTCTTCAATCTCTGGAGGATTGTGGTGTTAAAGAGATAGTAATAGTTTTAGGATATCGTCACGAGCAGGTTCAAGAGTTCCTTAAGAATCTTGAGAGCACTTTATCTATTAAAACTGTTGTTAACCAGCGTTTTGCTGAGACCGGCACTGCTATTTCTCTTCAAATGGGACTTACTCTAGTTCCGCGACAACGTGACGTACTGGTAATTGAAGGAGATATGGTATTTGAAAGTGAACTTGTGGCTCGTGTACTTGCAGTAGAACGTAAAAACTTAAGTGTGCTCGCCCCGTACTCACCGGAAATTGATACAAATGGGAGTTTTGCTAAGTGTTCTTCTGATGGATATGTAATTGGTTTATATCACGCGAGTGCCAGACCATTAGACTTCTCTTTTGAAAATGCTTGGAAGACAGTGAATCTGTACCTTTTACGCGAGGGGAATTGGGAAACCATTCTTCTAACTGCAATAGACACAACCCTCAAGCGATGGGATTCAACTGCTCCGCTGGAGTATGCGATGCAAACTTGGATTGAAGCCGGGAAGTTGCCTCTAATGGCATTTAATGTAGGTTTAAGCCAGTGGTTTGAGATTGATACTCCATCTGATTTAGCAGAGGCAGAGCGACACTTTATATGTTCTAATTAAGGTATGTGCGGAATCGCTGGCGTAGTAGCACTTGACCACCAAGTTCGGCTTGAACCAGAATTGGTTGTTGCAATCCTGAATGGGATGACATATAGAGGACCGGATGCTTCGAGGATTCAGCAGTTAGATGGTGCAGTTTTAGGGCATTTACGTCTGGCAATTTTGGATACTCACCCTCGCTCCAACCAACCAATGTCTGATGCTACAGGCACGGTTTGGGTTACGTACAATGGAGAAATTTTTAATTTCCTAGAGCTGAAGCATGAGCTTGAGATTTGTGGTCACCACTTTCGTACCAAAACAGATACTGAGGTTTTAGTTGAAGCTTACCGTGAATGGGGAATTAATTGCGTTTGCCGCTTTGAAGGACAATTTGCGTTTGCACTTTATGATCTAGAAAAGAGAAGGATTTACCTCGTTCGCGATCGCTTCGGAATTAAGCCCCTTTACTATGCATTCATTCGTAGTACCATCATTTTCTCTTCTGAGTTAACAGGAATTGCAAACTATCCTGGGTTTGAACGTCGTCTGAATCCTCTAGCTGTATCTTCTTTCCTCTCGTACCGCTATGCTATAGGCGAAGAGTCCTACTTCTATGGTGCCAACCGTGTGCCTCCGGCTACTATCTTAGAAATCGGAGAAGGCATACATCGCCGTCATTGCTATTGGCAGCTAAATCTTCACGAGTTACCACTTCTGGGTCGAGCTGACTTGCGTGCAGACTATATCTCCTCACTTATAAATAAATCTGTACGTCAGAACCTAATTGCAGATCACCCCGTATCCTTATTTCTTTCAGGAGGTCTCGACTCTTCCATTATAGCGTTGGAAGCGAGGCGAATTGCGTCTTGCCCGTTGTTATCGTTTACTGCCCAGCTTAAGGAAGACGCTTATAACGAGAGTGCATACGCACATGAAGTAGCAAGTGCTCTTGGGCTAAGCCATCACTTAGTTGATTTGGATGAACACGACCCTATTATGGTTGCGGAGGATTTGGTTGCTAGAAGAGGTGAGCCCACAGCAATGCATAACGAAGTAGGAATGTATCTTTTAGCGCGCGAAGCAGCACGCTACAGCAAAGTAGTGCTTTGTGGGGAGGGAGCTGATGAGCTCTTTGCTGGCTACAGTCGAATCTATCGTAGTTTATATGACTATCAGCGCGCTAAGTTTGCTGCAATGCTACCAACTCAATTCTCTAATGCTCTACGAGCGCGACTTAGTATAGAAAATGATGCTCATTGTTTGTCAGAAGTTGATTTCTTCTTAAGGCGCTATAGCTATTTCCCTATTTTAGAAAAGTTACTACTCTTTCGTCCAGAAATACGTGTACAGGTAGATACAGATGCTGCACTCAACGTTGAATTTGCTAAAGTTTTTGAGCGCAGTAGTCATCTCCAACCTGTTAACAGAATTATGTTGGTTTTTCTTGAGCTTCATTTACCAGGACTTCTTGCGATGCTAGATGCTACGACTATGGCTGCTGGAGTGGAAGCACGTGTTCCTTTTCTTAACCATCACCTTGTACAAGCGGCTGTAAATCTTCCGGTAGAAGATCGGTTGCGTTGGCGTAATCCTTTAGGATGTGCAATTGCTGCAATGAAGCCAGTCAGCTCTTTTAGCGAACGGTTTGACGAGACAAAAGTAATTTTAAGACGCGCTTATGGCTCATCTATTCCCATCTCGGTACTTCGTCGTAAGAAAATGGGGTTTCCTATGCCCTTAGGCCAGTGGCTAGGAGTGGAAAGACTAGGTCAAATTCGTGAGCGGCTTCTTTCACCTAAAGCGCGCACAGCTGAATTATTCGAACCTAATCATCTCAAAGCTTGGCTTGAGAAAGGAGCCGCATGCCCAAGTGATGCTTTTGGAAAACGTCTTTGGCTTCTCTTTAATCTCGAGCTTTTTCTTTCGCAATGGTAATCAAGCAGGTATAGCAGTAAGGTGATTTTTTGACGAGATTAAAGTTTTTTAAGAACAGGGAAAGAATTCTTTGGAGACACTTGAACTTGCGTACCTTTAAATTCTCAGCTAGCTCTAGGGATTACTTGACCAGTTTATTCAAGTTGAATGGCTTGAGTGTATTGAAGATTTGAAATAATTAGAATCTTATAGAGGTGAACCATGAAGTCTAATAGGGACGATCCTACTTATGAAAAAATTGGAAAGGGATATAATCTCACCCGTCAAGCAGATCCTTACCTTGTGAACTGTATTACCCAATTGCTTGACCCTCGTAACAGCAGTCATTACCTAGATATAGCTTGTGGTACTGGGAATTATACCCTTGCTCTTGCAACCAAAGCAGGTAAATGGACTGGGATTGATCACTCATCAGTAATGCTTAAAAAGGCATCAAGAAAATCGCTAGATATAACTTGGTGTGTTGCTGACGCAGAAGATCTACCTTTCGATAGTGAAAGCTTTGATGGAGTTATTATCACGTTAGCACTACATCACTTCGAAAATTCTGTGCGAGTTTTTCGTGAATCGGCACGTATTCTTAAAGTTGGCTCTCCTCTTGTACTGTTTACGTCTACGGCAGAGCAAATGGAAAATTATTGGCTGAATCACTATTTTCCGAAGGCAATGCAGCGATCAATTACGCAGATGCCAACACTACCCGATACATTAGATAGTCTCCAGCAAGGAGGCTTTTACATTGATAAGCTTGAGCCCTACTTTGTGTTGCCTGATCTTCAAGATTTCTTTCTTTACAGCGGAAAGCATCGACCCGAGATATACCTTGATGAACGTATACGTCGAGGATCATCGACCTTTGCTACTTTGGCGGATCAAGACGAGGTATCTGAAGGATGTGCAAAACTTTCTGATGATATTGTTTCAGGTCACTTTAAGCAAGTTTGCAATCAATATTATGATGATCAAATTGGTGACTACATTTTTATACGTGCAATCAAATCATAACTGGAACTGAATTTTAATTAGCAACTAAACAAATACGGGTAAAAAATATAGAAGAACAAGTAAATTCAAGGAAGCCTAAAGAAATGAAAAATTACAATGTTATTCAGCAAGCACTTCAAGAACTTTTCCCAAACTGCCCAGAAACCTTTGCTTTAAATTTCCTTGCACTGCTTGAAGCTCCAATTGAAGAACTTGCTACTCAATCTATTTTTATTTTGGAGAAACCCTATGGACGTAACCACATCCTTATAGACCAAGGAGATTTTGGGCTGTCCTGCGCTTGGCTGCTTCCTGGGCGCAGTACTAGTTTGCATTACCATAACACTCGAGAGGAATTCTTCTGTGTACGTGTGGGGAAAGTCACTCTAACTTCTGGTACTAGTGTCTGTAACTTACATTCACTTGAGCATGGAAAATCTATACCAGGCATTCCACACTCATTAGCAAACAGTGGTATTCAACCGGCAGAAGTTCTAGAAGTATTTGCACCAGCAATTTTAGATGACAAGTGCCGTATCTCAGATCCGTATGCCCGACGTATAGGAAAGGTTGGAGTATCTGAATGACTTTACTCTCTGTTGAGACAGAGCAGCATCTAATTACAACTGCTCGCCGTATCAGGAAAAATGTACTGACTGCAATTCATGCAGTAGGAACTGGACATGCGGGGAGTTCGCTCTCCTTAATTGAGATTCTTGTTATGCTCTATTTTCGGCATCTTAAGATTGATCCTAAATGCCCTAACTGGGAAGATCGAGACTGGTTCATTCTCAGTAAGGGGCATGGTTCACCAGCTCTGTACGCAACACTTGCTGCTGCTGGATACTTTTCCGAAGAGCGACTTCAGTCTTTGCGTCAATTTGGGAGTGGGCTTCACGGGCATCCAGTTGCTGGGCAACTTCCAGGAATCGACGTATCTACTGGTTCACTAGGACAAGGTCTTTCTATTGCTGTGGGACTTGCTCTAGGATTTATGCGACAAGGACGTACTAACCGTGTAGTTTGTATTCTCGGTGATGGTGAGCTTCAGGAGGGTCAGAATTGGGAGGCAGCAAATACTGCTTCTACCTTCGGGGTTGCCAATCTCTGCTGCATTGTAGATCGTAACGGACTTCAAAACGATGGAGATACTGAAACAATTATGCCTTTAGGCGATCTTTGCGCACGCTTTCGAGCTTTTGGGTGGCAGGCTATGGAGATAGATGGACACAACTTTCAGGCCATTGATAAAGCTCTATGGTATGCGCGCCAAAGTTCAGTTCCGTGTATTCTTGTGGCTAAGACAGTTAAAGGGCGGGGTGTCTCTTTTATGGAAGGAGTGGTAAAGTGGCATCACCATCCTATTGATAACAACCATCTTGTCCTTGCCCTATCTGAGCTTGATGGAGCCTTGATGTAATGTTAGAGCGTGCTACGAGGGATGCTTATGGCGAGGCCTTACTTGAACTTGGGAGTTGTGATCCACGTGTAGTGGTTCTAGATGCAGATCTATCCCGTTCTACGTATACTGACCGATTTGGAAAACGATTTCCAGAGCGTTTCTTCAATGTAGGAATAGCTGAGCAAAACCTTATTGGTGTTGCTGCTGGTTTATCCATGACAGGGCTGATTCCTTTTGCCACTACCTACGCAATTTTCATCGGTCGGGCGTTTGATCAAATTCGCCAATCAGTGTGCTTTGCTGGGACGAATGTGAAGATTGTTGCTACTCATGCTGGTCTCGCAGCCTCCCATGACGGTGGATCGCATCAAGGTGTACTGGATATTGCTCTAATGCGCTCACTGCCTGGAATGACAGTAATTTCGCCTGTTGATTACCATGCTGCTCGTCATGCAGTTTTTGCAGCAGTAGAACATAGTGGTCCGGTCTATATTCGTCTACAAAAAGAACCTGTTCCCATTCTTACGTCCCCTAATGAAACCTTCCAAATTGGTCCTGCTCGAAGATTAAGTGAAGGACGCGACGTAGCAATTTTTGCCACAGGATCAATGGTTCATCCAGCAATAATTGCAGCAGAATCATTGCTAAATCAAGGTATTGAATCCAGCTTAGTTGAAATTTGCACTCTAAAGCCCATTGATATAACTACTATACGAGAAGTATGTTCTTCCTGTGGATGTTTTGTCACTGCTGAGGAACACAGTCGATATGGAGGTCTTTATGATGCTATTCTCCATGCTTTAGCAGGGGAAGTACGCTGTCCAGGTACTCCTGTAGCACTTAACGATTGCTTTGGAGATACTGGTAGCTGGCAGGAGTTGCGTATCCACTTTGGACTCTCAAACATTGATATTGAACGAGCTGCTCTTCGAGCATTGGCACTGCGTGATTTCCCCCTTTCGTCCTCCCATCTATAAACTTCTCTCTATATTAATCTATGAGCAATCAATATTTAAGCTATGCCGGAATGTACATCGATTTGGAAGCTTCAGAAGATGTCTTAGAAGGGATTGCAAACCAAGTTGAGCCATTTTTCCAGTTCCGTAATGACAATGTTGGTTCATTAGTACTTAATCTGAAAGTACAGTTGACCGAACCGCCAGAACATATAGCTAAAACCATTAAGACTAAAGGGAAAGAGGTAGTTGTTGATACTAGCCTCTACGCTCATTTAGCATCTAAAGGAAGTCGTTGGAATATAGAGAATGGTTACATAGTATGTATTGACCTTACCAATACCCTTTTTCATTTTCACGCGAAGACTGCTACGGTAATACTTTACCAACAAAGACAAGAGCACGCCATATTGGATGCTGTGCGTGCAATTAAATCCTTTTTTACAGCATCAGTCGAACAGTCTGGGGGAGTACAATTGCATGCTGCAGCTGTGCGGCATGAGGAGCAAGCCACGATAATTATGGGAGATATGTGGCAGGGCAAAACGACGTTACTCCTTGAGTTGTTATCGGAGTTCGAGGTTGATCAGTTAAGCTGCGATACCACTGTCTTGCTTGCAAGTCAAAATGGACAGCTTCGAGCTTATGGTTGGCCGTCACCATTTAGTGTTTCTCATGGCACTATGGCAGATCATCAACCTTTGGCACCTTGGTTTCCAAAAGAACGTAGGGGTATTCCATACGAAACCTTGTGGAATGAGGGTAAAAAGGCAATATTAACATCTCAAAATGTTGTATCCGCCTTCAATCGGCGACTTGTTCCGTCTGCTGATCGAGTTTCTACTTGCATCTTTGTACACTTTGCACCGGATCTTCCAACACAGATTCAGCGTATCTTCGAAATAGTATCGCTTACAGAGTGTTTGCGAACTGTGTATCTAGGGAGCCGAGATCCTATTTATCATGATTGGCATGGCTATCTTCCCACTGGCAACGAACTTATTGACCAAAATATTGATGCTGTAGCCTGTAACCTCTTAGACCAATGCGAGTTTTTTGAGATGTGGTGGGCACCAAGTGCGAGCAGTTTAATGAAACGAATTCCATCTCTGGCTGCAGCTCATCCCTATCTTCGAGAAATAATTGCTGATTAAAAAAATAAGCAATGATAGACTACCGTTTCACTTACTTCAATCTTGATCTCAAGGTTCTTCTTCCTAACCTTGAAGGATCCCTTATTCCTTTTCTTAAGGCATACTTCGAACCATACATAAAAATAAGTCCATCACAAGGACAAGCAACTTACACACCTATTGCTTGTATTGGTGTTGAAGTGGGAATGCCGCCAATTGAGGTGCCAAACAAGAATGGAAGTATTGAAATCGATATTGATCGAAGCAAAGCATTCCTTCAGTGTACTGGTAAATATATAGATCAGGGAGAAATTCGCTGGGTCTGGATGCTGCCGAGTAAGGCAATTGTACGGATTGATCGAAATACATCTGAAATAAAAATTTGGGGACCTACTCAAGATTCACTACGTGTTCCTGTTCTACGAATAGTGGAAGATCTTTTGTCGAATGCGATTCAGCGCCGTGAGGGTGTTATTATCCACGCTAGCGGAGTTGTAGCAAATGGGCAAGCCGTCATAGCTATTGGTAATAAGGGTGCTGGTAAAACTTCTATACTTTGTCGGCTACTTCATAGCTTCAATGTAGCAAAGCTAGCTAATGACAATGTCTGCATCGCAGTACGTAAAGATCATCTCGTAGCACGTGGTTGGCCAGCTTTCTTCAAAGTTGAAGTAGCAACTGTATCTTCGTTGCGTGAGCTAGCGGTGGATTTTCCAGAAGAACATCGTGCAATTCTAAATAATAGTGATGCACTATGGAACGTCTATAACAAGGTAGCTCTATACCCATCACAAGGAGCATCACGCTTTAGTGCTGGAATTGAAGTAGAAGCCCCTCTTGGGGCTATTATTCTACCTAACTTCAGCAAGGATAAATCTCCAGAGTTGCATCAAGTAAATGTTGAAGAAGTTGCCTCGCAGCTTCCAGAATACCTTCAGGGGATTTTTAACCCTAATCACTCAGATTGGTTAGCAATCAACTCTGTTACTTCTAACTTGGTTCTAAAGACTCTTGATAGCGTAGTTGATGCAATAAAGTCCTTTAAAGTTCCATTGTATCGGCTGAACTGGTGTCCCTCATTGGATGACCTACTTGGACAGGTACCTGAGTTAAGAAAAACTCAATGGAGTCTAATTGACTGCCAAAAAGATTCTGAGAATCTGCACGACTACCCTCCCCTGCCTACCATTAGTCCAGATGATCGCTGTTAGTTTAAGAGCCACTGATGACGTACCTTGGTGCGATTTAGCAAAAACCACTGAAGAGCTAATAGTGTAGAAGCATTAGCACAGGATGCTTCTGTAAGAAGATTGGGAATTTTCTCACAAGATACAATACAGGGACGTACATTTTCCTGCTCATAAGCATTACCACGTTCAACCAGAGTTTTAGGAGCCTTGACACGAGCACAAAAAAGCTGCACTAGTGCTGCATTAGACGCTGGATCAGGCAAGTACTGAAAAATTTCAATAATATCCTCTGGTTCACATCCAATTTCTTCATTAAGTTCCAATCGGGCTAATGCTTCTGGCTTCTCACCATCTGTAAGTGTCCCCATTACAATCTCAGTTGTCCATCCTAAACCTTCCACTGAAGCCCTGGATACATAAGCTCCTACCCGAAATTGTTCAACAAGTACAACGCAATCGGATATTGGGTCATACGCAAGCACGCCCACAGCGCGTTTGCCTACCCCCACCACAAAATAATCTTGGGTGGTGCTCATATGACCATCAAATTTTTCGCAGCGTAGTTTCAGGTGATCCATTCCCGGACCAACGTTCGTAATTCGAGAGTGTTTCAAAATCTCAACTTTTCTACACATACGAGAAAGTTTCTATGACATTTATTGTGCGAACTCCCATCCGCCATTCACATAAACCACATTAATTTCTACATGCCTAACAAGGGAATTTATTAACTCATTAATTTCAATCAGTTGATTTGTATTCGAACTGAGACGGGTCAATTCTTCATAAAGTGCTTTTATGCCATGGCCACGGAAGCTCATAATTCCTGTCCACATACCATGAGTGCATTCATAAGATACCTCATGTCCTATTTTTAGGAGTTGCTTAGGAGTGTCAACAACACCTAAGCCTGATGAATTGGTACAATGCACACACCAAGAAGAAGGTATTTTTTCAGGACTTTGGGTCGCATTGACAAGGATGAGCGCTTCACAATGGTATGAGTAGATAAGATTAATTAGATAGTCTTCTAAAGCGGTAGCAGTCGTTAAGATAACAAATGCGTTCGTTGATGAAGCAATCCTAGCGAGAATACTTTGGATTTGCACGATACTGTTCTTGTCTAGACATAGAACGTGCTGATCGTTGAGTGAGGCTCTTGTGGACGTATTGATATTGCATATTTCAGATTCTCCAAAGCTTTTTAATTGCTTATTCCAACGGGTAATTACATCACTAGAAGTTAGTGGAGAAGTGTAAAAGTCTACTATGGGTGGACTAGGTAGATAGAGCAAGATAGTCTCCAATTTTGAAGATGTAACATAGCGATGTTCAGCAGATTGTAACTCCTCAACATTCTGAAGCCGCCACAACTCATTCAATGGTACTAACTGATTCTCTAATCCATGTGCATTGCCTTGTTCAAGGATATAACATGCAGTTTGCTGCATTGCCAGAAGTGATGCGCGAAGGAGGTGATTTGCCCAAATTACCGCTGAAATTCTAGCCTCTTGAATTACGTTGATGGGAGTATCAGCGTAAGTTGTAGGTACACAAATAATGGGAATATTACGATCCCACTCTTTCATAAAAGCAGCAATTTCATCAAATGACGATGCTCTTGAATGTACGAGAAGTGCATCCGCCCCTGCATCGCTGTAAGCTCGCCCCCTTAAAAGTGCCTCATCTAGACCAGATCCAATCACCAGTGCTTCAGTACGAGCGACTATGATCAAGTCATCAGTTCGTGTATCGCAACCAGCACGGATTTTTCCACAGAATTCATCTATCGAGATGAGTTTCTGTGATGTAGGATTGATGAAAGAATTAGTTTTTGGGAAAACCTTGTCTTCAATACAAACTCCACCCACTTTTCGTACGCAGAGACGTCGCACTAATCGTCGAAACTGATTAAAACCTCCATATCCTGTATCAGCATCTAATAAAACCGGAATATGTACGCGCTCAGTAATATACTCGATATTATCGAGTATATGTTCCACTGTAAGCTCATTACTATCACGTACTCCATATGCACAAGACATGGTGAGAGAGCTTAGCCAGATGGCGTCAAAGCCAGCCTCTTGTGCCACAAGAGCCGAAAGTGTATTATGTGCCTCTATTAGAGTAGCTATCCTAGAACCATAGAGCATTTCACGAAGGCGATTGGCACTGGTGGGCATGAAAGGGGGATTACATCATTAGACTATCGTTCTCCAGAAGTATACCTTTTCGACGGCTCGACCCGATAACCGCAGGCTGCTGACGCGAGAATTTAACAATAATAGATTTGCTACTCCTAGAGAGGCACGAATTTGTTTGTTCCTGCACTGCTTGAAGAATCGTAGAGGAACTCCTTACGATTTAGAGGCTGTTTGAAAAGCCGGATCGACCGTTGTGAAATGTCAATTATCCTGGGCCCTTCCCAGCTTTTGGTGATCAGTGTTCATAGAGCAACCATCGTTGCTAGATAGTACCAACGATACTAAGGATTATGGCGCGACAAAGACTTGGGCGTCTGTCACTGCTCCAGTTTCGGGATGGACCACTGGCACCGTCAGTCCGCAGTAGTCCACAAAGAGCTTGTCGCCCCCTTTGTACACTTGCCGCATCGATAGCTTTTGCTGCGCTCGCCAACGGTTGTAGCGCCGACAAAAGCCCCCGTAACTCAATTGCCACTGCCCTTGTTCCAATCCTCCCTGCCACAGCAGGGCAAGCGTTACGCCTTTGCGTTGCAACTCGATTGCCACCTGAGCAAAATCGATAGTCTCAGTTTTGGGCAAGACTTTGCGTTTGCCTTTGCCCAGCAGTTCCAACGCTTCGCTATCACTCATCTGACTCAGCTGCGCATCGCTTAAGCCTTTCGCCGTCGCTCGTCGCACGTAATCCTGCACGGTTGAACGGGCTACAGCACAACTCTGGGCAATCGCGCACTGGCTGTACCCCAACTCATGCATCCGGATCATTTCCCGAAACTTTGCCATTGGCAGTAATCCTCCTTGTTGCTTTCGTTTCCCCATCTCCCACACCCCCTCACTGATGAACCAGTGCAGTGTAGTCAGAGGTAGCCGATGTTGAGTGTGAATTACCTGCCGAGGTATCCGGAGAATTAGGTGCCGAAAGAATCGTTACTCAGGTGCCGAAGCATCCGGAGAATCCGGTGCCGAGCTATCGTGAAATTTTGCAATTATGACGCTAGATCACCAAAAGCTGGGAAGAGCCCCTACAGACTGCTAGATAAAGTCAGTTAAGAGTCCTAAAAGTTTTAAGAATTGCTAAGAGATTGTTTGACTTTTTTATTGAATTTTAATGTAAATAAGGAGTTTCTTGAAGTCTAAGTTGAACACAATTGTTTTAGATTTTTACAAAACCTTACATTCCTGGATGAAAGAGTGAGGCTTCTAGCCTTCTAAATTGTTTTACTTTTTTACTGGTTAACAGCGAGAAAGCCAAAGTCGCCAAAGCTACCCTCTACGTTCGCGGCGTACGGAATCGTGAGGAGTCGTTCACTGTCTCGTTAAGCATTTGGGAAAAATCGACTGCATGGCGAACACTGCCGTTTCTTAAAAAAGGATCGCTCATCATTTGCACAGGCAAACTTGAACCGAACCCGTATATTTCCAGCAATGGCAACACGCCACGCGCTGGATTATCAATGACGGTGCTGGATATCGATCTCGATAATGTGAAGAGTGCTGAAGATGAAGACAATCAGATCAACGATGATTACGCTGATGCTCCAGCGCCTGAAGCAACTGTACTAGAAACAGACGCACAGAAAAAGAAAGGTAAAGCACCTGTGACGGCTTAACGGGGAGTTGGGAGTCGGGAGTCGGGAGTCGGGAGTAGCGGGTCGTAACTCAAAACTCCCCTCTCACCTCACTTCTCTCTCCTCTCCCAAAAAGCAAAACTCTGCCCCGCAATTGATTAAAATGAACACAGTTGCGTTTGGCTAGTTGCTTTTATCGAAACGGTTTATGGAAATCTCCAGGGCTTGAAGACCAGCCAGGTCAAGCAGTTGCAGCGGTTGTATCACCAGCGGCTACCGGGCGATCGCATCACCACGCCCGAATTTGCCCAACGGTTAGCAGCGGTCAGCACTGAGTTGAACCAGCCTTTGTGTGCGTATGTGAATCGGCGCGGACAGGTAATGCGGGTTGGAGTAGGCACGCCTCGCCAGACGCAGATTCCCCCGCTGGAACTGCCCCGCTATGGTGCCGAGCGACTTTGTGGGATTCGGTGTCTTTCAACCCAGTTGAAGTTTGAGCCGCCCAGTGACTCAGCGCTGACGGCAATGGCGATGCAGCGGCTGGACGCGCTGGTAACGCTAACCCTCACAGGCGGCGGCTTTGAACGTCGGGGAGGTGGCGCAACAGGGTATGTTAAAGAGACATACTTAGCGCATTTGGTACCGCATCCCGAAACTGCCTGGACGGTTTCGCCGCCTCTGAGCCTAGATGTGTTGACCAATCAAGACTTTCTCAATCTCGTTGAGGGACTGGAAGAAGAGTTTCGGCGAGACTATACCGCACAGCAGGTCGATCGCGATCATGATCAAGTGTTACTGGTAGGACTGATGACCGACAACCGAGCCGTACAGCGCTTCAAAGATGGGTTGACGGAGTTGGAGCGCCTGGTGGAAACAGCGGGTGGTCAAGTGCTGCAAACGCTTCAGCAGAAGCGCTCCCATCCCCATCATCAAACAGTGGTCGGTGAAGGCAAGGTACAGGAAATTGCGCTGGCGGCGCAGTCTGTTGGCGCAAATCTGATCGTGTTCGATCGCGATCTTTCCCCCGCGCAAGTGCGAAATTTAGAAACCTTGATTGGCATTCGCGTGGTCGATCGTACCGAAGTCATTCTCGATATCTTTGCTCAGCGCGCGCGATCGGGTGCCGGAAAACTTCAGGTCGAACTGGCGCAACTGGAATATATGCTGCCGCGACTTACCGGACGTGGGCAGGCAATGTCTCGCTTGGGCGGCGGTATTGGCACACGCGGACCAGGGGAAACGAAACTAGAAACCGAGCGACGGGCAATCCAGCGACGGATTACGCGCTTGCAGCAGGAAGTGAATCAGCTACAGGCGCACCGGGCACGAATGCGGCAACGACGGCAGCATGAAGAGGTGCCGTCGGTAGCCGTTGTTGGGTATACAAATGCCGGGAAGTCTACGCTGCTGAATGTGCTGACAAATGCCGAGGTCTATGCAGCAGACCAACTGTTTGCGACTCTAGATCCCACGACGCGACGACTCGTCGTACCCGATGCGGTGACAGATGAGCCGATCGCCCTGCTCCTGACCGACACTGTGGGCTTCATCCATGACTTACCGCCCTCATTGCTGGATGCCTTTCGCGCCACGCTGGAGGAAGTCACGGAAGCCGAAGCGCTGCTGCATGTGGTGGATCTGTCTCATCCCGCATGGCAAAGCCAGATTCGATCGGTGATGAAAATTCTATCAGACATGCCGATCGCACCCGGTCCCGCACTGGTCGCCTTCAACAAAATCGATCAGGTAGACGGCGACACGCTGGAACTGGCGCGAGAAGAGTATCCACAGGCAATCTTCATCTCCGCCAGCGAATGTCTGGGTCTGGAAACCTTGCGCCGCAAGCTTGCCCAACTGGTGCATTACGCTGTTTCTTCATAGCATCAGGGTGAAGTTTAACGGGGAGACTACGATCGATTGAGAGTCAGCGTTGAGCGATCGAAACAGATTCCCAATTTCTTTGCTCAGTCCTGCTGTGGGGCTAGACCAGATGCAGAAGTCCAGAATCTAGTAACTGAGTCTCTGGCGCTCGCTGTTGAGTGATCAACTCGCGCGATCGAGTGTTTAATACGCATCGTTAAGTCTTTGAGACTCGTTGTTGAGTGTTTAGGGTTCAGCCCTGAGCCTTTGAAACTCGCCATTGAGTCTCTGATACTCGTCAATGAGTCTTCGATATTCGTTAATGAGTCTTTGATACCCGTCAATGAGTCTTCGATATTCGTTAATGAGTCTTTGATGCCCGTCAATGAGTCTTCGATACTCGTTAATGAGTCTTTAAGCTTCAGTGACGAAGCTTGGACGTTCGTTATCGGATCCTTAGAGTTCACCGCTGATTGACTGACAAAAGTTCTGATGTAGGTTGGTGTTGAGCGGAGCGTAACCCAACACCAGTAACGGTTTCGTTGGGTTACGCTAACGCTAACCCAACCTACGGCAGGATAAGGGTTTCAAGAGTTTTGTCAGTCAACCAGGAGTTCACCGTTGACTGTGAGCGTCATGGAGAAGGCAAGCCGTAGCACCAAGCGCCACAAATCGTCCTGCTTAAATAGCTAAAGAAGCTTCAGTAAACACAATTGATTGAGTTGGAATCGTATGGCAAACTTGACAGGTTTCGCCACCGATATGTCGAGTTTCCGTCAAGGAAATCTGATTATCTCTAGCGTGAACATCACTGATGCAACCCTTAAACCGAGACTTGATAGAATTACCTAAAGCTTGAGTCATCTCAGAGTCAGGCTCATGGCTAGAGAAGAAGTAGATATCCATAGGTTAAAATTGAGTGAAGGTAAAGTTCGCTGTGCCTTGTGAGCAAAATCTATCAGAACTATTCGACATCTCAGGCTTCGGCTTAAGCAATCATTAAATGAATATTTCTCGTATTTATAGCTTTATCTTGCAACAATACTTAAAATTACTCATCGGCTCAGAGATATATTTTGAGACTGTTTAAATTGCATACTTGCGGTCATAGAAGTGTTTAGAACTAGGCGTGAGTATTCTATATTTAAAGATGCAGTTTAAATCTAAACGCTGTCTCAACACTCACTAAACGCATTCCAACTGCTGCTACAGTGTCTCACCTCAAGTTAGTATTGTGTCAGCACTACAGCCCAAACAGCGGCACGATCGCTCCATCAGGAGAATCGCTCTGCACCACTCCTGAACGCTTCATGCTTATTAAATCTTCGGTTTATCTGCCCTTTCCACGATCGCTCGTTTACGCTACTTACCGCGATAAGTTGGTCGATCTGGTTCCTTTTCTGTCTAACGTTCGGCAGGTTGAAGTGAAGTCTCGTCAAGAAAAAGCAGGACTGCTTTACCTGGTTAACATCTGGCATGGCGGCGGCGAAATTCCCGCACTGGCACGCGCGATTCTCAGTGAAGCAATGCTGTCTTGGACGGATCACGCAACCTGGAACGACGCTAAATTCACAACCGATTGGCGCATTGAAACCCATGCCTTTACTGAAGCAGTTCACTGTGCTGGTAGGAACTGCTTTGTGGAAGAAGGGAATGGTACTCGCATTGACTGTTTGGGTGAGCTAGCGATCGATCCTAACAAAACTGGCGTTCCGTGGTTTGTTTCGGGTAAGGTGGCGCAGACGGTTGAGGATTTTCTCAGCAAAAAAATTGAACCTAACTTGTTGCAAGTGAGCGAGGGCGTGCGTCACTATTTGGAGCGATCGTAGAAGGGTAGAATCCAGCCTTTATAAAGCTACGTTTAAGGACAAACGGTTGCTGCTAGCGATCTCTAAAGCCGCGTTAATTCACTACCCTAAGTAGCTGGGTGAAATTAAACGTAGGATGTGTTAAGCATAGCCGTAACGCATCAAAACCTTTAGCAGCATGGGTTACGCTTCACTTTTCTTGAATGCCGAAGGCTATACCCATCCTACGCAGATTTTATATTTAGTTGAACCTTCCTACTTAGTCGTATTTGTGAACTTTAAGCGACAAGTTCAAACTCATAAAATACCTTGAACGAATCTCGGCGACTAAACGCTTATTCCTAAATAAGTGTTAGCTAACTGGTTCATTGTAAGGACGGTGTCCCTTCAGCCTTACTGCAACGTGGCGATCCGGTTTGAATGATGAGAATGGCGCTGTATGAGCGGTCAGCAATTAGCGGTCAGCAAAAAAGCTGACCGCTAACTAATTCAGTCTTGCTCACAAATGATTCAGGACTGCTATAGATACAGCGATCGCGTAAATTGTCGCCATTTTGGTCTGGCAAGTGTAGGCTAATTACCACAGGGCAAATATTTTTCAGAAAGGGTTGCGATGGAATGGCACACAACGGACGCTCAAAGTCTGGCGATTATCGATCGCGAGATTGGTGAACACATCTTCTCACCAGCCGAATATGAACTTGTGCGACGGGTCATCTACGCAACGGCTGATTTTGAATATAAGTCGCTGGTGCGCTTCTCAGACGCAGCGCTACAGTCTGGAGCGGCGGCTCTTGCAGCCCGTAGCACGATCGTAGTAGATGTGCCGATGGTGCAAGTGGGTATCACGACCAACATTCAGAATACCTTTGCCAACCCGGTCTATTGCAGTATGGAAGCGCTGACCCGTCCGCAAAAGGAAAAGACTCGTGCTGCGTGGGGCATTGAAACGTTAGCTCGACGCTACCCAGAAGGCGTTTTTGTGGTGGGTCAGGCACAAACAGCACTCACTGCATTAGTCGATTTGATTGAGGCAGAAGAGATTCGCCCAGCGCTGATTATTGCGACTCCTTCTGGGTTTATCGATGTGGAAACGGCAAAGGAGCGGTTAGCAGATTCACTGATTCCACACATTCGGATTGCTGGACGCAAAGGTAGCGCTGTTGTAGCTGCCGCGATCGTCAACGGCTTGGTTGACCTGGCATGGCAAGCCTACGGGCGCGAACAGAAGGGGTGACGTAACGTGCATTGCAGGGGCTTCACTAGCAGTTCCAGCAGCACACTCCTTTTTACCAGTCGATCGAGGGTCGGCTACGCGGCGATCGCCGACGAGGGCGACGGCTTAGCTCGATCGCGCCACCACCACTGTCATACCGCTCTTGTGAGGGCAGGTCAGGCTCTGGTTCAAACTGGTTGCTACGGTTGCGTGCATTTAGTCTGCGGCTGACTTCAACAAACGACTCATGCAGCAATAGCGGGTAATCACTGACCCAAATGTTGTGACTGGGAACATAAATATCTGAAGTTTTGCTAATGCGACCCAGATCGCCTCGGTTAGACATCACTAGCATCTCTGCCGCATCGCCGATCGCGATCGCCTGATGGTAGCGCTTCAGCGGCACCTGTAGACGACTCGTAAAGCCCGTCTCATCACCCACCACTAAGTTCAAGCGGCGCTCACGGTTTTCAACAATGACCAACTCGCCGCGCTCATTGACCGTTTCCTCTTTGCCAATCAGTTCCTCTGTGGCATAGACATCAACCACTTCGCCTTGCCAAAAACCACTGTAGGGATATTTGCGCGCCTCAATATTTTTCAGGCTCGACCACAGTACGGGTCCCCACAGCCAATACAGCCCAACGACAATGCCGAGCAAAAAACGAATGAAGCCAAAGCTCTCGCCCAGAAGACCACCCAGCAATAAGACGATCGTCACGCCCACAAGCGAAACCAGCAAGCGTAGCAGCAACGCGGGAAACTTTCCCCAGCAGTAGACGTATTGCGGACCTGTAGCCACCGCGGGAATCAAATTTTCAAACGTCTTACGGGTAAGTGGAATGAGCATGGGTGTGGTGAATAGGCACGATCGCGGATAACGAACTGCTATGAGCCTAACATTAGACATCTCGATCAGCCTACTGAGTGACGGTCAGCTATCAGCTATCAGCTATCAGCGTTCCTTTGAGCTGACGGCTGATAGCTGACTGCTAGAGCCATACTCCTTAAGCGTCTGATGAAGGAGTGCGGCTGAGCACAGGCACCAGAAAGGCAGCCAGCGCACCCACCACAAAGCCAGCAATATTACGGAACAGCGGTAGCCAATCAGAGGTACGGGTGACGACAGGACCAATGCCAAAGGCAATGAAGAGAATGCCCCATAGCGGCGAGAAAATCAGCGCCCACTGCCACGCTACAATCTGTCCTTCTTTACGCGGCTTGGCGGCAAAACCACACACCACACCGCCCACGATCGACGTAATGAGGGTAAGAATCCACTGCTCTGGAGGCAAACCAGGCACTACCAGACAGCCACCTCGACGCAGGCATAGCTTGATCGACTCTAGTGCTTCTAAAATCGATTGGTCTTCACCATGTTCACGCACAAAGAACTGATTGCCAAAACGGGTCTGCAATTCAATCCAGAAGGTACGCGGCATCAGCGGGTAAAAGTCATCCCCAACGCTGAAGTTAAGGAGATTGCCTCCGCGTGGATCAGCCACAAGCAGGACACTGTGGTCATCGAGTCCCCAATAGTCTTTGACCGCAATGCCTGGTGTCCGCTCAAACTGAGTCAGCACCCGTAGCTTCCACCCGGTTTCTGCCTCGAAGCGTTCCAAATCTTTCGCCAGCGTTGCTTCCTGTTCACCCGTCAGCGCTTTTGCTAAGTCGATAATGGGCGTTTGCACGTCTGGTAATAACTCTGGGTTGTTGAAGGCGTAGGCGGCTGAACGCGTCAAACCGTTGAGCGGACAGACCCAGAGGCAGACAGCTAGTAAAAGAACGGCTGTGCAATGCAAGAGTTGTTTGACTTGAGGCTGTAGCGATCGCCCTGTAACAAAAGCATGAGAAATGGACATGGGAAATATTAGCTGGCTGTAAGAATTGACGGATGAAAAGCGTAATCTTTCTTTACACTCTTTAATCTTATCTCTCATCTTAGGAAGGTAAAGGATTGCCGTCAATCACTCACGGGTAAAACTATGGTGCACTGTGTCACGATCGCTGACTGCAGAAGCGATCGCCTAGACTATGAGAATCTGCGACATGACTTGAGAGGTTCGCATGGCTCAGCGCCCAATCTACTTAGACTGTAATGCCACAACGCCCGTTGATCAGCGTGTGCTGGCTGCCATGCTTCCTTACTTTACAGAGCACTTTGGTAACGCCGCGAGTGTCAACCACCTCTACGGTTGGGAAGCTGAAGCCGCTGTGCAGCAAGCGAGAGAGACCTTAGCCGCCGCGATCGAGGCACAGCCAGAAGAGCTTGTGTTTACCAGTGGTGCGACTGAGGCAAACAACCTGGCAATCAAAGGTGTAGCAGAGGCATACATTAGCAAGGGGCGACACATTATCACCGTTGCCACTGAGCATAGTGCGGTGCTTGATCCCTGCCGCTATCTGCAAGCTTTGGGCTTTGAAGTAACGGTGCTGTCTGTGCAACAGGATGGACTGCTCGCCTTGACAACTTTAGAGCAAGCGCTGCGATCGGATACGATCCTGGTGTCTGTGATGGCAGCCAACAACGAGATTGGGGTCTTACAGCCGTTAGCCGCGATCGGGGCACTCTGTCGCGCCCATCAGGTGCTGTTTCATACAGACGCAGCACAGGCGATCGGCAAAATTCCTCTCGACGTAGAGGCGATGCAGATTGATCTGATGTCGCTGACTGCCCACAAAGTGTATGGACCGAAAGGCATTGGCGCTCTGTACGTGCGGCGACGCAGCCCTAGAGTCCAGTTGGCACCCCAACTGCATGGTGGTGGACACGAGCGCGGGCTGCGATCGGGCACACTGCCAACCCCTCAATTAGTCGGTTTTGCGAAAGCCGTCGAGTTAGCCATTGGAGACATGCCGAGTGAAACTGAGCGGGTGACACGACTACGCGATCGCCTCTGGCAAAAGCTGAACGTGCTGGATGGAGTGCAGTTGAACGGTCATGCGACTCAACGGTTAGGCGGAAATTTGAACATCAGCGTTGCAGGCATTGACGGACAAGCGTTGCTGTTGGGGTTACAGCCTGTGGTTGCGGTTTCTTCTGGTTCTGCCTGCTCATCTGTTAAAACGGCACCATCCCATGTTTTACAAGCCCTGGGGCAATCAGATGCCCTTGCCTATGCATCGATACGATTTGGGATTGGACGGTTCAATACAATAGCGGAGATCGATCGGGTCGCAGAGTGCGCGATCGCGACGATTCGATCGTTGCGTCAGGTTGCTACCGTTTGAAGCATCCGCCACAGCACAGGTGTAGCAACAGAAAAGGGTTCCCTCATGAGGGAACCCTTTTCTACACAAATTAAATGCAGGCAGCAAACTGCTGCTTAGCTCATGCCAGCACTACGAGGTTGGTTCCGCACAGCCGCTTCGCTAGAAACGCCAATTTCGGCAGCCATACGGCTCAAGGCAGACTGTTCACGGTTTTTAGCAACGTGCTGATGGCGGGACATTAAAGCGCGTGCTTGATCTTGGGTAGACATGATTTAATTTCCTTCTTTTTTATTTATTGCTCCTGACTACCAATATAACAGAAAATTCTGTATCTAAAGCTACAAAAAGTGAGTTTGATAAAACTTTACGTCCTCCATTGTTGCCGCAATCGGCGAACAAGCTTCACACCAAGCGTCTCTCTCGACAGCAAGACAGAACTGTATGGCAACTTGCTCTACGATCCCGTCAGGCGGTAAGCTCAGACGACAGAACGTAGCGTAGAAAATATTGTGGCAACAGGCGATAACTGGATTGAGGTCGGCAAACTGACATGGTTTTATCGCGAAGCGCTGCCGCTCAACAGTAGCGATCGCGTGCCCGTGGTATTGCTGCATGGCATTCCAGCCCAGAGCTATAGCTGGCGCAAAATTCTACCAACTTTGGCAAATCAAGGCTTTCGAGCGATCGCGCCTGACTGGATTGGCTCTGGCTTTTCGGCGCAGCCCGATCGGCGCGATTTTGCCTACACTCCAGAGGCATTTCTCGAAGCGCTGGAGGCGTTTCTCCAAGCCATGAACATTGAGCGGTTTACGCTCGTTGTACAAGGGTTTTTGGGTTCCGTTGGGCTGCAATATGCGCTGCGCCACCCAGAGCAGATCGATCGTCTCGCCATTCTCAACGCACCCTTAACGACAGCCGCAAAACTGCCCTGGAAGCTGCGGCAATTGGGCATACCGCTGGTGGGCGACATGATGACGCAAGATCCACTGTTAGTCGATCGTGCCCTGGAAGGTGCTGGTGGCTATCGCGTTGAAGACGCTGATCTCGATATTTACCGACGACCATTTTTGAGAAGTTCTGACGCAGGGCGGGCGCTGCTGGCAACGATTCAGAATCTACAGCTTCAACAGGTGACAGCAGAAATCGAAGCAGGCTTTCAGCAGTGGAAGCAACCTATACTGGTGGCGTGGGGTATGCGTGATCCGTGGCTACGGCTAGACATCGCCAAACAGTTCACCCATGCCCTCCCTGATGCAGAGTTGGTAGAGCTAGAAGAAGTGGGGCATTACCCTCAAGAAGATTGGCACGAAAAAGTTAGCGATGCGCTGCTGCCCTTTCTCCGCCGCCATCACGCTGAACCCTGAATACCCTCAAATATCCCGTTGCGGAACGGCGTTAGGGGGGTTATAACCAACCTATAAGCACTGGTAATAGACGATGGCTGGTCAGATACTGGGCGATCGCTACGAAGTAGAACGACAGATTGGTAAACAAACTGGGCGCTGGACACTGCTTGCCCGTGACACGACTACGCAAGAGCGGGTTGTGATCAAGCTCCTGTTTTTGGATGAGGCGCTTGAATGGGATGATCTGAAGCTCTTCGAGCGCGAGGTGGAGACCCTCAAGTCCCTTTCGCATCCGTCGATCCCGCGCTATCTGGGCTTTTTTGAACATCAACTGCCCAACGATAAGGCGCTTGCGCTCATCCAAACCTACGTTGAAGGCAAATCGCTAGAGCAATGTTTACAAGAACAGCGGCTTTTTACAGAAGCAGAAACGAAACAGCTTGCTAAAGCACTACTGCACATTCTCATCTATCTGCATGGGCAACAGCCACCGATCGTGCATCGAGACATCAAGCCCAGCAACATTCTGCTGGCAAACCGTCAGGCTTACTTAGTCGATTTTGGCTCGGTTAAATCGCTGAAAAATAGCGGCGACACCAGCGCTTTTACAGTGGTCGGCACCTATGGTTACATGCCGCCTGAACAATTTAGTGGACGTGCGATTCCAGCGTCAGACCTTTACAGTTTGGGCGCAACGCTCACGACAATGCTGGCGGGTACACATCCTTCTAGCCTGCCGCACAAAGGCATGAAGCTAGACTTTGAGAAAATTGCTAACCTCAGCCCCGCGTATGCAGAATGGCTTGGCTGGTTAACCGATCCGAATCTAGACTATCGGGTGCAGTCAGCTCAAGAAGCGCTTATGGCACTAGAGCAGGGCACTGGAAAACCAAGCGCGATCGCACCCGTAGCCAAGCCCAGTGACACCAAAGTTTTCCTTACCAAAGCGTCTACCAGCCTTGAAATCCTCATGCCATCGATTTTAGGACAAGCCCACCTCCAAATCGACCAGCAGCACATTTCTCTCACTAGCAAACGGTTAGGTTTCCAGTCTGGACGTTCTCAAACATCACTACGCACACAAATTAGTCGGTTAGAGTATCGCAAAGAAAGCGAACAGGGCAATGCTGAACCTCACCTTGCGGTTTGGGCTGGCACCCAGAAATATGAACTCCGAAGTAATCCGCCGTTGACAATACCAGAGTTAGACTGGCTGGCGTACGAGCTTTCCACCTGGTTGAAGCTACCGATTACTTGAGAAGTGATCAGCTATCAGCTATCAGCTTTTAAGCATGACGAGAGGCTTTGGCAGTGGAGTGGAGGAAAAAGCTGTCTTCTCCTCATGGCTGAGCGCTGACCGCTGATAGCTGACCGCTCTTAGCCCGCCTGAACAAACTGCCTCAAAATGGCTCCAGGCGATCGATCCCAGGTGTCAACGTGCGTTCTGATCAAGCCATCCGGGTTCAGCGTATAGATTGAATAACCGTTGAAAAAAAGCTTTGCCTTCCAGGGCAGTCGCAAGGTGCCGCGTACAGTCCAATCGGCACGAATGGTTTCTGGAGAGGCTTGGTGAGCGTTGTGCAGGTCAAAATGAAGGTCAGTGAAGAAGAGGCGACCATGAAACCGCAGCGTCCAGAAGATGATGCGGTAGTTGAACTTGCCCTTGAACCGATTCACGGGATCGCTAAACTCAACGTCTCGACTGTAGATGTCGTAGGAAAGATCACGCTCAAACAGCGTTGGTAACTCGTGCTGAAGGGTTGCGATCGTTCGTTCAACCTGCATCTGCCGCACTGTTTGGCTTTTTCAGATCCTCTCGTTGGCTAAGCTTCTTCAGTTCCTCTACTTGCAACGTAATGTCGCCCTTAGCACCCACATTTACAGCGCCAAGACGACCACCCAAGCCCAGTCCTGCCCCCGTAGCTTGAGCAAAGTCAAACGATTTCACCAATTGTGCCAGGGCATATTCCAACTGCGCGCCAGGATCCATTGCAACCCATCCCTCTGCGGTCAGTTGGCGAAACTCAAAGTGCAGGTGTGGTCCAGTCGATAACCCTGTGCTGCCGACTCTTCCAATGACCATTCCTTGTTTCACCCATTCACCGGGCTTCACAAAAATTTCGGATAAGTGCCCATAAAGCGTTTGCTGAGTGCCTTTGTTGTGCTCGACGGCAACAGCTAAGCCATAACCGCCCAGAAAATCAGCCAAGGCTACTTTACCCGCATAGGCTGCAAGGACGGGCGTTCCCATGGGTGCGCCTAGATCAGTACCTGAGTGAAAGCGTTGCCCGCCCTCAATAGGATGTGTACGCCAACCAAAGAGAGAGGTAATGGGCGCTGGAATCGAGAGGGGAAAAATGAGACGAATATTACCATTGCTCAAGATTGCGGGTGGGCGCAAGGTGCGGTAATAGTAGTCCTTCACAGAAGGGACGGCACGACCAGACGTGACGTTGTAATCAACGACGGCTGTCGAACCAACATTAAGCGGTGACGCTACATTCGGCAGTTGGGGTCGCCGAGCAACACTGCCGCTCGGCTCCGTTGCACCAATGTTGTAACTAGTGGAATCAATGTAGCGATCGTCTGCACCACTAGCAGCGGTTGGCGCTACGACTTTAAGGTCAGTGCTGAGCGGCGCTTCTACCGTTGGAAACGCCTCTGGTGCAGCAGGCGCGATCGCGCTGGGCGGAGCGGAAGACGGCTGAGGGGTTTCTAAGCTTGAAGGAGGTGTAGTGCTTTCGGGAGCAGACTCCACGACCAGATCAGCGGACTGTGCCCAGACGGTGCCACCACTGAGAATAGCAACGGCGCTAACAACGCTCATTCCCTGGCTTAGGAGCGATCGACGAGAAGCGTCAGAGAGAAAACGGGCGACAGTGACGTGGGAAAGCATGGTGAGATCCTTATGTCTAGCAAACCGAAAGAGGACGGGGTGAAGCTTCAGCTTCATGGTAAACAAAGAAGAACCATTAAGGTGTGCTGTTAGAAGGAGGAGTGGTGGTGCTAGGCGTAGCGCCTGGGGGTGTTGTTGGCGGTGTAGTCCCAGGAGTCGTTGTGCTGGGCACTAAGGGGGTGGCTGGCGTGCCACCTGGAGGTGATGCCAGACTGGGAGTGGTGGCACCGGTCGGAATGGGCAGATGGGTCACTGCACGTTCGAGGGTCGCTAACGATCGGTTATAGCCGATAATCGCATTGACCCGATTACCCTCAGCCGTCGTTAAAGCATTTTCAGCGTTGATCGTATCGGTTGAGGTGCCAACCCCAGCCTGAAAGCGCAAGCGCGCTAGGCGAAGTGCTTCTTGTGCCTGACCCAAGGCTCTCGTCGTGGTGCCAATATTCTCAAAGTTGGAGAGCAAGTTAGCGTACCCTTGCTCAACGGCGAACCGCACCTGGTTGCTTTGATCGGCAAAGTTTTGCTCTGCGATCGCAATGTTTGCTTCTGCCTGTTGTGCTTGAGCCACTGATGCGCCACCGTCATATAAGTTCCAGTTCACGCCTAATTGAAAAGCATACCCATCCCCAATGCGAGAGTCATCGTCTAAAATATCTGACAACTGATACTGTGCTTGCGCGGTAACGGTAGGACCTAAGCCTGCCAAAGCGGCTCGCCGTTGCTGCTGCGCTTGTTCTCGCTGCACAAGCTGCTGTTCCAGCTCTGCCCGGTTTTTTAGCGCCAGAACGATGCTTTCTTCCAGCGACAGGTTCCATTCGCCTGCAACATCAACCGGGTCAGCCGCCGCCAGGTCGATCGCGGGTGAAAGACTCAATCGTTGCGCGAGCTGTCGCCGACTGATCTGCTGTTGCGCAATGGCGTTCGTCAGGTTCTGACGTGAGTTTGCCAACTGCACCTCAGATTGTAGAACGTCAAAGCGAGTGCCTAAGCCTGCCCGCTCCAATGCTTGCGTATCGCGCAGACTGGCTTCGTTATTTCGCACCGATGACTGTTGAATCCGCACCGACTCATCGCTCTGCTGCAAGTTGTAGTAATCGCCTGCAACATCCAGCCTCAGTTGCTCTTGACTGATCTCAACTTGAAGTTCATCCGAGCGTAGCTGCCTCTCAGCGGCTCGAATATTAGCTGGGCGTTGACCAGAGGTAAAAATGTCATAGCTCAGCGTTGCTGATGCACTAAAGGCATTACTGATCGCACTCTCATCGTTACTGCTGCCACCCAACAGCTCAGACAGCGCGTTGTTTTGGTTGCGACCGCTGTTGGCAGACAGTGAACGGCTGAGCGTGCTTTGAACACTTAATGTTGGGAAGCTCGCCGCCTGAGACTGGCGCAAGGCTGCCTTACTGCGTTCTAACTGTAAGCGAGTCACCTGTAGACTTCGGTTGTTGCGCTGTGCCAACTCGATCGCCTGTTGTAACGTGATCGGCTGAATGCCCCGCAGCTTTACTTCCTCTGGTTTCGTCGGGAAGCTTAATGGATTCGGGTCGGGGTTCAGGTATTCTGGCGCAATACCGGGCTTAGCAGGTCCCAGTGGTCTAGAAGGACCGGGGTCTGGCGTTGAAAGGGGAGGCTGCGTTGTCGTCGGAGCCTGTTGTTGAGAGCTAGAAGGTAGAGGCGCAAGGTTCGGTGTAGTGGAGGGATTTGTCTGCGCGATCACAGCCTTTTTAGGCTCTGGTATGATCGCCACAGAGGGGTTAAATTTGCTTGACGGCGCGATCGCGGTCGTTCTTTGCGCCACACTTGTCTGAGCGTTTCGCCGACTAAACTCAGGCGCGATCGCGGTCAGTGCAATATTTTCGGTCGGAACTATCTTGGACTTTACTATCCTTGGCTGGTCGAGAGATGCTGCTTCTACAGAGGCTGTAGATTCTTGCAGGGAGAAAGGCTGTAGTAGCTCATCGGCGTTAGGAATGGCTGGGGAGTGACTGGGGAGTGGCTCCGATAAGCCCGGTGGCGCATTACCGAAAGCAACTAAAACTCCCACACCCACAACAATTAAATGACGAGAAGGTTGCATACGTTTCTTACTTGCAAGCGAAAAAACTTGGTTGATGGCACCGATCGAGGAGCAACCTTATGCAGAATAGCTGCTTGATCGTCAAATTGGCAAAGCCATCGTTCAAAATACAAAGCCATTTGACAAAAAGCCATCGCTTCAGGAGTGTACTGTACTAACGCTAACTAAAAGCAGACTCAACAACTGACCATCAGCCTGGCCACCGAAACCCCTTAGCTAAGAGGGCTTTTAGGAAAACAAGACGATGTCATAACCTTGGACTAACACTACGGGCAAGTGGTTCACTACTACTTCATCCACTAGCGTCACCTAACCGGGTGAAATAAAGATCTCTTATCAAGCTATGCGCCAAGAACTTGATTGTTTTAAGAGAGCCAGCCCACTTTAAGATTCGGGACCAGATGCCCAGAGATCTCGCCATTTGACGGTGCCTTCGCTGGCAATGACCCAGCGACGCGCGACCAGGTTTTCTCGCAGCGGTGATTGCCCCTCGCGCCACATTGCATACTTATAGGTGATCATTTTGCCAGCGCTTTCCTCAAAAGGAATTTCACCAAACCAGGTGTTGGTATTGATGTATTCCAGTGGGTACGCCTTGGCGATGTCCCATTTCCCCAGTTCAGGGCAATCGCCTGTGACGACGATCGTTTCTCCAGGCTGAGTCTCGACACCGTTCAACTGTACGCGCACGATCGTCTGCCCTTTGATGCGTCCTCCGACATGGCTGATGATGATCGCGCTACGGGTGGGAAGTGCCAAACGTTGAATCTTGTTGTCACTGACCTCAAATTTGTTGCGGGTCAGCACGCAGGTATGTTCGCCATCAGGTAGCTCAGTATCGACATCTTCGATCGTCGTTGCCTCACCGCGATTGAGCGCGACAAAACAGATGGAGTCGCGGTAGCGTCGGGCATAGCAATAGACATCGGGTGTCAGGTGCTTTTGCCAATGTCCACCCATTGAGACAGCAGGATTCAGGCGGCGCAGACCTGAGAGTAGGCGAATCGAACGATACAGTTCCGTCTCAGTGTCCCAGCTAACCATCATGGGGCGATTGTAAGGATCGTTGCCGCCATCGGTATCGTCGTGGAGATACTGCTCGGTGCCGTAGTAGATACAGGGAATACCGCGACTGGTCATGATGAGGGCGATCGCAACAGACAGCATTTCGGGGTCAGGGTTCAAGCTCTGGAACCGGGGCATGTCGTGGTTGTCAATGAACGTCACCAGTTCGTTTGCCCCAAAATAGCGATGATCCAGGTCAAAAATAGCCTGAATGAGCTGAAAGCCGTCGTCTGCCCCTTGTGCCAGTGCTGCACGAATGGCAACGCATAGCCCAAAGTCGAGCAAGGTCATGCCAGAACGGTTCACAAATTCGACGGATTGATCATCAGCGGGATGGCTATAAATCCATTCGCCAAAAATAAAGACATCCGGTCGATGCGCCTGAATATCGGCGTTGAACTCCTGCCAGAACCAAATCGGCATGTGTTTGACGGTATCGACGCGCAGGGCATCGACACCGCGATCGAGCCACTGTTTGATGGCACTTTTAATGTAATCGCGGTAGTCGCTATTGTTTTCGTTAAAAGTTGCCAGCCCCGCGAGTTCGCGGTTCTGCATTTGCCACTCGTCTTCCCAGTCCGTGATTTCGCCGTAGTGGTGATACCAGTTATTTTTGTCGTCGTTGAAATCAGCAATTTTGACCCCATCGTCATAAAGCTCACCTTTTTTGCCGCTGAAATCAGGGTTGCTGTGGTTGCAGACGATATCGAGCACGAGCTTCATTTTGCGCTGATGCAACGCTTCAATCAGGCGATCGAAGATCGTATTTTTTTGCTCCTGAGTATTGTTCAACGATGGATCTTCGTCTTTGCCAATGTAGCGAGGATTAAGACGCTTAAAATCTCTTGTCCAATAGCCGTGAATCGCAGCATTATCAACAAAGAGTGCCTCTACTTGCTCAAATAACGGTGTGAGCCAGAGGGCTGTTACACCCATGTTTTTGAGATAATCAAGCTTATCGATCACACCTTGTAGATCGCCACCCCAATACTTGCCCCAGTCTTGCCCCTCCGGATCAAACAGCTCTGGGTTGGGTCCTTCGCTGTTATCAGGATCGCCGTCACAAAAGCGATCGACAACCGCAAAATAAATGGTTTCCTGACGAAATTCAATGTCTCTAGTGTAAAGAAACTCTAGGTCAATCTCACTATCTTGCCTGGGTTCTGCTATCAGTAATTCGACTTCTGTTTGATGGTCATCCGTTGCGTACTGAGCAGGAGAACCTTGAGAGGGAGGAGTTGCTACCATAGTATGTCTAGAAAGTCCAATATTGAGCAGGGTTAGTCCCTTGGAACAGTTAAGTTCATCAAGTCAACACGAGTTAACCTCGTTTTGTAGAATTTACGATTTGTGTCCTCGTTTGGGTATCTCACTTTGGACAGTATTTTTCAACATTTCGTCCGTCTAAAGACGTAAAGCTTAAGATGTTGCCTACGGATTTGCTCATGTATCGCTACAGCGGTGAAGAAATCGTGCCCAAACGTTTAGCGATCGGCGGGCAAACGCTGGCGATCGCCAACAGCTTGATTGCTCTCTTCCAAGCTGCAAAAGGTGGCACCAGGGGTGAACTGAAGCGGCAACTGCAAGCGTTAGAGGGTGAAAACACTGACTACAGAATGAAGCGCGGTCTTGCCCATCTACTCACCAGCGAAAGCTTCAGCCACTTTGAAACGATCAGTCCTCTTGATCCCCTGGCACTGCGGCAGCGAGTTTTTGCACTCTCAGCCCAAAAAGCAGGCGGTTCGTCAGCCACTCAGTCAACACTACAGCACCTTGCAGAGTGCCTCAGTCAAGAACTGGGGCACGACGTTTTGCCCACCCAGATTCACGCTGGTCTCTACGCTGACCTGCCCGACAATCAGATTTTGACTCGCTTTGAAGCGCCCACAGCAGAAGCACTACTGCATCGTTACAACCTATCTCAAGTGCAAGGTGTGTTCTACCGCGCCAGCCATATCACGCTGAATGCCCATCGCAACGATCCCGGCGAGTATAAGCTGCTCTTTCGTTACCTCAAGCTCTTTCGGTTGATGACCTACATCGAAGGCGATGCGGATCATGGCTTTACGCTCACGATCGATGGTCCCACCAGCCTCTTCAAACCCAACACACACTATGGCTTGAAGCTAGCAATGCTGTTGCCTGCCTTGCTGCATGTGACTAAATGGAATCTGACCGCCACGCTGCAACAACGGGATCTGTATTCTGGCAAAGTGCGATCGGGTCGCTTTACGCTGAACTCCGACTGCGGTTTGGTTACACACTATCCCCCTGGCAAAACCTACGACAGCATGGTGGAAGAAAGTTTTGTCGATCGCTGGCTGAAAACCAAGACTGACTGGCAGCTAGAGCGCGAAGTCGATCTAATCCCCATCCCCGGCAGTGTCATGATTCCCGATTTTCGCCTCGCTCACCCCGATGGACGTACTTTTTTGCTAGAAATCGTTGGCTACTGGCGACCCGAATATTTGCAGAAAAAATTTTCCCAGGTGCGACAGTCGGGGCGCGATGACCTGATCTTGGCAATTTCAGAACGGCTGAACTTAGAAAAGGCGGGCGTTAAAGTAGACCACCTTCCTGCCAAAGTGGTTTGGTTTAAGGACCAACTAATGCCCAAAACTGTCCTGGCGTTGCTAGAGCAAGCTTAATTAAACAAGAACTCTGGCGCTGCTTCAGCAAAAGCAACACCAGAGCGACATAAACCAACATTCGTTGAGTAGTGCGTAAGTAGCAATCACTTACGCCAGTTGAGAGTTAACGGTAGCCAATATAATCACTGGCAACCCAGCCGCCGCTTGTCAGCTGCGACCAGCTACGACCAGATGCGTATTGCGTAGCGCCCGTAAGTCTTACAGGTGCGCCATAGCCCAAGCCTCCAATGACGTAGCCCCCCGGACCGCTGCGAACCAGGAGACCACTGCCAGCGGCTGCGTAACTACCACTGCCGATCGGAACAGTCCCACCATTGCCGCCACCGCTGTAGCTACTGAGATAGGCACTAGCAACCCAACCGCCACTGGAAAGTTGAGACCAATTACGACCGCCAGCATACTGCTCTGCGCCAGTCAAACTCACTCTCGACCCATAACCACGGCTACCGATTGCGTAGCCAGCAGGAGCGTTACGAACAATCAAGCCGCTGCCAGCCGTGACATACGCTCCACCAGAGACGGGCACCGAACCACCACTACTGCCAGGACCACCAGGACCAAGGTTTGCAACTAGACCCAGAGCAGGCAGCGTTGCACGTCCTGCGATACCATCGACTGCTAAGCCCCGGTTAGCCTGAAACGTTCTCAAGGCTGATAGTGTTTCACGACCAAAAATGCCATCACGGGAAACTCCAAGCGCTGCTTGAAGTGCTTCTACACCTGAACCTCTTTGTCCGTAGTAGATGGTTGCTTGAGCTTGATCAGCATGAGACAGTGTGGTTGCTACAACGCCTGCTGCAACAAAACTCATAGCGAGAGAACCTGACGCTTTAAAGTCAATAGTTTCAAAGGCTGTCACTTCCGGATCAAGAGTGGGATCTTCGTGGGCAACAGCGGCATGAATGAAGGCTAATGTTTCCATATGGTACCTGTAAGACAGTCTATGGTGATCGATAGAATTAAAAACCTGCCTCAGTGAGTAACCGCAGCGTATGCAGCATTCGCAGCAGGTATTGAAAGGCTTTGAAGACGCACAAAAGCGGCTTCAATCAAGTCGAAATTCTTCCAGAATTTTGGCTTAAGTAGCCTTGAAACGTTCAAGCTTGAACTTGAGCAGCACTAAATGCCCGATCGCTAGCCGTGCATATTAATTGCTTAGATTCGATCAGCTTGATCTAAAACGGAGAACGTTTAGAGAGATGTTTCTGTTGAAATAATATCAGAGGGCTTGACGATAGTAAAGTCTATAAACGATGAAAAGGAGAATGGATACAAATCCTGCTGATAAAGCAACCACACCCTCATCGGTTCTTGCTGCTTTTTGATAGCATCAAAGCTGATCATGCAGGCTCTAAAGTGGTAAAGACTGATCGGTTGAGTGGTTACTATAAGCGCGATATTTCAGCTTCAAAGTGAAACGCGAGGGCTACGTTTAACCAATTAATCATCATAAAGGGTGATGAATGTAGTGAACTGGACAGCAGAGGCAAGGGCTTTCATCCATTTTTTGCCACGGCTGCTCAAAAACCGACCCGTACATCTTGCTGTCGTTGGTTCCGGCTGATGGTGAAAACAGCGCTACTGGGACGGCGCTGCAAAAATATTTGCAGATCTTCAACTCGATCAAGCCGCTGACTGTCAACTGCTACCAAACGATCGCCTGCGCTCAGCCCTGCTCTCTCAGCGGGGGAGTCTGGCTCTACAAGTTGAATCACGAGCGATTGACTGTCAACCATTGCCCCTAAGCGAACGTCGCTCGGTGTTGCGGGCGGCAAACCAAAATTAGCAGGAGCCTCTGGTGGTGTCGTCTGCTGGTCAGTCTCGGTCTGTGCTGAAGGCATAGCAGGCGCTGAAGGACGTGCGGCGATTGCCGCTGCTTTTTGTCGATTTTGCTCAATGAAGCCTTGGGCGATTGTCGTTGTTGTCGCAAACCCAATGCCAACATTCTTACCGGAATCTGATAGCCAGATTGCCTTGTTGATGCCAATCATGTCACCCTGACTGTTGAGCAACGGTCCGCCTGAGTTTCCAGGATGCAAAAGGATGGAAGATTGTAGATCACCATTCTCAAGGGTGCTTTTGAGCGTCCCTCGAGTAATCACGCCAGCACGACCATAGGGACTACCGATCGCGCACACTTTTTGTCCAATTTGGATCGCTTCTGGCTTAGCCAGACGGATCGCTGGCAAGCGTTCTTTTGTGTTGAGCTGCACGAGTGCCAAATCATTCACGCGGTCAGTGGCGACGACCTGTCCCTGGTAGAGCTGTCCGCCCCAGCTTCTAGCTCTTACCTGTCCGTCACTGGCAGCTTTGACAACGTGATGGTTGGTTAGCACCAAGCCTTCTGAGCTGACAATGGTACCTGATCCAAAATCGCTGTCGATATAGAGTGTTAGAACAGATGTACGAGCTGTCTGGCAGACATTGGCACTCGTCGGCTCAGACTGGTTTGGTTTTGCTTTCGTCTCAGCGGGACGGGGCAGAGACAGGTTAGGGATGGATGGAATAAACGCAGCCAGAGTATGAGCCAATAACAACAGTCCAACTGCCCATACCCAACGATTGAATCTCATAAAATTGATGTTCAGAGCGCCCGCGTTGACGAACTTGGGTAACGTTGCCCACTTTTAGCAAAAGGCATTGATATAGCTGTCGCCACAAAGCTTAGGACATTGGAAGCAAAGGGGGTGTGGGGGCAATGCCCCCAGCCAGCTTTCGACCTGAGCTTCGACGTGAGCGCTCAGCCGAACAGCGCTCAAGCTGAAGGGGTTCCACCCTGCACCCCGTCCTCACCAGTATGGCTGTGGTTATAATCCCAATCGCACTCGCTAAAGCCCATCATACTCTGCTGCTAAAAACCGACGCAGAGAGAAAGAGTCATTGTAGACTAGTATTTCTATACTATAGATCGTCCTCAGTGTCAGAAGGTACGTCGCAGAGAGGCATTTCACTAGACTTACGCATTGGAAGCGTGCAGTTTGATCCGCAAAGCGTCCGTCCAGAGCGTTCCATCTTTTTCTAGCGAAGCGACAGCACGGGGTTGGAGGATCTCGTCTACATCAGTCCTGCTAACTAGAAATTCACCTGAACGTTTGTGACCTGTTGGTTACGATCGATGGTCAAAATGGCAGTACTGGGTTGGGCACTGAGAAATGTTTGTAGCTGCTGTAGTGCATTTAATTGGGTGCCGTTGATGGCAATGACCCGATCGCCAATTTGTAGTCCGCCCAGGGCAGCGGGAGAATCACGCTCTATTTGTTGTACGGTCATAGTTCGATCGTCAAAGCTGGCACCTAACCCTGCGGTAGAGGCAACGCGTTCTTGTGTCGGCTGCGGCAATGTTGCTGGAGAAGGCACTAAGCCTGGTGCCGGAAGAGGCGCTTGCACTGGTGTAATGATTGGCTGCTTCGTCATGGTGATGGGTTGCTTCGCCATTGCAGTAACCGGAGTGCGGCGATTCTTGTTCACAAAATTTTGTGCTACTCGTGCGCTCGTGGCATAGCTAATGCCAGTATTTTCGCCACGATTGGACACCCAGATTGATTTATTCACGCCTACCAACATCCCCTGAGCATCCAGTAGCGGTCCCCCGGAATTGCCGTAGGTGAGGCGCACGGCTGATTGCAGGTCGCCATTCGCCAGCAAATTTTTGAACGTGCCCTGGCTTAGAATGCCTGCGCGACCTGCGAGGCTACCGATCGCACAGACTTTCTGCCCCGCCTGTGGGCTGCTGCTGGCTAATGGCACTGTTGAGAGTGTCTCTTCCACTGGCATTTGTACAAGCGCCAGGTCGTTACGCGTATCACTCGCGATCGCCCGCCCAATATAGCGATGACCGTTTGCCAGTTTGACGTAAATTTTAACTTTATTGGGACTTTTAACCGCTTCTTTAACCACGTGTAGCGCTGTCAAAATGGTGCCATCTGCGTCAACAATGCTGCCAGTCCCAATTTCTGCACCCGCATAAAGCGTGACAACCGCCTTTGCAGCTTGCTGACAATTGCGATAACCATCGGCAGACTTCGCTGATGTGCCTGCGGTCACTTGCGCGATCGAGCGCTCAGGTATGCCGATTACAGAGGCACTATGAATCAACACAGAGGATGCGGAAAAAAGCAGCAAAGACTTGAATTTCATGTTGGTTGAGTCAAGAATGAAGACACCAAAACCGATGCTGTTGCCGTAGCGTTCCAAAAAAAGAAGGCGATCGCTCGGAACGCAAAGATACTTAACTGGGAAAAAAATTAGTGAGAAGACTGTCGCGGTAAATGCAGCTTCAATGGCTCATCGCTTCACGTGCCCATGCCGATCGTGTTGCTAAACTAGCACGTTCAATGGCTCTAAAATTTCAAAGCTATAGCGATCCGATTTGAATGATGAGAATGACGCTGGTATGAGCGATCAACAATCAGCTTTTTTGCTGACGGCTGACGGCTGACCGCTCAATGATCCAGTCTTGCTCACCCATGATTTAGGACTGCTATATGGCAGATTGACGCGCAGTGAAAGTGAGAGGTTCCAGTTTGGGGGGTTTAGCTTAAAAGCGCACCTGAACGCTGGCTATTTTCTGACCACGTGCGATCGTAAAAAGTGCCGCATCGGGCTGTTGTTCGAGAAACGATTGCAGGGCAGTGAAGTCACCGAGCCGTCTACCATTGATGGCAAGGAGTCGATCGCCGGGTCGAAAACCGCTGCTAGCGGCGGCTGAACCTACCTGCACCTGTTGCACCACCAAATTGCGTATATCAACCGTCATGCCCAAACGTCTACCTGTGGCTGAGCGTGACTGTGGGGCGATCGGCTTGACCGCCGTCGGTGCTGGAGTTGATTGCTGATTGGGAACTTCGGGAGCTGTCCATGTCCACTCTGTTACAGGGGGTTCAACGGTGGGAGATTCAATGGCGAGGGACTCAGAAAGTAAGGGTGCCGATGTTGGGTCAATGGTTGGAGCGATCGCAGCAGGAGCCTTCGCAGCCACAGAGTTGCCGAGTAAATTTCTGACTGCCTGTACATTAGTGGCAAAGCTGATGCCAGTATTTCTACCCGATCGAGACTCTAAAATGGCTTTGTTCACGCCAATCATTTCGCCCTGAGGGTTGAGTAGGGGTCCACCCGAATTGCCAGGATAAAGCCGGATTTTTGCCTGTAAGTCACCATTGCTTCTGATCAGGCTCAGCGTACCTTCACTTAAAGCACCAGGACGACCATAGGGACTGCCGATCGCGCAAACCTGCTGACCAAGCTGCACCGCATTAGCACTCGCCAACGGCACGATCGGAAACTGAACGATCGGGAACTGATTTTGAGCATCCAGTTGCAGTAGCGCCAAGTCATTGCGGATGTCTACTTTAATCACCCGTCCCCGATATTGCTTACCATTAGCTGTTCGAGCAACGATCGTCTGACTGCCCGCACGATCCTTGATGACGTGGTTGCTGGTAATCACTAAACCCTCTGGACTCACGATACTGCCAGAACCCGTTTCATCGCCAGCATAGACTGTAACCACGGCTGGGCTAATTGTTTGGCAATTTCGGTAGGTGTCTGGTGCCGTCTCTGCGTCAGGCGTGAATCGAACCGCTGTCAACCGATTGGCAGCTCGAATGGGAGCCGTCATAGAGGTGGTAACGCCCACTAGCCACACAGAGAACGCAAGCAGAAGTAAGTACTTAGATTTCATAGATTGCACATGATTAATGTCTGGAAGGGTTAAAGCTTGACAGGCAGCTCTCTGTCTTGGTTGCTGACACACAGCCAAGACAAAGACAGTATTTGATTGCAATGCTTACAGGCGTTTACAGGCGCTGGCGCTCGGAGCGTTTTAAGTGCGTGTTGTAGGGGTACCACCAACTTTCGCTACTGAGAAAACAGCATCCGGATGCTTTCGACATGCGCCTACTGCGATCGCTCAACTTTTTCTCACCGCTCAATTTTTTCTCACCACACTAAGTCTGACTAAAAGTAAGCTGATGGTTTTGAGCGCTATCAGGTTCCTTGTAGAGTAGCCTTCGACTGAAGTCGCAGCTACACGGGCAAAATCTGCCGCCGCAGGTTGCAAAACCTTCATTTTTCGGTAGTCCGCACAGGCGGACTTCGTTTACGTAGTCGCGGTTTTAACCGCCAGACATTCAAACCACCTCTTAGAACACGACAAGGATGCAGAGTGTTGTGACAAAGGAACCCGTGAATCAGCCCTTGATGTCTGGACGCGATCGACCTATTTCGATCATCATCCCCACGTTGAATGAAGCAGAAACCTTACCTCAAACGCTGAGAGCACTGCAAAATCTCCCTCAGGTGGAGGTGATTGTGGTAGATGGTGGCAGTCTGGATGACACCGTGAGCATCGCAGTGGACTGGAACGTCAGAGTGGTCTGTTCAGCCGCAGGACGTGCCCACCAGATGAATGTGGGTGGTGCTGTGGCTAACGGCGATATTTTGCTGTTCCTACATGCAGATACAGTGCTTCCGAGGCAATTCGATCGTCTAATGCGTCAAACGTTAACGCAGCCGGGTGTGATCGCTGGAGCATTCAAGCTGGCAATTGATGGACATAGTCCAGGTCTACGCTTAGTGGAATGGGGTGTAAATATGCGATCGCGCCTATGCCAAATGCCTTACGGCGATCAAGCTATTTATCTCCCAGCAATCACCTTTCGAGCGATCGGCGGCTTTCCAGAGTTGCCAATTATGGAGGACTTTGCCCTCATGCAACGCTTAAGGCGACGTGGACGGATTGCGATCGTGCCTGATAAGGTACTGACCTCTGGTCGTCGCTGGCAGAAACTGGGCGTTTTTCATACCACTGCCGTTAACCAATTGATCATTCTTGGCTATCTACTGGGCGTTTCTCCAACCTTACTAGCGCACTGGTATCGCAGTTTTGGGAAATAACTTTAGGCACTAGCTCGTCGTGGCTGAAGCGATAGTCCACCTTGCAGAGAATACATTTATCTGATAGTTTTTAAGCCAGCGGTTGGCTGTTTGCAAGGTGTTAGTAGTCTTCAAACAAAGCGGCAGCGTTGTACTTCTACCCTTTTGTAATGAAGCTTTCTGATAAGTTTTCCTTCTTGAATTTCAATCAGCTCACTTCATCGACCCTACTCGATCGCTTATCGCTACTGATTGTTTTTTGGGGAATTTTTCTGCGTATTTCTCAATACTTGAACAATCGTTCGTTATGGGGAGACGAAGTGATGTTGGTGTTGAATTTACTGAACCGTTCCTACCTGGAATTGTTACGACCGTTAGATTATGATCAGGCGGCTCCGCCGGGGTTCCTTTGGATTGAAAAAACGGCAATTCAAGTATTTGGCAATAGCGAATATTCTTTGCGGTTATTTCCCTTAATTGCTGGCATTGTTTCAATGATTGCCTTCTATTACTTGAGCAAGTGGGCAGTGTCAACGATCGCGGTTCCTATTGCTTTGATTCTTTTCGCCTGCTCCAAATTTATACTTTATTTTTCTACTGAAACTAAGCAATATTCCAGTGATGTCATGCTGGCACTTTTGCTATGCCTCTTATTAATACCTCTACGTGGGAAACTCTTAGCAAAAGGGCGATCGCTCTTGCTAGGAGTGATTGGGGCGATCGTAGTTTGGTTTTCGCATCCTGCTGTTTTTGTATTGGCAGGAATTGAAACCGCCAACTGGATCACGCTTTCCTCAGAAAAGCGAAAACCTGTTCTGATCAACCGCTTACCAAGCTATTGTTTATGGATTGCTAGCTTTGCTACACTTTACTTCATCATTACAGCGAATGTAATGACGAGTCGTAATTTGCAAAGAATGTGGGGACGTGAATATCCAGAAACAATATTTGATCTGCCCTGGTTATTTGATTCCTTTGGGCGAGTCTTCTATAATCCTTTGGGCTATGCAGGACCCTTCGATGGCATAGCGCTGATTGCCTTCGTCATTGGCTGCTTTGCCTTCTTCAGGCTCAATCGAAAGGTGGAGCTTTTGCTTTTAATGGCTCCCTCTTTTACAACCTTAGCCGCTGCCTATTTACACAAATACCCGTTTCTATCACGCCTAATTTTGTTTCTGGCTCCGTTCTTTATTCTGGTCATTGCTGAAGGCATCGGCTCTCTTTTAGCTCAATTTTCTAAACGCAAAGCGGTTGGCATTGTGGGTGTTGTATTGGCGAGTTTATTGCTCATACCTCCCCTGCAACAGACGACGAGCTTTATCTTTCATCCAGAAAAGAAAGAGGAACTCCGACCCGTGCTTGCGTATGTCAAAACTCGTCAGCAACCAGGCGATATTCTTTATGTGGGCGATGCCTTTAATAACTTCCGGTATTATGCAGACAAATTTGGCTATACCAAAGCCGATTACGTCGGTAACTATGATGCCTTTTTATTTCATTACAAACGTGATTTCTCACCTCAGATTTGGCACACTTTCATGCAAGCGAATCATCTCAAACCTGGACAACGGCTATGGTTTCTCTTTGCAGGAGTTAATGAGAAAGGACGAGGTGTGTCTAAGGCTCGTTTGGATTCCATTGGGCAACGATTGGATTCCATTGAACAACCTGGAGCGTCTGCCTATTTGTATCAGTTAAAGTGATAGTAATTCTGTTTGTTTAAGGTGCAATGGACGATCGCACCCTGCGGTTTTGGAAATCTGATTGATCGATAAGTCTTTCGGCGATCGCCTGCCTCGTCTGGCAGTCTTTTGTTAGTCAGTCAACTCGAAAACACAACGTTTCTGCGGCGGCGATCTTAGCCGCGATAGGACGGAGCACCGCATTTCAAGCGCACCAGTTCCCACACATACCAGTAAGACACAAAAAACATGACTCGTGACACGTGAACTTTTTGCTGAAGGGTTTTCAAGCGGCGATCGAGCAGAAAGTTGAAGCCTAGCATGACGATCGGAGCCAGCAAATACTGAGCGATGGTAAGAATAAAAAATTGTTGACGTTGCCAGAAGGGAGCTTTTTGGTGTAGGTCGTAGCGTCCCCCAATGATGCGGCGGGCGCGGCGCTGTAGTTCTGACCAATGATGTCGGGCAGGATGCGTCACCTGCACGGTTTCGCCATAGATGAGAGTGTATCCGGCTTGATGGACGCGCTGCCCCCATTCGCGATCGCCATTCGATTTTAATGTGCCATCAAAACCGCCGACTTGCTGCATCACGCTGGCAAACGTAAAAAGATTGGCGGTTGCAGCGAAATGGTGTTTTTCCACAAATTCCTGTTGCGGCAGGGGATACCAGAGGCTTTCGTACAGCTCAACGGGAGTTGGATTGGTTGCATCAACAAAGGAGCATTCGATTTTGCCACCCACCAGCCCGACTTTAGGCGTTTGCAACAAACATGCGACACCCTGCTCAATCCAGTTAATCGCTGGAAGGCAATCGGCATCCGTAAAGGCGATGACGGCACCTTTCGCCAGCGTCAGCCCTTGATTGCGAGCCGCATAGGAACCCGGTTGGCTTTCATATGTATGCGTGGTCTGTTGAAATTGCGCTGCTATATCCGCGATCGGCTCCAACGCATCAGACCCATTATCCACGACGATGACCTCGTATAAATGGGCTGGATAAGTTTGTCGGTCTAACGCACGCAAACATCGCTGCAACCGTTCTCCATCATTGAAAACGGGAATAATCACAGAGACGAAGGGCAAAGACGTTGGAACCATATACACCTAGTCAGAATGAGGCTTTTTGAAAAGTCGAGCGCCAGATTGCAGCAAGGATTGGATCACTGCCCGCTCACGATCGCGAAACTCCCCTAACAGCCATAGTCCTACCAAAATGCTCAGCCCAAGGATAGTCAGTTTTACCAACACTAACCAGCCAGGAGCCACCCAAGCTGTTGCCAGCAGATAAACCAAGCTACCGAGCAACAGGCTACGTCCCAGTGAAAAGAGATCTGGCAGAATGTTCCACAAGCGGTAGATGACAAAAACCAGCGTCATGGCAGCGACACTCGCGACAGCCGTTGTCACCAGTGCCGCACCGAGTGAACCAAATCGGGGAATCATCCAGCCATCAGCCAGCACTGCCACGGGTACCATTGGTGCAGTCGTGGCGATCGTCCAATGGGGCTTTCCGGCAGCGGTCAAAATGCAGGTGGTAACGCCAATCATCGCCATCGCTACAGCCGCAACGATCAACACCGAAAATAAGGGGGCGGCGGGGAGAAAGGTCGCGCTAAAAACCAGGGTGATGATTTCGGACGCAGAGCCAGCGGCTAAACCCGCAAACGGTAAGAATAGGAGTACCAGGCGCATCCCATCCCGGCTGAGTGTTCTGGCTGTCTCCAGGTTGCCTGCATGGATCAGACAGCTCAACGTCGAGAGCAACAACGGCACAAACGCCAGCGTGAACAAACTGGGAATCAGGGAAAGATTTTGAGCTGTGCCATAGAAACCCGCGTCAGCAGCGGTACCGCCCAACAGCTTCAACATCAGCAAATCAAGCTTTTCGTAAAGCCTGAGCGTAATGGCAAGGAAGAACAGCGGAATGGCATAGCCCCACAACTTTTGGAGCGGAAAGCTGGAACGAGTCAGTAACGGCGCTTGAATGTAAACTCGATAGATCAATAGTTCGATCAGGGCAGCGGCGATGCTGCCTAAAATTGCACCTGTAGTAGAAAATCCAGCGGCGACCAGAGCCACGCACAGAATCATCCGCGCCAGCCAACGGAAGGCAGTCGAAATTGCCCGCTGGTAATAATTGCCCAAGCCCACAGAAACGCTACGGTGAACGTAAGCCAGACAAAAGATAGGGATTTCGAGTGCCCCCAGTCGTAAATAACGGGTCATGCTGGGTTCCCTCAGCGCGATCGCCAGCGGTTCGGCAACGACCCAGAGCACTGCGACAGCCAGCATTCCCAGCCATAAATGCAATTGCAGAACGGTTGTGGCAACTGCCTGCCAATCGTCTGTTTCACTAATAAATTTGATCGTGGTGCGGGTGAAAGCGGAGGTAATGGTCCAGCCTACCCAGGTTACGATCGCAGTCACTAAAAGCAGCACTCCGTAACCGTCTGGTCCCAATCGGCGCGTCAGGAAGGCTGCGGTCAAGATGCCAGTGGGCAATAACAACGATTCTGCCAGGAACACCTGAACCGTTCCCGACATCAAACGACGACCAGATGACATCTTTGTTTTGTCGGAAGCAGCCTTTTCAGCATTAGACATAGTAGGCGACCTGTCTCTCAGACGGGGTTTTCATCGCCTCAAGATGACTCCCAGTTGACGTTCACCCGATCGCCATCCGCTAAGAAATAGCTAGGTCGCAGGTAGGCAATCCCAACCCCTAGCAAAAAGAGCAAGAGCGAGACCAGCGCAATCACGGCTGCGAATGGTAGCGCCAAGAGATGACTGGGCTGCTCACGGATAAGCTTGAATACGCGTACCGTTGCCTCCTTTACTCGCATGGCAACCAGGGCTAAACCAATGAACAAGTCCTCAACAGGGTGAATGACTGGCAATGGCTGAGCTGGCAAGGTCTGTCCCCTAGCTCGCCGCAAGCGATACAGTGACAGAGCATCGTAGCCCAGCAGAATGAACCGCCAGCAAAAATGAGCCACACCATTCGGCGCTGCATGGACGGCACGGGCGATCGGTTGTCGCCAGAGGGTAATGCCGTGCTGAGTGAGCTTGTGGGCATGGAGCACACAATTGCCCCGGTAGATGGGCAACGCGGTGGGAATGGGATACGCCAGCAATACGGAACGCCGAAACGCGACGTTATTAAAGAAATAGAAGCGAGTGGGGTGCAGGTCGCTCCTATGGGAAAAGGGCGGAAAAATGTAGGTGAGCGAGATGGCTAAACCATAGATACCACGCGGTGAGGTTCTGGTTTCGCCCGCGACCACCTGAATCTCATCTTTCTGAGTAAACGGGGTGAGCAAGCTCCGCAGCCAGTTGGGTTCATACAGGCAATCCGAATCGACAAAGACAATAATCTCGCCTGTGGTCAGGGCAACCCCTTGCATCTTGGCAGCATAGTAGTCCATCTCGGCAGCGATCGTGCGCACGGTCAACCAGGGATACTTGCCAGCAAGCGTTTCCAGCAAATCGGGCGAAAGATCACCGCTTTCCAGGATTAACACCTCCTCGGCGCAGGCAGGAGAGAGGTCTTGAGCAGCGATCGCATCGAGCGATCGGCATAAGCCTGCCAATGCAGCACTGGCTAAGTTCTCAGTTTCCACAATGATGGAGAAACTGGGAAATTGCATCGGTTCAACGCTTACAAGGTTTGACACGTCTCTTCGTTGGGTGTTTTAGTCAGCTTTAGACAAGCCCGTTGGCTTTTGAATTTAGCCCTTCTCCCTGGGGAGAAGGGTTGGGATGAGGGCAAAGAATCTGTAGCGTTTGCAATTTGATTTGGTATGACTTCTGGCTCCTGACTCCTGCTGTAAGCCGTTAGCTTAGTGGATTGTAGCAGTTGGGTGATCTGAAGACAGTGAATCTGACGACAGTGGATCGGTCTTGGAACGCAGCGCCTGTGCCAATGCTTGCTTTTGCGCGTCTTCAACCGTGAACGCTTCCTGGTACGATCGTTCTGTATTAACTGCCCAGAGGTCGTGGTCTTCGCCCAGAAGATTGCGAACCGCCAGCATCGCCGTCAACATAGAGTGATCCTGATTGTTATAGCGATGCAACCCATTGCGCCCAACCGTCTGCAAGTTGTCAAAGGTTTCCAAGTAATCTTGCAACACTTGCAGGTGCAGCCGATACTCCGCATCATACACAGGATAGGCTTTCGGCTGACGAATGACGACAGCATCTTCAACATCGCCCGTCTGCACACCGAGTTTCAGCGCGATCGCTTCTTGCGTTGCCAGTTGAATTAATTGGGCATCCGATCGCTCCCAAAGTTCATCGCCCTGGGTGCAAAAGTACTCCATCCCCAGGCACGTTTTGCTAGGGTCAGGCACCATCGCTGGACTCCAATTCTTGAAATTTTGAATCCGCCCCACCTTAAACTCCGGGCTGTGGATATACAGCCAGTTATCGGGAAAGAGGTGCGATCGCTTAATCATCAACGACACGATGAGAAAGTCTCGATATTTCAAGCCTTGAGCCGCCGCCAACACATCTGGAGGCGGTGTTGGATCGAGACGACGGAGTAAGGCTGTTACAGGCATTGTCGAAATCACATGGTCTGCCGTAAATTGCAACGTGCGATCGCCCTGACGCGCGGTAAGGCGCTGAATCTGACTACCGGAACGCTGAATGCGAGTGACCGTCGTGTTGAGATGTACGGGAGAACCCTTCGCTTCGACCATTTCCTGACAGCGCTCCCACATCATCCCCGGACCCAGAATCGGGTAGTCAAACTCTTTGATCAAACTTTTGGCATTCTGGCTACCAAAGAGCGCGTTAATCACAGCACTCTTCAAAGACATATCTTGAATGCGTTGGGCAGCCCAATCGGCTCGAATTTTATGACAGGGAATACCCCAAACTTTTTCCGTATACGTTTTGAAGAACGTCCGGTAAAGCCGTTCGCCAAAGCGTTCTGTGACCCAATCCTCAAAGGTTTCAGCGTCTTGCCCAGGGTTTAGCTTCACGTTCAGCCGTGCTTTCAAATAGCTCAGCAAAATCAAGGCACTGGGTACAATACCTAAGTTCCGCAGCGTGTTCAGCAACGACAACGGATAGTCATAAAACTTACCCTGGTAGTAAATTCGAGACAGGCGGGGCACTTTGATAAAGTCATCCCCTAGAACTTCCTGCCAGAACTGTTGCACCGCTGGAACTTTGGTAAAAAAACGGTGTCCACCAATATCGAAACGATAGCCCTTGTAAGTTTCTGTCCGTGAGATACCCCCAACTTTGTCTGCCTGTTCTAAGACAACACAGCGAATGCCTCGCTTCATTAGTTCATACGCTGCTGTCAATCCGGCTGGACCAGCACCAATGATGACTACAGGAAAATGTTTCATTTCTAACCCTTCAATGCACTGCTGGAGAACAGCTTTACTTAAGCTCAGGCAAGCAGCTTTACTTAGCTTCAGACAAGCTGAAAATACTGGAACTGCGAAAATTCTTATCAAATATACACTTTCAGCACCGCTTCGGATACAGTCAATGCGGTTAAACGAGTTCACCTGAGTAAGCGACCTGGTTGAGGTACACGGAACCTAAACCAGCGAGACTGAGGCATCGATCGCCGATGGCTGCATCACACACGCGCTAAAAAGGTTTACTCCATAAGCATTTTCGACATCAAGCTGGTTTTTCTTGAAGCAAAGCAAACGTGTGAAGAGCGATTAAGTTTCAGGATAAAGCTTTTGACCGCATTTTGGGCAAACGGCGAAGATGATAGCGAAGGGTTCCTACTATCAAGGCAAGACCGCAGTAGAAAAAGTACAGCCAGTGCCACGGAATGACCCGAAGCGTGAACCACAAGCCGCGTTTTTGGTAAAAGAATTGGTATATGTCCCGGTTGACGATCAGTAGAAGCAGAGCCAGCCCCAGTCCAAGCGTCCAGGATGCCGACCACCACCCAGCCACTAAGCAGGCTAAAAGTGCGTAGGTTAACAGGATGCTAAAGCGAGTGGCATTTTTCAGGTTCAAATCGTTGTTAAGCTGGCGATCGCGCCAGAGCAATTCAGTCCAGGGAATGGCTCGATAAAACACCTCCGCTCTCAACAACGAACCAACTTGCCAATGCTTTAGGTGTTTCACTTGAACCGTTTTATTTAGCTGAATCAAATACCCCGCACGCTTCAGGCGATAGCCCAACTCAATATCTTCGATCGAGGGATAGCGATACCGTTCATCAAAACCACGCACCTTCCAAAAGATGTCTCGCCGAATGGCACCGCAGGCTCCCCAAAAGGTAGACGCGTCCTCGCAGGCGGTTTGATGCGTGTAGTGATGCAACAAGTTTTTGTATTGAGAAAGAAAATTAGGCGCACCGGGAGCATCGTCGTAGGAGCCAACCAGGGCGGCTAAATCAGGGCGATCGCGAAACGCCTGTACCATCTGTTCAATAGTACACACCGTCAGCGTGGTGTCTGCATCCATAAAAAACAGTAAAGTCCCGTTGGCAACCTGTGCACCTCGATTCCTTGCCCGCGCCGGTCCACCCGCTGTCGGAAATTGCAAGACCGTAAACCCAGCTTGCTCGGCTAACTGTTTGGAATCATCTGTACTGCCATCATCCACAACAATAATTTCTAAAACGTTAGGAGCAACCAAAGAAAGGCTCTGCAAGCATTGACGAAAATTTTCCCCACCATTGTAAACAGGGACAATCACCGAAACCGTTAAATCGTCAGCGATTGGGTTCGGTTGATATATCTCAGTCGAGACAGTCCAGTGATTGTATCCTGGTCGATGGGTTGGAAAAGCTTTCATTCGTACGGCTTTCTTCGTAAGTTTTTTGAAATGAATGAGACAACTGAGCTAATCGATTTTCCCTAAAATGGGAAATCGTACGTCGCAGTATCTATCGAGTGCTATAAATCTGCTTGCGATACATAAGGGCTAGAAATAAGCCTTTGAATACAAAGGACGGTATCATCTGCCCTTTGCCCATAGCAAGCAAGTAAGTCGCTGGGCGTAATTAAACTAAAGATGACTTTGGGGGTGGAGGGGTGAAACCCTCTTTCTTACAATTAATTAGGGCTGCCAACTTACTAACTGGAGGAGTCAACGAACATGAAGTTTAAGGGAACCTGGCATATCATTGAGATGGAGAATTGGGACGAAGATTACTTCAATATGGAGGTACAGGCTTATCTTGAAATTGACCAAAAGGGATTAGGTGATTTTCAATTTGGTTTAGTCACAGGACAGATTGATGGTGAAGTTGTGAAAGACGGATCAGGCGAGAAGCTTGAATTTACGTGGGAAGGTAGTGATGAAAACGATGAAGCTTTTGGTAGCGGTTGGTTGAGATTGAAAGCTGAAAATAGGTTGGAAGGAAAGATTAAATTCCACCAGGGAGATAGTTCTCTATTCTCAGCCAAACGGGTATAAAGCTGGGCTTTTCCAGTTGATTGAGAACATCACCACCAGCCTAACTTTTCTTCACAAGAATAAATCAGCCCTGCCGTAGGGGCGGGTTTCGTCGAAAACGGTTCATTCGTTTGAGAATTGCTGTCGTACCACTCTAAGCAACTGTCACTGCAAAAGCAGGTAGTCGTAGAAGGGAGTTTGAACAGTTTGAACATTGCATTGTCAAGTTTGCTGTTGTTTGATGGCAAAATCCAACCCGATGACAAAAACCTGTGGCGAGTTCCAATCTGCAACCCGATCGTCATCGGTCAAAATGCACTACTTGTCACTGCCTTTGAACCGTTCTGATCGCTATGGCTGTAGCCCTGCTTGACCGTTTGAAAGAGTGTACAAACGGTTAAGCAGGCATAAAACGGTAGCAAGCAACCTATTTCTCTAGCATCACGCCTTAAGACCGACCGCGTTCATAAGCCGCCGTGAAGTCGTCAGCCATAATCTGAATGTCGCAAGGGTTAGTTGCGCCTTGGCGGCGATGGCGACGGATGGCTTCTAAGGCAGCCTGATTGCTAAGCAGTGTCAAGTCAGCGCCATTCCAACCGTCTGTCTGGGCTGCCCAATGGGCTAAATCAACACCTGCTAACGGACGATCGTGATTGTGTACGCGTAAAATCGCCAGACGGCTTGCCTCATCAGGAAGGTCAACTTTCAACTGTAAATCCAATCGCCCAGACCGCAGTAAAGCGGGATCAAGTGCTTCCGGGCGGTTTGTGGCTCCTACCAGCAGTACGTTAGAACATTCATGCAGACCGTCGAGTTCGGTCAGTAATTGACCCACAACGCGATCGCTGACACTCGTATCACCGTGACCGCCCCGCGCTGGAACCAGCGTATCCAGTTCATCAATAAACACAACGCAAGGTGCCGCTTGTCGCGCCTTGGCGAACAGTTCTCGCACTGCCTGCTCAGAAGCACCGACCCATTTGCTCAACAGTTCAGGACCGTTGACGGCAATAAAGTTGGCACGTGCTTGAGAGGCAACGGCTTTAGCCAGCAACGTTTTGCCTGTGCCTGGAGGACCCCACAGCAGGATGCCGCGTGGAGCCTTGGCTTTGGTGTGATGGTAAAGCTCAGGATACAGCAACGCGCCTTCAACGGACTCTTGCAGGGTTTGCTTGAGGCTCTCTAAGCCGCCGATCGCGTCCCACGCAACATTGGGCGTTTCAATCTCCACTGATCGCAGCACCGCAGGCTTAACTTGCTTAGCAGCGTGGAGAAAATCTGCCTGATTCACGGTCATTGCCGTTGGAACGGGGCTGTCGAGAGAGGGCACAAACCGACGCAGGGCAGTATAGGCAGCTTTCTGGCAAAGCGCTTTGAGGTCAGCACCCACCATCCCAACCGAGCGATCGGCGATCGCGCCTAGATCCACACCGCTGAGAGGCATCGTTCGGGTCATAATTTTGAGAATTTCTAGCCGTCCTGCCCGATCGGGCACACGAAACTGGACTTCGCGATCAAATCGTCCTGGTCGGCGCAGTGCTGGATCGAGATGGTCGGGGCGATTGGTTGCCGCTAACACGATGACACCCTTCGTCTTGGCGAAACCATCCATCAAGCTCAGCAATTGAGCGACCACGCGCTTTTCGACCTCACCTTCGACGTGGGCGCGATCGGGCGCAAGGCTATCGATCTCGTCAATAAACACAATGCACGGTGCTGAGCGAGACGCTTTTTGAAACAGGCTTCGCAGACGACCTTCGGCTTCTCCATAGTACTTGCCCATGATCTCGGGACCGACGATCGCAATGTAGTTAACCTCCAGATCTTGAGCCAAAGCACGGGCAGTCAGGGTCTTGCCTGTGCCCGGCGGACCGACCAGAAGCACACCAGACGTTGGCTCCAGCCCCAGCATCGTCAGCAAGTCTGGACGTTTCAGCGGTAATTCCACCAGTTCTCGCAGTTCTCTTAACACGTCTGCTAAACCGCCAACGCCCTTCAGCGAGGGAGCAGCAGTCGGTGAGGCGCTAAAGATATTGTCTATTGCCGTGGCAGTCGCTGCGCGATCGACACGAGCAGGGCTACCGACCGCAGTATGCTCTGGGCGATCGTCCGCCTCAGCACGAGAGGCGCGTTTAACATCCGTTGAGAATGTTTCTGGCTCTGCTCTGCCTTCGATCGCTCTCACAATGTCTAGCAACCCATCCACACCCTGGTCAAACAGGTCGTTAAATTCTTTCAACAGGTCATCCATACACTTATCCACACATGGCGTGCTGGAGACTGATCGCCCAGCCAATGGTTTCATTATAGACACCCGTTTGAGAAAGCGTTTGTGCCATAGGGATAAGTACCTGTTAAAGCCTAGATGCGCCTGTGACGATCGCTACTTTCCCTGTTAAAGCTGCCATGAGTAATTGATCCTTTTTAGTGCAACTGATTAACAATCAAACGTGAATTATGTTGCTGGTTCGGTCATGACAACTTCGTAAATGTGCGAATCGAGGAGTTGAAATTGAGCCAATCTCGCCCCGATCGCTTGGTCTTGCGGACTTTGGGCAAACGTTTCGTACTCTGCCTGTGTTTTCCACTGAGCATAGTTGAACACGCGCGTGCCATCTAAGCTTTTGTGAAAACTGGCAGACACAAAACCGGACTGATGTTTGGTGGTTGTTTCGAGCGCGTCAATCATCAGGTCAATCAGTTCTTGCTGTTGCGATGGTTCCACGGCAAGGCTGAAAATGACTGTGATGACTTCGTTATGTTTGGCGATCGTCGGCATGGTTTCCTCCAAAAGTAATGGGTATTAAGCAAAGCCGCCTGTCGCGTGCAGAACATGTCCAGTGACGTAAGCCGCATCATCGCTGACTAGGAATGCAACCGCATTGGCAATATCTTCAGCCTCTGCCAGCCGTTTCAGCGGAGCCATTTGCTTGAGCTGCTCCTGCTCTTCAGCAGAAACCATACTGGTAAAGGAATCCGTAGTGGTGGGTCCAGGCATGATGGCATTGACCCGAATGCCCCGCACCCCGACTTCTTTTGCCAGCGCAAAGGTAAAGGCTTCGATCGCCGCTTTACTACCTGCAATCACCGATAGATTGGGCTGGGGTTGCACGGTGTAGGGAGTTGAAAAGGTGACAATTCGCCCATTGTCTGCCATGTGCTTCGCCGCTTCTTGGAGCGCGAAGAAGTTGCCTTTGGCGTTGAAGGTGAAGACCGAATCAAACTCTGCCTCGGTTGTCTCGGCGATCGATTTGGTCAATCTGGGTGCGCCACCGCTAATCACCAGGATGTCCAATTGACCAAAGTAGCTCAGCGTCTTCTGAAACAGGGTACGAATGTCATCTAGTTTAGAGAGATCGGTTTGCACAGAGATTGCGTCTGATCCGTTGGCTTTGATGGTGGCAACGACTTCTTCTGCTTTGGCTTGATTGCCTGCATAGGTGACAACGACTTTCGCGCCATCACGCCCCAAGCGTTCAGCCAGTGCCCGTCCAATGCCGCGCGATGAACCTGTGACGATCGCCACTTTTCCGGTTAGGTTTGCCATGAGTACGCTGTCTCCTTAAAAATGACTAAACGGTTTGTAAGTCTCTGAAGCTCAGAAATCGAAGCGTCGAGTTTAAGACCTGACGTTTCGAGCGCTGAACATCAAACTTGAAGTGTTGAACTCGAAGGCTCAAGCTTTGAAGGCGAAACTCCGGGATTGGAGTCCGAATGATCTTGTTTTGAACGCGAATGATTTTGTTTTGAACGCGAATGATCTTGTTTTGAACCTGAAACTTCGAGATTACAGTCCGACACTTCGAGCTTAGAGTCCGAAAATTCGAGCTTAGGGTCCGAAAAGTCGAGTTTAGAACCCGAAACTTTGAGCTTGAAACTTGAAAATTCGAGCTTACAATCCGCAAGGTCGAGCCTGGAATCTGGCATTTTAAGCTTGGAATTTGGGCATTGCTGATCAAACCTATGAATAAGTGAAAATCGAGATTTGATTTAGATGCATAGCAAATCACTGATCAAAGAAAGCGATTAGCTTTTGAGCCAATACATCGGGTTGTTCTTCTGCCAACCAATGTCCGCTGTTTTGAATCACATCACTTTGCACGTTTTTTGCAATCGCTTGAATGCCTTGTTGTAGACGATTGCCCATTACCCCTTTGCTGCCGATCAGCGTGAGCACGGGCATCGTGAGTTTAGTTTGAGCGAGTTCTCGATTTTGCCTACCATCAGCGAGTAACGTGCGGTAGTACTCAAATCCAGCGTGCATTTTGTCAGGCTGGGCATACGTCCGCAGGTACTCTTCAATGTCAGCTTCACTAAAAGCATTGGCAGTCGATGCGGGCTTAAACGCTCCCATTGCGGTGAGATATTCCCGCTCCTTTCCGGCTGTTAGCATCTCTGGAATGTTGGGAGTTATGTGAAAGCCAAAGTGCCAGGAGCCACCATTTGCCACGTCCATGCCTTCTTCAAGTCCAAATCCAGGTAGCCAAAACTCCGTCAAGGCTAGTTTTCGGATGCCTTCTGGGTGAGTTGCAGCATAGGCATAAGCAACCATGCCGCCAATGTCATGTCCAACTAAGTTAATCTGCTGAAAGCCTAACTGATTGACCAATTGGTAAATGGTTTGAGCGATCGCGCGTTTGTCATAACCAGTCGTTGAGGGCGAGGAATCACCCAGTCCTGGTAGATCGGGAACAATCACCGTATAGCGTTCTGCCAGAGCAGGCATGACTTTACGCCACTTGTACCAGGTTTTGGGCCAGCCATGCAGTAACACGATAGGTTCACCTTTGCCGCCTGTAACGTAGTGCAACTGCGTACCATTCACGTTAGCGGTGTGATGAGTAAAGGTTCGAGCGAACATAGCGGGATTGTAGATTGTATCTTGAGCGATCGCGGGTACATCAACTGATTTTCTAGCCAAAATTGCGTCCCCAAAGAGGATAAACAAGGCGGTTAGACTGGCGAGTAAAACAATTGGAATTAAGCCAGAAATAGATTTTTTCATTTTTGCTGTTATAAAGTTTCTAAGATTTCGCGCCACCGTTAGCACAAATATCCTGTCCGGTTAACCAGCGCGCCTCTTCACTCACCAAAAATGCCACCACGTCCGCAATGTCTTGCGGCGTTCCCACCCGATGAAAGGGAGAACTGGCGGCGGCTTGTTGCTGGACTTCCGGCGGCATATTGCCAAACATGCCAGGAATGGTAGGACCGGGCATGACGGTGTTGACGGTAATGCCGCGAGCGCCCACTTCTCTCGCCAGCACTGCCGTAAACAGCTTGATCGCTGCCTTACTCGCTGCGTAAACCGCCATCCCAGCTTCAGGGTGAATCGTTGTGGTGGAGGAAATGTTGACGATTCTGCCGCCGTCATTCATTGCTCGTGCGGCTTCCTGTAAGGCAAATAAAACGCCGCGAACGTTTAGATCAAATACCTTGTTATACTCGTCCTCTGTCACGTCAGCGATCGCGCCGATAACCCCGGTACCCGCATTGTTCACCAAAATATCGAGTTGACCAAAGTGCTGGATCGTCTCGGCAAACAAGCGGCGAATGTCCTCTACTTTGCTCAAACTTGCCTGAATTGCCACACTCTTACCGCCTGCGGCAACGATCGCCTCCACGACTTGTTTGGCTTCCTGTTCACTGCCAGAGTAATTGACCACAACAGTGGCTCCATCTTCTCCCAATCGCTCGGCAATACCGCGACCAATGCCGCGAGATGAACCTGTGACGATCGCCACTTTTCCCGTTAGATTGCCCATGTGCTATCTCCTTGAGGACTGTACAAAATAGAGCTGACATCTAAGCTGCTTTTGTGGCAATCAGCTTGCAAATGGGGCGCTGTAGAGCCATGAGAGCTAAGCCGCAGACCAGCATCAATCCTCCTGCGAGGGCGTAGGTTGTGCTTAACCCCACGACTTTACTTAACGGCTGACTGACCAACGGTGAGAGAAATTGTCCGAGGAAAAAGAACGTGGTTGAGCCTCCCAATGCTCGCCCTCTCGCAGCATCGGAGACTTCAGAGGCAATCCACAAATTCAGCGTGGGCATCAGCAAGCCTAAGCCCGCTCCCGCGATCGCCAATCCAACCAGCACTAACGCATAGCTATGCACCAGTCCAATGATGCTGTAGCCTGCGCCCATCAACCCAAACACCAGCACCAGAATACTAAAGAAGCCCAAACGCTGCTTGATTTTGCCGTAGAACAAAGACGACATGGCGCTAAATAGGGTTGCAAGGGCGATCGCCAATCCACTTTGACTCGCATTCGCGTTCGCCAATTCCTTGAGATAAAACGGCAACTGTACGGGGATCAGGTAAAAAATGATTTGAGTGAGTAGGGCAATGCCACAGATAAACACCAGGAGTTTGACTGGAAAAGCCGGACGAGAACCGGGAGTACTATCTTGGATGCCAGAATTGATCGCTGCCTTTGGCACAGCGGAAGCGGCTCGTTGCGGTTCAGAGATTGCCCAGGCAATGAGAGGTACCAACAACCAGGCAAACAAGTAAATCAAAAAGGGAAAGCGCCAGTTTTGATCCGCTAGAAAGCCTCCGAGCGACAGAAACAGCACGCCTCCCAAGCCCATAAACGCTGCTTGCAAACCGAGAAAGGTAGCGCGGGCGGCTCCACTGTAGTAGTCGGCAATCAGAGTGGTCGCCGTGACCATAATGCCTGCGACGGCAAACCCCAGGAATGCCCGACCAACCAAGATGTGAAACAACGAGTCAAACACATAGCCAGATGCGCCAGCCAACCCATACAACGCTGCCGCTGCTAAGAGAAGCGGTTTGCGCCCAAAGCGATCGACCACGACTCCGGCAAGCAGTGAACCAATGACAATAAATAGGGCTGGCAACGTGAGCACCAATCTGACCCAAAGCGCCGCATTGTTGACTTCGCTAAAGTGCTCCTGCATCGCTGGGAGGGAAGGCGCGATCGTCGCTCCTGCCATCACGGTCAGCGTACTCACGAGCAAGAGCGTTGCTTTCGTCAGACCTGAGTTGGAGTTTGGCTGGCTCATAGTGTTCTCTGATTTAAGAACTCGCAACAAATTGACCAGTCGGCACTAGCACCTACCAACACTCCCATTAAAGTTGCCATTTTATGACTCTCCTTTGCTCAGAAATTGTTTGACGGATAGGGGCTTGATGTGGGGATAGCGATCGTTTTGAAGCTGGTCGAGTTTGCCTTTACCCGATACCATTGCATACTCATACTGCTGAGGAATGTACTCGAAGGGTGAACTAGCTGACGTTTTTTTGACAGCAATCCAGGCTTGCAGTGCCGCCACACTGCCCAACGGTTTTTCGGTTAATTGGTTGCCCGTCGCTGCTTCGTAGGCAGCTTTCAATTGTTTTGCGGTCAGCACCTCACCTGCGACTTCCAGCGTCGTGACGGACAGTAGGGTTTCGGGCTGCATTAAGTCGCCTTCAACGATCGCCACGCCCCTGGCTTTCATTGCCTCAATCTTTTTACGATTTTCGGCATTGCTGTCATTGATCGATCGCACCATTCCTCTAATATCAATATTGCCTTTATCAAGCAGAGCAGCAACAATCTTAGAACCCAGCATTCCGGTAGAACCAACCACTAGAACCGTCGTTTTTGTCGTCATAATTTTCCTTGTAACGTTTACAGAGTCATAACCCTCGCCTGATGCTTTGGTTGCATCACAATTTCTGCACTAAATAATGCCACCATTGGCGCGAATGCTTTGACCCGTAATCCAATGAGCATCATCGGAGACTAGCAAAGCAATGGCATCCGCAAGATCTGAGGGCTGCCCTAGTCGTCCCAATGGAGTTTGAGCAATCATTTGATCAATTTGCGCTTGCTCCAGCACTAATCCATCGGTTTCCGTGACACCAGGAGAAAGCGTATTGACGGTAATGCCCCGTGCGCCCAATTCTTTTGCCAATGCTGCGCTGAAATGTTCGATCGCCGCCTTGCAGCCTGCATATGCGCCTCCTGCCGGAATTGCCATCGCCGTCCCGCTAGTCGAGATGCTGACAATGCGACCGTTGTCTGCGAGATGATGCGCGGCTTGCTGAAGCGTGAAATAAACGCCGCGTGTAATGTCAAACATACTGTTGTATTCGTCTTCGGTCATGTCTGCGGTGGGTTTGAAAATATTCTTTCCCGCCGCGTTGTTGACCAAAATATCAACTTTGCCAAACTGCGCGATCGCTTGTTCAAACAGCGATCGCACCTCTTCCAGTTTCCGCACATCCACCTGAATTGCCATTGCTTTTGATCCAGCAGCGGCGATCGCTTGCACCACTTCTTCTGCTTTGTCTCGATTGCCTGCATAGGTGACAACGACACTCGCCCCATCACGTCCCAACCGTTCCGCAATGCTGCGCCCGATACCGCGAGATGAACCAGTGACGATCGCCACTTTTCCTTGTAATGACATGAAATAACTCCTCAAAGTAGAGATGGAGTAGACACTTTCCAAGGTAAGCTCATACTAGCATTTTTGGAAGTACTTACTTTTTTGTCAGTGTCGATAGAGTGATTGAGGGTATGCAAATGTCAGAACAAACGGCAGGTACAGAATTCGTGCAGGCGACGCTCAACGTATTGGGTGGAAAATGGAAGCTTTTGATTTTGTGGCATTTGAAAGATGAAGTAAAACGATTTGGTGAACTGAAACGGCTGATGCCTGAAATTACGGAAAAAATGCTCATTCAGCAGTTGCGAGAACTGGAAAAAGACGCGATCGTCAATCGAAACGTGTATCCAGACGTGCCTCCTAAAGTGGAATATTCATTCACCGCTTACGGTAGAAGCCTTGAACCTGTTTTACACGTGCTTTGCAACTGGGGCGAAGCGCATCTGAACCGCGAAAATTAGCAACTATAAAACCTCTGCAAACTGCATTCCCAATTCGATTATTCTTACTTGCTTGTGCTGGGCGAAGCGGGCAGCCTGGAAGTTGCCCCCGGTATTCAATTAGTGGACACACCAGATTTTCCAGACCAGTACCGCCCAATGTCGCTGGCTCATCGAGAATCATTGGAGATTTTGCAGCAATCTGATCTCGATTGGACATTTTTTAGTCCAGCCGCAGAGTTTGAACCCGGTGAACAGACGGAAACGTGCCGTTTCTAGCGTTTGCTTTGCGGCTGCGATCGCTGAGTGAAACTGTTCGCGATCGTGCATCAGATGATTGATTTTGCCATCCTCATCCAGCCATTCTTGCTGAAACTCAATCAGGATTAAGGCACTTTGTTCCCTCGTTTGCATCTCTCCTAGCTCATTTCACAAAACATCACTTATGGAGCCACAACAACCTGATGAGCACCTCGACCGACATCAATTCTCTGCATCGTGTGTTGTAGGGCAGGCATAGAACTTCGGTTGACGCGCCAAATCTCTACTCCGCCCTCTGGTTTAGAGGTGAAATAGTCATAGACGGCAACGGCTAAATAATTCCCATTTGCATCAAACACAGCGCTCTCTGGCAAGATGCCTTCAAATGGATAATCATTGACTTTGGTTAGCTGACCCGACTGGCGATCGAGCGTCAATAGACTCAAAGAAGACTCACGAGTGAAGCGTGATGAGTTCTGTGGAAAGAGTGTCCCGCGCATATTGACAGTGACGACGAGTGAACCATCGGGACTAATGGTGATACCTTCGGGTGAAATGTCTGTTGCTGTGGTTGAGACAACCCGATGTTGAATCTGATTATTTGGAATTCTTGCGTTGGCTAAAGCAATGACAGAGATCGTTCCGCGTGTTGCTGGTAATCGCTGTTCTAATGTTTTGACTTGTTCGCCAAAGTTGCGTCCCCAGTTGCTCGTTAAGTAGAAGCGACCGTCAGGAGTGAATTGTCCGGTAAAGGGATCTTTACCGACTTTAACCGGAGTTCCCCACGGCACAAGCTGTAAGTTTCCCCGATCGCGCTGCACCTCAAAAAATGCCACCTCATCCCGGTAATTCAAATTCACGGCTAAATAGCGTCCTGAGGGATGCCATTGCACAAAACTAGCCGCCATTCCCGCCTGAAAGCGTGTCGCATCCGGTTGAATGCCCAACTGGCGCAACGAGAACTCTTTGGGCTGACCAAACTCACCATTTTTGAATGGAACCAGCACAAGTTCTCGTCCAGGTGTTTGGGTTGAGATTGCCAGCAAATCGCCTTGTGGATGAACATGCACCGTTTCTGGTTTGGGCGCGATCGCCAATGTTTTCAGCACTTTGGGCTGACTTGGAGTCGAGAGATCGATCGCAACAAGCTGTTGTCCGTCAGGCAATTCACTGCGTTGAGTCGCACCCGGCGGCGGTGTTCCCTGCGTTTCAACTACAAACGCAGTTTTGCCATCGGGTGAGAGCGACAGGGCATGAGGCGCACCTGTCACGGAGTTGGAGATAGGAATTTGAGCAATTGATGGACGATCGCGATTCATTGGTAACGGAATGATCGATAGCTGATCAATGGCTGTATTTGCAGTCGGCAATTTGCCATCGTTGTAGGTGCTGGCAAGAAAGTCTCCATCCGAAATTGCGGCAAGATAGCGACCGACAAAATTAGGGGATTGCGTGACCTGCTTTGACTCATTCGCTTTGGTGATTTGCATTGAAATTGGGATGAGGGCGATCGCGCTCAAACTGGCGATCGAAATCAGGAATTTCATAGTCTTCTCCCAATGTTTTCAAAGATTGAATTGCCTTATTCCAGAAACTTCTACTGGTTAATCAAGCTTGATACTTGAGAATCCACACTCCTTGATTTTTATGCGAGATGTAGATATAACCCCGGCGATCGACCAGCACATCTTCGGTTTGCACCACCAGGCGCTCCTCTGGCATCGAACCAAACCGCTTTTCTGGGTCGGGTGGAATGAAGTAGCCAACCTCTTGCGGCAAGCGCGGTTTGGAGACATCAAAGATTCGCAACCCTGCATTGAAGTAAGTAAGATACAAAAGATCTCCTTGCTTTTTCACATCCGGGTTGTGCTGTAGATGATTGATGTTGTGCGGTCCTTGCCAACCACCTTTTTCTGAAAAGTCGCTGTAGCCATAGCCCACTGGCGGAACGGGACGCGGCAGAATCGAGAGCAGAAACGGATTGGCAGGATCACGAATATCGACGATCGAGGCATGAGCCGCCGCCCCTCCGCCATAGGACACGTCTTCAGAATTGACGTAAGCAATGCCCTGTTCCGGCAGCGGCAAAACGCTGTGGATACCAAAGCGCGAATGGAACGGAGGACTAAAGGGCAACCGTCCAATCTGTTTTGGTTTGGAGACATCGCTAATATCCAGAACCACCATGCCCGCTGCTCCATAAGCGAGATAAGCTAAATTACCCACCACATAAGCGGGTCCGTGATGCGAGATATGCATCGCCGATGGTTTCTCCCCACCCGCTTTATGCTGCCCCGGAACCCACCATCGCCCCGCTTCACGCGGTTTTGCTGGATTGCTAATATCCACAATGACGTAGATATTGCCCTCATATCCTGGCATTCCAGCCGCTAGATGTAGGTAGCGTCCACCGGCGTAAAAGTTGCGATGTGTGCCAGTGCCACCCGTGCGAAATTGCCCCAATCGTTGCGGGTTGATTGGGTCACGAATATCCCAAAGCAATACTCCTTCGTCAAAGGGCTGTTGCTGACGACCGCCAAAGTTGGGGAAAATCTGCTCCAGCGCTGTGACCATCGTGTTGCCAGACAATTCCATTTGCAGCGTCCAGGTGTTCTTGGGTCCGGCAATGAACTTGATAACTTCTGGCTTTGTTGGATCAGTGACATCAACGATCGACCAACCCGAATGCCAGAAATGTCCGGTGAACAAATACCAGCGCCCCTGATGCTCCCGAATTGATAGCTTGAACGCTGGTTTCCCTGCCATGTCGCAGTAGCCGATCGTCTGAACATTTTGCGCGATCGCTTCGGTCTGCCGTTTGAAAGAGCGACTGAAATGAGCGCGTTGAGGTGTTTCTTGCAAATAGGAACGGTTGAGAATCATCGGCTGGTCAACGTTTTGCTGAGGCGAGGATTGAGCAGCAACCGCTTTGCCCAGCACCGCACTCCCAAACGCTGCGGTGGTGAATGTCAGGAACGATCGCCGATCGCAAAAACCACACATACCTGGCAAGCTCCTTAGAATTACAACATCAATAATTCTGCCGCTCTAACGCAATACATTCAACTAGCTAAAATTTAGCAAGCTAAATAAATGAATCGTTCTACCCAAAGGTGTATATTTTCCGATGGTTTAACCGCGAACTGCTTACATTTCTAGTCCAGAATTCACTTTTTCGAGCAACGTTTGTAGCGACTTGCGATCGCGTTCACTCAAAGGATGCATCAATGCTGCAACTCGTCGGTAGTGTTCTGGCAGCACCCTTTCCATCAATTGCTCTCCCTTGGACGTGATTTGCACTACAAAAACTCGTCGATCTTGCTGTAGCTCCTCTCTCGTGACAAGTTCGGCTTTCTTGAGGCGATCGATCAGTCCCGTCATGGTGGCACAAGAAACTCCAGTCCCTTCTGCCAGTTGAGTAATGTTCAGCCCGTCTGGATTTCGCATCAACAGCAGCAGTACAAAGAACTTGCTGCGAGAAAGACCATAATCCGACAGGTAGTTTTCCAGGTAAGCCACTACATCACTGGAGACACGCAAAAGTTTGAGCCAGGTTTGGAGCGCAGTCATATTTAGCTCTGGAAAGCGTTTGGCAAATGCTTTCAGGGTTTCTTCACTGGGAAAATCGCGTAACTCAAGCATAGTTTTTGCTTGCTAACTATTAGTATGCTAAATATTATACAAAATCGGAATGGCTAGAACAAAAGACTTGCTACATACCCTTCAGGCAACATCCTGTTTTAAGCGATCGAGTTTAGTTGCAAGATAGGTTTTCATTTCACCTAAACGCTGCATCTTCTCAGCGATTTCTGCCAGTTTGCCCTCAATCACTCGAATTTGCTCCCTGGTTGACAGAGTGCCATCCTCCCATTCATCAATCAATTGTTTAATCTCATTGAGGGTAAAGCCAATCCCTTTACCTTGATTGATCATCAACAGTCGTGCGATCGTCGCCTCACTAAACTCTTTGTAAATTCTCGTTCCTGCCTGTCGCTCCTCTGCCGTAATCAACCCAATCTTTTCGTAAAAGCGAATGGTGTCTTTCGATAAACCCGTTTTTTTCGCCAGTTCACTGATGAGCATTGCACGTCTCCAAATTTTCTCAAGCACCCCTTGACTGTGGAGTATACTCCACAGATTAGGCTGTTGTGTGTAGACGTTTGGACGTTTTAGATGACTCACACAATTCTGATTACAGGCGCTTCCAGTGGCATTGGAGAAGTAACGGCAAAATACTTTAGTCAAAAGGGTTGGAACGTAGCAGCAACGATGCGATCGCCCCACAAAGCTGGAGACTGGGCAAAGGCTCCCAACGTAATGGTTTCCTATCTGGATGTGACCAAAGAGGACACGATCGCGGCAGCCATTCAGGAAACGGTTGATCGCTTTGGCGCGATCAATGTATTGGTGAACAATGCCGGGTACGGGCTAAACGGTCCGCTCGAAGGCATTTCTACACAGCAGTTAGCGCAGCAGTTTCAAACAAATGTGCTGGGGTTAGCTGCTGTCATCCAACACGTTTTGCCCACGATGCGCGGTCAAAAAGATGGAACAATTATCAATATCTCGTCCATTGGCGGTCGCATTGCCTTTCCCCTGTCGAGTGCCTATCACGCGACAAAGTTTGCGGTTGAAGGTCTCTCCGAATCGCTTCGGTTTGAACTCAAACCCCACAATATTCGAGTTAAGTTAATTGAACCCGGTGGGATTAAAACCGACTTTATGACCCGCTCCCTCCAGTGGGCAACGCATACTGCTTATGAGCCAGGGGTGAGCAATATGATTGAGATGACCGCCAATCTGAACAATAATCTGCCGGGTCCAGAAGGCGTTGCAGCAGTGATTTACCAGGCAGCGATCGATCGCACTGACAAACTACGCTATACCGCTCAACCAGGTCCTTACCTGTTGATGAAGCAATTGTTGCCAGATAGCCTCTGGCGCACCGTTGTTGGCATGTCGCTCAATGCTCACGCGAGAACTCAAGTTCCAGAATCTCATCGTCAGCCCGATCGCTTCCCGCAGTGAGGTCGAGGATCGTGACAGAAGTTCCTGACTGGACTCTGGATATCCGGTCAGGAGCTTTTCAAAACCTGCTTGTAATGCGATTGGCTATTGGTCGGGTTTCAATAATAGGAGTTCCCAGTTGGCGATCGCCCCTTCCGTTTTCTGTTCAAAGCCTTTGATGTGAACAGATTGCATATGTGCTTCCCACAGTTCTCGATTCGTCCAGTTTTCGTAGAACACGAACAACGCCGGGTTTTCAATGGAACGGTGCAGATCGTAATTGAGGCATCCAGATTCTGCTTGAGTGGGTGCAATTAGATTGCGCAACTCTTGATACACCTGATCCTCTGATCCGGGCTTTGCCTCAATTTTGGCTACGATGGTAAGCTGCATGTTGATTTCCTCTAAGGTTTCCAGGTAGTGCTAAAGAGGTAAGGATGCATTGTAGTGGTGAATGAAAAACTAGATCGCTTCAATATGATTCTCCAGCTTCTTAGAAAACGACAGGGTCTTGCGCACCAAGCGTGAGACGCGCTGCCGTAACGGACAATTAAAGCGCTCAATGTGATTGGTCTGCCCACTTTCTTTGCCGACAGAGCGCGGTGCCGTTGGCGTGGGAAGACCGCACGGTATGCCTGCCAAAAGTCGGTATAACAGAGAGCACACTGACGGTAGACCGCTAGCAAAGACGACCAAAGGGCTTGACTGCCAACTTGATTTCCAGTCGTCCTTTACTCAGCAGCCATGCCAGATAAGCAAGCCGATCGGGAGCCAGTTGGTCTAGCTGCTCCAGTTCATGCAGCAGTACGGCTGTGATCACGTCTTCTCGCTGTTTTAGTCCCTGGGCGATCGCATCGGCATCGGCTTGCGATAAATGAGACGAAGCAATCAAGCGCATCCTGCCACCAACTCGAATCAGCGCCGTAATGCCTCTGGCAGCGGCGGCGAGTGATGTGCTTGAAAAGAAACCAACCGCGCGATCGTAGGTCAGCGAGCGCTCCAGGCAAGGGATGTAGAAAGCCTCCAGCAATTGATGGCGTTCACGCAGTGTCTCTCCAGGAGAATCGTGCACATAAAGGTGAAGAAATCGAGCCTTTAATGCGCCGTCGTTGCGCCCAGATACAGTTCGCCTACTTTAGGATCATTCAATAGATCGATGCCGCGACCCTCAAAGCGATCGCGCCCAGACTCCAAGACATAGCCACGGTCTGCCATTTCCAGAGCTTTGCGGGCGTTTTGCTCCACCAGGACGATCGCCATGCCGCCCTGATTAATCCGCTTAATCTGTTCAAACACGCTGTTGACCAAAATGGGAGAGAGCGCTGCCGATGGTTCGTCAAGCAAGAGCAGACTGGGTTTGAGCATGAGTGCTTTGCCCATTGCCAACATTTGGCGTTCGCCGCCTGAAAGCGTCCCTGCACGCTGTTTTCGTCGACTCGCCAGTGCTGGAAAAGTCGCAAAAATCTCTTCCTTCAGCGGTTGCAGCGGCACATCGCGCACAAACGCTCCCATTTCCAGGTTCTCCTCAACGGTCAGAGAGCGAAACACGTTTGCGATTTGGGGAATGTAGCCCATGCCAAGCTGCACAATCTGGTCAGACTTCAGCCCTGTGATGCTTTTATCCTTGAAAACAATGCTGCCTGTATGAGGCACGAGTAGTCCAAAGATTGTTTTTGCCAACGTCGATTTGCCTGCACCATTGGGACCGATCACCGCAACCAGTTCACCAGGATACAGCTTGAAATTTACTCCTTGTAGAATGTCCAGGTCTTTGATGTATCCAGCGTAGACGTTGTGAACTTCAAGGAGGGGAGATGAGTCGGGCATGAGGAGGGGCGATTGTAAGGAGCTGGGACGGAGGGGAGACAACCGCAGAGACACAGAGACGCAGAGGGAGAATGCCTTGAATCAAAACCCAACGTCTTACTGCGGTGTTTCTTGCAGGTCTGGGCGTTCTTCGGGGACGATCGCCCCGGCGACAGGGCACACTTGCAAACAAATACCACAATCAATACAGGTGGCGAAGTCAATCCAGTACCAATCGGTGCCTTTTGTGTTTTTGCTGGGTCCAGGATGGATGCAGGCAACGGGGCAGGCATCAACGCAGTCGGCAACGCCTTCGCAGGTATTTGTAACGATCGTATGCGACACAGTGTTTTCTCTAAGGTTTTTAGTTTTTAGTTTTTAGTTGTTGGTAAGGCTGCTTCGAACAACTAAAAACCAACCACTCATCACTCTATTATTGCTGGTTCACCGTTTCAATCACCGCTTTACCATCGGGCTTTACCCAGGCAATTTGGGCGATACGGCGATGGTGAGCATAGTCATACGTTTCAGCGGCGGTGCGAGTATCTAAGTCCAATTCGACCCTAACCGTAGTGTCATGGCGTAGGGTCTGGGCATAGGCAAGAGCAGCAGTGTATGCTTTGGGGCTTTCTGGTACAACCAGCCAATCGCTACCAGGCGTTTGGTGAGGTAGTTGTCCCGTTGGTAGCAGGACTTGATGCAAAGACTCAAGCTGAAGGGCAAAGCCAATGCCGGGATACGTTTGCCCCTCAGGATGGTATAGACCTAAAAGCTGGTCATAGCGTCCGCCCTGTCCCAAAACATACTGTCCAGCTTCGCTGGTATTAACGACTTCAAAGACAACGCCTGTGTAGTAATCAAGGGTGCGGATCAGGCTGAGGTCGAGGATGAGGGTATGGGGTATGGGGTGTGGGGTGTGGGGTGTGGGATCGCTTTCTTGTAGTAGGTCAATGAGCGATTTGAGGTTATTGACAGCATCCTGTTGGGAGGCATCTAGATTTAAGGTTGCGAGCCGTTGCAGAACGTCGGCAGGTCGTCCACGCAGGTCAAGCAGCAGGAGTGCACGATCGCGCAACTCTGGAGACATAGGGAGGGTTTCTAACGTCATCCGATCGAGTCTAGCAAGCGCCTGCCGTACCTTATTGCGTAGGGGTAGGGGGAAGACGGAAAGGAGCGATCGCGTGAGTCCGGCTTCGCCAAGAATGACTGACCACTGATGCAAGCCCAGACTGCGAAGACAGTCGAGCAAGAGTAGTAAAACTTCCGCATCGGCGAGTAAGCCACCCGCACCGACTAACTCCACGCCTGCTTGATAAAACTCTTGCTGACGGCTGTAGCTGCTTTCCTGCGCTCGTTGAAAAACATTGGCGTTGTAATAAAGGCGAAGCGGATGGGTTGCACCTGTCATGCGGGTCACAGCAGCACGGGCGATCGATGCAGTCAGCTCTGGACGCAACCCCAACTGTTCATCGTCTGAGTCTTGAAGCTGGATGACGGTCGATCGCTGAATCGCCCCGCCTGCCATAAGTGTATCCAGTCGCTCCAGCGTTGAGGTAATAATGCGGTGATACCCCCAACGCTGAAACATTTGCTGGAGACGATCTTCAATCCAGCGTTTTTGAGCCACATCCAGGGGCAACAAATCTCTGGCTCCCACTGGTGGTTGATACACCATTATTTTTTCTTCCCGCCAAATAAACCGAACAACCCCCCGCCCGCTTTGTCATCTGGTTTCTTGTCAGAAGTGGTCTTTGTCGATGCCTTTTCCTTAGAAGTGGAGCCGATCGCCTTGCCAGCCGAATGTTGCTCCAGCCGTTGTTTACCTTCGTGCGCCATGGTGTCTTGCGGGTTCAACTGTAGTGCTTTATTGAAGTGAATCTTCGCCATTGTCCCCTGATTTTGCTTCAGGTAGATCATACCCATTAAGCTGTGACAGCGGCTGTTGTTGGGATCAGCCTGGAGCGCATCGCGTAGCTCTAAGGTCGCCTGAGCAAAATTATTTTTGGCAACGTACGCCTCGGCGCGCCGATAGTACTGATCAGCTTGCGATTCGCGTGGCAGCACTGGGTCAGGCGCAGGAGTCTTCGGTTCACGTGGTGCCGCAGTTGTTCGCTGAGCCTTCTTCTCACCTGTCTTGAGTTCGCCGTTAGACTCCTTACGCATCAGGTAAACCAGGTTGAGTTCGCTCAGTTGAGCCGTCAATTCCAACGTCTGGTCTAACTGTTCATACTGTTTTTCTGCCAATTCTTTAAGCGATGTTGCGTAGAAGTGGTCAGGATTAGTGGACGTAGAAAGCTGTTTTGCCAGATTGCCGAGTGTGAAATCGCTCTGTTGCCGCAACCCTTGCTGCCCTTTGAGCTTCAGCACAAGCATGTACTCACTACGATCGCGCTCCTGCGACAGTTTTTCCCAGGCAGGATTCACTAGCTTTGACAATAACTCGCTGGCACGTTGTCGCGCGGCATCAGTCTCCGATGCTCCACTATCAGGATGGAGCAGACGGGCAATTTTCAAGTACCGCTTACGGATGTCCTTAATTTCGGCATCTACTGACACTCCGAGGATCGCATGATGATCCATGAAATCTAAAAGAAACAGTCCGCGCTCGATTTGGAAAGACATAGTGCAATCCGCTGGGCTACCGTGGAAATTCCTTCTAGTGTAATACCGACTGAGCAAGCTGCACGTTAGCGTAGTGTACTAAACGTTCAGGAAATGAAAGTTTTTTTAAGGTATAGAGCGGCGATCGACAGCAGCGTCCAAAAATCGCTCCCCACTCCCTACTCCCTACTCCCCACTCCCCACTCCCTACTCCCCACTCCCTACTCCCCACTCCCTACTCCCCACTCCGACAACGGCGGCACCTCCTGCAACGCCTGACTCAAGCTCGAATGCAGTTGTCCATTGGTTGCCAAAATCCGTCCGGTGCCAATGTCCATCGGGCTGCGATCGTAGGCTGTCACCAGTCCCCCCGCTTCCTCAACTAAGACGATGCCAGCAGCAATGTCCCAGGGCGATAGTCCCCGTTCCCAGTAGCCATCCAGCCGACCACAGGCAACATACGCCAGATCCAATGCCGCAGAACCGCCGCGCCGCACACCCTGCGTCAAATGCGTGAGGTAGCAAAACTCAGCGTAGTTGTTGTCTGTCGTTTGGCGACGATCGTATGCGAAGCCTGTCACCAGCAAACTCTTCTCCAGGGTTGCTGTTTGAGAAACCCAAATTGGGCGACGATTGCACGTTGCGCCCAAGCCCTTAGCCGCACGAAAGAGTTCCTGTCGAAAGGGATCAAAGATTGCGCCCACTTGAGGGACTCCTTTGACCAGCAAACCGACTGAAACGGCTGAAACAGGATACTGATGGGCATAATTGGTTGTCCCGTCCAGTGGATCGATCGCCCACAGACAGGGACTCTCCTGGTTGCCCAACTGCCCCGACTCTTCAGCCAGGATGTTGTGATCGGGGACATGCTGATGCAACACCTTCAAAATCGCGGCTTCCGCTGCCTTATCTGCCTCGGTTACCAGATCACCAGGACGACCCTTTTCTTCGATCGCCGTCAGGTTTCCCCAATAATCTTGCAAAATGGTGCCTGCTGCCATCACCGCTTCTGTCGCAACGTCAAGAAAAATTTGGAGCTGGTTAAAGTCAGAACTCATAAAACTAACAATGAGGAATTAACGATTCAGACACTAAAAAATGGACATCATAGGAATGAAGCTCAAGAAAGAATAGGAGTACAAAGAAGCAACTCCCCACTCCCCACTCCCCACTCCCCACTCCCTACTCCCTACTCCCGTTCGGCTGAGCGCTCACGTCGAAGCCCACTCCCATTCTCTCCTGCCGCCGCTGGCTACGAAACTCAGCCGGACTCACTTTCAATGGTTGATCAGGCTTCCAAACTCCCAGCCCTAACACTCTTGCATACTCCTGGGCGTGGATCAGCCGTTGATCATATTTGCGATTGGGCGGATGGGGCGAGACGATCGCATAGCCGTTTGCCACCAGCGCTTCGTTCAGCAGTACCCGACTCTGCCAAACGTAAGCCAGTCGTCGCCCGATCGCGTCTCGTGGTTCTGCATCCGTTTCTAGCAGCACGGTCTGATTGCGAAGACGCTGCTCCAGATAAGCCTTTGCCGCTTCGCCCCAAGGCTGCTGACTCACATCGGGCACATCAATGCCTTCCAACCGGATACGCTCGGTCACATCTGGTGCTGCTACAACCCCTGCAACCTCAAACTCGCGCCCACTAATAATGTGCTTAGCCTCAACTGTAAGCCCCTGAGACGGCACCATCGATTGACAGCCAGTGAGGAAAATGAAAAGGGCAACCTTGAAGATCAACCCTTTCCAGTGCTTCCAAACGACCCATTGTGAATGTTTCATGCTCTACTCTTCGTCCAGCGGCAATCCTGCTCTTATTTTGCCCTTACCGAAGTAGCGACCAAACTGAAGCTCGTAAACTTCATCTTCGTCCTGGGTTTCCACTTCCAGGTCAGACCGAGCATAGCTGACGCACAGCAGTGCATACCCTTGTTCCTGAAGCTTAGGCGACAAGCCCATTGCTTCTGGCTGAAAGAGTTCGCCTGCTAGAACGCGGACAGCACACGTTGTACAAGCCCCATTGCGGCAGGCGAAGGGCAACGCCACTCCCTGCGCTTCCGCAGTATGCAAGATGTAGCGATCGTCAGGCACTTCGACGGTATAGCGCTGATGCGTGCGGCGATCGTGAATGCGGACAGTGTAAAAATGCGGCATGAATTCAGAATGGGCTTTAGAAGGGCATTGGAGATTGCAAATGGCTCTAAGTCTGAAGCTAGCTAAAAAGGCTCATTCTTGACGATAACGGCAGCTACTTAACGCATATGGAGGGATTCTGTCTGGATGCAGAGCAGGTCTAAGGCATGCTCACGCTATAATGCTCGACAAGCTGGATTCGTCGTTGGAATAGGCAAGCTGTAACTGTCTAAGTTTAATAGGAAGGATCGCTGGTAGTGACACAAACTGAAAAAGGCACAAACGTTCAGCCATCTAATGCTGCTGAACCATCCAAAGGGCATTTGAGTTCTACCATTCCATTACAGCCTGCGATCGCTACCTCACCGTCTCAAGAAACCGCCTCTGCTGGGTGGCTACTCAAACGTTTAGCCTTGGTCGCTGTAGCGGCACTTTCGACGGCGATCGGTGTCACTGCTGCACTTTTGCTTCCCTTACCCACAGGCATCGCGTCAAGTCAAAAAGGGGCGCAGTCGTCAGACGGCACGTCCTGGCAGTCTGGTTTTCAGTATCAGGTCGGTCGTCCAGTCAATATTCTGGTGATGGGGATCGATCGTGTTCCTGGCGCAAAGGCAGGCTCAAAAGAGCTATTCAACGGTCGCAGCGACACGATGCTACTACTAAGAGTAGACCCGACTGATGAGTCGGTAAGGTTGCTGTCGATTCCCCGTGATACTCAAGTTAATCTCCCTACTATTGGCACTGCCAAAATCAACGATGCCAATGTCAGAGGTGGTGCAGAACTAGCCGCTAAAACGGTCAGTGGTATTTTGAATGGGGTTACGATCGATCGCTACGTGCGGGTTGACACAGCGGCGTTTCGAGAACTGGTTGATCTCCTGGGCGGAGTCGAGGTTTATGTACCCCAGGCAATGTCCTACGTCGATAAAACGCAGAAGCTTACCATCAACCTTACCGCTGGGCTGCAAACACTGAATGGCAATCAAGCAGAGCAGTTTGCCCGGTTTCGTCACGATGCCTACGGGGATATTGGGCGCGTTCAGCGCCAACAGACCTTACTCAAAGCCTTGCTTAAGCGAGTCACTAATCCCACGGTGATCCCACGACTACCTGGGTTGGTGTCAGCCATGCAGAAGTACATTGACACAAATCTGAGCCTGGAGGAGATGCTTGCACTGACGGGCGCTGGGCGGCAATTAAGCCAGGGTAACTTCAAAATGGTGATGCTACCCGGTCGGTTCAGCACGCCTACTGAGTTCGATGCCAGTTATTGGATTATGAGTACTGAGGGGCGCGATCGAGTCGTTCAACAATATTTCAACAGTGAGTCAGCCACTACAACCACTGACCAGCTTCGCTCAGCCAACGACCTCAAAATTGCGATTCAAAACGCTTCGAGCAAACCTGATGCTGCCGACCAACTGCGTCGCTATTTAGTCAAACGAGGGTTTTCCAACGTTTACATTGCCGCTGACTGGTCTGATCAACAGCGCCAGACCCAGATTATCGCGCAGCAAGGCGATTTAAGCGGCGCTAAAACACTAAAAAGCCTGCTGGGGATCGGTCAGGTCGAAGCTGATTCAACGGGTGATTTAGAATCTGACCTAACGATCCGTGTGGGCAATGATTGGACGATGCCGACCAAATAGGCACAAGCAACGCAAATACTATGAAAGTCGAGGCATTGAAAAAGCGGGTTGTTAGCGAACAGCAGTACATATAGCGATCCTGGATGAATGGTGAGAAGCAAGATGGCTAGCAGCGCTTAGCGGTCAGCGGTCAAAGAAAAACTGATAGCTGACCGCTGATGGTTCAAGGCTTCAGTGCCGCTCACAACTGCTTTGGGACTGCTATATTTAACTCGTCAACCAATTTTTTATGCCGTTATCCTTTATTGCTTTGATAAAACGGTCTCTTCTTGTCCTACTGACGATCGCACTAGCATGTCTGTGGATCATGCTAGGAGCCAGCCCAGCTCTGGCACAAGCGAAAACCATCAACTACAGCAATACGACTTTAGACAACCGAGATTTTTCCAACATGGATTTGGTTGGCGGCGTATTTGTAGCGGCTGAAATGCGCGGTACTAACTTTGCTGGAGCCAATATGGTTGGTGCCATTTTGACAAAGGGCAATCTTTTAGGAGCCAATCTTACCGGGGCGAATTTAGAAAATGCGTTGGGCGATCGCGTCACCTTCTACAAAGCGAATCTAACAAACGCCATTCTGGTTGGAGCGACCCTATCTCGCAGCATTTTTGATGAAGCAGATATCACTGGTGCCGATTTTACCGACGCGATTATCGATCGCTACGACATCACTCAACTCTGTAAACGGGCACAGGGCGTGAATCCATCAACGGGTGCGGATACACGCGACAGCTTGGGGTGTCGCTAAGTGACTGCCAGAGCATTTCGCTCTTAGCGGTCAGCCAGTAGCTCTGTACGGTGGAAAGGATCTAGCGACGTTTGCGACGACGCGATCGTGGGGTCGATCGCCGCACGGCTCCAGCCAGCATGACAACCGAGCCTAAGAGAGTCGCGATCGAGCGGGTTTTTGAAGCCGAGGCTGACCGTTTGCTGGACATTGCGCCACTGTCATTTTGGGTAGTGATAGCTGGATCAACCGATTGCTCTACCGACGACTGAGTTGCCCGTGGCAGACGCACCGCATGGGAACTGGGCGTAATTTCAGAGCCACGATATTTTGCAAAGACCTGCGTAAACTCCGCGCCAAACAAAATAATCTGAGCAGAATAAAAGACCCACAGCAAAATCACAACGAGCGAACCTGCGGCACCATATGTCGATGTAGCGCCACTGCTGCCCAAATAAACGCCAATCAGAAGCTTACCAACATTGAAGAGTAAAGCGGTCGCAGCGGCACCAATCCAGAGATCTTTCCACGCGACGTTGACATCCGGCAGAAACTTATAGATAGCGGCAAATAAGAGGGTGATGAAGCCAAAGGAAACGAGAAAGTTGACCAGTTGACCCACGATCGCCACATCGGGCAGTAACTGGTTGAAAAAGGTGCCGATCGCTGCCAATGCTGCCGAAAGTACCAGCGATACCAGCAGCAAGAAACCAATGACCAGCACCATTGCAAAAGACAAAAAGCGAGCCTGAAGAAAACTTTTGATGCCCTGCCCTGGCTTTGGTTTAACGCCCCAAATTGTATTAAGCGCATCCTGTAGTTGCCCAAACACGCCAGAAGCTCCAAACATCAGTGTAACGACCCCAACCACTGTTGCGATCGTCCCTCCTGATCCCGGTCGATTCGCGTTTTGAATCATTGACTGGATGGCAGTTGCCCCTTCTTTGCCCACCAAGCCTTGAATTTGCCCAACGATTTCACCCCGTGCGGCATCTTCTCCAAAAACGACACCCGCGATCGCGATCGCAATTAACAACAGTGGAGCCAGCGAAAAAACTGTGTAGTATGCCAAAGCAGCCGCCCACAGTGGCACTTTGTCTTCCTGCCATTCTGTCACCGTATCTTTAAGCAGTTTGAACACATCCTTGGGTTTCATGCTTGAGTCTTTCTCCGATCGGCGTTCCAATCATGCTCGAACGTCAGCGGCAATGGCGCATCGGTCTGAAGAATGGCATATGATGGACGCTTAGACAGTTCGCTCTCACCTGTCAGAATTCTGAGCAACAAAAAAGCTTCCTACAGAGCACTTCTCACCAGAGATGTATTGCCAATCGCTGATTCTCTTGCTTTCATCGAAAGTAATCTCCTGAGCTTCCGTTTACGCAATGCCGCAACGTTTAGTCAAATTAGAGCCTTCGCTGTTCATAGCGAACGCGCCACTACTAGCAGTTGGTCTTTTGACGTTATCGTCAGCCTTGTTAGCTGCTCACCCGTCATCTGCTAGCTCGTCAGCTCAGCCAACTCCAACCACTGAGAAGCCAGCAGAGTCTGGACGGGCATCGCCTAAGCAACCTCATCAGGGCAGTTCAACGCAGCCCAATCAACTACGGATACCAGCCGCACTCGCACCGTATCTCGATCCAGGCTTTCATCCAGACTTACGCTTTGAGCCAGATTTACAGCCGACTGGTGCCGAGACACAAGCTCTGCGCCTCGAAATTCGCCTTAGCCGTCGTCAGGTCACGCTTTATCGAGGTGAAACACCCCTGAAGCGCTACGCGATCGCGGTGGGTCGCCCAGGCTGGGAAACACCTACAGGCAGCTATGAAGTCAAGCAGATGATTAAAAACCCCACCTGGATTCACCCCTTACAAAAGGGCGTTGTTATTCCAGGTGGTGATCCTGAAAATCCTCTCGGTCGCTATTGGATTGGCTTCTGGACGGATGGTAAAAACTGGATTGGGTTTCACGGCACGCCCACGCCACGCTCTGTCGGTAGAGCCGCGTCGCATGGCTGTGTTCGTATGTACAACAAGGATGTCGAAGAACTCTTCAAGCAGGTCACGCTCGGCACAGTGGTGACGGTTGTGAAGTGATCGGTGATTACATCATCTTGCTACCTGATCTCTTAACCCTTGAGGCGTATGATTTGAAGAGCGTTGCCCGCGGAGCTAGTCACTTTCGCTCCTGACTTCTACTGCAACCTGACTTCTACTGCAATATGAGAATGAAATAGCATCGACCTTTGTCGGTGAATTGATCCACGCTCCTACGTATTGCGCCAACCATCGGCTTGAGAAGGATATTTGCATGAGCATACAAACAGTTTCAACCACGCCCTTTAGCGATCAAAAACCTGGAACGTCTGGGTTGCGTAAGAAAGTACCCACGTTTCAGCAGCCTCACTATCTGGAGAACTTTGTTCAAGCTATTTTTGACAGCCTGGAAGGGTTTCAGGGGCAAACGCTAGTCGTCGGTGGTGACGGTCGTTACTATAACCGCGAGGCGATTCAAACTATTTTGAAAATGGCAGCAGCAAACGGCTTCGGTCGCGTACTGGTGGGGCAAGGCGGCATCCTTTCAACTCCTGCTGCGTCCTGTGTGATTCGCAAAAACAGCGCCTTTGGCGGTATTATCCTGTCTGCCAGTCACAACCCCGCTGGTCCCACAGAAGATTTTGGCATTAAGTACAACATTGGTAATGGTGGTCCCGCACCCGAGAAGGTGACGGAAGCAATCTTTGCTCACAGCAAGACGATCGCCCAGTACAAAATTCTAGACGCAGCCGATCTTGATTTGGACACTCTGGGCAGTTTTCCACTGGGCGATATCACTGTAGAAGTGATTGACCCGGTGACTGACTATACGGAGCTAATGGAGTCACTGTTTGACTTCGATCGCATTCGTAAACTGCTCACTAGCGGCTCGTTTCGCATGTGCATGGATTCCCTCCATGCCGTCACCGGACCTTACGCCCATGCGCTCTTTGAAGGGACGTTGGGCGCACCTGCTGGCACTGTCCAAAACGGTATCCCACTCGAAGACTTTGGTGGCGGACATCCTGATCCCAACCTGGTGTATGCCCATGATTTAGTCGCGTTGCTGTTTGGGGAGAATGCACCGGATTTTGGCGCAGCATCGGATGGTGACGGCGATCGCAACATGATTTTGGGTCGTCACTTTTTCGTTAACCCCAGCGATAGCCTTGCGGTGCTTGCTGCCAATGCCAAACTGGTACCTGGTTATAAAGACGGACTGGCAGGCATTGCGCGATCGATGCCGACGAGTCAAGCCGCCGATCGTGTGGCGGCACGACTTGGTATTGAATCCTATGAAACACCCACGGGCTGGAAATTCTTTGGCAATCTGCTAGATGCAGGCAAAGTCACTCTCTGCGGTGAAGAAAGCTTTGGCACAGGCTCTAACCACGTGCGTGAAAAAGACGGTCTGTGGGCAGTGTTGTTCTGGCTCAACATCCTGGCAGTGCGGCAAGAGTCGGTTGAGCAGATTGTGACAGAACACTGGCAGCAGTATGGGCGCAACTTCTACTCACGTCATGACTATGAAGGCGTAGACAGCGATCGCGCAGCAACCCTTATGAAAGGCGTTCACGAGCAAATGCCCACGCTGAAGGGCAAAAAATTTGGCGCGTACGAAGTCGAGTACACCGATGATTTCAGCTATACCGATCCTATCGACGGCAGCGTCAGCATCAATCAGGGTGTGCGGATTGGCTTTACCGACGGCTCTCGCATTGTACTCAGACTCTCTGGCACAGGTACGCAAGGTGCGACACTACGGGTTTACCTGGAAAGCTATGAACCCAATGTTGCCAGACATCAGCGTGATCCTCAGCAAGCGTTGAGTGAGCTGATCACGATCGCCGACACGATCGCTGGCATTCATACGCACACGGGTATGGAAAAGCCGACGGTGATTACTTGATGGGGCAGAAGGCAGAAGGCAGAGGGCAGGGGGCAGAAGGCAGAAGCTAATACACCTCATACCTCACTTCCGCGAAGAGGCAGGAGGCAGAAGGCTGTGGGTGATCCCAAACGGATCAGAGGTCTAGCAGCTTTAGCTGGATGGTGGCGATGGCGATCGCTCCAAGATTTCTGGGTTAATCCAGCCATTGCGCGTCACCTGATACAACGCCTGAAAGCGAGTCTTTGCCTTGAGCTTCGCCAGAATGTTATTGATGTGAAATTTGACGGTGCGATCGCTGATATGTAGAGTGATGGCGATATCACGATCGCGCAAACCTTGAGCTAGAAGCGTCATAATTTCTTGTTCACGCTCAGAAAGCTTCTTTAACTCTGAGTCTGACTTGGGCGCAAAACCCCAGGTTTCTCCCTTGGTGACGGCTTCTACTGCGGCGCGTAGCTGAGTCGGTGCGATCGTTAAATCAATTTTGGCGCTGATACGTTTGGGTACCGACTGTCTAAGCATTGGCTGCGTCTGCGTTGAGACCCAAAGAATCGGGCTATGGGTTTCTAGCCCTACGGGATCATCCGTGAGGACAGGGATCGAATCGTCTGCTGCTGCACAAACGGTTAAGCCCGCCAGATATGCCAGATGCGTGAACGCCATTTGCAGTACTGGCAACCCACACTGAATCTGCAAGCGGGGTCCTAACACGCAGCCAGGATAAGGAACCGATAGTAATACCTGTGCAGCACGCTGCTCGGTGCCCGCATAGCTTTGCAGGCTTCCCCCTAAGCAGGTTGCTGCGAACAAAAGCTCATCGAAGGGTGAGGCACTGTGAGCGCTATCATGCAACAGTTTGGGCATCAAGGAAGATGCCATCGCTTCGAGGGAGACTTGTGCTGTGCCGTAGGTAAGGCGACAGTACACGCATTGCAGTTCACGCAAAATCTCTGCCGCCCGCAGAAACAGGCACGTGAGCGGTGCTGATAATGGAATTTCCGTGCCAACCAGTGTCAGGCGTACGTTCACTAAAAGGCTTGCCAGTTGCTCAGAAAGGGGGCTAAAAGTCGGAGGATTGTTTTGAGAAGCCGTTTGCCAGGTTTGTTTCTCCTGCTGCCAGGCTTGCTTTTCTTGCTGATGATGCAGGGCAATTTCAAGGGCGATCGCAACGGTAGCACATAAACTCTGTAAGACTTCCAGAAATTCGGGTGCCATTCCCTGTCGGCTAAAGACTGCCAGCACTCCAACGACATCACCACCAGCCGTCAACGGATAGCCAGCAAAACCGTGAATGCCATTTGCGATCGCCCAGGCTCGATCGCGTACCCATGCTTCATCGGCAAGAGCATTGCTCAAAAACGGAATGCCGTTCTGGGCAATTTTACCGACCTTAAACGCGCCCATGGGCACTCTGGCGAAAGAGCCATCAATGCGAGTGTACATGCCTGACGAAGCAACCAACCGCAGTGAAGTGCGATCGGCTTCGACGAGCCAAATGCGGGCAAACGCGCAGCCAAACTCAGCTACCATGCCCTCCGTCACTCTACGTGCGATCGTTTCTGGTTCCAAGCAACCGCTGAGGCTACGGGCAATCTCATTGCCTTGCTGTAGATCAAATAAAAGTTGGGTTGAGTCTAAGAAACCAGAATGCGACTCAGGCACGAGGAGAGTTTACAAAGCTTTCCCCTCCATTGAGACGCAATTACAAGACTAATTTTGTATCTACAAACACAGTCCTGTTGTATCTCCCAGGCTGTACAGGACGGTTCAGCTTTATTTCTCTATGGAGGCGTTACTCCCTAACGCCTCCATAGAGAATGAGGACTTACGCAAAGATCCCCGACTTCTATGCTTGAGTTGGCTTTTAAGACAGAACTTTAATCAGAAGTCGGGGATCTAAACACCTGATGCGTAAGTCCTGAGAATGAATCGTATAGCTGAACATGACCAAACTCAGATGAGCAGAAGCAACTCATTTGACTCCTGACGAAACACGAATTTGTTTTGAACCAGCACTTAGGAGTTGTACAGAAATAACAGCATGGTCTGTAGCCGCCAGCCGTCAGCTATCAGTTTTTAGCTGATCGCTGATCGCTGATCCAAAGTGTGCAGTTATTTTTTAGCCAGCACTTAGGGAGCGCCATAGCTAACTGCACTCGGACTTTTTGCTGTCGGATTCTTCGCTGTTTTGCGAGGTGTCTGCGTGCGCTTGTTGTACCGTTGATGGACTTCAGCAACAGCAGTCCTCGCATTATCCGAACCTAAAGCTTCGCCATCCCAACTGAATGGGTCAACAGGCAGTTCTAGCAGATCAGTCATGCAGCTTTGCCCCCCTTGATGAGCAGAAGCATCTAATTGACTGGCTTCAACGAACTCTTGCGCTTCAGCAGCGTGAGCGATCGCCCCGGTTGTCGTTCCACTTGTGTCAACCGCATGACTTCGTTGCGACTGCTCAAGGCATTCTTCGTAGCGTCGTCGTTGCAAGGTGCATTGACGAGCATATTCTTCTAAATTTGTTGTGGAAAATAGTGACATGATAAAGCCGTCCTCCTAAAAACTAGGCAATGAAGTGAGTCGGGGTACGGTTTGGTTTTGTTAGCGTGTTTGCAAACAGCATGTTTTGCAAACGGTCAGCCAGCAACACTTCAGTGAGCTGATCACTAACAACCAGTTAACGGGTGATTAACAAAATTGCTGAGCAATGAACGATCGAACGATGCACTTTTGAGGTGAACCGGAAAGCCATCAAGTTTGATTGAAGAGCTGAAGGACAGCAAATGCATCATTGCTCTCCTTCATTTAATATCGCTCTTCTCATTTTAATTTGCCATGCTATCAGGGGTAATCCTGAGTCGGTGACTTTAAGAACGCTGGGATCGCCCATTGGTTCGGTCTTTGTTCAGCGTTAAGATCTGCAACTAATGATTGCGCTATGTAAAGTTTTTCTAATATATCCGTATGTATGTCATCACGGATACCTGTATCCACCGTTCTGTATTCGTGCAAAGGTTGGGAAGGACACTTACAGGCTTTTTGATTCTTCTTAGTGGATCTAATACTGCCATTACGCTTCAAGCATTCTCTAAAGCTACCTGCTTCTGCTAACATAGTTATTCTGCAACTGTTTACACAGTGTAACTCTGTGGAGAGATGGCCGAGTGGTTGAAGGCGCAGCACTGGAAATGCTGTTTAGGGCAACTTAACGAGGGTTCGAATCCCTCTCTCTCCGTTCTAAAACTAAAGCAGAGCCAGCTTTGGAAGAAATCTCTTAGATTTAAGGGGGCTATTTTGACTCCCTTTAAGGGAGTCAAAGTGTCTAGACTATCTTTAGCATCGTTGCGTGAGCTATGTTGAGTCTCTGATACTCGCTGCTGAATTTGGGAGCATTAACACTGAGTTGGTTGCGATCGCATTGGGTGTGGTGAACGAGATCGCTCGTTCTACTAATTTAAGGAAACGATCGTAAATCTTATCTAGAATGACATCTTGCTGGAAACACTTGGTAACAACGACCACGCTTCAATTTGAGTTGCCAAAGCTACTTCAGCAAGGCTGTTCCGTTCTTAATTTTGTAGCGCACCGCTAAATACCAAGGAAAGCCAATAATCCACAGTAAAGCGATCGCAATAAAAAGAACGACAGGTCCATATGAAATACCTGTCTTGTACCGCTTGAGCTGTATCTTCGATGAATCGATTGATGCCCATAGCGACGTGCTGAGAACTATCAACCCTGTAATGGGAAAATTAACAGTAGAAGAAATCACGCTACAGACAACTACGAGTCCGATACTGAAAAGAATGGCGATCCAAGCTTGCATATTGGGTCACTCTAGAGATGAGTTAGCTCGGAGTCGTTGTAGCTGATCGTTTTACAGTGTAAATGATTGTTTCCGCTGTGAGTTTTGGAACGCAGTTAACTAACGTTCCGACTTCCTAAGCGGTGATCGCGCTAATCTCAGTAGCCGATCGCCTAAGGAATATGTCACGATCAGATGTTACTCAAATCGGTTCTGACTAACACGCCCAGTTCCCGCTGAATCGGGAGTACGTCCAAAATATCTTGCTGAGAGCAATACTTCAGGTCTTCAATGATGTCCAGACGCAGCAACCGTTTGCCGTGACTGGCATGGTGGAACAGTCCAAGCAGATCGTCTTGCCATTGACGGTAGAGGCTGACTGCCGCGATCGTCTCATCATTGCCAGCCAGAGCATCCAGCGAACAGCCGAGTGCGGTTTGCAAGCCGTGAGCGATCGCGCCAGCACACACAGTATCCTCCAGTGAAAAGCTGCCTTCCCAACCGGAGCCGACAATCCAGATGGTTTCGGGTGTGTGCTCGACGAGATGCTGCACCACAGCGCGACGGTTAATTAAAGCGGCTGCCAAAACGGTAGGAGCGGCTTCAATGCACTGGAGCGCTCGTGTGCCATTAGTGGTGCTGATAAAGAGACGACGACCACCCACGCGCTCTGGTGTGCAGTCAAGGGGAGAATTGCCAAAATCAAAGCCTTTTACCTGTGAACCACCCCGTTCTCCGGCTCGAATCCGCTTATCAGGTGCCCACTTCTCGCTCACCTCTAGCAGCTTATCCAAATCGCTGAATGCTTGTACGGCTTCTGCACCAGCCCCTAGTGCCGTGGCAATCGTCGTCGTCGCACGCAACACATCGACCGCGATCGCGCAATCAGCCACCATCGTTGTTGGGGTGAGTTCAGGCGTATGGAAAACAAAGACGTTCATAGGTGTTTTGTTGAGTGCAAGGGGATAACGAGTGAAAACCAATATATCTCTACCGATATGTCTATACCGATATGTCTGTTCAGTTGTTCTGTTCCAGTGATACCTTCAGAAAACCCTGTTCGAGGCATAGAGAGAGTAGAACAATTCTTAATAAAGATTTTAGGTGCTCAGCATTACTGATAATAGATGAAAGCCTGAGTACTTAAAGTTTCGGTTTTGATGTGAAGGCAGATTGATTACTTTTGCCGTGCGCTTAAACAGCAGCCACATTAGCGCTGGCAGGCGCAGCTTGGCTGTCCCTTTGATTGCGTCACTTCCCGCTCCTTACTTAAAATAAGCCAAATTTGTCAAAACCGTTACTAGACGGCTCATACTGGAGGAAACATGACCGATCGCCCGATTATTCTTGGCATTGTTGGCGATAGCGCTGCTGGTAAAACCACTCTAACCAAAGGGATTGCTCAGTTTCTGGGTCCTGAAAATGTGACCGTCATTTGTACGGATGATTATCATCGGTACGATCGCAAGCAGCGAGCTGAACTTGGCATTACCGCTTTGCATCCAGATTGCAACTATTTGGATATCATGCAGCAGCATCTGTCCCACCTCCGCACAGGGCAGCCAATTCTTAAACCCATCTACAACCATAAAACGGGCACCTTTGACGCGCCAGAATATATTAAGCCCAACAAGTTTGTAGTAGCTGAAGGGCTACTCGGATACTCGACGCGTGGGGCGCGTGATGCTTATGATGTCAAAGTCTACCTCGCGCCGCCAGAGGAACTGCGGACACAGTGGAAAGTCAAGCGAGATACCCAAAAGCGCGGCTATACAGAAGAACAAGTGCGGGCAGAAATGCTCAAGCGCGAAGCAGACTCCGAGGCATACATTCGTCCTCAGCGGCAGTGGGCAGATCTGGTAGTCAGCTTTTACCCTGCTCCTGAACACATCGCCGAAGGGAACGGGCACCTCAATGTTCGTCTCGTCCTTAGACCCAATATCCCTCACCCTGACTTGACTCAAGTCGTCAGTACTGACGCGATGCACGGCGACTCTGCCATTCGGTTGGGTCTCGATCGTGATATGGGCAAACCAGTTGACGTGCTGGAAATTGACGGTCATGCCACGAGCGAACAGGTAACGAGACTAGAGCGGTTTATCTGTAGCGACATACCGAACTTGATTGACGCGTGCGATCGCTCGACCAACCCAGAACTCGGTAGACTGACGGGTACCACTGGCGAAACGCTACAGAGCTATCCTCTAGCACTGACACAGCTATTAATCGCCTATCACATGCTAAAAGCGACTCAACTGCGTTAAACCCCCGCTCAATATCCTGGTGTAGATGCAGTTTTGCACTCAGCCATGCTTATCCTTTAAAGAACCAGGTGATACAGCAGGTTCTTCGTGGCGCTCTGGGATGAAGCATGGCATTAGCAGGTCGAACGATCGCGGTTCTCAAGCCCCTACGACAGCTCAAATGGGTCTTGTAAAAATCAAGCGACTTGGTTGCGGTGCCTTTTGGCAATACGGTTAGCAGCAACTGGCTTCACAATAACCTTCGCTAGAATGCTAACTTCTGGTGTCTTGACCATAATTTTTGCTGGAATGCCAACCGCCGAAGCATTGGCTGGCACATCACAAAGCACTACCGCATTAGCGCCAATTTTGGCGTGATTACCGATTGAGACTGAGCGGATGATCTTGGCACCACTGCCAATATCGACATTGCCTCCAATGATGACCCCTGAGACGATCGTGACTTGTTGCAGAATTAGACAGTTGGGACCAATCACCGCTTCTGAATGAATCACAATGCCATTTGGATGAGGCATCAACAATCCACCCTGAATGCGGCAATTGAGTGGAATATCCGCGCCCGTAACAGCGCTCCAAAATCTGTGCTGGATCACAGTATATTTAGTCAAAAAGTAACCTAGTACCCCGCCACGCTCTCGCCAATATTGATAGTTGCGTATTGACTTTAAAAGTTGTCGCGCTGGATCCCACCACTGAAGAGATTCTTCACGGCTCCAATCTGGCTCTGACGAAGAAATTTTCCGGGAAATCATAGGTTTGGCATGAGATTGGCTATCTTAGCTATGCCCAACTAAAAGTGGATAACCCGCAGTTGCAGTTAGTCTTCAGGGAAACAATATTTCTCAGTACTGTATTTATAGGAAGTGTATTTAAAGTAGAACGTGTGCTGGAGCAAATCGTTGCAAAGCGGCTCAGTTGCTCAGAAAGCTCCCTCAGTATGGGCTGCAACTTGGTCGTGCATAGCCCAAAGAAAGCCAGATAACTTAGAACATCCAGTCGCCTACACAGCAACAAGGGCTGAAGCTCCTTGACCTGAACCGGACCATCTTTGGATAGCGCTACATCAAACAATACAAACGGAGAGGGGGGGATTCGAACCCCCGATCGCTTTCGCGATGCTCGATTTCAAGTCGAGTGCATTCGACCACTCTGCCACCTCTCCACGAGGACAATCGAGTACGTCGTCTATATTAGCCTGTCTAATGGCTCAGTAGTCTGTGTTGATGGGAAAAGGTTAGCGGTTAGAAGTGAGGAGCCAGGGGTTTTGAGGAGTCGGAATTGACTCAAGTCGTCCTCTTCACCTCTACGACTCTCGCCACAGGGCAATCCCACCCAGCAGCCCAGAAATGTTGGGTACAATCTTGGCGTTGTGGGGTAGCTCGAAGGCAATGAATTTTGCGTTGCCGCCGCCAAGATAGAGCGTGTCATAGTTAAACAGGTGCTCTAACGATGCGATCGCTTTCGTCACACGTTCATTCCATTTCTTTTTGCCAGCTAACTCTAAAGCCGCGTTGCCTAATTGTTGTTCGTAGGTATCACCTTTACGAAATTCGTGGTGACCCGGCTCCAGATTGGGTATTAGCTTACCGTCGAGAAACAACGCGCCACCCACACCAGTGCCTAGCGTGATCACAAGTTCCAAGCCCTTACCAGAGATAGCGCCCAGTCCCTGCATATCCGCATCGTTGATGACCCGCACGGGTTTATGGAGGCGTTGCGAAAGGACGGTTGCCAGGTCGAAGTCAATCCACTCGGAGTCAACATTGGCGGCGGTTTTGGTGATGCCCGCTTTGACAACACCCGGAAAGCCAACCGATACACGATCGAATTCCTTGCCCTGCGCCAGCGCAACGATCGCTGCCAGCATCGGCTCTGGTTTTGCAGGTTGCGGTGTATCCACGCGATCGCGCTCTGTGATGGGGTTGCCCTTCTCATCCAACACCATCACCTTAATACCGCTGCCTCCAATATCAACAGCAAGCGTTTGAATCGTTTTCTTTTCTGCCATGCCAGATTTAAACGCGTTTAAATTAAATGATGCTGCGGTGGTTTGGCAATTGAGCCTGCGATCGCTCCGGTCGAAACAAGCGTTGGTTCACGAATTAATCAAACCAGCCAACATCTCGATTAAAGGTCTTGAGCGAATTCTCTGGTGTTGCAACAGGCGAGGGATCTGCAACAGGCGAGGGTCCCAGCTTTAACTCCTGTAGAGCGTGGGATTCTGCTGTTTTGGTCAGGGCGCTAGTGTTTACAGCTGGCGTTTGTGCCTGTAGTGTTTTTAGTTCTTGAGTCAGTTTTGCGTTTGAGTCGGAAAGCTGACGTGCGTCTTTACGAGTTTGCTCCAGGTCAGTTTGCAATTGCTCGATTGTCGCTTTCTGCTCATCTAGGGCTGACGTTAGGTCTGCGATCTTCTGCATTAAGGCTTTGTCCTGGTTTGGTGCGGGAGTGGTTTGAGGCTCGGCAGTTGTCTGCTTGGTTGATCGACTTTTCGCGGCTGTACTGGCTTTAGTGGAAGCCGATGCTGCGATCGCTGCCGTTTCTTCTACAGCCTCTGCATCTACTACCTCTACATCGTCTGCGTCTGGCTCGTCTGCTGCCTGTCCAGCCCCTGCCGAAGCTTCATCATCTGAGGGTTTGTTTGCTTCCTCGCGCAACATATCTGATAGTCGTCTCCTAGCCATGCGTCCTCCGTTCCCAATGCGTCGTACTAATACTTTAATCGATACCCGTTCAGGTAATGCTATGTGTGGGTTTCTGTTTAAGTATCTCTATAAACCATACCGCCATTTGCAAGCGAAACGCCGCTACAAACTTCTAGCCTTTAGCCTTTAGCCTTTCCCCCTTCTCTTTTCCCCAATCGTGCTGAATTTCTTCAGCCACGCAACGATAATCAGCTTCAGCCTCACGCGCGTTGTTGCCATGCCATAGCATAATGGACAGTCCCTCCAACGCTGCCCGTTCGTGCGCCTTGTAGGCACGAATAAACGCATTACAGGCGGGAATTCCTAGCTCTCTCAATGTGTTTTGCGCTTCTACCGCTTCGTTTAAGCTGCGAGGATCGACTCGCGTGAGCAGAACTCGATGGGCAATACCTTTTGGCGTGACTGTACTCCTCACGGTCTCAATGAGGGCAGTTAAATCCATGGGGGCGGGTGGAGTGGGCAGAATGATGTAGTCTGCGATCGGTAGAACCGCTGTTAACACCTCTGAAGCGAGAGCAGGAGGGGTATCAACCACAATCAGCTCGTAGCCTCCCACATGGCGAAGTGCGGCAAGTTGCGTTGGATTGGTTTCTTGCCGGAGAGCAAAGCCCATGGGGCGATCGCCACGCCCAGCCCACCAGGTTGCTGATCCTTGCGGATCGGCATCAACTAGAAGCACACGCTCTTTTTCAGCAAAGGCTGCGGCTAAGTTGATTGCCGTTGTCGTCTTACCAACGCCTCCTTTGCCATTGAGGACAACGAGGATTTTTTTTGGCGATGACAACGGCATGGGCTAATGGCTCTCTAAAAGTGACGATGAGATGGGGCTTCACGGACGATCGCAAATCTAGAACGGGCTAGTCATTGACACTAACGCAGAATGCAACCGCTGCGGGGGGGTAGTTCCAGGGTGAACCCGCTCGGTTCTTCACCGATACCGAGCGTCAACTGCCCAGCCCCAAAAATGATTGTTTCAGGTAAACATCCCAGCGCTGTTTGCAATGGTATGCCAGCTTTGCCAGTAGTGCTGCCGATATTTACGGCAATGATAATCGCTTCTGTGCCCAAGGTGCGGGCAAAAACATAAAGAGTGCTTTCTGCAAACAGAATGTGGTATTCGCCTGTCCGCAGAGCAGGATGGGCATGGCGTAGCGCAATGAGGTGGCGGTGGTACTCCCAAATCTCGTTGTCCCAATCAGCTTCTAGCGGAAAACCGCGACGAGAATCAGGGTCGATCGCGCCCGGTAGTCCCACTTCGTCCCCATAGTAAATGCTGGGTGCTCCAGGAAACGTCAGTAGTAGTAGTGTTGCCAATTCAACACTAGCGCGATCGTTCCCTGCAATGGTGATCAACCGGGCAGTATCGTGGCTTGCCAGCAGGTTCAATTGGGTCAACTGGATTTCCCAGGGATAGAGGTTCAAGAGTGCCTGCATCTTTTCGCCATACTCTCTGGCAAATAAGGGCGGAAAGGGCTGATAGTCGCGCCCCTGCACCTGCTCCATCACAACACGATCGCCTGCTGCAAAGGCGATCGTTGGTCCTGCAAACAGGTAATTCATCACACCATCAAATTGGGTACCATTAAGCCACTCGCGCGAGTCACCCCACACTTCACCAACGATGTATGCCTCTGGGTTGATGGCTTTGACGCGATCGCGAAATTCTTGCCAGAAACCAGGCGTTTTAATTTCAAACGGCACATCCAATCGCCAGCCGTCAATGCCAAATTTGATCCAGTATTCGGCAATCTCCATTAAATACTCGCGTACTTCTGGGTTGTCGTGGTTAAACACAGGCAGCGCCCGGTTGCCAACCCAGCCCTCATAGTTTGCGGGAAATTCGCCTGTATAAGGTGCCAGGGGCCAGCCGTGAATTTTAAACCAATTGACCCACGGTGAATGGGGACCGTTTTCTAAAATGTCATGAAAGAAGAACAGCCCTCGACTGGCATGGTTAAACACGCCATCCAAAACCACTTTTAGCCCGCGACGATGCGCTTCCTCTAGCAATGCTTTGAACGCTGGATTGCCGCCCAGCATGGGGTCAACCTGGTAATAGTCGTGCGTATGATAGCGATGGTTGCTGGCAGATTGAAAGATCGGTGTGAAGTAAATCGCTGTGATGCCCAAGTCTTGCAAATAGTCCAGCTTTTCCATCACGCCCCACAGATCGCCGCCTTTGTAACCCTGGAGCGTGGGCACTGCTTGCCAGTCTTCCCACCGTGCATTGTTTAACAGCCGCTTACGGGGTTGTTGGCTACGGGCAAAGCGATCGGGAAAAATTTGATAAAAAACGGCGTGCTTGACCCAATCCGGTGTCTGAATTTCCATGCGTGCGTCCTGCTCTTATGGCTATCATCAATTACACCTCAACTCCAATTGATCGAGAGCTTGTCTACGATCGCCTGTTTCCAAAAGAGACCAATCAGCCTGAGGATCTATTTGCTTGCTAAGATTGCAGCAACAACTTTTTAATGCAGCAAGAGCTTACGATGCGATCGCCCTTTCCGGGAGTAGACCCTTATCTGGAAGCCCCTGAGTTGTGGTCAGAAGTTCACAGCCGTCTCATTGTGGCGATCGCCGATACGCTGACGGAACATCTCACTGAAAAGTATCGGGTGGCGATTGAAAAGCGTACCTATTTCAGCTCCGAAGATGATAGCCTCTTGGTTGGCATTCCTGATGTTTCGGTGATTGCAAGACGCGGTGATGAGATCCTGCCAGGGCGGACTGCCAATTTAGCGACTCTAACCGAACCGATTTCTGTGACATTACCGAATGTCCAGGAAGTACAAGAGCGCTATTTAGAAGTGCGGGAGATCGCAAGTGGAGCGGTAATTACGGCGATCGAGATTCTCTCACCTAAAAATAAACGTCCTGGAGAAGGACGGAACGCCTACGAACGAAAGCGCTATCAGATACTCGCCAGTTTGACCCATTTGGTAGAAATTGATTGGCTGAGAGGTGGACAACCCTTGCCAATGTTGGGGAGTCAGCCCTCGCATTACCGCATGTTGATTAGCCGCAGCGATCGTCGTCCTACGGCTCAACTCTATGCCTTCAGCGTGCGACAACCGATTCCGTCGATCGTCATTCCTTTGACTGCTACGGATGAAGAACCCATGCTGCCACTGCAAGCAGTTCTTCAAACCGTCTACGAGCGGGGCAGGTATCAGTTAGCCGTTGATTACAGCCAGCCAGCAACGCCCCCACTCTCCAGTGAGGATGCAGCATGGGCAGAGGCGTTACTTTACGCTCAAGGCTTCAGAATCTAGGAGCGGGACTCACAACCGATACCGTCTTTGTCGCGATCGAACCGATGGGGGTCAGGCGACAGGACGCGAAAGTTTCGGAAGGTAATGTCTTTGCAGTCGAGATCGGGCAGTGGCGACGGAATGCACACATCAGGATAGGCGGCATCACAGCCAGCGGGTGCTGACCATAGAGGAGTTGGCAGCACCAGTTGCAGGCACACGATCGCCAACCCAAACCCAAACGCAAGTAACCAGCGCATCAAAACGTTCCTCATGCGGACACGTTCTAGCTTGCTCCCATTGGTCTGGTTTATGAGCAAAACAACGGAACGATTGCGTACTCCTGATGGATTAATGAAGTGTCGGCGAAGTTATTGCCGTGTTGCTGACAGTAAGCCAAAGCGGACTAACCCACTTTGATAGCCGCGTTGCATGAGTCCGAGTGAAAGTGCTGCCTGAATCGTTGTCCAGCCAGAGGTGAGTAGACCGACGATCGCCTCAAACGTAAAGGTGGAATCAATCACCACATCCCAGAACGGTGCGACGGCAGTAGACCAGTCAGCGGTGCGGATTTGCTGAAAGTTGAGGGTCTGGGCGATCGCTTCGTATTCTGGCAGCGACAGTACGTAGGGCAGGCAGTAGACACGATAGATATCGGCGAGATGCTTCTGCTCGTCGGCTGTGAGGGGTTGGCAATCGATCGGTCGATGGCACCACGTCACCATCAAAAAGGTGCCGCCCGGTTTCAGCACGCGGTAGCATTCCTGCATAAACGTCGCTTTGTCAGGCATGTGTTCGCCGCTTTCGAGTGACCAGATAAAGTCAAAGGACTGATCCGCAAAGGGCATATTTAGCGCATCGGCAACCTGAAACTGGGCGATCGCGCCTGCTCCACTTCCCATCATGCCTGCGCTTCTGGCGCGATCGGTCGCTCGCTCTGCCTGCACGGGACTAAGCGTAATGCCCGTCACGTTAGCATTAAACTTCTCTGCCAGGTAAAGTGAACTGCCGCCAATCCCACAACCCACATCCAAGATGCGTTCTGGTCGTCCAATCGGTGCCCATTGCAGCAGTTCTTCAATCAGGTCAATCTGCGCCTGCCGACGGTCTTTTTGCTGGCGACCATCGACACCGTAGTAGCCGTGATGCATATGTTCGCCCCAGATCTGCTCCCACAGCCCGGAAGAGGCATCATAAAACTGCTGAATTTGCTGATTGAGGGTAGAAGTCATGGTGGCGAGAGTAGAGAGGGTTAAGGGATTAGTAAAGCATGAATGGGAGGCGGAGGGAGCAGGGGAGGCGGAGGGAGCAGGGGAAGCAGAGGGGGTAGGGGAAGCAGGGGGGGTAGGGGAAGCAGAGGGGGTAGGGGAAGCAGAGAGGGTAGGGGAAGCAGAGGGGGCAATGTGCAACTATTTAGTGCAACTCCTGACCTCGGACTCCTGACTTCTTAACTCAAAGCTCCCCTTGCTCCCTCCGCCCCCCTTGCGTCCTCTGCCTCTCCCGCCCTTTCACGTTCTCATCGCAACATACTGCCCAGTATGAGTGGCAACAATAGTCTCCCCGCACCGAGTTTTGGCATTAAGGGTAATTCTGGCTTTGCCGTGTCGTTTCAGGGTCGTGTAAAAGGTTTGCCAATGGGCACGATCGCACGTACAGGAAGCCACGATCGCATCCGTTGCAGGCTTGATGAAGTTTGTGCTGCTGGATTGAATCACCAACCGATTTGGTGTTTCTTCTGCCTGAAGTTTTGCCCACAAAAGCGCCCAACCCGCCAAAATACCCAGGCTAGAAATACTGCCACCAAAGATCGTCTCCCGGTGGTTGATGTTGGGTGCATGGGGTGCGAGAAGAGAAATTTGCGCGTCGTCTACTGCCAGAACCATGATTCCCATCTGTTTGGTGATGGGAATATGCTCGTGAGCGTATTGCGTGATGACATCTGGTTCCACAAAGGTTTGCCAAATACAGCGGTTTAAAGCTCAATGAAGCAGACAGCTAAATCTAGAAGCCTTAGCTCCAAACCTTTCACTTCTGCTTTCTATCTAGCGGTCAGCCGTCAGCCGTCAGCTTTCTAGCCTTTAGCCTACCCTTCGGGAAGCAAGCTACATCCCTCATCCTCCGTCCCTCATCCCTTCTGCCGCCTGCCTTCTGCCCTAGCAAATTACTAATAGTCGTAAGGATTTTTGGGTTCTGCAATGGGTTTCAGCGTTTTGGCGGCGATCGTCAACTGACGCTTACCAGCGAGGTCTGCTGTCATCATTTCTCCCTCAATTTCGAGCCAGGTATCGGGTTTATAGGCATCGCGTCCTTGAGAAAGTTTGACGGGCAAGCTGATGGGATAGGCATCTGCTGCACAGCATGTAATCACAAACCGCGACAGCAAGAAGTAGTCAGCAGGCAAATCTTTTGGATACACCACAAAGCCCTGCACCTTCGCCTTCTGTCCTGTATAAGCATCCGGTTCGGGGTAAACTGCCAGCGTTCTCACCCAATCGACCAGGGTTTTATCAGCACTGTTGGTTGCCACACGAAACGCCTGTGGCTTGACACGTGTGAGGGTAATGGTGTCGTTTACGCCGCGATCGATCGCGGTCTGACTGGCAAACGCGCGCGGTGAAATCAGCAAGCCCAACATTGCAGTACCCAGCAGCAGTGCTGTACTCCAACCGGGCGGAAAGAGTGTCAAGTGTTGCTCTGTTGCTCCACCCCGCACCGATCGTCGCCTCTGCTTGAACAACAGCACCGCTTTGATGCCACTTACTAGCAGCAAAACTACTCCTGCAACGACGGTCAAACCCATATAGTTGGGATGAATCAGCAGGTTCAGCTTGCCCGTGAGCCAGTATTTGAGGAAAAGAATACCCCAAGCAGCGATCGCAAGCACATCCAGCCAGGGGAGAAGGGGAGAGAGGAAGCGAGGGGGGAAGGGGGGCATGGGGGGAGAGGAGGGATGGGGAATGAAAGTTATGGGATTTGAGTTAGCAGTTTGGAGTTAAAACTTCTCTGCGCCTTTGCGTCTCTGCGGTTTCCTGCCTTCTGCCTGCCAACACTAACTCACATACAAATTCACGATGAGCGTAAACAAAAACGTGAGCAACGCTGCTAGAGCAAACAGATAGAAGACAGCTCTTGCTTTGAAGATCGATAGCATCAAGCCGATGCCTTTGAGGTCGATCATGGGTCCAAAAACGAGGAATGCCAGGAGGGAACCGCTGGTAAAGGTAGAGGCAAACGACAACGCGAAAAACGAATCGACGGTTGAGCAAATCGAGACGATCGCTGCCAACAGCATCATCGCCAGAATCGACGTAACAGGACTTTGACCCAGATTGAGAATGACATCACGGGGCACAAACACCTGGACGATCGCCGCGATCGCGCTACCCAAAACCAAAACACCACCCAGTTCCCGCAGTTCTTGTACCGTATTGTCCAACAGCAGCAACAGCTTATGAGACATGGGCTTATCGGCAGTATTCGCTCCCATCATGCGTGCCTGCAACTCTGCCGCATCAATTTGTAAGGGTTTCGCTGACTGCCCCAAAAAATACGTCCCCGACTCCAACAACGGCGAAGCGGACGCTTTCCTCCTTCCCCCTTCCCCCTCTGCCTTCTGCCTTCTGCCTTCTGCCTTCGCCGGAATCGCTCTCGCCACCGCAGGCTGCAACAGCGGACGTAAATCTGCCTGAGCACTGAAGACCCAGCCAATAATCGTGGCGATCGCCAGCGAGAAGCCGACCCGCATAAACACAATTTCGGGTTGGTCACGAAAAGCTGTCCACGTTGCCCAGAAGACGATCGGGTTGATGGTCGGTGCTGCCAGAAGAAAACCGATCGCCACGGGAGACGGCGCACCCTGCATCAGCAACCGTCGTGCCACAGGCACATTGCCACACTCACACACAGGAAACAAAAATCCGACGCAGCTACCCGCCAACGCGCCTAAAAATGGATTTTTCGGCATCCAGCGCACCAATTTGCGCTCATCCACGAAGAACAGTAGCAAACCCGAAAACAAAACTCCCAGCAGCAAGAAGGGTACCGCTTCCACAAGCAGACTCAGAAAAAGTGTAAACGCGCTGTTGAGTTGAGTTGAGTTCATCCGTTTTGCGGTTGCCGTGCGATCGCAGCTTCAGGTCATTCTACAGGAAGGACTATCCTACCGAAACGACCAAAAAGCCAGAAGCAACAAGCTAGATCGCTGAGTGATGAGAGGAGCCTATGTCAGACTGCTTTGGAGCGCTTTGCAAATCCAGGCGATGAATTGAGCGATCGAGCGTCGTACCAACCAGACAGGCACCCGCCAGGTTCACTCCATCCAGGTTGGCGTTTTCCAACTCAGCACACAGTAGGTTAGCGCCAGACAGATTGGCTCCAGCTAGATTAGCGCCTTGAAGGTCTGCTTCCTCAAGATTGGCTTCATTCAGCAAAGCACCCTGTAAATCTGCCTGATTCAGGTTTGCCCCATGCAAATTGGCACCACTGAGATTAGCACCCCGCAAGTCTGCACCGCGCAAATCAACACCTTGCAAATTGACACCCATCAAATTAGCACCGCTGAGCAATGCCCCTGAGAAAGTTGCCTTATTAAGGCTTGCCCGCATTAAATTTGCACCACGCAGGTTACTGCCGCGCAAGTCAGCTTCGGTCAAATCTGCCTGCATCAGGTTAGCGCCCACAAGGCTCGCGCGCACGTCTGCCGCAATCAGTTGACAGCCAACCATGGTGGCACCATCTAACGATGCTCCTGTCAGTTTGGCTCGACTGAGATCGGTACCAGTGAGCCGCGCCCCTGCCAAGTTCACGCCCTGAAGGTTCTGCCCAGACAGATCTTCGTCTTCCAGGTCGGCACCCAAAAGCTGTTTTACCTTACCGGAGCGAATTGCGTCGATGTTCATTTAGAGAAGGGTAGAGGGAAAGAAACAAGGGTTATTCTGACTACTGACTCGCGCTAACGACTAAAAACCATCGCTAAAACCGCCTCTTGCCGTTTATTGGGTACTTTCAGCTTCGCTCACTGCCTTGAATAAATCATCAGCATAGTGAGCATCGATCAGCCACAGACCAGCCGAGATTTTAGGCACGCTGACGGGCAGATTCAATCCCTGCTGAAAACCGCCGACCAGCAATGCCAATGCGTCGATCAGTTTGGGATCCCAGCGATCGCCTTGCTGTTGCTGGCACTCAGCTAGCGCTTTAGTCATGCAGATATCAGCATCGGGCGGCGTATGGGTATTGTATCCAGTCGTACGAAGATCAACCAGGCGCTGCTGAAACTCTGCCGCCAGCCCCAGGATTCTCGATTCCAGCGGAATTTCGTCTCCAGCCAGCCCAGCAGGTTGTCCAGAGCCATTCCAGTGTTCGGTCAGATGGGTGATGATGGTAGCGATCGCCCGCAGCCGGGGCATCGTTCGCAACACCTGCGCTCCAGGCACCAGAGGGCAACTTGGTGCAGTGCTCAGCGCATCATCATCGGCATAGCGTCCAAAGCTACCGGGACTCAGAACGGTTTCTGTTGCTTGCAGTGGTGCAAGACGATGCAGCAAGCCTGCCAGCTTGAGGCGATGCAGTTGCCAAACCGGGAGATCGAGCAGTTGACCGATCGCCTCTGCCAGCGATGCCACTTCAGCCGCCGCCGTAGAATTTGCCGCATCAGCCTGATCCGTCAACTGCGCCATCCGCAGAAATGCCTGCACCTCGTTAGAAACCAGGTTGCTATCCAGTGGGTCTCGATGGAGCCGTTCAGCATCGTGAGCGTTGATTTGAGCGCTCAGGGCTGTCTGTCCGTCCTGCAAGTAGTCCACAACACGCGCCACGACCAGACTAAGATCATCGCGCTTCTCAGTCTGGGCTGCCACGATCGCGTCTAATTGCGCGGTCAGCTTGGCGGCAAGCGCTGCATTGTAGGGTTTGATGTGAGCGATCGACAGTTCGATTGTTTCCTGCACCAGGTTCGGCTCAAACGTCCAGAACCCATAAAACTTGCGTTCTAAATCCTGAGTGGGCTGACCTTGTGCTCCATAATCTTCTGGTGATAGCTCCTGACATAGCACCATAGCCGTATAGGTTGGCGCAAAAATCATCAAGTGCCACTCTTGCGAAACCGGATCGCTTGGATCAAGACTAACCAGTTCGACATTTGCCTTCTGACTCGTCGGATGCTCAGCGAAGCCTGCGTCTGGGGATGCCATAATCACAATTTGCTGCGATCGCGCGGCTAAATCGGCATAGCGATCGGCTTCTTGCAGATACCACTTGCCCCGCTGAAACGCCGTCACGACCAACGGTTCGCTACTACTGGTGAGAATACAGTCTTCTAACGCATGACACAGTGCTACTAATGTGTTTTTGTAATAGACACCAAAGTTGAGCGGTCGCTTGCCAGATTGCCCGGATTGGTGGCTAACGCCTAGCGATTGGAGAATAGAACCTTCTAGCATTGCAAAGGAGACAGTTAAGAGAAACGACAGGCGGTCATAGAACTTAGGCGTGCTTGGTAGCCTACCCTGACGGAACGTAGAAAAGCTGCGGGACTACACTCTGAGAACGATTTTCTGAAACCAACGCACTGAACGCGATCGCACGGCATCACCACTCAGTTAAGAGGCTGAGAGTGCAAGTGGTTTGGCGGTTGGGACGATCGGAGCGGTAAGCGCCGACTCCAAATCTGCCTTGCCCAGCCGTTGCTCCAAAATTGCCATCACTTCGCGCCCAAAGTCATTGGGGTTTTGTCGCCATGCCTGGAGGCAAACTTCCCCAAAGAGGGAGCCGAGTGGTTCTGGGTTCCAGAGCAGCTTTCTGACCGTCCAGGGAGTGATGTTCATCGGGTCGTACCCTGGCTTCAAGATCTTCTGGTCAAAGGCATAGGTTTCCAGATGCGTGTGGGGCTGCAAGCCGATAAAGAAGATGGCTGGCTCCACTTTATCAGCACCCAAAATCCGCTCTAGCTCTCGGTGGTACGCGATCGTCTGTCGGATGGTTTCAGGGCGCTCGTCAATCACATTGAATGAGTAATTGACTGACACGACATCGTTAAAACCAGCGGCTTTCAAATCACGACAGTTTTCTAGCACCGTTCGCAGGTTGTAACCCATCCGCATCTTGCGAACCAACTCCTGAGAACCGCTGGTAATGCCAATCTCAAAGTAGTTCATGCCCGTCTTCACCATCAGGTCACACAAGGCAGGGGTGAGATTGTCTGCCCGAATGTATGCCGCCCAGTGAATGTCCTGCATACCCGCGTCCAGCACTTTCTGTAAAAGCTCAGCGACATCGTCGATGTACTTACGCGCTGGAATCAGTTGGGCATCGGTGAACCAAAAGTTACGCATACCACGATCGTAGAGTTGACGCATTTCTGCGACCACTTCATCAGCCGGGTTGATGCGTACTTGCTTGCCTTCAATGACAGTGTAGATGCAGTAGCAACAGTTGTGCGGGCAGCCACGCTTCGTTTGCACCCCAACGTAGAAGTCTTGTGCCTGTAGATAATAGTCAAACTCTGACCAAATCGTTTCGATGTAGTCGTAGTTGCAAGCAGTTTTCTCAATCGGCGTGGGCACTTCATGAATCATGCGATCGCGGGCGGTTGTTTCGCCAACGACATAGCAGCGTTCATCGAGAAAATCCTTGCCGTGCAGCAGTTTTTCTAGCAATGCCTCGCCTTCGCCAACAGAGACGATCGTACCTTTCGGTAAACTGCGACCAAGCTGTTCGTAAAAAACGCTGACCGCACCGCCGCCTACCACCGATCGCACCCCTGGATTGTATTGCCGAGCACGCTTCATACCGCGTTTAATCAGACCCAGGTTGCGCCAGAGTTCACCGTAGTAACCCTGTGCGACACGCAGCAGACCGATCGCGCCTCGCAGCTTCACCAGTGGATTGCGGGCGTAGTAGAACTCAAACGTGTGCTGGAGTGGGTTGCCACCACGTCCACCAACAGGTGCATAAATCTGAATGTCTCGCCAGGAAAATACCAGCAGGCTGGGCTTAAACTCATCAATGCAGGTGTCAAGCGCTGCCGTGTAGTCTAGAGGCGGTACAGTTCCCAAGTCAAAAATACGCTGCTCGGCGGCTGGAAACTGCTTGTGAACGTGGTCAGCGAGATAAATCACGCCGATCGGAAAAATCGGGTTACAGGGAAGACGAACGTAGAGTATCCGGTTGGTCATCACAAGGTAATTTCTGAAACATCAACGGTTAAATCGATCTTCTTTCACCCAGTTCGTATTCAGGCTGTATTGTCTGCACAGACCTGAAGAGACCAGCAGCCCTTACAAAACTGTCTGAGAGAATTCTGAAAACTATTTTCATATAACTTTACGATACCACTGACTTTCTCTTGCTGCATGGGCATTTTCTCAGTAAAGTGCCTGGAGATGAGAAGATCGCTTGCCAATAACGCTTACCGAGCCGCTTCACTTAGGAGTTGTACAGAAATAACAGCATGATCTGTAGCCGTCAGCCGTCAGCCGTCAGCGAGAAGCTGATAGCTGATCCAAAAGTGTGCAGTCATTTTTTTAGCAAGCTCTTAGCTTTCTCTGATCGATAGACTTGACCAAAGCATGGCTTGGAGCCGTTTAGCGACCAGTTGCTTAGGCTAGATAGATTCGACCCGAGCTACAGGCACTAAAGACTATGCCTTTAAGCATAGATCTTCATTAAAGAGTCGGTTGGTAATAGGCTTTACAGCTAGTGGGATCGCAGAATGGTAACTTATTGAATCTCTTATTGTTTTTGCGTGGGTCTTCTTCATGGCTCAAATCTTCGATCCGCTGCCGTCGCATAGCACCAATCCGATCTTGTGCTGCTACGTCAACGCCACAAGCCACATTCAGATCGCTCGCATCACGAACGTTTCCAATTGGTACTTTGAGCGGGTTGTGTTTCCGGGGCAACGGCTAGTCTTTGAGGCATTGCCAGAGGCACACCTGGAGATTCACTGCGGTATGATGGCAAGTGCCATTTTGTCGGACACGATTCCGTGCGATCGTCTCAACATTCAAGAAGAACTCAGTACCCCTTTTGACTTGCCAGAGTCGCCAGAGGAATTGCGTGAGGGGACTGATTTAGATAGTGATAGAACTACTACACCAGCGACCGCTGCACCCTAAGGACAACAGCGGCAATTTGAGCGTTTTCGTTGGGGGTTAGATGATGGTTAGCGGCTTCTCGGGGTTTTGCTTAGCTCGAGCTTTGATCTAGACGCTCACGCATCGTTTCATAGACCCATTTGCCGCAGTCCGTCGCGCAACCTTGCTGCTTCCGGCGATCCTTGCTGTTCGTAGAGTGCGATCGCGTGTCGAAAGGATTCCAGGCTTTCTGTCACACTTCCCGCTTTCAACAGCGCCACACCCAGATTTTGGTGTGCCTCAGCATAGGTCGGTTGGAGTTGCAGGGCGCGGTTATAGTGGGCGATCGCGTCCCTCAACTGCCCCATCGCTTTGAGCGTCAGTCCGAGGTTGTAATAACCGATTGCAAACGTCGGGTCGATCGCGACTGCTGTCTCATAAAGTGTTTTTGCTTTTACCAGTTCGCCTTGATCTTTCAGTAAATTACCCCAGTTAGTGTAGGCACCTAACTTTAGATGCTGGGGTAGCGGCTGGTCGATCGCGGTTTGGTAATGAAATTCCGCCCGCATTGGCTCTTGCAATTGACTGTAAAGACTACCCATGTGGTAGTGCAATTCGTACAGTACGGGTACCTCAGTCGCAGCGTTTACCCCTCGTTGCAGAAGCGCTAAACCTTGCAGCGGTTCGCCCAGATCGGCGTAAAGCGCGCCTAGTTTGCTGCAAATGTACGCGTCATCAGGGTGAGTCTTCAGATGTGCTTCCATAATGGTGCGGGCACGATCGACCTTTTGCCGCTGGGCGATCGCGGTTGGCTGATACCCCGTGTGCTGAATGGCAATACCTGGTAAAGCCATGACCTGCCAATGCGGTTCTTGTTGCAACAGTGCGGTGACGCTGTCGTCGATTAGTTCGTGATAGGGACGGGTAAACGTGATGGCAGGGTGTCTGCGAAATAAACGCGAAAGCTGAGAGTGGGGATGGGTGGTATCTAATTCTTCTCGTAGAAGGGTAACGGCGATCGTCTCCTCTTGTTGCGTTGCCTGTTGTAACGCTGGCACGCGTTCTGACACCAGCACCTCATCGGCATCGAGTACCAAAATCCAGTCGCCGTGGGCATACTTAAGCGACTCGTTACGGGCAGCCGCGAAGTCATCACACCACGTAAAGCTGTAAACAGTTGCCCCTAGTTCGTTGGCGATCGCTACGGTGCGATCGCATGAGCCAGTGTCAACGAGAATAATCTCATCCACAACGTCTATGACACTAGCCAAACAACGCCGTAGGGTTGCTTCTTCATCTCGCACAATCATGCAAAGGCTTAAATGCATCGCCTCAGGCACCATGCTTACTGTGGTTTCATTCTCCTCTGAAAAGACCCGCTTTCAAAGGCAACTACTTTACAAAAAGCCTTCTGATTAGTCGGTAACCACAATTAATTGTGAGGGAAGGGTTTGGGAGCGTTGCCTCTAAGATTATTTTTAGTTTAATTACGCCCAGTCACTTTAAAACGTCTTTTGTTTGACAGCGCCGTCTTCGAGCGTCACGACTCGATCGGCAAAGTCAATAATGCGTGCATCATGCGTCACCATTAGCACCGTGCGGTTTTGATCTTTTGCCAACCGATGCAGCAGTTCAATCACGGCATGTCCAGTCTGTGAATCTAGGGCTGCTGTTGGCTCGTCTGCCATAATCAGCTTTGGATCGCCACCCAGCGCCCGCGCGATCGCCACCCGCTGTTTTTGCCCACCCGATAAGTCACGGGGCAACTGATGTGCTTTCTCTGTCAGCCCCACCTGCTCTAGCAACAAGCGTGCTTGCTTTGTAGCCGCATGTTTACGAATGCCTTTGACGTTCAAAGCAACTTCCACGTTTTCTAGCGCCGTCAGAGCTGGGAACAGGTTGAAACCTTGAAAGATGAAGCCGATGTGCTCTAACCGAAACCGCGCTAACTGCGATCGTGACATACCTGTAATTTCCTGTCCTAACAAGCGAACGCTGCCCTTAGTAGGAGTGAGGATCCCCGCCAAAATGGACAGCAACGTTGTTTTACCCGATCCAGACGGACCCATCAGAAGCTGAATCTCACCACTCTTCAGTTCCAGGTCAACATGCTTGAGGGCTTGATAGTGGTCTGACCCTGACTGAAAGCTCATGTCAATGCCCTTAGCAGCAATTGCCGGAGTGGTCTTGGGTAGGATCGGTGCGTGCGCGATTGGGGCTGAAATCGAGCCTGAATAGGTCGCCAAGGGCAGCTGATATGCAGTCATGGGGTGATGAACGTCGTATTACATGGTTTTAGACGCTGGCAAACGCTAAAAAGTTCAACGCGGTGCTAAGGTCTTTTATCTGCACACAAACAATGAGGCGATGGAGCGCATTATTCGAGAAAAACTGGGCAAGTAAGCAAGCGGACTGAGAAACCGGGTTTTTTAGGCAAAGGTTGCTGCCTGACGCTCAATGCGATCGCCAGAAACCCGGTTTCTTGACACCCTACGCCCTACGTTTCGAGTAAAAAGCTTGATCGTTTGAGCAAAAAGCGCGGCGTTTCGAGTTCTGAGGTGCAAGTTCGGAGCAAAAAGCTCGATCGTTCCTACTTCAAATGCGATCGTTTCTGTTTCAAACGGCAACTTTCCTGTTTCAAGTGCGATCGTTCCTATTTCAAGTGCGATCATTCCTATTTCAAACGGCAACTTTCCTGTTTCAAGTGCGATCGTTCCTACTTCAAACAGCAACTTTCCTGTTTCAAGTGCGATCGTTCCTATTTCAAGTGCGATCATTCCTGTTTGAGATGTGATCGCTCCTGTTTGAAACTGCAAGTTTCCCGTTTGAAGTGCGTTCGCGCAGCGTTCCAAAGGAATCGTTCCAGGTTAAACCTGCAACAATCAAGCTCAAAGCACGATCGTTGCTTACCGGGACTGGGACTCCAGCCAAACCTCCAGGTCTGCGATCGCTTGAAAATCTAATAATGCCTCTGCCAGCGCTTCTAGCTGCTCCACGGAGAGAGCCGTAATCTGTGCTGTGAGAGTTTCAGACAACACGCCGACCCGACGGGTCAATTGACGCAGGATGAGCGATCGGACTGCTTGCTGCCGTCCTTCTTCCCGTCCTTCTTCCCGTCCTTCTTCCCGTCCTTCTTCCCGTCCTTCTTCTTTTGCTTCTTGATAAACGCGCGTTTTCTGAAGTGCAGTACCTAGCATTGCCTCAACCTCCCGTCGGCTCAAGTTTGTAAACTTATAAACCATAATTGTTGTAACCATTTCTATTATGGCGCGACTCGCCGCTTGTGCTTGCCCTTCCTCTGGTACCGCGTCCGAGGAGATAGCGCGTAAGCGGGCTACCAACGATCGAGCGATTGCTGGAGCACTGGCTGCGTCTACCGCGGTGAGAGCCATCAACGCCACCCCGATCGGCAACTGTTGCACGTCACCGAGTTCATCTAAATAGACCCGGTGTACCTGGTTGCTGGCTAAGAGCGATCGATAGGGATGCGTGTCCCGTTGCTCGGTGGAGCGTGTGGGATAAATCACCACCGCGTGCCAATCGCTGAAGCGACTGCGGTTTCGGTAAAAGTACAAAAATGACTCGCCAAAAAGACGCTCGTAAAGCTGTTCGTCTTTTTGAAACTGCACTTCGCAGAAATAAACCACTCCGGGCGCATCCGCTTCGGGTGGCAAAAACACGCCGTCGATTTCAAATTTGGGTTCTTTGACGGCAACGGAATCGAAGCGATAGTTTTGAGCATTGGGCGGAGACTCGTCCAATAGCTCGAATAACAGCGTTGGCGATTGCTGAAATAAGGCATAGAAAAGAGAATCCCGTCGCATGTTTTGTTCATCGCCCCTGCAAAATTTGAGCGGTATTGAGTTGCAGCGCACCGAATAATGGCGAGGTGATCGGGCTTTCTCCTGCATACACGGCTTCTTCATACAGCCCCTCCACCCATTCCAGCACCGTCACCTTCTGCTGCATCGGGTCAACAATCCAATATTCGGCAATGCCTCGTGCTGCATATTCTGAGCGTTTGTAGCGGTAGTCTCGTGTCTCCTGGCTAGGGCTGACCACCTCAACAACTAACAATGGTGGCGGCATCTCTGGCATGACGGTCGATCGCGTGGCTCCTTCTAGAGCGATCGCCAACTCCTCAGACAGGATCGTCACGTCAGGGAAACGCGTCGTTGCCCGTGAACCGCTGACGACAATTTCAGTGCCAATCCTCAAACGATAGGGTGGGATTCCCTGTTGCAGAAAGTAAGCAAAAAGCAGCGACGCAATTCGCTGGTTCAGATCACTTTCGGGCGGCATAACAAGCAACTCTCCATTCACTAACTCATACCGAGTGTCTGTGCCATCGTCGTACTTGAGGTACTCTTCCAGCGTCATCAGTTGGGATGCGGTGTTTTGAGCTGCCAAGGTCATAGAGGCTCTTACCTTCTATTAAAGGTTTGTAGAAATCAAGCGGTCAGCGGTCAGCGGTCAGCTTTGAATCTGGTTAGCTTCATTATGTCCACCGACTTGGAAATGCTTCATCAGCACCAGTGGTTCCAGTCTACTCAAACACCTGAAGCTGAGCGTTTAGCAAGGTTTGAATGCCCGTTTCGGCAACATCCAGAATGCGGTTCAGTTGGGCGCGGCTAAAGCTGCCAGTTTCAGCCGTACCTTGAATTTCGATCAGCTCCAGTTTTTCGTTCATCACGACATTGCAGTCCAGCTCGGCAGCGACATCTTCGGGATAGTTGAGATCGAGCATGGGTTCATTTTCCAGCAAGCCGACAGAGACAGCGGCAACCTGATGAATGATGGGCGATCGCGCCAGTTCTCCTTTCGCTACCAACTGATCTAGCGCATCCTTCAGCGCCACGAAGCCCCCTGTAATGGATGTGGTGCGAGTACCCGCATCTGCCTGTAGCACATCGGCATCGATCGTAATGGTGCGTTCGCCCAGGGCTGCCATATCGAGGGTCGATCGCAAGCTGCGTCCAATCAATCGTTGAATTTCCTGCGTCCGACCAGACAGTTTCATCAGTTCGCGTTCTTGCCGTTCTGGCGTTGCTCCTGGTAGCATTCGGTACTCTGCCGTCAGCCACCCCTTTCCCTTTCCTTCCAAAAATCTGGGTACTTTCGGCTGAATGGACACGTTACAAAGCACCTGCGTATCGCCGCATTTCGCCAGCACAGATGCGGCTGCAAACCGAGTAAAGTTGCGCTCAAAGCTTACCGGACGTAGTTGATCCGGTTTTCGACCGTCGGGACGCTGCCAAGCCATTATTGTTGTCTCAAAGCCACTGATTCAGGATACAGGAGTTGGGGGGAGTAGGGAGTGGGGAGTGGGGAGTGGGGAGTGGGGAATGGGGAGTAGGGAGTAGGAAGATGAAGATCTGCTGACAACTCACTCCTCTCTCCTCTCCCTTGACGGACTATTACATATGGTGTTTGATGTGGAAGAAATTCGTTAAACTACGCTAGATTCTGATTACTTCAAAAGAACTAGAACAAACGTTGATACGAGTTAATCGTTACCTGGGCACGAATTATGGTTTCACAGATCGAAACCCCCTCGCTGGATGTCAATCATCAACTGACGCACCGAGTTGAAGGCTTGGTGCAGGTTTTTACGTGTTCGCATCGCAGCTTTTTCACAAACGTGATGGCTCAGGCGCTACGCATTGCGGGACAGGGGACACCTGTTTTGGTGGTGCAGTTTCTCAAAGGTGGCATTGGGCAGGGATATGAACACCCAGTGCAGCTAGGGCAGCATTTAGATTGGATTCGCTGTAGTTTGCCGCGCTGTATTGATACACCGCATTTGGATGAGAGTGAGGCTCGATCGCTGCTGGAACTCTGGAACTATACGCGATCGATCGTCCTTGAAGGCAAATACGAATTGGTGGTGCTGGATGAACTCAGTCTGGCAGTCAACTTTGGGTTGATTGCTGATACTGAAGTGCTGTCGTTCTTACAGCAGCGCCCGCGCCATGTGGATGTCATTCTCACAGGACCAGAAATGCCGCGATCGCTCCTCGACGTTGCCGACCAAATTACCGAACTCCGCCGCAGCCATCAGCCCTAACAAATCTCTACATATATGCGTAAGGAGTTGCTATATTCTTAGAACTCGTTTTCGTAGTAGAGGTCAAGCATGTTAAAGAATGATAAGTGGATTACTGAACAAGCTAAGTTGGGGATGATAGAGCCGTTTGAAGATTCTCTTATACGTCATGCTGAAGATAGACGGGTTATCAGTTACGGATTATCTAGTTATGGATACGATTTGAGGCTAGCGCCGACAGATTTTCGTGTTTTTAGACATATTCCAGGTACAGTCGTTAATCCAAAGCGGTTTAACCCTGAAAATTTAGAATCTATTCCTCTTCAAGCAGATGAGGATGGTGAGTTTTTCATCATTCCAGCCAATTCATATGCGTTGGGTGTATCGTTCGAGCGACTAAGAATTCCTCCCAATATTACTGTCATTTGCATTGGAAAATCTACGATGGCACGCTGTGGAATTATTGCTAACATAACTCCTGCTGAAGCTTCGTGGGAGGGCTATTTGACCCTAGAGTTCAGCAATGCTGCTAGTGCTGACTGCCGAATCTACGCTAGAGAAGGTGTTCTACAACTTCTTTTCTTAGAAGGAGAACCATGCCAAACAACTTACGCTGATCGTTTCGGGAAATATCAAGGTCAGCCTCAAACAGTGACCCTTGCCAAAGTTTAGTAGTCTGCAAAGCGTCTATTTTTGAAGATTTTCTACTCTTTGAGGAGGTTGCGTTTTCGCTTTTTGTTCTTGTAAAACTTGCCAAATTTGAACTGCACCTACAAGGCTGCTTACAATCAGAGATAGACAAATAAGAAGTGCCTGATTTGTTTCAATGAGGTCCCTAACTCTACCCCACACTCTAACTCTAGAGCTACCAGCGATCCTTTTAGGCTCTTTGTTGTAGGGAATAACACCACCTTGAACGTCAAGGACATAAAGGGTACAAAACTTTTGTCCTTTCTTAAGAGCAATAGTCCTTTTCCCTAAATTAAAAACTGTTATGGAAAGTTTTCCGCAATATCCAGGATCCACTTTGGAGGAAGTATTAGACAAACCATCCTGCAAAAGAGATACTTTAGGAACTATATGTCCAAATCGAAACTTTGGAAATTGAACGAATTCGGCTGTTTCAATGATGACGGCAGATCCAGGTTGAAGGCATATTTCGTTACCATCCGATAGATCAGTTTTATTAAAATCTCTATGGTCTCTGTATTCGTTACCGACTCTTAGGTCATAACTTGCGTTGCTAGAACTTGTATTAACAATTTGGTCTCGATCAAGATTTTGTATGTAAATTACTTTTCCACTGATACCACCTGCATCGTCAAAGTCTTGCCTACTCTCTACTACCGTCCTACCGTCATCAGCCAATATAAATGGGATAACACTCATTGTTCTGTTTGTTTTGTCGCTGTATAATATCGCTGAGTGATTATAGTGTACTCAGCAGACAGGTAGGACACTATGTCTTTGCTTTTTCCTGTTACTTTCCTACTTCACCGATCGCCGCCAGTTAAAAAAACCTTCCAGAAAGTCTTGCAGCCTCGTGTTTTTCTGAAATTTAAGGCGATGCCATTCAGCGGCAGTCTGTTGAATAATTGCGGCGAGGGAAGACGACGGCAAGACGAGATTGGCGATCGCCTGAATCTTGAGGTTTTGCTGCATGGTAAGAGCGATTATACCGATCAGCTCTTCAGCTTGCGAACCAACGATGTGTGCGCCCAATAGCGTCCCGTTACGATGCACAATGAGTTTACAGAATCCGGTTGTTTCGTCCTGAAGTTGGGCTTTAATTAACGTCTTGAAAGGTTGTTTAAGGATAACCACATCTTTAAACTGCTGCCTCGCAGAGGCTTCTGTATGTCCGATTCGTGCTAATGCTGGAGCCGTAGAAACAACCCAGGGAACCGGGCGATCGGTGCTTTTGGCGATCGGCAGAAAGAGTGCGTTTTTGAGCGCAATTTTAGCGTCGGCAATCGCCAGATGAGGACTGTCGCCACCACCCACTTGTCCGCGACAGGCATAGATACGAGGATTGGTCGTTTGCAGTTTGGTATTCACTAAAATACCGGAAGCAGACGCATCGACCTTGACGGCTTCAAGGTTAAGCGTTCGCCAATCAAATGGCGTTGTGGCTGTCAGTATGATTTCATCCGTTTCGATCGCTCGATTGCCTGCTTGCACCCACTTCTTGTCATTAATTTGCCGTACTTGAGTAACAGTGGTACCCGTTAAAACCTGGACTCCTTCTGCTTCTAGCTGCGCCTGAATCAAAAAAGCGGCTTCAAAATCTTCGTAGGGGAGGATATGAGGCGTTGAGACGATGAGCGTGACCGATCGCCCAAGCCGAGCCAGGCTTTGAGCCAGTTCAACGCCGATCGCGTCACTGCCAATAATGACCAGCCGCGACAATGGCTCCAGCGCTGAAATTTTTTGCAGCACTGCATGAGCATTCAAATAGCTGACTGCTGCCAAGCCATCAATGTCTAAAAGAGGGAGCGGCGTTGGTGTTGGCTGCTGGTACATAGCAACCACGGGGAGCTGCTCGATCGCAAGCAGGTAAGCACGCGATCGTAGCGATCGACCGTTGACCATAAACCCCATTCTGGGTTTCCGATGAAACGCACCACAGTCAGAGATAACCTCAATTCCCAGCGATGTGAGGACGGCAGGAGAGAAGGTTTCGGCGATCGCCAGCGCTACTGTGTCTGACCAGCGCTTTGCCGCTGCCCACGTTGCGGTAGATGAAGCAGCAGTGTCCCAAAAGCCTAGCTGAGCTGCCCATGCTCCACAGTGCAAGATCTGCCCAACTTCGGTTAAAACACGGGTGCCGAATCCTGCACCAACGGTGGCACAGCCTTGGTCGACCAGCACCACACGAGCGTTTAGATGGGCAGCAGAAAGGGCTGCGTAGATGCCAGCCGCACTACTACCGACGACAACCAGATCGTAATCAACTGGCATAAAGGCAGGGTAAGGGGTGAGGGGTGAGGAGTAAGAAGTTGCAGAGAAAAGCACGACTCAACAGTAACCCTATTCTCCATTTGAGAGGATTTGACTCAATCCGTCTAGTAATTGCTGGTTTTCAGCTTCAGTGCGGATAGCGACGCGAAAGTAACGATCGCCCAACTCTGGAAAACTGACACAATCTCGAATCAGAATTTGATGCTGTTTCAAGAGTTCTGTTTGCAGTTGCATAACCGATCGCGCCGACTTAACCAACAAAAAATTTGCCGCACCAGGAGACGGGTGCAATCCTGGTAAGCTAGAAAGCCCTTGAAATAACTGTGGTTTTGCTGCTGCCAACCATGCCCACGTTTGCTGTTGAAACGCGGTATCTTGCACAATCACTGCACCCGCTGCGACGGCTAGTGCGTTTACCGACCAGGGATCGCGCCACTCTTGCCACCGCTTGAGCCGATCGGGATGGGCGATCGCATACCCCAATCGTAGCCCTGGCAAACTGTAAAACTTGGTGAGCGATCGCAAGACGATTAGATGAGGATGCTTCAACACCAGATGCATGACACTCTGCTGTTGGTCTGGTGGTAAGAAGTCCATAAACGCTTCATCTACTACCACCAGTGCGTAATGTGCCAGAAGCGCAGGTATAAATGCTTCTGGTACAACGCCTCCAGTGGGATTGTGAGGATTATTCAGCAGTACACCCACTGCTTGAGGCGATGCACCTGGATGGAGCCGATCAGACAGCAAGGCTCGATCGACTGCCCACGCTCGATCGTCCAAAGGCTCTAAAGGATAGTTCCAGATCGTGGCGTTAAATGCCTTCAGCGCCCGTCGATAATCGCTAAACGCAGGAGTAATGAGGCACGTTGCATCAAGGGCGGCTAAGTCACGACACGCCCAGGTCAAAAGCTCAGCCGCACCGTTTCCGGGCAGAATGTATTCTGGAGGAATCTGGTGGAACGCACCTAGCGCTGATCGCAACTCACCATACTGGGGATCAGGGTACGCCTTCAGTGCGCCTAAGTTAGCCTGAATAGCGGCGATCGCAGATGCTGGTGGTCCTAATGGATTGATGCTGGCAGAAAAATCCAGGATGGCAGAAGGGGAGCAGTTTGCGAGTGACGCTGCCCAGACTAAGTTTCCCCCATGTATCGGGCGATCGGCTACTTGGTCAATCAAAGCGTCATGCTTTCTTCTCAGGGGCGACCTTCTCTCTAAATAACTTTCCAGCCGAAAACGCGGGTACTTTTGTAGCTGGAATATCCATCTTGTCACCTGTTTTAGGGTTACGCCCTTCGCGTGCCTTTCGTTCCCGTGATTCAAACGAGCCAAAGCCAACCAGCGTGACTTTATCGCCACCACTCACGGCTTCGACGATCGCGTCTAAAGCAGCCGTCAACACTGCATCTGCCTGTTTCTTCGTCATGCTGGCTTTGTCTGCCACCGCATCCACTAGCTCTCCCTTGTTCATAGATTCTCCTTGGGTTCTGAGGGCACAATGCATGGTTGATCAGAGTTTTGGGTGAAAGACTTTCTACCGAAATTCCAGCAAAAGACTTGGTAAAAAGGCTGAAACACCCGTGAAATCTAACTTTCAATGCCCTATTCTAAAGCGTTCCCCTGGCTCTTGATCCACGAAACCTTTAAGATATATGGCTTTTGAGACTTTTTTGCTGATTCTTAATGCCTGGAGCGATAAGGAAGGCATATGAAGAAGGGGAGTGGGGAGTGGGGGGGTAGAAGGCGGAAGGCAGAGGGCAGAGGGCAGAAGGTGGGAGTAGTGGGTAGTGGGGAGTAGAAAGGTGCGATCGCGCATAAAAATACCCCGATGGGGCGATCGGGGTGAAATGAAAAAGTGAGCTTACGGTTTAAGGGTAATTGCCAGCCGTACCATCTTCGTTTCTCCACTCCACAGAAGCAACGCGAAAATCAGGGCGATGATCTTTGTCGGTCACACTTGCCTGAAAATCAGCGTATCCCCCAGGTGCAAGGGAAAATTGATCTGTCCGGGTACGCGGCGTTAATGTCTGCGATCCCGCTTGAACTATAAGCGTCACTGACATGCCACTAATTCTTTGCTGTGTTTGATTCTGTATTTTGCCAGAGAGAGTCCAACTACCAGAGCCGTTATCTTTAATCTCACGCGCTGTTTCCACGACTTGACCACTGTTAGCAGCTTTTTTCTGAGGTCGCAGACTAGCCATCTGGTTCGTCGGAGTTTTGTCTAAGTCAATGGCGACTGGTTTACCAGCACAAAGAGTTGTCAGGTTAATCACACGCCCCGACAACGTCCTCATATAGCAGGGATAATCAGGCTCAGTCGATGCATTTGCAGCCCGAACAGCAGGCAAAAGGAGCATAGCGGCGACGGCTGGTACAACAGCCCAACGAAAAAGTTTCATGATTTGACCGGGTGAGTTCTGTTTAAAGAATTCCCGTATCAATAGAAAAATCCCTAAACTTGTGATGAAGAGTTGACGAAGAAGATGGTGAGCCAAGCCTTTGAAGCAAACTTCATCCTCACTCCTCACCCCTTACTCCTCTCTCCTCTCTCCTCACCTCCTACACCAACGCTTGCAGCCGCTGAATCAGCTTCTCCGCAGGCACCACACCTTCAATGCGTTCCACAGGCTGTCCGTCTTTAAAGAGCACCAGCGTTGGCAGTGCATGGATTTGGTGCTCTGTCGCAATTTGCGGATATTTGTCAGTATCGATCTTGATCACCTTCACCTGATGCTTCATCTGAGCATTTACCTGCTCCAAAATGCCCGCCATCATTTGACAAGGACCGCACCACGTCGCGTAAAAATCAACCAAAACAGGCAATTCTGAGCCAGAGAGCAATTCTTGAAAGCTATCAAACTGCTTTTTAACCGCCATAGGAATTCTCCGATCGCCTGCTGGCGATTCTAGTGTTGCTAACTACGATCGCCCCTCCCACCCCTCCTCCCACCAAAACTCAACACTTTCTTAATCCTTGCGATCGCGGTCTTTCTACTGCTGTTTCCAGACGCACAGTTTGGTCAGCGGTCAGCAATCAGCGGTCAGCGGTCAGCGGTCAGCTTTTTAGCCTTTAGCCTTTAGCCTTCATCCCCCTGCTCCCTCTGCCCCCCTGCTTCCCCTGCTCCCCATGCTTCCTATCACCCCTCACTCCTCTCCCTCCCCACTCCCCCTTTCCTCTATGATCATTAAGCGACATTTGGAGAGATAACTATGGAAGCACTGCCAACCAACCTGCAACGGCTCCAGGGAAAAGTGGCGATCGTCACAGGCGGTTCACGCGGGATCGGTCGTGCGACGGCGCTGGCATTGGCAGCAGAAGGGGCAAAGGTTGTGGTGAACTATGCCAGTTCTCGTGAGTCTGCCGATCGCGTAGTCGCTGAGGTTGAGGCGATGGGGAGTCAGGCGATCGCGCTTCCCGCTGATGTGTCGAAAGCCGATCAAGTGGATGAGTTAGTCAACGCGGTCATGGAGAAGTGGGGGCAGGTGGATGTCCTCGTGAACAATGCCGGGATTACCCGCGATACACTGCTGCTGCGGATGAAACCAGAGGATTGGCAGGCAGTCATTGACCTCAACTTAACTGGGGTCTTTTTGTGTACTCGTGCCGTGAGCAAAATTATGCTGAAGCAGCGATCGGGACGCATTGTCAGCATTACTTCTGTTGCAGGGCAAATGGGCAACCCTGGGCAGGCAAACTACAGCGCTGCAAAGGCAGGAGTCATCGGTTTTACCAAAACCGTAGCGAAAGAACTGGCAACTCGTGGTATCACGGTCAACGCGGTTGCTCCGGGCTTCATCACCACTGATATGACGGCTGATGTCAAAGCAGAAGGTATCCTGCAATTTATCCCGCTGGGACGCTACGGCAAACCTGAAGAAGTGGCAGGGCTGATCCGCTTTCTCGCTGCTGATCCCGCTGCTGCCTACATCACAGGGCAGGTGATGAACGTCGATGGTGGCATGGTGATGGCGTAGAAACGTGTCTACGAGTATGAATCACAGGTAATCATTTAGCACTCTCTGCCATTGAGTGCTAAAGTCAATGTGAAGAACTGAGCGAGTAGTTATGGCAAAAATTGTTGTCTTTAATGACGAATCGCGGCAGGCATTAGAGCGAGGCGTGAATGCGCTGGCAGATGCCGTTCGCGTGACCTTGGGACCAAAGGGTCGTAACGTCCTTCTGGAAAAGAAATATGGTGCGCCTCAGATTGTGAACGATGGTGTCACGATCGCACGCGAAATTGAACTAGAAGATCCGCTCGAAAACACAGGGGCTGCCCTCATTCGGGAAGTTGCCTCTAAAACGAAAGACCTGGCAGGCGATGGCACCACCACTGCTACCGTGCTGGCACAGGCAATGATCCGAGAAGGCATGAAGAACGTGGCGGCTGGGACAAATCCAGTTGCCCTACGTCGCGGCATTGAAAAAGCCGTCATCAAACTGGTAGACGAAATCAAGGCAGTTGCGAAGCCCGTGGAAGGCAACGCGATCGCCCAGGTTGCGACCGTTTCATCTGGCAACGATGAAGAAGTGGGAGCCATGATCGCCGAAGCAATGGATAAAGTCGGCAAAGACGGCGTGATCACCGTCGAAGAATCCAAATCGCTCAACACCGAGCTGGATTTGGTCGAAGGGATGCAGATCGATCGCGGCTACATCTCGCCTTACTTTGTGACCGATGCTGAGCGCATGATCACCGAGCTTGACGATGTGCTGATTCTACTTGCCGACAAGAAAATTAGCTCCATCCAGGATCTGATCCCAGTGCTAGAGAAAATTGCGCGATCGGCTCAACCCCTTCTCATCATTGCTGAAGATGTAGAAGGCGAAGCGCTGGCAACCCTCGTCGTTAACCGTCTGCGCGGCGTGTTGAATGCAACCGCCATTAAAGCACCTGGTTTTGGCGATCGCCGCAAAGCCATGCTGCAAGACATTGCCGTACTGACAGGTGGCTCGGTCGTTTCCGAAGAAATTGGTCTCAGCCTTGATACTGTCACGCTCGAAATGCTCGGCAAAGCGCAGAAAATCACCGTCACCAAAGACTCCACCACGATCGTTTCTGGCATCGAAAACAAAAAGGACATCGACCAGCGCGTGGCTCAACTGCGTAAGGAACTCGATCGCAGCGATTCCGAATATGACAAAGAGAAACTGCAAGAACGTATTGCTAAACTGGCAGGCGGCGTTGCAGTGATCAAAGTCGGTGCAGCAACGGAAACGGAACTAAAAAGCCGCAAACTTCGCATTGAAGACGCTCTCAACGCGACCAAAGCAGCCGTTGAAGAAGGCATCGTTCCCGGTGGTGGCACTACGCTCATTCACCTCATTCCCAAACTGCTTGAGTTCAGAGCAGGCTTGAGTGCAGAGGAGCAAATTGGAGCCGACATTGTGATCAAAGCACTGGAAGCGCCTCTACGTCAGATTGCGGACAACTCCGGCGTTGAAGGCACTGTTGTGGTCGAAAAAGTCCGCCACTCTGATTTCAACATCGGCTACAACGCGCTCACCGATGTGTATGAAGACCTGATTGCAGCAGGGATTGTCGATCCGGCTAAAGTGGTGCGCTCTGCGATCCAGGATGCAGCGTCGATCGCAGGCATGGTGCTCACCACCGAAGCGCTAGTCGTTGAGAAGCCTGAACCCAAAGGCGCTGGCGGTGGTGCTCCTGATATGGGCGGCATGGGCGGCATGGGCGGCATGGGCGGCATGGGTGGTATGGGTGGCATGGGCGGCATGGGCATGATGTAGTCCATCCGCTTTAAAAACCTTCGTTTTACGAATAAAAAAGCAGCTATTCATTAGCTGCTTTTTGTTTGCGTTTCCGTGTTGGCTACTTCTATAGCAGTGTCTTATCGCGATTCGCACGATCATGTCGCTAATTCTCGTAGTTTAGCGACCCTTGCGAGACACAAAAAACGATCGAGCCTAGAATAGGCAAAGCTTTCAGAGATAGGGTTTTACTAGAGAGAGCATTTTTGACTTTATAAAACAACACGCGCTCAAGCTTGTCCCTTGAGCGCAGGACAGCTATCAATTTAGTTGTCCTGCTGCTTTTATCTGGTAGGTGCAGAAGTTTGCAGACCTCTGCCTCTTTCATCCTTCTCGATCAATAAAATTGTAGCGAAATTAGTCCTATCTATTCAAAATTCAAACGTGATACTGTCGCTGCGTGTGCATGATTGATCTCCGCATGGACTTTCATTCCATCTCACACCAGATTAGTCATACATACTCCTTCCTGACGCATTTTTCATTCCGTCTCACGCCAAACTTGTCATTGCGACTTAATCCAGAACTTTCAGCCATCATTCACGGTTTTAGTCCTTTCATTCCATCCCACGCTAAATTGGTCATTGCGACGGGATCGGTTTCGAGACGCTGGAATTCAAAGGCGACCTTTCATTCGGTCTCACGCCAAATTGGTCATTGCAACCAGGAAGCCCTGTTGAATTTGTGTCACGTCTCAAAACTTTCATTCCGTCTCACGCCAAGTTGGTCATTGCAACATTCTTTTGCCTCTTCTTTTGTCAAGAAAAAATGGCGTTTCATTCCGTCTCACGCCAAATTGGTCATTGCAACCCTTGACAACTAAAACCCTTGATTTGTAACAGTTTCAAGCTTTATTTTGGCAAAGCTCCTCTCTCGTATCACCTTTACCCTTCTGTACAAAGGTATGTGAACAAGAGAGATTGTGAAACCCACAGCCACTCAGGAATTAGAAATTGGCAAAGGTACCAGGAATATAACTCCCGCTCCCGTTTGCCAAAATATCGAGAAGAATTCGTAGCCACCTTGGAGAACCAAGCCCTACCCTTAACAAATCAGAAGAACTGCTCTGCTAAAGGCGTTTAGATCCTTGCGGATCATACTCACTTATCTGGGTTGCACAGACTATGATTGAAGTAGGTCGTGAACCTGTGTCCCTTTCTCTCCGCTGGTGAAAATAGCTTTGTAGTAGATCGTATCCCTCCTTTGAAATACTGCTAGCATTCCAAATCGCTAGGATTTTACGGCGCATTGTATCTACAACAGTAACGACTAAGTGTTTATCGAGATCCAGAAGAACACCGACAAAGATATTGGGAACACCTTCATAAAGTGGGCGATCGGGACGATCGAACAAGAGGGAATTTTGTAGGCAGTCTAGCTTTGGACGCGGTTTTGCCAGATCATCTTGAAGCTCCTGAATTGCCTTTGTCAGAGATCTCATCTTTTTGGACTGGGCTTTACTTCTGAGGGCTTCGGGTACTTCCTCTATGCTCTGTAAAAGTTGCTGCTTTTCCTCTAATTCTTCTTGTTTCTTTCTCAACTTCTCCAATTGAGGCTCCAGTTTGCGCTGGCGAACCTTCTCTAAGCCCTGCTTGGATAGAGAATCGGGGTAGTGCCCTTACGTAAAGGACAGAGAAAAAAGCCTAATTCTGAGAGCTTTATCTAGCAAGCCTTCTAAAAATGGCGATTATTCTTCATCCTTTAAGAAATAGAGCTACCCTGGAGGTATTCACTCAGGCAGTCGAGGCTAGAGTTCCAGCCAGCAATAACGCCCATTTCTTCGTGTTTGCGGCGATCGCTCACCGTCTCATGCATAACCTGAATTGTCAGCTTCGTCTTTCCACCTAAATCTTCAAATAGGACGGTGACAACCATTCCCTGAGGTAGGTCTGCATCCAGCACTTGCTCAATGCCCTCGCCAAATTCATCAGTCGTCACAATTCGTTCGGGCGGAACAATTTCACGAAATACTCCTTCTGATGGATACTCGGTGCCATCAGTACCGATCATCACATAGCGCCAGTGTCCGAGCGGGCGAAAATCCAGTTCCTCGACACGAGTCGTGAAGCCTGCGGGACCAAACCACTGCTCAATATGCTTGGGTTCTGTCCAGGCTTTAAACACAAGTTCACGAGGTGCATTGAAGATACGAGTGATAATGATTTCGCGATCGGATTGATTTGTGGTGGAATGATCGTGTTCCCACATAAGACTCCTACTTGCAATAAAGCAATGACGATTGTTGATTTGGCTAACGGATACCGTCCGCTGCACGCTCGATCGTGGCAATATCGAGCTTGACCATTTGCATCATCGCCTCTTGGGCACGTCGAGCACGGTCTGTGTCGGGGTCATTGAGTAATTCGATCATCCGCTTGGGTACGATCTGCCAGGAAAACCCCCAACGATCTTTGACCCAGCCACAGGCGACTTCCGCTCCACCCTCTGCGATCGCAGTCCATAGGCGATCGACTTCAGGCTGATCATCACAATGGATTTGAAACGACACGGCTTCAGTGAACGGAAACTGCGAGCCGCCGTTTAGCCCCACATATTGCGCACCAGCCAAAGTAAATTCGACCGTCAAGACCATTCCGGCGGGACCACTCGGCGTGTCAGCGGGAGACTTCAAAATCCGGTCGATGCGCGAACCTGGCAGCAGCGAGACATAGAACTCAGCCGCTTCTTCGGCGTTGCCGTCGAACCATAAACAAGGGACGATTTTTTGCATAACGTCTTCTCCTATTTCTTTGCAAGTCCTTTAATTTCTCTGCTCTGGGCTGGGTTCCATGTATACCCACTCCCAAATGTGCCCATCTAAGTCCTGAAAGCCGTGTCCATACATAAATCCATGATCTTCAGGTTCTTTGTACGTATTGCCACCTGCTGCAACGGCTGTTTTCACCATTTCATCCACAGCGGCTCGACTTTCCCTAGACAAGCAAATGAGCACTTCAGTACTTTTCGTTGCATCACAGATTGCATTCGGTGTAAATGTTTTGAATCTGTCGTGCATCAATAGCATCACAAAGATATTGTCATCCACAATCATGCAAGTTGTTGTTTCATCTGTAAACTCAGGATTGAATTTGAAGCCGAGTTGTGTGAAGAACTGCACTGATTGATCAAGCGCTTTCACAGGTAAATTCACAAAAATCTGAGTTGTCATAACTTCTCCTTTCGACTAGCGATCGCTCCTTTTCTCCTCTATCTGTAATTCCTGGAGATACTGATCCAGGCGATCGAAACGTTGTTCCCAGAATTGGCAATAGTGTTCCAGCCAGTTTGCGACATCCTTCAGCGGTTCTGGATTAAGTTGGCAGGGTCGCCATTGGGCATCTCGGCTGCGGGTAATCAGGTGAGCACGTTCCAGAACTTTGAGATGTTTGGAGATGGCAGGCAGGCTGATCTCAAAGGGTTCAGCAAGTTCTGTGACGGTGGCTTCTCCTTGTACAAGTTGTGCCAGAATTGCCCGACGGGTGGGGTCAGCCAGGGCAGATAGAGTAACACTCAGTTGATCAGTGGACATTTAACCCAAGAGTATTTAACCGCGCAGTTAATTAACCACTAGGTTAATTGTACTACTCTGCTCTGTCAAGGGCAATCTTCATTGTTTTGATGAACTTTTGTATTGAAGTTCTATTTCAAAGGGATAACCGTAAATAATGCCGCTGCTGCCAGTGCTGCGATCGTCCGTACATGGTTCCAGAAAGTCCAATCGTTCAGGTATTTTGCCCAGAGAGTTGCGCCTTCTGGGCTGTCGGGTTTCGCGAGTGCCGAAGGCAGGTCAGAGACCAACGCCAGGGCATCATTGAGCGTTACATTGCAGGCGATCGTCACGCCGATTGTGCCAACAAGATAGAGCAGGTACCAACGAGTAAGGAGACAGCACCCGATTGCTGCCATTTGAGCAGAACGGAAACTGCTAGAACGAGACAAGCGAAAGCCGTTCCAAACAGGGCAATCATGAACAACGGATTAATCGCCGTAATATTGATCGATTGCATTGCGGCAATCCCTTGAGATGGCTGAAGTCGAGCTAGCGCAGGCATGACAAACGTGGAGAAGGCGAAGAAGACTCCTGCCATCAACCCGCAGCCGAGTGCGGCGACAAGCATTAAGAGGAAGCGCAAATTGTTAGCAGTTGCCATAAGCCTCCTATGGATTAATGTCAGTTTGACGGACTAGCCTATGTTGCATAGAGGCAGTCTATTAACCTTAGACTGCCTGTTTTAACGTCTAAACCACTGTCGAATCACCTGTCCTTTCCACATCCAAAGTCCAGATAGGAGTATATTCATGAGCATCTGCATCAGAACTTGAAATTGAGTGACTTGAGCGCGATCGCCCAACTCAGTCCCTACCATTTTCTGCGTCTATTCAAGCAGCAAATGAAAGTAACACCCCACCAGTACATTTTGCGATGCCGGGTTGAGCAGGCAAAACATTTGCTGCAACACAGTCAACTTAGTCTTGCCGAGATCGCGGTCAGGGTTGGATTTTGTGACCAGAGTCATCTAACGCGGAGCTTTAAGCACATCTTTGGCGTGACTCCGAACCAGTTTCTGAAATCCTGACGCTCGACTCGTGATTTCTTCCTGGATAGCTCCACGATTTGCTCTGATAGTGCGATCGCAAGATTATCCAAAAACTCCGCAACTTCTTTCTAGAGGTTTCCATTGCCAGTTTTTTAAGCTGTTTAGAAATAGAACTGGGACGAGATCATGCACATTCAAGAAAATGAAATCTTCATTCCCGCTCCTGATGGACAAATGCCTGCCGTACTGTTTGTTCCGGAGAAACTCGACCGCAAACCTGCGATTCTACTTCTCATGGAGGCATTTGGCGTAACACCCCACATTCGTGATGTGGCGAAACGAATTGCCCAGGAAGGATACGTCGTCCTCACGCCCGATCTTTACTACCGTGAATTGCCCAACAACACGTTTGGCTATGATAAGGTTGAGCAGGCAATGGCAATGATGTGGCGCTTAGATTTTGGTCAGTCAATGGAAAACGACCTTCGAGCCGCCTTAACGTTCTTGAAGACTCAACCGAATGTGAACGCTAAACACATTGGGGTTACAGGTTTTTGTTTGGGTGGCGGCTTAACCTTTTTTACCGCTTGCAGATTGTCCAGTGAAATCGCAGCAGCAGCCCCGTTCTACGGCATGGTTCTGGACGAGTGGATTGATGCGGTGAAGGAGATTACTGTGCCGGTGCTGTTGTTTTTTGGAAGGCGTGATGTCTTTATCTCGGGCGATCGCATCCAGCAAATCGACGATCGCTTCCGGGAGCTAGACAAAGACTACACCCTAACAGTTTACCCTGAAGCAGGACATGGATTTTTCTGCAATGAGCGATCGGATTACCATCCTTCAGCCGCAGCAGACGCTTGGCAAAAACTCACTCAGTTCTTTCAACAACATCTAATCAATTGAGGTGGCTCTGGAAACAACACGATTAACAATCCCTACATCATGAACCCGTATTGAGCCGTGATTTTATAATCGCGCGGGCTTTTTCTGGATGTGGCAACATCTGCTTGCTGTGGATCAGAAATGCCACTGCCAAAGCAACAGGCTGCGTACAAGTGAAAGCTGGAATTTGCAGACCCGACGAAGTGATCACGGTCAGCTACTGGCGTTCAGAACAGGACTTAAAACAGTTCTTCCAAGGGGAACCCCATCGGCAGATGATGCAATTTGTGATGAAACATCCCAATAGCCTTTGTTTGTATAACGAGACTTATCGACCCCGACACAGCGGTAAATACAGCCATGAACCCCTTACCCAAGCTTGGCAAGATAAGAGGTACAATCCAAACTCCCGCATCAACTCCCGCTTGTGCGTTTTTTGAGCTAATGGAGGAAGAATTATGGTTTGGCTAGAAGTGACTCAGGGCAGCCAAATTTGGGTCTATGAATACGTAGCAAGACGTTGCCGAAATCGACGCAAAAGGAGAGATCACCGCACTGATGCTCTCCATGCTGGACACGATTTGGGGCAAGCTTGTTATCCCGATGCGATTCCTTACGCTTCCCTGGAATGCTCCTTTTTACTCAAAGCTAGGGTTTTGCGCTGTTGACGAAACTGAACTGACGACTGGTTTTCAACAAATTAGGCTCAAAGAAATGGCAGCCGGATTACCGATCGTCGATCGAGTCATTACGCAGTGTGTCCTTCCGCCGCCTGATCATCCTGTTACACCAAAATGAGAAATAATGGCTGCTACATTGCTTGATTAGCTATCTTCACATTTGAAGATCGATCACAGGAATTTGACAGTGCCACAAGAATTTGACAGCCTGGACTAGAATATTTGCCTAGCCTTGGAAAGGTGCAAGCTGTGATGACATGAAGGGAAGCTTGTTTTGTAAACCATTGAGTCAGAAAGCTCACTTAGAAAAGGAATTGACTGCTGCTCTAGACGGCGATCGCGAGTGGAGGAATGAATCTATATGTCACTACTGTCCACGCTCTGCCAATTAGAGTGCGAGCTACATCAGCCGAAGTGTCGAGGCGATCGAGAGCGCTTGATACAGTTGCTAGCTCCTGACTTCATGGAGTTCGGACGATCAGGAGCGACCTACACGCGCGACCACACTCTAATGTTGTTGCCGACTGATCCAGAACCACCACAGATCCACGCTCAAAACTTTGCTGTGAACAAACTCTCGGATTCGATCGCGTTACTCACCTACCAATCGGCTCACGTAAACCCATCGGGAGAGTTGTTCCATCACACGAACCGATCGTCGATTTGGCGGCTTGATGCGTCAGGCTGGCAAATGGTGTTTCACCAAGGCACACCCACAGCCCCTTTTGATCAATCTGCAACCCAACATAGCCTCTGAAGCGACGAACGGACTCAGGTTAAATTGAGTTGCACTATGAAGTACATAAAAGCGATCGCTAACCAGACGAGAGAACTATATAGAAGAACTAGAGAACACTACCATCTAGAGCGGCGTTCGTTTATGTGAGCAAGTCCGCCTAGATTTCTCGCCGCATTGTCTGGAATCTACTTTGGTTCCAATGTAGTCTTGCAAGTTCTACTCTTGCTTTAAGAAAGAAATGCGCTACCCCAAATTTATCAGGTTTTCTCTCTTGATCAGTTGCGCGATCTCGCTCTGGTTCGCCTGGAATTCAACGATGTTTGGAGTGCGTTTAGCGCAAAGCGCAACTGCAAAGCAATCGCAATCTGCACTCACTGCACAAGCCTCCAATTTGAGTCGAGCTTTTCAGGAACTGGGGGTGAATGGCTCGATCGTCATCTACGACAAAAACAACCAACGCTTCTACGAACACAATCCATCTCGTAATGTCACTGCCTTTTTTCCGGGTTCTACCTTCAAAATTCTGAATGCGCTGATCTCGCTGGAAACGGGGGTAATTTCAGATGATGTTGCCGTTTTAACCTGGGATGGTGTCACGCGCGAGATTCCTGCCTGGAACCGGGATACAAACTTACGACAAGCCTTCAAAGACTCTACCGTTTGGTTTTATCAAGTTCTAGCACGCAAGAACGGGCATGAGCGGATGCAGAAGTTTGTTGAGCAGGTGAGTTATGGTAACCGTCAAATTGGGGCTGCGGATCGAATTGATCGGTTCTGGCTAGAGGGTCCGTTGCAAATTACGCCGAAACAGGAAATTGAGTTCCTGCAAAAATTGGAGCGCAACGATCTGCCATTTTCACAACGCGCGATCGATCTGATCAAAGACATGATGATCATCGAGAGAACACCCGACTATACTCTGCGCGGTAAAACGGGTTGGCTCAACAGTGTGACTCCGAATATTGGCTGGATTGTCGGTTATCTAGAACAGAACAACAACGTCTATTTCTATGCCACAAGCATGGATATGGCAACGATCAAAGATGCTGGCAAACGGTTAGAACTGACTCGCCGCAGTCTCCAAAACCTGGGACTCCTTTAACTAAAATCATGATCACCTTACGCACTGCTACGATCGCTGACCTGACACTCCTGCAACATTGGGATGAGCAACCCCATGTGATTGCCTCAGACCCGAATGATGACTGGCATTGGGAGGAAGAACTCGATCGCACTCCAGATTGGCGCGAACAATTGATTGCTGAACTCGATGGGCGGGCGATCGGATTTATGCAAATCATTGATCCGGCACGAGAAGAAAGCCACTACTGGGGAGAGGTTGCAGACAACCTTCGTGCCATTGATATTTGGATTGGTGAAGCGACTGATTTAGGCAAAGGCTATGGCACAAAAATGATGCGGCTTGCCCTGGACAGATGTTTTGCTGATCCGACTGTAGCGGCTGTGCTGGTTGATCCACTGGTCAGCAATACTCGCGTTCACCCCTTCTACGAACGATTGGGTTTTCAATGTATTGATCGCCGCCAATTTGATGACGATGATTGCTTTGTGTATCGCCTGAATCGAGAAGACTGGCATCCTGAAACTGTCGAATTTAGAGGATGAGTCATGGACACCAAAAGTCGTGGGCTGGGGCTGGTAGACGGCTCAGTACATTGTCAAGTTTCGCTTCGTCAATGTTCTTCCTGAGTGCTACGGCAACGGCTTGAATGGCTATCTCAGGGGCAAAGTTATGATCTGCCCGCAACCCCTGAACTTCTTGAGTCATTTCTATGCGGTCGGCAAAACTACGACGCGGCTCACTGGTATCCCAGTTCGCAACAAATATGGCTCGCAGAACGGGTGGAAGAACCCCAGCAAAGTGAATTGCTTCTGGAAGTGTGAGCCGCCGCCGAAAGGTTTGCAGAACGCCTTGCACCATCGTGTAAGTTTGATTGGTTGTGATTAGACCAGAGGCTTCACGGGCATCCAACAGAAATTTTTCAAATTCAATCGCAGCTCGTTGATATTCAGCTGGCATCGGCATACTTGTTAGTTCCCATTTAATGAGCGATACCTTCATAGCCATCTCTGGCTTTACTACCGAACTGCAACTTTATGCAGCTTCTAGTCAATTTTGAACACTACTGAATCTGCTGCCACTCATTGACACAACTCAACACAGAGGTTTCCCTAAGTAGTTCAAGCCAATTTGGTAGTTTCTCTTCATACGCCTTTCGATAGCTTTTGGCTTGCAACTGATTCTGAACAAATGCTTCAACAGAGGATTCGCACCATCGCTCATACAGGGTGAATCGATTCGCATCCTGCGTGTCTTGGTGCATATAACAGGTCACGAAGGTGTTTTCCTTCGCCATGTGATTAATTACCTCTACGACCGCATCCTTCCACTCTTGTACGCAGTCAGGTTTGACTTGAAACTGAACATAAAATACTAAGTCACGATCGGGCATAATTTTCTCCTATAGATTTCCATCCTTGTGCAACCAAAGCTTTTAGGGCAACTTGAGCGTTGGCGATCGCCTGATTCCGAGCATCATCCCCCAGGGCAAGACTATCGGTGTAAACAAAGTCAGGGTAGCAATGCATAGTAATGGTAAACTGATAAACCAGAATTTCCAACCATTGCAAGCGATTCGATGAACTGCCCCAAGTGCCAATCGACTCAAGTGATCAAGTACGGGCATACTCATTACGGCAAACCACGATTCCAGTGTCGAGACTGTGGGCGGCAGTTTGTAGCGGATGCAACCCGACAACCGATTGATGAGGCAACGCGTCAATTAATTGATCAGTTGTTGCTTAAACGCTTGGCACTAGCAGCGATCGCGCGAGTCACAGGTGTGTCTGAGCGATGGTTACAACTGTACGTCAATCAGAACTTTTACCAGACTCCCCAAACCATCGAAGTCACCCCAAAAAACCGGGTCGGTTGACCATTCAACTCGACGAGATGTGGTCGTTTGTTGGCTCTAAAGCGAACAAGCAATGGATCTGGTTGGCAATTGATGCCGATAGCCGTGAGATGGTTGGAGTCTTCGTGGGTGATCGCTCTCGACAGGGCGCAAAGGGACTTTGGCAATCCCTACCAGCAGTGTACCGCCAGTGCGCGCTTGGCTACACCGATTTTTGGGAGGCGTATGAGCAGATCCTACCGAGCAAACGACATCGGGCGGTGGGCAAAGAAACTGGCAAAACCAGCTATATTGAGCGCTTCAACAATACCTTGCGGCAGCGGGTCGGGCGCTTGGTGCGTCAAACCTTGTCGTTCTCCAAGAAGTTGAGTAACCACATTGGGGCAATTTGGTATTTTGTGCATCATTACAATGCCTCTCTTCGTTCTTGACCATTACTATTCAGCACTACCGCTTTCCTCCTTAGCCATGAGTGTCCACCATTGCCAATGGAGGAAATTTCTAGACGACTGGAGATTCATAGAAGGACGATCTTTAGGCTCTTTCCAGAACTGTGTCAGGCGATTTCTGCCAAGTACGATAAATTCAAAAAGGTCTGTCATCGTCAAGCCATTGAGCAGACTCGCCAGGAAGTCAAGCAGGCTGTTCTAAAACTTTACAGTGAGGGCTTGTAGCCATCTGAAGAACGGGTGGCTCAACTTATCAGTAAACCTGGTTACTTACGATATAAACAGGTACGTGCAGCCATAGAAGAGGCAAAGCTGGACTCTAGCACCGAAAGCAAAAATTTAGGTATGAGTTAGTTTTGCTGCTGTTAGCCTCACCTAAGACGACTGGCTATTCATCCGTAGTAGGAGAGCTTTAGTCAGATAACTCTAAGGCTAAAGGGCTTTAAGCATAATCTTTTAGCCCCTCGGAGGTGTTGAAGGAAATGATAAGGTAGTCTTATAGTACAGCCGAATTCATTGTTTGGAGTAGCAGAAACTTTTACAAGCATTAAGTGACCACGAGCAGTTACAAGCATTAAGTGGCAATTGTGGCAATTAATGCTTGTTGTCCCACCAGAAACCAGAACTGCTGACATCGCTCTACAATGGAGCTAAGCGGATTCGAACCGCTGACCCTCTCAATGCCATTGAGATGCGCTACCAACTGCGCTATAGCCCCTGATGCATTCTTCATAATGCCTCAGTAATCGTAATCCGTCAAGCAGCCTTTCAACGTGAGTAGTGCTCCTTCGTAAAGGGTAGAGGGAAGTAGGCAGTAATCGTTCTTTTCAGCGCCTATGTCAACCATCCCTTTATCCGCTTTCCTAACTGTGGCTCCGATGGCAGCATGAAAAAATGGCACCGCACAGTGGGGCAACCAAAACTATAAAGACCGTGCTTGTGGTCGCCCATTGGTTGAGTAGCCCCAATGAAAGTGCCAGGAACCAAACAGTGTGCGCTGCTTGACCGCTTTTGCATGACGACAACATACTGATACTGTGGCATTGAGCTGGTGATTGAGGGAGCCTTGTTTCTCTCTATCTTTACCAAACAAGACAACCCAGCGTGATTAAGTAGCTAGGTGGAATTAAACGTAGGATGTGTTGGGCGTAGCCATAACGCATCAGAACCTTGAGCAGCATAGGTTACGCTTCACTTTTCTTGAATGCCGAAGGCTATACCAATCCGACGCAGATTTTGTATTTAATTGAACTTTCCTACTCAGGTATTTTCAACTGATCATTCCGCTTTGTATGGGGCGGTAGTCTCCTGCTAGTTGTCATACACTACTAGCCACCAAGGTATGTGAGACGTGAGTAGTACCGACGCTTAGTGTGTCTTTCACAGGTCAAGGCACAGTGAGCGAGGAGGTTTTGTGAGTAAGCAGATGCTGTGATAGGAGTTTCATGCCCATATCGACGAGTAGCTCTAGCGAGACGTGAGATCGATCGATTAAATCCACAGCTCACTAAAACAAACTTTGCGTGAAGCAGCATTGAACAATGGGTTTGAGCAGTGGGTTTAAGCCCCTTAACTTACAGTAGTTAGTCCTGTGCAGGCTCAGATCGAATTGGCATAACCAGCGTTTTGTTACCTGGCTAACAGGAACTTTTTACAAAACCTTTATATTATTGGCTTCATAAAGATAAATCTATTCTCTGTTAAAGAAGCGTATTTTAATTATTGTCTGTCAATAAACAACTTCATGCCACATGGGGATTAGCTGCCCGTTTGCGGTATCGGTAAGATCTGGGGTTCTGCCATGCTTTTGATTCGAGAAATCGTCCAACATGCTTTTATAACTGGCTGCCTGACGATCGAGGCAGAAAACCAATTGCGTCAGCTCTTACGAACTAAGTATGATGCCAAAGACTTAAAGGCGTTTATGCTACTGCAACAAGCAGCAATGTCTGGCTCTGTCCGGCAGGAATCGCGTGAACGGGACGATCGCGTCATGGCATGAACAACGAAGCAGAGCATTACATCAATGCTCTGCTTCACAGTCATCAGCTTACAGATCTTCAGTGAGACAGTTACGACGCGATCGCGGGTGTGCGTCGCTCAAGGCTTACTTCTCGCACGGGTGGCTCTTCAGGATTCTGCATCAAAAAGACGAGCAGTGGGTTACTTTGCAAATCGCGTCGCAACGTCCGCTGGATTTCGCGGTCGATCTGAGTTTGCAGTCCTACCCAGTCGATCTCAAGCTGTCCATCATGACCAACTGGACGGGCAAATTCATGCCAGCGATCGCGCAGGACGGTATCAATCGCAGTTTCGATAGCGGTTTGGAGCTTAGATCGCTCTAGCGATGTCACCACACCGCTCAGGTGAATTTGAGGCTTCGCCATCAGTGCTCCTGTCCAGCCGATCGCAGCAGCGACGGTCACAATGCCATCACCTGCTAGTTGCTGGCGTTCACGCAGCACTTTGCTGTTTACCACACCAGAGCGAGATGTATCCACAAGCTCAATGCCCGACGGCACTTTACCTGCAATCCGCATTGAGGTTGCAGTCAGCTCAACTACATCTCCGTTGTCAATAATCACCATGTTCTCAGCAGGTACGCCCACACTTTGAGCCGTCTGAGAATGCTTCACCAGCATTCGGTGTTCACCGTGGACAGGCAGAAAGAATTTGGGTCGGGTTAAGCCAAGCATAAGTTTTTGGTCTTCCTGGCAACCGTGTCCAGAAACGTGGATGCCATGCTCCTTGCCGTAGATCACCTTGGCACCCTTCATCATGAGCCGATCGATCGTGTTAACAACGGCGATCGTATTGCCAGGAATCGGATTCGCCGAAAAGACAACCGTGTCGCCCTCACGGATTTTAACCTGACGATGGTCGCCATTCGAGATGCGAGTCATCGCTGACATCGGCTCACCCTGCGAACCAGTGGTAAGAATCAAAACGTGTTCGTCCGCTAGTTTTTGGAGTACTTGCAGCGGCTGAAACAAGCTGTCTTCGCACTTGATATAACCCAGGGTACGAGCATGAGCAATAAGGTTCAGCATCGATCGCCCGACGACCGAAACCACACGCCCATTCTTCTTTGCCAGATCCAGAATCATGTTGATGCGGTGGACTGACGATGCAAACGTTGTGACTAGCAAACGCCCCTTCGCCTGAGCAAAAATGCGATCGAGGTTGGGATACACCGATCGCTCGGAAGGGGTACTGCCTGGAATTTCTGAGTTGGTCGAGTCGCTGATCAGGCACTGAACGCCTTTTTCGCCATATTCTGCCAATCGTTGAAAGTCAAAGTACTCGCCATCAACAGGCGTGTGATCAACTTTAAAGTCGCCTGTATGAATGACCACACCGACTGGGGTACGAATGGCAACGGTGAAGCTATCTGCCATTGAGTGCGTATTGCGGATAAACTCCACAAAAAACGATTTGCCGAGGCGAACCGTTTCACGCGGTCCAACAGTGCGCAGTTCCGTCCGCTTGGTCACGCCTGCCTCGCTCAGCTTATCTTTGAGCAACGCCATTGCTAGGCGAGGACCGTAGATGATAGGAATTTCAAATTGCTTGAGGTGAAAAGCAATACCGCCAATATGGTCTTCGTGACCATGCGTGACGATCATGCCCTTAATTTTGTGACGATTTTCCCGCAGATAGGTCATGTCTGGCAGGACGATGTTCACCCCATGCATCCCATCTGTCGGGAATGCAAGCCCTGCATCAAGCAAAATAATTTCGTCATTAATTTCAAAGACGCAGGTGTTTTTGCCGATTTCATGCAAGCCACCAAGGGGGATGATTTTCAGCGCGGGTGAAGTATTGTTTTGAGTCATTGGCATCCTTATCGAACGTGTAGAGAGTAAAGAAAATTGGTTGGTTGAGAATAGTTGAAGCGGTTACAGCCAACCGCTCGATTCAGTTGTCGAGCGGTTGGAAACCTGCAAGTAGGAGCGCTGGGGTGGCTAACCAACGTCAGTGTGCAAAAGCTGTATGAATCAGCAAGCACTGTACGATCGCCAGCTACTTAACGTCCTCGGCACAAACCTTGTACAGGTAGTGAGCGTATTCAGTTGTCTAGAAACTTTATGGGCTGTAGATGCCTAGAGTAGAGCCAGACGTTTCATCACTGACGTTAAGGTAGTCGTCAAATCAGTTGAAGAATCTGCCAGCGGGGGACGGGTAGAGCCGACTTGCCAACCCTGTAGTCTCAGTGCTGCCTTAATTGGAATCGGATTAGCAGTCACAAACAAAGCTTTAAATAAAGGAAAAAGCTCAATATGAATCTTGGTAGCGACTTGATGCTGACCCGCTTCAAATGCCTGAATCATTTGTTGAAGCTGTAAACCCACCAAGTGACTGGCAACACTAACGATACCTTTTCCACCGATCGCTAGCAGTGGCAATGTGATGGAGTCATCTCCAGAGTAGAGTGCAAATTCGGGTGGTGTCAAACGTTGAATTTCACTCGCCTGATCAAGATTCCCCGTTGACTCTTTGATCGCAACAATGTTCTCGATCGTAGCAAGGCGACCGACTGTTTCAGCCTGCATGTTCTGCCCGGTGCGCCCCGGTACGTTGTAGAGCATCATCGGCAGTTCAGGCGCAGCTTCCGCGATCGCCTTAAAGTGCTGATAAAGCCCTTCTTGAGGAGGCTTGTTGTAGTAGGGAACGACTTGTAAAGAACCATCTAATCCTAGTTTAGCTGCTTTTTGGGTTGCTGCGATCGCTTCTCGCGTCGAGTTTGAGCCAGTACCTGCGATCACTTTTGCTTTGCCTGCTACCGTCCGCTGCACCACCTGGAAAAGTTCGTACTCCTCATCCCAGGTTAGGGTGGGCGATTCTCCCGTCGTGCCACAGACGACAAGGGTATCGGTGCCATGCTCAGCGAGATGGTACGCCAACTTCTCGGCGATCGCAAAGTCTACTCTGCCATCGTCTTTGAATGGCGTGACCATTGCAGTTAAAACACGTCCAAAATTCACCACACGGTTACGGTTGCTAGTTGTTGGTTTTTAGTTGTTGGCTGCGGAGCTTTTAGCCACATCGTTTAGTCTTTCATGGGAGGCAGGCTTCAACACGAGGGTACAAGCGCTGCTTACTAGCTAATCGCTAACGGCTCTAATTTGCAAGAGCGATCGACGGTTGAATCAGATTTTGCTGTGCCAATAGTTCGGCAATCTGTATCGCATTGAGCGCTGCGCCCTTACGAATCTGGTCGCCGCAGAGCCAAAGTTCCAATCCTTTAGGATGAGAGAGATCCTGACGGATGCGTCCAACGAGTACGTTGTCTTTACCACTGGCATCGATCGGCATCGGAAAGTAGTTTGCCTTCCAGTCTTCTACCAGCGTTACACCCGGAGCATGACTCAGAACGCTCCGCGCGTGCGCCACATCAAACGGGTGTTCAAATTCCAGATTAAGCGCTTCAGAGTGTGCCCGCAATACGGGAACCCGTATGCAAGTCGCCGTTATCCGCAAATCGGGTGTCCCGAAAATTTTGCGCGTTTCGTTGACCATCTTCATTTCTTCTTCACAGTATCCCTGCTCGTCAAGCGCGGAGTTATGCGGGAACAGGTTGAATGCTAACGGATAGGGAAACAGCTCTGCCACTGGCTCTTGCCCCTGCAAAATTGCCTGAGCCTGAGTTTTCACCTCTGCCATTGCTCGCGCCCCAGCACCACTGGCAGACTGATAGGTTGCTGCAACGATGCGTCGAATGGGCTGTACCTGGTGCAGGGGGTAAACCGCAACTGCCATCAAAATTGTCGTGCAGTTGGGGTTGGCGATGAGTCCTCGGTGAGTAGCTGCCGCCTGAGGGTTCACCTCTGGCACCACTAGCGGGACGGTTGGATCCATCCGAAAGGCGCTGGAATTGTCAATAAATACTGCTCCAGCAGCGATCGCAGTTGCCACCCACGCCTTCGACACCGACGCACCCGCCGATGCCAGTACCAGATCGACGTTTTTAAAGCTTTTGTCCTCAACCGCTTCGATGGGCAGAGGTTCACCTTTAAACGAAAGCGTTTGCCCTGCCGATCGTGCCGATGCCAGTAATTTCAAGCTTGCGATCGGAAAGTCTCGCTGCTCAAGCAGTGCCAACAGCTCTGTACCGACTGCGCCTGTCGCCCCTAAAATAGCGACTCGATAGGGATGAACCAACGTACTCTCCTCCAGACAATAAGTATGAAAAGGCGAAATTTTAAAGAGGGGTGAGGTTAAAACGCTTAGTAGAAGCTATTTATTGTCCCTTCTTCCTGAAATGCTCGGCAGCAAAGACTTTCCAGCTCAATTTAGAAGTTCAGCTTCTCTACTCTTAGCGTTGTAAATCTTACCCACGTCATAAGTTCAGCATACGCTCTCAGGGAATGCCAGAGTTCTAACGAAATTTTTCGTAAACCCAACGTTAAGCCCGATCTTTAAGATTCGCTTACATTAATGAGCAACCGTCAAGCAGGATCAGTTACGATTACGTATTGCGGCGATGCAGTGAATGCGATCGCCACCTTGGACTGTCTGTTAATCAGACCGTTGAGTGAGTGATTCTACGCCCCTTGAGCGGCTCGTCAGGCTGTTAACCCACTAAAGTAAGTGTCTGTAGCGAATATACCGATGAAAGTTACCCAGGAAAAGCTTCCCGCCAGTCAGATTGGCTTGGAAATCGAAATTACGCCGGAAATGTCTCAAAAGGCTTACGAGCAGGTCATTCAGAAGTTTACCCGCTCAGCCAATATTCCTGGGTTTCGTAAGGGCAAAGTGCCACGACAGGTGTTGATTCAGCGCTTTGGCTCGGTGCAACTCAAAGCGACCGCGTTAGAAGAACTCATCGACGAGACGTTAAAGCAGGCGATCGAGCAAGAAAAAATTGACGCACTGGGTAACTTTCAACTGCGATCGTCGTTTGATGACTTGGTAAGCCAGTTTGTGCCCGGTTCAGCACTCACGTTTTCCGCCTCTGTTGACGTGCAGCCAGACGTAGCGCTGGCTCAGTACACTGGCTTTCAACTTCAAGCAGAAGAAGTAAAGCCTGATGCTGAACAGGTAGACAAAGTGTTGCTGCAATACCAAGAGCAAACCGCGACCTTGATCCCAGTTGAAGGACGCGCTGCCCAACTAGGCGACACGACCATCGTGGACTACAAAGGCGTACTGGTGGCTGATGACCCGGAAGCCGAAGCCGAACCCTTTCCCGGCGGTGAAGCCGAAGACTTTCAGGTCGAGCTGACGGAAGGAAAGTTCATTGAAGGCTTTATCGACGGCATTGTGGGAATGACACCGGGTGAAACGAAAGATGTTTCTGTACCTTTCCCGGACGACTATCCACAAGAAACGCTGGCGGGTCGGGCAGCCCGCTTTACCATCACTCTGAAAGAGATCAAGGAAAAGGAGCTACCTGACCTTGACGATGACTTTGCTCAAGAGGTGAGTGAGTTTGAAACGCTGACAGAGCTGCGATCGTCCCTGGAAACCCGCTACAACGAAGAAGCCGATGCAAAAACAACGGCAAACAAAGAGCAGGCAATTCTGGATGAACTGCTCAAGCACATTGAGGTTGAGCTGCCAGAAACGCTCGTCGAACGGGAATCAACCTACCTCCTGAACCAGACAGCAGCGCAACTGCAAAACCAGGGCATTGATGTCAAACGCCTGTTCAATCAAGAAACCGTTGCGATGCTCAAAGAGCGATCGCGCCCTGAAGCAATTGATCGCATCAAACGCACACTGGCACTGGGTGAAGTCGCCAAACGCGAGTCTCTTAAGGTTGAACCTGAAGAAATTAGTGTAAAAGTCACTGAACTGCTGGCAGAGTTGGGCGATCGTGAGATTGACCCCGATCGGCTCCAGGCAGTAGTCGCCGAGGATCTGCTGAAAGAGAAAATTGTTGACTGGCTGATTGAACGATCGACGATCGAGCTTGTGCCCGAAGGGACATTAGCAAAACCGGAAGCGGCGGAAGGAGGGGAGGCTGAGGAAGCAGAGGAGACTCTAGCAGCGACCGTTGAAACTGACGCGACAGACGCTAATACGGTAGATGTCACCGCATCGGTCGTTGAACCAACAACAGAGACTGAACCATCTAGGGATTCTACTTCTGACGCTCCAGCGATCGCGGCTGATGCCGAAGCCGATCCTGAACTCGCTGAATCGGCTGAGGCTGCCGAAACTGAAAAGCCGAAAAAACCGCGTAAAACGGCAAAGACAAAAGCAGAGTCACCAGACGAATAACATTTTGTCTATCTCTATCTGAAAAAGTTGAAAACCTCGGAGTTTAAGCAACTACATTGGTGACTATGCTTGATACTTGGTTAAACCTCCGAGGTTTGCGCCAGCCCTAACGTTTTGTCTCTATCTGTAAAGGGAATGCGTTGCGCCTTGAAATACCAGGGTTACAATAGCGGAGCATTTCACTTGGGGTGTCCACAAGTCCCTGGTTAGTTGAGGCATAATGTTTGGATATACACATGCGATTCCACCAGCGAATCGCGTCTGCTGACCCACAATCCGGTCTACAGTGATTCAGGCGATAACACCAACTATGTTTGTATCCCGCTCCGCTGACTACTCTATTAACAGCTTGAACCCCCTCGACGTTACCTCAACGGGTACTCATAACGTCGTACCAATGGTGGTTGAGCAATCTGGTCGTGGCGATCGAGCCTTCGATATCTATTCGCGTTTGCTTAGAGAACGCATCGTGTTTCTGGGCACTCCGATCGATGACACGGTTTCTGACTCGATCGTGGCTCAACTGCTGTTTCTAGAAGCTGAAGAACCAGAGAAAGATATTCAGCTCTACATCAATTCTCCTGGCGGCTCTGTTACCGCTGGCATGGCAATCTATGACACCATGCAGCAAGTTCGCTCTGATGTTGTTACCATTTGCTTTGGTCTGGCGGCGAGTATGGGTGCATTTCTGCTGGCAGCAGGTGCCCAGGGTAAGCGCATGTCTTTACCCAACTCACGCATCATGATTCACCAACCCCTGGGTGGCGCTCAAGGTCAAGCCGTCGATATCGAGATTCAGGCAAAAGAAATTCTCTACCATAAGCGCAAGCTGAGCGAACTGCTAGCGCACCATACAGGTCAACCATTGGAACGGGTAGAGATGGATACCGAGCGCGACTTTTTTATGTCTGCTGCCGAAGCCAAAGAGTACGGGTTAGTTGATCAGGTCATTTCCAGACAAAATCTTCCTAAAGCGGGAGAGGCTGTTGCTGCAGTTAATTAAGAGGCAGGTATGTCTAAATACGACTCCCATCTCAAATGTTCCTTCTGTGGTAAGTCTCAGGAGCAGGTTCGCAAACTCATAGCTGGACCAGGGGTTTACATTTGCGACGAGTGTGTCGATCTGTGCAACGAAATTCTGGATGAAGAGCTGTTTGATTCCAGTGCTGCGGCACCACAACCTGTGCCACGGCGCGAACAATCGCCTGAAAAGCGCAAAGCTCGGTCTGCAAACCTCTCTCTCGGTCAAATTCCGAAGCCCAGAGAGATCAAAAAGTACCTTGATGAGCATGTCATTGGTCAGGATGATGCTAAAAAAGTGCTTTCAGTAGCGGTCTACAACCATTACAAGCGCCTCAGCTTTATGCAGCCGAAGGGCAACGCTAAAGCAGCGTCTGAAGATCCAGTTGAACTACAAAAGTCCAACATTCTTTTGATTGGACCAACAGGCTGTGGCAAGACGCTACTAGCGCAAACCCTGGCGGAGATTTTAGATGTGCCTTTTGCCGTTGCTGACGCGACGACGCTGACGGAAGCGGGCTATGTTGGCGAGGATGTGGAGAACATTCTTTTGCGCTTGCTACAAGTCGCCGATTTAGATGTCGAAGAAGCACAGCGCGGCATCATTTACATTGATGAAATCGATAAGATTGCCCGCAAAAGCGAGAACCCATCCATCACCCGTGATGTCTCTGGTGAAGGCGTTCAGCAAGCGTTGCTGAAAATGCTAGAGGGAACAGTTGCTAATGTGCCGCCACAGGGTGGACGGAAGCATCCCTATCAGGATTGTATTCAGATCGACACCAGTAATATTCTCTTCATCTGCGGTGGCGCGTTTGTTGGATTAGACAAAGCTGTAGAACAGCGGATTGGTAAGAAATCAATGGGCTTTATCCAACCCGGAGAAGCCCAGCCGAAAGAAAAGCGGACAGCAGACGTGCTGCGTCACATGGAACCCGACGATCTGGTCAAGTTTGGCATGATTCCAGAATTTATTGGACGTGTACCTGTGATGGCAGTCGTGAATCCACTGGACGAGGATGCTCTCACCGAGATTCTGACAGAACCGCGTAATGCGCTGGTGAAGCAGTACCAAAAGCTCTTGAAGATGGACAACGTGACGCTAGAGTTTCGACAAGAGGCAATACGGGCGATCGCCCAAGAGGCGTATCGTCGCAAAACAGGCGCTCGTGCCCTCCGCAGCATCGTTGAAGAACTCATGCTGGATATCATGTACGAATTGCCATCGCGCAAAGATGTGACTCGCTGTAGCATCACCCGCGAAATGGTCGAGAAGCGATCGACCGCAGAGTTGATCATTCATCCATCTTCTTTACCAAAACCTGAATCGGCTTAGTTGCTAGTTGTTGGTTTTTAGTTGTTAGATCTAGAAACCAATAACTAAAAACTCTTGTTTTCAAATGTCTTACGCTATCGTTTGCGGCTTTAGTCACTACTACGAATGGATCACAGAGTCGGGAAGTCCAGAACCTTCTGGTAAGCCTGTGCTTGTTTTTCTGCATGGATGGGGTGGCTCTGCCCGCTATTGGGAAAGCACGGCGAGAGCGCTTTGCGATCGCTTCGACTGTCTCCTCTACGACATGCGCGGGTTCGGGCGATCGCGCTCAAATGCCAGCGAACCATCGCCGTTGGCGAACCCACCTGAAACCGCAGCCGAACTGAGCTACGAGCTAGAAACCTACGCCGACGATCTGAATGGTCTTTTGAGTGCTTTAGGGTTGCAGCGCGTTTATCTCAACGCTCACTCAATGGGTGCGTCTGTTGCAACGTTCTTTTTGAATCTGTACCCCGATCGCGTCGAGCGTGCCATTCTCACCTGTAGCGGCATTTTTGAGTACGACGAAAAAGCGTTCAATGCGTTCTATAAGTTTGGTGGCTATGTCGTCAAATTTCGCCCTCGCTGGCTGTATGGGCTGCCGTTTGTCGATCGGCTGTTTATGCAACGCTTTCTCCATCGATCGCTGCCAGGTGCGGTAAGTCGATCGTTTCTCGACGACTTTTTGATGGCGGACTACGATGCCGCGCTGGGAACAATCTTTACGTGTGTGAGTAAGAAGGCAACGGAAGTGATGCCTCAAGAGTTTGCACGGCTCACAGTGCCTACGCTGCTTGTTTCAGGCGATCGAGACATTATCATCCCCGCTGAAATGGGTCGGCAAGCGGCAGCGTTGAACGATAACATCCAGTATGTCGTCATTCCTGACACAGCTCACTTCCCAATGCTAGAGGATGCACCAACCTATCTTCAGCTTGTCCGAGAGTTTTTGGGTGTCAGCGTTCAAGCAGCGGTACTGGGTAATAGGGAGTAGGGAGTGGGGAGTAGGGAGTAGAGCGATAGAAGTCAGTTATCAGAATTAACTCAAAACTCACTTCACCCCTTGCCCCTCACCTCTGCTGGCAAAACATCGTAACTGCCGAATACTTTCAAGGTTTGTGTGTTGTCTGCGAGTTCTGCCAATGTTTTTTTAACGGCGGGTTCACGGGCATCGGCTTCCAGGTCGATGAAAAACAGGTAGTCGCCCAGCGATCGCTTCGTTGGGCGAGACTCAATTCGACTAAGGTTAATGCCCTGACTGGCAAAAACTTGCAGTGGCTTGACTAGAGAACCGGGCAAATCATGCACAGTGAAGGCTAGCGATGTATGACGACCGCCGGGAGAGGGCTGCTGGCTGAGCACCCAAAAGCGAGTGCAGTTATCGGGTTGGTCGTTAATCGCATCAGCCAGAATCGGCAGACGGTAAAGTTGAGCAGCGCGCTGAGACGCGATCGCGGCGCTCGTTAGATCTGCCTTCAGATATTGCAATGCCTCAGTCGTCGAGTTCGTAGGGATGAGATGAGCGCTGGGCAAGAAGGTTTCTAACCATTCCTGGCATTGGGCTAATGCCTGTGGATGGGAGTAAACAGTCCGAACGGTTTCCATTACCGTTGCATGAGATAGGAGTGCGTGAGCGATCGGTAAGACTAACGCCCACTGAACTTGTAAGCTACCCAACTCCCACAAACCATCCAGCGTCATAGGGACGCTACCTTCGGTAGAGTTTTCGACCGGAACCACAGCTACAGGTACCGTTCCTTCTGCAACCGCCCGCAGCGATAGAGCAATGCTGGGATAAGGGCACAGCACGGTTTCTTGCGCGGTTGTTTGCGCCAGCCAGTTTGCATACAAGAGCGCTGCGGCTTCCGCATAGGTGCCAGAGGGTCCCAGGTGGGCGATCGATACTGCCATAGCGTCTATTCCCTGAATCAGCCTGAACTAAAACTCACCATAGCAACAATTCTTCTCACACTTCTCAGACAAAAGGCATTGGTAACTCAGGAATTCTGCAAGAATAGTCTGTCATAGGGTGGAGCGTGTATCTACTTAAAATGATGTAGTTCCACTCCTTTACATTTGTTTAGAATTAGACATATCTACGTAGACAATACCTGCTATCTCTCCTTGGTTGATTAGCTATGTACACTCGCTTCACTGCCGCTCAAGCTGTCGAAATGGTAGTTTCAGAGCAGCTTGTTCCCATTCAGCACTATTTGCGTCAGCCGCAGCGAGTGGTTAATGCTTTAGCAGCATCCAGCCAAATCGAGCAGTTAGAGGACGAACGCTTTCGCCTGAAGATGCGCCCGTTAACCTTCATGGCGCTGACTGTGCAGCCGATCGTCGATTTGAGAGTTTGGGCAGAGTCAGATGGCACCGTGCATGTGCAGTCTGTTGGTTGTGAGATTAAGGGCGTTGAGTATATTAACCAACGGTTCAAGTTAAGTCTGATCGGCAAGCTGCAACCCGTTCAGTCGAATGGCATAACAATTTTAAGAGGTAAAGCAGATTTGGAGGTGCAGGTCGATATACCGATGCCGATCGCGCTGACACCAAAGCCGTTCCTTGAGGCAACTGGCAACGGCTTGCTCAAAAGCGTTCTGCTGACTGTCAAACAGCGTTTGATGCACCATTTGCTGGCAGATTATCGTGCATGGGCAGTTTCAAAGCCAGCCTTTACAACCACCGCAGCTACCCCAATTTTGCCGCACAGCCCCACTGCTTGAGGTGAGCATTCCTATTTTTGACCCTAAGCTCTAAAGCGCGAATGAGTTCTGAAGCGCGAACGTAACAAACTCAAAGGTCTAGTGTGGGATGGCAGGGTCTAAACGATCGCCGATGCCAGCGCGATGGTCCATACAATTGCAGCGCTGCTCGATGAGTTGGTGTACCGTAACCTTTATTCGCTGCTAAATCATAGTGGTGATACTTCGCTGCCAGGCGCACCATCAAAGCATCACGCCATACTTTAGCAAGGATGCTGGCAGAGGCAATCGCAATCGATCGCTGGTCTCCTTTGACAAGCGTTTGCTGTGGCACTGCCAGACCAGGAATTCGTTGGTTGCCATCGACTAAGCATAAATCTGGCGTTAATTTCAGCTTGAGCATGGCGCGCTTCATTGCTAGCAGAGACGCTTGCAGAATGTTAAGGCGATCGATTTCCCAAACAGAGGCATAGCAGATTTGATACGCTAAAGCGCCAGCGCGAATCTGGTCTGCTAAAGCAAGCCGTCGTCCTGCCGACAGAAGCTTGCTGTCAGTAACACCTGCAGCAGCAAGCACGTCAATGGCATCGACAGGCAAAACAACAGCTGCCGCTACAACAGGACCAAATAAGGCACCGCGCCCTACTTCGTCTACCCCAGCAATGATGCTTGTAGGCGGGTAGGCTTGTAGTTCACTAGGTAAGTCTAGTTGCTCTGCCCAAAGGCTGACGTTACGTGTCATGGTAAAGATTGTACGCGTAGAGACCATGCGCGCTGAGACGTTTCGCATAGCATAGATCTCTCCTCGTCATCTTTCGGCTAGGAGAGTTGATACCGGGTTGCTGCTATCACTAGGCACAGTTGGGCTATCAGTCTGATGTGACTGCCGAAGAACGACGACGGCGACGACGGGTAATCGGCGCACCGTTAGCATCAAGTTGATCACCGTTGGCATCAAGTTGATCGAGTTCCGGTGGCTCTACTGCATAAAGCTCGGCATTTGGGCTAGCTTCGGGGCTAGCTTCGACCTCAGGCTGGATGATGGAGTCTTGCTCCGGTTCCGGTTCTGTAAGAACCGTTTCGACAAACCGTTGCTTCGGCTTTAAGGGCATTCCGACGGGTTCTAACTGTGGTGTCAGAGTCATTTGTTCTGGTTCCGTTATTGCAGGCACTTCTCCTGGCAAAACAACCGAGATAATGGCTGCTTTGGGATTTTTCACTTCCTGACTGGACAGTACCAGCGGCGAAATCCCCATCCAGGCATAGATATCTTGCTCTTCTGGTGTCATTTCAACCGCAACAACTTCCGGCGGCTCTTGCGGTGCTCGTGATGTCTCACGCCTCGATCGCCCACGCCGTTCTTCCGGATAGCCAAGCTCTGGGACGCTTTCCGGTGCAACGCTTTCTGGTACGTATGTTTCGTCTAATGCGGTTCCTGGCTCATGAGCAGGCAAACCCTCCCGACTGGGCAGTAATTCTTGCGGGGTACTCTCACGACCACCGCGACCACGACCGCGACCACGAGCCGGACGCTCCGGGCGATCAGAACGACTAATGAACGGTAGGTCGGATGGCGGTGATTCCCCATCGCTCACTGGATCGAGTTTGAGCGTAGGAGCGCTGGGATAGGACGGGCTACCTGTACGAACCTCATCACCTGGGCGACGACGGCGACGGCGACGGTTGTTGCCGCCCAGTTCTTGATAGCTGGGATGGTTAAGACCAAGATCCTGCTGCACATCGTCTGAATCATCCAGATCTTCGCTGCGATCCTCCCAGGTTGGTTCCAACACGCTGGGTATGCTCGGCAACACTAAATCGCGTCCGCGCCCTCGTCCGCTGATACTGCGATCGCTGGTTCGTGAGTCTCGCAGCGATACGGCTGTCGGACGCTCCACAATTTCGCCCTCTGCCGTGTCGCCATCACCTGGTAAATGTACCAAATGTCCCAAGCCGCCGCAGGTAGGGCAAGCACGACCAAAGATTTCGTAGATATTTTTGCCCTGTCGTTTCCGCGTTAGTTCCACCAACCCGAGTTCAGTCAGTTGGGCAATCTGAGGGCGTGACTTGTCGGCTCTCAATGCCTTGTTAAAGTGTTCCAGCACCTGCAGCTGGTCGCGGCGCTGATCCATGTCAATGAAATCAACCACAATGATGCCAGCAATGTTACGCAGTCGGAGTTGACGAGCAATCTCAGTCGCCGCTTCACAGTTCGTCCAAAGCACTGTTTCGCGGGCAGTGGCAGAGCGGGTAAAGGAACCAGAGTTGACATCAATGACAGTCAAGGCTTCGGTACGCTCGATAATGACATAGCCACCAGACGGCAAATCGGTTCTCGGTTTAAGCGCCTCGCGGATCGCGGCGTTGATGCGAAAGTACTCCATAATAGGGGCACGATCGCGATGGTGATCAATCAACACACCGCGTGGCAGGTCACCGCCACCCCAGTTGGTCAACTGCTGCCTGACCCGTTTTAACCCTGTATGGGAATCCACTACAATACGATTGACATCGGCGCTATAGACATCGCGCAGCACTCGTTGAATAAAGTCATCATCCCGGTTCAGCAATGCAGGCGCACGGGTCGTCGTTGCCTCTTGTAAAACTTGTTCCCACTGCTTTTGCAGTACTTCTAAGTCTTCAATGATGGCATCTTCAGGCATATTTTCTGCTTCAGTACGCACAACAATGCCCATACCTGCTGGTTTCACCAAGATTGCCAGCGCCCGTAAGCGGTTCCGTTCGTTCTCACTACGAATGCGGCGAGAAAGATTTACCCCTTTCCCATAGGGCATGAGCACCAGGTAACGTCCTGGCAGCGAAATGTTGCCTGTCAAACGCGGTCCTTTGTTGCCCGTCGGCTCCTTCATGATTTGCACCAGCACTTTTTGCTGCGGTGCGAGCAACTCAGTAATGGAGCCAGCCATCCGACGAAGCTTCAACGGACCTAAATCGGTGACGTGGATAAAACCGTTGCGCTCGCTATCACCAATGTTGACAAACGCGGCATCAATGCCTGGTAAGACGTTTTCGACGATACCCAGATACACATCACTAACTTGATGGCTACCTGTTGCAACAATCAGCTCTTGAATCTGATCTTCCGAAAAAACTGCAGCAATGCGGTGCTGCTCCGCGATAACAATTTGCTTGGACATTCAATTTCCTCAAGGATTGACGGCAGCGGGAGAGTATAAATGAGTAGTCCTCTCGCGTTTGCTCGTATATGTATGCCACTGCATAGCGTGTAAACTCTGTGGTTACGCAGTGGGAATGAAGCTGTGCCGATTCTGAGACGAAGCCTGCTCTAGCAGCCTCAGAATGGTTAAGTATGGTAAAGACCGCTGAAGTAGCAATCAATCAAATCGGACTGCCGCCGATCTACAAGAGACGGTAGCAGACTCTGTAAAAATGAAATGGAAGTCTGGCAAAGAAAGCTACATCCAGCGCCAAGCGCTGGTTCACTTAGCGGTACCCCTAAGAGTCTTCAACCCGCAGTAGCCTCTGTTGAGTTGCATTATAGCGTGTACAGATTTCTCTGCCACTAAAATTCAAGAATCGATAACTGGAGCATTACAGAGAAAAGATGTGGATATGCAGGGAAAAGCTTGTAATGCTAAAACTCAAGTCAGCCTTAACCCCCAACGGCTTCTAAGAAGTTGCCGCTAGGAACTGATCGTCACAATACCTGTGTTGTCTAACTCTAAACGACTAGGAGCCTTGGCTTAAAGTTCAAAGCATTAAGACTCGATCGTTGCCAAAAGCAACCGATCGCGATGCACTTGCAAGAGCTGCAATTCACGGTTGGAGACCTGTTCCAGCATGAAAACAACGTGATCGGGACGGAGTAACGTCCCATCGTTGCGGCAACTGCCCGTGTAGCGAAGCGCGATCGCTGCATCATTCACCGCTGCCTCTACTGTTAAGCGAACCAGGCGATCGCGCAGATTCACAGTTTGCGTTTTACCGGCTTTGGTCGTGTGCTCAAACCAGAGCGTGTCGCTGGCTTGAATGGCATCCACCCACTGCTGCCATGCGCACAAAGCCGGAAACTGCATAGACGTGGTCGTTTCGTCTAGCTGAGCTACGCCAACGGTGATGACATACTCTGCGTTCTCTAGTAGCTGCGTAGCCGCAGGCGCACTGACCGCAACCGTTTCGACGTGATAGATCGGCATTGCAGCCGGAAGCTGCGCTTCTAGCTGCGATCGAAAGGTTGCGACCTCCATGACTTCAGTGAGTTCAAAATCGACGATCTCACCGGAGCTCGTGACACCAAGCGGCAGCGCACTGGCAGGAATAATGCGAGGTCCAGGGTGAAAGCCACCTGTAAAGGCGATCGGTAGACCTGCCCGACGCACAGCACGGTCAAAGAGACGAATTAAGTCAAGATGACTCACCAAAGCCATTTCGCCCTGCTTGCCCAACCAGACCCGCAATCGTTGGACTCGCTGCTGATTGGGTACAAAGTGCCCAGCAAACGCTGGTATTTCTAGTGGTGGCACGACTACGTTATGCCCAAAGTCCGTGCCGCAAACCCCACAATGAGAGCAGCCATCAAACGAGCAATCTGGCACGGTAGCCGCCTGCAACGCTCGCTGTAGGTCTTCTTTGAGCCACTGTTTATCAATGCCTGTATCCAGATGATCCCAGGGAAGAGGAGCGTCAAGGGAAGGAGAGGAGCTTAGGGATAGCTCAACGTCCTTTTCATCCTTTATTCCTAAGCCTTTAGCCTTTTCCTCAAACACATTCCACTCACCGTTCTCAACCTGGCGATATTTCCAGTCCAATCCTGATTCTGCGATCGCCTGTGCCCAGGCAGCATGAGCGCGTTCCAAACTTTCCCACCAGGCATCCATCCCAGCTCCCAGTTCCCAGGCGCGTTGAATGACTGAGGACAGTCGTCGATCGCCCCTGCCTACAAAATCTTCCATCGCCGAGAGACGCACATCCGTGAAATTGACCTTTAAACCTCGAATGCGATAAAACTCCTCTTTGAGCAACCGTTGCTTCCGGGCAAATTCTGCCGTCGAGACCGAATGCCATTGAAAGGGGGTGTGAGGCTTCGGCGTGAAATTAGAAATGGTGATGTTGAACTGGAGCCGCTTTCTACCTCTAGCGCTGCACGCTTGCTGGAGCCAACGCACCGTTTCGGCAATACCTACAACATCGACATCCGTCTCACCTGGGAGACCAATCATAAAATAAAGCTTGACTTTATCCCAACCTTGCTCCCAGGCAGTTTTAACCCCCCGCAGGAGTTCTTCGTTGGTTAAGCCTTTATTGATAATATCCCGCAGGCGTTGAGTACCCGCTTCGGGCGCGAAGGTTAGTCCAGATTGGCGCGTACCGCCTAGAATGTTCGCAATGTTTTCGTCAAAGCGATCGACCCGTTGACTCGGCAACAACAGCGAGATATTTTCATCTTTGAGTCGATTTTTAATCTCCATGCCCACAGCAGGCAACGCCAGGTAGTCTGAGCAACTGAGCGACAGTAGCGAGAACTCGTTGTAACCCGTCGCTCGCATCCCTTGCTCGATCGCGTCTACTACAACCGCTGGCTCCACATCGCGTGCTGGGCGTGTCAGCATCCCTGGTTGGCAAAAGCGGCAGCCGCGCGTACAGCCACGCCGAATTTCCACAGTTAAGCGATCGTGCACCGTTTCCACATACGGCACCAGACCGACGGAATACGCTGGCATCGGGTCAGCAACCCGTCTCAAGAGACGAGCAGGCACATCCGGACGATTGGGCTGCACCGACCCATCAGGAGCCATGTTATAAAAACGGGGTACATAAACACCTGGCACCTGAGCCAAATCCAACAAAACTGCTTCTCGACTCAAGCCAGCAGCTTTTCCTTCTTCTAGAATGAGCCCAATTTCTGGTAACAGTTCCTCACCATCCCCCAAGGCAATGAAATCAAAGAAGTCAGCGTAAGGCTCTGGGTTGGAAGTCGCCGTTTGCCCCCCAGCAAAGATCAATGGATAGGCTAGGTTGCCTGCATGCTGCCGCTCACGCCAGGTCAGGGGTATGCCAGCCAAGGTCAGCATTTCAAGGATATTGGTTGCACCTAACTCATAGCTAAGGCTGAAGCCCAGAATGTCAAAGTCAATTAAAGACCGACGTGATTCCACTGCAAACAGCGGTGTTTGCGTTGACCGCAGTTTCGTTGCCAGGTCAGGAGCAGGCAGGTAGGCTCGATCGCACAACTGCCGAGGCTGAGTATTCAAGATGTTGTAAAGGATGATGTGTCCCAGGTTGGACGCACCCACCTCATAGACCTCTGGATACGTGAGTACCCAATGGATTGCTGCTGCATCCCAGGGTTTGTGAACTGAACCCAACTCGTTACCCAGATACCGAGCAGGTTTCAGAATTTCTGGGGTTAGCAATGCTTCAACAGCAACCGTCACAGCAGACTTTCCTCTTACGTTTAAAGCGTCAATCGAACTCTGGTACCGCTTAGTATACCAATGTTGCGTAGACTAACGCCTGCATGAGTTAAGCGCTTAACCCATAAAGCCAGCAGGTACAATTAAAGGTGCTTATTCCTGTCAGCTTTATCACCGTCCAAAGATTAAGAAGAATCTCAAACTTACACGCTACTCAAGCAATCGCTTCACTAAGCGCCTGACGCTCATTCAAAATCTCGAAGGCGCGATCGAGTTGCGTCAACTCAAAAATGATTCGGACAGAATGCGAAATGGAGCAGAGGCTAAACCGCTGATTCAGGCGCTGTGACATGCTTAATGCAGCAACCAAAGCCATCAAGCCATCACTGTCGATCGACTCCACCTGAGACATATCAACTAACACACTTGAATGCTCTTCGGACAAAATAGCTGTGTTTAGCTGATGTTGAAAGGTAGTTATGTTTTCAGAGTGAAGAGAACCAAGAGGTTGAATAACCGCAGTAGTTTGAGGACGAACGAGTACATTCTGCATAAGAAAACCTTAACTGGGAGTAGTAACCAAGAGAATTTCGTCTCATGCACCCAACCATAACCGTAGATTCTCGGTTATGACTAATGACTAACCCCTAGTTAGTGGAAACTTTATGCCCTAACCTCAAGTAGTTAAAGTTCTGATTAAGCAGTTTCACCTAAAAGTACGCGAGGACACCAACTGGTAACCCTTTTTACTTTATGTAGCACCAGATACTGCACAAGTAATCGCTTACCGAAAGCGAAAGGTGGCTAGCAATAATGTTATTTCAGCGTGTCTTTCAACACCGTTCGCGCTGCAAGATGGTTCCGAGTCGAGGTTAAAATCTCCGCCTCGCGCCCTAATCGAGCGGCAGTGTCCTGCATCTCCAAAAGTGCTTGCTGCTCATCCGCAACGCCATACAGGTTGCTGGCGATCCAGTAAGATAATTCGATCGGATGCTCTGGCATCGTGTCGGGCAGTTCTATCTCTTGACCAGTCAGCTTTGCTGAAAGGCGAACAACATCCTGTAAAAGTTCCGACACGTTGGTTGCCAAGGAATTTAAATCGCTTTCGGGGGGGGTATCCTCAATCCACTCGACTAACCCAACCCGATAAGGCTTCTCACGGACATATTCTAGGACTCTGAAGCGTTGCTGCCCCAGCGTCAAGACTTTCATACGATCATCGGGCAATCGCTGAAACTCAATGATCTCAGCGCAGCAGCCGATCGCAGCAGGCTTACCCTGTAACTGATCCCACATCACAACGCCAAAGCGGCGATCGCCTTCCAGGATCGTATTCATCATGATCCGATAGCGAAACTCAAAAATATGAAGTGGAAGGGGTCGCCCCGGAAATAAGACCACTTCAGGCAAAGGAAAAAGAGGTAATTCTCGAACCGCGATCGATGAAGAAGATGCCATTAGTTATCAGGTAAGAGACAGTACTTCTACCTTTACTGTACCGCATCTAGACTGAAGGATGGCTGCCTGGGACAGGTTTTGACAGCGTGGAAGTATAGAACGTATCAGTCTAATAAAGCTAGCTGTGTAAATACATCGTAATCTCACAAGACCACTTCTATTCCCTCAAAGGGCAGTTCTTGCCTGCCCTCTGAAGCTTCTAGAGTTTGACCTCAATATCAACACCAGCGGGTAAATCCAGTTTCATCAAAGCATCGATCGTCTTTGAAGAAGGTTGGTAAATGTCAATGATGCGCTGATGGGTGCGCGTTTCAAAATGCTCACGGGAGTCTTTATCGACGTGGGGAGAACGAAGCACACAATAGATTCGACGTCTCGTAGGAAGCGGAATCGGACCGATCGCAGTAGCATTCGTACGGTTTGCAGTATCCACAATCTTTTCACAAGATGTGTCAAGCAAACGGCGATCAAACGCTTTCAGTCGGATACGAATCTTTTGTTGCTGAATAGTTGCCATTGGAATCACTCTAAATTGTCAAGGTTCTGTTTAACGGATAGCAGTCAGCAGTCAGCGGTCAGCTATCAGCTTTTTCTGTTTGAAACGGATGTGGACTAAATCTTTTGCCTGATCACCTAGAAGCAGAAGCTATCAGCAGTCAAAGCCAACGCTGACTGCTGATAGCTGACCGCTCATAACGCAACTACTTGAGGATTTTAGCAACCACTCCAGCACCGACCGTACGTCCGCCTTCACGAATCGCAAAGCGCATTCCTTGCTCAATGGCGATCGGGTTGATGAGTTCAACCGTCATCTTGATGCGATCGCCAGGCATCACCATTTCGGCTTCGCCGCCTTCGTCGGTAGTGAAGTCGCTGATCGTGCCAGTCACGTCAGTGGTTCGCACATAAAATTGAGGGCGGTAGCCAGGAAAGAATGGCGTGTGACGACCCCCTTCTTCCTTCTTCAGAATGTATACTTCAGACTCAAATTTTGTGTGAGGCGTAATCGACTTTGGTTTGGCAATGACCATACCGCGCTCAATGTCATCTTTTTGCAGACCCCGCAGCAGTACGCCCGCATTGTCGCCAGCCATGCCTTTATCAAGGCTCTTCTTGAACATTTCGATACCCGTTACGGTCGTCGAACGAGTATCACGAATGCCAATTAGCTCAACCGTGTCGCCCACCTTGACTTCGCCCCGTTCAATGCGACCAGTTGCAACAGTTCCCCGACCAGTGATCGAAAAAACATCCTCTACTGCCATCAAAAACGGCTTGTCAATGTCACGCTCTGGCGTAGGGATGTACGAGTCTACGTTGTCCATCAGTTCGTAGATTTTGTCAACCCATTCGTTGTCACCGCGCTTGGTCTTTGGGTTGGCGGTCATCGCTTCTAACGCTTGCAACGCCGAACCAGCCACGATCGGAATATCGTCGCCAGGGAAGTCATACGAACTTAGCAGTTCACGCACTTCCAACTCAACCAACTCCAGAAGCTCATCGTCATCGACCATGTCTTTCTTATTGAGGAAGACAACTAGCTGAGGCACACCGACCTGCTTTGCTAGAAGAATGTGCTCACGGGTTTGAGGCATTGGACCGTCTGCGGCTGATACAACGAGGATACCGCCATCCATCTGTGCTGCCCCAGTGATCATGTTTTTCACATAGTCAGCATGCCCGGGGCAGTCTACGTGAGCGTAGTGCCGATCGGCTGTCTCGTACTCAACGTGAGCCGTATTGATCGTGATGCCCCGTGCCTTCTCTTCTGGTGCAGCATCAATTTCGTCGTACTTTTTAGCCGCCGCCTGCCCTAGTGCCGATAGGGTCATCGTGATTGCAGCCGTTAGCGTTGTCTTGCCATGGTCAACGTGACCAATGGTACCGATGTTAACGTGGGGTTTATTCCGTTCAAACTTTGCACGTGCCATGACTTAGTTATTCCTCTTCCTGATTATGCGTTCCCTTTACTTTTAGCGATGATCGTTTCAGCCACACTGCGAGGCACCTCATCATAGTGACTGAACTCCATCGTGAATATGCCCCGACCCTGCGTCATTGACCGTATATCTGTAGCATATCCAAACATTTCTGCCAATGGAACCTTTGTGGTTACTTTGGCAAGCCCCTGCTCAACTCCCTGTGCTTCAATTTGACCTCTACGCGAGATTAAATTACCCATGACAGGACCAAGGAAGTCTTCGGGAACCTCAACCTCAACCTTCATCATAGGCTCTAGTAGAACAGGTGAAGCTTTCATTACGGCGCTCTTGATTGCCATTGAGCCAGCAATCTTGAATGCCATTTCAGAAGAATCAACATCGTGATAGGAGCCATCAACCAGCGTTGCTTTAAGATCAATCACTGGATAACCAGCTAAGATGCCCGACTCACAGGCTTCCTTCATGCCTTGTTCGGCTGGACCGATGTACTCTTTGGGCACCGACCCGCCAACAATTTTCGAGACAAACTCAAGACCGCTACCTGATTCAGTTGGCTCCAACTCAATAACAACATGACCGTATTGACCTTTGCCGCCACTTTGACGAACAAACTTTCCTTCTGCCTTAACAGCTTTGCGGACAGTTTCCCGATAAGCGACCTGAGGGGCACCAACGTTAGCTTCAACTTTGAACTCGCGCAGCATGCGATCGACCAGGATTTCCAGGTGCAGTTCACCCATACCCGCGATGACCGTTTGATTTGTTTCGGGATCAACATTCACTCTGAACGTAGGGTCTTCTTCAGACAAAGATTGAAGCGCTTTCGACAGCTTCTCCATATCTTGCTTTGTCTTAGGCTCTACCGCAACTGAAATGACTGGCTCCGGGATAAAGAGCGATTCTAAAATCACAGGAGCATCATCATCGCAGATTGTGTCGCCTGTAAAAGTATCCTTAAGTCCTAAAACAGCCCCTAAGTCACCAGCTCTCATTTCATCGACTTCGATGCGATCGTCCGCTTTCAAAATAATCAGACGAGACACGCGTTCCTTCTTGTCCTTAGTCGAGTTCAGAACATAGCTGCCTTTTTTCAAAACGCCGGAATAGACCCGAATGAATGTCAGACGACCGTAGGGATCAGCCATGATCTTGAACGCCAGGGCAGCCATTGGCTCCGAATCGTCAGCGTGCCGCTCAACCGTACCGCCAGCGGGTAGGAGACCCTGAATCGGAGGCACGTCGGTCGGCGCAGGCAAATAGTCAATGACAGCATCCAGCATGAGTTGAATGCCTTTGTTTTTGAAGGCAGAGCCACAGAGCATGGGCACGATCGTGCCAGCAATCGTACCGTTTCGTAAGGCTGCTTTAATTTCAGCCTCAGTCAGCTCTTCACCATCCAGGTATTTTGCGGTTAAGGCATCATCCGTTTCTGCAACAGATTCAACTAATTTAAGACGATATTCGGCAGCCAAAGCTTGAACATCTTCAGGGATCGCTACCTCTTCAATGTCCGTCCCCAAGTCATTGTTGTAGATAAAGGCACGCATTCGCACCAGGTCAACAATGCCTCTCAAGGCACTTTCACTGCCGATCGGTAACTGAATCGGTACAGCGTTCGCCCGCAGCCGATCGCGAATTTGCGCGTAGACCTTGTAGAAGTTCGCTCCGGTTCGATCCATCTTATTGACAAAGACGATCCGGGGTACTTTATAGCGGTCAGCCTGCCGCCAGACGGTTTCCGATTGTGGCTGTACGCCACCAACCGAGCAAAAAACGGCGATCACGCCATCCAAAACTCGCATCGAACGCTCAACTTCGATCGTGAAATCGACGTGACCAGGCGTATCGATGATATTAATTTGGTGGTCTTTCCAGCTTGTGCTGATCGCAGCAGCGGTAATCGTAATACCGCGCTCACGCTCTTGAGCCATCCAGTCAGTAGTGGCAGTCCCTTCGTGAACTTCGCCGATCTTGTGAACCACACCAGAGTAAAACAAAATTCGCTCAGTGGTTGTGGTTTTGCCAGCATCAATGTGGGCTGCGATCCCAATATTTCGCACTCGTTCAATTGGGATGGTACGTGGCACAACTACCTCCTTGGTCTCTACCGCAGCTCTTACTGCATTACTGCGTCTATTAAAATTTTATACTTTCCAGGCTGGGTTAAGGGGAGTGATACCCACACCATGGAGTTAATAGCGGTAGTGAGCGAATGCTTTGTTTGCTTCAGCCATCCGATGCGTTTCTTCACGTTTACGGATGGCGCTCCCCGTCTCATTCGCTGCGTCCATTAACTCATTGGCGAGCTTGCTTGCCATCGTGCGACCAGGACGCTGGCGCGAATACTGAATCAGCCAACGCAGCGCCAGGGCTGTACCTCGTTCAGAGCGAACCTCCATAGGCACCTGATACGTTGCGCCGCCAACACGTCGCGCTTTTACTTCTACCAACGGGGTCGCGTTCTTCACCGCCCGCTCAAAAACTTCGATTGGATCAGAGCCGGTACGCTGTGCGATCGCCTCAAAGGCATCATAGATGATATGAGAAGCGACTGACTTCTTTCCATGATGCATGATGCGTCGAACCATCATACTAACCAACCGAGAATTGTGGACAGGATCGGGAGGAACGGAGCGTTTTTGAATAGCGGTACGACGAGACATAATAGACCTTGAAAAAGATAGACCTTGAAAAAGTAAAACGTGAAGAATCAGCGCTGAATTTGGTCGGTAGCAATCAGTAACAAATTCAGTTGCACAGACCAGCGAAACAATCAATCAGATTAGAGTGGACCACTGCTTAACAGCGATGCTGCCAGCCAGACAGCTAGGTCGAATGGCAAAAAGAGCTAAGGGAGCTACTGTGCCACAGAGTAGTGGCAACTTAGCACTGTAGTACTAGAGACCTAACTGGCTTTTTTAGGACGCTTAGCACCGTATTTGGAGCGACCTTGCTTACGATCTTTGACTCCAGCGGTGTCTAGGGTGCCTCGAATAATGTGATAACGTACCCCCGGAAGGTCTTTTACACGACCGCCCCGAATCATTACAACGGAATGCTCCTGCAGGTTATGCCCGATACCTGGAATGTAAGCGGTAACCTCATAACCAGACGTTAAGCGAACCCTAGCCACCTTACGGAGCGCTGAGTTGGGCTTCTTCGGTGTTGTTGTATAGACTCGCGTGCAGACACCACGACGCTGAGGGCAACTCTTCAAAGCGGGGGATTTGGTTTTCTTCTGCGTTTTCTGACGCTCAGTGCGAATGAGTTGCTGAATAGTGGGCATGGTATGAGACGTGTGCGGTTCCGTGAACTAACTTTTTACAAACTCTAATCATACTGACAATACCCAGTTCACGTCAACACAATTTTCAGGACACTGTTGCAAGCATGAGACTGCTCTGTTGTACTCGACTGAACTTGTACTCGACTGAACTCAGCCAAGGGCAACTAGCTCACACCGTTGAGTTGCCGAGGGAGAAGGAATTGCCACAACCGCAGCTTTGCATAGCATTAGGGTTATGAAACCGAAAACCGCCTCCCATTAGGTCTTCTGAGTAGTCTAGTGAGAGACCGTCAATTGCTGGAAGACTCTGGGCATCGATGACGGTTTGTATACCGTTGCAGTCGAAGAGGCGATCGCCTGGGTGTATGACTGCATCAAACGTCATGGTGTAAGAAAGCTCTAAGCAGCCAGTTGGTTGAGCGCTGAGGCGAAATAAAAGTTGGGGATCGCTCCGCTTTGCTCTCAAGCGTAAGACTTCGCTGGTAGCAGCATGGCTGAGACGTATCATCTTAAAGATTCTGAAAAACTATTCTGAGCTTACCTTACAGCAAGTTGAGGCGATATTGCTGAGACGAATGGCTCAGAATAGCGTTCTGAAAACACTGAGCGCACGACGCGATCGTCGTGCGCTGATTACAGCCACCAGGGTCTATTTGGAGCGTGCGTAATCATCCTGAAAGCGAACAATATCATCTTCGCCTAGATATTCTCCATTTTGCACTTCGATGAGCACGAGTGGAATTACACCGGGATTCTCTAACCGATGGGTAGTGCATTGAGGCACATAGGTGGACTGATTGCTGCTGAGAATGTGTTCTCGATCGCCGCAAACGACTTTTGCCGTTCCAGATACTACAATCCAGTGCTCGCTACGGTGGTGGTGCATTTGTAAGCTTAGGCGGTGACCAGATTTAACCTCAATGCGTTTGATTTTGTAGCCTCGACCTTCTTCCAGAATGGTAAACGAACCCCAAGGTCGTAGTTCTGTAGCTGCAAGTGTTTTTTGTGCGCTGGCAAGCGGCAATGCCAGGGAGGTGGTTTGGTGATTTTCTTGAGGTTGAACCATGACTGCTATCTTCTTAGAGGATGTTCTACGAGGACTAAATAAGGTGTTTGATGAGCAAGTAATGACAGACGAGTGACGCGTACGGAATGAAGCTCTAGCGGACAGATGCTATATCGTCGCTTGCAAACCTAGCAAATTCCTAGCCGCACGTCTGCCTGCGAGAACTCGCATACCCCAATCCATACAAAAGCTTTACATCTAAGTCAATTGCTGAAGCCAACCTTAACGAAGGAGTTGTACAGAAATAACAGCATGGTCTGTAGCCGTCAGCCGTCAGCCGTCAGCGAAAAGCCGATCGCTGATCCAAAAGTGTGCAATTATTTTTTAGCAAGCTCTAAGGCATCGGTTTATCGGTTGGGTTGAATCAACACGCCAATGCCATTATGGACGCGGGCAGCAGTACGGGGCAGTCGATCGAGCAGTTGCCCACCGAGATAGAGTGTCGTTGAGCTACCGCCGTCAAGGTTAAGTGCGTTGACGGCACCCATCTGCTGCATGATTTGGGCAATGTCGGTGAGTGTGGCACCAGTACCATCAAGATTGTTGTGAACCGTGACAAGCAGCAGGTTGCCATCGGCTGCTTGCCCGATCGCGCTACGGTTTGCTTGCTCGATCGCAAAGGCGTTACTGAATTGTTCGGCTTTGGGGTTCAGGACAATTTGACGGTTTCGCACAAGCAGTGGTCCTCCGCCAATGATTTGCTCGTAGCGACTGAACTCTGGAGGCGTGACCATTGTTTCCAGGCGTAAAGACGCGCCTACGGGAAGTGAAGCAAGGGCGTTACGATTCGATCGCAGCACTAATAGATAGCCGTTAGTAGGAATAGGCAACTCAGTGCTTCCCACTGCTCCGCTGGACAGTTGGTTGATCACGCGATCGTTCTGCACAGTCACCAGAATTTCGTTATCGCTGATGGGGCTGTAGCGTGTGCCCCAATCGCCTGTATAACGGGCAATACCAGCCTGAATGTAGGCGCTGTTGAGATGGGTGAGCGTTAGGCGCTGTCCATTAGGAGTTATGAGGGCTTCCTGGAGCATGAGGCGATCGAACTTCGTGTCTCCACTTGCATTCCAGGCGATCGCACCACGTCCCAAAATGGGACCAGAAAGCCACCGTCCATCCAACCGCACCGCACCCAACGGAAACTGATTATTACGATTAAAAAACCCACCATTGATAGCAGCAGCGACCTGTGCTTGTTGTGCCGTGCGAAGCAAAGGGGCGATTCCTGCAAGACTGGCAAGGTTGGGCAGAATCGGCTTCAGGCTGACTCCAGGCTGCCGGGGATCAATCGCTAGCCAGATGACTGGGAAGCGTGCGGTGCCAACAGTAAGCGTTTGGGTACGCCAGCGTAACCCTGGTGCCCAGAGAATGTCGCGATCGACCATCGCATCCGGACGCACATCCACAATTAAACGGTTGGCATTAGGCAGACTCCATACACGGGGGCGCATTGGACTGGAGAGGCTCAGCCGAATTCGAGTTTGATTAGCACTTGGTTCGACACTAATCGCTTTGAGTTGATTGCCCATACCAGGTTTAAAGTTTTGCAGCAGAGCAGCAGGGATCTGGGCATCGAGAGTCAAAATGACTTCCTGGTTTTGCTGATCGACTTGCCAGGGAGCGGATCGATCAAGGTCAAGCACCAGCCGATCGCCCCAAGGCTGTCTACTCTGACGGATACCCAGGACAGTGGCGGATGGGGAAGTAATTTGCAGCGTGGCACCGTTGGCTTGCAGTTGCCAACCCGATCGCTGTGCCAGTTCGGTAATATCCAAATAGCGCAGGGTTCTCGTGAGCCACGTTGGAAGGTTGAGAGGAGCGGTAGTAGGATCAGAAAACCATTGCACGGGCTGTCTCGTGGCATCGGCTGTGTTGAGTAGCTCGACTCCGATCACTTGTGAGAGTCCTGCATCACTGATGCCAAAACGCTGCCCATTGGTTGACCACTGCACCCAGGCTGCGGATAAAGTACGACCGTTCAGCAGAATTTGATTACCCTGTTGGCTTGGCGCAGGCAGTGGAGTTGCCTGACTGATACGATCGCGCTGGCTCAATGAGGCTTGGCTGTACTCCGGCGCTGCGATCGCATACTCACTCAGTTGGCTGAGACAACCGAAGTAGAGCGCTCCCGCAATGAGGAGCAAGCAGCGAGGGAGCCACGATCGCTGAAACGGGTAGTGCGCTGAGTGTGCAGATAACTTAGACCACTTATGCATATTCATGTCTGATCACAATTTTTCTTTGGCAACAGGAGATGTCGAGCAACAGCAACCGGGCTTTACAAAATTACCAGAAGGTGGCTGAAACTGTGCCAGGGTTTAAAATAGGTGCCACCCAGTCAGGCTTTCGTTCATCATGCTGTCACCACTGTTAGGAAATTATGACCGGACTCACTGTTTTAATGTTGCTTGCTGCTTGATACTGAAGGACAGAACCCTATTAACTCAAGTTGCTAGTAAGAAGCGGCGGTGGCAGCGAAGCAAATAAAATCTCCCCAGAAGTCCGAAAGCCTGGAGAGAAGAAAAAATGATTACCGAACCCTATAGCGATTCATGCCATCACCGATGACCTGCGCAAAGCCATCGGACATCACGAAGATTGCCGATTGCAACTGAGCGATGCCGAAGTGATCACGACTGCCTTTCGCTGCCCGCTTCTTTGGCAGCAATCAGCGTCTGGCACAGACTGATCTCAAACCCACCACGGAATACTGGCTCAATTCCTTCCCCGTGCCCCTTTGCGACAACATTCGCATTTCCCGTGTGCGCTGAGGGCTTAGCCCTACCGCCTCGTAGTGAGATCTACGCCGATGCTGCTTACACTGATTATCAAGCAGAGGATGACCTCCACACTACCAATGGCATTACCTTACAGGTCGCTCGTAAGCGCAATTCCACACGTCCCGATTCATCGGCTTGGGCGTACAGCAAACAAACGACCCGCCATGACATCGAAACCGTGTTTAGCACCATGACCGCTCGCTTTCCCAAGTCGATTCATGCCGTGACCATTGATGGTTTTTTACTCAAGTTGGTGGCGTTCGTTGTTACCTTGACGGTGGAGTCCGCCTTTATCGCTTGAGCCAGGTATTAAGTCGCTGCCTGCCCAAGGGCGTGAACGTTGGGCACCTTTCGCTTGCCAATCCTTTGCTGGCTTGGCTTATGTTGATTGACCCGCAACTTAGGTTAATAGGCACTCCTAAACTGAACACCCTTTTCCTACTGGGAGAGAGGAATGAATTTTAGCTGGTTCCCTCTCCCAGCGGGTTAGGCAAATCGCGACGGAGCAATGCCTGCGAGAGGCGATCGAGTACGCCCTGCCAATCGTCCGGTTGAGTTTGGCGGAACAACCGCATGGTGGGATACCAGGGCGTATCTTCACGGTGCAGCATCCAGCGCCAGTCGGGTAAGAAGGTGAGCAAGACCCATACAGGTTTGCCAAGAGCGCCAGCCAGATGAGCGATCGACGTATCAACAGTAATGACCAAATCTAATTGGGCGATCGCAGCGGCAGTATCTGCCAGATCACTCAGTTGGCTGCTCAAATCCTGTACTTGAGACTCCCAGCCTAGTTCTGCCAGATTTATCTGGGCAATGCCCTTTTGCAAACTGTAGTAAGCAATATCAGGCAATTGCAGCAAGCGTTGAAAGTGCATCAGCGGGCAAGAGCGGCTCTGATTTTTCTTGTACAAATGTCCGCCAGACCAGACAATGCCGACTTTGAGCGGTGGCTGATGGCTCTGATCAGGTTGTTTTGCGAGTTCCTTCAAGCGAGGTGGGATTGCAAGTTGCACCCGGCTTTCTGCGGGCGGCGTTAGATACGGTATTTGAGCCGGAACCGTTTCTAGCGTTGTGCCCAAAATGCCTGGGAGGCTCATGAGCGGGGCATAAACGTCGAAGTTGGGAACAGGATAGCCCAACGGCACTAGCTGCGCGATCTCTGGCACGGTTGACAGTAAACGCATCAAGGGCTGATGACAGGTCAACACAATGCGTCCACCCCGTTGCGCCACGATCGCGGCATATCGAATGAACTGAATCGTATCGCCCAAACCCTGCTCGGCATGAAGCAAAATGGTGCGTCCCGTCAGATCGGAGCCATCCCAGAGAGGCTGTCGAAAGGGGCAGGGTGGAAACTCTTGAGTCTTTAAGCGCCACTCATACTCTGGAAACCCCTGGTGGTAATTGCCCTCGGTGAGCAAGATTAGCGATCGATTGTAACGGGCACTGGCATCCTCTGGGTTGAGTGTTAACGCCTGATCGAAGCACAGCATGGCTTCTTGGAAATTGCCCTGGTGTTGCAGTGCTGTCCCCAAGCTGTTGAGTGCGTCCGGGTAATCTGGTCGCACTATCAGCGCTCGACGGTGATACTCGATCGCAGTAGTGGCTTTGCCTTGCTGCTGCAAAATGGTGCCGATCGTGTTCAGTGCCACAGCATCGTTGGGTTGCACAGACAGGGCTTGCAGGTAATAACTCAACGCTTCGTCTAGCTTGCCTTGCTCGACCAGAATGACACCCAGGTTATGGTATGCCTGCCCGTTCTCTGGTTGAAAGGTGATGATTTGGCTGTAGGAGGCGATCGCCTCTTCAATCAGTTGTTTACCTTGCTTCCAGAGGGCAACACTCAGATTTTCCCGCGCGCCTACATACCCCGGACGCAGCGTCAATGCCTGTCGATACAGCGCAATGCCTTCATCCAGCCGACCTTTCTGACACGCGATCACGCCCAGCAAATTCAGCGCATCGAGTTGCTGCGGTTGCTGCTGCAAGATTTGACGGTAGAGTTGTTCTGCCTGGGGCAACCGTCCTGCTTGATGATGGGCAGTGGCAGCAGCCAGCGTTTGGGAGATGTTGATCTGAGCAGGGTAGATTTCCACGGGTGAGGGGTGGGGAGTGGGGAGTAGGGAGTGGGGAGTGACACGTCGAAGCCTGCCTTCTGCCTTCTTCATTCAAACATGCCCGGAAACAAGTGGGTTCTCTACAGTTGTCTCCGCTGCGATAGCGAACGAATGGTTCAGTGGTTTAATTTTCGTTAAGATACCTAACAAGCAATTAGATCAGCATTCACGGTGATATCGATCGCTTGCAAGCCTTGTTGACTGAGATGTATCCCTAATTTCACGCTAGCTTTAGTATGTTTGACCTTTTCCCGTTTGATCTTCACCTGAGCGCAGTTGCGATCGCGGGCACAGGTCTGTGGTCATTGTCTTTGTATCTGGGGTTTTCAACGATTAGTGATTGGGTGACGCATCAGCTCAATCGGTGGTTCAATTTCGCCGAGCGATCGCTGTACACGTCGATCGAAGAGTTTGAACGGACTCGTAAAGGCAGAGAAGCTCAGAATGCTTTTTATGCTTCTATTTTTAGCATTGTGCCATTCTTCCTTGTAGGCGCACTCTGCAACTACACTGTGGAGCTGACTCTAGGGCGCAGTTGGGCAATCAGCGTGGGTATGCTTGCCTGCATTAGCTGTGGCATTTATGAACTGGGACGACGGGATGGGCAGGGGATGGAATAGAGCACAGGCAAAGGGAGCAGAGGAGGCAAAGGGAGCAGAGGAGGCAAAGGGAGCAGAGGGAGTAGGATTGATTCAATCAAAACTCCTTACTCATCCTCACTCTTCACCTGAGCTTGTTGTGGAGTGTTGCTTTTGATGCCATGCACGCGATTATTGCCATCTGTAAGATGCGGTAGGTCTGACGAGGTGTGGAACCAGAGCGATTGCTGTGGCAGCCCGATCGCAATGCCTTCTTCATCAAGGGCACGTTTCAGACGACGGCGAAATTCGCGGGCAACGTTCCATTGTTGGAGTGGCAGGGTTTTAATCCACACGCGCAAGGTGATACCGTCGTTGCCAATTTCATCCACACCCAGAACGTCGGGCGGTTCGGGGATTCTGTTTTTCCAATCAGGATCGCTGGTCATCGCTTCGCCTACTTCCTTGACGACGGCGATCGCACGATCGACATTCGCGTCGTAGGCGATCGTGATGCCCAGATCAACGCGCGACCAATCCTTCGAGAGGTTTTCGACTACTGTAATCGAGCTGTTGGGAATGGTGATCAAACGTCCTTCGGAATTGCGGAGTTGAGTGATGCGAAGATTCATCACTTCCACTAGCCCCGACGCTTTGCCAATCTGGATCACATCACCTACGGCGTACTGGTCTTCCCACAGAATCAGCAAGCCATTGATGACATCCTTAATTAAGTTTTGGGATGCGAACGAAATGGCTAAGCCCAGAATGCCTGCACCCGCAAGCACTGGTCCCAGTTCAACACCAATGATTGACAGCGCACTGAGAACACCCATACTGACCCAAACGGTGGCAACGACGCTCCGTAGCACTCGTGAAAACGTGGTGACGCGCTGTGCCACACGTTGAGACGTGTCGGGAGACAGGAGTTCGTTGGTGGTCAGAGCGCTGAAAAGGCGATCGATAAACGTATCACTCACCCGAATGAGAAGGTAGGTAGCGATCACGACTCCCAAGATCTTCAACGGTCCCGACAGTATGAGCGACTGTACCCAACGGGTGTAGGGAAACAGCCCCAAGATGAAAAAAATGCCGCCTAACCAAAGACTCAGCTGGATCACTTGCAGCAGTCGGCGCTGTATATCGTTCAGGTTACGCTGCCGTCGCTGGTTGATTTGCTCTTGCACTACTGCCATTGCTGCGGTGCTGGTGGGTTCAGTCTCTGCTGAAATCTCGATCGCAGCGGCAGCCTGAGCGTGCAGTCGCTGTCGTTGTAACTTCAGCCAGCGCTGTAGCAATGCCAAAATACCGCTGACAGCAACCACGCCGATCGCAAGCTGCCCAGCTAGCGAACCTTGTTTCAGCAGGTACTGTGGCTGACGCTCCTGTCTGGCAGTGACTAATGCGTCTTTAGTGATCTGAGTTAGCTCGGTTGCCCGTTGCTCAGGATCTTGTCCCTGAAGTTGGGCATCCAGGGTTGTCACTGTCATCAGGTAGCGCGCTCCTACTGAAATGACGGGCAATCGACTTTGCTCATCGACGATCGACTTCACATCTAAGGTTTTAGGTTCGGTGTTGCTGGCAGCAATCCGGTTAAGTGTCTCCTCGATTTTTTCGACCCGCTCTTTAATCGGCGGCTTGCCGTCCGCTCGATTGCCCGGTTGAGACGCAACGTTTGGAGCGGCGATCGTAAACAGTGTTCGCCCATCCAGTGTGATATCGGCTGTCGCGATCGTCGGTGCAGTAGAAGCGGATGGACTTGGCGCAGCGGCAATCTTGGGTGCAGCACCATTGGGCGCTTGCAGGTAAGAAGGCACCACGCTCTGCCCTAAGCTTATTGAGCCTGCTGTAACAATCTGCATTGCCGTAAGAAGCCCTAACCCAAGACTAAGCGCCCGCCAGCGATGCCTGGTTAGTTGCAAGATGCTCAGCCTCAGATGGGCTGCTCTGGCTTGGCTTTGGGTTGCATACAGTGTCATACGGTTATCTAGCGCACAGTCAAAACGATCAAGTTAGTGTTTTGCCATCCTGACAGTGATGACCACGTAACTACCTTAATCTGCTCTGTCGCTGAACCATCCAACTAAGGGAAGATTGACTAAAGCAACACTTTACGGTGCGAACCTTTGGTCTTGAGTGACCGCCTTTGCTTTGGGTCAGAACGAGACTTGGCTTCTATGATGGACAAGGCGTTTTTCAACCGTAGTTAAACTGAGAACGCCGTTCACTGATGATGGTTTACTTCACAAGCCCATTCACCTACTCTTTCTCCTACTGACACTATGTCAATTAAGAACCTTGTTTCTCTAGGCTTGCTCGTTTTTATCCCGATTTCGATCGCGGCAGAGCGGTTGGAATGGGATGCGTTAATAGTATTCATCACGTCCGCAATCGCTATTGTGCCGCTTGCCATCTGGCTCAGTACCGCAACCGAAGAAGTAGCTGTGGCAACGGGACCGTCGATCGGCGGTTTGTTAAATGCCATCTTTGGCAACGCGACCGAGTTAATTATTGCGCTCTCGGCGTTGCGGGCAGGCTTGCTTGACATTGTAAAAGCCAGCATTACTGGCACCATTATCAGTAATTTGCTGCTGGTCATGGGACTGTCGATGTTCCTGGGAGGGTTGCGCTATAAAGAACAGGCATTTCAACCGATCGTGGCGCGAGTGAGCGGTTCGACTATGACGCTGGCGGTCACCGCGATCGTGCTTCCGGCGATGGTTATTTCGACCTCAAATGTGGTGGATCAGGTTGCCATCAGTCGCCTCTCGATCACCGTGGCGATCGTCCTGATTGTTGTCTACGCGCTCACTCTGCTCTTTTCCCTCAAAACGCACAGCTACCTTTACGATGTGAGTGTAGTGGAGCTAGAAGCGGATGCTGATGGCGAAGCAAGCACTCACCCTGCACACAAGCCCAATCTGCCGCTCTGGATCGGGGTGCTGCTCGTTGCCACGATCGCTGTTGCCTTCGAGTCCGAAATTTTTGTGGGTGCTGTAGAAGAAGCTACCAAAGGACTGGGTTTAACACCGCTCTTTACAGGTGTCATCCTGCTGCCCTTAGTCGGTGGTGCCGCAGAGTACGTCACAGCGGTGCGAGTCGCCATGAAAAATAATATGGATCTATCTGTTTCTGTGGCGATGGGGTCAAGTTTGCTCGTCGCGCTACTGGTTGCACCCGTTTTAGTGCTGGTCGGGCAAGCGATCGGGCAACCGATGGACTTGAGCTTCAACTTGTTTGAAGTGGTTGCTGTGATTATTGCCGTAGCGATCGCTAACTTAATCAGCCTTGACGGACGCTCCAACTGGCTAGAAGGCGTTTTGCTGCTGGCAACGTACACCGTTCTAGGAGCCGCGTTTTACTTCCATCCAGCGTAGGAGGGAGAGGAGTGAAGAGTGAGGGGTGAAGAGTAAAAGGCAGAGAGTTTTGAGTTTTGAATTGTTCCCTGCCCTGCTTGCTTCCCTTGCTTCCCCTGCTCCCTTGCTTCCCCTGCTCCCTTGCTTCCCCTGCTCCTTTGCTTCTGCCTCCTGCCTTCTGCCTCCTGCCTTCTGCCTTCTGCCTTCTGCCTCCTGCCTTCTACCCCTATTTCTTTTGCCCTTTCACCTTTTTCAGCGCCCAAACGCCCAAGCAACCAAAAGCAGCGATCGCGCCGCCCAGTTCGGAGGGTTCAGGAACCGCTGCGACACCAGCGCCAGGTAGTGGCGCGTCCGGTAAAATAGTAGTGTCGCTGTACGTGACAGCACCAACCAGATTTCCACTGTTATTGTTATCGGTTGCGCCAACGTAAAAATCATTGTTAAAAATACGAAAGCCTAGCGCCTTTTGGGGTGGCTGAAACTGGGAAGGTACAACAAGAAAATCGAGTCCTACTAACTGACCATTGGCAAAAAGTGCAACTGGATAGTCAGTAAAGTACCGCTGTCCGCTATAATTCAGGTCGTTTTTCTCAGTATAAATATTGTTTAGAAAGTTAAATAAAAGGGTCAAATTTCCTTGTGAAGCAGAGACATATTCGCTGCGAATTCCCGTTGAGCCAGTATTGTCACCAGTAGGATAAGGCTTCAAACCAGCAGTATCATACGTAAAGCTTCCTTGCTCAATTGACCCTTTGCTTAAGCCCTGTGTTTCGTAAGCATTACTGTTAATCTTCACCGCAAAATTGTACGTAACGCTAAAGGCATGAGCGGGCTGGATCGTTGTTGCAAAGCTAAGAGTGGTGAAACCAACGATCGCCGCCCCAGTAGATTTAAAAAGGACTTTAGCAATCGCTTTCTGCGTAGCAAGCATCACCACGTTAATGTTTCTATGCTGATGGTTTGACATAATCACAATGACCTTAGCGAGAGACACGCTTGGCTCTCTCAGCTCGTTTCGTGTTAAAGCTTGCGATGATGCACATCCATTTAGATAAAAGAGATTGCCTTTAAAATCTTTATTGGCGGCTCATTGATTGATTGAACCCAAAAGATGGCTAGGCTTAATGGCAACTCACGTCTGATTTAGCAGGATGCTACGGTTTAGGGCTAGGAGGTTCAGAACTGGGAGCTTAAATGTTTTACTCAAGCAGGATTTATGATGTTTGTAAGCTAACCAATGCGCGATCGGGTTGCCTAGTGCAATCACGGAGACTTCACTAAATGAGCATTGGCTAAAATTAAGTAATTGTTGAGCGAATGGTTGAATTCAGTGGGTTTACAGGCTTTCAGCGTGTCTCCAGCAAAAAATCTACGACGGTTGCCGTGTAAAGGCTCTATAAAGGGGCAAACTTTGGGGAACTCGGTCTTTGACTGCTGGTGAGCAGCACGCGCTAGTCAAATTCGTCCCTCGAAACCCAAAATTCAAATACTTTAAAGCGCTATCATAGCGTTTGTTACAGGGGTCACAGTATGGGAAGACAGCGATCGCTCTTAGGCTTAATTTTGGTTCTGCTCATTGCCGCCGTGGTGATCATCGTCAAGATCCCAACGCGTCTCGGTTTAGACTTGCAGGGTGGTTCTCAGCTCACACTTCAGGTAAAGACGACCCAAGAGGTTAAAGAGATTACAGAGCGAGAACTCGAAGCCGTTCTCAAGGTCATTGAAGGTCGGGTGAATGGGCTAGGCGTATCAGAACCTGTGGTGCAAACGGTTGGCAAAGACCAGATTTTAGTCCAGCTACCGGGCGTAAACGACCCACAGCAGGCAGAGCGAGTGTTAGGTGGAACCGCTCAATTAGATTTCCGCAAACAGAAGTCGGGGACAGAAACGCAGCTACAAATTGAAAAGCAAAACCTACGCGAAAAGCTGGAGACGCAGGCACAACTGAAAAAGACACCCGATCAAGCCGCGATCGCCAAAAATCAGGCGGAACTGAAAGCCACGAATGGAGCGATCGCCGACCTGTTTGACAAAACCGAATTGACGGGCAAAAACCTTAAAGATGCCTACCCAGAACCAGTGGGTGCCAGTCAGAATTGGCACGTCGGGTTGAAGTTTGACCCGCGCGGCGGCGAACTATTTGCAGAACTAACGAAGAGTATTGCAGGTACAGGGCGCACCCTGGGAATTTTTTTGGATAATGCGCCGATTAGCGCTGACTTTGCCTACACAGTAGACGTTCAGTATGCTCAAACAGGCATTACGGGCGGTGGTGCAGTGATTGAGGGTAACTTCACGGCTGAACGCGCCAGCGACATTGCCGTTCAACTCCGAGGTGGTGCCTTGCCTGTCCCCGTCGAAGTGGTTGAGAACCGAACGGTAGGCGCAACGTTAGGACGAGACAGTATTGAACGCAGTATTTACGCCAGCGTCGGTAGCTTGATTCTAGTTCTCCTCTTCTTGGGCATTTATTACCTGCTGCCAGGCACGATCGCCGACCTGGCGCTGGTCATCTACGCTCTCTTGTCGTGGGCTAGCTTTGCCTTGTTGGGTGTGACCATGACGCTGCCTGGAGTGGCTGGTTTTATTCTTAGTATTGGAATGGCGGTCGATGCGAATGTGCTGATCTTTGAGCGTACTCGTGAAGAACTGCGTGCTGGTAAATCGTTGTACCGCTCGGTTGAGGCTGGTTTCTACCGGGCTTTTTCGAGCATTTTAGACGGCAATGTGACGGTTGCGATCGCGTGTGTTTCCTTATTCTGGCTAGGCTCAGGTTTGGTGAAGGGCTTTGCTCTCACCTTGGCGATCGGGGTGGCTATCAGCTTCTTCACGGCTGTTACCTGCACTCGTACGTTTTTGATGGTATCAATTAGTTCACCTGAGTTGCGTCAGCCCAAATTCTTCATTCGCAATCCATCAGCGACGGCGGCAGAAATTGAGAGCCGCACGCGAAAAATTAGCGTTAACCGCACCCGTAAGCGTTGGTGGACTGTCTCAACAATCGCCATTCTCGGCGGGTTGATTGCGATGGGTATCTCTTGGCAGCAATTGGGAAGCCCCTTACGTCCAAGTCTAGAGTTTATCGGCGGTACAAGGCTACAGTTTGAGTTGGACTGTACTCAGCCGCAGAATTGCCGTCCGATTTCGCTTGATGCAGTGCGCGACGTGTTGAGCGAACAGGGAATTGACAAGAATAGTAGTGTGCAAATTCTGGGGAATGACCAGCGTGCTTTCTCAATTCGCACGAAAGATCTAGGGGTAGACCAGCGCACTGCTTTGACCAATGCCTTGAGTACTGAAGTCGGCACCTTTGATATCAAGAAAACTCAAATTGATACAGTTGGTCCAACCATTGGTCGGCAGCTCTTGTCCTCTGGGTTAATGGCGTTACTGGTTTCCTTTGTTGGCATCGTGATTTACATTAGTCTGCGCTACCAAATAGACTTCGCGATCTTCGCGATCGTGGCGCTACTGCACAATATCTTGATCACGTTGGGCATTTTTGCACTTTTAGGACTGTCGCCGTTACAGGTTGAAGTTGACAGTCTCTTTGTTGTGGCTCTGCTGACGATTACGGGCTTCTCGGTGAACGACACTGTGGTGATCTACGATCGTATCCGCGAGCTGATGGAAATCAACCCCGACCGCTCTTTCAGCGAAACGGTAGATGATGCCGTTAACCAAACGCTACAGCGATCGCTCAACATTGCTTTCATCGTTCTGCTCACCCTCTTTGCGCTGCTGCTCTTTGGAGGAGACACCTTAAAGTACTTCGCCCTTGCCCAAATTATCGGTTTTACTACAGGCATCTACACCAGCATCTTCATTGCCACAACCCTGTTAACTTGGTGGCGTGAGCGAACGGAGAAATCTGCCCCAATCGTGCCAGCGCTCGTTGATGGTGATACGGGCGATCGTGCCTCTAGCGATATCTCTGGTAGCTCAGACGAAGCGTAATCGAGCAACTGTAGATGAACCAGCCTGACGAACATAGATCAACTGAAATAGCTGTAGCGCCTACCGATAGTGACTTCCAGCAAGAAGTTGAGCGGCTCTACCAACTAACCCTCTACAGTCGCTGGTGCATGGTTGCAGGGCTGTGGTTAACGGTTGGCACCCTCAGCGTGTGGGGTTTGCGCTATCCTATTTCACTCCTGCTGGATTATTTTACGTGGTCAGCCGTGCGCTATGGGCTGGCATTTAACCGTTTGCCCGCGATCGGGTTGGCTACCTGCATTGGCTTCACGGTTGCAGTGTTGCTTTGGCAAAGCCGCAATGTTCTTTTTGGACTATCGGAGCACGATCGACAGCAATTAGAACAACAGGTGCAACGGATTCGCCTTCAAGGACGTAGCCATCCGCTCTGGAAATCGGTCTGTCAACGCAAGTAAACAGATACCTGATCCTTTGTTAAAGGATGTTTGAATGCTTCGCCCCTACTACGCCTAAAATCCAGGTCTTTCTGAAGAGTTAGTTCATACATTTGGATTAGCAGGTATGGAAATTGAGCGGTCAGCTTTCAGCCGTCAGCGGTCAGCGGTCAGCGGTCAGCCACCAGCTTTTCTCTAACCGGGTTCGCTGACTGCTAAAGAGAGTCATAGTGCTTCTCACGCTTCATCTAGAATCGCTCTGGTAGAGCAGCATCAGGAAGTGGTAATGGCGCATTATTTTCTAGAAGTTTATTCTTCGATCGAGTGAGTAAAGCCCATGCTCTTAATAGCAAAAGTGCAGAACCAGGGAAACAAAATTCCCCGACTCTGCACTCTGTTCATGCCTCGAAGTTTTACAGATCAGTCAACGTCACCCAGTACCTGACTGAAACCACAGTTCTTACCAGAGAGCTCGCACACTGCTATCTGTTGGTTGCTGCTGTGAGGTGCTCGTGTCGCTGGTCGATGAGCCTGAATTGCTATCAGACTGTGGGCTTTGTGGTGAGGATTGCGTGCTGCCTTGAGGAGCTGCCTGATTCCGTTGCATATTCGAGCCGTCTCGGTTCTGCTCAACCTGCTGGCTTGAATCGCCACCTGTGGTTGAACCTGGCTGGTTCGCTCCGGGCTGATTCGTGCCGCGCTGACCATTGCTACCGTTGGGTGAAGAATTCATCTGACCTGGAGTACCCTGGTCACGCCCTTCAACCCGATTGATAGGGTCTGAACTATTGTTCTGCTGCATTGTTGAGCCACTGTTGGGCGCATTATTTCCCGTGCTGGGAACCTGATTGCCGCTGCTGGGCACCCGATTCAAATCTTCTCCACCATTGGTTGTGCCAGCATCTTGACCACCTGGATTAGTTGGCTTTACGGTGGAGGGCACATTTGGGTTGGTGTTGCCTGGAGATTGCTGCGAGAAACCGGGAAGGCTAATCAGAACGCTCAAGCCAGCGACACCTAGAAAGCCAGCCGCTTTAACAAGTAAAGTCTTAGAGTTGTTTTTGTTCATTTGTTTTTCCTTTTTGGTCTCATTTGAGACGAACGATCGGCAACTTTCAAACAGCTAAAGACTGATTTGTATGCCTGAATTTGTAGCCATTCCATTAATTGCAAACGTAATAGAACGAGCTGATGTATATTCAGGCAGGGACAAACTTCATTGCTGTTCTTTTACCACTAAAGGTTAGAAAGCCTGACCTGATTATTTCTCTGTCTAAGGGGTAAGCCTTCACTCTGCCGATCGAATGAATGTCCACGTCTTAAAGCTATGTGCCAGGCATAGAAAAGCGATCGCCCCATTAGCAAGCTAATGGGGCTGGGATCGTTATTTAAAGCTCCACGCAGCGATCGCCACGCAACTCCAACCGACTAGAAACGCTACCCCACCTAGAGGTGTTATGGCACCCAGCCATTGGATTCCCGTAAGACTGAGCGCATATAAACTGCCAGAGAAAATCGCTATGCCAGCGATGAACGCATACCCTGCGGCACTCAGCGTTGACGAATCGCTTTCGGTTCGACTGAGCAGCACCGCGACCAGAAACAGCGCCAGCGCATGGTATATCTGATACCGGGCAGCCGTTTCAAAGATTTCCAGCGCACGTTCTGTCAACCGCTCTTTCAAGGCATGAGAGGCAAAGGCTCCGGCTGCGACGGAAAGCCCCGCGAAAATGGCAGCAGTGGTTAGAAAGATGCGCGTTAACAGCATTTAGAACCTTGGCAGTTGGTTAAAAATCAATAGAAATCGGGTTTCCCAACAATTTCCCAACCAAGAGACTCGCTTCCTGATTTATAGCGGTTCCCATTAGAGTGCGGTACAAGGGCTGAGGTTTTAAGGCAGGAGGAAAGCCGCCGTGCTCTTTCACTTCTGCCCTCTGCCCTCTGCCTTCTGCCTCTTTGCGACTGTACTTCCTGGATTAGGAACCGCCATAACATCAGAAACCCGATTTCTTGCCATATCTTAATTTTCGATCACCATCACCGTCGCACCGATCGCCTCCAGTTGCCTTTTGTACTGCTGCGCGATCGCCTCACTCACGCCTGTTGTCAGTGGTGTTGGTGCCGCTTCCACCAGATCTTTTGCCTCCTTGAGTCCTAATCCGGTGATTTCCCGCACAATTTTAATGGCAGCAATTTTGTGAACGCCTGGTACCGCTTCTAAAATGACATCAAAGTGACCGTAAGCGGCGATCGGTTGACCAACTACAAGCCGCTGTTTTTGTGGTTGAACCTTACTAGCACTGCTACCTGGGAGGCTCGCACTGCCTAGATTAAAGCAATAGAACATATTGCCTTCGTCATCCACATCAAAATTGGCGCTAAATTCTCTGGCGCGCTCATCCAGGTATGCTTTTGCCATTTCGCCTGTGAGTCCGGTTTCCATTGCAAAGCCCAGTGAAGTAATCCGCCCGTTTCCTTGTTTAAGCAGCTTGAAGAAAGAGGTTTGGAGGCGATCGCTCATTTCTTGCTGGTCTTTACGGCGCGCACTCAAAACAAGCCAGCCGCCAAGCGCAGTTGTTGGCAACCCAAACAGGCATAACGCCGCTACAGCGCCTTCTTTATTCTTTGCTGTCGGATTCGCTATATCGGTCACAGCCAGCAAAGCGATCGGCAAGCCAATGCCCAACAATACACCTGCTGTGAGTTTCGTGATGAGCTTCATAGACCCAAGATTCAGACCCAGTGATGCCGCGATCTTAGCTCTTGGAAAGTCTAAAGTATGAAGTATGAAGGATAAAAATTTAGCCTTTAGCCTTTCTCCCTTGTCACTTCCAGCAAGCGCGAAAAGTAGAAGCTGGTTTTGGTCATCGCGTTGCGCTGCACGGTCCAGCCTTGGCTTTCGAGAATTTTCACGACAGTAGCTTCACGGTGCAGGTAAGCGCGAGTGGCTTTGCTGGGTCCTGGAAAGAAGTCGCCAATCTTTTTTAAGAGGCTATACGCGAGGGTTTTGGGCGCAAAGCTGAGAATGAGGCGCGATTCGGCTAAGGAACTGAGATGGGAAATCATATCAGCCGCTTTGTCTTGAGGATAGTGGATTAGCACATCCAGGCAAATGACGGTGTGATAGCGACCGCTCAGGGTTTCCAAATCTTGAACGGCAAAGGTTGGGTTAGTGGTTTGTCCTAACGTCGCCTGCGATCGCTCCTTCGCTTCGCCCACCATTTTCTCAGAAATATCGCTGGCAAAAACGGTCGCGCCTGCTTCTGCTAGCGGAATGCTAAGACTGCCTACGCCACAACCCGCATCGCAAATGGACAGTTGCGCCAGATTACCATCTGTTCTCAGCCAACTCAGCACGGTATCAACGGTTTGCTGGTGCCCAGTGCGAATGTCGAGTTGGACTTTGTTGACTTCGCCATCGCCATAAATTCTGCGCCAGCGATCGAACCCGGTGGCATTGAAGTATTCGCGCACAACAGTCTTATCGTCAACAGCAGTCATAAGTTCGGCTTACATGGTTTTGCTAACAGCTTCATCCTATTACTGTGTGGGACGGAAACCAAGGGGGCGCGGGCGCAAAGAATGGTTTAGTTGAAGTCTAGATTCTGCCGAGCGGTCATGAGAAAGGCTTGGGCTTGGTTCATCAGCGTTTGGGCATCCAACTGGGACAGATCTGGATCAAGGTCATAATCGGCGCGGGTGCGTTGAGCCTGAGCATCGATCAATTGACGATGGAATACGGTAGGAACTTTGTCAAGGCGAACCAGGTGTTGTCCAAAGGCGCTAATGACCGCAGCGTGAGTGGAAAAAGACAGCCCTTCTTGATCGAGTAGTGCTTCCGCAACCTAGAACATCGCATAGTAGGCACGGGAAACAGCAAAGTCATAAAAGCCTTGTTCAGTAAGACTTTGGGCGGCTTCCAGGCTGCGCTGTGCTTTAGCAAGCAAGGCTTGTTGTTCGGGAGTCACAGGACGATACCATCAGACCGAATGTTTCGTAACAGCGGTGAGTTCTCAGTTTCAAAGCGTGAGCGTGGCATAAAAAGTCGAGAGATCAGAAGATTGTGCTCCAGGCATAGTTGAGCAATAAATTGACTGGTGCGATCGAGTTCCTCACTGGCATTCACCGGATCTTGGAGCACGATTAGCACGTCTACATCTGATGTTGCGGTTGCGTCACCTCATGCCTGTGAGCCAAACAGAATCGCGCGATCGAAACGGTCTTGATACTCTTGTTGGAGGTATGCCCGCAGCGGCAGCAGAATGTCTAAAGTTTTACGATTGGGCTGAATGATGGACATTAACATGACTCAAGTCTGATCGGATTTTACTGATTCAAAACGCCCTTTACAAGCGTTGCCAGGTAAGCTCTCCATTGTCTGCTTGGTGCCAGCGGAGAAGGTTAGCAGGCTGTCCGATGTAGTCGGTGGGTAAACCGATCGCCCGACGAGGCGCAGTGGTAGCAAGGGCGATCGCCTGCTCCACATCACAAAGCCCCCATTTCACGAGATTTTGCGCTCCGACTAACAGCGGTAGCGTTGTCCCAGAGAGCGTGCCATCGGGCAACCGAGCTGTGCCGTCTTTCACTTCAATCTGGCGAGTGTCCCAGGGATAGGTGCCATCGGGCAATCCCAAGGGTGAGAGGGCATCGCTGACAAGGAAGATACCGCGATCGTATTGGCTTGCCTTCAGCAGAATATCCATCATGATCGGTGAAACGTGCTGACCATCGGCAATCAGTCCACAGAAGACGTTGGGATGGACGATCGCCACACCCAATAAACCTGGCTCACGATGATGCAGGACTGGCATCGCGTTAAAGGCATGTGTGACCATCGTTGCGCCCTGATCGAATGCCTGCTGTGCCTGAGCAGCCGTTGCTTGTGAATGTCCCAGACTGACGGTAATGCCGAGCGATCGCAGATAGGGAATGACCGTTCCCGTCGTATCCAATTCAGGCGCTAAGGTCATCACTTTAACGATGCTGGCATAATCGCCAAGGATGCGCTTGATCGTGTCAATCGTCAGCGGCAGCAGGTATTCGGCAGGATGGGCACCGCGCTTCGTGTGGTTGAGGCAGGGACCTTCTAGGTGGATGCCGAGGATTTGTGCAAACGGGGTGTGGGGTGTGGGGTGTGGGGTGTAGTGGGAGAGAATGGCGAGCGATCGCTGAATGTTTTCGATAGAGGTGGTGACGATCGTGGGTAGGAAGCCATCTACGCCTTGCTGCCAGAGAAATTGACCGATCGTATGGAGTTGATCGCGGTTATTGGCACTCAAATCAGGAAACGCCAGCCCTAACGCGCCGTTGATTTGCAAGTCGATGCCCCCCAGCGAAACCCAGTCACCTGCAAGATCGATGTGTTCAATGGCGCTTTCGATCGCAGTTGATGGTAGCGATACTGGTGCACTCATAGGCGCGATCGACCGGATGATATTTTCCTCAATCGAAAGCTGCTGCAACCCCACGCGATCGGGCAAACGGGCATTGATTAGTTTTAGGATAAGGTGAGCCATAAGACCGCCGCGCTACTGGGTCAAGTATTGAGTCAAACACAGGCAAACATTCACAGACTATAGCTGTCGCTAAGACGCTTAGGACATTTGGATCAAAAGGGGTGTGGGGGCTTTGCCCCCAGCCAGGGGTTTCACCCCTGCACCCCGTCCTAACAGATATGCCTGTGGCTATACCTTACAGCGCTGCGTAGAGCTGCAAAGGCACCACGGCAAAAACACGATCACTCTCTAAATAGCTGTAAAACTAGCGGCACGATGTCTGTGGTAAGGCTCGCTATGATTGTGCTGATGATGTTGCTTGAAGCTTGCTAAAAAACAACTGCACACTTTTGGATCAGCTATCAGCTTTCGCTGACGACTGACGGCTGACGGCTGACGGCTCCAGAGACAGGCAAACTCTCAACCATTGCTCAGCGGTGCCATTGTCAAGTGCATCACATTGATACGTTACTTGCAGCCATTTTCGTTCGCATTCACCACACCCTATCCCCCACACCCCACACCCATATTCACTTGACTGTGGCTTACCCAATCAGTAATCGTTGTAATCGTCTGAGACATCCTGTTACATATGCCTATCAACGCGTCTGAGTTTCTCAAAGCCTGCGATCCCAGTCGGGCACTGTCCATTAGCAATCCGCAAGACCGGGACTATTACATCGATTTTGCGCCTGTGCGAGGCAGCAATATCATTCAGGAGTTGAAGCGCACGATCGCCCTGCTCCCCGACGAAGGCACCTGTCAGTTGTTTACGGGACACATTGGCTGCGGCAAATCGACTGAATTACTGCGACTGAAAAACGAGCTAGAACAGCTAGGTTTCTATGTCGTTTATTTTGTTTCGACTGAAGATCTGGATATGTCGGATGTGGATGTGACCGACATTTTGATTGCGATCGCCCATCAGGTCAGCGAGAAATTAGAAACCGATCAAATCAAACTGAAGCCTAAATATTTCGCCAATTTGTTCACTGAAATTGGCGAAATTCTACAAACGCCGATCGAAATTTCTCAAGTTGATTTCTCGGTTGGCATCAGTAAAATTACTGCCCGTACCAAAGACAGTCCGCGCTTACGAAACCAGCTTCGGCAATACATGGAACCGCGCACTAATGGTATTTTGCAATCGCTGAACACTGAGCTGCTGGGACAGGCAAACCTGCAACTCAAGCAGCGTGGTAACCAGGGCTTGGTGGTAATCATTGACAACCTCGATCGCGTCGATGCCCGCCAACTACCATCAGGACGAACACAGCCAGAATATCTGTTTGTCGATCGGGGAGAACAACTCTCCAAACTCAACTGCCATGTCGTTTATACCATTCCACTTGCATTGGTCTTTTCCAATGAAGTCGAGATTTTGAAACAATGGTTTGGTGGTGGTGTGTCGCCCAAAATTCTGCCGATGGTGCCTGTCCGCCGCCGTGATGGCAGCCATTGTAACGAGGGTATTGCGCTGCTACGGCAAATGGTCTTAGCAAGGGCTTTCCCCAACATTGATGCTGCTCAACGCCTTGCCCGTAGCCAGGACGTGTTCGATCGCGTGGAAACCCTCGATCGCCTTTGTCTCGTCAGTGGTGGTCACGTCCGTAACCTACTGGGTTTGCTGCGTAACTGCGTTCAGCAGGGCGATCCACCCTTTTCTCACGATGCTATAGAGCATGTTATTCGTGGGCAACGCGATGCACTGGTGAGGACGATCGATGATCGCGAATGGGCACTGATCTTTCAGGTCGTTGAACAGCAAAGCGCCAGAGGCGAAGTTGAGTACCAGACGCTTCTTCGCAGCATGTTTATCTTCGAGTATCAGGATCAGCAGGGCGGCTGGTTTGGCATTAACCCTATGTTGGTGGAGACGAAACGGTATCAGGCGTGGGCGGAGGGGAGAGGGGAGAGAGGAGTGAGGAGTGAGGAGTGAGGGGTGAAGGGGAAGCAGAGGCGGAGGAGTGGTGGAATGAGAAGATGAGGAACTATCAGCTTGGCACGGGCAGTCTACTGCATTATCTGCAAGCTGGAATCTATCTCCCATTCCCAACTCCCGACTCCCGACTCCCCATTCCCGACTCCCAACTCCCCATTCCCGACTCCCAACTCCCCATTCTCACTCCAGCGTGTAACGTGGAACATATAGGGTATCCAAAGGGCTGTACCAGTTATGAGTACGACCGAGCAACCCCAACAAGATGTGGAACGAGAGAATGAACGATCGCTGGATACGCTGATTCGCGCTATCACGCTATCGCAGCATCAGTTTGCGCTCATTTTAGTACGCTGTAACTATACTCAATTGCGCGATCGCATGGTGCAGCAGCTCAAAGCACGCTGTCCGCTTCCCATTCATGAATACACTCTGCCCGAAAGCGCGACGACCCTATACACCAGCATTCGGACAGAGATGAGGGAGACTGGGCAGGAGTGTGAGGAGGGGGAGTCGGGAGTTGGGAGTCGGGAGTCGGGAGTCGAGGCTCAAGACAACCCGCTAACAGCGAACAACCAACAACTAAAAACTGCTCCAACTCAAAATTCTTCATCACAGTGTCAGCCTCCCAACGCCCTCATGATCTACGGGTTAGAGTCGGTGACGGCAATCGATCAGGTACTGTTAGCGACCAATCTGGTACGCGAAGAACTGGGCAAAAAATTTCCGTTTCCGCTGGTGCTGTGGATGAACGATCGCATTCTGGCGAAGCTCGATCGGCTGGCACCGGATTTAAAGAGTTGGGCAGGCAATACTGTTATTTCCTTTGAACTGGGGACTGCCGACCTGATTAAAGCATTGCATCAGCACACCGATCGCCTGTTCACATCGATTCTGGATGCAGGCGATGAGCAGTTTCTACCGAACTGGGCATTGCTTCAGCAAAGCAATAACAGCCTCTGGGGTACCAATTCACTCCGACGCACAGAGTTGGAATTTGCGTTTGATCGCATTCTAAGTAGTGGTCAAACCCTCCATCCAGCGCTACAGGCAAGCCTCGATTTCTTGCTAGGGCAGGATGCTCACGCACATGGTGAATTGGAGACCGCACGAACTTGCTACGAACACAGTCTGGCGTTTTGGCGCGAAGAAAGTCAGCGACAGCGATCGCAAAAGCTATCAGAGTCGTTTGTGCTGTTGCCGTCTGCCAGTGAACGGGCGGCGTGTGTACTGGTTCATTTGGGGCTGTGGTGGCGATCGCAGGCAATGCAGCAGCGCACAGCCTATGCTTACGCCTGTCAACAAGCACGAAACTACTTTCGACGTGGGCTGCAAGTGTTTGAGCAGGCAAACCGTCAGGATCTCGTTGCACGATTCATCATTCCGCAGGCAGAAGCATTGCAGAAACTCCAGCAGTGGCATGAGCTGGAGACGTTGACCAAACACGCGCTAGTACTGCATAAGCTCTATGCCGATCCAGTCCGACAGGCTCGTGATCACGGCTTTCTGGCAGAGGTTGCGTTAGCCCGTTCTGCCTGGGTAGAGGCAAAGCAGCAAGTGGAACTGGCGCTCCAAATTTTAACGTCATCCACAACGAAGCTAGAACAGACAACTGATCCATCCACTCCCCATCTGGAATACAGTCTGGACGTGGCGTGGCGCTATCATCACGGTTGGTATTTGCTGCTGCTCGCTAAAGCAGAAGCAAAGCTGGGACAGGTAGAAACCGCGATCGTTCACCTGGAAACTGCTCAAAACCAAACCTATCCGCCTGATGATCCTCAGCTCTATATCACCATCCTCCGAACGTTGCGCGATCTTTACTTCCAGCAGGGACGCTATCGAGAAGCGTTTCACACAAAGCAAATGCGGCGATCGCTCGAACATCAATATGGCTTTCGTGCGTTCATTGGCGCACTCCGTCTGGAACCCCAGCAATCTCTACTCACTCTCATTCCCGGTCAACAACCACCAGAAGCGCCCCTGGCACAAGAAATCAGAGCGTCTGGTCGCCAGCAGGATGTTAATCGTTTAGTCCTCCGCATGGGACGTAACGATATTAAGCTGACTGTGATCCACGGTCCTTCTGGGGTGGGCAAAAGTTCGATTGTCAATGCGGGGTTAGTCCCAGCTCTGCACGATCGGGTGATTGGCGATCGCATTGCCTTGCCCATCCTGCTGGATCTTTATACAGATTGGCAAGCGACATTAGAAGCAAAACTGGCAAAAGCGTCGAGCAGTCAGGAGTTAGCCGTTAGCCGTCAGCCGTCAGCCGTCAGCCGTCAGCCATCAGATCCGAACTTCATCCTTCATCCCTCATCCGCCCCTCACTCCTCACCCCACCGCGAAGCGGAAGCAAACTACACTCCTCATCCCCTCCTCACCCAACTTCGCCAAGCCACTAGCCTCAACTTCACGCCTGTCCTCATCTTCGATCAGTTTGAGGAGTTTTTCTTTGTTCACGAAACGTTGCCGGAGCGTCGTCCGTTTTATGAATTTTTGCGCGACTGCCTGAATCTTGATTTTGTCAAAGTCGTCCTCACAGTGCGGGAAGACTATCTCCACTATCTGCTAGAGTTTCAGCGTCTTGCCAGTCGAGACAACATTAACCTGGACAGCATCAACGACATTCTGGGTAAAGATGTGCGCTACCCGCTGGGAGATTTTTCGGTAGCCGATGCCCGATCGATTATCAAAAGCCTGACCGATCGCGCTCAGTTTTACCTGGATGACGCGCTAGTCGATGCGTTAGTCACCGATTTGGCAGGTGAAGGAGGCGAAGTGCGGGCGATCGAACTGCAAGCAGTGGGCGCTCAACTGCAAACCGAAGGCATTACCACACTCACAGAGTATCGTCAGAAAGGACCAAAGGAGAAACTGGTTGCCCGATCGCTCGAAAATGTGATCGAAGACTGTGGTCCTGAGAACGAAGATGCCGCGCGGATTGTGCTCTTTTTGCTAACTAACGAAAACGGCACTCGTCCGCTCAAAAGCCGCGATGATCTGGAAACCGATCTGGTAGACCTGGGCTTGACCGCTGAAATCAATAAACTCGATCTCGTGCTAGAAGTCCTTGTTGGTTCTGGGTTGCTGTTTCTCGTACCCGAAAATCCTGCCAGTCGCTATCAGCTTGTGCATGATTATCTGGTGAGCTTCATTCGCCAGCAGGAAGGCGAAACCGTTGCTGGCTCTGAACAGCACGATCGCTACTCGCCAGAGGAGCCAGAATCAGAACCTGTTGTCAAGCGGCTCATCAGCCTACGACGGCAAAACGTCTTCCTTAAGTCCAAACTCAAACAACTTCGCTCCGTTGACACTTTCGTACCCTCACTGCTGCTAATCGTTTTCTCAGCGCTACTGGTCATTGTTCTGACGTTTGGCTCCAAGCCACGACCAGAGGCACAGAAGCACAGAAGAGTGGAGGTAGACGACGTTTACACACTTGCCGAAATTAACCACCAAAAGCAGCCTGCGTTTAGCCAAGCTTCCCAAAAACACATCATCTTTGGGTTCACCATACACAAGACAAAAGTCAGTCTCTAAAAATGTTTCTGCCTTCTGCCTTCTGCCCTCTGCCTTCTGCCTTCTGCCTTCTGCCCTCTGCCTTCCCACAGCGACCCTCTGTGCCTCACACTGCATCTACATTGAGCCAGTTGCGGTAGGGTAAGCAATGTCGTTGAAACTTCCGCAGCCATGTCTGTCAATGCTCCCACCGTACTTGCGCTCGATTTTGATGGTGTCCTTTGCAATGGCATGAAAGAATACTTTCAGACAGCATGGCGTGCCTACTGCAACATTTGGCAACCAGACGACACAACATTACCAGGTGAATTAGCGGAGCGCTTCTACCGCACTCGTCCAGTCGTCGAAACGGGCTGGGAAATGCCCCTACTGCTACGATCGCTTCTACTCGACACCCCTGAAGCTGACATTCTGCTACATTGGACTACGATCGCCAAACAACAGGCAGCAACAGACGGTATAGAGCCTGCTCGACTCGCCGCTGAAGTCGATGGAGTCCGCGATCGCTGGATTAACAAGGATATTGATAGCTGGTTGGCAGAGCAAAAATTTTACCCCGGTGTTATTCCGCAACTTCAGGCATGGTTGACCACTTCTCTACAGGTGGTTATCATCAGCACCAAAGAAGGGCGTTTCATCCAGCAACTCCTGCGGCAGCAAAACGTTGATTTTACGCGGCTGCAAATTTTTGGCAAAGAGGTGAAGCGCTCCAAGCCAGAAACACTGCGATCGCTCATCGCAGACCATAACAGCGCATCCCATAACAGCACGGCAACCTTCTGGTTTGTCGAAGATCGCCTGCAAACACTACAAGCCGTCCGCCAGCAGTCGGATTTAAGCAATGTCAAACTGTTCTTAGCCGATTGGGGCTATAACACCCCAGCAGAACGTGATTCTGTGATACACGAGCCACAAATACATCTACTCTCTCTGCAACAGTTCAGTCAAACTTGGGTAACGTGGACAACTGAGAATAACGCCTAAACCAGTGGGGTTTGCCTCTCAGACGTTCACAGAAGACCGGTGGGTTGTAGCGCTCTCGCTGAAAGTATGTCTCTGAAAGTGGTTGGCACAGAACGGTTTTTGGACGCGATCGAGTAACAAAAAAGAGCGTTTGCTGAGCAAAGTCGATTAAATTGGGGAAGACCTTAACTTAGTCGTCAATGAGGTAACTCCGAATGGTCGAGCATCGCTTCCCAACTACTATGCCACGGTCCAACAAAGCACTCGACGACGGTTCCTACCTCGACTACTTCTACGACATACCAGGCAGTATGCCAGGCACGCTCAACATTGAATCAGATGCCTCCTTGCCTGTCATTGTGCTGATCGACTACAACGAAGAGCAAGCCGAACGGCAGGAGGTTGAAACGCCCGAAGACTGCATCCCTTTTCTGGATACCGAATCCGTCTCTTGGGTTGATGTCAAAGGTTTGGGAAGCGAAGATGTGCTGCGCCGTTTGGGGAAAGTATTTAGCCTTCATCCTCTAGTGCTCGAAGATATTGTCAACGTCCCGCAGCGACCTAAAATTGAGGAATACGATGAGCAACTGCTGATCATTGCGCGGATGGTCACGATGAAGTCATCCGGCAATGGGTTTGTTAGCGAACAGGTAAGTCTAGTATTGGGGCGACACTACCTATTGACTGTGCAGGAGGAGCCAGACTACGACTGCTTTGGTCCCGTTAGCGAACGTATTCGTACCAATAAAGGCACTATTCGTAAGCACGGCGCAGACTATTTAGCCTATGCCTTATTGGACTCAATTATTGATGGGTTTTTTCCAGTTTTAGAAGAATATGGTGAAAAGATTGAAGACCTGGAAGCTGAAGTGGTTGAAAACCCGTCGCGTCAAACCTTAGAAAAAATTCACGCCATCAAACGCGAATTGTTAGGTTTACGGCGTGCCATTTGGCCCCAACGTGATGCGATCAATGCACTCATTCGTGATGGCAATGCTTTGATTAGTCCTGATGTAACGATCTATCTACGAGATTGCTACGACCATGCTATTCAGGTACTTGATATGGTGGAAACCTATCGAGAATTAGCTGCTAGTTTGATGGACGTATACCTCTCATCAGTCAGCAACAAAATGAACGAGATCATGAAGCTTTTAACCGTAATCTCGTCCATCTTCATTCCTCTAACATTTATTGCTGGAATTTATGGTATGAACTTTAATACTGAAAAATCGCCTTTCAACATGCCTGAACTCAATTGGTACTGGGGCTATCCATTGGCGATGGGATTCATGGCACTAATTGCCTTTGGTATGGTCTTCCTTTTTTGGCGGCGAGGATGGTTTGAAAACTTCTCAACCGTGAAAGCTAAAGACACCTCTCCCGATCAAAAATCGCTCCATTCTTCACTGCGCCGATGAACGTTGTTGATCCGATTATTTTAACTTCATATTTGCTGTGTATTGCCTATTTTTTGTACCTCATTGTTGATGCGTTCAACGACGAGTTCACAGTTCGTTTGGATGCGGATTTCCTCAGCACTCAGCTCACCGAACAAAATCTACAGGATTTACTTGCTATTAGCTTCAAATTTGATAGCCGCTATGAATTTGACAAACTAAAACAACTGGCAATTAGCATCAGCAACAAAGCAAGCCACGAAAAAACAGATGACAAGCCATACAGCATTTCGATCTACGTGGATTGGGATTACTGCGCCTTCACCGATCTGGAGGGTCGATCGCGCCGCGTCACTCGCTTAATGCCCGGTGCAACGGTTGATCTGTTTCAAACTCAGGTCTTTAGCACGATCGCCCCCAGCACCACACTCAAAGAAGCCATTACAGCCGAAGATCTGCTGCAACGCAAAGGCGATCGCAAGGCTGACAAACTCGATACCGCTTCGCCACTCAATCTGGAAGTGGAAATCACCAAACCACTAATTGATCCTGCCGCACTAAAAAAGAGCGATAAGTTTATGAAGCGCTATGCCGATCTGGAATTTTTTCTAGGGCTGGCGTTCCGCATTGTAGGACCCAACCGCTCGATCGGGGGCGATCGGGTCTACGTCCTCTGCAAATTTGTCATGCACAAACTCCCCTGGACTGCTGGCTTACCCTGGAATCCCAAAAAGTAAAGGGCACTCCCATGCCCTCTAACGACTAGACTGATCAGAGGGGAGAGTAGGCGCAGGCAGTTGCGGACTGTAGTCAAAAGCCATGTGCTCAAGGCTGCAATCCGAGGAAAGTCCGGGCTTCCCAAAGACCAGACTTGCTGGGTAACGCCCAGTGCGGGTGACCGTGAGGATAGTGCCACAGAAAAATACCGCCAATGAAAAGGCTAAAGGCTGAGGGCTAAAGGCTAAAACAAGCTTTTATCTTTCATACTTTATCCTTTAGCCTTTCAAGGTAAGGGTGCAAAGGTGCGGTAAGAGCGCACCAGCAGCATCGAGAGGTGCTGGCTCGGTAAACCCCGGTTGGAAGCAAGGCTGCGGAACAACGGTTGGTCTTTTACCCGTTCCACGTAGAAAAAGGAGAAATCCTGTTTCTGCCCGTCCGCTTGAGGTGCTTGGTAACAAGTGTCCCAGATAGATAACTGCCGTCTTGAATGCACAGCGTTTAGGGCAACAGAACCCGGCTTATGTCCTGCTCTCCCCTATTCCCGAAACCCACCCATATCGAACAGACTCGCTGCTTAGTTTTATCGAACCTTGTTGATTCAACAAAGGAATATATAGATTCAGCAAAGCGGCTTGAGTAGGCTGTACGCCACTTTGAACCTGCACTACGATGATGGCATCAGTGACGAACGTTACTGAATCGATGTTGTTGAATGCACCAAGGCATCAAAGGGTTTCATAGCAGCGTTTATAGGGCAATGGTGTGAGTAACCAGACCTCCCAGATTGTAGTGGCAAGTGAACCAAAAATAGTGTTGAGTGGTCAGCAGCTACTAGCGGTAGGTGAGCATAAGCGAAGCGGTTTAATCATCTGTAAGGCTTATCATGCAGAGTTCGCAGGTCCTGGTGCCGTTGTCGGTACGCTAGTAGAGCAAGCCTGCGTGAACGTCATTGCGATCGGTGCACCTGAAATCATACCAGTCGTCACACATCAACAACGTCAGACCGCTTACAGCCGCAGAATTCAATGGAATCGCTGGTTGCAAAAGATTACAGAACATACAGACCCGATACAGAGAGCCGAGAAACTGTTTGCCAGCTTTGAAGAGTTTTTTGGTGCTCAAGCGCTGACGGGTTTAGCCGATGAGGTACTGGCTTTATTGATTGGCGTGTTGCCGTCGACGATTGCTACCGTACGGTTACACTATCGTCTGCCAGAACAACTGGATGCACTAGATCTGCCACCAGCGTATGAACCGATAAAATTCAGCTCTGTAAGGTTGAATTCGCGATCGCTCTACGCTAGCAGCCAGCCATCAACTAAAACCTGCGCCAGCTTTTTAGAAGCGCTCTATAACGTCCCTAGCAGCGACTAATGTGTTGATAGACAACCAGACCAGTCGTATCGTGCTGATTCTCAGAGACCTGATAAACTATCAGGCATGACACTCCAGTACCCCCACCGCCAGAAACAACTGCAAAATCTGGTGCAAAAGCTAGGCTTGCCTGAGCAAACGCCGATTCAATGGCAGCTACTCGATCTGGCGCTGACGCATTCCACCGTCTCGGCGACTGCAAACTATGAGCAGCTTGAGTTTGTGGGTGATGCCGTCGTACGTCTGGCGACAGCTGTTTTCTTACTAGAAACCTATCCTGAACTGCCAGTGGGAGAGTTTGCAGCCATTCGATCGGTGCTGGTGAGCGATCGCATTCTGGCACAACTTGCTGCTAAGTACAGATTAGAACATTATTTGCTGGTTTCGGATAGCGCCTTGAAGGATAAGCTTGGTCAAGAATCGCGTCTAGCGGATTCATTTGAAGCGGTGTTGGCGGCTCTTTACCTGAGTACACAGACGCTGACATTGGTGCGTCCCTGTCTGGATCATCACTTTCAACAGTTAGTGACCGAGATCCTTAACGACCCCGCTCGCCAAAATTACAAAGCGGCGCTTCAGGAGTGGAGTCAGGGTCACTACAAGACGCTACCAGAGTATCGAGTGATTCAAGCAAGGCAGGTTCAGGACAAAGATCAGGGTCAGCGTTTTACGGCTGAAGTCTGGCTGCAAAATGAATGTCTGGGGCAAGGGAGCGGACGATCGATCAAAGCAGCAGAGCAAGCCGCCGCCCAAGTTGCGTTTACGTTGGTCAGCAAACGCTTGTAGTAGCCTATAGCCAACATCAGTAGCATTAGATAGGCTACAGGTGAGAAGCCGTGCTAACCGTTGCCACCTATCCAACTGAGGAGATGGAGTGATCAGAGATATCTTGCGGTAGCGTGGTGCCTGTGGTGTCTCGATTGTGACCATTAGGAGAAGGCGAGTCATGGCTGCTGTCTAGTTCGACTGATGAACTGGTCTCACTCGATGGCAACCAGATCCGAAACGTACTGCCTTTACCAAGTGTCGATTGAAATGAAACGGTGCCGCCATGCAATTCAGCGAACCGTTTTGTCAGGGCTAAACCTAACCCAGTGCCTTCATGTCTGCGTGTCAAAGACGAATCGACCTGTTGAAAGGGGCGAAATAAGAGATGCCATCGTTCGGGTGGAATGCCAATGCCAGAATCAGCAACTTCAAGGCAGAGATAGGGCGTGTTGGCATTCACAGGGCTGCGATCGGGGCGAGCATCCTGCTCTAGCTGATGACCATAGCCAATGCGGCTGCTTAATTTGACGTGTCCGCCTTCTGGCGTAAATTTCACCGCATTCGATAGCAGGTTAATCACCATCTGACGCACTCGTAGTTGATCGAGTACAACTCGACTGAGATGCTTTTCGACCTCGATCGAAAGCGATAAGCGCTTCTTCTCGGCGGCTGGCTGCACCATTTTCAAGCACTCCTGACATAAATCCTGTACGGAAACTGGTTGCAGGCTGAGTTCAAGTTGACCCGCTTCAATTTTGGCGATGTTCAGCAGATCATTGATGATGTTCAGCAGATGCTTGGCTGAATCATCTGCTTGCTGTAACAGTTCTAGCTCTTCATCGCGGCTGTCACAGCAGCCATCTTTAACCAGTCCAATGCAGCCAAAAATGGCGTTTAGAGGCGTTCTCAGTTCGTGGGAAGTGGTCGCTAGAAACTCGCTCTTCATCTGGTTTGCGGCTTGTGCTTCCTGCCAGGCTGTTTCTAGTTCTTCCGCCCGTTCTTCTAAGCGCTCGACCATGTTGTCGAGTGCTTCAGCGAGTTGATTGATTTCTTTAATCTGAAAGTTTTTGGGTGCTTGATGAGAGAGCTGACGTTGATAAATATGGAGAGCGTAGCCACCGAGTTGTTCGAGTGGGCGGGCGAGATCACGGGCAATATAAATAGTGGCTAATAAATTCGCACTTAGCAGCCCTATGGTGAGAATCAGGAGCACTTGCTTAATGTCTTCTAGCCCAGAGAGGGCATTTTCGAGAGGGGCGACAGCGAGCACAACCCAGGTGCGACTTTCACCGGGGGTAACAGAAATCTGAAGGCGATTGTAGCCTGCCAGCCATTCGGTCTGACTGTCTTCAAAGGAGATGAGGTGGAAAAAGTCTTCTTTGCCAGCGATCGCGCTGTTGACAATTGCCTGTAGGCGATCGGCATCTGCTTCCTGCTGAATATTACGACCGATGCGATCGGCTTTGGGGTGAGCCAGAATCGTGCCATCTTCGTCGATGACGACTGTGTAGCCAGATAGCGATCCTGGCTGGCTGGTTTCTTGGCGATAAACCGCCCATTGAATGCTCAACGCATAGCGTAACCGCCCAAAAGAGTCATAGACAGGTGCGCTAAACACACGGTCAAGCTGTCGTAAAGGGGTGGATTGCTTGGCTGCTGTGGCTCGGCTGACAGGTGAAACGCGGACACTGGCAAGGGGCGCACGCATGAACTGGCTTTGAGCTGACCAAAGGTTATCGAGCACCTGGCTGATGGAGCGATTGCCGCAGGTGCTACCGTCAATTTGCCCCGTTTGGACGTTGATGAGCTGGACACATTGAACACCTTTCGGCAACCAGCGATTGATACGCGTCACAAACTCTTGCGCGTCCTGCGACTGGTCAAGCTTGGTTGAAAAGTCTTCGCTGGCAATGACCAGGTTCGATCGCATAACTTCGATCAGGTCGCGGATATTTTCTCCCTTTCTGACGGCGCTCTCGGTCAGGTTTTGGCGAGCCGTTGCCAGCATACTGTCGCGTACTTTTTTGTATGCCACCAGCTCACCCGTTATCAAGACGGGAATGCTCAGCAATAAAATACGCGACAAAAGGATGCGGCGAAACGAAGACTGACCTGGTTTAGCCATAGGACGTTTAAACTGAAGTGCGATACCCAATAGCAACCACGATCAACGAGAGACTGCTCTGCTCTTTCACACCCATCCACGTGCGCCACGGTCGCTAGTGATGCAGCTAAGCTGCGGTTAAAGAAGAACTATCCACAATTATTACAACGGTTACACCGATTATTCCAGTTGGAAGCGGATTTAAATATCAAAGCTGAGGCAGATGAACGGGGCGATCGCCCGACCACAACGGTGATCCTCGCCATGAGTGCTGATGGCAAAATTGCCGATCGCAGCCGCGCGGCTGCGCGCTTTGGGTCTGCCCTCGACAAAGCCCATTTAGAGCAACAGGTCGCAAAGGCAGACGGTGTGCTGCTTGGCGCAGGTACGTTGAGAGCATATGGTACAACGTTGCGGGTAGTGCAACCAGAATGGTTGGTGCAGCGCCAGCAGCGAGACAAAGCGCTACAGCCTGTGCAGATTGTGTGTTCGCGATCGGCAGTCATTAATCCCCAACTTTCCTTTTTCCAGCAGCCCGTACCGCGTTGGCTGCTGACAACCACGATCGGTTCACGGCAATGGCAGGAAGGAGAAGCGTTTGAGCGAATTTTTGTTGTCGAGACAGCCACTGGCGAAATTGCTTGGCAAGCAGCGTTTGAGCAACTTTGGGCATCTGGGCTAAAACACCTTGCGGTGCTGGGTGGTGGCGCACTCGTAGCATCCTTGCTGGAGGCAAACTTAGTGGATGAACTGTGGCTAACGGTTTGCCCACTGCTTTTAGGTGGAGTGGATGCGCCTACGCCTGTTGATGGCGCTGGGATTATGGCAGCACTAGCACCCCGCTTGCAGCTTTTGGAGGTGCGATCGATCAGCGATGAAGTGTTTTTGCACTACAAGGTGAAAAAGGGGTGAGGGGTGTGGGGTGTGGGGTGTGGGGTGTGGGGTGTGGGGTGTGGGGTGTGGGGTGTGGGGTGTGGGGTGTGGGGTGTGGGGTGTGGGGTGTGGGGTGAACTCGGAGTGTCGAGCTTAGAACTCGGAAGGTGGAGGTCTGAACTCGGAAGGTGGAGGTCTGAACTCGGAAGGTCGAGCTTAGAACTCGGAAGGTGGAGCTTGGAACTCGGAAGGTGGAGCTTGGAACTCGGAGTGTCGAGGTCTGAACTCGGAAGGTGGAGCTTGGAACTCGGAGTGTCGAGGTCTGAACTCGGAGTGTCATGCTCAAGGCTTAGAAGGGAACGCTTAGAGGTCGGAGAGTGGAACCTAAAGTGTTGCCTTCTGCCTTCTGCCTCACTCATTCGCCAATGTATTACGCTGTATGAAGTCCTTCAAGCCCTCGTATGGTGGAACCACTGAAGCCTCGCTACTCGATCGCCTGGATCAACTCCCTTGACGACGTTCCCCAAGCAGAGTGGGATGCACTCGCAATGCCGCTGCAAACCCCCTTCTTTGAGTGGGAGTGGCTGCACAATATGGAAACATCGGGTAGCACTACCGCTGAGTCTGGCTGGTTGCCCAACCACCTTACCGTCTGGCGCGAGCATTCGTTGGAGGGGCATCGCCAACTTAGCCTGATTGCCGCTGCACCGCTGTATGTGAAAGGTCACAGCTACGGCGAGTTCGTGTTCGACCACCAATGGGCAGATGTGGCAACCCGTATGGGTATCGAGTATTACCCCAAACTGTTGGGTATGTCGCCCTTTACGCCCGCAGAAGGCTACCGTTTTTTGATCGCACCGGGAGAGGACGAGGAGGCGCTAACCGAGCTGATGGTGAGCGCGATCGACCAGTTTTGCGTTCGTAACAACATTTCGGGCTGCAATTTTCTGTATGCCGACCCAGAATGGCGCTTAACAATGGAGCGTCACGGCTTTCTCAGTTGGCTACACCACAGCTTTATCTGGCAAAACCAGGATTACCAGACGTTTGATGATTATTTAGGTGCCTTTAACGCGAATCAACGCCGCAACATCAAGCGCGAACGTAAAGCCGTCGAAAAAGCAGGATTAACTATCCGCACACTGACAGGTGACGACATCCCGCAATCCTTATTCCCGTTGATGTACAGCTTTTACAGCGATACCTGCGACAAGTTTGGCTGGTGGGGCAGCAAATATTTAACGCCTGCATTTTTTGAGCAACTCTATCCCAACTATCGCGATCGCGTGGTCTTTGTCGCCGCCTATGAAGAGAAGAGTCCACAACCGATCGGGATGTCTTTCTGCCTCACAAAAGGCACCAACCTCTACGGGCGCTACTGGGGATCGTTCCAGGATATTGACTGTCTCCACTTTGATGCTTGCTACTACACGCCGATCGAGTGGGCAATTACCAAAGGCATTAAAACCTTCGACCCTGGTGCGGGTGGACGACACAAAAAACGACGTGGCTTTCCAGCAACTCCCAATCATTCGCTTCATCGCTTCTACGATCCCCGACTGATGCAAGTGTTTCGTTCCTACATTGGTCAGGTGAATGAAATGGAACAGCGCGAAATGGATGCCATCAACCAGGGCTTGCCGTTTAAGCAGGATGAGACTGAACAAGACTGTAAGTAGAAAGAGCTTACTAGCGGTCAGCGGTCAGCGGTCAGCGGTCAGCGGTCAGCGTTTAGCGGTCAGCGGTCAGCGGTCAGCGGTCAGCGGTCAGCGGTCAGCGGTCAGCGGTCAGCGGTCAGCGAATCCAGGTTCTCAACGTTACTAAAGTATGCCAACGCCATCATTAGCCGCGATCGTTCTTGCTGGTGGGCAGAGCAGGCGCATGGGACGGGACAAAGCCTTGATTGCGATCGAGGGGGTGCCGCTACTCCGGCGAGTTTGCGATGTGGCGTTGCGATGTACACCGATCGTCTATGTCATCACTTTTCGTCCAGAACAGTATCGATCGCTGTTGCCGCTGCACTGTCATCTCATTCAAGAGTATGCACTCCTCGGTGAAACCAAGTCGCATGGACCACTAATCGGCTTTGCTCAAGCATTAGAGCATTTGCAACGAGAGACTGTACAAACCTGTTGGGTGTTGCTGCTGGCGTGTGATATGCCTTGTCTCTCAGGTGAAACGTTGCAACATTGGGTCAACAAACTGGAGCACGTAGGCGATGCGATCGCCCTTCTTCCCCGCACTCAAAAAGGCTGGGAACCACTCTGTGGCTTCTATCGAACCAGTTGTTTGTCCAGGTTGCAGGCAGCGATCGAGCGGGGCGATCGTTCCTTTCAACGTTGGCTGGCGCAAGAATCAGTGAAAGAACTCCCAATCGACGACCATCACATGCTCTTCAACTGCAACACACCTCAAGACCTGACAGGTTTAGTGAGGAGTGAGGAGTGAGGAGTAAGGGGTAGGGGAAAGTTTTGAGTTTTGCTTTCGACCTGAGCTCAAGCCGAAGGGAGTTTTGAGTTTTGAATAGCGCTGTTCGCTAGAGAGTTTTGAGTTTTAGCCTCCTGCCTCCTGCCTTCTGCCTCTTTACTAACAACTAACAACCAACAACCAGCAACTAGCTCGACGCACTCGTATAAAAGCGCAGCGCAAACCGCCAAAAGGCAGCCGATGCGAAGAGGAGCGCGATCGCCAACAATCCTGCTGCCACTGTCCAACCCCATTCACCACGACCAAGAATCACTTCTGCGGGAACGGTGGTTAAAAAGGCGACGGGAACCACGAAAGTAAAGAAGAAACGGTACGCCGTTGGGTATGCCACCATCGGATAGCGTCCTGCTTCCAGGAGTCCCCGTAAGACTTCCGTCACGTTATAAATTTTGACGAACCAGATGCTCATTGCACCCAAGATGAACCAGAGACTGTAGAGCGTCAAAAAGCCAAAGGCGATCGGCACCAAACTCAGCAAATAATCACTTGCCTGTAGCCTCAACTGTGCCCCTGCATAGCCGACGACAACCAGCCCAAATACCAGATCCGGTACGCCCCACGGCGAAAGGGTATGTGTTGAAAGCCAGAACTGTGAGCTAATGGGCTTCAGCAGCACAAAATCCAGCGTGCCCTGCTGAATGTGCCGCACGATGCGATTCAAATTGGGTGCCAGGAAGGTGCTGGAGAACCCTTGCAGGATGGTAAAAATGCCCAAAACGATGAGCGCCTGCTCCCAACTCCAGTTTTGAAACGAGTAGCCTGTGCGGTAGAACAGAAATAGCCCAAACAGACTGCCTGCTAACCCACCTAAACTGCTGAGTGCTGCCAGCAGAAAGTTCAGCCGATATTCCAGTTCTGCCGCGATCGCCGTTGCCCAAAACAACCGCAACACTTTCCAGTAGCGTTCCATGGTTTTGCTTAATGCCTTCTGACCAGGCTAACAGTCTTCTGCTCAGGCTAACAGACATTGCACTACGGAAACCGATCGCAGGTTTTGCAAACTGTAGACGCATTGATAGGCATGTGTAACAGGATATCTCAAGCGATTAAGTAACGTATCGATGTAATGACCTATACAAATGAACCTCTGTGCAATCATTAGGATTTTGCCTGTCACAGTAAACTGGCACAGGGTAAAGACAATTCATGACTGAGCAGCACCATCACCACGATCATAACGAGCATCACCACGACCATGATGCCGCCAGTGAAAGCGAACGTAGTAGTCCATCCCCCGATGTAACGGAAACAGAGTTCCTCAAGAAGCATCCAACCTATCTTTCACAGCAGTCACGACGAGCCTTTCTAGCATCTGCTGGAGCAGCAGCGGCGCTGGGGTCAAACTTTGCGGTCAGCTTTTTACGAGGTGATAAAGCTGAGGCGAAGTCTGAAACCCTCATGGCAGCAGACATGATCCGGGATGCGAAAAAGATTCACGTCCTGAAAGCCACGCCCGAAACCTGTTTTTGGGGCTATTTCGACAAAACGCAGCCTCCCGTGATGACCGTTGATCCGGGCGATATTGTTTACATTGAAGCGCTGACGCATCATGCAGGCGATGCTCCCGATTTGTTGATGGATGCAGGTGTGAAGGCGGTCTACGATAAGGTGACCGATCGCGGTCCCGGTGTTCACATCATGACGGGACCGATCGCGGTGCGCGGAGCCGAACCGGGCGACACGCTCATGGTACGCATTCTCAAAACGGAACCCCGGCTTAAGTATGGCAGTAACATTGCCGCACACTGGGGCTACCTCTACGATGCCTTCAAAAAAGAGCGCATCACCATCTACAAAATCGACATGGAAGCGGCACTCGCCTATCCCGCCTTTGCTTACGACTTTAAAGGGCGACCCAAGTACGATAAACCGGGGTTTGTGACCGCTCCCGACCCCGCATCACGGGAGAAAATCAAGATGAAGGTGTCGATTCCCCTGCGTCCCCACTTTGGCGTAATGGGCGTGGCACCCCAGGAAAGCGGACGCATCAACAGCATTCCGCCGGGACCCTTTGGCGGCAATATCGACAACTGGCGCATTGGGGCAGGCGCGACGATGTACTATCCCGTGTTCAACAAAGGGGCAAATTTCTTTGTGGGCGATAGTCACATGGCGCAGGGCGATGCAGAATTGGCGGGCACGGCGATCGAAGCCTCGATGAATTCCTACATCCAGATCTTCGTGCTGAAAGATTTCCCCATCACCAACCCGATTCTGGAAACCGATTCGCACTGGATCACCCACGGCTTCAACCAGGACTTGAACAAGGCAATGCGTCAAGCCGCCGATCAGATGCTGGACTTCCTCACCACCAAACGCAAGATGAGTGCCGATGAGGCATACTCCATGATTTCAGTCGGCGTTGACTTTGGCGTGACGCAGGTGGTGGATATTCGCCAGGGATGCCACGCCGCTGTGCCGAAAAATCTCTTTGTGCCGAGTTAGCGTCATATCAGCCTGGAGCGTTATAGCGTGGTTGAACCTATCGCCAGTCGCCTGATTGTTGAGAGCGTCATTTTCGTGGTCTCTAAACCATCATGACTGGTAGCAGCTAGTTAGCAGCAACGCTCCGCGGCTGGTACAGTTTAGAAATGTAGGCGATCGTACGGGCAATATATGACTAATTTATTAACAGAAGCGTTTACAAAAGCGCAGAACTTACCTGAGCATCTGCAAAATGAGCTTGCCGAACAGTTGATTGAAGATATTGAGTACGAGCTGCAATGGCAACAGCAATTCACTGAACCACAAAACTCTTTACTTGATGATCTAGCCGCTCAAGCGCTAAATAACTCATTACAAGGGAAGACCAAAATCATGGGTTTTGATGAACTATGAAGTCAGAATTGACTGATGAGTTTATTCAGTGTTTTGCAAAATTGCCTGAAAGAGTTCAAAAGACCGCACGGAAAAATTACAAACTTTGGCAACAAAATTCTGATCACCCAAGCTTAGAGTTCAAGAAGCTCAAGACGAAACAGCCTGTTTACTCAGTTAGGGCTGGAATTGGCTGGCGGGCAGTAGGAGTTATGAAAGATACAGAAACAATCGTGTGGTTCTGGATTGGCTCTCACAGTAACTATGACGCTCTACTGAAGCATCTGTGAAGTCTGTGCCTGCTTAGAAAAAAGAACCTGAAACAATTCCATTGGCTCAACTAAAGACCCGATCGGCTATTAAAACCTCACTTTGGCTGTATTCTTGTCGTGCCTGTTGAATGTCGTTAGCAGCCAGTAGGATGTGTTAGCGCAGCGTAACGCATCGTCTGTGGGTGTGATGCGTTACGGCTAGCGCCTAACACATTCTACAAAAGCTTAAACCTCGGAGGTTTAAGCCGTTATGTGAGTCACGATATCCGTCCTGGGTTAAAACCTCCGAGGTTTGCGTAAGTCCTAATTCTCGATAAACTTACCACCACACATCCCCTTGTCTTTTCTTATCTAGAAACTCTTCGAGACAAGCAGCAAAATCGTGTTCGGACTGTAGTTTTGCAAGCATAGCTTTCAATTCTATGAAAAATCCCTCTTTATCTTTGGCATTCACGTAAAGGATCTCTAGCAAATGATAAAGAGCCAATTCACCCATCTCATCCAATGTGTCCCCTTGATCCATTAACAGAAGCGCGGATCTTAGCAGTCTCTCTGCTTCAGGTATAGAACCATACCGGACGCACTCTCGAAGGGCATAAAGACACATGCCAAAAGCACGAAAACTCTGGTTTTGTAAAGCAGTTTCAGCAGCACGAAGCAAAGCGGGGAGAATACGAGAATCAGGGTTCTCCCCTTGATGCCATTTGGGATAGTAAGAAGCAATGTCGCCCAATATATAAGCACACTCTCGCCCAGCAGTTGAGAGCGGCGATTTATCCAAATAAGCAATTAAAGGTGGTAAACCAATTGCTGGTAACGGCAAGATTTGAAAGACAATTGCAGCAGCTTCATAAAGGGAGAGTTCTTGTTCTAGCTCGTCTAACGTTGCCAACATTGCCTCAATTGCCTCACCGCTACCAGCCTTGGCTAATGTGTACAGAATATCTTCTCGCTCGTCAGGATCATTTTGCTTCAGGCGTTCTATCTGGTGTTTTAGCTCTTCGGGTGTCACAGGCTTACTGCTATCAACTTTAGAGGAAGTAGCTCTATGCTAACAAAGACGGTGGTTTGAGCGATCGCCCTCATCCCTTCCCAGCTGCTAAGCGATAGGCTCGTGGCGTTTGTCCTGTCCACCGTTTAAACGCCCGATGAAACGCACTGGGTTCCGAGAAGCCCAGCAAAAACGCCACATCATGAATGGGAGTAGCTGGATTGCTCAAATAGCGTTGGGCAAGTGCTTGACGCGTTTCATCTAATAGCTGTTGATACGTTGTGCCTTCAGTCTGTAGCTCTCGCTGTAGCTGACGGACACTGATGGTTAAACTGTGGGCGATCGCATCAATCGTCGGCAGTTCCCCTTTCAAGTGTTGAGCGATCGCCTGCACCGTCTGTTTCGTATAATCATCCCCGCGATTCAGTGCTGCGAGCATTCCTTCTGCGTGTTGCTCAAAGACTGAGAGTAGGGTTGCATTCGCGGAGAGTACCGACCATTGCAGGCGATCAGCCGCGAAAATAATGCGATTGGTGGGCATGGAGAAATGAAGCCCCGTCTGAAAGAGGCGCTGATGTTCTGTGGTATCGGCTGGGGGCGCATGTTGAAACCAGACGGCGTGAGGACGAAGGGGTTTGCCCGTGAGCGCGATCGTGGCGGTCATCAAGGAGGCAAACGTACTTTCGATCGCGTGTTGGGGAGTGTCCATCAGGTAGTTTTTGAGATGCTCCACGATGATGCAGTCACAAAACACAAAGCCCTCTGAAACCGAGATGTGAATCTGTGCGCCCTGACTAAACAACCGGGTGTAGCGCGACAGCTTGTGCAGCACCTCCTCAAAGGTTTGGCAATTGACCAGCACATAGCCCACCATGCCGAAGGTTGCCAGATTGAAAACTTCGCCCAGATGTAAGCCCAGATTCTCGTCGCCTGTGAGCCTGACCGCTTCTCGCCAGAGGGCACTTTGCACGGTGCCCGTGATTTGCTGATCGGGCAGTTTGAGGGTGTCTGGCTCCAGCCCCGCAGCAGCACAGAGGCGATCGACCTCAACGCCATACTTTGCGGCGGCAAATTGCACAATACCGCGAGCAATATAGATAGAAAACGTGGCTTCTTTCATGAATGAATCAGTTGTCGAGAACGGCACGATCGGTCAATTTCTTGGCGGCACCCGTCAATGCAGCACAATGCCGAAATCATATCGTTGAGAGGTAGACAAACAGCGATGCCGCAAGCAACAGCACGACTGCTAAAAGCCACTGTTGCAGGGCATTGCACCTATACCTTCAAGGAGATTTTTACCATGAAACCTATCTCTGCTCAAACGTTGTCCAACCCCGCGATCGCCCCTGCATCGCCTGAAGTCATTCTGAACCCTGTAACGGGCGATCGCATGACCATTCTGCACTCTTCTGAGACCAGCGGTGGCACCTACGCCAAGTTTCGGTTTGACCTGCCGCCCGGAGCTAGCGGTAGTCCTTTGCACTACCACACGCGCATGAGCGAAACCTTTACCGTACTGGCAGGTTGCCTCGAAATGGAAGTGGGTCGCAAGGGCAACTACCGCACCTTACAGGCAGGAGATAGCCTGCATGTGCCTCCGGGGATGCATCACAGCTTTCGTAATGCCTCCAATGCATGGGTCACGTTTACCAGCGAGAACCGTCCTTCTGAAGGCTTTGAGCAGTTTATTCGAGGCATGTTTGGTCTCGCTACTGATGGCAAGGTGAACCACCATGGGATGCCCACCAATCTGCTGCATCTGGCGCTATTGCTGAAGCATGGTGACATTGTGCTGGTTAGGTTGCCATCCACCGTGCAACGGCTGGTTGTGGGAACCCTGGTGCGGCTGGCTCGGTTATTGAAAACAGAGCGATCGCTCCTCAAATATTGGCGTTAACGTCATTAAATGCTTGGCATTTAATTGACCAACTTCAACTTTTAGTTTTGAAAGTGAGAGGATGTCTTAAAAGGTAACCGAAAGAGCTGAAACCCTTATTCTTTCGTTGTGGCACAATGTCTAAAACGCTGATTCCTTCGTAGCTGAAACGTCGTCCAGTGGACTTCTTAGACATCCTCTGAAAGGAAAAACACCATCATGCAATCGATTACACTTCAAACAATTGTTCTACTTGTTGCTGGGCTAATGGTTGGAAACGAGCTTGCTGTTAGTGCCTTTGTGCATCCACAACTGTGTCAGTTAAAGGATGAATGTCATGCGGCTTCAGCGCAAGCGCTTGCTCGTACTTACGGTAGCATTATGCCATTTTGGTATGCCTTGACGCTTGCGCTTACGCTCGGCACTGCTTTCATCATCCAACCAAATAGAACGGCATTTCTGCTTGCTGCGATCGCCTCACTTATATGGGTTCTAGTCATTCTATTCACCCTTATCAGGTTAGTGCCAATCAACAACCAGATTGCTCAACTGAACTTAGAAGAATTGCCCGACAACTGGAAAGAACTTAGAAAACAATGGGATCAGCTTCACGCAGTTCGAGTCGTTTTCCTTGTCGTGGCGTTCATCAGCTTGACGGCTGCTTGCCAGCTTTCGTAAGTCGTTAAGCTCAAGCGTTTTTTGGCAGGTCGATCGCTGTTTAAGTATTGACATAACACTCTCTGGTGTAACACCAAATGAATCATTTACATCGGGCGATCGACGCTGCATTCTTGCTTACTACACTAATCCTATGGGTGGGAATTTCTCATGAGCCGTTTACAGTTAGTCAGAATCACGGGTCTTTCGTTCATTTCGTTAGTCGTCTTGCTGAACATTCCCTACACACTGCTGATTCAAAACTTTGAGTATGACGCGATTCTTCGCAAGCCTGTCGGCTATGTGCTCACTCAGTTTCATGCGGGCGGTGTTGGGCTGATTCTTACCTGGTTTAGCTTTGGGCTAGCCGCCTTGCTCTTCATTCCAGTCAGCGTGTTGTTACACCCAATCATTGCCCGTGAAGACACCCCCTATCTAGCAGTTGCTACAGCAATGGGTGTGCTTTCGGGAGCGTTGCAAGCAGTGGGGCTGATGCGTTGGGTCTTTGTCATACCAATCCTGGCAAATCTGTACACCGATGTAACCGCCAGTGAAGCCACACGCGAGGCTGTCAGCGTTGTCTATCAGTCCGTTCATCAGTATGGTGGAGTGGCGCTGGGCGAACATCTGGGACAAACCCTACTCGCCTGCTGGACGCTGGGAGTTGGTATGGCAATGCGCCGCTCACCGCTGTTCCCAACATGGGTAATCTGGTTTGGTTTGATGACAGTGCCGCTCTTGCTGGTGGGGCAAAGTGAGCCACTAGCAACGGTAATGCCTACAATGCCTGTACTGAAAACCACGGTTACGGGGTTCATCTTATGGGAAATCTGGCTACTGCTCGTGGGAGTGTCGCTGCTGCGCGTGCCCCAACAGCGTTTGATGTCCAAAGCCTAACGGACTGACAATCACAAGCCTGGTCAATTAGCGCTTACCGATCGCCCTTTTGTTCAATGAAGAGGGCGATTATAGGTTTTGACAAAACTTTTTCCTGCTGCACTAACGCTTTAGTCTCAAGTCGAGTCTTAGATCAAGACGATTTAAGGACGACTGTGTAGTTTGAAACGCTTAACCAGCAAGCTTTTTGGCTCAAACCACTGAAAACGCTTAAGCGGCTGAAATGGGTGAACAGTGATAGAATGAGGAAGTATAAGTGTTCTCGTCGGCAACGATGTGACAGCCGCGTGATTGGGGAGTATGCAGCATTCCCACAGCGGCTACAGGCTTGCGTTTTGGAGCTTTTCACCCTATGACCTTCTCCCAGGATACCCCGCACGATCGGGTTGTGCCGACAGACTTGCGGAACGAGATGTCCCGTTCTTACCTGGAATACGCAATGAGCGTCATTGTGGGGCGGGCGCTGCCTGACGCACGCGATGGTCTGAAGCCCGTGCATCGTCGCATTCTCTATGCCATGCACGAACTGGGTTTGTCGCCCGATCGCCCCTTCCGTAAATGCGCCCGCGTGGTGGGGGATGTCATCGGTAAATACCATCCTCACGGTGATACAGCGGTGTATGACGCGTTAGTGCGGATGGCGCAAGATTTTTCGATGCGATCGCCCCTCATCAACGGTCACGGGAACTTTGGCTCGGTAGACAACGATCCACCCGCCGCCATGCGATATACCGAATGTCGCTTGCAGTCGCTCACCACCGATGCGCTGCTGCAAGACATTGAGGCAGAAACCGTTGACTTTGGCGCAAACTATGACGGGTCGCAGCAAGAACCGTTGGTGATGCCTGCGCGTATTCCGCAACTGCTGCTAAATGGCTCGTCGGGTATCGCAGTCGGGATGGCGACCAACATTCCACCGCATAATCTGGGCGAACTGCTGGATGGTCTCATAGCGCTGATTGAAAATCCCGATCTGACGGATCTGGAGTTGATGCAGTACATTCCAGGACCCGATTTTCCAACAGGCGCGCAAATTCTCGGCAGAACCGGCATTCGGGAGGCATATACGACTGGGCGCGGCTCCATTATCATGCGAGGCGTGGCGCAGATTGAAACGATCGAGCACCGCGGACGACCCGATCGTGAAGCCATTATCATCACAGAGTTGCCGTACCAGACGAATAAGGCGGCGCTCATCGAGAAAATCGCTGAAATGGTCAACGAGCAGCGGTTGGAGGGGATCTCGGACATTCGGGATGAGAGCGATCGAGACGGAATGCGGATCGTCATCGAACTCAAGCGTGATGCCTACCCTCGCGTCGTCCTCAACAACCTATTCAAGCAGACCCCGCTACAGGCAAACTTTGGCGCGAACATGCTGGCGCTGGTCAACCGAGAACCACAGCTCTTGACGCTGAAGCACTTCCTGGAAGTGTTTCTCGACTTCCGCATTGATGCCATTACGCGTCGTACCCGCTACTACCTGCGGAAAGCCGAAGAGCGCGATCATCTCCTGCAAGGCTTGCTGATTGCCCTCGGCAACCTGGATGGCATCATCAACTTGATTCGCCACGCTGCCGATGCGCCGACCGCAAAACAGGAACTTATCGATACCTATGGGCTGTCAGAGCCGCAGGCAGACGCGATTCTGCAAATGCAGCTCCGCCGTTTGACCGCACTGGAAGCTGAAAAGATTCAAAAAGAACACGAAGATCTGCAAATCCAGATCGCCGATTTGCGCGATATTCTGGCACGGCGCGAACGCATTCTTGAAATCATCGTTACCGAAGTCACCGAAATCCGCACCAAGCACGCCACACCCCGTCGTACCGTCATTGAACAATCGGAAGACGAACTGGGCGACATTGACCTGATTGCTAACGAGAAAGCGGTCATTCTGCTGACCGAGCAGGGCTACCTCAAACGGATGCCTGTCAATACCTTTGAATCTCAGAGTCGTGCAACGCGGGGCAAAGCGGGTGCCCGCATGAAGGAAGATGATGGAGTTGAGCATTTTCTCACCTGCTGCGATCATGACAGTGTGCTGTTCTTCAGCGATCGTGGCGTTGTCTATGCGCTGAAGGCATACCAGATTCCCATCGGTTCGCGCACGTCACGGGGTACGCCGATCGTCCAAATGTTGCCGATTCCTCGCGAAGAGAAAATCACCGCGTTTATTTCCGTTACCGAGTTCAGCGCCGACGACTATCTGGTGATGCTGACCCGCAACGGCTACATCAAAAAAACTGCACTGACCGCGTTCAGTAATATCCGTGCGAATGGATTGATTGCCATCTCCCTGGAAGACGGTGACGAACTGCGCTGGGTGCGTCGTGCGCGGGTGGATGACAGTATTATTATTGGCTCTAGTCTGGGTCGATCGATTCACTTCCGCGCCAGTCATGAGCAATTACGTCCCCTAGGTCGGGCAACGCGGGGTGTGCGATCGATGTCTTTGCGCGAAGGCGATCGCTTAATTGGGATGGACATTTTGCCCAGCCAAATCGTGGCAGATCTGGCTCAGGTTTTAGAATCGGATGCGGAACCCGAAACGGAGGAACTGAACGGCGAACTAGTTGAGAGTGGCGAGGGGGAAGGCGATCAGCCCTCAGCGGTCAGCGGTCAGCTTGGTCCCTGGATTCTGGTGGTGACGATGGGCGGCTATGGTAAGCGCGTTCCTGTTTCCCAGTTCCGCCTGCAAAATCGTGCTGGTATGGGCTTGGTTGCCATGAAGTTCCGCAAGAAGGGCGATTGTCTGGCGGCTCTCCGCATCGTGAATGAAGGGGCAGAACTGATGATGGTGACGAACCGGGGCATCATCATTCGCCAGTCGGTAGACGCGATCTCATCCCAATCACGATCGGCAACAGGGGTGCGTGTCCAGCGGTTAGATGAGGACGATGCGATCGCGGCGGTTGCACTGGTGCCTCTCTCTACGGGGGAAGAGGATGGTTTTGAGGATAGCCCTCATGAACCGACAACTGATGGACTGACAACTGATCACATCACAGACGACGTGTAGTGTGGTATGGGAAGTTATTCGTGCTGTTAGTTAGCAATGCTTGAGTCAGTTGCCGTCAGAATTTGTGTGACTGTACTATTCAGCGCTCCGAGTTGAGGCGATCGCAGCAAATTATTGCCTTAAAAGTGTTGACTTCCATGTCGGTTGCGTCCATCAGTTCGAGAAGCAGCACAGTTTCGGCTTGCGGGTCGATGTAAAATCCTTAATGCAGACTTTACCAAAGGCGGGTTAGAAAGGTGGTAATTTGCGTTGAAGCCAGATAAATCGCAAGAATTAAGCCATGAGTGAATTAGTTGTAGTAGGTTTCGATGGCAAGTTTAAGGCTGAAGATGCCCTCTTGAGCCTGCTGAAGCTTGAGCAAGAAAGTTTGCTGGCTCTAGACGATGCCGTTGTTGTGACCAAAAATGCTGAGGGCAAAATTAGAGCCAAGGCATACCACGATTTAACTGAACCTGTTCCTGAGTTGGGAAATGAGCTTTGGGGCGGTATTATTAGCAGTGTTGTCTTTCACAGTGAACTGAAGATTGCCCAAGGCGTATTCGATCCCGACTTCTTGACCAGTGTTGAAGCATCCCTCAAGCCTAATTCGTCAGCCCTGTTTGTCTTGGTGCGATCGACTGGAGCAGAAGTGGTTTTGGCAGCGTTAGCTGATGTAGGAGGAGACGTAATACGGACACCTCTCCCTGAATCAACGCAACAAACACTGCAGGATGCCTTGAGAAACCCCGCTTGAGGTAATTGGTTCGTCTCAATTCATCCTGCTTTTTAGTAATACCGATTCGTTGATGGATTCAGTCAACCGATTCGACCAAAAGATGCTGCACAAATTGGTAGAGTTCAGTCTCCGATCGCCCTTGTATTTGCTGATCTTTCAGGTCAATTAAGCCTTGCGCTAGCTCCGGTGCTTGTTTTTTATAGGTATTGTGCGCCACCAGTAAATCCATAAAGACCTCACGCTCCACCTGAAAGCGACTGGCTTCCTCGGTCAGATGCGTGGCATATTCCACGGTGTCAACGTTGTAGCGCAGTAGAAAAATGAGTGCGCCAGTCAACTGTTGCAGTTGCTGCTGAAGTTTGCGTGTGTCCAGCTCCAGACGATCGAACCCTACTTGCCCTTCAAGACGCAGTTCTACAATGGGTGCTGCCGCTGCTTGAATTTTTCCCGACTGCATCGCCTGCTGTACCGTTGCGATCGCGGCAGCCTCCAGCTCTTCCTGGCTTTCTTGCCCCCGTGCTGTGACCTTTAAGCGCACGATCGTCCGCTGAGTGTAGTCACGCTTTAGCTCTGCCCGGATGCCAGAGGCATTGAGTTCTACTAAATACACGCCGCGATCGAACTGACTTTCTTCAACGTTATTCGCTTCGACAGAGCCAGGGTTGAAAATCCAATCCTCCACCGTATAGTTTTTGTGGATATGACCTAACGCCAGATAATCCACGCCCGCCTCTTTCAGCGGCAGTAGATCGTTATAGCGTAGCGCCCCCTGGTAACGGGCGATTTGCCCTTCTAGCCCATGATGAAACAGCATTACAGTGTGAGCAGGAGGAGGAGGAAGGGTTTTGATCGCGTCAGCGAGAGTGGCGATCGCGTTGGGTGCTGATGCCCCGTACCAGCAAGATCCCAGCACTCGCACACCACAAGCCAGGTCAATGTAGCCACCTCGCTTCGCGCCCTCATCCCACGGTTCGTAGAGCGCGTTGCCTGCATTGGGAGTGCTTGGTTCTAGCAGGTGCAGTAGACCCCAATCAGATAAGTAGCGGAGCCAGCTCGTTTTAGTGCCGTAGGGCGTGTTGTCATGATTGCCCTCGATCGCCAGCACGGGAATACCCGCCTCCTGCAACGCCTGCAAGCAAAGCTGCGCCTGGTTGAGAATATTCGGCTGAATATGGCGATGCTCAAACAGATCGCCAGCCAACACCACAAAATCGACCTGGGGAACGATCGCATATTTCTCCAGCGCGTCCCGAAACGCTCGGTAAAAATCTAACGTGCGCTCTTTACTGTCGTAGCGATCGAACCCTAGATGAATATCTGATACATGGAGAAAGCGTGGCATAAATTTAGTTGTTTGGAGTGGCTGCGTGACGACGAGTATGGGCGATCGTGATGAGGTTTGAAGAACGCCAAATAATAGACGCTGCCTTCGAGCATACGCGCCTCTAAAGTCCAGGTGCAAGAGAGGGCGAGAATGGTAATATTTGCATTAAGCTCCAGATGCCCCCTCATATCATTCGATAACATAGAGAGACGTAGACTAAACGCAGATTGCTTGGTTCTCTGGTTATCAGCATAACCTGAAGCATCGGCGCTGTCCTAGCCTGGATTTTTGCCTCATCTTTGCCAGCAGTCCTTCCTTGCCGCCTGTGCAACATCAAAAAGCCCAAAAGATTGACCTAACTCAAAACTACCCCTGCCCCTGTCGCCGTCGGGGGCAGCTCACTCAGATTGCGTTGACCGAAGCGTTTGGGTGTAACCGCTGTCAGCAGATTTTTGTCGTTGAAGAAGGTGGCTATGTCCTGGAGGAGCTTTCTACCAGCCACCGCTACAAACGAACCTGGCGCTGGAATGGGCATCAGTGGAACGGGGCAACCTCTGGGTTTGGCGAAAGCTATCTGTCGATCGTGCTGGGAGTGATTCTGGTACTGTTAATCATCGGCTTTCTTCTGGCGCTTAATGCCTCAGCCAATGCTGGAATGGTTTTTTGGGCAGTTGTGCTGCTCCTGCTAGCACTGCTTCCGGCACTTATGGTCTTGCTAGCTTATAGACGTTAGCGCAATGACAACCGATTCTTTTAGCCCGTCCCTTGATCCAGTCGCTGCTGTCCACCGCGCTCATCAAGCCTCTGTAGAGATGGCAACGACCAAAGGGTCGGTGCGAGGGCATGCTGTGCAAGCAATGGCTCAAGCATTGAAGCAACAACAGGACGATATCCTGGATGCCAATACGCTGGATTTGGAAGCCAGCCGCGAAATGGCAATTCCTGACCTGATTTTGGAGTGGTTGAAACTCACGCCAGAGCGACTGCAAGCCGCCATTCAGATTTTGCAGCGCTTGAGCGAATTGCCTGATCCCATTGGTCGCGTAATGAACGCAACCTATCAGGTTGATCACTGCCAGACCTACTCACAGCTCATGCCCTTGGGTGTGATTGTGCTGATCTATGAAGCCTTTCCAGAATTAGCCGCGATCGCGACTGGACTCTGTGTTAAGACGGGTAACAGCTTGATTCTCAAGGGCGGCAGCGAAGCCAGCAACTCTAATCTAGTGATTGCTCAGGCGCTGCATGGGGCGATCGAACGCGCTGGCTTACCAGATGGCTGCTTTCAGGCATTGCCGTCTGACCAGGGTGCCTCAGTGCGTGACCTCATTATTCAAGACCAATACATCAACCTGGTCATTCCCTATGGACGACCCAATCTAGTACAGCAAATCGTGCGCCAGTCAACCGCGCCCGTTTTAAAGTCGGCAATGGGCAATTGCTACCTGTACTGGTCACCCTCTGGCAGCTTAGACGCTGTACGCTGGATCATTTTGGATAGCCATCAGAGCGAACCTGACCCAGTGAACGCGATCGAAAAAGTCTTGATCCATCGCCAACAAAATCTCTCATCTCTATCGATGCTGTGGAACAGTTTGAGAGAAAAAGGCTTTGAGATTAGAGGTGATGCCGAACTGGTTGCAGAATTTCCAGATCTGAAGCGAACCGAAGAAGTAGAATGGCGGCAGGCATATCTGGCAAAGGTTGTAGCCTTTAAAGTTGTCGACAGCTTAGAAGCCGCTATCTCCTGGATCAACCTCTACAGCAGCGGTCATGCCGATTGTTTAGTGACGGAATCCTACCAAGAGAGCCGTCAGTTTGCGCTCGGTGTGAATAGTGCCTCAACCTACATCAACGCCTCGCCCCGGTTCTCCCGCAACCCTAAACGAGGCGATTCGATTTTTCTCGGCATGTCAAACCAGAAAGGTCAGCGGCGCGGCTTGATTAGCCTCGAAACCCTGACCACCGTCAAGCATATCGTGCAAGGCACAGGACAGTTTTGAGAGAAGTATAAAAGCTAAAGTATGAAGGCTAAAAAGTCGTTCTACTCAGCCTTTAGCCTTCATACTTTATACGTTCATCCCTCTTTCTCTGCTAGCTTTACCTTTTTTGCCAGCCCCAGAGTTTGCAGTAGCTGAATGGTCATCCAGGTCAGGTCAAACTCCCACCATTGCAAGCCGTGACGGGCAGAATGTTGAAAGGCGTGGTGGTTGTTGTGCCAGCCTTCACCATAGGTCATGAGGGCAACCCACCAGCAATTGGTGGAATGATCACCTGACTCGTAGGTGCGATAGCCAAACTGATGCGTAGCGCTGTTGACCAACCAGGTGCAATGGAAGACAGCAATGAGACGCACAAAAACGCCCCAAACCACAAATGACCAGCCGCCCAGCAGGTAAAGCCCCAATGCTAACAAGAGCTGCAAGGGAATAAATTGTTTGTTTAAGAACTGATAAAACGGGTCATCGTGAAGGTCTTTGGTGAAGCGATCGACCTGATCGCGTGAGGGAATTTCGCGCAGCATCCAGCCCATGTGACTCCACCAAAACCCGCGATTAGAGTCATGCGGATCGGAGGGCTGGTCAGAATACAGGTGATGGAGGCGGTGCATTCCTACCCAGTCAATTACGCCACCCTGGCAAGACATCGTGCCACAGAAGGCAAAGAAATACTCTAGCCACTGAGGAGCTTGAAAACTGCGATGAGTTAAAAGACGGTGAAAGCCGAGCGTGATGCCCAAGCCACCCGTCACCCAATGTAAAAAGACTGCGATGCCGATCGCCGCCCAGCTAAAGTTTGCAGGCAAGAGGGCAAAGAGTGCGCCTCCATGGACGATCGCCATGAACAGAATCACGGGCAAGTCAAAGTTTAATTTTTTAGAAGTTGCAACAGTCATTCATTCATCTCAATGTGGATAGGGTACCAATTTGCGCGACAATAAACTTCGCTCATTTTAGAGGAGTGGATGCAAGCTGAGACTGCATGCAACGACAGCACCTCTGCGAAACAGTGCCTCTGTGAATAAGCACCTAGCGTATTCTAGAAAATAATGAGACATCCATGAGCAGCTTTCATCTTTCAAGTGAAGTAGAGCAAACCCTATCCCTGATTTTTTCTGGAATTGACGCACAGGTCAAGGAAAATTTGCGACGAGTGCTTACGGCGTATCGCAACCATCGAGTCGGTGTACATCACTTTAGTAGTGTGACAGGCTATGGTCACGACGATTTGGGGCGGCAGGTGCTGGATCAGGTTTTTGCAGACATTGTCGGCGCAGAAGCCGCTGCTGTACGTGTGCAGTTTGTGTCGGGAACCCACGCGATCGCCTGCGCTCTCTACGGCATTTTGCGACCAGGCGATGAACTGTTAGCGGTGGTAGGCGCTCCTTACGACACATTAGAAGAAGTGATTGGTGTACGCGGACAACATCAGGGTTCCCTCGCAGAGTTTGGCATTCGCTATCGGGAGTTAGCCTTGACCGAATTGGGCACGATCGATTGGCAGGCACTGGATTCTGCGATCAAGCCAGAAACACGTATGGTGCTGATTCAGCGTTCCTGTGGCTATTCCTGGCGTGACAGCTTGGCGATCGCCGACATCGAAAAGATCGTCCAGATCGTCAAGCGGCAAAACCCCAACACGGTTTGCTTCGTCGATAACTGCTATGGCGAATTTGTAGCAGACCGAGAGCCAACTGCTGTCGGAGCCGATCTAATGGCAGGTTCGTTAATTAAAAATCCTGGTGGGACGATCGTTACCGCAGGTGGCTATGTAGCAGGACGTGCCGATCTGGTGGAAATGGCAACCTGTCGTCTCACCGCTCCCGGCATTGGCAGTGCAGGCGGCGCAACCTTTGACCAAAATCGGCTGCTCTTTCAGGGCTTGTTTCTCGCGCCACAGATGGTTGGCGAAGCCATGAAGGGCAATCACTACACGGCTCATGTCTTTGAGCAACTGGGCTATCCGGTAAATCCCTTGCCTAATGCGCCTCGACGTGATGTCATTCAGGCAATTCAGCTTGGCACACCTGAAAAACTGATCGCCTTCTGCCGTGCTATTCAACAACATTCTCCGATCGGCTCCTACCTCGACCCCGTCCCTGCTACCATGCCTGGTTACGAAAGCCAACTGGTGATGGCGGGCGGCACCTTTATCGACGGCAGCACCTCAGAATTCTCCGCCGATGGTCCCTTACGAGAACCTTATACGGTCTTCTGCCAGGGCGGTACTCATTGGACGCATGTGGCGATCGCGCTAGAAGCGGCAGTTGAGGCGATCGGTCATGCTTGAGTGAGAATTTTGTATGAGGGGCGATCGTGCTGAATTTATACAAAAATTTTCAAGATAATGAGCGCAGAGGGTGAATCACCCCGAAGCCTTTAGGTACAAGTGCCCTCAAACTAGGCGTTATACCGAAGTTTTTAGGAGAGCAAGGTGTTGTACTGCTTCAGTTGTAGAACTTAGGAGTTCTTCAAAGCTGCTTTCCTGGCAGTTATCAAGGTGCAAAATCTGAAGCCGTGACCTACGATTAAATGAGAATTTGAGTTCAAATGAGGTCTATTGCCAATGCCAAAACAGCTAGAAGAACGGGTAGCTTCTTTAGAAGCTGAAGTTAAGCAGCTTAAAAGCAAGGTGGAGAGTGGTGTACCCTTGAAACCCTGGTGGGAAAAAATCGCTGGAACCTTTGCTGATAACTCAGCCTATGATGAGGCGATGCAATTGGGACGCGAATATCGTGACTCTCTCCGCACAAATTCTGTAGAGCCAGATGAGTAGATGTACATTCTCGACACGGATCATCTCAGTGTTTTAGATCGTGGAGGGGTGAAAGCTCAACGATTAATGCAAAGATTGGGAAGCGCCAGTTCCACTCACGTAGCAGCCAGCATTATTAGCTATGAAGAGCAAACGCGGGGATGGTTGAGTTACATTACCAAAGCCCAGACTATTGAACAGCAGGTTGAAGCGTATAAGCAGTTAAAACGGCAATTGACAAACTACTGCACGATTCCAGTGCTTGAATTCGATGAACAAGCTGCTCAAAAATGCCAACGTCTCAGGAAAGAGTATCCCAGACTTGGCACAATGGATTTGAAAATTGCATCGGTTGCGTTGGTGAATCAAGCCATTTTGTTGACCCGGAACAGTGCTGACTTTAGTCAGATTACTGGTTTGTCGATCGAAAATTGGACATGATAATAATAGTACGAGAACCGTATACCGTTTTCTGTCAAGGCAGCGCTCACTGGACACGTGTGGCGATTGAGCTAGAAGCGGCAATTAAGGCGATCGGACACGCTTGAGGGGTTTATGCAAGAAGGTTTCCAACATTGTGGTCAGAGGATTTCTATTGTTGGGACAACGGGGTCAGGTAAAACAACTCTGGCACGATCAGTTGCTCAACACTTCCAGATTCCTCATATCGAATTAGATGCACTACATTGGGAGCCGCATTGGACAGCCGCCCCACTTGAGGTATTTCGTAATCGAGTGACTGATGCTTTGAGTGGCGATCGCTGGGTTATAGATGGCAATTACAGCGCAGTGCGAGATATTGTTTGGACTCAAGCTGACACAGTTGTCTTTCTTGACTACTCTTTCTGGCTCATTATCGGGCGGCTTCTACGCCGAACATTACGACGATCGCTGCAACGGGAAGAACTTTGGAACGGTAATCGTGAAGATCTACGAACATCATTTTTAAGTCAGGATTCCATCGTGCTATGGATGTTACGGACTTATCGACGGAATCGTCAAGAGTACCCCATATTGCTACAGCAACCGGAGTATGCACATTTATCTGTTGTGCATTTACAATCTCCTGAAATGACAGAGGCATGGTTGTTGAGTACGATCGCCCCTTGCCATAGATTGAGTTGAGCGCAAGAAACCCAACTCCCACAGACATTGCAACGATCGTCTGTCGGTTGAAGTAGCGCGATCGCCCAGGTTAAAATGAAACAGAATAACTGAAGCGAAATTAATCCAATGACAGCTCGACAACCTCGCTATAGCAAAGAAGAATTTGCTCGACGCGGCAATGAGATCTACGAATCGCAGGTGCGTGCCCAAGTCGAAGCAGGCAATCATGGGAAGATCGTGGCGATCGACATTGAAACTGGAGCCTTTGAAGTTGCAAAAGATAGTCTCACTGCTTCGGATCAACTGTTAGCTCAACATCCAAAGGCTCAAATTTGGTTTGTGCGAGTTGGACACCGAGCCGTTCATCGTATTGGTTTGGCTGGTTCAACCATGTCCCTATGATTTTAGGCAGTGTCAACGCAAATCGTGAGGCAATGATCCAGATTGCTGTTTTGAACGATGGCAGGCGAAGCAAAAGCGTGAGAACGATTATTGATACAGGTTACACAGGCGATTTAATGCTACCGAGGGCGATCGTTGATGAGTTAAAGTTAACCCTCCGAGGTATACAGAGTGCAATCCTCGGCGATGGTAGCCTCAAAATGTTTGAAATGTACGCTAGTGCTGTAATTTGGGATGGGCAAGTCCGAAGGGTTGAGGTCAACGTATCGGAAACAGAGTCCTTGGTTGGCATGGGATTACTGGAAGACTACAAGTTAGAGATCGAAGGAAGAGCTGGCGGTATGGTGAAAATTACGACTCTACTGTAGTACAACCGCCCCTTTTGTAGCGCGATTAAGCTTGAATGAAAACGGGCTAAGGGCTAAGGGATGATTTTTTAGCCTTCATCCTTTAGCCCTTATCCTTTCCCTATCCTTCCTTTCCGTTGTCCACGATCGACAACATGCCTTGTAAGGTGGCTGGAATGCTGCGCGGATCCATGAACATGACTTTGCTGCTGTCGCTCTTGCCGATCGTGCTGCCCATTTCTAGATAGTTCAGCGCCAAAAGCATTTTGCCTGCTTCAGGTGCGTGGGGATCGGCTTTGAGGGACTGATTCACAATCTGGATTGCCTCAGCGGTTGCCTGTGCCTTCAGGACTTGATTTTGCCGTTCTGCCTGAGCGCGAAGGACGATCGCTTTCTGTTCGCCTTCTGCTTGTAAAATGAGTGACTTCTGACGCGCTTCGGCATCCAGGACTTGCGCTTCTGCCTTACCTTTGGCAGAGTTTACCGCCGCTTCGCGTTCGCCTTCAGAGTTCAGGATGGCTGCTCGTTTGCGCCGCTCGGCGGACATTTGCAGTTCCATCGATTCTTGCACTGCCTGTGAGGGGATGATGTCTCGCAGCTCTACCCGTGTGACTTTTACGCCCCAGGGATCGGTGGCTTCATCCAGTTCTTGTAGTAAAAGATCGTTGATCTGCGATCGGGCAGTAAACGTTTCATCCAGTTCTAGCTTGCCCATTTCAGCCCGGATCTGAGTCAGCACGAGATTGACCATCGCAAACTGAAGATCCTGGACTTTGTAGTACGCCTTCGCCATATCAATAATGCGCCAGTACACTACAGCGTCTACGGTGATGGACACGTTGTCACGGGTAATGGAAGGCTGTGGCGGAATATCCAGCACTCGCTCTCGAATGGTGCCCTGATAGGCAATGCGCTCCATGCCTGGAATCACAAATTTGAGTCCGGGTTCGAGCTTGCGATCGTACACACCCAATCGCTCAACCAATGCCTCATTTCCTTGCTGAATTACTTTGGCGGACGAAAGCGCGACCCCACCACCACCAATTAACAGTGCGATAAACCAGCCAAACATGGCGATTGTCTCCTTAGTTGTGTTTACTAATGCGTTGTGTTGATTTTGCGATCGTTAAACGTCTTCGGAGTGCAGCAGGTGCTCTGGCATTACCGAAAGCGTGGTGCCTTTCCGCGCGACGACATAGACCGTCTGATTAGGGGCGATCGTCAGCGTATGATCCTCACAACGAGCCGCCCAGGAATTGCCTTCGTAGCGTACACGCCCGATTTTTCCGGGCAGAATCTCGGTCAGGGTTTCGGCTTCGGTTGCGTCTAGCTTACGGGTCGTCTTTTGCTGCACCAAACGACGCGAGTAAACTGTCAGTGCTAGAGACAGCACCATCCAGAGCACGATTTGCAGACCTGGCGGGATGATGGTAGAGGCAGCAGCGACAATCAGGGCGCTGACACCCATGACCAACGCGATAAACGCCGTTGGCACGATAAACTCAACGAGACACAGAATCGCTCCAACCAGTAGCCAGATCAGCGTAGGACTCAGCGCCATGTAACGAATTCCTGAAGACGTGAATGAAAGGGATGCGATCGCTACGGGTAGATCCAGAATGCACGGAGCGCATTTCGGATCACCAGAGCGATAGATTTCTTAAGAAACTGATCGAGCGCGTTTGCCGCTTTCACCCCTATAGTTGATAGGCAATTGGTCTCAATCGACAAAGACGCGCTATTGACAGAGTTCCCTAAAACTTTGAAGAATGCAACTGAGACGTTCTTGGGTAACAATCAGCCTTGGGGTAACAATCAGCGATCGCGATTCAAGAAGTGCTCAGAACCCTGATTTCTATCACCAGTCTAATCTCGATCGCGCGTCGCCTGGAGAGTCACAGCATGAACGTAACATCAGGTGGGCTTAACCAGTGAGTCATTTAAAAACTCTATAGATATTGTCATAAACGCATGAGTGATTCTAAGCCGCAGCTTTGTTGCCCCAACCCAGACTGTGCCGCTCCCCTGAATACCCTGGGGACTCTTGTCTGCGTTGCGTGTGAAACACCGCTCGTCTACCGCTACTTGTGGGCAGTTGGGCGCACGGAACATCCGCCTGTGGGGACGCAGGTAGCAGGTCGCTACTACGTGACCGCACCCCAAATTTGGCTTGATACGCAGCCCAGCCTACCGCCCGATGTGCCAACTGATTGGTCAGATGAGGTGCTGCCGTATTTGCATCTCTATCCGCAGCGGCTGCACGTTCCAGAAGTGTATGGCTTTTGCCCGCAGACAGACGACGCTCAGGCTGCCTTTTTTCTGTTGGAGAATATGCCGCTGGATGAAAAGGGCAAGCTGTATCCCCCGATCGCGCAAGCCTGGGCACAGGCAACTGCCCTGCGTCAGGTCTACTGGCTGTGGCAACTACTTCAGCTCTGGACACCCCTGCTAGAACAGGGTGTTGCTTCCAGCCTGCTGTCGGCGAACAATGTTCGGATCGAAGGATGGCGCGTGCGGCTCTGCCAACTCTTTGATGATGCTGATGTTTTAGCGGGATCAGATGCGGCAGACGTAGTGATACCCACACTGGCAGATCTCGCCAACCGCTGGCTAGAGTGGGTTACCAGCGCCAAGCCAGAGATTGCACAGCGGCTGCAAGCAATTTGCTACCAGATGCGAGAAGACGGTAGTGAACTGGGCACGATCGCAACTCAGCTCAATCAATTGCTGCTAGAACAAGCCGCGCCACTACCGCTGCGAGTGCAAATCGTGAGCGCAACCGACACGGGACCTCAACGATCGCACAATGAAGATGCTTGCTATCCTCCCAGTAAAGCCCGACCAGAGGCGTTAGCATCCCATCTGGCGATCGTGTGTGATGGCATTGGTGGGCATGAAGGGGGCGAGGTGGCAAGTCAGACGGCTGTGCGCTCGCTGAAATTGCAAGCACAGGCGCTGTTGGCAGAGGTTGAGGCACAAACAGAGCTAGTCTCTCCCGACCTGTTGATGCAGCAGCTAGAGGCATCGGTGCGCGTGGTCAACAACCTGATCGCCAGTCAAAATGACACGCAGGGACGAGAAGAGCGTCGTCGCATGGGCACAACGCTGGTGATGGCGCTACAGGTGCCCCAGCGCTTGACTACAGCAGACGGAGCCACGGTAAACGGCTCTAATGGCAATGGGCACGAGCTTTATCTCATCAACGTCGGTGATAGCCGCGCCTACTGGATGACTCCCCGTTACTGTCATTTACTGACGGTCGATGACGATGTGGCAGCGCGGGAAGTGCGACTGGGACGATCGCTCTATCGTGAGGCATTGCAGCGCCCCGATGCTGGCGCACTCACTCAAGCGATCGGCACACGCGATGCCGAATTCTTGCGACCCACTGTCCAACGCCTGATCTTGGAAGAAGATGGCATCCTGCTGCTTTGCTCCGATGGACTCAGCGATCGGGGTCTGGTTGAACAATCCTGGGCAGCGTACACAGATGCCATTCTCAAGGGCAAACACTCACTGGAACTGGCAGCTAAAACCTGGATTGATCTGGCAAATCAGAAAAACGGGCATGACAACGCATCCGTCGTGCTCCTCCGCTGTACTGTCTCGTCTGTTGTGCCAGAACCCTTGCTGCCAGCCAGCCGGAGAAGTGAATCTGCATGGTCGCCCGCCTCTAGAGCACTGCTACAAGACAAACCCGCTGCTCAACAGCCAGAGGGTGCTGCTAGAGACCGTCGATCGCGCAAACTCCTGGTTATAGGAAGTTTAATAGCTGTTCTGTTACTTGGCGGCGTTGGGCTTGTTACCTGGTCTCGGCTCAATCCTACAGGCTTTCAGCAATTTCGTGAGCGAGTGTTGCCAGGAATGTAGGAAGGGTACAGTCTTATGCAAAGATAAAGCATCGTCTAAAGCATTGAATTGTACTGACAGCGGAGACGGCTGTTATACAGGAAGTCTGAGTTATGCAAGTTGGTGAAACGTTTCCGGCTGGAAGTCGCGTCCGTGTGGCAGCATCTGTCATCGTGTATCATCACCCGGATCATCGCAACAACCCCTTCGACTTGAAGGGGCAGGAAGGGGAGGTGCTTCAGGTGATTCGAGAGCTGAACGGTAAACCAATCAGCGCCAATCTGCCTTATCTGATCAAGTTTGATAAAAAATTTCGGGCACATTTTCACCAAAACGAGCTAGAGCAGATTTAGCGGTTGTTTGAACGGTGTCTAATGGAGAAAACCGCAGCTATAAGCACCAAGTCCCGTCTATGCGAACTCAGGGAAGGTGAGGAGTGTTGCAACGTCCCTACTGGAAGTGAGACCATTTCTGCTTGCAGTGAGATCATTCCTGTCTCGAACGGAAACGATTCTGTTCGGAATAAAAGCACTCCTGTTTGGGATAAGACCATTCTTGTTTTAGATAGCAACGTTCTTACTTAAAGTGAGACCATTCCTGTTTGAAACGAGAACACTCCCTTCTAAAGTGAAACCGTTGCTGTTTCAAAGGGGGACGGTTCTGTTCGGAACAAGAACACTCCTGTTTAGGATAAGACCATTCCTGTTTCAAACGGCAACGTTCCTACTTGAAGTGAGAACACTCCTATTTGAAACGAGAACATTCCTGTTTGAGATAAGAAAATTGCGACTTTAAGCAAGAATGCTCTAAGTTTTTCTTAGACCTGGTTACCTCAGAGGGCGATCGCTCCCATTCAAAATCAGAACATTGCACCTCAGAAGTCGAAGCATCTTGTTCAAGTCAGAATCCACCCAGCTAGATCAATCTGTAGTGACATTGAACCCATTTGTAGAGACGTGACATGTCACGTCTCTACAGCCAAAAACACGATCGCTCTCCCTCAGCGATCGATCATTCGCATCTCCCACACCCCACACCCTACACCCCACACCCTCCTTCCCCAGCAACACCTTTCCTACCACTTGCCAACCCACGCGATTATAGTGATGAACAGAGAGATTCACTGGTCATCCACCGTGACGCATCCCCAGCCCGAAGCCATTGAAGTTTTTGTCTCCTACGCACCGCAGGACGAAGCCTTGAGAGACGAATTGGGCAAGCACCTGAGCCTGCTGAAACGCGAAGGTGTCATCGCTGACTGGTGCGATCGCCAACTTACCGCCGGGAGCGATCGTGCCAGCGAGATCAGCGATCGTTTCAACGCCGCCCACATCATCCTGCTCCTCATCAGCCCCGACTTCCTTGCCTCCGATGACCACTGGAACATCGTCGGTCAGGCAATGACCCGCCACACTGCCGCAAAAACCTGCGTCATCCCCATCCTCCTCCGCCCCGTAGACTGGCAAAGCGCCCCCTTCGGCACCCTCCAACCCCTCCCTCACAACCAAACCCCCATCACTCGTTGGGACAGCCGCGACGAGGCATTCCTCCACATCACCCAACACCTCCGCACCCTCATCCCCTCCCTCAAATCCCCCTCCGCACCCCCTGCCTCCTCCGCTCCCCTTCCCCCACACCCCACACCCCACACCCCACACCCCATCCCCCCATCCCTCTCCACCTACGACGCATCCACCTGGGTCGGTCGCCACCCCCTCATCGCCACCCTCACCCAAAAACTCCGCACCCCCCTCCGCATCCTCGCCATCATCGGCATCACAGGCATCGGCAAAACCGCCCTCGCCGAACGCTTAGTGGTTGATCACCTCTCCCCTGCTCCCCCCTCTCCCTCCGCCCCCCCTGCCCCCTCCTCATCCCCCACTCCCCACTCCCCACTCCCCACTCCCCATTTCACCCGCCTTAACTTCGACGATCGCGCCCTCCCCCACGACTTCATCACCGCCGCCACGACCCTGCTGCCCAAACTCGGACACTCCACCACTCCCGACGACCAGAAAGATCCCCAGCGGTTGCTGGCGCGTCTGCTGCAAATTTTGCGCACCACGCCCTACCTGGTGCAGATCGACTCCCTCGAAATGCTGCTGGAAGGCGACGACGAACAAGGCTGGACGACCTTTAAGGACGAGCTATGGCTGTCTTTCTTCCAGCAACTGCTGGCAGGAGACGACTGCCAGAGTCAGTTCATCCTCACCTCCCAGGCATTACCCGAAGCGCTGGAGATTGCCGCCGATCGCTATCCCCGTTGCTGGCACCGTCAGGAGTTGGACGGACTCAGCGAGACCGAACAGCTAGAGATCTTTCAGAAAAATGGGCTGGAGCCAGATGCGATCGCGATCGACTACCTGAAACGGCTCGGCAAACTGTACGCCGGACATCCCCTCGTCCTCCAGGTGATTGCCAAAGACATTCTCGATCGCCCCTTTCACGGCAATGTTCTCCAATACTGGCAGCGCTACCAGGCAGAATTTGATGCCCTGGAGCGCGATCGACCCCACCGACGCAATGCCCCGCGCGCCCTGCAACTCCGCGTCATGCAGCGAGTCGAGCAATCCTTGCAGCGCTTACCTGTGGATGCCCGCAACCTGCTCTGCCGCAGCGCCGTCTATCGTCGTCCGGTGCCCGAAACCTTCTGGCTGGCAATGCTGGCAGACCTGCCCGAAGACCGTCAGTGGAATGCCCTGGAGGTGCTGAAGTCTCACAACCTGGCAGAGGAAGAATTGGACGTAGGCACCAACCATGCCGTGCCCCTCCTGCGCCAACACAACCTGATCCGGCGCGTGGCAGGCGATCGCATGCAAGCTGCCCCTACCGCCTGGAACGATGCCCACCGCACCGCCGCTCACCTCTGGCAGACCGCCTACGAACCTGCCCTCGATGCCCCGAATCTGGAAACCCTACGCGGCTCCCTGGAGGCATTCCACCACTTCTGCGAACTAGAGGACTGGACAGCCGCTAGCAACATCATTCACAAGCAGGAATTTCGCGTTCAACTACTCACCTGGAACTGCTACCAGGAAATGATTGCCCTTGCCAGTCGGCTTTTAGGTAAAGCCGCGCCGCGCACAGAACTTATTTGCTTAAGAATGCTAGGCAATGCTGCTAAAAATCTGAGCAACTATGCTCAAGCAATTGAATATCACCAGCGAAGTGCAACAATCGCACGAGAAATTGGCGATTGCTACGGAGAAATGGCTGCACTGGGCACTCTGGGAAATGCTTACCGCTCTTTGGGCAACTACCCGCAGGCGATCGAGTCCCATCAGCAACAGTTGACCATTGCCCGCGAAATTGGCGATCGCCACGGAGAAATGGCTGCACTGGGCAATCTGGGACTTACTTACGATTCTCTAGGCAACTACCCACAGGCGATCGAGTCCCATCAGCAACAGTTGACCATTGCCCGCGAAATTGGCGATCGTCACGGCGAAGGCGCTGCACTGGGCAATCTGGGCAATGCTTATCAATCCCTGGGCAACTACCCGCAAGCGATCGAGTCTCATCAGCAAGCTTTAGTTATTAGCCGAGAAATTGGCGATCGCTTAGGGGAAGCGCAGGACTTAGGCAGTCTGGGTATTGCTTATGATGCTCTGGGCAACTATCCGCAAGCGATCGAGTACCAGCAGCAAAGTTTAATTATTAGACGCGAGATTGGCAATCGGCAGGGCGAAGGTAGTGCACTGGTTTATTGGGGCGCAACGTTGCTCAAGCTTGAGCAGTATACAGACGCTCAACCCCACTTACAAGCATCCCTGGAGATTTTCAAAGCGCTGGGCGACAGAGCAAATGAAGCGGAAGCCTGCTTGAGGTTTGCAGAACTCCATCACAAAACAGGTCAGCCCGATCGGGCGCGCGAGTATTGCGATGCAGCGTTGGCACTTGCGATCGAGTTAGGCATTCCTCTGGTCAAAGATTGTGAGGCATTGAAGGTGGAAATTGAGCACGAGGGGCTTAGATCCCCGACTTCTGATTAAAACGAAGCAATCAAGCCTGCCCGTTGTAGAAGTCGGGGATTTTTCCGTCAGTTCTAGAAGGTAAAAATTGAGCATCATGAAAGCAGCACCCATCAAGGAGAACCGTGAGCCATGAGCCTTTCACAAGCACACTACATCGTCGATGCCGACGGCAACAAAACGGCAGTCGTTCTCTCGATTGAACAGTACGAGCAATTACTCGAAGATTTGCACGATCTAACCGTCGTTGCTGCACGTCGAGATGAAACGCCGATTAGCCTGAAAACAATGAAACATCGCCTTAGTTAAAAACGGAGAGTCGAGGCAAAAGGATAGAGCATTGTCAAAAAAGAAATTTCGCAAATCAGTTGACAGCATTCGATGGCAAATTGAAAATCACCACCAGAAAATTGCCAGTGAGGCAGAAAAGCCAGTTCCCGATGAAAATCTCATCAAATACTGGCGTAAAGAAATTGCAGGTTTAGAGAAAAGTCTAGCGAGAGCAGAAAAACGATTGAGGCGAGGCACATGATTTCTAAAATCGAACAATCCATAAACGTCAACCCAACCCTTTCTACATTGCTGAATGAACTTGGTGAAGAATGTGAAAAGGTATTGTTTTTGCTCACTCAGCTCAAGCTTTCCAGCCTAACGGATGATCAAAAAGGAGACATTCTCGCTGAACTCACAGGTGCAGTGACTCATTTGCACGTCCACACCGAAGACCTACCAGCACTCATTGAAGATGAGATTTTAGCCCTACCAGATGAGTGACCTTTAGTGTATGAACACCTTAAAATCAGACCTTGCTTTGTTGAGTGAGGAGCGGTTCATTCGTTTGGCTAGAATCAGTAGCAAGTGCGCGACTGGTGACCTCAAGGATACGTTTGGCTGACTGTTCTTTGCGCTCACTGTAGCGATCGGTCAGGTAATCTACTTGTTCACGCAGTAGCAGAGTGAACTTGTAAAGTTCTTCCATCACGTCAACCACGCGATCGCGGTAGGGCGAATCCTTCATCGTACCGTCCTGATTGAACTCTTGATATGCCTTTGCTACAGACGATTGATTGGGAATGGTGAACATCCGCATCCACCGCCCCAAAAGTCGCAACGTGTTAACTGCATTGAACGATTGAGAACCACCGCTTACTTGCATTACGGCTAAGGTTCTGCCTTGTGTGGGGCGCACTGCTCCAATACTCAACGGAATCCAATCAATCTGATTTTTCATAATGCCGGAGATTTGCCCGTGCAGTTCTGGGCTACACCAAACTTGCCCTTCCGACCACAGGCTCAAGTCTCGCAACTCCTGCACTTTAGGATGGGTATCAGACACACTGCCGTAGATGGGCAACTCACGTGGGTCAAAAAACTTCACCTCTGCCCCAAATTCCAGCATGATGCGGGCGGCTTCCTCTGCCACCAGACGACTGTAGGAGCGATCGCGCAACGAACCATACAAAAACAAAACGCGAGGGGGATGATCAAACGTTTTCACGTGATGATGCTCCTGCTAACGCTCGTAGAAAAGTCGTCTGTGCCTCTCGCAATTCGAGATCGGGGTTTGCGATCGCAATGGTTTGCATTGCCTCGTCGTAAGATAAACCAGATTGAATCAAGTACGCCGCGAGCATCGTCCCTGTTCGCCGTTTGCCGTTCGTGCAATGAATAGCAACCCCATTACCCAGATAATTTTGTTGGTCAATAAAAGTTTGTACATCCTGAATTTGTTCCTGACTGGGTGCGGTGCCGCCTTTAGTGGGTAGCCACAGGCAAGGAATGTCAGCCTGTTCATACACATCCAGGTTAGATGGATCGTCCAGTACAGATACGATCGCGCCAATGCCACTTGCTTGCAACGCTGGAAGCTCGTCTGCTGTGGGTTTGCGAATGCCTGCCAGTTTACCGGGAAGTACCCACCAAACATTCTCTGCAATGGGTTGAATCACTTGCTGTTCCATTGGTTTCAACCTTCCATCAAAACTAGAGGGATTGTGCCGCCTTCTCCGGAAAATAGCGTTTCTCCAACCAGAACGCCACATTCACCAGACCAATGAGCACGGGCACTTCCACAAGCGGTCCTACTACAGCCGCAAATGCCGCACCCGAATTAATGCCAAAGACTGAAATGGCAACCGCGATCGCCAGTTCAAAATTGTTGCCAGCAGCGGTAAACGCGACGCTTGCAGCCTGGGCATAATTTGCCTTAATGCGCCACGCCATGTAAAAGCTGGTCAAAAACATCAGCACGAAGTAAATGATCATCGGGATAGCAATTCGCACCACATCCAGCGGAATTTGCACAATCAAATTTCCTTTGAGGCTGAACATGACGACGATCGTAAACAGCAAGGCAATCAGGGTGATGGGACTAATTCTGGGTACAAACTCCTCGTGATACCAGGTTCTCCCTTTCGCCTTCACCAAAAAGAACCGGGTGAAATAGCCAGCCAGAAAAGGAATACCAAGATAAATGAACACGCTTTTGGCAATTTCGGCAATGCTCACATTCACTGTACTGCCCTGTAAGCCAAACAGCGGCGGCAAGATAGTGATAAAAAACCAGGCAAAGGGGCTGTAGAAGATGACTTGAAAAATGCTGTTGAAGGCAACTAAACCAGCCGTGTATTCTGTATTGCCTCGCGCCAGGTCACTCCATACGACAACCATTGCAATGCAACGGGCTAACCCAATGAGAATGAGTCCCACCATGTATTCCGGGTAGCCACGCAGGAAGGTGATTGCTAACAGAAACATCAGGATCGGACCGATCGCCCAGTTCTGAAGCAAAGATAAGCCTAAGATCTTGCCGTTACGAAACACATCGCCTAACTCTTCGTAGCGCACCTTTGCTAACGGTGGATACATCATCAAAATCAAGCCGATCGCAATGGGAATATTTGTCGTTCCCACCTGAAACTGATTAATCAACGCATCAACAGATGGAACGAAGTAGCCGATCGCAACTCCGATCGCCATTGCCAGAAAGATCCACAGAGTCAGGAAGCGATCGAGGAATGATAGTTGTTTTGCAAGGGGTTGCGGTTGAGAAGCTGCCTGCCTCATAGATGCCTCAATAGAATAATTCGTGGCTGTGTGATGACGATGGTGAAAACCGATCAGGTAATATCGATCGGCTCAACCCGCAGGCTGATCGGCAGATGTTGAAGTTAGTGTGGCTATCAGCTTCACCACGCGCTCTTTCACCTCATCGCGCACTCTAGGAAAGCTTTCTGGTTGCTCTGCCGGATCGTCTAATTGCCAATCTTCAAAGACCTCTCGCAACACCCATTCGGTTGGCAAGTTCACACCACAACCGCACAGCGAAATCACGATGTCAAAATCGTCTGGTTTGAAGTCGCTCAATGGCTTTGAAACCTGGTTTGTGATATCGATGCCAACTGCGTTCATGGCGGCGATCGCCCCTGGATTGATTTGACTGGCTTCCAGCCCAGAGCTAGTCACATTGATGGCTCCTGCACCAAATGTTTTGGCAAACCCCTCTGCCATTTGCGATCGGGCAGAGTTCTTCTTGCAAACGAACATGACGCGCTTCATCAAAACGGACTCCTGCTATGACTACTTCAGCCAACATTGAATCAAGAAAAATTGATGTATTTGCCAAAACGAACCGCAATGTGATGAAAAGATAGCTTTTGTTATCTAAGCCAGCGCTACTTCAACTTGGTTTAGACGAACCTGGTTCAATAGCCATTTTGCGATCATGCCCTGAGCTAAGAGCTTGCTAAAAAATAACTGCACACTTTTTGATCAGCTATCAGCTTTTCGCTGACGGCTACAGACCATGCTGTTTCTGTACAACTCCTAAGGCATTCTCAAAATCAACATGACAGGCGATGGACAGTTCGCACGATCGCAACCTGAACGCCGCGATCGCCAGTTGCATTTCGGAGTGCTTTAAACACTACACTTCCATCATTTCAAATAAAATTGATTTGTCAAGTGATTTTTCGTGTTGATTAGTCAAGTAAGGCTAGGAAATGGTGATCAGCGATCGTCCTTACAAGGGCGTGCAGGCAGCATGGGGCTGAAGCGACGGAACTCTGCCAGATATTGTTCTAAGGCAACAAATTGAGCGAGATCAAGGCTGTAATAAATCCAACGTCCTTCTTGCCGACCTCTAATCAATCCCGCTTCTTTCAGGTTCTTGAGGTGAAACGACAGCTTTGATTGGGTTACGCCTAGAATCTCGCACAAATCACAGACGCACAGCTCCTTTTCACGCAGCAGCTCGATCGTTTTGATTCTGAGTGGCTCGGAGAGGGCATGAAAGCCTAAAACAATTTTTTCTGATGCAGTAGTGGCGATCGAAGTCATCAACTTTATTGAAGCGATGCCTCATTGTAGCTAAAAGTGGTTGGCTGCAATGCGACTACGGACAAAGCCAAGAGCATCAGGTCGAACGGGAAATTCGCTCAATCATTAGGGTTGAGAACTCGAAACATCGAGCGTTTTGCTTTAACGGTCAAATCTAGGCGAAAGAGAAAGCGGTCTTCTGGAACGCAGGCGATTGCCACTTTTGAAGCCACTTTTGAAGTCAGTTAGAAAAAATCCCAGCAAAAGGGGGAAGTCGCTGCCCAGGCGCTGTCGAGATTTGCTAGCAAGCTCCGATCGCCCTCTACCTCAAGTTCTCCAGTCCACAGCAAATCACGCGATCGTCGAAAGCCGCAAAATAACTCAGTTAAATGCTCGATCGACGTTGTGATAACGGTTGAGGCAGGCTGAGACGCTGGATGCATTTTCCCATCTGCAAAGTCAGCGGTAATAGTGCGATCGTCCAGGATGGGATCGGTAAGCTGAAAGGTCAGTTTGAATGACGAGTGAGCAGCGATCGGGCGTAAGCGAAATGCCGCTTCCAGATCAACCAAGCGCCACATAAAACCAGCATTGATTGTGCCAAAACGATGCGTCCAGCCAAACTCAGACGGCACTGATAGTAAGGTAGGGTCACGTCGCTGTTCGCGCAGCAGATGGGGAAACGGATCGTCCGCGTACGTGTTCCAGACGATCGTGGAAACCTGGTCACGCAACGATGCTAAAAAGCCCAAAATGCCTCGATAGGCGGCAGGCGTAGTGGCAACCCATTCCTGCACGATCGCCGCAAGTATGTTCTGCGGTGGTTCCAGTCGAGCAAACTGCACCACGACATAACCCAACGGCTCTCCTGCTTCGGCATAACAGTAAATTTCTCGTCCGGTGACAGGCTTTACACGAGACTGCCACTGCCAATCCCACCGTTTTAACCAACCGTTGTGCTGCAACGCCTGCCTCTGGTAAATTGCTTGCAGCATTGGCTCGTGCTGAAACGGATCATAGGGGACGATGTGCGATCGCTCTGTGTAACCCGGCAAATGGCGTGCAGCAACGCGATACTGGTGCGATCGCCCCACCCATGCCCAACCCAACTTGCGATAAAAGCCATGCTGAAAGGGATAGAGCATCATCAAAGGAAGCTGTTGTGCCTGTCCCGTTTCAAGTGCATGTTCCACCAGCAACTGTGCCAGCCTTTTCCCCCGAAAGTGAGGCGCAACTGCTACGGCTGAAATGCCCATTGCAGGCAGCACCTGCCCTTCAAAGCAAATGCCCAGACGTAGCTGAGCGTAGCTGCCCACTGCAAGCCCCGTCATTCCTTGTTCGGCAATAAAAAGTGAGCGATCGGGCAAATCCAACCCCTGCCCATACCATTCCCGCTCAATTTCGGCATTGGTACTTAACGGTGCAAAGGACAGGCGATCGAGGTTCACAATCTGCGCTAAGTCGCCAGCCTCAGCAGGACGAAGGGTAATTCCGGGTAGTTGGGTCATACTCAGCACTCAGTGAACTGGGGCACTGCTTAAGAAAGTTTGTCGCGCGCACTTCAGAAAGATACACTCAAAATACACTCGACTGATTGTTGAGAGCACCACATCACAGCGTTAGAAATCTTTCAGTTTCCACTCATGTCGGCTCAAATCACGTTACAAGTCAACGGTGAACTTCGCACCTGTGACTCCAAAACTTCTCTACCCATTTTTTTAACGCAGCTTGGCTTAAATCCCCGTCTCGTCGCGGTGGAATACAACGGCGAAATTTTGCACCGTCAGTTCTGGGAGCAAACCGAAATGCAGACGGACGATCGCCTGGAGATTGTCACGATTGTAGGTGGTGGCTAGAAGAAGGCAGAAGGCTGATAGCTGATAGCTGATAGCTGACCGCTGATAGCTGATAGCTGACCGCTGATAGCTGACCGCTGATAGCTGAAACCCAGTTTTGCTGCTGCCGACGTAAGCTAGAACTAGCGGCTATCAATGAGGTTCTGATGGAAGTTGGTGTTCCCAAAGAGACGAAGGATCAGGAATATCGAGTGGGGTTGAGTCCTAATAGTGTGCGGAGCCTGACCGATCGGGGGCACACCGTCTTTGTCGAAACGGGTGCGGGCGAAGGCTCTGGCTTTACTGACGATGAGTATCTCCAATCGGGTGCAAAGCTGGCATTACAGGCGGCAGAAGCCTGGGATCGCGCTCTGGTTGTGAAGGTGAAAGAACCCCTACCAGCCGAGTATTCGTATCTCCAAAAAGAACAAACGCTGTTGACCTATCTCCATCTGGCAGCCGATCGCACCCTCACTCAAGCACTGTTGGATTCTGGCACTACGGCGATCGCCTACGAAACGGTTGAACTGCCTGACAAGCGCCTGCCGCTTCTGGCTCCGATGAGCATCATTGCCGGACGATTGGCGGTGCAATTTGGTGCACGCTTTCTAGAGCGGCAGCAAGGCGGTCGTGGGGTGCTTCTCAGCGGTGTTCCTGGCGTGAAGCCTGGTCAAGTCGTGATTTTGGGTGGTGGCGTTGTGGGTACTGAAGCTGCCCGCATTGCCGTTGGTATGGGTGCCCAGGTGCAAATTTTAGATGTGAATGTCGATCGCCTTTCCTATCTGGAAACCCTGTTTGGCTCCAGAGTCGAGTTACTCTACAGCAGTGCCAGCCAGATCGAGGCTGTTGTGCCCAAAGCCGATTTGCTGATTGGTGCCGTGTTGGTACTGGCAAAAAAAGCGCCTGTACTCGTTTCGCGTCAGGTCGTGCAGCAAATGCGCCCCGGCTCCGTCATTGTCGATGTAGCAGTTGATCAGGGTGGATGTATCGAAACCGTGCGATCGACCTCGCATTCTCACCCGACCTATGTTGAAGCAGGCGTGGTGCATTATGGGGTACCCAATATGCCTGGAGCGGTACCGTGGACATCGACACAGGCACTCAATCACTCCACGCTACCTTACGTGCTGCAATTGGCAAATGAGGGAGTGGGAGCGCTCGATCGCAACCCTGCACTTGCTCATGGGCTAAACGTTCACCAGCATCAGCTAGTGCATCCAGCCGTACAAGAGGTTTTTCCAGATCTGATTTCTCTTAGTCGGTGTTGAGCTATCAGCTACAAACTCAAGGCTGACCGCTGATTAAATCTCAGTCCGCAAAGCAGTTAGCGTCCATTTCTTGTAGCGCTGACGGTTGAGGCAACCCCGACTGTAGGTCACCTCTTGCCCGCTGCCCGCAGTGAACTGTACGCACCATTCGCGCTGGCTGTGCTGCCAGTAGCCGACGGCTGTCCCAGCCATCAATACGCCCAAGCCAGTCGCAAGGAGAATGAGCTTCTTTTTTACGGTTGATGGTTTCATTGCCACAGAGTACCCAACTTGAGCGACGGCTTTCACCTAATCTAAGCTAAAAATTGATTAGTTCATCAATCAAATCCTAGAGAATGGTATGACTCAAGCTTCTAGCTTTCCCTGGTATTTCACGATCGACGATCGCCCCGTCAAAGTCATCGCTACTCCGAGCGGTGGCATGGATGTGCTGATTGCCAATCCAGCAACCGGAAAACTCGAACGCGATATGGAGTACCTCGCCTACTGCTTTGAACCAGGCAAGAATGTACAACGCCTTTCAGAAGCAGAGTTCAACGCTCGTGTCGCATCATTGCGCGATCGCAAAACCGATGTTTGAATAGTGCCCTTGTGTGATCAACCTGTCTCTGGTGCGATCACTCGGTGCCTTGCCAACGAACCATGTAATCAGCGATAGAATCTGAATAGCTCACCACCAGCAAACTTTCCTGCCCCTTGTCTTACCCCTCTGCTTATTTGCTCATCGCTCACGGGAGCCGCGATCCACGTCCTCAAGAGACAATGGCTATACTCGCTGAGCGCTTTGCTCAAAAAATCTCCTACGCTGGCTTAGAGCCTTTAGCCACTGCGAGAGTAGACGGCGCGATCGTCGAAGAACGCGTCGCAACCGAAACTGCCGTCTTAACGCCTCCTCATCAAGGTGCAGCATCTGAGCATGGACAACCGCCAGTCGGCACAGCCTATCTAGAATGTCATTCCCTACCCTTACACCAGCAAATTGAGCAGTTTAATCTCGCGTTACAGGCATCCTTCGGCACCGAAAGCGCTGGCATTGCAAAGCCTTACAGACTTGTGATTCTGCCACTCTTTCTGTTGCCCGGTGTGCATGTCATGGAAGATATTCCACAGGAGATCGCGCTGGCACAACAAGCGCTAGGAGCGTCGATCGAGCTTGACCTCCGTCCCGCGATCGGTTCTCATTCTGGACTACACCGTTTGGTGACAGAATGCATGGCAACGCAGCCCGTCGAAGCGTGGATCTTGCTAGCGCATGGTAGCCGTCGCCTGGATGCCAACCAACCTGTAGAAGAGTTGGCAGAGCGTTTGGGTGCTATATCTGCCTACTGGTCTGTGCCGCCTAGTCTTGAATCCCGCTTGCAAGCACTGTCGCAGCTTGGCATTCGCCATGTCGGGATTCTGCCCTATTTCTTATTTGCTGGCGGCATTACCGATGCGATCGCCCAAACCGTTCAAACCCTCTCCCAGCAATTTCCAGCCCTCAAGCTGCACCTTGCCCCACCCCTCGCCGCAAGTTCAGAATTAACAGATCTGCTTATCGATTTGGCACAGGATGAAGGAAGACAGTAGAAGGCAGAGGAAGCAGGGGAGGCAGAGGGAGCAGGGGAGGCAGAGGGAGCAGGGGAGGCAGAGGGAGCAGGGGAGGCAGAGGGAGCAATGCAAAAATCAAAGCTCCTTCGGTTTGACTCAAGAAGAACACAACTTAAGCCTTTTCTCTTGCCGCCTCGGTTCCCCATCTTCCGCTTCCCTTCTTTGCTTCCCCTGCCTCCTCCGCTTCCCCTTGCCCCATCCCTACTTCCCCTCACTCCTCACTCCTCTCCTTCTTTCCCATGCACCACTCAGGCAAAGTCTACTTAGTCGGCGCGGGTCCCGGTGACCCAGGTTTGATGACGCTGAAGGGCAAGACCTTGCTGGAATGCGCGGATGTCGTGGTTTACGATGCATTGGTGAGTCCGCCTGTGCTGGCAATGATTAATCCACAAGCAGAGCAAATCAATGCTGGCAAACGTCGGGGAGCGCACTCGCTCTTACAGACGGATATTACGCAACTGCTGATGGAGAAGGCGCAAGCAGCCGCGATCGTCGTGCGGCTAAAGGGTGGCGATCCCTTCATCTTTGGTCGCGGTGGCGAGGAGATGGAAGATCTGGTGAAGGCGGGCATTGCAGTTGAAGTGGTGCCAGGAATTACGTCAGGTATTGCGGCGACTGCCTATGCGGGCATTCCGCTGACGCACCGTGCCTACAGTTCATCAGTAACCTTTGTCACAGGGCATGAGGGTGCGGGGAAGTATCGTCCAGCCGTTAACTGGCAGGCGATCGCGCATGGTTCAGAAACGATCGTCGTTTACATGGGCATCCACAATTTGCCCTACATCACAGAACAACTTCAGTTTGCAGGATTGGCTCCCAATACACCCGTCGCGCTGGTACGTTGGGGCACAAGACCCGAACAGGAAGAACTCATCGGCACTCTAGAAACCATTGTCCAACAGGTTGAAATGGCAAAGTTTGAGGCACCCGCGATCGCGGTCATCGGCTCAGTCGTCAACCTCCACGAGATTCTTTCTGACTACCGCCCTGTAGCGATCGCACAAGCTGAACCCTATTCTGGCAAATAATCCTCATTGAGCGCCTGTTCGGGTGTAAAAGGCGAGTCTGGGGGAAAGGTTGCGATCGGTAAGCCAGTTTCAATGGACGCTTTTTTCCGAGCGCTTCGGTAGCAGTCCTCAAACCCAGTCGCAAAGTAAGGGCGCAAGCTTGGGCTGTCGAGAAACTCTGCTTCCAGGCGATCGCGATGCTCAAAGAGCGTTAACCGCCAACTGTTGGAGCGTCGCTCTGGCTGATATTTGTACTTCAGCAAGTGTATTAAAACAATCTCAAGATTGCTTTTAACTGACCGTTTTTCACTCCTACCCATGCTCTCAATTTCTTCCACCAGATTTTCGATGTCAAGCTTTTGAAACTCGCCGTCTCGCAATAATCGGGCGGTTTCCTGAAGCCAGAGATAGAAATCGCGATCGTAAAGCTGCGGACTGGGAGCAGACGTTTCGGGATGTTTCGCTGTCATCACAATCACCTGGCTTAGGTACGTCATGTCGATCGAAGTCTAACATGGACAGTTTTGGGTTTGCTGTAGGATACATTAGGGTTAAGTAACAACCGTTATCACCAGTTTTCAAACGGGTTGGATAGTTGTACTGCTTGAACGCGCAGACGACATCGTTGAGTTTCTTGAGCAAGGGTTAGAAATTGTCCTCACACATTGCACTACAGATTAAAGCCTTGGGCGATTCGCCCGAAGAGAAGGCACATCAACGCCTCGATCGCTACCTTTCTGAAGCACTGCCTGAAGTCTCGCGATCGCGTGCCCAGAAGCTGATTGAACAAGGGCAGGTAGAGGTGAATGGAGCGGTGTGTACGTCCAAAAAAGCGATGGTGCAGACGGGCGATCGCGTTCACCTCACCGTTCCCGATGCCCAGCCGCTTGACCTTCAGGCAGAAGATATTCCGCTCGATATTCTTTACGAAGACGAACATTTGCTGATTCTCAACAAACCAGTGGGATTAGTCGTGCATCCGGCTCCAGGTCATGAAGGGGGCACACTGGTCAATGCGCTGCTGGCACACTGCGATCGCTTGGCGGGCATTGGCGGTGTCCAGCGTCCAGGTATTGTGCATCGGCTCGATAAAAATACCAGTGGCGCGATCGCCGTTGCCAAAACCGATCAGGCACACCAGCACTTACAGGCACAACTGAAAGCAAAAACAGCGCGACGCGATTATCTAGCGGTGATTTACGGTGCGCCTGCTGCTGAGAGTGGCACGATCGACCTGCCGATCGGTCGTCATTTGCTCGATCGCAAAAAGATGGCAATTATCCCCGAAGAAAAAGGGGGTCGCCGTGCTGTAACCCATTGGCAAGTCAAAGAGCGCATGGGAAACTATACGCTGATGCAGTTTGCCTTAGAAACCGGACGTACCCATCAAATTCGGGTTCATAGTGCCAGGATGGGACATCCGATCGTCGGCGATCCGGTCTATGGTGCAGGACGAGCCGTTGGGGTCAAACTGGCGGGGCAGGCGCTTCATGCATGGCGATTGCAGTTAGAACATCCTGTATCGGGAACCACGATCGTTGCCGTTGCACCGATACCCACTGCCTTTTTAACCCTGGTTGAAATTCTACGCCGCCGCAATGCCTCGTCAACGCTGAGAAAATGAGCCAATAAGAACGTTCAAAGCGATCTCAGAAAGACATAAATAAAGCGTGGTGTCTTCCATTTGCACCTTTCTCTGCAATCAGTTCGTTTGTATTGAAAGATGGCACTGTTACAGCGAAGGAATTTGGGGAACATGCGCTTCCGTTTCAATCATCAGTTTGCCCGATTCAATCCTCAAACGCTTCACTTGAATTGCCATACCTTCGATCGCTACATACGGTAGCTCCAATAATGCTTTAAACTTTTGCAGAATAGCGATCGCAAACTCGATCGAGATCGCGTCTCCTGGGTCACAAACAAACGATTCCAGTCGCACAGGCTGTTCATCCGTACGAGGAATAATTACCACTGCAAACCGAACCTGTCGAACGGCTTCCCGTCCGCGCAGCAGGGCAGTACCGTCAAGCGCAATTTTGCCGTCAGCAGGTAGCTTTACTGCTAAGGGATGCACAAGCTCCACAGTGACGGACTCTCCTTCAACGTTCAGTTCTAACGCATGCAGCCTGCTGGTGACTGCCTCTGCCTGCATTGCCCGATTTAAATCTGCTTCAGTTAAGAAAACCTGAGCCGTTGCCTCTAGTGGCTGGTCTAGCTTTAACTGCCCCAGCAAAATGCTCAATGGATTGAACGAAAGGCGATCGGTCTGTACCGTCACTGCCTGCACTCGCACATCCTGTACAACCACACCTTGACCGCTCACCGATACCGAATCTGCCTTGCCCTGAGTGGCTTTCAAAACATCTGTGCGCACGTCAACCTGGATATCTTCTGCTGACTCTAGCTGAGTAGACAAGCCTGCTAGAGCCGCCTGTGAAATAACTTGTTCATCCAAGCGTGGTTCTTGCGACATGGCTCTAAGCGCTTTGCATTTCAATACTGATACTGTAAGAGCTGCAAAGGAACCACGCATCAACAGTGCGACAGACGCTATCGACAAACCATATGTGTTAGCGCAACTATTCACAAGTCTTGCCTGTAGCAATCCTCAACGAATTGTGAGAAGCAATATGGCTATCAGCTCTTAGCAGTCAGCGGTCAGCAATTAGAGAAAGGCTGGCTGACCGCTCAATGATTCAGTCCCGCTCACAACTGATTTGGGACGGCTGTGGTGAGCATCGACCTAACACACCAACGCTGTCGTTGCAAATTCATCAGCAACACATAGGTTGAAAAACAGAATGAGACCTCTTTCGATCGAATCATCTCAGCACACTGCACTAAGCGCAGACATTGGTCTTTAGTGTGAGGAAACTGTGCCATGCGCTTTATAGACTGACGCGTGTACATCGTTTGTTTGTCACCCAATCAACATTATGGCTAGTAAGCAAGACTCTAAAAGTAAGCAAACTGCTTCTCAAGAAGATGAGCAAAAACACAAGCAAAGCGATGCTGCGTCTAAAGCGGTTGCCGCTGATAAGGATGCCAGCACTGATACTCAAGCATTGGACTCTTTACTGGAAACACTAGACGGCGATTTGACCGCGATCGATACCGATGCTGCTCTAGGCGCGATCGACGAATGGCACAGTACATTGCAAAAGTCAAAAGAGCCAGAGATTAAGGAACTTGCCAATGGCTTGAAAGAACTCAAGCAACTTTTAAAGGGCGGCAAAGCGACTGGTCACGATCTCGGCGAAGTGCTTTCCCACATTGGCGATCAAACCAGCGACCTTGCCTCTGATGCTGATAAAGGCGTGAAAACGCCTCTCCAGAAGTTGGGCAAGCAGTTATCTAAAGCAGGGCAAGCACTCGGTAAGGCAGAAGACAAGGAAGCAGCCGAGCAAATTGAGTCCTTAAGCGAAACGCTAGAAGGTGATTTGACTAAGGTTGATACTGATACTGCCATTGGCGCGATCGATCATTGGTACAGTCTGTTGCACAAATCCGACAACGAGAGTTTGAAAGAAATTTCCAACGGGTTGAAGGAACTGAAGCAAACCCTCAAGCGCAAAAATGCAAGTGCATCTGACATTGCTGAAGCGCTGACCAAAATCGGCGAACAAACTACTGAAGCAGCTTCAGAAGCTCACCGGGGTCTCAAAGGTCCGATTCAGAAGTTTGGTAAATTGCTCAGCAAGACAGGCAAGTCGCTGGAGTAGTTTTCGATCGCTCAAACTTAAGCAGAAGATCCGACACAACACGTTTGCTCTTTAACTCACAAAAAAGAGCCTGTTTAAGTATCACTTGTTGCTCTCGCTCATCTTTGGGCTAGTGATGCATCAATTAACCATCGGCGCGTCATTAGCCCAAAAACGACCGTAGTTGATTTGCCAACACTTGGACATTAGGAGCTTTGAGAATACCAAGGTGATCGCCGGGTACGTCGAAAAGCTGCAAGCCTCCAGCGGCGAGAGAGGTCCAGCCCATATCGCGATCGTCTTTTTCAAACACATCTCGCTCTGTAGCTCGAAACAATACCATTCGACCTGCATACGGCTTAGGAACATACGACTGTATCGCTTGCTGGCGCATTTCACCGCTGATGGATCGTTGCATTGATTCAGACAACATCTCTGGTACCTTTCCTGCGAACGGTAGCTGCTCACGGAGTTTGTAGAGGCGAGCCTTAACCTGAAGCTTTAACTCCTCCAGATTTTGTTGCAGTAACTCCAAAGCATAAGGGAGTCCGAGTCTAAGTAACAATTGACCGTGTAGGGTGAGCCGTTGGAGCAGTGAGAGTGCTATCTGACTATTAGGAGCCCAAGCATCTAACAAGCCGACCAAGGCAACCTCTTCTCCTAATGCCGTCAACTGGTGAGCCATCTCAAAAGCAACGATACCGCCAAAACACTCTCCTGCTAGATAGTAAGGACCATGCGGCTGAAGTGTGCGAATAACTTGCAGATAACGGGCGGCGATCGCAGGAACACTGGAAAAGATGGCAGCTCGCTCGTCAATGTTGTCTGGTTTCAGGAGATCTACTTCTTCCTGCAAGTAAACACCATAGACAGGTTGATCCACGTCGAGCTGATCCACCAAATCCCGATAGAGCAAAATACCGTAGATGCAAAACAGAGGTGGTTTGCTGCCCCCAGCTCGTAGAGGTACCAAATCACCGACGCTTTCCTCTGTTTCCTCTGTTTCGGTCTTGCGAAGAATGGTGGCAATCTCTTCAACAGTAGGAGATTGCAGCAGCGTTGTGATGGGAAGGCTTTTGCCAAACACTTTCTCAACCTGAGCACAGACGCGAACGGCTGACAGGGAGTGCCCACCGAGATCAAAGAAGTTATCTTTAATGCTGATCGGTTTGATGTTCAACACGTCCTGCCAAACTTCAATCAACTGACGTTCAACCTCATCTCTAGGAGCAACACAGGTGCGGCAATCCTGTTCCTCAGTGGACATGGCTGGAACTGGTAAAGCACGGCGATCGACCTTACCATTCGGTGTCAGCGGTAGTGCCTCTAGAGTACTAAAGGTGGCAGGCACCATATACCCTGGCAGTTGTTCCTTGAGGAAGTGGCGTAGTTCTAGTGCTGTAGGCACAACCTTGCTCTGAGTTGTTAAATAGGCAACCAGACGTTGATCGCCTGGGGTATCTTCTCGCACCACGACCACAGCCTGTTTGACCGCAGAGTGGTGGTTGAGGATCGCTTCTATTTCTCCCAATTCAATGCGGAAGCCGCGCAGTTTGACTTGATGATCAAGCCGCCCCAGAAATTCGAGGGTACCATCGGGTCGATAGCGTGCCAGGTCGCCAGTTTTGTAAAGGCGTGCTCCAGGTTTGGCGCTAAACGGATCAGCAACAAACCGCTCTTGAGTCAGTTCGGGGCGATTGAGGTAGCCACGAGCCAAACCATCGCCACCGATATGCACCTCCCCTGGTATGCCAATGGGAACGGGTCTCATTGAACCTTGTTGAGTATCAGTTGGGGCTTCTAGCACATAGATTTGGGTATTAGCAATCGGTCCTCCCACTGGCACCGAACCACTGCCGGGTTCGACCTGAGAAACCGATGACCAGACGGTCGTTTCTGTGGGACCATACATATTCCAAAGCGAGCCGCCGCGTGCCAATAGTTGATTAGCCATTTCACGGGGCATTGCCTCTCCGCCACAGAGCATTTTGAGTCGTCGATCGCCCAGCCAACCGTGAGCAATCAGCATCTGCCAGGTTGCTGGAGTCGCTTGCATGAACGTTGCGTTTGAGGATGCCAACAGCTTGGTCAACTGAGCGGCATCAGCAGCATCCTCACGCTTGACCAGGACGATACGAGCGCCCACCATCAGTGGCAAGTACAGCTCTAAAACAGCAATATCGAACGAAATGGTCGTCACTGCCAGCAGGATGTCGTGTTCTGTCAGCCCTGGCTGCTGGCGCATTGAGTTTAGGAAGTTAACGGCTGCGCTATGGGGAATTTGTACCCCTTTCGGTTTACCAGTGGAGCCTGATGTATAAATTGTGTAAGCCAGATGTTCAGGAGCGACGGTGCTGTTTGGATTATCAGTGCCATGTGGCGCGATCGCCTCCCAATCGGTATCGAGGCAAATGACCTGTACAGGTTGCTCCGAGAACTGATCACAGAGCGTTTGTTGCGTGAGGAGTAAGGGCAACTGTGAATCCTCGAGCATGAAGGTCAGACGATCTTTGGGATAAGCAGGATCAAGCGGCACGTACGAGCCACCCGCTTTGAGAATACCGAGTAAGCCCACAACCATCTCAAGGGAGCGTTCGACACAGATACCAACTAGCGCATCCGGTCCCACGCCTAGCGCTTGCAGATAGTGAGCTAGCTGATTTGCCCGACAGTTCAGTTCTCGGTACGTCAGAGACTGCTGCTCGAAGACGACAGCGATCGCCTCAGGAGTTTGTTCCACCTGTGCCTCAAACAACTGATGAATGCACTGCGCTTGAGGATACGCTAAAGGCGTATGATTCCATGTTGTCAAGAGTTGATCGCGCTCTGGTTCGGTCAGCAGTGGTAGGGCAGCAATGGGCTGTTCTGGATGGGTCACGATCGCCTGTAGCAACACTTTGAAGTGACCAATCATGCGGTCGATCGTCGTCGCATCAAACAAATCACCGTTGTACTCAAACTCCGCCACTAAGCCTGCTTCAGTCTCTTCCAGCATCAGAGTGAGATCGTACTTAGAAACACCGCTATCGACTTTGAGCGGAGTCAGTGTTAAATCCGGTAAGTCTAATGGCTCTGCTGGGGTGTTCTGCAAGATCAACAGCACTTGAAACAGGGGGCTGTAGCTCAGATTCCGTTCTGGCTGCAAGACCTCTACAACCTGCTCAAAAGGCACGTCCTGATGAGCATAGGCATCCAGAGAGACCTGACGCACGCGCTTGAGTAGCTCCAGGAAACCTGGGTTGCCTGTCAAATTAACGCGCAGAGACAGCAAGTTAATAAAGAAACCAATCAACGGCTCAATTTCACTCCGCTTGCGATTTGCGATTGGAGTCCCGATTACCATGTCATGCTGTCCGCTGTAGCGCGACAGTAGAACTGCAAAGGCTGACAGCAGAGTCATGAACAGAGTTGCTCCACTACGCTGGCTGAGCGTTTTGAGCTGGTGAGTCAGTTTTGCATCCAGAACAAACGATTCTGTGCCACCTCGGAAGGATTGCATGGGTGGGCGAGAGCGATCGGTGGGTAACTCCAAGAGCGTCGGAGCCCCCGCTAGCTGCTGCTGCCAGTAGACTACTTGCTGACTCAGAGAATCTCCCTGTAGCCATTGCCGTTGCCAATCTGCAAAGTCAGCATACTGAATGGGCAGTGCTTCCAGAGGGGATGCCAGTCCCTGTGAAAAGGACGTGTAGAGTGCGGCAAGTTCTCTCCGAAAAACCGCGAGTGACCAACCATCAGAGGCAATATGATGCATCGTCAGCAACAAGATATAAGCTGTTTCGCTCAAGCGCAGCAACTTACCCCGTAGTGGTACATCGTCTGCCAACCGGAAGGGGCATTGTGCATCCTCACGAATCAGGCGGTCAACCGCTACCATCTGTTCTGACTCTGGCAGGGTTTGTAAGTCTACCACTGGTAAAGGAAAGGGCTGTGGTGGCAAAATTCGCTGGACGGGAGCCGCATTCACGATCGGGAAGGTTGTCCGCAGGGATTCGTGACGCTGTAGGATTTCCGTAAGAGCCTGTTCCAGTGCAGTTAGATGTAGTGCCCCTACTAGCTTGAAGGCAGAAGGAATATTGTAAGCAACGCCTCCGCCTTCCAATTGGCTCAGAAACCATAGCTGCTCTTGGGAGCTAGAGAGGGGTAGATCGGTTTCCCGTGATGTAGGGACGATTGGATCTACGACGGCGCAGGCAGTACTATCGATCTGTCCGTCTGGCGCAAGGTGCTCTGCCAAAGCCGCGATCGTTGGAAATTCAAACAAGCGGCTAATCGAAAGCTCCAGGCTTGCGGCGGACTGCAACCGAGCAATCATCTGAGCGGCTAGCAGTGAGTGTCCGCCCAGCGCAAAAAAGTCATCCTGAATGCCGATCTGTTCCAAGCCAAGCGTTTTTGCCCAAATGTCACTCAGCAGGGTCTCTAGAGGGTTTCTGGGTGCGATATAAGAAGCATTATCCAATCCAGTCCCGACAAAATCTGGTGCTGGTAACGCACACCGATCGACCTTTTGATTGATGTTGACAGGCATTGCCTCTAGCACCACAAAGGCAGCCGGAATCATGTAATCCGGTAGTTTTGTTTGCAGGAAGCGGCGAATTTCTTCAACCAATGGCTGATCGTGATCCAGCACCACATAAGCAACAAGACCTCTTTCTCCGTTCCACAGTTCGCGTGCCGTGACAATGCCTTCGCGCACACCTGGCACCTGGCGCAGCGTGGCTTCAATCTCGCCTAACTCAATACGAATGCCGCGCAGTTTAACCTGAAAATCAGTGCGACCCAGCATTTCCAGGTTGCCATCAGCATCAAGCCGACCCAAATCACCCGTGCGGTAAAACCGTTGCCCTTCGATCGTGACAAACTTCTCCTGGGTTAAAGCTTCTCGCTGTAAATACCCCTTTGTTACGCCTGCCCCACCAATATAAATCTCACCGGGAATACCGATCGGTACCTGCTTTTGATGGGCATCGTACAGACGCACAACAACATTTGGAAACGGCTTGCCAACCCGACTTTTAGTGACCTGCTGATCTCTAGTAACGGGATAGGTGCAGCCCATACAACTGACTTCACTACAGCCGTAAATCACATAAATTTCTGCCTGCTGAAACACCCTTTTCATCGTGTCTAGCAAAGCGGCAGGCACCATATCGCCTCCTGTAGAAACGTGCTTGAGGTGTTGGAACAGCTTGAGGTCTAAATGATTGTCTTGAATATAAGCCAGAAGTTTTTGCAACAAACTCGGCGATGTATGGATAACGGTTAGCTGCGCCAGCGTTTGCGTCAGACGCTTGAAATCCAAAATATGTTCTCGTTCCAGCAAGACGAGTGTGCCACCTGCAACCAATGGTGATAACAGTTCAAACATAGTGATGCTGAAGGTAAAGCGAGCGATCGCAGGCATCACGTCATGCTGATCAAAGCCGAAGCGTTCTTGTGCCACCAAAATGTATTGCACCAAATTGCCATAACTGGTAGCAACGCCTTTCGGCTGACCTGTTGTACCAGAGGTATAAATCAAATGAGATGTTTGGTTGAGGTTGATTTCGCTGGCGGGGTTATGAGTTGGAAACGGATGCAATGTTGCCCAATCTCGATCAAGACAAAGGCTGTGTTCTGCCAGTGCTGGTAATTGCGGTAAGAGATGCGCTTGAGTCAGCAGCACTTTGGGCTGAGTTTCTTCTAGAATGGCAGCTAACCGCTCAGTCGGATAGGTTGCATCAAGCGGCACATACACACCACCTGCTTTGAAAACGCCAAGTAAACTCACCGCAACGTCTAATGACGGTTCCACACAAACCGCCACTCGCACCTCGGCACCAACGCCAATTTGAGTGAGGTAATGAGCCAGTTGGTTGGCACGCTGATTGAGTTCTGCATACGTCAACTGCTGGTTTTTGAACCTTAGCGCGATCGCCTCCGGTTGTTGAATGGCGTGAGCCTCAATATATTGATGAATTGGCGTTTGAGGATGCGAAACGGTGGTACTTTGCCATCCCGCTAATTGTTGCCTTTCTGCTTGCGTCAACAGCGGCAGTTGCGCGATCGAGCTATCCCGATCGTCCACCATGCCTTGCAGCAACAGTTGAAGGTGCCCAGCTAACCGCTGGATTGTCTCTGCTTGAAAGAGGCTGGCGTTGTACTGCAACAGTCCTGAAACGCTGTTTTCTTGCTGAAGAATAATCAAATGTAAATCAGGGTAATCAGACGCTACAGACGTTTGCGGCTGAAACTCTGACACTAGCTGTTCTTTACCTTCGATGCGGAAAAAATCTTCAACGAACGTAACCGCAATTGGTAATGATCTACGGGCGTTGAATGGTGCATCAGGTTGAGCTTGAAGTGACGGCGTGTTGAGTGAATATTGAACGTCATTGAGTGTCGTCGAGATTTGCCCAATGAGTGCATGAACACTTAATTCACTATGGAGCTGCGAGCAAATTTCTACTGTGTCAGTGCCGTTAGTTTTCTTAATGGGAAGTGTTAATTCCAGATCAATCGTTTCCTGCTGTGTGTAGCGGTACAGTAGGGCATTGAATGCTGCCAGTAAGAACGATCGCTCATCAATATCATCGTGTTGCGCCTGCGCTTGCAAAGCCTTAATCAATTGATCAGGTAAAGTGAGCGCACAATATTTGGGTTGATAGGTTGTTGTAGGCGTTTTGAGAAAATCGCTGGGCAACTGTACCACCGAGTGGTCGCGGTCATCCGTTTTTTCTAAAACAATTTTTTGCTGAGGAACAGTTTGGCGATCGTCGTCTTGAATAAGAATTGATGGTTGCGTTGGCGCGCTTACCGTTAGTAAATCTATCGGTACTGAGGTTGGTTCAGGCTTGATTACTAAATTTTCAGTTAAAGAAACCGATCTTTCGTTAGTGGCAACCATAATAAGACTCCTAAATGTACACAGCAAGCTGTTCAAACGTGCTCACACGAATGAAGAATTGTGCTTAATTTCCAACAATTGCAAGTTTTAGACTTAGCCCTGAATCAGTGGAGCATTGTCATTCAAACTATTAAAATTCCCTAAAATTGATAAGCGATGTATGAAGCTCTGGCAATCGGCAACATTGTTAGACCTTAAGCGTTCACATCAATGCTCGATCGCGGCAAAAAGCACCCTTAGCTAATAGCTGACATCAGCGTTTAAAGCTTAGTAAGAAATAGACAGCTATCACAGCAACAGCTTTCCAAGCGTAGCTGGGTAGATGATATTGGGGGGATCAATCACAATTCATGGAAGCTAACATGACTTTATTTGCAGCAGCCACTGTTCTTCAGAAAGTTCATCAGGACAATACAAGTTGCTGGTTGTGTGATCAGGAAGTAAAACGAAGCGCAGCGGCGATCGCAGACACCATACAGCTTCTGCTGACTTGTCAGTAATAATACTGAGGTGATTGGATTTAAACTTTCTGTAAATTCTCGGTCGAAACTGTCCCAAATTGAGGACACCAAACTTTATGTCTCTTTGCAAATAAGCCCAAACTGCTGTCAAACATGGGTTTTAGTCAATCTTCACAAAGCCTTACTTTTTGATGAAGACTGAGTAGTTACACTAGGCGCTTCCTTGAGGGAGCAAATAGAGTGATGCAATCAAGTCGATAAAACTCGAAATGAGTCCTGAGGCTTGGTTGACTTAAAGGCTTTTTCTATCATCGCAGAAAGAACTACTATGAACGATAATTATCCAATTAAAGGGCTTGATCATCTGGAGTTTTATGTTGGCAATGCTAAGCAAGCAGCGCTTGTTTACTCTAAGTGTTTTGGCTTTACAACCACTGCTTATCGAGGGTTGGAGACAGGCGATCGTAAAGTGACATCTTATCTCCTGGAACAGGGAGATATTCGCTTTGTCTTAAGCTCAGCGTTGAGTGCAGAGTACGCGATCGCGCAGAGCGTTTTGAAGCACGGAGATACCGTTGCTGTCATTGCTTTACAAGTCTCAGATGTAACTAGTGCCTACAAGCAAGCAGTGGCTCGTGGCGCGATCGGAGCCATTCCGCCCACTGACCACGAAGACGAATATGGTGTCTTACGCTATGCTGCCATTCGTGCGTTTGGGGATGTCTTAGTTAAATTTATCGATCGCAGCGACTATCTTGATAATTTTGCACCGGGTTTTGTCGCTCGATCATCAACGCCCACCAATGGAGTTGGGTTAACACGTGTTGATCACATTGTTGGCAATGTTGAATACGGCGCAATGGATCGTTGGGTGAACTATTTTGTGAAAGCGATGGGCTTTGATGTGCGGATGCATTTTGATGATCACGCGATTTCAACCGAATATTCAGCTCTAATGTCAAAAGTGCTGGAAAACGGTAGCAAAACAATTATCAATATCAATGAGCCAGCACCAGGACGACGTAAATCTCAAATTCAGGAATATTTAGATTTTCATTATGGACCGGGCATTCAGCATCTTGGGCTGACAACCGATGATATTGTCCAAACGGTGATTCAGTTAAAGCAGGCTGGCGTTGAATTTCTGCCTATTCCCAAGACCTATTATGACAACCTGGAAGACTGGGTAAGTGAGCTGGAGATTCCAGTGAAACAACTGGCGGAGCTAGGGATTTTGGTCGATCGCGATGACGATGGTTATCTCTTGCAACTGTTTACAAAACCAGTGGGCGATCGACCGACGCTGTTTTTTGAAATTATTGAACGACACGGTTCACGCGGTTTTGGCGCGGGTAATTTCAAATCGCTCTTTGTGGCGCTGGAGCGTGAACAGGCAGCACGAGGCAATCTCTGAACGAACCAGGCTGCTGTGAGTGCATACAACGATTCTCCCCACTTGGTAGTGACGATGAACACCCCTGAAAAGCTTCAACAACTGGATCAAACGTTAATTAAACTGCTGGGCGATCGACTCTCACTGCTAGCAACGCTAGAGACAACTCCAAGGCAGAAGCAACTAGTCAGTTACCAGCCACAACTAGCACAGGCTGGTGTTCCAGACCATATCTGGAGCAGCATCGTCACTAGCTGCATGGCAGCCTTAGCCAAGGCATCATCACTTCATCCGGTCATTGAGCCGCGTCGCATCACTGTCGTTGGTGGATGCGGCTTGATGGGGCGCTTTTTTGTCGATCGTCTGTCTGCCGCTGGTCATCACGTGAGCGTGCTGGAGTATGACGGTTGGGATGATGCCGATGGTCTGCTCGGTAATGCCGATTTGGTGCTCCTTTGTGTACCGCTCAAGGCGACAGTAGCAGTGATTCGGAAGGTTGCCCCTTACCTTGCTCCAACGACGACGCTGGCGGATATTGCCAGTACGAAGGTTACTGTTGTGCAAACGATGATGGAATGCCACACGGGTCCCGTTTTGGGTCTTCATCCCATGTTTGGTCCGGGTGCCAGCTCCTTTTTAGGACAGAAAGTAGTGATTTGCCCAGGACGTAACCCCTCGGCGAGTCAGTGGTTGCTGGATTTAATGGAAGCGGATGGTGGCAAGCTTATTAGCAGTACACCCGAAGAGCACGATCGCATGATGGTGGCAGTGCAGGCGATTCGCTTCTTTGCCAACTTGACGCTAGGGGCTTTTCTGGCAGAAGAGGGCATTGATATTGAGCGCAGCCTGGAATTTGCCAGTCCGCTCTACCGCATTGAAATCAATACGGTGAGTCGCCTGTTGGCACAAAGCGCCGCACTTTATATCGATATTTTGTTGGCATCCGATGAGCGCTGTGAGGCAATTCAGCGGCTAGTCGAAACGTCCGATCGTCTAGCCAAACTGCTGGCGCAAGGCGATCGAGCCGCTTTGATCGCTGAGTTTGAAACTGCTCATAGGGCGTTTGGGCAAGAGGCACCGCGAGCACTGGAGGAAAGCAACCATGTCATCAATCAACTGAGCACGTTGCTGGCTGCAAATGAATGTGAGGCGAAAGTTAAGGCTGAGCCAGTTTGCCGATAATTGAGTCAAGACCTAGACGACTGCATTCTGCGGGGGTGGGGAGTAGGGAGTAGGGAGTAGGGAGTGGGTGTAGAGGAAGATTGGCAACCAGTGATCGCCTCCACACGACCACTTGCCAAGTATTGGCACATACTTGACCAATGCACACGGTTTGAGTACGCGGTACTCCAAGCTGACTGCTCAACTCTGGATCAGTCGATAGGCACGATCTTTTGTAAAATGGGCTATGTAGTGTTAGCACTATCAAAGCGGTTTGGGTTTGCTGCCACTATTCAACCCGTCAGTAGTTTGGAACATCTGTAAGCACCTTGAATTTTCTGTAAGCACCTTGAATTTTCTGATACTAATACTTTCTGCCAATCATTCTTGATAACCAACTGCTAAGGTTCTCCACTGAACTCTTGACACCCACATGCCTAAGACTTCCGATCTCCACGTTATTGAAACGCGTCCGCTGCTGAGTCCAGCGTTTATTCACAGCGAATTGCCCATTACTGAGAAAGCATCGGTTTTAGTGACCGAAACCCGCGATCGCATCCGTAATATTCTGCGGAGCGAAGACAGACGATTGCTGGTGATCGTTGGACCCTGCTCGATTCACGACGTTGATGCAGCTTACGCCTATGGTGAACGGCTGGCAGCTTTGCGTGAAGAGTTAGCGGATCAGCTCGAAATTGTGATGCGGGTCTACTTTGAGAAACCTCGCACGACGATCGGCTGGAAAGGGCTGATCAACGATCCTCACTTAGATGGAAGCTTTGATATCAACACAGGATTGCGTCGGGCACGCAGGCTGTTGTTAGACCTTGCGCATTTGGGACTTCCTGCTGCCACCGAACTGCTCGATCCAATTATTCCGCAATACATCGCTGATGTGATTTCCTGGACCGCGATCGGTGCCCGGACGACCGAAAGCCAAACGCACCGAGAAATGGCATCGGGGCTATCCATGCCTGTGGGCTTCAAAAACGGTACCGATGGTGGGTTTCGTATTGCTGTGAACGCGATGCTGGCTGCTAGCCAACCTCATCGCTTTTTGGGCATCAATTTTCACGGTTTAGCCAGCATCGTCACGACCACGGGTACACCCGATACGCATCTGGTGCTGCGGGGTGGCAAACACGGTCCTAACTACGCCCCGATTCACGTTGAAAAAGCCGCTGCTGAATTAGCGGAGCACGGGTTAAATCCACGAGTGATGGTCGATTGTAGCCACGACAATGCAGGTAAGGACTACACACACCAGCCGATCGCGCTGCAAAACCTTGCTGACCAGGTAACAGCAGGCTCTCACCATCTGATGGGGGTGATGATTGAAAGTCATCTGGTGGCAGGGAATCAGAAACTTCCCAAGGATTTAAGCGACCTGGTGTACGGTCAAAGCATTACAGATGCCTGTGTCGATTTCACTACTACCGCTGACATGCTGCGATCGCTGGCAGGTTGTCTTGCCAAAGCGAACACGTACCAGCGATCAGTGGTTGCTGTTGATTAGAAGACTATCAAGCTATAGCATCAGTGCGTGTAGCTGACAGCGATCAATCGTCAGAGAAAGGTCGATCGCTGTGGCTGGCTTTTGAGAGCCTATTTAAAGCGTACCGCAGCGATTAAAACCGCGACTATAAGCACCAAGCCCGTCTACACGGACTGAGGAGGAACACGGATTTTGCCACCTGCATCGGCAGGTTTTGTTTTGGTAGCTGCGACTTCAGTCGCCAAACCCACTGGACTTTTAAGGTATCCTCTAAACTTTACGGGCAAACGTCATCATCTCGACCTGATAAATGTCCGTATAGTCGGGATGCCGGATAGACTCTTTGGAGATTCGGTAGCAGCCATCGTGCCCCGGGTCATACTCCCGTTCTGCTGTATTGTGTAGCACGATCGTGCCACCTGGCTTCAAATGGGGAGCAAACAATTCATAGGTCTCACGGGCACCCGCTGGAGACTGATCGCCATCCAGGTAAAGCAGATCGATCGGCGTAGACCAGTTTCTGCCCATTTCTTGCCCGGTCGCTTTGTGCGCTTTTACCCAAGCGGTCAGCCCAGCGCGTGCCATATTCTCTGAAAACCATTGATCAAGAGGTACCTTACGACGCTTTGCCACACGCATGTAAAACGGAACCGAAAACTCATCGCCCGACGCATCAAAAGGGTCGATACAATGCACCTGTCCGCTACCTTGCAATTTCCGCGCACCTGCTAGTAAAACGGCAGACTTACCGACAAAGGAGCCAACCTCCACAATCACGGGGTCTGGTGGCAGGTTGTAGGCAGCTTGAGCAAGCGCTACCGATTCGTTTTCCTGCACCCATCCAGGTATATAGCACGAGTAGGCAAGGTACTTACCCAACTCTCCGTGCTTCAGGCGGTAGGTCAGAGGTAAAACGGTGTACGATCGCACACGCCGCCTTGCTCTTTTCACCAAACTTTCGGGAGCTAATCCCATTGTTTTCTCCTAAGTTCTGCAATCTTTCAGTAAGCGTATCCTGAAGCTAAAAAGAATTTGTGTTGCTTGCAAAACATCTCAATGGTTAAGTCCAGCTCACAAGTGCTTCGGGGCTGTTTTTTGACGATCTTCTTTGCGTCTTCTGCATTAGAGAGTGGAATGTGATTACCATATCTATTAAGTGCAAGAGGTCTGTGAGAGACTTTGTAAGCATTGGCTTAGACGTTGAACTGTGACCATCACAATTGGTGATTTAGCCCTCGATCGCCAAGGAGACCTGTATGTTTGAGTATCTTCCGCCCCTGAATGAGCATAATCTGCCGTATCCAGACACTCTCCACCCGATCGTCGTTCACTTCGTCATTGCGATGGTGCTGTTCGCCGTCTTCTGCGACGTGCTGGGCGCTGTAACCCGCAACACTCGCCTGTTTGAAGTGGGCTGGTGGAATTTATTTTTTGCCACACTCTCTATTTTTATTGCCGTGCTGTTTGGGCAGGTCGAAGCGGGCTTGGCAGAACCGTACGCAGCGGCGCGATCGACGATGAACATTCATACGCTGTTAGGCTGGTCACTGTCAGCAATTCTGGCTGCCGTGACGGCATGGCGCTTCATTATTCGCTCCCGCGATCCGCAAAAATTACCCACGGCGTTTCTGGGTGCAGGTGTGCTGCTGACGGCGCTGGTCGTCTTCCAGGTGTATCTGGGTGACAAATTGGTCTGGGTCTATGGGCTACACAGTGTGCCTGTGGTAGAAGCTATCAGAGATGGAGCACTGCGATGAATCCAGAACTGATTAATCAACTGAGCGATCAACTGGGTGCCAATGGCTTGCCTTACACCATTCCGATTCACCCGAATTTAGTGCATATCACGCTGGGTTTATTTATTATTGCGATCGCCTTTGACATTGCAGGTGTGCTGTTTCCGTTAGAAAAGTCGATTCTCAAGTTTTTGTCGATCAATGCGGTGCGATCGAACTTCTTTGATGTAGGTTGGTACAACGTCGTTGCGGCAGCTATTGTCACGTTTTTTACCGTCGCGGCAGGCTTTTACGAAGTCATGCTGGCAGTGCCCTCTGCCGATGTCAAAAGTGCCTGGGGCTTGCGGGCAATGGAGACGATGCTGTGGCATGGCGTTGGAGGCGTACTGCTGCTGGCGCTTATCGTCGGTATGGCGGTTTGGCGAGGCTTTCAGCGCTTTGTTTGGCGGCAGGATAATGCCAGACAGGTGCAGTGGAGCTACGTACTGGCAGGCGTTTTCATTCTCGGCATCATGTTTCTTCAGGGCACTCTGGGGGCACATCTGGGCGGCGAGTTTGGCATCCACAATACGGCTGATCAACTGTTGCGCCTGGGGCAAGACCCCAATGTGGTGTTGAAGTAACTAACTGACTGAAAGACGACCAGATTGAATGTTGGTCATACCAAAACTGGGTCAACAGGAGCCGCTTGCGATGAGACTATTGCGTTATTTGCCGTGGGTTGGGTATGCGGGGTTTGTGCTCCTGGTGAGCTTGTGGATGGGGCAGCAGTCGTACAGTTGGCTACCTCCGCAGGCTACTGCCGAATCGCTGCTGATTGATGACCTGTTCAGCTTCCTGGTGACATTGGGCACGATCGTCTTTCTCGGTGTGTTCGGCGTGTTGATGCTGGCGATTCTAACCAGCCAGGTGAGCCGTTTTGATATCAGTGACGGTCCCCCGATCGAGGGCAATGTCAAGCTAGAGGTGGTATGGACAGTGATCCCCATTTTGTTGGTGATCTGGATTGTCACCAGCAGTTTCAATGTGTATAACCAGATGAATATTCGCGGACCGATGGATGTCGTGCATTTGCATCATATGGGCATGGAGCCTGCCTATGCCGCGACGCTGGATGCGGAAGGACAGCCGATCGAAGAAATCGAAGTCAATGCAAAGCAGTGGGCGTGGACATTCCACTATCCCAATCAGAACGTTACCAGTACGGAGTTGCACGTCCCGGTCGATCGTCGCATCCGCCTCGCACTCTATTCCGAAGATGTACTACACGGCTTCTACGTCCCTGCTTTTCGCCTGAAGCAAGATATTTTACCCAAACGGACGATCGACCTGGAATTCACGCCCATTCTGGCAGGCAAGTATCGGCTCGAAGACTCCCAGTTCAGTGGCACCTACTTTGCCGCCATGCAGGCAGATGTCCTCGTCGAATCACCCGACACATACAAGGATTGGCTCAAACGAGCCGCCGCTACAAAACTAACCCCAGCCTTTAATCAAGCGTATTCCGAATACTATCGCGGCGAACCCAACAAACCCGTCGAAGTCGGTTGGGCATCCGTTCCCCCTGCAAAGCCCCCGATGGTCAACCAACCAACCCCGCAGGGCATTGACGAGGAAGTACCCGATAAAAAAGGGATTGAGAAAGATATGGAAAAAGGGAGTGGGGAGTAGGGAGTGGGGAGTGGGCAGGAGTTTTTGAGTTAAACCTCCGCGTCTCTGCGGTGTTTCCCCTTCTACCTTCTAACAACTAAAAACTAACAACCAACAACTTTCTCGCATGACCAACATTGCAGTCGAAAACCTGGGCAACGGCAGCGAGGCAAAACCTCAAAGCGAACCTCCTGAATGGCGGCGCTACTTCTCCTTTAGCCGCGATCACAAAGTCATTGGGATTCAGTATCTCGTCACGTCGTTTGTGTTCTTTCTCATTGGCGGGCTGCTTGCCATGATTATTCGAGCGGAGTTGATTACGCCTAAGTCGGATGTAGTCGCTCGCGCCCTCTACAACGGCATCTTCACCATGCACGGCTCGATCATGATCTTCCTGTGGATCTTCCCCACGCTGGTAGGGCTGGCAAATTACCTCGTGCCGTTGATGATTGGCGCACGGGATATGGCATTCCCCACATTGAATGCCGTGGCGTTTTGGATGGTGCCTGTGTTCGGTCTCTTGCTGCTGAGTAGCTTTTTGCTGCCCAATGGCACGGCTCAGGCAGGTTGGTGGTCGTACCCGCCTGTAAGTATCCAAAATCCGGGAAGAGAGGTAATCAATGGACAGTTCTTGTGGATTTTAGCGGTTGCTGTCTCTGGGGTCTCGTCCATCATGGGCGCAGTCAACTTTGTCACCACGATCGTGCGGATGCGGGCACCGGGTATGACCTACTTTCGGATGCCTGTCTTTGTATGGACGGTGTTGAGCGCTCAGCTATTGCAGCTTGCAGGCTTGCCCGTGTTGACCGCTGGAGCCGTCATGCTCTTGTTTGACTTGACCTTTGGCACAGCGTTTTTTAATTCTGATAAAGGCGGCAATCCGCTGCTGTATCAGCACTTTTTCTGGTTCTATTCCCATCCCGCTGTATACGTGATGGCGCTGCCGATCTTTGGCGTGTTCTCCGAAATTCTGCCCGTCTACTCTCGCAAGCCGCTGTTTGGCTATCGAGTCGTTGCCATTTCATCGATCGCCATTTCAGGACTCAGCATTCTGGTCTGGGTGCATCACATGTATGCCAGCGGTACTCCCGGCTGGATGCGGATGATCTTCATGTTCACGACCATGTGCGTAGCAGTGCCCACAGGCGTAAAAATCTTTGCCTGGACAGCGACCGTCTGGCGCGGCAAACTGCGGCTCGATACTCCCATGCTGTTTGCGCTGGGTGGCGTGATTATGTTTCTGTTTGCAGGGATTACAGGCGTGATGCTGGGTTCCGTGCCGATCGACATTCATGTGAACAACACCTACTTTGTCGTCGGGCATTTCCACTACATCGTCTACGGCACGATCGCGATGGGCATGTTCGCCGCTATCTACCACTGGTTTCCCAAAATGACTGGGCGCATGTATTACGAAGGTTTGGGCAAACTCCACTTCTGGCTGGCGTTCATCGGCACCAACCTTTGCTTCTTGCCCATGCATCCTTTAGGCTTACAGGGAATGCTCCGCCGCGTTTCGTCCTACGATGACCAATACGCCTTCTGGAACGTACTTGCCAGTTTGGGCGGCTTCCTGTTGGGAATGTCTACCCTGCCCTTTATTTTGAATATCGTCGGCTCCTGGGTGCAAGGCAAGAAGGCACCGGATAACCCCTGGCGCGCGATCGGGCTAGAATGGCTCGTCCCTTCCCCACCACCCGAAGAGAATTTTGAAGCGATTCCGATCGTTGTCTCAGGTCCCTACGGCTACGGCATGAACGAACCCCTGACCGCTACGGAATCGCCTGAAGAAGTGGCGGCAACGCAATAGGGAAGTTTTTAGTTGATGGTTTTTAGTTGTTAGAAGGCAGAAGGTGGAACACCGCAGAGACGCAGAGGCGCGGAGATTTAACTCAAAACTTCTTTCCCCACTCCCCACTCCCCATTATGGATACCTCAGTCACTCCCGAACACTTGCAGTCTGCACCCGAAAAGGAGGGCATACCTGGCGAACACGCCGATAATCGTATGTTCGGGTTCATCGTATTTCTGCTGTCGGAAAGTATGGTCTTTCTAGGCTTTTTTGGTGGCTACATTGCCCTCAAGTTGACTACAGCAGACTGGCTTCCCCCCAACGTAGATGGGCTAGAAATTTTCAATCCTGCGATCAACACGGCGGTTCTCGTTTCCAGTAGCTTTGTCATTTACTTTGGAGAACTGGCGCTAGAACGAAACAAGCTGAACCTTTTTCGCTTGTTCTTATTTGCTACAGCGGCAATGGGCACTTATTTTTTGGTGGGTCAGGCGATCGAGTGGAACGGTCTCAACTTTGGACTCACCACTGGCTTGTTTGGCGGCACCTTCTATCTGCTCACGGGCTTCCACGGTTTGCACGTTCTCGTCGGCATTCTTTTACAATTAGGCGTATTCATTCGCTCTTTCACGCCCAAACACGCCACACCTGAAAATCACTATGGTTTTGCATCAACATCTCTGTTCTGGCACTTCGTTGACGTGATTTGGATTATTTTGTTCAGCCTAATTTACCTGTGGCAGTGAGGATCTACCAATGATCATCGACGATCAATATTACGACATCATCATCATTGGTACGGGTGCGGGCGGAGGGACGCTGGCATACAAGCTGGCACCGACGGGAAAGAAAATTCTCATCCTGGAGCGAGGCGGCTTCATGGCTTTGGAGGAGCAGAACCGTAGCAACGTGGATGTGTTTCGTAAGGAGCGCTACCATGCACCGGAGCAGTGGTACGACATCGCAGGTGAACCCTTTTCACCACAGACCAATTACGCGATCGGCGGCAATACAAAAATCTATGGTTCGGCACTGCTACGACGACGTGAACGAGATTTTGAGGCGGTTGAGCATCAAGACGGTCTGTCGCCAGAATGGGGTTTGAAGTATCAGGACTTTGAACCGTATTACACAGAAGCAGAACAGCTTTACAAGGTGCATGGATCTGCTGATGACCCAACTGAACCGCCGCACAGTGCAGACTATCCTTATCCGGCTGTTGCTCATGAGCCGCAAATTCAAGACGTTGTCGAGGCGATCGCTCAACAAGGCTTGCATCCCACTGCGATTCCACTCGGTCTCACGCTGCAAGACGACGATCCCACCAATGACTCTGAGGTAAGCGGGATTGTACCAGCGCTGAAATTTCCGAATGTGACGCTCAAGACCAATACGAAGGCAATGTACCTGCACACCAATGAGTCTGGCAAGGTAGTAAAGGCTGTCCAGGCAGATGTGAATGGCAAACCGCACCTGTTTTTGGGTGATCTGGTCGTGGTGTCCTGTGGGGCGATTAATTCGGCAGCACTGTTGTTGCGATCGGTCAACGAGATGCATCCTAACGGACTTGCCAACCGTTCCGACCAGGTAGGACGCAACCTGATGAAACATCAGATTACCTCCGTCGTGCAACTCAGCGCCCCAAACTCTGGTAAGTTTCAACGCAGCGTCAGCGTCAACGATTTTTACTGGGGCGAAAAAGAGTTTCCGTACCCGATGGGTCACATTCAAAACACAGGTGGGCTGCTGCAAGACGTGATCTTTGCCGAATCGCCGCCCATTCTTTCTGTATTTGCTAAAGTGATGCCCAACTTCGGGCTACAACAATTAGCGACACGATCGATCGGCTGGTGGGTACAGACCGAAGATTTGCCTGACCCAAATAACCGGGTGCGCTTGAATGGTGACAAGCTCTGTGTAGACTACACTGCCAATAATACAGAGACCCATGCGCGGCTTGTCTATCGCTGGACAGAAGTGCTGAAGACGATCGAAAAAACCGTCAAACAGTCTGTCCTTCAGCGTAGTGGACTGCATCCTCAGGGCGAAGTGCCTTTGCAAGTCGTCGCAAACCAGTGCGGCACCTGTCGGTTTGGCACCGATCCGGCTACTTCAGTGCTTGACCTCAACTGCCGCACCCACGAACTCGACAATCTCTATGTCGTCGATGGCAGCTTCTTCCCCTCCAATGCTGGTGTAAGTCCCGCGCTGACCATTATTGCCAATGCGCTACGGGTGGGTGATCATTTGATCGATCGCTTAAAGGGAAGCTAAAACGGGTAAACACAAGATCCCCGGCTTCTTTGTTGAACCTTGCTGTCATTGGCTCAACCTGGTTCAGAAGTCGGGGATCTAATGCGCTCGCTGCCAGATCCCCGGCTTCTGCATCAAGTTCAGCTAGTCACATCAAGACTGAACAAAGAAGTCGGGGATCGGCATTGTTATTTGTGCAACACGTTACGCCAGTCCTGTATTTGCTCCAGGCTTGCCCGTTGCCAATTCCACTTTAATAATGGTGCCGCCCTGCTTTTGAATGCGTTGCTGTTCACGAAACCAGTTGTCGTAGGGTACTAATTTCGTAAAGTAGGTGTTTTGCAGTTCCCGCTGTGTACGGATACGGGTCTGGCTGGGAACACAAGCAGTAATTTTAAAGAAGCGCATAGGAATGATTTCTCCTGGATATGGGCGTAGCGAAGGGAAGAAATTTTGAATCTGAACAAAGATCAGTATTGATCGGCATCGATCGAGTCGCTTTGCATCTACGATGCGGTGAGCGTACTACAAAGCAGCCCTAGAGGAAAGTTTGGAGAGGACGTTTGGGAGTCAAGAATCAATGTTAGATCGTTAAAACTAAACACTCATGGCGATTAGCCTTTGACAAGCTAGCACTCACCCTAGACTCCCAAACCTTCCATTGAGTTTTGAATGTTGAGTTTTGAGTTTTGAATCAAATTAACTCGTGGCTCACAACTCGTCATTCATCGACGTTGAGGGTTAGCTCAAGCCAGAGGAGATGTAGTCGAGGTAAACGCCCAACTCTTTGCCAGCGTCAGAACCAACCAGACCAGCCGCCACTTCTTTGATTGCTTGGATCGCCTGAATGGTTGCCGAAACGGGAACGCCTAGCGAGTTGTAGGTTTCTTTCAAACCGTTGAGCACGCGCTCATCCAGGATGGAAGGATCGCCAGCCAGCATGGCATAGGTTGCATAGCGCAGGTAGTAGTCGAGGTCGCGGATGCAAGCAGCATAGCGACGGGTGGTGTACATGTTGCCGCCGGGACGGGTGATATCCGAGTACAGCAAGGACTTAGCAACCGCTTCTTTGACGATCACGGCTGCGTTGGCGCTGACGGTTGTTGCCGCACGAACGCGTAGTTCACCAGTGCTGAAGTATGCTTTCAGCTTTTCGAGGGAAGCGTTGTCCAGGTACTTGCCCTGTACATCCGAAGAGTTAATGACGGAGGTAATAGCGTCTTGCATGATTGAGATTCCTTAAATCGCGTAGTCTTACGAGAAGTTGAGCACAGAACGGCAAAGGCGAGAGGGCAAAAGATAAGCAACGTTTATGCTTTTTCTGTCCACGATCGCGTTGGCTTACTGCATCGCACCGATAACGTAGTCGAAGTAGCCGCCAGCTTCTGCTGCATCTTCACCAGACAGAAGCGAAGCCGCAACGGTCTTCATAGCGCGAATGCCTTCAGCGACTGCGGGAATGGGGGTGCCCAGAGAGTTGTACATCTCACGAACGCCCACGATGCCGATTTCTTCGATCGGTGTCACATCACCCGCAACCACACCGTAGGTCACAAGACGCAGGTAGTAGTCGAGGTCACGCAGGCAGGTAGCGGTCATTTCTTCGCCGTAAGCGTTGCCACCGGGGGAAACAACGTCAGGACGCTTTTGAAATAGTTGATCACCAGCTTGCTTGATGATGCGTTCGCGGGATTCGGTCAATGTTTGAGCGATCCGTAGTCTCCGTTCGCCACTGGTGACGAAGCTCTTGATGCGATCGAGTTCGCCAGGACCGAGGTAGCGAGCTTCAGCATCTGCATTCACGATCGATTTCGTGACAATACTCATGGATGGATTCCTCTAGAAGAATGTAACCGATGGTGTGACTGGTCGTGCGTTAGAGGGAAAAACTCCCACTCTCGCCCGACGCAATTACCGCTCGTAGTTAATTCTGCGGCATTGCGTTCCCCGTCCTTAACGGGATGTAATAGATTGTAATATTATCCTCATGTTTAAAGGGGAGCAGCGATCGCCTGTTCACTAGCACGTTTTACGTCTCTACTTACGTTTTCTCGATTAATGTTTTAATCTTTGCCGCAGCGCTGGATTATTTAATCGGTGACCCTAAAGGCTGGTGGCATCCAGTGCAGGGGATCGGTTGGGCGATCGCCTACGTTACACGGTGGGCATTTTATTGTTGCCAAACGCCTTTAGCCTTGCGGTGCGCTGGCGTTGTTCTGGGTAGCAGTATCATCTTGGGCAGTGGGTTCGTCGGCTGGGCGCTGGTGGCGATCGCTCACTACCTTCATCCACTCGTCGGCACCGCTACAGCCAGCATTCTACTGGCAAGCTGTTTTGCTGCTAGAAGCCTCAGAGATGCCGCGACAGAAGTGTTACGTCCCTTAGCAACAGGAGATCTAGTCAACGCTCGATCGCGTCTGAGTCAGTATGTGGGACGCGACACCGACCGCTTGACTGCAACAGACATCTTACGAGCCGTGTTTGAGACAGTGACAGAAAACGCCACAGACGGCGTACTCGCACCCTTGTTCTACGCCCTGGTAGGAGCCATGCTGCCGATCGGCAGTGTCCCGCTGGCGTTGGCATACAAAGCTGCCAGCACCCTAGATTCGATGGTGGGCTACAAAGATGCACCCTACACCGATTTGGGCTGGTTTAGCGCCAAAACAGAGGATGTTTTGACCTGGATGCCCTGCCGTTTGACGGTGTTGACGATCGCCCTCTTGTCCCGCAGACCGCTCCACGTTTGGCGGCTTTGTCGGCGGGATGCGCCTCAAGATCCCAGCCCCAACTCCGGCTGGAGCGAGTGTGCTTATGCCACCGCGTTAGATGTGCAGGTCGGTGGTGTTAATTATTATCGAGGCATTGCCAAACCCAAGCCCCTCTTGGGCGATGCCGTGCAGCCGATCACAGCCGATGTCATCGATCGCGCCCTCCAACTCACCCGCTGGAGCGTCTTGCTGTGGCTCACGGTTTGTGCGATCGTCTCAACGCTGGAACGTTTTGAGTTTTGAGTTAAGAGAGCTTTCAGCGGTCAGCTTTCAGCGGTCAGCTTCAGAATCAACTTAAAACTACTTCCCCTGCCTCCCGTGCTCCCCGTGCTCCCCGTGCTCCCACACCCCACTCCCCGTGCTCCCCGTGCTCCCCACACCCCACACCCCACTCCCTACCCTCCATGAAAGCCTTGAATGAAGCTAACCAGCCCAACTAACGGGGGCAGATGATACGTAGAATGTGACTGAGGCGCGATCGATGCCCCAGTTGGATCGAGTGCCATCATGCGCTTGCCAAACAGCGGGTGGCTGTAAAGGGGCAGGCTTTGATTGCTGGAGTTAATCAAGCTTGTTTTAGTCGGAGCCTGAAAGAAGGGAATCTTGCTGAGAGCCGTCAGTGAAGCGTCTGAGAGCTTAAATTCGTTGATCTGCGTGAGCGTTTGTGTGAGCGTTGTTTGGAACGGTTGAAACCATTCCAGCGTACCAAACCGACTTTCTAGTTCTGCTGACAGCAGTAGTTTCACAAGGGTGATCGTTCGCTGTTGCACCTCAGGCGCATCTTTAAAGGGAAAAAGGGCGACACAGCACATCAAAAAAAGCTGACGATCGTGGTTTAACTCAAACGTTAGCGTGGTGCGGCGACGACCCACCTGAATGTTGGGTGGATTGACCGTCAGGTGATAGTGCTGTGCCATCTGGCGATACGTAACCGCCAATGCGTAATGTGCATCCTGATTAAAGCGATCGTCGATGATGAGGCGCACGGTGGGTGGTGCAGCGTAAAAAAACGTGTCCTCGCTAGAGAAACGGTAAATCTGGCTCTGGTCACCGATCGGGCTGAGATCGACCCACTCACAGATCATGCCATCGGTTTTCACACCAAAGCGCGGTACGTCATAGAGCTTTGCCCCTGTAAGCGTTGCTCCACTCAGATCAGCCCCTACCCAATCGGCACCAATCAGGTTTGCCCGTGTGAGATCAACGTGTACGAGCGTGGTGCCAATTAGATTAGCGTTGCTCAAGTTTGCGCCCGTCATTGTGGCACCACTCAGTTTGGCACCGCTCAGGTCTGCACCACTCAAGTCAGCACCGCTCAGGTCTGCCCACCGTAGGTTTGCGCCACTCAAGTTCACCCCACGCAGATTGGTGCGGCTTAAATTCGACTGCCGTAACTCCGTGCTGCTGAGATCGGCACCGCTACAATCGGCACTGCTCAAGTCGGTGCCGTGGAGATTCGCTCCGGTTAAATTAGCCCCCGTTAACACAATCCATTTGAGATCGGCGCGACTGAGATTGGCATTGGTGAGGTTGGCGTTACGGAGTTTGGCATCTTTGAGGTCAGCACCGCTCAAATTAGCGTTGCTCAGGTTGGCGCTGCTCAGGTCTGCCCTGGTAAGCTCTGCTCTTACAAGGGATGCCTGGCTCAATTCAGCATGGGTTAAGTCGGCAAGTGTCAGGTTGGCAACATTGAGAATTGCCTCACTCAGGTTGGCGTTGGTCAAGTTTGCGCCACTGAGTTTGGCGACGTTCAGTTTGGCTCGGCTCAGGTTGGTTTCGCTCAAGTTCGCGCCGCTGAGATTTGCCACACTCAAATTGCCGCCACTGAAATCAGCGTGGCTCAGATCAGCACCGCTCAGATTGGCTTCATTCAGGTTGATGCCAGCAAATGTGCGCTCACCCGCTGCATATCGTTTTAGAACGTCCTCAGTTTTCATGCGCTCAGCTTTCATTGAGAGTGACCTTGACAACGCCCTCAGCCTGCTCTGGAGCCAGCATCCCGATCGCTAGACGTAATTTCAGTGTATCGATAAAATTATCAACGCAAAATATCGGTGAGATCACTGGGATGAAGCTCTCATCCTACGACACAGCCCAATGCTAAGGTACCCACATTGAACCCAGAATGAGCCTGCTCTTGATCGAGTTTTAAGGTTAGCAGCGGTAGATGATAGACAAGGAATGAGGATTAGCAACATCGAATTTTGTAGAGACTGTTTTGGAGGTCAAGGGTGCATTAGGGCGCGTCATCAATTAGCTCCAAAACCCTGCGGTATCAGCCTGATCGCGCCCGCCCCAACACACCAGGCTAGGGGCTGGAACCCTTGCTACAAGTCATGTGTAGTTGTCATTGATGACAGCCCCCAGCGTTTGCGTAACGCGTCAATGAATCTTCACAAAAGCCTTTGTCTGATCGCTCTGATCGTACGGTTAGACTGACTAGACCATCTTCACCCAAAGCGCTAAACCACCGCCACGTCCGCGTGCAGCGATGAAGGTTGGCGCGACCAGAAAGAAGGCAAAGAAAGGGAGATTTGCCACCGATCGACTGTAAAAGTCTCCTGATTTTGGTTTGCGTCTCGGTACCGTACCGCTGTAGACGGTCTTGCCTAAAACATTGAGTTGCAATTGGGTGAAATCAAACGCCAGCAGGTTTTTCTTGCCCAAATAGTGAGCCGGACCCGTGAACCGTAGCAGGACTGGACCAGCTTCAACCTGATTGCCGATCGTCCCTCTGCCCAAGTCTACGTCTGCATCAACCTCAGACTGAAAAGAGATCTGCGCCACTGCTAGTTTTGGCACATAAAAACCGTTGCCCAAAGCAATACCACCGCGCCGTACTTTGCGTGTACCCGTTGCAAAGCAAAGTTGCCAATCACCTAACAACGCCTCGAATGGGTAGATGAGGTGTTCTCGCTTGGCTGTTTTTTCTGCTTGCAGCAGCGCCTCAACGACGGTTACAGCAGTTGGACGAGCGTTCGTTTTAGCTTGAAACGCGATCGCAGCCTGATTGAGCACGGTGATAAAAGGAGATGAATGCGTCGATGCCAGTTCCACGGTCATACAGCCTTCTTGCAGCCAACAACACTAAGCTAAGTGTAAGAGCAAGACTGGAGCAGCGCAGATGGATCTAAAAATTACGCAAGCTCGGTTGCCCGGACGATCGCACCAATGGGACATCGCGATCGCCAATGGCACCATCATCGACATCGCACCATCGCTCCTTGGTACAGCAATCACAACACTCGACGCACAGGGATCGCTCGTCATCCCTGGTTTAGTTGACGCACATATTCATCTCGACAAAGCCTTTTTGCTCGATCGCGTGCAGTGGGAAACGGGCACCTTTACCGAAGCGCTGCAAGAAACCGCCAATGCCAAGCGATCGTTCACTATTGCCGATATTCAAACTAGAGCGCGACGGGTGCTTGAGCAGGCGATCGCCTTTGGTACGACGGCGATGCGATCGCATGTTGAAGTTGATCCTATGATCCAACTGACGGGCATCAAAGCGCTGTTGCCACTACGCGACGAGTATGCTTGGGGACTAACCCTTCAGCTTGCAGTCTTCGCGCAAGAGGGCATTACCAACCAACCCGGTACCAAAGCGTTATTGCGTCAGGCAATGGCGTTAGGCGGTGATGTCATTGGTTCTGCACCCTACGTGGATCCTGATCCAGAGCAAAATATTCGCATTGTGTTTGACATCGCCCAGGAATTTGACCGTGACGTAGACTTTCACCTGGATTTTCTCGATGATGATGCCCCCTTACTTCTACCCGTTGTCATTGCGGAAACGCTGAAACGGGGCTGGCAAGGACGAGTCTGTCTAGGACACATGACGAAGTTGGCAGGGCTAGATCCGGTTGAGTTGGCGGCGATCGCCACTGCCACAGCCGCAGCAGGCATTTCGGTTCTGGCACTCCCGGCTACAGACTTGTATATGATGGCTCGCCGTGATACGCATAACGTCCGACGGGGCGTTGCGCCTGCCCATACGCTGGCAGCCTTCGGGGTAACCACAGGCGTAGCAACCAACAATGTGCAGAACTTGTTTACGCCGTTTGGTGATGGCGATCTGCTGAAAATGTGTACTCTTCTGGCTCAAGTGCTGCAACTCAACACCGCTGAGAGCCATGAGCACTGTTTGGCAATGGCGACAACCGATGCGGCACGGGCGATCGGACTCCCCAACCACCACATCGCTCCCGGCAACGCTGCCGATCTAGTGCTTTTGAATGCAACCTCTGTAACGGAGGCGATCGGTGCCGCACCAACCCAGCGTACCGTCATCAAACAGGGTCGTATCGTTGCTCAAAGCTCCTGCCAGCAAACGCTCTTTGCCTCATGACTCTGATTCCATTTGCGTTCATTGCTGACCGCTCACCGCTCACTCAGTCGATTTTGGGTCAGGTAACACTTCAGCCTCTACAGTCTGTGGTGGAGGTGTTGAGAATTCTTTCGCTTCAGCATCCACAACGTCTGAGGTTGGAGTCGCTGGTTCGGTCGTGCGATCGCTACCCGCATTAACTGACGCAACGTCAACGGTTGGGGTTGTCTCCACATCTGGCTTGCGAAACTGTTTCCTTACATAAACGGGCTTGCTCTCAGGTTTTGCAGTCAGCCCTTTGATAGCACCCTGAACTTGCTTAGCGATCGCTGTCAACGGACTCTCCCCTGACTGGTTCTTGCTAACACTGGGCGCTGAAGCCGCATCAGTGGCGATCGTTTTCGGCGACTGTATAGCGTCCTGACTCGCATTCGCAAAATCCGCAGGTGTCAGCGGGACATACGATTGTGACTCAGCTTTGGGTGACGGAGCCTCTGTCGGTTTTGTCGTTGTTGTCACTAACGCTTCCACCCAGGCAGAGAGTTTGGCGAACTGTTTACCGATCGGCTGGGCAAGCGGCGCGATCGATCGAGAACGAGACAATGCAGCCCATGCGTTCGACAGCATAGCTTGCCATTCTGCCGCCGTTGGCACAGCCGTTTGTTGATCTACAGGAGCAACCTGCCGTCTCAAAGTTAGCGTCTGCCAGCCCAGCCAACCCAGGAGCGTGACGCTTGCCGTCTGTCCTAGCAACACCCCGCCTGTAATGCGTCCGGCACAAACCCACAGCACCAGCGCATAAAACAACCCCAGTCCACTCCAGATGAAATCGTTCTTACGATGCACCTCTGGGAAAAAGAACGCTGCCATGTAGAGACCAAAGCTGCTCAACCCAACGATTAGTGCCAGAAGATATGTCAGCATAGGGCTGCTCCAAACGATGCCGAACAACTAGTTATAGATCGATTCTGTCAGGGAGTGTTGAAGTTTAAGCGACGAGTTTTGTCCACGTCTATAAACGGCTCAAATGCCAAACCCTAAACCTCATTCCTTGTTAACGTCTTCGAGTCTCTTGATTAAAGTGCAATACAGCACAGCTTAAGATTATCTTCCAAGCTAACTTAGGAGCTTCAGGCTACCCTAAAGGGGATTGGAATGCCCAAGCACTTGCAGAATTAAGCAGAGAATCTTATGGCACAAAGCTTTGGTGTAATTGGTCTAGCGGTAATGGGCGAAAACCTGGCGCTCAACGTCGAGCGTAATGGGTTTCCTATCGCCGTTTATAACCGTAGTCGTGAAAAAACAGATGCCTTTATGGCAGAACGGGCAACAGGTAAAAATGTTGTTGCGGCTTACTCGTTAGAGGAATTTGTAGCTGCCTTAGAACGCCCTCGCAAGATCTTGATCATGGTTAAGGCAGGCGCACCTGTCGATGCCACGATCGAGCAACTCAAACCGCTCCTGGATGAAGGCGATATCTTAATCGATGGTGGCAATTCTCTATTCACGGATACAGAGCGCCGTGCTAAAGATCTGGAGTCAGCCAAATTTACCTTTATCGGAATGGGAGTCAGCGGCGGCGAAGAAGGAGCGCTCAACGGTCCTAGCATGATGCCCGGTGGCACAAAGCAGGCATACCAATACCTGGAACCAATTCTGACTAAAATCGCGGCTCAAGTCGATGATGGTCCTTGCGTGACCTATATTGGTCCCGGTGGCGCTGGTCACTACGTCAAGATGGTACATAACGGCATTGAGTATGGCGATATGCAGTTGATCGCCGAAGCGTATGACCTCCTCAGGAGCGTCTTAGGTCTTGATGCCGCAAAACTGCATGAGATTTTCACCGACTGGAACAACACGCCCGAACTCAACTCTTACTTGATTGAAATTACGGCTGATGTCTTTAAGAAGATTGACACTGACACAGGCTTACCGCTGGTCGATCTGATTCTGGATGCGGCGGGGCAGAAGGGCACTGGACGCTGGACTGTCACCGATTCGTTAGAAATTGGGGTTGCTATTCCAACGATTATTGCAGCCGTGACTGCCCGGATTATGTCGTCTTACAAGGCTGAGCGGTTGGCAGCGGCTGAGGTTCTACCAGGACCGATCGCCAAATTTGATGGGGACACAGCCGCCTTCATCACGAAAGTGCGAGATGCTCTCTATTGCTCCAAAATGTGCTCGTATGCTCAGGGTATGGCACTACTCAGCAAGGCATCAGAGACCTACGGGTTTGAGTTAGACCTGGGTGAATGTGCCCGCATCTGGAAAGGTGGTTGCATCATTCGGGCAGGCTTCTTGAATAAAATCAAGCACGCCTTTGACGAGAATCCAGCATTGCCGAACTTACTGCTGGCTCCTGAGTTCAAGCAAACGATTTTGGACAAGCAGGATGCTTGGCGGGAAGTCGTGGCTACAGCCGCCAAACTGGGCATCGCCGTACCTGCCTTTAGCGCCTCGCTGGACTACTTTGACAGCTACCGCCGTGCTAACCTACCGCAAAATCTCACTCAGGCACAACGCGATTACTTCGGCGCTCATACCTATCTGCGTACTGATAAAGAAGGCGTGTTCCACACTGAATGGATGAAACCTGACGAATCAGTTCAGAAACCAGTTCCCGATACGGTTTTAGAGGATCAACCGCAACCGTCTACGGCTGAGGTGCAGAAACAGGAAGTTGAAACGCGTAGCTAAAACTTGGTAGTCACCAAAAGGGTTTGATGGGTACGTGCGTTCATTCGCAACGTGCCCTTTTTGATCAGTTCACCTGATTTTTCAGATTGCTTGCTGGTAGCACGTTCACCCCTCACCGTTCTTTTCCAGCGATGGACATGCGTTGGGCGACAAACGTAGATAGCGCAGGCATTCTTCTGGTTTAAGCTGCCGCAGGCTACGATCGCGGGCGAGGCGCAGCAGTTCTTCCCACGTTGCTGCCCAAAGGTGAACGTCTCCACTTTTGCTGAGGCTGGCAACGTAGCGACCGTCAGGGCTGAAAAATGCCTGCTGCATTTGTTCTTGGTTGGCACCGGGTGCCGCAGAGCGTAGTAGTGCCTGTTCTGTACCTGTCTTGGCATCCCACAAGCGCACGGTGCCATCGGCACTGGCAGTTACTAAGGTGGCGGCATCAGGACTAAACTCTGCATCCAGCACTGCGCCTTGATGCCCCGCCATAATCACACGAGACGCGCCTGTTGCTGCATCCAGCACTCTAGCCGTGCCGTCCCAACTCGCGATCGCCACTAACTGTCCATCAGGGCTAAAGTGGGCACTGCTGACAACATCGCGGTGGTAGAACGTGGTGAGCAGTTGACCGGAAGCCACCTGCCAGAGTCGCGCTGTGCGATCGCGACTAGCACTCACCACACGCTGGCTGTCTGCACTAAACTGTGCCTGCTCAATGCTTGCTTCGTGACCGCTCAAGCTCTGTACCAGCTTGCCAGAGGGCACAGCCCAGAGATAAATGATGCGATCGCCCACACCTAAAAGCGTTTTACCATCAGGGCTGAAAGCAAGCTGACGCATAGGCTCAAGACGATGATGGTTAGTTTGATGGGTTGTGAAAGAAAGAGGATTGCTGTCATCCAGACGGCGCACAGGCACAAGTGACTGATCTGGCTGAATTTGCCAAAGGTCTACTGTGCCTTGGGCAGTAGCGGTAGCGACTAATGGTGTATTGGGGCTAAAAGCAACGCCCGTCAGCTTACTGCTAAAGGGTCGCTTGCTTATGAGACGTTCGGGTGTGCGAGGAGCCTCCGTTCTGCCTGATCGTGTTTGACCATCGGTTGCCGAAGTAACATCACGTAACAGCCGTACTGAATTTGCTGTTGAGAGTGTAGAGACAGCCGTTGTTCTGGGCAGCGATCGGGTAGGGACTAACGTTGCCCCTAGCGGCGCTGGTTGCAGATCCTTGAGCGCTGGCTCGATCGCCGCTCCTAAGACACTCAGGACATTGAAAGCGTTGATTCCTGTTAAGCGCGCCGAAAACCAGGATTGCTTTGGCATCACAGACGCGACGTGAGTAGCATTGTCTGCGCTCACCATTGGCTTAGTTGGGTTCCAGGTGTGCACGGTACCATCGATCGCAAGAGTCACTATGCCCCCAAACCCCTCAGGCGCTGCTTTCGCCGTCTGTGAGAGATTAGCACGCGACATTGCTGTCAACGATCGAGGCTGATTGGTCGGTAAGGTTTGGAGCGCACCTCGAAAGGCTGCCCACTGTATTTGCCCGCTGCCTGGTTTCAGCATGGGAAATTCGCTGCCCATTGCTGTTGACCACAACCGCGCAGAACCGTCTGTACTGGCAGTAGCAATCAAAGAGCCATTGCCGCTGAACTGAACTGCCTCGATCGCGCCTGAGTGCCCCTTCAAACTACCGACCAGTGCCCCAGTCTGTACATCCCACAGCCGCGCAGCCTCAAGCGGCTGATCCTCTCCCCATTGATGGTCAGCCATAACTAGCTGACGACTGTCTGGACTGAAAGCAATGCTGCTGAGTGATGGATTCGGTTGTACTACATCTTGTTCAGGCTGAGCGCGGGTGCTCAACGTATCGTTATGCTCTAGCTGATGCCATAGTTGACCCGTCTTAATATTCCACAACTGAATGCGACTGACAGCAGCAGCAGCAAGAAATTGCCCATTCGGGCTAAACAAAACCTGCTTCAGCGGTTGTGATGCCTGCCCAAGCCCTTGTTTTCGGCGGCTACGCTGACTGGGGATCGCTTCAGCAGCCAGAGCGCGGCGTAGCTGCCCGGTGCTGCGTTGCCAAAGACGCACGATGCCGTCATCACATGCAGTCGCGATCGACTGCCCATCCGGGCTAAAGGTGGCGCTATTAACCAATTTTGCATGACGCAGAACCTTACGACTCTGCCCGTTACTCATGCGCCCATCACGCACCTGCCAAAGTTGAGCCACAGTACCGCTAGCTGTTAATAGTTCTCGGTTGTCAGGGTTGAAAACCAGACTGTTGACAGGAGCAGCGTGCCGAAGACTAGCGTGTGATTGTCCACTAGCCACAGCCCAAACTCTTACTTCCTTGCCTGCGCTGGCGGCGATCCAGTTGCCGTTGGGGCTAAAGCTCAAGTGCCGCACAGGTGCTTTCAAGCCGCTGAGCGTCAATAGACGTTTGCCAGATTCAACTGACCAAACCTGAACATCAGCAGAGTTTTGGGCGATCGCCGCCAGTTGCTGACCGTTTGGGCTGAACGCGATCGCGACGATCGGCGTTGCCCGTTGAGAGTCATCGGTCGTCGTTCGCTCAGCGGTTAAAGATTGATTGCTCTCATCACGCCAAGCCAGAATCTTCTCCACTGTTTGCGTTGTGAGTGACCAAAGTCGCACGGTGCCATCAGCGCCAGCCGTCGCAAGTTGCCGTTGATTCGGGCTAAAAGTGATCTGGTGGACGGCTCCTTGATGTCCCTGCAAATTGGCTTGCAGCCGCAGTTTTTGCAGTGCCGATCGCAGGCTTGCCTGAGCTTCGTAGGTGTAGCCACCTTTTTCGGCAGCAAAACGGCTAATCAGTAACGCAGTCGTCGGATCACTTTCTGGCTCTTGTAAGATCGCTTGAGCCACGGCAGCTTGCTGTCTGGATGTGGCAATTTGCAGTTGATATTCCTTCTCTGCCTGACTGTTGACAACGGCTCGATACTGACTAAATGTGACCACCAGCGCCACTAACAGCGTACAGGGCACAGCCAGTTGTAGCAGCCGTCGCTCTTTCTGTGCACGTCGGTTTTCCTCACGGCTAATCACGATATACCGTTGTGCCAGCGCTGACAGTTCGTCAGGATAGGCGATCAAGTAGTCCTCAGCCTCTATCAGCCGATCGCCATGCAGCAAATATTCGGGCGAACGTGACTGTTCCCAAGCAGCCCACTCCTTAGCAGCATGCTCAATCCGGCGCTGTCGCTGAAGCAACTCCCGATTTTCGTCTAGCCAGGTTCGCAGCAGCGACCAATTCCGAATCAGCGCTTCGTGGGCAACATCTACCGTTTCTTGGTAATCGCTGCTGAACTGAGCCGTTGCATATTCAGCTAGCTCATGCGTCGATCGCCGTATAATGCCAGCGATGCTGCAATTGGCACTATCTGCCAATAAGATTGGGGCTTGATTAAACTCAGAGGGTTGCTGTAAGCACTTTCCCTGGCGCATCTGGGCAAGGCGTAAGGCTGTAGAGACATTGGCAAGCCCTTGCACAGCCCGCTCCTGCCGATTGCAACTGGAGCTAACACGATTGGTGACGACCAATTTTGCTGTGACCAATTTTTCCAGCACTCGCTCAATCAACTCGGCTGGAAACCAGGGACTAACAAGTTCGGTTTTGGAAATGCGACGGCGGGTATCCTCAGTACCGTCGCCAATCTGCGTCAACGCAATAAAAACTCGCTTGGCAACCCGTTGCTCTTCGTGGGTGAGGCTATAAAAAAGGTCATTTGCCCGTTTCTGTAGCGTGCCACGAACGCCACCCAGCTCGTTGTAAGCATCCAGTGTCAAATGAGCGGTTCCATCATGAGGGTCGATTTGCCGCTGCCGCCATAGTTCAAGCAATGTGTACTGCAACAGCGGCAGTTCTCCCGGTGCGCCCACAACATCCAGCAAGATGTTGTAAATCAGATTGGGTTCACAGACGAGACCTGCTTTAGCAGCAGGCTTTAGGATGGAGGCTTTGATCTGGTCATAGGTGAGGGGTGTTACCGTTACCAGATGTTGCTCAATTTGCTCTGCTAAACCGTTGTAGAGAGAGTATTTGCCAAAAAAATCGGCTCGAAGCACAATGACAACGCTGAAGCAATCGCCAATTTCGCGGAGAGCAGTGATAAGACTGTTGAAAAAACTTTGTCGATCGCGTTCTGCTTGCACCCCCTGGCACAGCGTGAAGACCTCCTCAAACTGGTCAATGATTAGCAACAGTCGAGAATTTCTGCCATGCTTCGCAGACATCAGGCTGGCGCGTACCAGATGAGACAGTCCCGTGCCGCCATCTCGGAGTAGCATTTCGGCGCGCCTTAATTGCTCTGCCCGATCGATCGCCGAATCCTTGGGGTTAACGAAGGCAGTTGCCAGACTTTTGAGCGGTTGATCGGTGGGGCTAATCAGTTGGATCCGCCAGCGATCGCTCCCCGAAAACTTTTTGCCCTGTCGCAAGGTGTGGATTAAGCCAGCTCTAACCAACGACGATTTGCCGCTGCCCGATGCCCCCACAACGGCAGCGAAATTCCCCACTCTAAGCTTTTCAATCAGTTGATCGGTCAGATCTTCGCGCCCAAAAAAGTACTCGGCGTGTGCCTCATCAAAAAACTCCAGCCCTCGAAACGGGCAAACATCCAGGGCAAGCTCTGTTTTGATGACTGCCGATGCAGCCTGTCCGCGTGTGAGGAGAATTTCACTACCAGAATTTTCAAATAATGGCTGCTGCTGCTCTCGTTTGAGTGCATTACTGACCCAATCAGTGAGCGCATAGTTAGTGACGGTGCCATTCGCCATGCGAGTCGGATCTAAGCCATCTAACAACGCCTGCGTAAACACGCTGTACTTACCGATCATCGATTCGTAAGCCGCTTCGTATTCTCGTGATGCCGCCATAAACAGGCGATCGGTGCCCGATCGAGCACCCGGATCAGCTTCCAGAAAGTTCAGTAGCTCCCCACTGTGGCAGCAGTCTAGTAGCACAATGCGTTGCCGCACGGGGCTTTCCTGCAACAACCGCCGCAGCCAAAACAGTGACAGTCCGTAGAAGCTGGTGTTTGGATTCGCATCACTGGTTGCTAGAAATCCTTCTTGCACACCCGCATCTTTCTGTAACCCATGCCCCGAAAAGTAAAATAAGGCTGTTTGGGGAATATTGTTTCCCTTTGGCTTAAACAGTTTGACGAGCGCACCTTCTAAATCCGCGACAGTCACTTGAGTTTTAAAGCCAATTCTGGATTGTCCCGCCTGGACAATCTCTGGCATCCGAGCGACCCGAAAATCACCATCCACCTGTAGTCGCTGAGCGATCGCCTCAGCATCATGGGAGGGTGCGCTTAAACCGGGCAACCACTGATACGTACTAATTCCAACGACTAAAGCATCGCGTGACACTATGTAACCCTCCCCGAAGTTTTTTGTAATGAGGCTGAATGATGTATCTAACCGTCTTCAGCAATATTCAATACATACGTTCAACCCATCAAAAGGCATCATCAGGGCACACTCAAGATACAGATTGAGAGCGCATGAAAAAGACGGACGCTCGATCCAAAAGACGAAAGTAAGCAAACGATTTGCAAACTTGAAAACTTCTTAAACGGATTCTTAGAGCTGATGAAAATCTAAGCCAAATGGCTTAGACTCTGCTTCATCTAATAGGAACTGAATCCACAAAGCGTTATCTGAAGCCTGTTTTGGTCAAGAAAGCTGACGACGTGCTTGAGTTTGATCGTTGGCTCTCTTAGTTCAAAGGTAATGAAGTTTTTGGTAAGCGTAAAAGGGGGTAACACCCCTAAGGGTGATTTTTAGAGTGGTTGAAGTTAGTTCAGAACTAATTTTTCTCTAAGAAATCTTGCTCATGCAGCCTGATCAAATCGTTGCACAAGGCTGTACAAACAGTGAGCAAAATACCGTTAAAGTACGGTATTTTCCCTGGATTATGCTCAAAATTGAACCGCTATTACGTAAGGTTACTGAGTCAAACTGATTCTGTAAGGCGTATAAAGTGAGCCTAACTACCAGAATGATGTCTAGATGGGCTTAGAGGGTGGCTTAAACGTGTCTGGCGGTTAAAACCGCGACTACGTAAACAAAGTTCGCCGTTGCGGACTACCGCAAAACCAGGGTTCTGTAACCTGCGACGGCAGATTTTGTCTCTGTAGTTGCGACTTCTAGTCGCCAAAGTGACAGAGAACGGGACTTTTCAAACGTCCTCTTAGCTCAGCGTACTGTAGTGCGGTGCAGAAGGGCGCAGTGTAAGCGCGTGTTAGCACCATGCCGTTCGTGAAGCGTTCTGAAGGCAGGGCTTTGGCATCTCGATCGTTGCTTGCAGCGTTGAACGATCGTGGCTGTAAGCTGTCTTTTATGAGCTTCGTACTACTTGAAAAGCAGATGTTTTAGACCGCTGACGGTTGCCCGTTCGACTCGGCTGCCAAAGCTTCTAGACGCTCTTGCTGGTCTTGAGAGATACAGGTTTGAATGACTTCATCAATGTCACCTTCCAGCACCGGGACAAGCGAAAAATTCTGTCCCAAACGGTGATCAGTGATGCGATTGTCTTTGTAGTTGTAGGTACGAATCTTTTCGGAGCGTGACCCTGTACCAACCTGCGATCGCCGCATGGAAGTAACGGCTTCTTGCTGTTCTCGCAATTTCAGCTCGTAGAGCTTTGCTCGTAAGATTTGCATTGCACGCTCACGGTTCTGGAGTTGCGATCGCTCCTCCGTGCAAAAAATCCGAATGCCAGTTGGCTTGTGCATCAAATCAACGGCTGTTTCGACCTTGTTGACGTTTTGCCCGCCAGCACCGCCCGATCGTGCCGTGGTTAATTCAATATCTTTTGGATCAATATGAATTTCCACATCATCCACTTCTGGCATAATTGCCACGGTTGCTGTAGACGTGTGGACACGACCAGACGCTTCTGTCACCGGAACGCGCTGCACTCGATGAACCCCTGCTTCAAATTTGAGCTTGCTGTAAACGCGATCGCCCTGAATCTCCAGAATGGCTTCCTTGAAGCCGCCCATATCCGCCAGCGATTCGCTCAACAGCTTAACGCGCCAATGTTGCGTTTCAGCGTAGCGCGAGTACATCCGCACCAAATCACCTGCCCAAATGCTTGCTTCGTCGCCGCCTGTACCAGCACGAATTTCCAACATGATGTTCCTGTCATCATTTGGATCGCTCGGTAGCAGCAGCACTTTTAGTTGCGTTTCCAGAGCAACAGACTTTGCTTCCAACTCTGCCGCCTCCAGGGCTGCCATTTCCTGTAGTTCTAAGTCGCCCCCTGCTTCTTTCAGAATCTGCCTTGCTTCTGTCAGCGACTGCTGCGCCGTCTTCCAGTCCTCAAAGGTGTTGACAACCTCTTCCAAAGACGATCGCGTTTTTGCAACCCGCTGAAATTCACCAGGATCTTTTGCCACGTCAGGATCTGCCAACCGACGCGTCAGTTCGTTAAACGTCTGCTCCACCGATCGCAGTTTATCCAACAGGTATGCTTCAGCCATAAGAAAAACTCGACGAAAACCATAGAGTAAGTGACCGACTCAAAATGCTGAAATTTGAGACTTAGATTGGCGTCTAGCGCTTCATCCAAACTCTTAACCCGCAGCTTAAAATCAGCCCCTCTACCGCTTTTTCTTCTTCTGTGGCTGTGCCTCTGCCGCATCTTCGCCTTCTAACATGCCGTACTTGCGTAAAAAGCGATCGACCCGACCTTCGGTATCAATAATCTTTTGCGTACCTGTATAAAATGGATGGTTCCCTGACCATACATCGACATGCAGTTCAGGCTTTGTGGAACCAATGGTCATCACCACTTCCCCGTTGCAATAGACTTTAGCGTCAGGGTACCACTTGGGATGAATATCAGGCTTAGGCATCGTTAACTCTCCAGCTTACCGTCTCTTGTTTAATTCTAGCGTTCAATTCTATCGGTGCTAAGCGCTAACAACCAGCGTCGATCGCCTGCCTATCGCTTCGAGAACTGAGGTGCTTTACGCGCTTTGCGCAAGCCGTACTTCTTACGTTCTTTAGCACGTGGATCACGGGTCAAATAACCTTCAATTTTCAAAGGCTTACGATTATCAGGGTCAAGCTGGCATAGCGCACGTGCCACACCTAAACGCACTGCATCCGCCTGCCCAGTCAAACCACCCCCATGAGCATTCACCAGAATGTCATACTCACCCTCAAGTCCCAAGGTTTCCAGTGGAGCTTTGGCAGAAGACAAATACTCAGCGTTGAACTGAAGATAGAGATCTCCAGGCTTGCCATTGATCGTCAGTTGACCGTTACCCGGCACCAAACGCACTCGCGCCACGGCTGACTTCCGCCGTCCAGTGCCTAAATATACGACTCGACCTTGGTCTATAGCTTGCATTAGTGCTGTCCTCCTGGAATGGTATGAATGGCTAGAGTTTGAGGCATCTGAGCCTCATGGGGATGATCAGACCCCGCATAAACCTTAAGCTTCGTGAAAAGCTGTCGTCCCAGGGTGTTTTTAGGTAACATTCCTTTCACGGCTTGCTCAATGATCCGTTCAGGCAAACGTGCCTGAAGCTTGGCAAAGGTTTCGGTCTTCATCCCACCAGGACGACCAGAATGGCGACGATATAGTTTCTGGCTGCGCTTTTTGCCAGTAACATCGATTTTTTCGGCATTGATGACAATCACAAAATCGCCCGTATCGAGATGAGGCGTAAACGTCGGCTTGTTTTTGCCGCGTAGTACAGTAGCAATTTCACTGGCGAGGCGACCCAGACGCTGATCAGTGGCATCTACGAGGTACCAGTTGCGCTCGATCGAATCGACGGGAGGGAGGTAAGTCTTGGTCATAACAGTCTCGTGTACTTGAAAGAATGATGGGCAAAACGTGAAGGCGAACACCGGAGTGGAAATTTTTAAGTCGCCAGCGATCGCTCAGGGAGTGCCGACAGGGTAAATGTTGGTTGAGTATCGTACCAAACGTCTGGCGGAAACGGAAACTCTGGGTACCCAACCCTTAGCAGGCATAGCCCTTGTGCTGGAGCGGCATATTTCACCTGCTCTCGGTGTTCCTTTTCCCATACCTCAGTGAAGCTAATCGGCGATCGTACCCCACGTCCTACCTGTACCAGCATGCCGACTAGCAAACGCATCATGCCATAAAGGAATCCACTTGCCTGCATTTCAATATAGACCAGGGAGCCGTCGCGCTTACATTCAGCCGCTTGCACATCCACCCAGGAATGCGGTCGATCTGAGCCAGCACGATGAAACGCTGCTAGATGGTGCCGCCCAACTAAGGGGGACAGCGCTTCTCGAATGAGCACTTCGTCAAGCGGCTCGTAATAGTAGTGCCACGCAAAAGGGCGAATAAACAAATTAGGGAGAGGATCGGTATAGAGTGTGTAGCGATAGCGCCGCCAGACCGCAGAAAACCTGGCATGCCAAGTCGGGCTGACTGTAGCTGAGGCACGAATCAAAATGTCTGTGGGCAGACGAGCATTAAGGATGGATGCCCAGCGAGACGCGGGTATGTGAGCAGGAGCGTCAAAGTGCGCTACCTGAGCGGCTGCATGAACACCAGAATCAGTTCGACCAGCCGCATGAAGCCGAATGGGACGCTCTAAAACTGTCTCTAAGACTGTTTCGATCGCTTCCTGCACGGTTCGGTGCTGCGGTTGCCGCTGCCAGCCATGAAAGTGCGTACCCAGGTATTGAATTACCAGGGCAACTCGTTGGTTTGGCAGGGTCGCAGAAGACAGCATGAAATCAGGTTAGCTCTATAATAGCCATCTCAGCGTTGTCGCCACGACGGTGAACAGTACGGATGATGCGGGTATAGCCACCATTGCGATCGCCATAGCGAGAGGCTGCTTGCTCAAACAGTGCATGTACCAACTGCTTGTCAAACAAATAGCCCAACGCTCGCCTACGCGCCGCCAAGGAGCCATCTTTAGCAAGGGTAATCATGCGATCAGCTTCAGAGCGAACAGCCCGAGCGCGAGTTTTGGTCGTTTTAATACGACCATTCCGAATCAGCTCTGTAGTTAACGACCGCAATAAGGCACGGCGCTGATCAGCAGGCTTGCTAAGTAGAGGGACACGACAGCGATGACGCATGAGAGTTCACTTTTAAGTTACAAGTTAGAAATGCGTTGGCGAGACTTTTCGGGCGAGGGAGAGCTGGCTCCTAGCTGGGTTTTGAGGATTTTTCCTGCGGTAGCGTGATGCCCAAACGCTGCTGTAAAGCTTCAACGACCTCTTCAGCCGACTTTTGACCAAAGTTTTTGATTTCTAGCAAATCCTCTTGGCTGTAGTCCAACAGATCTGCTACTGAGTTAATTTGAGCACGTTTCAAGCAGTTGTAGGCACGAACTGAAAGCTGGAGTTCTTCGATCGGGATCTGGTTCGCCGGATTTTCCTCATCGCCATCGTCGTCGTCTGACGGCTCAAAGGTGATTTCCTTAAGAGGATTGAACAAGTCAACCAGAATATCTGCTGCTTGGCTTAATGCCTCTTGAGGTGTCAGGCTACCATTGGTAGAGATTTCCATGATGAGGCGGTCTCGCTCAATCAAACCACCGCTTCTGCCATCCTCCACGCTGTAATTCACCTTGCGAACTGGCATAAAGAGTGAATCAATTTGAAGAAAGTCTAGCGCTGTTGTCTCATCTCGACCCCTTTCAACCGTGCGATAACCCTTACCGCGCTCGATCCTAAACTCCATTTCTAAAGTGGCACCCGCTGAGAGGGTGGCAACATACTGGTTTGGATCGACCAATTCTACTTCAGAGGGGAGATCAAACTGGTCTGCTGTGACCGTTGCAGGACCCTGTGCCAGCAGACGACCAATTTGAGGCTGGGATGAATAGCTCTTGAGGACAATCTTCTTCATGTTAAGCAAGATATCCAGAACGTCTTCACGCACACCCGGAATCGTAGCGAACTCGTGATTCACGCCTGCGATTCGCACCGCCGTCACCGCCGCTCCTTCTAAGTTAGAAAGCAGCACACGCCTTAGAGCATTGCCCAAGGTAATGCCTTGTCCACGCTCTAGCGGTTCAATGACAAACCTGCTGTTTTGGCTTTGATCCCGCTCCGTTTTAGACTCAACGCACTCGACCTGAAACTGTGTCATGTAGCAACCTCTCCGCTTCTTAGTGAAAGGCAAACGCCTTACTGACCTAACTTTGAACGTACAAATTTTCTGTGGACTGTCAGGTAGAGCCGTTTTCTAACGTCACGATTCTCAAGCGGTCCTGAACTATCCGCATTGAGCCAGCTCCGCTTAAACGCGGCGACGCTTTGGAGGACGACATCCGTTGTGTGGAATAGGTGTTACATCGCGGATCAATGTAATCTCTAATCCAGAGCCTTGAAGGGCACGGATTGCCGTTTCTCTACCAGCACCCGGACCACTTACCATTACTTCAAGTTGACGCATACCTTGATCTGAGGCTCTGCGCGCAGCGCTCTCGGCAGCAGTCTGCGCTGCAAAAGGAGTTCCCTTCTTAGCACCTTTAAAGCCACTTGAGCCAGCAGATGCCCATGAAATGACCTCACCATTGGTGTCTGAGATCGTCACGATCGTGTTGTTAAAGGTAGATTGAATGTAAGCTACACCACTTGGTACATTTTTCTTCTGCTTACGTGCTCCGGTTTTTCGAGCTGGTTGTCGCGCCATGATCGGTTCTCTAATTGGGTGTTAACTTAGTTGGCTAAACGTGCAATGAAAGTCAGTACTGGCAAATCGATTGCCGATATGATCGAGACATACACTTGCAGACCATGCAAAGCCACTTCTTTGAATGTAAAACCACTGAAGGCGACTACTTCTTACTAGGTGCCTTTTTCTTACCAGCGACAGTGCGACGACCACCGCGCCGAGTACGAGCGTTAGTGCGAGTTCGTTGACCGCGAACAGGAAGACCTAGGCGATGACGACGACCGCGGTACGTACCGATATCCATCAATCGCTTGATGTTCATCGATTCGAGTCGCCTCAAGTCACCCTCAATTTGGTAGTTCTCCTCAACTTCTTCGCGCAGCAACGAAACATCAGCGTCACTCAGATCCTTAACGCGGATATCTGGGTTGACACCAGTTGCTTTCAAAACGTCTTTAGAACGGGTAAGTCCGATTCCGTAAATATAGGTCAGACCAATCTCGATCCTCTTATCACGAGGTAAGTCTACTCCGGCAATCCGTGCCACGCTTTTCTCTCCCAGTCTTCTACTGCTAAAATCTCACCCATTACCTGCCAGCATTGCCTTGTCTATCAGCTAGCAGCGCGAAAAAATACTGCTTATCCTTGACGCTGCTTATGCTTCGGGTTTGGGCAAATCACCATAACCCTGCCACGACGACGAATAACGCGACATTTCTCACAGATCTTACGAACCGATGCCCTAACTTTCATGCCTCATCTCGCCACTGTTACAAACATATTATCATATCAAGCTTTAGTAGAAATTGTCAAACTCTTCTTGAAATGCTTTGAGCCATCTCAATGATCTTGACAAGGACGTATAGCTTTGAGAGCGCATCTATTTTTTGTTGCGTAACCGATAGGTGATGCGACCTTTAGTTAAATCGTAGGGGGTCAATTCTACCTTGACTCGATCGCCGGGTAAGATTTTGATGTAATTACGTCGAATCTTGCCAGAGATGTGAGCTAAAACATTGAACTCATTGTCTAGCTTGACTCGAAACATAGCGTTTGGTAGTGACTCAGTCACCGTTCCCTCCATCTCAATCAGATCTTGTTTTGACAATTTGGTCTCCTTTAAATCAACGACTATCGCATCTTAGGGATGAGGCTAGTTTTGTGCTCATTCCTTCTTTGAGTCTAAAACATTTGTTCTGAACACAGCGTATCTAGAGTACGAGTGATGAAACCTCCGCTTATGAGGTCTGACATGACAGTGGGCTGTAAGCATTCCGCTTAGTATCGATAGGCTTGAACGATTTTCTAATCATTGAGCTGGTACTGGTTAGAGCGATTCGGCTTCTCCTTAAACGCGACGCGCATAATAACGATCGTTAAAGAAGACTTTTAAGTTTATCTGTAACTGTCTCTGGTGGGATATTGCCATCGATCGACATTAGCTTGTGTCGAATCTGATAAAAGTCGATCAAGGGAGCGGTTTGCTCGTGATAGACCTGTAAACGCCGTCGAATCACTGCTTCAGTATCATCCTGCCGTCCACGCCCCAACATTCGCTGTACGAGTACATCATCAGGAACCTCTAAATTAACGGCATAACTGTAGTCTTGATCGATTTCAACCAGCAGCTGATCTAGAAACGCTGCCTGAGCCTCGTTACGAGGAAAACCATCCAAGATCCAACCTTTTTCAGCATCCGGTTGACTCAAGCGCTCTTTGATTAAGGCAATGACGAGCTGGTCGGGTACAAGATTGCCTTGATCCATATATGACTGAGCTTTTAGCCCTAGGGTCGTTTGCTGAGACACTGCCCCTCGCAAAATCTCGCCAGTGGAAATATGCGGAATCTGCCCCCAGGCTGCTAGTGCTTTTGCCTGGGTTCCCTTACCCGCTCCAGGAGCACCGAGAAAAATAAGACGTGCCACTATTGTTTCACCATCCCTTCATAGCGTTGGGAGATGACATAAGTTTGAACTTGTTTTGCCGTGTCGATCGCCACACCCACGAGAATCAGCAAGGACGTTGCCCCAATACCTTGAAACGTCCTCACGTTGGTAGCGCCCTCCACAGCGGTAGGCACAATCGCCACCAGACCCAGAAAGATAGCACCTAGAAACGTGAGGCGATTTAAGACACGCCCAATATAATCACTCGTCGCTTTGCCTGGACGAATACCTGGAATGCTGGCTCCCATCTTCTTCAGATTTTGAGACATATCTACAGGGTTGACGACCAGAGACGCATAAAAGTAGCTAAAAAAGAGGATTAAGAGCAGGTAGAGTGCTGCGTGAACCCACGGAGCGTTGCCATTGGGGCTGAGATAGTTAGCCACCTGTATCGCGAGATCGTTTTTTGTAAACTGAGCCAGTGTTATGGGTAGAACCAGCACTGCGGAGGCAAAAATGATTGGCATGACCCCCCCCTGGTTCAGTCGTAGTGGCAAGTAGCTGTTACGCTCCATGTAGGTGCGTCGTCCGACTTGGCGACGAGCTGAAATGATTGGAATGCGACGGTTTCCTTCCTGGACGAAGACAATGCCGACAATCATCACTAGAAACACAACGAGCAGCATCACAACACCACTGACCACGTTGCGATCGCCGCTCTGCGCCAGTTCCAAAGTTTGACCAACAGAAGTCGGTAAGCTAGAAACGATATTGACGAAAATAAGTAAGGATGCGCCGTTGCCAATGCCCCGCTCAGTGATCAGTTCGCCGACCCACATCACGAACATGGAACCTGCTGTCAACGCTAGAACCGTTTGCGTGATGAACAAAGGTCCCCAACCTTCAGCATAGGGACGAACCCAGACGGCAATACCAATACTTTGAACGATCGCCCACCCTAGAGAGACATAGCGGGTGATCTGCGAAATTTTGCGACGACCCGCTTCACCTTCATTCTTCTGTAAGTTCTCAAGTGCCGGAAGCGCAGACGTTAATAGCTGAAGAATAATAGACGCATTGATATAGGGCAGAATGCCTAGAGCAAAGATCCCCAGCGCAGCAATACCGCCACCTGAGAATACATCCAAGAACCCAATGAGGGGGCTGTTTTGAATACTTTGACTAAACGCCGCTCGGTCAATCCCTGGCAGCGGCAAAAACATCCCCAAACGAATCAAAATCAGCATGCCGATGGTAAGGAGGATACGACCTCGTAAACCAGCAGCCTGCGCCATCTGGGCGAATGTTTCCTGAGCACTTGGCGTTCTATCTCGACCACTATCCATGGAGCAGTTCCTCTACGTGTACGTCGTTCAGTTGCAGAAGTCTGTGGGCTGTTTTGCCTGTTCGTTCAAGCCATTGCCAATACTGACAGCAAAGTAGCCAGCCATGAAAACGAACGGAACCCAGTACTACATAGCGACTGAGCCAGCGCCAAGCAATTCACAAGTCCCTTTAGCTGCTTCAATCTTAGCGCGAGCAGACGCACTAAAAGCAGCTGCGTGAACCGTCAATGGCACTGTTACCTCGCCATCACCAAGGAGTTTCAGAGGACCGTCATCGCTAGTCACAATACCCGCCTCAAGAAGTGATGTGAGCGTTACTTCCGTACTCGCAGCCAGCGAAGACAATGCACCAACATTAATGATGGTGTAACTTGTGCGATTAATGAGTGGAAAGTGCTTCAACTTTGGTAGGCGACGGTAAAGCGGCATCTGACCACCTTCAAAGCCAGGACGAGTTGGACGACCCGATCGCGATTTCTGCCCCCGCATACCAAAGCCACAGCTTGCCCCTTGACCAGCCGCTATCCCCCGACCAACTCGCCGAGAGCGTTTTTTGGAACCATCTTGTGGTGCAATGTCATCCAGTCTCATAGTCTTATCCAGTTGCTAGTGATTGGTTGTTAGTTTTTAGGTATTAAGTTCAGCATCTAACTGCTAAAGCTAAAAACTAACCGCTACTCAGGCGTAGAGGTTCTCGATAGGAATGCCACGCTCTTCAGCCACATCAGCAAACGTGCGTAGCGTTTCAAGCGCGTTAACAGTGGCTCTTGCATTGTTCAGAGGGTTGCCAGAACCGAGCTGTTTTGCCAGAACGTTGCGAACGCCTGCAAGCTCCAAGACTGTGCGAACGGCTCCCCCGGCAATTACACCTGTACCAGGCGCTGCTGGGCGCATCATGATCTTGGCACCACCGCCAGTACCATTAGCAGGATGAGGAATGGAATTGGACTTGGTGAGCGGTACATCAACCAGATGTTTCTTACCGTCGGCAACTCCCTTTTTGACAGCCCCAATGACATCACTAGCTTTGCCTACGCCAACGCCGACTTGACCCTTCTCATTACCAATAACGACGATCGCTCGAAAGCTAAGCTTTTTACCGCCTTTAACGACCTTGGTAACGCGACGGATTTGAACCACTCGCTCTTGCCAATCTGTTTCTTTTTCCCGACTCTTCGGACTTTTACGACCCTTTGCCATATCTACTCCAAGTTGTTAATTGCTAGACATTAGTTGTTAGTTGCTGACAGCTAGTTGCTAACAGCTAACAATCGTTAGAAAACGAGTCCAGCTTCACGAGCGGCATCAGCTAATGCCTTGACGCGACCATGGTAGAGGCTGCCGCCGCGATCGAAGACAACCTGCTTGATACCCTTTGCTAAGGTTCGTTGGGCAACCAGCTTTCCGACTTCGATCGAAGCATCACAGTTTGACCCAGAGTCCAAAGCGACCTTCAGATCTGGATCAAGCGTAGAAGCCGCTGCCAGCGTATGATGCTGCGTGTCATCGATTACTTGAGCATAAATGTGGTGATTTGAGCGAAAAACCGCTAAACGAGGTCGCTCTGAGGTTCCAATGACGCGACGACGCACCCGACTATGACGACGACGTGTTGATTCTTTACGAGTTAATTTCATGATTACTTCTTCCCTGCCTTACCAACTTTGCGTCTTACCGCTTCACCGGCATAGCGAATACCCTTGCCTTTATAAGGTTCTGGCGGACGTACAGCGCGAATCCGAGCTGCCGTGTTGCCGACGATTTCTTTATCAATGCCGCTCACAACCACATTAGTGTTGCCTTCTACAGCCACCTGGATACCAGCCGGAGGCTCTAGCTCAACAGGTTTGCTGTAGCCGACGTTTAGGATTAAATTCCGACCCTGAACCTGGGCACGGTAGCCAACGCCTTGAATCTCAAGACGGCGCTGAAACCCTTGTGAGACTCCTTCGACCATATTGGCAACGAGGGTACGGCAGAGACCATGACGCTGCCGCGCTGCACGGGATTCGTCTTGACGAGTGACGAGGAGGGTTTCTCCTTCCTGGACGATCGCAACTTCACCGGGTAAGACTCTAGAAAGCTCACCTTTCGGTCCCTTCACTGTGACAGACTGCCCATCAATGTCTATAGTCACTTTACCGGGAATATCAATGGGGCGCTTGCCGATACGAGACATAACTGACTACTCCTACTTGAAACAGTGATTAGCTGTTTAGTGATCTAAAAACTAAGCGCCAAAGAGTGACCACTGGCTTACCAGATGTAGCAAAGCACTTCGCCACCTAACCCAGTTCGACGTGCTTCGCGATCGGTCATAATCCCACTTGAGGTAGAGATGATGGCAATACCAATCCCACCCAATACTCGTGGCAATTCCCGTCGGTTGGAGTAAACCCGAAAGCCTGGTTTGCTAACGCGTCGCAGGGTTGTGATGATGGGTCGCTTCGTTTTGCCTCTATACTTCAGCGCGATGACCAAATTTTGCTTAATGCCCTCGCCTGCTTCGGCAAAGTCGGCAATGAAGCCTTCATCCTTCAAAACCTTGGCAATACTGCGGGTCATCTTGGTTGATGGAACCTCGGTTGTTTGGTGACGTGCCAGGTTCGCATTCCGAATCCGCGTCAGCATGTCTGAAATAGTGTCGTGTGCCGCCATAGTTTTCCCTTGATAAAGCTGCCTTAGTTATCCCGGAAGGGCATGCCCAGTTCTTTCAGCAAGGCGCGACCCTCCTCATCGGTGTTTGCAGTGGTAATGATTGAAATGTCCATCCCACGTACCTGGTCAACGCTGTCGTATTCAACTTCTGGAAAAATGAGCTGTTCGCGCAAGCCCAATGTGTAATTTCCCCGTCCGTCAAAGCTTTTGGGGCTGATCCCGCGAAAATCTCGAATCCGTGGCAGAGTGAGGTTGATGAGACGATCAAGAAAAGCGTACATGCGTCCCGACCGAAGCGTCACCATGATGCCAACGGGCATACCCTGACGAATCTTGAAACCAGCGATCGCCTTTTTGGCTCGTGTAACAACGGGCTTTTGCCCCGTGATTAAGCTGATTTCAGCCAATGATGCTTCTAGTGCCTTTGCATTTTGAGCGGCTTCACCCATCCCTCGATTCACAGTCACCTTGATCACTTTGGGAACCTGGTGAATGTTGGCGTAGCTAAACTGTTCCATCAGCTTTGGAACAATCTTTTCTTGATAATGAGTCTTGAGTCGTTCTGCCATAGTCGTCGTTCCTTCAGCGCCCCTGGGCTGGGTCAGGGAAATAAACAGTTTTTAGTCGTTGGCTCTTGGTTGTGAGGTATTGAGACGTAAGTTGTAAGTGGGTAAAGCCTGGACTAAAGGGCTTTATTCTGACCAACAACTAGCAACTAATTGCTAACAACCTTACCTAGTCGATAGTTTCGCCAGTCTTCTTGAGCATCCGTACTTTGCGACCGTCAGCATCAACGGTGTAACAAACGCGGCTGGCAACTTTTTGTTTCTCAGAGTAAAGCATCACATTGGAGCTATGGATTGGCGCTTCGCTGGTAACGATCTGTCCAGATTCGCCTTCCTGCTGAGGTTTAACGTGCTTGGTGCGAATATTGACACCCTTAACAACCACTTTGCTCGTTTTAGGCAGTGTTTGCAGTACTTCGCCTACTTTGCCTTTATCGCTGCCAGCAATAATTTGAACGGTGTCGCCCTTTTTGACGTGCAGCTTGTGGCGGATTGCAGTTGATTTAACGTGTGCCATTACAGTACCTCCGGCGCGAGGGAGACAATTTTAGTAAAGTTTTTATCGCGTAGCTCACGGGCAACCGGACCGAACACCCGTGTGCCCCTGGGATTCCCATCGTTATTAATTAATACGGCAGCGTTGTCGTCAAAACGAATGCTCATGCCGCTGTCGCGACGGAGACCCTTACGAGTTCGCACAATTACAGCACGCACCACGTCAGATTTTTTGACTGCCATATTGGGGATCGCATCTTTGACGACCGCAATAATAATGTCACCAACACCGCCATAGCGGCGATTACCGCCACCAATGACACGGATACACATCAGCTTACGTGCACCGCTGTTGTCAGCCACATTCAAGTAAGACTCTTGTTGGATCATGGATTCCTCCGACTATGCTTGAGCCGCTGTAGTAATAACGTCGGTCACGATCCAGCGCTTTGTAGCACTTAGCGGTCTCGTTTCCTGAATGCGGACGCGATCGCCCACATGGCATTTGTTCTCTTCGTCGTGTGCCTTATAGCGCTTAGTTCGCGCCACAATTTTGCCGTATTTGGGATGAGCAGAACGGCTTTCCACTGCCACCACGATCGTTTTTTCCATCTTGTCGCTGACGACTAAGCCAACTCTCTCTTTTACTGCCATGGGATGTCTCCGGAAAAAGGATAAAGGATAAAAGATGAAGGATAAAGCGTTCTTGAGGGGAGTTGATTAGCAGCGGATCGCTGATGATCCCCAACCGTTTTTAGCCCTTAGCCTTTAGCCTTCATCCTTTGAAGTAAGCTTCCGTTCGTTCTCAAGCGTTAGCAGTTGCGCTAAACGGTGGCGGGTGTGTTTAAAGCGGTGAGACTTCTCTAACTGTCGAGTACCTTTCTGAAAACGCAGCTCAAACAATTGGCGTTTCGTGGCTACAATCTGTTCCGTTAGCTCTTGATCACTCAAATCGCGGACTTCACTAATTTTGGGAAGAGGCATGATTTAGGACTCCTCCGTTTGACGGGTGATGAACTTGGTTTTGATCGGCAACTTGAATGAGGCAAGACGCATCGCTTCTCTTGCCGTTGCCTCAGGCACGCCAGTAATTTCAAACATAATGCGACCGGGTTTAACCACTGCCACCCAAAATTCGGGAGCACCCTTACCAGAACCCATCCGAGTTTCAGCGGGTCGCATGGTGATGGGCTTATCGGGAAAGATCCGAATCCAGATTTTGCCGCCCCGCCGGATGTAGCGGGTCATGGCACGACGGCTTGCTTCAATCTGGCGGGCTGTAATCCAGGAAGGCTCTTGCGCCTGTAAGCCAAACTCACCAAAGTTAAGCTCGTTACCACGGGTTGCCAGACCACTCATCCGTCCGCGCTGCTGTTTCCGAAATTTTGTTCTTCTTGGACTTAACATGACTCAATACCTTGGGAATTCAGGAGTCCGGAGTCAGGAATCAGGGATTTGAGAGATTGTTGGTCCCTCATCCGTCATCCTTTATCCTTCATTCGATCGATCTTCAAACTGTTGACGGCGACGCTGTTGACGACGGCGCGGCTGATTGTTGGTGGGAGCAGGCTCTTGCTCTTGCCCAGGGATAATTTCGCCTTTAAAGATCCAGACTTTAATGCCTAGAGTGCCGTAGATCGTTTGAGCAGTGCAGTAAGCGTAATCAATATCAGCCCTGAGGGTATGCAGGGGCACTCTACCTTCACGCGTCCATTCAGGACGGGCAATTTCTGCCCCGTTAAGGCGACCACTTACTTGCACTTTGATGCCTTCGATGCCCGCCCGTTGAGCGCGCTGAATCGCTTGACGCACCACACGACGAAACGACACCCGTCGTTCTAGCTGCTGAGCGATGTATTCACCAATCAGCGCAGCATCGGCATCAACCCGCGCCACTTCCACGACGTTGATCCGAATTTGGCGATCGCCCCCACCTAGAACTTCTTGCAAGCTAACGCGCAGCGATTCAATGCCAGCACCACCTCGACCCACCACAACGCCGGGGCGAGCCGTTCGCACTTCCAGATCGATTTGATCGGCTTTACGTTCGATTCGCACTTCTGAGATTCCTGCGCTGCTGAGATTCTTCTCGATAAACCGACGAATTTTGTAATCTTCTTGCAGCAGTTCGGGGTAACGCTTATGGTCACCAAACCAGCAGGAGCGGTGCTCTTGGGTGATCCCCAGGCGGAAACCAGTTGGATGAATTTTCTGTCCCACGAATGCGTCCTCTAATAAAAGCAGTAGGTGTCAATGATGGTTGCGTGTCGCTAATCAGCGCTGCGTCGTCAAGCCTGCTCAACTTATTCAGCCGCTGTGCCAGGAGCCACTGTGATCGTAATGTGGCATGTAGGCTTCCGAATCTGGTAGGCACGTCCTTGCGCTCTCGGTCGGAAGCGCTTTAGCGAAGGTCCTTGGTCAGCAAAAGCTTGATTGACTAACAATTCTGCTCGATTCAAGCCTTGATTGTGCTCAGCGTTGGCGGCTGCCGATCGCAGTACTTTAAGCACAGGCTCACAGGCACGATACGGCATGAACTCCAAGATAATGAGCGCTTCTCGGTACGAACGCCCGCGAATCTGATCAAGCACACGCCTGACTTTGTGAGGAGACATGCGAACGTAACGAGCGATCGCTTTAACTTCAGTGGTAGTGTCAATAGCCATACATTTTTCCTTTAGCAGCAGCGATTAACCAATCGCCCATTTTCCCAATCGCCTAACGTCATCGACGTGCTTTTTTGTCGCCACCCGCGTGACTGCGAAACGTCCGAGTAGGAGCAAATTCCCCTAACTTGTGCCCGACCATCTGTTCGGTGACATAGACGGGGACGTGTTGTCGCCCGTTATGCACAGCGATGGTATGACCAATCATCTGAGGCAAAATAGTGGACGCACGAGACCAGGTTTTGATGACCTGCTTATCACCTTTGACATTTAGTGCCTCAATCTTGCTCAGCAGGTGGTCAGCAACGAACGGACCTTTTTTTAATGAACGACCCATAGTTCTATTTCCCCTCAGTCATTTATGAATCCCGACCGCCTCTGCCTCGCTTGGAAGATTTCCGACGGCGACGCACGATCAATGCGTTGCTCAGCTTCTTCTTCTTCCGAGTTTTGTAGCCCAGGGTTGGCTTACCCCAAGGTGTTACCGGACCCGATCGACCGATCGGTGCACGACCCTCACCACCACCGTGTGGGTGATCGACTGGGTTCATCACGCTGCCTCTCACTTGGGGGCGGCGACCTTTCCAGCGCTTGCGACCCGCTTTACCAAAGCTGGTGTTGCGAATGTCAGCGTTACCCACAGAGCCGATCGTGGCGTAACATTCGCGACGAATCAAACGCACTTCACCGGAGGGCAGCTTCAGCGTGACAAAGTTGCCTTCTTTCGCCGCGACCTGTGCGCTTGCGCCTGCTGCACGCACAATTTGTCCACCTTTACCGGGCACCAGTTCAACATTGTGCACCAGTGTACCGAGCGGCACGTTGCCTAACGGCATAGCATTGCCCACTTCAAAGGGCGAATCCGGTCCAGAGCGAATGATTGTGCCGACTGGCAGGTTAGCTGGGTGAAGGATGTAACGCTTCTCGCCATCCTGATAAAAAAGCAGTGCAATGCGTGCGTTCCGGTTGGGGTCGTACTCGATCGCAACGACCTTAGCGGGAATATTGTGCTTATCACGCTTGAAATCAATAACCCGATAAAGGCGCTTGTGCCCACCACCCCGATGACGGCACGTAATCACACCCCGGTTATTGCGCCCTTTGGGACGGTGCTTTGAGTGTGTTAGAGACTTTTCTGGTTCACTCTTAGTGACTTCAGAGAAAGCGGAGACCGTGCGGGTACGAGTACCGGGGGTCATTGGTCGATAAATACGGATGCCCATACGTTAAGCTCTTGGGGATTTTTGCAGTTTCGGGTCAAAATTTGGCATGGCGAACGTCAGACAGCAGGAGGGTCAGTACATCAGACTTCGGGGAAAAGTGTGATGGAGTCTCCAACTGCTAGCGTGACCACTGCACGTTTGTAGTGCGGACGATGACCCGCAAATTTACCGACGCGACGCGCTTTGCGAGGAGGGTTTTGGGTGCTAACGTTCACCACTTTGACCTCAAACAGAGTCTCGATCGCCGCCTTTATTTCCGGCTTTTTCGCTCTGGGATCGACCTCAAACGTGTACTGATTGTTTTCCAACAGGAGCGTCGCTTTCTCAGTCACGATCGGGCGGCGCACCAGGTCAGCAAGAGCACCAGCGTTGTAGTTAGTCACCGTAGACCTCCTGAATTTTTGTAAGAGCGGATGCCGTGGCGACAATGTGATCAGCTGCAAGCAAGTCAAACACGTTCAAATTGCTAGCGGAAATCATTCGTAGGTTGTCAATGTTACGAGCTGACAAGTAGACATTTTCATTCCGCTCGGCAACAATGAGCAGGACTTTTGCCCTCGGCTCAACGCCCCAACCTGCCAACGCTTTTACCACTTCTTTGGTTTTCGGGCGAGGCAGGTTGTCAGCAAAATCTTGCACCACCACCAGAGCCTCAAGCCGACTTTGTAACGCTGTGCGAAGGGCTAACCGCCGCTCTTTGCGGTTCATCTTGACGGTGTAATCTCTTGGCTTAGGACCAAAGATCACGCCACCGCCGCGCCAAAGGGGCGATCGATTTGAGCCTGCACGAGCACGACCTGTACCCTTTTGTCTCCAAGGCTTGCGTCCACCACCACGGACTTCAGCGCGAGTTTTCGTAGAAGCAGTTCCCTGACGTGCATTTGCTAATTGGCGAGTCAACGCACGATGGACGATGTGAGCCGCATTTCCCTCACTTGCCACTTTTAGGTCTAGAGAAGCGGTACCTGCCTCCTGACCTTGCCAATCTTTAACGACGCAATCAACCATAGTTTTACCTTGTCTCTCGTTCAGCGTAGTGATGCATTCCAAAGGAACGACTCCTACTGGCGACCAACCAATGTAGCGGGGACGATATTAAGCAACGCGCCAGGTTTTCCTGGAACTGCACCCTTAATCAGCAATAGGTTCCGATCGACATCGACTCGTACGACTGTTAACTTTCGAACGGTTACTCGACCACCGCCCAAGCGTCCTGCCATCCGCTTGCCGGGATAAACGCGACCAGGCGTGGTGCCTGCTCCAGTAGAACCGGGTGCGCGGTGGTTCTTAGAACCGTGCGCCATCGGACCGCGTCTAAAGTTGTGCCGTTTCTGGTAGCCCGCAAAGCCACGACCAATGCTGGTACCAATCACATCAACGATTTGCCCAACTTCAAAAGCATCGGCTTTGAGTTGTTGACCCAGTTCAAAGTCGCCAGAGGTGTCGAGACGATATTCGTGCAAATGCCGTACAGGAGATGCTCCTGACTTTGCAAGATGACCTAACTCTGGTCTCGTCAACGCTTTTTGAGACACGTCACCGTATCCAACCTGGACAGCAAAGTAGCCGTCTGTTTGGGCTGTTTTCACTTGCGTGACAGTGCATGGACCAGCCTGAATGACGGTGACAGGAATTGCTTTTCCAGTCTCATCAAACACCTGGGTCATACCGAGTTTTGTGCCGAGGATACCAACAGACACGGTGACTAGACTCCATTTCGATACATTACACAAGCGCATCCCTGCTTTTTGGAGTCCCAAAGAACTTCAAGGTCGATCGCCAGAGCATGAGGGTTGAAAGCGCCAGACAAAGCTACAGCCTGCAAAACCTAGCAAGGCTAGAAAGCAGAAGCACACTGAAGTCTAACGAACCACCCGCTCAGCTCTGGAGGTCGGCGCAATCTGATAAACGCTACATCTAATAACTATTTCTGCTAGGACTTGAGCAGCAAGCCACTCAGTATCCTTGGAAGCAGAAGTAAATTTCCGGCAAGTCTAGAACGCTGCTGTTTGCAGATTCAGACTTTAGCCTGGATGCCCTTCGACATAAATTCAGCAGCAGTCATCTAATATAAGACAAACTTCCCTAGTCTGTCTAGTAGTTTGAAGAAGTTTTTCGCTGCGCTGGCGATCGTCCTGCTTTTTTAGCTGCAAACCAACCAATAAGAGCATTGAGCTTTATAGTAAGACTGAGATTGGAACACTGTAAGTATCCTTCTCTCAACAGCCGGAAGGCGATCGCTCCCCAAACGGGCGAGTTCAACAGACTTGTAGGTACTCCGATAGCGTCAGTGCAATCTTAAAGAGATGGAGTGAAAGATCGATGGCACTACTTACGACTGGCAGGCAGCTCATTCGTGATTTAGAAACCTTGGGCGCTTTGGGTGTGTATGTTCCGCTGGAAGGTGGGTTTGAAGGACGCTACAGGCGACGGATTCGGACGGCAGGCTATGTATCACTCAGCATCACAGCGCGTGGACTAGGCGATTTGGCTGCCTACCTGACGGGTGTACACGGTGTCCGTCCGCCCCATCTAGGCAAGAAGAGCACGAGCACGGGAGCGGCGGTTGGCTACACTTACTTTATTCCACCACTCGTGAGCTATCAGCTTGAGCAACTGCCTGCAAAATCTAAAGGGTTGCTGCTGTGGATCATAGAGGGCTCCATTTTATCGAACCAAGAGCTTGAGTATTTGGCAGCTTTACCGACCGTTGAGCCAAAGCTGAAGATCGTGGTCGAATTGGGGGGCGATCGCGCCTTCCGTTGGACACCGCTCACACAGGCATTGGTTTCTGCTTAGAGCCATGCTTGTGTGTTCTGCTGGAGCCACGCCCGTTTGCGAAAAGAGTTCTGTGGATGCCTCGTAATTTTGTCAATGGGGCACTAGGATGTAGGGGTGACTGATCTGTACTACCCTTTGCGATCTCTGAGGGAAGGTCACTGGTTCAAACTCATTTGCGGAGCCAGTTTCCAACACCTCCCATCGATCCGAAATCTGGCACTAGCCTATGCGCTCGCCGGGGCGGACTGTATTGATGTCGCTGCTGACCCAGCCGTCGTTTCGACTGCGAAAGCAGCGCTCAAGCTTGCTTCTGCCCTGGCTGACTCTGATGACCAGGAACGATCGTACGCGCAGGGCACACCCTGGCTCATGATCAGCTTAAACGACAGTGAAGATCCTCATTTTCGTAAAGCTGAATTTGATCCGACTACCTGCCCGCCCGACTGTATGCGCCCGTGTGAGCTGATCTGTCCAGCACAGGCGATCGTCTTTGAAGCACCGCTATCAGTGGCTGACAGTGGGTTAACGTCTAGCCGCATACCACGAGGACGTGCGCCGATCAGCGTTTCTCCTGCGGGTGGTGTGCGATCGGGTGTGCTGAGCGATCGGTGCTATGGGTGCGGTCGCTGTTTGCCTGTATGCCCGGTGCAACAGATTTCAACCCGTTCTTATGTCTCTACACCAGCGGCGATTGCACCGCTTGTCTTGCAGGCTGGCGTGGATGCGCTTGAGATCCATACACAGATTGGACGTTTAGCAGAGTTTCGACGACTTTGGCAGGTGATCGCGCCGTGGCTCTGCAACCTAAAGCTAGTGGCGATTAGCTGCCCTGATGGAGACGGGTTGCTTGACTACTTGCGGGCGCTGTATGACATCGTTTCACCGCTCCCTTGCCCTCTAGTGTGGCAAATGGATGGTCGCCCAATGAGTGGGGATCTTGGTATCGGTACAACGAGGGCAGCAGTCAGGCTGGGTCAAAAAGTATTAACGGCTGGTTTACCGGGCTACATCCAGTTGGCAGGGGGTACAAATCGCCATACAGTGCCCAAGCTGAAAGCACTGGGGTTACTGCATCCGAGCCTGCTTAATGCGTCAATGTTAGATTCCGTTGATACCAAAAAATCTGACACCTCTTTTGATGTCCACTCACCTGCTTACATTGCAGGTGTTGCTTATGGTAGCTACGCTCGTACGTTACTGACTCCCCTCCTCAATCAGCTAGACGCGATCGGTCTAGAAAGGAGCGACCATGAGCGATCAGTTGATACAACCCTGCCATCCGTGTTGACTTCGGCAGCAGCGAGTCAGCAAGCAATGACTGGGCAAAGGCAGACAACCCAACGATCGCAAGCGCTTGGGCTGGAAGACGTACCTGATTTGCTTTGGCAGGCAGTGACGCTTGCGCGCACCCTTGTTTCTCAACTAAAAGCCTTTAACAGCAGTCAACGAACGCGCTTAAATCTTTAACCGCGTGTTTTGATCGCCATCTACCCCTTGTCCGTTGCGCTTGTTCTTCCCTTATCGAGCAAATGGTAAACCCTAACGGTATTGATTCTTCTGATAGGCACAATGGCGGTGATTTGGAGCAGTCGCTACCTCCATTGGACGATCGTCACGAAGCGATCGCCAGCGCTGCCGAAGTTCTCTCTAACGCTAATACCTCTCACCACGCAGGCATGCAAATTACAGACGATTTGACGAAGCTGCTAGAAATTTTGCCGGATGCGATTCGACTGCGACTAGAGCAGCATCCTCAGAAGGATATGCTAGTTGAAGTTGTCCTGGACATTGGTCGCCGTCCAGAAGCACGGTTTCCTGGTCAGGCAGAATATCTTTCTGAGTCACTGGTTTCGCAGGCAGATCTCAACGAATGTATTACCAAAGTCGGTGATTTTGGTGGCGATAACCGGGCTGGCATCGAACGGACACTCCATCGTATCAGCGCCATTCGTAATCGTCGGGGCGAAGTGATTGGCTTAACCTGCCGCGTTGGTCGCGCGATTTTTGGCACGATCGGCATGATCCGCGATCTGGTTGAAAGTGGGCGATCAATTCTGATGCTCGGTCGCCCAGGCGTTGGCAAAACCACAGCCCTGAGAGAGATTGCCCGCGTGCTGGCGGATGAACTTGAAAAGCGTGTTGTCATTATCGATACGTCTAACGAAATTGCTGGTGATGGCGATGTGCCACATCCCGCGATCGGTCGTGCGCGCCGTATGCAGGTCGCCCGTCCAGAACTTCAGCATCAGGTCATGATTGAGGCGGTGGAAAACCACATGCCCGAAGTCATCGTCATTGACGAAATTGGCACTGAGTTGGAAGCGATGGCAGCGCGCACGATCGCGGAACGCGGTGTGCAATTAGTGGGCACTGCTCACGGCAATCGCCTGGAGAACCTGATCAAGAACCCGACACTTTCAGACCTCATTGGCGGCATTCAGTCCGTTACATTGGGAGACGAAGAGGCACGCCGACGCGGTAGTCAAAAAAGTGTGCTGGAACGCAAAGCGCCACCCACGTTTGATATTGCGGTAGAAATGCTGGAGCGTCAGCGTTGGGTGATTCACGAGCAGGTGGCTGAAACCGTTGACAGTTTGCTGCGCGGTCGCCAGCCCAATCCTCAGGTGAGAGCGCTTAGCGAAGCTGGCAAGGTGATCATTACTCATGAGCTGTCGAGTACGGAATCAGAGGCACAAACGGGACAACGACGTACAGCTCGCGGCGTATCACCAGCACGTAGCGCCATTAGTCCTCTGGGAAGCCAAACGGATCTCAGCGATCGCTCTACATTTGTTAGCTCTGGGCGGTTAGGCGGCGTTCAGAGTCGTGGTTGGCGATCGTCTGGGCAGATGCGTCCATTATCAGCTCCCACTCAGTTAGACTTATCGCCCGATGAGCAGCAGTTTGAACAACTGTTAGATGAATCCCTACAAGGTGGGTTTGGTGGCGGTAATGCTGCTCTTTTGCATGAGATTTTAGACGGCGATTCAGAAGCGGCATTCAGTGACGGTGGGCAGCGCATGGGTCCCAACGGTGAGGATGTCCTGCATGTTTATCCGTATGCAGTGAGCCGTCATCAGCTTGATCAGGTCATTCGTACGCTCAGCTTGCCTGTCATTCTGACGAAAGATATTGATCACGCCGATGCTGTTTTAGCGCTGCGATCGCACGTCAAAAATCACTCTAAGCTACGTCACATCGCCAAAGCCCGCCAGGTACCGATCCACACCATCAAAGCCAGTACGATTCCCCAAATTGCTCACGGGTTGCGGCGAATGCTGGATATAGACGACTCTGGCACACCTGAGATTGCCGATCTCAACCTGTTCTCCGGTAGCGGCAGTGACGACGAAATTGAAGCGCTTGAGGAAGCCAGACTTGCAGTTGAGCAGATTGTCATTCCGAAAGGACAACCAGTAGAGCTTCTACCGCGTTCTCCCATCGTGCGTAAAATGCAGCATGAGCTGGTGGAACACTATCACCTCAAATCACGGAGCTTTGGAGACGAGCCGAATCGTCGGCTACGTATTTATCCAGCGTGAGAACGCTACAGAACGGCTAGCGTCACCGGCTGTAAGGGACTCGAACGAAGCAGAAAGTATCTCGGTCAGTCCGGTGCACGCGGTTATTAGGCATGGCTTTGTTGACAAATCTCTATTGAGTATTTGGCAGCACAGATTGTCTAAAAGTTGGTCTCACACAGAAGGGGAGCGCCGAAATATAACAGCAGCAATAAGCAAAAGAACTATCGACACTGCATCAAAGTAAATGATCCGTTGAATTCCCTGCGTTAAATCTGGTGTAGTTATACATAATCCAATAAAAGCAAGTTTGCTGACTACAGCAGCAATAATAACCATCATTCGTAGATGATAGAAGAATGCTCCATAAACTAAGGCAGCACCAAGCACCCCTAGCATGGCTTGGCGATGCCTTACTAGCAGCAAGACGGCATCATCTTCAAGGGCAATATTGTATAAAGATGTAATTCCATTTGAATTGAATGCAGTGATGACTGGAGAAGCTGTAATCATACCAATAATCACTAGGATTGCCACTGCTGTATTCCGGCTTAGTTTAGACATTGAAGTTTTTACAGAAAGTAATTACATAGGGGATATTATGCCTAACAAGAGCTTAGACCTTTGTTCTGTAGCATTTAACTCTCTCTGTCTTGGAAGAGTATTGGCTTGAGCGGGTATTGATAGCAGCATCGCAAGAGCTAGAATTTGAGTCTCAACTCAAGATTATCAGGATTACGCCGCATCATTCGGACTGTTTGTGGCAACACACCGACCAGCAAGGCAAACGCCTCATCTGGCAACTGCGCGACCATCTCGGCACCAAAATAGTTCTCAAATTGGTTCAAAATCATTTGCGCTCGCTGCAATGGTACAGGGTTGTCGGTTAACTGTTGAGTTAAACGAATCCACTGCCGCCGAATCAGGTAGGCTTTTTGGCGCTCCTCTTGATTTTCTGGACAGACGAGAGAAAGGTCACCCACTGGAACAGCACGCTGACAATCAACGTCAAAGAAGCTGCCCACTGCGGCACCAGGTCCAGCGAACTCAGCATGAAACCGCTTGTAGATAATCAAGCCATTGCGCCTGCGACTATTGACTACTAACAACTGACCACTGTTCAGCTGCGTCAAAATGTCGCGACCGCCAACATGTTCAATCAAGTCGTGCTGTCGGTCTAGAGTTTCATCTCTCATACCGCTGAAGCCCTTAAAGCGCTGGCGTTAATACAGCCAGCAAAGGCGTACTCACTCAGAAACGGAGGCATTACCATCATTGACTTTTCTCTTCTTCAACCTGGCACGTAAGGTTCAAAACCCTTGCGTGGCGTGTGCCGGAACCAATGATAGATGCTCAAACAAAATCTAGAGATCCAAGAACAGTGCTCATCTCAAGGAAGTGATGCTCAGCAAATTACCTGATCGGGTGACGTTTCAAGAGTAGAGCGAGTTGCGCTTCACAACTTTATTCTATGGCATTCTTTAAGTATGGCGTTATGAGGAAAGTGAGGAAATCTTAAAGTAACGTGCTTGCTTGATCACCTTTTTTAAAGAGATGATGAAGAAACGCTTAGAAGTCTTGAAGCAGTAATAAGTTTCGGGTAAGCGATCGCTGCTTTGATCTGGTGCTGTACCGAGGCAACACATATATAGAGCGCTCCTAAATGAATTGTGAGAAGCCATACAAGTATTAGCTCTTAGCAGTCAGCGGTCAGCGGTCAGCGATTAGAGAAAAGCTTGTTCATAAGCCATCTCCGCTAGCTTAAAGTGATAGAAAGTACGCTTAGATGAGCCTCAAGCAATTCGTGCAGTTACAACGCCTGGTGGTCAAGCCTGAGCAACTTCAGAACGGACAGCTTGTTTTAGCCCCATCGCAGCAGCATTACCTCAAGCGCGTATTGCGGTTAGCTGAGGGCGATCGCTTCATTGCGATGGATGGACTGGGACGCGCATGGTTAGCAAGACTGGTGCAGACCTCCGAGCCACGGATGCAGGCAGAGATTGTAGAGTCAATCACCACTCATACAGAGCTACCGATCCGCGTCACATTGGTGGCAGCGCTGCCTAAAGGAAATGGTTTTGATGATGTAGTGCGTCAGGCAACCGAGTTGGGGGTTGACCAGATTCTACCCGTGATGAGCGATCGCACCCTCCTTCATCCCAGCACCCAAAAGGTGGAACGCTGGCAGCGCATCACCAACGAAGCTGCCGAACAATCTGAACGGTTGTGCGTACCCCGGATTGCCGAACCCATCTCCTTCACTGAACACCTTCAGCAGGAGAGCGACCGTCAGCAGACTGATGCACGTCTGCAAAAATACCTTTGCGTTGCACGTGGGGCACACTACCACTTACTCGATCGCCTCCGCTTATCAATCCCTGATTCAGTCAGCGCTTCGATCGTCATTGCGATCGGTCCCGAAGGCGGTTGGACTGATGCTGAAATCGAGCGGGCGATCGCCGCAGGCTACCAAACCGTCTCTCTTGGCACTCGTATTCTCCGCGCCGTCACGGCTCCGTTGGTTGCTTTATCACTGGTTGCCGCTGTTTGGGAAGGAGTGAGGAGTGAGGAGTGAAGTGCGAGGTGTGAAGTGCGGTGGTAGGTTTGTGAAACAGCAATGGAACAATAATGGGGTAGTGAATGGGCAGATTGGCTCATACCGACGACATGATTTGGTAAGAGACAAACCAAGCTCAAAACTCCCCTACCCCTTACTCCTTACCCCTCTCCCCTCTCCTCCCATGCTTGACGAAATCGCCGCTGCTTTTGCACGTCAGGATTACCGAACGGCTGCTCAACTGGTTTCGGCATTGTTGGCACAGTCGCCACAAAACCTGTGGGCACAGTTTTACTCAGGGCGATTGCAGGAAGTGTCTGGTCAGCTTGACGCGGCTACAACCATCTATCGTCAACTACTGCGCGACACAACGAATGCAAAGCTGGTTACTCAAGTGCGTCAGGGTATACAGCGGGTAGAAGCATTGCAGCGCGATCGCCGCCAGCAGGCGATTGCCCAGGCAACTGCCGAACCAAACAACAACGCACCCGGTTTTTTGGTGCTCGAAGCGGTTGCGGACGGCGATCGTGCCACTGTCGTTCAGAACTTCGCCCGTGTGATGAAGCTAGATGCTTATACAGCAAGGCTGCTGATTCCTAATCGAGGCTGGCGCTTATATCGTGTGGGCTTAGCGGGCGAACTGCAAGTCTACAGTCAGGAATTGCAACAGGCAGGTGTGCCAAACGTTTGGGCTTCGCAACCGGAGCTTCAGGCAATTCAGATCTTTCGTGTGAACTCGTTTCAAGCAGCCGCGCCCAAGGCAACAGTAGTTTGCCAGAACATGCATGACCAGGTGGGGTTTCTCAGCTTCGACTGGTCAGAAGTGACGCAGCGAGTCGAAGGGATGCTACCAATTTTTGAACAAGTGCTCGACTTGGGCTACCGCAATCGACTCGAACGCAAAGCGGACATTCAAGACTACGCTCATTTCTGCGATTTGCATTTGCCAGGACGACGCTGCATTCTCCGCCTACATGACAGCAGCTATCAGTTTGATGAAGGATTAACCGTTGGCGCTCAAGCTACGATCGACGCGCCCGATCGCAACACCACTCGGACAAACTGGAATCAGTTGATGGCATTACTCAAACACCAAACGCCAAACGCTGAAGCCTGGTCACAGTTCACACCCTTTGCCCAAACTGCCGCAGACTTTACCGTACCGCTCCTTCGCTTAAAGTCTCACATTTACCTCTCGCGGCAAGAAGATAGCTACTGGGACTCTGCCTTTCACCTCTACAGCAGTCTCCTTTTTCTGCGGGGAGCAAAGCAGTTAGCCTTGTAGGGCGATCGCGCTTTCCTAACAGTGAGTGTTTGAGGTGATTCAAAGAATCTACGCCGCTAGCGCCATCAATGTCCAACGGGGGTGACTCGTTTTAAGTCAAAAAACTTAAATGTTCCCTTACGATTGATCTGGCTCCAGTTCGTTGCCCGCCAATTAACCTGAGTCTCGAACGCACTCCACACAACGCTGATATTCCGTTTATCGCCTGCGTCACAAGAAAACAGTCCAGGATGGTAATCATCTCCCACCTCTAACACCTTAGTGAAGATGAGCCAGTTGAAAGAAGCGTCAACCCTTTGAGAGTCGTTCAAATCATCAAAATTCCGCAGCGTAATTGAGTTCAAACCGCTAGGAGAGGTATATGTATTAGTGCAGTGTAAGACGGTAAAATCGCCCATCACTAGTTCCAGTATGATGATTGGACTGTTGAGCAGCAAAAATAGACTGATTAGACCAATAATCAGACCAATAAGAAGCCGAGTATGAAGGACAGTTTCAGGTGTGAAACGCAGCGGGAAGCGAGTAAGCTGCTTTGATGCCCAAACTAAACTAACCACGGTGGCGATACAAACGAGGAGGACAGTATACTTCCCTCCTCTCAAGGCATAACCATGCTGAGAGACAAAAGATAAGAGCCAAAAGAGCAGACTCAACCCTAGCAATATACTCAAGAATGTCAGAAGCTTCCGCATAGGCTACAGCGACAGTAGGGTGCAAAAGCGATGCCTTGATTCTATCTACAGCCTGAGAGCGCATCCACAAAATGCAGCGCACTTTTACTCATCCAATTCATGCAATATGGCAAATGTTTGCGATCGCTGGGTTTTACATTCGTAAACAAAGCAATTGCCTGTCATGCAGCGCGATTGCCTTACTAAACCAATCAGGAAGCTGCATTACGGTACGATCGTCTTTACGGGTGGGATGGCATCATTAGCAGGACTGAGCCGACTCCTACCTGACTGTTCGGGACATGCCTGCGAATGCGGCTTCTGGATCGCGTCTGTCCACTGACCGATGTTGTCTTGCGCTTGTTGATAGAGCACGCTGCCAAAGCTGACGTTATACCAATTCGACAAATCGCCCTACAGATTCGTTCTTGCTGCTGACCGCTGAACGCTGAACGCTGACCGCCAGCCGAGGCTTGCCTGTGTAGCCACAGTTTAGTGAAATGGTATGACTTGCCTCAGCGATCGCCGCTTGCAGAGATGGCATATCTCTCTTGCCAGCCAACTGCACAGCGCGAGTGAGGTAGGGACGGTCTTCAAGCTCCTGCCCTTGATAAGTCCAACGATCGATTCACATCAGCTATGGCTCTCAACATCAGCAAGCCGTAACGAGGGGTGCTGCTTTTCAACAGCTTGGACGTTAGGCAAAATTTGCCAGCTGTGCTGTTAGCCAATACACTGGAGTTTCGATCGCGTTACCTTCTTTGACCAGGCTCAGATTCACTCAAATGACAGCCGACGTTTTTTGTGTGGCGTTCTGAGCGGCGAGTGGAACGCAGGAGTGAGGAGTGAAGGCTGAGAAGTGAATATGGAGAGTGGTTACCACTACAGCGCGTTATCGGTTACTCAAGGATGCGGTTCTAATTATCTGCATTCTCTCATTACCCTCTATGTTGGTCTTTGAGCGATCGCGCTGGCACTCGCCGCAAGTTTGGTTGCGGTGGTATCGACTCCTTGTGATTGAAATCCGTAGGAATCTCTTTAGGGCATCCTGATGTTGCAGTTAGGCGCAGAAAAATAAGAATACTCGGCTGCCGCGATGCTTGATGAACCTAGAGTCGCTTAATTAAACAATGACTCATCAACTTCAACAGGACACTCCCACAGCAGTTGTGGGCAAGCGTTACAAACTCATCAGCCAGTTAGGCGTTGGTGGGTTTGGTCAGACGTTTCTGGCACAAGACCTCCATTTGCCAGACTGCCCTCGCTGTGTCGTCAAACGACTGCTAGCCAAGTCAAACGAGCCAAAGAACCTACAAACAGCTAGGCGACTGTTTAACACAGAGGCGAGAGTCCTCTATCAACTGGGTAATCACGATCAGATACCATCACTGTTCGCCCATTTTGAGGAAAACCAGGAATTTTATCTGGTGCAGGAGTTTGTCGAAGGCGAACCCATGACTCGACAAGTGATCAAAGGTGAACAGTGGGCAGAAGACCGAGCGATCGCGCTCCTCAAAGACATTCTTGAAGTGCTGGTCTTTGTCCATCAACAAAACGTGATTCATCGAGACGTGAAGCCATCTAATCTGATGCGTCGTCGTCGTGATGGCAAGCTAGTGCTCATCGATTTTGGTGCGGTGAAGCGAGTGAGTGTCCAGATCGCTGACGATCCGAATACTGACATAGCTGACTCAACCGTTTCCATTGGCACTCAGGGCTACATCCCCAACGAGCAGCTTGCAGGGAAGCCCCGCTTTAGCAGCGACATTTATGCAGTCGGGCTGGTCGGCATTCAAGCGCTGACAGGTATATTGCCACGCGAACTGGGCGAAGATGCCCAAACCAGTGAGCTTGCCTGGCGCGTGCATACTTCAAATGTGAGTGCTGCACTGGCAGATATCATCGATCGCATGGTGTGTTACGACTTCCGCGATCGCTATCCCACGGCTGTAGAGGCGTTAGAAGCACTGCGAGATATTTCGCCAGGACTGACGGAACCAGACGCACGTTCCTCTGCTACAGATGATGATGATCTAGCTTCAACAGTGCTTCTAGACACGGCTCAACAGCCCTTAGTGACACTGAAGCAGTCCAGTGCCACGTATGATCTCGCACCTACAGACCCCAAAGACGAAACGCTCACCTTATCTGGTCATACCGCTTCTGAATCGTTCCTACGAAAGTCTGAGCCTATCGAAACACCAGACAAAGGTGCTTTCAGAAAGCGCTTCTTTGCACTTCAAAAACCCAGCGCTGCACACTGGGTCGTTCTCACAGGTTTAGCGGCAGCAGGAATCGCCTTCTTGAGTCTCAAAGTCAGTCCGCTCCTGCGGGTTAACCAATCGACAACGCCGCTAAGCACAGTGCCATACCCGACTCCAAAGCGATCGCCCCTTTCTACGCCCAAGCCACTGTCACTTGAACAACAAGCTGCCACTTTACTAGAGCAGGCAAATCGTCAACGCAAACAGCGGCAATATGCAGCCGCCCTGACCAGCTATGACAAGCTCATCAAGCTCAAGCCCAAAACCGCGCAGGCGTACTGGGGGCGCTGCGATGCTCTTACAGGGCTGAAACGACCAGACCAGGCGGTTGTCGCTTGCAACGATGCTCTTGCGCTGAACCCTGACTATGCTGAAGCGCTATGGAGTCAGGGTAAAGCGTTGAAGCAACAAGACCGATCGCTACAGTCACTAAGGCTCTTTGAACAAGCCACTGCCCTTAAACCAACGTTTGCCGAGGCGTGGGTCGATCGAGGCATTACCCTACAAGAATTCGGGCGATCGTCGGAAGCCATTGATGCACTGGATGAAGCGATCGCGCTCAATCGCAATTCTGCTGAAGCCTGGAGTACGAAAGGAGCAGCCCTTTGGAATTTGGGACGCTTTGACCAGGCAATTGCCGCCTTAGATAAAGCCCTTCAAATCCAACCCAAAGCTGAAGGTGCCCGTGCCTTGCGCCAGCAAGCACGCGAACAATTGGGTTATTGAATCATTGCATTGTTTAAAACCAGCCTTCCACCCCCAATTGTTTTCCTTTGTGGAAGCGGTTGAGGGCTGAAGGATGGTCAGATGTAGTGCCGTTGCAGAGTAAGGAACCTGAAGGCTTTACTTTGCAGCGCCAACAGGAAACTTCACATTTGCAGGTGGCTGCTGATTGTCTGGTTGCACGGCTTTGCCCTCAATAAAGGAACGCAGCATCCATGCCATTTCTTCATGTCCTTCCATTAAACCCGTCAGAAAGTCAGCCGTGCCTTCGTCGTGGAAGTCTTCCGAAGACTGGTCGATGTGCTCACGCAAATTACGAATGATTTGCTCGTGATCGTTGACCAGGTTAGCGACCATTTCGTACGAAGGAGGTACCTCACCACTGTGTTCAGTGATAGAGCCGTACTTCAGGAACCCTTCTGCGGTTCCAAGTGGGTAGTTGCCTAAAGCACGGACGCGCTCGGCAATGGCATCGATCGTTTCGTTCAAGATTTCGTACTGCTCTTCCCAGATCTGGTGCAAGGAGCGGAATTCTGGTCCGGTTACATCCCAATGATATTTCTTGGTTTTGATCAATAACAGGTTGGCATCAGCCAAGTCCTTGTTAAGCAATTCGCAGACACCGCCGCGTTGCTCTTCTGTCAAGCCAATATTCAGCTTCCGCATGTTACAACTCCCATTCAGTATCTACAGTTTTGAGCGCTAGCTACAGTTGACCAGATTGACGACGATCGAGACATCAACCAGATGGAAGATTGTTGCCATGAAACCGTTAACACTTTGGAGAGAGGAAAACTGCATAAGGTGGATACGGCTGTTGGTAACTGAGCTAAGTCAACGAAAAAAGCTCTTCTGCTGAGGACGGATGGATGCCGATCGTCTGATCCAACGCTTGTTTCGTTACGCCCATTTGCAGGGAAACAGTTAGACCTTGGATGATTTCTGCTGCATGGTCACCAACCATGTGGATGCCCAGAACGCGATCGGTAGTGCCATCGACCACCAATTTAATTAAGCTTTGGGCGGAACGATCGGTCAGGCTGTAGAACAATGGCTGGAGCTCAGTTTGGTAGCATCGCACCATATCGCCGTATTGCTCACGCGCCTTAGCTTCGGTCATGCCAACAGAAGCAGCTTCTGGATAGCTGCAAACGGCTGATGGTACGTAGTCGTAGTTCACACTGCGAGAGAGCTTGCCAAACGTAGTATCGGCAAACGCCTTGCCCTCAGCTCTCGCAACAGGCGTTAGCTGTAAACGATTGGTGCAATCGCCAACCGCGAAAATATGAGGTTGGTTCGTACGGCTATCGTCATCGACTGCGATCGCTTTTTTGTCTGCCTTAACGTCTGCCTTGTCCAGGTTTAACCCGTCAAGCTGAGGCGCACGACCCGTTGCGGCAAGCACCGCATCAACCGTCAGTGTCTCGACACAAGCGCCTTTGAGCGACAGACAAAAACCCTCAGATACAGGCGCGATCGCGCTCATGGTTGTGTTGCACAGAATCTGAATGCCACGATCGACTAAGCCACGATGGACTGCTGCCGCCAGATCAGCATCAAAGCCTGAAAGAATGCAGGTTTCGTGATTCATGAGGGTGACATCACAGCCAAACCCGCGCAGAATGCTTGCAAATTCAATGCCAATGTAACCACCACCCAAAATGGCAATTTTCTGCGGCAGTGCTGTCAGGTTGAACATTTCGTTGGAAGTCAGCGCATGTTCGATGCCTTGAATCTCCGGTTTGATAGGCTTACCACCGACTGCAAGCAAAATTTTGTCCGCCGTGATGGTGCGTTTTCCCACTGCCAATGTATGCGCATCCACAAACTGCGCGCGATCGTGGATGAACTCTACTCCTGCTGCTGCTAATGCCTGCACCTGTACCTGCTGTAACCGCTCAATCTCTTGATTTCTAGCTGAGACAAACCGCTGCCAGTCAAACTGGCGCTCACTACCGCTCCAACCGTAAGCGGTTGCGTCCTGGTTTAAGCGCGCAAAAGCCGCCGCATAAACCATCAGCTTTTTGGGAATACAGCCACGATTGACGCAACCACCACCTGCTTGAGCCTGCTCAGCGATTGCAACAGTGGCACCATACTGTGCCGATCGCTTCGCGGCTGCAAGCCCTCCCGGACCCGCACCAATCACAAACAAGTCATAGTCGTAGCTCATGTATGGCTCTGTAGAATGAACAATCGCCAGTTTAATGACGCACACGATCGTTCTGTGAGACCCAAAAGTGAGAGCTTTCGTTTCGCCAGCCTCAAAAACGGATGCTCCAGGCTACGAGCTGTGCCGCCGTGCCGCCAGCAACCTGTTTACCAGGAGGCAGCATTTGATCGGGCGTTTTTAGTCAGTACAGTTAGCCGACTGTAGCGATCCTAAGTAAATCGTGAGAAGCACGATTGCTCTCGACTCTTAGCAGTCAGCGAACAGCGATCAGCGGTTAGAGAAAAGCTGGTGGCTGACCGTCGATCGCTCAATGCTTAAGTCACGCTCACGACTGATTTGGGACTGCTATAGTTACCCAACTGAGGCACAAGTCAGGTAACTAATTTAAATACTTAATCACTCAGTGGCTTTATGAGCTTAGCAGCAAAGACTTATAAGAAAGATTAAGCACAGTCCGATCGAAATTTTAGAGCGTATCAGGCGGAAAACTTCATGAAATCTGCCGCCGCTTCAACACTCCCAAGCATCCCTTACCGTAAGGCTTTAGCGTTTAATTTAACCGTAAAACGGGGAGAAACAGGGATTGGAAACCGCTAAAAGATCATGAAGGATTACCAAAAAGTGTAAATTTATTCTGCGGAGGCTCATCTAACTTTGGTAATTCCCTATACTGTGAGAACTTCCGATACCTGAGTGTAAGGATCGTCAGAAAGCATTTCGATTAAAACAACCAAAGCTTATTTTTTTAGGAGGCACAGGCATGACATTATCTCAGAGCCAAAGCTTTAAGAATGTCTACTACATTTTGGCAATCAAAAGTTTCTTGATTTGGGCGTTTACGCTGACAGTTTGTCTGCTCGTCATTGGCTTCCCGCTCATCATGCTGATGGTGACGATCGGCTCTTTAGTGGCGGTTGTTTTACAATCAGTTCTGCCTGTTAGCGCTGTTTTGGTAGTAGCCAGCACCATTCTTGGGTTCAATCTTCTGGGTATCGTGTTAGGCGCTGCTGTGCTAACCGTGAAGGGCATTCATCCACAAGAAGTGAGCTGGCTACGTTGGCTAAATGGTGAAGCAAACCCCAGTCACACGTCAGTTTATGCAGCGTGTCCGCTCACCTGCGACATCAAAGGATAAGCTGGCAAGACCATACGATGATTGCTTTCGCTTGGATTAATCTAGCCTTTGCCAACCCGGTTCACGCCGGGTTTTTTGTTGACCTAGCTTCTAACTCACCCTGTATTGAAACTCTAAATCTCAATAGAGCTACGGTGTTACAAACTTCAAAAACTTGACTAACAGCTTGGTAAAAAATTCGACCAGCAGCTTGGTAATAATACGGCACTTAATTTGTAAAATAAGATAATTATTACCTGCCGCCTCATTCCCTCTTTTGCTTACACCATAAACCAAAGCCCCATGCCGAAGACTCCCATTCCAGTCAGCATCATTTTGGGGACTCGCCCAGAGGCAATTAAGCTCGCTCCAGTCATTCAAGCATTCAAGGCTTGTGACCGATTTGACACCCACGTCATTCTGACAGGGCAACACCGAGAGATGGTTGACCAGGTGATGACATTGTTCAATTTGACGGCTGATCATGACCTTGCCATCATGCAGCCAAATCAAACTTTAAGTGACATCACCTGTTTGAGTTTGCGTGGCTTAGAAGCACTTTTTCAAACGCTGCAGCCTCAAATGGTCTTAGTGCAGGGAGATACCACAACAGCATTTGCAGCGGCACTAGCTGCGTTTTACCAAAAAATTCCTGTCGGGCACGTTGAAGCAGGCTTGCGAACCGATGACCTTTACAACCCGTTTCCCGAAGAAGCAAATCGTCGGCTCGTTTCCCAGATTACACAACTGCACTTTGCTCCAACAGCAGTATCCGTTGACCATCTGGAGCGATCGGGTGTATTAGGTAAGATTCATCAAACAGGCAATACGGTCATTGATGCCCTCCTTGCGACAGCAGCACGTCAGCCAGCCTGTGACATCCCCAACTTGGCATGGGAGAAGTATCGCGTCTTGCTGTCAACGGTTCATCGCCGTGAAAACTGGGGCGCACCGTTGCAGGACATTGCCCAGGGCTTTCTGAAGGTTCTCGATCAGTTTCCTGATACAGCGTTACTGTTGCCTCTGCATCGCAATCCGACAGTACGCAAACCCTTACAAATGCTTTTGGGTAACCATCCCCGAGTGTTTCTGACCGAACCGTTGGACTACGCAGAACTGGTTGGTGCCATTCAGCGCTGCTACTTGCTGCTCACCGATTCGGGTGGGCTGCAAGAAGAAGCACCCAGCTTAGGTAAACCTGTTTTGGTGTTGCGAGAGACTACCGAACGCCCAGAAGCGATCACTGCGGGTACTGCTAAACTGATCGGCACCAACCCCGAACAGATTGCGGCAGCGGCAGGGAAGCTTTTGAGCGATCGTGATGCTTACGAGGCAATGGCAATGGCAGTCAATCCCTTTGGTGATGGGCACGCGGCAGCTCGCATTCTGCAAATTGTCAAAGACTACTTTCAGGTATAGCCTAGTCGTCTTCCGGCAACTCTGGTCGTGGCTGCTGAGTCTGTTCAAGCAACGCCTGCTTCGAGTCTTTAAGCTGTTTCCACAGCTTTTTGATCTCTTTGTAGGCATCGCCTGGCGGCACTTTGCCACCTGTTTCCAAACCACAAATGATGGACACCCGTTGAGCAAATTCCTGCAAGTTGGCGTTGAATGCCAAATGTTCTGGTGTAAATTCACCCCGGTAGCTTGCCGTTGGGTAGAAGAATTTTTCCTTTTCTTTACTGTTGTCTGTGCTTTCTGCCACGGAGATAACCCAATAACAATCGATAACAGCGATCGGCTGATCTAGCAACGACTCCGTTCTGATAGTAATGCGCTTATGACTGCTTGACTAGCCTTCAAGTGATATTCAACCAGCAAACGCTTCGGAAAGCACGATGATAGGTCATCTGCTTCCATTACCTAAAGTAACAACGTTTAAACCAACTTTCTTAGCTCGACTTTATCCAATTAGGCAGCGTAGCACAATAGGCTGAAACAGCAGTCTAATAAGACTTTTGGTATTTTTACCATATCGGTTGTTGCGCTAGAGACTGGGAAAAGTCGAGCTTGCCAC
>JAHHIG010000036.1 GCA_019358895.1 Tildeniella nuda ZEHNDER 1965/U140 | reverse complement strand
AAGATAGTTGGGGGGTAGCTCCCTGCAAAAATAGCTCGGTGCCAGGTTAATCTAGCCGCGAAAGGGAGTGCTCATTAGAGTGCTCCCTTTCCCACGTTGAACCCCACACTGAACTCCTCAACCAAAATAAACCAACGCACCGTTGCTAAAGCGCTCCAACCCATACCCGAAATACTCAAAAAACCTGCTTTGGTAGCGATCGTACTGGCGGTCAGCGGTCAGCGGTCAGCGGTCAGCAGCAAGAACGAATCTGTAGGGCGATTTTGTAGAATTGGTATAAGACATATTGTTGAGCGGTGGTGCGTAAAGGTGTATCCGATAATGCGCTAGCGTAATGAGACGAAGTAGTTTTGCGAGCAGTATTCTTGTACTATTTAATTTCTAGATCGCCTGTATCGAACTCTAATTTGCTTTCTTGGTTCATTTGTATGCAAGATGAAGAGGTTCTTTAGCTTTGGGCTAGTGAATTTACCTTCATTTATTTGGTTATGGAAAATTGCTGCGTGGTCACTGGGGTTTGCGATCGTGGCATATCTTTTGTTGGCTGTTTCCGGTGGGTGGATTTTCGCTAAGCGTCAGCAATGTCAACCGTGTGCTTTTTGGTTGCGTCCCTTGCATGTAATTGTGGGTGGAGTAATGATAGCGCTGATACTGCTGCTTCTGGGTATTGGCATTGTTGGAACACTGGGTCACTTCGGCAGTTTGGGGCACTCATGGCATTTGCTTGCAGGGCTAACTGTAGTCAGCCTGACGTTTCTTTCTGCTTGGAGTGCTATGCAAATCAGCTTAATGCGACCTTGGGCAAGATTGCTGCATGTCAGCACTAACCTACTCTTGTTTATCGGGTTTCTTTGGGTCTCGTTGACGGGATGGGATGTCGTGCAAAAGTATTTGCCTTGAGTATTTGCCTTGAAAGACTCAATTGAGAGTGCTAACGAAAGGGTGTTAATGAATTGCAGTATGAGATTGTCGCAAGCGAACAGAGTTGGACATCAATCAAATTTGCCTCATACTCTTATCGCATCTACAAAGGACTTCATGTATGGCACCGAGCATTACCGTTATTGGGCATCCTCTCATCCAACACAAACTGACTCTCATGCGTCGGGCTGAAACGAGTACGGCTAAGTTTCGGTTACTAATGACTGAAATTAGTATGCTGTTGGCTTATGAAGTAACGCGCGATTTGCCGCTCAGATATGAATCAATTAAAACACCGCTTTGTGCGATGGAGGCACCTGTACTGGCTTCTGATAAAAAGCTGGTGATTGTTTCCATCATGAGAGCGGGACAGGGCATTTTGGATGGAATGCTGCAACTGATGCCATCTGCCAGGGTTGGACATATTGGCTTATATCGAGAACCAACCACGCTAGAGCCGGTGGAGTACTACTTTAAAGTGCCAGACGACATTGAAGAGCGCGACATGCTGGTGGTCGATCCGATGGTGGCTACAGGTAATTCAGCCGCCGCTGCCGTGCAACGACTGAAAGAAACGAACCCACGATCGCTCAAGTTAGTTTGTTTGCTAGCCGCACCTGAAGGCATTAGCAACTTTCATGAGCAGCATCCAGATGTACCAATCTTTACAGCCGCGATCGACGAGAGACTAGATGAACACGGCTATATCGTACCGGGATTAGGTGATGCAGGCGATCGCTTATTTGGCACAAAGTAGGTTTGACGCAAAGGGTCTATGTGCGATCGTTGTATTGCACGTATTGCAACCAATTAGGTAATAAACGATACAAACTGTCTATGTTCCTTCTCATATGATTGCCCATGCCACAAAGAGCTGGCTTACCGTTGGTGGATCGATGGCAGAGTTCGCTCAGCAGCCTGGATTCATTAAGTGTTATGCACAAGTAATAGCGATCCGGCATTGAGCTAACCAAAGAATTTTTGAGGGAAATGTTTTTGGAGGGCGAACCTTCAATTTCATAGGTTTTTAGGTTGTCAGCTATGCTCTAGACACAAGTCAATTGGAGGTCTAAATGTCTTACCACGGCGATATTTCTTCGAGTGACGATGCAGTTGGAGTTGCAGTCGTTAACTACAAAATGCCACGTCTCCATACTAAAGAAGAAGTCATTGAGAACTGTCATAAAATTGCCTCAATGATTGATGGCATGAAGCTTGGTTTGCCAGGGATGGATTTGGCAATTTTCCCTGAGTATTCCACTCATGGGATTATGTATGATGCTAAGGAGATGATGGAAACGGCGGCAACCATTCCTGGTGAAGAAACCGCGATTTTTTCTCAAGCCTGCATCAGAAACAAAGTCTGGGGTGTTTTCTCACTCACTGGTGAGCGTCATGAAGACCATCCTAATAAGGTGCCTTACAACACTCTGATTTTGATGAACGATCAGGGCGAAATCGTGCAGAAATACCGCAAGATTATGCCCTGGACACCGATCGAGGGCTGGTATCCGGGTGACTGCACCTATGTGTCAGATGGTCCCAAAGGACTAAAAATCAGCTTGATTATCTGTGATGACGGTAACTATCCTGAAATCTGGCGTGATTGTGCTATGCGTGGCGCTGAACTGATTGTGCGTTGTCAGGGCTATATGTATCCTGCCAAAGAGCAGCAGATTATGGTGTCGAAAGCAATGGCGTGGATGAACAATGTCTATGTTGCTGTTGCGAATGCGGCTGGTTTTGATGGCGTTTATAGCTACTTTGGACATTCAGCGATCGTTGGCTTTGACGGTCGCACGCTGGGCGAATGCGGCGAGGAAGACATGGGCGTACAGTACGCTGCTCTATCCAAGTTTGCTATCCGTGATTTTCGCAAAAATTCCCAGTCTCAGAACCATCTGTTCAAGCTGCTGCATCGTGGCTACACGGGTATGATTAATTCGGGCGAAGGCTCTGAAGGTATGGCGGAATGCCCCTATCAGTTCTACCGCGATTGGGTGCTTGATCCGAAGAAGGTCAAGGAAAAAGTAGAGACGCTGACTCGTCCGACAGTCGGTACTGAAGAATGCCCAATCGAAGGATTGCCTACGCAGAAAATCAGCACCACTGCCCCGGTTGAAAAGCCTCAGACAGTAGCAGTCCCAGTCACCGTTAACTCTTAAGCGAGCAGGTCTTAAAGCGGTTGGTTTGTCTGTAGGGAGGTAAGCGTAACGTCCCTACAGACGCTTAATGAAATTCTAGTGGTGCTACGTGTCTTCTCTCAGTGTTCGCTGAGAAAAAGTGTTCGCTGAGAAAAAGTGTTCGCTGAGAAAAACTCCATTGATGACACTGGTGGCGGGTTGGGATTGGGAGTAGCGATTAAGATAACCCCTGCGATTACCATCAGTGGTGACTATCTGGCAGGTAATACCATTTCATTAAACTGTGGCTACACAGGCAAGCTTTGGCTGGCAGTCAGCGGTCAGCAGCAAGAATGAATCTGTAGGGCGATTTTGTAGAATTGGTCTAACTCGCCTCTCAGTTGCTCGATTGCGTTCGCCAATAGTCCTGCATCCAAAAATGGACTGTTCAACGGTAGCTACTCAGCGCTGGCTCCGGTGACCGTTCAACCAAGCCTCGCGTTTAGCATTGGTCTTACCGATGTCAATGCCTATCGGCGATCGGCAATTTTCGATTTGGGTAGCGATGTCACAGATGTTTTGGTTATGCTCTATGCCGCTCAGGGAACGTATGCTCTGGATGCCATCACGCCTACAAGAATGAATGCCTATGGTGTTTCGGCAGCACTTCGATTGAGTCGAACGTCGGCAATCAATGGCTTTGGTTCTTTTATTCATGCCGCTTTTGTCAACGATGGTTTTGACGATCGCATTATTTGGACGTACAGCATTGGTATCTCCTTCGTTCTAAAACCCATTTCAGACCTCTAACTTCTCTGAGAAGTCGGAGGTCTAAGTTGGCGATTGGCTAAGCACGAAGTCAGTGACTGGGTAGTAGGAGAGCGTTGGTCACTGATGATGATGAGTTGTTTTGCAAGGCGTAGAGAAGTCGCGTCACGGCGATCGCGTTGGTGCGATGCAACTGTTTAAGCAGGTATTGCACCGTAATCTTGATGATGCCAATGCTGCTGGTCATCGGTGTGTGGCGCGCTATCGAGTGAATGACACGCAGGGCGCGATCGACGATTGTTAGCAAGCTGCATAAAACTTTTCTAATATTTTCCCATCATGTATGCTGAGTTCACGACTCGGTTCTGACGGGGAGCAGCCGTCGGAGGTAACAGGGAAAGTGTAGTGAAACTCTACCGCTGTCCCGCAACTGTAAAGGAAATTGAAAATTAGAAATTGAAAATTGAAAATTTGTAGGGCTTGTGTCTCTTACCATTTTTTAATTTTGCCTTTTTAATTTTGCATTCTTCAAGTCAGAACGCCTGCCGAATCGCGTTACAAAACCGTCTTATCTGCGAGGTACAGGATGAAGACACGCTATCGGAAGTTGGCTAGCCTGGGATTGATGGCTTGCCTGAGTTGCTATTTATTGCTTGGTTCCGCCAGCCCTGCGTCTGCTATGCACATTGCAGAGGGGTTCTTGCCCGTGCAGTGGGCAGCTTTTTGGTGGGCGGTATCATTGCCGTTTTTTCTAGTGGGACTGCGATCGCTCACTCGTATCACAAAGCAAAACCCTGAATTAAAGCTGCTGTTGGCGTTAGCAGGCGCTTTTACGTTTGTTCTGTCTGCTTTAAAGATTCCCTCTGTCACTGGAAGTTGCTCGCATCCTACTGGAACGGGACTGGGCGCGATCTTGTTTGGTCCTTCGGTCATGACTGTACTAGGTGGACTGGTTCTGTTGTTTCAAGCACTATTGCTGGCGCACGGTGGCTTGACCACGTTGGGCGCGAATATGTTTGCGATGGCGATCGTTGGTCCCTATGTCGCCTATTTTATTTACCATCTGGTGCTACGCACTGGGTATCAGAGGGTTGCTGTCTTTACAGCCGCCGCGTTGGAAGATTTGCTCACTTACGTGATGACATCCATTCAACTGGCACTAGCGTTTCCGGCTGCAAGTGGTGGCTTCATGGCAGCGTTCCTCAAGTTCACAGGCATTTTTGCAGTGACGCAGGTGCCGCTGGCGATTAGCGAAGGCTTGCTGACGGTGCTGGTCTGGAACTGGCTGCAATCCTACGGGCAGCAGGAATTGGAAACGCTAAAGCTGCTGAAGCAGGAGAGTTAAGTGATGAAGAAAGATTCTTTGGGTAAGCAAAATTGGCTGCTGGCGATCGCTGTCATCAGTCTTGCTGTTACTCCCCTGATCTTTATTAAGGGTGAATACGCAGGTTCTGATGCTCAAGCAGAAGGTGCCATCAATGAACTGAGTCCTGGTTATACGCCGTGGTTTAATCCGTTTTTTGAGCCGCCTAGCGATGAGATTGAAAGCCTCCTCTTTTCCTCTCAAGCGGCGTTGGGAACTGGCGTGATTGGCTATGTGATTGGGCTGTACAAAGGACGATCGGAGAAGCGAAAAAAGGACGATCGAGGTTGATGCCTCAATATCTTTTGTTCTGAAGAAACGAGTCTGTGCGAAGATCCCACCACTTCCTGGTAGCGCTCCTAGCACTTGAAGCCTACTAGGTTTCAAGCTTTTCGTTGTTAAGCGAGAATTAGCGAGAGCATTCGGTCAAAACTCTAATCTTGGCACTGGATCATTGCAAATGGCGGATATCTTAGGATATTGCTCTTGAAGATTTGAATGCTTTGAGAGCAGGGCTTGTAGTTGACTGTCAGTTAAACAAAGAATTTCCACCCCACTAACAGTATGGAATTGTGCGCTGCACTCTAGTGGAAATAATTTTTGACCCATTTCTAAACTACGAGCTAACTCTAGCCTCTCTCTAAAAGACATTGCTCTTACTTCTTGTCGCATAGCTTCGTACTCAGGCATAGGAATTGAAGTCTGTGCACTAAACCGCTTCTTTAGCATCACTTTATACATACTGGGATTGTGCATGAGGCGTTCTCCAAACCAGGGGCGCAGCCGAATTTCAATCCCATTACACCTTGTCCACCAATGAGCACCATCTTTGCGTCGAATAACCTCTGTCCATCTAAATAAGCTGTTTGGCTTTCTTGTAATCGCCTGTAAGCTTTTACGAAGAGTAGCTGTTGCAAGTCGCATCTCTCTATGATCAGCTAAGTAACCAAAAATCAATGTTTTCAACCGCTGGTTATCGGCTGGACATACTCCAAAACAAATTACTCGTTCGTTGAGTTTCTTTAACGACAGCGTGAGCATCTGAAAGCTGGGTACGAGCTGCCGCTCTGGTACTTTTGTTTGGTTCAACGTTGGACAGTAATACTCAATGTACTGACGCTCAAGATCATTAAGCTGATTCTGAGCGCAACCAAGCCAGAACAACCTGATTTCACATTGTTTATTGACTGCTTCAAGTTGCGGCAAACGGTGATGTTTTTGCCAACGCTTTCTTAAATTGGTTGCTAGACCAACATAGAGAACCTGATCACGAGCGATCGCAAAGTAAATTGCAGAACATTCTGGCAATCTTTCCCTCTCCAACAAGGTTAGGTTTGGTAACGTACTGAATTCTTGTAGCACCGCTTTAGTTGATTCATCGACTGTCCTATTCTGTATGCCCAATCCATGGGACTACCCAGACATTCAATCTCATACAAAGAACCTAAAACAGCTCAAAAACTTCTTGATCAACGGTTTATGACTCTGCAAATTGATACACTGGCGTACACCAATCGGCTACGGCAACTACCGCCCGAACACAAGCTGCTGTTTGCGATCGCCCTTTTACTCATCACCTACTGTACTCGCGCTCCTATTCAGCTTGCGATCGCGGTTTGGCTCAGCGTTTGGACCGTGATCTATGCCAAGATTCCAGCAGCGGTTTATTTCCGGTTGCTGTTCATCCCAATTGGTTTTTGGTTAACCAGTTTGCCTGCTTTTTTAATCAGTGGTGTGGACGTTGCCAACCTGTCTTCAGTGCAGACAGATGTGTGGCAGGGCTTCACTTGGGGTAACTATTACCTTTATTTGAGCGATCACGGGATTCATCAAGCGGGGGATTTAGCTGCACGAGCGATCGCCTCAACCGCCTGCATCTATTTCATCATCCTTACGGTTCCCTTCACCGAAATTCTGGATGTGCTGCGCCGCATTGGCTGTCCGACCTTGCTGACTGAATTGTTGCTGTTAATGTATCGTTTTATCTTCGTGCTGTTGCGTACTGCTCGTGAAATTTGGATGGCACAACAATCGCGTGGCGGCTACCGCACCTGGCGGCTGTGGATGAAAAGTTTAGGGCTACTGGTCGGACAGTTGCTACGGCGTACTTTAGAAAACTACCGTCAGGTATCGCTCACGTTGGAATCGCGTGGCTTTACGGGTGACTTTCGCGTGTGTCATTCCCGTCGCTATCTACCTTCAAAACGCTACAGTCTAGAGGCATTGTTTGGCTGTGCTCTCTTAGTAGCGCTTACAGGATGGCAATATGCTGTTGGAATTTGAGCGCGTTGACTATACCTATGCTGGCAGCCCGCAACCTGCTCTGCAAAGCCTGACCCTCCGCATTCCCGCTGGTAAACGCTGTGCACTGATTGGTCATAACGGCTGTGGTAAAACGACGCTGTTTTTGCTGGCAAACGGTCTCTATAAACCGCAGCGTGGCGTTGTTCGCTGGCAAGGGACACCGTTGCAGTACGATCGCACCTCGCTCATGGCACTGCGTCAAAATGTGGGACTGGTGTTTCAAGATCCAGAGCAGCAGTTGGTTGCCTCGACAGTAGAAGAAGACATTTCCTACGGGCTGTGTAATTTGGGGTTGCCAGATGCTGAGGTCACACAGAAGGTAGGAGACGCGATCGCAAACTTCAACTTATCTGAACTGGCAGCGCGACCCATCCATCACCTGAGCTTAGGACAAAAGAAGCGCGTGTCTCTGGCAGATGTAATGGTGCTCCAGCCCAAACTATTGCTTTTGGATGAGCCAACTGCCTACCTCGATCAAATCCAAACCCGTGACTTGATGACACAACTGCGCCAAATTCACGCGACAGGCACCACGATCGTCATGGCAACGCACGATCTGGATTTAGCCTACTGCTGGGCAGATTGGCTTTTTATTCTGCAACAAGGACAACTGGTGCTGGAGGGAACGCCTCAAGACGTGTTTGCTCAACGAGACACTCTAAAGCAGCTAAACTTGGGCATTCCCCTGGTCTTTGATGTCTTAGATAAGGTTGCAGAAGCGTTAGCCAACGATTCGCAGCAAACAGACTACCAGGTGATGAGCAGCATCCCAGAATCGTTGCGGAACCGCATACTGGATGTTTTTCGATACGGCTAGGACTATCAAAAGGCGCAAGTCTTGATGGTTAAAACAAAAATCTACTTTGATGCCGCCTTGCACAGTTGACTGGCTACAGCGCTCCAAACAAAGCACTGCAAACTGGAGACGTAGACAAGCATGAAACCGTTTAGATGAGTGCGTTTCCCGATGATGGAGACAAGCTTGCTGTGCTCGCTTACCACAAATTAGCTGTTTTGCGTGCCATGTCTGAAGGGGGATGGCTTTTATCAGTAGAGCAGATAAAATCCACACTAGCAGGTACGAAGCTACATAGCGCTTGATTAGAGAACCAGGTTCGGTAATCTCTACCATGTCTATCAGTGAAAACTCTGTAGACAAAACGTAAAGTTTCTACTAGATTCTTGGCTAAGCTTTATTATCTGTCAAACTCTTTAACTTTGATTTTGCCTTTGGCTCGAACTAAAAATGTGCGATCGAGAGCCGAAGACCGCCAATTTTACTTTTACTTTTCAGGAGGTATTAACAAATGCGGATTGCTCAAATTGCTCCTCTGTGGGAGCGCGTCCCACCCCCTACGTACGGCGGTACCGAACTGGTTGCCTCTCTCTTGACGGATGAATTGGTACGGCGCGGTCATGAGGTGACTCTGTTTGCTTCTGGCGATTCCATGACACTTGCAGCGCTTGAAGCAGTGCATCCTCGCGCACTACGCCTTGATGACAGCGTGACAGAGTACGGCATCTACGAAATGCTACAGCTCAGTACGGTCTACGATCGTGCTGATGAGTTTGATGTCATTCATTCCCACATGGGCTGTTCAGCATTGCCCTATGCAAAACTGGTGAAAACTCCTACTGTGCATACGATGCACGGCATTTTTACGCCTGACAACGAGAGAATGTTTACTCACGCTAAACGGCAACCCTTTGTGAGCATTTCACATTCCCAGCGCGAACCAAGGCTTGGGCTTAATTGTGTAGCAACTGTCTATAACGGCATTGATACGGATAGTTATACCTTTTATCCTCAGCCCAGTGACCCGCCGTATCTAGTGTTCTTAGGGCGGCTGTCACCCGAAAAGGGCACTCACCTGGCGATCGAGATTGCAAAACGCACTGGCTGGCACCTGAAGATCGCAGGCAAAATTGATCCAGTCGATGTGGAATACTACGAAACTGCTTTAAAACCACACATTGACGGGACGCAAATTGAGTATCTCGGCGAGGCAAACCACCAGCAGAAGAATGCGCTGATGGGCAACGCAGTAGCAACGCTCTTTCCCATTACCTGGCGTGAACCCTTTGGCTTGGTCATGGTTGAATCGATGGCATCGGGCACCCCAGTCATCGCTATGGAGCTTGGTTCGACATCGGAAGTAATTGCACACGGCGAAACAGGGTTTTTGTGTCACAGCGTTGATGAGTTTGTCGCAGCGCTTGATCAGGTACCAGCGATCGATCGCCGCGCTTGCCGAGAGCACGTAGTTAATCATTTCAGTGTGCAGCGCATGGTGGATGGCTATGAAGCGGTCTATCAGCAGCTCGTGGATGCCCGCTTCGCGCAAAACGGGCAGTCTCGCAGTTTTGTGAGTCTGGGCAAAAATCGTTAGTCATCTGGTGGAGACATGGGTCTCCACTTTTTTTTGTGAGGTGAAGAGATGGTCAGTTTCAACAATACAAAACTCGTTTCGTCCAGTGCAGTATCGGTCAACCAGCCCTATGTGTCTTCCCGCAAGATGGTACCGACGCGACAGGCGATCGCGCTGATTTCAGAGCACGGCGACCCAGCAGCAGAAATTGGCAAAGATGCCGCTGGTGGGCAAAATGTTTATGTGCGTCAAGTAGGCGAGGCGCTGGCAAAGCTGGGCTGGCAAGTAGATATGTTTACTCGCAAAACAAAACCAGACGATGCCGCGATCGTGCAGCATTCACTCCACTGCCGCACCATTCGGTTGGTGGCAGGACCGGAGGAGTTTATCCCGCGCGATGAGCTGTTTCCCCATATGCCAGCCTTTGTTGCTGCGTTTCAAGCGTTTCAGAGCAAAGAAGGCTCTAACTACCCACTCATACACACTAATTACTGGATGTCCGCCTGGGTTGGTTTACAGCTCAAGCAACACAGCAATATCCAACTGATCCATACCTATCACTCGTTAGGCGCAGTCAAGTATCAGACGGTGCCTCATCGTCCTGCCATTGCCGAGACCAGGTTAGCGATCGAGCGCCAAATTCTTGAGCAGGCAGATTGTATTGTGGCGACCAGTCCCCAAGAGCAGGAAACGCTTCGTACGCTGGTCTCAAACCAGGGCTATATTGAGGTGATCCCGTGTGGCACCGATATCAGTAACTTCCACGCCATACCCAAGGCAGACGCTAGAGCCAGGCTGGGGTTTGCTGCCAACGATGCGATCGTCTTATACGTTGGACGCTTTGATCACCGCAAGGGGATCGAAACGTTGGTGCGCGCGTTTGCCCAGTTGCAGAAGTCGGCACATGCTGAGAGCCAAACTGGTGCTGAGAGCCAGACTGCGGCAAAGGAGCCACCGTCTAAACTGCGGCTGGTCATTGTCGGTGGTAGTGACCCAGACAGCACCGATCGGCTAGAACGAGAGCGGATTGAGCAACTGGTGCAATCGATGGGTCTGGCAGAGCAAACCGTTTTTGCAGGACAAATTGGGCATACGCTGCTGCCGCTCTACTATACGGCTGCCGATGTTTGCGTCATTCCCAGCCATTACGAACCGTTTGGGCTGGTAGCGATCGAAGCGATGGCGTGTGGTACCCCCGTTGTCGCTTCGGATGTTGGCGGTCTGAAATTCACAGTTGTGCCAGACGAAACGGGGCTGCTGGTGCCACCGCAGAATGTAGAGGCGTTTGCTCAGGCAATCGATCGCGTTTTGACCGATACCGTATGGGCAAGAAAATTAAGAAGACAGGCACCGATTCGAGTACAGCAAAACTTTAGCTGGTCGGGTGTTGCAGTCCACCTGAGCGATCTATACCGCCGTCTGCTGGCTCAATCAATCTCTAGCACGCTGTTCTCTGGCGCAGCGGTTTTGCTGCCAGCACCCAGTCAAGAGATGTATGCCGTCCGCACAGAGGTTGCTGCTTCAACACTAGCAAAAGTTTCCTGACCGCCTGCAAGAATCGGCAGCAAGGGTAGCCTACTGCTATTCACCTGTTGGGACTCGTTGTAAGCTTGTGTCTTTTACCAGGGTGTGCGTGGTCTGTTCGTACAGCAGTTGTTCCTTAAGCCACTGAATCTCCCGCTGTAAGTCTGTGCCACAGTACACCCAAAGCTTAGCGTCGTAGGGATCAGACGAAAGTGGCTGCTGCATCTCTCGATTTTCTAGACGGAGCTGGCAAACCATCAAACGATACTGGAGCAGTTTGAGGCGTTCTGCTGGCTCAAGATAGCTAAAAAAGAGAAATTTGATCAGGAAGCGAGAGCGAGAGTTGACCCAGCTCTCGTGAGGATATTCCAGCATCTTCTGCCGCCAAAGCACTTGACCTTGAGGCGTGATGCTGTAGATTTTTCGATGCGGACTACCCTCGCCTTCTGCATCAGTCAGTACAGCGATCGCCCCTCGTGTCTCCAAACGCTTGAGCAGTGGGTAAATCGTACCGTAGTTAACGCTGATGCAACTACTCATCAACAGCTCTAGCTGCTGCTTGAGGCGGTAGCCGTGCAAATGTTCGCGTTGCAGTAAACCAAGAGCGGCTAATTCAAGCATTTATATCAGTCCGATATACTGAACCGTTGTGTTTTTTTTCTATTTTATCTATATTCGTTATATGCTTTGCAACATTCGAGTCAAAAGAGTCAAAGCTTTTTGCTTCCGAACTATCGATTAGCCACCAAGCCCCCACTAGTTTCAACGATGTTACGCACTTAAGGTACGGACACTGAGTAACCCGTACATGATGATATCGAAGCCATGCTTCTAGAGGCTGTGCTTCTAGAGCACTGGCGTTGCATCAGTTGAAAATCGGTTAATGAACGCAGTATGACGAACGTAGCAAGACGCTAAAAGGTAACATCGTTCAAACCGCCCTGCTCTGGTATCGCAGCTAGACAGGGAGTTGGTGAGCATCACATCCTCGGACAGGTTCGCGCACGGGCATCTGCGCCTGAGTCCTAGAAGTTGAATGCAATCTTACGGGTTAAATCATGGCTATCAAGGGAAATTTAGTTTTAAAGCAACTCGTAGTCTCAGCGCTAGCGTTGAGCTTGCTTGGGGCTTGCAGCAAGGGTGAGCAGGCGGCAAATGCCAACAAGCCCCCGCCAGTGAAAGTGAAAGTGACCGCGATCGAGTCGGCAACCGTTAACGATAGCGATGAGTATGTAGCAAATCTTGTGTCGCGGCGATCGGTTAGCTTGAAACCGCGTGTGGAAGGGCAAGTTACCCAAATTTCAGTCAGAGCGGGCGATAACGTCGCGGCTGGCACACCGATTTTGCTGATTGATCCCCGGAAGCAAGAAGCCACGGTGGGCAGTGCAACCGCGACAACGGAATCGGCGATCGCAAACAGCGCCAATGCCAGAGCCACGCTAAAAAGTTATGAAGCCGATTTGCTGCAAAAGCAGGCAGACTTAAAACTGAGACAGGCGCAGTATAAGCGTTACGCAGAGTTGTTGGCTCAAGGCGCAACCAGCAGAGATACGCTCGATCAGTACGCCAACAATCTGGCAGCGTCGCAGGCGCAAGTTGGTGTGACGAAGGCGCAGATTCAGGCACAGAAGTCGGTGATTGCTAGCAACGATCGCCTTGTGCAGCAGAATCAGGCAGCGACTCAAGAGCAGGCAGTTGAGCTTCAGTACTACAACATCACGGCTCCCTTTGAAGGTGCTGTTGGGGATATTCCAGTCAAGGTTGGGGATTTTGTGGATACGTCAACGTCAATGGTGACGATCACTCAAAACAATCCCCTGGAGGTCAATCTTTCGATTCCGGTCGATCGCGCACCTGAAGTTAAGCAAGGCACAGCCGTTGAGTTGCTCGACACTCAAGGAAAAGTGGTCGGTACGAGTCAGGTTTTCTTTATTGCCTCTGCGGTCAACAGCACGGATCAATCGGTGCTCATCAAAGCGCTCTACAACAACTCTGCGAATAAACTGCGAGCCTCACAATTTACTCGTGCACGGGTCATCTGGAGCAAACGTCCCGGCATTTTAATCCCAACTGCTGCTATTTCTCGTGTGGCGGGGCAAACGTTTGTGTTTGTCGCGCAACCCGGTGAACAGCCCGATCAACTGATTGCCAAACAACGACCCGTGAAGTTGGGCAACATTGAGGGCAACAACTACCAGGTGCTGGATGGGTTGAAGCCAGGAGAAAAAATTGTCACGTCAGGGCTGCTGAGTCTAAGAGACAACGCCGAAATTGCTTTGTAGCGGTTAGCAGTCAGCGGTCAGCGGTCAGCGGTCAGCGGTCAGCGGTCAGCAGTCAGCCTGGGACTTAAAGCTGATAGCCGATAGCCGATAACCGATAACCGATAACCGATAACCGATAGCTGATAGCTGATAGCTGATAGCTGATAGCTGATAGCTGATAGCTGATAGCTGATAGCTGATAGCTAATAGCTGATAGCTGTTCCGATCGCCCCCCTTGCGCTGCCTCCATACACTTTTCCTGGTAACTGTATGTTTGCCGATTTTTTCATTAAGCGACCGATTTTTGCCATTGTTTGCTCACTGCTGATTATCCTGGTAGGCGCAATCTCGATTCCTACGCTGGCGATCGCGCAGTATCCCGAAATCAGCCCGACGCAGATTCAAGTGACCTCTAATTATGCGGGAGCGACGGCTGAAACGGTTGAAAACGCTGTCACCACCATTCTGGAACGACAAATCAACGGGGTAGAAGGCGCAAAGTACATCACCTCCAGCAGCAGTAACGACGGCACCAGCACCATTACTGTCACGTTTGACGCTGAACGCGACAAAGACATTGCTGCCGTGGATGTGCAAAACCGGATTGCCGTTGCCGAGCCACAACTGCCCGAACCAGTGCGAAATACTGGGGTCAGCGTCACGAAGCGATCGAACAACATTTTGCTGGCGATCGGCTTTTACGCACAGGGCGGCGAGTACGACAACACGTTCATGAGTAACTACGCCGACCTCTACATTGTCGATGCGCTCAAGCGGTTGGAAGGAGTGGGCGATGTCACCATCTTTGGTGAACGGAAGTACTCCATGCGGCTGTGGATTGACCCGAATAAGCTCGCCAGTCGCGCTTTAACGTCTCAAGATGTGGTGACAGCGCTCCAGAGTCAAAACATTCAAGTGGGTGCTGGGACGATCGGTCAGCAGCCATCACCTGACGATCAGCGCTATCAGATTGATCTCCAGGCTGTGAGCCGCTTGACTGGCGTTTCGCAGTTTGAAAATCTGGTGGTCAAAACGGGAACAGGTGGTAATCTCGTGCGCCTCAAAGACGTGGGGCGTGTTGAACTGGGCGCACAAAACTACGGTTCCTTTCTGCGCTATCGCGGTAATGATGCTGTGGGGATCGGTATTTACCAACTCCCTGGCAGTAATGCGTTAACCGTTGCTGAGGAAGTTAAGGCAGAACTGGCAAAACTGAAGGGGACGTTCCCACCGGGCTTGAATTATCAAGTGGCGCTGGATACGACGCTGTATGTCGATGCCTCGCTCAAAGAAGTCGTTAAAACCTTGCTTGAAGCGATCGTCCTGGTCATTATTGTGATTTTCTTCTTCCTGCAAGATTGGCGGACGACGCTCATTCCAGCCATTACGATCCCAGTCTCACTGATTGGAACCTTTGCGTTTATTAAGGTATTTGGCTTTTCGATTAACTCGCTCTCACTGTTTGGTCTCACACTGGCAACCGGACTGGTTGTGGATGATGCCATCATCGTGGTGGAAAACATTGTCCGCCTGATTCAAGAGGAAGGCATGAATCCGCGTGAGGCAACCGCTCAGGGGATGCGAGAGCTGTTTGGTGCGGTGATTGCAACTTCATTGGTGCTGGTGGCGGTGTTTGTGCCTGTTGCCTTTTTCCCTGGCACCACGGGGCAACTCTACAAGCAGTTTGCGCTGACGATCGCCTTTTCGATCGTGCTGTCGACGTTTAATGCGCTAACGTTAACGCCTGCACTCTCCGCCATTTTGCTGCGGCAAGAGGCACCCAAGCGCAACTGGCTGTTTGACCGTTTTAACTGGGCGATCGATAAAACACGCAACGGCTATACGCGATCGCTGCAACAGTTAGTGAGAGCACGCTTCATCGTATTAGGCGTATTTGCTCTGCTGTTGGTCGGTACAGGCGTACTGTACACACGCGTCCCCACCGCCTTTTTACCCGAAGAAGATCAGGGTTACTTCATCACTCTGATCCAGGGTCCAGATGGGGTTTCGCTCAACTACACAGGCGATGTCATGAACCGTGTGGAGCAGGAGATACTCAAGAGTCCTGACGTGGTCGGTACCTTCTCGGTCGGCGGTTTCAGCTTTAGTGGTAACACTGCCAACCAGGGGATTATTTTCACCGCTCTTAAACCCTGGGAGGAGCGCAAGAAGGAAGGACAATCTGCCCAGGCAATTCTTGGGAAACTGCGAGGCGCTATAAGCGGCATTACCGATGCTCGCATTATACCCGTGAATCCGCCTGCCATTCAGGGCTTGGGTACGGTTGGCGGCTTTCAGTTTGAGCTGCAAGACCGTCAAACGGGCGGTGAATTAGATCCGCTGGTGGCAACAATGGGTCAGATCATTGGGCAGGCGGCTCAGACTCCAGGCTTGCTGCAAGTCTACAGCACCTACTCTGCCAGCACACCGCAGCTACGGGTGGATGTCGATCGCAACAAGGCAGAAGCGCTGGGCGTGCCTATCGATCAGGTATTTAACACGCTGCAAACGCTGTTGGGATCACAGTATGTCAACGATTTTGACCTCGATCGCCGTACCTATCGGGTGTATGTGCAGGCAGATAAGCAGTTCCGCGCCAACCCTGGCGATGTGGGGCGGTTGCAGGTGCGATCGTCGAACAATGATCAAATGATTCCGCTCAGTAGCTTTGTCACGCTAACGCCGATCGTTGGTGCCCAGACAATCAACCACTACAACCTGTTTCGATCGGTGGAAATTACGGGTGGTCCCGCTCCTGGCTTTAGCTCTGGGCAGGCACTACAAGCAATGGAGGATATCGCTGCAAAGGTTCTAGCACCGACTCAAGGCTATGAATGGTCGGGCACATCCGCCGAAGAGCTGTCTTCTGGCGGTCAGGCACCGCTGATTTTTGGGCTAGGCATTGTCTTCGTGTTTCTAGTGCTGGCAGCGCAGTATGAGAGTTTCATCGACCCGGTGATCATTCTACTAGCGGTGCCATTGGCAATTTTGGGCGCTTTGCTGGCATTGACGCTCAGCGGACTCTCGAACGATGTTTACTCTCAAATTGGTCTGGTGATGCTGATTGGGTTATCCAGTAAGAACGCGATTCTGATTGTGGAGTTTGCCAACCAACTGCGAGAACAAGGACTTTCGGTCACCAAAGCCGCTGTCGAATCCGCCCAGGAACGTCTGCGACCAATTTTGATGACTTCGTTTGCTTTTATCCTAGGCTTGCTGCCACTGGTCTTTGCCTCTGGCGCGGGTGCAGCGAGTCGTCGATCGCTTGGCACCGCTGTTGCGGGCGGAATGCTGGTTTCTACCATTCTCAGCCTGTTCATCGTACCCATTCTCTACATCATCATCGTGTCGCTAGAAGACCGCTTTCGATCGCGCAAGGGTGGTGATGGCAATGCTCACAACGGTAAAACAGGTGAAGCACAACCTCAGCCGCGATCGGAGGTTGGTGCCTCTACCTCACCAGAAAACGGCTAATTAACACTAAGGTTGCCTGTAGCCCAAAGGCTATAAGCTCAAGTAGCGCGATCGAGTCGTCCACCAACCCTTTTTAAGAGAGGTACTTGACCTATATAGCGGTTCTTAATCCAGTGAAGTACAGTTGCAAAGAGGCAGAAGGCAGACTTCGGCGTGAGCGCTCAGTCGAATGAGAGCAGAGGGCAGACGTTCAAGAACACGGCGGCTTTCCTTCTGTCTTCGGCAGTTGACAAAGAAAAAGTAGCATTGGCGACTGAAGTCGCGGCTACAGAGGCAAAACCTGCCGTTGCAGGTTGTAAAACTCTTACTCTGCGGTAGTCCGCGCAGGCGGACTTTGTTTACGTAGTCGCGGTTTTAACCGCCAGACACTTTTCAAACAACCTCTAAGCTCGACTTTGTCCATTGTGAAGGGGAGGAAAGGTAGCAAAATCAGGAAAGTGTTATTCGATTTCTCCTGATGCACTTGCTACCAAAAGAGTTAATGCCCTGGGTTCTGGTCTTTGCCCC
>JAHHIG010000035.1 GCA_019358895.1 Tildeniella nuda ZEHNDER 1965/U140 | reverse complement strand
GGCGTTGCTGAATACAGGTATGATTTTCCCTCATCCCCAACCCTTCTCCCCAGGGAGAAGGGAGCTAGAAATCCTGTCCCCTCGCCCGATGGGAGAGGGCTAGGGTGAGGGCAGATTTGTCGTTCAGGCATCGTTCCAGCAACGCCGGAATATTTTAGAGCGGTTGGGAAATAAGAGATAATAACGCGCAGCCACCTGTGCTCTATCATGCTGAATTTAGAACGCATTTTCCAACAGGATCGTCTGCTGCGAGCAACGACAGGACTCAACCTCAAAGCCTTTGAGTCCCTCCTGCCAAGTTTTGCCCCAGCTTACGAGCATAGCCGAGTTAATCCAGACATCGAACGCAAACGAGCCATTGGCGGAGGGCGGAAAGCAACGTTACGAACCCCTCGTGAAAAGCTGTTTTACATCCTGTTGTACGGCAAATGCTATCCCACCTTTGATTTACTGAGTGTCTTGTTTGGCTTTGACCGTTCTTGTGCTTGGGACTGGGTGCCTGGATTGTTGCCGATTTTGGAGCAAACGTTAGGCTCCAAACAGGTCTTGCCGGAGCACAAGTTGCGCAGCATGGAGGCATTTCTTGAACGTTTCCCTGCTGTCACAAAAGTGATTTTGGATGGTACAGAACGATCTATGCAACGCCCTAAGGACTGGGAGCCACAGCAGGAGCATTATTCTGGCAAAAAGAAACGGCATACTCGTAAACACATCACTGGTAGCACGCGCAAAAAGCGGGTGATCCTGCTGACCCAAGCCAAAGGTGGCAGGATTCATGACAAACGGCAATGAGAGGAAGCCAGTTTGGTGGAATACATCCCAGACGAAATTGCCATTGAGGGGGCTTTAGGATTCCAGGGCTTACAAAACGAGTTTGACAACGTTCATCTGCCGCACAAGAAACCAAAAGGAAAAGAATTAACCCAACAACAGAAGCAGGAAAACCAAGCGTTCAGTCGTCAACGAGTGGTGTGTGAACATGCTCATGCTGGCATCAAACGTGATCGTGCCGTAACAGATGGTTATCGAAACCGTGTGCCTGATTTCGATGACCACTTAATGCTGAATGCAGTCGGTTTGTGGAATTTCTATCTCGATGCAGCACAACTTGGAGAGGCAGCAGAAAACCTTGTCCTTAAACCAGCTTATTTCCCAACAAGTCTCATGAAAACAACTGCCATAAAAACAACTGCAAATGCTCGAACCATTTTGGTCGTAGGATTCATTCTAATAGCGTTCAACGGACTATTCCTGTTTGGAAATGGACTGTTTATGCTTGTCGCTCCGATCGCTTGGTATAACATCGTTCCTGGCGTGACCCACACGGGTTCCTTTAATCAGCACTTCATCCGCGATATTGGGCTTATTCAGATATTCCTCGGTGCTGCATTCGCGATCGGGATGATCCAACCAGCGCACCGCTTTGATCTGTGGGCTGCTGCAACGTCATGGTTGATCGCCCATGCCAGCTTCCATCTGTGGGAAGTTGCAGTCGGCATTTCCTCTCCATCGACCATTCCGCGCGACTTTCCCGCTGTCACTCTCCCGGCTTTGATTGGTATTGCGCTGACGGTGTGGGCTTGGCGCATCCTTCGGTCAGTCTACGACCACGCAACGCCAAGGCAGTCACACAAACGATGCCACTCGCCACTTCCCGTGCTCCTTGTCGAAGCAGATCACGGTGCCACCCTCATTCCCGCTCGGCTATGCGCTGTCCACCGTGCCCTAATTCCGCCACCGTTTGCGCCATGCACCGCCGACGTTCAGTACCTCTCAGACGGTCAGCAGGCTCTTGCCGTAAGCTCTTCAAACAGTGCGTGAGTTCCAACATGGCTCAGTGCTCAGCGATGGACCACTTCTCAGCTTACTCCACCAGCCTGGAATTATTTGTTTTCTGGAAGTCCCTTAGTATACGCGATTAAACCTGCCAGCAAGTTGACTAAGCAATTGAACCAACTGCGTGTGCGAAGCGTGTGCGAAGCACTTAGGCGTGAGTGTTCAATCTGGCACAGGTTCTTGAGTTGGTCGTTCATCGATGCCATGAGTGCTCGCTTCCGCAACAAAATCTTGTCAATCAGCTTGACCAGGCGGCTTTTCATGTTCTTCTTGGACTTAGTGATGAGTGACCAGGTTCGGAAACGCACGTCGCCAGTGCGGCAAGACGCACAAGGTATAAAACTCCTTAAACGTACGAAAGCCAGACCCGTGAAACGCCACAGCGTTGGCGCAGCCGCTTCTGTGGAGCCTCGTCATCACTTCGCTCAAGCTGAGGCGGGAATGGCTCCAGCGTTCACCAGCCATGGAGGGCAACTGGACTTGGTGTTGCCAACCGTGCTCGAAGTGCTGATAAAAATCGTCCAGGTCACAGAAGATTTGCGTGATGTCGAGGCGCGATACGATAGTGTCCATAGCTGAGACCGTTACTGCAAAACCAGTCTCAGCTTTTCTTCTGTCAATTTCTGTTCGTCGAACTCACGTTAACAGAGGTTCTGTCTCTGATTCCGCAATATCGATCGTGCGGTACTGCCCGTCCCAGATCACTGTTCCGGCGTAAAAATCAAATAGAGTTTCGCTACCATCGCCCAAGGTCGCCGTATTGGAGATAGTCCAAGGCAATCCAAGGAGAACGATAACTTCAGATGGCAAAGACAGAAATCCATCAAATCCGGTGTCAATCACGGTATCAATAACTTGCCGTTGTCCAGACGGATTACTAACCACCAAGGGAAGCGTTGCCTCACGACGCAAATTCACGACTCCGTAAATCATTGATTCTTTTTCAGACTCCGCGACCCAAAATGATAAACGGCGCGATGTCCAATCCGAATCCCCCACGGTTGAGCATCGGGATTGCGTTCAAATAGCCGATCAGTTGCAGCGATGACAGTCTCATCGACATCGAAACCGGAGATTTCGATGTCGATCGCTACCATCTTGCCCTCGTTTCCCGCATCGACTTGCTGCCGAGTGCCAGACTCGTAGAGTTCTTGCCCACGTCGAGCCAACTCTTCTTTGCTGTAACGTCGTTGACGAACTGCCATAGGTCTGGACTCTTTGCGACTTGCTCCTTTAATTTTAGCTTGGAGAGTCGAATGAATGTCACAACAGCTTTAACAGACATGACCACAGGAGAAACCGTATTGACTAGACGAGGCTAAGGCTCAAGCAAGACGTTCGCCGCGATCGCAGAAGTAAAGGTTGAGAAGATTGTTATACCACTGACTGATCACCACTGCTCTCTACGTGATGGCGTAGAACGGAGTTAATTAAAGCTTTGTATTCTCCGCCTTGAGCTTGAAACCATTGCAGAACATCTGGATCAATTTGAACCAGACGCTGTGCTTGAGGAGCAGGAATGCTTAAAGTAGCCTTCTCAAAAAACGCTTCCGTCAACGGTGGAATATCAGAATAATCAATCCCTTCGTCGTCTCCTGCCTCAAGTGCTGCCCAATTAGTACGAGAGGTATTGCTCAAGTCTTTGTCGCTCATATCGATTTGCCCTTCGTGCTGAAATGATCCGAATGATATCATTCTGTCGTTCTGTCCAAACAACAACCGCTATGCCGTTACCGAGGAAGCTGATACCGAACCAACGGTCTTCACCGTAATCAAAACGATCGTCTAACTCAATTAGCATCGGACTATCAAACATCTCAGGGACATCGGCGAAATCGATCTGATGTCTACGAATATTCTCTAGATTTTTCGCTTCATCCCACTCAAACTGCATGAAAGGTTAGGCAATGTTAATTAGACTCTCTACATTATTGCGCATCCATTCAAGGCAAATCTATAGACAAGGCTAATGCTCAAGCAAGGCGATCGCAGAAGTGAAGAGTGAAAAAGATGCGGTTGGGTTGAGGTAAGGAAACTCAACTTATAAGATGGGCGATCGTACTGATGAATCGCTCACTATATCCTATCGATAGCTCAGCCGCCCGACGTTCCGGCTAAGCGGTTGTGAACAACCTTTGCTCCACCACTAGAGTCACTCGGAATCCGCTCCAACCAGGTTGTTAGGCGGCGCGCTTCGCACTCAGTTTTGACCTTGAACTACCAGTTGTTCAACTTGCTTAATCTGATTCCAGTCAACCGTAGCAACCCAAACCTTCTCTTCTTCTGAAAACTGAACTATTCCATCCACTTCCAAATCTTCGCTATACAACGTTAGCTGCTGCCCATTCTCCAACTCAGCTTGTTGACGTGCTAAATCTTCAATCGTGCCAATGCAGTTGAGACGCAAACGCCCCTGCTCATCAGCATTATGAAAATCGACAAAAACTTTGGATAAACTCATACATCACTCCTGCTCACAAAATTTGTTTGGATGGGTTAGATATTGTTGGGGTCAAAAGCAGACTGATTTCATCAGGGGCTAACCCTGTTAATGTTGCATGATATCGGCTTCTTCCAGATGTTCGGATCACATCGCCTCCTGCCTCTCGAACCGCCCCAACGGTTGTAACACCAACCTGCCCGTGTGGGATCAATGCGGATAATTCCTGCACAGATGCTCCTTCTCCACATTCTACCGAAATTCCTGTCACGCCGCTCGGATGCGTTCCAATGCCACGCCGGACATCTTCCGGTCGGTTTCGCCCACCTCGAACGACGATCGCTCCATCAGGAATTCTTTCCACAGGTTTACCTGTTCTAATCGATGTACGCGCTACACTCTACCAGAAGTAAAAGCCTGAAGATACTCATGATTCAGTCTACACCGACCTCAGCTAGAATATTTCTAAACTCCCCTAGCCAAGTCTTGAGATCGTTAGTTCTTGCCTTAATAAGGTTTTCAGAAATACGAGTTAGCTTTGTGTGATCTTTGCCTGATTTACTGTAGGATTCAATCGCAATCAGTAATTTCTCAATCAGTTGCAGATATACCTCACCTGCTCTAATAGAATAATAAGTAAAGTCCAGAGGTTCACAGTGATTGAATATCCATTACCATCAAGCACAATCTCCAAAAGTGTTAATTGATCTGATGCCCTTTTTATCACCACCTGACAACCTTCCCAGATGCAGATCTTAGTGGTGCAGAGAACTCCTGAAACCCTTATGGGCAAAGGATTCTCATTAAGACAGCGATTTCAGGATTTCTCAGAAAATCGAACGAGGGCAGTGGGTTTCAGCCACCATTTTGACCCTCCAGACTGTCCACCGTGAGACTCAAAAAAGTTTTCTGCACCACTAAGGAAAAAGAGAACCAAAAGAAATTGCCCGAAAGCCTTTCTCCCAGAGAGAAAGGCTTTCAAGAAAGGAATAAGGGCAAATTAGTTGCACATCGTATCATCCACGGCATGAGCACCGAAAGATTTTGCCGACCGGAGTGTTTAAGCCCGCCTTCCCCGACCTATTTATCACAAGCCGTCATTGATTCGCGACCACCCTCAACATTGACGTTGATCCAGCTTGTATTACCCGGTGTGCGAACTGCCCAAAAGCTCCGCATAATCCAAGATCCCTGATTGTACCATCCACCGTCGTTGCCCGAATGTTTCAGTAGGGCATTAACCATCTTGTCTCTTGTTGCCCAACCGCCACTGTAACTGCCAGTGAACTTAACTGTTCTTGAGATAGGGTAAGTACAAGCATTGCGGGGACCACAAACTATTGTCTCAGTCGTGTTAAGAATGCAAACCAGCTTGCCATCGCAGCCACTTTCACCGCAGTGATCCCAAGCTTTCTGAAGAACTTCTTTAGGATAGGTACGACCAATGCCAGTCTCTCCATTAGAATCGACGGTTGCACCGTACTCTGGATAAGTGTCAAGTGCAACAGCAGTCCCAGCGGGAAGAATGACCAAAAAACTTAAAACCTGAAACACAAAGGCAGCTTTCTGCAAGTAGATCCATTTGATGCACATAATTTTCACCCTGAAAAAAGTTGAACACGAAGCAAGCCTTCCTTAAACACTGCCAAACCAGCCTTGTGCTAATTTCTCACAGACAACTTAGCTGAACAGCCTGGATAAATTATCTGACGGAAGACTTTTACATAACACCCCAATTTGGGTGAATAGACGGAACGTTTCTGTACGTCGTGTCCAAATCAACCAGTGAGAATATAGAAAAGTGTTAGATCAATTTTTCATCCTTATATCCCAATATTTCTCGGTTAGTGGCGGTTGAAACCGCAGCTACAGAAACGAAACCTGCCGCCGCAGGTTGAACTGTCAGTAGTCTGCCTGCGCAGACTTTGCTTCTGTAGCCGCGAATTCCATTCGCTGGGGCTTAACCGAGAAGTATTGCCTTTCATCCTCTTGCACTCAACCACCAATCCCTAAACGTCCGGCAAGGCTGGGAGTGAGTGGTAGCAGCGTTACGATCATCAGGAATAATGCCAGTAAACCTAAAGCGGCTCTGGTGTCGTCTGGTTCGGTGAGTTCGTTCTGGCTGGGGCGTTCCAATTCGCGTTGCAGAAACAGCACAACGATCGCCCAGTACAGCGCCAGCGGATTCACAATGGATGCCAGTCCCAGGATAACGATGGAGCCGATCGTCGTGCGTCCAGCAATTTTGCGTCCGTAAATCGCTTGCACAATGCGTCCACCATCGAGCTGTCCTGCTGGTAGTAGGTTGAGTGCTGTGATCACTAAGCCTAGCCAACCTAGAATCACGAGTGGATGCACATCGACGATCGACTGCTGAAGCGATTCTTGCAGCACGACCCGCGTCAGCGTACCGACTAAGATGGAGCCTTGAAAAAACTCTGTTGGCACCTGGAACAAGCTGCCCTTGTGTGAGAGCAGGAGTCCTGTAACCAGCATGGCTAGCGAAAGAATACCGCCTGCTGCGGGTCCAGCGATCGCAATGTCAAACAGCACACTGCGATTGGGCAACACCGATTCAAAGCGGGTGATGGCACCAAACGAACCAATCTGCCAGGTAGGAATGAAAAACGGCAGGCTGAGCTTTACCTGATAGCGACGTGCCAACAGCCAGTGCCCAACTTCATGCACGGCAAGGACGCTGAGAAGACCCAGCGCTAACGGTAAAACCTCTGCAAGACGATTGGGAGCCGTGAAGAAATCGAAGCCGAGCATCAACCCACTACTTTCCAAACTGGCGGCGATCGTGGCTAAGAGCAGCAACACCGCTACGCCTTTCTGAAACGGGGTTGATGGCTGCGGATCACGGCTACTGGGTAAGACGATGACAACAGGCTTGCCGTCTTGCCCTTCGACGAGAAACAACCGATAACGAGGCTGTTGCGGATCGGTTTCGCTGACACCAACTTTTTCTAGCAGTCGCTCTGAAAGATGGGCGATCGTGGTTTCGGCATCACCGCGCAAATTGCCCCGCAGAATGACACCTTCCTGATAGGGAATCGTTTCAGTCGCAAAGAACGTATCAACGCCAAAAATGCTCTGAATTGCCTTCAGGTCTTCGGCAGGAATGGGAATAATGTCGGATTCTAGCGACGCTTCAGAGGCTTTTGTCGCTTGTACTGGTGCGCTCGAAGTGGTTGGAGTCAAGCTCTCTAGATCATCACTGGCAGAGTCTGATGGGCTGATGTCTTGAGCCTCCGCGATCGCGCTTGCACGACGAGAGAGGACTTCGGTTTGAGCCAGCGATCGTAAGCGGCTACCCAGGTAAATATAGAGTCCTGTAGACAACAAAAACAGGAACAGGACGCTGACGATATTGAGGTAGATGCCGACAAGAGACAGACCAAAAAACAGCAACCAGGGCGTAATTAATACGGCTGATTGCAACCAGGCAACTAGACCCAGTTTGCCAAACGGTCTAGCACGATAAAAGCCCCAGCCTAAAAATCCCAGCGCTACCAGTAACGTGATCGCAGTAATCATTCCCAACCCTTTTCAGACAGCTTTCAGAAGCTTGAATATGCAACAAACTTGATTTCGGAATGCAGGAGCCAGACGATCGCCTTCAGAAGGCTGCCTTCAACCAAAGAGGCTGTTGCTCCAAAGACGCTCCACTTCCTCATCTACCTGTCCTAATTTACCTGAATTAGGCATTGGCGGAACGGATACAAACAGCAGAGGCAGCCTTATGGCTGCCTCTGTACGTTCATCAAACGGATGCTAGAATCGGCTCTTTCACTCTTTAGCGCCTTTGAGCTAACTGACTCAGCCTATTTGCCAGTGCCGATTTGGGCGGCGACTTCAGCAGCAAAATCCGTTTCTTCTTTCTCGATGCCTTCACCTAGCACAAAGCGAACAAAGCGCCGTACCTGAATGTTTTCGCCCAGTTGAGCGACATTCTGCTTGACAAGCTCATCGACTGTGATGTTTTGGTCGCGGATAAAGGGCTGATCCAGCAGGCAAAGCTCTTTCAAACGCTTCTCAATGCGTCCTTGCACAATTTTCTCTTTGATGTTGTCTGGTTTACCGCCCAGATCGTCGCGCCCCATTTCGATCGCCTTTTCGCGATCGACAACCTCAGTCGGAATATCCGCAATCTTCACATACTCAACCTGCTGAGACGCAACGATTTGCTTGGCAATGTCCTGTACCAGTTTCTTGAACGCTTCGTTCCGCGCCACAAAATCTGTCTGACAGTTGACTTCTACCAACACACCAACGCGGCTACCTGTGTGGATGTAGCTATCAACGATGCCCTCAGCGGCTACTTTTCCCGCCTTCTTCTCAGCCGAGGAAATTCCCTTTTTGCGGAGCCAGTCAGCCGCGTCTTCCAGGTTACCGTTGGTTTCCGTAAGCGCTTTTTTGCAATCCATCATCCCTGCGCCCGTTTTTTGGCGCAGTTCACCGACTAATTTTGCTGTGATTTCCGCCATTACCTTTTACCACTCTGAATAGTTGTTAGTCGTTAGTTGTTAGTTGTTAGTTGTTAGAGTCTCTAAAAACCAACAACCAACAACTAAAAACTCTCTACGCTTCGGTTTCTTCGGTTTCTTCAGGAATGAACGAGGTGTCATTATCTTCGTAATCGAAGTCTTCCTCACCGCCTTCGTAGTCTTCGTACTCGTCATCAGATTCAAGCTGACCGTGGCGACCTTCGTAGATCGCATCTGCCAGCCTGCCCACTATTAGCTTAATCGAACGGATGGCATCATCGTTTGCTGGAATGGGCACATCCACTAAGTCGGGATCGCAGTTGGTGTCTAGCAATGCCACGATCGGCAACGAAAGCTTCTGGCACTCCTGGACGGCGTTATATTCGCGCTTTTGATCCACCATGATGATGATATCGGGCACTTTCCGCATGGCTTTGATGCCACCCAGATATTTTTGCAGCTTTTCCAGCTCACGTCGCAGCACTGAGGCTTCTTTTTTGGGCAACAGATCGAGTCCGCCTGTTTCTTCCCGACGCTCTAACTCTTTGAGGCGATCGACGCGCGTTTTGATCGTGACCCAGTTGGTGAGCATTCCGCCCAACCAGCGCTGATTCACATAGTAACCGCCACAGCGAGCCGCTTCCTGAGCAATGATCCCAGCCGCTTGCCGCTTAGTGCCGATGAAGAGAAACTTCTTACCCTGCTCAGACGCAGTACGAACATAGTTATACGCTTCATCCATTAACCGAGCGGTTTGCACCAGGTCAATGATGTGTACCCCGTTCCGCGAGGTGTAAATGTATGGATCCATTTTGGGGTTCCAACGACGGGTTTGATGCCCGAAGTGAACTCCAGACTCTAACAATTGAGCCAACGAAACAACTGGCATTGATTTTGAACTCCTGATTCGGGTTAATCCTCCATCCAGGAGCACCTGGGAAGTTTTTAGTTTTTAGTCTTTAGTTTTTAGTGAGAAATTTCCCGTACTAACAACCAACAACTAATCCCTAACAACTACTACAGACACCCGAAATCCTGGATGTGCGATTTTAGACAACTTCTCTAGGGTAGCATAGCGGAGCCGCAAGGGTTAGAGTAGATTATCTTGACGATCGAATCGAGTTATTGAGAGAGCTTTGCAAAGGATTGGTTATGGGATTTGGCATCAAAGCGGTTGAGAAGGCAACGGGTAAAGTGATTTGGGTTTTCCCTATGGATGACATGAGGGAGATCATCGTAGAACATGGAAGTACGGATGCCTTTGTCGAGAAGTTGCGACTACGTGAAAAGTATCCTGAAGCCCAATACGAAATTTATCTTGTGACTAGCAGTGGCGAGCAACGTTGGGATTCCTGATCATTAATACGACCGCACAAGGATGAAAGGATGAATTGCGAGCGATGCTTGCCTCTCAGTCTCAGCGTCTTTGCTGCATATCTGCGTACGCTTCGTAAACGCCCTGGACGTTGTACCAGTTGAGGAAGATGCGGGCGACTTCGAGGGCGAGTTGGGGTTTGCCTTGGTCAATCAGCCATTGCAGAAAGGGAGCCATGGTGCGTTCGTTAAGCCTTCCGCCCAGTGACAACACGCCCCACAGCACACGATGAAGCCAGGTCATCTGGATCATCATCCGCACATTCCAGGTAGGGTGCTTTTGATAGAACAGCACGCCCATCTTGCCGCGCTCAATTTCTTTGTCGATTAGGTTAGGCAGTTGGTCAAGGGCAAACGGTGGATGCCAGTGATAGCCAACCGCATCGGGACATTTGATGAGGGTCAAGCCGAGTTCCTTCAGGCGAACCCCCAGTTCCAGATCTTCCCAGCCGTAAAGCTGAAAACACGTGTCAAAGAGTCCGGCTTTTTCGAGCCAGATGCGGGCGATCGCCACATTCCCCGTGGCAAAATACGCCGCTGAAAAGTCGGTAATTTTGTAGGGTTCTGCGGTGGGATCGTCGAAGTTGGCAGTGTTGATGACGCGACCGTAGGTGAAGAGGGGTGTGGGGTGTGGGGTGTGGGGTGTGGGGCAAGCAGGGGGAGCAGCAGGGGAGGCAGGGGAAGCAGAGGAGGGGCTTTGAGTTTGTTTCGACGGCTGACGGCTGACGGCTGACGGCTGACCGCTTTGGAGACCTTCGGCATGTGCCTGAAGAAAGACCTCAGTAACGACTAAATCGCTGTCAATAAAAATAATGGTGTCGCCGGATGCTTTTTCGACTCCGAGGTTACGGGCGGCGGCGGGACCTTGATGGTCTTGCTGAAAGAGGCAGACGTGAGGGAAGGTGCTGGCGTTTGCTTGCAGCCAGTCTACAGTGCCGTCGGTGGAGCCATCATCCACAACGACAACCTCGTAGCCCGCGATCGCGCCCGCATCAAACTGCTGCTGCTCCAGCGCTTTCAGGCACTTTTCTAAAATTGGTTTGCGGTTGTAGGTCGGAATGACCACACTGAAAAACACGGCGACTCCTCGAAAAGTTGTTGGTTGTTAGTTTTTGGTTGTTAGGCAAACGTAGGATGGGTTAGCGATAGCGTAACCCATGCTGCTCTAGGGTTAGATACGTTAATGCTATGCCCAGACACATCCTAATGATTGATTCTGTCTAGCTGACGGGTTAAAAAACTCCAACTAATATCTCCTCATTTCTCTCGTCTGCTGAGAGATATAAATCTCGCCAATGTTCAAAGTGATTAAGGCACCATCCTTCCCAACCCTCATCTTTTGCGAACAGGGTTTCCGGTTCAATCTGTCGCAGGATTCTGGCTCCTTCGCGTACTGACTCACGCGATATCAGCCCTAACGATTCTGACTCTGGCAATAGTATTGGAGCAAAAGATTGATCTCCGAACATGATTTTTACAACAATCTCATCGGCATTCTCAACCTTTCTTCTCGCTAGCTCTTGTGTCAACCGTTCCATAATCTCATTGGATGACTTTTCCAAGAAGGCTATTCTACCCTCAATCCCTGGATAAGCTTTACGAGTGAGTCTCAACTCTGTTCGAAATTCAGCAATGATTTGATCGGCTTCTAAATCTGATCCAAAGATGTCTTGATGCTCTTCAATAACGTATTCAAGAAGCTCGTTAACCTCTTCAGGTTCGATTTCTTCAAAGAAGTTAAAGATGCCGCAACCTTGAGAAAAGAGAGAAATCATGAGAATTGCAAAAAGCTTCTCACGTTGAAGACGTGCATACAACGTACTGCTAGGTGGGATAGCGCTGTAGTTTACAGTAACACCCATGAGAACCTCACTTTATACTCAATTGAATTACCTATCTAATCTCATACTCTATGGCGGATGTTAGTTCGACGATCGCGCCGTGTACTCTAACAACGCATAACCAAGCCCCCGACATCTACTGCTGTGGCTAAACATATTCTGCTATACGCGTCGCCTGCGATCGGTGGTCTTTTGCCGTACAACCATGCAATTTTGTGTGCCTTAGCCACTCTAGGCTACCAGATGACGCACGTGCAGGATATTCCTGACGGACTGGCGACGCATTTTGGTTCCGCTGGTATGGAACGAGTACGGCAACGCGCGGATTGGTTTGTGTCGCAGCAGAGGCAGGTAGGCATTCAACAGCATATCTGGCTGGAATCAGCGAAGGCGGCAGACGCAGAGAAGATGATTGCTGAGGCGAAACCGGATTTGTTGATTGTGAGCAATGGGGGACCGATTGCTAACTTTTTCCCCAAGCGTGTAGCGATGAAGCACGGCATTCCCTTCATCATCGTGGAACATCTGGTGCATCCGATTAAACCGAAAGAAGTACCCGAAGCGTATGTGGCGCTGGCGGAGCAGTACATGGCAGCTAAAGCAGTCATAGCCGTTTCGCACGATAACTTGAGGCTATTGCGAACGCTGTTTGGGTTGGCGGAGGACAAAGGGGAGGTGATTTACTGCGGACGACCGTCTACCTACTTTCAGTTACCGGATTTAGAGATGCGATCGCGCCTCCGCCAACAGTGGAATATCCCTGCCGATGCCGTTCTCTGCTTCACCGCTGCCCGCATGGACATCATCAAAGGCTATCAGTATCAAATTGGCGCGATCAAGCAACTGAAGCAAACGCCTGCATGGGAACATCTCTACTTTGCTTGGGCAGGCACGGGAACACTGGCAGATCAGTTTAAGCAAATGGTGAAGCAGGCGGGTGTGAGCGATCGCGTCAAGTTTCTGGGCGAACTGGATCAAATTAACGATTGGCTGGATGCAAGCGACATCTTTTTGCTGCCGTCTGAATCGGAAGGGTTACCGTTGGCAATGATGGAAGCGATGGCGAAAGGGCTTCCTGTGGCTGCATCAGCGGTAAGCGGCATTCCTGAAGGCTTGGGCGATGCGGGACAACTGCTGACTTCCCCCATGTTTGGCAATTTCCAGTCCACCATTCAAGAATTGGTTGGGATCTTGAAGGACTGGGTGGGTGATGCGGCACTAAGGCAACAGGTAGGACAGGCGTGTAAACAACGGGCAGAAAAAATGTTTCGTGAGGAACGGATGATTAAGGAGACGGTGGCGATCGTGCGATCGATTTTGTAAGCTCGGTAAAAATGAAGCTTCTAGTCAGTATGTCTACTTACTTAGCGTGTGATGCGCCAAGAATTTCTGAGATAGTTCATCTGGAATTGGAACAGGGCGAATACTTTTGAAATCAACGAAGGCTCCCGTTTGAGTGGCTACGGCTGCCAGTTCGTTGTTACACAAAATTTCTGCCTGCACTGACCACTTTAGGCGCTTTAAGCTGCTAATCCACAGTTGACCAGTGACTTGATCAAAGAGTCGAATGGGACGTTTGTAGGCGATTTGGGTTTCGGCTAGAACGGGAAAAATTGCTTGTTTTTTTTGATGAATGGGTGGGAAATGTTCTTCTAGCAACTTGATGCGTAGATCTTCTAGCCATCGAATGTAGACGATATTGCTGACAATACCAGCGAAGTCAATATCATACGTTCTTACGGGAATCTCAAGCTTGATTTCTAACGGTCTTGATAATTGCATGATTGCTCCTGGAGAAAGTCTTTAAGACCGATCGGTCTGTTAAAGGACAAAAAAATATTTGCGCGGAGAGCTATCCCTTTGATCCGGTCAGCTCGCTGATGATGTAGTGATTGAGGTGCGCGATCGCTCGTTCCATATACACGGCATCACCATACAATTTGCTCATCATGACAGAGCCTTCTAGTGTGGCAATAAGAATGGTCGCTACGGTATCGGTTTCAACGTCTACGCGAATTTCACCTTTGACAATCCCTTTGTTGATCAGGCGAATAATGAGATTGCGCCATGAAGTCATTGCCTGTTGAGCACGATCGCGCAACACAGGATAAGCGTCATCACTCTCAACGGCTGTATTCAAGAGTGGACAGCCTCCAGGCACAGGTGGATCATCAATAAACTGCTGATAAACCCACAGAATTGCTTGCAATTTTTCAACCGCAGTCTGTTTCCCTCGCACTGCTTGTAAGAACTTTTTGCTGCTGAGTTGAACGGCAAAATCAAACGCTTCTAGGGCAAGTTCTTCTTTGCTGTTGAAATGGTTATAGATGCCTCCTTTTTGTAATCCCGTAACACGCATAATATCTGACATGGATGAACCAGCGTAGCCCTGTTGGTTGAACAGTCCCGCTGCTTGCTGAATGATCTTGGCTCTGGTGTCGCTGGCTTTGGACATGCGTTTATTTTAAGACCGATCGGTCTTTTAGTCTAGCTGGAGTTTGAACCGCAGAGGCGCGGAGGACGCGGAGAGTGCTCTATGCTTTGATGGTTGCCCGGTCTTGATAGAGCTGCACGATACGATCGACGACTTCAGCAACAGTGAGATCATCCGTTTGGATCTCGATCGCATCTTCTGCCTGACGTAAGGGCGCTAGCGCACGAGTACTGTCTTTGCGATCGCGATCGTAAATTGCCTGCTCTAGCTCGTCCAGGCTAATGTCATTCTTACCCTGGTTTTTCAGATCTTGCTGCCGACGACGCGCTCGTTCTTGTACGGAAGCGGTCAGGAAAAGCTTGAGTTCGGCATCGGGAAAAACATAGGTGCCAATATCACGACCGTCGATGACAATGCCACCGTCTTTGCCATACCGTCGCTGTTGACGCACCAGTTCATGGCGGACGATCGGTTGTGCGGCGATCGCAGAGACATTTGACGTGACTTCCAAACTCCGAATTGCCTGCGTCACATTCTGACCATCAATCGAGACGCTGACGGAGGACGGATGACCGCTTAGCTCAATCTCGCACTGGCTCACCAGTTCGGCAATGCTGGGTTCATCGTCAATGGCAATGCTAGACTGCAACACGAGCCAGGTCAGCGCCCGGTACATTGCGCCTGTGTCCAGGTAGAGCAAGTCGAGGACGTGTGCTACTTGACGGGCAACGGTCGATTTGCCAGCGCCAGCAGGACCATCGATCGCCACAATGGGCTTCCGGGCAGACAGCACTAGATTGTCAATTAAGCGAGTGCCACCAATGCGTGCGGCGATCGCCAGTAAGCCTGTTTCTTCAACCATGTCTAGAGGTTCCAACGTTAAAGGATGAACGAGTTCGATATATTCGGGGGCGATCGCCGGAACGTGCTCCAGCTCTGTTTTAACCATTTTGGTCAACATATCACTCACCCGTTCGCCTGACCGAAAGGCTTGTTCAGCCAAGCGCAAGCCACGATAAAGAGCCGCTGCCTCTTCTTTTTGTGCTGCGGTCAGATATTGATTGCGCGAACTGTACGCCAGTCCACTCGCTTCGCGCACGATCGGACAGCCCATGATCGCCACAGGCAAATTCAAGTCCTCAACCAGCCGCTGAATAATCGCTAACTGTTGTGCATCTTTCTGCCCAAAGTACGCCCGTTGCGGTTGCACAATACTGAGTAGTTTCGTCACGATCGTCGCCACACCTTGAAAATGCCCCAACCGCGATCGACCACACATTACAGAGAGCATAGTTCCTGGTGGCACCACTTGTGTAGGAGAGAGGGGTGAGGGGTGAGGGGTGTAGCTTGCTTCCGCTTCGCGGTGGGGTGAGGGGTGAGGGGTGAATTCTAGCTCCCGACTCCCGACTCCCGACTCCCGACTCCTGGCTCCTGCCTCCTGCCTCCCGACTCCCATCTCCTCACCACTGGGCGCAAAGATCACATCCACTCCAGCTTGCTCACACAACAGTTGATCCTGCCCCAAGGTGCGGGGATACTGCTGGAAATCTTCAGTCGGTCCAAACTGGAGTGGGTTGACGAAAATGCTCACCACGACAAGCTGATTCTCCTGCCGTGCCTTGTGAATGAGGCTCAAATGTCCTGCATGGAGTGACCCCATCGTGGGCACTAGCCCGATCGAGTCAACTGCTTGCATAGAATCTGCTGCTTCGATCGCTGAGCGATCAGAGAGAGGCTGACCGGAGCGATAGCGGTTGAGGTAGCACCGCAATCCGGCAATGGATTTGAACAAACGCACCACAACCCCCAAAAATGATTGATGTTTTGTTGAGAAGGCGAATCAGAGAACGCGATCGCCTCACACCCCAAACCTGAAATTCCCCTGTTAAGCGTATCAACAAGACTGCGATTGCTGCCATGAGCTGTTTAAAAACAACGACACACGTTTGGAGTAGCAGTCAGCCATCCGCTTTTTGCTGACCGCTGATAGCTGACTGCTAATAGCTACTCAAAGCTGTATTGCCATGAGCTGTTTAAAAACAACGACACACGTTTGGAGTAGCAGTCAGCCATCCGCTTTTTGCTGACCGCTGATAGCTGACTGCTGATAGCTACTCAAAGCTGTATTCAGTCGCTCTGCCCATTTTGGCGAAGAGCGTTAGGATGTCGTCTGTAAGCTCTTCTTCACACAGCTATGAACTTTCTTACCCAAGTGTTACATCTGGCTGGTTCAGCGGCGGCTGCCTTCATTACTGCCCGTAATATGCGTGACCCGCTCACGCGCCCCAACACGCTGGCGAGCTTGCAATTAGCGGAATCTGGCTCTGTTCCCTATCTGGAGGCTTTGCGCGATCGCGCCGCTACCGAAGGTGATACCTGGCTGGCAGAGAGACTCACCCGTCACGCTAACGATGAGCGCCGACATGGGCAAATCTTCGCCCACGCCTTAAAGCAACTGAATAAGCAGGTGATTGATTTCAAGAATGCACCTAAGCCAGCAGCAGAGAAAGCGGGTGAGCCTAAGCGCAATCCCTTTTTTGATGCCTACTTTGAGGGCTACTCGCAGGCAGAGCTGAAACCAGAGGCGATCGACTGGGTTGCGTTTCTCGCAAGCACCTACATTCTGGAACTGGATGCCAGCAAAGACTTTGTGCGGATGGCAAACGTGCTACCAGAGGACGAGCCTGTAAGCGCCAACCTCAAGAAGGGCATTCTCAGCGTCGCCAGTGACGAAACCGGACACGCTGCTTACTTAAGGGAAGCGCTAGAGCGACGTTTGAATGCTGGCGAAGTGGATGCAGTTATCGATTCCTGGCGCACGCGCAAAGTGAACGCCATTCTTGCAATGGTCGGCAACTTTTTGCAAAAGAGCGGTAAATCCCCGTCCCTCGTCCAGGATGGCGTACCCACTGAGATGGTAGAAGCTCCAGCGGAACGGGAGTTAGTGGGAGTAGGGAGTAGGGAGTAGGAAGAAAGGCTAAAGGCTAAAGGCTAAGGGCTAAAAGTTTGATCAGTCGTTAACGTTAATGGCTTACACCTCACGCCTCGCTTAAAACTCTCTAGCAACGCGGTACACCTACAACGTGGCTCTAAGCGAACCAGTGCTACTCAAAACTTCTGCCTTTTTCCTGACTCCTGACTCCTCTCTTCAGTCACCAAACCCCCCGCCTGTAAGCATCACGCTAGAATGCTAGAGGTGATTCTGATTTCTCTAAACGATGCAAGCGCCTCCGATTTCTCCTCCCAAGCCTGGTCAGTATTGGCAGTGGCAACAGCAGCCCATTTACTACGTCAAAGCAGGAACACGACAGGCTCACCGTCCGCCCCTGCTGCTGATTCATGGGTTTGGCGCGTCTACCGATCACTGGCGCAAGACGATCGCCGGACTCAGCGACGAGTTTGAAGTCTGGGCGATCGACCTTTTAGGGTTTGGGCGATCGGCAAAGCCCGATCGTGCCTACAGTGGCGATCTATGGCGCGACCAACTCCACGACTTCATCACGCAGGTCATTGGTCAACCAGCCGTTCTCGTGGGGAACTCTCTGGGCGGCTATGCGGCTCTCTGTGTCGCTACCCAACGTCCAGAGTCAGCAGCAGGGCTGGTACTCGTCAACAGTGCGGGACCCTTTACCGACATTCAGGGCACGACGAAACCCGATCCCATGCGCGAAGTGATGGGCAAAGTGGTGCAAACGCTGTTTCGTCAAGATTGGGCGAGTTTTCTCTTGTTCCAATATGTGCGTCAGAAATTCCTGATTCGCAAGACTCTAGAGAACGTCTATCTCGATCAATCGGCTGTGACAGAGCAGCTTGTGGACGAAATCTATCAGCCTTCCTGCGATCCCGGCGCGCCCAAAGTGTTTGCCTCAGTCTTCCGCACGCCTCAGGGCGAAACGATCGATGTGCTGCTTGGTCAACTGACTCGCCCACTACTCATGCTCTGGGGCGAAGCCGACCCCTGGATCAACGCCAGAGAGAGGGGCACAAAGTTTCGGCAGTATCATCCCCAGCTCACTGAATACTACTTACGTGCAGGGCATTGTCCCCACGACGAGGTGCCTGAGCAGGTGAATGAACTGCTGCGATCGTGGATCATCGCTACCCTTTAGGCGATCGAGAATAGATCTTAAAACCTCGTGCGCGAACCTTAAAGTATGGCGCGGGATGCTTTAAGTATGGTGCGCGAACCTCAGAGCATGGTGCGTGAACCTCAGAGTATCGCGTGTGAACCTCAGAGCATGGCGCGTGAACCTTAGAGCATGGCGCACGAACCTCGGAGTATCGCGCGTGAACCTCAGAACATGGCGCACGAACCTCAGAGTATGGCGCACGAACCTCGGAGTATCGCACGTGAACCTCGGAGCATCGCGCACGAACCTCAGAGCATGGCGCACGAACCTCAGAGTATCGCGCGTGAACCTCAGAGCATGGTGCGTGAACCTCAGAGCATCGCGCACGAACCTCGGAGCATGGCGCACGAACCTCAACCAATTAATGCTGAACCTTACATTTAATGCTGAACCTTAGCTCGACTTTATCCAATTAGGCAGCGTAGCACAATAGGCTGAAACAGCAGTCTAATAAGACTTTTGGTATTTTTACCATATCGGTTGTTGCGCTAGAGACTGGGAAAAGTCGAGCTTGCCA
>JAHHIG010000033.1 GCA_019358895.1 Tildeniella nuda ZEHNDER 1965/U140 | reverse complement strand
AGGCGTTGCTGAATCAAGGTATGAACCGCGAAAGCCGCCCACCTTCGGGAAGCAAGCTACACCCTCACTCTCACCCAAAGGTAGAGAGGACAAGACTTCTACCTCCCTTCTCCTTGGGGAGAAGCGATCATCTTGAAAGTCAAGCCGAGGATGCAGGTTGAGCAGAAACCTGTGAACTAGATTGGTTTGGTTCTCGTCCGTCTGTGCCATTTTTGAGCATGGCATTGAGGATGGTGAGCAGCTTATGCATACAGGCGACTAACGCCACCTTGACGGGTTTACCTCGTTTCTGTAACTGATTGTAAAAGGCTTGGATGACCTGGTTATGGCGCACTGCCACTAAAGTTGCCCTGTACAACATCTGGCGTACCGCTGCGCGCCCCCCAAAGATGGTGCGTCTGCCTTGCTTCTGCCCACTGTCGCGATTGAGCGGTGCCACACCCACAAGCGTACTGATTTTTGGTGTGGACAGCGTTCCGAGTTCTGGCAACAGTGCCAGCATTGTGGCGGCGACAATTTTGCCGACTCCAGGCACGGTTTTGAGCTGTCGCTGTTTGGTTTGCCAGGTTTGGCACTGGCTAATTTGCGACTCGAGTGGCTCGTCGAGTTGCTTAATGCGCTCTCTGAGCCAATCGATATGAGCTTGGACATCGGCTTGAGCGGTTCCTCGTAACCCAGCGTCACGATTCTGTTCAAGCCGTGCGGATCTCGACTAACTGGCGGCGACGGGTGACTAAATCTTGCAGTTCTGCCTGTTGCTCACTCGCTAAAGCCCGCACTTCCGGTTTCATCGCTTCCCCAAACCATGCCAAAATTGCAGCATCGACGCGGTCGGTTTTTGCCAGTTGATTGGCTGCCTTGGCAAAGTTGCGAGCTTGGCTGGCGTTGATCACCACCACTCGATACCCCCACTGAAACAAACTTAATGCCGCTTGGCGTTCGTACCCATCGGTGGCTTCTCAAACAACGCGCCCAACTTGTTCGGGCAAACTCAGTTGATGCACCAACTCAGTGATGCCACTGGCGCGGTTGCGCACCCGAAAGCTTTGGTTCTGGGGGCGCAGGTGGACATTGAGCCAACGCTTACACACATCAATCCCAATCCCATTCTCGACACCCGGCATTGGTTCACTCCTTCATTTGAGGCTAGAGGTGGTCGTTCACTCAACCTTGCGTCATTCGGGATCGATGCCCCAACCGTTGGGCTTTGCCCTGCCGTAGGCTTAGATTCGAGTTTGACCGTTGGAATCGAGAGATGACCCTAGCTTCTCCACGATGTCTTGCCTCCAAGGGCTGGCGGTCTACCTCTCTGGTTCTTAAGATACAAGGGCTGGGGATGAGAGCAAAAGATCTGTAGCCTTTGCAATTTGATTTGGTATCAGATCTATCATGCTTGAGCGCTTTAACCAACCCTGTGTTTGTGCGTCTTAAAATGAGAAGTAAGAGTAGTAGTGATGCGCGTCATAAGCAATCTAACTCATTGACATAGCGCAATTTTGAGCTTTCTTTGTTTTTTGTTCGCTGAAAATGATTATCTCTAAGGCAAAACAACTCCTCAAGATTGGTGAAGTGGCAGCCAGCAGTGGTCTGCCTGTGAAGACTATTCGCTACTACGAAGAGATTGGGCTACTGATTCCCACCGTTGAGCGATCGCAGACGGGCTATCGACTGTTTCATGAAAAAGTCTTGAATCGACTGGCGTTTATCAAACGGGCGCAGTCACTTGGGTTGGCGCTCAACGAAGTCAAAGATATCTTGACTGTGCATGATCAGGGTGAATTGCCCTGCTGTGAGGTAAAGCAGCACCTTCAAGATAAAGTGGCGATCGTTAGCCAGCAGATTCAGGCATTAGAGACCCTCCGGGCAGAGTTAACGGGTATTCTCTCCGGTTGGCAAGAGCACCCACCATCACACCTGATCGAGCAAACGATTTGTCCGAATATTCAGTGAGGGGTGAGGAGTAAGGAGTGAAAGGTTGTCAATTAATTCTGACTTCTGACTGCCGTCGTCTAACGCTCCGTAAAGCCTATCTTTTAGTAACCAAAAACTAGTAACCAAAAACCAAAAACTCTTCTGCCGCTCCAATCGCTTTCGCAATTTGATACCCTAACTTAAATAGACTTGGGAACAACGGTGGACATTCAAATTGGCAGGGGCAAAACCGCCCGTCGAGCATACGGCATTGATGAGATTGCGCTTGTTCCTGGACAGCGGACTCTCGACCCAAAATTGGCGGATACACGTTGGCAACTTGGCGGCATTGAACGTGAGATTCCCATTATTGCCAGCGCGATGGATGGCGTTGTAGACGTTGGCATGGCTGTGCGGTTGTCAGAGCTAGGAGCACTCGGCGTACTTAATCTCGAAGGTATTCAAACGCGCTATGCCGATCCAAACCCGGTGCTCGATCGCATTGCCTCGGTTGGCAAAAGCGAATTCGTGACGCTGATGCAAGAGCTTTATGCAGAGCCAGTTAAACCAGAATTGATTGAGCAACGCATTCAAGAGATCAAGCAGCAGGGCGGCATTGCAGCTGTAAGCGCCACACCGATCGCTGCTACAAAGTACGGCACAGCAGTGGCTAAAGCTGGAGCCGATTTGTTTTTTATTCAGGCAACAGTCGTTTCTACAGCACATCTATCGCCTGCATCGATCGCACCACTGGATCTGGCTAACTTTTGCCAGGAAATGCCAATCCCTGTGATTTTAGGCAACTGCGTTACCTATGAAGTCGCGCTCAATCTGATGAAAGCGGGTGCGGCTGGTATTCTCGTTGGTATTGGTCCAGGTGCTGCCTGCACATCACGAGGCGTGTTAGGAGTGGGTATCCCCCAGGCGACTGCGATCGCAGACTGCGCTGCTGCCCGCGATGACTACCACCAGGAAACAGGCAATTATGTCCCCGTGATTGCGGACGGTGGCTTAATAACAGGTGGTGACATCTGTAAATGCATAGCCTGTGGTGCCGATGGCGTGATGATCGGCTCCCCGTTTGCCAGGGCTAAAGAAGCGCCCGGGCGCGGTTATCACTGGGGTATGGCGACACCCAGCCCAGTCTTGCCACGTGGTACCCGGATTCGTGTTGATACCACTGGCACCTTAGAGCAAATCCTCCGAGGACCCGCACAGCTAGACGACGGTACGCATAATCTTCTCGGTGCCTTGCAAACAAGCATGGGAACTCTAGGCGCGAAGAACCTCAAAGAGATGCAGCAAGTTGAAGTAGTTATCGCACCGTCTTTGCTCACTGAAGGTAAGGTCTATCAGAAAGCACAACAGTTAGGGATGGGCAAGTAGATTTCCGCTTCATTGGCGTTCAGCTTGAGTGCGTTGAGGTTAAAAAGCATTCCTCTCGTACTGGAGGAGCAAATTCTTAAGACTTTGCTCCTTAGAATGGCTGGAAAAAAATAAAGCGTCGTCTACAATAAAGGGAGCGGAGACGCAAGTTTCCGTTCACTCCTCACACCACATTCCGCCTGAACGTTTGTTCGGGCGGTTCCTTTTTAGGGCAGTTTTGAAGTTGCGGTGCTATCAGGGCGGACGTTGGCGCGGTGCGGCAAGTGCGGACGACTCTTGTGAAGAGGGCAACCGAGGCTAGTGTTTGACGATCGTCTCTAGCCCACAAACCTAGCCCACATTAGGTCTTTAGCGGTTCCTAATCCAGTGAAGCACAGTCGCAAGAGGCAGAAGGCAGAGGGCAGAGGGCAGAAGTTAAAGAGCACGGTGGCTTTTCTTCTGCCTTAAAACCTCAGCTCTCGTACCGACTTTAATGGGAACCGCTATCTAAACATCAAAAATTATGTCTAAATACAGGAACGTTTGTATTTAAGGTGTCGATTGTCGCTATGGTAGAATTCTGTGAAACGATATAGGCAAGGGTTCTAAGCATGTCAGCAGCCGCACAAGTTACGGATTCCACCTTTAAACAAGATGTTCTTGAAAGCGAGGTTCCAGTTTTAGTAGATTTTTGGGCTCCCTGGTGTGGTCCTTGCCGAATGGTGGCACCGATCGTGGACGAGATTGCCGCGCAGTATGATGGCAAGATTAAGGTGGTCAAGCTAAACACCGATGAAAATCCCAGTGTTGCCAGTCAATACGGCATCCGCAGCATCCCAACGCTGATGATCTTCAAGGGTGGGCAACGAGTTGATATGGTAGTCGGTGCGGTGCCAAAAACGACTTTATCAAGCACCTTAGAAAAGTATCTCTAGCTTTAGATTGCTTTGGGCTGCCCATTCAGGCTACACACGCAAGCACTAAGTTGTCTTGGCTGGTTGACCATTGTTAGTTGCTTAAGGGTTACGCAATGCTTGCTGCAACTTGAGTCTCTAGCTGCGATCGAGCCGCCACGATTGTGTGCTGAGCACTGATGGTCTCGACGATCGCACATATTAGAAAATTCTCAGCAAACGCCTCAGAAGATGGTTTTCTGGGGCGTTTTTCAGTTTATTTGCTGAACGAGGGCAACTCTGATCTCGATAAAATAGAATGCTAGCTGCTGGAGGAATGCATGGCTTCATCTCCCTCGTCAAACGCATCTGAATCGCTTCATGAAGACGTGCTTCATTTGCTCGATCGCCTACCGCACATAAAACACGGAGAACTCATCCAGCTTGCATTGGCAACCATCGTGAGGATGTCAGAGAGCGATATCGACCGTCTAGATTGGAAGATTTGCAATGCGTCACTTCAGGATATGGAGCGCGCCTTTAAGACGTTCTACCCCTACCGACATGTGCGAAAGGTCGCCATCTTCGGCTCTGCCCGCATTGCGTCTGATACGCCAGAATACGCTTTAGCAGTAGAATTTGCTCGCCGTGTGACCCAACAAGGGTTCATGGTGATTACAGGCGCAGGTGGTGGCATCATGCAGGCAGGCAACGAGGGCGCAGGGCGCGAGAAGTCCTTTGGTCTGAACATTCAGCTACCGTTCGAGCAGGGCGCAAATCCGTTCATTGAAGGCGATCGCAAGCTCGTGCCGTTTAAATACTTCTTCACCCGCAAACTCTTTTTCTTGCGCGAAAGCGATGCGCTGGCTCTGTTCCCTGGCGGCTTTGGCACTCAAGATGAAGCGTTTGAGTGCATCACACTCAGCCAAACGGGAAAATCATCGCCGATGCCACTCGTGCTGATCGACAAACCGGGCGGCAACTACTGGCACGACTGGAACGACTACATCCACAAACAACTGCTCAAGCGCGGCTTAATCAGTCAAGATGACCCCAGTCTTTATACCATTACTGATCAACTGGACGTGGCGTGTGAGGCGATCGCCAGCTTCTATCGTGTTTTCCATTCGTGTCGCTACGTGGGCAATCGGCTCGTCATGCGCCTGAACTCAGAGTTAGCCGATGAGGACGTTGAGCAGTTGAACGAAACCTTTAGCGAAATTCTGGTTAAAGGACGGATCGAAAAGAGCCAACCCTTACCTCACGATCCTCAAGATGCTGACGGACTCTCTCACCTGAACCTGTACTTTAACCAGCGCGACTTAGGACGCTTATATCAACTCATTGCTGCAATTAATCAATGCGGTATACCAACAGACGAGCACATCCATCCAGAACGGAAATAATGTGGTTAAAACTGCCACAGCGATGAAAAAAGTTGGTTATTCTAGGGGCTAGTGAACAGTAGATTATGAAGCTCTGCTATGCTTTCGCAAATTGTGCGTCCGATGGTTCAAACCCAGATCCGCCTGCTGGCAAATAGTCGTGCCACACGCCCCACCATGGTTTCTACGGTAGCGCATTGGCTCGGCTTTTTAGGTGTCCGTGCTCAGGTAACTCACCTGGATGCGGGTGCTGGTAAAATCCACATCTCAATTTCTGTGGACAAGCCCGAAGCGTGCGATGCTCGTGACTGGCAGCAGATCCTCCGCAACCTGAATGTTGCTGAAACGGAGGCGGATGCTGTCGTCACTAACCCTGCGGAGTTTACACCGCAGCAGAAAGGCAAGATGCAGCGACTCCTGGCATACCTGATTCAGGTTGGCAACCCCGACAAGCCCGTCAACTGGGAACAACTCCAGCCTCAGCTACAGTCCTTGGGGCTACACGAAGAAACAATGCTTGGCATTCGATCGGCGCTAAAGGTGCCGCAGTCACTAGATGATTTACTGGATGGTCTGGATTCGGATGTTGCTGCCGTTGCTTTGCCCAAAGCGGTGAGTATTGCCATGCTCGATCGCACAGTCAATGTCTCTGAGGATCAGGCATTGATGTCGTTGCTGAAAGCGATGAAGCATCAGTGAAGGGTGAGCAGTCAGCAGGAGGGGGCAAGGGAAGCAGAGGGGGCAAGGGAAGCGGAGGAAGCAAGGGATGAGAAGAGTAATGAGAACTCAAAACTCTCAAGCTGGTCGGCGCGTACACAAAGTGGCTCCTGTAGAGCTAGCGCTACTCAAAACTAATTCTCTTCCTCTGCGTGAACAAACTCTAAGTGATAGCGATAGAGGGCAGCGGGACGATCGCCTGCTTTAAAGTACTGTGGGTCTTGAGGCGATAGGTAGATGGCTGTTACTTGATCCGCTTCGATCGTCGGTCTTGTGGCGATCGACTTGACCGGGAGTCGTCGATAGGCTGTGGTCGTTTCGACCTGGTTTAGATAAGGGTTTGGCACACCACGAAACACTTGTTGGAATAATTCGGTCGTCAGAAAGCGATCGAGATCGGGCGTTTCGACTGCACGCGCGGTGATCACCGAGATCAACTGTCGCCCACCTTGCAGCAGCGTCATCTGGCGATTGGGCGATCGGGGATCAACATTGACAGCAAGCACACTGTCACCCAGATACGCTTTTGCCAAATTAAAACCATTGAAGGCGCGATCAGATACGACTGGATCTTTAATCAACCCCTTAAATGGCAGTAGTGACAGCAGTTCGTGATGCGTCGGCAACGCGCTAGAAGGGACAAAGCGAACCTTACACGCGATCGACTGATTCAGATACTGCTGGTTGCTATCAAAGCCGGGTGTAATGACATCGGGTGCCAGCGGTGCAGCCAGTTCTACTAACGTACTGGTCATTGTCCAGGTGCCTGCCAGCCAGTCGGGATACTCTAGATCTCCGTCAGCGGGTTGTGTCGCGGGCTTGTTATCCCATTTTGGGAAGGCGGCAAGGCGATCGGCAAGTAACCCTGCATGAGCAGTACTCATGGACAAGAGCCAGCAAAGCGTCACGCAACTAATCACTCGCAAGAAAACCTGGAATAAAGAAGCACTGCCTTTGAGTCGTTTCCAGCGTTGAATCATGCTGTCTGCCAATGCCATCGCCCTCAATCGTACCAAGGGAACGGAGGGTTTACCGAAAACTCACGCTTCTAACCTGCTATCTCAGCTTGGTTGTTAAAGCATACGAACGTTTGAGTTAGCGGTCAGTGCTACGGGTGCTGGGCTTTGACTCCTAAGAGCTTGCTAAAAATAACTGCACACTTTTGGATTAGCGATCAGCTTTTCGCTGACGGCTGACGGCTACAGACCACGCTGTTACTTCTGTACAACTCCTAATCGCGTGATCGCCGCACCAACGTGCAATCGACGATCAAGTTGAGTCTGTTTTAACTTGCCATTGAGTATCAGCGTTTGGAGGCTGTCAATCAAAGTCTTGATACGTTAGTCTGACAGTTGGAATGCAGTTGCCGATCGTCACTATTCACCGACAGTGCTTCTTCTCTGGGGATGGTTTACGTGTCTCTCAAGTACGGTTGCCCTGTCGCGCTAGACTCTTGCCTCAAATGCACCTGAGATTTTCCCAAGATCTTGAAGCCTTGCTAACCCTTCTGGCAGAAAAACCGCTGACGCTGGGCGATATTTTGACCGAAACCTCGGAACGGGGCTTTAGTCTCGTCATTGGGTTGCTGGCATTGCCCTTTTTACTGCCGATGCCACCTGGCTTTGCGGGTCCCTTGGGGCTAGGCTGCCTCATTTTAGGCGCACAAATGGCGATCGGGCGGCGATCGCCCTGGCTACCCAAGCGCATTGCTCAATTTCAATTTCCCAACTGGCTCGTGCTGAGCCTGCTGAAGCTGCTCCGGCGTGTGACAGGCTTGCTAGAGAAGCTTGCCCGACCTCGATTACGGCGGCTGGCTGAGAGTCATCATATCTGGCAGCTCAACGGCATTTGCATTGCCTGGTTAGCGTTTTTGCTGATGCTGCCCATTCCCTTTACCAACCCCATTCCCACTGCTGGAATCTTGCTGCTGGCGGTTGCGACGCTGGAAGTGGACGGGTTGTTAATGTGTATTGCTTACGGTCTGACGATCGTCATCACACTGGCAGTAGCGGGAATTGGTTATGCGCTCTGGCAATCACCAGGCTTTTTTCAAAATTTGTTGGGTTAATCGAGGAAGCGATCGCCCCCAGAAACCGGGTTTCTTTGAGTCTTTGAGTGCCATCACACTCGATTGTCGATTCGTCTCAGAAACGGTTTCAAAACCACACGATCGCCTTGTGCAAATTTAATCACGGATGAGTGAGCAACGAAGCCATCAGCCTTTCACGACGTTCGTCAGTCAAACAGTCTACTAACCTGTTCAACTGACCACTGATTTAGCGCGTGTGGGCACGTTGGGTGAGTGGAGCACCAGTGCACCATCGCGGGTGAGCCGAAACCGCCGTCCGCGCCACACAATCGTGTTGCCTGTGAAGCCATAACACCATAGCGCGAAACTCATGCAGTCTCGTAAAGGCACCAGCCACAGCAGTTGCTTGGCAACCGGGTCTTGCAGGTGTTTCACGCCAATCAACCATGCCATCGTCAAACGGCTCACCCAGGTCACACCAAACACTGCCCAGCCCAGCAGCGATCCTCCCGTTGCCAGCAGAAAGAGGAGGCTGTTCACCGTCCCATGGGTAAACAGCAATCCGACATAGCCCCAGGGTCGAGACACGCGGATGCAAACCATCCAGCGGAGCTGACGCTGTAATGCACCCATGACGGTGCTCGTCGCCATCACATGCTCAATAACGTGATGGGAAAGAGCAATTTTGTAGCCAGCTTGAGCGGGTAGGTGACCCAGTTGAAAGTCATCGGCGAGATAGTTGGCGATCGCCTCAAAACCACCGATCGCCTCCAGCACCGATCGCCGGATCACGATCGTCTGCCCCATCGCAAATTTTGTCCCTTCTAAGCGATCGCTCACCAATACGCCTGGAAGAAACTCGGTTGCCGAACTGAGCGCTTCTACCTTCGTTAGCCAGCCGTCTGTCAACGAGCGATAAAGACACGTCACCACACCCACAGCGCCATCACTCAACGGTTGAACAACGTGCTGCAAATAGTCTGGTTCAACATGCACATCACTATCGGCAAGCAGCAAGATGTCATATTTCGCTTTAGCAAAGGCATTGGCGAGGTTACTAATTTTGCGGTTTGCACCAATGGTGCGATCGTCAATCACTAATTGCAGATCAAGGGCTGGGAAATCATGAATGAGTTGCCTGATGACGGTGATACTGGAATCGTGCCAATCCTGCACGCTAAAGATTACTTGATAGGTTGGATACGCCTGATGACAAAAGGACGCAAGGTTAGCATAGGCATACGGTTCAAGCCCACACACAGGCTTCAGAATGCTAATCGGTGGATGAAAGTTGGGGTCAACCAGCCGCTTTTGGGCAAAGAAGGTATGAGCGGCATAAAGGGCGTAGCCATAATAGCCAACGGCGGTCAAACATAAGCAGAACAACGGCACCAGCAGGTACGGCACCGTTTCAATACGTATGGTTGGCAGCGCAGCTAAAAGGATCGAAAGAGCATGTAAAGGTTCCATGTCAAGTGCAAAAGGTTTTAAATTGTTTTTGTTAATTAACTGCTGCTCAGATCTGATTGGCTGCTAGCAATGATGCTGGATTTGCAGCATCACTATGAGTCGCCAAAATCAAAAGCGCCAACATTAAAAGCTTAAGGAGATTAGCCTAAATTTTTATTAAGATCAAGGTCTCTCAATTAGTAGCCAGACTACCTTACCTGGTTGACTGACAAAACTCTTGAAACCCTTATCCTGCCGTAGGTTGGGTTAGCGTTAGCGTAACCCAACGAAACCGTTACTGGTGTTGGGTTACGCTCCGCTCAACACCAACCTACATCAGAACTTTTGTCAGTCAATCAGCTACCTTACACGCACCAGAGCTGAGCGAGACAAACGCTACACCGACACCAATTAATCCAGTCTCTGCCAAAGGATACCGTCAATAGTGGTGCACGTAGCTGTAGACAACCTAGGGCGCGTCATCAATTTAGCTCCGAAACCTTACGGTATCAGCATTGTCGCGCCCGTCCCAACACACCAGGCTAGGGGCTGGAACCCTGGTTGCAAGTCATGTGTAGTCGTAATTGATGACAGCCCCTAGCGATCGAGGTTCTGAGGCTTTTACCGCTCTTTCTCTTCTGGACAACCGCCACCACAGAACTTCTGCGGCTAACGAACTATAGCGCTGAAGCATCATCAGCCAGAAGAGAGGCATCACAAACCGCTTCACTTTACAATCATTATCCCAACGGTAGAGATTTAAAGGTTTGGTGAAGGGTACTATAGAATACTGTTTTTCGTTCTGTAGTGCATACTACCTTTCACTAAATTATTCATGCCAATTTTTGGACTTGTGTGGGTTGCCTCTTGGGTAAACTGCTTTTTTTCATCCAGTCAAGATCTTCTACGCCCTCCTGCTTATTTAGCGAACGGCTTACCAATCCAGGTGGTTTCCAGCCTTGCTGGCTCCCAAGATCATGTCTTTTTTGATAGTCACGATCGCTTGAATCTATCGCTCTCTGTAGCGCCAACACAATCAGTCGGTTCGATTCAATCAGCTTCAGCCCTTTCGCTGCTGCCTGCCGATGCGCCATTGCCAGCGCCAGGTTTCTTAAGCGCTTTTAGAAATCTGTTTTCAGGTTTTCAGAAACTAACCGCAAGCAACAGTGCACCTCGCGTTGTGGTGGCTCAGGTTGACCCGAAGCAAGTGACTGCATCAAGCCTGAATTCTGCCAACCCGTCAGGATTAGGCTTTGGTCAGTGCCTGCCGATCGCCCAGCCTCATCCGTCTTCAGCTAGTGGCTCGACAGGCAAAGTATGGCACACATCCAGCCTCTTTCAAGTCAAAGTTAAGAACCACATTGTTGGTGCAGCGCCCAAGCGTCGGGAGGCGATGCAGTTAGCTCACCGCCTTGAGCAAGCCCTGAACGCTGCCGAACCTCGTCATCTCAATCAGCTTCAACCGGGTATTGTGAATGGAGTTCCAGTCGGGAAGCTGGGCGATCGCGTTTTGTTTACCGTTGACCCACAGGTGGCAGCTCAGTGGAACTGTACCCCTGAGCGTCTAGCTGTTCAGTGGATCAATGATTTACGAATCGCTGTAGCACAAGCCCCGCTATCGCTTGCCGATGCTCAAGCAAAAATGTATAGGTTGCAAGCCACCGGGCAATACATTGAGGGCTTAGCATCCTGGTACGGACCCTATTTTCATGGACGGCAAACCGCAACAGGGGAAACGTTCAACCAAAACGACTTGACGGCAGCACATCCTTCGCTTCCCTTTGACACTTACTTGAGAGTGACCAATCTGGAGAATGGCAAAGCGGTGATCGTACGGGTCAACGATCGGGGTCCCTATTTTGAGAACCGAACGCTCGATTTGTCACGCGAAGCAGCGCGTTGCCTGGGCAGTGAAACGTCAGGAGTTGTAACGGTAGAAGCCGAGATTATGCAGCCTGAGTCGCCTGCCGTAGCCCGTCAGACGATCGCTCGACGGCTATAACATCACACCAACGGGCAGAATAATGTGGCGATTAGCATCGACGATCAACTGTCCTTCGCCCCGGAGTTGCCCCAGCAACCGAGTGACCGTGACTCGCGTAGTGCCGATCGCGCTGGCTAAGTGCTGATGCGTGAGGCGAATGCTAATGCGAGTGCCTTCAGCGACTGGTTGACCCACCTCCATTTGTAGGAGGAGCAACAACTGACGCAGCCGATCCTCAACCCGGCGATAGCCTGCCATTGCCAGCATTGCTTCGGTTTGACGGAGCCGACGCACCGTATGACGACCAACCTCCTGCGCCAGAGTAGGGGATTGGTCAATTTCTGCGATCGTCAGCCCCATTAAGTCAACATCTGATAGAGCAGTTGCTTGATAGGGATAAATCAACGTTAGCGGTAACCCAAAAGGCATGGAAGGACCAGCTAGACCTAACAGCGCTTCATCGCCGCTTTGGTAGAGAGTACTCAGTTGCACAACCCCACGGCAGACTACCCAAACCACCTGCGGGTTCATCGGAATGGTTTGTCCAGCCCGAAACGAACTGAGATCCCGCCCCTGATAGAGTTCTTCCAGAAATTGACGTAGATCAGGCTGGGTAACGTCTCTAGAGGCGTAGGACTGCAGCATAGAGCTTGTATATGTGATGGAGATTACCATAAGCCTAGAACCTCTATTTCAAGGGAAGTTAATTAAAAGGTTGGCTCCAGGTTAAGTTTTGGTGAGAGTTGACGGTGTTGAGCCATAAGCGTTTAGCGGTCAGCGGTCAGCGGTCAGCAGCAAAAATGAATCTGTAGGGCGATTTTATAGTAATTCTGTAGGGTGCGTATAGCCGTTCCGGCATTCAAGAAAAGTGCAACGTCACGCACCCATCGATCAGCGTTTGGTGCGTGACGGCGTTGCCTTTAGCGAAGCCATGCCGCAGGCTTTACACACCTACTTTATTAAATCCACGATCCTGAGGCTCATCTCTAAACGCAATCAAACAAAACGGTTGTCATGTAGTGATTTGCCCAGTCGTTACCAAAGGCTTTTTCGAGTACGCGGCGGGTTTTGTCGTTTTGCTGCTGTTTGGTGCAGTAGTAACGCTGCCCTGCCAGAATGTCGTCCTGTTGCTCTGGGGTTGATGGTGTTGTGATCGCCTGCAAACAATGAATTTTCAACATCGCCGTGACGCGATCGATGAACTGGGCTTCTTCTTGAGCGCTACCAGGACGAATGAAGAGGCAAAACTCAGAAAAAATATCGCCCCACGGTGGCAGTTCGCGCGGCTGCGAAAAATGGCTGGCGGGTAGCACGTTCAAATCGTGTTGATAGGCACTGGGCAAACGGCGATCGGGGCTAGTGGGCGAAAGGTCAGCGATCGCAGCGCTAATCTGTCCCCGTCCGCCGACTAAATCAGTCCCAAACATGGGTAGCGCATAGTCCGATCGCGGAAACATGACGCAGTGCAAAATATCGAGGTTCGCGCCCACTTTCGCCAATTCTAGATGCAGTTTACGAAACTGGGGTGTTTGATAGCAGCGGTTTTCGATCGTTAGCTTCTCGCCTTCCAGCCGTCCTTCGACGTAGCCCAATTCTGCTGGCAGCGGATAGGGCGATAGATCCAGGTGTTGCCGCCAGACCGTTTCAATGCCGTCAGCGAGTTGACCAAGCGCAGGATGCAGTTGGGAGCGAAGGGAAAGAGATGAGGAAAGCATAAAAAAAGGAAAATAAAAGCTTGCAATGCGTCAAGAGTAGAGCGTTGATAGCCACTCGCTCTATCACAATCCTATGGCAGTTGTGTACTCTAGCGCAGATCGCAGCCAGCCGTACGGCTTGACAGGCTAGAGTCAGCAGTGCTTTAAACGGCTTAATTAACTCAAAACAAAGCCTTTTCAGCGATCAGCTCCTGACCTACTGTTTACCCCCGATCGCCCAACGCCATTTCGCAAACGATGTTTTACGCAGCCACGCAGCAAGCACTCCCGCAATAATCAGCAGTGAAACGATCGTCGCCAAAATAAACAACGGCTCACGGCGTGGAATGGTAGCAGCCGTCGGCAGATTCGGTTCAGCAACAAGCTGGATCGGTGGATACGAACCGAAGATGTCGCCTTTATCTACCTGTAGCCCCGCCAACGTGGACGAAAAAACGGCTTGAGCGATTTGTACGTCTCGGTTGAGTGCTTCTAGCGTAGAGCTACGCTGCGATAAAACGCTGAGTCGTAGTTCCAGTTGCGCCATCTGGCGATCGAGTTCCTGCACACGTGCCGTCAAGCCTCGCTGCTCGACTTCGTTGGTCACGATATCCTTGAAGAGACTTTCGCGTGGGTTGCTGGCTTGAGTGTTACTGCCTGTGTTGAGACGGGCGATCGTGGCTAAATCAGTTGGATGCCCTAGAAGCTGCTGCCCACGGCTTTGGAGGGCACTTTCGGTCGTTGCTTGTCGGGTCGTTGCCTGCAACACGATCGGGTGATTGGGACCAAACTTAGACGACACATCCGCTAATTTAGCCGTTGCCTCGCTGTAACCGCGCAAATATTCTTGAAACAGAGGGTCGGCACGCAGCGCAAACGCTTCCGTTGCTAGTTGGGAAGAGAGCTTCAGATTGCCCGATAGCTGCTGTGTTCGCACGGTGGCATCGCGCTGCTGAGCGATCGCTTCTACCCGTTGCCGCCGGAGCGCCTCAATATTGTTGGCAAGCTGATCAATCTGCTCGTTAGAAGCCAGACCAGAGCGAACTTTGTAATCGGAAAGGCGAAGCTGAGCCGTTTCCAGCTTCTTACGCACGACACCCAGCGAGGTTTCAAAGCCTGTATCCACATCGGCTGACTGCTGCAACCGCAATTGGGTCAAGCGCTCCTGGAAGGCTTCATACAATGCCTGTGCCTTTTTCTGCGCTTCTTCAGGCGTTGATCCAGCAATGCCAAAATTCATCAAAGCGGTGCCTTTCAACCCTTCTACTGAAGGCACACCAAACTGCGAGGTCGTCATGCCGAGCTTAGCCGCTGCCGATCGACGCACCTCATCAGTGGCTGCAATCAGCTTATAGCTGGCTTTCACACCTTCACGAGACGGATCGATCGGTACATCTGGCTGCTCGGTTTTGATGGTCGGTTCGGGTGGAGTCCCCTTTGGGCGACTAATCTGTTCTGGCAGAATAATCGAGTAGAGGCTCGTGTACAGGCGTGGCGAATCTTTGAGCAAGTAAAGTGCTAAACCCCATACGGCAGCATTGAGCGCTGCCGCTAGAGCCAGATACCGCAGTCCGCGTCCCCGGTCTGCTGTTGATAACGATGCAGACTGGGAAAGTTGAGGAAACTCATTCATCCCGAAACAACCTGTTGATTAAGAAGAACGGACTGGCAATATCGGTGATCAGGCGGAAGATGCTGGCGAGATTCGTCACCTTTGAATCGTAGCAAACTACCCCATCTTGCGGCATCAGGAACGGATTTTCAGCATCGTTGTCAGATTGTTTGAGCAAGCGCTCGACTGGGCGTTCTACCGCTGTGGTTTTGCCCGTCAGGCGATCGGTTTGCACCAGCACCGCACGCCGTCTAGCATTCGTGCGCTGAGTACCACCCGCACATCCTGCCGCAATCACTGCCTGAGAGAAGCGAGTACCGTACGCGAACGTGACAATCTGCCCACCTTTGCTGATGTTGGGCGCATTTGGAGCCGTCTGGTTAGACAAAAACACAGTAACATCCGTCGGCGTAAGCTGAGATGGACGCACCAGTGCGTTTTGGCTGTAGGACAACGCTGGCACCGTAACCTGATCGCCTGCAATCAGCGGGACATCCGGCACCGCTTTACCCGTGAGTACACCAGACAGGTCGAATGTTTTTTCTTGCTTGCCACGAAGCAGACGAATGTGTTGTAGATCGGCAGCAGGCTTTAAGCCACCAGCACTACGAATAGCAGTACTCAGGTAGCGATCGGGCGGGTAGCTGCCAGTCACTACGTCTGCTGTGAGCGATGGTTGTCCACTGGGCACCGATCGAGTCTCTGTTACCACATTAATCAACACGCGTCCTGGACGAAACGTTTCTCCTGCAACCGTCACCTGCACAGGTGCCCAGGACACCACATTGACACTCAACTCCAGTGACTCTGGGCGAAAAAAGCCCTTGCTAACTAACGCTTCCGCTATCTTTTTCTGCACCTCAGCCACTTCTAAACCAACCGCAGGCTGTGGTTCCAGAAACGGGATTTGCAATGTTCCATCAAGGTTCACTTCATACAGTCCGCTCAACCGAAAGCGGCTATCGGGCGGCAATTCGTCATCCATCGGTGTAAGCACTCGCACCCGATCGCCCGGAGACAGCGGCAGCGCATAGCCAGGAGCGGTCACAGTCGCGATCGCAACTGCCGTCAAAATGGAAATAGTCGATCGGTAAACGTGCATTGAGTTAAGAGATGGGGAATGGGCGATGAGGGGATGGGGCGATGAGGGGATGGGGCGATGAGGGGATGGGGCGATGAGGGGATGGGGCGATGAGTTTCGACTAACCACTAACAACCAATAGCTAACAACTCCCTTCTAACGTTTGCCTTCTACCTTCTGCCTCCTGCCTTCTCTAACAACTAATCACGAACAACCAAAAACTAAATATTGATACTGTTCGGAATTCGTGACGGCAGCAAATACGGGTACTCTACTCCGCTATCGGCAAGTCGCTGTTGATTTCGAGCGTTAATTTTAAGTTCGATCGCAGCTAAATCAGCCTGGAACTGTGCCAGTGTTTGGCGATCGCCTGCATCCACAAACTGCATCAACTCCGAACTGCCCAGCACACCCCAGCGAATGCCGCTCAGCGCGAATGCCAGCTCCATTTGGGCTAAGTCCTGGTCGGCGGCTGGTAGCAGTTGCCGGAAAGAGGTAGCGGTATCGGGGCGATCGTAGAGCGCCAGCGGTGCATTGGGTGCATAGCCAACATAGTCAAACTGGCTAAAGTTAACTGCCGCGTGCTGTGGTCCACAGGTAAAAATCACTTGAGTCGCAATGTCGATGAGCTGCTGCAAGCCAGTCACTGAACCCACTTGAGAGTCTGCCCCGATCGCGGGTGGGAAATCGGGCACACGCGGGTAGGTTGGCAGTGGATCAGGGTTGAGCCTGGTTTGCTGGAGCCATTCTGATGGTAGCCAGGTGGGGGCTTGCGGAAACTCAGTTGACGGGCGAGAGTCCAATGGAGCACCCAATTCGGCAGCCCAGGCTTGCAAGTAAGGGTCTTGCTGGACTGCTTGATCGTCTGGGTAGTAGCGTTGCAGATAGCGGGTAACATAGCGCGCGATCGCCTCCCAGAGCAACAACGCATCGTCACGGTAGGGAAACTCTGGCAGCACATCGGATGTAATGCCGCGCTGAGTAATGACAGTGGGTAGCGCGTAGTCCTGGAACGATCGCTCTCGATAGGCTTGATTGATCAGCCCCAGCGAGGCAGCACGAGTGGGAGCCATCAGCTTATCGATCGCCGCCCCTTCACCCAACAGAATCGTATTACCGCGCGTGTTAATTGCCAGCAAGAAGCGAAAATGAGGGCGTAGCAGGCGATACACCGGATGCGTCTTGGGGAGTTGGCGGGGGGTAGCGATCGCAAATGCCTCCATTGCCAGGTGTGTGTCGCATAGATGCACAATCAGTTCGTGATAGGTGACATCTGCCGTCTGCACAAATAGCTTTGCCTGCATCCAGCGATCAGTATCTATTTGCGTTGGCGTTGCCAGTCGCCCTGGTTCTACCTGAATCAGCACTGGCTCCAGTCCCGTTGCTGCACGGTAAAAGAGCGCGATCGGGCTTCCTACATAGCGACCGCTTTGCAAATCAGCCGAGGTAAGCTGCTCCAAAAGGGGGTAAGCCGCTACGAAAAGACGGTTTTCTGCGGCTGCCTGAACCAGATCAACTGAGTCGCCATTTGCGTTTACCTGATCTGCCCACGTTTGTAATAACGCTTGATCTGCCTGTTGAAATTGTCGCAGCGCCATCGGATTCTGCCCTGCCAATCGCTGACGCGCAAACTCACGATCGCTTAGCCCATTGTGGCGCTCATGAATGGGGCTGACTACAGGGTGAGTGCGCCCCAAATCTTCCAGTACTTGATAGAAACGCGATCGGCGAACGTCGGTATTGGTATGTAACTTAGCCGTCGTTTTCGCTGCCAGCAGCACGGCTGTCATTGCCCGTCGTTCTTGCACAAACTCAGTATCAAACTGCTCGTTGGGCGGCAAATTGACATTAAACCAACCAGATTGCAGGATTTTGAAATCGACCAGCAGTGTTGCAACCTGTGCCCAACCCTGATCAAGTGTTTGGCTCATCTGCTCCAATTCGCGGAGCAGCAAACTCCAGGGTTCCGATATCTGCCCCTGAGCCAGCAAATTGTGACGACGTTGGCTCAACACATAGCGCAAAACCCCATCTTCGCCAGCATGGGGAAAAAGACGAGCCGGACCACGCTCACCAAGCGCGGTGGGATCGTAGCGGTAGTGCCCCTGCTGCTCGGTAGGAGAAACATGGAATCCCATAAGCTGCTCCGATAGTAGACGACTCGTTGAGACAAACGCGATCACGACGCATCATAGCAAGTAGACAGGTCCAGAGGCGTATATGAGTACATAAATGGGGAGTGGGGAGTCGGGAGTCGGGAGTGGGGAGTCGTATTAAGTATTGAATTGCTTCCTCTGCCTCCCCTGCCTCCCCTGCTTCCTCTGCCTCCCCTGCTTCCTCTGCCCCCTCTGCCCCTCTCCTACTGCCTCGCCAGATTCGCTTCTTGCAGATAGCTGCCAGGGTTCAAGTCCTGGAGTGCCAGAGCTTCGGCTCGAATGCGCTGTTTTTCGGTGTACTCACGCGTTTTTGTCTGAGCGGTGGCATGGGTAGGCGTATCGGCAGAAATTTTTTGGAGTGTCTCAAGTGCTTTGTCGAACGCTTTCGTTTCCGCTTGATCGTAAGCAATCTGGAGATAGCTCACCGCTTGAACTTGCTGTTTTTCACTGTACTCGCGCAGTTTTTCTTGTGCTTTGGCATATACAGACGTGCCTTCTGGAATCTGTTTTAGCGCTACGATCGCGCCTGCAAAATCTTTGACGATCGCTCGACCATAGGCATCGCGCAATAGCTGAGCGGCAGCGGCTTCTGCCTGATTCATTGACTGCTCCACCAGAGGCTTCACCTGCGCCTGCCAGTAACTATTTTGCGGCAGCCCCTGCGCCTGTTGTAAAACGACCAAACCATTCCCTTGCTGGAATGCCGCTTTTGCTGCCTGAGACTTTTGCTCGGCGGTTTGCCAATCGGTTTGCCAGTGGGCGATCGCCTCCCGTGCGGGTGCATAGGCAGCGCTGTCTTTGGGAATGGTCTCTGCTAAAGATACAGCTTTTTGAAGTTGTCCTGCCTGGTACTGCTGGGTTGCTTCCGCCAACGCTTTTTGATCGGGGTCACCTGTGCCAAAGAGCGTGCGATCGAGCAGATGGGGTAGCGCATAGCCACAGACTGCTGCTGCCACGACAGCGCCAATGCCAACACCAATCTGCACCGCTGTACTCAATCGCGGTTCTGATGATGCTTCCTGGTGCGGCAGGTTGAGCAGTGCTAGTGCCTGAGAGGGTTCCTGCGGGGAGAGGTTAGGCGTAAGGGCAGGCGCGATCGTCTCCTCCACCAACTTATGCGGTACCGCCTGAGTCAACTGCTGTAGTGCTTGTAGTGCTTCTTTAGCAGACGGATAGCGTTGCGTATGATCAGTGCGAACCATGCGGCTGAGCACAGCAACTAACCCATGCCGTAGCGTTGAGCCTGCTGTCTGACCAAACGGCTGCCAGAGGATCTCCCAGGTGCGAGTATCGTAGCCCAACTGTAAGGGCTTAACGCCCGTCAGCGCTTGAATACCGATCATACCCACCGCATAAATATCGCTGGCAAGGCACGGTAATCCCTGCACCTGTTCTGGAGGCTGATAGCCATGTGTATCGGGCACCATTGAGGCAGCAGCCTGCCCTTGTAGTGTCATCAGGGACAGGTGGATATCGCGCACGGTGCCAAAGTTGGTGAGCATGAGCTTGCCATCGTGCGATCGTCGAATCAGATTATCTGGCTGGATATCACCATGCCGACAGCATTCTTCATGCACTACTGCCAGAATTTTCAAGCAGTCCACCAGCAATTGCACAACCCGCGTTTCGTCCCAGGGCTGCGGCATCAGTTCCAGGCTCAAGGACGTACCGCTAACGAACTCCTGCACGAGATGAAACCCCTGTTCATCCTCAAAACAAGCTAGAAGCTGGGGAATTTGCTCATGCTCTCCCAGCCGCTCTAGCGTGGATGCCTCGCGCACAAAGAGCTGCCTTAGCGCAGACTGATCAGAAAGGGCATGAGCAACTGGTACAACGTGCTGAATCGCGCATTCTGGTTGGCTTGGGCGACGCGTATCTTGCGCCAGGTAGGTTCGTCCCCAGTTGCCAGTTGCCAGTATTTGGATGACCTGATAGCGCCCATCCAGCAGTCGATCGAGTCCTGAATAGCTGACAGTCTGAGTCAATACGTCTGACATAGTGAGAATCAATGGTGGGAGTGACGAATCAGGCTTTGGGAGCTTAGCGATCCAACCGATCGCCGCTCAGAAAACGCAGCTAAAACACGTACAGAAAAACAGCGCTGAGCAGCCCCTTGCCTTAAAAGCGGTCTCTAGAAATGCTTTCATACCATTTCCCTAAACTGTAGCTACAGATTCAATCCTTGGCTGGCGGTCAGCGGTCAGCGGTCAGCGGTCAGCGGTCAGCATCAAGAACGAATCTGTAGGGCGATTTTGTAGAATTGGTATCAGTGGCACCCGTTTCAACGACAGACCGGATCTCGAAGGGCTGTTTGGAGAACTTGAGCTTAAAGAACTTAGATTTCTGTATACACGCGTTCCAAGACTGCTCCGGATCTTTCAGAGCATTTGGGTTGAGAAGCATACTGCTTGAGAACGCATCTCTCCCTTCACACGGCACTATGTTCTTGACGAACGATCGAGTCAATGTGTCGATCGCGGCGTTTCAGCTTACTATTAAAGCCGTTAAAGCTTCGGTTTCTTTCGCATGACTGATGCCTCTCCATCCACATCGGCACCTGTCGTTCCGCCCACCCCCCCGGACGTAGACCTCTCTCAACAGGTGCGTTTTCGCAGTGAAGGGGGCAAACTGCTGCTGCTGCTGCCACCCGAAGGAGATGATGATCAGTCCAACACATCCTTTCACTGGACAGAAGTTTGGCAGCAACTGAAGCAGCGGCTTGACGCAGGCGATCGTTTCTGGCAGCCTGAGACGACCGTGCATCTAATCGCCCGCGATCGCCTGCTGGATGGACGGCAACTGCAAACGATCGCCGATGCCCTCACTGACGCACAACTTCAGCTCAAGCGGGTGTACACTAGCCGTCGCCAAACCGCTGTTGCTGCTGCCACTGCTGGCTACTCCGTCGAGCAACAAGCTTCCATTTCGCACCTGAACCAGCCGACTCAAGAAGCCGCGCACGCAATAGCAGAGCCGCTGTATCTGGAAACAACGCTGCGATCGGGTGCCGATATTCATCACAGCGGCACCGTGATTATTCTGGGCGATGTCAACGCAGGTAGCGCCGTTGTAGCAGAGGGCGACATCTTGGTTTGGGGTCGCCTGCGTGGGGTTGCCCATGCTGGTTCCAAAGGCAATGCCCGTTGCTTGATCATGGCAATGCAAATGGAGCCGACCCAGCTTCGTATTGCCGATTTTGTCGCCAGACCACCCGAAACGCCCCCTGCTCAATATCATCCCGAAGTTGCCTATGTTACGCCACAAGGCACGATTCGTATTGCCAGAGCGGTTGATTTTCATCGAGGCGGGAAGGAAGGGGGGTGAGGAGTGAGGAGTGAGGGGGTGGGGAGATGAGGTGGTGAAGATGAACGTTTTGACTGACGGCTGAGCAACAACCAACACCTAACAACACCCTTCTTCCTCGCTTCTGCAAATGCTTTTTCTAATACTGTGATCAGAATGTCATGTACGGAGTATAAGCATAGTTAGTTTCGGTATAGTTAGAACACTTTAGAATCAAGCAGCCCAAACTTCAGAGATTGAATTTCAGACTGTTAGCGTTTCAGCTAAATTAAGGTGTCAGAATCAGACCTGTTTTGAGTCTATTGTCTAAGCAACTTCCGCATTCAGTTCGTTGCCCCCTTCGTTATTCACAGCCGCTTTCATGAGTCGCATTATTGTTGTTACATCTGGCAAGGGAGGCGTGGGTAAAACTACTACCACTGCCAATCTGAGCATGACGCTAGCACGGCGCGGTCGTCAGGTTGCCGTAGTAGATGCCGATTTTGGTCTTCGCAACCTGGATTTATTGCTGGGCTTGGAAAATCGCGTTGTTTATACAGCCGTTGATGTTCTATCAGGGCAGTGTCGTTTGGAGCAGGCGCTTGTGAAAGATAAGCGGCAGCCCAATTTAGTCTTGCTACCAGCGGCACAAAACCGGACGAAAGATGCGGTCAATCCTGACCAGATGAAGCAACTGGTGACGACGCTGGCACGAACCTATGAATATGTGTTTGTTGATTGTCCCGCTGGCATTGAGATGGGCTTTCAGAACGCGATCGCCGCTGCCAAAGAAGCCATCATCGTCACCACACCTGAAATTGCTGCGGTGCGTGATGCCGATCGTGTCGTCGGCTTGCTAGAGGCAAACAATATTAAGAAAATTCAGCTTGTCGTCAATCGCATTCGTCCGGCAATGGTGCAGGCAAACGACATGATGTCTGTTGAAGATGTACAGGAAATTTTGGCAATTCCCCTCATTGGTGTAGTGCCTGACGATGAGCGTGTGATTGTCTCTACGAACAAAGGTGAACCGCTCGTGCTGTCGGAAACCCCGTCGCTAGCAGGTAGCGCTTTTGACAACATTGCTCGAAGGCTCGAAGGCGAAAAAGTTGAATTTCTCGATCTGACAGCGAAAAACGGTAGCTTCTTTGCCAAACTCCGCGATGTTCTTAACAAGAAGATTTTTTAGTGGAGAGAAGTCAGGAGTCAGTTGTTAGCTGTTGGTTATTAGTGGTTAGTCGTTCGTCAAAACGTTCATCCTTCATCCCTTCGCTTCCCTATCTCCCTCTGTCTCTCCCCCTGCCCCTCCTCCCCACCCTTCACCTCACCTTGCTCCATGCTGATTGAACTTCTCGAACGCCTGTTTGCTCGACCCGGTGACAACAGCCGCAGCCAAGTGAAGAATCGCCTCAAGCTGGTGTTGGCGCACGATCGCACCGATATTCCGCCGCAAGCACTGGAAGCGATGCGAAAGGAAATTCTGGAAGTCGTCTCTCGCTACGTGGAACTGGATACAGAAGGGATGGAATTTGCGCTTGAAAACAGCGATCGCACCACTGCCCTGATCGCCAATCTGCCCATTCGGCGTGTACGCCCTGCCTCTGATCGACTGCCTGTCGAGCCGATCGTCGAAAAAGTTGAATCCGAATCCATCATTCTGGAGTAGGCTTCTGCTCGCCCATTCTTCACTCCTCACTCCTGTGATCACTGGTAAAACCAAACTATTGGGTGTCATCGGTGCTCCGATCGCCCACTCCTTATCGCCCATCATGCATAACGCGGCGATCGCTCATCTTGGCTTGGACTACGCCTACTTCCCGTTCCTCGTTCAACCAGCAGCACTTCAGCAAGCGATCGATGGCTTTGCTGCGATTGGCTTGCAGGGTTTCAACGTCACTATTCCTCACAAGCAAGCGATCGTACCGTTGCTGACAGAGGTCACGCCGATCGCGCAGGCAATTGGTGCGGTCAACACGGTGCGGCGAACAGAATCGGGCTGGAGCGGTACGAATACCGATGTTGCAGGTTTTCTACAGCCGCTCAAAGACCAGCAGCGCGACTGGAGCCAGACGGTGGCAGTCATTTTAGGCAACGGTGGCGCTGCGAGAGCGGTTGTTGCGGGATGTGCAGAATTGGGCTGTGCTGCAATCTACGTGGTCGGACGTGATGCAGGAAAACTAGAAGCCTTCCTGCATCGTTGGGCTGGTTCCTCCCTAATCAGCAATTTACAAGTTCACACCTGGGCGCATTTGCGAGATCTTTTGCCTCAAGCTGGCTTGATCGTCAACACAACCCCGATCGGCATGTCACCTGATACAGGATCGCCGCTTAGCTCAGAAGACGCTGACAGCATCGTGCCCAATGCCATTGCCTACGATTTAATCTATACCCCTAATCCGACGGTATTTTTGCAACAGGCAAAAGAGCGGGGCGCGATCGCGATCGACGGCTTGGAAATGCTCGTTCAGCAAGGTGCAGCCGCTTTAGAGATTTGGCTACAGCAACCCGTGCCAATTGAGGTGATGCGGCGATCGCTCCAGCAACATTTGGGCTTGAGCGAAGCGGAACGGCACTAGAAGGCGCGCGACGGTTCAAAACCCTTTCAAGCCAGCATCGCCAGAGCCTGAAAACATAATCCAGGAAAGAAAAAAGTCGGAAATGATAATCGCAAGAATACTCGTCACGACAGACGTTGTGGTCGATTGACCCACGCCTTTTGCACCACCGCTAGTCGTTAAGCCCCAGCTACAACCAATCACGGCGATGAGCGCACCGAAAACAACCCCTTTAATAGGACCAGCACAGATGTCCCAAACAGACATGAGGTCGTGGGCAGACGAGATGAAAACACCGTATGACATATCGTACATCTGAGTGGCAATGAGTAAACCGCCCGCCATCCCTGTAAAAAAAGAGAGAATAGCTAAACCTGGCAGCATCAGAATGCAGGCAACGACACGGGGAACCACCAAATAATCGACCGGGTCGGTTTTCAGCACATAAAGGGCATCGATTTGCTCAGAAACTCGCATGGTGCCTAACTCCGCTGCAAACGCCGAACCAACACGTCCTGCAACAACAACAGCGGTGAGAATGGGCGATAGCTCACGGGAGAGCGCGATCGCCAAAATGCCTCCCACTGCCGAACCTGCTCCCAACCGCAGGAATTCTCGTGACACTTGAATGGTAAACACCATGCCAATGAAGGCAGCGGTGATTAAGACAATGGAAAGCGATTGCGGACCCACAATATTCATTTGTTCAATTGTGTTACGGCGATCGATCTTGCCCGTCAGCAGATGATAGACGACTCGCCCACCCAGTAGTACAGCCGCCTTCAGCCGATGGTTCCAAGCCTCAAGCGATGCGATCGTGTCATTCATCGAAAACACCAGTGAAAATTACCTGTGATCATACTCTTTACTGGTTTCAGGTGAGGCGCTGAAGACGCTTTTTAGAAGCTAGACGTGGAGATGTAGAGGGGGAAACAGCGACGCAAACTCAAACTGTCCTTCCCCCACTCCCCACTCCCCACTCCCCACTCCCGACTCCCGACTCCCCCTCACTCCACCGCTACACACCATTCATACAGCTTGTAATGCACACATTCATTCTGGACGAGCGGATCTTGTGCCACGATCGCCCTTGCTTCATCCATTGATGCCGCTTGAAAGAGGAGCATACCGCCGCCGTAACAGCTCCAATAGCCAGTTTTTGCTTGGTGACCCTTGGCGATTAAGCCCCGCACAAATTCTTTGTGGGCAGGGACGTATTGGTCAAAGATGGGGCGATCGACAATTCCTTCTTCAATTTTGACGAACCAGGGCATAGAGGGCGTTCCTTTCAATAGACAATGGTGCGATCGGGTAAATCTTTGAACGTTAGACTTGGGGCAGCAGACTGCTGGACGATCGTGGCAGCGACTGTCAGCCATAGAGTTGATCGTTCGCCTTTAGTCCCGATCTAAACAGACCTTGGTTAAACAGATGTAAGGTATACAGGGTAACTTTTTGGGCGCAGCAAACGGTCGATTTTTTATTGCTTTGTTACCATCGCAGGCGATTCAGGGCGATGCCAATGCGATCAAGCAGGTGTTTGCCGATCGCTACAACAGCCATGCAGCGCTCAAATCACCACCTCATATCACCTTGCAGCCACCTTTTGCATGGGCACTTGAAGCAATGCCTGCCCTCCATCAAAATCTTGGCGAGTTTGCTGCTCGGTCAGCGCCACTACCCATTACGCTGTCAGATTTTGGAGCGTTTCCGCCGCATGTAATCTACATCAATGTTCTGAAGACACCCGCACTCCTGGCGCTGCAAACGGCGTTGATGGCTCACATGGAGCAAATGGGCATTGTGGATGCTGTCTCAAAGATGCGATCGTTTTCGCCTCACATGACGGTTGGCTTTCGGGATTTGACTGAGGAAAACTTCAAGCTTGCCTGGTCGGAGTTTCAGCAGGTGCCGTTGCAGCTTGAGTTTACAGCAGCTCATCTAACCTTGTTGCGGCACGATGGGCAACGGTGGACGATCGACAGAGAGTTTCCGTTTTCGAGCAGTTTGTAGTTTTCAGGCAGTTTGTAGAAAGCCGCGATCGTGGTTTCACCCGCTTTAGCCGCTTGCCGTTCCCAAATAGCCTTCAATCAATAGGTCTGAACCGATCGATCGCCATTGCACACGTTCTAAAATCAGCGCATCGGTCATGGTCGTCAAGCCTAAATCGCCGATCGGTGAGGGCGCACTACTGCCACCAATGATTTTGGGGGCAATGAAGGCGAGAATTTTTTGAACGGCACCATCCGCGATCGCCTGTGCTGCCAGAGTGCCACCACATTCCCACAGAACGCTAAGACAACCGCGATCGTACAAATACGTCATCACGGCTGAAGGGGTTAAGGGGGAGAGTTCAATCACCTCAACGTTTTGTTGCATGAGTGCTTTCTGAACGGCTGGATTTGCGCCTGCTTCGGTGAAGACCAGCGTTGGGGCAATATTCGTCTGCCAAAGTTGGGCATCTATGGGGAGGTCGAGCGATCGACTCATCACCACTCGTAATGGTGTGTGATCTTGACGACTGGTCAGAAGGGGATTGTCGCGCCGAACGGTGTTACCACCGACAATGACTGCATCGCAGGCGGCTCGCAGTTGATGCACTTCAGCGCGGGCAGCAGGACTCGTGACCCAGGCGCTATGCCCAGTGGTGGTAGCAATCTTCCCGTCCAGAGTCATCGCGTATTTGAGAATGCCAAACGGACGGTGATGCAAAATGCGATGGATAAAGGCTTCGTTGAGCGTACGACAGTTTGCTTTTTCGATACCGACTGTGACTTCAATGCCTGCCTGCTGTAACCGCGCAATGCCGCTACCGGACACTCTAGGATCTGGATCGACCATGCCGACAACGACGCGCCGTATGCCTGCTGCGACGATCGCCTCTGAACAGGGTGGTGTGCGCCCATAGTGGTTGCAAGGCTCCAGGTTGACGTAAAGCGTTGCGCCTCGTGCTTGTTCGCCTGCCTGTCGTAGGGCAAACACCTCTGCGTGTGGCTGTCCCGCTGCGGGATGAAATCCTTCACCAACGATCGCACCGTTCTGCACAATGACCGAACCGACCAGTGGATTTGGTGCAGTGCGTCCCAATGCCTGCCGTGCCAAATCCAGGCAGCGCTGCATCCAGGCGCGATCGTCGGTGTCACGTTCGTTCATTGTTTGGCAGTGCTGGCTTTGTACGCAGCCCAACCGCCAAGGTCAGAAATGTCGAGCCAGTCATACTTTTCAACCAATTCGCGTGGATAGAGAATCGCCGTCAGCACTTCGCCATCATCTAAAACGACATCAGCCGGATACATGTTGGGCGGTTCCGTTGCCAGTAGGTGTTCATACTGGGCGATCGTCAGCTCATACACCTCGCCTGGAATCGAAACACCGCCCTCGCTGACTTCGTAAATGGCAGGATGCCACCCATCCTCAGCGGCGTGTAGGCGATAGAGCGATCGCGTCTTTGCTTCCCGAATAAACGTTGCCGATTGCAGATTTCCGTGATCGGGTTGTCCCCGCAGTGCCGAACCGCAAATAAACACTCGCTTCACACCCGTTGTTTCCGTCATGTCGCCCCTATTTTTGTACAACCTGAACTACCGATTCCCTTGAGGTTGTTCTAGTTTAGGGTTAGCCCGTTGCCCGTTACAAGTCAGAACCACCACAAATTCAGATTGAGGGATGCTTATGCCTGTTCTTGCCCAACTCACAGTCAATGGCGATCGCCTTAATCGCAGTTTGTTTCAACTGGCAGACATTGGTCGATTGCCCGATGGCGGCGTGAGTCGAGTCGCTTTCACTGCCGACGATTTACTGGCGCGTGAGCAGGTGAAAGCCTGGATGGTAGAGGCGGGGATGACCGTTCGCCTGGATGCGGCTGGCAATATGATTGGCAGGTATGCTGGAAAGAACGATGAAGCCGCTGCTCTAGCGACTGGTTCGCACATCGACACGGTGCCTGTAGCGGGTCGCTATGATGGCTGCTTGGGCGTATTGGCTGGCATTGAAATCGTGCGTGTGCTGCATGAACACAATCTGCGGCTCGATCACCCTATTGAAGTGATTGTGTTTACGGATGAAGAACGCTCTGTGCTGGGCTGCAAAGCGATGGCGGGTGAAGTCAAGGAACCCCCGGAGTATTACGCGCGTCTCGACGGTACACCCATTCAAGCGTGTCTCGAAACGATTGACGGCGATTGGTCGAAGATTGCCACTGCCAAACGCGATCGCTCCGATATCGCTGCCTTCGTTGAACTCCACGTGGAGCAAGGGGGTGTCCTGGAACATGAGGCAATGCCGATCGGCGTGGTGGATGGCATTGTGGGACAGTATCGCTTTGCAGTCAACGTCATCGGGCGCATGAACCACGCTGGCACCACACCCATGTCCATGCGGAAAGATGCACTCGTGGCAGCCGCGCAGATGGTGTTAGCAGTGAACAAAATCGGGGTTGAAATCCCTGGTGATCAGGTAGCGACGGTCGGCTATCTCAGCGTTTCACCCAACGCTACGAATACGGTTCCCGGTAACGTCGATTTTCGCATCGATTTGCGGGATTTGTCTCAAGAGCATCTGGAAGGGTTAGTCAGTCGTATGAAGGATGAGTTTAGCGCGATCGCTGCTGCCACTCACACCGAATTTACCCTCCGCGAAACGCTCCACATCCTACCCACGCTGGCGGCTCCTCACATTAAAGACACAATCAAACAGGTCTCTGAGCAATTGGACTTGCCTTACATGTATCTGCCCAGTCGTGCTGGACACGATGCTCAGGAAATCGGACGCTTCACCGATATGGGCATGATTTTTGTGCCCAGTCAGAACGGCATTAGCCACTCGATCGACGAATACACCACACCAGAGGAATGCGCTCAAGGCGCAAACGTTCTGCTGCACACGTTTTTGCAGTTAGACAAGGCGTATGCGATCGCGTCTCACTGACCTTCTATTACCGGATTTCTAAGTAGTTGAAATGGGCGATCGAGGCAACGGCGCTTGGTCACGGCATACCTATAGAGACTCTTACTACTACTCAAAAACGCCCGAACTTAAACTTCAATCAGTCGTCAGTGATGCAGACCAACTTTCACATGTCTACCTACACAGCACCACGCATTCTTACCAATACCTGCTTTAAAGGTTCCAGGTCACTGGAGCATATTTTGTAGATTTCTTCAGCGTCTAGATTGAAATAATCGTGAGCCAAGATATTTCTGATTCCTTTGATGCCAAGCCAGGGGATGTCAGGGTATTGATTCAGAAAATCAGCCCCGGCAATCTTCTCAAGCCTTTTGATGTTTTCACTAATCGCAATCAGCATCATGCTAATTCCATCTAGACGATCAAGTCCATTATCATCACAAATAAAGTCCTCAGGTGAATGAATACCTGTAAATCTTCGCTCGATTCTTCTGATTGCTTCGTCAATTTCAATACATAGCTCTAAAAGAAGGGATCGATTAGACATAAACGGCTTCTTTATCTATTCTCATCTTCAAATAATGATTCATGCCATACCAATAGCGAACCACATCAACTCTTTTATTGAAAATTAATTCTAACTCTGCTTTGAGGCTGACACGCTTCAAGAGATCAGGTGCCATATCTACCACGATATCAATGTCGCTTTCGTTGTGAGTTTCATGACGTGCCACAGAACCAAAAACTCCAATGCGAGTTACGCCATAGCGTTTTTCGAGTTCAGGTTTCAAATAGCGCAGCTTCTGGAGGACATCGTTGCTTCCTATAATTTCACTCATTTGGTTATTGCCTTTGCATTGGTCTTCTTCGCACCTCTTTCCTCATGATTACCGCTTCAGTTTCAGACAGTCCGCGCGATCGAGACAAAATTGCCTCACCATTAACTGTAAAGACATTGTTAGGTTGCTCAAACCCTAAAATAGCGGAAGTCGTTAAGGTGCTAAACATAAGATACTGAGTTCCCCTGCATCAAAGCAACCAATGAAGGCGATCGTACTGATCCCAGCCACACCAAACTTCATGCATGTACAGATCCTGGCTATACGATCGCCCATAAAAGTCGTGATGCTAAAAAACAAGGTCACACTGCTGAGCAAATCACGCGTTCGTCTTTACCAGTACTTCACCGTTACTAACCACAGCTTTACCGTTACTAACCACAGCTTCATCATTACTAACCACCGCTTCAGTGGAAGTAACCACCGCTTCAGCAGAAGTAACCACTGCTTTACCATGACTAACGACAGCTTCAACGGACGTAACCACCGCTTATGCAGAAGTAACGATCGCTTGAATGGACGTAACCACAGCTTGAATAGACGTGACCACAGGAGAAACCGTGTTGACTAGGCGAGGCTAAGGCTCAAGCAATGCGATCGCTGCAATAGTAGAAGTGAAGAGTAAAAAAGATGCGGTTGGGTTGAGGTAAGGAAACTCAACCTATAAGATGGGCGATCGTACTGGTGAACCGTTCACTACGTCCTATGGATAGCTCAGCAGTCCAACGGCTCAAATTAGAGCGGCAAATAACCCCGAACTCAGAGCCAGCAGGCTACAATCGTCCGCTACCTTTGAATTGTTAGACCGTGCCTCACTGATTACTTCTAATTGGGATCATAAGGCTTCAATTTTAACGATACCGCCTTCAACAGTATCAACCTGCAATCGATAACCGTAAAGCATCGCCATTCCTAACAGAACGTGAGTTCGGTTTAAGCGGCAGCAGGCAAAGCCTCGTCAATCAACAGAGATGTCATCTGTGGGCTGATGACAATAGGCAATCAGCCCACAGATGACATTGACAAAACCATTGACGGGGGAGCGGTGCCGGGAATGTTCGATCGGAGAGATGTTCTTCAATTGGTCAATAATCGACTCAATAATGGCGCGGCGACGCAGGAGCAGCTTATCGCTCAGCGACATCAAGCGATGCTTCATGTTTCGCTTGAGCTTGGTGACCAGTTGAAGCCTGGATTGCTGCCATCACTGCTGAGCCAATTTCTGCGACACGTACCCCCGGTCGCCAAACACCTTACCGAACAAGTGTTGGAGGAGGTTAGGGACAGGTTTACGGTCATCGGTGTTGCCAGGGGTGAGGATGACGTTCAGCAATGCCCCCTGCTCATTGACGACCAGATGTAGCTTGAAGCCAAAGAACCAGTCCACCGAGGTCTTTCCACGCGCCGCCAGAGGTTTGAAGACCTTATGGGTGTGAATGCGGCGATTGTGACAGACTTTAAGACTGGTCGAGTCGATGAAACTGATGCCTGTGCAGTTTCCAAAACAATGACGTAAGTAGGCACACAAGGGAATGAGGGTTGACGGCATCCACTCCACAAAGCGGGTGTAGCTGACTAAGCCTGGAAAGGCATCGCGCCAATCGCGGCAGACTCGTTGGGTGTAGAACCACTTGAAGTTCCGGTATGCCGACTGGTGGAAGGCAATCAAAATTGTCATGATTTCGCTCAAACAGAGGCTGCGAGACCGTTGGCGCTGTTGCACCCCCTCCCCCAGCAACTGCTGCTTCCACTGGGGTTCAAACCATCGGCAGCAGTCATCGACATGGCAAAACAAGGCTTCTAAACTAAGCATGGGGTGGTCAGATGGGTTGAGAATTAGGCACTTTCAACTGTATCTGTTTCACCCCTCCTTATCCCGAACTGACGTTAGCTAAAAGGCTCACTAATAACGTTAAGCCCCAAAGTGCTGAAAACCCCTCTCCAGTGTGAGCTGTTGATCTGGCATGGTTTGGGTTCTATCCACTAGCCAGATCTCTCGTTCATCAGTAATCGTGCCGACGATCGCTGCCCCCTCACCTAACTGCTGTACCAATGCTTGCGCCTGCATCAAGGGCAAACAGAGTACCAACTCGAAATCTTCGCCGCCATACAGTGCCCATTCCAACGCCTGCTCTGGCTGCACCCATTGTGCTAGAGCTGAAGGAATCGGGATCTGGCTGCGTTCAAGTCTGGCTCCTACACCACTGGCACGGCAAAGTTGCACAACTGCATCCGCTAAGCCATCGCTGCTATCCATGCCCGCGATCGAGGGGAAAGGTAAGGGGTGTAGCTTGCTTCCGCTTTGCGGTGGGGTGAGGGGTGAGGGGTGAGGGATGAATTCTAGCTCCCGACTCCCAACTCCCGACTCCCAACTCCTAACCCCTGCCCAAAGCCGTTCAACGACATCTAAGCGAGGCGTTGGGCGTTGATGTGCCTGGATGAGAGCCGCACGATCGTCCGCATTGAGCGATCGTCCTAACTCAGGATGCAGCAGTAATTCGAGTCCCGCTTTTGACGCGCCATGCACACCTGTCACCACGATCGCATCACCGGGTTGAGCGGTGGAGCGGCGAATCATACGATGTGGCTCAACGTCTCCAAACGCGGTGATAGCAACACTCAGAACGGACGATCGACAGACATCGCCCCCAACGATCGGCGTATTGTATTGGTTCAGACACGCGGTCAATCCTTGATAGAGTCCCTCAACCCAGGCTAGGGTTGTGTCTCCGGGCAAACTCAAGCCCACCGTAATGCCTAACGGTGTCGCTCCCATTGCTGCCAGATCAGAAAGATTCGCTGCCGCCGATCGCCAACCAGCATCGTCTGCTGCTGTCGTTTGGTCACTAAAATGTACGCCATCAACGAGTACATCCGTTGTGACAACGAGCGATCGTCCAGGCTGTACCGTCAGCACGGCTGCGTCATCGCCCACCAGATCGGCTGGACAAAAGGACTGTAATCGTTTTAGTAGACCTTGTTCACCGATCGCTTGAACGGTCAAGGGTGTCTGGTAATCGTTCACGCTGTCTCTCGTATGCAAAAAACAGCAGTTTTTTTGATCAAGATACCGAAACGCTTGCTACACGAGTAACGGTCTGAACCCATGCTTTACAGAAACCGCGCCAATCTGCTCCATCTTTTCAACGGTAATGTGGTTACGCCCCCAGGAAAAGTTGGTGTGCCATTTTTCAAATTCGAGCAGCATTGACTCCGCAAAACAGGCAAAGAGCTGGCGGGCTGGAATGTCCATGTTGACAATGTTCATAATGCGCCAGTCAATGTCGAGGGAATGCTCGACGATGCCGCCATTCAACACGTGAATGCCCGATCGCTGCACTTTAGTTGCCAGGTTTTTTGGGTAGCCACCGTCGATTAACAGGCAAGGCTGCTTTAGGGTGGCTGGATCAATCTCCACCCCTTTAGGCATACTGGCAACCCACACAATAATATCTGCCTGAGGCAGTGCTGCTTGCAGGTCTAAAATTTTGCCGCGACCCAGTTCATCTTGTAGAGCTTGCAGCCGCTCCTGGTTGCGGGCGATCAGCAAAAGTTCAGCCACATCGCTACGGGCATTGAGCCAGCGACAGACAGCACTACCAATATCTCCAGTCGCACCACAAACGGCAACAGTTGCGGTTGAGAGGTTAATGCCTAACGCTTGCGATGCCTGCTCAAGCTGACGACAGATAATGTAGGCGGTATGCGTGTTGCCTGTGGTAAAGCGCTCGAACTCCAGCATGACATTACGAACTTGCCGAATTTGCTGCAAATTGAAGTTTTCAAAAATGATGGACGAGAAGCCACCCAACGCCGTAATGTTGATGCCGTGCTTCTGAGCATGTGCCATCGCGTTGATGATTTTGCGAGTGGCGGCTTTGATGCGGCGAGCCGCTAACATTTCGGGTAGGAAGCAAGATTCGACGTATCGACCTTCGATCGTCTGCCCCGTAATGCTCGTAACCTTGATTGTATCGACGATTTGCGGCGGAGCACTGCACCAAAAGTCAAGTCCCTGGTCGGCGTACTCTGGGTACCCCAATTCCTTGGCGACTGATTGAGCGTGTTCCAGGCTAGTGAGATGACCAATTAAACCAAACATGAACAACTCTGCAAAACTTAGAGAATTTGATGAAAACGGATTGATATGACGAGCAAACGTTAAGAGGCACTGAGAGATAGTGCCCAAAGATACCAGTTCACCCTCGAATTGAGCATGGATCGGTAAGAATGTTCAGCTAGTAACTGCCTACAGTAATCGGAGTTGGCAGCGATCGCCGTCAACTCCTTCGCTTACTTGAGTTTGGGAGCGTGAGCCTGAAAGGGCGCAGACCTCTGGTGTAGCTAGGCTGCCGAAAGACCGAGAGCCGACATCCGCATGATCTCACGTGTGCTGAAGCCAATGTTTTCCAGCGCTTCACCGTACTGAATCATGAAGTCTTCGACAAGCGACTCTTTCTCCATGCCTAGAACATGAGCATCCTTCTCCACCTGGTTCAGCATTTGCCAAACCAATGGCAAGTTCTGACGGTTGGCAACTTCTAGCTCGGCTTTGGCGGTCTCAAAGTTGGCTTTAAGCCATTCTTCGCCAAAGTTGAGGTGGCTGTACTCTTCTTTGACAACGCCTTCAGTAATCTTGCGGGCGAAGTCGTCAGCGACTGGAATATAGATGTTGTAAGCCGCGATCGCAAAGCATTCGATGATCAGTGACTGAATCAGTAGACAGGTCACGATGTTGTTTTGAGCCGCAGCCGTCTGAAAGTTTTCGTGCAGCTTGGAGAAGAACTGACGAGCAAAATCAAGATCGGGGGTGACTTTGAGGTTCCGTCCACACGCCTCGAAGCCTTTTTTGTGGCGATTCTCCATTTTCGCCAGACTCAGCAACTGATCGGTCTGATCGGGCAGCAGTTCAGCCAAGCTGATGTAGTTTTCGTTGGCTTCCTGTTCGCCTTCGATCACGATCGCATTGATGCGGCTGTAAGCGTCTTTGTAGGTCTCACTGTAAAAATCGATTGCTGCACTTGCCTCAAGCTGCGGCATAAGTCTATTGTCTCCTAAGAATGCAGCCGATAATAGTTCGGCATAGGACGATCATGGTAAGAAATTTGGTGCAATGCGACGAAATGGTTAGATTCGTGCCTATATCACTTTAGCTCTTTCCTGTAAGGGAGTGACCAATTAACTAAAGATTCAGTTCCCGCTGACGCACAATGCCTCAAACAAACAGTAACCCGCTGACAGCAGAAAATACACTTGACTGGTGGGCGATCGCCCGCCTTGTTCTCCTCGTAGCAGGTGCTGGACTGGTGCTGCTACCACTCGGCGTTGTTGCCGTCACCTCGTTTGCGCCAGCTAATACACCAGTCGGTCGCGGCTCCGGTTGGTCGTGGCAAAACTACCGTCAGGCGTGGCTCCAGGGAAACTTTCTGCTGGCGTTTGCAAATTCGACACTGATAGCAATGGCGGTCACGGGTGGACAGATCGTGACCGCTGCTTTAGCAGGCTACGCCCTGGCACGGCTGCAATTTCGCGGGCGGCAGGCGCTGTTGCTGATCATTCTGGCAACGCTGGTGATTCCGTTTCAGATGTTAGTGATCCCCATTTTTCTGGTGCTGAAGTGGGGGCACTTGATTAATACCTACGGCGCGTTGATTTTGCCGACGATCGCCAATGGTTTCGGCATTTTTCTATTGCGGCAGTACTTTCAGACGATTCCGGTAGAGCTAGAGGAAGCAGCGGCGATCGATGGAGCAAATCGGTTCCAGATCTTGTGGCGCATCATGCTGCCGCTGGCGCGTCCGGCTCTGACCACCCTCTTTCTCTTCACCTTTATTGGCGAGTGGAATGACCTGTTTAAGCCGTTAGTGTTCACCACACGCCCGGAGTTGAGGACAGTACAACTGGCTTTGGCAGAGTTTCAGGAGCAGTTTACGAATAGCTGGTCGCTGTTGATGGCGGCAGTGGTAATCGCCACGCTCCCGGTCGTGCTGCTCTTCTTGCTTGGTCAGCGTCAGTTCATTCGCGGCATTGCCACGACGGGTATCAAGAACTGAAGTAATGGCTAAGAGCTTGCTAAAAAATAACGGCACACTTTTGGATCAGCTATCAGCTATCAGCTATCAGCTATCAGCTATCAGCTATCAGCTATCAGCTATCAGCTATCAGCTTTTCGCTGACGGCTACAGGCCATGCTGTTATTTCTGTACAACTCCTAAGCTCGACTTTGTCCATTGTGAAGGGGAGGAAAGGTAGCAAAATCAGGAAAGTGTTATTCGATTTCTCCTGATGCACTTGCTACCAAAAGAGTTAATGCCCTGGGTTCTGGTCTTTGCCCCGTT
>JAHHIG010000031.1 GCA_019358895.1 Tildeniella nuda ZEHNDER 1965/U140 | reverse complement strand
TGATAGCTTCACTTACGTCACGCAAGATGCGCTGGGTGCCAACTCCAACACGGCGACAGTGAGTTTGAGCGTCACTGCCCCTGTGCCCGTGAATCAAGCACCCGTGGCGACCCCGGATGCCTTCACCCTGAGCCAGAACACGACATTCACCACCGGGAATGTCCTGAGCAACGACAGTGACCCCGACAACAACCTGCCCTTCACCGCGCAACTGGTTGCCGATGTCACGCAGGGCAGTCTGACGCTCAACAGCAACGGCAGTTTCACCTACATCCCCACCACCAACTTCACGGGTACTGACAACTTCACTTACGTCACGCAAGATGCGCTGGGTGCCACCTCCAACACGGCGACAGTGAGTTTGAGCGTCACTGCCCCTGTGCCCGTGAATCAAGCACCCGTGGCGACCCCGGATGCCTTCACCCTGAGCCAGAACACGACATTCACCACCGGGAATGTCCTGAGCAACGACAGTGACCCCGACAACAACCTGCCCTTCACCGCGCAACTGGTTGCCGATGTCACACAGGGCAGTCTGACGCTCAACAGCAACGGCAGCTTCACCTACATCCCGACCGCCAACTTCACGGGTCTTGACAACTTCACTTACGTCACGCAAGATGCGCTGGGTGCCAACTCCAACACGGCAACGGTGAGCTTGAGCGTCACTGCCCCTGTGCCCGTGAATCAAGCACCTGTCGCAGTTGGGGAGTCCTTTAGAGCTGTCACTAGTACGCCCTTAACAGTCTCAGCGGCAAATGGAGTGCTGCGGAATGATACTGATGCTGATAGTTCAACGCTGACAGCTCTTTTAGTCACTGCGCCCAGTAACGGTAGTCTCGCTTTGAATAGCAATGGTGCTTTTGTCTATACGCCAACAACCAACTTCAGTGGCACAGACACGTTTGTCTACAAGGCGAACGATGGTAATGCGGATTCAAATTCCGCTACTGTGACGCTTACTGTGTTGGGTAACACGGCTCCAACTGCTAATGCGGATACGTATACCGTTGCTGCTGGTGTGCCTCTCACGATCGATCAACTCTCTGGTGTGTTGAGAAATGATAGTGATACAGAAGGCGATACTTTAACTGCCAACCTGGTGACTTCTAGCAACGGTAGTCTTACCTTCAACAGTAACGGTACGTTTACCTATGCACCCAACGCAGGTGTCACGATCGGCACCGATACGTTTGTGTATCAGGTCAACGATGGCTTTGTGAACTCTGCTCCAGCAACAGTCACTTTGAGTATTGGTGCCAATGCCGCTCCGATCGCCCAAAACGATACGTATACTGCCTCTGCTGGTAACACTTTAACGGTCAACGAACTCTCTGGCATACTTGCCAATGACACGGACGCTCAGCCACTGACGGTTAGCCTTGTGAGCGATACTACGAATGGTAGTCTCACGCTCAACAGCAACGGCTCCTTCACTTACAGACCCAACGCCTCGTTTACCAGCGGTATCGATACCTTTGTTTATCAGGCAGGCGATGGGGCATTAACCGCTTCTGCAACCGTCACGCTTAATGTCACCAGCGCAACGGCTCCGATCGCCCAGAATGATGCTTATCAAGTCGTTGCAGGGACGACACTCAGCGTCGGGCAAACATCCAGCATTCTCAACAACGATAGCAATACCAATGGAGCCACACTCACTGCCCAGCTTGTGACCCCTGCCAGCCAAGGAACAGTTGTTCTCAGCGGCGATGGTACCTTTACCTATACGCCTAATGCAGGAGTCGCCAGTGGCACTGATACGTTTGTCTACCAGGTGAATGACGGTGTTCTCAACTCCAGCCCTGCTACAGTCACGCTTACGATCGCCAGCAATGCTCGCCCAGTTGTCAGTAACGATAGCTATGCAGTCGTCACTAACAGCCCCCTGACCGTTAATGCACAGGGCATACTGGCAAATGATACCGATAGTGATGTGGGTCAAACGCTGAAAGCACAGCTAGTGAGTCAACCCAGTCATGGCAACTTGCTGCTACGGGCAGACGGCTCCTTTGTCTATACCCCAGATCAGGGTTACCTCGGTGTTGATACGTTCACTTACAGCGCCAACGATGGCATCCAAGACTCAACCAGCCTGGGTACGGTATCGCTATCGATCGCCACCAACGCGGCTCCGATCGCCAATGCCGACACCTACAGCGTTAACAAAAACAACACCCTCATCATCAATGCGGCGAATGGAGTGCTGAAAAATGATACAGACATTGAACCTCTCACTGCTAGCGTCGTCACAAACCCCTTACAAGGTAGCCTCACTATCAACAGCGACGGGGCATTCACTTACACACCGAACGCTGGGGTGACCAACACCACAGACACGTTTGTCTACAGGGCAAGCGATGGTAGCCTTAGCGCTAACGCGACTGTCACAGTCACGATCAAGGACACTAGCTCACCACCAACGCCAGTCGATGACACAGGCTATACCGTCAATGCGAACGGAACCCTCACTGTCACAGTGCCAAACGGAGTGTTGCAAAACGACACTGACCCTGAAGGTGACGCACTCAGGGCGGTCAGTGGCAGTGCGCCTAGTCACGGTACAGTTGCCCTGAATAGCGATGGTTCCTTTGTCTACACCCCTACTGCTGGTTACACGGGCACCGATAACTTCACCTATTTTGCGAACGATGGTATCTCCAATTCGCTCAGTCCAGCAACCGTTTCGCTGACGATCGGTGGTGCGAATCAGTCACCTGTGATTACCGCTCCGGGAAGTCAGGTCGTCTTCCGTAACACCGATCTGGTCATTTCTGGTCTCAGCATTGGCGATCCAGATGCGGGTGCCAATGCGGTTGCTGTGACGCTGGCAGCCAATAGTGGCAACCTGACGCTGAACACAACTACCAACCTGGCTGTAAGCGGTAACGGCATGCAAACGGTCGCTTTTACTGGCAGCATTGTTGATATTAATGCCGCGTTAGCTAACCTCACCTATCGTCCTGTGAATGCTGGTTTCACGGGATCTGACCAGATTACGATCGCGGTCAACGACCAAGGCTTTACAGGCACAGGCGGCGCTCAAACGACAAACGCGACCATCAGCGTCAATGTCACCAACGGACCAGCGCTGGTTAAAGACATCAACCCCACTCAAAACGCGACTGCTACGGGTACTAACAGTGCCACACCCAACAACCTGACGGCGGTTGGCAGTACACTTTTCTTCTCAGCGAATGATGGGGTGAGTGGGGTCGAGCTATGGCGGAGCGATGGCACCGATACAGGCACCAGCCAGGTTGCTGACCTCAATGCAACCCCCGACACCAGTGGTTCCTCAAACCCCAGCAATCTAACAGTCATCGGCAACACGCTGTACTTTACTGCCAACAATAGCTTTAGAGGTACGGAACTGTGGAAGGCTGATCTGACGGGCGCAACAAGCCCGTCGATCGTCAGGGACATTCGATCGGGTTCCGGCAGCTCCAATCCTCGCAACTTGGTGAACTTTAACGGCACGCTCTACTTCGAGGCGGATGACGGTAGCGGACTGGTATTGTGGAAGACCGATGGCACAACCGCTAACACCGTCAAAGTCGAGACGACAGTGGGCTATAGTCAACCTGGGCTGCTGGTCGCAGCGGGCAACACACTCTACTTCACCGCAAGCAACGGCAATCAGCTTTGGCGGATCAACAGCGAAGGCACGCAGACCACATTGCTACAGGACATTGGATCAGGTGCTGGCATTACCAATCTGGTGGCGATCGGTAATACCCTCTTCTTTACCGCCACTGATAGTAGCAATGGCATGGAACTATGGCGCAGCGATGGCACTACGGCTGGCACCACTCGCATTTCTAATATCAATTCAGGAGTGGGTGACGCAAACCCCAGCAGTCTGGTGAATCTCAACGGTACGCTGTACTTCTTTGCAAAAGATGAGTCGAATGTCTACAAGCTATGGCAGAGCACAGCGGCTGGGGTTGTTTCCTCAGTGGGCACACTCCCATCAGTCGGGCAAGCGCCTACGAGCCTCACGGTTGTAGGATCAAAGCTGTTCTTTGTGGCAGATGCAGGCACTAGCAGCACACCCGATCTCCAGCTTTGGCAGAGCGACGGTACCAACGCCAGCCTGGTCAAGGCAATTAACGTCAGTGGCAATGATGCAGTTGCTTCGCTGACCAATGTGAATGGTAGTCTATTCTTCACAGCGAACGATGGCAGCACTCGCATCTGGAAGAGTGACGGTACTAACGCTGGTACGGTTTCTGTGAGCGCGAGCTTTACTGGCGTTACGCCTCACAATTTCACAGCCGTTGGCAGTCGTCTCTTCTTTACAGCCGAAACGACTACTAGTGTGCTGATCATCCCTGATCCGCTCAACAACCCCGCAGTCTTTACACAAATCAATGGCACTACGGGTGAAGAACTGTTTGTGCTCTAAGCCTGTGGAGAGAAAGTTGTGAGGTTGGCGGCGGCAGATAGAATTGAAGTGATTCAATAGAGAGTAGTTCACTGGCAATTTGCCTGACGTTGAGACGCGTGACGATGAATCCCAATGCCTCAGGTTCGAGTTCTTCATCGGCAGCAAGTAGTACTACTCATTCTGTAGAAGATGGGTTAACCAGCAGCAACGGTCATGGGGCGAGCGGTAGCGCTTCGTCTCAGGCGGCTGCTCCACTGGGTCAGACACCACTGTCGTCTACAACACCTGGACCGATCGCCCAACTTAATCAGTTTGATGCGCCCCGTGGTTTGTCTGCGACGACGATCGTGCTGGGAGCGACAGCCATCATGGTGGCAGGTTTTGTACTAAACCTGAGCTGGCTGGGGCTGTTTGGTGCCGCGATCGCACTTGCCGCCTCTGTGAGTATTCTTTGGGTGCCCTTTCTGCGCCCCTTTTTAAGAGAGCTGGTCTCTAGTCAGGAGGCAGCGGTACCGATCGCCTTTGTGGGTGGTTTTGTTGCTGTCGTTGCCTTGCTGAAGCTGATTGGAGTCGATCGCTGGTTCAGCGGTTTATTTGCTCAGGCAAACTGGGATGCGATCGGTGCTCTGGGTGAAGTTTTTGGCGCAGTCGGACAGATTTTGATTGCGCTGCTGGCGGTCTACATTGCATGGCGGCAGTATGTAATTGAAAAGGATTTGACGACTCAGCAGAACCTGATCACCCAGCAGCAGACGATCGACAGCTTTTTCCAGGGTATTTCTGACTTGGTGCTGGATGATGATGGCTTACTGGAAGATTGGCCCCAGGAACGGGCGATCGCAGAAGGGCGCACGGCGGCAATTCTGAGCAGCGTTGATGGCGGCGGCAAAGCCAAAATCATTCGCTTTCTCAGCCGTGCCCGTCTGCTCAGTCCGCTCAAGCGCGATCAACGGCTGGGACGAGCCATTCTGGATGGCACTGGTGGGTATGAAGAAGACCGCGTTTACGGCGTGCGCGTCATTGACCTGGGTGTCATGCTGGCTGGAGCCGATCTGTCTAATTCCGATCTCCGTTGGACTGACCTGAGTGAAATCAACCTGATTCGTGCCAATTTAAGCAATTGTGATCTCGTCAGGACTAATCTTTCTGGCACAATTCTTTGTCAGGCAAGCTTGCGCGGCTCGGACTTGAACGGCACTCGCTTGTTTTACGGCAAGGCTAGAACTGCCAGTCCTCGCAGCAAAACAGAACACCCTGATTACCGCACGGGTGCCTATACTGGGGCTGTTGTGGAAAATGCTGATTTAACGGGTGCAGTGAATCTGTCTGAGGAACAGCGGGAATATTGCTGTGCCTGGGGCGGCAGCAAAACACGTAGTTCGATTCCTGGCGGCTGTGAAGGGATTCCGAATCAGTTAGAGCGGTAGAAGTCCATGATCTCAAGGCTCACTTTGTGCGGTACGTCAAGCTCAGCCTTTTTCTGGTGACCATCGTCTGTGTAGCAGTAACGGCTGTAGTAACGTCTCGACTGGGAACGATCGAGTCGGCACAGCTACAGGGATGGTTACGATCGACGGGCGTGTGGGCACCCGTTCTTTATATCCTGCTGTACACGATCGCCACCATTCTAGTCATGCCATCGACTCCGCTGAACCTACTGGGAGGCGCACTCTTCGGTCCCTGGTTAGGAACGCTGTGGACGAGTGCAGGGGCAATGATAGCCGCAATTGTCACTTTTGCTTTCACCCGGACGATTGGACGTGAGGCGATCGCCCGTAAGCTCTCTGGACGGTGGCAAACACTGGATGCTGAAGTGCGTCGCGGCGGTTTACCCTATATGATTGCCATTCGGCTTGTACCATTTATGCCCTATGGGTTGCTCAATTTTGCGGCAGGGCTAACCTCGGTAAGCTACCGGGACTATATTCTCGGCACACTCTTAGGCACGACTCCCGGTATTCTGCCGTATGTTTTGCTGGGTAGCTCTGGTTTGAGAGCGCTTCAGACAGGCGATTTGCTGCCATTGGTAGGGGCACTGACACTGACTGGTATTCTGATTGCAGGCTCGACCTGGTATCGTCGTCAGCGATCCCAACGCGACAGCATCCGTCCGCCTACACCGTCAGAGTGCTTTGATCCGCAGGACAAATAACCCATGCAGCCAACCTACTCCTTCATCGTGCCCGTGTTTAACGAGGAAGCCACGCTTCCAGAACTCTATCGTCGCCTGAGTGCAGTGATGGATTGTATGGACGGCTCAGTTGAAGTCGTTTTAGTGGATGATGGGAGCCACGATCGCTCCCTAGCATTGATGCGTGAACTGCACGAGCGCGATCACCGCATTTGCTACCTCAGCTTTACACGCAACTTTGGGCATCAAGTTGCCGTGACTGCTGGGCTGAATTTTGTACGTGGACAGGCGATCGTTGTGCTGGATGCCGATTTACAAGATCCACCCGAACTCATTCCTGACCTGGCAGACAAATGGCGACAAGGCTATGACGTGATCTATGCTCAGCGAGTACAGCGTCATCAAGAAGGCTGGTTTAAGCGCTTGACAGCGTATGTGTTCTATCGTCTACTGCGCCAGCTTGCCGATGTAGACATTCCGACGGATACAGGCGACTTTTGCTTGATGGATCGACGCGTTGTCGATACGCTTAACGCCATGCCAGAGCGGAACCGCTACATTCGAGGGCTGCGATCGTGGCTGGGCTTTCGGCAAATTGCCATTCCCTTTGAACGCGACTCCCGGTTTGCAGGTGACGTGAAATATACATTCCGCAAGTCGCTGGCATTGGCGATCGACGGCTTGGTCTCGTTCTCTAGAGTGCCGCTCCGCATCTCAACGTATGTCGGGCTGTTTGCGGCTGTGATCGCGATCGTGATGGCAATTCTAGTCATCTACTGGCGTTTTTTCTCGCCTGTTTCACCGCTTACTGGCTATGCCACGATCGCGGTAGCTATCTTTTTTCTGGGGGCTGTGCAGCTCTTCAGTATCGGCATTTTGGGCGAATACATTGGGCGCATTTACGAAGAAGTGAAAAATCGTCCTGTGTATGTTTTAGGAGAAGTCAACGGCTTTGAGATCGGCAACGTTCGCCAAGGAGCGCCTGTGAACGCGATCAGGGAGCCTTTTTCAGAAACGCGCCGGAGAAGTCTATAGGGCGTTGCTGAACAAAAATATGAATTGTCAAATCTGCCCTCACCCTAACCCTCTCCCAACGGGCGAGGGAACTCGATTCTAGCTCCCTTCTCCTTGGGGAGAAGGGCTGGGGATGAGGGAAATCATACTTGCATTCAGCAACGCCGTCTATAGAATTTGCAACCGCGCTAAGTCCAGCCGTCTCTCTGCCTTGACAAACGTTTGCCATGAAGAGCATCACTTACAATGGTGACTATGCGTCAATGAGAGGACGAGCTGCTTAATGCAGTGCAGTCGATCAAAGTTGATCCATTGCCTTGTCGATCGACGCGCAAGGGCAGCAGTAGAGGTCATTGTAGGGAGTGAAAGCGTGCCGAAAACCGCGAGATATTTGTTAGTTGGATCGACCGAAGCTTACAGTGGGAAGTCGGCAACGGTGCTTGGCATTGCTCACCAGTTGAAAGCGAAAGGTCTGGATCTCGCCTACGGGAAGCCCCTCGGAACCTGCTGGAGTGGCTCAGAAACGACTGATGTTGAAGAAGACGTGCAGTTTGTGGGCAAGGTGTTGCACCTACCCGCCGATCGCCTCCAGCCCACGATCCTGGCATTGGATGAACCAACGATTCAAAAACGCATTCTGGGTGACGATCGCATCGATTATCCCCAGGCGCTCAAAAAATATCTCCAAATGCGCGGTCCTGATCTGGTGCTGCTAGAAGGTCCAGCCAACCTAGAAGAAGGAAGTTTGTTTGACCTCTCATTGCGGCAGGTCGCAGAAGGCGTGAATGCCAGGATTCTGCTGGTGGCACGCTTCAACTCATTGCTGATTGTGGGCGCGCTGATTTCGGCACGACGACGCTTGGGCGATCGCCTCCTGGGTGTTCTGATCAATGACATTCCCGAAGAACGGCTAGAGGAAGTCAAAACGACGGTGCAGCCTTATCTGGAGAAACGGGGCATTCCGATTTTTGGCTTACTCGCCCGCAGTGCGCTTTTACGCAGCGTCAGCGTGAACGAACTGGTGAAACAACTGAAAGCAGAAGTACTCTGCCGCCCCGATCGCCTGGATTTGATGGTCGAAAGCCTCAGCATCGGCGCAATGAACGTCAACTCAGCGCTGAAGTATTTCCGCAAAGGTCGCAACATGGCAGTGGTAACGGGCGGCGATCGCACCGATATTCAACTGGCTGCCCTGGAAACGTCAACGCAATGCTTGATTCTGACGGGACAGATGCCCCCTTCTCCCGATATTCTCAGCCGTGCTGATGATCTGGAAATCCCCATTCTCTCTGTGGATTTAGACACACTATCAACCGTTGCCATCGTCGATCGCGCCTTTGGTCAAGTCCGCGTCAACGAACCCGTCAAAGTTGAGTACATCTGCAACTCAATGGCAGAAAATTTCGATGCCGATCGGCTGATAGCAGAATTAGGGCTAGAACCTGCGGTGACGGCGTAGTTCTGCGTATAACTGATCGGTAAGGCATCAATAGTGTCCTGTCAGTAGGTATCGGAAAAAATGATGACTGCCTTAGTACAAGAACTTTTGAATAACTTCGATCGTTTGACAGATTCAGAACAGCTAGATTTGGCGTTAGAGATTCTAAAGCGAACAGTTTGCTTAGATTTTCCACCCTTATCTGATGAAGTCTTAGTCTTGAATGCAGAAGAACTTTTCTTGGAATTAGATCAGCAAGAAGCTCTGTATGAATAGCTATGGTTAGCCCTGTTCGCGGTGAAGTATGGCTAGTCGATTTGGGTTATGTAGCGAAAGTCAGACCATGCTTGGTCATCAGTATCCCTGCTCTCAATCAAGACCGCGCGTTAACGACGCTGATTCCTCATACGACAAGTTCACGTGGTTCAAGATTTGAAGTGCAAGTCAAAGCTAGATTTCTTCGAGAAGGAGTCTTTGACATACAAAACATCATCACAGTTCCTTACGCAAAACTTTTACGCAAATTGGGAACGCTGACACCTGAGCAAATGGTAAGTAGCTATGTAGAATTAAACGTAGGATGTGTTAGGCATTGCCGTAACGCATCAAAACCTTTAGCAGCATGGGTTACGCTTCACTTTTCTTGAATGCCGAAGGCTATACCCATCCTACGCAGATTTTATATTTAATTGAGCCTTCCTACTTAGAAGTTGAGAAGGTATTGCGCTTTTGGCTGGGGTTTGAAGAGAACATGACTGAAGAAGACGAAGAGTAAAGTAGTCTTTGTATTAGGTGGGTTGTCTGTGTAACTTTCCCCTCAGCCCTTCTGCACTGCCATTGTCACGAGGCTAAACAACTCTTGCGGATTGCCCGTGTCTCCAAATGCTCCTTGGGAGCGCGCTTCGACCTTAAAGCGTGGTTCGTTGGAACTGCCGTAAATGATAACGGGTGTATTCACGCCCAATCTCTGCAACTCTCGGAGCAATTCGTATCCTGCTGTAGGATTACCCGATTGCCGCATGTCCGAGACGATCGCGTCGTAGGCATTGATGCGAATTTTTTCGAGTGCATCCGGGGTCGAGGGACTGATGGTAAAGCCGATGCCCAACGCTTCGAGCGATCGAATAGCGTGAGCATTATCCACTGCATGGTCATCGATCCAAAGCACTGACGCTTTGGCAAGCTGTTGCGCTACTTTAGGCTTCAGCGTTTGGCTGACCACGGTCGCAATTTCCTTTGCCTCTTCCGCACCGGGCAACTGGGGACTGCCGTTTGTGGCATCACCAGACTTGATTGCTGAGGCTGATCCCAGAAGTACGCCTGCCTCAATGCGCCGCTTTGCTGTAGCCTCTAGCCCCGATGCGCCTGCCCTGAAGCTAAACTCGCCCAGGTTGTTGACAAAATTCCGCAGCGGCGCACCAAAGTAGATGAGAACAAACAGAATCAGCAACTGCCAGCTTACGCCTTGCACCAGTGAAACCAGCACTTGCAGCAGTTTGGTCAGATCGTCGATCGTCATCACGCTCACTACCCTTTGGGACGGTAGAGATAACCATTGCGTAACTGCACTGCCGGATGGTTAGACAGGCGAATCAGACTTTCATCATGCGTGGTCACAATGACCGTAATGCCAACCGAGTTGAGCTTTTTGAGAATTTTGATCACTTGCCACGAGTTATCCGGGTCAAGGTTGCCAGTTGGTTCATCGGCAAGCAAAATGGGCGGTGTGCCCACGATCGCCCTCGCAATGCCAACCCGCTGCTGTTCTCCTCCCGAAAGCTGGTCGGGGAAGCAGTCTGCCTTGTGCACCAAGCCCACCATTTTGAGCGCGGGCTGTAGCCGACGGTGAATTTCCTTACGTGGCAACCCCTGTGCCCACAGTACAAATGCCACATTTTCCATGACCGTGCGACGTGGAATCAGCTTGTAATCTTGAAAGACAATCCCAATGCGGCGGCGCAGTTGAGACAGCCGATCGCCTCTCAGAGTAGCTAAGTCGCAGCCATCTACCAGCACTTCGCCCTGACTGGCGTGTTCTTCCCCGTACAGCAGCTTCAGCAGCGTCGATTTACCAGAACCCGATGGACCTGTAATAAAGAGAAAATCACCCCGCTGGATGTCAAGGCTGACATCCACTAACGCTTTGCTACCGTTCTCGTAGGTCTTGCTGACTCCACGCAAGGACACGATCGCCTCAGCGCCAACCGTTTGTGATGCCCTATCTGTCGTGTTGGAAGGCTGCCCGTTAAATACCTGGGTCATAAAGACGTTGATACCTCGATCCAACCCATTACATCACAAAAGAGGAGTTTTGAGTGAAAGGCAAAGAGTGAGAAGTTGTTAGTTTTTGGTTGTTAGTTGTTAGTGAACAAGCAATACCTGTCTGCTCTCTAACCCTGATTGACTGACAAATCTTTTGCACTGTTGCCCAAACTGCCCTCACCCCCAACCCCTCTCCCAGCGGGCGAGGGGAGCCAAACCAATCGCTTGTTCCCTCTCCTGTGGGAGAGGGCTAGGGTGAGGGCGGTTGAGTTTTGTCAGTCAATCAGCTCTAACCTGTAATTTCTGACTTCCTACCCCTTTGATCTTCTAACCATCCCTTTTTCTAACAACTAGCAACTAACAACCAGAGATCTTTCTTGCCTTTCACCCTTGCATCAAACGATACACCAGCGATCGCCACGCAAACTTTGGTAATGCCAGCATCCGTCGCCAGCGCCAAGGTTCCTGATACAAACGGTAAACCCATTCCAGATGATTGTCTCGCAGCCAGCCCGGAGCACGAGTTTTTACCCCTGCCCAGATATCAAAACTGCCGCCAACGCCAATCCAAATAGCGTTTGGACAGACATGACGATGTTCGGCAATCCAAAATTCCTGCCGGGGCACACCCAAACCAACGAGAATCAGTTGGGGTTGAGTCTCTTTCAACGCTTGCAGAAAGGTTGGGGTATCTTCAGGGGTAAGGTAGCCGTGTTGAGTGACCGCGATCGCCAATCCCGGTAACCGCTCCCGCCAGATTGTCGCTGCTGTTTGAATCACATCAGGTTGCCCCCCAAAAAACGCAACAGTGCCGAGAGAAGGCGTTTGCGAAGCATTCTGCAGGACTCGTCCAAATTCGCGCAGCAGCGATTCTGCCAGTTCAATGCCAGGACGGCGTTGCGTCGATCGACCGTACAGCTTCAAATACAGCACAATCCCCGCACCGTCAGGAATCACCAGCTCTGCCTGTCGAATAATCTGAGCCAACGGGAGATTGTGTTCTGCCGCCATTGTCATCTCAGCATTCAGCGTCACCACATGACAGCCTTGCTGCTGTTGAGCACGAGCAACGAGCCAACCTGCATAATCATCCAGCAGATGAACAGGCAAACCTAAGACCGAAAACGGCTCTGGTGCTTCTAACGGAACGAATTTTTGCACAGTGCTGCCTCACGCCCTCAGAGCTGAAGTCTTCAAGCACTAGATTTTACCGTAGTTCGATCGCAAAGAGCCAAACGAATGATGCACAATCAAGGACTGACAGACGGTGATCGGCTACAGCGTTCTTGGTATCATTCCTAACCGATTCAGCAACTGCTCATCTTGGGTGCTGTCAGGATTCGGTGTCGTTAATAGAACGGGTCCTGTGAAGATGGAATTGGCTCCCGCAAGTAAACACAGCGCTTGCAGTTCATCGCTCATTTGCAAGCGTCCCGCAGAGAGACGCACGATCGCCCCTGGAAACAAAATACGCGTGGTGGCAACCATTCGCACCAGTTCAATGGAATCCACAGGGGGAGTATCTTTGAGCGGCGTTCCGGCTACAGGCACAAGGCAATTGATGGGAATCGACTCTGGTACTGGATCGAGTGCTGCCAATGCTGCCAAAAGGGATAGTCGATCGTCCACCGATTCGCCCATACCAAGGATGCCACCACAGCAAACCGAGATACCAGCATCACTGACTGCCTGAATGGTTTCCAGACGGTCTTGATACGTGCGCGTGGTGATAACTTGACTGTAGTAATCAGGCGACGTGTCGAGATTATGGTTATACGCGGTCAGCCCCGCTTCTTTCAACCGCTGTGCCTGATGGGGCTTGAGCATTCCTAGCGTGCAGCAAACTTCCATCTCCAACGCAGCGACCTGACGCACCATTTCTAGCACGCGATCGAACTGGGCACCATCTTTCACTTCTCGCCATGCTGCACCCATACAAAAGCGAGTGGAACCATGCGCTTTTGCGGCTTTTGCCTCAGCCAGCACTGTCTCAATGTCTGCTAATGGCTGTGGCTCTAGCGACGTTTTGTTATGAACGCTTTGAGAGCAATACGCACAGTCTTCAGGACACAGCCCCGTTTTAATGTTACACAACGTACAAAGCTGCACTGCGCGCGGGTCGTGATGCTGACGGTGAATCTGCTGTGCCTCAAACAATAGATCGGGTAGCGCCTGGTGATAGGTGCGATCGATCCGTTCACGCAGCGATTCCTGGGCAGAGTATCTTTGAGGCAGCGTTGTCGTCATAAGAAATCCCATCTATAGCTGTAGAAACGCCGATTGCAACGTTCCAGCGCGATCGCTTTCGCTAGATTACACCGTCTCTACGATCTCTGGATAGAGCAATTGATAGCCCGCCTCGCGCAGCTTTTGATTTGACACTCTCGCATTGTAGGGACGAGTACTGGTTTGAGACGCATCCCAAACAACGTTCGGCAAATTGTGAGCGGCAAACACTCGCTCCAGTAACTCCCGCGTCGTGACAGGAACATTGCCTACCAAATTGTAGATGCCTGTTAATGAGTGCTGTCGCGCAAAGTCGATCGCGCCCACAATGTCTTCCAGATGCACCCAATTCGCCGCATCGTCTCCAGCTCCGGGTCGCGTTGTGCCTGCTGCCCGTCCAAAAATTTTGATTAGCTCGCGTCCTGCCCCATAGATGCCGCCGAGCCGCAAAACGCAGACCTTGAGCGTATCACTTGCTGCACTCAGTAAAACCTGCTCAGTTTCTGCCAGAATTTCACCATTACGGTTAGCAGGCGTAACCTCTGAGTTCTCATCGACCCAATCTCCCTGTCGATCGCCATACACCGCATAGCTACCTGTGTAGATCACCTGCTGCACCGTTGGCGCTTGCTTGAGCACTGTCACCAATGTTTTCGCCGTTTGCAGATACGTCTCTTCATACGCGTTGGCATTGGGCGCACCCACACTCAGCAAGACAACGGCTTGGTTTTGGAGGAGCGATCGCACTCCCGCCTCATCGTTGCCCTTCACGATCTGTACGTTCTGCACCACTGATTCCAGTTCGGACACGCGATCGGGCGTTGTCGTCGTCGCTGTCACTGTCAACATTGGTCGCCACTGTTGAGCAACCGCTTTGCCCACATAGCCACAGCCAATAATCGCCACATTCGTCAAAGCACTCACCAATAATTTAATTCAAAAGGCTAAAGGATAAAAGATGAAGGATAAAAGTAGGAGTCAGAAGCCAGAAGTCAGCACTTGGCTTTAGCCTGTAGCCTTTAGCTTTCAGCCTTCAGCTTTCAGCTTTCAGCCCTTAGCCTACTCTCTACTCCCTACTCCCCACTCCCCACTCCCGACTCCCTATATCTTCGACACTTCCCGCTTCGGTGTCAAAAGCCTTGCTGCCAGCACACCACCTAAGAAGCCAAATAGATGTCCTTCCCAGGAAATACCGATGCGCGTAGGTAACACGCCCCAGATGAGGCTGCCGTAGAGTGCGCCAACAAAAAGCGACATGGCGATCGCCGTCATACTACGCTCGAAATAGCCCCGCGCCAACAGATAGCCCAGATAGCCAAAAATTACGCCACTTGCGCCAATGTGTATGCCAGAGGAGCCAAATATCCACGTACCCAAACCACTGACGAATGCGGTGATGAGACTGACCCAAAAGAAATCGCTGGTTTCGCGCAGCATGATCAGCCAGCCCAGCGCGATAAACGGCACGGTGTTGCCAATTAGATGAGCAAAGTTACCGTGCAGAAAGGGTGCAAACAGAATGCCACGCAGCCCGATCGCAGTACGCGGAATGATGCCATAAATATCTAGCGTTTCACGCAGCCCTGCTCGAAACACGAACTGATCCAGAATCTCGACTGCCCACATCATTGCTATCAAGCCACCCAAAATCCACACCTGGGTTTTGAACTCTTGCGCGATTGCCGTTCCTTCTTTGCTACTGCTCATGCTGCCTCTATCGTCCACTCATCTGTAAGGGTTTCTGACTGACACTACATCTACAACACGCCTCCCTCCGTTATTGTACAAATTCTGCCCCGCGATCGTTGTGCTCACAAAGCGCTAACGACGATGACAGGTCTGGGAAAATAATGGTTGCTTGCATTATTGTGGTGTACAGCGATTAATCTCTGAGGCGCACTCATGGCAGGCGAACGAAACGTTACGCTGACGATCGACTTAAACGACTCCGATTTGAGTGCGGAGGAGACGGATGAAGCTGTTCAGAATCTTCTAGCTCAAATGCGGGAGCTGGATGAAATCGAATTTGACTATGCGTATGAGAAAGCACAAGCGTTTCTGAAGGGCAGTTGATTAACAATGGCAAAGATCGCACTACTAATTGGGATCAGTGAGTACGCACCTGGATTAAATTCTTTGCCTGGGGCGCTCAAAGATGTCGAGGCAATGCAACGGGTTTTGCAGCATCCTGAAATGGGTGCCTTTGCTGAGTCAGACATCAAAGTGCTAAAGAATCCTGAGCGCCAAGAGATGGAAGAGGAAATTCAGGCTCTCTTCGACGATCGACACCGGGATGATTTAGTACTGCTTTTCTTCTCTGGGCATGGCATCAAAGACAGTGCTGGCAAGTTCTATCTCTCTAGCTGCAAAACACGTAAAACTGCTCGTGGAGAGTTGGTGCGTCCAACAGCTACATCCGCTAGCTTCGTACAGGAAAATCAGAAAAATAGTCGTTCGAGACGACAGGTAATTATTCTTGATTGCTGTTTTAGTGGTGCTTTTGCTGAAGGAATGCTGGCGAAAGACGATGGCTCAGTTGATCTTAGGTCTCAACTGGGAAGTGAAGGCGGAGCAGTGCTTACATCTTCATCCTCGATCGAGTATTCATTTGAGCTACACGACTCAGAACTCTCTGTCTACACTCGCTACCTAATAGAAGGATTAGAAACGGGTGACGCAGATCAAGACCGTGATGGTTTTATTGCCATCGGTGAGTTGCATGAATATGCTAAACGCAAAGTTCAAGAAGTTGTGCCAGGGATGAAACCTGAAATTTATCCCTCAAAGGAGGGGTACAACATTAAATTGGCGCATGTTCCGTCAACCGATCCAGCCTTGCGCTACCGTCGAGAAATTGAACGACTGGCTTATTTGGGCGACATTACTTTTGCCCATCGAACTGTTATTGATAGCATACAAGCTTGGTTGAGTATGCCCCTTCAAGATGACGTTCGTATGTCTTCTACGCGACGCAAAATGTTGAATGCATTTTCTCAAAAATTAGGACTCTCGCCAGAAGTTATTCGCAATTTAGAATCGGAGTCACTCCAGCCTTATCGAGATTTTTATAAAAGACTGGAAAGCTACGAACAAGAATTGATTAACTATTTAAAGCGCGAGAAGCCCCTGAAGGATTCCACTCGCAGAGCATTGAAAGAATTACAACACGCTCTGCACATTCCAGATGAGCACGCTAGTGCTGCTGAACAGCGTGTCTCAAAACGAATCAACGGTTTTCCTTATTTAAGAATGCAGACCATTCAGAATTTAATGCAGTTCAAGTTTCCTACTATACTAACCTATGTATTTTTTGCTGTTTTAGCGTTCGGTACTTCTGTTTATTTAGTGCAAATATTTCAATTCAGGCAAGAATCTACTGTAAACAGTATCGATTCAGCCGAAAGTTTTCCGTCCTCGACCACCCCTTTCCCAAACATAAGCGACTCGATCCCCGTTTCGCCTTCTCTAGCTCCCAGTGGATCTTCTATCATTCAAAGCCAAATGAGAGTTCATAAGCGGAACGGTATCGATCAGTATGAGATAGGGTATAAAAGTAACCCAAATATTGCTCGAAATTATTATCAGAGGGCAATCGATGAGTTTAGTCAGGCAATCAAGCTTGCTCGACCCGAAACTGAAGACCCTGAACTATATCTACTTCGCGGTAATGCTTATTTAAGTTCTAGTGATAGACAACATGCCATTCAGGATTACACGGCAGCAATCAATTTCTCAACGGACAATACTTTGCTAGCAAAAGCCTATGAATGGAGAGGTGATGCCCACAATGCTCTTTCTAATAAGCAAGTTGCCATCGAAGATTATCAGAGTGCAATCAAGTATTACGGTATGCAAAGTATGGCATCAGATATGAGTAACGTACAGAATAAGCTTCAGAAGCTTCAAGTAAAATAAAGCACGATCGCCCTTAAACCAATTATGCAGGAGCGATCGCGCTGGTGAAGAGAAGGGGCGATCGTTGTTTCAGGTTTTGCTGAGTGCGATCGCTAGTAGATTGGGGTTTGAAGCGAGCGGATATACTAAGGGTATTGCAGTTCTGGGAGTCGCCATGATTCAAATTGTAGAAGCTGTCTTTGATGGCAGCACTCTTCATCCCACCGTGCCTCTAGAGCTGGAAGCTGGCACACGAGTACGAATCACTTGTCGAGAGCGTATCGCCAGAAACACCAGCCAGCTCAGAGTCGTTTCTGCAAACTGCCAAAGCTCTTCATTTACAAGGCGCTCCCGATTGGTCAGCAAATATCGATCGCTATTTGTATGGTGACGTTGCTCAGGAAAATGACTGAGGTTTTTCTGTCGATCGCCCTTAAGCCAATCATGTTGAGGCGATCGCCTTTGTAAAGCGAAAGAGCGATCGTAACCCGCTAAACTGAAAGCGTAAGCATTCTAACGTCGATCAGACTAGAGATTTTAGCAGAGGTGATAGTTGTGACGATTCGAGAAAGGGCGATCGCGAAGCTACAGCAACTTCCAGAGCCGCTTCTGCAAGAGATCAGCGACTTTATCGATCTCATCGCCTACAAATATCAAGCTAAAGTAGCTAATCACCTCATTGAAGACGATCGCTTTGAAGCTTGGGCGCAGTGGTTTGAGGTTGCTGATAGCTTAGAAATTACTCCAACAACCCCAACCAACGACTATCAGCAACGCTTGCTGAATAAATATCGGCAACAAGGTCTCAACTTGTGATTCTTTGCGATGCTGGGGTTTTGCTTTGTCTAGTCGATAGAACCCAACTTCAGCACAACGCTTATCGAACGACTGTTACTGGCTTAGCAAAACCTCTGGTCACAACCTGGTCATGTCTAACAGAAGCTATGTATCTCGCTCTCCATCGCGGCGGTTGGGCGATGCAAAAGCAATTGGGGCAGCTTCTCTTAGATCAATTGCTTGTCATTTTCGAGATTCAGGAAGATGACTATGTTCGTTTATTGGAGTTGATGGAGAAATACCGCGATCGCCCAATGGATTTAGCAGACGCAACGCTGGTTCTAGTGGCTGAAAAGACTGGCTATCGACAAATTCTCACGCTTGATTCGGATTTTTTGTTTTATCGTATTGGCGATCGAGATACCTTTGAAATCATTCAGGTTTGAACCTAAACAGCGATCGCCCTTGAGCCATCATGTAGGAGCGATCGCCCTTGGAAAGAGAAGAGACGATCGCTGCGGTAAAACAAGCGAGAATAGAACCAAAGAAGGTCGCGGAGACACGCCATGAGCCAAACCTCATCTGAAAAAGTTCGTTGGACGACTGCCGATCTCGATCTCCTCGCAGCCGACGAATGGAAGCGCTACGAAATCATTGACGGAGAACTCTTTGTGACAAGGGCACCCCACCTCAGGCATCAATCCGTGATTCGTAATATCTGCAACGAATTAGGCAACTGGTCAGACAAGACGCAGTTAGGAGAAGCATTTCCAACACCCGGCATTATCTTCAGCGATGCTGACAATGTCATCCCAGATGCAGTTTGGATCAGTGTTGAGCGCATGGAACGCTTCACAGACGAAGCGGGGCATTTTATTGGGGCACCCGAACTGATCGTCGAAGTGCTGTCCCCAGGCGCTACCAATGAACGACGAGACCGTGAAGCTAAACTTAAGCTCTACTCATCCCAGGGCGTTGAGGAATATTGGATCGTTAACCGAGAATTACAACAGATTGAAATGTACCGCCGCGAAAATGCTGCCCTTAAGCGAACCGCTACTTACAACGCTCAGGACACTATTACCTCGCCGATTTTGCCGGGTTTTGCATGCCTCGTACAACGCTTCTTTAGACAGATTGGCACAACTAGATAGGCGTGATCGCCCTTGAGCCAATCATGTGGAGGCGATCGCGTTTGTGTAGAAAAGATTGATCGCTAACGGTGAACCTACTCCCTCATACACACGCCAGGTAAAATGCGATGTGGCAATCGGGAGTAAGTAAATGCCAACTGTGTTGAGAAAAGATGGCTTCAGGGTTGTCATTTATTTTGACGATCACCTGCCATCTCATGTTCATGTTCTCAACGCTGAGAGTGAGGTTAAAATCGATTTGGGAAGCAAGATTAAGCAGCCGACTGTTTTGGAGTATCGTGGCGATCGAAGAGACGCTGTGAAAGCCTTGCAGCTTGTCATCAGTCATCAATCCGACTTGCTTGAAGCGTGGAGGCAAATTCATGGAGAAGCCTGATCGATTGGATGCAACCTTGGAAGTGCAACTGGATCAAGCAAGCGACGCTGCAATGTTTGCTGATGCAACCGAACCTCGTGCGCTCTCTGCTGCTTACGATCGTGCCTCAGGCAAAATCGTGATCAATTTAAAAGATGGCTCTACCTTTATGTTTCCTCATGAACTGGGACAAGGGTTAGTAGGAGCCGAACCAGACGAGCTTGCAGCAGTCGAAGTAACTCCATCAGGCATTGGGTTGCATTGGGAGGCACTAGACGTTGATTTGACCGTTCCTTCACTCTTACGTGGCATTTATGGCACAAAAGCTTGGATGGAGAAGCTGAAACAGAAACAGAACGTCGCGTAGCCAGAACAAATCGCTCGATCGGCAGTGAGCGGAGCTTTTACAGAACACGATCGCCCTTGAGCTAATCATGTAGAAGTGATCCTGCTTGTGAAGAGAAGGGGCGATCGCTGTAAAGCTACAATTTAGAGCAATGACATCTCGCTCACAAAACTATGCCTTGGAAACTTGAGGACGCAAAACAAAAATTCTCTGAACTGATCCACGCTGCTGTTGAAGAGCCTCAGCTGATCTACGATCAGAACCAGTTGGTTGTAGCTGTCGTAAAAGCTGACGTTTATCAGGAATTTCTCGTCTGGCAACAGCAATCTCAAAAACCTGCTTTAGCCAGCGCGTTTACAGAACTGCGTGAACTTTGTATAGAAGAAAATTATCTGCTGGAAATGCCTCCTCACATTGGTAACACGCAATACTCGCGATTTTGAAGACTGCCAAATTTCTATCCTTAACCCCTTCACCGAATTCTGAGAACATTGCCCATCTGGACACGATCGCCCTTGAGCCAATCATGCAGAAGTGATCCTGCTTGTGAAGAGAAGGGGCGATCGCCCTTCAGCCAATCATGTAGGGGCGATTGTTTCTTCCGTCTCACCAAAACTCAGCGTCAGGCTCCGTGAGACAGGGTGATCGATTAAATTTCTTAATTTCAGAGAGGCGTTTGTTGATTTCAGCTACACATTCATTGATTTTGCATAAGCATTCATTGATTCCAAAGACAGACTTCTTTGTTTTCGATAAGTTTTAGTTAATTTGCATGAGCAATTTTCAATATTGCGTAGACGTTTCTCGATTTTGCACAAGTGATGTTTGCTTTCTAAGCAGATATCACTGCACTTGAGAGCGATCGGGTGTGAGAAGAGAAGGGAACAACTCGCATCGCTTTTTTACGTCTGCTCCATACTTTTGAGGGAGTGATCGCAGCTAAGACTTAGCTATAAGAATGAGCAAATGATTTAATCACGGCTCATTTTATGCCAGCAACTACAGTGGAATCGTTTGCAAAGCACGCTGCGATCGCCTCTCTCAATGCCTATCAGAAACATCTCTCACCCCGCAAAGGCTTTTCGTGTCCCCATCGCTTGCTCTACGGCAATGAATCTTGTTCTGATTACACTAAACAGGTGCTGATCAACCAGGATCTAAGGGCTGCCTTGAAACTGGTGCCAAGCCGCTTTCAGGCGTGTAAGGTTGCGGCTCAAACATTACAACGCCAGCAAGCAAGCAGTGGCTGTATTGTCATTCCTTGTTGTATACCGCTTTAAGAGGACGTTTTAAAGGTCCAGATGCTTGTAGCCTTGGCGACTGAAGTCGCGGCTACAGAGGCAAAACCTGCCGTTGCAGGTGATAAAACCCTTACTCTGCGGTCGTCCGCGCAGGCGGACTTTGTTTACGTAGTCGCGGTTTTAACCGCCAGACACTTTTCAAACAACCTTTAAGCTAGGGCGCGTCATCGCCGTAACGCACCAATAGATAATCGTTGGGTGCGTTACGTTGCACCGAAACAACGTATCGACAAATGCGCGCCGGATCTAGAGCTACGTGTAGAGGCAAAACAGCCTGGATATTTGCTGCTTAAAGTTCTGGCTTCACCCGCGTCGAAACCTGATCTAGAACCGTGCAAGTTGAGCTTCAACCAACTGATGGTGTCTAGCGTTCAATGATCGTTAACAGCGGAAAGTAACTCGATCGCGGACACGCTAGTGGAGCAAGGAGCAATTTAATTCCCATGTAGCGATGCCATCATACGAGAGCATTAAACCCTTGTAGGGTTTAACGTCTCCTGGTAGTTTAATTGAGACTAAGTGCGTTGCATCCAAACCAAAATTCAGGATAAGCCATCATGACGTTAGAGAATCAGCGCTTGCAAGACTGCCGTGACGGTAAAGCGGCATGGAAACAGTGGGGTCCCTATCTCAGTGAGCGCCAGTGGGGTACGGTACGAGAAGACTACAGCGATAACGGTGATGCCTGGAATTATTTGTCTCATGACCAATCACGATCGCGGGCATATCGGTGGGGGGAAGATGGCTTAGGCGGCATTAGTGACGCTCATAACCTGCTCTGTTTTGCGCTGGCATTGTGGAATGGCAACGACCCTATCCTGAAAGAACGGCTGTTTGGGTTAAACAACAGCGAAGGCAATCACGGCGAGGATGTGAAGGAATACTACTTCTATCTGGACAGTACGCCGACTCACTCTTACATGAAGTACCTGTACAAGTACCCTCATGCGGAGTTTCCCTATGCCGATTTGGTGAATACCAACCGTAGTCGCAGCCGCGATGAATTGGAATATGAGCTACTAGATACAGGTATTTTTGATGACGATCGCTACTTTGATGTGTTTGTGGAATACGCCAAGGCAAGCGCTGACGACATTCTGATTCAAATTAAAGTGTGCAATCGGGGGGCAGAAGCCGCCTCTCTGCATTTACTGCCAACGCTGTGGTTTCGCAATACCTGGAGTTGGAAAGATGGTGGTTCTAAACCCATCCTACGAAAGTATGAAGGTGCAGGCTACAGCGTTGTTCATGCTTATCACACCAACCCACTCTTTCAAGAAAAGCTGGAAGACTATTATCTCTATTGCGATCAGGTGTTGCCGCTGCTCTTCACAGAAAATGAAACTAATAACGAGCGTTTGTTTGGCACTGACAATGACAGTCCCTATGTCAAAGATGCCATTCACAACTATGTGGTGCATGGGCAGACTGAAGCGGTGAATCCAGCGGCGATCGGTACCAAAGTTGCGCCCCATTATCAAATTACGGTAGAAGCAGGCGGCACACAAATCATTCGGTTACGCCTTGCGTCAACGCATCCCAATCAGATGGGCAATCCGTTTGATGCCTTTGAGCAGGTCTTGACCGATCGCCAGCAAGAAGCCGATGCGTTTTACGATGCCATGACACCCGCTTCGGTGAAGGCTGACCCCGATCGCTGTAATGTGATGCGGCAAGCGCTGGCAGGAATGCTGTGGTCAAAGCAATACTTCTACTACAATGTGGACAAATGGCTAGAGGAACATAACGTCAATCCTTACATGCGACCTGATCAGCGGCGACACGTTCGCAATAGCGATTGGCACCATATGTATACCGATGATGTCATTTCCATGCCCGATAAATGGGAATATCCCTGGTTTGCAGCCTGGGATTTGGCATTCCACATGCTTCCCTTGAGCATTGTTGATCCTGACTTTGCCAAGCGTCAGCTAGAGTTGATGTTGCAGGAAGATTATATGCATCCGAATGGTCAGATGCCTGCGTATGAATGGAACTTTGGTGATGTCAATCCACCCGTTCATGCATGGGCAACATGGGAGATTTATACGCGCGATCGTGAGCAAAACAATGGTGTGGGTGACGTTAACTTCCTGAAATATGCCTTTTCTAAACTGCTGATTAACTTTACCTGGTGGGTGAACCGCAAAGATGCCATTGGCAATAACGTCTTTGAAGGCGGCTTTCTAGGCTTGGATAACATAGGAGTGTTCGATCGCAGTGCGCCATTACCGACAGGTGGCATTCTCGAACAGGCGGATGGTACGGCGTGGATGGTGTTTTTTAGCCAGCGAATGCTACAAATTGCTGTGGAGTTGGCGATTCATGATCCGCTTTACGAAGACCTGGCAATCAAGTTTTTTGAGCATACGCTGTGGATCGCTGGGGCGATGGATCGGATTGGTGAAAACTGTGATGAGCTATGGGATGAAGAAGATGGCTTCTTTTACGATCTGCTGCGGTTGCCGAATGGCGATTGTCAGCGGTTGAAGGTGCGATCGATGGTCGGGTTGCTGCCGCTGATGGCGATCGCGGTATTTCCACCCAATGTGTTTGAGAAACTGCCCAAATTCAAAAAACGAGCGCAGTCGTTTCTCATGCGACATCCCGAACTCACGGCTAACATTCAATTGCCCACGGCTCCGGGCTTGCATGGACGACTGATGCTTTCCATTGTGAATGAGCAAAAGCTTCGCCGCCTTTTGTCCAAGATGTTAGATGAGACTGAGTTTCTCAGCGCTTATGGCATTCGAGCGCTGTCCCGCTACCACCATGATCATCCTTTTGTTTTCGACCATGCTGGACAGGAGTTTCGAGTTGATTATTTGCCCGGTGATTCCAACACAGGTATGTTTGGTGGTAACTCTAACTGGCGCGGTCCAATCTGGATGCCTGTGAACTTTCTGCTGCTGCGATCGCTCATCCATCTCTATGGTTATTACGGTGATGCGTTCACGATCGAATATCCCACAGGCTCAGGGCAACAGAAGACCCTGTTTGATGTGTGGAAAGAAGTGAGCGATCGTCTTACCCAAATCTTCTTAAAAGATGAGTCGGGGCGACGACCTGTTTACGGTGGCGCAGAAAAGTTCCAGACCGATCCCTATTGGAAAGATCTGATCTTGTTCTACGAGTATTTTCACGGTGACAATGGTGCGGGCATTGGTGCCAGCCATCAAACCGGGTGGACAGGCTGTGTGGCGCGCATCATTCAACAAACTGGGTTCATGACGAAGGAAATCGTCTCCCAAACGTCTACACCGGGAGACACGCTTCACTATCAGTACTAAGCGGTCAGCGGTCAGCGGTCAGCGGTCAGCAACTGGTTGTAGACCGATCGCTGATGGTTAAATGCGCCCCCAATCATGAGCTTAGGGGATTGCGAGCTTAGGGGATTGCAAGAAAATAAGATACCCGTGGTTTGGGTTTCGGCTACGCTCAACCCGCTACGACTGAAGGTTGAGCGCCGTCGAAACCTGATTCATTGGTCGGCTATTAAACCGCAAAGCCCTTAGCTTTAGCAAATCATCATCAGGTCGCTGGTTGTGGTGTTAGGGTAGGGCGCTTAGCTGGCAAAAGTGGGGCAGCAGGCGATCGCGCTGGTAAGGCTTTGGCGATCGGTGCAGGCGCAGGCTTGAATGTTGCTAACTGTACCAGGTCAAACTTTTGCAGCCACGCAAGGCGATCGTCTCTTGTAAACGAGGGATCACGAGAAAGTACTTTGACCTGATAGCGGTTATTGATCAGAATGCCCGTTGCTGTTGTACCCTGATCGACTGCCGGATAGTTTGCCACCTTAAAATCGGTTGCCTGATACTTAGCAGCGGCTGTCGGAAGACTGGTTGTATCGCTGATCGACAGCATGGCAACTGGTTTGCTATTTTGTAGCACCTTATATTCAGCAAACCCTTTCTTTTCCTGTGTCGGGATAATCTCATAGCCCTTCACTTCACGCGGAAATAGTTTATTAAAGGAGGCACCTTGTTCAGCCGTTTTAGCCACAGCAGTTGGTGCGCCCCTACGCGTCGAATCTTGCTGTGCTTGAGCGAAGGGAGACGTTGCTTTAGGAGTACAAGCCGTCGTCAGCAGCAACACAAAGCAAAAAGAAAGGGAAACCAGCAGGCGACGCAATGGGGCAGAAAGGCTGAGCATCATCACTAAAAACTCCTAATCACTCGTACTCTGTAAAAAGAACATTGGTTCATCTGAATGCTTCAAGGTCTCGTCAAAATTGTCCGGTGCACATTTGCCGTCTGTCAATGAGGACAACAGACGGCAACCACAATGCAATCGACAGTCAAATTAACGCGTCATTTTTTGTGACGTTAAACTCCCAATGCCGTTTTAAGCTTGGCAAGTGTGGCAGCTTCCTTTGCGCTGACTTTGTTAGAACCCGTGCCAAACAAACCTTCACCAGCGGCATTAGCCACACGATCGGCAGTTGCGTAAATGAACTGTTTGTATTCGTTCACTTCTTCAGGGGATGCTTTTGCATTCACGATCGCCACGGCTGCATTAATCGCAACGATCGCTTTTTCAGCCGCATTATCTGGCGTGATATCTTTACCAGGATCGCCTGGAGATGACTTTTTCAGGCTTTCTTCAGAAAAGACGGCTTGAATCAACGCGTTGTTTGGATACGTCTTGCTTGCGCCCACAATTTCTTTCATCATCGCGGTGGCTTCGATCGCCGTTGAAACAATCCCTATATCGGCGATTGCAACAGCTAAACCGCTTGTGGTTACGGCTTTGATCACAGTTCCAGCTTCTTCGGGCGTATACGTTGCAGTCATTTCAAAACCCTCATAGATGGCAACAATCAAGTTGATGTCGTGTTCTTAGCAACTGAATTGCCAGAATGACGACAGTCCTGACACTAACCACTCTAGAGGAAAACAATAAGAAACTTGTATGTGGAGGCTTTAAAGAGTATTACGTTCTCATGCACCAATCTCAAGCCAGACGATAACAGTCCTGAGCGATCGCCCAATCCTCCTGAGTGTGGATGACAAAGATGCGTACGGTGGAATCAGCCGTAGCAATCTCTTGATCAACCGGATGGTTTTGATTTTTTTCAGAGTCGAGCTTCAAACCTATAAAAGCAAAGTTCTGGCAGGCACGGGCGCGGACGATCGCCGCATTTTCGCCTACGCCTGCTGTGAAAACCAGAGCATCCAAACCGCCTAAACTGGCAAGCATGGCACCCATACACGATCGCAGGCGATGGATATAGATATCGAACGCTAACTGTGCTTGAGCGTTACCTGCCTCGATTGCTACCATCACCTGACGCAGATCGGCGGATACACCAGAGACTCCCAGCAAGCCAGAGGCTTTGTTCAGTTCCTGATCGAGTTGGTCAGCCGTATAGCCTTCTTGTCTCATGAGGTGAATCAGAATACTAGGATCAACGGAGCCAGACCGAGTGCCCATCATTAACCCTTCTAAAGGCGTAAAGCCCATTGTTGTATCAATGCTGTGCCCATGCTGAATGGCAGAAAGGGAGCAGCCATTGCCCAGATGACAAATGATCAATCGCAGGTCTTGTAAATCGCGGTTGAGCAGTTGAGCAGTCCGTTGCGCGCAGTATTGATGGCTGATACCGTGAAACCCATAGCGCCGAATGCCGCGATCGACCCACTGATAGGGACCCGGATAGATCGCCGCTGCATCGGGGATTTGGCTATGGAACGCAGTGTCAAAGACGGCGATTTGCGGCACATCGTTACCCAATGCCAGTTCGATCGCCTCAATGCCTTCCAGGTTAGCGGGATTATGCACAGGAGCCAGTACCGCGAGTTGAGCGATCGCTGCTTTCACGTCTGGTGTGATTCGCACGCTCTCTCGATAATCTTGTCCGCCATGCACGACGCGATGCCCCACTCGATCGATCGCGGCTGGCTGATCAATGACTTTAGTTTCACCTTGCCAAAGGGTTTCTAGCATGTGGGCAATGACTTTGGGGCGCTGCTGAACGGGAATGTTCTCTTCCAACACAGCACCGTTTGCCGTTTTGACCTTAATTTCTGCACAGCCCTGTTGATGGGTCCAATCGACATTGGCTTCCCAAAGTGGAGCGGGAGGCTGATCGGGAAGGCGATCGCCGACCTCATACAAGCAACTTTTTTGGCTGCTAGAGCCTGCATTCAGGATCAGTATTTTCATGAATCAGCGTTCTAAGAGGCATGGATGACACAATGCGCTGCTCTAAGACTGACAAAGCCAAGGCAACCTCTGTCCGTCCCACTTTGTCAATTGCTTAGTAGTTCTCTTCTAGAAAGCTCCAGCGTTGCTGAATTGATGTATGAATGCCTGAATTTCCCCTCACCCTAGCCCTCTCCCAGAAGGAGAGGGGATAAGACTTCTAGCTCCTTTCTCCCTGAGGAAAAGGGCTGGGGATGAGGGTTCGTATGCAGCATCGCCCGATCTGCTTGTTACAGGCTCATGCTGAAACGGTTGCGAGTGGCAGCACTGCTCCTAGCCCTGCGCTCATCTCGGCGGGAGTGATTTTGCCGTCATGGTCAGCGTCCAGAGCATCAAAAACAACATCAGCGCCCATCCATTCTTCGCGGGTGATAAACCCGTCGCCGTCTAAGTCATAGGCATGAAAAATGTGATCGGCTGCTTCACTAACCACTGTGGTGCCAGCAAGAGAAGCCAATCGCTTGGCAAGCAGTCCTTCCAGGCTTTCGAGTGCTTTGCTAAAGCCTTTGATGCCTTCGTCAAGCTTCTCGGTTGCCATGCGATCGGCGGCGTGCATCTGGTCAAAGGTGGCTTTATCTATTGAGATTTTTTCGATGGATAAAGCGGCTGCCTGAGCGGGATCAAGCTTGCGGGGCAGGTCTGCGATGGTTTCCTGCAACTGTGCTAACAAGTTTGGAGAAATGGTCAGCAGATCACAACCTGCTAATTCGGTGATTTCGCCAAGACTGCGGAAGCTGGCTCCCATGACTTCGGTTTTGTAGCCAAACTTTTTATAGTAATTGTAGATAGTGGTCACAGAGAGCACGCCTGGATCTTCGGTAGCAGCGTAGTCTTTGCCCGTATCTTTTTTGTACCAGTCGAGAATCCGTCCGACAAAGGGAGAAATGAGGGTGGCTTTGGCTTCGGCACAGGCGATCGCCTGATGCAGCCCAAACAGCAGCGTCAGATTGCAGTGAATGCCTTCTTGCTCCAGCACTTCAGCGGCTTTGATGCCTTCCCAAGTCGAGGCGATTTTGATCAACACACGATCGCGGGAAATGCCTGCTTTTTCGTATTCGGCAATGAGATAACGCCCTTTCGCGATCGTGGCATCGGTGTCGTAAGAGAGCCGCGCATCAACTTCAGTAGACACCCGTTTGGGCACAATTGCCAGAATCTTTTTGCCGAAGGATACCGCCAGTCGATCGAACGCCAGGGACACAATCTGCGCTTCGGTGGCTCCTGCGCCCGCATCTTTCTTTGCCTGGAGTAGAGTTTCATCCACAATGCTCTGATACTGGGGCATTTGGGCAGCAGCGGTGATCAGCGACGGGTTAGTCGTGGCATCGCGGGGCGTAAATTTTTCGATCGCCTGAATGTCTCCTGTATCGGCAACGACGATCGTCATGTCCCGAAGTTGCTCTAGCAAAGTCTTAGCCATCTCTAATCTCCTTTAATAGTCCAGTTACTGTTGATTTTGCCTTAGAGACCCCTTCTTAGGGTACGCAGTAGTAAAGCAGTTCGCACGACTCTGAAAATGATTGCCTTGCGTCTCTACACGTTGACGGTAACATTCATAGCTGAGAAATAGCTTTTTATGAGCTATCAGCTATCAGCTATCAGCTTTCGGCTATCAGCTATCAGCTATCAGCTTTCAGCTTTCAGCTAATGCTGCACTCATTGCTGACGGCTGACGGCTGACCGCTGATTGCTTAAAAACTTTTTCACATCAAAGCAGCTTTCGACGGCACATAATCGGCGATTTCGACGTTCACTGGCTCTACGTTCCAGATGTTTTGGCAGTATTCGCGAATGGAACGATCGCTCGAAAACTTGCCCATTTTTGCGGTTGTGAGAATGGACTTGCGCGTCCAGGCATCCGAGTCACGGTAGGTTTGACTCACCTGCGCCTGACAGTCGATGTAGGGCTGGTAATCTGCCAGCAACAGATAGTAGTCAGAGGATAAGAGTAGATGCACCAGCGGCTGAAACAGCTCTGTATCACCGTGAGACAGCGTGCCAGAAGTGAGCAGGTCGATCGCTGCTTTCAAGTTGGAGTTGGCGTGATAAACCTCCCAGGGGTTGTAACCTGTTGCCCGCAAAACTGCCGCCTCTGTAACCGTTAAGCCAAACTGGAAGGCGTTTGCTGCACCGACCGCTTGAAACAGCTCCAGGTTGGAACCATCCGGTGTGCCGATGATTAATCCACCGTTCAGCGCCGCCATCATATTGCCTGTGTCTGATGCTTCTGTGCCTGCGGTAGAAAGATGCTCTGCGAGATCGGCTGCTGGCAAAAGCCGCTGAGCCGCCTTGAGGGTGAAATCAGGCAAAAAGACGACTTTGAGCCGTCCTCGCACATCCGGATCGGCATTGACCAGATCGGCAACGGCATGAATCAACTTAATAATGAGCTTGGCAGTGAAATAGTCCGGTGCTGCCTTGCCGCTGAAGATAACGGTGCGAGGCACTACATCCAAATCGGGATTGGCTTTAATTTGGTTGTACAGCGTCAGGATGTGCAGAACGTTCAAGTGTTGCCGTTTAGATTCGTGCAGCACCATTGCCTGAACATCAAATAGGGAGTGAACATCCACCTCAATACCTGTCTGCTGACACACGATCGCTGCCAGATCCTGCTTCGTTGCTTGTTTCACCTGATGCCACTCCTGCCGGAAATTTCCATCATCCGCGGCTGCTGCAAGTGGGTGTAGTTCATCCAAATGGGTGATCCAGCGATCGCCCAAACGACGAGTGATCAAAGCTGCCAGTCGAGGATTGCTCAGCAGCAAAAAGCGTCGGGGCGAAATACCGTTGGTCTTGTTGCTAAATTTATCTGGATACAGCGCATAGAAATCAGATAGAACGGTCTGTTCCAGCAGTTCAGTGTGTAAGGCAGAAACGCCGTTGATGGCATGAGTGCCTACATACGCCAAATTGTTTAGCCGGACGTGACGATCGCCCGTTTCGTCAATCAGAGACAACCGACGCAGGTGATCAACATCATCGCCAACATGAATGTTGCTTTCTGCGAGAAAGCGGGCGTTGATTTCAAAGATGATTTCCAGGTGCCGGGGCAGGATGGCTGCAAGGATGGCGATCGACCAGCGATCGTCCAACGTTTCGGGCATCAGACTATGATTCGTGTACGAAAGCGTGTTGCGTGTAATCTCCCACGCCTGTTCCCACTCAAGACCGTGTTCATCGACCAGCAACCGCATTAATTCTGGGACTGCCAGCGTGGTATCGGTGTCGTTAAGCTGTAGGGCAACCCGTTCGTGGAGCGTCTCGATCGCTCTGCCCGCTTCAAGATGTAGGCGTATTGCATCTTGCATCGCACAGGAGACTAAAAAGAATTGTTGCTTCAGACGCAACTCCTGTCCCTGAAAATCCACATCGACGGGATATAACACTTTGCCTAACGGACTGTCGCTTTCTGCCCGCCACAGACGTAGCAGGTTAACCGTTTTCACCTGATAGCCCAAGATCGGCGTGTCATAGGGAATGCCTTTAACCACCTCTTGCGGCACCCAACGAACTCGATAGCGTCCTTCCTCATCCAGAGACGCTTCGGTGCGTCCGCCAAACTTCACCTCTGCCATGCTGTCAGGACGTTCAACTTCCCAGGGGTTGCCTGCTTGCAGCCAGGTGTCGGGTGTTTCTACCTGCCACCCATCGCGGATTTCCTGGTCGAAGATGCCGTATTCGTAGCGAATGCCGTAGCCGATCGCCGGAATTGCCTGCGTAGACAACGACTCCAGGTAGCAAACCATCAACCGTCCTAAGCCACCTTTGCCAAGTCCCGGTTCTGCTTCCTGATCGCAAATCTCATCAAGATTGAATCCCAAGCCCTCAATACCCTGGCGCACAACGTCAATACTGCCCAGGTTGACCAAATTGTTTTGCAAGTGCGGTCCCGGTGTGTATTCAGCGGACACCTCGCCGATCCAACGACTGTCTGGATGGGTTAAAAATGCTTCTGGCGTTTCAAACTGCATCAGGCGATCGCGCACCATGTAAGCAAGCACCGTGTAGCAATCCTGAGGCGTTGCCGCTTCCAACGGCTTGCCTTGAAAGCGCAGCAAATTATCCCGGAAGGCTTGCGTGAAGGCTTCGACGCTGAACCCTTCGCGAATATCCCCAAGGGGGATCACGCTGGCAGTTGCACTGATTGGGCTGCGGGACTCTGCTGCAAGTGGCTGAGGAGACGGTTGAGAAGGGGTGGGAGTGACGGATGAGTCAGGCGCGATCGCCTTGCTGGCTGCTTCAGAGAGTGTGGCTTCAACAAGCGGCTCATCAATGGTTTCTTCCAGCGTCGTGAGTTCAGCCACGATCGCATCCGGCAACGCTTCAGCCGCGATCGGTTCGGGAACAGTCTCCGCAATGATTAGCTCTACTGTTGTTGCTTCAGCACTATTTAGACCAGGATTGATTGACTCATCGGCTGCTTCAGGGAGCGTTTCATCAGCAAGAATCGACTCAGTGACCGCCAGTTCAGCCGTTGCTTCAGCGATCTTGGGCGTAGGGACTGTTGCAGCAACGCCTGGTTCCGCGTCTAGTTCTGCCAGAAGCTGGGTAATGGCTTCATCACCGGGTTGCAACTCAGCCGCCCGTGCCAAATGGCTCTTTGCTTCATCACGCTGTCCCAAGTTAACCAGCGCGTTGCCTTTCGCAATCCAGGCAGCGGCAAAACTAGGATTCAGCTCGATCGCCCGATCAAAGCAACCCAGAGCTGTGCTAGCTTGCCCCGCAGCAACCAGTTCGATGCCATGCTCATACACTTGCTGAGCGTCTGTCCAATAATTCTGACGACGGGTTGCAGCTGTTACCTGACCGACAATAGCCGCTGCTCCTGCCGCGATCGCGGTTATTGGGTTAAGAGCAGACTCTTCCGAGGCTGGCACTGCTGCTGGCGCTGGCGTTTCGTCTGATGTTGGCGCGTCTGGAACTGGTTCTTCAACCGTTGATTGAGCAGCGTTGACGGCTGATGGTGCCGATTCTGTTGGCGTAGAAACCGTTGGTGCCACCAAAGTCGCCCTTATGGGACGATTCTCGACGGGAGCGATTGGGCGATCGGCGATCGGGTCAGAAGGACGGGTTGAAGGACTCAACGGCTGTGGCTCAAAGCGCTTCAACACCCACTGGAGCAGTAGCCCCAGCAAGCCCAGAGGCAACACTAACCGCAGCCACCAAGGGATTGCCTTGAACGTTTGGGCAAAGGGCGACGTATCTGGTTCCGCTGTCTGCACGACCGAAATCATGGGTATAGGCTTAAAGGCATCTACAACAGCGGTCGCTTCGGCTGTCTTAGCGGCAGCAACGGCTGCCTGTCCAGAGGCGGCGGTTGCCAAACCAAGGAAGGAACTAGCTGCTACGTCAGGGGCTTTTTTGTAGGCATAGCCGCGAGGTTGAGCGTAGGGGTAAAGTGGGTCATCGGGAAGCGCTTCGTGCATGACAACCAGCTTGACAAGGCGAGCTTTGTTCTGGTTAACGACCTGGCTGGCGATCGCATACCCAATGCCGTCCGTGCCCAATTGTCGGATCATTGATGCTGTATCATCTTCCTCAAGCTGCACAGCATTTGCTCCAATAGTCAAGCCCTCTGGCTGAAAGATGCCGTAGCGGCTGAGGGCAATGCGAGTGTCGCTGGTGAGGGGGCGATCGATCACCCGAATCGCACCGGGCGCACCGCCAACTTCTGACCAATCGCTAATCTCGCCCCGGAGCATTTTGACGAATTGATCAACGGTGAGATTGCCCTTAAAGGAATTGTTGCTGCCGACCAGAACCGCAATGCGCTCCTGGCTGAGAGGAATTTCGCTTAACCCTTTTGCTTTCTCAGCGCTGGTGAGCGACCGACCGATCGCCGCTAAATCAATCTCGTCCTTGAGTAAGGATTGCAGAGCCGCATCGGTGCCCTGAGCCTCGATCGACACCTGTGTGCCAGGAAACTCCCGCTGATACTGTTCTTTCAGGCGTTGGTTAATCAGCGACATGCTGCTGTCACCGTCAATTCGCACCATAGTTTGCTCCGGTACATCCGTTGGTAACGGAAAGGTCGGGAGATCCAGGCTGAGGGCAGGAGCAGCGATCGCTATCTGCGTCACTATCAGAGGTGTAGAGAAGACGACTAGCAGTGCAACGTTGAGGATGAAGCGAACCGTTTTCTGACGCATAGAGACCTCGGACAGCTAGAGTGTGTGAGGAAGATGTCCACATTCTTTGGGTAAAGGCACAAATTCATAGGTAATCGGCAACACATTTTCGTCGTAACCTTTGAAAATTCAGCCTGATCTTGAGGTTTTAAAACGTGATGGTAACTGCTTGTTCAGTCGTTTTGGACTTCCAGGTGCGATGATTTCTGGTCAAGCCTCGCAGCATCAAGCGAATCATGACAACCTAAAGCACGCTCTCGTGATGTTCGGACAACCCGCTCATAGTCGGGTGTAAGGCTGCGAGCATTGTCACTCCAACGGTGCCCATAGAGGACGCGATCGCACATCTCCGGTCTTTTAGCTCCCCAACTTCTGGTTAAACCGAAGCCATAAAAGCAAGCCCATCGTAGAAGTCGGGGATCTTTACATGCTGACACCTTGCTAACTTTTGAGCGACCATCACAAAATGAGCTTTGCGTCAGTCCTATCAGTTAAGTTGGCTCGGTTCCAGGCTGAGGTTCTGGGCGATCGCTCTTAACATGAAGGCTCTGTGAGTTTGATGGGCTGATTCAGGGATAGTACAAACAACATCCTGAACATTCGCCGATCACCAAATCTTCGCCATTTGTAAGATAAACCCTGGCAACTCTGGATCACCACTCACCGTTTCAGGATTGTCTAATACGGTTGGTTTCTGATTGGGACGATACAAATGCACCGTGTAGTTTTTGCGATCGATCAAAAATCCCAACACAGCCCCATTCGCTATGTATTCTTGCAGCTTGTCTTGCAGACTGGTTAGCGTGTCGCTGGAAGACCGTAGCTCAATCACAAAGTCAGGGCAAATTGGTGCAAAGGATGCTTTTTGTGCTTCCGTTAAGGTCTGCCAGCGCTCCAGTCTGATCCAGGAAGCGTCAGGAGAACGGGTTGCGCCATTCGGCAGAGTAAACCCGGCGCTAGAGTCAAAACCTATGCCAGTGCCATCCTGGTCAGCCCAGTTAGCCAGTTGTTGAGCGATTTTAAAGTTTCGATTTCCTGTATCGGCAAAAGCGGGCGGCATGATGATTACATCTCCGCTGGCAGTGCGTTCAATGCGCAGATCGCGATTGGCTAAACAGAAGGCGTAGAACTCTGCTGGAGTCATGGGGGCGATCGCAGGCAAATTCACGGTCAGGGGAGTATTATCCGTTTGAATAAGCAGCGTTGTCATAGTTGCCTCTCAGCCTGTGAATGTGAAATTGCGTGCAATCAAGTCTTTGCTCTGAACACTGTTTTCCACGCTTCAACCGTGCCTTTGCCGATTTCAATATCCTTTGTTTTGCCATTCTCCCACATCAACCGGATTCTCATATTCCAGGTGGGGCAGTGGCTAGGGCAGTAGCTAATTCAGGTGCGATCGTGGACGGTTTGCTAGACGGTAGGAGTAGGAGACAACCGCAGAGACGCAGAGACGCGGAGATTTAATTCAAACGTTGACTTCTCACTCCTTACCGCTGCACAGGCTTCCCGATCGCCTCTAGCACTGCGGCGATCGCCCCTTCCTTTTGCGGATCGCGTCCTTGTGCATAAGGCACTGTGAACGGTACGTCGATATCTGGGGCTACGCCTTTGCCTTCGATGCGCTGTCCATCTACCAGGACATCGGCAACGGCAACGTAGAGCAGACTGCCATCCTGCATGATGTAGGCACGTCCAGCTAGCACAGCTCCAGCGGTTTTGCTGCCGACAATTCTGCCGACTCGAAACTGCCGAAAGCCATAGGCGAGGATTTCTTTGCCGCTGCGTGATCCCTGGTTGACCAGCATGACGACTGGCTTTTTCCACGGCAGGTTAAAGCTACCTTTGGTGCCGTCGCGGTTGGTAAACGTCACATTGGGTGCGGGTGCTGTGAAGGGATTCAGGTAGCTGGGTTCGGCTCCGCCCCAGCCATCGCGCAGATCCCAAACAAGTCCATCGACCTGACTCAGACGATCGCTCAGTTCTTGCTCAAGCTGCCGCTGGTAGGCATCATCGGCATACGACCAGATGTGGATGTAGCCAATTTTTTTGCCGCCGCGATCGATGACCTGTACGCTTGCCTTCATCGCATCGAGAAACATGGTCGTGGGGTCAAGGCGTTTGGGCGTAACGGCGATCGTTTGTGTGCCTGCGTCCGGTGTGCGTTGAATTTGGATTTGCACGGGGCGATCGGCGTTTTCGGCAAACGATTCAACTGGCTGGAACGGCTTGCCGTTGACTGACAAGATTTGATCCCCAACCTTGAGTCCGGCTTTAGCAGCAGGCGATCCATCCAGCACTGCACGGACAAAGGTCTTGCCATCAACGTCACGGGTGTAGGCACCAATGCCGACATACTCCAGCTTACCGTTAGGCAAAAAAGGCTTGAGCTGCCGCTGAATGCCGCGTCGCCAAAATACGCCTGCAAGCTGGTAGTACTCTGGTTCTGCTGACGTGTAGTAACGTGTGTGAGACACGTTTAGCTCAGCAAGCATCTGGTTGACTACAACCGCCATTGCTTCGGACGATCGCGCCTGTGTCGCCTGGGAAGCGTACTTTTGCCGCATCGCCTTCCAGTCAACACCATTAAACTTAGAATCGTAAAAATTATCGTTGACTGTCTGCCAAATCTGCTCAAACACCTTGGCTGGCGATGGCTCTGCGCGTGAAAGTAGAGGCGCACCAGCCCAGTAAAGTAAAAGCACCAGAACACTGGCTAAAAGTACAGTCAACCATTGACGAGGCAGCCGCTGCGATCGCGCGAAGTTCGATCGCATGAAATTAGTCAGCATCAGCATTTTTCTGTCGTTCAGACAACGATTTCACTTCCTAAACTGAATTAAAGCGAACCACGAAAGTTCCACAAATCCCTCAATGGACTTGTTTGGCTAGGAAATCGTTAGGGGGGACGGAGTACAGGGAGTAGAGGTTTAAGGGTAGGGGAAGCAGAGGGGGCAGAGGGGGCAGAGGGGGCAGAGGGGGCAGAGGGGGCAGAGGGGGCAGGGGAAGCAGAGTTGGAAGTCAGAAGTCAGAAGTCAGAAGAAGATAAGGTATTGCTAATAATGCCCTCAACCCAAAACTCAGAACCTCTTCCCCAGTTCCCTCCGCCTCCCCAGCTCCCTCCGCCTCCCCAGCTCCCTCCGCCTCCCCATTTCTTCCCATGCAACTCCGCGTTCAGCTTTTCACTGTCCACAAACGCTTTCCTCTTACCATCAGTCGTGGTACAACGGCGCAGACGACAAACGTCTGGGTCGTGATTGAGCATGACGGTATCGAAGGATGGGGGGAAGCGTCACCGTTTTCGATCGGCGAACAGCCCCAAACCACCGAGGCGATCGCGCGATCGCTGCAAAAAATTGCCCCCCTGCTCAAAGCCCTTAGCCCGCTAGAACGTCAGCGTATTGAGCGACTGATGCTAGAAGCCCGTTTGCCTTCGGGTGCGCGGGCGGCTCTGGATATTGCACTACACGACTGGATAGGAAAGCAAGCAAACCTACCGCTGTGGCAACTATGGGGACTGAATCGCGATCGCATCGTCCCGACCTCTATCACGATCGGCATCAATCCATCCAACCTGGCTCAACAACGTGTCAGAGATTGGTTGGGTCAAGTGCCGACCCTTCAGGCATTAAAACTGAAGCTAGGCAGTCCAACTGGGCTTGAGGCAGACCAGGCAATGGTGGTAGCGGTACAGAGTGTGGCTCCTCATATCACTCAAATCAGCATTGATGCCAATGGTGGTTGGAACCTGGAACAAGCGTTGCAAATGTCATACTGGTTAACCGATCGGGGCATTACCTACATTGAGCAGCCACTGCCAAAAGGTCAGGAAGGCGATTTGCCTGCGCTCTATCGAGATTCGCCTCTGCCAATCTTTATCGATGAAAGCTGTTTTAGTAGCTACGATATCCCGCCACTCGCCGATCGCGTACATGGCATCAACATTAAACTCATGAAAGCGGGCGGCATCACAGAGGCATGGCGCATGATTCACACAGCCCGCGCCTGTGGCTTAAAAATTATGTTCGGCTGCTATTCCGATAGTGCGTTACTCAACACTGCACTTGCTCAACTTTCGCCCCTTGCCGACTATCTCGATCTGGACAGCCACTTAAACCTTCTCGACGATCCGTTCATCGGTGCCAGCTTTCAGAATGGACGCGTGTTGCCGGAGGAACAGTCGGGTGTAGGAGTGAGGCTGAGATGAGAAGATGGGGGAGCAGAGGGAGCAGAGGGAGTAGAGGGGGCAAGAGGGGGCAGGGGGGCAAGAGGGAGCAGGGGGGCAAGAGGGAGCAGGGGGAGATTTGCATTTTGAGTTATGCTGCGTTACTAAAGAGAAGAGGCTCAAGGTTTTTCTGCTCCCCTGCTTCCTCCGCTCCCCTGCTTCCTCCGCTCCCCTGCTTCCTACTCCTGCTCTTCCTCCCTCAGTCCGATCGCCATTTGCATCACAAACGGTTCGCCGCCGGGCTGGTGATACTTGTCTGCCCACTGCCGCATTACTTTGTCTAACTCCTCCAGCGCTTCTTCGGTGCGATCGGCTGGAATATCGAGTTCTTCAAGCACACGCATTGCCTTAGACTGTCGCTTTGCCCACGCATTCATGAGGCGGAAATAACGGGCAGTATCTTCCACCATAATAAATGTCCGCTCTTCCTCATCCGCAGGGGAGTAGGATGCCCGTGTCAAGGCGTAGAAAGGCATTCCCCACGGAGAATCGAGTCGGGTGACGGTGCCAGAATAAAGCAACCGCCGCTTAATATGTTCTGCGAGTGCTTCGCTGAGAGGCATCTGCTGGTCTTCTGGCACGTATTCTTGAGAGCGACCGTGCAGAAACTCAATGAGATCTAAGAACTGGAAGGAGTTGATCAACTGGGCATCGGGCAAATCGACGGGTGGTAGCTTTTGCTCAATTTGACGTTTTTCTTCTGACGTAAAGCTAGTGCCAGCGATGCGCGATCGCCCCGGTTGCCAGGGATATTGCTCTAACCAGACGTAGGGAAACTGAATCAAATAGCGTGGTTCTTGAGAACCAAGCATCTTAAGCAGCTTGCCTTCGGTCAGCGCTTGCCTGACTTCTTCCACAATGGCTTTCACGCGCTTTGGCTCAATATGATGCAGATGCCCCGTCATGCGGAGGTTTTGATCCTGCTCCAAATAAGTCATGTAGATGGCACATTTAGCCGCCGTAGCCGCCGCATCTAAAAAAGCGCCATGCCGATGTCCACTGGTTCGCATGGCACTAAATGCCAGGTAGAGCAGGATCTGATCCATGGCACTAGGACCGAGACGTTTGATCAGATCGAGGTCTTTAATCATGTCAACAAAGCTAACCCAATGGAACCACTACGGAAAAAATGATGATGCTACGCTCACCTTGCGACATAGTGCCGTCTGAGATACCTAAATCTTACAGAGCAATGACGCTTCAATGAGACTATTCTGCCACTGTGACCATTAAACCGTTTATTTAATCCCTTAACTGTTTATTATCCTAGTCTTCCCATCTCTAAAAACATCAAGCTGATCCATCAGAGTGTCTGTAGCTTATGTTCTAGAAATTTCCACTTTCTTCTAACCTCATCTATGTGCTGAAAAACAAGTCAGTGGGACTGTCACTCTTGATGTAGTCGATTACTCAAGACACGATCGCGGACATAAGCAGCACGTTCGGTCTATAGCAAAAGCCATCTTACCTGCATGTGCCAGTCTATACGGTCTTTTGAAACGGTCTTTTGAACCCGTTTAGTGGGTCTAAGCCAACGATGAACTGGCTTGAAGAAAGCTACTTCAGCAGTACCGCTGTCTTTTAGCATGTAGGCAGAGCGCGGTGACAGCAACGATTCTGATCACACTTCAAGGCATAAGTTAGCCCTTGAGCCGCATTCGCACAGTTTAGCCAGAGTACCCCAACAAGAGCGTCTTTGACAAAACCGCATCGCTTACACTCGCCTCCTATTAGCCTTCAGAGAGTGTAGACTCCCAGAAAAGTTGGCGGCGACCACTGCCACGGTGAAAGGTTTGCATGTTCACGTCGGCTAGCTGAGCAACAGAGGCAGGTTGATTGAAGGATCGCAGAGTTTGATGCGCGATCGCTTTAGCATCTCGCAAATCGGCTGTTAGCACTACTAGCAGCAAGCTTGGTAGCAAGGCAGTGAGAGGAAGGTACATAAAGGTAAAGTCCGGGTAGGTTCTTTTACCTGTTACGGAAGATTTGTCAACTTATCAGGACAAATTTTTGAAATCGTGTCTGCTTGCTGCGATAGAGGCGTTGTGCATCTAGCAAACGGGCACCTCAATAGAATAGTGGGCGTTGCTGATCATGGGATGAATCGCTGCTTTTACCCTCACCCTAGCCCTCTCCCAAAAGGAGAGGGGAAATGGTTTCTGGCTCCCTTCTCCCCAAGGAGAAGGGCTGGGGATGAGGGATGCATTCAGTAACGCCAGATAGTGATGCTATCAATGCGATCGCAACATAAAAGCGCTTAACCACGGTTACACGTGCCGTCTTCGTTCCAACTGCCGATGCGCTGTGCAACTTAGAGTAAAAAGAGTAAAAACCGACGTTTCCCTCGTACCTAAAGTCCGCGCCGACACAGAAAAAGTATCAGATACTACTGTTTACAGTGACTCTCCCCTCTATTGATGAGGGGGTATGCATTGGATCTAGCGCTGTGCAATTCGACGATTACGAGCCAGGGAATTTCTACGACGAACTCTTTGCTGCGAAGGGAGAGCCTCGTCCTGACACAATGCCGCTGATCGATCGCATCAACTCCCTTTCGCCTGAAGAGGTGCAGCGGCGGCAACAGGCGGCGCAGATCGCACTCTTTAAGATGGGTGTAACCTTCAACGTCTACAGCGATAACCAGGGCACAGAGCGCATTATTCCTTTCGATATTATTCCTCGCATTGTTTCGGCAGACGACTGGGCAACGCTGGAAAAGGGCTTGGAGCAGCGCATTTACGCGCTCAACTTGTTCCTGGCAGATATTTATAACGAGCAGAAAATTTTGCGGGACAAGATTATCCCGTCTGAAATCATCTACTCTGCCAGTGGCTTTTTGAAGCCGTGCATGGGGTTGAAACCACCGGGCGGCATCTGGTGTCATATTACGGGCACTGATTTGGTGCGCGATCGAGATGGGCAATGGTACGTCTTAGAAGACAATCTGCGCTGTCCATCCGGCGTTTCTTACGTCCTCGAAAATCGCCGCGTGATGAAAAGCACGTTTCCGCTCGTCTTTAACACGATGCAGATTCAGCCTGTGGAAGAATATCCTAGTCACCTGCTGGAAACTTTGCTGAACCTTGCACCACCGCACCTGATTGATCCAACCGTTGTTGTGCTGACTCCTGGCATCTACAACTCTGCCTACTTTGAGCATTCCTTTTTAGCTCAACAGATGGGCGTGGAACTGGTCGAAGGGCGCGACCTGATTGTGGCAGATGGCTACCTGCAAATGCGAACGACCAAAGGCTTGAAGCGCGTTGATGTGGTTTATCGCCGCATTGACGATATTTTCATTGACCCCAAAGTCTTCCGCCCCGATTCGCTGCTGGGCATCCCCGGCTTGATGGATGTGTACCGTTCTGGCAAAGTGGCACTGGCAAACGCTCTGGGTACAGGTGTCGCAGACGACAAGGTGATTTACTCCTACGTGCCAGCGATGATTCGCTACTATCTCAATGAGGAACCAATCTTGGCAAACGTGCCAACCTATCTCTGTTGGGAACCGCAGCAGCAGCAGCATGTGCTGACAAACCTGGACAAACTGGTGGTTAAAGCGGCGGATGAGTCAGGTGGTTATGGGATGTTGATTGGTCCTACTGCCACACCAGAACAGCGAGAAGACTTTGCTGGACGGATTGCAGCCTCACCGCGTAATTACATTGCTCAGCCAACGCTCTCTTTATCACGAGTGCCAACGCTGATTAATGATCATTTTGAAGGTCGTCATGTCGATCTGCGCCCCTACATTCTGTATGGCAAAAAGGTCTATGTCAGCCCTGGGGGGCTAACTCGTGTTGCGTTGCGTCCAGGCTCATTGGTGGTTAACTCATCTCAAGGTGGCGGCAGTAAAGATACGTGGGTCGTGTGCAAATAGTGGTTAGTCATAAAGCCTTTGGCATGGCTGCGCTAAGGTTGTTAGTTTTTAGTCGCTAGCAACCCTAACCACTAACAACCAAAAACTAAAAACTAAAAACTTCTCTAAATGCTAAGTCGTGTTGCTGATTCAATTTACTGGCTCAACCGCTATGTGGAGCGGGCAGAAAATGTTGCCCGTTTTGTGGAAGTGAACCTAAACCTGCTGCTCGATTCTCCTGCTGGAACTACTCAGCAGTGGGAACCGATTATTATGACCACAGGCGATTTGCCGCTGTTTCAAGAGCGATATGGTGAGGCAACGGCAGAAAAGGTGATTCAGTTTCTCACGTTTGACCCAGACTACCCGAACTCGATCGCATCCTGCTTGCGAATCGCACGAGAGAACGCCCGATCGGTGCGCGAAATTATTTCCTCTGAAATGTGGCATCAGGTGAATGCGTTCTATCTCATGGTGACGGAAGTGGCGCAAACGCGATCGCTCCACGATCTCTCTGCTGTCCTCCGCTTTTTTGAAGAAGTCAAGCTGTCGAGCCATCAATTTATTGGCGTGATGAATGCGACGATGACACATAACGAAGGCTGGCACTTTGGGCAAATCGGCAGGTTTCTTGAACGAGCAGACAAAACGGCGCGGATTCTCGATGTCAAATACTTCATTTTGCTACCGTCGGTTAAAGATGTGGGCAGTACGCTAGACGAACTACAGTGGATGGCACTGTTGAAATCTGCCAGCGCTTATGAGATGTACCGCAAGCAGGGCTTACATCGCCTTTCGCCCAATTCCATTGCCGAGTTTTTGGTGCTCGAACGAGACTTTCCACGATCGGTGCGCTTTTGTCTGTTGCAAGCAGAGCGATCGCTCCATGAAATTACAGGTACACCCATTGGCACCTGGCGTACACCCGTCGAGCGCACTTTGGGGCGACTCCGTTCTGACCTTGACTACCTCACCATTGAGGACATCATCGATAACGGCTTGCACGAAACGCTGGATGATTTGCAGATTCGCATGAATGATGTCGGCGAGAAGATTTTTGAAACGTTTATCGCCCTGCAACCTGTTGGGTGAGTGGGTGAAGAGGTGAGGAGTGAGGAGTGAGGAGTCAGTAAGGATGTGTGTTGTTGCAAGCCCAAACAGTACATCGTTGACTTCAGCCTTGAATCGCCGAGCATCAACGACGAGCTTCTGAACATCAACGACGAACCTCCGAGTATCAACCGCGAACCTCCAAGCATGGCTGACGAACCTCCGAGTATCAACGACGAATCTCCGAGTATCAACGACGAATCTCCGAGCATGGCTGACGAACCTCCGCTCATCGACAACGAAGCTCAAAGTATCAACGACGAATCTCTAAACATCACCCCTCTCCCCTCTCCCCTTACCCCCCTACCCCCTACCCCCCTCACCCCTCACCCCTCACTCGTGCTTTACCAAATTAGCCATACAACTAACTATTCCTACAGTCAGCCTGTGAGCTTGCTGCCCCATGTGGTGCGCTTGCGACCTCGCAGTGATGGTTCGCAGACGGTGCGATCGTTCTCGCTGATGGTTACGCCAACACCCTCACAGGAAGCGACGGTCACCGATTTGGATGGCAACACGCTGGACAACCTTTGGTTTAAGCCTGATCAGACGGATACGCTTACGGTGCAAGTGTCGTCGCAGGTGGAGACTCACCGCACCAATCCCTTTGACTATGTGCCAGAGGCGTGGGTAGCGCGACTGCCGATCGACTACCCCTCGTCACTGCTCTTGCAGCTACAGCCGTATCTAAGCGGTCAACAGGTGCTCTATGCGACAAGTGTTGATCCGATCGCGCTCCAGCTTGCACAAGAAATCGTCCAGGCTGTTGGTAGCAATACGATCAGTTTCTTAGGTGAACTCAATCAACGAATTTATAAGGGTTGCCAGTACATGATTCGTGAAACAGGCGATCCGTTATCAGCAGGCGTTACCTGGACAACGCGATCGGGCACCTGCCGTGACTTTGCCGTGCTGTTTGTGGAAGTGTGTCGGGCGATCGGGCTAGCGGCTCGTTTTGTCAGCGGTTACCAGGAAGGTGATCCAAACAGTAATGAGCGACATCTCCATGCCTGGGCTGAAGTCTACCTACCCGGTGGTGGCTGGCGCGGCTACGACCCCACTCAAGGGCTGGCGGTTGCCGATCGACATATTGCCCTGGTTGCCAGCCCTCTTTCTAGCTACGCGGCTCCCATTTCTGGCGCGTTCAAGCAGGCAAACGGTGCCCAGTCAACGATGACCTACCAGCTCACCATTCAAGGGCTGGCGTGAAAGCAGAGAAACCCGGTTTCGATCAACCGCGGCATCTGTACTAATACAACGTCAGTTCGACGAGGTCAAAAGATAGCCGGAGGCAATGCTGGCAAGTCTTTGCACTCTAAATCCAAGGAGGGCTTTTTCTCCTGGTAGGTATAGGCGATTAAGCCTGCCAGCAAGTTGACCAAG
>JAHHIG010000030.1 GCA_019358895.1 Tildeniella nuda ZEHNDER 1965/U140 | reverse complement strand
GCTCAGGGTGAAGGCATCCGGGGTCGCCACGGGTGCTTGATTCACGGGCACAGGGGCAGTGACGCTCAAACTCACTGTCGCCGTGTTGGAGGTGGCACCCAGCGCATCTTGCGTGACGTAAGTGAAGCTATCAGTACCCGTGAAGTTGGCGGTGGGGATGTAGGTGAAACTGCCGTTGCTGTTGAGCGTCAGACTGCCCTGCGTGACATCGGCAACCAGTTGCGCGGTGAAGGGCAGGTTGTTGTCGGGGTCACTGTCGTTGCTCAGGACATTCCCGGTGGTGAATGTCGTGTTCTGGCTCAAGGTGAAGGCATCCGGGGTCGCCACGGGTGCTTGATTCACGGGCACAGGGGCAGTGACGAAAATATTGACCGTAGCGGGATTAGAGTTGCCGATGCCGTCGCTTGCTTGGTAGGTAAAGCGATCGGTGCCGACATAGTTACTGTTTGGCGTATAGGTGAAGGTACCATTTCCGTTGAAGATGATGGCACCACTCGTGGGTGTGGTTAATAGATTGGCGGTCAGTGCGTTGTTTTCAGGATCGGTGTCGTTGGCGAGAACTCCCTGTCCAGCGACAGTGAGAGCAACATTGCGGGTAGTGGTATAGCTATCAGAGTTGGCAGTGGGAGGGCTGTTGAGTGCGCCACCCACGTTAACAAACAGGGTTTTAGTGTCCGATAAAGCTGTGCCGATGCCCGTGTTGCCTTCATCGTTGACGCTAATGCTGATGGTGTCGAAGCCAGTAAAACCGGGATAGCTGCGATAGATGAGACTACCGATCGCCGTATTGATTGCAGCCAGCGTTCCTTGGAATGTGATGCGGTTATTTTGATTACCTGTGCCTTGAGTAAAGGTAAGTCCTGTGTTAGATGGCAGCGAAAGAACCCCATTAGCAGCGGCGATCGTTACGGTCTCTGTACCGCCTGCGGCATCTGGGTCGCTAATACTAACACCGACGATCGCCAAATTAGTGTTGGCGACAGTCGAAGGTGCCAGCGGTACTGTGATCACAGGAGCCTGGTTGATGCCCAGCACATTGATTGCGATCGTCTTGCTGTCGCTTAACGGAATGCCAAAGCCAACATTGCCGTTATCGTTCACGTTGATGCTAATGGCATCAGCACCGTTAAAATTGGCGTTGCCCTTATAGACGAGAGTACTGAGAGCGCTGTTGATGGCTGCCAAGGTACCGCTGAAAATCAGACTGCCGCTCGGACTGCCGTTTCCGCTTGTGAAGGATAGTCCGGCTGTCGTACCCAGTGAAAGCTTACCGTTTGTGGCTGATAGACTCACCGCGATCGCACCACTGCCAGCATCCACATCCGTAATGCTAATACCCGTTACCTGTAAAAGCGTGTTCTCGTTCACAACCTGAGCCGCTGGTACCGTTAGCACTGGAGCATCATTTACGGGCGTTACCGTCACCACCAAACTCTTTGTGTCTGACAAAGCAACACCGTTGCCCGTGTTGCCGTTGTCATTCACGCTAATAGAAACTAAGTCAGAGCCATTGAAATCCTTATTGCTCTGATAAGACAAGCTGCTCAGTGCCGTATTGATCAGCGCTAAAGTACCTGCAATGGTGAGGTTCCGGTCTTTGAAGCCTGTGCCCGTTACAAACGTTAGCCCAGCAGTCGTACCGAGAGAGAGAACACCATTTACGGCTGAGAGGTTGACCGTCACATTGCCGCCGCCAGCATCCAGATCGCTAATACTAATACCAGTGAGGGAGAGGCTTGTATCTTCGTTAACTGATTGCGAGGTCGGCACAGTGATGGCAGGCGGCTTGTTGACAGAATTTACCGTCACCGCGATCGTTTTGCTGTCCGTCAGCGCTCCACCTTTGCCCGTATTGCCATTGTCATTGACCGTAATACTGATGGTTTCAGTACCCTGGAACGAAACATTACTACGGTAAATCAGGCTGGTCAGTGCATTGTTAATCGCGCTCAACGTACCGCTGGCAGTAATTGAGTTGGCTGCACTACCATTTCCTTGTGCAAAAGTTAAGCCTGCGGTTAAGCCTAGAGATACCAACCCGTTTGCGGCTGAAATGGTGATGGTTTCGCTACCAGTCCCACCATCAAGGTCAGCAAGGCTCACGCCTGTAATGAGCGAGTTAGCGTTTTGATCAACTGTCTGACTACCTGGAACGGTCAAAACTGGCGCATCGTTCACCGGGTTCACTGTGATGCCGAACGTGTTGCCAGCGATCGCTCCACCTGCTCCATCGGACACTGCAAAGCTGAAGCTATCAGACAGCGTTTCGCCACCGTCATGCTGATAACGGAGCAGGTTACTGGTGATATCTGCTTGCGTAAAGGTTGCACCAACACCGATCGCCGCTCCATTCAAAGAAAGGGCACCATAAGCAGGCAGACTTCCCACCGTATATGTCAACTGTGCGATCGGGTTATCATTGTCAGCCACCTGGAGCAAACTGCTGCCGATTGTTGCAGCAGCACCTTCATCAAGCGTCAGTCCAGCATTCGTCACCAGCACTGGTAAATTATTAATGAGCAGGTTAAGCGCATACGCACTGCTACCACCATTAGCGGTATAGACCCGAACGTAGTAAACGCCAGCATTCAGTGTGCTGTTAATCGTTTCCGGGCTAATACTGCTCAGCGTCGAGCTTTGCAAAAGCTGGTTACTGCTGTTAATTAACTGCACGTCTAAATTATTAGTAAAGCCTGTGAGCGTCAGGCTAACAGCACTGGAAGTGCTCAAATTGAGCTGATAGTAGTCGCTCTCCAAACTACTGACAGCATCACGATACGTCCCGCTGCCTGTCAAATTGTCACCAACATTGAATGCATTAGACAATGCGTTTCCAGCCACGCTAATGGGAGCGGGTTCAACAGTGCGAACAAAGGGAGAGAGCGATCGCCAGTTAGGATCACCAACAGCTTGAAGGTAAACATCTGTACTGAAGGTAGTGCCATTCATCAGCCAGATCACATTCTGCCCGGTGCTGTAATTGCGCCATAGTAAATCGGTCTTACCATCGCTATTAAAATCACCCGTCCCACTAATACGCCAACTAAGATCGCCAATGGGACGCAGATAAACGTCTGAACTAAAGGTGGTGCCATTCATCAGCCAGACTACATTTTGCCCGGTGCTGTAATTGCGCCACAGAATGTCGGTCTTGCCATCACGATTAAAATCACCGACTCCGTTAATTTGCCAACTCGGATCGCCAATCGGGCGCAGATAAACATCTGAACTAAAGGTGGTGCCATTCATCAGCCAGATGACATTCTGCCCGGTGCTATAATTGCGCCACAGAATGTCGGTTTTGCCATCACGATTAAAATCACCGACTCCGTTAATTTGCCAACTCGGATCGCCAATCGGGCGCAGATAAACATCTGAACTGAAGGTGGTGCCATTCATCAGCCAGATGACATTCTGCCCGGTGCTGTAATTGCGCCACAGAATATCTGATTGACCATCCTGATTGAAGTCACCTCCGCCTTGTATCGCCCAATTCAAATCAGTGATAAGCCTTAGAGAAGCATATGCTTCAACTGATGCATCCGTTACCTGCCAGACGACATTTTCACCAGTAGCATAATTACGCCAAAGGATATCCGATCGGAGGTCACTTTGAGCAGACACATTCAAGCTGTAGTTGGCACTGGTGGCAAAAGCACCTGTAGCGACACGAATGTAGTAGGTTCCAACATCTAACGTGGTATTGATGGACTCAGCTAGATTGCCCGCATTGTTAGATGATTGTAAGACTCCGTTAACGCTAAGTACGCTACCTGTGCTAGATAGCAAAGCAACGTCAGCGTCAGTATTTAAGCCTGTTAAGGACAGGTTAAAACTACTACGATGACTGAGAGTGAAGCGGTAGTAGTCATTCGCAGTTGGAGTCACAATGTCTGGGAAGGTCTGAACATTGGACGAAAGGTTCAGCGCTGTCGCTGTTCCCAAAGAGTTCCCGGCGATATCAGGCATAGCTACTACTCAAGCAATGGCATAGCTATGTTGCCCGGATATGTTTTAGGGCTAACGACTTTGATGCTGATTCACAAAAGTTGTCTCTTTAGACAAGCCTTTAGAGTGAAAATACCGATTAACTTTTGTCGTTTTTTCTCCGCCCTGCGGTTTTTACGGAGTTAACTATGCTGACGATCGCTACCCTTCGACGATCGCTTCTAAATACTGTGGCTCTAATAGAAATGTGCCACTAGCAAAGCGAACGCCCCAATAGTTACCCGGTCGCTGGTTTACCACAACGCCTTCTAATCCCACAGCAAGCACGTTCGGCGGACGCAACGTGGGCATTGGATCAGCAGTTTTAATAAAAGCAGGAAGAGCCACAATACGGACACGATCGCCCACTGAGATTACTTTTGACATGATGTTATTCTCTCGGCATAGAATGTCAAATAAAAGCGTGTAACAAAAAAGCTTCAATGCCAATCGAAACAGAGTTAGTGCTTCTAGTTCCCAAGACTCTAATCAGTTACGTACCTTCTCAGCCTAGCAAACTTAAGGCAACTTCCGTCAAGTGGATTATTTAGAGTAGCTGCACTAAACACATAAAAGCCTTTGCCTCGTGACACCTTGCTGCTGTTGGGTTGCTATTGCCGAGATCATGCTTCTGCTCAAACGCTTCACTGCTTCCAGCCGACTCTACATTCTTCACGCGTTGACCTAATCTCAACCCCTGTTTAGCGTCGCTTCACTAAAATAGTAAGACTGCAAAATTGGCTGATTGGCAGTAATTGGCAGTAACTGACACAGTCATCTGCAACCTGCATAGCCTCAAGTGAATAAAATGCCTACCCATGTCTTAACTAATTAGATTGAACTATTTGAATGTGCATAAGCAGTACTTGGGTTAACTGCTTTTGATGTTATTAACTACTTACCATCATTGCAAGTTCAATCTTCATAATGACCTTCTACTCTTGTTGAAAACAACGATCGAGAGGCTTCTTAAACACACTTAAAATTGCTAGCACCGCTTTACTTCACGACTTGAAAACTCAGATCAGCTTTTCAAGAAAGCATATAAAGATTTCTTGAAAGCGTAAGGTAAACGGCATGGATAGATAAAGACTAAGTGAAGGATCGTCATTTATGCATTGACGGTTGTAAGTTAGGGAAGCATAAATGGAATGTTGTTACGAACAAAGATGTCTAGTGGATTTGTCTATTTACTAATGTTCACTCTTTTTTCTTCCTTGAGCTGAGTTAGCTCAAGCACAGATGTCCTTGTCGAGACGGCTCTCCGCCTCGACAAGAAAGGCAGTATTTAGTGCTGGTACTCAGTCCACCGCCACGTTTGCAGTCTCATTAAAACCCTGAAGGGTCTGGGTGAAGTCCTCTGTGTAAGTTCAGCTATACAAATTCATCCTTATCATGATGCTCTTCAATCCTTCTAAGCGACTACGACCAGCTAAAGCATCGGTCACTGAGCCAAAAATAGAGAGAGCAGGCGCGATCGGGAAGGCTTTAGAACCGTTGTTGCATGACTCGCCCATGCCAATTACGTCCAAAAGGATAGAAGCTTCGTATGCACTCTCTCCGATGCAACAGGGCATGTTGTTCCATAGCCTGCATGAGCAACAGTCTGGAATCGATATCGAACAAATGGTTTGTACGCTGCGTGAAAACCTTGAAATTGCACCGTTCATCCAAGCCTGGGAGCAAGTTATACAACGGCATCCAATTTTAAGAACCAGCTTTAGATGGAATGATCTAGATGAACCATCGCAGCAAGTGCATCAAGACGTACAACTGCCACTGACACAATACGACTGGCGAGAATTATCTGATATAGAGCAACTGGAACGCCATCAGACATACTTGCAAGGCGATCGCCAGCGTGGTTTTGATCTGACTCATGCGCCTCTCATCCGGCTTGCTTTATTCAGGTTAGCTGACGCTGAGTATCGGCTGGTCTGGACATTCCACCACATTTTGCTAGATGGACGCTCGTTTACGTGGCTACTCAAAGAAGTCTTCGCACTTTACGAAGCGGTTTGTCAGGCTCAAACGCTTTCACTGCCAACCCCTCGTCCGTATCGAGACTATATTGAGTGGCTACAGCAGCAGGATCTCGCGAAGGCGAAAGACTTCTGGCAGCACCTCCTCAAGGGCTTTTCCACACCCACGCCTTTACTTCCAATTCAAGCTTCTAGCCACTTGCTTGACCGGGCAGACTATGGAGAAGAGCAGATTTGCCTCTCGTCAGCCTTAACAACGGCGCTACAAGCTCTCGCTAAAGAGCACGACATCACACCAAACACGATCGTTCAAGGTGCCTGGGCACTGCTTTTAAGTCGCTATAGCGGCGAGGAAGATGTGCTTTTTGGGGCAACTAGAGCCTGTCGGCATTCGGCTCTGGGCGGAACAGAAGCGATGATTGGACTGTTGATCAACACGCTACCAGTGAGAGTCCAGGTTCCTGCTGAAGCGTCCTTGCTGCCCTGGCTGAAAGCGCTACGATCGCAGCACGTAGCCGTTCGTGACTATGAACACACACCGCTGGTTAAGGTACAGACATGGAGTGATGTGCCTCCTGGTGTAGCTCTGTTTGAGAGCATTGTCGTGTTTGAAAACTATGCGCTGAACACGACGCTTCAACAGCAGGGAGGCAACTGGCAAAACCGCCACGTTCAACTCCATGAACAACCCGGGTTACCGCTGGTATTGATTGGCTGTCTGGATGCAGAACTATTATTGAAAATTTCCTACGATCGCTCTCGGTTTGACCGGGCAGCGATCGTCCGACTACTGGGACATCTGCAAACATTGCTGGCAGGGATGGTTGCTCATCCAGAGCAAACGCTGGCAGATCTAACGCTGGTGACTGAAGCTGAACAACATCAACTGCTGGTGGCATGGAACGACACAGCGGTTCCCTACGCGCAAGATGTCTGTTTACATCAACTGTTTGAAGCTCAGGTCGTGTGCAATCCTGACGCGATCGCCGTTGTTTATGAAAACCAACAGCTAACGTATGGCGACGTTAACCGTCAGGCGAATCAACTCGCTCATCACCTTCAATCTTTAGGAGTTGGTGCTGGTACCTTTGTTGGAGTCTACTTGAACCGTGGCTTAGAGATGATTCCAGCTCTGTTGGGAATTCTGAAAGCTGGAGGTGCTTATGTGCCTTTGGAACCAAGCTTTCCTGAAGCGCGGGTGCAGTGGATTCTGGACTCACTCAATATTCACTGGGTTGTCACACAGGCGTGTCACCAACCAACGTTTGAAGGGCTACAGCCGCAACTTCCTCAGTTAGAGCATTTGATTTGTTTGGATCGAGCCGCGATCGAAACACCGACTGCCTGCGCCTCGAAGCCGCTGTCTTCAAAAGGACTGCACGTTTGGCAAGCATCCCACCTGTACAAGCAGCCACAACAGAATTTGCCCAGGCAAAACAGTCCTGATGACACTGCCTACGTGATTTTCACCTCAGGTTCGACTGGAACACCGAAAGGGGTCGTTGTTCGGCATCAGCCTGTCATCAATTTGATCGAGTGGGTCAACCGCACCTTTGCTGTGAACGCCTCCGATCGCGTATTGTTCATAACTTCTCTCTGCTTTGACCTATCGGTCTACGACATCTTTGGGCTTTTGGCAGCGGGTGGTTCTATCCGAGTCGTATCGAACGAAACGGTTCGTGATCCATCTGCTCTGCTACAGATTCTTTGTCACGAGCCAATTACCTTCTGGGATTCTGCCCCACCAGCACTACAACAGCTAGTACCGTTTTTTGCCAGCATTCCGGCAACTGATCGACCTAACCCGTTGCGACTTGTTTTTATGAGCGGTGATTGGATTCCGGTCACATTGCCCAACGCAGTGAAAGCAACGTTTCCAGGAGTCAAGGTAATTTCGCTTGGAGGTGCCACAGAAGCGACTGTCTGGTCGAACGTCTACCCCATTGACCAGATCGAGCCTCACTGGACAAGCATTCCCTATGGCAAGCCGATTCAGAATGCCCAGTACTACATTTTGGATGCTCGCTTGCAACCCTGTCCGATCGGGGTGACTGGAGAGCTTTACATTGGTGGTGATTGTCTGGCATCTGGATACACCGATCCAGTCAAAACAGCAGAACGCTTTATTCCTCATCCGTTTCATCAGTCACCACAGGCGCGGCTGTATCGCACGGGTGATTTAGCGCGCTTTTTCCCGGATGGCAATATCGAGTTCCTGGGTCGTATAGACCATCAGGTGAAGATTCGGGGCTTTCGCATTGAGTTAGGCGAGATCGAAGCCGTACTGGCGCAACATCCTGACATTCAGGTTTCTGTGGTCATGGCACGGGAAGACCAGCCCGGTGAAAAGCGTCTGGTTGCTTACATTGTTCCTCGTCAGCAGCCTGCTCCGACGATCGGTGAGTTGCGACGCTGCTTAAAAGAAAAACTGCCAGAGTACATGGTGCCTTCAGCTTTCGTCATGCTGAAAGAGCTACCCGTTACCGCCAATGGCAAACTCGATCGTCAGGCGTTACCGACTCCTGAGTTGGCATTTACGGACGATCGCCAAACCCTGTTGGTATCGGCGACTACTGGTGCAACGGATGCCGTAGCAAGTACATTCGTTGCACCGAGAGATGAATTAGAACGTCAGTTGACCGAAATCTGGCAGGACGTTTTGAGAATCAAGCCGATCGGCGTTTACGATAACTTTTTTGAGTTAGGGGGACATTCGCTTTCAGCCGTGCGGGTTTGGGCGCAAGTTGAAGAGCGGTGTAGCAAGGGTCTCCCATTGTCTACTCTTTTTCAAGCACCAACAATCAGTGAACTCGCAAAGGCTTTACGGCAACTGGAACCAACACCTATCTGTCCGTCGCTAGTGGTCATACAGTCGGGTAACCAAGCGAGTCATAAGCCGCCGCTCTTCTGTATTCATGTACTTGGTAGAGGACTAGAGTTCTACTTACCATTAGTGCGGCACCTCGATTCAGAACGACCCGTCTATGGTCTGGCAGCTCAAATTGCTGGAGAAGCGATCGCGCTCGATCGCGTTGAAGATCTAGCGGCGCACTATATTCAGCAGATGCGAACACTACAGCCGCAAGGACCCTACTTATTAGTAGGCATATCGTTCGGCGGTTTGGTTGCGTATGAGATGGCACAGCAACTCAAAGGGCAAGGACAAGAAACTGCTTTGTTGGGGTTGATTGATACCTATCCCCCGATCGCCGCTCAGTCTTCTCTAGCTCGTGATACAGCAACCAAACACTGGCATAAGATGAGGCAATCTGGTTTCGCTTACCTGTTACCCACGCTCAAAGAACAACTTCGCTGGCGAACGCATGACCTCACACAAGCGCTGTGGGATTTCTATTATCATGTCCGAATTAAGATCTCTCAACGTGCGGGACTGCCCTTACCAGACGAGATTATGGACTTTAACTATGAGCAAGAAAACCAGGAGTTAACCGCTCGCTACTGCATTCGTAGCTATGCTGGTCACGTTACCTTGTTCAAAGCAACTGAAATTGCTAGTGCCTATCACGCTCTTCCTGACAACAAATTGAGTTGGCAGAGTTTGGCAGAGAACGGCTTAGAAGTTTTTCTGATTCCTGGCAATCATCTGGGCATGTTGAAAGAACCTCACGTGCAACTACTGGGTGAGAAACTAGAAAACTGCATTGCCGATACAAGGGCACAGCAAATTTAGAATGACCTGTATTGACAAAGCTTCACTGTTTAGCAACAGCAAAGACGATTACAGAGCGTCCAAACTCACCCTACCGATAGCTCTTAAATCCAAGGCTCGTCGTCATCAATGTCAGTTGCTTCCAAGTTAAGTTTTTGTTGATGATTTGGGCTGTTTTTTGAATGTGGAGAAGCGATCGTTGGTAATGGGGTGTCGATCGATGTCCCGATCCAAGGTTCATCGCCAATCCAGGGAGCATCATCATCGTTGAAGTCACTAATCTCCGAGCGAGTGGTTTCAAAACCCGTTTGTTCGTTTACTTGAGTTGAAGGGATGATTGGTGTGGATGACACGGCTTGCTCAGTATCGTCTGTCGTCGGTTCGAGGATTTCTTTTGCCTGGACGGTCAATGTTTGGATGCCATCTTCGACTTGCTCACCCAGGCTTTGGATGCCGTCTTCAAACTGTTCGCTGAAGGTTTGAGTGCGTTCTTTCATCCGTTCGGCAAGCACCTGGCTATTCTCTTTCGCTTGTTCAACGATCGTCTGCGCGTCTTCCTGGAGCTGCTCGTTGATGTTTTGAATCGTTTCTTGCGCCTGTTGAGAGAGCGATCGCGCTCGTTCCTTTAACTGTCCAGTCAGGGTTTGAAACCGCCCCTTTGCCTGTTCGGTAGCGGCTTGTGCTTGTTTTGAGAGCGATCGCAATTCTTCGGTCGCTTGACCATAGTCTTCTTTTAGCACCGACGTGGCTTTCGCCAACGTTTGCTTGATGCCGCTTTGATCGACTGCCAGCGTTTGAGCTGAGGCTTCGGTCACAAGCACCCGTTTTCGCCCCATACTCAGCACTTGTGATGGTGGTAGCTGGTAGAGATCACTGGCAATGCCAGCCCAGCCACTTGATGCCAGCAAGTAGTGAGTAATAGTGCCTGTTTTCAGGTTAAAAAGGTAATCGGTGATTTTGCCGATTTTGTTGCCAGTTTCACTCCACACCTCGCAGTGCAGCAACGTTTCAAGCTGACGTACTTTTGTGGCATCCGTTTCTTCGGGTTGATCGCGAGTCAAGATGCCATTGGCACCCAATGTGCTGATTTGAGCCAGTTTGAAGGCTGTTTTTTTAGCTCCGAAGGTGCCTGCTTTGCAGACAAAGCCCAACACACGATGGGCAGAGGGATACATCCACATGACTTCTACTCGCCCCAGTGCTTCCATGGTGGTGCGATCGAGTATTAGCTGGTTGAGCAAGTCGCTCTGTCGGATTACGTCAGGTAATGGTGTCATTGCGTTCGTCACACTCCTGTTGCAAGTGTTCGTCACACTCCTGGTTGCAGAGTTTGTACATCCAGAGTTCAGTGTCTATCTCTTGATTTTATGCTGCTTGCAGTCGAGTTGCCGATGAAATGGCATTGATGCAGAGCGCGTAGCGGTGTGATGGCGACTGAGTTTACCAATTGTCGGTTGGCGATCGAACCGTCAACTGTTGCCGAAGCAGCCTGAGCAGGTATCACCTGGAACGATCGTAGAGAACGCTACAAGGATCTTGGCTTTCACTGACAAGATCGGTACAATAGTGCAAAATCTACGGTTAACCTATCGGAAAACCATTGTATGCAAGATTTGCTTGACGTGAGGTGAAGACATGCTTGTCTATCGGTGTCGAAACACATGATCCCTGTAGCCAGAGTCGCTTCTTTTTGAGTGCTGTAGGCTACACGCAAATTGAGCTGAGAGATGTTAACAAGAGATGATCTTGGGGTTAGTCCTCTGGCTCCAGTGATTTCTAAAGACTCGTTTGGTTTCTTTAGCTAATGACGTTTTGAGACGGTAGAGGGCTTGGGTGCCTTTCCGGTCAAATTCTACGATGCCAATCTATATCGGTGTGAGGAATATCCATGCTTGAGGCGATCGCACGTGCGTTCATTTGTCCATTGACAGTTGCCTGGTTGTTGTTGGTGCTTGGCGATTTTTTTTCTACCTTTTGCTACCACGTTCCCGAACATGTTTTTGGTAGCCTTCATCTTAAGACGCACCATTCTGCAAAGAAAACGTTTCACCACTACGCCATTTTGACGTTCAACGTGCAGGTTTTGCTTGACGGTCTTTTGGGTGCATTACCGTATCTGCTGGTGGCGGTGGCGCTGTGGTCGTTCTCACCGATCGGCGTTATCAGTGGGCTACTCTTCGGACAATTTCACGTTTGGTGGCGGCATGTTAGCGCGTTGGGCTGGCAAACACCAAAACCGATCGCGCTGTTGTGTCAGGTTTGCTTCATCACGATTCCTGAACAGCACTGGCTGCATCACCAGAAGACAAGCGTGGGTTTCGGGGATATTTTTACTTTTTTTGAACAGCCTGCCAGAGCATGGATGCGCCTACTGCGGTTGCTGAGACTTTATTTGAAGTATGTGCCTGTTTAATGAACACGGGCTTGGTTTGGAGGGGCGATCGTGCCCCCTAACCCTACATTCACGCGATGTGCGACTTTCCTAAAATACCTGCCAAAACTGCCCTCACCCTAGCCCTCTCCCGATGGGAGAGGGAACCGGAACGGTCTGGAAGCCCTTCTCCCTGGGGAGAAGGGTGGGGATGAGGGCGAATTAGTTGCACATCGCGTTACGTTCATCTGTGGGTAAAGAATTGACGGCTTTAGTGTGCCCCTTGCAACACGACGGTTAACGCTTGCAGAAGGAATAGTTGGGGCTGTGATGCGAGTGTGCATTGAGCAATGCGCGATCGATGTGGTCACAGTGGCAATGTAGGGTGATGCAGTTGTGATCGATCACGATCAATTTGAGATCGATGCAGTCGCCTTGGTAATGCAGGGGCATACATTCGAGATCGATCACGCTGCCTTTGAGATCGATCACGCTGCCTTTGAGATCGATCGCGATCGAGTCAAGATCAACGCGGCGACAGTGACAATGTAGGGGCACAATTTTGCCTCGTTGAGCGATCGCGTCTACTCCTGTTGAGTAGTAGTTGACTAGCTCCACGCCAATCAACACTTTGACCGTTGCCGCGAGAAACCCGGTTTTTGGAGACTCGCGCGATCGCGTCTACTGGCTTATTCTGGAAGAACGGTTGTGTATATTGTGCTGTCAATGCGTTTGATTGCGAACTCTACGTTGGAGTAAGGAGCCATGATTCAAACAGATTTATTAGAGGCGTTGCAGAAATTACCTGAGTCATTACAGCAAGAAGTGCTGCATTATGCCGAATTTCTGGTTCAGAAGTATCCTCAAGACACGATCGCAGCAGAGCCGCCTGAAAAGAAGCGCGAAGCGGGTGCGCTTAAAGGAAAAATCTGGATGTCGGATGACTTCGATGAACCGTTAGAAGACTTTTCTTTGAAGGAGGATGCGTCATGTTAGAGACTACGATTTTGCAGAATCTTGAGAAACTACCGGAAGCACTGAAGCAAGAGGTTTTGCATTACACAGAATTTCTTGTGAATCGTTATGCAACGGTTTCTTCTGAGCAAGAGTCTCTCAAACGACAGGGTTTTGGCGTTTGGAAAGACAAAATCACGATCGCTGATGATTTTGATGAGCCTCTGGAAGACTTCAAGGATTATATGTAATGACGGCTGCGCTTCTGGATACACATGTATTTCTGTGGTACATACAGGGCAGTCTTACCTTGAGTGCATCGGCAAAAGACATCATTGAAGCGCGAGAAAATCGGATTTATCTGAGTATCGCCAGCCTTTGGGAGATTGCAATCAAAGTTGGCTTGGGAAAGCTAGAACTCCAATCTTCATTTCAAGACTTACGTCAGCTTTTACAACAGTTTGATATTGAAACTCTCCCCATTACCTTTGACGATGCAGCGCTCTACTTGACACTACCACTGCATCATCGTGATCCATTCGATCGGATGCTCATTGCACAAGCGATCGTTCATGATTTGATTATGATTAGCCGTGATGAGCAGTTTGACGCATATCCGATCCGGCGATCGTGGGCATGAAGCAAGACGATCCGCTGTTGCAGACAGTTTTAGACCGTTACCGTTAGACTCAATCTGGTTGAACTCATTATGACATCCCTTTCTACAGCGATCGATCCTTTAAGTTGGTCAGAACTCGAAGCTCTGGCAGAGTTTCCAGTCGATCCGGTCAATGGCTCGACCAATGCTCAAGCTCGTTTGCGTCTCTTTGGTCATGCTGAAGCAGACGTGCGGGTAACGCTCTACCGCGACAACCATGCCTGGTGTCCTTACTGCCAGAAAGTTTGGCTGTGGCTGGAGGAGAAGCAAATTCCCTACCGTATCGAAAAAGTCACGATGTTTTGTTATGGGGAAAAAGAAAGCTGGTACAAGCGCAAAGTGCCATCGGGAATGCTGCCCGCGATTGTGCTGGACGATCGCATCATCACCGAAAGCGATGACATTTTGCTTGCTCTGGAACAGGCGTTTGGGGTATTGGGATTGGGCATGAAACACCCCGCAGTGCTTCCCCTGAGGTATTTAGAGCGTCTGCTTTTTCGATCCTGGTGTGCCTGGCTATGCTATCCATCCAGTTCGGCTCGGCAAGAACAGGGGAACCGCGACCAATTCGTCAGCGTAGTCGCTAAGGTCGAAACGGCTCTGGGTGCCACGTCAGGTCCGTATTTTCTGGACGAGTTCGGCACGGCTGACGTGATCTTTACACCCTATGTCGAGCGGATGAACGCCAGTCTTTACTATTACAAAGGTTACTCCTTGCGTGAAGCAAACCCACGACTAGCGGGCTGGTTCGCGGCGATGGAAAGCCGTCCTACTTACCGTGGCACTCAGAGCGACTTCCACACTCATGTGCATGATTTGCCACCCCAGATGGGAGGCTGCTGGGAAAACGGTGAACCGCAGATGGAATTGAATAAAGCACGAGTGGATAACGGTCCCTGGAATGGTCTGCCCGACGTGACCTACCCAGAACCGGAAACCTCCCGCGCTGAGGCACTTTATCGGGTGATTAGGCATCGCGCCAATATTATTCGCGTCAATCCCGCTGACGATCGCTTGATGGATGAAGCCTTACGCTGTGCGTTGACTAACCTGATGACGGGTCAAGTGTGTACACCACCATCCGGTTCTGATGTGGCGCTGCGCTACCTGCGCGATCGCATTAACGTGCCGCGCGATATGTCGATTTATGCTGCCAAGCGGTTGAGAGAAGCTTTGGAAGAAACTGCTGCTCTGGTCGGCGATCGGCAGGGTCAACCTATTCCTGTGCAGCATCGGCGAGACCAGAACCCGGCTGATTTTGCCAAACGTTAGAAACGAACGCATCAACAAGCTCTAAGACAAATCTACTTGTGAGACAGAGTAGTAGATGATGGCGAGAAAGCGAATGGGTAGTGTGAGAAGCTTTTCGGGACCGTGGGGAATGTCACCGCGAAAGGTGAGGGAATCGCCTGGTTCTAAAAGGTATGTGGATTGCCCATGACGATATTCGATCGCGCCTTCCAGCATATAAATGAATTCCGTGCCGGGATGCTCAAAGGTGGGGAAAACCTCGGAGGCATCGTCCATCGTAATCAGAAACGGCTCAAAGAGCTTCGTGGGTCCCTGGTCGTATGCCAACAAATGATAGGTATGCCCGCACTTTGTACCTCGACGCACTACTTCCATCCCATCGCCTTGCTTGACCAGTTGAGCGCTGCCTGTGGGAATGTTGTAGTTACGAAAGAGTGTGGCAAGTGACACGCCGAGAGCATTAGCAAGTCTAGCCAATGTTTCCAGGCTGGTGGCAGTTTGCGCGTTCTCGATTTTGGATAGCATCCCACGCGAGATGCCGCTCTGTTCAGCAACTTCGGCGATCGTCAGCCCATGTCGTTGCCGCAAATCCCGAATGGTGTTGCCCACATAACGCTCTAATGTATGGTCGGTGACGCGCTGTTCGGGGTTGCTGGTCGTAGCCTCCGTCATGACTCACCTCGTAGGCGATCGCTTTGCTCTGGCTAATTTGCATAATAGCAGGAAAATTAGTTGACACACATGAATCAAAACGGCATGATAATAGGACTCAAGCACAAGGCTTTCAGATCCTCGCAAAGCTTTTAGATCCCCGACTTCTCTGACGGTAATGCGATGTGCCCAGCTTTTACAACAGAAGTCGGGGATCTTTGCATAAGTCCTAATCACTAACGTCTCCTGATGGAAAGCCGATGTCCTCCGTAAGACGCTACACTCTGACCCTTTCGTGCCCCGATCGCGTAGGCATTGTGGCAGCCGTGAGTACGTTTGTTGCCAATCATCAAGGGTGGATTGTGGAAGCGCAACATCACGCCGATCGTGTGGTAGAGCGATTCTTCATGCGTCAAGAAATTCTCGCCGATTCCCTTCCCTTTGGCATTGAGGCGTTTCGTGAACAGTTTGCACCGATCGCTGAGTCATTCCACATGGAATGGAACGTCACCGATTCGGCACAGAAAAAGCGAGTGGTGATTCTGGTTTCCAAATTAGAACATTGCCTGTACGATTTGCTGGCACGATGGCAAAGTAGCGAACTGGATGTCGAAATTCCCTGCGTCATTTCTAATCATGATGTGTTTCGTAAGTTTGTGGAATGGCACGAAATCCCCTTTTATCACGTGCCCATTACGCCCAACACAAAAGCAGAAGCCTTTGATAAAGTGAGCCATTTGTTTGACACCATGAAGGGTGATGTGATGGTGTTGGCGCGATATATGCAGGTGCTTTCACCAGAGGTGTGCGATCGCTACTCTGGACGTATTATTAACATCCATCATTCCTTTCTGCCCTCGTTTGTGGGTGCGAAGCCATACCATCAAGCGTATGAGCGCGGCGTGAAGCTCACAGGTGCCACCTGCCACTATGTCACAGCCGACTTGGATGCGGGTCCCATCATCGAGCAGGATGTAATTCGCATTGACCACTCCGATTCGGTAGAAGACTTAGTGCGTTATGGCAAAGATATTGAAAAAGCGGTGCTGGCACGGGGATTGCGCTACCACGTGGAAGATCGAGTGCTGGTGCATGGTAACAAAACCGTTGTGTTTCGGTAGGAGAACCCTATGCCTTTGCGTCTCCTAAAGTTTGGCTTTTCTAAGAAATACCCCGAACCACGCATGTTTCGGCAGCACGATCGCCTCAAGTCGAGCTACGACGCGGTGATCATTGGCGCAGGTGGTCATGGACTCGCAGCCGCCTACTATCTAGCGCGCGATCACGGGATGCACAATGTTGCCGTGTTGGAAAAAGGCTACCTCGGTGGTGGTAATACGGGACGCAACACCACGATTATTCGCTCTAACTATCTCACTCCCGAAGGCGTGAAGTTCTACGATGAGTCGGTGCGGCTGTGGCAGGACTTATCACAGGATTTTGATCTGAATGTGTTCTATGCCACACGCGGACATTTCACATTGGCACATACCGATGCGTCGGTGCGAACGATGCGATGGCGATCGGAGGTCAACAAACATTTCGGCATTGACAGCGAATTGGTGGATGCTGATGCCGTTCAAGAAGCCTGTCCATATATGGATGTTACTTGTGGTGGCAATGCCCCTATCCTCGGCGCACTCTACCATGCACCGGGAAGCATTGCCCGCCATGATGCAGTGGCATGGGGCTACGGGCGTGGGGCTGATCAGCGGGGTGTAGAAATCCATCAGCAAACGGAAGTCTTAGGTATCAACGTGAAATCTGGTCGTGTCACAGGTGTGAAAACCTCACGCGGCACTATTGCCACATCACGAGTGTTGTGCGCGGTTGCCGGATCAACGCCACGGTTGCTGGATATGGTAGGACTGCGATCGCCCCTCTACATCCATCCCTTACAAGCAATGGTAAGCGAACCAATGAAGGCATGGCTCGATCCCATCATTGTCTCTGGTAGTTTGCATGTGTATGTGAGCCAAACGGCACGGGGAGAACTGGTGATGGGTGCGTCGCTTGACCCCTATGAACTGCATTCCACCCGATCGACCCTCGATTTCGTGGAAGGCTTGGCGGCTCATATGCTGGAACTCTTTCCGTTCCTTTCACACGTCAAAGTGGTGCGGCAATGGGCAGGGATGGCAGATATGACACCAGATTTCGCCCCCATTATGGGAAAGACCGCGATCGAGGGTTTCTACCTCGACTCTGGCTGGGGCACCTGGGGCTTCAAAGCCACGCCTGTCGCGGGAAAGACGATGGCATATACGGTAGCGAACGATCGCACTCATGAGTTAATTGAAGACTTTTCACTCGATCGCTTTGCCAACTATGCGTTGGTGGGTGAAAAGGGTGCCGCATCGGTGGGACATTAGGATAAAGGCAGAAGGCAGAGGGCAGAGGGCAGAAGGCAGAAAGAAAGTCAAGGATTGGATTTTATGGTGCTTGAGGTGGCGATATTGATGGTTAAACGTGGTCTGGAGCAGGCGTTTGAGACTGCGTTCAGGCAAGCTTCTGTCTTAATTGCGTCCATACCAGGATATGACTCCCATGAACTCCATCAATGTCTGGAAGTGCCGGGGAAATATTTACTGTTGGTGCGATGGCAGACATTGGAAAACCATATGATCGGCTTTCGGGAGTCATCCACCTATCAAAAATGGAAACAGCTTCTCCATCACTTTTATGATCCGTTTCCCGTCGTTGAACATTTTACAGAAGTTGTTAGCTGGAAATAGAAGTCAGGCATACCCATGAACGGTGGGAGGCTCATGAAAAAATTGCTCTTTGTGTGTGGCAAAAATCGTCTACGTAGCCCAACGGCTGAAGCAATTTTCTCGTATTATGAGGGTTTAGAAGTCGAATCGGCTGGGATCGATCGGGACGCAGACGTTCCACTCGGTCATGAAATTATTCAGTGGGCAGACATCATCTTTGTGATGGAAAAAGTACACCGAAGTAAGCTCTCAAAAAAGTTCCAGCGCTATCTCAATGAGAAACGAGTGATTTGTTTAGATATTCCAGATGAATATGAGTATGTGGAGCCAGTTTTGATTGAACTACTCAAGAAAAAGGTGTTACCGCTCTTAGGAACCTTTTAACACTGATAAAGTTAGCACTGAAACAAATGACTGTGATGGATGGGATTGAACGATGAAATTAATGGTTTGTCCAATTAACGGTGCCAGATCGATTTCTGAATTTGTGTATGGCGGCGAAGTGCGTCCCATAACCGATCCACAATTAGTAGATGATGCAGCATGGGCAGATTACATCTTTAATCGCAATGGTGCAGCAGGTGTAAAGCAAGAATGGTGGTGTCATACGCCGAGCAATACCTGGTTTCTAGTCGATCGCAATACCATCACCGATGAAATTCTTCGCACCTATCTTTTGGGTGAGGAGGCAGCATGAGTCAACGATTGCCACCTGTTCCCGGTGAATGGATCGATCGCACTCAGCCGATCGACTTTACCTTTGAAGGGGTGTCATTTCGAGGGTATCAAGGTGATACCATCAGCAGTGCTTTGTGGGCAGCAGGACAGCGGATCTTGGGACGCAGCTTTAAATATCATCGTCCGCGTGGGCTGTTGAGCTTTGCCAATCATGATATTAATACGTTGATGCAATCTGGTGAGAAACTGAATGTGCGGGCAGATGTCACACCGCTAGAAGCAGGAATGTCGCTCACCGCAATTAATACGATCGGTGGCGTGATGGGCGATCGTGCCAGCGTTCTCAACTTTTTTTCACCCTTTCTGCCTGTTGGTTTTTACTACAAAGCCTTTTTAGGTAAAAAACTTTTTCCTTTCTGGGAACGCCTCATTCGCCGTATGACAGGGCTGGGCGAAGGCGATCCATCCACTCCTCACATTCGCACTTTCAAACGCTACGATTTTTGTGATGTGTTGGTCATTGGTGCTGGAGTATCTGGGCTGTCAGCAGCACTATCAGCAGCAAATGCAGGCGCAGATGTGGTAACTATTGATGAGAATGCAAGGGCGGGTGGATCGGGTACTTACCAACTCGGTGGCAATCCATCTCGCGCTAAGAAAACGGGTGAGATGATGGACGCGATCGTATCCCATCCCAACATTCGCTTGTACCTGGGAACCGAAGCAGCAGGCTATTATGCCGATCATTGGGTTCCCCTAGTCGATCGCGATCGGCTTACCAAGATGCGGGCAAAGGCAGTGATTGTTGCCAGTGGTGCCTACGAACAGCCTGCCGTTTTCCATAATAATGACCTCCCAGGCATAATGCTGGCATCGGCGGCACAACGGTTAATCTATCGTTATGCCGTCAAACCCATGCAGCGGGCTGTGGTGTTAGTCGCAAACAGTGACGGCTATCGTGCGGCATTGGATCTGGTAGCACATGGAATTGTTGTGATGGCGATCGTTGATCTGCGTCCCACGATCGCAACAACGGATCTAATGCAAGCCGTGAAATTACACGGTATTCCCATTTTCGCAGGATATTGTATCTACGAAGCAAAGCGAAACCCAGCAGGCGATGGTGTTTCCAGTGCGGTGATTTGTCCGTTTGATGGTGACAAACCGCAAGTAGGACAGAAACGCACGATCGTCTGTGATGGCATTGTGATGAGTGTAGGTTGGGCACCAGCGGCAAATTTGCTCTATCAGGCGGGTGCCAAGATGTGCTTCGATGACCACTTGCAGCAATTTATCCCGGACGTTCTGCCTGCAGGAGTTTTCGCCTGTGGTCGAGTGAATGGAATCTTTGAGTTTGAGCAGAAAATGTTGGATGGCGATCGGGCTGGGATGTCAGCAGCAGTACATCTAGGCTTTAAGACCCCCTTCACCGAGCGGAATAGCCTTCAGTCTACACGGCTTACCTCGATCGACGAGAGGCTGAGACCAATACAAGCAGCACCTTTCGGGGGGCGTGGGGGAGTTAAGACCCCACATAGCGGGGGACAAGATGATTTCTGCGTCGCTGTGCCGAAGAAATCATCTTGGCAGGGGGGAAGTCCCCCGGGCAACGTTAGCAACGAAGCCCAGATGAATGTACACGGCAACTTGTCTGGGATCGCGGTTATGAATGAGGGCGAATCCCATCCCTGGGCGATCGTCCCCCATCCTCACGGCAAAAACTTTGTGGATTTTGACGAAGATTTGCAGCTCAAGGATTTCTACAACGCAGCGCAGGAGGGATTCGACAACATTGAACTATTAAAGCGCTATACCACTGTAGGGATGGGACCCAGCCAGGGCAAGCATTCCAACATGAACGCGCTACGAATTTTGGCACGTATTACAGGTAAAGCACCCGGTGAAGTCGGCACCACAACCGCACGACCGTTTTTCCATCCCGTTCCTCTTTCCCATCTGGCAGGACGTGGATTTACGCCTGAGCGTCAAACGCCTTTAAATAGTCGTCATACTATATTGAACGCAAAATTCATGCTGGCAGGTAATTGGCGACGACCCGAATACTATGTGCAAACCGGGAAAAGCCGTGAGGAGTGCATTCAATCAGAAGCGATCGCCGTTCGTACTCACGTTGGTATCATTGATGTCGGTACGCTGGGCAAGCTGGAAATACGTGGTGCCGATGCGGCTGAGTTTCTGGAGCGCGTCTATACAGGACGCTACGCTAACCTGAAAATTGGGATGTCACGCTATGCCCTGATGCTAGATGAAACAGGTGTAATTATCGATGATGGCGTGGTAGCGCGGTTTGGAGCCGAGCATTTCTACTTCACGACCACGACATCCGGTGCCGCGACTATTTATCGTGAGCTATCACGCCTCAATACCATGTGGCAGATGGATTGCGGCATTGTGAATACGACAGGGGCACGATCGGCAATCAATTTGGCTGGACCCTGCGCCCGTGAAGTGCTCACCACGCTTACTGATTTAGATTTATCCAGTAGTGCATTTCCCTATCTCGGTGTCCGTCAGGCAACCGTTGCCGGGATTTCTGCCCTTTTAATGCGCGTTGGTTTCGTGGGTGAATGGGGCTATGAGATCCATGTAGCGGCAGACTGCGCGATCGCCCTGTGGGATGCCCTTCTAGAAGCAGGTGCAGCCTATAATATCACGCCTTTTGGTGTGGAAGCACAGCGACTCTTGCGATTGGAGAAAGGGCACTTGATTGTGGGACAGGATACCGATGGTTTGACCACTCCGCGAGAAGCTAATCTGGGATGGGCAGTGAAGATGGATAAACCATTTTTTATCGGTCAACGGAGTTTGCAAAGTATGGCAAAACGTCCGGTTAAACATACATTAGTAGGCGTTATGCTAGAGCCATTTGAAGGGATGCCACCCCAGGAATGTCATTTAATCATCGATCGCGGTGACATTGCAGGTCGCATCACCAGTATCACCTTCAGCCCCTCACTGCAAAAATTTATTGGCTTAGCGTATGTGAAACCAGAGTTGGCAACGGTGGGCGATCGCCTTTCCATCCGTCGCTCTAATGGTTCCTTTGTCACTGCAACCATCTGTCCCACCCCGTTTTATGATCCTGGTAATCTACGCCAGAAAGAATCCATGCCAAACCGTGAGGAGGTTGCAGTATGATTCGCCTCAGTCCTATGCACGACTTGCTGCAATCCCTTGATGGAACGTGGCGCGATCTGAATGGAATGCCATCATTGGTGAAATTGCCCAACGAAGAGGCGATCGCCGCCCATTTAGGCATTGCTGATGTTTCTTGCCTGAACCGCTTCGGTGTCAAAGGAACCAACGCCGCCCATTGGTTAGAGAGTCAGGGTGTCGCAGTACCCGATCGCCCCAATACCTGGAATTCTCTTCCCGATGGTGCCATCATTGCCCGTGTTGGTTTAACAGAATTCTTCATTGAAGACAGTTTGCGTAGTCAATTTGCATCGCACTTAATGGAAAACTGCCAGCAACCACCCGCCAAAGTCTATCCCGTTTTGCGTCAGGATGCCGCGATCGTCCTCTGTGGCGCAGATGTTAACGAACTACTACTCCAAACCTGTAGCGTTAACTTTCGCGCTGTATCATTGATAGAACGTCCCATCTTCATCACGTCAATGGTAGGAGTCGCTGTTACAATCATTCCTGGCGATCGCAATGGCAACCCGTTCTACCGCCTCTGGTGTGATGGCACCTTTGGAGCATATCTATGGCGCACATTAGGGGCGATCGTGTCAGAGATGGGAGGTAGAGCGATCGGTATAGAAGAAGTGATAAAGGATAAAGGTTATGAGTTTTGAATTGTGAGATTTGAGTTGAAAGAAAGGCTAAAGGATGAAGGATAAAGAATAAAAGTTATGAGTTTTGAATTGTGAGATTTGAGTTGGAAGAAAGGCTAAAAGTTATGAGTTAATCCAAGTGCCCCTGCTTCCTCTGCCCCCTCTGCCTCTTCTGCCTCTTCTGCTTCCCCTACTTCCCCTGCCCCTCTGCCTCTTCTGCTTCCCCTGCCATCCCTACTCCTGACTCCCGCCCACCAACTTCAAGGAACCACCCATGACCCCAGAAACGGCAAAAAAATTCTTGGCAGACAATCACGTTAAATTCGTCCTAGCGCAGTTTGTGGATATGCACGGCACTGCCAAAACAAAAGCGGTGCCTGCGTCCCATTTTGATGATATTCTCGACCCCGGTGCAGGGTTTGCAGGGTTTGCGGTTTGGGGCTTGGCGCAACAGCCGAATAGTCACGATTTTATGGCAGTAGGCGATCCATCAACCTTAACGCTCGTTCCCTGGATGCCGGGTTTCGCGCGTATGGTTTGTGTCGGGCACGTGGATGGACAGCCCTACCCGTATGATTCTCGCTTTGTCTTGAAGCAGCAGTTGGAACGACTCAAGCAAAAGGGTTGGACGTTCTATACGGGATTGGAACCTGAGTTTGGCTTGCTGCAAAAAGATGCTCAAGGTCGCATTGCTCCTGCCGATATCACCGATACCTTAGAAAAACCCTGCTACGACTATAAGGGACTCTCTCGCAGTCGTACGTTTGTTGAAAAGCTGGTGGAAAGCCTGCAAGTGGCGGGTTTTGATGTGTATCAGATTGATCACGAAGATGCAAACGGGCAGTTTGAAATTAATTACACCTACACCGATTGCTTGACTTCTGCCGATCGCTACATTTTCTTTAAAATGGCTGCCTCCGAGATCGCTAAAGAGATGGGATTGATTGCGACCTTCATGCCCAAACCCTTTGCAAACCGCACAGGCACTGGAATGCACATGCATATGTCCATGTCCGATGGCAATTCTAATCTCTTTGCGGATGATAGCGATCCTCGCCAGTTGGGATTATCCAAACTCGCGTATCACTTCCTCGGTGGGTTATTAGCTCATGCGCCTGCCTTGACTGCCATCTGTGCGCCGTCCATCAATTCCTATAAACGTTTAGTGGTCGGTCGATCGCTCAGTGGCGCAACCTGGGCACCCGCTTACATTACCTACGGCGACAACAACCGCTCCAGCATGGTACGCATCCCTGGTGGACGGCTCGAATTTCGCCTTGCCGATGGTTCCTGCAATCCCTATCTAGCCGCAGCCGTCGCGATCGCTGCTGGTCTTGATGGCATCGAAAACGAACTCGATCCAGGCGAACCTCACAACATCAATCTCTACGATCTTTCTGAGGTAGACCTCACAGATAAAGGTATTCAAACCTTGCCCCAAAGTTTGAAGGAGGCGATCGACGCTCTCGAAGCCGATCCCATCATCACCAACGCTCTTGGACCACTCGCCACCGAATTCATCAGCCTCAAGCGCATGGAATGGGTCGAATATATGCGCCATGTTTCTGAATGGGAAGTGCAGCGGTATTTAGAATTTTTCTAAAGTTGCAAAGACTTCGGATTTCTTGGAGAAATCGGAGGTCTGAACCGCCTACTAACAACTAACAACTAACAACCAACAACCATCCATGTGCGGCATTGTCGGACTACTCATCAAAAATCCATCACTGCGATCGTCCCTCGGTGAACTAATGGTGCCCATGCTCATCGGCATGAGCCAACGCGGTCCTGATTCTGCCGGACTCGCCGTTTTTACCGAAACGCTCCCTGACCATCAGCGCAAATATAGTCTTTATGCTGGCAGCATTCATACTGGTGGAAACTTCAACTGGTTGGAACTCGCACAGGCATTTCAAACCCATTTCAAGACAACTCCTGACCTCCAAATTCATGAGAATCAGGCAGTTTTAACCGCTGATCTGGCTCCCAATATAGTTAAGCAATGGTTGCAAGTGCACTATCCACAAATCCATCTTCTATCGACAGGACGCGCGATCGACCTGTACAAAGATACTGGGAGTCCGACAAGCATTGCCGATCGCTACCAGTTCAAACACCTGCAAGGTTCCCATCTGGTGGGTCATACCCGCATGGCGACGGAATCGGCAGTCACGCCCGCTCACGCCCATCCCTTTACCGCTGGTGAAGACTTCTGTCTGGTGCATAACGGCTCCCTATCCAATCCCTACGAAATTCGCCGCAAGCTTGAACATCACGGCATCCACTTTGAAACCGACAACGATACCGAAGCCGCCTGCCGCTTTTTGGAATGGCGCATGCAAGAAGGGGATGATTTGAAAGCTGCCATTCAAAAAGGCTTTGAAGCGCTCGATGGTTTCTATACCTTTCTCATGGGTACCGCCAATCAATTAGCATTAGTGCGTGATGCTTTTGCCTGTAAGCCTGCTGTAGTGGCTGAAACGGATGATTATGTGGCGATCGCCTCGGAATTCCGCTCTCTCGCCCATCTCCCAAACATTAACCACGCTCATATCTACGAACCTGCACCAGAGGAAATGTATGTATGGACGGTGTAACCTTCGACCTCGCTCAAACGCCCCTACGTGAAGTCAATCGCTTTCTCCATCAATCATCAAGCGGGTATATCCATATCATCAATCCTGACGGTGCTCATAACATTGCAGTAGGCTTAGATGCTCCCATTGAAGTGGAAATCGTCGGTCATGCAGGCTACTACGCCGCTGGTATGAATAAACTGGCAAACGTCACCATTCAAGGTAATGTCGGTACTGGTGTTGCCGAAAACATGATGTCTGGACGAGTCCACGTTAAGGGCTTTGCTTCCGTCTCTGCTGGAGCCTCTGCCCAGGGTGGACTACTCATCATTGATGGCGATGCCAGTCTGCGCTGTGGTATTTCCCTTAAAGGAGCCGATATTGTGGTGGGTGGCAGCGTCGGCAGTTTCTCCGCGTTCATGGCACAGGCAGGGCGCATCGTGATTTGTGGCAACGCAGGCGATGCTCTCGGTGATTCCCTCTACGAAGCCATCATCTACGTGCGCGGTTCCATTAAATCGCTCGGTGCCGATGCCCAGATGGAATCCATGTCTGATGCCGATTATGAAACGGTTAGGGAGCTACTCGCCAAAGCAGGTTTCACCCACAATCCCAAAGACTTCAAACGCATCGCCTCAGCCAAGCAGCTTTATCATTGGAATGCGGATGCCAACCAAGAATATTAAATACACTAGGATCGTATTCTGCATTATCTGGTTAGGGTTGAAGCATGGTTGACTCATTGATTCGTTGAGTAAGCTGTAGACAAGATTATTGAAGCAATCAACCGAAAAACAGGAGTAGAACAATGGAAACCAGACCGATTACAATTCAGGTTGATGTTGAAACAGCACGAATGTTTGAAGCGCTGCCAGAGGAGCAACGGTATAAGTTAGAGGTACTACTGAGCCTGAAACTGAGCGAAGCTACTCGTCAAAGAAAACCACTTGAAACAGTCATGACGGAAATTAGCGATCGAGCACAAAGCCGAGGCTTGACTCCAGAGATTTTAAACTCGCTTTTACATGAGCAATAAAGTCCGCTATATTCTGGATACGAACCTGATCATTAGTGCATTACTGTTCAAAAATAGTACGCCTGCAAAAGCATTTCGATACACCTTGAATCATGGTGAAGTCCTTTCGTCGCTTGAATTGTTAGAAGAATTGAGCGAGGTACTTGGGCGGGGTAAATTCGATCGCTATGTGACCAGCGAAGAGCGAGAAGAGTTTTTAGAAAGTTTGATAGAGCGGATAGTACTGATCCAACCAGTTGAAACGGTGCAAGTATGCCGTGACCCAAAAGATGACATGGTTTTGTCGCTGGCTTTAAGTGGAAAAGCCAATTACATCATTAGCGGCGACAACGACCTCCTTGTTCTAAATCCATTTCGCAACATAAAGATTGTGACGGCAGAAGATTTTTTGCTGGGATCTGAGGAAGCCGAAGAAAATTCATAAAAAACGATTAATACATTCTTCGTGGTGAACTGTGACGCTATGAACACACAAAATTCTCAATCCCCTCAACCCATCTCTCGTGAGACATCCTGGGGCTACGACAGCCGCATGATTAGCTACATTCAAAACGCAGCCGCACACGGTCTTTACGAAATTCGTGGGTTGGGTGCCAAGCGTCGGTTGCCTCACTTTGATGATTTGGTGTTTCTCGGTTCATCTCTCTCGCGCTATCCATTAGAAGGCTATCGAGAAAAATGTACGACCAAAACCATTCTGGGCACTCGATACGCTACAAAACCCATTGAGTTGGAGATTCCCATCACGATCGCAGGCATGAGTTTCGGTTCCCTCTCCGCCAACGTGAAAGAAGCATTGGGGCTTGCCGCAACCGCAGTGGGCACTTCGACTACGACAGGCGATGGCGGCATGACTCCCGAAGAACGGCTGTCGTCCAAGACGTTGATTTATCAGTGTTTACCCTCCCGTTATGGGTTCAATCCCGATGATGTGAGAAAGGCAGATGCTATCGAAATCGTCATTGGGCAGGGCGCAAAACCGGGTGGTGGTGGGATGCTGCTGGGGCAGAAAATCAATCCACGGGTGGCAAAGATGCGAACCTTACCTGAAGGGATAGATCAGCGCTCTGCCTGCCGTCATCCTGACTGGACAGGACCCGACGACCTCACCATCAAAATTCAGGAATTGCGGGAACTGACCGATTGGGAAAAACCCATCTATGTGAAAGTAGGAGCCTCGCGTACCTTTAATGATGTGAAACTAGCGGTGCATTCCGGTGCCGATGTAATCGTCGTTGATGGCATGCAGGGTGGGACGGCTGCAACCCAATCGGTGTTTATTGAACATGTGGGCATTCCCACTCTCGCAGCCGTGCGTCAGGCAGTGGATGCTCTCGAAGATTTAGACATGAAAGGGAAGGTGCAACTCATTGTTTCTGGTGGGATTCGCACAGGAGCCGATGTGGCAAAAGCGATCGCAATGGGTGCCGATGCTGTTTCCCTTGGGCAAGGCATTCTCATTGCATTGGGTTGCAACGGCGAAACCTATATCCAGCAGGGCGAACACCACTCAGCGGTAGAGGATTATGCGGCGATCGGCACTGCTCCCGGTTACTGCCACCATTGCCATACCGGAAAGTGTCCCGTTGGTGTCACCACTCAGGACGAGGTTCTAGAAAAACGGTTGGAACCAGAAGTGGGTGCGCGGCGAGTGGAAAACTATCTCAAAACGTTGAATATGGAACTGACCACGATCGCCCGTGCTTGCGGCAAGCAAAACATCCATCATTTAGAACGGGAAGATCTGGTTGCCCTCACCGTTGAAGCGGCTGCAATGGCGCGTTTACCTCTAGCGGGAACGTCCTGGATTCCGGGGTGGCAGTGAGAAGTCAGAAGTCAGAGATTTCGATCACGGTTCTACGTCATGCAAAAACCCGCCTTCGTTGGGACAACTGCTTAACGGCAGCGATCGAGTGAAGGCGGGTTAGGTAAACTTATGACTATAGCTATGGCTTAGGCATGGGTGGCTTGAGGAACATACTCATACTCGCTGCTATGCCCATTAGTGTCGTCATGATGTGCGGTCTTACCGTTCTTGCCGTTGGTGTGCCCATTGCCCTTACGCGGTTGAATCACGCCATAGCCACCATGATTACGCTCATAGATGACGTTAATTTCGCCCGTTTCGCTGTTTAAGAACATGTAGAAATCGTGATCGACCAGTTCTAGCTGTTCCAACGCTTCCTGTGTGGTCATCGGAGGCATGGCGAAGTACTTGGTGCGTAACACCTGGCTGGGTAACGTGGGCGATCGGTCTTGCAATAGATCAGGCGCGACGGGTTGATCGCTCAACACCTCTACTGTTTTCACGGGAGCCTGACTCTGTGCCTGACGTTTCTCCTTATATTTACGAAGCTGGCGGCTAATCTTATCGGCAACTAAATCGATACTGGCGTACAGGCTCTCGCTACCTTCTTCAGCGCGGACGATCGAACCGTTAACATAAATTGTCACCTCAGCCGTCTGTTTAGAGTTGATGCGAGGATTTTTGGCAACAGATAAATGGACATCCACTTCAGTCGTGAGGCTTTGATAATGGCTGACCGCCTTTTCGATCTTGCTAGTCACGTATTCACGTAACGAGTCCGTAATTTCGATGTTTTTGCCCTGGATAACAAGCTTCATAAACGAGCTTCCTTCCCTGAACGAATGGGTAATGAATTAACCCTAGCACTTTGTATTGTGCACGACAGCGCCCGTTAGAATGTTTTGCAAGCCTTGACAATTCTTGACTAGAACATCCTTCATAAAAGGCAAAATTGCGTTGGAACCCCCTTGATTTTTTTGCGAGTTTAAACCAGTGATTCAAGGTACTGCTAGAGAATTTCTGCCCGATCGCGATCGCTCAACTCGTCGTGTTTGCCAGCTTGATCAGAAGGGTATTATTCCATACAAAACTGCCTGGGCATGGCAGCGATCGCGGGTGAACGATCGTCGTCAAAATCCCCACCTTGATGATGTCTTGCTTCTGCTGGAACACCCGCCAACCTATACGCTGGGGCAGGGTGCGAGTCTCGCCTTTCTTAAATTTGACCCCGCACAAACAGAATGGGATCTGCATCGGGTCGAACGCGGCGGTGAAGTCACTTATCACTGCCCTGGTCAGCTAGTTGGCTACCCCATTTTGAACCTGACTTACTATCAGAAAGATTTGCACTGGTACTTACGCCAGCTAGAAGAAGTGCTGATCCGCGTGTTAGCAAATTACAACTTGCAGGGCGATCGCCTTCCAGGTTTGACGGGCGTATGGATAGAGGATCGCAAAGTCGCCGCGATCGGCATTAAAGTGAGCCGTTGGATCACGATGCACGGCTTTGCACTGAATATTTGTCCCGATCTCAGTGGGTTCGATCGCATTGTGCCCTGTGGCATCCCCGATAAACCCATTGGCAGTCTGGAGCAATTTATCCCAGGCATTCAGTTTGAAGAGGTACGAGAGCAGGTGGCGATCGTGTTTGCTGAAGTCTTCCAGGTCACGTTGGTGACACATCAGCAACCAGATTTCACGATCGCTGCGGCACCAAAGCCTCCACAATCCCCACAAGACGGGTGATATTTTGCTCCTGCCGTTTTGCCGTTTCAGATTGTTGCTGCGCTAATTCTTTAGTTTCAGATTGCTGTTGCGCTAACTCTTTAAGGTCAACCTCCACAATCCCCACAAGACGGGTGATATTTTGCTCCTGCCGTTTTGCCGTTTCAGATTGTTGCTGCGCCAATTCTTTGAGTTCGGCAAACCCTGTAGTCACAACCTCAGTCAAATACCCAATTTGATCAGTCAGTAAGTCAATCTTCTGATTCTGTTGCTTGTTCGATTGTTGCAGTTCAGCCGTCGATTGTTGCAGTTCAGCCGTCGATTGTTGCAGTTCAGCCGTCGACTGAACCAAAACAGTCAGTAACTGTTGCGTTGTAGAATTTCCGCCCGCATCGTTCATAGCCTGGTATTGACCGAATTTTGGTATTGACTGAATTTTTTAGAGTTTAACCTGAATCGTTTAAAGAAGCGGCACTGACGGCATCACACTCCAAACAGCCCACCAGCCATCTTCATGCGTCATTCTACGGTTGGAGGCTTTTCTGGCATTGCTGAATCAAACTATGAATCTGCCCTCATCCCCAACCCTTCTCCCCAAGGAGAAGGGAGCTAGAATTCTTGTCCCCTCTCCTTTTGGGAGAGGGCTAGGGTGAGGGCGAATCTTGCAATTCATGTCGCCATTCAGCAACGCCGCTTTTCTAATACTTAATTGTCTTGTTCTGCTATTGTCTCAAAAACGACAACAACTCACGGTTCACCGTTTGCGGCGCTTCCTGCTGAATCCAGTGCCCACAGTGAGGCACAAGCGTCAGCCGAAACGGGGCTTTAATCAGTTGGTCAAGCTCTTTAACTAAGTTTTGGCTCAACAAAGAATCTTCTTCACCCCACAGCACGAGCGTTGGTGCGGTCACCAGATTAGGCGTACGTCCAAAATCTTTCAGCCAACTCCAGGGCGAAAACATTTGGCGATAGTAGTTAAGGGCAGCAGAGAGTGCGCCTGGTTTCTCTAGCGCCGATTGATAAAGCTTCGTCTCCTCATTTGAGAAGGCACCCTTGCGGACTGCTTGTCCCTGAAGAAGATTGTTGAGAAACTCCTTCAAATTTTGCTGAATGAGCCACTCTGGAACCCCAGGCACCTGAAAAGCAAGCACATACCAGCTTCGGCGAAGTTGATCCAGGTTGCTCACCATCTCTTGTAGAAAACGTTGCGGTGGTGCAGCATTCAAGATCGCCAAACGGTTGAGATACTGAGGAAACTTTTGTGCCAAATGCCACGCGATCGTCCCACCCCAGTCATGCCCCACAATGTGAGCACGGGCATACCCTAAACTTTCAATCAGCCCTTGAATATCAGCGCTAAGTGTATCGAGATCGTACCCACTGGAAGGTTTGTCCGATTCGTTATAGCCGCGTAAATCGGGCACCACGACTTTAAAGTGACGGGCAAGTGCAGGTATTTGAAAGCGCCAGGAGTACCAGAACTCTGGAAACCCGTGTAGAAGCAGCACCAGTTCACCTTCCCCTTGCGTGACGTAGTGCAGGCGAATACGATTGGTTTCAACAAAATGATGTTGCCATTCAGAAGACAGCGCAGTCATAAGAAGAGGTTGCTTAGGGACGATCGACTTGGATTAGAACAAGGTTAACGAGATAGCAGTGTCAGTAATAACCTCTATAAACCTATATAGAAAGAAACTATTTTTTACAACCGTTGACACACAAACGGTCTTTTACAGAATATCATTTGGTTGCTTCGGTAGCCATGCGTGATTACCGCTACAGCAGTAGTGGCACGATCGCACAACAAACCCGCAGCTTCAAGCCAACAGCCTCAACGTAGCGCCCTAAACTGGGTATGGTTGGCGCACAGCGTCTCAAGCAAGTATAAAAAACTCGCAACGCTAAACAAAGAAACCAGGTGTACTGATACCAGTATTAGCCTGTTCACTGAAGTAGGTTGAGCTGTGAATACAGTACGGAACAGCAAAGCGGCATTCATACCCTTGCTGAGGCGCTGAACTCAGTCAACATGAAGCCATTCAACGCGAACAGGTTTAAGGATTCTCTCGCAACTAGCAGACATCCAGACTTTGGGTCAAGAGCGGCTGGCTAGGCAGCACTAGCCTGTTAATCGTCAGTACTTTGCAGTACAGCGATCGCCTCGGATCTCGCTGCCGTACTACAGCAATATTGGTTTCTCTAGCTCTAACACCCAAAGTCTTTCTACCTTCCCGTAACTCATCCTCCAATTGGGTGATTTAAGTCACAAATTTGTGAAGCTAACGTGAAGTTTTGATGAAGCGCCTCAAAGTGCGTAAAACGGCAAAACGTCCTTTGATACTTACTTTGCTTGCTCTATGTATCCCTAAAGCATTCGCTAGATTTGGGGCTGTCTGTTAGATCCCTGATCCCCAAAGTAAAAAGTTCGTGATAGTCTGTTGCAGTTCTTTAGAGCAGGAGTAAACGCGGAACAAGTACGAGCTATGAGAGATGTCAACCGGGAGATTTTCGACCAACTTAGATCTCGCTTGACATATGCCCTTCACACATGGATGTATGAATCAAAATGTTATCAGTGGTTTAACTGCCACCCTGTTTATGACAACGCTCGGTCTACCACTATCTAGCCGCGCCGACCAGACCGCAGTTAACCAGGTTGCTGAGGCTAACCTTAGTCAAGACTCTCACCAGTCTGCACCATCCGAACCGACTCCGGGTGAGATGGCAAAAAAAGCTAGTAAACAGCTTCCTCATGCTGCTATTGGAACCAGTGAAGCATCTGCTTTCAATCCACCACAAACTCCAGACTTGAAGCTCACACATGCAGTCGTCAAACTCGGTGAACAGCAGCCTCAAGCAATCAATACCGTTACTGCTGAGCGTGAAGCGATTGCCAAGGTACAGTCACACAGCCTGGCAGGGCGTAAGGCAGCCACCCTTTATGTACGCAATATACCGATCTTGACGTTTACTGGTTCTAGCAAAACAGTGACGACCAGAGTCAAGATGGGAAGCCGACAACTTATTTCCACTGGAGCGGCTACCGCGATCGCAAGCGCTAAAGCCCTTGAAGAATCTAGCGCTACTGACACGTCCCAAGCAGCAACGCCAGAACGCTTAACCCAAACTGCTAACGCAGCCCAGGCAGATGCTGCCCTTTCTCAAAGCGATCCGGTCTTGAGAGCCGCCGCGATCGCTGCCAAGATTAATCAACTAAACCGCGAAGGCGTGGATGCCAAAACCATTACCGTCAGTTGGAAGGCGCAATCTGGGCAATCAGCCCCCACAGGCGAAAGGTACATCATCAAAGCGAACAAAACCCTGATTGCTGTGGTTGATGCTGGCACTGTGCTATCAGGTTCTACCCGCAACCTGGAAACAGATGCGCTGCAAGCAACCAATCGCTTGCGGCGGCTACTGGGCAATGCGTCCCCACTCTCCAGCGTCTCTGGCAAACCAAATGGCTGGTCTCAGGCTGCGGTAGGTTCGATTCGGCAGCGGCTCAGCGGCTTGGCATCCTGGTATGGTCCGGGTTTCCACGGTAACCCCAGTGCTAGCGGTGAGCGATTCAACCAAAACGCGATGACCGCAGCGCACAGAACGCTCCCTTTTGGGACACAGGTGCGTGTAACTAATGTGGATAACGGTCAATCGGTGGTTGTGCGGATTAATGATCGGGGTCCCTTTTCTGGCGATCGCGTCATCGACTTATCTACCGCCGCTGCCCGTGTGCTGGGTTTAGTGCAATCCGGTGTTGCCCCGGTGAGGCTGGATGTCTTAGACAACAGCCCTAGAGCCGTAAACGCTTCTGGCAACTAAAGAACATCAGCACAGAGCGGTCAAAAAACAGGGGTGTCGGTTCCAGTCACCACTAAGATTAGGTTGAAAGCCAAGCCCTTCGTTCATCAGACGATTCGATTCCGTGCACGACAAAGCGGGCGAAATTTGTCCTATTGCTTGGCGACTATTTAGTGAATGCTGCATCACAACGCTGATTGTTTACTTGCTTCGACCGTTGTGCTTTCTGAGTTGTGTTTTCTCAGACTAACCTAACGACCCGCTCAACCCTTTCAGCCGATAGACACTTTCTGAACTGGTTAGCCCTTTGGACTGTACTAACACACCAAAGCCTCCCAAACCCATCGGGTTAATGAGCAGATGTAAAGCATTGCGCTGCTGGAGTATGGCTTGTATTGTCAGCGTATCGCTGGCAGTGGTTTGGCTAAGAGCAACAATGCGATCGCCCAAACCCAATGCCATCAGAAAAAGGCTTTGCTGGGTTAAACCGATCGTACTTAGTCCAGAAATTTCACCTTGTCGTTCTAGGGCAGTGAAATCAACGTGGGCAGTGATATCTTGCCGCCCAACATGAATGTATGGGTTTGAATGGTGTGTGTGCTGGTAGTAACACTGTAACGTGCCCTCTGTGCGAGTGAGGCTGTAGTAACAAGCGCTTGTATAACCGTAGTCGATCGTCAAAACATAGCCCCTTTGAAGGCGGTCTGCAACCAGATGCATCCAATCCAGGGCGGCTAAATTGACTTCACTACGGTACCCATCGGGATAAGATCGAGCGGCTAAATCAATGCCTACCAGCTCAAAATAGTTTACTAGACCTGGTGTTGACAATGAGCCGCTTACCTCGTCAAACTGAATAGGTTCTTTCTCCCTGTCCGTCTCGCCATGAAGTGTGGTGACATACAGCTCTTGCAATTGCCCCGACATCAGCGTCACTTGATGCACTGGAAATGCATCCACCAACTCATTTGAGAAAAAGCAGCCAGTGATGGAGTGCGGGGGAATAGCTTCAAGGCTACGCCAATGTAGCCGGATGCCGCTGTCCGCTAATGCTTTCAACTGTCGCTGCTGCTCGGCGATGAGTGCAGCAGCGCGCTCAACAATAATATATTCGAGCGATCGCAGAAACTCAGGATATTGACGCTGCAGGTAGCGCAGGATGTCACCCGCTAGCAATCCCTGTCCGGCACCCATTTCAACCAGTGTAAAGTGGGCTGGACGCTGTAGAATGTCCCACATTTGGACAAATTGTTCAGCTAACAATTCACCAAAATCTGCACCCAAGTGGGGTGATGTAAAAAAGTCGCCGCTGGCACCAATCACGGTAGCGTTAGTAGCATAGTATCCATGCTCTGGATGGTACAATGCCAGCTCCATGTAGTCAGCAAAGGTTAGGCGTTGTTGAGAACTCTCGGCAATCCGTCGGGCAATCAAATTACCGAGAGTTGAGTGACTGTCTTGCTCATCCAATCCTGCCATAACCACCACTGATAGCGGTCTTTATTTTGACACAGGCGAGCACAACAGTATGGAAGCGCTGTCGATCGCACACAGCATTTACATCGATTCAATTGTTCCAACACCACCCTCCCAAAGCGTTACGAATGAAACATTACGCTTCAGCTTGAGTAGCAAAGCTGCCCTCTCCAGAATCAAAGGTAATAGCGAACTGAGAGTAAGGCTGAGACTGTATTAAAACCTTCAGATAGGCTTCAGCGTCAGGACGACGACGAAACCGAATAATCGTGAGATGCTTTAAGTTGGGTAGGAGCTTGTGAATCACCCAGGGAGTCAGTTGCTGTTGATAACTCATCGTTTTCGTTCCGTGGCTAATGGTTTATGAGTGACAGATGTGTTTATCACCTAGAGAAGCCATTAAGCTAAGCGATACACTCAAAATGTGCTAGGCGGTACACTTAAATGTAGAGCGAAGCTCCAGGCAAACGCTGTATATAGCGTTGTTCTCTCAGTGTTACTACTATAGATAGCGGCTAACACTTTAAACTGCAAAGCATTTTACAAAATGAGATATTTTTAACCGTCACGGCATTAAAGTGGGCGATCGCAGACCATCTTGCTTCAGGTCATCCCAAGCGATTTTCAGCGCAAGACACGTCTCGCTCTGGACAACCAAAAACTAAAGTGCCCCCCAAAAATGTCCTTCTGTAGACCAAATACACTGTTGGGTCTACACCCGCCCTTTTGACTCAGGCGATTCCCAACAAACTTGCTAGCAGTGCTTTCTGCGCGTGCATCCGGTTTTCGGCTTGATCCCAGACGCGAGATTGGGGTCCTTCGATTACAGCGTCAGTGATTTCCTCACCGCGATGGGCAGGCAGGCAGTGGAGCACGATCGCCTCTTTAGCAGCATGGCTGAGCAGTACCTCGCTAACCTGATAAGGCTGAAAAATGGGAATGCGAGTTTCTGCTAACGCTTCTTGCCCCATGCTTGCCCAGACATCAGTGTAAACAACCTGAGCACCATTGATCGCGACGATCGGATCGGTTGTAACGATGATTTCAGTTTTACCATTAGCGATCGCCTCTGCCTTCTGCACAACCACATCTAGCGGACGATACTCTGGCGGTGAGGCAATACGCACATTGATACCTGCCATCGCGCAGCCCAGCATGAGGGAATGCGCCATATTGTTCCCGTCTCCCATATATGCCAGGGTAAGACCAGACAATGAGTTGAAAGACTCCTGTATCGTTTGTAGATCAGCCAGAACCTGACAGGGATGTTCCAGATCGGTGAGGGCATTGATGATCGGAATGGTGGCATAGCGGGCGAAGGCTTCGAGGTCATGCTGGTCGAACGTGCGAATTGCCAGAATGTCGAGGTAGCGATCGAGCACTCGTGCGGTGTCAGAGATTGGTTCTCCGCGCCCCACTTGCGTCACATTGGGGTTTAAGTCCAACACTTGTCCACCCAGTTGATACATGGCGGCTGTAAAGCTAACACGGGTGCGGGTAGACGCTTTGTAGAACAACAGTCCCAGGATTTTCTCGCACTTCGGCTTTAGCGTTCCTGCCTTCAGCTGAGCTGCCAACTGCAAAATTTCCTGTAGTTCTTCTCTCGTCAGATCTGCCAAACTCAGCAAATCGCGTCCTTTCAATGCCCCCATTGCACTTCACTCTCCAAGATTTTCCTCAAAACCCTATCAGATCTGTCTCCGTTCGCCTAGCTGTCTGAGCAGGAAAGATCGTTAGCAGGCAAAACCGATCGAGTACTCCAGCTCTCGTCTATTTATAAGTAATTTATAAGTAGGAAGGTTCAATTAAATATAAAATCTGCGTCGGATGGGTATAGCCTTCGGCATTCAAGAAAAGCGAAGCGTAACCCATGCTGCTAAAGGTTTTGATGCGTTACGGCTATGCCTAACACATCCTACGTTTAATTTCACCCAGCTACTTAGCTGTCGCCACAGAGCTTGGGATAGTGGGATCAAAAGGGTGTAGGAGCGTTGCCCCAGCCAGCTTTCGACCTGAGCGCTCAAGCCGAAGGGGGTTCCACCCCTCCCTGCACCCCGTTCTTACCAGGATGCCTAGAGGTATAGAATCAAAATGTCAACAAACGTTGAAACTGTAGCTTTCAATACAGAAAAAATCTTATAGTTGTAAATGTAGAGATTTTAGTCTCTGCGTCAACTGTACATTTTCGGAACACTATTACTCGGAACACTATTACTATGACTAATGCACTTCATCTCCACAACCGCCGCACCCTGGAGAAGCACCAAGACAGCATCATGGCTTCTCTGAACCACCGTCTAGCGATCGCCAGAGCAACCAACAACGCCAATCTGGTCGTGCTGTTAGAGCAAGAAAAACGGCAGGTTGAACCAAAAACGCCGCTTGATGTTGCCTTGGGTGGCAACTGGTGGCAAACACTGACTCAGTATCTTACAGACAAGATTTTTGGTGGTTCGGCTCTGCAAGTAGTTGAAATTGCGGACGGGCGCGATCGCTGGTGGGTTGCCTCTGATCCCCAGACTGGTCAAGTGGTGTATGCAGATTCCGAAGCAGAACTCCGACTTTGGATTGAAGAAAACTACCAGGGCAAATAAGTAACATTTGATTGTTACTCAGGGATCCAAGAGATTCAGAAAATTTAGACACTCTTTTGCCCAGCTTGATGTTTCTGCAAAAAGATAAAATCGTTCATCTCTCCGCTTAAAACCAACAGTTAGGCAAGCCGTAGCAATCTTAGCTCAGGTCTGTGGGGTGTATGGGTTGTAGAGGTTATGGAACACTTCTGCAATGCTTTTGCATCGCACGCTAAACAAACTGCTGTATCCGTTCAAGGAGGGACGGAAGTAGGGAAAGCCCCGAAGGAACGCGCTTCATGTACTCAAGAGACTTTATGGAGCGTTGTGATGAAATCGCAATGGCAAGCTTACAAAGAACTAGAACTGCTTCCAGACATCGTAGAACCGCAGACGATTCATTCTCCGCTGATCGGCTATCTAGATCGGTGGTGGCGATCGCTGCTAAACCGTCGGTCTAGCAGTCTGGATTACGAGAATCAAGTGGAATATCTGGAGCGACGTTTAAAGCTTCTGTGTGAGCGATCGACCGCACGTACCCACGTTTGGCAAACACTCTGGCGCTTGCTCAACCAACCGCTTGGGTTTGGTCCCTACCGATCCACACAGGCTGAACCGGAAGTGCGGCAGACACTCGATCAAACGGGGCAAACCTGGTGGACAGTCTATGATCCACTCACTGGACAAACAGCCTACCTGGAATCTGAAGCAGAAGTCCAGATCTGGCTTGAAGAGCGTCTTTACCATTAGTGCCCTTGTGTGAGTCTGTGCCTCAATCGGTGTTTAACCTTCAATAAAGTCAATCATCTCGCGCATTGAACCCGGTTTGGTGACCACAAGGATGGTTGAACCTGCCTCCAGTACTGTGTTGCCATTGGGGATCGCAAGAGCCATTTGCGGATGCGGCTGGTAGCCAATGATGAGTGAACCAGATGGAAAGCGACGATCCTGGGCGATTTCTGCCACGCTGCGATCGACCACATTGCACTTCTCAGGGATAGCGAGTTTCAGTACCTCAATCTGCCCCTGCTCAAAGTGCATCATGGATTCTACTTGGGGGTACTCGATCGCGTTCGCCATCGTTGACACTGCCAGGTCGATCGCGTTAACGATGTGCGTTGCACCAGCAATGCGATAGGGTTCAGCAAAGTCTCGATGCCGCATTCTGGCGAGAATATGGTGAACACCATTGTGCTTTGCCAGCATGATCATCGCCAGGTTTAAAGCATCGTTGCGTAAGACTGCTGCCAGTGCATCTGCCTTGCGAACACCAGCTTCGAGCAGCACTTCTGTATTTACCGCACTGCCTTCAAACGCCATGACACCTAGCTGTTCGCGGGCATAACGACAGGCGATCGGGTCAATATCGATCATCGCTACCGTATGTCCTAAATCGAGTAACCGCTGCGCTAACCCCAGTCCAACTAAGCCCGCGCCCCCAATCAATACGTACATTTTGAATTGCCTTTCTCTTTGAATTGCCTTTCTCAATGAGAGGGCGATGAAGCGGTGCGATCGATCGCGGCATCAAGAGTGATCAGTGGCTCGATCACAAAGCTCAAGCTTGCATTCGTCTCCATCAGCCAGTTTACAACCATAGCGCGACTCCCCCTTATCTGCTCTGAAGTTGCGTCCCCAAGGCTTTTTGAAGCTGTAGCTGTAGCGATTGATCAGGTTGCATTAACAAACCTAGACTATCTAAGACTGGCTGCTCCTGTTGTGCGCTTGTCCATAGCAACCAACGACTGCCGGGCGGCAAGGTCGCCAAACCAAGAGAATTCTGAGTGAGCCAAAGCAGGGGCGCATCTGGTAGCCGATCGGCTCGGACATCTTCGCCCGCCTGCACGGCTGCCAAGGCTTCGAGTACGGCTTGACTGCCCTGGATCATGCCTGTGCCTGCTGTCCACACTTTGACGTTAAGCTTGCGGTGCAGTGCATAGAAGTAAAGAGAGGCGGCTGCGATAACCGCTTGCTCAAACGGTTCGGCTACCTCTGAACCACCGTAGGTTTGCCAGGGCATCGCGCTATCCAGGTAAATGATAAGCTCTTGCTCACTGGTCAAGGTTTCCAGCTCACGCACTCGCAGTTCACCGTAGCGGGCACTAGTACGCCAGTGGACAAAGCGGATAGGATCGCCCCAACGATAGGGACGCAGCGATCGTGTTAAGCCTTCACTGGCAGTGTGAGCACGGCGATCGCGGCTAAACAATACATCCGCGTTACGACCCATTTCATCAATCAACGGGCACTGCGTCAGCGGTAAGACGGTCGGATAGACAACCGCGATCGCCGGGACTGTTTGCGATCGACGACACCAAAACAGCCCCAACGGTGCAGCCGTTCTCACGTTAACGGTTTGCCAGCGGTAGATACCACGACGTTGCACGGTCTGGTGATAACACCAGTGATGGGTGCTGTGTGGTGCAATCGTTTCGATCGCCGCTGATACGATCGGAGCCATCACAAAAGGGAGTAGATCCTGTATCTGAATCAAGGTCTTCGGTTGTTTGGTCGTATTCGCCAAAATCAACTCAACGGTTAGTGGCTCGCCAACGCTCACAGGATTAATGAGGCGACGTTGAATCTGGATGCCACGTAGCGTGCGTTCGGGTAAAATCGCTGCAATTGCCAGCAGTGCGAAACTAATCCCGCTGATGACATAAAGCCAACCCGCCAGCGTATTTGTTGCAGAAACGAAGAAAAAGAGCGCCAGACTGCTCAACAGCCAGCCACTATAAGCAGGCGTGACCCAGTGGGATTCTAGCCAGTCAGCAATTTGTTTTGCAGTATTCATCAAAATTGCTACGCTAGACGCACTCAAGTTAAAGTAAGTTTTTAGCTGGTTGAACGCAAGCAAATTAGAGCATTGCAGGTAGATAGAGGTTAAACCGGACATTCCAGTAGCTGCAATCGCTTCTTTACTCTTAGGTGTGACGACTTAATCTAGTAACAAAAGTACTAAAAAGACGGATCACTGAGAGGTTACTCGATACAATGAGTGGATATTTGTCAGGCGTGCTAGTAAAGACTCAGTTTGTATTGGCGAGATTGCTAGCCATCTCTAGGCTAGCTTACCCAAACTGCAATAAGTTGAACTGAATTGAGCCAGTATGATGGCTCTGCATAACGAAAGACCTACCAGAGAGATACCAATGTCCGGCTCACCCGCACCCCGCCCCCACGATCAAGCACCAAGCGCACCGCCGCCACCGCCCCTTTCAATGGCTGTGCAAGGGCGATCCAAAGAGACTAGTTCGATCGAACAGATGGTTCGTGATGCCCATGCCAGACAGGCTTCTGACATTCATATTCGCATTGGTGAATTGCCTAGATTCCGCGTCCGAGGGCAGATGGTACAGCCACGGGATCAGTTGAAGGTCACGCCTGAAGTCTTTGAAGCCTATCTCGCCGAAATTTTATCGCCTAAGCAGCAGCAAGAATTTGAGCACAATAAGGAACTGGATACCGCTATTTTCTATCCAGGCTTTCTGCGCTGTCGGGTGAACTGCTTTGAGACGCTAACGGGTGGCGCGATCGTGCTGCGACTGATCTCGCTTGAAGTGCCGTCGATCGAGGGGTTGGGTTTGCCAGAAGTCCTGAAGTATTTAGTGAGCCAACCGCAGGGCTTGATTCTCATTACGGGACCAACTGGGTCAGGGAAGTCAACCACGCTAGCGGCAATGTTGCGTCACTTGAATGAAAGCATGACGAGGCACGTCGTCACCATTGAAGACCCTATTGAGTATGTTCATCCGTCGCAGAAGTGTCTGATTAGTCAGCGGGAAGTAGGGCTGCATACCCACGAATTTAATCAGGCACTAAGGGCTGTACTGCGGGAAGATCCAGATGTCATCCTCATTGGGGAAATGCGCGATCGCACGACCGTTGAGACTGCCCTCAAAGCGGCTCAAACAGGTCACTTAGTTTTAGGAACGCTGCATACTCGGAATGCAATCAATTCTCTTAATCGTCTACTGAACATCTACAACCCCGATGAGCAGCCAGCCATGCGGGTGCAGATTACTGAATCATTGGTGGCGATCGTCGCGCAGCAGTTAATCCCGACCACCGATGGACGACGTACAGCCGTCCACGAAATCTTGATCAACACACCAGCCATGCAAGATTACTTGCTGAAAGGTCAAGAAACGGATGCGTTCCAACTGATGGAAACCGATACCAACCAGGGGATGCAGGTGATGAACCAGGCGCTTTGCGATCTCGTACTGCTGGGCAAAATTAGCCCCGACGATGCCGTGAGAGCGTCTCCCGATGCAGGCGATCTCCGACGACGAGTGCGAAATGAGGGCTTTGACCCGGCGCGATCGTCTAATCGTGAATTTAATCACGCGTAAGCAAGAAAGGCTAAAGGATGAAGTATGAGGGCTAAAAAGAATTGCTTTTATACTTTATCCTTTAGCCTTTATACTTACTTTCTTCCTGCCATCTTCTTTACCTTATCAACTTTCCGCAGGCGGATTGACTGAGGCGTAATTTCGAGCAGCTCGTCAGAACCGATGTACTCTAGAGCACGCTCAAGGCTCATATCGACCGGAGCCTGTAGTTGCACCAGTTCTTCGCCACCAGAGGCGCGGTGGTTGGTCAACTGCTTACTCTTGCAGATGTTGAGTTCCAGATCCTGGTTGCGGTTGTGTTCGCCCACAATCATGCCTTTATAAACGCGAGTGCCAGGAATGATAAAGAACACACCCCGGTCTTCGGCATTCTGCATGGCATAAACGGTAGAAACGCCTTCCTCAAAGGAAATCAGCACTCCATTGCGCCGGGTTTCAATCTCGCCGCTAATAGCACGGTACTCCAGGAAACTGTGGTTCATGATGCCAGCACCACGAGTCAGGCGCATAAATTCACCCCGGAAGCCAATCAGCCCTCGTGCGGGAACGACAAATTCCAGTTGCGTCCGATTGGCAACACCCACCTGCATATCTTGCATTTCGCCCTTGCGCTGACCGAGCCGCTCAATACAGCTACCCACGGCTTCTTCGGGTATATCCAAAACCAAGGTTTCAAACGGTTCACGGGGCTGACCGTTGACTTCGCGGTAAATCACCTGTGGCTGCGACACCTGAAACTCGTAGCCTTCACGTCGCATGGTCTCAATTAAGATGCCCAGGTGGAGTTCACCCCGTCCAGACACCAGAAACTTGTCGGGCGAGTCGGTTTCTTCGACGCGAAGAGCTACGTTTGTTTCCAATTCGCGGAAGAGCCGATCGCGCACCTGTCGAGATGTGACTAACTTGCCTTCCTGTCCGGCAAAGGGCGAGTCATTGACCGAGAAGGTCATCTGCAACGTGGGTTCATCGACTTTGATCAGCGGTAATGCTTGTGGATCGTTGGGATCAGTAATCGTTTCACCAATGTTGGCGTTGGCAAAGCCTGCGACTGCCACGAGATTGCCTGCGGATGCCGATTCGATATCGATTCGCTTCAGCCCCTCAAAGCCCATAAGCTTGGAGACTTTGGTTTTGACGATCGCGCCACTTTCCGTCACCAGCGCGGCTTGCTGTCCGGCTCGAATCGTGCCGTTGTGGATTTTGCCAATCACGATGCGACCGAGGTAGTCGGAGTAATCGAGCGTGGTCACCTGTAGCTGCAAAGGCTTTTCGGGATCGCCAACGGGTGGTGGCACATGGCGCAAGAAGGCATTAAACAGCGGCTGCATATCCACCGACTCGTCTTCCAGCTTATCCTTCGCAAAGCCAGCGAGACCGGATGCAAACAGATAGGGAAACTCGCACTGATCGTCATCCGCACCAAGCTCAAGGAACAGATCCAGCACTTTATCGACAGCCGTGTGGGGATTGGCGCGTTCGCGATCGATTTTATTGACAAGGACGATCGGGCGTAAACCTTTCTCTAACGCTTTTTTCAGCACAAAGCGCGTCTGTGGCATCGGTCCTTCGTTGGCATCCACAATGAGAAGGCAGCCATCCACCATGCCCAGCACCCGTTCGACTTCACCACCGAAGTCAGCGTGTCCGGGTGTATCCACAATATTGATCAGGGTATCTTTGTAGCGCACTGCCGTATTTTTCGACAGAATTGTAATGCCTCGCTCCCGCTCCAAGTCGTTGGAATCCATCACGCAGTCTGGAACCTCTTCTCCTTCACGAAAGGTGCCTGCCTGCTTCAAGAGCGCATCCACAAGGGTGGTTTTGCCGTGGTCAACGTGAGCAATGATCGCAACGTTGCGAATAGGGAGAGTCATAACGGGTTCCGTAGGGAGGGGATATCGAAAGGGACGTGAGACAAGAACTGATGGACTAAGAGCTGAGAGCGCTGAATATGCATCATCCAGCTTAACGGACTGTTTGCTGAGCTGAGCGATGCAGCCTTTGGGACAGCGTTAGGCACTTCTTTCAAAAGCTTTCCCAAAAAGTCGCGTCAAATCTGGTAAAGAAGCCTTAACAATTCTATCTTAGCTGTTGGCGTAACAAAGGAGTGTAAGAAGCTTCGTTTAGAGAGAATCTGGGTTGATGCCCTGCGATCGCAAATACTCTGCCAATCTCTCTGCCCGCTGGCGTTCTTCCTCTGCCCGCTGGCGTTCTTGCTCTGCCCGTTGGTATTCCTGTTCTGCCCGTTGGCTTTCCTGCTCCGCTCGTTGGCTTTCCTGCTCCGCTCGCTGGCGCTCTTGCTCAATCTGCTCGACTGCCCAGGGTAACAAATTTCCGGCTTCATCCCACCAGCGTAGCCAGTAGCCTGTGCGTTCTTCTTTTGCACCCTGCCAAATGCCTAAAAATAGCCCCATCTCAGCCAGCCAGACGCGATTCTCTGGCGTTGGGGGTTGCAGTTCATACCGTCCTGCGGTTAGCTGATGTACTTCCAGCAGTCCCTCGGCTGGCTCAAAAATCACGTAAACCGGAATTTTGAGGATTTGTTCGTAGAAAAACCATTTTCCGGGCGGAAAGGTGCGCTTCACCGAATATTCGCCGCCGTCTTTGTGAGACAAAAACTCCATCACCACGATCGGCGTTGCCCCTTGTAGATTGGGCGTGTAGCTGCGACGATCGGCTTCTAGCGTTGATACAGAGGGCACATAAACCCAATCGGGTGCTTTGATGACCAGATCGCCATTCACGGTTGCACACAGCCCAAAGTTAGACGCAATGAGCATCTCTGGCTGAATGAACCCAGCTAACTCAAGAGACTCACGGAGCGCCCCTGCCAGCAGCGGTTGACCTGTATTTTCCACGGGTTCATCATCTAAAGGCACGTCGTCGGGTAACGCTTCCCAGGTGACGATTGGCGCTACTGCCTGAGTGACAGGTGTTTGGGTAATGGGCGCACCTGGAGTAGTAACCATAGCCTGACCAAACGCAACTGGAGTCCTCTAATTTTAGCTGGAATAGGGTGGTGTTGCGATCGTCCCTAACTCGACTGGTAATGACTGATCAATACTGACGGAGAAACCCGGTTTGATGAGTAGCGCTTCTGCGATCGCTCCACGCAGCTTTTCTCTAGACCCGACATGATAGAAATGCTGACAAACGCGCATCTCTAAACCTGACCAGCATTCTTGAATATGGCTGTTTTGACGATGCTGATTTTCAAGCCACATGGACACGGCGAAACCACAGGAAAGCTGTTTTGTTACTATCGCTAATGTTTCCGCTTCTGCTTGATTCCAGGCATTGTAATAATCGGTATGGCGACCGATATAGGGCGGATCGAGATAGATGAAATCATCCGATCGCGCTTCAGCCAGCGTTTCTTGCCAGTTTGCAACCCGAAATTCCCAATCTTTGCCTTCTATTTGCTTGGCGATCCAGTCAACTTGATTGGCAATTTTGGTGATGTAGCTTTGGGCAAAGCGCTGCGGTTTGCGACAAAAAGGAACATTAAAACCACCTTTACTGTTGAATCGCATTAAACCATTGAAACAAGCGCGGTTGAGAAAGAGGAAGTCTAGCGGTGAAGCAAACTGGTTGAAGCGATCGCGCACTTCATAGTAGTAATCAGCTCCAAACTTAAGAAGCTGATCCCCTTGTTCTTGTAAGAATTCGCATACTATTTTTCGATCGATCTCACCACTCTGAATACCTTGATAAAACGCAATAATATGCTGATTACTATCAGTTAATAAGGCGCGTTTGGGTGCTAAATTAAATGCCACAACACCTGACCCTAAAAAGGGTTCAATCCATCGAGATTCTACTACTTCAACCCATTGAATTTGACTCAAAATGAAGGGCACAAGCTTTGTTTTAATGCCCTGACACTTAATGGGTGGAACTTTAACCTGCATCATTGGGATACCAACAGTCGGTAAGATGAAGACATCGACTATAGGGGCGTTTGAGACAATGGCTTTACAGCAATCAGTTCCGGTAGAAACGATTCGCTACGACGATCGCGGTTTGGTTCCGGCAATTGTACAGGATTACCTGGACGGCACCGTGCTGATGATGGCATGGATGAATCGGGACTCGTTGCAAAAAACGCTGGACACGGGCGAAACCTGGTTCTGGAGTCGATCGCGTCAGGCATTCTGGCACAAAGGCGAAACCTCTGGGCATTTTCAGAAGGTTCACTCGATTCGTTATGACTGCGATAGCGATGCCCTGCTGGTTGGAGTCGAGCAGATCGGTGAAATTGCCTGCCATACCGGAGAGCGAAGTTGCTTTCATCGCCTGAATGGTTCAGTTTCAGCGCCGCCTGCCGATATGCTGTCGCAGGTCTTTGAGGTGATTTGCGATCGCCGCGATCGTCCCTCCGAAAGCTCCTACACCTCGAAGCTACTGGCGGATGGAGACAATAAGATTCTCAAAAAAATTGGTGAAGAAACGGCTGAAGTGGTGATGGCATGTAAAGATGACGACCCGGACGCGATCGCGGGTGAAGTGGCTGATCTGTTCTACCATACGCTCGTTGCACTGGCTCACCACAACGTCGATCTAAAAGCGGTTTATCGCAAACTGCAAGAGCGACGACGCTGAGGCATTACGCCACCAGATCCCCGACTTCTTGAAGAAGTCGGGGATCTCGATCTCAATGCTTTGACTGTTTCATCACGCGATCGAGTTCCTGCAAAACCAGAATGACGATACCAACACTGAGCGTTAACCCAAGCCACAAACTGTGGGCAACAAACGGTGATTGATCCAACGCCCAACCGCCCAATGGTGGACCAATGAACGAGCCGATCGCCCAGCACTGCGAATTAACTGCCAGGTAAACGCCACGCAGAGACTCTGGTGCCAGTTCAACCGTGATTGATGACGCTGATGGCATATAGGCAACCGTTGCCAGCGCCAATACACCTAATGCCAGGATTGCCCACAGCAAATGATATGAGGAGACAACGCCCGTCACCCATACCAGTACAAAGCCCACACCCCACAGTATGGCAGACAGCGTGAGTCCCCACGCGCGGCTAAAACGGTTAAGCAGTCGGGCTGCGGGTAATTGGCAGAGGACAGACACAACCATGTGCCAGGTGAATAGAGCACTCAGAGTCGGTGGCGAGAAGCCACCGGGCAAATCAGCGAGAAAATTCGTGAAGTACAGCGGCATCGTGCTGTTGATCTGAACCAGATAGGTTGTAAACAGCACATTGGCAACGGCATAGGTGAGCAAACGACGATCGCGCAATGCCTGCTGCCAGTCCCTGATCGCTCTATGTTCCCCTGTCGCTTGATGAGACTCGGCGATCGCCCAATACACCACCGCAAACAGCACCAAAAACGAGACGGCATCAATGACAAACAGCGCTCGATAGGCACCCGTTGCACCAACCAACAATCCACCGAGCACAACACCCAAACCTAAGCCTAGACTGTCGCTCAGGCGCGTCAACGCAAACGCCTCATTACGTTGTGCGGGTGCCGTTAAATCCGCTACCATCGCCTCATTCGCGGGCCAATACAAGCCAATGCCTAAGCCCATCAGCAAATTGCCTGCCACGAAGACCGGAAAATCGCTGGAGATGGCAAGGACGATCGAGGCGATCGCGGACACGATCGCAGACAGCAGCAGCGTTCGTCGTCGTCCCCAGAACTGCGAATCGGCAAACGACCCACCTAACAAACGACCCACCACGCCTGAAATCGACGCACTGCCCAAGCCAATGCCAACTTGTGTCGCCGATAAGCCCACCTGATTAACGAAAAAGATCGGCGCGTAGAACAGCGTGAATCCTGATCCTGTCTGAGATAGCAACCGTCCCGCTGCCAGAACCCAAACCTGATAGTTCAAATTGGGTAGCCAGGACGATAGCTTGGATTTGCGAGGCATGAAGCAGGCACCTTAGACGAGGGGCAACCTCAAGTTTGCCTGATCTGGTGCTGGAGTGAGCGACTTGCTTCAGTCGATGCTGTCGATGCAACTGTCAAGCTAAAGAATGGGAGAGTTAAAAGTTAAAAGGCTAAAGGCTAAAGGCTGAAGGATGAAAGTTTGGTCAGTGGTCAGTCACCAGTGGTTAGCATTAACTCAAAACTTTCTCCCCTCACTCCTCTCTTCTCACTCCTCACTCCTCTCTTCTCATGAAATTAACGACTCGCGGACATTACAGTGTGAAAGCGCTACTCGATCTAACCTTGCAACCGGGGTATGGTCCGGCATCGGTGAAAGCGATCGCGCATCGTCAAGACCTTCCCGCGCCCTACCTCGAAAAATTGCTTATCGAACTGCGCCGCGCTGGACTGGTGCAATCCATGCGTGGCGTACAGGGCGGCTATCAACTTGCCCGATCGCCTGCCAGCATTTCTTTAGGACAAATTCTGGAAGCCGTTGGTGAAAGCGTTGACCCGCTTCCTCGCCATGCCCCTGATGGCTCACAGGCAGAAGATTGGGTTACGTTCACCGTTTGGAATCGTCTCCACCAAAAGCTCAAAGAAGCGCTCTACAGCATCTCGCTAGAAGATTTGTACTTCGATGCTCGTAGTTGGCAGGCGGCACAAGGGGAAGAGACGAGCTTTGTTGTGTAGAAATTTTGTTTAGAAAAAGTACTGACGTTAGCCTTATGACGAGTTTATGTTAGAGACTAAAAGCTTAGAGGATGTTTTAAAAGTCCAGATGCGTGTAGCTCTGGCGACTAAAGTCGCGGCTACACGCACAAAACCTGCCTACGCAGGTTATAAAACCCTTACTCTGCGGTCGTCCGCGCAGGCAGACTTTGTTTACGTAGTCGCGGTTTTAACCGCCAGACACTTTTCAGACATCCT
>JAHHIG010000029.1 GCA_019358895.1 Tildeniella nuda ZEHNDER 1965/U140 | reverse complement strand
TTGAGGCAACGGGTATCGCGGCTAGTCCGCAAAACCTTATCCTTCTCAAAATCAGTAGCGAATCACATTGGTGCCATTTGGTACTTCATCCATCACTACAATGCATCATTACTTGTGTAGCACTACCAACAGATGAACTTACTGGATCTTGAGTTACGGGTTGAGTCTCTCGTGTACTCTCTTGGGAGTCAGACTGATTATCCTTTACGTTCATGGTGTTCTCGACAAATAAGCTTAGGTTAGGCAATCAACTTGCATCCGCTGAGTACATTCCAATAGAATTGAGAAAGTTTCATTGCCAATAGTCTTTCTCATCTTGAGCGGTGCTTTTTGGCGAAGGAGGCTGAGGTTCTTCTAAAATAAAGTCGGTAATTAGAGAAAGATATTTCTTAAGCCGTTCTTTCTCCCCAGCAGGTAGTGGAACAGGTACGTAAAGATATACTTTTCTATGATTAGAAAGGGTAAACTCATGTCGATCTAGCCCTTCAAGCTCAGAAGGGTTTGTTTCTGGAGCAGTGTTTGTTCTTGATTTAGAGACTTGAGAAGAAGTCCAATTACTAGCGTTAGGTTGTTGACTTCTAGTCTGATTAGTCCTCGTTTCTTCTTCTAAAGGCAGCTCTTTAATTTTCTCTGTAAGCGTCTCACCGTTACCCTGTGAAGTAGCAACTTTGAGATTTCTATTTGAGTCAATCATGCCTGCATAGTCAATCGATTCAAGAAAAACACGAGCGGCTGTTTCTGCGGCTTCTTTGAGGATTCCATGCTTTGGATTTAAGTATAGTTCGCGAGCTAACTTGTCAAGCTTTGGTAGCTGATGGTCTTTATACTGATCAATCAACTGCTTGTAGAGGTCTGGCAGAAGAACTGCTTCTTGTCTTGCTTGTGTAAGTTGCTCCGGATTATCGTCTTCAGTGTGAAAAGCATTAATCCATTTGCTTGAAACTGAGAGATAATCGTCCCCCTCATACTCAATCAGTCCAAACTGATTCGCGGTAGCCCGTAATCCCCTGAAAGCTCCATTCTTAACGCCTGTGTATCCAACCTTTTGAGCAACATCATCTTGATCACGCTTATTTGCCCCTAACTTAAAGGCTTGTCTGGCTAATTCTTCAGCTTGTCTCAGTGTGTAACGAGGGTGAGGGATACTTCTGCGTCTAGAACCATCAGATGCGCTCTCCTGAGACTTAGATACACCGTTACTATTCCCACTAGGGGTTGCATTAGTCATAACTAGTTTCCTCAATTTAGTTAACCTGCCAGACAAGCAAAAATGTTAGTTAGAGCGTTTTAAAGACTGTTCTTCAGATTGGTACGCTACATATGGCGACGTGACTCTCTTGCAACATACCAAGCTTGTCAGGACGAATACCGCTTTGGCTAGCCCGTCTAGCTTAATCGTTATTCTAAACGCTATTTTGTAAATCGACAAGACGCCTGGGACGAAATTCTTACGAGCTAGACGGATTTTTTTGGCTAGCAGTATCAATCTGTTAAGGTGGAGTGTTCAACCATGAGCTAGGGCGATCGCCCTCCAGTCCCGCAATCCGAACATCACAGGCAGCACAGAGGCTATGGGATTTAGACTGGAGGAGCGGTCTTTGCGATCGCGTCTCAGTACAAATGCCCCATCAACATCAAGTCAACCGTGGAAAACAACTTATTGCAGCGCATCACCCATCATCCAGATATTTGTCATGGCAAACCTTGCATTCGTGGGTTGCGCTACCATGTTGAGTTCATCCTTGAACTTCTCAGTTCTGGCATGACGACTGAAGAAATTCTGGCTGACTACGACGATTTGGAAGCAGACGATATCTTTGCTGTCCTCCTTTTCGCTGCCCGCCTGAGCCAGGTCAAAAGCATCTACAAACTGGCATCATGAAGTTTCTCGTCGATGCTCAACTTCCCATTCGGTCAGCCCGACTGCTTCAAGAAGCGGGACATGACACCATCCACACCAGAGAACTTCCCCAGCAAAATGCGACTCCAGACTCAAGCATTAATGCACTTTCCCTTCAGCAAGAACGAGTTGTCATTACCAAAGACTCAGATTTTGTCGATTCTTTTCTTACCGTGCAGCAGCCCTATAAACTTCTGCTCGTGACAACAGGGAACATCAAAAACTCAGAGTTGGAAAGGCTTTTTTGGACAAACTTATCAACCATTCTTGACCTGCTCTCCCAGCACACTTACATCGAATTGAGTCGAGACTCTGTGATTGTTCATCAGTAAAATGAACATTTCAGTCCAATCGCTTCACAGCTTCTATCCACGGCTCAAGCCCTTTCCTCGTAGGCATCCTGTTGGTAGTAAATGCCCAAATATCTCGCCGTTGGTTCGGGCTGTAGCTGATGTGGATGGGTTGATCATCCCCGTAGTAGTACAGCGAGTCAAACGGCAAGCGCTGCTCCAGAATCCACTCTACGAGACGATCGCTCTCCAGCCCCACAAGCTGAAAATCACAGGCAGCACCGAGTCGATCGCAGTAATACCTGCCATTCCGATTCACCTCATGTGCCATGTGCTGATCTCGGCTCGAATCAACTCGCCCATTTTTGATCCCCGTCTCTGGGTCTTTCTGGCTTAAAAACCGCTTCAGATCCTTCGAGCAAAACCCGTAGGTCAACTGAAACCGCTCCCTGCCGAAGTGGTCAATCACCGGATCAAGGATGTGCTGACACAAAGCCTCCAACGCTGGAAGCGTCTCCTCCAGGTTTTTCGGGTACGGGTCAATGCGGTCATCATACTTCCGGTACGTCTGCGTACAGGTGCAAAACTCCTGCAACGTCAGATACTTCCCCAACAAGTTTTCATGCATTCAAGCGCAAGCCTCCTGAAGCGGGCACCCTAACTCTGAACAGAGACTCAAAACACCTCACTACAGAGTATGGCTGCCATCCTGTCAAAAACCAATTTCATGAGCGGGCTGCAATGCCACAAGCAGCTTTGGCTAGAAGTGCAGGAGCCACACCGAGCCACTGCCCTAGCTCCAGCCCAACAGCGGATCATTGACCAGGGCAACGAAGTGGAGCAATACGCCCGTCAGCAATTTCCCGCTGGGCAACCGATTGAGGGAAGCGGAACTGAAGCAATGCAGGCAACTCAAAAGGCGATCGCCGCTAGAGCCGCCTGTCTATTTGAAGTCACCTTCAGTTTCGATAGCTTGTTCATCCGCTGCGACATTCTCTAAAAAACTCCAGCAGGCACCTAGGAACTGATTGAAGTCAAATCCTTCAGCAAGGTTAAAGATGAGCATGAATGGGATTTAGCCCTTCAAAAATACGTCTTGACTGGGGCGGGGCTAGCCATCAGTGGAACCAAGTTGATGCATATTAACACTCAGACCTGCGTCTTTCCAGACTTGGCAAACCTCTTCACGGTCGCGGACATCACCGCAGAGGTCGATCGCCTCCTGCCTGAAATACCCAAGAGACTGGAGCAATTTAAGGTAACCCTAACTGAAAACCTCGAACTAACACTGGTGATGCGTGCTGACGCACAGGCTATCGCCATCGGCAAACACTGTGCCAATCCCAACCCTTGCCCGTTCACGCAAACTTGCTGGCAGCACGTCCCTGAAGTCTCGATCTTTACCATCCCTCGCCTAGACTGGAAGAAAAAAGACGCACTACTTACTCAAGGGGTGCTGGCAATACGTGCTTCGCACACACTCCGTGACCGCCGACCTGTCACCCAGCTACCCTCTGTCAGAAAACCAGCGTACCTACGTTGATAGCGTGCTCAGCCATCAGCCTGCCGTGGATAGAGCCGCGATCGCTGCCAATCTCGCCGAACTCACCTATCCCATTCACTTCTTGACTTTGAGGCACAAAACCCTGCCATTCCTAGATTTGATGGGTTAAAACCCTACGAGCAGTTCCCCTTCCAGTACAGTTGCCACATCCTCCACGCAAAGGGGCAGGTCGAACATCGCGAATACCTTCACACCGACACGTCCGATTCAAGAGCGCCGCTCGTTGTCGCATTAGTCAGCGACATTGCACCTGCTGGTTCCGTCATTGTCTACCACCAGTCCTTTGAAGCGAGCCTGCTGCGAAAATTGGCTCAAGCCTTCCCTGCCTATGCATTTCAATTGGAGTCGATCGCGACCCGACTTTGGGATCTCGAAGACATCTTCAAGCATCACTACAAGCATCCTGACTGCCGAGGCTCGACTTCGATCAAAAATGTCCTGCCAGTCCTCGTGCCATCCTTGAGCTACAAAACCTTAACTATTCAGCGAGGCGATCAGGCACAGACCGTTTGGGAAACGATGATTCCCTGCACAAACCAAACGGAGAAGCAAGGGCTGGCTAATGACCTCTGCGCTTATTGTCAACTAGACACTTTGGCAATGGTAGAAATTTACCGATCGCTCGTAGGAATAGTCGGAGTAGAACCTTAAATTCAACGGTTTTAAACTAAAATGTCTCTGTGATTTTATGTTTTGATTTTACCGTCTCCAGAAAATTACTAGAGGAATAGGGAGTACGTTTGACTATCAGAAGAAGTAGTTGGGTTTAAAGCCCCCTTCCTGGAAAGCTTTTTGGATTATAGTCTTCTTCCTTCACACGTATGGGTGCTCAAAGCATTCGAGTTCCAGCTCCGGACTTTGGTCAAAAGCAAAAACACTGAGCGCAGCCAGGAGTGGTAAGAGTGCAATCTAAGCAGCGTTGGGAAGCGGTAGTAGTGTCAAGATAAAACGACAGAGCCTTGCATCCCTTGCTGCTTCCCACCTTTGTCCGGTTGAAGGATCAACATCTCAAAACTCTGGAACAGACAATTCTCGTTTATTGCCTGCGTAGTGTTTATAGATCATCTCTGCACTATTCCCAGCAAGTCGGGCGACATCTTTTGCTTCCAAACCATTTTCCAGCGCCAGCGTAATGAAGGTATGGCGAGTTTGGTAGGGCTTCCGATACCGAACAGTAGGCAGTGTTTGCAAGATGCTTGACCAGGCTCGGTTGCGGAAATTGTGGAAGTCAATATATTTGCCTTTGGGACTGGGAAAGACTAGCGCCTCTGGATCATGCCGTTCAGTCTGAATCGCTTTAAGTAGAGCTTGGAGTGATCGATTGGCTGGAAACTTACGCAACTCCTGCGTTTTGAGTCCCTGTCTGCAAATTAAACCACTTCCAGAAACGATAACGGATTGCTCAAACGTAATTAAGCAAAAATCGTGACTGATGTGCTTCCACTGAAGCGCGGTGGCAAAGCCTGTGCAATCGCACGTATCGCCTCACTCGGTCTGCAACCTGTCTTGAATAAAAAGCTCACAAACGATGCGTAATGCCGGTAATAGCGGTTCTGCTCAAAGGCTTGAATAATGGCATCCCGTTCCTCTGCGGTAAAAGGATCGATTTCTTTTTCTCGATTGTTTGCACGGTTCTTGGGTAGTTTCACCTCTAACGCCATGCCATCAAAGGGATTGTGGGAGATGATGCCAGACTTCATAGCCCAATGACAGCAAGCAGAGATCTGAGTCAGAAAGCGTTTGGCAGCATCAGGGCTACGGTTTGCCACGACCCAGTCTCGAATGGCGATCGCGTCAGCCAACGCTTTCGTCGGCAGATACTGCTCAATACACCGTCTAGTCGTGGCAAATTCTTTTATCAGCGTATTCGGCGACAGGCTAGGACGCTTGAACTCGGTATATTGCTCCCACAGTTCATCCAGTGCTGGTTGTGCGACTGGTGCTGGGGTAATTGGGGTAGGGATTGGCTGGGGTTTGTATTTAGCCAGCGTCGGATCAAAATTGTTAGAGAGAATATCCAGCTCAATCTGCCGCGCCTTCATCTCTGCCAGTTTGCGGTTCGCAGGGGTATCCGAAAAGCCAGTAGAAAGATAGTGTCGTTTCCCACCAACGCTGAAAACGAGTTGTAAGCGCTCATTGGAGACCTTAATCTGAGCCGAGCCTTTACGAGCCTTATGTTTTGCGTCTTGGGCTTGCATCATGACGACATCGATTGGGGTAAACTCTTATGCTCTATAGTTTACCCCAAGTTTACCCCAATAAAAGGGACAAACAACTCAAAAAAGGTCAAAATTTAGCGATCGTCCGTGCCTGCAAAGCAGAAAACGAGACCCACCCAAAAACGCAAAAGCCCTGAAACTACTTGCGTTTCAAGGCTTTAATCTCTACGAGCATGGAGGGATTCGAACCCCCGACCCTCAGGACCGGAACCTGATGCTCTATCCACTGAGCTACATGCCCTTGTCTCTTCCGCGAGTATAGCACTGTTGGAAAGGCTACAGTCTAAAGTCTAAAGTCAAATATTAAGCCTTTAGCCTGCACCCTTTAACTTTTCTAAAGGTACGCTGCTGGGTCAACGGGGTCACCGTTTTGTCGCACTTCAAAGTGCAGGTGAGGTCCGGTAGAAAGTCCGGTAGAGCCAACGGCAGCGATCGCCTGTCCGCGCTGCACTGTTTGCCCTTCAGAGACGTAGAGTTCACTGGTATGACCGTAGAGCGTTGTAATGCCGCCACCGTGATCAATAATGACGGCATTGCCATAGCCACCATACCAGCCTGCAAAGATGACGGTACCACTGTCGGCAGCGTTGATCGCGGTGCCATAATCAGCGCCAAAATCAATGCCAGAGTGGAAGCGCTGATAACCGAGAATGGGATGCGTCCGCCAGCCAAAGCCGCTGGTGATTTCGCCCAGGCAGGGCGCGATCATTTGTCCTGTACCCCGAAAGACCACACCACCACTACCAACGCGCTGCTGAATGAGTAGCCCGATGTTGCGAGAATCTTGCAGCAGCTGCGCCTCGGCAACCTCTAAGGCACGTCGATCGCTCCGTAAGCGTTCAATCATCGTTTGCTGTGACCCTGCCTGTGCCTCAAATTCTGCCTTTTGTGCCAGAAGCTCTTGTTTGAGCAGGGCGATTTGATTCTTCTGTTGTTCCACCTGATTGCGCTGTTGATCGATGCGATCGGTGTCTTGCTTAAAATTACTCAGTAACCGTTGATCGGCTTTATAAAGGCGTTTGAGTTGGTGGCGACGATCGAGAAACTCGTTCAGGTTTTGGCTTTGGAGCAGCACTGCCCAACCGCGATCGGTCTGTTGGCGTTGCAAAAACCGCAGCCGTGCGACGGTTGAAAACTGCTTCTGTCGATAGAGTTGCTCTGCTTCTACTAGCGATACTTCTAATGCTCGCAGTTTTGCCGTTGCTGTTTGTAGCTGCGTTTCACTGGTTTTGATCTGGCTAGCAGTGGCTTTGATGCCCTGGCGTAGTCCTTGAAGGTTTCCCTGCGCTGCTTTTTCTAAGTTCTTCAGGCGATCGTGCTCTTTGGAGATTTGCGATCGCTGCTGCTCGATTTGCTGCCGCTGCCGCTGCAAGTCTTGCACTGAACTGCCCTGCGCGATCGCAGGTTGACTCACAGCGATCACACCCACCAGAAAAAACAAACAGAACAAACCTGCCAGCAACCGATAAACCAGCTTTGGTGCCGTCAGTATTTTCATGGTCTCAAGACGGAGCAGCATTCCCAGGAACCAGCAGAGTAGTCAAACAAGACACCATTATGACTACAATGACGACTTGGGCGAAAGTAAATTAAGAAATGCTTAGGGCGATCGCAAGATGTGACCTTCTAATACCCACGATCGAGCGCTCAACATTCAGAAATGAGACTCAAAAACTCGTTTTCGGGAATCGGACATTTGTTGCTCAACCTTGACACTTGCACACGAGCATCAACAGCTCGTTGAAAAGTATGGTGTTCAGCCTCAGTTATGCCGACTTCAACTGCTGCCATGATTCTGAGAGCACTGAGCCTGCTGACCTTGCAAAAACAAAGGCAAGAAAAACGCCAACCGCGATGTCAGGCAAAGGCGAGTGCGTCAGATAAACTAGCCCCGCTGCACCCAATACAGAGGTGTTGGCAATGATGTCGTTACGAGAGCAGAGCCACACGGAAGACATATTGATATTGTCGTTGCGATGCCGCGTGAGGAAATACAGGCAAATTAAATTAGCACAAAGAGCGATCACCCCAACACCACTCATGACTCTGAGTTCTGGAGGTGTACTTAAGGCAAGTTGATAGACAGCCCTTGCAAAAACAACGACAGCCGATAAAAACATGATGCCGCCTTTAAGCACGGCAGAGCGAGCCTGAGCCTTGCTGCCCATGTTGATAACGTAGAGGCTGCTACCATAGGCGATCGCATCGCCCAACATATCCAGTGAGTCGCCTGTCAATGCCAACGAGTTTGACCATACCCCTGCAAGCAACTCAATGCCAAACATGACAGCGTTAATGCTGAGTACGATCCATAAAACTTTCCCTTGCTGCTTGGCTAGCTTTTTGAGTTCACTAGATTTTTTTTGGCAGCAATGGTCAGACATCGCGTCTCTCAATTGAGTTCTCAGTGTACAGGCATTGGCATAGCATGCGTCAATGACATCTCCCTATAGTGCATGCTGAGGCAGCGACCGTTAGCGATCGTTCGCTCCCGGTGCAGAGGAACGATAGGTTGCTCTTACTTTAGGACCAAACACGATGACATCTTCGGGCTTCAATATCCACGTGCGGTACTTCTGCCCATTGATGAGTAGCCCATTGGTGCTAGCCTTACCGTCCAAATCGCCATCGGTAATCTGGTAGGTGTAGCTGCCATCGGACTGAAAAATTTTGGTGATAATGGCGTGATGTCGGGACGCAAACTGAGAATGCAGACAAATGTCGCTCTTTGGATCGCGTCCTAATTGATATTGATCACGCTCTAAGATCAGGTCGCGCTTGCCGCGATCGTCCTCAATGACCAGGAAGGGTCTTCCCTGAGAGCGTCCGTAAGCATCATCGGTATCAGGCTCGGCGGTAAAGCTGTCGTGGGTGTCAACGTCACCGTCGATAAACGTCGGCGGATCGCTGAAACCATTGCCATACCAGGCTGGATTGGTGGTTGGCGGTCGATAGCTTAGACCCGATCGCTCGGATGCCAGTTGGCGGGCTTGCCAAGAAAGTTCGTCATCTGGCTTGATGGTTAGGGCACGATCGTAGCTCGCGATCGCTTCTGTGTAGCGGTGCAGCTCGACCAGCGCGTTCCCACGATTACGCCACGCTAGATAGTTGTCTGGGTTAATGTGCAGCACGCGATCGTAGCTGGCGATCGCGTCTGTGGGCAGGCTCAACCCATACAGCAACGCGCTCCCTCGATTTTGCCAGGTTTCTTCGTGGCTTGGGTTAATCTGCAAGACGCGATCGTAGCTGTCGAGCGCCTCTGCATAGCTGCCAAGACCGTATTGCAACGCATTACCGCGATCGAGCCAAATTTGCACCGATGCATCGCCTTTGGGTCGCAGGCTGAGGGCGCGATCAAAGCTGGCGATCGCGTCTACATAAGAGCCGCACTTTTCAAGCGCTAAGCCACGTTCATACCAAACTTCGTAAAAATCGGGTCTGACATCAATGACGCGATCGTAATTTGCGACTGCCAACGTGTAAGCCTCAGTCGCAGCCGCTGCAAGCCCCTGTCTGAACCACAGAAGAGCATCGCCGCTGAGTTGGAGTTGACCTGTGTCAAGCATGGCTCAAGTTCCTGAAATCCAGTACCCATCCAAACAAACAGGGAGCCGAGCGCGATTCTTACAATAAAACGAGCAAGCTAGTAATCCGTAGATTCTACTAACCTTCCATAAACCTAGCGTAAAACGACAAGACTTCTCACAATTCCTTTAAATAAAAGCAGAACATCACGAGAACGAGGGATGGCAAGCGTCGATCGTTGTGAGTTAGAGCGAGAGCGGTCAGCGGTCAGCGGTCAGCGGTCAGCGGTCAGCGGTCAGCAATCAGCGGTCAGCGGTCAGGAGTCAGCGGTCAGGAGTCAGGAGTCAGGAGTCATTATGCAGCGACAAGCCCAATGGCTGATAGCTGATAGCTGATAGCTGATAGCCAACTTCGTTTCAAGAACAGGCGCAAAGACAGTTTGCATTCAAACGATCAATGTGTTATTCTGTTTGCATGCGAAATGTATGTCCTAGTATGTTTCAACAGGAGAAGACGCTATGTTAACAGTTCGTAAGGCTGACGATCGGGGGCACGCTAACCACGGTTGGCTGAACTCCTACCATTCCTTTTCATTCGCCAACTACTACGATCCGCAGCATATGGGCTTTCGTAGCTTGCGGGTCATTAATGAAGACACGATCGACCCTGGGTCTGGTTTCCCAACCCATCCTCATCGGGACATGGAAATCATTACCTATGTTGTTTCTGGTGCTGTCGCTCATAGGGACAGTATCGGTAACACCGAGACGGTGAGTGCAGGTGGTATTCAGCGCTTCTCGGCTGGCACAGGCATTACTCACAGCGAGTTCAATCCATCCAACGCAGAATCGCTCCACTTACTGCAAATCTGGATTCTGCCAGAACAACAAGGCATCACGCCCAGCTACGAGCAAAAAGAGTTTCCGGCGGCAACCAAGCGCGGTCAATGGCAAGCTTTGGCAAACCGTGACGCAACCAATGGTGCGGTTAAACTGCATCAAAAGGCGGCAATGTACGCCACTCTGTTAGAACCCGGTGAGCGACGTGAGTATGCTCTGCAAGCCGATCGCTATGCCTGGGTACAAATTGTGCAGGGCGAAGTAACGCTCAACGGTACGACTCTTGATAAGGGCGATGCGGCTGCCATTAGCAACGAAACCACGCTGGTCTTTGATGCCAGTACCGATGCAGAAATTCTGTTGTTTGATTTGGCATAACACGGTGGAGACGCAACATTCCGTAGGGACGTTACACGTAACGTCCCTACCAAACAGGAAAAAGATGCCTAGAACATCACCAATTTAGAGGTGACACCATGATTCCAATTACAGGCTTAAATCATGCGGTGCTGTTTGTCCGCGATCTGGAGCGATCGCTCACGTTCTACACAACGGTCTTCGGCTTTGAGGAGGTCGATCGCATACGGGAACAAATGGCATTCCTACGCGCCGCAGGTTCCAGCAATCACCATGATCTTGGTTTGATTGCACTTGGCTCAAACGCCGTTGTACCCAAATCTGGCACGATCGGACTCTACCATCTGGCATGGGCAGTCCCGACCATTGAAGCTCTGGCAACTGCCGCTCAGGTTTTGCAGCAAACTGGGTATGCACGGGGTACCAGCGATCATGGTGTATCAAAGTCTGTTTACGGTGAAGATCCAGATGGCAATGGCTTTGAAATTCTCTGGTGTGTGCCGCGTGACGCGTGGGGTGAATTTGAGCATCGAACGGTGACGCGATCGCTCAATTTGCCCCGTGAGCTAGAACGCTTTGGTGAGAGGGCAGAAGGCAGACTTTGGCGTGAGCGCTCAGTCGAACGAGGGCAGAAGGCAGAAGGAGTGGTTAGAAAAAAGCTGATTGCTGACCGCTGACCGCTCATCAACTCAAAACTCTCTAGCAACACGGCGCAAAGCATTACTCAAAACTCAACACTTTTAAGGGAGGTATCTCGTGGCACTAGGAATGATGGTGGATGGCAAATGGACGACTGAATGGACTGAGCGCGACAAGACGGGCAAATTTAACCGAATGCCAACGACGTTTCGGAACCAAATTACGGCGGATGGTTCCAGTGGCTTCAAAGCAGAAGCGGGACGTTATCACCTCTATATTTCGCTGGCATGTCCGTGGGCGCATCGGACGTTGATTATGCGTCAGTTGAAGGGATTGGAAACCGCGATCGGGCTGTCGATCGTCGATCCCATTTTGACCGACAAAGGTTGGGGCTTTTCAGACGCACCGGGTGCTGTTCCTGATACGGTCAATCGCACTCAGTTCTTGCAAGAGATCTACGTCAAAGCCGATAAGCACTACACTGGGCGCATCACTGTACCCATGTTGTGGGATACGCAAACGCAGACGATCGTCAACAATGAGTCGCGCGAAATCATCCGGATGTTTGATACCGAGTTTGCAGCGATCGCTAAACCCAACACCGATTTCTATCCGCAAGCGTTGCAAGAAACGATTGATCAGACAATCGATGCCATTTACATGCCCGTCAATAATGGGGTTTACCGTTCAGGCTTCGCAACCTCTCAGGAAGCTTATGAAGAAGCCGTGACGGAATTGTTTGAGCACCTCGATCGTTGGGAAGCGGTGTTGGGGCAGCAGCGGTATCTCTGCGGCAATCAGTTGACTGAAGCCGATATTTGCCTATTCACAACCTTACTGCGGTTTGATGCGGTGTACCACGGACATTTCAAATGCAACCTGAAGCGCATCGTTGACTACCCGAATCTGTGGAACTATCTGAAGGATGTCTACCAGTATCCCGGCATCGAAGACACCTGCAATCTTGATCACATCAAACGTCACTATTACATGAGCCAAACACAGGTAAATCCAAACCGGATCGTGCCGAAAGGACCACTCATTAACTTTAACGAACCCCACGATCGCGCCCGTTTTTAGCGCGAGAATAAAGAGAGACCGATCGCCTTTGAATCAACCGATGGCATAGGAAGCTGTTACGGTTCCTTCCTATGGCTTTAACAGTTCATTCTTTGGTCAGAGGGCGATCGTCGCTCACTGTGTCAACCTATGAGCAGTTGTACAAAAAAGCACAAGTTACTACTGACAAAACATACAGTCATTCTTTGCAGGGCTGTTCTTCAACGAAGACTCTTAAACCCCTTTGATGTTCCTGTCGTGAGTGCTGTGATTCAAATCTGGGTTTAATGAACACAAACCTGAGTTGATTCCGATTTCTGTACCTTTTCTCATGTAGTAGCCAACTGACACTTCAGTTTCCAGGAGGCAAATGATGAACGTTAAACTTCTTTCTACTGGTCTAGCATTCGCTGCTCTAGCATTCGCAATGCCAGCACGGGCTGAAAACCCGACTCACGTTAAACGCTTGCTTGAAACGCGATCGTGCGCTGGCTGCGATTTAGCTGGAGCCACGCTGACAGCCGCCCATCTGACGGGTGCCGATTTGAGAAATGCTAACTTGCAAGGCGCAGATCTAACCAACGCCAATCTCGAAGGCGCAGACCTGAGCGGAGCCAACTTGCAGAATGCTAATCTAGCAGGTGCATTTGCCAGTAACGTTAGCCTGAACCTGACAAACCTTAAAAATGCCAATTTGAAGGGCGCTAATGTGAGCAATGCTGAAACCACTGGTGCGAATTTAACTGGCATTAACATCACGGGCGCACTCGTTCAAGGTAGCGGCATCAGCGTGGGTGGAGATTGAGTCGTTTTTAGTCGTTGGTTGTTAGTTTGGAGTGATCAGGCAAGTAACCACTCTGGCTAGCAAAGCGTTACAAGCAGGAGCGGATGCCAAAACTGATTCTCATTACAGGCGTAAGTCGTGGGTTAGGCTTAGCTTTAACTGAAGGCTTTGTCAAAGACGGTCATACAGTTCTGGGTTGTGCTCGTTCTAACAAGGCGATCGAAACGCTACGCCAGCGCTTCGGTTCTCCTCACGGCTTTGAAACGATCGACGTTGCCAATGAAGCTGAGGTCAAAGCCTGGGCAAGACGTGTGCTTGCAACTCAAAGAGCGCCCGATCTGTTGATTAACAACGCGGCAATTATTAATGCGCTTGCTCCCCTTTGGCAAGTTCCTTCTGAGGACTTTTCGGCGTTAATTGACATCAACATTAAGGGCGTTGTGAACGTGATTCGCCATTTTGTGCCCGCCATGATCGCTCAGCAACAGGGCATTATTGTGAACCTAAGTTCTGGTTGGGGGCGATCGACCTCACCAAACGTCGCCTCGTACTGTGCCTCTAAATGGGCGATCGAGGGCTTGACGCGTGCCCTTGCTCAAGAATTACCTCCTGGTATGGCGGCTATTCCCCTCAACCCTGGCATCATTCACACCGAAATGTTAGAAATCTGCTACGGCGATGATGCAGCCAATTACACTGCACTCAAAGATTGGGTTACTAAAGCGGTTCCCTTTTTGCTCAGCCTCAAGCCAGAAAACAACGGTCAACCGTTGACGGTTCCTACTTGAACAACGCGTTAGACCGATGATTCAGTGAACAGGAGGTAGGAGTCAGGGGTTTAATCGGCATGATTTACGCACTGCATGTAAATGTTTACTACTGCTTGAGCACCGCGCGGGTTTAGCTGGTCTTTTATCCTTCATCCTTTAGCCTTTAGCCTTTCTTCTCTAGCACGATCGCAGCCGTGTCAGCACCAGCACAATTTCATCCACGGCACCTCTAACAGTTGTTGTAGAAGCACCAGAATAGTTGGTTAAAAGGCTCAATACGACATCGGGATGATTGGGTGGCGTGAGGTAGCCAGATAAGGCAACTACGCCTGAAATGGTGCCAGTTTTACCTTGCAGCTTGCCCTGTGCTGCTGTGTTGCGAAAGCGATTTTTGAGGGTGCCGTTTATGCCTGAGATCGCTAAAGAGTTGCGATATACCTTTGCGTCAGGAGCTTGTGCCATCGCTTGAAGGGTTTGCACCAGGGCGGCTGCGCTGGCGCGATCGCGGTTTGCCAGTCCTGAGCCATCCACCATGCTATAGCCAGCCGGATTCACACCCAATGGCGTTAGAGCTGCTTTGACAGCAGCAATGCCGCTTACCGTTGCATCCTGACTGCCAGGAAACCGTGTGACTCCCAGCGTCTTTAGCAGTGCTTCTGCGTACGTGTTGTTGCTTTCTCGGTTGGTTTCAATTAGAAGCTGAGCCAGGGGAGCAGACTCGATCGCCGCCAGTTCAAGTTGTCCTAGTGGCGCAGGCGTGGTTTTGACGACGGTAGAGCGTTGAATCGTAATGCTAGCATTCGTCAGGGCGGTGCGAAATTTGTCGATCAAATAATTGCCAGGGTTGGGAATAGAAACGGCGATCGGTTCGGCTTCTGATCCCACGCGAAGCTGTCCGCTCACCTGAATGAGACGCTGGTTTGTCCCGCGTACTGCATCCACATATTCACTACCGCTGGCAGAAACCGTCACCGATTGATTGCTGATGCGCCAGCTATTTGCATCCGTTGGATCATCCCACTGCACTCGCAGCGGTTGTCCAACTCGTTGTGGAAAGAGCGTCAGCCCAATGCCATTCTGGTTCAACATCAGGCTGTTGACTGGTGCACCATATCCTTGTAGCGTATCGCTGGCATCCCAGTAGGGATTCGTTGCAGCGCCGCGAAAGTAAGTATCGTCGCCGATCAGTTGTTCTACTTGCTGCACCCCTTTCTGGCTTAACTGTTGGGCGAGGGTAACTAACTGTGATGTCGTCAAGCTGGGATCACCATTTCCAACAATGCGTAAGGTCGTCAGGTTAGGTTGAGAGCGATCGCCATACACAGTCGTGCGAAAGCGATACTGAGCACCCAACGCTTTGAGGGCTGCTGCGGTTGTCAGCAGCTTGTTATTAGAGGCTGGAATCAACAGAGTTGTGGCGTTGCTGGCAAACAGCGTCTTGTTGGAAGCGCCAAGCGTTTGGACTAAAATGCTCCAACGCACGCCAGCCAAAGACGTACGTTTGGTGATGCGATCGATCGCACCACCTAACTGCGCTGGGCAAACGGCATCGGTTGCACCTGCCTGTGCCAGGACACTCGATCGTGGGTTCGGTTGAGCCAACGGTTGAGCAGCGCTGGCAGACCCTATTGCTATCAACACGCCAGCAGTCGGCAGTAAGGCTGCTAGAGCGCGTTTGAGATAGTCAAGAGCAACATTCATAGAGTCCAGTTGCAAAAGGTTAAAGAGTCTAAGCTATCCTTTTTGAGTGTCTCGGTGCTGCTAAAGTTCCAGCGTCGGTCAGCGCGATCGCCAAAATTTCTCTCGTGCGATAGAGGAGAAGTGACGGGTTAAAGTGGAACGCTGGTAAGGTCAGATAATTCTATAGCAAGCGGCTATAGTTGCTCTATGAGAACACGAGATCCTCAAGCGATGGATAGTGCATCAAATGCTTATGCCAAGCGATCGCACGGTCATGCAGGGCTTTCGTTTTTGACGACATTGGCTTTTTTACTTTCACTGTTGAGTTTGGGCGTAAGCGGCTTTCTCGCATACCGCTTTCTCAATTTGCAGCAAGCTTTCTCGGGTATTGATAGCGTACTCAACCAGAATCCAGCCCTGACGACCAGTCCCAGTACTGAGCCAGCAATACAGCCAACACAACCGTTGCCTCAGACATCTGGCAGCACATCAGGTCAGGCTGGTCAGATCACTCAACCAGCGATCGATCAAAAAGCACAGGTAGAAATCGTCGCTGTGAACCGCATTCAAAATCCGAATACGAAACTGCGTGATTTTGTCAACATTCAATTTCGTGTGCGTCGAGTTGCGCCGAAGACAGACGCGATCAGCTACGACCAGGGCGTGATTTTTCCTGGCAGCACAACCGCACGCAATCCCACTACAGGAGAGACCTACCCAGCCGTCGATCGCATCAACCGCGCAACGAGCAACATTTCAGTGAGCGAACTGAACCCGAATGCGACAGCCGATGCTTACGTATGGATACAGATTCCTGAAGGTACGACTGCGATCGACATCCTGATTCCAAAGACGCAAGCCTTCAAGAACGTCCCGATCTCAGGTTAGAAGAACCTTCTAGGGGCTGTCATTAATTACAACTACACATGCCTTGCAGCACACCCTTCCACTACAGCTTTGTGCCACATTCCGGGCAGAAGTTGTTGTTGTTGATGTTTTTAGAGCCACAGCCGCCGCAGTAAATGAGTTCGGCTGCTCTTTCTAACGTTTTGCGTTCTGGTAACCCCACCATTTGAGCGTTGCTCTTACCCGGTGGAATCATGGGATAGCAGTTTTCATCCTTGCGAACACGGGCATCTAGCAGCACCGGACCGTTGTGATTCAGCAGTTGGGCGATCGCGCTTTTCAGCTCCTCTCGCTGGCTTATCATCATACCTTTAACGCCATACGCATCTGCCAGCTTGACAAAATCCGGCATTCCCACTTCCATATTGGAGCAAGAATAGCGCTCTTCGTAAAACGCCTGCTGCCACTGACGCACCATACCCTGCCAGCCATTGTTGATAATCACCGTTTTCACGTTGATGCCATACTGCGCCAGCGTACCTAGCTCCTGGATATTCATCTGAATGCTGGCATCACCGCTAATACAGATGACCTCATCATCGGGTAATGCCACCTTGGCACCCATCGCCGCTGGCATCCCAAAACCCATCGTACCCAGACCTGCACTGGATATCCAACGACGCGGACCGTTCTTCAGGAACTGCGCTGCCCACATTTGATGCTGTCCTACATCAGTGGTGTAATACGCATTGGGAGCCTGAATGCTCAGTTCAACAATAACTTCCTGAGGGGAAAGGCTGTCGGCGTAGTGCGGCACTTCCAGAGGGTAATCTTCTTGCCAGCGGGCGATCCGGTTTAGCCATGCGCGGTTGCGCTGAGGATCGCGCACGTCACCGTCCTCCTGGCTTCGACGCAGCAGTTCGACTAGCACGTGATGGACATCGCCGACGATCGGCACCTCTGGCGCTCGATTTTTGCCCACTTCAGCAGGGTCAATGTCGATGTGAATGACTTTGGCACGTGCCGCAAATTCGTCTAGCTTGCCTGTGACGCGATCGTCAAAACGCGCACCCACAGCAATCAATAGATCGCACTCAGTAACCGCAAAGTTGGCATAGGCTGTACCATGCATCCCCAACATGCCCACCGAAAGGGAATGATGCTCATCGAATGCGCCAATGCCCATCAACGTCGTTGTCACAGGCAAACTGAAGCGCTCAGCCAGTTCTTTAATTTCGGCATGAGCATTTGAGGCGATCGCGCCACCACCGACATACAGCAAGGGTTGTTTCGCCTGTCTGATTAGCTTCAGCGCGTGAGCAATCTGGCGAGGATTTCCTTTAACCGTCGGACGATATCCTGGTAGCTTGACATCTTCTAAAGCAACGGGTTCATAGTCAAACAACTGCTGCGCGATATCTTTAGGCACATCCACAAGCACTGGTCCGGGACGACCCGTCGTGGCGATGTAAAACGCTTCAGCAACAATCCGTGCCATGTCTTTGGGATCACGGACGACATAGGAATGCTTCACGATCGGCAGCGTAATCCCAAAAATGTCAGTTTCCTGAAACGCGTCACTACCGATCGCGTAGCTAGGAACCTGCCCTGTAATGACTACCAACGGAATTGAGTCCATATGGGCAGTAGCAATGCCCGTCACTAAATTTGTGGCTCCTGGACCAGAAGTGGCAAAGCAAACCCCCACCCGCCCTGTAGCGCGAGCATAGCCATCGGCAGCATGAGCAGCACCCTGCTCGTGTCGCACTAGAATGTGCTTGAAACCGCCATCAGCCTGCGCCCGATAAATTTCGTCGTAGATGGGCAGAATGGCACCGCCCGGATAGCCAAAAATGTGCTCAACTCCGTGGCGCTTCAAGCTGTCAATTAATGCGAATGCGCCAGTTACCCGCTTTACAGCTACACGTTGCAGTTGCACTAGAAAACCTCATCAACCTGAATAGATTTGTATCGAACGATGCATTGAAGCCTAGAACCTAAGTCTAGTGCGGATTGTGATCCCTGTCGAGCCATCTCGCTTTAGAGAACAAATGCTTGTAGTGCCGATTCTAGCGGAGGATGAGGTTCATTGACTGAATTTTTTACCGTCAGCATTTCCTGACATAAACAACTACAACGACTAAACGTTAACTAAGTAGCCTTTGCACTAATGCTCAAGCTGGCTAGCAGGGCTGATGCCTATCATGCTTAGCTAACGCTTCAGTGATCAATGTCTATGATCAATGTCTATGAAGCGTTCAATGAAAATGAGACCGCCGATCGTCACTGTACTATCGCAACTCACGCACTTTACCCATGAGTGCCAGCATCTCTAAATCTTCGTCAAAGGTGATCAGGTTCAGATGCTGTGGATTTTCGAGAAACTCTCTCGCAAGTAAGTAGCCCGAGATCGTCCAGGTTTGGTACTTGCGTGACGCTTTGCCGACGAGTCTACCGTTTCTACCGTCATAGTATTCGGGCCACTCATCTTCACTGAGCCGCCGCTCTGCCATTTCTACAGCCCGCCAGCCGAGTTCTGGTCTACCTGTCTTTTGGGCAACGGCTGCCAAACTCCAGAGCAATACGGGCCAGTTACCGCCGTTATGGTAAGACCAGGGCACGTTTTTAGGGTCGCAGCCCGTGAGAATTTTCCATTCCAGGTCTTCGACAGCGGGAAAGCAAATCTTCATCGGCATGTAGCCCACTAGATCCTGCCAGCGTTGTTCGATCAAGTCCATAATCAACTGCGCTTCGTGTTCGCTTGCAAGAGAAGAGGTGATTGCAATCAGGTTGCCTAGAGAGAAAAAGCGAAAGTCCATTTGTGCCGGACCGAGATTGCCTGCCAGATACCCCCCTTTTTCGGGCATCCATTCTGTCAACCAATAGGGGATGGAATCGGGATAGATGTTGAATTTGTTTACCGCCGCTTCGCCAAATTCCTCGCCTCGATAGCGGTAGATATCATTGAGCCGACTGAGATCCAGCCAATAATATTCCCGAATATGGAAGTTTAGAATGCTCAATCGCTGATTCACCACCTGAATGTAGACATCACCACGACGACCAGGAGCCAAAAGTTCTTGCGCGGCTCGGAGTGCGGCATAAAACAGCGCCTGGATTTCGAGCGGATGCCCATAGACACCCATGCGTCGATCGATCATAAACGCGCCATCGGGTACCAGCATGGTGGGGTACATATCAAAGCGATCGGCAAGACACAGTTTCAAAATTAAGATGATGCCGTTTTGAAATTCTGGCTCGTGCGCCAGTGTCATATCGCCTGTAGATTTGACATACGCTCGCAGCAGCAGCAGCCACCAGAGGCACGAGTCAACTGGAGTCACTCGCCCGATCGCGTGCTCCCCAAAATCAGCTGTCAAGTACTGATGCCCATCCCATGATTCCACTTTAAAGCTGGCTGGCATGAGTCCCTGTCCCGCATTGAAGCAATCCATTTGCTTATCGCTACTTTGCAGTGCCAGTGTTTCAACCAAAAAATTGCGCACAATTTCAGGCTTGCCTTTAATCAAAAACAGTAGTGCTGCTGACACAAAATCTCGCACAAAGCACTGGTCATAGTTGAGTGATTCGACATAGGGATCTCGTGCTGCTACGGTACCTACAGGGCGACCTCGGTAGTATACGATCGCGTCTTCTAATAATTCCCAGGCTTCTTTGACGAGATTGCTTGGTGCTTGCATTACTTGCCTAGTGCTCCTCGTTAAATTAATGATTCGGTTTATCTATCGTCAGTACAATCAGCGAAACTCAGCTAATTCGAGGCGCAATCCTCAATAGCTAAGAAGCATCTAAAAACTCAGGCTAGCCAACGCACAAGCCCACTAAGAGCTGGCTAAAAAATAACTGCACACTTTTGGATCAGCGATCAGCTTTTTGCTGACGGCTGACGGCTGACGGCTACAGACTGTGCTGTTATTTCTGTGCAACTCCTAAGTAGGCTGATTTAATCGGCGCACCCAATTAAAAACGGAACAATCTGCCAACGTTCGCGAAGTAATGGATTGCGATGGCGATCGATGGCTAACCTAAACAATTGCTACCGAAGAGGAATGTCTATAGCGCCTTCAAGTGTGATCTGAAGTGAGTGCAAACCCTGTTAACAAACTTATACACTTAGCTTAGTTCCGACCAGGAGGGATTTTCAGTAAATTCTTGGTGAGGAAAGGCGCTGTACTGATCGAAAACAATAAAGATTACACAATCTTGATGCGTCTACGTACCAGTGTCAGAGCTAACATTGCCACGAAGGTTGCTTGCTGAACAGTTAGTACTCGCTTGATCAAGAGCCGTGTTTGCGACCCCGTTGGCGTTCAGGACTTTTGTCAGTCGATCAGGGCTATGGGTCAGCTTGACGACGATGTGAATGGGCACGATCGTTTCGAGATGCTTCAGGTTTTGCTGGAGCACGATCATTCTTATCCTTTGGTCTGGAATGATTGTTCCTAGACGCATCGGGTTTACGGGCACCGGGCACAACCTTTAGCTTCAGGGCTTTGTCTGGCTTGTCTAGTTTGTCTGGTTTGCTTGGTTTGCCTGGGTTTCTTGGTTTGTCTGCTTTGTCTGGTTTGCCTGGTTTGTCTGTTCGTTTAGACAGCTTTTGTTTGATGCGATCGCGTTGTTTACGCATGTCCGCGTTACTGTCAATGAGTGTCTTCACTTGTAGAGGTGATTCAGAGAGTGCGCCTAATGTCACCTCTCCAGGTTTGATTCGCTCGATGATTGACAGTGTAGACATTTTCCCTTTCTTAAAGCTGCGTAAAAGCGGATCGGTCTGGCGTTTCTGTCGCCATTCTGCCCGACTCAGCCGCCGCACTCGCTGACGGATTTGACGAATGTCACGATCGCCCGGTTTAATTCGCACTTCATCCGCTGTTTTTAACAGCACGGTTTCTGTCTGACCGGGTAGTCGGACGGTAACGGAGCCTTCCCACGCGAAAAACAATATCCCTGCCTTAGGGTCTTTCGGAATTTTGACAAACACTGTTGTACCGCGAATGCCAGCGACCGCTACAGGTGTAACAATTTCTGTGGGCACCTTTTTGCCAGGTTGAACCCAGGTAATCATGTCACCAGCGGTGAGATTAAGGCGATTATCAGGCTGAAGCGTCAAGACGGCATCCCCAGCCAACCGAAACGCCAGCCCGTTGATCAGATCAATCTGAGTCAGTGCTTTGCCTTGAGTCCGAATGGTTTCGCCTGCTTGTAAGCCCATACCTTCTTTCGCAGGCTGCTCTTGAGGTGCGTTGAGCAAGCGTACAAAGACTGGTAGCTTTTGGATTTCAATAATTTTGGCGATCGGGTTTTCAACCACTGGCGTTGAAGGCACCGTCGAAGGATTGATCGCCGTTGAAGCTCGATCGGTGGTTGGTCGAGAGCAAGCTGCTAAGACTCCCACCAGCATCGCCAAACCAAAGCGACCCATGTAAGTCAGTTTCATGATCATGCTAGAAGAGTGCCGCAAAGCAGCAAAGAACAGGCATTGTATCTCTACAACCTTACACTGCTCTTTACATCTACGCTCTCAGTGACCATCAGCGGGAAATTTTGCTCAACGCCAGCCATGTGCAGGCAGCTACGATGCCATCAGCGACTAGCCCTTTGCGCCGCTGAAACGCTTGAACCGCTGTTTCTGTCTGGTGGTCAAACGTGCCAGTCAGTGCCACTGCCGTGTATCCATCAGCCTGTAGCGCTTGCTGGAGCAAAAAGACTGCTTTGCCCTGACTACCCTGTTGCAGGATGGGCATGTCGATCGGGCTTCCCGCATAGAGCGATCGCCACGTCAACGTGTCTACAACGCCAGTTTCGGGCAAAAAGACCTGCCGCTGAAAGGCTTTGAGGGCGTGTTCAAGCTGCACGCTGAAGATACCATCCACCGCGCCATCGTAGAGGTTCCAGTGGGTTAGCAGTTTTTGAATGGCGACGACTTGAACATCGGTAGAGCCGATTTGTAGCAGCGGTTGGGGAGGCGATGGATAAGAAGTCACGGGCACAAGGTAACACTCAGCGCTGGACAAAGGAGGCAGCACATAGCCTCCAGAGCCATTTGATACTGACTAAAGTACTGGGCTATGGATGGAGCGCCATCACCGGGCAGGCTCACCCAATGGGGTGAATCAACAAAGCACTGCAAACCGAGGACGGCTCATCGTGCTTCGCTGGTTACCAGGGGCTGACTTGAGGTGGCGATCGTCAGCGTTTTGTGTAGCTTTTTGATTGTGTTAAGGGTTTGCTGATAGTTAGTGGTATCACCTTGCTCGGAGAACAGTTGCGCGGCTTGGCGAAGGTCTTGAATCGCATCAAGGCGCTGCCCGATTTTGACGCAGGCAAGCCCCCGGTAGAAGTGTGCCGTTGCGTCTTGAGGGTTCAGGCGGATCACTTCGGTGTAATCCTGAATGGCACCGAGTTTGTTTTGTAGGCGAGTGCGCGCCAAGCCCCGGTAAAAGTAGGCGGTGGCAAAGTCAGGGTTAATTTGGAGCGCGTAGGTATAGTCTTCGATCGCGCCCAGTTTATCGCCCTGTTCAGACCGCACGAACCCTCGATTGCAGTAGGCAATAAAGTTTTCGGGATTGTGCTGCACCGCTTGCTCAAAGTCGGCTATGGCACCAGCACGATCGTTCTGGTCATAGCGAGCCAGTCCCCGGTTGTTGTACGCCACATCATTGTGAGGCTGAATCCGCACCACTTCGGTATAATCCGCGATCGCGCCCAAACGATCGCCCAGGTCATAGCGGGTAGAGGCGCGATTGAAGTAGGCGATCGCGTCCTTAGCATCCAGTGTCGGGTGATCAAACCGATCGACTAAGCCTTGAATGACATCACTGTCAGTCGTACGTAAACCAACGGCTGCTTGAGGAAAAACAGCACTGGCGATGGCGACAGATTGCGTACCCAAAACGGCGTAGCTGCGATCGCACACTAGAAAGTGTTCATCCGTACCGAGCACCTTAAAGCGAAACTGCGCGGGATATTCTCGCTTGAGTTGGGTCAACTGATTGAGTGTTTTGTGGAGAAACTGCTTGTTGGTTGGGTCAAGGGCACGACGGCGATCGATCGATCGTGACGCATAACCCTGACTCATGTCGCCCAGGTGCCCCCAGCCAAAATCCAGACACCCTTTGCGATCGAGAAACTCCCTAAATTTCTGAATCAGTGCTGCATCTAGCGTTTGCGAACTTGGATAGGGGTAGACCACAATCAGCCGTGCTTGTGCGCTGTCTAGCGCCTGCTCCAACAGTAAGCGACTAGATCCAACGGTCGCGTCCCCTTGCGGTTGTGCGCCCTTCACATCAAACACCAACTCGTAGACAGGGGCTTCGGTGGTTTGCAGCACCTGCGCGATGTCTTCCAGGTGGCTCTTCACGGCTGCATCCACTTGCGCTTCCACATCTATTGCGTTGCTCTCCGCCCATTCGACCCGCGCCGATAAGTATTTCACCTGGCTTTCGAGGGCGGTGGAGTCGAGTACCTGCGGCAGGCGATTGACCCAATCACGTAGGGACTTTTGCTGATGCTCCAGGGTTTGGGCAAACTGCTGCACACCGCCAAGTTGCTGTTGAAGGTGACTCACCTGAGTTGTCACCATATGCTGGATATCCGATCGCAGGTGGGTCAAGTCAGTGGCGATCGGCAACTGATTCAAACGGTGCTCCAGAGCAGCGATCGTGGCTTTTAGCCCTTCTACGATCGCTGGATCGGGTTGCAGCAAGCCACTGTCCATCAGCGGACCAAAGCTCTCCTCGGTCATATTCAGCTTGGTTGTGACCGTATCAAGCTGCTTTTTGAGAATCGTCGTTGCCATTTTGATTGGCGTGACGGTCTGGTCTAACGCTTCTTGCTGCTGACTAATTTGCTCAATTTGCGTCATCAAACGCGCCAGTTCGCGCCGTGATACCATCTCGCCCAGTACCTTCACCAGCGAATCGACATCTTGCTTGAGGGCGCTGGCATCAAATGGCGTTGGTAAGGTGTTCAGACGACGGTTGATATGGTTCAGTTGATCCTGCATGACGCGAGGATTATTGTTTTGCTGCTCGTCACCCAGTTTTTGCAGGTTGCCTCGCAGTTGAGCCAGTTCTGCTTTCAATTGGGTCAGTGTAGAAGCCAACTCATCAACGCGATCGATCGTAGATAAGCTTCCCAAATAGGTTGTTACAGCGTTCACCGAATCAGCTAAATCAGTGTAGTTGATTTGCATTTGGCGCACATCTTGCGCCAGCAAACGCCATTCAGGCTTCGCTAGTTCGCGTTTCAGTTGGGTCACATCTTGAGACAGCCCTGCTGTACTTTCTGCCGTTTCGTGCAAGACAGATTTTCTCAAGCTGGCGAGGTCTAAAAAGTTAGGCAGCACCTGAATTTGCTGTCGCAGTGCGCTGAGATCCGCTGAAAGCTTCTGATCTAGCTGTGCTACAGACGATTCAGTGTGTGCTAACGCTGTTTCTTCTAAGCGCCGCCGATTGACCAGGTTCACCAGCAGCAATGCCGATACAGGCGCTGCTGTAAATAAAATCTGCTGGGAGGCAACGGATGCCAATGAGCCAATGCCTGCGCCAACAAGTAGTGCGTACTCCGAAAGATTGAGCCAGTTACGGTGCTTCACAGCTTCTTCAAACCGCTTGATGTAGGGTTGTTTAATGGTTGAAATGGCTGCTGTGGCTGTAGATGCACCAGCAGTCTGTAGCGATCCTGGAGCGGGGGCTTGAGCTTCTCCTTCTTTCTTCATGCTCAATCGTGTTCGATCAGGAAATCCTTGCACAAGGAATTTTAGTGGCGTTGAGGCACCACATTTTGCAAGGTCATGGCAATGGTACGCCTCTACGCAACGCTTCTACGTCAGGAACCGACGCTAAAGCAACCACTTCTTTGCTAAAGGCGGTGCTGATTGTAAGCAGCAGATCGTCTAGGCGGCTTTTGCGACCTTAAGGCACCAACTGGCTTTGCCGTTGATTTTGCAATCTTCAAAGGTCACGTTCTGCGCGATGAGTGCGTCTTTTGCTTGCAACACCTTCTGCTTTGTCGTTTCAGGGACGGCGGTACTGAAGTCTCCCACATTGAGAATGGCGGGTTTATCGAGACCGAGCGTATAAATTTCGCCTTTCATCTGTCCGTTTTTGGCGATCGCAGCGACTGTTTCGATCGCCAATCCATAGTTTTGTACCGCACTGGTAAGGATGGTTTTGAGCGCGAGTGTGAGCTGATCCTCAAAATAGCCGATCGCGTAGGCTTTCTTCTCTGCCAACGTTTCGATGACACCCGCTGCTGCGGCATCGAGCATGTTGTACACGACATCAACCCCACTTGCCAGCAATGCCTGTGTGGCTTCTTTCGCTTTGCTGACATCGTTCCAGTCGTTGGTGTAGCTAGCTTTGACCTCGATCGCAGGCTTGACTGACTTTGCACCTAACTCGAAACCCCGACGTTCTTGATCGGTTGTTGTAAACGACTGTGATCGCAGGCGATCGCTGTGCCTGTTGCTGCTGACAGGAAACTTCTGCCTTTGCCATCAGACTAAATGGAATTCCCTTAGCGCTGGTAGAAAATTTGCGTTTTCGTGGCTGGAACGGCTGAGCTTGATGAGTGCAAAGCGTTCTACAGGAATCAGTTGTGCCCACTGATCGATCGCGATCGCAACACCACTTGCTTCAGCTTTTGCCTGTACGCTCTCTGGAATGATGGTTGAATCGAGCCACGCCGGAGCGGGATCGATCGTCAACATTGAAGCCGCTGTGCCTGTGCGCTCTTGCAGCCGTTGCTCCAGAAACTGGCGATAGCTCTGTACGTCTGCTGCGGTTTCGCAGGGCAGCTCAATCAGCGCTTGGCGATCGTCCTGGTTAAACTGATGCCAGTGCGCCAGTTTCAGCTTCACACCGCAGGTATCAAGTTTTAGTCGTACCTGCATTGGAATGCAACGCAGCGACTCCACAAAATCTGCCTCAAATTGAAAAAACTGAGTCATACGCCAGCTGTATTTCTCTACACCCTACACCCTACACCCCAAAACTTATTCTTCACCTCCAACTCAAGTCTCATCATCATGAGGCTTGGAACGACGGTTCGTTCCCCGCACCAGCCAGTAGCTGATGGAAAGCGAGAGAACGGCTGCTGCCAGTGCAATCAGGTCTAAGCCAGCCGTTTTCTGCAAATCCAGGATGATGATTTTTCGAGACACTGCTACCAGCGAGGTGACAATGACCAACTCAACCTGAATCACGTGATTTTTCAGATAGGCTGTAATATTTTCTAAAATTTCTAGCGCAATCAAAATATTCAGAAACAAGCCAAAAATGGTAAATAATGTAGTGCTGAAACGCTCCTGAGGTTCACTAAAGACATCTGTAACCAGGTAATCTGCCAGATCGTAGACTGCAATCAAAATCACAAAGACCATTGCGATCGACAGCAGCTTAGAAATGACCCCTTCAAAGCTTCGCAGTGCCTTCAGAACCATGCGATCGCTGAATACCATTTGTAGCTGAAGCAGTTGTCGCCGAAATCGCATCGCTCAACCAAGACTAATGTTGATGGTGTGAGAATACCTGATGTCACGAGACAGACGCAAATACAGCGATTACTGATTGGGTCAGCCATAGCCTGTAACCACGGGTGTAGGGTGTAGGGTATGGGGTGTAGTGAATGCAAACGAAAACGGCTGTAAGTCAGCGATCGCCACTCAATTCTTCTCTGCCTTCTGCGATCGCAAGTTAAAAATGTAAACTAATCTAACAAGCCTTACCCCATCGAACGAGCGCAATCTATGACGACGTTGAGTGAACTGCTGGAGCCGATCGCCGCCTGGTTTCGCGCTCTGGGCATTCCCGAACCCATCACCCATTGGGGACATCCCGCCATGATGGGCATTGTGATCTTCGTGATGGGTAGCTACGTCGCGTATGCTGGTTGGCGCGGACGGCTTGCCAGTGATAAAGACATTGCTGCTAAACATCGGGCAGACCACCGCAAACTGGCTCCCCTGATGTTTTTGTTTCTTGCCCTGGGCTACACGGGCGGGGTGCTATCGCTGGTGATGCAGCAAGAACCGATTCTCGAAAGCCCTCATTTCTGGACGGGTACCACCGCGATCGCCCTTCTATCAATCAGCAGCACACTCTCACTTGCCGACTTTTGGGGTGACAAGCCTGGTTTACGCATGTTCCACGCCTCTTTAGGCACGGTAACGCTTGGTCTTCTCATCATTCATACCGTGCTGGGAGTGAAGCTAGGGCTGTCACTTTGAAGGCAGAGAGGGAGTAGGGAGTGGGGAGTGGGGAGTGGGGAGTGGGGAGTAGGGAGTAGGGAGTAGGGAGTAGGGCAGAAGAAGCAACAGCATTGGGAGTGGGGAGTAAGTGCTCAGGAATGACTCAGGCACTGACCACTAACAACCAAAAACTGTTTCCGCTCAAAACTCAAACCTTCTATCCCTGTTGGGCACTCTTAACGTAGTTTTTCTTGCTGCGATCGGGGTGCTTCATGACTGCTATGGGTGCAGTGGTTTTGTGTTTGGCATACATCTTAGGGCTGCTGTTGACGAAGGTGCCCTACGGTAGCTATGGCATCTTGGTTTTGGGCGTAGGGCTATCGTTTGGTATCAAGCACGTCTGGCGATCGGCACCAAAGCGATGGGTTTGGCTGGCGGCTGGGCTGATAGGGCTGGTTGCTGGACTATATTTTCAGATGCGCACACCGCAACCAGCCGCTACCGAAATTAGTCGCCTCATTCCACCTGCAAATGCGCCGAAGCAGGAATGGGTTGTTGTGGGTGAGGTAGACAGCGTGCCACAGCTAACCCGCAGTCAAAAGGCACAGTTTTGGTTGACGGTGAGGCAGGTCAATTCGGTCAGCGGCGAAGTGCAGTACGTGGATGATAAAGCTCCAACGGGTCAGCTTTACGTCACGGTGCCGCTACTCCAGGCAACAGGGCTTTATCCGGGACAACTGGTGAAGGTGATGGGTGCTTTGTACTTGCCGCAGCCTGCCACGAACCCCGGTGGCTTTGATTTTCAGGCGTATCTCAGGCAAGAAGGTTGCTTTGCGGGGATGCGGGGCAAACAGACCGAGGTGATGGAGGCTCGATCGCGCTGGGGTTGGTGGCAGATCCGGCAACGGGTGATGCGATCGCAGATTCTCTGGCTCGGTAGTCCCGCTGGAGCATTGGTCAGCGCCATGGTGTTAGGTAGTCGCGGAGTCGATCTGCCCTTTGACTTGAAAGATCAGTTTACTCGTGCGGGACTCGCTCATGCGCTGGCAGCATCAGGCTTCCAGTCGTCGCTCATTTTGGGTGTCGTGCTGGCGTTAACCCGTCGCTTTTCAACCAAGGTACAGTTCTTCGCAGGTACAGCGGCGCTACTGGTGTTTGTCGGACTCACGGGCATTCAGCCTGCGGTGCTCCGTGCGGCAATCATGGGCTTTGGTGGTTTAACCGCGCTCTGGTTGGAACGCAAAGTCAAGCCGCTTGGAGCACTGCTAGTCACTGGAGTCCTTTTGCTATTGTTTAATCCGCTCTGGATCTGGAACTTGGGCTTTCAGCTCAGCTTTTTGGCAACGATCGGATTGATGGTTACCGTTCCTGCTCTAACGAAGCAATTGGATTGGATGCCCAGCGCGATCGCGCCTCTGTTTGCAGTACCGATCGCCGCTTACCTGTGGACACTACCGCTTCAGCTTGCTGCCTTCGGAGTGCTGTCGCCTTACAGCGTACTAGTCAACTTGATTACAACGCCCCTGATTTCCATTCTCAGCATTGGCGGCATGGCAAGCGCCCTGGCAGCATTGCTCTGGTCGCCTGCTGGTAGCGCTCTCGCATGGCTGCTGAAGTATCCTACGCAGGCACTCATGCTTGTGGTGGATGGGTTCAGCCAATTGCCTGGAAATGCTTATGCGGTGGGCACCATTCCAACCGTAATCGCGATCGCTCTCTACGCGCTGCTTTTGCTGACCTGGCTTCAACCCTGGTGGCAGAGGCAATGGTGGGTGGCGCTGCTGGTGGCGATCGGGCTGGTGATCGTTCCCGCATGGCAGGCAAACGCTTCCATCTTCCGCGTCACGCTACTGGCAGCAGGACAGCCCATTCTGGTGCTTCAGGATGCTGGACGCACAGCACTCATCAATAGTGGGGATGCCTCTACTGCTGGCTTTGCGGTACTGCCGTTTTTACAAAAGGCAGGAATCAACGAAATTAACTGGGCGATCGCGGCTGACGCACCATCCAAGCGACCAAGCGGCTGGGGCAAAATTGCGGAGCGTCTCCCCATCACGCAACTGCATCGCGTCAATGAAGCTGCAATGCAGGGAGCCTCGCTGACGGTAAAACCCACGCCACTGACGATCGGACAAACCGCTCAGATTGGCTCCAGTCAGTTTAAACTGCTCAGCACCGCACCGTTAATCGCGTCACTGCATCTACATGGGCAAACATGGACATGGTTAGGCACTCTGCCACCAGAACAAGCAACGCTGCTTCAAACGGTGAGCCTGTCCGAAACGCAGGTACTTTTGTGGTCGGGTCAGCGGCTAGAACCTGAAATCATTCAAGTATTACGACCAAAAGTGGCGATCGCCACCAGTCGAATCCATCCCCAAGCCGAAGCACAGCTTAAGCAACTCGGTATTCAGCTTTACGCGATCGATCGGGATGGTGCGCTCCAGTGGACACCTGCCGATGGCTTCAAGACAACTTTAGAATCGCAGGAAAACTCGCCGTCTGCCCTGTAGAATAGATCGTTAGCCATTAGTTTTTAGTTGTTGGAGTACCTCACAACTGAAACTAAGCCCCTTCTGGAGAGGTGGCAGAGTGGTCGAATGCGCCTGACTCGAAATCAGGTTTGGGGCAACCCAACGGGAGTTCGAATCTCCCCCTCTCCGTTGCTAAAATCATCGCCCTAGCGCTCCCAGCTCGACTTGGTTTGACCCCTTGTCGGGGCGCACAGTCTTGCGATCCAACGTGCGACTAAATGGATGCTCAAGTTCATGCCTTGGGCTTAGCCTTCAACTCTAGATTCAGCGCTGACCATTGACGGTTGATTGCTCAAGTAGCCACATCTGGTTCACAACTAATTGAGAGCAGATGATACCTTCGTGTTGTCATGCCGTAGATGCTTGGCGTGAGTACGCGCTTTCGCCAAACCATAGAGTACATTCACAATGTATCGTGCTGCCATTTGAATGTGCTCTATGCCAGCAGCGATCGCAGGCGACACACCTGTAATGCAACTACACGCATTCGCACAGTGATGAAGCGTAGTCCTAATGCCTCGTGCTGCCATTTGAATAGCCTCTACGGCAGCAGCAATCGTAGGCGACACATTCAAACGGACAAGGCATACCGTCTTAAGCGCGATCGAACGAGAATAAGTGGCAGGTGCCCGACTTTAATGCGTAGGATAGGAGAAAAATTCTGCTGCCTGGTTCTTTATGGCGGATGCGATCGACTTTCAGCGTTACCTCAAATCCATCCTTCCCGATCCAGCAAACCAAGACTGGGGCGATCGCTACACGCCAACGCAGGTTGAGTTGCCGTTGAAGGTGAGGGCGATCGTACAAGAATGCCCAGACACCTCAATAGCTCAACGCTAATAGGAATCGCAAAAGCAGAAATGGTTTAAGGTGCTGGCGAGACATAGGGTGTGCGCCTACAACAACAGTTCTCTAATCAGTAAGCCACAGTCTTGTAGATTTAGGGACAGGTATAGTTAATGCAAATCAAATCGACTGTAGGAAGCCAGTTTTTATGCAATCTAAACTTTTTCGATGACCTCAACTTCAGCCCAAACGCCAATATTTCCACTCTCAGAATAAACTCGGCTAACCTTAATAATTTTTACTTTTGAACCTTTTCTTGAGGTGCCGATTAGCTTTGGTAGGTTGTTAAGAGTGTAGTTATTTGGTGGGCGTTTCAGTCTAATATTGATACTTTGTGTCACTGTGACCTCTTGATTAATCTTGGGATCAAGCTGACTGCCAGAAATGATATCGCTCTCAAGCGTTTTCGTTTTACGATTTGCTCGACCTAGAAAAACCCAACCTTTTAGATCTTTGGAAGTCAACTGACTTAAAAGACTAGCCTCTGCTTTGACCAAAGTCTCTGCTTTTGATGAAGGCTTATTCTGGCTGTTACTAGTTATGGGTTGACCAGTATTCAACTCTTGTTGAGTAACTGCACCCTCTTTTTCGATTTTTCTAGCTAGCTTAGCTCTTGCTGCTGCAAGAACGGGATATTTTTTAAAGACACTTTCATCAATGCCTTGCGGATTATCTCCTTCAAGCAAGGCAGTCATTGTTTCTAAAAGTTCAGGCTTATCGCTAGCTAAAGCGAGATTAACTAGAACATATTTGTAAGTCGGATTTTCAGTATCAGCAAATGTGTAAAGCCTGATTAGAGTCATTTTAGCCTTGACTGGTTTTTCTCCTGAAAGTTGATCAATGGCAGTATTGACTTCATCAGCAAATTTTTTGTTTTTCTCAAATTTAGTTGTGATTTCAGTGAGTTTTTGATTTGCCTTATCAATCTCTAATTTGGTTGTATCAACTTTCGTACTTACCAGAAATCCACCTACTGCAATCCCAATCGTCACTAATAATTGTAGACTTGGAAGAAATTTTTGAAGAGACCAACCTTTTGTTTCTCGCTCTAGATTCACTACAGAACTCTCTTCCGTGATATGTTCATTCATGGTTTAATCCTTCAAATGTCATATCATTTTAGTTTATATTTCGCCTTAAGAAGAGAAAATCCGAAGGTAAACTTTAAAGTTAGCCTTCAAAATATACCCAAAGTCTCTGATATCAATCCATCCGCTGTTTTTGAGCTAGGTTGGATCGATAATCGGCTAACTCAATACGGTTGCCCGCTTCATAGGTTAGATTCGACGGGCAATCATACTGCTTGATGCGCGACATGATACAAAGCTTGCAATGCTAATATTTAATCAAAACAAAACTTTATTGCTGTTTTGAATCAGACAACCCAAGCAGTTCGGGAACACCCCAATTTTGTGCGAGAAGTGGCTATTGACGCAGAAACTCAGTTTCGGTTTATTGTTCACCATCCAGACGACCACGATCGTAAATTGCTCCTGACAGTTCTAGCTTTCGATATACCTTCATAAAGAGATTAAATATGCAAATCACGATCGACCTACCAGACCATTTGCAACTCACCGAAGCAGATTTGCGACAGGAACTTGCCATTGCTCTTTTTCAGCAAGAACGCATCACCCTCGGCAGCGCCAGCCAACTCGCTGGGATACACCAAATTGAATTTCAACGATTAATCGCCAGTCGCGGCATTAACATTCACTACGATGTAGATGACCTTAAGCAAGACCTAAAAAGCCTGCGAGAAGAAGGTTGGTAATGCGTGTTGTCAGCAATACTTCGCCATTGAGTAACTTTGCTGTCATTGGCAAGATTGCTCTACTTCAGCAGATCTACCCAAAAATCGTCATTCCGCCTGCTGTTTATGATGAACTCATGCGCCTGCGCGAAATCCAACCTATGGTTACTTCATCAGTATCAGCGGGGTGGTTAGAAATTCAAACACCCACCAACTTTCAACTGATTCAAATTCTCCAACAAACGCTTGATCATGGTGAATCTGAAGCGATCGCCCTTGCTCTTCAACTAAAGGTCGATCGTCTGCTGATTGATGAGCGGTTGGGACGATCGATCGCTACGCAGTACGGACTTTCTATACGAGGAATTCTCGGCATTCTGATCAATGCAAAAGATCAAGGACTGATCCCAGCCTTAAAACCGTTGCTCGATCAATTAATTATCCAAGCAGGCTTCCGTGTTGAGCGAACACTATACGAATATAGTCTGCGAGAAGTAGGCGAATAGGGAGATGTAAGGGAATGGAAATCGCACCCCATATTAGCGTAGACTCGGCGATTCACCACGGTACGCCTGTCATCACGGGTACTCGCGTTCCCATTGCCATCATTCTTGGTTCCCTTGCAGGCGGCATGTCCAAAGAAGCTGTGATGCAAGAATACGAACTGACTCAAACTCAGGTCGAAGCGGCGCTGATTTACAGCACAAATATCCTCAAGCGACAGAGGCACAAATTCCGGCGATCGTCGATATCGAGTTTCAAGAAATCAAGCGATCGCAGCCTCAACGCTGGCAAAGCTTTCTGAACCTGCAACGACAGTGGAACGGGGTCAAAAAAGGTCTACTCAAAGTGGGTGAACATCTTGCCGAAGAAACTCCGTGGGGCAAAGGCGTAATCGGCTACCTTGAAGGCGTGACGGACAAAGTAGAGTAGAGAGAGTTCAGCAACATCCCTTGTTTCTGGTAATCGTTATGAGAAACATAGAAGTATTGAAAGCTAAACGTTGCAACCTCAATTACACAATTTCTACGGTGCCCTGTTGACCATCGATGCGGACGCGCTGACCGTCTTGGAGCAATTGAGTCGCGTTGTGAATATCCATCACAGCCGGGATGCGGTACTCACGAGCCACGATCGCGCCATGCGATAGCCTTCCCCCGACCTCTGCAATCAGCCCTCCCGCTCTGGCAAGCAGTGGTGCCCAACCAGAATCTGTATATGGCACAACGAGAATGGTGTCGCGATCGATCTCTGGCAATGCGGTTAAACTCCTCACCACTTTAACAATGCCCTCAGCCTGTCCCGGACTCGCGCCAATGCCCCGTAGCTGCTGCGATGACTGCCAGTTGTGAACACTCATTATTGGTGTGGGTGGATCATTCCCATAGACCAAAAACGGCACTATTTCGAGTGCGCGATCGGCTTCCAGTTGCGATCGTCGCTGCTCCACCAGTGCCCGAACGTGTGTCTCTTCTCCCCTCTCCACCAAACGCCGAATTTCCACCAGTTCCAGGAAAAAAATATCGCCTGTAGCTACCAATTTTTCTGACTCCAACCAGTTCTGTTCTAGCGCCACAAAGCTCCAGCGCAGTTCTGCCAGCAAGCGGCTGTATACCTCCGTCACTCGACCTTTAAGCGCCAGACGACGCTGTACCCGTTTGACGTTGCCACTTTGACGATCGATTGGGGACGCGATCGCAGGTGGATGCTCACAAAACTGGACAAACAGCGATCGCACAGGCTGCGGATCTTCCCGCCACGTTGGCACGGCAATATCAGTTCCCACTTCACTTAAGTAGCCGTATTGCTCCATCAGTGCATCAAACTGCGCCAGGATTGTTTGTCCCTCAAAGGTTTGAGCCAGCAGCGTAAGGGGAGTGGGGAGTGGGGAGTGGGGAGTGGAAACATTTTGTCTTCTTCTTGCTTCCGCCGCTTCCCCTGCCTCCCCTACTTCCGCCGCCTCTCCCGATTCCCGATTCCTTTCAACGCTTCCATCTCCTGCTTCGCTTGTGGAGCTAGAAACGTTGACTCCCGACTCCCTCTCTAAGACTTCTCTCGCCGCTTGTGCCAATTCCTGAAGCGATCGCAATGCTGCAATTTCTGGCGTGTCGCTATTGTCCAACTGCTCATCCTTGACCTTAAAAATAGCTTTCCGCAACGCTGCACTAAGAGGAGCCAGAATGCTGTAGTACGTGGCGGTTTGCAGCAGGTTGAGGAGGCGATCGATCCGCTTTAAAATCGCTACCGGAGAAAGGTCAGAGGCTGGCTGTTGGGAAAACTCTGCCAGTGCGGGTGCAAAGTGACGACGATGATCGTGCCGGAAGTCCTTTTCTAGCCGCCATTCTCGACTAGCTAAGCGCAAGAGTCCTGGTACGTTCCGCAGGGTAGCTTGCAGGGGTGGTTTGCTAAACCTTGCGCCTCGCGTCAAAAACTCCAGGCTTTCGGGTGGCAAGCCCATCCGCCGAAACAACTGTCCCAACAATGACGCATTGAAGTAGGCGTGGGAGTAATGCAAGGTAGCGGTTTCGTTGAAGTCCAGCCCACGAGCACGATCGCGCAGAACGAGGGTGAAGAGATCGCCCCAAACGCCACAGGTCAACGGACGGTTAATCGACCAGGTGAGGGGATGAATCAACCCAGGAATCACTTCAGCCGCAATTTTGCGCGTCCAGATGGGTAGCAGCGTGGTGATGGGTCGCGCTTGCAAAAGCCAAAGCTGCTGACCGTCGTAGCTCCACTCAATATCCTGGGGAATGCCCTGGTGCTGCGCTTCCAGGTGTCTGGTCAGAAACGCGACCTGTTGAATGAGACGCAATGGCACGGTGCCGATGCCGTTAACCGTGAAGGTGTGATCGTCCAGCAACACCCAATCGGCTTTAGCCGAGCCTGTCGTGGGCTGAACATCGATCGCAGGCACGATCACCTGATAACTTTCAGGCGTTACCTGACCAGACACAACCTGAGAGGCACTGCCCGGTAGAGCTTCGATCGCTACCGTATCACCTTGCCTCGTGACTGGATCGCGGCTAAAAGCAACACCAGAGAAGACTCCCCGTACTTGTTGTTGAATCAAGACTGACATCGCGGCATCAGGCAGAGTGCGATCGCGTCGATACTGCACCGCACCGGATTCGTTATACGAGGCAAAGCAGCGAGAAATGGCAGGCAACAATTGTTCGCGGCGAATGATGCTCGAAATGGATTCGTATTGCCCTGCTGCTGATGCTGTTTCGGAATCTTCGCCTACAGCCGACGATCGCACGATGAGCGGCGCTTTGGGTGTCGGCTTGAGCAACTCTACTAACGGCTCTGGGTCATCACCTGGACTAAGCACCCAGCCCATTGGCACGGGATAGCCCGATCGCTTCAACCGTGCGAGTGTCGCGGCTTTTTGCCCCACCTTGCGGGCATCCAATGGATCACTCAACGAACGAATGGCACGATCGCGCCGAAAAAATTTGAACGTTGACTGAGTATCCGCTTGCGCCGATGTTGAAGGCAGATCCAGGTCATCGGGAAGCTTGGTATAAATCCAGCCCAGCACGACTGAAAGGATAATCGCCGCTCCAATCAGTTCCTGGTCTAATGGATGGCGTAGCGCTGTCATGAGCGGAAAGATCACGAGAACGCTGAGTCGTCCCTGTCGCCGTTCGCGCAGAATCGTAAAACTGATGCCGCTGATGAGGAAGACAAAGCCAGCCGCGATCGGGTCATGCACGACGTAGCCCCACACGACGTTGGTTGTCCCTGCGCCCTTGCCAAACCAGTAGCGTCCGACAACCAGTGCTATTAGTGCCACCAGCTCCCAAACCGGATCAGATGGAAAAAACGATCGCGCCAGCAAAACCGCTGCAATGCCCTTTAACGCTTCTGACAAGACAGCCAGAATGCCTACAACTCGTCCACCGTGATAAAAAGCCGCTGAAACGCTGATGTTGCCAGTGCCCAGCGTTGCTAGCGATCGTTGTGTCAGGGCATAGGTGATCCAGGCGATGAGGGGTAGCCCGCCCAACAGTGGACAGACGATGAAAAGTAACAGCGCACCCCAAACTTGCGTTAGTGTCATACGTCAATGAGATCCCCGACTTCTGCATCAGGTTCAGGCAATCAATCAGGGCTGAAAAAAGAAGTCGGGGATCTGTATCGCTTCTTGAGGCAATCCAATCATGATTGAAGGAAGAAGTCAGGGAGCTAGTTAGCTACCGAGACCGCCAGTATAGGCATCACCGCTGCCTGCCAGTTCTGGTCGCGTTCTCACACTGGGCAAGGCTTTGGTTTCACCCGTTTCGATGTAACCAACGTAGAATGCGCCTTCTTCAACGCTGAGTGCGCTGGCATTCACATCGCCTTCTAAACGAGCAGTACGACTGAGGGTGAGCTTCCCTTCGACCATGACTCGCGCTTTGAGGACTCCGTGGACGGTCAAGTTTCTGGCTCGTACTTCGGGTCCTTCGATGAGCCCATTTTCAGAAATTTGCATATCGCCCCTCACCTCAACGGTGCCGTGAATGATACCTTCCACAAGCAGATCACCTTCTACGTGGAGCGTTCCCTGAAATTCACTGTTGGGCGCAATGTAGGTTGGTAGTACTTTTGATGGCGGTGGGGTGTTTTTTCTAAACATCGTTCTCTGAGGGATAAGACTCGAACGTGAAATTTTCAAGCCTGAAATGTTTGTGAGTGTCTAGGGGACACTGTTGCCTTTTAAGTCCTCGCCGTTATCATTGCACATCTGCTTGTCTAAAGTTAAGGCTTTGCAAGTTAAAACTTTTGCAGTGCCGTGAGAACCACGATCGCCCTGGCAAGGCTAAAACCCGTTAAAGCGTTACACAGAGCAGTCCCCTAACTTTTACTTGATCCTGGAATAGTGATATCAACAGCGGTGACAGCCTGTCCTAACGTATTCAGCGGTGGCTTGATGGTCGCTTGATTACCGACGACTAGCGTCACAATGTTTTCGGGCTTTAAATAGGTTTTGGCAACGCGCTGCACATCGGCGATCGTGGTTGCAGCCACACCCTTTTGGTAGCGAAAGATAAAGTCGTCAGGATAGCCAAAGTATTCGTAGCGCAAGAGACGAGACAGCGTTTGGCTGGGCTGCTGAAAGTTGAAAATAAAGGAATTAAGTACTGAGTCTTTGGCAAAGGCAAGTTCTGCGGTGGCAATGGGAGCGGCACGGATTTTTTCAATCTCTGTCCGCACACTTTTGATGAAGGGGACTGTTGCCTCCGATCGCGTCTGTCCGCCTGCTACAAACAGCCCTGGATAGTCGTACTGTGAACCCCAATACGCATAGACCGAGTACGCCAAGCCCTGGCGCGATCGCACCTCGTTAAACAGCCGTCCGCCAAACCCATTCAGCACTTCATTCATCACCGATAGCGCTGGATAGTCTGGACTATTCACCTGTCCGCCCAAGTGCCCAATCTGCACGTTGCTCTGCGTCAGTTGGGGCTGATTGACAAAAAAGATACCGCCTTGCTTTGCTTGAGTGACTGCTGGCAACGCTGCGGGTTTTGCCTCCGAAGGCTTCCAGTCAGCAAATGTGGTTTCCACCCGTTGACGCATTGCCTTGGTGTCAAAGTCACCAACAATGCCCAACAGAATGTTGTTGGGATAGAAGTACTGTTGGTGAAAACTCACTAAATCGTCACGAGAAATATTGGTAAGTGTGGCGTACTCGACAAAACGGGCGTAGGGGCTGCTGTCGCCATACACCAGCTTGCGAAACTCACGATCGGCGATCGAGTCTGGTTCGTCATTTCGACGAGCAATGCCGCCCCGCTGCTGTGTTTTTGCCAGGTTGAGCTTATCGATCGGAAACGCAGGCTGCCGCAAGGTTTCTGCAAACAGGCTAAAGACCTCTGGCAGATCTTCTGTCAGCGTATTGAACCCCGCGTTACCAGCATCTTCGTCGATCGCGGCTTCTACCGATGCGGCTCTCTGCTCTAGAAATTCGTTGATCGCATCGGCTGTGCGTCGCTGCGTACCACCCGATCGCATCACCGTACCGACCAGTTCTGCTAAACCCACTTTCTCCGACGGCTCCAAGCGATCGCCCGTGCGAATAATGGCAGTCCCGTTAATCAACGGCAGTTCGTGATCTTCGACTAGATAAACTACCATGCCATTCGCCAATTTAAACCGCGTGTAGTCCGGCAGTTTGATTGCTGGTGGTGACGAAAACGTCAAGTCTGTATAGTGTTTCGGCGTTTCTGCTGCCGCTGGGCGCAGCGCCAAAACTAAGAGCAAAATAGGAATCACCAAAAAGCAAAAAATGAGAGTAAATAGCTTAACAATTTGCTGACGCTTCTCTGCTTTCATAATCTTTGCTTTCATAGATAGTTTTTTCACTTCAACCACTAACGCTCAGTGTTTTAGTTTTAAGCGAACACATCATCAACGGCTATGCTAAAACCAGAGAGAGCAGTTTGCGTTGTTACGATTTCACCTGAGACAAAGATTTGTCGAGTGAATTGAGTAAGAACGATTACCCATCGATTTGCCGGAAAAATTAGCCAGACCTCTTCACCACCAGACTGCAAATACTCGTATGCTTTCGCAATCACATCGTCAGCAAAGTCAGTTGGCGAGATTATTTCAGCGCTCAACGGAAAGCTTTGAGGGAGAACATTAGCAGCACCATATTGATTGGCTAACGCTGGCGTGAGATAGGCAACATCCGGAGAGCGACCCTGTTTCGTGGTACGGCACGGAACATCTGTATAAATCTCACCGCCCTGACCACTAGAATCTCGGTAACTTCGCCAATAAAATGACAGATTGGCTTGAATACGACTGTGTTCTAAAGTCATACCATTCTGTTCGCTCCCCTGGTTATCTATCCACACAAGAGGATGCTTATCAACCAATTTGTCATCAACCCATTCTTTCCCTTGAGGAGGATTCTGCATCCAGTCTTCTAAAGAAAGAACATTTAACGTTTTGACTACAGAAGTGAGTGTCATAAGTTTTGAATCTCGACTTTGTTTCCTGGAAGAGCTTTAGCGTTAATGCACAAAGCGAATTGCATTAGTGTCTTTCTCTACCAAGCTGTGGAAGGGATGATCAATTGATTGACTTCATGATGCTTTTGGTAACAATTTACCGATCGTGCGATTTTGGGGCACAAAGGTTGCCTGCGCGACGCGCTGAATATCCTGGGTTGTTACGGCTGCAATTTGGTCGATTTGTTTAAACAAATTGCGCCAGCTTCCGGTTTTAATTTCGTATTCCAACAATGCTTGTGCCATACCCGTATCCGAGTCGAGCGATCGCAGCAAGCCTGCTCGTGCCTGAGTTTTTACGCGATCGAGTTCGGTTGCCGAAACAGGTGTAGTTTTCAAGCGATCGATTTCAGCGCCTAAAGCGGTTGCCACTTCATCAACGGTATGTCCCGGAGCCGTGAGCGCGTAGAACAACATTAAATTAGGAAACTTATTGCCCGGAAAACCGCTGTAACCAGCCGCATTCAGCGCCAACTGCTGTTTTTCAACCAACGACTTATACAGCCGCGAGGTGCGCCCACTGCTGAGAATGCTCGCAATCATGTCGTAAATCACATCATCGGGATGCTTGACTGCCGGACGATGATAGCCTTCCAGGTACCACGGCTGCGTTTCTAGCCGCAGGGTAACTGATCGTGGCTCGGCTTGAGCGGGTTCAGTGGCTACAACTTCCGGGGGTGCAGGTTTTGCCTTAAACCGACCAAAGTAAAGCTGTGCCAGTCGTTTGACCTCAGTTGGATTTACGTCGCCAACAATGGCGATCGACAAATTATTGGGTGCATAATGCGTTTCATAAAACGTCTGCACATCTTTACGAGTTAAGCCCTGAATATCCTGGTTATAGCCAATGACTGGACGACGATAGGGATGCACTTTAAAGGCGACATCTGAAAACGCCTCCACCATCTGACCGATCGGTGAATTATCGGTTCGGAGTCGCCGCTCTTCCAAAATCACGTCTTTCTCTTTATAGAACTCCCGGAAGACAGGCTCCAGAAAACGCTCCGATTCCAGCGACATCCACAGTTCCAGCTTGTTAGACGGAAAACTGTAAAAATAGCGCGTTGCATCGGTTGAAGTGTTGGCATTTAGCCCGACACCACCTGCTTGCTCCACAATCCGCCCCAGTTCGTTTTGCTTGACTAGCTTTGCCGCCGCTGCTTCCACCTGAGCAAATTCTGCCTTTAGCTTGTCAAGTTCTGCTTTCTGCTTCTGTGCGGTTGCTGCCTGGATCTGCTCCGAGAGCCGATCGAGCTTGTCTAACAGTGGGGCTTCTGCTTTGTAATCGGTGGTACCAATGCGGGTCGTGCCCTTAAATGCCAGGTGCTCTAGAAAGTGCGCGACTCCTGTTTTGCCCTCTGGCTCATCTGCACCGCCAACATCCGCATAGGTGAGAAAGGAGACGACTGGTGCTTGATGCCGCTCCAGCACAATGAATTTCATACCGTTCGCCAAACGAAATTCTGTGATTTGTTGAATCACCCGATCGAGATATGGTTGAATCGACTGCGACGGCTTCACTGCTGGTACCTCAGTGCGCGCCAGAGCAACAGCAGGAACCATGCTCCAACTCAGTAAAAGCGTCAGCAGCAAAGCGATCGTTCTAGCAAACTGTTTGAACGTCAGCCCACGAGCATAGAGCCGGGACGGGAGCGATCGACGGAGCGGAAGCATAGGCAACCAGTAATACGCAGACTTCCAGGATAACCTGCCCTGGTAGTCGAAACTCCAGTCATCTGTACATCGTCATCGCAGTTTGAATGAACCGATCGCTGATACAGGCAGCAATTTAAGGTATAACTTTCTCATGAGTTACCAGCGATCGCTGCGGTGGTGCTGTGAGATAGCTCAGATCTGGACCTGAAGGAATAATGGCACCGGGATTGAGCGGGAACAAATTGCCGTAGTAGTCCCGCTTCACCGTTTCGAGGTCACAGGTATCAGCTATACCGGGCAGTTGATACAACTCTTGCAGGTATGCGCCCAAAGACTGGTAATCCTGAATGCGGCGGCGGTTGCACTTGAAAAGCCCGTAATAGACGAGATCGAACCGATAGAGCGTTGTGAAGAGTCGCACGTCTGCCAACGTCAAACTACTGCCACACAGGTATCGTTTGGTTTTTAAGACCGCATCAAGCTCGTCAAGTACTGTAAATAGTTCGTTGCAAGCAACCTCATACGCCGCTTGCGTTTGGGCAAAGCCACAGCGATAGACACCGTTGTTGACGGCATGATAAATGGTCTCGTTCCACTGGTCAATGGTTACTTTCAGGTGCTCTGGATACAAGTCGAGGTCGGGCTGCTGAGCAAAGTCATTGAACTGTGCGTTCAAAATGACGATAATGTCGGCGCTTTCGTTATTGACGATCGTCTGCGTCTGGTCATCCCACAGCACGGGCACCGTCGATCGTCCAGAATAGCCCGGTGTCGCTTTGCGGTACAGATCAGCTAACGTCTGACAGCCTGCCTCTGGTTCATCGAGCACCCAACCGCCCGCTTCCGGTGATGGTGAAACGATCGTGATGGGTATAGCAGCTTCTAACCCTTTCAGGGCGCGAACCATAAGCGTGCGATGTGCCCAGGGACAGCCCCAGCCAACATAGAGGCGATACCGCTGTGCAGCAGGCAAATATGGCTGTCCTGCCTCTGCGCTTACGGTGCCTCTAAACGTACTGGCGGGGCGAGTGTAGGCTCCAGAATCATCACGCGGGGCTAAGCGAGACATCATCAAGCGCCAGAGTGTCGTCCAGACGAAACGACCAAACCGAATGATGAATGCTGAAGGTAGGGCAGTCTTCTGTTTTGGTGGTGCAGTCATACAAGTTGGCAGATCAATTTCCACCTCTAATCTATCAACCGTTGCCTTAGAGGACGTTTTAAAAGTCCAGATGCTTGTAGCATTGGCGACTGAAGTCGCGGCTACAGAGGCAAAACCTGCCGTTGCAGGTGATAAAACCCTTACTCTGCGGTAGTCCGCGCAGGCGGACTTTGTTTACGTAGTCGCGGTTTTAACCACCAGACACTTTTCAAACAACCTCTTAGGACTTACGTAAACCTCGGAGGTTTTGACCCGGAACCGAGCATCGTCACCAACATAGTCGCTTAAACCTCCGAGGTTTTGGTCAAATGCATCATTTCTGTTCTAATCGACCAACCGCTGCCCTGTTAGATGTCTGATGTGAATGCTACAGGCTGACAATGGCAACTTTTAAGTCATTCTCTATGTTCTCTCAGACCACTCTCAGCTTGCAGTCGCCAAATGGAGAAGACCTTTATGAATTGAATCGCCCTTAAAGGAACGATACATGAACAAAAAAATAGGCTTGACGATCGCATTTTTGCTTGCTTTGATGGTACCGCTCGTGTCAACCAATGTTGTAGCTGCACCAAGTGGAGTAGCAGAAGCACAGGTTTTGTTGTCAACCGCCGCGAAGGAATCCGGTCGCCCCAGCTACTCCGAAACAACAGCCGTTAAGTTTAAGGCAAGCGACAATGTGTACCTTAAAAGCGCTTTAGCAGTTAATTTCACACCAGGCAAGGCAACCGTTACGCTGCCCCTGTTTAAGGGTCGTTCACCCAAAGGTGAGCCAGTTTATTACATCATCACCGAAGCATCTGATTTCAATGTTGCAAAGAAACTGGGCATCAACTTTGCGCCCAAAATGAAGAATGCGATCGGCTCTGCTGGAGCGCAAACGGTCACTATGAACGGTGGCTTGATTCAATTCAAGGGCAATGTGGATTTTTCCCCGGAGTATCAAGTCGAGCCGGGTTCCCCTAATCCGTTTCCACCTAAAGTGGCAAAGCCAGGGGCGATTGGTGATGCACAGTGGTCTTCGATGGTGGTGATGCCCAGCCAAGTCGTACTCAATGTACAAATGGTGCATAACGGTTCGGGGAGCCACGATCGCTTGATCGCGCTAGACCTCAAGAAGCAGACGGTAACCATGTCGATTTTGGATGGGTTCCAGGGTGGCAAACAGTACTTCTACCATCTGGTGACGGATGTCTCGGCAGAAGTACCATCGGTGCTCGAAAAAGGGGTCTTTGCACCTCGGCTTGCCAATCTGCCTGAGATCGGCAAATCAAGAGCAACCGATCGCTCCGCTTTATTGGGTTTCTCGCCTGTCTTGAATGGGATTACTGACACTCGCACGGGTCAAGATCAGGGCTTTACTGCATCCCTGGCAAACGGGGGGATTGACCCCATCAATATCTTCCCCATTCCGCCTTCCAACGACGATCGCTCCGCTGCTAACAACTACAGCCCTCTGTGGGATGCCCATGTGAATATGTGGACGGATGCTGCTATCAAGGCAAACAAGGTCAGACGAATCACGTCGTTTGAAGACCTCAAAGGACTGGTGGAAGCAGGCTTGGTAACCAGTGCGTCCATTAATCCTGAAGGACCTGGCAATCCCTGGCTGTTTGGACTGCGACCCACCCAGGCAATTATCAACTGTCCTGTGATTGCCCATCCGGTGCTCTCGAAGTAACTCAAGCGTTGTTTGAACCTCAGGTTTAGAAAGCGGCGACGTTACTGATCATTCAATCATCAGACTTCTTGCGCGAATCGTTCAAACCCTCATCCCCAGCCCTTCTCCCCAGGGAGAAGGGAGCTAGAAATCATGTTCCCTCTCCCATAGGGAGAGGGTGAGGGTGAGGGTGAGGGCGAAATGATTGATGCAAGAAGTCTTTTGATGTGTTGCAAAAGGGGCTGATGTCCAGCCCCTTTTGCTGCCTAAATCAGCCTCAGAGAACTTTTAACGATACTCGTAGCGACCAGCCACCCATTTGCGACCAATCCCTAGAAAACCGCGTTCCCAATGACCGGGAATCCAAACCCGGCGCTGGTTGTTCCATCGGCGATTATCACGCCAATCGTTGTTACGATTGTCGTTGTCGCGCCAGCCAGCGTTGTTGCGTCGATCGTTGTTGTAGTCACGCCGATCGTCGTTGCGGTTGTCGTAGCCTCGTCGATCGGAGTAGTCAGGTCGATCGATAACGACTACAGGATACCGGACATTCGATTCCCGAATGACCACCCCGGCTGAGGCTGGCTTGGGCAACGATGCCAGAGCAACGATCGGAAGGATCCCGATCGCTGCAAGCATTATTCGTTTCATAGTGCAATTTCCTAACGTTGGGTTCGACTGAAAGCAGAGTGCTTCAGGGTGATGCACCGTCGCTGGCGGTCAAAGGTGAAAAAGGAAAAACCCCTCCCCTAAAGGAGTTGACCAGCTACCTGGGTGCAACTTGAGACTGTCGGACTCATGCAGAAGTTTCCGTTGATCGCCCAAGTTCTACGCAGCGTCCCTTGTGAATGATGGTTTGAAGCTGTTTTTAAACCGTGCTGTCAGAGGGCGATCGCGTTACATGCAAGCACGTTTGATCCTGCATCAGTTTGCACATAGCCTACGTTGTTGCAACTGCTGGCTTGCCGTTCTTGTCGCCGTTTGTGTTGCTATTGCCGTTTGTATTGGCAACGAAAGCAGGTTGCTCAGAGCTGGAGATTGGCGATTCGCCTCGCAGCCCTTTGCGGCGTTGGTTTTTGGGAACGCCTCCTGCCATGCCATACTCTGCGCTGCTTTTGCCGTACTTGGTGGCAACGCCTAACAGCATATGTTCTGCCATATCGGACAACTCGCGCTCGGTTTCCAGCATTTCACGGTAGAGCTTATCCACGTTAGAAAGAGCAGTATTATAGGCGTTCTCTCTGGTTCGCATGGTTTCGATCAGAGTGAAAAAGGACGGTAGAGTGAGTCCGGTTCCAACATCTAAATGAGGATCGATGGAAGTCATGCCAGCCGCACGGCGGACGGCTTTTTCTAATACTTGAGAGGTTCTTTTACGACGAGCCATAACGGGTACGTTGTGATTTAATCGGGTTAATATCCCTCACGTTAAAGAATTTTCGTGTCGATCAGCCTGAGCGAATTTCGGCAAATCTGCGATCGCTTTTGCTACAGTGCGATCGCTGTTACGAATACGGGATCTACTGAAATGAGAAAGCAAACCGCAGTTTGAGAAAGCAAGCAACCCTTTTGCTTGCGGAAAACACCAAAATGAATGCGCGATCCACTGAAATGAGACAGCAAACCGCAGTTTGAGAAAGCAAATGGTCAAAATGAGACAGCAAATTGCCGTTTTGCTTGCGGAAACTACTGAAATGAGTCAGCAAATGGTCAAAATGAGTCAGCAAACCGTAGATCGAGAAAGCACAGTCAAGAAACTATCTGTCATCAGCTACTCAACGTCTTGCTGAGGCGTAGTGGCTTCTAGAAAAACTGTCAGCAGGTGCTACCCCACACCCTACACCCCACACCCGTCTTCACAGGACTGTAGCTTACCCGATTAGTAATCGCTGTGAGCCTTCCCTTCACCCTCAAACCCTCAGCTCAATGGCAAAGCATGTAAAAGCCCTAGTTTTGTCAATGCCTGCGCGATCGCCTCGGTGCGACTTTGCACCCCCAACTTGCGATAAATGCTTTCCAGGTGCTTGCGGATGGTGCTTTTGCCAACACTCAATTGGGCTGCGATCGCTTTGTTATCGTTGCCTTGCATCACCTCAAAGAGAACTTCAGTCTCTCGCTGACTCAAGCCCAATAGCTTTAGTGAATTCAACACGGGTAGCGTCTGTTCTTCCAGAAAAAGCAGGTATTGATTCCCAGGTTCGACGACTAAACGAATCACCAACTGCTTATCAGTCTGTTCGATTCGCAGTGGCAAACACGCCTTTGGCAGGTCTGTTTGAGCGCTAGTGACTTGATGCTTGATCCAAGCCCATAAATGGTCAGGCAGTTGAAAGTTGCCAGTCGGTTTGGCAAAATAGGCTTCCAGCCATACTATGGCTTGGGGCGTGACGAACTGTACCTGTCCCTCAGTATCTAAAATCATCAAGCCAAGAGGATTGAGGGACTGCTGAAGTTGGCTTAGATCTTGTTGCAATCGCTGATAGTGTTGAGCATTGCTATATGCCTGGAACAAGTGAGGACGCAGGAGATCGAGAATGAGGCGATCGCGTTCCATAAAGTTTCGCTGAGTGCGATGCAGTGCAAATCCCACCAGGGTTGCATCTGTTTGAGCAAGGTTGCACCAATTGCCCGAATTAGCATTTGGTAGAAAAAAGACCATCTGATCTTCTATGTTAACCAGTCGTAAAAACTGCTGATAAAATCCTTCAAGGCAATGAAGTTTTTTCTGACTAACAAAATCTGAGACTTTATAGACTCCATTAAGGGTCTGCGGCATGTGATGGATAACGGGATGCTCATCAAAATGTTGCAGACGTACCCGTTTCATTTCAGGGGTAAAGCCAGGAAAGCCGGGTAGGTGAGTATCTGAAGTTTGGCGCGTCCGAACGTAAGTGACATGAAAGGTTGGAATATCGCTGGGAACAAGCTGATTCAAGATTGAAAGCGCATCTACACCAAACGTATCAAGATTGTGAAGGGTGTAGAGCTTCTGAATGCCTTGATGGAGGTTTTGCGTATCGCTAAGCGACAAAGATTCCATACATTTTGGGGGCTAATTTGGAGGCTGTTCAAATTAATCCCTGATTGCAATAAATTTTCCAGAAGTTGTAACAAAAACTTCACGATCGCATGGGTCAAATGACGAATTGCCTCATCAGTGCCTGCAACCTATCCTCGTAGCAGTCCTCAGCAAAAACAAAAGGAGAGAATGAATGGCATCAGTTCAAAAGGTCATAACAGCTAGTAGGATATTTACTGAATCAATTGATCGAACTGGAGTGACACCCGGAAACAGTGCGGTTGCGGCGCTTACCGAGGTTGACAGAAATGGCACTCCTTTTCAAGGGGACGCTACCATGAAGGTCTATAACGTCGTTCCACTGAACAACCGATTCATAGTAAGGGGAGAAGTAGACTGGGAGCCTGCCATCCGTATAAGAATCACTGTCATTTTTGAGTGAGGTCTGCTGGGCTGTGGGGAAATACAATCAACCCAAGGCTTGAAACTGCTGCATGAGCCAGCGATTAACCTCTGTATCATCAGCCGTCTGGCTCTGTTGCAAGGCTTCCTCAACCGTCTTCATCGCCAACCCCGGTAGCACTTGCGATACCTGAATTTGCCGACTGCCTCCCTCTGCGACTGCAAAGGCAATCACGATCGCATTTTGCACATCCACCACCCAATATTCCTGCACTCCTAAACGCTCATACAGTAAGCGCTTTTGCCCTAAATCATCGTTTAACGTGGTAGACGCGATTTCAATTGCTAAAGTTGGCGCACCATAGGCATTGACATCCACAGGCTGGTTATTCTTCGGCGGGCGTTGCACTCCAGCCCCAATGTAGTAAGCCAGATCGGGCTGACACTCTCGTTCACCCACTTTGCGAAAACTGCCATTCGTAAACGCAATCTGAGGGATATTTCGCAGCGTTCCGTAGAGCGTGACTACGGCTGCTAGAAGCGAATTATCTTGCCCATGAGCTGAACCAATACCCACAGCTTCAATCCTCATCCAACCCGCATCGTAGTAGCACCGTGCTTTCTCTAAGGCAGGACGATCGTCTGAAGGAAGGTCAAGGCGATCGCACACTGCCAAAAATTCCTCCCAGGTTGCACGTACCCAGGTGTCGGTAATCAGGTTTTGTGGGGATGGCAGTGTGTTAACCATGTCAATTTCCCTCCGTCATTTCAGTATAAGTTCCGCTTGCCAAATGCTTCTACTCAGACTGACTGTAACGATCGCTTCACGATCGCATGGGTCAAATGACGAATTGCTTTGTAGGCGATCGCAACGTATCTTCGTAGCAGATTCATACAAGTTGAAAAAGGTGCGGACTAACCCAAGACCCGTTGCTGAGTGCAATCGACTATGAAGCTTAAAAGCTAGATCAGCACGATCCAAGGAGTAATTCCATGCCTGCACGTCTTGTCCAAGTGACCTTAATCAACAACTCAGATTTTCCAATTGTCTGGCAAGACGATGGTCGCCCCATGATTTTTGGCAGGAACCTTGGTATCCATCGAATCTAAAAAACCTGGTAGTCCTAAACGAGTAAGGATGCTTGGAAATCCCCAGTAGCATAGAGTCCATTGATTTGCTGCCGCGTGAAAAGCGTTAAGTATCTGCCCAAGACAGGAGCCACAGCGCCAATTATTTTGTTAATGTCTTAGCTGGTAGCTGCAAAGGCATCAAAAAAGCCAGGATGCTTCAAGCCTGTAAGGTTGACTCTAAGCTCTGAAAGCCTTATGTGCTAAGACGTATGCTCATCCTTACCTATTTAGGACTACCTCGTATGTAACCTACAGTCTTCAACCTGCAGTCTTCAACTAAGTAACTCATACGCCAATCGAGTGCTTCCGATACCAATGAATTGTCTTTTGCAGTCCTTGCCTCAGATCGTTCCCACACAGACAAATTTTTGGATGCCAGCTTGATGGGAAGCATGAATCAGTTGAGTTCCCATCATTAGGTTGTCGTAAAATAACTCAGCCGATTTTTCCCGATTTAAGCCGATGCCGCCTACATGTGCCGCGAGATGAATCACCACATCTTACTGATCGACAGCTTGTTGGCAGTTTTCCATCAGTCGCAGGTCGCAATCATGCGATCGTGGCACCGTGATCTTGGTTGGATCTGCCCCAGCTTTACAAAGGTAATTGATGACTTGTTTGCCCAGGAAACCTGCACCGTCAGTAACCAAAATGCGCTTGTCAGTCAGATCAAATTCAGTCTCTGTCATCAAGAAAGCTTCTCAACCAGGTAACTGTGCAGGAATCTTTGAGCCTCTTAAGAAAGTTTGAGCCTCTTAAGAAAGAGAACTACCAGCCACTTGGCGAACAGTTGCAATGTCCGGTACCGATGGCACAACATGACCGTTTAAGGGAATTAAGCCTAATGCCTTTAAGTCAGCTCCCACCATCAGGTGAACCAACTGCTCAAACGTCACTGATGGTTCCCAACCGAGCTTAGCCTTCGCTTTAGTCGGGTCGCCAATCAGCAGTTCCACCTCAGCGGGACGCAAGTAACGTTCATCAAAGACCACATAGTCTTGC
>JAHHIG010000028.1 GCA_019358895.1 Tildeniella nuda ZEHNDER 1965/U140 | reverse complement strand
TCCAGTTCACAGAAGATTTGGGCGATGTCGAGGCGCGATACGATGGTGTCCATAGCTGAGACCGTTACTTCAAAACCAGTCTCAGCTTTTCTTGTGTCAATTTCTGTTCGTCGAACTCACGTTAATAAAGATGGGAGAGTCTTGAATGAACATCCGGAGACTCATTTACGACTATCCAGAACTCATTCACCCACACCAAAGACTCATTCACGGGCATTCCATACTCATTAATGAACCTCTACTACTCATTCGCCAGTGTCTGAACCTCATTGACCAGTATCCTCAACCTCATTACCGAGTATCCGAGACGCATTAAATGGTCTTTGACAGAACGCAAAGAAGAGCAGACCAACGACAGCGTGCTGAATCGCACACCTGATTCAGTCTTTAGAGAGGCTCACAAAACGGACATGGATGGCATAGTGAGAAGAAGTTAATCAGGGTCAGCCACCAACTCAAAACTGTGTCCTATTCAACTGAAAGGCGCGGTTGTAAGGACGAATATAGGAGATACGGGAGTCCACACGGCTCAACAAGTAGATACGGATCAAGTAGCACAACCTGTCTTAAGTGATGCTTGATACATTCTCAAATCAGTATCGACACATGAAGTTTGAGTCGAGAAGCAAGCTTAAATCAGAAAACCGTGCAATTATAAAGAAAAGCTTAAGAGGTTCAGATGTATGGTCACTCCCAACATGATGCGACAGCTTTGGGCTTTGGTGGAGTCTACTCAGGTAACCACCCTGCTGCAATTTGAAGATTCTGACCTGGTGCAGTTTCTCGTCAAACGGTTTCGAGCGCAGCAGTCGATCGATGCTCAAGACGCTAGAAACCTCGATACCTACATTCAGTCCAAGCTGCCGCTCATTCGTGACCTTGCTGCCGACAGAAACTCTGTCAACCAGGGAAGTCATTAACACTGAGTATCAACCTAGCCCTCACAATTTGCTTCACCGACCGTAGCTCAAGGGCACAACGCTATGAATAACTGGTTAGGCATTGCCTTGACGGCTTATGTGATTGGAGCCGCGATCGAGGGTGTGAATGCAGCCAGCCAGCTATCACACTCGTCCTTTGATGCCGTTGATCGGGCTGAAACCAACGCTTCAGAGTCAGCCGATCCACCACAGAGAAAGTGGCAAGTTTTTACCGCGATCGCAGCCGTTAGTCTCTGCGGTGCCTTTCTTTGGCCCTGTCGCTTAATTCACCGATCCATTAAGGATGTGCAGACATGCCATGACGAATGAGCAAACCACTATTCTGCTAAAGGCTTAACCGCTCAACAAACATAATTATCTTGCTCAATAGCTTAACGATTGTTACAGTGCTTCTAAAGCGAAGTCGAGCAGAACAATCGTGATGGATACGCCAAAAAGAATTGCGCTGGTAACAGGCAGCCACAAGGGATTGGGCTACGCGATCGCTCGCAAATTAGGTCAACAAGACGGTATTCAGGTCATTGTGACCAGTCGCAAGGAACAAGACGGTCTGAGTGCGCAACAACGCCTAGCAACAGAAGGGATCGAGGTGGATTATCACCCTTTGGATGTCACCAACGACTTTAGCGTTCAACAGTTAACAGAATGGGTGCAGCAAACCTATAGCAAAGTCGATGTTCTGGTCAATAACGCAGGTGTTAACCCTACAATGCAGCCCGAAGAAGCAAGTCTGCTCACGGTGCAGCTAGAAACCATGCTGGAAACCCTGACAACGAACGTGCTAGCAGTGGCTCGGATCACGCAGGCACTCTTACCGTTCATGCAGGCACAGAATTACGGGCGTATTGTAAACGTCTCGACTGAAATGGCTTCTCTGACGACGATCGACAGCGACTACTATCCCCTTGCGCCCTCGTATCGACTGTCTAAAGTTGGACTGAATGGCTTCACCGTACTCCTAGCAAAAGAGCTTCAGGGCACCAACATTTTAGTCAACTCGTACTCGCCTGGCTGGATGCAGACTGATATGGGCGGCTCAGAGGCACCGTTCACAGCAGACGAAGGTGCTGAAACGGCTGTTTACCTAGCAACCTTGCCAGAACACGGCGCACAAGGTAAATTCTTTGCCGAAATGCGGAAGTTTGGCGGACCGATCGCGCTTGCATGGTAGAAACGCTTTTCCTTTGCTTGTCGCAATTGCCTCAGCAAACTTAAAAAGACGCTCTACATGCGGAGTGCTATACGTTAATGCCTGAGGTACTTGATGTCAAATAAGTCTTAACTGATTAGAAGTTGTACAGAAATAACAGCAGGGTCTGTAGCCGTTAGCTGATCGCTGATCCAAAAGTGTGCAGTTATTTTTTAGCAAGCTCACGCGATGTGCAACTAATTCGCCCTCATCCCCACCCTTCTCCCTGAGGAGAAGGGCTTCCAGACCGTTCCGGTTCCCTCTCCCATCGGGAGAGGGCTAAGGGTGAGGGCAGTTTTGGCAGGCATTGCAGGAAAGTCGTACATCGCGTAAGCTCTTACTCTTTTGTCCTGCTTACGCTTTACCGCTGTGCTCGTTTTGCCCAGTCAGCTTTCGCTCAATCACTAAAGTCAGGCTGACCCACTCCCCCTTTTGGTTGTAACTACGAATCATCCGTTGACGTTGATCAGGCTGAAGGAGCCAGCCAACCTCTAAAAAGAAAGGGTTTCCGGTTTTGATATAAACGGGGCAGGTTGATGATGCGCCATCTGGCAGCAGTAGCACTTGCACAGGCAACGAACCCTGATTGAACTCTAAGCAAGACCCGTTCACGATCGCGGTCGAGCGCACCGTTGTCCCAGCCCCTTCACCAAACGTCAGTTGCTGTACAACCTGATTTGCACCACTACGGCTGATTTGTAATTGGGTCGGGTATGAGGTCGGCGATCGCAAATCGGGATACACCGTGACGGCTTCCCCATGCCACTCGCCTAGTAGATCGTTCAGCGTCAACGGCGGACGCTCGGCAGTATGACTCCCAGCAAGTTTTTCACGAATAAGCGTGAGCTGGGCAAGTTGGCTCTGGGGATCAAAAAGCTGCACTAACCGTAAGCGTCGATCGCCTGCAATCAACCCCAGCTCAGCCCCAAATTCTGAAAAGGGAGCAAACTGCATGGAGCCTTGCGAAAATGCGCCATCCTCAAAAAACAAGATGCCTCGACCGAGAGAGCTGTAAACCAGGACTTTTTCGTCGATCGGCTCACTTGCTAGAGACGCGTCAGTTACGTCTGTTGACGGTGCATAGCGCTGAATCGTTTGACGAATCGTTTGATTGTCATCCAACCCTGCTAGCGTCACGATCGTCGGCGTATCTTCGCGTAACTCCCCCGCAGGCGAAAAGCGTGTAAACGATCCCTGCCATTCACCCAAATTTTGTAGTAGATAGTGCCATTGGGATTGCATAGTGAGGAGTGAGAGGTGTAGCTTGCTTCCGCTTTGCCGTGATGTCAGAAAAAGGTAGCTGTCAGGAGTCAGAATAACCTCAACACTTTATCCTTTAGCCCTCATCCTTTATCCTTTCATTTAGTTGCAATCCGTCGCACAGCGAACAGGCTACCCATCACACCAACGGAACCGCCGAACCCCAGCAGAATCAGAGGTAGAAGAATCACCCGCAGGGGACTGATTTGCACTCCGTTAGCCAGAAACTGAACGAATTCGGGCTGTTGAGCGAGTAGGCTATTGAGAAAGTGCTGAATGCTGCTGATGAGTCCCCACGACAGCACAGCGCCTGCCAGCCCGAACGTTACTCCTTGCAGGATGAATGGCAGGTAGATCCAGCTAGTTGTTGCACCGACTAGCTGCATGACTTCGATTTCGCGTTTGCGCGACATGACGATGAGGCGAATGGTCGTAGTGATGACGGCGATCGCCGTCAGCGTTAACAATGTCGTCACCGTGAGGCTAATCCAACTTAAGCCCCGGTTGAGTTGACTGACGCGCTGTACTGCTTCATCCACATACTGCACTTCGTCAACGCCCTCTACCTTTGAGAGCACTTGGGCAACGGTGGGTACATCCTGCGGCGATCGGGCTTTCACCTTAAGCTGATCGACGAGAGGGTTGCCGTCCAGTTGCTTGGTTGCACCGTTAATATCCGACACGCCCAAATCCTTCACCAGTGCTGTCCAAGCGACCTCTTTGGAAACAGCCTGCGCTTCTGCAACTCCCGGTATAGCAGTGACGATCGGCTTCAGCGTTTCTGCCTGTACGCCAGTATCCAGATAAACTGATACCTCCAACTGGCTGCCAAACTGGTTCAGTAAGCCTTCCAGTTGCCACGAGGCTTGAAGGCTGACACCAAACAAAAACAGCAACACCGTTACAGTGCTGATAGCTGCCCAATTCATCCAGCCACCCCGGCGCAAACCCAGTAACGTTTCACGGAGTAAGTAATCTAGCTTGGTCAGAAATTGAAACACGCACGCTCCCTCAATGTACGCTGCCTCGCTATCTATTCGTCTTCATCAAGATGCTCTGCAACCTCGCGGTAAAGGTTGAGGACGTGGCTATCTTTGAGACAATAAAACACATTGCGACCCTGCTTACGGTAGCTGACCAGGCGCATCGCTCGCAAGGCGCGTAGCTGATGCGAAACCGCTGATTCGGTCATTTTGACGGCGGCTGCCAAATCACAGACACACAGCTCCTGCATTGCTAACGCCGACAGAATACGGAGGCGGTTTGCATCTCCCAGTAGGCTAAAGAACTCTGCCATGCGCTGCGCTTTTTCGACGCTGAGCAGGTTGCGGTGCAACTGACGCACATTGGCAAGGTCAACCGGATGCTGAACGGTACAGTTAAGAGCTTCCTCTATTAACTGCGGAGATTCAGTTGCAAGCTGATTTGCAGCAGTGGGTTCAAGGTGAGGCATGGCTAAACCACTTTAAGGAAAAGGAGTACACCGCGATCGTTCTAGAGGCGATCGCGCTGATCACAAACAACTCAATGCTCATGTAACGGACGCTCTAGCGCATAGAAGCAGGGCATTTGCTCATTCAATGGGTTAAAAAACCGCAAGCGAGTCTCAAGCCCCTAAATCATAAGGCAGGTTCACCTGGAATAGACAGTTTTATTGGGAGCGATCGGCGATTAGGCAGAAGCAAGCGGTATCTTCGCCCTTGATGCCCACCCTCGTACCAGCAATTGCTTACGAAGATCAACACTCTTGCCAACTTTCATTTCAGCCTCTCAGTAACGCACTACGCGCGATCGACGTTGTAAGACTGCCATTAAGTAGGTTAAAGTCAACCAAGTCAGGCAATTGTCCCATGCGACTCGCTCCGCTGATGGCAGTTCGATCGATGAGCAATTTCTGATAAAATCTTATAAAAAGTTAAGAATTAGCTACTACTCCCTCATGAACCTATTAATTGTGGGTGCCACTGGCACGTTAGGAAGACAGATAACCCGTCGCACCTTGGATGAGGGCTACAAGGTTCGCTGTTTAGTCCGCAGCGTCAAAAAAGCAGGCTTTTTAAAGGAATGGGGAGCAGAGCTAGTCACTGGTGACCTGTGCGTACCAGAAACGTTGCAGCCAGCACTAGACGGTATTGACGCTGTCATCGATGCCGCAACAACACGAGCAACCGATTCACTTAACGTTAAGCAGGTTGACTGGGAAGGCAACGTCAATCTGATTCAGGCAGCGAAAGCAGCAAACGTCAAACGCTTCGTTTTCTTTTCGATTCTGGATGCCGAAAAATATCCTGAAGTGCCGTTAATGGAAGTCAAGCGCTGTGCCGAACTCTTTCTGGTAGAGTCGGGGCTGAACTATACCATTCTTCGTCCTTGCGGCTTTTTGCAGGGGTTGATTGGGCAATACGCCATTCCAGTGCTCGAAGGACAGGCGGTTTGGGTTATGGGCGATACGTCGCCAACGGCTTATATGGATACGCAGGATGTAGCTAAATTCGCCATTCAGGCGCTGAAAGTGCCAGAGACAGAGAATAAAACGTTTCCAGTTGTTGGGTCGCGTGCCTGGGGCGCGTATGAAATCATTCGCTTGTGTGAGCGGCTATCCGGTCGGGAGGCGAAGATTACGCGGATGCCGATCGGTCTCATGCGAACAGTACGACGCATCACACGCTTCTTTCAGTGGACATGGAATATCTCCGATCGCCTTGCCTTTGCCGAAGTGGTATCTGCGGGTAAACCCCTGACCGCACCAATGGATGAGGTTTACAGTGTATTCCAGCTTGATGCAAGCGAGACGACGACCCTAGAGGCTTATCTGCAAGATTACTTCAGCCGCATTCTCAAAAAGCTGAAGGAGCTTGACTACGAAAAATCAAAAGGGAAGAAAAAGAACGACAAGCAGCGAACTTACCCTAGATTTTAGAGTATCCAGGTAGCCTGCTCAAAATGGTATAGTCCCTAATACCCCATTGCCCCTCAGCCGAGCCTTCGTCGTGCCCAAAGCTGGCATTATTTACAACGACATTAAGCCCGTGGCTTGTCGGACTGCCGAAGAAGTGAAAGACAAGCTAGTCGCGTGTGGCTGGCAAGTTTTTCTGGCGACGGGTTCTGGCGGCATTCTGGGCTACTCCGACCCACAAGGTCCGGTTTGCCATATGCCGATCGACTACCTGAATCCACCGGGGTTCGATCGCGACATGACGTTTGCGATCGTCCTGGGCGGCGATGGCACCGTTTTGTCTGCCTTCCGGCAAGTCGCCCCTTACAACATTCCTCTGCTCACCGTGAACACAGGACACATGGGCTTTCTCACGGAGACCTATCTAAACCAACTGCCACTGGCACTTGAGGGCATTCTAGCGAACGAGTACGAAATTGAAGAACGGGCAATGCTCCGGGTGCAGGTGCTTCGTGAGGAGGAAATGCTGTGGGAGGCACTTTGCCTGAATGAAATGGTCATCCACCGAGAGCCATTGACCAGCATGTGCCACTTTGAGGTCAAAATTGGTCATCATGCTCCGGTCGATATTGCAGCCGATGGACTGATCGTTTCAACACCTACAGGCTCGACGGCTTACTCGCTTTCGGCAGGTGGTCCAGTCGTTACACCCGGTGTGCCTGTCCTCCAGTTGGTACCCATCTGCCCTCATTCGCTGGCATCACGGGCACTCGTCTTTGCCGATACTGAAACGGTCACCATTTTCCCCGCTACACCCAATCGAATGGTGATGGTGGTGGATGGTAACGGCGGCTGCTACGCGCTTCCAGAAGATCGGGTGCGGATTGAGCGATCGCAATATCATGCCCGGTTTATTCGGCTGCGATCGCCAGAGTTTTTTCATCTTCTGCGCGAAAAGCTTGGCTGGGGGCTGCCGCACGTTGCCAAACCGACATCGGTAGAGTTACCCTGAACGAAAATCTTGCTGAGACGTGTTACAACAGAGGGGATAGTCACTAAGCATTTATTCCTAGTGACATTCTTGCAAACTCGGCTATCGTGTGATTGCCATCGTTCCCCAACTGCGTATGAATAGCGTTCTGCCTGACTCAACCCCCTGCGTGCTGCTGGTTGAAACCGATGAAGCACTGGCTAACCACGTCAGCCTTGACTTAAAGGAATCTGGTTACGACATCGTGATGGCACCGGATGCGATCGGTGGGCTGCGTCAAGCAACAGAGCTACAACCATCGCTGATTGTGGTCGATCGCATGTTGTCTGGCGAATCGGGTCTGTGGTTTTGCAACCGCCTGCGTTCGTTGGGCAGTCGCACACCCGTTTTGCTGATGATGGCGCGCGATGGTGTAGACGATCGCGTCGCTTGCCTGGAGTCTGGTGCGGATGATTACTTCCTCAAGCCGTATCGGACAGAAGAATTTCTCAGACTGGTGCGCCTATACCTGCAACCCGATAATCCAACCAGTGAACGGTTGCGCTTCGGCGATTTGATGTTGGATCTGACCACTCGTCGTGCGCTACGAAATGGACGGGCGATCGACCTGACAATGAAAGAATTTGAGCTCCTCAAATATCTCATGGAGCATCCCCGCGAAGTCCTAACACGCGAGCAAATTTTGGAAAACGTGTGGGGCTATGATTTTGTTGGCGAGTCAAACGTGATCGAAGTTTACGTTCGCTACTTGCGCTTAAAAATTGAGGATGAAGGTGAAAAGCGCCTGATCCAAACGGTTCGCGGTGTCGGCTATGTCATGCGAGAGGCGTGAGCCTTCAAGATGGGAACTCAACTGTCACTTCTAGAGACTAGGGAAAAGGTGTGGCGGTCTGTAGAGATATGCAGGTAACGTTCCTACAGATGCAGTCATGGCTCTCGAATAGCACGCGAAAAAACAGCACGTGAAGTTAAACCATGAAACAAGGTAGCGATCGCCCAAGCAAATCATTGCGATGGTCTCCTGTAAGACGTTTAACAGGGCTTTTGCTGGTCGGGCTACTGCTTGGTTGCTCCTCATCCATCCCGGCAGCGTCTTCTCACTCTGGGGCATCTCCCGCCTCAGAATCCTCAGTTACCAGCCCATCCGCGACCATGCAAGCCAATAATCCTGGTCAAACGCTGCCACTCTCGGCTCAAATCACGGTTGCTAACCAGATTATCCAGCTCGAAGTGGCAAGCACGATGGAGCAACAGGCAATCGGACTCATGAACCGCACAGAACTGGCAGACGATCGGGGTATGGTGTTTTCGTTTGAGCCACCCCGTCGGGTTGCTTTCTGGATGAAAAACACCCTGATTCCGTTGGATATGGTTTTTCTGTTGAAGGGCAAAGTGCAGGCAATCTCTAGCAATGTTCCGCCTTGCAAGGCTGACCCATGCCCCACATACGGTCCTAATGCGCTAGTTGATCAAGTCATTGAGCTGCGTGCTGGACGATCGCTCGAATTAGGTCTAAAACAAGGCGATCGGATCACGCTGCAAAAGCGGTAGTTTGATGGTACATTTGTTCTTAAATTTACATATCTTCTAACGCTCTTCGTTTTTTCCAGCGTCGGGATACGATCATCTTTCGGCGGATAGAGTTGGGCTTTGAACGCTCTCGCTATTCTTACCAGCTAAGGATTGCGCTCAGCCGCTTAGCTAAACGTTCGGTTTTCGAGCAGCGATGGGGCTACAGTGAGACTTTAGTGGTGTGTCGGGCTGGTGTGAGCAAAAATGAGCCGACTGCTGAAGGCATTTAAACTGTTGGCACCGATGCGGTATGAAAGCGGTAAAGCACTAAATCAACTGCACTGAATCTAATCGCCTTGAGAGCTGGCACGACTACTGGTTTAGCAATTCATTCTGCGGTAAGTGAAAAAGCTGAAACAGATTGTAGCGGTACGCAGAAACTCTGTAAATTCGCAGATGCCTGTTGCTACCAAGCCTGCTTAAGTAGGCATTAGTAAGGCATATAACGAAACGCAGTAGAGCACAAACAGTTCCTGATCGCTTCCCATCTGACGCAAACTACATAGTCAACCAAAAAACATGTAGACAGATTAAAGACTGGTTGACAGCCTTCTCAGCAGACTGTTCCTCAATTCACAATAGTGTCTTAGTCAGGAGGCGCACAATGACGGCACCGACAACTTACTCTCGTTTCATTCGGTTTCTCCAGGAAGACCTGGCAATTTCGGCGGCTTCAATGGCGATCGCCCTCCGCCACCGAGAGCACGATCCTGGACCGTTGCCTATGATTCTTTGGCAGTATGGCTTGGTGACCCTTGAGCAGTTAGATCAAATCTACGATTGGCTTGAGCAAGCATGAGCGCTCGATCGCTGCTTCAAGCGTACAGGGACATTCAAGTACTGCTCTTGGAGGCGGTGACTAGGCGACAGTTTTGGCAGCATCTGGTTGTGGGAGAGCGGACTAAGCATAGTCCGCTCTCTTGTTTTGTAGCGTCAGCCATATCCCTCATTGGGCTTAGGTGCTGCCTCTTGTATACTTGCCGTTAAGGGTATGCATCCACCCCGCACTCTATAGGTCTGACTAGAATCTTCGAGAGACTGATTAAATCGGGAAGCTTGCGGGCAAACCGATGTCTGCCAGCGAATGCTGAACTGATTGAGAGTAATGAGTGCAGGCTGGTTCTAGCCAACCGCCGATGAAATAGTGTAACCTCCAGAAGATGAAGAAAGGACTGTACTTCCGGTTAGTTGGGATCGTGCTGTTGCTGGCGCTACCGATTGGGGTGGGAGTGTGGGCTGTAAATTCGCTACGGTTTCAGCAGCTCTCTGGTTGCCTGTCGCTGGTAGAAGGCGAAGCGCAAGCCGATGACTCTGTGGCAGCGTCGCTGTATTGTGCTCAAGCGAGTGCGAGTCAGCAAACGATCGATAGCCTCTCAGAAGCTATCCGCATGGCGCGTCTGGTACCCTCAGATCATCCCCTGGCAGCACAGAGCGATCGCCTGGTGGAACAAGCGTCCCAAAAACTGCTGGAATTGGCTGAAAACTCCTTTCAAGGCGGCAACCTGGAGGAGGCGATCGGAACCGCTCGGCGCATTCCAGCTACAACAGCAATGTACAAAACTGCCGATGAGCGCATCGAAGTCTGGCAGTCAGCGTGGGATAGGGCACAGTCGATTTACAGTGACGCAGCGGCAGCGGCTGAGCGTGACCAATGGGATCAAGCCTTTGAGAAAGCGAGAGAACTGCGGCAACTGGGCAATCGACACTGGGACAGCGATCGCTATCAGGAATTAGTCCAGAAAATTCAGGAAGCGAAAGAAGGAAAAGCAGCCCAGGCAAAAGCCGAACGCGAGAGCCAAAAAGCATCGCAAGCACGGTTTACGGCTCAGCCAGACATCATGTCAAACTGGCAAAAAGATCAGGAACGAGAAGCAACTGCTAATCTCAACCGCGCCCGGAAACTGGCGGGTGCTGGCACTGCCGACGGTCTTCGTGCTGCCACCGATGCCGCTGGAATGGTGCTTTACGGCACACCTCAATACGAGGAGGCACAGCGCTTAGTTGATCGCTGGACTCATCAAGCGCAAGAACTTGAAGACCGTCCTTACCTGACTCGCGCCATTCAGTTAGCCAACAAAGGGGATATGTCGTCTCTGCAAGCGGCGATCGCGGAAGCAAGTAACGTCAGCTTTGGCAGCGTACTCTATCAAGAAGCACAAGACAAAATTGGTCAATGGACAGACGCAATTCAAAAGCTGCATTCGCAGGCGTATGCCGAACAGGCAGGCAGGAGTCGGATCAGTCCTGCCAATTACGCCATCCCGCCTGTGAAAACAACCGCACCGTAGTGCAACTCTGGTAAATTGGCTTCATTAACTCAGTAAGTCGATCGCTTGATTGACAGAGGCGAAATTCAGCGATCGCAACCATTTACCAATGGTTCTCCCTCTCACTCAAGCAACCGCGCTGTCGGCATAAACGAAAACAGGGACGCGCTTGTAAGCGGGTGTGCCCGATCGTGTTTCGATTCGTGCCTTGAAGATCACATTTACTTCCGGGTAAAACATCACTGCTGCACCCGGACGCACCGCACCGTAGATGACCTCCACGTTTTCTAGCTTGCCCGCATCGCCCTGCACCGTAACGCGCTGATGTGCCTGTAGCCCTACACCTTCAGCATCCACCCGATTCATGAGAATGCAGTTGCGGTGCGGCATCCCTCGGTAGTGGTCGCCAATTTTGTAGACTACTGTGTTGTGCTGTGAGTAGCTGCGTCCGGTCATGAGTGCTAACGCAACTCCGGGCGTTGATGCTGGTACGCCAAGGTCTTGGGGTTGAGGCAACGTGAGCTTAGGCAGAGGCGTGACGAACATGGAGGCTTTTCCCGATGGCGTGGCAAACGTCGGTTCGGTAAAGATGCGTCCACCGATCGTAAACTCTTCGTTCGTGTCGTCGATCGCCCCAATCTTCTCGTAGCCTGGAATCGTTTGAGCGATCAGTTGACGGACGTATTTGGTGTCCTGTAGTTTGCGCCAGTCTACCGGATCGTCTCCTAGAATGCGATGGGCGATCGTCGTGAGAAACTCCACCTCCGAAACGAGGTCGGCATCCTTGAGATGGGTTTTGCCTGTATCGTTCAGACGCACAAAGTTGTTGCCCGATTCTACCGTTGTTTTATGAGGATTCTCAAAACGGTTCAGTACAGGAATGACGATCGTGTTGTGCTTTGCCAATCCACTGAAATGTCCCAGATTTGGCTTTGTAGCGACATAGATGACAGTTTCAATGTTGCCGATCGCCCGTTTTGCTTGCGTTGAATCTGGGTTCGCTGCGTACAGATTGCCGCCCAGACAGAGTAATGTATCGACCTTACCTGCATCCGCCGCTTCGATTAGATCGCGGGTATGATAGCCCTGCACCTTACTGAGCGGTCGTCCCAACAGTTTTTCGAGCGCTTGCTGAATTTCCTTTCTCAGCTTGACAGTCACGCCCATTGACCCGAAGCCCTGGACGTTGGAATGTCCTCGCACGGGCATAGTGCCTGCCCCTTCTTTCCCAGCATTTCCCGTCATGAGAGCCGTGTTTGCAATGCTGAAGACGTTGTCAACCCCATTCACATGCTGTGTGATGCCCATTGCCCAACCGAAGACCACTCGTTCTGACGTGCCAATGATTTTGGCAGCAGCTTCGATCTCTGGTTGCGATACGCCGCAGGTTTCGGTGATAGTGTCCCACGATGTCGATCGCGCCTGGTCTACCACCGCTTCCCACCCTTCAGTATGCGCTTTCAGATAGTCTTCTTTGACTAAGCCTTGCTCAAGCAGAGACTTTTGAATGCCCGTAAACAGCGCTACATCGCTACCTGGAATCGGTTGCAGATAGAGAGAGGAAATTTCGGCACCTTGAATCAGACTGGTTGGGAAGGCAGGTGAACCAAATTTGACTAGCCCGACTTCCATCATGGGGTTGATGACGATGATTTTGGCACCCTTTTCGCGCAGTTTAATCAACTCATTCATCAAGCGCGGATGGTTATAGGAAGAGTTCGCGCCTGCCAGCACGACACAATCTGCCTTCTTCAAATTTTCCAGGCTGACCATTGACGTGTTGGTGCCAAACATCTGCTTCAGCCCGGTAGTAGAAGGGGCGTGGCAAAGATCAGAACAGTCTGCGAGGTTATTTGACCCCATCGCCCGAATCATCAGTTGCAATAAATACGCCGCTTCGTTAGACGATCGCCCGGAGCTGTAGGATGCCACTCGCTCTGGTGCTTTGCGGAAGGCAGTTTCAGCGATCGCGTAAACCTCGTCCCATGAAAGGCGTTCGTAATGCGACGTACCAGCCCGCAGAATGACCGGAAAGCTCCATCGTCCAAGCCGATCGGCTTCCATTGATGTCAGCGTTTGCAGTTCACTGATGCTGTGCTTTTCAAAGAATTGCGGGGCGATCGCAGGCTTGAGTTCCGACGAAATCGCCTCGACGCTTTTCATACAACGCTGAAGCTTTTCACCCTCTTCGTTGGTAAAACCTCCTTTTTGCCCACCAGTACCCCAGGAGCAGGAGAGGCAGGCACTATGATGCAGCAACGTTTCCCAGAGCTTGGGACCTTCTGGCGATAGGGTATGCGTAGCCCAGTACTGAATAACCGACGGACCACCACCGATCGCAGGCGTTTCGTCATTCGTTTCATGAAACGGCGGCACGGGCTGAATATCCTGTTGCGTCTCTGCATCCATCGATCGAACCTCTGCTTAGAACTGAGTCACTCGAATTGTATGATTAAAGCCTGGACTTCAAAGCCTCTCTGTACCGGACTGTACCCAGAGCGCAAGCTTCTAGATGCACTTTACCCGAAACGCACTGCTGACCAAATTGACCAATGGAAAGATTTAGTACTCCCCACGCCCCACTCACTCCACTGGACTCTGGTAAACAAGCGGTAACTGCACCGTAAAAGTGGTGTGCCCGGAACCGCTATTGACTGAGATTTTGCCGCCCAAGTAGTCAACCAATTTGCTGACGAGCGCTAAGCCTAATCCGGTGCCCCCCCGTTTCCACGGGTCAGACTGAGGGATGCGGTAGAACTTTTCAAAAATGCGAGGCAACTCTGCTGCTGGAATTTCTGTGCCGGAATTGTCAACGACGAGTTCAATATGCTGGGCTGTCCAGTTGACGGCTACTTTAATTTCGCCAGCAGGCGGCGTGTATTTACAGGCGTTGTTGACTAGCTCGACCACAATGCGCTCCAAGCTAGGCTGATCAGAAACGAGTACGGGTACGTGCTGTGCCAGTTCTACAGACAGGCTCTGATGTTGAGTCTCAGCCCGTTCTGAGAATGCTTGAATGATCGGTGGTAGCCAATCGTTGAGGTTGATGGTTTCGGGATGATAGGTTTGGGCACCAGCTTCCAGACGCTGCAAGTCGAGCAGGTCATTGATGAGATTCGTTTCACGAGCGCATTCGGTCTGCAAGATTTTCAGGTACTGCGCGGAAGCGGCTTCGGAGCGGGAGATTTTGAGTAGCTCGATCGCCATTTTGATATTTGCCATAGGCGATCGCAGTTCATGCGAAACCGTACTGAGAAAATCATCTTTAAGCTGAGCCACGCGTTGCAGTTCTTGCACCTGTTGCGCCAGGGCAACTTCGATTTGCTTTTTGGGCGTGATGTCTTCTAAGAGCATGAGAAAACCATCCGGTTGATGGTGGCTGTCGATGCTACCCGCCGCTTCTGGTTGGTAGGTCAGTGGTTCCAGGTGCAATTCAAACCAGCGATCGCCCTGCTGACATTCTCTGGATGCCACAGCGCGTTGCTGTTCAAGTGCCTGTAAATCAGACTGCCACTGGTCTTCACTGATCCACTCTGGGATCAGATACGCGCTCAAATTGTGGCTCACGTTGACCTGCAACCACTCTGTCGCCGCTGGATTGCAGAACCACACCCAGCCATCTAAATCGGCGGCTAACAGACCGATCGGCAGACTGCGGGCGATCGTGGTCTGTGCCGATTGGGAGCGAGCAAACTGTTCTGCCAGCGTGCTCATACGCGTTACGCTCTGTAGCAAGCCCGCTTTCTGGCACGGTTTAGCGTCTTCGTATGCATTCAGGTGAGGCGGACGCAGGATGAGATTGTGCTGATGCTGTTGCCAAAGTTGCTGCACCTGATCCTGGAGGGAAGCCGACAGCCGCATGCGATCGTTGATGATCACAGCGATCGTCGTTAATTTGCACAACCCTACTGGCAAGATGACGGGTATCCAGTAGCCGCCTTTGAAGAGCAAGAAACTGACCACACCCCAACCAACGCAGAGGCACACCATCATGAGAACCTGCTGCGACTCCCTGCGATCGCTCAGCAGCAGACTTAAACCGGGACCCGCTAAGCACAGGATGAGCCATGACCATGCAAATGAAGCTGGTTGCAGCGCATTTTGCTGTAACAAATTGTTGATGACAGCCGCATTAAGGTGTACGCCGTTAACAGGTGGGTTGCGATCGAACGGTGTAATCAACGGGTCGATGCCAGCAGCAGTTAAGCCCACCACCACAATTTTGTCCTGCAGCGCTTGGGCTGGCACAGACCCTTGCACCACGTCGCTAAAGGAATACTGCTGTAAGCGTCGGGCGCGTCCTGCCCAGTTGAGCCACAGTAGTTGCTCTTTGTCCGGTAAGAAGGTGGGTAAGGACACCGGCGCATGTACCAACGTATAGGCTTCTACAGCCGCCAAGCCTAAGGTCGGTGTGCCGTTATCGTACAGGTGAACGCGACGGATCAGCCCATCTGGATCTGATCGAACAAAGATATGCCCCATAGCAATCGCTGCATCTTGCAAAACGGGCACTGGGAGCAGCGGCAGCCCGGTTTGATCGCGTGCTTGCGCCAATACCACGCGACCCGATCGCGCGATCGCCTCGGCAAGTTTCGCATCATCCGCACTAGGCTCAGACCAGATTAAATCGAAAACTATGACACTCGGTGTCGCGGCTTCTTTTTTTGACAATATATCTAGTAATTTTACGTATTGAGTACGTGACCAGGGAAACCGACCAAGCTGTTTGATACTGGCATCGTCAATGGCAATTAGCACCAGGCGATCGTCCCATGCCTGCTCTCTTCTAGTTTCAAATAAAAGGCTGTAAACCAGTTGCTCTAGTGGTTGTAGTGCTCCAAGCAAAAGTAGAATAGCAAAAATGAGGGTCGTCAAACTACCCGGAAGTAACCGCCAGCCATACCTACTGAAGCGCCAATGCATAGGTCTTTGTTTTCCCTAGCGGTGTCGTAATGACTACCTGAATTTTCAGATAAGACGGCACTAGCCGCAAGTCAGTTTTGAACCTTCCGTTGCGATCGGTCACTTGAGGGCTGCCATCAACCGTCACCAGATTGACCGGATCAACTCGACCTAAAAGCCTTACTCTTCGGATGCTCTTCTCAATAACCTTCTCAAACTCATATTGTAAGCTGGTGTCATTTGACCACTTGACTGGTGTAGAGGGTGCTTCTCCAGGTAGCGTAAAGTTCTGAAAGCCTTCTACCACGTCGGCAGCTTGCCCTTGGGCGCTACTTTTAACAACGCCCTGACTCACCACCAGTCCTGTCTTACCATTTGGCTGCACTGCTAACCCAAACATCGTGCCGCGCACCCCACTTAAACCCACTGGTGTTTGAATCTCAAGCTCTGACCCCTTGTGGGTAAAGCGGCGCACTCGAAGACGGACATTGCCTGTGGGCACCTCTAAACGAGTGATCCGACCATTATCAGGCGCAACGTCCAGCGTCCGAATACGCAGGGTTGTTTGTTCTGCCACTTCAATCACACCAACGCCAATATCGACAAAGAGCATGGCACTGGACTTTTTACCTGTCGTGATACTGTCGCCAGTTGCTTGTAATCGATCGCCAACCCGCGCAGCACGACGGGTAGAATCGTGGGCAAATGTTACGTCATTCGTCACCTGTCTCACTTGGAGCCAGCGATCGACCCTCACTTGTAACGACTGCTGCGCCAGACTATGAGCAGTAACAAACAACAATGCGACTGTTAAAACAGCCCCAATCAGCGCAACCTGATGCTTCATGCATATCCCTTCGCTAGTAGTTCCAAGCACCGTACAGCGCTAATTTACCTTAGCCATCGCTGAGCGAGTTTCTGCACCAGCAACACAACTTCAGCAAGATGTATCTGCCGTTTTCAGGAGAACCAAAAGCAGCGCAGCATCAACTCCACTCAAGCTCATCTCAGTACATTCCAACTCAATTTGTCCCAAAAGACCAAGAAAATGGTTGAAAAGTTTAACTTGTGTGTTGTCACTACGACAGCCATACGCGTTAGGACGGGATGGTGAGGCGAAACCCCTTTGTCTCCTTTGCTTTCACTGTCCGAAGCTCTACGGCGACTGCTATAAGACCGATACTTGCTCCGCAGAAAGCCGATCTAAAAAGCACTAGTTTTACTACAAGCTAGTTAACGGCTTGCATCCGCAAATTAAGCTAGGCTAATGCTATCGAACGCTTTATTTAGGGAACGCTATAGGTAGCATTTAAGTTCTCAATTTCCCACTGCCATGTCAACCCCCATGCTTGTTATAGAACCCTGGTTGGCTCAAACACCTGGCAAAACGACAAAACCAAAAACCGTCACCACAGAGCCTGCCAAAGCTCCAGACGCTAACCCTAACCAGGTATGGATGCTGACTTCTGGTGGCTTGCTGCTGCTGCTGGTGATTCTGGGAATCCTGTCTAAGCTGGCAATGGATAAGCTTGCCAAGCAGGTCAGGTTTGAAGCGTTGAAGAATCGGGAGCTCCAGAAAAAGCTGAAGTTTGCGGTCGGCACCATCGGCAAAATGGAGAAAAACCCCGATCTCATTCACTCGCGAGAGTTTAATCTCGACTATCTGAGAATGCGGATGGATGAAGAAGTCTTCCACTTTGCTATTCTTAATCAAATTAAAGTCAAGGTTAAAGATAAAATTTCGATCGCCCTTCGTCCCAGTCAGGCAAATCAGGGTGAAATTGGCATCGCCAGCACCGGACGGCAAATCGACGAAATCTTTGACGTGGAATACGAACCAGGCGATCTGCCCAAAGGCACCAAGCGCGTGTTGTTTCGCATTGAGATCAAAATTCTCAAATTGCCAACCCAACCGACTTCAGTCACGATCGGTCAAATTATTGACTGCATGGAGACCTTCCTCAACCCTACCAGCGAACATGACAGTTGGCAGCCCACTATCCAGGGGCGTATTGCCAACATGCGCTGGGATCAAAAAGCGAAACCAACGCCCATGCTTGTGTTGGAACAAACTCAAGAAGGCTCTAACGTGACGTTCAAAACGACCCGCGCCGTACAAGGCTAAGAAACGGCGTAAACCTGGATTCTCGGCGAAAAAGCATTGTCTCAAGAGGCAACGCTCTCCAGAAACCCACAGGACTTAAGCATTTTGACTGAGACCTCGGAGGTTTAAGCGACTACATGAGTGCCGCTGCTTGAGTCTTGGTTAAAACCTCCGAGGTTGGCACAAGTCCTACAGTTTCTTACTTTCCGATCGATTTTAAGATGCGTCCTGGATACTCAAAGCCTCTCGTGCAGACGAATCTATAACCGTAGTCATATGGGTTAGGGCGGGGTGCAGGGGCGAAGCCCCCACACCCCTTTAATTTCAATGTCCTAACTTTGGTGGCGACCGCTATAACTGCTGCATTCTGGCTTCTGACTCCACACGTCAGTTTTTTCGGCGCTCAGTCAAATTCTTACCTACCACATGCCCCGTTTACCGCTAGGGCGGACGGTCATCCAGTTAGTGCGTGCCATCGCAAGCTGGTCTTCTGTCAGCTTTGCGCCTGTCAAATTCGCTCCGCAAAGGTTTGCACCCCGCAGGTTGGCATTCAGCAAGTATGCCTGAGAAAGATCAGCACCACGTAGATCGGCACCTTCTAAATCAGCATTATTCAGGTATGCCTTGACCATGGTGGCATCGCGCAAGTTTGCCCGATTTAAGTTTGCCCGACCAAAATCGGCATTAAACAAATTTGCACCTTGCAGATTAATCTTGCTCAAGTTTGCTTGATGAAAGGTGGCACCAGAGAGATTAGCTTTCGGCAGGCTAAGAGAGTTTAAGTCATAAGAAGCAAAGTCACGCCGACCTTTAGAGTAATAGCTTTGCAAACCATCTGCATCCAAACGAGTCGAGGCTTTACTCTTCTCACCGTTGGCATCTTTGCCTCGCCCAGTTGAATCTTTGCTCTTGAGGGATGTACTGACGAAGGCTCTAGAGTCAAACACACGGCTACGAGCAGGACCAGATTGGAGGCTGGTTGCATCGGATTTAATTTGTCGCGCGCGAATGGCAGCGGCTGCACGGGCATGAGGAGAGGATGGTGTGCCTGTGGAGTCAGGACCGGAGCGGTAGTCTCCTGGTTTGCGTGAGGCGCTGCCAGGTTGGGCGAGCATACTATTCGCGAGGCTATCCAGGTAGGGTTCCAGATCGAGTGCTCTAAAGATGTCATCAGCGGATTGATAGCGATGCCGCACAGACACTTCGAGCATCTTTTTCAAAACGCTAATGAAATGTTCGTTGATATGGACGTGTTTTTGCCAGAGCAACTCACCCGTTGACGGATCGTAATCCAGATCCTTCGGTGATTTTCCAGTCAGCAAATAAATACAGGTAACGCCCAATGCATAAATATCGCTGGCAGGCACGGGACGCATTGCCATTTGCTCAGGAGGTGCAAAGCCGGGTGTGCCGATCGCATAGGACGTAAATGCGGTCTGTTCAGAATTCGTAGAGTTTGGCTGATGCTGATATTTGACGGCACCAAAGTCAATCAGTACAAGCTTGCCATCCTGAGCACGGCGGATCATGTTGGCAGGCTTAATGTCTCGATGAATGACTCGGTTTTTGTGAATGTATTCTAAGACGGGTAAAACTTCGCTTAAAAAGCGTTTTACTTCTTGTTCAATCAGCGGACCGTCACGTTTCACAATCTGTTGTAAGGTGAAGCCACTGACGTATTCTTGGACTAAATAAAATTCTTGATTTGCTTCAAAATAGTCTAATAAACGTGGTACCTGGGGATGATTGCCAATCTGACCGAGTGTACGCGCCTCTCGCTCAAACAGTTCTCTTGCCATTTGCAACACATGCGGTGCCGTTGCACTTGGACGAAGCTGCTTGATCACACAGTTCGGCTGACCGGGTAGTGATTCGTCGATCGCCAAAAAGGTCGCGCCAAAGCCACCCTGACCTAGTGCCTGTATCACCCGATAGCGATTATTCAGCAGGATGTTGTTACCACAGGCTGGACAAATGTCAGCAGGGGCAGAGTCTTCGGGGTTAGGACAGCTCGGATTTAAGCAGTAGCTCATTTAGCATCACTCGCTCTGACGTTGCCTACTGGGATATTGCTACCCTAGTTTCATTATCTGTGCAGGAACAGCAAACAGGAGTGTCGTTCATGCGGGAGATCCCTTGAAGAGTTGCTAAAGTTCTTCTGCCTGTACGTAAAGCTATCACCATTGTCGTTACATCTACGGACTTTGCTGTCTCTTCAAGATACACCCTTCTTTCAAGGTGCCCAAAAGCTGAAGATGCACAACAGGCTTGTAGTCAATCCTATAAGTAATTACTTGAGGTTGAGAAGGATTCCGAACGTTTAGCGATTAATTTCGCCCCTCTTAATTCTCTATTGCCAAAAGGATTTTGGAAAGTGCTGCTGGGAATTTGGTTGAATGAGGGGATGAGGGCGGTGTAACAGCGAATGACGGGTAGAACGGTAGAATGATCGTGCGTAGAAAAGGTTAGCAGGCAGGTCATGCGTATTTCTTTGAACTGGTTGAGAGAACTGGTTGATATCACGATGAGTCCAGAGGCGTTGGCAGAGATGCTGACGATGGCAGGGTTTGAGGTGGAGGAGATTGAAGATCGACAAACGTGGGCAGACGGAGTGGTTGTGGGTAAGGTCGTCGATCGCCAGCCTCATCCCAACGCCGATCGGCTGAGTGTCTGTCAGGTTGATATTGGTGCCGCAGACCTTTCGACGATCGTGTGTGGTGCGTCCAACGTCAAAGCCGGACTCTTTGTGCCAGTCGCAACGCTGGGTACCTTTCTGCCGAAGGTTGGCGACGGTCTTAAAATTAAGCCTGCCAAGTTACGTGGAGTCGCCTCTGAAGGCATGATTTGTTCACTTGCAGAGCTTGGCTTGGTGAAAGAGGCAGACGGCATCCACAGCTTTGAAGAAGATGGCTTAGCGGTTGGTAGTGATGTACGTCCGCTACTAGGGCTGGATGATGTCATTCTCGATTTGACTTCAACTGCCAACCGAGCGGATGCCCTCAGTATGGTAGGGATTGCGCGTGAGGTGGCAGCGTTAACGGGTGCGACTTTGAAGCTTCCTCAAGCGGCAGCGATCGCTCCCCCTATAACCACTGATGCCCTGACGCTAAAAATCTCAGAACCGCAGGCTTGCCCGACGTATATTGGAACCGTAATTGAGCAGGTCACGATCGCGCCCTCACCTCAATGGCTCCAGCAACGGTTACAGGCAGCCGGAACGCGCCCAATTAACAATGTGGTAGATATTACGAACTACATTCTACTGGAGTGGGGGCAGCCGCTACATGGGTTCGATCGCGATCGGTTAGTAGCAATCAGCGGTCAGCCGTCAGCGGTCAGCCAGGAAGCAGAAGGCAGAGAGCAGAAGGCAGGAGCTTCTTCTCGACTCCCGACTCCCGACTCCCGACTCCCCACCCTTCAGGTTGGTGTCCGTTTTGCAGAGGTAGGCGAAACGCTCACAACCCTGGATGGGCAGACGCGCAATCTGCACGAACAAACCTTGCTAATCACGGCGGGCAAACAGCCTGTGGCACTGGCAGGAGTGATGGGTGGCGAGGCAACCGAAGTCCATGCGGGTACTCAGAGTTTGATGCTGGAAGCGGCATTGTTTGATACGGCTGCGATTCGTCGCTCTGCTCGATCGCAGGGTATGCGAACCGAGGCATCGGCACGCTATGAGCGAGGGGTGAATCAGGCAGAGCTAGAGATTGCCTGTCGTCGAGCGATCGAGCTAATTGGTGCACTCGCAGGTGGTGTAGTGGTAGCTCAATCGGTGGCGGATGCCCGTAGCCAGTCGTCTACGCGATCGATTGAACTGCGGCTCGATCGGGTCAACCAGGTGTTGGGACCCGTGACCGTCGGCGAAGAGCTGAGTGAATTGCAACCGCAGGATGTGGAGCGGACTCTAACCGCTCTGGGCTGCAATCTTTCACCCGTAACGGACGATCGCGTCTGGACTGTCACCGTACCGCCTTACCGCTATCGTGACCTAGAGCGCGAAATTGATCTCATTGAGGAAATTGCTCGCCTCTATGGATACAACAATTTTTGCGATACGCTACCCGACAAAACTGAAGCGGGTTATCTTTCAGTCGAACAAGCGCTTAGTCGTCATTTGCGGCAGACACTACGCGCGATCGGGCTAACAGAGGTAACGCACTATACGCTCGGTAAACCAGGAGAAACGCGGCAAATTGTCCTCTCAAACCCGTTGTTTGCCGAATATTCTGCCTTGCGAACCAACCTGGTTTCTGGCTTGATTGACGCGTTTCAGTACAATCTAGAGCAAGGCAACGGCTCGTTGAACGCGTTTGAAATCGGTCGTATCTTCTGGTCAGAGGAAGACGGTTTAAGCGAAGCCGATTCGCTTGCAGGCATTTTAGGTGGCGATGTCACGCGCGGTAAATGGGTACGGTCTGGGCATGAACAGCCGCTTACCTGGTTTGGGGCAAAGGGTTTGTTGGAAAGTGTGTTTCAGCGTCTAGGGTTAGCCGTTGAGTATCAGCCCGATCGCCGCGACGAGCGTCTCCATCCTGGTCGCACCGCCTCCCTCTGGATGCGTGGCGATCGTCTGGGCACCTTTGGACAACTGCATCCGCAACTGCGTCAGGAACGCGGTCTACCCGATGAAGTCTACGTGTTTGAGCTAGATCTGGATGTGCTGCTCGATCACCTCGATCATGACGAAGCGCGCGTACCGATCTTCCAGGCATTCTCAACCTATCCACCCTCCGATCGTGACATTGCCTTTTTTGTTTCCAGCCAGGTATCGGTCGCCGAAATTGAGCGCGTGATTACCAAAGCAGGCGGAACGCTGTTAGAGTCTATCGATTTGTTCGATGAATATCGCGGCGAGAACGTGCCTGCTGGACAGCGCAGTCTTGCCTTTCGGCTGTTGTACAGAGCGGGCGATCGCACGCTCAAGGATGACGACATCGAACCCGTCCACCAGCAAGTGCGAGAAGCGCTAGTTGATAAATTCCGCGTTGACCTCAGAAGCTAGATCGACACAGAAACCGGGTTTCTCCACCAGACAACGCTGTTGAACATCCAAAACATCATCTAGAAACCCGGTTTCTTTCACTCATTCAAACCTACTCAAAGCCATGACAAAATACGTCCTCTGGGGCACTTATTGCGATGATGTACTGGAAAAACGCGCTCCTTACCGTCAGGCACATCTCAATGGTCTGGCAAAACAGAAAGCATCTGGGGTGCTGGTGACGATCGGTCCGACCAAAGACCTGACCAAAGTGTTTGGCATTTACGAGGCTGAAAATGAAGCCACTGTACGCCAACTGATTGAGTCTGATCCGTATTGGCAAAACGGCGTTTGGACAGAGTATGAGGTGAAAGAGTGGATTCAGGCGCTGTAATTTTTTGACTGTAGAGACGTTATGTGTCATGCCCTGCTCGTTAAACAGCAACTTGCATCAGGCGTTGCTTCAACCGTTGGGGATTACCCCGATCGACCACTTTGCCCTGCTCCAATAAAAAAGCGCCATCACAATAGTCCAGTTCATTGAGGCGATGCGTCACCCAAAGAGCCGTTAAGCCACGACTTTTGACGAGACGCTGTACCTGTGCCACCAGATCAAGCTGGCTGTCAGGATCGAGGAGTGCCGTAGGTTCGTCTAGCAGTAAAACGTCGCAATGACGGGCGATCGCACCTGCGATCGCCACTCGCTGCTTTTGCCCACCGCTCAGAGCGTAGATTGGTCGTCGGAGGAGTGGCAGCAAATTCACTGCTTCCAGCGCTTCGGCTACCCGTTGCCGGGTTTGAGCATACGTCAACTTTTCTGCAACTAGCCCAAACGCAACATCGGCACCAACGGTCGGCATGACAAGCTGGTGATCTGGATTCTGAAAAACGAAGCCAGTATGTGGGCTGATCTGGATAGAACCTGACTGAGGATGCAAAAGTTTTGCCAGCAGCTTCAATAGCGTTGACTTACCGCTACCGTTGGTGCCCAAAAGCATCCAAAACTCACCTTGAGGCACCTCTAAGCTACACGAGTCCAGAACCGTCTCGCCCTTGTACCAGCGAAAACTTAAATCCTGAACTTGAATAGCAGGCGCGGCGATCGCGGTTTCGATGTTGCTATCCTCCTAAAATGATTAACTGTTGCAGCGATCGCTACGCTTAGCTCATCATCAGAACGTTGGCGATTGACGATGCTGAAGCATTCACTCAGCCAGTGCAAAGAAACCAGGGGGACGACCGGATGCTGCCGCAGTGCCAGATTTGTCAGAAATTTGCACCGCTGAAATTTCGGTGCCAAGGATGCCAATTTTTTTCCCAGGCTGCTTCTCACACGACAGTTCTAGCAGTTCGTTGCTGCCAGAACGAAGCACCTGCAAGATTTTTTGATAGATCGCTTCAGCATCTTCTTCCGATTTGCGCTGTACCGAGAGGGAAAGGGGCGTATTCTTGAGCGTGATATCGATAATAAACATGTTTGCGTGCGTCACAGAACCAAGCTCTAGTATCGCAAATCGCGGCGGTCTTGGTTGCATGATTGTGGAGCGATCGCTGAATTGAAGCAGTCTGAGAGCGTTCAAGTCGATCGTTCAGTCAGGTCGCAGCGACATCATCAGGCTGCCACGGTAAAAAAACTTGTAGCCAACCGCCTTGAGTTTCAGGATGATTGCTTGCCTGCACCCAACCCTGATGTGCCTCTACGATTTGACGGACGATCGCTAGCCCTAGCCCACTCCCACTACTTGGCACTGCTTGAGTACCACTAACAGGCTGAGCATCATCAGCAAAGGCATTACTCGCAGTCGTCGCCCGTTTACCGATCGAGTGAACTCTCGATGCTTCTAGACCGATATTACTACGGCTGCGGGATGGATCGGCGCGGTAAAAGCGATCGAACACGTAGGGTAATGCCTCAGTCGGAAAGCCCAGCCCTGTATCAATGATCTCCACTTGCACTAGCTGATCCTGCGCCTGACTGCGATTGGCAACGATGCTCACATGCACTCGAATTGCCTGCTGGGGAGGGCTGTACTTGATGGCATTATCGAGCAAATTCAGCAGAACGCGATGCATCCGTGACTCATCAAGCTGCATGAGCAGGCGCTCAGGACCCACATAGTCAAGCTGAAGCTGCTTTTTGCGTGCTAACAGCTCCAGACTAAACCAGGTGGATTGAATCAACTTCGTCAGATCAACCGTTTGAAGCTTCAGGTTAGGATTGGGGTTTGCTTCTAGCTGGCTTAAATCCAGTAGATCTTGCACTAAACTGCTCAAACGGATTGTTTCGTTAAGGAGGCGATCGATCCAGTCGCGCAAGGGTGGTTCCAACCGCATTTGTAGCGTCTCAGCCACGAGACGGACCGAGGTTAACGGCGTTTTGAGTTCATGGGCAACATCAGAAATCCAGCGATCGCGCTGTTGCGCCAGCAGAACGGTTTCCTGACGGCTTTCTAAAAACACGCCCACGCAACCATCTGCCAGCAAAATGCTGTGCGCCCGCAGTGGGCGAGACAACTGACGCGATAGCTGAGACGGATCAGCACAGACAGGATGAAACGTCCAATCACTCTGGCAGGGCTTTTGCAGAATCCGCGTCTGCTCAATCAGTTGATCCAGTTCGTAGGAGCGAACCAGCTCTAGCAACAGGCGACGATTTGCCGCATGAGGTGGCTGAATGCTAAGCAGTTGCCCTGCTTGATCGTTGCACCAAAGCAGTTGGTTTTCCTCGTCCACTTGCAGCACCCCGATCGGAGCAGCGTGACAAAGATGCCGCCAGGTTTCTCGATCGGCGGTTAGCGTTTCACAGTCTGTTAAATGTGCTGTGATCGCTCGCATCAGCTGCGACGTTGAAGAAAATGACCAGGGTGAAGTATCTGGCTGAAGGGCATGAGTCAGACGTTTAAGCTTGTGAGTTAGCTGAACGTGATGCCAACGCAACAAACTAAGCCCGATCGCCAGCCCTAAGAGAAACCACAGAATTGCCACGTTCAGCGTTTAGCCCTCCGCTCGACCAGATAGCGTAGCCATAACCGAGCACAGGTAGAATGTAACGCTATTCTAGACTGCCTGCTGACGACTCACACACATCAACCAAACCGATAGCCAAACCCACGGACTGTCACCAGATACGTTGGGCTGCTGGGGTCAATTTCAAGCTTTTCACGCAGCCAGCGGATATGCACATCGACTGTCTTGCTATCACCAATAAAATCGGGACCCCAAATGCGCTCTAGCAACTGCTCTCGTGACCAAACCCGCCGGGGATAGCTCATAAACAGCTCTAAGATCTTGAACTCTTTGGGCGAGAAATTAACTGCTGCACCGCGCACTGTAATGCGGCACTCTTGAGGGTAAAGGGCAATGTCTTGATACTTCAAGGACGGCTGCTCGGGCTGTACTTGAAACTGATGGTGACGGCGCAGAAGAGCACGACAGCGCGCCACCAGTTCACGGATACCAAACGGTTTGGTGAGGTAATCATCTGCGCCCACCTCTAACCCAACCACGCGATCGGTCTCGCTACCCTTAGCGCTCAACATTAGGATCGGTACACTGATGCCCTCTCGACGAATCAGACGACAGAGATCAAGTCCATTGATATACGGCAACATCAAATCCAGGATGATCAGGTCGATCGATCGACCGCGCAATTGATGCGGTAGTGCCAGAGCCGTACTTGAGTTCCCGCTAGACTCCAGTTCTTTAAGCTGGTGAATCAAATCCAGCGCCACACGACCATCTTCAGCCGTAATCACCTCGTAGCCTTCATCCGTTAACGCTAGCGCGATCGTCTCCGAGATTAGCCCTTCGTCTTCAACAACCAGAACCCGCCCCAGCTTGACCGTAGGCTGATGCTTTGTTTTCTCCGCTGATAGCGTAAGTGGCATAGTGCTGCTCCTGACTCCAGGTGACATCTGTTAGTCAAGGGTGATCCTACCACTTGTAGGATGTTTGTAGGCGTTGATACTGTTAACAGAATCTGTAGTATGTACAAGCAAGAGCCGAAGCACTTTTGGGAAGCAGGAAGGCGGAAAGAGTTGCTAGTTGCTAGTTGTTAGTTGTTAGACGAAGCTTGCGGTCAGCAGTCCTACTCCCCACTCCCGACTCCCGACTCCCCACTCCCCACTAATCCTTATCCTCTTCAATCCGCGCTACGCCTGTCTTAGGGTAATAGTTGCTCAAAATTTGCTTATAAGAGTAGCCTTGCTCAGCTAGTGCCAGTGCCCCTAATTGACTCATGCCCTTCCCCTGAAATGCCTCAGCCACAATGTCATCAGATGCAGCATAAAGCGATTCAACAATGCCGCCACGGTAGCTAACGAACTCGCCTGCTGTAGCATCAACCGCCTGACTGGTTGTAGCCGCTTCGCGATCGGTACCGCTGTAGACCTGATAGTACTCTGTTGCACCCATATGAAAGAGTGGGCTAACAGGCTTGAAATAGTAGGTCAAGGCATAGGAGCGAGCGGCAACTGCCTGTGCCTTGAGTGCCTCCATTTTCCAACTGGGGGACACTTCACTGGCGACCACACTGTAAAGGTACTGTCGCATATTGATGTGGTTGACACCCCAAAGCTTACCGTCAGTTGCAACCAGCAGAAGCCGTCCACGGTAGGTACGATTGCCCAATTGAAACACGCTACCAGGAGGGATTTCCAACCAAACCGCTTCGGGTAGCTGCCATTCACCGAAGCGAATCGATTGACCATCAGGCTGAGCGCTATAAACGCTGCCAGGCGGCAGTTGATGTAGTATTTGCCCTTTCTGATTCAGTAGGAGGGCACCCGTTGGTGCACCAACGCTGACAGAGGGCTGTCCTTCAGCGATCGCAACATGCATTTCAATCAGAGCATCGACCGACGATCCCAAGGCTCCAAAAGCCGCTTTTGCTTGTCGATTGAGAGCTTTCTGCTGTTCAGTCAAAGCAGCGGGATCGATCGGTTGGAGAGACGGCTTAGCGGTCGGCTTTTGGGTTGTCTGTGGCGCTTTGCTAGGAGTCGCTGATGGAGAGGGTGTGATTTCTGTTGTTGGTGTAAGAGCAACAGTGCTGGATGGACTCGGTGCTTGAGTCGCAAGCTGTGCCTGTTGACGACTCACGGCAATACCCAGAAGTGACAGCACTCCCACAAGCGGAATCGCAACCCAGGCGATAGGCTTCATCCATTTCAACCGCGTTGCTTCTGGCTTATCGTTGGGCTTCATGGGCGATCGCTCCCTTTCTCGCGCACCTTGATTGCGAAGCATGACATCACGACGCATCTACTTTGGTGAGCCGTTGCTGCTTCAGATAGGCAAACACGCTCTTATCACCAATATCTGGCGGCAATGGTTGAATGACCTTACGCACGGCAAACACCAGGAACAGCGCTGCCCAGAGCGCTAGTATCCCCTGTTCTAATGCTAACGGTAGCCAAACGACGAGATGCCCCAACAACAGCAACGGCACTAATGGAGTGAGCAGTTTTGCTTCTAGCCGATTAAAGCAAACTGCTTCTTTGAAGAAAATGCCCGTTAAAGCAGCAAAAGTAAAGCCAATGCCAAGAATACTCAGCGGTTGATTGTAGACCGTAAGCGCAAACGGTTCGGGGTAAAAATGACCGATCGCAAAGGCGGAGACACCCCCAATCACCCAAAATGCTTGCAATGCCCGATGTAACGTCACCATGTAGATGTGAATCATCAGCAAGCTGACACCAAGCGCTAAACAAAACCCTGTATACAGCAGCGTCAGCCAAGGCAAAATCACGGGATTCTCTGGTTGCCCCAGCACTAACCCAACCCCGATCGCAAAACAGAGCGCGGCTGCCATTAAGCCAGCACGATAAATGACGACTCCCCGGCGATCGTCGGGCGTAATCGTGAAGTCTCCAAACTGTCCCTGGTAAATTTCTGGCTCTAATAGTTGCGTCATAGCGTGAAGAGTTTTGACTGTAAGTTTGCTCCAACCATCGACTACCGACTACTCACCACTACACATACCGGATCATGCCAACCTAAATTGAGTTTAGCCTGAGCGCTGCCGCCATTGACGGCAATTTCAACCCAACCGTGACTCCCAACGAGCGCCAGTAAGTCTCCAGGCGTGCTGTTACTGTACGTTTCTCTACCTGCAAATAGGGTGCCATTGCTCAACAGCCACCAGCGCTTACCCCGCACCTGAGCACCTGAAATCGTTGTAATCAAATTGCCAAAGTGGTCGATCGCCTGCACATAGCCCACTATCTTGTCACCGTGAGGAATGCTTACACCATCGAACTCTGTTACAAACTGCGATCGCTCAACATCGCTCCACGTTTCAGGCTGACTACATTGGGGCACGTCGAGCAACACCAACGTTTCGGGTGCAATGCTCGTGCCTAACTGGTCTAGCGGTACTCTACTCGCAAGATGGGCACCCACGGGTGCAAAGATGTCGCGTCCATGAAAAGTGGCGCTTGGCTTGGGTGTGCGCCAGTACAAAGGCTCAGTCAGCTCAACCGCTGCAATGACAGGATGAGCATTGATGACACCACTGAAAAGTCCATTGTCTGGTCCAACGAGAAAGCCTGTAGGATGAGCGGCATCTTCGCCAACCGCAAGAGCGATCGCGCGTCGAGTGCTACCGACACCCGGATCAACCACCGCGACATGCACAGTACCGACTGGAAAGTAAGGATAGGCAGTCATGAGCGCAAACCGAGCGAACGCAATATTTTGCGGTGGAATTTGGTGGGTTAAATCGATGACAGTCAGCGCTACATTTACCTGCGCGATCGCCCCTTTCATGATGCCCACATAGCTATCGCTCAAGCCAAAATCGCTGAGGAGGGTGAGAAGCCGATGCTGCGCCATACGTCGCCTACGCGTTAATTGGCACCATTTCCCAGCTAGGGGCGTTCCATTCAGGCACCCGGCGATCGCTGGATGAAGCAAACGATCGAACGTGCTCCATTGATTCTAGTTCAACGATCGCCTCGATTGACTGATAGACAGCGTGCAGCGCTTCTTCCAGAGTTTGGTTCGGTGCAATAAAATGACCGTAGCGGAGGGCACACTCACGGTTTCGATCCGCAGGGTGATACCAGTGAAGCCACAAGCCTTTATCAACGCGCTCTCTGAAGACGCGGCTCAAGAAGATTTCCCATCCCAGATAGAGGGTAATGGGTTGAGCCGTCATTGCAGCAGACATATCGACCTTTTGAACGGTTGCACGGGGAGTTCGCATCGTTCGCCACCACGTATGGTTTATCTAACACGTTTAAGGATCGCTCAATGCACCGGATTGCGCTAACGACAGCCTGTCGAATCAACGCCTTAATTACACAATGCCTTAACCAAGGCTGTTTTATCTCTATCAGTAGTTCGATTTCACATCCATCCAGCGACTCTCCGGACGCAGCGTTGGGAGTTTCTAATTTTTTCTTTCAATACAGAAGTAAGCTGCCCAACCCGTAGAGCGTGTGTTGTCAATTAACGCAAAGCAAGGCATGCCAGGTTAGAGACGCGATCGCATATCGTTAAATTCCGTATCGTAAGCTACCGTTTAGCTTTGTGAGTGTTAGAATTACGCTTAGGATTTAGTACCACATCTCACTTTTAACTAATGTCTAACATGAACAGAAACCGTCAGGAAAGCGCAACACAAGCGTCTCAAACGCATCGCGTAAACATGCAAAAAAACTTGCAGCGCCGCCTGGAAACCGCCAGAGCAAAAGGCGATGAAGCACTCATTCGTCTGCTAGAAGCAGAAGCAAACTACATTGGCTAGGCAAGGTCTTGACTCAACGAGGCGATCGTTGCGTGGACGATCGCCGCGCTAAAGAGAGCCAAAAGCTCAGACCTCTCTGCAAAACGTCTTTAAAGAAGTCAGGGTCGATCGAACAATCGACCCTGACTTTTGCGTTAAGAGACGTTCGGCATGATAGCTGAACCGATGTAGAAGCGACATTTACAAGAAAGAGATGAAGGCAACTTAGTTGCAATTTGCATTACGCCTGTAGATTAGGAACTAAAGTAAGCTCATACTTGCCATCGTGCTCGATCGCCGCGACCATCAACATAGCAGAGACAGGGCGCGTGAGCAGAGTACCCTAAACCGCCTGTCCACCAAGGGTCTAAAAACCAGTAGAGCTGAGCACCTGTAAGTCCTTCGCAGTAGAAAGTCAGTGCATCACCCAGCAGGTGACGACGAGACAAAATGCCTGGGATTTGAGCATTACCATCGGCAATCACGTACCAGCTTGTGACATGAAACGGACGGCTAAGTCGATCGCGTGCTTGCTGTATCAGTTGGGCAAGATGGACGATCGCATCGACTACTGCCTGATTGGGCGGCATCTGTAGCCCCCCACTGGTTGCTTCTGCCCAAATAAAGCTGCCGTTGGCGATGATAGGAGCATAAAGCTGTAGCGTGTTAGGAGTCCAGCGATCGGGGCGAGTGGACGGAAGGAGCGGTGATGGTTTTGGCGGAGCTTCGGGTGTGTCCCGTCGCGCTGTTGCCATCTGCCGCAGATCGCTGAGAAGCGACTGAAGGGCTTGTTCGGGTGTAGCCAGCGATCGCCAAAGCTGAGTCAACCGTAGCAGGGCATCACGCTGTATGTCAGTGCCCTTGTATGAGACAGGCAGGTAGCGAACAAAGTCCAGCAGTGACTGGTCAAGCTGAGCAGCCGCATGAGTGATGGCAGTTTGATCGGGCGTTGCGGTGGTAAACAGATCGGGGTTGATGCCCAAAGCAAGCAGGGTTGCACTGCGGCTCTCTAGCTGGTGCCAGAGGCGAACGGTTTCAACCAGTGCATTGCGCTGGTCGCCTTTGCCTTCATACGTTGGGGGCAGGCGCTGGACGATCGCCATCAACGCTGCATCAATGCTGTTGAAATTGAGCGAGGGCAAAAGAGGCTGAGCAAGCGCGGCGATCGCAGCCTCCCGCGAATCCAACTGCTGCCAAAGTTGAGTCAGGCGCAGTAATGCTTCTCGCTGGTGAGGATAGCCAGCATAGGTTGGAGCAAGGAGCGGCAGAAAGCGACGTAAAGCGGTATCCAGTTCAGCCTCTTCGATCGCGGCAGGGTGCTCAACGCCTAGCGCAGCGATCGCAGCCTCACGACTATCCAGTTGATGCCACAGGCGAACCAGTTCTAATAATGCACCGCGCTGGTGTGGCAGGCTGAAATAGCAATGAGGCAGGGGTTTTAAAAAAGCAAGCAGTGCTGCATCGAAATTAGCAAACGTAACAGGTAGCTGAGTTGCTTGAGCGTCAGTCCTTAAGTCATCGCTATACGCCTGAAGTAGTGCCACTTGATCGCAAGCTTCTAAGAGCGCCGCCGCCGGATCGCTGATGGGTGCAGTGTAGCCTGCGGCGATCGCCTCGATCAACCGATCGGTGTAGCGCCCCTGGTCGATATGCCACAGTTCTGCACTGTTCCAGCCGTCAGCGATGAGGCTATTCGTGAGACTACGCACTGTGCTAGCGGCGTACTGTACCTGTGCAGAAAAAGTATCCACCTGTTCTAAGGTCATTTGATTTGCAGGAGCAATACCCAAGCCTGTCTCGCCATCAGTCAAGACTGGCTTGGTTTGTACCTGATAAAGGGCAGCGAGGATGGCTTTGTGGATACCTGCTCGCGCGGCTTCCTGAGTATACAGACTATGGCGCTGGTCAGGGGTGAGTTGTCCCATGATGGAGAGAGGGGTGAGGAGAGAGGAGAGAGGAGAGAGCAGGGGGAGTTTTAAGTTGATTCTCCCTTGTCTTCTAGCTCCTTCTCGCAACTACAACTAACAGCGAACAACGGTTCCAACTCAAAACTCAAAACGTTTCCCATGCTTCATTCTTCACCAGCGATGCCATTCCTACCGTTATCACAAGCCTTTTCTACCGTTGATCTTACATCTGTGCGGCTGGTAGCAACGGATATGGACGGGACGTTAACAACAGATGGAAAATTCACACCCGCGCTGCTACAAGCGTTTGAGCAACTGGCAGCAGTAGGGATTCAGGTGCTCATTGTAACGGGACGATCGGCAGGTTGGGTCAGCGGGTTGGCTCATTATTTGCCCGTTTGGGGCGCGATCGCTGAAAATGGCGGCTTGCTTTGTGCTGGAGAGACCCTTTCAGAAGCGCTACTCGTCCCGCTTTCAGACATCACACAGCATCGTCAACACCTGGCTGCAATGTTTCAACGTCTGCGTACTACTTTTCCGGCACTGCAAGAGTCCAGCGACAACCGTTTTCGACTGACAGATTGGACATTTGATGTACAGGGACTGACAATCGCTGAGCTTGAGCGTCTCGATCGCCTTTGCCAAAGTTACTCGTGGGGCTTTACTTACAGTACGGTGCAATGCCACATCAAATTGCGATCGCAGGACAAGGCGACTGGTCTACTCACCGTTTTGCAGCAATACTTTCCTGACTACGCAGCCGAACACGTGATCACAGTTGGCGACAGCCCTAACGATGAGAGCTTGTTTGATGCCAATCGATTTCCGCTCTCGGTGGGTGTGGCGAATGTGCTGGATTACCGCGATCGCCTGGCGCATCAACCTGCTTACGTGACGAGCGCAGCCGCCGGAGAGGGGTTTAAAGAATTAGCCCAACTGCTTTGCCAGTTCGGTAAGCGTGAGACGCTAACGTGAACGGTGCTAGGGATAGCGCGATCGCGGTATTCTGGCGACAGCAACGTGGTATGAGCATTAACGCGTGAATGATTTCTTAAAAGGTACCAACCTCTACTTGATCGGCATGATGGGGTCAGGCAAAACAACGGTAGGACAACTCCTGGCAACGGCACTGAACTACCGTTTTTTTGATACTGATGCCGTCATTGAGCAGGTAACGGGACTATCGATTCGTGAGCTTTTTGCCCAGTCAGGTGAGGCAGAGTTTCGCCAGCTAGAAAGCCAGGTTTTAGCTGAACTGGCACCCTACACACGGTTAGCGATCGCCACAGGTGGTGGTATTGTCCTCAAGCGTGAGAACTGGGGCTATCTGCGTCATGGCATTGTTGTGTGGCTTGATGTTCCGGTTGGGCAACTTCAGGCGCGTCTACAAACAGACGACACGCGCCCCTTGCTACAAGACACCAATCCAGCCGCTAAGCTTCAGGCACTTTTAGAGGAACGACAGCCGCTTTATGCTCAGGCAGATGTGCGCGTCAGCTATCAAGCAGAGGAAACGCCAGAGCAGTTGGCTCAGCGGGCGATCGAGCAAATCAAGCAAGCGCTCAAACCAACCTCATAACTTTAGATGCAGCCTCAGATGCTTCGTCCAGAGCCTTCAGAGTGAGGCAAGCAACTGATTGTTAGACCTGAGATCAATCGAGCAACTCTGGGCATCCTATATTTATCGAACATTCACGAAAGCTTAACTACTGCTTTAAGGGCAAGCCTTTAAAATCATTCTGTATGCAATAGTACAGAATATTGCTCGGGCATAACTGTAGCAAAGAGTCGATCGTGGGTGACAGCTTCATCCGTGGAGCTAACAGTGCCTGTCAGCACCTTTGCTATGCGTCAACAGCATCGATCGCTTGCGTTAGCTGCATCTTATGCTACAGATTATGCCCTGAGACAGACATAGTCGGACCGAGTTTTGCTTCAAAGTACTTACAGCGTGGATCAGGAATCGTATGAAAAGTAAAGCTGAAAACGAACAAAACAAGGCTGCTGAATCGATTGGCAGCAACACCACCGAGTTTAATTTTGATTTGTGGGCAAAGCAGGTTCGCCCCCAACTTCTTGCTTCACTACACAAGCGGGGAGCGCGTTACTAACTGCTTTATCGGTCGATCGCGTCAATCACCGCCCCGTTTCGAGTAGATGAATCAAGGTGTGGCATCGATTACAGCGCCCTTTGACTAGCCTTCTCATAACGAAAAGGTCGCCAAAGGGCATGATCCCGTTTAGACAGAGCCGCGCCAAAGAGGGTATTCCTTTCTTTAGAGCTTCAGTACTTCACCCACTTTCATCGTGCGAAACTGGCTTTTAACACCCTGTTGCTGCAATGCTTGAGAGAATGCCTGCGGGGTTCCTGGCAGGTTGAAAACGCCATAGTGCATCGGTATGACCGTTGTTGGATTAACTAGCTTGACCGCCTCGGCAGCCCGTTGGGGACCCATCGTAAACTGATCGCCAATGCAGGCAAGCATTAAGCTTACTTTCCTAAATCGAGGAATAAGCGCCATATCTGAGAACAGATCGGTATCGCCTGTGTGATAGATGACAGGACCATTCTTAACGCTAATCAAAAAACCCCCAGGATTGCCTGCGAATGTGGCAGGGCTACCGTCAGACGCGACCGAAGAACTGTGGATGGCTGGAATGAACGCAACCTTCACTTCACCATTGAGCAAGGTGAGTTCGCCCCCAAAGTTGCCCTGTGTCTCAACCGTGACTAGATTTTTGGGATAACCGCTGGAAGCAACGATCGCTTGTCCCAGGTCAAACGTGCTGACAAGCTTTGCGTTCGTTTTCTGACCAATTTCTACTGCATTGCCAAGATGATCAAAGTGACCGTGGGTAACAAGGATCAGGTCAACCTGCTTCAGGTTTGCTAGATCAGCTTTGCCATTGGGGTTGAGCGGGTTTTCAAGCCAGGGGTCAATCAGCAGCACCTTGCCGGATGGGGTTGTCAGCTTAAAGGCAGACTGCCCATACCACAACAGTTGTGTATTGCTCGTTTGAGCCTTAGTGGCGCTGTGTAGCCCGAATAGCACAACAGTCAAAATAACCGTCACAAGTGCAATGCCCGCCTTGAGCGTATGCTGCCGCATCCAGTTCCATTGAGTCATGTTGATATCCTTTACGTGAGCGATCGCAGCTTTAGGGCGCATCATCAATTAGCTTCAAAACCTTGCGGTATCAGCATAATCGCGCCCGCCCCAACATACCAGGCTAGGGGCTGGAACCCTTGCTGCAAGTCATGGGTCGTTGTAATTGGTGACAGCCCCTAGTGACGTGACCGCCATTACGCAGTCAGACCTGGCTCCAGAGAGACTTTATCACTTAATCCAGTGATCGTTGCTGTTAGTCAAACGCGATCGTATCGACCCAATCTTGATACTGCGGATCGCGCTTTTCGGTAATGGCAATCAGCATGGTTCGTAAGCGTTCGGTAAGCGGGCGATCGCTCGGCAGCGTATAATTCTCGACGCGCTTTACAGGTGCCACTTTCGCCGCTGTTCCTGTGAGAAACACTTCATCAGCAATGTAGAGTTCAGATTTATCGACTGGACGCTCGATCGTGGGAATGCCCAGATCCTTTGCCAGCGTCAGCACACTATCACGGGTAATGCCTTCCAAAATGTCTTGATCAAACCCAGGTGTAATCAGTTGCCCGTTGCGAACGATGAAAATATTCATCCCGGAGGCTTCGCTGACCTTTCCCTGCGCGTTGAGCATAATGGCTTCATCAAAGCCTGACTCCGCCGCTTCAGTTTTGGCGAGGGCAGAGGCAATATATGCGGCTGTAATTTTGCCGCGCAACGGCATACTGTTGTCTGACTGCCGCTGCCAGGAGCTAATGCGACAGCTCACACCCGTCGGCGACAAATAGTCATCCATTGCCAAGCCGTAGACCAGAAGACTTTTTTCCACCTGGTGCAGCCTGGGCGCAATGCCAAGTCCAGACGTGTAGACAAGGGGACGAATATAGAACGGACGTGTCGGACGATTTTTTTGGATGAATTCAACAATCACTTGCTTAATCGCGCTGCTGGGCAACTCGTAATGGAGAAAACGAGCGCTTTGGCTCAGGCGATCGCAATGGCGCTCCAGCCGAAAGAGCAAAATCTGGTTGGCGTTATGGGGGTCAGGAATGCCTCGCAAGCCACCAATCGCTCCCGTACCATAGTGCAAAGCGTGAGTTGCGATCGAAATTTTTGCCTCTGTAAAGGGCATAAATTGATCCTGAACATAGGCGATTGGTAAAAAAGTATCCATGAGTCTAAGGGATGGTTGGAAAAAGCTAGTGCTGTTGATAGTACTGCACGACCTGCGCTATGAACGCCTGCCAGCGATCGTTCGGTACCCAAAGCTGATGCAACGTTTGCGTCGCTGCCGCTTCATCAACCCCTTCGTATAACCGTCGATAAAGATATATAAACGCTGAAACTCTCATATTCAGGGCACAGTGAACAAAAACGGGCGTTCCTGCGTATGCCTGCATAACGCTAAAAAACTGCTGCACATCCGCCAGTGTTGGCTCTTCCCAAACAACCGGGATGTGAATGTACGTCATATCCTGCGCTTCGACTAACACCTGCTCATGTGGTAGAGCGTTGGTCGAGCTTGGCAGCGCGAGATTGATCACCACACGATAGCCCGCCTCAGCGATCGCAGCAAACTGCATCTCGGTTGGTTGCCCTGCGGTGGCGATGGAGTCAGACACTTTGAGGAAATGATGGATCTGTGCGATCGCGGCATCAGCCATGACAGTTCTAGTTTTGCTTACAAAGGCTTTTTGTTTGGAGCAAGATTGTGCAAAGACTGTTGACTTTACAGGATGAATGGGTACATTAAGTGGAGATTTAATCGACCATTTATGCAGCGTTTGGCATCCATCTATGGGTAGAAAAAAGAACCGCTCTGTTTTCACTTTAATTCTGGCGTGTAGTGCTGCTGGAGTCATTTTAGGCGGTACTGCAAGCTGGGCAGACAGCAAAAGTTGTTTGCAAGAGGCAGCGCCATCTGCCCAGTGCTTAACAAAAAGCCCCGTCACCCGAACGATCGAAGGGATGAGTGTAGGTTTGGTTGCAGGGCTAGGAGCCGCATTGGGTGCGGTTTGGCAAGCGAAACGGGCAAGCTAAGCAGCGCATACAGGATCACTTATGTCTTCGCGCGATCGCCTTTTGCCCCTGGCGATCGCGTCTGCGTACTACTGGTATTTGCCTCTCTGACACGAGGCGGTGCTTCCGGTTGAAGTTGTTGTCGCCCGTTACGTACCACACGCATCATTTCGCTGAGCTGTCGCTCCATTTCTTGCAGTACCCGGTCGGCATATTCGTCTGCGCCTGCCTGAATTTCCTCACATTCTGCGATCGCTAACCGCTGCATCTCTTCTAAATCCTGCTGAGCCTGACGACGCATCCGTTCAATTTCGGCGATCGTCTGTGCCTCAGCCGCTTCACACTCTTGCTGCACCTGCTGTCTCATTTGCTGCGCCTCGATCTCTGCCTGGCGCAAAATGCCCATTTCGTTGAGAATTTGTGCCGCTCGGCGCTCGGCATTTTCAACGACTTCTTGAGCGTATTGTTCCGCTTGGAGAAACAGCTCATCTTTTTGGCGGGCGATCGCGTCCGCTTCATGAAACGCCTCAGGCAGACTCAACCGCACCAGATCAAGCTGCTCTAATAATTGCTCTTCATCGACCCATGTCCAGCGTGTCATGGGCACACGCGGGCTATCGAGAATGATTTCCTCCAGCCGATTTAATTCCCGCTGAATGTCTACACTTCCCGATCGGGGAGACCCTCCATGAAGGGTGCCGTTCTGGGAAGCTCCTGCGTTGGCGCTAAGTCCGTGGTCTGGGCTGATGCTGGAGGAATCTTGGCGAAGCATTGGTAAATATCTACGGCGACATGTTTTGGAACAAGATGATCGATCGCACCGCCAAATCTGGCGATTTCCTTTACTAGGCTGCTGCTGAGAAAACTGTACTCATTCGACGTTGCCAAAAAAACGGTTTCAATCTGAGCCGAGAGTGTTTTATTAGTATGAGCCATTTGCAGCTCCATCTCAAAGTCAGAGAGAACTCGTAAACCTCGAAGTAGAGCAGTTGCACGTCGCATCTTGGCATAGTTAATCGTTAACCCATCAAAGCTATCGACTTCGAGATTAGACAGATGAGGCGTGGAGCGACGGATTTGTTCGATTCGCTCTGGCACTGTAAACAGTGGCGTTTTGTTTGGGTTGCGTAAGACCGCTACGATCACCTGATCAAAGAGCTTACAGCCTCGCTCAATAATGTCGAGATGCCCCAAAGTGATGGGATCAAAGCTACCAGGATAAATCGCAAGCACGGACAGTGACCAACGCTACTGAGGCGATTATAAAAGCAAATGTTGCAGACTTAACCAGGTACTGCTTAACCAGCACAATCCAGTAAGCGTTGGTTCTGAGAACCGGAAAGGCTCAGCGACTGTGAGTGATGTCGTATGAATGATCCCAGCCATAAGTTTTACTACTTTACCAGACTAATATGATCTCATCAAAAATTATCTGGGTAAGGCTGAGAGTACGATCGCAGCGTCTCAAAAAGCTGAAGCCTTTGTTTTTTGCTACGCATAGTTTGATAGGCATAGCCAACGTTCAGCGGGAGGAGAGAATAGGGAATAGAACATGAGGGTAGTGTTGTTAGTCACAACTGTTGCAAGCGTAAGAGGGCGTAAGCAGTGATTACTAGAGCGGTTTTAACGGGTACGTATACTCCCGATCCAGCTAAGGTTGAGGCAGCGATGGCAGCGATCGACGCGTTTGAGCAATCCAGCGCTCCCGGTGCGTGGGCATTTTTGGACAAAGCGACGATCGCTGCTGACATGCGAGCACGTGTACAAGATCCCTTTCAGGTCAATCAAGGCGGTCAGCCGTTTTGCGGTCCGGCGGCGGTGCTCTTTACGCTGCTCCAAAAACAGCCGCTCCGCTACGTCGAGATCTGCCGCAGCCTTTTTTTTGTCGGTGGCTTTCAAGGCAACAGCCACTACATTGCGTCGTCCGATCGCCTGCGACAAGGCAGCAGTGGCAATTTACAGATGGGTCAGGCAGACTGGATGGTGCTATCAACGCTGCGTGATGTCGAATCGATCCTTTTTCCAGTGGAACCGAATGCTCCCGACATCATTCGTAATCTGGCTGGTATGACTAAATCCTGGGAAATGAAAGGCTGGGTGAAAGAAATTCTCGGCTACAGCCATGTCGCTTACGATCACGCCTACCTGATGAATGACATCAGTGCGATGCAGGACGCAGCAGCGGCAATCAAAGCGGATGGCGTGGCGTTTGCCCTCATTACTGCTGACGGCATGTTGGGTAATAACCCACCGTTGCTACCGTTTCCTAGCCATTGGATTACGCTATTGGGCAATATTGCCGTACAGAGCGATCCAGTAACATTTGATATTTACACCTGGTCACAGCAGCTCCGCCTGACAATGGATGCGCAATCGTTTAAAAAATACCTCTGGGCAACCGTGACAGGAATGCCGTAAGGTCGCAAGTATGATGAAGGTTTGGTGTAAAGACGGAGGCTTTTCGCTTATGACCCGACGACGCGACACTGTTGGTTGGTAATTTGCTGTACAACCTCTGCTGAAGGCTGTTCCAGGGTTCGGCGCTCTTGCTTAAGTGTCGTCGGATAGAGAGCAAGGAAAAGGTACTCACGCAGCAGCAGCATGGCACGCTGAGGGCTGGTCATCTGGGTGAAGAGTGGACTGGCAGAGGGAATGACCTGAAAGCCAACCTGTTCAAAGATGAGGAGCGATCGCCATAAATGCGGTACATCCGTCACCAGGAGAATTTGCTTCACACCTTGAGGTTGCAGTAGGGCTTTCGTAAACACAGCGTTCTCCCAGGTCGTTCTAGAGCAACCTTCACCGCCAATCTTTGCAGCCGGAACGCCTTTTGTTCGCAATAGCTTTGCAAGTTCAGGGGCATCATTGATACCGCTGGCAAAAAGCACGGGTGCCCTCTGGTCTAACCAAAGTTGTGCAGCAATGTCTGCACGAGCCGAGTTGTGTTCATGTCCGCGCCCCAAAATGACGATCACATCAACCTTTGCCCCGGTATCGTGTGGCAGCGGACTCCCAATCCCGTACGTTGCCAGTGCGACAAAAGGTGGTGAGATGATGATGAGATAGCCGACGAGTAGGGCGATCGCATAGGTTCTCACTCGACTTAGCCAGCGGTTAGACCGAAAGACCCAGGATAACCCAATGAAAAGTAGTAAGAGCAGCACGATTCGTACAGGGTCGCTGAACCATTCCACCCAGAACCAGGAAAGACGAATTGAATCCATGTGAAGGTGGGGCGTGGGGAGGCGGAGGCGGCGGAGGGGGCAGGGGAGGCGGAGGCGGCGGAGGGGGCAGGGGAGGCGGAGCGGGCAGGGCAAAACTCAAAACACAAAACTTCTTACTCCTCACTCCTCACCTTCTTGAGGTACACCCGATCGCACCGTTCCGTTTCCACACCTGTTGCTGCTTTGTAGCCGCTGCTCTCGTAAAGCTTGACAGCTTCAGCGAGAACGCTGGCAGTTTCGATCCAGATTTGCTCGAAGTTGCGGGTGGCGATCGTGGACTCTAACGCTTCTAGCAAAAAGCGTCCTAACCCCTGACCTCTGGCTTCTGGCAGTAAATACATTTTGCGGATTTCAACGGCATTTTGTCCGCGTTGGATGGGGTAATAGGCTCCTGTACCAAGCAACGTACCGTGTTGTTCAATCACCCAGAATTCGCCGCCAACCGCTTGATAGTAGGTCTCAACTTGAAGCACATCGCGATCGGCACCCTCCGGTTCCCAGCCTAACCCGTACTCTGCTAGAACGGAGCGAATAACTTCGGCAGCAAGGCTGCGATCGCCAACCATCCAGTCCCGAATCAAAAAGTCTTTGTAGCGTACTTGCATACATGAAAAGTTGGCATGGCATCGGTCAGGCTTGCTGGGTTTGCTCCCGAATGACCGCACTCCAGTCATCGTTTTTGACTGCTGCCTCTAGCGTTTGATGCCGCTCTGCCTCATGTTGATTGTTAGGGACTTCGCGCGATAGATCTGCGTCAGCCATTGCTTTGCGTAATTTAAGTTTCTTTTCTTCATAGGCTTGGCGTTCTGCTGGAGACATAGCAGCGATCGCGGCTTCACCCACCGTACTTGCCCAAAGCTCACTTGCCTCAGCATTGCCAGAGGGCACGTAGCCTAATTGGGCAATCCAGGCATCTCGCTGCTGTTCTAAGACATCACGCCTGGGCACTTTAAAGATTTGTACCTGAACAAAGGCACACGTGTCAGCGCCTAGCTGTGCTGTATGACCCTTGAGCGACAGCGCTACGTTGCGGGAATAGCCAACATAACGAGTGCGGCGATCGCGTCCCGAAACCGCATAGACACCAACCACTTTGGCGTTGCCAGCCCGATTGCACCACTCTTCCAGCGGCATCACTTGAGCCGTCGTATCCACGTTGGCAGCGGTAGTCACTGTTGCTGTGTGCTCATCTTCGGAGCTGTAGAGAAACCCATGCAGACCCTGATGGCTTTCAGGTACGTTTTGATGTTCGATCGCAGTGTTTTCAGCGTTCACTCTATCTTGCCCTCATTGAGATTGCTGCCCTAGGCTTCGATTCATCATTATCTGTCGGTCTGCTGCCCAATTGATCCGTTTTGCTTGGTTGTTTTCTTTCAGCATCGCTGTGGCTTAGCTGTGCATTCTGGGTTCAGGATGCAGGTGCGTCAATACTGGCTTTCAACCGTTGCCAGTGTTTCTAAGCGTTGATCCACTACAGAGCGATCGAAAAAGGTGGTTGCAAGTACCCAATAAACCCCGTAATGTCGTGCTTCAGATGCCATTAACCCTCGATAAAATTTCGCCAAGGCAGGCTCTGGGCAGTGCGTACCTAAGAGTCCAAGCCGTTCGTGGCTGCGTGCTTCGATCAAGCCGCACACCAGCAGCGAATCTAACAGGCGATCGGGTTCTTTGGCACGAATCTGCTTGTTCAATCCGGCACCATAGGGAGGAGAGGCAAGCGGAGCCAGCGGAATGCCCCGTTGTTCTAAAATTTGGTTAACCTGTTCAAAATGCTCCAGTTCTTCTTGAGCTATGGCTGTCAGCGATCGTACCAATTTCACATGCGCCGGATAGCGAAACATCAAATTGACCGCAACGCCTGCCGCCTTACGCTCACAATGGGAATGATCCAACAAAATGGTATCAAGATGGGTTAGCGCCTGTTCAAGCCACTGTTGAGAGGTTGGTTGTTGTAAAAACTTGATCGTTGTTGGGTTCGCCGAAAACACCATCTACCGAAATCACCCTCTAAAGTTGAGTTATGAGCACATCTGCACAGTCTATACATCTGCACAGTCTATCAAGACAGCCGGGTAGTGTTGCAAATTGCGGTTAACCATTGACAGATAAGCTATGTTAGAAGCGCTCTTCATCGTTGCGATCGGGCTGATTCCAGTGATTCTCTCATGGTTGTTGATGCGTAAAGCAGAGGCACACCTGAGAGCCAGATTGCGTACAGCCATGAATGCTTCAGCGTCTCATCGCTTGAGCCGCTTTTACGGTTCTCCTCTCTCTGCCGATCATCAGTATGTTGAAGGCATTGGCTACCTCATCGGCGACATTACCTGCCGCTTTAATGCCCGTTCTGCCCATCTCCGCTGCGCTATCAATCCCTCAGGACCTTGTAAGCAATGTCCGCATTATGAGTCGATCGAGTTTAACTAGAGGATGATGAGAAGCGGAGTAGTCAGGAGTCAAAATCACCCCAAGCCTCAAAGCTGCTCTGCCTTGCTCTCCATCTCCCCCTTCCCTTATGGTTTTTCCTACCTTCCCCGAATTCTCCCAACTCGCTACTCAGGGTAACTTTGTCCCGGTTTACCAGGAATGGGTTGCGGACTTAGATACGCCTGTATCTGCCTGGTATCGCGTGTGTGCGGGACAGCCTTACAGCTTTTTGCTGGAGTCGATCGAAGGGGGTGAGCAATTGGGTCGATACAGTCTGCTGGGCTGCGACCCGCTTTGGATTTTGGAGGCAAGAGGTAGCTGCACGACCCAAACGCATCGGGATGGCTCAGTGCAGGTTTTTGAAGGTGATCCGTTCGTAGCGCTTGCCAATTGTCTGCAACCGTATCGTCCGGTCAAATTGCCACAGTTGCCACCGGGTATCGGAGGCTTATTCGGCTTTTGGGGCTACGAACTGATTCATTGGATTGAGCCGCGTGTTCCCATTTATCCGGCAACTGAGGCTGATTTGCCGGATGGTTTGTGGATGCAGGTGGATAACCTGCTGATTTTTGACCAGGTTAAGCGCAAGATTTGGGCGATCGCCTACGCTGACCTGCGCGATCCCAACACTAATCATGAAATTGCCTATCAGCAAGCGTGCGATCGCGTCGCACAACTGGTCAACAAACTGCAATCACCGCTATCAGAACAGGCAGTGTTGCTGGAATGGACACCGCCAGGAGTGAGTCGTCAGCGGTCAGCGGTCAGCGGTCAGCCGTTAGCAGCAACACTCGACACCGCTCCTCTATATACCAGCAACACGACTAAAGAGCAATTCTGCGCCAATGTTGAAAAAGCTAAAGCCCACATTCAAGCGGGCGATATCTTCCAGGTTGTGATATCGCAGCGGCTTTCGGCAGAGTACAGTGGCGATCCCTTTGCGCTCTATCGATCGTTGCGGTTAATTAATCCCTCCCCTTACATGGCATACTTCCACTTTGACCAGTGGCAAATTATTGGTTCCAGCCCTGAGGTGATGGTCAAAGCAGAACTTGCGCCCGCTCCAACTGAGCCACTCATAGCCACTGTGCGACCGATCGCGGGTACCCGTCAGCGTGGTAAAACCTTCCAGGAAGACGTAGCCCTTGCCGCCGATCTGCTGGAAGACCCCAAAGAAGTGGCTGAACACGTGATGTTAATTGACCTGGGACGAAACGATTTGGGGCGGGTTTGCGTCAGCGGCACGGTCAGCGTCGATGAACTGATGGTGATCGAGCGCTATTCGCATGTGATGCATATTGTCAGTAACGTCGTAGGCAAACTTGCTCCCAGCAAAACCGCCTGGGATCTGCTGAAAGCGTGTTTCCCCGCGGGCACTGTTAGTGGAGCACCTAAAATTCGGGCGATGGAGATTATTCACAGTCTGGAAACGTGTCGTCGAGGACCCTACTCTGGTGCCTATGGTTACTATGACTTTGAAGGACAGTTAAATACCGCGATCGCCATTCGCACAATGGTTGTCCGCTCTCAGGGTGATAACAAGCACAGCGTCAGTGTGCAAGCAGGCGCAGGACTCGTCGCCGATTCGCAGCCCGAAGCAGAATACGAAGAGACTCTGAATAAAGCAAGAGGCATGTTGGAAGCCATCCGATGTCTGGAATAAAGCCCATTCTTTCCACACTGCACTAAACTTGAGCTTGCATCGCCTCATCATAAATGTTACATTTCTTTACAAGACGTTAAGCGTGACAAGTTACCCTGTGCGATTAGCTCACTGCATTCAGCTACGGTCATAAACTGCATCTACGCCTTTGGCTCTATTAAGGTGTTGCACATGATTCCACCGTTAACCTCACTGCATGATTCGATCGGGATTTTCGATTCACTCTATGGGGTCGTTGAACGATAGGAGTACCAAACAGTAGAAATGTGAAGCAACTGCCTTGGGGAAATACTACTTAGGTCATAAATCTGCCGTAACCCTACTTGCGTCTTACCGACCGTGATACCTTAGTGAGTGGCATACGTGTTCTCGCGCAGACATCGAAACAATTTGCCTATCTTAGACTCTCCGGCAATGATTAAAGATTCGTGCAATCATTTAGCTCCAGGCTTCTCGCCGTCCGGTGTAAGCGCCATCAGACTTGGGACGGTGAATGGAAATGTCCCACTTGGTGCGCCACATTGTCTAGTTTGTTTTAGGGAAAAGGCTGGGCTACTTTCAGAGTCAAGTTTTGATGCTCTGTCTAGCGCAACGTTTGGTTAGTGTGCACAAGCATGTCTGTCGGAATCACAGTTTAGAGGTATCGTTCCCATGTCTATTCGTCTCTATGTCGGTAATTTGCCTGAAGACCTGAGTCGCCAAGAGCTAGAGGCGGTTTTTGCTGACGAAGGCGATTCGCTTTCAATCAAAATTATCACCGATCGTAAAACAAACAAGTGTCGCGGTTTTGGGTTCGTCACCGTCAACAGCGAAGAGAAAGCAGATGAAATCATTGAAAAGTTCAATGGCTATCAGCTTAAAGAAAACGCTCTAAAAGTTGAACGGGCACAGCCACGAGCTAAGGACACAGCAGACGAAGATTCGCCTGCTCCTAGCGCTCCTGTACCTGCTGGCACTGCTTCTGGTGGTGCACGGCGCAAAGGCAGCGGCAACAGCGGCAGTAACAATAAGTCACGCCGTGCGGGTGCGACTCAAGCCGAATCTGACAGTGTGCAACCAGACCCTCGTTGGGCACAAGAGTTGGAAAAGCTGAAGCAACTCTTAGCCGCTCAAACAACCAATACTTAATGCACAGTGGCACGCTTTTAGCGTCAGCTATCAAGCTTGAGACGAAGCCCTTAAATGAAGGTTTGCGGATAACCGTAAGCTGCTTCATACAGAGGCTTCGTCTCTTTTGTTTTAACGAAGCAGCATTGAATGAACCAGCACGATCGCAGAGTCATCTCTAATTCAGAACGTACTCAAGCTATAAGTCGTAATAATCCTACAAATGCAGTGCGATCGCTGCTTCAATCGAGCGAAAGCTGAAACCAGTCTTGCAAATACGAGCGGATCATTTGGGAAAATTCTGCACGTTGGTTAAACTTATCCGTCCGCACAGGTTTGCGCTCAGCATCAAGCGTCCATCCATAATCGCTGCTTAACCGTAAGCATCCTTGCCAATCGGCGATCGACAGAATGAGCTGACTAGCAGGGCTATTATCAACTTCTCCTACCCGAAACACGTAGTTGTAAGTATTTTGATTAGCAGCCGCAACGGTAGAAGGCTGACCAAACTCCTGCCTGAGTCGCTTTTCTACCTGTTCTGCCAGTCCTGCTGTTGGCAAGTCATCGAGAGTTCGCACTGCCAGCGTCAGGGCAAAATAAAACTCTTCTACGGGAACAAATTCAAGCTGCATAAGTTTACGTTCTGTCTCTCTGAAGATTGCGTCTATAACTGACTGCGACTGCGTAACCGCTAACGTCAGTCATTACACAGACTATCAGTGTCTAGCAGACAGAACTAGGGGTGATGAGTGAATGGTTGCGATCGCATTCGCCCGCACAAGCTCGAAGCGAGATGGACAAAAAACGGCGCGGAACCCACGATGAATTTGCTTGCGTCAAACCATGCCGCTATCAGGCTAAACGTCTCTTGCACTATGCTTCTGACTTAGCCCAATGCGTAAGCTGACTGTAGCGCCCATATCACTAAAGCAGCAATGCTTCCAAGAACAATCACAGCGGAAACGGCGATCGATTTTGGGTTGTCTGCGCCATCAAACTTCATGATGCCGCGATTTAGGTCTGACATACGGTTACTCCTTCCTTGATCTCAGTACTAAAGCAGAAGCAAAATCGAACGCGGGCAGTGACATCAGGCGATGTTTATGTAACAGCATCGTTACTCTCAGATTTTAGCCACAATTGCAGCAATGACAACGTATTCTTAAGAGTTTGATTAGAAAAGTCGATGAGTGACAGCGCCAGATGGGGCATAAACAGACTACGACTACAGACCAAAGCAGTCCCAAAGAGTTGTGAGCAGAACTTAATTGTTGAGCGATCAGCGGTCAGCCGTCAGTGGTCAGCTTTAGCAACATAGAGAAGGCGGAGCGAGAATAACGTGCATAAATCAAATCGGATCGCTAGCGATGGCTAGCAATTTCGGCTATTGCAATTGAGAATGCAGTGACTCTTCGGAGTCGGCTTCCGTCTGTAGATTCAACGCAGTTACAGACAATTTGATAAGCCACGATCGACCCCGAAATCGATCATCCTCGCTTTCCTTTTTGCGTTTTTTGACAAAGGGAAACGATCGCCAAACTTGTTGAAACATTTGTTAACGCTGCCTTTATTCCCATAAAGAGATCACGATCGCTCAGTAGTTTTACGAGCTTAAAAAACTGCTTTGGTATGAGATTCAGTGATTGCGACGGGGGCTTCTACACATTCGCTGCCTATTCTGGAAACGGAGCCGAAATCCATGTCGAACCATTCTACGGGGAGAGGTGAGGCGTACCAAATTCCATCTATCCGTTAAAGGTAAAAAATCATGGCTGTTGAAAAAGTAAATTCCTCCTCTAGCTTGGCTGAAGTCGTCGATCGCATCTTGGACAAAGGCATCGTGATTGATGCTTGGGTTCGTGTTTCTTTGGTTGGTATTGAACTGCTGTCGATCGAAGCCCGTGTTGTGATCGCGTCTGTTGAAACCTACTTGAAGTATGCCGAAGCCGTTGGTCTAACCGCTCAAGCCGCTGTTCCTGCTGCTTAGTTGACCCAACCTTTTGCGAACGTTGATTGCTACCCAGCGATCAGCGTTCAAGCCCGATCCCAGCCTGTTGTAAGAGGTTTATTGGATGCTGGGGAACCCCTCTAGTTTCCCAGCTTAATTGTTAGTCAATCATTCCCTAACACGATGGGAAGGAGTTTTAACAATGTCATTAAAGAATGCTTGGCAGCAGCAGAGACAGCAGCGCCAGCAAGAAGTAACACAGCGGCAGCAGACAGTCTACGAATCGTTGACAGCAACCAGACAGGAGCGTCAGGTCAAGGCAGCTCAACTGCGTCACGAACTCAGCCTCTTTCGTGAGGTACTTACGAAAGAAAGTGCCGTCCATCGCACCGAGCTACAGCAATTTTGCCAACGCTTGCATGTAGAAACACAAGCACTTCTGACAGCAGCAGGCGATCGTCGCCATATTCAAGCAACACAACTCGCTCAAGAGCTTGAGATGTTTGTGCAACTGCTCCGACAACAAACTTCAGCCTTCCTAACAGTGGCGCAGGCAGAACGAGCCGTTGCTCAAGAGCAAACCTCAGTGTTTCTCACAACAGCACGAGCAGAACGAACAGCCGCCGCACAGCGCTTAGAGCAAGAGCTTGTTGCCTTTGTTGAAGACCTACGCTCCGATGTTCAGAGCTACTTGATTGAACTCGAAGCCGTACGCCAGCAACGAGCAATGCAGTTGAGTCAGGCACTGATTCAGAATCGAGCCAGACGCGAAGCAGAGACGCAAGCGCTCTTCCAACGCTTAGCGGTCTTTCGCACCGAACTGCGACGGTTTTCTCAAGATCTAAACCACACTGTTTGGGGTGGCGCTGACACCATTAGCGTCGAAGCACCGCCCACCAAGCCACAGCCAGCCCAGAATGGCACCAAGCCGATTGGTCGTGTCTCTGTGTCGCCCAATGGCGCAGTCGCCGTGACAACAGTAGGAGCCTTTCAGCGCGGCAACTCGGTCGCTGTGATGCCGCCTGCAAAGGTGGTAAAAGCGTCGCCAAAAGACGCGATCGCCTATGAAAAGGATGTCTATACCCACATTCAGCAGGCACAGGGCGCACGGCTGACAGAGATTGAAGCGGCATTAGGTCTAGACCGATTTCAAGCGGTAGACGCACTGCGATCGCTGATCAAAAAAGGGTTAATTACTCAGCGCGATCGCATTTATCTCTCTCAAGCACATCTCGCCCATTTGTAAAGAGGGAGTGGGGAGTAGGGAGTAGGGAATAGGGGCAAGAGATAGAAAGCAGAGAACAATCCATCAGTAACTGCCTCTCATTTCTATAACTCTCACTCTCCACTCCCGACTCCCGACTCCTTATTCCCCACCCAGAGGTTCAACCGTGACTACTGTCCTTCGAGCAAGCCCCCGCCGTTTTGTCAGCACTCCTGCCGTTGAACGCGTGGCAAATCGTGCTTTACGCTATCTCCAATCTGGCTATTCTGTTCACCTACGCGGTCCTGCTGGCACAGGCAAGACGACGCTGGCACTGCATTTGGCAGACATGCTGGCGCGCCCCCTCATGCTGATTTTTGGTGACGATGAGTTCAAAACGTCTGATCTGATTGGCAACCAGTCAGGCTATACGCGCAAGCGAGTGGTGGATAACTACATCCACAGCGTCGTCAAAGTTGAAGATGAACTGCGGCAAAATTGGGCTGATTCTCGCCTCACGCTTGCTTGCCGGGAAGGTTTCACGCTGGTCTATGACGAGTTCAACCGATCGCGCCCAGAGGTAAACAACGTTCTACTGTCAGCGCTGGAAGAAAAACTGCTGGTGCTGCCGCCCAGTAACAGCCGTAGCGAATATGTGCGGGTGAATCCCCATTTTCGCGCTATTTTCACCTCCAATCCAGAGGAATACTGCGGCGTACATGCGACGCAAGATGCACTGATGGATCGGCTGGTAACGATTAGTATGCCGGAGCCAGATGAGCTAACGCAGCAAGAAATTTTGGTGCAGAAAACGGAAATCGATCGCGCCAGTGCCTTGCTCATCGTCCGCTTAGTCAAAGAATTTCGCATTCGCACGAACAATGAGAAGTCGTCGGGCTTGCGTTCTTGCCTCATGTTGGGGAAGGTCTGCCACGACCACGAAATTTTGGCAACGCCCGGAAATGCTGATTTCCGCGATCTTTGCTTCGATATTTTGCTCTCCCGATCGAGTCTTCCTTTAGCTGAAACAACTAGAATTCTGTGGGAGTTGCTCAATGAAGCGATCGGCATTGGTTTACTCGAAACAGAACTTGATGAAGCAGAAGAGTCTGCCTCACCTTACGCTTTGGCGGTGGCACCATCTAACATAGCGATCGCGCAAGCCGAAGCGATCGCGGAAGACCTGGAAGCACTGGCAGCCGAGGCATTGATGCCTGATGCACCAAGCGCGATCGAAACCGAGGAGGCGATCGACGCTTCAACCGCAGCAGCACCGTCTGATCCAGTAGCACTGTCTGACCTAGTGGCGCTCACAACAGAAGCAGACATTCCCTACGAGCAAGAAATCATTGCCTATCTCAGGCAGGTCAACGGTGCGCGGCTGTCTCAGATTGAGCACGCCTTAGAACTCGATCGCTTCTGTGCAGTGGATGTTCTACGCTTGCTCGCAGAAAAGGGCAGCGTCATGCTGCGCGATCGACTCTATCTCCCCACAGAGGCTTAAGCTATGACTGCTGCTATACCCACCAAAAGCTATTCCAATGCGCCGTTGTCCACCAAAGATTCGGCGCGATCGATTTCGACCTCCACCTCAGGTTCATCGCTGGCAGACGTTTTGGAACGCGTGCTAGACAAAGGCATTGTCATTGCTGGCGATATTTCCGTCTCTGTTGCCACAACCGAACTGCTGAATATTCGCATTCGCCTACTCATCGCGTCGGTCGATAAAGCGAAAGAAATGGGCATCAACTGGTGGGAAAATAATCCCCACTTCAGTACTCAGTCGCAAGGTTTGATTGAAGCCAATCAGCAGTTGATGCAACGGGTGGAAAGTTTAGAGACTGAGCTGCGATCGCTCCGCCTCGCACCTGCCAACCAAACAGCGCCTGCCCAAGCCTGATCTGAGAAGTCGGAGTTCTTAACGGAAAGTGGTTGATCAAAGCGATCAACTGGTTCAGAACTGCGGCTTCTTGATCGTTGAGCGAAAAATCAAGCAAGATAGAGGCAGGAACTATACCTGGAAACTGAGTGACCGCTTCTGATCGTCCCATTCAAGCGATTGCAGCTTCGCCCAAAGCCAGTAAGGATGCTGGCTTAGCGCCGCTCCTGCTCACCGTCGTAGAACTGGTGCGTCAACTGATGGAGGCACAAATCATCCGACGCATGGAAACAGGCGAACTGAGTGATGATGACCTCGATCGCGCTGCCGAGAGCCTCCGCAAACTCGAAGAGCAGGTTGTGGAGGTTTGTGGCATTTTTGAAATCGACCCGGCTGATTTAAATGTTGATCTGGGCGAAATTGGCACTTTGTTACCCAAAGCAGGCGGCTATTACCCTGGTGAAACAACTGCCAATCCAACCATTTTGGAACTCCTCGATCGCCTCTTAAATAAAGGTGTTGTCCTTCAGGGCAATGTCGAACTCGGGTTGGCAAACATTGACTTGATTCACGCCAAACTGCAATTAGTGCTAACAGCAAAACCAATTTAGCGTCAGTTCGACACGATTAGAAGACCGCAGGAGGCAGAGCAGGTAGTCTTTTGCACTCCAGATCTTGCACGTCAAATTTAAGGAGGGCTTTTTCGCCTGGTAGGTATGGACGATTGACTATTTTGCTGTCTGCGATCATGCTACTCATGACGCTGCATCACTAGCACGCCGAGTTTGGCGGCAATTTCAGCCAGCGGTAGCACCAGATCTACCATGCCCGTTTGAATGGCAGCACCCGGCATTCCAAAGAACTCTGCGGTTGCTTCGTTTTGAGCAATCACAGTGCCACCCTGCTGTTTGATTGTCTGAATGCCCAGCGCACCGTCTTTGCCAGTGCCCGTCAGCACAACCGCGATCGCTCGCTGACCGTAGCTGGTTGCCACCGAATCAAACAGGCGATCGACAGAGGGTCGCACAAAATGCACCCGTGCCGATTGGGTGAGAGCCAGCGTGCCATCTTGAGTTACCAGCGTATGGTAGTTGGGTGGCGCAATGTACACTACTCCAGGGCAGAGGCGATCGTCCTGCTGTGCCTGCTGTATCGGCAAGACCACACGCCGACTGAGAATCTCTACCATCAGCGATCGGTGCATGGGATCGAGATGCTGCACCACCACTGTTGCTGCCGGAAAAGCAGCAGGTAAACCAGACAGCACCTGGGTCAAAGCCTTTAGCCCTCCGGCTGAAGCACCCAGCGCTACAAGGTCAAAGGCAGCGTTAGCGAACGGTCGGGGACGCATAATGGCACGATCGACAGAGCCATCAGCGGCATGGTCAGCGGCTTCATCGGCAGTGGGGGCATTCACAGCAGACACTCACTCGACCCGTTGCAGGGGCGTTAGTTTCGGATCGACAATCTTCTGACCCATGCCCGAAAACTTCACGGCAAGGCAGATTTTATTCCCAGCGCCAAAAATATGGGTGACCTGACCATTGCCGAAAGCTTTGTGAATGACGCGATCGCCCACTGTCCAGTCATCTTCATGAGTATCGGGCAAAGAAGCAGTCTCCGTGCTACTGCCGTTGCCCTGGCTTCCCGATTTCGTCCAGCGAGTTGGAATAGCGGTCGCCACGTTGCTTTGCAGCAGTTCTCTGGGCAACTCGGCTAAAAACAGCGACGGACTGGCAGGTTCTCGATTGCCGTAGAGTCGGCGTTCCCTCGCGTAAGAGACAAACAGGCGCTCCTGGGCGCGAGTGATGCCCACGTAGCAAAGACGACGTTCTTCTTCTAGCGCGGCAGGGTCTTCGAGCGATCGAAAGTTAGGAAACAGCCCTTGCTCCAGTCCGACCAGAAACACAACTGGAAACTCCAATCCCTTCGATGAATGCAGCGTCATGAGCGAGACGCGTGTGACTTCTTCTTCCAAATTGTCCAGGTCAGACGAGAGCGACGCGCTAGCCAGAAACCCAACCAGGCTGGGATCATCCGTGTTTTGCTCTTCAAACTGCAACACCGCGTTGTACAGTTCACCGACGTTTTGCACCCGTTCTTCAGCCTCATCGGTGCCCTGGGTTTTCAAGTCCTGCACGTAACCCGAATCTTCCATGATGCCCTGAACGATTTGGTTCGCAGGCAAGGTATCAAGTTGCGATCGCCACTTTTGCAGCATCTGCACAAAGTTCAACACACCTTTAGACGATCGTCCCGACAGCGTTTTGACAGAGGTTTCGTCTGTGAGGATTTCCCAAAGCGGCACGTCTAGTTCTTGCGACGCTTTCACCAGAGAATCGATCGTTGCTTTGCCGATACCGCGTCGGGGCGTATTGATGACTCGCAGCAGGCTTACTGTGTCGGCAGGGTTGGCGATCGCCCGCATATAGCCCAATACATCCTTAATTTCCTTCCGATCATAGAACCGTAAACCGCCCACAATTTTGTAAGGAATATCATGCTTTACCAGCACTTCTTCAATGGCACGAGATTGAGCATTCGTGCGGTAGAGAATAGCAAACTTGCCCCAGTGCAGTTCGGGGTGCTTGTTTTCCATCACGCGAATCTGCTGCACGACAAACTCTGCCTCAGCGATTTCATCGTCAGCGCGGTAGCAGAAAATTGCTTCACCTGTGCCCCGCGTTGGCTTCAGCACTTTGTCGATGCGCTCGGTATTGTTGTCGATCAGGTGATTGGCAACGGCAAGGATGTTTTCAGTCGATCGATAATTCTCCTCCAGCTTGACCATCGTGCGCGTGTCGTCATCGGGCAAACGATCGCCAAAGTCCTTCTGAAAGCCCATCAGAATGGTGAAATCTGCCGCACGGAACGAGTAGATTGACTGATCGGCATCGCCGACCACAAAGACCGATCGATAGTCCCAGTTGTCGAACGCCTGAGCGCTGTCGTTGTTCGTCACCAGCAGGCGAATCAAGTCGTACTGCGTCCGGTTGGTATCCTGGTATTCGTCTACGAGAATGTGCCGAAAGCGGTTGTGCCAGTAGGTTCGCACCGCTTCATTCTGCCGAAACAGCTTCACAGGCATCAGAATCAGGTCATCAAAATCCAGCGCATTATTTGCCACCAGAGCATCCTGGTACATGCTGTAGACGTTGGCAATGACCCGTCCGCGATAGTTTTGCTGCTCTCGTTCTAGATCTTGCGGCGACCAGCTCTGGTTTTTGGCGTTGCTGATGGCGAAGCGCACGGAACGGGGATCAAACTTTTTGTCGTCCAGGTTCAGCTTGTTCGTCACAATATCCTTCACCAGACTTTGTGCGTCTGACTCATCAAAAATGGAGAAGTTGCGCTTCCAACTGCGCCCTTTATCGTCCTGAAACTTCTCAATGTCAAACCGCAGAATGCGCGAACAGAGCGCGTGAAAGGTGCCAATCCACAGCTCTTTGGTGATAGTCTTATAAACTTTTGACTTCAGCTTCGTTTGCTCGTAAGCTGGCAACGAATCCAACGGTTTACCAAACTGACTGTGTGACTCGCGATCGGCAAATAGCTTTTCGATCCGCTCCTTCATCTCTCTGGCAGCCTTATTTGTAAAGGTGACCGCCAGAATGTTTTCGGGATCAACGCGATGGGTCAGCACTAGATTGGCAATGCGATAGGTCAACGCACGCGTTTTGCCTGAGCCTGCCCCCGCTACAACCAGCAAAGGACCGCAGTAGTGCTCTACCGCCTGTCGCTGTGAAGGATTTAGATGAGCCAAAAATTCTGTCGTTTGTGTCATGCAGTGGGGCGATGTCTTAAACGTGCTAAACGGCATTAAGACAAGCGTATCGCATCTTGAGGGCTGAGAGAGTTTTTGGCAAGGTAGATCAGCGAGCGATGCCAACAGCACAGAAATTGTTGTCAGAACAACGGTGCGATCGTGGCAACGAGGCAAACTGTCGTTACCAACATGCGTATTGTCGTCAGGAACGTTCGTCTTGTCATTACCAATATTCGTGTCGTCCTTAAGAACATTCGTGTTGTCGTCAGGAACGTTCGTGTCGTCCTTAAGAACATTCGTGTTGTCGTCAGGAACGTTCGTCTTGTTACCGATGCTTGAGCCTCTGTGACCACTGCGGCAAGAACAATGTCGATTCTCTATAGCTCAGACTGAAGGCTAGCTCAGACTGAAGGCTAGCTCAGACTAAAGGCTAGCTCAGACTGAAGACTAGCTCAGACTGAAGGCACCACCGCCCTCAAACCAGACTTACGGCAATTATCTGCAAAATTGCATGGAAGCCTTGAGGCAGGGAAGCTATTATCAACGAATAACAATCTGCCTTCAGTTCATTTCGGTATTGCCTCAGGGCATTCTGCGACTTTGCTTACTTCTTCCTACGTGTTGATCGCTTCAGACATCAGTCCGCTTTTGGGAGATACTCGGCTTGATTTAGCAGTGCTGGTGCTGATGTTGCTCCTATCCGCGTTTTTCTCTGCTTCAGAGACAACTATCACAGCCCTGGATAATTTGAAGCTGAAGGCGTTGATCAAAGAGCAGGGCGACCCTAGCCGCACGTTTACGCTGGTGCTCAATAATCGACGACGCTTCATCACCACCCTTTTGGTCGGGAACGCGCTGGCTAATAACTTTTCGGCGATTTTGACGAGTAACCTGTTTAGCCTGTGGTTTGGCAACCGGGCGATCGGGCTTGCCACCTTTGTCGTTACCTTTTTGACGTTAACCTTCGGCGAGATTGTGCCCAAGTCGCTGGCAATCAACAACGTCATGCCGATTTTTACATTCGTTGTGCAGCCCATCGCCTGGCTGTCCAGAATGCTATCGCTGCTAGGCATCATTCAACTGTTTGAGACAATCACCCAGTCTTCCATTCGCCTGTTTCAAAGTGAAGCGGTACAGCAGGGCGAATCGCTACAAGATCTGGAGTTAATGATCGAGATTTTGGGTGGTAAGGGGCAGCTTGATCTCGACCAGCATCAGATGTTGAACAAAGCGTTGATGCTCGATCGCCTGAGCGTGAGAGAGGTCGTCAAGCCTCGGATTGCCATGCGCACCATTTCCCGTGAAGCAACCTTGCAAGACCTGATAGCGCTGTGTCTGGAAACAGGTTATTCGCGCATTCCAGTACAGGAAGAGTCCAAAGATGAGATTGTCGGTATTGTGAATCTCAAGCGTGCGTTGCAGCAGCTCAATCAACTTCGTCAAGAGGAACAAAGCAACGGCTCCGTTACGCTTGCGATGGATCCACCGTTTTATGTGCCCGATACAAAGCGCGTCGCGGACATGCTGAAGGAAATGCTGCAACAGCGACTGCACATTGCGATCGTCGTCGATGAGTATGGTGGTACCGTTGGACTGGTAACGCTAGAAGACATTTTGGAGGAACTGGTCGGCGAAATTTATGATGAAAGCGATGTCCCCGGTCGTGCTAGTGTTGTCCGCAATACACCAGCGCTCCATCGAGAGCGCACAAATCGTGTAACGTCGTAAGAAGAAGTCCGCAGGTATCTGCTAACATAATTAACTGTGCTCGAGTTTCACTTCGACGGGCGGTTAGCTCAACGGTAGAGCGCCTGCCTTACAAGCAGGATGTTACAAGTTCGAATCTTGTACTGCCCATAGGTTTCAGGTACAGGGTAATACTTCAGCCCTAAAGCAGCCCTGCAATCTGAACAAAAGGAACATACTCAAAAAGTGGTGTCATTAACTTGTCTGATCGATTGATCTTACGAGTTGGTGGCATCCGTTTGGTTTGACTGCCTATCATCGGGTTATTGAGCAACTCGCTACTTACTCCGATCGCCAAGAACTACATCAGGCGTTCCCCAAATGAGAGGATGAAGACAGTCGACCAACTTTGATAGTTGCAGCATCCTACTTGAACGATCGCATCATTGCTTTACCCATTAGCGTCGTTCAGTAAGCACGGCTCGTTCTATTGTTACTTTCACTCAAGCATTGGTTACTTTCACTCAAGCGTTGGTTACTTCCACTCAAGCATTGGTTACTTTCACTCAAGCGTTGGTTACTTCCATTCAAGCATTGGTTACTTCCACTCAAGCGTTGGTTACTTCCACTCAAGCATTGGTTACTTCCACTCAAGCATTGGTTACTTTCACTCAAGCGTTTGTTATGCCGCAAATCAGTATTGCTGTAGTTTCTCATCCAAATCCTATGACAAAGCTCACCATTCAAGTTCGCACAGCAGACAATCTGCTCAATTTGCTCAAAGCCAACAAATCTGGTAACTGGGTAG
>JAHHIG010000027.1 GCA_019358895.1 Tildeniella nuda ZEHNDER 1965/U140 | reverse complement strand
GGCAAGCTCGACTTTTCCCAGTCTCTAGCGCAACAACCGATATGGTAAAAATACCAAAAGTCTTATTAGACTGCTGTTTCAGCCTATTGTGCTACGCTGCCTAATTGGATAAAGTCGAGCTTAGAGGATGTTTGAAAAGTTTTGAGGGGTCAAATTTTACGCCAATCGCCTGACCATAATGCGGATCATGGCAAGGTCGATCAGGGTCTCCGATGATTCTGGTAATAATTCATAATCTCTGACTAAGCGCCTGCATCCCATCAGCCAACCGAAAGTTCGTTCGACCACCCATCGCTTTTTGAGCAACGTAAAGCCTTTGGTTTGCTCCGGTCGAAGAACGACTTGCACAATCCAACGACAAATATCCATCACCCACATCAGAAAGGGTGCGCCATCGAACCCTCCGTCTACCCAAAGGGTGGTTAAGCGTGAAACCTTCTTCCCCATGCGTTTGACTCGCTTAAGGACATGTTTTCCCCCTTCGCGTTCCCCTAAGTTTGCAGCACTGACAAACACACGCAAAACCAGTCCTAATGTATCCACTGTTAAAAAGCGTTTGCGCCCTGTAATCAGTTTGCCCCCATCAAACCCAACCAGTTGATGGACTCCTGCTGCACTCTTGACGCTTTGGCTGTCAGCGACAGCCTTCAACCAGAACATAGAGCATGGCATTCAGGATTTCCCACCGGTCAACGCTGCGAGGACGACCGCCGGGTTTTGCTGCTGGAAGTAACGCACTCAAAACTTCGTATTGGGCGCGGGTGCGGTGACTGGGATCTGCTTTACTCATCTGACTCACTCAGGGCTGTAGATATTTGCTATTCGCAGCCTACACTGAGTGAGCTTTTTTACGCCCTTCCTGACTTCTCAAACACCCTCTTAGGGATGCACTCATAGCTGATGGCTGATAGCTGATAGCTGATAGCTGATAGCTGATAGCTGATAGCTGATAGCTGATAGCTGATAGCTGATAGCTACATAATCCAGCCAAGCTTCTGCGCCAGAAAGCCGATCGCACCGCCTGCAAGAACCAACCAGACAGAGTTGATTTTGAACCGCAATACGACGATCGCGCTCACCAACGCGACTCCTACTGTGAGCCAATCCACCAGTGCTTCGCGTGTCAGGGTATAGGTGACGACTGCCATCAAGCCGAGAGAGGCGGCATTTACGCCATCCAAGAAGCCACTTGTCCAAGGCGACGATCGGAGTTTGGTTGCCCAGGGATTGACGATCGCCACGAATACAAAGGCAGGCAGAAAGATGCCGATCGTCCCCGCGATCGCGCCTGCATTGCCCGCTATCAGGTAGCCAATAAAGGTTGCAGTGGTGAAGACAGGACCGGGCGTGAGCTGCCCGATCGCCACTGCATCCAACAACTGTTGGGACGTGAGCCAGTGCGTCCGTTCCACCAGATCGCGTTGTAAAAAGGCAAGCAGCACATAACCGCTGCCATACAGCACCGAACCAATCTTGAGAAAAACCAGAAACACCTGTAGCCAGGTCGCCTTGCCAACGGCAGCAGTGGTTACACTCACCTGCGACAGGATGATAGGGAACGGCAACAGCGCAGTAACGCCCGTATTGCCACGTTGCAGCTTAAACAGCATGACACCCAGCCCTGCCAGCAGCAGCAGCACCAGCTCATTTACATGCAAGAAGAAGGCGATGATCACGGCTGCGCCCGCGATCGCGGTAGGCACGTCCTTAATGGCAGTCTTACCCAGCTTCCACAGTGCTTGAACCACGATCGCAATGATGACGGGCTTCACGCCATACAGCAGCCAGCCCACTTCAGGGATGGTCTGAAAGCGGACGTAAACGGCTGCTAGTGCCCACACAATGAGCATGGCAGGCAAAATGAAGCACGCTCCAGCGATGATCAGCCCCTTCCAGCCAGCGCGATCGTAGCCAATATGTATCGCCAGTTCGGTCGAGTTAGGACCCGGAATCAGGTTTGTGATCCCCAGCAAATCCAGCAGTTTTTCCCGGCTCAGCCACTGCCGACGCTTCACGCACTCGTCATCCATCATGGCAATGTGGGCAGCGGGACCACCAAACGCGATCGTCCCTAGCTTGAGAAAGACGATCGCTAGCTCGCTCAACCGCTGTTGCTTTTGGGCGGCATTAAGCTGCTTGTACGGCGTGTTCGCTGCTTCAATCGGCATACTGTCTTGAGACTCAGCCATAAAAATCTCCCTTCGCTGCCTGCACCTCAACTCACCCTAAAAAGACTGTGAGTCAGCGGGAACCCTTGCCGTGCTCCCCTATCCTGAAAAATGTTAACGCGGCATCCATCTACTAGGAGGTTCTTATGATCACCTACGAGATGATTACAACCGCCCAGGCATTGCTTACAAAAGCATCACTGCAAGCGCCTGAAACCGCATCAGGTCTGTACACGGATCAATTCACGTTGCTGCCGATCGACACTTTTGCCTAAAGGAAAGCAGCCGTCAAGCAGTAGAAGCCGCCGCCATAAGGCTCCGAGCTTCAAGCGCGATGCTCTGAGGTTCACGCGCGATATTCTGGGGTTCGCGCACGATGCTTTGAGGATGGACGGTGATACTTTGAGGTTCACGCACGATGCTCAGAGCATGGACGACGATACTCTGAGGTTCAAGCGCGATGCTCTGAGGTTCACGCGCGATGTTCCGAGCATGGACGACGATACTTTGAGGTTGAGCGATGATGCTCCGGAGGTTCGGCGAGGATACTCTGAGGTTCACGCACGATGTTCCGAGGTTCACGCGCGATGTTCCGAGGTTCACGCGCGATGTTCCGAGCATGGACGACGATGTTCTGAGGTTCACGCGCGATGCTCTGAGCATGGACGACGATGTTCTGAGGTTCACGCACGATATTCTGAGGTTCGCGCACGATGCTCGGAGCATGGACGACAATGTTCTGAAATTAAACCGCCAGCGCGCTCACCGTGATTACTCTGACGTTCTGGCGCTTGTTCGGTATTCACCCCTCAAACCTACTGGTTACAGTTACAGCGAGAAGTGTCAGAATGGTTTGAAACGGATATCAAACTAGCACATGGTCTTTAACCCTGATAGCGCGAACTTCCTCGGTGCCGATGTTGAAGAAAACGACTCGAATGAACTGCTGAACTACCTTCAGCATCAGCCCCCTGAAATACTCGCTCAGGTGGCAAAGTTAGTGACCCCAGACGTAAAGCAAATCATTTCGCATAACGTGCAGGGGCTGGTAGGAATGCTGCCATCCGAAGCCTTTAATGTCAAAATCACCACCGATCGCGACAATCTCGCGGGTCTGTTAGCCTCTGCCATGATGACAGGCTACTTTCTTCGCCAGATGGAGCAGCGGATGGAGATGGAAGATTTGCTGGCAGGCTCTCTCTCGCTGCCACCAGACCAGCCCGATCGCTCATAGCCTTTTACCTTAGATCCCGTGCCACTACATCCAGCCATTCCCAGTCGTCTGCAAACCCCACACAGCGGCTACCACTGGGACGGCAGCGATCGGCGTTTCTTTGAAGGCTGGTACTATCGCGTCACGCTGCCCGATTGCGGTCAAACGTTTGCGTTTATGTACTCGATCGAAGACCCGATCGGTGGCAAACCCCACAGTGGCGGAGCCGCCCAAATCCTCGGACCCAACGACGAATATCTCTGCCGCACCTTTCCCGATGTGCATACCTTCTGGGCGTGGAAACATGCGTTAGGGCTTGGACATTGGGGGAAGGTTGGAGAGGGGAGAGCGGTCAGCGGTCAGCGGTCAGCGGTCAGCGGTCAGCGGTCAGCGGTCAGCGGTCAGCAGTCAGCAGTCAGCGGTCAGCGGTCAGCGGTCAGCGGTCAGCGGTCAGCGGTCAGCGGTCAGAATCAACTCAACACTCCCCATCTCCCCATCTCCCCATCTCCCCAGCCCCCTAGCTCCGCCTCTCCCTATCCCCCTAGCTCCTCATCCTCTCATCCCCTCACCCCTCGCTACCTCCCGCCTGAACAGTTCACCCAACACGTTCAAGAGGGTTATCAAGCAACGGCTACCTGGCATCAGGGCAGTTTGCGGGAACCATCGGGAGCTTCGGCACGGTGGGAGTATCAAATCCAGCCTGTCTACGGTTGGGGCAATGCGAACCGTTTGCAGCAATCAACGGCTGGCTGGGTCTCGTCACTGCAAATCTTTGAACCGGGCTGGCAGATCCTGATGGCGCACGGGCTGGCGACGGGCTGGATTGAGTGGAATGGTCAACGCTACGACTTTGAGAACGCCCCTGCGTATAGCGAAAAAAATTGGGGCGGTGCGTTTCCGCAAAAGTGGTTCTGGCTGAATTGTAATAGCTTTGAAGGAGAGCCAGATCTGGCGCTGACGGCTGGCGGTGGTCGTCGTGGTGTGCTGTGGTGGATGGAGTCGGTAGCGATGATTGGAGTCCACTACAAAGGCACTTTCTATGAATTTGTGCCGTGGAACGCTCAGGTGCAGTGGGAGATTCAGCCCTGGGGAAATTGGCGGATGTGGGCAGAAAACAGCCAGTTTACAGTTGAGCTGACTGGCACGACAGACCTTCCTGGTACGCCTCTACGCGCTCCCACAGCAGACGGATTGGTGTTTGCGTGTCGAGATACAATGCTGGGACACATCACGCTACGGCTGTCCGATCGCCAGCGCCAGACAACCCTGCTAGAAGCGCAGAGCGATCGCGGTGGGCTAGAAACAGGTGGCGCGCCCTGGGATCACGTTTGGAAAAGTAGCCATTGAACGTTCCATGCCCTACAGCCAGTTCACCACCATTCGCAAAGCTAAAGAAGCCTTTAACCTCACTACCATAGAGGGCAATCGCTTTTTGCCAGCCGTTGACGCGATCGCGCCCTCCGATGTCTTGGCAGGCACCCTCAATGAAACCCTGCCCATCGTTGCGACCTCTGGCAGTGAAAAAGCTCGCTCTGAAGGCATTATTTATCCAGTACTGCTAGAAGTGCGGCGCATCCTCGATCGCAAGATCAGCCTCTTCTCTGGCGAAGAGTTTACGATCGAAGAAGCGGTTGGGCTAAATGGTCTTTGTGATTTTCTGCTGACCCGCTCCACTGAAGTTTTAGAAATCGAAGCGCCTACTGTTGTCATTGTCGAAGCCAAAAAAACAGACCTGAAAACAGGCTTCGGTCAGTGTATCGCTGAGATGGTTGGCGCTCAACGCTTTAACCAAACAAAAGAAAAAGTCATTTCCACCATTTACGGCAGCGTTAGTAATGGCATTCAATGGCAGTTTCTCAAGCTCGAACAGCAGACTGTCACGATTGGCCTCACAGTTTATCCCTTACCTCCTGTGGATCAAATCCTCAGTTTCTTCGTTTGGATGATGCAAGAAGGGTGAGTCGTTTGAAAAGTATCCGGTGGATGAGACCGCAACTATAACTGCAAAGATTTTTTAGTAAACAGATACACGTCATCGCGTTGATAAGCAAGTTGAAAGGTTTGGCTCTGCTGAAGCTGACTCAGCAAACGACTGATACAGTCTTTTGAGCAAGTGATCCCTGGATGGCGAACATCTAACAGGACATAAATAAAGTCGTTCAATGTTGCTGGATTGAACTGATCTGAAATTAAACGAACCACTGAACGATGGGTTAAATGTGGAGCAGTCTGAGGACTGGTGAGCACGCTTCCTGTTGTTGTAACCTGTGCGATCGCTGCCCTCGTTGCTTGCCAGGTGTCCAATTTTGTGAGATATAAACCGCCAAAATAGCCAAACTTTGCTAATGCTAAAAAAACGATCGTTGACCACAAAATGATCCCGCGCCGACTCCGAATCCAGCTTGCGTTTAATGCAAGGGCGGAAATTACTGCCAGCAGCAGAAACGGTAGAATTGGCACAGAATATTGATGAGTAAGATCTTTTTGGGGCTGATAAGCAGTTAGTAAGTTCATCGCCAATTGGGGTATTGCTGCTAATAACGGTGCCAGATGTTTCAGTGAAAGTCCCCAAAGTACAGGCACTAAAAGCAAACAAAGGTATTCTAAGTTTGGTAGCGTCAAAAGACGATTTAGCAGCAAGCCTGGTTGTAGAATGACATTTTTGATAATTTCCAGAATCGAGTTGCCCAAACCTTCATAACGAGCTACTGCCTCAACCCCTAATGGTCTAAACGACGGAATCACCATCTGCGTAGCAACGAAAAACCAGATGCTACCAGCAAGTAGAGCGATCGCGCCGCACAACCGTTTTTTCTCAATGAGAAAGAGCCACAGTCCCATTGCTGCCACGGTTAATGAGAGCGCATCGCGGCAACCTAAGATAAAAATAACGCCAAGCGTAAATCCAACAGGTCGATTTTCTCTCGCTGCTAAAACAATTGCCAAGATAACGGGCAACGCCATTGCTTCAGGGTGAAAATCAAACAGATTAATATTAAAAACTAAGGGATACAAAAGATACGCAACCGCGATCGCTACGGCTTGCGTTGGCTTTACGCCTGCTTGTTTCGCTAACTGCCACACGGGTATTGCTCCCGAAGCAAGCGCGATCGCCTGGATCGCTAAGAGCCAAAAAACGCTGGGATACAATTTGTATAACGGTGCTAAGAGATAGAGTATCCAATCAGCATGTCCGCCTAAAAAATGGAAGCCCCAAAAGGAGACGATCGGCGGCTGTCCCTGGCTAATCAAATAAATTGCCTGATCAAAATAGCCCAGATCAAAAGCAGCCGATTGAAAAAGAATGTGACGAATGCTGCTAGCGAAAAAGAGAATGACTGCACTAATACCAGCTAGCCAAAAAATGGTTTTAGCACTGTGGGCAGGGCGATGATTGAGTGAGTTTAATGAGTCAACCTGCTGATCCATTTCACTTAAACCTGATTGACTGACAAACGTTCTGAAAGGCTGATGCTTCGCTGCTCATCCGCCCGTGATTAAAATCTAGGCTGACAGTACGAAACCCGCTGAAACAGGTTGCAAGCCCCTTGCAGTCCTCTAACCTTCGGGAAGGCAAAACCTACAGAGGATTTTCTCCGGTTAGCCCGCACGTTTCATTGAGCGCGATCGCCATCTCCCACTAGGTTTAATTCTCACGGGTTTAATGCATGGAGGTGCCTTTGATCTTCTCCCAGATACTTATTGCCCAGGTCTAACACTCGTTGTCGGCTTAGGGCTGACAGACGGCTGTGCAGGCGTGGCTCTCAGTTGTGGAGTTGTGCGAACGGTTGCTCTAGGTGAAGGCTGTGGAACTGTTTGCGTAGCGCGTGGAGAAGGTCTAGCAGGTACAGCGATCGGCGTAGGTGGTGGGGTGATTGTCGGTGAGGCGATGGGGCTAGTGGATGCCGTCGGGGTCGGCGATGGGCTGACTGTTAGCGGTTGTCGTTCACCCAGAATGCTGGCGTTGCCTGTATCAAAAACACCTGCTACACAAGCAATCATCAGCGTTGCGAGGGTTCCGATAAAAAGAGCCTTCCAGCCCAGTTCCGAAATATCTTTACGGCGTGAGGGAATGAGGGCGATCGTACCTCCCACAAAAATGCCCACCGACGCAAGGTGAGCAAAGCCCGACAGCGCGTAGCTGATGATCAGTACCGCGCGATCGCTAATGACCCGTTCGCCTACAGGCAATGCCGCTGCTGCTGCCAACTCCTGATAGGGCGGAATTGCTGTTTCAAACAGCCTGCGCCCGATGATGATCGACGATTGCCATAGTTCTTCCCAATTCAAGGAAACGCCTGTAAGTGCTGTTAAAGGAAGAAAGAGTGCGCCTAAGATATTTTGCAAAGTGACTAAGCCAAAAAAGCCAGGAGCCACTCCAGAAGGACTTCCAGTATTTCCGATTGGGAAAGGTAACGTTGCTAACCAGGCAAACACTTGATTAATTAAGGAGACGAATCCGAGGATCAAGATCAGGACAGCCGCGATCGCCACTGCCATTTTGACCCCATCCAGTGCCCCGACGATCGCGGCATCTAAGGGACTCACACGCTCGATCGGTTCACCCCCGACGGTTTCCTGGACGGTTTCTTGCGGCACCACTGGCACATCGTCATCGTCATCGACTTGAATGCGGGTACGAGGAAAATCGCCTGCGTCGGCAGCAACCTCGCCGGGTTCTTTCACCGTATCGCGCACCTTCGTTTGTTTCTCCTCTACCGGAATGCCGCCAGCAGTTACGGGCACTTCTGTCTCTGGCACCAAAATTTTTGACAGTACAAAACAGGCAGGAATTGCCATGATCGATGCTGACACCAGATGCCCCAGAATGTTGGGAAACACAGGCTTCAAAAAGCTGACGTAGATTGCCAGCGTGGAGGACGCAGCGGTGCCAAAGCAGCAGGCAAGAATGGCGCACAGTTCGCTACGGGTCATCTTGGGCAAAAATGGCTTCACCACGATCGCCGCCTCAATGCCGACAAAAATATTGGCAGCGCCGCTCAATGCCTCTGCTCCACTCAACCGCATCGTCGCGTAAAACACTTTGGCAAAGACATTGGTAATAACCTGAATGACACCAATGTTGTACAGCAGTGCCATCAAACCAGAGAAGAAGATCACTGTTGGCAGTGCTCGAAACGCAAAAATATAGCCCAAATTTACATCCGGCGGTGTTCCTGGTACGGGCACGATATTTCGACCAAAGACGAACCGTGCTCCGGTGTCAGCGGCATCAAACACGCTGTTCAGCAAATTACTGAAAACCTGGAGCGCATCCCGTGTTCCCGGCAGAATAAACACACACGCGCCTAAGGCAAGCTGAAGCAGAATGCCCGCGATCGCCACGCGCCAGGGAAACACTCGTGGACTACGGTTTTCTGAAAAAAGCCACGCAATGAAGCACAATCCAAAGATGCCGAGAAACGAAATGATGTTAAGTAGCGGCATAGGTTGAATGTTCCTTCTGAACGCGGTTGCAGCGATGCCATTGGCGTATGCGGTAATGTAGTGCGGCTTAGGCGCGGTGCCTCAGACTCCAAATCTTTCAGCGTTTGTGTACCACTACAGCCTGAACCGTTATGCACTGAAAGTCTACAAGTTTGTGATTAAGACTTCAGTAAGACCATACCTAAAGTAGACGACTTCAGCGCCTTTGCAAGCATTAAATCCCAGTTATTTCTCAAAACTTATTCGGAGTCGCACCGATCGCCTGAGAAGAGGATGAATACCACCGATTGCCTCTGAGTCACTGAGCAGATTGAGGGTTAAAAGGTTGATAATAGAAGCGGTGTTCCTCCTTATTTGTCTGCATGGAAGCGTTTGAGCTGACTCCTCCTGATTGGATTAAACCCGCCGTTCATGCCACAGAGTTTTGCTGTCCTGCCTGTCGATCGTCCAGCAAAGAGGCAAAGCGGGTGTGGGTGAATCGGCGATCGCCCGTTTACACCGAAGATCATCGCCGTAAGTGGCAAGAGTTTTATGAATGTCAATGTGGGCAGATATGGTGGGCGTGGAGCAGCGATCGTCCACCCTCTGAACTGGCAAATAAAGAACGAGATATTCCTCCACCCCGGTTCTTCAATCCTTTTGATGACCTTTGAAGAGTAGCGGTATCTATGACTGCAACCCCTCTGCGTGGCGAGTAGAGCGCTTCTCGGTAGAGCGCTTCTCGGTAGAGCGTACCTGTTGGTGCAAGGTGTTGCGCTCCCAAAACACGCCATCAGCATAGCCTTGAATGGACGGATGCGCCTCGGCGATCGCAAGGCGTTTTTCAGCCAAACAGCAGTACATCTCGTCAAGCTCCACGCCGATGTAGCGTCTGCCCAACTTTTTGGAGACAACTGATGTGGTGCCAGAACCCAGGAAGGGATCAAACACAACGTCTCCAGGGTGAGAGCTGGCAAGAATCATTTTCGCCACTAACTTTTCCGGTTTTTGAGTGGGGTGATCGGTATTTTCCGGCATTGACCAGAACGGAATCGTCAGGTCAGTCCAAAGGTTAGAAGGGTACGTGAGACGAAAGTTTCCTGCCTCTGTCAAAGCCCAATCTTTGGGTATACCAGCCACTGTATAGGGAGCCATGACTTTGCGCTTCAGTTTGACAGCATCCACATTAAAGGTGTACGTGTCAGAAACAGTACAAAACCAGATATCTTCCGAAGCATTCTTCCAGTTTCTAGCGGCTCCGCGACCTTTTTCGCGTTCCCATGTGATGCGATTACGCACCTGAAATCGCTGTTGGATTACGTCAAAAACGGCGGGCGATGATTGCCAATCTGAGCAAATATAAAGAGAGGCAGTCGGTTTCAAGATGGTTTCAAAATGACTGAAGTAAGTGTCTAGCCATTCTGCATAAACAGCCAAATCTTTTTGCTTAAAGCTGCGATCGTTAAATGTTTTGTTTAAGTTATACGGCGGATCAACCACCAACAAATCAACTGATTGTCTCGGCAACCAGCCTAAAGCAGTGAGTAAGTCTTGATGAATGGTGCAGTTAACAATAGCGTCTAACGCAGCGGGTTGGTGTAGTTGGATCAGCCTTTGTTTGTAGAGCGATCGCTCTACATCACTCAGTACGATCGTGCGATTACGGGAGGCGCGCTTTTTGTCTGACAGCATGATGGCGATCGCTAAATTCTAGGCTTGCTGAACCTTCAGACTACCCACCACATTGGTAGCATTGCAGCTACGTTAACTCAACTTCCAGCCTTTGACCGATAAACTTTGCGCGATCGTCCTATCAGTCGTCTTATCGGTTCATTAAGCATCAACGATAATTAGAAACTTTTGAGCCGCAGAAAAGGTTTTTCTACCAGATGCCAACTTAAGAGACCGCAGACAAAGCTTATGCCGCAGGCTAATACAAACACTAACCAGGGTGAGAGTAACGGCAAGTACCAAATTAGCAATTTTTGAGTGGGCCATCCATAGAGATAAACACCATACGAAACATCAGAAACGGTTCCGAAGCGCTTTAACATCGGTAGGTTTAAGAAGGAAAACCAAAAAAATATGTACGCACCCATTGTGGGCAAGGCAAGACGCAGCGCCTTCAATTCAAATAAGCTCAGTATGACGATGGGAAGAGCAAGAAGCGCCCAAGTTTGACTGTAACGGATTTGCTCACGAAAGAGATAGAAACATCCTCCCGCACAGAAGAAAGTAAGGAAATGAATAAAGTCACTAGGACTGCCAAACAAATAGGATGATTCACGAACATTTATTTTGCTTAGAAAGCTTGGAAAAATAGAAAGAATAAGTACACAAATAGAAAACAGGAGCCATAATCTTCGGCGATCGATGATACCAAATATGCCAAATACGGCTATAAGCAAGTAACATCGAAATTCGTAAGCGATTGTCCACATGGCACCGTTTACGAAAGGATACGGTTGACCAACGAAAACAGGAGGTACAACGGGTGGACTCAACAGCAGCATTCCTTTGAGAAATTGAAATGCATCAAACTGAGCGAAATAATTGGGATGAGATGCCCCTAGAGGTGCAACTATAAAAGCGCATACAAGGGTTGCAGCTATAAAACCTGGGTAGATGCGTAAGATGCGTTTCTTTAAGAAGTTAAAGAGTTGGGGGGTGCGCTGCCAGCTTTGAGTGATCAAATAACCGCTGAGCAAGAAAAAGCCGTCTACAGCCAGTTCGCCAAACGAGATTGTATGGAAGAGACTGGTGAGGATTTCGCGATGTCGATCGCCGTCAGTCAATTCTGGTGAATGCGATAGCAATACAAGTACGGTCAACAAAAGCCGTAAAAAGTTGAAGTTATTACTATGCTTAACCAAATCACTCATGCTGTGAATTAAAGGCTGAAACGCACATGCTTTCGCTCGCCAATCGATGTAACGAAGTTACAGGCAATTTTGAATGTCTCGCAACCTAAAGGTTCTCTCCATTGCACACAAGACATTAGTCTTTACTGCTTAGGAATGTCATTATTCTATGAGAAGCTGCCTGAATTTAGGAACGCTCAGCCGATCGATGTGCCTAACTAACGGGGAGTCCTCGATCGGCTTGGCGATCGCGTATGCTTTCCAAACTACTTTCTGGAATAGCAGCAATGAGCTGGCGCGTATATTCTTTTTGTGGTTCTCGATAGACGCGTTCAGACGAACCAATTTCTTCAATTTCGCCTTTGTTCATCACCATAATGCGATCGCTCATAAACTTCACCACGCTTAAATCATGGGAGATGAAAATATAGGTCAAATTAAATTCACTCTGTAGCTCTTTCAACAGGTTTAGCACTTGCGCTTGTACGGAGACATCTAACGCTGAAACGGACTCATCGCAGATGATGAATTTGGGGTTGAGGGCGAGCGATCGGGCAATGCAAATCCGCTGCCGTTGCCCACCGGAAAACTCGTGAGGGTAGCGGTTCAGAGCATCGGCGTTCAAGCCCACTCGCTCCAGCAAATAGATGGCACGTTGGCGCTGTTCTTGCCGTTCTCTAGGTTTGGCGTGAATCTGCATCGGTTCCATCACCGCTTTACCGACCGTCATACGAGCATCCAAAGAACCAAACGGGTTCTGAAAAATAATCTGCATTTCTCGCCGCAATCGCCGCATCTCGTTGGGCAAGAGTGCTGTGACATCCAAATTCTCAAAGCGCACGGTGCCGCTGGCAGGCTTGATGAGTTGCAGAATGGCGCGTGCAAGCGTGGATTTACCGCAGCCAGATTCACCGACAAGTCCCAGCGTTTCACCCGGATAAACGTCAAAGGAGACATCCTTCACAGCCACAAAGTAACGTTTGGTTTGCCCAAAGGCACCACGCACAGGAAACTGTACCCGTAGCTTCTGTACAGACAGTAGTGGTGTTGCCTGTTGGAGTGTGGCTAACCGCTGGTCGAGTTCGTCCTGGCTGACTTCGCGGGCGAGATGGAGCGCGCGATCGACATCCGTTTCGCGTTCTTCAATCAGCAATTCGCCCGATGGTGACGTGCTGACCTGCATAAAGTCTGAAACGGTGGGCAGCAGATGCAGGCGACGATCGAGTCTGGGTCGGCAGGTCAATAAGCCCTTCGTATAGGGATGCTGCGGATTTGAGTAGATCTGTAGAACAGGACCCGCTTCAACGATTTTGCCCTGATACATCACAGCAACGTCATCGGCAATCTCGGCAATCAACCCCAGATCGTGAGTGATGAACATCATGGACATCCCGCGTCGATCGCGCAAGTCGCGCAGCAAAGCCAAAATGGTTGCCTGGACGGTGACATCTAGCGCGGTGGTAGGTTCGTCAGCAATCAAGAGGGCAGGGTCACAGGCGATCGCCATTGCAATCATTACCCGCTGCATCTGTCCGCCCGACAGCTCATGGGGATAGCGGTTGAGGAAGGCATCTTTTTGACGAAACACCTGATGTTCTACCTCTGGTGCCGATGGTAACGGTGCATCAGGATTATTGTGCTGAAGATCTTCCAGATAGCGCTGCTTCATCGTCTCGTCGTCTGGCAGCAGGCGCACCTCTTGAAGCCGGGCGATCGCATCCCGTTCAGCCTCTTTCTGCGTGACTCGTTTGTGCAGACGAATCGCTTCCACAAGCTGAAAGCCGATCGTGTAGACCGGATTGAGCGAACTCATCGGCTCCTGAAAGATCATCGAGATTTCGCCACCTCGATAGTCTTCAAGCTGACGTTTGGGTAGTTTGGTGAGGTCGATCGCCTGCGCTTCACGCTCGGCACCCCAAAACAAAATCTCGCCTGCGGTCACTTTGCCAGGAGACGGCACCAACCCCATCACCGCCAGCGATGTCACCGATTTCCCTGAACCTGATTCGCCTACAATGCCCAGCGTTTGACCTCGTTTGACCGCAAACGAAATGCCATCTACTGCCTTGATCAACCGTCCATCGGGCTGAAACTGAACTTCAAGGTTGTTGACTTGCAGAACTGTGTCGTTCATGGGATACCGGGAGAACTCTTCTAAATTGTATGTTCTGCATCTTAACAGCCTCCCTGGTTGGATAGTGTCTCAGCTCACATTGTTTCAGTATCAGTGCTAGGGCATGTCATCAATTCAGCTCCGAAACCTTGCGGTATCAGCATGTCACGTCTGCCCCAACACACCAGGCTAGGGGCTGGAAACCTTGCTGCAAGTACTGTGTAGTGGTCATTGATGACAGCCCCTAGTCAGGAGGCATCATTTGCGATCGAAATTCGCTATTGTTCAAATAGAGCGATAGCCTCACCCCTCACTCCTCACCCCTCACCATGATTCAACTACAGCCTAAACTGTTAACGGATACCTGGGTCACTGCCACCTGGGACGAGTACCTGAGGATCATTGACGATCCTGCTTACGCTAAAGCGAAAGGGTATTACTTCGACGGGCAGATGAGGGTAGAAACAATGGGAGTCGGACCGGATCACGCCAGCGACAACGGTATTATTCATGTTGCGATCACGCTGTTCTGCGCCCTTAAAGGCATTTCTATTAAAGGTCTTATTAACTGTAGCTACCGCAAAACGGGTGTCCGAGAAGCACAGCCAGATGTTTCCTACTACGTGGGCGAGCGCACCACACTTGCTCCCCAGGGCAGCAGCATTACCAATCTGGATGAAATCCCCGCGCCTGATTTGGCGATCGAAGTGGCTGATTCGTCACTCGATGCTGATCTGGGCAAGAAACGGTTGCTCTACGAAGCGATGGCGATCGCTGAATATTGGGTGGTTGATGTCGAAAACGCGCAGATTATCGCGTTTCAAGTCGCTAGCAATGGTAGCAGGCGCATTGACCAATCTCAGGTTTTACCAGGGCTAGAGATGGCAGTGCTCTGCGAAGCCATGATCCGACGGCGACAACTGGATGATAGCCAGGTAGTTGCCTGGTTACTATCCACCTTTCAGTCATAAGGCTCACAGCATCGACAATTCGCCTGCAACTTCCAGACGAGTGACGTTGCTCATCGTCATAAAGCTTTCCGAAAGGGTTTCAGACACAGACGGACTGATCCAGCCCATTTGTTTTAGTAAATGAATGGCAACAGCGTACTTTGCTCGCTTCGCGCCGTCCATCACCTTGATCGCCAAGCCCATGCCTTCGCCCAAACGCCCAATGCACTGAATGCCTTCTGCTCCTGCTTTACTGACCAGTTCACCCTCGGTCAGGCGCATCAGCTCAGTGTCAAACTCACCATCACCCGATACCATAGCAGGATGATGCGTCATTGCCCGCACGATGCGTTCCATATCCAAGCTGTCACCAGAGGCAAGGCGGGCATACAGAGAGGCGATCTGCCCCAACTGCATGAAGTAGGTAGGTGCGCCACAGTCATCACGAGCACTGATGAATTCTTCGGCAGGCATTCGCAGCAGTTCAGCGACCTTTTGTAAGATCAGTTGCTGGACGGGATGGCTGCGCTGGAGGTAGCTGCTGAGGGGAAAATTACGCTGTTGGCAAACTGCCAGCATTCCAGCATGTTTGCCAGAGCAGTTGTATTCCAGGCGACTGCGTTTGCCGATCGGAATTGGGCATTGGAGCACCGTTGGGTCGATATCGGCACGCCAGAGAATGTTGAAGACTTGCCGGACTTGCTCGATCGTGCCCTTGTGCGAACTACAGATAATTGCCAGATCGCGATCGCTCAAGCCATAGCGTTCTAGCGTGCCTGTCGTCGTCACCGCCAACGCCTGAAAAGGCTTTAATGCCGATCGTACAAACGTTGCCGTCTCGGCACTTCCAGCCACCAAAAGATTTCGTCCTCGGTTATCACAAATAACCGCTTGGACGTAGTGCTTGGATTCGATAATACCTTCGCGCAGTAACCTAACTTCCAGCTCTGCGGCTTGCGTGCGTCTTCCCCTTGTCATGCGTAAGACTTTAGCATTGGAAGGGGACGGAGGGGGAAAAGTTTTGAGGAAGAGAGGGGTGAGGGGATGAGAGGATGAGGAGCTAGGGGGCTGGGGAGATGCGGAGCTAGGGGGCTGGGGAGATGCGGAGATGGGGGGCTGGGGAGATGCGGAGATGGGGGGCTGGGGAGATGCGGAGATGGGGAGATGGGGAGTGTTGAATTGATTCTGACCGCTGACCGCTGACCGCTGACCGCCGACCGCTGACCCTTGCCTTCTGCCTCCTGCCTTCCGCCTTCTACTACACCAACTGCCATGCCAACGCACCCGCGATCGCCACGATCGCCAGCGCCCCAAACGTTTGCGTAAGGCGCTTGAGAATGGGTTGAATTTGGTAGGTCACAACCAGCTGATCTTGGGCAAGCATTTCGGGCGGCTTTGCCCAAAGCTGACCGTCATACCAACCCGATTCTTCGTAAAAAATTGTGCTGGCAGACAAACGTGATTGGATGTATGTCCAGCCTAGATACAAGCGTAAGAGCACCAACGAGAGGCACAGAGCCGCTCCTGCGGTACCACTGAGGACAAACTGAGCGGGATATTTGGCGATCGGAAAACTGGCAGCCGCGATCGGTCCGACAATGAGCCAACTCCAGCCCCAAACCCAGAGCAGCTTGCGAATATATTGCGGCAAACCAAGCGTTGACCAACGAAAAAACCAGGATTCTTGCAGTTCCTGGTACTCATTTAAGGGTTGCTGCTCGAACGGAACCGGGCAGGAAGAGACAGAAGACTTCATGACTAAGCCATCCGGTAGCAAGCTGGCACACTCTACACTATATACGATACCCCTGCTGTAGCATTACAGGTGCCTGGGGAAGCAGCGGTCAGAGCAACCAAAAAATCCCCTACCTTGCCTGAGCAGAGATAGGGGATGAACACGTTAGACCAAGCAAACTTTCGCTTCTTCGAGACGGACGATCGCTGCCCACCGTCGTCCAAACTAATATCGTCCAAGCTAAACCTCATCAGCTTCCATACGTGCCATGACGATCGCGCAGAAAGCAAACGCAGCAACTAAGGGCATCGGTGTTGCAAAGAAATAGCTAAACGCTCCAGCCGTGATGGCGCTCAATCCAGCAGCAGCGCACCATACTCTTTCTTCAAAACACAAGCCTTGCTTTGCCTTCATTGACTGCAACACCTGAGTTGGAATGGGTACTGGCATCACGGCATTGGGAGGAAACGCCCAGTAGTCAGTGCGTTCCTGAAACACGTCAGTCCAACCGTTTTCGGCACACCAATCTTCAATCCATTTTGCAGCGTAATGGTTCATAGCTCGACGCATTAATTAACGTTATTGTTGTGAATGAAGCTAGCTCGTGATGTAAACAAAAACTAAGCGTTAAGCAGCGTTGGAAACTCAGACCTTGCCAAGCTTGCTAACAATTTTGGCAAGCCACTGACCCTCTGAGACTAACAGAGCGATTCTTTACACAACAGCCAAAGAAATCAAAGTTTACGTGCCTATGTGATCGGTTTAACGTCACCTGGAAAGACGGGGTGCAGGCAGAGTTTCGTCCTCATAAAGTGTCACATGCAAACTCCTGAAATGTCTGCATAGAAGTGGTTTTAACGATTCACGATCGCTACCTTAAACTAATTTACAACACGATCTAATCCTTCAAAAAGTGCATTGTCTGTTCATCGTTTGAATGCGATCCCTGCCTCTGGTGTCAACGCACAGTAACAGGCGAGCGCAAGCAATCTACCTCAAGGCACCCTCCTCAGGGTTAAGAAGCCGCGCAAGGGGTGACAGGATATGGTGAAATAAAAACTGCGGCTATGCGATCCATCCACGGCTCACAATCGATTCATCAAACCGAATCTAAAGCGGAAAGATATGCACACAAACGTTCAGTTCTCGTTGTTGGCGGCTCTAACGATCGCGCTGGGTGCCTGTAGTCCCAATCCTGCCCCTACGACAACTGCCTCGCCTCAAGCATCCGGTGCATCTCTAACCAGTAGTGCGACAGGGATTGCGATCGGTATTGGTGTCGCCCAAACCAGTAATGTGGCGTTGCTGGGACAGGAAGAAGTTGCAGGTGCAAAAATCGCCGAGCAATACTTCAACAGCAAAGGTGGCATCAATGGCACACCGATCAAGCTGGTCTTTCAAGACACAGGCGGCGACGAACAGGGGGCAATCAACGCGTTCCAGGCGCTCATTACCAAAGATAAAGTAGTGGGCATTGTAGGACCCACGCTCTCACAGCAGGCGTTTAGTGCAGACCCGATCGCCGATCGTGCCAAAGTCCCCGTCCTCGGACCCTCCAACACGGCTAAGGGCATCCCGCAAATTGGTGACTTCATCGCTCGTGTCTCCGCACCCGTTTCGGTGGTGGCTCCCAACTCGGTCAAAGCAGCGCTCAAGATCAATCCTCAAATCAAAAAGGTAGCGGTCTTCTATGCTCAAAATGATGCGTTCAACAAGTCTGAAACCGAGATTTTTCAGCAAACGGTGAAGGATCAGAACCTTGAACTTGTTACAGTGCAGAAGTTTCAAACAACGGATACAGATTTTCAAAGTCAGGCAACCGCTGCTATTAATCTAAAGCCCGATCTCGTCATTATTTCTGGTCTTGCAGCCGATGGTGGCAACCTGGTGCGCCAACTGCGAGAACTGGGCTACAAAGGGTTAATCATTGGCGGCAATGGACTCAACACATCCAATGTTTTTCCCGTTTGCAAAGCGCTCTGTGACGGTGTGCTGATCGCTCAAGCGTACAGTCCAGAGCAACCCGGTGACATCAATGCTGCTTTCCGCGATGCCTACCGCAGTCAGTTCAAAAAAGAACCGCCTCAGTTCAGCGCCCAAGCCTTTGCTGGCGTACAGGTGTTTGTGGAGGCGCTGCAGGCAGTCGATCGACAGTCAAAGGTCAGTCAGCAAGCGTTGCCCGCCTTGCGAGTAGCGCTTAACAAGCAACTGCTGGTCGGCAAATACAACACCCCACTCGGCGAAATTTCTTTTACACCTGAAGGCGAGATTGTACAAAAAGAGTTCTACGTGGCTCAGATCAAGATGGATGCCAATGGCAATAGTGGCAAGTTTACGTATCTGAAGTAAAGAAGGGCTTACCCAGAAACCGGGTTTCTCAAACCGATATCGTTTAAGCTTCCAGGCTGTGTCCAGAAACCCGGTTTCTCCACAAAATGCTATCGTTTGAGCCTCCAGGTTGCGTCCAGAAACCCGATTTCTTTCGGGATGCCAACGGTTAAAGTGAGCGGCGGCAGATATGACCGAAACGAAGTGCGAAAACTCTCTACCGTCCGCTCCAGTGTATTGTTAGACCGTGCCTCACCAGTAACTTCTAAACCATGATTGGTAACGCATCGATCGTAACGAAACCGCCCTCAACGGTCTGGATGTGCAGATCGTAGCCTCGCAACAATCGCATCCCAACTAACGGCACTGTTTCTGACTCGTTAATGTCAATCGTGCGATATTGTCCATCCCAAATGACAGCCGCGATATACACTTCAAAAATACAGGACGTGCCATCTCCCAATGTTGCAACATCACGCCCCTTCCAAGTCAAATTTAGCGCAGTGATAGTACTAGAAGGCAAGGTCAAGAAGCCCGAAAAACCTGTATCAATCACTGCATCAACAAGTTGCGTTTTGGTATCGTTCTTCACGACGACTGGAAGTATCGCTTCACAACTTTGATTCACCGAGCCGTACATCATGGCGTTTCTTTCAGACTTCGTGCACCAAAATGGTAGACTGCCCGATGTCCAATGCGGATGAACCAGGTTTGGGCATCAGGGTATTTAGCAAGGAGTTGCTCTGATGCAGTCACAATGTCGTCAGCCACCTCAAAAGCTCCGGTTTCGATGTCGATCGCCACGATTCTGCCGTAATTGCCTTTCTCAACTTGCGATCGCACTTGAGACTCGTAGATCTCATTGCCACGACGAGCAAATTCCTCTTTGCTATAGCGGGGCTGCCGAATGATCATAGGCTTGACCTCTCTTCAACGTACCCCTACATTTTATCTTGAGCAACGGAGATGGCGCTCGCTGAAGAGAGACGAGCAAAATGAAAATTGTTGAGTTGACGTAGGAAACCTAACTTATAGGCAATTGACCCCGATGTTTAGGAAAGTAAGGTTTTACTCGATCAGAAGAAGATGCTTTAACAGATGCCAACTCTGCCCAGAACATTCGTCCCATCTCACTAGGTAGTCATAGCCAGGTTGCTCCCACCAACGTCTTCTCACTTCAACAATTGTGCCTTTGAAACCAGGCTCAGGGAAAGTAAAGACGATTTGTTTCACACCTTCCGCAGCAGTTCTTGTAAAAGGTGGCGATACTTTTGCCACAACATCTACATGGTCGTCATGGTGTCGTTGATGAGCGAGTGCTCCTTCTTCAGTGATTTCTACGCGATCTCCAGCAGACAGCAATTTTACTTGTTTCATAGAAGGCGGATTCTAAACACACTAAATTTTTGCTTTGTGTCAAGAATTCCCAACTCAAGAATCAAAACAACAAAGATGAGGTCTAACTATTGAATATCCAGCACAAAGTCTGGCAAAACGTCTTCACCAGACAGTCGGGCTGGGGTTGCAATAACTTCGACGGGACGATCGCTGCGATAGATTTCCACGCTGCGATTTTGCGGATCGATGAGCCAACCGAGCCGGACTCCGTTCTCAAGATACTCCTGCATCTTTGCTTGCAATGGTTTTAGATCGTCGCTTGGAGAACGTAGCTCAATGACAAAATCGGGTGCTAACGGTGGAAACTTGCGGCGTTGATCCGGTGTCAGTGCGTTCCAGCGGTGTGAGGCAACCCAGGCAGCATCGGGAGAGCGATCGGCTCCATTGGGCAACTTAAAGCCACCCGATGAATCAAAGACAACTCCCATCTGAGCCTGACGATTCCACAAACCAAGATCAACTGTTAGCTCAGCATTCTGATTACTGCTTTCTCCACCTGTAGGTGTCATGATGATGAGATCTCCGTTTGCAGTGCGCTCAAACCGTAAGTCCCGATTGACCTGACAAAGTTGAAAGAACTGCTCATCGGTTAAGTGGATAATTGGGTCTAGATTGACTGTGAGCGCTGACATCGCCTTGACCTCCATCTTTCGTGCAGAGTTGTTGAGCTGAAGGGTGCTGAAGTAACTCGATTATGCCGAATTTTGGGTGGTGTTACAGCCATCTAAGCCACGATCGCCCACCCCTCACTCCTCACCTCATGACCCTGACCATCTTCCTTCAAAACGTTCTTAACGGACTGTCGATCGGCAGCGTCTACGCCATTTTTGCCTTGGGTTACACGCTTGTCTTCTCCATTTTGGGCATTATCAACTTTGCCCATGGGGCAATTTTCACTTTAGGCGCGTACTTTACCTATGTGCTCATTGGTGGTGCCTTTGGCTTTAATGGCTTGTTGGCAAATGCGATGTTGCCTGTGAAGATGCCGTTTGCCGTGGCGATCGTTCTCAGTGGCATTCTCTGTGGGCTAGTGAGCGTCGTCGTTGAGCGATTGGCGTTTCGACCACTGCGACGACAACGAGCCGACCCGTTACTTACCGTCGTTTCCAGTCTCGGTGTCGCGTTTGTGATTGTGAATGTGATTCAGTATCTGGTCGGTGCAGAGAGCTACACGTTTCCCGCTGATACCTATGGCAACCTGCCGCCTGCGATTAATTTCGGGACAGCAGAGAATCCCATTCCCATCCGCAGTGTGCAGATCGTGATCTTTGTCGTTTCTGCTGTCATTTTGACCGTTCTCACGTACCTGATTAACGCTACCAAATACGGCAAAGCAATGCGAGCAGTGGCAGAAGATGCAACAACCGCAAGCTTGTTGGGCATTGATACCGATCGCTTTATTGTTCTCACCTTTTTCGTCAGCGGTTTTCTAGGCAGCTTAGCGGGCACACTCGTCGGTTCTAGCGTCAGCATCGCCGGACCATATTTTGGCATCGGCTTTGGGCTAAAGGGTCTGGCAGTCATCGTGTTGGGCGGTTTAGGCAGTATTCCGGGTGCGGTAGCTGGTGGTTTGGTGATTGGACTCATCGAAGCCTTCGTGCCAGGAGAGTTCTCTGCTTATAAAGATGCGATCGCCTTTGGGCTGTTGTTCATCATGCTCATGGTGCGACCACAGGGGTTACTGGGACGATCGTTCGTGCAGAAAGTTTAGACGTTGTGAAGCCATTCGCTCTGCATTCAATCAGTGCGAGTGAGCATCAAAGACTGGTGAGCAAGGTTCCACGGCTCGACTGCCAGTGAGCAGGACTCGTGAACAAGGTTTAATCATTGACGGTCGAGACTCAAAGACTGGTGAATGAGGATCAAAGATTCATCGATAGACTTCACACACACTGTAATGATGTGATGTAAAGACTAGTAGTCAGGTGAGAAAGGTTATACTCATTGGAAGAGACACCGCTTCAGCCTGCTGTCTAACGATTACAGCTTGAAACGTGGCACCAGGATGTTCGCCCCACTCTTGAAGGTCTAGCCAAGACGATATACGGTTATGCTTAAACCAACGAAGGCAGAGATAGGGAATGCTGTATCTGGCGCAGGTACAAAAAAAAGGGCTTTTAGGTAAAGTAGGGCTACAGCTCTTAGCGCGTCAGAAGTCTGAAAACGCGTGGACACTGCTGCCTGAAGAAGAGGTCATTCTCTCAAGCGAAGTCAGTAGTTTTAGCGAAGGCATGTTTGTCCTGGTCGAGTTGGGCACCAGTCGTCAGGTTTTGACCATCAACGACGCGAAAGAGTGGCTGCTGGAACTGGTACAAAATTTTCTGGTCAATGGCATTACGCCAGAGTTTTTGCAGCACGAAACCGAACGCGCCGAGCAGTGGCGACAGTCGCTGACCCTGCAAAGCCAGGAACTCGATCGCCGTGCGTTGGAGCTAGAGGCACGCAAAGAGCAAATCCAGGACATGGAAGAAAAACTCAAGCGTGAGAAAAAGCTGATTGACGCGCTCTCATCGCAACACAAATCTCAAAGCAACCCCGCCAACTAGCGACCCGTTAACTATGGCTGATCGCGTTTACAGTCTGCAACCTGTGAGGCTAAACGCTCGTACTTCGGTAATTTTGACGTTAATTAATTTGCCTTGCATTGTGGCAATGTCGCCAGGGAAAAAGGTCAGGCGATTGCTGCGGGTGCGACCCATCACTTGAGTGGGGTCTTTGGTGTTCTGTGCCTCAACCAGCACTTCTTCGATGCGATCGCGATACCGTTCCGATCGCTCCATTGCTTTGGTCGAGCCAAGACGATTAATCCGCTGGAGACGATCGGTTTTCACCGCTTCACTCACCTGGTTTTGCCACAGTGCCGCTGGTGTATTAGGGCGAGGCGAATAGGCAGCCGTATTCACCAGATCGAAGCAAAGATCATCAATCAGCTTTAGCGTCTGCTCAAATTGTGCGTCGGTTTCGCCGGGAAAGCCCACGATCGCATCGGCACTAACGGCAGCATCGGGCATAGTGTGACGAATGGAATCGATGATGCGGCGATATTTCTCATGGGTGTAACCCCGCGCCATTGCTTTAAGAATGTCATTGTCGCCCGACTGGAACGGAATGTGGAAATGTTCGCAGACTTTGGGCAACTCCGCGCAAGCACGAATCAGGCGATCGGTGAAATAGCGAGGATGGCTGGTCGCAAACCGAATGCGCTCAATACCCGGTACATCGTGGATGTAGTAGAGCAAATCGGTCAGGGTGTGCTGATGCCGACCTTCGGGCGTTGTGCCAGGGAGATCGCGCCCATAAGCATCAATGTTCTGTCCCAGCAGCGTAATTTCCTTGAAGCCTTGCTGTGCCAACCGCTCAATTTCAGCACGAATCGCTTCTGGCGTACGAGATTGCTCTACACCACGCACATTCGGCACAACGCAGTAGGTACAACGCTCGTTACAGCCGTAGATGACGTTAACCCAGGCAGTGACGGTACTGTCTCGTCGCGGCTTGGTGATATCTTCCATGATGTGAAGCGGTTCTGTCGCTACCACCTGACTACCGCTAAACACGTCCTCTAGCAAATCTTGCAGGCGGTTGGCGTGTTGCGGACCCATCACCAGGTCGAGTTCTGGTACTCGCCTCAAAAGTTGTTCGCCTTCCTGCTGCGCTACACAGCCCGCGACAATTAAGGTCAGATCAGGCTTGGTTTGTTTGCGAATTGCCTGCCTGCCCAGGTAAGAATAAACCTTCTGCTCGGCGTTATCACGAATAGTGCAGGTGTTGTAGAGAATCAGGTCGGCATCGTCGGGTTGCTCTGCCCACTCAAAGCCCATTGTCTCCAAGATGCCAGCCATGCGCTCGGAGTCGGCTTTGTTCATCTGGCAGCCGAAGGTAGTGATGTGGTAGCGACGGGAAGCAGCGGTCATGAGGCGCACATTGAATGGTCAGTCTTCGATCTTATACCAGTCCTCAATGACTTGTGGGTCTGTAGGGACGTTACACATAACGTCCCTATAAACTATGCTGCCTTACAAGCCCGTTGCACTGTCATGTTCGACTACGTTTGGGTCGACACCCGTTGGTGAAACGATGTCGCGGAAGAGGGTAATTTGCTCACTAAATTCCAGTCGCTTAATCTGGTTGAACAGGGACTCTGCTTCAGCCGACAGCTTGTAATCAGAAGGCACGGGGATGACAGTGCCGCTATCCATGCCTTGAGCCAGCAGATACCAGAACAGTAGTTTAGTTGTATCGCCGATCGCACCGTATTCCCGTGCGAAGAGAGTGTTCTTGCGGGTAAGCAGATCGCGCTGCACCTGCAATTGCTCCTCATCGGATAAGTGTTTTACCTGTTCAAAAAGTGCTTCTGCGATCGTTGGAGAAGCAGTGCTAGCGCTTGGTGCAGCGGGTGTAATCGATTCGCCCATTTCGGTGTAGATGAACCAAAACAACGCGAGTTGTTGATCCACATCCAGATTTTGAAACGCTGTAACTTTTTCGCTATTCAGAGTCGATGTTGTAAATGTCATAAACGTCTCCTAATCATTGCCTCCACGTAATCTAACGATGTGACCATCAAGATTAACCCCACTACAGACAGAAGCCGACAACTCCCCTATAGACAGAGGAAACGCTGCTATGTCGGCTCAGCCTTTTGTGAGCGGACTCGTAAAAGCAGGAACGAAAGATGGCAAAACAACCAGGTCACGTTAGCGTCACTACGCCCAATCTAGAAGTGGTCAGCAGTCATGAAACTGTCAGCGATCGCTCATCATGCCGTCGGAGTCGATCGCTTGAACCTCGATCGTCTGTTTCACATTCTCCAACTGATCATTCCGCTCTTTCAAGGCAGCATTTTCTTGCTCCAGCGAAGCTTTCAGCCGCTCTAGCTCCACATTCTGTTGCTCCAGGCTCGTCAGTCGTTTAGTCGTTCGCATACTGCGGAGCCCCCGCCGTGCGCCATCCCACAGGCTGAGTAGCCCAATCAACGCAGCGCCCAGTAGAGCAGACACCACAATTACCAAAGACAGCGAGATGTTACCGCTTTCGATGGTGAAAAACCGGACATTCACAGGCTGAGGGTTTTGAACGCCGAAGATAACCATGACGATCGACAGCACAATCATCAAAATGAGTACGATAACGCCCATAGCCGTGTTTGGTTGCAGACAGAATACACGTTCGATCGTACCACTCTGCGCTAAAGACATTGGTTAAGCAAACAACTCTGCGACCGAAATACTGAAGCCTTGCAGGATGGTCTGGGTGCTCACCGTTTCAGCTTCAGTGAAAATCAGCGACTTGTCGGCTGTCATGATGATGACGATCGCGTTCTCAGGAAAGAGTAACCAGACCTCCTGACAGCCCGATCGCAAATACTCCCGCGCTTTGCTGAATAGCGTTTCTGCTTCGTCCTCTGGTGACGCAACTTCTGCAATTAGTGGAAAACTCTGCGGCAAAATTGCTGGCATCCCATATTGCTCTAGCAGCTCTACCGTCATGTAGGCAACATCAGGACGACGAATTTGCTCAACCGTCGCGCAAGGCGGTGAGATGAGTACTTTCCCCTTCTGCTGATTCGCCTTTACGAAATTAAGCCACTCGATACTCAGGTTTCCTTGAACCAAACCGTGATGAAGCGTCCCGCCCGTTTTCTCAACCAGCGTCCCGTCCACGTATTCCATCAACGACGGTAGGACGGCATTGGCTTGTAGTAATTCATCAACGGTTGCACCTTCAACAAATGTCGCGTAAGTGCTTGTCGTCATGCCTGCATCGCTGAACGCTGTACCTCTATTATGGATGTGCAGTCAGTGGAAGCGATGATAGTGGTGAGCCATAACGTTTCAGCCCCAGCCGATCGGCTTTCGGAAGCCATTACGCGCCTCCGTAGCCTCACCCAATGCAGTGTTCAAACGGGTTGGCGCTACTGCGATGAAGATCTGCCGATCGCTCAGGCAACCCAGCCCGACACCTGGCACAACTGGGCGATCGCACCCCTCAATGAGAAAGACCACATCGCCTGGACAAAGGGCAAACAAGTGCGGTGGCTCGGTCAACGCATCACCGTGCCCCACGACTTACAGCAGTTTTCAGATGAATACGCCACGCTTGCAGATTCTCTCAGCCCCCTAAATCCCCCTTTCTCGAATGCCCGACAGGGCTATATTCTGGGGGACTTTGACTCTGGTTCTCCCCAGAATTGGGGGGCTAGGGGGGCAAAAACGACTGGCTACCCACTGGCAGGACTAACCCTGCGACTAGCCCTGACATGGTGGGCGATCGATGCCCAAATCTTTGTCAACGGTGCCTTAGTGCAAGCAGGCGATCTCTTTGACTGTGTAACCCGCATCTTGCTCAGCGAAACCGTCACATCCGGAGATCAGTTTGCGATCGCCCTTCGCCTCGTTAGCCCCAGACACGACGATGGTGCCCTCGTGCGATCGGTCTGCCACTACGAAGTCCCTGCTCCTAGAAATCGGGTTTCTTCAAGTTCCGAAGCGGAGACGACAGCACCGTTAGAGCAGAAACCCGATTTCTTAACGGTTGAACCCAGCTTCATCGCCGACGAACTCGACATCCTCCGCCTCTACCTCCAAACCTTCGCCCCCAAAAAACTAGAGTTCCTATCTGAAGCTGTCTCCCAAATCGACTGGTCAACCCTCCCCTCTTCCCTTGCTTCCTCTGCTCCCTCCGCCTCCCCCGCCCTCTCCCACACCCCACACCCCACACCCCACACCCCTTCTCTCTTCAATCAATCTCTGGCAAGCCTCCGCGATCGCCTCCTCCCCCTCTCCCCCCTCCTCAAACAGCGTCGCATCCGCCTCCTCGGACACGCCCACCTCGACATGGCATGGCTCTGGACAGTTGCCGAAACCTGGAACGCAGCCGAACGCACTTTTGAGTCTGCCCTAAACCTGCAAAAAGACTTTCCCGAACTCAGCTTCTGCCATTCCACACCCGCGCTGTATGAATGGATCGAGGAAAACCGTCCCGCGTTGTTCGAGCAGATCCGACAGGCGATCGCAGCCGGATGGTGGGAACCCGTAGGCGGACTGTGGATCGAGCCAGAACTCAACCTCATCAGCGGCGAGTCAATGGTGCGACAGGTGCTTTACGGTCAGCGCTACTTTCAGGAAAAGTTTGGCAGCATCAACCGCATCGCATGGCTACCCGATAGCTTTGGCTTCACCTGGCAGCTCCCGCAGATCCTCAAGCAGGGCGGCATCGATTACTTCGTCACGCAAAAACTGCGCTGGAACGACACCACAAAGTTCCCCTACGAAGTCTTTCAGTGGCAGGCACCCGATCGCACCGAGATCTTCAGCCTCATGTCCGCGCCGATTGGCGAAGGCATTGACCCCATCAAAATGGCAACCTACGCCTGCGACTGGGAAACCAAAACAGGCATTCCCGATATCCTCTGGCTCCCCGGTGTGGGCGATCATGGCGGTGGACCCACCCGCGATATGCTCGAAATTGCCCGCCGCTGGCAGCAGTCACCCTTCTTCCCCCAGCTAGAATTCTCCACTGCCCTCGACTATCTGCAAGACCTCGAAGCCCATTACACGCCTGATGTCGCTACAGACTTAAGGAGTGAAGCGCAACGAGCGATCGCCCAGGCTCAAACAGTCGTGAACGAGCCTCCAACACTCACCGACGAGTCTTTACTACTCACCGACGAGTCTTCAACACTCACCGACGAGTCTTTGATACTCACTAATGAGTCTTTGATACTCTCAAACGAGTCTTTGATACTCAATCACGAACCTCCAACACTCTCAAACGAGTCTTTGATACTCTCAAACGAGTCTTTGATACTCAATCACGAACCTCCAACACTCTCAAACGAGTCTTTGATACCCAACAACGAGTCTTTGGTACTCTCGAATGAGTCTTTGATACTCAATGACGAGTCTCTGATACTCGGTGATGAGAATCAAACACTCACTAACGAGTCTTCAACACTCAACGACCAGTCTTTAACCCTCAATGAAGACGCTCGGAGCTTGAATGACCTCACTCCTGACTCCCGACTCCCGACTCCCCACTCCCTCCCCTCATGGAATTCCGACCTCTACCTCGAATTCCATCGCGGTTGCTACACCACCCACGCCGATCAGAAGCGTCATAACCGACGTTCTGAACAGTGGTTGTATCAAGCTGAACTCTGGGCATCGCTGGCAACCATCAGCGCAGGCGTTAAGTATCCCAAAGCGGACTTACAGTATGCCTCGGAAAAAGTTTTATTCAATCAGTTTCACGATATCCTGCCAGGATCATCCATCCCTGAAGTGTTTGAGGATGCAAATGCAGATTGGGGAGTCGTTGAGTACCTCGGCAAGCACATTACTGAAGAAGCTTTGAAGACAATTGCCTCTCAACTCGCCCTTCCACCACCACCACATCCAGACGCTAAAGCGGTTGTAGTGTTCAATCCTTTGAGCTGGAAACGGTCTGGCCATGCTGTCGTGATTCCCACATGGCAGATGACAGAAAGCGAAGAGACATCAGAGGAAGAAATTAAGCAGATTCGGTGGCGTTTTTTGGATCTACAGGGACAAGAAGTCAGGCTTCAGTACTGTGCGGCGGTAAGGTATGGCAAAGGATCGTGTTTCACCTCATTCATCGCAGAAGATATTCCTGCCAACGGTTACCGCTGCTTTTGGCTCTGCCCTTGCGAACCCAAATTACCCATTCTTCAAGCAGAAGTAGCCAGTTTCGTTTTAGAAAATGAGTTTCTACACGTAACGGTTGATCCAGCAACCGGAGATTTATCCAGTGTGTTTGACAAAGTTCGACAACGCGAAGTGCTGAGTGGACCTGGTAACCAGCTTCAGTCCTTTCGTGATGCTGGGCAATATTGGGATGCTTGGAACATTGATCCTAACTATGCCGAACATCCCTTACCTCCAACAAAACTCATATTCATTGAGTACAAGGGTCAAGCGACTGTAGAGCCACGCATCGTGATCAAACGGAAGCTTGGATTGGCTACCTTCTACCATGACTACAAGCTGAAAAAAGGTTCTCCCATACTGGAAATTCGTACATCTGTTATGGGTTGGTATGAGGAGCACGTTCTTGTTAAAGCGGCTTTTCCTCTGAATCTAGAAGCAGACTTTGCAACGTATGAGATTCCCTGCGGGGTGATTGAGCGAACGACAAAACCGGAGACTGATGCTGAAAAAGCTCAATGGGAAGTTCCTGCCATGCACTGGGCAGATCTCAGCGACGGCAACTATGGCGTGAGCTTACTCAACGACTGCAAATACGGTTACGATGCAAAACCCAATCAACTACGGCTCACCCTCCTGCGCGGTGCCGAATGGCCCGATCCAGATGCGGACAAAGGACGGCATTCCTTCACCTATGCCCTCTATCCCCACACAGGCGACTGGAAAGCCGCTCAAACCGTCAAGCATGGCTACGAGCTAAACATGCCGCTCATGGCACAGGTCATTCCTACGAGCGGAGACGATCGCCCGAAAACCTTGCCACCCACAGCCTCCCTTCTCGATTTAGGAGCCGACAATCTTGTGCTGATGGCATTCAAGCAGTCAGAAGACTCAACCGATGAGTGGGTCTTGCGCTGCTATGAGTGCCACGGTGAGGAAGCGCAGCTTAACTTTCAGAGCGATCTGGGTTTGGAGTTGGGAGAGCGAGTTGATTTATTGGAGCGAGCGATCGACCCACAAACAGTAGAGGGGCAAACTACAACAGTTCGCCCCTGGGAAATTGTCAGCTTTAAAGTGAAGCAGTCAGCTACTAGCAATCAGCAATCAGCTAAACCTCAAGCATGAAGCGGAAAGCTCTTCGTTGCTACAGCACACCCAATGCCCAAAAGCTGACCGCTGACCGCTGACTGCTGACCGCTGAAAGCTCCTAATCTTCGTGATCTTCAAACGGGTCATCCAACGCCTTTGACGGAGGACCAAACGCCGTATAGATAGCGTATGCCGTCAGACCAACCAGGGTCGCGCAGATCGAAATATTAAGAGCTGTTGCGGGTTCCATATGCGAGAAAAATTATGAGTGCGTTGCCATATAATGTTACAAACAATATACATGTTCTGTCGAGCTAAACATAGGTGACTCATGGCACAGCGGACTCGGTTAGGAGACATTCTTAAACCCCTGAACTCTGAATACGGTAAGGTTGTTCCCGGTTGGGGCACCACAACGTTGATGGGTGTTTTTATGCTGCTCTTTTTGGTATTCCTGCTTATCATTTTGCAGATTTACAACTCTTCGCTTCTGCTGAATGATGTTGATGTTGATTGGACGGGTTTGGGCGGCTAGGATCAGAAGGCAGAAGGCAGAAGTAAGAAAGGTTTGTGGGAGAGGCATTAGCTGATTCGTAACTGATCTGCTCTTTCTGCACTGATGCGTTAGAGCGATCGACCCGACAAAAACGCCTCAATAGAATAAGTGATGATTGAAAGTCCCGGCTTGACCGGGATTTTTTATGACACCGGACACGGAGTAAAATTCAGGGACTGTGAGCGCTAGACTGGAAACGTGGGCTGAGCGCTATAGAGCGTTGCATCGTAAGGTCTTACACAAGTCTCATAGTCTAACGAAGCGGTTGCAGGAGGCGATGCGGTGAATATTTTTGGAATTGGGTTGCCAGAAATGGCAGTGATCATGGTTCTGGCTTTGCTCGTATTTGGACCCAAAAAACTACCAGAAATTGGTCGTAGTGTCGGCAAAGCGATTCGCGGCTTCCAGGACGCATCCAAAGAATTTGAGGCAGAGTTTAAGCGCGAAGCCGAACAAATCGAACAGGCAGTGAAAGCGCCGATGGAAGCACGACTAGAAGAACCTTCGCAGCCAACGTTAGCGCCGTCTTCGGAGGCTGCTGTAGCCAGTGAATCAGAGTCTGATGCAAATGACTCTGTAGCAGCCGATCCGATCGCAGCCGAAACGAAGGATGTCGCCATGTCTAGCGAAGCCAGCAGCTAATTTAGCTGAGAGACAAGCTATGACAGAGGCACCTGTAGCAGCACCCATCATTCCGCAACTCATTGTGGGTTTGGGCAATCCGGGGGCAAAGTACGATCGCACCCGACACAACATTGGCTTTGAAGCGGTAGATATGTTGGCAAAGGTCTGGCGGCTTCATTTGTCAGAAAACCGTAAGTTTCAAGGCATTTTTGGTGAGGGCGTTGCAGCAGGGCAGGTCAAAGTCCGTCTGCTCAAACCCACCACGTATATGAACAACTCTGGTCAGGCAATTCGAGCCGTCACCGATTGGTACAAGCTGCCGCCAGAATCAGTGCTCGTAATCTATGACGATATGGATCTACCCGTGGGGAAATTGCGGCTGCGTCTTTCTGGTTCCGCTGGTGGGCAGAATGGGATGAAGTCAGCGATCGCCCACCTCGGCACCCAAACCTTTCCTCGGCTACGCGTTGGCATTGGTAGTGCGAAAGAGGCACGGCAGGGTGATGCGATCGGTCACGTACTGGGACGCTTTTCACCACAAGAAGCTGAAGTCATAGCAGAGGTCTTGCATCTCGTCGTTGGGGCGGTGGAAGTCAGCCTCAAGCAAGGGATAGACAAGGCAATGAGTTTGTACAATAGCCGGACGGTTGCACAAACCGCTTCTGAGTAGCTTGACGTTACAACCTAGCGGCTTGGTGTGGTGAGCTTAAGCGATGAGTTCAAGCAGAGCAAGGTCGTCGCTGCTAGAAGAAATAAGATAAGATTCCATGCAACCGTCTAAAGCAGCACGTCTATGACCGGACAGTCATCTCCAGACAACCAGCAGTTACTGACGACCTTAGTGCAGGCAACCGCTGAACTGGCGCAGCTAAACAAGCAATACAGCCAAAAGCTCGACACGGTTGAGACAAAAGTCGATACCTTTGGCATCAAGCTCGACCCCTTTGACGCGAAAATTGAAGCCATTGCCGACCAGATCGGTAAGCTGACTGAGTCTATGACAGCGTTTCGTTTCGATCTTGATGACATCAAAGAGACGACTCGACAGCAAGCTGAAACGGCGAAGGTTCAGGCAGAGACCGCAAAAGCTCAAGCAGAGACCGCAAAAGCTCAAGCAGAAAGCGTCTCGCAATTGATCGCGCTGATGGGTTAAAAAATGAGGTGATGCTATTTAGCTTCGATCGCGCTCTTTAACGATGTCCTTCTTAGCCAACACTACGATCGTGGGTTCTCGCCGCTTACCTGAAACTACCGCACATGTTCGTATTCTTCGTCAGTCCTGGCAGCAGGGCATATTGGAGGGCGAGGTGATTGCCAATCAATTTGCATGGCAGTTTCAGTGGTGCTTTCAGCGTGGCGAACTGTCTGTCGAGCCATCGCTCGGTCGAGCGCTGATCAAGGAACCACTGGGGCGCTTTCTCGAACAACGTGACTATCAGCTAGAACCTGGAGCTGACTACTCGTTCACTATTCGAGCAGATGTCTAGTATAGCCACAGCCATATCTGTTAGGACGGGGTGCAGGGGTGAACCCCCCTTCGGCTTGAGCGCTCAGGTCGAAAGCTGGCTGGGGGCAACACCCCCAGACCCCTTTTAATCCCAATGTCCTAAGCGTTTTGGCGACAGCTATAGCGCTCAACATCTACAATCTTCCTGCACAGTCGGTTCTGTCATAAGGATCTATCCGAGTTGCCATGAGAGCGCTAGGCTATGGATAGTCCGTAGACAGATGTAAGCTAGTTAACAAATTGTGTTTCAGTAGTCAACGTCAGGTTTGCCCAGGAGCGATCGCGCTATGTTTGGCTTTGCGCCCAAATTCATTCGTTGCAAAAAACGCTGGTTTCAATGCTCTTTAGCGAGAACGTATCAGGCGCTAAGTTCTGCATCCGTAGATGATCTCTGGCAAAAAATTGTCGATTTGACCGATGTCTCCTGGCACCCAATTATTACCAGCACAAATGTGCCGAACGGACTGGTCGCCAAGCCAGGGCTAATCTATCAGGCAGCGACACGAATTAGTCCGATCCCCATTCAAATTTTCGTTGAGCGTGTGCGACCGGGTGAACTGCTCAGCGTGCGTATTCTGGTGCTACCGGGATTGGAAGAACAGGTGACATACCAGGTCAAATCTACTGTGTGTGGTACCTGTGTTTCCTACTCTGTCACTCTTAGAGGTTGGCTATCACCCATCTTCTGGTCATTCATTCGCCCGTATGCGGCTCGAGTTGCCTCCGATTTGGTGCAGGCGGCTGAGAAGAAGGCACTGCAAGCTGTTGTTCCTGGAGGCTTGAAGCGACCGAAGCACGGCTGTCTTGATTTTTAAGTCCAGACCTTATATTGGTTCTCGTTTGAGTGCGGTACAAGTTCTTAGGATTTAAGGCAGGAGGCAGGAGGCAGGAGGCAGGAGGCAGGAGGCAGGAGGCAGGAGGCAGGAGGCAGGAGGAAAACTGTATTGACTGAGCGCGGGAACCGATTGAAGTCGTGTAATCTAGTTTTTGTTTTCGTATAAAAACCCTGTTTTAGCTTTGACCGCTAAGATGAGTCTACGCAATCTCAAATGATTCTCTGTTGGCAGCAGACTAATCCCTCTAGGATACGGTTCCGAAAGACTATGCCGATATGTTTGGCATTGAGGGCATACTGACCATGCACGTGTTACTTCCATAACAGAGTCACTAAGGTCGATCGTCGATGACAAAACTCTCAAAAAAGTTACTCGAAGCCGTTCGCTGGCAATCGCTCACATTAGACTTCAGCCCTCAGTGTGGAGAATGTTACGCCACACACAAAGGTTCACTGAAAGTCGATGCGTTTGAAATTAAATGCTACAAGTCTTCCGATGGTATGGCTGCACTTGACATTGAAGATATAGAACGCTTCTTTCGCGGCTGCCCTAATTGCACGGCTCCGAGTGAGTGTCGTCACTGCAATCAGGTTAACGATGATCCCGATCGGCAACAGACTGCGGTTAAGCTGGAAGCAGAATCCTAATCCGACCTTGGACATGCTACTGAGTCAAGCTGGCTGGCTGGCAAAAGAGACTAGATGAACTGAAAGCCCACTGCTCTAGTAGAGTAATAAGATTCCATTGTGCGAATTAATTGAGACGGCATGACAATCAGTGTGGTTACGGGTGTCGCAGGTTTCATCGGTTCTAATTTGGCAGATGCCTTGCTGAAGCGGGGCGATCGTGTGATTGGGATCGACCATTTTAACGACTACTACAACCCACTCCTCAAACACAAAAACATTGCTCACCTAGCAAACCATCCCGCTTTTCAGCTTGTGAAAGCAGAGATACAGCAGGTGGATTGGTCTACTATTCTGCCTGAAGTGGATGTGGTCTATCACCAGGCGGCACAGGCGGGAGTCCGTGCCAGTTGGGGCAGTGGGTTTCGCACTTATACCGAACGTAATGTTAACGCGACTCAGACATTGCTAGAAGCGGCAAAAGAGGCAAAACAGCTCAAGCGTCTGGTCTTTGCCTCCTCATCCTCGGTGTATGGTGATGCAGAGACGCTGCCAACGCATGAAGCGATTTGCCCTCAGCCCGTTTCGCCTTACGGCATTACTAAGCTTGCCGCCGAACGGTTGTGTTTGCTCTACCACCGCAACTTTGGCGTACCTGTCACAGTTTTGCGTTACTTCACGGTGTACGGTCCTCGACAGCGACCCGACATGGCGTTTCACAAGTTCTTTAAAGCAGTCTTGGAGAACCAGCCGATCGCCGTCTATGGTGACGGGCAGCAAACACGAGATTTTACCTTTGTAAGCGATGCCGTAGCCGCAAATCTGTCAGCCGCAGCCACTCCAGAGGCGATCGGTGAAGTTTTTAACATTGGTGGCGGCAGTCGCGTGATGTTGACTGAGATACTTGAGACGATCGAGCAAATCGTTGGTGAACCATTCCGCCGGGAAATGATGCAGCACGCCGCAGGTGATGCCCGTCATACAGCCGCCGATGTCTCGAAGGCGCGTCATCTCCTGGGCTATGAGCCACAGGTAACGCTTCCAGAAGGGTTAGCGAAAGAGTGGGCGTGGATTAAAGCTCTCTACACCTGAAGCTAAAATGGTTCAGCATTCAGCTAAGGATCGTGGATCAAATCACCTGTCCTTTTGTAGGGTGCCTATAGCCGTTCCGGCATTCAAGAAAAGTGCAACGTAACTGCGACGCTGCTTGATTCACAGTTACAATCCTTACAACGCTTGGTTGGAGAATACGTCTTTAAATGTGTCGCTTAATGGGTTATCTTGGCTTACCAGTTCAGGTCGATCGCCTGTTGCTTAAGCCCGAGCATTCGCTGCTTGTACAAAGCTACAAACCCCGTGAAATGACGGCTGGGCTGATCAATGCCGATGGGTTTGGCATGGGCTGGTATCATCCACAGCACGATGTAGACCCCTTTACCTACAAAAACACGCTGCCGATTTGGAGCGATGTCAATCTGCCGAGCCTCAGTCGGTATATTGAATCGGGTTGTGTGCTTGCCAATGTCCGCAGTGCAACCCCTGGTCAGGCACTTGATCTCAGCAACTGCCAGCCTTTTCAGCATGGTCTCATCTTAGGTGTTCATAATGGCTATATCGAAAACTTCCGGCAAACGCTGTATCGACCGATCCGCGATCGCTTAAGCGATGCCAACTATCAGTCGATTGGCGGCAGTACCGACTCAGAGCACATCTTCGCATTGCTAACTAACACGCTGGACGCAAATCCTGCGATCGCATTAGCCGATGCGGTGCATGAAACGCTCACCACGTTATCCCACCTGGGACAGCAGCAGCAAACCGGGTTTTCTGCCAACCTGATTATTAGTGATGGGCAACAACTGGTGGCATCTCGATGTGCCAATCGTTCTCAGACACCCTCACTCTACTGGTTACGCGACGATCCACTGTTTCCGCAAGCCGTGCTGATTGCCTCTGAGCCGTTGTTTGCTGGCAACTGGATTGCCTGCCCTGAACACAGCCTCCTTACGGTGACTCATGACCTCGATATCCAAAGCCATTCAATCTGATGTTCTAGCCCACGCCGATCGCACACATGAGCGATCGCACCCCTCAGGCTCATTGCAAGCCCGACGCAATCAAATGAGGCAGCAAATGGAAGCGTGTCGTACTGCGACATTAGCGCTGTTCCAAACGGTCGATTACGAAGCATTCTGCCAGCAAGCGCACTCAGACTTTAGCCCGATCGGCTGGCACCTCGGTCACATTGCGTACACAGAATCTCTCTGGCTCCTGGAACATTTTGCTGGACGATCGCCGCAGTTTCCAGACTATCGCCGTCTGTTTGCAGCCGATAGCTTGCCGAAAGCAGAGCGCGTTTATCTACCTGACCTTGCTGAAGTACAAGCGTATCTTTCCACGGTTCGTGCAGCCGTTTTTGTGTATCTGGAAACGGCACCGCTGGACGAGCAAGAACGTCTCTGGCGCTGGTTATTACAGCACGAAAGTCAGCATGGAGAGACGATCGCGCTGGTGTTGGAGTTGATTAGAAGGCAGGAGGCAGAGAGCAGAGGGCAGGAGACAGGAGGCAGAAGGCAGGAGGCAGAAGGCAGGAGGCAGAAGGCAGGAGGCGAGGGAGGCGGGAGTCAAGGGAGGCAAAAGGCAGGAGAACTCAAAACTCAAAACTCAAAACCTCTTCTCCCCACTCCCCACTCCCCACTCCCCACTCCCCCATCCCCTATGCTCTGCATTCCCGCAGGCTCCTTTGAGTGTGGCAACGATTCGATCGAGGCGCTGGATAACGAACGTCCGGTGCATCGGGTCTATCTGGATACGTACTGGCTCGATCGCACCCCTGTCACCTGTGAAGAGTACGCCGTGTTTATGGCAGCAGGTGGCTATCAAGATCTGCGCTGGTGGTCAGCCGCAGGTTGGGAGTGGCTTCAAGCGGCTCTGGTAACGGAACCGCTGTATTGGTCTGATGCACCCGATCGCGCCTATCATCCCGTTTGTGGGGTGAGCTGGTACGAAGCCGATGCCTACGCTCGTTTTGTGGGGAAACGGCTACCGACTGAGGCAGAATGGGAAAAAGCGGCAAGCTGGCACCCGATCGCCCGCCAACGCCAAACCTATCCCTGGGGTGCATTAGAACCCAATGCTAACGACTGCAATGGCAATCATGCTGTGGGTCAAACAACGCCTGTGGATGCCTATCCTACTGGTGTCAGTCCCTCTGGCTGCTATGATCTGCTGGGCAACGTGTGGGAATGGACAGCGACCTGGTTCGATCGCTACGCAGGCTTTGAGGCATATCCGTATCGCGGCTATTCTGAAGCCTATTTCGACGGTCAGCATCGTGTGCTGAAGGGCGGCAGTTGGGCAACGCAAACGTCATCCATGCGCTGTGCCTTCCGCAACTGGTATCACCCTCACGTTCGCGAAATTCTCGCTGGCTTTCGCTGTGCGGCAGATATGCCGCGTTAAGGAACTGGGTTTCTGTAAACCGCTGCGACGACAGACCTCCGAGGTTTTGCCTTGCCAAATCAGCAAGTAGGAACCCAAATGTTGTGTTGAAGTACTTGAAAGTTGTATTTGAGTACCCAAACATTGTATTCAAGTACCCAAACATCGTGTTGAGGAACCCGAACGCCGTGTTGGAGTACTTGAAAGTCGCATTTGAGTACCCAAAACCTGTGTTTGGGAACCCAAAGGTTGTGTTCGAGTACCTAAAAGTCGTGTTGAGAAACCCAAATGCTGTGTTCAAGTACCTAAAGAGCCAATTTTGAAGAAATCTGCTGTTTTCCTGCTAAGAGAATAGATTCGAGTATTTTGAGGTAGTAATGATCACCTCGTGCAAAGCGACATGACGGACGTTTTCATTTCCTACTCGCGCAAGGATCAGGAGTTTGTGCAGACGCTCCACGAGGCTTTGAAGGCACACGATCGGGATACCTGGGTTGACTGGGAAGGCATTCCCCTCACTGCCGACTGGTGGCAGGAAATTGAACGGGGCATTGAGGCAGCCGATACGTTCATCTTTGTCATCAGTCCCGATTCGGTTGCGTCAAAAGTCTGCAATCAGGAGCTTGACCACGCTGTTAAGCATCACAAGCGGTTGGTGCCTGTCGTCAGACGCGAGGACTTTGACACGACGCAGACTCACGAGGCACTCAAACGGCACAACTGGCTGTTTTTCCGCGCAAGCGATGATTTTGACAACGCCTTTCAACGGCTGCTACAGGCGATCGACACTGACTTAGAGCACGTCCGACAGCACACACATATGCTGGTAAAGGCGATCGAATGGGACAGCAAAACCCGCAACCCCGATTTGCTGCTGCGGGGCAGTGAACTGGAGGCGGTCATTCAATGGCTGACACAAAACGCCGAAAAAGAACCGCGATCGACCGAACTGCAACGAGCCTACATCAACGAAAGCCGCAAAGTAGAAAGCGATTGGCAAGCAACGGAACTTCAGCGCGAGAAGAAAATCCGTCGAGCAACGACGATCGCGCTGGTCGCTGCTGTAGGTGGGTTAGCCGTTGCCACCGGACTGGGACTCTTTGCCTTCAGCCAGTACCGAGAAGCAAAAATCAATGAAATCAATGCCCTCAGCACTTCTTCAGATGCGTTGTTTAACTCCGATCGAACACTTGATGCTTTGATTGTGGCGTTAAAAGCTGCCGATCGCCTCAAAGCTGCGACTTGGGCAAGTAGTGATACACGGAATCAGTTGGCGATCGCACTACAGCAGGCAGTGTATGGGGTGAACGAACGAAACCAGCTACACGGGCATAGTGATGGTGTCAGAAGTGTTAGTTTCAGCCCGGATGGTAAGACCATTGCCACTGCCAGTGCTGACAAAACGGTGAAACTGTGGAACCTGCAAGGACAGGCACTTAAAACCCTCAAAGGACATAGTGATGGTGTCAGAAGTGTTAGTTTTAGCCCGGATGGTAAGACCATTGCCACTGCCAGTGCTGACAAAACGGTGAAACTGTGGAGCCTTGAGGGGCGAGAACTCAGAACTCTTAAAGGGCATAGTGATGCTGTTGATAGCGTCAGTTTCAGCCCGGATGGTAAAACCATTGCCACTGCCAGCGGGGACAAAACGGTGAAATTATGGAACCTGCAAGGACAGGCACTTAAGACCTTCAAAGGGCATAGTGATTGGGTCAACAGCGTCACTTTCAGCCCCGATGGCAAAACCATTGCGACTGCCAGTGATGACAGGACGGTGAAGCTATGGAACCTTGAAGGACAGGCACTCACAATCCTCAAGGGGCATAGTGATATGGTTACTAGCGTCAGTTTTAGCCCCGATGGGAAGTCAATTGCTACGACTAGTATTGACACCACGATGAAGTTGTGGAATCTCGCAGGTCAGGAGCTTAGAACCTTCAAAGGACACAGGGATTACATTTTTAGCGCTAGTTTTAACCCCAATGGCAAGACGATTGCCTCCGCTGGTTATGATGCCCTAAAGCTGTGGAACCTTGAGGGGCAGGAACTCAAAACGCTCAAAGGACATGAAGACTTGATTGCCAGCGTCAGTTTCAGCCCGGATGGCAAAACCATTGCCACTGCCAGCGACGATCAGACCGTAAAGCTATGGAATCTTGAGGGGCAGGAGCTTAAAACCTTTAAAGGGCACAGCGATTGGGTTCCTGGTGTGAGTTTTAGCCCGGGTGGCAAAACCATTGCTACTGCCAGCGACGATAAGACCGTGAAACTGTGGAATCTTGAGGGGCAGGCACTCAAAACATTTAAAGGTCACAGTGATCAACTCAGTAGCGTCAGTTTTAGCCCCGATGGTAAGACCATTGCTACTGCTAGCGAAGACAAAACGGTGAAGCTATGGAACCTGCAAGGACAGGCACTCAAAACGCTTAAAGGGCATAGTGATTGGGTTAACAGTGTCAGTTTCAGCCCTGATGGCAAGATGATTGCTACTGCCAGCGAAGACAAAACGGTGAAACTCTGGAACTTGCAGGGACAGCAACTTAAAACGCTTAAAGGGCATAGCAAAGAAGTCTATAGCACCAGTTTCAGCCCCGATGGCAAGACGATTGCTACTGCCAGCGAAGACAAAACGGTGAAACTCTGGAACTCGCAGGGGCAGGAACTTAAAACGCTTGAAGGTCACAGTGATGCTGTTGAGAGCGTCAGTTTTAGCCCCGATGGGCAAACCATTGCTACTGTCAGCGGCGACAAAACTGCAAAGCTATGGAATCTTGAAGGACAGGAACTGAAGACCCTTAGAGGTCATGCTAGTTACCTTAGTAGCGCCAGTTTCAGCCCGGACGGTAAGACGATTGTTACCGCTAGTTTTGACAGCACAGTGAAACTATGGAACCTGGAGGGACAGGAACTCAAAACGCTTCAAGGGCATAGTTCTTATGTCTTAAATGCTAGTTTCAGCCCCGATGGAAAAACGATCGCCTCTTCCAGTGCTGACAAAACCGTCAAACTCTGGAATGCTGAAACTCTGAACTTTGATCAACTCGTTGCACGGGGCTGCAACTGGGTGCGTGGCTATTTGACCTACAATCCTGATGTGAAAGAGAACGATCGACACATTTGCGACGGCATCACCAGCAAAACGTGAAAAGGCGATCGCGGTTAGGGTAAGGGCGATCGCCGTTTTTACAGATCTTGGCAAACGGTTTTACGGCTAGGCAGGAGAGCGCAATCAGGTGGGGTAAGGGTGATCGCCACCACTCAACAATTGATTGAATACTGTAACTCCCCGATAGAAAGCGCAAACCAACGATGGATGGCAAAATAAAAGAGCGATCGCTCTTAGAGAGGAACGAGGATGCTTGAAATCCGTAAGCACTATGTTTTAGATGAAAATCAACACCCGATCGCGGTGCAGATTGCGATCGCAGATTTTGAGCAAATTGAAGAAATTCTTGAAGACTTTGGCTTAGTCAAATTGATGGAAGCCACAGAGGACAGTGAGCACCTTTCTAAGGTTGATGCGTTGGCATACTATCGATCGCTGAAAGAGCAGCATGTGGACAGTTGAGTATACGAAACGATTCTTGAAAGACCTTGCTGCGATGCCTGCTGAGATCCAAGCTCGTGTGGAACCGATTGTCTTTAAAGCATTGGAGTCAGACAATCCTTTTGAGTTGGGCTACTTACAGAAGATGAAGGGCTACGCTGGCAAGTATAAAATTCGGGTGGGTGACTACCGCATTGGCATTACCGTTACCAAAGAAACCCGAACGCTACTTTGTGAAAGAATTGCTCATCGCAGAGAAATTTACAGACTCTTCCCTTAATGATCAGAGATAGTCTAGTCCATAGCACCATCTTTGACGATCAACTTCCTTGCAGATCTCGGCAAACGGTTTCACGGCTAGGCAGGTAAGGGCGATCGCGTCAAACCGTGTCTTCTATCATTGGGTCTTCAAGCAACATCCCTCGCTGCTGTGCTGCTGCACCCAGACGACGATCGATTGTCGCCAGCGGTAGTCCCTCACGCATCGCCAGTGCCAGATAAGCGGCATCATACGCGGCTAAACTTCCTTCACGAGCGATCGCAATTGTTGCATCAATTGATGCTTGATCGGTATTCACATCAACAAAAATAGGCAGCGATCGTAGGAGCATCAATGCCTTGGCTGCCTGTATTTGCGTGACCCGCTGTCTCCGCTCAGCTACCAGCAACACGTTAACGATTTCTAGCCAAAGAATACCTGGAACAATAGCTTCTACATCGTCTGAAAGTAGAAGCAAAACAGCATCCGCATAGGTATTACTTTCATCGCCAAAACACCAACTTATGGCAACAGAGCAATCCAGTACCAGGCGCATTAAAAACGTCGCCCTTCTTCGCGCAGTGCTTCGATCGTTAGCTTACCCAGCAACATTTTCTGCCGAAGATTGCTAAAGCCTTTGACTGCTGTAGACAAGCGCTGAACCACATGTGCTTGTGAAAATTCGTTGCGGCTGGAGTCTGCCTGTCTCTCTAGCTGGTCGCGCATTTGAGTCGCTTTTCTTCCAGCGACTTCCCAGCCATCAGATTTGGATGTTGACTCTGTTTGCATACTATTTCCAGGTTCATCTTTCGGCATAGACTACTTGCAGTTTACCACTCGGTTCAGGATTACTGGTCTCATCACCCGTATACGAAGCCAGTTATGGTAGCGCCAATCGCCTCTTCGTAAGATTACGACGGCGATTCGGATGCCTCTTTTCCAAACTTGCCAACGTTGCTGAGTTAGCCGATCGAAGACGCGCCATCACCAGCAAAAAGTGAAAAGGCGATCGCGGTTAAGAGGGCGATCGACGTTTCTGCGGGTCTTGGCAAACGGTTTCACGGTGAGAAGTGGGGGCGATCGCCTTGCATGGAGCACTACCGACCAATAAGTTTGTCGCGCAGATGTTTGATTCTGTCTCGATATTTCGCGGCTTCTTCAAACTCCATTTTTTTCGCGGCTTCTTTCATCTGCGCTTCGAGTTGGGTGATGAGTGCGGGAATATTTTCGAGGGGCAGATCTTGTGAATGTTCGTAGACTTGCTCTAGCTCCTGAGCGTTCAGGCGGCGGGATACATCCAGAAAGGTCAGAATTGAGTTGCTGGTACGTTTAATAATCGAGACAGGGGTGATGCCGTGTTTCTCGTTGTATTCGCTCTGAATGGCGCGGCGACGTTCGGTTTCGCTGATGGCTTTTGCCATGCTGTCGGTCAGGTTATCGCCGTAGAGAATTGCCTGTCCTTTGACGTGTCGGGCAGCGCGTCCGATCGTCTGGATGAGCGATCGCTCTGCCCGCAAAAACCCTTCCTTATCAGCATCTAAAATGGCGACGAGTGAAACTTCAGGCAAATCTAAGCCTTCCCGTAACAGGTTCACACCAATGAGGACATCAAACTCACCGTTGCGGAGGTCTTGGAGAATTTCGATGCGCTCGATCGAGTTGATCTCCGAATGCAAGTAGCGAACCTTCACACCGCGTTCCTGGAAGTACTCGGTCAAGTCTTCTGCCATCCGCTTAGTTAACGTTGTGACGAGAACACGTTCCTGTAAAGGAATGCGCTCTTGAATTTCGTGCAGGAGATCGTCCACCTGTCCCGTTGTGGGGCGCACGAAAATTTCAGGGTCAAGCACACCTGTAGGGCGAATGATCTGTTCCACAACATGCCCCGTGCCCTGAATGTAGCCCTTTTTACCCGCTTCCGTTTCGCTCTCAAACTTGCCGTCTGATTGGTCTAACTCCCATTCGCCTGGAGTAGCGGAGACAAAGACGCACTGGTTCACTTTGCTCCAGAATTCTTCCGCCTTAAGGGGACGGTTATCTGCCGCGCTGGGCAACCGAAAGCCGTGCTCAATCAGCACTTTCTTGCGCGCCTGATCGCCGTTGTACATGCCGCGCAGTTGGGGAATGGAAACGTGCGATTCGTCGATGACCAGCAGCCAATCTTTCGGGAAATAGTCGAGCAGGCATTCAGAGGGTGAACCCGCGTTGCGTCCAGCAAGATGGCGCGAGTAGTTTTCCACACCGTTGCAAAAGCCGACTTCACGCAGCAGTTCTAGATCGTAGCGGGTACGTTGCTCTAATCGCTGTGCTTCCAGGAGTTTGCCGTCTTTCTCCAGGTCTACCAGACGGGCTTTCAGTTCCTGCTCGATCGCCTCACACGCAACCTGTAATCTCTCTTCTGGGGTGACAAAGTGACGAGCGGGATAGATGTTCACGCCATCCATGCTTTGCATCGTGGCACCTGTCACCGGATCAACATAGCGAATCGCGTCGATTTCGTCGCCAAAAAACTCTACCCGAATGATGCGATCTTCGTAAGCAGGACCGATCTCCAGTACGTCCCCTTTGACCCGAAATTTGCCTCTACCAAGATCCAGGTCATTGCGTGCATATTGTACAGAGACTAAATCACGAATGATTTGACGAGGGTTCATTTCTTCGCCTACGCGCAGAGGGATCGACGCTTTCAAATATTCCGAGGGAATCCCCAAGCCATAGATGCAGCTAATCGATGCAACGACGATGACATCGCGCCGCTCAAAGAGCGATCGCGTTGCCGAATGGCGCAGCATATCGATCTCTTCGTTAATCGAAGCCGTTTTTTCGATGTAGGTATCCGTAACGGGAATATATGCTTCGGGTTGATAGTAGTCGTAATAGCTAATGAAGTACTCAACCGCGTTATCGGGAAAGAACTCACGCAACTCGTTGCAAAGCTGCGCCGCCAGCGTTTTGTTATGCGCGAGCACCAGTGTCGGTCTACCGAGTTGTTCAATCACACGCGCCATGGTGTGCGTCTTCCCGGTACCCGTCGCACCGCGTAGCGTCTGGTAATGGTTGCCTGCCTGGATGCTGGCGATCAGACCTTTAATCGCTTTGGGCTGGTCGCCAGTCGGCTCAAAAGGGGCTTGAATCTGAAACTGTGCCATAGGGTTCACTACCGTCAACTGAAGAGAAGGGGCAGATTCTTCTCCATAATGACGAATTTTGAGGCAGATTGCCGGATGGTCATCCATCCAGCCACAGGCATGGTGTACCATACTCATAACGAGTACGGCTTATCCAGTCTTCTGCACAGCAACCGTAACCCAATGGCGGGTGTAATGTTTGTGTAAGACTGCTGCCTTTGCGTGTTGTCGGACAACCACATTTTGAGAGAGCTAAATTTATGCTGCCTAACCATGAAGGACAAAAAGTTCCCAACGTCACGTTTCGGACACGTCAAAACAACGAATGGGTTGATGTAACGACCGACGACCTGTTTGCTGGCAAGACAGTTATCGTGTTTTCACTACCGGGTGCGTTTACGCCAACCTGTTCTTCGACGCATCTACCAGGCTATAACGCGCTGGCAAGAGCCTTTAAGGACAATGGTGTCGATGACATTATTTGCCTTTCGGTGAATGACACGTTTGTGATGAACGAGTGGGCAAAAGACCAGGAAGCTGACTATATCAAGCTGATCCCCGATGGCAATGGTGAGTTTACCGATGGTATGGGACTGTTGGTGGACAAGACAGATTTGGGCTTTGGTAAGCGATCGTGGCGCTATTCCATGCTGGTGAAGGATGGCGTGATTGACAAAATGTTCATTGAGCCAGAAGAACCCGGCGATCCGTTCAAAGTGTCGGATGCTGACACCATGCTCCGCTACATCAACCCGGAAGCCGCGAAGCCCAAATGTGTCTCTATCTTTACAAAAGTCGGCTGTCCGTTCTGTGCCAAGGCTAAAGCGATGTTAAAAGAGCATAACCTGGACTATGAGGAACTGGTCTTGGGTAAAGATTTTACAACCCGATCGCTGCTGGCTGTAGCAAGCGCCACCACCGTCCCCCAGGTTTTTATTGATGGCAGGCTAATTGGCGGTTCTGAAGCGCTGGAGGCTTACTTCCAGGCAGCATAAGTGTTCCGGTCGAGCGCTGAGAAGATGTTCTGTAACGTTGCCGAAACGGCAATGAATGATTGCGACACCGTGCGCTCGACCGCACTTCAGTATGATCACCGAGGCTTCACGGGACTTTACGAAGGTTTTACAGAACGCTCCGGGATATCACTATTACTCTGAGAAGTAAGTAATCAATCCCGATGAAGTCGAGCTATGAAACCTCTGTACTGTGCGATCGCTACCTCAGCTATGCTTGCTTTGCTGACTGTGCTTGCTCCCCAAGCGAGGGCTGACGACGACGTTCGGAGCACTGCTTATGAGCAAGGTCGTGCGGCTGGTCGGGCATGTGCCGCGGCTGGTCCATCCTGTGAGAAGTTTGCTTACCCTCATCCCTCCACTACGACTGATGCCGCTGGTAACACGTCTGAAAATCAGATTACTGAGGCTCAGGCACTCGACAATACTGATTACGTTGCTGGATTTATCGTCGGAAAATCTGAAGCTAACAGTAAATAGACGTATCTTTGTGGGTCAGGGTTGCCGTTAAGGTATGCCATCAGTGATTGGCAGCCGATCGACACTAGTTGCTAACGGTTGAACCCAGGTAGAGCAGCTATTTCTCACCGTTTGACTGCTTTGATCGCCTGATGAATTTGGTGCAGTAGCTCTGGCATGGGTAACGATGCAGGCAGCACTTGGGTCGCAATTTGCCTGAGTGCTTCTGGCAGAGGCGCGATCGCGTCCAAAGCACCTGTTTTGTGATCGCTACGGTGGTCTAACACCAGAATCGGGGGGCGTTTGGGTAATTGCTGAAGCGCCAGGAGCATGGGTATGGTGAATGCCTGGGCGATCGCATCTGTCCAACAAATGAGCAACACATCGACGCTACGAGACTCCAACTGCTGAAGCACCTCTTGCCAGGAGCGCCCAATTGAGCCACGCAAATCTGCCGCATGCAGGTATTGTGTGAGCGCCCGCAGCCACTCCATTTCTTTAGGAAAGCTATCTAAGCCACGCTCTGGTGCATCATGACGAGTTGGCGTTTCCAGCGTCATGGGAAGCGTAAGTGCATCTAGCGCCAGCACCAAGGGTCGCCAAGCATACCCAGCCGCAATCTGGATCACCTGTAACAGTGCAGAGGTGGAAACGTTTAGCGCGATCGAAGACGGTGCCTTCGGTGTCGATAGACAGGGAAAGACCAATAATCCCTGTGCCTGGTTTGCTGCCTGAGAAGTCGCTTGATCGATCGTGACCAGCGGTAACGAAGCGAGAAAGATGTGCTGGCAATACTGCTGAAAGTACGAGGCTCCATCGGCTAATGTGCCGTCCAACAAGACGACATTCGGCTTCCATACACGTGCCAGTAGCTCTGCCTGTTCCAGGTCATCTGCCTCTAAGATGCGATATTGACACGAATACAACAGCCCACTTAAGTCTGCGGCTAGGGGTTGATGGGGGCTTGACCAGGTACCAGGGCTGAGCCGTAAAACCGTCAGAACAGCCGTAAGGGGCGGATTCAGTTTTGCGTCTTGGCGGTCAATTACTAGCTGCTGAAGGCGTTTTTGAAGCACTCTCGGCTGGATTGGCAAGCTGAGCAAGCTGTCTGCCTGCCGTTGGCGTGCTTGCTCTTCGTCAACCTTTGTTGCCATGACCACAACTGGGATCTGCTGGGTTTCTGCGCTCGATTTAAGTAGGGTCAGGACATCCCAACCCGATAGTAATGGCAGCACCGGATTGAGAAAAATAATGCATGGTTGCAAGCGACGCGCTTTTTCTAAGGCTTCGGTGCCTGAGCGAGCAATCACAACCCGATAGCCCAACCCCATCAGCTCATCAGAAAGCGTTTCAATTAACTGCGGAACGGCTTCCACAATCAGAATCAACTGACTGCGCTGCGAGGCAGACACACTCAATGCGCCGCTGCCAGTCGGTAACGACGGCAATCTCTCTGGCGAATGAGGCATTGTGCCTTGAGCGTCCAGCGATCGTTCAGAGACGCTGCTCTCCAACGCATCTTCAAGCATGGAGGGATTGGCAACCGCATCAGGAGGCGCGTGGGTTCGCGGTGGGTTGGGCGGCAGTAAAATCGTAAATTGACTGCCTTCCCCTTCTTTAGAAATAAACGTAACATCACCACCGTGCAGTCGCGCCAAGCGTTGTGTGAGTACTAACCCTAAGCCTGTGCCTTCAAAACGACGCGTCAGGGGATTTTCTAGCTGCTGAAATTTCTGAAAAATCAAATGCTGTTTTTCAGCCGGGATGCCAATACCTGTATCCCAAACAGTGAGAGCAATCCAGCCGCCCCAGCGACCCACTTTTAGCCCGATCGGGTCGTGCGATTCGGTGAACTTGAGCGCATTAGAGAGCAAATGGACGAGCATTTGGCGGAGCCGCTGTTCATCCGCCATTAGTAGCCCTAGCCCAGGTTCTAGCGCGAGCGCAAACGCTGGTTGAGCAGCCACTGGTTCCGCCTGAGTACTTTCTTGAAGCTGAAGTTGCTGTGCTTGCTCAAACGCACGCTGACACACTGTCGCTAGATCGACTGGCTCTAGAACCAGCTCTAGCTGCCCGGTTTCCATACGAGTCAGATCGAGAATATCGTTCACAACCGCCATCAGGTGACGACCACTCTGGTGGATCAGCTGAGCGTAGTGAACCTGGCGCGGGTTTAGCGTACCCAGGGTTTGGTCTTTGAGCAAGCTAGACAGCCCTAGTACGGCTGTCAGAGGTGTTCGCAGTTCGTGACTAATGCAAGCGAGAAATTCATCTTTAAGGCGATTGAGCTGAATCAGGTCGGCATTCTTAGCGGTGAGTTCCCTGGCAAGTTGCTGCTGCTCAGTCACATCCTGTGCCAAGATCAGCCAGAGTTCTTCAGCCGCTGGGACTAGGGAGGCAGAGGCAATCTCAAGGCTCCGATCGATAGCATTGCGGTGATGACTGTTCTGTGTCTGCCCGGTAGATGAACCGTCATGGATCGTAGACAGCAGGGCAGCCAGTCGGAATAGTTGGGAAGGGGAATCCAGGTCGCGGCTAAATTCTGTTTCAACGGCGGTGGCTAACGTCTGCGCTCGATCGCCCAACGCTAAAGCAGATTGAGAGGAAAGTGTACCCAGCGGAATACGCACGAATTGTAAAACTTGTTCCTGCCCACCTTTAAGCGGACAGACGCAGATACAGGTGCCGGGTTTTGACCCCAACTGGCACGAACTTGCGCCCAAGGAAAGCGATGCTGCCTCAGCATTGGCAGCACTCAAGCCGTCGTCACTCAGATAGGGTTTTTCTGGGGGTCTTTCTGGTTTGCTCGCTCCAGTGAATGCTTCTAGCGCTGTGAGGGATGGCAGCGATCGTGCCGTCCAGACTTCAGGCTGAGCTATACCAGTGGATGGTGGCTCCAGGGATGACCACATCGCTTGTTCTGACGGCGGCAGCACAACAGACGGTTCAACCAACGGCATTTCTAGAAGTGTGGCAACTTCCTGTCGGAGCCAACCAGGATCGAGCAGCTCACTAATCTGGGTGCGCCAGATGGAGTTTTGCGCCAGCATCTGCCCATCACGGGTTTGCAGCATCACTGGCAGAGGTAGATGCTCAATCAACTCACGTAACAGCGGACTTAAGGGTAACGATGATCGTTCGGGCAAAGCGCCGATCGCTGGCTCTGCGTCAACCTTGACGGCACTCAACAGCGTGGAGTGCGTGGTCAAAAACTGTAATAGCCGTGCGCTATCCAGCAAGCCCAAAAAGCTGCCCTCAGCGTTTGCCAATGCATAGCAAGCATGGGGCTGCTGCTGCAAGTGCGGTAAGAACGCATCGATCGCCAGATCCGCCGCCAATACCAGCAGTGGTTCTACAATCGAGGGCGTAATCTCTAGCAGCGGCAGATCGGCGGCAAGCTCTCGGCGATCGCCCAATGCTGTAGGCAGGTGGCTTAACAATCCAGAAGCGACTAAATGATGCAGCAAATGCCGCGCACTGACCCAACCGATCGCGTGGTGATACTCATCAACCAACACCAATCGGTCACGCGCTTCGTTAGTTGGTGCATTGTCTGACTGCCCCAAGTCTGACTGCCCCAAATCTGACTGCCCCAAAATTGCTAACGCTTCCGTCAGACGTGCGGTTGCCAAACAACATGGTACAGACTCAACAAAGGCTTGGAGACAAGGAATACTTAAAACCATGTAACGCTTGTCTGTAAGAACGGTGATACAAAGCAGGCAACGCTGCAACAGAGCAATTGCCGCAGGCGTAACGGTTTAGTGAAAGGGCTTGCACATCTGCTAGCTGAATAGTACGGCGAGCGTTGAGTGCAAAAGCAGCACTGTGATCAAATGTAGGCTTAAGGCAAAAATTGGTGCAACGATCACAGCTTATGCTTCATTATGACTCCCTACAGGAATGGTAGGGTCAGCGTGCGCTTGTTTGTAACTATAGTTAATTGAGTGCTAAAATCTTAATGAAAATTAAAGCTTTTTGTGGTCTCGTGGTGAAAAGCTTTAAGTCAACTAATCAATAAGCACCGTCTGCTCAAAATGTCAGGTTTTAGACCGTTTTGCACCAACCTCCGCTTACCCCTCAACGTTCTAAGCTCTCGATCGGTATTTTCCTTGAGTCTGAAACGCTGACTCAGGCACTTTCACAGCGGCTTGATCACGATCGTCATCTTGTGAATCTGATCACATCGAGCAGTGGGTTTTTCAGCTTTGTTGAGCAAGAAAAGCAGCGTCTTGATTGCCTGATTCTGCACGGCACCCCGGACTTACTACAGATTACCCATCGGCTCCACGGTCAGGCAACGCTCCTTCCAGCAGTGGTCGTAGGAGAATCTGGCGCGGCGGCAAAACAAGCTGCTGAGAGCGGTCAGACTGCTCCGGAGGAGACAAGCACGACCCAAGCCGTCGCTCATCTGGGGCTTGCGTTTGCTTATCACACCGCTGAAGTTTGGATTACGACCGAGCAATTCAACGCCATCGGTGACTATATTGAGCGGGCGATCGATCAATTCCTTCACCTTTCACCGACCTGTCGCCTGAGCAACACGCTCTCCACAGTCGATTTAGCGACTGACGTAACCGCTCAGAATTTTCTCATGCTGCAACAGCGACGGCTATCCGACAAACTTAAAGAGCGTCTGGGCTACCTCAGTGTTTACTACAAACGGAATCCACGCCATTTCTTTCGCTACATGACAGCAGTACAGCGGCAAGAAATGCTGGAGCAACTCCGTCATGAGTACCGCGAGATTGTTCTAAGCTACTTTGGGGAAGACAGCGCTCTCAATCAGCGCATTGATGAGTTTGTCAACTCTGCCTTTTTTGCCGATATAGCCACATCGCAAGTCGTAGAAATCCACATGGACTTGATGGATGAGTTTGCGAAACAGCTAAAATTGGAAGGGCGCAGCGATGACATTCTGCTTGATTATCGTCTGACGCTGATTGACACGATCGCGCATTTGTGCGAAATGTATCGGCGGTCTGTACCGAGAGAAGCATAAGTCTGAGTGGTAAGTGAAAGGTAACGTGTAGAGTCGCTTTTGTGATGAAGAGCGCGCACCGAGATGATCGAGCCAGCGACCCAATTTTTATCTTTAGAGAATCTCTTTTATGAGTTCCCTTAAACAAACCTACATCCTCAAGCTCTACGTGGCTGGGAATACGCCAAGCTCAATTCGGGCGCTAAAAGTGTTGAACGAAATCCTTGAGAAAGATTTTCAGGGTGTTTATGCACTGAAAGTCATTGATGTCTTGAAAAATCCTCAACTTGCTGAAGAGGATAAAATTCTAGCGACACCAACGCTATCTAAAATTCTGCCGCCCCCTGTTCGCAAAATCATTGGTGATTTGTCCGATCGCGAAAAAGTGCTCATTGGTCTCGATCTTTTGTATGAAGAACTGCGGGATGAGGCGGTTGAATTGCCAGAGTAAGCAACAGGCAGTTAATATACAGTTTTTATGCTAGATATAGCGAAATCGTTGATTAGTTTTAGACATTCTCTTTAGCAAGCTCTCATGAACCAACTGAACCAAAATGCACCGAATGGCGAATACAATATTCCAGGTGTGCAAAAAATACGCACCATGATTGAGGGGTTTGACGACATTAGCCACGGTGGTTTACCCACAGGTCGTACGACACTGATTAGCGGGACATCGGGCACAGGTAAGACCTTATTAGCCATTCAGTTTTTGTATCACAGTATTGTTGATTTCGATGAAGCGGGTATTTTTGTCACGTTTGAAGAATCCCCTGCTGATATCATTAAAAATGCGTTCAGCTTCGGTTGGGATCTACAGAAATTTATCGACGAAGGCAAGCTTTTTATTCTAGACGCATCGCCTGATCCTGAAGGTCAAGATGTAGCTGGCAATTTTGATCTGTCAGCGTTGATTGAGCGGATTCAATACGCGATCCGCAAATATAAAGCGCGACGAGTGTCGATCGATTCAGTCACGGCTGTCTTCCAGCAGTATGATTCGGCGGGTGTGGTACGGCGCGAGATTTTTCGCCTTGTGGCTCGCTTAAAACAAGTCGGTGCTACAACCTTAATGACCACTGAGCGCGTAGAAGAATATGGTGCCGTAGCGCGATTTGGCGTAGAAGAATTTGTCTCAGACAATGTGGTGATTATCCGTAATGTGCTGGAAGGGGAACGTCGTCGTCGGACGATCGAGATCCTCAAACTGCGCGGTACAACCCACATGAAAGGTGAATATCCTTTTACAATTACGAATCATGGCATCAATATCTTCCCGTTGGGTGCAATGCGTTTAACGCAGCGATCGTCCAATGTACGAGTCTCGTCTGGGGTCAAAACGCTTGATGAAATGTGCGGCGGCGGCTTCTTCAAAGACTCGATTATTTTGGCAACGGGGGCTACAGGTACGGGCAAAACCATGATGGTCAGCAAGTTTTTGCAAGATGCCTGTCAACGGGGCGATCGTGCCATTTTATTTGCCTACGAAGAGTCTCGTGCCCAGTTATCTCGCAACGCCTACTCTTGGGGCATTGACTTTGAAGAACTGGAGCAAAAAGGAGTACTGAGAATTATTTGCGCCTACCCAGAATCAGCAGGTTTAGAAGACCATCTGCAAATTATCAAAACCGAGATTGCTGAGTTTAAGCCGTCTCGGATTGCGATCGACTCCCTCTCTGCTCTGGCGCGTGGTGTCAGCAACAATGCCTTTCGTCAGTTTGTGATCGGTGTGACTGGGTTTGCTAAACAAGAAGAAATTACGGGCTTTTTTACTAACACCTCTGACCAATTCATGGGGTCTCATTCGATTACTGACTCCCATATTTCTACAATCACTGACACTATTTTGATGCTGCAATACGTTGAGATTCGCGGTGAAATGGCGCGGGCAATTAACGTATTTAAGATGCGTGGTTCCTGGCATGATAAGGGCATTCGTGAATATACCATCAGCGAACGTGGTCCCCAAATTAAAGACTCGTTCCGCAACTTTGAGCGCATTATTAGTGGCTCACCCACTCGCATTGCTGTCGATGAAAAGAGCGAACTATCGCGGATTGTTAAAGCGGTGCAGCCGAAGGATGAAGATTGAAGAGCGGAGTTTGAGAACGAGTGCGATCGTCAACGCATGAATCTGCAATCTAAACTAGAAACGGCAATTTAGCGCTCCAATCTCTATGCCTACGGAAGTGGTCGAAATTCTCTCAGCCGAAGAAGTCCGTCGCACGGTGACCCGTCTGGCATCGCAGGTCATTGAGCGATCGAACCTCTCTCAACTTGTGCTGCTGGGCATCTATACACGAGGGGTCAACCTGGCAGACATGCTGGCACGTCAGATTGAGATGCTAGAGCAAGTTTCGGTGCCTGTTGGGGCGATCGACATTACCTTTTACCGCGACGATCTGGATACGATCGGCATCCGCACGCCTGCAAAAACGGAGATCCCCTTCGATCTCTCTGGCAAAACCGTGGTGCTGGTGGATGATGTTATTTTCAAGGGACGCACGATTCGCGCTGCCCTCAATGCGGTGAACGACTATGGTAGACCGGAAGTGATTCGGTTAGTCGTGCTGGTTGATCGCGGGCATCGAGAAGTGCCCATTCACCCCGACTTTATCGGCAAACAGCTTCCGACCGCCAAAGAAGAACAGGTCAAGGTTTATCTCCAGGATGTGGATGGGCGCGATGGGGTGGAGCTAATCAGGGTGTAGGGGGTAGGGTGTAGGGGGTAGGGAACATACATTCTGTACCCCACACCCTATACCCCACACCCTACCCCCTCACATCATGGACACCCAGATTCGTAAAGCCGACCACCTCCGCATTTGCCTGGATGAAGACGTGCAGTGCCGCCAGGTGAGCAATGGGCTAGAGCGCTATCGGTTTACTCATTGCTGTTTACCGGAGATCGATCGTGCCGACATCAGCTTGAGTAGTCTGTTTTTGGGTAAATCGCTTCAGGCACCGCTGTTGATTTCGTCGATGACGGGCGGTACAGAGTTGGCTAAAACGATCAATCAAAGGCTGGCAGCAGTGGCTCAGCAGTATGGTCTGGCGATGGGGGTTGGCTCTCAGCGCGTGGCGGTTGAAGATCCCACGATCGCAAGCACGTTTGCAGTACGATCGATCGCGCCTGATATTGCGCTGTTTGCCAATCTGGGCGCTGTGCAGCTCAACTATCGCTACGGGCTGGATGAGTGTCGTCGAGTCGTAGAGACGCTGGAGGCTGACGCGCTCATTCTGCATCTCAATCCACTTCAAGAATGTGTGCAAACCAGCGGCGACACCAATTTTCGGGGCTTGCTCGAAAAAATTGCTGATCTTTGCGAAACGGTTTCTGTGCCAGTGATTGCTAAGGAGGTTGGTAACGGTATTTCAGCAGCAATGGCAACCAAACTCATTGAGGCAGGAGTGGCAGCGATCGACGTAGCAGGTGCAGGTGGCACTTCCTGGGCACTGGTCGAAAGTGAACGCGCGACCGATCCCCGTCAGCGTCGGCTGGGCAAGACTTTTGCCGATTGGGGCTTACCCACTGCCATGTGCGTTACAGAGGTAAGAGCGATCGCCCCTCACATTCCTCTCATCGCCTCTGGTGGTTTACGCGATGGACTGGAAGCAGCCAAGGCGATCGCGCTAGGCGCTGATCTCGCAGGTATAGCGCTGCCCTTTCTACAGGCGGCGTACGAATCAGAGGAGGCTTTGTATGAGTTGGTCGATATTCTGCTGGCTGAACTAACCACAGCCATGTTCTGTACGGGCTGTAAGCGGCTTGGAGACCTGCGATCGCCCGGAGTCTTGCAAAAAATTTGATGCCATCCAGTCTGCAACCAAAACCCTTGACGAGGAGTTTTTTGTAGCGGTTCCCAAGCAAATGAAGTACAACCGCACAGAGTTAGAGGACAGAAGCAAAGAGGATCACAGTTTTCCTCCTGCCTTCTGCCTTCTGCCTCCTGCCTTCCGCCTTCTGCCTTAAGAACTTGTACCGCACTCAAACGAGAGCCGCCATAACTCTCACCAGGGCTTTTAGGCAACAAGTGTTCAGAGTTAATCTACAAGCTGTTAACTGATGGCATGTACTGGCTCTTGCTGCCGCTGTGGCTGCTCATGCGACTCTAGAGCGGCTCTACCGTGTTCAGTCGCACGCAGTTCACGATCGTTGATCTCTGGCTCCTTGGTGTACACCGAACCCAAAAGCACGTTGAGCACACCGCCATCATCTGCCTGACGTACAGCACGATGGGTAATCAGTTCGCCCACATTCAGGATGACATGATCCTGCGGGTCGAGAATGACACGTGTGACAGGGCGACCCAATGCTTGCTCAATGCGCTGCTGCTTGATGGCACGGGCACTCCGCCCTTGCAATTCCTTCACCTTCTCCTGGAGAGTTTGCCAGAAACTGCTCAAGTTTTCTTGTGCCAGGGCAGTGCGATCGCGTAGCTGCGATCGACCCTCTAACCAGGCTTCATCGGCACTAGAGCGAGCGGCTTCGGCTGGTGCTAAGCCCACCGCGTTCAACAAGTCAGTTTCTTTACCATACGCTTGAGCATCACTGATGACAGAGCTAGTCACGATCTGTCCGGGTGCAGCAATGATGAAGCCCTCTGCTGTTTGTACTATACGTAAGACGCGCCGACCGTTTGCCTGGTCGATGGAGGCGCGTGCTGCCAGTCCATCTACTGAGCGACGAAGCGCTTCAGCGGTGCTCTGAGTTGCGCCCTGGATGCGATCGCTGACCATTGCTGCTGTTTGCTGCACGTCTGCTGCTGCTTGCTGCATATTGCGACTGAGGGGATCAGTCACACTGCCACCTGTAGCGACGTAAAGTGCGTCCAGCATCCCTAGCTGTTCGGCTCGTTCAACCAAATCAAGGGTCACTTCTTGCCCTTGCAGCACCAGGATCGTGTTGTCTGGCGTGAAAAGATCGCACTCTGTACGGCGACCAACCACAAATAGCCGCTGTTCAGCCGGATCGACCAGCTTATTAGTGAATGTAGAGGTGGTACTGCGATCGAAGTCTTGAAACGTACTGTTGGCAGTTTGCAAACCGCTAGTTGCAGTTTCGCCAGCCGTTTGCAGCGCTGTACTGGCAGCCTGTCCAGCCTCTTGAAGCTTCGTACTAGCTACTTCAGCCGATGCCTGTAGCGTACGGTTAGCAGCGTCTGCTGTTTCTTGCAGTCTACGGTTTGCTGTCTCAGCCGACTCTTGCAGCCTTCCACCAGCCGCTTGCACACCGCCTTTCAGTCCGCCGACTTGCTCTCGCATCAACGCAGCCGTTTCGGTTGGCACAAACGCAACGTCGCGTCCAATCTTCAGTGTTTTCGGGGCTGGTACAAACGATCGACCAGAGTACACATCGGAGAACAACCCACCAGACGACTCATAGCCCGCAACAGCGCCAGAGCGGTTATCAAAAAACAGATCGACCAAGGTGCCGAGATCCAGCCCATCAGTTGTGAGAATCTTGGTGCCTTTCAACACATTGTCATGACGCAAGATGGCTTTAATTTCGGGATGTTTGTGCGCTCTCGAAACCGACTCCTTGGAGTTGACCACAATGGCATCAGCACCGATCGCCAACACTTCTTCTAAAGGAATCACTTTCGCATCACGAAAGATGCCCTTTTCTTGCACTACAAACCCCAAAATTTGATTGCTTTCTTGGTCAAAAATCAGGTCGTAAATGCGTTCAATCTTTAAACCCGTGTCGTAGGTAACGACCACTTTGCCGATGACATCACTACCCTTACGCATTGCTTTTATCCCTCATGACTCCTGTTAAACTGTTTTCAACGATTGGTTTGTGTCAAGCCAAATTAACGATTGCTGTGAGCGATCGCGTGTTCTTCAACAACCCGGCTTTGCAGCGGACTGTAGCGCTCGTCACGACCAAAACCAGGTACAGCATTGACTGCGCCGATGTACTCCAGTGTGATACCTGCGATCGCTGCCAATATCAGCAAAGCGGCAATGTTTTCGCCAGTATGAGACTGCTTTCCAACAAGTCGTGGCATTAATTCCTTCCTACGTTTAAATGTTTGCTCAGCATGTTTCTTTAGCCAAGCCATTGCTTAAGATTAGAGAACTAAAATTTGACTTCCCACTATCAATCGAAGTATCTTTTGCTACTATTAGCTCTGCATTCAGACAGAGAATACTTATTACGTGGAGAGTAGAGGCATTGAAGTGTGGTTGCTAACTTGAAGCGTAAAGCTCGAGAGAAATTGAGGACTAGCTTTCAGCTCTCAGCTCTCAGCTTTCAGCTTTCAGCTCTCAGCTCTCAGCTATGAGTGAGGATTAAACGCTGACCGCTGACCGCTAACCGCTCCCCCAAGCATGAATTTCTTTAACCTTGACACTGACGATCGCCCCCTCGATATACTGCGCCAACTGAGTGATCTGCCTGAATCTCGATCACAAAATCTGCTTTACCTGGCTGTGCCATCAACGGTTTGATGAATAACTCAGGGTGCAGCGCTTTCCAAAAGTACTCGACGAAGGCATCGGTTTCGGCATCGCTCATACCCGGTTTGCCCGCTGCCCGCATCTGCTGTTCTGCCTGTTTGCGCCACTGCTGGCTGAGACGGTAATCGACTGGCTGTAGCACAATCAGGCTGTCTAACCGTTCCCAAAGGGGCAGGTAATTGTCTAGTTTGGCATTCATGTCGCGGGCAAAGGTGCGATCGACTTCGGTAATAATGGGCGCGATCGGCGCATCAAAAACGGCTGGATCGACCGGACGAACGCCGACAAACCAGCCTTCAAACAGTACAAGATCCACATTAGCAACCAGTTCTGGCTCAACGCGATCGCCTGCGCCATTGTGCAGTGATTTGTCAAAGCGAGGGATGGCGATCGGCTGCTTCGATCCGGTCTGACACAGTGCGTCTAGCGTTTGGATGCCTAAGTCAACGTCATGGCTTCCGGGTGGACCACGCCAGATCAGACGAGGGTCTGCTTCACGCAAGCGCTGGCGATCGCTGTAGGTCTTGTAAAGGTCATCCAAGGAAAGACTGAGGGTTTTGTAGCCTAATGCCTCAAGCACTAGCGTCAAGATCGCTCCCAAGGTTGTTTTACCCGTTCCCTGCCCGCCCAAAATGCCTTGAATCCACGGGCGATCGTGTGCCCGACGTTGGTCTGCTAACCAGATTGATAGCGGCAGCCATAAATTCCATAGGGTCTCAAACAAATTGCTAGAAAGCTGTGGATATGGTTGGCAAAACTGTTCAATTTGTGGATAAACGGCTTGCAGCAAGCGCGATCGCGCCTCTAGTTCCGCCTTCACAGTTTCTGCTGTGATGTCAAACGCGATCGCCCGTGGGGTATCCCGCAACGCCTGGTCTTCTAGCTGCTGCCACGCGTCTGCTGACAGTGATGCGCCACTTGCCAAGCGCGCCACCCATGTGGTCAATCCATGATTAGAAGCCATCCATAGCCGTCCTAAATCATTGATGAAAAGTATGTAGTGGTTTCAGCAATCAGCGGTCAGCGGTCAGTTTGGACGTGAGTGCTAAGTGCTGAAAACTGAGGGCTGAAAGCGAACCCAGCGCAACTTTCACAAAGCAAATAGGATCGCTATATAACTAAGAGGACGTTTTAAAAGTCCGTATACTTGTAGCCTTGGCGACTGAAGTCGCGGCTACACGGACAAAACCTGCCGTCGCAGGTGATAAAGCCCTCGCGTTTCGGTAGTCCGTGTCGGCGGACTTTGTTTACGTAGTCGCGGTTTTAACCGCCAGACGCTTTTCAAACAGCCTCTAAGCTCGACTTTGTCCATTGTGAAGGGGAGGAAAGGTAGCAAAATCAGGAAAGTGTTATTCGATTTCTCCTGATGCACTTGCTACCAAAAGAGTTAATGCCCTGGGTTCTGGTCTTTGCCCC
>JAHHIG010000026.1 GCA_019358895.1 Tildeniella nuda ZEHNDER 1965/U140 | reverse complement strand
CCACAGGCTCACGGATGCCGTCGATGTCGACAGGAGGCGCTGCAATGAAGGCGATGATGAAGCAGATGGTCGCAGCCAGCAGGGTGGGTACCATCAAGACACCGAACCAACCTACGTACAGGCGGTTGTCGGTGCTGGTAACCCAGTTGCAAAACTGATCCCATACGTTGACGCTCTCGCGTCTCTGTAAAGTCGTAGTCATGGTAGTTATGAGTGCTTGGTGTATGAATGTATTGAGTTCTTAACGAACCCGTACAAATAAGATAGCGAAGTTAACATCTTTTGTAAAGCGATTGTTACTAAATTCTTTGGGTGCGCGCTGTCTATCTAACTGGTTAGTCGTCAAGACACGTTCAAGCACTATTACGCTGTATGGTCTCAAAGACACTTGCAAATCACCGGGGAGTGAATCAACCGATACAAGAAGGGAGTGAAAGGATAATCCCTTCACTCCCTCAAATGGCTTAGCTCGTCGAATCTTGCTCACTTGGACTAGCTAAAATGCTGAATCAAGCTAGATATGTCTACTCATTCACGCTCATCTGTGTCGAAATCAGCCATACACGAGCACTGGCACTCAGACTAGCTCAGTTTTGCCAGAAACGTCCTGTCAGACACCTGGCATATCTTCTGCTAAGCCTTAAACGCTAATGAAAACTCTCTGAAATCACCGCAGGTCTGTACTCAGATGGCTTGATTTTGTGCTTCACCAGGTTTGCCAGTTCCTGAAGTTGACTAATCGCTTCTGCACCTTCTAACTTCATCAGTTCTCGATCGTCTCGCATCTCAGTCCAAGTGATGCCATAGTCAGAAACCAGGAATCGGATGAGGTGGTTGTCTGCCAGACTGACCATAAACGATGCGCTATTCATCTGCCCGCCACAGGTGTAGCAGGACGCAAGGTAACCTTGTCGCTCTAGCACGATTGCAAGCGCCTGGAGATTCATGACGAGATCTTGAACGAACTGACGGTGTTGCTCTGCAAGTCTTAAGAACACGATTGCCCTCCAATCACCACACTTAAATCTTATACCGTTTTAATACTTTCTTAAGAATTTCATTTTTACAAGATGGACGTTTATAAAAGTCGCTTTCAATTTTATTGAGTACAGCACTTGTCTGGCTCTGCGTTGACTTTAACTAATTACACTCAAGGTTAGCCAGATTACGGGGGAAGAAAGTATCTAGAAAGACAGTCGCCTCTTACACTCTCTTTTAGCCTTCAAGCAGTTTGCCCTAAATATGCATAGACTCAGCTAAAAACAAAAAGTTCCCAGAGCTTAGGATCAAAGTAACAAATTATTGCTGGAAGCTGCTGTCATACATTAATCCACGTGCCACCAGCCAAATGCCGGACCGATGAGACGAATGGTAACCCACACAGCCACAAGCGCCCCAATGCCTATCCATGCGCCTCTTGTGGAGAGCTTGACAAACTGGCTCGCCTGAGTCTTACTCACTGGTAACCACGGGAGGATGTTAGATTCTTGACCGTACTTCTCTCCCAGAGTTTCTTTTCGCCGCTTTGATTCACCCATAGCTGTACTGATAAATAGAACTGGCTGCTTAATCTCAGTGAATGCACCCGTCTTTGGTGGATACGCTTAATACCTTAGTCTAATACTGAATAATCAGGTTGGGAAAATAAGTTGGGATCAAGATAATTGAGACGTGCCACAGGATGAAGCGCCGCAAGGACTTGCTGCCCATAGTTTCGATGAACCACGCGACTATCGAGCAGCGCCACAACACCCTGATGATCTCGCACTGGCGCGATCGCTCGCTGTAGTTCTGCCAGCGCCGCTGGAAGGAGATAAAGGCGAAACCAGTCTTGCCGCAGTTGCTTGTGGTAGGCGACGCGTCCAGCAACGAGAGGATTTTCGAGCGACGGAATGGGCAAGGTTGCGATCGCAAGCAGATGAGGTGTAGGTAAAACGCTTTGGTGCTGTTTCCAAAACGCCCAACCCGTTACGAGAACGCCGTTCTCGTCTAAGCAAGTACGTTCAACCTGCACCCTTGAGCCAAATTCTGATGCCAGTACCGATCCTACTTGCGCTTTGAGCGGCGTGTCGTCTACTAGCAGAACAGTCAACCCCTGCATCCCTGAACTAACTCTCAGTAGGGAGTGCATTTCTCGAATAAGTGCCCACTGAAACTCTGGCGTGTTGGGCATCGGCAGGCGCTCAGGCAAGTAAAGCTGGATGATTTCGTCCTGGCGATCAGGCGTAAACTTCAGACACGTTAAGTCCTCTAGCCCCAGCCGTTGACGATAAACCGTGGCTTCAGCATCAATATCTAGCGCACCACCAATGAGAATGACAGACTGCTGCGACCAGAGTGGGGCTAACGCTGATGCCACTGTAACGGGACCACAATGCAGGGAGAACTGTCCCTGGCGGCGCGAGATGTCTGCCCAGAGGAGCTGGCTATCAAGCTGAAAGGCAGCCTCAAATCGGCTCCAAACGGTAGGCAGCAAAACAGGTTCTGACGCGGGATCAGACCGCTGCAAGTTTTGCAAGAGCGCTGCCAGCACCTTTTGTTCAAACAGCTCTAGTAGGCAGCACTCATAAGGATTAGCTGGACGTTGAAAGATCGACTTTGTGAGCTGAACGCGGGCATCGCGAATTGCCTCAGCATGGTTGGGGCAGGCAAGCATCAGCTCGTCCCAGTTGCTTGGCTGGATGTGCGTGGTGAGTTGAGCGAATGCCCACGCTTCCAAGTCGTCCACACCATCGATAATCGTTGGGATGCCTGCTGGAAAACGATCGTGGTGATTAAACCGATCGCTTAGCCAGGCTTCTGGCGTAGTCAGCAACAACCCTTGAAACGCTGGATTGGGAAAGCGATCGCCCGTGCGAATGGCTTTTGACGTTTGAATGCAGGTTCGCAACTGGGGGATTTCCACCATGAGCAGCCGCTGTTGTACTGCTTCTGTGGCAACCACGATGACAGGTCCTTGCCACATCAGGACTGGAACCAGATAGCTGAGCCTGTAACGTCCGTGATAACGAGAGAGTGCGTCGGTTTGCATCAGCGCGCCGCGCCCCAAGCGCAAGGCACGTGCCACCAACCGTGCCATCGTCAAATGATGAGACCAATAGGGTTTCCCTTGCTCTCTCAAGAACGCTCGGAGTTGCTGGTGAACTTCTACCTCAATCACGAATTTTAAACTCTCGCATGTTGGGTGACTTCATTTTGACACAGATGTTGGGGCTGTCCTCGGAGAGAGGTGGTTCTGCACTGTTCGGGCAGGCGCTGACAGCTAGCAGCGATCAGTCAAGAGTTGACGCTGTTTCTGAGAACGTCTCTGAGAACCAATCTGAGAACCAAGCAAAGCCGTATGGTGACGACAGTAAGGTATTACCTGTCAGTGGCTAGATCCCCGACTTCTGAATCAGGTTTAGTCAAGCAATCAGGGCTGAACAAAGAAGTCGGGGATCTGTCTCTTTCACAGATCTAAATCAGTCACTGCACCAACGCTGCTGGAGGAGACGAGCTTGGCGTATTTTGCCAGCACTCCAGCCGTGTAGCGTGGTTTGGGTGGCTGCCACAGGGCACGACGACGATCGAGTTCAGTATCAGAAACGTTGAGTTGTAGCAGACGGGCATGAGCGTCGATCGTGATCGAGTCGCCTTCCTGAACGAGAGCGATCGTGCCGCCCACATATGCCTCAGGTGCCACATGACCGACCACCATGCCGTAGGTACCACCAGAGAAGCGACCGTCTGTAATGAGACCGACCGAATCGCCCAGTCCAGCGCCGATGATGGCAGAGGTTGGTGCCAGCATTTCACGCATTCCGGGTCCGCCTTTAGGTCCTTCGTAGCGGATGACGAGAATATCACCTGCACTGATTTTGCTTGCGAGGATTGCGTCTAAACACGCTTCTTCAGACTCAAATACACGAGCAGGTCCGGTAATTTGGGGATTTTTGACTCCCGTGATCTTAGCGACGGCTCCTTCGCTTGCCAGGTTGCCGCGCAAAATTGCCAGATGCCCCTGCGCGTAGACAGGCTGATCCCAGGGACGAATCACATCCTGATCGGGGCGGGGATCGGCAGGAATGTCTTTCAGCAACTCAGCAACGGTCTGCCCAGTAATCGTCAGGCAGTCGCCGTGAAGCAAGCCGTGTGCCAGCAGCATCTTCATCACCTGCGGGATACCGCCTGCTTTGTGCAAATCGGTGGCAACGTAGCGACCAGAGGGCTTGAGGTCGCAAAGAACAGGGACACGACCGCGAATGGTCTCAAAATCGTCGAGGGTGAGTGGCACGTTGGCGGCATGGGCGATCGCCAAAAAGTGCAGCACCGCATTCGTCGAACCACCGATCGCCATAATCACCGCGATCGCATTCTCAATGGACTGGCGGGTGATGATGTGACGCGGCAGGCGTTGGTGACGAATGGCATCCAGCAGCGCGATCGCGGACTTCTCAGCACTATCGGCTTTTTCGGCATCTTCGGCTGCCATTGTGGATGAATACATCAGGCTCATGCCCATCGCTTCAAACGCAGACGACATCGTGTTGGCAGTAAACATGCCGCCGCAGGAACCCGCACCCGGACAGGCGTTGCGTTCGACTGCCAGCAGTTCTGCATCGGCAATTTTGCCTGCGCTATGCTGACCGACTGCCTCAAAGGAACTGACAACGGTGAGATCAGTACCGTGGAGGTGTCCCGGCTTAATGGTGCCGCCATAGACAAAGATCGCGGGAATATTCATCCGTGCCATTGCCAGCATTGCACCGGGCATATTTTTGTCGCAGCCACCGATCGCCAGCACACCATCCATACTTTGGGCGCTACACGCGGTTTCGATCGCATCGGCAATCACTTCCCGCGACACCAGCGAGTATTTCATGCCCTCAGTGCCCATCGAAATACCGTCGCTCACGGTAATAGTGCCAAAGGTTTGCGGCATCCCACCCGCGTTGCGAATGCCCGCTTCTGCACGTTTTGCCAGAGGTTCAATACCCATGTTGCAAGGGGTAATCGTGCTGTGTCCGCTGGCAATGCCCACGATCGGCTTCGTAAAGTCTTGATCGCTAAAGCCAACGGCTCGTAGCATGGCACGGTTGGGCGATCGTTGCACGCCCTGTGTCACAACCTGGCTTCTCAGGTTTTCTGGCAATGATGGTTCGAGCATTCTCGGTTCTTCCAATGAAATGGGCAGTTAGCTGTCAGCAGTCAGTGTTCAGCTACAGGAGTTTTAAATGAAGTCAGGCATGGTTTGTGTTGAGATCCCTGCCAATCCTTTCTCATTCTCCCAGAACATTGAGCGATCGTCGCAATCAGCTCTGCACACACCAGCAACGCAGCGGCAATACCAATAACTAACGACCAATCACTTGCAACACCTTTAACGATCGATTGCCAAATAACCCTGCAACTGCTGATTGCGCTGGTTTGTGAGGCGTGTTAAGCACTGGTTACGAGCCGCATTGCCGCCACCGCTCGACTCAAAACTACAGGTTGCATCCCGAAAGGCAATCCAGGCGAGTTCGGCAGTTTCTAGCTTCTGTTTGCGATCGGGTTCGAGCCGTTGTAGAAGTTGCTGGTAAAACTGATTGAGCCGTCGATCGGCAGACTGGTAGTTGCTCCCGCCGATCGGACTTTTCCCTGTTAAATAAGTGTTTAGGTCAGCAGTCCGTCGTTGTGTGATCTGATCTTTACAGCCGGAGACGAGCATGGGCTGCATTGAGCCGCCTTCCGCTTCACTGCCATAAAAATCGCATTCGGCATCACGAAATTTGATCCAGCGCAATTGGGCATCGGTTAGCTTTTGGCGACGTGTCGCAGAGAGCTTAGGCACCAGCGCTTGATAGGCACGATTCAAGGCGCGATCGGCTTCTTCGTAACTCAGTCCAGCACAAATGTTCATAGCTGACTGCGTTTGAGCCTTGTTGCAATCTGGTTGCTGTGCCATTAGTACCGGGGCGGCTAGTGACGGACTGGCAATAACACCGCCAACAAGACAACCCAAAGCTGTCGAAATAACTGGATTTCTAAATGGTGTCATAGAGGTTTGATGTGATGGTTGGAGTAGAACGGTAGCAATAACGACTTCAGTTCAGCAGGGATCAATTTCGGGGTGCTCGGAATCGTGTATATGTTTGTAGGCAAACGGTTTAGCGCTGATGATCAAGCCTGTAAACAGTTGGAGTTGTTGGGGATGAACGGTGAAGGATAAAGAATGAAGCGATGATCGCCGAGCCGATTCTGACGCTAAATCTGCCACTCTGATAGCCAATAACTAGCTCAGCACAAGATTGTCTCTGTGTACAACGGTTTCAGCACCGGGATAGCCAAGGATCGTTGCGATCGCATCGGATTGCTGTCCCTTAATCTGGTGTAGTTCGCTGCTGCGGTAGTTGATGATGCCTCTGGCGATTTCCTGACCGGAGCGATCGCACAGTCGCACTGCCTCCTGGCTCTGAAATTCACCGTCCACCTGCACGATTCCGGCTGCAAGAAGCGATCGACCAGCGCTGCGGATCGCGTTGACAGCGCCATCGTCCAGGTAGAGCGTACCTGCGGGCACTAAGCCGTGGGCGATCCAGCGTTTGCGCGCGCTGGCAGGGCGAGGTTGAGGTTCAAACTGGGTACCGATCGCCTCGCCTTGCAAAATCTTTTCCAGGTTTCTGGGGTAGCGACCGTCCGTAATGACTGTACGAACGCCAGCACCCGTGGCAATTTGTGCCGCCGCAATTTTTGTGATCATCCCGCCTGTACCCCAACGAGAGCCGTGATCCCCCATCTTGATCTGTAGATCCTTCAGTTGATCCATTTGACTGACGCGAATGATCGGTTGTGCGTCGGGATCACTGCGCGGATCGGCTGAGTAGAGGCGATCGACATCGGTGAGTAAAAACAGCCAGTCTGCTCGAACAAGGTTGGCAACCAGCGCTGAGAGGGTATCGTTGTCGCCAAACTTCAGTTCATCAACCGCGACCGTATCGTTTTCATTGACGATGGGGATCACTTCGAGCTGTAGCAATTGCTGAAAGGTACGCTCGATATTGAGATAGCTGTTGCGCTGCACCAGATCGCTGCGAGTGAGTAATACCTGAGCGATCGGCTGCTGCAAGGAGCTAAAAAAATCATCGTAGATGCGGATGAGTCGTCCCTGCCCAACGGCTGCGACTGCTTGCTTGAGAGCGATCGCACGTGGTCGCTCTGTCATGCCCAAACGGGCACAGCCAACGCCCACTGCGCCGGATGAAACCAAGACAACCCGATGCCCTTGTAGCCGCAGATGGCTAAGGACCTCAACGAGACTGGCGATCGTTGCCAGTGCCAAACGCCCTGTTTCTGGCTGAGTCAGGCTAGACGTACCAATTTTGACTACGAGGGTTTGGGACATTGCTTCGAGTGGCGATCGCGAGCGGTTTGAGTTCAAACAATCATCGCTTTAAAATGGCAAAGCGCCAGAACTGCTGTAAACAGGATCTAGCGCCTTGCACAAATATTCACGCGCATTCATCGTTAGAGTCTTTATGTAAGCTGACTCCACTACTATATTCATCAATTTAGCAGCGGTTTTCGTTGATCCCTGACTAGCTTAAGCTTTTTTTTAGATTTCTCCTTGCTAACGCAAAGCAGGTTTACGGTCAACCTGGGCACTTACTTGCCGGGGATCAGTGACGCTCCAAGCGCTTGCGAAAGCCAGACCTCAAAGGAATGCAGCGGAGACCGTCTAACCGCTTCGTTTGGGTTGACCATCGGCTCTACAAGAATCGTGAACATGCCCAATCGATTGCCTGCTAGAACATCGGTGAACAGCCGATCGCCGACCATTGCCACTTGCTCGACAGGCAACGCCATTGCTTCAACCGCCCGTCTTAGCTTCCGACGAGACGGTTTGCCTGCCCCTGCGATGTAAGGCAAGTCTAGCGTCTTGGCAATGCGCTGAATGCGACCTTCGCTGATGTTGTTACTAACAAGCCACAGGTTGGCAACCTGACGAAGCTCGTTAACCCAGGGCAGCAATTCTGCTGAAACCTCCGCCATCCGGATGGGCACTAGTGTTTCATCCACATCAAGGACTAACCCTTTGAGTCGGTGCCGTTGCAGCACGTCAGGCGTTAGCTTCAGCACCGGTCCGTGCACGATTAAGTCAGGTTGGAGAAGTTCGCCCCAAGACATAAGCAAAAAGAGTAAGGAATAAGCGTGAAGAAAGCACAGTGAAGCCCTTTCGACGCGCAAAGGATGTTTTTGGAGTAGCGCACGATCGCATAGGGCGCTACGTTGCGATTTTTGAACTGGCTGGTCTTGCCCCTGAACTTTGCCTGGTAGATTTGCGTTTATCTTGAATGATGACTTGTGCTGCCTGGTGTTCTGCCAGAGTGCGGCTGAAAACGTGAGTACCATCGTACCGCGCAACGAAGTAGAGGAAATCAGTGTTTTCTGGGTTGAGTGCTGCTTTGAGGCTGGCTAAGCCTGGGCTGGCGATTGGAGTAGGCGGTAGACCCGTATTGAGGTAGGTGTTATAAGCAGATGGCGTTCGTACCTGTGTCAGAGAAAGAGGTTGGTCTGGCGTTTGCTGGATGCCTAGCCCATATTCAACCGTTGGATCAGCGCCAAGGGGAATCTTCTGTTTTAAGCGGTTTGTAAAAACACCTGCAATGCGGGGGCGTTCGTTGGCAATCACTGCCTCTTTTTCAACAATGCTTGCCAGCGTGACCCATTCTGGAAAGTTTAAAGGGGCTTGCTTTCTCTGTTCATACAAAGGGAGTGCTACCTGCTCAAAGCGATCGAGCATCTGCTTCAAAATAGCTTCCGGTTTAACTGGTAGCCCCGCCACGTCATAGGTATCAGGATACAAAAACCCTTCTAAAGCTGGCAGACCGGGAGCAGGCTTTGGCAACCAGGCGTACTGGGCAGTGGGAAAGCGCTCTACTGCCGCAAAAAAATCCTGCGCCGAAAAGAACCCTTGCTCCTCGAAGTAGGCTGCCATCTGCCGCAGTGACCATCCTTCGGGGATGGTATAGCCAAGCCGCACTACATCCCCTGCCCAAATTTTGGTGGCGACTGCTGCTAATGGCTCTGTGCGCGAGAGTTGGTACACACCCGCCTTGAAGCCTCCCTGTGGCTCTTTTAACGCGAGCCAGCGTGCCCACGCATCCCACGCTGCCGACGAGCGAATCACGCCGATCGCCTGTAGGTCTCTGCCAATTTCTTGAGCAGAGGCACCGTCGGGAATACGGAGTTTTACGGGGTTGGTGGGTGTACCTGTGGCGATCGGAGGGGCACTGGCGGCTGTCCACCAAACCCAACCACGCCAGCCAATCGTCCCGATCGCCGCCAGTAGCAGCAACAGAACGATCGCACCCTTAGTCATGCTGTGTATTGCTTTCATGCTCTATAGCTGACTCAATCGCTTCAAACAATTAGTTGTTAGCTCTTAGTCGTTAGTTGTTAGCTGTTGGCATTTAACGGAGAGTCACTTGCATAAACTAAAGATTGTTGAGCGCTGTCAGCAGACCGCTAAGCGGAAACAAGCCGCCGCTTTTCGCTTCAGACTCTTCAGTTTATATAGTGAACACTGACGTATAGCCAACGACTCTAACAACTAACAACTAAACACTACAGACTTACTCAAACTGGTCGATCAACTGGTCTTCGATCATTGGTAGCAACGGCTCAATTTTCTCTAACTCTTCGGGCGAAAGCAGTTGCGGTTGGTTGTTAGCATCCACCCGCGCCAAGATGAAAAAGGGATCAAGCGGCGCGTAAATGCCAAATTCTTGCTCTTCGTAGTAGAAGCTTGCCAGAAATTGCAGTTCCTCTTCTTCGCCCTCCCCCTCAGATTCTAAACCTGCCAGGTCATCTTCCTCGGTTAAATCAGGAAGATCGCCTTCTACCGTCAAGGTGACAGCGGTGCGTTTCAGCACAAGATTCTGCTCCTCCAAAACCACTTTGGCGACTGGAAAGAGAAGATTGATGTCTTCATCGTCTTCAACTGGTACGGCTTCCTCTTCGTCACCATCTTCTTGCCATGCGATGATTTCGACGGGCGAGTCTACTGGCAATAGCAGCACGTAGTCTTGTCCTTCTACTTCGAGAGCATGTTCAATGGTGCAGGTAATCGTCCGTCCGGCATCATCCGTCAAGGTAACGGTTTCTACATCCATCTCAAGATCGTCTTCATCCATTCCGGACTCTCCACTAAAATCGGTCATGTTACAGGCGTTTTACACATCTCTGCCCCCGTGACTCAGAAGGAGGTTGAATCCAAGGCTTCGGAGTCAGCCACATCGAGCTGCGGAGACGTTTGGGTGTAAGTTGCCTTGAGGCGGCGCTCATCCAACCATTGTTGCAGAATGAGGGACGCAGCTTTGCGATCGATGAGTCCTTTATTACGAGAAGGCGAGATCTTCTGTGCGTGGAGCATCTGTTCTGCTTGAAAAGAGGTCAAGCGCTCATCGACATATTCCAGCGGTAACTGTAGTGCGTTTGCCATTGCTCGTGCAAATTTTTGCACCTGTCGCGCTTGAGCACCGATCGCGCCACTCATGGTGTACGGTAAGCCCACAACCAGTATCTGCACGTCACGTTCGACGACTAACTGTTGCAGTTGGGCTTGCACTTGCTGGAAGGATTGACGTTCGATCGTGGTTAGACCAGCAGCAATCAGCCCGGTGCGATCGCAGCCAGCGACACCAATCCGCTTACTCCCAACGTCTAATCCCAGGGCAGAAATTTGCATCCCCAGGCACCGCTTAACAGCAAGGTCCTTCTTGCGGCGGGTCAGAGAATTCGGTTGGTACAGGTAGATTTAGCAATGGGTTGTTGGTTCTGATGGAGTCGTCTGTTTCACTCGCGTTATTCGGTGGCTGTGTGGTGTCCGCCTTGGGATCGGTCGTTGCCTGATTCCACAGCCGCAGCAGCGAAATGCGCCCCGGTACTGGCTTACGGGCGGGTTTAAACCCCTGTAGCACTTCCGAGAGCTGGAGTGAGTCGAGCGCCATTGGCAGCTTGGATTCCCGCAGTTTGTGCCAGACCGATCGTGACATCATCAATGTGTGAGCTACTCGACTTGCGCCGATGCGCTCCAGGTATTCTTCGCGCTCTGGCTGATAGTCGGATGAAGCAAGCTCTAGGGTCTGAGGGGGCAATTCTTGAGTGATGCGCGCCATTTGGGACATGAGTTCAGGGTAGAGCCAGGTATAGGCTGGATGTACCGTCAACTGTGCCTGGTGGGGTTGTGACCCATCACGGCAGAGACGAATCTGAAAATAGCCGATCGCCGCTTTCCGCTGAGGTTCAAACACGTAGCCACTGACCACCTCAGCACGGCGAAACCAATTTTTGACACCACCCATCAGCGAACCCAACAAGCTCGTTTTAAAGTCGAGTACGTGACGATCAAACACCTGCCGCACGAGTGGAGGCATGGCTGCGGTGTCGAGCTGATACAGCAGTTGAGCATCCGCATTACTAACGGGCAGCAGATTTGGCAGGTCAGGCTCTCGCTCGGCAATCTCCTGCAGTTGCTCAGGCGCAAGCAACCAGTAGGTTGTCTGCGCTAACGGCTGAAAGCCATTCTGACGATAGAGCGCCAACAGTGCCGTATCGTTGACATCCACTTCTAAGAGCCAGGTACGCGCTTCCCAGATTTTTTCAAAGCAGTGCCGCAGTAGCTGCGAACCGACGGTTGCTAGACTGAGCTTTGGAGACAATTTGGATTGTTCAGGTACTGTATCTGTTGGTGTTTCGGCGATCGGTTCAGCGTTGTGCACAACGGCAACCCGATCGACCCTCCAGGTGCTGCGTGTGCGGTTGAAGGGCGAAACCCGAACCATGCCCCGAAGCTGATTGTCCTGGTCTGCGAGATAAGCACCAAACGTTTGCTGTGACGGTGTCCACACCAGGCTAAAGGCTTTCTTCAGACCGCGCCAGGGTCGAAATGTCAAGGCTTTTGAGGGCTTTTCAACATCGGTTGCGCCGATAGCACGATCGCGGTCAGCTTCTGCCTCACAGAGACGCTCGACTGTTTCCAGATCACGATACTGGATCGATCGAATCACGATTTGAGCGGTCTGAGGAAGAACTTGAGTCATCGTAGGTATGGCTGCAACCAGCCGCGCGCAACATCCAAAACTTAAAGGCTCAGTCTATATTCTAGAGGGTTTAGAGATTAAACCGACGTTTCTCACATATAGGGGCTGCAATCATTGCCCAGCCGATGAATGACGATCTCATTGCATCGCTAGTCTATTGACGCTCTACCGTTTGTCCTCCCAGCACCTTGACGGGTCGAATCAAGACGACAGGAGTTTGTTCGCTGGCATTACCCGCCGGATTTTTGATTAACGCCTGCTTGAGAAACGGTACTGCAAGGTCTGAGGAGGCTGCCAAGACTTTCACCGCTCTCAAATCGTTAACATCCACAATGGCAGCCGAAAGCCCCGTTTCACGCTTGATCTGGTCAACCACCTGCTGGGGATTGTCTGGTCCCAGGACAATGAACTGATCGTAGGGCGGAATGGTGCCTGTGACATCATCAATCAGACGTGCTTGCTCTCCGGCTAGCTGGTAAAACACACCTGGCTTGCCGAACACTTTGGCGATCGCGCCCACCAGAAAGGCTACCAGCACTCGCACAGGACCAACCAGATCGATCAACGTTTGTAAGCCACAGGCAGTTGCCAGACTGGATGTGGGCAAAAAGAGATAACATAACCGCCGCGCCACCCAGCCTGGTTTCACGTCACTGGGATGTCGAAAGCGCCCCTGCATAATTGCCAGTGGTGTTTCCCCGATCGTGACGACATCGCCTGGTTGGGCATGGGGCAGCACATAGCGCTTGATCACTGCTACAGGGTTATCTAGATGCGTCAGCAAATGGGTACGAATAGGCAGCACGTCCGCGTTATTAGCGGGTCGCCAATTTTTTGAATCGTCTGGGCTAGGAAAGGTCAGTGGCACGATCACATGGCGTACTTTAGGAAGTCGTCCTTGCGGTCCATAGGTAAAGTAATGCACACGAATCCAGGCAACTCTCAGCGCATCCAAATCTTGCCCCTGGAGTTCTACCTGAATCTCGATCGGGGATACGTCCCGTTTCACAATATGCCCTTCCCAGTAGCCGTCTGCTCTGGGTTCAGCATCTTTGTAGCGAGGAATCACCTGTGTACTGGTCGTAATACCGTTGAGGCTGTTGGCAGAGAGCAGCTTTACCTCTACCCAGATTTCTGGCACCATCACTTCTAAGCGCTGCGTGAGGTTATGAAACGCCAACTCACCCACTAATAGGTAGCGCTGCGGTTCATAGACCTCAAGCTGCCAGTGACCAGCTGTTAGCTCCAGCTTGTTTCCCGGTCGCTGTCGGTACTGCACCTCTAATGCCAGCAGCAAGAGAACTGCTACAGCAATCATCGCGATCGCAATGCTCCCCATCATCCCCACAAACGTTACTTTGCCTCATTACTCTGTTAAGAAGTTTAGTAGGAGTTGGGGGTTTTGCGGCAGGAAGTGAGGAGAGAGGAGAGAGGAGTCAGGGGTGAAGGGCAAGACGGTCGAATTAGCTTAGACGAAGGACTGCATGACTTCTTTACACAAGCCGACTAAAGCCGAAATCCAAGCGGCGATCGGCAAAACGGTTCCCGATATTATCGCGCCTGACTTACGCGTGTTGTTCTGTGGCATCAACCCCAGTCTTTACAGCGCCGTTGTCGGGCATCATTTTGCTCGTCCTGGCAATCGGTTTTGGAAGACTTTACAGACTGCTGGCTTTACAGAGCGGCTGTATATGCCAAACGAGGATCGCGATCTGCTGCGGTTGGGGTATGGCATTACTAACGTGGTCGATCGCGCGACAGCCACAGCCGATCAACTCTCAAGAGACGAGTTGCTTGTGGGTGGACAGCAACTTTTAGCGAAAGTGCAGCGCTATCGTCCGCAGGTGCTTGCGGTGTTGGGTATTGGTGCCTATCGTACTGCCTTCGGGCAACCAAAAGCGACGATCGGTCGGCAAGTAGAAACACTGCAATCAGAAGCTCTACAGGACGCGATCGTATGGGTACTGCCCAACCCCAGTGGGCTAAATGCTCACTACCAGCTTCAGGATCTTGCCCAAACCTTTCGAGCATTGCTGGATGCGGTGATCGCTGAGTAACCCAGAAACCGGGTTTCTTCACGAGATGTCGTTTGGGAATCCAGGCAATTTCTAGAAACCCGGTTTCTCTCAATGCGCATTCAATCCCAGTCCGTCACTCAAAAACTCTAGCGCGATCGCCTGTGCTGATGGCATTTGCCCATACGTAAAGACATAGGGTACATCGGCTGGTAAGGTCGGCAAAAATTTATCCAGAACATAAGGACTGCCGTAAAGCACCAGTGCCAGCAGTTGATCAGACTCCACTAAGAAGTGAAACCAATCGATCGCGGTTTGAGTCAGCCCAGCGCTACCACGAAAGGGATTGCCGCGAATAAAAAGCTGTAGCAGAGTGGGTTGCCAAGTGGACATCTCTTTGTTGAGCGCGATCGGTGGCGTGTGTCGATCGACCAGTTGCAGCGCATAGCCAAGCTCTTGGGGCAGGGCGATCGCAGGCGTATGCCGTCCTAATCCTTCACCTGCCAACAGATCATCGACAATAATCAGATTGCGGCGATCGCACGACCAGCGGGCTTGCGTCAACCGCGAGTGGTCAGGACACTGCATCTGCATTGAATTCCGCACGATCGCAGCCACCATTGCTTGTGCTTGCGGCTGTGCCAACTGTGCGGTCAGTGCTTGTGTCTCGATACCAACTGAGGACAGCGTTTCCCAGGTGTGAGACGTATCGCCTTGAACCGACGCGCACACTTTGTACTTGGCTCGCCAAATGCGTTCAACCGATGATTGGATACGATCGGCGGCGATCCGCCCCATCTCGACTGCCTCACAGAGAGCTTGAATGGCACCGTCTGGATCGAGCGGCATTAGCAGAATATCGGCACCTGCTTCGACTGCCAAAACAGCGGCTTCATTTGCACCATAGCGGTTGGCAATGGCTCCCATCACGAGCGCATCGGTGACGATTAAACCGTCGAAACCTAATGCTTGCCGCAACTCCTGCGTCAGGATGCGAGGCGACAAGGTTGCCGGAAACTCCGGATCAAGCGCTGGAATTTGCAGGTGAGCACTCATTACAGCATCCACACCAGCCGCGATCGCAGCCTTAAACGGCGGAATTTCAATTTGAGCCAGACGATCGCGCGCATGGGCTAAAACAGGCAGTTCTAAATGGGAATCCACGGCTGTATCACCATGACCGGGAAAATGCTTCGCACTCGTCAAGACAGAATGGCGTTGCGCTCCTCGCAGGAAGGCTGTTGTGAGCTGGCTGACGATCGCAGGGGTTTCGCCAAACGATCGCACATTAATCACGGGATTATCAGGATTGTTGTTCACATCCACGACCGGAGCCAGCACCCAGTTGAGACCGATCGCACGTGCTTCCTGTGCTGTTGTGTCTCCTAGTTGTTCGGCATAGCGCTCTGCGCGATCAGGAAAATTTTGTGCGACTGCCGCCAGTGCCATTGGTGGGGGAAACCAGGTCGCTCCAGAGAAGCGCTGTCCTACGCCTTCTTCTACATCGGCGGCTACGAGCAGTGGAATCGTTGCCCATGCCTGTAACTGCTGCGATCGCAACGCTACCTCTCCTGCACTGCCACCCAGCAAAATGACTCCACCCACACCCAACGTCTCCACCCAATGCCGCAGCATTGCTGCTGTAGGTTCCCAGACAGGATACTGAATCTGGTGATCAAAGAGATAGCCCGACGCTCGCACCACAAGCATTTGCGCCACCTGCTGCTGTAGCGAGAGCGCTTCAATGTCAGGGAGGAGAGAGGTCATGGGGGAAGGACGGGGGAGCAGAGGGGACGGGGGAGCAGAGGGAGAGTGAAGAGTTTTGAGTGAGGAGTTTTGAGTAAGGAGTTTTGAGTGAGGAGTTTTGAGTGAAGAGTTAGAGGAAAAACGTGAGAGCTTGAGTTTTGAGTTCAGGTTTTAGCCTTTCTCCCCCTGCCTCCCTTTCTCCCCATGCCTCCCTTTCTTCCTCCTGCCCCTCCTCCTCTACTCTTCTGTCTGATCAACCGCCTCATTCGTCTGCTCCGCCGACTCCCGTTCCTGGCTGAGACGGTTGAGCAACGATAGGACTTTGTCACCACGTTCTAAAGAACTGTCTTCTAGAAAAATGACTTCGGGTGTTCGTCGCAGTCGAATGCGCTGCCCGAGTTCACTGCGAACAAAGCCTGTGGCTGACTTCAAACCTGCCATTGTTTCGGCTTTGGCTTCACTGGTGCCGTAGATGCTGACAAAAACTTTGGCATGCTGTAAGTCGCCAGCTACTTGCACATCGGTAACACTCACAATACCTGAACCGACTCGATCGTCCTTGATGCCGGATAGCAGCATCTGGCTGACCTCGCGTTTAATCAGCTCAGCAACGCGTTCAACCCGACGACTCGTAGCCATAACAAACCTACCTTTTGATGTGTGCGCTGCTTGATGTAACGTTGCCGCTTTGATCACTGAACGATCGCTATTCACTAAAGCAGCCAGACCAATCAAGCGACTCCGACTCCCAACATGGCGCGGAGGGTGAAGCCGATGAAGACAAAGCCTGCAATAAAGACGCTGACTAAAGCGATCGCGGTCACAGGGTTCCTAAAGAGTGGCGCAAGCGGCTTGAGCGCGTTCAGCAAAACACCTAAAACCACACCCGTAATAAAAATAGGGTACTTAGAGACTGTGTTCCAAAAGTTTTGCATGAGCTTGAATGAAAACGGCGTACGTTAGATGGATTCAGGTTAAAGGCGCTGCTGTTTGGTGTGCTGCCTTCTCATTTTACTGGACTTTAGCCAAAGGACTCTGCACTAAAGATAAACAAGCTGCGTTTGAATGCCGCTTTGAAGAGCGGTTCATGCAACCGCTAACGGTTTAGAGCCAGGGATCTCAAAAGCAGGATTTTATTCTTTAATGTTCCCGATCGATTGCCAGTCATTCAGGATGCTGAGCAAGGCTCGATCGATGTCGTTATGCGCGTTGATCAAAACCGCTACGTTATTTGACTCGACCCACTGCCAGGTGTCGTATTCGTCCGATCGCAGCTTGAGCCGTTCTTTCTCTTCTGACGTTAGTTCAATTTGATATGTGATGTTCAGGCTGTGAGAGCCGTGCTGCTGCGGAGCTTGATGGCGAACAGCGAAACAGGTGGAATAGACACCAAGATACTGAAAGCGCGACGCGTCTAAATCATCTAGTTGAGCTTCTTGCTGTGCTTTTCGGCGTGCGGTCGCTTTCGGCTCTTCGCCTGCTACCATTCTGCCACCCACGATCCACCAGGACGATCGCGGTTCGGTGTTTCGCTTTGCCAGCAGTATCTGGTTTCGGTGCGTGAAAACCAGATCGACACAGGCAAGGACGAGAAAATCTAGCGCTTTGCTATAAATTGCTTCAGGCAGTCGATCGTCAGGACTCACAGGATTGATACGCCCCGCTTCCTGAAAATGTGGCACATCATGCATAAGACTGGAGTGTGCAGAAGACGTAGAACATCTCTACTGTGTCACAAGGAGCGATTCCCATTCGATCAGTTACTGGGTGCTTGGCGGGGTTGAGCTTTGGCAGTGGTTAATTGCTCATCGGCGATCGCATACCAGACTTGCCCAAAGACACGCGGATTGAGCGCTTTGCCCTTTTGGTCAGGAAAGAGTTGAAAGAAGCGACGGTCTGCCAAGGCATCTAACCGGGGGCTGTTCTTGGCACCTGCTTCGCCCAAAGCCACCAACCATTGCTCGTAGTTCGTGCGGCGATAGCGTCCCAGCTTCGAGCGCGTTTCCGGTTTTAGCGTTGCCAATTTGTCCATCATGTTGCTGGCGATCGTGTTCCATTCGGTTCGCAGCTTTGCCTGCTCTGGGTCGTCAAGTTTGCGCGATCGCAGTTGCGGATTTTTGGCATAGAACACCTCATCCACCAGATTGGTAAAGAACTGAAAATCAATGTTGAGCTGACGACGGCGATCGCGCAAGGCTTCTTGGGATTGAGCATCACCCGAAGAGGTCGCTGTGGGGCTGGCGATCGCGCTGGGCGATGGTTTGGGCGAAGCGATCGGACTGGCGGCTGTAGTCGTCGGTGACGCAGTGGGCTGAGCCGCTGGCGGCTTACGTGGCAAAAATTTCCACGCTGCCACTGCGATGAGCATCAACAGACCAACCACCATTGCCGCAGATGCTCGTGGGTCGCTGTCACCTCTGCGCTTCGGACGTGCTCGCTTGCGGGGTGAAGGAATTGGTACAGATGGCTGACCAGTCGGCTGAGTGACGGCTTCAGGCATAGGCGCAGCAACAGGCTCTGGTAATGCGGCGGCAGTCGCTAAAAGCGGCTCCAGAATCTGTACTACCTGAGCTGCCGAGGCAGGGCGTTTTTTGGGCTGCGGTTGCAGCATCTGGCGCAGAAGGCGCATGAAGGTGGGATGCACTGTGACAAGCGGTTCCCAGTCAATCTGCTGTGTTTGACTGTTGTAGAGTGATTCCGGTCCTTTACCCGTAAGCAGGACGATCGCAGTGACTGCCAGGGCATAGAGATCGCTGCTGGGTTCAGCCTTGCCCTGAAATTGCTCTGGCGGTGCAAAGCCCCACTGTCCTAAAACACTGGTTGCATCGATCGGATGTAGCTGCAACTGCGCTACTAATTCTTGTACCAGCCCAAAATTGATGAGAATCGGCAGTTGATCTTGCTGCCGCAAAATGAGCGTATCCAGCGAAAGATTGCGATGCACAACCCCACGATTGTGGAGATAGCTCAGCACGGGCAACACTTTAAGCAGAAGTTGAATGACCTCTGCTTCAGAAAAGGTTTGCCCCTGAGCTTTGCGCTCGTCCAGCAGCACGCCGTAACTTTTGCCTTCTATATAGTCGCGTATCCAATAAAGTCGCCCCTCCTGGGCAAACATCATGCGTAAACGAGGCAGTTGGGGATGCTGCACTTCGTACAGTCCCGACACATCTTGATGAAAGCGCTGCTGCAACGCCTCTACAGCCGCCGGGTCTTGCTGCGCGGGCGTGAATTCCTTCACGACGCAGAGTTCATTCAGCCGCTTCTGATCGCGTGCCAGATAGGTTTGACCAAACAAACTTTGTCCCGCTGCACCAATCAGACAGTAGCGGTTTTGCAGCAGGGTTCCGGGGGCGATCGAAGAGGGCATGGCGGTATCAGCGTAACGTGGACGATCGAACAAACATGCAAATTACAAGCTCTACAACCACTAACTTTCAGACATCAATTAGACCTTAGATTTGCCTGATTGCATCACTGGCAGCATAACTGCAAACGCAGTTGTTTGAAGGTTGACAAAATTATAGAACACTTGTACTTAAAGCGTATCGTTTTTATGCGTCGTTTTTATTAGCCGTTAGCGTCTCAAGCTTAAAGCTAGGAGCGTTATTTTTTTGGCTTCAGTCATGCTTGACCAGTCAAACATTCAAGCCGTTCAAGAAAAAACACGGTACACTGACATCTGAGAAACCGTGATAGCACTCTATGCGCAGCGATTGTCGTTTACCTGGTAAAACTATGCCACTACACGAAGAACTAAAGGCGATCGTCGATCGCAAACACCTCCTGACCCATCCGTTCTACATTGCCTGGACAGAAGGAAAGCTCACCCGCACGCACCTGAAGCATTACGCCATTCAGTATTTTCAGAATGTGCTGGCGTTTCCAACCTACTTGAGCGCAGTACATTTTAATACGCTGCGTGTGGAGAATGCGATCGTCGTGCGTCAAGCAATTCTCGAAAACCTGATCGAAGAAGAACGGGGCGAAACCAACCATCCTGCCCTGTGGAAGCGTTTTGCGGAAGCTCTCGGCGCAACGGAGGCTGAGCTATCGGAGCCGTCGGCGCTGGCAACCACCACTAATCTTGTAGACACCTTCCGCCAGCTTTGCCTGACTTCGCCCTTTTACGCTGGGTTAGCCGCGCTGTATGCCTACGAGTCTCAGATTCCTGCGATCGCAGCCGTCAAGGTCGATGGACTGAAGCAGTTCTACGGCATGACCAATCCCGACGACTACCAGTTTTTCACAGTGCACCAGCAGGCGGATGTGTGGCATACCGCAACGTCACAGAAGCTGATTGAGCACTACGCCGATACGCTAGAGAAGGAAGCCGAGGTGCTGCAAGTGGCTGCAAAAGCGGCGGATGCCCTCTGGCAGTTTCTGGATGGCGTTTACGAAACCTACTGTCAGGACATCATGGCTGCACCTGTGGCAGCATAACGAACTCAGAAAGCGGGTTTCTTGGAGAAACCCGCTTTCTCTTTGTAAAGGTCTGATCTGCAAGTTCCATCTTCTGTGGTTGGAGTGTCAAGCGTTAAGGGCAACGTGTTGAGCCTTGCACTCGTCGATGCTACTCTGCCTCAAACGCTACTTTGTCGTAAAGATCTGCAAGGGTGATGTCAAACGCGACGGAGTTGAGCGAGAGGATGGCTTCTGCGCCGTCATACTCAGAAAAAATCCATTTGCGGGGTTCAGTTTTGTAGTATTGCTCAACGTGCATGGCACATTGATCGATTAAGACGTATTCCTGAAAAGATGGAATGGTGCGATAGGCTGCGAACTTGCCGCTACGATCGTACGCTTCCGTTGAGCTTGAGAGCACTTCGGCAATCATCAGCGGGTTGGTGAGGGTATCTCGTCGCCCTTCCTGAAGTTGCAGTTCGCCTTGAATGATCATGACATCAGGGTAGGTGTAGATGCGTTTGCGAGGAATCCACAATTGTTGATCGGTGATAAACGCATCGTAAGGTTGCCGTTTCAAAGCAAAGTTTAGAGCGGCATAGAAATTACCAGCAATCCGATTGTGATTGGGCAGTCCACCAGGCATCAGAATGATTTCTCCATCAAGGTATTCATGCCGCTCCTCGGCGTTGACTTCGAGTTCCAGGTACTCTTCGGGGGTATAATGCTTTTTCTCTTCAGCCTGCATAACCATAAAAGTTGAAGCTCCCAATGCTTGAATGAATTAATTTCTGCGGTGGCGTAGCCTGTGCAAGGCACGTATCGCGCTCTCCTCGTTCACGAAGTGTGGGCACAGCCCGTATCACTCTCTCAACCCCTGTTTTAGCAATTTTCAGCAGTTGCATAACCTATGGAAAGTACCGATAAATCTCTTTTCGATGCAACACTCTGACAAAAGTAATTACTTCTTCATTTGCGGTTAAACCAATACGATAGTCACCAACTCGAATGCGGTAGTAATCTCCTTTAGCCTTGAGTTTCTTAATGTTATTCAATTCTTCCAAATTCTCGGCAGTCTCAACTTCTACAATGGCTGTCTTGATTCTTGCAAGTAGCTCAACGTCTCGCAGTTTTCATAAATCTTTCTCAAAGCTTTTTCCAACTTAAACTTCCACGATCGCTACTCCAAAAGTTTGAAGATTGCTTCTCGACTAACAAGCTCAGTATTTTCACCCTCTATAATCGCCCGTTCCATTGCCATATCTTCAATGACTTCTGCAAGCAGCTCAGAAAATTCTTCGCGGTTGTCTCGCAGGAGTTCAACGATCGCGCTTTTGAGTATTTCTTTGAGTTGCTCTGGGTCGAGCGTCATTTCAGACATGGTGCCCTCCATACATAATGATGTGTCAGATTGCAGTAGGTGACTAAGAGCCAACGATCGCCTCTCTCCGCTTTTCCTTTAAGGAGATTACGCCGCTAAAAGAGGCACTCCTAACGCTTGTAGATTGATCGTCTCTACGTTGTGAGAATAGTTATCTAAGGTAATAGCAACCACTTTGCCATCACTGTCATAGTCTAGAAGCAAATCATCAGTGATGGCATCGGTTGATGCAACTGGTTTTGTGGTTAGCTCGATCGCTAGAGTATCGGTTTCAGAAAAATACTGAATTTTCATTGGGGTTCTTCACCTCGCTGCTGTCATTTGTAGAAATTACGGTCAAAAAAGGCGTTATGGACGGTTACGCCATCTTCCAGAGTGATGACTCTAAGTACACGGTTCTCCGCTTCTGCAATGTTTCCCCAGGGTGAAGCCGTATGCCTGGAGGACGAGGGCAGTAGCGGTTGGATGCCCAGATCCCCGACTTTTTCAAAAAGTCGGGGATCTGTAAGCAACTTGGGAAACCTAAGCTTATCTGCTTTCAAACTCCCTCATGCCATATCGCACGATCGCCTTTGAAACTGGCAATGTTTATCATTTATACAATCGGGGCAATAACCGCCAAAATATCTTCTTTGAGCGTGAAAATTACCTGCATTTCCTGCGGTTAGTACGGCAATATTTGGCACCTGAGACGGTAGAAATCTTAGCGTACTGCCTGATGCCAAACCATTACCATCTACTGGTGCAGTTTCAGGCTGGTAGTTTGAGCGCACAGATGAAGGCGCTATCTCTGGCGTATACCAAAGGAATGAATGCTCGCTACAACCGGGTCGGCTCTTTATTTCAGGGACGTTTTTGCTCGATTCAGGTCGATTGCGAGATGTATTTGGTGCATTTGACGCGCTACATTCACTTGAACCCGGTTAAGGCTGGGTTGGTGAGGCATTCAAGTGAGTGGGAGTTTTCAAGTTATCGGGAATATGCAGGGCTGCGGCAGGGCACGTTACCAACATTGGCACGGGTGCAGATGCTAACAGGTGCGACAGATGCCTATCAAATGTTTTTGGAAGATCAGTTGTTGCCTCAAGAAGCAAGTGTGCGATCGCTGATGTTAGATGAGTGATCTAGATCCCCGACTTCTTTAAAGAAGTCGGGGATCTAAGGTGTTTGCGGTGCCTAGGGACCAACGATCGCCTCTCCCATTTTCTCTTTTTCTGCTAATTCTAAGTTTAACGCCAGTAGTTTTTCGAGGAGGTCATCGTCTGAGTGGAAGCCGTATGCCTGTAGGACAAGGGCATCGAGTTTGGCGTGGAGCTTGAAGAGTTGGCTGGTGGGTTCGTGGAAGTATTCGTTGTAGAGCTTAGTGATGCCCCACTGTTTTTTCTCCATTTGGGTGGAGCGGTAGGCGTGGAGGTCTTGGGCGGTGGCGCGGATTTGCTTGACGATCGCGGTTGTTAGTAGATTCCCGGTATCGCCCAGATCCCCGACATCTTGAAGATGTCGGGGATCTTTTAGTTGGGGAAAGGGAAAGGTTTCAAAGCAGGTGTTGTGAGTGTAGGCGGTGCGATCTTCAAGAGTAGATTTTTGGGCGTGCATCCAGGTGCGATGGACGTTGGATGTGAGGACACCGAAAACGTAGAAATCATCTGAAGCAACAACTACTGATTTATCACCAGCCAACCAATTAGATGGGAAAGGAATGAAAACTGCCCATTTAGAGACTCTGGGCACCGCAAAACAGTAGTCAATTGAGGCTAATGCTTTTCGCATCTTGGGAGCATTTTCTCCATGTTTCCACCAATTGACTCGTCGAGTTTCACGACGATTTTTGTCGCGCTCAGGCTTGACAGTTTTTTTAAGATGCTCAAACGGTAAGCGATAATCACTCGCATCTTCAACTGACATATCGCCGAAATCAATAACCCATCTCACAGGTTCTCCATTTATGTTTTGAGCTAAATTTTCTCCCATTGAAAATAGTTTTAGAACGTTTGCATTTTTGGCATCAGCTTTAATCCATTGAATGGTCTGTTGCTCGTCAACTAAAAAACCCATGCCGAGTGGGATCACACCCTGAAAGCACTGATTGAGATTGACTTTGAGACGAACGGCTTGGGAAACATCAGTAGCGGCTCGAAGTGAGGAACTAATACGTGCAACTTCTATCTGATCGAGAAAGTGTTGCTTCGGTTCTTCTCGGCTCCAATTGACAATGCTGACGTGGACGTTTGCTCTATCTTCTTTTGACCCACCAGACCAGACCTGCGTAGAAATTGCATCATGAATGTAGCCATGATTCTGTGTGATGTAATCCAGTGCAGCAGTTCTGCTTTTACCTTGACTAATTGAGTTGGTTCCAACTAATCCTGCTCTACCTTTAGTTACGCCAATCTGTTCATGCGCCAGTCGAAACCAATAGGCACAAAAATCAACCGAGTCCTTGACATCAGGGAAGCGGTTAAAGACACGATCGATGTACTCATCGCTGAGATTCATCCGCAGATGCTTTCCACCCAAGAATGGTGGATTGCCGATAATCGCGTCTGCCTTCACCCACTCGGTAAACAGTGCATCTTTGCAGACGATATTTTCATCGAGCGTATCTAACGGTAGCGGAGACTGGTCGTGAATATCGCACAGGTCGATCGCCACTTTGCGGGCAATCATCAGCGTCACGCGTGCCAACTCTACTGCAAATTCATTCGTGTCCATGCCGTAGAACTGCTGCGGGGTGACAAAGCCAATGCTCATCTGTCCCTGTCCCCGTTCCGAGGTGCGACGGGCATCGATCTTGTCTTGCAGGACGCGTTCCAGTCGTTTGAGTTCAAGATACGCCATGTAAAGGAAGTTGCCCGACCCACAGGCAGGATCAAGCACTGTGTAGTCGCGGATCTCCGCTTGCAGTGCGTAAAGTTCCGCCAAAATAGTGGCATTGGCGATCTTTGCTTCCCAATAGCGCGTGATGGTGGGACGGACGATCTTGAGAATGTCTTCTTCTGAGGTGAAATGAATGCCGTGGGCGTGACGTTCGGTGCTGTTGCTTTTGCCGATCGCCGACTCAAAGATGTTGCCAAAGATGGACGGACGCACCGCTTTCCAGTCTTGTGATGCAGCGGCTTCCAGCAGTGACAGTTCTTTCTCGGTTAGCTCCAACGGCTGCACCTCTCGAAACAAGCCACCGTTGAAGTAGTCCACCCCCTGATAGCGTCCTGCGGGAGTTTTGCCGGGTCGGTTCATCTCCTGAAACAGGTTGCCCAGAATGTCGTAGGTGTTCGAGGGTTTGCCCTGGCGAGTCCGGTCTAAACACTCGCGCACCAGGCTAATGAAGAGGTCTTTGGGCAATAAATCTCGGTCTTCCGCAAACATTGCCAGCACGCATTGCAGCACAAACCGCTGTGCCGTTTTGGGATCGATCGCCTCCCGCGATCGCTTAGTGAGCATCGTCAGCAATTCGCCCATCCGTCCCGCCGCCTTCTCCGTCACCGATACCAGATTGTTGTTGAAGACGGGCGCACGATCCAACTCTGGATTCATGAACGTGAACGCACCCATGCGATCGGGCAATCGTTCCAGGGGAATCTTCTCGATCGGCTCTTCAGACTGCTTGCGAAAGTCGTAGATCCAGAACTCATCAAAGTTGCACAGCATCACATAGCTGGGGCACTGCAACTGCATCCAATAGGTGACGGCTTGCGCGTAGTGCTTGTTGAGGTCTTCGCCCCGCTTCTTCATCTCAATCAGCAAATGAGGCTGCCATGCCAGATCCGCAAAGCCCGTGTTGCCCTTTTTGCTGCCCTTTTTTACCCGTTGCTCCAGCGTTGCCCCTGCTTCCTTCACGCCTTCATGCCCAAACGCCTGAAAGAAGCGATCGAGAAAGTTCTGCGACTCACCTTTCTCATCGCCTTTAAGATGCTGCTGGCAGTATTGAACAAATTTTTGCAGGCTTGCAGGTGTGGCTGTCATGGAGGGAGTTCAGCGTGGGAGTGATGGGAGGAGACGATCAATGAGCGCATGGTTTTACGCGAGGTGCAACTAATCTGCCCTCATCCCCACCCTTCTCCCCAGGGCGAAGGGCTTTCGGATCGTTCCGGTTCCCTCTCCCGGTGGGAGAGGGCTAGGGTGTAGCTTGCTTCCCGTAGGGTGGGCAGTCTTTGCAGGCATTTCAGCAAAGCTACACAGGCTTAAGATTCAGTGTTCCCACTTTAACCTCCAACCTTCAGGCTCAAAACCCGGAACGTCAAACCGTTCGCACTGTGGCGCTGCTTTAAAACTGCAACATTCGACTTTTTTACTCCACCATTGCAGTTCTGAACTCGGACGATCGACCTTTTTGCTCGAAGCACCGAGCTTTTTACTCGGACGATCGAGCTTTTTGCTCCAACGTTGCAGTTCTGAACTCGGAACGCCGACCTTTTTACTCGAAACGCCGAGCTTTTTACTCGGACGATCGAGCTTTTTGCTCCAACGTTGCAGTTCTGAACTCGGAACGCCGACCTTTTTACTCGAAACGCCGAGCTTTTTACTCGGACGATCGAGCTTTTTGCTCCAACGTTGCAGTTCTGAACTCGGACGATCGACCTTTTTGCTCGAAGCATCGAGCTTTTTACTCGGACGATCGAGCTTTCTGCTCCAACGTTGCAGTTCTGAACTCGGACGATCGACCTTTTTGCTCGAAGCACCGAGCTTTTTACTCGGACGATCGAGCTTTTTGCTCCAACGTTGCAGTTTTGAACTCGGACGATCGACCTTTTTGCTCGAAGCATCGAGCTACCGCCAGTGCGCGATCTGCTACACCGATTTTTGGGAGACAGATGAACAGGTGCTACCGAGCAAGCGCCATTGAGCGGTGGGCAAAGAAACGGGTAAAACCAGCTATATTGAACGGTTTAACAACACATTGCTGCCGCAAGTCGGACGCTTGGTTCGTAAAACCTTATCGTTCTCGAAAAAATTGAGCCATATATTGGCGCGATTTGGTACTTTGTGCATCATTACAATGCCTCCCTTCGCTCTTGACCATTACTATTCACCACTACCAACTTTTGCTTAATCTTTTTACCCCAGTGATGAGATGGCGCGTTTGGGGTATCTTCAGGCAAAGGAGTTTTGCGGCTTATCGTTGCTTGTTGTTCCCACACCTGACAGTTTCACCATGAATCTTACGCAACGCTTTCGGTTCAAAGTAAGTGAATTTGCTCTACCGCTCTTCATTCTTGCTCTAGCGATCGCCACTGGGCTGATTGAACCCCGGTTTTGGTCGAGTGATAATCTGGTGAATTTGAGTCGGCAACTGGCAACCCTGATGGTGATCTCGGTTGGTCAGGCGCTGGCAGTCATCAGCGGTGGGCTAGATCTTTCTCTAGCAGGGGTTTTGGCACTGAGCGGCGTGTATGGTGTCATAGTGATGAATAAAGCAGGACTGGCGATCGGCATTCTCACCATGATGCTGACGGGTGCAGGCTTTGGTTTAATCAATGGCATCATCATCACCACCTTTGGCGTGTCTCCCTTCATCGTCACCTTAGGGATGCTATCGGTTGCTAGGGGACTGGCGCTGATTGCTACTGGCGGTTTGCCCATTTACGATGTGCCGAGTGCGTTAAGCGATCGGTTTGGTTTCAGCAATGTGTTGGGCATTCCCACCCCGGCGCTGATTGCGATCGCAACACTCCTTCTCGGTCATGGGCTGCTCCGTCATACCGTGTTTGGGCGCTACGTCTACGCGATCGGTTCTAATACTAGAGCTGCCTTCAACTCTGGCATCAATGTACGAGTCCAAACGCTATTGATCTACACACTGACTGGTAGCACAGCAGGTATCGCTGCCGTAGTGTTGACAGCTTGGGTTAGCGCTGCACAGCCTTTAGCTGCAACAGGGCTGGAGCTACAATCCCTCGCAGCCGTTGTCGTTGGTGGCGTTGCGCTTACAGGCGGGATGGGCAGTATGCTGAATGCATTCTACGGGGTTCTCATCCTTGGTATGCTCTCAAACTCCCTCAACATGATTGGGGTTTCATCTTTTATGCAAACCTTAGTGATTGGGCTTGTTATTGTCGTTGCTGTAGTGCTGGATAAAGTTCGCCGCAACGCTGCCACATGACAGTGACATAATCCGCTACTTGGTAAAGCGTTAAGCGACCTTACAACAATTCTCAATTAAAAGGGGTGTGGGGGCTTCGCCCCCAGCCAGGGGTTTCACCCCTGCACCCCGTCCTAACCCGTGTGACTGTAGCTATACCTGGCTGTTGCTAGACAATTTGCGGCAGCTCAAAGGTTGGATTCGGATAGCAATTCAAGTGCTGACCACACTCAACATTGATGTGATGGTGCCACAGATGTTTTGCATCCCTGGCATGACGTATTATCGATCGTTGTTTGACTTGCTCAATATCCCCTACGTAGGCAATACGCCTGATGTGATGGCGCTGACGGCAAACAAAGCAAAAGCAAAAGCAGTTGTGGCGGCAGCAGGTGTGAAGGTGCAGCTTGTCTGTTTACCTCTGGAAGAGTACAGCATGGACAAAGACCAGAAGCCCATCCGAAACTATAGTGACAAGATTAGCCAGAACCAAAGCGGTGATTTAAATCTGGTTGCCAAAGACACGACCAAAGCATGGATCGTTAATCCAGACGACCCTCTTACAGAGAAGGTGTGGGATGCTGCTAAAAAATGTCATACCGCTTTGGGCTGTCGGCATTATAGCCTCTTTGATTTCCGCATTGACCCCAACGGGCATCCCTGTTCTTAGAAGCCAGACTATATTGTTCCTTCGCTCAGAAAAGCGTGATTTCGATGATGGCAAAAGCGTCAGGAATGCCTCTACAGAAGCTTTTCCAAATATCTTTGAACAACGCGCTTTGACAGAAACGATAGTGGCTCCATTGGCGGTAATTCGACAGCAGCCCCGATTAGTTTCGATGCTGCACGTCATCTAACCACCCTGGTAGATTCAACATCCTGGTAGTCCGCAAAGGCAGACGTTGTTTAGGTAGTCGCGGTTTTAACCATCAGTCATGTTTCAAGCAACCCTCAAGGCAAGCTGGGAGCCGAATAATTGCTGAGAACTTCCTGTCCCCAGTGAACCAGCTTTTCAGGACCCTCAATCAGCAGCAAGTAGCGTCCGTGGTTCAGGTGATGCCGATAGATACTGGCGGTGCTGCCTTCGCCCAAGAAACCAAATAAACCACCCACGATCGCGGCGCAAAGACCGCTAAGAATGCCTGTTAAGAGCACGACCAGCGCTGTATTCCAGCCTGGGGTCGAGATTAGCGAAGCAACTAAGCTCAAGACTGTGCCTGAGCAAGCAGCGACAACGCCAAAACTACGGGCTTTTTGGCAAGCAATGTGTAGCGGTGCCAGCAAGCCAACTCGCTCAGGGCTGCTGTAACCGTCACCCACGATCGCCAAATTTTCTGGAGAAATGCCGTGGTGATGTAGCAAGCGATACGCCTGAAAAGCCGCTGCTTCATCGGGAAGCACCACGATCGCCAGGTGAGTCAGGCGGCGCTTCAGCTTTGTTCCACGGAAAAAACGTGCAATGGTCACAAACCTAGCCCGGTGTGAGGGAGATAATAGTCTCTAGCTTGAATTCTAACCTTACTCATCCGTTAACAGCCTTTAATCTGAAGAGCAATTTAAGCAATTCTTTAGCCCTGTAGCGCATCAGGTTACAGACTATACTGTGGTCTAGTTCGCTTGCTTTAAGCCTAAAGAACCTGACCATTCAGAGACTAGCTTCGCTACTCTAGAAGTGGACTAAACAACTCAATTATTCACAGCAGCTTCACGACCTATGCCTCCTCGCTGGCCCCGTCAACCCGATCGCAACGATCCCGCTTACCGTAAGCTGGACGACCGCATGAACTTTGCGATGCATGTGGCTATTTTTGCAGTCACAAATTCTGGACTCTGGTTTTTCCGCATCCTGGGTGAAAAGACCTCACCACTGGGTACACCTGGAGGACTCCCCTGGACTCCCTGGATCACGCTTAGCTGGGTTGCGCTTTTGGTTGCCCATGCAGTGTTCATTTTTGCGATCGCCAACTATGCCGATCCAATCCCCACTGCTACCAACGCTGGCACTGGCTTTAAGCCAAAAACTTCCACCAGTGCCTCTAAATCAACTAAATAGAGCTTCAGTCGGTAGCTGGTAAGTGGCGATCGCTCATTGTTCCGCCTCCGCTTATCTCTACCGAGCCTTTTACGAACACACTTATGCTCAGTTCTGCTCAACAGCAGTGTCGTTTAATTGCGTTGACTATTTAATACGTACTAGAGCGCTGCCGTTCATTGGTGGTCGCCCCTCAAAAAAATTTGGAGCTTACTGCAATGGCACAAACCAGTTCTACCGAAGCGATCGAAGCGCTTGCCGCCGAGATTGGTGAAAATATTTACATCGACGTGGCAAAGTGGCATCTCTACCTCTCTAATGCCCATCTTCATACTGTGCTGGCAGAGCAGCTTTATCCGATGATTACGGCTAAGGCGATCGTGGAAGATGACGTTATTCAAATACTCCAGAACATCCCTGTCAAGTTGGGTGGTGGTAAGCGTGAAGTGCCGTTGTCAGACTTACTGCCCATGCAGTGTCAAGTTAACTTGATCGACCTGCTAGAGGAATTTCAGCGGAAGCAGTAGCGTTTTGCGCTCCTGTAGAGGCTCAAAGCATTGCGTCTCCACAGGAGTAAATCCTTTTTCAGAAATCGTCATTACAATCAACCTCTAGAGAAACGTTGCTTCAGGCGTAGCATGACCTGATTAACTTCTGGAATCTTGAGCTGGGTGGCGATCAGAGCAAAAGTACCCAGCCCTAAGGCTCCAGCAAGGCAAAGCTGCACGAGCAAGATGAGGAGACCATCCCGTCCTAGAAGGTTTTCACTGGCTTGCAAAGTGCCCCAGGCGGCGAAGCCAGCGATCGCGCTACCGATCGCCAACCCTGCCAGCGGTACAGACCACTCTCGCAGCGGCAAGCCACCCAGTCGACGATTCAAGATCCACAGCATCGTTACCATCGAAATGGCGTTCACGGCGACAGTTGCCAACACGAGACCCGGTGCCCCCAGCGGTTTCACCAGGAAAAAATCCAGCACGGCATTGAGAAAGATATTGACGATGCTAATGCGAAAGGGAGTATCGCCATCCTCCAGCGCGTAGAACACTCGCACCAGAACATCGCGTGACAGGTAGAAAAACATGCCCGACGCGTAAGCAACCAGCACCGAAGCCGTCAGGTATGAATCTTCTATTTTAAAGGCATACCGTTCATAGACAACCCGTGACAAGGGAACCGCCAGCGCTATCATGAGCGCACTCACGGGCAGCATCGTGACAGCAGTGGTCAGCAACCCTTGGCGTATGCGCACTTTCAATTCTGACCAGTTTTCAGGTGCAGCAAGCTTGGCAAATGTCGGCAAGAGCGGCACCAAAATGGCGTTGGAAATAATACCCAGGGGAGTGAGTACCAGCAGCCCAGCGTAGCCCATGGCGGAAACGGCAGCAGCGGCGTTGGGAATGAATGAAGCAAAAAACAAATCTGTCCAGACATTGATTTGCATCATGCCTGACGAAAATGTCGCTGGCACCATGATTCTGATGACCTCCTGCACCTCCGGTTCTCGGAAGTTGAAGCGCAACCGAAAGCCACCGATCCCGGATTTCCACTGGGCTGGAAGCTGCACTAGCCACTGCAAAACCGCTCCTGCCAGCGTTGACCATGCCAACACAGCCCCACCTAAAGCTGCATATTGCGGCAACGCGGCTCGATCGCCTAGGTAGAGCGCCAGCCCACCCAAACCAATTAACATCGTCACACTAGAAAACAGGGGACTGATCGACGGCAGCCAGTACTGATCAGCGGCGTTCAACGCTCCAAAGCCGATCCCAATCAGCCCTGCCAGTACTGCCATTGGTGCCATAATGCGAAACTGCTGTACTGCAATTTCTCTGGTCTGTTGCAGCACCTGGTACGTTGCTGTATCAATACCTTGGGCTGCTGCCTGTGCCGATGAGATGTACAGCCCTGGCGCAACCAGATGCACTAACGGGTCAGCAAAGATAACAAGCCCGATCGTCACAAGCAGCAGAATGCCGACAACCAGTGTGGTAATACTTTCCATAATGGGCGCGACTTCATTCTGCTTGCGCTTTGCCAGAACGCTCACGATCGCGCTGTGGAAGGGACCATTGATGCCGCCCAACAAAATCAGCAAAAACCCTGGAATGACATAGGCAAAGTTGTACGCGCCATAGGCAGGACCGACTCCAAATGCAGCCGCGATCGCCTGCTGTCGTACTAGCCCAAAGATTTTGCTAATGAAGGTGGCAACCGCCACGATCCCAGCGACTCTTGCTAGAGAACGAGTCGGCTTGTTCGATTCAGTCACGTCAACGATTACAGCGAAACGGCTTCATCTATTTAAGCGTGAATCGGGGAGCGCTTAGGGAATTCTCAGTCGAGAAGTGGCGAAGGCAAGAACAGAGCATACTGTTTCAAGATCGCGGTCAGTAGAAGTCCTCAGTTGAGCGGTCAGCGGTCAGCGGTCAGCTTTCAGCATTGGGGAATAAGAATTCAACAACACCGAATTTTGTAGGATATGTAAGGCACTTATATATTTGAAACACCAAACTAGCGACCCCTCACCCCCAACCCCTCTCCTACTGGGAGAGGGGCTTAGAGCTGGTTCTTGTTCCCTCTCCTGTGGGAGAGGGCTAGGGTGAGGGCGCACTGTGGTGAGGTAAGTATATAAACACCATATGTAAAGTCTACTCTTCGAGAAGCAAGCTACGATATGGCTTCGCTAAAGTCACTAGCCGTAACGCATCAAAGCCTGGAGTCGGATGCGTTACGCTACGCTTTGGTAGTGCATTAAATTAATGTGGGATAGATAGCAATATCGTGCCAATGCCACGGTTGAGGTGTTAATCCTGCCCGTTGTGCCGCTGTAGTTTTGCCTCGACTATGCTGCCAAATCCAGTTGAAGTAAGTCACTACTAGCCGCGTTGTCACTTTCGTTTGTTCCCACACCTTGCCAAATTTGTTCTGTCGTCGATGCCATCTTCCGGTTTGTTGCCTGACAATCCCGTTGGTTCGCTCTAATCGCTGCGTTCTGTCTTTGCCAATATGATGCTGCATGTCAGACGGCAAAACTCGTTCATACCCGCCCCAGTCGTCCGTATTGAATTGCTTGCACGCTGTTTTACCTTCGGTGTTGATAACCAACTGCTCAATGAATGCATCCGTGTGTTTGCCCACGCGAACTGCCAGCATTAACCCACTAGAGCAGGCAAGGCTGAGACCAATCCAACAGTCTCCCTGCTCTTGTTCTCGGGCACAACATTGCTTTTGTTTTTTGAGACGAATGACCACATCTCATCGGCACTCATTGCCTCGGTTTGCACCGCTTGAACTTCCCCATTATGTACCAGTTGGGCTTTTTGACTGGCAGCGCGAACAACGCTCACAACGGTATTATAAGCATGTCCAGTGGTACGACTAATGCCACGTAAACTACTGCCTTCACTGGGCGCTTGTAGCAATTGGCGAATTTGTTCAGGACTGATATGGCGACGGTAGTAGAGACTGTCAAAGGATTCGGAAAAGGTTTGATGGCAAGCGGGGCAGAGATAACGTTGATGACCGTTCGGCATTTTGCCATGTTTATGGGCTTTAGCGTGACCGCACAGAGGACATTCCATCGTCTGGCTTCCAGTTGTAGACCACTTCTACTCTACCAATCCCACGTTAGACTGACGCACTACCTACGCTTTTCTGGTATGACGGAACGGCGATACGGCATCCTACACTGTCACATTACTTATTTGCTGCTTGACTGGTTTCTTTATACAGCAACTCTGCGATCGCCGTTGCCAGGTACTGATATTGCTCCAAGTGATTGTAAAGCTGTGCCGAAATGCGTACCAGGCGACTGGATGTGGTTGGGTAAGGTACGATGGGCACCTCAATCTGATACTGCTCCAACAACGCATCCTGCAGCGCTTGAGGGTTGCCATCAGGTAACGGTACTCCTGCCAGTGAGCCAAGCATTGCGTCAGGGCAGGGTGGCGTTAGTTTGAGCGTTTGGCAGAGCACCTGACGACCCGCGATCGCCAGCGCATGATTGTTTGCCATCAGATCATCCCATCCACCCGGTAGCAGCGACCCCATAAAACGGATTGCCTCTGGAATGCACAAATAGGCGGTTGGGTCGTCGGTGCCAGTCCAGTCAAACTCCAGGCGAAAGCGGCTGCGATCGGTGCGGGGAGAGTTCGCACCGTGACTGATCGTGAGTGGGCGGATGGCAGTTTGGCGATCGCGCTGCACGTATAAAAAAGCTGCGCCTTTCGGGGCACACAACCATTTGTGACAGTTGCCCGTGTAGTACGTCGCGCCAAGGGCGTGTAGATTGAGTGGCACCATTCCCGGCGCATGAGCACCGTCTACCAGCGTCTCAACGCCTCGGTGAGTCAGTGCCTGAATCAGCTCAGTCAGAGGAAAAAGCAGCCCGGTCTGGCTGACTATATGGTCAATGAGTGCCAGTCGGGTTTTGGCAGTGACGCAACTGACGATCGCTTCTACCACTTGCTCTGGTGCAGCAATGGGAAAGGAAACCTCTGCAACCACCACCTTTAAGCCATGCCGCTCCGCTACGTAGTTCAGCGCATTGCGACAGGCATTGTACTCCTGGCTTGTGGTTAGTAGTTCGTCGCCCGGTTCCAACAAAAGCGATCGCAGCACTGTGTTTACAGCAGTGGTTGCATTCGGTACAAACGCTAAATCGTCTCCATCTGCACCGACAAATGCCCCTAGCTCAACACGCGCCTGATCCAGTAGCGCCTCCAGATCCCGCCCGAAAAATTGGAGCGGCTGTTGCTCCATCCGTGCTCTCCATTGCTGCTGTGCGTTCAACACAGGTAAAGGGCAAGCTCCAAACGAACCATGATTCAAAAATGTAATCGACGGATCAAGCGACCAATGCGCTGTCCAATCAAAGTTGTTAGCTGATAGTTGCTGGTTCTTAGACATGATTTCGCAGTCTAATCCCTCTAACAACTAATAACTAGAGCCTAACAACTACTTTTAACTCCCCAGGCAAGATTCGAACTTGCGACCAATCGATTAACAGTCGATCGCTCTACCACTGAGCTACTGAGGAATGCTCTACGTTGCGAATCCCATAGTACCGACAATTTGACCACTTTGACAAGCGTCCAGCTAGAGTTTTTGTCAATCTGTCCAATTAAGACACTAGCGTATTCAACAGCTTCCTTGCTCCTGCCCCCGCTCACCGTGCCCTTTCAAGGCTGATGCTTCCCAAAGCGTAGCTTTGCCAGACGCTGTTGTGCCGCCGGATCAAGCGCATGAGCGAGAAAGCGAGTTGACGGCTTTTTAGACTTTTTTTGCTGACGTTGGACTTGTCGATCAATAGACGCGACCTCTAATCCTAGGCGTTCGGCTGACATCCACTCTGCCCCATAACCGACTACCGTTAGCTGTTGCGCCCGATCGGACGTTGCCACAATTAACCGCTGCTGAAACTTACGCATGTCGTATCGAAAGTCAGCGCACGCTTTCTCAATGTACGTATCTGCCGTTTGCCCAAAATCTGTGTAGCGAACGGATAGGTTAGGCGTGACAACTTCGCGGTTACTGCCAGTCTCTCGATATTGAGAGTCAAACACAATTTGAGTGTCAAAGCCCTGAAAAGCACTATAGCCCGTGAGTGCTTCAATCAAATGGCGGCGGGCAGGTTCTAACCCAGCGCGATCGCGCACTTGCCGGAGGTCAGCCCACAAACCAACGACGTTATAACCGTCTACCAGCAACAGAGCTTGTGGGGATGGTTGAGGCATAGCTCAGGAATAGAAAGTGGTAGCTGACATTCGTTCAATCTCAAGCTGCTTCCATCATCACACATTTTGTTGAGTTCTGTTACGACAACTGGGTCAAGACTGCGCGATTAAGACGCTTAGCGGCATCATAACGTCTGCTCAGGTGCAGGTATGCCTTGATGTGCCGTTATGAAACAGTTGGTCACTGATGGAATGCCCAGTCAATTAATAGCCATAGTAAAAAAAGCATGGAAAGATTAGGCGAGTCACCTGTGAATGGCAAAATCTTCTTCTAAACGGAGAGGTCGATCGAGCTTACCGAGTCAAGCCCCAATACGTGTTGAAGAAAAGTAGCCTGTAGTCTAGCTCAGTGGTCGAGCCTGCAATCACCGCTGACAGTTGATCGCTTTAATCACTGCATCTTTTTCATGACTGAGTTAAGTTCATGACTGAGTTAAGCAGCTATATAGCGGTTCCCATAAGAATGCAGTACAAGGGCTGAGGTTTTAAGGCAGAAGGAAAGCCACCGTGCTCTTTAACTTCTGCCCTCTGCCCTCTGCCTTCTGCCTCTTTGCGACTGTACTTCACTGGATGAGGAACCGCTATATCAGCAGTTTATGATCGTAAGAAACACTGCAAAACGATTGAGCGATCGCTGCACCAACAATAGAAACGTAGCGCCAATCCGCTTTTCGTAATGGTGTAAAGCCTTACGAAGTCATTGACCGATTAATGTGTCGCAGATGGAAGTGTGGAGTAAAATCAAAAGCATTAACTAATAAGGATTTTGTTGTGGCTAATTCTCATTCTTACCTGCAAACATTGGCTAAAGATGAAGCGAGCACCTTTGTGGCATCATTGCAGAAAGTAAAAGAACACTTGAGCCACGAACTGCAACAGATCAACGAGCAAATCCAGCAAAAAACACTTCAACTTCAAGGTATTGAGACGTTACTGTTAGAGGCGGCAGGACTGGGATTAGCGCCTCATACCACTTCTACACCAAATCTCACCGCCAGTAACAACGTCAATGCTGCTATGGAAGACGTACCATTCAACGCAGTTAGTACGACGGTATCACCGCTCGATCGGACAACAGTTGCTGCAAATAGCAATCATCTCGCTGCCAATACCGCCGCTTCGACTGTTAGTTCTCCACCACCAAAGCGGACTAAGCAACGGCAACAAAGCAAGCCCTCACAGTCAAAGCGTGATGCTACCAAACTGCCTACTGTTGGAAAAACTAGCGCAGCTAAAACAGAGAAGCCAGCGCGATCGATCCCATCAAGCAGTGATGGAAGTAAAGCATCCCTATCCGGGTTTCAAACGTTTTTGCAGACTAACTTTCAAAATAAATCAATGACTGAGTCAGTGGGTGAAATTTTAGAGAGTGCCAAAGAGCCATTGAATACAGACGCTATTATGGCTGAGCTGTATCACGGCTTACCAGGCGAGGCGTACGATCGAGCCAAGAGTTCCCTTAGCAACATCCTCTCGGTCGGCAAAACCAAGGGCAAGTGGCAGAGTCCAGCAAGAGGTATGTATGTAGGCAATGCGGCTGCACCTAAAGCGAAATAACCTCTCGCAGCCCTCAAGAAGCAAACAGACTCCATCAAAACCGATTGGATTTGGTGCCTAATCATTCTTACAGACTATAGAACGCACCGCATTCTTCACGGGTTTGGTAAGGCAACAGTGTCTCTCACAACCCTTAAGAACGCTGGCAGTGCCGACGATTGGTATACTTTTGCCAAACGATCGCTAAGGCTACTTCGGGTGAGGCAGAAGACGAAGGGGTACAGCGGGCAATGGAACAACAGGGTATTCACTAGCCATCCATTAAGAGGTAAAGCAATGGATGCTGAATGGGTTTGCCATTACTTCAAACGGTGGATACGCTAGACGCTGATGCGATCGCCGCTCACCTTACCAATGATGGTAAGTTCCGGTTTAGCAACCAACCGCCAGCGGAAGGCAAGCAGACCGTTCGGGATGCCCCGGCTCAGCTTTTTGCAACGATCCAGACAATGCACCACGAGAATACAGGACTATGGTTAGGTGAAGCTGGTAACTCAGCCGTATACGAAGTGGATGTTATACCAATTCTATAAAATCGCCCTACAGATTCGTTTTTGCTGCTGACCGCTGACCGCTGACCGCTGACCGCTGACCGCTGACCGCTGACCGCCAGCCGAAGCTTGCCTGTGTAGCCACAGTTTAGTGAAATGGTATTACCTATATGCGCCAGAATGGGATGCGAGTGACGCTACCCTGTGCCAGTATTCTGCGTTCACACAACCATCAGATCTACGACTTTCGCGCGAACATGGATATCCAGGGCAGAAGTGCCGCTGGGATAAGCCTGCATCCTACCCTAATGACTCAAACCTCATGTTAGATGCGTTTACCCTGTCTCCCAGCAGCCCGTAGACAAATTTGATGTAGAAAGTTGCTGCGTCACTAAAGGCGGTGTGAGCTTGAGAAGATGAGAAAACCAGATGTTAAAGAACTGCGGTATGAGATTGGGCGCGATAACCATACCGAGGCTAAAGATCATCATGCTACAGACAACCATGACTAGCCACCTCCACCAAATCTGTATCCCTTAATTTAAGGTATTACCCCAACAAATTAGAACTGACGCAAGCGATTACTTTTGCTATATTACCGTAAGTCTAAATGTGCTTATGATACGCTGACCACGCAAGCTCAAAGTACCCATTGTCTAATCATTATGCAACAAGGAAAAAACACCTTTATCAATCCCACCACCCTCTTTAATCCTGTGCAGAACGGGTTTTCACATATTGGGAAAGCGCCTGCCAACGCAGAAATTGTTTTCGTCTCTGGTCAGTGGGCTTCTGATCTGGCAGGAAAGTTAGTCTCAACAGACTTTGAGCAACAGGTAAGACAGACGTTCAAGAATGTGAAAATTGCGCTACAGGCGAGCAATCTCGCCTTTGAAGACATTATCAAACTGACTATTTATATTGCTGAGTTTGAGCCTATTAAAAAAGATATTTTGATTAAAGTCGCGATCGATGAATGGGATGCTGAGTTTTTCCCAGCAAGCACGATCGTTCCATTGCCCATGTTGGCAACGTATCCTGGCACTTTAATTGAGATTGAAGCGATCGCAACAAAATAGACTGTTGCAACGTTACAAACAATGATGGCATTGGAAACATCCATTTGATCGTTGCCCTCGTCGCCAAACAGAACGTCATCACCTTTTTCACCAAATAATTGATCGTCTCCCTGTCCACCGATAAGGACATCAATTCCTTGACCACTAGAAATAATGTCGTCTCCAAAGTTTCCCAGGATTATATCGTTTCCATTCTCTCCATTCAGAACATTGTTACTAGCATCTCCTACAAGAATTTCATCCAAAAAGCTTTTAGCTTTCTGAATATGACTGACATGAACTTGTCCTAGCTTCGCCATGTTTAACTCCTGTTTATCTCAAACATTGAGTGGAAGTTGGTTAGCTTTAACAGCTAGAACAAGCGTGATTGAAGGGTGTTAAAAACGTATGAAAAACAAAATGGCTCTACCTTATCCTCCAATTGGCAGTGCTCAAGATGTAATGCAAGTTTAAGAGGTTATTTGAAAAGCATCTGGCAGTTAAAACCGCGACTACGTAAACAAAATTCGCCGACGCGGACTATTGAAACGAAAGGTTTTGGCAACCTGCGGCGGCGGGTTTAGTTTGTGTAGCCGCGTAAAGCCTTCGGCATCCAAGAAACGCGTAGCGTCTCCGTTGGCGAAGCCTTCTCCAAAGGAGTAGGAGTATTCAGTCGCCAAAGCTACAAGAGCTTAGACTTTTGAGGCATCCTCTGAAGCAAGAAACAGGAATCTGACAGAGTAATGAGATGTTATTTGCTTGAATGCAGTCGATCGCACCTCAATCAGACTTAGCGGCAGTACTGCTCCACGCAGCGGACAAAGATTTCAACGCCCATCCCTAAAGCCGTTTCGTCAAAGTTAAACCGGGGATGATGGTGTGGATACGCCAGGTTTTTATCGGCGTTGGCAGAACCGAGAAAGAAATAGCAGCCAGGGACTTCTTGAAGAAAAAAGGACATATCTTCGCCACCCATTGTTTGGCACTGGGGCACAACGCCGAGCGGTGACTCAATGACAGTTTCAGCGACCGATCGTATCAGGCTTGCCATGCGCTCATCATTAATAACAGGTGGATACAAGCTGTAGTATTCCAGCGTATAGTCCGCGCCGTGGCTTTGACAGATGCCGCTCACAATTTGTTCCATTCGCTGTTTAAAGAAGCCTTGAAATTGAGGGTTGAAATAGCGGACGGTGCCACTCATCTGAGCCGTGGCAGCGATGACGTTGTGCGCTGTACCAGCGTGCAATTTGCCCACTGTTACCACTGCGGATTCAATCGGGTCTACATTGCGTGCCACGATCGTTTGAAGTGCCATCACAACCTGCGAGGCAACCACGATGGAATCGATCGTCTGTTGCGGGATGGCACCATGTCCACCTTTACCCAAAATGGTGCAGTTAAACAGTTCTACAGCCGCCATCAGTGCGCCACTACGAACGCCGATCGTGCCCAACGGCAGGTTATTCCACAGGTGCAAACCGATGATGGCATCCACATCTGGATTTTTGAGGACACCAGCCTCGATCATGGGCTTGGCTCCGCCGGGTCCTTCTTCTGCTGGTTGAAAAATAATTTTGACTGTACCAGCGAAAGCGTCTCGGTGTTGCGATAGGTAGTAGGCAGTACCGAGGGCGATCGTGACGTGTCCATCATGACCACAGGCGTGCATAATGCCGTCATGCTGCGATTTATAGGCAACGGTATTTTCTTCTTGAATGGGCAACGCATCCATATCAGCACGAATGCCCAGTACCGCACCCGGACGTGTGCCTCGAATGATGGCAACGATCCCCGTTTGAGCGATGCCTGTTTGGTGCTCAATGCCCCACGCTTCTAGCTTTTGGGCAATAAAGGCTGCCGTTAGCTGCTCACGAAAGCCTAGCTCTGGTTTTTGATGGAGTTGTCTGCGCCACTCGACCAGCTCTGGCTGCAATGCCTGAATCGTGGCGCGAATGCGAGACGTGTCAACAGGATGGGGGGATAACGGGGTCGAAACCATAGCGTGTGCCTCTCGAAGAAACCTTGGGCATCCTGAAAGGGATTGCCAACTGCAATAGATCTACTTTAGCGACTTTAGGCAAGGTCTTTAACGAGCGATCGCCATTTTTCTATGACACTGCATTCTTCTCGATCGCCCCAATGTTTGATTCGTCCGGCTCAAGTAGGCGATCGCAAAGCGATTGAGCCGCTAGTAGACAAATTTTATCGATCGCTGAAGCCTGGTAGAGCGCAATGGCTACGTCCACTTTTTTACCAGAGTCCCGTGGCGATCGCAATCACTGCGGGTCTCTTGCTCGCGCTGATACGACATGGTTTCTACTCCCACGCCATTGCTTTGACCATCCTGTTTGTGCTGGCACTGCAAGCTCATCAGTGGAGTGATAGAACTCTAGCGAATTTCTGGGTCGTTGAGTCTGGTGGCAAAGTCATCGGTTGTGCCAAGCTTTTTAAGTACAGCACTCATTCTGAAGCATATCTCGTGCAGGTCGATGCTGCATGGCGTGGTCAGGGCTACGGGTCTTGTTTAGTGCAACGGCTGACTCAAGAAGCGTCACTGCCACTCTATTTAGCCAGCCAGCCCCACCGCCTAGCATTTTACAAGCGTTTGGGCTTTGTGACAGTACCCACGAATGCTGTACCTCTCAGCATCAGAGTGAATCTTGGTCTCGATCGCTACAAGGATGCCAACATCCAGGCATTGGTTTTTAAACCAGGAGCGACAACGGGTTTGACAAACCTCGATCAGCGCATCGTCCCTTAATGCTCTGCGCTCAAGCTCTAGTTGACTTGAGTGGAACAGCGATCAAACGTTCTATCATCAGATTTGAAGCGACTTGAGCCAGTTGAGCCATATCAGTTGGGTCAGCCAAATGAGGCATCACTCCCAAAATAGGGGTATGGGTCAGGGACTGGATCAGATCAGCCGATGCCCACTGCTCAATTTCTTCCGGTGTGCAAGGCTCAACACAGTTAAGCACAATGCCTTTGAGATGAACGCGAGATTGACGAGCCAGCGCCACGTTAGCAACCGCCTGCCCGATCGCGCCCAACTTTACAGGCACAACTAAAACGGCTGACAAATGCCAGTCCCACGCCAAATCTGCCACCGTAGTTTCGTGCGTTATCGGCGAACCCAACCCGCCCAGCGCCTCCACCAGCACCCAATCGTATTGCTGCCGCATGGTTTCAAAGGCTTGCCAGGCGTACTCGATTTCAACACGCCGTCCTTCTTGTGCGGCTGCCAATGGTGGAGCAAGAGGCGCGTCAAAGCGTAACGGGGTGACTGCATCTAGAGAGAGCGCAAACAGTCTGCTGTAGAGTTCGCCGTCGCCAACGCCCGTTTGGATGGGCTTGAGAATGCTCCATGTTTGGTCGGCACAGTAGGTTTGCAAGTAGGCTGCTAGCGCTGTTGTTAAGACAGTCTTACCCGCGTTGGTATCGGTCGCAGTAATGAGTAGAGCGTTCAAGAGTTGTTAGTTGTTAGTTATTGGCTATTAGTCAGGCATGAAAAGAATGAGATAGGCTGAGTGGCATTAGCAAGACCGTCAATGATGGGTCGATCGCCCGCTTACAGACGGACATCGTCTAACAACCAAAAACTAACAACCAGTAACTATTCTAGTTCCGAATACTAATATCCAGGCTGAAATTTGTGTCCTGAGCTGCGATGACATCAACCTGGTAGGTACCGCTCATGGGCAACTGATCTTCCCACGACAGGACGTTGGATGCCGCCTGAATCGGTTGCCCATCGGGGGTGGAAATATTGAGCGTGACGGAACCATCACGCACCGCAGCTTTGAAGATCTGTCCTTCCGTTGCTCTGAGCAGATAGCGGTGAATGAGCTGGGGGGTGGCACGATCGCTCACGGTTGTTGCCGTTTGCCCAGACTCAAAGCGCACACGGTGACGTTGAACCGTTGGTGTTGCTGGTGATGGACTGGGCGATGGTGTTGTTTCGGTTGGCGTTGGGGTGGGAGTGGCAGCGCGTCTGAGGTTGACATCCAGCCGATAGTCGCTCCTGTCCAGCCCTTTGACTGGGCTAAGTTGAATGTAGTAGTTACCTGTGTAAGGCAGCGTCCCTTGCCAGAGCGAAACCCGACTAGACTGACCACTCAGAGGCTGTCGATCGGGACCCAGCAAGGACATCAGCATCCCTTCACCTGAAATAACAGCGCTTAACTGCTGTCCCTGTTCGCCAGCGAGAATGTAATTGACGGTTTCGTTCGATCGCAGCGTACCTGTTTTGGTCACCTTTGTATCAGGGCTGATATCGAGCGTTTGGCTGTAGGCGACAGGCTCATTCGTGGGTTTCGGTGTTGGTGTGAGCGTCGGCGAGAACGTCGGAGTTGGGCTGAATGATGTAGTCAGCGTCGGCGTAGGCGATGGCGTGGGCTGGTTGTTAAGCACTGCCCGCACGACTGCCCAGGTGCCAACACCTGTGAGCACTACTAACCCTAGCCCGATCGCAACCACCGCTAATGGATCGTCCCAAACGGAGCTACGAGGCGCAGGCACGATCGGCACGTTCCGACTGGGGCTTGCAGTCACTGGCAGCGGATCGGGCTGTCGTCCGACCGCCATCGTTGCCATGTGGGAAACGTTTGGAGTCGATGGTACGGCTGTCTGAGCGGGTGGCTGGTAGGGAGGCGGCGTAGAGGCAGCAGGTGTGGGTGCCTGGAGTGCCTGCACCACTTCGGCAACTGACTGAAAGCGATCGTCTGGACGATAGCTCAGCATTTTGTTAAGAACCTGGGCAAAGCCTGGAGTGACCGTTACCCAGCGCTGCCAGTACCAGGTCAGCGTCGCATCATCCAGCAAGGTTTGTGGCTCTCGTCCCGTTAGCAGTACAACGGCGGTTACTGCCAGCGAGTACAAGTCGCTGCTAGGATACGCCCGTCCCGACTGCATCTGTTCACTGGGCGCAAACCCTGGCTTACCAACTGTCGTATTCTGTGCCGTCAGGTTCGGCGATTGAAACCGTGTCGCTAATTCTTTCACCACACCGAAGTCAATTAAGACGGGTTTGCCATCCTGTTGCCGTAGCATGATGTTGTCTGGGGCAATGTCGCGGTGGATAATGCCTTTGCTATGGATGTGAGCCAGCACTGGCAAAAGCTGCCGCATGAGTTGCAACACCTCTGGTTCTGAAAACGCTACCCCCTGCACCTGACGCTGCTCTAACAACGCTCGATAGGTTTGTCCTTCCACGTAATCCTGGACTAAGAACAGACGTTGGTCTTCCTCAAACGTGGCTCGAAACTGAGGAATTTGGGGATGCTGAATTTGGTAGAGAATTTGCGCTTCTCGCTGGAAGAGTTCTTTAGACTTGTCCAGGGCATAAGCGCCTCCCTGTGCTGGGATCAGTTCTTTTAGCGCGCAGAGTTCGTTAAACCGCCCCTGGTCTTCTGCCAGGTAGGTGCGACCAAACCCTCCTTGACCCAAGACGCTGAGGATGCGGTAACGGTTCTGTAATGTGGTGCCAATAGGGATCGGTGGTCGCATAGCGGAATCTTTCTAGCGTCTAGCTCTCTTATTCTGGCAGACAAGGTGTGGCGATCGACCGTGAGTGTCAACCACCCAACTTCGCTTTCACCAGATCTTGTACTTTTTTGCCATCTGCCTTGCCTTTAAGCTGCTGCATGACTGGACTCATGACCTTACCCATGTCTTTCGCAGACGTAGCACCTACTTGAGCAATGATTTGATCAATAGCAGTGGCAATCTCCTCATCTGACAGTTGCTTGGGTAGATACTCTTCCAGAATCGCCAATTCCTGAGCTTCCTGATCGGCTAAATCGGCGCGGTTCGCCTGCTGATATTGGGCGATCGAATCTCGTCGCTGCTTTGCCAACTGCACCAGCACTTCGATTTCCTGCGCCTCTGTCAAGCTTTCTTGCCCCAACGGACGAACGCTGGATTCCTTTTCTAGAATGACTTTTTTGATACTCCGCACGGTTTCTAGCCGCACTTTGTCTTTTGCTTTCATGGCGGTTTTAATATCTTCGCCAATGCGATCTTTCAAACTCATGCTTTTGTTCCTTTGTGTGCTAGTGAGGCTTGATGAAGCGATTAATGTGACTGTATCAGCGCACCAGTTGGGTGAGGACGATCGGCGGTTGTCAACAGTACGTGCACATTGCATAAAATCGTAATGGTGTTTTGTGTAAATCCACTGATTTATTTTTTTTAGATCAATGGAAAATAGGGAGCTATAGAGTAGGCGACTTTAACTGTCTGCTGAGTGGGTGACAATGGTTCAGGCTAAGCGTTTTTGCACTGGTTGAATCAGGTTAGTGTACGATCGTAAGCTCTCTCAAGCCCTTCTCGTTCGCCTGACTTTTTGGAACGCTGTACGTCACTTTTCCAAGGGTATATCCTGAAGTCCGTTTTCAAATCCGAATGGTAATATTGCGATGACTACGTTCGAGGATACGCCGTGATCCGCTCTGCAACTCTTACTCCTCAAGCTGCTCTGCCGTCTCTTAGTGACCAAAATCGGTTACGGCTCCTCTCTGGTTCAGCCAATATGCCTCTCTCCAAGGAGGTTGCACGCTATCTGGGCATGGATCTTAGCCCTATGGTGCGAAAGCGGTTTGCTGATGGCGAGCTCTACATTCAAATCCAGGAATCGATCCGGGGTTGTGATGTGTACTTGCTGCAACCAACGTGCCGTCCGGTGAATGACAACATTATGGAACTGCTGATTATGATCGATGCCTGTCGTCGCGCATCGGCACGGCAGATTACAGCAGTGATGCCGTATTACGGCTATGCCAGGGCAGATCGTAAAACAGCAGGGCGAGAGTCGATCAGCGCCAAGCTGGTAGCAAACCTGATTACGCAGGCAGGTGCCAATCGGGTATTGGCAATGGATTTACACTCAGCGCAGATTCAGGGCTATTTTGATATTCCGCTCGATCATGTGTACGGTTCGCCGACGCTGATCGATTATCTTTCGAGCAAGCAACTGTCTGATCTGGTTGTTGTTTCGCCCGATGTGGGTGGCGTAGCACGGGCACGAGCGTTTGCCAAAAAGCTGGATGATGCGCCACTGGCGATTATTGATAAGCGGCGACAGGCTCACAATGTGGCAGAAGTGATGAATCTGATCGGTGATGTGTCTGGTAAAACTGCCGTCCTGGTTGATGACATGATCGACACCGCAGGCACGATTATTGAAGGCGCACGGCTCTTGAAGCAGGAAGGCGCACGGCAAGTCTACGCCTGTGCTACCCATGCCGTCTTTTCACCACCCGCGATCGAACGCCTCTCTAACGGTCTCTTTGAAGAGGTAATTGTGACGAATACGATCCCCATTCCAGATGGCGATCGCTTCCCACAACTCACGGTGCTTTCCGTCGCCAATTTGCTGGGCGAAACCATCTGGCGCATCCACGAAGATACCTCTGTGAGCAGCATGTTCCGTTAGGCGATCGCTAAGACAGGGTTAGCGAAAGTATGTTGGCTGCCAGCAAAATTCTTGCGTTGAAACTCAGACATTGTCCACGCAACGTAACTGATTTAGGCTAAATTTGCGGTGACGAAATATCGAGTCACGCGAGTGCAGAGACTGAAACGCTCTTTTAAACCCAAGCTCCTTCCCTTTACAGACGAGCAAATCCGCGATCGTGCGTATGCCCTCTGGCAAGCTCAGCCTGAACGTTCAGCCGAAGAACATTGGCAGGCGGCAATTGAGGCACTGCAACGAGAGCGATCGCCCTTTTGGAAAATTAAGCGGTTGTTACGACTAGCCTTTACTGCTGAGACACCAAGTGCCGCTTTGGACGTGGTAAAGGTCATGATTTCGGCATTTGGTGTGTTGGCGACATTCCTTGCGGGATTGGGGTTATACCTTACATATCGCACTGGTCAAGCGCAACTAGAAGCAGCACAAGAAGAACGACAACTCAACAATGAAAAGCTCGTTACTGACCGCTCTGCGAAGGCTGTGGAACACTTAGGGAGTAAGGAGATCGATGTTCGAATTGGTGCGATCCTCTCGCTGGAGCGAATTGCGAACGATTCACCTAAAGATTACAGGACGGTTATGGAAGTGTTGACAGCTTTTGTTAGGAATAGGTCATCGAAGGACAAAAAGCTAAAGCTCATTCCAACTGACGTGCAATCGGCACTAACAGTAATTGGGCGACGAAAAGTGACAAATCATCCAGAGGAGCAAAAGTTGAACTTAACCAACACCGACCTTAACCGTGCTGACCTTCAAGGTGCCAATCTCAGCAGTGCCAATCTCAGCAATACCAAGCTCAACAATGCTGACCTTCAAGGTGCCAATCTCAGCAGTGCCAATCTCAGCAGCGCCAATCTTAGCAGCGCCAATCTTAGCAACGCCAATCTTAGCAGCGCTAATCTTAGCAGTGTCACCCTCTTCAACGCCAACCTCAGTGCTGCCAACCTTTATAGAGCTGACCTCAATCGTGCTAACCTCGGCTATGCTAACCTGTTCAACGCCAACCTTAATGGTGCCGACCTCTATAGAGCCGATCTTTTCTTTGCCAGTCTCCACAGTGCTAATCTCTTCTCTGCCAGTCTTTATGGTGCTAACCTTCTCTCTGCCTACCTCTATGGTGCTAACTTCCAAAACGCTAACCTCAGGAGCACAATTGGCACTGCAACAGCGCAAATTAAAGAAGCCCGATACTGGCGACAAGCCAATTACGATACCGACACCCTCAAACAGTTGGGATTACTACCTGAAAAGCCTAATCGGTGAACGCTACGCACTTTCCCGTTTCGACAGCGTAAGTACTATCCTCACTCAATTGGCGCTTTGATGAGTGTGGAAAAGATAGTTGTGGCTACGGTCTCGCTTTGTTGCTATAACCCTTTCGTACAAGCGTGTTTCTGTTACAGACTTACGCTAACCCTCAAACGCTACGACTGTATTTTCAGCAATGACATAGGCAGTTGAACCGGGCTTCAGCTCAACTTCGTAGCCACCTGTAAAGGCTCCAAATGAGGGCAGTACGAGGCGCTTTTGTTGCTGTTCCAGGTAAAAACACGGCAGACGCAGGTTGTCCAATTTTGTCCTGAGCCGCACACAGGGATGGATGTGACCACAGATATTCAGTGCTTTTGGCTGCGAACATGGCTCATGACTCAGTAAAAGACGATCGCACTGGAGAGCATCGGTAAAACAGGTGATGGAAAGCTGGCTGAGGCTATTGATGAGGGCGCGATCGTGATTGCCGATGATGAGCTTGACCTCTAGATCGATCGCATCTAAAAAACGTGACCAGCCATCCAACACCTCTTTGACGAGAGAAAAGCGAGAATGAAACAGATCGCCCAAGATGATTAAGGTCTTTGGCTGCATTTTGAGGCAGAGAGCTTGCAAGCGATCGAGCGAGTCTTGATTCACTCGATTGGAAATGGGAATACCTGCTGCCTGAAACGTTTCAGATTTCCCCAAATGCACATCGGAAACAAGCAGCATTTGCAGATGCTCAACATAGATCGCTTTTTCTGGCAATAATTGCAGTTCGGTTCCTAAAACAGTGATTTGCATTATTTCTTTTCCCACTGTTTTTTCAAACGCTCAATACGATCTAACAAGCCTTCATTTGACAACCGTGAGCTGAGTCGCTCAATGAGCAATGGAAAGGCAAAGGGTGACGGTCGCTTGGTTTCTTGCCAGATCGTCATTAAGGTGTTTAGGCGATCGAGCGTTTTAGCTAATCGGTGTGCTTCAAGCTGTTGATTTAATACTTCCTGCTCTGCCTGTTTCAATAACAGATTATCCGGCTCATACTTAGAAAAAACTTCGTAAATCAGTGAAGAGCTTACCTGTAGTTGACCCGACGTTTTCTTTGCAGATGGATAGCCTTGAAAAACAAGTCCTGCTACTTGAGCGATGCCACGAAACTTACGACTGGTTAGCTCTGAGATATTAATGCTTGCCTTCAGCTCATCCTCAAGTGCATCCGACGCAAAAAACTGTGACGAAAATAAGTCTTTGAAGGGATAGTCAGCGGGTGCTAAAATCTCAAAGCCATAGTCGTTGACTGAAATCGTTAAAGTTGTCTTTTGCTGGTTGGCAAAACGATAGCCCCACAGAAAACCTAACCCTTCATGGACAAAGCGCCCTTCAAAGGGAAAGACGTACAAATGCTGACCTTCGCGCGTCTTACAGATTTCAATAAGCAGTTCACCGGGAGATGGCAAGTAGGATATTCGTGCCTGCGCTAACAGAATCGGTGCAATACATTCGAGTTCACGATTTAGCGCCGCCTTTTGCTTGACACAGGCAATTTCACTCCTTAAATGCGTACTCAACGAGTCTGAAATCGACAGATTTCCGCCTGTCCAGATCGGGGTGACGGTTGACGTTTTCTTAGTGCCTTTCACATAAACCGTCATATCTTTCATCATGAAAAACTCAAGCTGTTTCCCAGCAAAAAAGAAGACATCTCCTTTCTTAAGTTTAGAGGCAAAGCCTTCTTCAACGGTGCCGATATCTTTCTGATTCATGTAGCGTACTCGCACCGCTTGATTGGATGTAATCGTGCCAATGCTCATACGATGCATACGAGCAATTTGCGGATTGGCTATAACGTAGCGATCGCCCTCCAAAATCACTTTTTTGTAGTTGGGATAGGCGCTCAAACACTTGCCACCTTGAATGATAAACTCCAGTATCCACACAAATTCTTCATCGGTTAAAGCAGCGTAGGAAGCAGATTGTCTGATATCACCAAGTGTTTCTGTAACTGTAAAGCCATCGCCACAAGCGAGTGTAATTAAGTGTTGAATTAGCACATCATAGGGTTTGTGGAGCGATCGTCGTGCTTCAATATCGCCTGCTTTCAAACCATTGCGAAACGCAGAAATTTCGAGGAGTTCTAGCGCATTGGTAGGCAGAAACAAAATTTCGGAGGTGCCTTCGGGGACGTGTGCCGATCGCCCTGCTCGTTGCAATAACCGGGCAAGATTCTTCGCGCTGCCAATTTGGACGACCTGCTCAACAGGTTGAAAATCCACGCCCAAATCCAGCGATGAAGTACACACAACCCATTTGATGTCACCTGCTTTGAGTCCCGCTTCGATCGCTTCCCGTTCTACAACAGAGATGGAACCGTGATGCAACGCAATGCGATCGATGTCATCTGGCAGCGCGAAGGTGAGCGCCTGATACCACCGTTCCGCCTGGGAGCGCGTGTTGGTGAAAATAAGCGTAGATATATTGATATCTAATGCCTCGACCAGTTCCTCATACAGCCTCAATCCCAGATGCCCTGCCCAGGGAAACGTATCGACGGACGTTGGCAAGACACTCTTGATGATGGTTTGGCGATTCAGGTTCGATCGCACGATGACGGGTTGCTGGTTGAGACCGATCGCCACCTGTGCCGCTTCTTCCACATTGCCTAACGTTGCCGAAATTGCCCAGGTTTGCAGGTTGGGCTGTAGCCCCCGGAGATGCGAGAGACATAACTCTGTTTGCGTACCGCGTTTAGAGCTAAGCAGTTCGTGCCACTCGTCCAAAATGACTGCCTGGAGGGACTTGAACCGTGTAGCAGCATCTTTGTACGACAACATCAGCGCCAGCGATTCGGGCGTGGTAATGAGAATATCCGGCATGTTCTTGAGTTGCCGGGTCTTTTTAGACGCGCTGGTGTCTCCGGTGCGCGATTCCACCCGTAAATTCCAGCCCATTTCGTCGATCGGTCGTCGAATTGCTTGCTCAATATCCCGTGATAGCGCTCGTAGCGGTGTAATGTACAGCAGTTGCAGTCCGATTCCCGGCGTTTCTAAAATGGCGGCGATCGCTCCCATCACCGCCGCATAGGTTTTGCCAGAACCCGTTGGCACCTGAATCATGCCGCTCTGACCCGCCAAATATGCCTGCCAGGTTTCCACCTGAAACGCTAACGGCTGCCAGCCTTGCTGTGCAAACCAGGCGAGAATCGGTTCTAAGCGGCGATCGTCCATTCGTTGCGTTAAGGCTGTAAGACCGCCATGACTCAGTTGTTCTACGCTTCTCTACAAAAATAGCGTATACCTTGATTGGCTGACACAGCTTATACCGATTTAAAGCCTGACAGCTACAGATCCAATCGCTTGTAGGGTCACGGCAATGCTATGCCCCTACAAGTGTCGCCTGAACAATGCCATGGTGTTCTCTGACAATGCCATTGTGTTCTCTAACAATGCCATTGTGTTGGGTCGCAATCCTTTTGTATCGCCTGGCAATGCGATTGTGTCACCCGACAATCCTTTTGTAGCGGGTCACAATTCTTTTGTGCTGCCTGGACAATGCCATTGTTGCAGGTCACAATCCTTTTGTGCCGCCTGGATCAGGCTAGTGTGTCAGGTTGCAATCCTTTTGTATCGCCTGATAGTGCGATTGTGCTACCGAGCAATCCTATTGTATCGCCTGACAGTTTTTCTGTAGAGGCATCGCTGATTAATGCGATCGTCAGTTGCAAAAGTTACCTACGTCGGGTGTGCCTGAATCGTTGTTGCTTTAAAGGGTGTGATAGGAGCTGACTTACCTGTTCTCGTCGCGCATACCTTTGGTTATAAGGGCATAATATGGTTTTGCACAAAGACTTCTAACCGTGCTGAAATCCAAACCTGTCTGCGATCGCTGGTTTGCGACGCGCCAAATTAATCCGGGACTCTACTGCATCGGCGAAATACACTATTGGGCATGGAACCGAGCGAATCTGTGGCTCATCAAAGGGCAGAAGCAGGATTTGCTCATCGACACAGGCTTAGGCGTAGCAAGTTTGCGACAGCATATTGCGGCGTTGATTGATAAGCCACTGCTGGCGATCGCGTCTCACATTCACTTCGACCATGCAGGCGGACTGCACGAATTTGAACACAGGGCGATTCATCCCGCCGAAGCAGAGGCACTGCGATTGGGCGATAACCACGCGGCTGTGTGCGCTCAAGCATTGGGCTTTGTACTGGATGAGCACTTCGAGCAATTGCCCTATGCAGGCTTCACGGCAATGCAGTATACGCTCCACAGTGCCGAACCCACGCAGCTTTTGCAGGAAGGCGACGTGCTGGATCTGGGCGATCGTGCCTTTGAAGTGCTCCATCTACCAGGACATTCACCTGGCTGCATTGCCCTCTACGATGCCAAAAACCAGGAACTCTTTTCCGGCGATGTTATTTACGATGGCGAATTGCTCGACCAACTACCCGGAAGCGACATTCCCACCTACATCTCGACCTATGAGCGCTTGCAGAAGCTGCCGATCGAAACAGTCTATCCCGGTCACTACGCTACGTTTGGGCGCGATCGCTACCAGCAAATTATGGCAGACTACTTGGAAGCAAAGCGTCAACCGGGTTGTCCGGGAGAGGTGCTGCCGAAGGAGGCTGTCTCGTGATGAAAGAAAGCATGGCTGAGCCTTTGCCGGACGTGTTAATCCAGTTATTTGAAAATGACGTAGAGCCAGACAGCTTCTTGACGGCATTGATGCCAGCATTAGGGGCAATGTTGCCGTGCGATCGTTGCTTTCTCTATTTGCGAGAACCCACAACAGGGCAGGGAAAAATCACGCACTGTTGGGCGCGGGACGGTCGGGAAGCTGACTGGCTGGGTGCTGACTGGCTGGAAGATCCAACTGCACCGCAAGATCCGCTGATGACGATCGCGCTGCGTACTCCTCTAGCCGTTTTTGTAGACGATATTGAAACGGCGGGTAGTGATGTCGTCGATCGCGCCTATGAGCGAGAGAAATTTCAGCATCGAGCACTCGTTCACGCGCCGATCTATCTCAACGATACGCTGATTGGCATTCTGGAATGCTCTGTGTTCGAGCAGCCAAGAGTTTGGACAGAGGGCGATCGACAGCTCATCGCGCACCTGCAAACCAAACTCGCCGCTCCCACACAGGCTTATATTCATCATCTAAATTTGCCCTCACCCTAGCCCTCTCCCAAAAGGAGAGGGAACAAGAGTTTTAGCTCCCTTCTCCCTAGGGAGAAGGGCTGGGGATGAGGGCAATCATGTCTGCAATCAGCAACGCCCAGTTTTCCGCTGACCGCTGACCGCTGACCGCTAATAGCTGACCGCTTCTACCTACACCGCAGGCACTCGTACATGAAACGAGCGAATGATGCTGAGCCAGCGTCCATCTTTGGTGGTGTAGCCAATTTCAGCCACATAATCGCGATCGCTTACCGGAATGGGGACGTGACGATCTTGATCTGACTCGCGACACTCAAACGACTGCACGCTGTGGGCAGGCACAGAGTCCATATCCATTCCTGTCACTTCGTAGACACGTAGCACCTGAGTTTCCCCGCCCTGCCGTTTTCTGTCGTCCTTATCTGCCTGACTCACTTCCCAGTAAGCGTATGCCTGCTTGGCGCTACGAGGCACCAGGATAATACGGCTCCCCTTTTCGGTAGACACTGGGTGAGACGTTGCACCATGATCTAACGCTGCACGAGCGCTTGTCCAGGCTCCAGCAGCGGTAGCCGCCGCCCCTGCAACCGCTGCTCCTCCCATTTTGAGTGCCGTTCCTAGTCCATCACTAACGGCTGCGCTGCCTGCTTTGACCGATTCTCCCACAAGGTTTGAAGGAGAAGACGATACAGGTAACTGGACAGGTGCAGAGCGGGCAAGCGTTAACCAGCGATCGGTGCCTGTCGCATAGCCCAATTCAGCTACGTAGTCACGCTGTCCGAAGGTGTTGCCCTGTGACTCGTGCCGTAACGTGGCTAAGGGGATGTGTCGATCTTGAGCCAGTTCATCGACATTGATTTGCTTTGTGCTGTGGGGGGACTGTTGATCGAGGTCAATCCCACCCGTCACGTCATGGAGGCGCAGCGTTAACGTCTCTCCACCCTGACGACGGAGCGATTCTTTCGCTGCATCTGACACTTCCCAATACGCGTAGGCATCATCATCATTGCGGGGCACCAGAATGAGTCGATTCTGGTCATCCGGGTCAAGATAGCTGCCCTGCGCCCGATCGCTGGCAAAGGATTTGGCAGCTACTGCCGCCCCAGCAACGCCTGCGACCGCTGCACCTGTTTTGAAGACAGTTCCCATGCGATCAGGAGCCTCTGTGCCAACGGGAGGGCAGGCAGGTACGCGTACATGATCTGACTTGGCTAACGAGAGCCAGCGATCGTCACCAGTCACGTAACCCAACTCAGCGAGATAATCGCGGTTGTCTACAGGAATGGGTACATGTAGATCTTGCTGATCGGCATGACAATCAAACTGTTGGACGCTGTGGGCTTGGTGATGATTCAAATCAATATCGGTGACATCATACACACGCAGCGCCAGCTTTTCTCCACCCTGACGGCGTAAGTCGGCTTTGGCAGCGTCTGGCACTTCCCAATAGGCATACGCATCTTTGCAGGTGCGCGGTGTCAGAATCAGGCGGCTAGGATCTGCCTTTGCAGCAGCAACAACGCCTGCTGGTGCGCCACGACCTTTCAACAGCCACCAGAGAAGTCCGCCTAGCAGCGGAAGTGCCAGCAACAGCCACCAGGGAAAGCCCGTGGTCTGAGCAGGCGCTGCCACAGGGGATGGCGTTGTGGCTTCTGGACTGGGCGCGATCGCCGAAGGTGCAGTGCTTGGCGCGATCGTCTCCGTTTTAGCCGTCTCTACGGTCTGCTGGCTTTCGGGTGCGGTGGCATAGCCTAGAAATGCCTGTGCACCAGGGTTAGGCTCTGGACCTTTGTAAGCATAGCCCAGCGGCTGAGAGAACGGATAGCGAGGATCAGTGGGCAAGGTGTTGTGCATGGGAACGATCGTTGCCCCTGCTTTATCCGTGACTTGATCAACGATCGCATACCCAATGCCAGTTGTTCCGAGCGCTTTGATGACCGCATCAGTGCTATCTTCTGTTAGTTTGACGGCACCTGGAGCAACCTTAAACGGCGCTTGCTTGAAGACCGGGTAATTTTGAAAGGACTGGCGAGTATCGCTGGTATCGGGACGATCGACCACGCGAATCGCTCCTGGAGCACCACCGACTTGTGACCAATTCGTGATTTCGCCCCGAAAAATTTTGGCAAACTGCTCCAGCGTCAAATTGCCTTTAAAGGGATTCGCAGAGCCAATGACGATCGCAATCTTGCGACGGCTCAACGGTGTAGCGATCAACCCCTGCGCTTTTTCGGCGGCTGTCAACGATCGACCGATCGCTGCCAGGTCAAGCTTTCCGCTCAGAACTGCTTGCAGGGCGGCGGCAGTGCCACTTGAACCTAGCTTGACATCGGTGCCGGGAAACTGCTGCTCAAACCGCTGCTTAAGCGCCTGGTTGATGGTTGCCATGCTGCTAGAACCATCAATGCCGATGGTGGTGCCGCTGGGAACGGCTGTTGGTAATGGCAGCCCAGTTGGTGACGCTTGCGCCAAAACTGGACGAATGTTGAGTGAGGCTGCGAGCGGCGCGCTACTTACAAGGGCAAGCAATAGTGCAACCGACGCGATCGAGGCTTCTTTTGTGCGACTTTTCATGACAAGTACCCCTTGACTAAGAACAACTGAAGAAACAAACTAGCTGGGCACATTGATAAAACGATTCGCAAACTTGAAGACATCGCCCAAGTCGGTATCACCATCACGATCGCCGTCTAAAAAGCTATTCAAAATGGGGTTTTCACCAGAAACACCTGGCTTACTTGCGCCCATGCCCAGAAAGCCCATCGCTGTTGCGATCAGTCCAGGCAGCAGCGGTTGCAAAATGGCAGCACTCAACCCCGTTTTGTGAGAAATTGCCTGTACAATCTGCTGCTGTAGTTGAGGGGTCAAAAAAGCTGGCAGCGCGGCTGTATTAGCACCAATACCTGCGCCAGTAAACTGATTCAGCAGTCCATCCAGCGCTTGATTGCCACCGGGCGCTAAACTCTGCTGCTTCAACACGGGTAGAAGCGAACCGCCTACAGTTGATAGCGCCGTTTGGAGCATTGATGCATTCACTCCATTGCCAGCACCGAGCTGCTGCGCTGCATTGGTCAGGGTACTGAGCTGTTCGACGCTCCCTGACTGGTTAGGGTTGTTAATTGAACTCAAAACATCAAAGAATAATCCCATTGCGTTAATGCCTCTCTTGGTAAATGTAAGCAGTTGGTCGATGTAAGCGGTGAAAAACAGTAAAACTGCATCTACAGCGAGATGCATCTACAGTCCGAATACGATGTGAACAAATGGTTGCGGCAGTAACTATGCCTGCTTAGCCAAACGAGCAGACCGTAGCGCGATCGCACCATCGATCGCTCCTAAATGGCACTAAACTAGCGTTGCCGCCGTCATTCTTTCACTAACCAGCGCAGTCAGAATTGATGAGAATCGTGGAAAATCTGATTCGCCTCAGCTTTAGAGATTAATGGAAGAAAATAAGGAACTGATAAGCGAGGCTCACGCATCCATCCGGGCGTTGCTGAATGCAAGTATGATTTCCCTCATCCCCAGCCCTTCTCCCCAAGGAGAAGGGAGCCAGAATTTAGTCCCCTCTCCCAACGGGTGAGGGTGAGGGTGAGGGCGGCTTTGACCAGTCATACCTCTATTCCGCAACGCATCCATCCGAGACCCTCTGGTTTAGGTGTCCCTGAAAGAGAGGCACCTATCGCTTTCTTATCTTTCTCGCCTATTCTGATTGCAGCGTTTTTCTGCTGTAAACGAATGACTACGAGCTATACACCTCAAGAGCAGGCAACGATCGCTCAGGCACCCTTACTGACTGGTTTTGCTGTTGCTGCGTCAGATTTGGGCATTGTTTCAACCGCGATCGAAGTGGCAGCACTGTCCAAGGAAATCGTCGGAGCAGCAAAAAAATATCCACACAATAAAGTGATTCAAGCTGTATTTTCGGAAGCGGCGCTTCGCAGCGGCGTGGTCAAGCTAGAAACGCCTGACGTGAAGCCTGATGATGTCAAAGCGGGTGTTTTGGTAGACAGGGCGATCGTGGCAATCAATACTGCCCTTGACACCCTTCACGGCAAAGCAACACCGGAAGAAATTAGCGAGTACAAAGCCTTTATTTATGCCTGTGCTGATGTAGTTGCAAAGGCAGCAGGTAGTGGTCTGTTTGGCTCTGGTGTCAAAGTGAGCGACCCGGAAGCGGGTGCCCTTGCCCAACTCAAAGCAGCCCTTGCCGTCTAAAACAATCAGTGCCAAGGCTTTGTGCTGTAAATGGCGTGACAGAATCCGCTCAAGCGACTCCACCTGTGCCGATTCAGCCTCGTTAAGTTGACACATCTCATTTCTGCGTCGGTTTTAGGAGAAAGAATTAACGATGAACATCAGGCTACCGTTTAGAATCATCAGCGCGATCGTGGGTTGGAGTGCGTTAGCGCTGCAACTCTACCTACTGATTGTGATCAACATTGAAAAAGGGCAACCTGGAATCGTTGGAGTTATGAAGTTTTTCGATTACTTCACGATCCTCAGCAACATTCTGGTTGCCACGGTGTTTACAACAGTGGGTGCGCAACGTTATGCAGACGGTTTCTTTGCACATCCCAAGGTCAAGAGCGGCGTGGGCGTATATATTTTCATCACAGGGATTGTTTATTTTCTGATTCTTAGACATACCTGGAACCCAACTGGGCTGTCGTGGGTAGCAGATATAGCGCTCCATTATGTGATGCCTGCGCTGTATCTCATTGAGTGGTTGTTTTTCACACCCAAGGGCTACTTGCAATGGCATAATGCGGTTCGGTGGCTGGTATTTCCACTCGGCTTTGTAGTCTGGGCACTATTTTGGGGCGCAGTCTTTGGCTTTTACCCCTATCCATTTATTGATGTAGCAACGCTGGGCTACCCACAGGTGTTGGCAAATAGCGTTTTTATGGCGATCGGCTTTCTGGTACTGGGCTTGCTACTTGTCGCCCTCGATCGCTGGCTGGGCAAAAACGCTCAACTAAGCGAACAGCGCGATCTTGCCTAAAAGTGCGATTCACCTTTTCCGACGCGCGTCACTTTAGCGCCTAGTCCATTTCTGCTTCGGCTTCCAGGGCGGCTTCGGCACGTTTACTCTCTTCCAGCGCCTGAATTGCCAGCAGCAGCTCTTCTTCCTGAACTTCAAACTCGTCTTCAGGAATGTCGCCCATGTCGAAGGCAAGTTGCAGTGCTAAAAGGCGTTTGCTGAGGTTTTCGGTTGCGTCAAGCTCGGTGTCGGCGCGTTGTTGAATCTGTTCAGCAATCCAACCGATGCCAGTAACGGGGGCGAAGAGAAGTTTAAAGAGCATGGGGGCGAAAGGGAGGGATAAAGGATGAGTTAATGCTGACGGCTGACGGCTGACCGCTAAACGCTATTCCAGCCGATCGAGTTGGGCAAAGTTAAACGGTGCAGTGAAGTTGTTGTAACGAATCTTGAGCCGACTGTCGAACTGGTGATCCAGATCTTCCACATGGGCACTGAAGTCGGGTTCTGCCTGCCACGGAATGAGGTAAGCAGCGTTGTAAATCATGGATTCAAGCAGCATGTCGTTCTCAACCTGATCGCCTGCCAAAGGATTGAGCGTTTCCTGAAACGTTTGAATGATGGCTTGCTTACGGGCTTCCATCGCACGTTCGATCGCCTGACCGATCGCCACCACCTCATCCATGCCCAATGTTCTTCCTTCCAGGCTGTCTCGCTTTTCCTTCAGACTCTGGTTCTCTTGGAGGAGCAGTTGCAGTTCGCGATCGGCTTCCCAGAAGACTTTCACCCCGACCTCGCGCTGTCCATTGAGTTTGATGAACAGTTTCTCCAAACCTCGACCATAGGGAGCCGTTAGTTGTTCTGTAACCGTTGCCCAATTGTCAATCACTAGACCAAACTGAAGCGGCAACAGCGTCCGGTAGCCAACTTCCATTGCTTGCTCCAGCACCTTTTCGTGCCCTAACAGGTTACGCCGACTTGCCAGGTAGCGCTCCTGCTGCGCTTCGGAGTACAGAAAGGTAAAACCATCAACGACTTGCGTGTGTACAGGTTGCTTATCTAAGCCTTCAAGCTGTAGGGCTTGAGGACCGGGCGCGGGAAAGATGCCGTAAAGGTAAAGTCTGTCTGTCATAGGGGCAACGGTGAGAGTGGGGGAAGTCGGTCAGTGACCGCGATCGCGTTGTGTTCGATCAGCGTGCACGTCTATAGTTCCCTTTCGTACCTTGCGCTCTAACGCCCAAGGCTCTAAAAGCAGGTGAGTTCGACGAACAGCAATTGACAGAAGAAAAGCTGGAGCCTGAACTTGGAATGCAAAAGACTATCTGCTCTGTCTTCCATAGCGGTTCCTAATCCAGTGAAGTACAGTCGCAAAGAGGCAGAAGGCAGAGGGCAGAAGTTAAAGCGCACGGCGGCTTTCCTTCTGCCTCCTGCCTCCTGCCTTCTGCCTTCAAACCCCAGCCCACATACCGCACTCTAATGGGAATCGCTATACAGTCTTCTAACTTTGTCGAACTAACGTTAGATCATTGCGGGTCACACTTGGCTTTAAATAGTAGTTAGAGGTTTCGACGAGTTGGGGTTAACTCACGACCAAACGCGGTTACACTCCAATAAGTCTTAGAACCGATGCTTTTAGCGGCGATTTGAGTTGAGCTTATGAAGTCTTATCTGGCGGCGGCTGTGCAAATGACCAGCCTGCCAAATCTCGAAAAAAATTTGATTCAGGCAGAAGAATTAATTGATCTGGCAGTGCGTCAGGGTGCTGAATTGGTCGCCTTACCAGAAAATTTTTCATTTTTAGGGGACGAGCAAGAAAAACTGGCTCAGGCAGAGGCGATCGCGTCTGCCAGCGAAAAATTCCTCAAAACAATGGCACAGCGCTTCCAGGTGACCTTGCTGGGCGGTGGCTTTCCAGTGCCTGTTGGCAACGGCAAAGTGTACAATACAGCGCTGCTGATTGACCCCAGTGGAGCAGAGTTGGCACGGTACGAAAAAGTGCATCTCTTCGATGTCAATGTGCCGGATGGCAATACCTATCAGGAATCGGGTACGGTGCTGGCAGGAGTGCGGCTACCACCCGTCTACCCGTCTAAAGAACTGGGCAATTTAGGCTTGTCCGTTTGTTACGATGTGCGGTTCCCAGAGCTGTATCGCCATCTCGCTCAGATGGGTGCAGAGGTGCTGTTTGTACCCGCTGCGTTCACCGCTTTTACGGGTAAAGATCACTGGCAGGTCTTACTGCAAGCACGCGCGATCGAAAATACCTGCTATGTGCTGGCTCCGGCTCAAACCGGACGGCACTATGCGATGCGCCATACGCATGGGCACGCCATGATTGTCGACCCGTGGGGCACTGTGTTAGCCGATGCAGGCGATGAACCTGGTGTGGCGATCGCCGCGATCGAACCCTCCCGGTTAGAACAAGTGCGCCGTCAGATGCCATCGTTGCAGCATCGGGTGTTTGTGTGAGGAGTGCGCGCATAGCATGAGCCTGCTCAGCGTCTGGTTGAGTGATCAACGAACCTGAACGAGTGGATGCAGCGCTCAGTCCAACCAGCAAAAAGATAGCTCTAGTAGATGCTGAACTAGGTCAGGCTGTTTTTGAGCTAAGAGGATGTTTTAAAAGTCCAGATGCGTGTAGCTCTGGCGACTGAAGTCGCGGCTACACGCACAAAACCTGCCTACGCAGGTTCCAAAACCCTCGTGCTGAGGTAGTCCGCGCAGGCGGACTTTGTTGATGTAGTCGCGGTTTTAACCGCCAGACACTTTTCAAACAGCCTCTAAGCTCGACTTTATCCAATTAGGCAGCGTAGCACAATAGGCTGAAACAGCAGTCTAATAAGACTTTTGGTATTTTTACCATATCGGTTGTTGCGCTAGAGACTGGGAAAAGTCGAGCTTGCC
>JAHHIG010000025.1 GCA_019358895.1 Tildeniella nuda ZEHNDER 1965/U140 | reverse complement strand
AGCTGACCCGCACATGCGACTGCGCACCCAGATTGTAAATCTCGGTGGGTTTCACATCTTCGAGGATACGGCGGAGCGTGGTGCCATCGTTTAAGTCGCCGTAGTGCAGAAACAGCCGTGCGCCTTCCACGTGGGGGTCTTCGTAGATGTGGTCGATGCGATCGGTGTTGAACGTGGAGGTGCGGCGGATGATGCCGTGCACTTCGTAGCCGCGATCGAGCAGTAGCTCACTTAAATAAGACCCATCTTGACCAGTGATACCCGTAATTAAGGCAAGTTTCTTGATCGTCATTCCTTTTCCTTAACCAAAAACAACGTAGTCGGTAGTGCTCATTTTATGAACTATAGAGAAAAATGATAATGAGTGAAGCTTCCGGCTTAGTCAGTCAATCATAAAACTCTATTTGTTATGACCCACTAATGGGTTCAGGCACTTTATGAAAAACGGTATGACTCGACAGGGCAAGCAACATTACAAGTGCCGCTCTTGTAGTCGGCAGTTGGTGGAAAACCCACCATGGCAAGCGAAGTCTGTAGAGAGCCAAGCCATAACTGACCGTTTGTTGTCGAAGAAGATGCCCTTTACAGGGATTGCTTGTGTGATACAGCTTTTTAAGGCTTGTCTGCAATGTTACGTCAATGCAATTTACAAAGCGACCCCTTGGCAAGCCAAAGTAACAATAGAACCGTAACAGTAATTGGTGCGCAGATGAATGAATTGCGGTCGTTTATTGATGACAGAGGGCATGAGCAATGGTTTTAGTGAGGTATTTTGCATAAAATTCGGCTCCTCATAGCTTTTCAAATACCCCTTTTTAGTCACTCTCACCAAGATGAAATTTGAAAACCCTAGCCAACATGAGTTCCTCCTTTTAACTGTATAGAACTTGCAAAAGAGTAAAACTAAGTTTCAATCGGGCTTCTAGACTGTACTCCTATCAAAGTAACGAAGGGAGGATATTCTCTGACCATGTAAGCCCACCCTAACCGCGATTCTATGATTCACTTAGCAGCAAGAAGCTATCTATTAATGATGTATGGTTGCAAAAAATCGTCGATTTGCTCTGGTGAAATAGAAGTTGATTGCTTTGACCAAGAACAATTCTGGCGAATATGTTCCTCATTAAACATTGAGCAAATTACTGCCTCACAATGAGCTATTTTAGATGCCGCTGCTAGTAGAAAAGATAGTGAAGCATCATGCCGCCCATCAAATGAGTGAGATTTTAAAAACTGAAACGGGGAGTGGTAAAAAAAGATTAAATCCCGAAACTTGCTTGGCAAGAGAAAAGCCTCTTTTGTTAGAGGAGCTTGAATAACAAAATCGGTAGAAATTAACCAGCTAGAATCTAGACCCTCTAACCCTTTCAGTAAATCACCCTCAATGCAAACCCCATAACGTTTAATCTTTCCAGATTGCTTTGTCTCTTTAAACCAGTTTATAACATCATCGATGCCAGGGTATTCAGGTTGATAATTATGCAATAGTAGTACATCTAAATAATCAGTTTTAAGAGCGTTCAGGCTCTGATCCAGACTAAATTTTAAAGCTGACAGATTGTAGGTTTGACTGGGCTGAAAACTTGAAGCACCAATTTGTCTCACAAGCGCTCTTAGTTGGGGAATAGAGTGATAAAAAATCTGTCCTGTTTTTTTCGTAAAAGATTTAATAGCCGAAGGCTTGGAGGGTAGGATACCGCATTTGCTTACAAGAGTGTATTCGCATCTAGGAAATTTTTGTAAAAACTGCCCAAGCAAATTTTCGGCATCTCCCCATCCGTAAGAGCGAGCAACATCAAAGTGGCGAATACCTTGAGAATAAGCACAAGAGAGAGCTTTAAGACTAGTTTGGCGAGACACACGCCCAAGAACAGGGGCGCAACCAAATCCCAATTTAGGATAATTCATTGTAATCAAAACCGCTTTACTAAGGGTAAATAATTATGGAGCGCTATGAGTAACGAAGCTGTAACATTAATCGATCGCCCTGCTGAGGTGGTAAAGCTTTATGGAAACATGAGGTATCTTCAAAGAAACCCGTCCCTGCTTTCCCAGAAATAACGGTAACTCGATCTTCCCCGTAAAATCTTACGGCTGCTTCGTCGCTCAAGCAAGCTGAACCCAAAAGGTGTGCAAGCTTTTTTTGGCAATGACTGCCGGATATTAAGGTATGGGCTCCATTATTAGCGTCTGTATCAAGCAGATAAAAATTCACATACATAAAATTATAGCCGTGAACATCGTAGTGAAAATGAACTGTCTGTCCATTCGCTTCACGTTGTAGAGGGCTAGTGTTATTCACAAAGCTCCAAAAGAGCCAACTTGAAACCTCTTTGGGTTGAAAGCCTAAGTAAGCGGTGACAACCTCAAGAATTTCCTGATCTGCTGCAATTTTCTGAATAGATTTTAGATCAGATGAATTAAAAACTGTTGCAAGTGTAACCCGTAAATCCATCCCGTTGCTCTTTAATTCCTGCAAAGTGAAAGTATTAGTATGCCCTTTTATAACTAAAGGTAAAGTGGTTGCCGCGCTTAACAGTTCTGTTAACAATGCTGAACTCAACCTAAGATCTGTAGAATATGATGACTTAGAAATAGATTGAACGTGTTGATCTGACGATACATCTGTCAATATAGAACCAGTAGTATAGTTATTTATTGACTTATAGTTTTGTTCATAGTTATCACAAATTTTTAATTTTCTTTGCTTTGGGTTTAGCTTGTCATTGATGAAGTTCAATAGGCTATAACTACGGCGTACTAAAAGGAAACGACCGAGTATATAGTGTAGTCGCTGAATATTTCGACTTTTAAGGATCTTGAGAAGACTTTTCATTATCCACCTAAAAATTCGCCAGTGAGTTTGTTCGTCAAAGTAGCATTGAGGATAGCAGTAGCTAGTTTGTTAGCAGAGCCAAGCAAGTGAACAACCACTTACAAATAAACACTACTATTACCAATTCTGAGGAATACCTCTCATATAGCCTGGATAGCGGCAGGCTAGATCTCGATCTCGACCGTTGAATTTTTCCCCTGTCTTCCCTGTGAATAACCAGAGAAGAGCGCGCCCAAAGTCTCTGTAGGTGCGCCGTGGATCCTGGGGCAAATCATCAAAAGTTGTCTCAACAGGTGTAGTGGTGATGCCTCGACTGCCGAACACAATAAACGCGATCGCCTTGGCTCTACTTAAGTGCTGTGGTGAAGCGATAAGGTAGACGTGTTTAACACCAAGGCGCTCTAAATCTTGAGCAACTGTTGTAAAGTTCGTTACGGTATCTGTAGCGCGACAATCCAACAAGACTGGATTGCGAACACCCGCCTCCCGAAAAATTTTCTCCGCTTGATCAGTACCTGACGAAACCAGAATCTTTAGATCAGGATGAGCGTTGGCAAATATAGCGGCAAAGGTTTCACGTTGAGATCCACCACCTAAAACGAAAACAAGTTGAGGGGTTGGGAATTGAAACCCTGCAATGACGATTCGTACAGCCAGGTATAGACTGAGCAACAAAATCAACGAGATAGGGATGAGTAGCCAAAACCACCAGCGTTTGGTGAGGCGACGGGGAAACCGTTTCATGGTTTTGTTAAGGGATGCTAAATGAGGCTTTGTTCTTCAGCACTTTAGCACCAGGGCTTTTGTCATTCCTACCCTCACGTGAGGTTGATGCGCGAGACCTAAGGAATGAGAATTAAATTAAGATCGGCTTTTGTAGGGTGCGTTACGGCTGTCGCCTAACGCATCACAAGCCCGGAAGCGATGCGTTAGGCTGCACTTTTCTGGTATGCCAGTATGGCTTTACGCATCCTACGCAAGAATCCGGTTTTATTAAATCCACGATCCTAAGGAAATGTTTGAGAAAGGATATACCGCAGGCTAGGGGCAGGTTTTGCCAGAGCCTCTGCCTAGTCGCTTTAGTGTCAAACTGCTCCTATGAGTATTTTGTTTGCTAGAAATCTCCTAATACCTGCATGAGTTACATTATTGACTGCCAACCTAGTGCTGCGCAATGTACAGCATCCAGGCGTTTTGTCAATTAACGAGGGTTTGCGTATCGGAGCTGTGGGACTCTACAAGGATGGGGCTGCTACCCAGGTCTAGACTATCTAGGTCTGGGCTAAGCATTTCGGTTGGGGACGGCAACTCTATCACTACACTTTCTGTAGAAACAACAGTTTCTGTAGGAGCATTGACCAGACTGCTAAATAACAGCTCATATCGTTGCACTAGAGAGGTAAATTCATAGTTTTCCAGGGCAAAGATACGTCCCTGGTGCCCTAGTTTCTCCCGCTGCTCAGGGTTCAAATATAGCTCAACGATCGCATCGGCAAGTTGAGTTGGTTGCTCTGCTTCCACTACTACACCACCACCGCTAGTCGCGATCGTTTTGGCGGCTGCCCCCTGAAGGGGAACAGAAGCGATGATTGGACGACCGCTAGCCAGGAGTAGTTGAATTTTGGATGGCATATTGAACCCAACCACATTGCGCTTTTGCAAAACCAACCCCACATCAGCCGCTGCTAGCATTTCGGGTAACGTCTCTCTGGGTTCAAAGGGGAGAAGTAGGATATTGTTGGCATTAGTTGCCTGACAGATAGTCTTTAGGTGTGCTAGAGCCTTTTCCTCTCCTACAATGACGAAAGCGATCTTTGGTAAATGCGTGAGCTTTGTTGCTGCTTCAATGACAGTTTCTAAGCCCTGGGTCAAGGCAATATTTCCAGAATAAAGAACGACAAATTTGTCTTCTAGTCCATGTCTCGCTCGAAAGGCATTGTGACACTGAGGCAGGGGGCGAATGAAGTTGGTATCAACCCAGTTTGGAATGCAGTGTACTTTTGCTTTCGGCACACCCTTTTGAAGAATATTTTCAGTAAACTCAGGGGTGATCACGCTGATTGCAGTTGCGGTACGGTAGGCAAACCGTTCCAGAGCCTCAAAGATGCGAATCGCCAGCTTATTTTTTAGCAAACCCACGTGAATGGCTGCCTCTGGCAAAATATCTTGCAAATTCAAGACAACAGGGCAAGTATAGATCCAACTCAGCACTGCGGCAGGCACTGCAATGGGGAGGGGAGGAATAGTCAACAAAATAATATCTGGCTTCCAACCTCTAAGTGCCTGGACAAAACTAGTGGCAACAAAGCTGCCGTCTAATAAGATGCGAGTCACCAAACCTGGCTGGGGTCGAATCCACATGTAGCACCGTTGTACGGTAACGCCATTACGCTCTTCAGTTTGATATAGCTTTCCCCGGTACTCCTGATGAATTTGACGTTCGGGATAATTAGGCATTCCCGTTACCACTCGAACTTTGTGCCCTCTGGTAGCCAAACTCTCAGCCAATTCTGTCATGAGGGGGGCAATACCGATCGGCTCAGGATAATAGTTGTAGGAATAGATTAATATTTGCATTCGGTTCGATAGGTAAAAAATATTCAGATAGACCTAGACAACGCTGTTTGCAGCCATGGTAAGTAGCCATGGCAAAGCAGGGGCTGTTAAATGACGGTTTAACCCCTGCTTTGGCAGCAAATTTCGAGAATCGCTGCTCTCTGCTTAAAGCATTCAATCAGCCGCTTTGCAGTCAAATTTTGGATGACGGGTTTCAGAGCCTTTCGGCATTGGCTTTAGAACACAACTAATTAGTCCGTTCACTCTAATCTGACTGAACTGTTGTAATTGGCTGTGGTGCTTTCTCCTGAGTTGGGTTCTGATGGTTACGCATCACTCGCTGCTTAATAGGTTGGGCAGGGTTTCCGGCATAGATGGTCATGGGTTCAAGGGATTGTGCGGTCACACTACCCAAAGACAGGATTGCACCTTGCTTTATCGTCACGCCAGGACCCACCACGGTTTTGGCGGCAAGCCAGCTGCCCGATTCAATATGGATACGCTTAGAACGATAGCGGAAGGCTGGATCACTCCAATCGTGGTTGCCTGTACAGAGGTAAACAGCCTGAGAGATGCAAACCTGATTTTCAATCACGATCGGTTCAATATTGTCGAACCATGCCTGTTCACCAATCCAGCAATGATCGCCAATGGTGAGTAGCCAGGGAAATTTAACCCGCAGACCGGGCTTAATCCGCACACCCTGACCAATGATTGCGCCAAAGCGGCGGAGCACCCATACCTTGAAGCCAGATATCGGAATGAGATAGCTTTGCACCAGGCGATCGCCCACAAAGAACCACAACAATTGTTTCCAAAGCGATGCACCTCCTGTGGGTAGACCCGGTGGGGCATATTGATCTAAGCGAACGAAGTCAAAGGGCATAGGGCTTACTAATTGAAGTAGTAAAAAGCAATCTAAAAAATAGAGGCTCTGCTAGGGCAATCGCTTGTCTTTAAGACGCAACTCGTACAGTTTGGCATCCACCAGAAAGCGATACCAGAACCCCTGAAGAACATGAAAACTCAATCCTTCCCAGCCATCTAAAAAACCAAGCCGGATAAAGTACCGGAATAAAAAGTAAACAACCGCTCGGATAAACAAGGGGGAGCGGTTATAAAAGTTCTTCTTTGCCCAACGAACCTGACTTGCCTGGGTAGAGTACTCTGCATCCAGGAGCTGACTATCCAGGGTTGGATCATCAGCTAACAAGTCAGAGATTTCCCGATCGGCATAGCGATTGTGTTTATCGACCCAAAAAGTTAACCCCTTTTGGTTTTCATCAATAATGTCGTGCTTCAAGTCAGCGATTTTCCCATCGGAAATAATGATATGCTCATCCATCCAGCGTTGTTCGCAGTGCCCCATCCCAGTACGCCAAATCCGCAACAACCAGGATGGATAGCGTCCCCCATGCCGAATCCATTTGCCCATAAAATAGACTCGTCGTTTCATTTGATAAGCGGTGACAGCCTTAGACGTTGTTGGAAGTACCTGAAGAATTTCCTGAACGAGTTCTGGGGTCAGGTGCTCATCTGCATCGACCCGCATTGTCCATAGGGTTGTAATGGGCAGATTTGCAATCGCCCAATTTAGCTGGTGAGCATGGTTGACCCAAGCATTTGTATAAATTTTGCAGCCTGCTTCTGCGGCAATCTCAAGGGTCGCATCCGTACTACCAGAGTCCACAATATAAATCTCTGCGTCTAAAGACTGCAAACTTTTCAGGCAGGTTTTGAGATTAATTGCCTCATCTTTAGTAAGGATGATGACTGATAGTAGCTTCATAGGGTTGTACTGCAAAGAAGCGTTGGGTAGGAAACCAAATTATGTCGAGACTAATAATAACTGGCTAAACCTGCTCTTAAGCGTTGTCTGCTTCTAACAAGGCTTGAGGCAAATTACAACCCTTTCCTTTCTCAAAAATAATGCAGTTGGGTGGATTGCCACCCCGCGTAGCCCACTCATAGGCAGCAACCATCTGATGGACAACTGCCTGCCATGTATACTTGTCCGCAATCAGTTGTCGTCCGCGACTACCCATTGTCTGCCGTTGACTCTCTGATAACCGCAGTCCTTCTGTCAGAGCATCAATGAGAGTGTCGAGGGCATCCTTGACCCACCAACCACAGTTGTGCGTGTTAAGTTCAGACCAGGGTGCTTCTTGCGTCGTAACCACTGGCACTTCATAAGCAAGGGATTCGGCAATGACAATGCCAAAGTTTTCGGAATGGGTCGGCAGCACAAATAGATCGGCGTTTCCAAGGGCGGCAGCTTTGCGATCGCCCTTTAACATGCCGGTAAACGTTACCCGCTGCTCTAAGCCGCATTCATTAACGAGCTTGACCAGTTGTGTTTTATAGGTGTTCTCGTCGGGACCAGCAATAATTAAATGCCAATCGACGAACTCGGTGGCAAGGCGCTGCCAGGCAATGAGCAGCGTATCAATGCCCTTTTTAGGATGAAGCCGACTCATAAAGAGTAACCACCGTTTGTTTGCAAGCTCAGGAAAGGCTTGAATCAAGATATCTCGACCTGGAACAGTTGCTAGATCGGGTAAATTCACTCCATCTGGAATCAGGGCGATCGGTTGAGTAAAGCCAAGCCGCCGAATGGCGTTCAGCTCCAAAGCCGACGTTGCATGAAACAGAGCGGCATGCCGCAAATTTTGTTGCTCAAAGAGATGCCAGGTTAACCACTTCTTATAAAAATTGCGTTCAAAGACCCACGGTTCCAAGGTTCCCCGCGGTGAAATCACCAGTGGTAGCTGGTTGGCAGTCGCCACATAGCGGGCACACCGATTAATGAAGAGCCAGATACCATGATTATGAATCAGATTAATTTCTGACTCAGCCAGATATCGCAGTGTTTTGTAAAATTTAGCGTTGGGTGTACCCATATATTTCATGACGCTGTTGCCTGGATAGCTATAGCACTGAGCACCTTGGGGCTGAACCTGAGTTCCCCAGTTAGGATAATCTTGCGTTACAACATAGGACTGAACGCCATCCTGTACTAACCCTTCAGTTAAATTAACTACGGCAGGGACAGGTCCCCCTGTATTCTCATTCAGGCTATCGATTACCTGGCAGACTCTCAATGCGTCGAGTGCGGTAAGCGGTTGCAATGCCCCAGGTTGATTCGGGCTTGAATTCATAAATATAAGTGCTTAGAGAGGGAATCGTTCATATACATACAGTAGAAGTCAGGAGTTTGCATTCAGGAGCCAGTAGTGAAAGAACCTTTAGATGTAATTTTGGGCTGAGTAATTTGTAGGGTAGGCATTGCCCACTCTATTTAAGTCAGTTCCACTCATTTGTTAGATTCTTTCAAGAAGGTTTGTATCAAACTAGCGAGAGTCTTTTGAAATTGCTCAAACCCATAGTATTCCAATACTTTTTGCCTCAGTACCTGGGGTTGATACAAAATGGAGTTAGGATATGTGCCCTGTATTAGTTGAGTGATGGTATCAGCAATCCGGTCGATGTCATCTGGGTTAACCAATGCTCCTAATTCGCCATTCTTGAGTGCATCAAGGGCACCATCTTGATCGCCTCCTAACGTTGGCTTCCCACAGGCGATCGCTTCCAGGTAAACGATCCCAAAGCCTTCGCCTTTACTGGGCATGGCAAAGACATCACACAGGTTGTAGTGGTCACCCAACTCTGAATCGGGAATGAAACCTGCTAAAGTAACGCAGTCTTGCAAATCCAAGCTGGCAATGAGCTGTTCAATCCGTGGATGATCCTTCCCTTTACCGACTAGCAGGTAATGAATACTTGGAATCTGCTGTCGAATCTGGGGTAGTGCCTGAAGAATCTGGTCGTATCCCTTGTAGCGATCGGCAGGATCAAGACGTGCAACAGTGAGGACAACGGGCTGCTTTGGAGTCAGGTGATAGCGCTTCAGTAAGTAGTCGGGTTTTGGGGCAATCTGAAAGCGGGTGTGGTCAAAGGTATTGGGTAATAGCACTACCTGATCGGGATCTAGATTTTGTTCTGACAATAGTCGCTGGCGGGTGTACTCGCTAACGGACAGAATGCGATCGGCGTGGCGCAACCCCTTGATTAGTTGTGGATTTTTTAAATTCCAAACTTCAATACCATGAGCTACGACCCAATAGGGAATGCCAAGTAGCTGTTTAAGCCAGCAGGCAACAGGTGTGTAGTTTATGTGAGTTGAGATAACTAATTCAGGCGCTTTTCGCAAAGCACCAACTATAAGCTGCATTGTAAAGGTAAAAGTACGCAGTCGATTGGCAATGCGACCTGAGAAATGGAACTGAATTGGGTTGGTGTCGAAGAAGTTACCTGCTTTACACATATCGTTTTTCAAAAACGCATCATATTTTGCGTTGGGATCAGCCTGGTGTAATGCCTTTAATAAAAAAGCTGAATACACCTGAATACCGCCCTTAAAGCCAAAGATATTGGGAATCCACAAGTGAATAGAATGGTAAAAATTACGTTTTGGAGTAAGTTTTTTAGCCATTTACATCAAATTGAACCTCTGCAAATTTCAGAGAACATTATTATGAATTAAGAACTACTTAATCAATCTTTTGGCTAACCACAAAACCGCATATAAAACGCCAACTTGAAGTGAGAAACCTGTTAACGCCGACTCAAAAGTTCCGCTTAGGCAATCTTTGATCAGAGGTAGATAAGCGACGAATACAGCCACTCGAAAGGGAGTGAGTATCTTGAAGGGTGACGTTGCCTCACTAAACCAGCGTAAGAGGAGACCAGAAAGAATAAAAAGTACACTCCCAGCGATGCCGTGGTATGCAAACACCTCACCTGGAGAAGTTTGCAGCACTGAAGTATCATCATCATCAACGTTAACACGCGCCGATAGTTTTCCAAGCTCGTTACCCGAAATGGGTTGCGGCTTGTCAGCCCAAATAAACCTGGGCACCCAAAAAAGAAAAAGCCGTTGCCAAAGTAAAGCCGCAGGCTGAGAAACCTGATAATGAACAAGTGACGTTAATGCAGCTACCTGTTCTGCCACTCCTGACTTGTTAAAGGGGGTCAGCAATTGCTCAATATATTGCTCCCATGAGTAGCCCAAAAATATGTTTAAAGCTTCGATCAGGGAGATTGAAGCGCCTGCACGGCCAAGTGATGCAGCAAACTGCAGTGATTCACGATAGATGACTAGAACTGGATAGACAAAGAGCCAGGAAAATAACCCCAGAGTGCAAATTAAAGAAAAGATAAGCCATCCTACTCTTCTACGTACTAGAAGAAAAGTAGTAGCAAGGGGCAAAATTACAAAGTTGAAGAACCTACCCTTTGAGCCACTAATTATTTGAAAAAAAAGTTCAGCTACCGTAAAAGCCCAGATTAGAAGATTGAGCTGTTTTGAGCCTTCTTTACGAAGGCAAGCTGAGTAAGCATAGAGCCAGCCTACAACATAAAGGCGCTCAAATTGAGAGAGAAATCCGTTAATAGCCTCAGGAACGCCTCCAGTATCCAAGTAGGCGGCACTACCTGTAGCAACCTTCCAAAGCCTGTAGATTAAGCCCAAGCTCATCAAAATTAAGACGAGCAGAAGCTGATGATTTTTAGTAGAAACGAATTTGATATTTACTAAATTAGCCGCTGAACTCGACCAACGCTTGATAGAACTAACGGAAGGAATTAGTTCCCAGATTAAGTAATATCCGAAATTTTGGAAGACAAAGCATAGTAAAAGTAAATCTGCTGCTACTGGTGATGAACTAAAAATTCTAAGCCAACCATTGAATGGTATTACACCCTTAAATCCCTCGGGGTTAAGGTTCATTAAAAAAAATTGAAAGAAGAAGGCTACATACAGATAATTTACAAAGTGTGCGATCACATGATCGTTGAACTTCTCTCTACGACAATCACTGCCAATTAGAAAAGTTGCAATAGCAAAGCAAAATAAAAAGCGAGACCAAAAATTCAAGGTATCACTCAACAAAAACAATAATGCTAAAGCGGCGAGTCCAATTGCAATAATTGCAATCGTTGAACCTCTTCTCTTAAACTGATCCAGCTTAAGGAAGCTAGGTAAAAGCATGGCGAAGGCCGATGGACCAAGCAAAGCGAATGCAAGAAAAGACTCTTTGATTTTAAATTGAGAAAAGAGTGATCTTTTCTGATTCGACTCATCACTACCGTTAGAATAATGAACGATTTCCACGAATTACTTTAGAGCTCCCTTAATTTTTTTGCGAATAACTGAATTGAAAGCTTCTCGCTCATTTTCAGCAAAAGCCCAATGAGCTGATATGCTCAATATGAAAACTCCTAGTATCAAAGATAGAACTAGACAAACCCAAAAATTGGTAATGTTGGAGAAGGGTAAAAATGTAAGGCTAATTGCGAGCAGACTAATCAAAAACAAATACAATATCCTTCGTTGCTCAGTCTGATCTAGGTCTGAGAGAGAAGGTCTTACGTAAGCTGAGCAAGTAAAAATGGAAGCTACCAGTTGAGCTAATAATAGCCCCATTGCACCGTGATGTTGAACAGTCAGCAGTGCTATTAGAACTGTAATTATTAAACCGAAAACTTGAATGACTGCGATCGCGTGAGTTTTACCAGCACTGACCATGTATTGGTTGAATACACCAGAGAGGCTGTTAATGGCGACCATCCAGATCATTATTTTAGAAAGGACGATTGCTTCAAGATATTTAGAGCTAAACAGTAATTTGATTACACCGTCGAGATTCAAACAAATCATTAGACTAAAAAATAGCATCAGTAACCAAAGACAGCGAAGACTTAAGGACTTGATTCGCTGATGCGTATTTAAGTCAGCCACTAACGTTGCAGAGAGGCTAGAAATGATGACTGGAGCAACCGCAGTAGGCAGGAAGCTGACAATCTGAGAGAGGGATTGGGCAACGCGCAGATGACCTAGCTGATCAAGACCGCCTACTTTACCGACATAGCCAAGCAGCGGTAGTAAAATAAATCCAGATAAAAAGTTACCAAAGTAAAAGGGTAAGCCAAAACCAAGAAGACTCTTAGACTCTGCAATAAACTGATCACACCGTAAACTAATTTTTTTTTGACGCAGAATTGGCAAGGTCAAGCACCAGCCAGATATAAATTGAATTAGTGCTGTACCTGCCAAGCCCCACAGTGCCCCAGCTATGCCAAATCGGTAAGTAAGCAGCAATGTTAACAATGCTCCTACTATCGATGAGAGAGAGGTGAGAATGGTATAGGCTTTGAAGGCGTGTAGCGCGATTAGGCAAATCCAGGAAGGGGTAAACGCCACAGTCAAGACAACAGTAAGAGCGGTCAGGTTTAGCCATTGAGCGGCTTTGGCATCTCCTAAAACCAAACTGGCAACCAACTGAGCATTTAAGCAAATAAAGAGTGCAATGAAAATTCCAGCAATAATAATTAAGCAAGAACCCACTCCAAGTAATCGCCCAACGGATTGCCTGTCAAGGCTCTCGTATTGAGCACCGTTTCGGTGCATGGCAGCATCGACCCCAATCCGCGACAGCATATCTGCTGTCTGAGCGGTGTTTTGTAAAAGACTGAAAAGTCCGAGACTACTAGGTCCAAGGAGTCGAGCTACAATTGGAAGGACAATCAGCCCACTGAGACGACTGACTAGCGTTGCGATGACAAGTAGAAAACTACTCTTTAAAAGGGGTTTTAGAGACTGAAATAACATTTGCTTTGCCGTTAAAGGCGAAAATTAGACGATCTAAATACTCTCAGATTATTTCTCAGTCAGAGAAGCTTATAGGCATTTCTCTAATAACTGCTTTGCACGAACGATAGTCGTTTGTTGAGAAACCCACTGATAAGTATTCTGCTGGAGAACAGCATATTTTTCTGGCGTTATTGCCTCTAGTTTTGACTTCAAATCAGTCCAGTTAGTGTAAGAGATACAATTTGTCTCATTCAAACCATGGGGCGCACAGGTTTCCGGCTTTAAGTGTAAATCTCTGAAGCAAAGAACACATCCATTTGCGGCCAACTCATAGTGTCTCAAACAATCCCAACCCTCGCGTTTCGTAGTAATACCATAGCGGGATTTTCTCAAGTCATCGTAATAATCTTCTTCTTTATCAAAAGAATACTGTTCTGCACCCAGAGAACCAAAGAATGAATCCTTCACCTGCTTTGACACTTCAGAGTCAACAATATAGACAGGAAAATCTTTCTTCTTTCTAGATAAATCTATCAAGGAAATTTTCTCTTCGGGTATAGAAAAGCTAATAGACATCAACTTATCAGGTAATGGAATGTTTCTCCTTAAAAAAGAAGGCAGGAATTTCGTAAGCAGCCCATAGCTATATCCTTCCCCAATTAATTCTCGCTTAAAGCATCTGTATTTCCATGAAGGTGTAAAAAAGCTTAAGGGATTATCTTTTAATAAACGCCGCCTCATAGCTTCAAAAGGAAAGCAAGTAGATTGGTCTTCACCATCTAGAAGAATAAGCTTCTCAGGATTCACATTGGGAGACAGCTTCATAACCTGATGCCACTGCCGAGTAAGATTAGCGACTATAATATAGTCATATTTATCAATCTCATTTTCCCAAAAAAACCTGTCTTCTGATAGCTCCGGAATCTCCGGAAGCAATCCGTAAAGTGTAAAGCCATTACCCCTTAATTTAATTCTCAGATTGTGTGTGAGCGGTTTGTACATACAATCATATCTGGGAATATCAACACAATCAGCACCTAACAAGGTTCGTAAGCCATGAAAAACTCCTTCGGCAAGATAGTCTTGTTGATTTGGGTGCAAAAAAAGTATTCTAGGCATTGAGGTAACCTTTTCGATTATTCCTAAAGATACAGACTATTTAAATTCTTTCTGACAATTAAACTCAATATTTCAATACTAAATTGGTTAACTAGAAACGAATATATACTATTAAAAATACCTTCTCAAAGAAGAGTTTCAGATATATTTTAGAAACAAAGTTAGGTTCCCATATTCGTCATTAGTCGGTAGCGCCCTAAAGGTAATGATGCCTGTAATAAAGGCTCCATGGGCATCATAGTAATGTAGTCGGAAGTTTCCCGTCTTGAGTATATGGGCGGATTTCAACTCAAAAGCTCACTGACCTAAGAGGGCTTTTTAAAAGTCCCGATTCTCGTAGCTTTAGCGACTGAAGTCGCAGCTACACGAACAAAACCTGCCTCCGCAGGTTACAAAACCCCTGCCTTTCGATAGTCCGCGTCGGCAGACTTTGTTTACGTAGTCTCGGTTTTAACCGCCAGACACTTTTCAAACAGCCTCTAAGACTCATAAGGGTTGTAGGTTCCATATTGGGAAATAACTTCAACTCTTTGCTGAAAGTGAATATCAGTAGGCTGATTGTCTGACACATCTTAGAACGACCCATTAGCCTAATACGGAGGAAGCATGTAAGTTTTTTTCTGATAAGCATCCCATCGACGCGGAAAATTTTCTAGCAATGATGAAAACGTACCCCAAAGCCCTGTTGTTTGATGAACTACCTGCGCGAGGGTAAGAAATTTGGGCATATCCCCTCTCAAGGCAAGTTTAAGTCCATGCCACAAATGATCTTGCATTATATATTGCGCCCATTTTATTGATTCAGATTGTTGTTTCAAGTAAGGGTCATCCAACAGTTTTTTAACTATTTCAGCAACTTCTAAGGAATTTCTGAGATTGCCAAGATCAGCCGCCGATAACTGTTTCTCATGAACTCTAATTGTTGCAATTGGCATTTTAGACAGTAAAACAGGGTGGCGGCGTACTGCTTCATACACCCATTCCCAATCTGCGGTATGATAGGAGCACTCCCTAAATCTTCCTACAGATTTGTATAGATTTTGTGCGAAGAACATGCCAGTTAAATTACCATTAATGCTGCCATACTTTAGTAATAGCTCAAGAGCAGAATAAGAATCAAAAAGTTTTAACTGCTCTTTCATAAATAAATCATAATGTAATTGTGATGAGCTAACTGATTGTTGTCTACCTCCTTGAAGGGTTTGCAACGCAGAAAGCAAGAATTCTGCTTTATGCTGCTGTAGAAGAGATAGTCCCATACTCAAGCAGTGTGGTAGAAGAAGATCATCACTGCATAACAACACAACATAGTCTCCTAAACTATGGTGTATTGCCTGATTCAAATTTCGAAAAAGGCCTAGATTCCGAGAATTATAATAGATTTTCACTTTAGGATGTTGCTCAAATTTCTTTAGCAATTCCTTAGTAGGGGTATCTGAAGCATTATCAGAAATAATTAACTCCCAATTGGGATAGTCCTGTCCTACAACACTTTCAATTGCCTGAGCTAAGTACTCAGGTCGATTATAAACAGGTAGAATGACAGAGACAAGAACATCATTGCGCTTAATGATCATAATCTTTAGATTTTAGTAGGTGCTGATAGCTGCTAATTGTCTTGTCGCCATACCTCTCCCAAGACAAGGCTGTTTGAGCATGCGACAAGGCATTGCTCCCCATCTCTTCTCTCAACGTGGGGTTGTCGTAGAAGAAAAGGATCTTCTCTTTCAGAGCTTCTACGTCTCGAATGGGAACGCAATAACCATCCAAACCATCTCGGACAACATCCGAGCCTCCAGTATTGGTTGTATGGATCACGGGTAAGCCACAAGCCATCGCTTGTGGTTGTACCATAGCTAAACCTTCCTCAATAGAGGCTATACAGAATACAGAACATTGGCAGTAGAGCAAGCGTAGCTTGCTCTGGGGATATGTTCCTTTCAAAATAACACGATCATTTTTATACTTTTCTAAGAATGGCATTATTTCTGGAGTGAGTGAACCTATAAGCCATAATTCTGCTTCAGGTAAATTCAGTTCATAGAAAGCTTGAAGGAGATAGGGAATACCTTTACGAAGACTGAGAGCACCACAATGAACGACTCGAAAAATACTATCTTCTTTTTGACCTGGATAAAATTCCTGGAGTGAAGCGCCATAGGGAAGATGAAGAAGTTTGCTCTCAGGAACCCCTGCATCCAAAAACGTTTGTTTGACGAAGAGACTAGGAACCTCTATCGTATCAGCCTCTTCATACGTTTGTAATTCTCTATCGTAGACACCTGGATGTGTCTCAGTAAATTTTAATCCCCAATAGGCATATTCCTCATCCAAAATCCGGCTTTGATAGATTCTATGACTACTACTTCGCTGCAATACTGTCGGTATCCCCATGCTTCTTGCCCTTTGAATTGACCATAGGCTGGAGTCTGACCAGCCAACAAATAAATCTAGCTCAGGATCAATGAATGGCAAAACAGCATGATCAAACTGCTCCATATACCAAAGCTGCATGTTGTAGTTCTTTGTTGCAAAAGAGGGTAGCTTTCGATACAAACGAGCTAATGCCTCTAGATACCAGATCGATTTAACACAGGAAGTATCGATGCCAAATTTTGAAACAGCAAACTTGGGATAGGTTGTAATCAGTTGGTAAAGATGAGTTCTTTTTTGGAGTTGTTTGGCAAGATTAAAGCCATGAAAGCGACCTGGAACTGCAACAGTAATTTGCATTGTAGTAAGAATTAACTAGGTAAGATGAATGATTCCTTGACTAATTGCTCCAAGTCGGGAAACTGGATATTTGTGAAGAAGTACGAGAGTGATTTCCATTTTCATCAACTGTCTTAAGGACTGCTTGCATAATTGCCTCATTAAACAGGTTATTCTTCTGTGCTCTTTCTTTACCTGCTAAAGCAATGTTGGCTCGACACGCATCTTCACTAATTAATCTCTTACAAACTGCTGCACATTCTTCAGCATCACTCCAAAAAATAGCCTCCTTTCCTTCCTGATATAACTGTTGATGCTCAAGAGTTCTCTCGGCACACAATAAGCCACCCAAAGCCGGAATTTCTATAGAGCGAGTTGTATGCAAATCTCGATTGCCCTTAGATAGAAGACCCAAGCAAATTTTTGCTGACTGGATTGCCTTGGCGTAATTATCGCCATGCAATTCTCCCCCCCGCCAAGCATTCTTAATGATCGACCATTGAGGCGCTTTTTGCCAGCGCGAACCATAAATTGATAACGGAATTCCCATCTTAATGAGACGTGCCATGAATTCTCCTCGTTCAGGCATCCAGGTGCCAATAAATAAAACGTCACTAGCCCATTTGGAGTAGTCTTGCTCACTCAAACACCGAGGGTGATGAACCACCTCATCTGCAGTCATAAACACCCTTAAAACCTTTTTGGCACCTGAAGCGTAAGCCTTTTGAACGTTAACTTCACGTACAACGACTACAAGATCATAGTGAGGAAGTGCTTCTAAATATAGTTTCCATTTATTTCGATCTCTTTTGCCAAAGGGATCATCATTATTATAGTTAGCGACTAACCCAAACTTAGCCCTTAAATCCTTGACCAGCTTTGCATTAATCAACTCTCCACAGTTAACGATTACCAAATCATATTGATTATTTTCCCTTCCATTAAGAGTTCGCAAAATCCGTCTACGAACATAATGTCCTAACCAGGGCATACCTGTATCAAATTGAAGCTTTCTTAAAAGAACACTTTGTGGAAAAAAGCCCCAAGGGTCAATAATCTCAACTTGATGCTCTAGTCGAACCAGGGCATCAGCTCGATGCTTTGATGTGCCAGAATTAGAACCTAGATATAAAATCTTTCGTGGGCTTGTCATGAAAACTAACACGCTTAAAGAGTGTAGTGAATCAGGAAGTAGTGACAAAACTAAATGTATTGCTAGTAGACTTGGGTGGAAATAGAGCTACCACTGATGGAGAATTAGTGGTAACCACTTCAACACATTGACATTGCTCGATAGGATAGAGTGGAGGTTCGTTCATGCCCTGCATGTTCAGGTTGTCTTCCTCAATTCTTGCAAGACCAGAGTGATAATATGATCTATCTGCTCTACGGTCAAAGCGGCGCTAAGTGGCAACCTCACAATACGATCGCTGATTGCTTCAGTCACATTTAAACTGCCGTGTGTACGACCATACTTTTGCCCAGCAGGAGAGCTATGCAAAGGAATATAGTGAAATGTTGCTTGCACCCCCCCTCGCTTGAGATTAGCTAATACGCGTGTCCGAGTTTCAAGATCATTGACTAGTAAATAATAAATGTGAGCATTATGTTGGCAATCTGCAGGCACTGATGGGCGATCAACCTTACGCCGAAGTTCCAGTTCTGCAAAGGCTTTATTATAACGATTCCAAAGTTTTAAGCGCTGCTGTGTAATCTCGTTAGCTTGCTCTAATTGTGCCCAAAGAAATGCCGCCAGTAAATCACTTGGCAGGTAAGATGAGCCAATATCAGTCCATGTATATTTATCGACCTCTCCTCGCAGAAAACGACTGCGATTTGTGCCTTTCTCCCACACAATTTCTGCCCGTTCAGTCAACGCAGGATTATTAATTACTAGTGCTCCACCTTCACCAGAGACAATATTTTTGGTTGCATGAAAGCTAAACGCTGCCATATGTCCTAAACTTCCGACTGGTCGGTTCTTATATCGTGCACAAAACCCTTGAGCAGCATCTTCGATTACAGTAAGCCCATACTGATCAGCTAATGCTTTAATGGTGTCCATCTCACAAGCTACACCTGCATAGTGAACAGGTATAATCGCTTTGGTTTTGAGCGTAATTGCTGCTTCTATCTGCATTTCATCCAGATTAAGCGTATCAGGATGAATGTCAATAAAAACTGGTGTGCCACCGCGCAAAACCACCGCATTTGCGGTTGAAACAAACGTGTAGGATGGCATAATCACCTCGTCTCCAGGCTGAATATTAGCCAGGATTACTGCCATTTCTAGGGCTGCTGTACAGGAATGGGTGAGTAACACTTTCTGCCCACCAATTGTGTTTTGCAACCACTTCTGACACTCTCTTGTAAACGCTCCATCACCAGCAACTTGCCCACTACTGATTGCCTGAATAATGTAGTCTATCTCGCAATTTGTTGTGTAGAGCTTGCTGAACGGAATGATTTCAACCGCCTTTTCAATAGTTGGGTTATCCAACGTATAAGGACTGGTTGAAGACTGGTTATTTTTAGCATATGCTGTATCCTCAGTAGTTTTCATGGAGCCTCTAAAAGATAGCAAGTAGTTATATAGAGATCTTCGGTCGTGCCCTAGAGCTGTTCTTTGATCCTTAGAGGCTGTTTGAAAAGTGTCTGGCGGTTAAAACCGCGACTACATTAACAAAGTCCGCCTGCGCGGACTGCCTCAGCACGAGGGTTTTGGAACCTGCGTAGGCAGGTTTTGTGCGTGTAGCCGCGACTTCAGTCGCCAGAGCTACACGCATCTGGACTTTTAAAACATCCTCTTATAGTCATGTCATTCGATCGCTGCATCGATTAGTCTGATCGGCAGCTCCTTTTCTTTGATCATTAAGTCTCTTTCTTTGATTCAATCAACTCTTTGTTTGATCGATCGTTGACGATCGCTGATCCACAGTGGTTCTTCTTTGATCAACTGTGCGCGATCGCTCTACTGTTCTGTGTAATCACAGAAATTAAGATCAGGCACAGAAATTGCAATCCGTAAGTTCGCTCAAGTCTGGCAGCTTTGCAGTGGATTAGGCTGAAAACTGTTCTACCTTGTACGAGGAATATTCTTATGGCAAGATCCAAACGTGGCTCGATCTCGTTGGAAAAAGCCGAACGTCGCTCTGCTAGTTTACAGTCCATCAGCAAAACCTTAGATTTTGGTAGCGGTTAGATATTGAGGCGTACAACACCCTCATTGACGACCTGCGCGACCAGCTTACCGCTTACAACACCGTTCTTTCCGCGATCGACCAGGCTAAAAGCAACATCCGGGAAACCGAACGACGCTTGACTGACTTTTCCGAACGGATGCTGACCGATATTGCCACACGGTATGGCAAAGACAGCGCCGAATACACGATGGCAGGCGGTATCCGCAAATCCGAGCGGAAACCCAGAACCCGTAAGAGCGTGAAATCGGCTCAGTCAATTGCCTAACCTCCGATCCTGGAACTTTGATTTCTAGGCTGCCCAATTGCCCCTCCTCCCGAAGCAGTCGGAGTGCTTCACAAAGTATGTGGCACATCAAGCAAGCCCCGCTTCAAAACTCCGACTGCTGGAACGGAGAACGCTCAGTAGCAGGTGCATGTCTGTGCTTGGCGTTGCAACTATAGAGACAAAAGAGAAGAGACAAAAGAGACAAAACCCAGCGTTACGGGGTTTCAAATCCTTATAGATGCTACTCCATGAAGGCGGACTGTATTTCTTACGGCTCGTTGGTGCCGCCTGCCTGAAGAGCTTGTACAGTAGCCAGCCTCAAGCCAGCAGTGCTTACATAAACTTAAAGTCCTTGATTTGGTTTTGGGAGAGCATACGTGCCTGCCGTCGAGTGAAATCTCCCACGGTCGGATTGCCCTTCGGATCAATCACTCCCATTGCCTGCTGCCATAAATGAACGGGTGCCACCGAAAGCTCATAGCTGGAAGGTCCTAGCTTTCGTACGTGAAACCATTTTGATTCCTGGCACTCGTTACACCAGAATGCTTCTAACCATTCTCCATTGAGGGAGACAGTACTGTGAGTTGCCACCAGTAGCAAGGAATTTTTACGACTCACCCCGCGTTGTTGAAGTTGCGCTGCTTGGTCAGCATAAAGAGAATGTTTAGGGCTGGCACTGTCTAGATGACATTCATGAATCGGGCAATAGAGAGCCCGACGCTTCGATCGCTTTCGATTGCGATCGCACCGACGCAAACACTTTGATTCTGTTGTCATAGCTTGATTGGGTGGGGTTAAGAAGCCGAAGAGAACGTTTCGCAACCAGATGCCGTTCTCGCTGGAGCGGGTTTCGTACTAAGCCTACCGATCGAACCATTCAACCGCGTCTAAACCTGTTCTTACCGATCTTTATATTTGAGAAAAAGCTCCTCCAGCCAAAATCTCTTTACACAGACCAAGCCTGTCTAAATTACCCAATGACAAGCAAATTAAATGCATGGGTAAAGTGGATTAGACCGAGATCGTAAAGACCATCAAAGCCCCATCCTTGGCAAGAAGACTATTTTAGAAACTTGGAGTTAGGTGAGCTAAAAAAGTGAAGCACTCGATAATCTAAATGCGATAAGAATGCTTGATAGAACTCTCGCTTTCTTCAGAGTATATCACTATAGAGATGCCATAGTATATTTTGATTATAAAAATAATTTATCAAGCTACTTTGAGAAGTCTAAGCTTAAAAACGACGAAACTAGCCTGTAAAGCTACCTTACTATCGCCTTTCCGAGGTGCGCAAAAAATAATTTTATTAGTCTAGGGTCACACAGCAATATGTACGTAGTTTGTAGGGGGAGATGATTAACGTTAGGGTGGGTTCAATAGGGAATGAAGACATTGCTCATTCCATGACTTCACGAACAATTGTTATACTTCTTTAAGGACTACCTTCTCATCACGACTACTCCCTTGCTCAATGAGTCAATTTTCCTCCCTACGCTGGATCATACCCAAGACATTAGCGATTGGTGCTCTACCTACAATGGCTGATCATTCTAAGCTGCTTGAAGCAAAAATCCAGGTTGTCTTTTCCTTGTGTTCAGAATCAGAAGGAGAATTGCCGATCGCCATCAAACAAGACTTCAGATGGATAGCCATTCCTTTGCCAGATAGTCATTACAAGCATCCACTCCAGATTGAGCAACTTGCCGAAGCTGTAGCACAATTGCACCAGCTAGTTGAAGCAAATCAATCTACTTATATCCACTGCCTTGCTGGCATTGAGCGATCGCCCACGGTTTGTATTGCCTACCTTTGTTTGCACAAGAAGATGGAGTTATGGGCAGCCTTAAACTGGTTAAAACAAAGACATCCTCGTACTGGTCCAACGGATGCTCAATTAAAGACGGTTCGTATGCTTCTCCAAAACAACTTAGGCTAGTAATTAACACTATAAAATTAGTAATGAAAGAACGCAACCGTACACAACGTCCTCGATTATCAAAGAAATATTAAACGGTAGTGCACAGAGAATTGTGTTCTGGATTGTGCCTAGTTTGACAAACTTGTATGATCGTCATGAAAGTTCTGATTGTACTTTTGGTAACGGTGATCATTAGAGAGATGGATTGCTGATGGTTTTAAGCCGTTAGCAACGATGCCCAAGAGAGTAGTCTGAGCGGTTGCATTTAGATCATTTAAAGATTGTTTTAATTCATCTCGCTTCGTTTTGCCTAACCCGGCTACTAACAAAATGCCATTTGTGTGAGCTGCCAGCAATTTAGCATCGACAAACCCTAATAAGGGAGGAGAATCAAAGATCACCAAATCGAACCGGGTTGTAAAAAACTCAACAGTTTTTGCCATCTTTTTAGACGATAGCAACCGTCCTGGAGCAGGGGGAGATTGACCAGAGGTCAACACATAAAGTTCCAGGTTCTCAGAGAACGGTTGACTGAGCTCCATCGGATCAGCATCAGACGTAAGCAAGTCGCTCAAACCACGAAAATTGGGAAGTTGTAGGCGCTTGTCAACCTGTGGCAGGCGCATGTCAGCATCGACCAACAAAACCTTGCGTCCCATAGTGGCAGCAGCAACTGCTAAATGAATAGCCACCGTTGATTTACCTTCGCTTGGTGTCGAAGAAGAGACGACAACCGAGCGAATGGGAGCATCCGAGTTGAGTAAGCGAAGGTTTGCATCAAGCGAATAAAAGGCTTCCAGGAAGGGGACTGGGTTCGATTGATAGCTTTCCGCAGGGTAGGAAAACAAACCAGACGATTCAGGTACAGAAGCAAAGGCGGTTTGAGTAGTGACGATTGGAAGCTGCTTTAACCGTTCCTGATAGGGAATCATACCCAGCACCGGCAGATGCGTCGCTTTCAGATCATCGGGAGAGTGTATAATGCGGTCTAGCTTTTCGGCTAGGAACGCGGCTGCAACGCCCAACAATAGACCAGCAACAACACCCAGAAACACCTTGCGGCTGGTTCCCGATACATCGTTGACACTTTTTTCATCCACTTTAGAGAGCAATTCCCAGACATTACGCTGTCGGGCATACTCCAGTTGTAAATTCTCGCGTGCAGCCTGCAACCGATTCAGGCTGTCAGTTGCGATCGCCAGATTCCGCGAGATCTGACCATAACTGCGCGATGATGTCGCCAAGTCACGAATTTCACCGTTGAGAGCAGACAAGGCGCGGGCGATCGCTAGTTGTTGGGCTTGCAGCACCTGCACCTGATTGGCTGAATCAATTAAATTTTTAATCAAATCACGTCCAACAGTGCCCTGAAAACCCAGATCTTGACCATTCGTCTGGTCAGCCGTACGGCTCTTGCCCAGGATTCGTTGCGCTTCCGCCTGTAACAGCGGCAGCAAACGATCCCGTTCATCCTGGAGTGCCTGAACAACTGGCGTATTTGAACGTAGGCGCGCTGACTCCTTGGCTAACCGCGTCTCTGTATCTCGCAGTTTACCCAGCAGATCCAGATAACCGGGAGACTCACTCAGGTTGGCTGCAATCACTCCCTCAGAGGGGTCGAGGCGCAACTGTTGGAGCAAATTGGCATAGAGAGAGCGGGTCGCTACATACTTAACCTGATTAGTCCGCTGTTCAGACAGGAGCGCACTTAACTGACTGGTCAGTGCCTGAGATTCCTCTTTAGGATCAACCAGGCTATTCGTTCTACGGAACGCCTCCAACTGAGCTTCCAGCGCTTCTACTTTCTGGTTTTGTCGCTGGAGCTGATCATCGGCATAATCAATCCCTTTCCGCAGGTTGCGCTGTCGATCTTCAATACTGTACTTTATAAACCCCTCCGCCACCTTCTGGAGCACAAACTGCACCTGAGCCGGATCCTTAGAGCCATAGGTGATGTCCAGGACTTTGGTATCTTTCGGATTGTTAATCTTAAGACTGCGAATCAGGCTCTCGGCAGTAACATCGGGATAGCGGACTTGAATTTCCTTCGCAATTGCTTCTAAAAGATTCTGGCTTTTAAGCACGGCAATCTGACTGACATATTGTGGGTCATAGGGAGAACCTGAAGAGGCTGCCTCATTACTTCGCTGGGCTTCCGCAGAAGAAGTGAGGGAGTTAGTTAATCGCTGCCCCTGGGTGACTGGTTCGACCAGCACACTGAATTTACCCGAATAGCTCGGCGGTTGAAGCAAAACCAGAAGTGACAGGAGCGCTGTTACAGACGCAAAGACTGGGACGAGGATAGAAGAACGACGCTTGAGAATCGTCAGGATTTGCTTGACATCAAAATCCTCGTCCTCTCCCTTTTCCAGGACAAATTCTGAAGGGGGCAGCTTACCATTTCTAGATGGCTCTGCGAAGGAACTTAACGGCTGATTGGATCTGGTATCAGAGTTCATTGAATTACGGGTGGCAGGATTCTATTTATAGGAGAAAAGAGAACCTACTTCAAATACAGCTCTGGATGATGAGCGCAGACTGATAACTTGTTTACTAACAACTTGTTTATTGAATGCACACATGATGGATTGAATCGACACCCTTGATGAAAACATGATGAACGCGCTTCACACAGACTTGAATGATTGATCGCAGCCTTACCTGAACAGGTAGAGGATACTAGTCAAAGCTGAAAGTGGGGTGAAAATGGTTCCGAACGTATCGAGGAGACTGGCAGTCGCTGAACGCTTGGCAATGATGACATCATTAGGCTGTAATAGGGGATTAGCAAGATCATTAGGCTGGGCAGCAAAGTTTACTGAAATCGTCTGCCGCTTCACCGTGCCGTCCGGGTTCAACCGAATGAGCTCAACGGCTTTCACGCGAGCGCGCCCGTTCTTGAAACCGCCTGCGGTCAGAATCGCCTGATTCATTGACGTGTTTGGAGGGACGGAGACAGAACCCGGCGTAACCACCTCACCTACTACCTGCACATTGATCTTGTCAGGCGCAAAGTTTACTCTACCCAGACGCACCGCCTCACCCAGGTCAACCTGGCTGGCAGTTGAAATCATGATGGTATCTCCATCCCGCAAACTCACATCCTGAGCAATGTCTCCCGCCTGGATCAGCTTCCACAAATCGACATCAATCACCTGTGGCTGATTGGAACCAGTGAATCGTCGAATCTGGATATTGCGGACATTGGCAACCTGTGTAATGCCGCCTGCCTTTTGAATGAGCTGAGTGACGGTGGGAAACCGATACACCTCCTTCGTTCGGTTTGGCTCACCGCCAAAATCGATGAGATAGGTTCCAGGGCGATACACCTCTCCGGCAACGGCAACGCGGATTGGGCGAGGAATTAATAAACGCAAATTGATGACAGGAGGGCGATTGACAAACTGGCTGTACTGTTCTTGAAGTGCTTTCTTTAATTCGCTGACCGTTTGCCCCTGTACAGAGAGAGTACCTACCCACGGCAAATTCAGCGTGCCATCCACTGAGATATCAAACTCACCGCTCAGCTCTGGAACATTAAAGACTTCAATTTTGATGCGATCGCCCGAATCCAGTATGTAAGCACCAAGCAAATCGGCTGGATTGCCTGGTGCAGTGGGTGAAGATTCCTTCACTTGAGCAGCAGCAGGCAAGGGGTACTCACGGAGAACATTAGTAGGGCTTTGAGCTGCCATAGGCAGGATATCCGCTAGCACAGCAAACAAAACAACGGTAAAAACGGACTGAATACGTTTTTCTCGAGTTAAAAAGGATGTGAGCGTTAGAAACGGAAAACCTACCTGTGTAATTTGACAACTAATCATTCTGAATCATCCGCCAGCAACTAACACATTGACCTGAAAATCCTTCTTGGGCTGATTTAGAAGCGTCTATCCTCGTGTAACATGTTCGCAGAAGACCCAGTTTTGTACTTGCAGCCAGGTTTAAATAATTTGCTATGAAGAGAGGGTATTAATATTCAAGGCAAGGTAGAAGTCAACCAGTCTAAGTAAGAACGATCTTGCTTAACATGACTAGGAGCGCGTCAATGCTTAGATACTAAGTTTTGCGCCTCATACTTCGTTACAGCTCCTTGCTGGCGAACGTTGCAAAAGCTTTTCTCACCATTTGCTAATATTATTTCCCTGAGGCTTTACAGAATATCGCAGATCTACGTAGCATTTAATACTAGTCTTGGTAGGCTTCACGATATCTTTACACGGAGCTTTAATCACGCCTAAGTAGTCAGTAAGCATTAGCTGTGTTTGGAGGAGGGTCAGTGAGCGTTTCAGTCACGCGCCCGTTTGTTGCATGAAGCGCTTTGTCCATACGGCGATCGATCGCTGACAGAAAACAATGTCGTCACCTCTGTTCCAGCAGGAGTGAGCAAGTTCGTGTACTGACGGTTAGTACTCTGTGTCTCTAGTGGTGAAAAGTACAACAGTCTTGCAATCGTGCCAATTTTGCTCTTGCACTAAGGGCTGTCATCAATTACGACTACGCATGACTTGCAACAAGGGTTCCAGCCCCTAGCCTCGTGTGTTGGAGCGGGCGCGATCATGCTGAGACCAAGGTTTTGGAGCTGAATTAATGACGCGACCTAGGGCTTTTTAGCACTTTGCTGGAGTTGGCGAGTTTCTTCAAGTAGGGTTTGTACGTCAATTTCAGTCGATCGCTTCACGTAATTCAATTTCAATTCTTCGAGAAAGTCATGGATGAGAATTTTCAATTCATCGGTGACGTTTTGTTGTTGCACTTCGTTGCCCAGTGCTTGTCCAAAGTTTTGCACCAGGCGATTGGTCAACTCGGCTCCGATCGGATCTTCGAGTGCAGTGGTCAGCGTGCTGTAGGTGGCTTGTATCACTTCGGTGATGAGGCGATCGATCAATTGAGTAGGCACTTCCTTCAATCCAGGCACAGTTTTGAGCGTTTGATACGCAGGCGCTTGGTTGAGTACGGCTTCAATATTGTGCCGCAGTAGTGCCTCAATATCGGGTTGCACTTTGGGCAACACTTGATAAACCGTCAGCTTGATAAAGAGGGAAACGAGTTCGGTGATTTCATCCACATTGTTGACGGTGATCTGGTTTGTTTTTGGCTGTAGCAGCCAACGCACGATTTCGCCCTGACGAATTGCCTGCTGCACCTGGTTCAACACTTGCACAACAACGACTTCAGTGAGTTCTTCGGCGATACTGCCGACAAAGCCCTGTGTTGCTTGTTCCTTTAGCCGTTCTAAATCAATGAGGTGTGCTTGATGGAGGCGAATGGAAACGGGAATGATGCGTAGCCATGCCCAGGGGTAGAACAACACTCCAAACGGAAAAAACAGGAGGACATCGTACCAGCGCCAGAAGATGGCATCGCGCCAACTGATGCTTTTGAACTGACGGCTGATATACCACGTACGAGCAAGAAATTCGATCGCAAACAGAATCACAAAGGGTGCATCTAACAGCCAAAAGTTATTGGTAAATTCACCGTTTTCTTCGATCGAACGGTAGTAGTTAGTTTGCATTAAATCTCGAATGCGAGTGTCAAACCACTTAAGCTCCTGTTGCACACCAGCTTGAGTCAAATAGTCTGGACTCCAAAAGAGAGCAAAGGCTGTTTGTGCCGATCGCTTCGCCTTTTTTTGGGTCGCTTCTTGAAAGGCACTGCGTTTGGCTGGATCGGTGCTGACGATACGGGCAGTCACTGAGGCATTGTCAACGTAGAGGCGATCGCGCATTCGATCTTTGATTTTTTCCAACGTACCGCTTTTGTTGGCGACGGTGAACCAGTTGGCGGAAATCATGCGCTCGCTTTGCTCTTGCAGGCTTTTTAGCGTTTGAACCGTAGCCGCTGATTGCAAGCCATTTTGCTGAATTTGTTGTTCCAGTTGGTTAACGGTTTCTAGATATGCTTGAGTGTCGCGGTATGCCTCAATGCCTTTGACGCGATCGTAGCAAGCGGTAATCAACGTTGCCTTGTCTGGAGTTTCGCCTAACGGCTTACACGCTTCTGGAGCGGGCGGCATGGGCAAGGTGACGGTAGGCAGCAACGGCAGTTTTACCTTGCCCAGTAGCCAAAAGTTGCGGAGTGGCACGTAACTGAGATCGAAGAGTACCAGTCCCAGGTTTGCTAGAGCCACGATCGCCATCACCCGCTCAAACCACAGATTTTTCCGACGATTGAGAGATGGCTGTTGCGATGGTAGCTGAGGCGACATAACGAGACTTCGATCGGGTCACGTTACATCGTACACTGCTGACTGCCAGCGCTTCCGTCAGCGCATTATAAGTGTTGCTACACCATCAAAGCAGATGTCGTTTTAGCGTAGATTTGGACACGATTGCCTCTGGTATTTGGTTTCCAAGTGTGTCGATGTCGGTACATTTTCCTGCCTTGAGTGCATAGCCTCGTAAAATGGGGCATCGCTTCATACAGCGATGTTGACGAATTGTTTGGGTTGCTTTGCTGTATGGCTCGATCGGTTAGATTTGGGCAGCCAGATATTTTTATTTGAAAATTAGAAATTGAGTAACTAATGCAACGACTGTTTTTTGGTTTTGAGTGTGGGGTTTCGATCGCAGGTGCCGTTTTCTGCTTACTGCCACAAGCACTGGCGCTCTCTCCAATTGGTTCAACCTCGGCGGCACGTACCGAAGCACTGATGGCACAGGTACCGCCAAATCCTGGTCAAAATCCGCCGTCACAGCTTCCTGATCCAAGCCAGCTTGCGCCTGATCCAAACCGCGATCGCCTGATTCAACCTGTTCCCACACCGTCACCGCCAGAGCAGATCAAGCCCGTCTTGCCGCCCACACCGACACCATCGCCAGCAACACCGCCTGTACAACCGTCGCCGACCATCACCCTTACCAAAATCGAGGTCATCGGCAGCACGATTCTTGGCACCAAGGAACTTGAGCCAATCACGCAACCACTAGAGGGTAAGACGGTCACGCTGGAACAACTCAGACAGGCGGCAGATGCGATTACTCAGCTTTATCTCGATCGTGGTTACATTACATCGCGGGCAATTCTGGTAGATCAGACCGTGGCGAATGGGGTTGTACAAATTCGAGTCGTGGAAGGCTCACTGGAACGGATTGACGTTGAAGGCACACAGCGGTTAAACCCCTCCTACGTACGCAACCGAGTGCAGCTTGGCGCAAACCCACCGCTCAGCCGTGACAAATTAGAAGATCAGCTCCGATTACTTAAAGCCGATCCTTTGCTTACCAACGTGGAGGCGAGTTTGCGACCGGGCACCCAACTGGGACAGAGCATCCTGATTGTGAGGGTGACAGAGGCAACGGCGATCGATGGGTTGCTGCAAACCGACAACTACTCACCACCCAGCGTCGGTGCTGTACGACTGGGTGGAGCCATCAGCTATCGTAATTTGACAGGTCTTGGCGATCAGCTTTCTGCGTCCTTCTTTGGTACAACTCGTGGTGGTTCGGGTGCCTTCGACTTTAACTATACGGTTCCCATCAATGCCATGAATGGTACCGTGCAGCTTCGTGTTGCACCCAGCAGAAACCGCATTATCGACCCTGACTTTAGCGCACTCGATATTCGTGGCGAGACGACGCTGTACGAATTGAGCTATCGTCAGCCGTTGCTTCGGACACCGCGCGAAGAATTTGCCCTCTCAGTTGGGTTTGCCATTCAGGATGGGCAAACCTTTTTGTTTAACGATTTGGGCTTCCCGTTTGGCATTGGTCCCGATGCGGATGGCAATAGCAAAACGCGTGTTCTTAAGTTTGGGCAAGATTACGTGAAGCGTGACCCGCAAGGAGCCTGGGCGCTACGATCGCAATTCAACCTGGGCTTGGGCATTTTGAATGCGACCGAGAATGATTCTCCCATCCCAGATGGGCGATTCTTGAGCTGGTTGGGTCAGGCACAGCGGGTGCAGCGGTTGGGCACCAGCAATTTGCTCATCGCTCAGCTAGATTTACAGCTCACGCCCAATAGTCTTCTGCCCTCTCAACAGTTTGTGATTGGTGGCGGGCAATCGTTGCGCGGCTACCGCCAAAACGCTCGTTCTGGCGACAATGGGTTCCGCTTCTCCGTTGAAGATCGCATCACGTTAGCACGCGATGAAGCCGGATTGCCAAACTTTCAGCTTGCACCATTTTTTGACATGGGTGCCGTTTGGAACCAGGCAGATAATCCCAATCCGTTACCGTCACAAACATTTCTCGCCGCGATCGGTCTCGGTCTCCTCTGGCAGCCACTGCCGCGTTTGAATCTTCGGCTTGACTACGCTGTGCCCTTTGTGGATTTGAGCGATCGTGGCAACGATGCTCAGGACGAAGGCTTCTATTTCAGCCTTAGCTATCAGTTTTAAGACAAATGTAGCAGTCCCAAATCAGTTGTGAGCGGAGCTTAATCATGGAGCAGTCAGCGGTCAGCCATCAGCTTTTCTCTAACCGCTGACCGCTGATCGCTGACTGCTTGCTATCAATATTGCTTCTCATAATTCATTTAGGATCGCTATACCTTGATCAACCGTCTTTGCTTTGCCCAAGTTTGCTTTGCCCAAGAACTAGATACCGTAGAAAAACCGGAAAAACGGTCAATTCTTAACTATGATCGAGACGTTTAGGGTTGTAATGTAAAGCTTCTATAAAGCTGCTGCGTAGCACGATAGAGCCGAGGTAGCGCTCAAAGACGGTGGCAATGGGTTTTAGCGTCGATCCCAAACCCAGCTTAAAATGAAGCGGAGGGTGGCTGAAGAAGTTGTTCTCCGCATACACTCGAAGGGCAAGAATCGAAGCGAACGTGAGGTTGTCCGTCCATGAATCACCCTTCTCCAACGTCGGTTACGTCGAACCCAATCAAGTTTGGTACAGATGGCTGGCGAGGGCTGATTGCCGCAGACTTCACCTTCGATCGCCTGACCCTTGTGGCACCACTGGCGGCTCAAGTGCTGGCGGATGTCTACGGTAACGCCACCACTAATCGGTTGGTGATTGTGGGATACGATCGGCGCTTTTTGTCCGAAGAGTTTGCCCTGGCAACGGCTGAAGCGGTGAGAGACGCTGGCTTTGATGTCATGTTGTCAGACGGCTATGCCCCAACGCCTGCGTTTAGCTGGGCTGCTAAACAGTACAGCGCGTTAGGTGCGCTGGTCATCACTGCCAGCCACAATCCCGGTAGTTACTCTGGCTTAAAAATCAAAGGTGCCTTTGGTGGTTCCGTCCCTCCTTCTGTGACGCAGCAAGTAGAAGCGCTCCTCGCAGAAGGAAAGACGGTTGAAGGTACGCCGGGTTTCCTCCAGTCGTTTGATCCCTGGGAGGGCTACTGCAACGGGTTAGAAACGAAAGTGGATATTGCAGCGATTCGGCAGGCAATTCAGCAGGGCAAGCTGACCGTGTTTGCAGATGTGATGCATGGAGCCGCTGCGAGTGGGTTGGAGCGATTGCTGAAGACACCGATTCGAGAGCTGCATAGCGATCGCGATCCCTTGTTTGGCGGTGGCGCACCCGAACCGTTACCGCGCTATTTGGGAGACTTCTTTGCCCACATCCGTGACTATCGTCAGGAAAACCCAACTGGGCTGGCAGTGGGGCTAGTGTTTGATGGCGACAGCGATCGCATTGCGGCTGTCGATGGACAGGCGAATTTTCTTAGTTCGCAAATCCTGATCCCAATTTTGATTGAGCATTTGGTTGCCAATCGTGGCTTTAGTGGTGAATTAGTCAAGACCATCAGCGGTTCTGATCTGATGCCCAAAGTGGCAGCACTTTACAACTTACCTGTCTTTGAAACGCCCGTTGGCTACAAATACATCGCCGATCGCATGTTAGAAACACAGGTGCTGCTGGGTGGCGAAGAATCGGGTGGTATCGGCTACGGCAACCACATCCCTGAACGTGATGCTTTGCTGTCAGCGCTCTATGTGCTGGAGGCGATCGTTCGTTCCGGCTTAGATCTAAGTGATCTGTATCGCAAGCTGCAAGAGCAAACGGGCTTTTTCTCTAACTACGATCGCATTGATCTTCCCCTTGCAGGAATGGATGTGCGGGCAAAGCTGCTCCATCAACTGCAAACCAAGCCGCCTGGTGAAATTGCTGGACATGCGGTGATTGGTTGTCTCTCCGTCGATGGTTACAAATTTCGCCTTGACGATCAAAGCTGGCTCCTGATCCGCTTCAGCGGCACTGAACCCGTTTTGCGGCTCTATTGCGAAGCCGCAACGTTAGAGCAAGTTCATCAAACGCTTAATTGGGCGAAAGACTGGGCGAAGTCAGCGTAGATCACAACCTATGCGCTTCGCTTGAGTGCGGTATGAGTTTTTAGGGTTTAAGGCAGAGGGCAGAAGAAGTGCTGATCCGCAATTAAGCGCGAGTTAAAGTACCTTTAAACGGGTAGCGCTGATTCTGCTTGATGTGGGATTGCTGCGCCCGCGTAAACTAAGCCCCGTTGTAAATCGAGGGTGACAATTTCACCGTTGCGGATTGCCGAGGTTGCGTTTTTCACGCCCACGATCGCAGGAACACCCAACCGCAGACCAATCACAGCCGCGTGACTGGTGAGACTGCCATCTTCCGTAATAATGCCAGCGGCTTTACGAATCGCTTCAATTAAATCAGCGCCCGTGTGTTGCGCCACCAAGATTTCGCCTGGGCAAAAGTGGCTAATGTCTGCGCTGTTATGCATGACTCTAGCTTTGCCACTAATCATGCCTTGACCAATACCGACCCCTTTGCCACGAACCGCAGTTACGACCTCAACTTTAATTAAATCAGTCGAGCCAGAAACGCCTTGTAAGGTACCAGCCGTCAAGACGACTAAATCGCCTTCACTCAGGAGGTGTTTCTCTTGCGCTACGTTGATTGCAGCTTGAAAGGTCTGCCCAGTCGATGGCAAATCCAGCACTAGCAAGGGTTTTACACCCCAGACAAGCTGAAGCTGCCGAGCCACATCAACATGGGGAGTGATGGCTAAGATAGGCTTGGTTGAGCGAAATTTGGAAACATTGCGCGCAGTCGCTCCGGTCTTCGTCAGGGTCATGATGGCAGCCGCATCTAGCTGGTCGGCGATTTGGCTCACGGCATGACTGATCGCATTGGGGATCGATCGCCCACTGTCTTCGATCGCCCGTTTCCATTTTTCCTGCTCAATTCGCACCGCAATGCGAGCCATGGTCGCCACCGCTTCGACCGGATGCTTGCCAACAGCCGTTTCATTCGACAGCATCACGGCATCCGTACCGTCCAAAATCGCATTTGCCACATCAGAAATCTCAGCGCGAGTGGGGCGGGGGCTGTGCACCATGCTGTCTAGCATTTGAGTCGCGGTGATGACCGGAATGCCCATCCGATTTGCGGTCAAAATCAACCGCTTTTGCAGGACAGGTACATCTTCGGCAGGGAGTTCCACGCCCAAATCGCCCCGTGCGACCATCACCCCGTCACTGATGGAGAGAATCGACTCCATCTCTTGAATTGCTTCGTGTTTCTCAATCTTGACGATCACGGGCACATTTTTGCCCGCACTGGCAATCAGCTCTTTAATTTCCAGCACGTCCTGCGGATTCCGCACAAAGCTGAGCGCGACCCAATCTACGCCCTGATCCAGCCCAAACGTCAGGTCTTTGCGGTCTTTGTCAGTGAGCGCTTTGATAGAAAGGGAAACACCCGGAAAATTGACCCCTTTGTTGTTGGAAAGTGTGCCACCGACAACCGTGACGCAGTGGAGTTCGCGCGCGGTACGATCGACTTTTTCGACAAACATTTCCACTTTGCCATCATCTAGCAAAATCACCGAACCTTCCGGCACTTCGTCTGCCAGCGGTTCGTAGGTGATGGCACTCATGGTCTGAGTGCCTTCCATGAGCTTGCTGGTGAGAATAAAGCGATCGCCCTTGTTCAGCACAATCGATCCATCTTTGAACCGTCCTAGCCGAATTTTGGGTCCCTGCAAATCTTGCAAAATGCCCACTGGCTGATTCAGTTCAAACGAGGTTTGGCGAATCAGGCGAATACTGCGCTGGTGATCCTCATGTGTGCCGTGGGAAAAGTTGAGGCGCAGCGTGGTTGCTCCTGCCTCAATTAGCTCACGTAGAACCTCTGGACTACTGGTCGCTGGACCGATTGTGGCAACAATCTTGGTGCGGCGTTGGGATTTTTGCAGCGGCATGAAGGTCAATCTCAGAGGAATTAAGGAGGATGCCAGGGGCGAACTGGCACGGGCGGAATCAGTCAATGTATCTGACTAGCGTCAGTTTGCCGCATTGTATAGCGTCCATGCAAGTGTCTGGTCGAAAAGGAGTAGTTGATCGGTTGTGATTAGACAGGGTTTGCAACAGGAATGAGGTTGGTTTCCGAGACGTACGGGTAGTAAGTAACGATGCTAATTTATGGTCACCATTCTCTGATGGCGATCGCCACACCCCGTTTGAGCGCGTCTGGTAGGTCGCTATGTGCTAACCGCTGTAACTGTTGATGAGCAGTCTGGGCATCCAGGGCTTTAAGCGCGGCAATGGCATGAAGTCTTACACTCATCTCTTCATCCGCTAAAAGCTGAATCAGGGTTTCGAGCGCGGTTAGCTGTCCCAACGCTCCCAGCCCGATCGCGATTGTTTGTCTGAGCGTCGGCTGTTCAGTGGCAAGTGAGGTATCAAGCGCAGCGATTAAAATTTGAGCGGCTTGCGGCTTGCAATCTACGGTTTCCCACCGTCCTACCGCTACGATCATTGCCTGATAGAGTGACATCGACGCTGGCTGGTTGAACAGGGACAATGCTTGTTGCAGGTACTCCAGCGCGATCGTGCTGCCAATCCGGGCAAGTGACCAAACAAGCTCAAGCTGCAATGGTTTTGGGGTCTGCGGAGACTGTAAGACGGCGAAAAGCGCGTCTGCCGCTGCATCGGTGCCCAGCCGTCCCAACGCGATCGCTGCTTCAGAGCAAACGGCTGAATGCACGTCCTGAAGGCGATTAGAGAGAAGCTGGACTAAATCGAGTTGCAGCGTTAAGTCGTTGCAAAAGCCCAACTCTTCGACAGCAGCCTGTCTGACGGTGGCTTGCTCGTCGTACAGCGCGTCTACCAGCGCCGACAGCACACGGGGATCATGAAAGCTGCCCAAGGCTCTAAGCGCGACTGCCCGCACGCTTGGGTCGGGATCAGTCACCACTGTTAAAAGGGGAGCGATGGTTTCGGAATGGCGAATATGTGCCAGCGATCGCACAGCAAAAAGTCGCGTGTTGTCCTGCGCGATCAAGTCTGTCAGGGCAGCGATCGCCGCCGTGCCCAGGGTTGCCAATGATTCAGCAGCAATACTGCTAAGTTCTTCACTAGAAGTAGTTTGCAACAGATTCATCAACGCTCTGACGACATCAGGATGGCTGTAGCTACCGAGAATGCGGGCAGTAAACCACCGCGCTTCCAGATCGGCTTCGTCATCTTGGAGTAAAGCAAGCAGCGGCGCGATCGCACGATCGCCGAAGGCAGGCAAGAGTTTTGCAATATCCCACCGATCTTGAAAGTCGCCCGCTTCAAGGACAGCAATGGCTAACTCTAGAAGACGCGCTGTGGTGCTGTCGGACAATTCTGTGGTGCGATCGACCAGCAACTGCTGCAAGCGTTGATGCAGTGAAGACCAATTGCCCTGCTGAAACGCTGCTTCGGCTCGCTCTAGTGCGTTTGACATACATTCAAACCCATTATCTGTATGAACCGCCAGCCTGTCTGAACCACAAAAACATAGCACCAGTCTAAGGAGGCTAGACCCCTACGATAGAGGAAGCTCAATGAAACGGACGATCGCAACGGCAGTGCTATGCGGAACACTCCTACTCGGTGGGCTGACCGCTTGTTCGCAGCCTAATGCTTCCCAACCACCCCCAGCAAACAGTACGTCATCGAGTGCGCCACAGTCAGACAAGGTTCAACCAGACACGACTCAATCGTCAGAACGCGCCCAGAGACGTGAAGCAAGGCGTAAACAGATTGAGGCAGTGCTGACACCAGAGCAGGTACAACAATTGCAAGCAAAACTGCAACAAGGCACCAGAATGCGCGAAGCGATGGCAAGTTTAAACCTCACGTCAGAACAGAAGACCAAAATTCAGGAAATCATGAAGTCGGCTCGTGCTCAGCGATCGGAACAAGCATCATAAGCGATCAGCTATCAGCGGTCAGCATCTGACTGGTGAGAAACAGGCACTGATGCAACATTAAAAGTGGAATCCGAAATTAGTAAATAGTTTAATTCTGCATTGTCCTACAGGCTGACCGCTGACCGCTGACCGCTCAATTCACCTATGCCACTACCGCTGGGCGAGTCGCAGAAGGACGACGATCGATCACCTGATCAACCAAGCCATAGTCTTTTGCTTCTTCGGCAGACATGAAAAAGTCGCGCTCGGTGTCTTCTTGAATGCGATCGATCGACTGCCCCGTATGCTCTGCCAGCATCTCATTGAGCCGCTGCTTGTGGTACAAGATTTCTTTTGCCTGAATCTCAATGTCAGTCGCCTGACCCTGTGCGCCACCCAACGGTTGGTGGATCATAATGCGAGAGTGGGGCAGGCTCATGCGCTTGCCTTTTGTACCCGCACTGAGTAAGAAGGCACCCATGCTAGCAGCCAACCCAACACAAATCGTCGAGACATCAGGACGGATGTGCCGCAGCGTGTCATAAATGCCCATCCCTGCTGAGACTGAGCCACCGGGAGAGTTGATATAGACATAGATATCTTTCTCTGGATCTTCAGCATCCAGAAAGAGCAACTGAGCCACAACCAAATTCGCCAAATCGGCATCAATCTGCTGACCTAGAAACACAATCCGTTCCCGCAGCAGGCGCGAGTAAATGTCAAAGGCGCGTTCGCCCCGACCAGATTGCTCAATGACGGTAGGAATCATGGTGCTTGCTCTCGATTCGTTTTCCTCATTCTACCTATTTGAGGGGTAAGCGGTGAGGAGGGTCGCTTGCTTCCGCTTTGCGGTCGGGTGAGCAGTAGAGTTGGTGTTCCAGTCCTATGTGCCTGCCGCACTTTCAGCAAAGACTATGATTGGTTCTTGGCTGGCAATGCCTTGTGTGACTTACGGCTGTCGCCATAAAAGTTAGGACATTAGGATTAAAGGGTGCGTGGGCTTTGCCCCAGCTAAGGGTTTCACCCCTTCATCCCGTCCTAACTCATAGAACTATGGCTATAGCTGTAACGATCGCAGGAATCTGTAAACTTAAGCTATAGGCGTTAGGTCTATGTGGGCAAGATAGCATCATAGATCTGAGAAGTGGCTGCTGGTATTGCTTCGGTTGTCACCCTAAAACCGACCCAAACAAAATATGCCTGTGCTAAACCAATCTTTGCCGCTACTTATTCCTGAGCAAACCGCAAGGGTCATCATTTTCGACTTTGATGGGACGATCGCCGACTCATTCGATGCCGTTTTTAGCATTAGCAATCGGTTAGCCGATGAGTTTGGCTACCCATCCACACCGCTAGAAAATGTGAATGCTTTGAAGAATTTAAGCTCTAGAGAAATTCTTAGGCGATCGAAAGTATCATTCTTCAAACTGCCTTTTTTGCTCCGGCGCTTACGCAGCGAACTCAATCAAGAAATTGCTCGACTCAAGCCGATTCCTGGTATCAAAGACGCACTGTTAGAACTCAAGCATCAGGGACATCACCTCGGTATTGTTACGTCTAACTCCAGGCAAAACGTCGTTGCGTTTCTGGAGGCTCAAGACATGCGGGAACTGTTTGATTTTGTTGATTCTGGGCTAACGCTCTTCGGCAAAGGCAGGATTATTCAACAAATTCTGCGTCAGAAGCACATTGCTCCAGCGACTGCCATTTATGTTGGCGACGAAACTAGAGATGTAGAAGCCGCCCGCAAAATTGGCATCAAAGTGATCGCAGTGTGCTGGGGGTTCAATTCCTGCGAAGTGCTGGCAGCGCAAAAACCAGATTTTATCATTCACAAACCCGCTGAGCTTGCTACTGTGATGACCCATTAAAGCGGCTCACCGCCTTCTATGAACAGGCAAGCTTCGGCTGGGGCGGTCAGCGGTCAGCGGTCAGCAGCAAAAACGAATCTGTAGGGCGATTTTATAGAATTGGTCTTACTCAATCAACCCGGATGGTGGCGTAATTTCGATGCGGCGCTGTTGTAAATCAACCACGGGCACGATCGCGTCTACAAAAGGAATCAACAGCGTTTGGGCTTTCTTTGCGCCTGTTTGACCGCGTTGCACTTCCAAAAGATCGTTGCCTGCCTGGACGATGCTGACAACAGTGCCAACCACCACTTGAGTCGCTTGATCAAAGACTTCCAGACCAATCAAATCGAGTATGTGGAATTCGCCCTCTTCTAAGGGGGGACGATCGCCTTCTGGCACAAACAGTTGACCATCTCGCAACGCTTCAGCCTGAGTGCGATCGGTCACGCCAGCAAACTGCACCACGTATAGCCCTTTACCGTCGAGGTAGCGCCCCCGGATCAGCTCAATCGGTTCTGGTTGCGTGGAATGCGATCGCAACAGCCAACGTGTTCCTGGTGCCAAAAAACGCTCTGGGAAGTCCGACTCTGGATACACTCGCACCTCGCCTTTCATGCCCTGAGCAGCGACAATTTTGCCGATTGGGAGGAAGTGTGGGGTGTGGGGGGTAGGGTGTGGGGTGTGGGGTGTGGGGTGCTTGCCTTCTGCCTTCTGCCTTTTTACTTCTGCCTTTTTACTTCTGGTTTTGGCTCGTTTTCTGGTGCTGTCTACGGCTGCGGTTGGTTTTACTTCTGAGTTGCGATCGCTCACGGTGCCACCACTGATTGCTGTTGGTTGACCGCTGACTGCTGATACACTTGCTCTACTACCACTGCTAACCGCTTCATGGCTGTTTCAAGCGCTCGATCGCTGCCAGTCAGACTAATGCGAATGCACTGGCGAGTGTGCTCCCAATTGTCCCGCAATCCAGGGAAGAACGAGTTGCCGGGAACAACAATCACGCCGACCTGCTTCAATGCCTGGTAGAGTTCCCAATCAGTGATAGGCAAGTCTTTGAGCCAAAGCCAGGAGAAAATGGCACCTTCACCACGATGCAAAAACCAGGGCACATCGGGCATTGCCTGATCGAGGGTCGTTTCAACAATCTTGCCTTTTTTCTGGTAGAAAGGGCGAATGACGTTAGCGGCGATGTCTGCTAACGCACCGGAGTTGATGGCACGGGCGGCGATCGCTTGACCATACCGGGGCGAGTGAATACACATGTTGGTTTGGAAGCATTCCAGCACCTCAATGAGTTGTTCGTCGCCGATCGCAATACCGATGCGTTCTCCAGGCAACCCGGCTTTAGAGAGGCTCATACAGTGCAAGATATTTTCGCCGAACAGCGGTGTCATCTCAGTAAAGTTGAGCGCTGGAAACGGCGGGGCGTAGGCAGAATCAATCAGCACAGGGACATCGTAAGCTGCCGCCATTGCCACAATTTTCTGCACTTCATCATCAGTCAGCACATTACCAGTTGGGTTACAGGGGCGGGAGAAAAGAACGCAGCCAGTATCGTCGGCGATCTCGAGCTGGCTAAAGTCCGGACGGTACTTGAACCGATGCTTGACCGTATCCACATCAAGTGACGGCTTGTAGGCAAAGAGCGCTGCTTGAGTCAGCGCTACGCCACCATAGCCTGTGTAATCAGGGCTAAGTGGTAAAACGATTTTTTTCAAGGTGCCGCTGGTCGTGTAACCACCGAAGGCATTTGCAGCATAGAAGTAGAGGCTCTGGCTACCGGGTGTGATGAGAATATTGCGTGCGGTTAGACTCAACCCGTAACGCTGGTTAAAGTCAGCGACAACAGCATCAATTAGCGGTTGGTAGCCCTGACTTGCACCATAGCGACAGACAACTTCGCCATACTCAGAACTTGCCAGCAGCGCAGCCGTACAGTCTCGCCAAAGTAGTTCGACTTCGGGCAGAATGAGCGGGTTGCCTGCGCTTAGATTGATAAATTCTTGCCCTGCGCCCGATCGTAGCGTCTCCACAATATCTTTCATAATCGCCCGCACGCCAGTCAAGCGGGTCATTTCATTGCCAAGTTGAGTCAGGGCAGGCTTCATAGGACGAGTGTAAGGTACGTGAGCGCTAACCACCCATACTACCGAATTGAACGTACCGCTTGCCAGCTTGCCAACGATTTCAGTAGGAATCCATCTGTAACGTTCCTATGTAGAAAAATGTCTATCTATCAAGATGAGGAAAGTCTACGATCGCACATTCAACCTGTGGAAGATGTGTTGGTATACTCACACGTATATCTTCGATTGATAGATCACAAAATTCGTATGGAGTGCTAGTGATGAATATACTAATGGTTGCCGATGCAGTCGGCACAGGTATGCAGTTTCCGGTTTCGTTCACGGCTGTCTATGTGGTCGGTTTTATTGCAGCAGTGTCGATCGGCTCGATCGCCTGGTACAACTCTAAGCGTCCGCCCGGTTGGGAAGGCAAAGATCGCCCTGACGCTGTGCCTGAAGTGAAGAAAGAGGAAACGCCTGGTCTTTGACTTAGATTGCTCGATAGCTGGGCATAATTAACTGTAGGATGGGCTAGAGCAGCGTAACCCACGCGGACGTTGGGTTTGCATTTCAACAAAACCTAGGTCACTTTGAATTTAATTGTGTCTCCCTGCGTCAAGTGCCAAACAGGGGGCTATGAGTTCAGGGTGGAGATCCAGCGCTGATAAACGCTACGAACTGCTGTCAGCACTGGACTCTTACCGGACTCAGATGTCGCTTGTGTAGGGTCTAGCGACTGCAAGTTTGCGAGCAGTTTCGCTTCAGCACTGTCCACCATGCCATCGCTATAGATCAATCCACTAATCGCTTCGATTAGTTGCTGGCATGCATCAGACGTAGGATGTTCGCCCAGGTATTCATTGACCCAGGTGTAGCACTCTTCTGGCTTTACGCCTCTCGCCTCGTGGAGCAGCGACTGGATCTCTGGCTCGTTCTCTAAACCCTTTTCGGCAGCGACGCGATGCAAGTAAGTGCGTTCTTCTGGTTGAATTTGACCATCAATCCAGGCGACACCAATCAAAATTTTGAGTAATGGTTTCAGGTTGGGATCGGCTGCCATGAGTTTAAAGGGGTGTGAATAGGGTGGATGCGGTCAGAGAGCGGTTGATTTGCTTACACCCTACACCGTGTCTGTACCACCAACTTACTGCTTAACGGTTCTTTAGATGAGCCATAAAGAAGCCATCCATGTCGTGTTGATGTGACCAGACTTTGAGCCATCCTTCAGGCGTTACAAAGACAGCAGGAGGTGAGTCGGCTGGTGGCGGCTCGATCGCCCAATCAACATGACGATCGAGAAACTGCTGCACGATCGCCTCATTCTCCAGTGGATGTAAGGTGCAGGTGGCGTAAACTAAACTGCCAGCAGGCTTGACCCACAACGCTGCTTGCTCTAACAATTCGGCTTGCAGTTGTGTGAGCTGCTGCACCGTTTCTGGAGTCTGCCGCCAGCGCGCATCGGCATGACGATGAAGGGTGCCCAAACCAGAGCAGGGCGCATCGACAAGCACACGATCGCACTGCCCGATGAACTGCGGCAAGTTGCGGCTGTCACCTTCACAGAGTTGGATTGATTGCAGACCCAAGCGATCGATATTTTGCTGCAGCTTTCTGAGACGAGAAGCAGCACGATCGCACGCCCAGATGGTACCGCGATCGTGCATCAATTCTGCCAGATGCATCGTTTTGCCGCCCGGTGCTGCACAGGCATCAACCACCATTTCTCCAGGCTGCGGATCGACCAGATAGCCCACTAACTGAGCGCTGCTATCTTGTACAATCCACCAGCCGTCAGCAAACCCTGGTAGCTGCTGAATCGCTCCTGGTGCGTCTGGCAAGCGCAGTGCTTGTGGAAGGTGAGGAATGCGGCTTACCGCAATGCCTGCTGCCTGCATTGCCGCCTCAACGGTGTCAATTGAAGCCTTAAACGTATTCACCCTCAAATCAATATGTGGTGGCTGGTTCATCCATTGGCACAGTTGCTCCGTTGCTTCTAACCCCAACTGCTCTAGCCAAAGATTGACGATCCAGTCAGGGTAGCTGTGCAGAATGCCCAGGCGATCGACGTCAGACGGATAAAGGGAAGTAGGGAGTAGGGAGTAGGGAGTAGGGAGTGGGGAGTAAGGCATTAATGGTTGTAACGTTTCTTGGTTCTCCTTCTGCCCACTGCCTCCCGCCTCCTGCTCTTTCGCCGCTAATCGAATGTATTGCCGCAGCAAACCATTGACGAATCCTGTTAAGCCAGCAAACCCGTTTTCTTTCGCCAGATCAACAGTCGTGTTCACTGCTGCGGAGGCTGGGACCTGGTTCAAATAGCGCAGTTGATAGAGTCCCAAATGGAGGATGGCACGTAGATCAGCAGGCTGCTGTTGGGCAGGCTTTTTTGCCAGTTGATCAATCAACGCATCCAAGGTGCGCTGTCTGCGAACGCTGCCATAGACTAGCTCGGTCAGCAGGCGACGATCGAGCAGGTTACTTAGCTTTGCCTGACGCAGCGTTTTGTCGAGCGCTACATCGGCGAAGGCTCCTCGATGCACCGATCGCAGCGCCAAAAAAGCCAACTGACGAGGATTTTGAGTCACAACTGTCGTTTAAAACGCCTTTTTCAGGATAACAGGGTGGTTCCAAGCAGGTTGTCGATGCGTGAAGCAACCCCGTTGTCAGGTGTGGCGATGAGGAGTAGGGTGTGGGTAGAATGTGTCCGATTACCGCATTGTCGCCAGAGCTAGGATGAAGCAAGAAGAGAATGAAGCAGCCAACATCTAACCTTCAAAACCCTTCAGCGCAATCGCATAAAGCATCCTTGGCGATCGCTAAACAACACGGTCAGGTTTACAAGCTCAAGGCGCTGCTTCTTTTGACAGGGCTGATTTTGACGATCGAGCCTGCCCAAGCGCTACCTAGCCCAGACGATACGCCGGAAGAAGTGCTGCGATCGGAAATTATCACAGGTGCCCGATCGCCGATCGATGGCAAACCTATCACTGCAAGCGAATATGCCCAACTCCAGGCAGAACTGCAAGAGCCTGGACCGTCTCGACCGCAAGTAGGGCGATCGCTCGAAAAGAACCTCAATCTGTTGCGTCTCCGCAAATTCATCAAAACGTTCTTTCCTTTCTTGCCAGTGCCTTAGGTTAGTAGACAGCTATCAGCTATCAGCTATCAGCTATCAGCTATCAGCTATCAGCTATGAGTGCTCAGTTATATACTGACCGACGATCCAGTCTTTGAAGCTGGTTAGCATTTGCTAAACAGTCACTGCACGCTTTGGCATTAGCCATCAGCTACATCCTTTTGCTGACCGCTGACCGCTGACCGCTGACCGCTGATAGCTGACCGCTGACCGCTGACCGCTGATAGCTAAATCCACTCAAAAGTCCAACGAACGAGAGAGGCGCTAAAGACGTGATTTCACCATAACCGTAGTAAGGATTCGGAACGAATGCTCCTTATGGTGGTGCTCTGCGTTCATCCTGCCACTGTCATACACGCCAATTGGGGTAAGCAGAGAGTTATGTACGACGAGCCAGTTCAGTTGGGCATAAAGGCACAGGATACGTCGAATGCGCGATCGCCGCAGACGACCACGATCGAACAAAGTTTGTTGTACGAAAAGACCACACCGCCGATCGCCCTTAAGCTGTCTAACAGTACGTTGATTCTGGTGCCGTTTGGTCTCGTCCTGCTGTGGACGATCGCGCTTTTCTACGTGAGACAACAGGCGAAGCGACAGAACAACGCGCTCAGTAGAGGTGATGGACGCAAACCGCTCAACCGCTTGCCTTGCCGCAACTGCATCTTTTTCAAAAACAACCCTTACCTGAAATGCGCCATTAATCCGATCGATGCACTCACCACAAAGGCGATCGACTGCACAGACTACACGCCTGACTCGCTCTCTCGGCATCAGCGGTAAACAGATTCCTGTTAGAGAGGGCTACAAGCTTCGCTGCGTAGGGATTTATGCGCTCCTGGCGAACGAGTGTCATCGCTCCGATTTAATGAAGTTTTGCAAATTTGAGGCTGAGCGATCGCTCACTTAAAGCGCGGCAAATGTAACGAAAACTTGAATTATTTTTATCAAATTGTGTCGGATAGCTCCCAGAACGCTTATGTGGTCTGGTTTTCTGGTACAAACGTGTGTGTGCGATTATCTTAACAGTCTGCGTTCAGCGTCAATCGTCTTGATTCTGATGTCCTCTCCAGGCTAAGCGCCTTAGTCGAGGCTTCGGATTGCCTGCTCACGCCTGACCGTTCTACCTCGCGCATTACCAGATAAGGAGCTTAACTGCATGTTCACACACGTCAAGCCCACCATCAGACACGTTGCACCCGATGATTTGCGGGGACGCGCTCTGCTACGCGTGGTCTATGTCGTGCTAGAGCCTCAGTATCAAAGTTCGCTTTCGGCAGCGGTGCGCGCCATCAACCAGAATCACCCCACTCTGGCTGTCGAAATTAGCGGTTACTTGATTGAGGAACTCCGCGATTCAGACAATTACGAAGCCTTTAAGCAAGACATCTCGCAGGCAAATATCTTCATTGCGTCGCTGATTTTTCTGGAAGATTTAGCAGATAAAGTGGTTGCCGCTGTCGAACCCCACCGCGATCGCCTCGACGTAGCGGTTGTCTTCCCCTCCATGCCCCAGGTCATGCGCCTGAACAAAATGGGCAGCTTCTCGATGGCGCAGTTGGGTCAGTCCAAGAGCGCGATCGCCCAGTTCATGAAGAAGCGCAAGGAAAAATCCGGCTCTGGCTTCCAGGATGGGATGCTAAAGCTGCTGAATACGCTGCCAAAAGTCCTGAAGTACCTGCCCATGGACAAAGCGCAGGATGCTCGTAATTTCATGTTGAGCTTCCAATACTGGCTCGGTGGTTCCCAGGAGAATCTAGAGAATTTCTTGCTGATGCTTGCTGATCGCTACGTCTACAAAGACATGGACACGGATAGCGGCGCATTGCAGTACCGCGATCCTGTCACCTATCCCGATCTGGGCATCTGGCATCCCTTAGCGCCCACCATGTTTGAGGATGTGAAGGAATACCTCAACTGGTTTAACTCCCGCACCGATATTTCGGCTGACCTGAAAGATCCGCTTGCCCCCTGCATTGGTCTCGTGCTGCAACGAACGCATCTGGTGACGGGCGATGATGCCCACTATGTCTCGATGGTGCAGGAACTCGAAAGCATGGGCGCACGGGTGATTTCGGTGTTCGCAGGCGGCTTGGACTTTTCTAAGCCAGTGGACGCGTTTTTCTACGATCCGTTGTCCAAAGGACAGACCGCGATCGTTGATGTCGTCATCTCCTTAACCGGGTTCGCTCTGGTCGGTGGTCCCGCCAAGCAAGATCATCCGAAGGCGATCGAATCCCTGAAGCGGCTCAACCGTCCCTACATGGTGGCATTGCCCCTCGTCTTCCAAACCACCGAAGAATGGGAAGACAGCGATCTGGGTCTGCATCCCATTCAAGTCGCGCTGCAAATTGCCTTGCCCGAACTGGATGGCGCGATCGAACCCATCATTCTTTCGGGTCGGGATGGCATCACGGGTAAGGCGATCGCCCTGCAAGATCGGGTGGAAGCGATCGCCCAACGATCGATGAAATGGGCAAACCTCCGCCGCAAGCCCAAGCTGACGAAGAAAGTCGCCATTACGGTCTTTAGCTTCCCGCCTGATAAAGGCAACGTAGGCACCGCTGCTTATCTGGATGTGTTCGGTTCCATCCATAAAGTGATGGAGGCATTGCAGCACAACGGCTACGACGTACAGGACTTGCCCGAAACCGCTGAGGCATTGATGCTGGAAGTGCTCCATGATGCCCGCGCCCAGTACAACAGTCCCGAACTGAACGTTGCTTATCGCATGTCGGTGCCAGAGTATGAGGCGTTGACCCCGTATTCCGATCGCCTCCACGAATCCTGGGGACCACCACCGGGACACCTCAATACCGATGGACAGAATCTCCTGGTCTACGGCAAGGAGTTTGGCAACGTCTTCATCGGCGTACAGCCCACCTTTGGCTACGAAGGCGACCCGATGCGGCTGCTGTTTTCCCGTTCTGCCAGCCCTCATCATGGCTTTGCGGCGTACTACACCTATCTGGAGCAGATCTGGAAAGCCGATGCCGTCCTACATTTTGGGACGCATGGATCGCTGGAATTTATGCCTGGTAAGCAAATCGGGATGTCCGATGCCTGCTTCCCCGATAGTCTGATTGGCACCATTCCCAACCTCTACTACTACGCGGCGAATAATCCATCCGAAGCTACGATCGCCAAACGCCGCTCCTATGCGGAAACCATCAGCTACCTGACGCCGCCTGCTGAGAACGCTGGCCTGTACAAAGGCTTGAAGGAACTGGGTGAACTCGTTGCGTCCTACCAAACCCTGAAAGATACGGGACGCGGTGCCCAGATCGTCGATTCCATCATGGACAAAGCGCGGATCTGTAATCTGGATAAGGATATTGAGTTCCCCGAAAGCGCGAAGGAACTGGACGCAGACGCTCGTGATACGATCGTCGGCAAAGTCTACATCAAGCTGATGGAAATCGAGTCGCGTCTGTTGCCCTGTGGTCTGCACGTCATCGGCAAATCACCCACCGCAGAAGAAGCGATCGCCACGCTGGTCAACATCGCCAGCCTCGATCGTCCTGAAGACGACATCTTGAGTCTGCCCAGCATCATCGCTCAAAGCCTCGGTCGCACGATGGAGGAGATCTACCAGGGCAGCGATCGTGGTGTGTTAGAAGACGTGCAGTTGCTTCAGGACATTACCCTGGCAACCCGTACCGCTACGGCTGCGCTCGTCCAGGCGCAAGTGGATGCCGACGGGCGTGTGTCCAGAGTATCTAAGCTCAACTTCTTCAACATGGGCAAAAAGGAACCCTGGGTAGACGCGCTACACACAGCGGGCTACACCAAAGTAGACGTGGAGCAAATCAAACCCCTCTTCGACTATCTGGAGTTTTGCCTCAAGCAAATTGTGGCAGACAACGAACTCGGTGCCCTGCTCACCGCGCTGGAAGGCGAATACGTCATCCCTGGTCCCGGTGGCGATCCCATCCGCAATCCGGACGTGTTGCCCACTGGCAAGAACATCCACGCCCTCGATCCACAGGCAATTCCCACCTCTGCCGCAGTGAAATCTGCCAAAGTGGTCGTCGATCGCCTGCTTGCTCGTCAATGCGCCGAGAATGATGGACAGTATCCAGAGACGATCGCCGCTGTCCTCTGGGGCACCGATAACATCAAGACCTACGGCGAATCGCTGGCACAGATCTACTGGATGCTCGGCGTTGCGCCCCTGCCCGACTCGCTGGGACGGATGAACAAGCTGGAATTGATTCCGCTGGAAGAACTCGGTCGTCCCCGCATTGATGTCGTTGTTAACTGCTCCGGTGTCTTCCGCGATTTGTTCATTAACCAGATGGCACTGCTCGATCGTGCCGTGAAAATGGCAGCGGAAGCCGATGAGCCGCTAGAAATGAACTTCGTCCGCAAACACGCCCTCAAGCAGTCCGAAGAAATGGGCATCAACATCCGGCAGGCTGCCACCCGCGTCTTCTCTAACGCCTCTGGTTCCTATTCCTCCAACATCAACCTGGCAGTGGAAAACAGCACCTGGGAAAACGAAGCGGAACTTCAGGATATGTACCTGGCGCGAAAATCCTTTGCCTTCTCGTCCGATAACCCCGGCACGATGGATCAGAACCGCCAGATTTTCGAGTCTGCCCTCAAGACAGCAGATGTCACTTTCCAAAACCTCGACTCGTCGGAAATCTCCCTCACCGATGTCTCCCACTACTACGACTCCGACCCCACTAAAGTCGTGTCTCGCCTGCGGAATGACGGCAAAGCGCCCACTTCTTTCATCGCCGACACCACCACCGCCAACGCCCAGGTTCGCACCCTCTCCGAAACCGTCCGCCTGGATGCCCGTACCAAATTGCTCAACCCCAAATGGTACGAAGGGATGCTCAGCCACGGCTACGAAGGTGTACGGGAACTCTCGAAGCGCTTGAACAACACGATGGGCTGGTCAGCTACCGCAGGAGCCGTCGATAACTGGGTCTACGAAGATGCCAACGACACCTTCTTTAAGGATGAGGAGATGTCGAAACGCTTGCTCGACCTCAATCCCAGTTCGTTCCGCAAAATGGTGACGACGCTACTAGAGGCAAACGGTCGCGGCTACTGGGAAACGAGTGAGGAAAACCTCGATCGCCTCCGCCAACTCTATCAAGAAGTCGAAGACCGCATCGAAGGCATCGAGTAATTGGTCGTCTTCCTAAATTGGGCATTCTGTCTGTAGGGACGTTACATGTAACGTCCCTACAGACGTTTGTGGGGGATATATGACCCAACCCAGACGACCCAATCGGGTTTCGATTCGACTACAAAATTGGGATTACGCCTCTAATGCCTGGTACTTTGTCACCATCTGCACCCGCGATCGCCAACTATTCTTCGGTGATATCGTTTCAGAGACAATGCAATTATCCGCGATCGGTGAAATCGCCCAACAATACTGGTTAGAACTTCTAGACCATTTCAACTATGTCAGTCTTGATGCTTATGTCGTCATGCCCAATCATCTACATGGTATTTTGGGGATCGATCGTCCTTCTCAAATAACAGAAAACGTAGCTTGCAAAAATGATTCCAGTCCTGTATCTACCAATTATCCAGAACACTACGATTTGGCTACAGCCATGTCAGCACTATCGCCGAAAGCTGGAACATTAAGTGTCATTCTGCGCTCCTATAAATCTGCTGTAAGCCGATGGTGCAAATTCAATGGCTATTCATCCTTTGCATGGCAAAACCGCTTTCATGAGCAAATGATTCGTGATGATGCTTCACTTAATCAAATGCGGCAATACATCGCAAATAATCCCATTAATTGGAAGCCAGAATGAAGAGCGGATTCGTAGGGACGTTACATGTAACGCCCCTACGACATGTAATAAACTGAAATGAGGTTTCTGCCATGACTACCAAGACATCAGAAGACTACATCCTGCCACCTGACTCCATTAGAACCTATCAACTCGCTGTCTACTTTGAAAACGAGTGGCTCTGGAAGGAAAAAGACCCGGTTCGTCGGGCAAATGCGTCAAAGCGACTGGCAAAGCTAACCGCGAAACTGGCTGAACTGGAAGCAGCAGAGGCGCAGAATTTCGTTGAGCAAACGGTAGTAGATGACGTTGCATAAGGTCACGTCGCCTCCGCGAACTCTATCAAGAAGTCGAAGACCGCATCGAAGGCATCGAATAATCGATCGCTTCTCTAAATTGGGCATTTTGTCTATAGGGATGTTACATGTAGCTTCCTTACAGACAGAATCAGAGGCAGAACATGGATGAACCATTAAACATCGTACAGCTACTAAAAAGCGCACCGGAAAAATTTGGTGGGAGTATTCTTTCCGTCGGGGAAGATGATTTGCTGCGAGTAGAGCAGGAGCTTGGTGTTAGGTTTCCTGAAAGCTATAGACAGTTTCTCATGTATAGCGATGGGGGATCGTTTACAGATTATCGCTTGTATTTGTTTGGCATATATGAGATTGAGTCGTTTAATCCAGATCCTGATTGGTCTCCAGATCTGCCTGGCATGATTTTCTTGGGTAACGATTGCGGGGATGATGTGTTTTACTTTGATCCGGAGAACTATCTTGGGAAAGGAAACTGGGCAGTTTACTCTGTTGGTTTGGGGGTTTGTGACTTTGAGTATTCCAGATACGAGGCTTCAAGTTTTGGCCACCTCATTGAACGAGCTCTGAATAGGGAACGTTTAGGAGAGGGGTCTTGGCTTAAAAATGATGGCACGCTGCCAAGACCTGATTAATCACCTTTTCTTCAACATTCGGTAAGGGCGTTATACACACTTAGTCAGGGTTGATCGGCGCACTGATAACATTGTTGTCAGTGCAGGTGAAGACATCGTGATTGAAATTGACCCAACTGGAGCAAGGAAAGTCCTATGACCAAACCTAACTTTGCTGCTATGTCAATCGCCGATCTAAGAGCCTATGTTCTGAGCCATCGGACAGATGATGAAGCCTTTTATGCTCTAGCCGATCGCGTCCATACAGAAGGCGTAGAACTTCAGTCTTTAGAAGATCTGACAACACTAATCGAAACCAAGCAAAAAGTCCATGAGAATCAGGCAGAGTAATTGGAAAGTGCGATTGCTCATATTTCCTCCACCGTAAAAGCGAAGTTCCGTGACATTTCTTCTGATCAATGCCAGAACAGAGAAGAACTAACTGAGGGAAAAAGATGGGTTGGTACTATGACGGACGCGGAAATCCTTCCCCTGAGACACGGGCACGTCAGCAGAGCATTCGTAGAACCAGACGTGAAGCTACAAAAAGTTGGCACCAACTACAGCGTATTCGTAAGCAATGGAAAGCTCGTCCTGCTTTCCAGCGTCCATCAAATAATCCAAAAACCGATCCAATCCGTCTTTTCTTTGAGCGGAATATTACAGAAGATAATCCTGCTTTCTTAAAGGGCTTGAAGAGAATAGTGGCTGCTTACACAGAAATGCCATCACTTTTACAATCAGTTGTTGCTGGAGTAATTGTTTTTGTGTTCCTTGTTGGTTTTCTACTTGTTATAAAAATTCTTGTTGCACTTAAGTTGGTTTAGTAATATCTGATGTTCATTAGGTATTTCCGTGTACTATGAATGACTTCTGGACAGCGTTTGGAGCAATCATTGGTGCGTTGGCTTGCATGGTCACGGTTTATGAACTCGGCTTGAGAGTCGGCTACAAACGCGCTCAATTAAGCATCAACTCGGAGCGAGAGCAGAACCGTTTCTCTCGGCTGTACGCTCCGATGTATGGATTTTTTCTTCATTCTCACATCACAACTGCTATTGGGCGATGTGCTCCGTACCTTTGGCAGCGCATGCAGAATTCTTGGAAGATTCTGGTAAAACGCGGTGGCATTAATAAAGCTATAAAAGCACTCTTTGACAAACAGGAACTCGGAACTAGCGGAGAGGTTGAGTTCGGCTCGGATTTTCCGCTAGATAAGATCAACGATCTCATTAGAGGGAATGAGCAGTTCGCTGATGCCACCTTGCTTCATCTTATTGCTAGTGCGAATCGGGCACAATATGAAGAGGCACCGTCTGCAAGTGAGCTTACATCCGCAGATTTAGCTTTATTTGATCACATCTGCGAACAGCACCAGAAGCTGAGTCGTAAGTTCACCACTGCCTAAAAACATCTACTGAGAATGGTGAAATTGTCTCCTACTTCGATTAGATTGAAATGTTAAATCTAATGTTTCAACTACTAGAAAACTCTCCCAATTTCATGGCGATCACATTACGTTAAGGGGCGATCGTACTGATGATCCTCAACGCCGCTTGCTCAGAATCGAAACTGAAATGAGGTTCTTGTGATGAATAGCGAACATTCAGATCAACACATCGTTCCGCACGATTCAATCTTGCTTTACAGGCGTGGAGTCTGGTTTGAAAGTCAGGCGCTTTGGAACGAGAAAGATCCCGTTTGTCGGGCAAACATCGCACGCCTGCTGGCAGAGATGACAGTGAAACTGGCAGAGATGGAAGCAGAGGAAGCTCAGAAGTTTCTAGAGCAAACGGCATCCAGTGACGTTGCTTAAGGTACGTTGCCTCCGTGAACTCTATCAAGAAGTCGAAGACCGCATCGAAGGGATTGAGTAACGCCAAAATTAAAGGAGTCTTGAGGGTGGGCAATGTCCGCCCTTTTTTCATTCAGCCTCAAGTGATATCCTGAACAGATGGCTGAAATCTATGTAGCGATTTGGAACCAGAATGAAGTGGCAATGTCCTCAGTCGATGGCGACCTGATCGTTGTCCTCGTCACAAACGATGGTCGTTTTCAGGCGCAACAATCTGTGACGGTTCGCCAAGCAACTGCTTTCTTCCGAAATTTAGAGGCTGGGGACTACACGATTATTGCAAGGCATACCAGCCTAATGCCAACTGAAGCTCGCTATGACGTGGGTTTGGGTGTTGAAGCTGCGTTTGCCCCGTTTCATCGCAGTAAGTCGGTTTGTTTATAATGAAGCCCAACGCCGCTTGCTGAGAATTGATACGCAAATGAGGTTTTTCTCATGGACACTAGCGCAAACTCAGACGATTACATTCTGCCAGCAGACTCACTTAGAGCACATCAACTCGCCGTCTATTTTGAGAGTGAATGGCTCTGGAAAGAAAAAATCCAGTGCGTCGGGCAAATGCGGCGCGACGCTTGGCAGAACTAACCGCAAAACTCGCTGAACTGGAAGCAGGAGAGGCGCAGAATTTTGTTGAGCAAACGGTAGCAGATGATGTTGCGTAAGGCGCGATCGCCTTCGCCAACTCTATCAAGAAGTCGAAGACCGCATCGAAGGCATTGAGTAGTTCAAACTCAAAGAACGTTTTGAGGGTGGGCACTGTCTGCCCTTTTTTCATTCAGCTTCAAGTGATATTTTGAGCAAATGGCTGAGAGGATATCTGAGAAGTAGCAGGCGAATCGAATAATTTCTTTGGAGACGCTTTGCATTTCTTGGATGTCAATGGCTCTACGCCGCTACAGAAACAAAGTCCGCCTGCGGGACTGCAAACTTAAAGTTTTGAGAATCTGCGGAGTCAGCTTGTAGCCCTTTGAGCGTGGCTGAGTACAAAGCACTCGCTTTGCGAACGCTAATGTCTGTGTCGTCGCCACTGCCAGTTTCCAGTGCAAAGAAGCCTTACTTTTAAACTATGCTCTAGCTAACGTATTCACTGTATTTAGGGGAGCGTCAGTTTACAGATGTCATTGTGTTGTGTAGGTGCAGAAGCTCTTTAGCGATCGTCCATACGCCCACGCGTCACAAACGGCACATCAATGATATCCCCCTCTGTAACACCAACCTGAACGTGTAGACCAGCTCCACCTGCTTTAGTGCGAATATACGCTAACCCGAACGTTCCTTGATCCGTTTCAGTCGAGCTGGTGAGGGTACCGACTTTTTCATCCCCTATCGTAATAATCGTTCCTGGCGCAGCGATGCTTTGAAGACGAATGCCCCAAAGCTGCTGTTTAACGCCTTTGTAAGTATCGAGACGGGCGATCGTTTCTTGCCCAATGTAACAGCCCTTATCAAACGAAAGCGTCTGCCATAGCCCCGCTTCCAATGGATTGTAATCTTCTGTGAGTTCATGATCCGGTGCAGGTCTACCCTGTTCAATCCGCAAACGCTCCCAGGCATGTTCGCCAAGTAGAACAGCACCTGCTTCCATCAAGACCCTCCACACGCTCGACGCAGCGCTTGTATCCATCGTCAATGTGTAGCCCTCTAGTGCCAGACCACTACCGACTGCAATTTGTACAGCCTGTCCTGCCAGTCTTATCAAGCGATGGCTGGCATACGGTTGATTGGACAAAGCATCAATACCTAGCTGTTTTAAGAGCTTGCTGCTGTCCGACCCAATGACGCTAAAGGTCGATGTTTGCTCGGTCACATCAGTCAGCGTTACTTTGTCACCAAAGAAAATATAGCGGTCTAACCACTGCAATAGGTGCATACGGCGGTTGGGTGAAACCAGAATCAGGATGGCATCTTCTAGAACATAAGCTGTAGCCAGATCAATGGTGCGAGCGGTGGACGTGACAAAGACTGTGTCGCAACCATCCCCTGGTTTCAAGCGCTTGAAATCATTAGTACTCTGGTTGTGTAAAAAGTTAAGGCGATCGTCTCCAGAAAGCTCAATGCGTCCCCAGTGGGTGCGATCGCAAATTGCCACACCCGATCGTGCTGCCTGGACTGCCACTGCCTCATTGCCGAAACTTACAGGCACCGTTGCATCTTCAAACACAGCACCAAGCTGTACTTGGACATCACGCAAACTTTCAGCCATCGGTATCAACTCACTCAAACCTCTCGCTTACAGGTTAGCGCGAGTCAAGCCCGTCTAAACCAAAAGTCTGCACGATCGCCAGCGATGATGCAGACTTTTAAGTTTTCAGGCGAGAGTCAACGGAAGCAAGCCTACTTGATAATGCCAAGCAGTTCAGGCGTTGCAGGACGAGTAAACCGGGGAGCTTCAGAAAACTGGGAGAAGACCTCAAGTAGCTGATGGGCGACAGTAGGGGCTGTCGATCGTACGCAACACCCGACAGGTAGAACAGAGCAGCAGCAATCAAACCGTGCGAAACACTATTGCGGTTCTGTTACGAAAACTTGAGGAAATACTTTTTTTCAGCTATTCTCACGGTCGCGTAAGCTACATTTTCAGTTCTACCGATGCCAAAATTTCAGGATTTAGCGACCTGGCAGCAAGCAGAGCAACTCATGCAACCTGCCTTTATCCGGTTGATTGACAATCTTCGCAAGCAGCTCGAACAGTCTACGTGGCGCGGTACGTATGAAGAGGTTCAGGTTTGGGCTGAAGATGTTAATGCGGCAACTCAGTTTAAAGTGGCTCAGCTCCAAGCAGAACTTGAAACCGCCTCAGCAGAAGAGGCGATCGCGATCGAATCAGCTCTGACAGCACTACCATCACCCTATCCGGGCTATCATCTGCACCTTCAGAAACAGGAGTGTAATGTGACGGTAGACCTCTGGAACCTCTGCTACCAAATTTGTTTTCAAGATTATGACGCTGCGATCGGCACCTCTCACGTTCCTGGAGAAAGCGGTAGTAGTCAAGGAGTCAAGATCGATGGTGCTTTATTCGATGAAGCTGGAGACATAGACTGGCATCGACTCGATCAAAAAACGCAGCACCTTGTAGAGCAAACGTTTGCCAATCTGCCGTACGCAACAGCGGAATACGAACCTGAACGATTAGAAGGCTGAGGCAAAAGGTTGAATATTGCTTTTGCCTATGACTGTTATTCGTTGCCTATTGCCGTTATTCTTCACCGCCCTGGAGCTTCAGCAGGAGAAAGCCGACGCTGAGACCAACTAAAACCAGAACGGGAGCCAGTAAAGCAGCATTGAGAATTTCACTCATGGGTTATGTTCTTCCTTGGGAGTGCGTTGACGGATGGCGTTGCGAAAAAGGCAGCACCGATTGCCAACGCTGCCATCTCGCTGATAGAGAGCATTCTAAACTAGATTGGTACACCCGGTTTAGCTATGTACCTGGCAGTTTGAACAGAGGAGGCGTTCAGGACTGACCGCAGTTGTTGAGCAACCGTTGACGATCGCTAGGAGCCGGGGGTCGGTTCTCCTTTTACTTCGGCTGCATCAGATGGGTTGACGGTATTCGCAGCCATTTTTGCCCGATCGCGCTCTTCTCGCTTCTTGCGCTCTGCTTTTAGCACATCTTCCATCACAATCTGAGCCTGAGCCATTTTCTCAAGGTTGCTGCGGTAAAGCTCCAGGTCTTTTTGCACCTTGTCTTCAGACACATTTAAAGCCGCACAGACACGCTTAAGCACATCCTTGAGTTTGGTTTCATCCTTGACCAAATCGGCATCGGCTGTCTCCAGTAAGGTAAACAGACCAATCGCAAACAAACGGCTGTATTTAAAGGTGGCGTTGTGCGCGATCGCGGCTGCCTGTGCTTGCAGCTCATTAAAGTCTGCGATCGGCTCTGCTTGCTCTAGCCATTTGATAAGAGTCTCGACCGACGATCGGCTTGCCAGGGCTTGCAGGCGTTCTGCATCGTGCCTGTAGCGCTGAGGATCATCCTGTAGTGACTGACAAAGACCGTCAAAAATGGAGGCGATATCTTGCTCAGGGCGATACGCCTGCATGAAGCGATGGAAGGAGGTAAAAACACCTAACGCGTAGAAAGCATCGTAGTGAAAGTCTACGTTGACCGTCAGCAGATGCATCTCGACCATTAATTCCTCTACTACCCGACGGTAGATCGAATTAATTGGACGAGTATGAGTGATGTAGAAAGCTCTCTTAGTGTCTGAGACGGTGCGGACGTTATTCACAGCAAAAGGGATAGGGCAGGACTATCTCTATTCTCGCGCTTGACGGCAAGTTTGCCAAGTTTTGACTAGAAGCGACGGACAGCAATCCCCTGGATCGTCGTCTGAGAACCATTGATCAGTTTGTTAAAGACTTCGCATACCGTACTTTGCTCATTTCTGCGCTTGAGTCGGTCGCACGGGATCTCTGAGGACATAAGGTGCAGGATTTTCGGCAACCCAGCCGAGTGTAGAGCGCGATCGCACTTCAAAGTGCAAATGTGGTGCTTTGGAACTAGGGCTTCCGGTTGTGCCCACAGTGGCGATCGGCTGTCCACGTTTCACGATCTGCCCCACTTTGACCTTAAAACTGGCAAGTTGCGCGTAGCGGGTTTGCAAGCCCTCAGCATGGTTAATGACAATGAGATTGCCGTATGCGCCCTGTCTGCCCACAAAAGCAACGGTACCGTCAGCAACGCTCAGCACTGGCGAACCTACAGCTGCTGCCAGGTCAACGCCGCTATGAAAACCAACTTTGCTTGTTGTTGGCTGAATGCCCCAACCATACGCAAGCAGTAGTGCCGATCGCGTGGGCTTTGATAATAACGGATAGGCGGACAGGATCTTTCCTGTTTGTGCAGCCGCAGGTTGGCTAGTAGACGTTGTGGTCGCTACAGGTGACCAGTTCACTCCCGGCACAAAGACGACTTTCGGTGCTGGCTGGCAACCGTTGACCTCAAACAACACATCAGAGCGAATATTGTAGGTCTTTGCCACATCCCGCCAGGTTTGGTTAGGCTTCAGCGCAACGCGAATGCCGTTGAAGGGAGGCACTAAAATTTCAGCGCCGATCGGTGCCTTACCGCTACGCAGCACTGGGTTGAACCCCATTAAAGTTGAGGGAATGAGGTTATATTTCTGAGCAATTTCCTCTAACGTTTCGCCAGAGACCACTTTGTGGCGCACTAGCCGCGAGAGCACCGGGGCAGTACAGGCTGATGGAGTAGACGCTGCTGTGGGCATTGTCTGTCCAAGTTTTGTCTGGGCAAGGACGGGCGATCGTGCCGCATCCAAAGCTGCCAGGGTCATCCCAAAACATACCGAAAGCATCGATAGCCAGTGAAGTCGTCTCATACAGCCAAGGGTTCCAATAGTGACATGTGAAAGGTAAATGCTGCTCCTCCACTCTATCGCGTTGCCCTTTATGCCCTTCTTCGTTATGCAGGCTTAATCCGGATTTTGAATCAAAGAGGAAGGACGGGGAGCAGGGGAGGAAGAGGAAGCGAGGGAGAGAGGGAAGCAGGGGAGAGCAGGGGGAGAGTTTTGAGTAGCGCTGCTAGAGAGTTGTGAGTTGCGGGTTAAAGAGTGAGTTTTGATCCTTCTCTCCGTCTTCTGCTGCCCCCGCTCCCTCTGCCCCCTGCCCCCTTACTCCTCACTGCCTCAGTTACAATAAGCCCATGTTTGAGCTAAGTACCGCTGTTGTTAGGCTAATCAACCTATGAATCTCTCGTTAAAGCAGTTGGCAACATACGTCTCGTTACTGGCGATCGGTAGCGGCGCAGGGATTCTTGGTGGTCAATATTTTTTGCCTCATGAGCGGCTTAGCTCCAACTCTGCGGATATGCCAACCGTGCTGAAGACATTGCCCAGCAAACCAACCAGCCCAACGGTGGCTGCCGCTCCTTATGCAGCAAGTAGTGGCTCAGGCGGCTTCAACTTTATCGCTACAGCAGTCGAACGGATTGGTCCCGCTGTTGTCCGGATTGATGCGGCTCGTAAAGTAATGAACAACCTGCCTGATGCCTTCCGCAATCCTCTCTTTAGACGCTTCTTTGGTGATGAGGTGCCAGTGCCCAAAGAGCGTGTCGAGCGTGGCACAGGCTCTGGTTTTATTTTGAGTGGTGATGGTCGCTTACTCACCAATGCTCATGTAGTGGCGGGAGCTGACACTGTAGAGGTGACGCTGAAAGACGGTCGCACGTTTGAGGGTCGTGTAATTGGGTCTGATTCAGTGACGGATGTGGCAGTCGTCAAGATTAACGCAACAGGGCTACCGACGGTACAGATTGGCAGATCTGACAACTTGACTCCGGGGGAATGGGCGATCGCGATCGGTAATCCTCTAGGGCTGGACAACACCGTCACCGCAGGCATCATTAGCGCAACAGGACGGTCTAGTTCGCAAGTGGGCGTACCTGACAAGCGCGTCAGCTTTATTCAAACCGATGCTGCCATCAACCCTGGTAATTCGGGTGGACCGTTGTTGAATGACCGAGGTGAAGTGATTGGTGTCAATACAGCCATTCGAGCCGATGCTCAGGGGCTTGGCTTTGCAATCCCGATCGCAACGGCACAACGGATTGCCGACCAACTGTTTGCTAAAGGCAAAGTGGAACATCCCTATTTAGGGATTCAAATGGTTGACCTCACGCCAGCGCTACGCAAAGAGATCAATCAAGATGACGATGCGAAGCTCAAAGTGAATCAGAATCAGGGCGTATTGATCGTGCGTGTTTTTGATAATTCCCCAGCCGCTCAGTCAGGGTTGCGGCAGGGCGATATTATCCAAAAGGTTGATGGCAAGGTCGTCAAAACTGCCTCAGACGTGCAGGAACGGGTTGAGGCTAGCGCGATCAATAAGATGCTGGCTGTCGAAATTTTGCGTGACGGACAGCGGCGCAGCCTCCAATTAAAACCCGCTCCGTTTCCCAGCAAAAGTTGAAGGTCATTAGTTAAGCCAATGATCTTTATTTTGAACCTCTTGCTGTCTTTGAGTTAATGGAACTCAATAGCCATAAATTTTGCAAGATTCAATAGACTGACGATTAGAAACACAATTGATCATCAAACTATAGCGGTTCCTAATTCAGTGAAGTACAGTTGCAAAGAGGCAGAAGGCAGAAGTGAAAGAGAATGGTGGCTTGCTTTCTGCCTCCTACCTTCTGCCTTAAAACCTCAGCCCTTGTACCGCCCTCTAATGGGAACCGCTATATCAGCGTTTACTAGCAGTTGAAACGCTGGTTTTTATGCGTCAACCAAATCTGTGAGGCGGACGATCGTTGATACAAATTGCCTCAAAAAAGCATTTTTTGACGCAGTTGAACTGATCACACAATTTGTATGAAAGAGCATTGTGTCACTTGCCATGCTTCTAGCGCTGTTCTGTGAAGTTGTGGTCAAGTCCACTACCTGAAGGGAACACTACAGGCGTAGAACCAGTTTAAAGACTCAGGTCAACTACACAGACAATTCAACACAACTAACGCAACTTTATAGAAGAGGTAGAAATCTGATGTCACGTTCACTTTCTGTTACGTCTCTAAGCAAACGTCTGTTGACTGCAATGAGTCTCGCAGTCCTAGCTGCAATGCCTGCCACAGCTCATGCATTTGCTCCTACACCTCAAACAAACGCTTCTGTTGAGCAGAATGCTAGCAGCAACCAATGGTTGATAGCAGATGGAGATGACGATGACGACGATGATGACGATGATGATAAGAAAGGTCGGAATGGCAATCGCAATTGGAGACGCGATCGTTGCGATGATGACTGTGAGAATCGAACAACCAGACGTATTGACTTGAACCGGGCTAAAAACCTTGCCCGTCAAGCCGCAGAATCGAAAAACGGTGGTATTCGCTACTACCGTGCTGAAGCCTCAATGCACGGACCTGCCCAAAGCTGCCCGTATGTAGATAATGGCGATTCCTGGACATTCACCTTTGCGGGCAATCGGGTAGGGTCAACGGTCAGAACGATCGAAAGCGTTGTGACTGTCTACAAAGATAGCAGCCGAATTTTGGTTGCGTATAACGGTCCCGTTCGCAGTGTGCAACAAACACAGATTACCAGCTTTACAACAACCCAACGCACGGTGCTAGTTGATCTGCTCCGTGGCAACTGTAGCTGTAATAATCTGTTGACCAGTGCCACAAGGACTCAAATTATGAGTCAATCTCGCTCTCTCCCGCCTGGCATTCAAAAGCAACTACTGCGTGGGAAGGGATTGCCTCCTGGTATTGCAAAAAAATTAGTACGTTTGCCGAAGCAAGTGAATACATATGTCAATCTGCCGACTTATTACGATTTAGTTGTCGTTGGCTCGAATGTCTTGTTGGTTGATCAAGTAAATTACGTTGTAGTGGATTACATTTCCAACGTCATTTTGTAAGTCGATCGCCTTCAGAATCATAGTGATAAACCTCCCCGGTTCTCAACTATCTGGGGAGGTTTGTAACGCGATCGCCCTTCGTTGTCGATTATATAAAAGTAAAGAAAGACTTGAGGCGCTGAGTGAGTAGCTGCTTCACATATCGTCAGATTGTCACTAAAATGTCGGGCTTCGTTTTTGATCGCCAAGCCGCAGAAAGTCATGAGATCTGGTACAACCCAGATACCGATCCCATACCACCATTCCCAATCATCCAGGCGATATGCCGCGAAAAAGGCTGTGACTGATCATACATGCCTCAAAAATCCTCTAGAGGATTTTTGAGGCATGTATGATCTATTTAGTCATTCATCTGGCTAGGGTTTATGAATTCTTCAAATTGCTTCCCTAAAATACTAAACGGGCTGTTAGTTGCATCCTTGTCTATGCCGCTGCTTTTGATTGGTCAGGTTGCGATCGCCCATAACCAACCATACCGAAATAATCAGCCCACAACTGCCTTCATCGTTGCCCAAACCAGCGCCGATGCTTTTTTTAAGCGAGGGGGTGAAAAGTTCAGCAAAGGTGACTATCAGGGAGCCATTGCAGACTACACGCAAGCCCTCAAGCTCAATCCAAATGATGCTAAAACCTATACCAATCGAGGTGCTGCCCGCATTAACGTGGGAGACGATCAGGGGGCGATCGCCGATTTGAACCAGGCTCTTAAACTCAATCCAAACGATGCTAAAACCTATACCAATCGAGGTGCTGCCCGCATTAACTTAGGAGACAGGCAGGGGGGGATCGCCGATTTGAACCAGGCTCTCAAGCTCAATCCAAATGATGCTAAAGCCTATACCAACCGAGGTGCTGCTCGCTATAATTCAGGAGACAATCAGGGAGCAATTACAGATCTAAATCAAGCGCTCAAACTCAATCCAAATGATGCTAAAGCCTATACCAATCGAGGCGCTGCCCGTATCAATGTGGGTGACTCAAAAGGAGCGCTAGCTGACCTAAATCAAGCTCTCAAACTCGATCCTAATGATGCTCAAGCTTATGAACGACGAGGATCTACCCGCAGGAAATTAGATGACCTGAAAGGAGCAATTGTAGACTACACCCAAGCGCTCAAACTTAATCCTAACGATGCTATTACTTATAACAACCGGGGAGTTGCCCGCCTCAATTTAGGCGACACCCAGGGCGCAGTTGCCGATTTCAATCAAGCCCTCAAGCTTAATCCCAATAATGCTTTAACTTACCGCAATCGAGGCGTTGCTTACCGTAATGCAGGAAACAAGCAAGGCGCGATCGCCGATCTCCAGCAGGCAGCAAAACTTCTACAGCAGCAGGGCAGAACGGCTGAATACCAAAAAGTGATGAATGAAATTCAAAAGCTTCGGTAAAACCTTGAGAAGAGATCACGATCGCCTCTCGTTATCGGTGATCTCGTATCAACGAAAGACTCAATAATTGAATGGGTGAAAGCGCGATCGCACCTGAAATTCACAGAGCGCAATGCCACGTCGCGCCAAGTTCTCTTTGCTGTAGCGAGGTTGCCGATAACTCGTCTTCTAGTCACGATCGTTCGCTTGTTGCTGGCAGCTTGAGATGCACCAGGGCTTTTTGCAGCACACTTGGCTTGACACTCAACCAAATTTGATGGCGCTCATCCTCGGTATAGCCCACAATGACAGCGCCGATCGGTAAGCCAACATCGGGATACATCTCTGGAGTCATGTCTCCACTATCGGCAAAATCGGTAATCTGAACCAGACCTCGCACTACTTCATCACCGATGTTGACGAAAATCCCGAATGGCGCATGATGTTCAACCTTGCCGTGAATCAGTTCGCCCAGGCGATAGTTCGACTTAACCTGATTCCAGAATTGCACACTCATTGTCTTACCTCGGTTTGAGAACTCTGGGATATTGGTTTAGGAGCGGAAATAAGAGGGTGTTTGAAAAGGTATGGTCTGTGACATTGAGCACTCAGCGATCCCCCCTAAGCCCCCCTTAAAAAGGGGGGAAGCAGTCTTGTAGTTCCCCTTTTTAAGGGGGATTGAGGGGGATCTAGGGTTTTGCTACCAACAGGAGGACTTTTCAAACATCCTCTTAGCTCGACTTTGTCCATTGTGAAGGGGAGGAAAGGTAGCAAAATCAGGAAAGTGTTATTCGATTTCTCCTGATGCACTTGCTACCAAAAGAGTTAATGCCCTGGGTTCTGGTCTTTGCCCC
>JAHHIG010000024.1 GCA_019358895.1 Tildeniella nuda ZEHNDER 1965/U140 | reverse complement strand
GCAAGACTATGTGGTCTTTGATGAACGTTACTTGCGTCCCGCTGAGGTGGAACTGCTGATTGGCGACCCGACTAAAGCGAAGGCTAAGCTCGGTTGGGAACCATCAGTGACGTTTGAGCAGTTGGTTAACCTGATGGTAGAAGCTGACTTGAAAGCCTTGGGCTTGGTGCCGCTCAATGGCAGTGTGCCTCACCACGTGCGAGATGTGGCGACAGTGCGATAGAGCGATCGCTTGAGGGATCAAGACTGTAGATATTTTGCTTCTAGACTAGCAGGTGAAAGCATTAGCTGTGCCATAATCACGCTGACCGGAAGGAACAACGCTTGAGTTTCGCTCAGTGTATGGTCTAATCGGCTCGCAACACTCTGCTCAGTCTAGAGGCGAGAGTTTCATACCATGATGAACAGCTTGGACAGGAATGAGGTGAACCATGACAACGGCATTGGATCTGACAGATAAGCGCATTGTTGTTACAGGTGGCGCGGGTTTCTTGGGACGGCAGGTGATCGCTCAATTGTGCCAAGCCGGAGCCGATGCACAGAAAATTACGGTGCCCCGATCGCACGACTGTGACCTGCGCCAAATGGAACACTGCAAACGCATCGTGGATCAGCAGGATCTGGTGATTCACCTTGCAGCACACGTGGGCGGCATCGGCTTGAATCGGGAAAAACCCGCTGAACTCTTCTACGATAATCTGATGATGGGTACCCAACTCATCCACGCGGCATATGAAGCAGGCATTGAGAAGTTTACCTGCGTCGGCACCATTTGCGCGTATCCCAAATTTACACCCGTTCCCTTTAAAGAAGATGACCTGTGGAATGGTTATCCAGAGGAAACCAACGCCCCGTATGGCATTGCCAAAAAAGCGCTGCTGGTGCAGCTAGAAGCTTATCGGCAGCAGTACAACTTTGATGGCATTTACTTACTGCCCGTGAATTTGTACGGTCCTGAAGATAACTTTGATCCGCGTAGTTCACATGTGATTCCAGCGCTCATTCGCAAAGTGCATGAAGCGCAACTGCGTGGTGAGATGCAACTGCCTGTGTGGGGCGATGGCAGTCCGACCCGCGAGTTTCTCTACTCGGATGATGCTGCACGGGGCATTGTCATGGCAACACAGCACTATAGCAGCCACGAACCCGTGAATTTGGGTACAGGGTACGAAATTTCCATTCGGACGTTGATTGAACTTATTTGCGAACTCATGGATTTCGAGGGCGAAATTGTCTGGGAAGCCGACAAACCCAACGGTCAACCGCGTCGCTGCTTAGATACAGAGCGTGCTAAAACAGCGTTTGGCTTCACTGCCGCTGTGGAGTTTCGGCAAGGGTTAGAACAGACGATCGCATGGTATCGGCAACACGCGACCTAAAGCGATCGATGAGATGGAATGACCATGTTTCCATCATTTGGTGATCTTTTCCATCATCTGGCTATCAGAACTTACGCATTCTGACTAAAACCTCGGAGGTTTAAGTTACTTGGTTGCAATACTTGATTCTAGGTTAAACCTCCGAGGTTTACGTAAGTTCTATTTATTGGATGGGTGTATTAGCAGTGGACAGCAGTGACTGCTGCATAGCTGGCTGTGGTGGGGGCGATCGCCGATCCATCTCAAAGAAAAAGCAAATGAGGAGCATTGAGCCAATGCAGGTCAGCATGAAAATCAACATCACGCTAAAAACAACATCAGCCGCTTCTCTCGCCTCAGTTTTGAACAGGTCTGGAAAATAAGTCCGCAATTTCTGAATCAAGTTAATCTGGTTTTCAGCTTTGTGGAAAATCATTTAAACAGTTATCCTCACGGTTGAAATTTACCGAATCGCTCCTGTGAAGTTGACGTTTGAAGGAATAGCATTCGACTGTGAAGGCATAGCGAGAGTCAGGAATGGCAAAGACGGCTCGATCGCGAATCTGCTCTGGTGCAGCATACTCAGCACTTCCAATCATGGTTTCTGTCGATGTCCTGGCACAGACAACTTGCGTTGCCGCACCAAAATCAACCAACATTAACTGATGCATTTGAGGTTGAGAGCCGCTGCTTCTACGACGAATGATATTAGTGGGTTTGATGTCAGGATGAATGCTTTGGCGATCGTGGAGGAATTCCCCCTCTCCGTCAGTGGTTTGAGAATGCGGTAGCGATCGTGAAAGACCCCATCACACAGGCTGAAAGGGCGAGGATGCAGACTCTCAGAGGACAAAGCATTCGCTAGAGAACGCGGTAAATGGGCGCGGCTCGAAAGAAAGCTATACATATCAAGACATCTGGGGGTTAGCTCCCCGACTTGAAAAAGTCGGGGGGTCGGTTCTTCACTAACTCGCAGGCTTCAAGGCATCCAAAGCCAGATTGAGCTTCAGCACGTTTACACCCGGTTCGCCAAAAATGCCCAGGAAGCGACCATCGGTATTTTGTTTGATCAAGTCTTCCAACTGATTGGGTTGGAGTCCTCGTGTTTTGGCAACCCGTGCAATTTGGGCAGCAGCACCACCTGGCGTGATGTGCGGGTCAAGGCTGGAACCAGAGGTATAGACCAGATCCGCCGTTGGCTTGATACCCGCTTTTTGCAGTCGGGGAATGTCGCCTTCGATCGCCTTTTCGGGGTCAGGATCAGCTTTGCCTTTCATGCGATCGAGCAGTGCTGGATTACTGGGCGCTAAGTTACTAGCACCAGAAACACCTGTTTTCAATACGCCCGCTTCATCGGCTTTTGAATCAGCCGTACTGTAGCTCGTCGTGCTGGGGCGACTATTGAAGTAGCGATCGGAGGTAAACGGTTGCCCAATCAGGGCAGAGCCAACTGCCTCACTTGGATTACTGGTGTAAGCTCCAGTCCTGGTAACTAAGCTCCCATTTGCTTGCACTGGAAAGATCACCTGCCCAATCCCGATCATGATCAACGGATAAATGATCGCGGTTAGAACCCATAGCACCAGGGTAGATCGAACGGCTCTACCTGCCTCACGCGCAAAACTCATTAGAATCTCTCCGGTACGAACATGACGAAAAAGAGGTAAATCGCCAGGGCGATCGTCACTAAGCCAAGTGCCCCTAGCCAGTACGACTGAGTGCGAGACAAATCGCCACCCGTGGCAGCAAACACGGCAGGTGCCAGCACCAGATTGAAGCACAGTCCTAGAAAGAGATAGAGCGGCAGTTTCTGTCTGCGCCACTCAGCCCAAAGTTCGGTCAGGGTCTCGGCGGCTGGGGCGATACTTTGAGTGGACAGAAGGGAGGGTCGATCGGGGAGATGTTTCATAGTTAGGAGTCAGGAGGCTAAGGATAAAAGCTGAACGATGTAGCTTGCTTCTGCAAAGCAGTAGGCTAAAGGCTAAAAAAGCTGACCGCTGACCGCTAGCAGGAGAGCTACGAAAAGGGAATGAGTACGTCGATGATTTTGATGGCGATGAAGGGTGCAATCACACCGCCCACACCGTAGAGCAGGATGTTGCGGCGCAGGAGTTGATCAGCCGTCAGGGGACGAAACTGTACGCCTTTAAGTGCCAGCGGAATCAAGGCAGGAATGATCAGTGCATTGTAAATGAGCGCTGAAATAATTGCCGATTGGGGACTTTTTAAGCCCATCACATTGAGTGCGCCGATGCCTGCCGCGGCAAAGATCGTGGGAATGATGGCAAAGTATTTGGCGATATCGTTGGCGATCGAGAAGGTCGTCAGCGCACCACGAGTGATGAGAAGCTGTTTGCCGATCGTCACCAGGTCAATGAGCTTGGTGGGATCAGAGTCCAAATCCACCATATTGGCGGCTTCCTTTGCGGCTTGAGTGCCAGAGTTCATCGCTACACCCACGTTTGCTTGAGCCAGTGCGGGTGCATCGTTAGTGCCGTCTCCGGTCATAGCAACCAGCTTGCCTTCCGATTGCTCTCTGCGAATGACATCAATCTTGTCTTCGGGTGTGGCTTCGGCGATGAAGTCGTCTACGCCTGCTTCTTTAGCAATGACAGACGCGGTGATCTGGTTATCGCCTGTGAGCATGATCGTTTTGACACCCATGCGGCGAAGTTGGTCAAACCGTTCTCGCAAACCCGCCTTGACGACATCTTTGAGGTAAATTACGCCGTAGATTTCGCTATCCTGGCAGACGGCAAGCGGAGTGCCTCCCAGACGCGACACACGTTCATAAGCATCATCCAGGTCAGTTGGGACGGAACCACTGCGCGAAGCTCCTGCGGAGCCACTTCGTGAACGCACGAAACCTTTAATCGCATCGACTGCCCCTTTTCGCACTTCTTTTCCATTCGGCAAGTCGGTGCCACTCATGCGGGTACGAGCAGAAAATTCAACACCCGTTGCATCCTTCGGGTTAAAGTCGGTGGTAGCTCGATACTTTTCTGCAAGGCTGATGATCGATCGACCTTCTGGCGTTTCATCAAAAACACTCGCGGCTAAAGCAATCTGAGCGACTTCTTCAACCGTGTGACCGTTGATAGGAATAAACTCATCCGCCAGCCGATTGCCAAGTGTGATTGTGCCTGTTTTGTCCAATACCAGTGTGTTGATATCGCCACACGCTTCAACTGCACGACCAGAGGTAGCAATAACGTTGAATTGAGCGACCCGATCCATCCCAGCAATCCCGATCGCGCTCAACAAACCGCCGATCGTGGTGGGAATCAGCGCCACGAGGAGCGAAATCAGAATGGCGATCGTAGTCGGTGATTGCACATAGTTTGCCAATGGTGGAATCGTCGAAACCACAATCAGAAACACTAGCGTTAGCACTGCTAGCAGTACCGTTAGAGCGATTTCGTTGGGCGTTTTGGTACGTTCTGCACCTTCGACCAGGGCAATCATGCGATCGATAAAGCCCTGACCAGGATCAGACGTGACGCTGATGATCAATTCATCCGAAAGGATACGCGTACCACCTGTGACAGAACTCGCAATGTCGCTGTTAGGTTGCTTCAGCACCGGAGCCGATTCACCCGTAATCGCCGCTTCATCGACCGAGGCGACTCCTTCCATGACTTCGCCATCCGCCGGAATCATGTCACCAGCAATGACCTTGACCCGATCGCCCCGCCGTAGTGCCGTTGAACTGACCTCTTGAATAGAACCATCCGCCATCAACTTACGCGCGACTGTATCCGAGCGCGTTGATCGCAATGCGTCTGCCTGCGCCTTACCGCGTCCTTCGGCAACAGCTTCGGCAAAGTTGGCAAATACGATGGTGAAAAACAAAATGGCTGTAATCAATCCATTGAGCACACGTTGTTGCCCTGCATCTGCCTGCACCGTGCCAAACAGATTCGGGTCGATCGTCACCAGTAAAGTGATAATCGTGCTGACCCAGACCACGAACATCACTGGGTTTCGCACCTGAATGCGCGGATCGAGCTTGGTAAAGGATTCGCGTACAGCCCGTTGATACAACCCACTCATATTCACTTTCGGAGTGTGTTTGCGAGAGTCACGCGTACTACCAGGAACACGAGGAGGACGAGGGGAACCAAGAGAATCCTGTGGGGTTTGCATAGATGTCGGAAGTGAAAGGTAAGGAGTGAGGAGTGAAGAGGGAGAGGGAGGAGTCAGAAGTCAGGAGTCAGAAGTCAGAATGAACTTAAAACTCAAAACGAATGCAGCTACCCAATGCCTTTAGCAATCTGGAAGGCTTCGGCGATCGGACCCAGTGCCAATACTGGGAAGAACGACAGCGCGCCCATAATCAAGATCACACCAAGGGTGACTCCGGTAAATAAGCCCGTATCCGTTCGCAATGTGCCTGTCGTTTCTGGGACAGGTTGCTTCCGCGCCATACTATCTGCTAGCAGCAGCAGCGCGACGATCGGCACGTATCGCCCTGCTAGCAGGCTGAAGCAGGTACTCAGGTTCCACCACAAGGCGTTGGTCGTAGTGGTCGCGCCACCCGCGATGGCAAAGGGAGACGGTTGGGAATCGCCTAAGCCCTCAAAGCCAGAGCCATTATTGGCAGCCGCCGAGGCATACTCGTAAAGCACCTGAGACAAGCCGTGATACTCAGGGTTACTGATCCCAGCGAGCTGATCGGGGAAGGCAAGGGTAATCGCGCCCGGAATCAGAATGGCGATCGGATGTACCAGCAAAATCAAAAAGCTAGCCAGCACCACTTCACGCTTTTCAATCTTGCGCCCCAAAAATTCTGGCGTGCGCCCGACCATCAACCCGGTGACAAACACCGTCAGCAGCAGGTAGGCAAACAGATACGCAGTGCCAGTTCCCTGTCCACCAAACACAATTTGCAAAAACATATTGGACAGGGTAGAGAAGCCACCGTTGGGCATGAAGGAGTCGTGAAAGCTATTGACGGCACCACACATACTGGCAGTTGTAATCACGGCATACAGGGCAGATTGCGCCCAGCCAAACCGGACTTCTTTCCCTTCCAGATTCGGAGCCTGATCAACTCCTAACAGCCCATTCACAGCCGGATTACCGTTATATTCTCCGATCGCTGTAATAACGATAAAACCGACCAGAATTGAGAACGGAATCAAGTACACCAACCACGCCTGCTTGAGGTTGTTGGCGTAAATACCATAGGTATAAATCAGCGAGGACGGAATACTCAGAATTGCCACAAGCTGAAGCAGATTCACAAACGCATTCGGGTTTTCAAACGGATGCGCCGAGTTGATGGCAAAGAAGCCACCACCGTTCTCACCCAACTCTTTAATGATCTCGAAATGAGCCACCGGACCACGCGCGATCGCCTGACTGATAGCTGGATCTTCTAGAGTGGGAACGACAACTGGACCTGCTAGCGTTTCTGGCACGCCTGCCGCCAGCAGAACGATCGCGCCCACAATAGTAATCGGTAGCAGAATGCGCGTAATCCCTCGAATCAAATCGACATAAAAATTACCGAGCGGTCGCCCCGTCAAGCCTCGGATAAACACAATGCCTACCGCCAATCCGGTCGCAGCTGAGGTAAACATGTGGTAGCCTAACCCCAGCATCTGACTGGCATAGCTCAAGTAGGTTTCACCCGAATAGTGCTGCTGGTTGGTGTTAGTAATAAATGAAATTGTCGTATGCAGCGTTGTATCCCAGGTGGGAGCCGCTACGCCTGTGGGATTTAGCGGTAGCCAACCCTGACTCGCAATGATACCAAAAATCAACAGCCCCATTACGATGTTGCTGTACAGGATCGATCGCGCATATTGCCAGCCTGTCATGTCTTCTTTGCCTCGCACACCCACTAAGCCATAGAGCAACCGCTCTACCGGGTTGAGAAGGGGGTCGAGCAGAGTGCGCTGCTCCTGAAAGACACGAGCAATATACCTCCCAAAGAAGGGAGTGATCGCCACAATAATGAGTAGCGTTAAGGCAATTTGAATCCACCCTTGAAGCATGGGTTCGCTGAACTCCAATTGAACGTTGAATGTAAACTTTTAACCAAGGTTCGATCGCTAATTTAGTGGTGTGTATAGAGACATACCAGCTCCTGAAGGTCGGTCTGTGTGAGAAAAAAATCTAAAGACCAACGGCATCAAGTAGCTGAAATCTCATCCACTGGTACTCAGTCATTTCAGCAGAGAACAACGTCAGAAACTCTGAGTCTTGCCCTTGAGTCTGCCAAGGCTTCCTCAGTTGCTTGAAATCTGTGACTGCATAGGCGGTTTCTACTGACCACAAATAGGTGCCTGGAGAAAGTTTCGATCTCAATCATCGAAGATCTTTCAAAAAACTACAAGTATATTTTATGTCCTTTGAGCCTCTATGCTTCTTGCCTTATCTCTGTATGACTAGAAGTGTTTAGTTCATTTGAAGACATCTATATCTCAATATATAAATGTCATCTAAACAACTCAAAGACTGTCTTAATTGAATGAGACAGTTTTTTATGAATAGATGCATTCTGCACTCGATAGCAAAACTTTTGATGGTAGTCATGTCACAGATCAGTCGATCGTATGCCTCAAAAAAGTGAAACTCCGGCTCTCGTCATCACCTTTTTAATTACGGCAGGTTTAATCGGTAGTGGCGTTTGGTGGTTCCGCCAAAATGGAACGGGCAGCCAACTCAGTGATGCAAAGCCAACCAGCTCTGGTACACCAGGGAACCCTTCCACCTCCCCTCCAGCGTCTGTGACGCTGGAGGGGAGCAAGCAACCTGCTCTTGCCAGCGATCGCAACGTAAACTACAGCCAGTTGAAGGCTGACCTCCAGAAGAAGGACTGGAAAGCCGCCGATCGAGAAACTTACCTTCGCCTCCTGGATGCTGCCGGACCGAAAGCACAAGCACTAGGCTTTACGCCACAAGACGAGATGAATAACTTCCCCTGTACCGATCTAAAAACAGTGGATGCACTTTGGAGCGTGGCAAGCGACGGCAAGTTTGGCTTCGCGGCTCAGCAGGGCATCTTGAGAGCGTTGGGCGATTATCGCAAACTGTATGACCAGGTAGGATGGCAAAAGCTGTCTGGCGAATGGTTGATCGAATGGACGTACAATCCCCAGACCAAACGTATGGACTACAAGCCTGGAAAATCACCCAATTTTGCCGATCCACCGCCAGGGCATTTTCCCACGGTCGAACGCGGCTACAATTTTGACGTGTCGCTCGACGGTGCGCTCAAGCGCTGCGGTTTCTAAATTGTCTTAACACTTTGCTGTACCGCTTAAGCCATCATCCCGAATGTGCCATACCAATAAATTGAACGTTAACTCACGTTCCTGCAATTAAGAGTGTCTGCTCCACCGATTGGGATCAACTGCTGGATCATAACGGTAAGTAAAGAACCTGCCCTTGACAGTCTTCTTCAAATTCCGCTAAGAGTAAGATGTCGTGGATTATTCGACCAACTGATGCATCTTGTTTAACCTCAATCACACCGGGCATCACTAGCCCTCCAACCAAGCGCTCATACGCATATTTGGTAATCGTGTTAACGTCGTGAGTAAGTAGAACTCGTCCTTCTTTTGCTGCCCACTCTAGAATAATTGCATCGCTCGCTCCAAGCAAACCGACATCTTGCACCCGGATAAGATCAAGTCCTGGTTGCTGAAGCAACCCTCGCACAATAGCGCTCTTAAAGTTTTCGTCAATCAGAAATTTAACGGGCACCGCACAAAGCTCCTTGCTGATTGGCGAACATAAACTAAGCTTTAAAGAGCACCATCTAGGACTATGAATTTAACAATCACTACCGAACCAACACCGCTTATAGTCAACCCCGATAACGTCATCCTTGTCCGTGGTACGCGGGTACCTCTGGATACAATTGTGTTTGAATTTAAGCAAGGAGCGACAGCCGAGGGTATTGTAGAACAATATTCCTCACTTGATTTGGCGGATGTCTATGCTGTTATTAGCTATTACTTACGGCACCAAAGTGATGTCGAGGTTTATTTACAGCAGCGTCAAGAATTGGCTCAAGAAGTTCGTGCTGAAAATGAGCGTCGGTTTCCGTCTAAAGGATTACGCGATCGTCTTCTCGCTCAACGTCAATTGCGAAACAAATAACTCACTTATAGCGCCTATTTAGCGCGATCAAGAATTTCACAAAAGTTGTTCTGAACGTAATCGCTGGTAGCTTAATACATAACCTCTTCCCTATAAGTCAATGGAAGCTTTCCCGCTACGCTAATAGCTGTGTAAAGAGATATTTTGATTTATCAATTCTCCGAACTATGCTGAGCAATAAATCTCGTTTTTCTTTTGCTAATTCCGTGCCGAGTCCAGCACGGCTTAGTTCTTCATATGTTAAAGATGCTCTCTTGAGAGGTAACGCTAAACAGGCGTGATCAGGCTGAAAACAGTATAGATAGCTCTCGTCATCAAAATACAGTCTAAGCAATTCATGTAATTTTTTTCTATTTACATAGTCGTCCACTACTTGCATAATCTCAGTGCATACTGGGTCGTGAAATTCAAGCTCTTTGTAATTTATTTGCTCTCTTTTGTCCATCAACCAGGTGGATGGATTCCGTTCATCAATTTGGTTAGATTGCAAAATATCTGTCTGACTGAAAATATCTTCGTAAATACTAATTACAAATTTATGATCGCCCTTGTATCTTTGCCCACTCTTCTTTACAGCAGATTCTCCTTTCAAGATCTTCAGTAGATATAGAGTTTTGCACCTTAAAACAGTGTGTCCGTTGATTCCCAAACTACTCTTTAGAAAATAATAGTTAGAATAGTAAAGCTTTATTACTGCCCACGAATAATACTTGTTTTTAATAGACAAAATTGCTTCAAAAAGGCTATGTATGCCTTTTACATACAAATGGAATACATCAATCTTCAGACCGCTCAAAATATTTTCGATCTCTTTTTCGCTAAAGACGTGGGCTTCAAATGTGTCTTTTTTAGAGATGAATTGCTCATTGTTTGAGCAAGAAAATATTAACTCACATGCTATTTGAGCTTGTGAACGGTTAAAACTCATAATCGTCTTGTCCTGGCAGTTCACCCATCAGGTGATTATCAAAATATTCTTTTACTTTCTTCCTTGCAGTTTTACCATCAAGAGATTTTATCATATCTAGAATTAACAGCTGATCTTTATCCAAGGCAAGAAACTGTATCATTGTGTCAACACTGAACGATCTTCTTTCGGCACACTTATACAAGAGTTTTTCTGTTAAGTGGTCAATCGCTCCATTAAATCCCGAACTCTTTAAGAAAGGATTTTTAGTCTTAACCGTCCAGAGCTTTTCCCGATCATAGAAATACTTTATTGCTGCAAAATAATTGGTGACAGTACTTTTCTGGTAGTCTAAGTGTTTTAGATTTAGCTTGTTGAATACTCCCTCAGCTTCTAAATGTGGCTTTAGGGCTGATACAATAGTCGATAATTCAAGGCTCCCTCTATTGATTGGTTTTCCGGGATATCTGATTGAGCTATAGTATGGTGAGTCAGGATTTGTGTTTAAGCTTTCTGCAATATCATTCGCTCTATTAATCGCATACTGCTTATCTTCGATAACTTCGCCAAAGAGATCATAGATTAAGCTCTTGGGAGCAGGCTTCTGCTCAGAATTTATGTTTAAAAATATTCTAGCGGCTTCTTTAGTTGTCAACTTCATGCAAAGCGATGCCAGTATGTGCCGTTCACCTACAGATGAATCATCACGCATAGCCGCCTCAAACCCTGCAAGTCTATGTTGACCGTCTATAACTTGAGCAGCAGCAGAGATGATCGGTAGCTCAATTAGATCATCTCCTATTCTAGGTGTATGGTTTTTGTCCGTCCAGTTTAGGATAAACGTATTGAAAAAATTATTTCCCTCTAAAATATAATCTCTTATTGAAGAGATTCTCCTCTTACTCAATAATCTTTGAACAGCACCTTCCTCATCATCCCGACCTCTTGCTGCAACATACTGAATAAAAACAGCATCTTTAACTTTAATTTGAAAAGTATGAACAGGTATATCACCAAAAGTTGTGGTGACTTTTTTTGCTTCAATTATATTCAAAGTGCTACTTAGCATAATCTTCTCCACAAAATGTTCATTTAGATAATAATTAGAAGCGTTGAAAGGTAATCAACACCTCTAATCATTATGACTACTTACATCTTAAACGTCTCCGTAATTCGCTTCATTGCCTCTTCCACATTGGCACGGCTGTTGAATGCTGAAATGCGGAAGTAGCCTTCACCCGCTGCGCCAAAACCAGAACCGGGTGTGCCGACGACATTGCAAGTTTGCAGCAGCTTATCGAAGAAATCCCAACTGGAGAGTCCGTTGGGCGTTTGTACCCACACATAGGGTGCGTTCACACCGCCGTAGACAGCGATTCCAGCAGCGGTCAATTGTTCACGAATAATTTTGGCATTCTCCATGTAGAAGCTGACCAGCGCTTTGATTTGCGCCTGTCCTTCTGGTGTATACACCGCTTCGGCTCCGCGCTGCACGATGTACGAAACGCCATTAAATTTGGTGGATTGACGACGATTCCACAGTTTCCAAAGCTCGACATTAGAGCCGTCAGCGGCTTTGGCAGTGAGGGTTTTGGGCACGACTGTTAACGCGCAACGGGTGCCCGTAAAGCCTGCGTTTTTGGAAAAGGAGCGGAATTCGATCGCGCACTCCCTCGCCCCTTCAATTTCATAGATCGAATGGGGAATCGCTGGATCGGTGATGAATGCTTCGTAGGCAGCATCAAAGAAAATGATGGAGCCGTGCGATCGGGCGTAATCCACCCAGGCTTGCAGATGTTCTTTACTGGCAGTTGCGCCTGTAGGATTGTTAGGGAAGCACAAATAAATTAAATCGACTTTTTGAGTCGGAATGGCAGCAGTGAACTGATTATCGGCGGTAATTGGCAGATAGACTAAGCCACCGTATTCGCCCTTCTCATTGGCATCACCTGTATTGCCTGCCATGACGTTGGTATCGACATAGACGGGATAGACCGGATCGGTAACCGCAATGCTGTTGTTGTTGCCAAAAATATCGAGAATGTTGCCGCAGTCGCACTTGGAGCCATCGGAGACAAAGATTTCGGATGCATCAATGTTGCAACCGCGTGATTGAAAATCGTGCTGGGCAATTTTCTCCCGCAGCCATACATAACCCTGCTCTGGACCGTAGCCTTTGAAATTAGCGCGATCGCCCATGTCTTCTACAGCGCGAATCATGGCAGTGCGACAGGCTTCTGGTAGCGGTTCCGTCACATCGCCGATGCCTAGCCGAATCACCTTCGCGCCAGGATTCGCTTCTGCAAAGGCGGTTACCCGTCGCGCAATTTCAGGGAACAGATAGCCCGCTTTGAGTTTGAGGTAGTTGTCGTTGATGGTTGCCATGTTCGATCGCTCTGAACGCTAAATATGAACGCCTTAAAACAGTAAAGCCGCTTTCAAACAGTAAGGCAGAGAGCGCTGGAAGTTCAAGCCTTTGGTGATCGTGTCTCAATTGGAGAGTACAGATGTTTAAATTGACTCGCTATGCTGGGGTATAGTGTCAGGTTTAGAGTAAGGTGAAACGGCAATGGTCGGAGCGGTTGAGCGGATTGTGCAGGAAATTGCAGCCTTAGACAAGGCAACCAGCGCGATCGCTGAAGAGTTTTACGACGCTTACTCAACGTATCTCACGCTTCTGGGGCAAGCCGTACGCCAGCAGTTGATTCTTGCCAGCTATCACGTCTGCACGCAGGGTTATCCAGGGGCTTTTTTGCGTTTGTCTTTCAGCCAACGACAGCAGTTACAGCAACAGTTGCGCACTCTGGCACAACACGTGCAGGAAGAGATTTTAGCCCAACTCCACAAACCCGTCTTGCTGGACAATGCCGATGTCGATCGGTTGGCGTTAGAACCCACCGCTGACAGTGAGCAGTCATCTTTAGCGTGGTCGCCCGCTGAACCGCTTGCAGTAGCGGCGACCCAGACGCAACCTCGATCGCTCACGCCAACCGATCTTGCCCACTGGCGCGAAGAATTGGAACAGGCGATCGTGGCTGAACTGAGAACGGCTTCTCACGCGGCTAATCGTCTGCTGCAACACGCTCAGATGCTGCCCCGAACCCTACCTGAGCCTGTTCTAGAGGCAGCCACCGATGCCGAAATGTCAGACCCAAGAGCAGGCACCCCCAACGTGCTGAATCTATTGGTTGAAACAGGCGATGACTCGACTGGCACCGATCCATCGGATGAATCAAATGAGCGCTCTATGATGCCGATCGTTGCAATTTGCCTGCGCCGCTCTGAAATCGAATTTGCTGACCCTACAGTCGCAGCCTCACGCAGCAAGCTTCGCAGTTTGTTCGCGCAACTTAAAGCACTGGGACGTGACTATCATAAAAAGCAGCATGAGCAGTCGATCGCGGAGGCACAGGCAGCATGGCGATCGAGTTGGACAGAGGAGTAGGGAGTAGGGAGTAGGAGTAGGGAGTAGGAGTAGGGAGTAGGGAGTGGGGAGTAGGGAGTAGGGAAATGAGTCATTCAGAACAAGAGCCAGTGCCTTCAGAACCAGCGACACCCCACACCCCACACCCCACACCCCACACCCCACTCCCCGACTGGATTCGTCTACAAAAAGCGCTTTCGTTTGAAGCTCAAAGTGGTTTTGATGATGTAGAAGGCAAAAAGCACCGCTTCAGCGCCTTTATCAGCCAGACATTGAGTGAACCGCCTGCTGGCTTGCCTGCGATCGATCAACATCGCTGGCAGGAACTTGGCAACCAGTTCACCACCTACTCGGAGCTAACGTTCTCGCAGCGTCAGCATCTCGTGGCTGATACACGGCGGTTTTTGCACCAGGTGCGGCAAACGTGGGAGGAGAAGGGGAGTGGGGAGTCGGGAGTGGGGAGTAGGGGTGAAGAAGCCGCTAAGGTGCCTGCGAAGGCTCCGAAAACGACTTCGTTAGTTGAGGCAAATCGTGCCGTTACTCTTGATCAAGCGGTGACGTATCTAACAGGGATTGGTCCTAAGAATGCTGAGAAGTTAGCCAAGTTGGGGCTGATTACGGTGCGGGATGTGCTTTTTTACTATCCGCGTGACCACATTGACTATGCGCGTCAGGTCAAAATTCGTGATTTGACGGAGGGTGAAACCGTTACGTTAGTGGGTACAGTCAAACGCTGTACGTGCTTCTCAAGCCCACGCAATACCAAGCTAACGATTTTAGAACTGCTTGTCAGCGATCGTACCGGACAGATCAAGCTCGGTCGCTTTTTTGCGGGCAGTCGCTATAGCAATCGGGGTTGGCAAGAGCAGCAGAAGCGCCAATATCCACCAGGAGCCACGATCGCTGCCTCTGGTCTGGTCAAAAAGAGCAAATTTGGCATGACGCTGGATAATCCCGATATCGAGGTGTTACAGCATTCTGGTGATGCGATCGACTCCCTCACGGTAGGACGCGTTGTGCCCATTTACCCACTCACCGAAGGCGTAGATGCAGCCCTGGTAAGACGAGCCGTAATTGCCGCACTTCCGGCTGTAAAGCAAATCCAAGAGGCATTACCGGAGAATCTACGGGAGCAGTATGGACTGGTAGGGATTCAGGACGCGATCGCCCACATCCACTTTCCACCCGATGGTGCGGCTTTGGACACCGCTCGTCGTCGTCTGGTGTTTGATGAATTCTTTTACCTGCAACTGGGCTTGCTCAAACGTCGTCAGGCACAGCGCCAGATTCAGGCAAGCGCAATCATGGCTCCCACCGGACAACTCATCGACCAGTTCTACGAAATGTTGCCGTTTGCCATGACCAACGCTCAGCAACGGGTTATCAACGACATTCTCAACGATTTGCAAAAGCCATCGCCCATGAATCGTCTCGTGCAGGGCGATGTTGGCTCTGGTAAAACAGTGGTTGCTGTCGTTGCCCTACTTGCAGCTATTCAAGCGGGCTACCAAGCCGCGATGATGGCTCCTACAGAAGTGCTGGCAGAGCAACACTATCGCAAGTTCGTCGGCTGGTTTAACCTGTTGCATTTGCCTGTCGAACTGCTGACGGGTTCCACAAAAGCGGCAAAACGGCGCGAAATTCATGCCCAGCTTGAAACGGGAGCATTGCCGCTGTTAGTCGGTACTCACGCACTGATTCAAGGTACGGTGAACTTCCAGCGGTTGGGACTGGTGGCGATCGACGAACAGCACCGCTTTGGTGTCCAACAACGGGCACAACTCCAGCAAAAAGGCGAACATCCTCATGTGCTGACGATGACGGCGACTCCCATTCCTCGCACTCTAGCGCTGACCCTGCACGGTGATTTAGATGTCAGCCAAATTGATGAGCTACCGCCCGGACGCAAGGCAATTCAAACGACTGTTCTGACAGGCAAAGAGCGGATGCAGGCATATGACCTGATTCGCCGCGAGATTGCTCAGGGTCGGCAGGTGTATGTGGTGCTGCCGCTGGTGGAAGAATCGGAAAAGCTGGATTTGAAGTCGGCGATCGATGAACACCACGCCCTGCAAGAAAGCGTTTTCCCCGAATTTACGGTGGGGCTGCTGCACGGACGCATGACCTCGTCAGAGAAGGATGATGCCATCACCCGGTTCCGCGACAACGAAACGCAAATTCTCGTCTCGACAACAGTAGTAGAAGTCGGTGTTGATGTCCCCAACGCAACGGTAATGCTGATTGAACACGCCGATCGCTTTGGACTCTCCCAACTCCACCAACTACGAGGACGGGTTGGACGCGGTGGTTCGCAATCATTCTGTCTGCTGATGAGCAGCTCCAAAGCTGAGACGGCACGACAGCGCCTTAAAGTGCTGGAACAGTCGCAGGATGGCTTCTTTATCTCTGAGATGGATATGCGCTTTCGCGGTCCTGGTGCAGTACTGGGTACCCGTCAGTCGGGCTTACCCGATTTTGCGTTGGCAAGTCTGGTAGAAGATCAAGACGTGCTGGAATTGGCACGACAGGCAGCCGAAAAAGTGATGGCAAAAGACGAAACCCTGAGCCGCTGGACACTCATGCAGCAAGAGCTAGACTACCGCTATCGTCGCCTGATGGGTGGTGCGATTTTGACATGACACCGACTCAGCTAGAATTTCCGCTGCGAAAAGCCGAGTACCTTTTTAGCTATGCCACAGAAGCAGGTACTGGCGGTGACAAACAGAAGTTCTGGCGAGCGATCATGGGGTTTGAGTCACCCGAACAGATTCGAGCCACAATTCTGGCAGCGGTTTCAGTAGACTTGTTACAGTTGCAAGGACAGAATGAATATGGCGATCGCTATCAAATGACGGTCACAATCACAGACTCATCAGGTGTATTGCGACGTATTCGCACAGGTTGGATTGTGCTTACTGGCGAAAATGTAGCAAGGTTCGTTACCGCCGTTCCAGAGCGATTAGGGAGGTAGGGATGGCTCAGTTTCAACTCTTTGATTCCGTGAAATTAACGGAAGCGATCGCGCTGGCTGACGGAGAGCTTTTACCCAAAGGTTCACCAGGAGCCATTGTTGAGGTGCTAAAAGATGGCGAAGCCTACTTAGTAGAGCTTTTTGGTGGCTGGGTGAAAAGCAATGAAGAGGGAAATTTCATCCCGGCGACCCCAGACGAACCAGACGCTTTTGTAGAAACGCTGGGCGTAGAACTGGCATATCCTCAACAGTTGCAGTTAGTAAAAGCAGCACAAGAAACGACGGGGATACGAGGACAATTAACCGCTGCTCTGAATGAGCTTCCAGACGATCTAGTAGCAGAAGTCCGTGACTTCGCTGAATTTCTGCGACAGAAGCAGCAAAAGAAGGTTGTTTCGTAAATGGGCGATCGCGCTCCAAATGACGTTCGGTACAATGAGGATTAGCAGTCACTTCAACGATTCAAATGGATGCAAGCAAAACAATTGGAACGCAGATTGTGCTGCCTGAAGAAACGTATCACGCGATCAAGGAGCGTGCTAGAGTACGTGGCTGCTCGGTGAATGACGAAATTGTTGCGTTGTTAAAGACCTTGTTGACCGACGAAGCAGATGCACTGAAGCACGAAATTGATGCCTGGGAAGCTGCCAGTGATGAGGATTGGCTCCAAATGGAGACTGTGCTGGCAACGGAGAAATCTTAAGTGGCAAGAGGCGACATTTTGGTGGTGGGCTTGCCAGAGTCAGACAAACGGGAAGAAAAAGGAAACCGCCCTGCGATCGCGGTTCAAGCTGATGTCGCTAATTCTCCTATGTTGATGGTTGTACCTGTTACGTCTTCGTTGCGAGCGTTACGATTTCCCTTTACAGTGCAGATTGAACCCTCAGCCACCAATGGCTTAACCCTGTCTTCAGTAGCGATGGTTTTTCAGTTACGAGCAATTGATAAAAAGCGCATTATCCGCAAGCTTGGTGAGCTAGAGATGGAGTATCTTGCTCAAATTGATGCCGAAATTTGGCGAATGCTCAAGCCCCAGGATTCATAGCTTTCTTCAACGACTTTGCGACCCTCATATTCATCGATTTGAGCGATCGTCAAAGCAACGTCGATGTAGTTTGAAACGACAATGGTTTTGTTTCAAGTGAGGTATTTTCTGTTTCAAGTTAGAACGATCGCACTTGAAACGGCAATGATCCTGTTTGACATCAAAACGATCGCACTTGAAACGGCAATGATCCTGTTTGAGATCGGAACGATCGCACTTGAAATAGAAACAATCCTGTTTGAGATCGGAACGATCGTGTTCTGAACAGCAATAATTCTGTTTGAGATCGGAACGATCGTGTTCTGAACAGCAATAATTCTGTTTGAGATCGGAACGATCGTGCTTTTTGTGTGAACGGTCAGGCTTTCGCTATAAACCATTAAATTTTTCCGTGAAAGCGAGCCACTCGGTGTAGAACAAAGAGGAACGGTAGGCACATCAGAGCAATGGCAAACGTCCCTCAAATCTTTATTTGTTATGCCCATCAGGATAATGAAAGCACTGATCCAGATAAACGGTGGCTCGATCGCCTTCTGGTTTACTTAAGACCGCTGGAGCAACAGGGTGAACTCCAACTTTGGTCGGATCAACAGCTAGAGATTGGCGATACCTGGGATCGAGAAATTAAAGATCAACTGCATCACGTGAAAGCAGCGGTGCTGTTGGTCAGTCAGGCGTTGCTGGGGTCAAAATACGTCAAAAATACTGAACTGCCCGTACTGCTGAAGCGGGCGCAGGATGACGGCGTGCGGATTGTGTCGATCGTCGTGCGAGACTGCCAGATTGATACGATTCGGTTCAAGTATCCTGACCCACAAACGGGACCAGAGGCACTATCGCTGAGTGTTTTTCAGACAGCAAACCCGCCCAGCAAGCCGTTGAACAGTTTGACGGAACACGAGCAGGATAAAATTTTCAGACGAGTGGCGGATTATCTCTGGCACCTGGTGCAGTCGGAGGACAGTCACCCGCCCGATACCTGACTGAAGCCGCCGGGATGGGCACCGTCAACGCAAAGCACCCCAAATAACCTGGATTTGCACGGCGCGATCGCTTTTGTGGGGCGAGATGCCGCACTCGATCGCCTGCACGACCTGTTACAGCAGGAAACGCCCGTGGCAATTTGTGCCGTGTCGGGGATGGGCGGCATTGGCAAGACGGAACTGGCGCTGCAATATGCGCTGAAGCATCGAGACCTGGGCACCTATCCCGGTGGTATCTGCTGGCTGCGCGCACGACAGGAGATTAAAACGCAACTGGTGGAGTTTGCCCGATCGCGCCTGGGATTAGATCTGCCGCTCGACCTGGAGCTGGATGCAAAGGTGCGGCAATGCTGGCAAGACTGGCGAGAGGGTGAGACGCTGATTATTTTTGATGACGTGCAGCAGTACGACGAGATTAGAGATTCGCTGCCGCCTGGGCGATCGCGCTTTAAAGTGTTGCTGACCACGCGCTTACGGTTAGGACGCTCCTTCCGAGAACTGCATCTGGAGGTGCTGTCAGAGGCAGCGGCGTTGGATCTGCTGCGGTCGATCGTGAATCAGGGTAGAGAGTCTAGAGATCCCCGACTTCTTGAAGAAGTCGGAGATCTGGAAAAGCAGCTTTGCCAGTGGCTAGGCTATTTGCCCCTGGGACTGGAACTGGTCGCGCGGTATTTAGCGAAAAAGCAGGATGTCTCGTTGCCTGTTTTGTGGGAACGGTTGCAGGCACAGCAGCTAGAGGCGAGGGCATTTCAGCAAACTGAACCGGGTATGACGGCACCGTTGGGCGTTGCTGCTGCCTTTGAGTTGAGTTGGCAAGACCTGAATGAGCCAGCGCAACAACTAGCGGGACTGCTAAGCCTGTTCGCGGCAGCGCCGATCCCCTGGGAGTTGGTCAAAGCGTGCTTGCCCGACTGGGATGAAGAAGACTTAGAAGATGTGCGGGACGATCGCCTGTTGGGTTTGCATCTACTCCAGCGCACGGAGCAAGCACTGTATCAACTGCATCCCCTGCTGCGATCGTTTTTTGCGGCAAAGCGAGAGCAACGGGCAGACGTGGACGAGGTGAAGCAGACATTCTGTCAGGCAATGGTGGCAGTGGCAGAACACATTCCACAAACGCCAACCCTGTCGTTGATTGAGCAGATCACGCCTGCCATCCCGCACCTCAAAGAAGCAGCCACAACGTTCGCACCCTGGTTGACCGATGCAGCTTTGATTATGCCTTCAACTCATATCGGTTGGTTCTACGAAGGACAGGCGGCGTATGCCGAAGCGGAGGAGTGGAAGAAGCAATGTCGAGCGATCGCCACCCAACGCCTCGGCGCAGACCACCCGGACGTGGCAACCACGCTGAACAACCTGGCAGACTTCTACCGTGCGCAGGGACGCTACGGGGAGGCAGAGCCGCTGTTCCAACGAGCGCTGGTAATCGGGGAGCAGCAGTTAGGCAGCGACCACCCAGTTGTGGCAACCTGGCTCAACAATCTGGCATTACTCTACCAGGCGCAGGGACGCTACGGGGAGGCAGAGCCGCTGTACCAACGAGCGCTGGCAATCGGGGAACGGCAGTTAGGCAGCGACCACCCGGCTGTGGCAACCAGGCTCAACAATCTGGCAAGCCTCTACCGTGCACAGGGACGCTACGAGGAGGCAGAGCCGCTGTACCAACGAGCGCTGGCAATCGGGGAACGGCAGTTAGGCAGCGACCACCCGGCTGTGGCAACCAGGCTCAACAATCTGGCAAGCCTCTACCAGGCGCAGGGACGCTACGGGGAGGCAGAGCCGCTGTACCAAAGAGCGCTAGCGATCGGGGCACAGCAGTTAGGCAGCGACCACCCGGCTGTGGCAATCTGGCTCAACAATCTGGCAAACCTCTACTATGAGCAGGGACGCTACGGGGAGGCAGAACGGTTTTACCTGCAAGCATTGCCAATTCTGTTTGAAAAACTGGGAGCAAACCATCCCAACACAAAGACCGTTGGGCAAAATTTTCGACTGTTCCTGCAAGCGGTGGTGCGGGCGCAGCGGCTTGACGAACTTTCGGATGATCCGGCGACGCAAGACCTGTTGCGGGAGTTGCAGGAGGGGTGTGGAGGGTAGGGTGTGGGGTGTGGGGGATGAAGGATGATGATTGCTAGAGATTCTCGTAGACTTCATCATCGTTTCGTTTCCCCACCCGAAAGACGTTCACCGCATCGTGCTCGATCGTATAAAGAATGCGATACTCCCCTTGATCAACCCGATAAATGCCTGGATTACCTTTCAATTCCTTACAGTCCTGCGGTCTGGGTTCAGCTTGAAGCGAAAAAATCTTTCTCACAATCTGCCTGAACTGCTTCAACTGTAGTCCGTACAGTTCCTTCTCCGCCGCCTTCGTCAACCGCAGCGCATAGCGATTAGCCATTCACAAACTCTCAAGCGTGAGGTTCGTTCCATGTCGCTGGTTGTAGCCCTTAACAACCGTCTCCAAATTAACAAACTCTGGATTTTCAGCCTTAGCCCGCCGCACAAATTCAGCATCCAATGCATCTTCTAGCGCCTCAAACCGCTGCAAATCGGCATAGCTAATGACAGCGGCAACTGCTTGCCCCGCCTGCTCAATCACAATCCGCTCTTGATGATCTTCCACTCGACTAAGCAACTCTACAAATTGCGCCTGAACCTGGTTCGCCTCGACCTTCGTCATCTCGCATCACTCCAGAACATTAATCCAGTCCCCAACATCATCATAACCAGTGTCATAGCGATGTTATACCGTTCCATGAAGCCGAACTGCTGCAAAACTGGGAGCTAGCCAGACAGCAGGAGCCACTCGCATCCGTTCAACCCCTAGAGTAACGTCATGCTCAAAGACATCGTGGCAGTCAAGCCCTTAACAGACTATCAACTCTGGTTAACCTTTGAAGATGGCATCGAGGAGATTGTTGACATCAGCCAGTTGATTGAGTTTTCCGACATCTTTGCGCCCCTGCAAAATAAGGCAGCCTTTGCCCAAGTCCAGATTCACCCAGAGATAGGCACGCTGATTTGGCAAAATAGCACTGACCTTGACCCCGATGTACTGTACGCCGTTGTTTCTGGAACTCCTATCCCAACGTATTCTAGAATCGTCATACAGTAAGAGCGGTAAGCGCAGCGCACGGATGAACGCTCGGATGATTCGGTGACGCGATTGGTGTTACGGGAGTGGGGAGAAAGGATGAAGGATGAAGGATAAATAGGGGACGATTGGGTAAGAGGGGAGAGCAGTAGAAATCAGCGGAGACTAACGATATGGGTTGCGATCGCCAAACGACTTACAAAATCGCTGCCTATATTACTGCCTATGAAGACGCGATCGCTCTCAATGAGTGCGTTACAGCACTACGATCGCAGTCCTACCCCATCGAACAAATTCTTATTGTTGACAACTCGCCGCGATCGCTTCACCTTACAGAAGAGCATCGTGCTGACGAACGCATCATCACCTGGCATCATCCCGAAAACATGGGTATTGCCGGAGGTCTAGCGCTGGCGATTCAGTGGGCTGTGCAGCACGAGTATGATTTTTTGTGGACGTTTGATCAGGACAGCGCTCCGGCTTCTCATTGCCTGGAGACGTTATTAGCAGCTTATACAAAGTGTGCTACGGACACTTATGCGATCGGCATGATGGCTCCAACGGCGATCGATGCTCGAACAGGGCAAACCGTGAAGCCGAGTCTGTTTTTGGGCGATCGGTTTCGTGGCTTTGAGCCAGCCAATGTCATCACACCTTACGAATGTGATGCGCCCATTACGTCCGGTGCATTGGTGTGGCTGAAGACGGTCGATCGCGTAGAGCCTCCAGACGTGGGACTGTTCATTGATGGCATTGATTTGGACTATGGGCTACGGTTGCGGCAGGCAGGCTTTCACAATTTGGTGGTTCCTGGTGCAGCCATGTATCATCGTTTCGGAGTCCCGTTTCAGGCTGAGGTTTTGGGTCGAAAAAAAGTGTTTCAGCTTTATTCGCCATTGCGCTATTACTATATTTGTCGCAATCATACCTACCTTGAATTACGCCACTCAGAAGGATGGTATCGGTTCACCTGTTGCTTGAGACGCATGAAATTCTTGCTGTTGACCGTACTCAAAATTTTAGCGTTTGATAATGGCTCAAAGCCTCAGAAAGCGATCGCGTGTGTCGTCGGCACCTATCATGGCTTTTTAGGCAAACTGGGCAAAACCTGGTAGGAAAATGAACGACGATCGCGCTCTTTTAGTTTCAATCATTCTAGTCAACTACAACGGTGCAGAGGTTGTGCTGGATTGTTTGCGATCGCTCTTTCAATTTCTCCACTCGATTCCCTACGAAATTATCGTTGTTGATAATGCCTCTACAGATGGTAGCGCTGCTTTCATTGCCGAAACGTTTCCAACCGTACAGTTGCTTCAGCAAGATCAAAATTATGGCTTTGGTGCTGGTAATAATGTTGGTGCAAAACAAGCAAAGGGAGAATTTCTTTTTTTCTTGAATACAGACACATTACTCGTTAGTAATGTGTTATCTCATTTGGTGATGTTGATGGAAACTCACCCTGAAGTCGGTATTATTGGTACAAAACTATTAAATGCTGATGGTACTCTTCAGCTTTCGATCGCGGCAGAAATTAGCATCGCTGGAGAGTATCAAACGCTCAAACAATTGAAGCGATATACCGCTTCTAATCAGCGAGCAGCCATTGAACAAAAATTTACACAGGTTCAAACAGTTGCTATCGTTATTGGTGCTGCTTTTTTTATGCGTCGATCGCTCTTTGAAACATTAGGTGGGTTCGATGAAACCTTTTTTATGTACTTTGAAGAATCTGATCTGTGTCAACGATCGCGCGATCGAGGTTGGCGAATCCTTTACACACCAGAAGTGGAAATCATTCACCTGGGCGGTTATTCCGTTGACAAAGTTTCGGATCGGATGCAATTAGAGTATCGTCGAAGTCAGCTTTACTATTATCAAAAGCATCGTCCGTTTTGGGAACAAGTTATTCTCCGATTCTATCTACTGACTAAGTTTACGATCGCCACTTTAAAGTCGTTTAACTCAACCAATCTTAAAATACTCCACTTACTTCTAAACCTTTACCATTATCCCCTTACATTGAATCGGGCACATCCCAGCGTTGCTACGGGTGAAAATTCTTTAATGTAATTGATCAGATATCACAACACCAAACCTAAGCATTACAGTAGAAATAAAACTATGGCTTACAGTGACTTTACAATCGAGCAAGTAATTGAACAGTTTGAGTTAGACGTGCAGGAACAGCAACCCATTATTGAGAGCCAACCTGTCACTCCCAGCGCACTTTTGGTGCAGATCCTGGAGCGAGAACTGCCGTGGGCGATCGCTGTGGGTTCTGAAATTGCTCGGTATAGCGGCATCATTGCCCAGGTGCTCTTAGAAGTTCGTGCCCTGAGACAGCAGCAAATTAGTGTGTTTGCTGGGAAAGAATTTAACGTTAACCCAGTACAAAAACTGAATGGTTACTGTGACTTTCTGGTGAGCCTTAGTCCAGTGCAGTCAGTCATACAGGCACCTGTAGCGATCGTGGCGGAAGCCAAACGGGGCATCCTGGAAAATGGCTTGGGGCAGTGTGTTGCAGGTATGGTTGCTGCTCAACAGTTTAACCAAAAGCACAAGCTTGAAATTCCACTGGTTTATGGCAGTGTCACGGATGGGAGCAAGTGGAAATTTGTCAAACTCCAAGCGCAGCAACTGACCATTGACGTGACCGAATACGATATCGTGCCTGTAGAGCGCCTGTTAGGTATATTGATGATGATGACGGCACCACTCAACACAGCGGTAAAGTGACGCATGGTTCATCCGTTATGACAATTTTAGTGAATTTATCTCCTGTTTTGTCTCAGCCAACAGGCATTTCTACTTATAGTCTCAACATTATTCAGGAGTTGCGATCGCTCAAGCCCAAAGTTGTCAGTTCGTTTGAAATTGAGGGCTATACATGGCATCGATCGCCCACTAATTTGACGGCTGCACATGGTTTGAAAGGTCACTTAAAGCGATTAATCTGGACACAGTTTGAGCTTCCTAAGCTTTATCAGAAATTAGGCTCAACGCTGCTCTTTTCAGTGTTGACAGAAGCGCCATTGGTGTCAACTTGTCGCTTCATTGTGATGGTGCATGATCTCATTCCACTCCACTTTCCCAAGCGCTTTTCTCCAGCAACTCTCTACAATCAACATTACATTCCTCAAGTATTGAAACAGGCGAATCATATTATCTGTAACTCCAACGCAACGGCTCAGGATATTGTGCAGTTTTGTGGCGTTTCAGCCAGTCAAATTACGCCGATTCCCCTTGCCTATGATGCTAAAAATTTTCGGTTTTTAGATTTACCAATGCAAAACTATTTTCTCTATCTCGGTCGTTTTGCACCATATAAAAATGTCCAACGTGCGATCGCTGCGTTTGCTACTTTACCAAATCATTCAAACTATGAATTTTGGCTGGCGGGACCACCCGATCCGCGTCAACTGCCACTTTTAAAAGCGCAAATTGAAGACTTACAATTAACTAAACAGGTCAAGTTTTTGAACTACGTTGGTTATGATGAATTGCCAAGGCTGATCAATCAGGCGATCGGGCTAATTTTTCCTAGCTTGTGGGAAGGCTTTGGCTTGCCCGCGCTGGAAGCAATGGCGTGTGGAACGCCTGTCATCACTTCTAACCTGTCATCCTTGCCAGAAGTAACGGATGATGCGGCGCTGTTAGTTGACCCGTATGACGTGGGTGCGATCGCCCATGCCATGCACAACCTGGCAACAGATGCGGGTTTGCGCGCTCAACTCCGCATTGCCAGCCTTGCTAGAGCAAGCCAGTTTAGTTGGGCAAAGACTGGGCAAGCGACGGCTGAGGTGTTGCAGCGCTTTAGCTAGGATCTGAAGCGGCTGATCGCACGTTGTATGAACCTTCAATAGCTACACGGAGTGCGTTTCTATTGAAGGCGATCGAACACTGACAGGCTGTGACTTTTATCAGCCATACCGGAGACGGTGCAGAATGTGTTGGAGAGTAGCATCGATGAAGGTTAAGAGGGCGATGCGATCGCGCGATCGTTTAAGCCTTCTTCATGGCTGACTGCCGACCGTTGACCGCTGACCGCCGCTGTCTATGTGACGCGTTTGAAGTTGCTTAAACAGTTGCGCCACCTGCTGCAAATCCTTATCTCCAGGTGCGTGTTCTACTCCGCTGGAAAGGTCGATACCGTGGGGCTTGGTTTGACGCAATGCGGTTAGAACATTAGCGGGCGTGAGTCCGCCTGCCAGAAACCAGGGGCAACCTGGCTGAAACTTCTGGAGCGATCGCCAATCGAGCGTCTTTCCGGTTCCGCCAGCCAATTTAGGATCGTAAGCATCCAACAGCAGTGCATCAACCCATTCTGTATAGGCATCAACCTGACTGAGATCGGATTCGGAACGGATTCGCAGCGCTTTGATAATTTCGATCGCAGGCAGCCTTTGACGCAACCGAGCGCAAAATTCAGTTGATTCTTCTCCGTGGAGTTGCACTCCATTGAGTTGACCGATCGCGACCGTTTGGCAAATATCTTCCAAATTGGCGTTGACAAAGACACCGATACGATCGCTTATTGGTTCCCCGGTGACTGCAAGCGGTAAAGCGGACACGATCGTCGCAATTTGTTCTGGAGAGACATAGCGCGGTGAGGCTGGAGCGCAAATAAACCCTAGTGCAGTTGCGCCTAGTTGGACGATCGAGCGTCCCTGCTCAGGTTTTGTAATCCCACAAATTTTGACTCGCAGTTCCATTGCATGTATCGAAAGATGACGATTTTCGTTAACTCTTAAAACAAATTCAGCCTTTTTACAGGTTCGCTCCCGATGTATTTTTATAATCCTTCTTGTTTATAAGTTTACCAATGTTTAGGAGGCGGAAAAATGCTTTACACATCTCTAGCGGTTGCACGAACCAATGAGTGGTCGCCCAATATTGCTATCATCATGATCGCCGCAAACCTGGTCGCGATCGCGATCGGTCGCTACGCCATTCAACGGCGCGGAGTGGGTCCTGCGCTTCCCGTACAGGTGCCTGGGCTGTTTGAAGGGTTCGGCGTTCCTGAACTGCTGGCAACCACCAGCTTTGGGCACATTATCGGCGCTGGTATCATCCTGGGTTTGAGCAACGCAGGCATCCTCTAGCGGTTATCGCTGCGCCTGGGTAATGTCCCACCTTAGAAAGGCGCGCTGAGCGGCACGCAGTTGCTAATTTGAGAGCATCTACGACAGCCTGAATTGTTCGCGATCGCCAGGTATGCGATCGAGTGCTGTCCAGGCTGTCGTGCTTTAGCGCTGTGCAGCCACAATGACGATGCCATCTGAACTTCTTCCCGCAGTGGTTAGCCCTCCTGTTCTTGTGACGCTGTTTACTGGACTGCTAATTGCTTTTGCGGTGCAGCTTTTAATGACGACATTTGGTGTCGCTGCTGGCATTACGGCTCTCGGCTATTTGCCCGGTGCTCAAGCAGCAGAAGAATCATCCGCTGCCACAAGCTCTGGTACGGCAGGCAAAATCGGCTTTGCGATCGGGGCTGGCACACTTCTAACTGTGAACGCAGTGTTGTTCACCGCTTGCTTTCTCGCTGTGAAACTTAGCGTCGTCAGCAGTGTGACTCTAGGCGCGGTGCTAGGAATCGTCATCTGGTCAGGCTATTTTCTGGTGCTTACGTGGCTCAGCTCGAAGGCAGCAGGATCGGTGCTTGGGGTGCTGCTCGGTGCCTTCAACGCTGGTGCACGGGGATTGATGACTACCGTAACGGCAGCATTAGGGCGCAATAAAGGATCAGAGAGCACTACAGATGCGGCGTTGCCAGAAGCGCTACAAAAACGTATGGCAACGACGGAAGTTAACCTGCAAGAGCAGCTAGACGCGAATCATCGAAACATTGAAGCCACTCTCCGAGAATACGTGCAGACACTGCAACCGCCAAAACCCGATCTTCAAGGCATACGGCAGGAAGTGTCGGCTGTGCTGGCTAGTGCAGTGCCAGCCGTGGCGAAGGCGAGATTGAGTCACATTGATCGTCAGGCATTTGTCGATCTGGTCAGCCACCGCACAGATTTTTCCAAACATGATGTTGCTGAAATTGTGGATCAGCTTGAAAGCGCATGGCAGGAGGTTGTACAGACACCAGACCCGATCGTCGATGCCACCACCTTCTTCCAGACCGCCAGCCCGGAGACGCTCACATCGACCACAGCGAACGATCGCCTTCAGCAACTTCTTGCGACTGCCCGATCCCAACCAGCGAGTGAGGAAAGCACCCAGGCAAGCGTTTCACCGCTAGAACCAAAGCAATTGCTCAAGCAACTGATGCAAACAGTGCGCGATCGCGTAGACCTCTCTGATCTGGATGTTGGCAGTATTTTGCAGCAACTTCAGGCGTTGATGTCCTCATCTGATTCATCGGAGGACGATCGCATTGATCCACTCAACGCCACCATCAAAGCCGATGTCGAAGCCTATTTGCTGAACGCCTATTCCTGGAATCTGACGCGCAAAACGGTGCAGGCAGAATTCAACGATGTGATTTATGACCCAGATGCAAACCCAGTCGCTGTAAAAAACCAGCTTTTGCCCCTCGATCGAGACACATTTGTCACACTCCTTGAGCAACGGGGCGATCTGTCACCCGATAAAGTGGACAAAATCGCCGATCGCCTGGAAAGTGTGCGACAAGACGTACTGCAAACGTTGGATACACTCATTGCTGATGCACCTTCACACGCCTTTAGCCAGAAGGTTGCCGCTGCGTTACAAGCAGCCCCAAAAGCAGAGTTGCAGCGACAAAACTTCCAGCAACAGTGGCAAACTCACCTCAAAGACGTAAGCGTTGAGCAGTGGAGCGATCGCTTGCACTATCTCAACCACACCAGACTTGCAGCGATGCTGAGCGATCGACACGATCTGAGTCACAAAGAAGTAGAAACGGTGACGACCCAACTTGAAACGGCGCGCGATCGCCTGCTGACAGACGTGCAACAGCGCCAAGAAGACGCTAAAGCGGAGGCGATATCGCTCTGGCAGTCGTTCGGTAAGTATGTGGGCGATCGTGACCAAAAGTTGACTGCGCGTACTATGCAACGGCAGCTCAAAACTCTCACCAAAGCTGCCAAAACTGACCTTAATAGCTTGTGCAAGTACTTACCGTCGTTCGATCGTGCGACGGCTGAGCAGTGGTTAAGCGCACATCAAGATTTGACCGAGAAGCAACGGCAGCGCATCCTCTCTCAGCTAGAAAAAGCCTGGAATAGCCTTTGTAAGGACTCGCAAACTGCCGACAAATCAGGCAGCAACCAGGTTTTAACGTTGCTCACGGACTACGTGCAGCACCTTGATCCTGCAACCTTTAATGTGGCTGACCTACCGCAGGCTTTACTCCACCGCCTCCAGCAGCAGAATGTAGGTATAGATCTGTTGGGTGAACTGACTCAAACTGACTGGAGACCCATTATGGAGCAGGTAAAGCAACGCCAGGATTTGACCGCAGAGCAACAGCAGCAGCTACAGCAGCACGTGCAGCGATCGCTCTACACGTTGGGCAAGTTTCCACGTCGTCTAGCACTCCGCAGCAAACGGCAGGTGCAGAAATGGCAAGATCGGTTGAGCGACTATCTGCGCCATGCTGACCGAGACGATCTCAGCCCTGATCGGCTTCTACAGTCGGTTCAACACCTTTTGACCAACGCTCAAACAATGTCAGGCGCTCAATGGTTGGAGACGTTGCAGCACATGCCAACGCTGAGCCGAGACAGTTTGGTGGCGCTACTTTCTGAGCGGGGCGACATGACTACAGCCGATATCGACCAGATTGTGGAACAGGTGGAAACGGCTCTACAACAGGCGATCGCGCAAGCCCAAGTGCTGCAACAGCAAGTGCAGGAGACACTGACTACCACCTTGGACAAACTGCGTCATGTGGTGACATCGCTGCCGCTACCGGAACTGGACTACGATCGCCTTAAAGATGATCTTCAGCAGGTGTTCGTCGATCCTCGTGCCGGGCTAGAAAGTCTTAGCACTTCGCTGGGAGACACACTGCGTGATCAGTTGAGTACGTTAAACCGTGATTCGCTTGCTGCACTCATCAATACCCGTGATGATCTTTCTACCGTTTTTACCGAGCAAGTCACCGATCGCATCGACACAGTACGTCTGGCAGCACTTGCCCAAATCGACACTCTCCAGCAGGGGGCACAGCGTCGGTTTGAAGACCTGAAACAACAAACCCAACAGCAAGCCGAAGACACGCGCAAAGCAGTAGCGATCGCTGCCTGGTGGCTGTTTATCACTGCCTTTTCTTCAGCGCTAACCTCTGCGATCGCAGGGACTCTAGCGGTTGGAGGCATCCAGTGGTTTGAGCAATGGTTCGTCTCTTTGGTGGTATAGCGCTGTCAGTCTATTGCTTTAGTACTCAAACTGAAAGGTATTGAAGTCATTTGCTTTTGCGGCTTGTGGCTGAGCGATCGCTTTGTCCAACGGAACAACGCGTAGCTGATGAGCAGATACTTCCAGCTTTGCCACATCGCCATTGATTACTTCCAGGCGCTTTTCAAGCCGATCGCGCCGCTCATCAAGTGAATCCAATTCCTTTTGCAAGCGCGTACGCTCATTCACCAGCTTGTAAATTTCTAGATAAGCGGCTGCCTCAGTGTTTTTGCGAGGCATTGTGCTGATCTGGGGACGAAGCTGTCCTTGTAAAAATTGAGGGCGCATAGAAACCTTCAGTGAAGTTAGCCTAATGTGCCCAGCGTCTTCTGCTCTCAAACATCTACGGCAGCTTCCATGCGCTGTATAAGTGGTTGTACCCAGCAACGCCAATAATGAACACTAAGAACTAAATAACTCTAGCGGCAAATGCCCAAACGTTTCGTTCACGTCGCTATCATAGGCAGATTGGCAAGAAACGAGAACGCCGCGATGGGTGCCATTGTAGGGAGCAACGTGACAGCGATCGCTCTTGGGATTGAACTTAACGTAGACAGAACCCTCCAACGTTGGCACATCCGGCTTTGCTTCGTAGCCCAGCGCTAACAAATAGGCAGTGAGAGCAGCGGTTGCTTCGGCGATCGTATCAGCGCAGATACCCAAGATTTGGTAATCAGAATGAGCGGCGACGAGCAGAAGCGCCTGACGCACTAACGCCGCTTCGGGTACTGCCGCCGTCGATCGCTCAACACAAATGAACTGCTTTAGAACAGCTTGCGCTGAGTCCAGGGTGAGATTTTCAGAGTCGAGCGATGGCATAAGTTAAAGCAGCGTTCACTCCATCAGCCTAGCATTCATGGTTCGCGCGATCGGGTTGAGTAGAAACTTTGGCTTGAAAAGCTTACTGGAACGGCTGGCAAGGGCGGCTTTTTGTTGTAGTCTAGAAGTCAAGACTTATTGAATATTTTTATCAATAGAGTCTGTCGTGGCATTTATGACGAAGACATCATGAGTAAAACAGCACAACAAGCATCAGCGTGGCATCTTGAAGGGCGTTTTTTAGGCTTTGTCTTGGAAGAAGGCAAGCTTAAGCGCGTGAGGCTAATGACAGCTGATGGCGAGTACCATGTCAAGCTGGCGAAAGAATTGCGCACTTCAGTTGATGCCAACCTACTTCCTGGCACCTGGGTTCAGCTTTGGGGCGAAAAGAAAATGAGCCATAAAGCCGACGCAGCAAAATTGAAAGCGTATAGGATCAGCACCGCGCCACCTGGACAAACAGAGATGCTGCCAGCAACGAAGCGTCCAGCGAGTGCCACCATTTTGGTCTGTCAAAAGTCGGACTGCATGAAGCGGGGCGGCAAAGCCGTTTGTCAGGCGTTAGAAGCGGCTTTGAGCGATCGCGACCTCACCGATCAAGTGACCATTCGCGGCACAGGCTGCATGAAGCAGTGCAAAGCAGGACCTAACATTGTTTTTATGCCTGAAAAAGCTCACTACAGGCGTGTGTCTGCCCGTGATGTTGCCGTACTCGTTGACGAACAGTTTCCACAGGGGACACAAGATTGAAGCAACCGAGGCGACTTGCCATTACGCAAAGTGCCAGTCTCGTCGACTTATCCGTCTTCACTTAAAGCAACACAATACGCCCTTACCCTCATGCCATCAGCCTGCATAGCCGCGTAAAAAGTGCAGGCGGAGTGAGGGCAAATCGTTCAACGCTTGCTTGAAGCGATCGCTAGGGCGCGTCGTCAATTAGCTCCAAAACCTTGCGGTATCAGCCTGATCGCGCCCGCCCCAACACACCAGGCTGGGGGCTGGCACCCTTGCTGCGAGTCATGTGTAGTTATCATTGATGACAGCCCCTAGACTTTGGGTGTGCCTCTGCCTAAAACCTGATCTTTCAGAGCATTAAAGCTTCCAGACAACTCTTCTCGATTAGAGGCTCTCCACAAATAGCGGTAGATAAACCAAGCAGTGTAGGAAAAGCCAATGAGTTCAAAGGTTGGTGCAAGCAGCGGGATGTCATTAATAGCATCCAACAGCGCAAGCGTCAGCTTCACAGACACGATCGACCCAAAAATGAGACCAAGCGTCACAATAGGGCGCTTATACTCGCCAAAAAAGTCTGATAAGTAGTCGGGCAAACCAGCCAAAAAGGCATAAATGCGATCGCCGACTTGCTTCAATTGCTGGCTCGTTTCTGATTCAGAGGCGGGCGGCAGTAAGAGCGGATCCTCTGGGGGCAAATCTGTGATTGGCAAATCGGTCTCAGGCACAAAGCCTGAAGCGCTTGTATCGGGAAACTCGGATTCTCTAACGTCGGGGCTCATACTCAACAACCTGGAATTAACTACCTGGGCAATGCTGGGTCAACAGAGCAGCCCAGCAACAAAATCACAGATCTAGTCTGACAGCTTTTCTACACTAACAACCTTAAAGTCAGGTTTTATCATTAGTAAGACAGATTAAGCAAGAGTGTCTTTAACTCCAGCAAGTTAGCCAACGGTATAGCCAGCCAACTGCTGCTGATTTTAGCCGCAAGCGATCGCAATTTATCTGCAATGACTGCTCTCAGATATGGGAGCTTGCTAGAAACGCTGGCATATATCTGTCATTTATATCGCTAAAGTTCAGAACTGACCGTTTTCTTTGGCGCTACTCACGTTAGAGAACCCACGTCAATGTGTCAGCCGCAAGTTAATTTACTTTTCAATGCGGGAACGCTAAGGTTCAGGTTTGGCATTGCTATAGCTCGTGCTCAACATCGCGGTGCCATTTCATGAAGAACTTACAGCAGAATTCAGGAGTCGGCGGTGCTGATCTTGGGTATGAAATAAGTGCTGTATGCTCGAAACTTCGTTTCGATTCATACTGCTTTTCAGCAACGCCCAGGAGTCAGAAGCCAGAAGTCAGCAGTGAACAGAGCCTCGCATCTGGCTTTCAGGCTGAGATGGTGTACTTCATCTAGCTGCAAACCGCTGTATACGCTTATCGGCTGAGCGATTGCCGTAAGTTCTGCCACCAATGGCTTGCTTCGATCGATGGCTCTTTGTTTGTCCAGCGATCGCCTGTTGCTGTTTGAACGTTCTACAGCAGTATTGTTTCGCCAGAGGCACAATCTAAGCCAACATCCACGATCTCCCAACCGTGCCTGTCCACGAAGAGCAAGGAAAATGACCCAGATATTGGTGATTGAGGATGATGTTGTTGTTTGCACTCCGATGCTGAAGCTGCTGAGAGCGGAAGCGTTTGACGTGTTGATTGCCAATGACGGTTCGACGGGTGTGCAGCTAGCACAGATCTATGAACCTGACTTAATCATCTGCGACATCATGATGCCTGAGTTTGATGGTTACGAGGTCTTGCAGGCGCTTCGTAACCATCCCGCAACGGCAGCAATTCCGTTCATTTTCTTAAGTGCCAAAGCCGATCACATAGATTTACGCCAGGGTATGGAGTTGGGTGCCGACGACTACCTGACGAAGCCAGTGAAACGAGCAGAACTGTTAGCTGCCATTGCTGCCCGTTTAGCTAAACGCGCCGCTCTCACTCAGCCTTACATCGACGAAATGAAGCGGGCAGCCCAAACGTTGGGGCAAATGGCATACGTCGATCCCCTGACCAATCTCCCCAATCGCATTTCGTTTCATGCCCAGTGCCAAAAAGCGATCAGGCAGGCACAGCAAGCGCAGCAATTAGTTGCTGTTTTGCGCTTCAATTTTCAAGCGATCGGAACAATCAGTATGACATCGGGTTTCGATGACGATCGCCTTTTACAGGCAGTAGCAGAACGCCTCAAACAAGCTGCTGCAAACTATCCGATCGCACGGTTGGCTGCCAACGATTTTGGCATGTTGCTCGATGACATTACTAGCGAACAGGCGATCGTTGACGTTACGCAACGCGTTCTAGCAACTTTAGCAGCACCTTATTTGATTGATGGACAAAGCGTTCAGCTACCGTTAAGAGTGGGTGTAGCGTTCTATCCAGATCACGGTACCAGTCCTGGAGAACTCCTCAGCCGCACCGAAACTGCCCTGCACGATGCTGCACATGGCACTCAGTATCAGCTTTATACGCCTGCTATGGCTGCCTTAGCAACAGAACGTCAGCTCATGCAATGTCAATTGAGCGTTGCAATCAGTCGCGGCGAATTGCAAATCCAGTATCAGCCTCAGGTTAATTTGATCACGGGGCGAATGATTGGTGCTGAAGCCGTGCTGCTTTGGCACCATGCCGATCGTGGCTTGGTCAATCCCCGTGCTTTGATTGCCGTTGCAGACGACGAACTTGTGTGCACGATCAATCAGTGGACGTTAGAAACTGCCTGCAAGCAAGCAAAAGTCTGGCAGTCTGTAGCGTCTCTACCGATTCGGTTGGCAGTGCCCGTGTTTGCACGTCAGTTCCAACAGGAAAATGTGGTCGCAACGGTAGCGCACATTTTGCAACAGGCAGAGCTTGATCCAGAGATCCTCATGCTGGAGCTGACTGAAACGTGCGCGATGGCAGCAGTGGATACGGCAGTTGTGAAATTAACGGCACTAAAAGCGATCGGGGTGCAGCTTGCGATCGCTGAATTTGGCACAGGCTTCTCATCGCTGAACTATCTCAAGCGCTTTCCGCTCAGTCTGCTCAAAATCGACCCGTCGCTGATTCAAAGTATGCTCACCGACACCAACGATGCCGCGATCGTAAAAACAATTATCGCAATTGGGCAAAGCTTACAGCTCAAAGTGATGGCTGAGGGTGTGGCAACAGCCGCACAAGTTAACTTTCTGCGCCAAAGTGGCTGCTACGCTACTCAAGGCGCTTTATTTGGTGCCCCGCTGTCAGCAACTGACCTTCAAGCGCTCCTGCTGACCGATCGGCACTTTGAGGTTAACGGTATGAGTTGACCTGTAGAAGCACTACAGGTGACGCTTCTACGAGAAGACACAACAGCGTTAGAACATTACCTGGTCACAACTGAAGGGTGATGGCAAAAAGTATCCAATCTTACAAAATGTTGTTCTGAGCACACATTTCTCGATCGTGTGTCTACAACAGAGAGAGGGCAACGATCGTTGCATTATGAGAAACATCCTGGTATGGGCTATCAGCTTTTCTCTCACCGCTGACCGCTGACCGCTGACCGCTGACCGCTGACCGCTCAATTCTTAAAGGGAATCTCTATCATGAGCACCACGATTCATCTCGAAAGAAGTCAGCAGCCGAAAAATGACCATGCGTTCGTGTGTCGCTTGGATCAGGTGGGCATGGGTGACGTGTCGGTAGTGGGTGGTAAGAATGCCTCTCTGGGCGAAATGCTACAACAGCTTGTCAGGCAGGGTATTCACGTGCCGAATGGCTTTGCGACGACTGCTTTTGCTTACCGTCACTTTATTGCCGCAGCAGGATTGGAAGCACAGTTACGATCGCTGTTCGCAACGCTAGACGTAGATGACATGGACAGCTTGCAGAAAGTGGGCAAGCAAGCTCGCCGTTTGATCCTGCAAACGCCATTTCCTCAAGCTTTTCAAGATGCGATCGCCACAGCCTACGCAACCCTCTGCCAGGAATACGGTGCGGATACCGATGTTGCCGTGCGTTCCAGCGCTACAGCCGAAGATCTTCCCGATGCCAGCTTTGCCGGACAGCAAGAAACCTATCTCAATGTTCACGGGTTACGGGGTGTCATTGAGTCGTGCCACAAGTGCTTTGCCTCTGTTTTCACCGATCGCGCGATTTCTTACCGTCAAACCAAAGGCTTTGATCACTTTGAAGTGGCGTTGTCAGTTGGTGTCCAGAAAATGGTGCGATCGGATCTGGCAGCATCGGGTGTGATGTTTTCGATCGACACCGAAACAGGTTTCAAAGATGTGGCGTTGGTTACGGCTGCTTATGGATTGGGCGAAACGGTGGTGCAGGGAGCGGTCAATCCTGATGAGTTTCTGGTGTTTAAGCCCACGTTGAAGCAAGGCTTTCGCCCGATCGTGAAAAAGCGAGTGGGCACAAAAGAAATCAAGATGGTTTACGACGAAGGCGGTACGAAACTTACCAAAAACGTGCCCGTCAAAGCCAGCGATCGCCAGCGGTTTGCCATTACGGATACCGAGGTGCTGCAACTGGCACAATGGGCGTGCCTGATTGAAGATCACTACTCCCAGCTTCACGGCACAGACACACCGATGGATATTGAGTGGGCGAAGGATGGTCTCACCAATCAGCTCTTTATTGTGCAGGCACGTCCTGAAACCGTTCATTCGCAGAAAACGCGCAATATTCTTCGCACCTATCATCTTCAAGAGCACAGCGAGGTTTTGATCACGGGTCGCAGTGTGGGTGAGGCGATCGGGCAGGGTAGCGCCAGAGTCATTTGGGAACCAGAGGACATCAACGAGTTTCAGGCAGGCGAAGTGCTTGTCACCAGCCGCACCGATCCCGACTGGGAGCCGATTATGAAACGAGCCAGCGCGATCGTCACCAATCAGGGTGGTCGTACCTGTCACGCTGCCATCATTGCTAGAGAGTTGGGCATTCCGGCGATCGTGGGTTGTACTAACGCAACCGACGTGCTGAAACCAGGGCAGGCGATCACGGTTTCCTGCTGCGAAGGCGAAGAAGGACGTGTCTATGCCGGATTGCTGCCCTACGAAGTCAACGAACTGGCGCTTGATACGCTCCCTCGTACCCGCACACAAGTCATGATGAATGTGGGCAATCCAGAGGAAGCCTTCCGACTGGCGGCAATTCCCAATGATGGAGTGGGGCTGGCACGTCAAGAGTTCATCATTGCTAACCAGATTCAAGCACATCCGCTGGCGTTGCTTCATTTCGACACGTTAGACGCAGCCGTCAAAGCAGAGTTAGAGCAGTTAACTCGGCTCTACAGTAGCAAACCAGAGTATTTTGTCGATCAGTTGGCTCAGGGTGTTGGCGCGATCGCCGCTGCCTTTTATCCCAAACCTGTCACCATTCGCCTGTCAGATTTCAAGACCAACGAATACAGCGATCTTTTGGGTGGTAGTCAATTTGAACCCAAAGAAGACAATCCGATGCTGGGCTGGCGCGGTGCCTCTCGCTACTACGACGATCGCTACCGGGCTGCGTTTGCCCTTGAGTGTCAGGCAATGAAGCGCGTCCGTGATGAGATGGGTTTGACCAACGTGATTCTCATGGTGCCCTTCTGCCGCACACCGGATGAAGGACGTAAGGTGCTGGCTGAAATGGCGCAACATGGCTTGGTGCAGGGCGAAAACGGCTTGCAGGTCTACGTGATGTGCGAACTGCCCAGCAATGTGTGGCTCGCCGATGAGTTTTGTGATGTGTTTGACGGCTTTTCGATCGGCTCCAATGATCTGACCCAACTGACACTCGGTTTAGACCGCGATTCTGCCCTCGTTGCCCACCTGTTTGATGAACGCAATCTCGCTGTGAAACGCATGATCGAGCATGTCATTGCGATCGCCAAAAAACGCGATCGTAAAATCGGCATTTGCGGACAAGCACCCAGCGATTACCCCGACTTCGCAAGCTTTCTGGTCGAGCAGGGCATCGACTCGATTAGCCTCAATCCCGATTCGGTGCTGAAGACAATACTGGCGATCGCGGAGGCGGAGAGGGGTATGGGGAGTGGAGAGTAGGGAGTGGAGAGTAGGGAGTCGGGAGTAGGGAGTCGGGAGTGGGGAGTGGGGAGTAGAGGTACTATACGCATACTTGCTTTGACCTAATATCCTCAGTTCCGTGGGACAGCTATGCATGGGGGTGCTTGTGGCTGCTGCTGTGGCATGACAGGAAAAGTCAGCGATCGTGCCTTAGCGAGGTGCGCTTGGTAGGGTAAAGTTACAGATATGTATGATGACGATGACCTGAGTGTCCTTGACTTTGAGGGTGATCTGGAGAGTCCTCTGGATCATATGGAACCTGTTGATGCTGGGTCAGAAGAGCCAAAGCCTGATCCGGACGAAATGTTGCGGCTGTTAGAGGCAACCGATACTAATCAGCGGATGCTGGCAACACGGGCATTTTGTGAGCTTCAGGATGATCGTGCGGTGCCCCGCCTGATTCAACTTTTGACTGATCCCTGTCCGCTGGTGCGCGTGAGTGCTGCCTACGCTCTGGGACGTAATCCGAGTCGGGATGCCGTCGAGCCATTAGTCACCCGCTTCAACGACGACTGGAATGGCTATGTTCGTAAGGGCGTTGTGTGGGCATTGGGCAATTGTCGCGATCGACGTGCCTTGCCAACCTTGATTGAGGCACTCAAAACGGATATTTCGGCAGTGCGGCTGTGGGCAGCGAGTTCCCTTGCACAAATGGCATCTGTGAGCTACGAAGCGGTCGTTGCAGCCATTCCGCCGTTGATTGGTTCAGTCCGGCAAGATCCGGTTGCTGCTGTGCGAAGCAATTGCGCCTGGGCACTGGGACAACTTTGCCGTGAGTTGCCGTCCAATGTTGTGTATGGCACGACGATCGACGCACTCTTAGAAGTGTTTGCTGAAGATGGCGAACTGGGTGTGCGAGAAGATGCCAAAGCCGCTCTGCTCAAAGTTGGTGACCCACGCGGTTTACAAGTCATTGAGGCACTAGAACGAGAATGGTTTCTTTGAAACCGCTTTCCTTCTTTGGATACATCCTGTCATGCTGTCATCGCAGTATTGTAAGTGCAACGCTCGCCTCTAACCCCCTTACAGCAAGGAAACTGTCGTGTTCAACTACCTCTTTCTGGCGCAACACTTCTTAGATCAACACCTTTTTCTGGCTCAACAAGCTGCTGATGTGCAGATCAATTTTCGGCTCAGTGGTATCGTTGCGCTCATTGCAGGCATTCTGATCCTGGCAATTCCCCGTCTGCTCAACCTTATCGTGGCGATCTACCTCATCCTGACTGGTTTAGTACAAGTGTTCAATCTGAGGATTTAATGTGATCCCACTTAAAGCGATCCCATCGCCTGCCCAGCGATCCAACCCGTTGTCCAGGCGCTTTGGAAGTTGAAGCCGCCCGTCACGCCGTCGATATCCAGAATTTCGCCTGCAAGGTGTAGTCCGGTGCAGCAGCGGCTCTCCATCGTTTTGAAGTCTATTTCCTTGAGGTTCACCCCGCCACAGGTGACAAACTCTTCCTTAAACGCACTTTTGCCGCTGATGGTGTACTCTCCACGCGTCAATTCCTGGATCAGTTGGTTCAGCGTCTTGTTGGAAAGTTCTGCCCAACGGGTTTCCGCAGCGATACCAGCGTAACGTGTGAGGTGCTCCCAAAGGCGACGCGGGATGAGCACCGGACAACTCGTAGCGATCGCTCGTCTGGGCAGTTGCGACTTCACTGCTAAAAGCTGCTGGCGGAGTGCTTCTGGATTGGACTGTGGCAACCAGTTAACCATCAATGTTGCTTGATAGTGGCTGTCATGCAACGCTCTGGCTCCCCAGGCAGAAAGCTTGAGGACAGATGGACCGCTCATGCCCCAATGCGTGACTAAAAGTGGACCTGTTTGCTCTAAGTAACTTTTTTCACCTGTTTGCAGGCGCAGATGGGCGCTCGTCACAGAGACTCCCGCCAAATCCCGCAAGCGCTCATCACTGATGTTAAAGGTAAAGAGAGACGGCACGGGTGGTTCGATCGTGTGCCCGAAGCTGCGGGCGATCGCATAGCCCTGGGGGCTGCTGCCAGTCGCAAGGAGGAGGCGATCGCACGTCAATACATCTGAGGCTTTGACCTCTACACAAAAGCGATCCTCCTTGCGGGACACTGCTTTCACAGCCGCGCCCTGCCAAAGCTTGACACCCATAGCTTTCGCGGTCTGCATCAAACAATCAACGATCGTTGCCGAGTCATCAGTGACCGGAAACATGCGCCCGTCTGCCTCGGTTTTGAGCTTGACACCGCAAGACTCAAACCACCCCACTGTATCGCGTGGTTGAAACCGACTGAAGGCGCTCCGCAACGCCTTGCCACCTCTAGGGTAATGCTGCACCAAAAGCGCTGGATCAAAACAGGCATGAGTAACATTGCAGCGTCCACCCCCCGAAACACGCACTTTAGCAAGGGGCTGACGGGCAGCTTCGAGCAGCGTCACCCGACTGTCAGGATACCGACTGGCACAGGCGATCGCTCCAAAAAAGCCAGCAGCCCCACCGCCAATCACAACAATAGATAACGGATCAGACGGCATAAGAACGGTTAGAGAAAAAAGGTCAGTGCTGAAAGGCTACCTGAAAAGCCATTAGGCAGTAAGCTAATGAGCCTCTAAGTTAAGTCGATTGCTCTAAGGCAGAAGGCAGAGGGCAGAGGGCAGAAGGCAAAAGGATGATGCAGATTTGAATGCCGATCAGCTTAAAAAGTCTCTGGTGTGCATTGCAAATGTAGTACACAGTGCCAAGAAAACCTTATAAATAAAGCGTATACGTATTTCCGCTACTGACGCAACGATCGGCTCTCAGTCAGCCGAGACTGTATGCGCCAATAGTTGATGCCTCTGTCTAACACTCTTCAGCTCAAAGGCAGTTCATCAAAAAAGCGGCTGATCCCGCCAGCCGCTAGAAAAAGTCCTATTCACAATCAACCGCGTCATAGCGATGACGCTTAATGCTTCAGCGACAGTGACTCTGATAGAGCGGCTTGCAACAGTGGTGCTTTATCAAGCTGTTCCCAGGGCAGATCCAGGTCGGTGCGACCCATGTGACCATAGGCTGCAACGTCCTGGTAGAAGCGACCATTGCGTTCTCCTGGAAGATGGCACAGATTGAAGGCTTGAATGATACCAGCGGGGCGAAGCTCAAAATGCTCTTTGACCAGCTCTAGCAAGCGATCGTCGCTGATTCTACCTGTCCCAAAGGTGTCAATCATGATACTGACTGGACGTGCGACCCCGATCGCATAGCTAAGCTGCACTTCACAGCGATCAGCCAAGCCAGCGGCGACAACATTTTTGGCGACATAGCGGCTAGCATAGGCAGCGCTGCGATCGACCTTTGTCGGATCTTTGCCTGAAAAAGCACCGCCACCGTGTCGGGAATACCCACCGTACGTATCGACGATGATCTTTCGTCCTGTTAGCCCCGAATCACCCTGAGGACCGCCAACGACAAATTTACCCGTTGGATTGACAAGAAAGCGAGTGCTGCTATCGGGCTTCAAGTCGATATCCCTAAAGACAGGCTGCACGACCAACGACCACAAATCCTCTTTAATCTTCGCTTGGACGGCTGCTTCATCTGTAAGGTCGCCGATCGTTGCTGTGTGCTGAGTCGAGACAAGAATCGTATCAATGCCGATCGGTTGGTTGTCTTCGTATAAAACGGTTACCTGAGTTTTACCATCAGGACGGAGGTAAGGAAGTTGCCCCGTTTTGCGAACGGTTGCCAACCGACGTGAAACCCGGTGCGCTAAAGAAATCGGCAACGGCATCAACTCAGGTGTTTCGTTGCAGGCAAACCCAAACATGATCCCCTGATCGCCAGCGCCAATCAGGTCAAGATCTTCGTCGCTTGCCTGTTCGCGGGTTTCGTGAGCAGCATCAACACCTTGAGCAATATCGGGCGATTGGGCATCCAGTGCGATCAAGACAGCACAGCTATTGGCTGAGAAGCCGCTATCAGTGCCAGAATAGCCAATCTCAGCGATCTTTTGCCGAGCTAAGTCAATGTAATTTACCTTAGCGTTAGAGCTGATTTCGCCAGTAATCAACACGAGACCTGTATTGACAACGACTTCAGCCGCAACCCGACTTTTAGGGTCTTGTGCCAAAAGAGCATCTAAGATTGTGTCTGAAATCTGGTCGCAAATCTTGTCGGGGTGTCCTTCGGTAACGGACTCAGAAGTAAAAAGATAGCGTCGGGACAAGCGTCAATCCTCTCTGGCGAACGACTATAAGATGACTATAAGCTGACCATAGATAGTCAACTTGTAGAAGTTGTGCTAAGTCGTGTGAAGTTTGCAGTAAGTTCAGCAGATTATAGCATCTGTCCTTGACGGGGAAAACTCGCACAGTCAAGTAGGAATTGTAACAACGAGTGAAAGTGCGTTTAAAGCTCCCTTTTTTAGAGAAGGGGTGCGTCAACCGGAGTTGGGGATCGCTTCTACGCAAGTTCTATCGTGATTGAACCTAGCGATCGAGGATCTGCATTTCTGCAAAGTGTGCGATTAAGGCATCTGCTTGAGCGAGCTGCGGAGGCTGTGTCCATCCCCATGTAACCGCTACGCAGCCTGCTGCGTTTGCCGCTTTTGCCATTTCAATATCAGCTACAGAATCACCGATCGCCAGCACCCGTTCGGGTGCAACCCCCAAGGCTACGCAAGCCTGCTGAAAGATCGTTGGGTCGGGTTTGCCAGGTCCACGATCGATCCCCAGGGCGACCTGAATACACGCTTCAAGCTCATAGCGTGCCACAAAATCCTCGACATTGGCGGTTGTATCAGCAGACACAATGCCCACTTTAATGCCAGCCGCTACAAGCGATTGTAGGACTTCGCGTGCGCCCTCAAACAACGGTGTGTTGTCTGCTTTGCGCTGAAACACTTTGTCTGCTTCTGCAAAGGACGATCGCACCAGGCTCAGCGACGTGACCCAATCGCGCCCTGTCTCTGCCACATACGCTGCCGCTGCGATTTCGTTTTCATACCGAGTTCCCAGTGCCAATAGCCCTGCTGGATTCAGTTGATCCCCATCCAGCCCAAATGCCATCAGCAGTGGCTCTTGCACTCCGGGAACTTGGGCATCAATCAAGCGCGATCGTCTCTGCCCCAGGTGCCGCAAGAATGCCTGAGAATCTGCCAGTGTACCGTCTTTGTCGAACAGTACTCCCTGAATTAACTGGAATTGAATTTTGCCGCACTGAATGGTCGCCAAAGGAATACTCCATGTAAGAGAACAAAGAAGAGGGGTACAAAAAAAGAGGGGGTTACCCTCCTCTCTGGTAGTGACAGGCACCGCTGCCTGTCACCTGCAATTTACCTGGAACGCCGCACTCTGAATCATTCAGCAGCAGACGGCAATTCCTCTAATTCGGCTTCTGGAATCGTCACAGCGATCGCCTGCTGCTGTTGAGCTGCAAGCACCTGCTCGCGGTATTTAGCCGCCATCTCCTCTGCCTTGTCATAGACAACCTGAGGATTCTTCACCATGTCACCAGGTTCGGGTTCCAGTTGCTTGGTAGACAGTGAAATTCGACCACGTTCTGCGTCCAAATCAATGATCATCACTTTTACCTCATCATTCACGTTGAACACGCTGTGAGGCGTATCAATGTGATCGTGAGAAATTTCAGAGATGTGAAGCAGACCACTGACTCCCCCAATATCGATAAAGGCACCATAAGGCTTGATCCCGCGAACAGTACCAATCACCACTTCGCCGACTTCCAGGCGGTTCATCTTACGCTCAACCAGCGCTCGACGGTGGCTCAGTACCAGTCGATTCCGTTCTTCATCGACTTCCAGAAACTTCAGTGGCAGATCTTCGCCAACCAAATCTTCCTTCGGTTTGCGGGTGCTAATGTGGGAGCCAGGAATAAAGCCACGCAAGCCCTCAATCCGCACCAATGCACCACCACGATTGGTAGCAAAGACACCAGAGCGAACCGTCGCATCTTCTGCCTGAAGCTGGCGTACCCGCTCCCAAGCACGCATGTACTCAATGCGTCGGATCGATAGAGTAAGCTGTCCATCCTCGTTCTCGTCAGCAAGGATGAAAAACTCGCGCGTTTCGTTGGACTGTAATACCTCTTCAGGACCATCAATTCGATTGATTGACATCTCCTGAATGGGGATATAGGCAGCCGTTTTTGCGCCAATGTCAATCAGTGCGCCCCTTGGCTCAAGACTAAACACCGTGCCAGCGACCACATCACCTGGGCTGAAGTGATAGTCGTACTTATCGAGTAGGGCAGCAAAATCCTCGTGGGTAAAGCCAACATCTATTTCTGTCGTTTCCTGATTGACCATGCGAATCGTTTCCTGGTAGTTATCTCCGTAAAATTTTGCCTCCTGTCGATGTATACGCACATTGGATTGTGCTGCCTACACCCACGTCTCCTCCAGTAAATGGTAGGAGAGCTAAATTTGGACAAATTAGTAGCTCAGAAGAACCATAATAACTCATGTCAGGTTACTTCACGTACTCTTTGCTAATTGATGCAACCTTGCTGCAGATGCGGGGCAAAAAGATGGAGCGCCGAACAGCATCCGCTTCATAGGGTCGTGGACTAGATGCGTTGCATCGCTTGACTGTGCCAAGCGTAACCCAACTAAAAAAAGTCGATAGTGTTTAGTTAATCGTCTTAAGCATAGCGAATCAGAGCAAGGGTTGCATGAGCAGCAAGCACGTTTCAACCGACTGTCCATAGCTTTCCACAGCAAACAGAAATGGCATAGCCTGCGGTCGTCAGCGATCGGGCGGCATAGTGTAAATGTTTATGACGAAGCGAGCACGGACGCATCATCAGTGCTTTCAAGCGGGTTCGCGTCTGCCAACATCGGACTTGTGTCGCTACGGAGATGATTAAGGGTGTCAACAAAATCACGGATACCCTGGAATTTGCGATAGACCGAGGCGAACCGAATGTAAGCAACTTCATTCAGGTTTCGCAAACTTTGGAGCACCAATTCACCGATCTCGTAGCTGTTGACTTCGCGGACTGCCCGCTGCTGCAATTCTGCCTCGATTTCATCCACTAAATTTTCGAGCTGTACAGAAGAGATGCCCGTCTTTTCACACGCTCGTACGATGCCGCGCAAAAGCTTGAAGCGATCGAAGGATTCACGATCGCCATCCCGCTTGATGACGGTGATGGGGACATATTCGATGCGCTCATACGTCGTGAAGCGACGTTCACAGCGAAGACACTCCCGCCGCCGCCGCACACTCTGACCCGCTTCTGCTGAGCGCGATTCAAGAACACGGTTATCAGTATATTGGCAGAAGGGACACCGCATGACTAGGGGAAACTCCAAGCGGAAAGAATAGTGCTTTGCTGTAAGCGTATGCGATACCGTTATAAACGCCAACCGCTGAAATGACACAAATCTAACAGGCTAAAATTTAACCAGAGTGTTTGGCGAGTCAGTATTAGATGCAGTTGGGCTACTTTAAAGAGTATGCGACTACACTATTATGCCTGCATTTGACAGAGACATGAGAATCGTACGGGGTGACAAGGGCGGCTTAACCAGAAATCACTACCAGGGCATACAAAAAGATTGCTAGAGAAACTAGCATGTGGGAAGTGCATCTACGCGTCAGAACAGGAGTTCGCTGTATCACAGCAGGATTGATTCAATTAATCTGAACCATGCAACGGGTGACGGATGACCTTAAGAGGGTGTTTGAAAAGGTATGGTCTGTAACGTTAAGCACTCAGCAATCCCCCCTAGCCCCCCTTCAAAAGGGGGGGGAAAGCTTTGGTCGTCCCCCTTTTGAAGGGGGATTGAGGGGGATCTAGCTTTTCGCTACTAACAGAAGGACTTTTAAAACATCCTCTAAGAGGCAGTCAGCGGAAGGTAGGACAGTTGCCTTTCAGCACGCCCCAGCTCTTAGGGGTTGCAAGCGTTACTGCCGTTTAAGTTTAGGTGCTGAGTTAAGATTTACGCCATTGCTTCGTGCTAATAGTATTTCTTCAACGTTCCTTCGGCGTGTGCAGGTTGCTGGCGGCTAGGTTTGCGATCGGACGTTAGAGAACGTGTCTCCTGGGGCAACCTGAGTGAGGATTCGTTAATGGATTTTGCTGACTTTGAGTTCGAATCCCATCGGAGTAATTGGTTGCCTTTGTACTGCTACCGTTTTCAGAGGATGATTTTGAGCGCTTTTTGCCTCAGACTGTGTGGTTTTCGGCATACTTCCATCACGTTGAAACGTTGGTTGAGCAAATTTGGCACTCAAATTTTAAGCCCTGGAAACCACTGTGTACGTAAGGGGCTTTGCGTGCAGCTCTTTGAATGTAGTAATCACATGCAGGCAACAGCGAGACGGCAGACAGTACAGCGAGACGATCGCGTTGATCAGGAGTGCCCAGCGCCCACGTTGACAAACGTTTGTGTTAACCAACGGCGGTGCGTCCAACTGCCCTCGCCTTTGGAGAGCGGCGTATGAAAACTCCTTCCGATCACAAGCCAAAACTGCTCGTTGTCGATGACGAACCAGACAATCTGGATCTGCTCTATCGCACATTCCACCGCGAGTTCAAAGTTCTGAGAGCCGAGAACGGGCCGATCGCCCTCGATCTGCTGGCGAAGGAGGGTGATATTGCGGTGATTATTTCGGATCAGCGGATGCCGCTCATGAGCGGAACCGAGTTTCTGAGCCTGACGGCGACGCAGTATCCCGACATTATGCGGATCATCCTCACGGGGTATACCGACGTTGAGGATCTGGTAGAAGCCATTAACTCCGGTAAAGTCTTCAAATACGTCACCAAACCCTGGGATGACGATGAGCTGAAAGGGGTCGTACGGCAGGCGGCAGACACGCATAGCGTCCTCAAAACACGGACGCGGGAGCTGCGGCGATCGCTGCGTCAAGAGTCGCTTCTCAATGCAGTCACCAGCACGATTCGGAGCGATCTCAGTTATCGGCAAATCCTGCACACGATCGGCGAAACCGTGGGTCACATTCTCGAAGTCAGTAGCTGTGTTGTGCGCCCTTTACAGGATGGACGGCTGAGTGATGATTGGTTTGTTTATGTTAACGAACAGGCAGCAGCAACTGATACGTGTGCGTTAGCCAAACTCAAAGCAACGCTGGCACAAACCGTGTGGGAAACACATCACATTGAGATGATTCAGGACGTTGAGACGGACGATCGGTGGCGAGACGATACTCCCGCACTCCAACAACGATGGAAAGCCTATGCAAGCGCAGGGATTCGCTCTAGCCTCATTGTGCCGCTGGTGTGTCAGCAGGAGTTGATGGCAGTACTGGCGCTCCATCAGTGCGGAGAAGTGCGCCTCTGGCAGGAAGACGAAGTGCAACTGCTGACGCTGGTAGCCGATCAGGCAGCGTTAGCACTCTTTCAGGCACGTACTTACGAACAGATACGTGCACTGGCGAAACGAGAAGCATTAATTAACACGATTACCACAGCCATTCGTTCTAGCCTTGATCCCCAGGAAATTTTTGCGGCAATTACGCAGCAGCTTGGGCAAGCACTCCATGCCGATGGGTGTGCCTTGTCCCTGTGGACGCAGGAAGATGAGTTTGTGCAGCTGGTTGGATTGCATGATGCGGCTCATAGCGGCTGGTCAACAACCACGGTGTCTCACGACTCTCATGGTCTCAGAGACATCAACGTTGCCACAGAAGCCTTGCCTGCCACTACGCCGCCGACAGAAGGAGATGGGATACCACGCCCGTTACCTCAATCGACGGTGCCGATCGAGGGCAACCCGGTACTGAAGCAACTCCTGCTAACCCAACAGCCTGTCGTCATTAGTGATTTAGAACAAGATCCAATGATGACGGTTTCCGAACAGCCGTTTCGCAATCCAGCGCGGGCGTTGCTGGTGGTGCCGTTGATTCTAGACGGTCAGATCATTGGCAGCATTTCGCTGCGGCAGAACCGCCAATCGCGTCGCTGGCAGCCTTCAGAGATTGAGCTGGCGCAGGCAGTGGCGGTGCAGGCGGCGATCGCGGTGCATCAGTCTCGCCTGTATCAGAAAACCCGTCAGCAAGCAGAGCAGCTTTTAGAGCTAGACCAGCAAAAAACGGAGTTCTTTCAAAATATCTCGCACGAATTTCGCACGCCGCTCACGCTGATGATTGGTCCGCTGGAGTCGGCGATCGCTCAACATCAGGGCTTGTCTCACGATCAGGCAACCGTGGCGCTACGAAACTCTCGCCGCTTGCTGCGGTTAGTCAACCAACTCCTTGACCTTCAGCGGCTGGACGCTGGACGGATGCAGCCCAGTTTTCGTCCGTGCGATCTGGTCGATTTTGTCAGTCAGACGGTTGACTCCTTCCGCCCCTACTGCGAGAAAAAGGGCATTGCGCTCACTACGCGCCTCACCTCCTGCCCACAGGTTTACCTGGATCTGGAAAAGTTTGACAAAGTGCTATACAACCTCTTGTCAAACGCCATGAAGTTCACACCGGAGGGTGGCACAATTACCGTGACGCTTCAGCCCGCTGGCGATCACTGCCTGCTCAAAGTGACCGACACAGGCATCGGCATTCGTCCTGACCAAATGCCTCACCTGTTTGAGCGGTTTCGACAGGCAGAGGGATCAGCCAACCGGAGCTATGAGGGTAGTGGACTGGGGTTGGCACTGGTGAAAGAACTGGTCGATCTGCACGGTGGGCAGATTTCAGTTGAGTCTGTCTATGGCTCAGGTACCACCTTTACGGTTTGGCTGCAAACGGGGATGACGCACTTGCCGCCTCAGCAACTGATCGAAGTGCAAGCAGAAGCCCAGCCTAGTCGTGCTTCTGTAGAGTTAGCCGACGTAGAAATGGAGCTGCACGAAGATCAGAGTGGCGAGAATGAGCTGTTGGCTGGCATTCCCACGCAGTCGGGTGCTGCACGCATCCTCATCGTGGATGACAATCCTGATTTACGCACCTACGTCTCAACCATTTTGCGTGAACAAGGCTATCGGATTTGGACGGCTCGTAATGGGGCTGAAGGCTTTCAGAGCGCACAAACGAATCGTCCACAGCTCATTGTGAGCGATTTGATGATGCCGCTGGTATCGGGACTGGATATGATTCGGATGATTCGAGAGGATGACGATCTCAAGGGCATTCCCATTATTCTTCTAACGGCAAAAGCCGACGAGGATACGCGCATTGAAGGCGTTGAGCGGGGAGCCGATGCCTACCTATCCAAACCGTTTAGCGATCGCGAACTGCTGGCAGAAGTCCGCAACCTACTGGCACTGAAAGCAAACGAACAGCGGGTTGCAGAACTCAACACCTACTTAACTGAATCGGTGCTCAAACGCTTTTTGCCCCCGTCGCTGGTACAACGTGCTGCACGCGGTGATCTGATTCTCGATCTGCGTCCTGAGCCACGTCTGGTGACCGTGTTGTTTAGCGATATTATCGGCTTTACACAACTGTCTAACACGCTGCGATCGCGCCGTGTCGCCGAGCTTTTGAACGAATATTTGGCAGAAATGACCCGCGCTGTTTTCGACAATGGCGGCACGGTGGATAAATTTATGGGTGATGCGATTCTGGCGCTGTTTGGCTCACCCGAAGAGATGACACCGAACGAACAGGTACGACGCGCGATCGCCGCTGCCCGACAGATGCAACGATCGCTCCACCGACTCAACGAACGCTGGCAAGCGCAAGGCATCAGTCAGGTGCAGTTTCGCTGTGGCATTCATCAAGGTACGGCTGTGGTGGGGATGTTTGGCGGTGCCGAGCGATCGGACTACACGGCGATCGGTCCCAGCGTCAACATTGCCTCTCGCATTCAAGAAGCCGCCGAACCTGACTGCATCCTTGTGTCAGCCGCTGTCGCTGACTATCTAGAGCAGGATGAAATCACCAAGTTCAGCCCCCTGCAACTGAGAGGGATAGACGAAACCGTTCTGACCTTTTCTGTTACCCCAGAGCCGAGTTTGCATAGTCGGAAAGGGGGGAGGGAGTAGGGAGTGGGGAGTGGGGGAATGGGAAGCAGAGGAAGCATGTGGAGCAGGGGAAGCAGCTAAAAACCTAGACTCAAAACCTCCGCTTTTAGCCTTCAGCGGTCAGCTTGCAGCCATCAGCATGAACCCAAACCGCAAACCTTCTCCCTTACTTCCTCTGCGTTTCCTTCCCCTCCGCTCCCATACTCCTTCCCCTCCCCACATCTCACCTCCCCAACTTAGCCTTCTGCAACTGCTGCTCTGCCTTCGTTGCCCAAGGGCTATTGCCTTGTTTGGCGTATAAATCTTTGGCGTAGGTTAAGACTTTTTGCGCGTCGGTAAATTTGTTCTGACGGATGAAGACTAATCCAGCAGCATAATAGGCGTTGGCGTAGTTGGAGTTTGCCTGCGCCGATCGCCGAAAAGCATTTAAAGCTCCGGTTAAATCACCCTGAGCAAAAAGCAGCGACCCAAGGTTATAGTGAGCTTCGGCATAATTGGGATCGATTTTGATCGCTTGCTCAAAGGCAGTGCGGGCTTCTTTCGCTTTGCGCTGCTGAGTATAAACTAGCCCCAGATGATAAGCAGGTTCGGGAGCAGTGGGACTGAGTGCGATCGCCCTTCTGTAAGCACCGATCGCTGGATCAAAGCTACCCTGCCGTTCTAGCACTAGCCCTAAGTTGTAGTGAGCCAGCCCTAGCTTGGGATTAAGTTCAACGGCACGTTGCAGATAATCTTTTGCTTGGGGCAAGTTGTTTCCCTCAAGTAGCGCCGCTCCGAGGTTGGCGTAGGCAAGGGCAAAGGTGGGATCGGTTTGTGTCGCCTGGTAGAAAGCAGTAGCAGCGGGCTGCAATTGTCCTTGCTGACGCAGCGCGAGACCCAGGTTGTAATGAGCGGCAGGCAGACGGGGATCGAGCTGAGTGGCACGGCGAAAGGCGGCGATCGCATCACTTAGCTTACCTTGCTGGATGTACTGAATCCCTTGATTGATAGCGCTTTCCGCAGTTTGAGCAGCCTGAGCCACCTGAATGGCTGGTAGCGCTATGACGATCGCTGGAGCTAGCAGCAAACTACTGCCGCAAACCATCAACCCAACAAACCCATTCATGTACCACTGCCGCTGTGTTTGCATCGATTCATTGCCCAATGTCTGCTGATTGCCCTTTGCCTGTGTTACCCAACAAATGTGGAGTAGGCAAAGGTTGACGCTATTCTACAGGAAGGAGCACAAAACCAACCCCCAAGCCAGATGAACTTCATGTTTAAGCGCGATCGCGTTCAAACGATACCACTAGATATAGCAGTCCTAAGAAGCTATCAGCTATCAGCTATCAGCTATCAGCTATCAGCTAGAAATTTTGAGCTGACTGCTGACTGCTGACTGCTGACCGCTGACTGCTGACCGCTGAAAGCTGACCGCTGAAAGCTGACTGCTGACTGCTGACTGCTGACCGCTGAAAGCTGACTGCTAAAAGCTCAAATATCTAAACCTGTGACGTTCAGCGTGGGCGCATGTTCCACAGTGAATTGATACGAAATGTCCTGCTGCTCTTTCGGTTTTAGGTAGAGCGACCATTCTAAAAGCCCCATGTCGCTGGGCAGAATTTGTGGACTCGTGCGGTTCAGACGCACTTTGATTTTCTCGTTGCGGCTGACTGGCAGTTGTTCAGTCAGGTTTAGTGTGGCTTCCCGATCGCGCAGATTGGTCACGCTCAAGCGGTAGGCGTAGGTGATGCGTCGCTGACCACCAATGAGTTGCTTATCCACTTTGCGTTCAACCAAATCGCGGGTCAGTTTCAAGCCTTCATCAATACCCAGGTTGAGCTTGAATTCTTGACCAGGAGCGACGTTTTCTAGGGGCGTGGTGCCAACAAAGCGGTTGTCACGAAAGATATTTGCCTGCCCTGGTAACAGCGTTGCACCGTCTGTGGGATTTGTAATGACAGCCTGTAAATAAGCGAAACTGACGAGCTTAGGAATAGAGAGATATTCCAAGTGCGATGGGTAATCGTCGTTGAAGATCGTAATTTTATGAAAGGCACCATCGCCAGGAATGTGGTTGTTGCCGTCGATCGCAAACGTGACAACGCCACCTTCATTTGTGATCTGCGCGGCTGGTGCTTCAGCCATTACCATTGGCTGCGTTGACTCAAACGCATCACTGCCTGCTAGCAGTATTGAGTCGTTGTCATCGTCATCGTCTTCGGGCACGGCTGAGGCAGACCGCTTGCGAGCCATCATCGGTGCTGGTGTGTAGGGTAAGGGATGAAAGATGTCTACGTACCACGGAGTTAGTTTGGGAGGTAGAGTGCCCAGTCCTGGTTTGGCAGTTGAGAGCGTCAGGGCAACAGCGCTCCAGTCTTCGCCAGTGGTTTGGGTTACGTCTGCGAGATAGGTCAGATGAACGCGGTTGTCCGTGCTGTTGACTCGCAAATCGTAGAGGGGTTTCCAACTGGCTCGATCGCACACATAGGACACCTCCAGTTCAAAGTTTCCAGCGCCTGCGGGCACAATGCCAACGGTTAAACTGTAGCTCTCCTTCGGACGTGGTGTTTGAACTTGCTGCAACTGTTGGCGGAGCGCCTGCATCTGTTTTTGAAGCTGCGTCTGTTCACGCTTATGCTGGGCGATCGCAGCTGATAAGTCGCTATAGCGCTGTCCCACAAAGTTCAGCAGATTGCGGGTTTCGGCAAGACTCACCTGTTGTTGGGCGAGACTGCGCGAGAAGCGATCGACCGCTTTTTCACTCAAGCTCTCGATAAATTTGCGTTGAATTGTATCGGCAGCAATGCTGTCGTCGATGGCTTGCTGCTCGTTGGTCAGTTGCTCAAGTTGTGCGGTTAGTTGAGCGATACGATCGACGACAGGCTCGGTCGCAAACACCCGTTCTGCCTGCACATCCCGTAGCTGCACAGCAACATTGCCGACTCCACCAGCGCGCACCGATTCAGGTTTGAGTGTCAGGGGCAGATGGGTTAGCGTTAGCGCTTGCTCTTGCCCGGTCAGCGTGACGTTCCCGCGCCGTGTAATAAGCGCCTGATCGGTGTAGACCGTCACAGCGACAATGCGAGTTTCTAAAGAAATGACAGTTGCGTCAGGCACGGTTGCATCGGACATTGCGAGTGTCTCCATTGCCACGAGGTTGCACGTTTAAGGCGGGTTAGTACGCCAACGCTAGCACATGCACCAACCGTTTTTAGACCTACGCTATCGTGCTGGAAACGGGTCTGAATAGCACTTTTAAACAGCGGTCAGCCATCAGCCATCAGCGGTCAGCCATCAGCAGCCAACCTTGGTCTGAACGCTAAAAGCTCAACGCTGAACGCTAAAAGCTGAACGCTGAACGCTGAAAGCTCCGCCAAGTTTTGCAGTCACACGATCGCCATCAGGCACATTCCCAACCGTTTTGCGTTTAGGGACAACGGTGCCAGCGTTAGGAACGATTTACACAATGGTCTCTCTGTGTAAACCTGATGAAAGGCAAGAACGGCAGCAATTTTCTCTAAGCAAGATGGTTTGCTGGGCAACCGCTCGCTGCGGCTGTTTTGTGTTTGTCTTCGTAATGACGGCAGTTCCTAACACGATCGCGGCTTTAGTGCTGGCATCGACTCCCTAACCCCAAATGTCTATGGTGACGACTGGCTACAATCAGCTTCTGCCTGAATTTTCAGGTCTCTTGCAGGTGCCGCCGCGATCGCTATCATTGGTGCAGGCATTTGACGGTACCCCAGAGGAGCAGGCAGGCTCGATTGTGGCAGTACGCTTCTCTCTGGTGGTGCCAACCTACAACGAGAGCCGTAACATTGAGCGTATTGTGGCGCTCTTGAGCCAGCAGTTGGATGCCGTGCTGCCTCACAACTACGAAATTATTGTGGTTGACGACGATAGTCCAGACGGCACCTGGCAATTGGCGCAGGCGCTGATGCCGAGCTATCCTTGCCTGCGTGTGATGCGCCGTCAGCAGGAGCGGGGGCTTTCAACAGCGGTCATTCGCGGCTGGCAGGTGGCGCGAGGCGAGCTTTTGGGAGTGATTGACGGTGATTTGCAGCATCCACCGGAAGTGTTGCAGCAACTACTTCTGGCGATCGCGCAGGGTGCCGATTTAGCGGTTGCCAGTCGTAATGCGGATGGCGGTGGTGTCAGTACCTGGAGTGCGATGCGACGCTTTTTGTCGCGGGGTGCTCAACTGCTGGGGCTTGTTTTGCTGCCGGGTGTCGTGAGTCGGGTGTCTGATCCAATGAGCGGCTATTTTTTGGTACGCCGTTGTGCGATCGCGGGACGATCACTCCATCCACTCGGTTACAAGATCTTGCTGGAAGTGCTGGGACGGGGCGAGATTGATCAGATTGCGGAAGTGGGCTATGTGTTTCAGGAGCGTGAGGCTGGCGAGAGCAAGGTCACCTGGAAGCAGTACCGCGACTACATCCATCATCTGGTGCGCTTGCGAGTGTCGTTAGGGCGGCTGGGTCGTATCAGCCAGCGGTTTAACTTCCTATTGGGGCGGTTTGTCCGCTTTGCCTTCGTGGGGTTAAGTGGACTGGTCGTGAATATGGGGTTGCTCTATCTCCTGCACGGCACGTTGGGCTTAGGGCTGACCCGTAGCGCGATCGTGGCTGGAGAACTGGCAATCATCAATAACTTTTTGTGGAACGATCGCTGGACGTTTGGCGATCTGTCGCAACGACAGCAAGCGCGGCATCAAGTCATCAGGCGGTTTGCCAAGTTCAACCTGATTTGCCTGATGGGGCTGATTCTCAACATTCTGATCTTAAATGTGCTCTTCAACGGGCTGCATCTCAACGCGTATCTGGCGAACTTTTTGGCGATCGTCGCAGTGACGCTCTGGAACTTCTGGATTAATTTGAAGCTAAGCTGGCGCGTGACGCAGGTGAAATGACGCTAATCAGCAGGCTGGTTGATTCTTAGCAGCGATCGGGCAATGCCTGAGTGACGTTGTGATTAATCGGGGCGCGATCGATCTGACCACAACCGAAAACGATCAAGCCGCCGCCATCAGCAGCGTAAGCTTCAACGGGGCACTTTTAGCGTGAAATGAGAACGTTTCTGTTTCAAGTAGGATGACTCCTGTTTCAAGTAGGACGATTCTTGTTTGAAATAGGAACAATGCAGGTCGAAACAGCAATGGTCTTGTTTCAAGTAGAAACATTCTTGTTTAAAGTGCGATCGTTCCTGTTTGAAGTGCGATCGTTCCTGTTTGAAGTGAGAACAATGCAGGTCAAAACAGCAATGGTCTTGTTTCAAGTAGCAACATTCCTGTTTGAAGTGCGATCGTTCCTGTCTCAAATAGAAACACTCCCGTTTCAAATGACATTGCTCTCATTTGAAGTAAAAATGGTGGTGTCTAAACGGTGAATGGTCTTGCCCTAACCTTCATGTCTGCTGATTTTTGCCGGAACCCCGAAATTTTGCGGCAGCCGCTTGATGGTTGAGATCACTCAGACAAGACACTTTTGCAGACGGTATAGATTGTGATCCCCCTCAGTCCCCCTTTAGAAGGGGGAAGCCGCAGGCAGGGGGATTTAGGGCGGAGCTTACCGTGTGATCGTTGTACAACCAGAGACTCAGATCCCGTTCCATCCCAGACCTTAAGCGTTGCAGCCCTGCATCATGAATGATTTTTTTGTGAGCTACAACCGCCACGATCGCGCTTGGGCAGAATGGATCGCCTGGACGCTGGAAGCAGCGGGATCTACGGTGGTCATTCAGGCATGGGGCTTCCGGGCGGGTGAAAATTTTGTGCTGGAGAGGCAAAAGGCGGCAAGTGAGGCAAAACGCACGATCGCAGTTTTATCAGACACCTACTTGAAGTCTGAATTTACAGCACCGGAATGGGCAGCAGCCTTTGCCCAAGACCCAACCGGGAAGCATCGAACGCTGATTCCGGTACGGTTGGGAACCTTGATCAGCTTTCGGTACACTCAAGCGATCGCTGCTGGTGCAACTTTCCTTCAACCGACGATCGCCGACGATCAAGATGCTACCCAACTGATTCAGCACTATTCAGACCAGGCAATTACTTTCTTCGATGCAACAACAACTGCAATAACTTAACGATTAAAACTTGCCATTTGGGCGTATGATTTCCACTTTGATGCAATGCAAGCAACCGTTTGGCGATGATGACGCGCCTTAGGCGTTTTTGAAGTGTCAAAGCATAAGCGTAGTAAAGCCAGTTGAACCAGAATATAGCCACTGCTGCTTGCTTTACTACGCTCGCTTTAGAGTATCAGGAACTAGAGGCTTAGAGGCTACAAACAGGCTTGTCGTTTGCGTTGAGCTTGATCGTACCTTCTGAGCCGCCAACGATGAAAGGCACCTGCTCATCGCCAACTTTTCTGACGAAGATTGGCTTCTGAAGCGAGCACTCTTTGATCTTAGCGCCCCAGGCTGCGTAGTCACTGGTTAGGCTATCAGTAATAGGCGTGTTTGTAGAGACTGCGGGATCTTTCACGATCGCCAATTCAATTGGTAGAGTGAAGTAAATAGGTGTAACAGGTGGTGTTGGCAGATCGACCGATCGACCACCCACAATGGTCTCCTTATCTGGAGAGTTAGTGACTGCCAATGGCGCTGCTGATGCAACCACAGCATGACCCATCGAAAGCGTAATAATGGCAGCGGCAGCAAATCGTTTCAACATAGCGGACTTCTCCTCAGTGAGTTTGTGATGGTTGACTTCTTCTGAGCAATCAACAATCAAGTTGACATCTCTGTAACTTATACAGCTACTGACTCATCGTTGTTCATCCCTCCAACGGGATAAAGCTTAAAAGATTGCTCATGTGGTAGGTAAACCCTATGCACATTACCATAGCTTAAGGGTTCCAACCACCACAATGGTACGTAGGCGAACACGGTAAGCGCGATCGTGCATTCAAAGCGGTTATCACTTAATGGATCAACGAGACGGCACGTTCCACCAGTGTCGCGGCAGTGATGCCGTTCACTGCCATGAGTTCGCTAGGGCTGGCAGTCGTCTCGCCCCGCTTCCAGGCGAACGTATCTCGTTTTGCGTTACTCCGCAGCATGATGGGTTCTAACATCCCGCTGGCACCGCCTGTAACACCAATGAGTGCATCACCGCTGAAGTACCGCTCAAACTCGGTGTCGCTGAGGAAGCGCTCGTCGGGTTCAGAGCAAAGTTTCCAGGCAACGTCCGACGAGCGGTACAGGCGACGCGGGTTAATCACAGAAACAATACGAACGCCGACTCCTTCTGCTGTCAGGCGTGTGGCAGCTTCAAACACTGGGATGAGAGGCATGTCGCCGATGACAGCAAACACAACGGTTTTTCTACCGCTGGCTTCATGGAGGGTAATGGCTCCGTTAGCGATCGCCTGTTGCGTCTGTGCAAACGTTGTCCGAATCGGTAACGGCGATTTACTGGCTGTGATCACAACGCCCTTATTTTTCTGAGTCAGTGCCCAGTCGTAGCAAACCTGAATGCTGTTGGCATCGGGTGGAAAGAGGGGAAAGACGTTGCCGTTTCGCATCATGGCGGCGAAATATGCCTCAATTTCTGGACGTTGATGCGTCCAACCGTTGCGTCCTTGCTCTAGCGCGCCAGCGGTGAAGAGTGTGACAGTAGCGGGTGTAGGGCGGCGAAGTTCTGCCATTGCTTGCGTCACGGTTTGCCAGATGGGTAACCCGTTAATGGCAAAGGATTCGTAGGAACACCAGAGCGATCGAGATCCCATCAGCGCTAACCCGGCTGCCAAGCCTGCACAAGCATCTTCGCTCAGCGGCTCATACACCTGACCGCCCGGTTTTTGGTAGTAAAGCGGATCGTCGGTGGGGTGAATAATTTTGAGCGCCTGATTGATGTTGGCGATGCCAGAGGCTTCGTTGCCGTCCGCGTTGGTAACGACGTAGCTAGAGTCAGCTTGCCCTACAGCAGCAACGAGCTTACCCATTGCGGTTGTAGACACTTTTGCATCGCCACCAACGGTAAATTCCTCTAACGGCAATTGACCTAAATCCATCAGCGGGAGAACGGACTCCGTAACGGCTGTTTTGCTGGCAGGTCCACCACCTGCACGTTCGCAGTTGGTTCGCACGAGCGACCAGGCAGCAGGAGAAAGCGCGCGGGTGTGTAGCGCCGCAATAATGTCGGGGTTCTCCAACGTGTGCTGAGCGTAAAGGTTGTGGGATTTTGCGCCACGAGCATGAACGCCAGCGCCCTTGAGTTGCTTGATGATGAGCACCGTGAGTTTGCCAGCGAGTGCAGAGCGCGCTGCTTCATGAGTTTTTGCTAGCACTGCCTGACCAAAGGCAAGTCGTTGTTCAAAGGAAAAGGCTGTGTTGTCTACGTATGCCCCAGGCTGATTCTGGTCGTCAAAGTCTTTCGCATCAATGAGTACAACCTGCTCAAACCCGTTGCCGCGCCAGTATGACTCCATCTGCTCGTTGGTTTTGAGCGACACCATGCTGTGGTGTTCTTGAGAGAAGCCGTTCCAAACGAGAACAGGTAAAAAGTTGGTCGCCTTGGGGTAGGCGGTGTGGAAGTGGGCGATCGCGCTCACAATGTACGGTTCACCCAAGCCGCCGTCGCCAACGGTGAAAGGGAACAGTTTGTCAGGGTGCAAAAGTGCCGCTGCCATCGCAAAATGCTGTCCTTGCCCTAACGGTCCAGCAGGCGCAAGAATGCCGGGGATAAAGCCGGAAAGATGTCCCAGTAACCCATGCTGTTCGCGGAAGCGATCGCGCAACTGCTGCACCGTAGTGATGCCCATGTCTTCCAACGAGCGATCCAGAAACATCGCGCTGTAGAAGCCAGGAGCATGATGCCCCACTTCGGTAATGATGTTTTTGTAGCCCAGCATGACCAGTGCAGCGTAGGCTTCTGCCTGACTCGCAAAGCCGCCTGGATGCCCAGATGCCTTGCTGGCTGTCACCTGTAGAATCAAGTAGCGTAAAGCATCCGCATACAGCAGCGTCTGATACGCAGCAGTGGGATCGGCAACATCGGCGATCGCGGTTTTTCCCTCTCCAATCACCGGAGCTTTGCCGTAGACATCAAAACCGGAGACAGAATCGCTGAAATATTGGATGCCTTCACAAAAGGCTGGAGCGCTAACGGATGGGGGGTTGGGAGTAACTGCGGTCATGCTTCACATACCTACTGCAACGAAAAGTCTAGCGGCGATCGCCTTCTAACAATAGTACACAGCCCACTACTTAAAAAGATGACGGGAGTTTTAATGGTTGCTCTTGAAGGTATCTATGTATGCGATCATCAGCCGCTAGGCAGTGTTTTAAAACTCCTAATTGCTTTGTTACCGAGAACTTCTGCCCCCTCAATCCCCCAATTCTGGGGGACTTTGAAGCTGGTTTGTAAGCCCCCAAGTTTGGGGGTTGGGGGCTTTCGAGGGTTTTAAAACACGCCCTAGGGCTTTGCGGTTTAATAACCGACCAATGAACCAGGTTTCGACGGCGCTCAACCTTCAGTCATAGCGGGTTGAGCGTAGCCGAATGCCTTAACAGTTTCCAAAGCGCGATTCTTTACAGTTGCACACATTACTCTGATGGTGAAGGAGCAAATGTTTACGGTGCTTCGTCTACCACAACCTGCGCGATCGCACCCTTTTGATTAATCTGAAGCGCCTGTACCTGCACTAAAAAGTCCTGGTTTGCCCAGGCAGTGGCGATCGCCTCTTTCACAGCCGTTGCCGTTTGTGGCGCTGCTAATGCCAAAAGTGTTGGTCCTGCACCACTAATGACCATGCCATACGCTCCAGCTTGTATAGCGGCGGCTTGTACCGTTTCATACCCTGGAATCAATACCTGTCGATAGGGTTGATGCAGACGATCTTGCATTGCCGCCTTGAGCCACTCACCCCTTCCCGTTTCTAATCCACGTAGCAACAACCCCAGATGCGCCACGTTGAAGATCGCATCGGCGCGGCTATACGTTTTAGGTAGCACTTGTCGAGCGATTTTTGTGGAAAGCTCAAAGGCAGGAATGGCGACGATCGGTATCACATTCACATCCCAGGGGATCTCGCAAATCTCCCAGCCCGTGTCAATACTGTTAGCAGCAAGGTGACATCCACCGATGAGTGCTGGCACGACATTATCGGGATGTCCTTCGATCGCGATCGCCAATCGCATCACCTCATCTATCGTCAGCGGCGACCCTGCCAACGCATTTGCTCCCACCAGTCCACCGACGATCGCCGTTGCCGAACTGCCCAACCCACGTGACAGCGGTACACCTAATTGAATCTCAATCTGCACGGGCGGAGGCACCTGCTTCAGTTGTTCGTAAACCTTGACAAACGCTTGATATACCAGGTTGTCAGCACCCGTGGTGACTTGCTCCGCTTCAGCACCGATCGCTGTAATGCTCACATCCCTCTCACCCAACCGCAGCCGCGAAAAGCGAAACCGATTTGAGAGCGTCAGTGCCGCTCCCAAGCAATCAAATCCTGGTCCTAAATTTGCTGTCGTCGCTGGAACGGTAACAGTAACAGTCGTCACGAATGCGCCACAGTGTAGAACAACTCATTTTCTCACGATCGGGTAAGGGGAGTGGGGAGTGGGGAGTAGGGAGTGGGGGAGTTTTGGTTTTAAGTTTTAAGTCAAGCGGTCAGCCCTTAGCCTCTTGCCTCCTGCCTCCTGCCTTCTTCCTGCCTTCTGCCTTCTGCCTTCTGCCTCCTCCTTTATCCCTCTCCCACCACCCGAAACCCAATGTCATACAAATGCGTTTCCGGGTTGAGTTTGCTGCGAAAGGCAGAGCGACAGACCTTTGGACTACCGTTCCAGGAGCCGCCGCGTAACACGCGCTGGTCAGTCGTGCCGTTTTCTATCCAGGCAGACCCATCGTCTGGTGCGCCGTCGTAGCTGTCATGCCAGCGATCGACGCACCATTCGCGCACTAGTCCATGCATGTCATAGAGTCCAAACGCGTTGGCGATCGCAAAACTGCCCACGTCGGTTGTCTCGCGGCGATCGCTCCCCGTTGCGCCTTTGCCATAGGAGCCTTTGCTGCACACTCTACCTTCGTACTCCCAGTCAACGCCAGAATAGTTCGCTAGCTCAGTAGTGATCGTCTCACCACACCAGAACGGCGTTGTCGTTGTCGCACTCTGCACTTTCCCGCGCTCTAGCGTTCCGCTGGTCAGAATCGGGGCACGGCAGGCGTATTCCCACTCCGCTTCGCTGGGCAGTCGGTAGCGGCGATGTGTATGGATAGAAAGACGAGCGCAAAACTCGATCGCATCCTGCCAGGAAACCTGCTCCACCGGGCGATTTGCACCTGTAAAGCAGGATGGCTTCGGTGGTAGAGGATGCTTGACGTTTGGCAAGGCAGCCACCACGCTCCATTGCGCCTGAGTGACGGGATATTTGCCCATCCAGAAGGGGGCGATCGCGACCGTATGTTGCGGGCTTTGGCTCGGATGCCACCCTTCCTCCGTTTTGGGCGCTCCCATCACAAACGTGCCGCCTGGAATGGCGACCAACTCTAAAGTAAGCCCGTGTCCCAAGTCTTCAAGACGATGCTCAACCGACTGGCGGCGTTGCTCGTAGGTCTGCCCATATACATCAACCGTAAGAGTGTCAAACTCACAAACGGACGCATCAGCCATAAAGGGGAATGATCACTGAATCGACGGAGTACTGTCATCTAGAAGATATCTGTGCCCAAAAGAACATTACCAGATACAGCCTCAATAACTGCATCCTGCTTCATGTATGATTCGCCTCTGCTGTAGAGTTCAGGCGATGCCAGTCAGTTTGCTCCCTCCTCACCCGTCTCTCCTTGCCTCAACCGCTGTGCCCTAACACGGCAAAAACCTGACGCTGCTCAAACAACTCCACCAAATCGCCATTTAGTTTAGATTGTGCCGCTTCTTGCTTCAAGATTTTGAGCGCCATGGGCAGAGAAAGACTGCGTTTATACGGACGATCGCCAGCTGTCAACGCATCGTAAATATCTGCGATCGCCATCATCTGTGACTGAATGGGAATATCTGCCTGCTTTAAGCCGAGTGGGTAACCGCTACCGTCTAGCTTTTCGTGATGTCCGTAGGCGATCGCGGGCACATTCTGAAGCTGTTTCGTCCAGGGAATCTGCTTCAAAAACTCATAGGTATGGGTGACGTGCGATTGAATCACTTCCCGTTCCGCTAGCGTAAGCGTGCCACGTTGGACTGAAAGCTGCGTCATTTCCGCTTCCGACAGCAGCGGCTTCAGCGTACCGTCAATGTCCCGGTAGGTATACTGTGCCAGTTCGCGCAACTGTGCCAGGGGTGCTTCAGCTAGAATACGCGGTTCGTTTGTTTCCAGCAGCACCGTCCAGTAGTGATCAAGCTGGGCGATCGCCTGCGCCAATTTTTCATCCAATCGTTTGAGTTGCTGGCAATGAGAACAAGCGGCTTCACCATGATGCCTACCCTGATGGCTCGGATGCTCAATTAAATGCCTAAACTTTGACTGAGCGCACTCCATTTCTAAGGTTCGTTGAGCCAGGGCAAACCGATTTCGCACGACCTCAAGCTGCATCGGAAACAGCTTCTTCTGCTTGCCCAAAATGGCTTCTGGCACACCTACCTTACCGAAGTCGTGCAATAACGCTGCATAACGAATCTCTTGAGTTTGTCGATCGTTGAAGTAGATCGGCTGGAGTTTACCGATCGTCACCGCACTTGCTTCCTGGCTCAGCCGCACGGTCAAGTCTGCGACGCGCTCTGAGTGACCAGAGGTGCAAGGATCGCGGGTTTCAATAATCTGCACTGATGCTTTGACAAAGCCCTCAAACAGGTTTTCAATGCTCTCCTGCAACTGGTTCCGCTCGATGCAGATGGCGGCTTGACTGGCAAGTGATTGCAGGACTCGCTTTTCCCAATCCAAGTAAGGTTGGGTTACGTCAAGAGCATTCTCAGCCGTAATTTTGGTATCTGGCTTACGCTTGCGGTTAATCAACTGAAGCACACCAATCATCTCGCGCTCCTGATTCTGCATCGGCAGCACAAGTACAGAACGTGTTCGGTAGGAAATGCTGCGATCGAAGCTGCGATCGAGCTGATACGGCACCCCTTCCGGCAAATTATACGCATCTGGTATATTTAAGCTCTCACCCGTCAGTGCCACATAACCCGCCAGACTTTTTGGGGTCATGGGCATCGCAAATTCTTGAAATGATGCGGCGGGCTGCGAAAAGTTTTGTGCCACTTTGAACCATAGCAGCGGCTCCTGTCCACTGCGATCGACCAAGTAAACACTCCCTGCATCGCTACAGGTAATTTCACGGCTCTTCGCCAAAATTAAAGTGAGCAACGCTCCCAGGTCATGTGTGCTTGAAAGCGCCGTACCGATCGCCAGAAGTTGTTCAATTAATCCAGAGCGCTCAGTCGATTCATTGGACTGATCCCGGCTATCAGTCATATCCAACCTCAGAGGGACAAACGATACTCATCCTGAGTGTTTCAAGAAGGCAGGTCGATCTGCTTCAATTAAGCACTTTTAAGCTTAACGAAGCAAGGCAATTGCTCCATTAGGCAGTAAGGTGGCTAACTTCCTCATAATTAACAAACATCAACTCAACAAGCAACGTCAGCATTACCGAAAGACTGTCTGAGCGAGCGTGCTTGACAAGTGGTCTAGTGAATAGAATAATCTGAGCAAAAATATTTATAGAAACCAATCGCAAGACTTAATCAAATCTCTATTTAATTGAAGCTTTAAATATAAAAAACTAGATGAAGGTGCCCAAGAGCTTTAAACAACCAATAAAAGTACCCCTTTAAAAAACTATCCGCTCCCACCCGGCGTTCAAATTAGTAGAACAGCTTCGGTGGGAGCGGTGTAGCGGGTCTTCAAACTGAAACCAGACTGCCGGAAGGAACTCCGAATCAGCCAGTTGATCTTCGTGTACTTAATTCCACTCAGAATCCAGGTTGACTGTTAGAGCACAGCCCCGGCACGCAGCCGGCTAACTTCAGCTTGATGACCCAGGCATTTACTACTATCTGGCATGGGCATCACCTCCTTAATCCTGAACGGTGTAGTTTCAAAAGATTGGAGCACGCTCCAAGTGGTTTTCCACCTGTAGTAAAGATAACACATGCTCATTGGAACTGGGGAGCGTGAGGCGCAATTTTGTGAGTCCCAACAAGAAACGAGTCTCAATAAAAAGCCCTCGCACGATCGCGAGGGCAGCTACCCGACTAAAACAAGTTGAACGTTAATTCAGTGAAACGCTAAACCCTAGAGAGCGTTACCACGTGGGAGTACCTCTTCGGGGAAGCTAAAGTGTTCATGGGGTTGGTCTTGCGGTGCCATCCAAGCACGGATGCCCTCATTGAGCAGAATGTTCTTGGTGTAGAACGTTTCA
>JAHHIG010000023.1 GCA_019358895.1 Tildeniella nuda ZEHNDER 1965/U140 | reverse complement strand
ACATCCTGATGCACCCCTTCCACATGTTGGGTGTGGCTGGTGTCTTCGGCGGCAGCTTGTTCAGCGCCATGCACGGTTCGCTAGTGACCTCCTCACTTGTCCGTGAAACCAGCGAGAACGAGTCTGCGAATGCTGGCTATAAGTTTGGGCAAGAAGAAGAGACCTACAACATCGTCGCGGCACACGGCTACTTCGGTCGGTTGATCTTCCAATATGCCAGCTTCAACAACTCTCGTTCCCTGCACTTCTTCTTGGGTGCATGGCCCGTCATCGGGATTTGGTTCACCGCGTTGGGCATCAGCACGATGGCGTTCAACCTGAACGGGTTCAACTTCAACCAGTCCATCATCGACTCGCAGGGTCGTGTGGTTGGCACTTGGGCGGACATTTTGAACCGCGCTAACCTGGGTATGGAAGTGATGCACGAGCGCAATGCGCACAACTTCCCGCTTGACCTAGCGGCAGGTGAAGCGACTCCTGTAGCCCTCTCGGCTCCTAGCATCAACGGTTAGTCCTAAAACGACTATATTGCTGATGGATTGACTACACAAAAAGCGCCCCCTCATGTGAGGGGGCGCTTTTTGCCTTTAGAGTTGAATAGTAAACTGCTTCAGATAGGGTCCGACTAGGCTTAACCTTTCCCCGTTAGGACTTACGCAGATTGACCAAAACCTCGGAGGTTTAAGCCAGAAGACATTCATTAACTAGCTTCAACTAGGTTAGAAAGGCTTTAGTCCCGACATTCTACCGGAGGAAGTTGGACAAAATCTGCACGTACCCAGCCATACGCACGACTTCTAGGAAAGCCCACCTGATACCAAACTTTCCCACTCTTGTCTTTGCGGCTCATCCATTGCTTGGGATCACTATTTTGACGTAAAAAGTCAACCCGGTCTCCTGGAAGCCCATAATGGCGAGCCTTGTAAGCGGTGTCAGGTCCTTCCCGCAGATTAATCCGTGCTTTGACATCTTGAGCAAGCAGTTTGGTGGAACAGTAGGTTCCATCCTTGGACGGCGAGTATCCAGTTCCCGCGCCTTGCCCTCGCGCCTCTGCCACAGATGCAAAACTCAAGACGATCGCTAATCCTAACCCTGTACCGAAACACTGCTTGATTTTCATAGCCTCTAATGCCTTCTGTGGATATATTTATAAGCGTGCCCATAGCAATGCCATAAAGCACGTTCTCAATACAACTCTGCGATGGTCAGTCTGATTAGGGCTAGATAAACCAGTAAGATGAGTGGTGGTTGGATCAACAGAGTAGAAGAGCGTTGCTAGCAGCACTATTGTACGGTCAGGAAGATTTGCGGTTGGAAACGGTTGCCGATCCAACGCCAGCAGCCGGAGAGGTTGTTATTCGAGTAGGGGTTGCGAGTACCTGCGGCACGGATTTAAAGGTATGGCGACGGGGTGGACATGCTCGGATGCTGAAGCCGCCCACGCTGTTTGGGCATGAGGCAGCGGGAGAGATTGTGGCGATCGGACAAGGCGTAACCCATTGGAAAATGGGCGATCGCGTCGTTGCCAACAATTCCGCACCCTGCATGAACTGCTTTTTTTGCAAAAAGGAGGAATATTCGCTCTGTCAGAATCTGTTGTTCAACAATGGCACGTTTGCTGAATACCTCAAAATCCCAGCACCGATCGTGCAGCACAACCTCCTGCAACTCTCTGATGGGATGCCTTATGCATTAGCCTCCATGACAGAGCCGTTGGCATGTGTGTTGCATGGGGCAGCGCGATCGCATGTGAAACCTGGCGATCGCGTTGTGGTGTTGGGCGACGGCGCGATCGGACTGATGTTTGTCGCCGCATTGTCATCAGGGCAAGGTGAATGGCACCGTTGGCAGCAGTCAGCGGTCAGCGGTCAGCCATTTGCCGAGGTGATTCTGTTGGGTGGCAGTGAGCAACGGTTGCAGCTTGGCGAAGTGCTGGGAGCAGTGAAGACGTTTAACTATCATCAAGTGGAAGATGTGCCAGCGCTGGTGAAGTCACTGACCGATGGTTGGGGCGCAGATGTGGTGATTGAAGCAACGGGCATACCATCTGTATGGGAGATGGCGATCGCCTGTGCCCGCCCTGGTGCTACGGTCAACCTATTCGGCGGCTGTCCCCGTGATACCAGTATTGCTGTAAGCACAGAACAGCTACATTACAGCGAGCTGACCCTCAAGGGGGTTTTCCACAACACGCCTACTTACGTTCGAGCGGCTTTGAAACTATTGGCAAGTCGCACTCTACCATTTGAGCAACTGATTAGCGAAGAGCAACCACTGACAGAGCTAGGTCAAGTGTTTGAAGCGATGAAGCAGCGAAAAGTGGTCAAAGTGGCTATTGTTCCCTAGCTGTTAGGGTTGCAGTGATAAGAGCGCAGTTCAAGGATAAGGCTCATTGCTCGTCGAACCGTTAGCGGTGACACTTCTAGCCAAAATCGTACATTTGTACTATAATCAAAGCAAACGATCGCTCATTGGCTAATGGGAGCGATCGTTTTCCTCTTTTGGCTTTTCCTATGATCACGTTACTTAGCCTGCTAGAACGCGCGAAGCAAGGAGATGCTGGCGCGATCGCAACGCTCATGAACGATGTCTTGCAAGCACAAGATGTATGGGTGAAAGCGATGTCAGATAGGGACTGTCTTCAGGTCATGCTGAAGTCTGCCGCTGTTTTAAACCAGGTCATTTGCATTGCGTTCGTTCAGCGAGGCTTGCAGCGCCTTCAGCCAGAAACGATTAAACACGTCAGGGTGTATGCGTGGCAAGTCGGTGATGCGTTTCCACTGTGGATTGCGACATTTGCCTTGGAGCAGAACTCATTGCTTCAAGATCAGCTCCAGGCCGTGAGCGATCGACCACTCATCAGTACGGGTGCAGACTTGCCTCTGGGTGATAGTACTTCGGCATCTTTACCGCAGCCCATACGAACCATTACATTGCCGCCTGCTGCTAAACGGCATTCTGAACTGTTTAAGCTGGGCTTTGTGCTTGTGCTGATGACAATGGTTTATTTTGTAGTGACGGGCGTGTAATGCCGGAATTGATCGGGAATACTGCGTTTAAGGTAATGGTGACAGGAGGCGCAGGCTAGATGACGCAACCCGATCGACTCCCAACGATAAAGCAGCTTGCCAAACAGGGCGATCGCACTGCCATCGCTCAGCTCATCAGTCAGGCTGTAGCTCACAAGCGCATGTCTGCTACGGTGGCGTTCTTTGACAGCCACTTAGAGGTTCACCTGGAAGCGACTGTGACTCCTAATCAGCACGTTGCGACAACGCTGATACAGCGGGAACTAGTCAGTCTGAGACAGGCAACAATTACAACCGTCATCATTAGCGGCAGACAGTCTGGGGCTGAGCAGCACGACTGGGTAAAGGAGTTGCAGCTTGCAGCAGAGCCTAGCGTTGCGAAACCAGTACGACGATCGCGGCGTAGCGGCAAGCGCCCCTTCACCCTCACATTCAACGATGTGCGTCGCCTGCTTATCCAGTTCAATCCCCTTAAAGCTGGATTCATCGGTCTTTTAGCTCTTTACGCTGTTTTTGGAGCATCGAACTATACGGTGGACGGCTTCTTAGAGGGCAGCGATCGCGTCATGATGTTTCTGCATGGCGTGAATCTCATCTTTCACGAAGCTGGGCACACGATTCTGGCTGGTTTCGGTCGATTTCTGCACATTCTGGGTGGCTCATTGATGCAGGTGATGGTGCCTGCCGTGATTGCAGGCTATTTTGTGGTGACACGTCAGATGTATGCCGGCGCGATCGCCCTCTGTTGGACGGCGCAGAATCTATGGGATGTTTCGATTTACATCAACGATGCTCAAGAGCGATCGCTGCCATTGTTGGGTGGTGAAGGTGTCCTGCACGATTGGCACTTTCTGCTGCTCGATCTAAATCTGCTGGCACAGGCGCAACTGGTTGGCGGGATAGCATTCTTTTTGGGATCAGTGCTGTACCTGACGGCGATCGCTGGCGGCATCTACTATGCGCGTGTAGAAGGCTAATTGCTTAGAGTCGGTAAGAAATTGAGAGCCGCGATCGATTCTTAAGCACCGTCAAACCTTACCGTGTCGTGATGCTATTGACTACACTCAATGCCAAGCCAAGAGCCAACTCCAAGGCACAGACGCATTCAGCGATACGTTCCCAAATCAACTCAAGAAGCAGAATGTGTCAAACACAGAACGGAGAGGGAGGGATTCGAACCCTCGGTACGGTCTTACGATTCGTACAACAGATTAGCAATCTGCCGCTTTCGACCACTCAGCCACCTCTCCAGGTGATGGAACATCATAATAACAGATCTCGCTCTGCCGACACCAGCGTTACGCGGTCACTTTGAGCGTTAACGCATTAAAAAAACTGATAACAGGTGAAAAGGGCACGAAGTCCTGTGCTTTGCGCCCTCGGTCTGGAACCGCAGGTCGATCGGTCAACAAACAGCCAGCGTTACAAACGACAGCAAGCCAGCAATGACATAAAAGGCAGCAACAATGCGAGTTTCAGACCAGCCTGACAGCTCTAAATGATTATGGTAAGGAGACATTTTGAAAAACCGCTTGCCAATGCCATCTGAACCTTTCGTTGCTTTGTAGTAACCGACCTGAAGCATCACTGAGAGGGTCTCGATTAAAAACAGACCGCTCAGTATAAGCAGTGCAAAGAGACTGTTCGTCAATAATGCCACCGCCGCTAAGGCACCGCCCAACGCCGTTGAACCTGTGTTACCCATGAAGACCCTCGCGGGGTTGCGATTGTGTAACAAGAAACCCAGACAGCTACCGCTCAAACAGGCACAGAACAGCATCAATTCTGGTGAGGTTGGCGCAATGAGGGCACCTAAACCCAAAAGGGCGATCGCGACCGTCCCTCCAGCCAAGCCGTCTACTCCGTCCGTGAGGTTGGTCGCATTGCTTTCTGCCGTCAGCACAAAGACTGCAACCAGCCAGAAAAACAACCCCAGCGGCAGCATGAGACCGAAGGGTAGCGCAATCGTTGTGATGGTCGCTGGCTGCGTCCAGGCTAACCAGAGACAGAACAGCGCACCGACTCCAATTTGCAGGAGCAACTTCATCCGAGGCGTGATGCCTTTGTTTGAGCAGCCACGAATGATTTGCCAGTCGTCAATCCAGCCGATCGCGCCGTAGGCAAAGGTGAGCGCTGAAACGGCAAGTACTGGTGCGGCAAAGCCTGACCAGACAATTGCTACTAGCAAGGCGATCGGCAAAAAGAAGACACCTCCCATCGTTGGTGTGCCAGCCTTTTTTAGGTGCGACTTGGGACCATCTTCGCGGATGACTTGTCCCGCTTTGAGTGCCCGGAGGGAAGGGACTGCCCAAAAACCAAGCCCACCCGCTGCTACAGCGCAGAACCAAAACGGTAGAGTGAGCGAAAACACCTGCACTAGCGATCGCCCTGCCCATTCATCCGCAATGACGGTGAAGGCACTAAGTCCGATCGCTAATAAGACGAACAGCCGCATCCCTGAAAGATTTAACGTTTGAGTCGAAAATAATTTAGCGTCCACGAAACTCTCACTTCACTCCACACATTACACACACGCGTTCACTGTCAAGCTTCGGAAAAACTACCTGATGTTTAGCAAAGCAGGTCAAGCTAATCTTCTAGCTCCAAATCATCATCATCGTCGTCAAGATCAAAACTGGGGTCTTCGCCCGCCATCAAATCGTTAAGTTCTTCACCATCCGCTTCACGGTAACTAACTTCCTGGACATCACGTGCCAGCAAACGCCCTGTATCTTCAAGCCAGTCCAGAATCGATGTTTCTTGCTTGAGTGGAATGACGGCGGCTCGTTGGCTGCGAGGTTCTTCACGAAGAGAGGGATTGTAGGTCATACGCGCTTTGTGATTGGATCTAGTCGTGCGATCGATACTATTCAAATCTTAGCCACAATCGACACGACATCTCTAGACTTTACGGATGAAACAACCAGAGTGTATCACCATAGAGAGGAATTGCAAGAGTTTTTTCCGCTCAAAGTCACACGATAAATTAGGTGCTATGAGTCTCTGCACAGTTGTTTTACCTCTTTAAGTTTCACCGGGCTGATAAAGCCATCCGTAAGAAAAGAACCTTCGCTTGAGTCGTTGCTCTGGAGATTGATCAAAATGATTGGTAAAGCGACATTGTTACAGGCGATCGCGGGAACAAATCGTGGCTTGTTGGCAACCGATAACGATAAGCAGGCGATTGCAGTCGCGATCGCTCAGCTAGAAGGCTATAACCCCACCCCACTACCGCTCAAAGCAACCGCTTTACTCGACGGTGACTGGCGCTTGCTCTACACAACCAGTCAAGAGCTATTGGGCATCGATCGCGTACCGTTGGCTAAATTGGGACAAATCTATCAGTGCATTCGGACGGCTGAAGCAAAAATCTACAACATTGCTGAAATCAGTGGATTGCCCTATCTCGAAGGTTTGGTCAGTGTCGCTGCCCGCTTTAGCCCTGCGTCAGAGCGGCGAGTGACGGTCAAGTTTGAGCGAGCAATCATTGGCTTCACGCGGCTCGTTGGCTACCAATCACCCGATCGCTTCATCCAAGATATCGAAGCGGGCAAAAAATTTCCGGCGATCGACTTTAATATTGGCGATCGCGATCAACAAGGCTGGCTCGACACCACCTATCTCGACGAGGATATGCGGATTGGACGCGGCAATGAAGGCAGCGTATTTGTGTTGACGAAGAGGTGAGGGGAGAGGAGTGAGGAGTTAATTGAGCGCGGTCAGCGGTCAGCGGTCAGCTATCAGCGGTCAGCTTTTTAGCCTTTAGCATTCATCTTTACTCCCCACTCCCTACTCCCCATTCCCTACTCCCCACTCCCCACTCCTTGCCTCCAACTCGTTCTTTATGATCGAAACACTTCACCCCTCTCCCCTCTCTCCTCTCCCCTCTCCTCCCCTCCGCCTGTCTCAGTCGCAGTTGAACCGACTTGCTGCGTGTCCGCGCCGATTTCAGCATACGGATTTAGAGCAGTTGGCAGCGCCGAGTGAACCCGACCAACAGGAGCGGCAGAATCAGGGGACGCGGTTTCACTTGCTCATGCAGCAATGGCTGTTGGGTTTGCCTGTGGAACCGTTGGTACAGGAGGATGCTCAACTGCAAGCCTGGTTTGATGCGTTTATAGCAGTCGCTCCTAAGATTCTGACATTAGGGGACGATCGCCCCCTTTGGGGACAAAGCGAACATGCGCGGACGCTAGCGTTTGAAGGCTATTTGCTGACCGTGGTGTATGACTTGTTGCTTGCCAATGGTCAGCAGGCGCAAATTCTCGATTGGAAGACCTATCCCCGTCCACAAAACCCGCGCTACCTGTTGCAAAATTGGCAAACACGGCTGTATCCCTTTGTGCTAGCAGAAGCGAGCGATTATGACCCCGATCGCATTGCCATGATCTACTGGTTTTTTGAATCCGGTGAGCAAGCCCCAGAAGCCCGACGCTTCAATGCTCCCTACGATCGCAGCCAGCATGAACAAACCCGCACGGATCTCACTCATTTGTTAGCCCAACTCACAGACTGGCTTGAGCGCTATCAAAACGGCGAACCCTTCCCGCAGGTGCCTTTAGAATCGAAGGAATGCGATCGCTGTAGCTTTGCTATCCGGTGCGATCGGGTCGTTTTTCAGGATCATGCGTCACAGACTCAGAGCGCTCCAGACAATGCTTTCTCGTTGCCCAATCTTGCTGATATTCAAGAAGTCTCGTTGTGAGGAGTGGGGAGTGAGGAGTGAGGAGTGAGGAGTGAGGAGTGAAGTAAGCGCTTCCTTACCCACAGCCGTTTTCATTTGCATTCACCACACCCTACACCCCACACCCATATTCGCTTGACTGTGGCTTACCCAATCAGTAACCGCTGTAAGTCGATGGCGATGCGCTTTTTGGTCTGTGTACGGCTACGATACGAGCAGATTGATGTGCAATAGGGACATCTAAACCTTATGTCTGAGTATCGTCGGCAGACACCAGCAAACAGTCTTCAGCAAGATCGACCTCGCCTTCATCGCCGTGCAGCAGTCCGGAAATGGGTTCGCTGGCTGCTTGTTGGTCTTCTCCTGCTTGGTTTAGCGGCTTATCTGGGCGTGCAACTCAGCCCATACCCGAAAGCACTCCTGATTCGGTATGGCTTTGACAAGGGCGCTGTAGAAATCGCGCAGAAGCTTGAGAAGCATGTGCCTCCTGGTGTCACGGCAATTCTCAATGAGCCGTATCGATCGCATGACAACGATGCGCTGCTCGACGTGTTTTATCCACAAGCCCTTCAGTCTTCGGCTCAGGTTCTCCCGACGATCGTCTGGATACATGGCGGTGCCTGGATTTCTGGCAACAAAAGCCATGTGGCAAATTACCTGAAGATTCTTGCGTCTCACGGCTATACGGCGGTTGGGGTTGGTTACTCGATCGCGCCAGAGCATCAATACCCCACACCGCTCATCCAAATCAACGATGCCCTCAACCATCTTCAACAGCAGGCAAAGCGTCTCCACATCGATCCGAACCGTTTTGTGTTAGCGGGCGATTCGGCGGGTGCTCAGATGGCATCACAAATGGCTGCGATCGTCACAAACCCTGCTTATGCAAGTACGCTCGGTATCCGACCCGCGTTGCAGCCAAGTCAACTCAAAGCAACCCTCCTAAATTGTGGAGCCTACGATCCCAAGAGCGTGAACTATAACGGCTCGTTCGGTTCCTTTCTCCAAACGGTGATGTGGTCATACTCAGGCACGAAGGCTTTTTTAACTGACCCAAACTTTCAAAGCTTCGCGGTCATCAACTATGTCACTAAAAATTTCCCGCCTTCGTTTATCACGGCTGGCAATGCCGATCCACTTGCGCCTCAATCGATCGCCTTAGCCCAAAAACTGACTCAAGCAGGCGTGCGAACCGATACCCTGTTCTACCCCAACGACCACACGCCTCCGCTGGAACACGAATATCAATTCAACCTCGACCTTGCAGATGGACAACAGGCACTGAAGCGGATATTAGCGTTTCTACAAACGGCATTAAAGTAGCTCTCATCGAGATTTGATTGTGAACGGTTTCGTCTGCGGGTGTAAAACATTGAGTGTAGAACACGAGGCTTTAAGCTTGGAGCACGAACCGTTGCGATTAGAACTCAAGTCTTCAAGTGCAAAACGCCACGCTCCGAGAGTAGAACCCGACACTCCGGCTTTAGAGCACGGGACTTCGAGCCTAGAACCCGACCTTTCCTCTCTGAACCCCGAACCGTCGAGCGCTGAACTCGACACTCCAACCTCTAAGCTCAAACCTTCGAGCGTGAAACCCAAAGCCCTAACTTCAACGCCTGAACCTTCAGCCTCAAAACGCCGCTGACTATGACCGACACTGCTAAATCTCCTGAAGAACCACAATTGGCGATCGATGTCCGCGAGATGGAAATCGATGACCTTGCGCCTGTCTTCCACTTGGGCGAAACCCTCTTCACCAGCGACCTCTACCCCTACATCTACCGCACCTGGGATCAGTGGGAAGTGATTGGACTGTACAACACCGATCCAGAGTATTGCCTGGTGGCTGAAGTAGAGGATCAACTGGCGGGTTTCATCCTGGGCACCATTATTAACAAAGCCTCCTGGACGTATGGCTACATCATCTGGCTGGGCGTGAACCCTGCCTTCCATCGACGGGGCATTGCCGACAAGCTGGTGGATAAGCTCGTTGAGCGCATGATCGACGATGGCGCACGGTTCATGATGGTGGATACTGACCCCGAAAATACCCCAGCGCTCAAGTTTTTTGCCCGTAAAGGCTTTGGCAATATGCGTAAGCACGTCTACCTGTCAATGAACCTGAGCAAGCACGAATACTACGGCAAACTCATCGCCTACGAACGCGAAAAAGCCGAACGTCAAGTCTGGAAACGTCCCAAGAAGCGATCGCCCAAAGCTTAAGCTACATGAGATTACTTTCTGGAAGCCTGCTGTAGCGTTATTCTGTAGGTAGAAAGTTTGTGGGAGATGGACTATTCCGACTGAAGACCAGATGCGAATGTGTTTCATTCTCTGTCGATCGCTCACCCAGCTCTATCGGTCGATCGATCTTGTGGATGTGGACGATCGAACCGGGAACGTTGTCATCCTGACGGGAGAAGAAACCCAAATTTCAATTCGTCCCAACGGTAAGTGGAGGTTTGAATGATGCAACCTGACTTTAGTGCTATGACTCGCAAGGAGCTACGGGCTTATTTGCTGACCCATCGGGACGATCGGGACGCTTTTTATGCCTATGTCGATCGATCGGAAGTCGAAGCCAACTGGATCGAGTTTCCGCCTGTTCAATCAATGGATGAGCTAAAAAATTTCCCCGAATTCTTTGAAAAAGTGCGACGAAACGGCACATAAATACTATTCAATTTGCTGATGGCTTCGATATACATGCTTGTCATGGCAGCAGTTTAGACTACCACCATTGAGCTTCAAGGGGACTGGTCATGGTACAGCAGTACGATCCGTTGCGCTACCTTCCCACCGATGAGGATTTGCCCTCTTCGGATGAGACCCCTGTGGATAACGAGCTGCAAAACCTGATCCCAAATTTGCTGCTGACCATTCTGGCAACCATCTGGGACGATCGCCAGGACTGGTTTTTTGGCGTAGATATGGGCATTTACTACAGTCCTGAGCCGCCCTATGTGCCCATCATTCCCGATGGCTTTCTCAGTTTGGGCGTAGAACGGCGAAAACGAGGCGATCGGGGGCGCTTGAGTTACGTCCTGTGGCGCGAAAATAACGTTGTGCCGATACTGGTGCTGGAAACCGTTTCGGAAACTTATAACGGTGAATACGACACCAAAATGGCGAAGTATGTCGAGTTGGGAGCACTGTATTACGTCATTTACAACCACAGTCGCCAACGCCCCAACCACGAACCTTTTGAGGTTTATCGACTGGAGAACGATCGCTATGTCAAACAGTCTGGTGAGCCGTTTTGGATGCCCGAAGCAGGCATTGCGATCGGACGTGGACAGGGCACGTATGCCGCATGGGAGCGTGAATGGCTCTACTGGTTTGATGAGAACGGCGATCGTTATCCTACCCCTGATGAACAGGTAACACTTGCCGAACAACAGGCGGCACAAGAACGGCAGTTACGCGAAGAACTGCTGGCAAAGTTGCGCGATCGTGGCATCGACCCCGACACACTCTAACCCTTCTGCCCTCTGCCCTCTGCCTTCTGCCTTCTCCTAGAGCCTCATCTCCTCATCCAGATAGCGCTTGTAGCCTTTCTCTTGTAGCTTCGCCTGCTTTTCCACCACAATTTGAGCAAGGCTCTGGCGATACTGCTGCACTTTTTCGAGCAGCGCTGGATCGTGGGTTGCCAGAATTTGCACGGCGAGGAGTCCGGCATTACGGGCATTGCCGATCGCCACTGTTGCGACGGGGATTCCGGCGGGCATCTGGACGATCGAATACAGCGAATCCAGTCCTTGCAGATGACGACTGATGACAGGCACGCCAATCACAGGTAAAGGTGTAAGAGCCGCCACCATTCCCGGCAAGTGTGCCGCACCACCTGCGCCTGCGATGATCACTTTCAGCCCGCGCACATGTGCCTGTTGAGCGTAGTCCACCATCCGTTCGGGTGTGCGGTGTGCTGACACAATGCCAATTTCACAGAGGATGTCGAATTCTTCGCAAGCCGCGATCGCGTCCTGCATGGTGGGCAAATCGGAATCGCTGCCCATGATGATGCCGATGGGGGGGGAAGGCATTTGCAAGGATAAAGGATGAAGGCTAAAGGATAAGTTTTGAGTTAATTAGGACTGACGCAAAGATCCCCGACTTCTACGATGGGATCGGCTTTGTCTAAATTTTAACCAGAAGTCGGGGATCTAAATACTTTGTGCTAAAACCTCGTAACAAGGTCAAGCGAGAATTCAGGTGCAGATAGTAGCGGCTTAACGGCGATCGCACCGTGATTCAGTATGTCGCCACCTTTCTGCGAGTAGGACGCAAAGACGGCATCATTCAGTATTTTGCTTGTCTCCATAGGAAATATGAAAATATACGGAAAGATTCTGTCTATCCACTCTCAGGAGCGTATTCTGCAGAAGAATTCTACTTAAACACCAAATTTGGGGTGTTGTGCCGAATCATTCTATCTATTCACTCACTATGGAATTTTAGGCGGAATCTTTCCGCCTACTAATAGTTGGGCTACTTGAGTCCTTGATGGAGACATTTGAGTATTTGTTGTAAAGCGTAGTAAGGTCTGTAAATATTTAGCTGAGGATTTATGGAGCAGTTTGAAGGGCAATTTGTTATTGAGTACTTTAAACAAGTCAGAGGAGAACTCACAACAAGAGTACAAATCCACACCAACCTTGTCCTTCAAAAAGTTGCTACTTGTGGAGCAGCGCTAGGATTCATGTTCAATCAAAAAATTGTTGATTCTGAATCATTAGTTCCACCTGATATTCAGTTGTTAGGATTTGCACTCATTCCAATCATTGCTATGGGGTATGACGTATTAATTGCTCGAAATATTAACAGTTTACATAGGCTCGGTACATTTATTCGCAATGAGTTAGAGCCTTTAGTCCCTAGTATGAGATCGAATCTATGGGAGACAAAATATGGTCAGCCGGATACATCTAAGCCTAAAAATCACGGGGCTGCTGAGATCAATTTTCTTTCGTTATTCACTTTAGCAACAGAGATCACTGCAACAGCTATTTTTTTGCACAAACAGCCAAGTTACTTAGTTATTATCGTAGTTCTGTTTCTTCTTCATATTTTTGTCTTTTTATACATGAAGCATCAAATACTACAATTTGACACATTCAAGTAGATAAATCGTAGAGTGGGCAGTGCCCATCCTACTCAGGGCTTTAAATTTTGCTGACCAATTTGTCATACTCTGCGTGTGTCCCAATCCAAAACCAGGAAATACCGTTCTTTACTTCCACACCTAAAGCGCGATAGTTCAACCCTGCTCGAACTGACCAATACTTGTTACCCAGCTTCTTGAAATGCAACGAGGGATGCGACGGATCGGTTTTGAGCAACTCGTAGCACTGATCAGCAGTTCGCTGAACGCTTTCGGGTAAAGCCTCATAGCATTGCCAGAAGCGTCGAGTCGTATAGTGCATTCGATGTTACAGTTCTCGGCAATGTCCAGCTTCAAATTCAGCGATCGCCTCTTGTGCTAACGCCTCTAATTTACCGCCCGCAATATCTTGTTCGATTTGTTCATCCCAGCGTGCATAATCCAGGTCGAAAAACCAACGCCTTAGTCTCTCAAACTCATGAGACGGCAGCGAGAGAATGGCATTTTCAATGTTCTCAAGTGACATTAGCTGTTACCTCTCTGTCCTGGAGAAAATTATAGCGTTGCTGGCAAAGCAATACTTCAGCAGGCTAGCGACCAGGCTCACTGGGCACAGATCGCCCTTGCAACTCAGCTCAGAGCTTGCGGCGTTCTGGTGCAGCGACTTGTGATATCGCGCTGAAGGCTGCTTCCATTGCTTCACTCAGTACCATTGATAGGTTCAATAGCTTCAGGCAACACGACAGGAATTTCTGCATTTATAAATCCAGAAGCATCACGAGTGACGATCGCATCAACGCCATACACTACCGCACAAGCATACTGTACTGCGTCTTCAAAATCCTCGAAGTTTAACTCAAGCGCTTGTTCCAACACCGCTAAATCGACGGTACAAATGGTTAGATCGCTTAACACCTGAGTAATAGCATCTTGCGCCACTGCTCTTCCTGCTACCCTACGAACAATGTAGTAAATGTTGGTTATTGTCGTTGCTGCAATAAACCCCTCAACTTCTCCAGCATCAATACGCTCAAATAACCTTGCGGCATTGCCCACAAACGGCTCTCGTTCTTGTAAAAAATCAAGAACAACATTTGTATCAATTAAAACTCGCATTACTGATACTTCTCGGTCAGATAAGTTACATAATCTGCCTGGGCGTTACTCTCTCCTGCATCTGCCGAAAGCTTAGCAACACCTCGTAAACGCGACAGTCCCCGCTTTGGCTTGAGGGTTGCTTCCTGCTTCAAAGAGACCAGGAGAGCTTGTACTAACTGCCAGCGATCGCCAGTAGACAACTGCAACGCTTGATTTTGGATTTCTTGTAACGTCATCAGCCTTTTCCTAGCCACTCTTTAGCCATTGTAAATTGCTGCTGCCTCTATTACTTGAAAGCACTCCTGGTCAAGAATTTCTGCCCAACTTTGAAGGCTAACAAATAAGCGTTCGGTTACGTCTCAATCGCTTTCGCTTACTAAGCGGCACTACTACTTTGTCTCCATCCAGTTTTCGCCAGCGTGAATTTCCACGACTAAGGGAATGGATAGCTCGACGGCTGATTCCATCGTGGCTTTGATTTTGGGTCCCAGTTCTGCCCATTCGTTGGGGGGCATCTCGAAGACGAGTTCATCGTGGACTTGGAGTAAGAGGCGTGCCTGATACGGTGCGATGAGGTCGTGCAGTTTGACCATCGCAATTTTGATGATGTCGGCGCTGGAGCCTTGAATGGGCGCGTTGGCAGCGGCACGGAGCGATCCGGCATCGTACTGGTCGCGGAGTTTGAGTTTGGTGAGGTCGATCGCCCCTGGTTCCGTGCCTCTCAACCGCTTGAGCGATTCGCTGGCAAAGTTGAAATAGCGACGGCGACCGAGAATAGTTTCGACGTAGCCGTTGGCGATCGCTTCTCGCTGCATTTGCTGGAGGTACTCAAAGACTTTAGAGTAGCGTTCGTTGAAGCGATCGATAAACAGCCTAGCGTCGTTAAATTTTACCCCAGCTTCTCGTGCAAACCGATGGGCACCCATGCCGTAAATCACGCCGAAGTTGATGATTTTGGCGAGGCGGCGTTCTTCTGAGTTGATGTCGTCTTTTTCGAGCAGCAGTTTTGCGGTCAGGGTGTGAATGTCCCCATTGTCTCGGTAGGTGTCGAGTAAGATGGGTTCCTGGCTCAGGTGGGTCAAGATGCGGAGTTCGATTTGGGAATAGTCGGCTGCGACCATCACCCAACCGGGTTCGGAGACAAACGCTTTGCGGATCTGGCGACTGAAGGCAGTACGAATCGGAATGTTTTGCAGGTTGGGATTGGAAGAAGAGAGCCGTCCTGTAGTCGTGCCAGTTTGATTAAAGTCGGTGTGGACGCGATGGGTATCGGGACGCACCAGCAGCGGCAACGCATCAACGTAGGTAGACTTCAGCTTGCTCAGGGTGCGCTGTTCCAAGATGGCATCGATGACGGGATGATCGCCTTGCAGTTTTTCCAGCGTCGCGGCATCGGTGGAAAAGCCCGTCTTCATGCGGCGCGATTTTTTGGTGTCCAGTCCCAGGGTATTAAACAGCAAGTCGCTGAGTTGTTTAGGAGAACCGAGGTTGAACTTTTGTCCCGCAACGTCGTAGGCATGGAGTTCGATCGCCGCCAAGTCCGTCTCCAACTTCTGCGAAAGTTCCTTGAGATAGGCAACGTCAATATGCACCCCGCAGTACTCCATTTCTGCGAGGACAGGCTCTAGCGGTTGCTCAACGTCCAGCAACAACCGATGCAGAGCAGGAATTGGCTCCAACAAGGCGCGGAGCTTGGGGACGAGCAGAAACGTGGTGTAGGCATCTAAGCCGCAGTAGTCCGCGACTGCCGGAACGTCTAAATCGGCGATCGTCTTCCCTTTGGGCACCAAATCTTTGTAGCTTTGAGCCGTAATGTTCAGGTGCTTGCTGCTCAGGTCGGTTAGATTGTGGCTCTCGTCAGGGTTGAGGACGTAGCTTGCCAGCATGGGATCGAAGACTACGCCTGCCAGTTTGATGCCCTGACAGCGCAGCACGAGGCGATCGAACTTGGCATTTTGCAACGCTTTGGGATAGTCAGCGCTTTCGAGAATGGGGCGCAGTGCTTCGAGCGTGGCTACTTTATCAAGATTGCCGCCATTGGTATGTCCCAGCGGAATATACGCCATGTCGTCTAGCTCAGCACCCCAGCAGCAGCCAATGCCCACGAGATCAGCATCGCGGGGTTCCAAAGCAGTGGTTTCGGTGTCCCAGGCAACGGGGATTTCGGGGCTGGTGAAGGTTTTGAGGCGATCGACTAACTCCGTCAGCTTCTCAGGCGTATCGATGATGTGCGGCGTAATGGCGACGGGCAGGACTTTTTGCGCGGCGATCGTATCTTCAGCGCTAAAGAACCACAGGTCGCCATCTTCCCGGTACTGAGGAGTAGCCGCCGCTTTCTGATTTTCTGCTGAGGCTGCATCCTCGGACGCTTCCTCTTGAACACCTTTGAACTGACGATGCACTTTCTGAATGCGATCGATAAAGGTGCGAAATTCCAGCTTTTCGAGCAGTTCATTCACGACGGTTTCATCGAAATCGCGGATGCGGCACGACTCCCAATCGACTTCCAGCGGCACATCCAGGTGAATCTGCGCCATCCACTGCGAATGTCGTGCCTCGTCTTTGCCCGCTTCGAGCTTCTGCCGCACCGCACCTTTAATCTGATCCAGCGACTCGTACACTTTTTCCAGCGAACCGTAGGTGGTGAGTAGCTGCACTGCCGTCTTATCCCCAATGCCTTTTACGCCAGGAATGTTGTCGGAACTGTCGCCACACAGCGCTTTGTAGTCCACCACCTGCGACGGCAAGATCCCCATTTTCTCCTTCACCTGCTCCACGCCAAACTCTCTGGGTGGCGGTGTGCCTTTACCGTAAACAGTGCTCAGATAGAGGACTTTCGTGGTGGCTTCGGCATCGACTAGCTGAAACAGGTCACGATCGCCACTTAAAATCTTGACCAGAAAGCCATCCGTCTTCGCCCGCCGTGCCAGCGTCCCAATCACGTCATCCGCTTCGTAGTTTTCTGCGGTGAGAATGGGCAGGTTCAATGCCAACAGCAACTCTTGCAGGTTCGCAATATCGGGAATGAAATCCTCCGGCGTTTCCGCTCTGCCCGCTTTGTAGGTATCATCCGCATCGTGGCGAAAGGTCTTTTCGGACAGGTCAAAGGCGATCGCTACGTACTGCGGTTTTTCTGCCTCCATCGTTTCTAGCAGCGCTTTGAGAAAGCCGAAAGAGACGCTGGTGGGAATCCCGCTTTTCGTGCGAAGCCCACCATCCCGACCTTTGGCAAACGCAAAGTAGGAACGGAACGCCAGTGAATGCCCGTCGATGAGGAGAATGAGCGGTTTGGTTGGATCAGCAGGAGAAGCCAAGGGAATGCCATTGAAGGAGACAAAATCTATTGTAAGGAATTCAGGCGATCGGCGTTGGTCTTAGACCTCGAAGGTTTGACAGACTCAGAGGTTTCCAAAACCTCCGAGGTCTTGAGGGCGCTGCTTGTATATGCTGTCCTGTGGATGCGATCGCTAATTACACTGACTTAATTACTGTCCAGGAACCTGTGTATTTTGGGCGATCGCAGCGTTCAATCGAGTGAAGTGGCTAGGATTGAGTGTCAGAATTCTGTCTGCTGATACCTTGAGAGCAGCTTGAGCGATTAAAGCATCAAAAACTCCACCACCCGGCAAGTTAAGGGCTGTCATTTGCGCGATCTCAGCTTGATAGTCTGCTGTTTCTAATGGAATCGCCTCCAGATATTGGAGGTAGCTCTCAACTAACGTTCTGGCTGCTTGGGGAGCCATTCGGGGTTGGCTGGGCATTCGAGTCATCACCGAGTATAGTTCTGCCAGACTATGGGTAGAAAGACAGCCTTGAATTTGACTCAGTTTTGCTGCCTGTAATTGAACAAAGCAGGGTGCATGACTTGGGTGCTTTGGAAGGGAAGCAGCAATGATCACAGAGGTGTCAAATAGAACTTTCACAGTCCTACCTGCTCCCAGTCACATTCTTCACGACTTTGAGTGATGAGTGCATCAAAGTCAATGTGATCGAGAGACTCGGTGTCGAAGACCAGAAGACCGTCCTTTTGTCTCAGTCCAGTGTGAGACGTTGAGGGAGTTGAAACAGGTTGCTTGAGGCGATCGATTTTTTCTGTCAGGGTTTGGATGATAAATTGCTCTGGTGAAATACCTTGACTGGCTGCAATTTGCTCGATCGCCTGTTGCAAAGCAGGTGAGAGGTGCATAAGTAGAGTTTTGGAGATGATGTTTCAACTAGATTTGACTTCTGCCCTCCATCCTAAAACAAACTCAAACAGCGGTTACCTGACTCCATCACCGAGTGGGCGCTCACGACGACCTACAGAAGTTATCCAGTCCTAAAGAGCATCAAGTTCTTCAGGCAGCACTCCACGTAGAACGAAGAGAGGCTTGACTGAAGCGACGATCGCCTTCAATCAAGCGATCGCCTGAGCCAGTTCAGACATTGCTCAACCTAGTTCATCGATTGCTCGACCAGTCTCAGAGATCACTTGAGCCAGTTCAGCGATCGCTCGACCAAGCTTAGAGATCGCTCAACTTAGCTAAAAGACTGCTCGACTTAGCGCAAAGACAGCTTGACTTATCTGGGAGACTGCTCGACCGAATTCAGAGATGACTCGACCTGGATCAACCTTTACTTGAGACATCGTTTTGCTCACTCGACTGAGCTTTGATATAGCTCATCCAGGTCATGTAACGACTCAACTCATCTCAGAACTGGCTCATCCTATGTCAGAGATAGCTCAACGAGCTTGCAGGATTGCTCGGCTAGACGTTTCGCTGGCTCAGGCGCAACGGTTTCATGCATCAGTCCAGATGCACAACCTGGGTTTTCGTTCTGATGCCTCAGGCAATCTGCAATGAAGTTCCAAAGACGTTCGGCTCCGGTAGCGATTCACCCTGTTTGACAGCAGATTCAATCAATAATTCCAGAACGTCTTGAGCATTGGTTAAGGCTTCACTGTAGGTTTCTCCATGTGTGTGGCAAAACTCTCCCTACTCAGGCAGAGTGACGACGTAGCACTGATCCTTACCAGACCACTGAATGAGGATCGTATAACGGCTCTTCATCCTTCCTCCTGGTTAATTTCTGTAAGCATCTTTTCGATGCCTGCAATTTAAAATCACTACAAGAGACTCTTGATCGTCGATCTCGTAGCGAACGCGATAGTCTCCGACTCGAATGCGGTATTCGTGATCAAACCCTTTTAGTTTTTTGACTCCTGATGGGCGAGGGTTTTCGACAAGTAGTGAGATCTTCTCTACCATGCTCTCTCGCACCTCATTTGATAGATTATCAAGCTGTTTCTGCACGGGTTTAGGAATGACAACCGTGTAGCTCATGAGGCTTGTTCAGACCGATCGGCGATGTAGTCCTGAAGCGTCTGGTACTCTCCTGCTCTGTAGGCTCTTCGCGCCTCTGCCACTTCCGCTAGCATCGTTGGGTCGTGCTCCAGCAAGTCGTCTTCCGCGTCAGCAATCTGTGCTTCTAACAGTTCTAGCAGCTTCAGCTTGTCCTCCAGCCCTAAGGACGCAATGGCATCCATCAGTGACGTAAACGGAACCTGCAACTCAACACTATCTGGCATCATGTTTTCCCTTAAGCGTGTCGCCTCATCAACCTGAAACCAGTGTATCAACCATAACGACTCACCATACCTTATCCCCTACACCCCACACCCTATCCCCTTTTTTGATAGTCCACCGTCGCGCCCCTTGGCAAACGCAAAGTAAGAACGGAATGCCAGCGAATGCCCGTCGATGAGGAGAATGAGCGGCTTTGGTTGGGAAGAAGAGTTGGCAGACAACGGTTTGGTTTAATAGCAGTGGAGAACAAGCCCTATTGTAGAGAATTCGCTAGCCGATCAGATCCCCGACTTCTTGAAGAAGTCGGGGATCTTGGGTTTAATCGCTCTTGGGTCAATCGCTATCGATATAGTCGCTACCTTTGCAGATGCCCGCCCCCGTGAAGCAAGGTTCGCCTACAATGAAGTGCATCGCGATCGTCTGGAGTGCCCTATGCAAATCACTCTGTCACCCGAATTAGAGCAGTTAGTACAGCGCCAGATCGACAGTGGTAAGTATCAAACTGCGATCGAGGTCATTTTGGCAGGCGTGCAACTGCTGGAGCAACAAAACGACCCTTATCAAGGGCGATCGCAAGACCTGCAACAGGATGCGTTGCTGGGCTGGGAAGCGGCTCAACGGGGTGAAGTGGTTGATGGTGCAACCGCAATGCAGCAAATTCGAGCTAATCTGCACTTACGGTAACGCTAACGCTTAAGGGAGGCAAGCATGGAACCAATCGTCTATCGGGTTGATGCCATCTGGGACAATGATGCATTGGTCTGGATCGCAACGAGTGACGATGTGCCAGGCTTAGCCACGGAAGCCGATACCATTGAAGCACTGAGTCGAAAGCTGCGGGATCTCATCCCTAATCTGCTGCTGCTCAATCATGTGATTGCTGCTGATTATACAGGCGCGATCGCGGTGCAACTCACCAGCCATCGGCAGGAACTCATTCAGGTAGCATCCTAAATGCCTGCATCGCTGACTCCGCCACTCAAGAAGCTTTTGGTAAAAGCAGGCTGCTCCTTTGAGCGGCAGGGGAAAGGAGATCATGAAATCTGGTATAGCCCCATTACCGATCGCCGCTTTGTGGTAGACAGTTTCATCAAATCTCGCCATACAGCAAATGCCGTTTTGAAGCAGGCAGGCTTACCAAAGGCTTTTTAGGTCTACGAAACACTTCACATCCTCGGTTTTTCCAAGCACATGGTTTTGCTGCCTTGTTCTAAACTTGCCAAGGGCTGTAAAACTTCGGCGATCTTACAGCCGTTGTTAGATCAATAAGCCACAGCCTAATCAAGATGGGTATGGGGTGTGGGGTGTAGGGTGTGGCGAATGCAAATGAAAACCGCTGTAGGTTTAATCGCTCTTGGGTCGATCGCTATCAATATAAATCACCACTTTTGCAGGACCGTAGCGATCGCGGATCACCCGTTCTACCCGTTCGGCAATGCTACGTGCAACGTTCATGCACTCTGGATGCAGAATCAGGTGCATTTCGACAAAGACCTGACGACCGACCACGCCGCGAGACTGGATGCCGTAGCAGTGGGTGATCCCTTCGACCTGATGAATCGTTTGTGCCAATGCTTCGGGGGCGATCGCCATTTGCTTCATCAATGATGGCAACTGCCAGTTGAAAACCTGCCAGCAGTTGCAGACGGCTGCAATCAGCAACAGTACTGCTAGCAGCGGATCTAGCCATGGATAACCACGTCTTACACCCACTAGTGCCGCCAGTACAGGCAGCATCAGCCATGTATCCTGAAACAGATGATTGGCGCTGAAGCGAAGGGCAGGGTTTTCTAAAAGCCCCGACTCATAGCGTTGAAAGCAGGCGAGGCAAAAGTTCGTCGCCATCACCACACCCAAAAGCTGAAAGAGCGGTGGACTCATCCTCACAGGCAGCAAGGTCGTAGCAACTTGGGCGATCGCCTCCAATTGCTGTACCGACACTACCAATAGACTCAGACAGGCAAAACCCATAAACGCAGCCAATAGCAGCGCTAAAATGGCTTCTAGTCGACCATGCCCCCCCGTCTCTCGACTGGTCGGATACGGCGATGTCGTGGCGATCGCACTGAGAAGAATGCTAAATCCATTAATCAATGTCTGTAGCGACTCCGCAAGCAAGCTCAACGACTGCGTTGCCCAACCAATCCAAACCTTTACAACCAAAACGAGCAGTGTCAGCCACAGCGAAGCTAACAATACCTGACGACTTGCCCAATGACGACCCTGTGCCTCAGCCATAGCCTACCAGCTACTATGAGATTTGCCTTCACATTATCAGCGGTTAATTTGGTAATGAACGAAAACTAATGAGCGATCGGGGAAAAAGGCAGAGGGCAGAAGGCAGAAGGCTAAAGTATGAAGACAAAAGCTGATAGCTGATAGCTGATAGCTGATAGCTGATAGCTGATAGCTGATAGCTGATAGCTGATAGCTGATAGCTGACCGCTGACTGCTGACCGCTCCCAAAACTCAAAATTCTTTATCCTTTATCCTTTCCTCTTATGCCAAACCAAGCTACTTCCGCAGAGATCAAACTCCTCGTACTCGATATTGATGGCACGATCGCGGGCGTTTCAAACGAGATTCGTAAGCCTGTAATTGAAGCAGTCCGTGCGGCACAGGCAAAGGGGGTTCAAGTGGCGATCGCCACAGGGCGAATGTATCGTGCTGCCATCCGTTTTCATGAGGCGATCGGTTCTACGCTGCCGCTCATGGCGTATCAAGGTGCTCTGATTCAAGACCCAAGAACGGATACTGTGTATCGCCACTGGACCGTACCGAAGTCACTGGTACTTCAGCTTTTAGACTATTTTGAGCAACCAGAGCTGCGATCGCTGCTCTCCGTGCATTTTTACATCAACGACCAGCTTTACGTGCGTGAAATCACCGCTGAGACCAAAGAGTATGCTATTCGTTCCAACGTGCAGCCCATTCCTATAGGCGATTTGCGGACAGCACTCACCACCGAACCGACGAAAGTGCTGGCGCTGAGTGATGATGTCGATTTAATCAGCACACTCTTAGGCAATTTGCAGAGTCTCTACACGCCCGCCGAACTCTACCTCACAAAATCGGTGGCAACGTTTTTTGAGGCAACCAATCCGCTGGTCAGCAAAGGAACAGCGGTACGCTATTTGGCAGAAGAACATTTAGGACTGAAGGCAGAAAACGTGATGGCGATCGGCGACAACTTCAACGACGTTGAGATGATTGAGTATGCTGGCGTTGGCGTAGCGATGGGCAATGCACCAGCACCTGTTCAAGCTTTAGCAAACTGGGTCGCCCCTGACGTTGAAAAGGACGGAGCCGCTGCCGCGATCGAAGCGTTCTTGCTTTAGCGACAGCCGCAACCCGCATCTTGCTGACCGCTGACCGCTAACCGCTGACCGCATCTTGCTGACCGCTAACCGCTAACCGCTAACCACTGACCCGCCTCTTGCTGACCGCTGACCGCTGACCGCTGACCGCTTCAACGCCCAAAAAATTTACCAGCCACACTAAGAGCATCGCCCAAGTCAATGTTGCCATCCTGGTTGCCATCCAAAAAGGCACTGAGCACGGGGTTGCCAGCCTGAGGATTGTCAGTATGCGCTCCGCTCTGCAAAAACTTGAGCGCGAGTGGCACCAGTGTTGGCAGCATTGACTGCACTGTTTGCGGGTCAAGTCCAGTTCGCTGCACTAAATCTTGCACGACCTGTTGCTGCATGACTGGACCCAACACAGCCTCTACAGCCTGCGGGTTTGCCCCAGTACCGCCGTATTGATTGACGGTTGCCTGCGCCTGTTCAGTGCCTGCGGTTGCCTGCTGTTGTTGCAGTGCCGATCGCACATAGCCACCGACCACCGACACAAGCGTTTGTGTTGTACCTGCATCCGCCCCATGACTGCCACTCAGTTGCTGCACAGTATTAAGAATGGCACCAAGCTGATCCGGGCTTCCTTGCTGACCAGGATTACTGACCGCGCTCATCACTGCATCAAAAAGTCCCATAAGATCCCTCTTTCAAGCGTTTTGTAGGTTTGACTTAAGTTATCAGACAACGGACTCATCACCTACTGTCTGTGGTTACAGTAGCCCTCCAAAGTACCCACTGCGGCAGACTTAACAATCTTTCCGGGCAAACGAGGCGATCGCTAAAAAAGTTCAGGGCACTAGAATGAGAGGCAGATGCACCACAGATGCCTTCATGCCGCCGTCGCGCCTTCTCATTCTCATTGCTGGTCTAGCCCTGATTTTGGGGCTGGTGATTTGGTTAATTGATTCGCTCACGCGGCTTTCCTGGCAGCTTTACGCCTACCCGCTGCTGTCTCAGGCACTGCTGGTGCTGATCGTGGCGCTGCTGACAGTGCTCGTTGGAGCCTTAATCTATTACCTGTTTGTGCTGCCTCGCACACAAAAACGACGCAAGCAACCACGACGACAGCCCCAGGTACCTGCTGAAAAAACAGAGGCGGCTGAAGAAACCCTGAAAGCTGTGCGTCAGCAGGTAAGCCAGATTCAAGATGAGGTGGCGCGGCAAGAATTGCTAATGCGATCGCGCGAAATCGAGCAAACTCTCTCACGTGGCAACCTGCAAATTGTTGTTTTTGGCACAGGGTCAGCAGGCAAAACATCGCTGGTGAATGCGCTGATTGGACGCATGGCAGGCAAAGTTGGTGCCGCAATGGGCACAACTGAAGTCGGTGAGACTTATTCGCTAAAGCTAAAAGGCTTGAACCGTGAAATTCTGATCATTGATACACCGGGCATTCTCGAAGCGGGCGTAGCGGGGACAGAACGCGAACAACTAGCACGCCAACTGGCAACAGAAGCCGATTTGCTGCTGTTTGTACTGGACAACGATCTGCGTCAGTCCGAATACGACCCGCTGCAAACCCTGGCGGAAATTGGCAAGCGATCGCTCATCATTCTCAACAAGTCTGACCTGTATCCAGAGAGCGATCGCGATACCATTCTGGCGCAGTTGCGGGGACGGCTGCGTAGCCTGGTTGCTCCTGCCGATGTGATTGCGACGGCTGCCAATCCTGCCGCGATCGTTGTCGAGGGCGAAACCCTCTACCCTGATCCAGACATCATGCCCCTCATTCGCCGGATGGTTGCCGTATTGCGCGCTGAGGGCGAGGATTTGATTGCCGACAACATCTTGCTGCAATCCCAGCGGCTCGGTGAGAAAGCTCGCTACCTGATTGATGCCCAACGCCGACGACAGGCAGAAAAAATTGTCGATCGCTTCCAGTGGATTAGCGCCGGGGTCATTGCCGTCACCCCCTTACCAGTGGTAGATCTGCTGGCAACGGCTGCCATTAACGCTCAAATGGTGGTTGAACTTGGGCGCGTCTACGGCTGCGAGATCAACATGGAACGGGGACGAGAACTGGCGTTGTCGTTAGGTAAAACGCTGGCGAGTTTGGGCATTGTCAAAGGTGTATTGACGTTAGTGGCGACTGCCCTGGAGTTTAGCCTGGGTGGAATGCTGGTTGGGCGCGCGATTCAAGGCGTAAGCGCTGCCTATCTCACACGCATCGCAGGCAAAAGCTTTATCGAATACTTTCGTCATGACCAGGATTGGGGCGACGGTGGCATGACTGAAGTGGTGCAGCGGCAGTTTCAGCTAAATCGCAAGGATGAGTTCGTCCGTGCGTTTGTTCAGGAAGCGATTACTCGCGTTGTAAAACCGCTGAATCTCGATCGCGAACCACCAGACACAGACGACCAACCACTCCTACCAGAAGTCAAGCTCCCGCTCGAAATCAAAGCCAAACTGGATGCAGACTTAGAAGCATGGAACCGATCGTAAACGCTGTCATACCTGTGAATATAATTTCACGCCATCTCACAACTTGGTATAGCAGCTCTCGTTGGAGTGTGGTCAAGTTAGGTTTTAAGGCAGGAGGCAGAAGGCAGAAGGCAGGAGGCAGAAGGCAGAAGGAAAGCTGCCGTGCTCTTTCACTTCTGCCCTCTGCCCTCGTTCGACTGAGCGCTCACGCCGAAGTCTGCCTTCTGCCTCTTTGCGACTGTACTTCACTGAATTTGGGACTGCTATGTAAAGAGTAAGGGGATTGCAAGAAAATAAGATACCAGTGGTTTGGGTTTTGGCTACGCTCAACCCGCTATGACTGAAGGTTGAGCGCCGTCGAAACCTGGTTCATTGGTCGGTGATTAAACCGCAAAGCCCTAATCACATTAAAAACCCCTGAAGCCGACGTTGAGCTACAGGGGATGAGTTTTATGAGTAGCAGTGACCTGAGCGACGGTTATTCTTCGTCCTCTTCCTCTTCGCCTGCTTCTTCGTCTTCCGAGAAAAGCTCATCGATAATAGCGTTCGCCCGGTTTTCTGAAATGCCTAGCGCTTGAAACAGGCTATTGACATATTCCTGCTCTTCTTCCGGCACTTCGCCATCCGCCGCGATGACAATGACTGCGATCATAAACGCTGCTTCTTGAATGCCTTCATCTCTTGCCGTTGCAATTGCCTGTGCCACCACAGCTTCAATCCCTTCTTCGTTGATCAAATTGGCAATCTCAGCGCCCAGAGCAGAAAAATCTTCCTCAGAGTAATCTTCATACAGGTCGATCGCCGATAACATCTCGCCGAGTGCCTCGGTTTCCACGTCCTCGGCTGATTCTCCGTCAGCATAAACAGAAAAAAGCCCGATCGCGGCGATCGCCAATTCTGGGCTTAAAGCAACTTGAGTGCCACCACCACGAGGAAGTTTACGGTTAGCCATCGTTTCTCCTAAGGTTCATTTGATAAACAGCACCTTGACTGGATCTGCTGACGTTAATAGACCCAATCAGGTTGACCTTAGTCTTCCCATTCGCTGTTCCGGTAGAACACCTTTGGAAGTGTCTCCATGTCACCAGTTTTGGGGATGCTAGACGCTTACCCCCGTGGCACCGCGACATCAACAATTAGGGGCAAGTGATCCGATCCAACATTTCGCCCCGTTTGGGTTTTTAGCACTGTGATGCCTGGGCTGACCAGGCAGTGGTCAATGGGAATCGCCAGCAACGATAGCCAAGCTCGTGGAGACCAGCTCGGTAACAGACCGAAGCCAGCTCGGCTGTTTCGCAGTCCACTGTCAGCCTCCAGGCGCTTATAGTAAGGCGACCATAGACTGATGTTGAAGTCGCCTAGAAGAATGACTGGACTCGTTTGCGATCGTACATATGGCGCGATCGCGGTCAGCAGTTGATTGCGCGACTGAAACAGTGCTGCTCGAATCGGTGGCGGTGGGTGAGTCGTGATCAGGGTCACCGATTGCGCCCCTTTTCTGACCTGTGCCACAAGGCTCGATACCTTCGTCTGACCGAGGAACTGTACCGACGGTTGCTCTAGCGGCAGCACACTGTAGATTACATTGCCAAAGCCAACAGCATCCGGTTCGGCATAGGTATACGGGAGTTGATCCCGAATGACTTCCAACGCAGTTAGCCATCCAGCATTCACCTCCTGAAAAACGGCGATGTCTGGCTTCGTCTCCCTTACCAGAGAAATGACGCTGGCGTACTGCCGATTCCGCACCAGCACGTTTGAATGCAGCAAGCGTAATGGTACTGCTGACGGCAAGGTGGTTGCCTTCTGAGGGAGATACCACGGCACAATTTCGACGAGATTGAGCACCACGCAAAGCAAGCTAACGCCAATCAACGCTTTGCGCCAACGTCGATCGCCCCACCAGCCACACACGAGCGTAACAACACCAACCAGCAGATATTGCCGTTTGAAATGTGAGGTCAAATCCAAATACCAGTGCAGCTCTCCTAAATAACCTGTGAACGACAGCACTGTGGCAAAACTGGCAACCAGCAGCAGCCCTATGGTGGAGAGCCACCGCAAGGACGATCGCCGCAAAACCTGAGCCAAAACAGTCACAATCTCATGTGGATTCGGACACGAACTGAGCGATCGCCGTTGCTTGTGGTAGCACACTCATCGGCGCAGGCACCATCTCGCCACGCATATCCAGCAGTTGTACAACCAACAGGTAAGCCAGACTGAGCGCCACCGCGATCGCTCCTGTTACAATCGCCACAATTTTCGATCGATCCATCGTTTCTCCTTTTCATCACTATTGGTTCGCCTACCTCTGTCACAAAGCGGCGTTCGTTGGGCAACCTGAGCACAGACAAAGGCAATGCAGCAGCGAAGCCTCTCCTTCCTCAAATAGCGGTCAAACGCCAAAAACATATAAACAAAGTTTAAGCGTTTATGCAGAATCTTAGTGAACCGCCCCGAATCGTGCCAATAATCGGCAAAATAGGGAATCCACGATGCTGAACATGGCACCAAAGGCTCTCGACCATCGATTATGGAAGTACTCGTGTAAAGCTGTGACCGTAAATCTGTTAAAGTCTACAGTCTATTCACCGTCTGCAATGACCCAAACCCTCGACTGCTGGAACGTCTAATCCGCAAATCTGCCAGACCTTTGAATCAACATGGCTACTGTCATTGACTCGACTAATGCACTTTCCCCCGTTGATCGTCCAGCCGTTGTAGAAACGTACGAACTGAGGAAAACCTACCGGGCTGGGTTTTGGCTGAATCAGAAAGTTGTCTCTCTGAAAGGCTGCACGCTGAAAGTGTTGCAGGGAGAAACCTTTGGACTCTTGGGACCGAACGGTGCTGGTAAGACGACGCTCCTGAAAACGCTGTTGGGGATTGTGCGCCCTAATGCAGGGCGGGGGCTGCTGCTAGGAGCACCGTTGGGCGATCGCGCTGTCAAGCAACGCATCGGCTACCTACCTGAAAACGCCTACTTCTACGATTACCTCACAGGCTGGGAGATCCTTGAATTTACTGCCGGACTGTTCCAAATTCCGCGATCGGTGCAGCGGCAGCGCATTCCCCAACTGCTCGATCTCGTTGGTCTAGCGCCGTCAGCCGCCCGCAAAAAGCAGTTGCGTCAGTATTCTAAAGGGATGCTACAGCGCATCGGTTTGGCGCAGGCGTTAATTAACGATCCAGAGCTGGTCTTTCTGGATGAACCGATGTCGGGACTCGATCCAATGGGGCGCTATCAGATTCGAGAGATCATTCTTTCGCTCAAGGCGCAGGGTAAGACCATTTTTTTCAACAGTCACGTGCTGTCTGATGTGGAGATCGTGTGCGATCGCATCGCTATTCTGGCTGAAGGTGACTTGATTTGCAGCGGTTCTTTGCAAGAGCTTCTGGGCGTTGCCGAAACCTATACAATCAAGGGTCGTGGCGGCAGCTTGGATGTGATTAAGAAGCGAATGCTGAATCTAGAATTTCGGGATGGCTACTGGCAGGGACAGCTTAAGGGCGATCCATACGATTTTCTTGCCAGCCTCAATCTCATGGGTGCCCAAATTATGACGGTTAATTTGGCACGTCCCTCGCTAGAAGAGTTTTTTATTCGGCAACTGAGCGATCGCGGTCTGCACACCAGCAGCTAGGGCAGTGTCTCTCCTGTGATGGATGCACCATAACCATCCAGCCTCTATTTGTAGACAGGTAGTTTACGGGAGTTGAGCAAACCGATGGCAAATCTAATTGAAACAGCCGCTAGTGCAGGTAACTTTAAAACGCTACTGGCAGCGATCGATGCAACCGGAGTCAAGAGCTTTCTGGAAAGCGAAGGATCGCTGACCGTCTTTGCTCCCACTGATGAAGCTTTCGCCAAACTGCCAGAGGGCACGTTAGACGAGCTTCTGCACGATCTTCCCAAGCTCAAGCGCATTGTGATGTACCACATCCTGTCTGGGGATGCACGATCGGACGATTTAGCCCAAATTGACGAAGCACCCACTGAGGAAGGATCAATTTTGGCGATCGAGCATAGCAACGGCAGTATTAAGGTAAACGATGCCACAGTCGTCAAAATGGATATCTTGACTGACAACGGTGTGATTCATGTCATCAATGGTGTCTTAATGCCTGCCATCATAGCTGGTCATTCGTAGCAACTACAGATTGCGCGTTTCTAGCGCTCTTGAGAGGCGATCGAGGGCGCTTGAGGTACGTTCCTGCGCTACAACTAGTGGATCAGGCGCAGTTTCTTCCGTACCGTCCTGGCGGAAGAAGCGCTTCTTCGCCTTTTCAAACGCACGAATCATCAAGAAAATGACAAAGGCAATTACCAAGAAATTGATGATGGCAGAAAGAAACAAACCATATTTAATGCCGTTGGCTGACAATTTTTCGATGCCGTCAACACCAGCCGCCTGTAAGGCAGGTGTTAGCAGCGCGGGTGTAATGATATCGCCCACAAACGACTCGACAATTTTGCCAAACGCGCTACCAATGATCACAGCCACCGCCAGATCAATGACATTGCCTCGCATGATGAATTTTTGAAAATCAGCCCAAAACCCGCCATTCGTCCGTGTCATAAACTCTCCTCGCCCTCCCTGCTTTGGTTGGTTGCATTGTAGGGCAAAGTCGCCACTCAGCCAAATGATGCTCACTACTTTGCGCGATCGGACATCAATAGGCGGGAACGATCGCTTGGCACAAAAAACAATTGTTCGCAGGCGCTAGTCCCCAGTCAGAATTGGCTACTATAGAGTTAAGGCGGAATCATTCCGACATCAGACGTTCGCTGCGAGTGATAGATTCATGACTGCTGAGGTTTTGGTTGAGAAAAAGAAATTAGCAAAGCCACCCCTGGCAATTTATCGGTTGGGCGATCGCGTATTGCGCCAGCCTGCCAAGCGCATTGCCAAGGTCGATACTGAGGTGAAATTGCTCATTCGTGAAATGCTGCAAACGATGTACAGCGCGGATGGTATTGGGCTGGCAGCACCGCAAGCCGCTGTGAACAAGCAGCTCATCGTCATTGACTGTGAGCCTGATGAAGCCGCAACGCCACCTTTGATTTTGATCAACCCCGTTGTGAAGCAGGCAAGCCGCGATCTTACGGTCACTCAAGAAGGCTGTCTTAGCATTCCTGGCGTTTATTTGGATGTCAAGCGTCCCGCTGCGATCGAAGTCGCCTACAAAGATGAACACGGTCGCCCACAAAAGCTCTCCGCGACAGGGCTATTAGCCTGCTGCATCCAGCACGAAATTGACCATCTAAACGGAGTTTTATTCGTCGATCGAGTTGAAAACGCGCTCATGCTGAACGAAGAACTAGCCAAGCATGGTTTTTCGGCTCAGGCAGTGAAGTCTTTGGGACACTGACCTGTGAGAAACTGAGAGTGAGCTAGATTTTCAGGCTGTAAAATCTCACTCAAAACTTCAAACTCAATCGGGATTAAAGTAGCGTGACTCCAAAGAGTGGTGTGTTTTTAGGCGGCTCGTGTATTACCGCGATCGCTGCCGTCGGTTCCGTCTTTGAACTGTCGTCCGGTATCCCGCAGCTCGGCAACGTCTTGACCGGAGTGATTCTAGCAGTCAGCGTACCGCTCAGTGTCGTGTTTTTTCTGGCGGCTGTACGCGATACACGGGCAAACCAGTAGACAGAAGGTAGGGTAGACAGTGTAGGGTGTAGAGAGGACGAAACGCAGCGATCGCTTGTCTTTATTTAGCCCCTTTAGAAGCTGGTCAGAATCCCCCGACGATGACGGGAACGGATCACTACACGACATTTTTGCGGCTGTTGCCCTCCGGTGACAATGCTGGAGGGCAACCCCTGTACCCGCTGTCACTGACGGAGACGGTGATACTTGGGCGCGATCCGCACTGTCAGGTAGTTTTGGATCCGCTGGTACATCGGGCTGTATCGCGGCGACATGCAGAAGTAAAGCCAGTGCTAGGCTGTGAGTCGCCCGACGGAACACGCTTTTGGCAGGTTGGCGACCTTGCCAGCGCGAATGGCACGTTTCTAAATGGAGAGCGACTGAAAGATTACCGGGTTTTGCAACCGGGCGATCGCCTCGCGCTGGGTCAGAATGGTCCTGAATTTGTTTTTGAGTGCCAGCCCAGAGCGAATCCTGTTCCATTGGCACCACCAGCGAATGTAAAGTTGCCGTCTGTGACTCGTCGCAAACTGGCTTCTGCACCCGATCGCCTTGCTGCCACTAGCCCACCACCGCGCCGCCGCGAACCGGATGCCATTAGCCTGACGCAGCTTTTCCCCATTCTTTCTACAGGGCGGCAACTGACCCACAAAGCATACTTGCTTCCGGGCGGCATTACCGTTGCCTTCGTAGTGCTGATGTTTGTTGCGGTTGGCAATCCTCTTGCGTTCAATATGCTCTTAGCAGCGTATCTAGCGGGTGCAGCTTACTACTTTGTCTACGAGCTGTGCGGCAAGCATAAACCCTGGTGGATTCTCTCTGGTGCGGCTGTGTTTACGCTGCTGCTGCTGGTCAGCCCCGTGCTTAAGCTGTTTGTGTTTGTGTTTCGGCACGTCTTACCCGGCGAGTTGCCAACAGGCGATACACCGATCGCCTTCCCGATACTGCTGATTAAAATGTTCTTTGGCGCAGGGCTGATGGAGGAATTGCTGAAAGCAACTCCCGTTTTTGCCGCCTATTGGCTGGGTACACGGCTGCGATCGCCCTACCGCGAGCGCATTGGCGTTTGGGAACCGCTGGATGGTATCTTGCTGGGCAGTGCATCAGCCGTTGGCTTCACATTGCTGGAAACGTTGGCACAGTATTTGCCTGAAGTGTACAGAGCCACGCTGTCATCTGGTGAAGGGGCAGCGCAACTTGCCAGTTTGCAACTACTGATTCCCCGCGTTCTGGGTTCAGTAGCAGGGCACATGGCATACAGCGGCTATCTCGGTTATTTTATCGGGCTAAGCGTGTTGCGATCGCGACGACGTTGGCTCATTCTGGGCATTGGCTATTTCACTGCCTCTGGACTCCACGCGCTTTGGAACACAATGGGCAGCATCAGTCCCGTTTTTCTGGCGCTCGTCGGTCTGCTGTCCTACGCGTTTCTTGCCGCTGCCATTCTCAAAGCAAGGGAGTTGTCACCGACGCGATCGCAAAACTTCGCCACACGCTTCTACAAGTAGTTTTGAGGTTTAAACCGAACCGTCCTATCGCTACCGATAGTCTTCATCATTAGCGATCAGCTTTTGATTAACCGCTGATCGCTGACGGCTGATCGCTGATCGCTGACCGCTTATGACTGAATCGCTTTCATCAAAAATTCTGCCAGCTCAATCAACTGTGACCGATTGAATGCCTCTAAAAGCGCTCTGGCAGCCGCTCTTGGTTCGGCAGGAATGGTAATTTGCTGGGGTTTGGCGGTAGTTACTGCTCGTGTAGCGGGTTGATGTGTTGCCTCTGGAAGTGGTTGAGCGATCGGCTGAGGTGTCGGAACCGGGCTTGCCGTGGGCGTTAGCTTCTGTAGGGCACTGCTAGGAATAATTTCATTGGCTCGTCCTACTAGCAACAGATCGCCAGCCAGTTTGAGTTCCTTAATCACCAATGGAGCCATTGTGGCATAGGCGTTACGGGACTGAGTAAGAGCGCCGTGAACCGCCTGTAAGAGCCTGCGCCACTCTGGTGCGCCATGTAGCTGTACCATGCGACTGCACAGGGTCGCCAGTTGCTGTCGGTTGGTTGGCGTATCCCCTTGCTTGAAGAGTTGCAGCATCATCTTGAGAGCACCATTCAGCCGATTTGCCAACTCTGGATTGGCAGGTACAGGCTGAGCAATGCCGATCGCAGGATTGACCCGTTCTGCTTGCAGTAAGCGGTTAAGATAATTTTGTAGCTCTCTAAAGGTAGGCTCCGCTGCCTTAACCGTCTGAGCGGCATCGTCTTCTTTGAGACCGTAGGGCGATTGGAGTTCTTCCACCAGTTCTTTGAGAATGTCGAACCCCTGCAAAAACAAGTTCTCTAACGTTTGATCGATCTTGACGGGGTGATCGGTCAAAAGCTTGAAGCAATCCTCTAAATAATGCCCCACTTTGTGAATGCTACTAAAGCCCAACATGGCAGCGCCGCCTTTGACGGAGTGAGCAGCGCGGAACAGCTCGTTGAGCCGCTCTGTATCTGCCATAGTGGCTTGTAAATCTAACAAGCCTCGCTCGATCGTATCGAGGTGCTCTTTAGCCTCCTCAATGAAGTAACCCAAGATTTGCTGCTGTTTCGTCGCCTGCACGAGCCTATCCCTCAGAGTGCTAACTTGTACGAGCTAAAGCGGTCTGTTATGTTACAGAACCCTTTCTCAGTGTTCCCATTCTCATTAAACTTTTATCTTTAGAACTGACGCAAACCTCGGAGGTTTTAATCAGGAAGCAAGCATCGTCACTCATTGCCACCTTATATGGCGTTCAGCCTTTTATCGACCACGATCGCACCCCACCGCGATCGACGTAAATATAGGGTGTTTGGCTGTATGGCGAAGAGAGGCGTATAGCGGATGGCAGGGCATGACGTGACTGAAACCCGCCACCCACGTCCTTGGTGAATGTTAGCCACAACACATAGCTGCAAGTACTGGAAAGCTTCTTCCCTTCACCCGATCCACAATTTTGATCTTCTTTCTTTCAGCCCTTGCAAACTTAACCATACAGGCTCACACTAGACTTGGAGCAGAGTGGGAAGATGAGAGGTTTCTTGTGAAAAAAGTTTTAGCCATAATTCTTGGAGGCGGTGCTGGCACTCGTCTTTATCCATTGACCAAGCTGCGCGCCAAGCCTGCTGTGCCGATCGCGGGTAAGTATCGTCTCATTGATATTCCAGTTAGTAACTGCATCAATTCAGACATTTTTAAGATTTACGTCCTGACCCAGTTCAACTCTGCTTCGCTTAATCGCCATATTTCGCGTGCGTACAATTTCACGACGGGCTTCAGTGAGGGCTTTGTCGAAGTGCTGGCTGCTCAGCAAACGCCAGAAAACCCTAACTGGTTTCAGGGTACGGCTGATGCTGTACGGCAATACCTTTGGCTGTTTCAAGAATGGAAAGCGGATGAGTATTTGATTTTGTCAGGAGATCATCTTTACCGGATGGACTATGGCGATTTTATACGTCGTCACCGCGAGACTGGGGCAGATGTCACCATTTCGGTGGTGCCAATGGATCATCGCCGAGCGTCTGATTTTGGTTTGATGAAGATTGATGACGCTGGACGCATTATCGACTTTAGCGAGAAGCCCAAAGGCGATGCTTTAACAGCGATGGGCGTTGATACTACTATCTTGGGGCTAACTCCAGAAGAGGCGAAAAAAAATCCCTACATTGCCTCCATGGGCATTTATGTCTTCAAGCGGGAAGCGTTAGTCAAACTGCTGCGCGATTTTCCGGAGCAGACCGATTTTGGTAAAGAGATTATTCCAGCCTCGTCGAAGGAATGTAATCTCCAGGCATATCTTTTCAACGATTACTGGGAAGATATCGGGACGATCGAGTCCTTTTACGATGCCAACCTGGCGCTTACGCAGCAGCCGCGTCCACCGTTCAGCTTTTACGACGAAGACGCACCGATTTATACTCGCCAGCGCTATTTGCCACCCAGCAAGCTGTTGGACTGCCATGTGCGGGAATCCATCATCAGCGAAGGCTGCATTCTGAAAAATTGCTCTATCACCCATTCGGTGCTGGGAGTACGATCGCGTGTGGAAGCGGGTTGCACGATCGAAGATACGCTGATTATGGGCGCAGATTACTACCAGCCGTTTGCTGAGCGTCAGTCCAGCGACGACTGCCACAATGACCAGGTACCTCTGGGTATTGGTGCTGATACCTTCGTTCGACGTGCCATCATCGACAAGAATGCTCGCATTGGTTGCAATGTGCAGATTATCAACAAAGATCGGGTGCAAGAAGCAGAGCGAGAGAGTCAGGGATTTTACATTCGCAGTGGCATTGTGGTGGTGCTGAAGAATGCAGTCATTCCAGACGGCACAGTGATTTAAGGACTGGGATTCTCGATCGGAGCTTGCAAATCATCGATCGCAGCTTTTAGCTAAGGGTATGTAAGGACTTGCTTCTTGTCTTCTTTTTGCGATCGCCCCCTCCCTCTTAGCCTGCCGCCACTAGAGGCTTCGTCTGTCCGGTTAGTCATCCTCATCGGACTACCCGGTAGTGGTAAATCGTCACTTGCCACCATGCTGTTGCAGGCTTGTTCACAGCGCCACCTAGTTTCGACTGATGCGATTCGATCGCGCTTGTTTGGTGACGAAGCGGCTCAAGGGCACTGGCTCAAGGTTTGGCGAGAAGTGGGTCGGCAATTTCAGCAGATAGCCCAACAACGCACGATGAGACAGGCATCGGAGGCGATTTATGACGCGACTAATGCGGTTCGCCGCGATCGCTGTCGTGCGATCGCCCTTGCTCGTGCTTATGGCTTTACCGATATCGTTAGTGTATGGGTCAACACACCACTAGAAGTCTGCCTGCAACGCAATCAACAGCGCGATCGCCAAGTGCCTGATGCCGTCATCCTGCGAATGCACCGTTGTTTAGTCGGTGCCCCGCCGAGTGTTAATGATGGGTGCGATCGACTAATTGAACTGAATGACATTGAACTGAGTGACAACGGTGAACCATAGAGTACGGCAATTGCGCCCTCAACCGTTGCAGGAGCCGCACCCACTGAACTCGACGTTTTTGGTAGATTAGACGTGAAAAGAACGTCAAGGCAGCAAGAACTGGTTTGAATACGGGGTGTAGAGTAGAAGGAACGCGGATGCTTCATGCTTTGCTACGAGTCATACCGAGAACATCTCACCCTGAAACCGTTGCTCAGACGTACTTAGAGAAATAGGCTGAATCCTCAGAGGAGAAGGATGAATGGCTGCGACTGATTTCAAAGACTATTACGCCATTCTGGGAGTGGCTAAAACCGTCAATGCCGATGAGCTGAAAAAAGCCTATCGCAAGCTGGCGCGGAAGTATCATCCGGATATGAACCCCGGAGACAAAGCGGCTGAGGCTCGCTTTAAGGAAGTCAGCGAGGCATACGAGGTTTTGTCAGATCCAGAGAAGCGGCAGAAATATGACCAGTTTGGTCAGTATTGGAAGCAAGCAGGGCAGGGTGGCTCTCCCTTTGGCTCCCAGCCTCGTGCTGGCAGTGACTTTGATAACTTTGAATTTGGGCAATACCGCAACTTCGACGAGTTCATCAACGAACTGCTGGGTCGGATGGGCAATGACCCTGGTTTTGGGCGTTCTGGAACGGGTGCCCGTACATCAAGAAGTGCCCCTGGTGGATTTGGTGATTTTTCTGGGTACGACTCAAGCGGTACAGGACTGGATGCAGAAGCCACTATTACGTTAACGCTTGCGGATGCGTTTCGCGGGGCGCAAAAGCGCCTGGTTTTGGGCAGCGAGGAGTTTGAAGTGCGCATTCCTCCTGGTGCCAAGCCAGGTAGCCGGATTCGGATCAAAGGGAAAGGGCGGAGCAGTTCCTATGCTCCTGGGCAGCGTGGTGATTTGTATCTCATGGTGGCGATCGCGCCTCACGCCTTTTTCCAGTTTGAGGGCGATAATCTTGTCTGCGAAGTGGCGATCGCGCCGGATGAAGCGGTTCTAGGTGCCCCAATCGAAGTACCTACGCCAGACGGCACCGTAACAGTTAATATTCCGGCTGGCATCCGCTCTGGTCAATCGCTGCGGCTAAAAGGCAAGGGTTGGCGGAATCCGAAAGGCGATCGGACGGATCAGATGGTTCGCGTTGTGATTGCTACTCCTAAAGAGATCAGCGCGATCGAACGTGAATACTACGAAAAAATCCGCTCCAACCGCAGCTTTGATCCACGCAAGAACCTGAAAGATGTGAAGCTGTAAGCGGCTGAGGCGATCGCACTAAAATAAGGTACTTGGAGCATGACACGCACGGGGCGATCGCAATGACATACACCAAACTCTCTTTTGAAGACTACCTCACGCTGGACGCGTGTGAGCTTGAGTGCCCTGCGGAACTGATTGATGGAGAGTTAATCGAATTGCCACCGGAAGCTGGGTTGAATAGCAGTATTGTGATGTTTGTAGTGGCGCACTTGCTAGCGATCGACGTTCCCTTCACCCACATCAAACCCTATTGCTGCGAAGTCCAAACTCCTGTTTTGGAGCGAGGTGATGCAGCAAACCGTTATCCTGATTTAGTGATTTTAAGCGACGAGCATCTGCGGTTGATCGAAAAGCGCAACACCATTACCTTAGAAATGCCGCCGCCTCGTTTTGTGCTGGAAGTGGTCAGTCCGGGGCAAACAAACCGCCATCGGGATTATGTCCGTAAACGTGCTCAGTATGCGGCAGTTGGCATTCCTGAATATGTCATTGTTGACCCAGAGGCGCAGACATTGACGGTGCTGGTTTTAGAACAAAACAATTATCGAGAAGCGGGCTGCTACAGCGGCGATCGACGGGTGCTTTTTCCCACTTTTCCCGAACTTGCTCTGACTGTGACCCAAATTTCTGCCACCAGTTAGTTTTGAGGGCAAATGTAAGAGCCTCAACTTCTTCAAGAAGCTGAGGCTCTTACAACCAACAACTATTGGATGGCTGCCAGCAGCGCTTGAGAATTGGCGACCGCTCCAAACACGCCCCCTTGCATTTTGACCATATTGAGGGCTGCGAGATGGTTGCCGTGGTCAGTAGCAGCGGTGCAGTCAGAGAGCAGGAGGCACTCGTAGCCGCGATCGTTCGCATCGCGCATGGTGGTATGCACACAAACATCAGTAGTAATACCTGCCAGCAAAATGTTCTGAATGCCTTGACGTTTCAAAAGCAAATCTAGATCGGTGGCGTAGAAGGAGCCTTTACCCGGTTTGTCGATAATGGGTTCGCCTGGTAGAGGAGCCAGTTCGGGGATGATGTCCCAGCCTGCTTCGCCGCGCACCAGCACTTTACCGCAGGGACCTGGATCGCCAATGCCTGCACCAATCTGGCGCGATCGCCACTGTTTGTTTGCTGGCAAATCTGCGAGATCGGGACGATGCCCTTCGCGGGTATGCATGACGTGGAAGCCCTGCGATCGCATCACATCCAGCACTGTTTTGATCGGGGCGATCGGTGCCCGCGTCAGCGACAAATCGTAACCCATCTGATCGACATAGCCTCCGATGCCGCAAAAATCGGTCTGCATGTCGATGATCAGAAAAACGGTGTTCTCTGGGCGCAGGTCGCCATTGAACGGATACGGATACGGCTCTGAAGTAACATAGCGTCCCATTATTAATCTCCAGAAGAAGTGCTTTGTGCAGCGGTACGCTCCTATACATCAGTGCTGAACTCAGCGCGATGTTTATGACTCAGCCACTCTCAGCCCCTAACCCTCAGCGCGATCGACGGCAAGCAGTTTCTCAGGTGTGTTCGCCGCTAGTGGAGCAGTCTCATACGTCCGGGTCGGCGCAGGGAAGCCGCAGGAAGTGCCGTCCGTGTAAACGACTTCCTCTTCCCAGGGCAGACGGTATGCACCGTTCACTAAATCCTGCATGTACGTGTAGGGACAGTCCTGTGCGCCGCCTTTGACAGCAACGTAGCCTCGATGCCCAAACTGGTAGATGTTGTTTTCAACTGACCAATGGCGGCGAGCTTCCTGAAGCAGTTTCGGGCGCACCTCTGCGGTAATGATTTCATTGGGGCGACCTGTTCCCATCACGATCGGCACGCCGTCATAGTTGACAATCATGCCTTCGCCCATTGAGTCAAACGAGCCGTCTGACCCACACATACAGACCGACGCTGTATAGATCAGGTTGCAGAACGCGTTCGCCTGATTGGTAATTTGCCAGGAATGACGGATGGGTGCCGTGTAACCTGCCGTTCGCAGCATAATATCAGCGCCTTTGTAGGCACATTCACGCGCCATTTCAGGAAACATGCCATCGTGACAGATGATGAGCGCTAGTGTGCTGCCGTTCGGTCCTTCACAAACAGGAATGCCCAAATTGCCGGGTTCCCACGGTTCGACCGGCACCCAAGGATGCAGCTTGCGGTAGTAGAGCTTCAGTTCGCCCTTGTCGTCTAGAATAATGCCGCTGTTATAAGGGTTGCCGTGAGGGTTGTACTCCATGATGGAAAAACAGCCCCAGATTTTGTGCTCTCGACAGGCAGCGCTAAACGCCTGCACTTCGGGTCCATCCAAGCGGCACATAATCTCTGGATTGGTATCCATCGACAGACCGTGCAGCGCATATTCTGGAAAAACGACCAGATCCATCGTTGGCATGTTGCGCCGTGCTTTGGCAACCATCGCTACAAGGCGCTGAGTTTGCGCTGATAGATCGTCGGGGGTAACGACAGTGGGCAGTTGTAGCTGCACCAAGCCGAGGACGACACCATCGGGTGACTTGTTTAAACCGCCGAGTCCACTCATGCAAACCTCCTACTGATTGCGCTGTTGTCAGAATACAGCAATGGGCGCTGGACTTCTAACGTAAGGCTCTAGATTACATAGCCCGATCGCAAACTCAAATCGGTTCCAGTCAATAATCCAGAGTCTTTAGTCAAAGGTTTAAGCCATTACTGTGCTCACAATAAGGGTTTACAGAATCATGGACACTCAGTGAGTATCAAACATCACTTTTTACGACTTTAGTACGCGATTCACGTCATCAACTCGATCGCCGAGCCGACTTAAACTAGTACAGGCGGAAGTTCGGCAACCGTAGGGCATGCATCTTGCCTGCTGGCAGTCGAGGCGACTGCGCTACGGAAGGGTGGCTAGATTTACGCCACAGACTACTAGGGCGTTGTCTTTTGTAGCTTTAGCAACTCGCTTTGAATTTGCTGCTGAAGGTTAGGATCGCCTTCTTTACGGCGTGTGATGTCGTTGAATTGAGAGATGGTCAAGCCGTTTTCCTTGATAATCTCGGCGGAGCGCTTGAGGAAGCGACCACAGATATCCTGGACAGCCGAGGGAATGTTCTGCTGCCGACAGACATCCTCTGGCACGTTGCCACTCATAATTTTTTTTGCCTCAGCATAGTCTTGCTGGCGCTGTTGCTCAATGTAAAAAGCAGCGCGGGCATACTGGCTCACCTGAGGCGCACTGGCTTGGGCATACGCAGCATTGCTGAGGTTCCAAGTCGATCGCCGCATCAAGTGTGAAGCATCACTGGCAACTAAGCCCACCGTCGAGAGTGCGCTTATAAGGAAAAGTCGTGTAACGGTATTGAGAGAAGGTCGTAAAAGGCTAACAGAACGTTGCATCATAGTTGTGTGTGACACTGCAAAAACTAGCACACGAGAGGTTTCAATAAGCTTTGAATTATTTTAGACGCGATAAGTTCCAGCAATGAGCAAGGATTTAAAACTGAGTTAGCGCTTGTTAAAGTTAGAACGGTTGGTAAACAGCAGCGAGTTTGCAACTTATCGCTAATGAGTGACGAAGCTGACTTTCAAGAACGCATTGCTTAACCCTCTCAGTCAGAAGTTCAAGCCTTGGCTGTATTAGAAACTACTGGGCATTAATTGTAGTGACGGAAATAAGTCTGCGGTGTGCCCCAAAATTGAAGCCATTGCCCCTGATGCGATCGCGCGTTCGCTGCCGTAAAGCCTTGATATCGCCTACCCCTCACTATTGCCAGCCCGCTCAAAACTCAAACATTGCCCAATCAGGCTTGCGATAATAGTGGGTCATGTCGTCAAACTTGCGTAACTCAGCTCGATCGACCCAAAACGCCTTTGTCTCTTGCTCTAGCCATTGCTGGTTGAGCTGCACAAAACTGTCGCCCAACTCAACCAATGCTTCGGGTGATGGAATGGAGCCGAAGTAACCCAAGGTAATATGAGGCGTAAAGTAGTACTGTTGTTCAATACCCAGTCCAATCAGATCAGAATTTTGGAAGACGGCACGACGGAGTTTGAGCACACGATCATACGAGTGTTCATCTGCTGGTGCGAGGCAGACCGCGATCGCTCGTGGCATCACCATGAGACCTAACGCCTGAAACTGTAGCGGTTTGCCCTCGGTCATCGCGTGGGATTGACGAAAGATCGTCGCAATCTGGTCTTGAAGCTGCACCTCAAACTCAGGCTTTTCTTGACTGGCATCACGATAGGCGTTGTCCCAGATCAAGTCTGCAAGCGTCATATGAAAACTTGCGGGCGGCACTGGCACAAATAGTTCTGCACCCAGTTTATGTAAAAGCTGCTGTTGATACTGCGTCAGGCTTTCGTGCAACGCAGCGTTTTTTGCGTCCTCTTTCCCTGGTGGTGTCACAATCGTATAGCCAGGAAACGGAGCGGGTTGTCGCCCTTTTGCTGCCTCTAGCTGAAACTTGGGAGATTCCTGAAGATGCTGCACCTGGGAGCGATACGTTTCCGGTAAGGTCAAACGTACAGCCCGATTCAGGTAAGTTTGGTAGTTCTCGTCCAATGTCGATCGCCTCTCAAGGTTACTTAATCATATCTATGACTGGCTGTGTCAGGAACCCTCTACATGATCTGCTCACTATTGATGATGCGAGGGCTTGCCTGTGATGCTTCGTCTCCAGGAGGACTTGATTCCCACCATAATCTAAATCCAGTCTGACAGGATTGCTAGGGGCTGTCATCAATTACAATCAGAGTCCTGATAATGGCAAGTCTACAGCTCCTAGCCTGCTTTTTGGGGCGGGCGCGGTCAGACTGATGCCGTAGGCTTTTGACCGTTAATTGATGACGCGCCTTAGGACAATACAATTACAGGCGACAGCAGGAGGTATTCTAAATGCCAATTTACCTTTACTGGGGCGAGGATGATTTTGCGATCGCCGAGGCAGCAACGGCACTCCACCGACAGTTGCTTGATCCCGTCTGGAGCAGCTTTAACTATGACAAAATTACTGCTGACCAACCCGATGGTATCAGGCAATGCCTGAATCAAGCGATGACACCACCCTTTGGCGCGGCTAACCGTCTCGTTTGGCTGGCAGACACGTCACTTTGCCAGCGATGCCCAGAAGCCCTCCTGAGCGAACTGGAACGTACCCTACCGGAGCTTCCCGAAACCACAACGCTGCTGCTGACAACGGGTAGCAAACCTGATAGTCGCTTGAAATCGACCAAGCTGCTGCAAAAGTACGCCACTATCCAGGAGTTTGGGCTGATTCCTACCTGGAAAACCGATTTATTGGTGAAGCAGGTGAAGCAAGTTGCCCAAGAGAGTGGTGTCAAGCTGACAGCGCACGGTGCAGAATTGCTGGCAGACCTGGTTGGCAACGATACCCGTCAACTGCATAGTGAGTTAGAAAAACTGCGGCTCTATGTCGGCAACTCAAAACAGCCGATCGATGAAGCCGCGATCGCCACCCTCGTTACAGCCAGCAGCCAGAGCACAATCCAGTTAGCCGCTGCCATCCGTCAGGGGCAAACGGCTCAAGCGCTTGACCTGATCGCCGACCTGCTCCGCCAGAACGAACCCGCCCTCCGCATCGTTAGTAGCCTGGTTACGCAGTTTCGCACCTGGGTCTGGATTAAAGTGATGCGGGAAGCAGGCGAGCGGAATGAACAGGCGATCGCTCAAGCCGCAGAACTCAGAAACCCAAAGCGCCTCTATTTTCTTCAAAAAGAGGTCGAATCGCTGTCAGCCCAAACACTCCTGCAAACGCTGCCCTTGTTGCTAGACCTGGAAGCCAGCCTCAAACGAGGAGCTGATGAACTGCTGACATTACAAACGAAGATCATCGAGCTTTGTGAATGTTGTCGATGAGTGCGCGTTATAAGCGAGGTGTGCGTCTTGAGCCTTGTTACGATCGTTCGCCACACTTACAACATCGCCACCGTCCGATTCAGCTACACTTCAGCCTTCAGGTAGTGAAACCCCTACTTACCAACGGTTTAAATACACCAGGTCATTGAATTAAGATAGTCGTGTCTAGAAGACCCGTGTTTAGAAAACTTTGTGTTTAAAAGACCCGGCGAGCGGTAATTGCTCCAGTAAAAGTCATTAGTGAAGATTTGAAGCGATGGGATTTTTTGATTCTGAAATCGTACAGCAAGAAGCCAAGCAGCTCTTTGAAGACTATCAATCGTTGATGGCGCTTGGATCTGACTATGGCAAGTTCGATCGTGAGGGTAAAAAGCTGTTCATTGAGCAGATGGAAGCGATTATGGATCGCTACCGTATCTTTATGAAGCGCTTTGAACTGTCGGAAGACTTCATGGCTCAGATGACAGTAGAGCAACTCCGCACACAGCTTGGTCAGTTTGGTATGACACCCCAGCAAATGTTCGAGCAGATGAACAGGACTCTGGAACGGATGAAAGCGGATGTAGAGAAAACGCTGTAACAGTTTTTGGTTGTTGGTTTTTAGTTGCTAGAAAGATTGTCTAAAAACTAAAAACCAATCACTAACAACTGGTTTCAGGGTCGGTTAAATTCGGTGGGCGATCGAAAGTTCTCAACCGGAACCCCTTGCAACGCTTGCTGCATAAAGTCGCGCCACACTGGAGCAACGTAGCCACCACCCGTTGCGCCTTTACCGATCGGGCGATAGTCATCATTGCCCACCCAGACCGCGGTTGCTAGCTGAGGCACGTAGCCCACAAACCAGATGTCGCGCTCAGAAGATGTTGTGCCCGTCTTGCCAGCCACAGGACGATCGAGCCTTGCCGATGCACCTGTACCGCGATCGACGGCTCCTTGCAAGACGTTTGTCAGCGCTGCCGTTGCCCACGGATCGAGCACCAGTTGCGGTTTGGGCGTGTTATCTAGCAAGATATTGCCTGTGCTATCCGTCACCTGCACAATAAGCGTCGTCTCAGAATACCAGCCGTTGCTGGCAAAGGTTGCGTAAGCGCCAGCCATTTCTAAAGGGGTCAGATCAACGGCACCAAGTGGTAAGGAAACGACAGGCTCGATCGGGCTACGAATGCCGATCGTGCGTACCACGTCAATGACCTTATTCAGCCCCACTTCTTGCCCAAGCCGTACTGCTGGCACATTGCGGGATTGCTCCAGCGCCGTCCGAATGGGCATGGGACCGTGAAACGAATTGTCATAGTTCTGGGGCGAGTAGTACTCGTAGCCATCGGGATAGCTGACGGGTGTATCGGCGATCGTGGAATCAGGGCTGTAGCGACCAGACGCGAACGCCGTATAGTAAACAAACGGCTTAAAGGCAGAACCGGGCTGTCGCAGCGATTGCATTGCTCGGTTGTACTGGCTCTTGCGGTAATTGACCCCGCCTACCATTGCTTTCACAAAATGGGTGCGCGGGTCAACCGCTACGAGCGCCATCTGATCGGCATAGATGCCCTGGTTCACTAGATTTGCATGTCCTCGTTTCACCACATCTTCAGCAAGACGCTGTAGCTTCGTGTCCACCGTTGTCTGCACACGCATACCACCTTTGAGCACCGCATCCTTCCCAAACCGCTTCGTCAACTCCTGCACTGCGGCTTCAGTGACATAGGGAATCGTACTGCCCTGAAAAGACGTGATTTTGCCCAGTTTGATGGTTTGCTTACGGGCAGCGGCTTCCTGTTGGGGTGTGATCCAGTTCAGTTCTTTCATGCGGTGAAGCACGATTGCCTGTCGCCGCTTTGCAGCTTTATAGTCAATAAACGGACTCAAGCTCTCAGGTGCCTGAATCAGCCCTGCCATCATGGCAGATTCGGCTAGTGTCAGGTCGGCAGACGATTTACCAAAGTAGCTCTCAGCAGCAGTCTCAGCCCCGTAGGTATTGTGCCCCCAGTACACCTGGTTCATGTACATCTCAAACACCTGCTGTTTTGAGAAGATTTGCTCCAGCCGTAATGCCAGCACTGATTCTGCCACTTTGCGGCTAAAGGCGCGTTTGGGCGTGAGGAACAGGTTTTTGACTAGCTGCATCGTCAGCGTAGAGCCGCCTTCAACCGTTTCGCCCTGATGCCAGTTGGCTAAAAAGGCTCGCAGGACAGCACCCGGATTCACGCCATGATGGGAGTAGAAGTAGCTGTCTTCGATCGCCAGTACTGCTCGCTTCAAATCGGGAGAAATTTTATCGAGCGGCACCACTTCTCGGTTTGCTTCACCGTGGATGCTCGTTAGCAGTGCGCCTTTGACATCGTAAATATGAGTAGTTTCGCTGGGCACATAGCTGCGAAGGATGCGAACATCGGGCAAATTGCGAAAGCTGATGGCTAAACCAACCAATCCACCTGCTACCACCGAACTCGACAGCATTGCCACACCAAGCACCATGCCGCCTGTCACTTTGCCAACGGTTTTGACGACCTGATAGATCGTCTCTGGCGCGCCAGGTTGTTTGCGTTGTTGAAGAGTATTGGATGCCACGACGACTTTAGATCCTTACAACGATTGAACGGGCAGGGCTTGCATGTGCGACTTTCAAATCGCGCTGCACAAGTACCCAATCATACTATTCATGCCTTAAACGAAGGTATCAGCATGGCTTTAGCAGCAACGTTAACATCATAACTACGGGACGGATGACAAACCGAGTTAAATTAATGGCAAACAACATGCGATCAATTGAGCCATAATCCTGTGTCTGAGCAACCCTTGCATACGATGTCTAATCAATCCTGGCTGCGGCGCGGCGTTAGCGAGATTTTCCCCAATCAGGCGGAGTCCTCTAGCAGTGAGGAAAATCTGACACAGCGGTGGGCGCAGAGCGATCGCCCCCTCCGTATCAAGCTGGGCATCGATCCTACAGGCACCGATATCCATTTGGGGCACAGTATTGCCATGCGAAAGCTACGATCGTTCCAGGATGTTGGTCACACGGCTGTTTTAATCATCGGTGATTTCACTGCCCGCATTGGCGACCCTACAGGCAAATCCGAAGTACGTCGCCAGTTGAGCGCAGACGAGGTTCGCGCCAATGCCCAGACGTATCTCAAGCAAGTGCGCCCCATTCTGGACTTTGACACGCCAGGACGCTTAGAAATTCGCTACAACTCGGAGTGGTTGTCCAACCTGGATTTGAGCAAGATTCTGCAACTGCTGGCGACCACAACCGTCGGGCAAATGCTGGCAAAAGAGGGCTTTTCGGAGCGCTACGACAAGGGCGACCCCATTTACCTGCACGAATTTCTCTATCCGTTGATGCAGGGCTATGATTCTGTGGCGATTGAATCCGATGTGGAACTGGGTGGCACCGATCAGAAATTCAACATTGCGATCGGTCGAGATCTCCAGCGTCATTTTAGTCTGCGCCCTCAATTTGGGCTACTGGTGCCGATTTTGCTGGGCACCGATGGCGTACAGAAGATGTCGAAATCGCTTGGCAACTATGTGGCGCTATCAGAAGACCCGCTCACGATGTACTCCAAGCTAGAGAAAACACCTGATACGCTGTTGAAATCGTACTTTGAACTGCTGACCGATTTATCGATCGACCAACTTCCCGACAATCCCCGCGAAGCACAGAAACTGCTGGCGTTGACGATCGTCACTCAATATCACGGTGAAGCAGCCGCAAAACAGGCACAGCAAGATGCGATCGCGCTCACACAAGGCAATACGTCCCAGGCTGATACCGTCCCAGAGTTTTCCTTGTCCTCCGTGCAGTTTCCTGCCAAGCTCTTCTTTTTGGTCAGCACCAGTGGGTTGTGTAAAAGCAGTTCCGATGCACGACGGCAGATTCAAGGTGGTGCCGTGCGGTTAGATGGTGAGAAGGTTGATGCAGTCGATCGCACCTTCGATGCGCCAGACGATCTGGTTGGCAAAGTCTTGCAACTCGGCAAAAACAAGTTTGTTCGCTTTGTCGTCTAAAGCCAAACGAACTCTGCATCTCTGCGGTTTGATATCACCGCTGAGGCGCAGAGAACGCTGAGGATTCTTGGAAGTTGTTGGCGATCCGCTTTAGACCACTTTTTAGGACGGGGACGTTGAAGTTGATCAGCAATCCCAGCGTTAATCGAGAGAGTTTGAGATAGGTTAATAGTTGCGCGTCGTGGATTGGTAAAAGCGTTTCAACGGCTTTCAGTTCCAGAATTAATCTGCTTTCTACCACCAAATCCAGGCGATACCCGCAATCTAGCCGCACACCCTTATAGACGACTGGCAAAGGTTTTTGTCGCTCAAACACCAGACCCACTAACGACAATTCATGACAGAGACAGTGTTCATAAGCAGACTCTAACAATCCCGGACCAAGATGACGATGCACCTCAATACACGACCCGATCGTCTGCCGTGTCAACTCACTGAAACTCTGCGCCTCCGCGTCTCTGCGGTTCATCCTCTATTCTCCTGTCTCAAACTCTTCTGTTAGCATTCCCAAAACTCCCTTACAAATGCCCGATTTTCTTTCCACCTACGGCTTTCTCATCGTCTCCATGCTATTGGGAGCAATGTTAGGTCTATCACTCTATCTACCTTTGATGGCGGGACAACTGTCGTTAGCCAGTCCCGGCTTTTATGCGCTGGGTGGTTACATTGCCGCCATCTTATCCACCCAGGTCTTTAAAATAGAGGGCAGCTTTCCCATCCCCCTCCTGCTGTTAGAAATGCTTCTTGCTGGAGTCATTTGTGGCTTAGTGGGAATCGTGGTAGGCATTCCAGCCTTGCGGTTACGGGGCATTTATCTGGCGATCGCCACCATTGCCTTTGTCGAAATTCTCCGCATTCTGGCGCTAAATCTGGACATCACAGGCGGCGCTGTTGGTATTTTCGGCATTCCTCAACCGTTTCAGACGGCGATCGAGTATCTCTGGATCGTCCTGCCCTTAATAGTAATCAGCATCGCCTTTGTCTATCGGCTAGAAAATATCCGGGTTGGTCGCGCCTTCATTGCCATTCGCGAAGACGAACTCGCCGCCGATGCCATGGGTATCAACCCGACTTACTACAAAGTGTTGGCGTTTGCGCTGGGTGCTATGCTGGCAGGCATTGTCGGTGCTGTCAGTGCCCACTTCCTCAACACCTGGAATACCCGTCAAGGCACCTTTGATGCCAGCATCATCTACCTCACGTTTGTACTGATCGGCGGCTCCAGAACGGTCGTTGGTCCTGTTATAGGTGGTATGGTCTTCACCGCTTTACCAGAAATTCTGCGTGCTGCCGCTGACACTCCCGGGCTACCCCTGTGGTTGGCTCAGTTTCTACGTGATGGTCGCCTCATTTTATTTGGTCTTCTGATTGTGATCGGCACTGTCTTCTTTCCTCAAGGATTGGTGACTCTGAACCTGTTTAAACCACGCAAACGACGACAGAGAGTATAAAAATACCAAGCTATCATCACAGCGTAGTATTCACTTTTTAGCCGAGTAGAAGTTCGTTTGAATAATGTCTGGTTTTTTCACAGCACTTGATGATGGCTTTAATTGTAGAAAAGGGTGCTCGATAAAGCGGTAAGTAATGCCTGACAAGCCAATTACAAGCAAGCCACAAACACCTGCCAACACCCAGAAATAAAGCGGGTGCATTCCCTTAATGGGATAGACCAGATTGACAAGCCGTAAGACGCAAAAAAGAACAATGCCATGCAGCAGATAAACGCTGTAGCTAATAGTGCCAAGATATTTAGATGCAGGTGCAGTCAGCAAACCAAACAGATCATTACCACTAGCAATGAAGACAAAGGCACAAAAAATGAGCACGATCGCCCACTGATTTGAAATATAAGGTTGTGGAATCAAAAGGGGAATCGCCGCCAAGAGAAAAATAATACCTAGCGACACTCGTCGATCGAGAAACCATTTTTTCGACTCAAACCGTTTCACCAGATAAGCCGCCGCCATGCCAAACATAAAGTTCATCAACGTTAGCAGCGGGAAGTAACGTGTCAACAGAATGCACGCAAGCAATGCAACGAATAATCCTATAAACCTCAAAGGCTTCACAAACCAGGCAAGCAGCGGCAGCAAGAGATAGAACTGTAGCTCGTACCTCAATGTCCACTGCACTGAAGCATTAATCAAGCCAACGGAGCCATAGTTTATATCAGGAAACAGAACCTTGTCAGCATCAGAGAAACCATAGATGCCACAAATCAGCCAACTACCAACTTGCAGCAAGAATCTTGGCAGACTAACCCTTAGTGAAAAATTGGACATGATCAGAACGATCAGAATCATGATAGCAAGTGAAAACCAATAAGCTGGCAACACTCTTAATGCTCGCCTGATGTAGAAACGCTTGATATTAAATTTAGGCTCAACTATGATCTTTGACCAGAATAAAAATCCGGTGATCATAAAAAAGAAAACAACCGCTCCCTGTCCCAAAAAGGCATACACGTTTGATGGTGCTGATTGCCAAATGCCAAGCTGAAAATACTGATAACTCACAACCGCGTGGTGAAAAAACACTCCCAACGCTAAGAAACCCCTTAAGCCATCTAATGCTTTAAACTGTGCTTTATTAGCAGTCTGAATAGCTGATTGATAAAAAACTGAGCGGCTGACAACTAATTTTGCAGCCCCAAAGAACAGAATGCTAAGACCGATCGCAGGAAAAATGCTGGTAAGTGTCATAACGAGGAGCCGTGAGCTAATTTTCAGTTCAAGATCGAAAATTGGGCGCGATCGGAGACAATGAAAGCATCTGCGGTCAATTGTGCTTTTCCCTCACTACTCCATGCCTCAAACGGAACCTGTCAATGTTAGCCCAGAATTCAAAAGTGATTTGGCACTTGAAGCAAAAGGACTGACTCGACGCTTTGGCGGACTTATTGCCGTCAACGATGTCTCCTTTACCGTCAACAAAGGCGAAATCTTTGGGTTGATTGGTCCCAACGGAGCAGGTAAGACAACCTTCTTCAACTTGATTACAGGGTTGATCCCACCGTCCAATGGACAAATGCTTTACCAAGGGACAGAAATTTCTCGCTTGCGTCCGCATCAGGTAGCAACGAAGGGGATTGCTCGAACCTTTCAAAATATTCGGCTGTTTGGTAACCTCTCCGCGCTAGAAAATGTGATGATTGCTCAGCATGTGCATAGCCGAAGTGGCGTATTCACTGGAGTGTTGGGGTTGCCGCCAGCACCTCAAGAGGAGCGGACAATTCGCCAGAGGGGGATGGAACTACTGGAGCTAGTGGGGCTGAGCGATCGCGCTGACGAACCAGCTCAGAACTTCGCTTACGGCAACCAACGTCGTCTCGAAATCGCCCGCGCCCTGGCACTACAACCGCAAGTTTTGCTACTCGATGAACCCGCCGCTGGCATGAACCCCAACGAAAAGCATCAGCTCAGTGACTTTATCCGACAAATTCGTGACCAGTTCAACTTGACCATACTGCTGATCGAGCATCATGTGCCGCTCGTCATGGGCTTGTGCGATCGCATCGCTGTGCTCGACTTTGGACAACTCATTGCCTTGGGCGAGCCAGCCCAAGTCAGAACCGATCCAGCCGTCATCGAAGCCTATCTAGGCGCTGAATAACTCACTCTTCTTCTGCCCTCTGCCCTCTGCCCTCTGCCCTCATGTCCATCCCCTTGCTCGAAATCCAAAAGCTTAGCGTGAACTATGGCGGCATTCAGGCGTTGCAGGCGATCGATCTAGAAATCAACAGGGGCGAAATTGTCACGCTCATTGGAGCAAACGGCGCAGGCAAAACTACAACACTCAAAGCGATTTCCCGCCTGCTCAACATTGGTGATGGTTCAATTATGTACAAGGGGCGGAATATTACCCGCGAACCAGCTCATACGGTGGTCAAATTAGGCATCGCCCATAGCCCCGAAGGGCGCAGGATCTTGGCACGCCAAACTGTGCTCGACAATTTGCAGCTAGGCGCTTACACCCGCTCCGATCGCCTCGGCATCAAAGCTGATATCGAACAACAGTTTCTTACCTTTCCACGTCTTGCAGAACGTCGTGATCAATTGGCAGGTACCCTTAGTGGCGGGGAACAGCAAATGCTGGCGATCGCCCGTGCCCTCATGAGCCGCCCTCAACTGCTGCTGCTCGATGAACCCAGCTTAGGACTTGCACCCGCGATCGTCCGTGAACTTTTCACTATCATTCAAAACCTTCATGCGACCGACGTTACCATTCTGCTAGTAGAGCAAAACGCTACTCTGGCGCTGCAACACGCCGATCGTGGTTATGTCTTGGAAGCTGGACGCATTACCCTCACAGGCGCTGCTGACCAGCTATTGACCAATGATCAAGTCAGAAAAGCCTACCTGGGCTAAAACTACACTGCTTTTACGCTGTTAAAGCTTGGCTGGCTTGCTGCCTAAGAGCTTTGTTTCTGTCAACTTCATCTCTTGCTTAGAAAGCCGTCCCGTTCTTCAAAGACTCGATAAAGATGCTGCCGACGATTCCGCAACCTTACTATGATTCTACCTATAGGGAATAACGGTTCTTGGGTGATCGATCTACTGGCATTGAAACCTTCTCGAACGAACCATTAGTAGCAACGCAGCAAGCATGGTGCCCCCACCTAGCAGGCTACAAGAACGTTCAAATGTCTCTCTCAGTCGTTCTATGAGCCGTAACGCCGTCCGTCGTTGACTTAAAAAGCAGCCGATCGCCTTGTAAGCAGCCCCGACACTAGGCAAATCTGTAAAACTTAGGGCGTTATCAGAGCTGTGACCTTGCCGTCGCCTCAAGGCTCTCCATACAGCCCTCAAAACAAATGTTGGTCGATTGAACGTTTGCACACATTGGCGTTTGCCTGTGGTGCTGATGAAAACCAACGTAGTCATACAGTCGCGCTCTGAAATACCTGGGGCTGATGCAAACCTCCGAGGTTTTCACCAAGCATCGTCACCAATGTAGTCGCTTAAACCTCCGAGGTTTTGGTCAAAATGCGTCAGTTCTGATGCCTTTAGCCGTTGCCTGAATGGCAGGACTGTGCCGCCACTGTGGGTAATAGACTGTCACGTTGCGCTTTAAAGGTGACTGCTTAAAGTCCTCACAAGGTAACCGCCCCATAACCGGAATAAGAGACGTTCAATTCAGTTTTTTGCCTTGCCCCCTTGACAAAGGGTTAGCCCACTCGCTTCGATCGCACGTTGCTTCGTCCATCTTTTTGTCCTCTGTCAAGCGCCTGACCAGGGTGAAATTCACCCTGGTTGCCCGTAATGCATCACTATTCACAGCATCTTTTGAATCATGCACATACTCGATGACATTACGTTAATGCAGCAATTTATCAGCGGCGAAGCGACGTTAGCGGCGAACCAAAAACTGAGAATCGAACCTGCGTTCAACAGTGTGCAGTTAATGGCAAAACGGGGAGGGTTAATTGCCACAATGAAGCGGAGTGGCAGCCGTCAAACCGTCTTGCTACGGCAACAAACCGACTACAGCGCCACTATGCGTCAGATCCTGCTTGCCCGTCGATTTGTTCCAGTCGCAGGGGTGGGCGACCAATCGGGCTTCGAGCAGTACCGGGCAGACGAAATTCCGTCAGGCTATGAAGCAACCTACGCTACAGCAAACGTGTTGTGGAAAGAATGGTGGAGAACTGCCCGCAAGAGAAGTAGTCAGGGCATCTATATGGACATACTTATTTTTGTCCGCGACACCTGGTACCCCATTCGCAATATTGTTTGTAGTCAGGGTTCACTGTTCGTTACGACTTTGGTGAGCGAGGTTTCGTTTGAGAGTAGTGAGCAGCTTACATGGCTGCGTCAACTGCCTCCATCACGACCCGATAGCGCCGAACTACAGATTTCGCCAGTACCCGCCCGATCGCTACAACCGTTAAACTCACCACTTCAACCTAGCATTGCTCACAAAGAGCAGCAGCCTGTATCTATACCGCCTGCCTTCTTGAGCAAACGAGACGCGTTGGACGATGGCTCTCGTTCTGAGCTAAAGCAAGTGCTGCGGTTTCGCCAGGGCAAGCTGTATGTCACAACTGCTTTAGGTGACATTGTGGTAGAAGGAAGTCACTTGAGATTCCGCTTGGACGACGCATCGCTCGATTTACAGCAACCGATCGATCTAAAGGGCTACCGCGAAGGGCGGGCGGTTAACCAGTAACGGAATAGCAGGCACCCAATGATTTGCCCAGGTTGAATGACTCAAAAGTACCCTTGAGGGGGTAGTGAATCTGTTTGCAAATGGTTAGAACAGTAAGCAGCGAGACAGCAAACGGCTGATGAACCGCTTGGTGTACATAAACGCATACTGGGCGAAACAGGTGTATCTTGAGCTACAACCTGTACTGTCTGGCTGCAAGATGATGCACTTTCGGCAGAGGCTAGATGGTGACGAAGTGTTACATTAAGAAAAGTAACAAATGGGAGTGCTGAACAATCTGCAATTCGGTACAAAAACGTTGTTTACGCTTTGAGTGAGGATTGAACAAAGTGACTTCTTTACTGCATGCAACCCAAACGGCTGAGGTGTCCCTCATTGCTGACTTTTTTCGGCAATCAGCAGGGCGTTGGAAATCCGAGCGACGCTACTACACTCTCCCAGATGGAGAAACTAAGGAAGTCGTGAGCTTGATTACCATTCGATTTTTAGAGCAAAACAGCCCTGAGCTATGTCATTTGGCATCTCTACATGGTGTTGATGCAGCGTTGCTGAGTTGCGGTGCTGAAGTTCTTTGGGACAGCCATGATTCGGCGACCGGCAAGCCACAATCGGAGGGTTCTACCGTGTTTGGTGCGTCTGGATCAATCTTGTATCGCGATCGTGGGTTTGCCACGACTAAACCAGTTTCAGCCACATTCTACTTCCCTAACCCGTTGACGCTTTGCTTACGGACAGAATACAAAGGGTCTGTGTTTGAGGAAGAGCTGAAGCTCGTTGGGCAAAACTACCGTACTCGCCAAACCATCATCTCCCGTGCGGGAGAGCAACAGATGATTGGTCAGTACCTGGAAAAACGACTTTAGCTGAAGGCGATGACAGCGGGAAAAGGCAACGCTAAGGAAATGCTGTCCTGTTGCCTTTCTACCAGCCCCATGTTCCTAACGAGCCTTTGAACGGTCCCACGATATCGCTGGTGATCCAGCCACCATAGAAGTTTCCGGGCTGTGGCTCTACTTTCTCGCCATCAACGTAGCAGGCATCCATTGGTGCTGGATAGAACGCGACGTAGTTGGCGATCGCTGCAAAGGCAGGCGTTGGTTCAGGATAGTACCAGGCGACATCATCAACTCGCTTCTCGTTGACGGCGAGACTGTAGTAGGCACCGTGCCCTTTCCATTCACAGAAGGTCGATCGTGTGCTTTTGATGAGGTATTCCTGCTTGATATCATCAAGTGGAATGTAGTAAACCGGAGGATGACTGGTTTCTAAGACGCGCTGTGCCTGATGTGTGTCGGCGATCGTGACACCATTAAAAATAATCTGGATGTGCTTGTGGGTAACTTCCAGTCGAGGCGGACGTGGATAATCCCAAACGGATTCCTGTCCGGGTTGAGGTTCAAGGCGTTGTTGGCTCATACGGCTATTTTAACAGCGGCATAGGGACGTTTGAAGCCAGTTGCTCTTGGTCAAACGTGATGGAACGTTGTTTGAAGCAGGGAAGATTGTTGCTAAGGGCGACCGCTCTACCGTCCAACATCAATGCTCAAACAAGCCTTGATATTGCAGCAGGTCGAGCTTGGCGATCGTCGGAATGCACTGAAAGCACTGCTGCGCCAGTTCCCACCGTTCTTCGCGCTTCAACATCATGATCAACTTCTGACGAGCGCTGAGTAAATAGCGGACATCATTCGCAGCGTAGCGGAGCTGTTCGGGCGATAAATTGGCTGCGTTGCCCCAGTCCGAGCTTTGAGCGCTTTTGTCGAGTTCAACCTGCTCAAGCTCCTGCACCAGGTCTTTCAGCCCATGTTTGGGTGTATAGGTACGAGCAAGCTTGCTGGCAACTTTTGTGCAGAAAAGCGGGTTGACACTGATTTCTAAATGGTATTGCAACGTCGCCACATCAAAGCGAGCGAAATGAAAGACTTTCACACTGCTTTCAGCTTCTAGTAGCCGCTTAAGGTTCGGTGCATCGGTTTGTCCACGGACAATCTGCACGACGGTCACTTGGTCGAGGGGATTGCAGAGTTGCACCAAGCAAAGTCGATCGCGCTGAGGCAGTAGTCCCATCGTCTCTGTGTCAACCGCGATCGACTCTGCCTGCAAATAGCCTGCAAGCTGTTGTTCAGAGAGATCGCGATCGCAAATCTGGAAATCTACCAATGCCATCGTGAGTTAGAGAGTAAGGTACAACCACTAGGGTACAGGGTATCGGGGAGGCAGTTTAGCATTACTCGTAATCGCTGATTCGCCTAAAGAACGAGATTTTTATTAGCGCTTTGTCAATTCCCTGACCTGTGTTCGCAGCCAAAGAGCGGTAGGTGCTTGATCATCACAGTCCCAATTTTTCACGAATGACTTCGGGCTTGTCTTTGAAGCCGACCATGACAGCCGTGCCATCTTTGACAAAAAGGGGACGCTTGAGCAGCATGGCATCGTTAGCAAATGCCGCTACCCATTGTGCATCTGTCCAATCATCTTTGGTAGTCCCTAGAGCGCGGTAAGACTGACCAGACGTGTTTCGCATGGGTTTGGCACCGATCGCCTCGACCCAGCTTTGGATGAGCGCTTGATCGGGCGGGTTCTCCTTCGTGTTGATGAAGTCATACGCGACACTGTTGCTGTCCAGCCAGCTAAAGGCTTTCTTGCAGGTGCCACAGTTGGGAATGCCATAGACTTGAAGAGACATGCTTGAATGATGCGATACAGCTTTTCTTAGTTTAGGCTCACGCTGATCGTTCATAAGCAAAGTCGTACGATCGCCAACATCAACGCATAGCCGGATTGAGATCCCCGACTTTTTGGAAAAGTCGGGGATCTGGTAGCCACTAAGAGAAGAGCGACAGGGTTAGGAGGCGTAAAAATGGTACAAGTCCCTGAAAAAACACTGACGTTGGACGCGTTTCTGCAACTGCCAGAGACAAAACCTGCGAGTGAATATATCGATGGACAAATTATTCAAAAACCAATGCCGCAGGGAAAGCACAGCAGACTTCAGGGTGAACTGGTGACCCAAATCAACGCCATTGTTAAGCCTCAACAAGTTGCTCTCGCATTTCCTGAGCTGCGTTGTACGTTTGGTGGACGATCGATTGTGCCAGACATCGCGGTCTTTACCTGGTCGCGCATTCCCCTGGACGATCGCGGCGATGTGGCAAATGTGTTCCAATCGGCTCCTGATTGGACGATTGAGATTCTTTCTCCCGATCAAAAGTATATAAAAGTCACTAAAAATATTCTGCATTGCCTCACGCACGGCACTCAGATCGGTTGGTTGATCGATCCAGAGGAGCAAATGGTGTTGGCATATGCACCCAGTCAACAACCTAGCTTTTTTGAGGAAGCAACTGATTTGCTGCCTGTTCCAGCTTTTGCAGGGGATTTACATTTGACCATAGGGGAATTATTTGGCTGGTTGAAGTTGGGTGGCGATCGCTAGAAAGCCTTGTTAGTTCAAAGTGCCTGTACAACTAAAAACAAAACCCTACTCCCTACTCCCTACTCCCTACTCCCGCCGTTTGCGCCAATTCTGTCAGGAAGCGTAGCGCCTTCGCCACATAGCTAGCGCAATCGTAAGGTGAACTGGCGTAGAACGATCGCCATGCCGCCGCCTTGTGTTCATCGTAGCGATCGCGATGATCAGGATGCTGCTCCAGCCATGCCAGACGAACGGCGTGACCGACCAGCACATCCAGAACAATGTAGTCTTCGATTTGTAAGTTGGGGTTGCGATCGCCGATCGCACTCAGTTCCATGAGTGCTTCGATGTTGACCTGGCGGTATTCGGGCGCTTGCATTTTGTTGAGCAGGTGCTCCACCTGAAGGGCAAAGTTTTTCTCGCCGGGGGTGGTTTCTGCCAGCAACAAATCGCTATCCAAACGGTTGCGGCGTTCTAGCTTGTCCCCAATGACTAAGCCTTTGCAGTGCTTCAGCAGGTTCCAGACGCTAGGGTAAAAATCTTTGGGTACACGGTTCAACGAGCCATCAAGCTGGCGTTTGCGCCACCAGTTTTCGATCGCAGGCTGAGAGCCATCGCTGGTTAGTTCTTGATCCGATCGCACGACCCATTCAATGTTCATCTGCCGCTGTTTGACGGGCAACGACTCCTGCTGAAAGAGAGCTTTGTCCAAGCCTTGATAGCCTTCTAGTACATGCTGTAAACGAGTCTGGATTTCGTGGGGGCTGAGCTGCATGAGACGTTCGTATGCTTCATCTTGAGGCACATCCAGTTCCCACGCCAGTTCGCTAGTAATTAACAAAATGAGGTAGCCGACTCTCAGGGTAAGCAGTCCATCAAACAGCGAGGGGTTGGCTTTGATTAACAGGCTCAGGTAAACCAGAATCTCCTGGGTGAGCATCCGATCGCGAATGTCTTCTCGACAGAATTCAGCGATTTTCTCCAGCATTTCGGGTGGCGTTCCGGGTCGGGTGATCAGCGAGGCTTCACTATAGGCACGACCGACAGCAATTTGCTTTTGCCGTACTAAAATGTCAATGACTGCATCGACGAGACTCATGTCCACCTTGTTGCGGAGTCCAGCAGCCCGACGGACGATCGCCCAGAGTTTCAGCTTGCCCGCTTTGGCGTAAATTTCATCCAGCAAATTGCCGACGGTGATCGATCGAGCGGGTTGTCCAAAGCCCGTATCAAAGTCCAAACCTTTCAGCCGCACTAGTGTACTCAAGAGTTCGACTTGTTCATACAGGTTGGCAGATTGCTTGAGGCTGGAGAGCAAGAGCGTAATGTTCGTTTGGCACTCTAGCTTGAATTCTTGAGTGATACTGAGTGGCACCAAACTGTCGGGATGAAAGCTCAGGTACGGGGTTTCGGGCAGCGCATCCTGTACGGGCGATCGGGTGAAGTCGAAATCGTGCAGAAAATCAATGCGTTCGACTGCCGAGGTCAGCATCAACTGGTTTAGCCGTCCCAGTTTCACTTGAACGCCGTTACAGTCGCCGCTGTTTAATTCCTTTAGAAGCGTTAGCAAGGGCATTGTATCGCTGGCTTCCAGGTTGTCGGCTGCCAGCATGTCTTGGGTCACGAGCAGTGTCATTGTCGGTCGTCCAAGCTGGCTCCAGTGTCGTTGAATGTGTGCCAGTTCGGTACGAATTTGGGTGACTAGAAAATGTGGATCGAAGGTGAGGTAAAAGTGCTGTTTATCCAGAATGGACGGTAGGAAGACGATGCGATCGCCCCGAATTTGAAAAATGCGCGATGTCGTGAGGCTCCGTAAGCGACGGGCAGGACGACCCGTCAGTCCTAACTTATCGTTGCGCCCAATTTGAGTATAAATGGCGGCTAACTCCTGTGCTTCCCGCACCTGGAAGGCTTCTGCCTGAGTTGGCGTTTGAGTGGCAATGCCATAACCTGCTAACTGCGACTGGAGTGCTTCATTTTCGGCTAAGAGCGCAAGCTGCACTGGCGGTTTTCGTTGCTGTCGCACGTGAAGATGGCGACCGAGTGGATCGATGTCACCAACCGCCAGCAGTTTTTCGCTCAAGAGTTGCCCCAGCAGATAAAGGCTTTGTGCCCACACCAACGGAACATTCTCGTTTGGCAGGCGGTCTTGACTTTGAGGTTCTGCCTGTTCTGCCTCTACGCAGTCTGCTGAGACATAGTACAGCTCTGGCAGCAGATGCAGTCCGTCTCGTTCTACCAAAACTGCCTGTAGCTTTTGCTGGTATGCGTCTATCTGTTCACGATCGCCCCGAAACACCGCATCCAGCAGCAGATAGGTAAAAAACAGGGGCCATTCACACTCAATATGCTCAAACTGCTTTAGTTCCCACGGTTCGTAGTGCAGACGGCTGGTGTCTTCCAGCACTGTCTGGTGCCCATCGCGCAAAAAGCGTTTGCAGCCGTACTTGCCCTCAAGCTTGGTCACAATGTCGTTGCGAGTGCGATCGCGCAGTGCTTCATTGTCCACCGCAAAAGCCGGAAAGCCAATGACGCTCAAGAGTGCTGCATCGACTTCCTTAGAACTGGATTCTCTCGGCAAGAGCGATTCGAGAGTGATGCGCGATCGGGCAATTTCATCGGGCAGCACGTGAATCACAGACGTTTGGCTACCGTACGCGCCAAATAAGTTAAGCCCGCTCATGGCTTCCAGTGCCGCTTTTGCCATGCCGACAGAACTCGCGTTTAGTTCTGGGTTGCCGTGGTTGATTTTGTTGCCTCGCTCCCAAATGCCAAAGTCGGGTGTGCGATAGGCGCGTCCAATGTAATAGACCAGATTTTGAATAAAGTTGACTTCATCGGTTGTGAAGACGATGTGTAGTCCGGAAGCCGTCATCTGCGCCAGAATGAGCAGAAAGATCGAGGTCGCATCCAGCTGTAGGTGCCCCCATTGGTCATCTCCCACAACGGTACCGCCCGTGTGGGTATCGTACTTGGCGTGCAGCGCATCTAACGGTAATTGAGTCTCTTTGAAGCGTTCGACTTTCTGTACCTGCCGCATCATGGCAAACAGCAACCCGCGCATGAGCTTAATGACGCTGTGTTCCAGCTCAAAAGTGCGCCCGCGATCGTCATCCAGACGGCGATACGCTAATCCCAGCCCCCAAACGGCGAGAATGCTATAGACGTTATCTCTCACCCAGGCATCGGTGTAGTCACCGTGAGCATTGACCGCTGTACTGGCTGGCAGCAACCCCGTGATGGGATTCTGACGCACCAGGATAATTGCCTGAATCTGTTCGTAATAGCTATCGAGTCGTTCTTGTAACGTCGCAGTTCGCATCGACATACTCTGTTCAAACGGGCTGAGAAGGGACGCAAACAGAGTTTATAAAAAGTAGCAGCGTACATTGGACTTACGCAAAGATCCCCGACTTCTACAAGGGCGCAGGCTTTGATGGCTGAGGTTTCATCAGAAGTCGGGGATCTAAACCCCTTCGTAAGTCCTAGTACAGTAGCAGTGGTTATGAAGTAATGAGTATGAAAATGAAAGTGAGCGTCTGGTGAAGAAACCAGCGATCGCACTGTTAAATTTTTTCATTATCGCCTTTTCGGTCTGCACTGTCGTCGCCGTTTACACGCAGAGGCGTTTTAAGCATTGACTAAAACCTCGGAGGTTTAAGCGACCACGTTGGGTACGATGCGCGATGCTTGCTTCCAACCGCCGAGGTTTGCGTAATTTAAGCAAAGCTCCCGTTTGCTCCGGATCGGCTGCGAAAAATGGGAACAATGTAGTGGTAGATGCACCCTGATCATAGTCCTCGGCTCTTGTAGTCGGGGCTTTTTCTTTTCAGTCAGTCTTCTCAAGTCCGGAGCACCCTCACGCCAAATGTAACGGTTTGCAACGTATAATGAGGGCTAGCCAACCTTGAAGAAGTTTAAAGAAGCCACATGCGAGTTGCGATCGCTGGAGCAGGTCTGGCAGGTCTTTCCTGTGCTAAGTACCTGATCGATGCGGGACATACCCCCATTGTTTTAGAAAGCCGAGATGTTTTAGGCGGACTGGTCGCTGCCTGGAAAGATGAAGACGGTGACTGGTACGAAACGGGACTCCATGCCTTTTTTGGAGCCTACCCCAATATGCTGCAACTGATGGCAGAACTCGGCATTGCAGACCGACTTCAGTGGAAGCAGCATGCGCTGATTTTTAACCAGCCCGACAAGCCTGGAGTGCTGTCGCGCTTCGACGTGCCGGATATTCCTGCACCGTTCAACGTGATTGTGTCGATTCTACGCAACAATGACATGCTGACGTGGGAACAAAAGATCCGCTTTGCGATCGGGTTGACTCCTGCGATCGTGCGCGGTCAAAAGTACGTTGAGGAGATGGATCAGTACAGCTTTGCAGCATGGCTGGAACGGCAGGGAATCGGCGAAAAAGTAAGCAGTGATGTCTTTATCGCGGCGTGCAAAGCGCTCACGTTTATCAACCCCGATGAGGTCTCATCAACGATTCTTCTCACGGCTCTGAATCGCTTTCTGCAAGAACGCTACGGCTCTAAGATTGCCTTTCTGGATGGCTCGCCGACGGAGCGATTGTGTCAGCCGATCGTCGATCACATCACAGAAGGAGGTGGCGAAGTCCATCTCAAGAAGCCGCTGAAGGAAATCCAGCTTCACGATGATGGGACGGTGCGTGGATTCCTGATGCGCGGTTTGGATGGGGCGGCGGATGAGGTGATTACTGCCGATGCATACGTCTCTGCCATGTCAGTTGATGTGATGAAGGTGTTGATGCCGCCTGCCTGGAAGTCGATGGCGTTCTTCCAAAAGCTCGACGGCTTAGAAGGTGTGCCTGTCATCAACCTGCATCTGTGGTTCGATCGCAAGCTGACGGATATTGATCAACTCCTCTTCTCGCGATCGGACTTGCTGAGTGTCTACGCTGACATGAGCGTGACCTGCAAAGAGTATGCCGATCCCGATCGCTCCATGCTGGAGCTAGTGCTGGCACCTGCAAAAGATTGGATCGATCGATCTGATGACGAGATTATTGCCGCAACGATGAAAGATTTAGAGCGACTATTCCCGCAGCATTTTGGCACTGAGAATCCTGCTAAGCTGCGAAAATTTAAAGTCGTCAAAACGCCACGATCGGTTTATACCGCTACGCCAGGGCGACAAGCATACCGCCCTGATCAAGTAACACCGATCCCGAATTTCTTTCTTTCAGGCAGTTACACCATGCAACGGTATCTTGGCAGTATGGAGGGTGCCGTACTTTCTGGTAAGCTGACAGCGCAGGCACTTGTGAACAGTCGCTCAGTGACTGACGTTGTGAAACCAACCACCACAAGTAATCAGCCCCAGCCAATGGCGAATGTCTAACCGTTCGCGATCGATATAATGGTCATACTTTTGACTGGATGCTGGTTCTCTCAGTCAACAGCATGAGTGAATGATGCCACTAGAAAACTGGGGCTAAGGGCGAAAAGCTCTGTCGTTGGAGCAATCTAGACAGCGCGTTACCTCCCTTTTCTGTCGATCGAACCACTGCCTAAATTGAACCTGCTTCCCTGCTATATTCGCCAAGCGTTCTCAAGGAAATGCTGAAATTGCCTGATTATTCGTGCGTGAGGACTCTCGCTTCCTTAGACGATGCCTACGAACTCTGTCGTCAGATTACGGCAAAGTACTCGAAAACGTTCTACCTGGGCACGATGCTGATGCCCGAGGTCAAACGTCGTGCAATCTGGTCAATTTACGTCTGGTGTCGTCGTACCGACGAACTAGTGGATGGTCCCCGCGCCAGCTTAACAACCTCTGAAACACTCGATCAGTGGGAAAGACAGCTAGAATCGGTCTTCGCAGGTCATCCTGTTGAAGACCCCGACGTAGCCTTGGTGGATACGCTAGAACGCTTTCCCATCAAGATTCAGCCATTTCGAGATATGATCGCTGGTCAACGCATGGACTTGCACCGATCGCGCTACGAAACCTTTGAAGCACTGAAGCTCTACTGCTATCGGGTCGCAGGCACGGTTGGCTTAATGACCACTCCTGTAATGGGCATTGATGCCACTCTACGCACCGCTCCCTGGGATCTCTACCGCAAGGTCAAGACCGACCCAACCGACGAAGCCGTTGCTCTCGGCATTGCCAACCAACTCACCAATATTCTGCGCGATGTCGGTGAAGACGCAAGCCGTGGCAGAATTTACATACCGTTAGATGAGTTAGCGCTGTTCAACTACACCGAGCAAGACTTATTCAACGGTGTGGTGGATGAACGTTGGCGCGAACTGATGCGCTTCCAAATTCAGCGTGCCCGCAAGTTTTTCACCTCTGCCGAACGCGGCATCCGCGCACTCGATCGAGATGCCCGCTTCCCGGTCTGGGCAGCCCTAATGCTCTACAGCGGCATTCTGGATGAGATTGAGCGCAATGACTATGATGTGTTTCGCTATCGGGCATATGTGCCCAGCGCTCGTAAGCTAACGTGTCTGCCGATCGCCCGTTTGAGAGCAGCCGTGCTGTGATTTTGTTAGTTTTAAGTGATGAGCGTTGAGTTTTGAGTGAAAAGAGCCAACTTAAAATTTCAAGCTCTTTACTCTTATCCTCTTGATTCCTCCTATGTCTTCTGTATCACTAGAAACATCATCGCCATTATTGGGCAAGTCTCTTGCTGAGTTAACCGAGTGGGTACAGCAGCGTGGACAGCGTGCTTATCGGGGGAAACAGCTACACGAATGGCTTTACCAAAAAGGGGTACGATCGCTCACTGATATTTCTGTCTTTCCCAAACAATGGCGTGCTGAGTTAGAGCATGTTGACATCGGGCGATCGACCTTACACCAGCGGTCTGCGGCTCCAGATGGCACCGTCAAGTTTCTTCTGCGCCTTGCCGACGGTCAAATCATTGAAACGGTAGGCATCCCCACCTTCAACTGGGATCAGGAAAGGGGAGAGGAGAGAGGAGAGAGGAGAGAGGAGTGGGAAAATCAGTGGAATGAGGAAACCTCATTGCCGACAACTAACAACCGAAAACTAACAACGCCCTTACCTCATCCCACACCCTACACCCCACACCCCTCTCTCGATCGCCTTACCGTCTGCGTTTCTTCACAGGTCGGTTGCCCAATGGCGTGTGATTTCTGCGCGACTGGCAAAGGCGGATTTGTTCGTAACTTGACCACAGCAGAGATCGTGGATCAAGTGCTGACCGTGCAGGCTGATTTCCAGCAGCGTGTGAGCAACGTTGTTTTCATGGGCATGGGTGAACCGTTGCTGAACACAGAGAATGTGGTGGCTGCACTACGCTGCTTAAACCAGGACGTGGGCATTGGGCAGCGTACTATGACCGTCTCTACGGTTGGTATTCCCGATCGCATCCGTAAGCTTGCTGCAAGTCAGCTCCGCGCAACTCTTGCGGTCAGCCTCCATGCCTCTAACCAAACATTACGAGAGAAACTCATTCCTAGCGCTCGACATTACCCGTTAGAAGCGCTGCTAGACGAGTGTCGTGACTATGTTCAGATCACAGGTCGGCGAGTCACGTTTGAATACATTTTGCTGGCCGGGTTGAATGACTGCCCAGAACACGCGATCGAGCTAGCAAAGCATCTACGTGGCTTCCAGAGCCACGTGAACTTGATCCCTTACAATCCTATCTCTGAGGTTGATTATCAGAGACCCAGCCCTCAGCGCATTCAAACGTTTGTCAACGCTCTGAAAGCCAAGCATATCGTCGTCAGCGTCCGCCAGTCGCGTGGGCTTGCAGCCGATGCCGCCTGCGGTCAGCTACGTGCGTCTGCTACGAAGTGATACTTGCACTATAACCAGAGTTGCTTTCTAACGACAGGCGTAAAGACCAGGCGCGTAAGCTTCAATTACCCTACCCGTTTGTGAACAGGTGACCATCAAATAATCACAGGCTGAGCATTGCGTTCTGGTCAAGTGATCAATGGTGAGATAGTAACGTTCGGCGTGGCTACCGCAATTGGGGCAATGAACATCTAAAGCAGTCGGTGTCTCTAAATCTAAAACAGTAGACATATTAAGTGCTTTCGGATTCAGCGCAGTTTGGAACATTGAGCTAAAGGGCGATCGTCACCCTGCACCGTTCTAAATTGTTATCAGAAAGATGTATCAAAAACAACAAAGCAAAAGCGTGATACGAACGTTTAATCGCTCCGGCTTATCTCCTTATTATGTCGATATTGCTGCCGATTGGCAATGAGACCCTGGTTAGAGATCGCTTGTTTTGCACACGTTCTAGTCAGGGATCAACGCTTTTCTAAACGTTTTGAGTCTGGTGCTATAGCAATCCTGTTGGATTTGTGAAAGTTGTGCTGGGTTAGCTTTCAACTCCTAGCTTTCAGCGGTCAGCCCTCATGTCCAAGCTGACGGCTGACCGCTGAGTGCTTAACCAATGCATACTTTTCATGAATAATTTAGGACTGCTATATCAGTTCCAACTGATCACAAAGACGGATCAGCTTGTAGGTAACGAAGACGACAATGCTTTAAGACGTTGAGAGATGTAGACAGCAAGTTAGGCTGCCTGCAAAGATATGGAATCAAGGGGGGAGAGGGCATGATGATGTACGTTCTTGCTCCCAATGCCAGCCCGTCACCATGCGTACGCCAAAAAAAGCTTGAGCCTTAACTCAAACTGCTAATTTTCTCTAGTGTGTAGCTTAATCTTTGAAGCTCAATCGGGATGACAGGATTCGAACCTGCGGCATCCTGCTCCCAAAGCAGGCGCGCTACCAAGCTGCGCTACATCCCGTCGTCGGTCTTTAGCTTAACATATCCTGGTCACCCTAATTTTGCTTGACAGCGTGAATACAGCCCGTTAAGCAGGAAACGCAGGGGTAAGGCGATCGGCTTCAATGTCAGAAAAGGGACTTCTACCAAAGAGTCACTACCTTGGGCACGCAGCAAAATATACTCTAGCCGGATGGCATGTAGACGTATAGATTTGGCAACCAAGGCTGTCTGAGCTGAACCTGCGATCGATCAAACTCGTGGTAGAAGGCTAAGGTTGATGGGCAATCTGAAAGTCTGAGTGTTTCGTTGCTCAGCCTCAATACCAACTCACTGCTTAATCTGGATACCAGAACATACCTTTAATGCCTTCTGGATCAGACATAAAGCCCAAATTCCGGTAAAAATCGACTACTTGAGGATCGGCAAATAACGTAATGTTGCTAATATCTTCGCTCCGCAGTTTTTTGATCACCTGCTTCATGAGTGCCTTGCCTAGCCCTTTGCTCTGGAAATCTGGATGAACCACAACATCCCAAATGGTGGCGTTAAAGGCGTGATCAGACGTGGCGCGTGAAAAACCAATCAGTCGCCGATGCGAACCCTGTTGTTCCCACATCGAAACGACTAAGAAACTGTGTTGAATCGCTTTTTTAACTTTTCGCAGAGGGCGACGAGACCAGCCGACTGCGTCACATAGTTCTTCTAGCTCATACAGATCGATTTCTCGCTCTGTACTGAAGAAAATTCGAGCGTTAGCGCGATCGCCAGTAGCTCTGCTGGTATAGTCCTCCATCTGCAGCGCCTGAGGTGCGGAGGTAGCATCAGAACTGCTAAACAGGCTTTTCCAAAAACCCATGCGAGCGTGGTTAAGGTAGTAGTAAAGTCACAGTAATGAATAGTATACGCTCTGTGCTCTTTCCTCGTGTGGTTTTGCCACGCTGGATTTATAACAAGTCATCATTCTCCTGGGAAAATGACGACAGAGCTTGGAAATGTGGTGAGCATTGACCTAAAGTTAAAGCTTCAACAGCAGACGATCGGCTCCTTGTACAGATGGGCTTAACCTAACCAAACGAGTTTTCTGATTATGGCGCTCGGCTTAAAGTCATCGACGCTAGAACTGTTGAAGCGCTTCAACCGAGCGTTTCCACAGTTTTATGAGCAGTTTGTCAGCAGCGAGATTCAACTACAAAATCTACGACTGGCGTACCATCTTTACAAAACCAAACAGGCTGTCATCGAACTCAAGCAAGAGGGTAGCAAGAGCGCCCTCCATTTTGCGTATCGCAACCAGTCTTTCTTGCTCAGCGACATTTTTGGTGTACTGGCTGCCTATGGGCTAACCATTCACAGTCTGAGCCTGTATGGTCAAATTTATCCTCCGATGCTGGTCTTCATCAAGCTCATTGTGTCTCGCAGTGGCAAGACGTTGAGCGAGAAGACCGCCGAGAACGTCTGCCGAGCCGTTCGGGAAGCGTTAGCAGGGCGCTTTGAAGTGGAGGAAATGCTGGCAGTCGAGTTCAATCTGGATGCCGGATTGGAGCAGGTCGAAACTGAGTTCTACGTTGACCCCGTGTTTCACCTACCAGCGCTGTTGATTGAAGCCGATAACCAACCAGGATTGTTTTACAAAGTGATGTATGCGATCTGGCAGGAAGATCTGCTGGTGGTGAATGCTAACCTGCTGGTCTGGCGTGGTCGCACGCGCCTGATCCTCTATCTGCTAGGACCAAATGAAAGCCTCATCCCAGAGTATCTGGGGCAAAAAATTGCGGAAGGGGTGAAGCAACGTCTCTTGGGCAGGCGGTTTTAGAAGAAAGTATGAAGGCTAACGTACGAAGGCTAAAATTTTTAGCCCTTAGCCTTTAGCCTTTAGCCTTCTCCTATCGGGTTACGATAGAGCTATGCAGACGATCGACATTCTGGGAGTGCCACACGCTTACGAGCTGACCGCTCCCACTGCCTCAAACGATGTGTTGGTTTTTATTCACGGTTGGCTCCTTAGCCGCCACTATTGGCAACCGTTGATTGAGCAACTGTCACCACGCTATCAATGCCTATCTTATGATTTGCGTGGCTTTGGTGATTCTCAACTAGCTCAAGCGACAGAGGTAAAGTATCGCGCTTGCACTGGCTATAGCTTGATTGATTATGCCAAGGATTTAGCGCTGTTGCTGAAGCAATTGCAGCTTGAAACTGCCTGGTTAGTGGGGCATTCGATCGGCGGCAGCATTGCTTTGTGGGCAGCAGACCAACTGCCGCAGGTAAAGGGCGTGATTTGCCTGAATTCGGGTGGGGGCATTTATCTGAAGGAAGAGTTCGATCGCTTTCGGGCAGCAGGACAACAGTTGGTAAAGTTGCGTCCGCGCTGGTTGTGTCAGGTGCCATTGCTTGATTTGCTGTTTACGCGGGCAAGTGTGGCACGGACGATCGAGCGTCGGTGGGGACGGCAGCGCTTAATTGACTTTGTGACGGCAGATGCCGAAGCCGCACTAGGAATGCTCCTGGACTCGACCACCGAAGCAGAAGTCCACTGTTTACCGCAAGTCGTGGCTCGGTTGCAGCAACCCGTTTATTTTATTGCTGGGGCACAAGACCCAATTATGGAGCCGCAGTATGTGCGCCATTTGGCAAGCTTTCATCCCCTGTTTGAAGCGTGTGGAGCGAACGTGGCTGAAATTAGCGATTGTGGACACATGGCGATGGTGGAGCAAACGGCAGCGGTTGCGGCTCAACTGCAAACCATTCTTGCCAGGTATGATGCATGAGTTTTAGCGCGATCGTTTGGGAGCGGGTGCAATGTTGGTCTGGTTTATGCATGGAGCATCGGTGAGGCAAAGTGGCTATGCCGACCCGTTGCGATCGCGCATTATTAGTGAGTTTTCCGATCAAGGGCTGTCGGTTCCAGAGTTCTATGCTTGCTTCTGGGGCGATACTCTGGGCAGCACCAATCAGCTTTGGGACTGGATTCAGCAAGATCTGGAAGCGTTTAAGTGGGATCAGCCTCAGACTGACATTGATGACGTGTTTCACTATCGTCTGCGTCGAGAACAACTGATTACAGGCTTCTTCAACGACATTTTTCACTATCTCAACACAATGCAAGGGCGCGAAGCAAGGCGAACGATCGCAGTGCAGTTTCTCACCTTTTTGACCGACAACCCGTTTGAGGAAGACCTGCATATCGTGGCGCATTCTCTTGGCAGCGTCATTCTCTGGGATCTTTTGTTTTCAGACAGCTTTGATAGCTCTGATCCCGCGTTCTATGTCCGCAATGCGATTAAGGGGTTGAGTGGAGCAAGTGAAGGGCGCAAAGTGAAACTCAGAAGCATCACCACGATCGGCTCCCCTATTCTTATTTTCAACCAGCTTCTCAGCCCTAATGCAAAACGCTTAAAGCAGTTTGCCAGCCGCTATACGTCTGAGCCGCTGCGCTGGGTCAATGTCATCCACGCGTCAGATATCTTTGCGTACCCCATACGTGCTAGTCTGGAGCTAGACGACTCATCGCTGTACTTTCGTGACCATTACCTGGGCGAACGTAATTTCCTCAAACGGCAGATGGGCGATGTGACGATGGCGCTTGGATTGATGGCAGACCACAGCCGCTATTGGAGGAGCAGTCGGGTAGCGAATTTGGCGATCGCCAACCTGCTGGGCGACTACCCCACACTAGAACAAACCAGCCCCATTCTAGAATTCGGCGAGTTTGATTAGTTGATAGCATTTTGCTTCTCGACCATAGACGACTATCCAGGCTTCAAGGGAAACGCTCAAGCTTGAAAGCGGAGATGTTGGAGCGATAGCACTTGGGCAATGGTTTCAAAGTCGCGATCGTTGTGGATCAAAAGTAAATTATTTTCTAGTGCGGCTTGAGCAATACAGCAATCGATTGGACTGCGAACGGTCAAGCCTTGGCGACGCAAATCATAGTAAATGCGTGCAGCAGCTTGCCAGGAATGAACTGTGAGTTCAATGTAATCTTGTGTCGCAAGGTAGGTTGAGAGGAGAGTCCATTCTTGCTCGTTCAGGCTACCTTGAAGCAGTTCAAGCTGAGTGAAGCGGGTCAGTAGGACTTCACGATCGGCGATTAGTGTCTCTAGTTGCTGGCGGATTTGACCACTTCGTTGACCTTCGGTCGGTCGAAGACCATCGCGAAAGACGCTGACCCAAACTGATGTGTCAATCAGCAACATGACGAGTTGCGCGCAGTGCCTTGTGGTCGAAGTCTGGAGCCAAGCGAATTTGTCCAGCGAGGTCGAGAAGGTTCTTCTTTCTGCGCGCCCTTACAAGTTCTTGCAACGCCAGATTAATGAGCTCTTCCTGATTGGTAAGATTGGTTAATTGGAAAGCTTCGTTGAGAAGGACTTCATCAAGATTGATAGTGGTTTGCATGGCGTAACTACAGGGCGCTCAGCTTCAGGGCGATCGGTCTTCAATTTAGTATAGCTAAGGGATTGAAACAGCGATCGCCAACCTGCTAAGCGACTACCCTACACTAGAACAAACTAGCCCCATTCTAGAGTTTGGCGAGTTTGATTAGTCAAGGTTTGCAGGTATACGCTCATCAAAATCTTTATCCATACAATTTAACAAGAAGTCTGAGATGATTTGAGACACTTGATCAAATCGTTTTGGCGATAAACCCATCGCGTTAGCTGTTAAGATGCCGTGAGCAAAAACATGGCGTATAGATTTAGCTAAACAACTAACATTAATCTCCTTTTCGTTGCCTATGAAATCACACATCGTTCGTTTTAGCTTGACACCTGTCAAATGCTGTAAAAGAAATGTTGCAAAAGCATTCTGCGGATCTAAGTCACGAATGGTTTTAATAGTTGCTTGTTGCGATAGAGCATCTTGAAGCGCTTTTATTTGAGATTCTTTACTAGACTTGAAACAGATGATGTCGCAATAAATCTCAAAGGCTGAGTAAACAAGAAAAATTCTAGTAATTGCTGAATACAGTTGAGGCGTATCTGAGCCTGAATAGGCATCGCCTAAATCTAGTGATTTGAAGCTTTTTGCTAGTCTAAATCGAGCCGACCATCTAGCTAACTGCCCAAAATTATCCACTAACTCTTTAGGAGTTTCACCATCTGGCTTACGCATCTGGGTAGTAAAACGCGACCACGCTTTCGGGTAGTTGCTACTAGACATAATTCGATACCACTAAATAGTTAATCAATGAGATATGGCAACTGTTGAATAGAGCTTTTCGTTCAGTTATCTACTGAAGAAATGAGCAGATTGGTTGCTGCTGTCCATCTAAATGTAGTGGATGAAAGGGATGTGTCTGCATACTAACTCTGATGTGAATAGATAAGTAGAAAGCTTCTGTAAAGCTTTGGAATTTATTCCATCTATACTTTGGTTACAGTAAACTCGATGCAAAAGAGATAGGCAGGAGAATCACGAGATGGATCGGCTTTTATCGTTCATCGGGACAGTTCTTGCGCTTTTTTTAGCGTTGGGTATGCCTGATGGGTTAGCGTCTGTGCATACTTATCCCGAAGGCAACGATCGCGTGATGTACCGCTCCTTACAAACGTTGCGCGATCGTACTGATCAGGCGTGGCAGGTCGTTTTCTACAAGCGAATGCAGGGAGGACAAACTGAGAGCATTCATTTGCGATTAGTCGGCTTTCCAGGCGGGTCAGCGTTGGAGCATCCTCATCCGCTGAAAATTACGACAGGAACGGAGCGTGTTTGGCTGGCAGCAGAGACAGCGCCCGTGACCAATGCCGTCAACGTTGCTGAGTATGACCTGTTTGAAGTGATGCGCCAGTTGAACTCGACGACACCGCTGCGGTTGACGTTGCCACTTGAGGGAACGGCGATCGAACTGCCCATTCCGCCGTTTGTAGTTGAAGAATGGCGACAGGTGGCTCAGGAGTGAGCGGTCAGCGGTCAGCGGTCAGCGGTCAGCCGTCAGCGGTCAGCCGTCAGCCTTGAATTTAGAGCTGAAAGCTGATAGCTGATAGCTGATAGCTAATAGCTTCAAGATTTTGAGTGCTGTTGAGCCTGTGCTGCCAGCGCGATCGCGTATGGAAAGATACGATGTTCCTGCGTGTGGATGCGATCGTGGAGTGTCTCCAGTGTGTCACCGAACAACACAGGCACCGCAGCCTGAATGATAATGTCGCCGCTATCGACTTCTGGTACGACGAGATGCACTGTGCAGCCCGTGATTTTTACGCCTGCTGCCAGCGCTTGCTCGACGGCTCGGTTGCCCTTAAAGCTGGGAAGCAAGCTGGGATGGATGTTCAGAATACGTCTGTGGAAGGCATTGATCAAAACAGGTGTGACAATCCGCATCCAGCCCGCCATGATGACCCATTCCACCTCATGCTGTTGCAACGTGGCGACGATCGCCGCATCCAGTGCTTCCCGACTGGCAAACTCACGATGGTTGAGCAGCACCGACGGAATGCCCCAACGATCAGCTCTGGCAGCCGCCTTTGCGCCAGGATTGTTATAAAGCAGGACTTGTACCTGAGCATTGAGTTGTCGATCAGCAATTGCCTGGGCGATCGCCTCAAAATTACTGCCGCTGCCAGATGCCATCACGCCCAATTTCAAAGGGCGATCGAGCGTTACAGAAACGGGCACTGTGGGCGAAATCAAACTAGCAACTGTTGTCATGCCGCTCATACAAGCTCTCTGGTCAATATTGAATAGCGAACGCAGCATTGGAATGGTTGAAACGCTTTACACTCAGTCGCTGTGATCTCCTTAGAGTGCAACATTCAGCGCTTACAACCGAGCTAGTTAACGGAACGGCTTAATCTCAGTGCCCGATGGCGGAGTGGTATCGTCAGAAATCTTTTGAAACAGCGTGGCATGATCTGTCAGCTTTACAGGACGAGGCTTACCAGGGCGCGTACCCAACATTTGCAAGCGCAGATCACCGTTCGTGGTGAATTCAAACAGGGTTTCAACCGTAGTATCCGGTGTTAGAACGATGTCCAGATGCATCGGCTGGGGTTTGGCATCAAGGCGGTATTGGAATTGGGTCGCGATCGCATTCCCCGATGCCGCTGCGCCTGACACAATGAACGCTTTCCCATCGGGTGCAAAGACAAACATGATCGTATCGCCTTCTAGCGGTTCCTTCGCCAACCATTGCCCCAAAATTCGCTTGGCAACAGGAAGCGGCGCAACCGACTCTGGTTTAACCGTGGGCAATGACGGCGATGGCACAACCAGAACAGGCGTTGGGACTGCACTTAGCGCCCGATCGGGAAACAAGACCGCTACAAAACTAGCCAACGTGAAGCATCCAATAACTAAACATGCGATCGTCTGACCGATCAGCAGGACAGCGCGATCGCGGTAAGCTGATTGCCCAAGGAAACTGTTGCTAATAGTGGAACGGTGCCTTCGAGTGGATTGTTGCATGAACAGACTGCCAGCGGATTACCAGCATCTTACCAGCGCAAACCGTCGATCGCCCGACTGCTAAAATGCAAGCTGTTTAGTATAGCGACAGTCACACGGGTTAGGACGGGGTGCAGGGGTGAAACCCCTGGCTGGGGGCGAAGCCCCCACACCCCTTTTAATCCCAATGTCTTAACTTTTATGGCGACAGCTATAATCCATCACTTTAGAGTGATCAATCTAGCATGGCACTTGAGAAGACACCGCGCACACTCATTGATTTTGACAATGATGGAGTGGCTGCCTGGATTTTTCTAGCGCCTGCCCTCCTCTTGCTGGGCATTTTCGTCCTATATCCGATCGTGTACCTGTTCTACCTCAGCTTCACAACAGGCAGCTTTACAAGAGCGGGCATTCACTGGGTTGGCTTGAACAACTACTGGCGCTTGCTGCTGAATCCTGACTTTTGGCAAGTGTTAGAAAATACCCTCTATTTCACGTTAGCGACCGTGATTCCTAGCTTGCTGCTGCCGTTGGGTTTAGCCGTGTTACTCGATCGCGCGATCGCCTTTCGTGACCTCCTGCGGGCTGCTTACTTTCTGCCATCCATCACCTCCCTGGTTGCCGTTGGTTTAGGCTGGCGTTGGCTCTTTCAAATGGAAGGACCGCTCAATCAATGGCTAGAAGTGCTTGGCATTGCCCCCATCCCCTGGTTGAGCAGCACTGTCTGGGCGATGCCTGTCCTCATTCTTTTAAGCATCTGGAAACAGCTTGGCTTTAACCTGGTAGTCTTTCTCGCTGGACTCCAAACGATTCCTGTGAGTCGCTATGAAGCTGCCGAACTGGATGGCGCTGCACCGTGGCAACAGTTCTGGCACATTACGCTTCCGGGCTTACGTCCCACGCTGATCTTCGCTGCAGTGACGACGGCTATCTTCACCTTGCGGAGCTTCGAGCAGGTTTATGTGATTACAGGTGGTGGACCGCTCAACACGACTAATCTGTTGGTCTACTACATTTATGAACAAGCGTTTGCTCAGTTTGACTTTGGTTATGCAGCAGCAGCAGCAACGCTACTGCTAGGCGCAACGCTCGTGTTGGTGTACGTACAGCTCAGAGCAGGACGGGAAGACACTGAACTGTAGCAAACCTGCCGCCGCAGTTATAAAGCCCTTGCAGCTCAGTAGTCTGCATTGGCAGACTTTGTTTTCATAGTCGCGGTTTTAACCGCCAGACACTTTCCAAACAAGCTCTTAGCTCGACTTTGTCCATTGTGAAGGGGAGGAAAGGTAGCAAAATCAGGAAAGTGTTATTCGATTTCTCCTGATGCACTTGCTACCAAAAGAGTTAATGCCCTGGGTTCTGGTCTTTGCCCCG
>JAHHIG010000002.1 GCA_019358895.1 Tildeniella nuda ZEHNDER 1965/U140 | reverse complement strand
CGGACGTTTGGTCCGTAAAACCTTGTCGTTCTCGAAAAAATTGAGCAATCATATTGGCGCGATTTGGTACTTTGTGCATCATTACAATGCCTCCCTTCGCTCCTAACCATTACTATTCACCACTACCAGTAAGAGCAAATAGTATTATTTGTTAATTCGATAAATTTTAATGATTAAACTCTTGAACATGGGAAGCTTGAGGTGCTAGTTTCCTTAACTGTGTTAGAGCACAACCATCGTCTGTGTCGGCGATCGAGCTGTTCAAGACCCTTAAGCTCAGTCGAATAAGCCCCCTAAGCTCATCGCTTTATGTCCCTTAAAAATAATTACCGTTTTCTGACAAATATTACTTGCATCCTCTTAAGGTTCAGGTCTTAATTCCTACCCATCTGTGTGGGTTTCTAAGGAAAAAACTAACTTAAAAGCCGCCTCATTTGCAGGAGTTTCACGCGTATTTCTGCCCCTTCATGCCTCACCCAACTTGAAAAATCTAATGATGACGCTGGAACAACTTAAAATTTTCTTGGCGGTGGCTGAACAATTGCACTTTACACGAGCGGCTGAACTGCTTTACATTACACAGCCCGCCGTTAGTGCTGCAATTCAAAGTTTAGAAGCAGCCTATGGAGTGAAACTATTTCATCGCATTGGTCGGCGGGTAGAATTAACAGAGGCAGGGCTTTTACTCCAAATTGAAGCGCAGAAGATTCTCGATCAGGTGGCATTGACCGAGCGTGGTTTGCGAGAGTTGAACAATTTACAGCGGGGCGAACTGAAATTAGGCGCGAGTTTGACGATCGGCAACTACTGGTTGCCCGACAAAATCAGCCAGTTTAAGCGTCAGTATCCGGGTATCTTTGTCAATTGCACTCTGGGCAATGCTGAAGAAATCTGCGAAGGCACCGCGACGGGTCTGCTTGATCTAGGACTGATGACTGGCGACGTTAAACCCGCCCTCAGAACTCAACTAGAGCAAACGATCATCGCTAGCGATCGGTTACAAATTGTCGTAGGGCGATCGCATCCCTGGTTTGAGCAGCCGCAAATTCCAGTGACTGAACTGCTCAACACCGATTGGGTGATGCGTGAATCAGGTTCTGGCGCTCAGCAAATTTTCGAGCAATCGCTACAAACCTGGGGCATTGACCCTACAGCACTCAATGTCATCCTGGTGTTGAGCAGTAGCGAAATGGTGAAGGCAATTGTGGAAAGTGGAATGGGGGCAGCAGTTTTACCTGCTTCAATGGTGCGAAAGGAATTAGAACTCTCTCTGCTACATGCAATTCAAATCACAGCATCGCACTCTCAGCAAGGGGAAACCCTGGCGATCGTGCAATCGATTCTGAAGCTAAAACATCGGCAACGCTATCAGTCTCGCCTCGTGCAATTATTTGAACAAACGCTGATGGGAGAGACGGCAAGTCAAGATGGATTATCTCTTCTAAGCCAGCGGACATCATTAAACTAAACATGCCATGAACACTCCCAGTGCTGAAAGCTATCGCTTGCTTCTCGCTAGAGTGCGCTGACGGTTGACCGCTTTTAGCTTCTACTTAGTTCTGTTTGGCTTTTACAAACTCATCCAATTCCAGCTCTAGTAACTTGGAGCTATCATCGCCAACAATAAGCGGCAGTTTCCCATCCCAGCGTTCTACAGCCTGCTTGCGAACCAGTGCTGGATCTAGTGTTTCTCGAATCAACCGCTGTGCCTCAGCTTCACCTCGCGCTAAATTGACTTTGACTTCCGCTTCGCGCTGTGCTTTCAACACCATAAAGCCAGCCCGTTTCGCCTCCTGTTCTGCCACTTGCTTCGCCTCCACCGCATCTCTAAAGCGATCGGAAAAGTGTACATGAACAAGCGAAAGATCATCCACGCCAAGGTGGTAATTGATCAGTCGCGCTTCAAGCAAACGATCGACTTCTGCCTTGACTTCACCGCGCCGAGTAATAATTTCCTCCGCTGTATACAGCGCCATAACAGCCTTAAGGACTTCTTCGACGGCTGGATCAATGATGCGTTTGACGATCGCCTCCTCCTCCCCAACCTGCTGAAAAATCAGAGGCGCTTCCGCTGGCAGAATATGCCAATTGAGTGCCACATCGGTATACACATCCTGCAAATCCTTCGACGACGCTTCCGCCGAAATCTCCTCACTTTGCACCCGCACACTGAGCAACTGCACCGTGTTGACGATCGGCACAATGACATGCAGCCCTTCCTCTAAAACATCGGGCTGTACACGCCCAAACTGCATCAACACGCCCCGCTGACCCGCACCCACAACCACAAAGAAACTAGAAAGCAGTGCCAACCCTAGCAGCACCAAAATTAGCCGCAAGGCAATCAATGTTTCTCGACTGGTTTGCTGTCCGTTCGGTATAGCCTTGGCAACCGTGTGATCAATCTGAGTGGAAACGCTCATTGCAGCAACGAAAAATAAGGAACAACGTAGTTATGGTCATTCTAATGAGTAACACCAATCCTCGTAATTGTCATTTGACTCGCTCTTTGTCGTTGCTATAGCCATAGTTACATGGCTTAGAACGGGATGCAGGGGTGAAGCCCACACACCCTTTAATGACTCAAAGACAAGATTTAGGCACTCAAGTGTTGTGTCGAAGAACCTCAGTACAACATTTGAATGCTCAAGCATGAATGCTCAAACAGGATGTTCAGACACCTCCACACGATCGCTCAGTACTCAAACACGGTGTTGAGGAAGTTGAATACGATCGTTGGATACTTCAACACACGGTTTAGGATCTCAAACGCAATCACTATAACGTGTTTTCACCTGCAGAACTTTTTATACTGAGACAACCAGAAACTACCAGTAAAATCAACTAAAAGCAGCAGCTTTAGACCGCAAAAGACTCAATGTTTTGCCGATTTCTGCTCAGGATGATGGGGTAGACAACTGGCTAGAGTATGAACGTAAACGTGATTAACTTTATAGAGGGTGTCTATGGCACGTCTAAAACGCAGTTCTAATGTGGTGGAAAAGGGAATGCGTCGGCTTGCAGGGATGCGATCGCTCAACAATCCACTGGAGGTTGGTTATGGGTTGAGTTTGACAGAGTATGGTGCCCGCATTCAAGCGTTGCAAGAGTACCTAGCCAGCCATAACACAATGCTTTCAACCGTAGATGAAATGGCGGGGACAGTACAGCTAATGGAGCAAAAACTACGCAGCTATTTGGAAAAGTCTCGGAAAGCAACTTATGCGACTGCGGCAGCCGCATTGGGATTAGCTGCTAGACGACCATCTTCCATATAAACAATGCGATCGGCGATATCCAAGATGCGGTTGTCATGAGTCACCAAAAGGATTGTGCAACCTTGTTCTTCCGCTAGTTTTTGCATTAGCTCTACGACATCTCGACCCGATTTTTTGTCGAGTGCGGCGGTAGGTTCATCCGCTAAAACAATTCTGGGACGACTGATCAGGGCACGGGCGATCGCCACTCGCTGCTTTTGTCCACCGGATAAGCTATCTGGGTAATAATTCACCCGCTGCCCTAAGCCAACGGTCTCTAAAATATCAGTTGACATTCTATCCATGTCTTGATCCAGGTATTTATCGTGCAGTTCTAGCGCCATTCGCACGTTTTGCTTAGCGGTGAGAAACGTCATCAGATTATGTGCTTGAAAAATGTAGCCGATATTGCGACGTAGTTTGGTGAGTTGCTGTTTCGTGGCACCGTTAAGTTCCTGATCTAAAACCTTGAGACTGCCTGCTTGTGCCGATCGCAAGCCGCCCATCAGCGTCAACAGCGTGGTTTTGCCAGAGCCAGAGGGACCTGTCATAATAATGATTTCGCCTGCGCGAATGTCTAGATTAATGTCATAGAGTGCCTGTTTTTGCAGAGCGCCTTCACCAAAATAATGGTTCAGATTTTGAGCCGAAATGATGACTGGATCAGAAGAGTCTTGAGCTTTGAGCTTTGAGGTTTGAGATTCGGGTGTAGAGGTTGAAGCCATAACATTAGCGCATTTAGAGTTAGCTGAAAGAGAGACGTAGAATTCAAAATTCATCGTTAAAAAACATCGGCAGGATCAGCAGATTGTAGTTTTCGCAGGGCAACGCCACCGGAGGCAGTACACATGACGATCGTTAACGCGAGTACCATCCCGGCACGGCTCAAGGTCATGCCGATGGGGAGTAAGGTGGCAGATTTGGCGACTAGATACAGCCCAGTGGACAGCACCAAGCCTGGTAAAAAGCCTAGTACAGCCAGTATTAGCGCCTCCTGCACCAATACACCAACCAGGTAACGATCCGGGTAGCCCATTGCTTTTAAGGTGGCGTACTCGGGCAGGTGATCGGAAACATCGGAGTAGAGAATTTGATACACAATCACCAGACCGACGACAAAACCAATGATGGTGCCGAAGCCGAAGATGAACCCGATCGGACTACCGTTTGCCCAGTAATTTTTCTCGCGGGTGGTCAACTGATCGAGCGTTAATACCAGTACATCTTTGGGTAAACGCGATCGCAACGCTGCTTGTACTTGTTGAATGTCTGTATTGGCTTCGAGCTTGAGTAACCCGATGTCAATTTCGTGGGCTTTGCGCTCAGGAAACAGCCGGAGAAAGGTGGAATCACTGGTGATCAGGTTACCATCGGCGGCGAAGGAAGCGCCCAGGGTAAAGGTTCCGACTACCTGAGTCGATCGATGATTGATTTGTACCGGCAGTGATGGCGTTTGTTGCAGTTGCTCTGGTATGTTGCCAAAAAAGTTTTCTCGCCCTGCTTTGTCGTACAGCACCCGATTTAATAATTTGAGTTTGGGCAACTGCTGATTCACCTCTGGCAACGAGAACGCTGCTTGATTCGGATTGCTGCCAAAGGTGAGAATAGTGTAGCTCAGTCGCGTTTGTGTGTTGCGCCACTGTCCTCGCCCAATGTACATCGAGTTAATTGATTCCACGCCATTCACTCCTGCCGCTTGATACAGCCGTTCCCTGGAGAAACTTTGCACCACTTGCAGGTTTTCAAACCCGGAGCTGACAATGAACAAATCGGCTTGCAGCGGTTCGTAGGGACTCGCCGCCGAATCATATAGCGCATCTTTGAGTCCCATCTGCACAAACATCAATACGTCTGCGAAGGCGATTCCAGCCAGGGCAACGGCAAGTCGCGTTTTCTCACGTTTAACTTGCAGCCAAGCCAGAGGAGTTTTACGAAAAAAGTTGCGAAGCATAATTCAATTTCCGAAATAGTTTGCTAGTCAGCTTGTGCCACTGCTTCTAGTTGACGCTGCCGCATCAGCAAAAATAGTGGCAGACCAACCGCTACACCTAACAACGCACCGACAAGATAGATCCACAGATATCTCATCTTGAGTCGAGTCCCTTCGGAGACAACAAGCGTTAGCACAACTAACACGGAGACAATCACATCAATGCCAAAGAAACTGGAGATCTGATTGGCAAAGAGTTGGTCAATAAAGAGATTGATATCCAGACCGTGCTCAATCAAAAACGGGATGAATTGAGCATATTGAAGCCCCGTACCACAAACAAACAGCGTCAGATAAGTTATCTGGAGCATGATGGTTTCTCCTGAGAATGAGATTCGTGAACTGTAATTGGCTTCGGTAATCGTTTCATTGTCCAAAACGACGGCGTGTTGAATGAGTTTTCCTTGAATCGCACTACTTCAAAGCCATGCTTTTGATAGAACTGAACTGCTCGCTCTGTTGAAGTTTCTAGACAGCAACAACGCTGATTGGCATCTGCTTGCTGTAAGGCAGGTTGAAGCAGTAATCCACCAATTCCTTGACCTTGAGCAGCAGGATTCACCCCCAGCATGAATAAGTACCAATGGGGTTTTGGCATATCTTGTTTGTGGTATTTTTCAATCTCGTTAAACAGTTGCCAAAAGCGGCTGAACCTCAATTTGAATGGCAAGGCGTATAGTCCAAGTTGTAACAGTCGCCACTCGTTGAGCGGATAACATCCGGGTGGCAGCCAAATTGCTACTCCTTGAGATGGCTGAGTCGTGTAGATGTGATGGCTGGCTAGGCTGTAGCGTAAGAACAGGTTGCTGAACCATTGAATCGTATTCAACCTTGCCAAATGATCCTCACCACAGAAGTAGCGGAACAGTGGATCATCCTTAAATGCAAGCGCTAACGTTTCTACCGCACCATTCAACTGAGATTGCGTTAACCGAATCACTTTTGTTGTCATATACATCCCCTTGATTTGCATTCAGTAGCTTCAGAGCAACCTTTTCAGGGTACCGATCGATCAATAGAACCAATACGGCAAGTCATCGATTATTTCTTGAGCAAGTTCAAACCAATGCGCAAAGTTAATTTTTGCGAGTGCTGTCATGAGGCGAGCTTGTTCTTTTGTGTGTTCAGATCCACATACCCAAGTCAAGTTGAGGGTATAGCTCGTCAGTACTAGCCAGGGCATAGCTTTACGCCGAGCAAACCGGAACCAAAGATAAAAGCTTTTGTGCCGCTTCATAACACCTCACTCAAGGCTGAATTGCTGCCTGTACTTGTAGATTCGTCAATCCGGCGACTCGCTTGCTATCGACAGGGTTGACCCGAATTCGCACTTTTACCACGCGCTGATCCAGGTTTTCGCCCGGTTGATTGCTGTTCACTTCCTGCTTATTCACCTGTAAGCCAACTTCGCGCACGGTTCCCCGCAGTGCTCCAGCAAAGGATTCGCCTGTGACGATCGCCACCTGACCTTGCCGCACGTTGCCGATGTCGCTCTGATACACTTCCGCGACAACTTCCATCTGATCCGTCTGTCCCAATTCCACAATGCCGTTGTCGCCGACGACTTCCCCAGGTTTGGCGTAGATTTCCAAAATCTGACCTGTGATTGGCGCGCGAATCAATGCCTGATTTAGCTCTACTTCGGCTCGTTTGGTAGAGGCGATCGCCTGCTTTACTTCTGCTTGAGCCGCTTGCACATCCGTTGGGCGCACCTCTGCCACTTTGTCCAGCGTGGCTTGTGCCTCGCGGATTTGTGCTTGCAGTGAATCTGCCCGCAAATTTTGGTTGGATTGAGTTTCCGTTAGTTGTGCTTGTGCGGTTTCTAAAGTCAGTCGCTTCTGGTCAAACTGTGAGGCAGAAATGGCTCCTTGCTGCTGGAGAAACTGATAGCGATCGTATTCAGCTTGTGCGTTTTCAACTTCCGATCGCCGCCGCCTCATTTCAGCTTGTTTTGTAGCAATTTCGCCCTGCAATTCAGATTTAAATCGAGCAATTTGCGCTTGCTGTGCCGCAATTTCTCCCGCTTTAGCGCCAGCTCGTACCTGCGCCAGCTTTGATTGAGCCACACTGAGCTGCTCCTGCACTTCCAGAAATGCTTTTTGCAAGCGATTATGCGAATCCATCACTGCAATGACTTGACCTGCTTTCACTCGATCGCCTCGCTGCACTAATAATTGAGCAATGCGATCGTTATTCAATGCGGCAGGCACAGAGACGTTGATCACTTCCTGTTCTGGCTCCAACCGCCCTAATGCAGTGATGGATTGGGCGATCGTGGGTTGAGTCGGCTCCGGTGGTTTGCTGGCTTGCTGATACTGCTCAATACCGTAGTAAGCAATGCCACCAGTGAGCAGCACTCCGCCTACCACCCAACCCAGCATCCAGCGATTATTTGGTTTGACCAGTTGTTGAATGTTCATGATCATTTTCTTTTGTTCTAAGCTTTTGTCGTAATGGCGCGATTAAACGAGGTGATAGCCGCCGTTAGCAGCATGGTGGCTCCCGCAGCGACAAACATCAGCGTCAAGTTAATATCCATCAGAAAGCCTGAGATCGCTTGGGAGAAAGGGTCAAGCGCCACCGAGGTAAAAGTCAACAAGCCCATCATCCGCCCCTGCATCGCAGCGCCCGTTTGCTCCTGAAGCCAGGAGACTGCAATCACTCCCACAAAGCCACCACCCAATCCCATCAGCACAATCAAGCCATACGCCATCCACTGCTGTTTGACAAATCCCAGTCCGGCGGTGCCAACGCCCAATCCGTATGCCAGCCAGACTAAAGATAGACCAGGATTCTGCACCGACTTGATCTGACTGGTCGCCAACACGCCCACAAATGCTCCCACACCGAATGCGGCTTGCATGTAGCCGTAGGTCGTCGCACTGCCGCCAAATCGGAGTTCGACCAGTTTCGCCACACCGACTACTAACGGTCCCAAGGTTGCCAGATTCAGCATTGCGACGAGCAGGAGGCTGATCCGAATTGCCGCATGATTCCAGGCATAACGTACGCCTTCGACGATTTCGCCTAATAGCTGTGGCACAGATGGCGTAATGGCTGCTTGCTTCTGTTCAGGTTGATGAATCAAGGAGAGAAATAAGCCACCCAACGCAAATAGGATGGTGTTGAACGTGAAGGCGATCGGCAGTCCCAATGCCCCAATCACGATTCCTGCTGCCGCTGGACCAATCACGTTAGTAATTTGTTCACCGCCCTGCATTAGTGAATTGGCTTGGATCAACAGTGACTTATCCACTAATCGGGGCAACACCGACAAAGTAGCGGGATAGAGAAAGGCATCGGAGATCCCAAAGACTCCGGCAATGATGATCAAATAACTAAGCTGAAAGAGATTGCACCAGAGAAGAGCCGCAACGCTGCCCACCAGAATGGTGTTGATAGCGGCAGAAACCATCGCAATGCGATTAGGTGGCAGGCGATCGCTAATCGCTCCACCCACCAAGGTCAACAAAGCGCGAGGGACAGCAGCGGCGAGGAGAACCGTTCCGATCGCCACGCCCGATCCAGTTTTTTGCAAGATGAGCCAGGTCAAGGCAACGAGCCAGAACTGGACAGCACAGAGGATCAAAGATTGTCCCAGCCAGAGCAGACGAAAGTTTAAGTAGTGGAACAGCGATCGTCCCATTGGATTTCTCCTGGTCATTGATGTTTATGAAGTCCATCGCTTGTCAGGGAGTAGCTTGTGACTAGAACAAATTCGGTCAAAAAATTGCAGGTCAAGCTTGCCAGATGAACTTGAGATTCATCAGCATTGAACACACGGACTAGAACAAATCGTTCGAGCTAGCTAGACACTCGCGTCATCGCTAACAACCTTTCCACCACTTGAGCGCGACGAGGTTCTTCCGGTGCGCCCAGTTGAAACACTTCCGAGAACCACAAGCCATCGATCGCTAACTGAATAATGGTTGCTTGAGTCGGGTCAAGTCCATCGGTTTCGAGCCGTTGCCGACAGCGCTGTTCATACGCTTCAGCAGACTTCAGCAGCTCAGGCGGCATCTCTACAATGAGAGATGTTAAACGGGCAATCAGCGCTAATGACTGTTTACTCATCTGCAACGTCGAGCGAATATACGCCCTCACCCACTGTCCTGTAGTTCCTGGAGCATCATCCTGGTCAAACTCCTGCTGTAGACCTGCCTCAAAGTCCTGAATCAGTTGCTCACCCAAGCCCACCACCAAAGCATTCTTATTGGGGAAATGGTAGAGCAATCCGCCTTTACTGACTCCAGCTTGATGCGCCACGGCATCCAGTGTCAGTGCCTCCACTCCTTTGTCAAGAATGACTTGAGCCGCAGCACGCAACAGGGTGTCATGGGTGAGCGATCGCGCTTGTGACTTTTTGTTAGGAACCACAGGAACACCAGAAATGATTTCTTGGAAACCGTCCAGACGGTATGCCAACAGTTTTACTATACTGGCTGGACGGTCTTCGGTCAAGGGGATCAGCGATCTTTTTTGAAAAACCTTGCTAAAAAATAACTGCACACGTTTGGATCAGCTATCAGCTATCAGCTATCAGTTTTTCGCTGACGGCTGACAACTACAAACCATGCGGTTATTTCTGTACCACTCCTAAGGATTTTTCCCTGGCTCTTGCTGCTCCAACGCACGTTCGGTGCGGGCGTTGGGGTTTGTTTTCGGTTGCCAGAGATGGAATGAGTTCGTCACCCACCGATCGAGCGCTACACGAGTTTTGAAGCTGGCACTCCGCAGCGGCTGAGGCAGAAATTGATCACCAAAGCCGATGAAGACGAGAGCCAGAATGAGAAAAAGGGGAATAGCCGCTTTTTTGTTGAACATGGCTGAGGTCGGCAAATGCCTTGTGAAGTGGGTAAGGTCATTGTTCCCATTGCGTGAAGAGGGACGATCGCGCTTTAAAACAGGTCTTGCACGATTAGAGGGCGTTTGAAAAGTCCCGTTCTCTGTCACTTTGGCGACTAGAAGTCGCAACTACAGAGACAAAACCTGCCGTCGCAGGTTACAGAACCCTGGTTTTGCGGTAGTCCGCAACGGCGGACTTTGTTTACGTAGTCGCGGTTTTAACCGCCAGACACTTTTAAGACATCCTCTTAGAGTCGGTGCGGTGGGCGGATGACACTGCTGGGCACACGGGGACTGACAGAAAGCTGAATGTGTATAGAGACGTGAAGCGTTTCCCGATCGCACCCAAGAGCACTTAATGCTATTCGTTAAGTCTAGCGTCCATCCGCAAAGACTGGCGGTATCATGGGGCGCAATAGACTTAGCCTGCAACAGTCCAAAATTAGGGCTAAGTGGCTGAGAGCGCTGTTTCTGTCGTTGGTGGAGAGTGAGATATGGTGTGGCGAACAGGATGGTTCGGGCGATCGCTCAGTGGTACTCTGTTGCTTTTGAGTCTACAAGTGGTTAAAAGCCCCTCTGGTACCGCACAGACTGCCAGCACAAACGATGATTCTGCACTAACATCGGTGCCGTTACAGCAAACACTGGCACAGACGACCAGCGATCCTAACGCGGCACCACTGTATCCCTCCGCCGCTCCGCCTCCCGCAGTAACCCCCTTACCCGATCAGCGGCAGCGTCAAGAAGAGCAAACCGTCAGCGCTGATTACCGCGTTAGCGCCCTTCAATCCGGTAATGCCAGTACACTTTGGGTTGGCTCGTGGCAAGGGTTAGCGCAGATTAATCCTGCCAGCGGCAAGATTCGTGCCCGCATCAGTTTGCCGAATCAGACAGTGGGCGCTCTAGCGATCGATCGTGTGGGGCGGCTCTGGATTGGCACCTATGAAGGGCTAACACGCATTGATCCCCGCACTGGTGACGTGACCGCGCAAAATTTCTCACTCCCGTCTAATCGTGTGCTGTCGTTACTCATCGACAAACGCGGCTATCTGTGGGTCGGTACTGACAGTGGGCTGTCACTCATTAGCCCAGACAAGGGTTTGCTGATGACCACAGTGAAAAATTTGCCTGGAGTGAGCGCCAATGCACTGAGTCTGGATGCCGACGGAAATCTCTGGGTCGGCACGTTGGACGGATTAGTACAAATTAATACCGCTAGTGCAGACATCATCAAGCGAATCGGCAATCTGCCGGGTACAACCGTGCAAACCCTGGCGCTCAGCTCATGGGGAACGCTCTGGATGGGTACCCCGAACGGCTTACTGGAACTAGACAAAGCTGGACAGGTGCGATCGGTCACAACCTTGCGGGGTCGAAACGTAACAGCGCTTCAATTTGATAAGGTCAATAGCCTTTGGGTTGGCACCACAACAGGGTTACTACGCATCAACCCATTTAACGGTGCGTCTGCGGGCGCGATCGCCAGACTGCCATCTAGCCGCATTCTTTCTCTGGCACCAGATAGTGGTGACAAGCTTTGGGTGGGAACGAGCGAAGGGCTTGCCTGGGTTAGCATGACAACGTTTCGCACTGGGGCGCACAATACGTTTAGCCGCAATCAGTAGAGCGCATGGCGGCGGGGAGATGAGGGGGCAGGGTAAGCAGAAGGAGTTTTGAGTTCGTTCGCTGCTAGCTGCCAACGACGACAGGAGCGGGGCATTCGGTAATCTGTACCTTTCTCACCGCTCCTTACCTCTGTACGCTATACCCTATACCTCCACCCGAACCCCTCCCCATGCCAGTGACGACTCATCAATTAACCCAATGGAAACAGCAAGGGCGCGCGATCGTCGCCTTGACTGCCTGGGACTACGCGATCGCTCACGTATTAGATGAGGCAGATGTTGACCTCATTTTGGTTGGTGATTCGCTGGCAATGGTGGCATTGGGCTACGACACCACGTTGCCAGTCACGCTGGACGAAATTCTTCACCATGCCAAAGCAGTGCGACGCGGTGTCAAGCGGGCGCTACTGGTAGCTGATTTGCCTTTCATGAGCTATCAGGAAAGCGTACAGCAGGCGTTGCATTCAGCCGGACGAGCGTTGAAAGAGACGGGCGTACAGGCAGTGAAGGTAGAAGGTGGCAACCCGGCGATCGCAGCGACTGTGGCACAACTGGTACAAGCAGGGATTCCCGTGATGGGTCATGTGGGACTAACACCCCAAGCAGTGCACCGTCTGGGCTATCGACAACAGGGGAAATCTCCCGAAAACGCAGAGCAGATCCTGTTAGAGGCGATCGCGCTGGAGCAAGCGGGTGCGTTTGCCATTGTTTTAGAGCACATCCCCACTGATCTCGCTCACCAAATCACCCAAAAGCTGACCATTCCCACGATCGGCATTGGGGCAGGTCCCCACTGTGACGGGCAAGTGCTAGTGACGGCTGACTTGCTCGGTCTTTCTGTCCGTCAACCACCGTTTGCCAAGTCTTACGTCAACTTGCGCGAAGCTATTACTCAAGCAGTGCAAACCTACAGCACCGACGTGCGGGAAGGGACATTCCCACCAGCATGATGTAAGACACAAGTGTTCTACCCCACTTGATTACACAAAAAATATGTAGTATTTTGAATATAAATTGAACGCTAAATACATCAATTTAGCAATTGTTCAATCGTTATCCAAGGAGAAGGGTCATGACCGATGAAAGCTATGAGCGCATTGTCATCCAAGACCGAGAGGGCAACTCTACTCTCAAGCTGGAACGCCCGTTATTTGGAGATTTAACGATGACGCACGAAGGCGGCAAAACCGTGATCCATAAAACTGCTTGGCTGAGCGGCACAACAACCTACGTGCCCGCGCCAGATGCATCGATCAAGGCAGAGAAATAGTCCCTAACAACCAACACCATTGGTTACAGCGCTCAACCAAGGTTGAGCGCTGTAGCTAGGAGGTCATACCAATGAATAAACAAACGCCACGCTATAACATTGCCCTGCGGCTGGCAGGCTGGCTTTTGAAAAGTATCTACCTACTGCTGCTGGTGCTTCTGCCACTACACCTCGTGTTGCTATCATTTAACGTGACGTTGCCGATGGCATGGCTCTTACCGTGTTTGGGCAGAACCTTGCTGCTCTCCATGGCATCTTTTTTGCTGGGTGGCTTTTGGGCAGCGTTGTCACGGTAGCGATCGCCAACCGTTATAAAGACCGAAGCACCCTCAACGAAGCGTTAGTAAAGCCCGAAACGCTAAACCTATGTAGCGCTCCTCTTTGAATTGTGTCAAGTTACGCTGGATTAGCTCTCAGCCGTCAATTTTCAGCGCTTACCTTAAAGCTGACGGCTGACCGCTGAGGGCTTAAACCGTGACATACCTTTCATAAATGGTTTAAAGCTGCTGATGCGCTGAATCTACATATAATTTATGTTTGCGCTACATCATAGATATGTGATATATTATGCAAATGTGAGACAGCGCGTTTGACAGCGTTTCGCTAACTGTGCAAGAGTTCCAAGCTCAGTTAGCTCCTTGTCATGTGTGCATCTGGATGTGTCTATCTAAATAAAAAGCTTGGAAAACAAGCCCTGAACTCTGCCGTGTATCAACTGCCCGGGATCAGTTTTAGGGAGTCGATCGCCTGCTTTTTGCGATAAACGATTCTGCCGATTTTTGATGAAAGGTGTGAGAAACGATGACTGCTACGAAGAAAAAACGTTTAAATTTAGACTTGACTCCCGAAGCCTATGAGTTGCTTCAGAAATTGGCAGACGACTCTGGCAAGAATATGGCAGAAGTCCTACGCACTGGTTTAGCGCTGTACAACATCGCACAAGAGCAACGCCACGCTGGTCGCACTCTCGGTGTTGTAGAAGGCGATCGAGTCGTTAAAGAGATTCTAATTACCTAAGGATACGCGATGTGCAACTAAATTTGCCCTCATCCCCACCCTTCTCCCCAGGGAGAAGGGCTTTCAAACTTTCCGGTTCCCTCTCCTGCTGGGAGAGGGCTAGGGTGTAGCTTGCTTCCCGAAGGGTGGGTAGTTCAGCAGGTGTTTCAGGAAAGTCGCACATCGCGTTAAGGATCGTGGATTTAATAAAACCGAACGCTTGCGTAGAAGTTGTTAGGCGCTAGCCGTAACGCATCGCTGCCAGAGCTTGATGCGTTACGCTGCGCCAACACATCCTACAGAATTCGATCTTATTTAATTCTCATTCCTAAGCGCTCTTAAGCCAGCCCAGTCAGGCGCTCATTCATTGGCAAACGGTCTGTATACAGATTCTTGTTGGTGCATGAAACACTTGTTCAGAGAACTAAAAGCTGCAAACAGCTTGATGCCGTTAGCGCTGCGCTCTTCCTTGAAGGGTCGTACTGCGTTGAGCCACGATCGGGAAGTTTCTCGTTAGCACACCCCACTTGATCCCAGCGGTACCCTTCAGCGTATTGCCTTCGATGCGTCCGTTGAACTGAATCGTGCCCTGTTGCCCTTGAATGGTTTCGGAGCGGCTGAAGGTTAATCGATCGCCCGTCAGCGTAATGTTTGGAATCGTGTACTTCTTGCCATCGGCGATCGCATCGCCCTTCACCTGCTGAAACTGTTGATTAAACCGAAGCGTGTACGGTTGGCTACGACCAGGAGCATACTCTACCCGTCCCTGCCAATCGCCTGAGATGTTAGCTGGAACAACCCAGTAGTAAATGTTTCGTGGCACTGACGAAGTCGCGTTACCGGGCACCGTCACCGTTTTGTCAGGTTTCCAGTCGCCCATCGTAAAGGCATGAGAGACCAGCCGTGTACCCGGTTTCAAATCGCTCAGTAATTTAGGGCGGAGTTTCAGGTTGATTTGAGGCAGCAGGTAAAGCGTCACCACGCTGGCTTCGCGGAAATCGGTTTGAAAGAGATCCTGCTGTAGGAACTGTGCGCGATCGCCTACTCCAGCTTTCTGGGCATTTTCATTGCTCAAGCGCACCAGCCCTGGATTAATGTCTACGCCAACACCGCGTCTAGCGCCGTAATCTTTAATTGCCGTAATCACCAATCGCCCATCGCCAGAGCCTAGGTCATACACCACATCGTCACGATTGACACCTGCCAGCTTTAGCATCTCCGTGACAACGATCTCCGGTGTCGGCACATAGGGCACATCTGGTTTGCTAGGGATTGGATTTTCCGTGGGGCTTGGCGTTGGGGCTAACTGCGCGATCGTTGCAGTCTGACTTCCCAACCCACCTAAAAAGGCGACAGCAAGACTAACACCCAGCCCCAAAGCCCCAAGACTAACCATTTTCCGTAACGTCACAGCAACGACTCCAGACTTGTAGAACGTAGGCAGAATTCTTTTGTAGCGTACCTGGTTTCTGACGCTCGATACCTACTTTCGCATAGAACCCTAGGGCGATCGATTAGTTCCCCAACTTTTATTCACGAATTTAGTGCGGCGATCGTCAACCTCTGACCGCTTTTTGCTATGCTTAGTAAGTCTTAAAGCAGGTCAACCCTCAGAGCTGCGTGTCTGAATCAGTTTTGGTCTAGCGGTTTAATCATTAGGCAAGGCTGATCGTCAGGCTAGAGGCACAATTCAAACTGAAAGAATCTGGTTCTCAAAGCCAGTTTTTGCGGATGTGGCGGAATTGGTATACGCGCACGCTTGAGGTGCGTGTGGCATAGTCCTTGCGAGTTCGAGTCTCGCCATCCGCATTCTTTTTTCCAGCTTTGCTTCAAAATTTGGTAGACAGGTTGGTCTCATAGGGGTATGTACTTAGAATCATTCACCTCAAACAGCTAGCCGTTTCTTACCGGATGAGCGTCTATGTCTATTGTCTTTCCCACCGCAGCGGCTTCTCTACCTGAAATTGCCCAGCACGTTCGTTACAGTGCCCGTTACCTGGCAGCGCTGACCAGTGACATGCGGAATCAGGCGCTCGAAGCGATCGCTCAGGCAGTAGAAATAGCCAGTGCAGAGATTCTGGCAGCGAATCAGGCAGACTGTCAGGCAGCGACAGCAGCTCAACTTCCAGCAGCGCTGATTGCTCGTTTAAAGTTGAATGAGACAAAACTGCAAGGGGCGATCGCGGGGATGCGTGATGTCGCCAAGCTACCTGATCCCGTGGGCGCTGTGCAGATTCACCGCGAACTCGATCAGGGATTGATCTTGACGCGCATCACCTGTCCCTTAGGCGTGCTGGGCGTGATTTTTGAGGCACGTCCGGATGCAGTGATGCAAATTTCCAGTCTGGCGATCAAGTCAGGTAACGGTGTCATTCTTAAAGGCGGACAGGAAGCGGTGCGATCGTGCGAAGCGCTAGTCAACGCCATTCGTCAGGGATTAACTCAGACCAACATCGATCCAGCCGTAGTGCAGCTCTTGACCACCAGAGAAGAAACGATCGCACTGCTGCAACTTGATCAATACGTTGATCTCATCATTCCTAGAGGCTCTAACTCGTTTGTGCGCTTTGTGCAAGACAACACGCGCATTCCGGTTTTGGGTCATGCCGATGGTATTTGCCACCTCTATGTCGATGAAGCGGCAGATGTGCAAAAAGCAGTCGCGATCGCGGTTGATGCCAAGACGCAATACCCTGCTGCCTGCAACGCGATCGAAACCTTACTGGTGCATCAAGCGATCGCCTCCGAATTCTTGCTCGAAGCGGTGGTTGCTCTCCAACTCCGCAACGTCGAACTGCGAGGTGACGATCGCACACTGGAGATTCTCAATATCACTGCTGCCACTGAAGCCGATTGGTCTACCGAATACACTGACCTGATCCTGGCGATCAAAATTGTGGATCACCTGGACGAGGCGATCGAGCATATCAATACCTACGGCTCTCGACATACGGAAGCGATCGCCACTGAAAACCCTGCAACCGCTGCAAAATTCATGGCGCAGATCGATGCAGCAGGTGTCTTCCACAATTGCTCGACTCGCTTTGCCGATGGGTTCCGCTACGGCTTCGGTGCCGAAGTGGGCATCAGCACTCAGAAAATGCCGCCCCGTGGACCTGTTGGTCTAGAAGGTTTAGTCACTTACAAATATCAATTGGTCGGTAATGGGCAGATTGTCGCTACCTACGCTGGCGCAACTGCCAAACCCTTTACGCATAGGGATTTGTAAGGTTTTACAAGAACTGCGATCGACGCTAGAAGATTGGATTGTGGTTGGTCTGAAGTTGGGGCATCCGTTGCCAATATTGAACGGCATTGATTTGAATCGGGAGATTACCCGTGAGTTGATGGATACCCTGTAAACGGAAGGCATTGATGCCGCAATTGCATTGATGATGATCGTGTATTTCATTCCTCTAACTACTTTTTTAAGGTTGAATGATTGCCAAAACATCATGGGGGAGCATCGTCGGTAAGTCTGAGATTCCTTGGAAGTCGCGCATATTGTAGGTTGCAAAGTAATCGATCGCGGCTTCAGACGCTAGCGCAGACAACCGTAAATCGAAAATCTTGGCGGAGGTGATTTGTCGAGAAACTGCCAGTTCTAAAGTCTTCTTGATCGTTGCCAGAGTTGGATAGAGGATCTCAAAGGTGCCACTGAGATACGTTCCAGCGATTAATTGGTTTGCTTGAGATGGTGTTAAAGGGCTACCCGTCATGGCAACGGGGTTCGTCAAAACTCGATATAGCTCAACGATGGTTTGTTCAGCGATGATGCCTTGAACGCCTTGCTGAAAGGCAGTTTCTAGCAATGATGCAGCGTCAGAGTGATAAACCGAGGCTTGATCATGCGCGTAGACCAAGACGTTGGTATCAAAGAAGACTCTAATCGGACTCATAAATTTTGTCTCGATTCACGTAATCCTCTTTAACCCCTAGCTTAAACGTGGGAAAGGGATATTTCCGCTTGGTAATCAGCGTGACAACGACCTCAACTTCATCACCGTCCTGAATCTCTTCTGGCAACGCATCGACTAAAACAATGCTTTTGTCTTTGACATATCCCTTCATGACTGCTTTCCTCCCAAGCCTTTTGCCATTATCTCTGCTTTTTCCCCACTTCCTACTCCCCTTCAACAATCTCCCACAGCGCATTAATCCCCGCTCCCACACACGCTTCATCCTGATGCTGCGTTGCTGTAGCGAATCGTTTTCATCGGCGTTATACCACTGAAGCTAGCTGCCGATCGGCTTCTGCGAGGTCATGCTTTAAGACCAGAAAGCCATCTGCTTGTAGAGTCGCCATTGCATACTCACAGCCATCAGAATCGGCAAATTCAATGAGGAAGTGGTTGCCGTCTTCGCGATCGTACACTTCGACAATGGTGCCTACTAGCCCAACAGGTAGATTCACAGATGCATACTCTGGTTCAACTAAAATTAGCTGTTTAGCCGGAACTGGCTTGAGAAGGGCAACCGTGTCTAGAAGTTTTGGCTGGTTCATTATCCTTCGCTTGAAGCTACTCAATCCACTCAGCAGTTTATGCTCAGATTTCCCCATTTAACTTACGTCGGAAAATCTCTTCCATCTGTTGTAAACCTTCCTCGGTATAAGGAGCGTTATACCAGGTTGCTTCCTCATCAGGGCTGCGGCGGCTGATTAGCGTTTCAATGGCTTCGTCATCATCTCGATGTGCCAAGACGTAAGCGATAAGTTCTTTCCGGGGCATCGTCTTAAAATTCGGCTTCATCTAAAAACCTCCAGGTTCCATCACGGCTAATGACAAGTTCGAGTGACTCAGCAGCCAGGATATAAATTGTTCCTGATTTGGCATCAAAGCGAAAAAGATGGATGGCTTGATAATAGTTTGACAGCATCTGGCAGACACAGACGCTGGCGAAATTCTGTTTCGGTGTTGGTAAAATCGCTCACCCCTCAACTCTAATCTCACCATTTTAGCCTTTAGCCTTTAGCCTTTCCCCCTACACCCTGCACCCCACACCCCACACCCCACACCCCACACCCCACACCCCACACCCTACACCCCTTCAACAATCTCCCACAGCGCATCAATCCCTGCTCCCACACACTCCTCATCCTGATGCTGCTCAATCCACTGGACGATCGCAGGAAGAATAGCACTGGATTTTTCTTCCACTTTTACTAAAGCCTTGGCAATTTTCCGTCGTATATATGCATCTTCATTTTCGAGAAGCACTAAAAGCGTCTGGATTGGCACCTCAGTGAGTTGATCCAAGTGCTGGAAGTTTCTAGTCATTTCGTCAGTATTACCAATATAACTTTCTAAACAGGATAAAAGTATTGGAAGTAGCGTTTCGGAGGGTTCACCTAGCTTAAGAAGCGCGCTGGTAGTACCAACAATTACACCAGGCGATTCGTCTATTAACTTATTACGAAGTGCTTGAATCACAGAGTCAGAGTTATTCCCCAATTTACCTAGTTGAAAAATAGACTCAGATATATAAAATTTATGTTTGCTGTTAGCCATTAATGAGAGAAGCTCTTGAACAGCTAAACTAGAGGTATCTCCTAGTTCACAAAGTGCTCTAGCAGTGTTGAAACGTACACTCTCATTTTCATCCTTAAGTAAAGGTAGCAATGCACGAACTACTTCTTCAGAAGAATCTCCTGCATAGCCCAGTCCAAAAGCTATATAGACACGAACCGCGCAATTTTCGTGTTTTAGCAAAGGCAAAATGTGCTGAGATGTCATTCCAGTTGTAGAAGCTAGCTTTACCAGAGCAATCGCTGCACCAGCGGATGGTGTATCAGATTTTTCACGTTTGAGCATTTCAAAGATTGCCTGACGAACTGTTTCGGTGACGCAACCTAACTCACTTAATGCAATGGCAGAAAATCTGAGGACATATGAGTCTTCATCCTGTAGTCCAGCAAGGAGTCCTTGAAGTACGGGCTCAGAGGCATCCCCTAACTTGCCTAAAGCTTTAGCAGCGCTTCGACGCATCTCGCAATTAGTACCTCTCAACAGCATCAGTATGTGTGCTAGCGCTTCCTCTCTCTCCCCCAAAGCAATTCGATACTGTTGGAGTCGAATTTGCTCGATATCGTCTGCTGCACTCTTTAAAAGCTGTAGAGATTGTGTCTCAAATTCAGACTCACTAAGGCTGCAAACCACCTCAAATACCTGATTTCGGGTTGACTGAGCAATGCACGGCGATTTGCTTTTTTCCAACTCAATCAGTCTTGTCAAAATTTCTAAGCCAAGAGCTGGATCTGCAACTGATAAACTTTTTGGATCTTCTGCAAGACCACGCCCTGCAAACAACAAATCGCGGTGGAGCCATTGTTCATAGGGACTATTGGCAGTGAGAACCTTGCGGATCGCTCTCGCGGCTTTTTTGGGGCTTTGTTGGGCGATGAGCAGCAGCAGCACTTCGCGCCAGTGGGGGTCGTGGAGGTGTTGCTCGATGTGGGTGAGGATAATCTCGAAGTCGTCTTCGTTGTCTGCCTGGTAATTGATGTCTTGCGCGGCGAGGTATTCCTGAAAGGTCTTGTGGACGAAGGCGTAGCAGTCCTGTCCCTGTTCGTTGAGCAGTCCGGTTCTGTCGCGGCTGAATTTCACAAACCGTTCCGCCTCGGCTTTCGCTTCGTAGTGCTGGAGTTGTTTCAGCGTTTTGATTTCCTGGCAGAGTTTTTGGATGAGTTCGTCTTTGTCGATGAGGGTGCCACCTTCCGTGTCGCCCGTGCTCCCTTGCGTGTGAATCCAATACGCCAGACTTTCCATCAAGCGGCGCAGGTCGTCCAATTGCAGGTATTTGAGGACGGTCTGATTGCTCAGTTCTTTGTTGTCATCCCAGGCGGTGAGCAGCGTTTCTACCGCTTTGTCGTAGAGTTTGTAGCGTTCGCGGGGCAGTCGTGCTTGATAGCGATGAATCAGGGCAATGATCGTCAGCAGCAGGGGATTCCGCGCCAATAACTTGATCCGATCCTGCTGCCCCAAAGCCTTCTGCAAACTCTCTCTGCGCCTCTGCGCCTCAGCGGTGTCCTGTACTCTACTCCGATACCACCGATCGCAAAACTCCTCAATCTTCCCATCATCAAACGGCTGCAACTCGTAGTGCGGAAACTCCTCCATGCGGAAAAAGTCGCGCTTGTAGCCTGCCGGACGCGAAGTAATGATGGCGCGATTCTGTGGATACTGTCCTAAAAAGTTTTCGATGCACTGCACCAGATGGTAGCGCTTGGATTCTTCTGCCACTTCGTCTAACCCATCGAGAAGGATGAGCGCCCGACCATTGTTCAACCAGTGCTCAAAGAAGCCCTTCGGTAAAGCCTTGCAAGACATGGTGGTTTCGGCAAACTGCCGCGCATACTCAGGAAGGGTGACATCAGGAGTCCGTGCCCAATCACGAATCCGAATCAAGATCGGCAGCGGCAATGCGTCTGTATCCGTCTGCAATCCTTCTGTATCGAGTCGCAATCCTTCTGTATGCGGCTGCATTCGAGTTGTATCGCGCTGCATTTGAGATCGATCGCGATCGCTTCCTTCTGCATCACGATCGCTTCCTTCTGCATCACGATCAATTCCTTCTGTAGAAGCATCACTTGCTAGTGCGATCGCTCCCTGCCTCTCTGCCCCCCCTGCTCCCCCTGCCTCCCCCGCCCCCTGCCTCTCCGCCAGCGTCACCGCAAAGAAACTCATCAGCGTCGTTTTACCCGAACCCGGTGCGCCCAACAGCACGATCTTCTTCTGATGCTGGTTCAGCAGTTGCCGCGCCGAAAACTTGCGCCCCGATCGCTCAAGCTGCGCCCTCATTCGCTGCTCCTGCAAAAGCTCCCCCTGCCGCCCCTGCTCCCCCTGCTCCTCAAACAACGATCGCTCAAACGCCAGTCGCGATCGCTGCCCCCCATCCTCCTCCACATCCGGCATCACGAAGATCTGCGCCAACCGTTCGGCTCGTTCTACATCCTGACCAGGCACCGCCACGCCTGCGAACTTCACATCATCAAACCAGTTGGCGAGTTGTTTGAGATAATTTGCTTTCGCAACCTGAAACCGAATCGCGGTAATGGCGTTGAAATAAGCGTTTGCAAATGCCGTCAGCCAAATTTCTAAAGGGTCAGTGGCAATCGTAAGGTTGTGCGTCGTTGCAACGTGTCGCGCTGCCTGCACCAGAATCTCAACGTCCAGCGTTCCTTCCTGCTCCAGCGGTTTCTGTAATTCGCGCTGCACGTCTGGATGGTTGAGCAGTGCCGCTAGAAACGTATCCGTTCTCCCAGGCTCCCAGTGGTAGAACACCGCATTGTTGACCTTTTGCCCTCGATCGAACGCGCCCGACTCTCGCAAGCCGATTTCCAACGATCGTTGCAGTTGCGTTGGATGTAGCTTGTCTTTGACCGCTGTTGCGATCGCGCCTGCTACTTTTGGCAATGCTGCTTTGACCAATCCACCCGCGATCGACTCAAACACCATAGCGAGATCCGTTTACTCTGACCGTATTATGGCGCAACGACTGTAGACCTTGGCTTTAGACCGCCGAGGGGTTCAAAACCTCCGAGGTCTACGAACTTGGCGATAGTAGTTCAAGCGCGGCTTGAAGGGTGTCTGCCTCTTTGACGGGTTTGTCTTTGCGCCAGCGGAGAATACGAGGGAAGCGGACGGAAATACCCGACTTGTGGCGATTGGATGCAGCGATGCCTTCAAAGCCGATTTCAAACACGTAAAGGGGTTCCACCGATCGCACAGGACCAAACTTTTCTACCGTATGACGACGAATCCATTTATCGAGTTCGTCAATCTCTTTGTTATCCAAGCCAGAATACGCTTTGGCGAATGGTTTCAATTCATCCCCTTGCCACAACGCAAAGGTGTAATCGGTAAACAGATTGGCACGTTTGCCTGAACCCGCCTGAGCATAGATGAGCACAGCATCCAACGACATCGGCTCAACTTTGTATTTCCACCAATAGCCACGTTTGCGCCCCACTAAATAGGGACTGTCGATCGCCTTGAGCATCAAGCCTTCGGCTCCGTGTTCGCGTGCCTGATCGCGCAGTTGCTTGAGTGCTTCCAGCGAGTCAAACGGCATCGCTTGAGAAAGGCTAATCCAGGTTGGATCCGCGTTGGCGAGTAGGTTCGTTAAGCGATCGCGGCGATCGTGCAGGGGATGCGATCGAATGTCCTGTCCGTCCTCTTCCAGCAAGTCGTAGGCAATAAAGTGGGCAGGGTTTTCATCAATGATCTTTTGCGTCACGCGCTTGCGTCCCAGGCGTTTTTGCAGGTAGCTGAAATTTTGGGGACGATCGCCAGCCCAACAGAGAATTTCGCCATCCAACACAACGCCTTCTGGCAATTGCTGAAACGGTGCTGCAAACTCTGGAAACTGAGGCGTAATCAAGTCTTCGCCACGCGACCAGATGGCAAAGCGATCGGGACGACGCATGATTTGTGCCCGAATGCCATCCCACTTCCATTCCGCCTGCCACGCTGCTAACTCCGCATCTTGCAACCGAGTATCCTCAAAGGAAGACGCTAAGAAAAAGGGATACGGTCCCGTTGGGGCTGGCGTTCCATCAGCAGCATCTTCACCCGCGATCAGGCTGTCGTAAAAACTAACCGTGGGTGGAAAATCACCCATCAGCCGATGCGCTAAAACGGCTTCTGAGAGATTGAATGCTGCCGCTAACGCCTTGATGACTAACTTTTCCGAAACACCCACTCTAAAGGCTCCCGTCAAGACTTTGTTCAACACAAAGACTTCAAACTCAGCCAACGATGACCACCAGGAAACGATCAAATCGCGCAATGCGTCATCCGAGTCAACGGTTTTGACGGTGGGAATGATCGCTTCCATCCAGACGTGGAGTGGCACAGGAGAAGCAGTTTTCGCTTCAAAGGGCGTGTCTCGTAGCAGGAGCGCGATCGCCTCAGCCGTATCGCCCACCTGTGCGTAGCAATCTTCAAACAACCATTCGGGCATGTCTGAAAGTTGTAAAAAAACGTCGCGCAACACTCTAGATGTAATTAAGCGTTTGCGCGTTTTGCTAAGCAGCAAATACAGTGCCCAAACGGCATTTGCAGGTTCTTCAGTTTGAAAATACTGCTGCAATGCCTTGACTTTCTCATTGGTAGAAGTCGTCGCATCAATCTGCTGAAACAGGTGTGTAAACCGTTTCATTCAATATCTCCCTCACCTTCAAAGAGTGTCTTTAAGGGCAGAGCATTGAGCGCATAAGTTTCGCTGAGATAGCGTGACAGCACGTCGGTTTGTCCATGTGTAACGTAGATGGTTTCTGCCTGAGTTTGCAGCGCTGTATTCACCAATCCTTGCCAGTCTGCATGATCCGACAGCACAAAACCACGCTCATAGCCTCGTCTGCGGCGGGCACCTCGCACAGCCATCCAGCCAGAAGCAAAGGCGGTTTGAGGTTGTGCAAAGCGCTTCATCCAGGGCGATCGAAAGGCTGATGGTGGAGCTAACACAAGATCGCCTGTGAATTTGTAGTTGCGGGGCATCTCAGATACGGGAATGGTTTCCACCATCTTCACACCCACCTGACGGTAGATCTCTGTCAATACATGCACGGCACCATGCACATAAACAGGTCTATCCGTAAACTGGCAGAGTTCACTCAACACCCGTTGCGCTTTGCCAAAGGCATAACAAAACAAAAGGGACGGACGGTCTGCATCGCCCTGCCACCACTGATGGATCTCACGACAGGTCTCAGCGCCTGTGTCCCAGCGATAAATGGGTAAGCCGAAGGTGGCTTCTGTAATGAATGTATTGCAGGGAACGACTTCAAAGGGTTCACAGGTAGGGTCGAAGCCACGTTTGTAGTCGCCAGAAACAACCCAGACCTCATTCCCACATTCCACCCGAATCTGTGCCGAACCCAGCACGTGTCCCGCTGGATGGAACGAAACCCAGGTGTTGCCTAACTTGATGCGTTGCCCGTAGTCCACACCCTGAAGGCTCATGCTGTTGCCTAATCGCTTCTGCAAAATGCCTTCGGAGATTTTGGTGGCGATGTAGTGCTGTGAACCCGATCGCGCGTGGTCAGAGTGGGCATGGGTGATCAGCGCACACTCTACAGGCTTCCAGGGATCAATAAAGAAGTTCCCTTGTTCACAATACAGACCTTCAGCAAGCACGGTAATGAGCGTCATCTTTGTATTGTGTTGGAAAAAGCGTGGGAGAACAACCCAGGGACGATCGGTTTAGAACTTACGCACTTGAAGCTTGAAACCTTGATCCCCCTTCGCCCCCTTAAGAAGGGGGAACTCTAGAAGCCCCCTTCTTAAGGGGGTTGGGGGATCTCTTCTGCATAAATCTCTATTGGTTTAAGCATGATCTGATTTCATACCCTCATGCCATGCGATCGCCTCCTGTCGAATCGCCTGTAACTCCTCCGGTGGCATCTTGTCCAGATTTTTGAGGATGAAGCTCATGCGTCCCTGAGACGTGAGTTTGGCGCGGTGGCGATCGAGAAAGTCCCAGTAGAAAAAATTGAAGGGGCAGGCGTTTTCACCTGTGCGCGCTTTGGGGTTGTAGGCGCACTTGCCGCAGTAGTCGCTCATTTTGTTGACATAGTTGGCGGACGCAGCATAGGGTTTGGATGCCAGCACCCCCCCATCGGCAAACTGCCCCATGCCAATCACGTTGGTTTGCATCACCCAGTCATAGGCATCCACGAAAGCGGCATGAAACCAGTGTTCGATCGCCTGGGGTGAAATGCCCGCAATCAGTGCAAAGTTGTTTAATACCATCAGGCGTTGAATGTGGTGAGCATAGCCGTTTTCTTTGACCTGCATGAGAATCTGATGCAGACAGTTCATCGGTGTCTCGCCAGTCCAGTAAAAGTCTGGTAGCGATTGGGTATGGTTGAACCAGTTGCGCTCTGGGTAGTCGTCACTCATGTAGCTGTAAATGCCGTGCATGTACTCTCGCCAGCCCAAGACTTGTCGTATGAACCCTTCGACGCTGCTAAGGCTCCAGGTCTCCTGGTGTTCGAGATAGGCTCGTTCGGCGGCTTCTATGACTTCGATCGGCTGCAAGAGTCCAAGATTAAGATAGGGTGACAGCATCGCGTGCCACATCGTCACTTCGCCTGTCACCATGGCATCCTGATACGGACCAAAATCAGAGAGGCGCATTGTGATGAAAAAATGCAATACCTGAAGCGCCTGCTCACGCGTCACTGCCCATTGAAACGGTTCGCTTTGCCAGTACTGCTGACTCGCTTGAAAGTGGCTGCTCTGTTTAATCCAATCGATCACGTCCTGCGTGATGGCATCGGGTTCAAACCAGAGCGCTTCCGGCAGCGACAGTTTGCCTTTTGGCGGTTTGCGGTTTTCTTGGTCAAAGTTCCAGCGACCGCCAACAGGTTGTTTGCCTGCCATGAGAAGATTGCAGCGACGACGACCTTCACGATAGAAGTCTTCCATCACCAGACGTTTGCGATCGCCCGCCCATGCTCTAAAATCGTCCTCACTCCAGATGAAGTGATTGTTGGATACAAGAGTGATCGTACAGGGGAGTTTGAGCGCTTGAATCAGACGGGCAAAGGGGCGATCGTTCGGCACCATCACCCGCAGTTCTGTGATCTGCTGCGTTTCAATCCACTGTTTTAGCGGTGTCTGAAAATCGTCTGCCTGCTCGTAAGCCACTGACCATCCCGACTCCCGCAGTTCTGCCGCAAAATGACGCATGGCAGACCACACCAGCACCAGTTTTTGCAAATGGTACGGTCGCGCTTGAACATGATGCAGCGACTCAATCAAGATCACTGGAGTCGCTTGTTTGTGGTCAGTGCAGCTCTGTAGCGCTGCTTGTCCTGCCCAAAGTTGATCACCTAGCACCCAAATGCCGATCGTCATCTGCTGTTCCTAACGCTAACGATTTTGTTGCATGGCTGTTAGAATCAGCACCCACACGAGCTCTCCCTCAGTCCACCTCAATCGATCGATCGAGCGGCGGTTTGGAGTCGGGCAACTGATTTTCTTGTGTCACTCTGATCAAGAACCGTAGTGCCTCATTGACTGCATCGGCATTCGGAAAGAGCGCTGCTACATCAGGTTCCAGACGAATGACTGTCCCATTGAAGCTTTTTCGTCCAGCCCCTAACCTTCTAACTCTCAAACTCTTCAGGTCGTATTCTGATCGAAGTTCATCTTCCACATCTGGATTATCCTTCTTCATACGCTTCTCGCTCGGATCGGGTTACTTCTCTGGCACTAATAAGACGGATGGAATCGCCTTTCTCCGTGTAGGAAACAATCAACAAACGTCCTTGGCTTGACTCTCCAATCATAAGATAACGCTCTTCCTCGTCGGAGTGGTCAGGATCGTAGAAGTCAACGTAGAGTGGATCATCGAAAATAGTCTTCGCTTCTTCAAATCGAACTCCATGCTTTGATAAATTGCTGACTGCTTTATTTTCGTCCCAGTCAAATTTCATCACGTTTTATCGCAGTGCTTACCCAAACGTGGTGTGCTTTAACTCCCCCAATTCCTTTATGTATGATCCGTCTCAACAGTTCAAGCTGTCCAGCAAACGTATGCTCCACATTCTACTTTCTCCTTCACCCTTCATCACTACTCCCCAACTCGCGTGATAATTGGCTAACACCAAATTCCGCCCACGCCAATCATGCCCAACCAACCCAAGATTATTGTCCTGGACGACGATCCAACCGGGTCGCAAACGGTTCACAGTTGCCTGTTGCTCATGCAGTGGGATGTCGAGACGCTCCGATTAGGCTTGGCGGACGATGCGCCGATTTTTTTCGTGCTGACGAATACACGCGCGTTGTCACCTGAAAAAGCGGCAGCGGTGACGCGGGAGGTTTGCCACAATCTGAAGGAGGCGATCGCCCTCGAAAATATCCACGATTTTCTGGTCGTCAGTCGATCGGACTCTACTCTGCGTGGACATTATCCGATCGAAACCGATGTCATTGCTGAGTCACTTGGTTCCTTTGATGCCCATTTTCTCACGCCTGCCTTTTTTGAAGGGGGACGCACCACGAGAGACAGTATCCATTACCTCAAGGTAAACGGGGTTGATACTCCGGTGCATGAAACGGAGTTTGCGCGTGATTCGGTGTTTGGCTATCACCACAGCTATTTGCCCGACTACGTGCAAGAGAAGACGAGAGGCACGATCGCTGCCGATCGCGTGGAGCGATTTTTGTTGAAAGACATTCGTGCGGGAGCGCTCGATCGCCTGCTGCAACTCCATGACAATCAGTGCGGTGTCGTCGACGCAGAGACCCAGGACGACCTGAATCGCTTTGCTGCCGATGTGCTGACCGCCGCATCGCAGGGCAAACGGTTTCTCTTTCGCAGTGCTGCCAGTTTGTTAACGGCGTTGGCAGCGTTACCACCACAGCCGATCGCCCCTGAAGCAATGGCAAACTACGTCCGCAACGGCAAACCTGGTGCCATTATCGTTGGGTCGCACGTCCAGAAAACAACCGAACAGCTAGAGCAACTGCTGGCACAGCCTGGTATTGTTGGCGTTGAGCTAGAGGTGGCTCGCTTGTTAGATGCTGGTGAGGCGCGATCGCACCTGCTCACAGAAGCCATCCAACAGGTGAATGCGGCTCATACCGCAGGCAAAACGCCTGTTGTGTATACCAGTCGCCGTGAACTCACCTTTGACAACATGCAAACTCGCTTGGACTTTGGCGAAGCCGTTTCTGCCCTGCTCATGGACATCATCCGTCACCTACCCAACGATATTGGCTTCCTGATCAGCAAAGGTGGTATTACCTCTAACGATACCCTTAGCAACGGTTTGGCTCTGAGAACCGCACGTTTGTTGGGGCAAGTGCTGGCAGGCGTTTCAATGGTGCGATCGCCCTCAAATCATCCACAGTTTCCAGATCTGCCCGTCGTTCTCTTCCCCGGCAACGTTGGTGATGCGAATGCGCTTGCTACTGTCTATCAACGCTTAAGCAAGCACGACCTGTAGTACGATCTCAGCTCATTTGATGGCGGTGAGGGCAGAAGGCAGAGGGCAGAAGGCAGAAGGCAGAAGGCAGAAGGCAGAGGGCAGAAGGCAGAGGGCAGAAGCCAATACTCCTCACACCTCACATCTCACTTCCGCGAAGAGGTAGAAGGCAGAAGGCAGAAGTTAGGAGGTTGAGCCTTCAGTCATTTGCTTTCAGCCCACTCCCACCCCCTACTCCCCACTCCCTACTCCCCACTCCCTACTCCCCACCTCTCACTCCTCACTCCTTACCCCTCACCTCTCTTATGCAACGCATTGGCTTTATCGGACTCGGCATTATGGGTAAGCCGATGGCGCAGAATTTGCTCAAGGCGGGTTATCCACTAGTCGTCTATAACCGTAGCCGTTCGGCGATGGATGAGTTGGCAGTGGAGGGGGCAGTGCTGGCAGAGTCACCCAAAACTGTTGCTCAACAAACGGATATCGTCATTAGCTGCGTGTCTGATTCACCGGATGTGGAAGCAGTGGCATTAGGCAGCAATGGCATCATTGAGGGCGCAAAGCCAGGATTGCTTTATATTGATATGTCCACGATCGCCCCTGCCACTGCCCGCAAAGTGTACACAGCTCTCAAGGAGAAGGGCGTTGATGCTCTGGATGCGCCCGTTTCAGGGGGCGATATTGGCGCACAGCAGGGAACGCTGTCGATCATGGTTGGGGGGGATGAAGCGGCGTTTCAGCGATCGCTGCCCGTCTTGCAGATAATGGGTAAGAATATCATCTACATTGGCGAAGCAGGTGCGGGGCAGGTGACAAAGGCGTGTAACCAGATTGTTGTTGCGCTCACGGTGCAGGCAGTGGCTGAAGCGCTCACGTTGGCTAAAAAATCAAGGGTCGATGTCGCCAGAGTGCGTGATGCCTTAATGGGTGGCTTTGCTCAAAGTCGCATCCTGGAAGTGCATGGTAAACGCATTCTGGAAGGCAATTTTCAACCAGGCTTCAAACTAAACCTGCACCGCAAGGATATGAATATTGTTCTGCAAGCAGGGCGCGAAGTGGGCGTACCGCTGCTTGGCTCAGCCCAGGTGACGACCTTGATGGATGCACTACTGGCGCAGGGCAAAGGCGATTTGGACAACGCTGCTCTCGCTACCTTATATGAGCTGTTGGCAGGCATTCGCTCAGACGATGTTACTGAGACAGAATGAGCGATCAAACGTAAGTGTGCATCCGGTTGAGGGTATGCAAGCTTCCTGAAATGGCTGAATCAGTAGGGGTAGCGCCGATTACAAACCCAGACTGAAGGCTCTGATAAGTTTATAACCACAGTCGTTGAGGAATGCAGCCTCCGTGGGAGCTTTTTGTATTCAAATTGTCGAGGCAAATCCGCATCTGCGATCGCTACTGGGTTGGCATTTGCAGCAGGCAGGATATTGGGTGCATCAAACGGCTGACCTGCACCAAGCAAGAGAGGTCTTTCAGCATCGCCAGCCAACGCTAATTATTCTGGATTCTGAACTGCCCGATGGCAGTGGCATCGAATTCTGCCGCTGGCTGCAACAACAGCAGCAATCACTGATTTTGATGCTGTCTGCTCGCAGCAGTGAAACCGATATTGTCGAAGGGCTGCGGGCAGGCGCTGATGACTACCTGACCAAGCCATTTGGAATGCAAGAGTTCCTCGCTAGGGTGGAGGCACTGACTCGACGCAGCAAAGCGCCTGCACCCCCCGCATCGCTAGATTATGGCGACTTGAAGATCGATCTCGTCCATCGTCGGGTGCGGTTTAAAGGTGATCTGGTCGATTTAACACCTCAAGAGTTTAGTCTGCTGTATGTGCTGGCTCAGGCAGGTGGACTGCCTCTTAGCCGTTTGGAACTGCTGCGACGAGCGTGGCCCGACGCGATCGACAATCCCCGCACGGTAGACACTCACATCCTGTCGCTCCGCAAAAAAGTTGAGACCGATCCGCGTCAACCGAGCCTGATTCAAACCGTTCGCAATGTGGGCTATCGGTTTAACCTGGAGTTTCTCACTTCCACATCAGTGCACCCGACAGACTATCCGCCGCATCAAAAGTCTCTGGCGCGCCCATCAACCCGGATGATGGTTAGCGAAAGGGGTAGGAGTTAGGATCGGACGCTGGGAAAACCACTATCGCCTTTAGCCTCACGCAGTAGCACACGCATTGTCTACAGGAGCGGTTTGCTAACCATTTGTATCAGTGGTACACCACTGACGCTTTTCCTAAACGCAGCATAACAACGGTAAAGGGCTTGCGATCGTGTTCCAACTCGATCCACCGATCGGGGCAGTCTAACAACTATTTGATGGAATTCTTTCTCTAGACATTCATGGGGACAGTGCCTGTCAATGTGTGCTTTTATTGATGTCACAGTGCTTGCTACCTTGTGGTATGTCCATCTCGCGGTATGATAATGAGCCTGCAATCTGCTTGTTGCAATTGCTTTGCGGTGACACAGTAACGCTGTTACGGCAAAGCTGTTATGGCAAAACTTAGCGCTTGAATTCACGGCACATTATGACTCAGCATTACCGCATTACGCTTCTTCCTGGCGATGGCATTGGTCCCGAAATTATGACAGTGGCTGTCGGTGTGCTGAAAGTCATTGGCGAGCAACTGGATCTGTCGTTTGAGTTTCAGGAGGCGCTGATGGGTGGAGCGGCGATCGACGCAAAAGGCGAACCCCTTCCCGCTGAGACGTTAGACCTGTGTAAGAATAGCGATGCCGTGCTGCTAGCCGCGATCGGCGGTTACAAATGGGATACCTTACCGCGCCACCTACGTCCCGAAACAGGCTTGCTGGGGCTGCGGGCAGGGTTGGGGTTATTTGCCAATTTGCGTCCCGCCAAAATTCTGCCCCAGTTGGTTGATGCTTCTAGCCTGAAGCGCGAAATTGTTGAAGGGGTAGATATTCTAGTCGTGCGGGAGTTGACAGGTGGCGTTTATTTTGGTCAACCTAAAGGCATTTTTGAGACAGAGACGGGGGAAAGGCGCGGTGTGAACACGATGGCATACACCGAATCGGAGATCGATCGCATCGGTCGTGTGGGCTTTGAAACGGCTCAGAAGCGAGGGAAGAGCCTTTGCTCGGTGGATAAGGCAAACGTGCTGGAAGTGTCGCAACTGTGGCGCGATCGCATCACTGCCCTTGCACCCGAATACCCCGACGTAGAACTCTCCCACATGTACGTCGATAATGCCGCGATGCAGCTAGTGCGTTACCCCAAACAGTTTGACACGATTGTTACCAGCAACTTGTTTGGCGATATTCTCTCCGACGCAGCGGCAATGTTGACCGGAAGCATCGGGATGTTGCCATCTGCCAGTTTGGGCGCATCAGGTCCCGGTGTCTTTGAGCCAGTACACGGTTCGGCACCCGATATTGCTGGTCAGGACAAGGCAAATCCTCTGGCACAGATTTTGAGTGCGGCGATGATGTTGCGCTACGGCTTAAAGCAACCTACTGCCGCCGATCGCCTTGAACAGGCAGTGCTAACCGTGCTGGATAACGGCTACCGCACGGGCGATATCATGTCTGAAGGTATGACGCTGTTAGGCTGTCAGGCAATGGGTGAGGCGCTGATTCAGGCGCTTCATGAAGTGTAGTTTTGTAAAGAATTGACGCGATCGGCTCCATCTCGTCGAACCTGAGTATACTTTTACGAGGTTTCGGTAGTCTCAGGCGGCAGAGTTGTTAAGCAATTAGCATTCAGCGATCAGCGATGAAGGCAATGGTCGTTGCTGATAGTCTGACGGCTGAGCGCTCCCTCAAACCACGAGCTTATTTTTTAACAAGCCCTAAATTTGAAGGCTACCCTTCCCAAGAACGTACAGATATACTAAAGTCAGCAAAAACGAAGAGGCAAAACGGTGGTATACGCTTCGCAACGACAAAATCAAAGCAGGGTGGATGACTCGGACTTTACGGCGTTACTAGACCCCGCTCTGATTCGTTCAGCGCGGGTCATTTACACGACCTACTATGAAGTGCATCCCGGTTTGATTCAGCGCCCGCTTGGAGTGGCAATCAATCGCTTCACCCATCGGGGCAAGCTGATTTTTTCGGGTAAGCCTGTTCTCTTGCCTCAAGAATGCTTTGTGCCGTTTAGTCAGATTGAGTCGGAGATGTATTAGGAGTTGGGGGGTTGGGGTGTAGGGTATAGGGGCGCGATCGGTGGGTGCCAAAGCTCCGACTTCTTTGTCAAACTCTGAGGCATTCGTTGAACCTGGTTCAGAAGTCGGGGATTTATGCTGATCCTTCATTGATCAACAACAATTTTTCTGTGCCCATAGGGTAACTTAAGCATTGTCAGCTCAGTATTGCCGATGCCTCCCCTAACCCTTGTTTTTCATGGATCTTTTATTTGAGCTGTCTGCGACGATCGCGGTTTTCATTCTAGGAGCATCGATCGGTAGCTTCTTGAATGTGGTGATCTATCGGTTACCTGCAGGGTTGTCGCTGGTGCATCCGCCGTCACGCTGCCCTAAGTGTTTGCATCGACTCGGCAAGCGTGAGAATGTTCCAGTTTTGGGCTGGCTGCTGCTCAAGGGGCGCTGTCGGCACTGCAAAAATTCGATCTCTGCCCGCTATCCTCTGATAGAAGGAATGGCAGGAATTTTGTTTATCGCTACCTTCTGGGCGTTTGGCTGGTCGTGGCAGACCATTGGCTACTGGGCTTTTTTGAGCTGGCTGCTGGCACTGTCGCTCATTGACCTGGATACGATGACGTTGCCAAATCCGCTGACGCAATCTGGGTTAGCGATCGGTCTGGTCTTTCAAGCGATCATCGGCTTTTCGATCAGCGCCAGTTTTACAGAGGCTTTGACACAATTGATGCACGGCATTTTAGGTGCGGTCGTCGGGCTGTGGCTGCTGGATATCATTGCGCTTGCTGGCTCCATGCTTCTGGGGCAGGCAGCAATGGGCGCAGGAGATGCCAAACTCGCTGCCATGATGGGCGCATGGCTGGGTTGGAAATATCTGCTGCTGGCTGGTTTTCTTGCCTGCGCGATCGGTGCTTTTGCTGGTGGTGGTGCGATCGCCTTGGGCTGGCTCGATCGTCGGCAAGCAATGCCATTTGGTCCCTTTTTAGCGTTGGGTGCCGCGATCGTCGTCTTTTGGGGCAGCGCGATACTCTCAGCCTATTTTCGGGTGTTCTTTCCGCTGGTGTAAGGGGAAGGTTAGGGAAAGTTGTTGGTTATTAGTTTTTAGTTGTTAGCAGTTAGAAGCCAAGAATCAGAAGCTTTAACTCAAAACTTCCCCAGCTGCCGCCCCCCTGCCCCCTTTGTTTCTATGTCATTACCCCCTTCAGATCTCACGGTTAGTCAACTCATTGCTGCGCATCAGTGCTATCAAGCGGGGCAGCTAGCTGAAGCAGAAACGCTTTACCGTCAAATGCTGAAGCAAGACCCAGAGCAGATTGCGGCGCTGACTTGGCTGGCGCTCATTGTGGATCAGTTGGGTAGACCGGAAGAAAGCATCGCTTATTACGATCGCTTGCTGAGCTTACAACCGAGTGCAGAAGTACATAGCAATTTGGGAACGCTGCTGTGTCGTCTGGGGCGAGTGCAAGAGGGGCTTGAACATCAACAGCAGGCAGTCGCGTTGAAACCAGATCAGCCGGAGACGCATTACAATCTGGGCGTGATTCTAAGTCAGATTGGGCAGATTGATCAGGCGATCGCTCACTATCAGCAGGTCATCGCGCTTGCGCCCAATTATGGTGCGGCACACAACAATCTGGCAATGGCGCTGTATAAGCAGGGCAAACTGGAGGACGCGATCGCTCACTATCAGCAAGCAGTAGTGCTCAATCCTAATCATGTCAACGCGCTGAATGGGTTAGGAGTCGCACTGTTTCATCACGGACAGGTGGAGCAGGCAATTGAGCATTACGAACGGGCGATCGCTCTCAAGCCAGACAGCTTCAGCAGTTACAACAACTTGGGCACTGCACTCCAAAAGCAGGGCAAGTTAGAAGAAGCCGCAACCTATTACCAGCAGGCGCTTGCGCTCAATCCAGAGTATGCCAGCGCTCACGATAATCTGGGCACGGTACTGCAAGAACAGGGCAAGGTTGAAGCGGCGATCGCCTCCTATCGACGAGCGCTGGCGCTTGATCCGAATCTTGCCAATGCCTATAACAATCTAGGATCGGCACTTCAGGCACAGGGACGCGTTGATGAAGCGATCGCCAGTTGCCTACAAGCGATTCAACTTCAGCCTGATCATGCAGATGCCCACAATAACTATGCCAGCGGTTTAGTCGATCGAGGAGACTTTGGGACGGCGATCGAATACTACAAACAGGCAATTTATTACAAGCCCAATCACGCCAACGCCCATTTGAACCTGGGCATTGTGCTACTGCTGTTGGGCGACCTCAAGCAGGGCTTTGAAGAATATCACTGGCGCTGGCAGAATCGGCAGTGTGCCTCTCTACGCTACCCGAATGCGTTGTGGGACGGTTCAGACTTGAATGGTAAGGTCATTTTGCTGACCGCAGAGCAAGGCTATGGCGATACGATTCAGTTTGCGCGGTATGCCAGCCTGGTTGCTCAACGAGGCGGGCATGTGGTGATTGCTTGCCAAAAACCGCTGCTACGGTTGCTCAACACGATTCCAGGCATCGATCGCTGTGTCGATCGCGCCAATGTCGATGTCCAGACGCATGTTCACGCACCGTTACTGGATTTACCACTGCTGCTGGGAACCACACTAGAAACGATTCCCAGTGACGTGCCCTACCTTACCCCATCCAGCGACTTTCATCTACCGATCGCTGCTGACTGTCTCACACTCCAAACCCCACACCCTACACCCTTCAAAATTGGCATTGTGTGGGCAGCGAATCCAGACAGTTCTACCAGCGGTAAGCGATCGTGTGGGCTAGAACGTTTTCTGTCTCTCCTGAATCTTTCGGGCGTGGCACTCTACAGCCTGCAAAAAAATCCCACTGAAGCGGATTTAGCGCTGCTTGAGGCACATCCAATCGTACAGTTGCATGAACAGTTGCAGGATTTTGCTGATACTGCCGCCGCGATCGCCCAACTGGATCTGGTGATTAGCGTTGATACAGCCGTTGCCCATCTTGCGGGTGCGCTCGGTAAGCCTGTTTGGACGCTGCTGGCAAACGTTGCTGATTGGCGTTGGCTGCGCGATCGCGATGACACACCCTGGTACCCCACTATGCGTCTGTTTCGGCAAGCGCAAGAGGGTGATTGGGATGGGGTTTTTGAGGAAGTTGCAGAGGCGTTGCGATCGGTATTGGAGCAAGGTGAGGGGTTAGGAGTAACCGCAGAGGCGCAGAGACGCAGAGAAATGAAGCCAGCAGTCAGCAGTCAGAATCATCTCTCTTCTCTTACAAGTCAAAGCGCAAAACCCTCCTCTACACCCCACACCCCACACCCCATACCCCACACCACTAATGGTTTCAATCAACTCAAAGCCTGCCGTCATGGTACGTTCCTCTACAACCAAAATGATCTGTACATCGGTCGATCGCTCGAACTGTATGGCGAGTGGAGCGAAGGAGAAGTGGCACTGTTCCAACCGCTGATTCGATCGGGCGACACGGTAGTAGAAGTGGGCGCGAATATTGGTACTCATACCGTCTTTTTTGCGAAAGCGGTGGGTTCTCAGGGTCGTGTATTGGCGATCGAGCCACAGCGCATTGTGTTTCAAACGCTTTGCGCCAACCTTGCATTGAATAGCCTTACGAATGTTCATGCCTATGCGATCGGGCTTGGTGAAGCTCCCGGTTTTGCCCAGATTCCCATACTCGACTATCACCAACTCAATAACTACGGTGGTGTGAGTCTCAGTCACAATGCTGCTGAAACGCAGGCGGTTGGAGAGCAGATCCAGATTGCTACACTCGATAGCTTCGCTTTACCACAGTGCCACCTTCTCAAAATTGATGTGGAAGGCATGGAGCTACAGGTACTTCAAGGCGCAACTGAAACGATTCAGCGCTGTCAACCCATTTTGTACATTGAGAACGATCGTCAGGACAAAGCAACTGCGCTCATTCAATATCTCGTAGCGATCGGCTATGAACTGTACTGGCACTGTCCACCAATTTATAACGTAGACAACTTTTTACAAAATCCACAAAACGTTTTTGGCAACACAATCTCTGTCAATATGCTAGGGCTTTTACCGACACATCGTCTGGCAATCGAAGGTTTGGAGCGCGTGAGCATTGCTGATACGATCGCCAGTATCGGCTAAATACGCTTAGAGGATGTTTTAAAAGTCCAGATGCGTGTAGCTCTGGCGACTGAAGTCGCGGCTACACGCACAAAACCTGCCTACGCAGGTTCCAAAACCCTCGTGCTGAGGTAGTCCGCGCAGGCGGACTTTGTTGATGTAGTCGCGGTTTTAACCGCCAAACACTTTTCAAACAGCCTCTTAAATAAACTGGAGCGCTGAGTTAATCACCGAAGGGAGGTTTTCCGTAGCTTTACGATCCATATTATACTTTGAGAAAACTATACCTATTAGTTATTTTAGTAATCTCTCAGCGTAAGCAATAGAGAGTTTTTTTATTACCGAAGCACTATACTGTCTTCATTCTATGTCCATTGATTCATACTTGCTTTGAGTACTGACTACGAATCGATTGCAGAAACTAGCCTTGATTTGATTGCAATGAAGTAGTGCTCAATAGCCTTGACTAACATTATTTGCCAATCGTTTGCTTATGATTTTTTTTGCTTCTCTTCAGCGATCGCTTAGGCAGCAGTGGCAGCAGTCCGCTTGGTTTCGTCGCATTTGCTTACTCTGTGCTTTCAGCCTGGGTGCGCTGCTGATTATAGTGCCCGCACTATCGCAGCCTGTGACACTAAAACTGTTAATGACCTCTCCCGATGTGCCTCCGTGGAACAAGGTGATGGTCAAAGCGTTTGAAGAGCAAAACCCCGGCATTCGATTACAAATTGTCGAAGGACCTAATCAAACGAACTTGATTGAAGACCTTTATACCTCTGCTTTTCTCTTAGGTGATTCTCCCTATGATCTGATTAATATGGATGTCATTTGGACACCCAAATTTGCTGGAGCGGGATGGCTTCTGGATCTCACCGATAAATTTTCAGAACAGGATTTAGCCGTCTTTTCTACTGCTGATGTCGACGGTGGTAAATACAAAGATCGGCTTTATCGCTTGCCTGTGCGATCGGATGCAGGCGTACTCTACTACCGCAAAGATTTGTTGGCAAAAGCAGGGCTTGAGCCACCGAAAACGTTTGAAGATCTGGTCAAAAGTTCCAAAGCAATCCAGCAACAGGGGGCAGCGCGTTGGGGCTACATTTGGCAAGGGCAGCAATATGAAGGCTCTGCTGCCATGTTTGTAGAGGTGCTTCAAGGCTTCGGTGGCTTTTGGGTCAACCCTGAAACGCTAGACGTGGGACTCGATCGCCCAGAAGCCATTCAAGCCGTCAAGTTTCTTCGCAGCACGGTCGATCAGGGCATCTCTCCGCCCGGAGTGACCAACTACATTGAAGAAGATACTCGCCAGATTTTTCAAAGTGGTCAAGCGGTGTTTCTTCGCAGTTGGCCCTACGTTTGGACCCTGGCAAATGCCGACAAATCACCAATCAAGGGCAAAATTGGCATCATGCCGCTCTTGGGCACACCGGGACATCCCGGTGGTTCTTGCCTGGGTGGGTGGGGTTTGGGCATTGCCAAAACCTCAAAACATCCGAAAGAAGCCCTGACCGCTATTCGCTTCTTGACCAGCGCCGATGCCCAAAAAAGCTTTATTCAGGAAGCGGGCTATGTCCCCAGTCGAAAAGCGCTTTTTAATGATCCAGATATTGTTGGTCGGTACAGTCACTATCCCGAACTGCTTAACGTGGTGAATAAGGCAGTGCTGCGTCCTCCCGTTGCCCAATATGCTCAAGCGTCAGATATTTTACAGCGCTATCTGAGTGCCTCCTTGACCCAACAGCGATCGCCAGAAGAAGCGATGAAAGCAGCGGCGGATGAAACTCGACGACTGTTACAGGCTGGCAAAGTAAACGCGGCATAGAAGTGGTTGGTTTTTAGTTGCTAGTTGTTGGCAGTCAGCGGTCAGCAGTCAGCGGTCAGCGGTCAGGATCAACTCAAAACTCCTTCCCACTCCCCACTCCCCACTCCCCACTCCTACTCCCTACTCCCGCTCTATGCCACCCACTAAAACAAGAACCCTGCGATCGCGCGAACAATGGACTGGCTTGTATCTGATCCTGCCAGCAGTGTTGGTGCTGCTGCTGGTGTTTGCGTATCCGATCGGGCGATCGCTCTGGTTAGGGTTCTTTGCTCAAAACCTTGGCACTGGACTCAAGCCTGTCTTCACGGGCTTTGATAACTATATTCGGATTGCAGGAGACGGACATTTTTGGCAGACGTTTTGGGTCACAGTGCGGTTTACGATCATTTCTGTGGTGCTGGAACTGATCCTGGGCATGGGCATTGCATTGGTGCTAAACGAATCGTTTCGGGGACGGAATGTGCTGCGGACGATCGCCATTATTCCCTGGGCACTGCCAACTGCCCTGATTGCCCTCGGTTGGCGCTGGATTTTCAACGATCAATACGGCATTGCCAATGATATTTTGCTGCGGTTGGGACTGGCGCAAGACGGTGTGAACTGGCTGGGTGAACCGTTCACAGCCACGATCGCGCTCATTTTTGCAGACGTTTGGAAAGCGACACCGTTCATCAGTTTGCTACTGCTGGCAGGGCTACAGTCTATTCCAGGCGATCTTTACGAAGCCTATGCGCTAGAAGGTGCTAACCGCTGGCAGAGCTTTTGGCGGATCACGCTGCCAATGCTGTTGCCCCAAATCATTATTGCAGCGCTCTTTCGCTTTGCTCAGGCGTTTGGCATCTTCGATTTGGTGCAGGTGATGACGGGTGGTGGACCCGGTGGCGCAACAGAGGTTGTGGCGCTTTACATTTACTCCAACGCCATGCGGTATTTAGATTTCGGCTATGGTTCGGCGCTGATTGTGGTTACATTTCTGCTGCTTGTTATCGCTGTAGCGTTGGGCAGTTCGTTGATCATCCGGTATCGTTCTCGCACATCAGGAGCTTTATAGCGTATGGCTACGATACTGAACGGCACTTCACCAACCCAACCGACTCGATCGAAAACGTCCTTCTCGATCGGCAGCGTTTTCTTTTGGGCAGCAGTGGTAGCGATTGCGATCTTTTGCCTTGCGCCGATCCTCTGGCAAGTACTGACTTCATTCAAAGTGAATGAGGACATTTCAGCCGTACCGAATGTGTATCTTCCAACACGGCTGACGCTCAATCATTACATCGAAATTTTTAGTCGTCGTCCGTTTTGGCGCTATATTCTCAACAGCTTTGTGGTGTCATTTATTTCGACGATCGCGTGTTTGGCGATCGGTTCACCCGCTGCCTACGCCCTCGCTCGCTTACGTCCGTTGGGCGGCAAAATTATTCAGGCAGGTATCCTTTTAATCACACTCTTTCCTGGCATTCTGCTGCTTCAGGGACTGCTAGAAATAATTCAAGTACTTCGGCTGGGCAATAACTATTTGGCGTTGATCATTCCTTATACGGCGATTAACTTACCACTCACCATTCTAGTCATGCGGAGCTTCTACGAACAGTTGCCCAAAGACTTAGAAGATGCCGCCAGAGTCGATGGCTACAGTACGCTACAAATGCTTGTACAAATTGTGATGCCGATCACCTTACCTGCCCTTGTGACTACTGGCATTCTTACCTTCATTTTTGCCTGGAATGAATTCATTTTTGCACTCACCTTCATCACTGAAGAAACAATGAAGACCATCCCCGTTGCTTCTGCTCAAATTGGTGGTGCCTCTGTGTTTGAGATTCCCTACGGACCGATCGCTGCTGCTACCGTCGTTGGCACCATCCCCCTTGTCATCCTTGTTCTCATCTTTCAGCGCCAGATTGTGCAAGGGCTGACGGCAGGAGCCGTAAAAGGCTAAAAGCTAAAGGCTAAAACGCTTTTTATCCTTCATCCCTTATCCTTTATCCTTTCCCCCATGTCTCGACTTGAACTCAGAAACCTTAACAAAACATTCACTCCCAAAGTGATCCCCGTTAAAGACATTAGTCTGACCGTTGAAGATGGTGAAGTACTGAGTTTACTGGGACCGTCTGGCTGTGGGAAATCGACGATTTTACGGATGATTGCGGGTTTGGAACAACCCACACGGGGACAGGTGCTTATTGGCGATCGCGATATCACTAACAAACGACCGGGCGATCGCAACATTGCGATGGTGTTTCAAAGCTACGCCCTCTATCCACACATGAACGTGTATGAAAACCTGTGTGCTGGCTTGAAGCTGAAAAAAGTGCCTGCTGATGAAATTGAGCAGCGTGTTACCGAAGTATCGCGGGTGCTGGGGTTAGACGACCTGATGCAGCGCAAACCCGGACAGCTTTCGGGTGGACAGCGTCAGCGCGTTGCCGTTGGTCGGGCACTGGTGCGGCGATCGGATGTGTTTCTGCTAGACGAACCACTCAGCAACCTGGATGCACTCCTGCGAGAGCATGTACGAGCCGACTTGAAGCAAATCTTCCTATCGCAAAATGCACCCGTAGTCTACGTTACGCATGACCAAACGGAAGCAATGACGCTTTCTACTCAGGTTGCCGTGTTAAACAACGGCTATCTCCAACAGCTAGACGCACCAGAGCAAATCTACAATCGTCCGGCAAATCAGTTTGTTGCGGGTTTTGTCGGTAGCCCTCAAATGAATCTATTCACGCTTCCCTGCCAGGGTAACTGTGCGCTATTGGGAGACTTCAAACTGCCGCTACCTGATCTGCCGACCGCACCGCCCCAAATTGTGCTGGGTATGCGCCCGGAGAATGTGCGCCTTGCCGAGACGGAAACCCCACTCTTCAAAGGACAGGTGTTTCTCGTGGAAAACCTGGGGATGCACAATCTTGTCAGTATCAAAGTGCCCAACGCTCAAGGTGAACCGATCGTTCTGCGGCTACTGCTGGCTCCCGATCGCTGGGCAAACCGAGAGTTGTCGCTGACTGTTTTACCCGAAGCAATGCATTGGTTTGACGTGCAAACGGGTGACTCGCTCGTACGACGCTCATAAAGCTCATAAAACATGGAAAAGACTGATGAAGACAGCAACCTTGATGACTTTGACAAAAGCCGAATTGGACACGCTCTATCGACGGAGTGCTGTTGGTCAGTGCCCCAACGGCGACAGCAAGGGAACCCTTATTTTGGCTCCTGGATCAAAAGCCAACCAATGGCTTGCTGCCATCGCTAAGTCGCTGGTTTGGCAAGGAAAAGGCTTTAACCAAGACCAGGGATCGCTGCTGAACAAAGTGCTACCGTTTGGGCTGAAGCTGGTGAAGGCACAGGTCTATCTGGGCGTTAGCTGGATTGATGGGAAGGACGCAATCATTTTGGACTACAGTACAACGTCATTCATTGCCCAAAAAATCCGCGACGAAATTCGACAAATTGCACCTGGCATCTACCTGGGGCGATCGTTTTGGGATCGAACACACATTCTTGACTTTGTGCTGGAGTTCTAAGGATCGTGGATTTAATAAAACCGGATGCTTGCGTAGGATGTGTAAAGCCGTTCCGGCATCCCAGAAAAGCGCAGCGTAACGCATCGCTTCCGGGGGTTGTGATGCGTTACGGCTATCACCTTTAGCGAAGCCATGCCAAAGGCTATACACATCCTACAAAAGCCGATCTTATTTAATTCTCATTGGGAGCATGTCACTTTTGCGCCCTCACCCTAAATCCCTCTCCCTTTTTGGGAGAGGGACTTCAATCCGGTTCGGTTCCCCTTCTCCCCCTTTGGGAGAAGGGGTTAGGGGATGAGGGCAGTTCGGAATCGGCAAAGATGACATGCTCCCATTCTCATTCCTAAGCGGGAAAGAAGACGGCAAAATGTTAACAGTGCAGTCAGTCGTCAAAATTAACACCTCGCCCCTCACACCTCGCTCCTCTCCCGCATCAATCTGGGTCTCGTTTGTAGCGTCTTGGGTTGTGGCGATCGTGCCCCTCCGTTTGCTCCAAATACCAGCGCCGCCACTCTTTAGAACTCCGAATCGCTAACCAAAGCAACAGCAAAGCGATTAAACCGCCCTGCCGAGGTGCGTCTAGCGCAAACAGAACCAGTACAAAGCAGAGTGCATCTTGCGCGAAGACAACCCAGAGCGGAATTTGCTTCAGACGGTAAAACCAGCCCACCTGAACCAGTTGCAAAACCAGGGCAACCAGCCCACCAATGCCGCCCAACAGCCACACTAACCAGGTCGGAATGCCAGCAGCCTGTGCAACCGCCATACCCATAATCGCGCCGACCAAGGGGCTAAAGAGGAGTTGAATAATATGCAGCGATCGCTGCCCCAGACGATCTTTAGAGGCAAAAATTTCTACCAGCGACCAACTGACCAACACACCTAAAACCACGGGCGGCGAAAGATGTGACAGCAGCGGCACTCGTGACCACAAACTGCCTCCATACAGCAACCCAATGAGCAGCAACGGGAGCGCAATCCTCATCCCTCCTGCTGCGGAAGCAGAGAGCACAGCCAGGATTTCAATCATAAGAATGGTCAAACTAGGTTTTGCGTCCTTAGCTGCTAAGGCAGATGCATCTAATGCACAGTAGCAGTGGAAGCCTACCACTTCTAGTTTGACGCAATTTTAGAGTGTCGGTAAATTTAAGAGGCAGGCAATTGAAGCTTTCCCTGACCAGTTTGTCAGAGTCGTTTCATCCTGATAGTGTCGGGGTGTTGCTAACAAAAACCGCCAAGCCTCTCTCGCATCCAGTATGTAGTGCATGCGATCGGGGTAGTAAATTTGCAATAGCTCTCTCACGGCTGGGTAATAATCGGAGTTGATACTTGGGAAAATGTGGTGTTCGGCATGGTAAGAAAAATTCAAATGCAGCCGATCAACGATCTTTGGCACCCGGAGCGAAACACTATTAACAAGCGGATCGTTAACGGCTGTCAGAGGACAAACCAAATGCTGAGTGTAAATGTAGAAAATCATAATGCTATAGCCAACCCAAATCGGCAGCAGATAGCTCATAACAATTTTCACGAGGCTAAATTGAAGATAGGACAAAATGCCCAAATGCAACACTAAGATCACCAGAAACTCGCCTGCGATCGCTAGCCGTTCTTTTGCTTTAACTTTAAAGGCGGCAGGAAGGTAATCAACTGTTTCACGATTAAACAAAAGTACCGAAGTCAAGTTGCGGAACGCATAAAAGCCCCAGGCTGCCGCCATGCCAACAACTAAACCGATCGGATGAACTTCAAAGGAGGGAAAGCATAAGTTTTGCAGCCATTTTCCCCAAGTTTTGGGCTGAGTGTGTAAATAATTACGGTCAGGATCACTGAGAGAATTTGTCGTATTGTGGTGCACTCGATTATGTAATAGTTTCCACAGTGTCGGCGGCATCCATAGTATTGTTTGCCCCAAGAGGCTGAGCACACCGATCAAGCGGTGATTTCGAGCTACAGTGCCATGCATAAGGTCGTGGCAGCTAAATGCCAGAACAGCAACGCTATTCCCCATGATTAGGGCTAACGGCAGATAAAGCCACAAAAGACGGATATCCCAGCGATCGAGTTTGTCAGCGATCGCCCAACCCAACACCAGGATCGCCAGATTGATGCACAGAATCACCGCTTTGCTGGCATCTGGGAAAAATGCTTCTGGTGGTAAAAGAGGGCGCAGCTTTTTGGCATATACCGATTGATGAGTTAATGCTTGGTCGGTCGGTACAGTCATATATCCTCTTGAATTCAATCAAGTGTAGCTTTGTTTTAAATCCTAAAGAACGTGAGAAATTTTTTCTTTTTGTAGTAGCGTAATAGTCTGTTCAGAGCTAATTGGAGGTTCAGTATGAAGACCGCTCCTGAGCTACAAAATATTCCAAGAGACATCCCTCTAACGACAGATTTCGCTCAAAAAAGTCAGCTCGGCTACAAAGTAACTCGTAGCATGGCTAGAGTGCTCAATGCGTCTCACATGGCACTTGCAGAAGCCTACATCAACGGTTTGGAAATACCGGATTCACTACTGCAAAGGTCGATTCATGCCTCTATGCCTGTCTTATTCAAACACGCCCCTGGTGTGCTGGCTCCCTATGAATGGGTCTTAAATGAGACCAATCGGATTGCTGAAGGTTCACGGGAACTGATGAAAGTTCAGTACGACCTACCCCAAGCAATGCTTAACCAAATGCTGGGAGATTGGAAGCTCATTTATCCTAAATACAGCATGGGTTTATGGGAAAACGGTGCCGTCGATTTGGAAGAATCTCAAAAACACATGATCGATCAGGTAATTAATCGCTTAGGCATTGAAGATGGCGATCATATCCTGGATTTTGGTTGCGGTTGGGGCTGTGTGCCTAACTACATCCTTTCTAAGTTTCCAAATGTGCGTTTTACGGGGCTGAACTTAAGCCATGAGCAATGTGAATACATGCGTCGCAAAATGCAAGACCCTGAAAGCTACTTGAGTTCAGGTCGCTTTACACTGTACGAGGGTGATTTGAACGATGCTCAGTTTCCAGAAAAATTTGACAAGATTCTCTCGATCGGTGTTTTTTGCCATGTTGGCAATCTGACACAAGCCTTTCAAAAGCTAGCATCACTGCTTAGAAGTGGCGGCAAGGTTTTTATTCACATCATTACTGTGCGTATTCCGAACAATTTTTCATCTGGTTTCACGCACAAGTACATTTTTCCCAACGGTCGTTACTGGAATTACGATGCAGTTCCTAACCATAATCAGGATCTTAAAACAGTTCAACGATGGTACATCAATGGTACGAATTACCATCAGACCGCTATGACCTGGCTACAGCGCTTTGACAGCAGCCAAGAAACGGTCAAGCATTTAGATTATGGTATGGATTACGCCAAGTTTCGTCGCATGTGGCGCTTTTACATGCTGCTGTTGGGGACAATTTTTGCAACGTCTGACGGTGAATATAATGGGAATGGTCAATATCTCATGGTGCATACGTAATTGATTGAAAAGCAGCTTCTCAACCTGCGATCGGCTGTATTACCCGGTCAAACCCCTTACTTGGCTGCTTACCTGGAGCAGGGAGATGGCACTCCGCTCTTGATGCTGCATGGGTTTTTAGGTGATGCAACCAACTGGTTACCGCTGATGGGGCGGTTGAGCGCTCACGTTCGTTGCATCAGTCTAGACTTGTTGGGCTTTGGCGATTCTGCAAAGCCCTCCATTCGGTATGACATTGCTCAAGAAGTTGCCTTTGTCCACCAGGTTTTGGCAGCGCTTAGCCTCGAGTCGTGCTACATTCTGGGGCATTCGTTTGGTGGATGGGTGGGGGCAGCCTATGCTCTGGCATATCCAGAGACAGTCAAAGGGTTGCTGCTGGCGGCTCCGGCGGGCATTCGAGACGATAGCTTTTGTGGACGTTACGACCATCTTCGCCCTTTACTTTGGCGCACTCCGGCTGTGGATTGGGCACTAAATTTGGCAAAGCCGATCGCCGCCAGTATTGGTCAACGCTCAGCCGTAGAGCAAATCGCCTGGTTTCGACGCGAACTGATGGCACAGCCCGCTGCCTGCTCCTTTTTGCTCGATCGCCTGCGCCCCGAAGACGCGATCGACACAGTGGAGAAAGATATCTATCGTCTACAAGTGCCAACGCTGGTGATAACCGGCGATCGTGACGAGACGATTCCTCTGTGGCACTCGCAAACGTATGCCAACGAAATTCCAGGTGCACAACTGGCAGTCATCCCCAACGCCGATCATGCCCTGCCGCAAAAGTACGCTGCCGAACTGGCTGAGTTGATTGTGCCCTTTGTGCTGGCTGAGCGTCCAAACGCGGTGGGTATAGGCTAAAGCAATCTACGATAGCGATCGCAGCCGTGCTTTGTACGCAGCGCTATCCAGCCCCGCTCCGTTTGCCATCGTAGGGTTAACTGCTTGTTTCAGGCGAGCCACACGGTCAGCCGTTGCTGGGTGAGTACTCAAGAACGTCGGTGTGGCAGATTGCTTTAGCAGCTTGCTCATAAATGCGGGTGCTGCCGACTGAGCATAGCCCGCTCGTCCCAGCATATTCATACCTGCCTGGTCTGCTTCAAATTCTGCATTGCGGCTATGTGGGCGACTGAGCGCTAGGGTTGTCCCCAGGTTCACGATCGTGTTGTTGTTTACTTTAGCAAGTGTTGCGACACCCTGTAATGTTGCTTCTTCTTTTAATTGGTTCACCAGATGTCGCCGGACAATATGCCCCGTCTCGTGCCCAATCACGCTGGCAAGCTGTGCCTCATTATCGGCTGTCTTCATCAGCCCAGTAGTCACATAAACAAAGCCACCCATCGTTGCAAAGGCGTTGACGCTCTTATCATCCACAATTTGGTACGTGTAAGGAATTTGCGTCCGTCCGCTCTGCGCCGCCAACCGTTGACCAATCTGATTCACATACTGATTAAGCTCAGCGCCGCGATAAAGTCGAAACTGGCGTGTGATCGTTTGCTCGTTCATCTGCTTGCCGATCGCCACTTCCTGCTGGTCAGACAAATTGGCAAGCTGGATGACCTGTATGCCACTCGGAATCACGCGGATGATGTCGCCTAACGAAAAGGCACGCACCAGCAGCGGTTGACCAAACCATATACCCAGAGCGACAGCAACCGAGAGTAGCGGATAGACCCAGGAGCGGCGAAAGAATGATTCAGAGAGCTTCAGCATGGCTAGATGGTGGCAGTGAGAAGAATTAAAGTCATCGATCGAGAAACGGTTCGCCTCATACTTACCCTGGCTGGCACGTTAGCAGCAAGGCTAAGCAGTGACATCTTTCAAAAAAGTAACCGATCGTCGGCTCATTTGGAACGCACAAACAGAGCGAAAGAGTCAAACTGACGGATCAGCGGCAGGCAATGATGGCTATCTAAAGCAAAGGTGATTCAGTGTCTTACTTAAACATGCCCTGAATGATCTGCCTGTGAACTTAAACGACCGTCAAGCAACCCTTTTTGTTCCTCAAACGGGTAGCAGACCGTCACCTGAAGCGCTAGAGTGAAAGGTATGGGCGATAACAGTACTAGCTATAAAATTGTCAGCGATAACCGTCAGGCTCGCTATCTCTACGAAATTCTCGAAACCTACGAGGCAGGCATCGAACTGATGGGCACGGAGGTTAAATCCATTCGCGCAGGTAAAGTCAACCTGCGCGATGGCTTTGCGCTCATTCGCAATGGTGAGATTCTGCTGCTGAATGTGCACGTTTCGCCGCACCAAACAGCCAGTCAGACCTTTAACCACGAACCCACTCGTACCCGCAAGCTGTTGCTGCACCGCGAAGAAATCCGCAAGCTCATCGGCAAGGTCGAGCAGCAAGGGCTAACGCTGGTGCCGCTCAAAATGTACATGAAGCGCGGCTGGGTGAAGGTTGATCTGGCACTGGTACGGGGCAAAAAGCTGCACGACAAGCGCGAAGATATCAAGAAACGAGAAGATCAGCGTACCATGCAGCGCGCACTGAAGAACTTCTAAGCGATCGCGCTTACGTTAGTCCTCTATACCTCTTCCTGCGGTTCATCGGCTCGATTGTAGTAGCTCGCAATGAGAGCAATCATCAACCACCAAAGAGTATTGACCTGGGGACGGTACCAGACGGTATCTACCAACCCGTGACCGAGCAATCCAACGAGGGTAGCGATCGCGCCCATGAGCCAGAAGCCATCCTGATTTCTCACTGTCCGCAACCGCTGTAGTTGGCTCCAACCAAGATTAAACGTGACCAGCAAGAGCCAAACAAAACAGGTGAGACCGATAATGCCAGTTTCAACCGCAATTTCGAGCGGAATGGAGTAAGCGCTGAGGGCACTAAAGCGAGGGCGCTGGTAGCGCGGGTAGATGCTGTTGAAGGCGACGTTACCCGGACCAATGCCTAGAATCGGTCGGTCTTGGATCATCTGGATGACGGCTGTCCAGACATTGATGCGGAAGTTATTGCTGCTGTCGTTGCGTCCCACGAAAATGGTGCTGAAGCGATCGCGGAGTGGCGCTACGACCAGAACCGCTAAGACAATCACGGCGGCGATAGTTCCCAAGCCAAGAGGCAACGCTAGCGTGCGCCAAAAGCGCGGTAAAGCCACACTCCACCAATGGAACAGCAACGCTAAGAGCACGAGCATCATGACGGCAAAGCCAATCCATCCACCTCTACTACCTGTGTAGTAAAGGCAAGTCGCGTTCACAACAACCATTGTCATCGCCAGAAGTTTCGGTCCCCACCGTCGCCAAGCAAAGACGGCAACGATGCTCAGCGCGATCGCTGGCAGCAGATACGCAGCCAGCAAATTCGGATTGCCCAAATAGCTGTAAACGCGCGGTTCCTTGGCAGAAGGAGAGGTCGGATCAACCCAGGTTGCGAGAGCGGCAACCCCAGAGATTTTCTGCTGGATGCCATAACAACTGACTAGCAGCGCCGCATGTAAATAGATCCCAATCACCCACGAACGGACGCGGGGCGATCGCAGCACCCTTGCCATCAGCGCAAATAAAATCAGGTAGAGCGTCAGCTTGCTCAACCCTGTAAATGCCGCTCGTTTAACCGGAGACAAAGCAGTTGCTGCGGCTGAAATCCCCCAATACAGCACGACCAGAAAATGAATCGGTGTCGCCAATGGAGACGAGCGACCGGGACTGGTAACATCATGCCAAAAGCGCTGGAGCGATCGCGGCTCTGTTTGAGGATCGATCGCGGCTCGCACCTCAGTTGCATCCTCATCGGACACGGTTAATAGCACCCAGAAGCCAGCGCAGGCAACGAGCAAGACCGCAAGCGAACTCTTGTCGTCTGAAACAAACGGGGCGATCGCAAACACCAGGCTCACCAAAACGGCTCCCAGTAAATCGCCCCACCGCAGCATAAAACTACTCTGCCGCCAACGTCGTAGTGGACTCAGCAAGCGATTCAGATAACTGGCACTACGCCACTGCTCAAACGACAGCGTCGATAATGTCAGGTGTTGCCAGAGAGCGTTCATAGGTGCGCCAATCATTGAGATGGTCTCTGGCTATTTTAGGGGACACGGTGAGGGTTTTGAGTTCAAATAGGAAAATAAGAGTACGTGACATCAGGTTGCATCAGAATCTGGAAACGATCGCATTGAGAGCGTAGTTGACTGAATGGCAGCGATCAACCCAAAAAAATTTCTACAATAGTGAGAGAAACTTCTGATCCCTCACTCCGTACCCCTCACCACTCATCCCCTACCCCTCATGGCACAACAACTAAAGCGATGGGAGTCTCCCCGCCGCGAAGGACGAAACGACAAAGGCAAGGGCGGCTCTGCCCGCCAACGACAGCGCCGCAAGCAGTTTCAAGCACTGCGGCAAAAGCTGAAAGACCAGTCGGACAATCAAAACAAAAAGCGGGGCGGCAATGATGCTTCCCCGCTTTTTTGATCAGCTAACGGCTAAGTTGAGTGACGGCTAGTATCCTTTGCATCTTCACCAAGATCCCTTGCCTGTCCGCTCCAACGTGTTGTTAGACCGCGCTTCCGCGATAAGTTCACGACTTCTCTGCCACTTTCTGCTTCTTTCTTGCGTAGGTCTGCAAAGATTGCGCCCAAATCATAGTTGAAGGATTTCGCATACTCTTCACGAATTCGGTGAATCTCTTCAACGATCTCATCTGTCCACATGACCTAATCTCTCATTAGTTCGTTGGGTGTGCAAAGGATAGGCAGCACATAGCCAAAGTCGAGACTAATCTCCACCAACTTCCCCTGAATTTGAGCATTAGCAATATGTTTGTGATTCCAGGTTAACAGCTAATCCATGCTGTGTATGGTAGCGACTGCAATGTGGATTGCGTCTACCTTCGCCTTTGAAGGAAGGCTACTTTGAGCAAGAAATTGTGTAGCTAAATCTCTCTGGTGTAGGTCATTAGCGAGAAACATCTGCATCTTTTCAAAATCCAGCCATTACTATGAAAAAGCCCTACACCGTTGAAGTGCAGGGCATAGATTAGAGATTGAGCAGCTTTTAAGCGACGATCGATTCCAGTAATCGTTCTGCTTGCGTTGCCGGATGAACCACAACGTTATTGTCATCATCTAGATCAACGATCGCCGTATCCCCATCCTTGATGGTTCCTGACAGCAATGCTTCTGCTAGAGCATCTTCGAGCAGGCGGGTAATGACTCGACGAAGCGATCGGGCACCGTAGCTAGGATTGTAGCCTTCCACCACCAAGCGATCCTTGACGCGATCGGTGACTTGCAGGGCAATGCCGCGATCGGTGAGATTGGTCGCTACGTCACGGATGAGCAGATCAGCAATTTGCTTCACTTCGTCACGAGTCAGTTGACGGAAGACGATGATCTCATCCAGACGATTCAGGAATTCGGGACGGAAGACCTGTTTCAGCTCTTCGTTTACCGATGCTTGCATCCGGCTGTATTGGGCATCAGCCTGACTGGCAAACTCAAAGCCAAACCCACTGCCACCTTTTTCAACCACTCTGGAACCGACGTTAGAGGTCATGATGACCAGCGTGTTGTTGAAGTTAACGGTACGCCCTTGAGCATCGGTCAAACGACCCTCATCCAGCAGTTGCAGCATGAGGTTGAATACATCGGGATGAGCCTTCTCGATTTCGTCGAAGAGCACCACCGAGTAAGGCTTGCGCCGTACTGCTTCGGTCAACTGTCCGCCTTCACCATAACCAACGTAGCCGGGAGGTGAACCGATGAGTTTGGACACCGTGTGCCCTTCCATAAACTCAGACATATCGAGTCGAATCATGGCATCTTCAGAACCAAAGACATTGGCTGCTAGAGCTTTTGCTAGTTCCGTTTTGCCCACACCTGTAGGACCCGAAAAGAAGAAGCTAGCGATCGGGCGATCGGGACTCTTCAGCCCCACCCGTGCCCGTCGCAACGCCCGTGAAGCGGCTTTAACTGCCTCATCCTGACCAATGACCCGCTCATGCAGCGCATCTTCCAGGTACAGTAATTGCTCTGACTCCAATTCGGTGAGTTTCCGAACAGGAACGCCTGTCCATGAGGCGACAATATGGGCGATGTCGTCTTCAGTAACAGACGGGGAGTGGGGAGTAGGGAGTGGGGAGTCGGAAAGTGTTCCCTCCGCCTCTTTCGTCTGCTGACCGCTAACCGCTGACCGCTGACCGCTGATCTGTGCTTCTAGCTCCAACTCTCGATCGCGCAGTTTTCCAGCCGTGTCGAAATCTTGAGCATTGACAGCTTCTTCTTTATCCTTTGTCACCTGCCGCAGTTCTTTGCGAAACGCTTTGGTAGGTGAGTGCTGGGTGTGTGCCAGTCGGACGCGAGAACCCGCTTCATCAATGAGGTCGATCGCCTTGTCGGGTAGATGCCGATCGGCAATGTAGCGATCGGAGAGCGTCGCAGCAGCAACCAGTGCGGTATCTTCGATTCTGACCTTGTGGAACTGCTCGTAGCGATCGCGCAAGCCGAACAGAATCTCGATCGTTTCAGTCACGCTAGGTGCAGCTACTTTGACAGGCTGAAAACGACGTTCTAGCGCAGCATCACGCTCAATGTACTGGCGATATTCATCCAGCGTCGTGGCACCCAAGCATTGCATTGCACCTCGTGCTAGTGCAGGCTTGAGCAGGTTGGCGGCATCCATACCGCCTTCTGTGCCACCTGCACCAACCAGCGTGTGCACTTCGTCGATGAACAGGATGATGTTGCCGTTGGTTTGCACCTCTTCCACCACTTTCTTCAGGCGTTCTTCAAAGTCGCCCCGAAAGCGTGTGCCAGAGATGAGCGCGCCCATGTCTAAACTGACAACCTGCTTGTTTTCCAGATTTTCGGGCACGTCGCGGTTGACAATCCGCTGGGCGAGTCCTTCGGCGATCGCAGTCTTGCCCACACCGGGTTCCCCAATCAGAATAGGGTTGTTTTTCGTGCGGCGACCGAGAATTTGGACGACCCGCTCGATTTCAGATTGGCGACCCACGATGGGATCAAGCTTGCCTTCAGCAGCCAGTTTCGTCAGGTTTGTGCTAAATTCTTCCAGTGTTACAGCTTGTGCGTTGCCACGATTGAAGGAGTCGTTTTGTCCGCCTCCAACCGAAGCGGCGACAGCTTCTCCGATCGTTTGGGAGCCGATCGCCTGAAGCATATGGTCTTGAACAGCCAATGCATCGACACTCAAATTTTGCAGTACTTTGATAGCAACCGTTTCATTGCCTTGAGTCAGTGCCAGCAGCAAATGTTCAGGACTGACGTGATTTTGCCCAAGCTGCTTGGCTTGCTGCATTGCTTCGGCAAACATCCGCTTCACTCTAGGAGTAAACGGCAGTTCAGCAGGGATGGTACCCGTCCCGCGTCCGGTCATCTTTTCGCACTCAAGGCGTGCAGCATCTAACGTGATGCCCAATTTCGTTAATAGTTGAGCGGCAAGGCTCGTGCCTTCTCGAAGAATGCCTAGCAGTATCTGCTCAGTACCCACCAGGTTATGCCCCTGACGACGGGCTTCTTCCTGGGACAACATGACTGCCCGGATAGCTTTTTCTGTGAATAGTTCAAACATGATTGGTTCTCCTACCACGCCGTTTGTAGCGATGAATGAGACAACTGACAGAGCAAGAGGCGGTGGTTAGAAGGACATCGCTGTAGCCCAGATCCTCAGTTGTGATGAATCGGATCAGTTGCAGTAGTGGGGTTCGGCTCCCCATGAGACCGTATGTACTTTTGTGTTCTAATTACTGTTACTCTATCGCTGGCAACGCCGCTATGGCAGTAGGGAAAGCCGTATGCCCAGGGGCGGTAGTGAGACAGGTGTGGGGTGTGGGGTGTGGGGTGTGGGGTGTAGGAAGAAGTGTTGAATGGCTCCCTCTCCTGCTTCCCTTGCTTCCCCTGCTTCCCCTGCTCCCCTGCTCCCTTGCTTCCCCTGCTTCCCCTGCTCCCTTGCTTCCCCTGCTCCTGCCTCCTTGACCGCCTTCACATTACAGGGCATTACGCAGGGCGTTACTAGCTGCTATGCGACGGGTAGAATAAATTGCCAGACAGCACAGGATAGGAATCCTGCCAATGACGCTTCCCCCCGACTCGTTGACTGCTGCACTACAACTTCATCGTAATGGACGCACTGCTGAGGCGGAATCTGCCTACCGCCAGATCATTGCACAGCAGCCACGTGCGGTAGATGCACTGAATCTTTTGGGTGCCTTGGTCTATCAGCAAAGCCGCTTTGAAGACGCGATCGCCTGCTTTGAAACAGTCTTAACCCTGCAACCTGATAGCCCGGATGCGTACAACAGCCTGGGCATCGCCTTGAAGGGGCAGGGCAAACTAGAAGCGGCGATCGCGCACTATCAGCAGGTACTCACTCTTCAGCCCGATCATGTAGAAGCGTTGAACAATCTCGGCAATGCACTCAAAGAGTTAGGTGATTTGGACGGAGCGATCGCCGTATACCAGCAAGCGCTCATCCTGCGACCGCACTACCCCGAAGCGCACAACAACCTGGGTATTGCGCTGAAAGACCAGGGACAGCTAGAAAACGCGATCGCCCGCTATCGAGAAGCGATTCTTTTGAAGCCCAATTATGCAGAGGCTCACCATAATCTGGGAGTCGCACTTCAGCGTCAAGGGCACTTAGAAGACGCAACTCATTACTATCAACAGGCGATCGCGTTCAAAGCTAACTATCCTGAAGCTCACCATGCATGGGGTAATACGCTTCAGCAGCAGGGTCATTTGGAAGCGGCGATCGGTCACTATCAGCAGGCGATCGCGCTCAAACCAACGTATGCCGAGGCATATCATGGGCTGGCAAATGCTTTGCAGCAGCAGGGCAAGCTAGACGAGGCGATCGCGGCTTACAACGATGCGCTGACGCTGCGGGATGATTACCCCGAAGTACACAACAATCTGGGTAATGCCTTACAGGAACAAGGCAAGTTTGATGAGGCGATCACGCATTACCAGCGGGCACTCACCTTGCGATCGCGCTTTGCCGAAGCACACAGCAACCTGGGTTCAGTGCTGAAAGAACAGCGCAAGTTTGACGAGGCGATCGCTCACTTTCACGAAGCGCTTGCCATTCGACTCGACTACGCAGAAGTGCATAACAACCTGGGCAACACCTACCAGGATCAAGGCAAGCTGGAAGCGGCGATCGACTGTTACCGTCAGGCGCTGGCGATCAATCCCAACTATGCCGAAATTCGTAGCAATTTGGGCAATTTGCTCCAGCAGGAAGGTGAGTTTACAGAGGCGTTTGAGCATTTGGAAGCAGCGATCGCGGTTCAGCCCGATTACACAGGCGCTTACAACAACCTCGGCATTGCTCGACGTAATCACGGTGACATTGAAGCTGCCTTCGCCGCCTACGAACAGGCACTGGCGCTCAATCCAGAGTTTGTGGAAGCGCAGTGGAACAAAGCCCTCACTCAACTGTTTACTGGTGATTTAGCGCAAGGCTTTGCTGGCTACGAATGGCGCTTGCAGTGGAGCAAATTTCAGGAGCAAAACCCACCGCGATCGTTCCCCCAACCCCGCTGGGACGGGACTCCATTAGACGGCAAAACCATCCTGCTCTACACCGAACAGGGCATGGGCGATACCATTCAGTTTATTCGCTATGCATCACTGGTTGCCCAGCGTGGCGGACAAGTCATCGTCGAGTGTCAACCTCTTCTGATCAATCTGCTACAGGGCGTTGCAGGCATTCAGCAGCTCATTCCCTACGGTACGCCTCTCCCAGCCTTTGATGTTCATGCTCCTCTGATGAGCCTCCCCTACCTCTTCGGCACCACGCTGGAGACTATTCCCGCCGCTATCCCTTACCTCGAACTACCAATATCCGGTAATCCCTCCTCCCCTCACTCCTCTCTCCTCACCCCTCACTCCTCTCTCAAAATCGGCATCGTCTGGCAAGGCAACCCGCAGAACCCCTACAATCGCTGCCGTGCCTGTCCGCTAGAGTTGCTGCTAACATTGGCAGCGTTGCCCAATGTCACACTCTACAGCCTGCAAAAAGAGCCATCTCTGCTAGATCAGCAGCACTTGCAAGCACCTGCCAATGTGCACGATTTGCGGGAACATCTCCAAGATTTTGTTGATACCGCTGCCATCATTCATCAGCTTGATCTCGTTATTAGTGTTGATACCGCGATCGCGCATCTGGCAGGCGCTTTAGGCAAAGCCGTCTGGCTGTTGCTGCCGTTCGCTCCCGACTGGCGCTGGATGCAACAACGAGACGATAGCCCCTGGTATCCCACTATGCATTTGTTTCGTCAGCCTGCATACGGCGATTGGGACGGTGTTTTAGAGGCAGTGAAGGGAGCATTGATTGAAGGACACGTGGGGAACCGCAGAGACGCAGAGACGCAGAGGCAGAAAGCGGGCGGGGGAGGCACGGGAAGCACGGGAGGCACGGGAAGCACGGGAGGCACGGGAAGCAGAGAGAGCCATTTAAGACACTCCACCACCGACCCTCCACTCCCCGCTCCCCACTCCCCACTGCCACAGGCACTCAAAGAGGCTGTGCGCCATCATCAAGCAGGGCGCTACCGCGAGGCAGAGCGGCTGTGTCGTCAAGTTTTAGAGAAGCAGCCAGAGCAGTCGGATGCATGGCATTTGTTGGGCATGATTGCTCATCAGGAGCGGCACTTTGACGCAGCGATCGCTGCCTATCGTCGTGCACTGGCAACCAATTCTGACAACTATGACACTTACAACAATCTGGCAGTCGCGCTTCAGGAGCAAGACCGCATTGACGACGCGATCGCGCATTACGAAAAAGCGATCGCCCTCAAGCCCAACTATGCCGACGCTCACAACAATTTTGCGAATGCCCTACGTCACAAAGGACGGACGGATGAGGCGATCGCGCACTATCAGCAAGCGATCGCCATTCGACCCAACTATGCCGATGCTCACAACAATTTGGGACTCATCTACTTCGCGCAGGGAAGCTTTGAACAGGCAGCCGCTTGCTATCGACAGGCGATCGCAGTGAAGCCAGATTTTCCGCAGGCGCACAACCATTTGGGTAATGCACTGAAAGAACTAGGCGATTTTGACCAGGCGATCGCGCATTACGAACGGGCGATCGCGCTAAAGCCAGACTACGCCAAGGCGTTCAACAACTGGGGCAACATTTTTCGCGATCGGGGTGCATTGCAAGAAGCGGTGCATTATTACAACCGGGCAACCGCGATCGAGCCAGACTTTGCAGAAGCACACTGGAACAAAGCGCTAACACTGTTGCTGAACGGCGAATTGCAGCCCGGTTTTGCTGAATACGAATGGCGCTGGCAAGTTAAACTGCCCACCTTTCAACCTCAGCGCCCCTTCTCACAGCCTCGCTGGGACGGTTCATCCCTCAATGGCAAAACCATCTTCCTGCACGCCGAACAGGGCATGGGCGACATGATCCAGTTCGTCCGCTATGTGCCGCTAGTGGCTCAGCGTGGTGGACGAATTATTTTGGAATGCCATGCGCCTTTGATGAACCTATTCAAGAGTCTGCCTGATATTCAGGCGATCGTCTCCTACGGTAGTGCTCCTCCTGCATTCGATGTCCACGCACCCCTTATGAGCCTGCCAAACATTCTTGGTATCAGTCTCGACACGATTCCTGCCGATATTCCTTACCTCCAACTACCAACATCTGACACTCTCCCCTCCCCTCACTCCTCTCTCAAGATCGGTATCGTCTGGGAAGGCAATCCACAAAATCCTTACAACCGCACTCGCGCCTGTCCGTTAGATCAGCTTTTATCGCTAACGGATGTTCCTGACATTACTCTGTATAGTCTGCAAAAAGAACTGTCTCCTGACGATCAAGCACAGTTGCAGACATATCCCCACGTACACGATTTACGAGAACACTTACACGATTTTGTTGATACTGCGCTTTTGATCAACCAGCTTGATGTCATCATCGCTGTTGATACGTCGGTTGCCCATCTGGCAGGGGCTTTGGGTAAAACTGTCTGGCTACTGCTGCCCTTCGCCCCCGACTGGCGTTGGATGCTCAAGCGCGACGATAGCCCCTGGTATCCTACGATGCGCCTGTTTCGCCAATCAGTGTACGGTGACTGGGGCAGTGTCATGGGGGCAGTGAAGGAGGCGTTGATTGAAAGAGAAGCAGTAGGGAACCGCAGAGGCGCAGAGACGCGGAGGCGGAAAGCGGTTAGCCGTCAGCGGTCAGCGGTCAGCCGTCAGCCGTCAGCGGTAACTCAAAACTCTCCCACACCCCACACCCCACTCCCTACTCCCCACACCCCACTCCCTACTCCCCACACCCCACTCCCTACTCCCCACACCCCACTCCCCACTCCTCACTCCCTCATCTCCTCTGCCCTTCAGCACTACCATCATGGCAAGTTCGCTGAAGCTGAACGGGTGTGTCGTCAAATCCTTCAGCAGCAGCCCGATCGCGTAGAAGCACTACAAATTCTGGGTGTTGCTTTGTGTGGCGCAGGGCGGTCAGGGGCGGCAATTCCCTACCTTCAGCGAGTGGTGCAACTACAGCCTGATGCCGCTGAAGCGTGGTGCAATTTGGGAACGGCGTTGCAGGAGGAGGGCAGACATGAGGAGGCGATCGCCCATTTCAACCGTGCGATCGCGCTCAAACCAGATTACGCAGACGCTCACTACAATCTAGCGTTGGTGCTGCAAGCGCAAGATCGGCTAGAAGATGCCTTGTTTCACAGCCAGCAGGCGATCGCGCTGAAACCTGAGTTTGCGGATGCTTATTACAATCAGGGCTTTCTCTTGCGACGGTTGGGGCTGGTAGAGGCGGCGATCGCGCACTATGGTACGGCAATTCAGCTTGCCCCTGATTCAGCCGGAGCGCACAAAAACCTGGGTCACGCTTTATTACTCACAGGCGCTTTGCAGCAGGGCTTTCAGGAATATGAGTGGCGTTGGCGACAAGCAGGTTGGGAACCTCGTGCGTTTTCACAACCACTTTGGGATGGATCGCCTTTAGACGGTAAGACGGTTCTGCTTCACGCAGAGCAAGGGTTTGGGGATACGATTCAATTCATTCGCTATGCCGCGTTAGTGCGCGATCGGGGTGGACGAGTGATCGTCGAGTGCCAGCCAGCCCTCTTGCGGTTGCTCGAAACAGGAGCAGGGATTGACCAATTGCTTGCTCAAGGTACATCTCTGCCTACGTTTGATGTTCATGCGCCGCTATTGAGTCTACCTCATCTTCTCGGTACAACCCTGGAGACGATTCCCGCGTCTGTTGCTTACCTGTCTTCACCGACCGACCGTTCGTTGCGCTTGGAGACTCCCCTGGGAACTCGTTTCAAAGTCGGCATTGCTTGGACGGGCAATCCTGAGCACAAAAACAATCGCGATCGCGCCTGTGCGATCGATCAGTTTCAACGACTGTGCGAATTGCCTGGAGTGTCTTTCTTTAGTTTGCAAAAAGGTGCCGCTGTCGCCGATCTACAGACCCTTGCGCCATTGCCCATTCAGGATCTGAGTCAGTCATTGCACGATTTTGCTGACACAGCCGCCGCGATCGCGCAACTCGATTTGGTCATCACGATCGATACGGCAGTTGCCCATCTAGCAGGCGCATTGGGTAAGCCCGTTTGGTTACTCCTCTCATTTGCTCCTGATTGGCGCTGGCTGCTAGAGCGCGACGATAGCCCCTGGTATCCCACCATGCGCCTGTTTCGGCAACGACAACGAGGAAGCTGGCAAGGGGTGTTTGAGCGGGTTGCAGCAGATTTATGGCTATTGGCAGAATGTCAGCAGTAAGGAGCGGTCAGCGGTCAGCCGTCAGCGGTCAGCCGTCAGCGGTCAGCCGTCAGCGATGATGGTAGGATTGGCTGCTAACAGCTCCTCAAAACCATGAACATCGCTAATCTGCAATTTTTTCCAGTAGCACCTGGCTGCCTTGGTAGAGTCGCTTGAGCTTACTGCTAAAGAGGGTCATAAAAGCATCGATCGCACTTTTAGGTGGCATATCGGTCATGCTGGATAATGGTTTCAGTTCATAATCTGCAAACACAATGACACCGCCGACTGTGAGACATCCCCAACTCAGTACGGCTATTTCGAGCGTTTCACTAGCAGTTGTCATGCTGCCAATATAGATTAATTGATAGCTGTGAAATGGCTGCGATCGCAGCACGTCATGAGGCTGACCAGCAATTTTATGCACTTTTTCAGCAGCACCTGTACGAGCAATATTCGCCTCAAAGCGCTCTAAGATTGGTTGCCCGTCAGACAGCTTTTCAAAGCGATCGACACAGGTAATTGTTGCATCTGGTTGAAGTAAAACATTGTCCAATAGCCAGCATGTAATGCGACCATCGTCGCTCCCGATCGCTAATGCGTTCAAAGCGACTGGCTTAAATTGGTCGAAATAGCTTGCTAAAGGGGTGAAATCAACAGCAGCACTGCTCGAAAACTGATAGCCTTTTGTTATTAATTGAAATTGATTTTTTACTGTCGAAAGCTCTGCGATCGCCTCTGTAAAGTCTGGCTGCAAGGCAACTGCTTTCTGTAAATACAGCATCGCTTGTTCAAATTGAGTCTGCTTATAAAGTACCGTACCAAGGTTGAAGTGGACTCTAGCAAAATCACTATGAGAGAGTGTTGGATTCAGGTCGATCGCCTTCTTAAAATAAAGTCCTGCATGCTCCAAATCGCCTTGCTTATGAAACGCAGAACCAAAATTATTGTAAGCGGCTGCCAGAATATTCTTAACGCTTTCATATGTACTCGGTTCTGCTACAATGCCCTGTTCATAAAGTGAAATGGCTTCAAGGTAGCAGTCTTGTGCCAAATAATCGCCCGCTAACTGCTGCCAGTTCAAAATGGGAACAAAGGCAGCGTTCCAGGCAACCTTTTTGAACTTTTCAGCAAGATAGCTAAATCGATCTTGCTCTAGCTTTCGTCGTAGCAAGTGGAGCGCTGTTTCTTCAGGTGGAGTTTCGTCTTGATAGCGATCAGGTGCTGTTTGAAACTTCTTGAGCTGGCGATCGAAGTTGTTTCCAGGATAGCGGATATACTCAACTGTTTCGATCTCAACTTTAAGCACCTTGAAAAATTTTGCCATCCACAAATCATAGGACACATCTTCGCAACCACCAATCTGTTTATAGACAGGTGCTTCAGGAAAACCTTCGATAAATTCGTGGCACTCTCGACGGATGCATAAATTCAGCGCTAATGTGTTTTCGATCGCGGCTTTCCAATAGGGATAGAGCGGATCTTGCATATGCACACCCGTCCGCACAATACCGACTGGATGCGGTGGCAGCGTCAGCGGATAAGACCGATCGCCGATTGTGATTTCAAACGTGTGGCTCGCTTTATCAGCAGGAATCGGTTGATAATTCAGCAGTGTAAAACAGAGATAGATATGTTCTTTAAAAAACAAATCATCCCCATCACAAAAAAAGAGAATCTCGCCTTGGGCAAGCTTGACTCCCGTGTTTCTGGCGGGACCAATGCCCAAACTTCTAAAATGCTTGATCACCTGAAAGTAAGGCTTGTCTCGACCAAATTCTGCCAGCAGTGCTGGTGTGCGATCGGTCGATCCTTCATCCACCACAATCAGCTCAGAGCGAACCGTTTGAGCACCATCATACTGCTCATTAAAAAAAGCAATGCTGGCATCAATGCTTTCCAAAGTACGAATAATCTCATTTTCTTTATTCAGTACTGGAACAATCACAGAAAATGAGTTAACCATGCCTTCGCACCTCAGTTGCTCGAATGTGCTGAAACCCTAACTTAACGATCGCAGTCCTGAGCTGATTAGCATGACTCGAATCAGTTCTCCGCTGCTAATGTGAGTTTGCCCAATTGGTACGACGGCTAACCCACTCGTTCCAGCCAGATTGATTAAATTTCCCGAACTATGGCTCCCTCCTGCCAAAGTAAACTCATACAACCCGTCCACCAGATGCAATTGCCCCCAGAGGTACGACTCGCGCTTACCATCCGATCGCAACGCCACTTGCGTCTTTGCCTTCACAAAGGTTGGTTTCCAGGCAGGTTCAGGCAGCCCCGACAGTTTACGTAACGCAGGCTCAACAAAGCGCCAAAAGGTCACTAGCGCCGAAACCGGGTTGCCAGGAAGACCGAAGTAGAGAATGGGTGTAAAGGTATGGGGTGTAGAGTGTGGGTCGGGGGAAGCAAGGGAGGCAGGGGAGGCAGGGGAGGCAGGGGAAGCAAGAGAGGCAGGGGAAGCAAGAGAGGCAGGGGAAGCAAGGGAGGCAGGGGAAGCAAGGGGAGGCAGGGGAGCTTTGAGTTCACGTTCTCCTGACTCCTGACTCTTGACTCCTCTCCCCTCTCCCCTCTCCCCTCTCTCCTCCCTTCCAAACGTTGCCACCGTTAACGGTTTCCCTGGCTTCACTGCTACTGCGCGAATGTGAATATCGCCACCCAGTGCCGTGAGGATGTCTTCAACGTAGTCATAATCGCCAACCGAGACACCACCGGATGAAAGCACCATGTCGGCACGATCGAGCGCAATGGCGATCGCCTGTTTGAGTGCCTCTGGTTCATCCCGTACAACGCCTAGCCGTAGCGGAATGGCACCTGCCTGCGCGACCAAACTTGCCAACGCGTACTGATTGGAGTCTACAATTTCACCTGGTTTGAGCGGCTGATCGATGCTGACCAGCTCATCACCTGTGGAAAGAATTGCCACCCGTGGACGACGGTAGACGGTTACCTGAGCACACTGGGCTGCCGCCAGCACAGCCATTTCTGGAGCCTGAAGCCGTAGCCCTGATGGCAAGAGAGGGTGACCTGCCTGATAAAAGGCAGCACGACGACGCACAAAAGCATTGGGTTGGGGAGCCGCCAAAATCGTGACAAAATTGCCGTCTCGCTGAGTGTCTTCTTGAATGACGATCGTGTCAGCCCCATCAGGCATCACTGAACCCGTCAAAATGCGCGCTGCCTGCCCTGCTGCTACAGTATGTTGCGGCTGATAGCCTGCTGGAATCGTCTCAATGATCTCCAGCGTGACAGGAGTCTCTGCCGAACACGTCTGCACATCTGCATAGCGCACGGCATAGCCATCCATCGCCGAATTATCCCAGTGTGGAAAGTCCAACGCGCTAGTGATAGAGCCTGCCAACACTCGACCAGCGGCATCCAGTAAAGCCAACACCTCACGATCGCGATCGGCATCAAACGGCTGCACGAGGTTCAGGATGATCGACTCTGCTTGCTCAACTGAAATCATTGGGGCTTGGCGATTAGGGCTTAGCGATCGAAACCTGAAATCTTCAAGAACGTGGTACGAACTTCAAGAACATGGTACTAAAATGTTGTAGCCATCACACTCCATTTTTTGGGGTGCGCTATTCTGTAATGGAGTAGCATCTGTTCTGCCACATTACCTGCTGTTAGGGCTAATGTGTTGAGCACTGGTAGAACGCTGAAGTCTCTTCTCCTTGAGGTGTTTATGGCTGATTCGCAATTCCGCTCCTCCTTTGAGAATACTTCGCCTCTGGGAGGCGTGAACAAAGATCTTCTTAGTCAGCTTCCAGTGGATTCTGAAATTTGGCACAGCCTCAAGCAGGCGATCGCAGCAAGTTCTGGATTCGAGCGCTGGCAGTTGGAGCGCAATACAGACGGTCGGCTGAGCGGACTCAATCTTGACAATCTAGTGCGGTACTACTTACGCGAGACCCTGGAGACGCTAGCTTACTAAAGCGTTCGCTTCAGTACTAAAGCTGGTCAAAAACACCTAAAATTTTGCGAAGACCACTTTCCAGGTCGCTGAGCTTGGTTGCGGTATCGACTAAGCGATCGCCCTCAACCTCAACTTCCTGAGTGGGATACTTCTGGATTGCCTCTATCAGCGAGATTTTGCTGTCATCACTGGCAGATAGCACGAGCGCTGAGCGTAAAGCCTGACGGTTGGCAGTATCGGTAGAGGTATGGACTGTTCTTCCAACTTCATCCAGCAAGCGCTCTCCCACAAAGTTATTTAGCGCCCGGTCAAGCACGACTGGGCTTACTTTCACTTGTTTCGTCAACGCATCCCGTATCTCTTCTGGTTTTTTGTTCGCCAGCTTCATATAGGCTGCCAGCGTCGGCGATGGGTCGCCTGTTTCCGCAAAGCTGGATAGTTCGGCGACGGAGATCGATTCTTGAAAGATGCCATACTTCAAGACCACTTTTTCGGCTGCTAGGCTAGCCGTGCTGTAAAGCACAGTACCGAGGCTGACAGCTAACAGCCCGATGTAACGGAGTGGTAAATGTGAAAAACGCATAGAAGTCATCGCTGGAAACAACTAATCGCCTTGACGATATCCAGATGATATTCGTTTCCCTATAGTGACTCATCTAACACGAGGCATACTCGACTCCTATTGCAAGAGCGCTTCCGATCGCACAGCACAGCTTTTTCTAAAACCAATGGCAAGCCAGGTGTCGATTGTACCAATTCTGTAAACTCGCCCTACAGAGTCGTTTTTGACGCTGACCGCTGACCGCTGACCGCCAGCCGAAGCTTGCCTGTGTAGCCACAGTTTAGTGAAATGGTATGAATGAGAACCTTAGTCATCAAACGCTTGTCACGGTTTTACAATGTTGGCTCTATGGTTAGCTCAGGTAACGATAGCGAGTTCTACAGTAGGTTTTGTTCGCTCGCCTTCTAGCAAAATGAATTTAGCTTCAGTTTGTTTTTTGCTTCCTCGCTTTACCCTTCGTCATCGGCGCACACATATGTCTGACCAGCAGTTTAAGCTCGATCGGTTAACACGCAACAGCCGTGCACCACAGAAACAAGACTGTACTAAGAAACCAACAGCACGATGCTGTTCAACGAACGACTTTAGGCTTCGCATCGGATTAATGCTGCTGCTGCTTGGCAGTCAAGTGATGGGAATGGCTACTCCAGCCGCCTTTTCGCAGGTGAAGCTGCCTTTTGTCATGGCTCAGACACCGCTTTCGGCAACACTCATTTACGTCAATCCTGCATCTGGTAACGACGCGTCTGGTGGGGGTAGTGAAAGCAATCCTTACCGCACGATCGCCTATGCCCTCCGGCAAGCAACACCAGGAACATACGTACAGCTAGCACGGGGCAGCTACACAGAGTCGTCTGGCGAGGTCTTTCCGCTCAACGTGCCACCGGGAGTAACGCTACGGGGTGAAGAGTCTGAAAAGGGACAAACGGTAGCGATTATCGGCGGGGGCAATCTCATTAGCCCAACCTTTGCACGTCAGAATGTGACCCTTCAAGCAAGCAAAGATACCGAAATTCGGGGCGTTTCGTTTACTAATCCAAATACACGCGGCACGGGCATTTGGGTCGAGTCCGTTAATCCTAAAATTACCGACTGCACGTTTAACCGCAACAATCGGGAAGGCATTTTTATCACCGGTACAGGAAACCCGGTGATCTCAAATAGCGTGTTTACTCAGAATGGTGGCAATGGTATTTCGGTTGCCAACCGTGCCAAAGGAGACATCAGCGGTAACGTGTTTCAAAACACGGGCTTTGGTTTGGCGGTTGCTGGTAACGCTACACCTAGAATTGCAGGCAATCGGATTATTGAGAACACCGATGGACTCTACATCAATGACGCTGCTCGTCCTATTTTGCGGAATAACACGATCGAAAACAATAAACGGGATGGCATTGTCGTCACCACTAACGCTCAACCAGATCTCGGCACTGCGGATAGTGCGGGTAATAATGTCATTCGCAACAATCGTCAATACGATCTCAATAACACCACCAGTAATACGCTCTATTCAGTTGGTAATACGATCGACACCCGAAAAATTGCCGGTCGTGTGGCATTCGTTGCACCCTCAAATGCGCCCAGTGGTTCTAGTCAGTTTGCTGATGTGCAGGGGCATTGGGCACAGGGATACATTGGCGCTCTGGCAAAGCGAAATATCATCAGTGGTTTCCCTGGAGGCACGTTTCGTCCAAATGACCCTGTGACACGGGTACAGTTTGCCGCCATTATCAACAAAGCGTTTACGCCATCTGCCAAACAAAAAGCCACTCAATTTAAGGATATCAACAGCCGTTTCTGGGGTTATACCGCGATTCAATCAGCAGCCAGGGGCGGCTTTATGCGCGGCTATCCCAACGGAGCTTTTCGCCCTAACCAGTCCATTCCTAGAGTGGAAGCGCTGGTTGCCCTCTCAAACGGATTGAATTTTAAGGCTGGCAGCACCAGCATTCTGTCTCGGTATCAGGATGCGGCACAAATTCCCTCCTGGGCAACGACCAGCGTTGCTGCTGCCACTCAGCGCAAAATTGTTGTCAATTATCCCACTGTAGGTCAACTGAATCCGACTCAAACAGCAACACGGGCAGACGTAGCGGCATTTGTTTATCAGGCAATGGTGAACGCGGGGAAAGCGGATGCGATCGCCTCTCCCTATATCGTTCTGGCTCCCTAAAAGCTAAGTGTTTAGTTGTTTGAGTAGGTGTTGATGTCTACCGCCGATCGCACCGCATCTGTGCGATCGCCAGCACCAAGACGATTGGCAGTCGATTGCGTACCGTTGGGAGACAATGCCAGTGGTCTGGTTGCAACGCTGCCCCATTGCTTGACCAATGCTTGCAGGAGTTGATCTTGTCGATCGCGCAAATCGTCAAGATCAGTGCCCCGGTTGATCATGACAAACCACACAAAGCCACGATCGCGGGTGGGCAATACGCCTGCCAGAGCGCTGACATCGTTGAGCGTGCCTGTTTTCACCACTGCATCCTGAGGAATTTTGCGATAGTCGATCGTGCCACCATCGACGCCAGAGATCGGAAACAGGTCGGCGATCGTCCGGTTGCGGAACTGCAAATAGCGCTGCATGGTGGCAAACATGGCACAGACAGCTCTGGGGGAAATCTGGTTCTCTGTACCCAAGCCAGAGCCATTTTTCAGCCGAATTTCGTCTTGAGGGACATCTGCCGCGATCGCTGCCTGCTGAGCAACGACAGCGGCTCCTCCGAGCGAATTTGCCAGGGACTCCGCAATGACATTGTTGCTGTAAATATTCATCAGCTTGAGAATGTGTGACAGCGGCAACGAGCGATGTCGCAGGAGCAGAATTTGTTTGGGCAGCAAATCTGCGCCGTAGCGCACAACCTGCACATCACCCGCGATCGCCACCTGTGGACGTGGGGTTCCAGTTGGCAACTTTTGATATTGATCAGCGACTTCACCAGACCAACTGTTCGCATTCAACGCCTGCTTGAGCAACGCGCCTGCTTTTTCTGGCTGCGTTTCAAAGTTCATCAAAAAATTGCCCGTTAGCACCAGATTGCCAGCGACTTTTGTCACGCCGAGACGGTTGAGTTCGTTACCAACGGCGATCGCTTCTTCCCATACCAGCAAAGGATCACCACCACCCTGAACCACCAGATCGCCATCCAGCACACCGTTCTGGATGGGACCTGTGGCACTAACGAGCGTCTCAAACTGGTAATCGGGTCCCCAGGCTTCTAGAGCGGCTAAGGACGTTGCCACTTTGGTCAACGAGGCAGCAGGAAGTGGCGTTGTCCCCTGATTGCTCGCCAAAAATTGGACACCCGACTGGAGCCAAACGCCTTGCAAATTCGTAGCCAGACCTTTGCGGGTGAGATCGTCTAAATACTTCTGAAGCGTCGTTTGCGTCGCGGTATCGGGCGTACCAGGCAGTATCATCCAGGGCGTATCCTGCCACAACGCACTGATTGCATTGCCGCTGCTTGCCGCAGGACGGGATACCCCTGCCATGTTGAGCCACAGCGACACTAATCCAGAGCTAAATAATTCCAGCAATCCCTGCCTCCCAACGGTGCCAATAAAACTAGAGTGCGAAAACCACTTTCAAAACCGTTCTAGTCCAAGACAGTGTGGCACGACCACAGGTTTTTGGATGGGTTCCAAATAGAATGAATATAAAGGCTTTTAGCGTAATGGGATGACTAAATCCGATCAAAATCAGGTTTTGAGATTGCTGCCGATCGCCGTCGGTGGACTGGCTGGCTGCTTGTTACTGGCAAACCGATTACTCACGCCGGATCTGACCAATGCTCAGTCGCGATCGGATGCACTCGGTGTCATTGTCAGCGCCGTTCTGATTCTAACGGGTTTGCTCTGGCAACAGGTGCAGCCTCGTACCCCTGAGCGGGTTGACCTGATTGGCGAAGAAGGCTTTGAGCTTGATCCAGATCTGCCGGATGCACTCAAAACCGAGCTTGCCTGGGCATCTCATCTGCTGTTGACCAATACCGTGACGCGATCGCTCATCGTTTGGTACGACGGCAACATCTTGCTGCGACGCGGCATTTTAGCAACTAAGCGGGAAATCACGATCGGTCCCATCCTACAGCGCGTGTTAGACAAACAAGCACCCGTTTATCTCGTCGCGCTCTACGTCTATCCTGGACGCATCGAGTTTGACTACCTACCTGAAAATACCCAAGGGGTCATCTGTCAACCTCTAGGTAAACGAGGAGCGATGATTCTGGCAGCCAATGCGCCCCGCAGCTACACTCGCCAGGATGAGAAATGGATTGGCGCGATCGCAGATAAGCTCGAAAATACGCTAATGGAATGTATGCCTTGTATGCTGTCGGGCATCGATCCTAGAACGTAAAGGCGCTGTGGTGAACGGATGAGAGGGGCGATCTGGAAAAAAAATTATGATTTAGAAAATTTCGATGGGGCGGTCTGAAAGTGAGAATTAACCTCAAACGTTCCAGACAATATCCTGAGATGGAGCGATAAACCCGAAGCTTTCAGTCCAACAAGTGTTATGTCGCCGCTCAACCTGATTGGTTAGTGCTTTGAAGACATCTGTTTCAAGGCTCAAATTGGGAACAATGTAGATAACTGTGCTGAATTTCTACTATGAACCCTAGACAACTTGAGCAAGATCTGGGATTACCAAACATTCAAGCGTCATTGATTGCTTATCGTGATACTGCACAGAGGAGTAAGTGGTACATTCGCTTCTTTGTTCCGGGTCATGATGGAAGATATAAGCCTGGAGTAGCTGCCATATCTAGTTCCAGAGTTCCTAAGCTAGTGAACGACCTTAAAAAAGCTCACCAGAGAATGAAACTCTTAGAACAAGAGAAGTATTCAGGAGAATTTTCAGAAGACTTTGTCTTGCGCAGCGATGTTAGTGATACTTTATCAGTGACTGTTTCTAGTAAAAAATCACATTTCCTATTTTGAACCTGTAAAGATATAGGGCTGTATTTCTTGGTTTCGAGTAAGACCAACACATTTAGTCGTTCCTTCGACTCAGATGATGTTCAAACTGTCATAAACAAACTATCCTTTGCGGAAGACTTGGCAGGTAAACTTATCAACCAGCTATAGCGTTAGAACGGTAGCTGAGTAGAACATCCTGAAACCCAATACAAGCTCTGGAGCCAGCGATCGACTGTCCAAGCTAAACTAGGGGCATAACGTTACATCGAGGTCGCGCCGATGACGATGCAGCCACTTCGTTATAGCAAAGAAGAATTTGCTCGACGCGGGAATGAACTCTACACAACCCAGATACGTCCTCAAGTTGAGGTTGGCAATCATGGCAAAATTGTGGCGATCGACATTGAAACAGGCGCTTTTGAGCTTGCCGATGATACGATGACTGCCTCCGATTGGTTACTTGAACGCCACCCAGATGCTCAAATCTGGTGTGTTCGGATTGGACACAAGGGGGTTCATCGCTTTGGTGTTGGTCGTTTGCTGTAAGTTTATGATGCATGGAATTGTTGATCAAAACTGTGAGGCGACAATCCGGCTGGTCGTAGGCAATGCAAATTCACAAAGGCAAGTGATTGATGCCGTCATTGATACAGGGTTCACGGGTTTTCTGACTCTGCCGTTGCCCATACTTAACAGCCTCAACTTACAGGCATACAGACGGGAAGCGGGAACATTAGGAGATGGAAGCACTTGTATTTTTGATGTCTATCGTGGCGTAGTCCTTTGGGACGGAGAAGTTCGACGCATCGATATCAACGAATCCGAGACAGAACCTTTGGTTGGTATGAGTTTGCTCTATGGCTATCGAGTCCAGCTTGATGCCATAGAGGGTGGCACGGTCATCATCCAGTCATTGAGCAGCTTGAGTTAATCGACAACGATTGACATAATCCAGTCCGATCGCACGTCCCCTGCCCCCTGCATCTCCTCCCCACTCCCTACTCCCTACTCCCCATGCTCACTCTTTACTGGCTCGTCGTCGCCGTTATGGTCGTTGGCATCATCGGTGCCGTTGTGCCTGCGATACCGGGCATTAGCTTGATTGCGATCGCCATCTTCATTTGGGGCTTAGTTAACGGCTTTAGTAGCGTCACGATTCCTCTAGCGGTTGCGATCGTGTTTCTGCTGGCTGGCATTGGGGTCGATTTTTTGGCGACCTATTACGGTGCGAAGAAAGCGGGAGCCAGCAAATGGGGACAGATCGGTGCCATTGTCGGTCTGGTGGTCGGCATTTTAGGACTGCTGCCTGCCTTACCGATCGGTGGTCCGCTGTTGGGCATTCTAGTTGGACCGATTTTGGGCGCGATCGTGGGCGAATTTATTTACCGCCGGGATTTGAAGCTGGCGGCAAAAGCAGCGCTGGGGATTGTCGTTGGTTCACTGGTAGGTAATTTGATTCAAGGCGTGCTAGCGATCGCAACGGTTGGTATCTTCTTATGGACAACCTTCCCACAGGTCAATTAGAGGCTTTGATGGCTATCAGCTATCAGTTGTCACCAGGGAGTAGGAGTCATCGAGTAGAAAGCCAGCCTCAAAACTCAAAACTTTTAAAATAATCATTGCTGACCGCTGACCGCTGACCGCTAATTGCTGACCGCTAATTGCTGACCGCTGACCGCTAATTGCTGATAGCCGTCTGCTTAAACACCTTGCTTCCCAAAGATTAGAATGTGCTGCTGCGGTAAAGTTTCCTTGGTTTCGAGCCAGGTTAGACCGACAACTGCCATTTCCTTACGAACCTGTCGCTGCGTCATTTTGTGAAGCGCTTTGATGGGAATGAGGGGATTCTCACCGCGATATTCCACAAGTACAACCCGTCCGCTTGGCTTGAGTGCCTGCACGATCGCCTGCATCATTTCCCTGGGATGATCAAACTCATGATACGCATCGACCATTAATGCCAGGTCGATCGAGTCATCCTTCAAATTCGGGTTTGTGATGCTGCCAAGGACAGTCTTTACGTTATTGACCTTCTTCTCTTGCTTGATGCCTTCGACTATCTCCAGCATTTCAGGCTGCACATCGACTGCCAGCACCGTTCCTTGCGGCACCAATGGACTCATGCGGAAACTGAAGTAGCCTGTTCCTGCTCCAATATCAGCGACGACATGCGTTGGCTTGAGAGCGAGGGCTTTGATCAGCGTTTGGGGTTGCTCCTCTCGTTCTCGACTGGGACGCTCTAGCCAACCAGCGCCGAGATGCCCCATGACTTGAGCAATTTCTCTGCCCATGTAGACTTTGCCGATGCCATCGCTGCTGGGCGATCGCTGCTGATAGACAGCATCGGGAGCGGTTGAAGCAATCGGGGTTGCAGGCAACACCTGACAGCCTGCCAGCAAGAATGCAAAGCAAACTGTCACGCTCAAAACGATGCGCCACCAGCGAAGCCAACGAGTCATAGACTTGTGATTGAACGTGCTCAAATTAGCCTGTGTTTCTCATGCCAGCGGCGATGCCGTTAATCGTTAGCAGAGCACCACGCAGCAGTTCGCCTTTGCTGTAGCGCGATCGCACAACGCCTGTAACCGCCTCAGTGTTGTGCTGCCGCAGCCTTTTGAGGAGCGACACCTGCAAAAAGCCGAGAGGAACGATCGTGCCGTTTCGCAACTGCACCGATCGCTGCAAATCGGGATCGCCATCAAGCAGCCGCTTGTGCCCTGTGATGGTCAGCACCATCTCACGAGTTAGATAGTACTCATTTGAAATTTGTTCGTAGACTGGCTCCAGGCGTTCTTTGTCTTCGGGTTTGGCGAGTTCGTGAACATAGTGTCCCGCAATTTGCAGATCGACTTTGGAGAGCGTCATCTCTGCTTTGGAAATCGCCATTTTGAAGAAGGGCCATTTGAAGTAGAAATAGCGGAGTAGCTTCAGATGCTCTTCGGGATGTTCGGTTAAAAAGTCGCGGAGAGCGGTGCCCAACCCATACCAGGCAGGCAGCAGAAAACGGCTCTGTGTCCAGCTAAACACCCAGGGGATTGCCCGTAAGCCACTGAGATCGCGCTTGCCACCACCCCGACGGGCAGGACGAGAGCTAATTTGGAGCTGGCTGATTTCTTCAATCGGCGTTACCTGCAAAAAGAAATCCAGAAAGTCTGGTTGCTCATAGATCAGGGCGCGGTAATGAGCGCGCGATCGTGCCGCCAGTTCTTCCATAATTTCGTGCCAGGGTTGGATGTCGTCAAACCCTGTGCGTAGCAAGCTCCCCTGAATCACAGCCGTCGTCACCGTTTCCAGGTTATAAAGTGCCAACTCAGGCAGCGAGTACTTGGATGCCAGCACCTCACCCTGCTCCGTAATTTTGATCCGCCCGTTCACACTGCGACCGGGCTGCGCCAGGATTGCTTCATAGGCAGGTCCACCACCTCGTCCGACAGAGCCACCCCGCCCATGAAAGATCCGCAGCGCGACACCATAGCTTTCGGCGATCGTTTGCAGTGCTTGTTGTGCCTTGTGGATCTCCCAACTGCTGCTCAGGAAGCCAGAGTCTTTATTGCTATCTGAGTAGCCCAGCATGACTTCCTGGAGCAATGCGGGCGCTGGTTCGTCGAGTTGGGCATACCCACCTGCCAGCGCGGCTCGGTAGAGGGGAAGTTCAAACAGGTGCTTTAAGACGGAGGGCGCTTTCTGCAAGTCTTCTACCGTTTCAAACAGCGGTACGACGTGAAGGGCACTCGTACCAGTGGCTGGATCATAGAGTCCCGCTTCTTTCGCTAACAGCAGCACTTCCAGCAGGTCGCTGACCTCGTGGCTCATGCTGATGACGTAGGTGTTGCAGACCTCAGTCCCAAACTCCTGCTGAAGCCGCCGTACCATACGAAAAGTTTCTACCACTTCACGCGTTTTAGCTGAAAAATTCAGTTCGGTGGGGATCAGCGGTCGGCGGGTTTGTAGCTCGGTGGTCAGCCACAGCGTTCGCTCATATTCGGTCAGCTCATTGTAGGATTTCGCGAGGAGTTGCAGATAATCGGCAATTTCGTTGATGGTGTCGGAGTGAGACGTGCTTTCCTGACGCACATCTAAATGCGCCAGGGTAAAGCCATAGATCTCGACTTGGCAAATCAATGTTTCCAAATCACGGCAGCTTAACCCTGTTTCAGTCAGACTCCGCTCGATGAGCCGCAGTTCTGACAGAAAGGCTGCGCCAGAGCTGTAGATGGTGTTGGGATTGCAGTCTGGTTCATCACCGCGCAGGCAGTCGCTGTTGTTGACTTTGCCATTGCGATCGCGCGTATTCTCCAGCCGCTTCTGAATGTAGGACAGCTTCAGGCGATACGGTTCTTGCCGATAGCGAATCGCCAATTGATCGTAAATATCGGGCATTTGAAGCTGATCTTGCTCCAGCGATTCCAGTAAGTCGGGCACCACATCGCTCCAGTGCAGCGACAAACTCAGCAGATCTTTCAGGCGATGGACGGACTGAATGTATTTTTCCAGCACCATGCCCCGCTGGTAGCAAGCTGTTTGCCAGGTGATTTGCGGTGTGACAGAGGGGTTGCCATCGCGATCGGAACCCACCCAGGAGCCAAACTTACAGAAGTTGTTGCTCGGTGGCTGCATCGACGGAAAGGACGCGTTGAGCGCCTGTTTAAAGCGTTGATGGAGCTGTGGAATGGCATCAAACAGCACTTCCTGAAAGTAATGGAGCGTGTAATCGACTTCATCCAGCACGGTCGGTTTAAATTGATGCAGTTCATCGGTGCGCCACCACAGGCGAATTTCTTCAGTGAGTTGCTCTCGTAAAACCTCGGCTTCCCACGATGCCGCAGGCAGTCCCTGGGCATTGAGCCGATCTTCCACCTGGTCAAGCTGGCGCAGAATGCGGGCGATGCGACGCTGTTTGTCACGAATCGTATGCCGGACAATTTCAGTCGGGTGTGCGGTAAAGACCAGCCGAATGTCAAGCTGATTAATTAAGTTTTGAACGTGCTGGGGCGGTACGTTGAGACTGTGAAGTTTAGGAAAGAGCCAGTGAAACGAACCCATTTCCTTACGTGCTTCTGGGTCTTGCAGGCTTTTTTCTAACAGGTCGGCTTCAAGCCTGCCCGTCGGCGTGGATGACTCGCCGTCTGAGCCGGGATAGCCCGCGATCGTAGCGCTCTGTTCCACCGCGACAGACGATGCCGTATCGCGGGATGCCCGATACTGCTGTTGCTGGTCGCGCTGCTCGTAGTGCTGTTCGACAATATTGATCAACTGGAAGTAAAGAGCAAAGGCGCGCGCGGCACGGATTGCCTCGTTGAGATCCAGCCGTTCGACCACTTTCAGTACTTCTGATTCGAGAAAGCTGGGCGCTTGTCCTTCTGGTGAACAGAGGTCGCGCAACTGATTGAGCAGATCAACCAGCTCTTGACCGCACTCCTGCTGGAGCACAAACGCCCACAGGTCTTCAATGATTTTGAGCCGATGTCGCAAAAAGAGATCAGATGATGTCACAGGCATTGTCTCGGATAGTCTAGACCCGGTTGCCGTACTCAAGCCCGATTTATCATCTGATGAAGGTCTTGTCGAACTCATGGGGCTGCTCTTTGCAAAGATCTTTCAATAATTCTATGGGGTAATCCTCAGTTTTTGGTTTCAGGGGCACCAAATTATTTTCTGCGGCTCAGTTATTGAGTTAAATGACGCTAACCGGAGGCGCTGTCGTCCGGATTCGATCGAGCATTGTTGGGATTAAGCACAGGGAGGCGATCGCCGCGAAAGAGTTCTTCACTCAGTACACCCAGTTCGCGCACGGCTTCTGTGAATACTTTGCCGCCCACCAGAGCCACCAGTAAAGGGGCAGTCGCAAGGCTCAGCAAAAGCTCTGGGGCAACCAATGGCTTCGTATTCGGTGCTTGAGGTGCAGATTGTTCAAACGGTGGCATAATCAAAAGCTCGTAAAGTTTGTTACTGATGCGTCTGTTGTGTACGAAGTCCCCCGGTCAGCCAGACTGTTATGGTAAGGCAACGTTCAGGCGATCGCAGGAGGGCACAATTTGAACCAGGGCTTTAGAGAGAAACTGTGCCAGATCTCTGGCTATATGTTATCTGTATGGGGCAAAATGACAGCACTTAAAGCTTGATTTTGGATTAACCGCACTGGATAAATTGCAATTGTTAAGGTGCTCATGCTGGATGTACATGGATACAATTCTCTCTCCGCTCGTGCAAAACGCCCTCTGGGAGCGAGCAGCATCTCGCTGAATGACTGGATTCACCAGCAGATAGCGGTGCCACAGATGCACGTGAAAAGTAAGCTGCGTGGCAATAACCTTCATCTTTTGTTTGAAGGAACGCCTTGCCCGGATCGTGCGCTCATCTTGCCGCAGTTGACAGAGACACTCTCTGCTGAGGCGCTGACGACATTGCTACCGCCCCAGTCTCCTCCAGTTTACAGGGTTATTGCCTACGGGCGGCGATCGCCCCATTCTCAGCCTGAGTGGACAGAATCGTTTACGCCTCATGCAAACGATCGCTCAGAGTCGCAGCAATTACGAGCGCCCATAACACCGCAGAGACTCTCAGAGGCGGCTGGATCAACCCCTCAGGAATGTAACATTGAAGTACCCCTACTGAGTGCCGCGCGTCAGGGGCAACCCAACGCGATCGCGCGCCATTTGAGCGATGCCTTCAGCACTCTAGGCGTTGCCGTTCGCGTCAAGCTCGAAAAACCCCAAAAGCCTCTTCAAGCAGTCCCCACACCCCACACCCCACACCCCACACCCACTCCTCCCACTCCCCACTCCCCACTCCCCACTCCCCCACTCCCCCAACGCCTCCTGATCGCCTGTGAATCTGCCTACAGTCCCGACCCATTGCTGTTTGCCGAACCGATCGCGCAACGCCTACGAGCACTAGAACTCAACGGGTTTCAGGATGCGATCGTTTTTGGTCAGGTTACTGGTGAAACGAGGTCAGAATGGGTGCTGCGCGTTGACTTAACGCCGCCCAATGACATTCTCAAGGCTTGGGCACGCTGGGGTGACGTACAGGCAATTACACGCTTGCTCAATCGCGTGCTGCTACCTGAGGTGCAAACCGTTGCCCTCCTCAAGGAATCGACATTGCATTTAACGTGTCGAGGCACCCACTCTGCAACGCCTGCTAAGCTGGCAACGATCGCCGCGATCGTGCCACTGCTAGAAACCCTTTCGCCGCAGGGTATTCGGGCTGCTACCATCTATGGCTTTGCCCATCAAGACAGCACTGACCTTTTAAGTGCCACGACGACACCTGCCCCCGTCTGGGTACATTGGCTTGATCTGTCTGCCGATCCTCAGCCGCCATCGACTCTCGACCTCGCTCAACAAGGAAATTTAGACGCGATCGCGTTTCTGCTGACGCGGCTGCTCAATCCCAATCTCGATCGCACATTAGAAACGGGTGGCATGCGGGTACAAGTCCGGCAAAAGGCAGACTTGTTGCACATCATGGGCGAAGCACCCACCTGTCCGTCACAAAATCAGATGGGTACTGCGATCGCGCGTTTTTTGAAGCCGTTGCAAATCCCCACGATCGCGGGTGTTCGCGTCTATGGTCGTCGATCCGGTCAAAAGCAACCACTCTGGAGCTATGGCGTAGATTTCAGCCCCCGCGATCGTCTGGTGCCTGAAGCATCCCCTGAATTTGCAGTCTCTGATGCGTATGTGGGTGATTTGCTCTCGCCGCCCGGTGCCCTCGCCCTTCGGACAGAGCAGTCAGAAGCGTCACAGTCGTTTCTCAACACCTTCGTTGAAAGCGCCATCCAGCGCATACAGCGATCGCTCCTCTGGTCGCAGCTCTTTGTGCCTCTAGACTCGACTCACAGCCCTAATCTGACCTACTCGCACAGCCTCACAGAGCTGACATTCCAGCGGGGTTTGAAAGTAGCTGCCGTTTGGAGTGCGATCGGCGTACTGCTCGTGGTTCAGTCAGATTGGTTGCTCAGCCGCTGGTTGCAGCCCACTCCACCAACGCCGATTGCAGCCAAACCATCACCGATAATCGTGCCTTCCGCTCAAGCAGGCTCACCGACACCCACACTCTCTCTGAAGCCAAATAAGTCCGGCGACAACTCTGTTTTCAATGCCTCTGGCTTTACCCAGACTGGTAGACCATCCCTGAATGCAACAGAAGGCGCTAGTGTTTCAGAGCCATCAGAGACGACGCTGCCTGCTTCACTACTTCGCCCTAAGGCAGTTGGGCTGACCAAAGGTTCCGAGGCATATCCCACGTTTAACAGTCGTCAGTTTGATGAGAAACTCGCCCTTTATCAGAGCTATCTCAAAGAGTATGGCGCTCCTGACGTGCTGGTCGTTGGTAGTTCGCGGGCATTGCGTGGTGTTGACCCGATCGCGCTAGAAAAAGCTTTGGCGGAACAGGGATACACAGGTACAAAAATCTTTAATTTTGGTGTCAACGGTGCCACAGCTCAAGTGGTAGATATGGTCATACGGCAGCTTTTACCATCAGAGAAACGACCCAAACTCATTCTGTGGGCAGATGGTGCTCGCGCGTTTAACAGCGGTCGCGCAGACCTCACCTACAATGGCATTACTGCATCTGACGGCTACAAGGCTTTAGCAGCGGGCAACCCACCGATTCCAGGCACCGCAGTGGCTCAAGTGACTGATGGTGCCAAACAGACCGAGCCTGCCGCAACCGCCTCTGTCACTGAGGAACCACCCACGTCTCTATCGGGCGGTTATCAAACAGTCAACCAGGAACTCAATCGACAGCTAGGATCACTGTCTGCGCTCTATGCTCAGCGTGAGCATCTAAGAGTCTTCTTACGTGATGGGCTAGTTAGCCTATTGCCTCAAAGCCCTTTTACAGTACTCTCTGGTAGCGCGATCGCGTCTCATAACCTCAGCGATGTCACCAGTCCGGGCGCTGCTGCTGCTAATGACCCAGACTCTGTACTTGCCGAAGGACAGAGCGCGATCGATGTTGATGGCTTTTTACCCTTATCGAATCAGTTCAATCCCGCAACGTACTATCAAAAATACTCAAGGGTGAACGGTGATTACGACTCGGACTACGACTCTTTTACCCTTGAAGGCACCCAAACACAAGCATTGACCAACCTGGCTCAGTTTAGTCAAACGCACCAAATCCCACTCATCTTCGTTAATTTGCCCCTAACAAAGGCTTACCTCGACCCCACTCGAAAGCGGCACGAAGAGGCTTTTCAACAACACATGCTACAGCTTGCAACTCAATTGGGTTTCGTCTATCGTGACCTGAATCAAGCGCTAGTACAACCCAATTATTTTTCTGATCCGAGCCATCTCAACCGCTACGGCGCGTATGCAGTCTCTCGTCAACTGGCGGGAGATGTGATGATTCCCTGGAGCCAAGCGCGACGTTAAGAGGGTGGAAGAGCGGTCAGCCGTCAGCGGTCAGCGGTCAGCAATAACTCAAACCTCTTTAGTGTGCTGCAACGCCTATTCAAAAATCTCCTTACCTCCTCGCCCCTTACCTCCTCTCTTCACTCCTTCTAAGCTGATGGCTGACCGCTGATCGCTTTTGCCCGCAGTCTGTAACATCCTATGAATCGGTGCGGGTTGTTCTTCACAGTTCCCTACAATGAAGACAGAAACGCTACAGGGATTCCAGACTCGTATGCCAAAGACTGTTGCAGAAGTGATGACCCGTGACCCACTGACGGTAACGCCCGATACACCTCTTACCGATGTCATTCGGACGATCGCCGAGCGAAAAATCAGTGGTCTCCCAGTAGTCGATGATGCGGGCAAGCTTGTTGGGGTCATTTCTGAAACTGACCTGATGTGGCGTGAAACTGGAGTCACACAGCCGCCTTACATCATGCTGCTAGACAGCGTCATTTATCTGGAAAATCCCGGACAATACGAACGCGACCTGCATAAGGCACTGGGTCAAACCGTCAAAGAAGCCATGAGCCAAAAGCCAATTACCATCACGCCTGAAAAACCGCTGCGAGAAGCCGCTCAAATCCTTCATGAGCACAAAATCCACCGTCTGCCAGTACTTGATAGAGACGGGCAAGTAGTTGGTATTCTCACCCGTGGTGACGTGATTCGAGCGATGGCAGCGGAGCAGGAAGGCTAAGGAGAGAGGCGTGAGGGGTGAGGAGTGAGGAGAGTTAATTCTGACTCCTGACTGCTCAGTCTCCTGACTTCAGACTTCTTTTGACGCTTTCTAGCTCCTTCTCATTGTCCTAACGTTGCTGACTCCACAAGCGAGGCGAGAGCCAGCAACGCTAGCTTCTCACTCCGTACCCTTTTACTCTTCACCCCTTACTCCTCACCATTAGCTATGAGCATCACCCCTGAATCAGTTGGCACATTGTTAGAGTCGTCGGATTTTGGCGATCGCCTGCGGGCAGTCAACCAGATTAGACAGTTGGCACCTGCAATCGGCTTTGAACTGATTCAGATTGCGATGCAAGACACTAATCCACGAGTGCGATATGCGGCTGTGAGCCAGCTAGCCACTCTGGGGCAGCAGGATTTGCCTCACGTGACGACGCTCTTGCGCGATCGCCTGCATGATGATGATCCAGATGTGCAGGCAGCAGCGGCAGATTCGGCAGGTGCGCTCAAGCTCACTGAGGTTTTTGATGAACTGCAACAGCTTTACCACACCACCTCTGAGTGGTTAGTCAAGTTCAGCATTGTAGCGACATTGGGTGAATTGGGCGATCAACGAGCCTTTGCACTGCTAGAAGAAGCGTTGCAGTCTGATAACGAACTGATGCAAACAGCCGCGATCGGCTCGTTGGGAGAATTGGGCGACGATCGCGCCATTCAGTTGCTCATTCCTTTTGCGACCAATCCCGATTGGCAAATCCGCTATCGGGTTGTTCAGGCACTCGCTCACATGCAAGGAACGATCGCCCGCTCAACCCTGGAAACTCTGGCTCAAGATGATACAGAACAGGTCGCCCAAGAAGCCCTTAACGTTTTAAAGGGCGGCTGACGCAGCTCAAAATGTCAATGCTTTCGATCCTGTTTGCATACTTTGGGCAAGATGGTACACTTTTACTAAGTAGTACATCTGCTTTAAGCCAGAACTGTAACGTTGCGTTGCCAGTACGACTGCCGTAAGCATCGTTCCAGCAGCAAGGTTTGAGCAGTGAGAAATGGGGTAGTGAATGACTCTGGAGCAACCACTCGGTTCTGTCGTTCAGGGTTCCCTTAGCCAGGGGCTAGAAGTCCGCTTACATCCCGATGTGTTTGTGGAAGAGATGCGTGTGGGAAAGTTTCTGGTCGTGCAGGGGATGCGATCGCGCTTCTTCTGTATGCTTACGGATGTTTCTCTGGGCACGGGTAGCCCTCGCATTTTGGCAAACCCCCCCGACCCCAACAGCTTTTTGCAAGAAGTTCTTGCTGGCACTGGTACGTTTGGCACCATTGCTTTAACGCCCATGCTGATGTTTACGCCGGGGGAAGCGGTCAGCGGTCAGCGCTCAGCGCTCAGCAGTGGGACTGATAGCCGAAAGCTGAAAGCTAAAAGCGCTGCTTCTTACACCGTTCAAACCAGTGCGGATATCGAGCTGCTTCCCGTCAAGACGATTCCGGGTCACTTCAGTCAGGTTTATGATGCCAGTGAGCGAGACTTTCGGGCAGTGTTTGGGTGGGAGGATGATCCCAGTCGGCGGAATTTTGCGATCGGGCAGCCGATCGACATGGCGGTGCCTGTTTGCATCGACCTCGATCGCTTTGTCGAACGCAGCAACGGCGTGTTTGGCAAATCGGGTACAGGGAAATCGTTTCTCACACGGTTACTCCTATCCGGCATCATTCGCAAACAGGCAGCCGTCAATCTCATTTTTGATATGCACTCGGAATACGGCTGGGAGGCAGCACGAGAAGGCAAGCAGTTCAGCACAGTGAAGGGGTTGAGGCAACTGTTTCCCGGTCAGGTGCAAATTTACACGCTTGACCCCGATTCGACGAAGCGGCGTGGTGTGCGAGACGCTCAAGAGCTTTACATCAGCTTCGACCAGATCGACGCGGAAGATTTGATGCTGGTACGAGGCGAACTGAACCTATCGGAGGCAAGCCTGGAAAACGCGATTATTCTCCGCAACGAGTTTGGCAAAGCCTGGATCAGCCGTCTGTTAGCAATGAGCAATGGCGAAATTCAGGAGTTTTGCGAAACCAAGATGGGCAGTAAGTCTTCCATCATGGCACTGCAACGGAAGCTGAATCGCCTGGATGAGTTGAAGTACATTCGCCAAACCTGCCCACACAACTACGTCGGTCAAATTCTGGAGTCGATCGAGGCAGGCAAGCACGTTGTCGTTGAATTTGGGTCACAGTCTAATCTACTGTCTTACATGCTGGCAACGAATGTGATTGCGCGTCGGATTCACCATGCCTATGTGCGGAAAGCCGAACAGTTTTTGCAAACTAAAAAGGTGAGCGATCGCCCTCGCCAATTAGTCATCACGATTGAAGAAGCACATCGGTTTCTTGATCCTTCAACTGTAGGGCAGACCATTTTTGGCACGATCGCCCGTGAAATGCGAAAGTATTTCGTCACCCTTTTAGTCGTCGATCAACGCCCATCCGGTATTGATAATGAAGTCATGTCTCAGATTGGGACTCGTATTACCGCCCTGCTGAATGACGAAAAAGACATTGATGCCATTTTTACAGGTGTTTCAGGCGCACAAAGCCTGCGATCGGTGCTGGCAAAGTTGGACTCGAAGCAACAGGCACTCATTTTGGGTCACGCGATTCCGATGCCTGTTGTGGTCAAAACGCGTCCTTACGATGAAACGTTCTACGCCGAAATTAGCGAACCTGTCTGGGAGGAACTGCCAGCCTCTGTAGTCTTCAAGGCGGCTGAAGCAGCGAAAGCTGATTTGGGTTTTTAAGCAAAAGCAGCCATCCCATCTGAGAACATGGCGTATGACACACGATCGCGTTACATCTGACACAGAGCGGTAGCAACCATTTTCTAAGATCATTTCCTAGACTGGCAAAGCCAATGCATCCACTCGTGAAGCACAGACGTAAACCTTACAGAAGTGGTCGCTTAAAAACGCTCGATCGCCTGTTGGGAAGCGATACACCGTTCGGTTATCCCTCTTGTCCAGGACTGTTCAGAAGCAAACAATCAAGTCAATATAGGGTATGAAGCAAGACGAGGTACAGCAACTGACCGTTTTGACTCGACCGTCTCTGAAACCTTAAAACATTTGGAGTTTTCGTATGCTGCCTAAGCCTCACTCTTCACCCGGTCGGGTCATACTACAGGGCGAAACTAAAGGGATTTGCTTGCGTCTATAATATAGGCTACAATCAAATACAAACTCATAATGACTCCGTATTATTGCTTCAGTTGCTGTCTCACTTATTCGTATTAGTCGTCACTGTCTAGCTATTGAGTGCTCTTGCTTCTAACCAACCCTTCCTTGTAACCAATCGTCTCCTAACCAGTTGTTTCGATACACCTGAAGCACTTTGAGGGTGCTGTGATCCTCTATTAGGAATCAAACGTCTAAAGCCAAGAGGCTGCATGGTCAGGGGCGCGACTCTATGCCTGAGAGAGTCGTCCTGGTGCAAGACTCTTGTCTCTACCGTTGTCCTAGCTAACTTTGCTTAGGGCGCTAGTTTCGCTTCAGTCATAGTTCCCTGTCCTTTTGTCTACGGAGTTGTACGCATCCATGGCTACTGCCAACACCAAATCTAAAACGACGAAGCCCACTTTTACGGCAGATATGGTTCGTACCTACCTGCACGAAATTGGTCGTGTACCGATGCTGACACATGAACAAGAAATTATCTATGGCAAGCAGGTACAGCAGATGATGGCACTGCATGACCAAAAAGAGGCGCTGGCACAGACGCTTGACCATGAACCGAGCGCGAAAGAACTAGCCGACCACGCTGGTATGAGTGAAGAAGTGCTCAAAGAGGTGATGCAGCGCGGTCAGCGAGCGAAGCAAAAAATGATCGAGGCGAACCTGCGCTTGGTCGTGTCGATCGCTAAAAAATACCAGAAGCGCAATCTGGAGTTCCTGGATCTTATTCAAGAAGGCACGATGGGTCTAGAGCGAGGCGTTGAGAAGTTTGATCCCATGCGCGGCTACAAGTTCTCGACGTATGCGTACTGGTGGATTCGACAGGCAATCACACGAGCGATCGCGCAACAGGCACGTACTATTCGCTTGCCCATCCACATCACCGAAAAGCTCAACAAGATCAAGAAAGTGCAGCGCGAACTAGCACAGCAATTTGGTCGCAGTGCTACGGCGGCTGAGATTGGCGTTGCTCTGGAGCTAGAACCCGCTCAAATTCGGGAGTATCTGACGATCGCGCGTCAGCCTGTTTCTCTAGATCTGCGCGTGGGTGATAACCAAGACACCGAATTGCAAGACCTGCTAGAAGATGACGGTCCTTCGCCTGAAACTTACATGGCGCAAGAATCACTGCGTCAGGATTTAGAGACGCTCATGGCTGACCTGACATCACAGCAACGCCAGGTGATTGCCCTTCGCTATGGCTTGGAAGACGGCAACGAGCTGTCTCTCGCTAAAGTCGGCGAACGGCTTAGCCTCAGCCGCGAACGGGTGCGTCAACTGGAGCGACAAGCGCTCGACCATCTGCGTCGCCGCAAGGCAAATGTGCGCGAGTATCTCGCCAGTTAGCCAGTGTTCTAAGGTCACGAACGTAGGGATAAGCAGTTTTATACGGCTTATCCTTATTTTTTGGCGATCGCTTCCCCCAAGCGCCATTAGTAATCAGGCTCGTCTTGCGATCGCAGTTGATCCAAAACGTGAATAGATCTTTACCAGGTGCATAAGTCTTATGATTGCTGAAAGCCAACCCGGTGATGGGCAAATGTAGCGAACGGTCGCTTAACACCATTCACTGGGCACACTAAGACCGTTCTGCCTGTACTCTTGGAATCTGCACTAGCATGAGAGAACGCATTCAAACACTGACGGCAAATCTAGGACACGCGATCGTGGGTAAGCATGACGCGATCCAGCTAGTGCTAGTCGCGTTAATTTCAGGGGGACATACCCTCCTGGAAGATGTGCCGGGTGTTGGCAAAACCCTACTGGCGAAAGCCTTAGCGCGATCGATCGACGGGAAATTTCAGCGCATTCAATGCACGCCAGATCTGTTGCCCAGCGATGTCACAGGCACAAACATCTGGAACCCCAGCCACGGCACTTTTGAGTTTTTGCCCGGTCCCGTGTTTGCCAATATTTTGCTGGCTGACGAAATCAACCGCGCCACGCCACGTACTCAGGCGGCACTGCTAGAAGTGATGGAAGAACACCAGGTCACGGTAGATGGTGTTTCACGCCAGGTGCCGCAGCCGTTTTTTGTGATTGCGACTCAGAACCCTGTGGAATACCAGGGCACTTTTCCGCTACCGGAAGCGCAAATGGATCGCTTCATGCTATCGCTCTCGTTGGGCTATCCAACGGAAGCGGAAGAACTACAAATGCTACAACGCCTGCAAACCAGAGTGAGCGCTGATGCATTGCAGCCCTGTTTATCGATCGCTGACATCCAGGCGCTGCAAAAACTGTGTGCCAATGTCAAGGTCGAACAATCGCTACAGCAATACATGCTCAATTTAGTGCGGGCAACGCGGCATGATGAGGATGTGACGTTAGGTGTCAGTCCCAGAGGCACCGTGGCGCTACACCGAGCAGTCCAGGCGCTGGCGTTTTTAGACGATCGTGATTATGCCATCCCTGACGATGTGAAGTTTCTCGCACCGCATGTATTGGCTCATCGCATGATCCCCACAGGTGGACGGAAAGCACGGGCGATCGTCGATCGGCTACTGAACGACATTCCTATTCCTTAAACGATTCCCTAGACACTGGAGATCCTCCAAAGACTGTTGCACGTTTTCTCAGAAACCCGATTTCTGAGCGCAACCGACAGATTTCATCCCTCATACTGGTAGAGAAAGCGGGTTTCTGGCTGGGCTAGGTTCATCGCACATTCCTTGTGCCGCAAAAATTGTTGCCACTAATCATCCTTCTGTAGTACCATTGTACTATTGTCGATAAAAGTACCTCTTGGTTGCACCTGCTAAGAGACTTTTTGCTGGATTAGCTGGTTATCCCCAACCATGGACGAACTTCAAACACGTTTTAGGAAAATGCGATCGTTACAAACCGATCGGAACCTTGCCGAGCAGCCCTATCCAGAGTTTGAATACGCTGATGATGGGCAACGACAGGGCGAGGCAAATGTAGTAGAAATGCCCAATCGTCAAGGACAAGAAAGCGCGTCTGACCCGTTACCAACGCAGCGCTCCACAGCCAAGCGGAAGCAAGGTGCTGCCAAGCAGAAGCCTGCAACGGCAAGCCAGAAAGCCTTTCCGTTCCGGCAGATGCGCGATGGGCACCAGCAGCCCTACATTGATGAGTTAAAACGGCTGGAAGCTCAGGCAGAACGGATTAACCAACTGCTGGCTGAGCGCAAGCGGAAAAAGGCACAAACTGAGCCATCGATCGATCCAACCAGCGGTGATGCCTCAGCAGCGAAAAAGAAAACCGCAAAGGGTAGCAAGCAACCGTCACGATCGCCCCAACGAGAGGTTTTGCCGATGCCAGCACAGGATGACGATACCGCAGCCTTAGAAGCACAGGCAGAACGGATCAAGCAGTTGCTGGCAGAACTAGAGACAGCCATTGTCCTGGGAGAAGCGACACCACACGATAACGCAACAACGCCCAGCATGAGTGCCGATCGATCGCAGCCGTTGGATCAATCTACCTCTGAAACGTTCTCCCCGTCTGCCTCTAGTGCCGAAGCCTTTGCGGCTGACACTTATCGCTATGGAGCAAACACGCGATCGTCGGTAAGCCAGCAACCACCAGGGGTGAACCAGAAAGCACAGCAGGAAGCAACTGAAACTGCCCAGGCACTCCGCTATCTGGCGAGTCGTGATGTCGGTCGAGAACACCTGCAACCCACGATCGCAGCCTCGACTCATCATGAACCGCGCCGAGCAATACGATCGCGCACCTCCCAGCCGAGTCTCTCACCTATACGGCGGTACGGTTTACAGCTACGGCAGTTGCTTCAAATGCCACAGAAACCGTTTGATAAGGTTGGCGATGCTGTGCTGTGGATTGTGCTTGCAGCAGCAATACGAGTGGGAGCAAGGTTTTTGCTGGCAATGGTGCCAGCGCTCTCCCCCTTTTTTGCGCTGCTGATGTTTGCACCTGCTGCTCTTGCTGTTTACCTGGCAGTGTTTGTGCCGAGAGCAGGGTTTGTTTCGATCTATCGGCTGTTTCTCGTCATGCTGGGATTGCTATTAGGGGGAAGACTTGGTTAGTAACCACCTGCCCTCGCACCGCGATCGTGATGGCGACAGAGTACTACGCCGTTGTCCTTGCTCAGACCCGATCGATGTATAAGGAGAATAGATGGAATACCCGAAGCCTGAACCACTGATTTCAAAACAATTATTGGCTGGTGGCGCTGTACTGCTGGCGGTTGGGCTTTTGCTAGATTTGCACAGCTTGCCGTCTTTTTTGAGCAAAAAGAATTCGGGCGAACCGTGCCAGGAAGTTGTGCAGTCTCAGTCAAAGTTGTCCAAGCAGCAGCTAGCGCGGTTGCTGACCGTACCAGAGGGGGGCAAAAAGCAGCGAGTACAGGAAATTCTCAAAGACCCGTACTGCAAGCTCGCCGATCTTCAAGTTCGCGCTGGGGCAACGGCTCAACGGGAAGCCTACCTGCTAGAGTTTGAACCGCAGACGTTTCTCGTCATTCTTTATGAAGGCGAACAGTATGCTGGCTATCGATTCAATCTTCACTAGGGCTTAATTGGTCCTTCTGCGGCTAGCTTTAAGCGTGTCAGTTCTACGTCTGTGTGCAGCTTCTGCCTTGGATACTGCTCTATTTGCTTACTGCACCGCTGCAATGCGCCCGATAAAGAGAATTTTGCCGGTGGGACGATCGAGCGGTGAACCGTTCGCTGGTTCTAGCGTCACTTCAAAGAGTTGCCCTGCTTCCAGACCAGGGAGTCGATCGGCAGGAATTTGCACCGTCCGATCGCTGGGCACTAGCCCCAGAGAGGTTGGTTTTTTGGCTGTTTCTTGTTTCGTCCAAAGCTGGAGTGAGCGATCGGGCGCAACGACGGGTTTGGCGAGGGGAATGACTTGCAGCTTGCCTGAGCGATCGCCCTGTACAATCCAGCCCGGGCTTTTGTCATCGGGCGACTGTAGCACGACGGCATAGGTGGGCGCTTGGTTGGCAGACCTGGAGAAGGCTGTCACGGCAAGGATGATGGAGGCAGCAGCGCCGATCGCAGTCGTCAAGCGCCAAAAGTTGAGCGTTTCCCAAAAGGGCGGACGGCGTAGCGGTGCGACCTGTGCTGAAGCAGGCTCCGGTGCGGGAAGACGGCGTTCAATTTGGCTCCACAGTGACGGTGAAGGTGTGATGGGTTCTACCATTGCCGTCATACCTAGCAGTCGGTCTTCCCAGTAGTGAACGGCTGCTCGTAGTTCCTGGTTAGTTGCCATCAGGCGCTCGATCGCGGCAGTTTCTTCAGTTGTGAGTACGCCCAACACATACTCACCCGCTAAGCCCCATAGTTCGTTCTGGTCTTGCAAATCCCAATCCTGTACGGTCATTGCAAACACTCCCGCAGCGTCAGTAGCCCCCGCCGAATCCACGACTTTACGGTGCCTAGTGGCACCTCAAGCTGCGCTGCGATTTGTATGTGAGTGTACCCATCCATGTAAGCCAACAGGATACTTTGCCGTTTTGGTTGTTCTAATTGTTCAAGGCAGGTTTGCAACTCTTTGGTTTCTGCCAGCCGTGAGAGGTTGTCTAGCATATCTGCTGTGGCGGGCGATCGATTGACGATGAGCGTCTCATCCACAGCGATCTCGCGGGAGGCTTTCCGCAAAGCATCCAGTGCACGATACCGTACGATGCTAAAGATCCAACCACGTGCGGAACCACGACTGGGGTTAAACGTGGTTGCCTTTTGCCAGATTTGCAAAAAGGCATCTTGCAGCACCTCATCAGCAAGATCATGCCGTCGCACAATGCGTAGGGCAACGCCAAGCAATTGACTGGCTTCGCGTGCATAGATTTGCTGAAGCGCCGCCCGATCGCCCTGAGCACAGGCTAAAAGGGCAGACTCATAGTCAAAGGTAGGAGGCGAAGGTGATTGATCCATCAAACAGCTCGAACATCGACGGTAGAAAGCAGTGAGAAGTGAAGGGACGATCGCACTGCCAGACGATCGCACTGTCAGACAACCCTAAAACTATGGCATGGTTTAGCCACGCATTGGGCTGCATCGTACCATCTTGCTTCTGTTGCTTATCACATTGCTTTTGCGCTTTCTTAACATCCTTCTGCAATGCGTCACATTGCTGTTGTGGGGCATCACATTGCTTGACGATCGCGATCGATTGCTCGTGGATCACATCACATTGCTGATCGATTACACGAACGTTGGGCATGAATGTATAAAGCGATGACTTCTGCCAGATCCCCGACTTCTTTGTGCAGGCATAGTTGTGATTGGCTAAACCTGATTGAGAAGTCGGGGATCTACGGATGATCGGGTAAAGCGACTTTACTTTACCCGATCGTGTTGCTCAGTCGTTCAGAGTAACGATGGTCATTAAGCAGTCAGGAAACTGCTAGCAGACGGGGATGTGCCTCCTGCTGCCAGAGTGGCGAACCGTCCGCCAGAGCCAAAGCCAGCCGTTGTGCTGTCCTGGTTATAGAACAGGTCGCCTGTTGCTTCGTTGAACACAATACGTGCGATGCTGGCGGCTGCTAATGTGGCACCGTTGACCGCATCATTGATGACCGCGAAGTCATCGCCTGTAAGTGTACTGCCTGCTGGCGTTGTGAGCGCTGTAAACGTCTGCTTGCTCAGCACGATCGTGTCACTCTCGGTTGGTCTGAAGTCCACGATCGTGTCTACGCCCAGTGCCGCGCTGTCAAACGCGACTCCGGTATCGAAGGTAAAGCGATCGGCACCCAACCCACCGAAGAGACGGTCATTGCCAGCGCCGCCTCGTAGCAAGTCGTTGCCGCTGCAGCCGTAGATGGTGTCGTTGCCACCCTGACCATTGATCACATCATCGGAGTCGTCAAATCCAAAGACGGTGTTGTCGAGGTCATTGAGAAACGTCACTGTATTGCGGTTAAACAGATTGGTCATCACCGAATCAGCGTTAAAGACATCAAAGCTGTCCTGCCCTAATGCCTGCCCGTCAAACAGGATGTTGCTCAAGTTAACAGCGGCTCCAGTCGCTTGTTGCAGGTTATCTAGATTCTCTAGCGCAAAGTCTTTGAGCGTTACCTGTGTATTGGCAGCGCCTGCAAACGTCAAGTTCAAGTCAGCCCCGGTTTGCGTGAGCAGGAGATTTCTGGCAACTAACCCCGCACCCTGAAATTGCAACACGTCCGTTTCTGCCACCACTGCCGCAGAGGGATTGGTATTGCGACCAACACCACCGAAGTCGGTGATTGTATCAGTGCCATCGCCCAGACGAATGGCAAAGGTGTCTTGTCCGCCGCCGCCTGTGAGCGTATCGCTGCCTGCACCCGCCCGGAAGGTGTCATTGCCCAAACCGCCGTTGAGCGTGTCATTGCCGCTGGTGGTGGGATCGCTGACGGCTGCTGCTGCCAGACCGATCAGGTCAAAGGAGCCGTCGATCGCGCCAATGGTGGTAGCTTTGCCCGTCGTCAAGTCAATGCTGTACAGCGTCGAGTTCGACGAAGCAATGGCAACGTTTGTCCCGCTTTGGGGCGAGAAGATGTCAAAGCCGCCTGTCGCGTTAAAGTCAATGCCCAGGGAGCCGATCGTCTGGAGTCCGCCATCATTGGGTGGGTTTTGCAGCACCAGCACATCCAGGTTGGAGTCGATGCCAAAAAGTTGTGTGGTGCGCGTCGGCGGTGTCACGCCTGTAGGTGTGGGCAAGCCAGGAAAGGCATTAGTATACGCTGCCGCTGTGATATTGGGATTTACGCCAAAGTTAACATCGCCCACTACATACGCTAAGTTGCCGTCGGGTTGAACGCCCGGTGTTACGGCATCAAAGTCAGCCAGTGCGCCTGTATCGACGTTGATGCGGAAGTTTTGGTCGTTGCTGCCTACTAAACGGAGGCGATCGGCGGCAGGGTTAAAGTCAAACCCAGACTGCTGACCCGCATTAAAAGGGGTTGAGAGTGTGCTGACGAAAGTGGCTGCACCCGTAGCAAAGTCGATCGTGTAGACCTTGTTAGTGTCGGTGGCACCGTACAGCAAGCCATTGGCAGACCGCACGTCGATACCGATGAGATTGCCGTCGATGCCAGTGACAGCGATCGTAGTTGGTTGTCCGGCACCACTAAGGTCAAGCGAAACCAGGGTGTTGCTGTCCGTCAAGCCAAAGACACGCAAATCAGCATCGCTGTTGAGTACATCATTGCCGTCACCACCCAGAAGCGTATCGTTACCAGCACCGCCGTAGAGAGCATCGGTACCAGCGCCGCCAGCCAGACTATCGTTGCCGCTGCCGCTGTTGAGCAGGTCGTTGCCCGCCCCGCCTCTCAGCACGTCATCACCCGCTTCACCATTTAGCACGTCATCGCCGCTGGTACCTGGTGTTAGCGTCAGCGCGGCTAAACCAAGGATATCAAGGGAGCCATCGCCGATCGTGCCTGCAACGGTTGCTTTACCTGTTGCGAGATCAACGGTATACAGCGTCGAACCAGATGTGGCATATGAAGTATTCTGTCCGCTTTGGGGTGAGAAGATGTCGAAGCCGCCTGTGCGACCAAAATCAACACCCAGGGAACCGATCGTTTGGAGTCCACCATCGTTGGGCGGGTTTTGCAGCACCAGCACATCCAGATTGGAGTCGATGCCAAAAAGTTGTGTGGTGCGCGTTGGCGGTGTCACGCCTGTGGGTGTCGGTGCGCCAGGGAAGGCATTGATGTAAGCTGCTGCTGTAATGTTTGGGTCTGTGCCAGCGTTAACGTCGCTTGCTAAATAGGCTAAGTTGCCGTCGGGTTGCACGCCCGGTGTTACGGCATCAAAGTCAGCCAGCGCACCTGTATCGACATTGAGGCGGAAGTTTTGGTCGTTGCTGCCCACTAAACGCAGGCGATCGGCAGCGGGGTTAAAATCTACACCGGACTGTGCGCCACCGTTAAAAGGCGCTGAGAGGGTGCTGACAAAGGTAGCGGCTCCGGTTGTGAAGTCGATCGTATAAAGCTTGTTTGTATCTGTAATACCGTAGAGCAGCCCGTTGGCTGAACGCACATCAATGCCAATCAGGTTGCCATCAATGCCCGTCACACTGGTCGTCGTTGTTTGCTCCGGGCGGGTGGGGTCAAACGCAACCAGGGTATTCCCCTCTTTTGTTAATGCCACCAACCCCAGATCGCCATCGCCATCCAGCACATCATTGCCTGCACCGCCCAAAAGGGCATCGCTACTTGCGCCACCAAACAGGGCATCATTGCCATCACCACCCGCTAAGAGATCGCTGGCATCGGTGCCACGAAGAAGATCGCTATTGGGGGTGCCTAGGATACTTGCCACGTCAATTGCTCCTCTGGTTGTGTTTTGTTTACAGGTAGACTTTTATGAACTGCGGCTCATCATTTAGTAGGGTCATCACTGATCGAAACGGGTAGGCTGTCTGCTACGGCTGATCGATCGATCGCTTCATCAGACAGTTAGGTAGCGTCAGTCAACACCCACGGCAAAGCAGCGCTAACGTACAGAGCGTTGCAGAGTTGAATAGCGGCGATCGCTGCCCAACCTTGAGCGCCTGATACGCAGCGTGGAACGGGTAACGGTTCCTGACGTTGCTAGAGAACACTACTCACCACATGGCTGAATGGATGCACCAGGTAAAAAAGTTTGAACATCTTGGCTAAGACAGTCGATCGGAGGTGAGCAGGTTGAGAACTCAGTCAATCAGTAGATCAAGGAGTGACTGCAATGGCTTCTGACCATCAGCTCATACTGGTGACAGGTCCGGCGCGATCGGGTAAGAGTGAATGGGCTGAGGCATTGGCAGGGCGTTCTGGCAAACCTGTGTTTTATGTGGCAACCGCTCAGGTCGAGCCGAGCGATCGTGAATGGCAAACCCGCATTGAGCAACATTGCCAGCGTCGTCCTTCTACCTGGCAAACACTGACGGTTCCGATCGCGTTAGCAGAAACCATTCAAACCGCGCCGTCAGGCAGTTGTCTCTTAGTAGACTCCTTGGGCACCTGGCTAGCAAACCTTTTAGAGCAAGACGATACTGCCTGGAACAAAACGCTAGAGACCCTCTTAGAAACCTTGCATCATGTCACCAGCGACATCATTTTTGTGGCAGAAGAAACAGGCTGGGGCGTAGTGCCCGCCTATCCCGTTGGACGCTTGTTCCGCGATCGCCTCGGTACCCTCACACGGCACATTGGGGCGATCGCTCATCCCGTTTACCTCGTCACTGGCGGACATGTTCTCAATCTGAGCACACTAGGCGTACCGCTAAAAGACGCAGGCGTAGAGACCTAAAAGAGCGTCGAGTGCAAAGGTTTGCAGTCCGAGTGCTGCCTCCGCGTCTCTGCGTCTCTGCGGTTCCTCCGTGCTTATTTCCCTCCCACAGCAGCGAGAACTTAAGCATAGTTACAGATTTACGCCCACTGAAAGCCAACCTACAAGGACTAGCATGGAACGATCAGCCGCAATCCGTGTGCAAACTCCGCCTTTGGCAAGAGACCTGTTAACCACAGAAGCGCCATAAGGAGAGTAGATACTAATTCAATTATCGCAGGGCAGTTTTCGCCCTTTGTTTTAGCGCTATGGCATCTGAACAACACGTTAGAGAGTATCTCGCCTACTGGTTCCAGTTGGGCAAGCGTCTTGCCGTTCGCGGTGGTGAGGCTTTCTTGCAGCCTCGTCCGGTGATCCAGGGCGATCGCTACAGTCAGGAGTTTGAGGACTGCTGGCAGCAAGTGCGCTCAGCCGCAGCAGGCGATTGCTACCTGGAAGGCACGAATCAAACGATCGCGGAACTTCTAAGCCCTGCCTGGGAAGTCGATCCCTGCTCTCGCTGTGCCATGCCCGTGCCTGTGAAAATACAGGGTGTTGCAGATTTGGAGTGCCCCTGTATCGATTTACCAGGCTGGCCTAATACTGAGCTACCACAACCGCGATCGCCGATTAGCAGTCAGGCAGTGATGGAGAAAGTCCGCGATCGTCTCCGCAAAAGCGATCGTCAACCGTGAAGCGGGTGTTCTTAGACCGCACATAACGGTTCGAGAGTGTATGACTCGATCGCAACCATCCCTTTAAACAGCCGTTAATGCTGCCGCTTGCCTGCGAGGGATCTCGTAAGTCCAGAAATCTGAAGCCATCTCTGTTGCTGGGAAAATGGCACGAGCCTCTGCCAACAGATCTCTCAGTTCGATTTCATTGCCGGGTGCGTAACGCGGACTAAAATGCGTCATGATTAGCCGTTTCGCTTGCGCTGTTAACGCCACTTGCGCTGCCATCGTTGAGGTAGAATGCAGCCGTTGATACGCCATTTCAGCATCTTGGTGGGCAAAGGTGGCTTCGTGAATGAGCACATCGGCATCTTGAGCCAGTTCAACCGATGTATCGCAGTAAACCGTATCAGTGCAGTACGCCAGCTTGCGCCCAATTTCTGTTGGACCGCAAAGATCAGTCCCGTCGATTGGTCGTCCATCGGGCAGCGTGATGCTCTCACCGCGCTTCAGCTTGCCGTAGAGCGGACCCGACGGAATACCGAGTGACGCGGCTCGTTTGACATCAAAATGCCCAGGACGATCGCGCTCAGCAATCCGATAGCCATAAGCGGGCACACGATGCTTGAGCAAGCCACAGCTCACCGTGAACTCGCTGTCTTCATAAATCACGCCGGGACGCACCGTATGCACTTTGATGGGGTACGAGAAATGCGTTTGCGAGTAGCGCCGACAGGCTTTGAGGTATTCATCCAGGTCAGGCGGACCGTAGATATCGACGCGCTGCACATTGCCCGCCATCCCACAGCTTGCCAGCAAGCCCATCAACCCAAAGATGTGATCCCCGTGCATATGGGTGACAAAGATGCGGGTCAGTTGACTGCTTTTAATGTCACTGCGTAAAAGCTGATGCTGTGTACCTTCACCGCAGTCAAATAGCCAGAATTCAGCCCGCTGAGGCAAGCGCAATGCCACACCAGAAACATTCCGCGATCGCGTCGGCACACCAGAACTGGTTCCAAGAAATGTAATCTGCAAAACTTAGTCATCCAAACGGATTTCCTTCCTGAACCTATACTGACATAGGCGAAGGAAATAAGGGCTTGCCAGAGACAAGGGAGTCACAGATCGGCTTTAATCGATCTGCTTTAACAAATGTTACAAACGCTGAAAACACAAGATACAAAGGGCAAACGCTGTATCGCTTCCTTTACAACGGTACATCTGGCGTACGTTGGGAACATCTGCACCAGAATGGCTGACTCTATCTAAAGCAATTTGACTTATATTAAGCCTCGTTGACTTAATGCAATTTGAGTTGTGCATTACCCTTGCGCTAACGATCACCTTTAAGCGCTTAAACCTGTGAGGAGACTTCTAGAACATGTCATTGGAACGCTTCCCCCTTTCGCTGGCTCAACTGAGAGCACTGAAGCATTCAAACGGACGCAGTTGGTGGTTAGGCATTTTCATCTGGATAGCAGCCTTTTCTGTAATAGAAAGCGTTGTTGGTCGTCCTGCCGCAGCCGCGTTGGAACTGCGGGTAGCGATCGACGAAGGCGTGAGTCAGGTAGCCGTGGGTAGTTCAACAAAGGCGATCGTGCGTGATGGCAGCGGTCGTCCATTGGGTGAAATTGCACCGATGAATGCCTTCATTGCCCAACCAAAGCAGGGCAGCGTGAGCCTCGATCGCTGGCAGTCGGGGCAACTTTGGGTCGAACCAACGGATGGCGGTTATGTCTACATTGGCGATCGCTGGTATCGTGGACGCACACTCGTTGTCCCCAGCAAAAGTGGACTCACAGCAATCAATTACGTCGATCTAGAACAGTATCTTTACAGCGTTCTGGGTGGCGAAATGAACGGCAACTGGCCCCCAGAAGCCCTCAAAGCACAGGCAGTTGCTGCCCGTTCCTATGCGCTGTTTCATCGCCAGAAATCTCTGAATGGCATTTATGACGTGGTAGACACCACCGCCTCACAAGTCTACCGAGGCATACGGGATGAATCAACTGGCACTCAAGCAGCGGTTAACGCTACAGCCGAGCAAGTGCTAATTTCCAGTGGTCAAATCATTGAAGCTGCCTTTCATTCATCGGCTGGCGGTTGTACCGAAAATTCTGAGGATGTGTGGTCAAATCCAGTCCCTTATCTGCGATCGGTACAGGAAGGCTTTAACGAAGTTTCGCCCGTGGCTCAGTGGGGAGAAGCGTTCTCCCGCAGCGCCTTGAGCAAGCGCATCCCTGGAGTGGGGAACATCGTGTCTTTTCAGGTTGTCGACAAGACTCGATGCGGACGCATCAAGTCAATGCAAGTCGTGGGGGATAAAGGTCGCAAAACTGTCAGTGGTGAAGCCCTTCAGACAGCCCTGAATCTGAGAAGTACGCTTTTTAGCATTGTTCCTCAGCCTGTGCTAGAAGCAAGTAAAGAAAAAGCTCAGACTTCCCCCAGTACCTTTCAGGTGGTTGGGCGCGGATTTGGTCATGGACTAGGCTTGAGCCAGTGGGGTGCTTACAACTTGGCGCAGGTTGGCAATAACTATCAGCAAATTTTGCTGCACTACTACCAGAACACATCGCTGGCAAAGATTCAGGTCAAGTAAGGTAGTGTTTCAAAGCGATCGGTTGCTTCTGTCAAACCACTACATACAACGCTTCTCAACCTCAAGGTTTGTGGACTGTGGACGCTCAAGATCGCCCAGAATTAGAGTCAATTGTGCTACAAATCGGCGAAGCCATGCTGACGACGATCGAAACCGTCGATCGGCTATCGCAACGCGTGGACACATTGGCAGATCAGGTACAACAGCAGGGCTATCAGGTTTTTGCGCTCACTGATGCCGTACAAACGCTGATAGAGACGCAAAATGAATCGCTCAAACGGCTCGATCGTCTGACCGATGTTTTGGAACGGTTGGTTACTGCCGTTGATCCCTCAGACTCGTCACCGTCCTGAACACACTACCATCGACTGTAGGAGCGCCAGTACGGTCGCCCTTTCCAAAAGACACCCACTGTAATCAGTACTAGCTCAGTCATACTAAATCCAGGCGACCCAGAAATCAGCCACTGCTCCAGCAAGAGTACAAGCACAACGCACAGCACTAAACCCCACAAGCTGCCTGTGGTGATGCTGGAGCGATCGACACGCTCCAAAACATAAACGGCTAATGCGCCTAGTCCAACCGGAATGCCTAAGCTCAGCACCAGGGATGGCAATGGTGAGAGCAGCACTGTGAGAAGGCTCTCAAGCACAGGTGACTGATTACCATAGCGAACCGCAAGCCGCAGCAAAAGATCGATCGGCAACGCCAGCAGCAACACGGCAAAAAACGCTGCTTGAAACAGCGATCGCCAGGGCAAAAACTTCAGCCGAGCAAATGGTTTTCTCATAAAACGAACATCACTGAAACGCTCTCAGTCTGCGCTTGGGTGGATTAAATAACCTACAGCGGTCAATGCGACTTAATTTTCAAGTGCTAGTAACGCGATTCTAGCTTCACTTCAACCCAGGCGAACAGAGCCAATCAATCAGCACCCTTTATCCTTTAGACTTACGCAAAGATCCCCGACTTCTATAAGGGCGCAGGCTTTGATGGCTAAGTTTTCATCAGAAGTCGGGGATCTAAACCCACGTAAGTCCTAATCCTTTATCTTTCCTCCTCTCTTCAATCCCCATCCAGCGAAGCATCCTTCAAGTCATATCGCATGTTCTGTAGCGTTTGCTGCTGGACACGACGTGACGGACGACGATATTTTTTCGTTTCTAGCTTGGGTTCGTACTGTTCGCCATCTCGATCGCTCTTGCGCTTCATAGTTGACTCACTATCACCGAGCTTATTCAATGCGTCTTGGCGGGCGATCGCCGCTGCCAGAAAATGCAAATAATGCTCATAGCGCTCCCAGTCACCCCGCACTACGCAATTAGGCTCATCCCGGTGCAGGCAATCGCTGAACTGGCAACTCGCTACTGCCAGCCGCGATCGAGCTTCCGGGAAATAGGTTGCCAGATCCTCCGGCGCACAGTCCAAATCCGGTTGGTTGAACCCAGGCGTATCTGCCAGCAAACCGCCCGTTGGCAGCTCAAACAGCTCTACGTGTCGTGTTGTGTGTCGTCCACGCCCAAGCTTGCCAGAAACAGACGCAACCCTCAAATCAGAGCTGGGTATCAGCCGATTGATCAAGCTCGACTTGCCGACACCTGAAGGACCCGAAACGATCGTGACGCGGTGACGAAGCTGAGCATCCAGAGCAGTCAATCCGGTCGCCTGATGCACGCTAATTAAGATGGGTGCATAGCCCCACTGCTGCAAGCGATCGTACCAATGGTCGCGTTCATCAGCCGTCGCAAGGTCGCTCTTATTCAAGCAAAGACAAACCTGTAGCTCCGTCGTCTCCGCTTTAATTAAAAAATGACTCAGTTGATGCGGATCTAGAGTCGGCTCAACCATCGCAAACACTAGCAGCAATTGGTCTGCATTAGCAACAGGGGGACGATCCAACTCTGATTGACGTGGTAGAACCTGCGCGATTGCCCCCCGCCCACTGACCCAATCCGGTTCTACAACCTCAACACGATCGCCCACCATAACCCGCTGCCCAATTTTCTTCAGGCGCGATCGACGAGTACAGAGCAGCACTTGTAAGTTTGCAGCTTGCAGGTTACAGCTCTCAGTTCGCTCCACAGCAGCATCTTGGTCACCCGCTGACCGCTGACCGCTGACCGCTGACCGCTGACTGCTGACCGCTGACTGCTCACTGCTGACCGCTGACCGCTGACTGCTGACCGCTGACCGCTGACCAGAATCAAGCTTCACATGATAATAATTTGCCTGCACCGCCACAACCATGCCCCAAAGTGGCGCAGACGATGCAGACTTTCCAACCTCAGTCGTATTTTGAGTGTTGAGAGGGTCGTTCAAGTGAGAACTCATAGCTCAACACTCATGGCTCGTTTGGGAAAGTTTGCGTTGCGACAACGTGCCTTACTCAAGATTCACATTCCAGGACAGGTCGCCGAATCTTGATCGCAAAGAAGCCGGAGCGGTCTTCAATCTGCTCAATGCCGTAACCTTCCATCGTTAAACTATCAGGCACCTGCTCGATCGGTTCGCCGGGATCGAGCCAAACTTCTAAAAGGGCTCCAGGAGGCATCTGGTCAAGCTTGAGTTTGGTACGTACAAAGTTGATCGGGCAGGGCGTACCGCGCAAATCCAGTTGAGCATCAGGAGTTGCAGACAAGGATTGCGCTGAGTTCATGTACCAAACACCTTGCCAAAGAACCCTTCAATCCCACTCTTGCCAATGCGATCGCCCCGTAGTTTCGCCAATTTCTCCAGCAGCTCCCGCTCTTCTACCGAGATCTTTGTGGGAATGTCGATCGAAATCGTAATGAGATAATCGCCGCGACTCACCGGATTTCCCAGCTTTGGCACACCCTTACCTTCCAGCGTTAGAACCTTACCCGACTGCGTTCCTGGTGGAATCAACAGTTCCTGAGGTTCGTTATCAACGGTATTGACCTCCACGCGAGAGCCTAAAATCGCCTGCACATAGCTGATCTTGAGTTCCGAAAGAATATTAACCCCTTCGCGCTGAAATTCTGGGTCTTCATTGACGAAGAGATAAACATAAAGGTCGCCAGGAGGTCCACTACGTTGTCCCGCATCGCCTTCGTTGGAAACGCGTAAGCGAGTGCCATTATCCACCCCAGCCGGAACATTGATCTTCAGCTTCTTCGTTTCTTGACGCTGACCGTTACCGCTACACACCTCGCATTTTTCCTCTACAACTTGCCCACTACCAGCACAGGTTGGGCAAACAGAGACTTGTGTAAAACTGCCGAAAGGGGTACGAGTGGCACGGCGTACCTGTCCTGCACCGCTACAGGTAGAACAGGTGCGGGGGCGTGTACCAGGTTTTGCACCTGTGCCGCTACAAGTCGTGCAGGTTTCCAGGTGATTGATGCGAATCTCACGCTCACCTCCAAAAATAGCCTCACGAAACTCTAGCTTCAGGTCAAGACGCAAATCGTCGCCTCGCATGGGACCGCTACGTCGTCGTCCTGTTTGACCAGGAGCACCACCGCCAGAAAACCCACTGAAGAAACTCTCAAAAATATCGGCAAACCCGCCCATATCGCCAAAGTCCTGGAAGCCGCCTCCAGCCGCTGAGCCGACACCAGCTTCCCCAAATTGGTTGTAGCGGGCACGCATTTCGGGTTCTGAAAGCACTTCGTAGGCGCGATTGATCTCCTTGAAGCGCTCTTCGGCTCCGTCTTCTTTGTTCACGTCAGGATGATATCGACGTGCTAAACGCCGATACGCCTGTTTAATGTCCTCTTTGTCAGCGTCGCGCGACACGCCGAGGATTTCGTAATAGTCACGAGCCATAGAGTACTGCTGGGAGGGTAAAAGGATGTTTAGAGCTGGGGGCTGAGTTCTGGGTCTGGAGGTTTGGTTTCGGACGCTCACCCTCTACCGCGACTCTCTACCGACCACTCCTATACCTTAACTAATCTACAGCCTCGTAATCTGCTGTGACGGTAGCATCGTTTTCAAAGTTGTAGTCGTCGTCTGGATCAAGCGACCCATTTGATGGATGAAACTGTGTGGTTGCTTCATCGCTAGGCACTTCGTTGGCACGCTGGTAGACGGAGGCACCGATCGCCAGCAGCGTTTCTTGGAGCGTATCCAGGCGTTGTCTGAACGTTTCTGGCGCGATCGTCGGATCGGCGGCAGCAGCTTTCAACTCCGTCACTTTCTCCAACGCCTGCACCTTGAGGTCGTCCGCAATGAACTCATCGTTGTCTCGAAGAGTCGTCTCGTAGCTGTAGAACAAGCTGTCTGCCTGATTCTTCAACGCCACCAGCTTCTTGCGGCGCTCATCTTCCTCCGCGAAGACTTCTGCATCAAGGCGTATCCGTTCAATTTCACTGGGGCTAAGACCACCTGTATTAGTGGTTGAAACGCTTTGTTCGCGCCCCGTGCCCTTGTCACGGGCAGAGACTTTGAGAATGCCGTTTGCGTCGATGTCAAACGAGACTTCGATTTGCGGCACCCCACGAGGCGCAGGCGGAATGCCGTTGAGCTGGAACTTACCCAGACTCTTGTTATCCTTTGCCATGGCTCGTTCGCCTTGAAGGGCGTGGATTTCGACAGAGGTTTGACCATCCGTTGCCGTTGAAAAAACTTGAGTCTTACTGGTTGGAATGGTGGTGTTACGCTCGATAATTTTTGTGAAGACTTCACCTAGCGTTTCGATACCCAGCGAGAGCGGCGTTACGTCGAGCAGCAGCAAGTCTTTGACTTCACCACCCAGCACACCACCCTGAATTGCTGCACCCAATGCTACCGCTTCATCAGGGTTCACCGATCGATCGGGTGCCTTGTTGTTGAAGTACTTGCGAATCGCGTCTTGCACAGCAGGAATGCGAGTCGAGCCGCCGACTAAGAGGATGCGATCGATGTCGGTGATGGTCAAATCGGAATCTTTGAGTGCCTGTTCAGTCGGTTTAATGGTGCCTTCGACCAGATGGCTGACTAACTCTTCAAACGTTGAGCGGTTAAGCTCCATTTCCAGATGCTTGGGTCCGGTGTCATCCGCTGTAATGAACGGCAGATTAATCGAAGTTGTGAGCGTACCAGAAAGCTCGATCTTTGCTTTCTCAGCCGCTTCTCGCAACCGTTGGAGCGCCATTTTATCGATCGACAGATCGATGCCTTCCTGGTCTTTGAAGCTCGTAATCATCCAGCGCACAATGCAGTCGTCAAAGTCATCACCGCCTAAGTGGTTGTTGCCAGAGGTTGCTTTGACTTCAAACACTCCATCGCCCATCTGAAGAATGGAGACATCAAAGGTACCGCCGCCGAGGTCAAACACCAGAATGCACTGGTCTTGATCCTGCTTTTCCATGCCATAGGCAAGTGCCGCTGCGGTAGGCTCGTTGATAATCCGTAGTACTTCCAGTCCAGCGATTGTGCCTGCATCTTTGGTTGCCTGTCTTTGGGCATCGCTAAAGTAAGCAGGCACGGTGATAACGGCTTGCTGTACAGGTTCACCCAGGTAATTTTCGGCATCCTGCTTAAGCTTTTGCAGCACCATTGCTGACACTTCTTGGGGCGTGAAGTTGCGTCCGCGAATCTGCACATCGACAGTATCGTCTTTGCCTTTGACGCAGACATAGGGAACCCGCGATCGCTCCATTTCGGTATCGTCCCAACGACGACCAATGAAGCGTTTAATGCTGAAGACGGTGTTTTCGGCGTTGGTGACTGCTTGCCGCTTCGCTAATTGCCCCACAAGACGATCGCCGACTTTGCCAAAGCCAACCATGCTTGGAGTCGTGCGTCCACCCTCCGAGTTGGAGATGACGATCGGTTGACCACCCTCTAGGACAGCAACGCAGCTATTTGTCGTGCCCAGGTCGATACCAATGACTTTTCCCATAGCAAGTGGCGGTAAAATACGTGAAGTGAGTTTCGATGCTTAGATTATCGATGAACGTTGCTGAGCAACGATGTCTTACAGTGGTTACACCGCTCAACGGTTCTGCTTCCAAGCATTCCCAAATTAGCTTTGGAATTAAACGTATCCGGCAAAATTAGTTTTCTGCACCGCTCTGATCAGCCTCCTCCGAGGTTATCACGGGCTCTGGGGCAGCAGCAACTTTTACCAGTGCATGGCGAAGCACGCGATCGCCGAGTAGATAGCCACGCACCAGTTCCTCCATAACCGTACCTTCGGGGTGTTCGTCCGTTGGCTGCCGCATGACCGCTTCATGCAGGCTGGGGTCAAACTCTTTGCCCTCAGAGCGCATGGGTGCAACGCCAATGCGTTTCAAACAATCAACCAATTGCTTGTAAACGCTCTGATAACTTTTGTGAATCGTTGTTTCTTGCTCCGTTTGAGGCTTAATGTGCGATCGTGCCCGCTCAAAGTTATCCACCACGGGTAATAGCTCGTTGATGGTCGAGCACTTTACTTGCAGTTCTAAGTCCTCACGTTCTCGTTGAGTGCGTTTGCGGTAGTTGTCAAAGTCAGCCGCAATCCGCACACACTGGTTGGAACGTTCTTCTAGCTGAGACTTGAGAAGTTTAATCTCATTGTCCTTTTCTGCCAGTACCGCCACCGGATCAGCTATTCCTGGTGCTTGATCAACAACGACTTCTGGCACGTCGGTAAAGGGCATTGTCCCCTCGCTATCACTCAAGGGAGCCGCTGATGGTACATCGATCGTTGGCTCTCCGGCAAAGCCACCCTCTAGCGAAGCAGCATCCGCTGCGTTCAAAGGACTCTCTGAGGAGCCAGATGCTGAACTTTGTACGTTCTCATACTGATTTTCTTCGTCAATCATCGCGCTTTCATCCCAATCCTCAAGACTGCTTGTTGGCTACCAGATTTATCCTATACGTTTTGAGAATGAAGCGACGGCGAGAATCCATCACTAGCGCTTAGCTAAACCTGCGATCGCTCCTGACATCATGCCGCGCCGCAGGATGACGTAAGCTCCTACCGAGCATAAAGCTAGCCGAACGCACTACTGGTCGTTATGCAGCCGCTTGAGTGAACAAACTGATCCAAACGTCTGACGAACTGAGCCGTAGGGGCTATGATTTGGAACAGTAAAGGTTAAGCTGAGCCATCTCGCTAAGACTTAGCGAGATAAAACTTGCCTATGTAAGCGATCGCTGACATTACGTGTCGGAAGCTAAAAGGCACAATTTTGATGGAATCATCATGAGTGAAGTTTATCGCTCATCGTCTTATGCTAATGGCTGATTACTGACTGCACGACACTCATTTCAACTTGCATAGGTTGTAGCTCGATCAGATTGAACTTGATTGTGTTGAACTTAATCACGCCAGGTGAAGCTGTGCTTAGTCTGCTTTATCGAGCAATTTTTGTCGAAAGCAAGTATTACTTAGCGATTTCTTGTAGCTTTTTGGGCATATTTCAGTAAACCAGAAGACCCTCTTCAACCCGCTATGACTAACTCCTCTTCTCAACGTCGTGCGCTCGTCGTCCAGAATAACTTCTCTCCGTTTGGCAACAAGCTAGTTCAGTCTGGCTATGTCAACAACTCTCAGATGCAGCAGGCTCTCATCGAAAGCCGCAAGTCTGGTAGAGCGCTGATCGACGTATTGGAGTCCCTCACAGGGCAACAGCTGCCGCCTGATCTGCTTCGTCAGTACAAAAAGCAGCAGCTCTTTGAGTTGAAGATTCTTTATGGTGTTGAATCACTTGATCCCGAAGTCAGCCAGATTACAAGCACTCAAGTCAGTGAGTTGATTGATACACTCATTCCGATCGACCTCTGTCGCCGCTACAGTCTTGTTCCTCTCTCCAAAAGCGATAACCAGCCGCCCTTTGTGCTGGTTGCCATGGTCGATCCAGATAATCTACAAGCACAGGATGACCTGAACCGTCGATTGCGTCCTCAAGGGTTGGCGCTCCAGCGGCTCGTGATTACGGTAGAAGATTATCGCCGCCTGATCAATCAGTACCTGGACGAAAAAGAGAAGCGCGAGAAGCAGCTTGAAGACCAGTCAAAAGTTGATGTCAACAAAGATCTTGAAGGGCTGGGCTATCTCGATTTGCAAGATGCGCCCGAAGACAACGATGCCAACCTTGATGTTGCTGACGCAGAAGCTGCACCCGTTATTGCCCTCGTCAACAAGATTATGATTAGAGCCTTGCAAGAAGGTGTTTCTGACATTCACATTGAGCCGCAAGAAGAATTTCTGCGCGTACGGTTTCGCAAAGATGGAGTCTTGCGAGAACCCTTCCCCGAACCGTTTCCTAAAAAGATCATTCCATCGGTGACGGCTCGCTTCAAAATTATTGCTCAACTTGATATTGCCGAGCGTCGAGCACCCCAAGACGGACGGATTCGGCGCATCTATGACGGTCGCAAAGTCGATTTTCGGGTCAACACGCTACCCAGTCGCTATGGTGAAAAGGTCGTGCTGCGGATTCTGGACAACTCTGCTACACAGCTAGGGTTAGACAAACTAATCACCGATCCAGAATCGCTCCAAATCGTACAAGATATGGTACGGCGACCCTTCGGTTTGATTTTGGTAACGGGTCCAACCGGGTCTGGTAAAACAACGACGCTCTACTCGGCGCTGGCTGAGCGGAATGATCCAGGGGTCAATATCAGCACAGCCGAAGATCCCATTGAGTACTCGCTGCCCGGTTTAACTCAGGTACAGGTGATCCGCGAGAAAGGTATGGACTTCGCCGCCATCCTGAGAGCCTTTCTGCGTCAAGATCCAGATGTGATTCTGGTGGGTGAAACCCGTGACCGTGAAACAGCTAAGACCGCTATCGAAGCTGCCCTTACGGGACACCTGGTACTGACAACTCTTCATACCAACGATGCCGCAGGGGCGATCGCTCGTCTGGATGAAATGGGCGTGGAACCGTTCATGGTTTCCGGTGCGCTGCTGGGTGTCGTCGCGCAACGCTTGATGCGACGCGTTTGCAGTGAATGCTGTACAGCCTATACGCCTTCCAGAGAAGAGTTGGCACGCTTTGGTTTATCGGCTTCCCGCGATGGTGAGTTGACCCTGTACAAGGCTAATACGCTACAGCCCAATGAGATTCAGGAAGCGCGATCGAAAAAGGAACTGTGTGCAAAGTGTGGGGGCGCTGGTTACAAAGGACGCTGCGGTGTCTATGAGGTAATGCGCGTGACTGAACGCCTGCAAAATTTGATTGCACAGGGCGCTCCCACCGAGTCGATCAAAGAAATTGCGGTAGAAGAAGGTATGCAAACGCTGTTAGCGTATAGCCTGAACCTGGTGCGTACTGGTCAAACCACGCTTGAAGAAGTTGAGCGCGTTACCTTTACAGACACCGGTTTAGAATCTGAACTGAGAGCCAAGCGCAAAACCTCGTTGAGTTGCCGCATCTGTAGCGCCGATCTCAAGCAAGAGTGGATCGATTGCCCTTACTGCATGACCCCACGCTTCCAGGATTAAGCCGCCGCTGCGTTCTGGCTGATGGTAACCGAAAACCGATCGCTTTAATCTTGACGGTTCAAGCACAATGAATGGGTAGACTAGATTGCTAGTTGTTTGCACTGCTTGAATGAGCGATCGCGTCCTAACCAACCACACACGATCGGCAAATCGCTAACCATTCCTCAAAGGAGCAAGCCTCATGGAGTTGATGATTGAAGACCTGATGGAGCAGTTGATTGAAATGGGCGGCTCCGACCTGCACTTAACCGCTGGTCTGCCCCCTTACTTTCGCATCAGCGGTCACTTGCAGCCGATCGGCGACCAGTCACTCACCGCTGAAGAATGTCAGCGACTGATCTTCAGTATGCTCAACAACACGCAGCGTAAAAACCTGGAGCAAAACTGGGAGCTTGACTGCTCCTATGGCGTACGAGGCTTAGCCCGCTTCCGTGTCAACGTCTACAAAGACCGGGGCACCTACGCCGCTTGCCTCAGAGCACTCAGCTCCAAAATCCCTAACTTTGAGAAACTCGGTCTGCCCGATGTCGTCCGCGATATGACCGAGAAGCCCAGAGGACTGATTCTGGTGACTGGACCGACTGGTTCAGGTAAAACCACAACCCTGGCTGCTATGATCGACCTGATCAATCGCACCCGTGCCGAACATATTTTGACGATCGAAGACCCGATCGAATTTGTCTACGAACCCATCAAAAGTCTGGTACACCAGCGGCAGTTGGGTGAAGACACCAAAAGTTTTGCCAACGCGCTCAAAGCCGCTCTGCGTGAAGATCCTGACATCGTACTTGTGGGTGAGATGCGCGACCTGGAAACGATCTCCCTCGCCATCTCTGCGGCTGAAACGGGACACCTGGTCTTTGGTACCCTGCATACCAGTTCAGCCTCTCAAACTGTTGACCGGATGATCGACGTGTTTCCCTCCGAGCGGCAGACCCAGGTAAGAGTCCAGTTGTCCAACTCGCTAGTCGCGGTCTTTAGCCAAACCCTCGTACCCAAGAAGAACCCCAAACCAGGCGAATATGGGCGAGTAATGGCACAGGAAATTATGATCATCACGCCTGCCATCTCTAACCTGATTCGAGAAGGCAAAACGGCTCAGATCTACTCAGCGATTCAAACGGGTGGCAAGCTCGGTATGCAAACTCTAGAAAAGGTGCTTGCTGATCAGTACAAAGCGGGTCTGATTTCCTTTGAAGCCGCGATGTCGAAAACATCCCGCCCCGATGAAATTCAGCGGCTCATTGGCGGAGCGACTGCGGGTGCAGCGACTGCAGGTGCGGTCAAGCGCTAGACGGTTTTTCTGTCGTTGGATTGGTTGACATCTTCTTAGCGGCAGTACAATCGAGTATCCTCTGTTGCATTAGAGATCGATCGCGTTACCAATCTGCAATGATCACAGCTGATTGGTTGACCAACGGTTAGCGTTTGATTGGCAAGAGTAAAAAAGACGCTCACCGTCATCTCATCTTTCAAAACTTCCAACATGCTATCTGTGTGTTAGAAGTTCGTAGGGCTTCTCGGTTCACTCCTTCTTCCATTCTGGTACCCACCATGCCTACCTTCGTTGCTCGTGTTCAAGATGTAAAAGGGAACGCCAAGAAAGAAAAAATCGTTGCCGAAACTATTAGCGATGCCCGTACTGCCCTGCGTGAACGGGGTCTCTTTATTCAAGACCTGAAACAGGACGAAGGGCTGTCTTTGAACTTCGACATGAAGAAGCTTCAAACGTCGATGGCAAAGGTGACGGTCAAAGATAAGGCTGTGTTCTCACGACAGTTTGCTGTGCTAGTAAGTGCTGGTGTGGCAATGGTTAGAGGGCTTGGTGTGTTATCTGAGCAATGCACCAACCCCAAATTCAAAGCAGCGCTGTTGGAAATCAGCTCTGATGTCCAGCAGGGGATGAACCTTTCCGATGCGATGCGCAAGCATCCGAGCTGTTTTGATAACCTGTATGTCGCCATGATTCAAGCAGGCAAAGTGGGCGGGGTGCTGGATGAAGTACTAAATCGTTTGGCAAAACTGCTGGAAGATGTCGCCCGCTTACAGAACCAGATTAAGGCGGCACTCTCTTATCCCGTTGTGGTAGGCGTGCTGGCGACAATCATTTTTGTAGCGATGACGGTGTTTCTGCTGCCTGTGTTTGCGAACATTTTTGAGGATATTGGGGTCGAGTTGCCGCTGTTTACGCGGGCAATGATGGGCATTAGTGAGTTTCTCCGCAGCCCCAAGGTACTCATTCTGTTCATCATTATTCCTGCATGTATTTTTGCCTACAATCAGTACTACAAAACACGGGTCGGGCGCGAGACGATCGATCGCCTTTCCTTGAAAGTGCCTCTCTTCGGCGATTTGATTCAGAAGACGGCGACTGCCCGCTTTTGCCGTACGTTTGGTTCGTTAACGCGATCGGGTGTGCCGATTCTGACGTGTTTGGAGATTGTGCGTGATACAGCGGGCAATCAAATCATTGCCAATGCGGTTGATGAAGCACGACGCGAGATTCAAACAGGTGGCATGATTAGCATTGCGCTCCAGCGAGAGCAGGTTTTCCCACTGATGGCGATTCAGATGATTAGCATTGGTGAAGAAACAGGTGAAATCGATCAGATGCTCATGAAGGTGGCGGATTTTTATGAGGACGAGGTGGAGCAAGCGGTGAAGGCGCTAACCAGCATCATGGAGCCGATTATGATCCTCTTCCTGGGCGGTATGGTGGGTTCGATTCTGCTGTCGATGTATCTGCCAATGTTTGCGGTGTTTGAGAAACTGGGTTAAGCCCGATCGTCAGCGAACGTATGTCTATTAACCGAACTCACTACGAAGCAGTTTTGGCTGAGTGTTGTGATGCGCTAGGGGCGATCGCCCTACTCAAGCAGTATCGCCCTTACCTGGAACTGCTTCCCAGTATGCGTCGTCCCGATGAGAGCTTGATTACGATTCCGCTGCCGATCGTCAAGTTTCGTCATGCCGCCTCTCCCAGCGGATCGGGTGGCACAGGTACTGAAGCGCTGTGTTTACCATGCGATCTGGCGATTCTGATGTGCGATCCAGAATGGAAGATTAAAACTGGTGTCGAGGTTTTCGTCTTTATCCACCGACCCGGAGAAGACTTCTCTGATTTGCTCAGTCGATGGCGACAAACACAGGTTGTGCTCAGTCGTGGCTATGAGTGGGATCTGCCATTGCGCTACAAGCATATTCTGAGCGAAGGGGCTGACAACACTTACCCCTTGTTTGTAGTGTTTGAAGAGACACCAGAGCGCATAAAACGTGGGCTAAAAGGTGCCTTTCTGCCGTTTGTGGTGCAGCAAGCCTGCGACATTGCCGTGGAAGAGACGATCGAACCAACCGTTGAGGTTGTGTCTGTCGATGATGCTGGCTCCTAACGGCTAGGGCGTGTTTTAAAACCCTCGAAAGCCCCCAACCCCCAAACTTGGGGGCTTACAAATCAGCTTCAAAGTCCCCCAGAATTGGGGGATTGAGGGGGCAGAAGTTCTCGGTAACAAAGCAATTAGGAGTTTTAAAACACTGCCTAGGCTTAGACAGCTTGACTAGCGATCGGATTGCGTGTCGTGATCAGGCGCAGCCTCCGTAGTGGGTAGATAAGCATTGAGATCACCAAAGGTTTTGGGCCAAGGTTGAGTGGATGCTGCGATCGGTGAATCAACATCAGCATCAAGCTGCGGCGACTCATCAATGTCTAGGATGGCTGGCGTAAAAGCAACGTTCCCTAAATTTTGCAGCGCCTGTAGCGCCTCCGTAGCAGACTGGTAACGTTTCCTAAAGTCATAGCGCACCATTTTGCTGAGCACTTCTGCAAACGCATAACTGACCTGCGCTCGGTGTCTCCAGGGAATCTCACCCGTGTTTTTATCCTGAGTGAGTTGATTGGGCGACAAGCCAGTCAGCGCTTGAATGCCTGTCATGCCAACCGCATAAACATCACTATTAAAACGGGGATTACCCGCACACTGTTCGTTAGGCATATAGCCCTGAGTGCCAATGCCAACGGTAAAGCCAGTGCGCCGATCGTCTTCCGTCAACTGGCTGATTTCTTTGACAGCTCCAAAGTCGATCAGGACGAGTTTGCCATCAGAGCGACGGCGGATAACGTTGTTCGGTTTGATATCTCGGTGGATGACATGATGACTATGGACAAACTCCAGAATTGTCAGCAATTCTTGCACGATCGCTACCACTCTAAATTCAGGCACCTGCTTGCCTAGCGATAATTCACTACTCAGCGGTTGCCCTGGAATAAACTCTTGAACCAGGTAAAATTCTTGATCTTCCTCAAAATACGCCAGCAATTGCGGAATTTGCTTGTGTTTGCCCAGTTTTTCGAGCGTTTCTGCCTCTTGCTGAAACAAGCGCCGCGCCAGTTGAAACAATTTAGGGTTATTACTGTTGGGGCGAAGCTGCTTGACAACACAGGCTGGGTTACCCGGTCGCTGAGTATCTTCAGCGATATACGTTTCGCCGAAACCACCAGAGCCAAGCACTTTTCTAATGGTGTAGCGCCCCATCAGCTTCTTCCCAAACATCTCTTGCTCCCGGTATTCCGGCAGCAGATCTTTTAGATCATCTTGCTCACTTTTACTAATGATTTCTTGAATCAGCGGTGAACCTGCATAGTCTTTGATCGTACGGCGCAGCTTGAATTTTTCGCTGGCAATGCCAAGAAAGAGGTAGGCAGTTCCACTAAGCGCGATCGCGCTCATTGGTACAGCGGCAGGTAGGATCAGCCGCTGCTGAGTAAAGACAATATAAGTAACGCCGCCCCAAAGCAGCATCAGACCCATTGCTACTGCAAAACGCCGTAAAGCACGCTTTGTCCTGCTTTGAAGGAAGCCTGCTGCCACCACCACAACGAACACAAAGACTCCCTGGAGTGGTGCGCTAGTGATGCCATCAGCAATTGATTGATTGTCTAGAAGGGTCGCGATCGCATTCGCATTCACTTCTACCCCAGACATGAGCTGACCATACAAAGGGCTACCGGAAAAAGGAGCCGCATGAAAGTCTTGTGACAGCTTGAAGGTGGGACCAACGAGCACAATTTTGTCTTTGAACGCACCGCGTTTTGCAAGCGTCTGCCAATTACCAGGATCAAGCACGTGCCAAAAGGCTATCTGCTCAAACGTGCCAGCGGGACCGTAGAAAAAGATATTCTCGCCTCGTGGTGCCGGATACCTTAGCTGAGAGGAGCGCATTGCCGCTTCTGCAAAGGATGGCATCACAGTCTGGGAACCGATTAACCACTCTTGAGGTGGCTTTGAGAGGTTTGTCTGAGCCATTTGTTGCGTAAACCGACTGCCCAGTAGATGAATCCGGCTGTTTGGCTCAACGAGGTAGTTAATGGAGCCAACAGACATCGGTTTGGTCTGGAACAGGTCGTGCGGTCCCAGTAGCTGCGTCAGAATGCCTTGAGCGGTGTTTGTATCCTCATATTGAGCCGCTAAGGTCACGCGTCCTGCATAGCGCTGTAACGCCTGCTGCAACGCCCGATCGCCCTCAGGGTCGCTGCTGGGGGAATCAAAAATCAAATCGATCGCCACCGATCGCGCACCAGCCGCCATTAATTGATCGATCGCCCGTGCATAGGCTGCCCGGTTCCAGGGCCAAGTCTGCAAGGGCTTCAAGAACGCATATTTTTTTTGGTCGATCGGATAAACTTTCTTCCCTTGCGAAAGAGAATCTTCGTCGATCGCCAGGATAACTACTGCTTGCGGTGGTTTGACTGGACCGCGCAACTCAAAAAAGAGGGTCTGTACCTGACGCTCCAGCAGTTGAGACAGGTTCGATTGGCTGGCAGTCAGTAGCGCTGCTGCGATCGCCACTGCCCCCACGGCAAGATGCCCAAAGCCAGTCGCTTTTGGAGCGTGTAAGCGCGATTTCAGCGTGTTCGTCAGGCGTTTGGTCGTAGAAGGAGTCTTAACCGTCAGCGGTTCTGTTTGAGGCAGCGGCAGATTCTTAGACATCTTCAGGTTTACGTAGGGAACTTTCAATCAACGCACCCGACTGCTGATGTATGAGATAGACCTTCACTACGACCTATCTTAAGCGATTGCCAAGGATAAGAAAGCCTCCCAGTTCTAAGGCACAAAAGGCTGTTGGCTCTACTCACGTTTCATCATTCTACTCACAGCGTAAGACAGGATGTTGAGTTGCCACAGATGAGAATGAGAATGAGGAAAAATAGACTCATATCACGTTAGTCTTAATTTTTCCTAGTATAGTGATGAAGTTCTTGGCTTTCGCTGCTGGTCAGACACCTTTCCGTGCCCCTGCCTTGCTTCATCAACCTGACTTTGAGTATGGATGAACGGTTACAAAAGCTATTGTCTCAATGGGGTATTGCGTCGCGTCGTCAAGCGGAGCAGATGATTCTGGCTGGACGGGTACAACTTAATGGCACGATCGCTCAGCTTGGGCAAAAAGCAAACCCTATTGTTGATCAAATTGCCGTTGATGGCGTTTTCATACAGCCCGCCGATCGCCCTACATCAATTTATCTTTTGCTCCACAAGCCTGCGGGTGTGCTTTCCACCTGTACCGATCCCTGGCAACGTCCAACAGTGCTTGATCTGCTGCCAGACTCCCTCAAAGAGGGTCACGGCGTTCATCCAGTCGGGCGTTTAGATGCAGAGTCTACAGGAGCGCTCCTGCTGACTAATGATGGAGCTTTGACCTTTTATCTCACCCATCCCCGACACCACATCCCCAAAACGTATGAAGTCTGGGTTGAGGGTTGCCCTGATGAGTCAGTGTTACAGCAATGGCGGCAAGGAGTCCTGTTATCTGGTCGCCGTACATTACCAACTAACGTCACTGTGCTGGAACAATCTCCACATCGTAAAACACTATTGCGGATCGTTTTGACAGAGGGCAGAAATCGCCAAATTCGTCGTATTGCCGAACAGTTAGGGTATCCAGTACTACAGTTGCACCGGACGGCGATCGGTACGATTCAACTGCAAGCTCCGGGCGCAGCGATTCTGCCAAGTGGTCAATATCGTCCGTTGAAAGATACAGAGATTACCTTCTTGAACGCTCAACTTGACCTACCATCAAAGAGGGAGACTGCGACGCGCGAGGAGTACAGCCGATGATTAACCAAATGGTTCAAATTAACCCAGAGCAGGCGCTAAGGCTCAAAGAGCTGGGCTATCAGTTGCAGCAGTTTCGTCAAAAGCAGCGGATTTCGCTGGAAACAGTTGCCAAAAAAACGTTGATTCCAGTCCGTCTGCTGGCTGCGATCGAAACTGGAGACATTGATCAATTGCCTGAGCCTGTTTATGTACAGGGGTTTATTCGCCGTTATGCTGACGCGATCGGGATCGATGGAGTAGAGCTGGCGAATGCGTTTCCCGCCCAAACGGACTTAAGAGCGTCCAAAGCCTCCTGGCGAGGTACCGTGCAGGCACAGTTGCGACCATTGCATCTCTATCTGATCTATATGGTGCTGGTAATTAGCGCAGTGAGTGGGCTGTCTTATCTGCTAAACCGCTCGTCAACCCCACAGTTGAGTGGTCTCGATAAAACCAACACTGGGACGATCGCCCCGATACCCAAAGAAGCCGCTACCGTCACGCAGCCTAGTGCCTCCTCTTTACTAGCGAGCAAGCAGCCAGACGTTGCGCCCGTCTTACCCACTCAGCAAAAGTCTGTCCGCATTGGTGTGACGATGACTGCGCAATCCTGGGTGCGCATCGTTGTTGATGGCAAGACTGAGTTTGAAGGCGTGTTGTCCGAGGGTACCCAGCGCGCTTGGGAAGCGAATAAGCAGCTCATCTTGCGTGCGGGCAATGCGGGGGGGATCATGGTTAGCCTGAACGATAGTGCAGCAAAGCGGTTAGGAGAGCCAGGTGCTGTGGAAGAGGTTACCTTTGGAGCGAATGCTAAAGCAGCGCAGGTATCACCGTCTGAGACTCTAACGGCATCAAGCTCAAATTCGTTTTAGAACGCCGTGGGACAATGATGTGACAAAGCACTGTAGAGCTGCTTTTTGATGATCGTGTGCAGAATCATGTCTTTGAGGTTCACGTCAGCCATCCAGGTGTGACTTCAAGGCTTGCAGGTGTTTTTGATGGCTTCCGACTCATTTTCTAGCCCTTCTTGCTAATTACCCTTACACGTGGACGGTAAACCGAGCGTATGGGCGGTAAACCGACGATCGCAGCCATTCAAGCAGCAAGTTACTATAAAGAAAGGTAAAACTGTTAATCAGAAATCGGAGTTAAACCTTATGGCAATCTTTGGATTGGGCAAAAAGCTCAGCCTACCGACTCCTGAAGAAGCGTTGCCAGGACGGACAGAGCCTCTACCCGTTCCTGCCAAGCACTTTGTCAATGGTAATCCGCTCAAACCGCCGTATCCCGATGGTTCTGAGGTGGCTATGTTTGGCTTAGGCTGTTTTTGGGGTGCAGAACGTAAATTTTGGCAGCAAGACGGCGTTTTTTCCACGGCTGTTGGCTATGCAGCCGGGGTCACACCCAACCCGACTTATCAGGAAGTTTGTTCGGGCAGGACAGGACACAATGAGGTCGTGCAGGTTGTTTTTGATCCTAAAGTGGTCAGCTACGAAACGCTACTCAAAGTTTTCTGGGAAAGCCACAACCCAACGCAAGGGATGAAACAAGGCAACGATACAGGCACTCAGTATCGTTCTGGCATTTATGTGCATTCTGACGCGCAGCGAGAGCTGGCAGAAGCGTCACGTGTTGCTTATCAGCAGGCGTTGAATGCTTCAGGCTACGGCGAGATCACCACTGAGATCATTGATGCACCGACGTTCTATTACGCCGAAGGCTATCATCAGCAGTATCTTGCTAAGAATCCAGGTGGCTATTGCGGGTTAGGCGGGACAAACGTTGCTTGCCCGATCGGTGTAGCGACTGCATAGAGGTGGTCAATCGCTAGGGGCTGTCATCAATTACAACTACACATGACTTGCAGCAAGGGTTCCAGCCCCTAGCCCGGTGTGTTAGGACGGGCGCGATCAGGCTGATACCGCAAGGTTTTGGAGCGAATTGATGATGCGCCCTAGTGCTGCGTCACAGCTTAATTCTAGGGTAGATGGTTTTGGTCAGGCTTGCTGGACAGATGTTTCAGAGATCACTAACCCTAGTTTTTAGAGTTGACGCAGCAATAGCTTGCAAGCTAGAGACTAAGATCAGCAACACTAGATCATTATTTTTTGTGAGCACTACTGGGAGTCAGAATCTTGGGTTTGCTGAGTAGGCTCAGTTTGGATAGCCTTCACCCAAACCTGCATCTGATTGAGCGTGAGCGGTCCGTACTGAGTGGCTAAGGCGACATCAGCGGCATCACGTCCGTAGGCGATCGCAATCCTATGACCGCGTGGTTCTGCCTGCGTCGCGTCAAAGGTAAACCAGCGATCGCCCACATAGGCTTCAAACCAGGCATGTAGATCCATTGGATCAAGCCGATACAGGTATCCCACAACCATGCGTGCTGGAATACTGAAACTGCGGCAGAGAGCGATCCCCAAATGAGCAAAATCGCGGCAAACGCCTACTTTCTTGGCGGCAGTATCAACGGCTGATGTAGACGAGTCACTGGTGCCATACTGATACGTCACATTGGTGTGAATCCAGTGGCGAATTGCTTCGACTTGTGTGTAACCTGGCGGACAATCGCCAACAATCTGACTGGCTAAAGCACCGAGACGATCGGCTTCGCAGTAGCGGCTGGGCAGCAAAAATTGCAGAACCGTTTCGGGTAAATCTTGCACGGGGACATACGGAGCCGTCAGCTCTACGTCGATCGTGGCAGCAGCCTCGACACAGGCAGTTGTGTAGACGCGGAAGTGCCCTTCAGGAACGACTAACCGCTGACACAAATTACCGTAGCTGTCCGTATATTCGACCACTGGAGTCACTGGCTCTAGCGTATACTCTTCGCGCAGAACCCACTGCCCCGCGCCGCTGCGAGGTCGCAACATTAAAATCAGCGGCGTTAGTGCTGTTGCTTCAAACACAAGCTCACAGCCAGCTTCTAGTCGCATCAATCCCTCTCTCTACCACCATTTGCGATTGTCCCAAAACCACTGTCGCTGTTTTTGACGAGTGCCTGTGAGTGGTTTGCCACGGAGCAATGCCCAAGTGACCGCATCAATCACACCCTCCGCTTTAAGTTTGTGCTGTTGCTGGAAATCAACAATACACGCCTGCGTTTGAGGGCAAAAAATGCCGTTGCGATCGATGTCGTACCCATTCACCCGTAGCAGTCCCTGCAATTCCGCCACATCCGCCCCTGTATGTCCCCGCCTGAGCAGACGGCTTCCAGGTCGAATGGCTGTTTTCAATACTCTCCACGTTTTAGGTCCAACACAGCCATCAATCCGTAAACCATGCTGCCGTTGGAATGCTTTGACGGCTGCCTCAGTTAAGTAGCCAAAATTGCCATCCACTCGCAGCTTAGAAAAGCCATGTGCAATTAACAATTCCTGCAACTCAGCGACAGTTGAACTGATCGTCCACGGGTGTAGCGTCGGTCCAATGATGGCGGCAGCGGTAGTTGTGTTTTCAGCCCGTGAATGAGATTCCACGATCGATCGCTCCTGCTTTGTGCTCCTGATAAGCTGAATGAGTCGCTTACCGCTTTGAGTTTCTTGTTTTATCTCATAACCCTATCAAGGTTTCACTATATCGACAGCAATAATGGCGACAAAGGTTTAGACTAAGGGACAGCTATCAATCGTGATGCGATCAGTCCATGCAATGATGGCAAGGGTCGCACTAACCCAAACGCCTATTTAAAGGTTTTGGCTTAAGCAATGGCAATGGAGCTGTACCAGCGGCGATCGCTCTTTACCAATGACCTGTAGAAGCGTGTAGCCCCTCTTAGTCTTGGCGATAGTTTCATGATGCTCATAATGATGTCAAAACTCTGTCACCATTTCACTGCATGAGGTTGCACCTTGATAGAGGATGAAGTCAAAAATCCGATCGCAAACAGCACCTCAACAAGTGAGCAAGGGCTTAGTTCGATGAAAAAGTTAGTGAGAGGGTTACGAGAGTTCCGTGCAACGTACTTCTCGACCCACCGAGAGTTATTTGAGCAGCTTTCACACAAGCAGAAGCCAAGAGTTTTGTTCATTACGTGCTCAGACTCCCGTATTGACCCAACTCTCATTACCCAGGCTAAGCCCGGTGAGCTGTTTGTCATTCGTAACGCTGGCAACATCATTCCACCGTTTGGTGCCACCAATGGCGGTGAAGGTGCCACTGTTGAGTATGCTATTCATGCGCTGGGCATTGAACAAATTGTGGTGTGTGGGCATTCTCACTGTGGTGCCATGAAAGGGCTGCTACAACTGGGTAAGTTGGAAGAAGAAATGCCGCTTGTCTACGACTGGCTGAGACATGCTGAGGCGACTCGTCGCTTGGTAAGGGAAAACTACGATGAGTATGAAGGTGAGGAACTGCTAGAGATTACGATCGCCGAAAACGTTTTGACGCAGATCGAAAACCTTCAGACCTATCCGGTCATTCACTCCAGACTCTATCAAGGGCGGCTTAAAATCTACGGTTGGGTCTACCACATTGAAACAGGTGAAGTCTTTGCCTATGACGCAACCGACCATCACTATGTACCGCTCCCTCAAATTTTTGGGGACGATCAGGAAACATCTGGAAAATCTACGGGTAGCTTTCCGTCACCCGTTGCCTGTGAATTACCCCAGCGCTTTAAAGGCGCTGTAGCCAGCACGAATGGACAGGCTCAGCAGCCTCAGCCTCAGGGTGCTCAAGAGTTAGCAGCAGAATTTCGGCTGTCCCCTGAACAGGCAGAGCGCATCTACCGGGGGTCGAAGGGGAGATGAGCGCGATCGCGCCTGTAGCAAGCTGCTGTCGCAACGCCATTTTCAACGAGTTTGAAGAAAATCTGCGTTCGTGAAGCGATTGAAAAGAACACGCTAATCTTGAGGCATGGCAGGACATTTTCGCTGCCTGCTTTTGGAGATGGACAAACGAGTTTTAACGCGATGTGCAACTAATTCGCCCTCATCCCCACCCTTCTCCCCAGGGAGAAGGGCTTCCAGACCGTTCCGGTTCCCTCTCCCATCGGGAGAGGGCTAGGGTGAGGGCAGTTTTGGCAGGTATTTTAGGAAAGTCGCACATCGCGTAGTTTTAGACTTGGTGAAGTCCAGTTTCATTCATCACACATCGCACAATCAAGGAGAGAGGCATGACTGTTTTCAACTGGCGCAGGGCGATCGCGCCGCTCGTGTTGTCCGTATTGCTCTTGGTCACAGGCTGTAGCGCTAAAGAGCCGTCGCCATACGCTCAAGCGCAGCAAGAAAGTACTCAGAAAGGTGCTCAACCTGCCGTTGCTAAAAATGCAACCCAGGGCAGCAGCTTTAATAAATTCTTTCCCAAGCCCGGTGATGGGTATGAGCGAGTTTTCACACAAGAGAAAAAAGGCTTTGCCGAAGCGAAGCTGAAGAAGGGCGGCAAAGATCTGGCGATGCTGGCGATTTCGGATGCGACGGCTGATGTCACGGCTGGTATAAGCGCGACAAAGAAGTTTGAGAAGAGCACGACCAAAATTGCGAGTTACCCAGCCGTCGATGTGGGTACGACGCAAACCGCCGTTCTGGTTGCCGATCGCTATCAGGTGAAAGTGTTATCGCGTAACCCAACCTTTACTAAAGCCGATCGTCAGGCATGGCTGCAACGGTTTGATCTGGCTGGATTAGCAAGACTGAAGAAATAAGCGGTAATCAACATCCCACAAAGCACTGTTTTGTAAGCAATCTACTTTTAACTTATGAGCAAATCCATTTTTGAATTGGTTGATGGGCTACCCACTGGTGGCGTTACCGTCATGGCGTTGCGATCGCTTGATTTCGCAGTGCCAGGGCAGTGGCAGAATCTGACTGGCTTCACCAACACCATTCGTGAAGTCACTGGTGAAACGGATGAAGCGTTGGTGCAGCAAATCGGTGAACGCGCCGTCTATCTGTTCAACGACAAGACTCAGGGCTATCAGCGTGCTCTCTGGCTTTACCAGACGGTAGACAGTGCCTCTGGCGCACTGGGAGCCGCCGCCATGGCAAATAAAGTGGGGCAGGACATCTCCTTTCTCGGCTTTTTAGGCAATCTCACTCCGAAGCCGGAGAAAGCGCAGAGCATTGACTTAACCGTAAAGCTGGTCGTCGAGTTGGTCGCCTTCTGCCAGATCAATGGCATTCCAGGCGACAGCATTGGCGACTTCCTGGCAGCGCTGGGCGATTATGGTGGCGAATCCTTAATGCGGATGGCAGCTTTAGTTTGCTTCGATGGGTTGATTCCGCTGGGTCCTGACTTTATTTTGAAAGGGCTATCCACCATTCAAGGGCTATCGCCTAAAGAACTGGAGAGCAACCAGACGTTCAAAGGCGTGAGTGACCTCATTCCAGGTGGAGACTCGGCTGGCAAGCTAGGGTTCATCAACCAGAGCTTTGATTCAGTGAAGGGCTGGATGAGCGACTTTGTTTCGTCCCGTGGACTGACTCAAGATAATGTGCTGGACAACCTCACCAAGTTTGTTGAAGTATCCAAAGATAAGCTCGACTACGTGGGCGCGTTTCTCGACATCTCAGTGAATTACTATACTCATACAGGCACCCAAACGCTAGCTCGTCGTCTAATTGAGCGTGCTGTAGCGGAAATTTAAGCGCGATCGCCAACTCGGAGTAGGGCGTTGCAGAATACATGTATGAATTGCCCTCATCCCCAACCCTTCTCCCCAAGGAGAAGGGAGCAGAGACGCTTGTCCCCTCTCCCTTTGGGAGAGGGCTAGGGTGAGGGCAACCCAAGCGCTTCATACCCAGATCCAGCAACGCCCGGAGTAGAGACGTTAGCTGTAATGTCTCTACTTCTGGCTATTTTATGCGCCAGCCTAATTGTTCTAAAGCTTGGCGCTGTCCGCAAATAACGGTATTCGTTGACGGGCAAAAGATAATTGCGTTCTCGTTGCTGTCGATCGTACGAATATAGCAGTCGGCTAACTTGGTGCCGTGACGATCGCACACAACCGTCTGTCCAATTTTCCACTTCATCACAATGCGTCGGATCTCACTTCCCTTACAGTAAGGCAAAGCATGTTTAGAGAACATCCTGCGCTCATCACCCGACTGGGTGAATGTTTCGTGTCGGCGCTTGACGCGATCCTTTCCTCGTTAAAGCTGAAGGGCTGATTTGCGGTGGTTAACGGCAGTTACGCCCGCTGAGTCCAATACCTTGCCTTGCTCGACCACGGCATAGAGCAGCCAATGGTCGCCGCATTCCATGCGGTTCTGCACAGTGCATTCTAGATAAGCGAGCGCTTCGGTGAGTATGGGGCAGCCATTGGTTGCCGTCTCAGTGGCGATCGTCGCAAACGGGTCATCGCCCAGGCTGGGTGGTTTAAGAAAGTGTCGCCGGAGATTTTTGCCCTGCTTGAGAATATTGAGCACAAACGGTTCGCCTGTGCGCGAGAGCAGATCGGCAGTCTGAGCTTTGGCGATCGCAATTGTTAACCCTGGCGGGTTGAAGCTTGCCTGCGAAACCCAGGAAGTGAGGAAACCTAGTCGGGCATCGTCTTGTTTAGCGGTGAGGACGCAGAGCGAACCTGTCACCCGTCCAACCGCCTGTCCCGTGCGATCGGTTTGCACCTCCGCCGTATTTTGGTAGGGTGCCCGAATTCGTTTTTCTTTGCGGAGGCTCTGAGCAAACTCAGTCCCTGCGGCTTCGCACTGTTGCAACGTCTCGTCTGTCGGCTTGAACTTAATTCGCAGTGTGTCAAAGCCCAGACGATAACCAGAGTCTTTGAGCTTTTCTTCAATTTGATCAACCGCTTCGCCACTCCAGCCGTAGGAGCCAAACACACCAGCCAGAAGCGTCCTTGGAGCCGTAGACAGAATAATACCCAGAGCGGTCTGAATTTGCGTTGGTGCATGACCGCCCAGCGTTGGTGAGCCAATGATAAACCCGTCGCATTGCTCAATCAGGCTGGTTAGCGCGGCAGTGTCGGCAAACTCACAGTTCACACTCTCAACATTTACGCCTGTTTGGGCAATGCCTTTGGCGATCGCCTGCCCGATCGCTGCCGTATTGCCATAAGCAGAGGCATAGAGCAACGCCACCGTCAGATCCTTTGTTTGCTGCTGTTGGCTCCACTCGCGGTAATCATAGGTCAAACGGCTAAGGCTGTAGCGCACCATTGGTCCATGACCGGGGGCATAGAGTTTTACCTTGGCAAAAGTTGCAAACTTATCTAATGCCGCCTCAACCTGGCGAGTTTGAGCGGCGTGTAAACAATCAAAATAGTAGTGCCGATCCTCATCCAACTGCTTCCAGTTCTCATCCAGTACGGGTTCATCGCAGATGTGAGCACCGAAAAATTTGTCGGTAAACAGAATGCGTGTGGCAGGGTCGTAGGTACAAAGGGCATCATGCCAGCGGGGTGTGGGCACAAACACAAAGCGAAGTTCGTGTCCCTGACCGAGATCAAGCACCTCGTCTCCGCGAATGGGTTTGATCTCTGCGTCGCCTTCTACCCAAACCGCACGCAATGAGATCGCCGCTGGTTTCGAGCAAATTACCGTTGCCTGTGGTGCCAAAGCGAGCAGTTTCCTGAGCGTGACGATGCGGTTGGGGTTCACATGTCCCACAATCACATAGTCGAGTTGGGATAGATCCGTGCGTTGCTGCAACGCAGCGAGAAAAATCTCCGTAAACGATTCGCCTGGCGGATCAAGCAGCGCCGTTTTATCTGCCTGAATCAAATAGGCATTGGCTGTCGTGCCCTTTTGCCGCCCATACTCCACCTCAAATTTGAGTCGATCCCAGGTGCGCGATCGCAGCACCATCGTTCCCTCGCCAATTTCCGCTACCTGTACATCGCGGGGTCGAGACACAACAGGTGGCACAGCGTCAATCGTGGCATCTGCTTCAGTCTCTACGTCTGCGATCGCCTCATGCACATCCGTTTCCCGCAAGGCATCAGGGGACGGATTAAACGGTTTAAAGAAGTTAGAAAAGGCTTTGAAGAACGGATTAGACGAAGACATGGTAGAAGTTGGGGATGAAGGAAACGAGCTGATAATGTGCTAGACCACGATGCAACATTAACGCATCACTCAAAAACTCTAGTGGGGATATTTAGCTCAAACATTGGCGATCGCGCAGTCTAGTAACATGCTGAGTCTCCAATTACGGCACCCAGATGCTCTCAGCCCAAATTTCCTCACTTCCTTCGGGAAGGTCTAGAGGTTGTTCTGACTCGGTAAAGAAAATAAGTCCCTTGTAACTTGAAAGATACTCATAAATATTTCCAAAAAAGCCACCAGTTGCACAAATTACAAGTGGCTCTTGTTGACGCTGTAGAACGTTTAGAAAATTCTCAGGTGTTACCTTCACAATCGCCCCAGAGGCGTTAAGTGCTCTTGCACGTGCTGCTGCGGCTGCACCTGCTGCGGCTGCGCCTGAGCTATAAGTCATAACTCACCTCCATTTTTTGTGGTTAGTTCATCTATCAGCAAGGCTGTGTATCGAGGATTTACTGCTAATTCTCTTAGAGCTTTTACACGTAACAGCTCTAGTAATGGTTGCCCACTTTCCGATGATGCACTGCCGTTAGCCCATCCTGGTTGGATAGTCGTCCTGCGTCGATCGTGCTGTACACAATCCAATGGTCGCTGCACTCCAGGCGACTGGTTACTTCGCACTCCAGATACGCCAATGCCTCTGCCAGAATCGGTGAGCCATTGGTGGCAGGATAGGTTTTGATGCCAACAAAGCGATCGGCACCCGGCGCAAAGCGTTTCAGAAAATGCCGCATTAAGGGCTGGTAGTTGCCTTCTTCGAGAATGTTGAGCACAAAGCGATCGCCCACGTGCATAAAGGATTCGATCGCCCGATCTTTGGCAACCGCGATTGTAATGCCCAATGGCTCGACGCTTGCTTGAGCAACCCAGGAAGCAAGCATGGCGCTGGACGCTGTACCCTTTTGAGCTGTGATGATGTAAAGCCCGCCGCTCAGTCGTCCCAGCGCTTTATCTAAATCGCCATCCAGAGATTTCATTTGCTTGATCGTGCGATCGCGGGTCAGCCATTGTCCCAGGTCAGTGCCCGCTTCATCGCAGAGTTGGTAGACTGCCTCAGTGGGTGCCTCCTTCACCAAAATGGGTGGAAAGGCTTCGGTCAGCCCGACATCTTGCAGCTTGTTTCGCAGTAGATGAACGGAATCATCATCGCCGCCCCCGCTTTCAAAAAGACCGAATGACTGTTTCGCATGGGTTGCAGCTAGAATCGTTCCCAGAGACGCTTTCGCTGTGGGCGCGAAGTCACCGGACTGGGGCGGCATTGCAATGACCACACCAGAGGCAAGGCTAACCAGTTCCCGGATTTCGTGAGGTTCTGCCGTGCGGAGATCCATCTGTTCAACGGCAACACCTGTTTTGAAGATGCCCTGGACGATCGCGTGTGCCAACCGCTCCGCTTCGCCGTAGTCCGAAACGTAGAATAGCGCTACCGTTGTAACGGCTTTTGCCTGTTCTTGACTCCAGGTACGATAGCGTCCGACGAGTTCATCCAGGTTAGATTGCAAGAGAGGACCATGCCCGGTGGCAATTGTCACTACACCCGGCAGATCGCCCATGCGCTTGAGGGCAGACAGCACCGATCGCGCATTGGGACCCATTAAGCAGTCGTAGTAGTAGCGAAAATCGTGTTCGATGAGTTCCAAATCTTCATCAAAGGTGGAATCATCGCAATAGTGCATCCCAAACGCGTCGCAGGTAAACAGCACTTGCGTTTGGTGATCGTAGGTAAAGATGGTGTCGGGCCAGTGCAGATTGGGTGCAGACACAAACTCCAGGATATGACCGTTGCCAAGATCGAGGCGATCGCCATTCTTCACCAGCTTGCGCTCAAACGGCTGATGCACCAGATCTTCGAGAAACTGGATTGCTACTTTTGCGCCCACAACCGTTGCATGCGGAGCCAGTTTCAAAATGTCTGCTACTAAACCGCTGTGATCCGGCTCCGTATGGCTAATGATTAAATAATCAATGTCAGTGGGATCAATCAGCCCCTTTAACGTATCCAGGTAGAGTCGTCGAAACTTTTCGTGGGAGGTGTCAACCAGAGCCACCTTTTCACCACGAATCAGAAACGAGTTGTAGGTCGTACCGTTGTTAAGCGCGAACTCAATATCAAAGCGCTCTCGATCCCAGTCAAGGCAGCGAATAGCAGTGGTATCCGTCTCGCTAACGCCGTCGGGATGTGCCAATGCGACGGTCTCAAGGGTCAATCGCTGAACCCGATCGGTGAGTGCTACCATACCTGCCTCTCTGTCTAACGACGTTTAGGTTTCTGTCACTTGCTACACCCCTATTATCAGTTGAGCGATCGCGATCTGTAAAGTTTTGTTAGGTAAACTTACTTATCAGCCCTGCTTATTACCAGCGTGTCTAGCAACCATGCAACTTCGCTCGAAGTAATGACTAATACGACGTGCGCTTTCATAGAATACTTGCTAAGCGCCCTCACCCTAGCCCTCTCCCAGCAGGAGAGGGAACCAGAAACGTCTGAAAGTCCTTCTCCCTGGGGAGAAGGGTTGGGATGAGAGCAAATTAGTTGCACATTGCGTTAACTAACAACTAAAAACCAACAACAACTAATGACCGTCTGGGAAATCGATTTTTACCGTCGTCCTTTACAAGATGAGGCTGGCAATCCGCTTTGGGAGCTGTTGATTTGCACTCCTACAGGAGATTTTCAGTATCAGGCGTTTTGTTCACAGGCAGAAGCGAGTGCAGGCTGGCTCGTCGCGCAGCTACAGATGCTTGTGGAGAAGGGGCATTCACTCCCCGATCGCATCCGCATCTTTCGACCGCAAACCTTTAACCTCATTGAACAGGTTGGAAAACAGCTTGAAATTGCTGTAGAGCCAACTCGCCGTACACCCACACTCAAGCGCTGGCTAGAAGAGAGAGCACGCCAATATTCCACGCTGGCAAGCTATACCAGACAACCCTATCAACCACTAGCGCTTGATAAACTGCCACCCGTGCCTCTGTCAGAAACACTGTGGGGCGATCGCTGGCGGTTTGCTGCCTTACCTGCTGCTGATCTGGTGAATGCGTTCAGCGATCGCATGATTCCGATTCTCGACCTGCCCGATTCGCTGTTACCGATCAACCTGGGGCTTGCGTCTACCGTGCCCATTCCCGGTGTGGTCATTGATGGGGGACGACAGGCAATGCGGTTAGCTCTCTGGCTACAACAGGCACAACCCGTCTCGCTCAGCCACATTCCCGGCGCACCGGATGGCTTAATTTTGGAGGCTGGCTTGGTCGATCGCTGGATTCTCACCACCTTTGAGGATGCCGAAGTTGCCGCTGCTGGACAAGCTTTTGAACGGCGTAAACAGCTCAGCCAAGGACTCCACTTCTTGCTGGTGCAACCTGATGATTCTGGTGTCACTTACAGCGGCTTCTGGCTGCTAAAGCCAGAGGACTAGCAGGATGAAGCGTGGCTCTGAAGCAACCCTGCACCTTACAATGATTCCTGGATGAGTAACCCAGTAGCTGGGTCAGTTCGCTCGAAAGCTGTGTTCTCGATCGCGCCTTCACTCGACACAACGACCAACGTGGTAACGGGTATTTTGGTCTGATGAGCCTCAAGCCACTGTCTTCTCATTGACACGGAGGACAGAACGCGATAAATCATGATTCAACCGTCATAACCAGTTTTCCACAATGCAACGTTTTTCAAACTTCAGGTTTTATCAACGCCCGGAGGCATGGACATGGATATCAGCTTGATTGTGTCCAACATTCTGAACCCACCGATCCTGTTTTTCTTTTTGGGAATGACGGCTGTTCTCGTCAAATCCGATTTGGAAATTCCTGCTCCTATCCCGAAACTCTTCTCGCTTTACCTGCTGCTTGCGATCGGCTTTAAGGGCGGGGTAGAGCTCATTAAAAGCGGTGTGACTCAGGAAGTCATTCTGACGCTTCTCGCAGCCATGTTGATGGCTTGTTTTGTGCCGCTGTACACTTTTTTCATTCTGAAGCTGAAGCTTGGCATTTACGATGCCGCAGCGATCGCCGCTACATACGGCTCCATCAGCGCCGTTACCTTCATTACAGCGAGTGCTTTCTTGACTGATCTTGGCATTGCGTTTGATGGCTACATGGTCGCAGCGCTGGCTCTGATGGAGTCTCCAGCAATCATTGTGGGGCTGATCCTGGTTAGTCTTTTTACTGTGGATGAGAAGCGCGAGTTTTCCTGGTCTGAGGTGCTGCAAGAAGCGTTTCTTAACAGTTCAGTCTTTTTGCTCGTGGGTAGCCTCATCATCGGTGTCCTAACGGGAGAGCGCGGATGGAAAGTTCTGGAACCCTTCACCCAAGGACTGTTCTATGGCATTTTGACCTTCTTTTTGCTCGATATGGGATTAGTCGCCGCCAGAAGAATTAAAGACTTACAAAAAACCGGCGTTTTCCTCGTCTCGTTTGCCATACTGATTCCTATACTCAATGCAGGTATTGGGGTGCTGATCGCTAGGCTCATTCACATGCCTCAGGGAAATGCACTCTTGTTCTCCGTCCTGTGCGCTAGCGCATCCTATATTGCTGTCCCAGCCGCGATACGAATGACGGTGCCTGAAGCGAATCCCAGCCTATACGTTTCGACTGCTCTAGCGGTGACGTTCCCATTCAATATCATTGTGGGAATTCCGCTTTATCTGTACGCAATTAACCTGTTGTGGAGGTAAGTGCATGCATCTCGTTAAAAAAATAGAAATTATTGCCAACTCTTTTGAGCTTGGCAAGATTTTGGAGAACCTTGATAAATCAGGTGTATATGGTCATGCTGTCATTCGCAACGTAGCTGGCAAAGGTCTACGAGACGGCGAAGATTTAGACATGACCATGCTTGACAATGTTTATATCATTGCGTTTTGTATGCCTGAACATATCAAGACCGTTGCCGAAAACGTGCGTCCACTGCTCAACAAGTTTGGTGGCACCTGTTACATCTCAGATGTGATGGAGATTCGCTCCATTAAATGTATCGCTTCACTGTGAAACCACAACAAAACAAGTCGAAAATTTTAGCGATCGACGTTCAGCTATCAGTGGTCTGTAAAAGCTGGTAGCGATCCTAACTCTATTAGTTATTTTTTAACTGACGTTATTGAGACACAGAGTATGAGTTGCAAAAATGGTTTTATTGGTCGGCGCGATCTGTTTAAACTAGGGTCGATTGCAGCGTTTGGTTTAGCAGCAACCAGCAATTTACTCTGGCAGGTTGAACAGGCTCAAGCGGCTGAATTAACTGCGATCGAGCCTGCACTCAATCCTGAGGCAGCGTTGAAAAGGCTCGTGGAGGGCAATCAGCGCTTTGTCCAGCATCAGCCTCAATATCCCGATCAGTCTGCGAAACGGTTGCAGGAGGTCGCTCAAGTGCAACATCCTTTCGCGACTATTTTGAGTTGTGCAGACTCACGCGTTCCGGCTGAACTTGTGTTTGATCAAGGCATTGGCGACATTTTTGATGTGCGGATTGCAGGAAATATTGCCACACCGGAGGCGATCGGCAGCATTGAATATGCCGTGGCATTGGTCGGTACACCATTGTTGATGGTGCTGGGTCATGAGCGCTGTGGAGCCGTGACTGCCGCCGTCAAAAACGAACCACTCCCAGGCAAAATTGGCACGTTTGTCGAGCCAATTTTGCCTGCTGTAAAACGGGTGAAAAATCAACCAGGTGATGCGGTGGACAACGCGGTGGTGGCAAATGTACGCTATCAGATTGAACAGTTGCAGCGATCGACCTTACTTACAGAACGAGTGCAGTCCGGGAAGTTGAAAATCGTGGGCGGTCGTTACGACTTAGATACGGGCAAGGTAACGATGATTGCCTAGTTGGGCGGCAGTTATGGTATTGGTCTGTGTTGCTGAGCGAGAAACTATTTTATGCTTAAGAGCAATGTTCAGGGAGAACACTCTGTATGTCCGAGTTCGACCTCGAAATAACGCTGCGTGAGATTGCTAAGGAAAACTGGCGTGACATCCTCCGCTTAAAAGTAGCCCCACACCAAGAGCAGTTTGTGGCATCCAACGCCGCGTCTATCGCAGAAGCGCATTTTAATCCAGAGGTTGCTTGGTTCCGCGCGATCTATGCTGGTGATGTACCAGTCGGTTTTTTGATGTTGGAAGACAATGTAGCTCAGCAAGAGTACTTTCTGTGGCGCTTTATGATCGCTGAGCAGTACCAGGGGCGTGGGTACGGGCGAAAGGCACTGGAGTTGTTCTTCGCGCACGTCAAGACGCGCCCTGGAGCGGATGCGGTTGAAACAAGCTGCGTGCCAACTAAAGGTGGTCCTGGTCCGTTTTACGAGAAGATGGGTTTTGTCTACACCGGACAAGAAGAAGAGAATGGCGAACTGTGTATGCGACGTGAATTGTGATCTAGTAATGATATGTGGGTAGCGAACCGCCCAACAATTCAAATGCAGGCGGACGGTTGAAAGCTGCTGGTGCTGAGTTAGAGGGTGTCTGCCGCCGCTGATTTGAGTCGTTCACGGTTAATCTGATTTACGCTCATTGACCGCCTCAACCGTTGGCGTAACCGTGTCTCTGGAGAATTGCCTTCTTGGACAGAGCGATCTCCTCAACCATAAGTGTAATACGTTCGCCTAACGTTCTTGGTCAGCGGTAGATAATAACTTTGCTAAAAATCAAGGGTTTGATACTGTCCACTGCACCAGGGTTGTTATGCCGCGACACAGACCACCGTTCCATTATTCTTGTACACATTTGGACTTTAGAGATAACTTGAACCAGAAAATTGCTTTATAACTCTTCTAAACAGTTGGAAATAGATGATAGAACCTAGCAGTGATAGCAGTAGATGAATCACTGCATACAAAACATTTGAATAGAGTAATACTACGAATGGTATGAGCGAAATGACAAGAGAGAGTACTATTATGAGGGAGACTTGCGGCATACCAAGGTATTACACTGATTGTTTTTTGCATGGTATCACGCTCTTTATTTCGGCTCAACCTTTAGCAGCGACTAAAGAGACCAGGAAATAATTCAATGACCCTGGGATTGTGTTGATTGGGGTACTTATAGCTCGGCTGAAAAAGGGATGTCGCCAGGGGCAGCACTGAGGTTGAGGGTTTGTTGCGCTGATGCTGCTCTACCTGACCATAGTTCGGCTTGAGCGTAGAATGGATGCATGAAATTTCAGTGGAATCCTAGCAAAGCCGTTAGTAATGCCGAGAAGCATGGTGTGTCTTTTGAAGAAGCCATCACAGTGTTTGGGGATTTGCTAGCTGTGACGATTCCAGACCCTGATCACTCAGACGGCGAATTTCGTCTTCTGACGACAGGGTTATCAAGATCACAACGTCTTTTGGTTGTCTCACATACAGAGCGAGACGGTGAAGTGCGTTTGATCAGTGCCCGTTTAGCCACTCGACAGGAGAGAAGAAGCTATGAGTCAGGAACCTGAGATAAACGTCGATGACGAGATGAGACCTGAATATGATTTTTCTGGTGGTATTCGTGGCAAGTATTACGAAGCGTATATGCAATCCAGCAATGTTGTTGTTCTCGATCCGGATGTGGCGGAAATTTTTCGGGATTCGGCTGCTGTGAATGAGGCACTACGATTGCTTGCGAAAATTGCGAAAGCGACAGCAGCATAATCGGAGATCTGGGTATCAATGCCCTTGAGATTGTGTTGGTTGGGGTGCCTCTAGCTTGGCTGAAAAAGGGATGTCGCTAGGGGTAGCACTGAGGTTGAGCGTGCCGTTGAGGGATTGTTGTGCGATCGTCCCCTGAAGCTTCACCTCACCCTGACATTTTGGTAAATAGCTGGCATCACCATGCAGAGTAAGCCGTTGATTCTCCCAATTTCCAGTCATAGAAGGTCGCTCTGTCGCTCTTTTTTCCAGGGTATCAGCCGTATCAGCCGTCAACAGTGATCCCGTCAGATAGATACCCGATTGCTGTACTAAGAGGATCAACTGCTCAGACTTTAAGCATCCCGGCAGATCTTGAGCAGGAATCTGGTAGCGACCGTCGATTTTCTCGGCGGCTTTCAGGTTGGCTTCGCCGTAAGTTGTTACGACGCTAAATAAGATGATGACGAACGCGATCGCACTGCCGTAGAAACTGAGAGATTTGAGAGTAAAGTGACTGCCCATTTGATAGTTGTTAGGTTTTGGTTGTTAGTTGTTAGCAGAAGTCGGGAGAAAGACTAGAGGCTAAAGGCTAAAGGCTAAAAGGTTGTGGTCAGAGCGAACACAAAGCACATAACTTATCCTTCATCATCTATCCTTTAGCCTTCTCACTAAGTAACCGCCTCTGACTCGTCGGCTTCACGACTTGTTTCATCGTCTACTACACCTAAAACTGAAGACAGGTGCGCTGTGACCTGGCTATAGCGACGGGTGATCAGTAGAGAGGAGTGGCATTGTACTGCCAGTTGGTCGGCGTAGAAGCCTAGCGTTTGCCGCTCCAAGCCCCATTCGCGGCTGGCTCCCGCGATCGTCAGGTCTACGTTTGCGGAGGCTTCGACGACTGCCTGAATCGGATTGCTGGACTCCACTTGGGGCGTGTGGATACGATCGCGTACCGAAGCAGGGAGTTGCTCCATCAGAGTACGAAATTCGTAGGTGCGATCGTTTGCCTGATGGCTTTGGGTCACGCTCAAAATGGTGAGGGTTGCGTCTTGGGAATTCACTAGAATGCGTAGCGCAATTTCTAGCCCTAAATCGTTATGAACATTGGAAACGTACGGCACGAGTAAATTGGTTAGCTTGCCCTGTTGACGGTCAACAAACACCGCAACGTCTGTGCGTGCCGTGCTGAGAATTTGCCCTACGCGTCCCCCCAAACGGTTACGGCTAAAGGCAGGACGATGCCATCCTAACAAGACGAGATCGGCGCGATCGTTGTCGGCAACTCTCACTGCCTCCTGTGCCACATCCGTTGCGACTCGGATAATGGGATGCACAATAGAACGAAAATACGGCGGTTCGAGGCTTTCGACCAGTTCAGCCATCCGCTGCGATCGTTCAGCAATCAGCCGCTCTGCCTCTGCTGGGGTGCTGCCAAACGCGTAGTCCTCATCAAGCTGAATCAGACTCAAGGGATAAACGGCAGCAGAGGCAAGCGCTTTCGGTGGCTGAGTGTCGCCCAGCGCGATCGTCACTGCAAGCTGAATCAATCCCTTCTGACTGCTGGGATTTGCAATCGGCACCAGGATCTTGTAACCCGGCTCGACTCCATCCGCAATCGGTTCGACAACATCCTTGCGAATCAACCGTTTGGGGTACACCCATTCCAGTAGCGGCGAGGTCATAAACGTCGTCACCAACGCCATGATCACCAGCATCGTAAAGAGCAGCGGCGAAATGACATTCAGGCTCAGACCAATGTTGAGTACAATCAGTTCGGTCAAGCCGCGTGTGTTCATCAGCCAAGCGAGCGCCGATGCCTCTCGCTTGTCAATCCCGGAAACCCGTGCAGCAATGTACGTGCCAAAGTATTTGCCGACGATCGCCACCAACAAAACCAGCCCACAGAGCAGCCACAGAAACGGCGTGTTGAGCAAACCGACCTGGGTACGTAAGCCGCTGTAGGCAAAAAAGACAGGTAGGAGGAAGGTCAGGACAAAATCTTCGGTCTTTTGCGCCAGTTCTCGCGTTAGCCCAGGGTGTTTGGGCATCACCGCGCCAACTAAGAAAGCGCCAAAGATCAGGTGAATACCAATCAATTCTGTAATGAGTGCGGAGATGACAACACCCATGTAAATGACTGCTAGCACAAACTGATTCAACCGTCCGCTGCGATCGTAATAGGTGGCAAACGTTTTCAAGAACTTCCGCCCGACCGTCACCATAAACGCAATGTAGGCGATCGACAGCAAAATGGTGGGAATCGCGCCCGCCATGCTGTTGGTGCGAGTGACAGCGATCGCCAGCGCCAGCACACACCATGCAGTCACATCATCCACTGCCGCACAGGTCAATGCCATCGTCCCCAGCCGCGTTGCCTGAAGATTATTTTCAGTAATAATCCGTGCCAGCACTGGAAACGCCGTAATCGACATGGCTGCCCCTAAAAAGAGCGCAAAGGCTGTAAAAGAAACGCTGCCGCTTGACACCAGCGGGTAGAGCAGCAGTGCCAGCAGCGATCCCAGCGAAAACGGCACCAGAATACTGACGTGTGAGACAAGCACCGCCACATCAAGCTGACTCCGCAGATACTTGGGGTCAAGCTCCAGTCCAATTAAAAACATGAAAAAGATCAGCCCAATCTGAGCCAGGACGTTCAAAAAAGGAATGGTTTCGGGCGGAAAGAGCGTCGTTGCTAAACTCGGTGCCAGCAGACCCAGCAGGGATGGTCCCAGCATGATTCCAGCGACAATTTCACCAATCACCAGTGGCTGCTTGAAGCGACGAAAGCCCAAACCAACCAGTCGGGAAAGCCCGATGACGATCAGAATTTCGATCAGAACCTGGACGACGATATCGAGTTTCATTGGTGTGGCAGATGGGGAGAGAGGGGTGTGGGGTGTGGGGTGTGGGGTGAGGAGGAAAGGATAAAGGATGAAGTATAAAGTATAAAAACTTAGCCTTTAGCCTTTAGCCTTTAGCCTTCACTTACTTTTATCTGGCAGTTGTAGCGATCGCCCGCGCCATGTCCAACCCCAGCCAGTTTCAGTCTTAATGATCGAGACAAGGGCGATCGCTGCTACCAGTAGACCACCAATGCCAGTAAGCCACCAGTAGCGGGGTGGAATGGCTGCTACTCGTTCGATCGAACAACGGATACGATATTGCATGGCGATTGCAGTCAAAGCGATCGCGATCGCCAACACGTTAAGGAGCGTTAGCCCAACCGTTGCACCTTGATAGAGCAACGTGACCAAGCCAAGCCAGGGCAGCACACAGACCCAGAGCATAATAGTGGCTGAAAAGAGACTCGTTGAAAGGTTGCGACGAGACCCTAAATGCCAATTTTTAGTCCACCCTTCCCAGACGGCTGCTAGAGAGCGATACATGCGAACCGATGCTAAATTGGCTCCGACAGCATAGTAAAGCTTCAGCCCTTGCTGTTTCAGCCGCCGCGCTAACTCTACATCTTCAACCGCTTGATCAGCAACGGCTTGATGCCCACCGACTTGTTCATATGCCGTGCGGCGGAAGCACATAAACATTCCTGCTGCAAAGGCAGCCTCCGCGTTGGGATCATTCACTTCGTTAAAATCGAATCCAGCCATGAGCAAGCTCATCATCCACGGTTGTACGAGCCACTCTGCAAGACAGCCACATACCACTTCTGGGCATAAGGTTAGCAGACCGACGTGCTTTTCCTCTACGATCTCAATGGCAGCACCGATCGCCCCTGGTTTAAGCCTCACATCAGCATCCAGAAACAGCAAAAACTCTCCCGTTGCATACGTGGCTGCCTGAACACATGCCCAGTTCTTGCCCATCCAGGTTTGCTGATCAGGTCGCGGCTTGCCTGTCAACACCCGCAGGCGCGGGTCGTTAAGGGATTGTTGTAACGCTTGGGCGATCGCCAGCGTAGCATCACTCGACTGGTCATCCAGCACCCAAACCTCCAAGTGCTCTGGCGGTAGCACTGGTTCCTGCAAGACAGAGAGAATGCAAGCCTCAATATTATCTGCTTCGTTATAAGCAGGAATAATCACGGAAACACGAGGAAGGGCTACCGTTTCACGCTGCTGGTTGGTCTCTGACAAGGCGCGATCGCTGCTGTTGACTGCAATCGTCAGCTTGGGAGCATTTACCGCAACGCGATGTAGTTTGGCTGCGTAAAGCAGTGTCCCCAGTAGAGCGACGATCGTCACTGCAAGTACTATCAATGTTTTAGCTACCGTGGGTTTGATTTACGTTAGAGGTCTGGTCGATCGTCACCACGCCTAAACGGGCAACATAACCTGGGTGATAGTACGACACCCTACTTGAACCAGCCTGAAATTTGAGTCACCAGCATTCTAAAGGATTCTGCCAGACAGCATAAGGTTGCGACTCTACTCAAGCTCACGCTCGCCAATCTGGGTCACACAACGGCTACATCTTGCTGCCAGCCAAAACCAACTCTAGAAATATTCTTTTTGGGTAAATTTACTTTCTTTAGAAAAGATTTAGATTCTTGCTTATAATTTGTACAGACATCTTCGTAATGCCTTAACACTTATAAGCAATCAGCACCTTTACTTTCTTTGAACGATGCCCCGGATACTCGTCATCGACGACGACCCTACAATTTCAGAACTCGTTGCCGTCAATCTTGAAATGGCTGGCTATGATGTGAGTCAGGCGGCTGACGGCATTAAGGGGCAAGCGATGGCGTTGCAGCTACAGCCCGATTTGGTCATGCTGGACTTGATGCTGCCTAAAGTCGATGGGTTTACAGTCTGCCAGCGCTTACGCCGTGACGATCGTACATCCGATATTCCAGTCTTAATGCTGACGGCACTCAGTCAAACACAAAACAAAGTCGAAGGCTTCAACGCGGGTGCTGATGACTACCTCACCAAACCGTTTGAGGTGGAGGAAATGCTGGCACGGGTGCGGGCGCTCTTACGTCGTGCTGATCGCATTCCTCAAGCCGCCAAGCATAGTGAAATTTTGAACTACGGACCCTTGACACTGGTGCCAGAACGCTTTGAAGCGCTTTGGTTTGACCAGACGGTGAAGCTAACTCACCTGGAGTTTGAGCTGCTGCACTGCTTGCTGCAACGGCATGGGCAGACCGTTTCGCCCAGTGAGATTCTTAAAGAAGTCTGGGGTTATGACCCGAACGATGACATTGAAACGATTCGTGTTCACGTCCGCCATCTTAGAACCAAGCTGGAACCTGACCCGCGTCACCCTCTCTACATCAAAACAGTGTACGGTGCAGGCTATTGTTTAGAACTGCCAGCAACGGGGAAGAACTCGGAGAGCAAGGAATCATTGGCGGGTTAGGACGTTGACTCAGCCCTATCGCTTTAGTTGGTTTGATTGGTTTTGTCTCTGGTATCCTCCCGGCTGGCTGATCTTGTTTAACCGTCACTGGCAACACTACAAGCCTGATGCGAACGGCTGGAACTGGCTAGAATATGGACTATTTTTGCTTCCGTGTGGGTTTTACCTGGCGCTGGCAAACCGCTGGCTACGCCTGAAAGTGCGATCGCTCGGTCGATCGCCAACCCTTAGTCTAAGTGCCGAACCCGATCCGGTGTATCAGAAGGCTTTTCAGGAAGAAATTCTTACGCCGATCGTGACCCGTTACTTCCGCGCCACACTGCACTACGTCGAGAAGTTACCTGCAAACGGTCCGCTCATTGTGGCGATGAATCACGCTGGTATGTGCTTTCCGTGGGACTTTGTGAGTTTGGGCTTTTTAATCGGCAAGCAGCGCGATTGGTTTGTACAGCCGCTGGCACACCCCATCTTTTTTGACCACCCCTGGCTGATGTGGTGGCTACCTAACGGTTGGGCGCAGGTGCTAGGCGGTGTGCGAGCAGAGCGGCAGAGCCTGGAGACTGCACTACAGGGCAACGATGCGAAAAAGCATGTGCTGCTGTACGCGCCAGAAAGCTGGCGAGGATTGAGCAAAGGCTGGCAACAGCGCTATCAACTGGCAACGTTTGACCCTAGCTTTTTGCGGTTGAGTGTGCGCGATCGCGTACCCGTTTTACCAGTCGTCTGTATCGGCAGCGAGTACTTGCATCCACTGACGCTCAATCTCCCCTGGTTAGCACGCCGACTAGGAATGCCACTGTTTCCCCTGTCGCCGCTGGTGCTGGTTTTTGTGCTGTTTCCATCAATGGGCGTTTGGGCAATGCGATCGCGCTTGCACTATTACGTGCAGCCGATCGAGCGTCCCTGGGAGCAGATTGAACCAAAGGAGAAAACGCAAACCCGCACATATCGGTTAGCAGAGGCACTGCGATCGCGCCTACAGACTGTTATTGATCAATTGCGACGAGAGCAGAGATGAGAGGGTAAGGCAGTAATACCAAATCCAAAAATAGGCGCTACAGATCAAGCAACCCAACCGCCCTCACCCTTACCCTCTCCCAACGGGCGAGGGGACTGGATTTTAGCTCCCTTCTCCTTCGGGAGAAGGGCTGGGGATGAGGGCAGAGGATCTGTAGCTTTTGCAATTTGATTTGGTATGAGAGGGTTGAGACGATGAGGCAAGTTTACTTTTTGACTTTTACCCTGCTGGCTTCAACCAACACCGTCCAGTGGCAGGCTTAAAGTAAAACAACTGCCGCGATCGAGTTCAGATGTCACTGTAAGATCGCCACCGTGCAGTTGAGCGAGTTTGCGGGCAAGTGCCAAACCTAACCCGGTGCCCTGATACTTTTTATCCAGTCCGCTATCGAGTTGTTGAAACGGCTGAAACAGAATCGAAAGATCCTGCTCGGTCATACCAATCCCTGTATCAGCAACATGAAAAAGGAGAAACGGTGAAGGCGGATGCATGGTCTCGGAGGCATCTTGCTCGGAGGCATCTTGCACGGCTGGTCTCACAGCGTTTGGTCTCACAGCGTTCGTCTTTTCAACAGTGAGCGTCACCGTTCCTTTGTCAGTAAATTTGACGGCATTTGAGAGCAGGTTGACCAGAATTTGCTTGAGGCGGCGGCTGTCGGCGATACAGGTCGTCACATCGGGGGCGATCGCCAACACAACCTCCAAGCCGCGATTTTGTGCCTGTTCGCTGATGAAAGCAAGACAACTCATGCAAAGCTCTCTAACGTCAACGGCTTCTAGCAGAGTCTCGTCTCGCCCTGCCTCAATTTTTGACAAGTCCAGCAGATCGTTGATGAGTGACAGCAGGTGTTCGCCGCAAGCCGCTGTATGCTCGACGTACTGGTGCTGTTTGGCGTTCAGCGGTCCAAAGATTTGCTTGAGCAACAGGCTAGAAAAGCCCAGAATACCTGTTAAAGGTGTCCGTAGTTCGTGGCTCATGTTCGTGAGAAATTCGCTTTTGGCACGGTTAGCCGCTTCAGAGAGCTGTTTTTCGTACTCTAGCTCTTGAGTCCGCGCCTGAACGATTTGCTCTAGCTGCTCGTAGCTGTGGGCGTTGTATAGCGCGATCGCCGCCTGGTCGCTGATTTGCTGTAGCAGATGAATCTCGTCGTCTGTGAACTCACGAAAGGTCGTTGTGGTACTGAGGGTAAGCCCCCCAAAAAAGTGCTCTCGGATGAAAATAGGTACGCTAACCAACGATTTGATTTGATAGTCATTTACTTGGGCAAGTCTTGTTGGCGTTGGTTCGATCGCGGTGAAAATGGGTGCATGAAAAACACGCTTAACATAAAAATCAGCATGAGGATCGACTAAATCAGACCAGTCTTCTGTAGGAAACGTGAGATCGAGCATGGACGGCACCTGGCTATTTGCCCGCCACTCCTCAAGAATATGCACCTCCTCTGCTTGGATTTCACAAATGTATGCGCGATCGACGGCAAAGCATAGTCCAGTCAAGCGCGTAATTTCCTGCAAAATGTAGTCTGGATCAAGGCTGGAGTTGATCACACGCGCAATTTGGTTGAGCAGTTGTTCGCGCTGCGATTGTTGTTGCACCTGATTAAAGAGCTGTGTCTGGTGGATGGCGATCGCGCATTGATCAGCGATCGCTTTAATCATCGCTACTTCATCGTCCGTCCAGGTGCGATCGCGATCGCATTGATACAACGACAGTACGCCCAGAAACTCTTGCTGATACATCAGGGGCACGAGCAAGAAGGCATGGAATTTATATTGGGCTGCAAGCGCCTGAATCTCTCGCAGTGGGACTTGCGCGATCGAATCCACTACAACCAGCTCGCCCTGCCTCAACGCCTTCTCATAAGATGGAAACAATGCACACGGATAATCCAGCAACGCCTTCCAGTCAGGTGGAGCCTCGCTCATTGTGCGAACCGTCATCTCACCGCTCTCTGCTGGACGCACGATCAAGCAACAAATAGGATGAAGGGCATCTCTCACCATGTCTACAGTCGTTTGCAGCACCTCATGCAGCACCAGGGTCTCGCGCATTGCCTGCACGATGCGACTAATGATGGTTTGCTGTTGTGCCTGCTGACGGATTTGCAGTGTGGCTGACTGCTGTTGACGGTGCAGGGCAAATTCACGCAGCGATCGCTCCAGCACTGTTGGCAGACGAAACAGGCGATCTTTCAGCACATAGTCACTCATGCCTGCCTTAATGCACTCTACAGCCGCTTCCTCGCCCAGACTACCAGTGACTAAAATAAACGGGATTTGCTGCTCCGATCGCTGGAGCAGATTCAACACTTGATGACCCGTAAACCCTTTTAGGCGGTAGTCTGACAGCACGACATCCCAGGTGTGTGTCTGCAAAAGCCGCTGACAGCCTTCAAGGGTATCGGTGACCTCGCAAGCAAACTCAATGTGTGCAGCGGCTAATGCCAGAGTGATTAACTCAGCGTCGGCTGGTTCGTCTTCTACAATCAGCAAACGCAGGCTTGATGACATTGCTAACCCTGATTGAAGTGTTAACCCTGATTGAAGTATTGGCTGCTGACGCTCAAACATGACTCAGGCTTCAGGAAGGAAGCAATGGCGGCTTGTTTAGTAGCATCCAGTAAAGACCAACATCCCGTGAGACAGCGAGAAACTGCTGAAAATCTAGAGGTTTCACAACATAGCTGTTAACCCCTAAATCGTAGCAAGTATTGAGATCACTGTCTTCTTGAGAAGAGGTCATGACGACGACGACAAGCCGTTGTGTGCGGGGGTGATTGCGTAAGGTTTGCAGAACGCGAATCCCGCTAACTTTGGGTAGCTTCAGGTCTAACAAAACCAGACGGGGCAGCGATCGTAAAGGTTCGCCCTCCTGCCCCAATAAATAGTGGAGCGCCTGTTCGCCATCGGCTGCCAGATCAATCTGATTGACCAGATTGTAGTTGCTCAGCGCCAACAGAATCAGTTCCACATCGTTAGGGTCATCTTCCACTAACAAGATGCGCGTTGGCTCAAGGTTAAAACTACCCTCATTTGCTTGAGCCATGTCAAACCTCAGATTTGCCAGCCTCACATGTCAACCTGATTTTACTTAGCCTGCCCCAACGACTCTAGACGATCGCCAAGCGTGAAATAGAATGTCGCCCCCTGGTCGGGCTGGCTCTCTGCCCAAATCTTACCGCCGTGACGATGGATGATGCGCTGGACGATCGCCAACCCAATGCCACTACCCTCAAACTCTGACTGTGAATGCAACCGTTGAAAGGCTCCAAAGAGCTGATCGGCATACTGCATCTGGAAACCAACGCCGCGATCGCGCACGAATATTATACCATCAGATAATGCTCCGATTTCAATGTGAGCAGGCTGCCGATGACGACTAAATTTGATGGCATTATCCAGCAAATTGACAAAGACTTGTTGCAGCAGGGTGGCATCACCTTTAACGGTGGGCAGAGCGCCGATGCTGAACTGAACTGGCTGGCGATCGCTCACTGTTTCTGTAGTGCTGCTAGTGGTGACCTCTGGTCGTTGAGCCAAAACGGCTGTCACCAGTTGATCTAAATCAACGCGAGTATCCGCCATCTGCCGCCGCCCGACCCGCGAGAGCATAAGCAGACCGTCTATCAGCGCTCCCATTTTGTGGCTGCTGTTCTGAATAATTTGCAGATAGCGCGCCGTTGTTGGATCGTTCAGATACCCGTCTTGTTGTAACCGATCGGTCAGCGCTGTCACGAACCCACCAATGTGTCGCAGGGGCGCACGGAGATCGTGGGAAACTGAGTAAGAGAAGGACTCTAGCTCTCGATTAACAATTTCAAGCTGAGCGGTGCGATCGCTCAATGCCTGACGAGCTGCTACCAAATCTGTAACGTTGCGGGAACTGCCGATCAGTGCGTATACTTCGCCATTCGGCTTCTTCAGCGGAATTTTGTAGGTATCAAAATGGAAGGTGCCGAGAGTCGTGGTGTAGTTTTCTTGAAAATGCAGTGTTTCACCAGATTCAAAGACCTGCCGATTTTGCTCGGCAAACGTAGCCGCCAGATCGGATGCGTAACACTCAAAAATGGTCTTACCGACCATTTGATCATGGCTCTTACAGTCACCCAACCAGGCATTCCGATCATTGGAGAAGAGCGTCCGCATGGTATCGCGCTCGACCACGAAAATGTAGTCGGGCAACGTGTTGATAAAGGTCATGAGTTCAGCGGTACGCTGCTCAACAAGTGCCTCCAGTTCGAGGTTTTGTTGCTCCAGGGTTTGGTTGAGCTGTCGGATTTGCGCTTCCGCTTGCTTGCGATCGGTAATGTCTTCGATCGTGCCAACATGACCAGTGAGCCTGCCCGCATCAGAATACATGGCGGCTGAACGGGTTTGCACCCATCGCACCACGCCTTCACGCGGTTGCACTCGATATTCTGCCCTATACGCTTTGCCAGCAGTGGCAGCAGCCGTCCATTCCTGAAAAACCCACTCGCGATCGTCAGGATGCACTCGCTCTGCCCAACCGCCACCGATTGACTCCTCCAGCGTGCAGCCAAAAATTTCTTGACAACGCGGATTGGTATAAGTGCCGTAGCCTTCTGGGCTTGCCAAATAAATGCCCACAGGCGAACAAGCACTCAAGGAGCGAAACTGCAATTCGCTCTCCAGCAAAGCCACTTCAGAGCGTTTGCGATCGGTGAGTAATGCCAGGTAGTTTGCCAGGCTAGTCAACCAATGCAAAAAGCCCTCTTCGGTTGGCACCACTTCAGGATGCGCCAGACTTAAGACCCCAATAGTGGTTTGGTTGACCGTCATGGGCACGCAAATGAAGGTTTTAATGCCTAATTTGCGGAGCGATTCATTGGAGTCACACTTTTTCGGTTCACGCGAGTCATAGGTCTTGACCAACATCTGCCCTGTTTGCACTACGTTTCCCGACGATGTTTGCGTGACAGGTACTTCAATCGGTTTGCCATCAGGCGGCAGGGAAATGCCCTCTGTGCCCTCAAAAACCATCACTTGACGAGTCGCATCGTAAAGCTCGATCGCAATGATGGGAAACGCCGTCGCTACACTAATTTCTTTCACAATGTCTTGAAAGGCAGCTTTGAGCGATTGCTGATTGAGCGTAATTTCCGAAATTCTGTGGAGCGTCAGCAATTCTCGGTTGCGTGTTTGCAGGTTGGCTTCGGTTCGTTTGCGATCGGTCACATCTACACCAATACCCCACGATATCCAGCCAGGAATGGGAAAGCGATCGGAGATCGTCGACCAGGCAACCGTTCGATGGCTACCATCCTTGCACACCAGATCCCACTCCCAGTCACGGTAATCGTTGCCCCGTTCTGTCCAGTCAGCCACCATTTGCTGACGGTAGGTGACATCCGGGTACAGCCATGTCATCGCCTGCGGATTGCCAATGATTTCCTCAGTGCTATATCCAGTGACCCGCGCACACTCCTGATTCCAGACGATGATATTGCCCTGCTCGTCGAAGGCATTGAGCATCACAGGCATATTTTGCAGAACGAGACGCAACCGCTCTTCGCTCTCTCGCAGCGTTGTTTCCGTTTGCTGTAGAGTACGGAGCGATCGACGCGCCAGCCAATAAAGCGCCCAGGCAGTGACGCTAACAAAGAGCAATCCTTTGATGCTTTGTAGGCGGTTCAGCGCTGCTGGGTGAGGAGCTAATGTAGCGAGCAAAAAATCAGACGAGATAATCCACAAAACAGCGACTATAAAGTAAGCGCCTGCGAGCTTCAGGGGCAGCACCTTGAGCGATCGGCGTTGTGAGACTGTCAGTCCGCGACTTTGAGACTGAGCGCTTTCGTTATGCATGGGAGTGTGCTGAACTCAATGGTCAACACCCGTATTATGGGCACTAAGCGCTGAGAAGTTGTGAGTTGTGGTTTTAAGTTTTGCACTCGGAAGGTCGAGCTTAGAGGTCGGAAGCTTGAGGTTTAAGCTCGAAAGGTCGAGCTTGAAACTCGAAAGGTCGAGCCTGGAACTCAAAAGGTCGAGCTTGGAACTCGAAAGGTCGAGCCTGGAACTCGGAAGGTCAAGCTTGGAACTCGAAAGGTCGAGCTTGGAACTCGAAAGGTCGAGCTTAGAGGTCGGAAGCTTGAGGTTTAAGCTCGAAAGGTCGAGCTTGAAACTCGAAAGGTCGAGCCTGGAACTCGAAAGGTCGAGCCTGGAACTCGAAAGGTCGAGCTTGAAACTCGAAAGGTCAAGCTTAGGGCGTTGCTGGATCTGGGTATGAAGCGCTTGGGTTGCCCTCACCCTAGCCCTCTCCCAAAGGGCGAGGGGACAAGCGTCTCTGCTCCCTTCTCCTTGGGGAGAAGGGTTGGGGATGAGGGCAATTCATACATGTATTCTGCAACGCCAGCTTAGAGGTCAGAAGGTGGTGCTCAAGACCTGGAAAATCGCGCTTGGGAATCGGAGAGTGGAGCTTGGAATGTTACCTTTCACCTTCTGACTCCTGACTCCGCCCTCAGCCGCCTTCCTGCCCACCCATCACTCCCCACTCTAGTTCTGATTTCGTGTCTGTCGCGCCAATTCTAAGAGTTGTCCCCAGCGTTTTTGCAGTTGTTTGGGCGTACACTTGAGCGCTTTGAGCAGATCTTGATCGGTTGTTTGCGCTTGCTTGAGCGTCAACAGTTGCTGCTGTTCGGGTGACAGTTGGCTGAGGAAAAGTTGCCAGTGCTGAGTCGATAGCCCCAAATTTTGATCAATATCAGCACCCAGCCACTGATGCACGAGCTTCCAATTTTGGGAAAGGGTAAATTTCTCAACGTGATATTTGAAACGCTGCTGCAAATAGTCGCGTTCACGGGCAGAAAGCCCCAACACATCGTCAATTTCAGGAGCCGAAAGGTCTTGCAGCTTAAGTGTGAGGTAGTTAACGCAGTCGGTTTGTCCCTGTGCTTCTAAATATTGGATGAGTTCGACGACGACACGATCGCGCAGCACTGCCTCAGAGGGTGCATCAACCGCATCAGCCACCATGCGTTCGCGTAGCTGATGTGCCAGCGGCGATCGATTGTACGATTCAGATTCCTCGCCTTTGGGTGACTCTAGAGCTTGCTCAATGTCGATCGACACTTCCAGCGGTTGACGTTGCCCAAAACGCTGGGCACGCAGCACGACTAACTGCTGGCTATGTCCGTTCGGCAAGGAAATTCGGCGCTTCGCATATTGCTCTGTAAACGCCATATATTCAGCTAACTCTAGCCGTGTGCGAGGCTGGTAGTCTTCTGGCAGTTCGTTCTCACGGCGAAACGCCTTCAGCGACTCGGTATAAAACCCCTGTAAAAAATCTTCAACCAGGCTGTAGCGCGCCTGAAACCCAAGCTGCATTCGGCTAGGGGCAATATGACGATAAACCATGGAGCCGAGGGTGCTGTGCAGTTCCACCCGTCCGCGTCGAGAGCCAAGCTGATAGTAATTCAGGCACTTTTGCAGGCGATGGCGGGCTAGTGAGAGTTGCCACGAGCGCACACGTCCAGAGGTCTGAATGCGTCCACTTTTATGACAGATGCGATCGACTTCGATCGCAATACGGTTGGCGAGTCGCTCAATGTTGCCACCGGGCGTACTGATCTCAGCGCGAAGCTCTCGCGCTAAAACTTGTGCCAGCGCCGGGATGTCTAAGAAGTCGGCGGCGCTTCTAGCTTTTGTCGGTGCAGCATCGTGATCTGGCCCATCCCGAAGGTCAGGATGGGCTTGAGCGGTTGCAGCTACAGCATCAGTGGGGGCTACATTTGTCGGAGCTGCCGCTTGGGGGCGGGAAGGGGTTGAGTCGAAGTTCATGGCTCTGGTAGTGCACAGGGACGAGAACGTTAGATCGGGCGAAGCAGAAGTTAAACGATTTGAGTTTTGATTTTTGTGAATTGACTCACTCAAACCTCATCATTCATCACTTATAACTTCTTAACCAGCACTTCCATCTACGCATAGAAAACGAGCCGCTACGGTTTAGGGCGGGTCGAGGTATGTCACTTTCTCGGGTGGTTAGCCAGAGGCTCGGATTTTGTGCCGTGAGCAACATACCATCAACGTTGCTTGATTTAGCCTACACCCATCAGCAGGTAATGGTTCGATACGCGCGATCGTCCACTTAGAAACGTCATAATTGTTTGCCATCTGGAGTGGACAGTTTGACCAATTGGTTTAACCTGCTTCCACCGTCCATGCTGCCGCCGCTTCCCATCCTAGACCACGCCGGACAATGATCGGTTCCTCACTCGTTAAATCCACAATCGTTGAAACTCGATCGCCCGGTTCGGTGCCGCTATCAACCGTGACATCGACCAGTTTTTCCAGGCAGTCAAACAGCTCAAAGCGTGAACTAGGCTGTTCTGCTTTTTTGCTGCCGTTTTTTTGGCTCTTGTTGGGCGTTGCATCATCCGCAAGCAGGTGAGCAGAGGTCGAGATAATGGGGTTGCCCAACGCATTCATCAACGCAAGGCAAAGCGTATGGTCAGGCACCCGAATGCCCGTTGCTTTACGCTTTGGGTTCATAACCAGTCGGGGTACAAGCTTGGTCGTCGGTAACAAAAATGTGTAAGGTCCTGGAATGAGCCGTCGCATCAGACGATATGCCGGATCGCTTACCGTGGCATATTGAGCAATGTCAGAAAGCGATGGGCAAAGAAAGGTCAGTGGTTTGTCGTTTGAGAACTGCTTGATTTGCCGCACTCGTTGAATGGCACTCTTAGAATTGAGATCGCAGCCGATCGCGTAGACAGTATCAGTGGGATACAGCATGACAGCGCCATCCCGTAGAGCGGCGACAATTTGATCAACCACTCGCGTCTGTGGATTATCAGGATGAAGCGTAAAGAGGGTAGACATGAAGGGTAAGGAGAGAGGGGTGAGAGGGTGAGGAGAGAAGAGAGAGGGGTGAGGAGAGAGGAGTGAGGGGTAAAGGGAAATTCTGACTGCTGCTGACCGCTGACCGCTGACCGCTGACCGCTGACCGCTGACCGCTGACCGCTGACCACTAAGTAACTCACCTTCTAATCAATGACGAAGATTGCTTATCTAGACTGCCCCACTGGCATTGCGGGTGATATGTGCCTTGGTGCGCTTGTACATGCGGGAGTGCCACTGGATTATTTGATCAAAATGCTGGGTCAGCTCGGCATTGAGAAGGAATATTATTTGTGGGCAGAACGAGTGCAGCGTAACGGACAGCAGGCAACCAAAGTCCATGTGGATTTAAGCATTGATGACCCTGTGCACGATGAGACTCACGATCGCGCCTCTACCAAGACAGAGCATCACGCTAGCTACCACACCCACTCTGCCACAGAACCGTCTGCTGCGACTGAAACCAAAACGATTCACGCTCACTCGCATAGCCATAGCCATAGTCATGCTTCTATCATCGGCACTCACCATCCTGGCTCAGTCCGTCACTTGCCCGAAGTTGAGCGCTTGATTCTAGCGGCTGGACTGCCCGCACGAGCCGAAGCGTGGAGTTTAGCCGTCTTTCGTAAATTGGCAGAGGCAGAAGGTGCCATCCACGGGGTGCCTCCAGAGCAAGTCCATTTTCATGAAGTTGGGGCAACGGATGCGATCGTTGATATCGTTGGCACCTGCTTGGGACTGGATTGGCTGGGTATCGATCAACTTTACTGTTCGCCGTTACCTACAGGCGGCGGCACCATTCGAGCCGCGCACGGTCGTTTGCCTGTGCCTGCGCCTGCTGTATTAAAGCTGTTTGAGCTGCGCCAGGTACCCATCTACAGCAACGGCATTGAGCGCGAGATGGTCACACCAACCGGAGCCGCGATCGTCACTACATTAGCCGCTCAGTTTGGCTCACCACCGACAATGACGCTCCTTCGCGTCGGACTCGGTGCAGGCTCGATCACGTTACCCCTGCCGAATATTTTACGGTTGTGGATTGGAGAAGAAGGGGCGATTAGCGGTCAGCGGTCAGCGGTCAGCGGTCAGCAATTAGCGGTCAGCGGTCAGCGGTCAGCGGTTAGCGGTCAGCAGTCAGCCATCAGCAGCCAGAATCTCCCCTCACCCCTCACTTCTCACCTCCAAACGATCGCCCTTTTGGAAACTCAAATCGACGACCTCAACCCACAGGCGATCGGCTATGTCTATGAGGCGTTATTCGCAGTCGGTGCGCTGGATGTCTTTACACAGGCGATCGGCATGAAAAAATCACGACCGGGCATTTTATTAGCGGTCGTTTGCCAGCCAGAAGACGTATCGGCTTGCGAAGCGGTCATCTTTCGGGAGACAACAACGCTAGGTATTCGGCGATCAACTCAGGAGCGCACTGCGCTACATCGGGAAATGCAGTCGGTGCAAACAAAATATGGTGCTGTTCAAATCAAGGTGGCATGGCTCGATCGCAGCCAACCAGAATCAACCAACGTGCAGCCTGAATATGAAGATTGTGCTCGCATCGCTAAACAGCACAATCTTCCCTGGCGAACGGTGCATCAACTTGCCCTCCAAGCCTGGTACGGACACCATAGCGATGCCTATAGCGGTTCCTAATCACGTGGAGTACAGTCGCAAAGAGGCAGAAAGCAGAGGGGCGTGGCTTTTCTTCTGCCTTCTGCCTCCTGCCTTCTGCCTCCTGCCTTCTGTCTTAAACCCCAAGCCTTGTATTGCACCCAAACGAGAACCGCTATAAAGGCAACGCCTAAAACTGATCGGCAGCACCCGGTTGGTTCAGAAAATCTTCGGCATTGCGCTTGGCAGGTGGTGCAGGTTTTGCTGCATTTGCAGGTGTTTGCGCCGAGGTTGCAGTCGGTTGCTTTGCTTTAGCGGTAGGCGACTTAGCTGTCGTTGGCTTTACGGCTCCTGGTATCACTCGCTGCCAGCTTACGTTTCTTTCTGGGTCAATTCTGACCAGAATCGTATCAGACTTAGCGGGTTTAACTGAAACGGTCTTGACCGCCGTTGTTTTTGAGCCTGCGTTGGCTTTTGGCGTTGGCTGCTTGACATCGATCGCGCATTCAAACGTTTGCCCTGGCTGAACCGCCTTGTAAGTGCCACCACAGCGAATGAGAGGACGAGAGCCAATTTCGCTTTGCACCGCTTCCTGCACGATCGTTTCAAACTTCGCCACATTCAGCAGACCCTTCGCATTTGGTACATCCCAAAGCAGATTGCCCTGCTCATCCTGCTGCTTCACTGGAATGGTAAACGTATAGCCTGTATCCGTTTCGCCAATGCACTCAAAGGTCTGTCCGACTTCGGGCTTAATGCTATTAGGGCATGTCACCGTCTTCAGCGAGAGACCACCCTGCTTGATCACATCTTGCTGAATTGATTGAGCAATGCGATCGTGATCCAGCGTTTTGCTACACGCTGTGAGCAGCAAGAAACCAAAAGCCAGCACTACACCACGTTTCACGCTATATCGTCCTTACAGTTACCCACATCACATTAGCGGCATTGGGTAAAGGATGCGTTAAGTAAAGAAAGGGCAGCGGTCAGCAGTTAGCGGTCAGCGGTCAGCAGTCGGATTTTCTCCTCACCCCTCACCCCCTCACCCCTCACCCCCTCACCCCCTCACCCCCTCACCCCCTCACCCCCTCACCCCCTCACCCTTCCCCAACTCCGCCGATCGCTGCTGAATCTCCGTAATGGCAAAAACAGCTTGAAAGGGTAAGCCAACCTGTTCGTAGAGGGCGGCTCCACCTTGCAGGCGATCGACCAGTGAAATGATCCCGTTGACTTGATACCCTGCCTGCTGCAAACGTTCAACCGCCTTGAGCGCTGATTGCCCCGTCGTGACAACGTCCTCTAAAACGGTGACAGCACTACCTTCGGGCAAATTGGGACCTTCAATGTAAGCACGAGTGCCATGCCCTTTGGCTTCTTTGCGAATGATTAACGCAGGCAGCGATCGCCCTTCGTAGGCAGCCACAACGCTGACCGCCGTCACAATCGGATCGGCTCCTAGCGTCAAGCCAGCGACGGCTTGCGTACCTGCGGGTAACAGCGGCAGTACCAGCCGACCGACTGCCAAGCCCCCTTGGGGATGGAGCGTGACCTGCTTGCCATTGATGTAATAAGAAGCCCGCTGCCCCGATGTCAGCAGAAAGTCTCCTTCTTGATAAGCAACCTGACAGAATAGATCCAAAAGTTGCTGACGCAAGGTAATTAAATCGACGGTAGCAATCGACTGCGATAAATCCGTTAGCGATCGATTATTTTTGGTCATAGATTCGCGCAAACTCAGTAGAATTGATGCAGACTGGAAAGCAAATTTGGGTAGACTCCAAGCAAGTAGTCTAATCATTGCTCGTGATTTTTATGGACTTAAGGGTTTGAAGCCACAAGCTAGAAAACGTTCATCCAGCCTTGACCTTAGTTCTAAACACAAGCATTCACAGAGTAAAACATTGAGGAGTGATTTTATGGGTATCGGCTACAAGGGCACCGTTATTGGATTAGCAATCATTGCATTGTCTACTGTCGCAGCTTCAGCAGCAAGTGCTCAAGAAAGCTTTACCAATCCAACCACTGGGGTCGTCAACAACATCCCTGACCAGTTTGATCAGGTATATTTCTCCAACGATCGCGACTTTTTTCGCAATCGTTCGCTTCCCAGACAAGTTAGTTATATGTTTGGTCCTGGCATCCTCATTCGCAACTCCTTTCCTGAGAACGAAGTTGCGCGCGACGGCAAAGCCATCTACCAGTTCTACCAAGATTTGCTGTCACGTCAGATGTCAAGCCGCTCAGTCATTCGCACACCTGACCTACCGACTCCGTTCAACCAATCTATTCGTGACATTCCCGTCGAAGCAGCCCGTCCGCTAACGTCCAGCTTCCCACCGATTGAATCCACACCACCAATAACCACTACACCACTGCGGACAGCACCACGAGTACCAGCACTCTGGTAGGGCAGGATTGACGCTCACTGCGAGAGCTATGGGGTTAAACCATAGTTCTAAAAGATAGTCCAGGGTGCAGGGGTCGAACCTGCCTGGGGCGAATTATGAGTTCGCTGCCTAAACCGCTCGGCCAACCCTGGGTGCCATTATTGTATCCCGATTTTTTGACTTATTTTCTACTCCAATCAAGCGGGTGGTGAGTGAGTGGAGGCGTTTGGGGAAAATTATTGCATCAACATTCTAGCGATTGAGAATGTTTACTCTGTATCGTGCCTGTCTATGTCTACAATTGGAGCGATCGCGCCAATTGCTTGTGCGCTTATGACACCACTTGTCCCCCCGACTCCAACTGCCTACTCCCATGAAGCTGAATTCGACCGTAGCACTGACTCTGGTTCTCCTGGTATCGATGGTTGTCGCTGGATTGGTCAGTGCCTCCTGGGGTTCGTCGCTGGGGCGGGAGGCGCTGAAAGGCATTACACAACCGGACACTCGCCCAGCCAACAACAAGGCAAGCACTCAGGCAGGCAGTGCGCGACGTGAAGAACTCGCCGTTTTGCCAGAAAGCGACATTATCACCAATGTCAAAGTCCGCATGAACGGTGGCATCGCTAAAGACGTGAAAGCAAGCCCTGCCCCGATCGCCAAAGTGTCGACCACCACCGATTCGGCAAAGAATCAGCTACCAATGACAACTACCAGCCAGGACGTGGTGCTGGAGGTAAAATCGGTGCGGCAGCAAGGAGAAACACTGGTTTTAGCTGTCAGTCTTCGTAATAACAGTAAGCAACCGATCCGCTTCGTTTACGATGCGCTCACGGTGACTGACGAACAAGGGCGGACGCTCAAGGCAAATACTGAAGGATTACCTGTAGAGCTACCAGCCTCAAGCAGCACCTTTCCTGGTACAGTCAGTATTCCTGCTAGCTTGCTGGATGGGGTTCAAAACGTGTCTCTTTCGCTGACCGATTATCCAAATAAGCGACTTCAGCTACAGTTGTCAAATATTCCCCTCATCCGGTAGAGGATTCTCGCTTCATGCTTCTACAGGAAAACCCCTTCGATCGTGCTGCACATGATAGGCTTCCTGGCACTTGGCTTTGTAGGTAGTATGGGGCTGATCGACCCGTCCATGAGTGAACTCACCTGGTCGGCGATCTGGGTGCGCATACTACTGGTGCTGTTGCTCATTGCCATTAATGCCTTTTTTGTAGCAGCAGAGTTTTCCATGGTTGCGGTGCGGCGATCGCGGATTAGCCAGTTGGTGGATGCAGGGGATGTGCAGGCGCGAACCGTACAAGCGTTGCAGCAGAGCACCGAGCGTTTGCTATCTACGACCCAGCTAGGCATTACACTCTCTAGTTTGGCGCTGGGCTGGATTGGGGAGAGCGCGTTGGCTGTTTTGGTTGCCCACTGGTTACGCCAACTGCCGCTGCCAGACGGCTACAGGCAAGCCCTCGCCCACTCAGTGGCGATTCCAGCGACTTTTTTACTGCTTGCCTATTTCCAAATTGTGCTGGGCGAGTTATGTCCCAAAGCAGTAGCGCTGTTGTATTCAGAACAGATGGCACGGTTTCTTGCTGCTCCCAGTCTGGCGATCGCTCGGTTCTTCCATCCGTTTATCTGGGTTTTGAACCAATCAACCCGGCTATTACTACGTTTAGGCGGCATTCAATATACGGGACAAGCATGGTCTAGCCAGGTGACACCCGAAGAACTCCAGCTCATCATTGCCATGTCGAGCGAGTCTAGTGGGCTAGAAGCAGAAGAACGGCAGTTGCTCAGAAACGTGTTTGAGTTTGGTGATGTGTCAGCAGGTGAGGTCATGGTGACGCGCACGAACATTGATGCCGTCCCCTATGATGCAACCTTCAAGTTACTGCTGCAGGAAGCCGCGCAGTCAGGTCACTTGCGCTACCCAGTCATTGGTGAGTCACTGGACGACGTACGTGGTCTCATTTACTTTCAAGAATTGGCAGAGCCACTAGCACAAGAAGCGTTTGATCTAGAACATTCAATTCAAGCGTGGCTGCGCCCTGCTCGTTTCGTGCCGGAATATATGCTGTTGAGCGAACTGTTGCCTCTGATGCAGCGATCGCGCCAGCCGATGATGATGGTGGTCGATGAATATGGCGGCACAGCAGGTTTGGTGACGATCGAAGATTTAATCGCTGAGATTTTGGGCGTTGCCGCTGAACCTGCCAATGATGAGGCAACGAGCATTCAAGTCCTGGATGAGCAAACGTTTTTAGTGCAGGCGCAGATCGACCTGGAGGAAGTTAACGAGTTGCTCAACCTGGATCTGCCCCTGTCTGATGATTATCAAACGCTAGGTGGGTTTCTCCTTTTTCAGCTCCAAAAAATCCCTCAGCTGGGGGAAAGCTCTCGCTATGGCGATTCTGAGTTCACCATTATTTCCGCTGAAGGTCCCCGCCTGCACCAAATCCAAATTCATCGCCTGGAAGTCGTCGAGACACTGCACGACTTCACTGTTGCTGATACAGCGGTTCGTGACACAGATACAGAAAATACTGGCACAGAAAGTACTGGCACAGAAAGTAACGCGATCGTTGACGATGCTCTATCAATCGACGGTTCATCAGAAACAGATCGTTCTACGTTTCTTTAGATCCTAGCGGCGCGGCAAAGCATACAGATCTCTGCCGTCACCGAGGGCGAAGCTGAGTGAGTGGGGCAACGTCTTGCTGCATTGGGTCACAAAAACAAGCACCGACAAAAAGGCTAAACCGCTGGCAAGACCAAAGATACCCCGATAGCCGACGTATTCAGCAAAAAAGCCTAACGCTGGACCCGCGATCGCAATCCCCAGATCAAAGCCGCCCACGCACAGCGAAAAGACGCGTCCCCGTTCATACGCCTCGGAGCGATCGGCAACCAGCGCCACCATCAGCGGCAAAAAGATTCCGGTGCCAGCCCCTTCCAGCAGCCCCGCTAGCAGAAACATACTGGCACTGTGAGCAAACCACAAAAGGAGCATCGTCAAGGCATAGAGCAGCAGCCCCAAAGTGATCAGTCGTCCGCGCCCATAGCGATCAGAGGCACGCCCAGTCAACAGCCGCACGCTAAACCCTGCCACTGCCGCCGCCGTGTAAAACAAGCCAGCATTTAAGTCTACCCCTGCTTCTTGCATAAACAGCGGCACAAACGTACTCAAAACACCAAATGCCATCCCCACCAGGAGTAGCGTCAGCGTTGGGGTTCGCAGCCGTGGGCTAAACAACAAGCGCCAAAAGGTGCCCGTGGTATCGACTGCTGGCTGCGCCACAAGCTGCGGCGCTTGAACCCAGAGTGCGCTTAGCAGCCCAGCAAACCCTAACCCGGCTGACATCAGAAACAGGGGTGTATAGCCTGCCCACGCTTGCAAAAACCCCCCGATCGCTGGTCCAATCGCAACGCCGATCGGGTTGACCAAACTCATGTAGCCAATCACCTCGCCCCGATTAGACGGTGGTGATAGATCAACAACCAGCGTACTGTAGGCAGTCGTAAAGGCAGCAATGCTTAGCCCGTGGAACGCCCGAATAGCGATCAATAGCGGCATCGATTGGGTCATCAGGTAGCCTAGAGGCGCGATCGCTACTGCTGCCAACCCAATCAACAGGACAATCTTGCGACCCCGGCGATCGGCTAACTGCCCCAACCACGGACGAAACAGCAGCAGCCCTACTGCAAAAGCACCAATGACAACACCAACCTGATATTTTGTCCCGCCCACATCGCGAATGTAGAGCGGTAGTGTAGGCAGCAACGCAGCAAGACTCGACCAAAACAGCAACCCAACTCCAAATAAAACCAACAGATTTTGCCGTACCGCTGGTTCTAGAGTGTTAAAGATTTTCAAGAACGCCTTCCTTACCAAACGACTCGTGCTCTTTGTGGGCGTTGTCGTTCACAGCCGTGACGCAGCCGACATAGCCACCCCCGCAAGCACTGCACCAACTAGAGCGGCATTCAAACGCAGAACGAACCCCTCCCTCTTATGATGAAGAGTTCTTCACAATCTGGCTACGTGGCGATCGCCTTAGGGTCTGTAAAAAATGAATGTCATGGACTGTAGCAGTCAGCGGTCAGCCGTCAGCCATGATTTAAAGCTGATAGCTGATAGCTGATAGCTGCTTTGAAAGTGTGCAGTCATTTTTTAAAGAGCTCTTATACCAATTCTACAAAATCGCCCTACAGATTCGTTTTTGCTGCTGACCGCTGACCGCCAGCCGAAGCTTGCCTGTGTAGCCACAGTTTAGTGAAATAGTATCAGTCCTATAGGTATAAAATTTGACACAAAAAACGCATAGCACAAAAAATCAGAGCCTTAACAGTGGCTCTGATCACGTCGTGGCTTCTGAGCCATTGGGTTCAGGCAAACAAGCGTAAACAGCTAGAGAGCCTGACGAGACACTAATTTTTCAAAAGTCGCCTGAGTCTGATGCAGCATTTGTTCACGGCTATCACCAGCTTTGGTCAAGGTCGGCACTAAATTACGTGCTTGGAGCGCCATATGAAGCTGAAGATGAGCAACATACTCGCTGAAATCTTCCCGGCTTGCTACGTTTGAAGACTGATTTAACGGCGAATTCAAGGCGTTCTCCTTCTCAACTCTGGATTCGGAAACCAACGTTACGAACGTAACATGCAGGCTTTTTTTGCCTCCAACTTTGCAACGAAGATTAACGGTTGACTGGTAGAACGATTGCGAAGCGTGAAGTTTCTTGTACGTCTCTTTTGGCGCGTCTCTTCCAATCACGATCGCGCACAGTCCTGTAAGCTTAACCATTTGAGCTAGTTTTCTTCCATGCTTCCTCAGACCAAATCGATCGCACAAACACTTTAACCGACACAGCCGATCTGCTATACTCATGAACCATACCTGGACGCATAGCTCAGTTGGTTAGAGCACCACGTTGACATCGTGGGGGTCTCCCGTTCGAGTCGGGATGTGTCCATTGTTTGAAACCCGCTCTAGTAGCGGGTTTCGCTATTTTAAAGAAAACTGAGTCTAGAACCATCATTTTCAACAAGGTATCTCAACCTGACACGGTTTGACGCGCTGATTGAGATAGGATTGCGATACTGAAATATACGCAGAGCCGCCTTCAGGGAGGTTTGATGGGTATGAGTGTATCGCTAGCGTTACCGCCGACTGTATCTCAATTGAAGAAGCGGAAGAAGTCGCCAAAAGGGACAGTCTCGGGGCAAGTGTTCAAGGGGCGGCTGAGGTTGTGCTGGAGTTTTCAGCGTCAGCGGTACTTTCTTTACCTGGAACTGCCAGAGGGTAAGACGAACCGGATTGTGGCAGAGGGCAAGGCGAAACAGATTGAAGGCGACATGGCGACGGGGAACTTCGATCGCACATTGTCTAAATACAAGCCACACCAGCGTGTCAGTAGTGCTTTAAAAGCGGTTGACTTGTTTGAAAAGTTTATGCAGCACAAGGCGAAACGGGTCTATAAGCGGACGTTGGAGAAGTACAGAGCGCTGCTGGGCTACATCGGTCAATTTTTTAGAGGGAAGGTCGCTAGCAGCTTGAATGAGGGTGATGCCGAACAATTCAAGGAGTGGTTAGCAGAGCGGCTAGCGCCTGTCACGTTACGAGAGCAGATCGAGTTGATGAGAGCCTGCTGGATTTGGGAAGCAAAGCAGGGGCTAACGGAGGTGAACCCTTGGGTAGATGTTTTGAAAACGGTGAGAGTACCACCTCAACAAAAGCCGAAGCCGTTCACCAGGGAGGAGATGGGGAAGATTTTGGCTGGGTTCAAAGCCGATCGCCACTACGCTTACTATTTGGACTACGTGGAATTCTTGCTCTCAACAGGGTGTCGAACGGGTGAGGCGATACGTGCGATTGCACAGGCTTTGCCATCGGTCTCAGTGGGAACATCTCAACCATGACTGCTCGGTGATGTGGATTGGGGAGAGTATGAGCCAGGGGCAGCGCAAGGAGGTGAAGACTAATCGAGCCAGGTTTGTGTCTCTGACTCCGAGGCTGCAAGCAATGCTTTCAATCTAGAAGTCAAACAGGTCGCAGTCTTCTAATCGGCGGGCGGCTCTTTGCACGGTGCGAGGGTCTACGGACAGCAGAGCGGCAATTTCGACAGGTGGGGGAATGTCTACCCAGCGATCGCCATAGGGGTCAAGTTCCCAGAGGTAAAGCCAGAGGTCGTATTGAGTTCCCGTCAGCTTTAAAGTTCGGGCATACCGAATCAGCTCTTTGGGAATCTGCACGAACTGGGGAGGCTTTTGTATCCCTGATGCTTCAGAATGCGGAGCTGAATTTGTCATGATGCAGATAAGTACAAGTAGATGCCCCGCTGCTGGCTGTAGATGGGGCATTTTTCCTATGCAGGCTTTTGTTGCTCAAGGTAGAGAAGAGCAGCTTGTTCAATAAGGTCGGAGAGGTGACACCGTTCTTTAATCGCTTTGATCTGTAATTGCTCCTTTAAGTCAGGGTTCATGCAAATCGTGACGTTTTCGCGTGGTTTGGGCAGGGAGGATTGGCTCATGGTTCTGAACAAAACTATGTTCGTTTTTGAGCGAACTATCATTCAACGAGATAGTACATGATTAAGCAATCATTTGATTGTGTGAGAGTTAATTCTGTGTTTCCTTAGCTCGACTTTATCCATTTTCTGAAACCCCCAGGCACCAGTAGTTATAGCATGTCGGATTTTCTCTAGACTTTTCTTGATATCGGTTAAACCACTAGACATCCGAAAAAGTCTGCGGCTCTGTCTGCGATCCAGACACCGCCAAGAATGGCTCCTCTTCAAAATGGATAAAGTCGAGCTAAGCTGTCTAAATTCAGATCCCAAAGTCTGATGCTTTCATCCTCGCTACCACTAATCAGCATTTGACCATCAGGACTAAAACGGACACTCCTGACTGTCCTTTGATGTCCTTGCAATTTATACAGAAAAACTTTATCTTTCACATCCCAGAGACTGAGTGTTCCTTTTACATCGCCAGAAACTAGAGTCTTTCCATCAGGACTAAAATTAACACTACTTACTTCATGTGTGCCTCCTAATTGAGACCAGATTTCTTTACCATCAGATACATGCCAGAGTTTGATTGTTTTATCATCACTAGCTGAAGCTAGAGTTTGACCATCTGGACTAAAAGCGATAGATTTAACACCTTTTTTATGCCCCCTCAAAACTCGCCTTCTACCATTAGATACTTGCCAAAGTCTGATGGTATGATCTTCGCTAGCAGAAGCAAGAGTTTGACTGTCTGGACTAAAGCTAATTGCATGAATTTCTAAATTAGGTGGTGTAGCATTTAAATCATTTTGTTTATCGTGTTTACTAGAAAGTTGGTTCACAAGTTCAGACTTCAGTCCATTCATAGTCCAGATATTGATAGTGGGATCATCATCGGAAGGACTAGAAGATGCAAGGAGAATCCCGTTTGGACTAAAAGTAATTTGAGTGCATCCCAGTCTTGCAAGACTCATTTTGAGAACTGTCCATTGAGATAGGCAGAGCGATGCTTGAGCACTTGGGGAACATTGTCTTTCTCCCATTGTGCCCCTGAAAGTTTGATGCGCCGTCCGATTTGTTTAACCGTTGATTCAATCGCACCTGAACCAATTGAGCTCCCTTCTGCTTGATAGTAGCGATAGTTGACAATCCGGTGTCGATGTTTGTTGAGATAAGCAATGAAGGTGCTCACTCGCTCGTGGTGCCAATCGTTGAACTGGGCAATGGCGCTATCAATATCTCCTTGCCACAAAAAGGCTTCAACTCCATCTAAGCGCTGCTTTGAGCCACCCACCTTGCCCAAATTTTCGATCAAGTGATACCAGTCCAAAAGCTCGCGTCTTTGAGAGGGCGTGCTAATTTCAGCGTAGAGATTCCAAATGCCATCATGCCCATCTCCCAGACAGGTTAACGGGTCAGACAATGGTTGGGCATTCACCCAACTCACCAAACGGGCATTGTCTTGGAAAAACGCACTCACACAGTGTTCATGCAGCTTCACCCCTTTGTAATCTCGCCATTCACTTGGTTCTCCTTTGGGGTTCGCAGTCGCACTTTACCGCCGTCTACACTCATCTCTTCAACGGCTTGAGCCACTTGCGGTAAATCAAAGGTTTGACGATGCACTAACCGCTGCTGCGTACTGTGAGACACTGCCACCCCAGTCAAAACTTGAATAGCTTCAGCCGCTCGCTCATAGGACTCATTCGCGCTCAACAATAAGCAACACCTTTCCAGATAGGGACTCCATTGCGTGTAGGCTTTGACCTCCAGTTTTGCAGCTTGTTTCTCACTTACATTCAATCGTCCAACAATACTGTCGATGCTCCGTTTTCGTCCGCTCGTTGTGCCGCTACTTGTTGCAATAAAAAATTCCCAATCTCTGGACTGACATGCTCAAGCAGGTGCCCTCGAACGGCTTCCTCAATGCCTGCTAATGTTTGCACTTGTTCCGGGTCGGTTTCTTCGTACAACAAGGCTGCAATGGCTTGAACGTGGGCTTGAATTTCGGCTTTCTTGGCAGCGTCCATAAGGCTCCTTAGGCAGAGGTCATCGACCCAAAGTCTAGCGCTGATTCACACCATTAAGCCTAAGCATTTATGCTCATTGCAAAGGTGGGATGCACTCGTTGAGCAATTTGCTGGGAAACTTCAACAAGTGATTCCGATGAAACGATTTGGAGAAGCGGAAGAAATCGCCAAAGCAGTACTATTTCTCGCCAGCGATGATGCCTCGTTTGTGCTGGGTGAAGAATTGGTGGTAGATGGCGGTTGGATCCAATTGGTAGCCAGCTAAGCTGTCTCATACTTTACTTCCTTTCAACCAGCAAACCATCGTGTATAAACTGTTGTCAGACCTGTCTTTGAGCAAATCCTGAAGAGGGAACTGTTGAAGCAGTTCCCTCTAGCGTCATTACAATTTCGGAGCGCTATTCAGTTGAAGCTTTTACTTAGGGAAATATGTTCTTAATGAACTACCCCGCCGCAAGCGGACGGGGTATCAGAATCAAAAAAGAGCCAGTTGTTCATCTCTATGTAACTTGAGATAGTCATTGCCCTGATTCTTGACGTATTTCGCAATCATGCCTTCATCGCCGTGTTTGCCGACTGTACTAGCAAAGTACCCATCGCTCCAAAACTCCCCGCCCCATAACTTCTGTTTCACTTGAGGACAGCGCTTAAACACCTCCCGTGCCGTCAAGCTCTTGAGCATCGTCACCAATTTCGTCACACTGTAGGTCGGCACAGACTGCACCAAAAAAGGCACGTGGTCTTTGTCTACACCAATTTCCACAAACTTGATTTCGTACCGTTTCTCGATCTCCAAGCAAACTTCGCGCAACACTTCATCGACCTGCTCATCGAACACAGCCCGTCGGTACTTCGCCGGAAACACCAAATGGTAAAGCAATACGGTTACGTTATGGCTTTTGTGGATGTACTCACTCATCTCTGCATTCTACGCCGCAGAGCGGCGGGGAATTGACCCTTAGCGATTAAATGAGAGCTGTTGGGAAATAATTACAGGTTAGGTTGAGATTCTGACCTTCCTGGTTTGGAATGTCTTTCTCAGGCAGCCATCAAGTAGAAGTTCCATAAGCCAGCCGCAGTCAGCATCAAGTGATCATCAAACGCCTCAATCCGATTCCGATAAATGCTACTGACTGCGCCATAGCGCTTCACTCCAGCGAAGGCATGCTCACAGATCACCCGTGATTGGCTCAACGCTCGATTCTCAGCCTTCTGCTCCGCGCTCAGTTTCCCACCTCTCGGTTTCTTATGCGGGATGCGGATGTTGTCATACTGCTTGTGGACACCGAGAAACCCCAAATCCAGTTCAATGGGAATTTCGTCCGGCACAGAACCTGCAATATCGTCCTCATCGTGGAACTTTTTATCATGCAGTTTGCCTTCTCGTGCCTTGCTCAACACCAACACTCGTTTGCGCTGGTCTACCGCTGCCAAGTGCTTACGCGTATGCCGCCGCTTCTTACCGGAATAATTGAGCTTTTGTTGCTCTGGATCTTGAGGGCGTTGGATCGGGCGTTCGGTGCCATCAATCATGACGCGCTCCACGCCTGGAAACCGTGCCATAAAGGACTCAATGCTGGCAAGTTTGCGCTCTGGCAGCGCCATCTTCTCACCCAAAGCCGCTTCTAAAAGCGGCTGTAAGCGATGCATCCAATAATGAGCTTGGGCACGGTCAAGGTCGAATAAAAGCCCTGCCAAATCAAAGGTCGGGTAACATTTGAAGTAGAACAGGATGTAGAACAATTTGTCTTGGGGATTGCGTAAGCGGGCTTTGCGCCCGCCGCCAACCGCTCGTTGACGGAGAGACTGAAGCATGGTAGCAAATTTCATCTAGATTTGATGATTTCAGCATTCAAACTATTTTTTGATTGGCTTGAATCTAATTATCCAGCAATGATTGACCAAAACCCGACTACCTTTATTGAGTTAAAAAAATTACTGATATCAAATTCTGCACTACAGCCTAAAGAGATATCCCAGCTTTGAGATGCTATTTTGACTCAAGATGCTAACGAATTGGTCATTGCTAGAGATGTTGCACTCTTAACCTGTATAGGATGTGGCTTGACTGCTCAAGAAATTCAAAACGCCAACGTTCAAGGTTTGAATAATGAAGACAATAGGCGTACCTTACTTTGCGCCAAAATGCTAAGGACTGGCTTTCGAGAGAAGTCCTTTTAAGTAGAAGTAATCAAGAAGCAGTTGAATCCTATATTCAATTGAGATCACAGAACAAGCACCGCTTAAACCTTACAAGTCAATCTCCATTACTTATTTCCTATGATGAGCGAACTTACGGGCACCGATTGAATTATGTCGAAATTGTTGCCATTATCAAACACTGGGAAAAGCTTTCAAATATCTCCAACCTAAGTTTGCAACGGCTCAAAACTACCTTCAACGCTCAACCTGTGTTTGGTTTGTTAGGGCAGGAATGACAGCGGCGGGATCTTTCTGTAATTTTGTCTCCAGCTCATCAGGCATATTTCAAAGCTATTGGTGAAGAGCCACCTGGTGTAAGCATTGAAGAGTTTCTCCAAAGTGTGTATAAATAACCTCTTCAAGGATATTTCAAGAGATAGGGGTTGGTATTGTTCAGCCGATTCAACAACCCAGACTTGTGCTTGAGTCCTTTGCCCTTGGTGGTGCAGAAAACTCAGGACGGTCTCATCATGAGAATTTAACCACTTTAGAAAATTCAATCCGGCAGTCTAAAGCCTCACGTTTACGAAGAGAAGCGCAAGCGGGCGGTGGATTCTGCTTCGGGAGTGCCAGGAGTTTGGGCAAAGACAAGCGCTTGTAGCAGAGCCGCGACAGTTCTCGTAGACCGAGTTGCAGAAAACTCAAGCCACGCTCACCATGCCAGTCGAGTCTGGCACGTGCTCCCGCTTGCACGAGCATCATGCCCAGCAGGAGGGCAAGGAGGGAAGCACAATCCAGCAGCATGAATAAGCAAGTCAGCGTTTGGGGCGTGCGTAAGCCGGATTGCCATACCCCGAAGGCCGCAGACTTGTCATCCTTAAAGTGAGGTTCAATGCCGCCGAAACGCTTGCCATCGAGCGCCAAGGTTTGCAGGGAGGGTGCCTGGTCAGACAAGACTGCCCAAGCGTCTTTGGTCTCTGGCACTTTTGCCGTGACCAGATGGCAAGCAGTGCCATCCAAAACCTGCACGTTTTCAAACAGATATGCCTGCTCTGGGGGTGGTAAGAGTTGCTCGACTGACTGGCTACAGCCATCGGCAAGTGTCACCTTCAAGTCCGACTTGACTCGGATCGCCCATGACCAATGCTGTTGGCGCAACCAATGCATCAAGTTTCCATGCTCAAACCCTCGGTCTGCCAATAAAGTCATCTGACACTGGGGCGGCAAGACCTGTTGGGCACGCTTCAGCACTCTCTGATACTGCTCAAACCCAACAGTGGCACTGCCATGTTCGAGCACCACTTGGGCTAGGGTGAAGGAACGCCCGCCCCAGACGAAGCACACGGCAATCAGACAAAATTGATCCCACAAGATGCTGGTATCCAGGGTCAGTAGCACAGACTCCCCAGCAAAGGCTGCCAACACATGACGTAGCATCGGCTCATAGAACCGCTCGGCACTAATCTGCTGATTGTGTAGGAAGTAGCTTAACCATTCCAAGTGCGCCCTGGCTTGACAGTCGCGATGACTCAGGTAGGGAATCCACTTCCCCAGGCACGCACTGCTCGATTGCAGAATCGCCGCCAGCATTTCAGCAAAGCCTTGGAGGAGCCGTTGGTCTTTCGGCTGCACCCATTGACGCAGTTGGTCTTGCAGTTGACGATACAAGAGGGGGATTGCCATGAATGTTGCTTTGAGTTGGGGAACTTAAGCGTCTCATGGAACGCCCCCTTCAAACCCTCCCTGTCTCAGTTGAGATTCCTGCTCTAGCAAACTTTTCAAGACTTTTCTGCACCACTAAGCCCTTCAGTCCCGGATTCACGAAATCTGGACACGCTTTTTTAGTTCTACTTTGAAGGACGATTTGCAGTACACACCTTCCGAATGCTTTGAAACCTTCCCCGCAAACTGGGAAACTCATTCCACTTTAGAGGCGATCGGCAAACGCTACTACGAATTCCGCGCCAAGTTGATGGTTCGCAACAACGAAGGCTTGACCCAGACATACAACCGCTTCCACGACCCCAACGAATTCCATCCCGACATCCTCAAACTGCGTCAACTGCATGATGAAATGGATCGTGCCGTTCTTGCTGCCTATGGCTGGAATGACATTCAACCTCAATGTGAATTCCTGCTCGACTACGAAGACGAAGATGATGATGATGACGAAACCTCTGCTAAGCGTCAGCGCAAAAAGCCCTACCGCTACCGCTGGAACGAAGCCACCCACGACGAAGTGCTAGCACGCCTGCTCGACTTGAACCAGAAACGCTACGAAGAAGAACTACTGGGGGGCAAGTTAGCTGGGAAGAAAGGCAAAGGGCAAAAATTCAAAGGCAAAACCACCAAAGGTGGGACTGAAGCACCAACAATTCCTGGTTTAGAGGCGTAGTTTATACTAGAAGCACCTTCCTGAATCGTGGATCTCCACCGCGAGCCAGTTCTATGACGATCGCCACCCAAAAGCTGACGTTTGAAGAGTACCTTGCTTACAACGATGGTACGGATACTCGCTATGAATTAGTCGATGGAGAATTGGTACCCATGAGTTTGGGAACTGGCAAACATGGGGCAATTATCCGTTTTCTAGTGCGCCAATTTGAAGATGCACTGGCACAATCAGGACAACCCTGGGTTCCGTTGCCTGCGCTGGTTGGTGTTCGCTCTCCACGAGGACGCAACTGGGACACTTCCCGCATTCCCGATGTCACGGTCTTACCCCTTGCTCAGTGGGAAGCGATGAGTAACCGGGAAGCCATTATCAATTTCAATGAGCCACCCCCTATTTTGGTGGTTGAGGTCGTTAGTCCCTCCACTAAAACTGACGATTACCGTTCTAAACGGGCTGAATACGGGTTGCTAGAAATTTCCGAATATTGGATCGTTGACCCGATAGAAGAGAAGATCACCCTTTGCGTCCTAGAGCATCAACTCTACGATTCAACTGAATTCCGTGGGGCAGACTTGATTCAGTCCCCTACGTTTCCAGACCTCAACCTGATAGCTACCCAGGTTCTAGCAGACAAACTTTAGAGGCTGTTTTAAAAGTATCAAATACGCTGCATTTGCCCCCTCAATCCCCCAATTTGGGGGACTTTAAATCTCAGAACCCCCCAAAGTGGGGGCTGGGGGGCGGTTCGGGCAAAAATTTTGACTTTTCAAACAGCCTCTTATAGCAATTGGCGTTGTTGCATGAAGAGGGGTTGCGGCGGGAGGAGGGATGGTAGGTTGTAGTTACCACACCACAACGTGCCATGAAACCTCAATACCGCATCCGCAACTGGTTCGAGTATAACGCTGGACTCAAGCAAAGAGGAAGCCTCACCTTCTGGTTCGCAGAATCCATCCTGGAACAGTGGGTCGTCGAGGAGTTGAGCGGCAAACCCGGTGCGTCTGTCCTCTACAGTGACCTCGCCATGCAAACAATGGCGACACTCAAAGCCGTCTAGCGTCTAGCGGGACGGCAGTGTCAAAGCTGTCTCGAATCGCTTTTCGAGTGGATGGGCATTGAGCTACCTGTACCAGACCACAGCACCCTGTCTCGGCGATTGGGGCAACTGTCCATTGAACTACCCGTTTCGCCGAAGCAGGGTGCTCGTCATGTCGTGGTGGATTCGACGGGGGTGAAAGTGTATGGAGAAGGGGAGTGGAAAACCCGTCAGCACGGAGTCAGCAAGCGACGAACATGGCGCAAGCTGCATTTGGGAGTCGATGAGGCGACGGGCGAAATCTTAGCAGCAGTGGCGACAACCAACGATTTCCATGATGGAGAAGTATTAACCGATATGCTTGAAGCCATTGATGAGTCGCTAGAACAAGTCTCGACCGATGGGGCATACGACCATTGTCATTGCTATGACGAGATTGCAGCCAAAGGAGCCAAAGCGGTGATTCCCCCACGCAAGGATGCGGTGATTTGGCAGCATGGCAATCGCAAAGGCAAGCTACATCCGCGTGATGAAAATTTGCGCTCGATCCGCAAGCAGGGACGCAAGCGCTGGAAGCAGGATTCTGGCTATCATCGTCGTTCGATTGCGGAAACGACGATGTTTCGTTTCAAAACAATTTTTGGTGGCAATCTGAGTGCACGTCAATTTGACAATCAAGCGGTAGAGTTGTTCATCAAATGTGCTGCGCTCAACCGCATGATTCAGATCGCCAAGCCCGATAGCTATGAGGTTGAAGCCTAATATCAAGCCTGCTTCAAGACTAATCTGCCCGTTGTTCAATCATGCAACAAAGCCCCAGCCAAGTGCAGTTCTCGCTCGTTGGTTGACATAAACTCTTTCAATGCTAGGAAACATCTTCCAACCTTGACGGGCATAGACTTCCTCATAGTCCGGAAACTTTCGTTTTACGACAAGCGGGGCATTCATTCGCAAGTTAAACAAATCGTCGGGTGTAAAAGGGGTAGTCGCACTGATGATGTAGCGATCGCAGCCGATTAGAGGAGCCTTCTCAAGGGCAAGGAGATGGGCACTCACGACATCTTCAATATCCACACGGCGATAGAGTAATTCATTTGCCTTAATGTTGCCATCTTCGTAAGCCTCGCAGGTCTCTTGATGATCATCTGCTTCTGGAAAGAAGCGCGAGGTTCGCAAGATCAAGCACGGCAAACCCTGATTTCGGTAGAAGAGTTCGCATAGGTTTTCTGCTGCTGTCTTTGTCACACCATAAGTGTTTTTAGGAATGGGAGCAACTTCTTCCGTAATCCATGCCGCAGGAACACCCAAAGGTGGAATGAGTGCATCGCCGAAAGTACTGGTAGTGCTGAACCGTCAAGCATTAGAGTCACGATGGGACGAACTGAAGAAATTTCTCAATCCATTGCAAGCCCTGCTGGAAAACGATCGTCGTAACGTTTAACAACATCCGATGTCGGTCAAGGGGTGCAATCCTAAAATGGATCAATCAAAAGAGAGCCAGATTCTCAGCGAGTGACGCAAGAGGTAGGCTGTGATGAATGAAGCTTTGCTTCGCAAGGCATATCAAGCTTTTAATGCGCGTGATATTGACGCTGTTCTAGCTATTCTGCATCCGGATGTTGCCTGGTCAAATGGCATGGAAGGTGGGTATGTGCATGGGCATAATGAAGTCCGCGATTACTGGAGCCGCCAGTGGTGTTTAATTGATCCGCACGTTGAACCACAATGCTTCACAATCAATGAGACCGGACAAACGGTGATGAATCTTCATCAAGTGGTGCGTGATTTGGACGGCAATGTGATTGTGAATCAAATAGTTCAACATCTGTATGCGATCGAGCATAGTTGAATGGCACTGACATAAGGAAATTCGGACCCTAAATCCCCTAAATCTGGGGGACTTTGAAATTCTAGCTCCCCCAGATTTGGGAGTTGGGGGGCGGCTCGGTGCGTTACGTCAGTGCCATTCGAGCATGGTTTAATCAAGCGCATGGAAATTAGAGATGATCAACGAGAAACTGATTAAACGCATCTTAAATCAGGCACAAGTCCCTGAATTGTTAGAAGTCCTTAGTGAACGACTAAATCAGTCGGACTTACAATCTCTGTTGCTAGAAATCTACCGAGCCAGAGTGCGATCGCTAACACCTCAACATTTGCTTCAGCAATACGAACAAAATCGCCTGGTACAGCCTGCTGCCATTAGTCCTAGACAACTGCTGGAATTTGACCAGTTGGCTTACTCGGTATTGCCGCCCTCGTTTGAACCCGTAGAACTGTCTCCGGTTTGTCCGTTTGGCACAACCTCGATCGTCGCTCCCCTAGATCAGAATCAGACTGTAACTACGATTCGCAACAGCGAGGTTTGCTCAGATTCCACGAATGTTTTGGCATTAGAGTGTGCGCGACGGCGACAAGACAAAGCAAGATATTGTCAATCTTTGTGCGATGTGGGTTGCGCCTGAAGCGAGATTCCAAGGATTAGGAAAAGCCTTAGTTGAGCATGTCATTCTTTGGGCAAAGCAGGCTCATGCCTCCAAGGTACGGTTGTGGGTAAACCGTGAAAACGTGAATGCTGCTCAGTTCTATCGTCATTGCCGTTTTAATGGCACCGGAAATACGGCTATCTTTCCTGCCAAACCGGATGCCGTAGAACAAGAAATGGAATACATTTTCTGACAGTGACAAAGTTGCAACTTAACAAAAAGCAAAAGAAACCAGGCTAGCTTAGTACAATTGCACTGCTAGAATACAATCGTTTCATCAGACTTTCAGCAGACGCATCACAGTACCGCTCCAAACCTCTGATCGACTCAGTTTCCAATGAAGGAGAATTCAGATATGGACGACAATCCCAGCATTCTTTCGCATGTTTCGATCGGCACCAACGATTTTAAACGCGCGATCGCGTTCTACGATCAGGTCTTACCTACATTAGGCTGCAAGCGACTGAGAGAACATCCATATGGGATCGCGTATGGCAAACAGTACCCCGAATTTTGGGTAGGAACCCCCTTCAATGGACAGCCTGCAACGGTGGGCAATGGCACGCACATCGGCTTTATTGCTCCCACGAAAGAAGCCGTCCATGCCTTCTACGAAGCCGCACTAGCAGCAGGGGGCAAAGACGAAGGTGCGCCGGGTGGCAGACTCGACTACAGTGAGCCATACTACGGTTGCTTTGTTCGTGATCCAGACGGACACAAAGTAGAAGCTGCTTTTTGGGATGAACAGCTTGAACAAACACTGAATCAAAGCAGGTCTGAATAAGCTGAACGATCCACGAGTTTATATCATTCTGTAAAAGAGGAATTACCAATGGTAAACAACTTCATTCCAGATGGGTTTCATACTGTCACGCCTTATCTGACCGTCCAAGGAGCAAATCAACTGCTTGAGTTTGTCAAAGCGGCATTTGATGCTGAGGAAGTTCTTTGCATCAAGCAACCCGATGGCACGATCAGACATGCCGCTGTAAGGATTGGTGACTCGATGGTGGAACTGGCTGAGGCAAGAAGAGAATGGACACCGATGCCCGGAGCAATTCATCTGTATGTGAGCGACACGGATGCGGTTTATGAGCGCTCCCTTCAAGCAGGCGCAACCTCACTGCAAGAACCAACCGATATGGATTACGGAGAGCGTGGTGCTGCTGTAAAAGATCCGGTTGGAAATCACTGGTATATCGCTACCCAGGAATTAGTGAAGCGGGAAGCAGACTTTTTAGCACAACAGCACTAAAGGACAAGGCAAAAGAGTCGTTGGTGATCAGTCACTAATGTTAATCTGCTGTCGATCGAACCATCAATCCCCAATTAAACAGGAGCTTGTATGTCCGACATTCCCAACATCATCAACATGAACGATCTGGACTGGCAGGAAGAGCATTACTCAGAACATTACACAGGTTGGTCAAAGCGGTTATCTTCCCCGGCAATGGATCGCAAACAAGGTCACATCGGCGTGAGAGTTGAGCGACTGCGCCCTAAATCGCTCTCTTGCCCTTTTCATTACCATGTTCACGAAGACGAGTTTTGCCTGATTCTCAAAGGCAAAGCGACGCTTCGGTATGGTGACAGAACGATTGAAGTAACCGAAGGGGATGCAATTTCATTCCCACGCAACGAGCGAATCGCTCATCAGTTCTACAATCACACCGATGTACCCGTAGATATTTTGATGATGGGTGAGAACCTGTCGCATGAGGCTTGTTACTATCCCGATTCGGATAAATGGCTATTACGTTCGATCGGCAAAGTTGGTAAATTCGAGAGCACAGATTATTGGACAGATGAACCCAATCCGCCTGTCCTGAAATCTCAGGAATAACTGCTGCATGAAGTATGGCTATATTGAACGCGAACGACGGGTTCTGATCAAAATGCTGCCGTCCAATTTGAATTTGGAAGAGGATTATCGTCGGATCTGCGATCGCTACAACCGCCGCTCTATGATTTTTCTCAGATTGGGCAAAGCTGCTTCTATAACCTCAGGTGGTGGCGTTGTTTGCTGCCAACTTTCGCGCATCGCTAGCTGTTCCAACCAAGCTTGAAGACGAGGATAGGTTTCTAAAGAAAAACCAACCCGATCTAAGAATGACACTGAAATTCCAGCCACAATGTCTGCCAGCGTGATCTCTGCACCAACAAAGTACGATCGATTGTCCAGAAGCTTCTCATAAAACTGCATCACAAGGGTAATACGCTCTCTTGCAACGTCAAGCTTCTGATTCTCAACCTCCAGTCCCATCAAAGGTCGAGTTAGCACCATCACGGCTGGCTGAAGCTCATTAACGACCAACATCTCTACCATCCGAACCGTAGCAATATCTTCAGGTTGACTGGGCATCAAAGCAGGAGATGGATATTTTGCTTCTAGGTAATCTAAAATCGCCAACGATTCAATCACCCGCAAGCTATTGTCCGCAATAACGGGAACACGCTGGAGCGGATTGACAACCGTAAAGTCATAGTCAAACTGATCGCCATCCAGCTTGACCAAAATCGGTTCAAACGGGATCTGTTTTTCTAGCAAGGCAATCCAAACTCGACGGGCATTGCCAGAAACTGGATTGTAGTAGAACCTCAACATACAAACTCCAACTTGAAACTGCTTGATTAGAGAATAGCGTTATTCTCGATCGCGCTCTTGGGTAGCCAGAGGTAGATCCCAAGAGCAAGGATTAGGACAAACGGAATATCGGTAAACCACTTGCTCCAGTAGTGATCCACCATCATCAACGCTTGCGCTCCCATCAGAATACCGTGGAAGAGATTAGCCCACATGGTGAAGTTGAGAAACGACAGGTATGACAGCGGCTTGCGAGCGGCAAGCAAGAGAAAGACTCCCCACACGAGATAGATGATGAACAACATCGGGGGCACATGGCACGATTCACCGCTACATCGGATACCATTCCAGATCGCCCAATTTAATCGTCCTCCCTCCGCCAGAACAGGAGTTTGAAACAGAAAGCCCCAAAAGAGCGAACCGAAGATGAAAAGTGACAGAACGCCGTAGACGCGCAGGAAGAGCGCCACTTTTCGTTTCAACAGATTGTCGATCGCGCCGACGAAGCTACCTCTATAGAAGAGGAAACCATCAAGGCAATCAAAGCACGAGATGTCCAACAACACCAACTGGTTAGACCAACGAATCTTTAAGAGTGATATGGAAACGTATATTGCATTGTTTAGAGGTGTCAACGTGGGTGGTAACAACGCACTGCCTATGCTTGAGTTGGTAACAGTGCTTGAGGAGCTAGAGTTAAGCAATATCAAAACTTACATTCAAAGTGGCAACGCTGTTTTTCAAAGCAAAAAGATAAATAGCATAGAACTCTCACAGAAGATAAGTGCTGCGATCGAGAAACGTCGTGGTTTTGTAGCGCAAGTCTTGATTCTCGATGTCAACGAGTTAAGGAACGCGATCGCATCAAACCCTTTTCCAGAAGCTGAGACGGAACCAAACACACTACACTGCTTTTTCCTATTATCGTTGCCAGAGCAGCCGAATTTGAAAGCACTCGAAACTGTCAAGAAGGATAGTGAGCAGTTTAGGCTGATTGACAAGCTATTTTATCTTTATGCACCTGAAGGAATCGGTCGGTCTAAACTGGCAACGAAAGTTGAGAAAACGCTTGGAGTGGCTGTCACGGCTCGAAACTGGCGGACTGTTCGTAAAATTATGGCACTGGCGGAATAATTCAATGTTGATTCAAACATCAGTTATGGCAGAGAAGTTTGAACGGGCTAGGACTCTGGAGTGGACGATGGCAGTGGATAGACTTCCATCGCTTGAATCAAGCCGTGTTCAAGGGTGAACCGATGACCTACATGCTCATCGGCAAGAACGGCTCCAGCCAAGTCACGCACAAACTGATGCACATTGACCAAAATGCGCCCGGACTCCTCCGAGTAAAAGGAAATGGCAATCAACAATCAACTCATCCAGTGTAGAGATATCACTGTTGAGCATGGCTTGGCGCAAGTGTTCTTCAAGCGTTTCGATCGTCGTCTCTTTCATCTGCATGGTGACATCGTTGCTAATTTCTGCGATTGTGCCTGTTAAAATCTTCATTCTGGTTAATTAGCTTGCATGATGTGATCAATGAGTCCGTAGGCTTGTGCTTCAGTCGCCGACATAAATGCCCGTCGATCGCTATCTACGGCAATTCTCTCAATGGGCTGTCCCGTCGCTTCAGCATACAGTTCATGTAGAATGTGCCGTTGCCGAAAAACTGCTCTTGCCGCCGTTTCAATCTCGTTCGCGGTGCCTCCAGTGAACCTTGCTTCAGGCTGCGCCAATCGAATTCGAGCATGAGGCTGTGCCAATCGTTTACCGAAAGTGCCGCTTGCTAAAAGTAATGATCCAATCCCATCTGCACTGCCCGTACACAGAGTATGAACAGGAGACCGCAAACTTTTAATCGTGTCGTAAATTGCCAGTCCAGCCGCAACGGAGCCTGCCTCGGTGTAAATATAAAGTTGAATGATATCGGAGTCTTCTCCATCCAAATACACAAGCTGAGCAATCAATCCATTGGCAATCTCATCAGTGATCGGTTGCCGTAGGAACACTGTGCGCGACCGGAGCCAACGGTTGTTCCACAATTCCCCAAAGGGGTAATGGTAACGATCGCCTTCAGTGTTTGAAGCATTATTGAACAGGTACATGGAGTGTTTCTCCCTGCAATCTAGCTTGCTTGAATAGGGTTCTAACCGTCTGTGAGGCTGACCGCTGCAACGTGTTGGTTCAAGACAGCGATCTTAGTTTTAGGATGACGATCGCACGTCAGTTGCAACAGTTGCAGTTTCTCGCCCGCGATCGTCGCTAAAATTTGCTCAAATAGCAGATTGGCATCGACTTCTGATTTGCGATGTACTGCTAACATCAGATTCGAGTTTTTGAGTAATATCTCAAGCTTTAACATGATGATTCTTCCGTTTATTCTTATTGTTTGCGATTCTGTGATGCGGTTGCTTCAGAGGCGACTATGTGCGGAATCGCTCACAGTGTCAGAACTGAGCGTCTGTTCAAGCCTGATCAGACGGTGATGCCAGTGTGCCTGTAGTTCCAGATTGGGTTCCGCAACCAGGGAGATAGAGCCTGAAGGTTGCATTCGTGAACAGTCATTCCATGATTCTCCAATGATGACGCTTGTCGGAGAATCATCCGCTTTTCCGTATGGAATGGAGTCAAACATTGCCCTCGGTTGAGTCTGTGCTGCGCTTTGCCCAAATCGTTGCAATAAGACTGAAGGAGTAATCGCGGTCGTCTGCACGGGTTGATGATGCCGCAGTTGCAGTGTAGTTCCACCAGAAACAGGGGTGAGTGTCCAGATGACGATCGTTGAATCCTCTGTTTGAGCCTCTTGCCAGCGATAAGCAAGACGGTTTGGCGGTTCTAGTTCAATCACCTCGCAATGAATGCAGCGATCGAGTCCAAACCCATCCCTCTGCCGGAAGTGAAATTTGTGCCCTAATCGTGGCTCAAAATTGTTGTCCATCATCCAAGCCGCCAACGCACGACGATCGGTGAGGGCTTGCCAAACTCGCTCCTGGCAGTGCGGGTAAAAGACTTCTAAGGTGACAGTCTGGTTCATGAATGTTCCTCCAAGTAATCGCCCAAGGCACCGAGTTTGCGAGTCCAAAATTGCTCATACTGACTGATCCAATCAGAGACCTGTTGAAGCGGTTGAGGATTTAAGCGATAGATGCGCTGTCGCCCACTGCGGGATTGAGTGACCAATTGCACCTCGCACAACACCTGTAAGTGCTGCGAGATAGCAGGAAGTGACATGGCAAAGGGTTGAGCCAATTGCGTCACCGACTGTTCGCCCTGTTGTAATTGATCGAGCAGGGCACGACGAGTGGGGTCTGCGATCGCATAAAAGATATCAGCACTGGCACTGGGTCGGCTCATGTCACAATATTTAAGTAAATGCTTAAACTATCTCTAGAATACTTAAGCATTCACTTAAATGTCAAGAGATTTCGACGGATTTTGAAGGAGTCCATGATGGGAATGCCCAAACCCAACGATTGGTTCGATCCAACTTGGTCGAAAATCTACCGTTGTCTCTTGGTGTGGTAGTCTTGCTCACTGTTCGGGGAGTCGCTGAAACCGCGATCAGTTCTTTGAGGTCACAGGTTGTTATGGGAATCGGTATTGTTATGCGCGTTAACCTAGATCGTTTAGCAACACCGCCCTAACACCCGTAGCCTGCACCTTGAAAGACTCGATCGAGTTGATTGTTCTTGTACTCATAGATCTCAAAGCTCGTGCTTTCATAGCCTGTACGTTTGACGATCGCTTCTTGAATGCCATCGTGATTGATATCGATCGTCTCCAGCAGATCATAGGGGAACCGCTGTGAGCCAGACAAACTTACCGATGCTTGAGTGATTTCCAGCAGTTGGGGCTGACCTGCTCGGTAAGAGAACCAAACTGCTGCAAAGCAAATAGGATTAAGCGATTGGGTTGCGTTCGCAGGACTGCCTTGTTTGACTTTGCTAAAAATCTCTGGTGATCCATCTTGATCGAGGTCAACCACTTGAATGGATTCAACCGAAGCTTCCCCATTGACTTTTCCTGCATTTGCAACTTTCGCGATCGCAGCTTTCCCAAAGGTCAATGCGGCTTGTCGATACCGAGCGAGATCGGCTTCAGAAGGAGCGGACAGTTTAGCGAGTGTAGGAGCCTGACTGATCGCGATCGTACTCCGCCACGTTTCATCAAACGTCTGTTGACCGATCGATCCTGTGAACCCACCGGCTGGCGAAAGCTGCTCGAAAATGGTTGGCAAGGAAGATTGACTTTGGAGATTGCCTTGACCTGTAATCACAGCAGAACAAGTAAACTGGCTGACAACTGGTTTTTTAACCTGAAATTCGCCCAGCTTTTGATGATTGCTAACGATCGTAAAATCTTTGATTGCATTGGTCACAATTCTTTGATCGTTGATTTGAAGAATGCGATCGCGCGACCCACCATTTCTGATAGCTTGAGTCACATCATTGCTGACTTCTAAATAGCGATCGTTCAACAATAATGCGATTGGGTAAATCTCACCTCGAAACTCATTGTTTCGATTGTCTTTTTTGACAAACAGCAGACCAATTAGATTGCTTCTAGATAGATTTTGAGAAGGGATGGTCTTGGTTGGAGTACTTGCAGTCGGTGGACTTGCTGGTCGAGATAGATTACAAGCGGCAAGACTCAGGAGCAGACCTGTAGCGATTAGCGCGAAGCGCAACTCCGAAGATATCCTCTGCCCAATGTAAGATTTCAGGAACATGAATTTCACGAAATTATCCTCTGGCTGAAAACGCAAAATCGTAAAGCTATTGACTCACACACCTCCAACAGGCTTGATTTCGTAAAATCGCAAGCATCTCTTTCAATCGTTAAACCACATCTAACTTTGGACGTAAAAATGAACAGGCGCAAAGGTGGTAAAGTCCGCAAACTCTACTGATAGCTGTGTTCACGGGGTTTTCATTATAGAGAATATAAACAATGTTGCTACCGCGATCGCAGCAATCGTCCGGATATGGTTCCAGAACGTCCAATCGGTTAAGTATTTTGCCCAGAGGGTAGCACCTTCAGGGCTGTCTGGCTTAACAATTGCCAGCGCATCATTGAGTGTCACATTGCAGGCGATCGTTACACCGATCGTGCCAATGAGGTAGAGCAAGCTACCGACTAGCAAATAGGCAGCACCCGATTGCTGCCATTTGAACGGGACGGAGACCGCTACCCTGCGCGGCAAAACGGGTTGGATCACCAGTGTGACTCCGAATATCGGCTGGATTGTGGGATATCTAGAACAGAACAATAATGTCTATTTCTATGCCACCAACATTGATATGGCAACAATCAAAGATGCTGGCGATCGGTTAGAACTGACTCGCCGCAGTTTCCAAGCGCTGGGATTGCTTTAACTAAAATCATGATCACCTTACGCACTGCTACGATCGCTGACCTGAAACTCCTGCAACATTGGGACGAACAACCCCATGTGATTGACTCAGACCCGAATGATGATTGGTATTGGGAGGAGGAACTCGATCGCGTGCAATGTGCCGCTAAATGATGCTCTAGCGAGTGTTCACCCGATAGCCCTGAAGGGACAACACTTCGGACGAAATATTGGAGCCAATGGACAGCCTGGAATCATATTCGGACGGTTGCGGCACTGGCATTTGCGACCTGATTCAGCATTTCCCTGCGCTAAATTCCAGCGATCGCTTGACACGCAACCAAATGGTTGCATAATAGAGAAATGGATGCCGTGTTTAAAGCCCTCTCTGATCCCAGTCGGAGAGAATTGCTCGACCAGTTGTACACCCACAATGGACAAACGCTAGGAGAACTTTGCGAACATCTTGCCATGACGCGGCAGGCAGTCAGTAAACATCTCGCGGTGTTAGAAACTGCCAATCTTGTCGTCACCGTCTGGCACGGGCGGGAAAAACTGCATTACCTTAATCCTATCCCGATTCAAGAGATCTACGATCGCTGGCTCGGTAAGTACAATTGCCATCAACTCACTGCTTTGAGCCAACTCAAGCGCACCCTCGAAGGAACTTCCCAGGAGACTGACCATGAGTAAACCGACCTTTGTTTATGTAACCTACATTGCCACAACGATCGAGCAACTCTGGGAAGCCATCACCAGCGAATCCTTCACTCAGAACTATTGGGGCGATCAACTGCTCCAGTCGGATTGGCAAGTCGGTTCGCCTGTGGAGCAACTAGACCCAGAACATGGAACGCAAACTATTGGCGAAGTATTGCAGTCTGAACCACCGCATCAGCTTGCTTATACGTTTCAGTTTCTCGATCATACACAGCCCTCGCGTGTCCGCTTCTTGCTGGAGCCATCTGAATATCAAGTCAAGCTGACCGTAATCCACGACCAACTATCGGCTCAAAGCTATCTCAGCCACCACCACCGATGGACAATGTGTCTATCCGACCTCAAGCGCCTACTGGAATTTGAACCAATGCTCGTATGGGTTGCTTGAACCCGAAACAGATCCTTTCACTATCTACTTCACAAAGGAACTCTGAATTATGATTCCGACTGTCATTGAACAATCGGGTCGAGGCGATCGTGCCTTTGACCTCTACTCTCGACTGCTGCGAGAACGGATTATTTTTCTCGCAGAACCCGTGATGCCCGAAATGGCGAATCGGATTGTAGCGCAACTATTATTTCTCGAAGCCGAAGATCCCCATAAAGATATCTATCTCTACATTAATTCTCCCGGTGGCTCCGTGAACGATGGGATGGGCATCTATGACACGATGAACCACATTCGCCCGGATGTTTGCACAATTTGTTATGGCTTTGCGGCAAGTATGAGTGCATTTCTGCTGGGTGCAGGTGTGAAAGGCAAGCGCAGTAGTTTGCCCAGTTCGCGGATTATGATTCATCAACCATTGGGAGGGACACAGGGACAAGCGGCGGATATCGAGATTCAGGCGAAGGAAATTCTCTACGCCAAACAGCAGATCAATCAGCGCATGGCGAACTATACCGGACAGTCACTAGAGCGAATTGAAGCAGATACCGAGCGAGATTTCTATATGTCAGCACAGGAAGCACTAGAGTATGGCTTGATTGATCAGGTGATCAATGCCCCAATGCTGCGTCAAGCGCAGTCCTCAACCTTGCAGTCTCAGTTGGTGATGACATAGCATTGCTACGATCGCCGATCTGGAACTCCTGCAACATTGGGGTAAACAACCTCATGTCATCAATAGACAAATCGGATGTGCTATGCCGACCTATCGATGGGCTGGACTGCTGCATACGGATTTACCCACCGTTCACAGTCCGACATTGAAAGCAGCCCTCGATCGCTGAGCGGTTCCATGATCTCAGGGCTGAAGCGTGGGTTATTCAGTCATCGCGTACCTTGCTTGCTCTTCCTGGGAAAGCGCCAATTCTTCGCGAATCGCTTGCGCGATGCTCTCCCGATGCCGCAACTGCTGGTAGTAGTTGTGAACGGCACTCCATTCTGCCAGATTGATGTTGCACGGTTTCGCCCAGTTAAGCACTGTCACCAAGTACGCATCGGCGAAGATATATTGAGGCTTCATTTTTTAGATGACTGTTCAGTCAGTCATTGGATAGAATACAATGCAGATTTAACCAGAATGCCACGCACTCCAGAAGAAAACGATCGCATCCGTCGTGCTACCACTGAACAGCTTCTCAGCACAGCCCTGAGTTTATTCTGTGAGAAGGGCTATTATTCCACCTCGATCGAAGACATTGCGAAGCAAGCAGAAATCTCGAAAGGATTGCTGTATCACTACTTCAAAAGTAAAGCAGAGGTGTTAGCGGCGTTAGTAGAAATTCGCATCAATGATGTGCTGATAGTGATGAATGCGGCTACAACAAAGTCAACACCTGCCAAACAAATTCGGTACATTGCAGAGGGTGCTCTAGAAGATGTACGACGACAGCCAGAAGTGTTTCGGTTTTACCTCAACCTGTTCACTCAACCGAGACTTGATCCAGTGGTTGCCAAATACACGCAAAAGCTGATGAATGAGCAAGCTCGACAGTTTGAAGTGCAAACAGAGCTGTTCAAAGCCTTGGGAGTCGAAAATCCGAGAATGCGATCGCTTTACTTCTCTTCCACACTCCAGGGTATTATGCTGATGTATTCGACTTATCCCAAAAGTTTCCCGCTCAACCAGGTTAAAGCTCAAGTCATGCAAGAGTTTTGCGATAATTCCTAAATTTCATCGGTAGATTCATCGCTCATTTCCATAGTGTTCCCAATCTTTTTCAGTGGCTTCATCGGCGGGAAACAAACATTCAATCCGTAGTTCTTGAAGCGTGATGTCATACGGTGTGCCCAAGGTGGCGATCGTCGAGAAAAACTTCCACTCCAGATCGTCTCGCTTGAAATGAGATGTCAGAAGCAAGGCATCTTGGGTCAATTGCTTTGAGGAATTTATAAGCTCGGCGACACCCGGATAGCCAATCAATTCCTTGAGCAACCTTGTAGACTGCTCATCTTCTGTCATGGCTTCCCGCTGTACTCGTTGCAGCAACCGTCCCGCTAGGTTCTCCCAATTGACGATAAACGGACGCAGTCCTTGAGAATGAAATAGAACGTGCATCAAATTGATTTTGCCATCTATATTGAAGCGGACTTGCAATTTGCCTGGATCAATAAACGCAATTAGCAGGCGAGTTGCTGCATTATTAGTCAAAATCAGATTCCAGTAGCGATCGATCACAAACGCTGGGTATGGCTCTTGATTTTGCAGCATGAAATTGAGTGCTTTGCGAACCGAATCCATTTCAGGAGCCGACAGATCAGTCTGCGTATGAATGGGAGCAAATCCGGCTGCCGTCAACATCAAGTTTTGCTGTCTGAGGGGAATTTCCAAAACCGTTGCCAGTTGCAACACCATGTCTCGACTGGGTTTAGCACGCCCCGATTCAAGAAAGCTAATGTGCCGTTGAGAGACTTGACTGGTTACCGCTAAATCAAGCTGGCTATAACCGCGTTGACTGCGCCATTGCTTGAGCAGCAGTCCAAAGGAGTCAAGTTGTTGCTCTGAGGTAGAAGTCCGTTGCTGCATCGTAAGACGTTCAAAAACGATCGCTTTGATTACCTGAGAGGTAATTGCTTCAGTTATCTCCTTTCCCCATCATAGAAGCATACCGATCGAGGGTAAGAATGATGTTGAAAACAGTTCAGCGTCCCATAACACTTTCTGCAAACCAGTTGTTCGATCGCTCATTCATTGAAATGCGAGACGGAACTACCTTATTCTTCAAGGATTGGAGCACAGGTAAACCCGTTGTCTTGATCCACGGATGTGTATTAGGGGCTGAGATGTGGGAGTACCAAATGACTGCCTTATCTAGCCAGGGACTTCGTTATATTGCCTGTGACAAACGTGGGTGTGCGCGTTCCAGCCAACCCGGTGATGGTTGTGATTTTGATACCTTAGCAGACGATCTCGCAACCCTGATTGAGCAGCTTGACCTCCAGGATGTCACCCTGGTTGCCCACTCGATGGGTGGTGGCGAAATTGCTCGTTACCTGTTGCGTTATGGAACTAGCCGAATCGCGCGAACCGTTCTCATTGCTACGATCACCCCTTTTTTGTGTAAGACAGCCGATAACCCTAACGGGTTCGACCCCAGTAGTTTTGAGCAAACGATCGCCCTCTTACAACAGGATCGCCCTCACTATTTCACGGCGATGGCATCCAGTTTCTTTGGTGATGGATTATCCAATAGTTCCGTTTCCCCAAAAATGACCCAATGGTTGGTGAATTTGGCTCTCCAAGCTTCTCCCTGGGCAGCAATCCAAATGATGCAGGTGCAGTCTGAAACGGACTTTCGAGGCGATATGTCTGCTTTCACCGTACCGACCCTGATCATTCATGGCGATCACGATATGGGTGCACCGATTGCACTCACGGGGCAGAAAACCGCAGATGCAATTCCCGGTAGCCAACTCAAAGTGTATGAAGGAGCCGCACATGGTTTGTTCATTACTCACAAAGAACAACTCAATCGCGATCTGTTGACCTTTATTCAAGGTGCATAAACCTTGTCCTCATTACAAAATTCAACTCACTTACAACAAGAAACCATGCTGAAATCAACTCAAATCTCAACAACTGCTCCATTCGGCTCGATGAAATCACTGTATTTGCTGTTTGCGATCGTGGGTACAATTGCGCCCTGGTTCTGGCTCTTGCAAGATCTACCTGCGTTACTATCCCCTACTCTATTTTTTCAACAGACCTTTGCCAATGCGATCGCAAGCACATGGGCAACAGATTTGCTAATCTCAGCCGTCGTCTTCTTTTGCTTTGCCTGGAGTGAACTTAAGCGATTGAATGCCTCTCGTCGCTGGATCATTTTGTATATCGGTTTAACGTTTGGAGTCGGGCTGTGCTGTTCTCTACCGTTCTTTCTATACCGTCGAGAGCAACTTCTTGAGCGTCATCTATAAGCCTTACTGGAGTCCTAAATTACACGTCTGGGGGTATGGGTTTGCGGGTTCTAAACAGTTGATGCTGGGCTATGGGCACGTCCTGGCTCATGCGGGTTATGCAGTCATACTCTGGGATTTTGACGGGCATGGTGCAAATGGGACTCGCTTACAGCGGTATGAGCTACAACAAAATCTGGATGTGGCGCAAGTTCTCCTGGAACAGCCCCAGGTTGACCCAAGTCGTCTGGCATTGCTGGGCACTCGATGGGTAGCGGCATTGTGATGAATGCTGGCATTCGTGAGCGCAATCGCTTTGCGGCAACCGTTGCGGTTTCTCCAACGGGGGCGAATGTAACTCCCCAATCTCCCCGAAATCTGCAACTACAGGCAGGGAGTGGAGAGGGACACCTTGGGAGATAGAAAGATGAAGATTAGACTCAATAGTGTTTTTGTCGATGACCAGGAAAAAGCTGTGAAGTTTTACACGGAGATCCTGGGTTTTGTGAAGAAGGTAGATCTCTTAACCGGGGACTATCGGTGGTTAACTGTCGTTTCTCCAGAGGAACCAGACGGAACTGAACTACTGCTGGAGCCAAACCAGAACCCAGTTGCCAGGACCTATCAAGTCGAAATTTTTGAACAGGGCATTCCTGCAACAGCCTTTGCAGTTGAAAACGTTCAAACAGAGTACGATCGTCCACTCCATAAAGGCTTTTTGCCAATTGGCGAAGTCTACGCCCATGAGCGCGTCGCACGGTGCTATTCGAAGATAAGCGTTTGAACGGTAGCTATAAACGATCGACCAGAGCTTGATCATGCCGTTGGACAACCTCTTCTAAGGATTGGTAGCCAGTGCAACTACTGAGGCACTCAACACCACGAGCAACAGGATGACCCAGAGGGACACCATTTCCACGCTTGGCACACGGGGGAGTCTTCGACTTGCCAGAGCTTCAACTAATGTGACAGGCACGATATAGCTAGGACAACAAAGCTGCTGGCATCCTACATTTTCTACTGTCACATTGAATTAATCCTACCCTATGAGGATCTAACCTCTTCAGTCAGCAGATTAGTTCATTTGTTAATGAAATAGATTTTTGAATCACTCCAGGATCGAAATGGTTTGGCATATCAAACCATTTCGATCTAGTTTTCTCAATCCCGCATGTAGAGATCGATTTGGATTGACCTCTCAAACCATTTCGATCTAATAATCGGTCAAGTTTCCTGTAAGCTTTGCCAGCAGGAAATTTTAAGCAATTACCGCCTAGACAGTTCCATCGATTCTATATCCTCAGTGTATCCATCTTCGGCAAAGACCCTGTAGTAGGAAAGCTTACATGCAATTTAGAGCAGACAGCGTTTTCGAGCATTTGTCTTGCTGTATCAGGAAATTTCTCACGACAAGAAAAATTTAGGATCGAAATGGTTTCGGATCGTCTGAAGAGCATACCTAAAAGCAATTGCAGAAAAATACTTTTATAAATAAAATTTATTCTGTATCCATCTGTATCTTTATGTGTCTCTTCTAACTGTATCCAAGTGTATCCATCTGTATCGCTCTCCTCGAAAGAGCCTGATGGATAGTATTCCATGCATCTTGAACATTCAAGTGGCTGGAGGCGTAGTTCTAAGCAAGGAGTTCGGCGCTCAAAAAACGATCGTGCTTTTCGATGACTGTGTTTTGCACGGTGCTAGCTAGGTCAACCGCATTAACCGGAGGTGCAGCGGCAATCTCTTGTAAATGCTCCATCACCTCTTCTGGGCTAAGTCCCTCAACAGTCAGGGCGATCGCATCCCGACCAATGACCAAACCTCGTGCCTGTAGTTGCACCAGAAGCGTGTTCATCACCACATCTCCCATCCAGCAAAACAGAAGCGTTTGCCGACCATCGCCAGAACAGGAGTCTTGTCAAGACTATATCGGGCAAAGTTAGCCCTGGCTTCGCTCAGCAAATCGTGGGCGGTTGCATCCAGGAAAAAGGGAACGTCATCTGAGGTATAGAGCCGATACATCTCTTGCCTGATATGGTCGTGGATCAAGTCGCCGTTTCCACTGAATTTGGGAACTCTCCCTGCGGCTGCTTTGGCTACATCGACTACTTTATGCTGCTGATCTACCGACAAAACACACCAGCGGTGCCCAGCAAAAATCAAGAACATTCCTTTTGTTAATGGATAGTCGGCAGGTAATGTTCCCAATGTTCGCCCTTTGGTGACAATTCGGTACTCTTCAGGGGTTTGGAAAGCAGTGTAAAAGCTGTAGTGATTTACCAACTGCTCACCCTTCAAGCCCAGTAAAAGCAATCCATCCTGGCTTTACTGGATCAGATCATGGGTTCCTAAACAACGCAGCAGTTGGATAAATAGCGTTTTGTCAACGCTTGCAAAAGCTCCTGTTTGGCACAAGACCTGCCAAGCTTGATCGGCTCTCACGCCGCCGTGCTGAGCAATGAGTGATAAGAATTGTTGAACTAGCGTTGACAAGTGAAGTTGAGATTGATCCGGTTCAGTGGACGCTCGAGCAAGAGTACACTAGAACTAGGAGGGTCAGATAAGTCCCGATCAAAAGGTGTATCGAGCGCGGGGGTGCTTTATGTAAAAGGAAATACATTATCCGATCAAGTGAAGACGAACGGTGTGAGCTACGAGAAGTGATTAAAAAACTCAAGGTCAGTAACCAGAAGGTCAGACTTGCTCAGATCCTGCTCAAAGCAGATGGCAAAGGAGCGAACTGGATAGATGAGCGATTGCCGAAGCCTTCGGTTGTCACACGAGAACAGTGGAGAATATTCGGCAACGATTGGTTGAGAAGTCCTTTGAGGAAACACTCAATGGTGCCCCTCGCCTGAGGTCTCCACCTGAAGAACTGCTTGATGGAGAACAGGAATCTCGGATCATTGCTTTGCGGTTGGGGCCACCCCCAAAAGGGTACGCGAACTGGTCATTGCGGCTATTATCACGCAAAGTTGCTGACTTGGGCATCACCGCTAGCATCAGCCATGAGACAGTCCGACGCACACTTAAAAAATGGGATGATCAATCGTAAGATTCAGTATCGGACGATTCCCTCGGCTGATGATGGAGAGTTCGTTGCACACATGGAGGAGGTGCTGGATATTTATGCTCAACCTTACAATCCAAACTTTCTGGTAATTTGCATGGACGAACAGCCTGTGCAGTTGCAAGGGGAGGTTCGCACCCCCATTGCGGCAACAGCCAAACACCCCAAACGAGTCGATTACGAGTATGAGCGTGCGTGAGCTGTGACACAGCACTAGTGTATTCCAGCAACTCCAACACTTCACACCCTGAAACTACTCCTGTGTGATGATTGCTTGTACAAGGGCAAATGCTACTCTTGCTTTTCAGAATCTCGTTGGATTGATATAGTTTGCCGAATGGCTGATGACGCTATGAGGGGAGAGTTTAATGGTTGCCCTGCCTGGAGTGACGATCCAAAGCCCAATCTACGAGAGTGCAGCCTCTCTGGTGTATCGGGGAATCAGAGCGCAAGATAATTGCCCCATCGTCGTCAAACTGCTGAAGCAAGACTATCCTTCTCCTCAAGAATTAACCCGGTATCGACAGGAGTATGAGATTACGCGATCGCTCGATTTAGAAGGGGTTGTGAAGGCATATAGTCAACAAGACTATCAACGCACACTCGCAATTCTCTTAGAAGATTTTGGCGGAGAATCGATCGAGAGATGGATGCAGCAGTGTCCAGAAGCATTCTGCCCAATGCCTCTATCTAATTTCCTTCAACTAGCAATTAAGCTTACTGATACTCTCGGCAAAATCCATGCTGCTAATCTCATTCATAGAGATATTAACCCTAGTAATATTGTCCTTAATCTAGAGACTGGTATTGTCAAAATCATCGACTTTGGGATTGCCACTCGATTTAACCGCACGAACCCCGTTTTCAGGAGTCCGCATCAGTTAGAAGGGACTCTCGCCTATCTTTCTCCAGAGCAAACAGGGCGAATGAACCGTTTGCTCGATTACCGCACCGATTTTTATTCGCTTGGCATAACGTTCTACGAATTGCTGACTGAACAGTTACCATTCCCAACGACAGACATTCTGGAGCTAGTTCACTGCCATATTGCAAAGCAACCCGTACCGCCACATAAGTTAAATCCAGCGATTCCCAAACCTGTTTCAGACCTGATTCTGAAACTAATGGCAAAAAATGCAGAGGATCGCTATCAGAGCGCTTGGGGTATCAAGGCAGATTTAGAGCATTGCGCTCAACAATTTGTTCAAGGTGATGAAATTGTTAACATTCAACTGGGTCTGCAAGATATTTCCGAGCAGTTCCACATTCCTCAAAAACTGTATGGACGAGAAACGGAGATTGAGGCATTACTAGAGACATTTGATCGACTCGCTGAAAGGGAGAATGCTCAATTCAATGTGGAGATGATGCTAGTCTCTGGCTATGCAGGCGTTGGTAAATCAGTATTGGTGCGGGAACTCTACAAACCGATCACAGCAAAGCAGGGCTATTTTATTTCTGGTAAGTTTGACCAATTTGGACGCAATATTCCCTACAGCGCGATCGTGGATGCTCTGAGAGAGTTAGTTCAGCAGTTGCTGGGTGAGCCTGATGAGCAGGTGCAGCAGTGGCGATCGCGCCTGCTTGCGGCAGTGGGAAGTAATGGACAACTGATCATTGATGTAATCCCGGAGGTGGAATTAATCATCGGTAAGCAGCCTGCTGTAGCGGAAGTTGGAGCAACAGAAGCACAAAACCGCTTTAATCGAGTTTTTCAGCAGTTCATCCGGGTGTTCTGCTCCAAGGAACATCCGCTGGTGCTGTTTTTGGATGATTTGCAGTGGATCGACTCTGCCACGCTGAAGTTAATTGAGTTGATGCTGCTAGACGAACAAACTCACTCTCTATTTTTGATTGGAGCCTATCGCGAGAATGAACTGAGTTCAACGCATCCGCTGTCATTAACATTGGAGAGTCTACGAAAACAAGAAGCAGTGATTCAGGAGATTGTTCTAGCCCCCTTAACGCTAGAGCCGTTGAGTCAGTTGATTGCTGAAACGCTGCATCACAACATGGATACTGTTCGCTCTCTAGCAGAGCTAGCGTTGTGTAAAACAGAGGGGAATCCATTCTTTGTCAACGAGTTCCTGAAAAACCTATACACAGAGAATTGTTTGACGTTTGATATCAATCGCCGCAATTGGCAATGGAACATCGAACAAATTCAGACAATGGATATTACCGATAATGTCGTTGTGCTGATGACGAATAAGTTAAGCAAACTACCAGAATCAGTTCAGCAAATACTACAGTTAGCAGCTTGTGTTGGCAATGAGTTTGACCTGGATACGCTCTCAATGATTTGTGAAAAACCCGTTCGTCAACTTTTTTTAGAGCTAGCGATCGCGATTCAAACAGGGTTAATCTTACCGATCTCTGAGCTAGATGAGAATTTGCTGATTCAAGATTATAAGTTTTTGCACGATCGCGTCCAACAAGCGGCTTATGCCTTAATTGATGAGTCGCAGAAAGAAGTAGTTCGTTTGCAGATCGGGCGCAATCTACTGGGAAAAATGTCGCCAGAGCAATTGTCAGAGCGGCTGTTTGAAATCGTAGATCATCTCAACCAGGGAATTGAGCTTGTCACCGCTCAACCCGAACGAACGGAACTTGCCAGATTGAATTTAATGGCAGGTCAGAAAGCCAAGGCAGCAACGGCTTATGAAGCAGCGCTTCAGTATTTCAAGACAGGGCTTAAACTCCTCAATCCAGATTGGCAGAGTGAGTATGACCTAACTTTAGCGCTGTACTCAGAAGCAGCGGAAGCGGCGTATCTTCACGGTCGCTTTGATGAGATGGAACAATTCGTAGAAGCAGTACTTAACCATGCGAAGACAGTGGTTAACAAAGTGCAGGCTTACGACAGCAAAATTCAAGGATATTTGTCACAGGGCAACCTGCAAGAAGCAATCAAAACTGGATTAGAAGTGTTGGATCTTCTAGGAGTGAGCTTGATCGCAACTCCCAGTCAGATAGATATTCAAAGAGAATTAGAGTCAACGGCTGCGCTATTAGCTGGACGAGAAATCGAAGACTTAATTAACCTACCAAAGATGACCGCACCAGAACCACTGGCAGCGATGTACATCCTGACGAATATCAGGACTGCTGCATTGATGGTATCACCAGCACTGATGATACTAATTACGTGCAAAATGGTCAGTTTATCAATCAACTACGGCAATGCTACCTGGTCACCGCTGAGTTATGCTACCTACGGACTGGTTCTATGTAGAGTTGTTCAAAATATTGAACTCTGTTATAAATTTGGTCAATTGGCACTCAACTTGGTAGAACAATTGAATACCAAAAAAGGGAATGCTAAAGCGTTAATGGTATTGAGTGCCCATATCCTGCAGTGGAAGGTGCATTTTAGAAAAACAATACCAATGCTGGTTGAGGCTTATCAAACCGGAGTGGAAACTGGAGACTTTGAATTCGCTGGCTATGCTGCATATCATGTATGTTGTCACTCGTTTTTTGTCGGTGAGTCACTCACCCAACTGGAACAAAAAACGGCAACCTACAGCAAAGCAATCAGACAAATCAGACGGGAAAACCCCTCTAATTGGATTGCAATGTTGTGGCAGACAATCCTGAATCTGTTAGGTAGGTCTGAGAATCCCAGCCTGTTAATGGGTAGTGTGTATGATGAAGAGCAAGCGTTAGCGCACGCTATTGCAGTTAAAGACGGAAATGAAATTCACTACTTTTATTTATTCAAAGTTATACTGTGCTATCTATTCGGAGAATATCATCAAGCTACACAAACTGCTATTTTAGCCAGGCAGTATTTAGAAAAGATAACAGCAACAACGGTTGTAACTTTATTCTATTTCTACGATTCTCTGGTGCTTTTGAGCCTATGGGTTGAGGCTTCAAGTTCTGAAAAAGTAGCTTGGCTAAGTTGTGTTAGCACCAACCAAGAAAAGCTGCAAAAATGGGCAGCTCATGCCCCAATGAATTATCTGCACAAATTTCATCTAGTCGAAGCAGAGAAAGCGCGAGTCTTGGGGCAATTTCTTGAGGCTGAGGAGTTTTATGAACGAGCTATTCAAGGTGCCAAAGAGAATGACTATCTTCAAGAAGAAGCATTAGCCTATGAATTAGCGGCTAACCATTATCTGGCGCGAGGTCGGTCAAAAATTGCCCAAACCTACATGAGAGAGGCGCATTATTGCTACGATCGCTGGGGCGCAGCCGCTAAGGTTGAAGATTTAGAAAAACGCTATCCACAACTCCTCAATTCCAATCTGGTTCAGCAATCGAATCCGATCGTGACTGATGAAACGATCTGTCATCCGACTGAGGCGATCGATTTGGCGGCGGTGATGAAAGCGGCTCAAGCGCTCTCAGAAATAATCTATCTCGACCGATTAATTGCCACGTTGATGCAGGTGGTAATCGAAAATGCCGGAGCCGAAACAGGCGCTTTGATGCTTCTAGAAGACGATCGGCTCACTGTGGTGGCTCAATGCGGCGGCAGTAACCAGTGCGACCTGGACAAGATTGCTGTTGCTGACTGTGCAACGATTCCTATCTCCGTCATTCACCTGGTAGAACGCACTCAAGAAACGCTGGTGTTCGATGATGCAGTCAGTGAGCCGTCTTATTTAACTGATCCGTATATTCAAAACCAGCAGACGCGATCGCTCCTCTGTATGCCAATTCTCAAGCAACGTCAGATGATCGGCATCTTTTATCTGGAGAACAATCTTAGTACCGGAGCGTTTACCAGCGATCGCTTGCAAGTCCTCAAACTGTTGATTGCTCAGGCAGCAATTTCACTGGAAAATGCTCGGTTGTATCAGCAGTTAGAAAACCATGCCGAAACACTGGAAAGGAGAGTAGAAGAGCGAACCCAAGCCCTGCAACAGGAGATTAGCGATCGCAAACGCACAGAGGATGCCTTGCTTGAAAGCGAGCAACTTCTGAATCTGTTTTTCGCCCAATCCCTTGACGGTTTTTTCATTATGATGCTGGATCAACCTGTGCAATGGGATAGCAGCGTTGATAAAGATCAGGTTTTGGATTACATCTTTGAACACCTGCGGATTACAAAAATCAACGATGCGATGCTGGCTCAGTATCGGGCAAGTCGAGAGCAATTTGTTGGCATCACCCCAAAAGAAGCATTTGCTCATGATCTAGCTTATAGAAAAGAGATATGGCGACATCTCTTTGATGCCGGAAAGCTCCATATCGAAACGGATGAGCGCAGATTAGATGGGACTGCAATGTGGGTTGAGGGGTATTACATCTGTCTGTATGACAGCCAGGGCAGGCTCATCGGTCAGTTTGGAGTACAGCGAGATGTTAGCGAACGCAAGCAGGCAGAAGCAGCTTTACGAAAAAGTGAAGCAAACTATCGCAACTTAGTACAGACAGCAAATTCGATTATTATTCGCTTTGATACGCAAGGACGAATTCGATTCTTGAATGATTACGGGCTGAGATTTTTTGGCTACGAGGAACATCAGATTTTAGGGCGTACCCTGTTAGAAACGATCCGTCCAGAAAGTGAAACTTCTGAACGCAGTGTCGAACAATTCATCCACGAATTATTTCACAATCCTGCATCTTACCTGCAAACCGAGAAAGAAAACCTGTGCCGAGACGGTAGACGAGTTTGGGTTGCCTGGTCAAATCAAGCCATCTTGGATGAACAGGGGCAGTTAGTAGAAATTTTATCCGTTGGCACTGACATCACCCAGCGCAAACAGGCGGAGGCAGCCCTACAGCGTAGTGAAGCCAAGTTTCGCAACATCTTTGAGAACTCACAGGTCGGCATCTTCCGCGCTCGCCTCTCGGATGGATTGATTCTCGATGCGAATCAACGCTTTGCGAATCTATTTGGCTTCGATTCGCCCGATCAGGTGATTGGGCTTCTACATGGTGTTGACTGTTATGTCAATTCCAGTGATCGCCAGCGAGCGATCGAATTACTTAACCGTGATGGTACACTACAAAACTTTGAAGTGCAGTTGCGAAAACGAGATGGCACATTGTTTTGGGCACTTTACTCTGCTCGTCCGAATGTTGCCGATGAATGTATGGAAGGCGTGATTTCGGACATTAGCGATCGCAAGCAGGCAGAAGTAGCGTTGCAAGCCTCTGAAGCAGAACTACGGGCGCTCTTTTCAGCCATTCCCGATCCGCTGTGTGTTGTCACGGCTGAAGGACGAGTGATCGAAACAATCGAAGGGAATCCGAGGCAGTTGTATAGCCCAGTTGAGGAGAAGGTTGGTAAAACACTGCATCAGATCTTTGAAGCAGAACAAGCCGATGCATTCATGCATTACATTCAGCAAGCGCTGAGAACCCAACAAGTACTCACAGTGGAATATAGCCTACAGATAGATGGACGAGAAACCTGGTTTTCGGCACGTATTGCCCCGATTCGGCACGAGCGAGTCATTTGGCTGTCACGAGATATTACGGCTCTTAAGCAAGCAGAAGCCGCCTCAATTTTAGAGGAGCGCAACCGCATGGCGCGCGAAATTCACGACACTCTTGCACAAGCCTTTACAGGTGTCCTGGTTCACATGGGAGCCATTTCTCGATTAGCAAAAACGAACCCAGACGCCATACAATCGCATATTCAGACCGTGCGCGATCTGGCTCGGAGCGGGCTAACAGAAGCTCGACGATCGGTTGCGGCACTGCGTCCCCAGTTACTAGAAGATGGCAACCTATGGACGGCACTGAAGCAATTTGTATCCAGTCTGCAATCTTCAACTGAAACCCGCTTGATTTGTGAGATTAGTGGTGCGCCCTATGCGTTACCTCCTGACACTGAGAATAACCTGCTGAGAATTGGACAGGAGGCATTTACGAACGCGGTTAAATATGCCCAGGCGAACGAGATCCGGATTGAGTTAGTCTATAAACCGACCCAATGCTACTTGCGAGTTAGAGACAATGGACAAGGCTTTGAAGTCAACCGCACAACTCTAAGCCAGGGATTTGGCTTACTAGGAATGAGCGAACGAGCGGAACATATTGGAGCACAACTCTCAATTGACAGCCAGCCAGGGCAGGGAACAGAAGTAAGCGTATCTGTGCAGCGGGAGGCAACCGTATGAGCCAGTCTGTAGCAATCCGCGTTTTGATTGTTGATGATCACTCCATTGTCCGCCAGGGACTGGCTGCGATGATTGAAAATGAGCCAGACATGACGGTGGTGGGTCAGGCAGGTAACGGGCAGGACGCGATCGAGCAATATCGACAACACCAGCCCGATGTTACCCTGATGGATTTACGGATGCCGCAAATGAGTGGTGTTGATGCGACTGTGGCAATCTGTGCTGAATTTGCCCATGCCCGCATTATTATGCTAACGACCTACGATGGTGACGAAGATATTTATCGGGGATTACACGCCGGAGCCAAAGGTTATTTGCTCAAGGATGCTGAACCAGATGAACTCCTGAATGCCATTCATATCGTTCACAGCGGGCAACAATATATTCCGCCTGAAGTTGCTGCCAAACTGGTACAGCGCATGAAGAATCCAGAGTTGACCCAGCGAGAGCAAGAGATCGTTCATCTGATGGCAGACGGTTTGGGTAATCAGGATATTGGGGCAGCTTTGCATATTACTGAAAGTACGGTCAAATTCCACATCAACCGAATTCTGAGCAAATTGGGCGTGAGTGATCGCACTCAAGCCGTTGTTAAAGCGTTGAAGCGAGGACTCACCGAGTTATGAACTGAACTTAAGTTCGGTGGCTGACTCGCGGTAGAGATAGGTCGCAATTGCCGTTTCATCCCAGCAAACGCTCAACTCTGAGTTGGCGACAATGCGGCACTAACTTCGTAGGATGAATTCATACCAATAACAGGGTGAGGTTCAATCCTTTCAGTCAGAAGAAGTCACAAATCTGAGTCATGGCGATCCCTTGATGCCATGAGAAATCCTTTTTGCTAAATAGTCCGATGAATCAAGATAGCAATGCCAATCAACTCTTTGTTCCCCCCTCAGAACGCGACCACTACCAGGGATTACTCAGTGCTCCAGTCGTCCTTGTGGAATATGGGAATTATCAATCTCCTCAGTGTGGGGAAGTGTATCGTTTGATTCAGGCAATTCAACACCATTTCGATTCTGTATTTCATCAGGAAAATTGGCTATGTGTCGTGTTCCGTCATTTTATCGAGAATTCAATCTATCCCCAAGCACGAAAGGCAGCAGAAGTGGCAGAAGCCGCAGCAGTGCAAGGTCAATTTTGGCAGATGCACAAGATGCTATTCACCCATCAACACGCGCTAGATAACGGTTGTCTGGTGGAGTATGCCGATCGGTTAGAACTCGATATCTCCTCATTGCTGCAAGACCTATCTAAGCAAAGGCACGTCGATCGCATCAATGAAGATATCAAAAGTGGATTAAACAGTGGCGTAACATCTGCTCCAGCACTGTTTATCAATGGAGTTCGCTATACCGAACGCTGGAACAAGGCGCAGTTGATGGAAGCGATTGTCGCTATAAGCCACTAAGTTTTTTACTTCTTTTTTTACGACGAGCAAGCTATCTAACAGGATGGCTAACTTTTGCCTGTTTTGTTGTCTACCCTTGCTGAGATTTCAACCATGTCAACCATTACATTGAAACAACGAAGCTTAACTCACACGCAGTTGCAGCAAGCACTCGATTATATTCACACTCACCTCGATTCGGCAGAGCCGACGCTACGCGAACGAGATCTGTCCCTGGAACAAATTGCCTTAGTTGTCCATATTAGCCCGACTTATTTTGCCAGTTTGTTCAAACATGCTACCGGAACTTCTCCACATCAGTATGTAATTCAACAGCGAGTGAAACGGGCAGAAGTGATGCTGTCAAAAACAAATTGGGCGATCGCAGATATTGCTCTACAAGTTGGCTTCTCCAGTCAAAGCCATTTAACGCAGCAGTTTAAGCGGTTCACTGGTATGACACCGAAACAAGCTCGTTAACCTCGTCTCGAAAAATCAAGGAAACAACTCATGTCACAACACTATCAAGAGACTGCTCAGTCCGATCAAAATCAACAATCTCAAACAGTAGCTTCACCAGAGAAGCCACCCGTTGAGAAACTGTTCTTGACCCTGCGCGGTGAACTGATCCTGCCAGGAGATCCCGCTTATGAGGCTGAACGAAAAGTTTGGAACGGTGCATTTAATCACTATCCAGCTGCGATCGGGTGCTGTATGGATGTCGAAGATGTCAAAACTGCGGTCAATTTTGCTCGTGAGCATAGGATGACGCTCTCGGTGCGGAGTGGAGGACATAGTATACCGGGACATGGCACGAATGACGGTGGTTTAGTTATCGACCTCTCCAGCATGAAAACGATTACAGTAGACCCAAGCCGTCGCACGGCTCGTTTAGAACCCGGACTTACCTGGGGTGAGGTCGCGAACGCCCTCCAGCCTTTTGGACTGGCAATGACTGCGGGCGATGTTGCCAGCGTGGGCGTTGGGGGTTTGCTCCTCGGCGGCGGCATTGGTTGGATGGTACGTGCCTACGGTCTGACGATCGACAATCTGCGATCGGTGGAACTGGTGACGGCAGATGGACAACTTCGGCGAGCCAGTGCTGAGGAAAATCCGGAACTATTTTGGGGACTGCGCGGGGGTGGGGGCAACTTTGGTGTTGCGACTGCCTTTGAGGTCAACCTACACCCCGGCGGGACGATTCTGGGCGGTGCTGTCTTTTACGAAGCAACGGAGGCGGAGCGCATCCTGAAAGAGTATGCCCGTGTAGCAGCGGCAGCCCCAGATCAACTCTCGACCGAGGCGATGCTTGCGCTTGCTCCCCCTGCTCCCTTTATCCCACCCGACAAACAGGGAACCCCGATCGTCGGCATTCTAGTTTGCTACACAGGCGACCTTAGCGAGGGTGAGCGGGTAGTGGCTCCCCTGCGTCAGTTGGCGACTCCGATCGCTGACCTGATTGCGCCAATGCCCTATTCAGATATCTTTGCGCTCACCGCAGTCGGTGAAGTACCTGGATTGCAGCATCATGGGCGATCGCAGTTCTTCGAGACGTTCTCAGATGAAATGTTGCAGACATTGGTGCAAGCAACTCAATCCATTCTGTCGCCTGAAACAGTGGTGTCACTGCGGGTTCTCGGTGGCGCGATGAGCCGAGTTGCACCCGATGCGACTGCCTTTGCTCACCGCGATAAACAGGGCGTGGTGTTGGTCACGCATTTCGCGCCGCTATCGGTTGATGCCAATAGTCTCGCTGCCCGCACCCAGCATGTCTTTCAGGCGCTCTCTCCCTACGCCAACGGAGTCTATGCGAGCTTTCTGGCGAATGAGGGAGAACAACGGATTCGTGAGGCTTACCCGCCTGATACCTATGCAAGGCTGGTCGCACTTAAGAACCAGTATGACCCGACCAATCTGTTCCATCTCAACCAGAATATCAAACCCACTGCTGTCTCAACGAGTTGATCGTGATCCAATGTGGATAAGCAATGCGATCGCTAGATTGAGACGCATCTGATCAATTCATTCAAGGAATTTACAACAATGAAAGCAACGTTACTTAAACCAGCCTCAACGCTGGTCGCTTCAGCTTTGGTCACAAGCTGTGCCGCGAATTCTCAAATGGTGACTCAGAAAACCGATCCGATCAGAGTTGATGGCTCTAGCACGGTTGCACCGATTACTCAATTAGCTGCGGATGAGTTCAAAGCTAGCCATTCAAAACAAACAGAGGTCAGCATCAATACTTCTGGAACTGGCGGCGGATTCAAGAAGTTCTGTTCAGGTGAGACTGACATTAACAATGCTTCTCGTCCAATTCTCATTCAAGAGATGGATGCTTGCAAACAAACAAAGGTTGCTTATTTGGAGATTCCCATTGCTTTCGATGCGATCACCGTTGTCGTCAATCCTCAAAATACCTGGGCAAAAGATATGACGAGCGCAGAACTCAGAAAGCTGTGGGAACCTGATGCTGAAGAAAAAATTACCAATTGGCGGCAGATTCGCAGTTCCTACCCCGATCGCCCCATTGCCCTTTATGCTCCTGGTCAAAACTCCGGCACATTTGATTACTTTACTCAAATCGTGAACGGCTCAGGTGGTGCTAGTCGCAAAGACTACAGCGCTAGTAAAGAGGCGAATGATTTAGCTCAGAATGTCATCCGTGATCCAAATGCGATCGCTTACTTTGGGTTTGGTTATTATCAAGCCGATGCCAAGCAACTCAAACCACTTGCGATCAATAGCGGTCAGGGCGCAGTTCTGCCTTCTGTTAAAACGGTACAGTCTGCCAAGTATCAGCCGCTTTCTCGCCCCTTGTTCATCTATGTCAATCTCAATTCTGCCCAGAAGAAGCCCCAGGTTAAGGCATTTGTGGAGGCGTATCTCAAGAATGCCGATCGCCATGTGAAGCAAACAGGTTATATTCCCTTGCCTTCTCAGGGATATCAACTGGCGTTAAATCACTTCCATGAAGGCAAAGTTGGCACTGTGTTTGCTGGAAAACTGCAACCAGGCATCACAATCACTCAGTTGTTAGCTAAAGAAGCTGTTTTCTAACCAGAATTTGGAGAAAACTTGCATGAACAATCTGTAAACGATCGCTGTCATCGAAGCTTTATCAGAATTCCTGTTAGAACAGTTTACGTTGATTTTTTGTCTTGCACATAAGGACACAAGTTATGGTGATTACAATGGCACAACTTAAATGGATGTTCAACGGCTCTCAAACAGCAGGATTGGTAGGGTTGCTGTTACTAACAAGTGGAGTTGCTGTAGAATCTGCGGTCGCACAATCCATTCCAACCCCATCTGCTCCAACGGAGATCAACAGAACACCGCGCTTACCAGCATCGGTGAGACAAGCCGTGCGGCGGGATCTCTCGCAGCGTCCCAATGTTCCAATTCAAAGCTTGACGATCGCTCGCTTCACTCGGCAAACCTGGAGAGATAGCTGTTTTGGGTTGGGTGGTTCAGCCGAATCCTGTCTTCAAGTAGTCGTTCCGGGTTGGCGTGTTGAAGTGACGAATCAGCAACAAAGCTGGTTTTATCGTACAAATGTAACTGGAACCTCAATCCGATTAGAACCTGAATCGGATGAGACAACTTTGCCAAAAGAAGTAGACCAGCGACTCCTGAACAAGGTTTCTGAGGATGTGAGGATTCCAGCAACGGAACTAAAAATTGCAGCAGTTAGACCAGCCGTTTGGGATGGATGTTTGGGGATCTTCACCCCAGGAACTGCTTGCACCCAAATTGCTATTTCTGGCTGGCAGACGATCGTGACGGGCAGAAATGGCAGTTGGGTGTATCACCTCGATCGAGATGGAAATCGCATTGTGCAAAATCCCACTGCAAGCAGGAGTCGAGGTGGATTAATCCCTTCGTTTGTTCCAGAGCAGAACAAACCGCCGATCGAGTCCGAAATTGTGTTCCGGTCAGTCGTCAGTGGCGATTTGTCTGGCAAAGAAACTCAGATGACGTTGACGAGTGATGGTGCAATCACTCAGTTCATCATCGCTCCCAATATTCGATCGCGTCCAATTGTGGTGAAGCGTCTTTCTCAGGCAGAGGTCAAACAGTTCCAACAGTTGCTCGAAAGACAGCGATTTCAAAATTTGAACGGTTTGAGATACCTCACAAGTACAGCATCTGCCGACTATCCAACCACAACGCTGCAAACAACTGGAGCGACGGTTCAGTACATTGATTTAGAGAAGAAAAATCTTCCTAGAGCGCTCCAGCAGGTCATTCGAGCTTGGGAGAAATTGAAGTCGAAGTAAATACTTTTATCATTCTTTTGCTGTTGAACTGTCTTAAAGAACAAGCTTGCTCATCACAACGGTCCATCTATTGTCGTAAGAATCTGAAAGAAGTAAAGCATTGAACTCACTAACATCAACTTAGATGCAATAAGGAGAGTTCCATGCAACCTGTATCAGGATTGATATCTTTTTGTGATCGCTATGGACACCAAGACCGAGTACGTTTCATTTGATCAAATCTCTTGCACTAAATAAAGGAGTCATCATGAAATCTAGTCAAAGCATTGTTACGGAGCGACTGCAACAAGCACTAAACGCTCATGATCTGGAAGCGCTTTCAACCTGTTTTACACCCGACTTTCAGGGTGAGCAACCCCTCCATCCCGATCGAGCCTTCCAGGGATCTGAGCAGGTGCTTAAGAATTGGTCTGTCATCTTCCAGGATGTCCCGGACTTTTGCACAGAGGTGCTCCGCTCGGCAGTTGTGGGTGATACTGCCTGGAGCGAATGGCGTTATTTTGGTACCCGTCACAATGGTGTACCGCTTGATATGCGTGGGGTATCCATTTTAGGCATAGAAGCAGATCAAATTAAGTGGGCACGTTTGTATATCGAACCCGTGCAAGCAACGGGCGGCGGCATAGATGCAGCAGTGAAGAGTCTGTTTCAATGAACTACAAATTCCAAAATACATTCACATGTTCTTCAAAGCAATTTTGGCTGCTATAACCACAGTATTGATTGTTGCAACCTCGTGTACTTCTTCAGGGATTGCTACAGATAAAACGACAAAAGCTCAAGTCTCCGGTGTCTACTCGTTTAGGTTAGGCGAATTCACGATTACAGCATTGAGCGATGGTACAGTACCGCAAGATCTCCACAAGATTCTAACGAACACAAACTCGGCAGAGATCAAGCAACTCCTCGATCGCAGCTTTCTTGCAAATCCTGTTGAAGCCTCCATTAATGCATTTCTGGTCGATACCGGAGAGAAACAGGTGTTGGTGGATACTGGGGCAGGACAACTGTTTGGTCCAGGGCTAGGCGGCAAACTGCAAGGCTCGTTGAAGACAGCAGGCTATGCACCCGATGACATTGACTTGATTCTCATTACTCACGTTCATACGGATCACAGTGGTGGTTTGGTCGAAAATGGGCGACTCATGTTTCCGACCGCCACAGTTTATGCGGGTAAGCCTGATGTCGATTTATGGCTCAATCCTGCGAATGCAGAACGATCGCACCTTGAGCGCAGATTTTTCGACGAAGCCGCCAAAACCATCAAACCTTACCGGGATGCAGGCAAGCTGAAATTGTTGTCTGGAGAAACCGCTATCTTACCCGGAATCACAGCGCGTCCTACGCCTGGGCACACACCGGGACACAATTTCTATGTTGTTGAAAGTAAGGGCGAGAGCATTGAATTTTGGGGCGATATTCTTCACTTTGGCTCGATTCAATTTCCGAATCCCAGAATCACCGTGATCTACGATGTCGATTCTAATGCTGCATCAGTGCAACGAGTAAACCAATTTGCCCGTGCAGAACAATCACGTCGCTTAGTTGCAGCAGCACATCTACCTTTTCCAGGAGTAGGGCACATCCGGGCAGAGGGTCAAGGTTATACCTGGATACCAGTAGATTATCGCTGGCGTGATTAATAAGAATGACACCTAATTAACGCGCCAAAACTCCAAATCAATTCCTAAATCAATTCAAAGGAGAAAGAAATGTCTGAACTCGTAAGAACACTGCAAGTATCGAACGTTGAGGTCTTGGCATCAGGTTTAGATAGTCCCCGCAAACTCAGCTTTGGATCGGATGGGGCGCTCTATGTTGCTGAAGCCGGACGGGGCGGAATCGGGGCTAGTATTCCGTCTCCCAGTGTACCGGGCGCATCAGTGTTCTATGGGGCAACGGGGGCAATTACTCGCATTCAAGACGGGGTAGCAGAACGAGTCGTTACTGGATTACCCTCACTGGCATTAGCCGATGGCTCAGATGCAGCAGGTGTTAGTGACATTGAATTTGATGCGGATGGAAACGCCTATGTGATTGTGGGTCTCGCCAGCAATCCATCTAATCGAGATGGCATATTAAAAATGCCTGATTTTAGCCAGTTGATTGCGATCGATAGTTTTGAAAACGGTGGTTCCTGGACAAGGTTGAGCGATTTTGGCGCATATGAGCAAGCGAACAATCCCGACGGGCAAAATGTCGATACCAACCTCTATGATCTGCTGATTAACGATAATACAGCCTATGTGGTTGATGCAGGTGCAAATGATTTGCTCAGTCAGCGTGCCTTCAGCGGTAAACCGATTCTAGAAGCCGTCTTTCCAGTTCGTGATGCAACGAATCGGCTCACGGGTGAAGCAGTACTACAGCAGTCTGTTCCTACCTCAGTTGCCGTTGGACCGGATGGTGCGCTCTACGTGAGTGAATTGACTGGGTTTCCGTTTCAAGCAGGAGCGGCACAGGTGTATCGCATCAATGAAGTAGGTCAACCAGAAGTCTATGCAGACGGTTTTACGAATATTACAGATATCGCCTTTGACGCTGCTGGCGGTCTGTATGTGCTGGAATATGATGCAAATGGACTTTTGAATGAAGGTGATGCAGGAGCATTGATCTATGTGTCTCCTGATGGTCAAACTCGCACGGCGATCGTAGCGGATGAGTTAATTAATCCCACGGGCTTGGAAATTGGTGCTGACAGGGACATTTACATTTCCAACAAAGGCTTTGTGGCTGGACAGGGAGAAGTGCTGCGGCTAGATTTAGAGCCGGATACCTGCCTCAGTTCCAAACCGCTCTTCTACGGACATGTAGCACATGACAAGACCACGATCGCCGCAAATGGTGACCCGTTCCATGTCTATGACCCAGTGATGCCGTCTACTGTGGATTACCAAACAGAGTGGTTAAGCATCTGAGGAATGCTTCTAAAGCAACTTCTCTGATGCTTGTAGACTTATCGCTGGCGTGATTAACCAGTAATGACACAACTCATTGATCAATCGGAGTATTTTCATGTCCAATTCTTTCTGGCTATTTGGCTCTCGCCTCACGATCCTTGCAGATCACACGGCAACTGAAGGCAAATACGATCTGATCGAAGGCTACTTTCCCCCGAATACCCAAACGCCTCTCCATCGCCACACCCGCTATTCTGAACAACTCTACGTGACTGAAGGAGAATTCACAGTTTGGGCGGATGAAAACAAGGTTGTGCTGAACGCAGGTGAAAGTTTTCTGATTCCTGCTGGGACAGTTCACGTTGTGGGTGTAGTGGGTGAAAAACCTGCTCGTGGATTAATGGTCACTTCTCCGAGTAGCTTTGCGCGACTGATTGCAGCGGTAGGAACACAGGATGCGAATGGAGTACCCGATATGGCTCTCGCTGAACGTATTTCCAACGAGATCGGCGACGAGATTTTGGGACCGCCTGGAGCTTTACCCAATGTTGCTGCATAAGCAAACTCAATTGGTACAAAACAAACAACTACACTTCTGAATCTGTTCTTGGGGAAAGACCAATGGATACACACTCATCTGTTACAGAGACACAATTTGATGTCATGCGATCGCAGATTTCTAGCAGCTTTGAAAAAGCACAAGCACAAAAGAAAAGACTCAAACGCAAAAACGCTCGGTACACAAATGCAAACATTATTCTCGCTGGGTTGTCCACGCTCCTGGCAGGGATGGCAGGAACGATCGGCAATGCTAAGAACTGGAAGCCAGTCTATATGCTTGCAGCGATATGCTCCGCAGGTGTGACGGTGACTTCAAGACTACAAACGGCTGAGCGATTGACTACAACCAGTGAATGTATGGGGCAACTTAAGGCGCTGAGAGTGGAGACCATTGCTCCCACCTACGATTTGCCGAAAGTGAGTGCAAAGTACCAGCAAATTCTCTCGGAATACTCGGCGATCGATGTTTAATCTGTCTGCTATTGTACCAACAATCTCGTCAAAAATTGCATCCCCTCTGCCGTTTCTCATCCAAGACAACCAGAGTTCCTTCAGTCCGCTGCAACTTCAGGTAGAGAAAGGAAGAAGAGATGAATAGTCCTGAAACCCAACCACATAACTACTTAATGATTCGCCTGCCCATGCGGTGGGTTGCCTTCTTTATTCTGGGGATTAGTTTAATTTCCGGGATAGCAACGATCACGATCCGCTTTGAGCAACTCCAGTACATGGCAGATACCTATTATCATCCTTACCTGGTCAAAGCAGGTCTTTCGGACAACTTCTACATCCTATACTTTCTGCTGCTGGAAAGCCTATTAGCGCTGGCATTTGCCGTGACGGGTGGAATGATTGCCCTGCGTGGTTCTGCCACCTGGATGACGATTTTGGCGGCGATCGCATTGATGCTATTTGGAGTCAGCGTTCCCCCACCACTGCATGCATTAGTGGCGCAGCAAGGTGCGCTAGATCTACCCCTGAAGCTGCTACGGTCAGTCGGTCTGGCATCATTCATCATCTTTTTCTACGTCTTTCCCGATGGTCGGTTTGCCCTGGGCTGGACTCGAATCGGTGCGATCGCTCTGGTAGCATGGTCACTGCTCTGTCCCTTTTTCTACCAGTTAGATCCTTATCAGTTGCCTCATCCATTCCCGTTTGTAGTTCTGGCTGGCTGGCTATCTACAGCCGTTGTTGCTCAACTCTATCGCTATTTTCGTTTGACTGAACCTACCCAGCGGCAACAAACAAAATGGGTTGTCTTTGGTTTAACCATTGCCGTTCTCGGTGACTTTGTTACCCACATTGCCTGGTATTTCTTTCCATCGCTACAACCTGGTCCGGATTGGTTGATTTTACTATTGCATCACCCGTTCTTTATCGTGTCGCAATTGCTGATACCGCTGTCGATCGGATTTTCAATTCTGCACTTTGGCTTGTGGGAAATTGATTTCATCATTAATCAAACTGTGATTTATGGGCTATTGACAACTGTTCTGGCGGCAATTTGGGCAACCCTTGCCAAACTGTTGGAAGGATTGTTTGCTGAGTTTCTAGGTTCCAGTGCAACTCCGATTGCAACGGGTTTTGCCGTCTTAGTCGTAGGCTTAGCGTTTGGTGCAACCCGTAAATATCTGGAAACCTTTGTCAATACCTACTTCTATCCCAACAAGGTGAATCTTAGTCGAGATTTTGTGGAGATTTTACCGGAAGCACGCGCCACAGTCAGTTCGTCAGAATTAGAGGAAATCTTGATCAGTCGAATTTTGGAATTGTTTGACATCAGCTATGGAGTCATCTTTCTATGTAACGAAAACCAACCATCACACTTTATTAGTGTGGGCGATGTAGAACCAGAAATGATTGAGTCGTTTGCCTGTGATGCACCAGCATTCAATCAAGTGCGTCAAGGTATGGTGGTCAAGCAACCCGATAATCACGTCTTTCCGCTGCTGGTTCCGCTCATACTGCGACAAACCAAAGAGCCAAAATTCATGGGAGTGCTGGCATTAGGACCAATGCAGAAGGGGCGAGAGTATTCTTTAAATGAGCTTTGGATGTTCAAACGATTTGCCAGTCAAGCCGGAACAGCCATTTACATTGCTCAGATCAATACAGAAAACTATCAAAAGCTAGAGCAAAAGATTACAGTACTGGAGCAAAAGATTGATCGCTTGAACTCACAGTCACTTTTGTCTCATTAACAATAATTTTCACCAGCCGACTTAGACCTATGATTCCAAAAACTAACGTTCCTGCTGGTTCACAAGCACCTCGCTGGCTGCAAAAAATCCTGTACACACGAGATGCGATCGCCTACATGGAGGCGGCTGCCCAACAGTGCGGAGAAATTTTTAATGCCCCTGTGATTGGCAACCACCCGGTTGTGGTATTCGTCAGCAATCCCCAGGTGCTCCAGTTCATTTTCTCGAATGACACCAGGCAATTGATTACGCCGCCAAATTCACTGCTTCAACCACTGACTGGAGATCACTCCCTTTTTGCGCTCGAAGGTGTCCGTCATCGTCGGGAACGGCGGTTGTTGATGCCGACCTTTCACGGAGAACGAATGCGAAGCTATGGAGACTTGATTTGTGAATTGGTTGACAAAGCGATGAGTTCGCGATCAATCAATACGCAGTTTTCTGCTCGTCAGTTGGCGCAGGAAATCTCTTTAGCCGTGATCCTCAAGGTCGTTTTTGGCATTGATCAAGAGGAACGATTCCATCGTCTCAAGTCACTGATTGTTCGGTTCACAGATTCACTGCAATCTCCTTTGATTGGTGGTTTACTGTTCTTTCCATCCTTGCAAAAGGATTGGGGAACCCGCAGTCCCTGGGGGTACTTGCAGCATCTGAAACGACAGATTGGGGAAATCATTTATGCTGAAATTTCTGCTCGTCATCATCAGCATCAGATGGGTTCAGACATTTTGAGTTTGTTGATGTCAGCCCGTGATGAAATGGATCAACCCATGAGTGATGTGGAATTGCATGATGAGTTACTGACCCTTCTATTAGCGGGTTATGAAACCACTGCAACGGCGATCGCCTGGGCACTGTACTGGATTCATCGCCATCCTCAAGTGAACGAAAAGCTATATGAAGAACTGAATCAGCTCGGTAAGGCTCCAGATCCAGTCACTGTAGCGCAATTGCCTTATCTCACTGCTGTTTGTAATGAATCTCTGCGTCTTTTCCCTGTTGCGACGCTCACCTTTCCCAGGGAGGTTAAAGAGCCTGTAGAGCTGATGGGGTATCAACTTGAACCTGGAACGAGAGTGTATGGTTGTGTTTATCTGACTCATCATCGCCCCGATCTGTATCCAGACCCTAAATTGTTTAAGCCAGAGCGCTTTTTAGAACGGCAGTTTTCTGCTTACGAATTCTTGCCCTTTGGCGGTGGTGCGCGCCGTTGCATTGGGGAAGCATTAGCCCAATTTGAGATGAAATTAGTCGTTGCAACTCTGCTTTCCCATTATCGATTCGCACTGATCGATCAATCTCCTGAATATCCCCAGCGTCGCGGGGTAACGTTTACTCCATCTAGGGGGGTACAGATGGTTTTGACGGGAAATAATACCCAAGTAAGTTCGTTAATCTCATCAGAATCTGATGAAGCGTTGTAAGAATCTGAAAGAAGTGAAGCAATAAAACTCACTAAACTCAAATGAGATACAACAAGGAGAATTTTATGCAACCCGTATCAGATCAAGCAAAACAGACAGTTACTCAGGTCTTTACCTCTTTTTTATCGCTGATCGTTAAAGATGTTCAAGCCTTGATGAACCTGTATACCGAAGATGCAGTCGTTGAATATCCATACGCTTTCGATACACCCAAACGATTAGAAGGTAAAGAAGTGATATACAACTACCTCAAAAATGCAGTAGCGAAGTTGCAAGACTTGAGGTTTACCAATATTCGGGTCTATCCAACAACAGACTCAAATATTCTATGGGCTGAGGTTCAGGGGGAAGCGGTCATCGCCGCCACAGGTATTCCCTATCAACAAGAGTATGTGATGCGACTGGAAACAAGGAATGGTCTTATCGTTCATTACCGAGAATATTGGAACCCAAGGATTGTGAGTGAGCGATGGGCAAACACCTAAGATTGGCTCTAGGCTCTCGCTAAAATGTAGCGCAAGGAAACGAAACAGTATGAAGATTGTGATCGCTGCTGCCTCTGGCAATATTGGACGACGTACCGCAGAGAAAGTTGTGCAGTCTGGAGCCGAAACGATTCTTCTAACCCGACAGCCAGAGAAGTTAGCTGATTTAGCAGCTCAAGGTGCTACAGTCCAACCTGTCAGCAGTGATGATCCGCAAGGGTTGATTGAGGCAACACAGAATGCAGATGCTTTGTTCTGGCTGACTCCACCGAAACTAGATGCCCCTAGCTTACGCGACTGGTATCGTCAGACTGCGATGATTGCAGCTAGAGCTGTGCAGGAAAACCGCATTCAGCGAGTGATTAACATTTCTAGTGTGGGTGCAGGCTCAGGTACAGATCTCGGCACTGTAACGTTTGCCGGAACTGTTGAAACAATTTTCAACCAAACTGGCTCGAATGTGCTGCATCTACGTCCTGGTTATTTCATGGAGAATTTTCTAGGAGAAATCAAGGTCATCCAGCAGGACAACACCGTCTATTTTCCCTACGCGGATGACCATGATATTCCCTGGATTAGTACCGATGATATTGGAGATGAAGCCGCCAGATATTTATTGGACGATCGCTGGGCAGGACAATGGACTCGGAATCTCATGGGACCAGAAAATCTAACACTCTCTGAAGTCACTGCCATTCTGTCGCGAGTCCTGCATCGTTCAATTGACTATATCCAAATCACAGTTGAATCGATTCAACAGCAGCTTGCTTTGGATGGGGCGACATTGGATGTCCAACAAGAGCTAGGGAATCTGTTTCGTGCCCTTGGTGATCCAGATGGTATCTATGCGACTGCACGAACACCTGAAGTAATTACACCAACAACATTTGAGCAGTTTGTAACCCATAAACTCCTCAAACACATTCTGGCTTAATCTGGAGCGCTCAATAACAACACACGTCTAAAATCAGCAATTGGAGTTGTGCCATGTATGTTCAACGAATGGGATTTTTATACAATCTCTACTGCATCGGCTGGAAACAGGGTTCCCTGAAGCATCTCTCCGCCTTGCAGCATGGATTGTTCAGCATTTTTCTGCATTACCGCAAAGGCTACGCTGAAGGCTTCCAGTGGAGGCAGGATTGCTTGAGAGATGCCAGTAGTTCACGCTTCTTGTGACTAATTTGCAATTCACATCAACTGGAAAAAGGAATTCAATCATGCAAACTATTACGATCGACACCATCACGCAAGCTGTAATCGATCACGGTGACGGTGGCAAAACTCATCCGCGCCTGTACGAAATTTATACAAGCTTGGTGAAGCATCTCCATGCTTTTGTTCGAGAAGTCAACTTAACCGAGCCAGAATTGCAGCAGGGGCGTGATTTTCTCAATCGAGGTAGCCACCACACGCAAGTTATCCCAGATGGGGAGATTCAAATGCTCACTGATTTGCTCGGCATTTCGATGCTGGTGGAATTGCTGAAAGACTCCAATGGCGATGTAACAGAAGCTAATTTGGAAGGACCGCTCTACGTGCCCAATTCGCCTCAGCGCAAGTTAGGCGATCGCATTGGTATTGATGCAGAAGGTGAGCCATTATTCCTTTCAGGTCGCGTGTTAGATGTGGATGGACACGCGATCGCCAACGCATTGATCGAAGTTTGGCAACCCAACTCAAAGGGATTGTACGACATCATCGATCCGTCTCAACCTGCTGGAAACTTTCGCGGGCAACTCCATACGGACGAGAACGGCAACTACAGCTTTGAAACGGTTGTGCCCAGTGGATACAACATACCAAACGATGGACCCTGCGGTGAGGTGTTGCGCCTGTTGGGACGACACACCTGGCGGGCGGCTCACATCCACTTCAAGCTGAGTGCGACTGGCTACACGCCGCTGACGACTCAAATTTTCATAGACAGTGATCCTCTTCTTGATTCAGACACTACCTTCACGGTGCGATCGACCATTATCAAACTGCAAAAGCACAAATCACTTCCCGAACTTGAGGCGCAAAATCAAAACAAGCCATTCTACTCTGCTCAATTTGATTTCGTGCTGAAACCGATCGTAACCGCTAGGGAAGTTCAACCCGTTAATCCACTCTTTGAAGTGACATGAAGCAGACGCGACCATACCAAGAATTCAGGCATAAAACCGGAGGAGACATGATGAACACAGAGTCGATTCGTTTTCCAGCAGAGTACGATCCGAGCCGCTGCCCAGTTCACGTTGTCAACACAATAGAAATTTCAGCCTCACCTGCGGAGGTTTGGGATCATCTCATTACCGCTGCTGATTGGCAGACCTGGCAGCCCGCTATATTGAATGTTCGCATCCAGGACGGTTCCCGCAAACTGTCTCAGGACGTGACTTTCACTTGGAAAACTGGCGGAGTGACGAGCGCATCTACCGTGAAAGAATTCGTGCCAGATCAACGGATTGCCTGGGATGGGAGAGCAACGGGACTGCACGCCTATCACAGTTGGCTCATCACGCCAACCCCCAACGGCTGTCGCGTTTTGAGTGAAGAAACTCTGCGTGGAATTGTTCCACGTCTAATCAAGTTGTTTGCGCCTAACCTCATACATAACTCGAATCAGAAATGGCTGGAAGCTTTGGCGGTTCGTTCCTCAACAACGACTAATTTTGTGCGTTGACCAAACTGCTTCTCGCTACCACGGGTACAGGGCGTTGAAGGATTGCGAGTCGTTGATGCTTCGATTATGCCAACCATTACAACCGGAAATACAAATGCACCCACGATCGTGATTGGCGAAAAGGCAGCGGATTTAATCAAAGGTGCGCGTCATGTTCCACAGCAGTTTCGCTAACCCGATAAGAATTTGACAAGGCATCGTAAGAATTTGAAAGAAATCAAGCATTGGAATCAATACAGTTTAGATAGAACTTAGGAGTATTCAACATGGTCACAGAGCAAACAGTAGACAAACAAGAAAATGTACAGGCAACCCCCAACCTGACACCCGCTCAGGCAGCCTTACAAGCGGTTTGGGAAGAGCATATCGGGCACGAGTTTGGTACTCACAGCACTGAAGATGCGCTCGCCACGATGGTTGAAGACGCTTACGTGAATGATATTCCAGTGATGACTGGGGGAGTCGGGAAAGCAGCAGTGGGTGAGTTTTATTCCAAATATTTCATTCCCCAGGTTCCGCCAGACTTCGAGCTAGTTCCGATTTCGCGCACGATCGGGACGGATCAACTCATCGATGAAATGGTGGCGAAGTTCACTCATACGATCCAGATGGACTGGATGCTGCCCAGTGTTGCTCCGACCGGGAAACGGGTTGAAGTGCCAGTGGTCGCGATTATTCGGTTTCGTGATGGCAAGATAGCCCATGAACACCTCTACTGGGATCAGGCGAGTATTTTGGTGCAAATCGGCTTGCTTGATGCTGAAAAACTGCCCATTGTGGGCGTTGATAGTGCGCGTAAGTTGATGGATCGGAACTTGCCCTCAAATACACTAATCGATCGTGCTAGTCATAGTAGGTAAAGATCATGATGCTAGAAAATAAGGTTGCCTTAATAACGGGAGGAACTGCGGGAATTGGTCGAGCAACTGCGATCGGGTTCGGTGCGGCGGGTGCAACAGTAGTGTTCTCCGGCAGACAGGAAGCAAAAGGTGAAGAAACTGCGGCTCTGATTCGAGAGACGGGAGCAGAGTGTTTGTTTGTGCGATCGGATGTATCGAGTGAAACGGATATAAAGGCACTGATCGAGAAAACAGTCGCCAGTTACGGCAGGTTAGATTTTGCCTTCAATAACGCTGGGTTTGGTAAACCTCCCAAACCACTCCATGAGCAGTCTGCTGAAGACTTTGACACCATGATGGCGATTAGCTTGAGGGGTGTGTTCTTGTGTATGAAATATGAAATTCAACAGATGCTGACTCAAGGAGCAGGGGTGATCATCAACACCTCTTCAGTCGCGGGATTGATTGGCAGACCTGGCTCTGGTCGTTATACTGCAAGCAAACACGCGGTGATGGGTCTGACTCGTTCTGCTGCACTCGATTATGCCAAGCAAGGGATTCGGATTAATGCTGTCAATCCTGGCTATTTTCGCGGCACAGACATCGTGTCTCCTCAGAGCCTCCAAGAGATGGGTATAACCTCAGAGCAGTTTGAGTCGATGGCATCGTCCAGTGTCCCAATGGGGCGAATGGGTCAACCTGAAGAAATTGCTGCAACGGTTGTGTTCTTATGTTCGGATGCTGCCAGCTACATTACAGGTCAACCTTTCGCGATCGATGGTGGACTCATGGCGGGCTAATTTAAGGTGATTTTCTAATCCTATCGGTCTAGCCGAAAAGATTATTGTCGCAGGGCGCGACTAGCTGCGAACGTTCATCACAAGCATCTGACAAATCATTGTAAGAATCTGATAGCAGTCAGGTACCTGGTTGCCTGACAAATCTTTCTGCAATCGCCTGACCCGCCCTGCACTGAAAGTGCGGGCTAACGGGGGAAAGTCCTCTAAAGAGGACTGCAAGGGACTTTCAACCCGTTTCAACGGGTTTCAGGCTATTAGCCCGGATTTTAATCACGGGCGGGTAAGCAGCGAAGCCGTAAGCCTTTCAGGACTTTTGTCAGGCAATCAGGTCAGGTACTTCAACTCACTACACTTTGGAGACATCAAACAGCAAGAACTCAATACTGATAACTGTTGAACTACTAGGAGAAATGCAATGACTACCTCTCGTGAACTATTGATTGAGCCATCTCAAGGGTAGTCCCTTTCCGTTGTCGGAGATATTCTGACCTTCAAGGCAGTGAGCGAAGACACCAACGGACAATACACGCTCTTCGAGTTACGAGTTGATCCTGAAATTGGACCGCCGCCCCACATTCACCATCGAGAAGATGAGGCGTTCTATATCCAAGAGGGCGAACTGGAGTTTCATCTCGGCGATCGAACTGTAATTGCTACCCCTGGAACTTTCTTGTATTCGCCGAAGGGTCATCTGCATCACTTCAAGAACATCACGAACCAACGTGCCAAGATGTTGGTTTGGTGTATACCTGCGGGAATTGAAAAATACTTTGCTGAAGTTGGCGTTCCAGTAGACGATCCAGAATCTCCATCGCGCCCAGCTACTCCTGAAGCGATCAACCGAGTTTTGGCAGCAGCACCCAAGTATGGCATCGAATTTATCGTGTGAATTCGATTACAATGCCCTTTTCTACACAATAAACACCATGAGAAAACAACTAATCAACCCGCCACAACTGTATGATGGCAGACCACACGGACTTTCTCATGCTGTTGTCGATACCGCATCGGGGACTGTTTACATTTCTGGTCAAGTGGACTGGGACATGAACTATCAAGTCTCGTCCCATACCGTTGAAGGGCAGCTCAGGAGCGCACTGACTAACCTAACCATCGTCCTGGATGCAGCAGGAAGCTCCGTAGAGAACTTGCTTCACCTTCGCATCTATGTTCGAGGTGAACTTGGAGAACGTATGGAGGCGATCGCGCCCATTCTCGCGCAATTTCTAGCAGAATCGCGTCCCGCTGTTACTGGCATCGGGGTTGCCTCACTTGCCTCTCCAGAAACATTAGTTGAGGTTGAGGCAACAGCCGCCCTGAAGTAACACAGCTCCTTCAGGGCGGCTGTGTGGTGCGAGTCCCTACACCCTACAGCTTACACCCCACACCCTATTCATCAATCAACTCTACCAACCCAAACTATGAATACTGACTTACAAACCAACGTTTTTGATGCAATCATCGTCGGGGGTGGTGTAGCGGGCTTGAGTGCTGCCTTGCTGCTTGGACGAGCCTGTAAACGGGTATTAGTCTGCGATTCTGGTAAACCACGTAATCAAGTCGCTCACGCTTCTCACAACTACTTTTCCAGAGACGGAATTGCACCCGCAGAACTGTTACAGATTGGACGGGAGCAATTGCAACCTTACGATGTTGAAATTCGGCAGGGCGAGGCGGTTGATGCTGAAAAATTGGGCGATTACCCTTCGGGCACGCTTCGCGAACGCTTTCAAGTCATCCTCAACGACGGTAACCAGTTTGTCGGTCGAAAACTGCTCCTGGCAACGGGAATGAAAGACACGCTGCCGTCGATCGAAGGTTTCGTGGAACTCTGGGGGAATAGCGTTTTCCATTGTCCCTACTGTCACGGGTGGGAAGTACGAGATCAACCGTTAGCGATTTATGGCAAAGGAGAAGTGGCATTTGAACAGGCATTCATGCTCACAGGTTGGAGTCGCGATTTGGTTCTCTGCTCAGATGGTGCTGCGGAATTAAGTGATGAGCAACGGCAGCAGTTGTTCAATTGGGGAATTGAGATCCGCGAAGAGAAGATTGCTCGACTCGACCATCAAGACGGCAAACTCACTGGAATTGTGTTTGCAAACAATGAAGTACTGTCTCGTCGTGGGTTACTGTTACACCCTCAGTCGCATCAGTCCAGCCATCTCGCTGCAAAATTAGGTTGTAAATTAGACAACAAGGACATCGTAGAAGTGAATGATTTCAAACAAACTTCTGTTACTGGAGTTTATGCAGTAGGCGATGCGTCCAGTCCTCTTTCGCAGATTTCTTGGGCGGCTGCCAGTGGGATGCTCGCTGCCAGCTTCGTCAATCGTAGTTTGATTGAAGAGAACTTGCTTAGCCCAACTGCAAAAAGCTAACTCCAGTACAGTTTTGCTGGCTGATACAGCAAATCACCTAAACAATGCTGGAGGAACTAACTGTGAAAACGAACCTGGAAATCGTTCGAGAATTTTACAAAACGCTTAATTCAGAACTTGTCGATCCTGATGTGGATTGGAATGTTGCCGATAGCTTTTCCCTGGGTATTCACCATCATGGACGACAAGCCGTGCAAAAATGGGTGACTAGATTAGCTGCACAGTTTGATAATTGGAAAGATATGCCTGATCAACTTTTAGACACAGGTGATATGGTGATTGCTTTGGGTCATTATCAAGGTCGCTCTCAAGTAACCGGAAAACCAGTTGATGTTCCGTTTTCTCATATCTGGTTTCTGAAGGATGGACGGATCATCAAGCTGAATCACCATGTCGATACGGTCATGTTGGATGGCGCGATCGCTCCAGACAAAGCGCTTCAGAATTAGGGAGAACTGAGTTAGACATAGGTTCGCTCTCATGCAATCCTACGGTTTACTTTTGCAGAAATAAGTTCACAAGAATGACTTGTGTAATATGTTGTTACGAAATCTCCTTCAAAAGATAGTGGAAGGCGATCGTCTGTATCACTAGCTTGAAAGAGGCAAGCTAAAATTCATGCTACCCTCAACAGGAGCAAGACATGGAAACGCAGGAATTACATCGCGGTCGTTTGATCGACCACATCCAGTTAGTCGTGCGAGACCTTTTCGCCAGCCAGACCTTCTACACAGCGATCTTCGATGTCCTCAATATCCCAATAGGCGGCACTGGAGATGGATTCTTTTGGGCAGACGAGTTGTTCGTCTCGACACCTGATAGTGAAGCTGCTCAAGGGGTACTCACCGGATATCATCACTTAGCGTTCCAGGCTCATGACCGAGCCATGGTGGATGCGTTCTACAAAGCCGCTTTGGCTCACGGCGGTAGGGAAAACGGCGCACCTAGAGAGCGCAGGTATCACCCGGACTACTACGCCGCTTTTGTTCTAGATCCTGATAGCAACAATATCGAAGCGGTTTATCATGGCAAAGCGAATCGTAGCGCACCTTCTGTATGCATTACGTTCTAGTTGATCCGCAAACAAACTAGACGGTCAGTGGAATTAATGCAAAAAGCGATGTCGCAGCAGGGGATTAAATGAAGCTTGCTTTGGTAAGTTTTGGCAAGTGATCGAGCAGCTTTTGTGACAGGTGCGGGGATTTTGGAGGTCTGATCATAGGGTAAGGAGACTATTCCATGCACATTATACTTGGTGGTACTGGTCATATTGGTTCATCCTTAGCCAGCGCTCTGTTGGAGCGCGGCGAGGCAGTCACGGTCGTAGGTCATACTCCATCAAAAGCTCATGATCTTCAGCGACAAGGTGCCAATTTCGCAACGGCTAATGTAAATGCGACGAAGTTCCTTCGTCGCGTCATCCAGCAAGGTAAACGCCTATTTGTCCTCAATCCTCCCGCCGATCCATCAACCGACATCGACGTTCAAGAGCGGCAGAGCCTAAATTCTATTCTCCAATCGCTTAATGGTGTAAACCTTGAAAAGATCGTGGCGGAATCGACCTATGGTGCTCAGTCGGGCGACGATATTGGCGATTTAGGAGTCCTTTATGAGATGGAGCAATCCCTCACCGCGCTCCCAGTTCCAGTAACCATACTCCGGGGCGCATACTACATGAGCAACTGGGATATTCAGGTGCAGTCGGCGTGCGCGAACGGTGTCATACAAACATTCTTCCCCGTTGATTTTAAGCTGCCGATGGTGGCTCCTGCGGACATCGGGCAGATAGCCGCTCGCTTCATGACAGAACCCGCAAAATCGACGGAACTTCACCATGTGGAAGGGACTGAGCGCTATTCTTCCGAGGATGTGGCGATCGCATTCGCCGCAGTATTAAACAAGCCCATGAGGGCAGCGGAGATTCCAAGATCACAGTGGCTTGAAGCGTTTAAGCGCATGGGATTTTCGGAGAAGGCAGCAGTGTCGTTCGCAAACATGACAGCCGCCACAATAGACGGGCAGTTCCCCGATCCGGATGTCCCCATCCGGGGAGCGACCTCGCTACAAGATTATTTGGCAACGTTAGTAGAACAATACCGAGCGGAGTAAGCAGATGGAGTGGTAACACCGACGACACAGATCAATGTAGAGAGACCGCTCTTTTAAAACATCCACTTGAACAAAGGAGAGATTCAAATGTCAGAGAACAATAAAGCAATCTTAGAAGAAATGAAACCAGCAGCGCGGCGTAAATAATCTGCAAAAGTCAAGATGTATTTTTGCAAAACAGAGTGTCTAGCGAGTGATAATCTTGCTGTCAAACCACTGCATGCAGCATAATGCAGGTTTCAGCATTTCTGTCGAAGCTAATCGCTAATATAATCCGGGTTTCAGCATTTTTTCTAAGAACTGTCTGGAGTATTGTAGTTAGCGCTGTCTCATCTCTTTCACGTACCTCTTATGCCAGATCAACCTGCACTAGAACTGGAATTTGCTTGAGTGGACGCGATCGCGATTTTGATCTGCAATCGTTGGTTGGTGTGATGGAAAGACGAGAGTACTGAGTGCTGGGTGCTGAGTGCTGAGTATTTTAGAGGGAATACTGAAGAAGTTGGGGTTATACGACAGTTTGGAGATCACAGTGGGTAGTGGAATTGACAGGTTTGAAGATTTGGTGGCTTGGCAAAAAGCTAGATTGCTGACAAAGGAAATTTATCAAGTAACTCGACAAGGAGCTTTTGCGAAAGACTACGGACTTTCAGGGCAAATTCAACGGGCTGCTGTTTCCATTATGTCCAATATTGCGGAGGGATTTGAGCGAAATCGCCAAGGTGAGTTTCATCAATTCCTCTCGATTGCAAAGGCATCTTGCGCAGAATTGCGTTCACAACTGTATGTTGCTTTTGATGCAAATTATCTCAATCAAGCAGAGTTCACACAATTACTGACTCAAGCAGAAGAAGTCGCTCGAATCATCGGAGGACTTCGAGCCTCAGTCGAAAGACGCAAAATCAGCAACTCAGCACTCAAATCTCAGCACTCAGCACTATGACTACCTTTTTTCATGAACAGCTTTACCGGACGGATACAGTGGTGACCAAACTCAAGGAATTCCCTGTGACCATTTGTGGCGCAGGAGCTTTGGGTGCAAATCTGGCTGAGAACTTAGCCCGTGCTGGTTTTGGTAAGCTCAAGGTGATCGATCGCGATCGCATTGAAAAACGCAATCTTTCCACACAGCCCTACTACCGTTCAAATGTCGGTGCATTCAAAGCCAAAATTTTGGCGAATAACTTGTATCGGGCGATCGGAACAAAGGTAGAAGCGGAAATCAAAGCACTGACTGCGACGAATGCGGCTCAACTACTCAAAGACAGTGAGCTAATAGACTGTGCGAGAGCAGCGTTGGGTTATGACGAGACTGTTCGCCAATTGCTGAAACAGTTGCGGGATTGCCCTCCGACTGCACTGATTAAAACCGCCTGGGCACTACGAGCAGCCCTGAGAAGACAGGGATCAACTGTGTTCGACTGGTTGGTAGACGCAATAAACAATCATCCAAATGTTGAGTTAGTCCTCGTCGAAACGAAGGATGCTGTTGAGCAACTACCACTGTGAGCGTTACGAAGCAGTTCCCCCTACGGGGTAATCGCGTCTAATCAATCCACTACTATTGACACAAATACTCCAGTACCCGTTAAGTAGCTGGAGCACAACTACAATCTTTTCAACTACCAGGCATTGATTCAAACAGTGCAGACAGTAGTTTCAGAAATCGATCACCGAACACGGCGGAGAGTGCCCCACACAGCAGTATGAAGGTAGCCGAACCAATGTAATGAATGAGATGAACCGCTTCCGGTGTGAAATATATGAAATAGGAGAGAGGAACCAGAACTAAGAAAGATCCCAGGAGTGAACCCAATAAAAATTGAGTTGCTTTACTCCGCCAGGTTTGAAGATTGGGTTCCTTGTGTTCAGATTGCATGATTCATCCTGTAACTCCAACTGCGCCCATTATAAACTAGACCAGGCAAAGCCCCCATCTTTAGTCCAGCAGTAGATTCCAGTAGCGATCGCCCACAACGGCAGGGTAAAGTTTCTGGCATCCATCGTTTGAGTTCACTCAATCGCTTTTTCTCATCTGGCGGCGAATTAACGCCTGTAAAGGGAGCGATCGCACTGGAATGATGATGTGCGGGAACGCGATCGCTCCGACTCAATTTCAATCTGCCTATGCCGGAGTAAGTTGGTTCAACTGGGGCAATAGTTGTTTCCGCACAAATTGATCAAGTGTTGTAGGTGTTGCCGTTTGGGATGTGCGCGGTTCAGCAGGCGTGTATGCCGGATTGCTCAAACCCTGCCACATCTCGACATAATCTGCTGCAACACTCTCACTTGCCCCCATTTGCAGCAAACTGTCGCGAAACTGCTCAGAGGTAATCGGCACATGGACGATCGATTGTCCCAACTCCTGACTCAAAATCGCTGCTGCTTCGTCAAAGCTCAAATCGGTTGGACCATGCAATCCCAGTACAGACTGTCCACTCCAATTGTGTTGCAGTAGCAATTCTGCTGCCACGGTTGCAATATCCTGAGTCGCAATCATGGCAAGACGGCGATCGCCTGCAATCGGCAAAAACACGCTATTTGCCGTGCGAATGGGTTCCAGTTGCATCAGATAGTTTTCCATAAAAAAGCCCGGTCGCAAGTGGATAATGTTTTGTGCAACAACGTTTAACCGTTGCTCAACCTCATACAACCCAGAAATGGGACCCATCCCCTGCGGTAAATGAGCACCGTTACTGGAAAGATTAACCACATAGGGAATTTGATTCGCTGCGATCGCCGCCGCTGCAACATTGCCGACATGCTGCTGATAGGCTCGAAAATTTGCAGCACCAAAGTTATACGGTACAACCCAGTACAGAGCATCTGCACCTTGGGTTGCATCCGTGACAAACTGGGTATCCTCCAGTGAACCCTGGCGGACGATAGCCTTCTGACGAATAACAGGATGTAGTTTTTCAGGATTTCTGACCAACACTGTGACGTTTACCCCAGCTTCAACTAACTGCTGGGCAATCCGTCCACCCGTATTTCCAGTCGCTCCAGTAATAGCGATCGTCATACAAAAACTCCAAAAACTCAACTTTCCTCTGTTATAAATGGGTTGAGCTAGACTTAGAATAATAGAAAAGCCAGTATTCCTATCCAATCGTCCAAATCTTTTCAAGCAGATGGATGCTCTGACCGAAATTCTTAAATCTGTCAAACTACACAGCACCGTTCATTGTCGCTCCGAATTCTCTGCCCCCTGGGGGGTGCAGATGGAGGCAATGGCAGATGCTTCCTTTCATGTGGTGATGCGCGGTCACTGCTGGCTGGAAGTGGCAGGGGTAGACGAACAGATTCCGCTGGTGGAGGGTGATCTGGTGGTACTACCAACAGGCGTTGCCCATGCGTTGCGCGATCGCCCCGATCGCCCCGTCGTCACCCTGGGAGAACTACTATCTCATCGCCCCTGTCAGGGACAATTGACGCTCAACTACGGTGGCGGTGGAACTGGAACAACGGTTTTGTGCGGTAAAGCCAGTTTTGAAAATCGTGAGATCAATCCCTTACTCGCTGCCCTGCCGCCACTCTTGCTGATTAAAGGAGAAGCAGGACGAGCAGTAGAGTGGCTAGATTCCACACTGCAATTCATCGCCTGCGAAACGGCATCAAACCGTCCGGGGGCAGAAATGATGATTACGTATCTGTCGAATATTGTGTTTATTCAGGCGATACGAGCTTATCTCAGTAGCTTAAAGCCGGATGATAGCAGTTGGTTACGCGGATTGATTGACCCACAGATCAGCATTGCTCTGGCACTGATCCACCATCAACCTGAAGCCAACTGGACGGTCGAAAATCTGGCAAAACGAGTGAATCTGTCCCGTTCTGGATTTGCCGCCCGCTTCAAGTGGTTAATGGGAGAAGCACCGCTGCAATATGTCACTCGTTGGCGGATGGTACGGGCGGTTGAGTTGTTGCGATCGCACAATTTGACGGTGGGAGAGGTTGCTGAACGAGTCGGATATGAATCTGAGACGGCATTTAGCAAAGCCTTTAAGCGTCAGATGGGGGAGCCACCCAATCAGTATCGCAAGCGATCTGTGGTGTGATGATCATTGACTGACACGCCAGAAACAGCAGAGGAGGAAGCTGTGCGATCGCTCATGCAGCTTGGCAAACCTCTTTTGGACACGTTCCTGATTCAAACACAGCAGGTCGCTGCTAAGCTAAATGCGTCAGATCAAAGTAACACTCTACTGATTGTATGATTCGTCCGTGCGCGGCAAATTAGCCGCCTGTTCATCCAAAGAGCGACGATACTGGATGCACCCTTCAAGGAATTTTGACCACTCTGGAACCACAGGAAGCGGATCGGTCTTTTCTGGTAAAAGTCCCCAGAGATCAGGATGATGCCAACACAGGTCATGACTCGATGTGTCCCGATGTTGGCGAATGCCATTTCTGAGCCTTTTAACTTGACCATTCGGACGATCGCCATGTAGCGGGCTTGCCTCCTGTTCCCGTCCATTCAACCTGATCTTGCGAAAACTCAACCCACATTTGCGTCAGCGACCCCGAATGCCGCTGGCATTGCCGACAGGAGCAAGTATGGGGTTTGAGCGCAGGACCCGTTGCCACGAAGCGAATGTTTCCACATAAACAGCCCCCTTCATAAATTTTGGGTTTTGCCATCGCAGATACTCAGGATAGTTCTTGTTATGGATTCTTTATAGCAGTGGCACAAGCATCAGAGTAGGGCAGTAGCGATAACTGCTATGTTTTACGTTTGCGGTCATAGTGTCGATTCGCTTTGGCACGATTGCCGCAATCTTCCATATCACACCAGCATCGACTGCGATCGCGGCTGTTTCGCCAATCACTCGTCTGCAATCGAGTCACGAGTAAGGATTTCAGCTAGGTTATGAGTGGTTTTTAGACGCAAAGTAATGACTACTTGCCAGTGAAAACTGCCAACTGAGCCTCGAAAGCACGTTTAAAGGCTGGTCGTGCTTCGCCGCGAGCGACATAGGTTGTGAGGTTTGGATAGCCGTCCAGAATACCCGATCCGCCTAACCTGCGTAGCACCTGCACCATTAGCAGATCGCCAGCACTGAACACTCCATTGAGCCACTCGCGATCGCCAAGCCGAGCGGAGAGGTCATCCAGGCGGTTGCGGATGCGATCCTCGACGATCAACAGGCGCTCCTCGTGCCAGACCTTGTCGCGCTCCAAATACATAGAGATTTCGCGTTGAACGATCACAGGCTCGACTGTGGAGAGCGCAGCAAATATCCAGGTAATCGCGCGTGCCCGATTGATCGCATCATTCGGCAGCAGTCCCGCATGGTGCTCCGCGATATGAAACACGATCGCCCCCGACTCGAACAAGATGAGATCGCCTTCTTCATAGGTTGGTATTTGCCCAAAAGGTTGAAGCGCACGATGAGTCGCTTCCTTCATCGCGCCGAATGAAACAAGACGAACGTGATAAGGTTGTCCCACTTCCTCCAGTGCCCAGCGCACGGGCATGTCACGCGCCAATCCCTGCCCGCGATCGGGCGACTGTTCAAAGGCAGTGATGGTTGGGATCATTGGAGAACTCCAGTTACGCATTTTGCTGCTCTCTTATAAATTATGTGATTACTTTCGTTAGTCGAATGGCGCAACACAAAATCGACAACCCCCAGGATTTTCACCACAACACTGCCAGTCCCCTTAAATTCGCCAATTCTGGGGGACTTTGACAACTTCTCTAAATCCTCGCAACCTGGGAAATGACGATCGTTATCAGGCACTCTAGCAAAGCCACTCAACTAATCACTGGATGTAAAAGGCGATGATGCCACAACCCCCGATCGCAATTTCTTTCAGACCCTTAGTTGTATCTGATCTTGCAACGCTGCACGAGTGGCTGCACCGTCCCCATGTCTCAGAATGGTGGGGCGATCCTGGAACACCCGAACAGGTAGAGCAGGACTATTTACCGCTGACGAAGAAGGAATCAACCACACGCGGCTATATCGCTTTACTGGAAAACGAACCGATCGGCTTTATTCAGTCCTATGTTGTCATGGGATCGGGGGATGGCTGGTGGAAGCAGGAAACCGATCCGGGGGCGCGAGGAATTGACCAGTTTCTAGCCAATGCAGAGCAGTTGGGTCAAGGATTGGGCAAGGCGATGATTCAAGCCTTTATGGATTGGCTGTTTCAAGACTCCACCATAACAAAGATACAGACTGACCCTGCACCAGAGAACGATCGGGCGATTCGCTGCTATCGACAAGTTGGCTTTGTCGAGATTGGTGCGGTCATCACGCCCGATGGTCCTGCACTACTGATGGTGAAGGAGCGATCGCGATGACAATTCTGATTCAGGTTTTGTACAACCATCAAATAAGGTCAAGTTTTCTGATAGATCAAAAGCACCTTGTTGAGATATAACTCATCCGTGACAACCGACATCGTTCGTACTAGCTGATTACTAATGATCTCAATCCTGTCACAAATGATAGTGTCGCCATCGTCGTATCGCACTCGAACCTCTCGAATCGTATCTTCTGGAGTTGCCCAGGAGATTGGCTCCTCTAAGTGCAGATACATCAAATTTTCTTCTGTTTTGAGAATACCGCTAAACGGGGTAACGGCTTCATCCAGAACACCCTCGCGATCGTACCAGGGCAGGTTCAGTAACCCTGTTTTTTCCTCGGTAAAGGTGCCATCAGCATGGATAGTGAGCTTCAATCCTGAGACTGGTTCTGCCTCATCGATTAAGTCATAAGCTGTGCTATACAGCCATTCATCGATCTGGTCTGCCGCTGGCAAACCCTCCAGATCAACCTCATCGTCGATTGCCGTCGCTGCTGTCAGCAACCAAACTCCAACGGGTGGTATTTCCATAAAACTCCCTAAAGCTTAGACCATTTACTCTGTAATAAATCGCTGATCATTAAAGCGGTAGCGTTCCACCCGGATTTGCTTATTCTGTTCACGACGAATCTCGATCGTTTGACCAAAGCGGGGTAGTTCAATCTCAAGTTGATCCAGGTTTGGGTCAGGGGTGAGATTGGTTGGTAGAACAGTACTTGTCACAGACCGCCAGTTCTGGTCTGGGTCAAGCATATTGAGTTGATCAGCCCCGGCACAGGCGTAACTTAAAGCAACCAGGGGACTGGCAGCGGGACGCGAGAAAATAGCAACGGTCAGAGTTGAACAGGTATCGCCCCCTTGAACGATTCGTAAATAACCATTTTGAGGATCGTAGAGGCTATTTTGCTGTCCTTGTTTCGACTGTTCCAGGAGTTGCTGACGATCGCGTGTGCCATTAGGACCTGCTTGGCTCAATTGAAGATACTCCGCTGGGATTGCCAAGAAGTAGTCTGCAACTGTTTTGCGCTGCCCTACCTGGTTACTCTTTGAAGTGGGAGGTGAGTTTGGAGTGACCTGTTCTGCTGGTTCTACCAGGGAGGCAGGGCTGATCTATCAGCAGGAGAAAATAGAGAATAGAAAGGTTGTTTCTCAGCATCAGTGGTCGCATGAGCCTCCTTGAGCACCTGCAAACGATTCGGGATCTCCGGACGCAACCTGAGTACCCGTTGTGGGTAGTATTGCTGCTTGTAGTGATGGGCACTATGAGTGGTTGCACGGGTTACCGCCCTCTCGCCGACTTTGTGGCTCGCCATCAAACGGAGTTGTTGTCGCTATTGTCCTTGCCGCAGCACCGCCTGCCGAGCTTATCGACCCTGCGTCGCATCATGGTGCGGGTCAATTTTGAGTCGTTCACGCAAGCGTTTAACGCTTGGGCGTACGAGCAGTTTGTGCCGACACCCGGCGAGCAACTGGCAACCGATGGTAAAAGCATCAAAGCGAGTGTGCGCGACTATGACCAGTCATATCAAGATTTTGTCAGTGTGGTGTCGGCGTTCAGTGTCGCTCAAGGAGTCGTGGTGGGCTTAGAGACGATGCGCCACCAGCAGACCAGTGAGATTAAGACGGTTGAAGTGTTGCTCGAAACGCTGCAACTCAAGGGTGTGTGCTTTAGTCTCGATGCCTTGCACACCCAAAAAAACAGTGGCGCAAATTATTGACAGTGGCAATGACTATCTGATTACCGTCAAAGGCAATCAACCAAAGCTCTTTGAGCAGTTGCAAGCTCAGTTTGAGCAGGTCCCAGCCCTCAGTGTCGACAGGCAAATGGCACAGACGCGTGACCGACAAACGCAACGCACGGTCAGGGTCTTAGACTGTGTTGGCACCCTTGCGCCGCAGTGGGTCGGTGTGCAACGAATCATTCGCATGGAACGGGTGGGCACCAGAGCGAACCAACCCTTCAGCGAAACGATGTTCTAGATCAGTTCGCTCACGCTGGATGCCGCAGGCTTTGCTCAACACATGCGGCAACATTGGCACATTGAAAATCGCCTCCATTGGGTCAAAGATGTGGTCTTGAAAGAGGATCTCGCGCCTTTGTGTGATGGCAATGCCCCAGTGAATTTCGCCCTTGTCCGCACGATGGCGCTCAATCTCTTTCGGCAGCATGGCTTTGACTCCATCACCCAGGGCTTACGTCGGCTCGCCCATGACATCCCGACGCTTTTTTCCTTTTTTCAATAGATCAGCCCTGCTCCCAAAAGGAGGAGGTGGAAGATGGGAGTGAGCAAGGTTGAAGGGGGCACTCTCTGGGATCAAGAGTAAAACTGTAAATCGCTTTCCTCAAATTGAGCCGATAGGTACGACTTAGTTTTGAGAGAGCTTGATGAAGCCAAAGATTGATTTGCATTTGGTTCAACCCCAAGCAGTGAATTGGCTCTATGGCAGCCAGTTTTACACCTCTATGCCACAAGTCAATGGCAATTGCATGAGTTGTAGATGATTTAATTGCACGGTAGCAATAGACTACAGCAGTAGTTTCTTGCTCATAATGGGTGAGCTGAGAGTTTACAGCTTCCATAAATAGCTATCACAAATTTACTTGAAGAAGTTATTGCTTAGAGATTGATGCAGCAGCCTAATTCCTTACCGCAGGTTCGGTTAGTTCGTTTAATTCAACCTAGCCAGGTTCAGTTCATGCCCGAAATAAGTCGGCAAAGGAGGTTGGAGGAATTTAAGGCGTTTCTTGATGGTATTACAGCCGACGGACTAGATGAACATGAACTGGATCTTTTCCTAGCATGGAGCGGTCTTCCTTGGTATGCCGTTCAACTGCCTCAAGCGAAGCAGTTTGCAGAATATGTTGTCCAAGCTGTAAAGCAGTACAAACAATTTGTGGAGACTGCTTCTCAACGAGAAAAACAGGCATCTGAAGTGGTATCTTCTTCAGAAATTACTTCCCTAACTTCAAGTCTCGAAGCTTCTTACCAAGTCCTAGAATCGGGAGACTCCCAGCCTAACTTTGATGAGCAAGGAACTGTTCTGATAAAGGAACTTATACTTCAGTTGCAAAAGGCTCTAATACAGGCAGAACGCTGGCAAAGAAACGTTGAAGCGAGTAATGACAAAGTTTTGTTTGGAGAACTACATTCTTACCGTAAGGACGGTAAGGTGAGATGGAATTACTACCCTAATGAAGCAGGCGACAATCCAAAGCGGAAAGATAAGCGGCGCTACGTTCGTCAGAAAGAGGTTGAGATATATCGCAGGGCAATCCTACTGGGGAAGAAACTAAAGCAAATCCAAGCCTTGAAGCAAAAATTACCTACCCTATTGGATAAGCTGCGATCGCTGTTGTAAAACTTCTGGTTTTTCTACTTCTTTGAGGAAAAGATTCGAGTCTAAGTACATCAATCTCTAAGTGAACTCTCAAACTGTACCCTTGGTCGAAATGGTTTCGGATCCAGATCCAAATCGATCTAATCTTATAAGTCTCCTGCTACACAAGAGTTAGAACCATTCTTCAGGCTAAAACTGCCTAAAAACACCCTGCTGAAATCTCTGCTATGAATAGGGTTCAAAATTTAAGGATCGATGTAGAGATCGAAATGGTTTCGGGTCCAGATCCAAATCGATCTCTACACCCGTGACCAGAAAAGCAGCTACTAAGGACTCACAGACCGAGACCTTGGGTCGCACCCCGATTCCTTGGGAAAAAAGGCAAACTCCAGAATCGAGCTTCATTTTGGAGTTTCAATTTCTGAAAACATGGCTCAGGCGGGATTTGAACCTGCGACCTTGGGCTTATGAGTCCCCTGCTCTAACCAACTGAGCTACTGAGCCTTATAAATAGCTTTAACACGATAGCACGATCAAACGATTGAGAGCTACATCTGCTTTCTCCTGACGTAAATCATTGACGCGAAACTTCACGTAATAAAGGTCTGGACTATGAGTGGCATGTCAAAGCTAGATGGCGATGTTTCAAAGTAATCGGGGGGATGCTAAAGCACTGAAGATATGCTTTCAACTAGCTGCCAATTCTGGCGACGTCATAATGTTGGACTGTGTTTTTTGTAGCTAATAGACAAAAAAGGGAGCTAAAAACGCTCCCTGAAACAACAAGCCCTAATCGCTAAAGGTCTCTAAGCCTGCCCTGCGGATAAATGAGCCATGGGGTTGACGGCTCCCTGTCCAGGAAGATGCACTTCAAAGTGAGAGTGAGGACCAGTGCTGTAGCCGGTGCTACCCATATCAGCGATTTGCTGACCCTGAACAACCTCTTGACCTTCACGAACGACGATCCGGCTATTGTGGGCGTACAGCGTCACACTACCGTCTGGATGCCGAATTTCGACCATGTTTCCATAACCACCAGAATTCCAGCCTGCGGTAATGACAACGCCAGTCGCAGCAGCAAATACGGGTGTGCCCACTGGAGCAGCAATGTCGATACCTTTATGCATCCGTCCCCAGCGCCATCCAAAGCCTGAGGTGAGAACACCTTTAGCGGGCCAGATATAGCCGTTAAACTTACCCGCATTGCCTGGTAAATAGGCATCAACTGAGCCTAGCGGCGGCAGATCTGGAGAAACCATTTTCCCTACAGAGGACGGGATTAGCGGCTCGTAGTTCTGAGAGCCGATCGATGCCGTTGCGACCAGTTGCGGTTTTACTTGGGCTGGTGCAGGTGCCAAATCTGCTGCTGCTGACTGCATTTCAGCCCGTTTATCTTGCTGACGGCTAGCCTGTAGATGCCGGATTTGAGCCTGTAACGCTTTTGTGTAACGGGTTGGCTCAAGCTCTTTTCTAACCGTGTCTGAAGATAGCGCACTATTTACTGGTGCTGCTACATTGAGCGGCATAGCGGCAACCTTAGCAGTGGGTGTCGTCATTGGCTGAACTTGGCTGGCTTGATCCTGATACTTCTCCCGAAGTTTAACAATCTCAAGCCGAAGGTTCTCGATGTAACTGTAGCGTGCACTCGAACTTATCTGCTCTGTCTGAGCTGGCTGATTGCCTACGAAAGACGCAGTCGCAACTTCAGTGCTACCACCGATCGCAATTGGAGCAACCGACGATTTAGTCAGAGAAACAGTTGGCAGTGCCTGATCAGCAGGTTCTTGGCTTAGCTGGCTTGGTAAAACAGCAATGCTACGAGACTTGACTGCGGCTGCTGGCAAACTAACTCGACCAGGATCGGCTGAGGCAATCATTACAGGCACTTCGACAGAGGTTGCTAGCGATGGTTCAGCACTGGCTTGAGGAATCACCAACACTTGATTGACACTCAAGACATTCGGGTTACTCAGCCTGTTTGCTATCGTCAGCTGCCGTAAAGAAACATTGTGAATTCTGGCGATCGCTTCTAATGTATCTCCCCGCACAACCCGGTAGGACATTTCAGCTTCAGTCACACTACTGCTAGTTGTAGATTCAGGTACAACTTGTACGGCAGTGGTGGAAGTATTGCCTTGATGAGAAGCTTTAAGCTGTGCAAGGCTCAGCCGGAGGTACTCTTGCTTTTGCTTCAGGGCATTTAGCGCATCACCATACTGAGCTTGCGAAACAGCTTTCTGATTGCTGCTTGAAACTCCTGCACCTTCAACCAAACCATAGTATTCAGGACTATTGCTAGTTGAGGAAGCTGTCGCCTTCACTGTTGCCGTAACTTGGCTGTCGGTCGGAATTTTTAACACCTGACCAACGTGTAACACTGCGGCTGTAGAAATGCCGTTATCCAAAGCGACTGTCTTAGCGTCAACTCTGTAAAGCTGGGCGAGCTGCCAGAGTGTCTGCCCTTCTTGCACAACGTGTTCAAGAACCTCTAAGGAGGAAGAACCTTGCGTTTGCTCGGTTAGCTCGGTGTCGCGGGACACAGCCGCAACGCTAAATTCCGAAAGCACCACATTTGCGGTTGCCTCACCAACTGGTTCCGCTGCGATCGCTTCGTCGGACTGATTGGGCAACAGCAGACCCGGTACGCCTACTGAGATTGCCAAGCCGATCATAGCGGCAGAAGTACGAACCAGATGGTTAACCTCTAGTGGAGTCTGCCTGATTGGACTCTCCATCACACCTTCTTCAGCTTCACAGGAAGGAACAGGCTTAACCTTCTGCGGAAATGTTCGTTCCAAAAAAACGACCTCCTAAAATGTCCAGCGTTTAACTGTCCTTGAGTCATATCAGTCTGCCATCTGTCAATGATAAAAATCACACAATAGAGCGATCTGGATCACTGGCGGCAAACACTTAGGCAAGATTACCCTGCTTTCTCAATTTAGACAAGTTAACACAACCCAAAAATCTGCAATCAGTGTTGAAAAAACCTTTGATTGCTCTCTGCGATCGATCGATCATGTTTTGTAAAGCCGCTCCTGTTAGCCTTTCAAGGGCTGATACGTAAACCTTAGAAAGAATAAATAGCTTCCGAATTAAATCATGCTTACCTGACTTATTACCTGACTTAGTACAGGCTAGGCTCCACGTTTGAGCCAGTGATGAAACAGGCTTGCGTGGAGAATCAGAGTGCTATTCAAGCAATGAGGTTGGGTGATCGTAGCGCGATCGTTTCGTAGACATATTAAGTCGAAGTTGAGCCAACCAACAACCGTAAAGTTGTGTACTTCATCACAATTAGCTATTGCTGCTCTCATCAGCTATCAGTACAACTGTAGTGTCTGCAGCTTGCAAGAAGCGCTGTAGCTATGGCATTTGTTAGTGCTCAACCAAACTAAAATGACTGTATAGGATGCCCACGAAAATGCCTATTTAGTGATAGAAATTTCTTATTGCGTGAATGTACAGGAGTAAGCTATCTAAACCACCGTACGTATGCCGTGAACGTCCTGCATCATTCTTGCTTGTGTGATGCCAAACGATCGAGATTCAATCTATTACTAAATGCTCATATACGCCTTTAGTGTTGCTTATTCCTTGGTAGGGTGTTGATCGGTGTGCCTGCTGCCTTGACTTGGGCAAGCAATGGAGATTGAATCCGTTCGATGAGGTATAAGAGCGGGTTTGCTGGCGCTCTCATGCTAGTGATCGTGCTGCCGAGGCGGACTCAAAAGTTGCGCGATCGCTATGCCTTCGACTACTGGGTGAGCGTTTACAGATACCCTAATTGTCGCTGTGCCTCAAACAAGCCGACAGCAGCACTAACTGAAAGGTTGAGGCTCCGGACATGCTGACTTGCCATGGGAATGTGAACTGTATCATCACAGGCGGCAAGAACGTCAGCGGGTAGACCTAACGTTTCACTACCAAAGAGAAGCCAATCTAGAGGCTGAAAGGCAAATCTACTATAGCTACAGCGTCCAGAAGTGCTAAAGCCGATGCAGCGACCGCCTTGCAACTGCTGGCTCGCTTGAAAGATGTCGAGCGATGCGTGATAGCGCAAGTTGACATGTGGCCAATAATCGAGACCGGCACGTTTGAGGTAACGATCGCTAAGCTCGAAACCAAGCGGTCCAACCAGGTGCAGTTCGGTATTAGTTGCGGCACACGTACGAGCGATATTGCCTGTGTTTGGTGGGATTTGTGGATGAACTAGAACAACTTTGAGCATGTATCTCGGCAATTTTTAAAGCTTTAAGCGGCGTTAGAGTCCAGTAGAACAGCCGCACGATCGATAGGTTTTCCTAATCCTTCTAGCATGAAGCAAACCAGTTCAAGATTCTGCTCGCGCTGAGACATCGTCCGGACGAAAGATTTGTTGAGAAGAGTCATCCCTCTAAGGTAGTCTTCCTCACTGGTAGATGATGAGGCGAACAAATGTATACGCTCTTAAGAGTAAGTGCTCATTAAAAAATGAACAGAGCTAAAAAATAAACTTATGACTTTAAGCTGGGGCACCACAGAGAAGCTTGCCCTCGCCATCAATCGCCGCAAGCTCATGGCTCATCGCTTCGCTGCTCCTAAGCAACAAGGGGCTGACAGAGGTCATCTTGCAGGGTGAACTCGTAGGTGGCTGCCGCTTGAATTGCTTGTTGCATGATGGGCTGTACTCCCAAGCCTTGCTCGTATAGATGAAGCCAGCGCTGTGCTTCATTGCCCTCGCGAAGAATTTTTTTCAACGGTAAGAGAAAGCAGCTAAAGCCCTGCTCTTTCGCGATCGTCCAAGCGTCGTGGTAGAGCTGTTCGATCCATTCTCTTGCCACGATCGTGCTCCCATCTTTCCAGTGGCGTAGTTCAGCATCCAGGCTTTGACGAGCGACGGCGCTTTCGTTGGCATCGGCAAGGGTAGCCAGATCGTGCGATCGCGTTGCGGCTGGCAGGCGACTGCTTTGCAGCGGATCGAGCGTCGGGTCGTTGATCAGTTGCATCAGTCGAGCTTCTAGCAGCGCTGTGATGGCGAGCAACGCGATCGGATCGATCACCAGATCGCAAATTCTCAGTTCCAGTCGGTTGAGGTTGTAAGGGCGGCGATCGCCGTTGGGTCTAACAGCCGACCAGAGGTGACGTACGTTTTGCATGGTACCTGCTGCTAACTGCTGCTCCGTCCATTGAATGAAATGAGCATGACTTTCAAACAGCGGTACGTGAGCAGGGGTTTTTGGAAACATGCCCCAGCGGGTCGAGTGATACCCCGTCACTTCACCACCTAGAAAGGGGGAAGAGGCACTTAACGCCAGATAAAGCGGTGCTTCGACCCGAATCAAGCGACAGGCTCGCATCAGCAACTCTGGGTCACTAATGCCAACGTTGATGTGAATGCTGGCAGTCACAACGCTGGTGCCATAGGTTTGCTCAATGTAGCTGTGGTAAGGATTGCCTGGATCGGAGCGCCAAAAGCGATCGGTCTTACCCAACGAAAGCGTGCTGCCTGGAATCAGTGTGTAATTTCCTAAGCGTTGTAAATAGTCTCGTAGACGTAGGCGAGGACGCACTAGATCGCACAACAGCCGCTCGTAGCGATAGCAGGGGGGCGTTGTGTACTCTACATTACGGCTATCTGGCTCACGCACAAAACCATCCAATGCCGCCACGATTTTGTCAGAGAGTCCGACAATGTCCCCTTCAGGAGTGCTGGTGTAGATCTCAACTTCAAACCCTTTGGACAGCAGCATATCTTCTCTCCCAGTTGAGCAGTCTTTCTTCAGTATCGGGGAAAAGGTCAACAATGCATCTACTGAAAGCTGGGTGCTACGGGTGAGTGCTTGTGCTTGATGCCGTAGTTGGGGCAGAGGTTTAAGTTGAGCAAGAAAAACCGCTTATCCGATCGAAAATGTTTCAACCGCCTGAGTTTTTCTTGATTCCCTTGCGATCCCGCTCTAGTCCAAGCTTCAGTCTTCATTGGTTCCTCACACCTAGCGCTTGAACACCTGTTCAAAGCCAATATGTTACCTGCTATACAGAATTCACCTTCCTAGAATTGGTGCAATCACTCCTAAGAGTTCATCCCTCAAATGGGGTAATCTGCGATTCAATTGCTTTGCCCAATGCAAACAGCGGCATGGAAAAAGTTCATGAGAGGTAACTAGCCTCCAGTGAATCGAATCATTCCAGCCAAGCTTAACCCTTTTGCTGGGTGACCTTCTGACTTAGCCTGCCCCGTTGAGTCGCCTACTGTTCCTATTGACGTTCTCGCAAGGATTTTTTGGTAAAAATGTCTAAACTAACGCTTCATAAGAGGTCGAAGAATAAGCGTCGGAGTCTTTCTGGTTCTTTTACTCGATCGCTATCCTCGATCTGGCAGGGCTTTGCCAGTCTAGCTGTCGGCGAACCAAGCGAGCAAAGCAAGAAGACTCTACGCAGACTGGTTCTAGCGTTTGGTCTACCTTTAGTGGCAATCACAGTGTTTAACCTGCTGACGGGAGCGCTGATTGACCCTGCGATTGCTCAGGATGCTGCAACGGCTGCCGCTGAGCCACCCAAAATTGACACGGGTGATACAGCCTGGGTGCTGACATCCGCAGCGCTGGTGCTGTTCATGACTCCAGGGCTGGCGTTTTTCTACGGTGGACTGGTGCGATCGCGCAATGTCCTCAACACCATGATGATGAGCTTTGTCGCGATGGCGATCGTGGGCGTGACCTGGATTCTCTGGGGCTACAGCTTGGCGTTCGATGTCACCCTTGCCGAAGGACAAACCTTTGCCCAAGGGATTCAACAGTTCGTTGGTGGGCTGGGTTGGTTGGGCTTAAATGGCGTTGCCTTTGATGCACCTGACCCGATTGGTTATGCAGCAACGATTCCGCACCAGGTTTTCATGGTTTACCAGATGATGTTTGCCATCATTACGGTCGCGCTGGTGTCGGGGGCGATCGTGGAGCGCATCTCGTTCAAAGCGTTTTTCTGGTTTATCGTCCTGTGGTCTACGTTCATTTACTCACCGCTAGCACACATGGTCTGGGGACGCGGTCTTTTGGGTGCGATGGGTGCTTTAGATTTTGCTGGTGGAACGGTTGTTCACATTAGCTCTGGCGTGTCGGCGTTGGTCGCTGCCTGGGTACTCGGTCCTCGTAAAGACTGGATGGCGAAGCCCGTGATTCCTCACAATGTGCCGTTTGTACTGCTGGGTGTTGGCATCCTGTGGTTTGGCTGGTTTGGGTTCAATGGTGGCAGCGCTCTGGGTGCAGGCGGCTTGGCAACAGTAGCCTTTGTCGCAACGACCGTTTCCGCATCGGCAGCCGGTCTAGCATGGCTTGTAGCGGAGTGGTTTTTAAAGGGCAAGCCAACGGCGGTTGGAATTGGTAGCGGCTTTGTGGCTGGTCTGGTTGGCGTTACGCCTGCTGCGGGTTTTGTCACACCCTTGTCTGCGATCGTTATTGGTGCCTTGACGGGTCTTGCCTGCTTCTTTGCGGTCAACCTGAAGGCAAAGTTACAGTTTGATGACTCGTTAGACACCTTTCCTGTGCATGGCGTTGGGGGCACAGTCGGGGCACTATTGACTGGACTTTTTGCCACTAAAACAGTCAACGCGGCTGGTAACAACGGTCTTTTCTACGGCAATCCTGGTCAGCTAGTCACGCAGATTGTTGCCGTCTTGATTGCAGCCGTGATCGCAGCCGTAGGAACCTTTATTATTCTCAAAGTGCTGGGACTCTTCATGGAGTTGCGAGTCAAGCCTGAAGTGGAAGACGAAGGGCTGGATATTTACGAGCACGGCGAAGGCGCTTACGGCGAAGAGTTTGCTGGTGAAGTCACTTTTGCGAAACAAGCGGACTAAAGGTGCTTAAAAGACCCGAAATTGCCATTACAATCTGACTCAAATAACCTTAGATCTGAGCCAGTGTTTAGGCGTTTTGGTTTTCTTCACGGTTGGGTTATTCTGTCGTGCGGCATCAGCGGCTTGCTTCTTGCAGTTGCTCTGATGCTGCATCGGGATAGCCTGACCGCTTTTTCGCAGGTGAATGCATCCACTGTTCAGGCTGTCCCTGCTAAGGCGGCTTCTGTCTCTAAAGTCGGTCAGCGTCGCCAGTTGACGTATGAACAGTGGGTTTCTCTACTTGGGCAAGAGGCAAAAGTCGCTGCCGAGTCTCATCCAAAACAGCTCACGATTTTGGCAGGAGATTCTCTCAGCCTATGGTTTCCGCCAGAACTGTTACCCACAGAAAACGTTTGGCTCAACCAGGGCATTTCAGGTGAAACTTCGATCGGGCTGTTGCGACGGCTCAAGCTCTTTGATCAAACGCAGCCTGATACGGTGTTTGTGATGATTGGCATTAATGATTTGATTCGGGGCAGCAACGGTGAGACGCTCCTGGCAAACTATCGTGAAATTGTGCTTCATCTAAAAGCCGCACATCCTCAAGCTCAGATTGTGGTGCAGTCGATTCTGCCCCATGCGGGTAGTCGCTTATTGCGATCGCCCGTCATTAGCGCTTCCCAAGGCGGCTACTCAGCAGTGCCGTGGGAGTCTCCCCTGGCTTTAGTATCAAATAATGACATTCAAAAACTGAATCAGGCTTTGGCTGCAATCGCGGCAGAGGCGGACGTTGACTATCTAGAGTTGTACCCGTATTTCACCGATTCAAACGGTGACCTGTCTGCCGAGCTTAGTACCGATGGACTGCATCTGAGTGTGAAGGGCTACCAGGTTTGGCGATCGCGGCTTCAAACCTATGCTCAACAGCAAACGGCAAAGCGGCGATCGCGCTGAGTGGATGTAGCGCTTTTGCCTGAGAGAATGTCAAGATTGAGGCTGAGCCGCATTCTTCCGCAACCGTTATGTCGGACATTACCGCATCGATCGCCCAGCACTATCACGAGCGGACAAAATACAACCCCAAGACCATCAACGCGAAACAGCAACCGCTCAACTGGAGCCAGCAGCCACTGCCCTTCAAAGAGTACAAGATTGGCGGTTCGATTGATTTGAAGCCCTATCTAACCGATGATCCAACGGCATTCGATGACCCGGCTGGACTCTGGTGGCAGCGCCTATCGCGGTTGTTTCTCTGTAGCTATGGGTTAACCGGACGGGTGCCCACCGCCGATCCTCCGCACTACTTACGCTCTGCCCCTTCTGCTGGTGGGCTTTACCCGGCTGAACTTTACCTGATCTCACGTGGCACACCTTTGTTGCCAGCCGGACTCTATAACTATCAGGCGTACACCCATTCCTTGAGGCATTTTTGGGAGAGCGATGTCTGGACAAAGCTACAAACTGCCTGCTACTGGCATCCTGTGTTGGAAAATACACAGATTGCTCTGGTGACAACAGCCGTTTTTCAGCGATCGGCGTGGCGTTATCACGATCGTGCCTACCGCCGGATCTGTCTTGATACAGGGCATTTGCTGGGTAACATCGAGCTGGCGTGTGCACTCACTGACTATCGCCCGCATTTATTGGGTGGCTTTATGGATGAAGCCATGCAGCAACTGCTCTACCTGGATGCAGAGCAAGAAGGGGCGATCGCAATGATGCCCCTCGCCGATTTGCTGGAAGTAAAGCAAAACCTTTCCCTGGTGCGCACTGCTCTCCCTGCAGCAACCCAACGTGACTATCCGCCGATTCCAGACGGACAGATTCTTAGCTACCTGCATCAAGCGACCCAACTTCCTCTCGATACCACTGTAAAGGTGAACTGGAAGCCCGCAGCCACTCAGGCGCAGCGTGTGGATAAATATAACTTTCCTTTTTGTCTCAAAGTTTCCACACTCACTCAGCCGATCGATTGGGGAAACCAACTGGAAAAACTAGAAGCGACGATGCTCCAGCGACGTTCCACCCGTGCCTATAGCGGTGCCGCCCTGACCTTTGAAGAACTAACGGCTCTGCTTGACTTTACCTACCAACCCCAGCACTACATCGATCAAAGCCTGGATGGTTCGCCCGACTATTTCGATCTAAGCCTGGTAGAAACGTTTATCGCTGTCTCCTCAGTGACTGGGCTAGAGGAAGGCTGCTACTACTACGCGCCGAAAACGCAGGAACTCCGCCAAATTCGCTTCAAAAACTTTCGTCAGGAACTGCACTTTCTCTGCCTCGGTCAAGATTTGGGTCGTGATGCTGGAGCCGTCCTCTTTCACACAGCCGATCTCAAGGCAGCGATCGCGGCGTATGGCGATCGCGTGTATCGCTACCTTCACACCGATGCTGGACATTTAGGACAACGCCTTAACCTGGCAGCCATTCAGCTTGGGCTGGGTGTGAGCGGCATCGCTGGCTTTTTTGACGATCAGGTCAATGAAGTGCTTGGCATTCCGATCGATGAAGCCGTTCTCTATATCACAACCCTGGGGCGTTCTGCCTGATGTTCAGTTCGCGTTGAACCTTCCGAAAGTGTAAGTGGTCTAAAGCTACATAACTGATGCTTCAGTTCTCTTCCTTTGAGACCACTTCAAGACACACAACGACTCTATGAACATCAAACGCTTCCTTTTACTACCCGGTGCTCTGGCGATCGCACTCTCCTACGCCGCGCCCATGTTGCCTGTCGCAGCACAAACGCCAACACCTCCTGCTGGACAATATCAAAAACGTGGCGTTAACCTGAACCTGACTGACGACCAAAAAGCACAACTCAAGCAAATTCGTGAATCAACTCGCAGCCAGATTGAGTCCATCCTCACTCCAGAGCAAAAAGCGCAATTAGACGCTGCCAAACAGCAAAGACAGTCAGGACAACGGGGACAAAAAGTACGCGGCATGTGGGCATCGCTTAACCTCACAGCCGACCAAAAAGCCCAAATCAAAACGATTCGTCAGGATGCCAAGCAAAAGATGGATGCTGTGTTGACGGCTGAACAGCGCCAGCAACTAGAGCAAAGTCGGCAACAGCGTCAGCAAAACCGTCAGCAACCCGCTCAATAAGCTCAGGTACTGACTCAAAAAGACGTTATCCAAGAGAAGGAGGGCAAGGAGGCAGACAGTCTTCTGCCCTCCTTCTCTTTTTGTTCGTTGCAGTTTTAGAACAGGTGTGTGGTCTAGGTGCTTTGCACACGCTACGGGAAGGGTATTGAGGGTAACAGCGTTTTTCCGCCTACACCCCACACCCTAATCCCTAATATTCCGGTACTGACGGATCAACTTCTCGGCTCCAGGCTGTGATACCACCTGTGACGTTGATGCCGTCGATGCCTGCCTGTTCTTTCAAGATGCCGATCGCCTTTGCCGATCGACCGCCCATTTTGCAATGCACGACTAACTTGTGCCCGTTCAGTAGCTCCTTCACCTGACCGACACCAGCGCCGTTTTCAATGTCAGGCAGCGGAATCAGCACGGCACCGGGAATTTTCGCAATCTCGTACTCGTGAGGATTGCGAACATCCAGCAGCACGTAGTCATCGGCATCGCTATCCAGCAATGCTTTGAGTTCCTGCACAGTCATTTCTTGCATACCAGCTTGCTCCTTCGCTTCAGCGGCTTTTGCTTGGGGAATCCCACAGAATTCTTCGTAATCAACCAGTTTCTCAATGACGGGACGCACCGGATTGGGACGCAGTTTGAGTTCTCGGAAGCTCATCTCTAGAGCATTGTAGAGTAGCAGGCGACCGCTCAGCGTTGTGCCCTGACCGAGAATGATTTTGACCGTTTCTGTTGCCTGAATCACACCGATGATCCCTGGCAGAATGCCCAGCACACCGCCTTCTGCACAAGAAGGAACGAGTCCAGGTGGGGGTGGTTCGGGATACAGATCGCGGTAGTTGGGACCACCTTCATAGTTGAAGACGGTTGCCTGTCCCTCAAACCGGAAGATGGAGCCGTAAACGTTGGGCTTGTCGAGCAACACGCAGGCATCGTTGACGAGATAGCGCGTGGGGAAGTTGTCGGTGCCATCGACGATGATGTCGTAAGGCTTGAAAAGTTCCAGCGCGTTCTCAGAGGTGAGGCGCGTTTCGTGGAGGTCTACCTGACAGTACGGATTGATTTCCAGAATGCTGGCTTTGGCAGACTCAATTTTGGGTTTGCCGACCCAGGAGGTGCCGTGAATGACCTGGCGTTGCAGATTGGAGAAATCGACGACATCGAAATCAACGATGCCGATGCGTCCGATGCCAGCAGCAGCAAGATACAGCAACAGTGGAGAACCGAGTCCGCCTGTGCCGATGCAAAGGACGCTGGCAGCTTTGAGACGTTTCTGACCGTCTAACCCGACTTCGGGGAGGATGAGGTGGCGCGAGTAGCGTTCGTACTCGGCTTTTTCGAGTTGAATGTCGTTGAGGTTGGGATTGAGCATGGGGAGAAGGGCTAAAGGATGAAGGATGAAGGATGAAGGCTAAAAGAGGATTGAACGTGGGAAGAAAGGCTAAAGGATGTAGCTTGCTTCTGCGAAGCAGTAGGCTAAAGGCTAAAAAGATTGAACTGGATCGCTGATTGGCTTCACATTCGAGCTGTTTCAGCAATTTGGATGGCTTCGGATTCAAACAAATGTTGCTCGTTGAGTGTCCAGCTACGGACATCTTTGGCGATGCCTTGCTCAACGGAGACAATCAGGTAGGAGTACTGTGACCAGGCGATCGCGCGATCGCACTCCGATGGCACCGCCGGGTAGTCGGGATGAGAATGATAGATACCAATAATCTCTAGATTGCGGCGACGTGCCTCGCGCATTCCTGCCAGCATGTCTTCAGGCGCAATCCAGTAGCGACGAGTTTTGGTGAAAGCGGCATTGTCGTTCAGTTGATGTGCAGCGTCGGTATCCCATGCATTAAGCACTTCGTAAACGTCATGCACGACTCGTTTGTCCGCGGCGATCGTGCCCAGCAGCAAACCACAGCACTCTTCGGGATAGGTGCGTTCGGCGTGGGCATGAATTGCCTGCAAGCGATCGGCGGGAAGCGTCAGAGACACGGAGAGATCAGATAGTTTGCGACAGACTTCTTATTCTAGGACAGGAAACGGCTAGATCGATGAGTTGACTGAAATGCTTAAGCAACGGTTGGCTTTGGCTGACGCTGAAGCTGACAGATTGCCTTGAGCGCTTGCAGCCGTTGCAGGGCACGATCGCGCTCCATCAAATGAAGCGTCGGCATCAATTGATCAGTAGGCAATGCCCCTTGCCGCAAATGCACAAACCGATAATCTGTACCGTTGGTCATCAAACCCCAAACCGAATCTTGGTTAATCAAGCTTTGAAACGATCGCACTTTAAGCCTCAACGATCGCATTTCAAACAAGAACGATCGCATTTCAAATAAGAACGATCGCACTTGAAGTAGCAACGATCGCATTTCAAACAAGAACGATCGCATTTCAAATAAGAACGATCGCATTTCAAACAAGAACGATCGCACTTGAAGTAGCAACGATCGCATTTCAAACAAGAACGATCGCACTTCAAATAAGAACGATCGTGTTCAGAGTAGGAACGATCGCGCTTGAAGTAGCAACGATCGCACTTGAAGTAGCAACGATCGCATTTCAAACAAGAACGATCGCACTTCAAATAAGAACGATTCCTTTGGAAAGCTTCGCTAACGCGCTTGAAACAGGAACGATCGTGTTTTAACTAGCAACGACTCCTTTGGAAAGCTTCGCTTTTCTTGAATGCCGAAGGCTATACGCACTTGAAAGTCGAATGGTCGCGCTCTGAGGTTGAATGATGGAGGTTGGAGGTTGGGCGATCGCATTCTCATGAGTATTTAGCAGCCAGTCGCAAATTGGAATCGTTGGGATACGACAGAGCGCAAGCCTATCAGTCTATTCGTGACTTGCAACAGGTTTGGTACACAGCACTTCCAACATGGAGCGTGATTAATCGTACGGAGACTTTGATGAGCCGTTTTACTCTATCTCATTGGGATTCAATAATTATTGCTGCTGGCTTAGAAGCAAATGTTCACACGCTTTACACAGAAAATCTTGGATACTCAAGTATTGATGGGCTAGAAATTGTCAATCTATTTAAAGCTCCTTGAAGCTGCACGGCATAATAACCCGGTTGGAGCGGACTAACGAGAGATCTTAGTGGTGAGGCAAAGGTCACTGGTAACCGCTCAACAGGAACCTTACCCAGAGAGGAAATGACAAATTGATAAGAGAGTCTGCTGCAAAGCCTGGGTTTGATTGGGATTGTGCCAGGTCATCGTTTCTTCAGTTACCAAATCTGCAACGATCGCGTCCTTCCATCCCGAACATGAGATCGTGGAAGTGTAGAAAGCATCATGTAGCGTTTGGTCAGGAGTGCGGAAATGAGTCAGTATGGCTTACGACGGACAGGTGTGGTGGCGATCGGCAGTTTGATTCTGCTTGGGCTGATGGGATGTTTGAAGGCAACGAGTGTGAATCCGGCAACTGCTACTCCTCAGCCGACACAACTACAGCCGATCGCCATGCAGAAGCCTCAAACCGTTAATCCAAAGCTTGTCACTGCGAATACGACCTTTGGGTTCAAGCTGTTTTCAGAGTTGCTGAAGCAAGATCGCGGCAAAAATGTGTTTGTCTCACCATCGAGTGTGGCGATCGCGCTGTCGATGGCTTACAACGGTGCCACTGGTGCCACGCAACAGCAGATGGCAAAAACCCTTGAGCTTCAGGGGATGAGCTTAAATGAACTCAATCAGGGAAACGCAAATTTGAAAGCACTGCTGGAGCATCCTGATAGTGGGGTACAGTTGGCGATCGCCAATTCGCTCTGGGCGCGGCAGGGCGTTCCTTTTCAGCCGACCTTCATGCAACACAATCAGAAATTTTACGGCGCACAGGTCACAGATTTAGACTTTGCGGCTCCTAATGCCACGTCCACTATCAACAACTGGGTAAAAGAAAATACTCGTGGCAAAATTAGCCAAATTGTTGATAGCCTGAAGCCCGATGATGTAATGTTCTTGATTAATGCCATTTATTTCAAAGGAAGCTGGACAAAGGCGTTTGATAAGAGCGACACCACTAATAAACCCTTTTACATGTCGAAGGGTCGTCAGAAAAGCCACCCCATGATGGCGCAAACTGGCAGCTATAAGTACTACGAAAATGACCAGTTTCAAGCGGTCAGCCTTCCTTACGGCAAACAGAAGGTGAGTATGTACATCTTCTTGCCGAAGCAGTCATCTAACTTATCTAACTTTTCAAAAACGTTGACTGCTGAAAACTGGCAGCAGTGGATGGGGCAATTTAGAAAGCAACCGGGTTCAGTGCAGGTGCCTCGCTTCAAGCTGGAATATGATGTGGCACTGAAAAAAGCATTGTCCGCTCTGGGAATGCCGATCGCCTTTGATGCCAACAAAGCCACCTTTGACAACTTGAGTACTGTAGCCACCAAGATTGATCAGGTGAAGCACAAAACCTTTGTGGACGTGAACGAAGAAGGCACCGAAGCAGCAGCAGCGACCTCGATCGGCATCGTCACAACCTCCATGCCCATGAACGAACCGTTTCAAATGGTGGTCGATCGTCCCTTCTTCTGTGCTATTCGTGACAACCAGACTGGAACCGTGTTGTTTATGGGCGCGATCGTCGATCCAAAATAGTCCTGCCCTCCGCGTCCTCCGCGCCTCTGCGGTACAGCCTAAGATAGTAGAACCGCAGAGACGCAGAGAGCGCAGAAAGTTTGGATATCGACGCAACACTGCAACAATTTGCCCGGTTTGGGGTCAAACTGGAACTGGAATCGACTCAACAGCTTTTAGCCGTGCTGGGCAATCCTCATGAGCAGGTGCCGATCGTGCATGTGGCAGGCAGTAATGGCAAAGGCTCCGTTTGTGCATATCTTTCGGCGGTGCTGACGGAAGCAGGCTATCGGGTGGGACGCTATACCTCACCGCATCTGGTCAGTTGGCAAGAGCGGATTTGCATCAAGGAACAGCCGATCGCTACTAGCGATTTGGAACAGGTACTTCAGCAAGTCATTACCGCTAGCCGATCGCTTGAACCATCCCCCACCCAGTTTGAAATCTTTACGGCTGCTGCATGGCTACACTTCGCACAACAGCAGGTTGATCTTGCCGTGATGGAGGTTGGGCTGGGTGGACGACTGGATGCGACGAATGTGTGCGATCGCCCGTTAGCCAGTATCATCACCTCCATTAGCCGCGAACATTGGCAGCGCTTAGGTCCCACGCTGGCAGATATTGCCTGGGAAAAAGCAGGCATTCTCAAACCTAACTGCCTTGCGGTGATTGGGCAGGTGCCGCCCGAAGCCGCTGCGGTCATTCATCGCCGTATTGTCGAACTCAACTGTCCCACTCTGTATCCGCCACCCGCTAAGGATCTAGGCGACGGTTGGGCAGAATATCAGGGCACCGAGGCATACGATGTTGAATCAGACTCTCCAACGTTTGCAGCAGATAGTGTGGTTGTCGTTAAAGCGCTCAAGTATCGATCGCCCCTTCTCGGAGACATTCAGCGTCATAATGCCGGACTCGCGATCGCTGCCCTCCAGAGCCTCCGCCAAAAAGGATGGCAGGTGTCAGACGAGACGATCGCAAACGGCATTGCTAAAACAAAATGGGCAGGACGACTGCAATGGTTCCATTGGGAAGGACATCAGCTTTTGATTGATGGTGCACACAATCCCGCCAGCGCTAAAGTGTTGCGGCAGTTTGTGGATAGCCCCGCGATCGGCGTTGACCGCAGTACATCGATTCATTGGGTCATGGGAATGCTTTCCACCAAAGACCATGCGGATGTATTTAAAGCATTACTGAGAGCGGGCGATCGGCTTTACCTGGTGCCTGTTCCCGACCACAGTACCGCTGATCCTGAAGCACTAGCGGCGATCGCCCACGAAATTTGCCCCGATCTCGCAACCTGTCAAACTTACCCCGACGTGCTTTCCGCTTTAGCAGCCGCCACAGACAGCAGTTCAACGTCTCAGCTTTCAGCCAGAATGCAGTCTCAAACAAATACTCCCCTCACCGTCTTGTGTGGTTCGCTGTATTTAATCGGGCATTTCTTTCAACTAAACAATGCTTCAATGGACAATAAGTAGCTAGGCGGAATTAAACTTAAAACGTTTCAGTATATGCCCATCTGTTTGACTGCGAGCTGCCATGCCATCAATGACAGCCATTACCAGGTAATACTCGTTGTCAAACATCTGTCCTGCAATTTACTGGGTTTTGAGTTGATGCCACTCGGTTTCAATATCGTTCATCTCAGAGCAATACTTGGGCAGCATGAACAAGAATAAGCCCTTTTGTTGCCAGTTTTGCCACTCTGCTTGAGCGGCTTGCCTGGTATGAATGGTTCCATTACCTTGCACAGTATGGTACGCCGTTGCCGCAGTGGGTCATGGCTGTTTGCCGCTGGAGCGTACAGGTCGTCTTGCGCTCAGAGTAAACCAAAGGGTTCGTGTTGCTCCCAAAAAGGTGGTGGTGGAGCGGACTTTTGGCTGGCTCATGGGCTGCCGCCGCCTTGTCAAAGACTATGAGTGGTTGCCAGAAACAGCGGAGACTTTGATTTATCTGGCGATGATCCGTATCATGGTGCGGCGGTTGGCATAAAATCTGACTGCTCAAACCTTTTCAAACGTCCTCTTAGTTTGACAGTCTGACACAACCCAACAAACATTCTCCTCATGCCACGATCGCTCTTGCCATTTCTTATTGCCTTTATCCTGCTGCGATTGGTCTTTTGGTTCGCCACTTTCCCCAATCCTGATGAGGCGTATTACTGGCTTTGGGGACAGCATCCAGCACTTTCTTATTACGATCATCCACCGTTAGAAGCCTGGGTTCAAGGATTTTTTACCGCCATTTTGGGACGTTCTACATTCACGTTGCGGCTGCCTAACGTATTGAGTAATGCAATTTTTTTCTATACTTACTATCAGATTATTCGCTATCTTTACGGCAATAAAATACAGCGATCGCTCTGGTTAATTGTGTTGCTGATACTGGCATCTCCACTCTATTTCTTATTTTTAACGCTGGCGTGGCATGACCATTTACTGATTACGTTTTCATTAATTTCTGCATACCAACTCATTCGTTTTCTGGATAGCTATATAGCAGATGGAAAAGGCGAAAGCTGGCGTTTATATGCAGCAGCAGGAGCGATCGCACTAGCAATATTGTCCAAATACAACGCGGTTTTCGTCATCCTGGGTTTTGCAGCGACGTTGGTAGCAGATAAGCGTTTACGACCCTTGTGGCGCGATCGACGGTTATATTTAGCAGCAGAGATCGCACTCACTGCCTTCATTCCCATCGTATTGTGGAATCTTTCTAATGATTTTCAGTCGTTTCGCTACTATGTCGATCGTAGCGTTGGCACAGGTAATTTTAGCCTTAAGTTCTCACCCTTTTTTAACTTTGTGCTATTTTCGATTCTGCTGGTTTCGCCTATGCTTTGCTTCGGCTTCTTTCAAGGGGTGAAACGAATTAGGCGATCGCTTGGCACACGTACCATTTATCCCACAGTTGCGTTTTGGGTGTTCATCATCTCTACCGTTACTCTTACAGGAATTTCGTTACTTTCTGCTGCACTATACTACTGGAATATCACAGCGTATTTGTTACTGTTTCCGTTGCTACCAGCAGTTTTTGAGAAGGAGCAATTAGCGAACTCCTTCGGAGAAGCAAGCTACAGCGGTCAGCAGTCAGAATTGAAAACTCAAAACTCAAAACTCCTCAGTAATACGATACAAAGCACTATTCAAAACTCAAAACTCAAAACTCAAAACCCTCTTCATTTCTTATCCCACAAGCCCCTTTTCTTCGCTGCACAGTTCTACGGGTTGCTGTTTGCAACGCTGTTAGTTGTGCATTACAGCATTTTTCCACTATCTGCTTTATTCGATCGGGAAACTGACCCAGATTCGCGGATGTTGTTTGGTTGGAATGAGGTTGCAGATGTAGTTAAAATGCAGACAGAAGCGGTTGGCATCGATCGCTTTCTCGCCACGACAGATTATCGCTCTGCCTCAGCATTGGCGTATCAGTTGAATGATAAAAATGTGATGGCAATCTCCGATCGCATTGACCAATTCGACTTTTGGTATACCGATGATGCAGCCTTCAAAGGTCGCAATGCGTTGATTTTGTCGGATGATTGGCATCCGGTACAACCAAAGTTACTGGCTCAGTTCGATCGCACCTCAGAGCGAAAGACGATCGCGATCTTCCGCTTCGGTATCTGGATTAAAAACTATTACCTTGTCAAAGGCTATGAGTTCCGAGGTGGCAGAGTTTCTTGAGTCAAAAACCACGAAAAAGCTCTCAACCGAAAGCCAAATTTTGGAAGAAATGGCTACTGATTGAGAGCTTAAAAATGCTTGAGAAACGTAGCCTTGTGCAGTGAAGAAATCATGCCAAAAATTCAAAAGCTGCCGCCTTTTTCGACTTCTAGCGCGTGAGTTCTGTTGTAACTATGCGGTTGTTGCTACAGGTTCAGCGACGGCTGTTTCAGCAACAGGATAGACGCTAATTTTCTTTTTGCTTTTGCCGTAGCGCTCAAAAGTGACAATGCCGTTGATGAGCGCGAACAGAGTGTCATCACTGCCGCGACCCACATTGTTACCAGGGTGAACTTTGGTGCCTCGCTGCCGGATCAAAATATTGCCTGCTTTCACGGTTTGTCCACCGTAGCGCTTAACGCCCAAGCGCTGAGCATTAGAATCGCGACCGTTGCGTGTACTGCCTGTACCTTTTTTGTGAGCCATAGTCCCCTCAGTCTCTCTTGTTTCTAACAGAAGTCTAATTCACATTAACTATTGATCGATCGCTCAGCATGAAGCCGAGCCTCATCAGATCGGCTAAACGTCGTCAGTCTCTTGCGTTACCGCTGCTACAGGTTCGGGTTCTACCGCTGTCGGCGCACCTTTTTTGGTTGCCTTGGAGCTAGAACCGCCCACATTAATGCTATCAATCATCAAGCGAGTTAGCTCCTGACGATGCCCTTGCTTTTTGCGGGTTTTCTTTTTGGGCTGCATCTTGTAGACAATAATCTTGCGATCGCGCAAATGCTGTAGCACTGTTGCCTCGACCGTTGCTCCCTCAACAAGCGGTTGCCCAACGCTGATTTCACCCTCATCTTGAACAAACAGCACTTTGTCGATCGTAATCTGAGTATCGGGTTCAGCCGGAAGACGATTAATGTCATAGAACCGACCAGGCTCTACGCGCCACTGTGTGCCGCCCAGTTCGATAATTGCGTAAGAAGTCATGAAAACACCTTAAGAGTTGCCGTACAGGTAGCCTACGAAAGTAATCGCAGGCTTTTAGTGTGTCCGACCTGATCCGAGCAGGAATAGACAGTCAGCTTTCCAGTATCTCTAGTTTTTAGGAAGAATGTCAAGTTCTAATGGTCAACCAATGCAGTCTAGCTTCAGAAATTCTACGAACGCTGGTCTGAAAAGAACAGCCCTTTTTCTGTACAAATAGCTGTGAGCGGTCGATCCCACGCATCTTCAGGCAGTGTAGGCAGATACGCAAAGTCAAAGACAATGCCGATCGTCGGTTTTTCTGCCCACATTGGGGATGCTAACAGCCGATCGTAAAAGCCGCCGCCGTAGCCTAAGCGGTAGCCACGGGTGTCGCAGGCGATCGCAGGCACCAACAGCAGCTCCACTTGTTTCGGCTCAATGATGGGCGAATCTGGATGCGGTTCCAGGATGCCGTAAGCGCCAGATTGAAGTGGCAGTGAAGCTTGAGGATGCCAGGTATGCCAGTGCAGCGTTTTGCCCACACAGCGCGGAAAGCCCCAGACTTTCTCAACTCCAAAGAGTGTACGCAGATCCGGTTCCTGCCGAATGCTGAAGTACGCAAGCACCGTCTGAGCCTGGGTAAAAAGAGCAGACGATCGCAGATGTTCACAAAGCTGATGACTATTTGCTTGCCAAAGGTCGGGCGTGAGCGATCGCCGAGTTTGCAACAGCGATTGTCGCAACTCTTTCTTGGTCATTGCACCTCCCACGACACAGCAGATTAGGGCAACTTTTTTACCTGAATCACTTGAAGGCTACCACCCGCGTGGAGTGTTTGCTTCACAAGCTGAAAGCCAGTTGCTTCGAGTTGTGCAGCGAGATCGGTACGAATCAACGCCCATGCGGTTTCGGTTTCAAAGAGCAGCAGAAAGAGCGCTAGTCCGGGTACAAAAAGCGGGTTCGTTGGTTTGTGAAAATCAACTAGCGTGAAGTAACCGCCCGATCGTAAGACGCGATGCACTTCCTTGAGAATTTGCTGAAGTTGCTGTGGCTCCATTTCGTGCAGTGCCACGCTGGTATGCACCACATCAAACTGGTTATCTGAGAAGGGCATCGCTTCTGCAAAGGCTTCTACGTAATCTGCCTGGGGCACATTTTTGTAGGCGCGTTTGAGCGACAGCGGCGAGGCATCTAACCCAGTGACATGGCGCGATCGCTCCACTAAAAATTGCGTTGTTTGCCCACTGCCACAGCACAGATCGAGGATGGTAGTTTCAGGGGCGATCGGTACTCCCTCCAATGCCAATTGCCGAAAGCGTCGCTCTCCACCCACACTCAACGCCGCCAACCGCGCAAAGCTATCGTAAACCCACTGATATTGATAACTCCAGTCTCTGAGAATAGTTGCCATAGGAGGTGAGGGGAGAGGAGTGAGGGGTAAGGAGTGAAAAGGTGAAGCGGTAGCCTACTACTCTCAATCTACAAGCTGCTATCTAAAATCTCTACTCCCTACTCCCCACTCCCTACTCCCTACTCCCTACTCCCCACTCCCTACTCCCCACTCCCCACTCCCCACCCCCGGCGCAGCCAACCGACTCCGACTCAGCGCCGTCTCCACTGCCTGCTGCTGATCGCGGTGGGTGAGCCACTGATGGTAGGTGCGGGTGTGGACGGCGACAGAGTGACCCATCATGCGGGCGGCTACAGTATCGGGCAAGCCAAAGTGAATAGTGCGGACTGCCCAGGCGTGACGCAGGTTATACGGTGAAAAGGGCAAGTCGTAGCGACGGAATTGGGAGGTAACGCGCTGTCCGATACGCTGGAGGGTAGTTTGGTTGAGATCGGTTTGGATGGTGGGTAGCTGGATCGATCGCAAATTAAAGTGATCGACCCACTCTGGATAGAAGGGCCAAACCTCGTGAGACCCCGTTTTGGTACTATCAAGGACGCGAATATTGGCTTCTGACTTGCCTTGGGTCAGCATAGAGTAGTCGCAGAAGAACACTTCATGATTTCTCAAGCCATAGGTTGCCATCACCGCATAGACAAATTGCCAACCTGGATTGGGAATAGTCGCCCAGGTTGTAGCGATTAATTCGTCAGACGGTAGTGCGCGTGCTCTCATCTGACTCAGACCGTAGCTTCCCCAGAAGGTTTTCAAATCGATCGGCAACTCAACGCTCAGAAACTTAGCCAGAGCGCTTAGAGCTGTGCAGCAGATTTGACGGCTGCGAGAATGATCCTCTGTGGCGCGTACTGTGGCATAGATAGCTTCGACGAAACTCAGTTGAGGGTTTGCCTGTGCGATCGCCTCCAGTTTCCGCAAATAGGGCGCGTAAGCAGTCTCCCAGGTCGTTTTAGCGGAGGCGGAATGGCTTAACCGCGATAGCTCTGTGAAAAAGTGCTGCTCAAACGCTTGTACCTGTTGTGCCAGTCCCAATTGGTCTAAGCGTCCCCAACCGGAGCCGTTGTCGTACTGCCGCCAGTCAAACGAGTTTTGAATAATCTGTGCCGCAATCACCTTCACCGTTTGCTCTGCCTGCTTCAAGCCAGCAGGTGTGGCTGGTAGTCCCAGGCTGAGGCGCTGTTGTGATGGCTTGAGCCGTAAACTGCCGGGGCGTGGTGGCAGCATACCTCGCAGCCCTAGTTTTTGTCCCCGTCGCTCAATCTGAAAGCCCATCTGTGCTGCTTTTAAGCGCTGATTGGTTTGAGCGATACGGACATCGATCGCAGCATTAGCATCAGTCATAGCAAAGCTAGAGTTGGTTACAGGTCAGCAGTGCGCTACTTCCCGCTACCCATCTTAAAGGAGCGATCGCTGCCTGAGTAAGTTGGTTGCGTTTGCTCTGACCATTAAATCTAACGTTCTATGACGAACTTTCGAGGAAAAGATGCAATGTCTGGTTTTTACCCTAACCCTCCTCTAGAACATAAGGTTAAAATCAGTAACAAACCTGAGAGCAAGAAAAAGCTGTGGCTGTTATGGGTCGATTTGGGGTATTGCTGCTGAATTTAGGCGGACCAGACCATTTGGAAGACGTTCGTCCCTTTTTGTTTAACCTGTTTTCCGATCCGGAGATTATTCGGCTACCGTTTCCCTGGCTACAGCGTCCGCTTGCCTGGTTGATCTCAACGACACGAGCCAAAAAATCTCAAGAGAACTATCGGCAGATTGGCGGTGGCTCCCCCTTACGGCGCATCACAGAAGAGCAGGCGCAGGCGCTTCAGACACAGCTTCAGCACAAAGGGCATGATGCCAATGTCTATGTCGGTATGCGCTATTGGCATCCGTACACTGAAGAAGCGATCGCCCGCATCAAACGCGATCGCGTCGAACGTCTGGTTATTCTGCCCCTTTACCCGCATTTTTCCATTAGCACCAGTGGTTCTAGCTTTCGCCTGCTAGAGCAAATTTGGCAAGAAGATCCCAATCTGGCGCAAATTGATTACACTGCGATTCCTTCCTGGTACGATCGCCCAGGTTATCTCCAGGCAATGGCAGACCTGATTGCCAGCGAACTGGATCAATTTCCCGAACCAGACAGGGTGCACATTTTCTTCAGTGCTCATGGGGTTCCCGTAAGTTACGTTGAAGAAGCGGGCGATCCTTATCAGCGCGAAATTGAAGGCTGCGTAGCGCTCATTATGCAAACGCTGAACCGACCCAATCCGCACGTGCTGGCGTATCAGAGCCGTGTCGGTCCGGTAGAATGGCTCCAACCGTACACCGATGACGCACTGAAGGAGCTTGCCGAACAGGGCGTTAAAGATCTCGCCGTCGTGCCCATTAGTTTCGTTTCCGAACACATTGAAACGCTGCAAGAAATTGACATGGAGTACCGGGAACTAGCTGAGGAAGCAGGCATTGAAAACTTCCATCGTGTGCCTGCCCTCAACACGCATCCTGGTTTCATTGATGATCTGGCAAATCTGGTGGTAGAAGCGCTTGATGCGCCGCATTTGAAGCTGGCTGAAGTGATGCATCCAGAGAAGCAAGTGAAAATGTATCCGCCAGAGCGCTGGGAATGGGGCATGACCATTTCAGCAGAAGTTTGGAACGGTCGCCTTGCCATGCTAGGCATCCTGGCTGTGCTGTTAGAAATCTTGACGGGGCGTGGACCGCTACACGCGATCGGGTTGCTGTGAAGGTGTTAGAAGTCAGAAGTCAGAAGCCGCGAGACTCTGCGCTTAAGGGTTAGGGGCTTTCTTCATGCTCTATTGCTTTTAGAAGCCGCTGATAGACGCTGTGATACCGTTGCAGACGCTCCACGTCTTTGTCCGTTAGAACTGTCATGCGGGTGAGCGTCATATTGTCTTCCAGGTCGTAGCGCTTGACGCGTACCGCTAAGGGATTGGTCAGCACACGATCGATAAACTCGTCGTAGCTTTCATCCGATCGTCGTGTCAGACAGTCCAAGGCTGCGATCGCCTCGGTGGGAAAGCCTTCAGCCTCAAGTCGCTCTAACGTCCAGTCGGAGTCTTCCACCACATCATGCAGCACCGCTACGAGCTGTTCCAAGGTCGTTTTCCCCCGTAGCATGAGCCGGAGTGGGTGCAAAATATAGGGCGCGTTCGCTTTGTCCACCTGATCTTGATGGGCAGCAGCGGCGATCGCGACGGCACGTCCCAGCAGTTGGTTCAACGGCGGACTCATGAGCATTCATCCCGCAGATGCTTTTTAGACTGCCCCTCGCAGAGACAGAGCGTTTGCTATACCTTAGCTCGACTCTTGTCCGGAGAAAGACGGACGATTCAAAATTTTGCTAGCAACCTTGGCAACTTTGCGCCCGATCGCCCGCAAGAATGGCGGCATTGTCGAGGTATTGCGATCGAGAAAGCGCTTGACTGAGCGGTGATCGGGTGGCTGTTGCCGCAACTGATCAATCATCATTGGCAGTTCTTTTTGCACTTCAGACCAATACAACTTGGGAAACTGAGTGTAGTCAAAGTTGCAGTCGCGGAAGACGCGCTCAATGCGGTGGTAACGGTGCACTGACCAATCGCGGAGGATTGTCCATGAAGGGTGCAAATGCTCTGCCATGATGAGCGGATACGCTTTCTGCCGTAACCCGGTGAGATAGGTATCAAGCAAAAACTGCATCATTTTTGTGTAGCCTGGGTTCTGGCAGGCAGTCTGCTGAATGATTTCTTCTCGCGTCACTCCAAACTGGGCGAGCACGTCTGCGGGAATGTAGCAGATTCCTTGCTGAGCATCTTCTTGAATGTCGCGCAAATTGTTGAAGAACTGATCGAGGGCACCAAAATAGCAGGCAGCTTGCCAGTGCGCTTGAGACAAGAATGGTAGAACCTGGAAATACGCCCCACCCAAATCCTTTAGCATGGTCTCGTACTGATCGAGTGTTTCAATGGTGAGCGCATGTCCGTGATAGCGCTCGATCGCTTTTAGGTAGCGGTTCCACGACCAAATGGAGAGCCGATCGACTGGAGTAGAAAACGTCCCGAACCACTGAGTACAGATCCGAGTCAGCACCTCTCGATAAGCGCATCCTGGCTTGACCCGACCCCAGAGCAAGAGCCACTTCCAACCAGCGTAAAACTTGCGGAACTCTGCACTGCCAGAATCCACTAGCTCATTTTCAGCCAGTCGATCAATCAGGCGAATCCAGCCAATGCGCTCGATCCACTCGTCGCGTACACTAGGCTCCAACTCCATCACCCAAGCTGCGTTATCTTCGTCTTTAAGCGAATCATCTGCGATCGCATCGTGTTCAGAGGAACCCACCAAACCTGAAATTGTGATGCCATTCATATCATCGTGCTAATCTTGACCTCCACTCTAGAGTGCCCAACGATCGCCAAAATTAACGTCGTGCTATTGAATACATTGATTAAGCTCTGTACCGTAGTGACCAAAGCGCTAGCATCAGCCTTTGGTTTTGCCAACTCAACTGAGTTTCAAGCCAGTGGAAACTCATACAGTGAAATCGAAGGCACGTTTTGGACTACCGTAAAAACCACTAGCCTGCGTTGGGAAGCTGAGTTCATGCAGCAAGTTTTAGCCGCGCACGAAATCCCAGCCCGAATCATTGACTTAGGTATCGAATCTTACATGGGACAGGGTAGTCCGGCAGCGGTGCAAGTGCAAGCCGAGGATGAACAGCTAGCCATTCGCTTGCTCAGCGCTGTTGATGAGGCAACAGAAGCGTCTGAGTAACCTGCTATGATCGGTCAGCAACTAAATGGTTTTGATTGCAGTCTTAGCGCTTAGGAGTTGTACAGAAATAGCAGCATGGTCTGTAGCCGTCAGCGAAAAGCTGATCGCTAATCCAAAAGTGTGCAGTTATTTTTTAGCAAGCGCCTAGGCTCTGGCAGGGTCAGAATCTGGCAAGATGGAGTTTGGGGAAATCAGGCTATCTGTTCGGCTTTTGATCGCATATCTGAGGTTTTGGCTGAGGTATGGACAGGTAGCGAGTTAGTAAGGAACTACCGCGCTCATGTCGTTATTTGACTGGTTTGCCAATCGGCAAAAAGCTGGACCCATCAGTAAAGATCGGCAAGAACGAGAAATTGCCGATGGGCTTTGGGCAAAATGTGAGTCATGCGGTGTGCTTACTTATACCAAAGATTTGCGAACAAACCAGATGGTTTGCTTAGAGTGCAATCATCACATCCGCGTTTACAGCGATGAGCGGATTCGTCAGTTGGTCGATACCAATACATGGATTGCCCTGGATGAAGGTCTCTCTGCAACGGATCCGTTGAAGTTTCGCGATCGTAAACCCTACAGCGATCGTCTCCGCGAAACGCAAGACAAACTCAAGCTGCTCGATGCTGTGCAAACTGGGGTCGGTCAACTGGATGAGTTACCAGTCGCGATCGGCGTGATGGACTTTCGCTTTATGGGTGGCAGCATGGGTTCTGTCGTAGGCGAGAAGCTGACTCGCCTAATTGAACGTGCCACTCGTGAACGGCTGGCTGTCATTATCGTGTGTGCGTCAGGCGGAGCCAGAATGCAGGAAGGGATGCTGAGCCTGATGCAAATGGCGAAAATTTCTGGTGCTCTAGAACGCCATCGTGAGGCTCGCCTGCTCTATATTCCCGTACTCACACATCCCACAACGGGAGGAGTCACCGCCAGTTTTGCCATGTTGGGAGATATCATCCTGGCAGAACCCAAAGCGACGATCGGCTTCGCTGGACGTAGAGTCGTTGAGCAAACGCTGCGCGAAAAGCTGCCCGATGATTTTCAAACGGCAGAATACTTGCTGGAACATGGCTTTGTCGATGCGATCGTGCCGCGTACTCAGCTCAAGAAAACTCTGGCACAACTCATTCGTTTGCATCAGCCTTCTGCGCCGACTCATTTACCTGTTCACCTGTCAGGTGTGCGATCGCTCAGCGTCACCACTCCAGAAAACGTCAATTTGTGAGGGGCTTGATAAACCCGGCGATAGCAGCACTTGTGAAGAACTTTGACCGTTCTATAGAGGGTACGCTTCGCCTGTACAATCAGAAGGGAATTCATTTTAACTCCAGACTCGTCTAGCTTTGGCGAATGTGACGGTAACGCTCTCCATTCCCTGGCACCTTGTGCTTTGAACACACCTGGCTACCGCCTGGAATGCTGCTTCAAGCATGTTCTGAGGCATCCAGATAAAGCTAACTGAGTCCGGCATCTTAATAACCCAAATACCTGAGCCACAGTAAGGAGAACCATGCTTAAAAGGTACATTTGGCTTGTTGTAGCCACTGTATTCTTCGCTTTTCAGACGTTTGTCAGCAGCGTCTCGGCGGCTGAACTAGATCCAGCCACTCGAACAATTCCGCTCGACGCTAATGGTGGAACGGTGGAACTGAGCCTCAAACAGGTCAAAGAAGGTAAACGTCTATTTCAGTACGCCTGTGCCCAATGCCATGCAGGTGGTGTCACCAAGACAGATCCGAACGTTGGTCTGGAGCCAGAATCGCTGGCGCTGGCAACACCGCCCCGCAATACCGTGGACGCACTGGTAGACTACATGAAAGACCCCACAACCTACGATGGTGCCCAATCCATCGCTGAAGTGCATCCTAGCCTTAAGAGCAAGGATAACTTTCCTGAAATGCGTAACCTGACAGAAGATGACCTGGTAGCGATCGCAGGTCACATTTTGCTGCAACCGAAAGTGGTTGGCGACAAGTGGGGCGGCGGCAAGATCTATTACTAAGTAGCTTAGGTTCACTAAAGTCCCTATGCTTCTACTGAAAGACCTGAGTGATCGGGCTGTAAGCTTAACAAAAGTCTACAATCTGATCGTTTGGGTCTTTTTAGTTTGAGTGAGCCGTTACCTATGCAGCATCGCTTTTTTAGGGTTTGCCTGTTCCTTCTCGCTCTGTTTATGGTTTTGCCGCTAGCGATCGCTTCCCCAGCCTATGCGGCGACTGATGCCTACGTAACCCGCTACTTGCGTGTCACTGAACCAGTCCCTCTAGCCTTAGATGAGCAAGGCAAAACGCGGCTCTTTCCGGCAGACGAATTTGCGGCTGGCAAACAGCTTTTTGAACGTAACTGTCTCAACTGTCATGTAGGGGGGGCGACGTTGCCCGACCCCACCGTATCCCTCTCGTTGGCAGACTTACAGGGCGCAACGCCGCGACGCGATACCGTCAGCAGTTTGGTTGCTTATCTCAGGCAACCCATGACCTACAACGGTACTGAAGAAACGTTTTGGTGCCGCCAAATTCCTGAAAGCTGGCTGTCTCAGGCGCAGATTGAAAGCCTAGCTGGCTTCGTGTTGAGGGCGGCTCAAACAGCACCAGGATGGGGCGGCGCGCTCTTTCCAGAGAAGTAGGCGATCGGTCGTTGTCAAAGTCTCATAGCTTGCGCTGCATAACCGTTTGGATTCTTCGACGCGCTGTCGTACATATGGTTTAAGATCGTAAGTGTGTAATGCGCTTAAATCCCTAAGAGAGCTATGAAATCAATCAATTCTGTGACGAAAAGTCTTTGCCTCAGCCTGATGGCTGCCCTACTCGTTATTGGTAGCTTTGTCGTGTCTGTTGCTCCGGCTGCTGCCGAAGCCTTCACGGTCAAAATGGGCGCTGATAACGGGCTGTTGGTTTTCCAACCTGCTAACCTGACCGTCAAACCAGGTGACACAGTCAATTGGGTTGTCAACAAAGTGCCTCCCCACAATGTCATCTTTGATGACAAAGCGATTCCTGGGAAAGATAAGGCACTCGCCAAGTCTCTGTCTCATCCTCAGCTCGAAATGTCTCCTGGCAAGGGCTATGAGTTGACCATCCCCAAAGACCTCGCGGCTGGTGAATACTCTTACTTCTGCGCGCCTCACCGGGGTGCTGGCATGGTCGGTAAGCTGACCGTTGCAGGCTAACTGACAAATTGAATGGAACTATCTGCTAAGACTGGAGATAGTTCCATTTCTGTTTTATGGCTGCCCGATCGAACATCACCCCGCTCTGTCAAAACATTCTGTTGCTTGGCACCTCAACTCCTACAAAAACACCTAACTGGAAGGAAAACCGTTTGAAGAGACTGTTGCTCACAGCCCTGCTGGCGATCGTGCTGCTCATTAGTCTGGCAGCGCCAGCACAGGCAGGTAATCCTGCAAACGGTGCAAAACTCTTCAATGCGAACTGTGCTGCCTGCCACATGGGTGGCAACAATGTCATCCTTGCGAAAAAGACGCTGAAGAAAGAAGCGTTGGAGCAGTACGGTATGGCTTCTTTAGACGCGATTAAAAATCAGGTAACTAAGGGTAAAAACGCGATGCCGTCCTTTCGTGGGCGGCTGAATACGACGCAAATTGAAGATGTTGCAACCTACGTTCTAGAGCAATCTCAAAAAGGCTGGTAGACGAAAGGTTGGTAGACGATCGGTGGCTTGCGCGACTTGTCTGCTGGAAATTTCAATGTAAACTGGGCGATCGTCTAGCCTGAAATGTTGCTAACGGAACGATCGTGCCTTTTTCTGAGCCTTCCTGAGCGCATCAGGGGCACTGTTTAACAATCTGTCCCTGGATCAGCTCTCATTGGGAACGAAGTGTAGTATTCTCGCTTCTAGCCAACTACAAAGAAGGAAAAATCGGTGGTTCCCCTTCGTGACAATAATCCAACGAGCATTACTCCGGTTGTAACCTATGTGTTGATCGCTGCGAATATTCTGGTTTTTCTTTACGAACTAAGTCTATCGCCACCCCAGCTTGAGCAGTTTTTTCGCATTTGGGCAGTCGTTCCTAGGGAGTTAACGGCTAGTTTCTCTGGTCAATTAGCCGTTCAACCATTGCCAGAATGGATTACCCTCTTCACCTCTCAGTTTCTGCACGGCGGCTTTTTACACGTTGCTGGCAACATGCTGTTTCTCTGGATCTTTGGCAATAATGTCGAAGACCGTTTGGGACACGTTAAATATTTAATCTTTTATCTTGCGTGTGGTGCTTTGGCAGCGCTAACGCAATGGTTTTTCTCCTCCGGCTCAGCCATTCCATCATTGGGGGCAAGTGGCGCGATCGCGGGCGTAATGGGTGCCTACATCTTGCGCTTTCCCAAAGCAGAAGTGCTAACCCTGATTCCTCTCGGCTTTTTCTTCTGGACGTTTCGTGTACCAGCCTTTGCCTTTCTGGGGTTTTGGTTTTTGCAGCAAGCCCTTTACGGGTTAGCCAGCCTGGAAGCGCCGATGAACATTGGAATGGAGAGCGGCGGCATTGCATACTGGGCTCACGCAGGGGGCTTTGTTTTTGGTGCGATCTTGGGTCCACTGCTGGGCTTATTTTCAGACAATTCCAAGACGCAGACGTTTTAGAAGAGCGTGTGGTCTGTGGGCTTTTTGAAAGAATCTTGGCGTTGCTGAATGCAAGTATGATTTCCCTCATCCCCAGCCCTTCTCCCCAAGGAGAAGGGAGCTAGAATCGAATCGAGTTCCATCGCCCGTTGGGAGAGGGTTAGGGTGAGGGCAGATTTGACAATTCATATTTTTGTTCAGCAACGCCAGAATCTTTAGCCTGTGGGCTTTTTGAAAGAGTTTTTAGCCTATGAGCTAAAATGGACATGTACTTGAGCGGCTACAACGATGCCTCGGTTGAACCCTTTTACACTCCAGATGGAGGTCACTCGCATGTTTGAGCAGGGGCAGTCATTTTTTGCCCCTCTCAAGGTGCAGGACTGGTTAAAGGAACGCAACGAAGATCCTGGTGCTTACGACATTCTGTTTAACCAAAAGCCAGCGCCTCCTGGTTCGGGTCAGGTGATGACAGTGGAGATTGAGCTGCGTCGTAAAGACGGTCAACCGACTGACGCATGGCTCCAGGAAGAAGTTAATCGCCACGCATGATGCTGAGTGAGTGACCAGTGCTGAGGAGCGATCGAATGCCCTGAATGTTAACGTTTGTAAACTCTCACTCAGCAATTTTTTCTTTTCCCTTTCGCTCCGTCCCCTTGAGTCGCTAAACTACAGAGAGATATCCGCAGAGACAGCCATAATTATGAGTGTAGTTAGCCAAGTCATTCTGCAAGCCGACGATGAACTGCGTTATCCCACCTTGGGCGAACTTCAGGGCTTGCAAGGCTTCTTTAAAACTGGCGAGCAGCGTACCCGTATCGCTGCCACGCTATCGGAAAGTGAGAAAAAAATTGTTCAAGAAGCAAGTAAGCAGCTTTGGAAAAAGCGCCCAGACTTTATCGCTCCCGGTGGCAATGCCTACGGCGATAAGCAGCGTGCCCTCTGTCTGCGTGACTACGGTTGGTACTTGCGTCTGGTAACATACGGCATTTTGTCAGGCGATAAAGAGCCGATCGAAAAAATCGGGTTGATTGGCGCACGCGAAATGTACAACGCTTTAGGTGTACCCGTTCCTGGTATGGCAGAAGCAATTCGTTGTCTAAAAGCGGCTTCTCTGGAGCTACTTTCGGCTGACGATGCGGCAGAAGCAACGCCTTATTTCGACTACATTATTCAAGCAATGTCTTGAAACAAGCCTAGTCATTAGTAAATTAAGTTCCCCGTTGTTGGTGGAGGTCTTTGGCGATCGCTCGTCAGGGCTATCATCAAGGTCGGGGAATTTTGATGTGAAAGGCTAAAGGCTAAAAGTGTGGTCAGGAGTTAGCAGTCAGCTATCGGCTATCGGCTATCAGCGATCAGCGATCAGCCTTTACTCATCGCTCCTACCCCCTCACCCCTCACCCCTCACCTTCCCATGCTCAGGCACTGGCGATCGCGCAGAAGGCAATTTTGCAAGGCTTTGATCAGTCGTTGCCTGTTGTCCAGCGCTGGTTTCTTTACATGCCGCTGGAACACAGCGAAAATCTAGAGCATCAGCGACAAGCGGTTGAATTATTCTACTCTCTGCGGAATAGTCCTGATGCGGCTGGTACTTATGACTATGCTGTAAAACACTTAGCGGTCATTGAGCGGTTTGGGCGTTTTCCGCACCGCAACTCTATACTCGGTCGTGCGTCTACGCCAGCAGAGGCAGAGTTTCTGAAGCAACGCGGTTCATCCTTCTAGTCCCCAGGAGTATTGTGCATGAGTTTGCAATCTGTGACACCAACGGCGACGCAACTTGACCAGGCAAAGCAGGCGATCGCTGCCTACATCGGTAGCATCGACAGCAATCCCGATCGGCGTGAGGGCGCATACCCTTACTACCTGTTTCATGAACCGGGAGAGCCGATTCTAGGTACAGTGCTGCTGTTTCATGGGTTCAGCGCCAAGCCGCATCAGATGTGGCGGTTGGCAGATTACCTGTTTCGTAACGGGTTTAATGTCTATCAAGCGTCGATCGCAGGACATTCGCTCATCCGCCCTGCGAAGAACTGGGCACAGGTTGACCTCAAACCCGAAATTGCCGATCCGCTGAAAGAAAAAGTGGCACAAGATCCAGTGCTACAGACCTACTTTGGTAACATTGCCAGCAATCCCAATCTTGCTGCCCAACCCAATCCGTTGCAGCAGGCAGCGCTGGTATCTCGGTTGGTCAGTATTGAGCCACGTCTGCTGGAGATTGTGCAGTCGATCGAAACTACCGATGATCCTGCTTTTGACGAATATTTCATCTCGTCTCATCTGGACTATCTGACGAACGCAAAAGCACGTCTGGCGGACATAGAACCCATTCCCGGTGCGGTCTACACAGTGGGCTTATCGGTTGGTGGGGCTGTGGCGTTGGCATTGGCAGCAGCAAACCCCGATCGCGTCCAGAAGGCAGTTGTCTATGCACCCCTGTTGAAAGTGTATGGCGAACAGCGGCGGCAGTATGTCAACCTTGCAGGACCGTTAGATATTAAAGAAATGGGTTGGGACCCTAATCTGATGTTTCCGGTAGGCTGCTTTACGGCAGCCGATCGCTTTGGCGGCAGTGTGGTGATGAGTCCCGCGTCGATTCATTCGCTGAAAAAAGTGCCCATTTTCATGGTGCTAACCGAAAACGAAGATGCGGCTGACATTAAGACAAATCAGGATTTTTACGAGAAGACAGGCGCAGAACAGGACGGTAACCAATACTATCTCTACCGTGCAATGGATTTGGTGCCGCATCCAATGGTCGATCCCACAGAAGTCAGCCAGAACATGAGCAACCGTTTCTGGCAAAGCCTGTATCAAGAAACATTTCGCTTTCTCACAACGGGCAATGTTGATATTCCCAATATGGGCAATCTGGATCAAGACCCAAACTTGCCGCAGGTGCCTCCAGTGAGCTAGGAGGTTAGTTGTTAGAACTGGTGTGGCAGTTCTTATTTAAACGAGGTCAGTGTTTGTGCCTGAAGACAGGAGGCAGACGGGAAGCCGCATTTCTCTTTCCTTCTGCCCTCTGCCTTCTGCCTCTTCGCAACGGTATAGCGCTGTCTGCGCGAACCACATATTTTTCAACTTTCCTTCCGCCTTCTGCCTCTTCGCAACGGTCCAGATCTGCTGTTTCATCCGATGCCACAACTTTCGCTTGCTGGCAATGTCAAATGACTAGCCCTGAGCCACAACTTAAAGTACTGCCTTTCGCTTTGCCGTGCCGTTGGTGCAACTTCTCCTGTAGGTTGATGAGAGTCTCACAGCCGATTCGTAATCAAGACAGCCGATCGCCTCTTCACTCAGTGCTTTGTGAGGATGAACGGTACATTTGAGACGATAATCACCCGTGAAAAAGATACAGCGGTAGCATGGAATCTGGTGCAAACGTTGCAGCGTTGTCTGACCTCGCATGAGAGTTTTCCCGATCGACCACAAGAGACTGACTAGAACCAGCAAACAACCTGTAGCAACAGCGTTTTTTATAAATGGCGCAACGTGAAGCAAAAGTGGAATGAGCATAATAATTACTTGAAAACGAAAACAACTTAGTGATAGGACTCACGCAAAGATCCCCGACTTCTACGATGGATTAGGCTTTTGTGACTGAGGTTTAATCAGAAGTCGGGGATCTAAACACCTTACGCGTAGGTCCTAAGTGAAAGAGAGCCATAGCTAGATAGCTGAAAACGATGGAATGCAGGATGTGTGGGCTTTTTGCAGTCAAAGGTTCTACCGCTGCTCCTGTCTTCACCTTGATAGTGATTGTGGTCAAGTTCAGATCAGCCGATCGCTCCAACCACCGCATAGATGGGTCGTAGTTCCACCGCTCCTGTCGCTAAACATCTGAGCAAGCGCGATCGCAGACCAATCGCCAGCCGCAAAGATGGCAAGACTGCGATCGGTAAGGGCAAATATCCAGGCGAAGCTACCAAAGTTCCAAAGTCCCCCTCGCAGTTTAGTCAAAAGCAGAGACGCTTCAGCAACCGCGCTGGCACTCATGACATCATCATGATGGCGGTCTGGATTGGTAGTCATAGGTATTGAAGATTGGTTGGCAGGCAAGTATTGGACTGTGAATTGTACCGTCTGTTTCAAGCGGCAGGGTGGTCTAAAGATCAGCAAAACGCCGAGCTTCAGACCTTGATTGGGAATACACAAAGACTAGGATTGCGTCACCAGCTTGACTGTAGCGTTCTGCAAGCCAGGACGCTGCACGGCTGCCAGAGTCTGATACACGGCATATTTTTGATTGATTGTGCTAAGCAATTTAGACATGTCGTGCTTTCTGGCCACGCCCCAGAGGTCAGCAATTAAATCAAGTGAACCATCCTCGTTACGAGACCAGCCCAAGTCATAGCCACCCTCGAGCACGGCAACAATGTCAGCTCGAACGGTTTGATAGCCGGAGCCACGCACCATTGCATTAGTTTGAACAATAAACCCCAGTTGATGGAGGGAGTCTTGCAAAATGGCAATGTCAGTCAGCTTACTGCGGAGACTATTGAAGTGAGACATGGTGATTTCCTTGAGATTGAACGTGAACGATCGATGGATGCAATGAACCAATCAATAAACACTAGTAGGCACTCCCAACCATCGTCTTTGTGTCGATTAGTCACGAATGAACCAGTTGGGCGACTTTTGTGCTTTCCCACAGCATGACAGCCGCATGTTTGAAATTGCGTATAAGTAAGAGTTTGTTTTTTGTAGACGTTGTAGAAGTTGTATAAGTAGCGTCAAAAGGGGAGATCTATTCATTCGGAAGACTGAAGGTGGTTCTACCAAATTAGGTAGAAGAAATGAGCATGACTAACCTATAGCAAGCGTTCCACACCTTAGCGGTAGTCGATATCGGTTAACGATTGAAAGCGAGAATTATTGCTGGACGCTGGATACCGCCTCCTCTTGTGAAAGTGAGCGCCTTTGTTTCATAGGTCTTTGCCAGCGTGTGTTTAACTAATTAGTCCATAGATCCCTCCAAAGACAGACAACCAAAGCGAAGCCTGCAAATACGATGAAGGGGAATCAATCATTAAGGAATGTAAACAATGCAAGCGAACAAAACGACTGGCTTACCCTCTACGGCTAAGGAATACAACGGCATCGATCGCAACGCTTTCATCTTCGGTTTCAATCCCCAGGCTGAATTATGGAACGGACGATTGGCGATGATCGGCTTTAGTGCTTACCTGCTTTGGGATTTAGCAGGCGTTAGCGTCCTACGTGATCTTCTGCACTTAGTGAAGTAAGCATCAAAATTTTTCAAGACTTACACACACTGGTCAAAACCTCGGAGGTTTAAGCCAATCTTGTTTGCCACAACTTTTGGTTAAAGCATTTGACGCTTGCGTCAGTCCTCTCTGTATCCATTTAAAATCTTTCAACCCAGTAAGTCCCTTTCCAATATCAGGAAGGGACTTATTATTTATAATTAGATGGGTGCAATTAAAAGCAAAGGACAGCAGCGCTTAGGCGCAGGTGATTGCAGCTTATGCGGGTGATCAGTTTCCATCCAGGGCGTATAAAGTCCGCGTCACGTGTGCAGAGAGTCTAAAACAAGCTACTGCCAAGCATCCAACCAATGGGGATGAGGCAAAATATGCCAACAAAATTGCTACTGATACACGGGGTTTACTCCATAACGAACTAGGTGAGGTAGATCTCAAAGCCTACCAATCGTTTATTGATGCGCTGCGATCGGGCGACCCTGAGAACTATGAGAAGATCATCCTGGATGGCAAGCGGAAATTGGTGCAGCCGCTGACTCCACTGGCAGTGAGTTTAACGGGGCTAAATCCTGCCCATTTACCAATTCCAGTGCCTCCAACGCTCGATAGTGCTCAACAGGCGGCTGAGCTTATTGAAATCGCGTGGCAGGGGTTGTTGCAGGATGTGCCCTTTAGTGAGTATCGCAACAACACCAACAAGCCACTTATTTTGGCAGCCGTTAACGATCTCAATCGGTTATCAGACTTTAGAGGTTCGAAAGAGAAGGGGCGCGTTACGCCTGAACTGTTGTTCCGTGGTACAGCGTTCTATACCGATAGCGCTGGTCGAGTTATTTACCACACGGTGCCTGGAGCCGATACCGGTCCTTATGTCTCCCAGTTCTTACTGCGCCCCGTGCCTGCTGGGACGCAGAGTTATGCCCAGCTTCATCGGGTGCCTGTAGCCAGCCCTGAAAACAGTTTTCAGGTGAACCATGATGAGTGGCTGCTGGTGCAAAATGGCGGCGAGTCTGGTCGCATCATCAAATTTGACCCTGTTCGTCGTTATTTCATCAATGGTCGGGATCAGGGTGAAATTGCCCACGCTCCACCCCCCGTTTATACCAATGCGGCACAGATCTTAATTGCGAAGCTAGAGAAGGATAACCCTCTAGCGGGTGGCGTTGGCGCACCGTACAATCCCAGTAATCCTTACAATAAGTCAAAAACTCAAATGGGCGGTTCCGGAACCTTTGGTTCAGGGTATGCTCAGGCGTTGATTAGTTTGGTTGAACCTCACGCAATTCGGGTTTCTTACTGGCAAAAGTATTATGTGCATCGGCGCGTACGATCGGAAGCGTATGGTGGTTTGGTACACAACAACAAAGTGAAGAAAACCAACTATCCCATTCACTCTGATGTGTTTAAGTCATAATCTATGTCTTCAAGCTTCTTTCCAAGCGACGATCGCTCCGGCAGTGAGCTGTTCAGTAAAGTGCCCCGATGGTTCAACTGTCAGAAGTGATTGCTTTAGATCTACCTCAAATTTCTCGCGATCGTCCCCAAAAAAAGATGGCAACGCAAACGCGGTGGAGTAGAGATAACCCAGGTAAGAATCAACCGTCCACGATTTTTCAAAGGTGACTTCAAAGGTTTCTTGACGGGGAAACGGTGAATTTGCAATGACTTCTTCATGAGGCACTGCTAACGGTTTCCACACGCCCTGACCTGCCTGCCCAGTGCGGCGTTCTTCTCCTAGCCAGCGCTTCACGACGGCGATCGCCGTTTGCTTCCAGGGCAGGTCGCTATGCCAGGGATCGTCACCTGTTTTTAAGATGGCAATGCCGCCATTATCTGTGAGTAGGGGGTAAAGCTTGTCCAGAAGCAGTTCCCGCTGCATCCAATGGAACGATCGCCCAAAAGTCACCAGTTTGAATTGACCCAATGCCTCTGAAACCGACTCGGCACGATCGCGAAGCCAGCGAATGTTAGTAACCCCAGTTTCCTGTGCCTCTGCTTCTGCTGCTTGGAGCATCTCTGCATCCGGGTCGATTGCCACGACTTCAGTAAATCGATTGCTGAATGGAATCGCTACCAGTCCTGCACCACAGCCAAGATCGAGTAAGCGTCCGGTGCCATCCAGCTTGAACTGAGCAGCGAGTAAATCAAACAATGCCTGGGGATAGCGCGATCGATAGCGGGCATAGTACCAGGCAGCACCTTGAAAGAGGGTTGGATCATAAGTAGACGTTGATGCAGACATCTTTATTTACCGTAGGTTGAACAACAGATAGCGGTTCTCACTTAAATGCAGTACAAGTTTTAGTTTGAGGCAGAGGGTAGAGGGCAGAAGGAAAACCGCAGTCTTCTTTACTTCTGCCCTCTACCCTCTGCCTGTTCGCGACTGTACTCCACTCGACTAGAAACCGCTGTAGTTACTTCGGTTGGGTTTTCCAGGTCACGATCAATGTATTGTCACCATCTTGACTTGGCAGCAAACTCAGGAAGAGAGTGCTGCTTTCCTTGCTGACTGTGTAAAGCTTGCCGCCACCAAAGTCCGGCAGATCAGTGACATCAAAACCCGCATTCACCAAATTGCTGCGGAAAAACTCACTCATCATCGTGTCGAAGGAGTAACTACGCACCAGGCTGATATTCACAACCTCTGGTTTCGGTATGGCAGCTCCCGATGCGTAGCCCTTTTCAGCCGATTTGGTATAGGCGACATCGGCTTGAGCAAAGTCGGCTGGCTTTGCATTCTCCGCTGCCAGACTGCTCAAGATGGCAGCCACTTCTGGCGGTACTTCCACCGCTTTTTTCAGGTCATCTAGCGATCGCGGCGCATCGGATAAGACGATCGCCTGTCCCTTATCCGTTTGGATGATACTTAAAAACTGTGCCTCTCCCTTGCGCGATACCTGAAACACCTGGCGACCTGCTTCCTGACTCTTGGGTGTCAACGCATATTTTTTGGCAGGTAATTCTTTGGCATAATAATCAGCGACCTGTTTCAATGAATCGGCTGTTTGCAAGCAAGAAGGCAACCCAAAACAACCCGGTTGAGCACCAGGGTAAAGCGGGAAATCTTCCCAGGAGCTTGATTCGGCGGCATCACCTTGTTCGGGAGGGTCGCCCAGTGATGGTAGGGCTTTAGGCGGGATTGGCGGTTGCGGTTGCACAATGAGCGGAGCCGATCGTGGGCGTACAACGCGCGCCAATGGTTTCACAACCTTATTTGGCAGTTTTACCGTCTTCAGCTTGGCTAACTGAGTAATCCGTACCTGCTTTTCTGGTTCAGTTTTCGGAGGCGGTGGCGGTTCATGTCCAGACGGTATCAGCATCAACCCGATGTGTAAGCCGATCGATAGCAGCAAGCCTAACCACAGCCATCTGGAAGCGCCTGCTTGTCTGTGATCTGGAAAGATGGGAGACACCGTATCGTTAGTTAAAACCGTCTCTTCAGCATTCTCAGGCGTAGGCTTAACAGGGCTATCAAGCACTGCAACATCACTGGCTGAAATTGGCTCTGCGTTATTCGGTTGCATCGCATTTAAACCTTTAGCAATTAATGACAAGCGATCGAATGAAGCATGAAGGAGAGGGAAATGCCCCTTTGGTGTGAGAATGATGCTATGAGCGAATGGCACTGACTTAAGGAAAGTGCTGCTTGAGTAGCCCCCTGAATCCCTCAACCCTGGGGGACTTTAAGGATCGGCTCCCCCAGAATTGGGGGTTGGGGGCGGATTGCATCGTTAATTCAGTGGCGTTATTTTTGGCTGATGGTGGTGGGTGTAAGCGCAGCATATTGATCTGCGGTTAATAATGCCTCGCTGACATTGATTGACTTAGGAATCACGCCGTTCTTAGCAAAGTAATCAGCCACCCGTTGTTGATCTTTAATGAGGGCTGGCGTGATAGCTCTGCGCCCAAAGGTGCGGCGATCGACAATGACTTGCATGACATCCAGATCAAGCTTCTGTGCTGGCGCAAGCAATTTTGCGGCATCTGTTTTGTTGTTCTCAGCCCACTGTTCAATCTTGTCCACTTCTTCCACAAGGATTCTCAGTAGACCAACATTTTCCTGTGCCCACGGCTTGTAAGCCACATAATAGCCACCGGGGGAATTAATCCCCACAGAATCCCGGAGTACTCGAATTTTGCCAAACTTTTGGGCGATCGCATAATGTGGATCACCTGTCACCCAAACCGGAATTCTACCCGCCAAAAAGGCAGCACGCGCTTCCACATTCGATAGACTCTTGATGTTTATATCGTTGATGGTTAGCCCCACCTCTTCCAACGCTCTCAGAATGAGGTAGTGAGACGCGGATGCTGCTTGAAAAATTACATCCTGCCCTTTGATATCGCGTACCGTTTTAATGGGTGAATCGGGAGGCACTGCAATGACGCTACCTTTACCCGTTTCTGGCGTTGTTTTTGACCCTACAACATAGACGATCGGTCCGCCTCCTGCTTGCGTAAAGATGGGCGGCGTTTCTCCCACTGAGCCGGTATCAATGCGACCAATTTTTAGCGCTTCCATCAGTTGTGGACCCTGAGCAAACTGTATCCACTCTACTTTCACACCGAGGGGTTCAAGCCTTTTCTCCAAAACACCCGATACTTTCACCAGATCGCCAGAGACTTGATAGCCAACCCGCAAGACTTTCGCCTTGTAGTCTCCCGTTCCTTGAGCAAAACTCTTTGATGCAAGGGCAGCCGAAAAGCCGATCGCCCCTGGCAACACTAAATGATTGAACTTACGACGTGAAAGCTTAAACGGTGAACGCATAGTTTACTGACCTCGACATACAAAAAGTGATTACAGAGAGAAGAAGAATTGACAGCAGAATTCGGGAGTAGGGACGTTGATGGAACGTCCTTACTTTCCAAAAAATCTACTTTTGGGCAAGAACATTTTGCGGCGTGAATTTAGCGTATTCTTCTGGAGTCAAAAAGCCTTTGCGGACATCGACTTTGACAGGAACCAGCTTCAGGTCGTACCACAGGTCAGCGACTTCCTGTTGCTTGCTAATAATGGCAGGTGTAATCGATCGTAAGCCATACTCATACTTGTCGTGCATGATATCTAGAACCTCGGGTTTCAGTTGCGTCACCGGAGCCAGTAAGTGGGATACTTCTGCTTTATGGTCTCTTGTCCAGGCTTCTGCCTTTTCTAGCTCCTGGAAAAACACCTTCAATGCCTCTGGGTTGTCTTTAGCAAACTGCCGATTAGAAGAGTAGAAGTTTGATGTGTCTCGTAACGTTTCACCATCCAATAACACACGCCCAAGCTTTGCCTGCTCAGTGCGGGTAATGAATGGGTCCCAGATAAACCAACCATCAACTTTCCCCTGACTAAAGGCAGAACTGGCATCTGCTGGCGGCAAGAAAACCGACTGCACATCACTCAGCTTTAAGCCTTCTTTCTCCAGCGCTTTCACTAACAAATAATGACCGATCGATGCTTTTTGAAACGCAATTTTCTTCCCTTTCAAATCTTTGATGCTTTTGGCTGACGAATCGTTTGCGATTAACAACGCCACAGGTTTACCATTGCGCGGCATTGTTGCCAAATAAACCAGATCCGTGCCCGATGCCTGGGCAAAGACAGGGGGAGATTCAGCGGTTTGGGCAATATCCAGCGCTCCCACTTTGATGGCTTCCAACTGTTGGGGACCAGCGGCAAACTCCAGCCACTGCACCGTATATCCCAACGGTTCCAGCGCTTTTTCAAGCGTGCCCTGCTTCTCCAGAACTGCCAGAGCGGTTAATTGCTTAGAACGAACCACGCGAAAGAGTTTCTTACCGTTACTACTGGTGCTGCTGATAGGGCTTGCACTAGGAGATGCGGCTGATGGTTGAGTGGAATTGGTTGATGAACCACCACAGCTAGCCAGAGTCGTTGAAAACACTAGAGAGCAACCGAGGAAGAATAATGCCGATCGCCGCGTCACATTGGGACGTTTCCAGGCAGCAACGTTTGCTTTCAGATTTAAAGCGTTCAGGTTTAACATAATTGATGACTCCTTGAATTCAAAGGCATGATGGAACTTACACACCGGGAGTGGAACCGCCATCGACTAACACTTCTGCTCCCGTGATGAAAGCCGCCAGATCGGACACCAGAAATAACGCCCGGTGAGCGATCTCCTCCGGTGGCACAATCCGCCCTAACGGAAAGCTGCGTAGGGCATCCGCTTTGTACGGCTTTACAGAAAGACCGAGCGATCGAGCGTTTTGCTCTGCCAATTGTTCGGCTCGATCGGTGGCGGTGAGACCCGGAGAAATGGCGTTAATCCGAATAATGGTGTCTGACTCAAAGACTAGCCGTTCCAGTGACCCAACATTTTGAATCCCTGCTTCAGATGCCAACGCACGAGTGCGATCGCAGCGATCGTCCAGTGTCGCCACAACACGTAACGAATGGGATTGGAGCACAGCGGCGATCGCCTGCCCCATATCTCCAGGACTCAAAATTCCAACTGTCTGAATCGTCATAAACTGTCTTGTCATAACAAAACAATGGGTTAAAACCAGGAATGAAGTCGTTTGACAAAAAACTATGGAAATTCCCACCTTTGAGTGAGGCTTTCTAATTAGCTGCTTGCAACCCCTTGCAAAGGCTGATGAGGAAATGCAAATCCCCGACTGTGAAAAAGTTGCAGACCTCAGAAGCATCAATGAAAACCACTTCCAGGAAGTGGGCATTCTAGCTAAACCTCATAAATTATGAGGATACAAAGAAGCTATTTCCTCGCTACTTGCGGGGGTATCAACACGCTCTATCCCCACAACCTATGAGGCTATAAAGAAGGGCAGAAAGGCTTTTAAATGCCTGTGAATTGCTAAGAACTCAGCAAAATTCACCCACTTTACAGATGCCAAATTAAGAAAAATTGTTGAAACTGATAGAAGGAAGTGTACGTATTAATAGGTGGAATTGCACGTTCCACTACGGCACATCCCCAAGAAACAGTTTCAACAATCGGCAAAAGGAGAACCTGAATGAAAATGAACTCTTTATTGTGGGGTAGCGTGTCTACCGCAGCCCTGTTGCTCGCGATCGCTCCTACCGTTCGCGCCACAACCATTGGACAGGCAACAAATGCAGTATCGATTGCCGCCAACATCCAGCAAACATCGCCTGTTGATCTTGTAGGCTTAGCTCGACAAGGATACCTTGCTCAACAAGGCGTTCCTTCCGGTGGCGATTTGATTTTTGCTGCTCAAGCAAACCAAATTACTCCAGAGGAAGTCGTACAGGCAGGTATCAAAGCGGGACGGGTAGCACCTGAAACCTTGCAGGATCAAGGCTATCTCAATGTAGTTGCCAATCAACTCTACGATCTGGTGACTTTCTCAGTGAGCGAGTAAGCCCAGTAAGCTTGACAATTGCCAAGCTAACTCATAGGTGAGCGTTGACCTTACATTGTTTCCACACCCCCTTAACCAATCCTGGCAAGGGGTTTTTTATGACGGTCAATTAAATGGAGTTAAGCAGGTGGCTGCGATCGCTGATCCGGTGCAGGGACAAATTAGGCGAACGGCAAGCACCACTTGCGTTGCAGAACTGAGAAACACCAGTAAAGGTAATCTACTACTTGTCGATTGATTTACTGTACTTAGACAGTATTCCATAGAGTTTTCTACAAAGCAAGTGTTCTGATCTAGTTTTTAACCATTTTCGATCGAAATGAGATGGAAACAGAAAGACAGAACTTATTAATGGGGTAGACATAGATAGGGTAGGCATAGAGCAAATGGCAGTTGGCTCAAAAAGCCCGCTATGCCGAGCAGTAACACCGAATCGGTCAGGCGATAGATGAGCCAGAGAATTGCCAGTTGGGTCATGATGCCGATCATAGACAGCCTTTACCCAACGAAATAGAGGCGGTAATGGGCGATCGCAACGCAGGTAGTTGCTGCCCTAGCTGGAAGCAGAGGGTTGCTCGTGAGTGCATAAAGCTTGTACGTCCATAAACAACACGGCGGAACAGGGCTGACATTATTCAGTGAGTTTCTCCGTTGAAGAAACTCACTTCTTTAGCATCTTAATGAATGCAATACGAATAGTTAGATGAACTAACTAATATTGAATTACAGCTATTCTCATGTGTAGCCTGCGGTTTCGTCAAGGTTAGAGATTAGCTGTGAACGGTTTCCATCAATCGAGGTTTTTCGTATCCATTAGACTTGCGTTTTTAAAGAGGCTATGCCAATATATTTTTCTATAGCTCTGTAAGTCGATAGAGTTACCGTAGATTTAATACATTTTCGACTCTCAGGCGAGTATCGATCGCGCTTTCTTTCTAAAGGTCACAATCTTGAAGCGCTGGGTTCTGTAGGGTACGACAGGAATCAGCATGAGTTGATTGTTATCATGCAGCACTGAATCTGCTCCTTTCGATGCTGCCGTCATTTGGACAAGATTGGTTGCTACAAATCAGTTTTTTGTAACGTTTTGCCGAGTTGTATCGTTGGCTCTCGATTTGAACGGTCTTGGTTTGAATGCTGAAAGGCTTGAGTAGTTTTGATTTTTTGACATGGTGCAGGGACTTGGTGCGTCGTCAAGAAATCGCTAATTGCTGAGAGATCCAGTTTTCATCTCTCATCATTTTTAGGACTTACCACTCGCCCCCTAAATTCTCCAATGCGGGGGAACTTTGCAAGATTGGCTCCCCCAGTATTGGAGGTCGGGGAGCAGATTTTGGCTCAATCTACGTAAGTCCTGATTTTGCAATTTGGCTTCTTCATAGAGTCCAAGTTATTTTCGCTAGCTTGTGCCTACGTGGAATTCTCATTGTCAATCTTACTGCCCCAAGTGGCTGATAAAGCTGACTTTGAGCAGTTTCTTTATGGTTTACCTGTCTTGTGAGGAGTCGTCATGAACTTTAATTTCAGATCGTCAGCATTTAGACAGTTTACATCTTTACCGTTAGGACTGAGTTTGTTCATCGCTGCTCTTTCGGCGTTTGCATCAGGGACTTCAGCGATCGCATCAGATGTCAGTGGTGAACCAAAACCTTCAGCTAATTCAATCGCCACACCAGTAGCATCTGTCTCCCCAGCGGATCTGCAACGGCAGCAACTGGAGGAGATTAAAATGCAGCAAGCTACTTCAGCGAACCAAATGCCTGCAAACAGCAGCGGTGCCATCAGCCAGGTGACATCAGTTTCGCAATTATCAGATGTAAAACCGACCGATTGGGCGTTTCAAGCATTGCAATCGCTGGTTGAACGTTACGGTGTCATTGCAGGCTACCCAGACAAAACCTATCGAGGCAATCGTGCGCTCACCCGCTATGAGTTTGCTGCTGGGTTAAATGCCGCACTCGATCGCGTGAATGAGTTAATTGCGTCTTCTACAGCCGATCTGGTGCGGAAAGAGGATCTAGCTGCGTTACAGAGATTGCAAGAACAATTTGCTTCAGAATTGGCAACCCTGCGGGGACGAGTGAATAGTTTAGAAGCTCGGGCTGCGACTCTGCAAAAGCAGCAGTTTAGCACCACCAAATTGCAAGGGGAGGTAATCTTTATTGCAGCAGATACTTTTGGCGATCGGGCGCTTCCAAACAACACTCCCCGTGTGAATACAAGCGACAACACAGAAACCTTCTTAGGTTACCGGGTGCGCCTTGCTCTACCCACCAGCTTCACAGGGAAAGATCAACTGTTTATTCGGCTAGGGGCTAACAATGTGCCTAACCTGACCGCCTCGACAGGAACAGCACAGACCCGATTGACTATTGATAAAGGGAGTTTTGCTGACGGCAGTCTGTTTCTGGATGCCCTCAACTACCGTTTTCCACTAGGGGATAAAGCGACCGTCTGGATTGGGCTTCGGCAGTTGCAACCTGTAGCCTATGCTTCTAACTCCAACCCGCTAGTGGGTGGAACCAATGGCGCGGCTTCTCGCTTTTCCACCCATCATCCAACCCTTTTTCGACCGGGCTTTGACGGTGCTGGGGTAGGTTTTGCCTACCAATTTAATCAGCAATTTCGCTTGAGTTTGGGCTACACCGTAGATGACACTCAAGCAAATGTGCCTGATGCGGGACGAGGCATTTTTGATGGCAATAATCTTGCCTTTGCTCAACTGACCTTTAAACCCACGCGTGACTTTGAGGGAGCGTTCAGCTACGGACGCAAATACTTCGGTTCCAATACTGGATTCAATCTGACTGGCGGCACAGGCAGTATCTTTGCTCGCAACCCCTTCGGGCAAAATGCAACCGTTTCCGATAACTTTGGGATTCAGTTTAATTGGGCAGCTACACCTAAAGTGCAAATTGGCGGTTGGTTTGGCTATACCGAGGCTCATCAGGTACGGGGCGGTAGCAGTGATGCCACAATCTTAAACGGTGCAGTTTTTCTGGCGTTCCCAGATTTGTTTGCTCAAGGTAATTTGGGCGGCTTTGTGATTGGAGTGCCGCCTAAAAACACTGGCAATGATTTTAGAGTGCGATCGGCTAGGCTCGTCGATCCTGATACCTCCTTGCACCTGGAAGCATTTTATACCTTCCGAATTGCGAACGGCATCACAATTACTCCCGATTTTTATGTCATTCTCAACCCAGAACACAATAATGCTAACGATACGATTTGGGTTGGCACCATTCGCACGACCTTCGTATTCTAATAAGTAGGGAAATTAACAGGCTGATAGAGAAACCGGGGTTCTTCACAAGCAATGCCGTTTGAGCTGAGATGGTGCGTAGAACCTCGGTTTCTCACAAAGGGGGATCCACTTTTACGCAGTTGCCACTATGCTGCTAGGGCTGTCTTCTTCTGGCAAAAATCCACCTGCTTGCATGATCCATAAGCGGTGGTAAGCGCCACTCTGTGTTAGGAGTTTGGCGTGGGTGCCATCCTCGATAATCCGACCGTGATCAAACACTAAAATACGATCGAGATGGGCGATCGTAGACAGCCGATGGGCAACCACAATCACGGTTTTCTCATGCATGGCTAAATCCAGGGTCTCCTGAATGGCTTTTTCGGTGATGGAATCGAGGCTGGAAGTGGCTTCATCCAGAATCAGGATGGGTGCGTTTTTGAGGATGACCCGCGCGATCGCAATGCGCTGTCGTTGCCCACCCGACAATTTCACCCCGCGTTCACCTACCAGCGAGTGATAGCCCTGCTGCATCGGCGCAATAAAATCATGTGCATGAGCTTTCTGTGCTGCCTCGATCAGCTCTGCCTCTGTTGCCTCTAAGCGCCCATAGCGAATGTTTTCCAACAAGGTGCGATGGAATAGAGAAGGATCTTGGGGAATCAGGCTGGTCTGGGCGTGAAGCGCATCCTGGGTCATTTCCTGAATGTCGATGCCATCAATGAGAATGTGTCCCGCTTGAGGCTCAAACAGCCGCAAAATCAGATTGACGAAGGTGGATTTTCCAGAGCCAGAGAAGCCGACCAGTCCAACCCGTTCGCCTGGTTGAATCGTGACAGAAAGGTTTTCAAAAACTGTTTTCTCGTCTGAGTAGGCAAACTTGACGTGCTGAAATTCAATCTGTCCCTGAGTGATGGTAGGGGCGATCGCCGTGCCGCGATCGATAATTTCGTGGGGTTGAATGATGGTGCCAACCCCATTGCTAACATTGCCAATATGCTCAAAGAATTCCAAAAATCGCTTGCTTAAATTACGCGCCTCACTAATGATCAGTAGCGACAGACTGGTTGCCACCACAAAATCAGCCACAGCAATCTTGCCCTGGCTCCAGAGCAAAAGCGCGTAATACAGCGTACCAATTTTCAAAATGGCGGCTGAGATAAATTGAAACCAGCGGATACGCTCGGAATACCAGTTGGACTTTCTCACCTCTTTGAGTTCGCGCCTTAGTTGCTCATTCAAATAACCTCGTTCAAACCCTAAACGGGCAAAGAGCTTGCTACTGGTAAGGTTCGTTACCGCATCGACGATCATGCCAGTAGTGTCACTTCTAGCGGCTGCGGCTTTGCGTGCGTAAAGACGAGAGCGAGTTGCCAGCCAGAAGGAAATACTAATGAAGAGAACTGCCCATGCGCCTACAAACGCAGCCAACGGCGGATAGGCTTGATACAGCAGCGTTGTGGACACGATATAAACGATGATCACTGGCATAAATTCGCTAATCAGCATTTGCATCGTCTGCGTGACACCCAGAGACGTTTCGCTGATGCGATGCGCCAATGCCCCGGCAAAACTGCTGCTCAGGTAGCGGTGCGAATGCTGCTGCAAGTAGGCATAGAGCGATCGCACAATATGCTGCCGATGAATGGGGTGGCGGAGGGTCTGTAACAGTCCAGACGATCGCCCGAATACCACTTCACCCACACTCAAGGCAGCGAACAGCAGTAGGGGTTGGCTGACCGCATTAAAAATCAGTTTGCTATCACCCGTCGATCGCGTCACGCTCCGAATAATCTCACCAATGGCATAAGGGAGCATAATGCCGCAGGTCGCGTGTAGTGCCTCCAGCATGACGATCGCCACATACCACCCACGAAAGTAATTAACAAAATAAAAAATAAATTTAAAAGGGGTTGCAGGTAAAGCAGGCGCTTCGGCAGAGCGTTGAAACGGTTGAGAGGCGCGAGTTTTGATTATAAGATGGCGATCGCATCGTGTCACTGCACCGTCCCCTCAATAACATAGTTAAACTGCTCAAGAATAGATGGAATCTCGTTCAATTCATCAATGATTGCATCAGCATCTGTTGTCTCCAACCAGTAGGAATCTCGTTTCCAAATCGTCTTCATTCCAACACGTTTTGCTCCTAAAATATCGGCTTCAGGATTATCCCCAATGAAAACGCTGTCCTGTACAGCCACATCCAATCGCTGTGCGGCTCGTCGGAAAATTTCAGGCTCTGGCTTTCTGACTTGTTCAATCTCAGAAATCAAGATGGCATCAACATAATCTCGAATGCCTAAGCCATCGATTGATCGATTCTGAATTTGCCCTCGTCCATTTGTCACAATACCCAATAAATAACCCTGTTGCTTTAATTGACTGAGCGTCTCTGTGAGAAACTGAAACGGCATACAGTAAAACTGGAACTGGGTTTCGTAGTCTTCAAGCAACGCCTGCCAAGCGATGTTCTCGATCGCAAATTCTGTAACGAGATCCTGGTAAACCCGATCTTTCCAGACATGCCCGTGACAATCTAGCTCAATGAAGCGAGCAACGTAATCAGATTGAGGAATGTGATTTAAGTGATGTAATAATCTGCCGTATTGCGCCGTAATAAATTGTTTAATCGAGGCATTGCGATCGAGCAGTGTGTCATCTAAATCAAAAAGAACTGCTTTCATTGTTGAATATAATAACGACCAATCACCACGTCACAGCCCACACACTATGAAAATAGATAGATGTCGGGATTATGCTTTTCCATAAATCTTTCAGGTTTATGTAACGGTTGAAAGCCAAATTCATGATAGAGTTGCTGTGCATCTGCAGTGCTTAACATCCAACGCCTTAAGCCCTGAAGCTCTGGATGCTTCAAAATGCATTCAACTAACCACTTCCCCAACTCTTTACCTCGGTAGTTCTCAACAATAAAAATATCAGCCAGGTAAGCGAAAGTAGCACGATCGGTTACCACACGACCGAATCCGATCTGCTGATGCTTCTTAAAGAGTCCAAAGCATAAAGAATGATTGAGAGATTTAACTACAACATCTCTAGGTATATTCTTTGCCCAGTACGAGTACTTGCTTAAGAAGTTGTAGATCAGCTCAATATCTAAAGCTTCTCGGTCATCGACAATTGTAAATTCTCCCCTTTCCCACTTCATATTAATCCGCCAATAAAGTTCATTCTGACTATATGGTGTAACTCATGCAGCTAAAGGATTGATGCGTTACGATTACGCCTAGCGCACCCTACTGGTGCTATGTACAAGAAATCATCATATTTCATCTCGTATTTTCGCAAAAATGAAGGTATCCCGTGGAATAGGCGATAGATTAGGGCGAATCATTGAATAACGCAGTTTTCCTTCACGCAACAAACCTGCTTTCTCCAACACTCGCGCTGATGCAAAATTCTTAGTGTCGCAAGTTGCCCAAACTCGATAGATCTTAGAAAGACTCATAATCCATGCAACAACAGCATTAGCCGCTTCTGTTGCATACCCTTTCCCCCAAAACTTTCGATTTAGAACATAACCAAAATCCGCCATATATCCTTCTAGGCGACACCCAATTGCTCCAATCACTTGGTCTTCAGGTTTGGTTGTGATAACCCAACAAAACTCCTCACCAGATTTCCACCGCTGAGTACAACTTTCAAGAAACTTAACTGTATCTTGAATATCAGTATGCGTCTGCCAATCCATGTAACGAGTCACTTCTGGATCACAAGCATATTCAAAGATTGCTGCTGCATCTGAAAGCAATGGGCGACGCAGAATCAGCCGATCTGTGATTAATGAGCTAGGAGCTAGAATCACTTGACAACTCTCAATGCAGGGATTATTTACTTTAGCGCACAGCATCTCCCTTACGATAGTCGGCAGTGATGTCATCGAGCTTTTGTTTCAAACTATCATCCAGTTTGACTTCGATCGCTTTCAAACTATCCACCAATTGCTCTGGACGACTCGCACCAATGATGGGAGCCGTAATAATGGGATTTGCGAGTACCCAGGCAAGGGATAGCGTCGTGAGTGATAGTCCAACCGCATCAGCAACCGTGCGGAGTTCTTCCACCGTATTGAATTCGCGATCGTGCCAGTAGCGTTCCTGATAGCGTTCCGCCGCAGCACCCAGCGTAAAGCGAGTTCCGGCAGTGGGTTCACCCGCGCGATCGTGCTTGCCCGTCAACAAGCCACCCGCTAAGGGATTGTAGGGAATTACGCCCAAGCCTTCTTCTTGCGCCAGCGGCAACAGTTCTCGCTCAATTTCACGAAACAAGAGATTATAGCGGGGTTGAATCGAGACAAAACGTGTTAGATTGCGAACATCGGCACGTCCTAAAGCACGACTGAGACGATACGCTAGAAAGTTGGACACGCCAATATAACGGACTTTTCCCGCACACACGATCGCATCTAGTGCCTCTAACGTTTCATCCAGAGGTGTCGAGGCATCATCAGAATGTAACTGGTAGAGATCGATATAATCGGTATCCAATCGTCGCAGAGAGGCATCGATCGCATCCAGGATATGTTTGCGCGAAGCACCCTGATCCCAGGGGGAAGATCCCACACGACCGACACATTTAGTCGCCAAAATAAACTGATCGCGTTTGCCCTTCAGCCATCGTCCAATAATTTCTTCAGTACGTCCTGCTGTTGCCAATCCACCACCGAGTGGATACACATCAGCCGTATCGAGAAAGTTAATGCCAGCATTGGCAGCAGTATCGAGAATCGCTCTGGAGGTTTCTTCATCACTCTGCAACCCAAAGGTCATGGTGCCCAGAACGAGACGCGAAACCGTTAAGCCAGTTTGACCAAGTTTAGTTGTGGGTAAGGTCATAGAAGTAGGTTTGAAAGTTGCCGAGACCTCCGAGGTCTGCGCTGTCTAGGTTTGCGCGGTTACCAGACTCTTGTCATCTGCCTTAGCTTCAACCTTAGCGACTTTAGACTCGATCGCCGTTCCCTTGAAGAAATCAGGATTGGCTTCTGTGTAGAGCTTATAGGGATTTTCAAAGACATAGGCTTTGAAATCGGCTTCAGAAATGACACCTTCTTCCACCAGTTCCCAGCTTTCAGCTAGGGGCAGGGTGATATCGGGTACATCCCAATGACCCACATCTGAGGAGTAGATTGCGTTGATCTTCACCCCTAATGGATTGGCTTTGTGGTTGAAGGCAGTGGCGATCGTGCGATCGTCAGACTCAGAACCAAAGAAGAAGGAATTCACCCAGCGATCGCGGATATCTTCAATGGTTTCAATACCAGCCGCTGCGAAATCTTCCAGTTCGTCTGCATTGGGCTGACGGCTATAGCGGGTAAACGACGAACCCAACACCGCTTCAGTCAATGCCTCTTTGCTCAGGGGATAGCCTTTGGTGATTTCGCCACCGTACTGCTCAAAGATTTCAAACAATTCTTCAGAGTTGGTCAGTGCTGGGTTGTAGTTTTGCAGTGCTTTCAAATTGCGCTTGCCGAAGCGATCGACCAGATGAATGTAAACATGAGCACCCCAATCGGCACCCCCTTCCAACATGGCAATCCGCAACTGTGGGAACCGTCGTGTCACACCACCAAAAAACAACGCCTTAGCAAACGCCTGTGATCCATCGGCAAAGTGACCGATGTGGTTGTTCATATAGTTGGTGATGGAAGAACGCCCCGTCCATCCCTGGCTACCGTAATGGGTCGTGATAGGTACACCCAATTCCACCGCTTTTGCCCAGAAGGGATCGTAGTCATATTCGCTATCAATGCCGAAAAAGTCGGTGTAGGAGGCGTACTTAGCGATTTCAGGGAATTGGGCGGCGGGATATTGAGCCGCGATCGCCTTGATGGGTCGCTTCACCCCACCGGGAATATTTGCTACCTTCAAGCCCAGCGTTTTCACCGCAAACTCCAGATCCTCAATCGCTTCTTGAGGCGTGGTCATCGTAATACCAGCAACGGGAGTGAGGCGATCGCTATATTTCCGATAAATGTCTGCATGATAGTGATTGATCGCTCGTTGCAATGCCTGACGATTTTCGGGCTTAGCTCCGCCTGCCGCTAGCGCATTGTTGGGAAACAGCACAGAATAGTCCGATCCCTGTTCTGCCTGCCGTTCGTACAGCAATTCCGGTAAGGTATAGGTTGCCAGATCCAGCGTGTTGCGGGTCACACGTGCCCACCAGGGCGATCGCAGGGTGCGATAACGCTGCCGCTCTTCGGGCGTTTGTTGATACCAGTCTTTGCCGTCACTCCGGGAGTTGAGGCGCGAATTTTCCGCTTTGCGTAATTCGTCTACCAGATGTGACCCGCCATACGTCGCAATGTAGTCTTCAAACGCAGGCGTGAAATCATTGGTGTGGACATCGGTATCAATCACTGGATAATCCAGTCTGGCGCGAATCGCAGCAGAGCGAGAAGACTTTAAGCGACTATATTCAACCATGATGGTTTCCTCAAAACGTACAGGTTTACTTAACATCGAACCATTTGATCTGACACACTGAGGGATGGCAAGCAGACGAAATCATTACACCGTCGTTTCCATTCATCCTGCAATGCGACAACACCAAAACTTATAGGACTTACGCAGAAGAGATCCCCAAACCCCTTAAAAAAGGGCTTTCGAGGTTCCCTCCTTTTTAAGGAGGGTTAGGGAGGATCTCAATTTGCGGTTGCAAGTGCGTAAGTCCTGACTTAGCTACGCCACGACCAGGCGTGACTCTTTCCGTTTGGCAGCAAGGCGGTTTTCAGGACGGCGCAACCCCAAATTTTCTCGCAAAGTCCTGCCCTCATAGGCAGTGCGGAACAGTCCACGCTTCTGCAAAAGGGGAACAACCAGATTCACAAACTCTTCTAAGCCCGTTGGCAGAATGGGCGGCATGATATTAAAGCCATCTGCTGCACCGTTAATAAACCATTCTTCTAACTGGTCAGCAATGCGTTCGGGTGTGCCTAAAATCGTGCGATGACCGCGTGCCGTTGACAGCGAGAGATAGAGCTGACGCAGCGTGAGCTGACCGCGCGTTGCCAGATCATTCACCAACTTGAGCCGACTCTTGTTGTTGTTAGTATCACTGGGTAAGGTGGGAGCGGGATCATCCAGCGCATAGTTGGTCAGGTCAGTATCTTTGTAATAGCGTTTCAAAATGTCCCACGCGACATCGGGATGGATTAAGGATTGCAGGAACTCATACTTCTCTTGCGCCTCCGCTTCGGTGCGACCGATGATGGGAAAGGCACCAGGCATGATTTTGAGGTCATCGGGCGATCGCCCATACTGTGCCAGCCGACCTTTGACATCGGCATAAAATGCCTGAGCATCTTGCAGCGTTTGATTCGCCGTGAAAATCACCTCAGCCGTGCGAGCCGCTAGATCTCGTCCCGCTTCTGAGGCTCCTGCCTGTACAATCACCGGATAGCCCTGGATGGGACGAGCCACATTCAACGGTCCTTTCACCGAAAAATGGGTGCCTTTGTGGTTCAGAATATGCAGTTTCTCTGAATCAAAATAGATGCCCGCTTCCCGATCGCGAATAAATGCATCATCTTCCCAGCTATCCCACAGCCCTTTCACCACTTCCACAAACTCTTCTGCCCGTTCATAGCGCTGGCTGTGGTCTGGGTGATGCTCCAGTCCAAAATTACCAGCAGCATTCTCATTGCCTGTAGTGACGACATTCCATCCCGATCGACCGTTGCTTAAGTAGTCCAGAGAGGCAAACTTGCGGGCAAGCGTGTAGGGTTCTTCGTAGGTGGTGGAGGCAGTCGAAATGAAACCAATCTGTTCGGTGACGGCAGACAGGGCGGAGAACAGCGTCACTGGCTCAAAATGGACAATCTTGCCATTGCGAAACTGGGACTCCGGCGTGCCACCCCAAATGCCTGGGCTGTCTGCTAGAAAGACCGCATCAAATAACCCCCGTTCAGCCGTCTGGGTAATCGCTTTATAATGCTGGAAGTTCAGACCCGCATCAGTTTGAGCATCCGGATGCCGCCAAGCGGAAACATGATGTCCCGTCGCTTGAATAAAGGCACCTAAACGAAATTTGCGTGATGTGCTCATAGGTTTTCCATCAATACAGAAACCAGACATACATAGAATCACAATTGCATGATACACGAATTGTTTGTGTATCTAACATTAAGTATCAAAAATCAATTGACTAGCAAATAGTCAGTCCAAGATACCGTATTATGATACGGTAAATCTATCGACTTAGAGTAGAATTGCGTGCAAATAATTTTTGGTCGCTTGATTCGTCGGCGCTACAGGCGCTGCTCCAGTTGGAGAATACTGCGATAGATCGCAGACCATTTGGGCAAGTGGAAGCGCAGCCAGCACTTGCGTAAGCCCAACTATTAGTCCTCAACATTCAAACGAGAAAGCGATGACTCAAGAACAATGGGTTGCAGTTGACCAATACATTACCGATCTGTTTGTTCCCTCTGATCCCGCGCTGGAGGAAACGCTTCAGTCAACCATTGACGCTGGTTTACCCAGGATTAATGTTGCACCTAATCAAGGGAAGTTGCTGCACATTCTAGCGCGCTCTCACGGTGCCCGTAGAATTCTGGAATTGGGAACATTGGCAGGCTACAGTACCATCTGGTTGGCGAGAGCGCTGCCTTCTGATGGCACACTTATCACTCTGGAAGCCAACCCAAAACATGCGAAGGTTGCACAGGCGAACATTGATCGCGCTGGCTTGACTAAGCAGGTTGAGATCCGCGTGGGAGCAGCTCTGGAAACTTTGCCTCAACTTGCTGCTGAAGGACAGGAACCGTTCGATTTAGTCTTTATAGACGCGGATAAGGTGAACACCGCTGAGTATTTTTCCTGGGCACTCAAATTAACCCGTCGCGGTAGCGTGATCATCACCGACAATGTGGTGCGGCAAGGAGGCGTGATTGATGCCAACAGCACCGATGAGAATATCCAGGGAATTCGCCGCTTTAATGCCGCCTTAGCTCTGGAACCGCGTGTGAAGGCAACGATCGTCCAGACGGTTGGCAGTAAGGGCTACGATGGTTTGGCGATCGCGCTAGTTGTTGGTGATTAATTGAGTTAGCGCTGTTCAGCGTTGACTAAATGTAATACATGGGCGCTTTATGCTGGAGCGCTTCCAGTTGTTGACACAAATCTTGCAAGGTACAGTTTTGCAAAAAGGTTTGTGAAATTACATTCGCTTGCTGCCAGGTTTTGTGCAGCACCTGGCGTTCTGATGTGGTTAGCAACGTGTGTTCGCGGGGTTTGCGCGTGTCATCCATCAGAGCAATCACTTCTAGGTTATGTTGCCTTCGGGCTGCACCTGGATGACGATCGTCTCAGCGGGATCTGTCTTCGCAGCACGTGTCTCAGCAGCACGGTTTGACGCAGTTTTAGCTGGCACGGTACGGCGCGTCAACCGACATTCAAAACTGTCTCCCGGTTTAGTAGCACGGTAGCGTCCACCACAGTTAACGGTTGGTTTGGAGCCATGTTGCGTTTGCAACACTTGCTGGAACTGAGCCTCTAGCGTTGCTAAATTGAGCAAGCGCCAGGAGTTCGGCACGTCCCAGACAACAGTCCCGCGATCGTCTTGCTGTTGCACGGTCACAAAAAAGCCACCGTCTGGCTCAAGTTCGCCCGTGCATTCAAACGATCGTCCCTGTGCTTGCTTGATATCACTAGGGCAGTGGATGGCTTTGACCGCTAGCCCCGCTTGCTTGCCCAAGTCTGTTTTGATCGCGGTTTCCACCTTGTCAGCATCCAGCGTTTGGGCGCAGGCAGCAAGGGCGATTGTGCTCCCACAGACCAACATGTAGACGATTCTGTTGATTCCCACCAGACTACGGACTCGTCACTGCAAGGGATACCTTCTCTCCACCCACGCTTTGCATCTGCCCCAACAATTTTGCCAACTGCTCGTAAGAAACCTTTTGATCCGCTCTTAACAACACAGCACCGTTCGGATTTTGGGTCAGATACGTCTGCATCTGTTGCGCCAGCTCGCTGTCTGTAACCGATCGCCCCTTGAGCAAAATTTCTCCCTTCACGTTTAGCCCCACCACCATTGGGTCAGGGAATTTCAACGCTTTCGCGCCTGCATCGGTGCTGGGGAGAGCAACATCTAAAGCTTGTTGGTTATTGAAGGTCATGGAGATGATGATGAAAAACGTGAGAATGGTCAAAATCACGTCCATCATGGGCACCAAGTTGATGTCAATCATACCGGGCTGCGGACGGGGCTTCAGTGCCATAGGGGGAAGGATGAAGGGAAAGGATAAGGGTGCAGAAACCGGGTTTCTCAACCAAAGATTAAGGGTTTCACGCATTAATCTTTGCAAGAAACCGGGTTTCTTGGCTGAGATCTAAGTTAGCGATCGGAGGATTGTAGGCTGGTGCTGCTATCCCAGTTGGGTGTGGACTGTCCGTTCGATCGATGCTGGGAGTCGTACCAAAGCTGGCGATAGACCAGTTCTAGATCGCCGCCAACGGTGGAAAAGTAATCTCGCTGCTGCGTTTGAAACGATAGAAAGATTCGCAGGATCACCAGAGCTAGAATGGCAACCAACATACCACCAGCGGTTGCTGTCAACGCTTCCCCGATCCCTTCGGTGGCTTTTGCCGTATCGATCGCCACGCCACCACCAATTTTGAGATTATTAAACGTGGTGATCAATCCTGTGACGGTGCCCAACAAACCCAGGAGTGGAGCCAAGCCAACCACACTTTCCAACAACTTATCGCCCCGATGCATCCGAATAAATTCCTTCTCAGCAGCGTTCTCCAATGCCAGGTGAAAGGTACGGGGGTCGGGTGAGACAGTCGCAGGGGGGCAAACAAGTAGCGCCCAATCGCAAACCGATGGGCACGATGAGCAATCTCGGCTGCTTGATCAAGGTTATAATGTGCCGCTTCTAAAACATCATGCACAATGCGGTCTTCACTTCGCAGCAGTGGAAACCAGAAGATGCTGCGCTCCATGGCACAGGCGATCGTTGGTTTGCCACCACCATCCAATCACACTCATTCGCCGATCGCCGCCGCACAAAGGGCATCGATCGCACCCCATCGTTTCAACCGCATCTGCCACCGTGCGATCGTTGGTTTGCAAGCACCATGCGATCGCACACACTCATCGATCGCACCCTATCGTTTCAGCCACATCTGCTAAAGCGCGATCGTTGGTTTGCCAGCACCACGCGATCGTTTGGCAGATCGGAAGCTTTTAGTATGAGCGGTTTGAGCGATCGCACCCAAAGGACATGCTAGCGTTTTATCTACCAGCGCTTAACACTTGCTCAGCAGTCAGTTTCAGATCTGGGAAGGCTAGCGAGACGATCGGCTGATTGCCCCAAAGCGGCTGAATTTCATACTCCCCATTCACTAGTGTGCAGACAGAGAGAGTGGGTTGTTTGGGCTTCCCAATGTGTCGAGTGCCCCCTAAGCCTGCGTAATCTGCAATCCAATATTCGGAAATGCCTAAAACTGCATAATCTTCGACCTTACGCGCATAATCATTTTGCCAGTTGCTACTCACAACTTCTGCTACAAATTTAATTGAACTGCCGAGTGTGAGGATTGATTGGTCAGACCAAAGCGGTTCTTTGACCAGTGCAGAGCGATCGACAACTAGAACATCAGGACGAAAGGCGGTCATGCTACTGTTAGCAGGGCGCAAGAGTCCTCGCTGAAGGACAAACCAGGGTAAGCCTGTTCCGTCGATTTGGACACAGAGCTTTGCAGTCATGAAGGCTGACACCTCTTCATGTAAGCCTGTTGGTTCCAAGTCGAACACCTCTCCATCGATCAATTCGTAGCGGTTATCGCTACCATAGCGGTCGAGAAACTCGTCAACGCTAACTGGCTGCTGTTGTGTTGCTTGGTTGATTGTGGTGGTCATCGGTCAGCTTAGCCCAATCAATGTGTTCAGCCTAGCAAATCGAAGGAGTAATGGATATGTGGCGGATAAGGCGCATATGCTTTTTCAGCCTGTTCTTGAACAGTGGCAGGAAGTTGGTTAAGCCGTTTACGGAATGTTTTCGTAACACTCGATTTCATGGCTTCACTGGAAAAACTTCATTTAATGGCATCGTTTCACCAGTGGCAATTTCTTGCCGCACCATAGCTGCTATCTGATCCCACTGATCGTCTGTCGTTGACTTGAACTGTTCTACCCATTGCTGTTCATCTTTCAGTTCAGCCAGCAGGCGGGACGCGATCGCATCTTGCTGGTCAGCAGGAAGCTTTTGAAGTGCTGCAATGACTTGTTGGAGAAGTTCGGTCATGGCGTTAGGCGATCGAGAAGGTTGCAATAGATAAACCCATCCTAACTGGTTGAATATTGGCACAGTGCGATCGTTGTTTTGCCAGCACCATTCGATCGTTTGGCAGATCTGAATCCTCTAGCACCAGAGGGATTAGTGATCCATGTTATGGAAACATATTGTCAAGGCGAATGTGGCATGATTGGCAGTAGAGGCATTGAGCAAAGAATATGGCTACGTATCAAGATGTCCGTCGTCAAGTTGAGACTCTGACTCCAGATGAGCAGCTTCGACTGTTAGAAGCGTTAGCGGTCATGGTGCGTTGTCGTGTGCTGGTAAAGCCCAAACGCAGCATTATGGAACTGGAGGGGTTAGGTAAGGAAACCTGGCAAGGACTTGACGCTCAAGAGTACGTTAATCAAGAAAGATTATGAGTGTTGTTATTTCAGATGAAATCCTGCAAGCATCTCACCTAACTCCAAGCGAATTTCGCCAGGAGATTGCGCTACACCTGTTTGAAACGGGTCGTTTGACAGTGGGCTATGCCAGCAAATTAGCAGAGATGCCTCCCAATGCCTTTCGTCAGCTTTTGAGACAGAGGCACATTCCGCTTTATGACTATGATGTGGAAGATTTGGAGCTAGACCTCAAGAACTTGCAGGAGTTGGGGCGATTGTGATTGTTGTTAGTGATACGTCAGCAATCACCAATTTGGCAGCCATTCAGCACTTACAACTGTTGCCCCAGCTTTACAATCAAGTCATTGTGCCTGAGGCAGTCTATCGTGAGCTGGTAGATATTGAACCACCTGTCCCTGGAACGATCGAAGTGCAAACGACTCCCTGGCTAGAAGTCAAGCAAGTGTTTAACCGGGTTATCGTTAACCGTCTTCAGAGTGAGGTGAGGCTAGATCCAGGTGAATCTGAAGCAATCGCACTTTCTCTGGAACTAAAGGCAGCGTTGCTGTTAATTGATGAGCGTCGTGGCAGAGCAGAAGCCGATCGCTTAGGCATCAAAATTACTGGTTTGCTTGGCATTTTGATTGAGGCAAAGCGAAAGCATTTGATCGTCGCAGTCAAGCCGTTAATGGATAGCTTGATTGCAACATCAGAGTTCAGAATATCGCCAGCTCTATACAACCGTGTTTTGACTCTAGTGGACGAATTATGACGATCGCCCCTCACCCACCGATCGCACCTTATCGTTTCAGCCGCATCTGCTAAAGTGCGATCGTTGGTTTGCCAGCACCATGCGATCGTTTGGCAGATCTGAAGCCTTTAGTATCAGAGGTTTGAGCGATCGTAGCTAACGAACAGGCGATTACAGTCAGCGCACAAAAGTAGAAATGGGCAGTGCCCGCCCTACCACTACTAGTGATCGCTCTTGATGATCGCAAGCTGTGAATACTTCTTCTTGAAAGCCTCCGCCACTTCTTCAGAAGTAGGAGGTTCACCATTATTGTCAACGAACAACATATCCAGTGCAGCAATGTATGCTTCACCAAATGCTGTAGTGAGTGCTGCTGCCGTAGCTGCTGCAATAGTTCCGCCAACTATAGAACCAGCACCGGGAATCATCTTGAGAAGACTAGCCACAATAACTCGTCCTGCAAGTGTTCCACCTGCTCCAGCAATAATGCTGCCCACTATTGTGCTGAGAAAACTTTTATCAATTGGTAAGCCAAAGGTTGCTGAGATACCAGCAAGCATTCCAACCTGAATCGGTACTATAGCAACAGCATCAGAGAATGGAATTGGCACTGCCGCCATTCCTGCTGCGCTAGCTGCCGCTCCTGCTACTATTGCGTGAGATTGTGTTTTTTTTAGCTCAATGTCTACTTTCTGTGCTGCGGTGAAGGCTCTCTTCAGCCCTTCTGGAACAACTTGCATTGTTAAATCTACGAGATCACGCAAACCCATCGAAGGAAGAACAATACCTTCATCTAATTCTTCCTCAATTGCTCGGACTCGAACAGCATTGCTTACTAGTGGAAGTATTTGTAAAACTGCAACGCGAAACCCTTTATCAGATCTTGCTTTCGTGATGACAGCAATAACAGGTATATTACGGTCTACCAGCATTTTTACAAGTTCTTCTTCTGCTCGTTCAACGCGTCGAGAATCCTCAGCTATACAAATCCAAGCAACGTGAATATGTTGATTTGAGTCGCTGCTTCGCGCATGTTCACTAACAAGGGACTTTAGAGCATCTAATGTTTTAGAGAAATCTGCCATTTCAAGTCCACGAGTATCAAAAATAGAGAGCGGTATGCCTTCTTTCTTGATTTCTCTCGTGTTTTGAGTGACAGGACGACCTTGACCAGTAGTTGCAAAATTTCCTTGGAAGACCGCGTTGATAAGTGTACTCTTACCGACACCAGTACGCCCAGCGATTAAAACATTCACATGACCACGTTCTTTCAAAGCTTCATGAAGAGCATTCTTTACTGAAGCCTCAAAATTGAAATCTTCTGCAACTGCCATCGCTCTACCTCTATTAAACACTCTGACTTTGTGGATAAAGTGTTCCACCCGTTTGCAGTATTCCCAGAATTCATCTGTCTAACTACTCTGGCTAGAGCATTTAGACAGTCTCTTGCCGTCTAAGATCCTTGATTTAGACGATTAGGCTGAAATCTCGCAGTCTAAAATCTCGATTGAGATAATTGGCTGCGCCTTGCTGCATATTAGCTATGCGAAAGGGGTAAGACCGAAAACTTAAGATTCTCATAGGTGTGGCGAGGTCTTGCTTCCCATCCTATTCCTTTAAGGGCTATCCTCCCTGATGTTGATTCGGCAGGAGCGATCGTTGCTTCCGCCAGGGCGATCGCTCCTTAACAATGAATCTGGTCTTGACTAACCACCCATCGATAATCCTATCCTGTAGCTGAAAACGCTAGCAGTTCGCTCAGCACCGTGGCAGCACCGAGAGGCATCAAGGCAGGGGCTAGAATCCGCATTAGAATCAGTGAAAGGGCAATGAGGAACGGGCGATGCTGCTGCTGGAAGACCTTTCTCAATGGTTAGAGCTAGATGACCCGGAAGAACGGCGCGTGATTGCCAACGTCCCCTGGTCACAATACGAAGCGTTGCTGACCCGGATGGGCGATCGTCTGGCGTATCGCATCAATTATTTGGATGGAGTCCTGGAAATTGTGGCACCCAGCCGTCGGCATGAAAGTGGCAAAACTAGCATTGGAACGCTCTTAGAAAGCTATTTTCTGGAAACGGATACCGAATATTTCCCCACTGGCTCCACGACTTTTCGCAATGCGGACAAACGGGTTGGAACGGAACCCGATGAAAGCTATTGCATCGGCACCGATAAAGCGGTTCCTGATCTGGCAATTGAAGTGGTAGTGACGAGCGGCAATATCAATCGTCTGGAACGGTTTCAGCGCTTAGGAGTACAGGAAGTATGGTTCTGGCAAAACAACGGCTTTCTGCTCTACCACTTGCGTACAGAGAACCTGGAGCGATGGGCGCAGACTTTTGGCTATGAGGCGATCGACCAGAGCGAACTGCTCCCCAACCTGGACATGGCGTTGCTGAGTGACTGTGTGCAAAATCCCAATTCACTAGCGGCAGCAAAGGCATTTCGACAAGGCATCCGCGATCGCCACCGCCCTTAACCGTCGTTGCTGATATTGCTTTGGAACAAGCGTTGGTAACGTCCGCTCAAGCCGTCGTTACCAATGAAGAAGCTTTGGTTACTTACACTCAAGCTGAGGTGACTTACACACAAGCTGTGGTTACTTACGCTCAAGCTGTCGTTACTTACGCCGGAGCGATCGTTAGTAATGATGAAGCTGTGGTTACTAACGGTAAAGCTGTGGTTACTTACGGTGAAGTTACCGTTAAGCACTCTCAGGCAATCTAGCTTTCTGCCTGTGTATAAACTCGCAATCTTTTTTCTCAGTAGCGCGATCGCGCTGCTTAAAAGTCCCACTCTTCAAACAGTTCGGCGACTGCGATCGCAAAGTCGGGGACGATCGCTTCACCCTCTAATACATGTTGAGACCGCAAGAAACGGTCTGGTTCGGGTGAATGGTAGACCAGCACATACTTTTCATCCGGGTGAATCACCCAAACAAGGCGAGTGTCGTTCTCAAAATATTCCACAATCTTGTCGTGGATTTCCTCAACGGTATTGTTGGGTGAGAGAATTTCTACCGCTAAGTCGGGAGATCCTTGAAAGAAACCACGCGGCGGACGCTTTAGACCTTTAAGCCGTTCTTTGGCAACAAACGAGACATCGGGCGAACGCTTGTTGCCGCTCTTTAAGGTAAACGCAGTACTGGAGTCGCAAACCGTTCCTAATTTGCGTTGCCGCACATGAATCGCCAGTAGCCCTCCCAGAAAGGAGCCAATGCCACCGTGCTCCATGCCCGAATTGTCCCTATCGGCTAAATCCCCATCGATCAACTCATAGCGATGCCCACCGCTAGACAGCGCCATAAATTCCTCATCCGTCCAGGTCTTTTTCTCGGTGGCGATCGTCATCCTGCCTGCTTCCTGAGTCTCTCAATCCTTGCTTCTAGTGTGGCATGTTGAAGAGCTTGAGAGAAACCGGGTTTCTAGATGCAACCTAAAGGCTCCAGTTTATGTTTGTAAAGAAACCCGGTTTCTGCGCGGGTGATCAAGGAAAGAGTTGGTTTAGAGAGATGGGAAGCTCTGGAAACGCGATCGTACTCAGGGTATTCTCTCCATTTAAGACAACTTCCTGCGCGTAACCATCCTCTAATGGATCACGGAACACGTACACCTGTCGGGTATTCACGTCCAAAATCCAGTACTCTAAAATGCCTGCTTTGGCATAGAGGGGTGCTTTGACCGTGCGATCGTCTTGTAACGATGTATCAGCAACTTCAATAAGCAGCAGCACTTCGGCAGGTGTTGGATGGTGGTCTATATACTTACGCGCATTGAGTGCAACGATCGCAATATCGGGTTCCGGCTCGGAGTACTGACTCAGTTGAATCGGGTCTTGAATGCGTACCAGTGCCATACCTGCCAAAAGCTGTTTCAGGTAATCGGCGGCACAGAGATTTGTAGCAGCATGGGGAGGGTTCTTTGCCGCCATTGAAACAATATTTCCTTCAATTAGCTCCACACGATCGCTCGGCGTTAAAATGCCCGCTTCAATCATGCGGTGGTATTCTTCAACCGTCCAGAGGCGAACTTTTGTCGAAGTCATCGCTTTCCGTTACTACATCACCGTTATCGCTAGCTTTAGTGTAGAGCAGTTGACAAGGACGATCGCCTTACAAGAAACCGGGTTTCTGGACGCAAGCTGCCTGCTTAAGCGATCACTGCTCATGGAGAAACCCGGTTTCTGCGTACAAGCGCTTACCTATAAGCCATCGGATGATGCGAAACCCAACAATCCCCTGCGATCGCCCCTAACAGTCCTAAACTAGGAGTGCTTCTTCTCTGATAGCGGGTGTTAGAGTGAATTCACCCTGACTCCTCTCTTGCGGTATGCCCAAACAACTGACGATCGCCCAGGCACAGCAACAACTCCCCAACCTTCCCGGTGAACTGACCAATGAACCCATCATCATTACTCAAGATGGTGTGCCTGTTATTGCGGCACTCAGCTACACACATCTCACCGAGCTACTCGAAACCCTCGACATCCTGACCGATACCGAATTCGTTGCTAAACTTCGCCAAGGCATCCTTCAAGCAGAACAAGGCAATACCATTTCCTGGGAGAATGCAAAAGCACAGCTAGGGCTGTAAGCAATGGTTGAGTATACGATTCAACTCACTCCCCTTGCCTTAGAAATGCTGGCTGCCATTAACGATCGACGCGAACAAGAGAAGCTGAGTGAGCGCATCGACCAGCTCAAAGTTGAGCCTGAGAAACAGGGGAAAGCACTGGTGGATAATCTTTCAGGCTTTCGTAGCGTGAGGGCAGTGGGGCAACGCTATCGAATCGTCTACAGGGTTGAGCAAACGCAAGTTCTTGTTTTAGTGGTTGGCATTGGTAGACGTAAGGATGGAGACAAAAAAGACGTTTACACCCTGCTACAGAAATTGCTGGAGTAGTGAATGCGATCGTTCTGCCATGCCGCTGAGTCAAGACTCCAACAACGCTTGCTCTTTCATAGAGTGAATCTCGAATTAACCCCGATCGCAGTGGGAGATTGGCTGGTTCATGCGGCATCATTAAGATCAGCGAATAATTTCTTACAGACCCCCACCACGTTTCATGGCTACTCCCCCCAAAGGTGATCGAACGACAGGCGCTCAAATTCGGCAGACCTTTCTCGACTTCTATGCAGCCAAAGGGCACAAGATCTTGCCCAGCGCCTCTCTGGTGCCGGAAGATCCCACTGTGCTGCTGACGATCGCTGGGATGTTGCCATTTAAGCCCATCTTTTTGGGACAGCGTCCGGCGGAGTTTCCTCGCGCTACCACCTCGCAGAAATGCATTCGCACCAACGATATTGAGAATGTGGGACGCACGGCACGGCACCACACCTTCTTTGAGATGTTGGGCAACTTCAGCTTTGGGGACTACTTTAAGTCGCAGGCGATCGCGTGGGCGTGGGAACTGTCTACCAAAGTCTTTGGGTTGCCGCCCGGTCGTCTCGTCGTAAGCGTGTTTGAAGACGATGACGAAGCCTTTGCAATGTGGCGTGACGAAATTGGCATTCCTGCCCATCGGATTCAGCGCTTGGGTGAGAAGGATAACTTTTGGGCGTTGGGTCCGACAGGTCCGTGTGGTCCCTGCTCCGAGATTTACTACGACTTCCATCCCGAAAAGGGCGACGACCACATTGACCTGGAAGACGACACCCGATTCATTGAGTTCTACAATCTGGTGTTCATGCAGTACAACCGGGATGCCGCAGGTACGCTGACCCCGCTGGCAAACAAGAACATTGATACGGGATTGGGTCTGGAACGGATGGCGCAAATCCTCCAGAAAGTGCCTAACAACTACGAAACTGACCTGATTTTGCCGATCATTCAGAAGGCAGCGTCGATCGCCAATCTCGACTACACCACAGTGGACGAAACGACCAAAATTGCGCTTAAAGTCATTGGGGATCACGTCCGTGCCGTTGTGCACATGATCGCCGATGGCATTGTGGCATCCAATGAAGGTCGGGGCTATGTACTGCGTCGGCTGATTCGTCGCGTCATTCGCTATGGTCGCTTAATTGGCATCGATCGCGAGTTCACGCCCAAAGTTGCCGAAGCTGCGATCGCTCTCTCGGAGTCCGCCTATCCCAATGTGCGCGTCATGGAGCGCACCATTAAAGTCGCGCTGCAACGAGAAGAAATTAGCTTCTTGAAGACGCTCGATCGGGGTGAAAAGCTGCTGGCAGACATCACCGAGCAAATGGGCACAGGTGGACAAATTTCTGGCACCGATGCGTTCACGCTCTACGACACCTACGGCTTCCCCGTAGAGTTGACGGAAGAAATCGCGGCTGAAAAAGGCTTGACTGTCGATACCAAAGGCTTTGAGGCAGAAATGGAGCAGCAGCGGCGACGCTCTCAAATGGCACACACCACGATCGACCTCACTGCTCAAGGCACCCTGGATCAACTGGCAGACCACATTGAGCAAACTGAGTTTTTGGGGTATACCCAGCCTGTCACCGAAGCGGCTGTACAGGTCTTAATGGTGAACGGCAAGCCCAAACAAATGGTGGAAGCAGGTACTGAAGTTCAGGTCGTGCTGGATCAAACGCCGTTCTACGCTGAGTCGGGCGGACAGGTGGGCGATCGCGGCTATCTCTCTGGTGACGATGTGTTGGTTCGCATTGAAGACGTACAGAAAGAATCTGCCTTCTTTGTCCACTACGGTCGCGTCGAGCGGGGCACTCTGCACACAGGCGATTCCGTCACTGCCCAGATCGATCTTGCTTGCCGTCGTCGCGCTCAAGCACACCACACTGCAACGCATCTCCTTCAATCGGCGCTGAAAAAGCTAGTGGACGATAACATTTCGCAGGCGGGTTCGCTGGTTTCCTTCGATCGCCTCCGCTTTGACTTCCACTTCTCTCGTCCCCTCACGCCTGAAGAAGTTCAACAGGTCGAAGAACAGGTCAACACCTGGGTTGCCGAGGCGCATCATGCTCAAACATCCATCATGCCGATCGCCGAGGCAAAAGCAAAAGGCGCGATCGCCATGTTTGGTGAAAAGTACGGTAGCGAAGTCCGTGTGCTGGATGTGGCAGGCGTATCGATGGAACTGTGTGGCGGCACTCACGTAAGCAATACGGCTGAAATCGGTCTCTTCAAAATCGTTTCTGAAACAGGCGTTGCGGCGGGCATTCGTCGGATTGAAGCCATTGCAGGAACCGCTGTGCTTGAATACCTGAACCTGCGCGATGCTGTTGTGCGCGACCTCAGCGATCGCTTCAAGGTCAAACCAGAAGAGATTAGCGATCGCATCACCGCGCTGCAAACCGAACTCAAGACGACTCAAAAGCAGCTTGAAACCGCTAAAGGTCAGCTTGCCCTTGCCAAAGCCGATAGTCTCCTGTCCCAGGCTGAAGCGATCGGCGAGTTTCACATCCTCATTGCCCAACTCGATGGCGTTGACCCTGAATCCCTCAAAACCGCTGCGGAACAACTTCAACAAAAGCTGACGAATGGTGCGGTTGTCCTCGGTTCTGTGCCCGAACCCGATAAAGTTAGCCTCGTTGCTGCCTTCAGCCCTGCCGTCATTCAAAAAGGCTTGCAGGCTGGGAAACTGGTAGGCGCGATCGCTAAACTTACAGGCGGCGGTGGCGGCGGACGACCCAACCTCGCTCAGGCAGGCGGACGCGATGCCAGCAAGCTACCCGAAGCGCTTGCAGAAGCCAAGCATCAGCTAATCTCCGGTTTGAGCTAATCTGGTAAGTAAGCTACGCAAACTGGTTGAGTATTTCCTGACGCTTCCAGTCGAAGCAAATTTTAATGATGTTTGTTTGCTGTTGGAAGCATTCGGCTTTGTTGAAAAGCGCTCTAAAGGCAGTCATCATACCTTTGAAGATGACCAGGGACAGGTTTTTACGATTCCCAAGAAGGGCGGCAAAAAAGTTAGACGAGTCTACATAAAGCGCATCGTTGAATTGCTCAATCTACAGCAGTGGCAGGATGAAAGCAGTGACCAATCAACAGACGACAACTGATCGAAACGCCTTAGCTTATTATCTGAAGCTAAGTTATCCCATCACACTCTATCCAGATGTTGAAGAGGGTGGTTATGTGGCTGAAATCAAAGATTTACCGGGATGCTTAACTCAAGGAGACACCTTAGAGGAAGCCGTTTCTAACATCAATGAAGCCCGCGAACTCTGGATTGAAACAGTGTACGAAAGTGGCAGAGAAATCCCTTTGCCGGGCACAGAAATGTAACCTTTTCCCGTTGTAAGCTAGTCGATTCCTTCTCAGGGGATGTTTGAGAAGTCAGGAAGGGCGTAAAAAAGCTCACTCAGTGTAGGCTGCGAATAGCAAATATCTACAGCCCTGAGTGAGCCAGATGAGTAAAGCAGATCCCAGTCACCGCACCCACGCCCAATACGAAGTTTTGAGTGCGTTACTTCCAGCAGCAAAACCCGGCGGTCGTCCTCGCAGCGTTGACTGGTGGGAAATCCTGAATGCCATGCTCTATGTTCTGGTTGAAGGCTGTCGCTGGCGTTCGCTACCCAGTGATTGCCCAGCCTGACAGACGATGTACACGTACTTCCGCAACTGGCGCTTGGATAGTTGGTGTAGTCCTCATTCGAATCCATCTCTCCTAATGCTGCTGAACTCCAGGCAATCCCTCGAAGGCGAGATAAGTTCCCTATACTTCATCTAATTAGGAAGAGTGGCGATCGCTAACCTAAGCTGATGCCCCATTTCTTCAGCAAAAGCCCCAAAACTTTTTGAAGCAATCCAAGCAAGGGAGCGAGTAATGGAGCAGGGACTGTTAGTAGATAACGGCGAAAAGTTTGGACATTAAAGGGCCATACAGGGAATTCGTCAGTCATTGTATAAACTGCACGTAACTCTCGAATTTTTTCGGTTCTTTTTTTAAGCGTCTCTGCATCTTCGGTCAAGCCAGTACGAATTTGCGAATAATCTGACTCAAATTGTCGGGCAATCTCATGTAAGAGATCTTCCTTGGCTTTTTCCATGCCTCTATGGGCGGTCAGTAACGGACCAAAAAAACACGTAATTGATAGAACAATGTATAGCAAAACCATAAGACCCAAGTACCAATAATCTTGTTTACTACCCTGTGTAATAATCTGGTATCCAACAATACCCGTCCAAACTCCTAAAATAGAGATCAGGTATGCCGTTTTGAGGGAGTAATCACTGAGAGAACGTAGTCCGCCAGAGCGATCGGGATGAAGCGGATTGACGTTAAGCTTCTTTTCTTTGAAGATTCTATGAAAAATCTGGATGTTATTGATGAGGTTGAGAATTAGCATACTGCCAACATAGACAACTATCAGGGTGGCAACCGAGATACTTAAGTTTGGTAGGTAACCTGAACCGCCCCAACTTTTTTCTAAATGAGTTTGAGCAGAAAACACGAAGGTGCTAAAACTAATACCACTAGCAAGCGCTAACAAAGAACGCCACTTCTGATGGTATAGAGTTGAGATTATCGGCTCTATCTCTAATTCGTCGATTTCTACTACATCAGACGTTTCGAGGTTTTGAATTACATTTCTAGTTGCCCGAAAACTCCACAGATAATATCCAAAAACAACTGGATTGATAACGATTGCAGCTATCCAGGGTACCCAATCTTGTAGTAATCCTACCTGTCCTGGTTTAGACCACAATGTATTGCTGAGTAATGCAGTGAGGAGAGAAAGCACAACAGAAACTGTAATTGACCACACTATAATACTGTTAGACGAGCAACGAAGCTTTTCAACCAGAAAATAGGCAACTGGGTCAGAACGGTAAAGACTTCGTTCTTTCAACAAGCTATTGTTCATTATCTTCAGAGATGATTGGATAATTAATGCAAAGATGTCTTGTGCAATTTAGGGTGAAATTAATGGCGACTCAATCAAACTGAAAAATTCAAGCTAATCGTCCCCTTTTTGGATGTTAGCTGGAATGTTTCGGGTTAACTCTCAGTTGCAGTAATAAAACGGGAGTTCCGCGAATAAAATTCTTTCTCCATGTCGAACGATCGCCCCTCTCACACCTTCACCACAACGCCTTTACTTTCTACGGTCGATCGTCCAACCGCACACAGAGCATACACCCCTGATGGAAGTGTTGCGGTTGTGGTTGCAGCGGGAAGAACCTGGCGAAGTGTCCAGATCTCGCCATTCTGTTGATAGAGCGTCCAGCAGCGAATGTCTTGAGGAGAGGCATTCCAGGTGAGTGTCCTATTATTAATGCGAATGCCTGTAGGAGTGGTGGGGGGAGCCGTGTTGAGCCAGGGCATGGCGGGTGGTAGAGACAGGTTGGCGTAGGTGGTGGTGCGGAAGCGATCGCCAATCCCTTGATGGTTTGCGGTGAGTGCTTTCGCGCTAAAAAACACATTGCCGAGTGCCAGTTGGGGTGTCAACTGACGAGTCAAATCAATCTGGGTCAGAATTTCGGATAGATCCCATTGGTTGCCGCCTAAAGCACCCAGATTGTTGCCAGGGTAGAGGTGCCGCTGTTTGGGGTTGTTGTCCGTCCACCAGCGCAGCAGAACGGGATAGCTTTGCGCCGTTGCATCAATGCGCCAGTAAAGCTGAGGCGAGAGGTAATCGACCCAGCCTTCCTGAAGCCATTTGAGAGAGTCGGCGTAAAGCTGGTTGTAGGCATCCAGTCCTTGTATTTGGGGCGGCTGACCGGGACGATAAATGCCAAAGGGACTGATGCCAAATTTGACGTGGGGTTTGGTAGCCCGAATGCCTGTGGCAAGGCGTTGAATCAGGCGATTTACATTATCGCGTCGCCAGTCTGCAAGAGCCAACGTACCGCCGCCTGCTTTGTACGCCTGATAGGTTTTGGCATCGGGGAAAGTTTGTCCAGCGATCGGATACGGGTAAAAGTAATCATCCAGGTGAATGCCGTCCACATCGTAACGACGCACCACGTCCAGAATGACATTTGCGGTGCGGTCTTGCACCACCTTTGCGCCCGGATCCATCCAAAGCTGTTTATCCCAACGATAGACCACTTCGGGATTCGCCACCGCGATATGGGGGCTAACATTGACGATGCGTTCAGAGGTGCGGGCGCGGTAGGGATTGAACCAGGCATGAAGTTCAATATTGCGCTGGTGAGCCTGGGCGATCGCAAACTCCAGCGGATCATAAAAGGGATCGGGTGGTTTGCCCTGAGTGCCCGTCAGCCAGAAACTCCAGGGTTCCAGCGACGATCGATACAATGCATCCCCTTCGGGACGCACCTGCAAGATCAGGGCATTCAGGTTCAATGCCTGCATGCGATCGAGAACGGCAATCAGTTCTGCCTGCTGCTGTTGAGTAGAGAGTCCGGCTTTGGAGGGAAAATCGCCGTTCCACACGCAGGCAACCCAGGCGGCGCGAAATTCTCGTGTATGCGACACGGCTACCGTTTGCACCCAACGTACGATCGCATTAGACGCGATCGCAGGCGCTTTCCCCAGGGCAGCCAGACATTGATAGACAAAGGCAGCAATTTCAGCACGAGTAGCGGGTTGCGTGGGTCGCAGTCGTCGTCGATCGGGGTGATTAACGACAATTTCGTTCGCGGTGGCAGTGGCGATCGCGGCGATCGCCCAACCCGCAATCTGAGCGCTGTCTTGATAAAGTTCTGCTAAAGGCACGGCAGATTCTGATAGCAAGCCCAAGCCACCCACGAGCGATGCCAGCGCCTGCACTCTAGGAGTATTCTCATTGGGACGAAACTGTTGTCCCGGATAGCCTGTTAAAAACCCACCTTCGTACGATCGGCGAATGGCACCTGCTGCCCAGTGCGTGGTCGGCACATCCACAAACGGCACGTAGGGACGGGTAGCAGCGGGGCTAAAGGCGGCTTGCAGCACAGAGGCAAATTCTGCCCGACTCATCGCCCGTTCGGGACGAAACGATCCATCCTCAAACCCACGCATGATATTGCGTTGCGCCAGTCCTTCAATAAAGGGACGCGCCCAATGAGTTTGAATATCGGGAAAATCAGAAGCGACCATGTGCAGCAACGTTTGAATTGATAATCATTGCTGATTAAAAGTGTGAAGCAGCAACATAGATCCCCGACTTCTTTGTGCAGTTTTGATTGTGGCTGAACCAAGCTTAGAAGTCGGGGATCTGGCAGAAACCAGACCTCTACTCAGCAATGTCATTATCCTCTAAACTCAAACTTCCCAAAATTTAGACATCAAAATCTAGAGACATTTGTTGCATCAGCGATGCATCGGGTGGAACGGGCTGATCGATCGCCGGACCGGATGCCAACTTATGAGCATGACGAGTCGTTTCGGGCAAGCGATATTTGGTGGTGCAGCGCATGACGTAGGCGATCGCCGTCTCCAAACTCACCCGATGTCCCGGTGAAATGTACAGCGGTTTGGTGCCGGGACGCGTTCTCAATGCCGCACCAATGGTTTCGCCTTTGTGGATAAGGGGTTGCCAACTGCCGCGATCGTCCCCCAGTTCGGCATGTTTACCAACGAGTAAGGATTTTGCCACGCCGATCGCGGGTACATTTGCTAAAAGTCCAATATGACAGGCAATCCCAAACCGACGTGGGTGAGCAATGCCCTGACCATCGCACAGCAGCAAATCGGGAACCACCGTGATTTTTTCTAATGCATCCAGCACCGCAGGCACTTCTCGAAAAGAAAGGAAACCAGGAATGTAGGGAAAGGTCGTGGGACGACGGGCGATCGCGCGATCCTCCAACTGCAAATTGTCCACGTTGAGTACGGCGATCGCGGCACGGGTAATCGTTCCCTCAGATTCAAAACCCACATCGACACCTGCCACATGGCGAATGGTATCGAAAGTATCGATCGTCACAATCTCCTTGCGGAGTTCTTGCTGAACGACAGTTGCCTCTTCTGCTGTGAGCACCCATTCGTGGCGGTGGATGATGTGCATGGGAGAAGAGGTGAGGAGTGAGGGGAGAGGAGTGAGGGGGAAGCAGGGGAGGCAGGGGAAGCGGAGGAAGCAAGGGAGGCAGAAGGGAGTCGGGAAAACTCATAACTTATAACTCATAACTCCCCTCTTCTCACCCCACACCCCACACCCCACACCCTACTTTGCCGGTGGATACTTCATCTTAATTTTGATGGTTTCTTCAGCACCTGCCAGAAGGAAGACGCAATCGCCATAGCGGGTCAGATCCTGACGAGTATTGGGATTGTTAGAAAACCCGTAGCCTTCGGTGGGGATACCAGTCGTGTTGCGATTGAGTGCGCGATCGCCGTTCGTATCTTGAAAAACCGCGATCGCATAGCTACCGGATGAAATGTCTTTCAGCGTGATTTTGAGCGGGTCTTCGACCACCTTAATGCAGCGTTTCATGATGGCGTTCTTATCGGTATTAGGAAAGCCAAAGCTTCTTGAAAACAGCTTGAAGCAGAGTTCACCTTTTTGAGTTTTGAAGCCATTAATTTCAACGATCAGTGTGCTTTTAAGTTCTGCTCTAGCGTTATCGATGATCGTCAGACTAGATAAGATTGCTAGGGCGATCGTACCGATTCTAACTGTTGTAAACTCAAGCATTCTGCGTCTCCTCATACCAATTAAACTGCTTGAATAGCAACGAAAAAGCGTTTGGGGGGTGTTGTGGCTCCTCAGTCTGCCTTCTCCTCAAAGTCTACCTATCAGGGTTAAGCTTTGAGATATTACCACTTTCAATCAGCACTCTCTTGACTATGACTCAAGGTGTTTTCAGCTATTAGAAACGAGTTGTTGTAAAGTAGCTAGTTGTGAAGGAGCCATCAGCTATAGCAGTCCCAAATCTGTTGTGAGCGGCACTCAATCATTGAGCGATCCGCGCTCAGCCACCAGCTTTTCTCTAACCGCTGATCGCTGATCGCTGATGGCTAAGAGCTGCTATCAATCTTGCTTCTCACGCTTCATTGAGGATCGCTATAGTTCACCATTGTAGGCTGGCAAGCTAATCTGTTAGCGTAGGAGTATCGCCCCAAAGCCGAACGTCCACAAAGATTACCAAAGTTAATACTCAACAACTGCCTCAGCGCTCATGCCTATCATCCGTCTGGTTCTGTTGCTTGGACTGGCTGGAGGCTTGTTCCTCCTCGTTCAGTTCAACTGGTCGCCCTTACAACTGACGTTTTTGGGTTTTCAAACGCCTGCATTGCCGCTGGCACTGTGGATTTTGGGCGCGATCGCGGCTGGCATCATCACCAATCTGCTCATTACCAGTTTGTTTGGCTTATCCAATTACTTTGCGGTGCGTGCAGCACGGTCTCAGTTTCGGCAAGCCTCTCGTCGGAGTGGTTTTCAAGCAACAACACCTTCGCCAGAGCCAACTCGCTCTTCTACGCGCCCATCAAATGCGAGAACAATAGACGACGACGCAGATTGGAACAACTGGGAGGGTTACGAAGAACCAGCAGCACGATCGTCCGGTGTTCGCTCGTCCGTCAATTCAGACCCCATTGATGATTGGGAAGCTGAACCTAGTGACGATTGGGAAACCGATAACCCGATCGACACGCCTGTGGATTCTCGGTCTGCCGGGTCGAGAGTTCGCACTAACTATGAAGCCGAACAAGAACCGAGAACGACTTCTCGTAACGGCTCTGTGTATTCCTACAGCTACCGCGAACCGCAAGATTCGGGTGTTGGCAAAGCCGAGTCCATTGTCGGCAAACCTGTTGTTGATGCCGACTATCGCGTCATTGTGCCACCGTTTCGTTCGCTTGATGAAGAACCTACAGACGAAGCACAAACCACTGCTGAGAGCGCCGATGATTGGTTTGAAGAGGGTAGCGATCGAGTTGAGGATGACAACACTCGCGATCGCTTTCGACCGTAGTCACTGATCAAAAAACACTGGTTGTGGAGCGTCTTGCACCTGACGATCGGCTCTGTATGCCTCAGTACAAAGCTAATCATCAGCTTGTCATCTTTTGGAGCCAAACGACGAGTGTCCTAAGCAGTCAGCCCTTGCGCTTTCTGACTCTGGCATCGATCTCGCTAACTTCTACCTAAAGGGGAGTTTTAATCTTCACGGAATTATTACAATTCTGTTACATTGTTCATGCGAATCCGTTTTGGCTCTGACTCGGTTCAGAGGCTTAACTCATGAGGAACGATCGTCTCCACTGCTAGCTGCTGACCTATGAGCTAAGCTCCCATCTCTCAAGCTAGCCCCTACAACAACGAGAAAACAGCCCTCATGCCTACCGCTTTGCCACTAAGTGGCGATCAACTTGCACCGACAGCATCACCTGTAATCGCTAGCTCTAGCCTGCCAGGGTTGCTTATCGCCAGTCTTATCATGGCAACTTGGGCAATTAGTCTAACGCTTTTACTTCACACCTCACCGAGCCAACAGCAACCTCTCTGGATGCTTCTGGCTGTGTGCTGGCAGACATTTCTCTATGCAGGCTTATTTATCACTGCTCATGATGCCATGCATGGAGTAGTTACGCCTCAGCATCCAACGCTCAATCGTTTTATTGGCTCGGCAGCGTTGCTGCTGTATGGTCTCTTTTCTTACAAGCAATTGTTCAAGGCTCACTGGCAACACCATCATCATCCTGCCAGTCCTTTGGATCCCGATTTTCATGATGGTAAGCACAAGAACCCGTTTGCCTGGTATTTTCGCTTTTTGCAGCGTTATTGGAGTTGGACACGTTTGTTAGCGCTGATCGTAGCGTTCCATATCATGCATCTGCTCTTACATGTACCGGAGTCAAACCTGGTGATGTTTTGGATTGTGCCTTCGTTGCTCAGTTCAGTGCAGCTTTTTTACTTTGGCACCTACTTACCGCACCGAGAGCCAGCAGGCGGTTACCAAAATGTTTTTCGTGCACAGAGTGTTCATCGCCCTGTGCTGTTATCGTTTTTGGCTTGCTACCACTTTGGCTATCATTGCGAACATCACGAGTATCCTCATGCTCCCTGGTGGCAATTGCCCACGATCGCCAAACGTGGTAGTGCGTAACTCAGAATCGGCGGTGGGATAAGGTAGTGTAATTTAATCAAAAGCTGGGCAAGACACTTAAACAATCAAGTATCAACGCGAGGAAAGATGTAACCTTTGCCACGCACGGTCACGATCGAATCAGCTTGCTCAGGTAGAGACTGAAGTTTTTCACGCAGGCGCGAGATATGTACGTCAACGATGCGGACATCTCCTAAATCTGGCTGAGTATAGCCCCACACTTTCTCCAAAATTTCAAGCCGGGAAATGCACACTCCTGACTGACTGACTAACAGTTTCAACATATTAAACTCCATGTCTGTTAGTCGAATAAGAACGTTATTCTTATAGACTTTTCTGGTGTGGGTTTCGATGCGTAAAGTGCCGACTTCAAGCACTCCAGAGGACGTAATGTCGCTACCTGGTTTATCAATGCGACGTAGAATACAACGAATGCGAGATTCTAATTCTTTCGGTGAAAACGGCTTCACCATATAGTCATCAGCACCTGCTTCTAAGCCTGTGATTCGGTCTGCCACACTTGCCAAAGCGGTTAATAAGATGATCGGGACATCTGACTCTTTTCGCAAAGTACGGCAAACGTCATAGCCATCAAGCTCAGGCATCATGACATCTAGAACAATGAGGTCGGGCGCTTGCTGATGAAAGCTGTTGAGCGCTTGTGCTCCGTCTGGTGCTGTTGAAACCATGTAGCCAGCCATCGAAAGTCGAGTTGCCAAAATCCGACGAATATTAGCGTCATCATCAACAACCAGAATTGTTTGCTTAGGGCGGTCTAAGCTATGCAACATTCGGTTCCCAGCGAGTTTTCAAAATCTAAGGAGCGGAAGAACGTCAATTTCTGTAATTTCTGCACGTTTTTCAGCTGACCAAAACCAATAATTTTAGTTAAAACAAAGCTCTTTTTCATCAAGTGACTGTTATCAGCCGTAAACAAGCTGTCCCATTGCTTATTCAAACATATAGCGATCCTCAATGAAGCGTGAGAAGCAACATGGCTGTCAGCTTTTAGCCATCAGCCATCAGTGATAAGAGAAAAGCTAATGGCTGACGGCTGACCGCTCAATGCTTCAGTGCCGCTCACAACCGATCTGGGAATGCTATGGCATTGGTTCGCGCTCACTACGCCTCAAATTCAGTCTGGCTTGCAGCGATCGCTCATCTAAAACGGTTCTGTCTCTAAGTATGACGGATCTTTGAGCAAGTCACCAGGAATGAAATAACTATTACGTTTGAGTTTTGAGGTGTGAATTGATTGTTGACACAACTTTTTAGAGCCGAAACGAGGTGTGCGGAGCGTTGCTGTGTTCAGCGATCGCCGTTGTGTCGTCAGCAGTGATGGGTACAACGGCAGCGCAGCGAATGCACATCACAAACCTTGGGATTGGAAAGAAGACTACCGTCTAAGTTGAAGAAACCCACTACAATAAGTGGGATTTTAGACCTCGACCCCACAACGCCATGCCACGTCGCAACGATCTCCACAAAATTCTGCTGATTGGCTCCGGTCCCATTGTGATTGGGCAAGCCTGCGAGTTTGACTACTCTGGCACCCAAGCTTGTAAAGCCTTACGGGATGAAGGCTACGAAGTGGTTTTGGTGAACTCCAATCCGGCAACGATCATGACTGACCCGGAAACCGCCGATCGCACCTACATTGAGCCGCTTACCCCCGAAGTTGTTGCCAAGATTATCGAAAAAGAGCGACCCGATGCGTTATTGCCGACGATGGGCGGACAGACCGCGCTAAACCTCGCCGTGTCGCTGGCAAAAAACGGCACACTCGAAAAGTACGGCGTGGAGTTGATTGGGGCAAAGCTGCCCGCGATCGAAATGGCAGAAGACCGCAAGCTGTTTAAAGAAGCAATGGAGCGCATTGGCGTTGGCGTTTGCCCCTCTGGGCTGGCAACGACGCTCGAAGAAGCACGTCAAATCGGTCATGAGATTGGCAGCTACCCGCTGATCATTCGTCCCGCCTACACGATGGGCGGTTCGGGTGGTGGCATTGCCTACAACCAGGAAGAATTTGAGGAAATCTCGCAGTCTGGATTAGAAGCTAGCCCGGTTTCCCAGATTTTGATCGAAAAATCGCTGTTGGGCTGGAAGGAATATGAACTCGAAGTCATGCGCGATCTCGCCGATAACGTGGTCATTATTTGCTCGATCGAAAACCTTGACCCCATGGGCGTTCACACGGGCGATTCGATTACCGTTGCGCCTGCCCAAACCCTCACAGATAAGGAATATCAGCGGTTACGGGATGCATCGATCAAAATTATCCGTGAAATTGGCGTGGAAACAGGTGGTTCCAACATCCAGTTTTCGGTCAATCCCAACAACGGTGATGTCGTAGTCATTGAGATGAATCCGCGCGTATCGCGCAGTTCAGCCCTGGCATCCAAGGCAACGGGCTTTCCGATCGCCAAAATGGCAGCCAAACTTGCGGTTGGTTACACCCTGGACGAGATCCCCAACGACATTACGAAAAAAACGCCTGCCAGTTTCGAGCCGACGATCGACTATGTTGTCACCAAAATTCCTCGCTTTGCTTTCGAGAAATTTCCGGGTTCTACAGCCACTCTTACCACTCAGATGAAGTCCGTCGGCGAGGCGATGGCGATTGGGCGTACCTTCCAGGAGTCGTTTCAAAAGGCACTGCGATCGATGGAAACAGGACGCGCGGGTTGGGGCTGCGATCGCAACGAGAAAGTGCCGAGCCTGGAGCAAATCCGCCCTGGCTTGCGGACTCCGAACCCAGAACGCATCTTCACCATCCATCATGCCTTTCAGATGGGTATGACCGTGGATGAAGTGTACGAACTGACCGCGATCGATCCCTGGTTTCTAGACAAGCTGTATGAACTGCTAGAAACCGAAAAGACGCTGAAACGAACAGCGTTAATCAGCCTTACCAAAGAACAAATGTTTGCCATTAAGCGGCAGGGCTTTAGCGATCGTCAACTCGCCTACGCCACCAAAACGACTGAAGATGAAGTCCGTACTTACCGCAAATCGCTCAACGTGATCCCCGTTTACAAAACGGTAGATACCTGCGCGGCTGAATTTGAAGCGCTCACCCCCTACTACTACTCCACCTACGAGGAGGGCGAGAACGAAATTTTGCCCTCTAACAAGCGCAAAGTGATGATTCTCGGTGGTGGTCCTAACCGGATTGGACAGGGCATTGAGTTCGATTACTGCTGCTGTCACACGTCCTTTGCCCTACGTGCAGATGGCTTCGAGACGATTATGGTCAACTCCAACCCCGAAACCGTCTCGACCGATTACGACACCAGCGATCGCCTCTACTTTGAGCCGCTTACCAAAGAAGATGTCCTCAACATCATCGAAGCCGAAAACCCTGAAGGTGTCATCATTCAGTTTGGTGGACAAACGCCACTGAAGCTTGCCGTGCCCTTACAAAAGTACCTCAACGGCGACACCTGCACTGTCTTAACCAAGATTTGGGGCACGTCACCGGATGCGATCGACACGGCTGAAGACCGGGAGCGCTTCGAGAAAATTCTGCGTGCCCTCGATATCAAGCAACCCGCGAATGGTCTCGCCCGCAGCTATGGCGAATCGCTAGAGATTGCCCGTCGTATCAGCTACCCCGTGGTCGTACGTCCCAGTTACGTGCTCGGTGGACGCGGCATGGAAATCGTTTATTCAGACGCTGAACTACAGCGTTACATGACCGCTGCCGTTCTCGTTGAGCCAGATCACCCGATTCTCATTGACAAATACCTGGAAAACGCGGTGGAAGTAGATGTAGACGCGATCGCTGATCAGGGTGGTAACGTCGTCATTGGCGGCATTATGGAGCACATTGAGGAAGCGGGCATTCACTCTGGCGACTCTGCCTGCTCTCTCCCCACCGTTTTCTTGAGCGAGACTGTCTTAGAGCAAATCCGCACGTGGACGGTGCAACTGGCAAAAGCGCTCAACGTCATTGGACTCATCAACATCCAGTACGCAGTGCAAGGCGAACAGGTGTACATTCTGGAAGCAAATCCCCGTGCCTCGCGCACCGTGCCGTTTGTGTCGAAGGCGATCGGTGTGCCGCTGGCAAAAATGGCAGCCCGCATTATGTCCGGCAAATCTTTGCAAGAGTTGGGCTACACGCAAGAGGTGATTCCCAAGCACATTGCAGTTAAAGAGGCTGTTCTACCGTTCGAGAAGTTTCCCGGTACCGATACCATTCTTGGTCCTGAAATGCGATCGACGGGCGAAGTCATGGGCATTGACGACACCTTTGGCACCGCCTTTGCAAAAGCAGAACTGGGTGCGGGACAACGTTTACCTCAGAGTGGCACAGTGTTTGTTTCTACGAGCGATCGCGATAAAGCTGCGGTCGTTCCTGTGGTGAAAGAGCTATTAGAGCTTGGTTTTCACATCGTCTCGACAGAAGGCACCCGCAAAGCACTACGCGAACAGGGTGTGACGGTCGAACTGGTGCTGAAACTCCACGAAGGTCGCCCTAATGTGATGGATGCAATCAAAAATGAGAAAATTCAGCTCATCATTAATACACCGTCCGGTGAAGAAGCCAAGGCAGACGGTCGGTTGATTCGTCGGACAGCGTTGTCTTACAAGATTCCGATCGTCACCACGATCGCAGGTGCAAAAGCAACCACAGCCGCAATTCGCTCACTCCAATCTCAACCGCTGTCAGTAAAAGCGCTACAGGACTACATTCACTAGCCAAGACTCGCCGCCAATAAAGAGTGCTCATCGCTCCGTGCCCGTTTTTTGTCCATACGCTTATGTCCAGCTATAGACATACCAATGTTAAGAAGTCTTAATCTTTCTTAACATTGGTTATGCTTAAGAGAAGCTAAATCTTTTTCTAGTCGTGTGTAATACAGATGCATTTTGTTTTGTGGGATGCATTTGTAAAGCGCAATCCTGGGTACTCTTATCTAACTCAGAGCTTCACACAGTCAACAGTCTTCCTCCTAGCCGCAAAAGGAATCTTCCCGCAGGTATATACGTCTTCTCTCATGAATGTTACATTTATTAATACGTTGCATCAGCAATTCTGATATCGAGTTCACGGCGAAGGGCTTGTTCATCCTGACAAGGCACTTGACAAAACAATTGATGCTGAAGCCCGTCCCAAGCTAACCGCTGCTTGAATGCTTTCCTCACTCCAAGACTATCTTCAGAATTCGCTCTTTGATGCTAAAGAGCCATCGCCATTCCCTTGCTGCTGAGACCGCTCAAAGCCCTACGTTCTTTCGACTCTGCCACATAGTCATCTCGGCTGCTAACTCCAGCCACCTGTCCACTGTCACCTTTCCAACAGCGCCATGAAGACCGCTCAAACCTCAACCGATTTAGTACGCGCTTACTTACGAGAAATTGGTCGTGTTCCTCTGCTGACTCATGAGCAAGAAATCCTTTATGGTAAGCAAGTTCAGCGTTTAGCCGTGCTATACGATGCAAAAGAGCTTCTGACGCAACAGTTAGAACACGAACCAACTCTAGCTGAGTGGACTCAGAAGGTCGAGCTTTCTGAAGCCGAACTGCAACAGGCGATCGCAGAGGGCGAAAACGCTAAGCGCAAAATGGTCGAAGCCAACTTGCGGCTGGTTGTCTCGGTAGCCAAAAAATATACCAAACGCAACGTTGATCTGTTGGATCTCATCCAGGAAGGCACGATCGGGATGCAGCGTGGCGTGGAAAAGTTTGATCCCACTAAAGGCTACCGTTTCTCCACCTACGCTTACTGGTGGATTCGTCAGGCAATTACCCGTGCGATCGCTGAGAAAGGACGCACGATTCGCCTACCTATCCACATTACCGAAAAGCTCAACAAAATCAAGAAGGCACAGCGTCAACTCTCACAGCAGTTGGGACGAGCCGCTACTGCGTCTGAACTTGCCAGCGAACTAGAGCTTACGCCTCGTCAAGTGCGCGAGTATCTAGAGCGATCGCGCCAGCCTCTCTCGCTTGACTTACGCGTGGGCGACAATCAAGATACCGAGTTAGGCGAACTGCTCGAAGACACAGGTGCTTCACCAGAAGATTTCGCTCTGCAATCGTCACTCCGCGCTGATTTAGAGGCGCTGATGGCAGATCTGACTCCTCAGCAGCGTGAGGTGTTAGCGCTACGTTTTGGACTGGAAGATGGGCAAGCGCTTACTCTGGCAAAGATTGGCGATCGCCTCAACATTAGCCGTGAACGCGTCCGCCAGATTGAACGCGAAGCACTGACTAAGCTGAGAAAACGCAAGGCGGCGATCGGCGAGTATTTAGCCAGTTAGTTGTTGGTTGTTGGTTGTTAGATAGACGAACCCTAACAACTAGCAGCTAACAACCAACAACTCTATGTGCGTTCATCCCCCAATCGTCGGTTCGGTTCTGCTCACTTCGGTTTTGCGTAAGCGCTGATACATTTGTTTATACAAACCCAAAGCAGTTTAGATCGAGGTTCCTACGTGAACAACATGTCAGATCGAATGCCAGAATTTTTAGGGAACGCTGAATCAGGTAATCAGTTTCTAAGCTACGTGCAATCGTTGAGTCCAGAAGCGATCGCGCAACTCTCCCGACCAGCCTCAGTGGATGTCTTTCAGGTGATGGAGCGCAACATTGTCGGTCTGCTAGGGGCGCTGCCTCCCGATAGTTTTAACGTGATGATCACCACTAGCCGCGAGGACTTAGGTCGTCTGTTAGCCTCTGCCATGATGAGCGGCTATTTTCTACACAATGCCGAGCAGCGGATGGCGTTTGAAAAGTCCTTGGCTTCTACCGCAGCGGATGCTTCTACCACGGAAGGATAGGGTTTAGGCTGAGGCTTCAAGCTCATCCGCCTGGAGCGATCGCTGCTCTGCGTTTGCAACCGTCCCAAGCTGCGATATATTGATGGGCTAAAGCTGAAAGCTCATGCTCAGTCTGTACTGACCATCATGCCGCGAACACCACCCAGCGCTTTGAAGACAGCAGTCGTAAAGCCTTTACAAACACAGTCACTACAAACTTTTTTAGACCGGGCAGACGATCGCGATCGTCTGCCCGGTTCTGTAATTGCCAGCCTCAGGCAGACTCTTTTGTCCTGGTATGGACAATTTGGGCGGGATTTGCCCTGGCGACAAAGCCGCGATCCCTATGTCATCTGGGTATCGGAGATTATGCTCCAGCAGACTCAGGTAAAAACGGTGCTTCCTTATTACCACCGTTGGCTAACGCTCTTTCCAACTATTGCAGCGCTGGCGATCGCCGAGCAGCAGCAGGTACTCAAAGCTTGGGAAGGCTTGGGTTACTACGCCCGCGCTCGTAACCTGCATCGTGCGGCTCAAGCCCTTATGTTGAACCATGATGGCATCTTTCCCGATCACTTAACTGCCGTCATGCAATTACCTGGCATTGGACGCACCACTGCTGGTGGCATTCTGAGTGCCGCGTTCAACCAACCGACGGCAATTCTGGATGGCAATGTAAAGCGTGTACTGGCACGTCTGATCGCCTTGCCAGTATCCCCAAAACGGGCGATCGCTGACCTCTGGCAACTTTCAGAAGCGCTTCTAGACGAACGACAGCCGCGTGATTTTAACCAGGCGATCATGGATCTGGGCGCGACGGTTTGTACGCCTCACCAACCGTTGTGTTTGAGCTGTCCGTGGAAAGAGCATTGTCGGGCTTACAATCAAGGCATTCAAACGGAACTGCCCATGTCTGAAACTCGTCCCCCTGTGCCTCACAAAAACATTGGTGTGGCTGTCATCTCGAACGATCAAGGACACATTTTGATCGATCGCCGTCGCCAGGAAGGTCTACTGGGTGGACTGTGGGAATTTCCCGGTGGCAAAGTCGAACCGGGCGAAACCGTCGAGGCTTGCATCCAACGAGAGATTCGTGAAGAGTTGGGCATTGAGATTGCGGTAGGCGATCGCCTGATTATTGTCGATCATGCCTACAGCCATTTTCGAGTGACATTAAACGTCCATCACTGTCAGCACCTTAGCGGTGAACCGCAGGCGATCGAGTGCGACGAAGTGCGCTGGGTAACGTTGACAGACATTGATCAATACCCATTTCCAAAAGCAAATGTGCAGATTATTGAGACGCTGAGAGAGAAAAGTATAAAGGCTAAGGGCTAAAGCTCTAAGCGGTCAGCAGTCAGCGGTCAGCATGAGTTATGGAATCGAAAGCTAAAGGCTGAAAGCTCCTCAAGGTTTCGCCACTTGAGACACTCTCTAAACTAAAGTCTTGCTAAAAGACTGAAGCAGTGAGCGGTCAGCATAAGTTTTAGAGCTGAAAGCTAAGGGCTGAAAGCTGAAAGCTCCTCAAGGTTTTGCCGCTTGAGGCACTCTCTAAATCAAAGCTCTACTGGTAGAATCGTAAACTCTGCTCGTTGTAAAGATCACACGCCGAGCAAGCGCGATCGCGCACTTTGGGGCTTTATAGCCATAGTGGTAGATCATGCGATCGTCGGACTCCAAGCAGCAAAGGGTTACAGAATCTACGGTTTAGGATTTGTTGCTTCTACTCTATTTCCTTACTGGGTGCCTCTATGTCGAGTGAAAAAACAGGGTCAAGCGAAAAAACAGGGTCTCAAGCGAAACACATTGTACTTACGTCTCATCCTGCCCGTTTTGGGGTCAAACCAATTTCGATTCAGTGGGGTGAAGCAGATCCGCTGGTGCGTGGAGCTATTGTTGGCACTCTGACAAACGCAGCCCAGCGTAATGTGATTGGCAGCCACTCTGGAGCGTATGGCGTTTATCGAGCGTTGGCAGTTGCCAGCGGTCAGTTGCAGTCTGATCACCGGGCAGATCTGACCAATACTTCCCCAGCAGCACTTCTGGGACCGCATCCCGCTTGGTCAGATCCAGAAAAAATTGTTTCGCTCGATCCTTTTGGCGCGATCGTTGGAGAAGTCTATCAGCCTCTATATGAGCAGGGCTACGATATCCGTCCGACGATCGCCATTACCAAAGCGCATATCAATATGCCGGAACTTCAGGAGGCGGCAGCAAAGGGTCGCCTCAAGATTGATGGCACCATTATGAAGGCGAATGGGGATCTGGTAGTCACGAAGGCAGCGATCGAGCCTGTCTGGTACTTACCAGGGCTTGCTAAACGGTTGGCAGTCAGTGAATCGACACTGCGACGGGCTTTGTTTGAGCAGACAGGTGGGATGTTTCCGGAGCTGGTAACGCGACCGGATTTACGCGTCTTTCTGCCGCCGATCGGGGGTATGACAGTCTACATCGTCGGTGATGTAGCTGCGATTACCGATCCCGATCGCGAGCTTGCGGTACGTATCCACGATGAGTGCAATGGCTCTGATGTGTTTGGGTCTGATATTTGTACCTGTCGCCCGTATCTGGTGCATGGCATTGAGGGCTGCATACAGACAGCGCAAGCAGGCGGAGCGGGTGTCATCGTCTATTTCCGCAAAGAAGGTCGAGCGCTGGGCGAAGTCACGAAGTTTTTGGTCTACAACGCCCGTAAACGGCAGGAAGGGGGCGATCGTGCGGATGCTTACTTTGCCCGGACAGAATGCGTTGCAGGCGTGCAGGACATGCGCTTCCAGGAACTCATGCCCGATGTGCTGCATTGGCTCGGCATCACTCGCATCGATCGCCTGATCTCCATGAGCAACATGAAATTTGATGCCATTACCAAGTCAGGGATTACTGTCGTCGAACGCGTTCCGATTCCTGCTGACTTGATCCCAGCCGATGCCCAGGTTGAAATTGAGGCGAAGAAAGCCGCCGGATACTATACCGAAGGACAAGTGCCGACCGAGGCGATTTTGGCAGCGGTTAAAGGTCGTGATCTGAGTGATTAGATGAGCGGTCGGCGACCAGCGGTCAGCGGTCAGCGGTCAGCGGTCAGCGATCAGCGGTCAGCGACGGGCGCAAGATCGACTTGATGGTCGGCTTTCAACAACCTGAGCTTATTTTTGCTAAGTGCTGAGTGGAGGGAATGATGACCGTTAAACCGCTGAATGCAGACGATGCTGCTGCGATCGCCTATCTCCGCTCTCCGATCGCCGTTCGGGAGCGTTGCGGACAACTGTTTGAGTTGGCGTGTGCCGACAAACTTCGTTACTTTCGCTGCGACCTGAGCCAGTTGGAGCGGGTCGCTGACTATGTGATTCAGATCACTCGTGAAAGTTACCCTGATTTGAATGTGCCGTTTCACAGCCGTTGGCGACATTTTGAAGCGGATGGACAGCCTCGACTGGTAAACCTTGAAGCAAAACTGGACGGCTTGACACCGCTAGAAAAAGCTCAGGCAAAGTTTGATCTAGCGATCGTCAGCGTGTTGCTGGATGCAGGTGCAGGCGATCGCTGGCAGTACATTGAACCCGAAACAGGACTTGTCTTACGTCGATCGGAAGGGTTGGCGATCGCCAGCTTTCATGCTTTCTGCCAGGGCATTTTTTCCAGCGATTCCCAAAAACCGTTACAGGCAGATGCGATCGGGCTGCAAACGCTCACTGAAGCTGCCTTGAGTGAAGCCTTTCAGGTCAGTTCAGAGAATCCCTTAATCGGCATTCAGGGGCGCTTACAACTGCTGCAACGGTTAGGAGAGACGCTCCAGCAGCATCCTACAGTCTTTGGCTCCCAGAGTCCCCGTTCTGGCTCCTTAATTAACTATTTGCTGGGACAGATCCGGCATGGACAGTTAGAAGCTAGTGCCGTTTTGAGTGCAGTGCTGTTTGGTTTCGGTGATATTTGGGCTGGAAGACTTACCGTTGCAGGGGTCAATCTCGGTGATGTTTGGGTTCATTCAGCATTACCGAACGATCGCCCGCATTCGCAACTGGTACCCTTTCACAAACTGTCGCAGTGGTTAACGTACTCTCTGCTGGAGCCACTGCAAGCACTGGGTTTAGAAATTACTGGGTTAGAGGCTCTTACAGGGTTGCCAGAATATCGCAATGGCGGTTTGTGTGTGGATTTGGGGCTGCTGCAAATTAAAGACCCGATCGTCTTACAACAGCCACAGTTGCCTGGTTCAGAGGCGATCGTGGAGTGGCGTGCGCTGACGGTCATTTTGCTCGATCGCATCGCCGAAACGATGCGACAGCAGCTCCACCTCACTGCAACTGATCTTCCCTTAGTCAAAATTCTGCAGGGTGGCACTTGGGCTGCTGGTCGTCGTATTGCCGCTGCTTTGCGCCCCAACGGCAGTCCACCGATTCAAATCGAGAGTGATGGCACCGTCTTTTAGTGTTGAGCGATCGAGACCGATAGAACCAATCCAAAGGAGCAGGATACACCTGGTTGGCAGCCAGGAACCAGAAGCTGATCCACAACGCCCTTCTGAAGTCTGAACTCTGTCTCCTGGCTGCTTCAGGTCGTAGACATGATCTCTACGACGTAATCATCACAGGCTCTTGATACAGCAGAGCCGTGAACGTCACCGTTGACCCTAGCCCTTCGCCCATGCTGTAAAAATGCACGTCGCCACCCATCGCTTCTACTAGCTTTTGAGAGATTGCCAGCCCCAACCCAGTGCCACCATACTGCCGAGTGCGAGAACCATCAATCTGGCTGAACGATTGGAAGAGTCGATCTTGCTTGTCGAGGGAAACGCCAATGCCAGTATCGGCAACGCGAACCTTGACCATTCCAGGAAGTTCCTGGTTCTGAAACTTAAGCTTCTTTTTGATGACTTCAATACTGATGGTCACGCCACCTTCATGGGTGAATTTGATCGCGTTGCCAACCAAATTGAACATCACCTGTTTTAACCGTAAATAGTCGCCAAATAAGATGATTTCATCATCAGTGGGTGGCTTCTGAATTTCAAAACTGAGTTTCTTAAGATGTTTTTGGCTATGTGCGAAGCGCTGGACATCGTGCAGAAGCTCGTTCAGGTTCACAGGATTCAGCTCGATTTGCAGCGTACCCGCTTCGATTTTGGCGATGTCCAGTACGTCAGTAATGATTTCCAGCAAGTGCAGAGCAGACTCATACGCCTCGTTGATAAACTCATTTTGCTCAGCGGGATCGTCTGCCATCCCGTCTAAGATGAGCTTGAGAAAGCCGATCATGCCGTTGAGCGGAGTTCGTAGCTCGTGCGACGTGTTAGCCAGAAACTCGCTTTTGAGACGAGAGGCTTCTTCGGCTTGTCGTCTGGCTTCCTCCAGTTCGCGGTGCTTTTGAATCAAGCTGGCGTTTGCCCGCTGCAAATCTGCCGTTAAAGCATTGCTGGCAGTAAACAGAGTGGCATGAGCGATCGCCGTACCTACCTGATCTGCCATTTCTTGCATCAACTCCAGTTCTGCCTCTGTCCACTCGCGATCGCGATCGCACTGGTGCAGCACGATCAGCCCATTCGGTTGATCTAAATAACACGTTGCCACAACCAGGGTCGATTGCTGCTGACACTGGTTGTTACCTCCCTGTAAGGCTGACTCTCCTCGAGCCGTGACGGGTTTAAGCGAGGCGATCGCCTCTGACAGCACTGCATGATCCGCCATCCAAAACTCTAAACCCAGCATGGATGGGAGGGCATCCTGACAATATTCTGCTACGACCTTGATTTTAGATGTGCGCTGCTCATACGTCCGATGGTCATACGGACAAACAAGGCACCGATTTGCGCCCAATGCTTTGCCCAGTCCCTGTACTGTCTGCTGCCAAATGGTTGGCAGATCTAGTGTGCGGCGAATGTTTGAGGCAATTTGAGTCAGCAGCTTTTGATAGCGATCGGAACTGAGAGAGGCAACCGGATACTCTCGCAAAGAAACAGCTCCTAAAGAGCCTTGTTCTTCCAGTCCCGGTACTCCAGCAGTACCACCAGGAGAAAGCAGTAGTTGACCTGCTACGATGACCGCAGTCGGCGATCGATTGGGCACTAAAACAGGACTCATGACCAAATCAAACAGCAGCATCTGCTCAGCACAGCGAAAATAGCAGCAAAAATGTTCTGCGACACTGCGATCGAGAACGCGCTGAATCCGCTCCAGATAGGACACTGGCTCAACCGGACTAAAGATCTCACTGATACGGCTACCCGTGATCCGCTCTGGCACAACGTTACAGTGAGTGACTCGTTGCCAATGAAACGATAAGTAGCTCCCTGCCGCATCCTGAACAAACACCAGCTCATCCGTCACTTCCGGCAACTGATCTTTCGCCGAGGTGAAAGCCAAACCTTCTGACAGGGGACGTTGAAAATCTGTAGGAGAGGTCATCAGAGCCAGAATGGGGATTTGAAGGGCGCTAGAGGGCAATCACGCAGGTAGATGCAGTTAGATTCTGGGGCAGGTATAGGTGTCTAAAAGGAACGTAGACGGAACGCTAAATGAGCCTGACAAGATTGCCGCCCACCCTAGTCATTCCATTCTCCTCGGGGTGGCACTGGTGGATTGCGCTTCAATGTACGAGCGAGTTCATCTTCCCGCCCACCCTGGTTTCTTAGCCACTGCCGGATCGCCACTTCAATCACTTTACTTGGCTCATTCGTCAGATGCTTGAGCTGTTCCAGCAGATCAGGATCAAGCTGAATCGAAACTTCCACCTTTTCAGCTGGTGGATGGGAATGGACAGCAGGCTCGTTCATAGGGTGAAACCGAAGGTTTTTGAGGGGAAGCACAGATCTAAAGTATGGAACAAGTCCATCTTGCCTAGCCTACTACCTGAGCAAAGCGCTGGGCAATGCTTAACAGTCAGCATTTATTAGTGTATGACACGAAATCTCACAGTTTCTTCATAGATTTTACATATCTCTTTCTGAGAGTACATCAGAACATTCAACAGGGCAGCGCCATCAAGTGCCATGCTGCTGTTCAGAAAGCATTACAATACGTGAAGTAGAGAGCCTGCCGAATGTGCGATAACTAATCAGTACCTCAGGGTTCAACGTCTCGAACCAAAATGGCAATGGCATGACGCTGCTCCTCCTTTCTAACCCAACTATCTAAAGAAGTGCATGACTGACGCGCCCGTCTCTCATATTCGTAATTTTTCCATCATTGCCCACATTGACCACGGCAAGTCTACGTTGGCAGACCGTCTACTGCAAGATACAGGCACCGTGCAGGCACGGGAGATGAAGGAGCAGTTTTTGGACAATATGGATCTGGAGCGAGAGCGCGGCATCACGATCAAGCTGCAAGCAGCGCGAATGAACTATACCGCCCGCGATGGGCAGCAGTATGTGCTGAACCTAATCGACACACCAGGGCACGTAGATTTTTCCTATGAAGTATCGCGATCGCTCGCTGCTTGTGAAGGTGCGCTGCTCGTGGTGGACGCATCTCAAGGCGTAGAAGCGCAAACTTTGGCGAATGTTTATCTAGCGCTAGAGCATAACCTGGAGATCATTCCAGTCTTAAACAAGATCGATCTCCCTGGCGCGGAACCCGATCGGGTCAAGCAGGAAATCGAAGAAATCATCGGGTTAGACTGCACCCACGCGATCGAAGCGTCTGCCAAAGAAGGCATTGGCATTGAAGATATTCTGGAAGCGATCGTCCGTCAGGTACCACCACCCCAAGACACGGTACAGCAACCGCTCCGGGCACTCATTTTTGACAGTTACTATGACCCGTATCGCGGCGTTATTGTGTACTTCCGGGTTGTCGATGGGGCACTGAAACGGGGCGATCGCGTCCGGCTCATGATTTCTGGCAAAGAGTATGTGGCTGACGAGATTGGTGTGCTCTCGCCGACTCAAGTGCAGGTCGATCAACTCCACGCTGGCGAGGTCGGCTATCTGGCAGCCGCCATCAAAGCGGTCGAAGATGCCCGTGTCGGCGACACAATTACGTTAGCAGCGGCTCCTGCTGCTGCGCCTTTACCCGGCTATATCGAAGCAAAGCCGATGGTTTTCTGCGGCATGTTTCCCATCGATGCTGACCAGTTTGAGAATTTGCGCGAATCGTTGGAAAAGCTCAAGCTGAGCGATGCTGCCCTGCATTACGAACCAGAGACCTCTAGCGCGATGGGGTTTGGCTTCCGCTGCGGCTTCCTGGGCTTGCTGCATATGGAAATCGTCCAGGAACGGCTAGAGCGAGAATACAATCTGGACTTGATCACGACTTCGCCATCGGTGGTGTATCGAGTGACGACGATCAAAGGTGACGTGCTGGAAATTGACAACCCCAGCCGCCTCCCCGACCCACAGCTACGGGAAAAAATTGAGGAACCGTATGTCCAGGTGGACATGATTACCCCAGAGGCATACGTCGGTACCTTGATGGAGCTAAGTCAGGGGCGACGTGGAATCTTCAAGGATATGAAGTATCTCACGCCAGGACGAACCACGTTAATCTACGAGCTGCCGCTGGCAGAAGTTGCCACCGACTTTTTTGACCAGATGAAGTCACGATCGCGCGGCTATGCCAGCATGGAATACCAGATTATTGACTACCGGGAAAACCCCCTTGTCAAACTCGATATCTTGATTAACGGCGACCCAGTTGATCCGCTGGCAACGATCGTCCACCGCGACAAAGCCTATGGTGTTGGGCGCGCTTTGACCGAAAAGCTGAAAGAACTGATCCCACGTCACCAGTTCAAGATTCCCATCCAGGCAGCGATCGGCAGCAAAATTGTTGCCAGCGAAAACATTCCAGCACTACGTAAAGATGTGCTTGCCAAGTGCTACGGTGGCGATATTTCGCGCAAGAAGAAATTGCTTCAAAAGCAGGCAAAAGGAAAAAAGCGGATGAAGTCGATCGGTACGGTTGATGTGCCACAGGAAGCGTTTATGGCTGTTCTTCGGTTAGACCAATAAACCCGATCGCGCCGTCTGACCTTGAAGATTTCATGAATTCTTGGTGAGTAAGACTGTATTCATACGGATTTGCCCGTTAGTCTTGGGAGAAAGAATTAGTTTGCAGAATCCCTATCTCCTTTTTTGAGCCACTATGAGAATTCTGGTAACAGGCGGCGCTGGTTTCATCGGCTCCCATTTAATCGATCGCTTGATGCTAGAAGGTCATGAGGTTATTTGTCTCGATAACTTTTACACCGGGCACAAGCGTAACCTGCTAAAATGGTTTGACCATCCCTACTTTGAACTGATTCGCCACGATGTGACAGAGCCAATCCGGCTGGAAGTAGACCAGATTTATCATCTCGCCTGCCCTGCATCGCCCGTCCATTACCAGTACAACCCCGTCAAAACGATCAAAACCAACGTGATCGGCACCCTGAACATGCTGGGGCTGGCAAAACGGGTGAAAGCCAGATTTTTACTGGCATCGACCTCTGAAGTCTATGGCGATCCCGAAGTACATCCCCAAACGGAAGACTACCGAGGCAACGTCAACACGATCGGCATTCGGAGCTGCTACGACGAAGGCAAGCGCGTGGCTGAAACGCTGGCATTTGACTACTACCGCCAAAACGATGTTGAAATCCGAGTCGCCAGAATTTTCAACACCTACGGTCCGAGAATGCTGGAAAATGACGGACGTGTCGTCAGCAATTTTGTCGTCCAGGCACTGAGGGGGATTCCGCTCACTATCTACGGTGACGGTTCACAAACCCGCAGCTTTTGCTATGCCTCTGACCTCGTTGAAGGTCTGATGCGCCTTATGAACGGCGATCATCAGGGACCCGTGAATATCGGTAATCCAGATGAATACACCATTCTCCAGCTTGCCGAGGCAGTGCAGCAAAAGATTGACCCATCGTCTGCTATTCGCTTTGAGCCATTGCCACAAGACGATCCTCGTCGGCGCAAACCCGATATTACCAGAGCGAAAGAATGGCTGGGCTGGCAACCAACCATACCGTTGCAGCAGGGACTTGATTACACGATCGCCGATTTTCGAGCACGTATGTTTGATTCAGAGGCAACGTCCAGCAGTGCTGCGAGTGAAGATCCCTTGCGCGATCGGGTTAAACCACTCTCATAATCCAGCTTCGCAGATCTGAGCCTGAGCAAGCCCGTACCATCGCTGCGTGATTCAGGGATAGCGCTCAGAACGTTGGTCAGCGTTGGATGCTTCTGCCTAAACCTTGTTTCTGTCGATCGCTAGTCTTTTTTGAGGATTCTCCTATGCGCGTTTGTGTCATTGGTACTGGATACGTCGGTTTGGTGACGGGAGCCTGTCTTGCCCATGTCGGTCATCATGTCATCTGTGTTGACAATAACGAAGAGAAAGTCAAACTCATGCAGACCGGGCAATCGCCGATTTTTGAGCCAGGACTGTCAGACATTATCAAAAGCGCGATTCAAGCCGAAAAGATTGAATTCACGACCGATTTAGCCGCTGGTGTCGCGCATGGGCAAATCTTATTTATCGCCGTTGGTACGCCTGCCCTGCCAAATGGTGAAAGCGATACACGCTACGTGGAAGCAGTCGCACGAGGCATTGGCTCTCATCTCACCAGCGACTACAAAGTGATTGTCAATAAATCCACCGTGCCGATCGGCTCAGGCGATTGGGTGAGAATGCTCATCATGGAAGGCTTCGCTGAGCAACGAGCGACCGTGAGTGCGTCTGTATTGGCTGGCGGTGGCGCTACAGAAGATTTAGTCACAAGAAAGTCTTCGCTGCCAGAGCCAGAGTTTGATGTCGTCAGCAATCCTGAGTTTCTGCGGGAAGGGTGTGCCGTTGACGATACATTCAACCCTGATCGAATTGTGCTAGGCAGTAACGGTGCCAGAGCGATCGCGCTGATGCAAGAACTCTACACGCCAATTGTCAGTCGTCAATACGCGATCGATCAGTCTCTGCCCCCTGTGCCTGTTGTAGTGACCGATCTCAGCTCGGCAGAAATGATCAAGTATGCAGCGAACGCCTTTCTAGCGACCAAAATTAGCTTTATTAATGAAGTGGCTAATATTTGCGATCGTGTCGGTGCCGATGTTGTTGAAGTCGCCAAGGGCATTGGTCTAGACTCTCGCGTGGGCAGCAAGTTTCTGCAAGCAGGCATTGGCTGGGGCGGCTCGTGCTTTCCCAAAGACGTATCTGCCCTCATCCACACGGCTGATGACTATGGTTACGAAGCGCAACTGCTGAAAGCGGCTGTCAACGTCAACCAGCATCAACGCGTGATCGTGATTGAAAAGCTCCAGCAAGTGCTGAAAATTCTCAAAGGCAAAACAGTCGGGTTGTTGGGGCTGACCTTTAAGCCCGATACCGATGATTTGCGGGACGCACCAGCACTCAACATCATCGAACAGCTCACCCGCTTGGGCACGAAGGTAAAAGCGTATGACCCGATCGTCTCTCAAACGGGGATGCGACACGGACTCTCGGACGTGATCGTAGAAACTGACCCAGAACGGCTGGCAGATGGCTGTGATGCCCTGGTACTGATCACAGACTGGACACAGTTTCGTCAGCTTGACTATGCCAAAATGGCAACCCTGATGCACGCTCCTGTCATGATTGACGGTCGCAACTTCCTCGATCGCAAAGCGTTAGAACAAGCTGGCTTCCGCTATGTTGGCGTTGGGAGAGGATAAGAACAGTGGGCGTTGAGAGCGATGCATTGCTGTTCCTATCATCGCTCTTGATCACTGTGCAGGTCGCTGTGCCGCGATCGCCAGCTTCACGCCTGGAATCGAACGCAATCGATCCATCAAAGCGATCACCTGACCGTGACTGACGCGTTCATCAGCGTTGATGACTACGAGAGTGCTGGGACTATTACCTGCCAAGGCGCGGATTCTGGTCGGCAAATCTCCCAATTGCGCTGGCTGACGGTTGAGAGACAACTGTCCCTGCTGGTTGACCGTCACCACGATTTGGCTTTGTGGCTGCATTTGGGCAGTGGCGGCTTTAGGAAGATTGACAGGCAACCCCGCCGATCGCGTCAGATAGAGCGAAGACATAATAAAAAACGTCAGCAGTGCGAAGATCACGTCGATCATCGGCACAATGTTGATTTGCGGCGGAATATCTGGCTCTTCAGGAAGACGCATACGGCACTCCTCGTTCGTAGTGGCGACGGTAGAGTAGCTCCATTTGACCGCCGTATTCTTGAATCAAGGCGATTTGCCGCAGGTAAAGCCCGCGAAAGGTGTTGGCAAACGCTAACGCAACGATCGCCACCGCCAATCCTGATGCGGTTGAGATCAATGCCTCGCTAATGCCAGCGCTGACAGGAACAGCATTATTGCTGCTGGCATCGCCGATTCTGAGAGAAGCGAACGAACGAATCAGCCCCAAAATTGTGCCCAGTAGCCCTAGCAACGGTGACAGGCTGATAATGGTTTCAAAGACAACATTAAATCGCTTGAGCAATGGCATCTCTGCCTGAGCAGCACTCTCTAGCGCCAAACGAAATTCTTCTGGGTTAGGGCGATCGAGTCCGAGTGCTGCCAGAAAGATACGAGCGATCGGCAAATCCAAATTTTGCTCTAGCTGCAAAAGCGCTGCCCTGGGACTGCGTTGATACAGGTCTAAAAGCTCGCGGACAAATTTATCCTGGCGCTTCGTGATCCGCAGCCAGAAGCGAAGTCGCTCTAATATTAGTGCCACTGCCAGAATCGAAAATCCCAGCAGCGGAAACATGACAATGCCGCCTGCCTCAAAGACTTTAGAAATTTGCTCAAATATCATGCCGAACTTTAAAGCACCACGCAAACGCACGATCGTCGGAGGGCGATCGAACGCCTTCAACAGCTTATCAGGTGAGGTTGAATCGGACGCACATTTACGCCTAAGGAGAGAGGGAAAGGGGGAAGCGGAGGCAGCAAGGGAAGCACAGGAAGACTGAGCCTTTAGCTTTTAGCTTTTAGCCCTCATCCTTTCCCCATTACCGTCTCTATCAAATGCTCCACATCTCCGACGATGAGAATCGGTGTTTGCAACTGCTGGCTCACGTCTGCTACCGTCATGTCGTCAAGAAAGCAGGTGTCGTTGTGCTTTAGCATCAAAGACGGTAGGAGAATGGCATCGCCCAACTCTCGTCCTTTGAGGGCATGAAGAATATCCTGTCCAGTAAGTAACCCAGTCACCGTCATAGACTGTCCCCAGTACTGGCTGGCAAGGGCAACCATACTTAGCTTCAGTCCTTCTACTTTATTGAAGCGCTGAAGGAGCGGCTGAAAAGCAAGTTCAACGGCATTCCCAACAACCCAGGTAAAGTAACGTGGCGTAGCTAACCGCTTAGGCAGCGATCGCGCCGCCGCTTGGAATTGCTTGAGAAATTGCCGGATGGAACCAACTCCGTTGCCGATTTGCGGATAGTCTTCGTAGTGTGATTCAGGCGGTAACTCCTCGTGAGCTAGGAGAAACCATTCATCGGCTAACCAGGCAAAGGTAGAACCAGACTGCTGGCGGAATTTGGCTTGCAGGTTTTGCACTTGAGCGATCACTTCCTGCGCCTTTTCACGGCTTACAGGAATCAATTCATCATCGCTGGGGCGAAAGCGGGTCAAACCAACGGGTACGACGGCAACGGACGCAACAGCGGGTACATCGTCTTGATGAAACTCAAACAGATCGAGGAGTGTACGGGTCAGATGGTCGCGATCGTTGATCCCCGGACACAGCACAACCTGGGCGTGAATTTGCAGCCGCCGCTCTTGGAACCAACGCAATTGCTCAAGCAGTTGCCCTGCACGCGGATTTTTGAGGAGCCGACTGCGAACGTCTGGTTCTGTCGCATGGACTGAGACAAAGAGAGGTGATAGCCGCATTTGTTCAATACGATCCCATTCACGCTGACTAAGGTTCGTCAGAGTCAAGTAGCTGCCGTACAGGAAGCTAAGGCGGTAGTCGTCATCCTTAAGATAAAGGGTTTGCCGCATCCCTGGTGGCTGCTGGTCGATGAAGCAGAAGGGGCAGCGATTGTTGCACTGAATCAAGCCGTCGAATAAGGCGTTTTCAAACTCCAGCCCCAGGTCATCATCGTAGTCTTTCTCAATTTCTACTTGATGGGGCTTGCCAGCAGTGTCTAAGACTTCTAGCGCTAACACTTCATCGGCACAAAGAAACTGATAGTCAATCAAATCGCGGGGACGCTGACCGTTAATTGATACCAACCGATCGCCCGCCTCAAAGCCAATCTCAGCCGCGATCGAGTCTGGCAACACAGCCGTAATTAAAGCGGGGCGAATTGAGACTTCGCTCATGACAGAGAATAAATTAGCACTCTCTCCACCCTACACCCCGTGACTCGAATCGTGCAGGTCTCTAAACGTCTCTGAATAAATTTGCCGCCGTTGCAAGCAGTAGTGCCGCTCCAAACGCCAGCCGATACCACACAAAGATCCAGGTATTTCGGTTTTGCAAAAAGCGCAATAACCAGGCGATCGCCAGGTAAGAAAAGATAAAGGTGGAGATGATCCCCACAAGCAGCGGCAGCAAAATTTCGGGGTTGCCGAAGGCTTTGCGAGACTGGTAGAGCGTGGCGATCGTCAACGTAGGAATGCCGAGCAAGAAGGAAAATCTTGCTGCTGTGCGCCGTTCCATGCCCAGAAAGAGAGCTGCCGTCAGCGTTGACCCAGAGCGCGAGACACCGGGAACGAGCGCCAACATCTGACCCAATCCCACCAGGATGCCATCTTTAATCTCTAGCGCATTGAAGTCTCGCTTGCGACTACCGATCGTCTCAGCTAACCCCAGTAACAACGCCATAACGATCGATGCGACACCAATGACGAGTGGGCTTTCGGGGAGCACATCCTTCAGCAAAAACCCTACGACCAGAGCTGGCAAGGTACCAACGGCAATACCAACGAGAATCTTCCATTCCTCTTGCTCCCAGTCCTTGCGCTGGAAGGCGGCTAAACCACCGGTCAAAATCTGGCGAATGTCAGCCCAGAAATACCACAGCACGGCAATAACGCTACCAAACTGAATCGCATCAACAAAGAACTTTTGCCCCAAATAGTTCCAGTGAAAGACATCAGTAAAGATGAGCAAATGGGCAGTACTGCTAATGGGCAAAAATTCAGTGATGCCCTGCACCAAACCCAACACGATCGCCTGCAAAAGACTGATCAGCAATCCAGGGCTGGAGGGTGTCACAGTGCTTTCTGTGCTGCTAACTGCCAGAGTGTGTAGCAGGCTCGCACCATGCCATCCCTGATTCACCAAGGAGAGATCCAGATTCGACATCGACCAAACCATTTGCTGTTCTCCATGAAGACCTTAGACTGTACTTCTCAGACTACGCGAGGGCTTCAGGATTGTAGCGACATCCCATAGCTCTTGGGCGATTAGCTGATATAGCGTCACTCCAATGCTGCAAAAACCGTTCACCTCGATCGAGGCGATCGATCGCACAGCGTGAGCCTAGCTAACCTAACCCAGGTTGAGAACTGCTCAGACAGAACTTTAGCGAAAATTTAAGTTAGGATTAATTTCAATGCCACCGGGGGGGATATACAGATCTGTGCTATGTTAACTTAAGTAAAGTAAATAAAATATTAGCAATATTTTGGTCTCCTCCATTTCCCATTCTAGTCCCGGTTGCATCGTTCCCCCAGCCATTCACTCGCATGAGTTGCATTCTGAGTCGCTTGCGGTATTAGTGGCACCCATAGAGCCGCAGTTGGGGCTGATGCAGCGTTGGTCAATACTAGCCGCTTCGGTGGTGTTAGTTTCGGTTCCCGTCTTTGTGCAAGCGCCGCTGGTTCGTCTGCTGCCCTGGGTGAGCTTGATGTTGACGGGAGTCTGGTTGCTTTTAGGGCTACGCTTGCTGGCACACCCTACTCATCAACGCTGGGGCGATTTGCTCATTGGGTTTACCTGGACGTGGCTGGCTGGCTCGGTGTATTGGGGTTGGCTGCGCTGGGAACCACTGCTACATCTGCCGATCGAGGCGATCGGGTTACCGTTTGCGCTCTGGGGCTTAGCTCGCAACTCAGGCAAAATCGGCAACTTCTTTTACTTAGGCTCTCTTTTTGGCACGGTTGTTACCGATGTCTACTTCTACTTAGTTGATTTGATCCCTCACTGGCGGCAACTCATGCGGGTTGAACCTGATGCTGTACAGCCAATCTTCCAGAGCGCGATCGCTCAAATGCAAACGCCGTGGGGTGGTGGATGTGCGATCGTTTTGGCGCTCCTTCTCCTTACGGTCGGCACATTGCCTCTTTTTTCACGTCAGCTTCATTGGTGGGCGCTGAGTGGCGCAGTGTTGAGTACAATTTTGGTGGATAGTCTGTTCTGGTTAGCGGCGATCGCTGCTTGAATGAAGCCTCAAATCCGTCCTGCTTTGTAGCCTCTTCTCCCGACCATACCGCTCAAGCTACCTTGGTTCAAAACTTTTTTGAACGAATTTCTATCCGAAGACTACACTGGCATAGAGAGATATGTCAGGATGCATCATAGGAAAGGATTATTTGTCTCAGCCTGTGGTGACTTTACAACCCACTCCCCATCTCGTCCTCCGTACTGACTCTGGTAGTCGGCGGTTGCCGCTTGCGGGTAGTAACTGCTGGACGATTGGGCGCAGCGAAGATAACAATTTTGTTTTGCCCGATCGCTGGATCTCTCGCAACCATGCCATGTTGCAGTGCATGGAGACGGGCGAGTTCTATTTAATTGATTTAGGCAGTCGCAACGGTTCCTTCGTTAATGGTCGTCGGGTCAGTATTCCCGTCACGCTGCACAATGGCGATCGGCTCACGTTTGGTCAAACCGACCTTGACTTTTATTGCCCGACGCTCAACCCCCCTGCTGATTCTGCTGCGGGTTCCGATTCCAAAGAGTTTACAGCGACGGCAACGCTGCACGTACGTCGTTTGATATCGGTGTTGGTGGTTGATATCCGCGACTTCACCGTGTTAACTCGCCAACTGGATGAGAAAGTGCTTTCAGAAGTGATTGGCACCTGGTTTCGCCATGCGGGCGACATCATTCGTGAGTATGGGAGCTGGGTTGATAAATATATTGGCGATGCCGTAATGGCAATTTGGATTCATGGTCCTCAGGGAGTCGATGACGACGAAATGCTACGCATTTTTCGTGCCCTGAATGCGCTGCATAAGATGACGAGTGACCTGTACAACCTGTATCCTTTACCCTTTCCGCTGCGGATCGGCGCTGGTATCAATACGGGTCACGCGATGGTAGGCAACACAGGCAGTGGCGATCGCCCCGATTACACCGCCTTGGGTGATACAGTGAATGCCGCTTTCCGTCTGGAAACATCCACAAAGCAAATTGGGCTGGATATTGCCGTTGGCGAAACGACCTATCAGCATTTGACGGATATGGAGATTACGTCGATCGATTTGTTTAGAAACTACACGGTTCATCTCAAGGGGTATGACATGCCCACCGTCGCTCATGCTTGCTCGTTTCCCGATCTGGAAACGTTCCTACAGATGAAAAGCAGAGAGTAGTCGATGTGCTTTAACTTACTGAGCAAAATGTAAAGATTTTCACTTAGACACTCCAGGCAGACGAACTAGAGTGAACGATGATGACCGGAAAATGATAGGCTCTGAATGAATGCTGTGTATGGTTTTCATGCGACAGGAAGAGAGGAATAGATTCATGAAACGGTTGGTTCATATATTAATGGTTCTTTGCGTTTTGGTTGGTTGTGTTGGCTGGCTGGGGATGCCACAACAGGTGTTAGCAGCAAATTTAAGCAACATGACAGGCTATCAGTTGAATCGGGCGATCGCTCCGCCCCTGCTTGCTGCTGAAGCGATTCGTGATGCAGTGGGCGAAAAACTCAGTTCTGAGTACGGTAAAAAGCTTGATCTGAACAACACTAACGTACGTCAATTCAGGCAGTATTCGGGTTTGTACCCTACGCTGGCAGGGTTAATTGTCAAGAATGCACCCTACGACAGCGTTGAGGATGTTTTGAAGATCGCAGGGTTGACGGAGGCACAGAAGGATGTGCTAAAAGCAAATCTGGATAACTTTACCGCCACTGATGTTGAAGAAGCGCTGGTAGAGGGAGCCGATCGGATCAACAACGGTATCTATCGTTAACCGTTCTGTTGTTACGACCGTCAATTCAATCCTGATGACCAAATTGCTCAACGGCTGATACGCAGTCGGAGAGCAATTTTTGTCTTTGGCACACACTTTACTGTTTCGACTTTAGACTGAAGACAGACGATCGATACCCAGCCTGGATCTTGCTTAAAAAGCGTCACCTGGCTTATGTATAGCTTGAACCCTGATTGCGAGTGCTTGTGCGTAGCGCTGTGCGGTGAACGGTGGTTCGTCTTCAGTCGAATCATCCGAATTTAAAATTGGTAGCATCTTTGCAATCGTCTGTTTTGCGATCGCCCTCTGTCTCTGAGCTATTACCTCAGTTTGATGTTCTCATTGTGGGAGCAGGTGCGGCTGGGCTTTACACAGCGCTCTGCCTTCCTGATCACTACCGCATTGGATTGCTGACGAAAGATACTCTCTCACTATCTGCCAGCGACTGGGCACAGGGTGGCATTGCAGCGGTGATCGATCCAGCAGATTCTGCGGTACTGCACTTAGCCGATACATTACAAGCGGGTGCAGGACTGTGTGATTATGACGCGGTTAAGTTTCTTGTAGAGCAAGCACCGCAGTGCATTCAGTCGCTAGTCTCAATGGGTGTTTCGTTCGATCGCCACAACGGCGAACTGGCGCTGACCCTGGAAGCAGCTCATTCTCGCAGGCGGGTGCTGCACGCTGCCGATACGACGGGGCGGGAAGTTGTGAGTACACTAACGGCGCAGGTGCTAAGCCGCAAGAACATTCACGTTTTTGCACAGGCGTTGACCCTGGACGTTTGGCTGGATGAGACGCAACGCTGCCAGGGCATTTGTGTGCTCTATCAGGGGCAGGTATGTTGGCTACGGGCAGCGGCTGTGATTCTGGCAACGGGTGGTGGTGGTCAGGTTTTTGCTCAAACAACCAATCCTGAGTTAAGTACGGGGGATGGCGTGGCGATCGCTCATCGCGCTGGAGCCATCTTGCGCGACCTGGAATTTGTTCAGTTCCACCCAACAGCATTAACGCAACCCGGTGCACCTCGTTTTCTGATTAGTGAAGCAGTTCGAGGTGAGGGCGCTCATTTGATCGATGACAATGGGCGACGGTTTGCCTTTGACTACCATCCAGCAGGCGAACTTGCGCCTAGAGATATTGTTAGCCGCGCCATCTTCAGCTATTTGCAAAAAACTCATGCTGACCCAGCATCCGCTCATGTCTGGTTAGATTTACGACCGATCGCACCTGAAACCATTCAGCACCGCTTCCCCAACATTGTTCAAGTTTGTCACCAGTGGGGTATTGATGTCTTCCGTGAACCCATTCCTGTAGCGCCTGCTGCTCATTACTGGATGGGTGGCATCGCCACAGATTTAATGAACCAAACATCGATCCCCGGTCTGTATGCAGTCGGCGAAACTGCCAGTACGGGCGTTCATGGAGCAAATCGGTTGGCGAGTAATTCGCTTCTAGAATGTCTGGTGTTTGGAGCGCAGTTTGCTCATTTAGAGGTGAAAGAGTCAGAAGTCAGCGGTCAGCGGTCAGCGGTCAGCGGTCAGCTAAGCTTAAACTCTGGTCTTGCAGCACGAGGTTCGCCTGACACCTCAAACCGTCTCGCTACGCCTCATCCGTCCCTTTTAGCCACAGAGTTTGCCAAAATCGAAGAATTACGGCAAGAACTGCCTCGATTGGTGTGGCAGAGTGCAGGCATTTGCCGAGACGGGATCGTGATAACAACGGCGATCGCGCAAATTCAACGTTGGCAGCAAGAATTCGCTCAGCTTGCGCTCAGTCAAGCGTTGCTGCACCTACAGCCGGAACATAGCATTGCTTTAGGTGCGATCGACGACGCGCAGCTAAGAGTTTGGGCAGAAACCCGCAACTTGCTTGATGTCGCAGGACTCATCCTTCAAAGTGCACAGTTCCGCACCGAGAGTCGCGGTGGTCACTATCGACTGGATTATCCTGAAACAGAAGCATGTTGGGAAGCACATACTCTTGTTGGTAAGAACGGTGAAGCCGTTCAAAACAGCACCCATTGGAGCAAAGCACCTGTCATTCATCAGCCAGAATGACATAGCATTGCTTCGCATCCGGTAGAGATGCCATCTCTAATCTGGGTCATCAGTCAACGTTTCGATCAGCAGATCCATTTGCTGCTGACGTTGGGTTAAAAAGAGGTCGCACTGGCGTAAATAGCTGACAGCAGAGCTGAACTGGTCAAACACATCTGCCAGCTCCAAGTCGCCTGATTCAATACGCGCCATAATCGCCTCCACTTGCTGCACAGTTGCTTCATAGCTCCAATCCTGTGCTGACAGGTCTGGAGTTAATCCACGATCGACATCGACTTGACTGGATGGATGGGCTTCGGCAGAGTCTTTGGGAATGCTCACAACGTGCGAATAGCAAGGTCTCTATCGCTAGTATATTTATACTTGAACACTTTTAGTCAAACGTTTGGCAACTTAGGCGTTGTACAGAAATAACAGCATGGTCTGTAGCCGTCAGCCGTCAGCGAAAAGCTGATAGCTGATAGCTGATCCAAAAGTGTGCAGTTATTTTTTAGCAAGCTCTTCGATGCTTGGCACTCAAACAGATGGCGATCGTGCTAACACCTCTGTTACCTTGACCGTCAGTTGCCCTTGACCAAGCTGAATCGTCAGCATCTCTTCTGGTGCCACTGCTTCGGCAGCACGAACGATCGTACCGTTTGTCCGCCGTGCCACAGCATAGCCTCGTTTCAGCACGGCTTCGGGATCAAGGGTTGCCAGCTTCTGCTGGAGTGATTGGCAGTAAGACGTAGCCTGCTGAATTTGCAGCGCACTACCTTGAATCAGACGTTGGCGCATCCACTGCAAGTTTTGCCGTTCTTGTTGAAGTTTGCGATCGAGACGCAGTTTGTAGAGGCGATCGTTCAGATGCCGCTGTTGTTTGTAAGCTGACTCCAAGCGACTGTAAACTGCCGCTTTGAGAGCCAGCCCCCGCTCCTGGTGTGCGGTCTGTAGTGCGGCTAGCTGAGGTACCGCTTGCTCTGCTGCGGCTGTTGGAGTGTGAGCGCAGAGATCAGCTGCAAGGTCTGCTAAAGTTTCATCGCGCTGGTGCCCGATTCCAGCAATCACGGGAATGGAGCAGTCTGCGATCGCTCGCACTACGCGTTCGTCATTAAAGCACGCCATATCTTCGATCGCGCCTCCTCCTCGTGATAAGATTAGTACATCCGACCTAGCATCCAGCTCAACTCGCCGAATAGCATTCACAATTGAGGCTGGAGCCTGCTCACCCTGCACAAGCGCTGGAGAAAACAACACATGCAAACCCGGATACCGCCGCCGCAACGTTCGTTGAATATCCCCCCATGCGGCTGCTTGAGGTGACGTTACAACAGCAACCGTTTGGGGATGTATAGGCAAAATGCGTTTGCGTGCTGGGTCAAACAAGCCTTCGGCTTCCAGACGCTGCCTCAACTGGCGATAACGTAGTGCCCGTAGCCCCTCGCCCCCTGGCAAGGCTTGCCAGACAATTAGCTGATACTGTCCCCTCTGGGGATGGACGTGGATGCGCCCCAAAATAATTAGTTGTTCTCCCTGAGCGGGCAACGTAGTCAGTTTCTCTAACTGGCTGTTCCACACCACGCAGCTAATCGCAGCCTTAGCATCCGGGTCTTGTAGAGTAAAAAACAGCCCGCTGCGATAGCGAGTCGCGCTGGATACTTCCCCTGTAACCCAGAATTGACTGAGATGATTGTCTTGCTCCAACAGTGCCTGGATGTAACCAGTCAGCCCTGCTACAGATAGCGCCGTATCTGGAACCAACAAATGAGGAAGATAGGAGGTCATGTATGTAACCTGGAAGAAGAATGAGTGACACCCAAGCGAGTCCGGCAGCGATGCCTTTATCCCTTTCAGGGCGATCGGAGGATCGTAGTTGGTGAAACTTCAAGGGGAACGTCATCACGATCGCCCCTTTCTAGATTAACTGGACTTCATCGAATGCGTCGTCTCTTTCCTAGCATGACTGAAACCTGATTGCTGACACACACCAGCGATCACACAAGCAATTCCTGATTGATTAGTTAGCATAGAATGCCTCTAACGCTCGATCGCACTCTAGCCCATTCACTTGCACATTAGCCTCCTAGAGTGTCCTGATGTAATCAATCCGACACTCAAACACCCATTGGTTTCAACCCACCGTTTAAAGTTTCAAATCTCCATCCACCTACTGAACCTTCCGCATTGAGGCGCTCATGGCTGCTAAAACAACTGATAATTCTGACAAAAACAAAGCCTTAAATCTCGTCCTGACTCAGATTGAGCGTAACTTTGGCAAAGGTAGCATCATGCGCTTAGGCGATGCTACCCGGATGCGAGTCGAAACGATTTCCACCGGAGCGCTGACGCTAGACCTGGCGCTGGGCGGTGGTCTTCCCAAAGGGCGTGTCATTGAAATCTACGGTCCCGAAAGCTCAAGCAAAACCACGCTAGCGCTTCATGCCCTGGCGGAAGTACAGAAAGCTGGCGGTATTGCTGCGTTTGTCGATGCGGAACATGCCCTCGATCCGGTCTACGCCAAAGCGTTGGGCGTAGACATCGATAATCTCTTGATCTCTCAACCCGATACGGGTGAAGCAGCGCTGGAAATTGTGGATCAGTTGGTGCGATCGTCCGCGATCGAGGTTATTGTGATTGACTCCGTTGCTGCCCTCGTACCTCGCGCCGAAATTGAAGGTGAAATGGGCGACTCTCACGTCGGCTTGCAGGCACGCCTCATGAGTCAGGCATTGCGGAAAATTGCTGGCAACATGGGCAAATCTGGCTGTACGGTCATCTTCATTAACCAACTCCGGCAAAAGATTGGCGTGACCTACGGCAGTCCTGAAACCACCACTGGCGGTCAGGCACTCAAATTCTATGCCTCTGTACGGTTGGACACCCGTCGGATTCAAACGCTCAAGAAAGGAACGGAAGAATACGGCATTCGAGTGAAGGTGAAGGTGGCTAAAAACAAAGTTGCGCCACCGTTCCGCATTGCCGAATTTGATGTCATTTTTGGTAAGGGCATCTCAACTGTTGGCTGCCTGGTCGACCTGGCAGAAGAAACAGGCGTACTGATTCGGAAAGGAGCCTGGTACAGCTACGGTGGCGAGAATATTAGCCAGGGACGCGACAATGCCATTAAATATATGGAAGAGAAGCCTGACGTTGCCCAAAAAGTAGAGCAAGAGGTACGGCACAAGCTGGAAATTGGTGCGGTCGTCTCAGCTAACTCCGTTGCCCCGATCGATGTCGAAGACGAAGAGGATGAAATGGACGATGAGGAGTAAATCGATCTGAGAAAGTAAGTTGAGAACGCTACGCGATGGGTTGAGTCATACTGTGTTTGGCTTAACCTATCGCATAATGCTGCTTGACATGTTTCAAGGTGCTACTGTCGCTGCTCTCTGCTGCCTTAATTATGGTTGTCGGGTTCATTTCGCTTCATGAAGCGATCGAGAATTTCTGACTGCTGCTTCATGCTGATTGGGTAGGACGTTTGCTCCAATGGCAAGTCACCATTGGAGAGAGTGGGTCTCAAAAACATGGAGGTGTCTTTGCCATCAGCCGACAATGGTGTATCCCAGTCAGTTGAAGGCAGCGATAAGCCTGACTCTGTGACCGTCAAATCTTCACCACCAGAGTCGTAGCTATGTCGAGCAGCATTAACCTGGTTAATCAGATCATCTGGCAGTGCATCAGCAGTTTTGGGAGTGTGGCAGATGAAGAAGGTAAACGCCAGACTGCCCAGCCGGATTTGGTCGCCATCTTTAAGCAAGACACAGTGCCGCACGGGTTCGCTGTTGACAAAAGAACCATTAGTACTATTGAGATCAATCATGTAAAAACCTTGATCCTCAATGTGCTGAATGGCAGCATGGCGGCGAGACAGACGTTTGTCTTGAATCGGTAGCGCCATTTTGCGATCGCGCCCAATGATCCAGATACCCTGAGGTTGTAATACCGATCGCGTTTTGCCTCCGAGTAGGTTCGTAATGATACGAGTCTGTTGACCTTGCACCACTCCCTGCACATACTGCAACGCTACGTGCCTGCGTGACTTCACCCCTGTGTTTTCTAGATCCAGGATCTCATCCAGTAGGCTCCGGTGGTGCTCATAGAGCTTTAAAAAGACACGGTATAGACCGAGTCGTTGCTCTAATTCGGTGTTGCCAGAAGCATTCAACACCTGTGAAGAGTATTCAGCTAACGAATGTGAGTCGAGCATAGCTAATCCCAATGTAAGCAGTGTGAGACTGAAGAGCGCTGCTCTCACAGGACGAGAGGCTCAAATGAACGTGTTGCGAGCACTCTGTTAACGTTCAGCCACTAAGAGCAGCACTAATGTTCCAGCGCTTTAGCATTGACGAAGATGTCGATTTGTGCGACTGGAGAAGAACCTCGTCTCTACCTTAGAGTGCCCAGCATTGAGACATAACCGCACGATCACTGGATCATTTGCTGCTGGGGATTTGATTTAGTTGATGCTAGGGGTTCGCGCTTCAAGTGACCGTCGTGATTGATATCACATCTCGACCGCTGCGTTGCTAGAGTGACTGTTGCGGTGAGTCCTAATTGCCATCATTAAAACGGTAGAATGGATATTGCTCTTGCTGAAGTGTCTCAGCCGAGGAAGGTTGGACGTAGCTTCTTTAAGGCATTGAAGAAGCTTAGCGGCTAGGAGCTTTAGCCTTTAGCGCCGCAGCAGTTCTGTTCGCTAAAGCTAAACGAGGGTTTGAAGTCAGCGCATCTACCGGAAATTCAACGTTGTCTTGTGTGGTGGTTGGTGGTAAGTGTCATCAGCCCAAGCAAGTAGCATCACGATCGCTCATTTTCCGATGGCAGCGGCAGAACTATTTTGGTGCTTCTATGTTGCTTACTTCGCCTGGGGACAATAGCTCCTCCCGGTCAATCGACTCTACCCAAAAGCAGTCTGACATGGCAGAGGAGCCACTCAGCATAGAGGGCGATCGTGTCCAACCTGACCACCCCTGCTCGCCTTCTTCAACCGACACTCGCGCTGATTTTGATGCCACTGAGCCTCGTTTAGGCTCTCATGCTACTGAAGGAGCCATTGCGTTCGCGCCGTTGCCACATCGTCAAACCTTGCGGTTACAGAAGCCTACACCCAAAATCGAGCTTGATGCACTCTATGCGCTGCGTCAAGCAGCAGGAACCAATGCGCCGCGATCCCCGGCACGAGCAAATTGGTTAAGCAGCGGTACGCTTGCCCAGCTAACTGCAAGCAGTGCCATTGAATCTGCTGAGGTGAGCAGTTTCGCTGCACCGCTCTCGCCCTTGAGAGCGCGAGATATTCAAGCGCTGGCTGAACTCTTTTTGCGTGATGATATCTATGCGATCGAAGCGGATGTAAGCCAGCGATTGCTTGCCCTGCTGCCAGAACCCTGCTGGGAAGATGACGTGTTTGCTTTTCTAGGGGAGTTTTTGTAGGGGAACAAACGGTAACCGTCATACTCTTGTACGCCGCTCGAACCAGCCCTAACAAGAAGCTCAAACCCCTTATTACAAGGTTTAGTGCTGTCTATCTTGAACGAAAATGATTTTGAGCCTCACTGCTTTTTCATCAGGGTTTCCTTAAAAGGGAATATCATCAAAGTCTGGCTCGGCAGCAGCTTCAGGTGCAGTCTGAAATTTGCCTGCTTTCGCTTTAGCGGTTGGTGTGGATGTGGATGCTGAGGGAGCTGGCTTTGCTGCTGGAATCGCCGCAGCGCTTGGCTTAGTGGCTTGACTCGTGCTAGAAGCAGGGCTTGCCACAATCGTAGACGCTTCCAGAGCGGTATCTCCTCCAAGGATATGGATGCGTTGTGCAGTCAACTCAGCACGCTTTTCTTTGAAGCCTTCGGGTCGATCGACCGTATTCATCCTCAAGCTGCCTTCAATCACCACGCGATCGCCCTGATGATAGCGTTCCTGGATCTCCTGTGCCAGATTACCCCAGCCCACTACCTTGAGCCGCGAGGGTGGATCTTCGGCACGCAAACCCGGAAACTCCACAAACATTTCGGCGATCGGGGTTTGGGTATCAGACGTGTAGCGCAGTTCGGGAGCCTGGACAATTTCTGCCATTAAGATGCAGCTATTCATGGAGCGTTCCTGAGAAAAGTTGTTGGTTTTTAGTTGTTAGTTGTTAGAGCGGAAGTCGGCATAGACAATTGAGCAGGATTTAGCAGGCATTTTACCAACAACTAACAACTAAAAACTAATATTCTATTCTAGTACTGGCTCTCGGCTTTGGCTGCTTCTGCGCCCTGGTGTTGGTCGACAAATTCTTGCACGCGCAGGCGATATTCGCGCAGAGTTTCGTCTACCCAACCGCGATCGTTGCTGTTGGCGTAAATATGCACCACTGGCTCTCCGGCATCGGGCAAAATGAGCACCCAACTATTGTGCTGGTGATTAAAAATCTTCACGCCATCGACCATTTCCAGGCTGTCGATCGGGTGGGTTTCGACCAGGTGTCGCATTAAGGCTCCCTTAGCCGTCCAGGGGCAGCGAACAATACAGGTTTTGTGACAGACGCGGGGGAGATCGGCACGAATTTGCCCCAGCGATCGCTCCTGAATCGTCAGCATTTCAATCAGTTTGGCAATGCAGAACATGGCATCGAAGCCGGGATGCAACTGCGGAAAAATGAAGCCCATGTCGCCACTGCCGCCCAAAATGACGTTGGGACTCGTATGGCAGGCTTCCATCAGCGCCGTCGGGTTTGCCTTCGTGCGAATGACTCTGCCATCGTGACGGTGAGCAATTTGTTCAACGGCGCTGGAGGCATTGACGGGCACTACGATCGTGCCTCTGGGATGGTGTACCAGCAGCATGTCTGCCATAAGCGCGGTCAGCACTTCACCACGAATGGGGCTGCCCGTTTCATCCACCAAAATCATCTGTTCGCCGTTTGCAGAGACCTGAACACCAAAATTAGCTTTGAGTGCTTCTACGACGTGCCCTAGCTGACTGAGTAACGCTTCGCGATCGGCAGGATTCGGCGCAGTATGGCTGAGGCTGGCGTTCAGCACCACTGCATCGCAACCAAATTTAGCAAGGAGTTGGGGCAGTACTGCGCCAGAAACCGCATACGCATAATCGATCACCACTTTGGAACTGCTGTGACGAATCGCTTCGATGTTCAGGTGCTTTTCAAAACAGGCGCTATAGATTTCAGCAACCTGATTGGCATAGACTACGTTGCCAATTTCTTGAATTTGGGCGCGGCGAAAATCTTCCTTAAAGTAAGCGCCTTCGATCTTCTTCTCGCGGGCTTTGGAGATGTTGATGCCGTTGTAGTCGAAGAACTCAATCAAGATGTGGTCAGGACGATCGGGATGCATCCGCACGTGAATGCCACCCGCAATCGACAGCGTAGGCACAATCGTTCGCGCCAGTGGGATCGCCGTTGCTTCCAAGTTCTGCACGTTTACACCCACCGACATCAAGCCAGCAATGAGCGATCGCGATACCATGCGCGAAATGCTGCGCTGATCGCGCGAAACAGACACATGAGAACCAGGCTTCAGGGTGGAACCGTAGGCAGCACCGAGCTTGACAGCAAACTCTGGCGTAATGTCGATATTCGCTAGGCCCGAAACGCCTCGCTGCCCAAAGAGATTGCGGTAGGCGGCATGTCCCCAAATCAGGTTGATGTTGAGCGTTGCCCCAGATTCAACGCGCTTGCTGGGCCACACGCGCACACCCGGACTCACTTGAGCCTCTTCACCGATCGTCGATAAGGGACCCACCACCGCACCTTCCAGCACATGAGCACGACGATCGACCCGTGTACCGCGCGCAATCACACACGCCCGCAGATGTGCCTCTTCGCCGATGATGGCTCCATTCAAGACAATGGGACGCTTGAGATCAGCGTCTGGACCGATCGTCACGTTATCGCCAATCACCGTGCCAGCCTCGATCTGCACTCGCGCACCAATCCGGCAATTGCTGCCAATCATCGCAGGCGTTTCGATTTTGGCAGTGGGATCAAGGTAGGTGTTTTGCCCGACCCAAAGTCCCGGCGATCGCTCCTCATAGGCAATATCCAGCTTGACTTTTCGATCCAGCCCGTCGTACTGAGCATCGCGGTAGGTATCTAAATGCCCGACATCGCACCAATAGCCTTCGGCAATATAGCCATACATCGGCTCATTTTTTTCGAGCAGCAGTGGAAAAAGGTCTTTCGAGAAGTCGGTTTCTTGATTGAGCGGCAGGTAATCCAGCACTTCTGGTTCTAGAATGTACGTACCTGTATTCACGGTGTCTGAAAAGACTTCGCTGGTCGAGGGCTTTTCGAGAAAGCGGCGAATGCGATCGTCCCTGTCGGTAATCACCACACCAAACTCAATGGGATTTGGGACACGCGTCAAAATCAGCGTTGCCTTTGATCGCCGCTGTTTGTGAAACCGAATCGCAGCACTCAGGTCAAAATCGGTAATGCTATCGCCGCTAACCACCAGAAAGGTGCGATCGAGCAACTCGGCAATATTCTTGACGCAGCCCGCAGTACCGAGCGGTTGATCTTCTTCAACGGCGTAGGTAATCTGCACACCAAAGTCACTGCCATCCTGAAAGTAATCGCGCATGACATCGGGCAGGTAGTGCAGCGTCGCAATAATCTCCGTAATGCGATGGCGCTTCAGCAGATTAAGAATATGCTCCGCGATCGGGCGGTTTAATACCGGAACCATTGGCTTCGGCAAGTCACACGTCAGCGGTCGCAGCCGTGTACCCGATCCGCCTGCCATCAAAACTGCTCGCATAAGGCTACCCTGCTTTGTTACAAGTCGTTTGAAAAAGGAGTTTTAGTAAGGTTGGGAGTCGGGAATGAAGAGGCAGGAGGCAGAAGGCAAGAGGCAGAAAATTAGAGGGAAATCGGGCGAAAGGCGAAAAAGCTGACGGCTGTCCGCTAACGGCTGAACTTAAAACTCAAAACTTTCTCCCCACTCCCTACTCCCCACTCACTACTCCCCTCTCTAGTGTCATACGTTAACGACGATTCCGACATCCTTCGAGGGGGAAGGCGAAAAAATCTGCACTCGCAGCCGCTAATGTCAGGCTGGAATGTCTAGACGTGGCGCGATCGCCCTTAAACTGCAAGCTAGGATAGAACCAGGTCGGCAAGTTGCCTTAATCAGTTCCAAGCAGATTTGTCTGGAATGTCACACAAAGGCTTGAATGTGCGTCAGGCTTTCACTGCCGAGGCTACTCTAATTTTGGGTTGCGGTTCGTTCGTTACCTTACGCTTGTAGTAGTTTTTCGTTGTTGGGGCATCGTTCCTAACAGGCAGCAGTATCCGGAGCGATCGGCGCTCTCACTGTAGTTTCAACACTAGGTTCAGTTTTGTCAGTCAATTGAGGATCGATACATGGAAATAGTTGGCGTGTTGGCACTCATCGGTTATGGCGTTGGCATCTGGAAATTCTGGACTGGCTTCAGACGCACTAATTTCAGCAGCGGTCGCGTTTACCTGGCGTTGCTGTGGCCCGTCCTTATTTTTAACAAGCCCTACCGTCAGAACTTCAACCGAGCGCTGACAGGACGTTAATGAAATTAGCGGTCAGCTATCAGCTACCAGCCATCAGCAATGGATTCAAGCTGAATGCTGACGGCTGAGCGCTGACAGCTTTAGAGCGCTGACGGGACGTTAATGAAATTAGCGGTCAGCTATCAGCTACCAGCCATCAGCAATGGATTCAAGCTGAATGCTGACGGCTGAACGCTGACAGCTTTAAAGCGCTGACGGGACGTTAATAAAATTAGCGGTCAGCTATCAGCTACCAGCCATCAGCAATGGATTCAAGCTGAATGCTGACGGCTGAACGCTGACCGCTTTAAAACTGTTGTTAGAGGAACAAACCTGAGCATGGCAAAAAAGCAGAAGTCGGAATCCCAGGAAGCGTTCTCTAGCAACAGTTACTTTAGTGAACTCAGCCCATCGCAAGACTGGCAGAGCCAAATTGCAGCCGTTACTCTACGCTTCAATCGCGAGTATCGGGGGGAAGCGTTCGACCTGCCAGAAGAAGTAGAAGCGATGCCGATCTTTCGCGATCGCGCCTCTGGTGCTCTTCAGTCAAAGCTTGCGTCGCCCTTCTGGGAGCTTGCCCAGCCGAAGAAAAACCAGCATTGCCTGGATCTTGGTTGCGGGGTGAGCTTTTTGATTTACCCCTGGCGCGACTGGGAAGCGCTGTTCTATGGGCAGGAGATTAGCCACGCTGCCCGCGACAGTTTGAATGCGCGTGGACCGCAACTGAACTCGAAGCTGTTTAAAGGCGTGGCGCTAGGAGCCGCGCACCAGTTGGAGTATGAGGCGAACCAGTTTGATCTGGCGATCGCCACGGGCTTTAGCTGCTACTATCCCCTCGACTATTGGGCGGCTGTACTCACAGAAGTCAAACGTGTCTTGAAACCCGGCGGTGTGTTTGTCTTTGATGTACTCGACCCGGAGACACCACTCGCTGAGAATTGGGCAATTCTAGAAATGTACCTGGGCACGGAAGTCTTTCTAGAGCCGATCGCGGATTGGAAGAAGCTCATCCAGTCATCCGGCGGCAAAATCGTGAAGACACTGCCGGGAGAGGTCTTTCAACTATTCAAAGTGCAGTTTTAGTAGGGGGCTAGAAACCGGGTTTCTTTGTGAGCCTCTGCCGTTCCAGTATGCAACCGAGACGGCTAGAAACCGGGTTTCTTGGCGAGCCTCTGCCGTTAAGCAGGCAGAACGACCAGAAACCCGGTTTCTCTCCAGGCAAGACAATTCCTGTTTTGAGTAAAAACAGTCCTGTTTGAAACAGCAGCATTTCTGTTTCAGATGAGAGCGCTTCTGTTTAAAGTGAGAACGTTCCGACTGAAAGCGAGAGCATTCCTGTTTGAAACCGCATCGTTCCTGTTTCAGATGAGAACGTTCCTGTTTGAAACCGCAGCATTCTTACTTGAAGTGAGATCGTTCCTATTTGAAATGAGAACATTCCTGTTTCAAACAAGAATAGTTCTGTTTTGAGTGAGAACAGTCCCGTTTGAGCAAGGAACGATCGCTCTATTTGCGCGATCGCTCCCTTTTTTAGCCCCACATCAGTCACAGTCAGCCACAAACGTTTCGGTTATTCTGAAAGCATCGGCGGTTTCAGTCATTGGCGGCATTGAGAGCTTGGCATGGTTAAAGTGGCATTGCTAATTGGGGTGAGCGAATTTGCCGATACGGAGCTTACGTCCCTGCCTGCTCCCCTCAGAGATATCAACGCCATGCAAGCGGCACTTATAAGATCCCGAAATGGGCGGGTTTGACGAGGTGCACTTGTTGGAAAATCCAGAGTGGCAACCGATGGCAGAGGCGATCGATGCCCTGTTTCGCGATCGGCAGTAGTAGAGTGAGCATTGCCTATCCTACAAAATCTTCCTCAGAAACGTTTATTCTTCCCTCATTACGGTACTGCCCTTGTACAATCCAAGATGAACGGACTTAATGAAATCGTAAGTGACTCGAAAGGAGAGTTGAATGAACGGACGGGTTAGGAAAGCCACAAGAATACAAGTGCTTATTTCAATTGCATCTGCTGTATTCGGGATTTTAGCTAGCGCAGCCCTTGATAAGATTTTCTCTACATCCTTTCTCAATACTCCTCAGCAGACGATACTAGCCATCCTTCTTTTAGTGGCAGTTCTAATAATCATTGGTTTAGTGGCAATCAGTGTATTCGCACAGCTGAATGAAGAGACAGTTCAGGCAATAGACAAAAAGCAAGAAGCCAATGCGAAAAAAATCGATCAAAAATTAGTAGACATAAGTAACAACCTGGGAGGATTAAAGTGGTCTTTTGTGCAAGACCCTCCACGAAGCGGAGAAGGAAAGATATACTCCTCCTTTTGCGACATAATCGAAAAAGCTGAATTTGAAATACTGTGCTTGTTTGTAAACAGAACAGGGGAACATTCTAAAGCTGATCAAGGGAGAGAAGTTACTACACATATCTATAGAACGGAGAGGGAAAAGTACCTTGAATCAATTGTTAAGAAGCTACAACTCAAAGCCGATGAAAATAAAAAATTTTTCTATAAGAGGATCATTCAATTGCCTGAAGGAAAAAGTGCTTTAATAGATGAGGAACGAGTAGGAATACGCTGGTACGATCATTTCCAAAAAGTTTTGAAAATATTACGGGAGAAACCTGATGCAGGGTATTTGAAGAAGTCAGACTTATTCTTTGAGCAATCGTTTTTAATTGTAGATCGGCGTCATATAATCTTTCCGTTAGATGGGAGAGATCCGACTTATGGAGCTTTCTATGTAGAAGGGGCGCTCATCTTTAATGACCCCAATCAAAAGTTTGTTGACTACCTAATCAATTTCTTCAATCGAGTTGATGCTAATGCATCAATAATCAGTGAGTTACCCGAAAGATGCTCATAACCTTAACACACGAGTAAATAGCAGGTATAGCGTTCCTAAATGATTCATGAAAATGAACCGTACATAAAAACCTTCGGGAAATTGAAGCAGGTAGGGTAGGCACTGCCCACTCTACTTCCTCATGCTCGTATCCTCAAACGCCAAACGATGCGGTTGTCTCCCATCACATCAACAGCCCCAATTGTGTTCATACATTCCCCCCTGCACATAGCGATCGAAACTGGAGTGTTGCCATTGGTGCGGACATGCTACCAAACCATGCTGATCGTCATTGCTCTGTGCTCTTTAGGTACGATACGCTTGATGGATTAATGTGTTTGAAATGAGCGAAGAGCCAGTGAAACAACTCAAGATTGTGATTGAAAAACATTCTGATGGCTATGTTGCTTACCCAGTGGGAATTGTCGGCGCAGTTGTGGGGCAAGGAGATACGTATGAGGCAGCTCTGGCGGATGTGAAGTCTGCGATCGCTTGCTACATCGACATTTTTGGGGAAGAAAACTTAGCAGATACCGCTCCGATCGAAGTGTTCATCGCTGAAGCAGGTATTGGTGTCTAGTGGCAAAGTTTCCAGTCGCCGCCCCAAATGAGTGACTTCTTAAGAGTAGAGCGAGAGAAGGACAGTATGAACATTAAAGAGCAATTACTAAAAGAGATCGAAGAAGCGCCCGGTTCTACATTAAAAGAAGTATTAGACTTCTTACTGTTTGTTCGTGCTAAGGAGCTTCAGCAAGAACAACTAGAGATTAGCCTTCTGAGTGAATCCAGTTTGGCGGAGGAGTGGCTAACGCCTGAAGAGGATGAAGCATGGCAGCATTTGTAAAGGGTGATGTGGTTGTTCTTCCCTTTCCCTTTTCAGATTTAACCAACGCTAAAAAACGACCCGCATTGGTGCTTGCCGAACTGACTAGAAGCGACTTCATCCTTTGCTTGATGACCAGTCAAGCCGCGAACGATGCCTACACAACCCTGATTGAGTCAAGCGACTTTGAAACTGGAAGCCTCAACAAAACCAGCTACGCCAAGTCAAATCGAGTGTTTACAGCCAACGAGCAACTGATTGCCTACAAAGCAGGAAACCTCACCCCAGAAAAAACAAACGAAGTCATCGCCAAGTTGATCGCGATTTTGCAACAGTGACATGAGAGCCTCTAATGTAAGGAATCTGGGCTGTCGTTAGTCACTGTAGGAGATGGGAGTATCACTCGTCTCGACCTTCTTTTCGGATGAGGTAAGCCAGGACTCCATCCAGTCGCTCGGTCATGCCTTTAAGCTGCTCAATGCTTTCAGAATGCTTGGTGATCAATCGCTGCGATTCAAAAATGAAAGACTCTAGCCGCTGGTCAGTGCGTTTTTCAGCTTTAGCCAGTTCTTCAATTTGGGTCGAGACTCGCTGGTTAGTGAGGTTTTGGGCTTCAGCCAGTTGATCCATTTTTACTGTCAGCTGATCGATTTGAAGCTGACTTCGCTGCTGCGTCATCTCCAGGCGATCGAGCCGCTGCTCTGCCTGCCTCTGTGCTCCAATCAGTTGGTCAATCTGCTCTTGAGAATGCTGCTGCATCATCTCCAGCCGATCGAGTCCCCGATGTGCTGACTCCGCGTACCGTGCAGCGCTTCCCAATAGCTCTTTAACGGTCTCAAATTCGTCTCTTGTGATGTTCGTCATAGCAGTTTCCTGGTCAGGCTTTTAGTCTACTGCGTTAAGGATCGTTGTAGCCTGTTGACGGCAGTGATAGTCATACGTTTTGAGCGATCGCGTTTCCTTACTCAACCTTTCACGTCTACGAGCGATCGCACAGTCAAGATTTCATGCGATCGCAATGGTTCGACAGCCGACTGCGGTACTGTAATCACTGCAATAGATTCACCAATCGCATTAAAGACTTCCAGGATGTACCCATTCTCACCACCAGCAGGATGTGGAACGCGGTCAATTAACGTCACCAGATCACCTTTACGCAGTTGATGCTCTGGTAAATCTCGACATAAAGCCACTTGCTGATAAAGTTCAAGATTCACGTCGAGATTCCTTTCGAGGTTTCAGCGTTACGAAATGAAAGCTGCCATCGCTATACCATTGTAGCCAAACAGTAACGACCGCTAAACTTCGCCCATTGATCCCTCGTAATGCACCATCAACCCGATAAAAGATACCGTACTCATTCGTGCCATCTTCTACGGCTTCTGCTGACTGGATCAACAGGGCGATCGCCGATCGTAGAGTTTCTGAGTTTTCCTGCGTAAAGCCTGCTTTCGCTAAAAACTGCGATTTATCGTTTCGTTGCTTGAGTACAAGTAGATAACGAACTAGCTTTTCTTGGGGAATATTCGCATCAGATGGAATCTTCACGATTGCCAACCTCTTAAGGTGAGGCACTTGGCGAAGCGTTCAGCGTCTTCAGTGCCTCTTCAGCCGATTGCCCATCGCCCTGAAAGCCGAAATACCAGAGAGCAGCGGCAGCTTCGGCACGAGTGACTGACTTCTTCGGTTGAAACAGCGTCGTATAGCCAAACGCACGACGGATGTTGGACGAATCACCGTTTTGAAAATCGGCTAACACCGCTCGTAGCGCTCTGGAGTCAATGCGAGGCGCATCTTGAAAGCCCCAGGTTTGCTTAACCGCATCCAAACTCGCAGTTGGCAGCGCTTGACGAGTATCCGCTGGCACTTTCCAAAGTACGAGGTTTTCACGCGTCAGAGGTGCATTCGGACGAAACGTGACGGTGGTACTGTCGCCCGACAACAGACTCGGAATCAGACCCGCTTCCGCCAATCCCTGAATTGCTGGAAAGTCTGGATCGTTACGGGGCACATCCTGATAAGCAGGCACGGTAGTATCTGTGCTCGACCGAATCTGTTTGGCAGGCTGACTCGCATACAACCGATTGTTCGCCGCAACCAGCCAGCGCACATATTCTCGACGCGTAATCACTTTGTTGGGGGCAAACAGGTTGCTTGCGGTCTGAGTCGCTTTGTTGCCGTCAGTGACGGGGGACAGAACGCCCAGCTTTGCCAAATCTGACACGTACTGCTGGAGTTCTTTCGGCGTTTTATTGAGGTCAGAGAAGGCGATCGCCACAGGTACCGTCTGAGGTTGTCTATCATTCGCACTATCTGAAGCCGTTGCGATCGGACTTACATTACCGTCAGAGCTACCTGACGCTCCAACCACCGTGCTGTCCGAAAAATCAGGAATGCTTGCCACGCTGGTTTCAGACGGTGATGCGATCGAAGGCGATGGTGTAGCAGATGGACTCAAAGTGGGTGCAGGCGACTCGCTGACTAGCACTGAAGGCTGCGGCTGTGGGGTGGTAGCGATCGCGGGCGTTGCTGATGGCTCAGGAGAAGCACTCGTTTCCAGCTTGGGATCGGCAGCAAAAGATTTCTGCAATGAATCGCCAAGCGAACTGTTGGCACAACTTCCTAGCGGCAAGAGCAGACACGCCGCTAACAGAAACGAAGTCTTTGAATATCTAAAAGGCAACACAGTATGTCAACAGGCATCAGGGCAGGGGTGCAGTTTCTACATTAGCGTAGATTGTTCGAGGTGGGACGTGGGGGGACTGGGGGCAGGAGGGCAGGGATGAAGGCTAAAGGCTAAAGGCTGAAGGCTAAAAAGCTGACCGCTGACCGCTGACCGCTCAATCCACTCAAAACTCAAAACTCCCTCCCCTCACCCCTCACCCCTCACCTGATACGCTTCGTAGACGGCTTCGAGGAATTGATCGGCGGTAGTGTTGGGCGGAATGGTTTCGAGTCCAATGAGGGTGCGGAGTTGCCGTGCCAGATTCAGGCTGAGATCATTTCTAGCTCTGGCATCCATTGTATGGCGGCGTTGGAGGTAGGTACGCACAACAGCAAAGTCGTCGGGCAACAATTGGTTTAGATCTGCCAGTTTGGGTAGCTCGATCGCCAGTTGCTTTGCTTGATCAGAAATCATCAACGGGGCTTTGCGATCGCCCCGTTGCTCTTGAATGACCAGTGTTCCGGCAGCCCAATCGCCCAACCGTTTCTCTTGCTTGCCCAACAGAATAAAAAAGACACCGATAAAGCAAAAATCGTCGATCAATCGCAGCAGTGAACGTAAGGCAGCTTGAGAGAGACCGATCGGTCTACCATCGTCTCGAATGACGCGAATTTTGGTGAACCGTTTGCCGGGGGTTTGCCCTTGCCAGAGAACCTCAAAGAACGTGAAATAGCCTGCGAAGATGAAAAAGTTGATCAAAAGGGCGATCGCCAACAGCCAGATGGGGGCAGAGGCATAGTTAAACGTGCCTGAGTTGAGATAGCTCAGTAGCCCCAGGCTAAACATGCCCCAAAGAATCCAGAAGCCGAGCAGCACTGCCCCTAGAATTGAGTAATCAAACACCAGCGCCAGTGTACGGTTACCAATGCCTGCCAGCGTAAACTCTAGCTCGACACTTTCTGGTGTTGACAGGGAAACGTGGTTAAAAAAGCGCATGGCGTGGTTACGTCTGAGAGCCGCGATCGCGTAACTGTAGCCCTAACCCCTCGCGCCGACTCCGCAAATCGTAATAAATGACCGCTTTGATGATTTGCCAGAGCGGGAGGACGACGATCGACAGCACAAAGCTCAGCACATAGGTAATTAACAACGAAAGTGCCGTGTAGCTAGCGTCATCGGGTGAGACTCCAGCCGTTCTTATGCCCGCATCGACACCAGTGACTACAACCTGTAGCAGCAGTTGCAACGGCATTGTGACAAGACTTGTGACAAATAAAATGAGCGCAATCCGCCACGCACTGCCTTTAGTCAGCGACCACATGCGCCCGATCGTTTGCGTTGCCGTCACTCCAGGTTCCACTGCCAGCGGCAATTCAAACGACACAAACCGCGCTGCAAACCAGAGCAGAAAGGCAATAAACGCCAGCAATAACCCTAACCCCAGCACTACCAGCAGTGCGATGATGCCCCCATTAGCGGCAAGCGTTTCCGCTGTGGGATTCTGGAAGAGTTGAAAACCGCCAACGCTAGCTATAGCACCCACAACAACGATCGCCAGCAGCAGGTAAAACACAATCACCACAACGGTGTAGATTAAACCCATCAGAAAAGCTGCGCCCAGAAAGCTCCATATCCGCGCCTTAATAAACCGACGGGCATCTTTGAGTAGTTCTGGCTGGTTTGTCAGTTCACCAAACGCCAACCGTGCGATCAGAGCTGAGTTTGCGAGATATTTTGCAAGCGTGTAAAGAAACAGCACGATCAGGGCAGGGATAATTAACCCCAAAGTGGCGTAATAGTTCTGTACTGCTGCGAAAAAGATCACAACAGCGATCGCGGCAACAAACGGCAGCAGGAGCCACAGCGTCCCAAAAAGGGCGATCGTCAAATACTGCTTGGAGTTTTCTCCATACAGCCGAAAGCCAGCACTGACGACATTACCAACGCTGAGCGCTTGAGTAGAACTAGAGGAATTAGATGGCGAAGCCATAGGCTACACTTTGGCTAGTTTGAAGGACAGGTGTTGACGCGATTCTAAACCACGTTTGTTTGCTTTCCGGGAAATATCACAGATTATGAACATACAGCGCTGGATAGCGCGACGGCAGCCTAGTTGGAAAAACCTGGATACCTTGCTGAAGAAAGCAGAGAAGCAAGGGTTAAAGGCGCTTAACGCAAACGAGATTCGGCAGCTTGCCAGCCTGTATCGATCGGTCTCCGCAGATTTGGCACGCGCCCGCACCAATCAGGTAGGCGACCTGATTACACAGGATTTGCAGACGTTAGCAACGCGCGGCTACTCCCAAATCTATCAGGGTTCTCGTCGTCAGGAATGGCAGGCACTTTGGTCGTTCTACCGCTGGGGTTTTCCGGCAGTGGTACAGCGATCGCGGGGCTATATTGCGCTGGCAACAGGTTTATTTATGGTAGCGGGTGTTGTTTCCTGGTGGCTGGCATGGCGTGATCCAGCGTTTTTGGCGTTGGTTGTGCCAGCACCGATGATTGAACAGGTGCGCGATCGCGGCGAACTGTGGATAGGGTCGATCGTCGGCATCGAGCCGTTTGCCTCCAGCAACATCATGATCAACAACATCAAAGTGTCGTTTGCGGCAGTGGCAGGCGGCATGACAGGCGGACTCTTTACAACCTTTGTCATGCTGTTGAATGGCGTTTTAATCGGCAGTGTGGGCACGTTAGTCGGTCAGAATAATCTCGCCTTCCCGTTTTGGGCGTTTGTGTTTCCCCACGGAGCGCTGGAGCTGCCCGCTATTTTTTTGGCGGGTGGTGCAGGCTTTCTGCTTGCCAGAGCGCTGCTGTTTCCAGGGGTTTATCGGCGATCGGAGGCACTCAAGCTTTACGGTGCCCAAGCTGCCCAACTGGTTTACGGCATCATTCCCATGCTGGTCATCGCAGGCATCATCGAAGGCTTTTTTTCACCCAATCCTGCCGTTCCCGATTTGCTTAAATATGTAGTCGGCACCGGGTTGTTTGCAGGGTTGGTTTGGTACTTGGGGCAGGAGGCAGGAGGCAGGAGGCAGGAGGCAGGAGGCAGGAGGCAGGAGGCAGGAGGCAGGAGGCAGGAGTGAGGTAGGCGATGCGAGGTTTTTCGACTAAACCTTGACCGCTCAGGCTCAAAGCTCGACACTCCGAGTTCAAAGCTCGACACTCCGAGTTCAAAGCTCGACACTCCGAGTTCAAAGCTCGATATTCCGAGTTCAAAGCTCGACACTCCGAGTTCAAAGCTCGACACTCCGACCTCAAAGCTCGATACTCCGACCTCAAAGCTCGATACTCCGAGTTCAAAGCTCGACACTCCGACCTCAAAGCTCGACACTCCGAGTTCAAAGCTCGACACTCCGACTTTCAAGCGCGACATTCCAAGCCCAACGCCTGATTTTTTCAATTCAAAACTTTCTCACCCCTTACCCCTCACTCCTCACCCCCTTTCACCCCTCACCTCTCCTACCGCTGCCCAGTGACGATGTAAGCAACGCGCTTACCGATGTTAGTGGCGTGGTCTGCCATGCGCTCCATGTGTCGAATGACAAGGATCATCAGCACGATCGGCTCAACAATGCCGGGAACATCGCGCTGATGTGCCAGAAGGTCGTAGAGCGTTTCGTAGTCGAGATCAACCGCATCGTCTTTGATCTTAATTTGCAGTCCCGATTCGGCATCCAGGTCAGAAAGAGCGGCGAGGCTCATTGCCAGCATGGCGCGGCAGCGATCGCACATCATCTGCACTTGTCCCATATAGACTGGCGGCGGGTAGTGAAACAGACGAATAGCGATTTCGCCCAAATCTTCAGCGTAGTCGCCGATGCGTTCTAGATCACGCACAAGCTGCATCATAGCGCTGAGGAGGCGTAAATCTTGAGCAACGGGAGCCTGAAGCGCAATTAAGTTCACGCAATCTTGCTCAATCTGGCGATAAAGCTTGTCAATTTGTTTGTCTTGCACCGCGATTTTAGCGGGAGCGTCTAGATCGCGGTCAAACAGTGCCTGACGCGCCATCCAGAAGGAATTTTCCACTAAAGCACCCATTCGCAAAACGTCACGCTGGATGCGTTTAGTTTGGCGATCAAAATGAGTGCGGATGAGTCTTGGGCTTTCCAACAACGTACTCGCATGTGAAGTCTACAACTCTAACCTGAAACAGCTTTAAGCCGTTCGCAGCATTACCTGTAGATAAGTATAGTTGTCAAGTCTATAGCACATGAAGAATCCTAGCAGTCCGCTGCAAGACATCCGGTTTTAAGCGTATCGGCATTTGATGGTGAGCATTCTTCAGAGGCAGAGGGCAGAGGGCAGAGGGCAGTTTTCCTTCTGCCTCCTGCCTCCTGCCTCCTGCCTTAAAACCTAGAAATTTAGACTGCAATCAAACGAGAACCGCTATAGCGCTTTTTCCAAGAGGATGCTTTGTCTCTCTTCAGTCGCTTAACATCGTTACTGATGACCCGATCGTCCCTTTAAACCCCTGCCATCTCAATGCCTGAATCACTTGACCTGCATTCGCTGTTTAGACAATTGCAAACCCGCTATCCCACCAGTGGACTACTAACCGAGTTAGTGCAAATTCACGCTGACCATTTTGTTGTACGGGCGCTGGTGCAGCTAGGCAGTATGACACTAGCAACCAGCCTGTCCAATGCTGCAACCGTTGAGCAAGCAGAAGATCAGGCGCGGCTGCGGGTGTTGGCACTGCTAGGCATTCATCCCGCTCCATCTGGTATCCCTGCGATGCCTGCTCCCAACTTCAGCGCTCCAACGAACCCGCTGATGAGTGCCTTCAAGGACATGACGCGGTTTCCCAAAACGTTGGATGGCGGCGCGCTTCAAGACGGTGCGACTTCAATAACATCGCCGGGTGCTGAGGGAGCGATCGCCCCTCCCTCACCTTTTCCCACGTTAGCGTTCGAGCCAGCGCTCATTCCCGACGTTCCAGTGCCCTTCTCTACTGCGTCAGTTGACCCATCTGCGGCAACACCCTACGTCTCTGAAATGGAACTGGATACATCTGATGCACTACCCGATGGCGTGCTGCTTGATGATGCCCTGCCCAGTTATGACGATGCGCCTGATGATACACCCTCACCCTATGACGACGAACCATTTGAGGAACCTGAACCGCTAACTGTGGAAGAGGCAACTGGCGATCGCGCCAGCACAGATGATGCTTCTCCCACAGCAACTGAGGAACCAGCGCCTAAAAGCAAGCCCCGCAAGCCAAGTGCCAGCAAAGATCCGGCAGCACCGGAGGCTGATACGTCTGGGAGTGCGTCGAGAGATTTGTCCTCACTGATCTCGCAGATTGGCGTGGAGATCGATCGCATCGGCTGGAGCAAGCGACAGGGCAGCACCTACCTACAAAAAACCTACGGTAAAAAAACGCGTAGTGAACTCACGGACGATGAGTTGGAAGACTTTCTGACGTATCTAAACACTCAGCCTTCTGCAACGGTGACACCATAGGGAGTGGGGAGTGGGGAGTGGGGAGTGGGGAGTGGGGAATAGGGAGTGGGGAGCGGGGAGTGGGGAATAGGGAGTGGGGAGCGGGGAGTGGGGAATAGGGAGTGGGGAATAGGGAGTGGGGAATAGGGGATGGGCTAGACGCTGAAAGCTAAAAGCTAAAAGCCAGCGGCTCGACTTGAAAATTTTCCTCACCACAGAGTTAGGATAAGGTCGATTCTTATTAACCGTCCATTTCGCTTATGATCCCATCCAGTCGCGTTTATCAACTGTTGCTGCTGGGTACTGCGATCGGGCTAGGCGTTGCCGCGATCGGGTCCGATGTCATTAACCCGCAGTTTCTGGGTGTATCAATCCTGCTGACGTTAGGGTTTGATGCGGCTGTGCTGGTGCTGGCAGTGATCGATGAGCGCCGAGTGCGATCGGGTCGGGCTGTGGTGGAGCGTGATCACAGCGATCGCCTTTCGATTGGGCGCAACAACCCGGTACAGCTAACGGTGAAAACGGGCTACCAGCCTGCTGTGCTGCAAATTCGAGATTTCTACCCGCAGGCATTTTCAACCACCACCCAACCGCTGCACCTGGCATTACCCGCCCACAGCCGCGAAGCACTGACCTATCAGGTTTTTCCATCTAAACGAGGCGAGTACACGTGGGGCGGTATTCAGGTACGTCAGTTGGGAGCCTGGGGGTTAGCGTGGCACAACTGGAAAGTCCCCAAGCACGACACTGTAGCCGTCTATCCTGATTTGATCGGGCTGCGATCGCTGTCCATTCGCCTGACGCTACAAACCAGCGGTAATCTGCGTCGTGCCCGTCGTCAGGGCATGGGCACCGAGTTTTCAGAACTGCGCGAATATGCAACAGGGGACGATCCACGCCTGATTGACTGGAATGCCACCGCTCGTCGCAGTCGCGTGTTGGTGCGAGTGCTGGAGCCAGAGCAGGAACAAACCCTGCTGGTATTACTCGATCGCGGACGGTTGATGACCGCTCAGGTGAAAGGCTTAGCACGGTTTGATTGGGGCTTGAATGCAGCGTTATCGTTGGCGCTAGCTGGGCTAACCCGAGGCGATCGAGTCGGCATTGGAGTATTCGATCGCCAAATGCACGCCTGGATTCCGCCCGATCGTGGTCAAGCCCAGTTGCCCAAGATGATCGAGCGCTTGACACCCATTCATCCCGTGCTGTTGGAGCCAGACTACGTCAGTGCAGTCACAACCGTTGCTACCCGTCAAACGCGCCGTGCACTAGTCGTTCTCATTACTGAAGTGATTGACTCAACTGCTTCGACAGAACTGTTGGTAGCAATGGGACGACTCTCCCCACGCCATCTACCTTTCTGCGTGACGTTGCGCGATCCTCAAGTTGATACGCAAGCACACGCTCTCACTACCGATCTTCCTACGACCTATGCTCGTGCGGTGGCGCTCGATTTACTGGCACAACGTCAGTTAGCGCTGGCAAAACTCAAACAAAAAGGTGTGCTTGTGCTGGATGCACCTGCTGATCAGATTAGTGATCAGTTAGTCGATCGCTACCTTCAGCTCAAAGCCCGCAATCAGCTTTAACACGATGCTTGATCCGACTCAACTCAACTCTCAGGAGTTTTCCAGTCGTGGTCATGTCGTCATAACTGGCTTCGTTACAGAGGCTACTCCAGAAGGTGAATCACCATTGCGCTGCTCTGGTCGATCGCTGTGCCACCAGCTTCTCGTCTCTTCGGGTAAATTCACGGCATAAAGGGTAATGACGATCGGTTCTAGTAAGCCCTGTCCCAAAATCTCGACGCTGTAAGAGGGATGTTTTTTGGTGGATAGATCGACAATGAAGCGTTTACCAATGCGTCGCCAGCTTGGTTCTTTGCCGCGCCACTGAAGTCGGCAGCAGGGATAGGGCAACTGTTCGCGATCGAACAAGCGGCAGCAGGCACCAATGACGCGGTAGCTGAAGTGGCAACCGGGGCTAAAGAAGACCTGCCCATGCTGAAGCGGGTGAGACATAACGATTGATTGTTCTCGTCTGTAGGGACGTTACATGTAACGTCCCTACAGAATGTAACATCACCTATGAAAGGACTGCTTTGGCGTTTTGCAATGCCTGTCGCACCTGGGCAAAACCTGTACCACCATAGCTGTTGCGGGCAGAGACAACGTGTGCAGGCTCGATCGCGGCGTAAATATCAGACTCGAATGCCGGATGAAGCGCCTTCCATTCGTCTAGCGTCAGATCTTTTAGCAGCTTGCCTTGAGACAGAGAAGTCTTCACCACTTTCCCCACCAAATTGTATGCCTCGCGGAAGGGTACGCCTTTGCCTGCTAAATAATCCGCCACATCCGTTGCGTTAGAAAAGTCTTCATTAACGGCTGCTTGAAGTCGCGCCACGCGGAATTCTAGCCCCTCTTGCAGCAAGATCGTCATCGCTTCTAGACAGCCCTGCACGGTGATAACCGCATCAAAGAGTGCCTCTTTGTCTTCCTGCAAATCTTTGTTGTAAGCCAGGGGCAAGCCTTTCATAAGTACCAGCAATCCCTGGAGATGTCCAAAAACCCTGCCCGTTTTGCCACGCACGAGTTCGGGTATATCAGGGTTTTTCTTCTGAGGCATAATGCTGGAGCCTGTGGAGCAGCTATCTTTAAGCGTGACAAAGCCAAACTCCTCCGATGCCCACAGGATGACTTCTTCGGACAGGCGGCTGAGATGCACCATGATGAGGCTGGCAGCGCAGAGAAATTCGATCGCAAAGTCCCGATCGCTCACTCCATCCAAGCTGTTGGCATAGACACCACCAAAATTGAGCAACTCAGCCGTGTAGTGGCGATCGATGGGAAAGGTCGTACCTGCCAGCGCACCAGAGCCAAGCGGCGAAATATTCACCCGCTGATAGATTTCGCCCAGCCGCTCCCAGTCGCGCTGGCTCATTTCAAAATAGGCAAGCAGATGATGGGCAAGGCTGAGGGGTTGTGCCCGTTGTAGATGCGTATAGCCAGGAATCAGCGTTTCGACGTGCTGTTCTGCCAGCGTTAACAAGATCGACTGGAACGATCGCACTCGCTGCCGAATTTGCTGAATCTGGTCGCGCAAATAGAGGCGCGTATCGGTGCCTACCTGGTCATTGCGCGATCGTGCTGTGTGGAGTTTTTTGCCGACATCGCCTACGATTTGGGTCAAACGACGCTCAACCGCAAAGTGGACATCCTCTGCCTCAACACCAGGCTTTAAAAGCCCCTGGCGGTATTCTTGCCGAATTTGCTCCAGACCCTTGACCAGTTGTTCTCCCTCTTCAGTAGCAATAATGCCCGTGTGTGCCAGCATTCGTGCATGAGCTTGAGAACCCGTCAGGTCGTACTCAATCAGTTGAATGTCAAAGCCGATGCTGGCGTTAAAGCGGGCGATCGCGGGATGAAGTGCCGACTCAAAGCGCTGGCTCCAGGTAGACGGCTGAATGGCTGCTGATGGTTGAGAGAGGTCTTGATTCAAAGCAATTCTCACTGTGTTAAAGCGTTTGGATTTTGTCTAGCATTGCAGAATTGGTTAGCCCAGTTTTTTACCTGAACGCTTGGCAAACCCTGGAAGGAATTCAAATCTATTACACTCAATACCACAAAAAACAACCCCGAACTGTTCTCAGGGCGTTGCTGAATGCGAGTATGAATCACCCTCATCTCCTTTCTTGAATGCCCGAAGGGCTATACCCTTCTCCCCAAGGAGAAGGGAGCTAAAACGCTTGTCCCCTCTCCTTTTGGGAGACGGCTAGGGTGTAGTTTGCTTCACGAAGGGTGGGCAAACCTGAGCATTCATACACCAAATCAGCAACGCCCAACGCTCATTCTTTGGTTTAGCCAAAGGACGTAAATGCTTTCACAAAGTAGCCAAAAATAATGCCGATGAGAAATGCCCAAACCTGCCCTGTTTTGACAAAGTTATTGAATGCTCTCTGCACGTCACCTGCCAGATCAACTTCAAGCTTTTTGTCGCCAAATGCCGCTAAGTCAATGGGTAGATGCCAGTGAGCTGGCTGTAATACGTTAGCCCAAGATGCATCCAGCCAAGACACATCCAGCCAGTACGTTGGATCAATTAAACCGATCGTTACATCCGGTATTATGCCGATGACCATTGCCGCTCTCTCCCCTTTCTAATGGATGCCAACCAGCGCACACGTTTATCTTACAGGACTGAAAGGATACCAGAAAATTATGTGAACGATCGCACGAAGAGGGCTGTGGAGAAGCTATCTGAGACCGGAACTCATGCGCGATCGCTCTACGCGCGATCCGCGATCGTGCGACCCTCTGGTTCCACGCCGACTGTTGCCATAAAGCGATTGACCTCGTGCAGCAATGTCCCCTTGGTTTCAGGTGGCAAAAAAGCAGCTTGAAAGCCATTGCGGCTCAGTTGGTGGATTTCCGCCGTTGTTAACATCAGGTGATCGCGAATCGACTGAAAGTTTTCGGCAAGGTAACCGCCAAAATACGCTGGATCATCCGAATTAATCGTCACACAGAGTCCCGCGTCTAACAGTTGCTTCAGGTTGTGCGTTGTCATGTCATCAAACACACAGAGCTTGACATTTGAGAGTGGACAAACGGTGAGTGGAATCTGGCGATCGGCAAGATATGCCACCAGCTTTGGATCTTCCAAGCACCGCACACCATGATCAATCCGTGCGACCTTCAGCAGTTCCACTGCCTGCCAAATATAGTCCGGTGGTCCTTCCTCACCCGCATGTGCCACTGTGAGAAAGCCTGCCGCCCGTGCCCGTTCAAACACCGCCTGAAACTTAGCGGGAGGATGTCCCATCTCAGACGAATCTAACCCCACGCCCACCAGCCAATCCTGGAACGGTAGCGCCTGCTCTAGCGTTGCCATTGCCGAATCGGCGCTGAGGTGCCTGAGAAAACTGCAAATCAACTGCGATGAAACACCCAACTGTTTGCCATCCACTAATGCCTGATGGATGCCGTTGATGACTACAGCAAAGGGAATACCGCGATCGGTGTGAGTTTGCGGATCAAAGAAAATCTCGGTATGGCGTACATTCTGCGCCGCGCACCGCTCCAGATATGCCCAGGTCATGTCATAAAAATCTTGCTCATGCAGCAATACCCCTGCCCCGGCATAGTAGATATCCAGAAACGACTGTAAGTCGCTAAATTGATAGGCATCGCGGACTGCTGCCGCTGAGGTGTAGGGCAGGTCAATTTGGTTGCGTTGGGCGATCGCAAACATTAACTCCGGTTCCAGTGACCCTTCGATATGAATGTGTAGTTCGGCTTTGGGCAGGTCACGAATCCAGGCTTCCATATATGATCTCCATCGTCAGTTTCTTTCAACAAGAGGGCTTGCTAGAACACCGCTATACACAGTTGATTTAGCGGTCAGCCATCAGCATTCAGCCATCAGCCTGAGAGCAAAAACCGGGCATTCTTTTTTCACCCCAGGTTAATTTAGCGGTCAGCCATCAGCATTCAGCGATCAGCCTGAGGGCAAAAACCAGACATTCTTTTTTCACCCCAGGTTAATTTAGCGGTCAGCCATCAGCATTCAGCGATCAGCCTGAGGACAAAAACCAGACATTCTTTTTTCACTCCAGGTTAATTTAGCGGTCAGCCATCAGCATTCAGCGATCAGCCTGAGGGCAAAAACCAGACATTCTTTTTTCACCCCAGGTGCAAGCGACCGATCGGACTTTGGGTTTGGCTAGCATCGCCGATTTCAACCGTTACATGTCGTATCACGGCAAACAAACGTTAACAAAAAATCATACCAATAGGATTTATGCAAAGATCCCCGACTTCTATGCTTGAGTTGGCTTTTAAGACAGAACTTTAATCAGAAGTCGGGGATCTAAACACCTGATGCGTCAGTCCTGACCAATTTAAAGATAAGGGTTGCAGATTGGGTGTGAGGGCGTTATCCCTGCACCCCGTTTCTACCTGCCGTGTTTGCTCTTTGAAATTGGATCACGACCGGAGGCGATCGCGTGCGCCTGTTCAGATCGCAGCGTCATGCACTGGACAGGTGTGCCTGATAACTGTATTCAGCGATTAGGGGTGGAGACAAGCTAAGGGCTGATGGCTGACGGCTGATCGCTGACAGCACTTTTCACCTGCATCACAATGAGGGTCATATCATCTGCGTTGCGGTTTGCCGTGCCAGTGAATTTCTGCACTTGATTGAACAAGTATTCTAGAATTGCCTGGGGATGATTGCAGTGCTGACACGCCCATTGGAACGATCGCGTCAAATTCTCTTCGTCAAAGCGATCGCCACTTTGGTTAGCAGCATCGGTAAAGCCATCAGTGTAGTAAATCAGCGTGTCGCCTGCTTGAAGCTGCACCTGGGCATCATGATAGTGTGTGTCGGCATCTAGCCCAATCAGCATTCCCAGTGTGTCTAGCCGCCGGATAGTTTTGGTTGCAGCCTGCCACAGCAAGGGCGGGTTTTGGGCAGCGTTGCTATAAGACAAGAGCCGCGTCTTGGGATCATATTCTGAGTAAAAAAGCGTGACGAAGCGATTGGAGTTTTCCAGGTCGGCGTACATGACGCGGTTGAGGTGCTGCAAAATGCGCGCAGGTGAGTGCCCGTTGAGTACCTCTGCCCGCAACATACCTCGCGTCATAGTCATGATCAAGCCAGCGGGCACGCCTTTGCCCATGACATCACCGATCACCAAACTCCAGCGTCCCCATTCGCTGCTGCCATCTTTTTTGGAGCGAATCTGGTCGTAGCTGGCAGGGATGAAGTCATAGAAATCGCCGCCGACTCGATTGGCTGATTGACAGCGGGCGGCTAGTTCAATGCCTTGAATTTTGGGGCACGATCGCGGCAGCAGGCGCAGTTGAATTTCGGCTCCAATTTCAAGCTCTCGATCGAGGCGTTCTTTTTTGCGAAGTTCGACGGTCAGTTCATCGTTTTCGATCGCCACTGCGGTCTGGTCGGCAACCAGGCGCACCAGTTTCTGACGAGTTTCTGTCCACCCATATTGTGGATCGCGGCTAAAGACGTACAGCCGTCCGCGTTCTGTATTCTTGACCAGAATGGCAGTGCCAAAAAGCTGCACATCGGCACCCAAATAATGGCTGACCTGATGATCAAGGGTGGCGATCGCGCTGGGCGTAAGGGCGATCGTCTCGCCAGCAGCCGTTGTAGGCAGCGAGGATGTTACTTGGCGAGTTGCCGTCTCTAGCGCTTTACGAATGTCCTGACACCAGCGACTATCCTGACAGTGGAGCCGCTCTAAACGCACTTGACCATTCGGCTTAAACAGTAGTAGCGCTCCACCATCGCTGTCTGTGACCCGGCTTGCCATCAGCGGGATCAGCTCCAAGAACTGATTGAGATTGTTGAAACTCCGCAGCGCAAAGCCCAATGAACTCAGTAAATCCTGAATTTTGTGCTGTTCTCGGTTTAGCCGTGCCACCAATTCTTTGAGGGCAAAGACGGGTGTGACTTCAGGCGCACCACCGCTATTCGCACCACCAGGGGTACGAACAGTGAGCCGATCGCGCAGAATTTCGGTAGCTGGAGTGTTTGCCGCAGACGGTGGCACTGTCCCAGTCTCCGATCGTTGCGCTGGCTGTCGAGGAAGAGGCACAGCAGTCATTGGGTTTGAGGTAAACGAACGATTACTGCGAGAGCAGACAGTTAGCGCAATTGATTCTAACGAATATATCCCTAGAATCACCTTTGGTTGGACTGACTTTATGGGAGGATGCCCAAACTTGGGGCTTACCAAACTTGGGGCTTACCAAACTTGGGGCTTAGTTTACCAACGGTAGCAGATAAGCTCTGAATTGATGCAGTCAACGTTGAGATGTAGTGGTAAGCAGTGCTACAACGTCGGCGTGTGCCAGTACCACATCAGGGTTTTGCTGCAACGCCGCATCGTATTTTGTAGCGAAATCATCACCTGCTTCAGAGGGGGTTAACAGTGTTCGCACGTCAGTCAGGAAGGTTTCGATCGTTTCTAGCGTAATAGGTTCATCGGCTTGTTGTAGCTCATCGATTTGCACAATGATCTGAGAAAGCCGATGCAACCAGGCAAATTGGTCATGGGAGATGACTAATTGCAGCAGTTGTCCTTTTGAGACTTGTCCCTGTACCTGTTCATAGGCAATGCGCTCTGCTTCTAATAAAAGCTTGTGCAAGCGTAGTAACTTCAGCCGTAGTTCACTGAGCAGTTGATATTGATTGATGCGTTGTTGTAAGGGATTGTCCATAACTTAGATGTCCTGTTTTTTTCGTTGCAGTGAACCTTCCGTTGTGGTGAACCACGATCGCGGTGCGTCAGCTGATGCTTGTTTTATCCTTCAGCCCTTATCCCTAACCATTCAGCAGCGCTTCCACAAACTCATAGCTGGAGAAGGGGCGGAGATCTTCGATGCCTTCTCCAGCACCAATGAAGCGGATGGGCAAACCAAGCTGCTGCACGATCGCCAGCGCAATGCCGCCCTTCGCCGTGCCATCTAGTTTCGTGAGAATCACACCACTGAGCTGAGCCGCTTCTGAAAAGACTTCGGCTTGTCGCAGCCCGTTTTGCCCCAGGGTTGCATCCAGCACCAGTAGCGATTCGACGACTGCGTTGTCCGCTTTTTTGTCGATAATGCGGCGGATTTTGCTGAGTTCATCCATCAGGTTTTTCTTGTTTTGCAAGCGTCCAGCCGTATCGACGAGCAGTAAATCGGTGCCGCGTGACTGGGCAGCCGCGATCGCGTCAAAGACAACGGCTGCGGGATCGGTGTTCTGTCCTGGGTTAGCGATGACTTCTACGCCACTGCGACTGCCCCACACTTTCACTTGCTCGACGGCTGCCGCTCTAAACGTATCAGCCGCCGCAATCAAGCAGTTGTACCCCGATTTTTGGGCGATGTGGGCGAGTTTGCCGATCGTGGTTGTCTTCCCAGCACCGTTTACGCCCGTGATTAGCCAAATATTGAGCGTCTCGTCTTCGGGTGCAAAGAAACGGGTCTTAGCGTTCTTTAACGGCGCATCTAGCATGTCGCGCAAGATCTGCTTCAAATAAGTAAGGGCAGCATCCGGTGGCAGCGTTTCTTGCCGCAGCTTGCTTTGCAGGGCACTAATGATCGCGTCGGTTGCAGCAACACCCACATCCGCTTGCAGGAGTACCGACTCAATTTCGTCTACGGCATCGTCGTTCAGCGGTCCCTGCCCCACGATCGACCGTAGTTGATTAATCAAACCGCGTCGTGTTTTGTCTAACCCTTGCCGCAGACGATTGAGCCAGGTAATTTCTTCTAGCGAAATCTGGTCTGGTCGTCGCCCTTGCGCAGCGAGAATTTCCGATGACCAGAGAAAACCTTCATCAAGAACCAGCTCAGCGTCATCTACAGCGGTTGTAGCGGGTGCGGTTGGGTCTGGAGCCGTTGTAGTTGGCGCGATCGCAGGCTCTGGTTCGACAATGGCATTTTCTTTGAGGCGTTCTAGCCGCTCCTGGCGATCGGCTTCAGATTGCGCCCAAAATGGTAGCGGTGTAGCTGGTTCTGCAGCCGCCACATCAGTAGCGGCTGGTACAGCGATGTCTGAGGACGCTGATTCAACATCGGCGATCGCGTCCTTCACTGTTTCTGTTGCTGCGGGCACCTCTGAAGGTGTGGCGATCGCCTCAGTTTGTTGCCGCTTTTGAATGTTTTGGTAAGCAACCTTTGCCCAGCTCAGGTAATCTTCAGCAACGGCAGGAGCCGCCTCATTCTCTACCGCTGATTCCTGTGCTGCTGGATCAGTTTCTGCTGCTGGAACGCTCTCAGCATTCTGGTCATATTGCCGACGAAACCAATCAAACGTCATTTCGCCCCAGCCCTCCCATTGCTTTCTTGTCTGCTTTGAGCTGATCCGTCACTCGTCGCAGTACACCATTGATAAAGCGATGTCCGTCTTCGCCACTGTATCGTTTTGCTAACTCCACGGCTTCGTTTGCAGCGACGCGATCGGGAATGCCTAAAAAAAGAATCTCCGTGACAGCGATGCGGAGGATATCACGATCGATCCAGGCAAGGCGAGAGAGCTGCCAATCGACCAGCGCTGTAGACAGAATTTGATCAATTTCGTCCCGATTTGCCTTCAGTTTGCCAATAATTTCAAGCGTATAGTGGCGCACATCTTGCTGATTTGCCAGTTGAATAAATTCAGGCACGTCGATCGCTACGCCCAGACGATTGATGGCAGTCTGAGTGAGCGCGATCGCCTCATTCACCATTGCTCTAGCGCTCTCAACATCCGCTGCACGGGTTTCGCTGGTCAACAAACGGGCGCTTCCCTGCTGTAGCTCAGCCGATGCCGTTTCCAGAGCATCCTGCGCCTCACTGGTCAGCGTCCGCACGGCTGCCACAACCACATTTTGGAGCTGCTGCATCTCCAGGCGCTCCTGGTTGGCAGGTAGCTGGCTGATACTCAACAGCGCTAATTCACGAGCAATTCGACGGGCTTGCATAGGAAAGGATGAAGGATAAAGGCTTAAGGATAACGTTTATTGCGAACAATCAGATGGACGTTAAACCTCAGCAAAGACGTAGTGCTTGAAACGCAGAAGAGAGGGTCAAAGACACCATTGTCCAACATAAGCGTTGATCTCGGTCGCTTTTTCTCTAACGTAGCGAACATACGCTTGATAAGACTCAGTACAAGCTAGCCACGGGGATTTTTCTTCGCTACACGAGAGGTAATCACCCTCTCCGCTGGCTCTAGATGGATTCCACCTGTTCTCCGTCTCATCGTTGTCCTTCACGTAAGCACACTCAAAGCCATTAAATTCCAAAAGCTCTCTTGCACTCGCAATCGAGCTTCCCACTGAAATATGATGACGGACTTCTTTTTCCCAAGCAGCAGCGGGGTTTTTAAGCCATACTTTTTTGCCAACAGTAATTGGAGACAGAGATCCAACGTGGCATTGCACTAAAAGTAAGGCGATGAGAGCAGTGATGAAAACAAGCGAAAATTTCTTCAGCTTTCCCATACGTCGTCTTCTAGCGCGATCGCCTGCCGATTTTGCTCAGGGAACAAGTCTAACGTGCGTTTGCTAGGCACAATCACTGACGCATCGGGAGCGACAATACCACCGGAAATCACTACTTTGAACGCATCTTCGATCGGCATCGAAAGGTTAATCACGGCATCTTCGGGCACGACAGCATACCAACCTGTGGTGGGATTGGGCGTTGTGGGAATAAACACGCCCAACATGGGACTCGCAAAGCGTGCCTGAAACTCACTGCTCAACACTCCCGTCACAAAACCAAGCGACCAAACGCCCTGACGGGGATATTCCACCAGCACGACACGCCGAAACTTATTGCCAGAGTCTTTTAACAGCGTTTCAAGCAATTGCTTCAGCGTTTTGTAGACTGAACCTGCTAATGGAATCGCCTGAAGCGTACGCTCACCAAAGTCCAGTAGCCAGCGTCCGGCAATGTTTCGCGCCATCAAGCCGATGAGCAGAATGCAAAGCAGTGGCACCGTCAGCCCCACTACTAAATTCAGCAGATTGACCAGAATTGGATTCAGACCATCAAAGGGATTGAGCTGCTTGGGGATGCGAGTGAGAAAATTGACGACCCAGTTGGCGATCGTGATGGTTAGCCAAATCGTCGTTGCCAGAGGAATGACGACTAGCAGCCCTGCGATCAGGTCATTTTTGAGGTCTTGTTTGAGGCGTTGGAGCATGGGCACCCACTCTCCTGTAATTTGCGGCAACTGTAGCAACACTAGCGATTCAAAAAGACCAAAATCCGTGGAGCATCCAGCCTGAGAAAGGAGTTGAACCCACTTTTTAAGCGCTTGGAGTAGACGTTGCCGAATCTATCTTTACAGACTGCTAGAAAGGGCGTTCAACCAGTGACTAGCTGTGTAGCGATCTTCAAAAGAAGCTGTCTTTGAAGATTGTAACGAACAACGTAAAGAAATATTACAGCGTTCATCCAACCTTGGGCGTTTCTTTGGCTCTAGAGGTGCTGCCCCGTCATTTACAGGGTCTTCTACAGCCCAGTTTGCTGACACACAGCGTTTAGCGATCGCAAAAGTTAACCGTAAGTGCGCCAATCAATCGAGTTAATCATCAGAATACCCTACGGCGATTCGGTATCACACTTAACACTATTTTTTGCCATCAGATCCCCGACTGCTTAGAGAAGTCGGGGATGTGGCTCTACAGCTCTACTAAGATGAGGAGCTACGCTGGTTTTGGGTAGACAAAAGATACCGCAGCCCTGTCCAACCGATGATGGCATAGCCGATCGCCAGCACCAAACTCGCAATACCGCTTCGCATCCCCGATCGCAGCTTATTATCGTTGACTTGAGTTTCCAGCTTGCGCTTGTTGTCTCGAATCTGCGTCAATTTCTGGTCACGTTCAGGGGCAATCTGTGCTTCCAGCGCTTTAGGATCAGATTTAAATTTCTGGAGCTGATCCAGTTTCTGTTTCGCCTGTGTCAATTGCGCTCCTTGAAGCTGACCGCTCTGAATGAGCTGATCGATCTGGCTTGACTGGGCATCAATCTGCGCTTTTAGCTGCTGCACCTGACCATCAATCTGGCTTTCGGCTCGACTAGCATCTTGGGTGATCTGCTTCATTTGGTCGTCTGCGGCTGTATTGGTGGCATTGACGCTGAGGGGAATCAACAGCAAAAAGACTAAACTGAGCAGGCTGGATAGTAGTGCCGCACCCATTTTTAAACCGCGCGATCGTTCGACCGCACTGGGAGTTTCCAAAGCGCTTTCGACCCAGAAGCCGATGAATAAGAAGCCGAAGCCCATCATAGGAACAAAGCCGCGATCGACTAATTGAGTCGTGGTCGTAAACAGCCATTGACTATCCTGGAACCGAGCGGACGAGAGCACGACCACGCAATCTAACAGGTAGAGTACGATCAGCACGAGTCCAACGACTTTGAGAATGAGGGCAGTAAGGGGGGAAGCGTTAAGTGTTTTCATCGACTTCTATAGATTTGATGGGCAATTGACTGCAACTGCTCTAGCAACCTCTTATAGTAGACTACGGAGTTGGATCTCTCGAAAGAATTGGGCGGTTGAACGCATGAACAAAATTGTCGAGGTGTTGCCAGATAAGGACGCGCTCATTCGTCGATCGCTGGCAATCGTTGTAGCTAAGATTCAGAGGGCGATCGCGGAGCGGGGACAGAGCACGATCGCGCTTGCAGGCGGCGGTACACCCAAACCGCTGTATGAACAGCTCGCTACGCAAACCCTTCCCTGGGAGCAGATCCACGTCTTCTGGGGTGACGAGCGCTATGTGCCAGCCAACCACCCCGACAGTAACGAAGGGATGGCGCGTCACGCCTGGCTCGATCGAGTCGCGTTTCCGTCCGCCAATATTCACCCGATGCCCACAGCCAATGCTGATCCAGCAGTTTCCGCCAGTCAGCATGAGGTGGAGCTACAGCAATTCTTTCAGCTTCAGCCCGGAGCTTACCCGCGCTTCGATCTTATCTTGCTGGGCATTGGCGATGATGGACATACCGCCTCTCTGTTTCCTCATACAGACGCATTGCAAGTGAGAGATCGTCTTATTACAGTTGGTAACAAAGACGGACAACCGCGCGTCACCTTCACCGTTCCTTTAATTAACCACGCCCGTACCGTTCTTTTCATGGTGGCTGGAGCCAGTAAACGCCCTGCGCTAGCGCAAATTTTCGCGCCTGTTGCTGATAGTGCAACCTATCCTGCCCGCCTGATCCAGCCTGAAGGTGAACTTGTGTGGCTACTTGATCAAGCCGCAGGGCAAGCACTTAAAGTGAGCTAAGACAAACGATATTGGGTGGGCTATCAGCAGTCAGCTATCAGCTATCAGCCTTTGATTAGCGACCAGTATAGATGGCTTCCTGACCGCTGACCGCTAATGGCTGCGCCTCTCCCAAACCATCTGCTTATTTTTTGACAAGCCTGGTGAAAGCCAGATGACAGTGAGCCTTGTGCCAAAGTAGAACTGGGATAGCGGCAAATCAGCGTAAACTGGCAGCAAAAAGGGCTGTTTGATGTCGGCTATGCTTCTAAGTAGCGCTGTCGTCTTGTAACCAGATTCTTTATGATGGAATTGATATAGGGGAAAGAGTTCATGATTGTTTGTCCGAATTGCAACCATCAAAATCCTGATGGCGCAGTTCAATGCGAAGCCTGTTATACGCCCTTACCTGCAACCATGAGCTGTCCGAACTGCGGTACTACAGTTCAGACGGACGCTAGCTTTTGCGGTCAGTGTGGGTATAACCTTCGCACTGCTGCTGGTTTACAGTCGAGCGATGACGCTTCTGCCTCACCGTCAGAGGTTGCCTCACCAACCTTAGCGGTTGCTGCACCACCAATTCCAGACTTGCTCCCGCTTGATCCACTTGTGCCACCCGATCCGCTTGTTGCACCCCCACTGCCGATCGCGCTGCCTGATCCGCCAGCCGCACGTGAGCCTGTTCCTGATCCCATGCCTGTGATGACACCGACTCCTTTGCCCAGTCAACCTGAAAGCGGTGAAGCTGCCCCACCGATGCCGGGACAAAGCAGCTCGGCGACACAGCTTCAACAGCACACTGCACGGCTCTTACATCTGCAAACTAGCGCTTCGTTGGAGCTGCCGCAAAGTTTGACCGTTATTCATCTTGGCAAACCCAACGATCGCATCCCGCCCGATATTGATGTGTCTGGCTTTCCAGATTCTGAGATTGTGTCGCGGATTCACGCCGACATTCGCTTAGAAGGTGATGCCTATTATCTGGAGGATGTGGGGAGTTCTAATGGCACCTACATTAACAACGTGCCGCTGCCAATGGGCAATCGACATCGCCTACGACCGGGCGATCGCATCTCTCTAGGCAAAGGTGACAAGGTGACATTTTTGTTCCAGCTTTCCTGATGTCGGGTGTGGGTGGGTGGGGCAAGGTGAAGGTAGCTAGTCACACACGATCGTTACTGCTACGTTATGAGTCAGATGTCGTCTCACACGTTACTTTCGATAGTCGTGTATCGTTAGGAGACTTGCCGCGATCGATCACGAAAATTTTCGGTTCTACAGCAGCAAAAGCGCCGTAGGATAGAAGCACGTTTTCGGACGGTAGCAGTCTTTGCCGCAGGTTATTACTCAGACTTTATACCGCCAGTGTGATTACCCTCACCCTTTTGCATCCGATTCAGTCCATTCCGGTTCAAAGCTGGATCTTTGAACACGACGCTGTCATTCGGATTGGACGATCAACCGATAACCACGTTGTTCTTTACAGCGCCGTTGTGTCGCGCCATCATGTCGAGTTGCGCCGAGACGATTCGCAGTGGGAAGTGGTCAGCTTAGGCGCAAACGGCACGTATGTCGACGGAAAGCGCATTACGCAGATGCCCATTGTGGACAGCCTGGTGATTCGGCTGGCGCGATCGGGTCCAAACATTCAGATTCACGTTGGTTCTCTCTCTGCTGACAGTGGCAAAACGTTGCAGGGCGAGCAGACCTTAGCACAACGGGTGAAACCCAAACTCAGCGGCATCTCGTCGGCTGAAACAAGCAATCCCGTGCAGCCAAGTGGAGCATCGCTTTTACCCAATCTTGCTATACCTGTAACCCAACAGCCAGAAGATGACTCATCGCCCCTGGATGTACCATCTGGGGAGCTTGTGCAGCGACCGACTGACATGAATGCCGTCAATGGGTTGAGCGCTGTGCAGCCGCCCGCGATCGACTCAGCTAACTGTACTCATCCTCGCGCTCAAGGCAGCGTGCTGTTTTGCCCCGATTGCGGTCAACCGCTACAGGTTACACAGGTTGTCGGTGACTATCAGGTGGTTAAAACCGTTCGCCAAGATACGATCGGCATGACCCAGCTAGTCTGGCGTAATGGTCAGAGTCTGGTATTGCGATCGCTAAACCCCGAATGGCAGCAGCCACACGTTTTAGAAACCTTTACACAGCAAGCAAAGCAATTGTTGACGCTTGAGCATCCGGGGTTGCCTCACTTTGTTGATTTCTTTATAGCTGACGGCAAGCCTTATCTAGTGCGGAGACGCGTCTACGGGCAAAGCTTGCAACTGCGGGTGAGCCGCCAGGGGTTCTTGACACCAGCAGAGGCGATCGCGACGATCGTGCAAGTCTGCAATATTTTAGACTATCTGCATCAGCAATCCCCACCCTTACTACATGAGGATCTGAAGCCCGAAAATTTGCTTCAACAAACCACAGCGACAGGTAGCATCACGATCGTCGGGTTTCTTTCCCTTCGCTCATTGATCGCCAGTGAGAACTCTGGGGCAGCAGCCTATATGGCTCCAGAACAGGCACAGGGACAAAAGACGATCGCTGCCGATCTGTTTGCGCTCGGACCGATACTGGTCTATCTGCTCACGGGTCAAGCGCCTGGTGCGTTTTATGCTCAACGAGAGCAAGGGTTTCGCTTTTACCCAGAGTATGTGCCCGGTCTAGCAACCGCACTGGTGCCGATCGTCCGTCGTCTGACCAGCCCACAGCCAGCAGACCGTTACGCCACTGCGAAAGAAGTCGCGGATGCGCTTCTGAGTGTATCTATTACTGCGTAAAGGCTTGAGCGTGTCTACCACTGCGTAGAGGCAGCAGCCCCATCTTTGACTGACGGCACGGTGAAGGAAAAGCAGCTACCTTCGCCATGTGTGGATTCAAAGTGAAGCTGTCCACCCTGGTTTTCGACCAGCAGTTTGCAAAGCGACAGCCCTAATCCCGTGCCTTTAATGGTGTGACGATCGCGGTGCTGCACCCGATAAAACCGCTCAAACAGATGGGGCTGGTCGGCTGCGGGAATCCCTAACCCGCGATCGCGTACCCAAACGTTTGCCCAACCAGGCGAATGAGCTGCGGCACCGATTGCAATTGGGGTTCCGTTGGGAGAATATTTAATCGCATTCGACAGTAAATTGACCAGCACCTGCGAAAGTTGCCACCGATCGCCCCAGACCAGTGGTAAATCTGGCTCAAGCTGATACGTTACCGCAGCGTCGCGAAAGCCTGCCATTACCTCTTCGACCAGGCTTCGCAGACAAAAACCGACCGCATGGGTTTCCAGCACACCCGTTTCTAGATTGCGGAGCGCCATTAAGTCTTGCAGTAGATGTCTCAAGCGCTGCACTTGTTGCTGCACGACATCCAAGAATTCCTCACGATGCTCTGCATCCAAACTGGGTTCTGCTAGCAGCGGCACAGAGCCACCTAACGTCGTCAGCGGTGTCGCCAGTTGATGAGTAAGCAGGTGCATCAGTTGCGTTTGCTGAGCAATTTGCTCTTTCAGCGACTGGTTCTCCAATAGTGCTTGCAGTAAGCGATCGTCGGCTGGCTCAGTGACCACAGCAGTTTGGCTCGGTGGAAAGGTGGCTGACTCGTTGTTTGGAAGCGAAAACATAGAGCGAGGTTGAAGGCAAGTGATCAGTTGACGCATTAGCAATGCGTTTGGGCAGCAAAGCACTCAACTGGTGTCACCTTAACATTATGTTACAAATTTTGTCTGTGTACCTTCACATGGAACTGGAATAGTGCTTTGGCGGTCAACATCTTTAGCTTGTAAGGCTTTAGTGCTAGTGAAACTTGATGCTCCAGCGAAATTTAAAGAGTCTTCTGGTAGTTATCAGAATGCGCTTAAAAGGTGATTAAATAAACCCTGACATACCTAGAGAACGATCTTAATGCGGCTCATATCCTGATTAATTCGTCCATGAAGCGTAGACAGAAGCACTAAGTATCAACCGTTTTAGCTCAGTTGATTGAGTCCTTAGGTATATCAAGATGGTCAGCTCAGTTCATAAGATTAAAAGGAAGTTGGTGAGCATCCCTGTGATGACTACAGCGCATGAGCGTATTCTGGCTGCGATCGATGTGGGTACCAACTCCATCCATATGGTTGTGGTGTGCATTCAGCCTGCGCTCCCTGCTTTTACAATTATTGCCAGAGAAAAGACGATGGTGCGGTTAGGCGATCGCAATCGGCAGAATGGCAATCTCACAGATGCAGCGATGGCGCGGGCGATCGACACCCTCAAGCGCTGCCAGGAAATCGCCAAAAGCTTGAATGCAGAGCAAACGATCGCGGTTGCCACTAGCGCAATGCGAGAAGCACCGAATGGGCGCGACTTTTTGCAGCACATCGAAGCAGAGCTAGGGCTACGGATCAACCTGATTTCGGGTCCTGAAGAAGCACGTCGCATCTACTTAGGCGTGCTGTCAGGGATGGAACTCAACGGTCAGCCTCATATCATCATTGATATTGGTGGTGGCTCAACTGAGCTGGTGCTGGGTGATGGGCATGAACCCCGCACTCTAAGCAGCACTAAAATTGGCGCGGTTCGCCTAACCGTTGAGCACATTACTACCGATCCCATCAGCGATATCGAATTTCAGTCGCTTCAAGCATACATTAGGGGTATGCTGGAACGCCCAGTAGAAGAGCTGAAAGCAGTCCTGCAACCAGACGAAACCCCACGGTTAGTCGGCACATCGGGCACGATCGAAACGTTAGCCATGATTCACGCGCGGGAGAAAACAGGTGTCGTGCCATCACCGCTAAATGGCTACGAATTTAGTCTGAAGGATTTACAGGAAACGGTGACTCACCTCCGTCATCTTTCTGTAGCAAAACGGGCTGAAATTCCTGGTATTAACGATCGCCGCGCCGAAATTATTCTGGCAGGCGCGCTCATTCTTCAAGAAGCGATGACGCTATTAGGCATGGAGGCGATCGTCATTTGTGAGCGATCGCTACGAGAAGGCGTGATCGTCGATTGGATGCTAACTCACGGTTTAATTGAAGATCGCCTTCGCTATCAAGGCTCTGTGCGCCAGCGCAGCGTGTTCAACGCCGCGAGTAAATACCAGGTCAAGCTCGACTACAGCGAAAAAATATCAGACTTCGCGCTTAGTCTGTTTGACCAAACTCAAGGCATTTTGCACAACTGGGGTGAAGAAGAGCGGGAACTTCTCTGGGCAGCCGCTATCTTGCACAACTGTGGGCATCACGTGAGCCATGCTGACCATCACAAGCACTCCTACTACCTGATTCGCAACAGCGACCTGTTGGGCTACACCGAAACCGAAATTGAAACGATCGCCAACCTCGCTCGCTATCACCGTAAAAGTACGCCTAAGAAAAAGCACGAAAGCTATCGCAACTTAACCAGCAAGCGTCATCGCCGTGTAGTAGACCAACTGAGCGCTCTACTGCGTCTGGCTGTTGCCCTCGATCGTCGTCAAATTGGTGCGGTTAAGCAGGTACTCTGTCAACCACAGCCTGAATCCCAGGAGTTTCGGCTCCTCATTCAGCCAGCTAACCCTGATGATGACTGCGCGCTTGAACTTTGGAGCCTCGACTACAAAAAAGCGAGCTTTGAAACCGAGTTTGGCTTAAAGCTAGTGCCCGTTTTGGAAAGGGCAGCCGTAGTCGCGCGGTAGCAGTTTGTTCTTGACAACCACTTCAAGCAACCGCTACAAAAAGATCCTCAAAGCTCTGAGCAGGCGCGTCCGCTTTCGCTACGATCTCAACAATTTTATTGCGAGCAGAGGGCAGAAAAAGCGCTTCAACACAGGTCTGTGCAACCTTCGTACGGGGAATGCTGCCTTCAAACAGCGTATCGGCAGATGACATGACTACAGCATCGGTATTGTCTTCGTTTTTCAGTCCACCCGGGCGAACGATCGTATACATCAGTCCGCTCTTCTGAAGGTACTCTTCAGCCTGCTTTTTCCACACCAAAATCAGAAAAAAGAGATTTAAGGGATGAAAGAATTTCGAGGTGCATAGAGACGAGACAAAAACAAACTGCTCAATGCCGTGGGTTTTTGCAGCCTCCACCAAATTTTTGGTGCCTTCATAATCAACTTTGTAAGGGGCAGTGGGATCAAAACCAGGTTTTGCACCAGTGGCACAGAGTACAACAGTGCTATCCGCCAGCGCACTTGCCAACCGTTTAGGGTCTAAAACATCACCCACTACTAGCTCAGCTTCTGGCGGCAGAATGGTTCGGGCATTGTCCAGGTCACGCACTAAAGCACGAACGGGAATGCCTCGTGCTACAAGTTCCCTCACAATACGCTGACCCGTTTGCCCCGTGGCTCCAGCTACAAACGCTTTCATACCGCTGCTCCTCCAAATAGGTGTCTATGGTTTGATAAGTGGCTAGTAAGAGGGATAGGCAATGGGTAGAGACTGCCTCTAAGCTTCAAGGCTAGTGCTAAGCAGCCTAAAAGACTAGCCCTTGATGTCACTCTTTCACCGCGACCAATCGATCGTCTTTACACAGACTTTATCGAATCCCCTGTGCAAACAAACCTACCGTATGGATGGAGTTATCACTTCGGATCGCGTTGCACCCTGATCGCATAGTAGTGATATGTTAATGAATGTTAAGACGTGGCTGTCGCTAAAGGTAAGATATTCCAAGCGGCGGCTTTGAAGCCTTTGACGTGCGATCGTGCGCTTTTAGTGTCAGCAGATCAATGTTGTATGCGCTGATGCCGATTAGGTTAGACTTGGCAGAAATCCGTGAAACCTCGGTGAGAGCGTGAAGTGCTAAAGGGGCACTATAGGCTTATGCAACCAGCAAATTAACGTCGAGCCGTCCATCATGCAGTCACACTCCACTGAACCCCAGTCGGCTGAGCTTCCTGAGGGTTTCCTGCACACCGCGTCGGTCATTCCAGATATGAACTACCTGATGACAGAGGATTCTGACCAAAATTTGCTTGAGCCGACTCAGTTTCGTAGCCACTTTGTGGACTGTATGGAAATGTCCGCAGATGTCCCTACGGTGGCTGCGTATTTCGATGCTCACGCAGACTGGTTTCGCAATTGTGCTCAGCCAATGATAGTAGAGCCGCTGGGAGACAACGGCTATGCACTGGTCATTGGTCGTTTTGGCTCGTATGGCTATCAGATCGAGCCAAAAATTGGGCTACATCTGCTGCCTCAAGACCACGGGGTTTACCGCATTGAAACGATTCCTGTCCCTGGGTATGTGACTCCTGGCTATGACGTTGATTTTCGTGCAGCGATGACGCTGATTGAAACGGGTGCCGAGTCCCTTGACGGTAGCGATCGCGCTGGGAAATTAGCCCCCAAAATGACGCGAGTGGAGTGGCAATTAGACCTAACCGTGTCGATTCAATTTCCACGGTTTATTCACGCGCTGCCCAAAAATCTGGTGCAGAGTACGGGCGATCGCCTGCTGCGCCAAATTGTACGTCAGGTATCTAACCGTCTGACGCGCAAAGTGCTGGAAGATTTTCACAAAACTCACGGCTTGCCTGCTCCCAAACTTGCCAAACGCTGGTTTTTCCAAAAATCAGAGAGCGTTTTGGATGAGCCATCAGGCAACGAGCCTACCGTGTAGCACAGTCTGCCCGATCAGTTCTCTTTCGCGGTTAGTCGTTCAACGCTGAGCCGCAGCACTGACAGCCCTAGAATGATCAAAAACATCACCAGTCCGATCGTACAGGCATAGCTCAGGTTTTCAAAAAACTGCTCGTAGATGTAATACACGATCGTCTTTGAGCTATTACGTGGTCCACCCTGCGTCATGATGTAGACTTCTTCAAAGACTTTTGTGGCAGAAATGGCAGAAATGACGGCAACCAGCAACAAGTAAGGTCGCATCAACGGTACAGTGATGTCCCAATGCTTTCTGATCCCGTCAGAGCCATCGATCGCCGCTGCCTCGTATAAATCTTCGGGGATTGCCTGCAAGCCTGCCAGGTAAATCACCATGTAGTAGCCCAATCCTTTCCAAACCGTGACAACCATGACGCTGAAGATCGCCCAACTGGGGCTGGTGAGCCAGGGAATGCCATCTGCCGAAATGCCTAACAGTTTCAATAGTTGGTTCAGTAAGCCGTTGTCAGCGTAGAGCCATTTCCAGGCAATGCCAGCGACGACCATTGAAATGACGACTGGGGTGTAGTACGCGACGCGAAACCAACGAATGCCGCGCAACTTTTGGTTGACGAGAATTGCCAGTCCCAGCGGCAGCGTGACCAGAATTGGCACAACACAAACCAGGTACAAAATCGTGTTGCGAAAGGTTTCCCAAAAGACGCGATCGCTCCACAGCCGCCAAAAATTCTTCAAACCAATCCACACAGGCGGTTGGTAGAGGTCATCGTAGCGCGTAAAACTGAGGTAGAACGCCTGCAACGCGGGATAGAATACGGTCAGGCTAAGGACAATCAGTGCAGGCAGCAAAAAAAGATAAGGCGTGAGGCGCTGTAGCAGCAGACTCCGATCCTTCAGCATCCATTTGGGCATTGCAACGTGAGCGACAAACGATAAGCAGGTCTAGCTCATCATAAGGGAATGTGGAGAGGAGAGAGCAGAGGAAGCAAGGGAAGCAGGGGGAGATTTGAGTAGCGCTTTGCGCCGCTTCGCTAGAGAGTTTCGAGTTACGGCTGACGGCTGATAGCTGACCGCTAAACTAATGCTTTCGCAGGCTTCCAGGCTTCCAGCCCTTTGAGCACGTCCGCAGCAGTAGCAGTCCAGCCGACGATGCCGCCCTGGGCGCGAACCATTTCTAGCGTTGATTGTTTGAATTCTGGGAAGTAGCTTTCGGTGCAGTCTTCGACCATGACACACTCGTAGCCGCGATCGTTTGCTTCACGCATAGTAGTTTGCACACACACTTCAGTCGTCACGCCTGTAATAAATAGGTGCGTAATGTTTTTTTCTTTCAGCATTGCTTCCAATTCGGTTGCATAAAAAGCACCTTTTCCAGGCTTATAAATAACCGTTTCATTGGGTAAAGGAGCCAATTCGGGAATGATGCCATTGCCCAGTTCGCCCTTGATTAAAATGCGTCCCATGGGTCCTTTGCTGCCGATCGTCAACTCACCTTTACCCCGCTTAATTTTGGAGGGTGGACAATCGGATAAGTCAGATTGATGGCATTCGATTGTATGAAAAATCGGCAATTCTAACGCACGAAACCCATCAATCAGTTGCTTGAGTGTAGGGACGATCGCCTGCAGCAAGCTAACATTATTTCCTAAAATATCGCCAAAACCACCGAGTTCCATAAAATCTCGCTGCATGTCAATCACGATCAACGCAACGTTGCTGGAGCTAGGCAGTTCGTAGTCATAGGGCAAGGCAGAAATTGTAGCCATAGTTGTTAGTTGTTGGTTGTTAGTTGTTAAGCAACAATCTACGATCGACATCCGTTGGCTCAAAGTTCTTAGTCCTTCTAAAAACTAAAAACCAACAACTTCTCCAAATTAATCGCTGAGTGCTTCTAATGTCCTGCCATACTTTGACCGATCGCGGCAAAGTCTGCGTCTTCGATCTTGCTTTCGTAGGCAAATTCGCCACCGCTGATGACGAAGATGCGATCGGATAACTTCAGCAACTCGTCCAAATCTTCGCTCACTAACAACACGGCAACACCGCGATTGCGGGCTTCGAGAATTTGTCCATGAATGTAGTCCACCATTGCGAAGTCCAACCCGAAACAGGGGTTAGCAGCAATCAGCAGCTTGATGTGGTCTTCTGAAAGTTCGCGTGCGAGAACGGTACGCTGGACGTTGCCCCCAGAGAGGTTGCCGACGGGCGTGTCGGGCGAGGGCGTTTTGATTTTAAAGGAACTGATTAAGCCGACTGCCATTTCGCGGATTGCCTTGAAGATAAGCAGAATGCCTTTTGCCTGGGGTGGGCGATCGAAGGTACGCAGCGCCAAGTTCTCAGCTACGCTCATGTGCGCGACACACGCATTGCGGAGCGGCTCTTCCGGCAGCACAAACACGCGATTCTTAAACATTTCGGCGCGGGTCATTTTGTACACTTTGCCATCGACCAACACTTCGCCAGCGGTTGCAGGACGCTGACCTGCCAGCACTTCGACCAGTTCGCGCTGACCGTTGCCAGAAATGCCCGCAATGCCGACGACTTCACCGCTATGAACGGTAAGATTCACGCCACCGACGGCTTCCAAACCGTTGTCTTTGTTCGCGTGAAGGTCTTTGATCTGAAGCACTGCGGCAGGTTCGCCGTGAATGGTTTTTTCGACCTTTTGCGGGTCGCGTTTTTCGCCCATCATCATCTCCGCCATTTCGGAGACAGTCATGTCTTTGACTCTGCCGTTACCAGCAAATTGCCCTTTGCGGAGCACGGTGATTTCGTCAGCAAAAGCGGTAATTTCGCGGAACTTATGGCTAATCATCAGGACGCTCAACTTGCCATCTGTCACCTGCTCCCGAATCAAGCCCAAGACTTCATCGGCTTCCGCAGGCGTAAGAACAGACGTTGGTTCATCCAGAATGAGAATCTTGCTTTGCAGATAGAGCTGCTTGAGAATTTCGAGCTTTTGCTTTTGTCCGGCTGCAAGCTGAGCGATCGTCAGATCTAGGGGTACTTTGAAGGGCGCAGTCTCCATGAAGGCAGATAGACCTTCAAACTCTTTCTTCCAGTTGATGAGGTTAGTGTTATCAAAGCGAGACAGGACTAAGTTTTCGGCAACCGTCATCGCGGGTACAGACGTGAAGTGCTGGTAGACCATCCCAATGCCGTAGGTATGGGCATCACGGGGGCTGTCGATCGTGCGCGCGCTGCCATCAATCCGCACCTCACCCGACGTAGGGGTATAAAAGCCCATGATGCACTTGACGAGCGTACTTTTGCCCGCACCGTTCTCCCCCAGCAACGCATGAAAGGTTCCAGGCTTCAGCTTCATCGAAACATTTTCCAGCGCCGTGAAGGAGCCAAAGCGCTTGGTCATGTTGACCACTTCTAAATCAGGTGGACCGATCAAGGCGTGGGCGTTGTTCGTTGAAGTGTGGGTTAACGGGTCTGCAACTTCGGTCATGCTGCCTCCTGGAGGGGTGAGAGTGATGATTCTGAATCGATGTTTCTAGGAGCTTGATGCGTTTAAGTGGGCGATCGACGTGAGAGGTTGGTTTCGCTACGTCTTCAGCATGGTTACATTGGCTAAAGGCAGCAGGCTTCTTTTAGCAATCCCAATCTACCGCCTCCAATCTCGACCTTAACCACTAATGGTTCCCAACGCGCCTGGTGCGCCCGAAAGCGTTTTCTTAGGTGAGCAGGTGATCACCATGATCAGCAAGGTCAATACGTAAGGAGCCGCATTGAACAGGTAGCGTCCTTGCTCAATGCCAACCGATTGCAAAGCAGGACCAACGGCTTGCGCACCTCCAAAGAAGAGCGATGCCCATAAGCATTGAATGGGATTCCAACGGGCGAAAATCACCAGCGCGACCGCCATCAAGCCCTGACCGCTGGAGATACTCTCAGACCACAGACCGGGATAGTAGAGGGAGAGAGAGGCACCACCGATGCCTGCGAGAAAACTACCTGCTACGATGCAGAGCATCCGCACCTTAGAAATAGACATGCCCATTGCGAGAGCGGCATCAGGGCTATCACCAACGGCACGGATAAATAAACCCCAGCGCGTCGATTTGAAGAACCAGAACATGAGAGGCGCGATCGCCACGCCGAGAATAAACAATGGACTAATCTTGAGTGCCGACTGTACCGCTGGAATCGAACTCCAGTTACCCAGATCGATCGTGGGCAACGGTGGCGCTTTCGGCTGAATGAATGGTTTTCCCAGGAAGAACGCAATACCGCTGCCAAAAATAATCATGGCGATGCCAACGGCAATGTCATTCACCTTTGGCTGCTGTGATAGCCATGCATGGATGAAGCCCAGCCCCATGCCTGCGATGCCTGCCACTAAAACGCCAATCCAGGGAGACACGGCTGCACCCACCTTATCTTGTAGCAGATACGACACTGCGTAGGCACTCATTGCCCCCGTCAGCAGCGTGCCTTCCAGACCCAGATTGATTTTGCCACTCTTCTCGGTTAGGCACTCGCCCAAACTCACGAATAAGAAGGGGGCACTCCCGCGCAGCGTACCAGCAAAAATCCCTAGTACAACGCCCCATGCGCCTAATGCCTCTGTTGCCATTGCTGTGCTCCGAATAAAGTAAATGAATGAAAGGATGAAGGCTAAAGGCTGAAGGCTAAAATTTTTAGCCTTTATCCTTCAGCCTTTAGCCTTTCCGGCTAGACGATCGCCGCTGTTGTGGTAGCGGGTGGAGTACCCTTCAGCTCTGGCTCTTTGAAAATCTTCAAGCGTCCGTAAAGCGACTCGCTGTATAAAACAACGATGAAGACAATGCCCTGAAACACCAGAACCGTTGCATCCGGCATATTAAACACGCGTTGGAGCGCACCACCGCTGGCAATGATGCCACCTAACAGAATAGCCACGAGCGCTGCCGCAAGCGGATTGTAGCGGGCAACGAAGGCAACCAAAATGCCCGCATAGCCGTAGCCTGCAATGATGGATGCGTTTGCCTGTCCTTGAACAGCCGCGACCTCAACCATGCCTGCCAGTCCAGCACAAGAGCCTGCTAGAAAACAAATGATGATGGTGAGCTTGCCAACGGGTAGCCCAGCAATACGAGCGGCTTTGATGTTGCCACCCGCGGTACGGGCAGCAAACCCAAAGGTGGTGTGCTGAATCAAGAAGTAGGCAATGACGCAGGCAATAATGCCGTAGATCAAGCCGTAGTGAATTCGGGTGGAGAAGATGTTGCCAATCTTGTAAATGTCCGGAATTGGGAAGCTAGAGGGCTTATTGAGCGATGCCGGGTCTTTCATCGGACCTTCGACGAGGTGATTGAGGAGGGCGATCGCAATGTAGTTCATCAACAAACTGCTGATGGTTTCGTTGACTGCCCGGTAATGCCGTAACGCACCGACGATCGCAATCCACACGCCACCGAAGATAATCCCACCGAGCGCCATGCCAAGCTGCACGACGAGCGGGGGCAAGCCCAGAAGACTCTGCACCTGATCAGGCGATGGAAGAACGCTGCCGTAAGAGAGTAAAAGCCCGAAGATCGCAGCACCAATGCCACCCATGACCAACGCACCTTCGTTGCCAATGATCATTAGCCCCAAACGAGCTGGCAGTGCGGTACAAAGAGCCGTCAGCATCAGCGGTGCCGCGCGTAAGAGTGTGCCCTGGAACGATCGCCAGTTGCCAAACGCCGACTTGTAGATCGCCTCATAGATAGCAAACGGATTTCTGCCACAGATGGCGCAGAAAACACCGAAAATGATCAACGCGACAATCAAGGCACCCAGAGGAATGCAGATTGCTTCAGCGGTCGATCGCCAGTTAGAACGACTGAGTGCCATAGGTCAACTTACCTTCCCAACAACGCCTTCAGCCAACCAATTGATCTGGGTCGGTGCCGCATCCGTCACTTTGTAAGTGGTACCTGCGGGAATCTTCACCGCGCCTGTGTTGTCCTTAATTGCGCCCTTGTACACCACTAGCGATCCGTCAATCAGCTTCGCTTTCGTTGCGTCAACATTCGTTTTGGCGGCGGCTGATACCGCTGGACCAAAGGTTGCCAAACTGATGTAGTCTTCCTTGATGCCGCCAATCACCTGGTGTGGAATGCCGCCATTCATCAAGGTCTTACCTGACTTAAGCAACTCCACATATTTCTTGTGAATCGTTGCCCAGTTATACATAGTGCCAGTCAGATAGCCCTTAGGAGCCAGGGCTGACTGGTCAGAGTGGAGTCCGCTCGAAAAAATGCCGCGTTTCTCAGCGGTCTCGATCACCACTTTGGGGCTGTCTACGTGTACACCAACGACATCCACGCCCTGGTCAGCCAGAGAGTTCGTGGCTTCCGCCTCTTTCACAGGCAATGCCCAATCGCCTGTAAAGATCACCTGCACCTTAAGGTCGGGTTTAACGCTGCGGGCACCCAGAATGAAGCTATTAATGTTACGGAGGACTGGATTAATGGGTTTCGCGCCGACAAAGCCCAGCTTGCCTGTTTTCGTGGTCTCGGCAGCAATGCGCCCAGCCAGGTATTGTCCCTCGTCGATCAGCGCAAAATAGCTGCCCACGTTATTCGGTAAACCCTCTTTCCAGAGCGTACCGGAGTGGAAGAACTGCACTTCTGGATAGTCTTTTGCGACTGCCAGGACGTGTGGATCAAAGTAGCCAAAGGAGGTAGGCACAATGACTGTCGCCCCGTTCTGGTCAATCATGTTACGCATGACTTCCTGAACTTCTTTGGTTTCAGGAACGCTTTCTTGCTCCACGATTTTAATGCCAGGGATCGCGGCGATCGCGGCAGCACCTTTTGCCTGTGCCTGGTTCCAGCCGTAGTCATCTTTGGGCGCGTTGTAGATAAACCCAATCACGATCGGTTTGTCTGAAACCGGACTGGCTGTACCACCGCTACTTGCCTGGGTCTCAGGGGGGGCAGAAGAACATCCCGTCCACAGCTTAGACGTGGCACCAAAAGCAGCGGTTGCCATCAAACCCCGAATGATCTGACGACGGGGAATATATAGAGGTCTTCTCGTACTCACGTTCTAATTCTCCTGAGAAACAGTATGAAGGGGAAAGGGGTTACTAACAGTGTGCAGGGGCGCTGTGAAGCGGAGACGCGACATTTGGGACTGCAACGATCACTTATAAGACAGCCGTAGCAAGATGTCGTCAGCCTATGAGAAAAAAAAAACTCAAAATGTGCCAAATTTGACATTTAGCGGTTTCAGCAGGGTGCGCTAGAGGTGCGTGTAAAGTGAGAAGAATGTCACTACTACAACAAAGCGCTGAGCGAGAAGCTCATAGGATAAGCATCTAAGATCGTCTAGGTCAGCAATCTAGATGACGTTTCAGCTCCTTTTATCAGCACTTTAGCAGGCACAAGCGCCTTTGCAAACGCACCGTACTGGATCATGCGAGAGCGGTTTCTAAAGACCGCTTGCAACTTAGAGCACACAAACTACGAACTTAGTGCTGGTCAAGGCTTTGATGATAAACCTTCAAGAAGCCACTCTTCGAGAAGTCGCCCTTCAATCACTGTTTACTTTTGTAGCGCCTACTTTTTACCTATGGATGCTGATGAAGCACTCAGAATTGTTGAGCAAGCCTTGAGCGATGAATGTTTGGGGCGGCTAGAGGCGATCGTGTTTCGGCAAGCGTGGGACGAATTGTCATACCAGGAGATTGCCCAGCGATCGGGGTATGAAGTGGGCTACATCAAACAAATCGGCTCACAACTTTGGCAGTCGCTCTCAAAAGCGATGGGAGAACGGGTCAGCAAAGGGAACCTCCAGGCTGTCTTGAAGCGGTATGTGAGTAGAGGGGAAGTCAGCGGTCAGCGGTCAGCGGTCAGCGGTCAGCAGTCAGCTTCATCCTTTAGCCCTCACTCCTCACCCCACCTCGACTGGGGCGAAGCCAGCGATGTTTCGGTTTTCTACGGTCGATCGACCGAACTCACGACTCTAGAAGCATGGGTGCTGCAAGACCGCTGCCGACTCATCGGCTTGTATGGGATGGGCGGCATTGGCAAAACAGCGCTGTCTGTTCGGTTGGCGCAGCAAATTCAGGCGAACTTTGAGTACGTCATCTGGCGATCGCTCCGCAATGCTCCGCCAATTCACAATCTGCTGCATGATCTCATTCAGTTTGTGGCAAACCAGCAGACGCAACCGCTTTTGCCAGAGACAGACACACTGGATCAACAAATTTTGCGGTTACTGCATTATCTACGCGCTCATCGCTGCTTACTGATTTTGGATAATGCTGAAACGGTGATGCAACCGGGCGATCGCGATGGCGGCTATCAATCTGGCTATGAAGGCTATGGGCAGCTTTTGCGCTGTGTCGGCGAAACGCCGCACCAAAGCTGTTTACTCATGACAAGCCGAGAAAAACCGAAGGGATTGGCTCCGAAAGAAGGCGATCGATTGCCCGTGCGATCGCTCCAGCTTGCTGGTTTGCCCCCTGCGGTTGGACGCGAACTCTTGAGCGTCAAAGGCACATTTTCTGGCTCCGCGACAGAATGGCAAACGCTGGTCGATTATTATGCGGGCAATCCGTTAGCGCTCAAGATTGTGGCAACTGCGATCGCCGATTTTTTCGATGGCAGCTTAACGCAGTTTCTCCACTTTTCACAGCAGGGCGGCTCCGTTTTTGGAGACATTCGGGATTTGCTGGCACGTCAAATTGGTCGTCTCTCTGACCTGGAACAACAGGTCATGTTCTGGTTGGCAATTAACCGTGAACCGATTCGCTTCGCTGATTTGCAGTCAGACTGTTTGCCACCTGTGTTGCCTGCTCACCTGCTTGAAACCTTGACCGCTCTTGAACGCCGCTCTCTGATTGAAAAGAACGGCAATATCTTCAACGGCAATGCCTTCACGCTGCAACCTGTCGTGATGGAATATATGCTGGAACAATTGATTGAGGGAGTCTGCGAGGAGATTGAAGGAGTCAGCGGTCAGCGGTCAGCGGTCAGCGGTCAGCCGTTAGAACAAGCGCAAAACCCTGCCTCATCGCCCCATCGCCCCATCACCTCACCCTCTTACCCGTTCCCCCTACTCCGCTCCCATGCGTTGATCAAAGCGCAGGCAAAGGACTACGTGCGTGAATCACAAATTCGCCTGTTGCTCAAGCCGATCGTCGATCGCTTGCTGCATACCAGTAGCCGTGTGGCTTTAGATCATCGACTGATGCAAATCATTGACGATGCGCGGGGAAAAGCCCCGCAGGTGATTGGCTACATGGGTGGAAACGTGATTAATTTGCTCTGTCAGCTTCAGGTTGATCAAGAGGATAGAGACCGTTTGCCCTTCGATCGGACGTTGGGCAATGCTTCCAAGCTCGATCGTGTCGCCTGCACGTTGCGCGATCGTGATTTTTCCAACCTCACAATTTGGCAAGCATACCTGCAAAAAGTGAGCCTGCACGGGACAAATTTTTCTCATTCCGATCTCAGCAAGTCTGTTTTTACGGAAACCTTCAGCCAAATTCTCGCCGTTGCCTTCAGCTCCGATGGCAACCTGTTAGCGGCAAGTGATATCAGCTATGAAGTGCATCTGTGGCGCGTTGCCGATGGCAAAAAGCTCTTAACCTGCAAAGCCAAAGATGGCTGGGCGTGGACGGTTGCCTTTAGCCCCGACAACCGCGTGTTCGCCAGCAGCGCCAATGGCACGATTCATCTTTGGGATGTGCAAACAGGCGACTGTATCCACACGCTACAGGGCTACACAAGCCGCGTTTTTTCATTGGCATTCAACCCCGCAGGCACGCACCTTGCCAGCGGCAACGAAGATTCCCATGTCAGAATCTGGAATGTCGCTACTGGAGCACTGACGGCTGTCCTTTCAGCACACACTGATGAAGTGCATTCGGTTGCGTTTAGTCCTGATGGTCGCCTCCTCGCCAGCGGCAGCTACGATCGCACCGTCAAACTATGGGATGTCTCTCAGTTGGGGAGCCAACAGTCAGCGGTCAGCCATCAGCCATCAGCCATCAGCCGTCAAACGGGAAACTCACCGCTCTCCTCACCCCTTTCTCCTTACCCCTCTCTCCTCACCCTCATCGGACACACCGATTGGGTCTGGTCGATCGCCTTCAGCCCCGATGGCAAAACCTTAGCCAGCAGCAGTAGCGATCGCACGATTAAGCTTTGGGATGTGCAAACGCAGCAGTGCTACAAAACCTTGCTGGGGCACGCTGCGGCAGTCCGCTCCATTGCCTTTGCCGCTTCTACAGGTAAAGATCCGACCAGCGCTTGTCTCGTTAGCGGTAGCGACGATCGCACAGTCAGGCTGTGGAATGAAAACGGTGACTGTCTGCGAATGTTACAGGGGCATACAAGTTGGATCTCTGCGGTTGCGTTTAGCCCCAAGGGTGGTTTGCTGGCAAGTGGCAGTGAAGATCAGTCTGTACGACTTTGGGACAGCGGCACTAATCAATGTGTACGGCTGATCCAAGGCTACAACAGCGGTGTTTGGTCGATCGCTTTCAGCCCTGATGGGCAGACCCTGGTTAGTGGCGGACAAGATCGGATGATTCGACTCTGGGATGTGTCAGCCGTCAGCCGTCAGCCGTCAGCCGTCACTCAAAACCCAAAACTTTCTGTCAAATGCGAAGCGAACGGCAGACAAGAAACGCGAAGCGAGTCCAAAGAACTCAGCGCTACTCAAAACGTACTCACCCCCCACACCCTACCCCCCACACCCTACCCTCTTGCCGGTCACACCAGTTGGGTCTGGGCTGTTGCCTTTAGTCCAGATGGTCAGACCGTTGCAAGCGGTAGCGAAGATGGCACGGTTCGCCTCTGGAATACCTCTGAGTTTGGGAAGCAGCGGTCAGCACACCGCAGAGCGGAAGCAAGCTATAGCAGTCAGCGGTCAGCGGTCAGCGATCAGAAAGAACTTAACTCAAACCTCGAACCTCAAACTTTCGTCCCCTCACCCCTCACCTCTCACCCCTCACCCCTCACCCTCACGGGACACACTCACGCAGTTTGGTCTGTAGCCTTTAGCCTTGATGGTCAAATCATTGCCAGCGGTAGTCTCGACGGTACGATTCGCCTTTGGCAGGAAGCGGGCTATGAGCAGCATATGCTTAAAGGACATGAGGGCGGTGTCTGCGCGGTTGCTTTTGCACCCCGATCGCCGCAGCGCCACCTCCTTGCCAGCGGTAGCCAAGATCAGACCATTCGGCTTTGGGGGCTGACAACTCAGGCTTCACTGCTGGGTGGCATCACTGGACAGCCTCTCCCTGTTGCGGTGCAGCACCTAAAGACGCTCATTGGTCATACCAGTTGGATTCGCTGTCTGGCGTTTAGCCCGGACGGTCGGTGGCTGGCAAGCGGTAGCTCAGACGGCATCGTGATTTTGTGGGATGCTGAAACGGGCGATCGGCTGCATGTGTTTCAAGCCCACGCTAGTTTGGTGCTGACCGTTGCCTTCAGCCACAACGAACCAGTGCTTGCGAGTAGCGGTGGTGACGGCATCATCAAGCTGTGGGACATAACAGCGGTTAGCGGTCAGCCGTCAGCCGTCAGCCGTCAGCCGTCAGTCGTTAGCACGACCTCACCCCTTACCCCTCTCCCCTTACTCCAAAACCTTCACGGACATCAAAACTGGGTACGCTTCCTTGCCTATAGCCCCGATGGACGCTTGCTGGCAAGCTGTAGCCAAGATGGTACTGTCAAGCTGTGGGAAGCGCGTTTAGGCCCAAAGGATGTCCCAAAGATGGGCTGTATGAGCGACACTCAGGAGATGCTGAGTGAGTCTTTCAATGAGTCCTTCAGCGAACAAGAGCGGGAAAGCAGTCGAAGCGTTAATGAAGAGGCTGCTTGCCTGGAGACCTTGAGAGTGCAACGACCGTATGAGAACGCTAATATCACGGGTGTGACAGGGCTAACAGCGGCTCAGAAGGGCACGTTGAAGCTGCTTGGGGCGATCGAGCAAGTGCCTGCCCCTCCAACATCACTCGACCCATCAGTCGCTCACTCATGATCAGGTCCGATCAGAACCGGATCATCGCAGAACTAAAGGTTTACAACGAATCGAGATGAACCGAAGACTTTTAACCGCTATTCTGGCAGCTGTACTTTGCCTGATGACATTTGTACTAGCGATCAACAGTCGCAATCTAGCAACCGCTCAGGGAGCAGAAACGCGGTCACAACCGACGCTAGCTCCACTGATTCCTTCTGCATCGCCAGCCAATCCTGCTTCTACTGCCTGTGCCGTACAGCCTGATCAAGGGAGCGCCAAGGCACGTAAAAAAGCGATGCTGGAACGGCGTGCCAAGCTGCTTGCAGATGGTGCAGTCTCTCTCTCACGTTTTCGGCAAGAGCCTGTAGCGTCTCAAAGCGTTGACAACGCTGAAAAGGCAACTACAGGTTACGTACCGAGAGAAGAGGTAGCGCTGATTGATCCGACCAACTACGGCGATCGCTTTCTTAACGATATCAATGGCAACCCCGCAAACCTGGAACCGCTGGTCGTTCTGCACGAAACCGTTGGTTCTGCGAGTAGCGCGATCGGTCTCTTCAAGGCATTTCATCTCAATGATAACGATCAGGTGAGCTATCACACATTGATTAAGCGGAATGGCACAGTCGTTTACCTGGTACCACCGGACAAACGAGCCTTTGGAGCGGGCAATTCTGCCTTTGTTGGTGCCAATGGTCTAGAAGCTGTGAGAACCAGTTCCGCTTTGTCAGCGTCAGTCAATAACTTTGCCTATCACATTTCTCTCGAAACACCCTACGATGGCAACCACAACGGCTATACACACAGTGGCTACACGCAAGCTCAGTATCAGTCGCTTGCCTGGGTAGTCGCTAATACAGGCGTCGCAGATGGACGAATCACGACCCATAGGGCGGTCGATCGCTCTCGATCGCGCATCGATCCACGCAGCTTTAGCAACACGACCTTCTTGGCACTCTTAAAAGCACAACCTAGAACCACTGCCATTGCTATCCGCTGTACCGATTCCCCGCTTTTACCCACTCAGCCCCAGTAGCGATCGAACAGAGTGGTTAAACGTACTGCTGTTACAAGTCTGTTAGTATCTTTTCATCAAAGGCTAGACTCTAAATTTGATGATGGAGACATACCAGTTAAGAGAAATCCCACCCCAGCCGCTTAGCTCAGCAGCATTCCTTCCGTTTGGTCAAGTGATCGTTGCGTTGGATGACCACACGCCTTTTGGGACTGAGGATGCCCAATTACAGCTGCAAAACGGCATTCCTCGCTTCTACATCATGCGGTTGCATCAGCACGGACGCAAGTTTCACAAAATAACGCGCCATCAACGCTGTACACAATGTCTAGGTTCTCTCGGCGGTAAAGAATGGTTCCTGGGCGTGGCTCCGCCCGGTACAGCACCACTTCCTACCTGGGAAGATGTGGTGGTTTTTCGCATCCCTGGCACTTGTTTCATTAAGCTCGAAATGGGCACCTGGCACGCTGGTCCCTATTTTGACGATGCCTGGGTAGACTTCTACAACCTTGAACTGAGTGATACCAACCTGGTTGACCATGACACCTGCAATTTATTAGAGAGCTATGGTGTCGAATTTGAGATTGCTTGACGGCACCCTGATTGATGGGAGCGCCATCGGAGCAGACGGGCATTAAGGCTGTAATGGCATTGCGTGGGTCACTGCAAGTCAGTGGACGATCGCTTAATCAATCGCCGCATCAGATGACTAAAAAAAGCCTAGCAATCCACTAGACTTTTTTAGTAGTAAGAATGGTTGGAAAATCTAAAGACCTAACTGATTGCCACGCTTGTACTGCAAATATGCGGCGACAAACAGCCCAGCAAGGGTAATCGGGATTAATCCAAGCACAATACCTGAAAGAAGTGGCTCTACCAAGTTAAATCTCCTTTTGAGTCCAGCAACTCTGACGTGAACGATATGCTCTGTGCCTATGGTACTAGGTTCAACGACAAAACGCAGCGCATACAGTGAGTTTTTTCGCTCAAAGTGGTATCGACATTAAGATCAGAGCTTGCCAATACCGCATTCATTTGCCGCATTCATTTGAAGATGCACATGATCGTAGGATGCGTTGGCGGCAGCAAAACGCATCATTGCTAGGGATGCGGTGCGTTACGCTTCGCTAACACACCCTACCTCTAAGGCTGCTCCACGTTGAATTGGTATAAAAATAACTGCACGCTTTTGAATCAGCGATCAGCTTTTCGCTAACGGCTGACAGCTACAGACCATGCTGTTATTTCTGTACAACTCCTAACTTGAAAGAAGTTGCGTCGTCTGAACCCTGAGCACAGCCAAAGAGTCGCTGACGAAGATGTCCGTCGATCGCTTCGTTCCTTTCCTGAAGCATGAGAGAATTGCAAAGTTATCTAAAGAGGCTTTAAAGTATAAGAGTGAATCGATCGAAATCTTTATCGCTACACACTTGCCCACAGGCGCTCTTTTGCACAACTTTTGGATAACCAGCTTCTTAATCACGAAAGTTCCATTCAGCGGATTGCCCTGGTCGTTCTGGCAACGTTTTTTGCTGTGTTCCTAGCTGTTCTAGGAATCTATCAGTTGAGCGCCTCTTCACCTTACGTGCGCGATGTCATGTCACATCAAGGTGATTCTATACAGGGACATGCCATTTTTCTCATGAACTGCGCTGGCTGTCATGGGACTGAAGCGAATGGATGGGTTGGTCCAAGCCTACGAGAAGTTTCTAGCCGTAAGTCCAAGGTCGGCATTATCCATCAAGTAACCAGTGGGAAAACGCCGCCAATGCCTCAGTTTCAGCCAAGCGCTCAGGAAATGGCAGACCTGCTTAGCTACTTGAACAGTCTTTAACACATCTATACCAGGAGTCAAAAGGGATAAGTCGCTCTAGAAGCTGACTTCTGACTCCTGAATTCTACACGCCAAGTTCTGCACCAGGATAGTCAGCAGGCAGAGCGTAAAAGGTTGCTGTCTCAAGTGTGACAGGTTTTGTGTTGTGTCTGCTTAGATTTCCCCTGGCAGGATCAGCGGCATCACGGTAGAGTCATTAGAAAGTGATTTCGCCTGTATAGGTGGCGAAGTTACCGCTAGCTGTGACTGCAATGCTGGGCGAACTCATCGGTGCGCGCTACAAAATTATCAATGTCCTGGGAGCAGGAGGCTTTGGTCATACTTACGTTGCCGAAGACACTCAACGTCCTGGGAACCCACGCTGTGTACTGAAGCATCTCACGTTCGCTAGCTCCAATGCCTCTGTGCTTCTGCAAGTGCGGCGGCTTTTTCAAACAGAGGCAGAGACGTTAGAGCGATTGGGCAGGCACGACCAGATTCCGCAACTGCTTGCTTACTTTGAAGAGAATCAAGAGTTTTATCTGGTGCAGGAGTTTGTGGAGGGTCATCCTGTTAGTGATGAGCTGACTGAAGGTGTCCACTTTTCTGAGAGCCAGGTGATCAGGCTATTAGAGGATGTTTTGGGCGTTTTGGAGTTCGTCCATGCTCAAGGGGTGATCCATCGAGATATCAAACCTGAAAATTTGATTCGCCGCGATCGCGATGACAAGCTTGTCTTGATTGACTTTGGTGCCGTGAAAACGCTGGGCAACACGATCGCTGAAGCCACGGGTGAGACCAGCCTGAGCATCCCGATTTACACGTCTGGCTATGGCGCTAGTGAGCAATGTCTGGGCAGACCGCAGTTCAGCAGCGACCTCTATTCATTGGGTATGGTCGCCATTCAGACCCTGACGGGGATGCGTCCATCGCAGCTACCGCAAGACTTCAACACATCTGAAATCATTTGGCGAGACCAGGCACAGGTAGGTGAGTCGCTGGCAACCTTCCTGGACAGGATGATTTGTTATCACTACATCCATCGCTACCAGTCCGCTTTAGAGGCACGGCAAGCACTACAGCAGGTTATTTCTGGTAGCGCACCTGCCAATCGCCGCACCGCTAATTTTCTCGGTCGTGCAGCAGCAAGCCCGCTCACCATGACTCCACTACTCCAAACTCAGTTTCAAGTGGAGCATTCAAAGCAACGCCCTCATCCTCGTTTCAACCGTACTAAACTGCTGACGATCGTGGGTAGCGCGATCGTGGCTGCTCTTGCTCTGACTGCTCTGGTACGTGGGTTACTGCCTTCTGCTGTAGTGCCCTCACGATCTGACTCAGCGCCGAAGCCAACGCAGAGCCTGGTGCTCGATCGTATCAGTGCGGGTGAAACGCTGCTAAGCCGCTGGCAAGTCAACCCCAAAAAGCAAGAAGGCGTTGAGCGGCTTGCTGCTGGAGAATATACGAAGGCAGTTGTGGCGCTGGAGGCAGCACGTCAGAGCAATCAGGGCGATCCCGAAACCTTGATTTACCTCAACAACGCACGTATCGGCACTGAAACGTCCTACAAAATCGCGGTTGCTGTACCACTGGGTGATACCTTTGGCTCGGCGCTCGAAATTCTGAGAGGGGTTGCCAAGGCGCAGGACGAGTTGAATCGGGCTGGTGGCATTAATGGCATCCGTTTGAAGGTCGTCATTGCCAACGATGACAACCAGCCCGATACGGCTCAACAGTTAGCGACCGTTCTGGCAAGCCAATCAGACGTTCTAGGTGTGATTGGACATGGCATTAGTGACACGTCGCTGTCTGCCGCCTCTGTCTATCAGGCAAATCAGTTAGTGATGGTATCGCCACTCAGTTCTGCGGTGCAATTATCCAGTTTTGGCGACTACATTTTCCGCACGATGCCCAGCGATCGCCTCACTGCCAAAGTGCTAAGCACCTATATGCTCAATAGCCTGAAAAAGCGTAAGGTGGTGGTCTTTTTCAACGCTGCCAGCGCGTACAGCGTGTCGCTCAAAACCGAGTTCAAAAACGCTCTATTTTACAATGGTGTGGAGTTGATGAATGAGTTTGACTTCTCCCGCCCCGATTTTGATGCGGCTGATAGCGTTGAAACCGCGATCGCTAAGGGTGCCGAAGTCATCATGCTGGCATCAGACAATACCGTTTCTGATCAGGCGATCCAGATTGTGCAGCTAAACCACCGTCGCCTCAAAGTGCTTGCTGGTGACAGTATCTCGACCGTAAAAATACTCAAAGTGGCTGGCAAGGATGCCGTCGGTACAACTGTCGCGGTTCCTGCTGATCTTGCTCAGTCTCTCTTCCAACGACAATCGAGCCAACTCTGGGGGCTTGATGCTTCCGTTAGCTGGCGCACTGCTCTGGCATATGATGCGACTCAAGCTCTCATCGCTGCCATACGAGTCGATCCCAGTCGTACGGGCATTAAAAGAGTGCTATCTCAAACCACGTTTGCGGCACATGGTGCAACTACTCCTGTGCGCTTTTTACCATCGGGCGATCGCCAGGGTAGCGTACTCTTAGTGACGATCGTTCCAGTGGCAGTCGGAAGCCAGACAGCCTACGAGTTTAAGCCACTATCTGCAAAGTAGAGGTGAAGCAGGAGACGACGTAAAGACTTTTTGGAAAGACTAAAGCAAGGCGCACTTTAACGACGCTTCCAGCTTTGACGCGACCATCAGCACAATCATCAAGGCTATTTCGTGGGAGCGACCGTGCCTTGAGCCGTTGCGGGGGTAGTCTGCGGACTATTCAAACGCTGTTGCTGTGCCGCCCGAAAATCTGCTGCTGCTGAATCGAGATTCTCTTTCTGCTGGTTATAAAAGTCTTCGTTGCTGGTGGAGCCTGCTTGCATTGCCCGATGCACTAAGTCCATTACGCCACCAGACTGGTCGCTACCCCGACCCGAAAAGGGATCGCGGGTTTGCCCATCCTGAAAAATTTCTTGCGGTTGAGCCACACCTTCTTGCTGAGCCGAAGCTGAGTGAGAAAGCCCCGTCATCAACCCGATCGCCGCCGCAAAACCGAAAGTGAACTGGGTAAGCCTACATGCGAATACTGTTGACATTCTCATTGTTGTAGTCATAAAACGTTCTCTACCCGAAACATCATCTGAAAGCTGCCGTACTAATCTCTAGCCAAGACGTTGCTGGTTAGCAGAATGCTCCCTGACTCCAAAAGTATTTTAGCACTCAACTCAAAAGCCGTTCTAGCAATGTGTTTAGAATAACAATGTTAAGACTTACGCACGGTGAGAGAAACCGGCTTTCTTGACACAATTGGTAGGCTCAAACGACAGCTTTTCGTAAAGAAACCCGGTTTCTGCGTAAGTCCTAAATGTGTTCAGAAGTCTCTGCCGAATCGTTAAGCTAGCGTCTGACGGAGTCTTGGCTGAATGATGATTAGCGCCACAACATCAAAGCTAAGCAGCAACAGTAGAGCGGCTCCCAGTGTGACAGAACCCCAGGGAGCCTGCATGACGACACTGCTCAGCGACCAGTCACTATGCAGATAAACGTAGCGAATGGGTTCGATCGCGTAGCTTAAGGGATTGAGCGTTGCGACCCACTGCAACCACAGCGGCATAAACGATAGGGGCACCAATGCAGTGCTGGCAAAGAGTAGCGGCAGGTTCGTGACAAAAATCACGGCGATGAGTTCAATATGACCAGGCAAGGAGAAGGAAAGCCCTAAACTCAAGGCTGTGACACCCAACACCAGCAGCAAGACAATCAAACCGACCAATCCCAGACCCAACGCATTTGGCAAGCCTGCTCCCAGTAAGGCACTCATCGTAACGATCGCACCGGTCTGAATCAGGCTCAACGTTGTAATAAAAATGGCAGATGCCATCACGATCGAAAACCGCGATGCCAGAGGCGCTACCAGCAAGCGATTGAGGAAGCCAAACTCGCGATCGAACATGACTGGTAGTCCAGCATTCAGCGCCCCGCCGAACGCTGTGAAAACGATTACGCCTGCGCCCAAAAATTGTCCATAGCTGACATCCGTCCCAAACAGACCCTGTGGCGCATTTTGAAAGAGTGCCCCAAACAGCACCAGCCACATAATCGGCTGAATAATACCTGCAATTAAAGTAGACGGACGGCGCTGGAGTTGAATAAAGAGACGGCGGGTCAGTGCTCCTGTCTCCTGTAAGAAATCGCCAAACGTCGAGTTGGGTTGAATTTCAGTACGTTTGTCTAGCTCAGTTTCAGACGGTGCAAAGGTTGTACTCATAAGTTAAACCGCGAAGATGAAGGTGGCACTACAGAGTTGAATCCTAAAGAAATGAGATAAGTTTAAGGGTTTCATGGGACAGCGTTTACAGATAGTATCTTGCAAATAGCGTTGCGCTGTGAAACTAGCCCATACAGTCGTTTTGGCTGGTAAATCTTGGTCAGCGCATACCCTGCTTCCGCTCTGCTTTCGTGTCGCGGCTACCAGCACTAGCAATTTCAGCATCCAATAAGGTGCGTCCAGTTGCTGCCAGATAGACATCATCAAGACTGGGGCGCGATTGGGCAATGCCGAAGGTTGGTAATCCAGCGGTTTGTAGAGCTTGCTGAATGGTGGCAAGAGCATCGCTTTGGGGCTGAACGACCAGATTAAGCGAGTTGCCCTGAGCGCTGTTGATAATGATTTCTTGCACGGCTGGCAGCGACTGAAGCAGCGTTCTTGCCCGTTCAGCCTCTTCAGGTGGCGAGAACTCACGGATGCGAAGCGTCACCCGATCGCCCCCCACTTGATCCTTTAGCTCTGAGGGCTTACCAGACGCAATCACCGAACCCTGATCAATAATGGCAACACGATCGGCGAGTGCGTCTACCTCCTCAAGATAATGGCTGGTCAGTAGAACAGTAGTGCCATCCGCCCGCAGCCCCCGAAGGAAATCCCAAACCGCAATACGACTTTCAATATCCAGCCCAACGGTTGGCTCATCCAAAACTAACACCTGCGGTTGATGTAGCAATCCGGCTGCCAGATCCAGGCGTTTCTTTAGACCACCGGAGTAAGTACCCGTCTTTTTGTCGGCGTAGCTTTCTAAATCCAATAGCTTGAGGACAAGGGCGATACGTTCTTTGGCGATCGCGCGAGGAAGATGATAGAGCGCTGCTTGCAGTTGAAGCAACTCGCGTCCCGTCAGCACCTTGTCTAGCGCTACTTCCTGTGCGATATAGCCCAGACATTGCCTAGCGAGGCGGGGCTGATCGATGACTGAAATACCAGAGACTTCCACTCTGCCAGAATCAGGCTCAGCCAACGTACAGAGACAGCGTAGAGTGGTCGTTTTGCCTGCCCCATTGGGTCCCAGAAGACCAAAAATTTCTCCTGGCTCAATCTGAAGTGAGACATCTTTCACAGCTTCTACAGAGCCGTACTGTTTCTTCAGCTTTTCAATCAACACCGCAGGAGCCATCGTACTCCTCCCAAGCTATACAAATCTCAACACTCTTTCATCCTATCGTAGTTGACGCGATCGAGCGTTCATTGTTAAGAGAGCCATTGCAAGTAACGGCTCTACCGCTCTCACCTGGCTGGACAGGCGATAACGGTTCCTTGGCAGTCGTCTAAGCTTTCAGCGATCCCATGAGAGTGTGTACATTCGCCGCAACCACATCCGTGATGTGATGCGTGACGGGTAAGCTATCAAGTCCCATACCTGCACAGAGGAGCATCAGGTATAAAATGGAATATTTAAAGACCGATCGCGCAACCGCCAAATCGGACGGTGTTTGCATAAGCTGCCATGCCTTTTGAACGAAAACGCCGCCCAGCAGCAAGGCAATGCCAGCGTATACGGTTCCCATCACATGCAGTGGGTAAACAAGCAGCAAGGTGACTGGGATCAATGCCAGCGTGTAGTAGAAAATCTGGCGGGCAGTCGGTTCATTGCCAACGACAACAGGCAACATGGGCACACCCACTTTGGCATAGTCTTCTCGAATCAAGACTGCCAGTGCCCAGAAGTGCGGAGGTGTCCAAAAAAAGATAATGGCAAACAGCACCCACGCTGCCCAGCTCAAATCACCCGTGACGGCTGCCCAGCCAACCAGCGGTGGAATCGCCCCAGCAGCACCCCCAATCACAATGTTAAGTGTGCTGTGCCGCTTGAGCCAATGGGTGTAAATCAGCACATAGAAGACGATACCGGACATCGCAAGGCAAGCGCTCAACAAGTTGGCAAAAACAGTCAACAGCGTGAACGAAAGCGTTGCAAGGGCGATCGCAAAAATCAGCGCATCACGTGGTTGGATTCGTCCCGACGGCAGGGGGCGATGACGAGTTCGCTCCATGATGTAATCGATGTCGCGATCGTAGAAGCAATTGATGGTATTAGCTGCCCCAGCAGCGCAGGCACCGCTGAACAATGTCACCAGCAAGAGAACGGGGTTTACTTCACCTTCTGCCGCAATCCACATGCCTCCAGCCGTTGTAATCAACAGCAGCAAAATAATGCGAGGCTTGGTGAGTTGGTAGTAGCTTTGGAGAACCTGTAAGATGTTCTCGTGTTGGCGGGAAATACCAGTTAAGACAGTTTCTTGCATTCGCCCTTTCCTAAAGAAGACAAACTGAATAAAGACAGACTAGAACTGGAGTTGTAAGTGAGGCGACGCTCACCCGTGTGGTTTGACAGAGCCTCGTTCGCTTGATCCCACTCCATCAACCTCAAGTCAAGTCAGGCAGGTTGCCCATTGGTGCGATCGCTGGGGAACGTATCAGCGATCGCCGAGGGTACCGACGCGGAGGACGATTCATCAACGACAACTGACGATCCGTCACGCAGTGCCAATACTGTAAACGTGACCAACGTGCCCAGTAACGCAGCGCCGATCGCCTGATGCGAGACAGTCAGTGGCTCCACTTGCAGCCTTAGCTTAAACGTCGCCACTCCCAAAAGAATTTGAAGTAGCACTAAGCCGCTGGCTACGCTTGCCAGCTTCCGCAATGTGGGATGGAGTGCTGGAGTTCGCCATGCTAAAAAAACCAGCGTTAGCGTTGCCAGCGTCGGTGGTACTACGCCTGCAAGATGGCTATGCATCACCAGACACAGACCAGAATCATTGAGGCATTGATGTAGCGCCCACCGGGATGCCACCAACGCACCCAGAATACTTTGTACATAGACCAGGAGTGCCGCCGAGAGACCAACCCAGGGCAGCTTACCAGCCGTGCCCATCCCCTGGTAAGGCATGAGGGCAACGCCGATCGCCAGTAGCGTCACAAAAAAGAGGAGCGCCGTTCCCAGATGAGCAGTGACGATATCAAAACGGAGTAGTTCGGTAACAGTCAGCGCACCGAGCAGCCCCTGAGTAACGACCAGTACTAACGCAAACGTGGTTGCCCAGGGTGTCCAGCCAGGTAATGAGCGACGGTACCACCAGGCAGTGGCTGCAAGGGCGATCGCAAATAAGCCCATTGACGATGCCGTTAAGCGGTGAAACCACTCCAAAAAAACCTGAAAATTCATTTGCTGTCGGGGTACCAGTTCGCCGTAGCAAAGGGGCCAGTCAGGGCAGGCAAGACCCGCGTTCATGACGCGCGTAGCACTACCCAGAGCCATAAGAAACAGCGTTTCTGCCGCCATCGCCAGGGCAAAGCGGCTCACCCGCGATCGGGGTCGAGATGACTCAACAGCAGATTGATGGAAGATAGCATCAGCCATCGGCTTATCCTTGAAAATCACAAGTTCAACGCGGCGAAATGAAACTCAAGAGTGACTATACACTCCAAACCTAGCACTACATTCTCAAATGCGGGTTTGTTTCGCCTTTTGCTCTTACTTTAATGAGGCTGTTACGTTTGCCCTAACCCCTTTGGAATTTCTTTGGATTACGTCGCGTTTGCACCACCACCGTTGCAGAAAACCAGACTATAGAATAGAGCAGTGGCTTAGACAGAATAAAGCAGTGGCTTAGACAGAATAGAGCAGTGGCTTAGACAGAATAGAGCAGTGGCTTAGACGGTGTCCTGAATGTGCTCAAATTGGTGTACGTGACTCTGCGCTTTTCTTGGTGCTGGAGCCGCTCCACTAGCTCACTAAATTGGGAATGCGTTGCAAACCAACAGCAATCCTGAAGAAATCTATAAGGATAGTCAATAACCGCTCCATTTTTGAGGGCACTGCTTTACCTTGTAGAGAGGCAGATCTAACGATCTATAGAGGCAGCAAGCTGCTTCCTACCGTCTGCCCTTTCTTGAGACTCATTCTGTTCCTTCCGAACGGTGGCTTCTCTCTTGCGATCGCTATTGTTTAGGCGAACTTGAATTGTGAATATCCCAAGCTCCATTACCACGATGCTAGCTGGCATCCTACTGACTCTTGTTAGTGTCTGGGTCGGTCAAAACCACGGTTTGATGCCTGTCGAAGCGTCCGAAGCAGCCCCCCTGATTGATGGGCTGTTTGACACGATGATGACGATCGGTACAGGTCTCTTTTTGCTCGTGATGGGCGTAATTCTGGTAGCGGTATTCAAATTTCGCCGTCAGCCAGGTGATGAAACAGATGGGTCGCCCGTTCATGGCAATATTCCGCTAGAGATTCTTTGGACATCGATTCCAGCGGTCATTGTTTTAGGCTTGGCGATCTACAGCTTCGAGGTTTACACCCAGATCGGTGGCTTAAACCCAATGGAGCATTCCGTCGCGCATGGGCAGCCAACGCATCAAATGGCGATGTCTGGTGCCGCGATCGCAGCGCCTTTGCCGTCTGGCTCCACTGATGACACGCTAGTAGCAGCTTCAACAGAGACACCTCAGGCTGAAGCAGCGATCCCCGGTGGCGTGACCACTAACGAAGATGGTTCGCGGACAGCAACGACTCCCGGTGTGGGAGCGATGCCTCAGCAGAACCCCCTCCAACCCTTTGTGATTCAGGCAAATGGTCTGCAGTATGCTTGGATTTTTACCTACCCTGATAGTGGGGTAGTCGCAGGTGAGCTTCATGTTCCAGTCGGGCGCGACGTGCTGCTGAATATTTCTGCCAGTGACGTGCTGCACGCGTTTTGGGTGCCAGAGTTTCGGTTGAAGCAAGATGCAGTACCTGGTCAACCGACTGAACTTCGATTCACACCTAACCGCATTGGGGAGTATCCCGTTATCTGTGCTGAACTCTGTGGTCCGTATCACGGTGCTATGCGAACGAAAGTGATTGCGGAATCGCCCGCTGACTTTGATGCTTGGGTTAACGAGCAGAAGGTTGCCAGTGCCGAAGGACTGGAGCAGACGATCGCGCTCAACCCTGCTGACAAAACGCCTGATGAGTTCTTGGCTCCCTATGCCGATCGCATCGGTATTGATCCCAGCCTGCTACACCAGCTCCACTCTCCGTCTGAACACGCGTCTTCCGCAAGCTAATCGTCGATCGAGGGGTTAGCGCCATTACCTGAAAAAGCAACAAGCGATGAGCCGATCGCAATGGATTTATTCTTATGACCCAAGCACAGCTACAAGAAACCGCCAACCTTCCTGCTCATGGTGCCGAGCCGAATGAGCAAAACTGGCGGACTTACTTTAGCTTCAGTACAGACCACAAGGTAATTGGAATTCAATACCTGGTTACGACGTTTGTTTTTTACCTGATTGGCGGCGCTCTAGCAACCGCTGTTCGTACAGAACTGGCAACCCCTGAAGTAGACTTCGTCAGTCGAGAGGTTTACAACAGTCTCTTTACAGTTCATGCCACAGTGATGATCTTCCTGTGGATTGTGCCTGCGACAACGGGTGGCTTTGGCAACTACCTGGTGCCACTGCTGATTGGGGCACGGGATATGGCGTTTCCAAGGCTAAACGCCCTTGCCTTTTGGATGATTCCTCCTGCGGGCATCTTATTACTTTGCAGTTTTTTTGTGGGTGCGCCCGGTGCTGGCTGGACATCCTATCCACCGCTAAGTCTGGTAACCGATCAGGCAGGCGAGGCAATCTGGATTCTGAGCGTCTTGATACTGGGTACATCGTCAATTCTGGCAGCGATTAATTTTATCGCAACCATTTTCAAGATGCGGATCGCGGGCATGGGGTTCAACCAGATGCCGTTGTTTTGCTGGGCAATGCTGGCAACCTCGACACTGGCGCTCTTAGCGACTCCTGTACTCGCTGGCGCACTGATTTTGCTTGCGTTCGACTTGCTGGTAGGTACGTCATTTTTCAATCCAACAGGTGGTGGCAACCCGATCGTCTACCAGCACATGTTCTGGTTTTACTCGCATCCGGCGGTTTACATCATGATCCTGCCTGTCTTTGGCATGATCTCTGAGATTCTGCCCGTACATGCCCGTAAGCCGATTTTTGGCTACAAGGCGATCGCCTATTCCAGCCTTGCTATTTGCTTCTTGGGGCTAATTGTCTGGGCACACCATATGTTTACCAGTGGCACTCCACCCTGGTTGCGGATGTTCTTTATGATCACGACGATGGTCATTGCTGTGCCAACGGGGATCAAAGTGTTCAGTTGGCTGGCGACGATTTGGGGCGGCAAACTGCGCCTCAATAGTGCCATGCTGTTTGCGCTTGGGTTTCTATCGATGTTCGTGATTGGTGGCATCAGCGGCGTGATGGTTGCTGCGGTACCGTTTGACATTCACGTTCACGATACCTATTTCATCGTGGCGCACATCCACTACGTCTTGTTCGGCGGCAGTGTCTTTGGTCTTTACGCCGGGTTCTACCACTGGTTCCCCAAAATGACCGGACGTATGCTGAACGAAACCTGGGGACAGGTTCACTTTTGGCTGAATCTGATTGGCTTCAACCTGGCGTTCTTGCCCATGCACAAGTTAGGGCTGGAGGGCATGAATCGCCGGATTGCGGAATACGAACCCAGATTCGCGTTCCTGAACCTCATTTGCTCGATCGGTGCCTACATTCTGGCTGTTTCGACGATTCCCTTCATCGTCAACGCAATTTGGAGCTGGATGTATGGACCGAAAGCGGGCGATAACCCGTGGAAAGGGCTAACGCTAGAGTGGATGACCAGTTCGCCACCACCTGTCGAAAACTTTGCAGCCGATCCAGTCTTGGCAACAGGTCCTTATGACTACGGGTTTGGCGATCGTGCGACTCCCGTTGATGTACCGTTTTCTGACTCGCAAGATCCGGTGCTGGCAGCGGGTCCCAATTCAGTGCTGAGAGCTGAACCTGATCCGGCTGTAGCGGTGTCTCAAGACGATCGTCATGAGTGATCGCCCTCAGACTGTAAAGAAAACGAAGGGCTAACGGCTAAAAACCAACAATCAACGACTCTTTACTATGACAGGCTCCACTCTCGACTCGACTAAAACGATTCTTAATCATCACCATACCGAAACCGAAGTTGTCGCTCATCACACTGAGCACCACGACTATCGTCTCTTTGGCATCACTATTTTTTTAATCGCGGAAGCGATGATTTTCCTGGGGCTTTTTACAGCCTATTTGACGTTCCGTTCCGTCGCCCCAAGTTGGCCCCCTGAAGGCACACCAAAGCTAGAGCTATTGCTGCCAGGGATCAACACCATCATTCTGATTTCTAGCAGTTTTATCATTCACAATGCGGATACTGCTATCAAGAAGAACGACGTGAAGGGCTTGCAGAAGTGGTTTGCGATCACGGCTGCAATGGGAGCCATCTTTCTGGTGGGTCAGCTATACGAATATTTCCACCTAGAGTTTGGGCTGAAGACAAATCTGTTTGCCAGTACGTTCTATGTCCTGACTGGTTTTCACGGTTTACACGTAGCCTTTGGACTGGTGCTCATCTTGGCAGTGCTATGGCGATCGCTCAAGCAAGGTCATTACAGCAACGAAAAGCATTTTGGCGTTGAAGCCGCTGAAATTTACTGGCACTTTGTTGATGTCGTTTGGATTTTCCTTTTCTTATTGCTCTACATTCTTTGAGCGATCAAGCTTGAGCCAATCTGCAAACGCGAGATGTACAAAAAAGGGGAGACATTGAATGTCCCCCCTTTTGCATTGAAATGTTGTGTGTTCGTAGGGACGTTATGCGTAACTTCCTCACGAAAACATAATATTTTCGCTGCTTTTACTTAATCGCTACTTTCGCGCCAGCTTCTTCCAACTGCTTTTTGGCATCTTCGGCATCACTTTTGGCAACGCCTTCCTTAACCGCTTTGGGTGCTGCTTCCACAAGGTCTTTTGCCTCTTTTAGTCCCAAACCTGTCAGCGTCCGCACGACCTTCAGAATTGAGATCTTCTTGTCAGCCGGATACTCTTCCAACACGACATCGAACTCAGTCTGTTCTTCAACTTCTTCAGCCGGAGCCGCTGCCGCACCCGGAGCCGCCATCATCATACCGCCTGCTGGAGCCGCGGCACTAACGCCAAAAGCTTCCTCAATTTGCTTCACTAGTTCCGACGCTTCCAGTAGTGATAGCGTTTTTAGCTTTTCCAAAATTTCATCGGTTGTTACAGACATTTGTTGTCTCCTAAGTTGTTGGTTCTTGGTTGTTGGTCGTTAGCTTTTAGTGTTAGAAATCATGGTCTAAAAACTAAAAGCTGATCACTAAAAACTGCTTCAAGCAGCTTCTTTGTCTTTGTCGGCAACTGCTTGAATCGCACGAGCCAAAGATGAGGGCACTTGGTTGATCCCGATCGCCAATTTCGCTGCTACGCCATTGATCGCTCCAGCGATTTGCGCGATGAGCTGCTCCTTCGATGGGAGGTCAGCGATCGCCTTGACATCGGCTTCAGTTAACGCTCGTCCTTCCATTACGCCACCGCGAAGCTCTGTCTTCTTGGTGGCTTTTTGGAAATCCTGGTACGCTTTCAACGCTCCGGCAACATCATCTTTGATCAGCAAAAATGCCGTTGATTCTGATAGCAAACTCGTCATTGGCTCCCACGTTGGGTTGCCTTCGACAGCAATTCGCATCAAGGTATTTTTAGTGACCTTACAGGTTGCACCAGTTGGCAAAAGCCGTTTCCGTAGGTCTGTAATTTCGGCAACCGTCAGACCCTGATAGTTAATTAAAACTGCCAGTTGGGATGTACTCAACGTTTCTTTGAGCTCAGCGACGATCGCCTTCTTACCCTCTAATGTTCTACCCATGTATCTCACCTCCTTTAAATGGGTGGTTGTACTATCCAGCGTTGCGCATCAGTCTTAAAGCGACAAAGCTAGAATTAAAAAACCCCGGACAAAAAGCCGGGGTTACGCTGTAGATTTTTCAAGCACGTCGAACAAAGTGACATGTCATAAAAAACTACAAAACGAAAACCTAAGCAGGAAATTAAGCTTCTAAGCGCCTGCTGTCTCTGGCTTTGCTATTAAGGTATTGGTGGCGGACTTTTCGTAATTAGGGTAATGGTGTTACGACTGTAGCGGTCTGCAATGTTTAAGCCACTGAATCCATCAGTTTAACAACTAACGGCTCACAACGAAAGTTTTATGCCGCTTCTCCAAACTTTAAGTCTCGTAGCAAGCTAACATCGACTTCAATCGAAGGTCCCATTGTGGCAGAAACGTAGACTGTGCGCCAGTAGCGACCCTTGGCACCAGAAGGTCGGTTGCGATCGATCGTCTCTTGCAGCGCCTTCAAATTGACCAGTAGGTCAGCCGCTGGGAACGTTGCCTTGCCAAACATGACGTGAACAATGCCTGTCTTATCTGCCCGAAACTCTAGCTTACCTGCTTTGAATTCGGCGATCGCTTGAGGCAAATCAAACGTGACCGTCCCACCTTTGGGCGATGGCATCAAACCACGTGGACCCAGCAGCTTACCTAGCTTTGCTACTTGGGGCATCATATCTGGCGTGGCGATGAGCAAATCAAAGTCCATCGACCCCTTCTGAATCTCAGCGATTAGTTCTTCTGAGCCAGCCAAATCTGCGCCTGCATTGGTTGCCTCGGTCACTTTCTCACCGCGAGCAATCACAGCAACGCGAATAGACTGTCCTGTACCCTTGGGTAAGGCGACAGTTGTTCTCAACTGTTGATCAGCGTACTTGGGATCAATGCCTAAACGAATGTGCGCTTCTGCCGATTCGGCAAATTTGGCGGTTGCTGTTTCCCTAAGCAGATTTAACGCCTCTAACGGTTCGTAAGGGCGCTCCTCAACTTTCTTTTGCAGTTCTTGCAGTCTTCGAGATACTTTTGCCATCGGTTCTCCTGGGGTATTAACGAAGCGTTGCCTCTTCCCCGCTATTGGTTTACAAGTTAGCTATCTGAGCTAAGTCAGAAAGCTTAGACTAGAGCGTTTAGCATCTGAGCTTTAGGCTTAGCGCTTTAGCTCCGATCGCTCAATACTCTACTCTTTAACGGTTACACCCATATTACGGGCAGTACCCTCAACAATCCGCATCGCTGCCTCGATATCGTTTGCATTCAAGTCAGGCAATTTCGCCTGAGCAATTTCCTGCAGCTGAGAACGAGTAATAGAACCCACCTTCTTACGATTTGCCTCGCCAGAACCACGCTCGATACCTGCCGCTTTGGCAATCAACTTTGACGCAGGGGGTGTTTTAAGGATAAACGTAAAACTGCGGTCTTCATAAACCGAAATTTCGACCGGTACAACCATGCCTGCCTGATCAGCCGTTCTAGCATTATATTCTTTACAGAACATCATGATATTGACCCCATGCTGACCAAGCGCAGGACCGATTGGAGGGGCTGGGTTTGCTTTTCCAGCGGTGATTGCCAACTTAATGACTGCAGCAACTTTCTTTGCCATTGACTCTACTAGCTCTCTTTCTGAATCTGATTAAACTCCAACTCCACCGGTGTGTCTCGCCCAAAAATGGAAAGCAGCGCCTTGAGTTTACTGCGTTCAGGACTGACCTCGATCACCTCACCTTCAAAGTCCTTAAAGGGACCAGAAAGCACCAAAATCTTGTCGCCGGGAGCCATGTCAATCTTGACAACGGGTTCCTGTTCTTGAGCTTGCTTAAAGATGCGCTCAACTTCTGCATTGCCCAGCGGCAAGGGTTTCACGTGTCCTCGCCCGCGACCGTATCGACGCTTTTGCTCAGCGCCCACAAAGTTGATCACATTGGGCGTGTTTTTAACCACCTGCCATGTATCATCATCCATCAGCATGTTGACAAGCACATAGCCAGGAAATACTTTTTCTTCTGTGTTCTGACGGCTACCGTCCTTGCGAAGCTTGATTGCTGGAGTCTGAGGAATTTCAATCTGGAAGATGCGATTGGCAACATCTAACGTCTCAATACGCTGTTCCAGGTTAGCCTTGACGCGTTTCTCGCAGCCGGAAGCGACCTGAACAGCATACCAGCGACCGTTTTGAGAGGACGCTTCGTCCGAAGCCTCCTCAGCGTCAATTTGCGCCAAGTTTTGTTGAGATTCGTCCCTTGCAAAAGTCATCCAAACACCTGCTTAGATCCCCAAGCAAATAAATTATCAATGAGATAAATCAATGTTGCGGAAAGGATCACCATCAAAATGACAGCGATCGACTCGCTGATTAGCTGCTGGCGGCTGGGCCAGACAACCTTATCCAGCTCATCCTTCGTTTCTTGCAAAAAGGTTGAAACCGCAAATCCTGGCTTTGCTTCCTGTAACTCAATTTCGTCCTTTTTCGCCATGGCTTCATCCCCTCTCATTCAGTGCAGCTTTGATGTATCACTCTCCTACACCTGGGTGGGCGCTAGGATTAGTTAAAAGGTGGCGATCGCTCTACCAATGTAGCTCAGTTTCACTAGAGGTTTGCGCTGTTGCAAGAAACCTGCGCTGAGCAATCACGCCTAGACCGACAAGGCACCTAACGACAATTGTCAAAGTGACGCAGAGGTGCCTTACAGTTGATCTTGCATGGCACTGTTTTTGCCGTTGAGTAAGCGCGCCCTGGAGGACTTGAACCCCCGACATCAGGTTTTGGAGACCTGCGTTCTACCAACTGAACTAAGAGCGCTCGTGCTCCGATCGCTAACGTTAGCATTCTCAGTCTATCAGTTGACTGCACGTTTTTAGTGATTGGGGCAAGACAACTGATTGAACAGATTCGCCGCCAACCACCAAGAGCTGCAATTTACTGAAGAGGGCGGTCAAACCGTTGCTTCAGACGAGTTGCTTTACCAATACGATCGCGTAGGTAGTAAAGCTTGGCGCGACGTACCTTCGCTCGACGCAGCACTTTAATGCTTTCGATACGAGGCGAATGGATCAAGAAGACCCGCTCTACACCAACGCCCTGAAAGGTCTTGCGAACCGTGATGTTTTGATTGATGCCAGCGCCGCGACGAGCGATGATCACGCCCTCGTAAGGCTGTGTTCGTTCTTTACCGCCCTCTTGAATGATGACACCGACTTTAACCGTGTCGCCAATGTAGAGAGTCGGCAAATTTGACTTCATTTGCTCCGCTTCAATGGAGCGGATAATTTCTTGGGCGTGCATAGATTTGGCGAAAACTCACAGTCTACAATCGTAGCTTACAAACATTCTTTAAGTCTAGAGGAAACGGCAAATTGGTTGGAATGCAGTTTCGGTATCCACCAGCTAAGACCTTATCCCAACACAAATCTTTTGTGCAGCAGTGCTCATGGTTAGATTTTGGCGGCGCTCTTTTCACAGATGCCCCCGTGGAGGATTGAATTCTTAGCTGTATTTGTTGGAAAGTATTGTGTCTGGCTTACGTGGTCTGACTCGCTGACGGCTCTTGGCTGGCTGGGTTGCTCTAGACTGTCTGGCTATTCAATTTTCTACTACTAAGAGGATATTGTTTTGATGATAGTCGAAGCTGGTTCTCCATATCTCTATCGATTGCCTGCCCAACTATGGCGATCGGTCATGCCCTATCACTTGGCTCTGCATATTCCAGACGGATTTCTGAGCCTGCCAGTTAGTTTGGTGACCTGGGTGATGGCGATCGCCTTGATCGCAGTGTCGCTCCAGCGGGTGCAATCTGAATATAAGGATCGGGCGGTACCCTTGATGGGTGTTTGTGCTGCATTCATTTTTGCCGCTCAGATGATCAATTTTCCCATTCCCGGTGGCACGTCAGGGCACTTGCTAGGCGGTACGCTGGCGGGTGCGCTGCTGGGACCATGGGCAGGATCACTCGTCATGGCGGTCGTGTTTTTCGTTCAAGCAAGTCTGTTTCAGGATGGCGGCTTGACTGTTCTTGGTGCAAACGTCTTTAACATGGGGCTGATTGGCACCTTTGGCGGTTACTATCTGTATCGATCGATTCGCTTTGCGCTGGGACGGAACTCTGTGGGCAAGACAATGATTGCAGTCGCGATCGCCGCTTGGGTCAGTGTTGTCGTGGCTGCAATTGCGACTGCAATCCAACTTGCCTTGTCTGGTACTGTGCCATTTGCTGTGGCTCTGACAGCGATGACATTTTGGCACGTCCTGATTGGGATCGGTGAGGCGATCATTTCTGTAACAACGGTTAGCTTCATCTGGCGATCGCGTCCTGACTTACTCTACGATCCACCACGTAGAGCGCGATCGTTGGCTTCAGAATCACTCTTACCTCGTTAAGTAACTCGATCAGACACTCAACATCTCAAAGGTAATAAGGTTTGTCCGTTATGAGCAGCCCTCTCTATCAGCAGCGCAATCGCGCTTTTATCGTGACTGGCTTAGGTATTGCGCTTCTAATTGCAATTTTTTTGTCGCCGTTCGCCAGTAAAGATCCCGATGGTCTTGATCGCGTTTCTGAAGACCTCAAATTTGGCGAGAAGGCGCTGGAAGAGCAGCCTGCTCAGAAACTACCGTTCTATGCCCTTTTTGACGAGTATGCCGTTAGAGGAGTGCCTGAGCAGATTGCTACGCCCCTTGCAGGTTTAGCCGGAACGCTAGTGACCTTTGGGCTTGCATGGGGAGCAGGAAAGCTGTTGGTGCGTAAGCCTGGTCTTCCCCCGGAAGATTCGCTTTCAGAAAAGTAATGATTTGCTGTCGGCGCTATTTCACCTGAAGGACGGCATGGATGCTTTTGCACATTGGTGCCTTTCATCTCGACGTTGATAGCCAGCAAGATTCGCCCTGGCATAAGCTTGTGCCCAAAACTCGCGTTTTGTGTACGCTGCTGCTGCTGTTTGCGATCGCCCTCACACCCAACGGACGCTGGTGGACTTGGGCAATCTACATGGTTGGTGTTGGTACGATCGTTTTGCTTAGCCGCGCTACGCTGTCGGTTCTCTTCAAGCGGGTGGCGGTCGAATCAGTGTTTATCAGTGTTGTTTTGCTGGGCACTCTGTTCCGTGGTGGTGGTGTCGTGCTATGGCATTGGGGCTGGCTACAGATCACGACAGAGGGGCTATGGGTGTTGGGCAGTGTGGCGACTAAAGCGCTGCTGTCACTGTTGGTAGCCAATCTTTTGGTGCTGACGACCTCAGTGCCAGAGCTGCTCCACGCGCTGACCGTGTTACGAATGCCGCCGCTGTTGGTAGCGATTTTAGCTTCAATGTACCGTTACGTTGCCGTTCTGGTCGGGGAGTTTCAGTCGATGCAGCGAGCGGCACTGTCCCGCAACTTAATGGGGAATCAGCGCTGGCAGCGACTGGTGATTGGCAACATGTTTGGCTCTTTATTTATCCGTACCCTGGAGCGAGGTGAGCGGGTGCATCAGGCGATGCTGTCTCGTGGTTACGAGGGCTTGCCGCCTGCAACAACTTCAGCGTCCGGCGATCGTCGTGATGTGATTGCTTTAACGCTCACTGTCGTTTTAACGCTGCTAGGGCAGGGTGTTTATCTCTTTTCGATCGTTTAAGCTGCTTAATAGTTTAATTTGCGGCATACATGCACCATAATCCCATTGACATCCGTAATTTGAGCTATGCCTATCCTGACGAAACGCAGGCGTTGAAGGCGATCAATCTTTCGATCAAGGCAACTGAACGAGTCGCTCTCGTAGGGGCAAATGGCTCTGGTAAATCGACGCTGTTGCTGCACTTTAACGGTCTTTTGCTCCCTCAAACAGGCGCGATCGTGGTGGGTGAACTGGCGATGGAACCCCAAAATTTGAAAGCCATTCGTAACTTTGTGGGTCTGGTCTTTCAAAATCCAGATGATCAGTTGTTTATGCCAACTGTCTGGGAAGATGTGACGTTTGGTCCGCTCAATCAGGGTATCAAGGGACATGAGTTGGAACATCGAGCCGCAGCGGCAATGAAAGCAGTGTGCTTAGACCCGACGTACTATGGACCTCGAAATGCCAATAACTTATCAGGCGGTGAGAAGAAGCGGGTGGCGATCGCAGGCGTTCTCGCCATGCAGCCGCAAGTACTGATTCTGGACGAACCGTCCGCTCAACTTGATCCCCGTTGTCGCCGCGAACTCATTTATCTGTTAGATAGCCTGCCGCTGACGCAGTTGATCGCTACCCACGATTTGGATTTAGCGCTGGAATTGTGCGATCGTACCGTTGTGCTCAGCCAGGGCAGTATCGTGTTTGATGGCGCTACTGAGCGTATTCTCAGTGACTCTCAGCTACTAGAAAGCTATGCACTGGAGCTACCGTTGAGCTACAGTCGCCCCTATTGCCAGCTTGACCATGCGCCAGCAGCTTGAACGTGAGTGCTGGGTTTGATCATCAGCCTCACACGGCTGTCCCTTTTCTGCCATAGCGAATGAATTAGATTGAGAGCAGGCAAAGTCGCCTTGCTTCACTTGCTACGATAGAACCTACACGCCGATCGTTTGAACGCTTGCTCCCCGATTTCTCCCGCAAACGAGGAATCTTGTTAAGCCCCCTGTTTGTTTCTGCGGAGAGCTGTCATAGCACGAGGAGATCTCGTTTACGTCAGTCCACCCCGTCATCTTTTTAGAGTTTGTCCGCACACCTTATGCCTCTTTCTACACTTCTTCGCCGTTACGGTCTACCCAGCCTACTGTTTGGTCTTTGCCTGGGTCTTGTGCTGCTGTCGGGTATGCCTGCTACGAGTCAAGCGGCAGTACCCAGCGCTGTTACCGTCCAAAATAGTACTGCTCAAAATAGCCCGACTGCTCAAAATAGCCTGTCACCGAAGCCACAGCCGTCCACCAAGCTGCCTTCGGACGCATTGACGGCAACGGTTCGCAAAACGGTTTTAGAAAATGGACTGACTGTATTAACGAAAGAAGTCAACACAGCTCCGGTGGTCACGGTGCAGGTTTGGTATCGCGTTGGGTCACGAAACGAAACCCCTGGTATCAATGGCATTGCTCACCAGCTAGAGCATTTACTGTTTAAGGGGACGAAGGAGCGACCGATTCAGTTCGGACGCTTTTTCAGCGCGTTGGGCAGCGATTCAAATGCGTTTACTAGCTATGACGAAACTGCTTACTTTGGCACAGTGGAGCAAGATAAGCTGAAGGCGCTGCTGGTCTTGGAAGCCGATCGCATGAACAACTCGTTGATTGACGAACAGCAACTTACCAGCGAAAAGCGCGTAGTGATTTCCGAATTACAGGGATATGAAAACAATCCCAGCTACCGCTTAGGGCGATCGGTGATGAAGGCAGCCTTTCCAAATAATCCGTATGGCTTGCCTGTCGGTGGTACAAAAGCAGATGTGCAGAGCTTTACAGTAAAGCAAGTGCGAGACTACTACCGCACGTTTTACAGACCCGATAACGCAACGCTAGTCATTGTTGGTAATTTCAAGACCGAGCCAACCCTGGCAGCCGTAAAAGAGACGTTCGGCAAAGTCTCTAAAGGCACTGGTGCGGTGCCAGGTTTGAAGACAGCAAGTTCGTCAACAGCAGTCAGCACACCTAAAGCTCCGATCGTGCTGAAAGAACCGGGTAGTGCCTCGTTACTGAACGAAGTGTATCCGTTACCCAAAGTGGATCATCCCGATGTGCCAGCGTTGCAGGTGATGGACTACATTCTTACCGGTGGGCGCAGTTCGCGGCTCTATCAGGCGCTTGTAGAGTCTGGACTGGCAAGTGATGCGGGCGGCTATGCGGCTAATCTGATTGGTGCTGGCTGGTATGAACTTTCTGTGACAGCCGCTCCCGGTAAAGAACTATCACAGATTGACACGGCGCTTCAGAAAACCCTCGCGGCTTTGCGCGATCAGGGTGTCACCCAGGAAGAGTTAGAGCGCGCAAAAACTCAATTCAAGGCGTCGATCGCGCTGCGCAATCGAGATATCACCAGTCAGGCACAGCAACTAGGCGACGATCAAACGTCTACAGGCGACTATCAGTTTAGCGATCGCCTGCAAGCTGCGATCGCCACTGTCACTCCAGCAGATGTACAACGGGTAGCAAAAACTTACCTCACGCCTGCAAACCGTACCGTTGGCTTCTTTGAACCCACGCAACTGGATGGCAAACCGGGCGCGAGTGCTGGCAACTTCTCGCAGACGACGGAAAACTTCAGTCCTGGTGCTCCGGTTGACCCGGCAGAAGTGGCAAAATATCTGCCCAAAACCACTGCCAGCGATCAACAATCAGCGCAGGCATTGCCCGAAAAGCTCAACCTGGCAAATGGGTTAAGCGTCCTGCTGTTGACCGATCGCAGCACACCAACCGTTACGCTCAGTGGCTACATCAAAGCAGGTACCGCGTTCGACAAAGCCGATACTGCCGGATTGGCGAGTTTGACCGCTGCAAACCTGATGAACGGCACCAAAGCAAACAATGCACTGGCGATCGCCAAAACGCTCGAAAATCGGGGTGCTAGTTTGGGCTTTAGCGCTGGTCGAGAAGGTGTGGCGATCGGTGGCAGCGCTCTGGCGGCAGACCTCCCAACACTCGTAAAAGTGCTGAGTGACGTGTTACAAAACGCCAGTTTCCCTGACGATGAACTGGCACTCAGCCGTCAACGGGCGTTGACCAGTCTCAAACTGGAACTCGATACTCCGGCTCGGTTGGCACGACGTATTTTCCAGCAGACCATCTATCCGGCGAACCATCCCTTCCATAGTTTTCCGACGGAAGCCAGCCTGAAGCAGATTACCCGAGACAATCTGGTGCAGTTTTACCAACAGCACTATCACCCTGATAGCACCTTGCTCGCTCTGGTCGGAGACTTTGATTCAAGCCAGGTGCGTGCACTGCTGAATCAAGAACTTGGCTCCTGGCAAGATCCAACGCAAGACACACCATTGGAATTTCCGAAGGTGCCGTTGCCTCAAACAGTGACGCGCGTCAATCCCGTACTGCCTGGTAAGACACAATCCATTACCTACATTGGCTACAACGGCATCGATCGCAAAGATCCCCGCTACTACACCGCGATTGTGATGAACCAGATTTTAGGTGGCGATACGCTGTCTAGTCGTCTGGGCACCGAAATTCGCGATCGCCAGGGTCTTACCTACGGCATTTATAGTGCGTTTCAAGCTGGCATTGCTTCTGGTCCGTTTATCATCTCCATGCAGACCGCGCCAGAAGATGCTGACAAAGCGATCGCCAGTACCCTTAGCCTTCTCAAGCAGTTCCGCGAAAACGGTGTCACTGAGGCTGAAGTTGCGGCGGCTAAACGATCGCTCACTAGCAGCTACCCTGTAGAGCTTGCCGATCCAGCTAACCTCGCCAGCACGATTGTGATGGATGCGGCGTATGGCTTAGGTACGACCGAGATTCGTGAGTACACTAGCAAGATCAGCGCTGTGACTCTAGCGCAGGTCAACGAGGCAATTCAAAGCCTGCTCTACGCCGATCGAGTGGTTGTGGTCACTGCTGGACCAGGTAACACAGTGCCCAAAAAATAAGTTGTCAAGCTATGCAGAGTTTGACAAAACCGGGTTTCTGCACGTGATTTGAAAGCTCTAAAGGCATCTGCTTGTGGAGAAACCCGGTTTTTGCATCGGCTCCATCTTTCTTATAGACATTCTGCGAGCAGCGATTTAAGTTACTTTAAAAGAGGCAAGTGCTGAGTGCCATAATTCACCAGTGCTTGAAGCTAGGCTCATATGTCTGCATTTGCTTTGACTGAATCTGCACACGCTGGTTCTAACACAGCTCTGGCTATAGCTATTAGCAATCTGCCTGTAACTTTTGCTGCGATCGCATGAATATTTTTAGCCAACTGCTTAACCAACCTGCTCTGCCCTCGCCCAACAAACAGCGCCGTGGCATTGAGCTTAGATCCCCTCGTGAAATCGAGATCATGCGAGAGGCAGCCCGGATTGTTGCCACGGTGCTGAAAGAAATCTCCGAGTTGGTCGAACCCGGCATGACGACGGCTGATTTGGATGCTCATGCCGAAAAGCGCATCCGTGCAATGGGCGCAACGCCGAGTTTTAAGGGCTATCACGGCTTTCCCGCTTCGATTTGCTCGTCGATCAACAACGAAGTGGTGCATGGCATTCCCAGCCGCAAAAAAGTGATTCGCACTGGCGATGTGCTGAAAGTGGATACAGGAGCTTACTATCAGGGGTTTCATGGTGATTCGTGTATCACGATCGCGGTTGGCACAGTCACGCCTGCTGCGGCAGAGTTGATCCGCGTTGCAGAAGAAGCGCTTTACAAAGGCATTGAGCAGGTGAAAGCGGGTGCTCATTTGCTCGATCTGGCAGGCGCGATCGAAGATCACGTAAAGGCACACGGCTTTACAGTTGTCGAAGATTTTACAGGGCATGGGGTGGGGCGCAATCTGCACGAAGAGCCGTCAGTCTTCAACTTCCGCACTCACAGTATGCCGAATGTCAAACTACGCGCAGGCATGACGCTGGCGATCGAACCGATTCTTAATGCCGGGTCACGCTTTACACGTACGCTTCCCGATCGCTGGACGGCTGTAACGGTGGACAATGCCCTTTCTGCCCAGTTTGAGCATACGGTTTTAGTCACAGAGAACGGGTACGAAATCTTGACCGATCGCACACTCGTTTAACCGCTGTCGGTCAACGGTGGCTTACCTTTCTAGCCAACGCCAGTTAGGACGATTCCAGTCATACATGCCTTGAATCTCGTATTCAGTGCCATCCTCAAAGCGAACAATGCAGCTACTCTCACTGCTGGGTGACGTTGACTCAGTGTTGGTGTCATCTATGGCATCAGCGCCACGCGTCTCAGATGTTGGTTTGATGCTGACTACGATGCAGGAAAACCATTCTCGACTACACGGTCCGGTTTCTTGCACCCATTCCCACAAGCCGTTCGTCACCTCAATGCGATCGCCCACGCTTAACAGCAGTTCATCGCTCTCTAAATTGATGTAGCGCGCAAGATCCACTGGCGTAATCTGCTCTACCCACTGGATGCCGTAGCGCTCTCGGATGAACTGTACCGCTCCGGAACTTCTACCGCTCAGCCAATCGTTCAACAGCGTGATCTTCCAGGGACGGTTTTGGCGTTCCTGCGATTCAACAAATGTCAGAAAGATCTGCCGCTCTTCAACCGTCAGTTGCTCTAACGGGTTGCTTTCCGCCTCATCGGCAGCAGGGTTAAGGGTATCGTTGTGGCTTCCCTTGCGATATTGCCCAGACTGCATTGCTGCCTGCACCACCTGGAGCAAGATTTGCTTTTGACGATCGCTAAGAGGATGTAAAGCGGCTTCGCATTGGCTGAATGCCGTAGTTAGCGCTGCTTCGATCTCAGATTGAGTCATGCACTGATATCAGGTCGTAAGCGGCATCAGCCTAGATCACGATTAGTCAGAGTGGGCTAACCACTGGTTGCGATCGCTAGCTGAAGATTAGTTTCTTATTATGACAAAACTTTCAAAAAGCGTCCTTCAGCCTATTTGGTCTCAATTCGAGCTAAGCTGAAGCTGGTCTTCCAAACACCGCAATCAATGAGCGCTGCAAAGAAGCCATGCGCCCACTGCCTCTAGCAACTCATACCCTATGCCGTTCCAAGCGTTTGCCACTCTCCTTGCTACAGGTCTGCTGTGGCTTCTTGCCACTTGGAGCACCCCACCTGCTTTGGCGCTGACTCAAATCAAGCTCTTTGACCTTTCTTACCATGAGTGTCCGGCTGAACTCGTAGATGAGCCTGCTAAGAGTGGGGTTGCTAGTATTTTCCCTCACTGCTTTATCGTGACTGGAAAAACTGAGAACAAGTCCGGTAAGCCTGTCGTTAACGCGGACATTTTTGGTCGCATTTACGATGCTAACAACGATTCTGTGATGCAAAACCGTACTCGCCTTGGCGCGATTGACGAAGTGCCACCGGGTATTGGCACCTTTGAGCTGAGAATTTCGGTGCCCGCTAGCCAACCAACGCCGCTCAAGCTAGAGCAGTTTAAAGCCGCAGGCTTTACTGGCATGGTGCGACGTTAGATACAGCTTATAGAAAAGAAACCTGCCTTACAGTCATGTTACAGGCAGGTTTCTATTAGTTGTTGTAGAGGTAAGTTGCTGCCTGATCAGGTGTTTAACCGCCAGTCGGCACTAAGCCCATTACATCGATAGCCCTGGCTGCACACTCGCCAGAAGCTGTGCAACAGAAGGTAGAACAGCAGATTGAACCACTTGCAGAAGGAGCAGTGCCAGAAGAGGAGAGAAATCGAGACCACCCAGTGGCGGAATAATCGATCGAAAGATATTTAGGTACGGATCCGTTAACTGACTCAGAATAGAGAACGGAGGGTCAAACCAGTTGATGTTGGGGAACCAACTCAACAAAATCCGAATAAATAGTAGAGCGGTATAGATGCCAATAAATTTCTGGACTACATCAAACAATAGAAAAACAAGATTTGTGTCACCCATAGCGGTATGGTTCCTTACACGGCGAAGTTCATTGGGACTTGGATTTAATCTAGCGAATCTCAGCAGCTTTCGAGTGAGTCAAGCAAAGTTTATCACTTCAGATTAGCCTTGCTACAACAATCAAGTAGAAGGCTCATGGTTCTCTAACGATCGAGCGCCCTCCTGTTTCTGCCCCATTAACCCCACCCAGTTGTTGTCTTACGTCATCAATGGCATCGTTGAGTTGAGCGATTTTGTCCTCTAAACCACGGCGAGCGCCTTCCATATCAGCCTTGCCGCTCACAGCCTTTAACGATCGCCGCTTCGGCTTACTACCCAGGCGAGGATCTGCCTGACTCTCGCTCAGTAGTGGTTCCTCAGACTGCGGGTTTAGCACCCTGGAAGCGACCACGGCACCTAAAGCACCGCCAACAATGCCGCCAAACATTGCGCCTAGTAAAAATCCACCCGAAAAATTGTCTCTCTGACTCATCGCTGCTCAAAATCCCAATTGCGTCGTTGACACTAACCGTTGCTACATTACCCCTAGCATAACCGTTGTTACGCTGGACTGACTGGGCGGCTACTGAGGCTCTAGGCTGATTCTCATGTGCCAAAGGTGCGATCGCCTGCATCACCCAAGCCTGGGACGATAAAGCCCTTATCGTTCAAGCCTTCATCGATCGCTGCGGCATAAATGTTGAGACTAGGATAGGCTGCGCTCAGCTTTTGTAACGCGGTTGGAGCGACAACAACTGAAATGATACGCACCAGCGCCGGATCAACTCCTCGCTGGGTCAGTTCTGCCATCGCTGCGAGGCTAGTTCCTCCCGTTGCCAGCATTGGCTCTGTAATCAAGACATGCGTCTGCGGCGCAAATTTCTCTGGCAATTTATTGAGATAGCAGCTTGGTGTTAGGGTTTCTTCATCTCTAACAAACCCAATGTGGTAAATCGATGCCAGTGGCAACAGTGCCTGAGCACCATCCAACAGCGCTAAGCCTGCCCGTAGAATCGGCATCACTACGACTGGCACCGTTGGGTCGATGAAGGTGGCTGAGCAAGGAGACAACGGCGTATCCACTGCTGTTTCCTGCACTGGCAGCCAGTCTCGAATCGCTTCGTAGGTTAGCCAGCGACCAAGCTCAGTCATTGCACTGCGAAAGAGCGTTGACGGTGTCGAGACATCACGAGCGACAGCCAACCAGTGCTGAATGAGTGGATGTGGCGGGACGTAGACGCGCAGTTGAAGAGTCATAGCGTTGAGAAGAACAGCGAAAGAAAGGGTGAGACCTCTGAGGTCATACTGAGGTCATACGTCTGACCAATCATACTCTCTTACTACACCCTAATTTGTACGCTTCAGGACTTCCCATAACCCCTATTGTGCGATCGCCCGGAGCGTTCTGCTAACCTTCTCATCATCCTTACACGTTAATCCGCGCAAAACACGACACTAAGTTGACAATTATTCTCAATAAATGTACGCTTATTCTTAGTGTTCTCCTCTCTGAAGGATCGGTAGGGCGGCTTGGTCATCGGTAGAAGACCAAGCCCCTTTTTTTGCCTGCTGTAACCATTTCTCGACATCACTGTTTCTGACTAATCTCACGCGATGTGCAACTTTCCTGAAACGCCTGCTGAGACACCCTCACCCTAGCCCTCTCCCAGAAGGAGAGGGAACTGGAAAGTCCGAAAGCCCTTCTCCCTAAGGAGAAGGGTGGGGATGAGGGCAAATTTACTTGCACATTGCGTAATCTCCCTTCAGCGTTGGACAAAGGGCTACCGCTTACTCGCTCAAAGCCCCCCAGAGACATCAACTCCGATAAACTGTTAGAAGTCTTGTTTATCAAAGGTTTCATGTCTCTATCTTCTCCATCTACCTCCGAGCGATCGTCCACGCTTTCACCCGTTGCGGCTGAGTTTGATGCGATCGTCATTGGTTCTGGCATTGGCGGCTTGGTTACGGCTACTCAGCTAGCTGCCAAGGGAGCGAGTGTGCTAGTGCTAGAGCGTTACCTGATACCGGGTGGTAGCTCTGGGTCTTTTGAGCGCCAGGGCTATCGGTTTGATGTCGGCGCGTCGATGATTTTCGGGTTTGGGCAGCAAGGCACCACCAATCTTCTCACTCGTGCTCTGCAAGCCGTGAATGTGAGCTTAGAGACCGTTCCTGATCCGGTGCAGATTCACTACCACTTGCCTGACGGTTTAGAGCTAAAAGTGCATCGAGACTATGAGAATTTTTTGCAAGAGCTAATCACTCATTTCCCCCACGAAGCGGTAGGCATCCGACAGTTTTACGATGAATGCTGGCGCGTCTTTAAATGCTTGAATGCGATGGATTTGCTATCGCTAGAAGAACCCCGCTATCTAGCACGTGTCTTTTTTCAGCATCCGCTTGCCTGTTTAGGGTTAGTGAAGTATTTGCCTCAAAATGCTGGCGATCTGGCTCGACGCTACATTAGCGACCCAGCACTGCTGAAGTTTATCGATATGGAATGCTACTGCTGGTCTGTTGTGCCAGCCGATCGCACCCCGATGATTAATGCTGGAATGGTGTTTAGCGATCGACACTACGGTGGGATCAACTACCCCAAAGGCGGTGTCGGGCAAATCGCCCAAAAGTTAGTTGAAGGGCTAGAAAAATGTGGTGGACACATTCAGTACAAAGCTAGAGTCACTAAAATTTTGCAGGAGAACGGGCGCGCCGTGGGCGTAGAGTTAGCATCTGGCAAAATCTATTCTGCTAAACGGATTATTTCCAACGCGACCCGTTGGGACACCTTCGAGAAACTGATTCCACCCGCACAAATGCCGTCGGCTGAACGCAAATGGCAACGTCGCTATCAGAAATCACCCAGCTTCCTCAGTTTGCATCTGGGTGTTAAAGCAGATGTATTGCAAGCAGGGACGGAGTGTCACCACATTTTGCTCGAAGATTGGGAGCACATGGAAGCGGCTGAAGGCACCATTTTTGTCTCGATTCCGACCCTGCTTGATCCGTCGTTAGCGCCTCCCGGTCATCACATTATCCATACCTTTACTCCCAGTTGGATGGAGAGCTGGCAGCACCTCACGCCTAGCGAGTACAAAGCCCGTAAAGCAGCAGCAGCGACTCATTTGATTCAGCGGCTTGAGAGGATCTTTCCCGGTCTTACTGCTCACGTGGAGTATCAGGAAGTTGGCACGCCACGTACCCATCGTCGCTTTTTAGGGCGCGACGATGGTACCTACGGACCCATTCCTCGACGCAAGTTAGCGGGCTTGCTAGGAATGCCTTTTAATCGCACTGCTGTTGCGGGATTGTACTGCGTTGGCGACAGTACGTTTCCAGGACAAGGGCTGAATGCCGTTGCTTTTTCGGGCTTTGCTTGCGCTCACCGCGTTGCTACTGACTTAGGTTTCTAGGCTTATGGTTTCTAGGCTTGTGTAGAGCGAAGTGATTCAGTCTACAACTCGCAAACGACCAGCCCGCAGCAGTTCAAACACTCGGTTAATCAATGCTTGCTCCGTTTGGCTAATGGTTTTTTGAGAGAGAAGTGCAGACATGAACTGCTGCTGATCGTGGCGGCTAATCTTCCCGCAAGCGGTAATTCTATTCACCATCTGCTCAATATCAGGACGGTGTAGATGAATTTCTTTCGTCATTGATGCACCCAAAACAATCGCACATTGAGTCTACCAAAGCTTTACGTTTTCTTGAACACAAGTTTGCGATCGCGATTGCCCTTCCATTGCCCTTCAACTGTGATTGAAATCACAACTTACTAACCATAAGCAATTTGTATCAAAAAGAATGTGGCGATTGAGGACGTAAACATTGCTTTTCAGAGAATTAACGCTCGTCCTGATTTTGGTATTGCGTTCTTTATAGAACTTGTGCTAATCGATGATTACTGATGCGGCTCAAAAGGGTTTTATGCTCAATCTTATTTACCTAAGCTGCGGCAATTTTGTACGGCTTAATGCCTGTACGCTTGACGGAGCAATCTATACACGGACTGTTTGTATCTTATGTTACGGTTCTTTTGCATCGATCGGCTCTAGCTGAAGGCGATCGCTCTTAGCTGAATTATTTCAACGCAACTGTTATTCTTAGCACCAAAATCTCACTATATTATGCCGCTCTAAGGCTGAATAATTGGTGATCAATGCACACAGGTGATAGTGCAAATTCATTGGAACTTTATTAGAGATTTAACAGAGCTATTCTTAGCTTTACGGAAAACTTGATCCTGATTTGTATCTTGTAGGTAGGAACAATCAATCAGCTACAGCATCAAAGCTTATAAGTGCGTGCATTGATGATTGAGAACGCACAGACAATAGAGGGTAACACCATGTCTGACTTAGACCTAACCTTTCATGCCAATTTGCATTCCAAACAGACAACATCAAACACCCTCCGCATCGATGTTCTACAGCCCGTCCGTCAGTGGCTTGATAACGTCTCCGTCAATGACCCAACCTTAGCTCGACTGTTGTACAAGCTTATTCCTGGTCAATGTCCCTTTGAGCGTGATGTTTTTGTTTTTGGTCGCAAGATCGCTCATATTCCGCCTCTCTGCAAACTTAATCCGCTCTACGATCAGTTAGTTGGGCTACGTTTCCGCTCCATGTGCTATCTGGTTGATGTGTGTGGCAAGACGCTTTAGAAGGCTAAAAAGCCAATTGAGTAGTCAGATTAACTCAAAGCGCCTTGACCGCTCAGACCGTCGGCAGTGCGGTTAATCGATGTTCGATTTGAGCTGCATTGAGGGCGCGACCAATGAAAACAAGGCGAGTTTGTTTCAGTTCTTCAGGATGCCAGGGGCGATCGTAGAATTGGTCAAACCGCTTACCGACACCCTGCATCACAAGACGCATCGTTTTTTGCGGCACCGCAACGAAGCCTTTAATGCGGTAAATCTCCTGTTCTTGCACCAGGGTTTCTAGTTGTTGTCTCAGTAGAACGGGATCGAAGGCGCGATCGAGTACCAGATGAGCAGAGGTGATTTCATCATCGTGATCATGGTCTTCTTCTTCGTCATGATGGCTGGGTCGAGAGCTTAAGTGATGTTCAACGGCAGCCTGAAAGCCGAGCAGAAGATTGGGGTCAAGTTGCCCATGCTGACTGGAGACAATTTTGACGGCTCTGGGTAGCTCTTGCTGCACAAGCTGTTCCACGTGAGCCTGAGTTTGGGCATCCACCAAATCCGCTTTGTTGAGAATCACCAAATCAGCGCAGGCAAGCTGGTCTTCAAACAGCTCTTGAATGGGAGTTTCGTGATCCAGGTTGGGATCAGCTTGGCGCTGAGCTTCTAGCGCTTGCAGGTCAGTGGCGATCGTGCCTGTAGAAACGGCTTCGCAATCAACAACAGTAATCACGCCGTCCACCGTGACTGCATGAGAAATTTCGTGCCACCGAAAGGCTTTGATCAAGGGTTTGGGGAGCGCTAGACCGGAGGTTTCGATGAGAATGCAGTCCAGGCTGTCTCTACGTTTGAGTAGCTCTAACATGACGGGCAGAAATTCTTCTTGCACGGTACAGCAGAGACAGCCGTTAGTGAGTTCAACAATATCAGGTAGACTTGCTTTGACCGCTGTAGATTGCCCGTCGGCAAGTGTCTCATCATCACAAACCTGGCACGATCTCAGCAAGTCGCCATCAATACCTAATTCGCCAAATTCGTTGACCAGGACAGCAATCCGCCTGCCCTGATTGTTTTGTAGCAAGTGGCGGATCAGTGTCGTTTTACCGCTGCCGAGAAAGCCTGTGATGATCGTGACGGGAATTTTTGCTGCCATGTGGGGAAGGGAAGTGAGGAGAGAGGGGGGAGGAGAGAGGGAGAAGCAGGGGGAGCGGGGGAGGAGGTTTAAGTCAATTCAGCTTTCGACTTTTAACTTCTGACTTTTAACTTCTGACTACTGCCTTCTTCTAATAACTGAAAATTAGTAGGCTAAACCTGGCTTCAAACTGTGAATCCTGAGGGCTTGATAGCGTTTCGACTACCAAGCTCCCAGGATTCGAGGGAAGACATTAGAGATGAAAAACTGCGTACATTAATCAGCCGTTGCCAGTTCGGTGCTGCCACGGGTGCGACGGCGGGTCAGGGTATTAAACAGCATCGACCCGATCGCTTTGATGAGGTTGCCTTCCAGTTCCTGGAACAGCTTCATATTCATGCCAAACGCAGCGTTTGCTTCGTCAACAATGCGATCGGCAGTTGCGTCATCGATCGGTAGATCGTTCATTGCCTGACGGTAGGTTGCCTTAAACTGCTTTTCGTCGGCGATGTTGTTGAACTCGTAGAACGCTGTACCGTTGCCTTCTGAAAGATTCATGCCACGTTGCGCAATGCCTTTCAAGATTTGACCGCCGGAAAGATCGCCTAAGTAACGGGTGTAAGAATGAGCGATCAGCAGTTCAGGAGCCGTCTGAGAGATTTCACGAATGCGTTGCACATACGCTTCAGCGGCTGGAGAGGGAGACACCTGCTCTCGCCAATTGCTGCCGAAGTAGTAATACAAATCCTGCTCTAGCGACGCTTTGCGGTTTAGTTCGGAGAAATAGATTTTAGAGAGAAGCGGATGGTGCTGATGGCGCTCCATCTCTTCTTCCATTGCTGAGTAGACAAAGTAAAGGTTGGCTACAAGCTTGCGGTAGGAGTTTTTCTCGACAACTCCCTTTAAAAAGCATTTCACGAAACCGACGTTCTCAGCCATTGAGTGAGACTTTTTGGTGCCCTCACGTAGCTTTGTTGCTAAATTACTGCTCATGCTAAATCTTCTAAATCTAACGTTGACTTGATGCTGGATGATGCGTCGATCGATGAACGCAGTTCGACCTCTTTGATAACCCACCCAATTGTTACGGTAGACTGATTTGATGAGAGTTTTTATTAAAAAATCTAAAGCAAATCGCTGCCGTTAAGCGTTTTCGAGCGAAAAAGCAGTGATCGATAACGCTTTGTGAAAGAGGTGCCGGACGTTCAGTCAATACCGCTGTCAAAAGTAAGCGCTGCCCGATCGCCCGTATCAGCATTCTCAGTCAGTGAGGCGCTAGTTTTCACCCGCAGCAACGCGCGGTAAACCCATGCTGTAGTTCAGTACGCGACTGTTGAGGTTATAAGAAATGTCGCCTTTTTGCAGGAGCGATCGTACAAAATGCTCTAGATCGGAGCCAATACGACGGAGGTTGTAGTCGGTCAAGTCAGCTCCACTATAGGATTCGACTAACTCATCGAACTTGCGATACACCTTCTGTACAGACTCTTCATTCCAATTGAATTCGTTGTCTGGGTCAATATCGAGCGTTAGTACGCTGTCACTAGGGACGAGTTCATTATTTTCGATCACAGCCGTAAAAATATGGATGTGTCGAGTAGTGGATTTTAACAGCATGGTATGACTCCGCTGGACTGGGTACTGGACACAGCTCTGCTTTTTATTGTAAAGGGGTAGAGAGCGATTCCATCGTTTGACGCAGCATTTTTTTGAAGTGGTGACGCATGTGCGGATTGAGGAAGACAAGAGGCAAAAGGCTACAAGTGCCGCTAAGGTGTTTTTTGCCGCTGGAGAAAACGCTTTCTATTCTGTAGATTAGGACGGCAGCGTGTGGAGCTTACTTCCAAAAAGCCTTCAAAAAGCCTTTGGAAAGCCTTCGGAACGACTGTAAACGTATTCGTCGATGCCTCGCTAGACGGTAAGGCGTAATAGGCTAGAGCTGCAATGACCTAGCATCTACTGTCTATCTTCGTGGTATCGGTCTGTCCACCTGCTAATTGAGTTCTGTTTGCTCATTTTGCTAAATTTTCGTTCATTATTTAGGAAACTCGCAGGATTCAGGTGGCTCTTGTCAGCGCCAAGGATATCAGGGCTGTTCTAACTTTTCTGGCTCAACTGCTTTGATTGCAGCGCCTTGCTTGAGTGACCCTAAACTTAGAGAACCCTTGCTGGCAGATCACCTTCACATCGTCAGGTGTCTACGTATGAACACTCGCAGCCAAGCTCAGCTATTTCAGCGCCTCATCGGTCTTACGGGTGGCATTGGGATGGGCAAAACCACTGTGTCGAACTATCTGTCAACTGTTCACAAGCTGCCTGTTCTGGATGCTGATGTTTACGCGAGAGAAGCAGTTGAGCCAGGTTTACCTGTGCTGGTAGAAATTGCTGAACGCTATGGTGCAGGCGTGCTGTCATCAGATGGAACGCTGGATCGTCATCGGCTGGGAGACATTATTTTTAGCAGTCCGCCAGAACGGTTGTGGTTAGAGCAGCAGATTCATCCTCACGTCCGCGATCGCCTGATCGAAGCCATGCAAGCCTTATCAATGCGAGACACACAGCCTCTCATCGTCGTGCTGGTGATTCCGCTGCTGTTTGAAGCGCGTATGACGGATTTAGTGACTGAGACCTGGGTAGTGCGTTGCCCCCAAGAGCAACAGATAGAACGGTTGATGGAGCGCGATCGCCTCAGCCTACAGCAGGCTCGTGCTCGGATTGATAGCCAAATGTCGATTCAGAAAAAGGCGGCTCATGCCGATCTGGTGCTGGACAATACTTCAACGCTAGAGCATCTGTTTCGGCAAGTGGATGCTGGACTCGTACATCAGCCCGTTCGCCTTACCGCGCCTCGTGGGTGAGTAACTCAGCATTAAGTTTCAGGGCTTGTTGAGTAGCAAGAGCTTGCTAAAAAATAACGGCACACTTTTGGATCAGCGATCAGCTTTTCGCTGACGGCTGACGGCTGACGGCTACAGACCATGCTGTTATTTCTGTACAACTCTCAGGCTCACGGTCTGAGGTAAGCTCACGGTCTGAGGTAAGCTCACGGTCTGAGGTAAGCTCACAGACTGAGGCAGCGATCGTCCGTTGTCGCCAATGGCTCAAGCACTCCTTGCGGGACGCGATCGTGCGCGACGGCAAATCGATTGCAGCATGGCAACCGTTTCTGATTTGGCTAAACTTTAGACGATAATTGTTGAAGGCAAACCGTTGAGGTTTATCTCTACCTCCGAATCCACTATTCACCATCAGTCACCTGGGGCACACGCAGGCTTTCAGGTTTTTAGCGAGACTTTTATATGGGCGCGACGCTGCAACAAATTGCTGGCTACCTGGACAACAAAGGGTGGAAATATAAGCTTGACGAAGATGAATGCCGCATTCTTACAGGCGTTTACGCCGAGAACATTCAAGAGTTCCTTATTGTCATCCAGCTTGATGAAGACGGTGAATTTTTTGAGCTGTTTGCGCCACGCGTACTTTCTGGGGTCAACAATCATCCTCACAAAGCAGCGATTCTGCAAACGATGCTTTGCATCTCCTGGGAAACCAAAATGTTGCAATGGGAGTACGACCCGTCAGACGGCGAAATTCGCGCCATCATTGAGTTTCCTTTAGAAGATTCCACCCTCACTGAGCGTCAGTTTAATCGCTGCCTGTATAGTCTGGTTGAGTTGGTTGATGAAATTGCGTTGCCTCGTCTCCAAACGGTCATGGAAACGGGCGAAGATCCGGGTGATGTCACGGAAGGAGAACGGTTGCTGCTGAAGATGCAAGAAGAAGCACCTGGACTTCTAGACGTGCTTGAACGTGCAATGGAAGCCCGCAAGCGACGAGGGCGGCTGCCGCCAGAGAGTGAGGGTAAGGACGAAAGCTAAAGGCTAAAGGCTAAAAAATGGACGTTAGCTTTTTAGGCGTTGCTGAATGCAAGTATGATTTTCCCTCATCCCCAGCCCTTCTCCCTGGGGAGAAGGGAGCTAGAATTCTTGTCCCCTCGCCCTTTGGGAGAGGGTTAGGGTGAGGGCGGATTTTGCGGTTCATACCTCAATTCAGCAACGCCGCTTTTTAAGATCGGCTTACACAGAATCGGGTTTCTCAACGAGAAGATGGTTTCAAAGATCGAAACTGCGCTCAGAAACCCGGTTTCTTTCAAAGCTTCTAGTCTTCCATCGCTTCTCCACCGACAACAACGTTGCGAATCCTTAAGCTAGGACCACCGCAGCCGACGGGTAAGCCGCTCTGTCCACCTTTGCCACAGCCGCCAGATTCATCCCAAAAGAAATCGTCGCCGATCGCCTCAATTTCTCCTAACGTCTTGAACGCGTTACCTGAGAGGGTGACATCTCTAACAGGTTCGGCAAGTTCGCCATTCCGAATCATCCATGCCTCGCCTGCTGTGAAGGTAAACATTTCGCCATTGGTCATACCGCCCAACCAGTTGCGGGCGTATACGCCTTCCTGGATGCCGTTGAATAGGTCGGCAACGGGCGTCTTACCGCGCTCGATCCAGGTGTTAGTCATACGGACGATCGGCGGGTAGTGGTAGTTAAGGCAACGAGCATTACCAGTAGCAGTTTCACCCAACTTGCCCGCAGTTTCACGAGAGTGAAGTCGTCCAACCAGAACGCCATCTTTGATTAATTGCGTAGTGGTAGCTGGGGTGCCTTCGTCATCATAGAAGTAGCTGCCGCGATGACCCGCAGGAGCGGCACCGTCAAAAATTTGCAGATCTGCAGAACCAAACTGCCGTCCGATACTCATCACTTCCATCAAGTCAGGGTTTTCATACGTCATATCAGCTTCGGAAAGGTGCCCGAACGATTCATGCACAAACAGCCCGGTAAGGATGGGATCAATCACAACGGTGTAGGTGTTGCCTCGCACAGGTGGTAGCACCAGTGAGTCAACGGCTCGTTGTGCAGCATGACGCACTTGAGCATCCAAACCCAGCAGGTCTTCATACGCTTTGCGGGAGCCTGTGGTTTCGCGTCCGGTTTGCACTGTTTCACCGTTACGAGCGGTGGCAGCAAACCGCATTTCCATGTCAACCCACGATTGCTCTAACAGCGTTCCCTCAGATGTAGCGAGAATAACGTGTTGAGCGCTATCGCCATAGCGGACAGAAGTCGTTGCAATCTGAGGACTGACGCTGCGAAGAATCTCGCTGTAATGCTGACAAAGCGCTTTTTTTTGAATCAGCGGAATCTGGCGGGGATCGGTGCCCGTCAGCGGCAGGATGCAGGTATCTTGAATGGGTGTGATGGGTGCTAACAGCGTTTCTTCATCACCAACCAGATGGGCAGCCGCGATCGCCTCTTCAATGCGATCGCTCAGCGTCGAGAGTTGATTGAAGCTGGCAAAGCCCCAACCGCCTTTATGACAGGCTCTCACCTGCCCCCCGATCGAAATTCCTTCTGTTAACGTTTCAATTTTGTCGCCCCGCAGGAGAATATCGGCTCCTTCTGCCGCTTCGAGGCGCACTGCCAGGTAATCTACGCGAGTGCGGTAGCGCGTCATGAGGTCAGAGAGCAAGTCCTTCAGATGGGCGGGCAATGTCACCATGTCAGCGCGTTGTAAAAATCACTACCTTCATTTTGCAGTGAATTGAGCGGGTCAGCAGCCCCTAAATTGAATGTTCGGACGATCGCCCATCTTTGATAGCCCAGAAAAATCCTAAGATTACGACTACACCTCTTGACTAGATGAATCCTAAAGATTTAGGCACTTTGCTGGCGTTTTTTTGCCGAAAGTTGAGAATTATAGAGTATTAATGAACTAATGATTGCGGTAATGCAAAGCTAACCAGCGGCAGAAACCGTATGACCAGGTGTGATGCGGCAGAGAGTGAGGTTGGATATTCATGGTTTATACAGAAAGTCTTCACCATCCATCGCTAGTAGAACTGGCGCGGGCGGGAAATTTCCAGGCGATCGCGCACTGGCTGAATTCGGTGCTCATGCCCCACGGTATGCGGGCTTGTGTGGGTGGCATCCGTCCGGGCTGCCTGAAGGTGCTGGTCGAGTTTCCGCTGTCGTCGGAGCAACATGAACTGACTGAGCCGTGGCGCAGTCAACTGATTCGCTTGATCTGTCATCGCATCTGGAAGCTAAACTCTGCCCAAATTGAGGGTATTCGCATTGCTGGCAAGCTGACGCATGAACAAGCAATGCTATGGGAGCAGAGTGTACGGGTCGTTTCGCCTGCGCGTCGTGCCAGAAAGCAGCGATCGCAGCACCTTCGGACTCAGCTTCGCCAAACTGCGCAACAGCGATCGCAACTCAAGACAATGCGCTCAATGTTGATCAGCGGACCACCCGTTTTTGCGTTCGTCTTCGGCTGCGTTTTAGGTTTTTCCAAAGCGCCCTCTGAGCAAACCAACGCGATCGCCTCTTCCTCGTTGCCCAATGCAACCCCCAGCCCAAATCCATCCATTCGCCCCGATACGGTACAGGCAGCCCTGGAGACGATACCTGTGGTCAAGCACGATCGCGTCCCTGATCCGAATGACCCAACGGTCACGCTCATGTTTGCGGGTGATGTCACGCTGTCTGACCATTTTGCCGATGCGATCGGGCAAGACTACGAGCGCACCTTCGCCAACATGGATGCGTACCGCAAGGCAGACGTGGGCATGGTGAACCTGGAAAATCCTTTGACGAGAGCAACCATTCCGCTACCCGATAAGAAGTTCAACTTCAAAGCCCATCCAGATTCAGTGAAAGCGCTGACCAGCGGCGGTGTCAGCTTGGTGACTTTGGCTAACAATCACGCGATGGATTACCAGGAACCTGGGCTGTTGGAGACGCTAGAAACGCTGAAAGAAGCTGGCGTTGAACACGTTGGTGCCGGACGAGATGTGAAAGAAGCGCGTCGTCCCGAAATCATTGACGTGAAGGGGCAGCGAGTGGCGTATTTTGGCTACTACGGTGCGGATTTTGAAAGTGCAGGCGAGACCAGGGCTGGCACTAACTACGCCGACGAACAGCGTATTGCTGAAGACATTAAAGCCGTTCGTAGTCAGGTGGATTGGGTGATTGTGAACTATCACTGGGGCGAAGAGTTGGCAACCCATCCCGCCGACTGGCAGGTAAATCTGGCGCATTTCACGATCGACCAGGGTGCTGATGTCATCGTGGGGCACCATCCTCATGTGTTGCAAGGCGCAGAAATCTACAAAGGTCGTCCGATCGCCTACTCAATGGGCAACTTTATCTTTGGTGGCAATTCCCGTAGTGACTACGATACCGCTGTCCTGAAGGTCGCTCTTAAAGACAAGCAGATGAAGGTGGAATTTGTTCCTGTGGAAGTGCGGGGTTACAAACCGCAAGTTGCCACCGATCGCAGCGCCCAAATTCTGAACCAAATCGCCGATCGATCCAGTGGGTTTCAGCAACCGATGCGATCGCCTGTAGCGCTAGATGCCCGTCCAGCGAATCCTGAAGCGGCAGCAACGTCGATCGTACCACCCGTACAGCCTACCAACACGATCCTCAGTACACCCGAACCGACTGTGACATCCGCTCCTACAGAATCCCTGTCTCCAACGCCTAGCCCCAGCGAGAGTGTACAACCGCCTTCATTCCAGAAGAAAAAGCACTCTGGGTTCGCCAACCCTACCGATTCATTCATCACCTCACCGAACCGTACGCCGCTTGACTCAATGCAGCCGGGTGCAACCGATTTCAATGGTGCAAGTCCAGCATCCGACTCAATGGTTCCCGCAACGGAGCCTGCTAAGCCCGATGCCGCGCCTGTAACATCAGACCACTCAGCGTTACCCGAAATTAAGTTGTTGAGCGCTGTGCCATTTGCCAGTCGCCAGTTAGCCAGTCGCCAGCCCAACAGTCATTTACCCGCGACAAGTCTGACCTCTCCTTCCAACGCCCGATCGCCAAACGAGACCACGCCACGGCAACAAACGCGCCGCAGCAAGCCGTCTGAAAAGCAGCAAAACGATTGGGTTGCTTCAGAGCATGTGGGTGCCGAACTCATTCCAGATGTGTCATTATTGGCAGCGATGGCATGGTGAGGTCTCAGGATGTTTGCGATCGCGGTTGAACAAGGTCAGTACAAAACGTATACGCTCTCCAATCAAGCAACCAATACTGCACTAGAGATCATCCCAGAGCGCGGCGGGATCGTGACTCGCTGGCGGGTTCAGGGACAGGAGATTTTCTACCTGGATGAAGCACGTCTCACTGATCCCACGCTGACGGTGCGGGGCGGCATTCCCATTCTGTTTCCCATTTGCGGCAATCTGCCCGATAACACTTACACGCACAACGGGCAGACCTACACGCTCAAGCAGCATGGCTTTGCCCGTGAACTGCCCTGGGAGGTAGTTGATCAGGCGACAGACGATCGCGCCAGCCTGACCCTCTCACTCACTAGCAACGACCAGACTCGCGCCGTTTACCCGTTTGACTTTCAGCTTCTTTTCACCTACACGCTGGACGGCAACAAGCTGAGTGTCCATCAGCGCTATACGAATCATGCAGATGAACCCATGCCATTTTCCGCTGGGTTTCATCCCTATTTTCAGGTGATGGATAAGACCCAGCTAGCGGTTGATATTCCTGCCGATCGCCTGCTTGATCAACCCACTAAAACCGAGCATCCATTTAACGGCACCTTCGACTTTGACCAGGATGAAATCGACGTTGCCTTTACGGCACTGTCGCGTCAGTCGTCAAGCGTCACCGATCGCGCTCAAGGCTTACGTCTAACCCTCACTCAAAGCGACGAGTTCTCCATCATCGTCTTCTGGACGGTGAAAGGGAAGCCCTTCTACTGTCTGGAACCCTGGACAGCCGGACGCAATGCCATGAATACGGGCGATCGGCTGCTCCACTTAGCACCAGGAGAACGTCTAGAAACCGTTTTTACTCTAGAAGTAGACTTTGTTTAAAAGCGGTTCACGGTGGTTCTCAACCACTGCCACAGCTCAGCAGCGGCGAAATCGGGGACGACTAGCATGGCTCCCAGCGAGTAAAGCGTTTCTGGATCATGGGTTGAGGCAATGCCAATGGTGGGAATACCTGCTGCTACTGCCGATCGCATCCCTGATGGTGAATCCTCAAACGCGATCGCCTGTTTGGGTGAGAGACTAAATTGTTTAAGCGCATGGCTGTAGGGAGTTGGATCGGGCTTACCAATGCCAAGTACGTCTGCGATCACGACCTGATCGAAGGTTTCTTCTAGATGCAGCGCTTTCAGAACGTGGTAAACGTTTTCAGTCGGTGCATTTGTGACAACGCCCTGTTTCAGCCCGTGCTCCGTTGCCCACTGCATCACCTTCTCAAGTCCACGTAACGGTGTGAGTTGAGGAGACTGTTCACGAAACCGAGACTCTTTTTGCTGAATGAACTGCTGCTGTTCGGCTGGCGATAGGTACGGCAGCAAATCCTGCACGATCGCTGGATTCAAGCGTCCACTAATTTTGGTCTGGTAAAAGGCTTCGTCAATGTCTAACCCGAACTCTCGCAACATTGCTTGCCAGACCTGAAAGTGTAGCGGGTCAGTGTTGACTAGCGTGCCATCCAGATCGTAAAGAATCGCTGCCAGCTTTGGGGGCACGATCGCGGCGGGAACCTGATTTGAGAGCGGTGAAGTCATTAGAGCGATCGCTCAGAAATGTTTCACTCAACGTAGCATCTCTGCGCCCTGAGCAAAACAGGCACAGAAAGCGTATGGCACCCTCATAAAGATGCACTATCTTTGAGAAGGCGGACTTTGGGAACACGGATCGTATCTAAGACAGAAGAATCAGTACACAAAGATTAGGCACATAGAGGAGCAAAGCTGATGAACTGTTTGCTAGTTGGTGGGCTGCTAACAATGACCGTGCTTGGAATGTCTGGAGCGGCTTTCGCACAAACCAATGCTTCTGACCCGTCTTCTGTAAGAACTCAGAGTGCCCCCCTGGTAACTCAGCCAGCGTCAGTCAACCAAATGCCAGGTTCTAGTCGTCTTGCGGCACCCTACACATCCGATCAACTGAACAGCACGTTGGGCGTTCTCCAGGCAAATCCCAAAGCTGCAACCCCTGCACCAACGGGTTCGATCGAATCTCTCATCCAACGGTTTTCCAACGCTGATCGTAAGCCGACTGCGATCGACCCGATCGATTTCTTTAAGCCCCCTGCCCTAGATGGCGGGGTGAAGATACCACTTCAGTAGAAATCAGCTTTATCGTCAAGCAGATGGCTGTAAGTTTTGAGTAAATAGTCAGGTTTGCGTGAAGTGATGACGTAGCCAATAAAAATCAGCATGACTGAAGCAGACGCGATCGGTACCGAAAATGGTAAATAAAGCAGATGGCGACGATCGTGCTGCACCATCTTGCGGATGCGATCGAAAAAGATGTCTATTTTGCCCTGGAAACTAGAAGTGGGATCGCGATCGTCCAGTGCTGTTTGAGCCGCCTTTGGTTTGGCTGTTTCGCTACCCGTCTGGGCTGACAAGCGCTGCTGCCAATAGTAATCATGCCCAATCAATAAAAAGCGCCAAAAGAAGTGAGACAGGTCACTTGGGGGAGCATGGGTTGCTCTGGCTAGAGGCTGTCGCCAAATGGTGTAACCGTACCGTTTTAGCGCGTGTGCATGGATCACGCAGTTGCCTCGATACAACGGTAAGTCGGCTGGAATAGGCTGTTGCAGTAAGAACTCGCGCCGAAACGCTACGTTGTTGAGAAAGTATTGGGCTGTTGGCGCTAATGCGTGCTCTCCCGAATATTGCGGAAAGATGTAGGTCAGCGCCATGGCTGTGCCGTAGATACCAACGCCGCGAGTCGTTGTTTCGCCAGCCACAACCTGGACATCATTGTCTGACGTAAATGGCATCAAGAGCGATCGCAGCCAGTCCGGCTCATAGGCACAGTCAGAATCACCATAGACAACGACTTGCCCAGTAACCTGTGCTGCCCCCAGCATCTTTGCTTTATAGTAGCCAGTTGAAGAGGGTGCTTGGTGGACTTGTAGCCAGGGATAGCGATCGCACAGTTGAGCTAACAATTGAGCGGGTGTATTGCCACTGTCAACGATCAATACCTCGTTGGCAGCCGTTAGCGGTAACTCCTGCTGTGCCAGTGATGCCAATGATTGCGACAACCCGTCGAGATCAGCGTTCGCTAGATTTTCGGTTTCCAGTACCAGGGAAAAACTCAGTCGTTCTTCGATTGGGGCTATACTAACTGACTGCATTGGCTACTCCTACGCAGCGGTGGGATAGGGTTCATTTAGCGAAAGTTCAGTTTCAGCTAAGGGGCTGTAAAAAATAATGTTATGGACTTTAGCGGTCAGCGGTCAGCCCATGGTTTAGAGCTGATAGCTGATAGCTGATGGCTACTTTGAAAGTGTGCAGTTATTTTTTAACAAACGCTAAGTATCTTCTTACCGTCTGCTGAGTTTAAATAGTGTTCATGCTTGATTTTCGATCCTAAATTGACAGAATAATAGGATTCAGTGTTCTTCAGTGTAAAGTTTATTTTGTTTCAGAGCACTCTCTGTGGCAAAGCCTAATGACAGCTAATGAGTTTGATTGTTTTTCTCTTGCATTCTTCCTGGTGGATGGTAACGATCGCTATTCTGACGGGTTTCGTTAGTGGCGGCAGCACAGCCAGTCTGATCGCGCTGATTAGTCGATCGCTCAGTCAGGGGTCGTTGCATTCGCTGACCACGATCGCATGGGTGTTTGTGGGTTTGTCGCTGATTGCATTGGTCACGAGCGTTCTTTCACAACTGATGCTGATCCAGTTGGCGCAACAGGCAGTGTTTCAATTGCGCCTCACCCTCAGCCGTCAGATTCTCAACTCTGAGCTTGCCCATCTCGAAAAATTAGGCGCACCGCGTCTGCTGGCAACGCTGACGGATGACGTACAAGCCGTGACTGATGCGGTGCGTTTGGTGCCTTTTCTCTGCATTGATCTTGCTACTGTGGCTGGTTGCCTAGTTTATATCACCTGGCTTTCCTGGCAAGTCTTTTTTCTTGTTGCAGGGCTGACGATCGTCGCGCTTAGTAGCTGTAGTTGGCTGCTTCGACAGGGTAATCAACTGCTGGCGCGTGCGCGTGAAGAGCAGGATCACTTGTTTCAGCACTTTCGTACCGTAACGGAAGGAACAAAGGAATTAAAACTGCATTTCTGGCGACGGCAGGCGTTTTTGCAAGAGGATTTGCAGCCAACCGCGGCTGCCTTTCGCCGTTATAGCATCCGTGGGCTGGTGCTGTTTGCGGTGACAGCCAGTTGGGGCAAGCTGATCTTTTTCTTTGCGGTTGGGTTTGTGCTGTTTGCGTTACCCAAATTTATGACGCTCGATCCACAAACCGTTTCGGGTTATGTGCTGACGTTTACATACCTGATGCTGCCGATGGATCGTCTGGTGAGTCAACTGCCAACGATTAGTCGCGCTGGGGTGGCGCTCAACAAAGTTGAATCGTTAGGGTTGTCTTTGGCGAGTCGGGCAGAGTCAACAACGGTGCCAGAACCTGTCTGCGAAACCTGGCAAACGTTGACGCTCAAGAACGTCATTTATACGTATCAAATTGAGCAGGACGATGCCTGCTTTGCCTTAGGACCGATCGACCTGACGTTGCAGCGGGGTGAGATTGTCTTCATTGTGGGTGGTAACGGGAGTGGCAAATCGACCTTGGCAAAGCTGATTACAGGGCTGTACACTCCAGAAATGGGTGAAATTTATCTGGATGGGCAATTAATCACTGCCGATCGTCGGGAATGGTATCGCCAGCATTTTTCGGTTGTGTTCGCCGATTTTTACCTGTTCGATCGGCTCCTGGGTTTAGATCAAGACGACCTTGACCTGCAAGCACAGCGATATTTGCAGCGCTTACGCCTCGATCGCAAAGTGACCGTGACTCAAGGCAGGCTCTCGACGACAGCGTTGTCTCAAGGTCAGCGCAAGCGGCTGACGCTGCTCACTGCTTATCTGGAGAACCGCTCCATTTACGTTTTTGATGAATGGGCAGCCGATCAAGATCCAACGTTTAAAGATCTTTTTTATACGGAGTTTTTGCCGCAGCTACAGAAGCAAGGAAAGACGGTGCTTGTGATTAGCCATGATGACCATTACTTTCATTTGTGCGATCGTGTCCTCAAACTGAACTATGGACAGATTGAATCACACCAGCATCATGAGTCACCAGCTAACTGACAAGATTAATCTTTTACTTTCTGAAAACCTTTAAAAGCGCTTACTGTTCTACTGGTTGTCTTGAGCACAACGTAAGGCACTATCTAGCAACTGTTACCAGGGTCTTGAGCCACTTTCTCTGTTTAGAAAAATCTTTGCAGCGATTGTCGTGAACCGCTAAGGTACAAACGCCAAACGGGGCTATGGTTCAACAGTGCGGGTTGCGTCTACAAAGACGCTACAGGTAATGTCCTTACAGACACTCAACTTCACAGACGTTTACTAATTCTCTTTAGCGAGGCAACTCTTTAACTGTTCGTGTCAAACGCCAAGGAACGATGATTACGCTTCTGGAACTCTTGCTTGTTTTTTTAATCGGCGGTTCGATTGTTTTTTATCTTGCCTGTGCCGTTTTTACTCACCAGTTTTTTACAACTACGACCCAGCGCGTCAGCACAGTAGAGCACTTCAAGCCACCTGTATCAATTCTTGTACCTGTTTGCGGTCTGGACGCTGGAGCCTGGGATAACTGGTCGTCTCTTTGCCTACAAGCGTATCCCAACTACGAAGTGCTATTTGGTGTGACCGATCCACACGATCCAGCAATTCCGATGCTGCAAAAGATTGTGGAAGCCTATGGCGATCGCGCGCGTTTGTTCTACGGTTTAGAGCCACGCGGCATTAACTATAAAGACAGCAACCTCAGTTACCTGCTGGAGGAAGCTCGTCATGAGGTCATTATCTTTGCTGACAGCGATATTCGCGTTCATGCGGAATATATTCACACCGTTACGGCTCCTCTGGCGGATGAAAAAGTGGGACTGGTGACGTGTGCGTTTATTGGCTATCATCCCCAGTCGTTAGGAGCCGCGATCGCGTCGTTTGGTCGCTGCTTTGACTTTATTCCTAGCTTGCTGATTGCCCGCACGATTGATAAGGGGTTGCGCTGTGCGGTCGGCGCGACGATCGCAACCCGTAAAGCCACTCTCGCCAGCTTTGGTGGACTACACTTTAACCGGATCGGCTCTGACTATAACCTGGGCAAACGAGCCGCTCAAGCAGGCTACCGCATCGAGCTGTCCCTGTATGTACTGGAGTCAGATACGGGGCAGGAGAGCATGGCACAGGTCTTACAGCGAGAGTTACGCTGGGCAAGAACGATTCGCTTTAACCGAGGCGCTCAGTATTACAGCATGATTTTCTGCTACGGCACTGCTTACTGTTTCCCCTTGCTGCTGGTGTCGGGGTTTGCCGATTGGGCGATCGCGCTTAGCTGTGCCACCTTCACCGTTCGCTATATTCAAGTGCTGATTGCTATCTCTAGCATCCACTGTCTCAAGCTCTTACCCTGGCTCTGGGCGCTCCCTCTACGGGATGTGCTCAACTTCTTTGTCTGGTTCGCAGGAGCGTTTGGTCAGGGCATTTACTGGCGTGGGCGGCAACTGCGCGTTGAAGGTGATGGTCTCATCACTCAATGGTAGTAGGGACGTTACACCCAACGCCCCTACGACGATACTCTACAAGCTCGATAGTACCGCCTGTGCTGCCTCCAGGGTAGCGTCAATGTCCTCATCTGTATGTGCCAGTGAGGTGAAGCCTGCCTCAAACTGGGAGGGCGCTAGATAAACCCCGCGTTCTAACATCCCGCGATGGAAGCGGCTGAACTTACCTAAGTCGGACAGTTTAGCGTCTTCGTAGTTATGAACTGGTCCCTCAGTGAAGAAAAAGCCAAACATACCGCTGATTTGCCCACCACAGGCAGCATGTCCAGCAGCTTTAGCAAGTTTCAGCAGCTCGTTTGCAAGTCGTTTGGTGACGCGATCGAGCTGTTCATAGGTACCAGGCTGCCGCAACAGTTCCAGCGTTTTGATACCAGCCGTCATTGCCAGAGGGTTGCCTGACAAAGTGCCTGCCTGGTACATGGGTCCGGCGGGGGCAACCATTGCCATGATATCTCGCCGTCCACCGTAGGCACCCACGGGTAGTCCACCACCAATAATTTTGCCGAGGGTGGTCAGATCGGGAGTAATGCCAAACTTCTCCTGAGCGCCGCCGTAAGCAATGCGGAAGCCCGTCATGACTTCATCAAAGACCAAAAGCGCACCGTGTTCGCGGGTAATCTCCTGTAAGCCTGGCAGAAAGCCTGCGTCCGGTGGGATAAAACCTGCATTACCGACGATCGGCTCTAAAATTACCCCAGCGATCGCACCAGGGTTCGCTTCAAACAACGCTTTGACCGCTTCCAAGTTATTGAAAGGAGCCGTGAGCGTGTTGTCGGTCGTCGATTTGGGGACACCAGGAGAGTCAGGGAGACCCAGAGTCGCTACGCCTGATCCCGCTTTTACCAGGAACATATCAGCGTGACCGTGGTAACACCCCTCAAACTTGATGATTTTCTCGCGTCCGGTAAACGCACGCATCAGGCGTAAAACCGACATGCACGCCTCTGTCCCAGAGTTGACAAAGCGTACCATTTCAATGCTTGGAACGGCATCAATGACCATTTCGGCAAGGACATTCTCCAGGCTGGAGGGCGCACCAAAGCTGGTACCTTTCTCTAGCGCCTCGTGCAAGGCTTTGAGCACAGTGGGGTGAGCATGACCGCAGATGGCGGGTCCCCAGGTGCCAATGTAGTCGATGTAGCGATTGCCATCGACATCCCAGGCATACGCTCCTTTAACATGGTCGAAGACGATCGGCTGCCCCCCCACTGACTTAAAGGCACGCACAGGGGAACTCACACCGCCGGGCATCAGCTTCTGAGCCGCGGCAAAAATTTCTTCTGATTTGGTGGTATTCAAGCTACTGGTAATCAAAATTAACTCCTTAACGTTCACTGGACTGTTTTTTCACTTTCAGGAAAGATCAGCCTAAAGATGGTGTGCCATTTTTGATGGCGACTTAACATGCCATTATCTCATTTGCAATTGCACGGGCTAACGATTATGTCGTATTTAACAAATCAAGACTTGCCCACTGGTGTCCGCGATCGGCTGTCTGAAGCATCGCAACATCTGTATCGGGTCGCTTTTAATTCAGCGATTCAGTGGTACGGCGAGGAGACCAAGGCACACAAGATCGCCTGGAACGCTGTGCGGAATCAACTATTTAACCCTAACAGCGCCATTCTCAACTAGATTGGGCTATAGCAATCAGCCCTGCGATGAGTCCGTCTGTAAGTCGCCAATCAACTGAGCGAGTTCGTCACTGCTGGCTCGGTAGACGTTGCCGCAAAAGTCACAAATGGCTTCTGCACCGTTGTCTTTTTCAATCATGTCTTGTAGCTCTGTGGCGCTAAACAGCTTCAGTGCATTGAGCGCGCGATCGAACGAGCAGCGGCAGTGGAACCGCACAAGCTGCACCTCTGGCAGAATTTCTAGACCCAGATCGCCCAGCAGCTCCTCAAAGATGTCGGGCAGCGTTTTACCTTCTTGCAGCAAGGGTGTGAAGCCTGAGAGTGATGAAATGCGGGACTCCAGAAGCTCTACCAAGGCATCGTCGCTGGCAGCCTTGGGCAGTACCTGAATGAGTAAACCACCAGCAGCCGTGACTCCATCCGCTCCAACAAACACGCCTAAGACAAGCGCTGAGGGTGTTTGCTCGGATGCCACTAAATAATGCGTTAAATCGTCGCCAATTTCGCCTGACACTAACTCTACAGTGCTGGAGTAGGGGTAGCCATACCCGACATCCCGCACCACATAGACATATCCATCCGCACCAACCGCGCCGCCTACATCCAGTTTTCCCCTTGCATTAGGCGGCAGCTCGACTGTAGGATCACCCACATAGCCACGCACGGTGCCATCCAAGCCAGCGTCAATGAGAATGCCGCCTAAAGGTCCATTGCCTCGGATGCGAATGTTGACTCTTGATTCAGCCCGCTTCATGTTTGATGCCAGTAGCAATCCAGCGGTCATGGTGCGCCCCAGTGCTGCTGTAGCAACATAGGAAAGGTTGTGCCGCCGTCTGGCTTCTTCGGTCAGGCGAGTTGTAATCGCTCCCACAGCACGGATACCACCCCCGGCGGCGGTTGCGCGAATTAGCTGATCAGCCATGAAAATCCCTTACGTTTCTTAATAGTCTTCCTTATCTATTCTAAGATGCCAGATGCCGGACGTTTGAAGAAGCTGTGGGAGCAAAAAGCTAAATGCCAGTTGTGTTTGCCGACGCTCACGTTTGGCATACTGAAGGAGTCCTTTTTGCGATCGCCCTTTACCGATGCTTGGTACCTTTCAGCAAAGTAGCCTCCGAATCGAAGTCGCAGCTTCAGAGCAAATTTTACGGCAGAGCCTGACTGACTCAGCCAAACTACAGCAGTGGTTATCGCCGTTGCGGTTAGACCAAGGGCTGCCCGAACAGCTCCATCCAGGGTTAACGTTTACGAGTTGGGCTGGACCGATCGCGATTCAACAGGTTGTCGATCGAGTGGAGTTAAACAGTCTACGGTTGCTGTTGAGCAGAGGTATCGACGGCTTCCACGAATGGTATTGGGGTGACGGCTGGGTGCAGTCTCGTTTGGAGGGCATCTCGCTTCTACCGCTAAACTTGGCACAGACTGCTAGCTTGCTGAGACTCCGGCAGTTTCTCTCATCGTGAGTCTGTCCTGATCTCTGCAGAACAGCGGGGATCGAGGGCTATCCCAAGTGGACGATCAAGGGCAAGACACATGAGGGAACGCAAACGCTTACCGGTCTTGCTAATGCCTCTGGCTACAAGGGAGCGCGCAATTTCTAGACATCATTGCTAGACATTGTTACCGTCATTTACGCATCTGGATTGAGATTCCCCCGAACGCGCAGACGAACGGATGCAGCATGGGAATGTAACCCTTCTGCTGTAGCAAGCACGTCGATCGCGCCTGCCACTTTTTGTAAAGCGGTCTGGGAATATTGCACCAGACTCGAATACTTCATGAAGGTTTCTACACTCAGAGCTGAGGCGTAACGGGCGGCACCAGAGGTCGGTAAGGTGTGATTTGGACCTGCTAGATAATCTCCTACCGCCTCAGGGGTAGAATAGCCCATGAAAATAGCCCCAGCATGACGAATCTTGTCAAGTAATCCCCAGGGGTCAGCAATTTCTAACTCTAAGTGTTCGGGGGCAAATTCGTTGGACAACGCCGCTGCATCGGCGAGCGACTCAACGACGACGACTAAGCCGTAGTGAGCGATCACCTTTTCGGTGAGTAACCGTCGGGGATGGTCAATCAACTGACGCTCGACCTCATCTACGACCTTGCGCGCTAAGACAGAATCATCTGTTAACAAGATTGCGGCTGCCATTTGATCATGCTCTGCCTGCGCCAGCATATCAGCCGCAACATGGGCTGGATTAGCGGCTTTGTCGGCAATGATTAGCACTTCTGATGGACCTGCCAACGAATCAATGCCCACAATTCCATAAACTAACTTTTTTGCCAGCGTGACGTAGATGTTACCAGGTCCGGTAATCACATCCACTTTAGGAATGGTTTCCGTGCCGTAAGCAAGCGCTGCGATCGCCTGTGCACCGCCAACACGGTAGATTTCTTCTACACCTGCTTCTTGCGCCGCCACCAACACCGCTGGATGGATCATTTTCTCAGAACCAGGCGGTGTCACCATGACGATTCGAGGCACACTAGCAACCTTCGCAGGCACAGCATTCATCAGCACAGTACTAGGGTAAGCTGCCTGTCCGCCTGGCACGTACAAGCCAGCGCAATCCACAGGCGTGTAGCGCTTACCTAACACGACCTCATCGTCAGCAAATTGCACCCAGCTCTTGGGCATACGCTGACGGTGAAAGTCTTCTATTTGCCGACAGGCAAACCTGATAGCAGATAGAAGCTCTTTAGAGACCTGCTGATAAGCCGCATCTAGTTCGGAACCGCTGACACGCAGTTCTTCGGACTTGAATGTCAGCCGATCGAACTCGGCAGTGTAGTGGAGAACGGCTCGGTCTCCCTGGCGCTTCACGGCTTGAAGCACTTCCCGTACCGTCGCCTCTTTATGAACGACCTGATCATCGTAAATGCGATCGCAAATCCGTCGCAATTCGGTTCGTGCCTCAGCCCGCTGAGTGATGATTCGCAGCATGGAGTAGGAATGCCAGTCTTAAGAGATTGCCTAGCGAGAACAGAAGTCAATCAGCACCGCAGAAACCGTTGGATAGCAGACTTATCTGTAATCGCTACTCTAGCTTAACCTGGATTTTTTGGGGATCACGTTATCCTCAAGAGGAGATGCTATGATTATTTATCTGGCGTGTAGCACGCTTGGTTCAAAACACTCAATAGAAAGGTTCTCAAGATTTACTGTGGCTAACATCAAGTCTGCTATCAAGCGCGTTGAAATTGCTGAACGCAATCGCCTACGGAATAAGAGCTACAAGTCAGCGGTCAAAACCCTGACGAAGAAATACCTAGCAGCTGTGAGTAAGTATGCAGCAAGCCCTAGTCCCGAGCTGGAGCAAGAAGTTCGCAAGAGTCAGGCTGCTGCATACAGCAAAATTGACAAAGCGATCAAGCGAGGCGCGTTGCACCCCAACACTGGTGCCCGCAAGAAGTCACTGATAGCGCGGACGTTGCAAAGACACGAAGCGCCCCGGTCTGTATCTTGAGAAAAGCATTTGGGTTGCCACTAGGTTGGTGAACGATGGTTTTTTGCTGTTTATGTTGACTATCAGCCCCTGACTTTTACGCTCATGCAGCTGATTGATACCCATGTCCACATCAACTTTGACTCCTTTCAGTCCGATCTAGATGCTGTTGCTACTCGATGGCGAGACGCTGGCATCGTACGTTTGGTTCATTCCTGCGTTGAACCGTCGGAATTTTCAGCGATTCAAGCTCTGGCTGATCGTTTTCCGGAACTCTTTTTTGCAGTCGGACTTCATCCACTAGATGTCGAAGCAAAATGGATCACTGGATCTGTTGATGAGATTCTGGCACTCGCCCAGTCTGATACGCGAGTTGTTGCGATTGGCGAGACAGGGCTTGATTTCTTTAAGGCAAGCAACTGTGAGCAGCAACAGCAAGCCTTTGAAGCGCAGCTAGCGATCGCTCAACAGCTTTCACTTCCAGTAATTATTCACTGTCGTGATGCGGCTGAACCAATGGCAGCGATGCTTCAGAACTTCTGGCATCAGCACGGTTCTGTAAAGGGTGTTATGCACTGTTGGGGCGGTACGCCAGAGGAAACCCAGTGGTTTCTCGATTTAGGGTTTCTCATGAGCTTCAGTGGAACAGTGACGTTTCCAAAAGCAACGCAAATTCACGAATCGGTCAAAATGGTTCCGAGCGATCGCCTGCTGATTGAAACTGATTGTCCCTTTTTAGCGCCTGTGCCTCAACGAGGGAAACGCAATGAACCCGCCTATGTAAAGCATGTGGCTGAGCAAGTTGCTCGGCTGAGGCAAGTATCTCTAGCTGAGCTGGCAGCGCAAACCACTCAAAACGCCTGCAAGCTGTTTCGCTTGCCGCAGCCTGACTCATCGTCTGTTGTGAGTGAGATACCCTTGCTGCTGCGCCAATAAGGAGAATCACGCATGATACTGTTGACTGAGTCGCCAATCTTTGCTAAAGATTTGCCCACAAAGTGGGTTTTTCTGCGCCATAATAGATGAGGACTTATATATTGAATGACTAATCGCCTTGATCGAGCACGTCTTTCGCTCCAAAATCACCTCATTCTTCGTTGTTGGAGTCGTTGCCTGTTAAAGGGTGCTCTAGCATTTTCTGTTCGGGACGTTTGCTGACACAATGCGCTTCGCGTTTATTAAAGATTCATGGGAGACTGCTCTGAACCGTCAACCGCCAACTTAGCTGAATAACTTGTCTCTTGGGTTCTAGCTGGAACCCAAGCATTTTGTATTGACGTTTTTGTACAAACCACGTAAAATCTGGGACTCGCGCTGGGCGTGACCCCTTCGAGGAGACGCATGACTAAGCAGATTTATACCCCCCCCGCCTTTACGTTGCCAGACCTAGTTGAGATTCAGCGGGCAAGCTTCCGCTGGTTTCTTGAAGAAGGACTGATTGAAGAACTGGATAGTTTCTCCCCCATTACAGACTACACGGGAAAGCTGGAACTACACTTCTTAGGCAAAGACTACAAGCTAAAGCGCCCCAAGTATGACGTGGATGAAGCGAAGCGGCGAGATAGTACTTATGCGGTGCAGATGTATGTGCCGACTCGTTTGATCAACAAAGAAACGGGCGAAATTAAGGAGCAAGAAGTCTTTATTGGCGATTTGCCACTGATGACCGATCGCGGTACGTTCATCATCAACGGTGCGGAGCGCGTGATCGTCAACCAGATCGTCCGTAGCCCTGGTGTGTACTACAAGTCGGAAACCGATAAAAACGGTCGTCGTACCTACAACGCCAGCTTGATTCCTAACCGGGGTGCATGGCTGAAATTTGAAACCGATAAAAATGATCTGGTGTGGGTTCGCATTGATAAAACCCGCAAGCTATCGGCTCAAGTGCTGCTCAAAGCGCTTGGCTTGAGCGACGGTGAAATTTTTGATGCACTGCGTCACCCTGAGTACTTTCAGAAGACGATCGAAAAAGAAGGACAGTTCGGCGAAGAAGAAGCGCTGATGGAACTGTACCGCAAGCTGCGTCCAGGTGAACCGCCCACGGTTTCTGGTGGTCAGCAATTGCTCGATTCGCGCTTTTTTGACCCCAAACGCTACGACTTGGGTAAAGTGGGTCGCTATAAGCTCAACAAGAAGCTGCGGCTGAATGTGCCAGAACCAACTCGTGTGTTGACCGCGCAAGATATCCTGGCAGCGATCGACTATCTCATCAACCTGGAATTTGACATTGGCAGCATTGATGACATCGACCATTTAGGCAACCGTCGTGTGCGATCGGTCGGCGAACTGCTGCAAAACCAGGTGCGGGTGGGTCTCAATCGTCTGGAGCGTATCATCCGAGAGCGGATGACCGTTTCCGATGCTGAGTCTCTTACACCTGCGTCGTTGGTCAACCCGAAACCGTTAGTTGCGGCAATCAAGGAGTTCTTTGGCTCCTCTCAGCTTTCTCAGTTCATGGATCAAACCAATCCTCTGGCAGAGCTGACCCACAAGCGTCGTCTCAGTGCCCTTGGGCCCGGTGGACTGACGCGGGAACGCGCAGGCTTTGCGGTGCGAGACATTCATCCCTCTCATTACGGTCGGATCTGCCCGATCGAAACTCCAGAAGGTCCGAACGCTGGCTTGATTGGGTCTTTGGCAACCCATGCGCGGGTGAATGCCTACGGCTTTATCGAAACGCCCTTCTACCCGGTAGAAGCTGGGCGAGTGATCAAAGATCTTCCTCCCGTCTATATGACTGCTGATGAAGAGGACGACCTGCGTGTCGCAGCGGGCGATGTCACGATGGATGAAGATGGCAACATTTTGGGTGAAACGGTGCCTGTGCGCTATCGGCAAGAGTTTACCACCACCACCCGCGATGAAGTGGATTACGTAGCGGTTTCGCCAGTACAGATTATCTCTGTAGCAACGTCGCTGATTCCCTTCCTGGAGCATGACGATGCCAACCGGGCACTCATGGGTTCAAACATGCAACGGCAGGCAGTGCCCCTTTTGCGCCCCGAACGTCCATTGGTCGGTACTGGCTTAGAAGCACAGGCAGCGCGTGACTCTGGAATGGTCATTGTGAGCCGTACCGATGGTGAGGTGACGTATGTCTCCGCCGATCGCCTGCGAGTTCGCAATCCTGAAGGACGCGAAATTGAATACCAGCTCCAGAAATATCAGCGTTCTAACCAGGACACGTGCTTAAACCAACGTCCGATCGTGTTTGTCGGCGACAAAGTGGTGACTGGTCAGGTGCTGGCTGATGGCTCCGCGACCGAAAAAGGTGAACTGGCACTCGGACAAAACATCCTGGTTGCCTACATGCCCTGGGAGGGCTACAACTACGAAGATGCCATTCTGATTTGTGAGCGACTGGTTTCCAACGACACGTACACCTCGATTCACATTGAAAAATTTGAGATTGAGGCACGGCAAACCAAGCTTGGACCGGAAGAAATCACCCGCGAAATTCCCAACGTTGGCGAAGACTCTCTGCGTCAGTTAGACGAAACAGGTATCATCCGCATTGGTGCGTGGGTAGAAGCAGGAGACATCCTGGTTGGTAAAGTGACCCCTAAAGGTGAATCTGACCAACCGCCTGAAGAGAAGCTGCTGCGTGCCATCTTTGGTGAAAAAGCCAGAGATGTGCGTGACAACTCTCTGCGCGTTCCCAACGGTGAGAAAGGTCGAGTTGTAGACGTGCGTGTGTTCACTCGCGAACAGGGAGACGAACTACCGCCTGGAGCCAATATGGTGGTGCGAGTCTACGTGGCACAGAAGCGCAAGATCCAGGTCGGCGACAAGATGGCGGGTCGCCACGGCAACAAGGGCATCATTTCCCGCATTTTGCCGACTGAGGATATGCCCTACCTGCCAGACGGCACCCCTGTAGACATTGTGCTCAACCCTCTGGGTGTACCCTCCCGGATGAACGTAGGGCAGGTTTACGAGTGCTTGCTGGGATGGGCAGGCGAGAACCTGGATGTACGGTTCAAAGTCGTGCCGTTTGACGAAATGCACGGGGAAGAAAAGTCACGCGAGACGGTTCATGGGAAGCTGCTTGAGGCAAGCGAGATTCTGGCAAAAGACTGGCTGTTTGACCCAGAAAACGCTGGCAAAACGCTGGTTTACGACGGGCGCACTGGCGAAGCGTTCGATCGCCCCATTACCGTTGGCAAAGCATACATGCTGAAGCTGGTGCATTTAGTAGACGATAAGATCCACGCCCGTTCGACGGGTCCCTACTCGCTAGTGACGCAGCAACCTCTGGGTGGTAAGGCGCAGCAAGGCGGTCAGCGCTTTGGTGAAATGGAAGTCTGGGCACTGGAAGCATTCGGTGCAGCCTACACGCTGCAAGAACTGCTCACGGTGAAATCGGACGATATGCAGGGACGTAACGAAGCGCTAAATGCGATCGTCAAAGGTAAAGCCATTCCTCGACCCGGTACACCAGAATCCTTCAAGGTGCTGATGCGTGAGTTACAGTCACTTTGCTTAGACGTGGCGGTGCATAAACTCGATACCAGAGAAGATGGCACCAGTCGCGACAGTGAGGTTGATCTAATGGCAGATGTTAGTAGCCGTCGCGCACCCTCCCGACCGACGTACGAGTCCATTTCGAGAGATGAGATCGACGAGAGTGACGAGTAGTGACGTGGTTAGTTGTTGGTTGTTAGCTGTTAGTCTTTGCAAGCACCGATCTGCAAGTACCCACAGCTAGCAACTGGCATCTAAACGCAAGCCTGCCTTTTTCTAACAACTAGCAACCAAAAACTAAGAACTGATATAAGGAAAGACACGATGCCAAAGCTAGAGCAGCGGTTTGACTACGTGAAGATTGGTCTGGCTTCTCCAGAGCGAATTCGTCAGTGGGGAGAGCGCACACTGCCGAACGGGCAGGTTGTTGGTGAAGTAACCAAGCCGGAAACCATTAACTACCGAACGCTGAAGCCTGAAATGGACGGGCTGTTCTGCGAACGGATTTTTGGTCCCGCTAAAGACTGGGAATGCCACTGCGGCAAATACAAGCGAGTGCGTCATCGGGGCATTGTTTGTGAGCGCTGCGGCGTAGAAGTGACGGAATCCCGTGTGCGACGACATCGTATGGGCTATATCAAGCTGGCAGCTCCGGTTGCTCACGTTTGGTACCTCAAAGGTATTCCTAGCTACATGGCAATTTTGTTAGACATGCCGTTGCGGGATGTGGAGCAGATCGTTTACTTCAACGCCTATGTCGTATTGACTCCTGGCAACGCAGAAAACCTCACCTACAAGCAACTGCTGACTGAAGACCAGTGGATTGAAATTGAGGACGAACTCTACAGCGAAGACTCAAAGCTTTCGGGCATTGAGGTGGGCATTGGTGCTGAAGCGCTTCAACGTCTTCTACAAGATATCGATCTTGAAAAAGAAGCGGAGCAACTGCGCGAGGAAATTGCGACCTCCAAAGGGCAGAAGCGAGCCAAGTTGATCAAGCGCCTGCGAGTCATTGACAACTTTATTGCGACTGGTTCGCAGCCTGACTGGATGGTGCTGTCAGTGATTCCGGTGATTCCTCCTGATCTGCGCCCGATGGTGCAGCTAGACGGTGGACGCTTTGCAACCTCTGACCTGAATGACCTGTATCGTCGAGTCATCAACCGGAATAATCGCTTGGCGCGCCTGCAAGAAATTCTGGCTCCCGAAATCATTGTTCGTAATGAGAAACGGATGCTTCAGGAGGCAGTGGATGCGTTAATTGATAACGGTCGTCGCGGTCGCACAGTGGTTGGTGCTAACAACCGTCCTCTGAAGTCTCTCTCCGACATCATTGAAGGGAAGCAGGGACGGTTCCGCCAAAACTTGTTGGGTAAGCGGGTAGACTACTCTGGACGATCGGTCATCGTGGTCGGTCCAAAGCTGAAAATTCATCAGTGCGGGTTACCAAGGGAGATGGCGATCGAGCTGTTTCAACCGTTCGTCATTCATCGCCTGATCCGCCAAGGCTTGGTTAACAACATCAAAGCGGCGAAGAAGCTGATTCAGCGTAACGACCCAACCGTCTGGGATGTACTGGAAGAGGTCATTGATGGGCATCCCGTCATGCTAAACCGAGCACCCACTCTACACCGCTTGGGTATTCAAGCGTTTGAACCGATTCTCGTCGAAGGACGTGCGATTCAGCTTCACCCGCTGGTTTGCCCAGCCTTCAACGCTGACTTTGATGGTGACCAGATGGCAGTGCATGTGCCGCTGTCGATCGAATCCCAAGCAGAAGCACGTTTACTGATGCTGGCATCGAACAACATTTTGTCGCCAGCGACAGGACGACCGATCATCACGCCGAGTCAGGATATGGTGTTGGGCTGCTACTACCTGACAGCAGAGAACCCAGATGCAAAATCAAATGGCGATCGCTACTTCTCTAGCCTGGAAGATGCCATCACTGCTTACGAACAGAAGCAGGTAGACCTCCATGCCCATGTGTGGGTGCGCTTTGATGGCGAGGTTGAGACAGATGAACCGGATCATGACGTGGTGGAAGAGCTAACGTCAGACGATGGCGCGATTACCAGGATCTACAAGTTTCGGCGATCGCGGCACGATGCGGACGGCAAGCTGATCTCGCAATACATTGAAACGACTCCGGGACGGATCATCTACAACAAAGCAATTCAAGATGCTTTGGCGGTTTAAGGCGATTTTAGATCAGTGATTTCAGCGTGTGGCGCTTGGTAAAGGTGCCGATCGCCCTGCTCTGAGATCTGGAATTCATTCATGGGAGAGGCGGGACAACTCATGGTAGAGCAAAATAATCAACCAGTTTTTCGTAACCGTGTTGTAGATAAAGGGCAGCTTCGGAAGTTGATTTCCTGGGCGTTCACTACGTACGGCTCGGCTCGTACAGCTCAGATGGCAGATCAGCTCAAAGATTTGGGCTTTCGCTATGCCACTAGAGCAGGGGTTTCAATCAGCGTCGATGACTTACAGATTCCTCCCAGCAAGCGCAAGCTCTTAGAAGCAGCAGAGGAAACGATTCGAGTCACGGAAGAGCGCTATACGCGAGGCGAAATCACTGAGGTTGAGCGGTTCCAGAAGGTCATTGATACCTGGAACGGTGCCAGTGAAGAGCTGAAGGATGAGGTTGTACGGCATTTCCGGTCGAACAATCCGCTTAACTCAGTGTATATGATGGCATTTTCTGGCGCACGGGGAAACATCTCTCAGGTACGGCAACTGGTTGGTATGCGCGGTTTGATGGCAGATCCGCAGGGTGAAATCATTGACTTGCCCATTAAAACGAACTTCCGCGAAGGGCTAACGGTCACTGAGTACATTATTTCGTCTTATGGCGCGCGTAAAGGTCTGGTAGATACAGCGCTGCGAACAGCAGACTCCGGCTATCTCACGCGTCGATTAGTCGATGTCTCTCAGGATGTCATTATTCGGGAATTGGATTGTGGCACCCAGCGTGGCATTCCCGTTCGGAGCATGATGGATGGCGATCGCGTCCTCATCCCCCTGAAAAACCGCTTGCTCGGTCGAGTCGCAGCGGAACCCATGGTGGATCCCACCACAAGCGAAGTCATCGTCGAGCGCAACCAATCCATCACGGATGAAATGGCTGACCGCATCGGGAAGGCGAAGCTGGAGGAAGTGATCGTGCGATCGCCGCTGACCTGTGAAGCCACACGATCGGTGTGTCAGCACTGTTACGGTTGGAGCTTGGCGCACGCCCACATGGTCGATATTGGTGAAGCTGTTGGGATTATTGCCGCACAGTCGATCGGTGAACCGGGCACCCAGCTCACCATGCGGACATTCCACACAGGCGGCGTGTTCACTGGCGAAATGGCACGTCAAGAGAAAGCACAGTTTGACGGCACACTGAAGTTTCCCAAGAAGCTGCGTATTCGTCCCTACCGCACTCGTCACGGTGAAGATGCGTATACCGTCGAGTCTGTGGAAGCTAGCTCTAAGATCACCCTCGATAACAAAGACGGGCGGCAGCAAACCTTCTCTGTACTACAAGGTGCAACGCTACTTGTCAAAGATGGTCAAAAGGTTAAAGAAGGGCAGATTCTAGCAGAAGTGCCGTTGACCGGACGCGCTCGTAAAACGACGGAGAAAGCGGCTAAAGACGTTGCCTCTGACATGGCAGGGGAAGTCCAGTTTGCCGACCTTGTGCCAGAGGAGAAAAAAGACCGTCAGGGAAACACAACCCGCATCGCACAACGAGGCGGTCTGGTCTGGATTCGCTCTGGTGAAGTGTATAACCTACCCCCTGGTGCTGAGCCGATCGTCAAGAATGGCGATCGTATTGATGCCGACGGCGTGATTGCTGAAACCAAGCTCGTTACCGAGCACGGTGGAGTCGTACGCTTACCCGCAGACGCAGACGGCAAAGGCGGACGAGAAGTGGAAATCATCACCGCATCTGTCTTACTTGATGAAGCAAAAGTGCGGGCAGAGAGCTATCAAGGGCGTGATCATTACCTGATCGAAACCAACTACAACCAGCTCTTCTCGCTCAAAGCCACTCCAGGTACCAAAGTCACCAACAATCAGGTCGTGGCTGAACTGATTGATGACCAGTATCGAACTCAAACAGGCGGCATCATCAAGTACTCCGGCGTTGAAGTTGCCAAACGCGGTAAAGCAAAGCAGGGGTACGAAGTCGTCAAAGGCGGCACGTTGCTATGGATACCTGAAGAGGCACACGAAGTCAACAAAGACATTTCACTCTTGATGGTGGAAGACGGTCAATACGTCGAAGCTGGCACTGAAGTCGTGAAAGACATCTTCTGCCAAAGCAACGGTGTCGTCGAAGTCACCCAGAAAAATGACATCCTGCGCGAAATCGTCATCAAACCAGGCGATCTGCACATGGTGGATAACCTGGACAACATCATCACGAAGGAAAGCATTCTGGTGAACCCTGGTCAGACCGTCATGGAGGGGTTGACCGTTGACGAGCTGCGTTACGTTGAGTACGTTGAAACACCTGAAGGTCCAGCCTTACTGCTGCGCCCAGTCACCGAATTTACGGTTCCTGACGAGCCTTCGGTGCCCAGTCAAGAGTCGACCAATGAGGAGTCAGGACGCTCTATCCGTTTGCGGGCAGTGCAGCGTATGCCCTATAAAGACGGTGAGCGGGTCAAATCGGTTGAAGGTCTAGAACTGCTGAAGATTCAGTTAGTACTAGAGATTGGTCAGGATGCTCCTCAGCTTGCAGCCGACATTGAGCTGATGCCCGACGAAACTGACTCTGAGACGATGCGGCTACAGCTTGTGATCCTGGAATCGCTAGTGATTCGTCGTGACATTGCGGCTGACCCAACTCAAGGTCCGACAAAAACGCGTGTTCTGGTCAAGGATGGCGACCAGATTGCACCTGGAGCGGTTGTTGCTCGCACCGAGATTCTATGTAAAGAGGCAGGTGAAGTACAGGGGATTCGAGAGGCAGCCGAAGCCATTCGCCGGATTCTCGTCGTGCGGACGGCAGACATGGTGACGGTACCGACAAAGAACAAACCACCCACTGTCAAAGCAGGCGATCTGCTAGTAGCGGGTGCTGAACTTGCTCCTGGTGTCGCATTGCAAGAATCTGGTCAGGTCGTCAGCGTTGGAGATGCGGAGGTCACGCTCCGCCATGCACGTCCGTATCGGGTATCGCCCGGAGCCGTACTTCATATTGACGACGGAGACTTGGTGCAGCGAGGCGACAACCTGGTCATTCTGGTGTTTGAGCGCACGAAAACAGGCGACATCATTCAGGGTCTACCCCGAATCGAAGAACTACTGGAAGCGCGTAAGCCTAAAGAAGCTTGTGTATTGGCAGCGCGACCGGGCACTGCTCAAGTTGTCTATGGCGATGACGATTCGGTGAAGGTCAAGGTGATTGAAACCGATGGCGTGATTGCTGAATACATTATTGGTCCCGGACAGAACGTGATTGTTTCTGATGGACAGGATGTGCTGGCAGCGGAACCGCTTACTGATGGTCCTGCGAACCCGCACGAAATTTTGGAGGTCTTCTTCAAATACAGACGTGAAAGCGATGGCGTACACGATGCGGCGCTGGTGAGTCTACAAATGGTGCAGACGTTCCTTGTAAACGAGGTGCAGTCGGTGTATCAGTCTCAAGGGGTTGATATTTCGGACAAGCATATTGAGGTTGTGGTGCGCCAGATGACCTCGAAAGCGCGAGTTGATGACGGCGGCGATACAACGATGCTGCCGGGTGAACTTGTGGAGCTTTACCAAGTGGAGCAAGTTAACGAAGCGATGGCAATTACAGGTGGCGCACCAGCAGAATATACACCAGTGCTGTTAGGCATCACGAAGGCATCGCTGAATACAGATAGCTTTATCTCAGCGGCGAGTTTCCAGGAGACGACACGGGTACTCACGGAGGCGGCGATCGAAGGTAAGTCTGACTGGCTGCGCGGCTTGAAGGAAAACGTGATCATTGGACGCTTAATCCCTGCTGGCACAGGATTCAACGCTTACGAAGAGCAAAGCAGCCCTGACGTGGATCTTTCCTACGACGGCATTGGCGTGTTTGACGATGATGCGGATCTAAAGGATGTCGTTCTGGACGATCGCACCGCTCGTTCTTACGGCTTAGACAGCTTTGATGAACGCCCCAGCTACACCTTCGATAACTTTGGGGTGGCAGCTACCGTTGATGCCGAGCCGTTTTCACCGATCCTGGAAGACGATGACCTCATCAGCGATGATGTGGACGATGTTGAGGTCGATGACGTGGACATCGACGTGGATGACGAATAAAACCTGAGGGCTGAACTTCTGGTGCTTAAAGGGGTGCGGCGATCGTCGCACCCCTTTAGCGTTTGAATGAGCATAGTCACGATGAAACTTAACGCGTCGCTGACTCAGGTATTGAAGGGTTAGCTAACGGCAAAGCCATCGTGTTGGCGTTTCAACTCACTCCCCGCTGAATTGCCTCACGAATCTCCTCTAGAGCAATATCCGCTTGATCCGACTTTGCGTAAATAAGTAACAATAAGACCGATCGCTCAGACAGAATCTGATAAATCACCCGATACTCACCACTTTTACCCGTAGGAATATCGCTATTTCGGATTCGTTCTTTTAGCACGACATCATTCAGTCCTACAATGCGATCGCCCTGAAAATCACCCAATTCCAATGCTGCCAGGAAGGGCTGAAGATCGGGCTGAATGTGACGATAGCGTTTGGCTAATCCCTTTAAGCGTCGGAGGAATGGGGCTGAAAATAAAATCTCAACCTTGTCCAACTCACTCATAAACTTGATCCCAAAGTTGCGCGATCGGAAACACCTTACCTGCCCGGGACGATCGCACGGACTCCTCTAAATCCGACAAGATGCGCGCGTTGGGTTCATCTTCGTCGAGCGCATCAAGCCCGCTTTCCCTCCGCTCCAAAGCCATCAGAATCTGCTCCCAAAGCGCGATCGGTACGACTACACCGATCTGCGCGCCTTGACTATCGGTGACATACTGAACCAACTGCTGGATGTCTTTGGCTGACATGGAAGTAACTTGTCCTAACGACCATTGCTTCTCACCATAAACAATTTCGGAGCATGGCATGAATGGAGTGATGGACTGCGATCGCTCACCGTTGTACATTCACCATTCGACTGCGCTAGACGCAAAAAGTCTGACCCCAAACTCAATGTCTGGGTAGTTGTTGGTAAGCAAAAGTTTTGCGCTTCTAAGCTCTGTTGGGCTTTGAGGAGACGTTCCCGTTGTTCAATTGATGCAGCCATTGAAGTATCAGCTCATGAACCTCCGATTGATGGCGAGACACTTATCAATCAAGTTTTAGAACGATTCCAGCAAGCAAAGCAGGCATGAGCCGCTACGTTATCAACAGTCTCGCCAGTCGAGATCTGGACGAAATTGCTGACTGCTTCGCTGAACATAGCCTGGAAGCAGGTGAACGATTTTTTCGCTCCTTCGACCGCAAGTGTTAACACCTTGTTGTTTTCCCAAACAGTGGCAAAAGCTATGCTGCTATCCGCCCTGGACTGAGAGGGATAACTCTAGAAGGCTATGTCATTTTCTATAGGCTTTTGGATGATGGAATTGAAATTCTGCGCGTTTTGAGCGGTTGTCGCAACTTTCCCTCGCTTTTCAAGGAGTCCGATTAAAATGTTGTTTTGTTACCCTACAAGATGGTCGGTTGAATGCTCGAAATCCCTGGAGCAAGCGTGGCAGTCAAACGCGCTGGAGCGAAGCATTGGATGATCGCGATGTGGATGCTGATGTTATCTGTAGCCACGCAACTAAGCCAATGATCAGTCCTGACGATCGAATTGTCATCCTATTGCATGAGAGCGTTCTTGGCACACAGGGCAAAACGGGGCTGGCGATGCTGCGGTATAGCGAAGCCGACATTGTCGCGGTCATCGATCGCGCCACCGCTGGTTTATCAATCCCTGAGCTAACGGGTATTCCACGCGATGTGCCGATCGTGGCATCGGTGGCAGAGTCACTTACTTATCAACCAGATGTGCTGGTCATTGGTATTGCTCTATTGGGTGGTGTTCTGCCTGAAGATTGGTATCACGATGTGCAGCAGGCGATCGCGGCTGGACTCTCGATCGTCAACGGCTTACATACACCCTTAAACCGCGATCCAACGCTTCAAGCGCTACTCAAACCGGGACAGTGGATCTGGGATGTGCGGCAGGAGCCAATGAACTTAACGGTTGGCACCGGACAGGCTCGGCTGCTCTCCTGTCTGCGGGTACTCACGGTTGGCACAGATATGAGCGTCGGCAAAATGTCTACCAGTTTGGAGCTTCACCACGCTTCTGTGAAACAAGGGCTGCGATCGCAATTCCTCGCCTCTGGACAAGCTGGCATGATGATTTCTGGCAGCGGTGTTCCCCTGGATGCAATTCGGGTTGATTTTGCGGCAGGAGCGGTGGAACAACTGGTGATGCAGGCGAGTGACGATCGCGATATTTTGCATCTTGAAGGTCAGGGTTCCTTACTTCATCCTTCTTCAACTGCAACATTGCCCTTACTTCGAGGCAGTCAGCCGACTCATTTAGTGCTGGTGCATCGAGCGGGACAAACGCACATTCGTAATGCGCCCCATGTCCAGATTCCGCCTCTCTCTGAAGTGGTGAGCTTATACGAAGCGGTTGCGACCGCAGCAGGAGCCTTTGCTCCTGCACGAGTTGCCGCGATCGCGCTTAATACCGCGCATCGATCCGATGAGGAGGCTCAACAGGCGATCGACCAGGTACAGCAAGAAACCAATCTGCCCTGCACTGACCCCGTCCGTTTCGGTGCTCAACTGTTGTTGGAGGCTATCTGGACATCGTGACGATCACCATCCTTTTATTCGTCGTCCACTGTGAAATAGCGATCGAGAAAATTGAGCGCATGGTTACGTAACTCGAAATATTCGGGGGACTCACGAAGCTGTTGGCGATCGCGAGGGCGAGGAAACGGGACTTCGAGGATTTCGCCAATTGTGGCAGCAGGTCCGTTCGTCATCATGACAATCCGGTCAGACATATAAAGGGCTTCATCAACGTCATGAGTCACCATTAGCACTGCCTGACGATGACTCTCCCAGATCTTTAACACCTGTCGTTGGAGTTTGCCGCGAGTCAAGGCATCCAGTGCGCCAAACGGTTCATCCATCAGCAGCATTTTGGGGCGAATTGCCAACGCACGAGCAATGCCCACTCGCTGTTTCATACCACCCGAAATCTCATCGGGGTATTTGTGCGCGGCGGCTGTTAGGTTCACCATTGCCAGATGCTCATTGATAATCTGCGCTTTTTCCGCCCTGGAGACACTTTCAAGCACTTCATCCACTGCCAGCCGCACGTTGTCTCGTACTGTGAGCCAGGGCAGAAGGGAGTATTGTTGGAACACCATCATGCGATCGCACCCTGGCTTGCGAACTTCTTTTCCTTCCAGCGTTACCAGTCCAGAGGTCGATCGCTCCAGTCCTGCCACAATTTTTAGCAGTGTCGATTTACCACAACCAGAGTGCCCAATGAGGCAAATAAATTCGTCTTCTCTCATGGTGAAGCTGATGTCATTTAAGACAACGAATTCACCGCCATCAGGAGTCGGATAGGCTTTGGTTAAGTTTTCGATGACCAGAAACTCAGAATTAACAGGCTTATGCGGGTTTGTATCAGAAGAGTACAACGTCGATTTGGTCATGATGGCTCCTTGGGTGAAAAGGGATGGGAGTGGGGAGTGGGGAGTGGGGAAGCAGAGGAAGCAAGGGGAGCAGGGGAAGCAGGGGAAGCAAAGGGAGTGGGGAGTGGGGAAGCAGAGGAAGCAAGGGGAGCAGGGGAAGCGGAGGAAGCAGAGGAAGCAAGGGGAGCAAGGGAAAATTTGAATTGAAGAAGTGGTTGGTTGCAAAGCCCTGCGGGTATGTCAGCAAAGTTACGAGCCATGCGATACCCGTTTCACTTGCCCTTGTGATTCTTGACTTCTGACTCTCTACCCCATATAAAATCTTGTGGGACGATTGGCGCGAATTTCAAAGCTGTTGAGGTAGCCAATGGGATCGCTGGGATCAAACCCTTTTTTGTCGATAAATACGTCGGGGGGTTCGACCTTAAAATCATCCTGCGGACAGGCAATGCCTAAATCAGCGGCGACTTCACGATAAATATCGGTTCGCCATGCCTTTTCGGCTAACGCCTCAGCGTTTTGGGGAAACGCTTCGATTTGTCCCCATCGTGCTGCCTGGGTCATCAGCCAGAGGCTGCGCGATCGCCACATGAAGGTGGAGTGTTCGTTGGGGACATGAGAAACGCTCTCAGGAATATCGAAAAAGAGGGTGGTGTCGTCTGCTTTGATGATGCGTTCTTTGCCATCAAAGCCACCATAGTTGTATTCACCGACGATCGCTGGACGCGTGAATTTGTCTATAGAACCTGTTTTTGGTTTGGCTCCAGTAAACGATCGATCCGTAATCAGTTTGGCGATTTCTTCGCGGTTCTCTGGTTTGCTGCAATATTGACAAGCTTCGATCATCGCCTTCAGCAGCGATCGATAGGTTTTGGGGTGGTTGTCAATGAACGATTCCATCACCCCCAACAGGCGATCGGGGTGCCCTCGCCAGATTTCCTTACCCTGGGCAAAGGTAAAGCCCACATTCGCATTGCCAGTGATGGCACGGGTATTCCACGGTTCTGCGACCATATACCCTTGCATGGCACCAATGCGTACATTCGTCACCATTTGCGGTGGCGGAATGATGATGATGCGAAACTCCTTATCTGGCTCTACACCAGCAGCGGCTGCCAGGTAGCGAACAAAGTATTCGTAGATGGCAGAACTCAGCACCACAGCCCACACTCTTTTTTCTAGCGGCTGGCTTTCAAAGAAGTTACGAAACTGCTTGCCAAATGCTTCCAGGTTCCCGTTGTACTCGTGCCAGGGGCGCAACCCAAAGTCCCACATGGCTCTGTTCATCGTCATCGCGTTGCCGTGGCGATGAATCGTCATCCCGGCACACAGCGGCGCATGACGCGCCCCTTCGGCTCCAATCCGAGCGTTCGTAACCGCACCTGACACCACTGGGGAGGCATCCAGACGACCAAAGATGATGCCGTCGCGGGAGGTTGCCCAACTGGCTTCACGATTGAGACGAACGTTCAGCCCATATTTGCGAAAAAAGCCTTTCTTCCAGGCGATCGCAAACGGTGCACAGTCATTCACGGGCACATAGCCCACGGTAAGGTCTGGTTTTTCTAGTTCGTCTGGTCGGATGACTTGCTTGATGGCTCTGGCTTCTTCTGTTAACCCTTTAGCCGAGCGATCGGCATTTATAGCACAAGAAGACAACGCTGCGCCCGTTGCCGCTGCACCCATGCCCAACACGAATTCTCGTCGCGTCCAGTGATTCATGGCGTTAAAAATTTGGCTTGAAGAAAGACTTGGACTGTAAGGATAGGGTGATGAGGGATCGGAGGTAGGAGTCAAAAGTCAGGAGTCAAGAATCACAAGGGCAAGTTAAATGGGTATCGCATGGCTCGTAACTTTGCTGGCATACCCATAGGGCTTTGCAACCAACAACTTCTTCCACTCAAAATTTCCCCTGCTCCCCTTGCTCCCCTTGCTCCCCTTGCTTCCTCTGCTTCCCCACTCCCGTTCGGCTGAGCGCTCACGTCGAAGCCACTCCCTAACTCACGGCTGTCGATCGTCGATGGGTGACTAAAACTTGCAGTTGGCTAATCGCCGCATCTAACAACAACCCAGTTAAGCCAATCACAAGGACTGCCAGAAAAACGGAACTTAAGTTGAGGCGGCTCCATTCATCCCATACAAAAAAGCCAATGCCCACACCGCCTGTCAGCATTTCTACAGCAACAATGACGAGCCATGCAATGCCCAGACTGATTCTCAAGCCTGTAAAAATGTAGGGCAAACTGGCAGGCAGAATAATTTTGATCACCCTTCGCCACCGAGGCATTTCCAGTACCCGCGACACGTCCAGATAATCCTGAGGCACGCTGGACACACCTAAGGCAGTGTTAATAATGGTGGGCCATAGAGACGTAATGAAAATCACAAAAATGGCGGAGGGATCGGCAAGATTGAAGATTGCGAGGGCGATCGGCAACCATGCCAACGGTGATACAGGCTTAAAAATTTGCACGATCGGGTTCAGCGCCAGCATGACCGGGCGGGACATCCCAATCAAAAAGCCAACCGGAATAGCCACGATCGCTCCTAACAGAAAGCCCAGCAGCACGCGACGCAAGCTAGCTAGCAAAAGCCAGCCAAGACCCAAATCTCCCGGACCACGTTGATAAAACGGGTTCAGAATGAAATCCAGGTTGTTGACCAGTGCTTCAGCCGGAGTAGGCATGAGATCGCGTCGGAGCAGCGCCACGCCCCACCACAGCAAAAGAATGCCGAGAAATCCCAGCGCAGGCAGAATGACTGTATCTCGAACAAGCACAGGCTTGGTTCGTTTCCAGCTAGCCTGAGCCACAGCGGCAAAAACCGCTGCCAAATTCATCTGAAAAACCATCTTCAGCGCCTCAGAGTCTAAAGCAGGTACAAAAAACTGAGCAGTACTAGCAAGAGACACTGACGAGTCTGAAGCATTGATCAAAATGCTTACTCTTCAGTCCTCCCTCAATGCTGACGGGGTTAGCTGACGGGCTAGGGCTGAGAGATGCCCTCCACTGGAAAGGATCAAGGATCAAGGATGAGTGGTTCAAGCCTTTAGCCTTTAGCCTTTCAACGGTTCGCCCCAAGGTTTGGGTCCTCCGCTCCATTTAATACAGAAACCGCATTGGCTTCAGCGAAAATATGGATTAAGCTGACTGGCTACAGTTATAGCTATGCAATTTAACATACGCTCCTACGGATTGCACAATCTCTCTACAGAAATACGTTTTTGAACATGCCAGTAGCAGCACTCCATACTCAAAATCATCCCATAGCCAGATCAGTGTGCCGATGATTTCCACAAATCGCTTCAGCAAATTGGCTTCCTAGCAGCATCTCAAGGAGGAAGCATTTTGTGGGTAGCTGTAAGGAAAAAGCGGGTAATCGGACTCGAACCGACGACATTCACCTTGGGAAGGTGACGTTCTACCACTGAACTATACCCGCAGAAAAAGGGATGAGAGATAAATAGGAGTCGGAGATGTGTAAGCCGTTGCGAGCCACGCTGTATTAGCCATTATAGAGCGTGAGTTGCACTACAAATGCGATCGTCCATTTTCATCCTTCATCCCTCAGCCTCAAACGTTGCTTGTCGTGGCTAATTTGAATCGATCGTTCACCGCTTTCCAATTGACGACATTCCACCAGGCTTCTAGATAATCAGCGCGGCGATTCTGGTAGTTAAGATAGTAAGCATGTTCCCAGACATCATTACCCATGATGGGGTACAGCCCTTCCATCAACGGGTTGTCCTGATTAGCCGTACTGGTGATTTGGAGTTTGCCCTCTTTGGTACGCACGAGCCATGCCCAACCGCTACCAAAGCGTTTTGTGCCTGCTTCATTGAACTGCTTTTTGAACTCGTCAAAACTGCCAAAGGTTTTTTGAATGGCAGTGGCAAGTTCTCCCGTGGGTTCACCGCCTGCCTTGGGTCCCATAATGACCCAGTACATGGTGTGGTTGATGTGTCCACCGCCATTGTTGCGAACGATCGTGCGAACGTCTTCGGGCACACTGCTGAGGTTGCGAATGAGATCCTCAGCCGTTTTGCCTTTGAGTTCCGGGTGCTTCTCGATCGCACCATTCAGGGCTTTAACGTAAGCAGCGTGATGCTTGTCGTGGTGGAACTGCATAGTGCGTTCGTCAATATGCGGTTCCAAAGCGTTGTAGGCGTAAGGCAGAGGCGGTAGCGTAAAAGGCGTTTGTGCGGTGGGTTTGGTCGTTGGTTCGGCTGCCCAGGCTAATTGGGGTACGTAGATGCTGGTCGCGATCGCACCTGTCCCTGCACCCAATAAACCCAAAAAGTGGCGACGATTCAATGTCATAGCGGTAAATCCTCATACTCTGAACACTGTATCGAAATTATCGGTGCCCAGAATCAGTGTGTCATGACCACAGCGGTACAGGTTGACGGGCTGATGTGTAACTGGCTTCGATCACGGCTCCCAAGCGTCGGTAATCGGGACGAACATCATGTCCCCATTCACTGATGCAGTGTACCTCATCGACTACAAACAGAGATGGCTTTGTGGTCTGGAGATGCTCCAGCGTTTCTGGATTCTTAAACTGTTCGGGAGCCAGAAAGATGAATTCAAGCTTGCCTGTCTTTAAGTGGTCAAAAGCATCCTGGCGATCGCCTTCCCGAATAGTTGAATTGACCTGTGCTGCACCACCCAGATTTTGATTCTCGATCGCGTCTACCTGATCTTTTTGCAAGGCAAGAAGCGGCGAGACAAAGACTGTAGGACCGGACAGTTCTACCGCTGCAATTTGGTAAATAGCAGACTTACCAGAACCCGTTGGCATCACCACAAGGGTATCTTGCCGATTTAAGACGGATTGAATTGCCGCTTCCTGTCCAGGTCGAAGGTCGTCATAACCAAAATGCTCCTGAGCAGCCTTCTCAATCTGCTTTGTGCGTTTGCGCGGTCTAGCCATATTTTTGGGGCAGCAAAGGAAGCAATGAACAGTGTGAGGGTGGGCAGACGGGCGCGATCGCCTTACTCCTCGTCTCTCCGCTCGGTGTAATCTTCTGAGGAGGTTGGCTCCAGCTCCCAACGGCGAGAATCACGCTCTTCCAGCACGTCATTTGTGCGGAGAAAGGAGCGCTCGTTCATCTCTAGTCCTACAGCCGCACCGAGTTCATCCACTACATCCATATCCGGTGTGGAAACGGTACCACCAACCGACTCGTCGCCATCGGCATTCGCTTGCTCATAGTTCCCATCAACGTCGCCACCTGTAAGCGTGGGACTAGCCTCATTGAAGTCACTCGCACGGTCGCGCATCGTGCGTCCACCCGCTGCAAATCCCGGTTGGTCATGCACACCTGTGCCGTATGACTCCGTCATTTCTTGGGGCAGATCGCCTGAATCTGGCTCTACAAAATCATCAGTATCAAGATCGTCGGTATCCAGGTCAACATCATCTAGCGCGTCGTTGGTTTGCAAGTCTAGCTCTCGATCGTCCGCCATCGTCATTGGCTTGGCTCCTCTGTGAATCTCTATGCAGCCTAACCAACCAACCGTGCCTCAGAATCCTCACATAGGCAGAACGTTGTAGCCTTCATTCCTCACTTCAGCGCCTAGCTCAATTAACAGCGGCTCTGCCAGGGTCTGATGGGTATTTGCCAGGATAGCAGTCAGGTACTGTTGGAGGCGATCGCGCAGTTCCGGCTTGAACCCGTAGAGCTGATTACCCTCTCTAGAAAACAGCGGTTGTGCCATCAACGCTTGATAATCAGGGTTTTGCTGTGATTCAAGTGTGAGCATCGCAGCCGTGTTAGAGGGCAACAGTCCCTCTGGCAAGCGTCCTTCCAGGAGTCTGAGGATAGGACGCTGGCAGAAGTTGGTGTTAATGCCTTGCTTTTCTAACAGTTGCAGAATGCGTCCAACTGAAAGCGACTCATCTGGTAAGAGCCGCACCAGTTCGTGCAGCAGAAAGTAATCGCTGTATTGATGGCGCACTGCATCCAACATCTGTGGGTAGAGAGGCAGCGTTGCCAGACCAACAGCGATGCGGTTGCTAACCATACCGGATAGTTCATCATCTTGAAGTACGCGCGTGTTGGGCAGTTTCTGCTTAAGCCAGTGGGCGATCGCAGGTAGCGCCATCGTTCTACCCGTACAAATCACTTGCTGTACGGCTTGTACCGCAATGCCACTCTGATTGAGCAAGACATTTAGCTCTCGGTTTAATTGCTGAAGGTAGGGCATTGTGACGCGGCTGTGCAAATCCTGTTGGCTGACCGTCCACTGCTGGTCGTTCAACTTAAACGTTGCCGTATCTTGCTGCTGCAACGCCAGTTTGAGCTGTCTGGCAGCATTCAGCAATTGTTGTCCTAAATCACTGTTGCGTAGCCGTTGCTGTAGGCGATCGCGGGCATTCTGGTCTGGCTCTCCCGGTAATGGCAAGTCCAGGCTTTGTAAATCCAGGCTGCCCCAACTCCAGGCAGATGGATAGAGAATCTGGCAAATAATGTCCTGGTCGATCGCATCGCCTGCATAGGCAAGGCTACGTAGATACAAGCCTTCGCGGGTTAAGAAGGTGCGATCGGACTGTTCAACTGCTAAGTCGCGGGGCAGATCAACCAGCAAAAGCTCCGTCGTCGTGGCACCCGCACTCAAGACCAGAGTGCTACCCTGCAATGAGCTGTCAGAACGGCTGTCAGTAACAGCAGAAGAGGCGACGCTGGACGGACGCTGGACGGCTGGTTGAGGTAGTGTAGCGAGCAGTGCCGCGATCGCCTCTTCAAGGAAGTAAATCTGTTCAGCACGATCGACTAAACCCGTCGCCAGCACTGCTTCTCGTAGATTAAAGCAATACGTATCTGACCATCCGGTTGGGCACCCAATGATCACGCTTGTGATGTGCTCGATCGCGGCTTGAAATGCCTCTTGTGTCATCGCTGGGGCAGTGCTGATTAAGCCAAGCGTCCTTCCCTTTAGCGTTTGCAGGAGAGCCACCAGCGCCTGCTGTAACCACTGGAGACTCAGAGGCTGCTGGTCAGACCATTGTAAAACTGGCTCCCAATGCTGTTGCTCACTCAGATAAGGCGTACCAGCCTTGAGATAAGGTTTAAAGTTGCTCAGCAATAGCCCTGTATCTGGCTGGTTGGCAGCGGTTAAGGCGGACTCCAGCGCCTGATACCCTAATGCATTTGGCACTTCAGGCAGGTGCTTGAATTGTTGAGCAGATAGATAAACGATCGCAGGTAGACCAGCCAGCGCTGGCTGATCGGGTGCTTCCACCTCTTGCCAAACAATGGGATAGGTCTGCCCTGTCTGAACCTGCAACAAGACGGCTGTGATTTCTGTTGTGCCCACATCAATGCCCAGACACCAAGTTGCGACGGCTGCCGCTGCATCAGCTTCGGGTGGGTCTATCGCAGCGATCGCGTTCTCTAGTTCTGCTGGAGATAGCTCTGTTAGGGGCGCGATCGAGCCTTCCACTGACAAATCAGGTTGAGCGCTGGGCACTGGCGCTTCTAAGCGGTTAGTCGTTAGCTCAGCTACTTTTTTTTTTCAGCATCTTGAGCGTCTGTCCCATCGTCGGCTGACATTGGATCGCCAAAGGAACCCATCAGACTGGCAAAGGCTTGCTCCAAGGTTGACGGTTCGGCTGGGGGCGGAGACGACGGTTGTGGGTTCGGCGAGGCAGCCAGCGCGTCTGGAATTGCTTCTTCAGAGGGCACTTCCATGAACACATCACCCACCTGCTCTAGCGTGAATGGTACAAGCGGTTCAGGGACTGGAGCAGAGGGTTCGGCGATCAAAAAATCGGCACCTGGTAGCTCATTCGTCGGTTGCTCGTGAAAAGGCAGTTCCCCAGACGGCACTTCTATGAATAAGTCGCCCACTTGTTCAAAGGTAAACGGGGCAACGGGTGTAGAAGCCGGGTTTGGTAGGGACGATGAGGGTAGAGCGATCGCTTCGGTGGACACACTTTCTGGTAACGGCACAGCCGTTGGCGCTGCCACGAAGAGATCGCCAGGATCACCTGCTGTGTCTAGAGTAAAATCTGCAGTAGACTCCGAAGTCAGGCTAGGTGAGGGTGACGCAGGTGGCGCGATCGCTTCGGTGGATGCGCTTTCTGGTGACGGCACAGCCGTTGGCGCTGCCACAAAGAGATCACCAGGATCACCTGCTGTGTCCAGAGTAAAATCTGCGGCAGTTCCCGGTTGGGTTAGCAAGCCTACGTCCACCGTTTCGGGCGGTACTGGAGGTACATCAGCAATGGGAAGGGCATCGGCAAAAAGCTCATCGACCCCTTCTAAAGTGAATGGTAGGGATTGGTCTGATGGAGCGTCTGAAGATGGTGTTAGCGGTGCCGAACTGACGATTGGGGCATCGCTAAACAGGTCATCAATCCCTTCCAGGGTAAATGGCGGCTGGGTTGCGATTGGAAACGAGGTTGGTGGCAAGGGTACGGGGTCAGTTTGAGAATCTCCAAACAAATCATCCATTCCCTCTAGCGTAAAAGCAGCCGATGGCTCTGCTTGCGTGGAGACGATCGGAGGTGGGATCGGCGTAACAGGCAGTACGATAGGGGTGTTTGTGAATAGATCATCCATCCCCTCCAGAATGAAAGCGCTTGGCTCTTCGGCGACGATCGCGGTACGTTCAGACTCGGTGGAATCTGGCGTTGAGTCGGTTGTGGGTACGTTATCAGCAAGCTCATTCAGCGAGGTACTCCAGTCTTCTAAAGCTATCGGCTCATCCGCATAAGGTGCCGTTTCATAGGGTGCTGTTGCTTCTGAGTACAGTGTTGCTGTATCGGCTCCAGGTTCAACGTCATACGACAGGATTGATGGCTCGCTGATCGTCTCTTCTAAGCTGAAAAGGTCTTCGCTCAAGCGATTCAACGTACTTTCATCCAACCATAGTTCAGAGTCCAATTCATCAGCGGGATCGGCAAGCGGTAGCAAATCTTCTTCTGGTGACGCAGGCGTATAGCGATCGTCTCCCAAACGGTTTTCTACCTGATCAGCAAGCTTCGGAGTAGATTCTGGCAAGGTCGGTGCAATCGTGTTGGGGGAAGCCTCAACTGGAGATTGACTGAAGCTCTGTGGTGGTACTACAGGATTCGCGATCGGTGCTTCTAGTGGTTCAGCAGGCATCGGTTCGTCAAACAAATCTGTCAGGGCAGCAATTTCGTCTGTACTACCGGGTGGCTCAAGCGTTGGCGCGGTATCTGACACTAAAACGTCTGCATTGATCGCTGTAGCTGAATCCTGGCTATCGCTGGAGACAGTTGCTGTCGTGTCGATTGGCGGCTGGGTAAGCGTATCAGCCACGAATGGGGCGCGATCGCTCGCAGCGTCAGCATCCCAAGTATCTAACAGTTCATCGCTAACAGGTATTGGTTCAGGCTCCGTTAAGCCAACCTCAGTCTCTTCAAAATCCCAGCCGCTGAGCAACTCGTCTTCCAACAGTGCTGCCGGAATGTCTAGTTCTGTAGCCTGGGTACTTGACGGCTTTGCCAGCAAATCCCAACCTAAAGTAGGGTCAACGGCTGTAGACACTGCGGGGGCAGCAACGGTGTCAGGTGCCACTAGCGTCTCTGTAAGTGCTTGCGTCTCAGCGGGGAGTGTGTCAATTGGTTGAGCGGTCAACGGCGACGTAACTGGCGCGCTCGTGGATGTTGGGTCTACGGCAGCGATCGCAGGTGCAGAATCAAGGCTGTCTGTCACTGCTGGTTCTAAGGACGGTTCAACCGCGATCGCGTTGTTGCCAAATAAACTTTCGTAGAACTCGTCCAGCTCGTCCTGTGCATCATCAGGGATACTAGCTGCTGCGGTTTCTTCCGCTAGTGATGAAGGAGTACTCAACATCCGATCAATCTGAGCGTCTGCATCTGCTACCGACGCTGGCTGATCCTGCAATTCCGAGCTTAGCTGTTCTAATAGCTTGAGCGCCGCATCAATGTCAGCGGTATCTTCAGCGCTCATGGCACCTGACGACATCTCGTTAGCGATCGGTTGAGGCGGTGAATCGATCGGCTCGATTGGCGCTAAGATCGGCTGAGGCGATAGATTGGTGCCCAGTAGATTTGCATCCAGTTCCAGTAGCGCGTTCACGTCTTGGGCTGCTAACTGGTTTAAATCAAAGCCTTCCAGATTTAATTCAGCCAGCTCGAAATCAACCGCTGGTGTAGCATCGACACCACTAGCAGAGCGAAGCCAGGAATCGATCGCAGTATCTACCGATGGTTCAGGTAGATTTGCAGCAGACGCAGGCACCGCCTCGGAAAAGCGACTGGAGATTTCAGTACCAGGGAACGGCAGTGTTAACGGTCGTGAGACAGCAGTGGCATTGGGTTGCTCAAATAAGGATGAATTAGCCCCAGCCACCGTTAGTTGGGATGGTTGCGAGCGATCGGGCACTGTTGGCGCAACCTGTGGGCTGGCTAGTCGCGCTGACTCCAGTCCGGTTGCAGCAGGCGACTGTAGATAGGAAGAGGCTTCGTGCCCAAGCTGATTCGCTAAATGACTAATCAGCGCTGTAAACATCATCTCGCCCTGCTGTCCCAGGCTGTGCATCTTATCCAGCCCTTGAGAGAGAGACTCTTCGTATGCCTGCACGTTTCGCTGCAAAGACTCAAACACAACGCTGAGAGTGGAATCTAGCTTGGTCAGCAGTTCATCTGACTGCGACTGCGCGATCTGAATATTGCCAGACCCTTGAGAGGGCGATTCTGATGTCGCCGCAATGGATGGAGCCGAGCCTGTCAGTGCCAGGTTAGCGCCATAGGGCAATGACTGTTGATTGCCACTCCTCAAGGTCTGTGCCACCTGCTGCGGCAGCGTTTCTTGCAGTCGGCTCATCAATGCCTGCAAAAACTCCGTTATCACCTGCTGTTGGTTGCTCGGTAGCTGTCCTGCGTAACCCTGCCGCTGTGCCTCAAGCTGACGGATTTCTTGTGCTAACGATTCTCGCTGTTGTCGCAAAAGCTCCACATCTGATTGAAGCGGCTGCATCAGGTTAGAGCGTAGATACCCCATTTCCTGGACGATCGCCTGTAGCATCTGTTGCGCTGTCAGTTCGTCTGGGCTATACGGCTGCGATCGCTCAGCTTGAGCATCGACGGGAGGCGATGAGTAGGACGCTTGCGGCTGGTAGTAGATATCATGCGCCAGCAGGTCTGGTCTGGCTCCCCCTTGCCCAACGCTTTCACCCACGCTCCGCTGAAAGGTTACCAAGTAATTGCGTACGCGCTCCAGAACCTGGCGCTGTTGCGTCATCTCGCCAGACACCACCCACGGAAGACGGGGAGTCGTCTTTTGAAGCACACCATCGATATCTGTAATCAGCGCTTGAATTTGATCCTTCTGAGAAGTCACACTGTAACCCCTGACGAGTACTGAGCAGAAGCGGGCTAGGAGATAGCTGCTATTCCTAATATAATGAGGCTTCCCACAACAGCCCCAGTTACGCCTTCACAAAACCTAAAAGTTGACTTGAAACAGCGATCGCAGGGGCTGAAAAGACAGTCTGTCAAGCATTGAGCGCTGTTGCGTGAGCGTGGCTGAGTTGGCAAGACTCTTAATGTTTAGTAATATAGCAATCAAAGAAAAAGCCTATCTTTTCTCAGTGATTGGCTGAGAAAATTGAAGCGACCTCCAGATGTAAAGGATTTACCCTGGCGAATCATCCTTATTTTAAAGAAGAGGTTGAATCGCCCAAAGACCGCACATCTGGACAAAGTGTACGCCAGGAAAGTGGAAAAGTGACAAATTCTCCAGAGATTACTACACTAGAGCGCCTCTAAACGACTGCTCAAGTGCATCGTCGCTCTGTCTTTCAGCAATAGTAACTAGAAGTCATGGGTTCGTTAGGTTATTATTGCTATGATTGCACTGATCTGGTTCTGCTGTGTCTAAGCCCTAAGGCTTAGCCTCTACCATACTCTAGTCGTCACGGCGGTGTAGCAGAAAGATGCTGTGAAGTTAGCTGATAACCGTTTGTTGCCTGAATGTAACTGTTGTAATCTGAACGATGGCTCGGCAAATCACTGACCTTTGACTATTCAGGCTTGGCTGCTCACACTGAGACCAGCAATGCTTGTTAAAATAATGACTTTCATCGTCAGGTTCGTTAGTCAATATTGCACCCTTGCATTATTATTTACCCTGACTTGAGAATTTTGATGCAGCAGTCACATGGAAGATCGGTATAGTCCCAGAGATGCTCAAGCTAACATATCGATTCGTTCCGCTCCTTTCTTTGAAGGACTCCCAGAGACGGCGGTTGAAAAAGCTACAGCCCAGGTTGTGATGCGGAGCCATCCAGCTAACCAGGTGATTCTGTTAGAGAATGACTGGGGTAGCTCGGTGTATTTTATTTTGAACGGCTGGGTCAAAATTCGCACGTACAATCTAGATGGGAAGGAAGTGACGCTGAACATTCTGGGCAAAGGCGAGTTGTTTGGCGAAATGGCTCCCCTGGACGAAGTGCCTCGATCGACCGATGTGATTACCCTCGCTCCGACTGTGATTGGCAACATGCCCGCGCAGGATTTTGTCAATCTACTGCACACCGAGCCTCAATCAGGCATTCGGCTGGCGCAGCTAATGGCACGCCGTTTGCGACAAGTCAACCGTCGCTTGCGGTTACGCGAATCTGACAGCACCTCACGCGTTGCGGACATCCTTCTCTTTCTGGCAGACGGGCAAGGTAAAAAGGTCTCGACGGGTACCGAAATTCCGAACCTGCCCCATCGTGAGCTGAGTAGCCTTAGTGGTCTTGCGCGCGAAACAGTGACGCGAGTCTTAAGCAAGCTTGAAAAAAAAGGACTGATTGTGCGTGAACGTGACACGCTCACGATTCCCGACCCTCACGCACTCGAACGGCTGATGATCTAGTCTGAAATCTAGTCTGAATAACTAGAGTAAAAAGCGATCAAGGGCTGCTTTTAATTCTTCAATCTCAGTTTCAATATTGCCTTCTTTGGCAGCGCGACCGATGCATTCAGTTAAATGCTCATCCAAAATCATCCGAGCAACCCGATCGAGCGCTCCCCGCACAGCCGCAACTTGCACCAACACATCCGGGCACGCACGACTTTCTTGCACCATCGTTTTGATGCCGCGAATGTGACCTTCAATGCGGGAAAGACGATTCAAGACTCGCTTGAGTGACTCTTCACTATGCGTGTGTGGATGCTTAGCGGCACTGTGATCGTGATTGTGAAGGTGACTAGTCTCAAGACGATCGCTATCACGACCATGAGTACGTTCAGAAGTTGCCATCTAAGTTGGCTAATAGCAGAATGGATACTCAAGATTCTAGCCCAGGTCAAACCATGATTGACATCACGAGCACAGTTTGGGGTTTAGACTGTCAAAATAGATGTAACGATACTTTCAGCTCTGTTTGATACCCGTAGGTTGATGCTATGCGATTCTCAACCCTTTCTCGCTTGTTCCACCCCGTTTTTACGACTGTCCTAACGTTTGTGCTGGCAGCCACTTTAAGCCTCACAGTCTTGCCAGCTTCACCCGCTCAGGCAGACCTCGATCAGGCAGACGTGTTGACCAAGGTCGCCGCCGTTAACCCAGCACAGCTACCAGAGGACGCTGGAAAAGGCAGCTTTGTCGCCAAGGCAGTAAACCTGGTTGGTCCCGCCGTCGTCCGGATTGATACCGAGCGGACAGTCACGCGTCGCACGAACCCTGATCCAATGTTAGAAGACCCCTTTTTTCGCCGCTTTTTTGGCGAAGAGGGCTTCCCACAATCGCCTCGTGAAGAGCATTTGAGAGGGCAGGGTTCAGGCTTTATCGTCGATCGCAGCGGCGTTATCTTAACCAATTCTCATGTCGTCAATGGTGCTGATAAGGTAACGGTAACGCTGAAGGATGGACGTATTTTTGAAGGTAAAGTACGCGGTGCTGACGAAGTGACTGACCTGGCAGTGGTCAAAATTGACGGCAGTAGTTTGCCCGTTGTCACGCTAGGCAATTCTGACCAGATTCAGGTGGGAGACTGGGCGATCGCGGTTGGCAATCCTTTGGGCTTGGACAACACGGTCACGCTAGGTATTATCAGCACGCTAAAGCGCTCCAGCGCTCAGGTCGGCATTCCCGATAAGCGGTTGGATTTTATCCAGACTGACGCGGCGATTAATCCCGGTAATTCTGGCGGTCCGCTGGTGAACAACGAGGGTGCAGTGATTGGTATCAACACTGCCATTCGGGCAGATGCAATGGGCATCGGATTTGCTATTCCTATCAACAAAGCAAAAGCAATCAAAGACCAACTGGCAAACGGTGAACGCATTGTACATCCGTATCTGGGTGTGCAGATGACGCTGTTGACCCCAGAACTCGCAAAACAAAACAATAGCGACCCCAATTCTGCCTTCATGGTGCCTGAAGTGACAGGAGTGATTGTCGTCCGTGTACTGCCAAATACGCCAGCCGCTAAGGCAGGTTTGCGACGGGGTGATGTGATCACTCAAATTGATGGTCAGGCAATTACGACCGCAGAACAGCTCCAAACGATCGTGGAAAACAGCCGTTTGGGTCAAACACTGCAAGTAAAAGTGCAACGCGGCGATATCACGAAGCAATTGCCCGTGCAGACGGCTGAATTGCAAAACGCCGCCTGAGCGATCGCACCGCTGTTGCAAGTGGGACAGACTTGTCGCTTCTAACGCTTGTAGCCGCAGCGCGCCCTACGAGATTGATCAAGAACACATTTTTTTGATCGGTCTCGTCAGCGCTTTATGATTCCTCAAGTCAGGGCGATCGCCTTGTAGCCTCGCTTTGCCACCGTCAACGCGATCGTCAACCTGCGATTTGCGGATCTTTCGAGCGGTCGAGCGATCGTGGCATCTGTGTAACCATCATTGTGATTGGGCTTCAAGCTTACTTAACTGGTATAGAGGGTCACATGGTTGACTCTGACATTTCACATCCAGCAAGGAGTCTTGAGTGATTAAACTGTCCTTTCCTAAGGTTATGCTTGCTACTGCCCTGGCGCTGCCCACCGCAGCGATGATGAGTCAAAACGTTCTAGCCGAAGATCTTGCTTTCACACTCAAAAACAGCAGCAACAGCCCATTAGTAGAATTTTACGTTGAGGCATCCTCACAGGACGATTGGGGCGAAAACCTGTTAGGCGAGTCAGTTAGCCCTGGAGAAGCAGGCACTGTCACGATCGCCGATGGTCGCAGCACCTGTACCTACGACATCCTGGGCGTTTTTGCCGATGGTTCCAAACTGGATGAACGTCAACTGGATCTCTGTGAACTCGGCTCTTATACGTACAAATAAAGTACGCAACAAGGCGGCTCGACACGTGCCAGCAGGTCGCTTAAACGGTAGCGATCGTGCTGGCAACTTTTGTCTATAGGGGCGTTCATGGAACGTCTTTTATTTCCTTTTCATCTGGTCAGCCGACCAATGCGCTCTCGAATGGCAAGTGCAATGAGGGAACGAATCAAGAAAAGTAAGCCCAACCCAGTGAGACCAAAGGCGGCGAACGCCCAGGTTTTGTACGCCCCTACCAGCAACACAGCACCCGACAAGAGGCAAAACCCGGTTAAGCAGGCGTAAATCAAGCTTTTGAGGGCGAGATTGATGGTTTGGATGGCACGATCGGTTTCTAGCGATCGTGCCCGAATGTCTAGCTCTCCCTGCTCTAACCGCTCTTCGAGGCGTTGCATTAAGCGCTCTGTAGCGCTCGGCTGACGGAGTTTGTAAGTAATGTACTCACGCGCCTGTTTCGTCAATTCGCCAAGACCGCTGCCCTGTCCTTTGGCGATCGTGATGCTTTTCACAAACGGCTTGGCAGATTCCAACAGGCTGTATTGCGGGTCAAGGTCACGGGCAACACCATCCAGCGTCGTCAGTGCTTTGAGAATGAACGTCATCTTAGCGGGTAGACGAAACGGCTGTTGTGCAAACAGTGCCGAAACTTCTTGCTTCACCTGGCTAAATTCCTGGAGCGCGATCGGCTTCTCGGTAAAGCGCTCCAGCACAAACCCCATCACGCGACGAATCGGAGCCATATCTGAGACGGGTTCGATCAGTCCCATCGTCGTCAACGTGTGAATCACCTGGTCAGTGTCTTTCCGTAAAACCGCGAAAAACGTTCGCACCATCTGGTCTTTGTCGATGGCTTTCACTTCTGCCATCATGCCAAAATCGTAGAAAATCAGGCAACCATCAGCGCTGACTGCCATATTGCCAGGATGAGGGTCTGCCTGAAAGAAGCCATCCTGCAATAATTGCTTGAGGTACGAGCAAATGCCGAGCTGATTGATCTCTTTGACGTTGATGCCGATCGCTTCCAGACTTTGGCGATCGTTAATCTTGATGCCTGGCACGTAGTCCATTGTCAGCACTTTCTTGGTGGTGTATTTGGGGTACACCTTCGGGGCGACAATGCGAGCATGGTCACGAAAATTATGACGGAAGCGATCGGCATTGATGGCTTCCTGCACATAATCAATCTCCTGGTAAAGCACCTGAGCAAACTCGTCATAAATGGCTTCCAGGTCATATTCCCGCGTCCAGGGGAGATAGCGCTGGCAGAACCGGAGCAAGCGTCGCAGCACTCTAAAATCTAGATCAAAGAGTGTGTCGAGTCCGGGACGCTGCACTTTAATGACTACATCTTCACCTGTATGCAACCGCGCTTTATGTACCTGCCCCAGGCTGGCTGCCGCGATCGGTACACGGTCAAAATCTCGATAGAGAGTATAAAGCGGACTGCCCAGCTCAGATTCAATAATGGCGATCGCGTCATCGGCAGCAAAAGAGGGTACTCGATCCTGAAGCTGCCCCAATGCCTGAATGTACTCTGGCGGCAGCAGGTCGCCTCGTGTGGAGAGGGCTTGACCGATCTTAATAAACGTAGGACCTAAGTCAAGCAGGGTGCCAACTAACCACTGTGCGCGTCGATTGCGATGTTTTGGAAAGCGTCGAGCGATCGTATCATCCCACCACAAGTAGCCCATCAACCGTGCAGCGGACAGGCAAATGTCTGTCTGTCGTGCCAGCAGCGATTGCTTAGCACGTTGCCAGCGGAGTGACTTAGGCGTGGCGGACTTGAGCATACTATTGACTATATTCCATTTAGCCTAGCCGTTTAGCGAGAATGCAGTCCCGCTTTAACGCAACTCCTGATAAGCAAAAGTTTGCGGTAAAGTCAGCGTAAAGCAGGTTTCGTAGGTGTGGGCATCTTCAGTTGCATGGCTGGAAGCGGTGATATCCCCATTCAAGTGCTGCACCAATGATTTCACCAGTGCTAAGCCCAAACCTGTACCCTGAACGGCATTTTGAGTCGCACCCTGGCAGCGCTTAAATTTGTCGAAGATGAGCGGCAGTTCATCAGGCGCAATGCCCTGCCCAACGTTGTTTAGCGTCACGATAATCTGGTTGCTGTCTGGATCTTTCTTTTGCGCAACGTGGAGTTGCACGCAACTGTTGGGATGAGAATATTTGCCAGCATTCGTCAGGAGTTCAAAGAGAATGCGGTGCAGACTGTCACGATCGCTCAGCAAGCGCAGCGATCGTTTGGGTAACTTGGTTTCTATGGTCACTCCCTTGGCTGACCACTTTTGTTGAAACTGCCTGATCAGGTCGCGCATCAAGGCTTTCAAATCAATTTCTTGTAAATTTACGGCAACCTGATTCAACTCCAATTCCTGAAGTCCCAACAAGTCGTTGATGAGGTTGGTTTCCTGAGCGCACTGCTGTTCCAAAATATCGAGATAGCGAGCGCTACGTTCGCCAGACAAGCCAACCTGTCGTAACATGCAGATCGCCATCGTCATGCTGGTGAGCGGTGTTCGTAACTCGTGGCTGACGGTACTGAGAAAGTCATCCTTAGCCTGATTTAAATGCCGTAGCTGGTCGAGCTGATAGCGCGTGCGATCGTACAGCTTTGCCTGTACAGATAAACTCTCACGCAGTTCAGCCGTGCGCTTCTCGACCAGAGACTGCACCTGTCGGAGCGTCTCTGTTTGAATGATGGCAGTGCTGACTTGAGCGCTCACCAGTTGTACTAGTGCCAGTTCCTCTGGCTGCCAGAAACGCGGTTGATCTTGTTGGAAAACGAGGAACCCTAACACAATACCCTGACTCTCTAACGGTGCCAGGAGGAGTGTCGGCAGCGACTCTACGTTAAACGTTGTGGCAATACTACTGTCTAAGTGATTTGAAGTAGCAACATCCAGTTTCGACTGGGTGAGCTGTCCGCCAGCAAGCATAATGGGGCTGTCAGGGTGCAGAAATGCTTGTTGACAGAGAGTACACTCTGATAGCCAGAATGATTGATTAGTGCCTGTTGTCAGCCTTTGATCCGTGATCGGCTCATGATGATCATGCAAGGACTCGCGATCGGCGTCAGCGCTGAGCCATTCACAGGCAACGTTTACTCTAATTTTAGGGATTTGTGTTGAGGCGCGGTTACGAAAGAGCGTATCCCAATGTTTCAGCCGCAACAGCATACCCCGTTGCACCTGTAGCGCCTGAGCCGTCCCATCTGTAGCGAGCTTTAAAATCGTGCTGAGATCAGAGGCGTTGTGAATTGCCAGCGTAAGCTGGTTGACGACTTGCTGATGCTGCCTCTGCTGGCTGAGTTGGTGTTGAAGCCGAACCTGATCGATAGTGCTGGCGACCTGATGAGACACGGTTTGAAGTCCTGCGATTTCTGCTTGAGTCCAGGTGTGCGGGCGCGATCGCATCAAGCTGATGGCTCCATTGACGCGACCTTGAACATGCGTTGTCGTACCTAGAAGAGCAACGATCGGTAACGAGGATGCCCGCAACGAGGCGATCGGCTGCCAAAGGGCAAGGAATTTACGGGCGCTTAACGCGGTCGCGTGATGGGCTGGTACAGTCTCAACAGGGTCGATCGAGATGGCTAGTGAATCAAAATGCCAACCGTCAAAGAAAGCAGGCGTTGTTTTCAACTGCCGCACCTGCGGCGGCGCATCGGCGAACCAGTAAACAACTTGGGTATTGGTATCGACTGAACTTGGGAGCGCGATCGCACACCCATCAACATCGAATGCGTTGCCAATGCAGGCAGCGAGATCAGCAAGTATTTGGCTGCCATCAGACTGGCTTGAAGCAAGTTGCAGCATCTGCTGACACAGATTTGTCAGTGGAGGCGGCTGCATGGGTTCACTAGAGGCTTCTTCTGGCAAAACCACCCTCAAGGTGGGGGGCAATGACGATCGCAGTCTTTTGACCACAGTCAACGGCACTTCGCCACGACAATCAACGGTATTGTCTGGCATATCGCTTTCTACGACACGTAAACGATCAATCATTGTCCCTTCGTCGTTGTTCGCTCTTAAATTAATGCTGTCGAACTACTCCTCTAGAGGTTAGGGTTCCCATCTTGGTTCAAGCTCTAGCAACTCCGCAGAGAAATCGGAGCTTTAATGCTGCGACATTCAGTGGCTGATGTGATGGCGATCGCAAGCCACTGCTTCACTTGTCTCTAGCGTAATCTAGCTATTCGCTGAAGGTATCCGTGAATTCCTGCTCCCATCATGCGTTCTCTGACTGCTCAACACCGTATTCTCGCTGTCCTCGGCTTCCTTACTGTTCCAGATTGATGTATCGCTGGATGGGCTGTCTTGCGTGGCGATCGCGCAGCGTTGGAAGCTGTTATAACCGTTAGGATAGACACGGCAACGGCTCTGGTGAGTGATAGTGAATGAACGCTAACAATTCGCTTCTAGATGATTCGCTTCTGGCAAATGGGACAAACTTAGAGGGTTTATTACCATCGCCGCGTGTGATTGGCACGGTGAAGGGACCCGGTGAGACTGGCAATCAGTATGTTTTTATCACGGCAGACAATCGCTCGGTCAAAATCGGCGAATTTGTTTTCTATGCGGTCGTTGCGCCGGGGCAGGAGACAGCGCTACAGATTCTAGGCAAGATTTCAGCGCGTTGTTTGATTGATCACCTGCCCGATCGCATTTTTGCCGATACAGAGATTAGCCCAGAGACGATCGCGGCTCTGGTTGGCTTCACCTATAACAATCCAGAGATCTACGAAATCACCGTCGATGTCGTGGGTTATTTCGACCTAAATCTGGGGTTTATGAACCCACGCCGCACACCCAACCCAGGCGCGAAGGTTTACCTGGCGGACGATGCCATGCTGCGGCGGGTGCTGAACAAGAAGCAACCCGGTGAAGTCGGTGCGGCACATATTGGGTCGCTGCTGCTGCGGGAGTCAGATGTGCCTGTGGCGCTGGATGTAAAGGAACTGGTCAGCACTCACATGGCGATTCTGGCAGGCACTGGATCGGGTAAGTCATATACAGCGGGTGTGCTGATTGAGGAACTGCTGCTGCCCCATAATCGTGCGGCTGTGCTGATTTTTGATCCGCATGGGGAATATCACACACTGGCAGAGATGCGAGGTCATGCGGCGTTTCAAGGAAGCGATGGGTATGCACCAAAGGTAAAAATTCTCACGCCAGAGGATATTCGCATTCGGGTCTCGTCGCTGGATTACTACGACATTCTGACGCTGCTGCCAGATATGAGCGATCGCCAGCAGTCCATTCTCAACAAGGCATATCGGCTCCTGCAACGGCACAAACAGGGGGAGTATCGCTGGGGCATTCAAGACCTTATTGCAGCGGTGCGTGAGGCTGATATGCAAGTAGATGAAGAAGGCAATGAAAAATCGGGTTCATCTGCCCCAGCCCTGGAGTGGAAGCTAGAGCGACTGGAGCGATCGCAGTATTTTCATACCTTTGAACACACGGTTGCGCCCAGAGACCTGTTTGAGCCGGGGCAGGTCACCGTCTTGCAAATGAACGAGATCAGCCAGGAAGAACAGCAGGTCATCTGTGCAGCCGTATTGCGGCAAGCGAACCAGGCGCGGATGAACACCCATCGAAATCTGGTCAAGCCGGAGGATGAAAACTTCCTACCCTATCCTGTCTTTATCATTGTGGAAGAGGCGCATCGCTTTGCACCTGCTAATGAGCCGTCACGCTGTAAAGCTGTCCTACGAACGATTTTGAGCGAAGGGCGCAAGTTTGGTTTGGGCATGGGCTTGATCACACAGCGTCCCGGCAAGATCGACTCAGATGTGCTGTCGCAGTGTATGAGTCAGTTCATCATGCGGATTGTCAATCCGGTCGATCAGGAAAGCCTGAAGTATGGCGTGGAGGCAGCAGGACGCGATTTGCTAAAAGAGTTGCCTGCGTTGACGAAAGGACAAATCATCGTGGCGGGTGCCTGCGTGAATACGCCTGTGCTTTGCAAAGTGCGGCAACGGCTCACGAAGCACGGTGGCGAAACGCTCAATGCACCAGAGATGTGGCAGCAGCATTTTCAGGCGCACCATGCCCGCGATCGCCAGATTCAACAAGCACCCGTTGCGGGTCGATCGCGATCGCAAACCGTGCGGGGAGTCAGCATTGAGTAAGAGTGAATCAAATAGTGCGAATTTATGGAGGTGTTGGCTCACCGTCTGGAATAGGCGAGGGTTCTGTCTCAAGTGGTGATGGGTCAGGTTGCTGATTCGCCTTTGCAAGCGCCAACTCTTTGTTCTTTCGGTAGGCGATGACTCGATCCTGAGCAGTTTGATAGCGGCTGTCCCCAGCGGGTACGTCTGCCATCAGGTCTGAGGCACGCTGCCAACGGGCTGCTAATTCAAGCCACTGCGCCTGTGATTGTGCGGTTAAGCCTGCCTGCGATGCCTGTTCCGCGATTCTAACGGCGATCGGAAACGAGTCTTGTTTGATTGTGGGTTGAAGAATAGGGACAGGTGTTGCCGTCTGCGTTGGCTGAGAGGAGTTGCTTGCCTGTGGACTAGCGGATGATTCTGGCTTCACCGCTGTGCCCGTTTTGGGTGCGCCTAGCCAGCTATACAGTGCCCAGCCACCCAGAAGCAGTAAGAGACTCGCGCTAGCGCCTCCCACGAGTCCCCGCCAAAACTGATGTTGTTCGCGCTGCTTTCCTGAAGAGCGTTTGGGCATCTTGATTTCGTGGAACGCTGCTTTTTGGTTCCACTGGCTCAGGAGATGGCGAAAGAGATTGGGTTTATTGAGTGTAATTTCTTGTGACCAGAGAAGCTGATTTTCAGGATCACGACTGATTTCGTCTAGCCAGAGCAGTTGCTGTTCGCGCACGATGCGGCTGTTGATGTTGACTCGACGAATGTTGCGCGGCGCGATCGCCTCCAACGTGTGCCGGATCTGTTTGATGAGTTCTGCGGGTTCCAACTGCTCTGCCGTTGCCGCTTCACAGAGGATTTGCAGTACGCCATCCGCAAAAATGGCGCGTGTCCGCACACCCGACTCAGCCAGCTTTTCGTTGAGCACCTGAATAATGGCTGCAACGCTACCTTGATTGGCTTGTTTGACAATATCGTTCACTGCGCTTGTCATTACTGAAAGCTGTTAAGTTTACCCTGATCTTAAAGAAAGGATGCTATGTCAGTCCTTGATTCACGATACTCCAATTTTAGAAAAGGATAACCGTACTGCTTACAAAGGCAACGCTAAGCGGCATGAAAAAGAGTTTTTTTTGATAGAAAACTTAATAGAATGAAGCCATTTCGCTACAGCTAAAGTGATGTGCTCGTGCTTGGGGATCAGCTCTCAGAAAAGCGCTATAGCGGATTCCAAGCAAGTGTGAAGTACAGTCCCCAAGAGGCAGAAGGCAGAGGGCAGAAGCAAGGAGGAGCAGAGTTTTCCTCCTGCCTCCTGCCTTAAAACCTAAGCACTTGTACCGCACTCAAACGAGCATCGCTATCAATGCCTTTTGATCAGTTGATAAGGCTTTAAGTTTAACCAAAGTTGATACTAGAGTGGCGTTTTGAGATGACGACAATCGTTGAAGCGTCGTACCTGCCAAAGATCGGTATTAAAGCGGTTTTGATCGGTACGATGCCATCGAGATTGATCAACCCAAAACTCAAAGATGGCAGTATTGTTTGCTCGTAGCCGCCATGAGCGATCGCATCCCATGAGTGCAGCAATCAAGTGTTGCAAGATCCAGCTATGGGTGACAATCCAGATCTGATCCCCGTTTTTGTGTCGGTTGAAAAGTGTCTGCATAAACTGATCGGCGCGATTTCTGGCATCCTGTGGCGTTTCGGCACCGGGAATCTGAATCCAATCTGGCGACGCTTCTAGCTCACGACAAAGATCAGGATAGCGACTGATGGCTTCTGCCCAGGTCAGCCCTTGAAAAATGCCGTTTTGAAATTCTTTGAGTGCATCTGCATACGCCACTGTAATGCTTCTAGACGTATCCTCTGGTGTATCAATGATGGTTTCAGCACTGTCGATGAGGTCACTCACGGCAGCCGGGAGCGGTGCTGTTTGAAAGTGATCTAGCAAAATTTGCGTGGTCTGAGCGGTGCGTTTGAGCGGACTGCTATAGACATGGGAAGGGTACCAGCCTTCTGCCATCAGGCTACGGGCGAGCTTCTCCGCTTGCTGTTTGCCTTCACTGGAGAGTGCATACTCACCGTGCCCCTGCATCCGTTTTTCCCGATTGCCAGTTGATTGGGCATGACGAATAAATAGCAGCTTCATGACTCGATGCATGAACCGATCCTACGAAACGAATAAGGCTAATAGTAGGGTAGAGGCAGGTTCTGTTGATGACTGCGAAGCTCAAAGCAGCATCTTAGCTAAACCTACTCCCACAGAGGCAGGATATGCCTGAACACCCTTTAGATTGGTATTAGTCTAGAGTACTTAGTCTAAAGCAAAAGTCTTCAGCATCACTGCTATGCATCACGCGTCGATTCGGACGGCAAATATTTTTCGAGCGATCGCCTTCTACGAACAGCTCGGCTTTCAAGTGCAGGAGCGGTTCACCACTGGCTATACGCTGGCTTGCTGGCTGGAAGGCTTAGGCGGACGGATCGAGCTGATCCAAATCCCAGAACCAAAGCCTGCACCCGATGCCTTTGGGGATGAGCACTACGTTGGGTACTATCACTTATCCTTCGATCTCACGGCTGTTACGGCTGATTTAGTTGATTGGTTAGAGGCAGTGAAAGACCGTTTTAGCAAAGCAACTCAAGCACAACCAGAGCAATTTCAGCCGCTCAAGGTGCTGCTAGAACCGGAACAGCAGATGATTGGCGATCGGGTTTACGAAGTTGCCTTTATTGCTGATAGTGATGGGTTGCCGTTGGAGTTTTTGCGCGCGATGGAGAAGGAGGAATAAAGGCTAAAGCACTCAAAGCTCGAAATCTCCCCAACCCCTTATCCCCTCATCTCCCCACGACCTCACCCGTTTCTACCGTGCTGGGTGGAATTTTCTCCAGGCTGATAAGCGCTTCCATAACCGATTTGACAACGGGTGCAGCAACGGTTGAGCCGAACGCGTCGCCTCCCTTTGGTTCATCGACAACAGCGACGACCACATAGCGGGGTGCCTCGACCGGAAAGATGCCTACAAAGCTAGTGATCTTGGCATGATCCAGGTAGCCACCGTTGGGATTCGCTTTTTGAGCCGTCCCCGTTTTGCCCGCAATACGGTAGCCGGGAATTTGGGCACTCTTGCCTGTACCTTTGCTGACGACGGTTTCCATCATCGACAGTACGGTTTGCGTGGTGGCTTTAGAGAAGACCGAGCGAGGTGTGGGGAGGCTGGGCTGCCAGTACGGTTGCCCTTTACTATCAAACAACCCTTGAACGACATGAGGGGTAACGAGTTTGCCGCCGTTTGCCAGTACGGCATGGAGCTGAGCCAGGTGTATCGGGGTGAGTGAGAAACCCTGACCAAAAGCTGTGGTGGCTCGTTCGATCGCCGATTCAAGAAAAACCTTTTGAGTTTTGAACTGACCAGAGGCTTCGGATGGCAAGTCAATCCCCACTGGATCGCCTATGCCGAGACGTTTCAGCCATGTGTAATAAACGCTGGGTTTAATCTGCTGTACCACGTGCACCATGCCAACATTGCTGGAGTATTCCAGAATTTGCGTGAGGGTGATGCGCCCTCTACCGCCTGAGGTGGAATAGTCAAAGTTTTGAATGGGCCAACCGCCGACCTGGATTTGTCCCTCATCGTAGAAGGCACTGTCTGGATTGACGGAGCCTGTTTCGAGGGCGATCGCCACATTGATCGGCTTGAATGTCGATCCTGGTTCATACAAGTCAGAGAGCGCCCAGTTTTTAAAGCGATCGAGCGAGTACTTAAAATACTGGTTGGGGTCGTAGGATGGTGTAGCTGCCAGCGTGAGCAGGGAACCATCATGGACATCCATCACAATGACGGTTCCACGTTTGGCGTTGAATTTTTTCACCTGTTGCTGCAAGGCGGCGATCGCAACCCGCTGCAATCGACTATCCAGCGTCAGTTGCAGTTGCCAGTCATCGACATTCAGAAATCCTCCAGGCACCTGATCTGGCATCAGCGAACCATCGCCCATCCGTCTCAGCCGCACTGGATTTGCCAGACGCTCAAGCAGTTTCTGCTGGCTTAATTCAAGCCCTGCCTGCCCTTTGTGCTCATCGTTGACGTAGCCCAGCACATCTGCCGCCATCTCATGCTGTGGGTAGAACCGCTGCTGACTCTGGAGCAACTCTAAGCCGTCGGCTTGCAGGTTACTGATTTGGTCAGCCGTGCTTTCAGAGAGGGAATATGCAAGGCGAATACCCGTTTCTGCGGCATCAAGTTTCTTAGTCAAGTCAGCGGATGACTGACGCAGAAACGGAGCGAGCTTCTCAGCGATCGCCTGCTTGGACTCTTTAAACAGCTTGGGATGGGCAAATAAGGTGTAAACGGGGCGATCCAACGCCAGAACTGTCTCTGTGCGATCAATAATCTGGCGACGTGGAATGAACGGTCGCATGTAAACCATTTGCTGCTCTTGTGCCCGTGCTTGCAGCTTCGGAGCCTGCACCACCTGTAGGCGAAAAAGATTACACAGCAGCAGCCCACAACCAGCTACCAGTGCAGCCCAAACCAGGAACAGCCGAAAGGTTGGCAGATTGACTAAAGCTGTGCGATCGCTCCGCAAGGGACGCTTGCTGACGGGTAAGCGACGCACATGCTGCGATGACAGAGAACGGGGAGGACTACCCATAACGACAGCTCTTAATATCCCAGGGGTGTGTTGGGAGCGACTTCAGCTTTGGAGACGCTAGGGCTGATGCTTAACGCTGAGCGCTGTGGAGCAGGCTGAAGAAAGATCGTGTTGTCTGGCGTTTGGGGCACAAGCCCTGAACCGGGTCGATCGGCTTGTAGCGCCAGTTGATTCTTCAAACCCTCATTGGTGGCGATCATTTCTCGCTCGTTGCGTTGAAGTGTTTTCAACTTGCGGTATTCTTTGCTCCAAAGCTGCTGCGTATAAACGGTGCTGCCGTAAACGATGAGCGTCGCTGTCATTAAAACGAATGCAATGACCAAAGAGCCGCGCTGTGCTTGAATCAGCAACCGTAACCATAACGGCAGCGATCGTTTTGAAGGCAAACGTCTGACCACTGCTGCGCCTGCTGGAGGCGCGACTGCCTTTAGTGGCGGTCTAGGCAGTGGTTGACTGGAGCGTTTGGGGACAGTACGCAGTTGGCTGGGCTGAGCGGGCACTGGGTAAAGCGGCGATCGACGAGTAGAAGCAGGTCGCCGAGAACGGGGCGCAGATCGAAACGCAGTGGACATCAGCTTCTCATCACTCCTTTAACACACGTACAGCATTGCCTGGTTGCGGTTAGCCACGCTGTACAACTCAACGTACCCAAGATGTAAGCTTAGGAAACCTACCGTTCGTACAGAAACTGCCTTCAGGCACAATGCTTAATCACCCACCGCGATCGCAAGTTAGCTATCTGCATCAAGATTACCAGCCAGTCTACTGCAACAATTCGATTTTCAAACAAAAATAAGCTGGCTTGTGCTTGAGGCTTGCTGGATGAGAAGGCAATTTGATTTGTAGGCGTTAGCGGTCAGCCGTCAGCCGTCAGCGGTTAGCGTTCAATCTTGATTCGACGAACATCAGCGATCGATTGACGACGTAGCCAGAACTCATCTAACTTAGGTCAGCATCCGCTCACTCTACACAGCATCCGCTAAACTCATACAGCATCAGTTGCCTCTACGACCGCTCCAGACCCTAACCACTGACAACTAACTACCGAATCATGGCTGAAACGCAAAAAGATCAGCAGCATCCCCTCTGGAGCAGCGATCGTCAGATCGTCACCACACTACTAGCTGAAGCACCAACTGACTATAACCTCTCAGAACTCGCTCGCCTGCGGATTCGCTATCGGGGTTTTCCCGGTGCGCGCGATATTCAAGCAGATCTGGAGAAGGTGCTGAAACAGTGGAACTTAACCGATGAAACCTTGACCGCCAGAACGCGTCAAATTCACGCTGACGCTCAAGTCTACAAGGGGCGAGGGAGCAAGCGAGACGATTGGAGTTAAGAATAGGAGGCAGAAGGAGGAGGCAGAAGGCAGAAGGCAGGAGGCAGCACTAACTCAAAACGCCTCCCTACTCCCCACTCCCTACTCCCCACTCCCTACTCCCTACTCCCTACTCCCTCCACTGTCTTTTCAGGCACTGTTTTACCGAATGAGTCTGCAACAGGAACGCTACCACTGGGCAATGGGGTTGGATTAGCGGCGGCAGTTTGGGCGATCGGAGTCAGGATCTGTGCCAGTTGTGCCTGTTGTTGAAGCTGCTGCGACGACGAGACGAGTCCACTTAACCCATTGACTAGCTTCCGCACATTGGCACGAAAGGCTGGATCACCCGTCAGGTCATCGAGGTCAGAGGTAATTTTCTGCACGTTTTGAAAAGTGACTCTGGCTGAATCGAGCGTTTGCTGTAGCACCGTCAGGTTTGAGGGGCTGTTGAGAGCATTGGACACATCGCGCAGATTAGCAGAGGCTTGAGCCGCGTTCGCAGACAAGGTTTCCAAATTTTGCAGTAGCTGACCTTGTTGCACCCGACCCACGATCGGATTGAGCGTGGCTACAGTGGTGCGGAGTTGTGCCGTAATCACGTTGATGTTGCCCAATGTGCCCACTAAATTTGAGCGATTGGTGGCTAAAAGACCATTCACCTGGTCGGCTGTGAGTCCCAGTTTAGTAACAGTGCGATCGACATTGCGGCTAGAGGCTGACAGCGTGGAAACTTGTTGCTTGACGACAACAGCAACGCTCTTGAACTCTCGACTGAGCGCAGCGACCTCAGCGGCTGCCTGAGCGCTATTTTTGGTCACAGCTTGCACATCTGCCACAAATGCAGGATTGCTGTAAGCATTAGCAAACGTCATTGATGAGCGAATCAACTCGTCCACGCTGACTCCCACCCGACCGGTCAGGCGAGACTTGTTGCAGATGATCAGAGCTGTGTTGCATTCGGCATCCAGTGGCTTCGCATCGACTGCCGCTGTGAGTTGCTTGCGGGGAGTGATGTCGATCGATGTGCTGCCCAACAACCCCGACTGATTTGCTTCTACCTTCACTTCGTTGGGAATCAGCAAATCGGCTGGAGAAATTTCGACTTCTACCTCAACACCGTTCGGTCCTGGTCGTGTTTTGGTAATCTTGCCTACCGCCACGCCGCGATAGCGAACGGGGGTGCCCACTTCCATACCTGCAACGTTGGCAAAATCGATGACGACTTTATAACCACGATTGCCCACACTGATGCCCCGCAGCCAGAGGATGAGTCCAGCGAATAGACCCAACCCTAATAAAATTAATAAGCCAACGGAGCCTTCCCGAACGGTTCGCGATCGCATGATGAGTCCTCACTGATAGTAGGGAGACTTTGGCAAAATAACAGATCTAGACTGGAGAATATAGGACTGAAGAAGATAGGAAAGAGACGGCAGAGGAAAGAAACGGCAGAGTGGAGCCTTTTCTCTCACGCTCGTTTTTTGGCGCTCGTGCTTTGGCTAGAGGCACCCGCAGGCTATAAGTACGTTGCCTAGCCAATGACTTGCATCGGTCCGTTGATGTTGCCACTAAAAAATTGTCGAATCAACGGATCATCGGTCGTATTGATTGCCTGTACGCTGCCTTCCCACTGCACTTTACCCTGATAGAGGAAGACTACCCGGTCAGCCGTGCGATGAATGGTGCTTTGCTGGTGAGTCACCATCACATAAGTGCTACAGCCACCTTCAGCGCACTGTAGCTGCCGCACTAAATCTTCAATCACAGTGGAAGCGACCGGATCAAGCCCTGCGGTGGGTTCATCATAGAGCAGCACTTCTGGTGTATCTCTGGGATTGTCTGGATTTGCCATAATTGCCCGCGCAAAGCTGACTCGTTTCCTCATGCCGCCGGAGAGTTCAGAGGGATAGCGATCGCCCACATTTGCCAAACCTACCATCTCCAAGCGTTTCACCACCAGTTCTCGAATGCGCCGTCGCGGTAAACGAGAATGCTCGTAGAGCAAAAAACCAACATTTTGATCCACCGTGAGCGAATCGAAAAGCGCGGCTTGCTGGAAGACCATACCGATCCCGATCGGATCTTGGGCATCTTCAATCAGCCCCTGCCGAAGCTGTCCCTGCACATAAATCTCTCCAGAGTCAGGAGCGGCAAGTCCAGCAATAATGCGTAAGATGGTGGATTTGCCCGTCCCAGAAGGACCGATAATTGCAAGGGCTTCGCCACGGTAGATTGTTAGATCAACCGCATCCAGCACGACATTTTTACCAAACGCCTTTGAAACCCCTTTTAGTTCAATCAGCGCTTCAGCCATTAGGATATGAACCAGACACACTTGTAGCAATCTAAGACCCCAACTTGCTGGTGCCTCATCTGCCTTTGTGAACGATATATCAACCTTTGTGAACGAGCCGTCAGCCCAGATCTAAAAATTCTAGACTCACAAACCTTAGCGTGGTTCAGATGATTCGGATAGCACAAAGATGGCTTTTCAAGCATCTACGAGTTTAGGACTGCCTTGTCAGATTGGAGTCAACGGCATTTTAGGTGACATGCTAGCGCATTTAAACACGATCGTTTCGCGTTCTCGTAGGGCAAGCAGCGGTGGTTCATCAGGTAAATGGTAGGGCAGGGCGATCGTATCCCAACGGCATACTGAACTGGCACACTCAATGAACAGTCTATAGAAGTTGAGAACTTAAGTTATTCTGCTGCTATGCAGATGCCGAGTTTGCCTCATTCGTCTTCATTGCTTCGTTCACTTGCTGTCTTCCTCTCTGTGCGTATCCAGCCATGACCATTGGTTTACTGAAACAAGCGCTCCACGTGCTGCGGCGGGAGTCGCGTCACCGTACTCCTAGTCGAGTTAACCAATGGTTTAAGTGGCTGGCTCCTGGCTTGCTGGTCAAGCGTTGGTTGCTGCTGAGTGCGAGCGGTGTGCTGCTAACGACGTTAGGGTTTGCTGTTTGGCTGAAGTTGACACCCGTTTTTTACACGACTCAATTTCTCAGGCAGATTCTCGATCGTGTCACAGATATTATTCCCAGCTACATCAGTGGTCCACTAGCGATGCTACTGGGCTTTTTGCTGGTGTGGTGGGGACAAACACGCACATTAGGGTCGATTACCGAAGTGTTGATGCCCGATGGTGATGAAGAGCTGATTGATCTGCTGTTGACCCATCGACGCTTGCATCGTGGACCTCGCATCGTTGTTGTTGGCGGTGGCACCGGGCTATCTAACCTGCTGCGAGGGCTAAAACGCTACAGCGCCAATATTACAGCGATCGTCACAGTGGCAGATGACGGTGGCTCGTCTGGACGACTACGGCGCGAAATCGGCGTGTTGCCACCCGGTGATATCCGCAACTGTTTGGCAGCCCTGGCAGACGAAGAAAAGCTGCTGACTGAACTCTTTCAATATCGCTTCAAAGCAGGCGATGGGCTGACTGGACACAGCTTTGGCAACTTGTTTCTGACTGCCATGAGTGAAGTGACGGGTGACCTAGAGCAGGCGATCGCAGCCAGTTCTCGTGTATTAGCCGTGCGAGGGCAAGTGTTACCCGCAACTCTGAGCGATGTTCGCTTGTGGGCGAAGTTAGCCGACGGTCGCTACATTGAGGGCGAATCTAGCATCACTGAAGCCAATGGTGCGATTGTGCAAATTGGCTGTACGCCTGCAAATCCACCCGCCCTACCGAAAGCGCTGAAAGCGATCGCCGAAGCCGACTACATTATTATTGGTCCCGGTAGCCTCTACACCAGCATTATTCCAAACCTTCTGGTGCCAGAGATTACAGCCGCGATCGCGCAGCGTGACGTACCTCGCATTTATGTCTGTAATATCATGACGCAGGAGGGTGAAACTCAGGGCTACAGCGTTGGCGATCACATTCGGGCGATCGACCAGGCGTGTGGTCAGCCCCTTTTTGGAGCCGTCCTGGTGCAAAAGAAAACCCCGTCTGCGAAAGCGCATATTCGCTATGCACAAGAGAACTCCAACCCGGTACCGCTCGATCGAGATGTGGTCGCTCGTTTAGGTCGCCGGATTGTACTGGCAAGTGTCATGGACGAAGACGAACAAACCGGGCTGATACGCCATAACCCTGAACAACTCGCGCGGGTGCTGCTGCGCTGGTACAGTCGCGTGGAGGGGCTGTGAGGAGGGGTGAGGAGATGGGGAGATGGGGAGATGGGGAAGCAGGGGTGAGGAGATGGGGAGATGGGGAAGCAGGGGAGGCAGGGGTGGGGAGATGGGGAAGCAGGGGAGGCAGGGGAGGCAGCTAATTCTGACTTCTTCTAAAAACTAACAACCAACAACTAACAACTCTTCTGCCAGCCGCCATCTCAAGGTCAGTCCATGCAGGAGCCATCGAAAATTATTTTTTTGCCGGATGCTGAGGCGACGCGATCGCTGGGCTTTAGCCTCGGTCAAACGTTGTCAGCAGGAAGTACTCTCCTACTAGAGGGTGAGTTGGGTAGCGGGAAGACGACGCTGGTACAGGGCATTGGCGAAGGATTAGGGATTCGGGAGACGATCGACAGTCCTACATTCACACTAATTAACGAATATTTGGATGGACGCGTGCCGCTGTATCATTTTGACTTGTATCGGTTGGACACGATAGCCGCGGCAGCACTCTACCCAGAAATGTACTGGGAGGGCACAGAAGTCAAACCAGGCATCGTCGCGATCGAGTGGTCAGAACGCTTACGTTACAAGCCGTCCACTTATCTAGAAGTGCAGCTCACATATGATGCGGCGGTGGGTCGTCAGGCGAGGCTTAGCGCGATCGGCTCGTGCAGCGTTGTGCTCGAAGCGATCGAGTTGATTTGACGACAAAATTAACGGCAAAACGAGAAGATGTTTCAAGACAGGATCAGCAAATGTGATCGATGATACATTTCTGGAATGAGTGATCGCCTTAATTGGAAAGCAAAGCTGCGATCGCTGCACTACTGGTAGGCAGTCCGTCATCTTGTTAGTCTGCTCATCTTTCGCCAACGCCAACGCCTCCCTGGTTTTCCTTACCTGGTATTCGGCTTTTGGGAAGCGTGTGGAGCCAGCTAGAGGTCGAAAACCATGAGCAAAGAGCGCTAAACCATGCCCCTTGATCCGTTAGAGTCCGTTAAGTCTATGAATCAACCTGTTGAACGTAATCGTATGCCGCTTGTCGATCGCTCCTTCGCTTTAATGCACCGTTTCTGGCACATCGCTGCTCTCAGCGTACTCGTCGGTGCGTGTAGCAGCCCAAGTCCAACCGCTTCTCCCTCTGCCTCTGCGCCGACTGCCCAAGCAAGCGGTAAGGAACTCACGGTCGGTATGGTCATCGTTGGACCTAAAGATGACGGTGGCTGGAACCAGGCGCAGTACGAAGGGATGCAAACTGTTGTCAAAAACGTGCCCGGAGTCAAGTTTGACTATGTGGATAAAGTTAACCCAGCCGATCGACCCAACGTTAAAGGCACACAAGTTGCCGATGATTTGATTGGCAAAGGTGCCAAATTCATCGTCTTCAACTCCGACGACTTCAAAGACGACGCTCTAGCAACGGCTAAAAAACACCCCGATGTCAAGGTTGTTCATGCCTCTGGTGACTATGCCTGGAAAGAGGGCAAAAATTTCAAAAATCAGCCGAACCTGAGCAATATCATGGCTCGCATGGAGTACGGCAAGATGATGGCTGGCTGTGCGGCTGCACTGGGCACGAAGACGGGCAAAATTGGCTATCTGGGTCCTTTGATTAACGATGAAACCCGGCGCTATGTGTCAGCAGCCTACCTGGGCGCAAAGTACTGCTGGGAAACCTATCTCAAAAAGAAACCAGCCGATCTGAAGTTTAAAGTAACCTGGATCGGCTTCTGGTTTAACATTCCTGGTGTGACGCTCGACCCCACCAAGGTGGTCAACGACTACTTTAACGGCGGTTACGATGTGGTGATGTCAGGCATTGACACGCCTGAAGCGGCAACTGAGACCAAAAAAGCGGCTGCGGCAGGCAAAAAAGTCAACTTTGTTCACTACGACTTAAAGTCGGGCTGTGAACTCGCTCCCGACGTTTGCCTGGGTGTGCCGTACTACAACTGGAGCCTGCCCTACGGTGATGCGGTGAAAAAGGCGATCGATGGCAAGCTCGGCAGCGAGTTTGTTTGGCTGGGTCCGGATTGGAAAGACATCAACGACCCCAAAACCTCGATGGTTGGCTTCTTGCCAGGAAATGCTCTGGGTGACAACAAGCAGTACATCGACACCTTTATCAAAGGGCTTGGCGACAGCAGCATTAACCTCTATAAAGGACCGATCAAGTTTCAGGACGGGAAAACCGAGTTTGTCAAAGCGGGGGAAACGGCGACCGAGCAACAAATCTGGTACATGCCACAACTGCTGGCAGGCATGGAAGGGTCGAGCAAGTAGAAAGGATAAAGCTGAGGCATAAAGTATGAAGGCTAAAGTATGAAAGCTAGAACAGATACCTAGCTTCCCAGAAGTAGTAGGTTAAGGACTCTTGAGCCTTTAGCTTTTATCCTTTAGCCTTTCCTTTTTCCCGTTCCTATCGCCTTTCTTGCCATGAAAGTTGAACTACAAAATATCTCTAAGCGGTTTGGCGCGGTTCGAGCAAACGAGGATGTGTCGCTGACGGTGGAAGCAGGCAGCGTACATGGACTGCTGGGCGAGAATGGAGCGGGTAAAAGTACGCTGGTGAAGGTGCTGAGTGGGTTCATTACCCGCGATCGCGGCACCCTTCTGCTTGATGGAAAACGTGTAGAGGTGAAAACACCCGCCGATGCGATCGCGGTTGGCATTGGGATGCTCCACCAAGATCCACTCGATTTCCCGCCGCTGTCTGTACTGGATAACTTTTTGGTCGGCAAGTCGGGCAGCCTGTTTACCAATCGGCGGCAGGCATTCAGGGAATTTCGGCAACTGGCAGCGCAGTTTAACTTTGCCCTCAACGCGAATGAAAAGGTCAGCAATCTCACCGTCGGCGAACGGCAGCAGCTTGAAATTTTGCGTCTGCTGTCATTGGGTGTAAAGACGCTCATTCTGGATGAACCCACTACAGGCATTTCGGCATCCCAGAAGGATGAGCTATTCGCCGCTGCCAAAAAACTTGCCGCGCAGGGCAAATCCGTCATTTTTGTGTCGCACAAGCTGGAAGATGTCAATGAGTTGTGCGATCGCATCACTATCATGCGTCAGGGTCAAGTCGTTGGCAATTTGGAAATTCCCTGCCCTGACGAAACGCTTGTGGCATTGATGTTTGGGCGTGAACTTGCACCGCCGATCAAACCCAACACGCAGAAAGAGGCGATCGCCGTCAAACTCGAAACGATCAGTCTTGCAACCGATCGCCTCAACGTTAAAATTCCTGATCTCACCGTGCATCAAGGTGAGGTCATTGGGCTGGCAGGACTGGAAGGCAGCGGTCAACAACTCATGCTGCTGCTATGCGCGGGCTTATTAAAAGCGTCATCGGGCATTCTCACTGTTAACGATGTCGATATGACTGCAAAGCTCTATCCTGATTATCTGACTGCTGGCATTGGCTATTCACCCGCCGATCGCCTGCGCGATGGACTCATTCGAGGCTTATCCATTCATGAGCATGTCGCTCTCCGTACGCCTCCTAATGGTTGGTTTGTTGATTGGAAAGGGACGCTAGAAAAAGCGCTGCACGCGATCGCCCTCTTCAACATTCGCGGCAAACCCCAAACCCACGTCGAGCGGCTCTCTGGTGGCAATCAACAGCGCACCCAACTCGCCCTCCTGCCTGTACCACTCAACCTCCTGCTGATGGAACATCCCACGCGGGGGTTAGATATTGAGTCAGTGTTGTGGGTCTGGCAACAGTTGATTGCCCGGTGTGAAGGTGGCACCGCTATCATCTTCACTTCGTCTGACCTGGATGAAATTATGCAGTACAGCGATCGCGTCATTGTCTTCAGCGGCGATGCAGTGTCAGAACCCATTGATGCAGCAGAATTGACGGTCGATCGGCTGGGGCAAATGATTGGCGGAAGAATGAGCGATCGGCACCAGGCACTATCCGTCAGCAGCTAATTCTATGGGTATTGCCATGGCAGAAAAGTTAACCTTCCGATACGATCGCACGGGCGATATTCTCTACATCGACAAGTGTCGTCCTTACGCAGAGCAAGAATCTGAAGATTTGGGTGATGACGTAGTTGCACGGTTGAATCCGACTTCCAGTGAGGTGGAAAATCTAGAGATTCTATTCTTCTCAAAGCGACTGCTCAGTGCAAACGTTTTAGAGTTGCCAATCATTGCTCATTTAAAGCTGGCAAGTTAATACGATAAACACTGGTGCAATTTCATCGGTTAGTCGCCTCTGCTTCAGCAACCGTTGCTTTATCCCCACTAATCACTAATGTCTAAAGCGTATTACCAGCTTGGCTCGATCGTCCTTTCCCTCATCTTCATCGCCATCATTATTGCCCTGGTTGGCGCTTCGCCCGTGCAAGTGATCAGCAGTATGTGGTCGGGCGCGTTCGGCACACCAGACCAAGTTGCGCGAGTGATTGCGACGTTGGCTCCGCTGGTGTTATGTACCAGTGGCTTGCTGTTCACCTTTACAGCAGGGCTATACAACCTGGGGATCGAAGGGCAGATTGTAGCAGGCGCGATCGCAACGACCTTTGCCATTCGTCTATTACAAGACGTGCTTCCGGCTCCGCTGGTCATGCTGCTGGCAATCGCCGTTGGCGCATTTGGCGGCGCGCTGTGGGGGCTGCTGGCAGGCATACTCAACGTCTACGGTCGCATCAACGAAATCTTTGCTGGACTGGGACTCAACTTTGCCGCTCAGGGACTCGCACTCTATCTCATTTTTGGTCCCTGGAAGCGAGAAGGAGTCGCTTCGATGAGCGGCACCGAGCAGTTTGGTGAATCTCTGTGGTTGCCCACGATCGGCAATACCGAAGCCAGCCCCGTTTCGCTGCTGGTGGCGATCGCGGTTCTCGCGCTAACGATCGTCGTCATGCGCGGCACCTACTTTGGTTTACAGCTTCGGGCAGTGGGTCAAAATCTGAGAGCCGCTTACGTTTTAGGCATCCCATCTGTACGTCAGTTGCTTAGCGCGTTTGCCATCTGCGGTGCGTTTGCAGGCATTGCTGGAGCCTTACAAGTACTTGCCGTCTTCCATCGACTGATCCCCAGCATTTCCAGCAATCTCGGCTTTCTGGCATTGTTGATCGCCATGCTGGTTGGCTTCAACGCCTGGTTGATTCTGCCTGTTGCCTTCTTCTTCAGCGCGCTCAATATTGGTAGCCTTCAATTACCGTTGTCGCTCAACCTGGAATCGTCTCTGGCAGGTGTAATCCAGGGAATGTTGGTGCTGTTTGTGCTGCTTGGTCGTGGACTGAGCGATCGCAAACCCGCTGATGCCAGCTCTGGTACACCTCAACCCCAAGTGCTATCGCCAACTGAGCAACTGGGCGTGAAGAGCTAGACAGTTTTTAGTTGTTGGTGGTTAGTTGTTAGAAAGCTAAAGGCTAAAGAAAGGCAGAAGGCTAAAGGCTAAAAGCTAAAAAGTGTCTTCAACAGATAACAGTCAAGGTCAACTCAAAACTCAAAATTTAGCCTTCATACTTTATCCTTTAGCCTTTCCCTTATTCTTTAGCCTTTTCCCCTATGGAAACTGATCAAATTATCGCTATTCTCGCTACCGCGATCGCCACTGCAACACCGCTTGTCTTTGCCTGCATTGGCGAGACGATTACAGAACGGGCTGGAGTTATTAACTTATCCGCCGAAGGCACGATTATGCTGGCGGCGATGACAGGGTTTGCGGTAGCGAAGACAACGGAGGGCTTGGGCAATACGCCGAGTTTGCTGTTGGGCTTTGGTAGCGCCGCGTTGGTGGGAGCGGCGATCGCGCTCATCGTTGCCTTTGGTGCCCTGAGCTTGAAACAGTCTCAGGTGGCGATCGGCTTTGTGCTGGCGTTGCTATGTGCCGATCTGTCGTCGTTTTTGGGCAATCCCTTCGTCCGTATTCCAGGACCAACGGTTCCCAGCTTGAATGTGCCATTTTTGCAAGATATTCCATTCGTCGGCAGGCTGCTGTTTCAGAGCGATTTGCTGGTGTATGCCAGCTTTGGGCTGATTGTGTTTGCCTGGGTGTACTTCTATCGTACTCGTGCTGGTCTGATGCTACGAGCGATCGGCGAACAGCCTGCCGCTGCCTTTGCCAGAGGCACTAACGTCATTTTGATGCGCTACTTTTACACCATGTTTGGCGGTGCCCTGATGGGGATCGCGGGGGCAGCGTTTGCGCTGGACTTTAAAGCTGGGTGGAGCCATCGTCACACAGGCGGGTATGGATGGATTGCGCTGGCGATCGTCATCTTTGGTGGCTGGAATCCCCTTAGAGTTGCTCTGAGTTGTTACCTTTTCGGCATTCTACAATCGCTGGCAAACGTGGCTCAGAGCGCCATCCCAGACATTCCTACGCAGGTTTTTACCGTTGCGCCGTTCGTTCTGATGATTCTGTTTTTAGTGCTGACTTCCAGCGAATGGTTAGAGCGACTCTTAAAATTACTGCCTCCCACGCTAGGGCGTGCGGCTGCCCAAACGATTCACAGTACGCCACCTGCCGCGCTCGGTCGTGTTTTTGAACAAGACTAGAAGGCTTAAAGTTAACTGCTGTAAAGCGGCACTCCCTGTTTTTTCAGAATCACCTCGATCGGGAGGCAATTACAAAAGCCGATCAAACGTTGCATACCGTCGGCTAATCGCTACTTTCGCTAGCCTTGAGCTGACGAGTTGGTTTCAGAAAGAGCCAGCTTACAAAGAAAAAAGAGGCTGTGAACAACTGAGCAATGTCGAGCGCCGAGAGAGAGCCATCCGAGAATGTCGCAATACTGCGATCGGTGATCCCAAACACCCAAGAAGAAATACCTATCAGCCAAATGCCCTGCCTCAAATTTTCTAGGAAGGGATCGAATTGCTTAGCCTGCTGATCGCTCATGAATTAGCCTAACGAGGGGAAGAGCATAAACAAAAATTACGAACTATTGACAAGATGGCATCTTTGCGTAGCTGCTTCCATTATCCTAAGAAAGACTACTTTTTCTTGCCATGCTTCTGTAGGTAGAGAACAAAGCAGCCAGTACGGTTTTCAAATCACACCAGGGACTGTTGACATGTAGCAGTCCTAAATCGTTTGTGAGTAAGACTTAATTATCTAGTGGTCAGCAGTCAGCAAAAAGCTGATAGCTGATAGCGTTACTGTTAGCTTCCAGTTAGCCTTTCTATTGAACGTTTGCAAGAAACACCATGACAGAAGAGTTAGATTCTGAAATCATTCAGCGCGTTGGTGATTTGCCTGTTGGCGTTGTTGCAGGGGCAACCTACCCGCTCCAGGCATTACTGTTCATTCGCCAGCATTCTCAGTTATGGGGTTGTGTCGTGATGCCGATTCTGGTCAACCTGGTCATTGGGACAGCATTGTACGCCGGACTGCTGTTGCCAGGATGGCGAGGCATTGATCAATGGGCTTCGGGCGTACCAACTTGGTTAGCGGAATGGGTTACCAGTTTGCCGCCGTGGGCATCTCGTTTACTAACCTGGATACCGACAGGAGCAACGTTTTTGGACGATGTGCTGCGGTTTTTGATGGCGATCGCGCTTTTCGTTCTCACTGGTTTGCTGCTAGTGCAGTTTGGTGCGATTTTCGGCGCACCCTGGTATGGCAACCTGGCAGAACAAACGGAACGGCTGCGTCGAGGGCAGGTGCCCGTTGGCTCACCAGGCTTTAGCCGCGCTTTACAAGACATCTGGCGAGCCATTACCTTTCAGTTCAAAAAACTGCTGTTGCTGATCGTGTTTGGGCTGCCGTTTTTGGTACTCAACTTTTTGCCGCCCCTTGGCACAACGATCGCCAGCATCGGAGGCGCAGCACTGGCAGCGCTGCTAGTCGGTTTAGATTTCCTTGATGCGCCATTAGAACGCCGTCGCTTTAGTTTTCGTCGTAAATTAGGCGTGTTTGCGCGATCGCTCCCTGCCAGTGCGACCTTTAGCTGGGCTTGCCTGGTCTTAGTCAGCATTCCCTTCGTTAGCCTGTTAGCCGTGCCGATTTGCGTGGCAGCAGGGACACTTTTTTGCTGCGATCGAGTCTTGCCGTTTTTGCCTGCTAATCAGAATGGTGAGGCTTTACTTACAAATCAGACCGAATAAAACGTCAGCGGTCAGCGGTCAGCGGTCAGCGGTCAGCGGTCAGCGGTCAGCGGTCAGCGGTCAGCGGTCAGCGGTCAGCGGTCAGCGGTCAGCGTCAAGATACAAGCTTCTTCGCGCAACATCAGCTGATCGCTCTATTCATTCTTTTGTTCTTTCCACTAGGCTAATGGGGCGCTCTGGAGTGGGTAGCGCTCCGGTTACAGGGGCTATAGTAGCGGTCGTGGCAGCCGTAGGGATAAATAGTTTGTCACCTTGTTGCAGTACAATGTCGCGGGTACGATCGCTCGCTTGAAGTGGCTGCCGAACATCGACATTGATGACCTGTCTCGCGGAGGTGTCGCTAATGCGATGGATTTGTACTTGCTGCAAATCAGCACCGTCTAACGCGCCGCCTGCTTGTTGAATTGCACGCGACACAGTGGGCATGCCAGCATTGGGGGGCGCATCGATTCTGCTACCGTTAGCAACGGCATAAATACCAGGACGCGGTACGGCACCACTCACCTGTACAGCCATTGTGGGTGGGGCTGATTCGGACTTGGCGAGTGTTTGATAAATGAAAGCCGCCGCGTCAGCACGTGTGGGAGTGCGATCGGGGTGAAGCTGCTGCAACCCATCATAAGAAACAGGCGACGCTGTGAATGCTTTCTGCGCCATCAAGGTAAACTGACGCGATGTGACCAGTTCGTCAGGACGAAAACTACCATCATCAAAGCCTCGCACAACCCCCTTTGCCGCTAATGACTCAATATAGCTTTCTGCCCAGTGCCCTTTAACATCTGATAGCGGCGTGTTGACAGAGGTGAAGGGTAAAGACTGGGTCGCGCCAACGTTCGATTTACTCTGGTCAATTAAGTCTGGTTGACTCTGACTACCTGCGTCTAGTGCTGTGTTACCAGCATTTTGCATGGGTGCAGTATCAAGGCTGGGAGTTGTAGCTAACCGGGTTGGCAGCGATCGCAGCGTGGGTGGCACGTTCACTACTGGTAAGCTACCTCTAGAAGCAACACTACGGTTGGCGGCTAGCGTTGCCTTAGCAGGTACGTTAAGGCGAGGCTTTGTAGTATTTGCTGTCATGGTTTCAGGCGCAGCGATCGCACCTTTAGTCGGTGTCTTTGCCTGTTCTACGTTCGTGCCATCCGGCTTAGCGTTGGACGCAGCTTCATCATCGGGATCGAAAAGATGAGGAAAAAGAGCAGCAAAGCTGTGATACAAGGCAAACGTAGCCAACGTGCTACAAACAACCGTTGTTGCAATGGGGATACGCATAAAGCTTAAGTCAATAATTGAGCTTGAATGTCTGGCAGCGCGACGAACAATCTGTCAAGATTTTTTGAGCGATCGAAAACCCTTCAGAACTATCCCTAAAACCACCCCATCTTCGTCAACGTAAGACTGACAGCTACATTCACAGACGATTAAAGGGTGTCAAGGTCGCGTTCATGCTTGGGCGATCGACCGTTTACGGGAACTACTACCCAATACGGTACTTCACCTGACCGTCAGGACAGAATGCCAAATCATCCTGACAATTCAGATGCTAACTAGCAGTCAGCAGGCAGAAAAAAGATAAGCGCCAGATCTCCGTTGGTTCACTCCTACGTATCCATGAGCAAAACCAGCTTGCCTGTTGTCGAACCAGTTTCAAGCGATCGATGCGCTGCTGCCGCCTCAGCTAGAGCAAACGTCTGGCTCACGTGAAGCTTGAGGTGCCCTGCATCAATTAACGCTGCACACTGTTGCAAAATCGTTGCTTGCGCCTGCTGTTCTGCTACTAAGCCTTTCAACATCGGCAGCAACATCAGTTCAAAGCTCACGCGCTGATTGCGAGTACGGGCAGTTTTCCAAGCGGTCGCGGGGTCGGCTTCCAGAATCGTCACGATGTCGCCATAAAACTTTGTGGCAGCGAAAGATTGACCGAGCATCGCACCGCCCACCGTATCGAAGGTAACATCCACGCCCTGGTCATGTGTCCAAGCCATTACCGCCTGCACCACATTCGTATCTTTGTAAAATAGGACTTGACTGGCACCTAAATCCCTGACAAACGCTGCTTTTGCTTCCGTGCTCACCGTCGTGCAAACTTCGGCACCGCTCCATGTGGCTAACTGAATAGCCACATGCCCGACACCACCCGCCCCTGCATGAATGAAAACCCGCTGCCCCGTCTGGAGCCGTGCGCGATCGTACAGCGCTTCCCATGCTGTAATCAGGACTAGAGGAGCCGCCGCCGCTTCTGCAAAACTCATCGTGGTTGGTTTGTGAGCCGCAAAGCGAGCATCGACGATCGCCCACTCCGCATAGTTGCCGGGGTGCCCACCCAGACCACCATTGCAAAAGTAAACCTCGTCTCCTGGTTGAAACTGCCGCACTGCTGCACCGACAGCTTCGACAATGCCAGCACCATCACAGCCCAAAATCGCAGGCAGACGATCGGGGAAAAAGGTGCCTCGTTGACGCAGCTTTGTGTCGATCGGGTTGATCCCAGCCGCTTTCAGACGTACTAATAATTCAGTCTCTTGCTGAAGCGTTGGCTCCGGCACATCGCCCATTTGCAAAACATCTGGCGTTCCGGGAGCGGTCATCAAAACAGCTTTCACAGGTTGCCTCTCGTTTCACACGTTGTTATGCGTGTTCTTACACTGAACACGGAAGAAAAAAATACTCCGTACGAGAGTGATGACTTCAGCTCACATACGGGTTGAATAGATCATAGCCATTATGAAACGCAACGATGACTGACGCAAAGCGAACACTTAAAATCTCCGATCTTTCTGATGAAGCGTTGATCGAAATTTGCCGAGCCGCAGAAGTCATCGCGTGTGAATGCCCCGGCTATCTGGCGCGCATTCTGCGTCAAGTCAGAACTTTCCGCAACTACACCATCACCTGCATCGAACAGTTCCCTCAAGACACCGAAACCCATCTTTGGTTAGCAGATCGCGCAGGGCAAGCAGAAGCATTGCTTCATCAAACGATGATTGAACTCATGCAAAAAGAAGAATTAATTGACGATTCCGAGCATATTTTGTTGGATCGGCTTTCTGAACGCGCACGTGCAACAGCGCTCAAGCAACTTGGTATTAATTAAATGGACGTATAAGAAAGAGACAACAAGCTGTTTAAGGGAGCATGTCACCTTTGCGCCCTCACCCTTTTCTTGTATGCCGCAAGGCTTTAAGCCCTCTCCCCAAGGAGAGGGACTTTGAAGCTGGCTCCCTTCTCCTTGGGGAGAAGGGCTGGGGATGAGGGCAAAGGCAGCAAGTTGCGAAAGTGACATGCTCCCCTGTTTAATGTTTACCACTGGGCTTACACGATCGGTTTTAATGTCAACAAATCCTTGCATTTCAGAATATCTAAAAAGGCGAAGACGGCTGGTACCTGTAGCGCATCTGCTAACACGGCAATGCCAATCACGCGATAAATCGGTACGGGTAAACTAAAGACCTGAACACCCACAGGAATTGGCTCGGCTGATAAGCGGGGCAGAACCGCTGCGCCTAATCCACGAGCCACCATGCTGACGATCGTCGAATCGGTGTTCACACGATAGGCAACGTTTAACGTGCAGTTAAATTTGAGGCAGTGCGCGTAAAACTGTAGCATCGTGGGATCTGTTTCTGGTGGCATAATCATCGGATGATGAGCGAGTTCGCCCCAGGTGAGGTGCTTATTTTTGAGCTTGAATGTGGGCGGAAATAATGCCACAAATTCATCTTGAAGTAATTCCCAAACCTCAAAATCTTCGCTAGTTGGCAAATAGGTGAAACCGATGTCTGCTCGTCCTTCTCGGAGCGTTTGTTCAACCTCCGGCAAATCTTCATGATCAGTCAGAAGCACGGCAATATCAGGAAAGCGCTGCCGAAACTGCGCGATCGCCTCTGGCAAAATGTGAGTTGCCACACTGCGAAACGAGGCAATGCGCACTTGTCCACCCCGTAGCCCTTTCGCTAGATTTGCTTCCTTCGTCATCCCGTCTAACGACTGCATGATCTGACGGGCATAAATGAGCACGCGATCGCCCACTGGAGTCATATAAGCACCATGACGACCCCGCGAGATCAAGACAATGCCCAGCATCTCTTCCAGGGTTGCGATCGCATGGCTAACTGCTGACTGCGAGAGACCTAACTGCAACGCAGCCTCCCCAAAGTTGCCTCGCTCTGCCACTGCAATGAGGGCACGCAACTGTGACAGTTTAATCTGACCTTGACGATTGACATTCATGGTCGATGGCATCATCTTCTATCGATTTTGTTCATGGACGTGATAAACGCTGTCTTTTGATTTGTGTGAAGGTAGTTGACTAGACTGAACACAGTTCAAGCTTGTCTTCTGTTATGTCTGCTACAAAATCTAACGTTCTTCATACCAGAGGCATCCTACTGCTGATTGCTACTACTTTAATCTGGGGAACGACATTTCCAGTTGTCAAGGCAACGGTAGTTAGCATTACGCCCTTGTCACTTATTGCCATCCGCTTTGCTCTGGCAGCGCTGGTCTTTGTTCCCTGGCTGCGTCCCTTCAACGCTCGGCTGTTGCGTGATGGTGTCCTGTTAGGCTTAGCCTACCTGGCATCCTACATTGCCCTCACCGTTGGCGTTGAAACGATCGCGGCTGGTCGGGCAGCGTTCATGCTGAGCTTGAGCGTAATCCTGGTGCCGTTACTGGGGCTTTTCCTGGGTCGTCGGCTACAGATCATGGGGCTGGTCGCTGCTGTGCTGGCGATCGTGGGCATTGGCATCATGTCCTGGGATGGCGGTGGCTTGAGCATTGGCGACCTTTGGGTATTCGGTGGTGCCTTAAGCTATGCCATTTACATCCTACTGCTGGAGTCAGCGCTCAAACGTCACCCACCGCTAACCCTATCTGCCGTTCAGCTGGTCTTTGTAGCTGGTGTGACTGTGATCTGGGCAGCCCCCGAAATGATGACGCAGTTACCTGCGATCGCTGCCCATTGGGGACAACTCCTTTACCTGGGTCTTGTGGTTACAGCAGCAACAACGATTACACAGGCAGTGGCTCAACAGTGGGTCTCAGCGCATGAAACAGCTCTGCTTTATACCCTTGAGCCAGTGTTTGCAGCTATTTTTTCGTTCTGGTTGCTGGGAGAGCAGTTTGGTGAACGTGGCTTCATTGGAGCCGGACTCATTCTAACGGCAATGGTGCTCAGTCAGAGTCAAGCATTCATTGCCCAACGGCTAGGAGCAACAAAGCTCCCTAGCAAAACATCGTTATTACAATCAAGTGAGGTATCGAGATGAAACTAGCATTACGTTGGTTAGGACATCCAGAATGGGATGCAACAGTACTGAACCAAAACACAGTGACTAATGCTAAAAAAACGCTGTTGTCCTGGTTAGAGAACGCATCGCAGTCTTTCATGCAGCGCTTGATAACAGACGCTGAGCCGAGGGTGTGGCACACTTGCGATGCTGAAGGTAAGCTGTGGTGGCACGCTCACGATTCTGTAACGGGTCGATCGCTCTACAATGCGTCTGAGGCTGAAATACGCATCTGGCTGGAGCAGCGTCACAATCTAGCACTCATGGATTGATCAGGTTCAGTGGTGGAAGCGCTAAAAGGATAGAAGCGATCGCTGTGTAGAGCCGCTCAGATGTTTCGACAGGCTTCGATGCAGCACAACTCTAACAGCCCAATCACTGTAGTAAGAAGCCCCGGCTAGAGAGCTGGGGCTTTTTGACAATTGCGGGGTTAGATAACACAGCCATTATTCCCTTCAAAGCCACGTTCTCATCACGTTCTCGATCGGGTCTAGGGATATGCCGAAAGGTAGAAGGAAGACCCGGTTGTTTGAGGCACTATCAAGTCATTGAGAAGCTCATCATTTTGTTAAAGCAGTCTGTCACCGGGTAGGTAGGCTGCTTTTTTTTCGACTCAATGATTTAGTGGCAACAAAAAGTGAGATTACTGACTCAGACTTTTTGGTGATTTGCTAACGAAAGTAGCTGGAGTAAGGTTATATCGAGCAATTTTGTGCTGTGGTCGCAACCAGGCTCGATCTGGAAAATAAGCTTAAAGAACGTCGGAGCGAGAAGCGATCGCACCATACTGATATGGCTGCTAACGTAAGGAGAAAGGCATGGCACAAGCAAAAACTGGTGATACGGTCAAAGTTCACTACACAGGCAAACTTGATGATGGTACGGTGTTTGACTCGTCGGCTGATCGTGAGCCACTAGAGTTTACGCTCGGTTCTGGAAGCATTATTCCTGGTTTTGAGCGAGCCGTTCTAGGGATGAGTATGGGTGAGTCAAAGACAGAGATCATCCCTATAGACGATGCCTATGGTCCGCATCTGGAAGAAATGGTTGTTGTGGTCGATCGCCAGCAAATGCCCGTTGAAATCGAACCTCAAATTGGTCAGCAGCTTCAACTGCAACAGCAAGATGGACAGGTGCTGCCAGTTGTAATCACCGATGTCTCTAATGCCGCTGTCACGTTGGATGCCAACCATCCCTTGGCGGGCGAAGCGTTGACGTTTGACATTAAGCTAGTCGAAATCGGGTAGTGCATCCAGTGCATTTAGGCTAGGCAGCAATATCGTGCCACTGCCACGTTAAGCTGTAAATCCTTTAGCCTTTCCCTACTGCGCTTCTTCACTGCTGAGGTTGCCGCGCTGCAAAAAGTCTTCCGGTCGCAAATTGGAGAGAAAATCGCGGAATGCCTTGCGCTCGGCTTCGTCAGCATCACGATCGACCGGAATGGAGGCATCAGCGACTACTTCTTCGAGTACCCAGATGGGGCTGTTGGTGCGAAGGGCGATCGCGATCGCATCACTGGGGCGAGCGTCAATCTCTTTTTTCGTCTCGCCGTGAGACACCGTGAGCATCGCGTAAAACGTGTTGTCTTGTAAAGAGTGGATAACGATTCGTTCCAGGCTCATGTCCCATTCTTCGAGGAGGTTGACGAATAGGTCGTGGGTCAGCGGACGAGGTGGGGTTTGGCTCTCCAAGGCGTTGATAATGGCTTTTGCCTGATCTTGACCGATGTAGATTGGTAACTGTCGTCGCTCGGTGGAATCTCTCAAAAGCACAATGGGGCTGCGTGTAGCGGCATCTAATGCAATTCCAGCGACTTTCATTTCAATCATCGTCTTAGCCTCTAGAATACCTGAAGAAAAAAGGAGTCAACGTAACGAACCTGGACTGGATGGGACATAGGCTTAGACGATTATTCTTTGTTCCAGGGAGCCGTCTCTTAGCTAATGGGAACTGGTGTCGCCTCATTACTGAACCCTCTAAGGCAAGAGAAAACGCTAGAACTAGAAGGGGAAGCTAAGATCGAGATAAGCCGTCTGTATCGTGGTGAAAGGTGTCTGACCTTAAGTATGCCCTGATTTATGCCCTGATCCTAGTGGATCATTTAGCAAATTTGACAATCTGAAAAAGTTTCTCAATCGTTGCTTGGGGCTATCTTTTGATGCGAATAGAGCAAATTTGGTCGAAAATTAGCAAATTCTGAGCAAAAACCGTGTTTACTGGTCTTATTCAAGGTTTGGGGACGCTACAGTCTCTCGGAGTCGATAAATTAAGCATCACGTGCCTGCCTGCTACGTCCGGAGTGATCCTGCAAGATCTGGCGATCGGTGACAGTGTGTCCGTCGATGGTGTGTGCCTGACGGTCGTCGAACTGTTGCCACAGGGCTTTATGGCAGATGCCTCGCCCGAAACCCGCGATCGCTCCAGTTTGGGGCAAGAAGACGGCACGCTGGTCAACCTGGAAGCCTCCTTGCGAGTGGGCAGTAAGCTGGGCGGACACTTCGTCACCGGGCACGTGGATGGCATTGGACAATTGCAAGACTCTGTCCAAACCGCCACATCCTGGGAAATGACGTTTATTACAAATCAGGCTCAGGTTGCCCGTTACATCATCCCTAAAGGCAGCATCGCGGTGAATGGCATCAGCCTGACGATCGCTGACTGTGATCCTGCTGGAACCTGGTTTACTGTAGCGGTGATTCCTCATACTTACGCTGAGACCAACCTTAGTTCTTTGCGATCGGGCAGCGTCGTAAATCTAGAGGGCGATATTCTCGGTAAGTACGTCGAGAAGTTTTTGCGGCACGGCATGAGTCCGCACCATACTGAGGAAACGGCTCCGCAAAGCCTAACCCCTGCTTTTTTGGCAGAACATGGCTACTCGTAGCGATCGCATTACTTTCCACTCAGACCGCGCCAGGGAAGATCTTGACTAACAAAAGCTCTAAGCGTGAACGATCGCTGAGACCATTCGACTCCAAGCCTGAGAACTCAGGTAGCGCGATCGTGCCCTTCGGCAAGACGATTCGTCTCACGGCATAGTTAAACACGTCCCCATTTTGGTAGGGCTCGCTATACACTTCCAGGCACTGTTCGATCAGGTTGAAGATCCAGTAGTGGGTAATACCTGCTTCAGCGTAGAGCGATCGCTTCACCTCGCGGTCATACTCCAACGAAGATTCCGCAATCTCGATCACTAGCAGAATATTTTCTGGCGTTGGATGTCCTGACAGGTAGTTGTCCGATCGTGGTCGGACGATCACAAAATCGGGTTCTGGTTCACTGCCAGACGGTAACGAGATGGGATCTTGACACTGAAGTTCAGCATAGCCCACGACCAGTTCTGCCAATTCTCGCAATAGATTTCGACAGCAAGTTGTATGTGCTGTTCCTTTCGCTGCCATCTTGTTAATCTCTCCACGGATCAGTTCAACGCGATCGTCCTCAGCGAAGAAGCCAATCTCAGTCAAGCGGTGATACTCCGCGATCGTGAAGCGTTTGGGCGTTGCTGCCGTCTCTATCCGTTTCATCAAAGTTGCCCTTGTCACAGACACCTCTCAATTTTAAGAGCTTGTCGATTGGAGCGGCTATTAGCTGTCAGCGTTCAGCTATCAGCGTTCAGCGCAGAGCTAATAGCTGAATGCTCTACCGTCTCCTCGCCTTACTCACCATCTTGCGTGAAAGCCGCAGGTGCAATTTTTCTTCCTCTGCCCACTCCTGTAGGAGGCGATAGAACGTTTGGCGATCGTCCGTCTTTAACACAGCAGTCTGGTCAGCGGTTTCAATGACGTAGGGGTAACCGCTGCCGATGATGACTTCGCCTCGCACCCAGTCGAGTACGTTCTCCAACAAACCATCGTCGTAAATCCAGGCAGGTAGCTCTAACCGCACGGGAAAGCCGTCGTGTGCTTTCAGGTAGGTGAAGCCAATTCGGCTCGCGTTGGCGTAGCCTCTCCCTTGGAGATTCGCGCCTGGATAGTGCCTTAAGATTCCCGGTCGGCGGCAGCGGAATAGGGGTGTGCGATCGCCCCACTGCATTCCTCGTACTAACGACGCATCGTGAATGGCAGGTGCATCGGGCAATCCTGGCGTTAATCGTTGCAGCATCAGCGTCAGATCACGAGCGTAGGAGGTGTCAATATAGCCGACCAGCGGGACACGGTACGTTTCGCTTGCTTGCAGGAGCCGCACGATGCAATCGACATAGTGTTGCTGCGTCGCTTCATCAAACGCTTCGGCAAACGTGACCACTAGCGAACCATCGAGGAACGCCAGACACCGATCGCAGCCTGCTCGGTCTTCCATGTATTGCACGAGTCGTGCTGTCTCCATCTCAAAGCGGCGCATATTCACGCGTCGATCGACTGGGTCGCCGCTGGTATTTGCCCTCAGATCTGCTGGAGTCATCACATCGACGGCAATATCCTTGTCGTACTGTCCACCGGGCTGATGCAGGTTTTCAAACCAACCGATCTGCACCAGCGCTACGGGAATCGAAAAATCTTTGCTGGGATAAATTTGAGAACCATCGACTGCGAAGGTCGCAACACCTGTCAGTCGATCGCGCACCCACTCATGACTCTCCTCTCGACTTTGCCATACCAGACCAGAAGGCATCAGCCAATTTAGATGGTTGCCCAACGGTTCAAGAGGCTCCGCGCCGCGATCGTTCGCTAAGTACTCTGCTAACTGTTCTAGCAAAACAGCCTCAGTTTCCTGGGATGCGGTTGCCAGTGCTCTGCGGTACTTCTCTAATGCTTGTAACGTCGTTTGATCAAACGTAGCAAAATCAGCCCGCTTCTCTCTTAACAGGCTAAGAATTTGAGATGGTTTTAGAGTCATAGCAGCGGGAGAACAGAATAGTGATCAGTACGGACGTTCCAATCAATCTTTACTACCCTACACCCAAAATCTACTTTCGCCGCAGCCAGATCCCACGCATTCCGACCGCTTTTGCTGCCTGGTAATCTTCCTCAAAGCTGTCGCCAATGTGCCATGCCGCAGTGGGCAAGCAAGCGTGTTTTTGAAGGGCGATCGCAAAAATTTGAGGATCAGGCTTGGCTGCACCGACCTCAGTTGAAATAGTGACAGACGTGAAAAATGTGGCTAAGTCAAGAGCCTGTAGCACTGAGTAAAGCCGCGAATCAAAGTTCGATAGAATCCCTAAAGTCTCACCCATCTGTTGCCAGCGCTCTAATGCAGGTCGCACGTCGGGATACACAACCCACGGTGCCGCTGTCGCAAAGTGGGCATACAGTTCAGCAAAAAACGCGGCAAAGTCTGGAAATTGCTCCCAAACGCCGACTTGCTTGAACGTGTCAGTGGCGATCGCCAGCCACCATGCAAACTCCCGCGCCGGAATCTCTGCGCGATCGACAGTCCCAAAGGCAGGCATTCCTGCCGATCGAAAACTTTGAAAAAACGATCGATTCAGTGCGGTTGCTGAAACCTCAACCCCAAAACGCTGCGCCACTTCAGCGTAAACTTCGCCCACACTACCCTTCACACCAAACAGTGTACCGACCGCATCAAGAAAAATGACTTGAGGACGTTTTGTGGGTTCACGCACACGCTTACACTTTATAGATAAGGCTCAAAGCTCACTCAAACGATACTATAGCAATCCCAAATCAGTTGGGAGCGGCACCGAATCATTGAGCGGTCAGCCACCAGCTTTTCTCGAACCGCTGACCGCTGATCGCTGACTGCTAAGAGCTGATTCGCTATAGTTGCTCTTTAACCAGTGGTTAAGTGATCTGGCATGACGACACCGCGTAGATTGGCTCCCAGCAAACTGGTTTCGGTCAGGTTGGTTTCGGTCAAATTTGTACCACGCAAATCAGTACCACTCAGTGTTGCACCATTCAGAATCGTACCCGTTAGTTTTGCCATCGAGAGGTTAGCTTCATTCAGGTTTACCCCACTGAGGTCAGCATCGGTCAAGTCAGCACCGCGCAGATCGGCACCGCGTAGCTTGGCATTGGTGAAGTTAGCTCCGGTAAGGTTCGCACTGCTCAATTCTGCCTCACTCAAAATAGCATCTTGCAGGTTTGCCCCCACTAGAATCGTCCAGCTTAAATTGGCACCACTCAAATTCGCCTCACGCAAATCACCGCTCAAGATTGCCTGACAAAGATAGGCACCGCGCAAGTTTGCCGCTCGCAGATCAATATCGACTAATTTTGCCGCACAGAGATTTGCACCCCAAAGGTGGGCACTGTTCAAGTCTGCTTCGCTCAGATTGACTGAATTCAGGTTTGCTTTGTTTAGAATTGCCTGTATCAAACATGCCCTTCGCAGATCTGCCCCAGTCAGGTTAGCTTCGGTTAAATTCGCACCCTGCAAATCGGCACCGCGCAAATCGACACCCCAAAGGTTGGCTCCGGTCAGATCTGCCTCAGCTAGATTCGTCCCATCCATGCAGGCTTCGCGCAGCACAATCCCACGCAAGTTTGCCCCTCTTAGGTCAGCTTGGCTCAGGTCGATGCCCCTCAAACTGGCTTTACTGAGGTTGACTCCCCAAAGGCTAACCTGGCTAAAATCTCTTTCTCCTGCGGCATAACGCTTCAGGAGTTCACTCGCACGCATCTAGCTACCCTCGATACTCTGGTATGTGCCCCTGGCTCTATGGAATCAATACGTGTGCTGTCTAAAACCTGCCCAATGCTTATCTCGCCCGTCACTGAACTGGCGTTGCAGTGGTGGCGATCGTCACGACAGTACTGGTGTAAACATTGCCGTTAGATGGTTTAAGACATTGATGAAGAACATCTATTTAAGCGACTCCAAACATTTTATGACTGGCATGACTATCCCCACCTCTGGCAACAGTCCGGCAAGCTTAAGTAGGTAACCACAGTTAATTGTGAGGGAGGGGTTTGGGAGCGTTGCCCCCAGGCAGGGGGTTTCACCCCCTCCACTCCCAAAATCATCTTTAGTTTAATTGCGCCCAGCCACTTAAATGACGAGCGTATGTTTGCCTAAACAGATGGATAGAGGAGAGATTGCTTCAGTCAGTATGCCCGCAATAGAGAATCAACTCTCTAAGTCAGCCTTAATTGTGAAGCGCCAATTCAGCTATGAGTTGACCGCCCCGATCGCGTCACGCAACGGTTGGGCAATCCAGTTCAGCCCAACGCGCACCTGATGCTCCAGGGTTGGCATCCGGTAAAGGTAAGCAAGTCGCCGTGCGACATAAGCAAAGGGGCCGTCTAGCTTGAGTCCGAAGCCCGTCAACGTGGCGTTGTCAGTGCCTAGCGCCATCATTTCACCGAGGTGCTGGTAGCGAAAGGGCAAGAGGGGGCGATCGGTCAGCGAAGCCCAAAGATTCCAACCCACATATTCAGACTGTTGAAAGGCTGCTTGGGCAGTAGCGGGTACCTGCTGCCCGTCTGCGTCTTTGCAATCAACCAGGTCGCCTAGCGAGAAGACATCTGGGTATTCAATTGCTTGCAGGGTTGATGTCACCACCACCTGTCCTCGTGCGTTTGTCTTAAGCGGCAGGTCATTGACGACCCTGGCAACGCGAGTACCCACTGTCCACAGCACCAGATCGACTGGGATCGTGTCCACGTTACCTTTATACGTCAGAGCGATCGTGTCAGAGGCGATCGCGTCGACTCCAGTTTCTAAGTCGATCCATACGCCGCGCGCATCTAAGGCTTTTGTTGCTGCTGCACGGTTAAAGTCAGCAGACGTTCTGAGGATTTCATCGGCTTGTTCAACCAGGCGAATGCGTCCCCGGTTTTGCAGCCGATCGGCAAGCTTACACGCTAGTTCTACGCCTGCATAGCCAGCACCGACGATCGCCACTCGAATCTTGTCTGCGTCGGACTCTTCTAACCGCCGCAGACGTTCTTCCAAGCGATAGGCATCGGCAATGGAGCGGAATGGTAGCGCGTGGTCGGCTGTTCCTGGTACAAGGTCAAGGGGCGTTTCGCCACCAAGGCTCAGCACGAGGCGATCGAACGCTAACGTGACCCCATCCTGAAGCTGCACGTGCTTGGCTGGCAAATCAATACCCGTCACAGTGCCTTGATGAAAGCGTACGCCTGTGCCTGCCAGCAATTCTTCAAACGGTGGTGCAATCTCCCAGGTTTGCAGCTCACCCGTCATCAGTTCATACAGCAATGGCGAGAAGAGAAAGCGATCGCTGCGATCGACCAGGATAATTTCTGGCTTCTCGTGCTTTGCCCAAGGCAACTGGCTGAGGCGCAGAGCCGTGTAGAGACCACCAAAGCCTCCACCAAGAATGCAAATACGAGCAGGCTGTTGAGTCATAGCGTCTGATGGCACGGTGGGTTGCTACTGGCTGTTCCCCTTTAGGATAACAATTGCATTCTCTTCGCGCTTGACGCAGGCACGACGTTTAATAAGAGCACGATTCATTGGCTGAGGTAAAACTGTAAATCCACGCGCATACGTGCAATTGTGAAGCACATCCACTACTTTAAGAAGTTATGACTTCCGTGGTTCAACGCTGGTGAAATAGAGGTTGCTCTGCGATTGTGGATGTATTGTGCGTCTATCATTAGCTATATGTTTGTACGTCAACTCACGATCGGCTTTTCCTTACTAGCGCTAATTCTATCCTTTGCCAGTCCTGCGGAAGCGGGCAGAGAGGGCGTTCCAGGTCGTCGCGTGGGCGGCGGCACACGCTGGACGGCACCGCGAATCAAACAGCCACCCTCCATGCGAGGCAAATTGAGCGCTATGGCGTTTGCTTCTAGAACCCACTTACCGATCGCTCTGAAGCTTAAAGTACTCTACGGCTAAGTCATTTTTGCGCCAGCACGCTTTACCGTTCCTCAATGTCCCTGAATAGTCATCACCAGGTCACTTTCGTTTCTAGTCGCTTGAGAAGTTTAGGACCCACGCCAGAAATCCGATCAAGATCGTCTAGAGACGCAATGGGTTGTTGCTGACGGGCAGCAATAATGCGCTTTGCAAGCGCTGCGCTGACACCAGGCAAGGCATCCAGTTCGGCTTGAGTTGCTGTATTGAGGTTGACTTGCGGCTTGCCTGGTTTGCGATGGGCAGAAGACGTAGCTGGCTTGGCAAGTGGGCGATCGTGCACCACACTCTTACGATTAGCGGGTGCGGGTGCGTTCGGTTGCTGTGATTGGCATTGCTGCCGCTGCGCATTCACCTTTTTTTGCACAGCGGGGGGAATGCCCAAAATCGCGTTTGTGTAGAGTCGTTCAAACTCTCGTTGGTAATGGGCAGCGACGATCGAGCTATGCACAACCAGAACCGTCTCGTCGTTGCCTGTGTTGGCAGCATCCGTCCAATTGTGCGACCCAGTGATGACCGTTTCTTGATCGACAATGCCGAATTTGTTGTGCAGCAAGTCACCAGGGGGAAGACGGGGCACACCAACGGTCGTGATTGGGTTTTGCCAGGGGCGATTAGCGACTTCCTGCTTGCAGCCATCGGCAAGGGCAATGCCCAGCATATCAAGCGCTTCACTATAGGAACGATACGCGAAGCCAGGTTCGATTAACGCCCGTACTTCAACACCGTTTTGATGAACGGTCTCTAACAAATTCACCAGTTTTTGCTCAGAGAAAACAAACAGTGCCATGTCAACCGATTTTTTGGCACTACTCAGCGTTTTGCCAATTAAGCCGTTGCTGCTACGTTCCCAGGGTATAGAAAGGCGAGTTGGCGAAAACTGCACTTCAACGGTGGTCGAGCCAATCGTGACCGATCGTGCTGGCTGAAACGGTTTTTTAACACCAAACTTGCTGTTTCGCTTTCCACCCGGTCCGTCGCCCCACATCACATTAAACTGCTGCGTAAAGAGCGTTGCCAGTTCTGGACTGCTGATTTCCAGCATGTTGTTGGCATTGCCACGACTGGCGGGCGATTTAAAATCGCCGTGAACGTCGCTTGTGGTGAAGTTCGCCGAGGTGACAATGAGAGTGCGCCCATCGACGACCACAAATTTGTGATGCATGAGAGCACTGCCAGCGGAACCATCTGCCGTATCGTCTAGGCGGGGAATTTTCGCACGATCGAGCACCACTAATGCATCCCCTTGCTCGATCTCCTCCTGGCTCAGTTGCCCATCACCGTTGCGATCGACCAGTTGGCGAAATTCGTTGTACCGACCGCGATCGCGCTCTGGCTGTTTGGCAATCTCTTCCGGTGTAAACGTGCTAAATGGTCGTGAGTAGGTGTTTTCTAAAACGACCCGCACTTTTACGCCTGCTGTCTGTCGTTCGACCAGCGCTGCCGCAATTTTGGGTAGACGGAGTTCCTGTACGGCAACATCGACGGTTGTGTGGGCAGCAGCGATCGCATCAACAATTTTTTGTTCTAAATCATCGCCGTCTCGCATCTGTTTGCGGTAAGGCTCGGCATAGCGCGAAGCGGGTTCGTGGTTGGTGTAGACCCGGATCAAATCATCCTGTGGTAGCGGAGCAGGACGAAGCGGCTGAGAGTATCCCCGTTGACAGGCAGATAAACTTAGAGCCAGTAGGATAACCAGAGAGGAGTGAAGATGGCGATGAGAATGCACTGCTGAACACATAAGAGCGCGATAGAGCGAACTTGGTTAAAAATACTTTTCTTGGATAAAAGAGTGCCCATTCATCAGCCTGGAAACACAAATCTTCCTCAACTTCCCAGCCAAAGCGCATACAGGATAAATACTCTAACAGGGATACATATAATTCGTTAGCGTATCGATCGCCACGCCGTTGAACCAGAACGCAGTAACACTCGTCTTTAATAGTGAGACAGGTGCTGCGACTGCTGCCTATCGCCTTAAGGTGTAGCGTCCACTGAACGTAGAGTTCTCACTGTGGGGGGATTTGATCCATACCCAAACTTTCTAGATTTGACTTATCATAATCTTCGCTTTGTATACTCAATAACCCACTCGCACATATGCAACTAGGACGCTCAGAACTCGTCAAAACGCTTGAGGCTGGTGCTTTCGCTCTCACGTTGATTTTACTTGCATTGGCTCAGACTCCAGCCGCGTCGAGTAGCTTTGGTCTTTTAGCCGATACGGTGTCGCTTTCTAATCATCGCTAAGCCGATCATCAAGACACGATCGAACGTCATTGCCTGACGTGTTACCGTCCACAGCAGGCGACATTGGGTTGATTTGGATTCTTGAAGAAGCATAACCATCTGGTAGAATTGCTAAGGTTTATACTAATTTTGACCAATGGGATCGACGCAGGCGCGGATTGCGATTGATGCAATGGGTGGGGATCATGCTCCGGCTGAGATTGTTGCTGGAGCACTTCGAGCACAAGAAGAGTTGGGTGTCAAGGTTTTGTTAGTCGGTGAGCCAGAGGCGGTTAGCGCTGCAATCAGGCAACATACTAACGCTTCACCGCTCGAAATTATTCCGGCTGAGGGCGCGATCGAAATGGGCGAAGAGCCTCTGAGCGCATTGCGCCGTAAGCCCAAAGCATCCATCAATGTAGCAATGGATTTAGTGAAACAAAAGCAGGCGGATGCGGTTGTTTCGGCAGGACACTCTGGTGCAGTCATGGCAGCGGCATTATTGCGTTTGGGTCGCCTGCGGGGGATTGATCGCCCTGCGATCGGCGCTGTTTTGCCTACCTTGATTGCAGGCAAGCCTGTCATCATCCTGGATGTTGGCGCAAATGTTGACTGCCGCCCAAAATTTTTAGAACAGTTCGCCTTTATGGGCACTGTCTACTCTCAGTACGTTTTAGGCATTACAAATCCAAAAGTGGGGCTGCTCAATATTGGCGAAGAATCCAGTAAGGGTAACGAGCTAGCGCTGCGAACCCATCAACTGCTTGAGAAAAACCCACAAATCCCCTTCGTGGGGAACGCTGAAGGACGGGACGTGCTTTCAGGCAACTTTGATGTCATCGTGTGTGATGGCTTTGTGGGTAATGTGCTGCTCAAGTTTGCGGAAGCGGTCGGTGAGGTCGCGCTGCAAATTTTACGAGAAGAGCTGCCTCAGGGCATTCGCGGTAAGATTGGCACCTCAGTGCTAAAGCCAAATCTAAGACGCATTAAGCAGCGGATGGATCACGCGGAGCATGGAGGCGGTCTGCTGTTAGGTGTGGATGGCGTTTGTATCATCAGTCACGGTAGCTCGCAGGCTCCCACTATTTTTAACGCAGTGCGCCTTGCCAGGGAAGCGATCGACAACCGAGTGCTCGATCGGATTCAGTCTCGCTATCAAGAGAACAATCAAACACCAGCAGTGAGCGGTCAGCAAGACGGTTAGTGTGCTAAGCGGTTGGCACACGGGTGAAGCCTGAAAGCGATGGATAGAGCATGAACTTACAACAATCAGGAATAGGCGTTGCAATTACGGGGAGCGGTTCGGCAGCACCCATGACAGCCCTGAACAATGAAGGGTTAAGCCAGCTTGTTGAAACCTCGGACGAGTGGATTGCTGCTCGGACAGGGATTCGGCAACGCAGACTGGCAACCCCAGCCGAATCGGTTGCCACGATCGCCACTCAAGCGGCACAAGGCGCGATCGCGATGGCAGGGCTGTCGCCAATGGATTTAGACCTGATCATTCTGGCAACCTCAACGGCTGATGATCTGTTTGGTAGCGCCAGCCAGATTCAAGCGGAGTTAGGCGCACAAAAAGCAGTGGCGTTTGACTTAACAGCAGCTTGCTCTGGTTTTGTGTTTGGCTTAGTGACAGCAGCTCAATTTATTCGTACAGGCGCTTATCAAAACATTCTGCTGATTGGAGCAGATGTGTTGTCGCGGTGGGTGGACTGGAGCGATCGCCGAACGTGCATTCTCTTTGGTGATGGTGCGGGAGCAGTTGTCATTCAAGCAAATGAGCACGATCGACTCCTCGGCTTTGAGCTTCGCAGCGACGGCACCCAGAATCAATGCTTGAACCTGGCGTATCAGCCTCAGCCTAAAGAGTTGGTCGATGGCGTAACGATCGGGCAAGGCAGTTTCCAGCCCATCACGATGAATGGGCAAGAAGTCTATCGTTTCGCCATTCGCCGCGTACCAGAAGTCATTAAAAAGGCGCTCTTTCGTGCCAACCTGAGTGTGGAAGCTATCGACTGGCTGCTGCTCCATCAAGCAAATCAGCGCATTCTGGATGCTGTGGGCGATCGACTCAACATTCCACCCGCTAAAATCATCAGCAATCTTGCTAAATACGGTAATACCTCTGCTGCCTCGATTCCCTTAGCGCTGGACGAAGAAATCCGCCAGGGAACGATCAAAGCTGGAGACACGATCGTCACCTGTGGCTTCGGAGCCGGACTTACCTGGGGCGCAGCCATTTTTCAATGGGGACGGTAGGGAGTTAAGCGTTTTAAGTCTTGAGTTCTGAGTTAATTCTGACTTCTGACTCCTCACTCCTGATCCCTCTCCAACAACTAACAACCAACAACGAACAACTCTAATGAAGACTGCATGGGTGTTTCCTGGACAAGGCTCACAAGCGATCGGGATGGGTACAGACCTCTTTGCTCTACCAGACGCGAAGGCGAAATTTGAGCAGGCAGAGCACATTCTGGGCTGGTCGATCGCCGACATTTGCCAGCATCCAGAGGATAAAATTTCTCGCACGGTCTATACGCAGCCGTGTTTGTATGTCGTCGAAAGCATTCTGGCAGACCTGGTGCGATCGCGGGGGCACCAACCCGATTTTGTGGCGGGTCATAGTTTAGGCGAATATGTGGCGCTGTACGTGGCTGGTGTTTTCGACTTTGAAACAGGGCTGAGGTTGGTTAAACAACGCGCCGAGCTGATGGATCAAGCCTCGGATGGCATGATGGCAGCACTACTTGGCTTTGATCAGGCACAGCTAGAGCAACAGTTGCAGCAAACGCCTGATGTTGTCCTTGCAAACGATAATAATGCGGGGCAAGTGGTGATCTCCGGTACGCCGACTGCGGTTGAAACTGTACTGAGTCAGGTCAAAGCAAAACGGGCAATGAAGCTGAACGTCAGCGGAGCCTTCCACTCACCGTTGATGGCACCCGCAGCGACAGAATTTCAAACGGCATTGAACGAGATAACCTTCAACACTGCTCAAATCCCTGTGCTCTCGAACTTTGATCCGGTTCCCAGTACAGATGCGGCAGTACTCAAAACACGTCTCAGCCAGCAAATGACAGGCAGCGTCCGCTGGCGAGAAATTTCGTTGCGCCTCCCAGAAGAGAGCGTGAGCCGTGTCGTTGAAATTGGTCCCGGTAAAGTGCTGACGGGTCTAATCAAGCGCACATGCCCAAGTCTGGTGTTGGAGAACATCAGCAGTGTGGCAGAATTACCGCAGCTATAAAAGTTGTTGGTTGTTAGTTATTAGTGGATAGAAACAAGCAATTGACAGCTAATCGTTCACAACCAATTACTATGCCGAGAACTCGTGAACCGTTTGCCAGCCTTTTGCTCTATCACTTGTTTAAGTGGTCGATCGTGAGTCCTGGTTTACATCTTTACTTTCGGGGACGGATTTATGGCGCAGAAAATGTGCCCAAAATGGGACCACTTGTTGTGGTAAGCAATCATGCCAGCGATTTTGATCCGCCGCTGTTGTCTTGCTGTGTAGGTCGTCCAGTGGCATACATGGCAAAGGAAGAACTGTTTCGGGTGCCTGTGTTGAAGCAGGCGATCGCGCTCTATGGTGCCTATCCCGTCAAGCGGGGTTCTGCCGATCGCAGTGCCCTCCGAGCCGCAATGGGCTTTTTGGAGCAAAACTGGGCAGCAGGCGTATTTCTCACGGGCACACGCACACCCGATGGTAAGGTGGCTGATCCCAAACTGGGTGCGGCATGGCTCGCGGCTAAAACCCAGGCTCCGTTATTACCCGTAAGCTTATGGGGTACTCATGCTATTTTCCGCAAAGGTTCTGCGGCTCCCCGTTCCGTGCCTTTGACAATTCGGATTGGTGAAGTCATTGCGCCACCAAAAGCGGGCGATCGTGGCGCACTAGAAACCGTGACCCAACAATGCGCGGATGCTATCAATGCGCTGCACGATTTAGGGCGGTGATGCGCTGGGGAGCCGTCAGCCATCAGCCTTCAGCGTGAAATTTAAAGCTGAAAGCTGAAAGCTGAAAGCTAAAAGCTAAACAACGTTTACAAAGCAAATTGGACTGATCTATGAGCGATTTAAGAGCAGAACTGGCGGAAGCGCTGGCAGAGGCAGAATGGGACTGGCTTGCCCCTCATGCCCGTCGAGATACGCTCATTGTGGTGGAGTTGGGGCTGGATGTGGTGGATGTGGCTGTAGCGATCGCCAACGACGATACAGCGCGAGTCCAACCCTGGATCGAGGAAAACCTGATCCATAAGCCCTTTCCAACTCAACTATCAGACTGGAACCTGAACCAATCTACACGCTTCAATGCGCTTATCGTGCAACCGTATGTGTTGATTCAGGAAATGTCTGGTTAAGCCTAGCGATCTTCAACATCCGCTCCAGTAGCTTATTATGCCGCGTTTGAGATGAGAGCTTCAACTACTCCAAGCGATCCCACAGACATTTTTGTCAAGCTATGCTTGACGTTTTATTTTGCAGTGATGTAAAGTAATACTTGACGGTGAGCGGGCGATCCTATGAAAAACCGACTGAAAGAACTTCGACAACGGCATCAATGGTCACAATCTGACCTCGCCAGAGCATTAGGAGTGAGTCGTCAGGCGGTCAATGGGTTTGAATCTGGTAAGTTTGACCCCAGCCTAGACATGGCTTTTAAACTTGCCAGTCTGTTTAACGTCGCAATCGAAGACGTTTTCATTTATGAGGCAAAGCAATCGATGCAGACATTAGTTGAGCGAGTCAAAAATTTCTTTGGCTTTGAGTTCGGGTTTGAGCGGTTCAATGAGAAAGCAATCAATGCAGTCAATTTTGCTCGAAATGAGGCAGCACGCTTACAGAACTTCCAAGTTGAACCAGAGCATCTGCTGGCTGGCTTGTTGGCTGATCCAACCACAACCGCGGCTCGTTTACTTCGAGCTAACGGTGTGTCGCAAGACATTGAAACCAATGAACATTCGTTTGAATCCCGCGAAAATCTCGAATTCAGTCCGCAAGGTAAGTTCGTTCTAGAGCTTGCTTTGCAAATCGTTCGACTTCAGGGTAAGAAGTCGATCGGGACTGAACATCTCTTGTGGGGTTTAGTGCGGCTGTCTGAAACAGATAAGACTGTTTTGAGTGACGTGTTCCAAAATTACGAGCTTAATCGTGAAGCCCTGAACAACCAACTAGAAGAAGCAGTTTAATTCAAATCAAAACTGATTGAGCCTACCAAATGTCCGGGATCTTGGTAGATTGTTTTGTTCTTACCTCACAAGTAATTTTCAAGTCACTGCCTCCATTGAGCACCCAGCGGTATAGCAAGGTCTTATTATGAACGACACACTTAGAACCGAAAAGCAAAAGATGTTGGCAGGGGAACTTTACCTTGCCAAAGATGCTGAGTTAGATGCGGAGAGTAAACGAGCATTGCGTCTCTTGCGGCTCTACAACCAGACAACGGAAACGGAACAAGACAAGCGTACACAACTATTAGAAGCGCTGTTTGATGCCGTGGGCGAGAAGCCGCAAATCGTGCCGCCCTTTCACTGCGACTATGGTAGCCACATTACGGTGGGCGATCGCTTTTACATGAACTATGGCGGCGTAATTCTCGACTGCAATAAGGTACACATTGGCAATGATGTCCTGTGTGCGCCCTATGTACAGATTTACGCCGCGTATCATCCCACTGATCCCACCGTGCGACTAACGGGGCGCGAACTGGCAGCACCGATTCGCATTGGCAATAATGTTTGGATTGGGGGTGGTGCGATTATCTGTCCCGGTGTGACGATCGGTGATAACACTACTATTGGAGCCGGAAGCGTGGTTACAAAAGATATTCCCGCGAATGTGGTGGCAGTGGGCAATCCCTGTCGTGTGCTTCGATCGGTAGAAACTTCAGCATCCGGTTAGAAGTTTGGCTATCAGCGTAGAGCTATCAGCTATCAGCGTAGAGCTTACTCCTGCCTTCTGCCTTCTGCCTCCTTAACGACCATTTTGCCGCTGAATCGCTATTTTAACGATCGGGGCTAACTTCGCACGCCAAAACCGATTATCTGGAACGGTTTGCACTTTGAGCAGGACATCTTGCCAGCGGCTTTGCGTGATTGCTTGCTGCATTTCCGCAAAGGTTGTTTCTGCGGTTTTCCAGTCGCGCTGCCATTGGTTGACGGCACCTTTGGCAGGCTGATATGCCGCACTGCTAGCGGGGATCGTTTGTGTCAGGGCGATCGCAGCCTTAAGATCACCTGACTGATAGCGTTCGGTTGCCTGTGCCAGTACCTGCATCCCGCTATCGTTACTATGCGGTAGATTAGCGTTTGCTTGTGCCGTTGCCGGAACACAGCTTGTCACCGTTAAATCTTGATACACCCAGCCGTCTAGAGGCTGATTGATTCTCAGCCAACCTTCGTTGCGATCAACGACTACCAGGCGAGTACCATTACGCACTGTACCCACGACATTATCAGGTGCTACGACCGGGCTGGAGCGTACATTTAGCGGCGGTGAGGGATCAGTCGCGATCGTATTGCAGATTGTATGAGGAGCTTTTGCGGTGCGTAATGCCTGTAACCCTTCTACCAGCGATGGCTTGAAGTGCAATGTCGCAGCAGTCATACTTGCGGCAGTGATAAAAATTGCTGCGCCCAGCCCAATTTGCAGGGCAGGCTTGTGAACTGTAGTCATCCTGTAAATCCTGTGAAGATGCGCCCGATCGTGAAGATTGCATCCAGGCTAACTGACCATCTACAAAATGGGTTCGGTAGTTTTCCATTTTTTTTAGCCAATTTTTTTGAGGATACGCCATGCCTAGTCAAACAGGGATAGTCTATCTCGTTGGATCTGGACCGGGTGATCTGGCGTATCTTACCGTGCAGGCACAACAACTGCTGATGGAGGCAGAGGTCTTGGTGTATGACGCGCTTGTGGACAGCGCCTTGCTCCAGCTCGTGCCGAAGGCATGCTTATTGCTCAATGTTGGCAAACGTGGCGGCAAACCCAGTATGCTACAAGCAGACATCAATGCGCTGCTGGTGCATCACTGTTTGCAAAGGCAACAGGTTGTGCGGCTAAAGAGCGGTGACCCCTTTATCTTTGGTCGTTGTCAGGCTGAAATAGAGGCATTGACAGCAGCAAACTGTCCATTTGAGGTCGTGCCTGGGCTTTCTTCGGCGCTGGCAGCGCCCCTGTTGGCAGGTATTCCCTTAACCGATCCCGTCTTGAGTCGATGTTTTACTGTTCTCAGTAGTCACGATCCTGACGGGCTTGACTGGCAGGTACTGGCGCAAATCGATACTCTGGTTGTCCTCATGGGTGGGCAACACCTGCCTGAACTGTTGCGGCAGCTACAAGCGCACGGGCGATCGCCCCAAACGCCGATCGCGATCATCCGCTGGGCAAGTCGTCCGCACCAGCAAGTTTGGGCAGGGACGCTGTCTACCATCCTGCAACAGGTTGCAACCGAAGCGCTTTCCCCCTGTGTGATTGTCATCGGCGAAGTGGTAGGGCTACGTTCTTACCTTCAACCCCGTTCCTCTTTACTTTCTTCGACTGTGCTTACTACATCCGATTCAACTGCCGATACAACCCTACCCTTTACTGGCAAGACGGTGCTGGTCACGCGATCGGCAAACCAGTCTGGTCAATTTACAGCACGGCTTCAGCGTGATGGAGCAACGGTGGTCGAAATGCCCGCGCTTGAAATTGTGCCCCCTTCGAGCTGGCAAGCGCTAGATGACGCACTGGCTCGGCTGGCAGATTTTGACTGGTTGCTGCTGACCTCTGGTAACAGTGTTGACTACTTCTTTGAGCGCCTGGCAACTCAGATTCGTGACGTGCGTGCGCTGGCAGCAGTCAAAATTGCTGTCGTTGGCGACAAAACAGCACAGAAGCTAGAGCAACGTGGCTTGAAACCCGACTTTGTACCACCAGAATTTATCGCTGATTCGCTAGCGGCGCATTTTCCAGGGTCGTTGAGTGGAGCCAGCATTCTCTTTCCAAGAGTCGAGAGTGGTGGGCGGGATGTATTGGTGAAAGATTTTGTCAGCCGAGGTGCTGTGGTAACGGAAGTGGCTGCGTATCAATCGCTTTGCCCAGAGACGATCGCGCCCGACGCTCTAACCGCTTTGCAAACCCGCACGGTGGACGTAATCACCTTTGCCAGTGCCAAAACCGTCAAACACTTTTGTCAACTTTTGGAGCAGTCACAGAACGATAACACCTGGCAGGAGTGGCTTGATGGGCTGTGCATTGCGTCGATCGGACCGCAAACCACAAAGGCGTGTACGAGCTTGCTGGGTCGCGTTGATGCCGAGGCACAAGAATATACCCTGGAAGGCTTGGTGCAGGCGATCGCGCAATGGTTCGATCCCGCTGCCAAATCTGACGACAACCGCTGATGAGCATTAGGCGTTCAATTCGGTACGCGTTTTCATACAGGGCTAGTTTATTTCTAATCCTCTTCTCATGCAGGCTGTTTAAGAGCGCCGTAGCATTGATTTTAGTAGAGGTGATTAGCAAACTAAACCAACGAAGAAAACCTATTCATTGAATAGCTTAAGGAGATTCCGATGAGAAAACTTGCTTACGGTGTTTTGTCTGGCTTCATTATTCTAACGACTACAATACCCGTCATCGCTGGAACGCCGACTGTTACGGTTGCCCAATCCAACTCGAACCTTGAGCGAATGTATCGGGAGCAGCGAGTCTTTGCTGACGAAATGAAGACAATGATGGCGCAAATGAAACGGATGATGGCTGAGATGAAAGTGCTCACGTCTGCGCCAGATGGACAGACTCCAACGATCGCTGATTTGTACAAGCAGCAACAGGTTTTGATCGCGCGGATGGAGACGTTGACAAACCCGACGAAGCTAGAGACTCTCCTGCCGAGAAAGAATGCAGCGACCACACAAGAGGTGTATCAACAGCAAGTGGCAATGATGGCTGAGATGAAAACCATGATGGCTGAAATGAAAACCATGATGGAATTGTATCGCGGTCGGGGTGGACGCTCCTAAGCGGTAAAGGCGATCGCGCGATTGACGTTTCAAACACAATTCCTGATTGATGTACAAAAGAGGCAGCGATCGAATATTTTACTGCATCGATCGCTGTCTTTTTGTCTTTGCCTTTATCGATCTATGACTGCAACTAGGCGCGATCGTCGCTCTCATCGCTCGTTCTTAGGCTCCCTACCCTTGCTTTATCAGTGACACATCGCAGTGACAATATCGCTTACATGTAGCTTAACGGTGTTGCCGCAAACGATCCCTATGAATCGCAGATAGAAAGTTGGATAATCGCTTCCACTGTTTATTGCTGATGTCTGGTGGCTAAGATCGTTTTATTGCTCGCTTCTCTTTTCTAAAAACAACAAGTGCTTTCACTATGTTCAGAGGGTATTATGCTGATTCTTTGCGTAAAACAGAAATAGTTTCCGGTCCAAAAGGAAGCCATCTTCCAGTTTGATAACGCTTCAATTCCTCGTAGCCAGCTAAGTTACCAAAAGCAATCATATAATCATCTCTGTCAACGTACCACCAGCTTTTATCAGGTCTTTTAGGGTCTTTCATAAAGTTGATTGCGTAAGTATTCTTCGGATCATACAGATACCAGCCGTTAAACTCGTAGCCACCGTCTATGTAGTTTGGTGATACTTTGGAATCACGCATTAACGCATTTAATGCCTGCCAGCGCACTCGATTTAATGACAAGTAATCATGGGTCGCTCCGACAGTAAAGCCTCCGCAAATTAGTATTATTAGTAAAGCTACAGGAAATATTTTTTTGTGAATGAAGTGTGGTTGGTCAATCATTGGTTTAGAGCCGACAACAAGCATTAACAGCAGCGGTATTAGCATCAAAAGATAGCGATCGAAGTAAGTACTAATTCCAAAAGGCAAATAATAGAACAGTATTGTTAAGACAACTAAAACTTTCAACCACTGTGGACTAACTGATTCGTCTTTTTTAGGTTGCTTGAAGATATGTCTTGTAGCGGTCAGTAAATAGTAAATCAGAAACGCTGCACTAATAACGGCTACAACTGTCAAGGCTCCCCAAACATAAGTCAAAATCGCTGGAGTGAATGCACGGCTACTAATTACAGCGTCGCCATCGTGAAGCGTTAATGGTCCAAGACCAAAATCCATTAAGGTATTTCCCTTGAACGGCATGATCATTGGGCGATTTTTCGCAAGTCTAGCAAGCATCACAATTAAAATACTTGGAATAGAAAGAAAGATTAATCTCTTTTCTGTCGAGGATGATGCTCTAAATTTTGTCAAAAATATAGGAATAATTAAAGGCGATATAAACAACCCTACATAAACCAGGGCAATCAAGGTGCTATCGAGCAAATAAACTATAGTTCCTATATTTGCAGATGAGATAATATTAACAAAGCCTCTAGACTGTAAGTTAAAGTTAGGCGATGTTCGATCGGTCAACTCCAGCCAATTTTGATAAATGAACTGTAGCAAAATGCTAGATAGCGTTGGAATGGACGCTACGATAACATTTGTTCTGCTCAACTTTTTCTTAAATAGATATGCACATCCAAAAGCTATAGGGATTATTATTCCATTTTGACGAATTAAAAGACTTAAGCAGGCTAGTAAAGTACCAAGAGTAATGTCAACTTTTCGATCGCTTCTCAGCCCTCTGATGAAAAAATAGAGGGACATAGCAGCTACTGCGAAAAAAGGAACATCAGTCATGAAAGTATTAGAGAGTCCAAAATAGATTGGGTTTAGCGCGACTAAAAGAGCGCCAAAAAGCGAAATTAGGCGACTTGCCCTTACTTCTCTTAAAAGTCCATAAGTCGCTATTACTCCTATTAAGCCCAAGACTAAAGTGGAGATCCGCAAGGCAGAAAACGAGAAGCCAAAAGGTAAGCAAAACAATGCTCCCCAGAAAGCTTGCGCCACTAAGTTTGCAGATGTGTTTCCGCCCGAAAGGGTAAAATTACCTTCTTCAATAATCGATTTTACGGCTCGCCCATAGACCCAATCGTCGTTAATAGGAAAGTCACCTAAAGGGTTAACAAGGATTGACATAACAATCCACACCAAAATAATAAGCAAGACATTAGCACTATCAGTTTTAGCGAACTGACTACTTCTCTTCCAAGAAAGTGTGGCTTGTTTCATAAACTATTTTGTGATTAACTAAATTTTCAAAAATCCTGGAGTGCTGTTAGAACAACAACCGCTAATCGTTATAAGTAGCTAAGCAAACCACTGTCAGAGAACTAGTCTCTATTTAACTTTTACTTGGTTTCGGTTACACGCCAGCTCAGTTTGAGATTAATCCAAAAGTTCCAGATTGTCACAGCGGCAATGGCAAGGAAATTTGCTATGTAGGCATTCAGATGCAATCCATTAAAAAGAGCATTTAAGAGCAAAATCTTTAGAATCAGCCCCATCAAACAAACAATGTTGAACTTCGCCAAGCGTTTGATCACCTTACGCCATTGCGGTTGTTTCTTTGAAAGATCTCCAAATGTCCAACGATCGTTCCAGAAGAAGTTGTTGATAATTGCAAGTTCCGCCGCAAGAATAGCACTGCGAGTCAACCCTAAGCCTAAGATATCGTAGAGTAGATATAAGGAACCCATATCAACAATGAGTCCACTGAAGCCAACTAAGATGAAGCGGCTAAAGCGACCGATTGGAAAGTCAATCTTTTGCCTTACTCGACCAAGCCGCCCTGTGGAAAAGCGCAGTCGCAACAGATGGTGAATATATTCCTTGTATTGCTTCCAGGTGACTTTACTTTCGCCCTCTTCACGCTCCTGAAAGACGTAACCAACTTCAGCAATTTGCTCGATCGCTCCACGACCCAGCACTTCAATGAGAATTTTGTAACCTAGAGGATTCAAAAGTTTTCCAGCGATCGCGCGTCGCCGTAGCATGAAGTAGCCGCTCATGGGATCTGAAACTCGACTGATGGCTCTTGGTAGAATCACCAAGCCCAGCATCTGTGCACCACGGGAGAGAAAGCGCCTAATAATACTCCAATCACTGACTCCACCTTCTTCAACGTGACGGCTAGCGACAGCTAAATCTGCTCCTTGATCAAGTTCTGATAGCAGTTTCAATAATACTTCTGGAGGATGCTGAAGATCCCCATCAATGACTCCTAAAAACTCTCCTCTAGCAGCCTGCCAACCTCGAATCACTGCTGTTGAAAGTCCCCGTTCTGTTTGACGGCGCATAACGTGCAGGTGCGGGTATTCCTGCATGAGTGCTTGAGCGAGTTCCCAGGTTCGATCGGGGCTATCGTCATCGACAACAATAAGTTCATAGTGATGAGGTAGTGCCTGATCCAAAAGGTTAGATAGAATGCGAACGATCTTTTCGATGTTTCCACTCTCGTTGTAAGTAGGAACTATCAACGAAAGATGAATAGACGTAGATGAAGGAACACCGCTATCACTGCCATCTACAGGTTGAACATCCAACGGAAGTCGGGAGATCTGAAGGGGCTTAGAGGGAACAGGAAGGAGTGAACCGTTTCTTATCGTGACCATACAACCAAGTCGCTAAGTGTAATTAAACTAAAGCTTACTTCGGGTTAGAAGGAGTGACAGTCCCCATCTAAGGGCAAGACTTTCTCCGCCATCCCACAGGTAATTGTGACTGTCTGCTGAGGTGCCTTAACGTTTTAGTCCCGATTTCGCAGTTAGTTTTAACATGACCGACTCACGCTTGACTCATCGAGTACATTGTGGTTGTCAGCCACTCATTGGCGCTAGTGTTTCTACGGAAGTTTGCAGAAAGTTCATATGATCGCTGTGAAGGTCATGGTGATCACGCTTTCAGCAGCGGCAACTGCATCTTCAAAATCTGAAAACGAGCTTGCTGACGCTTCTCATACCATTTAAAGAGCGAACATGGCAGATGGAAACGGGGTGCAGGGGTTCTAACCCCTGGCTGGGGGCGAAGCCCCCACACCCCCATCTGCAACCCTTATTTTTTAAATTGGTATCAAATGACTGCATCAGTGACAGCGGCTTACCCGCATTTCGACAGTGATGTTGAAATGACCTGACTTTAAGCAATTTCTCAGTGCTGTCGTCGCAAAAGTAAAACAAACTTGTAACAGTAGAGGATTAATTTTGTGGCGCTGGCTTCGGTGTGTGTGTGGAAGCAACGTGGAGTTCCTTTAGTTGTTTGCCATCCACACCAGACGGTGCGCCCGTGAGCAAACAACGAGCCTGCTGCGTCTTAGGGAAGGCGATCGCGTCGCGGATAGATTCTTCGCCTGTGAGCAGCATTGTCCAGCGATCGAGTCCATACGCGATGCCGCCGTGAGGGGGTGCGCCGTACTCGAATGCTTCGAGCAAGAAGCCGAATTTGTTTTTCGCGTCTTCTTCAGACAAGCCGATGAGTTCAAACACCTGTGCCTGAATGTCAGGTTGATGAATCCGCACGCTGCCGCCACCGACTTCAAAGCCGTTGTAGACGAGATCGTATGCCTGAGCGCGAGCGGTTTTGAGGTCGTGCAAATCGTCGAGATGGGGCGCAGTGAACGGATGATGGAGCGCTTCGAGTCGCTTTTCGTCAGCGTTCCACTCAAACATGGGAAAGTCTGTGACCCACAGCAGGTTAATTTGATCGGGATCGATCAGATTCAGTTCACGTGCAAGGACTTGACGCAGGCGATCGAGCGTTTTATTCACCGTTGCGGTGTCTCCCGCGCCAAACAGCAGCAGATGTCCGGCTTTGGCACCCGTGCGGCTGAGTAGCTCTTGCTTTTGGGCATCGGTGAGGTTGTCTTTGATGGCACCGATCGTGTCGATTTCGCCATCGTCGCGCACGCGAATATATGCCAAGCCTCGCGCACCTGCTTCAGCGGCTTCTTTGAACAAATCGCCACCGGGCTTAATGCGTACATTGGAGATCAGATCGTTGCCACCGGGAATGGAAAGGATTTTGACGGTGCCACCTTTGGCTACCGTGTCCGCAAAGACTTTAAAGCCGGAGTCTTGCACAATGTCTGAGACGTTAACCAGTTCCAATTCGTAGCGAGTATCGGGTTTGTCACAACCGTAGCGATCCATCGCCTCGGCATAGGTGAGTCGCGGGAATGGTCGGGGAATCTCGATGCCCTTCAGCGTTTTGAACAGATGACAAACTAAACCTTCGTTCAGGTTGAGAATCTCTTCTTGCGACATGAAGCTCATTTCCATGTCTAGCTGCGTAAATTCGGGCTGACGCTCGGCTCTCAGATCTTCATCCCGAAAGCAACGGGCAATTTGATAATAGCGATCGCATCCCGCCACCATGAGCAATTGCTTGAACAACTGCGGTGATTGGGGCAGCGCGTACCATTCGCCTGCATTCACTCGTGACGGGACGAGGTAATCACGTGCGCCTTCGGGGGTCGATCGTGTCAGAATCGGCGTTTCAACTTCGATGAAGCTTTCCGTATCTTCGAGATAGCGACGAATGGTTTTGTTCAGCGCATGTCTGAGCTGTAAGTTTTGGCTCATGCGTTCGCGTCGCAGGTCGAGATAGCGGTATTTGAGGCGCAATTCTTCGCGCACCGTTTCGGTTTCAGCGGTCGATACCTGAAAGGGGAGTTGCTTGCGAACGGCATTGAGAATGTCGATGCGATCGGCGTAGATTTCGACCTCACCTGTGCCCAAACGTGGATTCAGCGAGTCATCGGGACGCTTCGTTACACGACCGGAGACCTGCACCACATATTCGTTTCGCAAATCGCCTGCCTGTTGATAGGAGCCAGGAGTGCGCTCTGGATCGCTAACGATTTGGATGATGCCACTGCGATCGCGCAGATCGATGAAAATCACGCCGCCATGATCACGACGGCGATCGACCCATCCACATAATGTAACTGTCTCTCCAATGTGTTCGGCTCGGAGTTGACCACAGTAATGGGTTCGCATGGCGGGTAGAAGTCTGCTGACGTGAGGAATATAGGTTTAGTCTAACGATTGACACTGGCGATGAATTCGCTACCGCGATCGTGGCGTAAGCATTAAAAACCTTCCTATTATGCCGCATCTGAGCCGCGCTGCGTTAGCGGTGATGCAACCAGGCATTTAAGGCTTCTAACGTTACTAGGGCGCGTCATCAATTAGCTCCAAAACCTTGCGGTATCAGCCTGATCGCGCCCGCCCCAACACACCAGGCTAGGGGCTAGAACCCTTGCTGCAAGTCATGTGTAGTTGTCATTGATGACAGCCCCTAGAGATTGAGCAATTTTTCTAACGCGGTTGGCATGGGCAGGATGATGATGATCAGCAACCCTAGCGCCAGAATGCCCCACAGGTCACGACGATTGTCTAACTCTGTCACATCATTCAGCGCGGGTTCGTCGGTAGCAGGCATCAGAAACAGGAGAATTGCCCAGACTAGCAAATGTGGTTGCACAAGCGAGAGTGCCAGCAGCAGCAAGCGAGAAATCTGTCCGATCGCGGTGCCTGCCCGTTGCCCAAACATGGCATGAACAATATGACCGCCATCCAGTTGACCCACAGGCATCAGATTAAAGGCGGTCACCACAATGCCCAGGCAACTCGCTAATGCAACCGGATGAAGATTGATGCCTTGACCAGCGGTCAGCGCATTACCCAGGGCTAATTTGCTCAATAGCGCTAACAGCATTGAGAAACTGGGGTCAAGTGCCTGAAAGTTGAATGCTTCCAGTTTCTCTGGCAGACGTACCACTTCTGAATGCGCCAAGCCCCACAAAAGCAGCGGCAGTGCCACTACAAAACCCGCGATCGGTCCCGCAATACCCACATCGAATAAAGCACGACGATTGGGAATGGGCGATCGAAGCTGGATAAAGGCACCAAACGTACCGAACGGAAACAGCGGAATCGGGATCACCGGGATGAAATACGGCAACGTTGCCTGGATTTTGTAGCGACGAGCGGTCAGGTAATGCCCCAGTTCATGAATGCCTAAAATCGTCATTAACGTCAGCGCATAGGGCAAACCCGTCACCAGTGTTGCTGGCGAAAGCTGTACCGCTTTTTTGCCCAAATCTAGCCATGCCAGCGTAGTTGTGAAAAAAGTAGCGACGAACAAGCCGATCGCTAGAAAGGGACGTGTGAGCGTTTCCTTGCGTTTTTTACCAGCAGGCAATGAGGCATCAGCCGCAATATTCTGCGATCGTGGGTTTGGCACCAGCACAAAGAACGGCTTTTGGTTTACACCTTCCTGAAACACGACGTAGAAGCGATCGCCGAAGACTTCCGCCACATTCTCTTGAATCGTGTGGTAGGCGACTTCTGGTTTGCTCCGCAGTTGCCCACGACAAATCACGGCTTGCGGACGATACTCCACGTTTTGCAAGTAGTAGATTGCCCAGGGAAAACAATTTTGCAGGCTCGTTTCTTCTGCTTTATCGATCGGTCGAGGGCTGCTGGGAATCGTGACCGCCTCTTTTGTCATCGTGGCTGGCTGCTCTTGCCCCTCTGCTGCGGCTGAATTGACAGGCGGCGGCGAGATACGATTCCGCTGAATTAAGAACCAATACAGCAGCAAGCAAACAGCCGACAAAATGAGGATGGTCTCCGTTGGCATCGGTTTCCCCTTTGCCAATACCCAACCGCTCGACACAATCGCTGGAGCCATCGCCACAAGCCATAGCAGCCAGACGGGCGATCGCGTGACACTAGCCGCCCGTTGCACGATAAAGTAAGTGATTAGTCCCAGCAGGAACAGCAAAATTAACGGATTCATGCGCCTAGTCTCGTCGGGCTGGAAGAACGTACTGCCTGAAACAATGCTAACGGTCTGAGGTTAAAAGCCAATAGACAAGAATGCGATCATACCTATAGCAATCCTAAAGGAGTTATGTGTATAAAGAAGCGTCAACTGTCAGACATAGCCGACGATCGGTAGCCAAAAAACAAATGCTGCTGCTTTCAAGTGTGACAAGTTTTATACCCAGTTTCTTGCTTAAATGACTCGTTCGATCGCGATTTCTACAACGGTTTCCTTTAGTCCTCTCTTAACCAGTGTCTTCAGATTCACCCTACACCGCTGCACCCAACCTGCCTCAGCCGTCTACCAACCAAACCGTTTCTGCCCCTAAACAGCCCCGGTTGCTGTTACACCAACCGGGCGATCGATCAACCATTTTTGCCTTCCCACCCAATCGAGAAACATTGGGTGGAACTGCCTATCTTATTGTAGAAGCGGTCAATATTCTAGTGGACTGTCCTGCGTGGAATGATGTCACGCGAGACTTTTTGCACGCGCAGGGAGGTGTCCACACGCTCTTTCTTACGCATCGCGGCGGTATTGGTCAAGCCCGCCAGCTTCAACAAGCCTTTGGCTGTCAGCTTTTGCTGCAAGAGCAGGAAGCCTATCTGTTGCCAGGGCTACCTGTCACCCCCTTTGGACAGGCATTTACATTAACGCCCCAAAGCCGCATCCTGTGGACACCCGGTCACTCTCCCGGTTCCGCCTGCCTCTATCACAGCAACTATGGTGGCGTATTATTTTCTGGTCGCCATCTGCTGCCCAGTCCTCAAGGCAATCTGCTGCCCCTCAAAACATCCAAAACCTTCCATTGGCGTAGACAACTCAACAGCGTGCAGAAGCTTGTATCAGAGTTCCAGCCAGACACCCTGCAAGTCGTCTGTCCCGGTGCCAACATTGGTTTTCTGCGCGGTCGATCGCTCGTTGACAATGCGTATGAGAAGCTGAAGGCGATCGATCTGGGGAGTGGGGAGTAGGGAGTAGGGAGTAGGGAGTGGCAGGGGGGAGAACTTAACTCAGCACTTAAAGCTTCAACTTCAAAACGTCTTCTGCTCCCCTTGCTTCCCCTGCTCCCCCTGCTTCCCCTGCTTCCCCTTGCTTCCCCTGCTCCCCCTGCTTCCCCTGCTTCCCCTTGCTCCCCCTGCTCCCCCTGCTTCCTCACCACCTCTCTAGAAATTCTCCCTCCAGTCCGTTAAACTCACTACCATCGCATAAGGAGTCGTTGCTGATGACCCACGACGTAAGCCAGTGGTTGACTGAGATTAAAACGTTGCGGCAGCAGTTAGCCGATGCCCAGCAGGAACGGGAGCAGGCGTATGCTAGTGCTGCTAATTGGCAGCGGCTTTACGAAACAGAAGCACAACAACGACGGAGTGAAGCAGCCTTGACGCGTCAGACGATCGCTGAGCTGAAGCAAGACATCCAGCAGCTTAAAGGGTCTGTACCGACTGAAGGGAACGCACCTATCGATGTGGCAATCATTCGAGCCGAAGTCGAAAAGCTCCAAACGATCGCCGAACTGCAAGAAACGCTCATTGCAGCATTCGCTGAGCGCGATCGTCTTGCTCAGGCACTCAAAGCGGAGCAAACGAACCATGCCCAAACGCGTAAAGGCTTAACGACAGCTCTGGGAGATGCGATCGATATGCTCTCGAAGGAGAAAGGCTAAAGACAAACTGGCTATCAGCTATCAGCTATCAGCTATCAGCTATCAGCTATCAGCTATCAGCTCTTCGACATATGCTGACCGCTGAGCGCTGACTGCTGACCGCTAACCCAACGCGTAAATTTACTCTTTAACGAGTCTTTCATTCTTTCTCATACGAGCACCAATCGCTCCAACTGCCAGCGTAAAGCTTGCCTGTTTGAATGCCAGCCAGTTCTAACGACAGCAAATTGACGCAAGCAGTGACACCCGAACCGCAGTACACAAAAATCTCTTGAGCCGATCGCAGCGTTTCCCATCGTTCGCCTTGCGCCTCAATTGAACGAACGTAGCCGTCTGCACCTGTGACTGTTTGCCAGGGGTAATTGACCGCTCCGGGAATGTGTCCTGCGATCGGGTCAATGGGTTCACGTTCGCCTCGGTAGCGTTCTGCTTCACGTGAATCGACTAAAACGACTCCAGGCAGATCTTTTTGTGCTTTCACCTGTTCCATAGTCACAACCTGATCAGGACGCGATCGCGGCACAAAGGCTCCAGTTTTGGGTACAGGAACCGTTTGTGTCACGGCATAACCAGCCGCGTTCCAACCTGCAAAGCCGCCATCTAACACGGCAACGCGATCGTGCCCCAGATAGCGCAGAAGCCACCAAAGCCGCGATGCAAACGCTAGACGCGAGTCATCATAGGCAACGACTAGCGTTGGCTCATCCAGCGTTGAATCAACTCCCATCGCTGTGAGGCGGCTCGACAGTTGAGCCATATCTGGTAGCGGATGCCGCCCGCCATGCTCACCAACAGGGCTAGAAAGATCCTGGTTCAAGTCCAGATAAAAGGCTCCTGGAATGTGACCTGCCTGATATTGCTCACGCCCTAATGTTGGTTGCATCAGTGAGAAACGGCAGTCGGCGATCGCCACCTGTGGATCGTCAAGATGATCATGAAGCCATGCTGCTGACACTACTGGAGGAAGCATGAGTATCGTTTGAAGTTTAGACCTAAACTCTAAACCCTGGAGGTGAGGCGATTCAAGTCTAGTGCTCATGCAACCATCAGGCTCCGCTATTCTTTAGACAGATGGTTCCGTTTGCGTCACTAGAGGCTACGACTGTGAGGTCACTCATTCGGCTGAGTATTGCCCTTCTCGTCATCCTGTTGGGGTTGGTAACCTACTGTGGCAATACAGTAGAAAACCCTGTTACGGGTGAACAACAGCAAGTGCAGCTTTCACCGCAACAGGAGATTAGTTTAGGGCTACAGGCACGGCAGCAGATGGTGACCCAGTATGGTGGCTTTTACCCAGACAAGCTGTTGCAGCAGTACATTGACCGCGTTGGGAAGCAAGTAGTGGCGCGATCGATCGCGTCTAAATCCCCCTATCCCTTTGAATTTTACCTGCTGCGGGATGATCGGACAGTGAATGCCTTCGCCCTCCCAGGTGGGCAAGTTTTTGTGACGATCGCTTTACTAAAACGTCTCACCTCAGAAGCGCAATTAGCCGCAGTTTTAAGTCATGAAGTGGGGCATGTGGTAGCACGTCATGGTGCCGAACATTTAACCAAACAGCCATTCAGTCAGCAATTACTGACTGCTGTTAGCACCACTTCTAATAGTGGTTTCAGTGCTGATCCGGCAAATGTGCTGACACAGGCAGTCAAGCAACTCATTGGTCTGCGCTATGGACGTGACGATGAATTAGAGAGCGATCGGCTGGGTTTGCGCTTCATGACCGAAGCTGGCTACGATCCACAGGGCATTATCCAACTGATGCAACGACTCAACGCCTCTCGTCAGAGTGGGCAACCGCTAGCCTTCTTCAGCACTCACCCCAGCCCAGACAATCGCGTCAAACGACTGCAAACACTGATCACTCAGACATATCCGCAAGGCATTCCCCGCAGTTTGAAGGACAACCGTGAGACCTTCGCTCAGATTGTGCAAACACGACTTTGAGAAGGGGACGTAAGGAGCGCGCCCTGTGTGTTAAAGAGTTTGGCGTGGGATGCTTTGAGTGGAGTGCTTCGAGTTTATTAGGGTTAGTGGCTAGGGTTAAAACGTCACGTTTTCTACTGAAAGGTTAGTCGTGCATCTTCAGAGGTTCACGGTTCAAGCTCAGAGATGAGTCGTGCAGGCTTAGAGGTGAGTCATTCATATGCAGAGATGAGTCGTGCAGGTTCGGAGATGAGTCGTGCAGGCTCGGAGATGAGTCGTGCAAGTTTAGAGGTGGGTTATCCGTATGTAGAGATGAGTCGTGCAGGTTCGGAGATGAGTCGTGCAGGTTTAGAGATGAGTCGTGCAGGTTCGGAGATGAGTCGTGCAGGTTTAGAGATGAGTCGTGCAGGTTTAGAGATGAGTCGTGCAGGTTTAGAGATGGGTCGTGCAGGTTTAGAGATGGGTCATTCATATGCAGAGGTGGGTCATGCAGGCTTAGAAATGAGTCATGCAGGTTTAGAGATGAGTCATGTAGGCTCTGGGGTGGATTTGAGTCACCAAAGTAACGTCTGACCTCTCACTACCAACAGCTTCCTGCACCGCACAACTCCGATCGCCGAAAGCTATCGTAGAAGGATGAGGAATTTTCGACAAAATCGACTGAGGCAGCGCTGGCAGGGTTTGCGGCAGTCGTTGTCCATGTATCAATACTGCGGACGGGCGATCGCGTTAGTGTGGGCAACTAATCGTCCGCTAACCATTGCTTTGATGGTGCTGACCTTGATTGCTGGCTTGCTTCCTGGCGCGATCGCCTACGTCGGTAAGCTGATTGTGGATGGGGTTGTGCTGGCGGCGCGATCGGGTTCAGTGAACGATCGCTGGCAGACGCTGACTTACTTAGGCGTAGAAGCCGGATTAATCGCACTGCAAGCAGGCTGCAAACAAGGTTTAGCGCTTTGTCAGTCACTGCTACGAGCGTTGTTAGGGCATAAGGTTAACGTGCTGATTTTAGAGAAAGCACTGACGCTTGATATTTCCCACTTTGAGGACTCGGAATTCTACGACAAGATGGCACGGGCGCGGCGAGAAGCATCCAGCCGTCCACTGAGTTTGGTCGGGCGCACCTTCGGACTGGTACAAGACACTCTCTCGCTGATGACATATGGCGGTTTGCTGCTGCGTTTTTCTCCCTGGGCTGTGCTGGTGTTGATGCTGGCTGCTGTTCCCGCGTTTATTGCTGAGACGCGCTTTGCTGGCGAAGCCTTCCGCTTGTTTCGCTGGCGTGCCCCAGAGACCCGGCAACAAAACTACCTGGAATGGCTACTCTCTAACGACACTGCCGCAATGGAAGTCAAGCTGTATCAGCTCGGTCCCATGCTGTTGCGCCGCTATCGTGATATTTTTCGTCACCTCTACAGCGAAGATCGGGATCTGACCATCCGACGTGGGTTGTGGAGTTATTTTCTGGGACTGCTGAGCACCATTGCTTTTTATGCCGCCTATGTGTGGATTGTGTGGGAGGCGATCGCAGGCAGCATTTCCCTTGGCGACTTGACAATGTATCTCGTGGTCTTTCGGCAAGGACAGGCAACCTTTGCTTCCGTGCTGAGCGCGATCGGCGGCATGTACGAAGACAGCTTGTACTTATCAAATCTCTATGAGTATCTGGAACAACCCATTGCCAAAGCGATCGGACAAGCAACACGAGGACTCTTACCAGGTGATGGGCTACGTTTTGAGCATGTCAGCTTTTGCTATCCAGGCAGCCTTGAGCCAGCGCTGAAAGACGTTTCGCTGCATTTAAAACCAGGCAAAAAGCTGGCGATCGTCGGTGAAAACGGCTCTGGCAAAACGACCCTGATCAAACTGCTGACCCGCCTGTATACGCCAGACAGTGGACGCGTTCTGCTGGATGGCTTAGACCTACGGGAATGGGATCGGGACGCACTTCAGCAGCGGATTGGCGTAATTTTTCAAAACTTTGTGCGCTATCAATTTACCGTTGGCGAAAATATTGGCGCAGGCGATGTTGCCTTCCTTGAAGATGAAGCCCGTTGGCACGATGCCGCCGCAAAAGGCACCGCGCAGCCATTCATTGAGGCACTCCCCGACGGCTATCACACTCAACTTGGACGATGGTTTAAGAGCGGTCGAGAGCTATCGGGTGGGCAGTGGCAAAAGATTGCGCTTTCTCGCGCCTTCATGCGATCGCAAGCCGATATTCTGGTGCTGGATGAGCCTACCTCAGCCATGGATGCCGAAGCCGAAGTCCGCATTTTTGACCACTTTCGCGCCATGACGCAGCAGCAGATGGCAATTCTCATTTCCCACCGTTTCTCGACTGTGCGGATGGCAGACCAGATTATGGTGCTACAGGCTGGCAAAGTAGTTGAACAGGGTACACATGAAGAACTGGTGCGATCGGGCGGACGCTACGCCCAGCTCTTTGCACTGCAAGCCGCCGGGTATCGGTAGTTACAGCAGAAGGCAGAGGGCAGAGGGCAGAAGGCAGGAGCTAATACACCTCACACCTTACACCTCACTTCCGCGAAAGGCAGAAGGAAAAAAAGCGGTAGCTAAGGCTCTCAGACTCAGATGTGTACTTCATTTAGCTGCAAACTGCTGTGTGTGCCAAAATCAGACAGTAATCACTGGAGATGGAGGAAACCAAAATGGATGGTAAGTGCCTTTGCAGTGCAATCACGGTCAGAACGCCAGACAAAAAGAGCATCGATGCCTGTCATTGTGGTATGTGTCGGCGATGGGGAGGTAGTCCAGCATTAGGTGTATCTTGCGGCTCAGATGTGGAGATAGACGGCATTGACACACTCAAAGTGTATCAGTCCTCAGAATGGGCTGAAAGAGCCTTCTGTGCTGAATGTGGTACGCATATTTTCTACAGGTTATTGCAGACCAATGAATACTTTCTCTCAGCAGGTCTTTTTCAGAATGGCATTGAGTTTGAGTTCAAGGAGCAAATTTTTATCGATCGGAAACCTGGTTACTATGAATTTGCCAATCAAACCTTGAATTTGACAGAAGCAGAAGTATTTGCCAAATTTGCGCCAGGTGAGCCTGGTTAAGGCACACAACAGGCTGCTGTACCGGAACACGATCATCTGCATCCGCTGATTAGAGCCGATCGGCTAATGATTGCTTTGTTGTCCAATCAGAACACTGATCAAAACAATAGCCATGCCAACGAGTTGAATGGGTGTCAAGGTTTGATGGAGTAAGACGAAGCCAATCAGAGTGGCGACTACAGGACTCATCAACCCCAGAGAGGAAGCAGCCGATGCTTTGAGCTTATCAATGCCTCGAAACCAAAGCGCATACGCCAGTCCAGTACCGATTAAGCCCAGGTAGACAAAGCCCAACAGGTTGGTTGTGGAAAGCTGAGTGATGGGTGCCTCAAATACCAGGGCAATGGGCAGCAGCACCAGTCCACCCACGGCTAACTGCCATGCGGTAAAGACCAGTAGCGAAGCTGGACGTTTCCACCGTTTGCCTAGCACCGTGCCCAGACCCATTGTGACAGCCCCAGCGATCGCGGCTGCAATGCCAACACCATCAAGGCGCGCCGTCGGTCCAAGCACCAGTAATCCAACACCCACAAAGCCAGCGATCGCCGCTACGATCGTCAGCTTAGACAGTTTTTCATGCAAGATGACCCAGGAAAACCAGACGACTAATAATGGCTGGATTGCGCCTGCGGTTGCCGCAACACCACCCGGAAGGCGATAAGCTGCCACAAATAAGAGTGCTTGAAAGAGTCCGATATTGAGGCTACCTAAGAGCAAAATCCGCCACCACCAAATTCCTTTTGGCAGTTGTCCCAGCCATGCGGTGAGCAGCAGACCAATAGGCAGCGATCGCAAAGAAGCCACCAGGAGCGGATGGTTCGGCGGCAGGAGTTCCGTTGCGACAACATAAGTCGTGCCCCAGATCATCGGCGCTAGAGCCGTGAGCAGAATATCGGACAGGCGAACAGTAGGCGGTTTCATAACTTTATCTTAATATCGAGATACTTAACATCAAGATACTAGCATTTATCTCGATGTTAAGATAATCGACATTGAGATTTCTAAGTGAGTAGCATTCTATGAAAGCCGATCCAGTCGATGCGATTTTGGCGCAATGGCAGAAAGAGCGTCCTGATTTAGACGTGTCACCGATGGGTATCATTGGCAGGATGACGCGTCTGGCGAAACACCTGGAACGAGGGCTTCAAGAGACTTTTGCAAACTTTGACCTGAACTTTGGTGAATTTGATGTGTTGGCGACCTTGCGCCGTACTGGTCAGCCATATCAGCTTTCGCCGACTGAGCTATTCAACACGATGATGGTTTCATCTGGCACGATGACGCATCGGATTGATCGCTTAGAACAGGCTGACCTTGTAAAGCGCACTCCTGATCCCACCGATCGGCGCGGGACACTCATTCAGTTGACCGATAAAGGGTTCAACGTGATCGAAAAAGCAGTTGAAGCTCATGTTGCCAATGAGCATCGTCTCCTTAGCGGTTTAGAGGAGGCGGAACGTCAGGCGCTCGATCAACTGCTGCATCAGCTTTTAATGTCGTTTGAGGAGTAGGAATTAGGTCTCATGCAAGCGCGAAGGGCTGACCAAAACGCTTATGGTGTTGCAGCCGCTTATGGTGTTGCAGCCGCTTGTAATGTTGCAGCCGCTTGTAATGTTGCAACAGTGTCGGCAACCGCTGGCTAATACCAATTCTACAAAATCGCCCTACAGATTCGTTTTTGCTGCTGACCGCTGACCGCTGACCGCTGACCGCTGACCGCTGACCGCTGACCGCTGACCGCTGACCGCTGACCGCTGACCGCTGACCGCTGACCGCCAGCCGAAGCTTGCCTGTGTAGCCACAGTTTAGTGAAATGGTATAAAAACGTTATCAGTCTTGTCCCAATACCTGCCGATTAATTTCCAGAATCGGGCAAAACAAACTGGCTTGAACGGGCGTTAAGTGCTGTTTGACCACTTCTTGCATGACTACATAGGTCGCGTTGCAGCTTTTCTGTGCACTGAAGGCTTTCATGATGGTTTTAAACCACAAGAGAAAGCGTTCGCGTAAGGTGTCCGGATCATTCATGAGCATGGCGACGGCAGAATAGCGCAGGACTCGCACGGTATCGCGTTTCCACTTAGCACTCATATCTTCGTTGCCGCTGCGGAAAAGATCGGGATCGATCGCTCGCATTTTTGCCTCTACCTGCTGCACGATAGCGGCTTCGACCAACTGAAGGGTTTGATACGTTTGCACTCGCGTACCAAATGACTGAACATACGTACTCACAAACGCCAGTTCTTCATCAGTAGCATAGCGACCATCGGTATCCAGGCTTAATTTTTCTAACTGGCTCAACATGTGCAAAACCCTTTGTAGTCTAGGTTGGCTCAGTGTACCCAGAGACCTATACTTAATTGCTCTTAAGCTACCTGCAGATGCATTCAAGCGAAGCCTCAGCTTCCCTGCGATCAGGAAAGGTTCATGAAAACTACATAATTCCATCCCTGTGTTAACGCTGCGGTTGAAGAAAGCTAGGAGGACGCTGAACCGTCCTGATTGCCTGTTGACAGCCCAGAAAGAAATGGGCAGACCATTAGTCAGGAACCTTTCAAAATGCTGGACGCGATCGCCCAGACATTAGCAGAACAAGCTACCAAGCCTGCTGTACCTGCCAATGTCAATACGCCTCAGGCTGCGCTAGTCGTGCCACAGCAAACAGCAGCTCCCGTACTCAAACCCATTGCCAGCGCTCCTGAGTCGCTTCCCCCCTCTTTTGCTCAACCACCACGCAGCATCAGTACTGCTCAAACAACAACCGAAACCAGCAACAGCACTGACATTGTAAATGACGTGCCCGTGGCTGCTCCTAATGTGCAAAGTATTCAACCGCCGCCCAAAAATGACCAGGTTGCTGATGTCGCTACGGCTAAGGCAACTGAGCAAGCCACGATCGCCCAGCGGTTGGTATTGAAGCAACGTTTAGCAGATATTGTTGCCAAAGATAAGTTACTGAAAGAGGCAAAACTACGGGCAAATCTCGAAGCAACGGCGATCGCGACGGCTCAGGAAGGACAATTCGCCCAAGCGCGTCAAATGGCTCACGACACGATGCTTTCTCCCGACAGTCAGGCAACGCTACTGGCTCAAATTGACGCGATCGAAGCCAAACAACGACCCGTAAAACCTGTATTAGCGCGTCAACAACCATTGCCAAAAGCATCCAAGCCACTGGCAGAGAAGGTGAAAGCCTGGGTGCCGACAACAGTTCCAGGTCGATCGCTCCCATCAACACTGCAATTCACGCCGCCACAGTCTAGCCCACCGTATAGCTATGTAACGCCCGTCGAACCGCAGTACGTTAGCTACTCACTCAAAGGGTTTGGGCGATCGCTGGGTGGCGTTGGTGTGGTTGTGGACGATAGCACACCTGACTTCAACGGGCAAAACTGGACGGCAGCCTATGAAACGGGCAGTGGTTTCAATCCCGCCGAATTATGGAAAGGGTTGAGCTTCATTTTTCCCTTAGCCGTACCAGCGCCGATTACATCCAGCTTTGGCTGGCGAGTGCATCCGATCAGGGGCGATCGACGCTTTCACAAAGGTACTGACATTGGCGCACCAATGGGTACACCCGTTTTAGCCGCAGCCGATGGTAAGGTAGCGCTTGCTGATCAACTGAATGGTTATGGACTCACAGTCATTCTGTCTCACCAAAACGACACGCGAGAAACCCTCTACGCACACCTTTCAGCAATGTTGGTCAAACCAGGGCAATGGGTCGAAAAAGGCACTGTGATTGGACGAGTAGGCAGTACTGGCTTATCGACCGGTCCCCATCTGCATTTTGAGCTGCGGCAGAAGACATCAAGTGGCTGGCAGGCGATCGACCCAGGCGTACAGTTAAAATCGGCTCTGGCGCGATTGGTCAAGGCAATGCGGGAAGGTTGAAAACTGAACGAAGCGACGGTTATGGTCTTTGCGGCTAAGCAGGCAACCGATACTTCAGACTGCTTCAAGGATGGATTCTACCTGCTCATACAAACCTCAAGGCGATCGCGGGCATTCAAATCACTGATACCAAAGTTGACAAAGCCAAGGGAGCAAGATGAGGGCTAGACGTTACTGCTTTCACCTTGCTCCATGACGTTCTCGCCGTGTTAAGCGGGTTGAGCGCCCGGTTTACCATCCTCTACGACAAACGAAGCAAGCGTGCTAATCGTCGCTTCGGGTTCAGTAATGGTCGAGACGACGCGGTAGTCACTTTGCCAGCGTTTGCGATTTAGATCACAGCGCACATAGCCCCGCAGCGCACCGTTGAAGAACTTGGTATGCGGGTTATTGGAAAGTGCCAGGGTGACTGGGGCAATAAACTGTGCGGGAAAGTCTGAGGTGATGGAGGTTGCCACAAACTCAGTGCCCAGCGTTGGCGACTCTGGCTTGTTGAAATCGCGCTTGATGTCGTGTACCCAACTGGAATGAATATCACCTGCCAGCACGATCGGGTTGGAAACCTTCTGCTGTTCGAGAAACGTCAGGATACGATCGCGGGCTGCGACATAGCCATCCCATTGATCCACATTGAAGACCTGCACCTCTGGACGCGCATCGAAATCAAATTGCGAGAACATAACTTGTTGGGCAAGGATATTCCAGCGGGCGGGCGATCGTTGCAAACCTTGAAACAACCAGCGCTCTTGTGCCTTGCCTGTCAGTGTAGCGCTGGGGTCAACGGCTGCATCGCAAAGAGGCTTGAGACCGTCATCACAGGGTTGATCCGATCGGTACTGGCGCGTGTCCAACACATTGAACTGAGCCAGATCGCCATACGTAAATCGCCGATAGAGCCTTAAATCAGCCCCCTTTGGTAAAGACGATTCGCGCAACGGCATGTGTTCGTAGTATGCCTGATACGCCGCCGCACGTCGCAGCAAGAACACAGTTGGATCTTGATCAGGTTCAGCATCAACTTCTGAAATACCGCTGGCGTAATTATTTTCTGTTTCATGGTCATCCCACGTCACCACCCAGGGGAACGCTGCATGAGCCGCTTGAAGATTGGCATCGGTCTTGTACAGCGCGTGGCGGTTACGGTAATCTTCAAGGCTCACAATCTCAGAGCTGTTGTGCTGACGAGGACCACCAGGCTCCGGTCCATATTCATAAATGTAGTCGCCTACATGCACGACCAGATCGAGATCTTCTTCGGCGACGTGCTTGTAAGCGGTGTAATAGCCGTTTTGCCAGTCCTGACAGTTGACCAGCGCAAAGCGGAGGCGATCGAGTGGTTGATTACGGGCGGGTGCGGTACGAGTGCGACCGATCGGGCTGACTTCATTACCTGCCTTAAACTGATACCAATAGTGCCGTCCTGGTTGCAGTCCACGCACGTCTACATGCACTGAATGTGCGAATTCTGGCAAAGCAAACTCAGTACCAGACTTGACAATTCGTTTCATGTTTTCATCAGCCGCAATTTGCCATTGCACGGGCACGTTGTATCCCGGCATTCCGCCGCCATTCAGCGGATCAGGAGCCAGCCGAGTCCACAGTACGACACCGTTAGGTAGTGGATCACCAGAGGCAACCCCCAGCGAGAAGGGATAGCCTGAAAACGCGGGTTGAGCAATGACACGGCGCGGCAACTGGCTGGCGATCGCCAAACCCGTCAAAACACCAGCACCACGGAGAACATCGCGTCGTTTGAACCCTGCCGAGAGCAAATGCGAGGAGTTGTACCAATTCATGACTGTAGGGAGATTTATACAGGTAATGAAAAGAACACTACCAAGCAGTTATTAATCAGCCACGAAGGTTTTGTTAAGGTTTAGTTTGGTGTTGGTAGAATTAGTGCCCACAGCGTCGCTCTGATTGCATGAGTAGAACCGTCTGCAATGCCAAGACGAGCTCTCACGGTCGATCGCATAGAGCCTCGTCGACGGCGAATGTACTCATAGCATAATGTTCCTAGTCAGCAGATGCTATCAACCCTTGCATCCGCACCAAGATCCCTAGGCTGTCCGCTGCACTAAAGTTGTGACATACCATCCTAACTACACAAAGATCATCAATGGAAGGATTTGAAAGGCTGGACCTTTAACCTGAACATCGGTAAATTCAGCCACAAGACCTTCAGTGTTAGTAATTTGCAAGAACACCTCGTTAAGCATCTGCGGAGGTAATAACGACATGCCATAGTTCTCGAATGAACTCATTGCCTCATCTTTACCAATTACACGAGTAATTTTTCCAACGATACGAACACTATTTCGGTGAAGTTCACTCAGCGTTAAATCGCGCAAGTTTTCTGTGCGTAGCGTGACTACAACATTCAAATTTGCTGGCTCAGAACATCGGACTACAACGTTGGAAAGTGGAGTTCGCTTTCGGTCTTTATCAAGAGCTTCACGCATCCTTGCAATTTCCGATTGGGGAGTTTTATCTTGGCTTACGCCTTTGCCCTTTGATTGAACCTGCGGTTCAGGCGTTGCTACCTTACTAAGGATATCTACGGCATCAAGGTAATCAATAACTGCATCAACAGCATTTTTCTCAACTGTTCCAGCTACTTCTACAAGCATACCAGGAGAATACATATGGAGATCTTTGATACTTTGTGGCTTCACAATATAACCACCATTCTGTTGAAGTTGATGATAAAGAATGATTGCTATCGATGCTTCTGTATAAGCTTTAGACTCTTTACGAATCTCGTGTGATTCACTAGAACGACTGCCAGCAGCTTCGACTGAAGCGCTCGTATCGACAAGTGTATGAAATAATCTGCTGAGTCCAAATTTTCCAGAGGCGTTTACTGATGTTGAGCCGCCTTCTTTTTTCTCAGCAGTTACTTCTGCTTCTAAGGCAAGACCACCTTGTATTGCTGCCGCAAACGATACCAACATCGGTATGTCAAGATAGATAGGATGTATTAATGGGATTCTTTTCATTGATAACTGTTATTTAGACACTTACCACATATGTATTCATTGGTTCGCTTTCGCCTTGAGTGCATATTGCCGAAAGCGCTCTAAATCTGCATGTAGGGTTGACTCCACCACGCGCCCAATGAAGAGGTTGTCGAGGAGTTGACCGAGGAAGCCAGGAATCGCATAGCCTACCGACATTTTGACGATGCTGCCTTTTTCACCCCGATCGTAAAAGCGAATGGCACCCCGATTGGGCAACCCATCTACCGATTCCCATTGAATAATTTGATGTTCTACGATCTTGAGAATCCGTGAGAGCCACGTAAACTCAAAACCCCCAGTTGCCAACTTCCAGCGCGACAGTTCGGGCTTGTCTTCCAAAACCGTCACAGAATCAATCCACTTCATCCAGCGGGGCATTTGCTCTAGATCAGACCAAAGGCTCCAGACCAGATCGATCGGGGCATCAACTTCTACTTGGACACTATGTTCGAGCCAGTTGGACATGGGGGAAGAAGGGGGAGTAGGGAGTGGGGAGTAGGGAGTGGGGAGTAAGAAATAAATGGAAGAAGATGGAGCAATACTGACTTTAAAGGAAGCGTTGAGCGGTTTATCGATGTTTCGTAAATACTTTCCAGTATCCTACGACGACCCCTACGATCGCTCCTAAAGGCGGTGCAACGATGATTGCTTGAGACGAAAGTCTCAATACTCTATCCCAAGAAGAACCGCACATATGAGAAATATTGGCGCAATGAAGCAGTGCAATCTCAAACGGCAACGTTAGTAGTAATCCGGTGACTGCACCACCCATTGATAGAGAAAAAATCAGGTAGTTTTTTGCATAGCTTTTGTGACGTATAAAGTGAATGGTGACAAAAGACGCGATGATTGCAACAATTAGCCCTAGCCCTAACCCATAAAACGCAAGTACAGCTAGACCCGTCCAAACGAGGTGCGTAAAGTCTGCATCGTTCATAGCCTCTTGCATCGTTAGGTTCTAACTCACTACAAAACAAACGAAGAGTACTCTAGCTCTAGACTTGGTTCAGAAATTTGTGGACTAGCTTATTAACAAGCATCAACTAGTAATTGAACAACCCCACACCTTTAACCTTGTACCCCGTCGGCTCTAGAATCGCTTGAGCAGCTTGCCTGCCGGAGATGGTGGCTCCTTCCATGCTATCAATATAGTCTTGCTGGGTGTAGCTGCCTGCGAGGAAGAAGTTGGTAATGGGCGTTTTCTGTGAGGGACGATAAAGATCCATGCCGGGGGATTCGCGGTAGAGGGACTGGGCGAGTTTGACGACACTGTACCACGTCATCTTGAGGTCGCGGGAGGAGGGGAAGAGATCGTGGACTTGCTTGAGGACATGTTGGGCGATCGCCTCATTGCTCTGCTTAATAAACGGATCGCCGGGAGTGAGCACCAGTTGCATTAAAGACCCTTCGCCCTCACGGTAGTAGTTGCTGGGGCTGGTCAGCGCCATATCTGCAAAACACGAGAAGTCCGCATCAGGTGTGTAAAGCAGATTATCGATGCCAGTCGCGTGATCTAACTGCTGACGTGCGTCTGCGTTCTGTAGCTCTGTCACCCAACCGTCAAAGCGCAACTGTACAGTGGCAACGGGAACGGCATCCAGCTTATAGATCTTGTCAAATTCTTCCCAAGTACGCCATTCGGCAGGCAGTAGACGTTGAATACCAGGAATATCGCAGGCAGCGAGGTAGGCATCAGCGGTGATGGTTTCTTCGGTATCGTCTTTAGCGACAACTAAGCCTGTGATATGAGTTTGGTCATCCTTCTTGTCAAACAGCACTTGACGGATGCGACGACGGGTATGGATTTTAGTACCGCGTGCTTCCAGGTAGTCCACGATCGGCTTGTGCAGATATTCATGAGGCGATCCTTCGAGCATTCGTAGCACTGACGCTTCCGTTCTGGCGGCGAAGAACTGAAAAATAGTAAGCATACAGCGGGCGGAAATATTTTCGGTGTCGATAAAACCCAGAGCATAGGCGATCGGGTTCCACATGCGCTTCAGGCTACCGTTTGAGCCACCCTGCTTGCGAAACCAATCGGCAAAGCTGATGCCATCCAGGTTGCGAATGCTTTTCATCGCGCCATCAAAATCGACCAAGCCGCGCACAATGGGACTGGTGCCAAGGGCGATCGCGTTCTGCACTTTATCCTGCACCGAAAGCTGAGATGTAGTGAAAAACGCCTTCAACCCATTAAACGGTGCGCCTGTAAGAAAGCGAAAGTCCAGCATTCCCACTTGCCCGCCGCGATTGATGAAGGTATGGGTATGCTCTTTCAGTAACAGACTTTCAAACGCTCCGACCTTTTTCATCAGGTCAAACAGGTTGTAGTAGCAACCGAAAAATACATGCAGACCCATTTCCAGATGGTTGCCATCTGCATCAACCCAACTGCCTACTTTGCCACCCACAAACGGACGGGACTCAAAGATTTCCACCTCATGTCCGGCATCGGCTAACTCAACGGCTGCTGCCAAACCCGCCAGTCCCGCACCTACGATCGCAACTCGCATTCTGTCCTTCTCGCTTAGATTGCTTTACACGCTTTAGATTTATAATTGTAAAGGAATGTGCGAGTAGATGAGCGGCAGACGCTTAGGATAACTGCGTTCTCACCCACTGACGGAACTGGCGTACCAGGCTGGTCTCACCCATTGTTTACCCAAAAGCTTTTTAGGCGTTTCATGCGGCGCTAACGGTTTCCTGATTTCTAACAAGCCGCGATCGTATAAAGGTCATGCTACTCGCCGCCGTGCCCGTTGCCAAAGTGCTGCTCTAGGCGCTATTCAACCCCTGAGTGATTACGGCAGCGAATGCGATCGCGTAGAATGATAGGTCAAATGGGATGATTGTGAAGGATACAAAGCGAGAGACTTAACATGGTTTGGAATGTGCAGGTTCTAGAGATTACGGATGAACATGGTCACGGTATTGACAAATATCGAAGGGTCGCTAATTCATCGGATGAAGGTGGGATGCATCCGCTTTGCGAGCATCAGCATGACTCCATCGACGAGGCTGATCACTGTCCTGAAGCGTTAGCGAAAACGGTAGAAATTACGGGCATCCCAGACGGTAGCAACGCCAATCGTGCTGCCCAGCTAGAGGCAGAAGCAGAACAACTGTTAGCTGAAGCGGCTCAATTGAAAGAACAAGATAAAGCTTAACTGTGACTCCCCATATAGGACTTTACGGGAGCGATCAGCGCTGGCAGTGACCTTGCTAGGTTGATCAGCAATACACCCTTGACTTGAGGTATGACGATGCAGCTAAAAGAAGTGGATGGACAGCTTAAAGCCTATAAGACATCCATTGATGTGATTAACGGATTGGATGATGTTAGCGAGTTTCAGGTTTCTGCACGGGTCGCTTATGAGTTGCAGCAGTCCTCAAGTTTTTTGGCTGAAAACTACTGGTACTTAGCGGTGGGGAGCACTGATCAAACCGCTTCTCTACTTGTTGAGTGGGAAATTACCGTTACTGATGGTTCTACTCCTGTTCAAGCTCCCATTAAGGGAGTCATTGATGTTGAGAACGGGCTTGCAGTGCTTGTGTAAGCGCTTAACACTGAGAGTTGAAGAGCTATGATCGCCCAATCCAATGTAGCAAAAGAGGTTCTATGAGCTTCATTCAAGTTGGCGACCTACTAATTCATCTAGACGCGATCGCGCGTACATCACCTTGTTTAGCAAGTTCTAGAAGATTGGGTTAAGAGGCTGCCATAGCAGTGATTTTGGGGAGAGAAAGCAGGCACGTCTTCTCCTAAAGTTCCCCGCTATGTCTTATCGGTAACGGTAGTGGCAAATGGTTTGTCAGGAGGCGATCGCCCCGTCAGGAGAAATGGATTGCAAGCTTGAGTATGCTGTCTCGATCGACATGACCAAACTGCGTAGCCAACGTAGCGCAATCATTAGAGAATTTATTACCATCAGAACACTGGCTAACGCCTCACTTTGGTCGTATATTGATTTATTCTCACTTTGATGGTAGCGATCGCTCGTTCTGAAGGTGCATTATGATTTCCCCTCCTCCTGATCTCGAGCAGAGCCGTCATCAGTTGGTGACGATCTATCGCAAGTTGCCGCCGCTGGAACAGGTGATGGTGCAGTTGTTTTCAGTCATTTACGAACCGATCAGCCGATCGTTATTGCTTAGCTGTTGGAATCACCTTACAGCACCCGATCGAGGCAGCAAAATGTTGACTGCCCCAACCATCAAGCCCTATGTCGATCGCCTGCTTGCATTGGATGTGTTAGTGCAACAAAGTGGTGCAGGACCACAATGTCATCCATTATTAACCGAAATTGCGACCCGTGATGCGGTGCAGGCAAATCGGTTTGAGCGGTTGGTGCAGGCAGTGCAAAAAGGGTTTCCGGTACCGAGACGCTGGAAAGACGGACCCATTTCGTTTGGCACCGATCGACAGCTTATCCGTGAGATTCGGATTGGTCTTTATCGCAAAGATATTCAATTCATCAACAAGCAATTAGAGGATTACTACAAGTACACCTACCAAAAAGACAAGCTGTCGCTGGACGATGTCTATCAGCAAATTTGCAATAATCCCTTCGATGCAACCTGGTTTCGCACACTGCCCACCGATCTTTATAACAGTGCGCTCATTAGCATTTTGAACTTTTCGATGCTGGATCTAACGCCTGCCAGTGCGCCCCTATCTCTGTTGGAAGAAGATGTCGCTAAAGCGGGTAAGCAAAGTTCTGTTCTGCAATGCGTCGTTTTAGCCGAACATTTGCTTTTGCGGGGACGCTTGCAAGAGGCTCAGCACATTCTTGATCAGGCTCCTGAGTATCAACCTCAGATTGCGGCGTTGCAGGGACAGATCAGCGTTTTACAAGGCGATGATGCCACAGCGATCGCCCAATACACGATGGCGCTACAGGCACTCAAGAAAGGCACTGGCAAGCGGAAAATCTATTTCCAATCCATGAGTGGTTTGTTTTTCATCCTGGCATTGTTGAAAGATGGGTCTGCCGATCGCTTAGCCGAAGCAGCCGAATATGCCAGCATTGCACGTCAGTCGAGGCATTGGTTGAGCGTTACCTATGCAGCACTGGAGAATGTAATCAAAGTTCAGCAGGGAGATCTGGCGAAGAAAGCGTGGATCAGCAACATGCCGATCGCCTCCCACAAAGCGGGAAACAGCCTGGAAACGTTGTTCTGTTCCCTCTGTCTTTACTGGGTTGATATTGAGCAAGCGAAAAAACATCTGCCGAGGCTTTTAGAACCGTTTTACAACGATGCTGGCACGTCGGGCTATCTCTGGTTGGCAAAAACCGTTGGCGAACTAATCGCTAAACTGAAGCCGCGCAGCCCTTATGTGAAGCAGGTGCCCACCTTACTGCCTGATGTCAACCTGCGATCGCTGGCAGACTTGATCCAACCGCAAGAGGCATGGGAACTGTGCCTGAATGCTCTCAGCCATTTGCGGAAAGACGAACCTCCAGTCGCAACTAAAACTGAAACCACCCAACGCCTTGCCTGGTTCGTCACGTTCTACCCGACGACTGGCTGTGTACTGCAACCACGAGAGCAATCGCTCAATGCGAGAGGAGAGTGGAGCAAAGGTCGCCCGATCACCTTGAAACGCCTCAAAAACGATGCCAGTGAGCTGGGCTACCTTACGCCTCAAGATCTGAAGGTGTGCGCTCAAATTAAAACCTATGCCTATGGCTGGGGCAACAAAACGGACTATACCTTTACCGACAAGGCGATCGCGCTGCTGGTCGGTCATCCTTACGTTTTTTGGGAAGATGCGCCCACCACGCGCATAGACGTAGTGAAAGGTGAGCCAGAACTGCTGGTGAAAAAAAGTAAAGACGAGCACCTCACGCTGCAATTTTCACCAGAGATTAAAGACAACAAAGAAACGCTGACCGTGAAGGAAAGCCCCACCCGGCTCAAAGTCATTGACATCACGCCAGAGCATCGCCGCATTGCCGACATTCTAGGGCAAAAAAATCGCCTGGAAGTGCCTGCTGCCGCAAAAGAGCGCGTTTTATCTGCCATCAATGCCGTTTCTAGCATTGTGACGGTACATTCCGATATTGGTGGCGGCGTGACCACTGAAGAAGTACCTGCCGACCCGAAACCACACATCCATCTGCTGCCTGCCAGTGCGGGCTTAAAAGTCGCGGTCTTGGCACGTCCCTTTGCTCAGGCGGGACCCTATTATCGTCCGGGGACAGGTGGCGAAACGGTGATTGCTGAAGTAGACGGCAAGCGCTTGCAGACCACCCGAAATTTGCGCGAAGAGAAGACGCTGGCAAATGCGGCGATCGCCGCCTGCCCTACCTTTCTAGAGCAGGAAAAACAGGACAATGAATGGCTCATAGACGATCCGGAAGCCTGCCTGGAACTACTGCTAGAACTGCAAGCGTTGGGCGATGCGGTGGTCATTGAGCATCCTGAAGGCGAAAAATTCCGTGTGTCGCATCAGTCCACTCTCAAAGATTTCAAGCTCAACATTAAACGGCAGAACGATTGGTTTGCGACCGACGGTGAGCTGACAGTGAGTCCTGACCTCGTGCTCGATATGCAACAACTGATGCAACTGCTGGAGAAAACGTCCAGTCGCTTTATCCCCCTCGGTGACGGGCAATTTCTGGCGCTGACTCAAGAATTTCGCAAGCGACTAGATGAACTCCGCACCTTTTCAGAGCGATCGGGCAACAGTCTACGCCTCCACCCACTCGCTGCGGTTGCGGTAGAAGACTGGATGGAAGAAGTTGGCGATCTCAAAGCAGATAAACACTGGAAGGCGCATATTCAGCGGCTGAAGGAGATTCAGAACTTTGAACCTCAATTGCCATCAACGCTACAAGCCGATTTGCGCGATTATCAGATCGATGGCTTTCGCTGGCTGGCACGGTTGGCACACTGGGGCGTGGGAGCGTGTCTCGCCGATGATATGGGCTTGGGCAAAACCCTGCAAGGGCTGGCAGTCATTCTCACCCGTGCGCCTGACGGTCCTACACTTATCGTTGCACCCACCTCCGTGTGCATGAACTGGATGGGCGAGGCACAGCGGTTTGCACCCACGCTCAACGCGATTCAATTTGGCAGTGGCGATCGCCAAAAAGTGCTGGACAATCTGCAACCGTTTGATCTGCTGGTTTGCAGCTACGGATTGTTGCAACAAGAAGAGGTGGCAGACAAATTAGCAAAGGTGCAATGGCAGACGATCGTGCTGGATGAGGCTCAATCCATCAAAAACTTTGCGACCAAGCGATCGCAAGCCGCGATGAATCTTCAGGGTAGTTTCAAACTATTGACCACTGGAACGCCGATCGAAAACCATTTGGGTGAACTCTGGAATCTCTTTCGCTTCATCAATCCAGGCTTACTCGGTTCGCTGGAAAGCTTTAACCAACGCTATGCCACACCGATCGAACGCTATAGCGATCGGGATGCCCGCAATCGCTTGAAGAAACTCATTCAACCCTTTATTCTGCGCCGCACCAAGAATCAAGTGCTAGAGGAATTGCCTTCCAGAACCGAGATTCTGCTGCAAGTCGAGCTGAGTCGAGAAGAACTTGCCTTTTATGAGGCACTACGGCGAGAGGCGATCGCCAAACTATCAGACAGTGATGCCAAAGCGGGTGCCAAGCATCTGCAAGTGCTGGCAGAAATTATGCGCCTGCGGCGTGCCTGCTGCAATCCCAGCCTGGTGAAACCCGAACTCGCGCTGCCCAGTTCTAAACTGCAACTGTTTGGTGAAGTGCTGGCAGAACTATTGGAAAACAAGCACAAAGCACTTGTGTTTAGCCAATTTGTGGATCATTTGCACATCATTCAAGAGTATTTAGACACGCAAAAAATTACCTATCAATATTTGGATGGCAGCACGCCGATGGCAACGCGCAAAAAGCGTGTGAATGCGTTTCAGGCAGGCGAAGGTGATGTCTTTCTCATTAGCCTCAAAGCGGGTGGCACCGGATTGAATCTCACTGCGGCAGATTACGTGATTCACATGGATCCGTGGTGGAATCCCGCTGTGGAAGATCAGGCGAGCGATCGCGCTCATCGCATTGGACAAAAACGCCCCGTCACCATCTATCGCTTGGTGGCAAAAGACACGATCGAAGAAAAGATCGTTGATTTGCATCAACACAAGCGTGATTTAGCCGATAGCCTGTTGGAAGGAACGGAGATGAGCGGCAAAGTATCCACCGACGAATTGCTGCGACTCATCTCTGAGAGTTGAAATGGTTTAGCCTACTTAACTTTGGGCACCCATACCGAAACAGAACCACCGTTACAGCGGAAGTCACCCCATCCATCATCATTAGTCGTGATGGGTTCATCCACATGTCCAGTGCTATCCACATACGTCGTGTTTGGCTGACCCACTTCCATCAGCTTCGTGCCTTCACTCCCGTTACTAAGCAACACTGCCATACCGCCGGGATGATCGTCATCGCCCAAGCGCGTCCAGCCGATCGTGTTGGCGTGGTCGAAGTAATCGTATTGCTCACCATACGCGTAGGTTTGACGAGCCTCAAGCATCTGGTCAAGAATCTCTTTATGGCTGTCTAACCAGATTTCATGTTCTTCACCGTCCTTGCCGTTGTCCTTGTAATGCGCGCCATAGTAATCCGCATAAAAAATGCAGGGATAGCCTTCTCGACGCAGCAAGATCAACGCATAAGCAAGCGGCTTGAACCAGGATTCAACCACCGATTCTAGAGATTGCAAGGGCTGTGAGTCATGGTTTTCTACCAGCGTCACGGCAAGGGTAGGCTGTTGCTGTACGAGGGTGTCATCAAAAATTTGTCGCATGTCGTAGCTATTGCCTGCTTTGCTGGCGACGTGGAAATTGTAGTGAAGCGGTGCGTCAAACAATGTCACTCGACCGTTCGTGGTTTCCACAAAGCTGTGTAACGCTTCAACATCGTAAGACCAGTACTCGCCGACTCCAAAAAGGTCACGCTTGGTCTCGTGGCTCACATGGTCTAACCACTCTCGGAAAAACTCGGCTGAGACGTGCTTGACGGCATCAAAGCGAAAGCCATCAACTCCAGTGGTATCGACATACCATTCGCCCCAATACTTCAGTTCGCCTTGCACTTCAGGGTGGTTCATATCGAGGTCGCAGCCCATGAGATAGTCAAAGTTACCTTTCTCCAGGTCTACGTTGCGATCGAACTCTTTGCCTTTGAGTAAGTAAATCGCGTCTTCAGCCTCGTTATAGGCGTTGTAGTCGATCGCGTCAAAGTGCCACCAATGCCATTTCATGCTGGAGTACTTATCACCACGACCGGGAAAGGTGAAGCCTGTCCAGGCTTTGACGGTTTGATACTCACCGACAACTTCATTGCGATTTTCCATGTCGAAGGGAGTTGCCTCCACTTCTTCCTCTTCATCTGCGCCCAGCTTGTGATTAAAAACAGCGTCGGCGTAAATGCGAATGCCCGCCTTTTGCGCTACTTTAATTGCCTGTAGGTACTCTTCTTTCGTGCCGTACTTCGTGCGCACGGAGCCTTTTTGATCAAACTCGCCTAAATCAAACAAGTCGTAAACGCCATAGCCAACGTCATAGCCGCCGCCTGTGCCTTTGTAGGCGGGTGGTAACCAGAGTGACGTTACCCCAACCTTTGCTAACGCTTCAGCCGATTCAGCGAGTTGCTTCCAGAGATTCCCATCCGGTGGAATGTACCAATGGAAGTACTGCATCATTACACCGTTTGTTTCGGACATTGCTGCGACTCCAATAAGTAAGAACTGTTTTTATTCCCCTAATAAAATAGGTGGAATTTAACTGCTGGACAATCTGTCAACCGAGGTATCTGCCGCTACTTTCAACATTAGGGAAACATCCGTAAGCAAAAGGATGTCCTCTTAGCCGTCTTCCTCTTCAGACGATCGTCTATCAGAGCGCTTTGCTTGGTTCAGTTATTCTACCGATTTAGGTGACAAGAGCGTCACGTTGCACTCCGTTCTCAGGCTTCAACGAATTAGACAACGCATCTGATGCTAATTCTTGCGCTAAATTTTCTTGAAGTGCTTCTAAAACTTCAATGGGATCAGCCGCTTCTTGCATTGCCTGTGCTTCTAGATCCTTGCGATCGAGCACGTCTGGCAAATCGGTACGAAGCTCTTCTAAAAGAGCAATCACTTTGGCAATCTTTTGGTCTGAAAGCAGATTGAGTTGTAATGTGAGTTGCGATCGCTGCTCAGCAAAGTTTTCTTGACGGGTTTGACGCACCAGTACGCCAGTAGAAATTAGCAAGGCAGCCGCATCTAAACCCTGCTGCGACCAGCTAAAGTGCGGTACCGATGTGGGCAAGATTTCTGCTTGACTCAGTAGGCTGCTAAAAAACCAGCCCAACACTCCGACCAGCAGACTATACAAGAAGGCTGGTCGCCCAAAAAACGTAGTAATCGTCTCCAACACCTTTTCGTGTGCCGGAGTGTTTTGCGCTGCCTGTCGATGCAGCGACGTGATGGCTTCAATACTTTGAGCAATGGGGTCTGGTAGGGGTGCAGTCAAGATGCGCTTCTGATGCACAGCAAGGTCAGAGTCAGCGTTCTCTGGAGTGGAAGGCTTGGCACTGTTGCGATCGGCGTTTGTCAGCATGTGAATGCTCTCATATGGCACATCTCATCACTATAGTCGGTCAGGCAAAGGTCTCGTGACGGTTTCCGTGAGCTGACTGCAACCAACCATCCTAAAGGGCTTGGCTGGGTGTGATCGCGGCAACGACGATCGCCGGGTCTAACCATTCGTCTCGTTCAGTAGGCATTGCTCAAGCGATCGTTACGTCTGCCGAAGCTGTGGTTAGCAACGGCGAAGCGGTCGTTAGTAATCATGAAGCTGTGGTTACCAACGTTGAAGCTGTGATTACTTACGTTGAAGCTGTGATTACTTACGTTGAAGTTGTGGTTACTTACGTTGAAGCTGTGGTTAGCAACGGCGAAACTGTCGTTAGTAATCATGAAGCTGTGGTTACTTACGTTGAAGCTATGGTTACTTACGTTGAAGCGTTTGTGAAGTGTGATCGCCGACAGCTTGTGGATCAATATGCGATCGTGCTAGGGCAGAACATCAAGCTTAGAGGACGTGCAGACGAAAAGTCTTCCAGAGCTTTAGCACTCAACCAAACACCATCTTCCCTTAACCTCGTATCCTGGTTAAAGACGCACAACTTGAGAGCGCAATGGCAGAGATGAAACCCATTCATGTGATTGGTGGCGGTTTAGCAGGCACCGAGGCGGCTTGGCAGATTGCCCAGGCAGGCATCCCAGTCATCCTGTACGAAATGCGACCGCTGCGATCGAGTCCCGCGCACCATTCAGAGCATCTGGCAGAGCTGGTATGCAGCAATTCGTTTGGCGCACAGTCGAGCGATCGCGCCTCTGGTTTGCTGCACGAAGAATTGCGTCGTCTGGATTCCATTGTGATTGCCAAAGCCGATGAACACGCGGTTCCGGCAGGTGGAGCGCTGGCAGTCGATCGCGCCATCTTTAGCCGCAACCTGACAGAAACACTCTCTCAACATCCTTTGATCGAACTCCGCCGTGAGGAAGTTACCGCTATTCCAACCGATGGAATCAGCGTACTGACTACGGGACCGTTGACCAGTCCTGCATTAGCCGAGGATCTCCATCGGTTTACGGGCATGGAGTACATGAGCTTTTTTGATGCTGCCAGCCCGATCGTCGTGGGTGAGTCGATCGATTTTGATGTGGCGTTTCTTGCGTCTCGCTACGATCGGGGTGAAGCGGCATACCTTAACTGCCCCATGAACCGCGATCAGTATCTCCACTTTCGGCAAGAGTTGTGTCAGGCAGAACAGGCAGAACTGAAGGATTTTGAGCAAGAAACCGCCAAGTTTTTTGAAGGCTGTCTACCGATCGAAGAAATGGCACGACGCGGCGAAGATACGATGCGCTACGGTCCGTTAAAACCAGTGGGTTTGTTTGATGCCCGTTTGGGCGATTTTCGTGAACCTGAGAATAAAGCCAAGCGTCCCTATGCGATCGTGCAACTGCGACAGGAAGATCGAGCAGGGCAACTGTGGAACATGGTCGGCTTTCAAACCAATTTGCGCTGGGGTGAACAAAAGCGCGTGTTCCACCTGATTCCTGGCTTGGAGAATGCCGAATTTGTCCGCATGGGCGTGATGCACCGCAATACATTTGTTAATGCGCCAGAATTACTCCATGCCACTCTGCAATTCAAGCAACGTGAGACGCTTCTCGCCGCAGGGCAACTGGTGGGCACCGAAGGCTATACCGCAGCAACGGCTGGCGGTTGGTTAGCTGGCACCAATGCCGTACGGGTCGCACGAGGACAACCACCGATCGCCCTTCCCGTCACAACCATGATGGGTGCCTTGTTCGACTTCATCAGCGCTGCCTCGCCCAAACACTTTCAGCCCATGCCACCCAACTTCGGCATTTTGCCAGAACTGCTCAAACGCATTCGCAACAAGCAAGAACGGTATGGCATGTACCGCGATCGTGCCTTCGCTGATCTATCAGCCTGGATGAATCAGGTTCGGGTAGCAGCATAGAGTTGTTAGGGTAGTCCTAGACAGGTAAGGATGCCTTGTAGTGGTGAATGAAGTACCAAATGGCACCAATGTGATTGTCCAATGACTTTGAAAATGACAAGACATTGTGATTGCAATACCGGAAAACTTAAACATCAACATCAACCATCACTCTATCCTTACTTGTTTAGGACTACCGCTTACCCGTTTCGGTGTTTTCTGCAAGCAAAATGCCTTTTTGCTTATCTGTTTTGCCTTTTCGCTTACTCATTTCGGTCAATCGCGCACTCATGACAACTATTGCTGTGTTGCTACGAGCCGTTTAGGACGGTGCGATGCTTCTAGAGCTAACCGACTGCTGATGAAACGCGTGTCGGAGACGGTCAGTCGATCGCATTCCAACTCTAAGCCGTCTGCATCTGCTGCAACACTTGCTTAATCACTGCTGTGGGTACCTGATCGGTGACGATCGCCGCCCCAATTTGAGTCGGCAATACAAAGCGCACCTGTCCTGCTTCTACCTTCTTGTCGGCTTGAAGGGATGTAAGAATGGCATCAAGGTCGATTCCGGCAGGGAGACGCGTGGGCAAGTGTGCCTTTTGCAGGAGCGTGAGTTGACGCTGGGCATCTGCGTCTTGCCAGAGTTGGAGTGCAACTGCGATCTGGGCTGCTGCGACCATGCCGATCGCCACTGCTTCACCATGATTGACAACCTGATAGCCTGTGAGACTTTCAACTGCGTGACCGATCGTGTGCCCGTAGTTCAAAATTGCCCGTAGTCCAGCTTCTTTTTCGTCCTTACTAACGACAAGCGCTTTTGCCTGACACGAATGGGTGAGCATTGCTTGCAACAGTTCTGCACTCAGATGAGAAAGCTGATCAAGCTGGGGCGCAGCTTCCAACTGGGTGAACAGTGCCGCATCCCAAATCACGCCGTATTTGATGACTTCGGCGATCGCGGCTCGAAATTCTCGCACAGGCAATGTTTGCAAGACTTGCGGATCAATCAATACCAAACGCGGCTGATGAAAGGCTCCAATCAGATTTTTGCCGTTGGGATGGTTGACACCTGTTTTGCCGCCGATCGCTGCGTCTACCATTGCCAGTAATGAGGTTGGCACTTGCACCACATTCACACCTCGCAGCCAGGTTGCCGCTGCAAAGCCTGTCATATCACCAATCACTCCACCACCGAGCGCGACAAAGGTGGACGATCGCTCCAGCCGATTGCTTAACGCCGCATCATAAATTTGACTGAGCGTTTCCAGGGTTTTGTGCTGCTCACCATCGGGTAAAAGACAGGTTGCTACAGTAAAGCCTGCTTGTTCCAGAGAAGCCGTTGCCCGATCGCCGTAGTGTTCAAACACTGCTGGATTGGACACCAGCAGAACCTTTTTGCCCAACTTCAGCGGTGCGTCCTCTTTGCCCTGCATCCAGTTGCCGAGCTGATTGAGAGTACCTGGAGCGATCGCAATGCTGTAAGCATGTTGCGGTAAATTGACGGGAATAACAGACTGCATGGGAGGAGGGGGTTGAGTTATAAGTTGTAAAGATGAGTTGAACTGCTGGCAGAAGGCAGAGGGCAGAGGGCAGAGGGCTAAAAAGCTGACCGCTGACCGCTGACCGCTGATTGCTGACTGCTACGTAGAGGGCAGAGGGCTAAAAAGCTGACCGCTGACCGCTGACTGCTGACCGCTGACCGCTGACCGCTGATTGCTGACTGCTACGTAGAGGGCAGAGGGCTAAAAAGCTGACCGCTGACCGCTGACCGCTGACCGCTAACCGCTGATTACTGACTGCTCTATTCTGCCTCCTCCTAAGTTTATTTGCCCCTGGTCACCTTGTGCGACCCGTTGTTTTGTATAGTTTGTCTAGACCTGTGGAGCGATAACAAATGTCATTTCTGCTTTTTCCTTTGCTGTTGGGTGGAGTTTTTACGTTGGCGATCGGTCTGTTCTTTACGCTACGGGCAGTCAAGCTGATTTAGTGGTTGGTTGTTAGTGGTTGGTTGTTAGCGCCCGATGGAATGACCTGGCGAGTCTTGTTAGTGAGTATCGGCAAAATGAGCGGATGCTCACTAGCAACTGACAACCAACCACTAACAACGTTCCTACTAGCGAGCGATCGCGCCAACCGTTACTTCTGCCTCTACTTTCTGATGCGCTGTTTCTTGCGCCAAATAGTCTGCTAACTGCGCCTCAACCTGGCTACGCACAAGCTGACGGTAGTGCAGAAAATGCTCCAATAAGCCGCAGTTGCTCATATAGGGCACAAACACCTCCGGATTGCGCCGTAGGATTGAGACAAGCTGCTGCCAGAACTGACCACGTGTACTGCGTTTGATGCCTTGTCGCCAGAAAATCGTCAGCACTGCTCGCAGTTCCACCCACTCCAGTCGCTTAAAGGGGCGTTTGTGTGGTGCTGGCTGCATCGTCATAAAGTGGCGGTAGACGCGTGCAAGATAGCGACTGGGTTCATACAGTTCCCAAAAGCAGTTGACATACTCTCTGGCTAAAGCGGCGATCGGGCGAGTGGGAATAAAATTCATTAACCCCATCTGTTGCCCACTTAAGTTTTGGCTCGACTCAAAGAGCCGACCTTCCTTCTCTAGCCGATGCCACAGTGCTGTATTAGGCAGTGCGTGGAGCATTCCAAACATCGCTTTAGGAATGGCAGTGGCTTCGACAAACTCAATAATGCGATCGCCCGCTCCTGGTTTCTCGCCATCAAAGCCCAGGATAAAACCTGCCATCACGGACAGCCCCTTGCGGTTGATGATTTGCACCGACTCAACGAGAGAATTGCGCGTATTCTGAAACTTCTGGGTCATCGCCAGACTTTCGGTATCCGGCGTTTCGATGCCTAAGAAGACGGCTGTGAAATTTGCCCGCACCATCAGATCCAGCAGTTCTTCATCTTGAGCCAGATCGACAGACGCTTCAGTACTCAGCCGGAAGGGATAATTGTGTGCTGCCATCCACGGCACTAATTCACGTAGCAAGAGTTTGACGTTGCGCTTGTTGCCAATGAAGTTGTCATCGACCATAAACACCGATCGCCGCCAGCCCAAATCATACAAAGCCTGTAGTTCTGCCAGTAATTGCGCAGGCGTTTTGGTGCGTGGCTTGCGTCCATACAGCACAATAATGTCGCAAAACTCGCACTGAAAGGGGCAGCCCCGCGAAAACTGCACCGACATTTCGATGTAAGCGCTGAGATCCAGCAGATCAAAACGCGGAACGGGTGTACCTGAAACGTCTGGCTTTTCACCCTCAGGGGCACGCAAAATGCCCGATCGCTCGCCTCTATTGAGCGCGTCTACTAGCAGTGGCAGGGTAATTTCCCCTTCATCTAAAACTAAAAAGTCGGCTCCTGCTGCTTGAGCGGCATCGGGTACGGATGTGACGTAAGGACCACCCACAGCGACCAGTTTGCCTCGTTGCTTTGCCTCACGAATGAGGTGGAGTAAATCCGGCTTTTGAACAATCATGCCCGATAAAATGACCAGATCTGCCCAGTTCCAATCAGCTTCGGTCTGCGATCGGACGTTGCGGTCAACTAAGCGAAACTCCCAGGTTTGCGGCAAGATTGCAGCAACGGTGATCATGCCCAATGGTGGTAGCGACGCTTTGCGATCAATCAGTTCAAGTGCTTTATCAAACGACCAAAATGATTCTGGAAAAAGTGGGTAAAGAAGTAAAACTTTCATTAAATTGGTAAACCCTTACAGCAAAAAACGTTGGCTTAAAGAATGTCTGAAAAGGTCAGTGTTAGCAACTCAACATCGCGGTTGCAGAAACATAGTGTAGCTACGCCCGAAGAGCATACTCTGTCGTTGCCAGTGACAGAACCGCCATTTCTTCTGAGTCTGTGTAGTCAAACTTTGTTCCTATAGCGGCACATTGCATTTGCCCAGCACTTCTGAGACAGTCCCTTAGCGAAGACACTCAAGCTTACCGTGTCTGATTCGCATTCGCCGATCGCCTTTGTACGGGCAAACTCTCTGGCGACGATTATTGCAGCCGCAAAACAGTCACTAACAGCCTCTAACCCCTTAGAATTTCAACTAGCACCCCATCGGCACACTGAGGGACAGCATGAACGAACCGACCGAGACGATTTTTAGCAAGATTATCCGCAGAGAAATTCCCGCTGAGATTATCTATGAAGACAACTTGGCACTTGCCTTTAAGGACGTAAACCCACAAGCACCAGTGCATATTTTGGTGATTCCCAAACAACCGATCGCAAAACTATCCGATGCGGAGTCCAACGACCACGCCCTCATGGGTCATCTCTTGCTGACCGCCAAGCGCGTTGCTGACCAGGCAGGCTTAACCAATGGCTATCGCCTGGTAATTAACACTGGCGTAGATGGTGGGCAGACAGTGGATCATCTTCATCTGCATATTTTGGGTGGGCGAGCAATGGGATGGCCGCCAGGGTGAAGGGAGTGGGGAGTGGGGAGTAGGGAGTGGGGAGTAGGGAGTAGGGAGACCAGAGACGTTCTAAGTTAACTTTGACCGCTGATTCCCTTTCCTCACTCCTCACTCCTCTCCCCTCACTCCTCACTCCTCACTCCTCTCCCCTACACGCTAAAATTGATCTAGATTCGGAGGATGTCCAACGGTTTACACACGCCCCCTTGCCCGTTTAATTGAGCAACTGCAACATCTCCCTGGTGTTGGTCCCAAAACAGCACAGCGTTTGGCACTACATATCCTCAAGCGATCGGAGGATGAGGTGAAAGCGCTGGCGAATGCGCTGATGGAAGCAAAGCAACAGGTCGGCTATTGCTCGGTCTGCTTTCACTTATCAGCAGAACCTGTCTGCGAAATTTGTCGTACGCCCAGCCGCGACAGCCAAACCATCTGTGTTGTCGCTGACTCTAGAGATGTGATTGCGCTAGAAAAAACCCGTGAGTATCGAGGTAAGTATCATGTGCTAGGTGGGCTGATTTCTCCAATGGATGGCATTGGACCAGAACAACTACACATTCAACCGCTGGTGCGTCGGGTCAAGCAACAAAGTATCGCCGAAGTCATTATGGCGATCAGCCCTAGCGTTGAAGGCGAAACTACGACCCTTTACGTGGGGCATTTGCTCAAGCATTTTACGAAAGTCACGCGCATCGCCTTTGGGTTGCCGATGGGAGGCGATTTAGAGTATGCCGATGAAGTAACATTGGCAAGAGCACTGGAAGGTCGGCGCGAGTTGGATTAGAGCAGAAGCGGTTAGCGTGTAGCGGTCAGCGGTCAGCCATCGAGCGAACGATCGCAATGGAGCGGCTTGTGAGTGACTCTATTAGGACTGATGCAATCTGCGTCAGTCCTATCTACATAAAATTGGGTGTGTCAGATTGGCTAGCAGCATCCAATTACCGCCTCTTAACCCCTGACCACTGACTGGAAGCAATGAGAGTGATCAGACGCTTGAAGCCATTGATCCGCTGGGGCATTCTCGGTGGAACGCTTTTCTTTTTAAGTACAGTTCTCCATCAGCACTGGCAGAAGGTTGTTGCCATCCGTCTGGAGAGCACAGGTCTGGCATGTCTGGCGATCGCCCTCGGAGTCACTCTCCTGGCTCACATCTGCGCGGGGGGAGTCTGGAGTCGCCTCTTACAAGATCTACGACAGCCTGTAAACGGCGTTTGGCTGGTGCAAGCGTACTTGAAAACGACGATCGCCAAATACCTTCCGGGCAATGTCTGGCATTATTACGGTCGTATTACGGCTGCGACCAAAGCGGGTGCAACGCTAGAAATGGCAACTGTGAGCGTGTTGCTGGAACCGCTTTTGATGGCAGCCGCTGCCTTGGTCATAACGTTGGTCTGTAGTCAGCCGATCGTGGCACGGTATGGGCTGCCAATCATCGCGCTGCAATGGTTCACTCTGGTCATTGTTCTTGCGTCTATGCATCCCCGCGTGATCAATCTGCTGGTTCACTATGTAGGAAAACTAAAGCACAAAGCGACTAGAACAGACACTGGTTCTCCTTCGTTTAAGCTGGAGCACTATCCACTCTTACCGCTGGTTGGAGAAATCGGCTTCCTGCTCCTACGCAGCATTGGGTTTTTGCTGACTTTTCTAGCCATCAGCCCTATTACGCTTGGGCAACTGCCACTGTTGCTGAGTGCTTTCAGTCTGGCGTGGCTATTGGGCTTGGTCGTGCCAGGTGCGCCAGGAGGCATTGGAGTGTTTGAGGCAATGGCGATCGCGCTGCTCGGTCAAACGTTCTCTCCAGCCGTGCTTCTTAGCGTTGTGGCGCTTTATCGGCTCGTCAGTATTCTCGCAGAAACTGCTGGTGCTGGATTGGCGTGGCTCGATGAGCAGCGCCTACTTTGAACGAAGCTCACGGCACAAGCCACGATAGAAGGGTTAAAATCAGTCGTTACCTTGCAAGGCTTCCTCTGCATCGTCATGTTCAACGTCGATCGTATCTGTTTCAGGAGTGGGCAATGCTGGAAGTAACTCTGCTTGAGCCTCACGTTTGAGCTGAGAAAAGATGCGATATTTGTCTGGATCAAAAATATTGGGTATAGGCTGTGTTTCATCAACCTGCATCTTAATCAAATTGTATTGAACGTTTTCGGCGTGAATCGCAAACGTTACAGTAAAAACTTCCAAAAAGTTCACTACCCAGGCACATTCGTCTTCAGGATAGTTTTGGTAATACTTGATCAGCTCAGCGATCCGTGCCTCCAAGTGTGTGCGTGAGTGCTTACAAATTAGAATAATTTTGAGCAGTGCGACCACTAACGTAATGGGGTTTCCCTGCGAAAGAAGCAGCACAAAAAGTTGCGACGGTTCTGCTTGATTCTCGGTGGTTAAATAATCAATCACTCGATTGCAGGTTCGCAACGTCAGAGCATTAGTGACAACTTCATCATCATGGCTTTCGTAAAGAGCATCTAATTTCTCTGTCAGTTTTGCACGTAAGGTTTCGACAAATTCCTGATTTTCAACAGAGAAGATTAAATATTGTTGTATGCCTTGCTTGAACTGTCTGTAGGGAAGATTCTGCGTTTGGTTGACAAAAATATTCGCCAAATTAGCATAGCTGAACGGTCCTCGTCTAGCCACGATCGCCTTGATTAGCCGCAGCACTTCTTCACCCAACGCAGTTGGATTCTTAGGGATACGCTTGCTGGGGGCATTACTCTGCGATCGCGCAATATACATTGCTAAATCAAACTTGAAGCGATCTTTTAGCTGCTTTGATAAGGCTCTTGCTGCCTCTCGCTGTTCGATCGGATTTTTTAGATCGATGTATTGAGGCACTAGTAAATATGACGTGTACCGCGAGACCCAAGGACCCCGTTCTTTCTCGTCATAGCGCGATGCAAAGAGCTTTAGCTCTTCATAATCACTACTTTTGACAAACTCATCAAGCCAGTGACGGAGCCGCTTTAAGGTAGGAGAGGCTGTATTGCGACTGATTGACGCATCCGTAAAGACAATGACCAACTCCTGGATTGGCTTATAGTTGCGAGTCGCATCCCAGTTATTGACTAAAATGTAGCAACATCGCTTCAGCGTATTTCTAAACTCTTCCTCATTGTTAGAAAAAACAATGTCATAAATTGCCTGCATTGCATCAGTGCTGATCGAGTCAACGTGATAGATGAATAGGCGTTTGAACTCCAGCAAAACTTCTTCAGGGGGCCATTTCTTGACAATTTCCAAAAGAAAATTGTAGACCGCGTCCTGGGCTTGCTGAATGTTCCGACTCAACCTGTTTAATTTAATTGGCGTCTCATTCTTGTGAGCATCGTCGAGAGCATCCCTGATTATCATATGCACTCAGGATTAGTCAATAGATTCGACAAACTAAGGAGATAGAAGGCTGATTTTATGCAAGAGCTGCTGCACTGGTTAAGCTTGGAGCTTGCCCAATGGGATAGCTAAGGGTCTCACGATAATGTAATGCTTGTCCACAGTATTTTGTGACGAGGCACCATTTAAAGTTGTGATCATGACTCAGCAAACCAATGATCGTTGTCACAAGCTGCTGCATCTGCATACACGATGTCGGTACGTGCTCAATGTGAAAACTTGCCTTGATAGACCGCATTCAGAACGATACACAACTCAGTCGTGAAATTTCGTTAAAAAGCTGTAAGCGTCTATCAAAAGTCTTCCCTAACCTCTGCTATGAGCGTTGAGCTTTTGTCCACCACCATCGACCCATTCAAACGAAACCAGCCAACCCTTTTAAGGAGAGATAGGTTTGAATCGCTTCCATCTAAAGGTGACTTTAGAGTCTTGCTAAACCTCAAGTAAACTGTGACCGACAACACCCTTCATTAGAAACACAGAGACCAGCAGCAATCTAAAATCAGATTATACTCAGTACCGAACATGAGAGCCAGCTATCAGCAAGATTGTCTGAAGCTACAGCCTTACTAATACAGAATACGGATATAGTCTTCTTCTTTCAACCTTGCTATAGAAGACTCAAAGTTGACAACGCTTACTCGGTTTCGCGTCGCCAGCGCGATCGCACCAACCTAATCTCGTCGTAGCCATACATTTCACCCAAATGCTCACGAATGCTACCGAGCGCATCGGGACCGACTGTATTAATGGCGTACATGATTTTATTCTGGCGATCGAGGGGTACCAAATCATCCAAATCAATGGGATAGCCCATCTCTAACAGTTCAGCCAAATGACTCATGATTGTACTCCGGCGAACGTGGCGCTGCTCGGCAATAGCGCCAGGCTCCATCCCTTGCTGATAGAGTTCCAGCGTTTGGAGTTGGGTAAACGAGGCAAGATTAGGCTGTGCGATCGGTGGCGTTAGCTGAGGCTCTATGCCCGTTTCGGCTTGTAGGGGCAAACCGCGTTGCTCTCGAAACCACCGAATTTCTGCAATGAATATCTTGCTGTACTGCGTTAATTTTCGGCTACCAACTCCTGGAATGGTGGCAAATTGGGCAAGCGTTTGGGGTTGGATGTTTGCCATCGATCGCAAGCTGGAGTTGGGAAAAACCACATATGGCGGCACCGATTGCTCGTCTGCCAGTCGCTTCCGGAGCTTCTGGAGGCGATCGTAAAGCGCTTCTACTTCAGCCGCATCGACGTTGCTGGAACCATTGACAGCCTCTGGTTTGGCTGGAGTAAAGGCAACCATGACGGAACGCTGCTTTTTTAGCACTTCCCAACTCAGAGCGTTTAGTTCCAGCATCGAATAGCCGTCGGACGTTTCATCTAGCAGACGTTGGTGGATGAGCGATCGACCGAGCAATCGCCATTGCTCTGCGCTGCGGTCTTTGCCAATGCCGTAGGTGGATAGTTTATCGTGTTCATTTTTCAATACGCGATCGTTTTTGGAGCCGCGTAAGACATCGATCGTGTGGTTGATGCCAAACCGCTGACCTTTCTGGGCAAAGCGAGCAACACACGACAGAAACTTCTGTGCTTCTAGCGTCCAGTCTTCGATCGGCTTGGGGTGGCAGCAGTTGTCGCAAGTGTCACAGTTGCCAGGAAAGTCCTCGCCAAAGTAGCCAAGCTGAATAGTACGACGGCATTCCATCGCCTCGGCGTAGTTGATCACGCGTCGAAGTTGCTGCGAGGCAATGCGCTGTTCATCTTCCAACGGTTCGCCCGTCGCCGGATCGACTTTTTGAGCAATGAGAAACTCAACGGTTCTGATGTCACCCGCGCCGTAAAAGAGCGTACAACGTGACGGTTCACCATCGCGTCCGGCTCGACCCGATTCCTGGTAATAACCTTCGATGTTGCGGGGCAAATCGTAGTGGATAACAAAACGCACGTCTGGTTTATTGATGCCCATGCCAAAAGCAACCGTGGCTACCATAACCCGCGCGTCATCTCGAATGAATTTGTCCTGGTTGTCTTTTCGCACCGCATCGCTCAGTCCTGCATGGTACGGTAGTGCTGAAATGCCGTCGTGCTGAAGTTTAGCGGTAATCTCATCCACACGCTTGCGACTCAGGCAGTAGATGATACCCGCTCCTTCCGTGCGCTGCACCTGCTGAAACAGTTCTGTGTATGCCTGTCGCGTACTACCTTTAGGTCGGACTTCGTAATACAGATTGGGACGGTTGAAGCTGGCTATATGAACGTGCGGCTTGTCTAGCTCTAGCTGACCAAGAATATCGTGCCGCACTCGCTCAGTTGCCGTTGCAGTCAGCGCAAGAATGGGGATGATGCGATCGTCATTTTGATAACGATGCCGCAAGCGCCGTAGCTGACGATATTCGGGGCGAAAGTCATGCCCCCATTCAGAGACGCAGTGTGCTTCGTCGATCGCAAAGGCTGAAATGCCCACTCGCGCCTTGACCTGATCCAGAAAACCCAAAAACGATTCGCTCAGCAATCGTTCGGGAGCGACGTAGACAAGCTTGATTTTGCGATCGAGAATGGCAGCTTGACGAGACTGCGACTCGACTGGACTGATACTGCTGTTGAGCAATGTCGCAGGAATACCGTTGTTTTGCAGTGCCTGCACCTGATCTTGCATCAGCGCAATGAGGGGTGATACGACAATCATCACGCCTTCCTTCAGCAACGCAGGCAGTTGGAAGCAAAGTGATTTGCCTCCCCCTGTCGGCATGATGACGAGGAGGTCGCGATCGTGCAGGGCATATTCCACCATCTGCCGCTGCCCTGGACGAAAGCTATCGTAGCCAAAGTAATGCTTGAGCGCTTGTTCTAACGAGGCAAATTGGGTTGTAGCGTAAGGAATGCTGACTGTCATTGACGGTTACTGATGCACTTGAAACCAGGGTGCCCACGCAGTTTAAACCACTAACCAGGGCTTTGTGGAGAAATTACGGCGATTTGTGTAGAGCATTCGGCAGCACACGATCGAGTTTCCGTTTTCAGTGCCAGAAGCGACTTTTGTGGTTAGACCATTGAAGCACTTGCATCAAGCGTATCAAGACAAGTGGTTTACCCAACCGCGTGGGATGATGGCTAGTTCGGAAAGCTCATCTTGCATTTGTCCCTCTGGACAGAGCAAAGTAGAAAGGTACGATGCTTAGCTTGTAGAGGGATCGCAGATGAGGAAGCCTCTCATTCACGCATTTCTCATTCACGCATTCAGTACAGGCTACCCAGAATTGTTGTTACGATACTTTACATACCGTTTTCACCCGGCTGCAAATTCATGAATGTCAAGACTGCTCAGCCTCAACCAGTTTCATTCGACTCGGAGCGTGTGCCTCTCGGCTCGGCAGAAGGGCTTCATGAGGTAGTACCAGAGCGTGTAACTCCGACGTTAGTAGTAGACGACGAAATTACCGTCGAGTTGGAAGAACGCTTGCTGCTGGCAGACATTTTGCCTGATGAGGAAGACAGCTCGTTGCGCTACGATGCAGACGCGATCGCGGCACACTACCAGCAGTATCCCCTCCAGGTTTGGGGCAGAGTGTTCAAAATTTTCTTTCCGTTTATTACGTTTGGGTTGACCTGGTGGTGGCATACCCGTGTTGGCTTTAGCGAACGTAAGCACAAGCAACAAGCCGTCCGCCTGCGCGAACTGTTGACACGACTCGGTCCTGCCTTCATCAAAGTTGGGCAAGCGCTGTCTACCCGTCCCGATTTGGTGCCGCCTGAGTATTTAGAAGAGCTGACTCGGCTGCAAGATCAGTTACCGCCGTTCGACAATGCGATCGCTTATCGGTTTATCGAAGAAGAATTGGGTGAACCGCCCAGCCTGATCTACGCGGAACTCACCGAAAATCCGATCGCGGCAGCGTCTCTCGGTCAGGTTTACCGGGGCAGGCTCAAAACGGGCGAAGAAGTGGCAGTGAAAGTGCAGCGTCCTGGGCTGGCACAGAGTATTGCGCTGGATACTTACATTCTGCGTGGATTGGCAGCGCTGGCAATGCGGCTCTTCAAGCAGATTCGTAGTGATCTGGTAGGCATTATGGACGAGTTTGCCGCCCGCATTTTTGAGGAGATGGATTACAACCATGAAGGGCGCAACGCCGAGCGCTTTGCCAAACTCTATGGGCACATGAAGGATGTCTACGTACCCAAAATCTACTGGGAATACACTGGACGGCGTGTTCTAACAATGGAGTGGATTACGGGTATTAAGCTGACCCAGCCAGAAGCCATTCGGGCACAGGGAACCGATGCCAGCTACTTAATTGAAGTCGGTGTGCAATGTTCTCTCCGTCAGCTTTTAGAATATGGGTTCTTCCATGCCGATCCCCATCCCGGCAACCTGTTAGCAACGCCCGATGGCAAGCTAGCGTATCTGGACTTTGGCATGATGAGCGAAGTAAAACCAGCTCAGCGCTACGGCTTGATTGAGGCGATCGTCCACCTCGTCAACCGAGACTTTGAGGGCTTAGCCAGAGATTATGTGAATCTAGAGTTTCTCACCCCCGATACGGATCTAACTCCTATCATTCCTGCCTTTGCGACCGTTTTTAATGACGCTTTGGGCACGAGCGTTGCCGAAATCAACATCAAGAGTATTACCGATCAACTATCTGCCTTGATGTATGAGTTTCCCTTCCGAGTGCCTGCCTACTATGCGCTGATCATTCGATCGCTCGTTACCCTCGAAGGCATTGCCATTAATGTCGATCCCGACTTCAAAGTGCTCAGCAAGGCATACCCCTACGTCGCTAAGCGTCTGCTGACCGATCCAGCGCCACAACTACGGGCATCGTTGAAAGATCTGCTGTTTAAAGACAACAGCTTTCGTTGGAACCGTCTGGAAAATTTGCTAAAAAACGCGCGTGGCAGCAGCGATTACGATTTGAGCCAGGTGGTTGATCAAACGCTGGATTACCTTTTTTCTGAGCGGGGTGAACTCATTCGGCACCAAATCGTGGAAGAAGCGGTCAAAGGACTGGATCTGTTTGGCAATACGACGCTCAACAACATTCGCTACGGCTTTGCTGAACGGTTGGGTCTGACCGTTAACCGTGCGACCGTTCCGGCTGAAGGTCAGCAAACTCTGGAGCACCTGAAGCGGATTTTGGGGATTTTACAGGAGACGCAGGGCTTTGACCCCGCTAAGCTACTGCCAGTGATTCCCAAGCTGCTGTTCAAGCCAGAGGCGCAGCAGATGGGACAGCAAATTGCGGGAGGATTGGCTCAGCGAGCGATCGCCCGCTTCATCCGTGAATTTCTCCTCACAAATGAATCAGAACGTTCTAGCCCGTTACCCAGCAATCAGCCGCGCCTGCCAGCCGCTCGTCCTTGAAACGCAGATTAAACTAATCCTCGAAGCAGCCCAACGTAAACGCCCTGAATGTCTAACTCTTCTGTAGTGGTATCGATGACAGTCGGTTCGTAAGCTGGGTTGGCGGGCTGGAGAGTAAGGTGTTGCCCTCGACGATAGAGATACTTAAGTGTGGTAGCACCATTCTTTCGGGCAGCGACGATCGTGCCATTACGAATGGAGCGGGGATTGGTTTCTTTCCGCATAATCACCACATCATCGTGATCGATCATTGCCCCTGTCATGCTGTCGCCCCGCACCTGTAGCGCGAAATGCTGCGAACGTTCGTGTTGTGAAAGGTGCGCTAGCTTTGGTAGGCAGGAAAGTTCAAGGTGCTGCATCTCCTGGTCAGGAAACGTTTCGACCAAACTGTGCGCGGCGATCGCCCCAATCAGCGGAATGCCATCGCTAGGACGCAAAATTTTGAGGGAACGAGATTTGCGAGGAGCGTGACTGAGCAACCGCTTCGTCGTTAGCGTATCAATGTGAAGCTGTACCGATGCCAGCGATCGATAACTCAACCCTTTTTGAATCTCGCGGTAGGTCGGTGCCATACCGTGTTGAGCAATAAAATCCTCAATCCAGGTAAAAACCCGTTGCTGAGACGGTGTTAGTGGAGATAGCATAAAGCGACAAAGAGCGTTTGTACTACTTTACAGCGTCTCTCCACCAATTGCACTTATTTTCTAGCAACTCATGTCTTAAGATTGCCTTTTCAGCGCTTTTGCCAACCATCACTCAGCGTCGAGATTTTAAGTTGGGGTTTGCAAGAGCCGATCGTCATCACTCTTGACCCCGTGAACTGATCGGAGAATGCGAAGCATTGGTGGCATAGTGATCGATCGGAGCAGCAACTACTGAAAACGTGACTAGCTGTATCAGTCCGCTCCAACGCAACAGTCTTGCTGTGCTTCTACTCACAGTTTTTTAGAGCTTCAAGATCTGCCGCCATAATCTTCTCCAAATTGCGTGTAATCTTGCTGATCTCCCAATTCCACCAGGCGATTTCAAGTAGCGATCGGATCACCTCGTCATCAAAGCGTTGACGAATACGTTTGGCTGGGTTGCCTCCAAAAATTGTGTAAGGCGGCACATCACTCACTACCACTGATTTTGCTGCAACAATCGCGCCATCGCCCACTTGCACTCCTGGCATAATCACTGCTTCATAGCCAATCCAGACATCGTTTCCAATGACTGTATTGCCTTTGTATGGTAGCTCTTCAAGCTGAGGGATGACTCTTTCCCAACCGTTGCCAAAGATCTGAAACGGATAGGTCGAAAACCCATCTAACTTATGATTGGCACCATTCATGATGAACGTTACGCCTCTCGCCAACGCGCAAAACTTCCCAATAATGAGCCGATCGCCAATAAAGGGAAAGTGGTACAGAACATTCCGCTCAAAGTCTTCCGAATCTTCTGGATCGTCGTAATACGTATAATCGCCAATGATGATATTGGGGTTTGACACCGTGTTCTGAATGAAGCAGATTTGCGGAAATCCCTTCATCGGATGCTTATCTTTCGGATCGGCTCCGTACAAAATAGTCTCCCGCTTTTTAGAACTGCCTTATTTCTGCATCCTAACCAAAAATTCAAACCGATTGCCTCCTGACCTAAGCAGTAGAACTTGTGTTTTATCTTTCATCCTTCATCCCTCATCCTTCATCTCTCCCACCTTGTCGATCGCTCCCGTCCAACCGACAATAGAAGGTAATGCACCAGGAGAGAGAAGTGAGTCAGTCATTCGATTACGATTTAGTCATCATTGGAGCTGGGGTTGGTGGGCACGGGGCGGCAATCCACGCGGTCAGTTGCGGGCTGAAAACAGCGGTTGTGGAAGCTGCCGAGATGGGTGGCACTTGCGTCAATCGGGGATGCATTCCTTCAAAAGCGCTGCTGGCAGCATCGGGGCGTGTGCGCGAGTTCCAGGATGCGCCTCACCTGAAAGCGTTGGGCATTCAATTAGGCGATGTGGCGTTCGATCGTCAGGCGATCGCCGACCACGCCAACAGCATTGTCACCAAACAGCGAGAGGCGCTCATCGGTAGTCTGAAGCGGTTAGGAGTAGACACCATTCACGGCTGGGGCAAAATTGCTGGAGTGCAAAAAGTCTCAGTGACAACAAAGGATGGTGAGAAAACCATCACGGCGAAAGATATTATGCTTGCGCCCGGTTCTGTACCCTTTGTGCCGCCGGGAATTGAATTGGATGGCAAAACCGTTTTTACCAGTGATGATGCGGTGCGGTTGGAGTCGTTGCCACCCTGGATTGCGATCGTCGGCAGTGGCTACATCGGCTTGGAGTTTGCCGACGTTTACTCCGCGCTGGGCTGCGAAATTACCTTAATCGAAGCGCTCGACCAACTTATGCCGGGGTTCGACCCCGATATCGCCAAGCTTGCCCAACGCGTACTCATCACGCCCCGCGATATCGAAACTAAAGTTGGCGTATTAGCAAAACGCATTACTCCCGGTTCGCCTGTCGTGATTGAACTGGCAGATGCCAAAACAAAGGAAATTGTGGAAGTCCTGGAAGTCGATGCCTGTCTGGTTGCAACGGGACGGGTGCCACTGACCAAAGACTTAGGGCTAGATTCAGTCGGCGTAGAAACTGTGCGACCCGGCTTTATCCCCATCAACGATCACATGGCAGTGCTTGCAGGTGGCGAACCCGTACCCCATCTCTGGGCGATCGGTGACGCAACGGGCAAACTGATGCTGGCTCATGCGGCAGCGGCTCAGGGCGTAGCGGCGATCGAGAACATCTGCGATCGCCCCCGTACCGTTGACTACCACAGCATTCCTGCTGCCGCCTTCACCCATCCCGAAATTGGCTTCGTTGGCTTGACTGAGCCTGCTGCGAAGGAAAAAGGCAAAGCAGAGGGCTTTGAAGCTGCCGCTGTTCGGACCTATTTTAAGGGGAATGCAAAGGCGATCGCGGAAGGTGAAACTGAAGGCGTAGCAAAGGTTATCTACCGTCCAGACACGGGCGAAGTGCTGGGCGTTCATATCTTTGGTCTACATGCCTCCGACCTGATTCAAGAAGCGGCAAACGCGATCGCACAGCGGCAAACCGTCCAAGATCTTGCCTTCCTTGTTCATGCTCATCCCACTCTCTCAGAAGTGCTGGATGAGGCGTATAAGCGGGCAGTGCATTGAAAGGGGAGAGGGAGTAGGGAGTAGGGAGTAGGGAGTAAGCAAAACGCAACCCTCTTGCCGATACTGGATACCCGACACCTGGGTTCACAACTCAAAACTTCCCCACCCTCTTACCCCCTCACTCCTCACTCCTCTCCCCTCACTTCCTCAAAAAATCGAGTCAATTTTGTTCGGCTCGACACATTTCTTCCCCGTGCCTTTTCATAGTTAGGTTACGCTATCAAAAGCATTCATCACGCATCAGTTTGAGCAGTGGTCAAACACGGCTCGATCGTACATTTTTTCCCTTTACGCTTTAGTCACCGATGCAGATCCGTCGTCGTCCACCCAATCCTGCGGTTTCTGTAGAGTCATTGCGCTACCAGGCAAAGGTGCCTGATGCCGCTCCTCGCCATATTTTGGAGGAAATCGTCTGGCAGAAAGAGACTGAGGTTGCCCAACTGCGCGATCGCGTTCCTCTGCTGGAACTGCAAAAGCAGGTACGAAACTTACCGTCGCCGCGCAATTTCTTGCAGGCACTCCAGCATGGCAAGACTCGTCCTGCTGTGATCGCGGAAGTGAAAAAAGCATCTCCCAGCAAGGGAATCATTCGGGAAGACTTTGATCCTGTTGCGATCGCCCGTGCTTACGAACAGGGCGGTGCGACCTGTCTTTCAGTCTTGACCGACCAGAAATTCTTTCAGGGCAGCTTCGATAACCTGGCTCGTATTCGCGCTGTGACCGAGTTACCACTGCTGTGCAAAGAGTTCATCATCTACCCGTATCAGATGTATCTGGCGCGGGTCAATGGCGCTGATGCGCTTCTGCTGATTGCCGCCATTCTGTCTGATAAAGACCTTCAGTATTTCCTCAAGATTGTGGCAACGCTGGGTATGACGGCGCTGGTTGAGGTGCATACCTTAGAGGAACTCGATCGCGTCCTGGCGTTGGATAGCGTCAACCTGATTGGTATCAATAATCGCAACTTGCAGGATTTCTCAGTCGATTTACAGACGACGTGCCGACTACTGGACGATCGCCAGGAGCAACTGCGATCGCGCAACATACTCATCGTCAGTGAATCCGGTCTTTATACCCCTGACGATTTGCAATTAGTGGCAACTGCAGGTGCCAGCGCTGTGCTGGTGGGTGAAGCGCTCATGCGGCAACCCGACCCAGGAGTAGCGCTGGCAAGCCTCGTCGGGCAGGTAGCCGCTCAGAATCCCACTCTCTGATACGGCTATCCCGAAGGAGCCTTTCTCTACCTATCCTTTCTCTAGATCCTATCCTTTCTCTAGATATAGACGAGATACGGCTTTGCCGAACACGCTACTTCACCAAGCCTGTTGTCCCAGTTGATTAACGCTATAAGGTAGTCCGCTTCATGGAATCCATTCCCCTTCCGTCTCATATTCATTACGAGCTGCTGCTCCAACTGCTCGAACGACAAACAATGGTCGCAGTTGGTCAACGGGCTTCATCACAAGCACAGGTGCATCAACTGATCATCACTCTTCGCAAGGCACTCGCACTACAGAAACAGCTAGAAGACGATTGTCAGCGCAACCATTTGCCGATCGAGTATCGTTGGTCACTCAACAGCCTTACCGCTGAGCAAGAAACGGTTGCTACCCTTCTGAGTCTACAAAAAGAGTAGAATCCCCTTGTTTTCTAGGGCTACAGAACCACAGGTATCAGGAGCAGCCGTGCATCACTTGGCGGAAGAATGATTTGCAAACATCCATCACTTACGGTGGCGATTACTCTTTTGATCAACTAATTTAGATTCAATCTTGCGGCGAGAAGGACGGAGTTGAGATGATAGACGTTAAACGCTAGACTTTAGAGCTTCTGAAGCAGCTTCATTGATTACCCAAGGCGCTGCGAGTCCGGAGTCTGAATTGTCATCCTAGAAGGTTAGAAAGTGACCAGAAGGGCTGGCTCATCGTTTTCGAGGAATCCTGTGTGTCTGAACCGAACCCAGCTTCTAGTTCTGTGACGGCAGAGGTCAAACACTCTGACGGTGACGCTACGCTGGATAGGGTCGCGTTGAGCGCTGTGACGACGATCCCGATCGCTGAAACCGCCTCCCCTCAATCTACAGAGCCGCTTCAACAGTATTTAGACAGATGGGCGGTAGAACACCACGAAATCAATGCGATCGATCCGGGTTTTATCGCTGACCTCACCCAACGAGCGACAGCGCTAGAATCTCAGCGACAGCGGTGGGAGCAAGAGCAAGAAACACTCAGAGCTGAATTAAGGCAAGCACGATCGCTCTCGCACCAGCAGATTGAGCGCATTCGTCACCTGGAGCAAGCGCTGGATCAATCGCTGACATCCTTGCGTGAAATGCAGCTACAGGTGGTCGATCAGCATCTTTTAGAGGCACAACTGGCATCAACCGAAGACATTTCTAACGTGCAGCAGCAGGCGATCGCACGCTTAAAGCTCCAGTTAGCGCAGCAGCAGCAGGCACTGGATGCCCAATTGACCGAAACTCAAGCGCGCGATCGCTCCTTGCAAACCCTCCTCAACACAATGGAGGCGCTCACACAGGCGCAGCAGCAAGAACTCACGCAGCTTCAGGCTCAGATCGCTCACGATCGCGTTGATGTTCAGGCATATCAACAGCGCTTGGAAGCACAGCTAGAGAATCTACAGGCAGACCTGAACGCACAGCAGGAGCGGACTTTAGCGCTAGAGACTCAATCACTGGATGCTCGCACTCTGGCAGCTCACCTGACGGCACGATTGGAGCAAGCTCAGGCTCAAGTCAGCGAACTCTCACAAATCCTGAGCGATCGCCAGGTTGCCTTAAAGCAACTTGAAGCCGAACTACAGCAAGCTCACCGTACCCTGCAAGAGCAGCAGGCATTACTGGACAGTTTGCAGCAGTCTCGACTGTCTAACGCTTCAACTCATGGGGCTGTGCTTGCAGCGACTGGAACGCCGGGGACGGCAGCTTCAGCGATCGCCCCCGACTTGGCAGCAGCTCATGCCAAAATTGCCGCGCTGGAAGCACGGGCAGCAAAACAAACCACCACTCAGGCAATGCTCAGACATGCCTGCCAGGAACTTGAGGAAGAGCGCGATCGCCAGCAAACACGCATAGCGGAAGTGGAAAGCCAGACAACCGATATGCAGGAACAGATCCTGCGTCAGGCACAGCAAGCCAGCGAATATGAAACCGCGATTCAACATTGGAAAGACCGCTGCTTCAGCAACCAAAGCGATGTCCTTAAACTCAAAGCATTCTTAGAACACGTTTTGCCGAATCCTCCAGCGGAACTGTCCGATTTACTAGCAGCACTGTTAGCTGCCGCTGATGAAACAACAGAACCTAGCAGCCCAGCACGGCTAAGCAACACTGCTTTCAACCGCGAACCTAAAGTTGATTTGCCAGATTTCTTGCTTCGTCGTCGTAACCACAAAACGCGGCGATCGTAAAAGAGTGAGGAGTAAGAAGTAAGGGGTGAGGAGTGAAAGTTTTGAGTTCTGCTGACTGCTGTAGGGTCGCTTTTGCCGCTGCCTTGCTTTTAGAAGCCCCTCTGAGAATTGTTTAAACGTTAGAAATTGTGTCATCCTGGAAGATGCCGCCATTGTGCGCGCTAGTCTCGATTCTCAGGGCAGATTATGGACGACAAGTTAATGCTGATGATTCCGGGTCCAACCCCGGTACCGGAACAGGTTCTACTCGCAATGGCGAAGCACCCGATCGGGCATCGCAGTGGCGACTTCTCCAAAATCATGGCAGAGGTGACTGAGAATCTGAAGTGGCTGCATCAAACCAAAAATGATGTACTGAGTTTGACGGTCAGCGGTACGGGTGCGATGGAAGCCGCCATCATCAACTTTTTGAGTCCAGGCGATCGTGTTCTTGTTGGCAGCAACGGCAAGTTTGGTGAGCGCTGGGTTGAGTTGGCAAAGGCATACGGGCTAACTGTAGAAACGATCGCTGCTGAATGGGGGCAGGTACTCGATCCAGAGCAGTTCCGCGAGTCCTTAGAACAAGACACGAACAAGACGATCAAAGCGGTCATCATCACTCATAGCGAGACCTCAACCGGAGTACTCAACGACCTCGAAACCATCAATCGACACGTCAAGACACACGGCGAAGCGCTCATTATTGTAGATACCGTCACCAGTTTAGGCGCGTACCATGTGCCTGTTGATGACTGGAATCTAGATGTCGTGGCATCGGGTTCGCAGAAGGGCTACATGGTGCCACCCGGATTGGGCTTTGTAGCAGTGAATGCTAGAGCCTGGGAGGCGTATACGACCGCTAAACTCCCTCGCTACTACCTCGATTTGGGTAAGTATCGTAAAGATGCCGCGAAAAATACAACACCCTTTACGCCTCCTGTAAATATGTTCTTTGCTCTGCAAGCAGCATTGCGAATGATGCAGGCAGAAGGGTTGGAAAACATCTTTGCTCGTCATCAGCGCTTGGCTGCTGCCACTCGCGCTGCTGTAACCGCCCTGGGGATGCCACTACTGGCACCCGCTACTGCTGCCAGTCCTGCCATTACGTCTGTCATACCCGATCGCGTCGATGCTGAGCAAATTCGCACCGTGATGAAAAAACGGTTTGACATCATCCTCGCTGGCGGGCAAGATCACCTCAAAGGCAAAATTTTCCGTATTGGTCACTTAGGGTTTGTGAGCGATCGTGACATTTTGACCGCTATTGGTGCCCTGGAAGCAACCTTGCAAGAACTCAGCTACGAAGGCTTTACCCCCGGAGCAGGTGTAGCAGCAGCAGCGAAGGTTTTTGCCACGGCTTAGGGCGCGTCATTAATTCAGCTCCAAAACCTTGGTATCAGCATGATCGCGCCCGCCCCAACACACGAGGCTGGGGGCTGGCACCCTTGTTGCAAGTCATGTGTAGTCGTAATTGATGACAGCCCCTAGTCTTTGCCACGTCTCGGCAACCTGGTTAGCTGATCGATCGTTCTGCAAGCGCCCTCACCCGCCCTGCAAGTTCTAGGCAAAGACGGTGCGCTGATTCACGTCAGCTTGATCGATATGCCGATCTGAGTGTGGCGCTAAGCATGGCAGCCGATCGAGGAAGGTCGTCGATCGGTATCGCCTTTTGATACCCACACAGCTTTTTGGCATCAGTAGAGCTTACGCAAACCTCGGAGGTTTAACCAGGCATCGAACATTGCCACCAAAGTATAGCGCTCCTCTTCGCATGGTGAGAATGCCGCTGGTATGAGCGATCGGCAGTCAACGAAAAAGCTGATTGTCATCTCCGTTTGGGTGCGATCGCCACGTCTTTGCACAAACACCCGAATGTCTTCCAGTCTGTATAAAACTGATCATAAATTTAGCTCAGCATCCCAAACTCTACTCCACCGTGCTTTGCATAAAGCGTCATAAAGCACTCTAAGCAGTCTTACGTAAGCAAAATAGCCAGTCAAGTAATGCATCAGTATTTTCACTGGTACAGTTTGAACCTGGTAGCAACTAACCAGCTCTTTCTCAGTCTGAAATGACTACGGAGAAAGAGTTCCCAAACTATTAGCGATTGATTACTAGATGACATTGATTCTTGTATGAACGTTTGCTCGTAGCAATTCTTTCGAAAATATTCACAGAATACTTAGGTTTTGTTAGTTCAACCCTAAAAGCGGGAACGATGTAATTGAACTAAGTTGCCACTGCAAAATTTTGCTTGATGGAATCGCTGCTTTCTTATCATTCAGCGGCATCAACAGGAAAGCCCAAATAGATTTCTTACGACTACTTTGCCTCTTCACGACAGTCATTGCAAGAATGCCTCTTCTTGCGATCGATGGTTTTTGCGCTGCAAATTTAAGCGCTCCCTACGCTCCTTTTCTCAGTGCGTCTGGTCTTGATCGGCGCTGATTCACTCAATTCACTATTGCTCATATGCTCATGAAAAGACGAACCCGTTGTACCTATCGCCGACTACTGGCAACCACTCTTTTAGTTGGCGGTGCGCTATCAATGTCTACGTCTGCCTTTGCAGATGGGACAGCCGCCGGAACCACGATCAGCAACACGGCTACGGCGACCTATGAAGATCCCAATGCGCCGGGCACGACCATCAACGCCACGTCTAACACCGTGGTAGTTACCGTGGCAGAAGTGGCAGGCGTAACGGCAACCCCGCTCGCAATCACCGATACAACTGGTGGTACGGTGCTGCCAAACGATCTCATCAACTACGACTACCGGATCACTAACGTTGGTAATGACCCCACCCAGTTCTTTATTCCGGGCACCGCGACGGTGACAGGTCCCGGTGCGGCTGGAACGCTGCAATACAGCACTGACGGCGGCATAACCTTTATTAATATTCCAGCAGGTGGTGTGACAACAGCCTCCATTCTGGCGGGCGGCTCGGTGATTGTGCGCGTACCCGTTACCGTTTCGGGGCTGGCTTCTTCGGGTGCCGCTATTGCAGTGCGCCTGGGTGATACCGGAGCGAATGATAACAGTGCGGGGACTCAAAACCAACCGGATGCCATTGATGGTGCTACCGCTGGCGAAATTCGCACCGTTGACAATGCGGATGGCGCTGCGGGTGAAGCGGCAGGTGTACCGACCAATGGCGAACGAGAAGCCAGTGTGACGCAACAGGTATTGGTTGGTGCTCAATCCCAGGCGTTTGCTGCCATCCTCAAAACCCGCACTGCCTACACTGATTCCACCACCCCGGCGCTTAACGATGACGTATTGACTTATGGCTTGTCGCTGCGAGTGGATGCCACCGCGCCAGCAGGAACCAGTGGTCTCAGCGCTGCGAACCTGGTAGGCACCACGATTAATGTGGATGGTGCTCCAGTAACGCAGGTTTTGGTGTCGGATGCTGTGCCAGCTAACACAACCCTGACCGGAACGCCTGTTGCTCCGACAGGTTGGACTGTGGTTTACACCAATAGTCCAGTCGGTACGAATGCGAATACGGCAAACTGGGTCACAAACGTAGCGGCGATCGGCACGATCGGTAACGCCACTCGAATTGGCTTCATTAACAATGGTCCCATTCCGGCTGGTACAACGGTCACAGGGTTCACCTTCCAGGTTGTGACGACAGGCGTAACAGGGACAACGACGATCGCCAACCTGGCTCAGGTCTTTGGTCAAACCGCAGGCGGCGGCGGCACACTGGTTTACGACGAATCGGGTGACCAGGCTCCCAGCAACTTCAATGATGACGGCACAACAGGTTCTATCACACCTACCGATGGCGTTGCCAACCCTACCGCAGACGGAGTAGACAGCAACAACAACAACACAGGTACGGGACCAGGTGGAGAAGACAACGTGTTTACCGTTGCCGCTGCGGGCACCATTCTCAACGGTCCCAACGGTCAGCCTGCGGCAGTTGGTCCCACGAATAACAACGATGACTTCACCAATAAGTCCTCTACCATTCCAGCAAACACTGCACCTGGTTCCACGATCGATCCAAATTCGGTCACCTTCCTGAATACGATCAACAACCCCACCACGGGCAGTTTGAGCAATATTCTGCTGGTGCCTGACTCTGCTAACTTCACTCCTGCTACGGGCGAGGTTCTGCCACCGACGGGTACGACTGTCACGCTGACCTATGGCGCTCAAACGGCAGTTTACACCTACAACGGCACTAACTTTATCTTCACCTCTGGCAGTGCCATCACCATTCCCACCCTCACTGCTGGAACATCGGTGAACTATAGCGTCTCAGTGGACCTGCCAGGGACTCCTGGTACGGCTCTCTCTACTGATACTGGCAATGGTTTCTCAATTCCCATTTACGCCTTCCAGGATGTGAATGGCAACGGCAGACCTGATCTGGCAGCCGCCGAACCCACGCAGAACCGGACGATCGATCGCGTTTACACCGGGTTTCTGAAAATGGTGAAAGATGCCCGCATTCTCGATACCGACGGTACGACGGTGGTTGAGAACTATACACAAACGCCAACGGCGGCAAACCTACGGGTGGGTCGGTTCCTTGAGTATCGGATTACCTACACCAACGTTTCCATTGCTCCGGTTGGTGCAGGCAACGTCACCCTGAATGCAGGCAACGTGGTCATCACTGAGGATGGCACGGTTGGCACCAACACCTGGGCAAGAGATAACGACACCAACGGCGCGATCGACACCAGCAACGTAGTCGGTGCGACAACGGCTCAGTTCGGCACCATTACCTACGCTCCCAGTGGTGATCAAACCGGAACAACGCCAGCGACAGATGTCACCCGCTACACCAACACGCTGGGTATTTCCATCCAACCCGGAGCCAGCGGTACGTTTATCTTCCGTCGTCGGATCAACTAAGGAGTGGAGAGTCGGGGCGCTTTGACTTTTGACTTTTGACTTTTGACTTTTGAATGCAGTCAAATGCCTCGCGTCCCCGCGTCTCCCTTACCTGTCACCTATTACCTACCACCCAATTTGAAGAGGTTGAAAGCATGAAACGTCAATTCGCGATCGGTCTGGGAGTTGCTGCGGTGATCCTGACCATTCCCTTTGCTAGTAAATTGCCCGTTGTAGCGGGTTTATTCCACTCCGATGTGGCGATCGCTAAAGCGATGCAGCATCCCAAAGTGCAGTTAAAGCTGCTGGGCGAAAAGCAAGTCATCAGCAAGGATGCTCAGGGCAAAGAAGTCATTTCCTGGAACGGTGCAAACCAGTTAGCGGTGCAAACGGGCGATGTGCTGCGGTATCGCTTGATGGGCAAAAACGAGGGCGATCGTCCCGTCAAAAATCTGACCCTGAATCAGCCGATCCCCAAAGGCACCGTGTTTGTGCTGAAGTCGGCGAAAGTGGCTTCTAGCCAACCCACTCAGATTACTTACAGCATTAATGGCGGACGCAGCTTTGTCGAAGCGCCCACAGTGCAGGTCGCATTAGCCAGTGGCAAGGTCGAAACCCGTCCCGCCCCGGCTGAGGCATACACCAATATCCGCTGGAATTTGCCGAATACGCTGGCGGCAAAAGCACCTGTAAACGCCGAATACCAGGTTAAAGTGCGTTAGTTGTAACGCCTTGATGCTTGCTGGGGCAGGCGATCGAGCGTTTTAACGGCTGCGTTACCTGCCCCAATTCTTTCAACGAATTCTTTCAACGTTGGCTTACGGAAAACCCTCCAGGGTCTTCCGGTAGAGCTTTTGTGCCTTTTTAGGCTCGTTTAGAAGGGCAGGTGACGCAGCTTCACACGTCTTCCCCACTCCCTCCGCCCCCCAACTCTCCTCCCTTTAGTGATAGCCGCACCGATGTCACACCCGCCTTTTCCCAACTATTTAAAACACCTGGTGGTGGCTGTTTTAGCTAGCAGCACGCTTCCCATGGCAACGGCTCAGGCACAAACTCCGCCAGCACCAGCCGCGATCGCGGCACCCAGTGTTCGGTTGCAAAATACAGCGTCCTATCAATACGACGCGGTTAGCTTGCCGCTGTGCGATCCGCAGACGGGCAGCAGCCAGAACTGTGGTCTAGCGCCGACGGTTCAAATTTTGAACATGACCAACCAGATTGGGGGGACGTTCACACCGGGACTGGTTGACCCGCTGGGGCGCATTGTGGGCTGTGCGGGAGAGATGTTAAGTGACTACAGCGGCTTCAGCATTGCGCTGTATGAATCGGATGCCGCTGATCCAACGGGAATCAATCTGGGGCGACTCATTTCGCTTACGCCAACAGAAGTACCCGATCAGCCAGGAAATGGGATTGCCGAAGGTCGATCGCCCAACACCGAAAATAGCAATCCCTTCTCGCTCACCAATGGCGATCGCGGTGTGTATAACTTCTTGCTGGACGTGCGGAAAGGGCAGCTAGACCAGGGACGCTCCTACATTCTGGTGATCAATCCGCCTCGCAACTCCATCTATGCTCAACGACGGTTCCGCTTAACGATCGGGGCACGTAACGGCAATCAGGTGTCTTATACGGCAACGGCGATCGACGGCAAACCGATTAGCAGCGGCAGCAATGATACCGCTGTCACTGATACCATCACGATTCAAGATGCGGAACAAACCAGCCTGGTGATTGCCGCACTCAGTTTTGGTGCAGGCATCTGTCAGGCGCAAGAGATTCAAATCATCAAAACGGGCGATCGTGCCACGGCAGAACCGGGCGATACCGTCATCTACCGCCTGTTGGTCAGAAATCTATCCAGCGCCGCCATCAACAATCTGACGATTACCGATACCCTCCCGCTGGGTTTCCAATTCCTGCCAAAAGCGGTACGAGGGGACTTTCGCGGCACCGCTGTACCGATTACGACGACTCAGAACGGCTCCACAGTTACTTTCAGCGTGGGCGCATCCCTACCGCAAGGCGCAACTGACCCCAGTGCCGTGTTGAACATTGCTTACGCAGCAGTGGTGACACCCGATGCAGTGCGGGGCAAGGGACGCAATAGCGCGATCGTCTTTGGGCAACGGGCAGATAACGGCTTTGGGGTGAAGGATGGTCCAGCGGTACACCAACTCCGCATTCGCGCTGGCATCATCACCGACTGCGGCACCATTCTCGGTCGTGTCTTCATCGACAAAAACTTCGATGGCGAGCAGCAGCCCGGAGAACCGGGAGTGCCCAACGCGGTTGTGTTTATGGAAGACGGCAACCGTATCACTACCGACGCAGACGGGTTGTACTCGGTTGCCAATGTGCTGCCGGGATACCGCACGGGTGTCCTCGACCTGAGCAGCATTCCGGGCTATACCCTGGCTCCCAATCTCTATTTCAGCGAACGCAACAGCCAGTCCCGTCTGGTGCATTTAGAACCCAATGGCATGGTGCGGATGAACTTTGCTGTCACTCCTTCATTCCAGGAAGGGGCTAAACCATGAAACCGCAGAAACGTCATCTGACTGCTTCTTTGCTTTGGCTCTCGCTCACGACCGAATTGCTGCTGCTGTGCTGTCTTCAGCCTCCAGCCAAAGCAACGACTCCTGCCCCAGAAAGACCACTCGCCAAAACCGCTGAAGTTGTTGCAGATGGCAAGTCAGGAAGTAACCCCGTGACCACTGTACCAGCGGCGGTGTTCGATTCGATCGCGCAATTAACGCCAATCGCTCCCCCCGAAACGATTCCATCAACTTCAATTGTTCAATTAGCCCCGATCGCCCCCCCCGAAACCATTCCATCTACTCCTACTCCTACTCCTACTCCCCCTGCCCCCCCTGCTCCCCCTGCTCCCCCTACTCCCCCTACTCCCCCTGCCCCCCCTGCCCCCTCTCCCCTTACTCCCGGCGAAGTCCGCATCCTCACCCCAACTGCCCAGGCGCTTCTGGATGTTCCCGCTGTTACTGTAGTTTTGCAGTATGCCCAGGGCAGCCAGATTACCTTGAACGTGAATGGTGTGGGGGTATCTGACAGTTTGATAGGACGTACAGAGACAGACAAAACGACTGGCATTGTGACACAAAGCTGGTACGGGGTGGCGTTAAAAGAAGGAGAGAACACTCTGACCGCTCAGGCGACGACAAATGGAGTTGCGGGTGGGCTGGTTTCGACGCAGGTGCAGGTGCGCGGCGACGTAAGGCAGATGACGATCGCCACCGTTGAGGCAAGAATTCCTGCTGATGGTCGATCGACCGCTACGCTTCAGGGGCAACTGCTGGACGACAAAGGCAACCGCTCTAGCCGGGAGGCGATCGTCACGCTGATTGCCTCCGAAGGTGAGTTTGTGGATGCTGATGCCGATCGCGATCAGCCCGGATTTCAAGTCAAAGCAGTGCAGGGACAGTTTACTGCGTCGTTGCGCTCCAGCCTGAATGCCAGAACGGTGAACATTCGAGCGGTCGCAGGCAGCCTGGAGGCGTTTACCCAACTGCTGTTTGAAACCAATCTGCGCCCGTCGATCGCCACTGGAGTCATTGATATTCGCTTTGGCAAACGGGGCACCAATTTTTATGACAGCTTTCGAGATTTTCTGCCCGCCGATCGCAACAACCGCTATGAGTTAGACGTGCGGGGAGCCGTGTTTGCCACCGGGAAAATTGGCGAATGGCTGTTCACCGGGGCATACAACAGCAACCGTAATCTAAACCAGACCTGTGACGGCACCACGCGCCTGTTCCGCGATACTCAGTCCTGTGATCAGGTGTATCCCACCTATGGCGACAGTTCCCAATCCACGATTCTTGCTCCGTCTACCGATAGCCTGTACCTCCGGCTAGAGCGAACTTCGCCCGTACTCGGTGCAGGTATTGACTATGCCATGTGGGGCGACTACAACACCGAGGAGTTTGCGCGGCGATCGCAGGAGTTCACCGCCATTACCCGCTCACTGCACGGCTTAAAAGTCAACTACAACTTCGGCAATCTGCAACTAACGGGCTTCTACGGCAACAACGTGCAGGGCTTTCAGCGCGACACGATCGCCCCTGATGGCACCAGCGGCTACTACTTTGTGTCTCGCCGTTTGCTGGTCGAAGGCAGCGAGAATGTGTTCCTGGAACTGGAAGAGCTGAATCGCCCCGGTACAGTGATTGAGCGCCGATCACTGAGTCGTGGTCCCGATTACGAAATTGACTACGATCGTGGTACGCTCCTATTCCGTCAGCCTGTGCTGCGAACGGATATCGGCACCGATGGCGAAACTCTGGTGCGCCGAATTGTCATCACTTACCAGTACGATACACCCGGCTCCGACAACAGCATTTACGCGGGACGAGCCGTTTACCACCTTGCGCGCGAGCAAAACCAGGAAAGCTGGATTGGTGCCACCTATTTAAAAGAAGATCAGGGCAACCGTAATTTCGAGCTGTACGGTGCCGATGCCTATATTTCTCTAGGTTCCAGCGCCCGCCTGATTGCCGAATATGCCCACTCCAGCAATCTCTCTGACACGCTGGGTCAGGTGAGCGGCGCGGCATACCGGGCAGAACTGGAAGGCGAGATTGCCAACGGTATCCGTGGACGTGCCTACTTCCGTTCGGCAGAAACCGGGTTTGCCAACAATGCCACGGTGAGCTTTGTGCCCGGTCAAACCCGCTATGGTGCTCAGGTAGCCGCCAAACTCTCTCCCATCACAGCACTCCGCTTTCAGTACGACCACGAAGACAACAAAGGGATTGCACCCCGTGAGCTGAATACCCTGGAAGACCTGCTGACACTCCGGTTAGCAGCGGTGGCTGGTTCCAGAGTAGACAACTCGCTCACCACTATTTCGGCGGGCGTGGTGCAGAAGTTTGGAGCATCGGAACTGGCGATCGACTGGTTCCACCGCGATCGGAGCGATCGCCTGAATCCAGTGTTCAACACTACTTCTGACCAGTTGCGATCGCGCCTCACCGTTCCCCTCAACCCTCGTCTCACGTTCCTGGCGCAAAACGAAACCACCCTTTCGGCGCAGGCTGACGCGGTTTACAACGATCGCACCTTGCTGGCGCTGAACTGGCAGGCGATGCCCGGTATCAACGTTCAACTGGCGCAGCAGTTCTATACGCGAGGACAGTTTGCTGGACAATCCATCACCAGTCTGGGCGTTGCTGGAGACTACAAGCTCGGTGCCAATACCACCGTGAGCGGACGGCTCTCGATGCTCAAAAGCTCTGATGCCATGACCATGTACGGGACAGCGGGCATCAGTCACCAGATCATCCTGGCACCCGGTCTGAAGATGGATCTGGCATATGAACACGTGTTTGGCAACTTTTTGGGTAGAACGGCTGCCGGAACCCAGTTTGCTCAACCCTTTGCCGCTGGTCAATCGGGTGCATCTGTTGGACTACAGTCTGGCGACACTTACAGCGTGGGCATCGCCTACACCGATAATCCTGCCTTCCAGGCAAGCGCCCGGTTTGAGCACCGCACGTCCTCTGAAGGCAGCAACACGGTTATTTCTGCGGCTGCAACGGGCAAAATTTCTTCAGCTCTGACCGCACTGGTGCGCTATCAGCAAGCCAGCGCTGCCAACCAGAAGCTTACCGGGTTGGGCGACACTGCGACGTTGAAAGTGGGCTTGGCATACCGCGATCCCAACGATGACAAGTTCAATGCCCTGCTGCGCTATGAGTACCGCAAAAATCCGTCTACGATCCCCGACACGATTTTGTTTGGTACGGGCACCGGAGCGATCGATCACGTTCTGGCAGCAGAGGCAATCTACGCACCGAACTGGCGCTGGGAATTTTACGGCAAATTTGCTCTCCGAAGCAGCACGTCCTATCTAGCAGATGATTTCGTGAATTCGGGGCTGGTCACGATCGCTCAGGCACGAGCAACCTATCGTCTCGGCTACAAGTGGGATCTCGTCGGTGAAGCCCGCTGGATCAATCAACCAGGCGTGGGCTACAGCGAAACGGGCTTGGTTGCCGAAGTGGGCTATTACCTGACCCCAAATTTGCGACTTGCCGCAGGCTATATGTTTGGCAGAGTGGGCGATCGCGACTTCGACGGCAACTCTCGCTCTGCGGGCGGTCCCTACCTCGGTGTCACCATCAAACTCAACGAACTCTTTAACGGCTTCGGTCAACAACGCCTTCCCCCACCTCAGGAGCCACCTTCCACACCGATCGCCACGGCTGCTTCCCCTGCTTCCCCTGCTTCCCCTGCTTCCCCTGCTTCCCCTGCTTCCCCTGCTTCCCCGACTCCCGACTCCCGACTCCCGACTCCCGCTTCCCCACCTCCCGCTCCCCAAATTCCCCTCCCCGGCACCGTCCCCACTTCAGCCGTTTTCCTCAATCCATAAGCCGTAATGACTATGAGCCGCTTGTTTACACATCTACCCTTTAGAGGCAAACTGCTCAGCAGTGCTGTCCTGCTTTGCGCGATCGGCAGTTGGTCTAGCCCAGTACAGGCAGAAGGGAGCCGCAACCTCTACCCTAGCAGTGCCACAGGGTTTAGAGCCAGTCTGGAGTGGGTAGCAGGCACTCGGTACGGACCGACAGCCCCGGTGGATAACTCCCTGCTGCGCCGCACCTTGTTGCAAGTCTATGTCAACGCAGGTGAGTACATCCTGGTGGGTTCAACAGCCGTAGGGGTTGCGAATGGCGCTACGTCTGGTGATGTAGTCATTTTCAACCCTGGTACGGTGTCAGGACGTATCGGTAATGAGACGATTCCAACGCCCAACTATCAATGTTCTACCCAAAGAGCCACAACCTTAAACACCAATCAGGGCAAGATCATCAGCCGCGCCCAAGAGTTGGCAGGACCCGACACCATCACGAATCCATTAACTGCTACACCGGGCGGTCAGGTCGCATCGGGCTATGTTCCCTGCTTTTATCAAGCTCCCACCAGCGGCATTTATAACGTTGCGTTTTACGGTCCTTCTGGCGGCAACAGTACCGCAGGTGGAGGTCCAACGGCAGAGATCGCCATGACCAGCGCCAACAACTTCAATGCCAGCCAGACAACCAGTACCTCTGCCTGGGATGTGACGGTTCGCAGCAGCCTGACCTCAACGACGGATATCAACGGACGACTGTTTGCCAACTACCTGGCACTCTTTACGGGAGGGAACAGTAGACCTGTTGAGTCCGATGTCTACATGGTGACAAAAGATGGCTATCGCTATACCACTGACCTGAATGGACTGGATGCAAATGGGTGGGTGATGTATGGCAACGACGTTGGTTTTTATGATAGTGATGGGCAAACGCCTCTCTATCACGACGTTTTAGGAAATAGTGCTCAACTTACAGTGCTTCAGGGCGGAACCAACCTGGCGCTGCCAAATCACGTCATTTTCTTCAATAATCCGATGAGCAGTGCTGGTGCAACGGAGTCGATCGCCGCCCTTGGCATTCCACTCATCCCCACTACTCCAATGGTCAGCGCTGCCAGTTTCACGGGCACTGTGACTGGCAACACCTCTGCTCAAAATACGGGTGGTACCTTTCGCTTTAACAGCAACGTGCCAGGTAGTTATGAAATCATCATCAGCCGCGATGGGGTTAACTTTGACCCGACCAATATCCAAAACCGCAGATTGGTTGGATTAATCACCACGGCTGGCATCCAAACGATCGCCTGGGATGGCAAAGACAACAGTGGTACCTTTTTTCCCGTTGGTTCTAACTATCCTGTTCGGATTACAGTGCGGAATGGTGAATACCACTTTCCCTTACTGGACGCTGAAAGTAGTATCCGTGGTGGACCCAGCTTTACCCTGCTGAATGCGTCCAACCCTTTGGGTAACACCACTGGTTTTTATGACGATCGCGGGTACAAGACGATCGGCGGAGTCACAGTCGGTACAGTTGGCAGCGTCCTCTGTGGCATCGCTCCACCGTCCATTCCCAACAGCAACCCGATTACGGGCTTCAATACCACCTCAACGCAACGGGGCTTCGGTTCGAGCGGAACCAATACCAACGCCTCCTGTACGGGCGCATTCGGCGATGCGAAAGGACTGGACATCTGGACGTATGTTCCCAGTTCTGCTGCTTCTACGACCGTGAATATTATCCCCAACACACCCGACGAAACGATCGCCAAAGCTCACACGGGCAACTTTACCCAGGGCAGCACCGGGACTTACACCATCACCGTCACCAATAGCGGCGGCATTGCCAGCAGTGGCACCGTCACCGTCACTGATACCCTACCTGCTGGTCTCACTCCCACCGCTGCCAGCGGCACAGGTTGGACCTGTTCGATCGCTGGACAAACCGCTACTTGCACCCGTTCCGATGCTCTGGCTGCCCTTGCCAGCTATCCTGTGGTCACGCTGACCGTCAGTGTGGCAGCAAACGCCCCTGCCAGCGTCACCAACACCGCTACGGTTTCCGGTGGCAGCGACGGCAACACGGGTAACAACAGCAGCAGTGATCCAACGACGATCGTGACAGCAGGTGCAACGCCTCAGATTCTTCTGGTCAAACGTATTACAGCATTGAACGGAGTCAACATCACGACTACAGTAGATGACCCTGGTTCTACCAACGACAATGCAGCCAACTGGTCCACTCCTATTGATGGAACTAGCGGTATCAGTACCTATTTGCGGGGCGCAATCAATGGCGGCGCAATTAAGCCAGGAGATTTGTTGGAGTATACAATTTACTTTCTCTCAGATGGCGGAGCGGCGGCAACTAATATTAATCTCTGTGATTTAGTGCCAAGCAACAGCACCTTTGTACCGACCTCGTTTAGTAGCGCACCAGAGTCGGGGATTAATCTGACGATCGGTGCCACATCGACCAACTTGACCAACGTCCCCGATGCTGACGGAGGGCAGTTTTTCAACCCTGGTGCGACTCCCTCGGTTTCCTGCTCTGCTACCAATAGCAATGGAGCCGTGGTGGTGAATGTCGTCAAGAGTCCGGCAAGCTTGCCTAATGCCACTGCACCCGGTACGCCAAACAATGCTTACGGCTTCATTCGCTTTCGTGCCAGGGTGAACTGAATAGCTTTAGCGATCGGCTGACATGAGGCTTGACCACGCAACTCTTCAAGACGTTGAAACATGGAGATGGCTTGCGCCTGCATCCGATCGAACAGTTTGGTGGCTACGCTCAACGATCATGCAGAAAAACGATTCACCTACAGCGGTTTCAGCAGTGTGACCTTGAGTTTGAAGTTCCCGCCAGCCAGTTCACCGAAGGCACGAACGCGAATAAAATAGGTGCCAGCTTTGGTAATGCGGGTGAATAAGAGCGAACTGGTACTGCCATCAGGTCCGTCATCATTCTCAGCAATGGTAGAACCGTCGCTCCCGATCAGGGCGACGATCGTGTCGAAGTTTTCGGAAGTGAGATCGATCGACAGTTGATCGCCCTCTTTCAGCGACAGCACATAGTCTCGTGCAAACCCACCCTGCCCAGTGGGGATATCCTTATCGGTTAGTTTATCTGTTATCGTTTTCCCAGACGTGATTGAAATAGGCTTGTAGAGTGCGCTTTGGGCATTCCCTCTCAACGCACTTGTGCCAACTGTAACCAGCGCAAACGGAATAATGAGCGCAAGACGAAATCCGACAGTCAAACAATGATTCATGAACGCAGTTGGTTGAGAGTTGGGGGGATTCAAGCCCGTGAACATTATGGCTCAGTGATGCCTGAACAAGACGTGGTTTCTTAGCGCACCTTGCTAACGCGCTCTAACACGTCCTCCAGTTCCTCTACAGAGCTAACCCCGGTCAATGTTTCCCCATTCATGATGAAGAAGGGAGTGCCGGAAAGCCCCAGCTTTTTGCCAAGCTCAATATCTTTCTGAATCTCAGTTTCGGCGATCGCACGATCGCGATCGAAGCGCGCCAAATCCAGCTTCAGCGACTTTGCTGTTGCCTGATAGAGTGCCTCGCCAAGCTGTTCTTGCTGCGTAAAAAGAGCATCGTGATACGCCCAAAACTTGCCTTGCTGACCCGCTGCCCAAGACGCTTTCGCAGCAGGCATCGCTTCGGCATGAATGCTCGTCAGTGGAAAGTGCTTGTAAACCAGCGTCACGACATCGCTATGCTTTGCCATAAACGGCTTTAGAATGGCGCTTGCCTTGCTGCAATAGGGACATTGGAAGTCGGAAAACTCCACCAGCAAAACCTTGCCTGCTTTTGCGCCTGTCGTGGGAGATGACCCAATGACCGCTTTGGGATTGGTCTTCGTCTGCTGTAAGAACGCTTGCTGCTCTTGCTGTTGGGCGGCTTGTTGCTTGCGCTGGTACGCCTGCACCGAATCGAGAATGGCTTCTGGGTTCTCTCGAATGATCTGCAAGACTTGCTCTTTGAGCTGCGGACTAATCTGGCTATCGGCTTTCATCGGCGTGGAGCAGCCAAACAGAGTGAAGCAAACTACTAGAAGCCCAGCTAGCCAACCAGACCAGCGAATCGGAAACAGACATTTTGAGACGATCGCCATACATTTTCAACCGCAAACTAATCACTACAACTCAGGCAGCCCTGGCACCTCAGCGTCTCTCTATTTTAGGCTGCTAGCGATCGTCCGAATGAATCGGTACTCATGAGGACTGACGTAAACCTCGAAGAGTTTAACCAAGCATCGTCCCAATCTAGTCGCTTAAACCTCCAAGGTTTTGGTTAAAAGGCGTAAGTTCTGACTGAAAGCTTTAGACCGTCAGAATCCCAGCTATCAGCTATCAGCTATCAGCTATCAGCTATCAGCCATTAGCTATCAGCCATTAGCTATCAGCCATTAGCTATCAGCCATTAGCTATCAGCTATCAGCTATCAGCTTTTCTCTGACCGCTGACCGCTGACCGCTGACCGCTGACCGCTTTTCTCTGCCCGCTAAACCAGCGATCGCCGTTGCGCTGAACCGTATACTGTAGTTTGCACGTTGAGTCAGGAGATTGTGGCATGGCATCCATCCGTGAACTGCACCAGCAGCTCATTAGTAAAGAGCGATCGGCGGTTGAAATTACGCAACAGGCGCTCGATCGGATTCATTCCTTGGAGCCAACGCTGCATAGCTTTTTGCACGTCACAGCGAATCATGCTCTAGAACAAGCGCAACGGGTGGATGCCAGGATTGCAGCGGGTGAAGACATTGGGCTGCTGGCGGGAGTGCCGATCGGCATTAAAGATAACCTGTGTACCAAAGGTATTCCCACCACCTGTGCGTCTCGTATTCTCGAAAATTTTGTGCCGCCCTATGAATCGACCGTGACGCTAAAGCTTGCGGATGCTGGAGCCGTCACCGTTGGGAAGACGAATCTGGATGAATTTGCGATGGGCGGTTCAACGGAAACCTCGGCGTTTCAACTCACGGCGAACCCGTGGGACACCTCACGAGTGCCCGGTGGCTCATCGGGTGGCTCAGCCGCGGCTGTGGCTGCGGGAGAATGTACCGTGTCGCTGGGTTCTGATACAGGCGGCTCGATTCGTCAGCCTGCTTCGTTCTGCGGCATTGTGGGCATGAAGCCGACCTATGGCTTAGTGTCGCGGTATGGCTTAGTGGCATTCGCGTCTTCGCTGGATCAAATCGGACCCTTTGGGCGATCGGTGGAAGATGCCGCCATTTTGCTGAGCGCGATCGCAGGCTACGATCCCCAGGACTCGACCAGCCTCAAGGTTGACGTGCCCGACTACACGCAATACCTCACACCTGACCTCAAAGGCAAAAAAGTCGGTGTCATTAAGGAAACCTTTGAAGAAGGGCTAGATCCAGCGGTGGAGAAAGCGGTGCAAGGGGCGATCGACCAGCTAAAGGTACTGGGAGCCGAAATTCAGGAAATCTCCTGCCCCCGGTTTCGGTACGGCATTGCGGCGTATTACATCATCGCGCCCTCCGAAGCATCAGCAAATCTCGCCCGCTATGACGGCGTAAAGTACGGTGCCCGCATTCCTGATGCCGAAAACCTGATGGATATGTATACCCGCACTCGTGCTGAAGGCTTTGGTGCCGAGGTCAAACGCCGGATTATGATTGGCACCTACGCGCTCTCGGCTGGCTACTACGATGCGTACTACCTCAAAGCGCAAAAAGTGCGGACGCTGATCAAACAGGACTTTGAAGCCGCCTTTGGGCAGGTGGATGTGCTGGTGAGTCCGACTGCACCCTCCACCGCGTTCAAAGCAGGCGACAAAACCACCGATCCCCTCAGTATGTATCTCATTGACCTGATGACGATTCCCGTGAACCTGGCGGGACTTCCCGGCATTAGCGTTCCCTGTGGCTTTGACGGTCAAGGTTTGCCGATCGGTCTCCAAATTATCGGCAACGTTCTGCGCGAAGATCAGGTCTTGCAGGTCGCTTATGCGTATGAGCAGTCAACCGAATGGCACAAGCAAGCGCCGATCCTGGAGTGAGCGATCGCAAGCAGCAAACATGAGGCAAAAACATCAAGTTCTCTTATCTGAAACGACACCATTCTCACTGGACGGCGAAAGTCTATAAGAAAAACTTAGAGCGCTTTGGTTTGAAGTCGCAATGTTCTGATTTGAAACGCGATCGTTGCGACTTTCGATGAGACAATTCCTGTTTTGAGCGAGAACGTTCCTATTGAGAGATAAGTTTTTCTCATCTCAAACAGAAATCATCCAACTTAAAACAGGAGTGTTTCTGTTTCAAATAGGAACGGTCTGATTTCAGATAGGAATGTTCCTATTTCGGGCAAGAGTTGTCTCACTCAGAACAGGAGTGTTCTGGCTTCAAGCAGGAATATCCTGCCCCAAAACAGGAATTGTCCGTCATTAGACGAGAACATACTGTGTTTAAATAAAAACGTTCCGATCGCAAGCAAAGAGCCTCTCACTTTTAAGGGGAACGTTGAAACTTCAAACAGAAAGACTCTTATTCTTGAGTAACAGAAGCCAAATTACTTGCGCGGTGTAGCACGACGAAACAGTTCATCTAAGGCTTTATCTTTAGCTTCCTGCACCAGAAAAGTTGTCTCCTCAACGAACCGATGAAGGTCTGGGGGTAAACCGTCAACATAATCACGGCGCTCAATGACTCCATGTTGCTGAATGAGAATTACCGTGTGTCGCTTTCCATTCATCTTTTTAGGACGTTTAGCTTGGGGTGTAAGCGTCAGTTGGTTGATCCGCTGCTCAAACTGCACCAGTTGTTCAGTATTAATCCTTCCAGACCCGCAACCCCTACACGCTCCCCAACGCGCACTAGTTTCTACACGTCCCTTACTAACCCATCCATCGGCATCTACGACAACGTAATTATAGAGTCCGTCATAGAGATTCTCATAGCTAATTAAAGTGAAAAGTGCTTTCCGAGCGGGGGGAGGAGGGGTTCTAGAGCGCCTGGACCTACGATTAGAGTCTCTACGAATCTCGTTTTCCAACCACTGACGGCTCTCGATAAACTGGTTACAGATGACTGCTGTACCCTCTGCATTTGGGTAGCCATCAAAGCAAACCATCGAATCTGTCTTCGGTGTGGTCGCTGTACAAATGAAGGTGCCACCATCTGAGTTGTAGTGCCCATTGATGCAAACCATAGCACCTAACTTTGGCTCGATCGCGCCACCAGAAGGACTGGCTTGAGCGATGGATGAAAGCAGAGTTGCGGCAAGAGTAACGAGCGCGATCGAACTGAGACGTGTGCCCATAGTTGACATTGGAGAACGCAGAACTCTTGATTCAGCATACGGTGCAGCGACTAGAAACCGGGTTTCTTTACAAATATGTCGTTTGAGTACTCAAACCATCTCCAGAAACCCGGTTTCTTACAAACCCTTACACTGCATCCCAAATGATTAACTGAATGGGAGTTGGGTTGTAGCCATTACAGGGGTTGTTCATCTGCGGACAGTTAGAAATCGCCACCAGTGTGTTCATCTCCGATCGCAAATCCACAATGCTACCCGGATCAGAAATACCATCCACAATTTCAAGCGTGCCGTCTTCACTCACAGGCACATTCATAAAAAAGTTGATGTTGCTGGTCATATCCCGTTTGCCCAAGCCGTAATCCTTAATGGCATAGAGAAAATTTTCCACACAAGCGTGCTGCCATTTTTTATCCAACCCAAAGCGCACCGAATTACTCTCACAGCTACACGCGCCGCCCGACGTATCATGCCGTCCGCAGGTGTCTTTCAGCACCGTCATCAGCACATTCCCATCGTTGGAATACAGCTTTGTGCCTGTGGTGATAAAAATATTGCCCTGAGCGCGAATCGTATCCGGCGCACTGTAGCGTTCACTCGGATCATCCGCGTTATAAACGAGAAAATCCACCGCCTGATTGCCACCCAAATCCACAATTCGCAGCACTTGTCCTTTCGTCAGCACCTTTGCCCACGGTTTTCGCGCAGGCAATACTTCATCGTAAATCGCCGTTGTGGGGTCAAGTTCAACTGCCGCTACCATTGTTTCAATCCTCTAAATGAATCACTACTAGATAAGGAGCGTGGCTTAAATAACTCCGTCAATGGAAAGGGTGTCTCGCCCTCACCCCAGCCCTCTCCCAAGCTGGGAGAGGGAGCAAGAGTCCGGTTCCCCTTCTCCCAAATTGGGAGAAGGGGTTAGGGGATGAGGGCGAAGATCTCGGCATTAATAAATCCACAATCCTAAGGGTGAGGAGTGAGGAGGAAAGGATAAAGTATAAAAATTTAGCCTTTAAGCGGTCAGCTATAAGCTTTTTAGCCTTTATCTTTTATCCCTTAGCCTTCTGCCCTCTGCCTTCTGCCCTCTGCCTTCTGCCCTCCGCCTTCTGCCCTCTGCCCTCCGCCTTCTCCCTCAAACCAACTGCCCCAAATACGCATCGGTATTCTGAAAACCGCGTACCGCTTCTGGATTGCCTGTCCGAATGGGATCATCGGCAGTGGATGCGGGAGCGTTCCAGACGATCGCCCGAATCGGCTTGGCATCGTAAGTTGAACTGGGATCAAGCGGATGAGGACAGTTCGACAACACCGCTAACACGTTCATTTCTGCCCGCAGGTCAATAAAATCTCCCGGTTGTGCCGTTTTTTCTGCCCAGGATAGATTGCCGTCTGGATCAACTGCAATCCGCGTAAACAAATTGAGATTCGGCATGATATCTTTCTTACCAAGATTGCGTTTGATCAGCGCCAGCAGGAAGTTATCCCGCGAATTTTTGTAATCGCCATCGCCGTACTTCGCATTCGTTGTGAGATTGCTACAGCCGCCCAGCGTATCATTCAAGCCAGCCGTATCTTCCGTGATGGAAAACAAAACGCGTCCCATATCGGAGTAAAGCAACATCCCTTTTTTGAGGAACGCGTTGAACTGAATCTTGGCAGTATCGGCAGCATTGTAGCGCTCGATCGCGTTATCAGCGTTATGGCAGAGCAGCGCTACCCCTCTAGAACCTTCGGGCGCAATAAGGCGAAGCGTGGTGCCGTGCTTGATCACGCGAGACCAATAGGCACCTCCTGGAATCACTTCATCCCAGGCAACTAACGCTGGATTGATCGAGTGTGGTTCGGTAGACATGATGTACTCCTTATGAAAACGACTGAAACGACAAAGCCCAGGAAGCCGACAACAGTTACTGCTGCTTGGCTCTCCCGGGCTTTTTTCCCGCCGTGTGACCGCTTCGCCTGAGTGATTGCAGGTTTCAAAGCGGCTGCTTCTCTCGGACCAGACATCTCACTCGCGCAAGACCGGAACCCTAGAAGCGAATAGTTGCTTTAGGCGATCGTGCTAGACACAATCGTCTGAATCTTAGCACCTCCACGCGATGTGCTTGCACTCAAGTTATAGAATCCAGATAACGGACACAATAACAATTTGCGCTCATCTCTTCAGGAATTGTAGCGGCAGGACATCCAGCCCATTAGCAGAGCGAATTAGCGCTTGAACCTGCTAGAACAGAAGCATAAATGAAGAGGACGCAGGCTATGAATCATCGATCGCGCTTGGCAACCGCACTCATGCTTTCTGTTAGCTTAGTGGGGTTTATTGGCAGTTCGGCTCAGTCGGTGCAGTTAGCAGATGGCAAAACGCACTTTGTCCAGCCACCCCGCTTTGAAGGAGCAATTGCAACGCAAAAAACGGCTCGTTTTTTTGGCTCAACGTATTACTTTACGCTGACGGTGCCTGAAAATGCGGGCGAGTCGTTGCAAACGGTGATCATTACTCCAGAACCTGCACCCGATCGGGTAGAGTTTGTGCTTAAACAAACAGAAGCATTTGAAGGCACTAGCGATCGAGAGGGCGCAAAGCTACCCTTGCAGACGGTTACGCAAGATGCCAAAACGCAAGCGATCGCTGTTACGTTCAATCCCGCCGTAGCAGCAGGTAAAACAGTGACAATAGGGCTTTATGCAACCCGCAACCCAGACGTTGGTGGCACCTACCTTTATGGCGTGACGGCGTTCCCAACAGGAGCGCAGGCATCCGGACAGTTTTTGGGCTACGGACGTATTCAAATCTATGATGGCGGTCAGAACTCGTCGCTTCTTCCTCAGCGAGTGCCTAACAACGCTTCGTAGGGTGCAGCAAGATCGGTTTGTCAAGGTGAGTCAGTTGCTAGCACGTCATGAGGCGATATGAAAATCAGCAAATTATGGTCAACGATGGCACTCCTTGTTGCGACAAGCTGCTTCAGCATTGGCTCGGTTGCTCAAGCAGTGCAGTTGGCAGACGGCAAAACGTATTTTGTACAGCCGCCTCGCTTTGAAGGGGCAACGGCAACGCAGAAAACAGCGTATTTTTTTGGATCAACGTACTATTTCACGCTAACGATACCTGCAAACGCAGGCGAGTCGCTGCAAGCGGTGATGATTGCTCCAGAAGATGGTCCCGATCGCGCCCGCTTTGATGTCAGGCAAACGGAGGCAGTAGCAAAAACGAGCGATCGCGAGGCTAAAGTCGCACTCAAAGCAGTCACTCAAGATCCTAAGACACACGCGATTACCGTCACGTTTGACTCACCTGTAGCACCCGGCAGTGTCGTTAGAATCGGGCTTTACGCAGAGCGGAACCCAGATGTGGGCGGTGTTTACCTCTATGGCATTACAGCCTATCCGACTGGAGAGCAGCCGTATGGTCAGTTTTTAGGCTACGGGCGCATCCAGATCACCGATCGCGACTTTTTTCGACGCGGTTTCTTTTAGGCGAAGCGGCTACCCCCTTCGTTAGCGATCGCTGAAGTCGCTTCTCTATTGCCTTTAAAGCAGGCGCAAAATGAACGGATAGCGATAGGGCGTTTGCGGTTCTGTAGCAACGCGGACGATCGCAATAATGGGCAGGAGAATGCTGGCAATGCCCAGCAAAATGAGTAAGGGAATGCCGATCGCGACGAAAATCAGAATGATGAAAACGATCGCGTAAAGAAATAGATTGATGTGAAAGTTAATGGATTCTTTAGCGTTTTCCTTCACCACCGGATCGTTGGAGACGAGAAGAATGGCGATCGGGATGCCGACTGAAATCACGGTCGAACTGAAGAAAATCGCACCGTGACAGGCAGCAGATAAAAGCTTGCGCTGACTAAAATCGTCCATATCTCTGTCTCTAAACGTGAGTGAATGAGTTGCGGGTGTGCTGAAAAGTCGCCTCGCTCATTTTACTCTCTACACTCTGGCGATTGCCGCTATCGTTAAGGTATTGCTAAGCTCGAAACTCTCGCATGAGCAGCAAACTTTGACCCTAAACTAAGATCAGCACTCTGTTTATCAAGCGCGATCGTCTTTCTAGTCCTACATAGTGACATCATGCATCAGTGACAGTCAGCCTCTTTTGACACCCCTCGCTCCTCTCCCCTTACCCCTCTCCACAAATGTCCACAGAACTTCAGGCTGAGCTGCAAACAGCAGTCGATCGGCGACGCAATTTTGCCATTATTTCCCATCCAGATGCGGGAAAGACGACGCTGACTGAAAAACTGCTGCTGTACGGAGGTGCCATTCACCAGGCAGGCAGCGTGAAGGCGCGACGAGCACAGCGACACGCCACCTCCGACTGGATGGAAATGGAGCAACAGCGGGGGATTTCCATCACCTCTACGGTATTGCAGTTTGCCTACCAGAACTGTCAGATCAATTTGCTGGATACACCCGGACACCAGGACTTTAGTGAAGATACCTATCGCACGTTAGCCGCTGCTGATAACGCCGTCATGCTGATCGATGCGGCAAAAGGTTTAGAGCCACAGACTCGCAAGCTGTTTGAAGTATGCCGCATGAGGGGTTTGCCGATTTTCACGTTCATCAACAAGCTCGATCGCCCCGGACGTGAGCCGCTCGATCTACTGGACGAACTTGAGCAGGAGTTGGGCTTGCAGACTTACGCAGTGAACTGGCCCATTGGCATGGGCGATCGCTTCAAAGGTGTGTATGACCGTCGCAGCACCCAGGTGCATTTATTTGAGCGGAGTGCCCACGGTCAGCGAGAGGCGATCGATACGGCGATTGATCTCGGTGATCCGCGCATTGAAGATCTGCTGGAACAGTCCCTTTACTATCAGTTCAAAGACGACCTGGAATTGCTGGAAGGCTTAGGACCAGAACTCGATCTGGATCTGGTGCATCGCGGCAAAATGACACCCGTCTTTTTTGGCAGTGCCATGACCAACTTTGGCGTAGAGCTTTTTCTCAATGCCTTTCTGGACTACGCTCTCAAACCGGGTCCTCATGCCAGCAGCAAGGGCGAAATTCCGCCGACCTATCCCGAATTTTCGGGCTTTGTCTTCAAGCTACAGGCAAACATGGATCCAAAACACCGCGATCGCATCGCCTTTGTGCGCGTGTGCTCTGGCAGATTTGAGAAAGATATGACCGTGAGCCATGCCCGCTCCGGTAAAACGGTACGACTCTCTCGCCCCCAAAAGCTGTTTGCTCAAGACCGAGAAGTAATTGAAGAGGCATATCCCGGTGATGTCATTGGGTTAAACAATCCCGGCGTATTTGCGATCGGCGACACCATCTACGTCGGAGCCAAGCTGGAGTATGAAGGCATTCCCTGCTTCTCCCCCGAACTGTTTGCCTATCTGAAAAACCCTAATCCGTCCAAGTTCAAGCAATTCCGCAAAGGCGTTTCAGAACTACAGGAAGAAGGCGCAGTGCAAATCATGTATTCTGCCGATGAAGCGAAGCGCGATCCGATCCTTGCAGCGGTAGGGCAACTCCAGTTTGAAGTCGTGCAGTTTCGGATGCAGAATGAGTATGGCGTTGAAACGCAGCTTGAACTGCTGCCCTATAGCGTGGCGCGCTGGGTTGATGGCGGCTGGGAGGCGTTAGAAAAAGTTGGTCGCCTCTTTAACACCGTGACCGCCAAAGATGGCTGGAACCGCCCTGTGCTGCTGTTTCGTAACGAATGGAATGTAAATCAGGTACAAGCAGACCATCCGGAGTTACAACTAAACGCGATCGCCCCCGTAGTTTCTGGGAGAGAACCAGACGCTTTATGAAGCTATCTTGGAAGGGCTACAAAACGTCACGCAGTCTACCATCCTCTTTCGAGTAGGAGAAGCACTATGCCTCCGGTTCCTGATTCGTCATCGCTTGCCAACGATTTTCCAGCACTGGAAGCCGGACTCTCGGCTCTGAGAGAGGGTGATTACAAGACCGCGATCGTGAAGCTAGAGTCTCTCTCACTGCCGCCGGATCATGCCTTTACGTCAAAAGCGCAGATGGGGTTGGTTACTGCCTATGCCCGCACGAGACAACCTTTACGTGCAGCCGCCCTTTGCCAGACGCTTCGTCAAAGCAATAATGCTCAGATCAGCGATTGGGCAACGCGATCGCTGTTAAGTCTCACTGAACGCAACCCACAGCTTTTCGACCAGTTTGAGGCATTGAGTACAGAAGCCGACGCGCCCAACCCTGATGCATCCTCACCTCACCTTGCCTCTTTGGATAAACTCACTGGGGATGACCTCACTGGCTTTACGCCATTCGATCCTGCGGCTCCACCCAACCTCAAGACCGTCGGCGATCGCGGTAGTTTTCTCGACGCACCACCTCTGCCAGAAGCTGACCAGAACGGTGAACCGACTACAGCCATTCAGCCTCCTGACGCATCAGACCATGTAAATGACGGCACAACAGCCAATCGGCAACCGTATAGCAAGGACGAAACCGCCATCTTAGCTGAAGGGATGACCGGGAGAATCAGAACGCCCAAGCCTGTTGCTGCTCCAAGACACGCACGATCGTCCACGCAGGCGGCACCCAGCGGTAAAACAGTAAATATGCCTTTGGAGGATCAACCACCGTTTTATCCAACATGGCGACAGGCGGGACGGCTGAAGCAGGGGAAATCGCTGGGCAAGGTGAAATTTTTGCGGTTACTGCTGTTGCAAGCTGGTACAGCAGTGGCATTGTTCTGGATGGTGCAGGCGATCGCCTACAACACGACGCTTTATTACAGCATTGCCCTCACTAAAATTCCCTTTCTGGGCTTGTCGCGCCAACTTTTCCATCCACCCGTTGTGCCTATTCTCATCTTTCTGGGAATTCTCTTTGTCGCTTCGCGCTGGTTGCTGGATGGGCTGCTCACTATCGGCTACGGGCTGCAACCCCTGTCATTAAGTAAACTGGCGACCTACAGCCCCGAAACGGCTCAATCGCTCCAGCGCTTCTGCCGCCAACAGCGCATTCCGATGCCAGCATTGGGCGTGTTGCCAACGACAGCACCGATCGCCTTTAGCTACGGTTGCCTGCCGCATGTGACGCGCACAGTGGTAAGCCAAGGTTTGCTGGAGCAACTGGCTGACGACGAAATTGCGACGGTGTATGCCAGCGAAGTAGGGCATATTTCCCGCTTTGATGTGCCGTTGATGTCGTTAGTCACGGTGTTGATTCAGATTCCCTACACCATTTACCGATCGGTGAGCGATTGGGGTAGTCGCCAGCAAGCAGCAATCTCACGGGTTTCGGCAAGTATACTTGCAGCGATTAGCTATGGCATGTATGCCTTGCTGCGGTGGGTCGCACTCTGGCTGTCTCGTCAGCGGGTCTACTATAGCGATCGCGTCTCCGCTGAACTAACGGGCAACCCCAACGGCTTGACTCGCGCTTTGCTGAAAATTGCGATCGGCACCGCTAAGGATGTCCAAACCCAGAAGCAGACGAGCTATCTGCTCGAAGGCTTTGATCTATTGACACCGCTGGGGCAACGCATGGCGACGACCGTGGGCAGTGTTTATCCTCACGTGCCGATCGAGTCTGTATTGGAATGGGAGCGGACGAATCCCTACCGCAACTGGTTGGCAATTAACAACTCGCATCCACTCACGGGCGATCGGCTCAACCTGTTGTCGATGTATGCCCGTCACTGGAAACTAGATACAGAACTGGAGTGGGGAGAGCGGTCAGCGGTCAGCGGTCAGCGGTCAGATCGTTTCACATCCCGTCAGTGGCGATCGCTATTGCTGCAGGGCGCACCGTTTTTCGGGCTGGCATTGGGCTTTGCGATGGCGTATCTCTTTGCGGCACTAGGCTGGATTGGCTGGCGTACAAACATCAACCAACTATCGTGGATGTATGGCGACCATGCTTTGCGGCAAGGATTACCACTGGTCGGCTTCAGCATCGGCACCTTCATTCGTATCAATCCACTTTTCCCGGATGTGCCCTTCTCGAATGCTAAAGCGGCTGGTTCGTCTGACTCGCTGGTGGCTTTGCTCAAGCCTGCCGATCGCATTCCTATTGATAGGCAACCAGTACAGTTAGAAGGCAAATTTATCGGACGTGCTGAGGTTGGCAACCTGCTCAGTCAAGATCTGTTGCTGCAAACCCCAACGGGCATTGTCCGATTGCATTGCTTGTCCAATTGGGGACCGATCGGCAACCTGTTTCCCCAGGCAATTCGCGCAACGGCGCTGCTGAATCAAGATGTGGTCGTTATAGGCTGGTTTCGACATGGTGCAACGCCCTGGATTGATGTCGATACGATTCGTACACTAGGCGGACGTGTAAGCCGTAGTGGGCATCCTGTTTGGTCTACGGTTTTGGGCGCGATCGCCGCCACCTGGGGCATCTACACCCTCTTCCGTGGCAGCATTTTCTGATGAGGGTAGAACAACTCTTATAATCCTACAAACTAAAAATGACCTTTCAAAGCACCTAAGACCCTAGAGATCACGCGATGTGCGACTTTCCTGCAATGCCTGCCAGAATTGCCCTCACCCTAGCCCTCTCACGATGGAAAAGGGAACCGGAACGGTCTAGAAGCCCTTCTCCCTGGGGAGAAGGGTGGGGATGAGGGCGAATTAGTTGCACATCGCGCTAGAGATCATTATTTTTAACTGTGGAGAGATCATTATTTTTAGCTGTGGAACATCTTCCATAACGGCTTTCCAGATAATTTCTACGTTTGTATTGAAATAGCCCTTCTCCCCAGGGAGAAGGGTGGGGATGAGGGCGAATTAGTTGCACATCGCGCTAGAGATCATTATTTTTAACTGTGGAGAGATCATTATTTTTAGCTGTGGAACATCTTCCATAACGGCTTTCCAGATAATTTCTACGTTTGTATTGAAATAGTCATGAATTAGCTTATCTCGCATTCCAGCAATCTCTCCAGGAGATATCGGGATATTGGCTTCTTACTGAATCTGGGATGCGCTTCACGGCTTCGCCAATAATTTCGATCGCCCCTGAAACTGCAAATACTTTCTCTAAGTTTTGTGAGAACGCTCTAAACTCAATGTCTGCTGTAAATCGCTCGATCGCCGCAACAGCATCCAAAATATCCTGCAAACAGTCCTGAATCTGTCGCCTGGTCATAGGTAAACGACCTCTGCCAAAATTCGTTCTCCAATACGGGGCTTCAAGCCAGCCTTATGCACCAAATCGACTTGAACCCCTAGATTGTCACTAAGATAATTCTCTAAATTGACAAACTTCAACAGACTCGGTGTCTCAGAAAACTCTACCAGTACATCGATATCGCTGTTTTTAGTTTGCTCTTGCCGAATGTAAGAGCCGAAAATACCTAACTCTTAGGACTTACGCAAAGATCCCCGACTTCTATGCTTGAGTTGGCTTTTAAGACAGAACTTTAATCAGAAGTCGGGGATCTAAACACCTTATGCGTAAGTCCTACTCACTTCTCGTCTTCATTCGTCCCACTATAAGCAGTTCTTCCCGTAGCCCTTGAAAGATCCCAGCATGGTCTTCTACAGTGTCATCAAGGTGAAAACGTTGAGGAAGCCTGATGACTGCTGTATTGAAGGATTTTGAGCAACTCGTTCCTGAAAGTGAGCCTGGAAAGCCTCGCTATAAACCCCAGAACCAACGCCGCATTCTTTGCGTGTTCCCAAAGTACAGTCCGTCGTTTGGCACGTTTAACAATGCGTATCCATTGCTGGGCAGCGTGAAAGCGTTTATGCCGCCGCAGGGCATTCTGGTCGTTGCTGCTTACTTGCCTCAAGAGTGGGAAGTCCGGTTTGTTGACGAAAACATCAAGTCTGCTAAACCTGCTGATTATCGTTGGGCAGATGCGGTGATCGTGAGCGGGATGCACATTCAACGATCGCAGATCAATCACATCAACGAGATGGCGCATCGTTACGGCAAGCTGACGGCGATCGGCGGTCCGTCCGTCTCAGGCTGTCCAGAGTATTATCCCGATTTTGACCTGCTGCATCTGGGTGAATTGGGCGATGCCACCGATCGCATGATTGAGTATATGGACTTGCACACCGATCGACCGTCTCAGCAAATGCGCTTTGAGACCACCGAACGACTGCCGCTCAACGAGTTTCCCATTCCTGCCTATCACCTGATTAATCTCGACAAGTATTTCATTAGCAACGTGCAGTACTCTAGCGGTTGCCCTTACCGCTGCGAGTTTTGCGATATTCCCGAACTCTACGGACGTAACCCGCGCTTGAAGTCGCCCGAACAGATTGTGGCGGAACTGGATGCCATGCTGGCATCGGGTGAGCTAAGAGCCGTCTATTTTGTGGACGACAACTTTGTGGGCGATCGTCGTGCCGCTCTGCAACTGTTGCCACATCTCATCGATTGGCAAAAGCGCAACGGCTATCCCATTCAGTTTGCTTGTGAAGCCACGCTCAACCTGGCACAGAATAAAGAACTGCTGGCAATGATGCGTGAAGCATACTTCTGCACGGTGTTTTGCGGCATCGAAACGCCCGAAACAGACGCGCTCAAATCCATCTCAAAGCAGCAAAACTTGATGGGTGGGATGTCCATTTTGGAGGCGATCAAAACCCTCAACAGCTATGGGATGGAAGTCGTATCGGGCATCATCATTGGGCTGGACACCGATACACCAGATACGGGCGATCGCATCCTCGAATTCATCCGCCTGTCGAACATTCCCATGCTGACCATTAACCTGCTCCACGCGTTGCCGCGCACTCCCCTGTGGCGCAGACTTGAAACCGAAGGACGGCTTAACTTTGATGAAAACCGCGAATCAAACGTAGAGTTTCTCATGCCGTATGACGAGGTGGTGGAGATGTGGCGACGCTGCATTACCGCTGCCTACGACCCAGATTTTCTCTACCAGCGGTTTGCGTACAACGTCGAGCATACTTTTAAGAACCGCATCAAGCCACCGTTAAGTCCTGCCCGCTTGTCCAAAAAGAATATCCGCAAAGGCTTGTGGATTATGGCGAACATCATTCTGAGGGTCGGTGTGCTCAGCAACTACCGCAAAACGTTTTGGCGCATGGCAGGACCGAAACTCAAAACAGGCAATATTGAGAACCTGATCCACATTGGGCTAGTAGCGCATCACCTGATCACGTTTGCTCAGGAATGTAGCCGGGGTGAACAGGCGGCTTCGTTCTATGCCCAAAAGGTAAAAGCAGCCCAAAGACTCCGCGTTGGCAGCTTTGCCCGTTGATCAATGGAGACGATCGGTTTCGTTGCTTCCATCCGTTCAATTGTGATGGCGATCGCCCCTGCATCGTTGGCTCAAGGGCGATCGCGCTATAGCTCTCGTCGAAATGCTCTGATCGCTTCGCCTGTATCAGTCTCAGCCATTAAGATACAGCGTTGCAATAAATCCAGGTTGAGGTTACTGAGTCCGGCTAGCTGGCTGCGATCGATCAACTCATAGTGATCGTTTTGCAGATGATAGAGCTTCAGCACCCCGTCTTCCCAAAACCAGACTTCAGGCACCCCTAACGCTTTATAGCGCTCTAGCTTACTCATACCACCGCTAGTAAAGACAACCTCGATCGCTAAATCTGGGATTACCTTAACGCTCTCAATGCAGTACGATTCGCCTGCTTGAGCCGAGACAACTCCTTCTTTTTCTTGAGTCATCGACCCGGTTGACTGAAAAAAGATGCCCTTTTCAGCCAGGAAGGTTGTCACTAAATAACCAATGAGCCGCGAAAAGATTTCGTGTTCACGTCCCGGCATGAGAATCTCGATCGTCTCGTCATAGTAAAACAACCGCACACCACGAGACTCACCAAAGCCCTTTTGAATGAGCTTGAACTGTTCCCAAGTGCCATGATGGACGATGCGTTGGTCAGTCGTTTGGTTAAGTAGTGAAGGCATTGCATCCACCGCCAGTTATTCCTGTCTGCATTGTGGCATATCGCTTGCTAACCGGACGATCGCCCCTTCGCTTTACCACAATGATCTTCCCTGCACGAACTGCTTAAGTTGAGATCCAGTCATACCTGCTTGAAAATTAAGCATAACTTGTGCAAAATCAAGCATTGCTGATGCAATATCGAAGAACGCTCATACAAATTAAGTACAACTTATGCAAACTCAATGAAGCTGTACCTAGAGTCAAGAAATGCTTATGCAAAATCAACAAATGCGTGTCTGAAATCGACAAATGCGTGTCTGAAATCAAAGAACACTTACCAAAATTGAGAATTTTAGTGGATTGCATTGCCTCAACGCGACTAATACTGGTTCTTCGTGAGATGGAAGAAGCAAGCATTTCTCGTTTGGTTCAAGCGCGATCGTCTCTGCATGATGGCGATCAGTTCTTGTAAAAATGCTGATTCATACCCAGTGATTCCCAGACTTATAAAGCTGAGAAGCTCACTACTAATGAGAAAGGTTAGCAAGGCGATCAGCGATCCAGACTTTGATGATGGCTTGACGTGTAACTCCAAGTCGTTTGGCTTCCTGGTCTAAGGCTTCAAGCATCCAAATGGGAAAATCAACATCAATGCTCGTCTGTTTGTAGCCCGGATGAGTTACCTGAGAGAGGTCTAGAAGATTGGTAATATCCTCTCCATTGTCGAATCTGGTATCAAATTCATTTGCTTTCATATTTGTCTGCCCTTATAAATAGCCACCTCTTCTGCGCGAGAGCGCCGAACCGAAATAATGCGTATTTTGTCGTTTCGATAGGTGATAACGGCTGACCAGTACTTCTGATCGATCGTGCCAATTACCAGAAATCTTGGCTCGTCCTCTGTTCTGGCTGGAATCTCAATTCTGCCATGATCCGCCCAGAGTTGTTGTGCAACGACAAAGTCTATGCCGTGTTTATCGTGATTAGACTGACTTTTTGCCTCATCAAACTCGAATTTCATAGGGTATTTAAGCCATACCTTCGATTTCTTCTGAACACAGCAAAGCGATCGCCCTTGTCAACAATACCTACGTTCGTGAAACGTCTGCAAAGCATAATCGCCCCTTCACTTCACAACAGTGCGCGCACTTGTACGGGTTGCTTAAAGGCGATCGCCTAGCTAAAAATGCTGCATCGCTTACTACTCAAGATGATGGGTTTTAATCTCTAGCTCACACTGCTGAAAGATAACCAATTTTTCTGAAACTTACACCACCAAGAGAGAATGAGGGGTTAGACCCTACACCCCTCATTCAAGAATAGTCTCTTACTGTAGAGTTTTAAGCTGCATTTTTAGGAAGTCGTTAGTTGGAAACTACGGCAAGTAGAGCGTCTAAGATCACCAAAAGGCTTGCACTGTAGCGCTAGAACGATCATTAAGGCGAGACAGTAACTGGTAGCATTTGCCCTCAAGCTTTAGCGTATGACCAGAAAAATCGCACTACTGATTGGTGTCAGTGATTATGCATCTGGCTTAAGCCCGCTTCCTGGAGCTGTCAGGGACGTAGAAGCCGTGCGACGGATTTTGCTGGATGCAGAAATGGGCAATTTTGATGAAGCAGTAGCCCTAGTTAACCCAGACCGCCAAACGATGGAACAGTCCATCGAAAAACTATTTGCAGAGTTAGAGCGGGATGACTTAGCGTTGCTGTTTTTTTCAGGTCATGGTGTTAAAGATAATAGCGGTAACCTTTACTTAGCAACCCGCATCACCGAAAAAAATGCACGAGGGCAACTGACCAAATCAACAGCCGTGCCAGCAAGCTTTGTCCACGACATTATGGATAGCTCTCGGTCAAAACGGCAAGTCATCATTCTAGACTGCTGTTTCAGTGGTGCGTTTGCTGAAGGAATGAAAGCAAAGGATGATGGCTTTATCGATGTGAGAAGACAGTTTGGTGGAGAAGGTCGGGCAGTGTTGACCTCTTCTACTTCAACTCAATATTCCTTCGAGCAGGATGGCTCCGACCTCTCCATCTACACTCACCACTTAATCGAAGGCATTGAAACAGGTGCAGCCGATTTAGATAAGGATGATTGGATTTCAGTAAATGAACTGCATGAATATGCCGGAAGCAAAGTACGGGAAACAGTCCCTACAATGAAGCCGGAGATCTATGCCGTTAAGGAAGGTTATAACATTCACCTTGCAAAAGCCCCAGCGAACAGCCCCAAGCTGAAATATCGTAGAGAATTAGAGCAATGGATTAGCGATGGCGAGATTGCTGGTATTGGGCGAACAGTCTTAGAGAATCTACGCAATAGCTTAAATCTAACCCTTGAAGATGCGGCTGCCATTGAAGCCAGATCTCTCTATCCCCACCGTGATTACCAAAGAAAACTCCGACAATACGAGGTGGAGTTGCTTGGGGAATTGAGAACGAGCGGCTATCCCTTCAGAGAGGACACCCAGAAAGCCTTAAAGCAACTGCAAAAGTCACTTCAACTGAAAGATGAAGATGTAGCGATTGTTGAGACGCTAGTAGTTGGACAAGGAAATACACAGAGAGATTCTTATTTCTCAATCTCTCGGAAGGGTTTAGCTATTCTAAGTATAGTGATTGCCATTACGGCATTAGGTTTTTTGTACTATTTTATGTCAAGGCAGAAGAGCATTGGGATAGAGTCTTATACACCGTTGAAGATCTCACCTAACCGTCTCACAGGACGAGAATGCAACTGGCTTTTAACTCAATACGACCAAAGTAATCAGGAGGTTAAGAAGCAAGTTGGGCTAACCGAGAGTCCAATCAGAACAAAATGTAAAGAATTAGGAGTCTCTATCACCGTAAATTAGGAAAATAACCATGTTTTGGGGCAACGATAAACTTAAAGATTTTGTTTATCGTCCTGATCACTAAACTTGAACTAGAAGTACTCAGTATTAACGCATACTGGAGGCTTCGGTATGAGTGGTCAAATGCTTCGGCTTGTGAAAGCTGTGAGTACTTTAGTCGGTTTATTTTTAGTCATAGGCTTAGCAATTTGGATGCTGTCTAGTAGCAAGATAACTTCCTTCTCAGGAGCTGATCAGTCTGCTGTTTTAGCACAAAGTAATTGTAGAGAGGGGAATATCAAAATAGATGAATCACGGAGCATTTATCTTAGACGAGATACCACAAGCAAATCAATTGCTAAAACAGCACCAGGTATAACGCTTTGGGGTCAGAACTGCTCAGATGGCTGGTCTAGAACAGAAATCAAGGGATGGTTGAAGTTGAAACGTTAATCAGCTTCTCTGCAATGACTGAAGCGCACCGTTTATGAGCGCAGAAAACATGAAGGGCTGATAACCAGAAAACTCAGGCAACGGTGCTACTCGCTTTAGATCGCTAATCACATCTTCGGGCATCCGAATCGTGATGCTTGTCATGGGACGATCGCGATCGAACCGCTTTTTCAATGCCTCAATACTCATAGTTTTTACGAATAATGCTCTAGCCTCCAGCACTTGACCAAAATGCTGGAGGACAAGCCACAGATAACGGCGTTATTTGCGGGTGGAAAGGACGAGCGATCGTGTCTTCGTCACCAACTGTCCAATGCCCATATCCCGCTTGAAGATGTCGTGCAGCAGGACATAGAAGCAGGGGATGATAAACAGCGTGAGCATGGTTGCCAGAGTTAAACCGGAGAAGACAACCACACCCAACGGCTGCAAGAACTCTGATCCTTCGCCAATGCCCAGTGCCAGGGGAAAAAGTCCCAGGACTGTGGTAATCGTGGTCATGAGGATGGGGCGCAGACGTTGAGGTGCGGCTTTCATAATAGCGGTAGCACGGTCAAGCCTCTCTTCCTCACGAATTTGGTTTGCCGTTTCTACCATGATGATGGCGTTGTTAACCACAATCCCAATCAGTAGGACTGCACCGACGACAACGGTAATGCCGATCGCGGTTTGTGTCACAAACAAGCCCAAAATGCCGCCAGCCAGTGCCAACGGCACCGTCAGAATAATGACCAGCGGATCGATGAGAGAGTTGTACTGCACTGCCATGACCACAAAGACCAGAAAGGCAGCGAGTCCGCCTAGAACCACCAGCGCACCCTGAAGTTCTTTGTTGGTTTGTCCGGCGTAGCTTGGCAGCACCGTCACGCCATCGGGCAAGTCCAGCTTGGAGACAATTTGCTGCACTTCTTCTAATGCCGCACCCAGACTCGCGCCTTTGTTCAGGTTGCCTGCAATGAGAAAAACGCCCCGCTGATTAATGCGCTGAATCTCACCGGGAGCCTGCCCTTCTTCGATTTTGGCAACGTCGCTTAACCGTACCAGAGCGTTGTTATCCACAAATAAGGGGAGTTGCGCCAACTGGGAAGGCTGCTTCAGTAAGTCCTGGTTCAACTGCACCCGCACATCCACCAGGCGTTCGCTGCGTTGCAATTGCGTGGGGATAGAACCTTCGATCGCCGTTTGAATGGTGCTGCCAATCTCCTGGGTGGTTAAACCAAGACCATTCGCGCGTTCCCAATCGGGGCGAATTTGCACTTCGGGCTGGCGATCGTCCGCATCGGGGCGAAACGCAGATAATTTTACCTGCTCATCTAATGCCGACAGCACTTGCCGACCCGCCTGCCGCAGCACCTCGGCATCTTCGCCCTGAAGCACCACATCCACTTCCGCACCTCGCAACGGTGAATTGTTCAACGTCAAGCCGCGCACAGAACCCGCCGAAACTCGTACCCGGATGCCTGCCAGGTTGAGCTTGTTCATTTCTCGCGTCACCCGTTCGGTAAACTCCACCACGTCGCTACCGTCTTTGAGCGTCACGTTACCTGTACTGCGCGATGGGTTTGCCGAGACGGTGTTGCCAAACAGCGACCCGCCTGCGGTGGTGAAGACATAATCTGTCTCTGGTTGTTTCAGCAGCACATCGTCTACTGCTGCCATCACGCGCCGATTGGTTTCTAGCGAGGTTCCAGGCGGAAACTGAACGTTGACATTTGCCTGCCCGGTACTGATACGCGGCAAAATTTCTTGCGGAATCTGACCTGCCATCACCACACCGCTGCCACCCAACACGACGAATGCCGTTACAAGGACGATCGCTCGACGACGAATCACCTTTGCCAGCGTGTTGCTATAGGATCGCGTGGCACCATCCAGCCGTTGGTTAAAGGCACGTAGCAGCCACAGCCGATTCAAGCCGCTCGACCATTCAATGGCAAAGAGACGGGCAGACAACATTGGCACAACGGTAAGGGCGACCACCAGTGAGGCGATTACCGCAAAGCAAATCGTGAGAATGAGTTCGTTAAACAGCAGCGAGACGAATCCGCCTACAAGGATAAAAGGCAAGACCGAGACCAGGTTGGCAGCCGTCGAAGCCACCAGCGACGATTCCACCTCGCGGCTACTTTCTTCTACGGCGGTAATCAGGGTACGAGCACGATCGCTCTTGCCATTCCCATTACCGTTGTGATGTCCGTTGCCGTTAAGATTGCCGTCCAGCTTAATCGCTTCCACCCGTTTGCTGACGTTTTCGAGAATCACAACCGAGGTGTCGATCGCCTGCCCCACGCTGATTGCCAGACCACCCAAACTAAAAATGTTGAGCGAGAAGCCGCAGAACTTCATGACAATCGCTGCCGCCAATGTACAGAGGGGAATCGTCAGCGCAATGATAAAGGTCTGTCGGAGTGATCCTAAGAAAATGAACACGGCGATCGCAGCCAGTAGCGCCCCCGACAAACCTGAATTGATCACATCTGCCAGCGAGTTGCGGATAAACCTCGACTCATCCAGTGTGGGCGTAATGATCATGTCTGCCGGAACCAGTCCCGACTGCCGCAACTCCTCCAGCCGTTGCTTCACCGCATCCACCACCGATACCGTATTCGCATCCGGCTGCTTCTGCACACTGATTTTGACCGCTTTTTGCCGATTGAGATTGACCAGCACCCGCTCTTCTTCCGTGCCATCAATCACTTCTGCAAAGTCACGCAAATACACCCGTTGAGCAGAAGCGTTTTGCGTTGTGGCTGTCGAGTTTTGCGTTGAAGTCGTTTGCTGACCACTGACCGCTGACGGCTGACCGCTTCCCGACTGCTGACTGCCTCCTGATGGCTGACCGCTGACCGCTGACGGCTGACCGCCAACTGCAAACGATAAATCCTGAATCTCCCTTGCATTCTGAAACCGTCCCACTGCCCGCGTTAAGGGTTCCGAGTTTTCGCCCAAAATGCGTCCACCAGAAACATCCTGGTTGCGCTGCTCCAGTTCGTCCAGCACATCCGTCAGTCCGATGTTTAGCGCTTGCAGGCGATTCAGGTCGATGTTGACGCGCACTTCTTCCACTACGCCACCCGAAACATCCGCTGACGCAACGCCTGACACAACACTCAGTTCACGCGACAGTTCTTCATCGGCAAACACGCGCAAGTCTACATCCTTTAAGGACGGCGACGTGAGCGCCATTTCGTAGACTGGTAGCTGTGATGGATCGGCTTTAAACAGACGGGGTTCTTCGATCGTATCCGGTAGCTGATTCCGGTTCCGGTTAAACGCCGCCGTCGTGTCGTTGAGCGCCTGATCGATATTGCTGCCAGGGTTGAAGTACAAGTCCAGGTTGACCTGCCCTTCGCGCGTTTGCGAATAAATTTGCACCACTCCATCGGTGGTTGATAGCGCCTCTTCCAGCGGTCGGGTGATTTCGTCGATCGCCACCTCTGGCGAGATGCCCGGTGCTTCCAGTCGCACCCCAATGCGAGGATAGGTAATGGACGGCAGCAGATCGACGGGCAGTTGCGTGATAAAAAAGATGCCTACCACAATGACGGTCAGCGTCAGCATTAAGGTGCCAATATGCTGTCGAATCGAGAGCGTACTCAGGCTGAAGCCGGATGAGGGAGGGGTTTGCATGGGGGGAGTGGGGAGTGGGGAGTGGGGAGTGGGAAGCAGATCCCCGACTTCTGTCTCGGTACAAGCAACAAGCAAAACCGAACAAAAAAGTCGGGGATGGAGGGCTATGTTAGATCCCCGACTTCTGTCTCGGTGCAAGCAAAGCAAAACTGCATAAAGAAGTCGGGGATCTGGGGATCTATTTGGCTGACAGGATACTTAAGCGCACGGAGTCGCCATCTTTGAGTGGTTTGCCAGTGCGCGAGACAAAGCGATCGCCCGGATTCAAACCCGACAGAATTTGGACGTTGCCATCTAACTGTTCGCCCAACGTGACCGATCGGGCGGCAACTTTTGCGTCCTTCCCATCACCCGTCACCACAAAGAGCGTGCCTTTGGTCTGCTTGGGCTTGGCTCCACCGTTCGCTTGCCCGTTAGCATTGGTGCCTCCCGTGTTTGCGCCTGGTTGATTCGATTGCTGCTTGGATTGCTGGTTGGACGGCTGATTGGGTTTCTGGTTTGGCTGTTGCCCTTTGGCGCGATCGTCCTGCAAGGCAGTCAGCGGCACCACCACGCGATCGGTTTGCGTCTGGGTAAAGCTCACCCGTGCCAGCAAGCCGCTGCCCACTTTGCCAGTCGAGTTGGGAATCGTCACTTCGACAGGCACCAGGCGAGAGGTGGCATTCGCAGCAGGCGAAACCCGCGTCACTCTGCCCGTAAACTGCTCACTCGGAAACGCATCCAACCGTACCGTTGCCGCTCCGCCCAGACGAACCTTTGCCAGATCAAGTTCTGAAACTTGCACCGTTACTTTTGCTTGACTGAAATCGCCGACCCGCAGCAACTCATTGCCCACCTGCACTAAATTACCAACTTCGGTCGATCGCGTGAGCACGGCACCATTAATCGGCGAGGTCAGCACAGCATACGATCGCCGCTCTTGTTGCTGTGCCACCACTGCCTGTTGCGCCACAATCCGACCATTAGCGGCGACGATCGCCTGCTGTTGGTTCCGCACCTTTTCTTGCGACGATCGCAACACCTGTGCGGCTGTTCTCGCCTGGGTGCGGGACTGTTCTGCCTGCTGCTGCGTCACCGCGCCATCTCTAGCAAGACTGTTATAGCGAGCCGCATCCGACTCGGCTTGCTGAAGCTGCAAGCGAGACTGTTCTACCTGCGTTCTGGCATCGCTGACTTGCGTTTGAAGCTGGCTAATTTCGCTACGTCGGGATGCCAACTCAGCCTCAGCCTCAGCGGTGGCTGCATTCAAAATGGAGTCATCGATTTGCGCCAGCGTTTGCCCCTGCTGGATGCGATCGCCCACATCCACAGTTAACTGGCGCAGTTGACCCTCTGCCTGAGCGCGAATCGCCACTTCTTGTAGGGGTTGCGTTGTGCCTGTGTATTCTCTCGCCGCTTGTAAAGGAGCCGTGGCAGCGATCGCCACATCGACAGCAGCCCCTTGACCTTGACCTTGAGCAGATCCAGAGGGTCGAGTCTGGGCATCAGCAGCACCTTTGGGTAGATTACAGCCTGAGAGCGCGACTGCAACGGCAGTAAGAATGCTCCAGCGAACCATCCAGGCTAGCTTCGTTCGGTTAGTTATTTGGAATGACCTGGATTGTAAAGCCGTGAGTGAATGAACAGAAGAAGTCATGAGAATGTACTGCCATATGCATCAGGTGAACAAGAGCAAAGCGAGGCGGCTTACACAACTCACAAAATGTTAACAATTCTTTGCAATTCGAGAATCTACAGATCGAAAGATTTTCTCCAAAGTTAAGTAAAACGATCGCCGCCTTGAACTGATGACGCTCCTTAAAAAGGTAGCCCTCACAGTCAGACTGGCTGCATCAGGATTTGGTTCAAATAAGTTTAAATTAACGGAGAGGAAAGAGGTGAGGAGAAACTGAAGGCTCAAGACTCAAGATTGTTTCAATTTTCTTGAAGGCTGTTTGGTGTCCAACAGGATACTTTAAAAGTAGCTTTGGCGACTGAAGTCGTGGCTACACGGACTAAACCTGCCGCCGCAGGTTTCAAAATCCTTTCGTTTCGGTAGTCCGCGTCGGCAAGCTTTGTTTACGTCGTTGCGGTTTTGACCGCCAGACTTTTCAAACAGCCTCTCATGCTATCAGTTGGTCGATCGCTCGACGGGAATCTCAATGCAAAACTCAGTGCCTTTGCCCTGTGCCGAAAAGCAGGTGAGTGCGCCGCCATGCTTATCAACCACAATCTGATAGCTGATTGAAAGCCCTAACCCGGTGCCTTTGCCAACCGCTTTGGTCGTGAAAAAAGGATCAAAGAGCCGCTGTTGCTGTGCTTGAGTCATGCCGCAGCCATTGTCCGAGATTTTGATCACGATCGCTGCCTGATGGGTTGATTGTTCCGTCTGGATATGGATCGTGGGTTGGCGATCGCTCAGGTCGAAGCTGGACTCCTCCAATGCATCGATCGCGTTGACCAACAAATTCATAAACACCTGGTTCAACTGTCCCGGATAGCACTCGACTTGCGGCAGTTGCCCGTAATGTTTGACGATCGCGATGCCCGACTCTCCAGCTTTGCCCTTCAGCCGACTTTGCAAAATCATTAAGGTGCTGTCGATCCCTTCATGGATGTCAACTTGTTTGACATCCGCTTCATCCATGCGAGAGAAGTTGCGAAGCGACAGGACGATTTTTTGGATGCGATCGGCACCCACTTTCATGGAACTTAAGAGTTTGGGGAGATCGTCGAGCAAAAAGTCGAGGTCGATCGCATCTGCCTCTGCCTGAATGGTGGGTACAGGATTGGGATAGTGCTGCTGATAGAGTTTGATCAGGTGCAGCAAATCTTGGGTGTAGCTGCTGGCATGGGTAAGATTACCGTAGATAAAGTTGACTGGGTTGTTAATCTCGTGGGCAACACCCGCCACCAGTTGACCCAAACTGGACATTTTTTCGCTCTGCACCATCTGGGTTTGCGTCTTTTGCAGTTCCCGTAGCGCTTGTTCCAGTGCCTGTGCTTTGGTGCGGCTTTGATTGTAGAGATCTGCCTGCGTGATGGCGATCGCCAACTGTGACATTACCGCTTGAATTAATTCGATCTCGCTATCAGACCACGATCGCGTTTCTGTACTGTGGCAGCAGAAAATTGTTCCCAATAGCCCCGGTCTTACCTGGATAGGAATCGCCAGCATCGCTCTGTAGCCGAATTTGTTAACGAACCGCAACAGGCTTGATTCCGCTAACGTCTCGGCATCTTCAACGCGCAGAATTTGCAGTTCCTGGAGTTTTACCAGTAGAGGTGATGTGGGCGAGACGGGATAGCGATCGACCAGACTGGGCAACCCGCCGCAGCGAGCTTCTTTGATGACTTCCCAGTAACTTTCGTCATTGTTAGCGTCATACCAGGAAAACTGACAGCGATCGGCGTTAGTAAAGTTCTGCACTTCCTGGAGTGTCGTTTCCAGAATGATGTCAAAATCGAGTGAATCACGGACACGGCTTAGCAGACGGTTCAGCAACCGTTCACGCTGTGCCTGTTCGCGCATTTGTTGTTCCGACTCGCGCAGAGCGGCTTCGGTTTGTTTGCGCTCAGTGATGTTCCGCGCAATGGCACAGTTGAGTTCTTTGCCGTTCAATTCGATATAGTTAACCGTGACCTCAACTGGGTAAATGGTGCCACGGCTGTTTTGATTACGCGTTTCAAACGTAAAGGAACCGCGTTCTTTCAATTCTTGCCAGTGAGCCGCCCAGCCATCGATCGGCAAATCTGGATTAAAATCAAAGACCCGCTTACCCAAAATTGCTTCACGCGCATAGCCTAAATCACGACAAGCGGCATCGTTCACATAAAAGAGTGTGCCATCTAGTTCTACCCACCAGATAGGATCGGCAGCACGATCGACCGAGAATTGCGTCAGCTTGAGCGCGTCTTCTGCCTGCTTGCGTTCAGCTTCGCTGCGCTTGCGTTCGGCAATGTTGCGAACAAAAGCGCACTGATATTCCTTGCCGTTGAGTTCAATGTAGTTAATCGCCACTTCAACGGGATAAGATGTGCCGTCGCGATGTCGGTTGTGGGTCTCAAAGGTATACGAACCAAGCGTTTTGATCATCTGCCACTGGTCTGCCCACGTCGCCTCTAAGATATCTGGATTAAAGTCCCAAACTTTCCTACCCAGGATTTCGTCACGCGCGTACCCTAAATCACGACAGCCAGCGTCGTTGATGTAGGCGATCGTGCTGTCAATTTCGACCCACCAAATGGCATCGGCAGCATGATCAACAGCAAATTGTGTAAGTTGCAGCGACTCTTCAACTTGCTTGTGATCGGTGGCTGCTTCGATGACGGTTAGAATGCCTGCAACATCACTGCGCTCATCGTAAAGCGGTATGCAGCTCACATCCAGGGAAAGTGGCTGCTCTGCGTGAGGCAACACTTCCATCTGGTGGTATGTTGCTTGCTGCTGCTCTATTAGAGAGCGATCGTGCTGATACAAAAAGTCGGACTGGTGGTCTTGCCACTGCACGTCAATCGCCGCTTTGCCCACAATTTCATCGGGATGCGTTAGCCCAACCGCCTGAGCAAATGCCTGATTACAGCCTAGAAAAACAGCGTCTTTGTCCTTCCATCCGATCGCTTGCGGTAAGTGATCAACGATCTGCTGAAGCAGTGCTAAGGATGTTTTCAATGTTTCTTCAGTTGAAGAAGGGGAAACAGCCTGTACTTTTGCATTCTGCGATAGGTTTGCAGTGGCGGGTTGCATATCTTCAGGTGGTTAATGGTCGTGGGGAGAGCAGCGCGATCGCGGGTGGATCGTGCGCTTATTGTTCCCTGAGCCACCTCAGAATTAGCGGTTACAAAAAGGGAGTGAATGGTGCATTCCTGCTTCTATTTTTCCGTCATGATCCACGAGCCGTCCCAATCGTCAGCAGGTGGGTTTTTGAGCCAGTATTGGCAGCGATCGAGGTGCAAAGTGGCAGACTTATCCTCTTTATCGATCTCCAGCACCATGCCAAATTCGCCCATTGCTAATGGGAATTTGCGATCGCGGTAGTGCTGCAAGCCTTTGCCGTAATGGTCAATAATGCGCTTTTTGGCATCGGGAACGGTCTCTGATTGCAAGCCGACCAACTCGTAAACGGCGACAGGGCGATTCTTGCCTTTGACTTTGATGAAGTCTAGTTCGCGTGTCCAGATGCGATCGGCACAGGGTTTGAAGGTGTTTTCGCTAATGACAATATCGGTGCCGTACTGTTTGCTGGCACTTTCCAGTCGTGCGCCCAGGTTGACACCATCACCGATCGCCGTGAACTCCATCCGCTTGCTGGAGCCAATGTTGCCGCTGATCACGCTATCGGAGTTGATCCCGATGCCGATTTTGATGGGTGGCTGGTTGTCAGCGACGCGATCGGCGTTGAAGAGTGTCAAGCGACGGCGCATTTCGATCGCGGTTTGCACTGCCATCCAGGCGTGATCATCCAGCGGCAGCGGCGAACCGAAGACTGCCATGATCGCATCGCCGATGTACTTGTCGAGCGTACCTTTGTGCTGGAAGACCGCATCCACCATCGACTCGAAGTACTTGTTGAGCATTTCGACGACAGCTTCAGCCTCCAGGCTTTCAGTGAGCGTGGTGTAGCTGCGAATGTCGGAAAAGAGAACGGTGACATCTTTGCGATCGCCACCCATTTTGGCAGCATCGGGGTTTTCCAGCAACTGCTCGGCTAACTCCTGAGTCATGTAGCGATACATCGTGCTTTTCAGCCGTTTTTCATCGCTAATGTCTTCCATCACCACGAGCGCACCCGATACCATCGTGTCGTCTTTGGCATCGGCGATCGTGTTGATCGAGATGTTGATGCTGTGTTGCTCCTCGCCCTGATAGGGATGCAAAAGCTGATCGGGGTAGTACTGCTGGCGGCTCTTTTCGTCTTTTGCTGCTAAGCCTAGATCAAACCACTTGGTGAAGTCACCTTTGTCGATTTTAATCAGATCGCTGACAGCTTTGCCTTCAAGCGAGTCGCTCTCCTTCAGACCCAGCAATTTTTTGGCGCTTTCGTTGGCAGCAATGATGTTACCTTTTTTGTCAGTCGAGATGACCCCATTACTGAGCGATCGGAGAATGTCTCGCTGCATCTGCTCTTGCTGCTTCACCGTTTCAAACAATTTGGCGTTTTGCAGCGCTACACCTGCCTGAATGTTGAACGCCTGCATGAACTCCTGGTCGTTGCGGTTGAAGCTGGCTCGCCAACAGTCCGGCGCTTCTGGGTAATGGATGGGATCATAGGCAGGATAGTCGCCCTGCTTTTTCTTGTTGATAAGCTGCGTTACGCCAATCAGTTCGCTGTCGGCATTAAAGACGGGCATACAGAGAATGCTGCACGTCCGGTAGCCCGTTCGTTTGTCGGTGTCTTTCGACGTTTGTGAGTTGGGGTCGTCGTACAGGTCGAACGGGATGATCACGGGTTCGCCTGTGGTTGCAACCTGTCCAGCAAAACCTGCGCCCATTGGAATGCGGAGTTCCTGGAGTACGCCATTAATGGGAATCTTCGTCCAAAGCTGGTCACGATCGCGATCGACGAGCCATAAGGTACTGCGGTCTGCCTGCATCAACTCTTGCGCCTCATCCATCACCTTGTTTAAGGTTTCCTGAAGATCAAGACTGCTCTGGCTCAAGGATTTCGTCGCCTTCATCAAGGCTGAAGCGGCGCGTTGCTGCTGTGTGGCTTTGTAAAACGATCGCGACGATTCAATAATCAAGCGAATCGACGGCGCAAATTCTTCAAAAACGGTCTCATCTTTATGGGTGAACCCGTTGCGATCGATTTTTTCGTCCAGCGATGCCTGGGGATCAAGGTCTTGCTTGAGTTTATTAATTAATTGCACGACAGCGACCAGCTTGCCCGACTCATCCAGGAGCGGCATCGCCAGCATGGTGTAGGTGCGGTAATGATTTTTTTCATCGAACTTACGCGCTGCTTCAGAGCGATGATCGTCATAAAAATCGTAGGGAATATTGACGACTTCAAGCTTGGTGGCAACCTCACCCGCGATTCCTACTGTGGCAGGTAGCCGCAGCTCTAAATTGTTTCCTTTTTCGTCTTTGGCAACGATCGCCCACAGCTCATTTTTATCTTCGTCAAGTAAATAAATGGTGGCGCGATCGGCGTTCAGCAGTTCGCTCGTCTTCAGCGTAATGGAGCGCAGCATCTCTTCTAAGATCGCGTCAAACCCCTGCGCATCAAGCAAATTGTCCAGCATAGACAGGGTTTGATGCACCACCTGAAGCTTCTGCTCAACATCGGTGACCACTTCTTTGAATCGATCCTTAGTCAGGGGAGCCAGGAATGCGCCAAAGCTGCCCTTGCTGGTAACAAGCGATCCCCCTGGTGGGTGATTTTGCCCCGTTTCTAAAAGCTCCAGGGAATGGTTGCCCCGATGCGGCACGATTTCGACATGAATCGTTTTGGTCTGAATCGTTTCGGTGTGAATGGACACCTTGGCGATGTCACGATCGCTGCCTGCGTCCTTATTGGTGGCGACCTCCCCAACGACCTCCTGCGTCGTCGAGACGATTTCCACCTCTCGGTGAACCGCAACATCAATGATGTCGCCATGACTGGGATCGGGCAGATGCGGCGATGTAGCGTTCATAAGCACCAACTAGGGATTGAGAGTTGAAGCGTTTATTCAGCGGTCGTGTGAATCCCTAAACGATCCGTTCGCTGATGTCGCAGTGAAAGGGACGGCAATTAGCGTTAGCGCCTCCAGTGGCTGCGATTGCCATCGTGATCCGTACTCTAAATCTAGGATGATTCTGGCACTATGACATAAGAATGGGTGTACTGATGCTTACCATCACGGACTCTGCTTCCTGCCTCTCGCTTAGAATGCCCACACTCAGTTCCCTCTGCTCGGTGGGCTGCAAACACAACGACATCTGTCCTCTATTCTGGCAGAAAGGGCGATCGGCTTCCTCACACATAATCGTTAAGAGAGTTAAGGGCGCGTGACGGTTTGGATGCCTCTGCGTGTACACTCTACCTTCGGTAATCCCCTCTTAGAGAGTCGTGTTCTTACCACCGCTGGCAGACCACGATCGCTGTATATTGGCAGTTGTAAGCAAAACGCCTTCTAGCGGGAGACTGTGAAGATGCAAAGCCCCGGAGTATTTGACACTGATAAACGTAAGCTGCTGTCGGCTTTGAGTCATGGGTCAATTTTTTTTAGTGGTTTGATTATTTCTGTGGTGATTCCGATCGCCATCTTGCTAGTGTCCGACGACCCCGTTGTTAAAGACAACGCCAAGGAAGCCATCAACTTTCATTTCAATGTTTGGCTGTATGGTCTGATTTTAATCCCGCTTTCATTTATTACTCTTGGCTTAGCGGGTGGAGTCTGGTGGTTAGTACATTGGGGTTTAACCATCTGGGCAGTGTCTCACAGCCTTAGCAAACCCGATCAGCCGTTTCGTTATCCCTTTATTTTTCGCCTGATTTAACGTACGTAGCGGGCATATTTGCTTTGTGAAAGTACGCCGGGTTGCTTTCAGATCTTGGCTTGCAGCCCTCAGCGCTCACATCTCAGCGAATGGCTAACCGCTGAGTGCTAAACCACTACATACTCTTCATGAATGATTTAGGACTGTTATAGACTGCAATCCACGTGAAGCAGCTTGCAGCAACAGACCCCAACGTAATAAATTGCCCCCCAAGTGAAGTACTGAGGGGCAATGGAGACAGTTAAACGCTTGCTCACAGTCTCACTGGCTGGCACTGCGATTTATCTTTAGAGTGTGACGGTTTTTGCAGTGTCCCTCCTTAAGAGGCTGTTTGAAAAGTATCTGGCGGTTAAAACCGCGACTACATCAACAAAGTCCGCCTGCGCGGACTACCTCAGCACGAGGGTTTTGAAACCTGCGTAGGCAGGTTTTGTGCGTGTAGCCGCGACTTCAGTCGCCAGAGCTACACGCATCTGGACTTTTAAAACATCCTCTAAGGTGTAGCAAAAACGGTAACCGCAGCACGTTCAAGGCTTGACCGTTTTACGATCGCACCATCCTCATGCACTTGACCGAGCAGCCAACAGGCTGCTTTTTTGTTGATGGCGTACTGCTAGAGCCATAACCGCACGACCCAGCCGATCGCTAAGCCTGTCGATGAAAGTAAAACTAAAATCCAGAACGCTTGCAACTGACTAAAGCCAAGTGTTTGGATGTCAATTCTTGCCAGCGCTTCACTTGCTAAGATTGTCGAAATGTGAAGAGCAAGCTGAAGCCAGAGCAGGATGAATGCAACCATTCCAGCAATGATGCACAGTGCTAAGAAGGCAACCGTATCTGATTTAAACCAGCGATTGATGAAGCGGTTGAAGCTGGTTAAAGGAGACATGAACGCGATCGAAGCAATCACGATCCAGCTCAGTGCTAGTGCTGCGTTGAAAAGATTTCCCCTTAAGATGACACCGCAAACATTTTGCGATTGATCAGCAGGCAGTACTTGCCTGAAAAGATCAAACGTTCTATGGCAGGTTGGCAAGATCCATACAGGGTCGGTCAGTGTAGGGGTCGCTAGCAACCAGCCAAGGCAGGCATAGGCAATGAGCAGCAAACTAAACGAAACCCAGGGAAATCTTCTTGCGGATTCAGCGTTCATTTGGATAGAGAAACAGGTTAGAGAAAAACAAAGTTAGCTAGAGAGTCTTGTGATCAAAGCTTAGCTTTTCGTCAAATAAATAGAGGCGTTTGAAAAATTCGTTTCGCAATACAAATTTCAAGAAACATCGCTTTTGGGTAGTTAAGCTACTACCCAATTTACGGTTAAGCTCAACACAGCGAACGGGAAGAAAGAGTACCCAACCTGGGTACTACCCAGTGGCTTGTGGTGTTGCCATGATGGATTCAGTTGACAAGCCAAGTGCGGTTGAACTGAAGGGTAGAGACCCAAAAGCTAGATCAAGCAAAGGCTTTTAACCAAATTCAAGAACCTGCAACACACGAGGATACTAGATTATGTCTAACGAAATGGATGCAATGGCAGCGATCGCTCAATTTAAGGGACCCAATGTTCCTGAAGGTCAAACTCCCGAAGTTGGTACAACCGAAACTCGCTCCCGGACGATCGTTGGTCCTGTCACGTTCAAACTGGAAAACTTACGCGTTCGTGGTCTTGGCATTAAGCCTGCTGATCCGTCTAACTCTCCGTTCATCATCGCAGAAGATGAGCAGTATGAAGTCGCTGTTGATGTTGTCTTTAACAGAACTCCCCTGACTGAACTTCTGATGTGCTTGGGCACCCGAATCATCATCGATTTCGGGCTTGAGGGTTATGGCAAAAACGCACCGGAAGTTGACGTGCAAGCAACTCTTGTGACCAGCAAGGATGTCTATACCTACTCCCTGATTCACAGAGGTGTGGCTCAGCGCGATGGTTTGAAGCCCGGACTCTATGAGATCGGTGCAGTGGCTACAGTCGGTCCTGTTGAGAACCGCTGTACAACCAAGATCTGGGGACATGGCTATATCAAGGAAGTCTTGCTGGAAGTGTATGCTTCCGGTCAAGAGTAACTAGCCGCTCCAACTTTGGTGTAGCGCTGATGTGAGCGTAACGATACTCCTGGCATCGTTCAGGAGTTGAGCCAACCTGGTAGGATATGCCTCCTACCAGGTTCCTACTTAGAAGAGGAACGAGGATGATGGAATCACCAACACATGAAGCCAACGGTAACTCTAAGGATCGTAACGATCTGACGCAGATTCGGGGGATTGGCGCAGTCAGAAAGCGTTGGCTCAATTCATTCGGTATTGACACGATCGCTGATCTGGCTCAAGCATCAGCCGATGCCATCGAAGCTCAGGCGAAAAGTGATGGACGCACGCTCTCCCGCGAGGAGCTTGAAGCATGGCTGGCTCAAGCCCAAGTTCACCATGTCAAAGCGTCCTTAGAGCAAGCAGACTCGTTTGAGGCGATCGCAGAAACAGTACAAGCAAACTCTATTGAAGATCACACAGAAATAGCGTGTGAACAACCGTTGCCTGACTGGAACTCGATCGCGTCGTTCAAAGTGGACTACCAGTCCCGATGGGTGAATGGGAAAGCGGAGCAACGCATCACCGCTCATCATCTCGAAACTGATGCGATCGAGTCTTGGAGTACGTTTGAGACTGACTGGATACAGCAATGGCTACACGATCGTGTGGAGATGGCTTTGCCTCTCTTGCAGACAGAGAATTCGATCGTGGCAGAGTCGACTGTAGCAGAGTCGATCGTGGCAGAAATCACTCAGCTACGAGTGATGCAGCCTTATTACATGAAGGTACCAATGGTTGCTGACAGAAACAGCCCCATCTTCTCAAACGCGATTCAAACCGATCAACCGTTTGCGCTCGAAGTATCCATACAGTTTGCTGGGCTAACGCAGGCTAACCAGCACAAACAGATTGCCTACCGCGTGCAATGCTTTGCCCGCAATCTGGCTACAGGCGTTACTGACAGTCTGGAAGACGTGACGGCACATTCCCTATCAGACGACTCAGCGTACACAATTCTGCTGCCATCACTGCGGTTGCGACAGTCAGGTACTTATCGTCTGAAAGTCTTGGTCACGCTGCCACAGGCACCAGCAGCGTTAGGACAGTTCAAAGTGCCCATGCTTCAAGTTGTGTAAAGGAAATGATTATGCATCTATGCCATCATCCTCTTTGCTGCTTTGTGCCGCCCTACATGGCTGAAACGTTACAAGGTTCTGACGATCCAGCAGTGCGACAGATCGCACTTGCATCACTGGGGAACGAATATCGTACGGCGCGGCGACTGCTCAGTACGCAACCAATGGCAACCTCTTTGATGGGGCAGCTTGATGGGAAGGAGCGGTATGTTTTTGATATGAGTGGAGCAAGCGATCCCCTACCGGGCAAGTTGGTGCGGAAGGAGGGCGATCGCCCAGTCGCAGATGACGCTGCCAATGAAGCCTATGATTATTCTGGTGATGTCTATGATTTTTATAAGCAAGTCTTCGATCGCGACTCGTTGGACGATGCTGGCTTACCGCTCCGTTCAAGCATTCACGTTGGCGACACCTTTGGAGCACCGATGTCTAACGCGTTTTTTAACGGTCAGCAGATGGCATATGGCGATGGTGACGGCAATTTGTTTACCCGCTTTACCCGATCGCTGGATGTGGTTGGACATGAACTCACTCACGGCATCGTCAGTTTCACCAGCAAGCTAGACTATTTTGCTGAGTCCGGCGCACTCAACGAAAGTTTCGCCGACATCATGGGTAGCTTAGTCAGCCAGTGGAAGTACAGTCAGACCGTCACACAGGCAGACTGGTATATCGGTAAAGAGGTACTCGGTCCGGGCGCACGCATTCAGGGTATTCGCACGCTGATGGGAGAGAAAGCCTACGCAAACGACCCAGACTTCGGTACCGATCCCCAACCAAAGCACTATCAAGATCGATATGTCGGAGGGCGCGATCGCGGCGGCGTTCACATCAATTCGGGTATTCCCAATCATGCGTTTTACCTGGCAGCAATGACCATTGGTGGCTATGCATGGGAAAAAACTGGAAAAATTTGGTACGTGACGCTGAAGAGTGCGCTGGGTAGTAGAGCAACGTTTTGGGACGCAGCTAACGCTACGATCGCGATCGCCGAACAACTCTACGGAACCGATAGCAGCGAGCAGAATGCCGTTCGCAACGCTTGGCAACAAGTAGGAGTCATTTAGACAACCAATGCAACCAGTATGGGTCACACGGCGACAATTTTCAGTACACCTTTGGGTGGCGCTGGTGGTACCGCTTCTAAGTGGTGGACTTTATGCTGAAGGAAACGCAAGCGAGCAGAACACGATGCAGATTTCACTAGAACGCAGCGGTGGTTTCACAGGTATGCCGCTGACCATCACAGTGGATACAGCCACTCTGAACCCCGATCGCGCCACACAGTTGCGTCAATTATTGGAAGCGGCAGACTTTTTTCGCTTGCCATCAACGCCGTCAGCGCCTGCACAACCAGACCGTTTTGAGTATGCGGTGACCGTTCGGGAGGGCGATCGCAGCCATACCGTTACCGTTAGTGAAGCAGCCATACCAGCGCCATTGAAACCCCTTTTGGATTGGTTAATGGCAACTGCTCGATCGCACTAAGGCTCAACCACGTTGCCAGAATGTGACTTTGGTAAGGTGAAACAAGGTCAATGTACTGGGTATACTGCAAAACATCGTTATGCAGCATACATCGTCATGGCACTTGTTAACTATTACCGTCCACATCGGGCAGTCGTTCGCTGTAAAGCAAAGATGCACTTACTGGAGACTGTTGATGACAACTTTGATTGGGATGAGTCATCAATTGACTCTCTGCTCAAAGAACTAGCCACCAGCCTCTTTCGGTCAAGACAGTATCAGGTCTTTTTTGAAAAAGCTTACTCCAAGCAAGAAGCGAAAGTTGTAGAAGATCGGCTTGCTGAGGAGTTGGCAAATACCTATCGAAACATCTTAAAGCGCCATCAAGATCCGGTTGTCCAGAGCCTTAACGCATTACTGTAAAAACCAACGTTGGCGATCGCTCCTCTCTAGCACGCTTTATAGAGCAAACCGACTCGATCTGAGCAATATTCGGAATCTGTCAGAGCTAAGACTTTTAGGCGGATTCCGTACTGTGTCAGTTGACCTCAGCCGCTTACAAGCGTGAGCAGCCTTGTGTTCTTGCTGCTCACGCTTGCGATGTTATTTCTTCACTTTGCCAGTCTTGCGGGAGGCTTTGTTGTTACTGATGGGGATTGGGCGATCGCCACGGCTTTCTTGATCACGCCGTCGCCGATCGCGCCACTCGACGATCGTTAAATAAACGATCCCGCCGCTAACGACCACCATCAGCCCAAAGGCAACCAGAACTAGAACATTAAAAACAGAAGTTTCCACGATGCTTCAACCAGACTAAAAACCGTTGCGCCCCCAAACGACCAATGAAATAGAGAACGTAAAAATTACTAACAGCGAAACCCAACCCAACGTCACAATATCCATGACCGCAGCGCTATGAAACAACGTCAATGCCGATCATAGTGCAAAGTTGTACCGCAGGTACGACGTAGCAGAGATTATTGAGTGAAACAGGGCTAAGAGTGATCGTTTCACTCTAAGATCGAGTATCTGAAATCTGCAAACCTGTCGCCATGACTGTACTGACAGAACACAATGAACCCACTGATGCAGCGATCGCGCCGTCAAGTGTCGTTACGCCAATGTCAATCGAAATGACTCTAGCTGAACGGATTGAATCGCTCAAAGCTGGACTGTTGGGGGCACTTACGGCTAGTCTGATGTTTGGTGCGCTGATGCTGATGAATGGCTGGCTGTCACTCCGTTTTACCCAGTTAACGGCGTTGTTGATCGATGCCGAGAGCCTACGGGTGCTAGTTTGTGGGGCGATCGCGGCTTTCTCTGGCTTTCTGTTTGGCATCACCTATCGCTATATCGTTCGGCAAGACCCCAACCCGCACCTCAAGGATGGCGCTGTGCTGGCGTTCGGGTTGGTGCGCGGGCTAACGCAAGCAGAAGGCAAGCTAGATGAGACGATCGCGCTATTGCCCTTGACCATCCTGGGCATAGAAAGTGTGTTGCTGTTTGCAGGTGCCCGCATTGTGCTGGACTGGACGCTCGCTAACGGGTGGATCAAACCGTTCGGCATGATGATAGCTCATCCTCACCAATGAGACTGGTTTCAACGCGCTAGATCCTTACAGCACAAAGGCTTCAAACACTGGTTGACCAAAAAGCATAGTGGGATCAACCGCTGACAGAATTTTATTCTTGGCACGATCGGATGTGAGACTCCGAACGACCAAAGTCGCAACATCGGCACGATGAATCGAGCCAGCAATGTTGGGATTTTCGGTCAAGATAGCACTGCCTTTAGGCGGTTCCGATTTCAGCCCACCGGGACGAATAATCGTGTAGGTCAAGCCGCTGGCAGTCAGGTGATTTTCTGCCTGTTCTTTTTCTGCCAGAACCGGACCTAATGTTTCGAGCGCTTGCGGTGGTAGCGCTGCGGCACTCTCGCCCGTACCGATCGACGACACTAGAGCAAATCGCTGCACGCCAGCCTTGACAGCCGCATCGATCAGGTTTCGGTTGCCCTTAAAATCAGCGCGATCGCCATCGGTCGGTTTGCCGCCTAGCGTGCTGATCACCGCATCAAAGGGCTGCTGGGCAATCAGTGCCGCGATCGCGTCAGCGTCTAGCGCATCACCCATCACAACGGTAGCGCCCATTGCTTCTAAATCTGGACGGGCAGAGTCCGATCGCAGCAGTGCGACCACGTTCATTCCATGTGCTGTCAAGCTTTTGGCAATTTCTCGCCCCACACCGCGACTTGCCCCTGCCAAAAAGATTCTGGTCATGGCTGGCTTCTATCCTCTCAATCCGCATCACCAAAGTCTAGCCGATTAACGCGATCCCGGCTTCTTGAGCAGCCGGGATCGTAAGAGTCAGGGCTTGACGCAACTTAGACCTCAATGATCAACGTCAACGTGTCCTCTACACCAATGATCGTCACCGTCTGACCAGGGGTCAACTGTATGACCTGCCCAACCGAAACAAGGAGCTTGAAGCGCCAGGACGTACCACCATAGACAACTCGCAGCCGCCCGATATCGCAGGCTTCCAATTTAGCGGCAACTCGTTGTGGCAAATGCCGAATGGGCTTGGGTCGAAACGGATCGAGATTCATGACGGTTGCTCTCCTAATAAATGTTGTTAAACCAAAAAAAAGCCAGCAAGTGATCGTCACTTCGCTGACTGTGGACTTCAAGCCTCTTAGAGCCAGACGCAATGGTTGCGTTAGATGGAGTGTGGTGAGTTCTCGACGCGCACGGGTTCTACCTTGTGCGATCGCGCCAGAAAAGGTTGTCAGGTGAGCACTCAAGGATGCGGGTGCGATCGCCAGTGAGCAAGCTGCGTTTCAATCTGTTGATACAGTCGCTGCACTGCGTACAGTTCCGCGTCGCTGAGACATTGACGCTGACAGATGTGCCCACCTACTTCTACAAAGGTTTGAAACTTGCCCTTCCGGCTACTCGTCAAAAATTCACCATGCTGAGTGACAGACATCATTTCGATCAGGCGGAAGGTCGTGTGTGAGAACACGACTGGTAAGGCAATCAACGTTGAGTGAGGTGTCGAGTTGGTTGGTGGGCGATCGCTTTGTCTCGTTGTCGCAACTTGCGCCGTAAGGCTGACAAAGAGTTGAATTGCATCCGCACCAGTTAGAAATTTCGCAATGGTTGAGGGCATAGTAGAGTCCTTGAGCGCGTTAGAGTGCAGCATTGAGTGAACCGAAGCAACATCCACAGCGATCGGTAGTCGCTCCTGATCTCACATTGACTTAGAACGGTATCGTCACTCTCACACAACGTTAACAGAGCTATAATAAAGAGATAGAGTCCAGGCGTTTCAGGCAGAAAAAATAATTTTCTAGGCTGAATTGATTCAAATTGCTGACTCGTTTATCTTGCTATAACTTTAATCTCACAAACATATAAATCATTGTTGTAGCAAAGACTACAAAATGCCCCTCAAGTCAACTTATACGGTAGTGCGCGATCGCTTTTTCCTCACATGAGTGAGATAGGCGGCTCTTTTGTGTGACCTTTGTGTGCGATCGTCTCTGGAATCATTTGTTTTTGTAGGCATCTATGCAGAACAGTCACCTCATGCAGCCTATAAAGAAGCTTAATTCAAGCTCGTCCGTGTCTCTTTTGTGAAGTCTTTTGTAAAGATCGCTGAGTCAACTTAAGAGAATGATGAAGTCTCGCACCTCTACTTCAGCACTGTCGAGCACTCATGCTATAAACAGGCAACTCACATAGTGATAGCTAACATATAATGCGTGTGAACTAGGAGTGTACGATTTCATGCCCAGTCTCCCTGATAGCTTTATTGCCGAAATGGCGACCCGGCAAGGAGTCACCCATACAGAGCTAGAAGCGCTTTTGCTGGCACTCGCCGATCGCCCCGGTGCTGAGATTGCAAAGACGCTCGAAATCAGCGAAGCAGCAGTCCGTAAGCGCCTCGGAGAAAGCTATAAAAAGTTTCGTATTGAGGTGGGTGGTAATAAAAAGCTGAACTATCTCAAGCAAAAGCTACTGGACGAGTACGAAGCACGCCAACCGGAACAGGCAAAGGCACAGCAAGACTGGGGCGAAGCGGTTGCTGTCGAGGATTTTTGTGGACGCGAGGCACAACTCATCGAGCTAGAAGAGTGGATTGTGGGAGATGCCCTTGGGAGCAATCGTGCTGCAAACCGCTGTCGGTTGGTAGCAGTGCTCGGCATTGGCGGCATTGGCAAAACGACCCTTGCTGCCCGTATTGCTCAACGAGTGCAGTATGATTTCAAATTTCTGATTTGGCGATCGCTTCGCAACGCACCCCCTCTAAATGACATTTTGGTAGAACTGCTAAAGTTTCTACCCGGCGGCTCTGACGATCTGCCTGATGACGAAAACAGCCGTATTTTGCGTCTACTGCAAGTATTACGGGAGCATCGCTGTCTCATCATTCTCGATAACGTAGAGTCCATTTTGCGAAGCGGCGAAGGCAAAGATTACGATCGCGCAGGTGAATACAAAGATGGCTATGAAATGTATGGCTACCTATTCAAAAAACTGGGTGAAGCCGCACATCAAAGCTGCCTTCTGCTTACCAGTCGTGAAAAGCCCAAAGATGCCGCTGCTCTGGAAGGCAAAAACCTTCCAGTAAAGGTGCTGCAACTGGATGGACTGAACCAGGAGGAAGCACGGTTGATCCTCAAAGATAAAGGGCTGGGTGGCTCTGATGCCGAACTGAGTGAGTTAGTTGATCGCTACTCTGGCAACCCTTTGGCGCTCAAAATTGTTGCGACCACAATTTATAACTTATTTAATAATACGATCGCCGAATTTCTTGCCCAGATCAAACAAAAAACGGCTGTTTATGGCGATATTCGCACCCTTTTAGAGCAACAGTTTGAGCGGTTATCTAATTTAGAAAAACGAGTGATGTATTGGCTTGCCATCAATCGTGACCCTGTTTCATTAGCAGATTTGAGGAACGATATTCCCATCCCTGAATCATCCATGCGCTTGTTAGAAGCAGTGGAGTCACTATCACGTCGATCGCTCATTGTGGGTATGCCAGATTCAGGCAAACTGAGTCAACTGCCTGTCATCATGGAATACATCACTGAACAGTTGGTCGAGCAGGTCACTACCGAAATTGAGCAACTGCTTGAGCAACCGGATGAGACAGTTCTAAGCTGGAGAAAACTATGGTTTCTTAATAGCTACTCACTCGTTAAAGCAGCATCTCTAGACCATATTCGTAAAGCACAAGAGAAAGAAATTCTGGAGCCAATCAAGACAACACTCCTTGATTTATATGAAACGGATCTTGAAGCACAGATCCGCCGTAGTTTCGATCGCCTGCGCAAACAGCCGCTACCTAGAAAAGGGTACGCGATTGGCAATCTGATCAATCTGCTCTGCCAGCTTCAAAGCAGTTACCCCCAGGCGGATCTCAGCGGGCGCGATTTTTCTGCACTGACCATCTGGCGCGCCTATTTGAAAAACGTCAAGTTACAGGACACCTATTTTACCAACGCCGATCTGACTGGCTCTGTGTTTGCCGAAATACTAGGACTAGCCAGCTTGGTTTCTGTACAGTACAGCCCCGATGGCAAAGTCTTTGCAACTGGGATGGGCGATGGCGAAATCCGTCTCTGGCAAGCGGCTGACAACCAGCAAATCCAGCTCTATAAAGGACACACTATATGGGTGTGGGCACTTGCCTTCAGCCCCGATAGCAGGCTGCTGGTCAGCGGCAGCGCCGACTCCACTGTTCGCATCTGGGACGTGCAGACGGGTGCTTGTTTACATACCCTTAATCAGCACACCAGCAAAGTTTGTAGCGTGGCGTTTAGTCCCGATGGCACCACGATCGCCAGCGCCAGCGAAGACAAAACCATCAAACTCTGGAATGCAGGCAGCGGCGAATGTCTTGCAACGCTGAAAGAACATACTGATTGGGTCTGGTCAGTTGCCTTTAACCCGATGAACCCACGTCGCCTGGTGAGCAGCAGTGCGGATGGCACCATTAAACTCTGGGATAGTGAGGGACATTGCCTGCAAACACTGCTGGGTCACACCAACCAGGTCTACTCCGTCCGCTTCAGCCCTAATGGGCAAATTCTTGCCAGCAGCAGCGAAGACCAGACGGTTAAACTTTGGGATGTGCAAACTGGGCAGTGCTTTAAGACCCTCAGAGGACACAGCAAAAAAGTCTATGCAGTGCGCTTTAGCCCCGATGGTAAAACCCTTGCTAGCTGTGGCGAAGACCGCACGATTAAGCTTTGGAACATTCAATCTGGGATTAAAGCTAACGAATGCCTGAAGACGCTAACCGGACACATCAGCCAGGTCTGGTCCATTTCCTTTAGCCCCGATGGACGCACGCTTTTGAGCAGCAGCGATGACCAGGCAGTGCGGCTGTGGGATGCAACCAATGGGACGCTCCTCAACGTGTTACAGGGGTATTCGCGGGGTGTCTATGCAGTTGCCTTCAGCGCTGATGGGCAAACCGTTGCCAGTGGCGGCGACGATAATATTGTGCGACTTTGGGATGTTTATCAAGAGAAGCGTGACACTCTGCAAGATGCAAAAAGCAAAGGACGGTTGCGATCGATCGCCTTCAGTCCCCGTGAGCCAATCCTCGCTACTGGAGGTAGCGACTACACCATTCGTCTCTGGAATCTTCAAGACAGCCATCAGCACAACCGCTACAAAGCATTGGAAGGACATACGAACTGGGTGTGGACTGTCACGTTTAGCCCCGATGGTCGCTTACTTGCCAGCAGCAGCGAGGATCGCACGCTCCGAGTATGGGATGTGCATACAGGACAGTGCCTCCAAACATTGGAAGGGCATACTCACTGGGTTTGGGCAGCAGCATTTAGCCCCGATGGAAAAATCCTTGCCAGCGGCAGCGCTGACAGCCAGGTAAAGCTATGGGATGTCGCTTCGGGACAGTGTGTGAAAACGCTGGCAGACCACAAAGAAATTGTCTGGTCGATCGCCTTCAGTCCCGATGGACACTCTCTCGCCAGCGGGAGCGAAGATCAAACCATCAGGCTCTGGGATGTGCACACAGGTCAGTGTCTCAAAATCTTGAAGGGACATACCAAGCAGGTGTATGCGATCGCCTTCAGTCCCGATGGATGCACCCTCGCCAGCGGCAGCGGTGACACGACAGTAAAGCTCTGGAAGATCGGTACTGGAGCCTGTATGGATACGCTCTGCTGGGGGCACACAGATGCCATTCGCGCCCTTGCCTTTAGTCCCGATGGCACAATGTTGATCAGCGGTAGTGAAGATGGCTCGGTGCAACTGTGGGATGTACAAAAGTGCAGTCGGCTGCGACAACTCAAGTTCGATCGCCTCTACGAAGGCATGGATATGACAGGCGTAACCGGACTCACAGAAGCACAAAAATCCTCGCTGAAAGCCTTAGGCGCAGTGGAATCGGAAGTAGTGGGGCGATCGCAAGCAGGTGTATGAGCGGAGCGATCGTCCGATCGCTTTCGCTAGTTTGCTAAGCGATGTATCAAATATGAAAGAAAAATATTTGACTAAAAGACGACTGTTGCTGAGACTCTCACTTCTCAGGCATTACAGCTACCAACGCAGTCAAACTTTTGAGTTGAAGAGAAAGACAACTTAATTTTTGTAACATTTCGTGATAATTTAAGAACTGGGGAGCAGAAATGTATCACCAGAGACGTATTGCTTCGCCTTCAACCAGTTGCAAACTTAGCGAGGTAGACCTTATATATGGCAATTAATCTTGATTCCGCCCGTAGTATTTTCCCCGGAACATTATCGGCTGATGCAGTGCCTGCATTGACTGCACGGTTCAATCAATTGAGTGCTGAAGATCAACTGGCATGGACATGGTTCGCTTTCCTGGAGATGGGCAAAACTGTTACAGTCGCAGCTCCTGGTGCAGCCAGTATGCAGTTTGCGGAACTAACCCTGAACGAAATTAAGCGGATGACCTTTGAGGAGCAAACCCAGGTGATGTGTGATCTGGCAAATCGCGCTGATACACCCATCTGCCGCACTTATGCAACCTGGTCGCCTAACATTAAGCTCGGCTTCTGGAATCAGCTTGGCGAATGGATGGATCAAGGCGCTGTCGCACCCATTCCGGTCGGCTACAAGCTTTCAGCCAACGCCAGCGCTGTCTTAGAAACCCTTAAAACCCTGGATCAAGGGCAGCAGATCACTGTCTTGCGAAACTCTGTTGTAGACATGGGTTTTGATCCCAGTAAATTGGGCAGCTACACTAAAATTTCCGAACCTGTCGTTGTGCCAAAGGAAATTTCTCAACGGACTCAAGTCACTATTGAAGGTCTCAATAACCCAACCGTGTTGAGCTACATGAACAACTTGAATGCCAATGACTTTGAGCAACTCATTAAGCTGTTTGTAGAAGATGGAGCTTTGCAGCCACCGTTCCAAAGACCGATCGTGGGCAAAGATGCCATCATGCGGTTTTTCCGAGAAGAGTGCCAGAACCTCAACTTGGTGCCAGAGCGGGGAGTCGCTGAACCCGCAGCTGATGGTTACACGCAGGTGAAAGTCACAGGCAAGGTGCAGACCCCTTGGTTTGGCGCAGCCGTAGGCATGAATATGGCTTGGCGGTTCTTGCTCAACCCTGAAGGCAAGATCTTTTTCGTAGCCATTGACTTGTTAGCGTCTCCCAAGGAGCTTTTGAACCTGGTTCGCTAGGTGCACGATCGAGGAGAAGTAAGTCACGAACCATCGTAGGGAGCGCTCTTTTAACCAGGAGCGCTCAATTACATTGAGCAAATGCAGTAATTACAGCCAACCAAACCACCACGTAAATTTTAGATTGAGTCATGCAAGTAAGTGAAGCTGAGTGGACTGACACAGAGAAGACGATCGCCCGAACTGCTTTTGATCAAGCTTACAAGCGAGAAATTGAGGCGTTGCTGAAGCGAGTTCAAGACGAAGCTAGCGCACTCATAAAGCTAGACGACCTCTGGCGCTTACATGACTTCCTGAGTGCTAAAAGACACCAGATTGAGGGCAAGTATGACTATCAATACTCCGCTCTGCCGTTTGTCTTTGCTGGCTTGGTTAAGGAAGGCTGGCTTCAGCTAAACGAACTAGAAGGGTTAAGTCAAGATAAGCTTGCCAAGATCAATTCCTTGGCACGTATGTAGGCTTTGGCTGTTCCATAAACGAAAAGACCACGCAAACACTGAAGCTCAGGTAGCTGACGTGTAATGGGAGACATCTTAGGCTGGCAGCGCCAAATGGGGATGACGCTTAGCATGAATGTTGCGGATATGGGTTTTAACCGTGTTGAGGCTGATATGAAGCGTGGTAGCGATCGCCTGATAGCTGTATTCGCGCTTCAGCAGTAACCAAACTTCCGCTTCCCGATTGGTTAATTGGAACTTTTTCTGTTCCAACTGAATATCTTGTTGCAAGACTTCATCGCGGTCTTCGATCGTGATGAGAACATATGCCCGCTGGTTGAGCGCCCGGTTCGCCTCGTCATGCATGGCTTCCGTCAGCCAACAGGCAGTGAGACGAAACGAGCCGCCGTCAGTTGTTTGATAGTCCAACAGCATTGGTTCACAGACCGTTCTCGCATCTATAACTTGCCCACATAGCTCGGTGACGATCGTCGGTAGCATCGTCCAACAACGCTGGGTGCTCGATAACTTCTGGCAGAGTCGTCTAGCCGTCTGGTTCCAATAAACGATGGTGCGATCGACAGAAAGCACGATTAAGCCTTTTGGCAGCGCCTCGACTAGCGCAGTGAGCAGCGAAGAGGATTGCAAAGCACTGCTGAGATCAGGTGCTGGCACTACCGTGAAAAGTGACACTGGGCTGATATCTTTAGAGTGGTTGAGGCTGTAGTGGGGCGATCGATTGGGAGCTTCGTAATCACGGGTTAGCATGTCGTCTCCAGGCAAGTGATGGTTTACTCAATCGCATCGTGGTCAATGCTGCTCCAGTTCGTCGATCGTCCCTGCGGTCAGTGCAGCGCGTCACACTCCAGAGGGGCTTAGACATCTCAATTCACGCGATTCTTGCTTGACTCGTCCTGTCATGGCTGCCTGTTGCAAGCTCATAAAAGCACAGAAGTCTTCTCTACCATATTTTGTTGTCAGAAGTCGTCGCAGCTGATCCTCAGCACTAAGCGTGAGATAACCAGTTGTGAGAACCTGTTGAACGATTTCATGAATCGAATTCATGCTTAGCCTCTCCACGAAGAACGGTTGCACAAATAGTGAGGTGTAAAGTAACGTTGACGAACGGCTTAACCTGATGTTTCAGGTGTCGGGGGGTTGCATCGTTGTCATTGCTCTTCTAGATAGAAAGGTTAGTCGAGGTGTGACTAGACATTGAACTAACAGACGTTAGGAATGATTAGTCAGATCGTTAGGCATTACGTTAGAAGTTTCATCACCCCTCATGGCAACTGGTTTAAGTTCAGCCTGAAGACACATTTGTACGAGCTGAGGCGCTTTGGGATACGGGGCGGCTCTACGCCGATCTAGCCTCTGCCAAGCGAGGAAAGCTCACCCCGACAGAGAAAGAGCACCTGCGTGGCTTACTGCTGGGGATGGGTCCCAAAGAAATTGCCAAAGAATTGTGTAAGGGGGTAGGCGGCGTTCGCGTTGCTCTCTGTGACCTTTACCGTTACGTTGAGGCGCTCCTACAATTGCCCGAAGGCAGCGTTGATTCCCGAACCGTTATCTATACCCTGGAAGAAGCTGGATACAAGCGATCGACAGGGCACGCAACCCCTGCTGCCTTACCGCCATCTCCGTGGACGCAGCAGCCCTCTGGTTCTGGTAGCCAGGTAGTAGTGGTCAACCGCAACACGCTCAATGCGCCACCTCAACGCTCTAGCGTTGTCATTAGTCACGGCAATCAGGCGGTCAGTCTTGGTCTTGCTCAGCAGCTATACCAGTCTCTGAAAGCAGCAGGGCATCAACTAGCGATTTTAGAAGAGAGCGACCGATCGCCTACCGACTGGCTACGACACATTGATGCGGTGCTCGAACAGTGCGATTACTTTGTGCTGCTGCTGGCACCCCAATCCGCAGTGAGTGAGATGGTGACGGAAGAAGTGCGGCGAGCCAGAGAAGCGTATGATGCCCGCCCTAACCACAAACCCATTATTGTGCCAGTACGGGTTGGGTTTTCGCTGACTCTGCCACTCAATCACAATTTGCGTGGCTATCTACACGGGTTTCAGCAGTGGGAATGGCACTCGTCTACAGACACGTCACCGCTGCTGCAAGCGTTGCAAACCCTGTTTACAGAAACGCAACCACCGACAGCCGAATCAGCAACGCAGGCTTTACCCACGCCCTTTACAACACTGGAAGCCCCTGACGCACCACCGCTGCCTGTAGCAGAGCCAGAACTGCCGTGGGGACAGGTTAATTTGGTTTCGGCGTTTTATGTGGAACGATCGCCGATCGAAACACGTTGCTACGAAACCATCGTCAAACCGGGCGCGCTGATTCGGATCAAAGCGCCCCGACAAATGGGCAAAACCTCCCTCATGTCACGCATTCTTTACTACGGAGAGCAGCAAAACTACGTCACGCTGCCGCTGAGTTTTCAGCTTGCCGATCGCGCCATTTTTGCTGATCTAGACAAATTTTTACGCTGGTTTTGCGCCAGCGTTGGGCAGGGTTTACAGCTTCCACCCAAACTGAAGGATTATTGGGATGATATCTTTGGCAGCAAGGTAAACTGCAAAGCCTACTTTGAGCAGTATCTGCTGCGAGAAATTGATAGCCCACTGATCTTAGGGCTGGATGAAGTCGATCGCGTCTTTGAGCATCGTCACATCGCTGAAGATTTTTTTGGACTCCTGCGGGCATGGCACGAGGAAGCCAAGAACCGCGCTGTTTGGCAAAAGCTGCGTTTAGTCGTCGTTCACTCGACAGAAGTTTATGTACCGCTAGATAACAACCAATCGCCGTTTAATGTGGGCTTACCGATCGATTTACCAGAATTTAGCCCCGAACAGGTGCAGGATCTGGCGACGCGTCACGGTTTACACTGGCGATCGCAGCAAACTCAGCAGCTCATGACGTTGGTCGGTGGGCATCCCTACTTGGTGCGCGTTGCCTTTTACCATATTGCCAAACGGGATCTAACGCTAGAGCAACTGCTCCATCAGGCTCCGACTGAAGCAGGACCCTACAGCGACCATCTGAGGCGGCATTTATGGAACCTGGAACAATACCCTGATCTCACTGCGGCTCTCGCAAAAACGGTAGCAACGACGGAACCCGTGCGATTAGAAACTTCTCAAGCCTTCAAGCTTCACAGCATGGGGTTGGTGCATCTCAATGGCAATAACGTGACGCTACGCTACGAACTGTATCGTCAGTATTTTCGCGATCGGCTGCCTGGAGTATGAGTCAGCTAAGTTATACCAATTCTATAAAATCGCCCTACAGATTCGTTTTTGGTGCTGATCGCTGACCGCTGACCGCTGACCTCTAGCCGAAGCTCGCCTATATAGCCACAGTTTAGTGAAATTACGCGATGTGCGACTTTCCTAAAATACCTGCCAAAACTGCCCTCACCCTAGCCCTCTCCCGGTGGGAGAGGGAACCGGAACGGTCTGGAAGCCCTTCTCCCCAGGGAGAAGGGTGGGGATGAGGGCGAATTAGTTGCACATCGCGTCAGATTATGAAGTTTGAACGGCAAGCCATTAGGTGTACCGTTAGTTTTATTTCAGCAGCAGTTAGGCAAAGATATGGAACTATTAGGCAATACGTAATTTCGCTGATTTTTATGTAAAGCAACCGAGTTTAAAGGGGCGATTTGCTACAGGTAGTTAAAGTTTGTGTAAACCTCTCTGGGTTGCAGCCAGTCCGTCTGCTGACATTGATAGCCTAGTAGTCTGCCGAGAGCCTAGTAGTCTGTCGAGAACTGTTTGAGAGGTTGCAAATCAATGGAAGGTAGCCCCTAAACGATTCTTTCCGATTGATTGGCAATTGGCAGACTACCTGGGCACCAGTTGCGCATCGGGCACGAGTTGAGCATCTACATCAACGTCATTTAGAGGCGATCGGTATCTAAAGCCTTGCTTCTAAGTTTTATCAGATGAGAGTCAATGAGATTAGCCACTAGCCAAATCAACGTACTGCTCACAGCCGCTGTGTTGAGTAGCGCGATCGGGGTTGAACAGCTACAGGCGCAAATTGTGCCCAACCTAGGAGACACAGGCACGATCGTAACGCCTGTCGGCAACCGTTTGGATATCAGCGGTGGCACGCTGTCTGGAGACAACTCCAACCTGTTCCATAGCCTGTCTCAGTTTGGTCTCACCCAGAGCCAGATCGCAAATTTTCTCTCCAACCCTAGCACTCGCAACATTTTAGTCCGGGTAACGGGTGGCGAAGCGTCACGGTTAGATGGGCTGATCCAGGTCAGCGGCAGCAACGCCAATCTGTTTTTGATGAATCCAGCAGGCGTTGTGTTTGGCTCCAGCGCCACTTTGAACGTATCAGGATCGTTTATTGCTACGACTGCGAACGGCATTGGCTTTGGTGCTAACTGGTTTAATGCCTCTGGCATCAATAACTACGAGGTGTTGAGCGGTAATCCCAGCAGTTATGCGTTTACGGTCGTGCAGCCCGGTGCCGTTATCAATGCTGGCAATCTGGCTGTCGGTTCGGGGCAACAACTGGCTTTATTGGGTGGCACCGTCGTCAGCAGTGGCGGCTTGTCAGCACCGGAAGGTCAGATCGTTGTGGCAGCAGTGCCGGGGCAGAGTATTGTGCGCCTGAGCCAGCCTGGAGCTTTATTGAGTTTGGAGATACTGCGCCCGACTCCCGCCGATCGCGTCGAAGCCTGGACGATGCCTATCCCCTCCTTACCTGAATTACTGACAGGCGGCAGCGGCAGTAATGCGACAGGGCTAACTGTCAACGCCAATGGGCAAGCGGAGTTAACGGGTTCTGGTGTGCAAGTTGTGCCCGGTGATGTGGCTATACGGCAGTCAACCGCCGCGATCGATGGCACCCTAGTCCGAGCGACTGGCACGTCCCTGGGTGCGGCAGCTTTTCTACAGGTGCCAAAGCCCGATCCTGGAAACGCTTCACGCACGCTCGTGCCTCCGCCTGATGAGGTTTTGCCGCCTTCATCCGTGCGTCAGTCTGCACCACCAGACGAAACGTTGCCGCGTCCTGCTTTACCGAGCCTGGTTGTCCCAGATTGTGGTCCTGCCTGTCCTACGACGAAGCCAGCGAATGTCATACCGCAGTCAACTCAACCAGCGCCGTCGGTTGGCAATACCACTGGCAACAGTGCGCCGATCGTCAATTTCCAAATCAACAACCAGGCTAATACGGTGGTGACCTTGCCAGAAGCGCTGCCACAATATTCAAGTCAAACGACCGCCAATCAACCAAGCCCTGTGCAGCCTGTCAACACTCTCTTGCCAATCGGCGATCCTGAACAGAATTTGTCGAGCGGCGCGATCGACGAGTTGAACCACGCATCTGCAATAGCACTCCGACTTGAGGAACTGAGAAACTATCTTCAGAAACGCTGGAACGCCTCATCACCCCTGGGTTCAAAATTGCAGTATCGGTTACTACTGGATGCTAAAGGTGCAATCCAGCAAGTTGTACCAATGGATCAAAACGCAACGATTTACCTCAAGCATCTTAGCTTAGCGCCAGCCAGCCAGTCGACTGAGCGAACGGTGCAGGGACTTGAAGTCATCATCACTCTCAACCCAGACGGTACGGTGGAAGTGATCCCAAACTCACTGACGTTAAGGTCGATGAGGTGAAAGGGGCGAGGTGAAAGGGGTAAAAAGGCGATCGCACTCTCTCGAATATCTAGTCAAGGCGAGTAAGTGGCTATCATTTAACTGAACATACTGAAAGCTGATAGCTGACTGCTCATAGCTTTTTAGATGTTTCTACTGACCACGATCAAGACGCAGCAATGGTAGCAACAGCAGAGTTGAGCTATGAATATCAGGTTGGCGGTAGCCTACCATTGGATGCGCCGAGCTATGTCAAACGGCAAGCCGATCGTGACCTGTATGAAGGCTTAAAAGCGGGTGAATTCTGCTACGTACTTAATTCGCGGCAATTGGGTAAATCGAGCCTGCGGATTCAAACGATGCAGCGGCTCCAGGCAGAAGGCGTGATTTGTGCCGCGATCGATGTCTCTGGCATTGGCAACCGCAACGTTAGCCCCGAACAATGGTACGCCGGGGTTGCCTACGCGCTCGAAAGTAGCCTCGACCTGGCTCACCCCATCAACTTGCGGCTCTGGTGGCGAGAACATGCCTTTCTGCCTCCCGTCCAGCGCCTGGGCAAGTTTTTGGAAGACGTGCTATTGGCTGACAGTGAACGCTCGATCGCCATCTTTATCGACGAAATCGATAGTGTGCTCAGCTTAGATTTTTTGATCGACGACTTTTTTGCGCTGATTCGCACCTGTTACAACAAGCGTGCCGATCGCCCGGAGTACCAGCGCCTCACCTTTGCGCTACTGGGCGTAGCAACACCATCCGATCTGATTCAAGATAAAAGCCGCACGCCATTCAACATTGGTAAAGCCATCCCCCTGAACGGGTTTCAACTGGACGAAGCACAGCCACTGCTTGAAGGGTTGCGATCGACCGCTGACGATCCTCCCACCATGCTCCAGGAGGTGCTGGCATGGACAGGCGGACAGCCGTTCTTAACCCAAAAATTGTGCAAGCTGGTTCACGCAACGTCTACTTCAATTCCTGCCGGGCAAGAAGCACAGTGGATTGAGCAACTGGTACACACCCATATCATTGACAACTGGGAAGCGCAGGATGAACCACCGCACTTAAAGACCATTCGCGATCGTCTGCTGCGAAACCCACAGCGCACCAATCGTATCCTGGGCTGTTATCAAAAGATTTTGCAGCGGCAAAAGCTATCGGCTGACGACGGTGCTGAACGCATGGAACTCAGGCTCTCTGGCATTGTGGTAGACCAGCATGGCAGCCTCACCATCTGTAACCGCATCTACGCCTCTATCTTCAACCAGAACTGGGTCACCGCCATTCTTGCCAGACATCGCCCTTATGCGGATGCACTGGATGCCTGGATGAGTTCCAATTGCCAGAATGCAACCCACCTGCTGCGGGGGGCAGCGCTACAAGACGCGCAGCGTTGGGCAGTAGACAAAAGCTTGAGCGATGCCGATTACCAATTCCTGGTGGCAAGTCAGGCATTAGACAAGCAAATCGCTTTAGAAGCAGAAAAACAGGTGACGCGGCTGTTAGCCGATGCTCAGCGGCAAGCCAGACGAACGATTCATAAAGGCTTTGTCATTCTTGCGGGTACATTGACGCTGGCGATCGCGGCAGGTATTCTGGCATCCAAAGCGAACCAAAGAATGCTGGCGACTCAAACGGAACTTCAGGGTGCCGAACAAAAGCTTCAGGTGACAACTGCCAACATGCGCTTTGCCGAGTCCAAAGTCAAAATTGCCGAGCAGTCCCAGCGGCAAACCCAGCAAACCATGGTTAACACACAGGCAGATCTGGCAATCTTGCAAAGCCATCTCCTGGAAGCCCGTAAACGGGTCGCCTTTGCCCAAAACGATGCCCAAACAGCCGAAGCAAAAGCCCTTAGCGCCGATCAAATTCGACAGCAGGCGCAACTGCAAGCGCTCCGTGCTCAAACCAGCCTGGGAAGCACGACAGCTAGCCTCAAAATCAAAAGCCTGGAAGCAACTGCGCTGGACACACTCCAACAATTTCAAGCCAATCAGATTAGCGAAATCGATGCCCTCATTGCCGCGATGCAAACAGGGCGAGAGCTGAGCGCGATCGCTAGCACTCATAACTCGCCAGGCTACCCGGTCACCAGTCCGCTGCTTGCCCTCCAAACAATTCTAGGCAGCATTCATGAACGTAACCAAATTAACCTCGGTCAAGGCTGGATCGCGGATGTCAACTTCAGCCCTGCTGGTGCATTAATTGCGGCAGCAGGTGAAGACGGTACCATCCGTCTTTCAGATTTAGCTGGCAAACAGCTTGCCCAATTCAGAGGACACAATGGACGCATTCTAGGCATTACCTTCAGCCCAGACGGTCGTGCGATCGCCACCGCTAGCGAAGATGGCACCGCTCGTCTTTGGGATCTCACGGGCAAACAGCTCCAGCAGTTTAAGGGGCATCGCGGTCGGGTGCTCGGCGTGACGTTTAGCCCCGACAGCCAGATGCTTGCCACCGCTGGCGAAGATAATACTGCCCGCCTTTGGAGCCTAACCGGAAAGCCTATCGCTCAGCTTAACGGTCACCAGGGGTGGATTTTCGGCATTAGCTTTAGCCCTCGCGGTCCTTACCTCGCAACCGTTGGGCTGGATGGCACCACTCGCCTTTGGGACTTTCAAGGAAAGCAACTTGCCCAGTTGAATGGGCATCAGGGGCGCGTTTTAAGCGTTAGCTTCAGCCATGATGGACAATACCTGGCAACATCAGGCTCTGATGATATGGTGCAGCTCTGGGACTTAACCGATCCGCAGCGGGTGCAGGGTAAAAGCCAGTGGAAGGCACATCAGGGAAGGGCGTTGGGCATTAGCTTCAGCCCCAATGGACAGCGCCTTGCGACGGCGGGTGCAGACGGGACCATTCGACTATGGACGCTCACCGGGCAACCGCTGACCGTCCTCAAGCGGCATCGCGGGCCAGTGGGCAATGTGAGTTTTAGCCCAAATGGAACCATGCTGGTAACTTCAGGCGATGACGGTTCTGTGCGGTTCTGGGACGTAGCGAGGCAACAATCGGCACAGACAAAAGCATTTGGCGAATCACCAGCGAGCGGCGTTTCAGCCGTAAGCAGCGTGGGCTTTAGTGCAGGCAGAGACAAAGTGGCGATCGCCAGCGAAAATGGCTCCATTCAGCTATGGCATTTGTCTGGACAGCCGTTAGCCCACTTTCAAAACCCGCAGCACGTTATCAGAGGCATCAGCTTTAGTCGAGACGCTCAACGATTTGCGACTGCTGCTGAGGATGGTACGGTTCAAATCTGGAATCTGTCTGGTCAAGCGATCGCCCAGTGGCAAAGCGCGCAAGGTCGCATTTTGAGTCTTGACTTCAGTCCCGACGGTAAACAGTTGATCACGGTTGGTGTAGATGGGTCATCCGGTACGGCTAAGCTGTGGGATGCGTCCGGCGCTTTGATCACTCAGCTAAATGGGCGGCATCGCTGGCTGGTCAGCACAAGCTTTAGTCCCGATGGTCAGATGATCGCAACAGCAGGCGAAGACGGCACTACTCGCCTGTGGGATCGTTCTGGCAAGCAATTGGCACAGTTGCAAGGGCATTCTAGCTGGATTTTACGCGTCCGCTTTAGCCCCGATGGCACAAAATTGGCAACGGCGGGCGAAGACGGCACCGCCCGTCTATGGGATCGTTCTGGCAAGCAATTAGCACAACTAAACGGTCATTGGGGAAGCGTTGTAGGCATTAGCTTTAGCCCCGATGGTCAACAGCTTGCTACGGCTGGCGAAGATAATACTGCCCGCCTTTGGGATTTATCTGGTCGACAACTGGCGCAGTTTAATGCCAGCCCAAACCAACTTCGGGGAATCGAGTTTAGTCAGGACGGCGGGTACCTTGTCACCGTAAACGAAACAGGTAAGACGCAGCTATGGCACCTTGCTAAGTTGGATGAACTACTAACTCAAGGCTGCAACTGGCTACAGGAGTACTTCGCCAGCCATCCCCAAACGATTCAGAATCAAGCGCTTTGCCGTGGTTGAGGGTAGCCTGACAATCCTATCATTGCGATCGCTCACAATCTTCTTGAAAGCTTTACACTCATTTGAGTCAACTTCTTGGTTTGAATGCATCAGACTGAGACAATCAAAAGTGAAGGGTAACTCTCACTTACTTCCTCTTCCGAAAGATGCCGTAGAGTCTATCTGATCGACTGGTGCAGAATGCAGTGCCATTTACACAGAGCGTATGTACAGGTAAGCAACAATGTCGCCACAACGATCGCGCAACGCTATGAAGACGACAACAACTCCGCTCAATTGGCTGGCGCTTAACTTTCTCTGGTATTTGCTTGTGGGCTTCTTACTAGCTTATACGCCGTTATGGGCACAGTTGATTGTGCTACCGCTTGCCTTTACCCTCACTCTCTCGAAGATCTTCATCTTGACACCAGTCGTTACCTGGACACTCAGCAGTGGATTAGCTGGCGGGCTGGCAGGTGCGTTTGCAGGCAGCGTCTTTGGCATTCCAGAGGGGCAATTGGCAACGGCATTCGCAATGGTCATTTTTTTGGGGTGGACAGTACCAGGCATTGCCAGCATGGCGATCGCAGGAGCCATCAGCCTAGCCGCCGCCTTGCTCTGGGCAAAAACCATGAGCGTCTTCAGCATCTTGAGCATGGCTGGCATTGGAGCGCTCGCGGGTATTTTTGCGGTCATACTGCCTGAAGCGGTCGCTGGTGCAAGAAATGATTTGTTCCGCCTTTTTGGGAAGTCCTACACGTTTCTCCTTCTCAGTAGCGTCTCTTTAGTAGGATGGGCTTTAGGAAACTGGGCGAATCAATTATTTTCTTAAGATGGCAAAATCTACTACTACCTACTGGAATCCACTCAGTACAGCCAATAGCGGACAATGGCAGCCGATCGAAGGGCTGGAAGCGATCGCGGAAGAATTGACCTTGAGCAAAGACGACAGCACTGGCGCATATACTCGTCTCACTCGGTTTTATCCCGGTGCAGATACGACGCACCTCGGCAGCAAATGGCACTCATACCCCGAAGAGATCTTTGTGGTGAGCGGTCGTCTTTACGACCAGGCGTTTGATCTGTGGCTAGAAACTGGACATTACGCCAGCAGACCACCTGGTGAGCTTCATGGACCATTCAAGACGGACAGTGGGTGTGTGGTGCTTGAAGTATCCTTTCCTCATCAAGCTAACGAACATCTTTAGGGACTAGAACGGCTCTTTTAGAAGAGCTTACTGAGCAACACTCTACTTAAAGCAGAAAGATTTAAAATAGTAGAACCCGCCACGAGAGCGGGTTCTACACGATCGGAGCGGCGAGATTCGAACTCACGACCCCTACTACCCCAAAGTAGGAACCTACCAGCCTGAACGTTTCGTATATAAGGTTTGCAGGAATTCTCAATAGATACGTATATCAAAACCATCTCAATCTTTCACACAATCTCCATTTCACGCCTAACCACAGGGCATAAAACCCCGCTTAAATCGGCATTTTCACGATTGACCTCCACCTCCTGTAACTGGCAGCAAGGGTGAAACATTACTTCACCCTTTGCTATGTTCAGCATTTATCAAACCACCGACCAGGGCGCACAGACCCGATCGCACGTCTTAGCGGTACTGAGACAACGAGACGGGCTGACCCGCAACGAGATTGTGGCAGCGTCCAACGGAACCCTGACCTACGAGCAGGTACGGCGACAGACCGAAAATCTTATCTTTGAGCGCTTAATCAAATCGCAACACGAAGGCAGACAACGGCGGTACTACCTTCGCCAAACCTTCACCTGTGAATCCGTGCTTTCTGCCTAGTGGCTCGTTGCGCTTGGCAAGTACCCGTTGATCACTCAACACGAAGAGGTACGAGACGGCATGAAACGGGACTGGAAAGCCTTAACGATTCAACTGTGGTGCTGGTTGAAACCGAGAATCGCCCTGGCGGAAGCGATCACCCTTACTGGCATGGAGCGACTGGTGCGACGGCGTACACAGCAACTAAAGCTGCCAGCACTGCCACCCTGCGAAGCAACGGCTGTAGAAACGATCGTAGTGACTGCTACAGCAGCGCTTTCACCAACAGAACGGGAGATGGTGATGGTGGCTGAGACAGCAGCGAAATTGATGGTTGTGGAGCAGAAGCCTCGGCGTGAGCGGGCAGCGCTGGTAGAAGGTCTACTGGATGAAGCCTGGGTGCAGGGTCTCACCACCTACTCACAGCTCATTGCCTATGTAAAAAAGCAGACTGGGGAAGCCTGTAGCCGTCGTGCGATCGCTCACTGGAAACGTCAACGTGGACTGTTGGTAGAACCATGTCAAGCAGCTTAAAGATCTACCGGACGACCGAGCAACGGCGAATTACAGCGGTACTACGTTCCAGTTCCAGTTTGCTGGTAGTGGGTGAGTCTGGTATCGGTAAGAGCATTCTGGGTGAGGCGATCGCTCAAGAGTTACAGGATGAGGGCTACCTGGTCGCAGTGGCTCAACCAGCCAGTACCAAACAGCTATTAACTCGCCTTGCGGAGCAGTTGGGCGTTGAGACTCAGGATCTGGCGGGAAAGAACCTCACCACTGTAGGGCTACGAACAGCGATCGCTGACTTTCTGCGTGAGCAAACAGCCTTTCTCATCTGCGATGATACCCACCACTACACACCAGAGTTTCGGCGGTTTCTAGAGATTCTGCACGAACAACACCAATCACTGCTGCTACTAGCGACTGCTCCCCCGGCAAAGGACATCTTTCTGAAACTGCCCCGTATGGAACTCAAGCCCCTCAGCGATGTGCAGATTCGGGATCTGATGGCAGCCCACTCTCTGGAGCTGGGACTCAGTATCGGGACGGCTCAACTGGCAGGACTACAGCAGCGCTGCGGGGGTAATCCCATGCTGGCAAAGCGGGTCATTCAGGAAGAATACCTGGGACTCGAAGACACGGCACCGGATCATCAGCAGTGGGTGGATGGTACGCCTTACCTCATTGCCGCGCTCATGGTCTTTGGCATCGTGCGTGTCATTGGCATCGGCTTAAACAGTACCTCGATGTACCTCATTGGCGGCATCCTCACCGTGGTCGTGGGCATTATGCGACTGCTCTTCTACTCACTGCCCAAGAAATCAGCGAGGCTCGGTTAATGCTTACTGTCACTCACGCTGCCTTGGCGATCGCCAGTACCTCTCTCTTCATGGGGACGGCTGACCCCTGGGTGTTGGGTACGGCTGCGGTTGCGTCCCAGTTTCCCGATGTCGATACGACAGGCAGCGTCCCCGGCAGAATCTTCTACCCGGTCAGTCGCTGGCTGGAGTCTCGCTTTCCTCATCGTTCAGTGACCCATAGCTTCCTGGTGACGGGGCTGCTCGCGATCGCCTTGCTGCCGCTTTGGTTCTGGGGTAAACCTGAGTTCTACTGGGCGTTGGTGATTGGCTATTGGATGGGCTGGTTTGGCGATGTGTTCAGTAAGTCTGGTGTTGCTGCCTTCTTCCCCAATCAGGCGAGGCTGGTCATTCCAGCAAACCCTCGGCTCAGACTATCTACTGGCAGCAAAGCGGAAGCGCTCGTACTGGCGGTATTGGTCTTTGTCGCAGTCGTTAGCATCAACATCAACAGTGCGGGTGGCATCATGCGAACGTTTGACCAGGCGCTTGGCTCCCAGTCTGGCGCAATGGAGATCTACCAGCGGGAGAGTAGCAAGCATCAGATCTTTGCTCAAATCCAGGGGCGGCATACCATCACCCAGCAAGCGATCGCGGGTCACTACGAGGTGATCGGTACGGTCAATCAAGATTTGTTGGTGAAGGACACTCAGGCACGGCTGTATCGCGTTGGCACAAGTCCAGAGGCACAGATTGCACCAGAGAAGGTGCACGTTGCTGTCGGGGCAACCATCAGCCTCCTGACCCGCGAAGTGTTCCTTGATAGCCAATCCGTTAGAGCTGCAATCACCTCGTTGACATTGCCCAACACCTACATCTCAGGCAGGCTCACCGTTGACCCGCTCGATCGTGCCGATATCAGGCTGCATGGTTCCAAACAATACTTCCAACCCTTGCAGCAATTTGGTGAGGTGCTGGAGCTGGAATCTGCCTCCCCTGGTGAACTGCTGGCAGTGTTGGGCGATGCCTTTGCGACCGGAAACCTAATCGTGAGGACCATCCATGTTCAGCCGTAAAGTCGAGAAGCCCTTACCCCCTGTTGCGACACTGCCAGTGAGACGCACTGCTCAGACGGAAGAGAACCAGACCGCAGGCGTTCTTTTAGGGAAGGACACCTATTGGAATCCCGAAACCTTACCGAATGCTCATATCGTCTGTATTGGCGCGTCTGGCAGTGGCAAAACGCAAACCCTCAAAGGAATTTGTTTTGCGCTGCGAACTATATATATAGGCTCACAAAAAATTTTAATTGACTTCCACGGCGACCAGGATATCGCTGGTGAGATGGTTTACCCGCTGCATATGGCTTCTCCGTGGGGCATTAACCCACTCACGGTGAATCTTGATCCAGAGGGAGGCGGACCCAACTTGCAGGCGATCGCGGTGGCAGCGGTACTGAAGAAATCGCTCCAGATGGGACCGAATCAGGAAGGAATGTTACTGGATGTGATTGGAACGTGCTATCGGCAGCAGGGTATCGTGCAGGACGACCAGGCGACCTGGAAAAGGGAAGCGCCCAACTTCGCCCACATCGAAGCGGAACTGGTAGCTCGCATTGAGGAAGGTTGCAAGGAGTCGCAACGGCTGAAGCTGAAACTGGCGGCAACGTTCCAGTATGGCGTGTTCAGTCGCTCACAGTTTCCGATGGATGCGAAACATATTCGGGTTGACCTGCACAAGCTACCCCCGGCGATTCAGTCGATCGCGGCTGAGTCACTGGCAAAGCAACTGATGGACAATCACCGACTGTTAGGTGAGATGGCAGGGAAAATACCGCGCACGTTTCTGTTTATCGACGAGGCAAAGGAGATGCCCAAAGGTACGGGGTCAGCCTGCGATCGCATCATTGCCGATGGTCGGAAGTATGGCTTGGCGCTGGTGCTGGCATCACAATCCGAACGGCATTTGTCGGCAGATGTGATTGGGAACTCTAGTACCAAGCTGGTGCTGCCAGTCGATCAAACGGAGGTGTCAAAGGTGGGTAAGAAGTTCCGGTTTGCTGAGGTGAGGGTGGCTGGACTGCGACCGCTCCAGGCGCTCTGTCGGTTGGGGACGGATGCTAAACAGGTTGAGATTGTTCCTTATTACGAGAGACTTCAGTGAGACAGTACGTGGCTCGTTATTGCTGGTGGGGTATTGCCCTGGTGCTTTCGGGCTGCACGGCTCAGGCAGTGTCGCAAGCGTTGCCCACTCCCAGCGCGACAGTTCCCGTAGTACCTGAGAGTGTCGATACCGCACCACAACGACGCTTTCAAATCAAGCTGACGCTAGCGGCTCCTGATGACCTGAAGGTAAAGGAAGGCGATACGGTCATTCCCGGTCAGATTCTGGCGGACAGGGTACGCGATCGGACACGGTTGGAGTTCCAGCAGCGAGAGTTGACACAACGCATTGCACGGCTCAAGGCTCAGATGATGCTACCCGTGCCAGAGGTCAGCGGCTTACCGACTGCCTCAGTGTTGGGTGAGGTAGCCGATGTGGAACGGCTGAAACTGAAGGCGAAGGCTGTACAGCAGGCGAAGGAACAACAGCAGCGTAAGTTAGACCTGATTCAATCGCTGCCGAAGCATGAGGTACCAGAAGCGACCGTGCCCCATGAGCAAGCTGTACTTGAACAAAAGCAACGTGAGGTAGACCAGGCGTTAGCTGAAGTGGAACTGGCACGGGGGAAGTTAGCCAAGGCAATGTCAGACCGTCAGTTTCAGGAGTACCAGCATTCCTTAGAAATGTCCAAACGGACGATCGCGCTCCGGCAACAAGAAATCCAGCAGCAGGGGGAACTTGCCCAGTTAGAGGGGCAGTTATCTCAGGTCGAAACTCAGCTATCCACACTTTCAGCGGTCAGGAGTCCGTATGCAGGCAAAATCTCGCGTCTCAAGTTCCAGGGTCAGACTGACCAAAGCCTTGCTGTTGAGCTGGTGCTGGTTGTCACTGATGACAGTTCACGCCCTGGCGAAGTCAAAGTCTCCCCAAGTGCAACCGTCTCCCCCAGTTCCAGTCCAGCAGACGGAAACGGAGCCCACTGACGAGCCAGCCGCGCTAGAGGGTGATGCGAACCCATTGAATCCGGCGGGTGACTCGCTGGATAAGCTGATTCAGATGCGGGTGAATGATGATTTGTGGAAGTCGATGCTGGGTGATTTGCCCTGCCTGGAGGCTTCTGATACGTGCATTGGGCAGTTGCAGACGGCGGCGATTGCCAAGTCTAAAACGCTGCAAGCCATTGACCAGCGGATTGAAGTCATCAATACCAAGATTGAAGAAGCCCGCAAGAACAACCAGAAGACGATCGCGCTGGGCGTATTTGAACCGCTGGTACAGAGCTATCTGAAGCTGGAAGACGTACCCGTACAACAGGGGCAGCAACCCCGTAAGCGAGGATTACTCGATCGGGTGTTTGATTTCTTTGTCAAGCCCACAGGTGCGATTAACGAAGTCCTTTCGTTGATTGGCGTACCGCTGTTTCGCAATGCCATCGGTGGCGATCCGGCGGCTCAGTCCCGGCAGATTGCGATCGCAGACTTGCAGGTGAAGGTAGCAGAAGTGGAGAAGCAACGGGCTGACCTGGCGGACAAAATCCGGGAACAGGTGATGTTGCAGGTGTTGGACTTTGAAGTACTGCGGCGAGACTTTCAGGTGGCGCAGGAGATCTCAAAGCGCGAGGTACTACGGCACCGCTTGATTGAGGTGGATTATCGGTTTGGACAGGGCGAGACGACGCAGTTTTTGGGCAACCTGAACGCGCTGGACAGGCAGAAGGCGGAGACGTTTAAGACGTGGGCAAGGTTAAGGGCGCAGATGGCGCGGATCAAGCTGCTGGTTTTGGGTGCGGGGGAGGAGTAGGGGCGTAGAGCGATCGGCTTAAACTCAGTTTGCTTGCCCTACTCTTGGCTGATAAACGATCTCTAAAAATAGGTGCTTACCCATGTTAGGATGCCTTATCTTGTCTCAGGGCTAGTCAAGCTATTGCTTTTTGTAGTATGCGTTAAGCAGAGTTTTTCTATATTGATAAGCTCCTAAATGGAACCAAATTATCCCCTTTAAAAATTTGGTTTCCGGCAATTCAAAAACTGATTTATTCCAATCATATCCCTCGCTGACTGACTTCATGGTTTGTAATTCAATGTTTATTTTATAGCCATCAGACAGAGATGATAGAATAGTAAAATCATGAGCGATGCTTCGATTATTCAATTCTATAACAGCAAAGTTTTCTCTATCTTTTGAGAATTGCCCTTGCTTCCTTACCTTATTCAAAAGTTTTTGCCTTACTGATGAAAATGCCTCTTGGGTGTGAGTTCTTATGTCAATAAGCCCATCTGTTGGGAAATCGGGCATTATACAGAAAACTTCAAGATAGTACTTTGAACCATCACAGCGTTCAACGATAACATCACACTCATCAGTTTCAAATGAGATAGAGCGAACCAATCCTTCATTCATTGGTCGAAGGTAGCTTTGGTAAACAATAACCTCTGACACAACAGATTCACATTCTCTCCAATTTTTTTGCTGAGCTTTTACCCTTTTTGCAAAAGATGCTGCATGCTGCTCTCGATATTCATTTATCTCGCTAAAATAATTAATAATACTTAGATAATTCCGATAAGGGTTAAGATAAAAGCCTTTTTCTCTATAGTAATAATATTCTTCTCTATAACGTTGCATATATTCTGTTTTAAGTAAGACCTGGTCGTAAAATGATTCCTCTGCAAAATCTACCTCATTCTTCACAATAATCGTCATGGTGGTTTCTCAAGACTCAATAGTTTACAAGTGGTGGCAATGACTTAAAAGCTAGCCTATCATGACAGTGAACTCCCTTACAGCAGCCCAATATGTTGCGAATAGACGGTCGAAAGTCTCTAGCGGATGTATTAGAGTTATTCGCTGACTTTTGTCTTTAAGTTTAATATTATAAGGTCTCATTAAAATGACACAATTTGACGTAAATATCGAACGAAATCTTCATAAACAATTAATCCCTGATGCTGATTTAGATTCGGCATTCAAGTTTTACTACGATGAGACAAATAACTTTAGAAAATTCTATGTAAAGAAAAGCGATTTCAACTATTCATTCCAGTCAAATTTTGTTCTTGGCGGTGTGGTTTATGATGAATCTGAACCTGATATTCAAAGATTGTTCAGTCAACTAAATCTCCAAAATTCAATAAATGAAGTAAAGCTGAAGCATTTGGCAAAAGGAGATTTTCTATCTTGTCTAAAGTCGCATAAACTAAATAGTTTCTTAAGATATTTATTAGACAATAATATATATATTCATTACTCTAGCATTAACTTATTATATTATTCCATCGTTGATATAGTGGATTCTGCCTGCGAGAATTCGGAAATTGCTATACAACTAGGTCGCGAATTCTCACTATTTTTGAAGAATAATCTTTACAAGCTTGCTAAACTGGAAATAGAGTCTGTTGTAAATCTCTTTTATAGGTTTGAGTACCCTAATCTTAAAAGGGAATCCATTATACCTTTCATAGATGAGCTCATTGATCTATTCGAAGATTATGAAGATGAGGCTGAGTTTCACATTGGACTTACCTCGTTAAAACATATTCTTAAGGAATCTAGGAGAAAGGTATCGCTGCCACTCATAATGAACGAAGAAAATTTTATTCTTTTAAAAAACTTCTCAGACTTTTATTTAAGACCTATTTACTTATTCAAGAACTCTAATCATATCTTTGACAAAGAGAATTCGATTGAGGATTTACTAAGTAAATTTGTTCTTAAAGATGGAGATAAGGTATTAGAATCGTATTCTTTTGAAGACTCAAAGTATAATTTGCATATTCAAGTTTCAGATGTTTTCATAGGTCTGGTAGGAAAACTGTCAACATTCATCAATACTCACTCTCGCGTAGATATAGAAAATAGCATTCAGCATTTAAGTATATTTCAGTTGGAGAGTCTTGATATATACTTGGAACTTATTATAAAAAGTCATAATAAAAATTTTGCTTTTTTACACGCAATAGATAGTTTTGAAGAAACGTCAAAAACAGTATTACTGTATCAAATGAGAAATAAATTGTAATCATCTTTCTTGCGGCGGCAGCAGCCTTATCTTGCAGGTTGGGTTCACTCCAGAAAGAGCATTAATATTTTACATTCTTGCTCTTGGACACTTAAGGGATTACAGCTTAACCGTTGCATATGACAGACGCAGTGATACTCGTCGGTATCAGCCAGCAGATCGTAGCCTTACCAACCGGAATAATTCACTGAAAAAGCCTCTTACCTATTTTGAGTCAGCTTGAGCCTGTGCGCTTTGAAGCTGTTGAATTTGCTCAACAGACAGTTCCGTGACTCGTGCGATCGCGTCGATCGCCATCCCTTCTCGCAGCAAATTGAGGGCGATGCGTTGGGCTTTCGCTTGTTCTCCTTCCTCCAGGATGTCTTGATAAATGACGGATTCCTGCATCAGATCCCTCCTGAGAATGCGCTTCACCAAGGCTCTATCTAATACTAGCCCAGCCAGAATCGCCGCCGATGCTGTGAGGTTGCTTTGCATCGTGCGATCGCTGAGTTGATCCACCCGTTCAGCCACTTGCCGCAGTGCTTGAGTGCGATCGCGACATCACCCAGCCGCGCATCTTTCGGTGACTGTGGAAGATGTGGAAGAATAGAGGAGTAGCGCGTTCCTCCAACCCCTATGACCGTAGTGGAGCTCTTTCCAACCCTGAGAAACCTGCCTCGTGCAGACAAACTGAAAGTGATGCAGTTTCTCATTGCCGAACTCGCCAAAGAAGAGGAACCAACCCTTCAACCGGGAGCAACCTACTCTCTCTGGTCTCCACTCGATTCGCATGGAGCCGCTCACCAACTGGCTCAACTGTTGGCATCGGAGCAACCCGCACCCAATGACTGACCTTCAACGGTTCAGCTTCACCGAACGACTGGATGTCTTCGGCGTGCCCGATGCACTCCCGCAACTACCACTATCCCTTACCTATCGCGATCGTTCGGTAGACGTTTCAGCCCTATTAGATACGGGTGCAAGTGTCAACGTCTTGCCCTATAGCATTGGGGTGCAGCTTGGTGCCGTGTGGGAAGAACAGACCACTTCTGTAACCCTGGCTGGCAATTTAGCAGCAGTCGAGGCGCGTGGTTTGCTGGTCGCCGCAAACATTGGCACTTTTGCTCCAGTGCGGTTGGTGTTTGCCTGGAGCGCCTCTGATGACGCACCGCTACTGTTGGGGCGGATGAATTTTTTCCTGGAATTTGATGTCTGTTTTTATCGATCGCAGCTTGTGTTTGAAGTCCGCCCCAAAGCGTGAAACGCTCTGATGTGGCTTGCTCCTGGCAGGCAACGATTCTCGTTCGAGATGCTGTGCGAACGCTCCATATATTCAGATACGCCATCAAAAAGCCCCCCGATCGGGAGGCTCAAAGGCTCTTGGTAAAGGCGAAACTAGCTGCCGCCATACGGTTGATACGTCACCCCATTGGAACAGCGCCAGGGAGTCTTTGTAGACAGTTGCCCATAGGTGTAGTCGATCCCGTTTACCGTAAAAACAGTTGTGGCAAGGAGTGGTGTAGACGCACTGCTGCCCATCCGCGCAATGCCACAGGCGTTAGATTTCACCTTCCGAATCACAGCCGCATTGTAGGCAAGCTTGTAGTAAGAGCCTGCGGTTTTGCCGACGATGTGAATTTTGCCGTCTGCCGTTTTGAAGTTAGTGGCGCGAGGCTGCTCCAGACTGCCATTCACGCACTTGGGTAGAATGTCTGAGCTGAGGGTAGCAGGATTGACGGTGACACCATCGACCTTAAAGGCAGTAGACAAGGGAATCGCAGTGGAAGGGGTCAGGTGAACAGTGCCACAGGCATCTGCCTTGACATCTTTTTGCTTTTCGACCGACCCAAAGGTGACGGCGACTTCGGCGTTGGCGCTACCAGGTGCAAGATAGACATTGCCCTCGGCATCCTTAAACGGTGCATACTGAGCCGTTTGAGCGGAGGCAGAGAGTTGAGTTAGAAAAGGCGCGATCGCCAACGTTAGACCGAGAATTGCGGCTGCCTTCCTCACAAGAGTGTTGTTCATAGATGAATCGATAGGGGTAAAGTGAGAGTCCCGCATTTGGGCACTCTAAAACCTGTATTCACCAACCCATCTAAAAGACATCGGGGAAGCTACGGAATGAAAGCGAAAGCGCTGTGGAATCTTCTGCCTATAGCGGCGATAGCGATCGTGGGTTGGCTCTACGGTTCCTCGCTGTGGCAGCAGTCGCAGGTAGGGCGCTCAGGTGATGACCGACCTGTACCAGCACCAGGATTGTTGCCCCGTGCTCAAAGCGAGTTGGCAACGGTCATCAATGTGCATGACGGGGACACTATCACCGTAAAGCTAGGCTGGCAGAAGGTGAAGGTGCGGTTGTGCGGCATCGATGCGCCGGAGTTGAGCCAACCGTTAGGGGTGCAGAGCCGAGATCATTTGCAGTCGCTTCTTGCTAGCGCTGGAAATCAGGTGATTTTGTACATTAGTGACACCGATCGCTATGGTCGTAAGGTGGCTGAACTCTATGTTCCGGCTTATAACCCGCAGCAGCCAGAAGAAGAGAAGCTGCTGAATGAGTCACAGTTGCTGGCGGGAATGGCTTACGTCTATGCGAAATACGCTAGTAGATGCCCGAATGGGAGTGGGTTCGCCAAGATGGAGGCAATTGCCCAGAGGAAAAAGTTGGGTGTGTGGAGTGACCCGACTGCTATGAAACCCTGGGACTATCGGAAGATGCAACGGTAGGCTTCAGGCTGCGAATGAATTCTCGAATGACATCAGACTGGCTACGCTGATTTTCTTCGCAGTAGCGTCTGAGGGCTTCCATCTCTGCCACTGGCAGCCTCACATTCAGATGTTCCGGTTTACGTTTCCCTATTTTAGGCATGGTGTAATGAAGCGTGCGTTACGCTATGGCTGATACTATTGTACTGTTTGGACTAAAAGCGAGAGTACCTGAAGTAGAAGTAGAATTGGTGAAACCTCCATTGTTTGACTGCTGTAGAAGAGGACTGACCGATGGTTGCCACTGCTACCTCGATTGATGACCTGCATATCGACGACCTACAGGGTAAAGTGACCCAAAAGATTGTGCTGCAAAACGTGAGTTGGCAGACGTATCAGGCGTTGCTGGCAGACATGGGTGATCACCGGGCTTCTCGCTTGACCTATGACCAGGGGACACTCGAAATTAAGATGCCGTCTAACTTGCATGAGATTATCAATCGGCTCTTGGCACGGATGGTCACAACGCTAACTGAGGAGCTGGGTCTGAATCTTAAGGACTACGGCTCAACCACCCTGGATCGAGAAGATTTGGAGAAAGGGGTAGAGCCTGATTCCTGTTTTTACATTCAAAACGCCGATCAAGTACAAGGGATGAACTCAGATACGGCAACTGACCCACCGCCAGATTTGGCGATCGAGGTCGATATTACCAGTGCCTCAACTCGTCGGATGAGGGTCTACAAGCAGTTAGGCATTCCTGAAGTTTGGCGCTACACGAAGAAGGGGTTAACGATTTCTCAGTTGGAGAACGGGGAATATGTCGAGTGTGAGTTTAGCCCCACTTTTGCGATGGTTTCTCCAGCCGTGATTGCTCAGTTTTTGCAACTGCGGGAAACGACCGATGACAATGCGGTAATCCGGGCACTGCGAACCTGGTTGCGGGAACAGATCAGCCAAGCGTAAGCACCCTCAACCAAAAACATGATGCACTAATTTCTTACAGTGCCGTCTCAAGATGCTCTTTTATAAAGGGCACCTCATATTGAGCTGTGCTGTGTAATGTTTTCTTATTTTGGGCATTTTGTAACTAACAGCGAGTCACGCCAAAGGCTACTTATTGAAGTGGATAGCCGAAGGGGTGGCATCGCAAGCAAAAGCTCTAAAGAAAGTAAATTTCCTGGTTTTGGAATAGCAATTTTGCCGTTGCATCAACCTACTGCCTGGAAACAGGTAGAGGGAAATCTTGCTGCGATCGCTGCTTGCCAATGCCAACAATCAGGTGATGGTAGTTCCTGTCGAAAAAGATCGGTACGGTCATACTGTAGGAGAGATTTTTGTCAAAACCCCTACCCGTGAACAGCCAGAGCAGGAGCTATTCATCAACTATGAAATGGTTGCATCCGGGTGGGCTTACCACTATGAGCGCTACTCTGAGAAGTGCGATCGAGAGATGCTTGCCAAAGCAGAGCAGTTGGCTCAGTCAAAGCACCTGGGTGTGTGGGTAGGCAACTATCAGCGATCGTGGGATTACCGGAGGCAGCAGCAGTAGTTAGCTGATTGCTCAGTTCTCTGGTTTCTCACTAGCGACGTGTAGGGCCAGGGAAATCAGCGGAATCGCGATCGCCCATTGCATCATCAAAAATTCCTCCCCGCCGTTGCAAATCAATTTTTTCTGCCTCCGATAATCCAAGACCCTCTCCAAACCTACATTGCGCCACGCTTGCACCGCTGAGGTCGGCACCGCTGAGGTTAGCACCGCTGAGATTGGCATCGCTGAGGTCAGCACTTCTGAGAGAAACTCCACGGAGGTTTGCTCCATTAAGATTTGCTCTACTAAGGTCAGTATTGCTGAGGTCAGCATTGCTGAGATCCCCCTGAGCAAGGTTGATGCCACTGAGGTTAGCTCCAACGAGGTCAGTTTTGGAATTGCGACCAAGAATGTCAGCTAACTCAAAAAAGTCATCAGTTTCAGCAGTTTCTAAGCGTAAAATAAGAGCTTGAAATTCTTGGAAGTCTTCCTCACGTATGCATAATTCTGGTTCGCTTGAGGGTTGATCTTCATTGCTCATGAACTCCTCAACGCCAGAATAACTATGGCTTACTGAAAGCTCTTGCTCACTAGAAGCTTCGTTTTCGTCCTTAACTGATGAGCTTTCACGGAAAGCATTGGCATCGATTGATGCTTGATTTTCGACACTTGTCGATTCGCTAAGAGTGAAATAGGCAACACTATCGAAAATTGCGCCCCGTCGCCTCAAATCAGATATTATTTTGCGTGTCAGTCCTTTATTCCCTCTAAAGAGAGTTCCTTCTACGGTGGCACCTGCCAGATTGACATCTGTTAAGTTTGCCCAGCGCAAATCAGCGTTGCTCAAATCTGTAGCGTAAAGATTTGCTCCTGTGAAATCAGCCTTAGTCAAGCTTGAGCGGCGCAAATCCACATGATTCAGAGAGGCTAAATGCAGACTAGCATCATCTAGTTTGCACCCAATCAACACAGCACGACGCAAATCAGCGTGGTTCAGGTTGGCTTTCGTCATGTCTGCACCCGTGAGATTCGCACTCAATAGTTGAGCGCGCACAAGATTTACATTCATCATGTCGGCGCTCACCAAACTAGCACCATTTAAATTTGCGTTGACTAGCATGGCACCAGCTAAGTTCGCATTAATCAAGTTGGCTTGTGTAAGGTCTGAGTTGACTAAATTTGCACGTGAAAAATTAGTGGCAATGAAATTTGCTCTTGCAAGTTTGGCAGAGCGTAAATCAAGTCCACTGAGATTTGCGGTCGAAAAGTCTTTAGCGGGATTTAGTCCAGCAATCTTAGCCAGTTCAAAGAAGTCATCCGTATCCGCTTCAACAATACGTTGAATGAGGTCTCGAAGCCGTTGGAGGGATTTTGTTACACTCATAATGCGCCCTCCACACGACTTAAATGTGGTTGCAGTTGGGGAGCGATGAACCGAAGAAAAAATTCACGGGTTGCCCAAGCAGTTTTGTTATGACTTAGGTTCCTTCCAGCGATCAAACCTGTGGAGTCAAGTAGGTAAATATCACTTTGGTTTTGAATGCAAAAGGTGGCAACTAAGGAGCAGGGAGTGCCCGTAATCTCCAGGATGCCAATCGCTTCCTCTGTTAATTGCCCTAATAAAATCAGGCGTTCCTGACTAGCTTGAACCTGAAATTCCCAAATCGGTTGTTCTTCTGTCCCACGATTGGTTACCTGAGGTACAACCTGCTTGATTTTCCTAGCAACCTTGTCAGTATCTTTTGTTTTTACTCCTGCCGCAACCGCTATCGCCGCTTCTGACTCGCGACCTTTTTCTAATTGCTCTTCAACTTCCAACGCCTTGGCAAATTCGGCTTTTAGAGCAACCTTTTCCAAAGGAATTTTGCCATTTTCTAGCTGCAAGGCAAGTTCTCCCCTCTTCAAGCCAAATTCGATAGTGCCTCCGGGAGCTTTAATGGTTTGCTTACCAAATCGGATCGTCAGTTTCAAATCAAGTTGCTCGATCGCTGGAGTAGTCGGCACAGGCTCTACTATTTGAAACCCTAGTGCAGAACCATTTGGGGATTGAACAGGGGTGCAATGCAGCTTGAAAAATACACAGTCGGGTAATCTGTTCTCAGTTCTCAAAGGGCTACTGGGAGAGGGATTCATGAGCTTGGTGGCAAGTTGTTGGAGGGGCTAACGGCTGCACTCAGGCTGCGGATGAATTCACGGATGACATCAGACTGCGATCGCTGATTGGCTTTGCAGTAGTTTCTCAGGATTGCCATCTCGGAGAGGGGGAGCCGGACGTTTAGATGCTCAACCTTTCGTTGCTCAGTGGTTGCCATGTGTAACTGACAACGAGTTACGGAACTAGCCAATCATTGTAAGGGATTTAATTGGCACCTGTATTGCTGAATATACCCTGCGGGAGAAAATCATCGCGGCAGGTGTCCCTTTTCTCGATATGTCTTGATTTCATGACAAGCGAATTTTCTGAACCCTCTTGTTGCGATCTGGCACTGTAACTAGAGGTGAGTTACGCTGTGTCCAGCTAATTTAAAGGGTTGAGCAGCAGTTGTCTCCAGAAAAGGCTCTGAAGATTGGCTATGACCTCGACTGAGATTTCTGAGGAAGGTTAGGGATGGCAACAGCAAAGCATACACATACGCTCGCGCAATACAGAGTGGTCGGGTGTCACGCAAACGACAGCCGAACTGTTGAGCTATTGGTTTGAAGAAGATCGAGACGGTCCCAAGTTTCACCCGTGCTAGCAGAAGGCGATCAAACCCATCATTTACTGTCACGAGATTCTGGGTATCCAAACTCCTTAGCAGCTTTATCAGGAGTTTGCATCATTATATGGGGCTTCAGGGTTACAGATTCAAGAATTTTATATAAAAGATATTCAGTCCAGAGAACCGCGTATATAGTGTTTTGGCTGGAAAATTTAGCTGAAGTAACGCTTTATTTAGCTTTAAGGCTTGTATTTTGATCTCAGATACAAAGATCCGTGTTAACCTTTAGGGTTAATAATTCCCCCTAACCCTGTACAATGGATATTGTATTTAGAACTCAAAAGCTAGAAAAGCTGTTTAACAGTAAAACGAACCTAGTCAGGAAGTTAGGAGCGGATCGAGCTAATCGGGTGCAGAAACGACTTGATGATCTCAGAGCGGCAGCGAACTTAGAGGTTATGCAAACTCTACCAGGGCGATGTCACGAATTAACAGGCGATCAAGCAGGTCAGTTATCACTGGATTTGGATCATCCTTACCGACTCCTATTTATCCCAGCCAACGATCCCATCCCTCGCAAGAAGGACAGTGGGTTGAATTGGAGCGAAGTGACAGAAGTCGAAATTCTTGGTATAGAGGACACCCATGAGTAGCGCGACTCGTAATCAGTACAACCCCGATTATGTTTCTCCCCCTGGTGACACGCTGCTAGAGGTTTTAGAAGAAAGAGGCATGTCTCAGGCAGAACTGGCGGAGCGAACAGGACGACCCCGAAAAACGATCAACGAAATTATTAACGGCAAAACTGCCATTACCCCCGATACCGCCCTGCAATTTGAACGAGTGTTAGGCATTCCTGCCAAATTCTGGAGTCAACGGGAGCAGCATTATCAGGATTTTTTAGCACGACAACGGGAAAAAGACCGTCTGGAAAAGCAGAGTGAGTGGGCGGCAAAATTCCCTTTCAATGACATGGCTAAATTGAGTTGGGTAGAGCCAACTAAGGACAAAATCCAGCGGTGTCTAGCTTTACTTAACTTTTTTGCGGTAGCCTCACCAGAGCAATGGCATAAGCATTGGGAAAACCGGAGGCTTGCTTACCGTAAGTCTGTTGCCTTTGAGAGTGATGCACCTGCTACCAGCGTTTGGTTACGGAAGGGAGAGCTTGAAGCTGAGAAGGTAACTTGCCAGCCCTATAACGCCACGAAGTTTAGAAAAGCCCTGGATGAGATTCGTGCTTTGACGGTGCAACCTCAGAAGGTCTTTCTACCGAGGATCGTTACCCTGTGCGCTGAAGCTGGAGTAGTCGTGGTCTTTGTGCCAGAGTTACCCAAGACCAGAGTCTCTGGTGTAACTCGTTGGCTAACCCCAACAAAGCCCTTAATCCAAATGAGTTTTCGGTATAAGAGCAACGACCATTTCTGGTTTACCTTCTTCCACGAGTCGAAGCACGTGTTGCAGGAAAACAAGGATGAAATCTTCCTGGAAGGTTCAGCCGACTATGATCCAGATTCACCGATGGAGCAGGAAGCCAATCAGTTTTCTGCCGATCATCTCATTCCCCCAGTAGATCTTGAGCAGTTTATTGCGAGGCATAGGCGATTCTCTAAAGTTGCGATCGAGCAATTTGCGGCTGAAATCGATATTGCTCCAGGAATTGTAGTCGGTCGATTACAACATCATTTCGGACTCCCTCATGACCAGTGTAACGAGTTAAAGCAGCGCATTGAGTGGGTATAAGGAACTGGGAGAAACATAGCTGAGCTACCAACCATCACTGCAAAAACGCAGCAAAACCAGCGTGAGATATCAAACCAAGAACTACCAATTGGGAAACAAGCGATCGCGGTGCGTCTAGTAGATGTTTCTGGCAATGACGCAAGTGCAACTGTGGAGGTAAAAAACTAAACTATGCACCGATTTGATTCCCGCAGAGAGCTTACTCCAGCGACAAAACAAATGATTCAAAAAAGTACTATGGAATTTAACAGAAGGAAGATTCTTAACCTAATTTCCTCTTCTATTCAAGGTGATAACAGAATTTCTGACCAACAGATTTCCGAGCAGCTAAAAATGAGTTTGGACGAAGTTAGCTTTCATCTTGATGAATTAGAACGAGGCGGCTTTGTCAAGCTTATTCGTAATCATACCTTCAACACGAATGGTGAAGCTCTGGAACCAATAGCAGTTACTCCACGGGGCAGGATGCTTCTCGAAGGAAAGATTTCTTTTGAGAATGCGCTTAATTCCAGTCCCAATTCCCAAGTGTTCAAGGTCACTAATCATGCCCCAGTAGCAGCCCAGCAGTATGGAAATAAAAACACGGCGAACGTAACACAAAATATCGGTTTAGATACGGCTGAAATTCTCCAAATGCTTCATGCCCTTCGACAAGAGGTAAGTAGCCTACCTTCAGAGAATCAGACAACTGCGATCGAGGCGTTAGATGACATTGAGGAGGAGGTCAAAACTCCTACTAGAACATCAAGAATCCGAGGTGGATTACTGTCACTCTGGAGTGTTGTTAAAGATATCGCCTCATTTGCTAATGCTGTTACAGCCTTAGCACAACGGTTTGGCATGGATCATTTGTTGTCTTAAAAAGGCTGATAAGAAACGATAGAAAGTCAGGATGGTAGAGATGGAAAGCGATTATCAGCATGTTTTAGAGAAGCAGAAAAAACGCTTTGAAGTTCTCAGAGCGATTTTCATAGATACTAATGGAGAAGAAACCAAAACATCATTATCTGGCAAAATTAGTCAATTAACAGGAATTCCCTTAAGCGAGCTTGTTCATATTTTGCGATATCTAAAACAAGAGGGGCTGATTAGACCTTTAGCTCTGATTAACGCTGATAGTGAGCGTATACCAATCCTGATCCTCCATCAGGGAGTTGTTGAAATTGAGGCGGCTATATCAAAGCCACACGAACCAACTGAACATTTTCCGGCTCAGATTTTTAACATTATCAACAATGCTCCCGTTGCGGGACAGCAGTTTGGTAATCAGAACACCCTCAACGTTACCCAAAGGAGTAACCTGGTTGAAGCCGCCGCAGAGATTCAGCAACTTTTGAAACAGTTAGAGCAGAGTTATCCAACTGAAACTTTTGCACAAAAAGCAGTTGTAGTGGATGAAGCTATCAAACAGATCGAGGGTGATCCAAGTTTCAGAAATCGTGTTGTCGGAGCACTGAAGTCTGCTGGCAAAGAGGCTTTTAAGGAAGCGATCGACCACCCACTGGTGAACGTCTTTATGGCTGCAATTGAAGGTTGGCAAGAAGGATAATTAACCCGTCGTGCCCAAGATTCTTCAACCAAAACTTTTTCCTACGAGTGCATCTTCAAACAAGTCAAAAAGTGATGTGTTGAATGTGAGAAACCAACGATGAAAAAGTGGATGGCTGCGATCGCAGGGCTAACAGTTGGAGCAAACCTATTACCAGGAATCACCCTGGCTCAGGAAGTGCCAGCCACATTGAGACAGGGAATGCCCTACGCCCAGGCGCGAAAGATTTTGCTAGAAGCTGGATGGCAAGCCGTTGAGTTTTCCCCCAATCGGGAACGATTTAGTCCAATGGATTACATCATCAACCAGCTTGGCTACAACGAAGTAGAAGACTGCTCTGGCACTGGCATGGGCTACTGTCGGTTCAGCTTTGCTGATGCAAACGGTCGGAAGTTGGCTGTAGTTACGGTGAATAATCAGCGGGGTCAACAGCCTAAACTTCAGCGTTGGTGGATTGATACCGGAAAGTAAAACCCATGAATCCGATTGAAAACAATGGGGCTACTATCGATTTTGATCTTGGAGGCGAGCAGGGTAGCACCAAGAGCAATGCCATTGTTGCGATCGGGGGGAAATTACCTCATTCGTTTCGAGTCCAAACTAGAAAGCTCGTTGATGTCATCATGGCTTTCAGCCCTCAAGCTAGGCAGCTAGAGGGAAAACAACGGCAAAAGTTTAGGAAAACCATTAGCCAGAAGCTTTACAACAAAACTCGTCCTGGCTTCTACTTTGAAGCCAAAGAAACCCTGCATCTGGCATACGCAGGGCAACCAGGCGGAGCGAACACTCAGCATCACTGGCACATCTTTTGTACCGATGAACTGAAGCCATACATCGAAACCATTTTGGCAGGAACAGCCCTAACAACCACCCCTCCTGCCTCTGAAGAAAGCACCACAGGTGGAAACTACTTCAAAGAATGGGGTGGTCTATACCTACGTTCAGAGGCAGAGGTGAAAATTGCCGAAGCCCTCGATCAAACTGGAATTCTATTTTTTGCTAATGCTCGTGGTCGAGTGGGATTGCAAAGCACTCTGGTCAGCGGTAGTCAGCTAACTGGACGAGTGGAAGCCGATTTTATGGCGTTTTATCAGGGTCGATGCCTCATCCTGGAAGTGGACGGGGGGCATCACATGGAGGGAGCGCAAACGATTCGAGACTACGCCCGCGATCGTGTCTTACTTCGTTCTGGAGTGCCCACCGTTCGCTTCACGGCTAAAGATTGCATGATTCGCCCTCGTGAAGTGGTCTCAGAGTTCTTATCAATTTTGATGCAGAAAGACTGAAGTGAAATTGCCACACCTGAAGTGCCTAGTCCAGAACAGGTATTTAATTTGCTATGCAAGCTTCGACGTTGCTATGACCTTCTACCCTTTATCGATGTAAACCCTTGTCCTGTTACCCAACCTGGCTTGTTGTAATGGGAAGAAGCGATCGCAGTGACTACACTAACTAGAGAAGCTCGATACTTATGAAAATGCGTTTTGTCGGTTTGATGGGGACTACCCTCGCGCTGCTCCTGCAATTGCCTGCCCATGCTGTTAACTGGAAGATGCTAGCAAACTGCTATTTCATTGGTGCAGATGGAAAGCAACAGATTGATGATGTTTGTCAGATTGAAGGTGGTAGTGGGCAAGGAATGGAGGGCTTTACAATTTCCTGGAAAGATGGCGTGAAAACGAAGGTTTCAGGCAACTTTGTCACGGGGCAAAACTATCAAGTGGATGGACGACCTGCTGTAATGAAACGAGTGAACAATGTGACTGTCTTACGAACTTACAGCGGTAACGTCATTATCTTCCACAAAATACGAGAATTGCGCCCTCGTGATTGATCGCCCTCCTTTCCACCTCAAACCAGCTTCACCAGCTTCTGATACTGACGTTCCAACGCCGCCACGCGCTTATTCAGCGAGGTAACCGAATTCACATCGACCTGTCCCAAATATTGGGCGATCGCCTCCTGCACGACTTCACTTTCACTCTTCCCCGTCTCATTACAGATCGACTGAATTTGATCCTTCCAGCTATGAGGCACCCTCGCCCCCACCATCGGCTTTTGACCCTTGCTCATGATTTCCCTGCAAACCTGGTTAGCGCTTCACTGGTAGAGTGCCCAGGCGGTTGCGATCGTGCTCAGTGGCAAACTCTGTTAACCCAGTTGACCCTCATGGAGTCACCGCTACAGCACTTTGTCTAATTCTCAATAGATAGGGGTACTGTCGCAATAAGCAGCTCAAAAAATGCCTAAATTTCGGGTGCCACGCAAGAATGCGGGTTTCAGCCTCCAAAACTGTCCGTAAATGAGCTATTTTACGGACAGTTGTGCAAGTCATTCCATGTCTACGCTTGGACGAAAGAAAAATCTGGCTTACCGCAGTCGAGAGTATTTGACCCCAGCAGAAGTGAAACGGTTAATCGAAGCCGCTGGAGAACGAGGACGCTACAGATTGCGCGATCGCACTCTGCTCTTAATGTTGTTCCGGCATGGGCTACGAGCGGGAGAAGCATGTCTCTTGCGCTGGGATGCGGTGATGTTTGATGCCCGGACGATCAACATCACGCGGCTGAAGAAGAGTGAAAGTGGTATCCATCGGCTGCAAGAGGATGAGATCCAGGCGCTCTGGGAGCTGCAAAGCCAGGGCAAGAGTAGCTATGTGTTTGCCAATGAGCGGGGAGACCATCTGAGTACCGGGGCGATTGCCAAGATTGTGGAGCGCTCCGGTGAGGTGGCAGCACTACCGCTCTCGGTGCATCCGCACATGCTGCGCCATGCCTGCGGGTATTATCTGGCAGAACAGGGGCTACCCACCAGAGACATTCAGGCGTATTTGGGACACAAGAACATTCAGCACACGGTCAGGTATACAGCTGCGAATCCCACCCGGTACGATCGCATCGTCTGGTAACGCGATTGCAGGTTAGCAGGTTAGCGTATTGAACGCTGGCATCAGTGCGGCTGGATAGGAGGGAAGAGGAAGCGGGGGACAGAAAATGCCAAAGACCACTATCACCTACTGGAATCCGTTAAGTGCAGCTCACAAGGGACAATGGCAACCGCTCAAGGGGCTGGAAAACGTGGCAGAGGAACTGACGTTGAGCCGGGATGAAACGACTGGTGAATATACCCGTTTGACGCGGTTTTATCCTGGTGCCGATACGACTCCTTATGGCGGCAAATGCCATCCTTACCCAGAAGAGATTTTTGTAGTGAGCGGTCGGCTGTATGACGAAGCCTTTGATCTGTGGCTAGAGAGCGGTCATTATGCCAGTAGACCACCGGGTGAGTTACACGGACCCTTCAAAACGGACATTGGCTGCGTTGTGCTGGAAGTCTCCTTTCCCAACCGCACTGAGGAAGCGGGCGTGGCGTAGACGCTCCTAAGTTGTCGCTTTGGCGATTTTCCAGGCAGACTCAATCCCATTTCTGCCCTGGCGCGTGCAGGTGAAGCCGTAGCGATGAACCATCTGCCCTGTAAGCGTTTTCAACCCCAGCAGTGGCGCAAGTTGGCTGGAGGAGAGTAACCAGCCGCGTTGTGCCGCTTCATCAAGAGTACGTAGGTTAGCCAGTGGGTCAGTCGGCTTAAGGTCGGTTAGCTTTTCAGCGATCGCTTCTACAACCAGCGCCAGAGCAAGGGACTGATCCCCCTTACGGCTCAACGGCAGGGTGGCTACACTGCCCTGTGTCCTATAGGACGATTCAGCGTGTCCTGTAGGACGGTAGGACAGTTGCCCGTCATGTTGAAAATCGGCAATGGTGCCGCCCGCCTTGAGATGTCGGTCGAGCGCATCCATCAACCGTAGCTGGTCAGCATTGAGATAGGCTTTGCCTCCCTGCTTCTCCGGTTCTATACCCAAACCTGATAGACGGTTATAGACATTAGAGCGGGCAACCTCATAGCGATCACTCAGGCTGCTGACGGGAATTAAGTCGAGTTCAGTAGGCATCGTACTGTCTCATGTCTTTTCCTAATTTAAGACAAGCTAGCTCAAAATCTCCCAAAACAGGCAGGTTTCGCTAGTGATCCTGTGTCCTGTCCTGTTGTCCTGTAGTGTCCTGTCCTGTAAACGTATAACCTCTTGCCTTCAGCGCTTCTTCAAGTAAAAGTTCCACCATCTGAGATTTAGAACGCCGTTCAGCAGCCATTTCCTTCTCAATGGCTTGATTAATCTCCTCACCAACATAAGCGTTGAGCTTGGGCTTATTCGTCGCCACAGAACCATTTGTTGACATCGCCATCGATCGTACTCCTTCTGCGTTATTTTGCTCTATCCTTATCTAAAGTAACGCACCGTAGACATTAGTGCGTTACTATTTGAAAAGTCCTGCTACCAGTGAGGTTCTATGTGGTCAGTCGTGTTCCATGCTCCCAATAACGTCCGCCGAACGCTGTTCAAAAGTGAGCAACGAGGCGAGGCAGAAGCCAGCAAACAACGGTATGAACGGCTCATTAGTGCTGAGTTCAAGTTAGAAGTTGTGTTTGAGGAGGTAGAATCGGCGGCTTAAAAATGTCCAAGCAAGACCAGGGCTATGTGACAGCAAATCTTTAGCCCTGATATGCACCTGAACCGGGAGAATTCCGTATCCCTGTTGGTAGTGAATACAATGCACCTGCACAACCATTAGCGCGAAGTGCCGACAAAATGCTGCAAGACCCAGAAAACGTCAGGGACGAGCCGAGAGATATCTATGCTCATTCCCCGGAAGAGGCACAAGCCCAATGCGAAAGGATTGCGGCGATTAGAAGTGTTGGCGGTACGATCGTTACCTGCCTCGGTTGTAAGAAAATGACTTTAGGCAGCAGTGGCAGAGCGGCGAGATATTCGTGTACCCTTCGAGTAGAGACAAGGAGCGAGTTATGAAGCATGACTTTCATCCACTGAAGACTGAGGCGGGAGAGTTCAGAGTGGCACTGAATCTGACTGCTCTGGGCGATCGCGCCTGGGAAGTCCTCTCATTCTCACAACAGCTAGGGTTTGAGGCACCACAATTCAAAACCTATGTTGATGGCGTAGGCTCCCCTGAGACATGGGCTGTCATCTTGCAACAGTCCTACCGCTACGATGCTGATCCGCGTCTGGTGGTAGACCCCTGGGACGAGCAATTGCATGAGCTTTGGCAAGCCTGTGAACCGGATGCTTGCCTGAAAGTGCAGATTGCTGCAAACCTTGAAGAATGCCGCCTGACAGCCTAGATAAAGCAAACTCTACTATGAGGTGATCGCTATGAGGGCGATCGCCTTTTTCCTGTCCTATGTCCTGTAGGTCAGTTGCAGGCACTCAGTAGGGAAAGGAGTGCGATCGCCAGTACAACCAGCGGCAACGCTTCAAAGTGTCCCTGGTAATACCCAGTGTCAAGGGCAGCATCAATAGCAGTAAAGTCTTCCATAGCAAAAATCCAGTCCAAAGACCGGGCAGTAACATTAGGTGCATCTACATGAGACTGACTTAGAGTGCCTAACTAGCAATATTGGCGATCAAACATCACTTCAGCCGACTAACGCCATTAGATTCAAGCCTAATACAGGTATGTGCTCTAGCCAAAGCATTAGCCAAAAGAATCTACTTCTTTTGCTTTTCCCATTGCTCAAGCTGTTGCTGTGCCCATTCTCGCAGTTGCTCATCAGGGTCGTTGATAGCGCGATCTCTCAGTAGTTCGAGGGTTTTGGGATGGGTGGAATATTGGGTGAGAAGTGCTTCTAGTGCTTCTTGACGAGGGGAAGGCGACAGAAGCGCTTTCTGTTGGGATAGCTCATTCTGAGCAACATAACAGAGCAACTCAAATACTCCAGGAAGTTGGCTAAAATTTTTCCCAATTGCTACTGCTACCCATTGCACATCTGCGTGGTTGTTCCGTCGAATTAGGTCTTGAAGCCAAGGCATGGTTTGTGGATCATTTCCGTAATTTTCTACGATTGCCCCTACTGCTGCCACTCGTAGAAACGGACTGTCATTTTCTACGAGATTACGAAGCCAGAGGATTACCTGAGAGTCACTTCGGTAATGTCTAGCGATTGCCCTCACTGCTTCTCCCCGAACATCAGGATGGTCAGCCTGTTGCACAAGGTCTTGAAGCCAAAGCAAAGTTTGTGGATCATCTCGATAAAAGTTGGCAATTCCTTCCACTGCTATTGATCGCACAAAAGCAGTGGGAGATTGTTGTAAGTAACTGGATAGCCAAGCTGCACTATCTTCATAGTTACTGGAGACAGCTTGATTATTTTGCTTCACAAAATCGCGTAACATGGAAATAACTTGAGAATTTTGGTAATGCTCCATGATTGCTGATAATGCTGAGGCTTGTATGAACTGATCTTTACCTCGTTGCATACAATCTTGGAGCCAGGTTAAAGTTTTTGGGTCCTCTGAATAGTATTTAGCAATTGCGCTTGCTGCTTCTAGTTTTACTTCAAACTGGTTGTTGTAATTTAGAAAACAATCTTGAAGCCAGGGTAAAACTTGTGGCTCATAACTGTAATGTTCAGCAATTGCGCTGAAAACAGCTTTGAGTCCAATCCTACTCAACTGAAAATTGGGTTTTTCTTGAATTAAGTGTTTGAGAGCGTATAAAAGTTGCATGGAAACCGATGAAAGCGAACTTTGAGATCTCACCTCTCCAAAGCATCTGGTTGCCAGCAGTAAGTTCCAAATTCCTCCTCTGTTAACCTTAAAATCTTCATCTAAAAATTTTGCTTCATCTATTTTTATCGTCACCAAAAACTTGATCAAATCCCCTGCAAATGTGGCATCAATCATGCCACAGATAAGTTGTAATACTTCACGCCAGGCTTCGTCTTGCCAATGTTGACCGAAGACCTCATCGCGCAATTGTTCAAAGGTGATGATGCGCTGTTTCTCAAAGCGATTTACAATTTCAACCGCACAGAAATATTCTAAAAAGGTGCGATGGACAAAGCCGTAGGTGTCAGCTCCCCGATCGCATAGAATAAAGTTGCGATGGCGTAGCTGATCGATGAGTTTGTTGGCTTTTTCGCGGGGTTCGTTAAAGCCTTGGTCGCGCAAATAGTCGGTGAGGATGCAGGTCAGGCGATCAGCGCTAATTAGATTTCCCTTCAGCCCATCCTCGCCTGCCTGCATCTCATAGGCGATTGCCCGCAGCAGTTCCTGTTTCTCCCGCCGCCCGATCGTGTCCATCGGCAATTGCAACCGCTTGTGATCCACATCCCAGTGGTAGAGGAGTACCCGTGAAGCCTGATCGTAGAGATCTGCCCGATCGCGCGGTAATTCCTGCCGTCGATTCAAGATTGCCATCATCGTCAGTAGCAGAGGATTATCTGCCAGATTCTGGATGGCTTTAGAATTGGCGATCGCGTCCTTTAACCGCTGGACTAAGCGAGGTTTGTCCGGGTCGTTAAGCAGGGCGAGGGTATACCAGCGATCAATAAACTCATGAATCTCGTCAGTGTCTAGAGGTTGAAGCGTGAAATGTTTGAACTCTGCGTGTTGGAGTCGCTCTGGGCTGTAGCCAACGATCCGGGAGGTAACCAGCACCTTTGCTTGGGGGTACTGCTGGGCAAAGCGGATGATGTCATCAGTGACCGTAGATTGAGTAGCGCGATCAAACACCTCATCCAGCCCGTCAAACATCACCAGAGTCGGATGCTCCAATAGGTACTGATGCAACTGTTGCTGGTCAAACTGCCAATCAGCACCCCGTCCTTTGTGCAGGAATTCCAAAAACCCGTTTGCGTGGGCGATGGCATACTCTCGCAACTCAATCAGTAACGGTAACATCTCAGTTTTGCCCTCTACCCACTCCAGGGCGAGATACTGTAATAGGCTAGATTTCCCAGCCCCCGGATCACCCAGGATGACAGCCCGTGGAGAAGCGGCGATCGCCTCAAAGGCTTTCCGTGAAGGTTGCTGGAAATACTCCCGCCGATAGTGCTCCAACGACTCAGGCGAAAGATCTGCCTCCAGTTGCCCCTGTTCTTGCAATTGACGTTTCAGATCCAGGGGCAAGTCATACCGCATCGGCGGCAACGCTTCCCGTACCGTCTGCTCGATGAACATCTGCCATAACCTGATCGCATCAACCCGATCGGTACTGTCGAGAGTGTAAAGCTTCAGATAGCCATAACTGGTTTGCAGGCTTTCCCGATACTTAGCAACATCAAAGCCTGGAGAAACTTGAGCCGTGTTGCGGGCAATGTCTTCCAGTAGTTCTGTTTCTAGGAGCGCTTTTAGTTCTGGAGTCTCACGCACCAGTCGTCGTACTCTTCTCAAGTACTCATTGCCAATATGCGCCCAGTCAAACCCTTCTGGTAAAGTCGGAAACGGTTGCCCTTTGAAGGTCGATCGCTGCCAGAGAGTGGCTAGGGCTGCCACGTCGATCGCTCGACAGTCTTTCTCAAAAGCACTTCCCAGGATGGGCTTGACCGTCTCATCTTTCACAAACTGCACCATTGGCTGGTCGTAGCGATCGCGGATCTCAGCTTTGGCGATGTCCTGGTCTTCGAGTTCATCCACCACCAACAGTAAAAACGCTTGCACCGCTGCCGCTGCTGCCTTCCTCGCCACCTCCGGTTTCGCTGCCAGCATCCCGCCCTTGAGACAGCCCTTGAAAAAGTCTTTCACGTAGTCCTCAGCCGCCGCTTGTCCTAGCTTGAGGACTTGCTCAAACACCACTTTTCCCAGTTCTGCTGCGCCGATCGTGGCTAACCATTCCAACATACTGACCGCTCAGGTGTGACTCCTGCTTGCATCTTAATCCTCCACAAGCGCTTTGTCCTGTAGGACGGTCACAGGTTGTCTCATAGGACGCTTTCTGCCAGATGTGCGATCGCTTTCTCGCTCATGTGTCGTGCCTAGTCACATCATTCCTCCTGATCCGAACCAGTGGCTGAAGCTTATAACCTCGCCGACCTCCGCGAAGCGCCGAGGGCTTTAGGAAGAGCACCGCTTTCCGTTGGTCAGCCGTGCGGGAGCCAGGAAGCCAAACTACTTTCAAAAAAGTTTCTTGCCTTCTAATTAAGAAATTCCACCACAAAAGCTACTTTCTGTTAGGAACATCGGAAGTCTAAAAAGCGGTAAGAGATTGCTCGTTCGTGTCTCGCTACCTCCATCAGCAGCGCTTCGCACTATTTCAAGAGATAGCAGCCCCTCACAGGGTTATCTGCATCTAGTGAAAGTTTTAATCCTCAGCCATCGCGTAGGAAGAAGAAAGCAGGATTCTGGAGCAAACCCGGAGATGAACATATAGAGAAAATGCCCCGGCTCGGTCTAGCTGTCAAGAGGTTTTTTACGATTTTCCATGCCTCGTTTTTATACCATAATTAGTATGGTTGAGCTTGTTTTCTACCTATGCCCTTGCTTTGTCCTTTTACCTTTCCCTCTGGCTCATGGTGCCGTCCAGCTTCTCATCGGTCTGGTTGCGTAGTGCTATGGCTCCCAGCTAGCGCAGCCTTGCCCTGTGGTTTTGCTCTCTGGTTGCACTCCTCCGGCGGTTCGTTGTTAGCTTCAGCTCCCTGTGGTGGTTCTACGGCTGTGCTGCTGTCCTGTCCGCTAGTGTGGTTGTCGTCTGCGTTGCTGTCTGCCGTGCCTCGTCCAGTGGCTCACGGGTCACGCACGGCTGGGTCGTTACTGCCCTGGTAGTCAGTTTAGGCTGTGTCACCACTGCCCTTCTGCTAGATCAGAGGGGCTTTTTCTTGTGTAAAGAAATGATGAAATCATACTAGAATTGGTATACTAACTAGGCTATTTTGATATACTAATTTTAGTAGAGTTTGGTTTCTCGCATGGTCACAGCTTTCAATCTCATCTATTCCGTTTCTGCCATTCGTCGCCTGTTGGGTCTAGCGGTTGGCGTTTCTATTCGCATTCAAAAGTTCTTCTACGTCATTTGGGTTCATGTGGCTGGTCGCCGCCCCACGTTCATCAGCAAGTCAGCATTCAAGGCTCATTTTGTTGAGCATCGCAAGGCAGCAGCAAAGGCGCTAACCGTGACTAAGAGCGTCTTTCAGGGGCATATCTACAGCGTTCGCAACGAGAGCAAAGGCACTGCCTATCAAATCAACATTGGCTCTGGTCAGCCTATCTGCTCTTGCGATGACTTCAACAATCAGATCCAGTTTCTCAACGGTCTAGCCTGCTGCAAACACGCCTATGCAGTGCTAGGGCATCTCGGTTATGGCTCATTACGCGAGTATTTAGCTCGTTAGCTTCCTGCCCTGGGTATGGCGCAAAACTACCCCCCTAGCGCGAACTAGGGAGGCTTTCCACCCAGAACATAGATGGAGATTTAATTATGTCACCTCAAGATTTACAAGCACTAGAGCAACGCGATCGCACTCAGCAACAGATAGCGGAAGAGCGCCACTTAGACGGTTGCAACGATGCAGGGTTTGGGAAACTGCCTCAGTACCAGGATGAGGCTTATCTTGGCGGCTACCTTGCCACGATTCGGACGTTGCCCACCGATAGCGACGGTAGGATTCAGCACTACAGCCATTATCAGCACTTTGCTTTCGGGTATGTGGATAGCCCCGACCCCGACCACCGCGACGAATTGTAAGGGGTGTGGCAGATGGTTTATTGATAACCGCTAACTCAATGGCTGGGGCAGTGCCAAAAACTGCCCAGTGAGAACTTTTAACCCTTTTGCTCATACGAACTATGCACAACTATCTCTACAAAGGTTTTCTAGTCGAAATTTGTGAGCTTCCTAATGAGTTATGGGAAGCGATTGTGAATGAGGGGAATAACCGCATTACGGTCACTCAAACAGCCATGAGTCAGGAGGAAGCAGAGTTTTACGCAGAAGAGCTAATCGAATCCTGGAACTAAGAATCTGACCTGAGCAAGTCTTCAAAAAGGCTCACTGCACATTTCTCTAGTGAGTACTCCAATGTTTCAAAAAGCGACCAAAATTCAATCACGCTTGCGTCTTGCCTTGTCCGGTGCCAGTGGCTCAGGCAAAACTTATTCAGCCTTGGCGATCGCTTCCCATTTGGGGCAGTCAATCGCAGTCATCGACTCCGAAAGAGGATCTGCCAGTAAGTACGCCGATCGCTTCAATTTCGATGTCTGCAACTTGACCGACTTTCACCCCTCTCGCTACGTGGAGGCAATCAAAGCAGCCGATGCAGCAGGCTATGACGTGATTATCATTGATTCGCTCTCTCATGCCTGGTTCGCAGAGCTTGATATGGCAGGCGGTAACTTTAGCAATTGGGCAAAAATCAAGCCTCTGGAACGTGCCCTAGTCGATGCGATGCTCAGTAGCAGTGCCCATCTGATTGGGACAATGCGGAGCAAGACTGAATGGATTATGACTACAACGACCAACAAAAGCGGTAAGGAGACTCTATCACCTACAAAGGTTGGTACTGCCCCTATGCAAGCGGCAGGTATCGAATACGAGTTTGATTTAGCTGGAGAACTTAACAGCGATCACGTTCTCAACATCTCAAAATCTCGGTGTCCCGGCTTGAGCAACACAACTCACCTTAATCCTGGTCGAGAGTTGGCTGAACTGCTCCTAATGTGGCTCACAGATGGCGTTGAAATGCCAGAAACCGGACAATCAAAACGCGATCGGGTAAAGGCGGCAAGGACAGCGATCGGCTTAGATGTCGAATCAGTGAAAGTGCTGCTAAAAAATCGTTTCGAGGTTGCAGACCCGATGCAGTTATCGTCTCAGCAAGTCAATGAACTCATTGATGAGCTTGCAAAGATGGCGGCTCACACTCACAGTTAAGAGCAGGATTAAACTAAGATGGCTATGCTGTTCTGCCTTGACTTCATGGAGACAACAAGCGCTAACGCCATACTGGAAGCCATCAAAGCCCGTGCAGTTGCTAAATGGGGTGAGAAGAAATGGATAGCCGAATTAGTACGGGAATATGTTGAGATTAGTAAGGCTAATGGCGATCAGGTCGCCACTACGGTCAATCGCCGCCCTCAAGTTGAGCGAGCATTTAAGGTGGGGAGCTGCACCCTGGATACCGCGATCGCGTTGGCTGCTGCGGTCGGCTGTCGGTTTCAGATGGCTTGTACGAGTGTCGAGGTTGTAGACCTGTAGCCAGCCGAAAAAGATCGATCGCCAGCGTAGTCTGCCTCCCTGGCAAAGAATGTACGCTTAAAGGAGCGGTCAGCATTGATAGCATAGTGATAGGAAGCATATCAGCTATAACGGTTCCCAAGGGCGTTGGTGATGCTTTTAGAGATGCTGTGTGAACGTAGCGAGAGAGGTGAACGATGACGATTGCAACGGCACCCCAAACAACTGATCAACGGATTGTGCTGTCAGGACGTTCCTGGGAGCAATTCAAGCTGATTCAGCAGGGGCTTGAGGACTCCCCAGGTACTCGCTTGTTCTATTACGACGGTACGATCGAGATTCTTATGCCGGGACGTGACCATGAAGTGTTCAAAAGCATCATTGCCTTACTGTTAGGCATCTACTTTGAAGAGCATGGCATTGAGTTTGAGCCCACTGGTTCGATGACGCAGGAACGGGAAGGAACCGCATCGGCTCAGGCAGATGAATCTTACTGCATCGGAGCATCCAAGCCTGTTCCAGACCTGTCAATCGAAGTCGTCTTTACCAGCGGTGGATCCAGCAAATTGCAGCGCTATCAGGCATTAGGCGTACCGGAGGTGTGGTTCTGGCAGGATGGGGTGTTTACGCTGTATCGCTTGCGTGGAAATGGGTACGATCAGGTTAACCGCAGTGAGATTCCTGAATTGACAGGGCTTGACGTTGAGTTGCTGACCCGCTGTGTGTTGATGGGTGAGACTTCTAGACTGGAGGCAATGCGCGAGTTCCGTAAAGGAATTCAGGCAGGATAAGAGAGCATGACCAATGCAAAGGCTGACAAAAGGCTGAACGTCAACCTGGATTGAAGTCCTCAATATTGTTCTAGACTCAGATATTTTTGATCATTACTTCAACTCAACTATGCAACGTATTACTCTCCGCTCTCATGTTGGATCAGATGGTGTTCTGCACCTGCAAGTCCCAGACGACCTGAAGGATCAGGATGTCAGTATTACGATTCAGCCCATTCCTGCCAATTTGGACAGGAAGCTGGGTGTAGAGTTGGGCTGGCCCGAAGGTTTTTTTGCCGAGACTGCGGGCGCTTTCGCGGATGATGACTCATTTGTTCGCCAGCCTCAGGGAGAGTATGAAGCGCGAGTGCTTCTGGAATGATCTATTTACTAGACACCAATGCCTGCATTGTCTACTTACGCGGACAGAATGCAGGGCTTATTCGCAGGCTGGCAGCATTACCTCCCAGCGATATCGCGCTCTGCTCCATTGTCAAAACAGAGTTGTTTTACGGAGCGATGTTGAGCCGCGATCCAACCCGTAGTCTCCGCATCCAGCAAGCATTTGTGGCGCAATTTGTGTCTCTACCGTTTGATGATCAGGTAGCGCTCATCTGCGGTCGTATCCGAGGTCAGCTTGCGACTCAAGGAATTCCCATTGGTCCCTATGATGTTCAGATTGCGGCGATCGCGATCGCCCATCATCTGACGCTCGTTACCCACAATACTCGTGAGTTTAGCCGGGTTGAGGCGTTGCAGATGGAAGATTGGGAGTTAGAGACATAGGAGCGGCGATCGTGCCTTTCTCGCAGGCACAATTGCTAAATTTAAACTCTACCGGGCATACGGTAAGACGAGAAACGAAAAGGTGCGATCGTTTTTAGAGGAGGTTGCAGAGTTCTAGTTCAATCTATTTTTGAGTGCTAACGTCATCGCAGAGAGTTCGATCGCTCTTTTCAAGATTGCTGCTGGTCCTCAAATAAGCACGAGCTTTGGTGCAGGCTTCTACAAGAAGAGTGTCCAGGCTCATATTCCATAGAACTAACCCATCACTATCAGTAGCAACGGCGATCGTTAGACCATCTGGGCTAAGCCTTGCGTCAAGAGCTGATAAGGTGCTGTTTACAGTTTCAGAATCAGAAATACTTTGTAGAAGCGTGCCATCTATACTCCAGAATTTAACGGTTCCATCACTGCTACTAGAGATAAGTTTCTTCCCATCAGGGCTGAAGTAGGCAGAACTTACGTTGCTGCTGTGCCCCTTAAGCGTTCTAAGTTCACGCCCATTTAAGTCCCAAAGCTTAACAGTATTATCCCAACTAGCTGAGGCAATCAGTTTACCATCGGGACTAAAACTAACTTGGCTGACCCAGCTAGAATGCTTACTCATCGTGTGAATTACTATGCCATCCAGATTCCGAAGTTTTACAGTCCGATCCCTACTGGCAGAGGCAATCAATTTGCTATCAGGGCTAAAGCTGATGCCATATACTTCATCCGCCTCCACAAAAGTTTGTAGATTTTTTCCATCCAGGTTCCAAAGCTTAATTGTTTTGTCTCCACTCGCTGAAGCAATCAGTTTGCCATTTGGACTGAAACTGACATCGTAAACTACATCATCATGCCCTACGAGGGTTTGCAATACCTTTCCCTGTGCATCCCACAGCTTAATCGTGCCATCTCGACTAGCTGAAGCCAACAACGCGCCATCGGGGCTAAAGCTAACAGCCGTTATACTATCACTATGCCCTCTCAATGTCTGAAGTTCTTTTCGCTCAAGATTCCACAGCTTAATGGTACTATCCTCTCCTGCTGAAGCAATGGTTCTACCATCGGGGCTGAAACTGGCGCGGTTCACAGCAGTATGCCTACGATACTTCTGCTCTGGAAAAGTCTGGAGCAACACGCCATTAAGCTTCCAGAGCTTAACCAAATGGTCATCTCCGCCAGAAACAAGAGTCTGCCCATCGGAGCTGAAGTTGGCACTGAGAACTCCATCGCTAGAATGTCCCCGAAATGTGTGAATTACTTTGCCATCAAGGCTGAAAAGACGGATGGTACCGTTTCCACAGGCGGCAATAATGGATTTTCCATCTGGGCTGAAACGAGCTGTTGTAATCCAATCGTCAAATTCTATGGTTTTAAGCCATTTCAACGAACCATCAACCGTCCAGAGTCTTACAGTTTTATCGGAACTGCCCGAAACGAGTAATTTCCCATCCGGGCTGAAACTGGCGCTATGAAGTGCATCAGTATGTCCCTTGAAGGTTGTCAGCAAATCGCCATCCAGATTCCACAGCTTAACCGTCTTATCGGCACTAGCTGAGGCAATCAGGCTACCATCAGGGCTGAAACTGACACCCAATATTACATCCGTGTGTCCCTTAAATGTTTTTAGCATATCTCCATTAAGATTCCACAGCTTAACCGTCTTATCGGCACTAGCTGAGGCAATCAGGCTACCATCAGGGCTAAAACTGACACCCCAGACAGAGCCAGTATGTCCCGTGAGAGTTTTGAGTTCTTTCCCATCCAGATTCCACAACTTAATCGAGTTGTCTGAACTGCCTACTGCGATCGTCTTCCCATCTGGGCTGAAACTGATGCCATTGATCCAACCGTCATAGCCTCCAAACGTCTTTAGTCCCTTCCCAGAAACCTTCCACAGCTTCATAGTCCCATCCCTACTACCTGAGGCAATCGTTGTGCCATCCGGGCTAAGATTTGCGCTGGAAACGATATCTGTGTGCCCTCTGATGGGGTAGAAGTTCTTTGAATCAACGGTCCATTGCTTAATAGCTCTGTCATCGCTTGCTGAAATGATCGTCTTAGCATCCGGGCTAAAAACTATATCGTTGATTTGGTCACTATGCCCCTTAAAAGTCTGGAGTTCCTCTCCAAAGAGGTTCCATAGTTTAATAGTTTTATCAGCACTGGTTGAAGCAATTGTCCTGCCATCTGGGCTGAAAATAGCTGCTTGAACAGCCTGACTATGTCCGCTGAAGGTTTGCGGTTCTTTACCGTCAAGACTCCAAAGTTTGATGGTCTTGTCATGACTCGCTGAAACAAGCAGCTTACTGTTCGGGCTGAATCGGACAGTCACAATCCCAAACGTATGACTTTTCAGGGTTCGCTGTTCTTTTCCATCAAGACTCCAGAGCTTAATCGTTTTGTCGTCACTAGCTGAAGCAATCGTTTTCCCATCAGGGCTAAAGCTAACATCAGTAACAGCATCAGTATGTCCCCTAAGCGTTTTAAGTTCCTTGCCGTTGTTGATACTCCAGAGCTTAATCGTTTTGTCCACACTGGCTGAGGCAAGCATCTTCCCGTCTGGACTGAAGCTTAACCCATATACCCACTCGGTGTGTCCCTTGAAGAGCCGTCGTCTTTCTCCGCTAAGCTCCCAAAGTGCAATTGTGTTCTCTTTATCTGCCGCAGCAAGCAATTGACCATCTGGACTAAATTGGATGCCACTGAAGCGGGAATTCTTGTTGTCTTTGCCTTGTTGTAACGTCCTTAACTCTTTCCCATCACTACTCCATAGCTTGATGGTATTATCCTTACCGATTGAGGCAATGGTTTTACCATTTGGACTGATACTAATGCTAGAAACACCGCTACCATGTCCTTCCAGGCTATTTAATTCTTTAACGCCGTGAATTGCCTGTTGCAAAGAGGTGATAACCTTCATTCGAGTATCTGGGTTCACGTCCAACGATCCCTTCAATTGTTTCCCAGCTTTGATGCTGATTATCAAGGCATCAAAGTTTCGATTGGCATTAAATAACGATCCTGAGGATTGGGCAAGAGCGTCTAATTTGGCATCGGCTGCGTTGAAGGCGAATTTGATTCCCAGCCCGATCGCCAAAACTGTCAGCACTCCCATAATGCCTCCTGCAATCCGGGAGTCTCGCAATTTTCGCTTGAGAACCTGATTTAACTCCTCCTTGCTGCGCTTCAGTGCCTCGACAAGATCTGCCTTCTGCTTCTGCCGGATAAACGCCGCGAGGTAGTCGTGCACCAGTTGGTAACGATCTTGAGGGGCTTCTGGAAGCAACACCACTAACCCAGATTTCACAATGATCGTCAGCACTAGATCCAGGGAAGTGGTTGTCTCTGCCAGCACTTCTAGTACCTGCAATTCCTTCTCTAACTCCACTCTGGTTTTAAGAGGACGGGTATCCTTTTCGTCAGTCAGCAGGTATAGCACCAGTTCTGCTAACTGCTGATTTTCAGCGCCACAGTCGGCAATCACTTCCGAGAGGTAGCGATCGACCAATGTTTCCTTGGGTTTGCTGCCCAATGCCTGGTATTGAGGCAGGGTCGTAACCATATCTGCCTGCAACTGTGCCCCTACCACTTGAAGCTCGATCGGGCGCACCTCCCCTAAATCACCCGCCAGATCGACTACCAGTTGATCGACTAATGCTGGCTCCAGGTAAAAGTGAGCACGATTTGTCAGACTATGAATAATTGCCCTCGTGTCTTCAAGCGAGAAATTGCCCAAACTATAGAGCACATTACGGCTCAAAACATCAATGCCAGTTTTAGGCTCTTTCACTGTTGCCAACAAACGATTAAATTCCAGCAGCAAGTGTAGGTAGTCCTCACGAAGCGACAGGAACACTTTGATTGACAAAATCTGCAAACATTTGACCAGGAAGTCAAAGAACGGTTTACGGTCTTCTGGTTTGGGATAGGTGAAAAAGAACTCTTCAAACTGATCGAAGATCAGCACCGTTCGCAGGTTGCGTTGATCGAGTTGCCGCAATTGGGCGAGTAAGGTTTGAATGCTGCTTTCTAAGGTTTGAATGTCTGCTGCTGCCTGATCCCCCAACCTCTCACTCAGTAGCCTTTCTAACTCATTCACCCATTGGGTATACACTCGCATCACGATCGGCACATTATCGCGTGCGGCAATTGGCTTCTGTAGCGCTGGTATTAGTCCTGCATTGACCAGTGAACTCTTGCCCACTCCGGAGCTACCGTGAATCACAATCAAGCGATATTCCCGTAATTCCACCCGTTCGATCAGTCGCTCCAAATCCCGTTGCCGTCCAGCCGCCGCGATTTCGGGAGCAACCATGCCTTCTGTTGGTGCCTGAAACTCTGTTACCACCGCTTGCCGCTGCGGTCGCAATCGTCCAGCGCCCACAAATGCCCGAATCCCATACTGTTGCTCAATCGATAAACGCTCTTGTTTTGCCTGAAATGCCTCTACGTAATCCTTCTGCTCAAAGTGCAGTTCCCGCAGTTTCCGCAAAATTTGGATGGCAATTTTCGGATAACCGCGATCGCTCACGTCCCTAGCATTTGCTTCTTCCAGGTGAGCGATCGCTGTTTTAGGGTCTCTCAATTGCTGCTCTGCTTGTGCCAAAAACAATCGATAGAGTCCTCGTAACCAGTTTCGATCGTCTGGTTCGCCTGCTAGCTCCGTTAGTGCCTGGTTCGCTGCCTCCCGTGCTGCTGCCCACTGCTGCCGTTCCAGCAGGGCTCGTGCCAGGAAGCCGTAATCTTGAGAGAGGCGTGTCTGGTTCCTGTAGACCTTATGCAGTTCCAGACCCTTTCTAGCAGCACTCTCTAGTTCATTCCACGCCTGCAATTTCTGCAACACCCGTTCCAGTTGAGGAATGCAAAGCGCTACCAGGTCGAGACGATCCGCCTGCTCAAACCGGGCGATCGCCTGCTGCAACGTTTGCCGAATGGGTTCCCAGTCCGGGGGCTGCTGCGATGCAGTCTCCGCGATCGCAACCTTGGCACGCCCAATATGCATCAGCAGCAAGCCAACTTTCAGGCTAGGCAGTTCGTCCTCTCCCCTCTTCTCTTCTTCCTGCCAAAATCGTAAGCTCTGCTCAAAGAACACCAATGCCTCAGTTAGATTTGTGGCATTTAAGCCTTTCGCAAAATCTAGGCTGGCTTGCAGGCTTAGATCGAGAGTCTCTCCCTGAAGTTGGAGATCTTGCATAGCAGACCGCACTTCTGAAGGTTGCAGAAATCCTAAGTCAAGGGTTTGCCGCCATGCATCGAAGGATGTGTGAGCTACTGGAGCTAATAAGGTAGTGAAGAGATGATCTGCGGCTTGCTTTAGTGATCGTGTGAGGGCTTCTAGCGGTAGTGTAAAGTGCGTTTTGGTTGACCAGCTTTCCAGATCAGGAGCGGCATGAACTAACCCCTTCATCACGTCATCCGTCACCCACAGCACGATCGGGAACGAACAGTTTTTGCGAAACTCCTCCCGCACTTGATTAGCGTTGGATAGCAGTTGCGCTAGGTCAGCCACCGTCTCCAAGCCAAACACCATCAACGCACCGGGTTGTTCTCCCTTGAGTTCACTCTGAATCCGGGTATAAAGTGCTGTTTCTGAGGGCTGCAACACCATGACCCGGATCACCACAAAGCAAATCTGCCGCAGATGTTCCACCAACTCGTCCCGCAAGCGAGCATAGTTGCAACGCGCGAGCATCAGCGAAAACTGTCCCTCTGCCGACTCAAGTTCCCAGGCAAGATCCTCCAGTTCCGACTGGTTATGCACAATCAACGCTTGCGAGGGGAGATCGCTCATACCTGCAACTCACTTGCTCCCAGCAAAATGGGATTGACTGTGAACCAGGAACCATCGCTGTCACGGTACTCAAAGACCAGCCGCCGTCGAATCAAGGTTTGGTAGCCCAAATCAGGACCGACCCGCCGCGACTGGTGCACTTGCCGCAAAAGTTCCCATTCCTCTTTAGCAATGGTCATGGTCGTATCATTGTGGCTGGCACGAATGAGCCTCTCCAGTACATCACCCGCTAGCGGCAGTTGCTTCCCTTTGGCAATCCATTCACTCAAGAGTCGCAGTAGATCCCGGACGTGCCCACCACAAATGCGGCACAGCCGATCGAGACTCTCTACACTGTCAAACACCTCTGTGATCTGGCTGAACCGCTCCTCATGGCTGAGTTCTGGAAATGCTCTCGCCAGCACCATCTGACGCAATAGGTTCATACCTGTCTCACAGTCACTGCCGTCTCGATACTGCACTGGCACCATCGGCAGCATCTTGGGTTCTTCCCCAAACCACTGCTTCAGCGTCTCGTAATCGGGCGAGAATTTGAGTGCCAGCGGCATGGTGTACACCACATGACAGTGTAAGCCGAGCAAACACTCGTTTTGGTCGATAAACAGGTACTCCTGCTGCGATCGACTGGCTGACTTCTGACGGTTATCAATCCGATCCAGGTTGTCGATAATCACGACCAAACCCTTTTTGCCCGTTTGCTGAAGTTGGGCGATCGCGGGTGCAATCAACTCCTGGTTAATCGTCTCCAGCAGCTTATTCTTTTGAGGACCCAGGAACTGATTCAGCTTCTCCCGCAAACCCTGATCATTCTTGGCAGTTACAGTCAGCTCGGCAATGCCAGCCGATAGAGAAACCTCTCGCTTGGTGGTGTCCACCCCCACTTTGCCACCAAAAAGACTCGCGCCTGCCTTCACCTCTACTTCGGTCATGAGCACTTTCTTGGTGGCATCCAGTAACCCTCGAAAGCCAGTGGCTTGAGGACTGAGTTGAATGTTTTCCAGGCTCTCACTAATCCGACGCGCGATCGCTAAGAGCACATCACTAATATCAACATCTGCCATTTCCAGATCATCACTCGATACAAAGTAGACCACATGGAAACCGTCATCCTCTAGTTCCGCTTTCAGCCGCAGCAGTTCCGTTGATTTACCACACCCAATATGCCCCGTGAACAAGGCACAGGTCGGCACATCAAAGAAATCAACAATGTTGCCTTTCAGCTCCTCGATAACTTCGCTGCCTCGCACTGAAGCAAAGTCAATGTAGTATTTTTTGTCTTCAGGGTTTTTAAACACCAGCGTCTTACTGGGGTCACACGCTCTGCGAAATTTAGCTCGATCAAGACTCATAACGCGTTTCTCTCTGATCAACTGCGAGGCGGGCAACTCTCTTTATTCTTCTCGAAGCTTATTTAATTCAGAACTTTCTGTTTTCTGCGGCAACTCCAACCTGATTCGCGGCTCCTCCTTCCCCGCCACCTTCTCCCGCTTCACCACGGGCGGTGCATCCTTCGCCGTATCCAACCGATCCGCCATCACCCGCATTACCTGGGCAAAATCCCGCGATGGCATCACCTCAACTCGATCCAGGATGTCCTTGCTCGTTAGTCCCCGATTTCGCCCATACAGGTAAGCGACAAAGTCCTCAACCAGCATCCCCCGCCTCCGGGCAAGCTTCTCTAGATTCTCCAGGTTCGGCAAATTCTTGCCGTTCTCCCACGATTGCACCGTCGATTGCGACACATCTAGTAGTTGGGCAAATTCACGCTGGGACAACTCACCCCTTGCCTCCAACGTTGCAGCCGCTAATCGTTTCAGTACGTTTTCGTCCACAAACACCGCAACGAACCCTCACTCTAAGGAAACACAGAATTAACTCTCACACAATCAAATGATTGCTTAATCATGTATTATCCTATTGAATGATAGTTCGTTCAAAAGCGAACATAGTTTTGTTCAAAGCCATGAGCCAATCCTCTCTGCCTAAGCAACGCGAAAACGTCACGATTCGCATGAACCCTGACTTAAAGGAGCAACTACAGATCAAAGCGATTAAAGAGCGGTGTCACCTCTCCGACCTCATTGAACAAGCTGCCCTTCTCTACCTAGAACAACAAAAGCCTGCATAGGAAAAATGCCCCATCTACAGCCAGCAGCGGGGCATCTACTTGTACTTATCTGCATCATGACAAATCCAGCCTCACCTTCTGAAGCATCAGGGATACAAAAGCCTCCCCAGTTCGTGCAGATTCCCAAAGACTTAATTCGGTATGCCCGAACCCTAAAGCTCACAGGGACTCAATATGACCTCTGGCTTTACCTCTGGGAACTTGACCCCTATGGCGATCGCTGGGTAGACATTCCCCCACCTGTTGAAATTGCCGCTCTGCTGTCCGTAGACCCTCGCACCGTGCAAAGAGCCGCCCGCCGACTAGAAGACTGCGACCTGTTTGACTTCCAGATTGAGCGCTGGAAGTGCCGCAATACAACCATTTCAGTCAAAACCCGCGATCATTCTACGGGCAAAGAGATCCGCCTTCCGACAAAACGATCCAAAGGGCGACAGAACGATCCCGTTGCCACCAACCAGATCTCCCTGCCATCAACGGGATCAAACGATCCAAATGAGGAGCTAAGACCTTTGCAGGCAGAGGGTTCTGAGCCTCCTCATACTCTTCATACTGATCCACACTCTCTCATACATGCGAGAGAGAGACAGGCAGAAAGAACAGGAAAAAACAGTCAATTTTTACTCAACGAAGATTTTCTGCCAGCCTTCCGAGAGTGGTTACTAGACCGAGCCAAACAACTACCGCAATATCCAGCTCTCATCGAGCAGTGGGTCGAAATACAGGCAACCGTTGAAGCGAACCAAAAAGACTTTCTCAACCACCTCGAATCCAAAAAGGGGGTAAACGTTCCGCCGCCCGTTCCAGATCGCTTTCAAATTGAAATGGCGTGTGCTCAAGCGGTACTCAATGGTGATCGGGCTTGGGCACTCGGCAAACTACGGCAGCTCTGGGCTGAAGGCTGGACTGATTTAGTCCAAGACCTTTGCAAACTCTACCAGGAATGGGGTTTCATCATCACCAACAGCGGTGTGGAGGATAGGCAAGACCAGAGCACTCAAGCGTCAAGCAATAGAGGTGAAGCATCGTGACCGCTATCCGGTTTGAATTTATCGACAAGCACGAAGCCGCCGCACTTCTCAAAGTTCACCCTGGCACCCTCAACCGATATCGTCAGGAAGGGAAACTGATTGAGGGCGTTCACTATACCCGCCTCAGTTCCCAGACCATTCGGTACAACAAAGCCTTATTAGAAGACTGGGTCATCAACCGTGACGACCCAGCAGCCCACCGTCGAGCGATCGAAGTCTACCTGGCTTCCCTCTTAGGCAACCAGTCTAAGAAGAAGAACCAATCAAGTACCAATCAATTCCGGTAGTTTCGGTCTTCCCTGAACATTGCCCGCGTAATCTCGAAAGAGCGTTTGAATCTCGTGTCCGGTCATCTCTGCAATCATCGCCGGGTTCAGTCCCATATCCAGCGCATGAGAGATCAAGGTGCTGCGGGTGGTGTAAGGCTTACGGTACTCTACCTCCACCTTAGACAGTACCGCTTTCCAGGCACGGTTCCTAAAGTTGTGATCGTCGATCGCCCGACCTTTAGGAGACGGGAACACCAAATCATCCGGCTTTGCATCGGCAGGCTTTCGACTGAGAAGCATTGCTTGTAGTCTCGGAGTCAGAGATACAAACCTGGCTCGATTGTTCTTCACCTCTTTCCGATGCCCCCGGCTCAGACTCTCTCCAATCCAAACCACGGAGCAATCATGGTTGAGATGTACCCACCGCAGCCCGATCGCTTCGCCTGTTCGACAGCCCGTTGATAGCAGAAACTCTACGTAGCCTGAATAATGCGCGTAGTAGCGATCGCTCCTGAAACCCTCCAGAATTTTCTCAATTTCCGCCTTGGTAAACGGTTTTGCCTTCTGGCGGGGCGGCACCTTCACTGTCTTTAGAACGTCCACCCACAGATTGTTATCCACCAGCTTCTGCTTCATTCCCCATTCCCAGCAGGCGCGCATCAAGGTAATCCGCTCGTGTAGGGTAATGGGTGCGATTCGCTTCGCTAACCAGACTTTGAACGCCTCAGCTTCAGTCTCCCTTAGAGCGATCGCTGCTTTACCCCTAAAGAACTGATTGATATAGCCCAGCAGTGCCGTGTACTTTGCCAGCGTCTGTTTGTAAACCTGCTTCGTTTTGTAGCTGATGAATTTCTCAAACAATGCCGCTACTGTAATGTGGTCGCTGATGGGGCGCTCCGGTTTGTACTTCACCAACGTGCGATCGAAGTTCCCTGTCGCAATATCACCCTCAATCTGCTTCGCCTTCCCCTCCGCCACAGTTCGATTGGTCTTGCCCTCTGGCAGTTCCAAATACAGAAAGTACCGCTTACTTTGATAGCTCCAACACAAACGCAGTCGTCCTTTGAATGCCTGCACTGCAACCGTCCCCTTCGGAGATTTCTTGCGCCTCCCTAATTGAGATAACGGTTTGGGCGATTTCGATATATCAGCTCTGACCACATACCCTCCTGAAAGGTCGCTATCAGTGGAATTCAGTATCGCAATCGTATCTCAATCAATGCTTGAAACCGTGTCAGGATGTGTAAGGTTGAGATACCTTATTGAGAATGGTGACTCTAGACCCGGCTTTCTTTAAAACGCAAAAACCCGCTACTAGAGCGGGTTTTATGCCATCGGAGCGGCGAGATTCGAACTCACGACCCCTACTACCCCAAAGTAGTGCGCTACCAAGCTGCGCTACGCCCCGATGTGCCTGCCTACTATAACATAATGGCTTAACCGTCCGCAGCTCTTTACGTGACTTCCTTCACGGCGGCTTGTGCCTCTCGACGCAGCCCAGAGGCAATCCGAAAAAGTTCTTGCCCTGTATGCAGATAAGAGTCATCGTAATTGAGCGTGAAAAACTCTAGCTGCTCAATCCCATCATCAACCTGGTTGAGGCAGTAGTAGAGATGTGCTGCAACGCCAGCCAGACTTTTGGGATTGGGGAGCGAGTGAAAGATGGTTTCAGCATGACTGAGGCGATCGCGGCAGTCCTCCAAATACTCTTGAAAATCTGCCATCAGGAAATCATCAAACGGATCAGCCGCAAGCGCGTCAATTTGCTCCTTCAATGGTTTGAGAATTTGCAGTACTAGCTGACTGACGGGTGTGTAAACTTGAGTCAGCCACTGTTGCAGATGCTCATCGGCTTTTTGGGCTGTCTGCTGTGGCTTGCGATGGCGCGCTTGGGCTGCGGCAGTCCGTTGCTGTCGGTTACCTCTACCTGCTGAAAAGCCAGCGTCTTCAAGCTGTGTCAGGTACCGTAACTGTTGGTCGTAAGATTTGCGATGTTCGGGATCGCCCAGAACTTCGTAGGCAGCGTTAACCCTGGCGATTTTCTCGTGGTTAGCGGTTTCCCGGTTACTGTCGGGGTGAAATTGTTTGGCTAACTGACGGTATGCCTGTTTAATCTCCGCCTGCGTTGCTGTGGGAGCCACGTTTAAAGTGCGGTAGTGATCAGACCTCATTCTGCTGCTTCAGCGTCACCCTCCAAGCATGGCTGGCATGTTTAGCTCAGAGTCCTGGAAGAGGGGCGTACTGAGATAGCGCTCACCAAAACTGGGCTGAATCATCACAATGAGCTTTCCTGCATACTCAGGACGACGACCGACCTGAATGGCTGCGTAGAGGGCAGCGCCGCTAGAAATACCAGAAAGTATCCCTTCTTCACGCGCCAACCGCCGACCATAGGCGATCGCCTCGTCATCTGAAACCGTAATCACTTCGTCAATCAGGTTGACGTTGAGCACTGGCGGTACAAAGCCAGCACCAATCCCCTGAATTTTGTGAGCGCCCGGACGACCGCCCGATAAGACGGGGCTGTTGGCTGGCTCGACCGCGATCGCTGTAAACTCAGGCTTACGGGACTTGATCACGTCGGCAATCCCTGTGATGGTACCACCTGTGCCAACCCCAGCGATCACCGCATCAATTTGACCATCAGTATCTGCCCAGAGTTCTTCTGCCGTTGTTTCCCTGTGAATCTGAGGATTCGCTGGGTTACGAAACTGTTGCAGCATATAGGCATTGGGCAGCGTTTCAACAATTTGCTGCGCCCGCTGAATGCAGCCACTCATGCCTTCGATGCCGGGCGTTAATTCTAGCTGTGCACCATAGGCACGTAACATCGCTCGCCGTTCCGAACTCATCGTTTCTGGCATAGTCAGAATCAGATGATAGCCCTTAGCTGCTGCTGCCATCGCCAACGCAATGCCCGTGTTGCCGGAGGTAGGCTCTACCAGCACGGTTTTACCCGGTGTAATTAAGCCGTCTTTTTCTGCGGCATGAATCATGCTGATGCCAATACGGTCTTTCACTGAAGCAGATGGATTCATGCCTTCAAGCTTCACTAAGATCTGTGCGACGCACCCATCCGCCTGAGGAATCCGATTCAACTGCACCAGGGGCGTATGACCAATCAATTCAGTTATGTTTTGAGCAATACGCATGAGCTTAAATGTAGTACATGATGTCGAGCTGTCGTCTGGCGCTGCATTTGTCGCAGAGGTCTTGCAAGGTGCAGCGCTGCAAGACCGCATTTGCAGCCTGGTGCGTCTCTTGCCAAACATCCCAAATAACAGCGCTTTCTACGGTTTTAGGCACTACATGCGATTCAGCCGATTGAGCCTCGGCACCCTCTAGACATTGCAGTACCTCTAACAGATTAATTTTCCAGGGTTCACGCGACAGAATGTAGCCGCCTTTTGCCCCGCGCTGCGATCGCACCAGACCACACCGTCTGAGTGTAGCCAATAATTGCTCCAGATAGCGATCGGGAATTTGCTGCTGAGCAGCGATCTGGCGAATTTGCAGCGGTTCTCCACTAGCATAATGTGCAGTTAACTCAATGAGCGCCAGGATAGCGTACTCATTCTTGCTAGAAATTTCCACGGGTAAGATTCAATGAACAGTAGTCAAGTCGGTTAAAGAGCCGTCATTGACTATTATACTACGGTTCGCTACTAGGGTTTTGCGAGGAAGGGAGAAAACAAAAAAGCCCCACGATCGCAGGGCTAAGTCATGTACCAATACAGCTCTAGAAGCAATTCGCTTACTTGTAGTGGCTAGAAGGTAAAGGTTGTCCGTAAAACCCCAACAAAAACATCCTCATTGGAATTGTCACCAGGGATGCCCGCGTTTTGGTTCACACTCGGCAGGTAAATGAGACCTGGAGTGATCGAAATGTTATCCGTGAGTTGGTACTTGTAAAAGACTTCGATATGGTAAGCGAAGTCTTGGCTTCGACTAGCAAAGGCTGGACTTAAGTTAGCATTACCAACGTCAATCCCTCTTAGCGTAGGCTCTGCCCCCGCAACGATACCCAGGAAATTACCTTTTTTACCCAGATCTGGGAAACCAACCGCAACTGCAAAGTTCCAGATATCAGCATCGCCTAAGCCGATGATTTCTGCATCGCTGTAACCAACCCAACCGTTGACGATGAAGCCAGGAGCGGGTCGGAAAGACGCTTCAACCCCGAATGAGTTGCTTTCAACTGGGAACGATCGTCCCCGCAACAGGGAATTGTTGTTTAAGTTAGCAAACGTTGTACCCGTACCGCCGAGGTTGAAGTTATTACCAGCCGTTAGAGCCGCATTGTTACGCTCGTAGCCACGCACATAGGTCAAACCAAGCTTAAAGCCGCCCGTGCTAAAGACTAACTGCGCCAACGCGGAGTAGTTACCATTAAACACCCCGCCATCAATGCCAGGGTTGCTAGCAGTATTAGACAGGTAGCCCAGATCAAGCTTAAAGTTATTGTTGAACTTATAGTTAATACCAAGCCCAGCACCCAGAGGACCAATGCGATAGAGTGGGTTGCGCTCGGCAAAGCGAGAAATCGCATTTTGACCGCCACCATTGCCTTCAAAGAAGGGGTTAATTGTATCGGCGTAATAGTGATGTAAGGCACCATTCGCAAACAGATTAACGGTCAGGTTGCTGCCAATGGGAAAGCGGTAATCCAACACGTCGAGAAAGATACTGTTACCGCCGTTGTTGGAATCCGTAATCGTGCCATCCGCAGCAGGGTTCGCACCGTCATAGGGAAGGTTTGCTTCGTTTGTGCGCTGGTAGTTGTTCTGTGCGTTTGGGATGGTGCCGTTGCTCAGAAGTCGAGTGGCGTTACCAGCCTGGAGGCGCACTCTCAAGCGATCCTTGCCTGTAAAGCTGGTGAGCAGGTTTAGTCGAATGCGATCGTTGAAAACAGTATTTGTGCCACCCTGTGGTGGGTAGTCACCAAACGCGTCGGCGATCGTGAAAATCACTTCACCCGAAAGCTTGGTCGTGGTCGAAAACTGCTGCTTCTCTATGGTTGCCGTCCGCGATTCGAGTGCATCCACGCGACCCCGCAAGGTGGCTAGCTCAGCCGCAAATTCCTCTTGCAGCTTTTGCAACGTTGCCAAATCTTCCTTTTTAACTAGATCAGCCGTACCTGCGGCAATCAACTCATTGACTCGATCTAAGCAAGCGTTCAGACCTGCCGCAAACTCGTAACGAGTAGTGGCACGGTTACCGCGATAGGTTTTGTCAGGATAGCCAACAATACAGCCATAACGTTCAACCAGCGATTGCAGCGCTTGAAATGCCCAATCGGTTGGCTTTACATCCGCAAGTTGAGAAACAGATGTCACCTGACTGGCACTATTTGGCGCAACGGTACCTTCAGTACTGTAAATCGTCAGTTGGCTCATAGGAGCCGTTGGCGCAACCGACTGGGGTGCAGCAGGCGTAGCCTCTGCTAAAAGCACTGGACTAGCGGGGAGCGTAGACATGACTTTGTCTGACCGCGTAGCAGCAATAGTTTGAGGAACGGCATCAGCCGCTTCAGTCGCTTTCACAGTCGAGGCTGTACTTGCGATCGTAGACATCACAACGGCACTGCTGAGAAGAGCAGGAGCCACCAGCAAAGACTTCCAGAACTGTTTTGACATTATTTTTATCCTCACACTCAAGACACACAACACTCAAGACACAAAAGCAGCACACAAACCAGCAAACCGCCAAAGGCTTTTTTACTTGCTTAAAATCTTACACTCAATTGGTTAAAAATTCTTGAGGCTGATGCTATTTACGCATAAGTTTCATATTAGAGCCGAACTATGAGCCTTGATTCATCTTGAAGGGTTGTCAATCGCTTTTTAAGGGGAGCGATCGTACGGTTACCACGGGCAAAAATCGCGCCATTCATTCTGCAAAAATTGCGCGCAGAAAGTCCCGTTTTTACGGAGCTTTTTAGTTTTTCAGCTTGAAAACCAGCCCATTAGAAAGTGAACGTGGTCCGTATGACACCCACATATTGAGTGTCATTGCGGCTGTTCCCTTCTGGGTTGAACAGGACAAAGACACCCGGTGTAATGGCAATATTATCCGTCAAACGATAGCGGTAGAAGGCTTCCAGGTGGAGGGGCGTGCTTGTATCAGTCCGATTATTTGTAAGACCGCTGTTGCTAATGACAGTGGGTGCCATACCAAATAGGAGTCCGCCCAAATTACCCTTCTTACCTAAATCGGGGAACGCCAGATAACCTACAGCACTTAAGATCGTTGCGTTGTCGCTGTTGCTGCGGCGATGAGCAAACGAAGCCGATGCCCAGCCACCGACAAGAAACTTCGGACTGAGCTGAAGCTGCACAGCACCCGCAACGGAGTCTGCCGATGTCGCAGCGCCATTAAACGGGTTGGCGGCAAAGCTAGTGCCTGTACTGCCTGTGATATTAATGCCGCCACCATTCGGTTCTGCTCCCGTGTAGTACGAGTGAGCATACGCAAGACCCAGTGTGAGCGCCTTACTCGGTTGAAAAACGACCTGAGCCACGGCGGCATTAGAACCATTAAATAAGCCTCCCTTCGCAGATGGGTTATTGCTGCTGCCACCAGCGAGATAGCCGCCTTCCAATCGCAAGGCATCACTCACCTTGTAGGCAAACGTGATGCCAGCAGAGCCAATATTGTTAGGGTTGTTAAGTCGGTAGAAGGTGTTGAAACGCCCAAAGCGAGACACAGCGCCAGCGCCACTACTTTCAAAGGGGCTTAGATTGCTCACTACTGTATCTTGAAGCTCGTCATTCAGCGCATCAATTTGCACGGTAAGTTTGTCACCCACGGGAAAGCGGTAGAACAGCTTATCGATTTGCACGGCATTGTTTTCGCTACCGTCGAAGCCCAGGCGGGTTTCGTTTGTGCCTGTAAAGGAACCATTAAACGGAGTGGTGTTACGAGCCTGTAGTCGAGTACGCAGGCGATCTTTACCCGTGAAGCTTGTATCAAGCGCTAGGCGCACGCGATCGGAAAAAATCGTGTTTGTATTGTCATTTTTCGTTGTGTTGGCGATCGCTCCACCCGCTCCGTTGACGGTGGCACTGTTACCACCCGTATCCGCGATCGAGAAAATGACTTCGCCGCTCAGCTTGGTAGTGGTCGAAAACTGCTGCTTTTCCAATGTGGCTGTACGTGCTTCCACTGCATCCACGCGACCCCGCAAGGTGGCTAGCTCAGCCGCAAATTCTTCTTGCAGTTTTTGAACGGCAAGCAGATCCTCTTTTTTGACTAAATCAGCAGTGCCAGCCGCAATCAGCTCATTCACCCGGTCCATGCAAGCGTTCAGACCCGCCGCAAACTCATAGCGAGTGAGTGCTCGATTTCCGCGATAGGTCTTGTCGGGATAGCCGACGATGCAACCATAGCGTTCCACCAACGATTGCAAAGCCTGGAACGCCCAGTCAGAAGGCTTCACGTCTGAAAGCTGAGAGACAGAGGTCACTTGACCAAGGATATCTGTAGAAGCATTGCTTTCGACGCTGTAAGCCGCTACCTGATTGAGCGTAGCCGCCGGGGGCGATGGTTGAGGCAATGCGGCTGAAGCAGCTGCCACAGTCACCGGGTTCGTCGGCAGCAAAGATGCTGCATTCGCTACATCTGTAGAGTGGTCGAGCGTCGTTGCTGGCAGAGTAGCATCAATTGCTTCAGCGGCATTCACAGCCGTACTTGCACCAGCGATCGCAGACGCAGCGGTAGCACTCAAAAGCGCTGGAGTCGTCAGTAACTTCCAAGACTGGTTTGACATGGTTAACCCTCATCTCCATCACCGTCCGCGTCAAGATGCAAACGTTACACGCAGGTTTTTGAATCAACCAAGGGTGTTCTTGACCTATTCACCTTACGCTTCTTGCACTTAATGATCCGGAGATTTTCGGTGATTACACTCAACGCTTATAGCCCTACGGGTAACGTTAAGACCTTACTCAAAGGCAGCATCAACACAATGACAAACGTTGTCAAATGTGCTGTACAACATCTCACTGGAGGGTTAGCTATAGGATTTGTAGGGCGCTCAGTGGAAGCAACAGTTTGAAGGGCGATAGTTTGAAGGGCGATCGCATGTTTGCTGCTGCTAAAAACCTGAGCCGTTGATATGAATTGATACACAAAAAGACCCCGTTTTCACGGGGTCTTTTCAGCTTGAAAATTCAGCTAACTAGAATGAGAATGTCGTCCGAAGTACGCCAACATACTGAGTCGCATTATCTTCGTTTCCTTCTGGATTGAAGATCACGATAATGCCTGGTGTAAGCGCAATGTTTTTCGTCAGTTGATAGCGATACAGCGCCTCTACATGATATGTGGTGTCGTTATCAAAGCGGCGAGCACCCGCAGCACCCGTAGCACCACGGAAATCGCTGCCAGTCACTTTCGGTGGAATACCGACGATGATGCCACCCAAGTTGCCTTTCTTACCCAAGTCAGGGAAAGCCAAGAAGACACTGCCATTCAGGATAGTTGCCTCGTTATCGCTTCTACCTTGATAGGCTTCGGTGTAGCCAAAGTTGCCGCCGATGATGAATTGGGGGCTGAGACGAAACTGTACTGCAGCCGAGAACGTATCTGACGACGTTGGACGAGGGGTTGCCGCACTCGAGTTAAAGGGGTTGGAAGCGAAGCCGCTGCCAGTACTCGATGTAACGTTGACCTCACCACCAGGGTAGTAGGAGTGAGCGTAGGTCAACGCAACCTCAATCGCTCTAGCTGGTCTTAAAACAACTTGTCCTATAGCAGTGTAGGCACCGTTGAAAAGACCATTCTCCAAGCCTGGGTCATTGCTATTGGTGTCAGAGAGGTAGCCTCCCTGCAACGAGAGAAAATTACCAAATTTGTAATCGAACGTGAAGCCAGCACCTGCTGCACCGCTCCGATACACAGGGCTAAACCGTCCAAACCGCGAGAGTGCACCACTACCACTGGATTGGAACGGACTGAGTGTGCTGATCAGTCCGTTGTAGAAGTTCATTTGCGTAGCATCGATTTGAATCCTAAGGTTGTCACCCAGGGGAAAGCGGTAGAACAGCTTGTCAATGCCAAACTGGTTACTTTCATTGCCATCGAAGCCAAATCGGGTTTCGTTGGTTCCCGTGAAGGCACCAGAATAAGGGGTAATGTTTCGTGCTTGCAGGCGGATTCTCAGTTGATCCTTGCCGGTAAAGCTGCTGTCGAAGTTAAGGCGAACACGATCAGAAAAAATGGTTTGGGTCTGGTCGTCTCTTAACCGACCTTCGTTACCAGCGTTAATGCCACCAAGGAATCCACCACTACCATTTCGGGTAGCACGATCGCCAAACGTATCAGAAATAGCGAAAATTACTTCAGCATTTAACTTGGTCGTGGTAGAAAACTGCTGCTTCTCAAGGGTCGCCGTCCGCGCTTCCAAAGCATCGACCCGTCCACGCAGGGTTGCCAGCTCAGCCGCAAACTCTTCTTGCAGCCTTTGTACTGCCAGCAAGTCTTCTTTCTTCACCAGGTCAGCGGTGCCTGCTGCAATCAGTTCGTTGATTCGATCCATGCAGGCGTTCAGACCAGCAGCGAACTCGTAACGAGTCAGCGCCCGATTACCACGATAGGTCTTGTCAGGATAACCAACAATACAGCCGTAGCGCTCAACCAGTGATTGCAGTGCCTGAAACGCCCAGTCAGTCGGCTTTACGTCCGAAAGCTGCGAAACAGAAGTCACCTGACCAACAATACCTGTAGAAGGCGTGCCTTCGGTGCTGTAGACCGCCATCTGATTGACAGGAGCGGCTGGAGTAGCCGACTGTGTTGTAGCCGACTGTGTTGTAGCCGTCGAAGTCGTAACAGCCGGAGTTACAGCAGCCGGAGTTACAGCAGTCGAAGCATCCGCTACAGTCACAGGCACGACCGGAAGAGACGGTGCTGAAGTAGCTAAGCGGTCTGTAGCCGTCACTTGGGATGCAGCATCAGTTGCTTCAGCAGCATTCACACTTGCACTTACATTCACGATCGCAGACATTGCGACCGTAGCGCCTAGGAGCGCTGGAGCCGCTAACAAAGACTTCCAGATTGTTTTTGACATCATTGCTTTCACACTCACACCTTATTACAAACGGATCGATGTACAGATTGCGATCAAAGCTCAAGAAAGGGAGCTTTACCATGCTAATTCCACACATTTGCCAGCTGTTCTTGAAGTTTAGGCACCTCTAAGAACGCTTTCGTACATTACTAGAAGGTTAACCCTTAGGGCAATGCACTACCCAGCGATCGAAGCTCGGAATCTATACTCATCTGATTATCAGAGGCAATGGTTAACATGACTTTAAAGGTATACACCTTTTCTAGACTTATTTCTAGCAGTCGCGTCAAAAAAACAGCAAAACCTGAGTTTTTTAAGTAGCAAGCGTCACATTTGATGCTATCGGCAACGACTCCGTGTTTTATGTAATGGCTGACACCAAAAAAAAGCGCTCTCCTACTATATGGAGAGCGCTTGCAGACTAAAGCGTGATTTTTTGCACGCTAGAAAAGGACTTCAGCGATACCTAGAAGGTAAAGGTGGTTCTCAACGTGCCAATGAGGATGTCCTCATTAGCATCGCTTTGACCGGGGTTGATGACATAAATGACACCAGGTGTGATGGAGATATTGTCACTCAACTGATATCTGTAAAACGCTTCAAAGTGAAGTGGCAGATCGTTTTGACCCTGACCAAACTTTCTTGAGTTGCCCAAGTAGGGTTCAACACCAGCAGTGAGTCCGAGCAAGTTGCCTTTCTTGAGGAAGTCAGCAAACGCAAGACCAACTCCATACGTCCAGATTTCACCTTTGCCAACGCCATCATCGGGCTTGTTCGCTTCAATGTATGAGCCAAAGGCGTTGATCGAAATGGTTTTACCCAGGTTGAGCGAACCTGAAATACCGTAGGCGTTCAGGGTGGTGGACGTAAATTGTCCAACGCCACTGCCCGCAGCGTTAACGAAGGCAAAGTTACTAGCGCTTGAACCCACAACGGCACCGCCGCTACCAGTATCAAAGATGGCACCGCGGGCGTAAGCGTTAACGTAGGTGGCACCGATCGAGAAGGTGTCGTTCTTAAAAGCGATCTGAGCAAGAGCGGCATAGTTACCATTAAACAAACCAGCTTTGTCAGCAGGGTTGTTTGCTCCAAAGAACGTCTGCGGAGCGTTTAGCTGTCCACCAGTTGCACTCAAGCTAGAGTTGTTTGCCAGGTAGCCAAGGCTGATCTTGAAGTTGCTTGTAAGGTCAAAGTTTAGACCAATACCCGAACCACCACCGATGTCATAAATCGGGTTGCGTTGAGCAAAGATACTAAGGGGACCATTACCGCCATCAAAGCCTTCTAGCAGACCTGCCTGAGTTGGCGCATAGTCGTACTGCAAGCCAGCGAAAGCTGGAATGTAAACGCTGATTTTGTCGCCCAGTGGGAAGTAGTAAGCCACCCAGTCAGCGAAGACTGAATTTCCACCAGTGCTACCAAACTGGAACGACTGTAGACCAATACCGCCAACAGGGTCTTGAAGCGTAAAGGGAACAAAGTTACCAGCCGCAAGACGGGTGATGAGCAAGTCCTTACCCGTAAAGCTGGTGTTGAGGGACAGACGAATCCGGTCTTGAAACACGGTTTCGTTATTGTTCGGCTGGAAGAACTCGTCCGTGATAGCAAAGATCACCTCACCCGCCAGCTTGGTGGTGGTGGAGAATTGCTGTTTCTCAAGAGTAGCTGTACGAGCTTCTAGAGAATCAACGCGACCGCGAAGGGTTGCCAGTTCAGCAGCGAACTCTTCTTGCAGCTTTTGCAGGACTGCCAGATCTTCTTTCTTGACTAGATCAGCGGTGCCAGCAGCAATGAGTTCGTTCACACGATCGAGACACGCATTCAAGCCAGCCGCAAATTCGTAGCGAGTGGTCGCGCGGTTACCTCTGTAAGTTCTGTCAGGATAACCAGCAATACAGCCGTAGCGTTCTACCAGTGATTGCAATGCCTGAAACGCCCAATCAGTTGGCTTTACGTCAGACAGTTGAGAGACAGACGTTACCTGGCTAGCACTTGAGCGACCCTCACGGGTGTAGCGATTGATCTGTTTCAGAGAGTTTTCCGATGCCCCAACTGTCACAGGAGCGGGCGCATCATCATCACTGGACTTGTCAACTGGGGTCGAAGCGATCTGCATGGGCAGTTGCTTTTCAGTCAGGTTAACAGAGCGCGTAACCGATGCTGGTGCAGCGTCTAGTGCGGTAACTTCAGGCGAAGCGATCGTTAGATCAGCAGCCATCGAGAGGGGCTGCAAGGCAGAAGCTTGAGGCTGAACAACTTCGTTCGTTGCTTTAGCTTCGGCTGCGATCGCAGAAGCAGAGACCGTTAGAGCAGCAGCAAGAATTGCAGGGCTGACTAGCAGCGATTTCAAAAAAGCGTTGGACATGACTTTAATTTATTCTCCTCACACCGATATGGAAAGACCATCAGCGTCTTTTATCGTTACACTCAGATTCTTCAACAAGCTGACGCACTCAAGCGTAATTCAGATTAATTTCTGCGGCAAGAGTGTTTTGTGCTGTCGAATACATTTCTCGAATATCATATCGAATCTTTTGGCGTATGTCTTTACTTGGAAATAAGAAATTGACAAGAGAATTTTCTACAGGTCCTTCTTGTCTCGCTTGGTCTACGCAAAGCCAGTTAAGTCTAGCGATCCACCCGCTAAGCGCTGCCCTCAAACGCGATCGACTTGCTAGGTTGCTCAGTTTCAGCCGCGAAGGGTGGACGGTACTGACTCCAGGGTTTTGCTGCTTCAATTTGGGCTGCCAGCGCAATGAGGGTGGTTTCAGCCGCTGGACGACCAATGAGCTGAATGCCGATCGGGAGACCGTTCTGGTCGAAGCCAGCGGGAATCGTCATCACTGGCTGCCCAGTGGCATTAAACGGTGGACAGGGTGCAACCCAACGGATAATTTTTTCTAATGTTTGGCTCGGTCGAAGCCTTGCCCACTCGCCAACGCGAATGGTGGAGTGCAGATAGGTTGGCAGTACCAGCACATCCACTGTGTCAAAAAAGGTTACAATGCGACGCGCGATCGTCTGCATTTTGCCGACGGCTCTTAGATATTTGCCGCTCGAGTCGAAGCGCGATCGATTGAGCAACCAGCGATTCATCTTGCCGAGAAAAATGAAGGGAATGCCCGCTTCGCTTAAAACGGACTGCCAGACGATACTAAATGGCTCAACGAGATCGCTTACGTCAGGGCAACCCGGTTCGACGATGTGACCCAATGATTGAAGCAGATTCACTGTCTCCAAAACGGCTTGCTCGCAGCTTGCATCTGCGGCTCCGATCGGTTCAATGGCAGTCGCAAAGGCAATCCGCAGTTGACCAGGAGCGGTTTGAGTCGCTGCTAGAAAAGAGGGGACGGGATCAGGCAACCAGTAAGGATCGCCGCTGACATAGCCCGACATCGCATCTAATAAAGCAGCGGCATCAGCAACAGTGCGACCGATCGGTCCACTGGTAGCGATACCACTTAGTCGATCGCCGTGGGGCGCATGGGTGACACGTCCCCTTGATGGTTTGATCCCAACCAAACCACAGCAGGATGCCGGTCCTCGAATCGAGCCGCCGCCATCTGATCCCTGCGCGATCGCGCACAGTCCCGCTGCCAAAGCTGCTGCGGCACCGCCACTGGAGCCACCAGGCGTGTAGTCTAGATTCCAGGGGTTACGAGCAGGGGGGAAGCCATCAGGTTCGGTGTAAGGCAGTGTGCCCACCTCTGATGTGGCAGTCTTTCCTAAAATGATGAAACCAGCTTGTCTGATGCGGGTCACAACACCATCGTCTTCAGCGGCGATGCGCTTCTTCAGGATTTTGACCCCGTAAGCACACGTCAGTCCAGCCACTGCATTGAGGTCTTTGATCGAAATCGGTACGCCAAAAAAGGGCGGCAGGTCGGCAGTACTGCGTGCGATCGCCTCTGTTTTAGCGTTTGCTTCGGCGATCGCTTGCTCAGCTGCCACTGTGACGTAGCTGCCCAACTGCCCATTCAGTTGCTCAATACGCTGCAAGTAAAGCTCTACTAGCTCCAACGGCGAGATTTCTCGCTGACGAATCAACCGTGCTTGTTCTAACGCAGGCGCAAATGCCAGATCAGTCAGGTTCATGTTACGAAACCCGTCTCAGTGGTGCTGGCTGATGCCGCAAAACTTCGTCGTAGAGGCTCTCTAAATGCGTAATGTTATCGGTCAGCGTGTAGCGCTCTTTGACCCGCTGTCGGGCGTTTTGTCCCAGTAGCGTTGTCCAGCCAGTGTGTTCGCACAGTTGGGGCAGCAGCGTCTTAAGCTGGATCGCTACGCTTTGAGTCTTCAAGATCACACCCGCTTCATGTTCCAACACTTCACCATCAGCCCCCGCATCGGTAGCAACGCAGGCTAAGCCACACGCCATTGCTTCGAGCAGAGAGAGCGACAGCCCTTCGACCAGCGACGGCAGCACAAACACATCGGAGCCGCGCAGGATATTGATGCGTTGCTGCTCATCGGCAATGAAACCAAGCCAGATGATGCCATGCTCAGGACCATAAAACGGGATGAGGGAAGCAGCCAAAGAGCCATGATTGCCCACAATGACCAGTTTGGTACGATCGTCCATGCGACACTGCTTCCAGGCTTTGAGCAGCGATTCAATGTTTTTTTCTGGGGCAATGCGTCCCTGGTAGACAAAGATGCGATCGGCATCTAATTCCGCCTTCAAACTCGACGCACCAGGGGAATATTTCTGCACATCCACACCATTGGGAATCACTGCCAGCTTGGATGCAGGTACACCAAGGCGGATCAACAATTCTTCTTGAATGTGAGAGAAAATAATGACGCGATCGTACTTGGCAAGAAACGGGGCATAAAGCTGATACATCAGGTGCTGTGTGCCCGATGTCAAATTACGCGGCTTGCGATCGAAGGGTGGATGGAACGTTGCCACCAGCGGAATGCCTAGATCGAGACAGATTTCCGGCAGCAGAAAGTCTAGCGGCGATAGGGTGAGCGAAGCATGAACCACATCTGGTCTGAGTCTGTAAAGCGCTTGCGCCAGAATCTTGCTCGATTTGAATGTGGGAATGGTGTAGATTTGCGATTTGTAGAGAAACGGAATCGAAATCTCCTGAAAATCGGGCCAGTTATCGGGTGGTGGCTCTGCCTGGGCAAAGTGGAAAAAACTAACCTGATGACCTCGATCGAGCAGTGCATTGGTCACTTCTCGACCGTAAGTGACATTGCCGCAGAACGGCGACTTTTTTCCGAGCCAAGCGATATGCATTCAGGGTCTCAAGCAAAAGGGTAAGAGTAAGGTGATTAACGGTCAGTCGTTAGTGAGCCACTGGCATGAGTCCAACAAAACGCAACCGTAAAGCCTATAGCCTACTAACGCTGGTGGTTTAATCCTGTACGGGAAATATACCAGGTTAAGACCCCTCCTGCGACGACCAAGCCAGCAAGACCCAGAAAAACGACTCGCAAACCGAAGAACGTCTCGGCGACTCCTGCCAGTGCTAGAGGCAAACTGAGTGCAATGTTAATCGCATTGTTTTGCAGCCCAAAGACCTTGCCACGCATGGCTTCTGGTGTTTCTTCTTGAATCGCCGTCTGCATCGGTACACCAACGATCGCCGCAAAGCCACCCAGCGCTGCAATCAGTAGTAATGTCGGCACCAACCGCGTTACCGAAAGGGAGATGCCAATCAGCGACGCTGCCATACCCAGCGAACCAACAAGACTAAGCAGTGCATGAGGAAACCGCTGTCCAAATTGCCCGATAAACGTTGCCCCGATCGCCATACCAACCCCACCCATCGCTAGCAAAAAGCCAAACTGAGAGGATTTAATCTCTGGCGTAACCTCTGCTAGACGCACCGAAAGCACAGCCAGCGCCGCAAAGACCGAGAAGAGAATCACCAGTTGAATCAACGCACTCCGCACCCGACCCTGCTCTGCTAGAAAGCGCAAGCCGTCGCGGATATCCTGCCATACGTGGGGCGTTTCGACGCTGGTTTCAGTCCCTTCAACAGTTGATGCCGCCACATTAAGATTCTTTTCACCAGTTCGTAGCAGCAGCAAAATCACACCCGCGATCGTATAGCCACTGGCAACAACCAGCTCTTTGCCCAGCCCGATCGCCGTCCAACCCAGCTTACTGATCAAGGTGTCTGCCAGGGCTAGTAGCGGTTCACCCACCGCAAAGCCAATAATCACCGATGCCATCATGGTAGTGGTGTAGAGAGAGTTCGCAGACAGTAGATGCCGACGCTCCACTACTAGCGGCAACGTTGATTGCTCGGCTGGCGCGAAGAATTGCGTCAGCGTGGAGACTAGAAACGTGATGCCGAGGAGAACGCAGAAGCCAACTGGCAAGCCTGCTAAAGGCGACCAACCCTTTGACAACCAGAGCAAGGGCGGCAGTGCAAAAACCAGTCCGCCGCGCAGTAGATTCGTCAGCACCAGCACTGTTTTCTTAGACCAGCGATCGACAAAGACACCCGCGATCGAGCCAAACAGCACGGCTGGGATCGTAAACGCAATCATGATCGACGACACCCAGCCGCTAATGGATTGGTCGCCACTCTGAAAACGGCTGGCAATCAGTGCAATCATCAGCACCAGGTATACCTTGTCCGCCAGCTGCGAAAAAACCTGACCGCTCCACAGAATGAGAAAATTGCGATTCTTCAAGACAGGAAAGAAACCCCGCTCTGATTCCGGCTTTTGCCCATTCGTCTGAGCACCATTTATCTGAGCACCATTGACTTGAGCAAAAGTGTCTGCTGTTGATTCTCCCGCCGTTGCAACGGCTGTACCTCGACCATTTTGGTGCAACGTCTCCTCTGGGCGCAACGGCTCTAAAGGGGACAGCGGGATTGCCTGGGCATCAATTTGCTCAGCAGTACCTTGCTCCAGTGGGTCTGAGGAGGAGGGGTTAGCCTCAGAGTGAAAAATGTCCTCTGCCAACCTGGGTCGATGAGCATCCTGGCTCGTCATGGGTTGCATAGAGGTATCTGACGGATACAGCTCCCGCTTCGACAAGAAAGCATCAGCTTCTGCTTTACGCGACTCATCGTTGACATTGTCACTTGTGTTCGTTGGATTCAAAGACAACATCACCGTTGCTTCCAGGTCAGAGTGGGACAATCGCATCATAGCTTGAAGAGGTGTTTGGAGATCTTAGACAGGTTCAGCGGTCGCAAAGCAGGCATCAATGAGAGTGGCAGAGCGAATCGGTCGATCGAAATAATATTGAGCATACGATCGCAGCGCCTGTTCAACCGACTGCCAGAGGCGATCGAGCGCTCCCTGAGAACCACCACCTGGCTGCATACAAGCCAATAGCGCTTCCGGTGCAGGCAATTCTGCGTCAGCGAGGTGCTGCAAAAGCATGAGTTCAGGAGCGCTCAGTCGTCGATGCAAGCCTGCGATCGAGGTTCGCGGCGATTGGACAAGGCTAGTTTGCCTGTTTTCAGTTGCGCTGGTTTCAGTTGCGGTCACGTTAGCGTGAAGCACTGATGTCGGTCGCGCCTCAGAGACCCGCTGCTGGCGCAGCGATGGTTTCTCAGCACGCAACCGTTCCAATGCTACCAGTGTGACTGTTCCACCTGCCGGAATACTAAACCCAACGCGCCAATCGCGATCGGTCAAGTCAGGCGGCAACAACTGGCGTGTAACGCAACAGAGATGCACCTGGGGCGCAACGCCTGCCAGCACAAGTAATTGAAAGATCGCGTGGGTTAAATGAGCCAGTACCTGCGAAGCGGGCGATCGCTCCAAACGTGCCAGATGTTCATTGAGCAGGCAAAACAGGTCTTCTTGCGGCTGATCGCTTAATGCCTGATGGAGACACAGTTCGGCAAGATACTGGCTGGCGATCAGCTTTTTTAAATCCTGCCCCAGGCGTGGGTAAGACTCTAGCGTTTCTGCCTGCGTAATTTTGTCGAGCGATCGCCCCTTGGCAATCATCAGCTCATTCACCACAAAGAGTTCGCTTCGTCCACCCAAGCGTGAATTGTGCTTCCGCGACCCCATAGCGATCGCTCGCACTAAGCCAAACTCGCGTGTCAAAATTGTCAGCAGGCGATCGGACTCCCCCATTGGCATACTTTTAAGATTGATTCCAGTAGCTTTGTAGGTGCGGCTCATGAAAAGAAAGATGAGGGATGGGGGAGCAGAAGATGATGGGGGCTTTTGAGTTGATGCTGACCGCTGCTTTCTAGCCTACTGCCATACCTTCTCGCTGTCGGATGAGTTCAGGACCGCGCGAGGTTCCCAGACGAGTGGCTCCAGCCATAACTAACTCTAACGCTTGCTCTACTGTGCGAATGCCTCCAGAAGCCTTAATACCGACTCTGTCTTTGGTTACGTCTTTGAGCAAACGGACATCAGCGACTGTAGCACCACCATACAAGCCTGTACTGGTTTTCAGGAACGCTACGCCTGCCTCCATGCAAACTTCAGCCGCTTGCCGCTTTTCTAGATCGGTGAGCAACGCGGTTTCCAAAATTGCCTTGATGGTTTGACCCGTAGCATCGTAGATTTCGGCAATTTCGCGGTGGACAGCATCAAGGTCACCCGCTTTTAACCAGCCGATGTTGATCACAACGTCTAGTTCTGTCGCGCCATGCTCGACTGCCTCCTGCGCTTCATAGAGCTTGACGGCTGATGTGGTAGCACCATAGGGAAACCCAATCACAGCGCATACCTTGGGTCGCTTGCCATGCAATAACGCAGCAGCTTGCCGGACATAGGTTGGATGAAGACACACCGCCGCAAAGTTAAATTGGTCTGCATCCGCGCACCATTGCTCGACGTGCTCTGACGTTGCCGTTGGAGTCAGCAACGCGTGATCGATCAATGGAGCAAGATCAATCTCTGAACTCGATCGCCCTGCATTCGATCGCTCTGCCATACAATTCTCCCAAACGTCTTTTTAGTATTTTGACCGCAGTATTCTGACCGCGGTGGTAACTTGAATGCTCGACTAATTGACCGTGAGCAAGCTTAAACCAATGAGCGTTGCAATACTGAGTGAACCAGTAGCAAACATGAGCGATCGACCAATGGGCACATTCAAAATGTAGAACAAAGGATAGAGCAGACGCGCAGTGACATAGGCGATCGCAGCCCAACCTGCCACTGCTGACTGTTGGCTCGTGACGTATGCCATCAGTGCCGCTGCCGCAAATAACACAAAGGACTCAAACGCATTTTCGTGTGCCCAGGTAGCTCGTTGAGCGTAGGCAGGCAGCTTGTCAAAGAGCGCTCGTGGCGATGCCAGATCAAACCCAGCTTGAACGCGACCATAGACAACGACCATAAAGGGCAGGTAAACCAACGCTGCTGCCGCTGCAATGGCGTACAGCAGGAGTGTGGGTGTCGAGATTGGTAAGAGTGGCAATGAGATCATACGGAACTTGTAAATGATGGCTGTGCCAGTTGGAAGCGCTGCTTGATGGCTGGATCGTTTCAGCCGCGATCGCTTCACACCCGATCGCTTCACATATAGCAACCTCCATTATCGCGTCACCTGTACGTAGAATGACCCAGATCTAGCCTGACTCTTGGAGATTAATGTTGCTTGTCGAGCGCTTTGAGTAAAATTTAGAGAGATGGTGGTTCATAACCTGGAAATGGTATGCAAAGGCAGCAACATCAGCACAGGGCAAAGCAGCCGCGACCACCGCTAACAGCGCGATCGCACCAGCAGCGACGAACGTCGAAGGCAACATTGAGCCTTGGCAAACCTGGGTGGACGTTAGCGCTAGTGGTTTTGGGTGGCGCATGGATTGTTGTAGCTGTGATTGCGCTCACGGCTGTCAGTGGCTTGCTGAGTCCGAATGCATCCACTGGTAAGCGACCTCCAGGAGCAGCCGTGATTCGGGAGACCAGTGAAACGGCGCAAAGAAACAGCCAGACTCGCCTCCCGCTGTGGCTCTTTGGGGCGATCGCGCTTAGCTGTGCGGCTGGTTCGATGCTGATCGCAAAGCAGGCAAATCGTCCGTCACGTCCTCGCAAAAGCACCAAGGTGAAGCGGTTAGCGCCCTATGCAGCTTCAACCCTACCGCAGCCAGCGCCTTCCCCTGCACCACAGCCCCAACCAACCTATCCTCCAGTCGTACCATCGTTTGTGCTAAACCCAGCGCACAATCTAAACCCAGCGCACAATCTAAACCCAGCGCACAATCTAAACCCAGCGTACAGTCAGTCTCTTTCTACAGCCCCTACGCCATTCATGGCTCCTGCCACATTGATGCAACTGGCGCATCAAGAGTCTCAGGGTGCGATCGCGCAAACCGATGTGTCAGCAACCGTCTCCTCTGAAGACACGCATCCCCTCGACTGGGGCAAAGCCAGTCTGGCAGACAAGCTGGATCTTCGCAAACAGCGATCGGTGTCGTCATTACTATGATGCTGTCAACAGAATCGTTTCCATCCGTTGTGGCATTGGCATCGGCTAGAAACGATCGGTAGAAACTGTGGAGGTTCTATGTCTCTCACCATCAAAGATCTGGAGAAGCTGCAAGCGCAGGCACCTGACTACCGCATGGAGCTGGTGAATGGGAGCATCACGGTTATGAGTCCATCTGGCTATGAGTCTGATGAGGTCGCTTTCGAGGTTGGGCGGCAAATCTCTAATTGGGTGCGTCCACGCAAACTGGGTCGCGTGACGGGTTCCAGCGCTGGTTTTACCTTGCCCAACTCTGATACTCGCGCCCCTGATGTGTCCTTTGTTCAGGCACAGCGGTTACGGACAAGTCCTCGCAGCTTTGCCGAACTAGCGCCTGATTTGATGGTGGAAGTGAAATCTCCTACTGATAGCCTGAAAGGGCTGCGAGAGAAGATCGATAGCTTCCTGGCGCAGGGTACACGAGTCGGCATCCTGATTCACCCCGAGCAGCGCTGGGTTGAGATTCGTCGCACCGAGCAAGAGCCAATGACGCTACGAGACGGAGACGCGCTAACTGTGCCTGATATTCTTCCCGGCTGGCAGGTAAAGATTGAAGACCTCTGGTCACCACAGTTTGATGAGCTTGAGGATGAAAAGTAACGCTGTAAGTAGTCAAGACAAAATTGATCGGCAGAGAACCTGCTTTTTACTTCAGCGCAAGAATTGATCGCCAATCTCGAATCGCTGTTTCAGACCACATCCAATTTTTCGCCAGTTCTTCGGGTTGAAAGGCGATCGGATCGTCAGTCAGCACTTTTTGACGGAGCTTAATCGCTTCGGTTTGCAGGTTTGCCTGTTGCGTGGGCGGTTGATTGGTAGACGATTTTGCCGCTACGAGTGCGAGTCCAGCGTAAGCAGTAAGTGCTTGTGGGACGGAGGATGCAGAGCCATTTTGTCCATTCCCTGACTTCAGCGCCTGCATCCACGCTCGACTGGCACGATCGATTTTACCTTCGGTGTAATAAGCAAAGCCCAAGGCATTCTGATATTCGGCACTGGGTTTTTGCTTGACAGCAGTTTCCCAATATCGCCGGACATCATCCACACTGTAATCGTTGTTGCCGACCTTAATGGACTGCCACGCAACACGACCCATGAGAAAGCTCACGGTTGCATTATCAGCTTGGCGACCAAGAGCGGGTGTGAGGACGGCGGCAGCCTGAGCAAGTGCGCCCCGATCGAGGAGCGTTTCGATCGCCGCTTGAGCATCCGTAATTTTACCTTGGCTGAGTTGCTCGGTTGCCAGGGCAGCGACCACATTGGTACTCACCCGCTTCAAATCACCCGCACTATTGACGGTATTGAAGGCAGACTCAGAGGGTGGTAGCTGAGGCGTACTGGGCAACCAGCGATCGCGCAAAGCCCAGGTGCCCAAGAGCAGCGTTGCAACCATACCAGCGCTAACCCACAGCAGCGGTTGGCGCTGCCAGAGCGGTTTACTGCGAACAAGCGATCGAGTCGGCGCACCAGCCGCTGCCAGACGGAAATTGCTATCGGCATCATCGAGTGCTACGTGTCCTGTTCCCCGACGAACGGCGGGTGTAGCATCCAGCAAGGCTTGCTTTGCTGTGCCCAGATTGCCCTGGCGCTGGAGTGTGGCTTCTAAGTTACGCTTGGCGCTGGTGAGACCCGGATCAAGCTGAATGGCATGGTCATATGACCGCACCGCATCGCTGAGATTGCCTTGTTGGTAGAGCGCTAATCCTAGTTGGTTGTGCGCTTCAGCCAACGCAGGGTCGATGCGTAGCGCCTGATGGTAGGCTGCGATCGCTTCTGCAACATAGCCTTGCTGGTTCAGCGCCACGCCCAAACGGTAGTACGCATGAGCGTCATTGGGATTATCTCGCACGGCTTGATGGCAGGTGGCGATCGCTTCTGTGAGCTTACCTGTCTCTGCCAGCATTCTTGTCAGTTCTGCATACACCTCAACCTCACTTGCCTCAACCGCAGTGGCTGCTAGCGCCCCTCCAGGCTGTACAGGCTCCTTCGCAGAGACCGCCTCTGATGGTTCTGAGGCAGCATCGTTGGGGTAATCAGGCAAAATCAAATAATCGTCTGCATTGAAGGTATAAGCCGCTTCGGGCAAGAGGCTTTCTGAGGGAGAGGCTGGGAGTGGGCGATCGTCGGCAGCATCAGCCGTTGTGCCATGCGATAGCTGATCGACCAGGTAGGCAACGGTCTCCATCTCGCTCTGGTACTCTGAGTCGTCCAGTTCCACATCGTCTAAAGCAGACTCATCAATAGCGGCGTGATGAACAAGCTCACGAGCCTCCAGTGGGAGCAATGCCGTAGCCTGTCCTTCATGTAGCGTCGTCGGTAGCATCGCTTCAACGAAAGCGGTTTCGGTTTCAGGTAAATCAACCGGGCGATCGACCGCACCATTGGCTTGTTCACCTAGACCATCCAGCAACTGAAGATTGCCATCAAACTCTGGATGCAGATAAAGAATCGGCAGTGCCCAGTACAGTTGACTCGAGCTATAGGAGGAAACCAATCCCTGACGGGCGCGATTCAAGCTCAGATCAACCGCGTAAGCTTGTTTCAAATTTCGATAGAACAAGCGACTCAGATTGAGCGCCACATCATCTGGAATGCGCTCCGCCATTGCCAGCACCGCCGGGATGCCGCGTTTGACCAACGCTTCTGCCAAATTGCCGTCACCCGTCTCGCTCAGAACCTCGGTTGTTGCTGTATAGACACCCCGGCAGGAATTGAAGACCGCCATGCGAATGCCATTGTTCACCAGAAGACCTGCCAGATCGTCGCCACTCAGGGTTTCAGTCAGCCCCGTTTTGCTGCTGACTAGATAGAGTTTGCCGCCAGCCGTCCCTAAATTGCTATGTCCTGCATAGTGCAGCACGTGGTAATGATTGTGTTCCAGTGCCTGAGTGAGTTGCTCACGCCCAGGTTGTTCCAAAATCGTCAGTTGCACATCTGAGTTGTACTTCTTGCTGCCATTGCGACTGCCGTTCTGCACAGCGGCTTGCAGTTCCTCCTGAAGATGCAAGGCTTCTTGCTTAAGCGCCAGCATTTCCTGATCGGTGGGTGCTGCCAACACCATGAGAATTTTGAGTGGCTGTTTGGCATCGATCGCGCTCGTAGGCTGAAATGGCAATAGCGATGCCATCGCCGCAAAGCTGGAATGATAGCGCGAGAAGACAACGTCGGTGCCAGTCGCAATGGAGCGATCGCCCGCATGAAGTACTTCCCACGGTAGGCGCGGTAGGCGCGTATCTTTTAGCCCCAGGCGCAGGCGCAACACTTCCTGACGATGCTGAGCAATGCCCTGAGCAGTCATCCAGCTATCGCGAATGGTGCCTTGAAACAGCGCATTGTAAAGTTGTTGCCCAAGCGCAACCAGGGTTCCTTGTGCCTCGATCGGCTGTTTTGGGGGCAACGTTGACGCGTCTGGAAACGTATGAAGGATATCGCCACGCAGCAGCCCTTGCAAAGGGTCATTCATCAAGAGGCTTGCCTGGGACAACCATTCGTCAACGGGCCAAGTCACCTGTTCCTCTGCCAACGGCACGCCTGGCGCTACCCGTTCAGTCCGTACAAGGTAGTCGTCTTCCCCTATCGGAGTCACAGAAATATGAAATTCCTGGGTCACAGCTATTCTCCAGAAGACTATAGATGCAATCCCCTGGTGGTCTAAAGTACGATCGCATGGGGGCTACCCTTCTTAAGCAACGATCGCACAGCAGCATCAGGGGAAATAATTGTGATCTTGATCATGCTCACTCGTTTTTAGGTTGCCCTACAAAGACAGTGGCAACGCTATTGCTTTATTTTTTGAGGAGATTGACTGAGTGACGATTGACTTCAGGAACGGACTGACGGCTAACAGACTAGCAATTCGGTAAATGCACGGAGTGAGCGAACTTGGCTTTGTTAAGTCTTATCGATCATTGCATGAGCTACCTAAGTGGACGTGCTGGAGCCGGAAAAGTTACCGAAACTTCAAACAGTTTCCGAATCTCTTCAAGAAATCAGCGCAAAGCTACTTAGAACGCTGATTGCGCAATCGGAACTAGCGATCGTGCCTGTACGCCCAGTTCACATGCAAAACGCACTGCTTCTGGCTCAGTCGTCGCACTCATCAGATACGTTCATTCTAGAGATTTCGAGCGCAAGCATGGGGAGACGACACCCCCTCGACAAGATTTGCAACAGTCCGAACGCAAGGTCGATCGACATTCCACCGTAAAATGTAGAGATGCTTAATCGCGATTGCTGGCGATCGCTCACGTGTTAAAAAGGCTGGTACTATGACTCGAGCTGTCATCAAATTTTCGTCTGAAGACTGCGGCGTGTGCCACAAAATGTCGTTCTATGACCAGAAGGTCGTTGAAGAACTGGGGCTTGAGTTCGTCAGCGTGAAAATGCAGGATACGACGACCTACCGCAAATACCGCAAGATTTTGCTGGCGCAGTACCCTGACAAAGCCGATATGGGTTGGCCCACGTACCTGATCTGCGATGATCCTGAAAGCGATTTCAAAATTTTGGGCGAAGTCAAAGGCGGGCATCCCAAAGGCGAATTCCGCAGCCGTCTACAGGAAGTATTGGCAGAGACGAATTAGATCGGGCAAGCTTTGAGTTTTGAGAGAAACCGGGTTTCTGAACAATACCTGGATGCTCAAATGACATCCACTCGTGAAGAAACCCGGTTTCTGTATTAGGTGTTCTGTAGGGACGTTGCACGTCACATTCTTAATAACCCTCTAGCTCTTAATCTCGTAATGCTTGACTTCTAAGACGGGACCAATCATGGCGATCGTCATCACATCCTTTCGGATCTGACCGTCAACGCTGACGGTTAGTCCTGCTTTTTGGAGTTCTTTAGGGGCTTTGTGGAGTTCGTACGTTTCGCCGTTGGTGCTGACGAGTGCCCAGGTGCCCGTACCAAAGCCCTTCCGCTCGATCGTGCCTTCTACCTTGATGCTGTCGCTCATGTCGATTGAACTCCTGGTTTAACGGCAAGACGTGCCAGTGCGAAACAGAACAACGCGTTGACAATCAAAAAGCTACAGGCGATCGTGCCATCGCCCAACCACATCACGGATGGAGACATTACTGCGCTCAAGCCAAGGCAAGGAGTAACCTGATAAGCTAAACAAGCTCGACCCAAATCATGTAACGGGAACATAGCAGCACTCACACCAAGGCAAGCGGCTACACCGATCGTAGTACCGATCGCAAACCATTTCCATTGTGCGTGCCCCAAGAGCAGAGCCATCAACGCCAGCGGAATGAGTGCGCTAGCAAAAATTGGATTCAGCAGACTGGTTCCCTGAATGGCACCACCCAACTCTGGAATCGAACTACCCAAAAGCCGGAAAGGGAACTGAGGTGCATCGAACAGATAAAAGCCTTTTAGGAAGAAGAGACCAGAACTGCCTGCGATTAAGCCCGTCGAAAGTGACCAGCCCCAGGCAAACGGAAAGTAGTTACGCAAGAACCATGCCAGAAGGTAGGAGCCAAGCACCATCGCCAGCTTGGGCCACAGTGCAATCACGCCACCATCAATCCAGAAGCGGGGGTTGAGGTAGCCGTTGTCGCGCAACCAGCGGAAGAAGTCATGGAAGGTGATTTGTCCACGGGCTGCCAGCTTTACGGCTGCCGCTGCATCTAACTTGCCTGCACCGTAATGGTTCAGCGCATCATCGTTGACCTGCAACGCCGATTGCTTCAGCACATTTTCGATCGCGTCAGGCTCTTTAATCCCCGCTGCTTTCACCAAGGCTGCCACACCTGCTACGTGAGGCGCTGCCATGCTGGTGCCTTGATAGGATTCAAAAATCGGTTCGCCTGTTGTCGGGTCGATCGTATTCTGCAAAATACCGCCCGTTGGATCGTCGCCCTCCTTCATCCCACCAGGTGCAGCAAGGTCAATACCAGCGCCAAAGTTGGAGTAAGGCGCTTTTGTCCCCGCTGGACTCAAGGCAGAGACACCGATTACATGAGGATAGCGTGCGGGGTAGGAGGCAGCATTCTCACCCGCGTTACCCGCTGCGGCAATAATCACGACTCCTTTTTGGTGGGCGTAGTCGATCGCCTCCTGCATCAATTGACTCTCACCGCCACCACCCAGGCTCATGTTGATCACATCAGCCCCATTGTCTGCGGCAAAGCGAATCGACTCGGCAATGTCTGCCACCGTACCACCGCCGCCACCTGACAGCACTTTGAGCGGCATGAGATTCGCCTTGTACGCAATCCCTGCAACCCCGTACTCGTTATTGGTCGATTGGGCGATCGTGCCTGCAACGTGGGTACCATGACCATTGTCGTCATTGGCTTCTGCCTGATCGTTAACAAAGTCGTAGCCTTTGACAAACTTGGTTTCTTTTAAGTCTGGAACCTGGCTCACACCCGTATCAATCACCGCAACTGTGCTGCCTTCGCCCTGAGTATCTTCCCATGCAGACTCAATGTTGATGCTACGCAGGTTCCACTGCTTGCCGTAGTCAGGGTCATTGGGCGGCGTGAAAGCACTGTAGATATAATCAGGCTCGATAAATTCGGTATATTTCTTGACCTCGGATTTTTTCAGCGCATCCAGCGTGGCGCGATCGCCTTTCACAATAAAAATATGATCTGCAAAGGAGAACGCACTGTTCAACCGAGGGGTGACGTTATACTTCTGGGCGATCGCTTGCACCTGACTCTCAATCTGCGCCGCCCCAAGATCCTCACGAAAATCCAGGATCAGCGAGTCGTAGGTGCCGCGAGCCGCCAAGCCACTAAAGTTGGAAAGCGCCCAGCCCAGCCCGATCAGGAACAAACCCAGCAGCAAAAGTTTTCTCATAACGTCCCGCAACGGTCAAGATTTGACTACCACCATAGCTTAAGCCCAGGTTGAATGTGGAGGGCTTAATGTTGCAGATGGTTAAGAGGGGAGCAGGGGAGGCAGAGGGAGTAGGGGAAGCGGAGGGAGTAGGGGAGGCAGAGGAAGTAGGGGAAGCGGAGGGAGTAGAAGATCACAATCAACTCAAAACTCTCTTCGGCTTGAGCTCAGGTCGAAAGCAAAACTCAAAACATCCTCCCCTGCCTGCCCCTTGCCTCCCTTTGCTTCCCTTGCCTCCCCCTGCCTCCCCTTGCTAATCCTCTGGTGTCACCATAATTTGCCCCTGGCAGCGAATCTGACCCGGTTCCACGCTGAGTGTTTGCAGGGAAACATCGGAGCCAAGATCGAAGGCAAAGCCGTCCAGGTCACGAAGGGGCATACCTTGACGGGCTTTGGCGTGAGGAAGCCAATGGGGACGATCGAGATGCAGTTGATTGCCGCTGCTTAAACGCAAGCCTGTACGAATGATCACGGTCGTCGGCTGGTTGCTGACCGTTACCAGAGTTGCTGCCAACGTGACTTGACCGTCTCCCAGGACGACCTGCGGATCTTTTAGTTGAATGTCTTGCGAATTACGCTGCGTTAGATCGTCGTCTTTGGCTGTATCGCCCGCTTCGCTGTCCGATCGCAGCAAGGTCAACAAAAATTCGATTACGCCCTGCGCGAGCAACGGCGCTTGCAGTGACTGATTCAAATCGGCTTCATAGACCAGCACATCCCCCGTGATGGGAAAGGCTTTCGTTAAGCGCAGCGGTTTACCCCGTAATACTTGAGCAAAATTTGTACAAATCTGCTCCCCCACGAGAGACACCTCGCTGAGGTGCAACCCTCGATAGACAGCATTGCGGGCAGAAACAGAGACCCCATTGATGCAGCCGGACAAAATCTGACGATCGCCCGCTTCAATAGTGAGGTGGAGGTCGTCTACATGCTCAAGTTGCGATCGCAGCCAAAGCCGGACGGCTGGAGACAGAACCGTGCTGATCAAACGGCTTTGGTTGGACATAGAAAACGTTGAGCCTTTAGCGAACATCTTGCCTTCAATTGCAATGCCTCCAGTAGTTGGACAAAGCTATGAGCGCGTTTTGAAAACAACCTGAGAGCGCCTGAGAACGATCGAGGCTCTCAATCGCTGCCAAACTACACCGAGTATACCGACACAACACGCCCTACCAAAATCAGACCGCCGAACTGGACTCAGTTAGACAGTCTCCCAAAGCCATAAATGGTTTAGGGGCTGCTATCAATTACAACTACACATGACTTGCAGCAAGGGTTCCAGCCCCTAACCTGGTATGTTGGGGCGGGCGCGATCAGGCTGATACCGCAAGGTTTTGGAGCTAATTGATGACGCGCCCTAGAGACGGGATCAGCAATCAGCAGATCGTGAGATTGCGATCCCCCTCGTCACGCAAATGTCACAAAATCATGACATAACGATCCCCATCATGCCTGAAAATACGTATATATGCCTAAAATCGGTGTTTTAAACTCTTGACCCAACTTTTAAGTTGCCGCAACATAAGCCTAGAGATGTGATCCCCTCGCATAAGCCTGCGTGATCCCAAGACGTATCAGAAGTAACTGTTTAAAGCAGAAATGATCATTAACAAAGACTTAACCCGGAGACCTAACGATCATGACAAAAGAACGTCCGCCGCTTGAAGACATGACGCTACGGCAGCTTCGCCGAGTTGCCAGTGAATACGGTGTTTCTCGCTATAGCCGTATGCGTAAAGAGCAACTCCTCGCGTCGATTCAGGAAATTCAGCGTAGTCAAGGTTCATCTACCCCAGCCAGACCATTGGAGGCTCAAGCAGAAGTGGAAGCAGCAAAATTTGATCTTGGACAGGACGATCGTGTCGGTGGTTCGCTGTCTGCTGTCGATGAAGGGTTGGTTGATCTTCCGGCTGGTTACGGCGAAAGCCGCATTGTCCTCATGCCGCGTGATCCACAGTGGGCTTACACGTACTGGGATATTCCCAATGAGCACAAAGAAGCTCTACGCCGTCAAGGTGGGCTACAGATTGCCCTACGCCTCTACGATGTCACGGATGTCAGTCTGGCTTATCAGTCGCCTCACAGCATCCAGGAATATCCTGCTGACGAGCTGTCGCGGGAGTGGTATTTGCCGATTCCGGTGAGCGATCGTGACTACGTAGTAGACATCGGCTATCGATGTGCTGATGGACGCTGGTTGGTTCTCGCTCGTTCTGCTCCGGTGCGGGTTCCCCCCGTCTACCCCTCTGACTGGATTGATGACCAGTTCATCACGGTTGGGTGGGAGGAAACACTGGTCAGTAAAACCTTCCTGGAGCTGGTGCCGCCCAGTCATCAAGCACCTGGCGTTGGTGTTGGTACTGGTACAGGCATGGGCACAGCTACAGGCAATGCGATCTACGACCAGATTTTTGGTCTGGCAGAAACCACTGAAGCGCAGCGAGTGGCAGGTTCTCTATATGGCTCGATGCAGCAGGTACCTGTCCACGAGCAGTCAGTCAGTTCCTACGTCTTCCCCTCAGGCGCTGGTTTGTGGGCGCTACCGACCACATCGGGTCTGACGGCATCAGGTATTGGTATGTCTGGTGTTGGGTTCTCTGCTTCCGCGCCACCGATTCGTCCTCGCCAGTTTTGGCTCGTTGCTGACGCAGAGCTGATCGTTTATGGCGCAACGGAACCGGATGCAACGGTAACGATCGGTGGTCGCCCTATTCAGCTCAACTCCGATGGCACCTTCCGCTTTCAAATGTCTTTCCAGGATGGCTTGATCGACTACCCCATTCTGGCAGTTGCGGCTGACGGTGAGCAAAACCGCGCGATCCACATGTCGTTTACCCGCGAAACTCCTGAACGGAGAACCAACACCAAAGAAGAAGCCGTTCAAGAGTGGCTTGTATAGCCTGATCAACTTCAACGTTTCGTACCCCCTTGCCCCCGATCGCGCGATCGGGGGCTTTTTTGAGGCTTGATGCTATAAGTAAATAGCCTTTCAGTCAGAATTGGGGTGAGCAGAGCTATTAGCAGTCAGCGATCAGCCGTCAGCTATAAATGCAGAATGGTTTGGTTGCTCGATCGCTAACCATAGCCCTCAACCATGAGTTTAGTTCTTAACAATTTTTTTAATGCCTAACCTGCTAAATGCTCTGCTGGGAGGGCTAACGCTGCTCATCAGTGGAGTTGCCTGCTTTCTGACTGCCTGGATTATTGTGCCTGCGCCGACCTTTGCGTTGTTGCCGTTGGGCGTGGGTGCGCCAGAGGTCAGCCCCTGGTTAATTGTGGCAAATGCGATCGCGGCTCTACTTGCGTTGCGGTCTGTCCGTAAAGGTTGGTTGTTTCGCCTTGTGCTTGTTTTTAGCTTTTTCAGCCTGATCATTAGCACCTTACCGCTGAGCCAGTTTGCGGCTGCCAATCAACAAGCAGCCAAATCAATGGAGACAGCCTTAGGAGCCGATTACTTATCCGTCTCTCGGTTAAGTGCATTGCTGCGGCTACAAACAGCACTGGCGCAAGCATCAAAACAAAAAGCATCAGAACAAATCACTAGTATCGCTGGCGATGACGCTAGTATGCCTGAGCCACCCATGCGTGCCAAGCCGTTTATTCTCATGGATGCCTTTCGGGGGATTCCTGAACAACCTGTACGCATAACGGCAGGCATACAGTTTGCCGCACCTGATGGAGTGCCGTTAACGCTGACAGTCTACCATCCGCCACAGGTTGACAAGCAACTTGCTCTGTATCCGACGATCGTAGTCATTTACGGTGGTGCATGGCAGCGCGGTAGCCCCAATGATGATGCGCCGTTTAGCCGCTACATGGCAGCGCGGGGCTATACGGTGGTAGCGATCGACTACCGCCATGCACCCCAATATCGCTTTCCCGCACAGCTTGACGATGTGAAAACAGCGCTGACCTATATTCAACAACACGCGACGGAGTTGGAAGTGGATCTGGAGCGGCTTGCATTGATGGGGCGATCGGCGGGAGCGCATCTGGCAATGCTGGCGGCGTACCAACCCAGTCGTATCCCAATTCGAGCGGTGGTAAATTATTACGGACCCGTTGACCTGGCGAAGGGCTACTATGATTTGCCCAGCCCTGACCCAATTAATAGTCGCGCTGTACTCAACGCGCTGCTCGGCGGCACACCAGAACAGTTTCCTGAGCTTTATCGACAGGCTTCTCCCTATAATTATGTCGGGCAACCGATGCTCACCTATGGTAGCCGCGATCGCCCTTCAGGTTCTGTAACTGCCAGTCCAGTTGTGCCATCGTTGCTCATTTATGGTGGGCGCGATCATCTGGTGCAGGCGAAGTTTGGGCGAGCACTCTACGAACGATTAAAAGCAACGGGTACACGTGCTGTCTGGATCGAAATCCCCTGGGCAGAACATGTCTTTGATAAAGTATTCAACGGTGTGAGCAACCAGCTAGCGCTCTATTACACAGAACGCTTTCTAGCGTGGGCGCTGAAATAAGGCATTCACGATCGCAGCATACTCTTCATGACTAACGGTCCTGCTGGCACCGGGGGAGCGGTCACCGATTCAGCCGTGATGAGCATTTGGGGAGCACTGGCACTACACTCTACTTCCGGTAGAGACCATTGAACGGTACCAGTGCTACTGTTGTTAAACTCTCCGCAATAGGTTGGTTTAGTCGCCCCTTTGGGAATTGCCCACAGGCGATATGCCTTTCCTTCAGGCAAGGCGGGCAGATTCTGCACAAGCACGACAGCCGTTTTTTCACCAGGGTTAACCACCAGGCTACCAGAGGCAGTTGCAGCTTGCTCAGTCCCTCTAAGTGTGTAAACAATGCTGTCGGGCTGTTGAAGGGTGGCAACGATCGCCTGATCAGCCTGAACGCGTTGACGAAGACGGTAGTTGTCTACTAAAAGGGCGATCGCTGCCAGTGCGGCAATAGCCCCAGCAGCCTGTAACCAGACCTCAGTGCGGCGACGGAACGGCATAACACGTGAATCACCGTCCCGCACTCCGCTGACAGGCATTGGAGCAGAAGCGGGGATAGATTGTTCGTCCTGAAACGATTGGTTAGGACGTGTGGGAAGAGCAATGAGCGGTGGTGGATCTGCTGGCTCTTCTGCTAACCGTTGAAACAGTCGGTCTTTTAGATCTGCTGCCATCGGTACTGCTGGTGTGCCATAAGGAAGGGCATTCACTGTGGTTTGGTGCTCTGCCAGCTCAGTTGCCAACTCTGGATTTTCAAGGATTTGTGCCTCAACCCAGTGACGCTCATCATCGTCAAGCAAGTTGAGTGCATACAGCGGAGCAAGTTCACAGAAACAGCGGTCTTCAGCGTTCATTACATTCTGATGGTCTAGATTCCTATCCTAGCTTGGCTCCCAGTAACCGAGGGCAACTCGCAATTTGCTCAACCCTAACCGAACGCGAGTTTTAACAGTACCGAGGGAAAGGTTTGTTTGCGCGGCGATTTCCGATTGGGTGAGACCCTTGTAGTATGCCAACTCGATTACCTGGCGTTGCTCTTCGGGAAGTTGGCTGAGGGCGGCTAACACTCGATCGCGGCGCTCTGAGATCAGGAGGTTTTCAATAGGATCTACGCCAGGATTGGTTGTTTGGATCTCTGCAACATTCTCTGACGCGAGTGTAACCTTGGTTGTGCGCTGTAAACTGCGGAGCCGATCCAACACGCGACTGCGCGTCATCATAAACAGCCAGCTATCGACCCGTCCTCGGCTTGCGTCATAGCGGGCTGCCGTGCGCCATACCTGGGCAAAAACATCTAAAACAACTTCTTCGCTTTCTTCAGCAGATCTCAAGCTTCTGAAGGCAACGGAGTAGAGAACTCGTGCATAGCGATCGTACAGTTCTGCCAAAGCCGCCTGATCGCGCTGGGCAACTCGGATCAGGAGAATGGCTTCATTTGAGGGTGGTTCGGTCGCCATTCAGGGGTAATGACATCGTGCATCGCTTGCAGTTTTGGCATGTTCTGCTTTACGCAAGAACAAGCATGATGTCATTTAAGCATAAGTCAGCGAATCACACCTCAGCCTGCTTACCGAAAGTAGCTCGAACCACTGTGGGTGATGGTGGGCTGGTAGAGACGATCGCGCAGCCGTCTAGCCTTCAGTTTGGCTTGCCAATCTCGAATTGCCATCGCGGTTCGCACCATCGGCGGCACGTAGCTCTCAGCATCGGTCTCATTTTGGGCGGTATGAGGAAAGGGCTTGGGCTTAATATTCATACAATGCACCAGATTGTCGAAGTAAGGCTCCAACTCCAGTGCCCGCATGACCTCATCAACCGACTGAAAACGCTCTTGAGGAGACACTTTCAGCATTTTGCTCAACACCGTGCCAAAGTGTTCGCTGACCGAAACGTAGTCACTCCAGCGCACATCGCCCGTCAGAAATTCGTAGTCAAACTCCAGTGGTGGTTTACCCGACAGCAGATACAAGCAGGTCACACCAACTGCATAGATGTCGCTAGAGTAAATTGGGCGAGAGGCAAGTTGCTCTGGTGGCGCAAACCCAACGGTACCCACAAATTGCGTCGTCGTTGATTTAGCACCTGAATCGCTGGTTTTAGCAATCTGTTTAACCGCGCCAAAATCGATCAGTACCAGCCTGCCATCATCACGACAGCGAATCAGGTTAGGTGGTTTGATGTCTCGATGAATGACACGATTGCCATGCACATACTGTAATAGAGGCAAAAACTCACGCAGAAACTGCTTCACGCCAGTTTCAGAAAAAGGACCATAGCGTTTCACGGCTTTACTCAGCGTGAACCCTCGGACGTATTCTTGCACTAAATAAAATTCACCAGCCGTTTCAAAATAGTTCAGCAACTGGGGAATCTGAGCATGACTGCCAAGTTTGCTCAGGGTTGCAGCTTCCTGCTCAAACCGCTTACGAGCCTGTTGCAGCGCAGCCGCATCGTTAACTTTGGGACACAGTTGCTTGATCACACAGAGAGGTTGCCCAGGAAGCGAAGCATCCCTCGCCAAAAAAGTGATACCAAAGCCACCCCGACCGAGAATCTTCAGGATCTCATAGCGATCGAGAAAACGCTGTCCCGATCCACACAACTGCCCCAGATATGTCTGGTTAAGCAGATCAGCACGAAAGTTGAGTAAATCAGTCGCCGAATGATTCATTCAGAAAGCCAGGTAATTGCGAATAGTTCGATCGGAACCCGGAAGTGACCCAATGAACCGACAACGGCAGATGCAATAGTAGGCAGACTGAGGTTCAACGTGTACTGGTTTGCCGCTTTAGCGACCAGGAAGTCGTTGATCTAAGGTCTATCTGCTCTTAGTTTAGGAACAAACCAGGGGCGGTGGGCAAAATCTTTAAAGTAGGACTGCACACGTCCCACAGAAACTCGGTTTCGTGGGACGTGTGCCAGCACTATGGTTGGCTACCTGTAGAGCCGCTACATTGACACGCAACAGCTCAACAGAGGGAAACTGGTGCGCCTATGTGCTGGCATCGTCAGTCAGTAGCACTACGCTTCTTCGAGAACCTAATTCGAGAAACGAAGGAGTTGTACAGAAATAACAGCAGGGTCTATAGCCGTCAGCCATCAGCAAAAAGCTGATCGCTGATTCAAAAGCGTGCAGTTATTTTTTAGCAAGCTCTAAGCGCTAATTTCCATGCCCCATCACTCATTACTCTGGTTGGCGGATAGCAACACGGTGCAGCGGCAAGCTGAGCATACAGGCTGCGGTCAGCAAGTACGCAAGTACGCCTGTTAGCTTCACGCTCCAGAGCAGCACCTCCCACTGGGGCAAAATAAAATGTTGTACGCCCGTGGCAAGGCAGTAGACCATCCAATAGGTAAACGTCATCAACATCAACACGCGATCGGTGGTTTCCCAATCGCTCTCATCTGCTTGGGTACCGTTAAAGAGAAGCGCTGTACCCGCGATCGACGCAAAGAACGAAAGAATCATTAAATAATCGTGCCAGGAGAAGTGCGGCATGTGTTTACCTAAGACGCTTAAAACTCAGACTGAGAGCTTAGTTTAAGGGAAGATGTGCTGTGAGATACAGCAATCCTTACAAAGAGCAATAATTGAGACATTGCGCTTAAGAAAACGCAAAAGACCTCGCAAAAGAAAAAAACACCTGTCACTGTGCCTTAGGAGTTGTACAGAAAGACCAGCAGGGTCTGTAGCTGTCAGCCGTCAGCCGCCAGCGAAAAGCTGATCGCTGATCCAAAAGTGTGCCGTTATTTTTTAGCAAGCTCTTAGCTTTACATGCGCCCGTCTTTAGGAATTTTGAAATATTTACCGTCTCGCCATACACCTTCAATGCGGGTGCCATCGGCAAAAACGTAAGTGCCTCTGCCGTTCTGCCTACCGTCACGAAATTCGCCCTCATAGCGATTACCGCTGGGAAACGTGCAAACACCGAAGCCATTCAGCACTTCATTGCGAAAGTCCCCCTCGCAGCGAATACCATTTGCGAAGACAAAAACGCCCTTACCTTGGCGACGACTGTCCTGAAAGGTACCCTCAAAGCGGTTCCCACCAGGAAACGTGCAAACGCCAGTACCATTGAGCAAATTGTTCTGGAACTCACCATCACAACGAGTGCCGTCAGCAAAGCTAAAGATGCCTCTACCCTCACGTTTGCCGTTACGAAAGTCGCCTTCGTAGCGATTGCCGCTGGGAAACGTACAAACTCCTCTGCCGTTGAGCAAACCCTCCTTAAACTCACCGTCACAGCGAGTGCCGTTAGCAAAAATAAAGGCACCTTTACCCTGTCGTCGGCTGTCGCGCAGTTCGCCTTCATAACGGTTGCCGCTGGGAAACGTGCAGACCGCTTTGCCATTAATGAAGCCATCGCGCGATCGCCCTTGGCAGTAATTACCCGCATCAGCCGTTTGCGCGATCGCAGGCGCGAAGAGGGCATCATGGAGATAGCTAAAACTATTAATACTGACCAAAAACAGTATGGTAAGGCTCAAACGACGAGCTAAACGGGGTTCAGGCAAAATTCTTTCCTTAAAGAGATGTGTCGATCGTTGCATTGCTGTGACAGGTTTCTTGGTCTAAGCGGCTAAAACGCTTACTCTGTTCAGGGTGAATGCTGGCTTGTCAGGATTCACGCTTAACGAGAAACTGTTAAAGCTCCTGACGCTAGTTGCGGATGGGTGTAATCATCGATAGCGGTTTTGAACCTAGTGTATGATTCTGCGACTCCTAAATAAATGTTGTGTGTCTAAAAAGCTCAGGTGTTGTAGCTCACCTCCTGCTCATGTCATCCTTCTACCTGAAGTTGCACCGTTTTAGTCGAGTAGCGCTTTTGTACCGTTGGCTTCTCACACTGCTCTTAGACCTGGCAGTTGGTTACTACGATCGGGTACACACCGCCCGACGCTCTTATGACTCTGCCAGTTCATACCTGTGCCAGTTAATGCCCTTGCTGTAGGATTCTTTCGGTTTTGCTGATGTTTTCATTGTTATCGTTCACCCTCGCACAGACGATCGCGGCTCCGATTCCCTTACCATCGCCTTCATCACCAACCTCAACACCACCAAAAGTACCACCGCCACAAGAAATTGTGCCGTTTCAGGAGCAGCGGTTACCGCCTCAGGAATTGCTTCAGCGTCAAGAAGTGTTTGAGCCTCAAGAGCTTCGCCCCTTACCCGGACAGCTTGATACCGTTCCGGTTTTCAATAGTAACAGTCCTGAGCTAGTGCAGACCGAGGGCATTTTGCTATCGACCTTTCCGCCAGAGGGCAAGGCAGTCGCATTCGCCCATCTCAACTTTCCCTTTCAGGGTCGGTTTGATTTATTCTCGCATCACATTGCAAGAACGAAAGGCTCGAATAATACGCGCACGCTCTTTCAGGGAGTGCTGGTGTATAACCCGACGTATCAGCCTGTGACGATCGACATTTTGCAGGGTGCCAGCTATCTCACACGTCCCGATGCGCTGTTTGTGGAGTTGCCCTCTTATGTGGATGATCCGACGGGGAGGGTTTATGCAGGACCCGGTAGCCGCACGGTCAATGATGTACTGCGCGGACGGCGGCAGGGAAACTGGCCCGCTGTGATGGTCGTCCCACCCCGACAAAGCTGGATGCTCATGAACCTGCCGATCCCCGTGGGGAATGTCACGCCTTCGTCTAACGGTCGCTCAACGCTGCTGCGGCTCAGGAGCAATGGACCCGTTTACATGGCAAGTCTGGCAATGTTTGCACCGTTGAATCCCGATAAAACGGAACGCAGCCCGACCTTAGAGGAATGGCAAAACTTGCTGCTTAACAGTAGTTTGGCAGGACCGCGTGATATTCCGCCAACGCCGATCGAGCGGCTGAAAGATTACGCTCGTGTCATTTATGGACGTGTTTCGGGTGTCGCGCTCGGCTCGGAGTGGAAGGCAAACTTAACGGATAGTCCTAAAGCTGATTCGTTGAGCATTCCCAAACGAGGACGTGCCTTTTCTTACGGGCTGAGTACGTTGTATCAAGGCACGTTTGGCACCGGGCAAGTGCAGAGTGCATCCTTGCTGGTACGTTACCCTGATACGGCTTACCAGGCGCATGGTAACTATGGTATTCAGTACAGCCTGACGTTGCCGTTACACAACGCTACTGGACAGCGCCAGACAGTGACTGTGGCAATTCAGACACCCTTAAAGGAAGATCGAGCCAAAGGTGGGCTACTGTTTTTTACACCACCTGAGGATCGCATTTTCTTTCGTGGACCCGTACGTTTGCGCTACACCGACGATCGAGGGGCACCCCAAACGCGTTATGTCCACCTGATCCTTCAGCGCGGACAAGAGGGCGAACCGTTGATTTCGCTGACCATGCCAAAAGGCGATCGTCGCCTCGTCCAGCTAGACTTTCTCTATCCACCTGATTCGACCCCACCACAGGTTTTGACGGTAAAGACGGTGAATAATCCTTGATAGGGATGGTGATCAAGAATGGGAGATGGCAGATGGCAGGAGGCAGATGGAAGGAGGCAGGAGGCAGATGGCAGGAGGCAGAAGCAATACACCTCACACCTCACTTCCGCGAAGAGGCAGGAGGCAGGAGCTAATGTACCTGTGCCCCGTTGTTCTGCTATTTGCCCATCTCTTACTTCTTTCTGGCTGATGTTATGTCTACTCCACAAGCTAGCCTTGATCCACAAGCCGTATCTGAGCCACCTGTGCATGCGTCGGTTGAGCCGTGGCTTTACTGGCTGCTGCTGCCACTGCATCGTTTGTTTTTGAGCCTTTTCTTTGGTTCGATCGTCATTGAAGGCATCAAGCATCTGCCAACTCAAGGCGCGATGGTGCTGGCACCCAAACATTACAGCCGTTGGGATCCGGTTGTGCTGGCAGTGCTAAGCGTCGAACCGCTCTGGTTTATGACGAATGCCAATCAGTTTTCGGGCTGGCAGGGCTGGCTACTACCTCGACTGGGAGCGTTTCCAGTGGATGTAAACCAGCCTAAAATCGCTAGTTTTCGCTATGCGATCGCACTCCTACAAAGGGGCAAAAAGCTGATGCTGTTTCCAGAAGGGGGCATCGTCCGCGATCAGGCTGTGCGGTCGCTCAAGCTTGGCTTGGCGCGGCTGGTGCTGCAAGCAGAGGCGCTGTCATCCGAGCGGCTACACATTCCGATCGTGCCCATTGCTATCCACTATCAGCCCGCACCAGTCTGGCGATCACACGTCACCATCACCATCAGCCCGCCACTGTATACCGTTGACCATCAACAGAGAACTGATAAGCAGACTGCTCAAGCGCTCACCGAAGCCCTTGAAGAAGCGCTGTTAAAAGGCTTGTGAGTCGTTCGTCAGAAGCCGAGTTCTGAGTCAGCACTCTTACTATAAAGACTTCACCTACCACAAAGACTTCACCATCCATAGCGATTGAGTACGAAAGCCTAAGCGATCGTAAAGACTAAGAGCAGCTTGATTTGATTGAAAGACCTGAAGCCCAATTTGGCGATCGCCTCTGGCTTTTGCCCAGGCTTCAGCGTGAAGCATAAGCGCTTTACCAATACCTTTCCGTCGGTGCTCTGGGAGTACGTAGAGTAAGAAGATATGAGCATGACGATCGCCATGCAGTTGGTCGATCGCACTCCCCAACCAGAGACACGCAATGGGTTGGGGCAATCGACGTAACGGTACGTTGGGCAAACTTCCTGAGCGATCGTCAGTAGACAAAGAAACCCACCAGAGCGGCGTTTCGCTTGACAAATAGTGCTCCACCGTCTGTGCCAGATGTGCGTACTCGCCTGCCCCTTCCATCTCCTGATACGTCCGCTGCATGAACTTCACCAACAGGGCGCGATCAAGCCCAGAACCCACACGCAACTGGTAACCATCGGGCATCTGGTGTGATGAAGACACGACTATCCGGTGGTTAAGATTGAGCTTTCAAGGCAGCAGAGATGGGTAGTTGAGAAGAATAACACAGTTTGGGGCTACTGAAACAGAGCCGGGTCATCAGGCAAGCCCTTTACCAACGCTGCCAGTGCTGGTGGCAGACCAGCAAGCGACTCTGCACTGGGTTCCAACTTTTGCGGACTGACTTCCCCTATGGGAGCGGGAGCCGCCATGTCAGAGGGCAGAAAGATCCGGGCACTAACGGCTGCTAATGCCACAAAAAAGATTAAAAAGATAAAAATGGGAGCAATGTACTGCCTGAAGAACGCCATGGGAGGAGCCGTATAACTAGTATTTAATTCGGTAAGAATTCTGAGACCTCACTCAAGATTTGTGAAGTTCTTCTTATTTATCGTAACGTGACATTGTCAATTCTCATCATGCAAATTCGCAAAATTCGATCGCCTAGCGTTCCAGGGTGCGAACAGAGGCAACAGCAAAAGACCGGGCAGCGATGCTGCAAGTGTGATTAAGAAGAACAGCGCCCATCCCTGCTGGGTTGCACCTGCCAGATAAGCGTTACCCAATGTCGCTGAGTTCGCCTGAATGAAGGGTTGGAGCCGTTGCGCCAGTTCCCCGCTAGCAGGTCCCGCCAGCAAATCTCTACCCACTGCCATCAGGCTAGACAGCAGCGCAAACTGAGTGGCTGAGAAACGAGGATTGCAAAGGCTCATCAAAAAACCCAGAAAGCCAGCCGTGCCCAATCCACCACAGAAGTTCTCAACATTAATTGCTACCACCATCGTTGGGTAGTCTTTACCCACCACGGCTAGAACGTAGTAGCCCAGATTGCTGACAGCTTGCAGAGCGCCAAACACCCAGAGCGATCGATTGATGCCAATTTTACTCAGCACGGCTCCACCTGCCAGCGTGCCGACGATCGTGGCAATCAGCCCCATACCCTGCCGAATGTTGCCAATATCCGCATCGGCAAAACCAAGCCCCTTGCCACCCAGAAATGGCACTGCCATCGTGACAACCATTGCATCACCCAACTTGAACACAATAATAAAAACCAGTGTCAAGAGCGCTTGCCGCCAGCCCAGACGATGACGAAATTCCAGAAAGGGCAGTACAACCGCTTGTTGCAGCGATTCAGGCGGTTGATCGCGCTCTACTGGTTCCGGTGCCCAAAAAGACGTTAGCAGCCCAGCACCCATTAGTAGCGCCATCAACCCATAAACCCATGGCCAGGTGATGCGATCAGCAAGGTTAAAAGCAATCCAGCCTGTCACAAGAAGGGCAATTCGGTAGCCCAAAATGGTCATTGATGCGCTAGCCCCAACTTCCCGCTCTGAAACCACATCAGCACGGTAGGCATCGATCGCAATATCCTGGGTCGCACTCAATAGCGCCACTCCCAATGCGGTGAGAGCCAGTAGTTTCAAGCTGAACGATCGCTGCTGCGGGTCTAGCGTTGCAATAAGACCCATTTGAAGCGCGATCGCTCCAATCCCAACGACCAGCCCTACTTGCGCCAGCACCATCCAGCCGCGCCTACGTCCCCCAAAAGGTGGTACGAAGCGATCAAGCAACGGCGACCAGATAAATTTGAGCGAATAGGGCAGACTAACTAATTTAGACCAGCCGATCGTGCTGAGATCCAATCCAGCTTTCGTCATCCAGGCGCGAAACGCATCATCCGTCAGCGCAAACGGCAGTCCAGAGGCAAACCCCAGCAGTAAAATTGCCGCCATCTTGCGACTTTGGAAGACCTGTAGGAAAGATTGAGAGGGTTTCACAGCGGCATCTGGGAATTGAGGCGATAGGACGTGCTTTTAGATTCAGCCATCATGCCACAGCCACACGATGTTTCCCGCATCCCTTTGCTCCCAGATCCCCGACTTCTGAACCACGTTTAGCCAATCAAATTGGAATCAACCAAGAAGTCGGGGATCTTTGCTACAGCTTTTCTCGCCAGACACCGACTAGAATGCCCTGAACATCAATATCTTTAGCAGGCACTTCAATCGGTGGATACGTTTCAGCATCAGGATTGCCAGGTTGCAGAACGACCCTGCTGCCTTTGCGATGAAAGTACTTCAGTGTTGTTTGCCCTTCCACTCTAGCGGCAACGATCGTGCCGTTTTTCAGCGCTTTGGGGTCAGAAATTGGCTGCATGATGACGACATCTCCATCATCAATGAGCGCCTCAATCATGCTCTGCCCACGTACCCGTAGGGCAAAAAAGCGAGGATTTAACAGCATGTTGGAAAAGTCGAGATGCTCAACCTCAGTCTCCACAAAGGTTTCAACCAAGCCGCCTGCTGCGATCGCTCCCAAGATGGGCACACCTGGAGACGATGCTTGAGTGAGGCGAATAGTGCGGGCTTTACCTTCGTTCCAATCGATGTAGCCCTTCGTCCTTAAGTGCTCTAGACGGCTTTGGACGGGAGCCGGAGATTTCAAGCCCATTGCCTTCATCATTTGTCGAATCGAAGGCGAATGCTGGTACTCGCGGATGTAGCCTACCAGCCAGTCATAAAGCTCTTGTTGGGGATCGGTAAGGGTTTCCATAGCCATAATTAAGCGATCGTCAGTATTTAGAACACTTGTACCACCAAAATTGTAGTCTGTCTAGTGCTTTTCTAGTCGAAAAGATTGTTTAAGCGAAACCGGGTTTCTAGACGCAGCTTGGATGATCACAGCATCTTATCGTGAAGAAACCCGGTTTCTGTGCGGTGGCAGTCGCGCTCTTATCTACGCTTCAATCACCACACGCAAGTTACCGCGTTTTTTAGAAACACGGCAGGCGGTGCTCGAACCCGATCGCTCAAACTCCAGATCCAATAATGTCGGTCCGACACGGAGGTTCTGAAGGGAGAGGTAGTTGATTGATTCAGGCAGTGCCGGATCGATGATGCGGAGGTAGTTGTTCGGTGCGTCAGGTACGAGGTTAACGATCATCTGGATCAGCTGAAACACACTACCTGTTGCCCATGCCTGGGGTGAGCAAGCAACGGGGTATTGCACCGGATCGTTGTCGTCAGTGCGCTCATAGCCACAAAATAGTTCTGGGGGACGCTGGTACGGCTGGCGCTTCGTCATATCCAGAATGCCTTTAGCAACCTCAAGTGCCTGGTCGATGAGACCCAGCGATCGCAGACCGATCGCCGTCATGGCATTGTCGTGGGGCCACACAGAGCCAATGTGGTAACCCATTGGATTGTAAGCAGGAGACAGGCTGCTAAGAGTGCGAATGCCCCAGCCGTTAAACATATCGGGTGCCCGCAGGCGTTCGGCAACGCTGTATGCCTTTTCGGGCGTGAAGATGCCCAGATTGAGACAGTGACCGGGATTAGAGGTGATACTGTCTACAGGTTTGCCATCACCATCCAGAGCTAGCGCACAAAAATCCTGATCTTCCATCCAGAAGTCTCGGTTGAAGCGCATTTTGAGGTCTTTGGCTTCGTCTTCCCAACGATCGGCGAGGTCAATGCGCTTCTTCATGCGAGCGATTTGCGCCAGTCGGATTTTGGCAGCGTAGACGTATGCCTGCACTTCGCAAAGGGCGATCGCGCCTTCTGCAAGCTGTCCGCGTCGGTTGATGATGCAGTCGCCAGAATCTTTCCAGCCTTGGTTCGCCAAGCCCCGTTTGGAGGTGCGGAAGTAGCTGAGGTAACCCGTTTCTTTGCAGTTGCGATCGATCCAATCCATCGCCGTGAGGGCATTCAACCACAGATGATCGCGGGTTTCGCGATCGGCAGTCCAGGCGAAGTATTCGGCGTAGAGCATCAGCCAGAGCGGTGTGGCATCAACAGTGCCGTAGTAAGGCGTGTGGGGAATTTCCTGGCAGCGTGCCATTTCGCCAAAGCGAATTTCGTGCAGAATTTTCCCTGGTTGTTCATCGCGCCATTCATCCTCATTTTTACCCTGATACTGTGCCAGGATGATGAGCGTTTCGCGTGCAATCTGCGGATCGAGCATGAGTACCTGAGAAGCCGCAATGATCGAATCACGCCCAAACAGCGTCGAGAACCAGGGCACTCCAGCCGAGAGTGCCTTCCCTTTGCCAAACGATTGCCGCAGCAAGTAAATATCCTGCTCCGCCCGTTCAATGATCTGGTTGAAGGTGTTCTTATCCGATCGAATACGAGTTACTTGCTGCCGCCAGGTTTGCTCCTCCACCATTTCAGCCGCTTTTGCCTGAGAGAGGGTAACAGGGGCACTGACGACTGAAATGGCGCTGTTGTTGTTAAACATTTGCAGGCGATAGCCCAGTTTCAGCGTTTCGTGAGAGGCGATCGTCAACTGCCAAACAGCCGTAAAGCCTTTCAGAAAATCGGGCTGCTGATGCACAAAGTAGAGGCGCGACTCCATCAGCGCACCGTCTAGCCCTTTGTACGCAAGCGTCAGTTCTATAGGCTTAGCGGTTGGTTTGGTTAAGTCATCCACCGCAACTGTTTCTATCTGGTCAGGCGCTGTGCCTTCAGAAGGGATAAGCCGTAACAGTTGACCGTGGTTTTCGCGACCGTAGCCCCGAATATCAAACAGGTCTTTAAAGTCGGCATCAAAGCTCAACGTTAGTTCAAAGCTGACGGTGCTGGTGGTGTAGTTGGAGACTTCGATTTCCTCAAACAAGCCACCGTTGAGCACCAATTCGCGCTTAATGCCGATCGACTCAGCACGGATGCGATCGTCAATCTGCGGGTTTGCGCACAAAACCGACAGGAAGAAGCCCTTATCAGCCGTACTGCTCAAAAGGATGGGCGATCGACCCTCAATTTGCAGTTCCAGTCGGCTGAGAAAGCGAGTGTCGCGGCAAAACAAGCCCATGCTAGAGCTACGATCGTTGTCCATGCAGCCGCCGATATTGCCCAGTGTATCGGTCAGTAAAAACAGGTCATCATCCTTCAGTGTCAAGGTGGTATGAGGACGTTCACTGAGCACACAGGGGGGCCATTCGACCGCTGGTAGCTGGTCAGCCGGGGCAAACTTTCGACCGTCGAGTTCAATCAGTTCAAGAGTTTCTAGTGTCATTCGATCCACAGGTTTCGGGTAACAGGACAAGGTTTGTGATGGCAACGCTCAAGATCATTCTGAATGTACCCGTGCGATCGGGCGGTGTTAGACGCGAGACGTTGGGCAATCGACGGAAAGGCATTCAAGTTGCAGTCAGAATCCTGGAATCATGTCTAATGGTTACAGACTCATGCCTCAACCTCGATCGTCACTGCGAACTGTTAGAGACAACAAGATCGCTGGGTCGATCGACTGAGCGCAGGGTGACACCATTAAGCAGGATGCGTCGGTCTATCAGGAGGAAAGCAGTCTACAAACGACGATTTGTGCGGAACTAGCCATATTCAAGGCTACAGAATTTTTGCGGCTTGTGTAGCAATTGAGGCATTCGTCGTCAAGATCTCACAAAATCTTGATAGAGTTGCTTTCCAGCCTCTATCTGACTCATCCTGCACTTACTTTCTGTATGAGTGGTGCACTTATTGTTCCGAAAGGTCAGCGTTTCTAAACAATAGGGCTGAAAATAGGGCATTTATATACTTAACGCATCATGTTATTTGCCCTCATCCCCCAACCCCTTCTCCCAAGAGAGAAGGAGCCTCCGGTTCCCTCTCCTGTGGGAGAGGGCTAGGGTGAGGGTGGATCGGGTGACGCACGTAGATAAACACCAAAAATAGAGGCAGTTTAGTCCAAATTGAAGTGTTGGCGGCTCACTGTAACGGTCTCTTCTCACACTGCTAGCACTGGCGGCGGTGAACAGGTAAACGTCATTAGCTGCCCATTGGGATGCGTAAAGCTTAAGTGCAGCGCGTGGAGATGATAGCCACAATCACCCGGTACAGGTAGTCTACCGTTTTCAGACGGAGGTTGGATGAGGGGCATACCACCGATCGCATAGAGCGGGTCGCCCACCAGTGGATAGCCAGTGGCTGCCAGATGAATGCGGATCTGGTGCGGTCTGCCTGTCAGAATGGTCACATCAAGCAACGCCGTTTCAGCATCGCGGCGCAGCACCTGACAGTCACTTTGAGCCAATGCGCCTTGAGGATGCGCTGCGTAGACATAGCCCAAAACGGGATGGGGCTGCTTGCCGATCGGTTCCGTAATGGAGAAGCGATCGGGCATGGAGTTGCCTTGAGCCAGCGCTCGATAGATTTTCTGCATCTGGCGATCGCGCAACTGCTGGCTGAGGTGGGCACGGGCATCGGGCGATCGCGCCAGCAACATTAGCCCAGACGTACCCCGTCCTAACCGATGAATCGGTAGCGGTGTTTCCTGTGGATAGCGCTGCTGCAACTGCCAGAGCAACGTGTGCTCCAGGAAACCACCTCCCGGCAGCACTGGTAGCCCAGACGGTTTTGCCACCACCGTCAGCGCTGCGTCCTCATAGAGCACCTCAAACGCCAACGGTACGTCCGGTTCTTGCCACGGAGCGCGATGGTAGGTTAGCCACTGCCCTGCTAGTAGAACAGCCTCTACCGTTGTTTCAGCGTCGTCTAGCAACACCTGTCTTGACTGAATCCGACTTGCCCACTCTGACCGATTAGAGTGGCGATAGCGCTGCGTGTAATAGTCTAGAACCGTTGTGCCAGCCGCCGATCGCTCTACCTGCTCTCGATACATCCAACCGTTATTCACACATCCAGTAAACGATACAACTCCTGTATTCTGGACTCTGTGACACCATTCGATCCAGACGCACTTAGTTTTGTGTCCTTACAAAAGTAAATGCCCCCAGCCAGAAGCCAGGGGCATGATCAGGGTGCATCTACCACTCCACTATTCCCAATACCCCTACTTGATCCGGAGAAAAATGAAAGCTGTCGAGACTGATCTTGTCTGAGGTTCCACGGTAACAGGAGTGTAGAGGTTGAAATGCTGTAGAATCATCGACACTTCTACCCAAATCAGAAGCACAGGACGATCGGGAGTTTTCTCAGTTTTGACCCCAAAATTATCTGAATCAACAGCGAACTCGCCAAAAACTGCTCATACTCACTATCGCAGTCTGGCAAATTTGAACCTCTATGACTCGCCCGCTTTAGCCCGACTGGCAACACAGGCAGCCGTTGGACGGTCTTTATACTTCACAGCGACAGCAACGATCGCCGCTGCCCAGACAACCCAGCCTGCTCTAGAGGTGTGTCTCTGTGAGGACGACTATAGGGGATGGTTAGCCGTTAGTGACTTGGCGTACCTGACGATCGCGAACAAACCTTATCAGGCAATCGTCCTATCTGAAGTAGAGATCAAAACTAGGATACACAGTGCGATCGCGTTTGCCCACGCAGCGATGGCACAACCCAACGAGTACCTCTGGGGCGGCACTGTAGCACCCAACTACGACTGTTCTGGTTTGATGCAAGCCGCCTTTGCCTCAGTGGGTATCTGGTTGCCTAGAGATGCCTATCAGCAGGAAGCCTTTACACAAGCGATCGCGCCTTCAGAGCTGCTTCCTGGCGATTTGGTGTTCTTCGGTTCACCTGTAAAAGCGACCCACGTGGGGCTATATTTGGGGGAAAGCAGCTATATCCACAGTTCTGGCAAGGATCAAGGACGCAACGGCATTGGTATCGATCGCTTGTCTTCCGAAGGCGATCGCATCAGCCAGACCTACTGTGCCCAATTGCGCGGCGCAGGGCGCGTTGTAGCCTGTTATCAGCCTCAATGAAGCTCATGAAGGACGCTCATGAAGGGGACGTTTTTTGATACAGTGCTTTGAGCCTCGCTTTTCTAACACCATCGCTATTGCCAATGAGTACTTCATTACACCCTGACGGTAGCCTCGTTCGCACTTCTAGCGCCACGCATCGTCCTGAAGTCTCAGTTGTCGTACCCATTCACAATGAGTACGAAAGTTTGCCGCATTTGGTAGACGCGATCGCCTCTAGTTTGCAGGCAGAACAGCTTCGCTACGAAATCATTTGCATTGATGATGGCTCGACTGATGACTCTGGCACCTTGCTCAAACAGATTGTGCAAACTCGGAGTGATCTACGGGCGGTTATTTTGCGCCGTAACTATGGTCAAACGGCAGCGATGGCGGCTGGCTTTAGTTGTGCCAGAGGACAAGTGATCGTCACGCTGGATGGTGACTTGCAAAATGATCCCGCTGACATTCCGATCCTTCTTGCAAAATTAGAAGAGGGATATGATCTGGTTAGCGGTTGGCGCAAAGACCGACAAGACGCAGCGTTGTCTCGATTACTCCCTTCAAAAATTGCTAACTGGCTGATTAGTCAAGTAACGGGTGTGAAGCTGAAGGACTACGGCTGTTCACTCAAAGCCTATCGGGCAGAACTCATTGCTGACATGAACCTTTATGGTGAGCTGCATCGATTTCTGCCTGCCCTTGCGTTTATTGAAGGAGCCAGAATTACCGAAATTCCAGTGCGCCATCATGCCCGTCGCTTTGGCAAGAGCAAGTATGGCTTAGACCGCACGTTCCGGGTCATTATGGATTTGCTGACGGTCTGGTTCATGCGTAAGTTCTTAACCAAGCCGATGCACGTGTTTGGGCTTTTTGGTGTCGGTTCAATTACCATTGGCACGGCGATCGGAGTCTACCTCACAGCGATCAAAATTGCCTACGGCGTTAGCATCGGCAATCGTCCACTTTTGATTCTGGCTGTAGTTTTAGTGCTGGCTGGTGTGCAACTTTTCAGCGTGGGGCTGTTAGCAGAACTGCTCATGCGAACTTATCATGAATCGCAAGGAAGACCCATTTATCGAGTCCGAGAGATGATTGAGCCAGACAACAGGATTGATAGCTAAATCACTGATGTCTGTTTCATTGTTCGTCTTCCAAAGCTGGAATTCGTTATCTGTAGAAGCGCTACATAGCAGTTCCCAAACAAGTGAAGTGTAGCTGTGAAGAGCAGAAGGCAGAGGGCAAAAGCAAGGAGGAGCACAGTTTTCTTTCTGCCTCCTGCCTTAAACCTAAGCTCGACTTTATCCAATTAGGCAGCGTAGCACAATAGGCTGAAACAGCAGTCTAATAAGACTTTTGGTATTTTTACCATATCGGTTGTTGCGCTAGAGACTGGGAAAAGTCGAGCTTGCCACA
>JAHHIG010000022.1 GCA_019358895.1 Tildeniella nuda ZEHNDER 1965/U140 | reverse complement strand
AGCTGACCCGCACATGCGACTGCGCACCCAGATTGTAAATCTCGGTGGGTTTCACATCTTCGAGGATACGGCGGAGCGTGGTGCCATCGTTTAAGTCGCCGTAGTGCAGAAACAGCCGTGCGCCTTCGACGTGAGGGTCTTCGTAGATGTGGTCGATGCGATCGGTGTTGAAGGTCGAGGTGCGGCGGATGATGCCATGTACTTCGTAGCCGCGATCGAGCAGTAGCTCACTTAAATAAGACCCATCTTGACCAGTGATACCCGTAATCAGCGCTCGTTTTACTTGCGTCATCGTTGAATTATCCCTCCTCAGGTAAATTAAAGAAAACTCATCCAATCAGGCTATACCTAATCATGCCCTGTTGCCTCAAACCAATGCCGCTCAGAGAGACTGGTCAGCCATTGGGTAAAGAAGAAAAGTAAGAAACGCGGATTGTGCTTAGCGTAGCGCCTCCATAGCCGTCGCGGTTCTGACTTCAAGCGAAAGACCCACTCTAGACCCGCTTGCTGCATCCAAGTTGGCGCTTGCTTCACGCGACCAGAGTGAAAATCAAACGCTGCTCCAACGCCTAGCATCACGGCTGCAAGCTTGCCCTGATGCGCTGCCATCCACAGCTCTTGCTTGGGGCAACCAATACCAACAAACACAATGCGTGCCTCTGATTCAATCAGTTGTTGAGTATATTCAGCATCTTCTGCTGCGGTCAGGGAACGGAACGGTGGGGAAATTTGGCACACAATCTTAATACCTGGATAGCACTTTTGGAGAAAGGTCGTGAACAATGCCAGACTTTCAGGAGTACCACCATAAAGACCGATCGCCACACCTTCCTTTGCCGCTGCTTCACAGATATGCAGCGTTAGATTCGGTCCACGTACCTGAGAAACCCCTTTAAGACCTAAAGCCCGCAATGCCTGCACTAGAGGTTTACCATCTGGCGTGACTAAATCAGCATTATTTACTGTGTAGGCAAACTCGCCCTGGTCATAAGCTTCCATCACCATATGCACATTAGCGGCACAGACGTAACGACTTTCGGCAGACTTTGCCCAACCAATCACACGTTGAGTCGCATCCTGGTAGCTAGTAGCATCTACTCGCATCCCCAGGATATGACGATGTTTTATAGAAGGATTGCCATGACGCTCAGGCTGCACCGCGTTGCTGGCTCCTATTAATTTCGTCACGTACTTCACTATCGCTACCTACCTGTTTCACAATGAGGTGTCTGACTCGGTGTTCAGCCCTGTTCACGAGATCATTTGGATAAGGTAGTCACCCACTAGCTACATACTCGATAAATTACTGTCAAGACTGAAAGAAACACCCATGTTCGTCTCCGCGACTCAACCTTATTCACCATTGCTTTCACACCTTTACAAAGGTTAAGGGTTGAGATCCGGTCAATTCTTCAGAAGCTAAATAGCTTGGAAAAGTAGCTGTCTTTAGCTACGTACTCAACGATCCACTGTTAAAACTGAAAGAAACACCCATATCTGCCCTTTCCGAATCAGCCTTACTCGGTATTGCTTTCACACCTTTACGAAGGGTATGGTGGAGAATCCGGTCAATTCTTCAGAAAAGGCGGTTGAACTAGCATGGAGCCTTCTACTGGTAGACAGAGTTAAAGGCTAGCAACCGGACAGAATGCCTGAGCCTCATTTGGATCTTACAAAAGCGGCTGCTAAATGAAAGTTACCTGTAGCTGATGCCGAAACAGCGTTTTTCTAACGAACGTCACGATCGCTTGCCCAACAATCCGGTTAGATGCTTCCGTCCAGGCTAAAGCTTGCTGCCTTACATTTGAAGCATTACTGTCGTGTAGGCAGCTTGCACGTAAAGGCGATCGCGCATAGACTGCTGGTGAGCGCTCTGTCTGAGCGTCAAAGGCTCACGGTTGCCGTTTGAGTGATTGACGACGAACCGACTGTCCACCCCCTTTACCTGGAAGCGCTGCATGTTTATTCACGTCATTGCCGATTATGGGACTGGCGATCCAGCCTTTGCTGAAGTGACGCAGCGTCTTCTGATGGATCTGCCGAATGCACGAGTTCACACCCTTTCAGTACCGCCCTTCAGCACTCTGGCAACAGGGTTTTGGTTAGCGCAACTGGGTCTTAATCCTGGTCCTAGCGATCGCCTTCTCTATCACAACTGCGCGCCTCGTCAGGATGATCTAGAAGCTCGACAGAACAATGAAGGTGAAGGTTTGACCTACGCTCTGCTACCCAATCACGTCAAAATTGTGGGTGTGAATGCTGGCTACACGCTTTCTTTCATCAAGCAACACGCTAAGGTTTTACAAACCGTCAACGTCTCACGTGGTGGTTCCCAGTTTCGTTCGCGTGATGTGTTTCCTGCTGCCGTCGCTGCGATCGCTCAAGGAGACTTCAGCCTCTTAGGAGAGCACCTCAAGCCTGCACAAATCCCAGATGTACCGCTTGACCGTATTGCCTGGATTGACGGTTACGGCAACATTAAAACAACCATTCTGGCAGAGACGCTACACCTGGAGCCTGAAGCCAAAATCGTGGTTCGCATTGGTGATGTCGTCAGTGACGCAATCTACTCTGATGGTAGCTTTAAGGTCGCAGAAGGTACGCTTGCGTTTGCGCCAGGTAGTTCTGGCTGGGCAGCCCCTGATGGTGGAGAGCCTTTACGTTGGATTGAGCTTTTTCTGCGGGGTGGTAATGCGTGGGAGCGTTTTGGCAGACCACGTATCAATCAACCAGTCACCCGCCTCGCCTGATTAGAAACAGAGCGGTCAAACACAGCATCAAAATAGGTTGCTTAATCAATCAGCTTCAGGCGACCTGTTTGAACGGAGTCAAAAATGCGATTGATTTTGTTGCGATCGCTATCGGTCAGTTTTTGTTCGGCAAGCAAGATTGATGTCAGCTTGAGATGCTCTTGTCGAGACAGTTCGCCAATCGCAAGAATGCGATCGACCAGTTGATGAATTGCCGAATTCGGTTTGCTTTGAATGCCCCGCATGATGCCCTGCCCTGTCTATGCTGATCTATTTGCCCCTACAGATCAATTGTTCCCCCCACTGCTTCTCTTCTAGCAATAATTTGATGATGACTGTGTAGTGCTGTCCACGGGCATCATGAAGAATCAGTAAAGTGTTTGCTTGAAGACAGAAAGCAGAGGGGAGAGGGCAGAAGGCAGAGGGCAAAAGGCTAAAGGATGTAGCTTGCTTCTGCGAAGCAGTAGGCTAAAGGCTAAAAGTTTGGTCAGTGGTCAGGATTAACTCAAAACTCGAAACTTTCTCCCCTCACTCCTCACTCCTCACTCCTCACCCCTCTCTTCCCTGTTAAGGTAAACGGGTGCCATTACGTTTTGGGAAGACCGCGTGATGCAGGTTTATCGGCTATCAGCGCTATCTGACAATTACATCTTTTTGCTGCACGATCGAGAGCAGAACATTGCAGCAGTCGTTGATCCGGCTGAGGCAAGCCCTGTTTTGCGTCAGTTAGACGATCTGGGTGCAACGCTGGTGGCAATCTTCAATACTCACCACCATGCGGATCATGTAGGCGGCAATTCTAAGTTGTTACAGCAGTTTCCTGGCGCTGTTGTCTATGGTGGCGCAGACGATCGAGGTAGAATTCCGGGGCAAACCGTGTTTTTGCAGGACGGTGATCATGTCTCATTTAGCGATCGCGTAGCCGACGTGCTGTTCGTGCCCGGTCATACTCGCGCTCATATCGCCTACTACTTTGCGCCAACGATCGGCAATGAAGCAGGTGATTTGTTTTGTGGCGACACCCTCTTCGCAGGCGGATGCGGCAGGCTGTTTGAAGGCACACCTACGCAGATGGTCAATTCCCTTGGCAAGCTCCGTGCTTTGCCAGATGAGACTCGCGTTTGGTGCGCCCATGAGTATACGCTGAAAAACCTGGAGTTTGCTTTCACAGTCGATCGCGCTAACGTAGCGCTTGCACAGCGGTTGGCAGACGTAAAAACTGCCCGCAGTCGCTATGAAGCCACTATCCCGTCAAACTTAGGCGTAGAAAAACGCACCAATCCGTTTTTGCGGTGGGATGATCGGGGGCTGCGATCGACCGTCAAAGCCGAAAACGACATCCAAACCTTTGCCCGTCTACGCGGCATGAAAGACCAGTTCTAAGAGTAAAAACAAGATCCCCGACTTCTTCAAGAAGTCGGGGATCTAAAAAGCTGCGTCGATCGCTGAATCGAAATAAACCTAATCAAAATAGAACAACGTGACAATCTTGCGCTGATCTTCCGCATCATGACAGGTTGTGAGCAGCGTTTGGCTATCGTGGAACGCAAAGCAAATAAGTTGCTGGCAGCGAGAAACAATCTCTGCGTTGCAGAGGGCACTGGCTTCTGCTAAAGACAGCGTATCGTTGCTGGGGTTCTCTACCAGATGCATTACCTGCTCTAGCTGCTCACGCGATTCGCGTGGCTGACGTTCCATACTCTGAGGCAGGATGACTGTCAGCAGCGTTGGATCGGCTCGCATGGCACCCCGGATTGCCGCTTGATTCGTTCCTGTTGCACCGGATGTGATTAAGCGATTGCCCTCTAGCACTAAGGCATAGCTCATCATTTCGATCAAATTCTGATGTGTGATGGGAACGTGACGAGAGCCTAGCAGCGCAATCCGCTTCGAGCCAGTTTGCTGAATGGTCGCCAGTTCTTGTAAAAAATCGTCTACCTTAGGCAGGTCTATGGACTGACTCAACGATGCTATCAACCTGAACAACCTAAATATATTAGCAGACAGAAGATGGTGTGAATGAGTCAGGAAATTCTGAACGAAGGCAGGAGGTCGAAGGCAGGAGGCAGAAGGCTAAGAGTTCTGAGTTTTGGATTGATTTCGAGTGCTGACCGCTGACGGCTGACGGCTGACCGCTAGGGTTTTGAGTTAATTCTGACCGCTGACTGTTTGCAAATAAGCGATCGCCTCCTCGCACCAGTCGATCCAATAGGTCTCATAGCGAATGCCGTTGCGGAGGACAAGGTATTGCAGCCTTGCCTTGGCAGGCAGTGTTTCAGGGTTTTGGAAAAACGTTGCTTCCGTTTGGTGATAGCCAGCGAGTTTGGCTTGATGCAGTTGGCGGTGTTGCTCAAGCTGCCGCTGAATGACGTGTGAGGGCACCATTGCACCGACGAAGACTTTGATCAGCAAGGCTTCTTTGACGGCTGTTGTGTCACAGGGTTCAGCAATCCAATCAGTCAGGTGCTGTTTGCCCAGTGCTGTGATGGTGTAAAGCTTTTTGTCGGGGCGACCCTCTTGGGGTACTGCTTCGGCTTGCACCCAGCCTTGCGCCTCAAGTTTGGCAAGGTCTCGATAGATCTGCTGGTGAGTAGCTTTCCAGAAGCAGCCCACCGATTTTTCAAAGTTTTTGGTGAGGTCGTACCCGCTTTGGGGACGATCGACCAGCAGCGCCAGGATTGCTTGAGGAAGTGCCATCGTTGTTTTTCGATATATTCAACAAATTGCATATTCGCGTATTGACATATGCAATTTGTTGCGCTTATAGTAGCATCAAATGCAATTAAGTGCATATTAACTCGGCAGATGAGACACCTGCCCGACGATTAACGCCATCCTGTCACTTATCTAGGAGATCGCAATGGCTCACGTTCGACCCGGACGCTTTACCGCTCAAACAGATGAACCGTTCGTTGTCTTTCTCATTGGTTTGCGGCTTAATCGGCTCTTTGCGTTTTCTAAATGGATGCCGTCGGCAAGGGCGATGACACCGATGCTGCGATCGCTCAAAGAACATCCCGAAAAGGGCTTCTTGAGTGCAGAAATGTTTCTCTATTGGCGCGGCATCGGCTTTATTCAGTACTGGCGATCGATGGCGGATCTAGAACAGTTTGCCCGCAATCCTTCTGACCCTCATGCAGCCGCGTGGCAACGGTTTAATCAGGCGATCGGTGCCGATGGCAGCGTGGGCATCTGGCACGAAACCTATCTCATTCAACCGGGGCAGCATGAATCAATCTACGCCAATATGCCTGTGTTTGGGTTAGCGGCTGCCACTCATCATGTCCCTGTCACCGGACGACGTGATACGGCACGGGGACGATTGCAACCGAACGCTAGCTGAACCGCGCTGTTGTTTAGTTTTAACTAGCGCTCAGCATCACAAAATTGGGTGCATCTGAAAGGAATGTCGTCGATCGCAGAAGCAATGTTGCTCAATACAGAAGCAATATAAGGCGATGCAGAAGGATTGTAGGGCGATGCAGAAGCAATGTTGCTCAATACAGAAGGATTGTCGGGCAAAACAAAAGGATTGTTTTGCGATACGGAAGGAGTGCAGTGTGAGGCAGAAGCGATATTGAGTCGATCGAGCCAATAGCAGGCGATCGACCAACCGAAGACAGCAAGCAAGTGCAAGCGTAACCACCATTTACACAAAGGAATCTAGTCATGGTAAGTACAGTTCAACCCACCAAAACCGCAGCCTGGGCAAACGCCGTGCTTCGACCTGCTACCGAGTTTGGTCTCGTTCCCCTTACCGTTTTGTCTGGAGCGTTGCCTCCGGGTTTGCGCGGCTCGCTTTATCGCAATGGACCCACCACATTGGAAAGGAATGGGCAACGGGTGGGGCACTGGTTTGATGGTGATGGCGGCATTCTGGGACTACATTTTACGGGTGCAGAGGCAACAGGCGTGTATCGCTATGTGCAAACTGCCGCGTATCAGGCAGAAACGCAGGCTGGCACGTTTCTGCACAGTGGTTATGGCATGTTGCCGCCCGGTCACTGGTGGGAGCGGTTCAACAAAGGTCTGAAAAATGCGGCGAATACCTCCGTGCTGGCGCTGCCCGACAAACTGCTTGCCCTATGGGAAGGTGGACTACCCCACGCCTTAACGCTAGATACGCTCGAAACGCTGGGACTCGACGATCTCAATGGGTTGGAGGGCGGTGCTTATTCAGCACATCCCAAACGCGATCCGCAGACGGGTGACATTTTCAACTTTGGGATAAGCTTTGGGCAAAACGGCACACTGAATATCTACCGTAGCGATGCCAGCGGCAATGTCAAACAGACTGGCAAGATACCGCTTCAAGGACTGCCTCTCATTCACGACTGTGTGCTGGCAGGTCAGTATCTGGTGTTCTGTGTGCCGCCTGTGCGGTTGAATGCGCTGCCGCTGCTGGCGAAACTGAAAAGCTACAGTGACGCGCTGACCTGGCAACCAGAAAAGGGCACAGAAATCATTGTGGTCGATCGCACCACGCTCGAAGTTGTTAGTCGCACTGAAGTCGCACCCTGGTATCAGTGGCACTTTGGCAACGGTGGGGTACTTAACGATGGCTCGATCGCCTTCGACTTTGTGCGCTACGAAGACTTCCAGACCAACCAATTTCTTAAAGAAGTGGCAACCGGGCAGACCCAAACGGCTGCTAAGGGAACGCTGTGGCGACTGCGACTCGAACCAAAGACGGGCGTGGTTCTGGAACTGGATGAAGTCGTGAGTCGTAGCTGTGAATTTCCCACCGTGCAGCCGCAGTTTGTAGGGCAGCCGTCACGCTATACGTATCTCTCAGTCCGCCGCCCTGATGCCGATTTGCGGCATGATCTCTTTGGCGCGATCGCCCGTTACGACTATCAAACCGCCACGCTTACCGAAGCCGATCTGGGTGCCAATCGCTATACCAGCGAACCCATCTATGCGCCCGATGCTGGGAATGCTAGTCAGGGCTGGCTTCTGACCGTGGTGTATGACGGTCAGACTGACCGTAGCGAAGCCTGGATTTTCAACAGCGATCGCCTGGAGGATGAACCCGTTTGCACATTAGCTTTACCCGCCGTTGTGCCGCTTGGTTTTCACGGCACCTGGAAGCCCAACACACAGTGAACAATGCCTGCGATCGTCATACCATTTCACGAAACTGTGGCTATACAGGCAAGCTTCGGCTGGCGGTCAGTGGTCAGCGATCAGTCGCAAAAACGAATCTGTAGGGCGATTTTATAGAATTGGTATCACTTGCCAACGTTCCACTCATTTTGTCAAACATAGGACAACCTCCTGCCAGGTAGACAGGAGGTTGCCTCTCTTCAATGAGATTGTCGGTCAGTTGAGTATAAAACCAATATACAAATGGTTAGAAAGCTGCCGTTAAAAGCGAAGTCTGCCTTCAGTTAACAGTTTGAAGCCCGAAATCAGCGCGGCAAAAGCAATCATAAAGCTCCAAAGGCTGGTCGGCTTTAGCACAACGCCGCCGCTGAGAAAAACAAACACAATGCCAAGAATCAATAAAGCCCAGCCAAAGCTACCCGTTTGACGGCGAAAAAACAGCAGTGAGGTCACGCCACCCATAATGGCTAAAACCGAACCTACTGCTGGTAGATTGCGCCAGAAGTAGGGGGAGTAGTAGGTCGAAAAGATGATGTTCTGACCCAAAAAATAGATGCCTGCCAGAAGCAGCAACAGACCAAACAGTTGACTCATTGGCTCAAAAAATGTCCTAGATGATGTTTATCGTTCCCTATCTAGATCAAAAATCACGACTCAATAGGGCGGTTCCGGATAAAGTCATCCTTATTTACCACATAGCCTTCGTCAATGTTTCTGTTCAGTTGATCAGATGTTTTTGTAAGGCAACGATCGCCGCCTGTGTGCGATCGCGGACATCCAGCTTGTTTAAGATTGCATGCACATGGACTCGCACTGTGCCAGAGGTGATGTAAAGCAGTTCGGCAATCTCTTGATTCGATTTGCCAGACGCAACCAGGGCGAGAATCTCTTGCTCTCGTGGTGTCAAAGGATTCTCGTTGATCGACGGTATACCCATTTTGGGTGTCACGGGTAGTGCCGTCCCCTGAAACGCTGCCTGAATTTCAGCCGTAGCGGTTGAATCCCACCAGGATGCGCCTGCTGCGACCGATCGTAGCGCCAGAATCAGCGACTCGGCGGCAATCCCTTTCAGGCAGTAGCCCTGCGCCCCAGCCGCAATCAAACGAGAAATCAGATTTTTTTCAGAACGTGAGGTGAGCACTAAAACAGGTAAACCTGGCTGCTGCTGCTTAATTTGACGACACGCTTCAATGCCACCGATGCCTGGTAAGCCCACATCCAGCAACACCAGATCCAGCGGGTGACATTTTGTTTGGTCAACCGCCGTCTCGCCATCCTCCGCTTCAGCAACGATCTCCAGATCGGTTTCTTGCTGCAACCGCATCCGCAGTCCCAACCGGAATAGCTCGTCATCTTCAGCGATTAGAATTTTTACAGGCGAAGGTTTCATGGAAAGTGTTGAACGTTGAGTGACGAGTTGTGAACGAGAGCAAATGCGTGCAGACCGTGCTATGCAAAACTCTCAATTCAACACGTTTATACCTTTCAGCTTTAGAGTCCCCGTGCTGACCGCTGATAGCTGATGGCTGACTGCTCACCGCTTAAATTCATACATGATTGAGGACTGCTATAGCTCCATTGAAGCAGGCATTGCCGCTGTCGGTAAGCGAAAGCCAAAAAGAGCACCCTGCGGCGATCGATTTTCTGCCCAAAGTGTTCCGTGATGCGCTTCGATGATTTGCCGGGTCAAGTATAGTCCTAGTCCAGAGCCTTTTGCCTGACGATCGCCGTGTCCCTGGTAAAACCGCTCGAATAACAACGGTAGCTCATCCGGTGTAATGCCCTGCCCTTCATCCAACACCTTGACGAGCTGGTAACTTGGCTGTGATTCCAGTACAATTTCGACTCTGCCGCCACGGGGCGAATGGTTAATGCTGTTGGTCAGCAGGTTAGCAAACACCCGTTGTAGTTGCAGCGCGTCGCCCTCCACCCACAAGGTACGACGAAAGTCTGATTCGCCATAGCTCAGGCTCAAATGAATCCGACGCGTGAAGGCAAGTTCACGGAGAGTCGTCAGGACGTTTTCTGCCAGACTCGCCAGGTCAGTCGGCTGAAGATTGAGCGTCAACCCTTCAGAATCATTACGATACACATCGAGCATCGTCTCGACCATTTGCAGCGTAGTGTGGTGACTGCGTACCATCGTGTTCAGCACAACGGTCTGCGCGGTTGTAATTGAGCCAAATTCACCACGCTGAAAGGCTTTGATGGTTTCGATCGCTCCCAGCAACGGCGTTTTCAAATCATGTGTCAGAGTCGAAACAAAGTCTTCGCGCATTCCGGCAAGCTGTTCTTGTGCTTGTAGCTGTGCTTTCTGCTGCGCGATCGCCTCTTCACTTCGACGAATGCGATCGCTTAAAACACCAGTGACAATAAGCGCCATGACTGCAATCAACCGATCGGCAACGGTGGATGCAACCACTGCTTTATTGGCTGGAATCCACAGGTTTGCTATGGTTAGAAACGCCGCTAACAGCGTCACCTGAACCGTTCTCGCTCGATTCAGCCGTGCATTTGCTAATAGGATGGGACAAATGTATAGGTATCCAAAGACATAATCTGGCGGAGTGGTATATTCCAGCAGTAAAACAACTGCAAACGATCCAACGATCAGCCAACGAATGCGTGCGGACGTTTCTTGACCAAAGAGCGTTTTTTGAATACTTTTCAACTGGAACAGAGCCTCTAGTACCACTCACTCTAATGCTAATTAATTCTTTAGCTGCTGATAGTTAAAATGAGATAGAGACCGTTGTTTAGGTGCAATTTATATCAGCAGATATAGACTAGCCTTTTAGACGCATCGTCTACTATGTAGCGGTCTTGAATGAATCGTGAGAAGCAATATGACTAGCAGCGCTTAGCGGTCAGCGGTCGGAGAAAAGCTGGTAGCTGACCGCTGATGGCTCAAGGCTTCAGTTCCGCTCACAACTGCTTTGGGACTGCTATAATAAGTACCGAAATGCTATCAGCATAAACACATTTTTAATGTACGAATCCTTCACACCTGCAACGGAAAGCACGTTAATCCGCCCAGCGCGTCGGGGTAAACACAAAATTTTCATTGGGATGTCTCCCGGCGTGGGCAAAACCTATCGGATGCTGGAAGAAGCACATTGTCTACGGCAAGAAGGTATTGATGTCGTCATTGGGCTGTTGGAAACGCACAACCGTGCCGAAACGATCCAGAAGGCGATCGGGCTAGAGCTGTTGCCCCGTCAAGAAATTACCTGTTCTGGCGTGACGCTGACCGAGATGGATACCAATGCTGTACTCGATCGCCAATCGCAGCTTGTCCTGGTAGATGAGCTGGCGCATACCAACGTTCCCGGTGCTGAACGCGAGAAACGCTATCAAGATGTGGAGGTGATTCTGGCAGCAGGGATTGATGTGTATTCGACGCTCAACATTCAGCACATCGAAAGTCTCAATGACACCGTTGCTCGGTTGACAGGTGTGGTGGTGCGAGAACGCATTCCCGATCGCCTCCTAGACGAAGCCGACGAAGTCGTTGTCATTGACATCACGCCCGAAACGCTGGAAGAACGTCTTAGAGACGGCAAGATCTATGCGCCCGAAAAGATTGATCAGTCGCTGCAAAATTTCTTCAAGCGTCGCCACCTGGTTGCCTTGCGCGAACTGGCACTGCGAGAGGTCGCTGACAACGTTGAAGAAGATTCGTTTGAGGAAAGTAACACCCCGACAGCGAAAGCACCCCACTGCAACATTCATGAACGAGTGCTGGTGTGTATTTCTACTTATCCCAATGCCGTTCAGCTCATCCGCCGTGGGGCGAGGCTGGCAGGCTATATGCACGGTCCGCTGTACTGCCTGTTTGTCGATAATCCCGATCGCTTCCTGACGAAAGAAGAAAGCCTGCACATTGAAACTTGCGAAAGTCTCTGTAAAGAGTTTGGTGGGCAGTTTGTTCGGGTGAAGGATCACGATGTAGCGACGGCGATCGCTACGGCTGCCCAGAGCTACCACATCAGTCAAATTATTATTGGCGAGAGTCAGCGATCACGCTGGAGAACCATGCTGCGCACCTCTTTAACGCAAAAACTACTGCGATCGCTCAAGAATATTGATATTCATATCATCGCCACTGAGAAACCATCGACTTAAGTTTTTAGTTGATAGTAGTTGGTTGTTAGACGATGATTGAAGGGCAACCGATCCTTCATAGTTTAATGCTTGCAATTGGCTTAATCAGTGGTACATCGGTCGATGGCATCGATGCTGCTCTGGTGAACATTTCTGGCTCCACTGCGGACTTGACAATCGAACTGCTGGCTGGTACAACCTACCCCTATCCGGCTGCATTACGCAAACAAATCCTAGCGGTCTGTGGTGGCGCGCCGCTAGCAATGGCAGATTTGGCAGAACTGGACGACGCGATCGCCCAGCAATTTGCCCAAGCCGCGATCGCCATTCAAACCGGGTATCCTACCGCCGATCTCATTGGTTCGCACGGGCAGACGGTCTATCATCGACCACCGAAGGAAGTGAGAGGAGAGGAGAGAGGGGAGAGGGGGAAGCATAGGGAGCAGGGGGAGCAGGACGGGAATGTTTTTACTCCTCACTCCTTACCCCTTACTCCTCACTCCCTCGGCTACAGCCTGCAATTGGGACGCGGAGCCGCGATCGCTCAAGCAACAGGCATTACTACCATCAGCAACTTTCGTGCCGCTGATATCGCTGTTGGCGGGCATGGAGCGCCACTTGTGCCTGCTGTGGATGTCGTGCTTCTCAGTCATCCTACCTATAATCGCTGTGTACAGAATCTTGGCGGCATTGGGAATGTGGCGTATTTGCCAGCGGTCAGCGGTCAGCGGTCAGCGGTCAGCGGTCAGCGGTCAGCGTCAACTCAAAACTCTTCCCTACTCCCCACTCCCCACTCCCCACTCCCCCTTTCTCCTCTCGGCTGGGACACTGGACCTGGTAACGTCCTTCTCGATCTGGCAGTGCAGCAGTTCTCCAATGGCACGAAAACCTACGATCGCGATGGAGCCTGGGCAGCGAGTGGTACACCCTGCACTGAACTGGTGGATCACTGGCTACAGCAACCGTTTTTTCAGCAGCCCCCGCCTAAATCAACGGGGCGAGAATGGTTTGGTGCCGCCTATTTGCAGCAGTGCTTAGTGGATGCGGACGATCGCGCGCTCAGCCATGCCGATGTGTTAGCGACGTTGACAGAATTGACGGTCGCATCGATCGACCACAGCTACCGCAGCTTTCTACCGCAACTGCCTGATCAAGTGCTGCTGTGCGGTGGGGGCAGTAAGAACTTATATTTGAAACAGCGCTTGCAGCAACGGCTAAGAACCATCCCTGTTTTAACAACGGATGATGTCGGTCTAAACGCCGATTTTAAGGAAGCTATTGCCTTTGCCGTACTCGCCTACTGGCGACAACTGGGTATTCCTGGCAATCTTCCCGCTGTGACTGGCGCTGCAAATGCTGTGCTTTTAGGGGAAATTAACCAGGTGAGCGACTTGGGCGCGTGATAGCATGAATTACCACAAAGACCAGCATCGCAAGAAGCAAGCAAAGTAAGGGATGGCGCTGTGGCTCACACCTTTTTAATGGAGGCAGGACGCTGGTCGCTTCAGGGCAACTGGCTCGAACGCAACGGCATGCCCCTTACTGTCATCGGCAAAATGTTGGTCGGCTGGAGCCGGGATGACTGGTTTACGATGGTGACAAAGCTCTCGTTTCCAGGTGCCGATCGCGAAGAAATTTCCTTTCAGTACCGGGGGCGACTGGATGCTGGAGAGCGCCAGTATACATTTGTGCTCCAGCACAGCTTACTGGGTCGTGTTGAGGGCGAAGGCTGGGTTGCTCAAGAATCGATCGTGCAGCGGTATTGGGTACTGGGCGATCGCCAGCGTCGCAGCGGCTTTGAAACGTTGTACCGCATGGATGACAACAAATACTATCTGTCCAGCGGCATTATGGCAGGGCACTACCTCACCAGCACAATGGAAGCAACCCTGGAGCGGCACGTTGATTGATATTTAGTTGATTGATACTTAACAGTCAAGCAGAATGCTGTACTGACTCAAGCTGCGTTTGCTTACATAAAGCGGGATCGTTGACAAGAAGACACGTCAACGATCGCAACCGAGATCGCTAAAATGAATTTTACGGGATTACTAATCATAGAGATTAGATCCAACGATAGAGACTCTTGCATCACTGGCGATTATGTTGTTGACCTTGAACGTTGTTACACCTGAACGAGCAGGTGCAACAATGCCTCTCTTAGCGTGAACTATGACGACAGATTCCAACCTTGGACGCTTGCTTGCTAACCGTTATCGACTGGCTGAGCTGATTGGCAAAGGCGCAATGGGGCGAGTTTACCGAGCAGAAGATACGCTGCTGGGTGGTGTTATTGCGGTGAAGTTTCTGTCTCAAACGCTCCTTAACCCCAAAATGCGCGATCGTTTCAAGAGCGAAGCCCGCACATGCGCCCAGCTTGGTCGTAAAAGCATTCACATCGTCAACGTCATCGATTACGGCGTGACAGACTACAAGGAAGAAGATGTGCCCTTTTACGTCATGGAGTATTTGCAGGGGCAAAGCCTGACCGAAGTTATCAACAATCAGCCGCTTCCGCTTCCGCGCTTCCTGACCCTTTCTCGACAAATTTCGCTCGGTTTACAGTGTGCTCATCAGGGTATTGTCATTGACGGTAGCGTGTACCCCATCATTCATCGTGATATTAAACCCAGCAACATTCTGGTGAGCCGGGATGCCAGCCTGGGTGAGCTGGTAAAAATTCTTGACTTCGGCATCTCTAAACTCCTTCAGGCTGATAGTGAACAAACAAGCTCCTACATGGGCACACTGGCATACTCCTCGCCAGAGCAGATGGAAGGTCGGGAACTCGATTCACGCTCCGATATTTACAGTCTCGGCGTGATGATGTACGAGATGCTCACGGGTAAAATGCCGTTGCATGTCGAAACGCACGCCTTTGGTGCTTGGTACAAAGCGCATCACTCTCAGCCGCCGCGATCGTTTGAAGCGGTTGATCCAAGTCTGAAGCTACCGAAAGCGCTAGAAAATTTGGTCATGAGCTGTCTGGCAAAAACGCCCCGCGATCGCCCACAGTCGATCGTGGATGTGCTCAAAGCGTTAGAGCCGTTAGAACAGCGCTACAGCGAAAGTGTGCGTGCAGCGAAAGACCTCGACAAAATCTTGAAGCGAAAACCCCTGGAGAGCTTACTAGAGCCGCTGTCCAATCGTCCCCCACAGGTTGAGGAGGTTTATCAAGTTGCCACTTGGCCCCAAGATAAGCCGACGGCGCAAATTGTCTTCGCTCAAAGCCTAACAACGGGTAGGAGCACCATCCCAGCCGTATGGGTCATGCTACCCCAGTTGGAAATTCAAAACTTGCAGGTGTATAAACTCTACAATGTCATCTACAAAAATTTCCTCTATGCCATGTCGCCCCATCCGACGCTGCTGTGGATTACAGGCATTTACAACCGCAAGCGCAGTCAGAACAATGGCAGGAACAATCAAGAGCAGGGTCCACGCTGGTTGCCTTGCTACCTGGATCTCAAAACACCACACGGTCAAGAGCTAATCCGATTGTTGAGTGAAAAAGGTGAGTATCAGGTCTTGCTGTTTGCTCTGGAGCAACCGGACGTGTGCCTGCACGCTATGACAATTACGATCAACCGATCGCAGCAATTACAGCTTCAGGAATGGATCATCACCAGTCAATCGTATCGCTCGGTAGGACAGCCCACCCTCAGCAAAAATCTCTTGAAAGCAGAGTTTGAGAAGCTGAAACCACGCATTACGATCGAAATGGAAAAAGATCCCGGTGGCTCGTCTTTCGGACGGTAGCAGTCCAGCAGTTTGAAACACAACCTTTGAGTTTCAGGTCTAGCGTTGGGGTGGGAAGTAGAGAATGGGGTGCCAGCTTCGTCGCAATAACTCATCGGTGAATTGGGGTACAGACCATTTCAACAGCTTGTTTGGGCTATTGGATGCCGTGACGATCGCGCTGACATCTGCCATTTGTGCCGCTGTCAGCACTTCAACGATCGGGTCGCCCTCCCGCACTTCAACGGCATCGATCGACACATTCAACGCTGCCAGATCAGCGGCGATCGTCTCCAGTTCCTTCTGTGCCTGCTCAAGCTGGTAATCGACTGGCACATCTCGCCGCCGCAACCCTTCTACAACCCAGCACAAATGTAACCGCTGCCCGATCGTCGGCTGTCGAAGGCTTTCCTTGAGCCGTTGAATCAAGTACTTTGATGCGTCACTGCCGTGATAGGGCACCAGTAAGTAGCGGAAGAGATGACGACAGCGTAAATCTAGCTCTTCTGACGTATAAGTTGCTATTAACTGCGGTCGCAAAATCATCAGCGGCACGGCGAGGTGTTGCAAAAGCTCGGCTGTTGTACTGCCAAAAAGCTTTTCTGCTAATAAGCTACGAGTTGGCGTGCCAACCAGAATTAAGTCCACAGAGTGCTTTTTGGCAGCCCTCAAGATCAGGTCAACCGAACGACCAGACTCCACCTCCACCTGCACATCTATGCTTGCGGTTGTGTGGCTAAGGGCAACGCTCAGGCGATCGCGTACCCGCTCAACCTTCTTCGCATTGACTCGTGGTACACCGTCACAGTCCTCAAACGGAATGACGTGCAGAAACACCAGTCGCTCCACACCACCTGCCGCAAAGCTCGGCACAAAATTGACGAGGCGATGCAAGCCATCCTCAAAATCTGTGCAAATGAGTAAACGCTGAAACATAGCATTTAAGGTGGGCAAGCACACTTCAGCTAACCCGTCTTTAAACTATCATCGCGGGGCGGAATCATAGTCAGTTTAGCAAATGACTCTAGGCAAAAAGAGCAACCCTACACTGGAAAAGGTGAATCTTCCTTCTTGTTGTGGAGCTGAATGATATGTTGCTCCAGGCAAAAAACAGAACGAATTTTCCACTCCAATGGGTGACAGCTAACGTTGTAGAACAACGCTGCATGGCAAGAGACTTGAGGACAAATCACTACCTTTAAAGAAGCTGCCTTTTTCGGGAGTAAGCGGGTGACGCGATTCGAACGCGCGACATTCACCTTGGCAAGGTGACGCTCTACCACTGAGCCACACCCGCGAATTCAGACGATCTTTAGCTTCTCAAAAGAGAACGATTCTGTCAACCCTCTTTCTCAAAAGAGGCGTTAGGCTTTGGATGATAAAACCTTAAACCGTGCTGACCTCCTGGCTTAGACTGATTTTTAATGTTGTTCAAGGCAAGCGTTGGCTTAATAACCTGAGTCGTTATTGCTGACATCCACCGTTTCTGGTCTAAGGCTCAAATTATGGATTGCATTCACTTAAACGGCATTCGTTGTTATGGCTATACAGGCGCTCTGCCTGAAGAGCAGGTCTTGGGGCAATGGTTTGAGGTAGCACTGACGCTGTGGTTAGACCTGGCTTTAGCTGGGCAAACTGATTGTCTGAGCGATACCCTGGACTACCGGATCGTGATTGCCACGGTGCAAACGCTGGTGAAAACCTCAAAGTTTACGCTACTGGAGCGCTTGGCAGTTGCGATCGCAGAGGCAGTGCTACATTCAGCCGATCTAACTACTTCTATACCTGTGCAGCAAGTACAGGTACGGCTGTGCAAACCAGCCGCACCGATTCCAGACTTTGGCGGTGCCATCGTTGTTGAGGTGACGCGATCGCGCTAGAACTCTAAGCCAGATAGAAGCCCTACGGAGTCAAACAGTGCTGACTACCCATAGGGCTAGAGACGCAGTTAGGAGGTATCTTGCTCCCTAAAAATACACAGAGAAATGCGATCGACCCCGTCTTTTAATAAGTTCTTAAACTCTACACCTTTAGCGTTCAGCCTTTCTCTTAAAATCCCATGGCTCGTGCTACTGCGTTCAACTCTGGCTCAATGCCTTGGTGAAGCTGGTTATTGCTGTGTGTAATGGCAGTATCTGGATCTTTAAGCCCGTTGCCAGTCAAGACGCATACGACAGTGGCACCAGAAGGAACCAGTTCTTTGACTTTCAGTAATCCAGCGACAGATGCAGCGCTGGCAGGTTCACAGAAAATGCCTTCTTCAGCCGCCAACAGACGGTAAGCGTCGAGGATTTCGGCATCAGTGACAGCGGTGAATTTGCCCTGGCTGGCGTGCTGGACGGCGATCGCGCGTTCCCAGTTTGCTGGATTGCCAATCCGAATCGCCGTTGCGAGTGTTTCTGGATGCGCCACAGGTTGTCCAGTAATGAATGGGGCGGCTCCCGCTGCTTGAAAACCCATCATCTGTGGCAGTTTCGTGCAGCGTTGCTCCTGGTGATACTGGCAAAAGCCCATCCAGTAAGCGGTAATATTGCCTGCATTGCCAACTGGGATGCAGAGCCAGTCAGGCGCATCGCCCAGTGCATCGACAATTTCAAACGCGGCGGTTTTCTGCCCTTCTAAGCGATAGGGGTTCACCGAATTGACCAATGTTACAGGATAATGTTCGGACATTTCTCGTACAATGCTCAGTGCCTGGTCAAAATTCCCTTTAATTGCCATTACTTCTGCGCCATAGAGCAACGCCTGCGCTAACTTGCCCAAGGCGACGTAGCCTTCTGGAATCAGCACGAACGCTCTCATGCCACCGCGACGGGCATAGGCAGCCGCCGCCGCAGAGGTGTTGCCTGTACTGGCGCAAATCACGGCTTTTGCTCCCGCTTCCTTTGCCTTAGAAATTGCCATCGTCATACCCCGGTCTTTGAAGCTTCCGGTTGGATTTAAGCCGTCATACTTCACTAAAACTGTGACTTGCCGACCAATTTGAGCTGCGATCGCAGGTGCGGGGATCAGGGGTGTATTGCCTTCATGCAGCGTTACAACGGGTGTCTCAGGTGTAACGGGTAGATATGGTCTATAGGCTTCAATGAGTCCACGCCAGCCAGCTTGCGCCGTTGAGCCAGCATGGTGAGTCGATTGTCCAGATTGGCTTTGGGAATCAGTCGATAAAGCTATGGTCACAGGAGTTACGCGATCGAACTAAGCAGGTTTGTAAAAGGCAATTTCACTGACCACTGCTCTTTGCCGTTAAACCAATATGTTGGTGGTCTAGCAACAGATGATGGCTGGCAAAGGCGTTAGTGGTAGTTTAGCCTTGAACGCTCATTTTACCTCGATCGCCTGACATCCCTTCCCTTCGTCGGTCTGATCGCGTGCAGTTCTCTCAAGGATTGCTCTATGCAACTCGCGTCACAGTTAACCGTCGATAGTCAAAGCTGGTCTTGCAGGAGGGCGATCGACACAAGCTTTCTAAATTCCGTAGTTTTGCCCAGTTAGAAAACTGGCTCTTAAATTTACAATTTGCCAATGTAACCAATTACAATTTTCTGTAAAGTTCAGGTTAAGATAATACCTGCGGTGTGAGTGAGTACAAATGACTAGGTAAGCCCTGATGATTGATAGCCCAATTCGCGTGTCCGATACCCAAACGCAGCAGGATCAAACGCAGCAGGATCAAACACAAGCGCCAAACCTCAAAGCAGCGGTGGTTGATCAGCAGCGTTCTCGTTTGATTGAAGCAATGAAGTCCCAGTATCAACTGGATCAGCAAGTCAAATTTCTTCATCTTCAAGCGGAAGCCGATTCACTTTTGCAGCAGTTACAGTCCATCAAACAGCAACGTCAGGCTTTAGCAACACCATCGTCGGTGCGGTGAGTCATAGACAGAGTTCTTCTTGATCTTCTTTCAACGGCGATTCGGTTGATCGGCAAGATACTTGGAGGCTGTCATTCTGCTGAAGGTAACAGTGAAAGGCAGAGCATTCGGTAGCAAGAGGAAGGCACGACCTGTCAAGCTCTATACTCGACATGACTCTATTGAGTGAAATTTGCTATGCGCTCTTTCTGGTCTGACCCCTATCTCTGGATTCACCTTGCAGGACTGGCAGCCTTTCCCCTTTTTTTAGAGGGGTGCTTGATCGGATTTGCGCTAGGTGATCCCTTTTTACCAGTTTGGCTAGAGCTTCTGCTAGTGGCTGCTATAGGAGTTGTGCCTATTCTGTGGATGCAGTGGCAACGTCCCTTCTACATCTTTAGCCTTATGGCAGCGAGTGTAAAACCAGACGCACTAACTGACGAACAGCGACGCTTGCTGACATTGTTCAAACTGCCTCGTAACAGGATTCTAGCGGTACTGGTAGCGATCGCCCTGCTTGTTGTACTAGAGAAAATCTACGACATTGCACCGATCGCGGTCACTTCGGTTTCCTTCTTGCCCGCTTCGCATGGTTTGGGGTTACTGCTAGCCGCTGCTGCCTTCTTTGCCTGCAATCTCTTTGTGCAAGTGCCCATGAGTGTGGCTAGTGTCATGCTATCGAGCGAGTCAGCGTTTGCAACAACGCGTCCCCATCCGCTTGAGGACGTGCGTCTAAGTTTTACGATCATAGGGCTACAGCTTAAGCAGATCCTGCCCTCTGTGATTCCAGACGTGCAACCAACATTAGCAACGGCAACTCACTCAAAGCCTGCTGAAGCTGCGATCGAGCCGTTTCAAAGCGATAGTACGAGCACAGACAGTGCTGACTCCTTAACCAATGATATGTGGTCAGACACAGGGACCGCGATCGACCATCCAGCTTTGAAAACGGAGACATTTGTTGTGAGCGAAACAGATACACCTCGCACTGAATTAGAGACGGAGCCTGAAACCGATTTTTCTTGATTCATGCGGTGTGCGGCTGTGACCGAGCAAACGCCTTCGCGTTTAGGCTGTTATTGAACAAGCGCCTTCGCGCTTAGGCTGTTATTGAACAAGCGCCTTCGCGCTTAGAATATGATGAGTCTCCTTTGGCTTGCCGATGCGTAGTGATTTAGGTTCGCCCCAGCGCTTTCCCAGGGTGCCAAACGATCGACGCGTGGCGGCATTTGCGATCGATTTTGGTGCAGCGTCCTTGTTAAGTGCTCTGGGTGGAGCCAGTGCCATCATTCCGCTCTACCTTCTGAGCTGGTACGGGCTGAGAGTCGTTCTTGTGGTGAAAAACCAGGGGCAGAGCTTAGGACGGTGGGCTTTGGACATGAAAGTGCTTGACCCGAAGCGACGCGCAATGCCAGGTCTATTGGAGCTGACTAAGCGCGAAACCCTGACTGGCGTAGGGAGTTTGCTCATTTTGCTTGGCTTGGTGAACCTTAGCCCGACGAATGGTTTCATTCTGGTAGCACCGATCCCGCTGGTGATCGATTGTGGCTTAGCGTTTTTGGACGACGAATTTCGGCAAGCGTGGCACGATCGCATCGCCCGTACTGTGATCATTCAAACCCATCGAGGCTATTCACTTGACATCAAGCTAAAAAGGATGGTTGCCCAACTGGGCGATCGTGTGAAATAATGAAAGACTGTGTGTAATTCGTTCTTCTTCACTGATTTTGTAGGATTATGGCTAAGAGTAAAGGTGTCCGCATTGTAATTACGCTGGAATGTACCGAGTGCCGCACCAACCCTGCCAAGCGATCGCCGGGAGTCTCTCGCTACACGTCCACCAAAAATCGTCGCAATACCACTGCACGGATCGAGCTGAACAAGTTCTGTCCACACTGCAATAAACATGCAGTGCACAAAGAGATTAAGTAACGTCAACAGGAGCGATCCTTGAGGTGCAGCTTTCCTGGTGTGATCGCTCTCCTGCTGGCTCACTAAAAACCAACCACTAGCAACCAACAACCATTCCTGACCATGACGTATTTTCGCCGCCGGGTTTCGCCAGTCAAGCCCGAAGACCCCATTGACTACAAAGATGTTGATCTGCTCCGCAAATTTATTACCGAGCGCGGTAAGATCTTGCCTCGTCGCATTACAGGTCTTACTGCTAAGCAACAGCGTGCCCTTACGCAGTCCATCAAGCGCGCGCGTATTTTAGCTTTGTTGCCCTTCGTGAACCAGGAAGGCTAAGTCGGTGGTTTTTGAGGGAATAGGGTGTAGGGTACTGGATACAGGATTCTTTTAGACTGCATCTTCGGTCATCCGAAGCTCTAAGCTGAGCACTGGCGATCGATCGCCACCCAATCAGCATCTTGGCACTGTACCTTTCATCCTACCCCCGCACCTCAATGGAGAAGGGATCTCTTGTTGAATTTCGTCTGAGTGGTGAGCGTCGTCTTGCGGTTGCCGAGCGTCCAGAGGGCAAAAAGCACTGGATTGTAACCGATGATCGCGGTCAGGCGCATACGTTGCACCCCCGACAAATCACCTATGAAGTGGGTGGCAACTACAAGCCGTCTGCCATTCCGCAATTCCTAAAAGAAATTCAGCCCTATATCGATCCGTCTAACCTGGAAGTTGCCTGGGAAATTTTGGTAGAAGAGGGTGAAACCGTTGACCCGGCAGCAATGGCATTGCTACTCTTTTCTGACCAAAATGCAGCTCTTAATTACGCTGCCCATTGGCTTTTAAGCGATGACAAGCTTTACTTTAAGCTGAAGGGCGATCGCTACGAACCTCGCCCCACTGCTCAGGTGCTGGAGCTGAAGCATCAGCTTGACATGGAAGCGCAGCGTGAGCAGGAATGGCAAGGCTTTTTGGCACGAGTTGAACATGCTCTGGCAGGGCAACCCATTGAATGGCTCAGCAGCGATCGCCCTCGTTTGGACGCTCTTGAACGATTTGCCACGTTCGGTGAAGAGGCGACTCAGCGCGTCTCTGCTCTAGAAACCCTGTTACACTTAAAACGACCTGAGACATCCCAGGCTGCGCTTCAACTGTTGGTCGAGATAGGGCTATGGAGTCCTCACGAGAACTTAGCGTTGCGTCGCAGTCAGATTCCAGTTCACTTTCCTCCCAGGGTACTGGATGTGGCACATCGTTGTCTGACCTCTCCGCCGCCTGACTTGAATGCCGATCGCCTGGATTTAACCCATCTCAAGGTTTATACCATTGATGATGAAAGCACGCTCGAAATCGATGACGGTCTGAGCCTGGAATACCTTGCTGATGGTGTCCAACGACTGTGGATTCACATTGCCGACCCGACTCGTTGGATGCATCCAGGTGATGAACTCGATTTAGAGGCACGTCGCCGCATCACGACGCTGTACTTGCCAACGGGCATGGTTTCCATGTTCCCGACCGAGTTAGCTACAGGACCGATGAGCCTGGTGCAAGGGCGCACCTGCTGTGCCCTCAGCTTCAGCGTGATTTTGAGTCCAGAAGGCGCAATTCAGGACTACAGCATTTATGCCAGCCTCATCAAGGCGACCTATCGCCTGACCTACGATGATGTGGATGAGATGTTGGAGCTGGGTGTGCAGGCAGAGTCAGAGCTAGAGGCGATCGCAAAGTGGGCAAAGCGTCGTCAAGTATGGCGACAGTCTCAGGGCGCAATCAGTATTCACATGCCAGAATCGTCGATTAAAGTCTATGACGATGAAATTACGATTCAAGTGCTCAACGATTCGTTAGCGCGTCAGCTTGTGGCGGAGATGATGATTTTAACGGGTGAGGTTGCGGCTCACTATGGTCGAGCATACAATCTACCGCTGCCGTTTCGTCACCAGCCGCAGCCCGAATTGCCGTCTGAAGAAGAACTGCTGCAACTCCCCTCAGGACCAGTGCGCTCTTGTGCGATTCGGCGCTGTATGCCTCGCAGTGAGTTGAGCATCACTCCCGCTCGCCACGCCAGTTTGGGACTGGATAATTACACCCAGGTGACCTCACCGATTCGTCGCTACAGCGATTTGTTAGCGCACTTTCAGATCAAGGCACATCTCCGGGGTGCCGCACTCCCCTTTTCTGCCGAAGTGATGAAAGAATTGATCTTAAGCATTAGTTCGGCTGCCTACGAAGCTGTTCTTGTAGAGCGTCAGACCAATCGCTATTGGGGGCTAGAGTTTCTGCGGCGCAATGCAGATGAAGTCTGGGATGCTTTAATGCTTCGCTGGCTTAGAGAACACGAGAACCTTGGCTTAGTGCTTCTAGAAGACTTGGGCATTGAGCTGCCGATGCGCTTTACCCGACCTGTAACACCGGGCGATCGCCTGGAACTCAAAGTCAGCCATGCTGATCCCCAACAAGACATCATTCAATTTCAAGAAATGATGTATCAGGAAGCTCAAGCAAAGAATTAGGACAGTACGTTTGCTGTTAGATCGAGCGATCGGTTTTAGAGTGGATAGTCTGTAAGGTGCCCTATCATTGTGGCTAGAGCACCTATCTGTCTAGAGATTTAAACCTGTGTGTCTTGGTGAGCAGGATTGCGACCACTTTGACCAGAGATGAAAAACTCAACGCGGGTATGGCTCAACTCAACCAAATCGCCATCGTTCAACAAGCGCTGCTCTAGAGGAGCCAAACGACGGCAGTTGACAAAGGTACCGTTGCTGCTGCCCACATCCATAATATAGAAGCCGCGATCGGGACAATGCCCAATAACGGCATGGCAACGGGAAATGGACGTGCTTTTAATTGCAATTGAGCAAGTACTGTTGCGACCAATTAACCAACTGGCACCCACTGAAGTGACATGCGTCGCGCGATCGTCCGGTAAGTTAGTCGTCAAAAAAGCAGTGCGTCCAGTGGTCACTGCCTGAATGTAAAAAGAACTAACTTCACAGCGACTAGAAGCATTTAAAACAGGTTCAATAATAGTTGCTACTTGGCTGAGGTTGGGACCACAGTCTTCAAGCAGGCATTGAGAGAGTGAAGGATTTTTCTCTAGAAATTTGAGTGCGCGTCGATTAGAGTCACTGGAGGGCTTCAGATTCAACATGATTCCTATCTGGAAAGACAACTTCTTTGCATTAAGAGTTAAAGCTGGGTCGTTAAACCCTAAAACCCTGATCAGTTCAGTGCAAGCAGTTGGGTCTGCTGACGGTAGGATGATGGCTCCCCCTTACGGGTGATCAATGTAATTATGTAGACTAAACAACACACCGCAAGAGGATGACAACCGTGAAGTAAGGCAACTTGTTACAGCCTTCATACAGGTACTGAAGTTATGTCGCTTCTTTAAGCTGGTATGAAAATTTCCTTCTAGAAGCCTAAAAACCAGGGTGTCTTATAAAATTTTGATGAAAACGCTCTACCACAGCATTCCAACGCTGTTGCGTCGAGCGTAATGCAATTAACGAGAGAAGGCAGCGATCGCTGTTACGCAACCCGTTAACGCTGCATATCCTTGTGATGATGAGCAGTCAGCTTCGGCACTCAGTAACTTTACTGAGCTTGCCCTTAAGTAAGATGCTCTTAGGAGTTGTGCAGAAATAACAGCATAGTCTGTAGCCTTCAGCCGTCAGTGAAAAGCTGATAGCTGATAGCTCATAGCTCATAGCTGATAGCTCATAGCTCATAGCTGATCCAAAATGTGCCGTTATTTCTTAGCAAGCTCTCAAGCAAGATGATACTTAAGCCAAAAAGCTAACAGCGGCATCGTAATACGGTAGCCGTAGTCTGGTCCATATACCAGCCCTTTTTGTTCTAGACTTGCTAGAGCACCCTGAAGTCCGCCGCCTCTAGAAAGCTGGTGCTTCTGGATATAATCTCGCGAATGGGGACTGTCAGTTGGGTCGAGCGCAAGGCTTTCAAGGACACGTACCTGACTGGGCGGCAGTAGCAGAATTAAGGACTCAAACGTCAGCGATAGATCTTCTACAAGTGCCAGGGTGCTGCGGTAGACGTGGTGAGGATAGACAACGTAAGCATTGAGCGCTTGGTTTTTGGCGTAATATGCGATTTCATGCTCTTTCAGGTGGCTAGAGGAGTGCTTTGGGTTGAAGGCTTTAGCTGGCACGTTCAACGCCTCAAACGCATGACGATCCAGCCAGACCCGCCTGGCAAGGGCAATCGCATCCCCAACATGCCCTTGCACATACGCCAGAAATAAGTCCAATGCTTGACCTTCAGGTTCAAACCGAAGTCCCTCTGCTGCCAGCACCGAAACAATCCACGGACGCAGCTCTGCCTCTTCCAGTGGTTCAAGGAAGATGACTTCGACCTTGCTGTCTTGCACCCAGCTTTCTGCCACAGTGGCAATTAGCGCATAGCTCACCTGCGTTTGCTGCTGAATTTCCTGGCGCAGATAGCTTTGCCACTTTTCCGATCGATCCCAGGAGCGAATGTGAGCAAAGTTTAGAAAGACCAGCACGACACGACAGTCAAGCCATTCTGCCATCGCTTGTGGCAGCGCCAGCAAACTTTGAAACAGTACCCACTCGTTTTTTGGCGTGGGATGCCAGACAAGTCGCGCCTGTCTGTTCGCTGTCATCTCTAAAATGATTGGCTGATCCTGACTCCACTGTTGAATCAACCCTAACTCGGTCGATGACTGAAAAGCCGCAATGATACCTTCAGTCAGGAGTTGGAGGAAGCGATTGCTATCAGTCGCACGCAAACAGTCAATTTCAATTACCCTAGCGCCAACAGCACGCGCAGCATGACGCAGCAGTGTACGACGACCACTACCGGGTACTCCAGCAAGTAATAAATCACCGTCCGCTGCAAGGATTTGGCTGACCTGTTGCAACTCGCTTTGTCTACCAATGAGATTCTGTGGCTTAAACGGGTTCACAACCATCGTGAGATTTTTTTCGGTTTTCGTACGATCGCCTTTACACTATTTAATAGTGCCGCTTAGTTGCTTTAGGCACTATGATCAGGTGCTATAGGTGTTATAACACTCCTCGCCGTCCCTCACCATTAGTTGACTATGATTGCAAACTCGCCTTCACCTGACACTGCAGCGATCTGGCATACGCTGGGTGTGCATCAGACTCTAGAGCAATTTCAGAGCGATCGCCAAGCTGGTTTAACGACTCAGCAAGTAGCCGCCCATCTTGAGCAGTACGGTTCAAATGAGTTAGTGGAAACGGGGGGACGCAGCACCTGGGAAATTCTATTAGACCAGTTCACCAACATTATGCTGCTGCTGCTGATTGCGGTAGCGCTGATTTCTGGTGCGCTCGATTTCTTCGATTGGAGAGCAGGCAAGCTCGATCCAGGTGAGATTCCGTTTAAAGACACGATCGCCATTTTTGCGATCGTCATTCTGAACGGTCTCTTAGGCTACTTTCAAGAGAGCAAGGCAGAAAAAGATCTGGCAGCGCTGAAAAAGCTGGCAACGTCCAGAGTGCGAGTTATTCGGGATGGGAAGACGATTGAAGTAGACTCAAAAGACCTGGTGCCCGGTGATGTCATGCTTTTAGAAGCAGGGGTGCAGGTTGCAGCCGATGGTCGCTTGCTGGATGCGGCAAATCTGCAAATCAGAGAATCAGCGCTGACGGGTGAAGCACAGGCGGTAAACAAGCGCGTTGATGCCGAACTGCCAACCGATACCCCGTTAGGCGATCGCGTTAACCTCGTCTACCAGGGTACAGAAGTGCTCCAGGGACGGGCAACCGTTGTTGTCACTGGAACGGGGATGCAGACTGAGCTAGGGCGCATTGCCACGATGCTTCAATCGGTTCAAACGGAACCCACACCGCTGCAAAAGCGCATGGCGTTACTGAGCAAAGTGCTAGTAACAGGCGCGTTAGCGTTGGTCGCCCTAGTGGTAGTGGGTGGCATCCTTCACCTGGGCGTTGGTAGCTGGAAGGAACTACTGGAAGTCTCGCTGAGTATGGCAGTGGCGATCGTCCCCGAAGGTCTTCCAGCCGTCATCACTGTTACCCTCGCCTTGGGTACGCAGCGCATGGTGAAACGACAAGCACTCATTCGCAAACTGCCTGCTGTAGAGACTCTTGGCTCTGTTACCACCATTTGTTCTGATAAAACGGGGACGCTCACACAAAACAAAATGGTCGTACAGCTATTGCACACCAGCAGTAGCTCCCTGCGTGTCACGGGTGACGGCTACGCTCCCACTGGAGAATTTGCATTGGTTGATGCTCAAGCTGAAGCCACGCTCGATCCGCAAGAACAGCCAGAACTATTAAACTTGCTGACTGCCTGCACCGTTTGTAATGACGCTGTTTTGCAGGAGGATAAGGGCGCATGGATTATTCTAGGCGACCCCACAGAAGGAGCGTTGCTTACACTAGCAGGCAAAGCAGGGTTTGAGAAGGATCAATGGGCAAGCAAGCTGCCGCGTGTGGCTGAATTTCCCTTTTCGTCTGAGCGCAAACGCATGAGCGCGATCGCAGAAGTCCTAGACGCTGATCCCACTCTGACTGGTAACACATCCCACTACATGATGTTTACTAAAGGCTCGCCCGAACTGATTTTAGAGCGCTGTACGCAGATTCAAGTTGGTGACGCAGCACAGGCAATTACAGATGAACAGCGTCGCCTGATTTTGAGCCAGAATGACCAGATGGCAGGTCGAGGGCTGCGCGTCCTTGGCTTTGCCTGTAAGCCACTGACTGACATTCCCCCCGAAGGCTCCGATGAAACGACAGAGCGTGAGCTAATCTGGTTGGGCTTAGTCGCAATGCTGGATGCACCTCGCCCTGAAGTCCGCGATGCCGTTGCCCGCTGCCGCTCCGCAGGCATTCGTCCCATCATGATTACGGGCGACCATCAATTGACCGCCCAGGCAGTTGCCGAAGATTTGGGGATTGCAAAACCGGGCGATCGTGCCCTCAGCGGTCGTGAGTTGGAACGGCTCAGCCTGGAAGAATTGGCGAATCAGGTCGAGGATGTCAGCGTTTATGCCCGCGTTGCGCCCGAACATAAGCTACGAATCGTCCAGGTGCTACAGCGCAAAGGTCACATAGTTGCGATGACGGGTGATGGGGTCAACGATGCCCCTGCCCTAAAGCAAGCAGACATTGGCATTGCCATGGGAATTACGGGCACCGACGTAAGTAAAGATGCCAGCGACATGGTGCTGCTGGATGACAACTTTGCTACGATCGTGGCTGCTACTGAAGAGGGACGGGTCGTTTACACCAACATTCGGCGCTTCATCAAGTACATTCTGGGTAGCAATATTGGCGAACTGCTGACCATTGGAGCTGCACCGCTTTTGGGTTTAGGTGGTGTACCGCTATCGCCGCTACAAATCCTCTGGATGAACCTTGTCACCGATGGTCTACCCGCACTGGCACTGGCAGTAGAACCCGCAGAACCGGACGTGATGAAACGTCCGCCCCACGATCCGGGTGAAAGTATTTTTGCGCGCGGTCTAGGTGCATACATGATTCGGATTGGGATTGTGCTGGCAATTTTGGCGATCGCTCTCATGTCCTGGTCGTATGGGTATGCCCATGCCAACCCTACTGCGGAAGACCCGAACGGCGATCGCTGGAAAACAATGGTCTTCACAACCTTATGTATTGCTCAGATGGGTCACGCTCTGGCAATTCGTTCTAATTCACGTTTGACCATTGAACTGAACCCGTTTTCCAATCCGTTCCTTTTGGGAGCCGTGTTTCTCACCTCGCTGTTGCAGCTAGCATTGGTCTATGTGCCGTTTATGCGTAGCTTCTTCAACACCCATTATTTGAGCGGCTCTGAACTTGGCATTTGCCTGGGTGTCAGCGCACTCATGTTCGTCTGGGTAGAGTTGGAAAAACTGGCGTATCGGTGGTTTGCCAAGACAAGGCGGTAAGTGACTATCGGCGTTGTTGGATGAAAGGACGAATCACCAATTTGCCCTTCTCCCTAAAGAGAAGGGCTGGGGACGAGGGTTAGCAATCAGCGCTGGTGCGCTCCCTCGACGATCGATGTTCTAGCCTTTTGACGGCTGACGGCTGATAGCTGACGGCTTATGTATCTCAAAACGCTTCACCTTCGACAGTTTCGCAATTACGTGGATCAAGCGGTGGAGTTTGGTGCGCCCAAGACAATCTTGTTGGGCAACAACGCTCAGGGTAAATCCAATTTGCTAGAGGCAGTGGAACTGCTGTCAACGTTACGATCGCATCGCACGTCGCGCGATCGTGACTTGATCTACACGGGCAAAGAAAGCGCACGCGTAGATGCACAGCTAGAGCGAGATGTTGGCTCGATCGACCTTTCCTTTACTCTGCGGGTCAACAGTCGGCGCACAGTTGCCATCAACAGCGAAACCGTCCGTCGCCAGCTTGACTTCCTGGGCATTCTCAATATGGTGCAGTTCTCCAGCCTGGATTTAGATCTGGTGCGTGGTGGACCAGATCAGCGACGCAACTGGCTGGATTCTCTGCTCATTCAATTGGAGCCTGTCTATGCTCATATCTTGCAGCAATACAACCAGGTGTTGCGGCAGCGGAATGCGTTGCTGAAAGGCAATCAGCGGTCGGTCAGCGGTCAGCAGTCAGCAGTCAGCAGTCAGCAGTCAGCGGTCAGCGGTCAGCAAGCAGCAGTCAGCAGTCAGCAAGCAGAGTTTGAGAGAGCTGAGGACGGTGACAACGATCTCTTTTCTGACGGACTCGATCGAAACCTTGAAGCCTTTAATAAAACTGAGCTTGCGCTTTGGGATGCTCAGCTTGCAGCGACGGGAACACGTGTGATTCGGCGGCGTGCCAGAGTGTTGCAGCGACTGGCTCCCTTGGCGCAGCGCTGGCATCGTGAAATCAGCGGTAGCACGGAAGAGTTGGCAATTAATTACGCGCCCAATGTCGCTTTAGAACAAGATGAGCCGGAATCAGTGAAGCAAGCGTTTTTGGCAAAAATTCAGGAACGGGCGATCGCCGAGCAGTACCAAAGCACGACGTTAGTCGGTCCCCATCGGGATGATGTGGAATTTACGATCAACCAAACATCGGCACGTCAGTATGGTTCTCAAGGGCAACAGCGCACGTTGGTACTGGCGCTCAAGCTTGCCGAACTCAAGCTGATTGAAGAAGTCATTGGCGAACCACCGCTCCTGCTGCTGGATGATGTGCTGGCAGAACTTGATCTCGATCGCCAAAATCATCTACTCGAAACCATTCAAGACCGCTACCAAACGCTGATCACCACAACACATCTAGGCTCGTTTGATGCCCAGTGGCTGTATTCTTCACAGATTTTCTCGGTCAAACAAGGGCAGTTAACAGCAGGCGCTTAGAGGCTCTAGAGGCTGGTTGTAGCGGGTTCTGTCGATCGGCGATCTTAAGTTTTCTAGAGAACAACTACACATGCTTGGCTCAGCTATCAGCAGTTAGCTGCTCTCTGACTACTGACTACTAGTTCGCTACGGATCAGTAACGAAGGCTTCTCGAATTGGGTTCTTAACCTGGCATAAACTTCAGAGCAGCACCATTCATACAATACCGCTGCCCTGTCGGTTTAGGACCGTCCTCAAACACATGCCCCAAGTGCCCACCACAGCGACTGCAATGAGTTTCAACGCGGGTCATAAACAACGATCGATCGACTGTGGTTTCAATTGCACCATCGATCGGCTTGAAAAAGCTGGGCCAGCCTGTACCGCTGTCAAACTTAGTATCAGACGTAAACAAGGGTAAGCCACAACCTGCGCAAAGATAGGTGCCGTTGCTGTACTCTTTATCCAAAGGACTAGTACGAGCGCGTTCTGTACCATGCTGGCGCAGAACGTGGAACTGTTCTGGCGTTAGAGCATTGCGCCACTCGTCCTCATTTTTTTGGATTTCAAATTCGTGGTTTGTGGTTGTCATGTGCGATCTCCTGGAGAAGTAGCGTGATGGAAAGGCGGCGCTGACGACTACAGCACTGGTCTCGATCAAAGTTCGTCTATCTATTCTACGTAGATCATTGCTGATGAAGCAGCCCAGGTGAATCAGCTTAAAGGCACAAACTGGCTTAGCAACCCGCGATCGCTCAAACCTTAAAGTAAGATGGCCCTCTTTGGTCGCTTGGAGAAGAGGTGTTTAGCCCAGATATAGCTAAGTTTGAGCGTACTTGTCGCACTCAGCATTGAGCGATCAGCGATTAGAGAAAAGCTGACGGCTGACCGCTGATGGCTGACGGCTGACGGCTGACCGCTGATGGCTGACCGCTGACGGCTGACCGCTGACCGCTCAATGCTTCAGTGCCGCTCACAACTGATTTAGGACTGCTATAGATCTTATTTATAGAAACCATACATGCTGTCGTTTGATTGTTATTCCAAGCATTGATAGCGTAGTCATCATCCCGTTCATTCTAGGAGCATCTCTAATGAACCATGCTGAACAATGTTTGAAATTAGAACGGTGTTTGAAATTAGATCCGTTGAGTGTTGTTGCAAGCACGATCGAACCCTCTACAGTCGTTTCTTGCCCCAAAATAGACTTCTGGCAACGTTTGGTTCATCTGTTGACTCACGCCCAGACGTTGCACGTTTGGCAGCACCTCGATCGCTTTGGCAACCGCTACTGGCAAGCTTACGACGCTGCAACAGGACGATCGACTTCCGCTGGCTCTGAAGCCGAGATACGGGCGTGGCTTGAGGAGCGTCGCTACCAAAAATGACATTTACACTGGTTATAGGCAACAAAAACTATTCGTCCTGGTCGCTCCGTCCGTGGTTAGCCATGCGTCAATTGGATGTGAGCTTCAACGAGGTGCAAATCGCCCTCTACAAACCGGAGTCAAGCCAACACATTCGGCGCTATTCTCCGGCAGGCAAAGTACCTGTGCTGTTGGATGACACTATCACCGTCTGGGATTCTCTTGCCATTCTGGACTATCTCGCTGAATGTTTGCCGACACTTCACTGGTTGCCTACAGACAAACCAGCCCGTGCGATCGCCCGTGCGATTAGTGCCGAGATGCACTCTGGTTTCCAGGCTCTGCGTCACAATATGCCAATGAACTGCCGCGCCAGGCTTCCTGGTCAAGGGATGACATCTGACGTGCAAATGGACATTGATCGCATCACCATCATCTGGCGCAATTGCCGTCAAACGTTTGGTGCAGACGGATCGCTGCTGTTTGGTCAGTTTACAATCGCCGATGCCATGTTTGCCCCTGTCGCGCTACGTTTCGTCACCTACGAGGTGCCACTAGACGATGTTTGTCAGCAGTATGTCGAGTCGATACTGGCACTTCCAGCGATGCAGGAGTGGCTCCAAGCGGCTAAAACTGAAGTCGAAACGCTACCCGCTTTTGAACGGTAGCGATCGTCGGGTCATGTGATCAGCTACATCCTTCCGTCGGCTCGTTACAGGTAACAAACCGACGGTCAATGCCTCCAGTAATTAAATCTAGATCCCGGCACCGTCCAAAAACTCTTCGATTACTTTGTCACGCAGGCGGCAACTGCGAGAAATAGCGTCAGCAGACGGTTCAGTGTGCTCAGCGGTAGCAACCCCTTGATCGCTTCCACGATCGCCATTGGACGCTCTTGAGGTAGTTGAAACGAGCAAAAGGGATTCGTTGAGCGACTGCTTAGTTTGCAGTAGTTGAAGTTGCTGCTCTAACGATTCGATTCGATCGACCAACGCCCGAATGACCTGCGCCTCTGAGTCAGGTAAGCGTCCATGCTCCAGGGGATCAGCGCGTCCGCCCGATCGATGCACAATGCGACCAGGCACCCCAACGACCGTGCAGTCTGATGGCACCGCACGCAGCACAACCGATCCGGCTCCAATGCGGACGCGATCGCCAATCTCAATATTGCCTAGCACTTTGGCACCCGCGCCCACCACTACATCTTCACCCAGGGTCGGGTGCCGCTTCCCACTCTCTTTGCCCGTACCGCCCAGCGTTACACCCTGGTAGATGAGCGCATAGTTGCCCACGATCGCGGTTTCACCAATGACCACACCCATGCCGTGGTCAATAAAAACACCTTGCCCAATCTGCGCGCCAGGGTGAATTTCAATGCCCGTTAAAAAGCGTGCTAACTGAGAGATCAAGCGGGGAATGAATGGCAAACCCAGCCGATAAAGCTCATGAGAACAGCGGTGAAACGCGAGCGCCTGCAACCCTGGATAGCAAAATAAAACCTCCAGCCAGTTGCGGGCAGCCGGATCACGCTCAAAAATAATGCGAAAGTCGGCAATGAGGGTAGTTAGCACAAGAGACAAGCCCTTCAGCAAAACAAATCCTACTCATTTTAGCGTCTGCGCGCCTTCAATGGGCGTATAGAGGAGAAGTCCAGCATTTTCTAGAAATGCTGGTATCTTGGGCACACTAAGTTCAGTAAGCTGGTTGGTACGTTTCAGCTTGCCCTGATCAGCCGTGTCATCGACCTCCATGAATCAGCATCACGAGATTGCTACGAAAAAAAACATCCTGGTTGTCGATGATATGCCGGACAACTTGCGTGTTTTGTCAGCGCTGCTCAGTCGTCAAGGGTATGCAGTGCGAAAGGTACTGAACGGCAAGCTGGCTCTCAAAGCAGTCGAGGCAGCGCTACCTGACCTCATCTTGCTTGATATTCGCATGGCGGAAATGGATGGATACGAACTCTGTCAGCAGTTAAAAGCACTACCGCAAGTGCGTGAGATTCCAGTCATCTTTCTGAGTGCTCTCGATAGCGTCTTTGATAAGGTAAAAGCGTTCCAAGTGGGCGGTGTAGACTACATCACAAAGCCGTTTCAGGCAGAAGAGGTGTTGGCGCGGGTTGAGCATCAACTGACCATTCGGACGCTCCAACAACAGCTTCAGCAATACAGTCTTGACTTAGAGGCGCAAGTGCAGACGCGCACAGCTCAACTGCAACTGGCGTTTGATTTTGAAGCGACTTTGAAGCGCATTACCGATCGCGTCCGTGACAGCCTGGACGAAACCCAAATTTTGCAAGCAGCCGTGCAGGAGCTTGCGATCGCGGTTGGCGTGAGAAGCTGTAACGCGGCGCTCTACAACCTGGAGCAGCATTCTGCCAAAGTTCTGTACGAATATGCAGCCTCTCTCACTCCGATCCAGGGTCGCGTTTTGCAGATGGATAACTTTGAAGAGGGTTACAGCCAACTCTTACAGGGACAATACTTTCAGTTCTGCTCTCTGCTGCCAAATCCTCAACGGGGGCGTGTTGCCATGCTTGCCTGTCCCATTGTGGACGACCAGGGAGTACTCGGTGATTTGTGGCTCATTAGCCCTAGCGAGTACGTGTTTACAGAACAGGATATTCGCCTGGTGCAGCAGGTGGCAAATCAGTGCGCGATCGCCCTCCGGCAGTCACGTCTTTGTCAAGCTCTGCAAGCTCAGGTCAGCGAGCTAGAACAGCTCAATCAACTGAAGGACGATTTTCTCAGTACGGTTTCTCACGAACTTCGTACTCCGATGGCGAACATCAAGATGGCGATTCACATGCTAGAAATTAGTCTCAAGAGGGCTGAGCCTGGCTTAAACACAATGCTCCAACAGGATGATCAAGCGCCAGAGCCACTTCAAACTCAGCATCAAGAGTGGCAAACTCAGACTCAACCCAAAGCCGCAGCCGTCGATCGCTACCTGCAAATTTTGCACGACGAATGCCAGCGAGAAATTGATTTGATTACTAACTTGCTTGACTTGACCCGTCTGGATGCTGAAGCGGAGTCACTGACGCTGACGACCATTGCGCTAGCAACGTGGATTCCAGTCATTGCAGAGCCGTTCAGTGATCGCGCCGCAAGCCAACAGCAACGGTTGCAGCTCAATATCACTCCTGACTTGCCAGCGTTAACGACAGAACAATCCTATCTGGAGCGCATTCTGACTGAACTGCTCAATAATGCTTGCAAATACACTCCGGCTGGGGAGTCGATCGTCGTAGCGACTCAAAAGACGGTAAACGGTTTGCAAATTAGCGTGACGAATACAGGCGTTGAAATTCCTGAACGCGAACAAGCACGCGTCTTCGATAAGTTTTATCGTATTCCCCATCACGACCCCTGGAAACGCGGCGGTACAGGGTTAGGGCTGGCGTTAGTGAAGAAGTTGGTAGACTGTCTTGGGGCAAACATTGAGTTGGAAAGCGCCAAGGAGGCGACAACCTTTAAGGTGCAGTTTTCCTCTGCTAGTAATGCTTTGCAGGGTGGTAGCGATCGAGAAACCACTGATCCAACTTCAGCGATCGTGAATTGAACAGCGAAAGCGCTGAACGATCAACCACCGTCAACGATTCTACAAACCGCCAAATGTCATGATTTGCTAGTGCTAAACGTATCACACTGTTTGAGGCTACCTGATTTTAGACCACGATCGAACCACGAGACCCGCTGTTCAGACGACCCATGCGTAAAGGCTTCTGGTACAACATAGCCGCTAGACTGTTTTTGCAAATAGTCGTCACCAATCTGAGCAGCCGTATTCATCGCACCCTTCACATCTTGCCCGTTGATTAAGTTGCGCTCAGCGGTGTAGTGCCCCCAAATACCAGCAAAACAATCAGCCTGAAGCTCAAGGCGAACGGACAGATTGTTGACCGTTGCCTTATCTGAGCGCGATTGCAGTTGTCTGACTTTGGTTGAGATGCCAAGCTGGTTCTGCACATGATGACCGACTTCATGGGCGATCGCATACGCACGCGCAAAATCAGCATCCGCTCCAGCCGTCGCCTGAACTTGCTTAAAGAACGCCATATCCAGATACACTTTGTCGTCAGCCGGACAGTAAAATGGACCCGCTGCTGCCTTCGCAAACCCGCAGGCTGAATCAACCCTACTGCTAAAGAGCACTAACTTTGGCGCTTGGTACGTTGCATTTAACTGTTGCTTGAAAATGCGGTTCCAGGTATCTTCAGTGTCGCCCAACACGGCTTTAACAAAGTCTGAGTCTCGATCCTGTATTGGCTGTCCCTGTCGTTGAGGTGCGGGGGCAACATCACCACCTTGCATCAAACTCAAGATTTCTAAAGGGTTAACCCCAAAAATCAGACCTGCAATGACCGCAATGACCACACCACCAATGCTGGCACCGCCAACACCTCCAGGAACGCCACCAGACCCGCCTCGACTGTCTTCCACATTGTTACTGCGGCGCATGTCGCTCCATTTCATAGCGTCTTCCCCGTGATGTGATGTTTAAGGTGGTACATGGCTGTCTTACATGGTTCAAATGCTACCAGAACCGCAACGAACAAAACAACTCTAGAGCTTGTAGAAGGCAGAAGGCAGGAGGCAGAAGGCAGAAGGCAGAAGGCAGGAGGCAGAAGCTAATACTCCTCACCTCTCTCTTCTCACCCCTCACCCCTTACCCCTCACTTCCGCGAAGAGGCAGAAGGTAGAAACTTTACAGCCTCATCCCCCACGTTTCAACCCTTTTGGTGTTGCCGAGAGTGGAACAAATCTTTCACAATAAGTAGAGGTAGGCGATCGCAACGCCTTCGCAAGGCTCTGAACGGCTCTACATCTACCAAAGCAAATCAACATTAGTGAGATGGCACGGAGGTATCCGCGTGAAGTGGCAATTACTGGGATTGGGACTAAGCTTCACCGTTAGCACTGCTTACCCAGCTTTGGCAGTAGCACCAGCGGCGGTCGAAGCCCATGACAATGTGGCTTGGTCAAAAGTCGTCGAAAATCCGTTTGACGGCAGAATCGTCTACGATCGCAACTATAATTCTGGCTTTGTTTTCGTTAGCAGTTGGTCAAAGAGCGGCATTGGTGTCACCTACAACCGCATCGGGTCGAGGCTGATTGGTTACGATGCGGGCTTTGGGCACTCTGGCTTTGGGGGCTTTGGCTTTGGACACTACAGAAGAGGCTTTGGTCTCGGCTTAGGGCTGTCGTCTGGTATCGACCCGGTCTATCGTTACTACCTTACTGAAAGTGTGCCAGACTCGATCAGTCTTGCGATCGCGGGCAAACTTTACACCTACACCAGCGGTCCGGTTGCACCAGATTTAGCCGCAGCGCTTGCCAATGCACCACCCGGAAAAGTTATGATTCGGCTGGTGTGGAACGACGGCAGAACGAAAGATACCGAAATCGGCAAAGATACTGTCAAAGCCTGGAAGACCATTTTTCAGCCGTCGTCATAGCAGGCTATGGCGATGATCACTAAGTAGGCGGAACAAATAAAGTATAAAACGGTAGTCCTAACAGGCACCCCAACCATTGCTCGTGTTGGCACAGCGAAAGCAAGCCCAATCCACGGCTTGTTCCCCTGGTTGCCGACCCAGTACCACCTCTGGTCACACTGAATCGTCAAATGCCCTTTTTTTGAACCGCCACCGCGATCGGTTGAGGCACGTCCGCCGTGTCATGCACATCGCTTGGCAGCCAAGGCTCTGAAACACCCACTCATCTTGCGATGCCAGCTCAAGGGATCGGCTCCAATCCAAGCTGGTCGCTCAAGGTTTTCGTCGCCACCTCAAGGCGTTTGGGCTAGGGGTTTGGACCAACTGTCTGCCACACTCGCGGCACTTAAAGTTTGGTTTGCCGTTGTAGCTTTTGCCCTTTTTGACCGTGTGCGTTGATTGACCAGTAGGACAGGGTGTCAGAGCAATCGACATCAAACACATGAGGTAACGTGATCTGATTCATCCTTACATCTTTAGGACTACCAAGTTTAGATATTCCTTACTTTAGACACTGAAGTCGCGGCTACACGAAAAACACCTGCCAACGCAGGTTGCAAAACCCCTGTTGCTCCGTAGTCTGTAGCAGCAAACTTTCTTCACAAGACTGCGGTTTTAGCGCCAGACTGTTCAACAACCTCTTAGAAGGGCTTATTTACTTGACTGAAAAAATCTACAGCTAAAATAATTATGCTTACAGGATATATTTTTGAATACCTACTTCTTAGTTTTAAAGTATTACTTAAAATTATTTAAGCTTTATAGATTCACATGCTTCTTCATCGCTACTTTATATGCTTATCCTGTTTTTTCGTATATGCTCGGTGTTAACTAGGAAACTGTCGATCTTAAAACTAGTTTAAGCAAGCATTAATAGTTTCAAGTATCACCAGTTACAAGAGGTTGCTGCTCTACCACTTCAATCCATTTCGACTGCATTTACCTCCCAGACTATTCCTCTTGAAACACGGCTTGCAAAACGATAAGTTACTGGGCGTAATTAAAGCTAAAGATGATTTTGGGGATGGAGGGGGTGGAACCCCCTTCGGCTTGAGCGCTCAAGCCGAAAGCTGCCTTGGGGCAACGCCCCCAAACCTCTTCCTCACAATTAATTGTGGCTACCTACTTACTTTCAACTTTAGATGATGTGTATTTTTGAGCGACCCATTGGTGCTCAAAAATATAGTCAATTTAGTGAATAGAAAGATTTCAAATTTATCGAATCTATATCAGTCTGAACGAAAGAGGCTGCACGATCGCTGCTTGGTGAAACGCTCACAAGTCAAAATCTTGCCTGCAGTTAATCGTTTAGTGCCTAAGCTAACTGAAGCCTTTAGTGCATTTTCAGCGTCGAAGAAAGCATTCAGACCTGTAGTTGTTTTATACATAGAGTACTCTGTCTAAAAATGACATTAACTCTCTATTTCTCCCGTATCAGCTAACAATTACCATCACCTGCGAGATACAGCGAACGCGTTCTGGCACGATTTACTCTTTTAGCTACTCTCCCTAAATGAATCAGAGCTGACCATCATGAATACCATCTCTATGGTTGACCACAAGCCCTCTCAAAAACTTCACCCGTTAAGTCTACTAGCACAGGCAAAAAGCCGTCAGATCAGTGGATGTTTGCATGTCTCTAGTAATGCGGGTGTTTGGTCGATTTATCTTGACCAGGGCGAACTGATTTATGCGTCTTCTTCCATCGATCGCTTTGAGCGTCTGGATCGTCATTTGCGCCAGCTTAGTCGTCAAGTCATAAACCTGGTGAGTCCAGTAAGGGTGCAAGTGCGCCTGCTCTTTGAAAGTGCGCCAGAGATGCGATCGAAAATTAGCTCTGATTATCGGGCACTCTGCTGGTTGGTTGAGCAACAACACCTTACATCTGCTCAAGCGGCTGGGTTAATTGAAGAGCTGGCAAAAGAAGTGATAGAGTCTTTCCTTTTAGTGCAAGAGGGTAGCTATGAGTTGATTGAAAAAGAAAAATTCGACGAATTTCCGAGCTTTTATCGACTTGATTTACGTCCGCTAGTCGAATTTTGTCAAGAGCGTTTGCGACAGCAACGAGTTGCCAAACCGTTAGTGCCATCACCAAGCAATCGTCCTGATTTTGTAGCCCAAAAGAGAGGCACTCAAGCGTCTACAGTAATCAATTTGTCACCTGGAGATTCTAGTGCTGCTGTCGCAGCCGCTAACAAGAAAGATAGACCTCCAGAAAATGTGTCTCTTAAAGCAACCTATACGATCGTTTGTGTTGACGATAGTCCGACTGTTTTGCAGGCGATTAATAGCTTTTTAGACGACACAAGCTTTGCCATTGTCATGGTCAATGACCCAGTACGAGCCTTAATGCAGGTGGTACGTAGCAAGCCTGATTTGGTCTTGTTGGATGTGGAAATGCCAAACCTCGATGGGTACGAGTTGTGCTCATTGCTGCGGCGACATCCTACCTTTAGAAACACGCCTATCATCATGGTGACAGGAAACACTGGCTTTATCGATCGCGCTAAAGCAAAACTTGTTGGTGCTTCTGGTTACTTGACTAAACCGTTTACGCAATCAGATTTGTTGAAGATTGTGTTCAAGCACTTGAGTTGTTAGTTGTTGGTTATTAGTTGTTAGCGAGGGAGAAGAAAAGAGTTTTGAGTGTTGAGTTCTAAGCTCGGAGCTTCAAGTGTTGAGTTAGGCAGCCATATGTTTTTTAGCCTTTAGCCTATCAACTCTTGGCTCCTGATTCTCGTCCACTAAAAACTAACAACCAACAACTAAAAACCAATAACTTCCCATCCGCATTCTATAAAGAGGAACTGTATGAGCTTAACGCTGATGATCACGATTTTGGTGGTTGAGGATACGCCGTCTGAGCGGGAATTAATGAGTCATTACCTGCGCGAAAGTGGGTATACCGTGATCAATGCCGTGAGTGCCCAAGAGGCTTTAAGCAAAGCGATCGAGCAAAAACCAGATGTCATCATTACAGATGTTGTGATGCCAGGAATGAGTGGGTTTGAACTCTGTCGCAGCTTAAAAAAGCATCCAGTTACTGAAAAAGTGCCCATTATTATTTGCACTTCTAAGAATCAGGAAATCGATCGTCTGTGGGGGATGAAGCAGGGAGCCGATGCCTACCTGACGAAGCCCTTCACCCGCGAGCAATTAGTTCGCGCCGTTAAAGCCATCGTGGGTTAAACCAATGACGCAATCAGCGCTAACACTACCTACTAGCCGTCTACATTCGTTGGGTGAGGCGTATCTCAAGTTTTTGCTTGATCCACAAACGCCTGTTGTACTGCCAATGAAGCAGGTACAAGAAGTGTTAGTGCTATCGGCAAATCGTCTCACACCGATGCCAAATATGCCTGCTTGCATCATTGGACTCATGAATCGCCGGAGCCGAGTGCTATGGGTGGTTGACCTGACGCGACTGCTAGGGACACCATCGCTGGACTTAAACACACAGCAGCACACCCTGGTCATCGTTCGTCCAGGAACGATTTCCCTGGGAGTCGTGGTGCAACAGGTTGAGGGCATGGTGTGGATGACACCGGATCAAATTCAACCACCGCCTAGCCATGTGGCATCAAGTTTGCTGACGTATCTCCGTGGGTGCGTTTTGCAAGAGCAAGAAATCTGGTTTGTGTTGGACGCGCTGAGCCTTTTACAGTCGCCTGTTCTACACAATTCGTCAGTACCGTAAATTTTTTGAACTGTTTTGGTCAACCCGTTTTGCTAAACCTTCTTGCACTATTACCCTGAGATACCGTTATGGTTAATCGTACTGATGCAGCCGAAGCTCTTAACAATCGCACCTCTTCGCGTGACGCGGCTCAACTCGGCGATCGCTGGGAAACACTGCCAGCTCCCTCTGAACGCTCATTAGAATCAACCGATGATTTTCTACCAACACCACCACTGGTAAAACGTCGTCCGTTTTTGATTCAGTTATTCTGCAATTTGTCGATCGGTCGTAAGCAGGCGCTTGCCCTCATTGTTTGTGAACTGGTGCCCATTTTGGGTTTAGGCGTTTGGTCTACCCTTACGCTGACAGGCAGTTTGCGGACACAACTTCTGGAACAAGCAAAATCAGAAGTTGCCGTTACCGAGGCAAACTACAACACCAAGCTTGATCAGATGGGATATGGTTCGCGGGGACAAGCGGACAACACAGCGTTGATTAGTGCTGTACGCGCCCAATCGCAGGGCAACAGGCTTAATGCAGACGTGAATGCACAGGTACGACAGATTTTGCGAAACGAGGTGAAAGCCCGCAAGATGGAGTACGCGACGCTGGTTGATCGAGATTTGCGGATTGTGGTGAATGCAAATGTCGATCGCCAGGGCGAAACCTTTGATCCTAACGGCTTGGTCAGCAAGGTACTCAAAGCACCTGCTCAAATCAAGTCCAGTGCCATTGTGTCGTGGTCTGAGCTGGCGAAAGAAGCGCCACCGTTACCGAATGGCTTTAGCAAGCAAGACAGTCTGATCCGATACGTAGTGACACCGATCAAAGATCCTGATACTAAAGCAGTGGTTGGGGCGCTAGTGTTTGGGGACGTTGTCAACGCCAAGCTGCCGATCGTTAACGAAACACTCAAAGCCTTTGGCGGCGGTTACAGCGCCATATATGAGCGCCCGCCTAGCGGTGAGTTTGTGCTGGCAACTGCCTTAAACAAAACCAAAACTGATGGCACTGCTAATACCAAAGATAACCTTGCCCTACCAACCACCGCGCTACTAGACGAAGCGGCAGCAGCAAAGGGAAAAGCCGTAACGCAGCGACTCGACATTGGTGGTCACAGCTACACCGTGGCGGCGAAGGCAATACCCAATCAAATCGTCGAAACGCCGGATGGAGCTGTAGCCAGCTATAGCGACAAACCCACAGCGATTCTGGTTAGAGGGACACCAGAAGACAGGCTGAATGCGTTGCTTGGCAGCAGCTTACAGCAAGAAGCGCTGGTACTGGCTCTGACGCTGTTGGTGGTTTCCCTTTGGACGGCTGCCTTCCGGCGGTTAGTCCTAAAGCCTTTAGAGACGCTGGAGGAAACAACCCAGGCATTTGCCGATGGCGATCGCACCCGGCGCGCTCAGGTATCTTCACTGGACGAAGTGGGTCAACTGACGATTGCGTTCAACGCGATGGCAGACAGCATTGTCAGCTCGGAAAAGGCACTGGCAACCGAAGCACGGCAGCGAGACTTGCAGGCACAACAGTCGGAGCTACTCAGTAACGTGGTAGTGAAAATCCGCCAGACGCTTCACTTTGACGACATTGTGCAAACGGGTGTAGACGAAATTCGAGAGTTTCTGAAAGTCGATCGCGTCTTGATCTACCGCTTTAACGAGGGCTATGAGAGCGGTGTGATTACTGCCGAATCGGTCGGTGCTGGCTGGATTCGGGCATTGGGGCAGACGATTCACGATCCGTTAGTGGAAGGGGCGATCGAGCGCTACAAGAATGGGCGTGTCTGGTCTATCGCTGACGTTTCTAAAGGTAATCTCAGTCACTGTCACTGCGAAGTCTTAGAGCGTCTTCAGGTGAAAGCGAATGTGGTTGCCCCCATCAAAGTGAACGGTGAACTGATGGGGTTAATTTGTGCCCATCAATGTTCTCATCCCCGTGAATGGCAATTATCCGATCTAGACTTTTTTGTGCAGCTTTCGACCCAGATTAGCTACGCCCTGGATCAAGCAGACTTGCTCAAGCGGCAAGAACTTGCTGCGAAACAAGCCCGCCAGCTCAACGAAATTACCTCGCGGATGCGCGAGACGCTCGATCCACAGCAGATTTATCAAGCCACACTCAAGGGCGCACGTGACGCACTGGGAGTCGATCGCACGATCGTCTACCTCTTTGATGAACACTGGAAGGGCACAGTCACGGCTGAATCCGTGGCACCCGGGTTTCCGATCGCGCTAGGTGCTCAGATCGCCGATCCTTGCTTTGCTCAAAGCTATATCGACAAGTATCGCAAAGGGCGTGTGCAGGCAACTGCCAACATTCACGAGGCTGGGCTAACCGACTGTTACCTCGGACAGCTTGAACCCTTCCAGGTCAAGGCAAACCTGGTGGTGCCCATTCTGGTCGAAGACACGCTCCTTGGTCTGCTGATTGCCCATCAATGCTCGGCACCACGTCAGTGGCAAGAAAGCGAAATCAATTTCCTGCAGCAAGTTGCCATTCAGCTAAGCTTTGCGCTAGAGCAGGCGACGCTGTTGCAGAAGAGTGAAACCGCCGCCAAATTCGATCGCTTGCTCAACGAAATTACCTCACGGATGCGTGAGACGCTCGATCCACAGCAGATTTACAAAGCAACGCTTAAAGGCACCCGTGACGCACTGGGAGTCGATCGCACGATCGTCTACCTCTTTGATGAACACTGGAAGGGTACAGTCACGGCTGAATCCGTGGCATCAGGGTTTCCGATCGCGCTAGGTGCCCAGATTGCTGACCCTTGCTTTGCCCAAACCTATGTTGAGCAGTACCGTCGAGGGCGCGTTCAGGCAACGGCTAATATCCACGAGGCTGGGCTGACTGACTGTTACCTTGGACAGCTTGAACCCTTCCAGGTCAAAGCAAACCTGGTGGTGCCCATTCTGGTCGAAGACGCACTCCTTGGGCTGTTGATTGCCCATCAATGCTCGGCACCGCGTCAATGGCAAGACGATGAAATCAGCTTCTTCCAGCAAGTCGCTGTCCAGTTGAGCTTTGCACTGGAGCAAGCGACGCTGTTGCAACAACGCGAAGAAGAAGCCAAATTCGATCGCTTGCTCACTGAGGTAACGCTCAAGATTCGGCAAAGCATCAAACGAGACGAAATTCTCGTTGCCGCTGCCCACGAAACGCGCGTAGCTTTGAATGCTGATCGAGTCGTTGTGTACGAATTTAACCCCGACCATACCGGAACAGTGTGCGCCGAGTCGATCGTGAAGGGCTACGAGTCCATCTTGGGTGCTGTGGTCAACGACCCCTTCCGTGAAGGTCTGATTGACCAATACCGCGATGGTCGTGTGCGGACAATGAACGATGTCGAGGCGGAAGGCTTGTCTGCCTGCCATCGTGAGATTCTCAAGAACTTTGAAATTAGAGCCAGCATCACAGCACCCATTTTGGAAGGTAGCCGACTTATGGGCTTACTGTGTGTGCATCAATGCTCCGCCCCGCGTGAGTGGAAGACGATCGAAGCCAGCTTCTTCAAGCAAGCCTCTACCCAGCTTGGTTTTGCGTTAGAGCAAGCACGTTTATTTGAAGAGAAAGAACGCGCCCAAGCCATTACCGAGTCGCTGTCTGAGGAGCGGCGGCAACAGACAGAAACATTGCAGCTACAGCTTCTACAACTGCTAGGTGACATCGAAGGAGCCGCCAGCGGCGATCTTACGGTACGCGCTGAGGTTACGGCAGGCGAAATCGGTACGGTTGCCGACTTCTTTAACTCGATCGTAGAAAGTCTGCGGCAGATTGTGACGCAGGTCAAAGTCTCTGCCCTGGAGGTGAACGCCTCGCTCGGTCAAAACGAACACGCCATGCAGCAGCTTGCCGCAGACGCGTCCAAACAAGCGACGGAAACCACGCGTACGCTAGATTCTGTCGAGCAGATGGCAAGCTCGATTCAAACAGTGGCAACCAGTGCTCGACAGGCAGCCGATGTGACCCGATCGGCTGCCACCACCGCCGAAGCAGGCGAAGACGCAATGGATTTGACCGTGCAAAACATTCTGGCGCTCCGAGACACGATCGGCGAAACTGCCAAAAAGGTCAAACGCCTGGGTGAATCGTCGCAGCAGATCTCCAAAGTGGTGTCGCTGATTAACCAGATCGCACTGCAAACCAACCTGCTGGCAATTAACGCTGGTATCGAGGCAGCACGGGCTGGCGAACAAGGTCAAGGCTTTGCAGTGGTGGCTGAGGAAGTCGGTGAATTGGCGGCTCGATCGGCGGTTGCCACTCAAGAAATTGAGCAGATTGTCAGCACCATCCAGCGGGAAACCAGCGAAGTCGTCGAAGCCATGTCGCTGGGCACAACCCAGGTGGTCGAAGGAACGCGGCTCGTCGGTGATGCGAAACAAAGTCTGGTGCAACTGCTGGAGGTCTCCCGTCAGATCGATCGGTTGGTGCAGTCGATCTTCAACGCCACCGTTTCGCAAACGCAGACCTCAGAGGCGATCGCCACCCTCATGCGAGACGTGGTGCAAGTGTCTGAACGCACCTCCGATTCATCTCGGCAGGTTTCAGACTCACTTCGTCAGACCGTTGAAGTCGCTCAAGAGCTACAGGCATCCGTCGGCACCTTCAAAGTTGGGTGAAGGAGGTGAGGTGAGAGGTGAGAGGTGAGAGGTGAGGTTATTCAGTTTGCAAAGGCTACAGATCCTTGACCCTCATCCCCATCCCTTCTCCCTAGGGAGAAGGGTGTTTAAGGAAAGTCCCTCTCCCCAGGGAGAGGGATTGAGGGTGATGTCGAGTCGATCTGTAGTGCCGACTTTGGGATTTGGTATTACTTCCTACTCCCCACTCCCCACTCCCCACACCCTACTCCCCACACCCCACACCCCACACCCCACCCCCCTTACTCCTCACCCCTCCCCCTTCCCCATGCAGGATAAAGAACTGGAAATCCGACGGCAGTTTCTAGACGAGGCACAGGACTATCTCGACCTCCTGGAAACATCGGTGCTGGGCTTGTCAAGCAGCCGTGTTGATATTCAGCAAATCAACGCAGCGCTGCGGGCGGCTCACTCGATCAAGGGTGGCGCAGGCATGATGGGCTTTATGGCGCTGAGCGACCTAGCGCACCGTCTGGAAGATTCGTTCAAAGTCCTGAAAATTCAGAAATCAATCGAAATTGATTTAGATCTGGAGCGGTTACTGCTGTCTGCGATCGACTGCTTGCGTCATGTGGTGTCGTGCGATCGCCAGCATCGTCCCGTCGAGGCTGACTGGCTAACCGCGCAGGCAGCCCCAATTTTTGACCAACTGTACGAGCAGCTTGGCGAACCCCAGCCAGAAGATGCGGCTTCCGTTCTCTCGCCCGACAGCGACGGACAGGCAGTGATTGCCCTGCTGTTTGAAACCGAAGTCGAAGGCTGTTTGCAGCGCCTGGAAGCCGTGTTGTCAAACCCTGATCAGCCTTGCCTGCGCGAAGAGCTGACCATTCTGGCGCAAGAGTTAGGTGGACTCGGCGAAATGCTTCAGTTGACTGCCCTCATTAGCCTGTGCGAATCAGTCACGTATGCCCTGGACACCGCGCCCGATCGCACAGAAGTAATCGCTCATGCGGCGCTGCAAGCTTGGCGGCAGTCACAGGCAGTTGTGTTAGCGGATGAGTGCGATCGCCTGCCCACCACGATCGACCTTGAAGCACTCGACCTTGCCGCACTTGCCATTCTGCCTGACAATGCTGACCACCTGACCGCCGCTGATACCTGGCACGATGAGCCAGACAGTGACGACTTGCCGATCGAAGTTTTTGATACCTGGCATACAGCACCCGACAGCGTTGACTTTTTCCCGATCGAGTTGCAGGCGACCCAGGCAGCGCCTGACGAAGAGCCGTCTAGCCAACCCTCAGAGCAGCCACCCGAACCGCTGCAACCGCTAGTACGACACCAGCCCACAGGCGATGCCTCGCGCGCGACTGACTTCCGAGTGCTGGATGCTAATGCAGACGCTGAGGCAGAAGAGGAAGATACCAATGCCACTGTGCGAGTACCCATCAAGCAGCTCAATCAACTCAACGATTTGTTAGGCGAACTGGCGATCGAGCGCAACGGTCTGGACATTTACATCCATCGGCTGCGTAGCCTCACCCGTACTCTTAATCGGCGTATTCGCACCCTGGAGCAATCCAATGCTCGACTGCGATCGTTCTACGATCAGGCAACACCGCGCACCGTCGGAGACTTCAAGCTACTCGCCTTGCGTCCTGCCCTACCAGAAGCAACGCAGAGCGCGCATCTTTCACCCTCTACTCCCTACTCCCCACCCCCCACTCCCCACTCAGATACCCGCTTTGACAGTCTGGAAATGGATCGCTACGGGAAACATCACTTGCTGTCTCAAGAAATGACGGAATCCATTGTCCAAATCCAGGAAGTGTCTACTGACATTGAGCTAAACCTGGATGACACCGAGCAAACCATCCGTGAACTCAACAAAACGGCGAAGCAACTGCAAACGGGTCTGACTCAGGTGCGGATGCGTCCCCTATCCGATGTGGTCGATCGCTTTCCCCGCGCCATTCGTGACCTCTCGTTGCAGTACGGCAAGAACGTCAAACTTCAACTCAGCGGTGGCAGCACGCTCATCGATCGCAACATCCTCGAAGCACTGAACGACCCGCTGATGCACCTGCTGCGGAACGCCTTTGACCACGGCATTGAAGCCCCTGAATTGCGCCTTGCTCGCAATAAGCCAGCCGACGGCACGATCGAAATTCAAGCCAGCCATCGGGGCAATCGGACACTCATCACCATCCGAGATGATGGTGCAGGCATCCCCATTGATAAAGTGCGCGCTAGAGCTGAGCAAATGGGCTTAGATCCGACGCTTCTAGCCGCTGCCAGTGATCAAGAGCTGCTGTCCCTCATTTTTGAACCCGGCTTTAGCACGAGCGATCGGGTGACTGCCCTCTCTGGTCGCGGCGTTGGCATGGATGTCGTGCGCGACAACCTCAAGCAAGTGCGGGGTGAAATCACCGTCGCCACCGAAGCAGGGGTTGGCACGACCTTCACCCTGTCACTGCCCTTCACGCTCTCCGTTGTGCGCGTCCTGCTCGTCGAAAGTAATGGGATGCTGCTGGCGCTCCCCGCTGATGTCGTTGGCGAACTTGTGCTCCTGCAATCAGAACAGGTAATTGCCACTGCTGGCGGCGAAGTCCTTAACTGGGATGGCACTCTCATACAGCTCATTCGACTGGCTCGCTGGCTCGTCTTCAACTGCCTGCGCCAACCCTACGCCCTGGAAGCGCCGCCCAGCATCAACGAAGCGACGGTTTTAATCGTCAGTCAGGGTACACAGTTGTTTGGGTTGCAGGTCGATCGCTGCTGGGGAGAACAAGAAGTTGCCATTCGTCGCATTGAAGGCACGCTGTCATTGCCCTCTGGCTTTGCCAACTGCACGATTACAGGCGATGGTCGCGTGGTGCCCCTGGTGAACGTACCCGAACTGCTGCACTGGATTACAAGCTGCGAACGCTCCGGTTTCCATACAGCACCCAGTCAGGTGCCTGCCCCAGTCGCTGCGATCGATCGTACCCCTGCCCTATCTCTCCCCTCTGCCCCCATCACCAAAATCCTGGTCATCGATGATTCCATCAACGTGCGCCGCTTTCTGGCATTAACGCTCGAAAAAGCAGGCTACCGCGTCGAACAGGCAAAAGACGGTCAAGACGCGATCGAAAAGCTTCAGGCAGGGCTGTCCGTCCAGGCAGTCATTTGCGACATCGAAATGCCTCGTCTTGACGGCTACGGCTTTCTCACCAAGGTCAAAGCCAGTCCTGCCCTGGAGCATCTGCCGATTACCATGCTGACCTCCCGTAGCGGTGACAAACATCGTCAACTTGCCATGAGCCTGGGCGCAACTGCCTACTTCTCCAAGCCCTACAACGAGCACGAACTCTTGCAAACGCTGGGGCGTGTGATTGAGGCAGGGGTGAGGGGGTGAGGGGTGAAGGGTGAGGGGTGAGGGGTGAGGGGTGAGGAGGTGGGGAGGTGGGGAGGTGGGGAGTCAGGGAGAAGGAGACCGATGGCTTCAGAGGAGTTAGAAGGAAGTGTGTGGTTGCAAGCTCAGACGATCAATCGGTGACTTTAGGTGACTTTAGCCTTCTTCTAAGCATGGCTGACGAATCTCCAAGCATGGCTGACGATGCTCTGAGCATGGCTGACGAATCTCTGAACATCAACGATGAACCTCCGAGCATGGCTGACGATGCTCTGAGTATCAACCGCGAACCTCTGAACATCACCGCTGAACCTCCGAACATGGCTGACGATTCTCCGAACATCAACGACGAACCTCCGAGCATCAACCGCGAACCTCCGAACATGGCTGACGAACCTCCGAGCATGGCTGACGAACCTCCGAACATCACCGCTGAACCTCCGAGCATGGCTGACGAACCTCCGAACATGACCGCTGAACCTCCGAGCATGAATCACGAACCTCTCACATCAGAGGTTGTTTGAAAAGTGTCTGGCGGTTAAAACCGCGACTACGTCAACAAAGTCCGCCTGCGCGGACGACCGCAGAGTAAGGGTTTTATCACCTGCAACGGCAGGTTTTGCCTCTGTAGCCGCGACTTCAGTCGCCAAGGCTACAAGCATCTGGACTTTTAAAACGTCCTCTCAGAGCGCCAAAATTAAAACTTTAAGCTCCATTCCCTACTCCCCACTCCCTACTCCCCACTCCCTACTCCCTACTCCCCACTCCCCACTCCCCACTCCCCACTCCCCACTCCCCCTCCCACCTCATGTCCCTCCAACTCTCCCCTCGCTCCCAACGCCTTCGATCGCGCAAAGCAGAATTTTCTCATCAGCTCATCGTGTTTCGCTTGCAGCAAGAGTGGTTTGCACTACCCATTCAAGCGGTTCAGAAAGTAATTCCATTAGGCACTGTGTATGGTGCGGGGGCAGGTGCAGCGATCGGCATGACGCTTTATCACGATCGCGAAATCCCCGTACTCAATCTTCAGCAGCGCATCTTTGGTACCGCCAGTCAGCCACTGCTACCTGATTCTGTGCCGCCCGATCGTGCAGCGCTACAGCCTGAATCACGCCTGCCACAGCCACAGCGCTTTCTCTTGCTTGTAGAAACGTCAACTGGGGAAGCGATCGGCTTTCCGCTCGACGCTCAACCCATGCTGCGCCGTGTGCCAGCGTCTGCTTTTGTACCGCTTTCTGATGCCTATTTGGCAGAAGGGCTGCGCTGCGTCAAATGCTTAATCGTTCCAGCGCCAGACCAACCGCCCTTTTTTCTGCTGCATCTCGACCAATTGCTGCCAGCTCAACCCGCGTTGCCTGAATCAGGGCATAGAGCGCTTCCTGGTTGAGTAGTCTGCGGGATTAGAAATGGAAAAAGTTCTGAGTCGCACTTCGTACCGCTTCGCCGCTCCCCTGCTGACCGCTGACCGCTGACCGCTGACCGCTCTCTTGCTCTCTTGCTCTCTTGCTCTCCTGCTGACCGCTGACCGCTGACCGCTGACCGCTCTTCTGCTAACCGCTCTTCTGCTAACCGCTAACCGCTGACCGCTGACCGCTGACCGCTGACCGCTAACCGCTGACCGCTCTTCTGCTAACCGCACAGACAACTTAAGCACCTATGAATACTCAAGAACTGTTAGCAAACTATGCGATCGGTGAACGCAATTTTAGCGGCATCGATCTAAGCTGGGCAAACCTCAAACAGGTAGACTTGCCAGCCGCCGATTTTTGGGAAGCCGATTTGAGCGATGCAGATCTCAGTCAGGCAAACCTGGCAGGCACACGCTTTAACGCTGCCAGTTTGACTCGCACCAACCTCACCGCCACAATCCTCACCGCCGCAGACCTGCGATCGACCGACTTGAGCGATGCAACTCTAGACGGTGCTAATCTACAAGGCGCTCTGTACGATCGGACGACCCGCTTTCCTGTCAACTTTGATCCGGCGATCGCCAGCGCCTACCTTATCGCGCCTCAAAGCCTTCTACAAAAAGCAATCCTGGCACAAACCGATCTCAGCGGTGCCGATCTGAGCGAGGCAGACTTGCGCCATGCCAACTTGCAGTACGCCACCCTTTTTGGTGTCAGCCTCAGCCATGCCAACCTGAGCACAGCCGCCTTGCAGAACGCCGCCCTGCACGAAGCCGACCTGCTGAAAGCCAATCTCGGCGGCGCTAACCTGACTCATGCCAAGCTGACCTATGCCAGCTTGCAATATGCCAATTTGAGCAGCACCGTTTTAGCCCATGCAGACCTCACAGGCGCAAACTTGTGGAAAGCCAACCTGTTTGGTGCAGACCTCCGCACTGCTACACTGACCGCTGCCAACCTGCAAGGAGCCGTTTACGACAGCCGCACGCAGTTCCCCGCCGACTACAATCCCGAACAGTACGGTGCTTACCTCATCGCGCCTCATGTTTCGCTAAAACACGCCGATTTGCGTGGCGTAACGCTTTCTGGCGCAGACCTCACCGGAGCTGACTTAACAGAGGCGAATCTCACGTCAGCCGACCTTTGGGGCGCAAACCTGATGCAGGCAAACCTCACTGGCGCAAACCTTACCAGCACAAATTTGTGGGGCGCAAACTTGACCGAAACAACTCTGAGTGGCGCAACCTTGACTGACACAAACCTGCAAGCCGCTGATTTGACCGATGCTGTTCTCGACGAAATCGGGTTGATCGACACCTGACTGTACAACTTTTCTAGAAGCGCAACGATTGTTCCAAAGTTAGGTACAGCAGTGCTAAATCATTTGTGAGCAAGACTAAATCATTGAGCAGTCAGCGGTTAGCGGTCAGCGGTCAGCGATTAGCTTTTTTCTGGCGGCTGCTTGCTGATCGTTCATACCAGCGTCATGCTCATTGTTCAAATAGGATCGCTATATCAGCCTTTCAATATCGGTATTAAGCAGAAGCACTCAGCACATCAGAGAGCCAGTCTGAACTACCAGAACCAACGATCGCAGCGTTGGCTACCGAAGAAATTCCTCAGATGTTGCAGGCGCATTGGTGCGTCGCTCTTTCGGCAGCTCCAATTGAATGGGATTTTGTCGCTCAGACGGTATCAAGAAGCGGTTTCCCCAACCACCATTCATCGCTTCCGGGCGCATTGACAGAGGTGCGGTACTGGCAGTTGGCAGAGCGATCGACAGTGCTTGACTCACCTGCACGTATTGTTGACCATCGGCAGTGCCATGAATCAGCCTTCGAGACAACTGAATGCGCCGTTTCGCTAACTGATTTTCGAGCTGTTGTAGTTGATCGCTACCATTTATAGGAGTCAGCATTGCCAGAAAAACAACGGTATCCGCTGGCTTGAGAGCAAGCCCTAGCTGTACCTGATCAAGCTGCCAGTTTTCCTGGAAACGTCCATCTGGCGCAGTCTCCCACAGGTTCAGATGGGTCTGCCACTTGCCATCTTTTACCTCTGTAGGTTGATACGCAAGCACCGCGTAGGTTGGGTTGGGGTTGAAGTTCTTAGAGGCTGGCTGTGCTGGATACAAATACCGAATGGCGGCAACTGTAACCTGGCTTCGCTCAGGCAGATTGGTGTTCCCTGCGATCGCATAGACTCCAGGCAACTGATTTTCTACTGTAAAGTTTAGCTTGATGTCCTGCAAAGGCTGCGATTGGAGCAACCGCGAACATCCCGTACTGAATGAAAGTACTAAAGCAAAACTAAACAACCGTTTGCACCAAGCGGCAGTTGAGTAAACGCGATCGCTGTTCCACATGAGTCTCGGCGTTGCATCTGTCCTTTCCTGTATTCAGGCAAGGTAGAGCTGATCCGGCGTAATGTCGTGAAAGAACGAAAACTTATCAAAATGAGCACATATGCCCACGTTCTTGGCTGACAGAGCGGTGCCGTTGGCGTGGGAAGACCGCCCGGTCTGCCTGCCAAAAGTCGGTGTAACAAAGCGCACACTGACGGCAGACCGCTGGCAAAGACGACCAAAGGGCTTGAGCACCCTCCTGGCTCCGGTCACCAAGCTGCACGCCCACAATCTCACGTGTACGACGGTTCAGCGTCAACCAGCGCCACTGTTTGTTGCCTTTGTTGCCGACAAACGACCAGGTTTCGGCGCATTCCAGGGTCAAGCGCCCCTTGTTTTGGCGCTCACCATGACTGGGCGGGGCACCTGCTCGTAGTTGGCATTGACGTATTGCTGGAGCCACAGTTTAGTGAAACGGTATCAGTCTTACTGCAACAGGGGGGAACTGAGCCTTCGCTTCCCCCAGACTATAGCCCTATCGGGCATTCAAGAAAGAGGGCTAGGGGGCGGACTTTAACCGCTTTTGCAGAGTTGTAATCTAGTTCGCTTCTTCCAGCTTGATGCGAGGATCGACGGTTTTGAGGAGTAGATCTGCCAGCAGGTTACCCGCAATGAGCATCACGGCACCCATCATCAGGCTTGCCATTACCAGATAGAGATCCTGCGCCTGCACTGCCTGAAGGATCAGACGACCCAAACCGGGCCAGTTGAAGAAGAATTCGGCAATGAAGGCACCGCTGAGCAAGCTGGCAAATTCAAAGCCCAGCAGCGTAATCAACGGGTTGATCGCATTTCGCAGGGCGTGAACGTAGATTACTTTGTTTTCGGGCAGACCTTTGGCGCGGGCGGTCTGGATATAGTCCTGCCGCAGCACATCCAGCAGTTCGCCACGAGTAATGCGCTGGAGTCCCGCAAAACTGGTAATGCTCAGCGCGATCGTCGGCAGAATCATGTGCCACGCAACATCAATGATCTTGCCGAGCGGTGTGAACTCATCGTGATCGATGCTGGTCATATCGCCGACTGGAAAAATCGGCGACGTATTCTGCGCCAAAATCAGCAGCAACAGCGCCGTGATGAAACTAGGAAAGCCCTGCCCAGCGTAGCTAATGACTTGCAGCAGCCGATCGCTCCAGCGATTCTGATTCACCGCACCCACAATGCCGAGCGGAATGGCGATCGCCCACGTCACCACTAACGACGAAATGGCTAACAGGAGTGTGGCTGGCACTCTTTCCCACAGCAGGGATGCGACCGATCGCTGATAAACAAAGCTCGTGCCAAAGTTGCCCTTACTCACAATTTGCCAGAGCCACAGAAAGTACTGCTCAAACCAGGATTTATTCAGCCCAAACTGTTGCCGCAACTGCTCGATCCGTTCTGGCGAAATCTTAGGATTCTGTTTCAGTGTGTCGAGATAATCACCAGGCGCAAGCTGGATCACAATAAAGCTCAAGGCAGACGCAAGGAGCAGAGTCAACAGCGCTTGCAGCACTCGCTTAACGATGTAGATAAACGTGTCGCTGGTAAAGAACGTCGCCAGCGTGTCAACACCTGAATTGAGCCTGCCCCGATCGGATGTAGTCATGGTTTAAGCTGATGTAGCAATGCTATTTGATCTGCGGAAGTTAGTTTGTGTTAGCTTTCAGCGCTCAGCTTTCAGCTTTCAGCTTCGAGTACTCTAGCTAAGCCTCTCAGAAGCACGATACAGTTCTAAAGAAGGCTGACCGCTGACTGCTGACCACAGTAACTGAGAATCATCCTAGTACTGAACGAGCGTGACGATCGGTGCTTCCGGTAAGCGCTTGCGTCCGTGCAGGTTTTTTAGCTCAATGACGAAGGCAAAGCCCACTACCTGACAGCCCGATTGTTGCACTAGTTTAGCAGTCGCCTCAGCCGTACCACCCGTCGCAATCAAATCATCCACAATCAAGATCCGGCAATCAGGTGGATGCAGCGCATCCTGATGCACCTCCAGTCGATCCATGCCGTACTCCAGCTCATACTCAATGGAGTGGACGGCAGCAGGCAGCTTACCAGGTTTACGGACGGGAATAAAGCCCGCTCCTAACTTATATGCCAGCGGTGCCCCGAAGATGAAGCCGCGCGACTCCATACCGATGATGAAGTCGGGTGCAAATGCCTCACACTTTTCCGCCAAGGCATCCACTGTAAAACGCAAACCGTCAGCATCGCGCAAAAGGGTAGTGATGTCTTTGAAGAGAATCCCTGGTTTGGGGAAGTCTGGAATTTCGCGAATGAGAGCCTGAATATCCATGTGCTGTAATAAAGTGGTGATGTTTAGGCGATGCTGTGCCGACTAATGCGGGTTATTTCCATTTTGATGCGTAGATTGCACTGGAGAACCAATTGGTCGGAGGGTAACGAGAGTAACGTATCAGTTTGACTGAGACTGAGTGTAAGCGATCGCGTCCATCTACAGCACTGGATGATCGCAAAGCGGATGATCGCAAAGCAGGCAATTAAGGGTGACTCCTGGTAGCGCGATCGCAGCGCTGTACTTGCAGTAATGTAATTGATGGCTGGTTTTGCTGATTGTGACGTGTGTTACGTCTAGCAGCGGCTAAGATAGCTAGTTTGTTCAGTAGCCTTGTTTCATAGCTTGGTCAGTGAAACGTTGCAGCAATTCTGGATACCGTTGTGAAGTACTTTTTTCTGTCGGATGGCTGGACAATTGGCAGAGTCTGGGAACTCGGCGGGTTATGGAACGAAAGCGCCTGGAGACGCAAGCCACAGATTAGCCAGATTGAGCTTTGTGTCTGGGAGCAGGGTGAAAAATTGTGGCTGTATCGTGTTGAAGATGCCGTGCTAATGGTTGAGGTGAAACCTACGGAGTCTACTCAAGTGAGTGCTGCAACGCAAGCGATCGGTCAGGTTGTCCTCAAACGGCTGATCACGGCTGACCAGGCGATCGAACGGATGTGTGCAGCAGAGACTTACCAACCTGAGCCACGAGCAGCTAGCTAAAAGAAACCGGGTTTCTGAATGCGATCTGGATGCTCACACAGGTTATTCTTGTCGAGAAACCCGGTTTCTGAGTCAGCCTACTTTTTGACCGTTGGTTGCGCTACATCAACCGCCTGTCGCAGCAGCGTCACCCGACGGCTATCGACAACCATTGCCCAAAAGCCACGATCGGTTAACGCTTGCAAGGTTGAATTTGCCAGGTTTTGATCACTGGTATGTACAGCTAATAAATAAGGACGCTGGCGATAGGCAGCCAGCCCAATCTCTTTACCAACCAACTGCTGCACTTGAGTTGCCAGTTCTGGCTTACTAAAGTAATCGACCAAAACGGCATAACCGCTCCCTAAGACTTGAGGATTGTAGCCTCGCGCAGTCTGAGCAGGTGAGGTTGGAGCGGGCGAGGTCTGAGTGGAAGACCTTGGAGCGATCGGAGCCGCTGGAGTAGGAGCCGTTGGAGTAGGAGCCGCTGGAGTAGGAGACGCTGGAGCAGGAGACGCTTGTGTAGGTGTTGGAGACGGTTGGGCAGCCACTTCTGATGGTCGCGCGACAACCGCTGATAGCCCGATCGACTCTTGCATATACTTTGCCCAGGCATTCGCGGTGTCAGCAGTCGTAAAACCACCCACCCGCGTCACTACGTCACTGAGATAATTACAAACTGTCACCGTTGTATTTGGCGGCACGGTACGACGCACCTGCTCCTGGCTTTCAGCCGTTTTACTCACTACCAGCAATAGATACTCACCAGGGCTAGGCGGTTGACAATCAGCATAGGTTGCCTGTGCTGAGGGCGCTTCCAAGAGCGGTGGCGCGGGTGGAATTTGGGCAGTCACGCTGGCTGAAACTGTCATCATGCCAGCAAGCAATACTGGACTCAACAAACTTGGGAACTGTCGGGCAATCTGAAACATGAGCTTTATGAAGAGGGTTTGAACTGGTGATGCCCTCCGACTGCTGGCAAGCCAATTTAGCACCCTTCGCGCCAAACGAAGCCTAAGAAATCGATGCTAAGGACGCTAACGGCTGCGGAATGGTGTACGAAGGAGCCTGAAAAGCGCCTGTAATCACAAACTCCAACCGCAACTTTAACCAGGTAATGAACTGAGGATTGGTTGAAATAATAGCACTTGCAGGTTGAGGACACTGCGCCTTGACCGCTGCCAGTTCAGGCGAGTCCAAAAAGGCAGGCTGATTCACTAACCAGAAGTCAATCTCTTTTTCTTGCTCATGGTAATTCCGCGTGCGCTCTTTGAGCACTTCATCGATCGGCTCTTCTTCCGTCAGAAAGCGTTGGCTAGCAAGGACGTAATAGTAAGTTTGCATGGTCATAGGAGTAATTTTGAGTTTTGAGTTTTGAATGAGGAAAACTGGAATGAGAGGGAGAAGGGAGAGCAGAGGAAGCAACGGAGCAGGGGAAGCAACTCAGATTTTTTAGCCTTTAGCCTTCTGCCTTCTGCCTTCACTCTCCTCGAATCGCCTGTTTCATTTCGCGGACGGCGCGTTCTAAACCGACGAGTATGGCGCGGCTGATAATGGTGTGACCGATGTTGAGTTCTTCCATTCCAGGTAAACAGGCGATTGGGTACACATTCCAGTACGTGAGTCCGTGTCCCGCATTCACGCGTAGCCCAGCGGCAATCGCCCGGTCGCACCCATCTGCCAGAATTTTCAGCTCTTTTGCTCGATGTGCCTCCGTTTTGGCTTCAGCATATTGCCCTGTATGCAGTTCAATAAACTGAGCGTGCATCGCTGCTGAAGCCTCAATCTGCTTGGGGTCAGCGTCAATAAAAAGACTCACAGGTATCTCAGCCTCTTGCAACGTCGTGACGATTTGCGCCATGCGGTCTGCCTGTCCTGCTACATCTAGCCCGCCTTCAGTCGTCACTTCCTCGCGCTTTTCGGGTACGAGGGTCACGTAATCAGGTTTGATGTCGAGGGCGATCGCCACCATTTCATCGGTCGCTGCCATCTCCAAATTCAGATGCGTTCGCACCGTCTCTCGCAACAAGCGCACATCCCGATCTTGAATATGACGGCGATCTTCGCGCAAATGCACCGTAATGCCATCAGCACCCGCCAGTTCTGCTAAAACAGCCGCTGCGACAGGATCAGGCTCTACCGTGCGCCGTGCCTGCCGTACCGTTGCAGTGTGATCGATGTTAACGCCAAGTGTCGGCAAGCTGATTGCTCCCAAAGCTTTTGCACAGGCTTCATTTTACCGCCAGGGCTGGCGTATTGGGCAAGGAGTGGAGAATTTGGCGCGATCGCGCAGCTTGTCGGGCGATCGCACAAAGTTTCGCCATCCTCATTAAGCTTAACTAACAGCCCTGAGAGGATTCTAAGGAACACAAGCGGATGGATCGATTAAATTTACAAGTCTTCCGGCAGTTTTGGGCGATCGCCAAAACCTACTGGTTTAGTGAGGAAAAATGGCAGGCAAGAGGGCTATTACTGGGTGTAGTGCTCTTCCTGCTGGCATACACTGGGCTGAGTGTCGTGCTCAACACCAAGCGCGGTGTCTTGATCTCAGCCCTTTCTGCGAAAGACGAAGCGCGCTTTTGGGAAACAGTGGTGATTTTCATTGGTGTACTCGTGCTGTACGCGCCCTTGCTGGCGGGCTACCGCTATCTGCGCGATCGCCTCAGCTTGCAATGGCGACGCTGGCTTACCAATCGCTTTCTAGACAACTATTTTGGCGATCGGGCTTACTACAACCTCAGTACCTCAAACGGCGAAATTGACAATCCTGATCAGCGCATCGCAGAAGACATTCGTAGCTTCACTCAGGAATCGCTGTCCTTTTTACTGGTGTTGGTGGAGTCAGTGCTGGCAGTGATTGCTTTTAGCGGTGTGCTTTGGGGCATTTCTCGTCCCCTCGTGTTTTTTCTGGTGCTGTACGCGATCGTCGGTACGCTCGTCACCACCGTCGTCTTTGGCAAACCGCTGGTGCGACTCAACTTTGAACAACTCAAAAAAGAAGCCGACTTGCGGTTTAGCCTGGTGCGAATTCGGGAAAACGCTGAGGCGATCGCGTTCTATCACGGTGAAGAACAAGAAGCAACGCAGATCAAGCATCGCTTTCTCGAAGTCTTTGATAATGTCAAACGGCTGCTGCTGTGGGAACTGAATCTCAATGTACTCACGAATGCCTATGAGTTTATTCCGTTCATTCTGCCTGCCCTGGTCGTCGCTCCCGCAATTTTTGCAGGAGAGTTGGAGGTTGGCAAAGTGAGTGAGGCACAGGGCGCGTTCATCCGCGTCTTTTTCTCTTTAAATGTTGTGGTTGCTCGCTTCCAGGCACTGACGACGTTTGGGGCTGGCATCAACCGTTTGTATACCTTTGCTGAGTTTCTTGAACAGTCAGCACCCGCAGAGGAGACTGATGCAACTCAAAAGCCAATCATTCAAACGGTAACCGCCGATCGCCTCGCCTTAGAGCACCTCACCTTGCAAACCCCAGCCTATCAGCGCACGTTAGTCACAGATTTATCGATCGAAGTGCCGACTGGACAGGGGCTTTTGGTCATGGGTGCCAGCGGTTGCGGGAAAAGTTCTTTGCTACGGGCGATCGCAGGGCTTTGGGCTTCTGGCAGCGGCACGATCGTTCGCCCTGAGGCTGACCAAATCCTCTTCTTACCGCAACGTCCCTACATGGTGCTGGGCACACTGCGCGATCAAATTCTCTATCCCAACACTCAAATTGATGTTGAAGATGAACACCTGAAGCAAATCTTGGCACAAGTGAACTTAGCCGATCTGGATGAACGTTTTGGCGGCTTTGATGCTCAACGCGACTGGGCAGATGTGCTGTCGTTGGGTGAACAGCAGCGGTTGACCTTTGCCCGACTATTGCTACAAAAGCCAACGTACGCCATTCTCGACGAAGCGACTAGCGCTCTGGATACTGCCAACGAAGCGCGGTTATATCAGCATTTGGAGGCGATCGGCACCACTTTTCTCAGTGTGGGTCATCGCTCAACCCTCACCGCTTATCATCAATCGCTCTTAGAGCTTTCACCTGATCAGACGTGGCACCTCCAAGCGACCACAATACCTTAATCGGGACGGGTGTATTAGAGCAGCTAATCAGCTCGGTTGGTAACTTAACGGCAAACTGCCCTTATAGGCATCTACCACGATCACAATTCAATTTGGTCTTCCACGCAGGTGAAGAGAAACCGGGTTTTAAATGTTACCCGGATGTTTCAGCCGCCGCTTGTGAAGAAACCCGGTTTCTGGATCACTCTCATTTGGTTTACTTTCCTGAGCACCGATCGAAGTGGACGAATATCTCCACTAAGGAGTATCTTTATGGTTGAAAGTAACCTGAAGTTAGAGAAATAGCACTACATGGGAGTCACGTATCAGCGGGTTGTGCTGAAGTTGAGCGGTGAAGCCCTCATGGGTGAGCTTTCCTACGGAATCGATCCGAACATTGTACAAGACATTGCTCAAGAGGTCTCACAGGTTAATGCCAGCGGCGTACAAGTCGCGATCGTCGTCGGCGGGGGCAACATTTTTCGTGGAGTCAAAGGCGCTGCTGCTGGCATGGATCGTGCTACGGCTGACTACATCGGCATGATTGCCACTGTCATGAATGCTATGACGCTGCAAGACGCGTTGGAGCAGATTGGCGTACCCACTCGTGTCCAAACGGCGATTTCCATGCAGGAGGTTGCTGAACCCTACATCCGACGACGCGCCATTCGTCACCTTGAAAAAGGACGAGTGGTGATTTTTGGTGCGGGTTCGGGCAATCCGTTCTTCACAACCGACACAACCGCAGCGCTCCGAGCAGCAGAAATTAGTGCCGATGTGCTATTCAAAGCAACCAAAGTGGATGGCGTGTATGATTCTGACCCGCGCCTTAACCCTGATGCACGTCGTTACAAGACCCTTACCTATGGACATATTCTTACCCACGATCTACGGGTGATGGACAGTACTGCGATATCCTTATGTAAGGACAACAATATACCCATCATCGTGTTCGACCTTTCCGTCAAAGGAAACGTGTGTCGAGCCGTGGCGGGAGAACAAATTGGTACGCTTGTCGGAGGTTCTTGTGAAGTTAGCTGACATTGAAGAGCACATGCAGAAAGCGGTAGAAGCGACTCAACGGTCGTTTAATACCATTCGCACAGGGCGAGCAAATGCGTCGATTCTCGATCGCGTACAGGTGGAGTACTACGGTGCGCCAACGCCATTAAAAACACTCGCCAACATCAACACCCCTGATTCATCCACCATTACAGTGCAACCGTTCGATCGCGGTAGCCTGAGCTTGATTGAACGAGCGATTTCGCTGTCTGATGTGGGACTCACGCCCAATAATGATGGCTCCATCATTCGCTTAAACATTCCACCGTTGACCAGCGATCGGCGCAAAGAGTTCGTCAAAATAGCGGCAAAGTATGCCGAAGAAGGCAAAGTCTCTGTTCGCAACATTCGACGCGACGCAGTTGACTCCATTCGCAAGCAAGAGAAAAACAGTGATCTTGCTGAGGATGAAGCACGTGACCTGCAAGATAAGGTGCAAAAGCTCACCGACAAATACGTCACCAAAATCGAGGAAGTGCTTGCTGATAAAGAAAAAGACATCATGACTGTTTAGTTAGCTATCAGCGGTCAGCTATCAGCGGTCAGCTATCAGCGGTCAGCAACAAAGTTGGGGCTGTTGCTGTTAGCAAGGTTGTAGAAGAGGTGCTGTGCATGATGTTACTGAAATCGAACTGATGCACTTGAAGCTTGAAACCTATAGTTCCCCTTGCTGCCTTTTTGCGAGGGTTGTAGACTCTTTTCTACGTAAGTACTGTGAACGTCAGGGATGAGCGATCGGCTTTGCCATTGCTTTACCAACACAGGCTTAACCACTGACGGCTAACCACCATTCCTGAACCCAAATCTACGTTAAACGCTGAAAGCTGAGAGCTGACCGCTAAACGCTACCTCCTGCGCGGGACGCACAATATAGGCAACGTGCATTGGATAGCCGTCCAAATAAATGGCATCAATGCGCTTAAGGGCGACTTCACGGTTTCTGTAAGAACGCAAGGCGCGTTCTTGTCCGTTTGGATACCGAATACAAAGTTCCCAAAACATAAGTTTAGCCTCACCAAATTGGTTGCAGCGGACATGAGCATTCAGCCGTTGATGGTTCACTTGTGCACGTCTGATCACTCGCGTTCAGTTGATTCTTTTGCAAGGTTATGAGAATCGGCTGAAAACTAAGCGCTAAGCGCTAACCGCTAAAAGCTGGTAAGTGGATGCGGAATGCTTCATGAAAGATTTATGCTTCCATCCTAAGATTCTTATCGGAGCTTTGCACTCCGTATAACTGTTGAATCGCATAATTGAGGCGAATACGTAGAACGGGACATTCATCTCAAGTTGTGTCACGCTGAAACAGCTAAAACGCTGGCGTGAGTACCTGAAGTCTTGATGAGGAAAATGGCATGATGTTTGACTGCATAATTGTGGGAGCTGGTCCTGCTGGCGCTAGTGCCGCCTACCATCTGGCAAAGCGTGGACGATCGGTCTTACTACTAGAAAAGCAGGCATTGCCTCGCTATAAGCCCTGTAGTGGTGGTGTGTCTCCCGCGATCGCGCAGTGGTTTGACTTTGACTTTGCACCTGTAATCGATCGCAAGCTGGAGAACATCTGCTACACCTGGAAGCTCGGTGATCCCGTCGATGCCAAGCTGAAAACGGCTGAACCCATGTGGATGGTTCGGCGTGACGTGTTTGATCACTTTCTCGTGCAGCAAGCGCAGTCACAGGGCGCTGAATTGCGAGATGAGACGGAAGCGACTGGCATTGAGTTTAAGCGTGACCATTGGCAGGTCAATACTGCGAAGGGTGTTGTGACTGGACGCTATCTTATTGCTGCTGATGGTGCTAAAGGACCCACATCGAAATGGCTTGGCTTTAAAGAACCCAAACGGCGTTCTGGGGCTGTGCTGGAAGTGCCAGCGCAAGTTGACTCAGAGAAGGCTTACTTTGAATTTGGTATGGTCAAAAACGGCTACATCTGGCGCTTTCCCAAAACTGACGGCTATTCACTCGGTATTGCCACCTTCCGGGGGAACGATCCCACCGACCTGAACAGCCAACTGACCGAGTACGCTCAAAAGTCCGGTCTGGATGTGGACGCGGGGCAACTCACCGCTCACTCGCTCTGCTTGTGGGACGGGAATCAAACGCTGCATACGCAAAATGCACTGCTGGCAGGGGAGGCTGCGTGTGTCGTCGATCCCTTCACGGCTGAAGGCATTCGTCCGGCAATTTTTACTGGAGTTAAAGCGGCAGGGGCGATCGACGAAGCACTAAGCGGCAACGCCAAAGCACTGCAAAGCTATACCGACCTCATCAACAACGAGTGGGGAGCCGACATGGTTTGGGCACAACGGTTAGCAGGTGTGTTTTACCGCATCCCCAATATTGGCTACAAAGTGGGGATTAAACGACCTTCTGCCACCGAGCGGATTGGGCAGATTTTGTGCGGTGAGTTACGCTACGCTGACGTTGCGAACAAGGCGCTCAAACGACTCAGCAGCAGCTTTATTCCTGGGATGGGTTAGAGGGAGTGGTTAGCTATTAGCGGTCAGCGGTCAGCGGTCAGCGGTCAGCGGTCAGCGGTCAGCGGTCAGGGTGAGCATGTAGTCATTCTTAGCTGAATGCAGTAGGGCTGAGTTAGAAAGGGGCTAGGTCTTAGGGTATGGGTGTAGGAACGATACACGAGAACGAGATTGGCTGATAGCTGATAGCTGATAGCTGATAGCTGATAGCTGATGACTCACATTGCTTAACAACCCTTTACGCCTCTACAGGCACTTCTACTACGATCGCCTGTGGCACCGCTTGATAACGTGGTTCGTTGGGAAAGATGGTGCGCGATCGCTGTGTGCCAATCAGCGAAACCTGGGTTGTGAGCAAAAAGCTCGTGAAGCTGGCAATCAAAATGACTGGCACCATTGCCGTATCAGACAAAACGCTCAGAATCACCGTACTGCTGATGGGCGTTTTGGTAATTGCGACATTCACGGCTGCCATCATACACACCATTGCGATCGTGGGATGAATGCCAGGGACACTAAGTGCGATCGCGTAGCCAAACGTTGTACCGAGGTAAAACAACGGAAAGATGAAGCCACCCCGAAAGCCAGAATGTAGAGTGACGCTAATCGCCAGCATTTTAGTAAAGCCAATGATCAGCAGCATGGTCAGCCCTAAGTTTGCGCCTGTTTCGACGATCGTTTGAATTTCTTTCTCGCCAAAAAAGAGGGTTTGGGGAACTGCTAGAGCTAATAAGCCGATCGCCAAGCCGCCTAGCGTCGTCTGTTAGCGGCGGCGAACTAGACAGGGAGTGGTTGGATAGTGCAAGGGCGATCGCTCCATAAACTTGGCAACAAACTGAGAACCCGGTTTGTTAAAGAGTTCGTCTGGTGTGGCAATCTGATCCACGCGACCGTGCGTCATCACCACCACTTGATCGGATAGAGAAAAGGCTTCTTCAACTCGATCTCAACCGATCAACTTTTGGCGGTCGGGTGCATGGGCGTTGTTGTGCCGCTTACGCTGTGACCATTTCAGGCTTCATATCAGGTGATGCTGGCTCGAAATGCAGCACCATGATTTGCTCTGGACGCAACCCAACAGATTCATAAGTGCGTCCGTCACGATCGCTAAATTCAACCTCAAACGCTGCACCGTTAGCCAACAGTTCAACCACTGTCCCAACTTGTCCACGCCACAGGTTGTATTCAGGAAGGTCAACAGTTAAGGCGACAACATCTAGCAATTTGACTGTATTCTTTGCCACTCTTATCACCTCCAGGCACTACAGAGGATAGCAGGTTGTTAATCTCGGAACCTCCGAATCATGCTCAATAATCCAGCTACTCCGAAGGGTTGCACTTCTATTTTGCCATTCAATCGTGCAATCTAGCGTGTAACGTTGCCCGAACGCATCCCGCCTCCCTAACTGAGCTTCGTGAGTTTGAATGAGTTCAAGCAAAATGTGGCGCAATGCCTCAGCATTGTCAGCCGTCATCCCAAGAATTGATGAAAAAAGCCGAGCTTTGTGCTTTCCGTCGTCGTGTTCTAGATTTAGGCAATAGTCACGCAGTTTGCGAATATCAACGACTGCATTTTCTGCATTCGGAATTAACATTGGCTGCACTCTTACAAAGTCAGTAGCTGGTACAAAGCATAAACAATTACGCCAAGGAACAGCAGATTGAACCCTAACGAATGACTGAATGGCGTTGGCTTAAGCACCAGCAAAGTGGGCGAGTTAGCCTACCCCACATCAAAACCCTGTTTGGGCATACTGTCTTCGTTCACCTGCTCTGAGTGAATGAGCAAGGTAAGATTGCCTCACATTGATGTGCGTTGGAGCCTCAGCAATCTTCTCCAGACTGTTCACAAGCGCCAATACTGACCCAACTGCTGGAACCATCTGCCCAGTGCTCTTTTTTCCAGATCGGTGCGTTGTGTTTGAGAGTGTCGATCGCATACTGACACGCCTCAAATGCTTCTGCCCGATGCGGACAACCAACTGCGACCAGCACACTAATCTCACCCAGCTCTAATCGTCCTGTACGGTGATGGATCACAACGCGATTGGCATCCAGCCAACGGGTATGAATGTCGTTTGCAATTTGGCGAAAGATTTGCAGCGCCATTGGCTCATACGCCTGATATTCCAGCGCGACTACGGGTTTGCCGTCGGTTTGATGGCGTACTGTACCACTCATCACGACGATCGCGCCATTGGCACGATCGTCTGCCAGCGCATACGCCTCTGATAGCAGCAGCGGTGCAAAGGTAATGGCTAAGCTGTCGCCGCTGTGCTTGGAGTCAGAAAGAATGTGAGACGGTTTAGTTTGCATAAAGCGGTGTCGATAGCTGCTTAAAACTGTTGCCTCAGCGACATATCAGCGTCAAAGGAACGAGACTTTAATAGTCCTAAGTGTAGCTGTAAATGAGCCAGAGCGCTGTCTGTGAAGGGTAGGATGTTCCCTTAACAAACGTTTGTTAAAACTTGAAGAGGTTAAGGTAAGAACGATCGCATTGGGTGCCTCGCAATTTTCGCTCCCTTTTTTTGAGTATGTGGCGCTTTGATTTAAAGCGCCTTTGGGTGCAAGCACTGACGACCATCGTTGAGTACAAACTGAAATTGATCAGGTAACAGCAATGCTAGACCCATCACTGTGCATACAAAAACCGCTCATAAACTCGTGGACAGCGTTCTCCTGGCAGGTTTTTGACTGGCTCACAACGCCAGCACTGGTGCTCCCACCCTTGATATGCCTCACGTTGTTGCCTTTGTTGTTTCGTCGCTTGCGGTGGCGACGGCGCATTAGTGGACTAGGCGCAACGCTATTGTGCGCTTACTTGCTGACGCTTTCGCCACCGATGCTTAAAATCGGCAATCGCATCCTGGTCGCTTTTCTGCCATCCGATGCGGGTACAACGGCAGACGCGATCGTTGTCTTGGGGCGAGGCGGTGAGCTTAGACCAGAGCGAGTAGACGTTTCCGCTCAGCTTTGGGACGCGCGACGCGCACCGCTGATCTTTGCCAGTGGTTCGGGTGATGCCCAGGAGATTGCGGACATGCTTGCACAAAAGGGCATTCCTGCTGGCGCGATCGATGGCGAACCCTGCTCGCGCACAACCGAAGAAAACGCTCGCTTTACTGCCGCCCTGTTACAGCCAAAGAATGTACACCGCATTTTGCTAGTGACTGACCCGCCGCATATGCTGCGATCGCTCCTGACCTTTCGCAGCCTTGGGTTTGACGTGACACCTCACACCAACCCACTGCCCAATCGTTTAGATACCAGGAAAAAAGCCTATCTGGTTTTCCGAGAATATTTAGGCATCGTTGGCTATGGTCTGCGGGGACGCTTTTTACCCCGTGAACCGTCAGAAGCCGATCTGAACCCAACCGCGATCGTCCCTCTAGATACATTGTCTGATCGATCGGCTGCTCCTGCAATGTGATGCCGATACTTGCTCTCAGCAGTCAAATGCTCGATTCTAATGCGTGCCCCCGGTTACGGAGCCGTTGGGTGATGTTCACTCAGGTAATTTCCAAGCGCCTGACTCAGCCGCTTTCCCTACCAGTACGCCTCACACTGCTGGCGCTGCTCGTTTTGGCTGTGGTTTGGCTGGTGTGGATGCTGCGTCAACCCTCCCAGCGACAGCGCCTCCAGCAATGGTGCCGACAGTGCCGCTGGAATCGACGGCGTACCCAAGTCGTGATTACGCTGACCTTAGCCTGCCTCTTGATTACATCTCCACCAGGGCTTGCTCTGGCAACACAGACGCTGACAAGCCAGATCCCGGCTGATTCGGGTGCTCAGGCAGACGCGATCGTGGTTCTGGGTCGAGGCTGGCGCTTTATGAGCGATCGCCTTGACGCAACATTTGCACTCTGGCAGGCAAAACGCGCCCCACGCATTTTTGTGAGTGGACGTGGTGATGCGAAGTGGCTTGTGTACCAATTGCTAAAAAAGGGTATTCCTAGCGATGCAATCAGCGGCGAAAATTGTTCCCTGACGACTGAAGAAAACGCCCAGTTCACAGCCGATTTATTGCTGCCTCAGAGCGTCAAGCACATCATTTTAGTCACAGACTCGCCCCATATGCTGCGATCGCGCCTCACCTTCCAAAGTTTAGGGTTTGAGGTCATTGCTCACCCGAATGCGGTGCCCTCTGACTTGGGCTACCGAGAGCGCCTGAACATTATTGCCAGAGAATATGGTGGTCTTCTGAGCTATGTCCTTAAAGGTCGATTTGGCGAACGTGAAGCGGCGGCTAAATGACAATGAGGAACCTGGAAGCGATGCGAAGAACGCGACACCATCAAATACCGCATGGGCAAAGATGCCAACGATAGAGACGATTGAGTTAAAGCTCAAGTCTGTGGCTTATCATTAACTTGGAGATTGATCGCCGCCCTCAACCTGCATCATGAACCTACCAGCTTCCCGTTCTAAGCTCTACGATCGCCTGGGTATATCCCATACGCAATTGGTTGCCTTTTGTCAGCGGTGGCACGTTGCCGAATTGGCGCTCTTTGGTTCTATCCTCCGCGATGACTTTTGCCCCAATAGCGACGTAGACGTGTTAGTTACTTATCAACCGACATCAAAACGAGGATTGTTTGAAAAAATGGTGATGCAAGAGGAACTGCAAACACTCCTGCATCGTCAGGTTGATTTGGTTAGCAGAAGAGCGATCGAGCAAAGCCGAAACTGGATTCGACGCAACAACATTCTGAATTCAGCAGAACTTATCTATGTTGCGTGATCAAGAAGCTCTGGTTGACATCATAGAAGCAATCAAACTGATCTTCCAGTATGTTGAAGGAGTCAACCCAGACGCTTTAGCAGCAAATATTGAAAAGCAAGATGCTATTGTGCGTCGTATCACGATTATTGGTGAAGCAACCAAAAGACTGTCGTTAGATTTCAGAGAACAACATCCAGCCATTCCCTGGAAGCAGATTGCAGGAATACGTGATGTTCTTACCCATGACTATGATGAAGTTGACCTCGATGAAGTTTGAACCGTCATCAACGAAAATTTACCTCAATTGCTTGGCTATGTCGAACCATTAGTAGCCGCTAAAGACAATTCACCAATGAACCAGGTTGCCTCAGAAACGAGGCTGTCTTAAAGTTTACTGCTGCCCATGAGATATAGCAGTGCCATGCGTACCGCTACACCACTAGTAACCTGCTGCGAAATGAGACTGAACTGGGGATCATCCATCAAGTCTGAGCTAATTTCGACCCCGCGATTGACGGGACCGGGATGCAGTACTTTGACATCGGGTTTGCAGAGCTTGAGACGATCGCGCGTGATGCCAAACTGCTGATGGTACTCCCGCAAACTCGGCAGCAAATGGTTGGTCATCCGCTCTTTCTGTAGCCGCAACGTCATCACAAAATCAGCATCGCGGAGAGCGGGTTCGAGTGACCAGTGGAGGAACAGCTTTCGCTGCAAGGATGAAGGATAACGGATAACGGATGAATCGAGTTGCTCACTTTTAGCCTTTAGCCTTAATCCCTTAGACTTATCTTCCGTCACATAGTCTGCAAATAGCTGTGGCACCAACGTTGGCGGTCCCGCCAGATGCACTTCGGCACCGCTGGCAGTGAGGCTCCAAAGGTTAGAGCGTGCCACGCGGGAATGGAGAATATCGCCGACGATCGCAATCTTCTTGTCTTTCAGCAGCGCGAGATGAGGATGATCCGGGTCGAGGAGCGTAGTGATTGTGAAGAGATCCAGCAGCGCTTGCGATGGGTGTTCGTGCTGACCGTCACCCGCATTGAGCACACCCACTTTCACGCCAAGGCGATCCATCTCATTGGCGATCGCCTGTGGCACCCCGGCTTCGCGGTGACGAATCACCATGAGATCGGTACCCATTGCCAGGTAGGTTTTAGCCGTGTCGAGAATCGTTTCGCCTTTGGTCAACGACGAAGTACCAGGCGCAAAGTTAAGGGTATCGGCAGAAAGACGCTTGGCGGCTAACTCAAAGCTGCTGCGTGTACGGGTAGACGATTCAAAAAACAAGTTGGCAACCACCTGTCCTTGCAGCGTCGGCACTTTTTTGGTGCGTCGTGATAGCACCTCCCGAAAGCTATTGGCAGTTTGCAGTACGGTGTCGTATTCGTCAGGGGTAAAGTCTGCTAACGACAGAATGTGATGGCGATTCCAGGTAACGCTCATGGGGTGAGAAGTGGGGAGTAACGGCGGTGCCGCTAAGGGGAGGATGTTGAAGCCCTGCATCCGCAATTGTGGTACACGCATGGCGCTTGAGTGCAAAGGCACCCACACTAAGTTACATCCTTTAGACTTCTCACTGGCTGGCTGCCATCAGGTTAAAGTTCGTGGCACGGGTATTCTTAAAAGCACCGATCGTCAGATTTTTCCTCAAGAGCCTGTATGCTTCTCAGGTGTAGAATGTTTGCAATCAATGCCACAAGGATTGAATGGCTTGGTCAACCGCTTGTTACGCTGCTTTTTGCCTGTGCCTTCAGCCTTTGCCGATCGCCTTCCACAACACCTCACGATGGATCAACGCCCGATCGAGCAAAAACTGCATCTGATCTGTAGAGAGGGCTTCACCATTGGCGTAGAGTTCCAGCCAGGTTTGACTGATCACATTGGGGTCGTCGGGAATGTCTGCCAGTGACCATCCGGGTATGTCCAGTTCTTGCATCAGATAACTGACTTTAGGATCGTAGCTGAGCGCAAAGCAGCGACAACCTTCAGCGGCTGCCATGATCAACCCATGAAAGCGCATGGCGATCGCCATTTCCACACCACGAAACACGCCTTTCAGTTGCTGCGGATCGTCTAAGTGCAGAATGTGACTGACACCCGGAAGTTGCGGTTGAATGGCTTCGGCGATCGCCAGATCCTGCACTGCTTGAAACGGCACCAGCAGGAGACAGGTTTGGGTTGCTTTCTGAAAAGTGATGAGCGCTTGAGTCAACGTCGCCAAGCGGTCTGGAGTGAGTTGCGGGTGCGATCGTAAGTTGACCGCTACACGGGGCGCGGGCAAATCCCACAAACCGTCTACGGGCGTTGATTCTAAAGCCCAAACGGGATCAGGAGCCAGGGTAAACGGAATGCCCCAGTCGGTGAGAATAGCAGCCGAGCCACGATCGCGCACACTAACGGCATCACAGCCTGCAAACGTTTGTTTTGCCATCCATTTTGTGGACGATCGTTGCAGTGGACCCACTCCCTGTGCCCAGGCGATCGTCTTCAGCCCCATTGTCTGCGCCAGTGCCATCAAGCCCGCGTAGTAAATAGGACTCACTGCACTTGTCACATCTTGAATTAAACTACCACCACCCCAAATAAACACCTGAGACTGGCGCAGAGCTTGCAGGACGGCTAGAGGGTTTTTCCGATCGATCGCGTCTACGTGGTAGCGATCGCGCGTCTGCTCTGGGTTTCCTGACAGGACGAGTGGTGTCACTGACTCTGGCAACATTTGCAGCAGCGATGCTAACAGCGCCTCATCGCCTCCATTGCCCTGACCATAATAGCCACACAAAATTGCCTGGATGCCCATGTTGACGTTCAGCGTTGAGATTAACGTTTAGCTCGATCGACCATCACTTCAATGCGCTACTCAATCATCTTTGACTTTGGCGATCGGCTGGAGCCATCACCGATAGACACGTTAGACAGTGCATCACAGCCAATGGCTCTAGATCATATTGAACGGCAGTAGCTTGTAAGCAGATCTCTACTCACTACTGCCGTTTGACGACTCACTTCAAGAGGCTCAATTGATCGTCGGACTGACCTTACTCACCGTCTTGAGCTTGCCATCGGGTTCCACCTCCCACACATCATAAACACCAGAGACATCGCCGCTCGTGTCAATGTCGACATTGCCGCTGGCTCCCTGGTAGTTAATCGTCTCGCCCTGGCTCAGAAGCTTCAAGCCTTCGCAGACATCACTAACCTCTTTACCAGGACCGTTCGCCACCTCTAGAATTTTGCTTTTGATTGCGTCGCCCGTGTTTGCTTTAGCCGACTGGGCAGCAAGCACCAGTAAGGCAGCAGCATCCCACGCTTGAGGGGCATAGGCAGCAGGTGACTGCTTAAACTTCTCTTGCCACGCTTTTGTAAGCGCATCCAATGCCTTGCCGTCTGCACCGGGAATCGTACCAAGGGCACCCTGTAAAATGAATTTACCGTCGCTGGTCTTACCAACCTGAGACGCAAATTGATCTGATTTGGAGCCATCGGTGAGCAAGATCTGGACACCTTTGCTCAACCCTTGCTGATAGGCAGTTTTCAGCAACAAAGCGCCCGTTTCTGCATACGCGACAGCCGCAACACCCTGAGGCTTGCCGCTAAAGGCTGCTTGTGCCTCGGTTTCAAACGTAGTGGCTTTAGGATCATAGCGGGCGGGCTTTGCTTCGTTAGTGATGGTGCCGCCGAGTTTCTTAAATGCCTGCACAAATTCCTTCTCAAAGCCTCTGCCGTAATCGTTGTTGATGACGACGGTAGCAGCGCGTCGAATCCCTTTTTCATACGCTAACTTTGCCAATGCCCGCGCCTGGTAGGTATCGGGTGGGGCTGTGCGTGCCCAATAGCCCTGAAATTCTCCCTTTTTGCCACGTTCCGTAAACACAGGGCTGGTGCTGCCTGGAGACACCAGCATCACTTTATTGCGAATGGCGATCGGAATTGCTGCCGCCGAAACACTACTGCCAAATGAGCCGACAACGCCTGCGACTTTATCGACCTCGGCTAACTTAGTCATACCGTCAGCACCTGCCGTTGGATCGGTTTGATCATCGGTATTGGGTAACAGCGCGACTGGAGCACCATTAACGCCGCCACACTGGTTGACCGTTTCGACCAGTAGTGGGACTGCTGCCAGCATTGGTTGCCCAACAGACGCTAAGTCACCAGTGGCAGGAAGGAGTGTGCCGATCTTGAGACTTTTGGCATCACTGGCGGCTGGTGTACTGGAAGGGGAGGCGCTAGATGTGGCAGAAGGGGGGGCTGCGGCTTCCTGGCAGGATGCAGCAAGAAAGCCGATCGCCAGCGTCGCGATCGCTAGACTCACGGCTTTAGCAGGCTTGAGATGATTCACTGAAGCGAGTGGGTTCATCGGTAATGTTCAACTCCTCAACATTTCCTAATAGTTTAGGCTATGCGCGATCGGCGTTATACCATTTCACTAAACTGTGGCTACACAGGCAAGCCTCGGCTGACCGCTGACCGCTGACCGCTGACCGCTGACCGCTGACCGCTGACCGCTGACCGCTGACCGCTGACCGCTAACTGCTACAGAGCATGACAATACTTCTCACAATCCCTATGGATCTTCTTCCTCTGGCGTTTGAGTCGGTTCAAAAACGGGACAAAACCCGTCTGGAGTGACTTTGAATTCAAACAGGGGCGATCGCTGATTCCAGCAGCGCTGTCCGCGATAGTGACGGCAATTGCCACAGCAGTTCCGCAGGGGCGAGTTCCCGTCCATCCAGTCGAGCAGGCGATCGCTGGGGCGCAAGAGTTCCCGCTGCGGCAAACCACGTAGCACCAGTTCGTTTCCTTGCCAACGAGCCTCAATCAACCCGGTATCGGCTAGTTGCTGCCAGCGTGGGTCAGCCGTAATTGCCTCTGGTAGTGTGATGTTGACCAGCGTATTCAGTTCGGTCAGTTCACCTTCGTAGCTTGTATCAGGAGCCGCTACGTGCAAAAACGTCTCCCCGATCGGTAGTTCGACTAACGTGCCGATCGCAGGGGTATGGATGTGATAGCGGTTGTGCAGTTCTTCTAACCCCGCTAGATCGGCGAGGTAGGCGGGCGACCCATGCATGAACACGACATGCTGTGGACGCAAATTGTGGATCAATTGGGTCGTACCAGGACCATCGCAATGCTGTGCCAAAAGGTAGGTTTCGATTGAGGGAGAGGAGTAAGGAGAGAGGGGTGAGGGGTGGGAACGCCCTACTCCCCGCCTATAATGCGGCTCCTGCGGCTCTAAAATCAGCCATCCATCCGGATTAGCAGCATAGTACTGGCTCAGGTCTGCCGTTTTATCGGTAAGAACGATCGCAGGGCGCTGCTGGAGATTAATGCGTTGGTCTGGAGTGAGATGGCGCACACGAGGACGAACGCGCTCATCCCAAAAGAGCGACTGGTGACGGGCAAAATTTTGCACCGACGTTGGCAGGTGGGGCATGATCTCCAGGTAAGCATCACAGCCTGCGGCGACAGAGCCATCAACCCAGATATCGAGGTCACGCCCTGTAAAATTATGATGACTCCGCAACAGCATCAACAGCTCTTGCCCTAACCCTAAGGTTGAAGTCGGTAGGAGAATGGACTGTCGGCTGCCGATCGCCCGATCGATCCGTTCTGCCAGTTGGTTTTCTTGTTGACGGCGATGCGGATGCCGCGCTGTGCCGTAGCTGCCCTCAAGAATGAGCACATCCGGCGCAATGCCGCGTAACTCTTCCAACGGCATGCCTTCAACCAGACGTGCATTGGATAAGAAAAAGTCGCCTGTGTAAAAGACGGTGTAAGGACGCGCGGGGCGATCGTCCTCGGCAGCGGGCGTGTAAGTCAGTAAAAAGGCAGCCGCTCCCGGCAGATGTCCGGCTGGATACAGTTCGACGCTGAGACCATCAAAAAACTCGATCGGGGTACGCCAGGGCAAGGCGTGGCAGAAAAGCGGAAACGGAGTGAGCGCAGAGCCATCACTCATACTCTGGTCAACCTCAGAGCCGGGGATAACCTCAGATGTGTAGTCAGCCGCAGACCAATTCAGCGGCAGTAGCTGTGTAGTGACTTCACTCGCGTAGATGGGCAACTGAGGAAAAGCCTGATGCAGCGGCAGCAACCCTCTAGCATGGTCTGCGTGGGCGTGACTGCACAAGACTAGATCGGCAGGCGGAGTCTTTGCTTGAGCGAACGCCGAAAGATCAGTTAGCCCACAGTCCAGCAAAACGCGATACGTTCCGAGTGTGAGCAACAAACAGATGCCCTCATCCGCTTCTGTGCCATATGCCAGACATTCCAGTTCACTCACGATTGGGTCACTTTCTGTACTCGCAATCACCTAGTTTGCTGCTCACAACACGTTCAGTCTGCTGTTTGCGAGCCGTTATTACTACTTAAAAGGCACTACCCCTACAAGCGGCTGATTTCAACCAGGCTTGCAAGCAGAAGCTTGTACTCACGCCTCTCCATGTTGCTGCTGTTAGCGCCCAGGCACTTTGACCCTGCGATAGATGTAGCGGAAGCAAACGCTCTGTGTGCGTAGCCCTAGAATTAAGACTGGAACGTACTCTTCCAGTGAAGCGCTGGGGAAGGACTACGAGCTACCGCTAACCGCAGCCCGCTTATGCTCAGTGCGCTGAACCGTTGCCGTGGTAGTCATCAGAATCGTAGAAGCCGTTCTTTGTGCCAAAGAATAGACATGCCACTGTAAACACGGCGGTGAGAACGACTAGAACCAGTTTGACATCCATATTTTTATGTTCTCTTAACTTAAAGATGGGAATCGCGCGATCGCTGAACCTTAGATACTGACATTGAACCAGAAACTCAAGAAGATTCAAGCTAATGAATACTCGAAAAGCTAAAGCGTCTCCTCTAGAATCTGGAGTCCAACCTCTAGGAATTGTAAAACAGTCTCTTCACGATTCGAGCAATTCACAGCTTTTTGCAACAAATTTGGTCATTGATCCATCCTGGCTTGCCCGTCCATCCACAGCCGTTGCCCCTGATTTGATTGGCTGTCAGCTTGTGCGCCAAGTGAGTGAGACAGCACAGGAGCCTACCCTTTGGCGCGGATTGATCGTCGAAGCAGAGGCATATACACCCGGTGATCCTGCCTGTCATGCCTATCGTCGCCGCACCGATCGCAACTCGGTCATGTTTGGTCCCGCGGGCATGACTTACGTTTACCTCATCTACGGCATGTACCATTGCTTGAACATTGTGACTGATTTGGATGGTGTGCCCAGCGCTGTCTTGATTCGCGCCCTGCAACTAGAAACGATGCCACCGTGGCTTGATCACGAAACCGCTCAAAGCGACATTCGCCCCAAAACATTGAAGCCTCACCGTGTGGCGGCTGGTCCTGGTAAACTCTGTCGCGCCTTAAAAATTGACCTGAGCCTCAATGCTCAACCGTTGCAGCCTGGTCAACCGCTGTGGCTCGAACATCGTAGCCCCACGTTTCAGGAAGAGTTGGATCAAGGCGCGATCGCCCTGGTGCAAACCACTCGCATTGGCTTAACTCAAGGTGCCGATCGCCCCTGGCGCTGGTATTTGGCGCAGTGCCCAGCGGTGTCAAAGCTGTAGTTGAAAGCATCAAAGCTTTCGGTTGCTTTGATCGCCCTGTCCATCGGCATTGAGCCAGATCCAGTGGTCTTCGACATGGGCGATCGCGCCACCCGGAAAGGGATCGGTCTGAGTACGATTAGGCGCTGTGATCAGGTTGACCAGCTTTTCAATCTGGTCAAAGTTAGGAGCGCAGGGCAAAGTTTGCTGAAGAAATTGGCGCACGGTACGTCGTTGCAGTGCGAGGGCAGCGTGTTGCAGAAGCAAGCGGTTTAACCCTGGACGATCGGGATGCTGTGCCTGCTGAAGTAAAACAGTTGCTTGCGCTTCCAGGTACGCGACATCTGCTTGGAGCAGTTCTGCGGTTTGAGAAAGCGCCTGTTCCGTTTGTGGATTGAAGTGCGTTTGCAGGTATGGCAACAGCTCCCGACGAATGCGGTTGCGGGCATACGTCAGGTCATGGTTAGTTGCGTCCTCCCAGATGGGGAGCTGTGTTTCCTGACAGAACTGTCTCGTCTCAGCGCGAGTGAGACTGAGAAGTGGGCGTACTAACTGGATCTCAGGCGTGAGAAATCGCTTCCAGGTGAGTGCCTGCAAGCCATCGGCACCGCTGCCGCGTATCAGGTTGTAGAGGAGCGTTTCTGCACGATCGCTCGCGGTGTGCCCCGTGACAACGCAAGTGTACTGATGCTGTTGGGCGATCGCTACTAATGCTTGATAGCGCCATTCTCTCGCGGCTGCCTCGCTGGTGGCGACGACTTCAGCGGTTTGAACGTAATAGGGTACGTGCCAGCCGTGCGCCAGGTGCTGAATGTATTCGGCGTTTGCGTCAGCATCCGTCCGCCAGCGATGGTTGCAGTGGGCGATCGCCAGTCGCCAGCCCCACTTTGGCTGAAGGTCTAGCAGCAGCTTCACCAGACATAATGAATCTTGTCCACCCGAAACCGCAACCAGCACTGTCTGCCCACGTTTTAAGAGCTGCCGTCCTTTAAGCAACCGATGTAGATGAGCGTGCAGTGATGTCCAGAGACGTTTCGGTGTGCTCTGCATGAGGGCGTTGCACTAGAGTGGTTTGAGAGAAACCGGGTTTCTGAGAAGACATAAAAGATCGAACAGTATCTAGATAAGAAACCCGGTTTCTGCCTAAACCCTGTTTAATAGTCGTCGTCTACTTCGTCACCGTAGATATCGTCAACTTTGGGGCTAGGTTTCTCAGAACGACGCGGTTTATCGCGGGGCACATCCAGCATTTTAGGTTTGCCGACTTCTGGTGAAAACTCTAGCCGAAGGCGCACACGTCCACGCTGCCAGCCTGCGGTACCAAAACGGAGCGCTTCACAGGGTAGCCCTTCACCAAACCAGCCTTCATTATCGTCAGACCAGTCGCTTTCGCGATCGCTAATCGCCTGGGCAAGTGCATCAATAAACTCGCCGACTTTGAAGGTAGGATTCACCATCAACACTCGACCCACATTGATAAACAGCACCTCGTCATTATTCAGCGGTTCAAATTGGTTATCCATCATCTACTGTTGTGCGTCAAATCATTATAGGGAGGGTGAGGAGGGAATAAGACGTGTGAGGCGTGGGATGAGAGAGGCAAGAAAGTTTTAAGTGGCTCTTCCCCCTGCTTCCCTTACTCACCATTCCCTACTCCCTACTCCCTCGTTCAAAGAAACCAACCATAGCTATGGAGTCCCTTACCCAGCAAATTCACACCCAGATAGCAAACCCAGACGACCACGAATCCGGCGGCGGCTAAAAGGGCTGGGCGACGACCTTGCCAGCCTTTTGTGATGCGAGAGTGCAGGTACGCCGCGAAGACTAACCAGGTAATGAGTGCCCAGGTTTCTTTAGGATCCCAGCTCCAGTAAGACCCCCAAGCCTCGTTTGCCCACACGCCGCCAGCAATAATGCCGATCGTCAGCAGCGGAAAGCCCAGCCCAATGATGCGATAGCTGATATTGTCGAGCGTATCGGCAAGGCTCAAACGTTGGGGCGAGAGGGGTGCTGTAGCCGTTGCCGTTGTGGAGGGAGCGCTAAGCACTGCCGTTGCAGAGCCGTTTAACTCAGCTTTTGTTGTCGCCAGGTTAGTTGGCGCAAAGTTAGTGGCAGGCAAGACTAATTCGCCATCGCGACGGAGTTGGTAGGTACGATCGCGATACGCACCCGTACCGACTGAACTGCCGTGCAGCTCGATATTTTGACCGTATGTCACGACGAGAAACGCGATCGCCAGCAGCGAACCCACCATCAGCGTGGCATAGCTAAGCATCATCACGCTCACGTGCATCATCAGCCAGTTAGACTTCAGCGCAGGCACTAGGGGTGCAGAAGCTTGCATATCCGTTGGGAGGGTGAGCGCGGCGAAGGCAGTGATGCCCATAGCAACCGGAGCCGTCACTACACCCACAAGGCGGCTACCGCTCATGTTTTCTGCGACGAGATGGATCGTCGTAATGCCCCACGTCAGAAAAAATAGTGACTCGTAGAGGTTGCTGAGAGGAAAGTAACCAGCTTCCAACCATCGTGCTCCTAGCAGCGCTGCAATGCAAAGGTTGGCGATCGCCATCCCAGTTGTGCCCAACGTGGACAGATATGGTACACGAGGAAATGCTGCCCCTATCCAATAGACCAGGACAGTCGCAAACAGGATAGCGAAGGACGTGTTATCGAAAATGTTCTGTAGTCTGACCAAATCCATGCCGTAGTTTCTCCAGACTTTGAGCCAATGCCCTATACCTATCCTACGATTCTTGAGAATAGTTATGAGTATTAAGTTATGAATTTTAGTTGGATGTTGAGCTTTTTAGCGGTCAGCGGTTAGCGGTCAGCGGTCAGCGGTCAGCTATGAGCAGTCAGCGGTCAGCGGTCAGCGGTCAGCTATGAGCAGTTCGCACAACAGATTGCCTTCTGCCTTCTGCCTTCTGCCTTTTGCCTACGTTCGGCTGAGCGCTCACGTCGAAGCCTGCCCTCTGCCTCCTACCCCTCAAGGAGAAGGAACTGTAGGAATCTCTAGCGCTGGGTTATTGCCGGATGGTGCAGTGCTCGACGGGATAGTTGGGCTGGGCAGCGGTGCGGGTTTGCCTGCCTTTTGCAGAATCAGAGAGACATCGTAGCGCGTACTGCGATCGTCACTAATTGCAGCGGTCACACCGATCGAGCGAATGGCATCGATCGCGTTCTGATTACCCAACGGCAGTTGCGGCAGCGGTAGTTTCTTTGCCTTATAGAGATCTAAGTTGGCGAAGAAATTGCCATTATTAGGGTTAGGGTCAGACGGTACGCTGGCTTTGAAGACTGGGCTGTCGGCTAGAGAGGCAGAAGGCTTGGGCACAATGGCGTTGACTACAGGAACGTTCGGTGAGCCAAGCGCGATAAACGTTACGTTGTCGCTGAGCCACCCATGCGTTACCGAAAACCCGATCGCGGGCAATGACCAGTTGGTGATCGGTTGGTCACCTACTTTCGACGCTTCCACCTTGAATTTATACTTTTCTGCCATCGTCTGGTCTAGTTGCTTCAGGGTTGCCTCAGTGGCACGGCGATCGCTCGACTGCACCATCAACAGGAGATTGAACGGCAAACCAGTTGGACTTCCCTCTGGTACCCCCACCATCGCCAACGAGAATTCACCGTTCATCCACGCGAGAAAGTCTTTGTCTAAATCCATGTTGATGGTTGACTTGAGCGCGTTTTGCAACCAATCGGGTGAGACTGGCGGCAAGGCAAGGTTGATTGCCGTTGCGCCCTGGCTATAATTCTGCCAAAACTGCTGTAAATTACCGCCTGATGCCATCACCAGCGTGTCTGACGATAGCCGACCCGGCATTGTTTTGGCTCGATTCTCAACTTGATACGTCTTCTGGCTGTCGGGCTTGTACCAGGTAATGCCCTTTAAACGCACACCCTCCGATTCCAGGCTTAAGTTTGCAGCGACTCCTTGCGTTTGTGACAGTTGAGCCGCATTCGGCGCTGCTGCCTTGCTTGAGTTGGCTAACGAAAAGGCAGTAGCGGCTGGATAGTTGAGATACAGCCGCCCAAACGATTGAGCCGTTTGAATCTTACCTAACGCTTTGGTGTAACCGGGTGTTGCTTTCAGCGCACTTTGCCCTTGCTCACCCTTATAAGTATCGATCGCTCGATCCATCGCTTTTGGATCAGTCGTAACCACCAGGAGTTTGCCATCAAACACGGTGGCTGAAAAATTTTCGGGTTTGCCCTGCGTCTCCTTAATCTGGAAGCCTTTGTAGGTGCGATCGACCAGTTTACCTGCCGTTTGCGATCGGGGCTTTTCTAGTAGTTGCTTTGCCTGTAGTGGATTTTGAATGGGCAAGACTACAATTGCCATCGGCTTTGGCAGCGTTGCAGGTGCTGAGTTTGGAGCAGCAGTCGGTGCTAAAAGGGCAATACTCGCTTCTTTCCCAATCCAGGGCTGGATATCTTTCTCGTAGTCGTAGCCGTTGGCAGTAAGGAGGCGATCGCGCAGTTGCGCCAAATTTTTATCAAATGCCGCCTGACTTTGAGGTGTACCGAACTCGCGCAGTTGCTGCCATTGACCAGGGTTAGTCGAAACCGAAAGCGTCATCAGCGCATCCTGTGGGATGACTTCTGCGCCAACGGGTAAATCTCCTGAACCAATCCCCCCTTGAGTCAATGCCCAATAGGCAGCACCACCCCCACCAACCAACAGCACAGCAGCACCAAGCGGGAGTAGTAAGGACGGCTTCTTTTTCTTGATCATGGGGAGAGGGCTTTCCTAATTAGACAGCACGAGCAATGCCCCTGCCACTTTAACAAACCTAGAGCGGAACGGGTGAGGAAGATTAAGTGAACGTTGCAGAGGAGTGGGGGAAGCAGGGGGAGCAGGGGAAGATGGGGGAGCAGGGGGAGCGGGGGAAGATGGGGGAGCAGGGGGAGCGGGGGAAGATGGGGAGCGGAGAAAGATGGGGAAGATGGGGAAGTATTTCTTTTGCCTCCCTTGCCCCCTCTGCCTCCCTTGCCCCCTCTGCCTCCCTTGCTCCCTTGCCCCCTTGCCCCCTTGCCCCCTTGCCCCCTTGCTCCCTTGCCCCCTCTGCCTCCCTGCCTCCTCTTCTAACAACTAACCACTCCATACACCGTATCCCGCTGCTGATAAGGGCGATCGAGCGAGGCGATCGCTCCTACTAATGTCTCGACTTCCATGCAGGTACCACCTTGTGCGCCAGCCATGCTAGTAATGTGTTCTTCCATCAGCGTGCCGCCAATATCGTTACAGCCCCAGGTCAGTGCTTCGGTTGCGCCAGTCAGCCCTAGCTTGACCCAACTGGGTTGGTGGTTTGTAATCCAGCGTCCCAGAAAAATGCGGGCAACCGCCATTAATTGCAGCGCATCCGCAAGGACAGGTTGATCGCGTCCTACACGACGACGCAAGGGTTTGGGTGCTTCCTGTCCAACGAAGGGTAGCAAAATAAATTCTGTGATGCCGGGATAGCCTTTGGTGAGAGACGACTGCTGGAGCGATCGCAACAACTCCAAATGCCGCATCTGTTGCTCTGGCGTTTCGATGTGTCCAGATAGCATCGTGCTCGTGGTGTGTAACCCTTGCTGATGAGCCAGTCCGACAATTTCTAACCAGGTTGCCGTATTAATTTTCTCTGGACACAGCACACGCCGCACATCGTCGTCCAGCACTTCTGCTGCGGTTCCTGGCAGTGAGTTGACCCCGGCATCCCGCAGAGCCGCAATGACTTCGGCATAGCTCAAATCGTCTTCTCTGGCGATAAACTGCACTTCTTGAGGCGAAAACGCATGCAGATGGAGTTGCGGGAATTTGTCCTTGAGAGTCGTAACAATGCGTAAATAATAGGATAGGGATGAACCGTTCAGCGTTGCTTTCGGATTCAAGCCGCCTTGCATACAGAGTTCGGTTGCACCACGCTGGACGGCATCGGTTGCCTTCTCTACCAGTTGCTCTAGCTCCAGCCAGTAGGCTCCTTCATCACCTTCGTCACGCCGGAACGCACAGAAACTACAGTGCTGTTCGCAAATATTCGTGAAATTGATGTTGCGGTTGATGATGTAAGTGACGGTATCACCGGACTGCTGCTGTCGGAGCTGATCGGCTGTCTGACGAATATGGACGATCGCGTCTGGCGATCGCGCCTTCAGCAATCTCACCCCGTCTTCCCACGATAGGTCATGACCATCCAGGGCGCGATCGAGAATACCTTCAACCGTTTCAGTAAGCACAGGGCATGACAAACGACTACAGTTCTCATTGTGACAAGGGATTGGCGCTTTGAGGCTGCAAACTAGAGAAAGGACGATCGTTCGTCACGCCCTTATCTGCTTCAAACCATGCCCGATCGTTTTCACACAGCCGCCCGCGTCCCCTTTCTCCCTCATCGCGAGTTAATCGAGGAACTCGATTTGATGATCCGGGCGCGGTATCCCTTGCTCTACATTGTGGCGATCGAAGAAGAACCCGTTGAAGCGGTTTTACGCCAGGTAGCCGCCAAAGTGCAGCCAAACCGGAGTGTGCTGCTGTGGGATCTTGTGCGCGGCTGGAATGACAATGGCGTAGCGAAAGGCAGTGTGATGGCAGCACTCGATCGCATCGCCAAAGCACCCGCAGATGGAGATGCCATCTTTGTCTTGTGTGATCTCCATCCCAGCTTAAAGAACGCCAGCAGCGATAAAAATGCTCCAGTGGTACGAGAGCTGAAGAACCTTGCAAAAGACCTCAAGCGCACTCGTAAGACAGTCGTGTTGCTCAGTCACACCCTTGAACTGCCAACGGAGTTAGCTGAAGCCATCACCGTTATCGATTTTCCCTTACCCAATGTTCAGGCGATCGACCATCTGATTTCGCAACTGGTTGTACCAGAAAAGCTAAACGTTACGGGTCTGGCACGCGAACAATTGGTCAAAGCGTGTCAGGGCTTAAGTGAGACACGGATTCAACGCGTTTTGGCAAAAGCACTGGCAGCCAGACAGCAAGTCAGTGAAGCCGATATTGCAGGTGTTTTAGAGGCGAAGCAGCAGGCAATCCGGCAAACCGGGATTCTCGAATTCTTCACGGTGCGAGAATCGCTCAAAAGCGTCGGTGGGCTAGAAAACCTGAAGCGCTGGGTGCAGATGCGGCAGGATGTGTTTACCGAAGAAGCACGACGCTACGGCATTCGCAATCCAAGGGGCGTTTTGCTGGTTGGCATTCAAGGTACAGGCAAATCGCTGTCAGCAAAGACGATCGCCCACGAATGGCGACTTCCTCTACTCCGGCTGGATACGGGACGGTTGTTTGGCGGCATTGTCGGCGAAAGCGAAAGTCGGGTGCGCCAGATGATCCAACTTGCGGAAGCGATCGCGCCCTGTGTGCTGTGGATTGACGAAATCGACAAAGCCTTTGGTAACATCAACAGCGGCTCAGACGGCGATTCGGGCACCAGCCGTCGTGTCTTTGGCAGCCTCATTACCTGGATGCAGGAAAAGTCCAGCCCTGTCTTCATCGTCGCCACTGCCAATAATGTGCAGATTCTGCCTGCCGAACTGCTCCGCAAAGGTCGCTTCGACGAAATCTTTTTTCTGAATTTGCCCACCGAGCCAGAGCGCCAGGACATCTTCAAAGTGCATCTGCAACGCTTGCGTCCGACCCGTTTACGCGAATTTGACTGCGGGTTGCTGGCGCGACAGGCAAAAAACTTTAGCGGTGCCGAAATTGAGCAGGTCATCATTGATGCCATGCATCAGGCATTTGGTCGAGGCAGCAGTGGACAGCGGCAGGACTTTACCACCGAAGACATAGTACGATCGATCGAAGAAACCGTTCCCCTCGCCGCGATCGCCCGTGACCAGATCGAGCGTCTCAAACAGTGGGCAGCCGAAGCAGGCGCGCGCACTGCCTCACAGGACGTGCAACTCGTCGAAGAATTAAAGCGACTCACGATTCGACGAGGCATTGAACCGATCAAGGGAGCCGGGGAGGCAGGGGGCGCTGAGGGAGCCGGGGAAGAGATTTGAGTTTTGATTGGTAAGAGCACATTGATTGAGTCCCTCTTGCCCTCCTCGTTCCCTTTGCTTCTTCTAATTCCAGTTTCGCTTGCCTCCTCTGCTCCCCTTGCTTCCCCTGCCTCCCTCACCCCTTACCCTTCTGCCCCATGTCCCACTTCACAGCCATCAAAACTCAAATTAAAGATGCCGAGGCGCTAGTAAAAGCGCTAGCGGATGTGGGTTTCAAGCAAGTAGAAGTGCATGAAACGGCTCAGCCTCTCTATGGCTTTCAGGGCGATCTGCGATCGCAGACCGCAGAAATTATTATCCGGCGCAAGTATGTGGGCGGTGCCAGCAACGATATTGGTTTCCAACGCCAACAGGATGGAACGTTTGAGGCGATTATTTCAGAGTACGATCGCCGCAAATACGCTCAACCGTGGCTCAATCAGGTAATGCAGCGCTATGGCTATCACGCGCTCATGGCAACAGCACCCGCACAAGGTTTTACGGTAGAAGAAGAAGAGGTGCTCGCAGATGGCACCATTCGAGTCGTGGTTGGCAGATGGATATAGCATAGATCCGACTCGGCTTCACAACGCTTCCATACCTGATTGACTAACAAATCTTTTACCTGTGGCGGTTGAAACCGCTGCTATATAAGCAAAGTCAACCTTCGCTGACTACTGACGCTATCATCGAACCCGCGAAGGCGGGTTTTGTCTCTGTAGACGTGGCTTCTAGCCGCCAGCATTCAGAGTTTTGTCAGTCAAGCAGGCTTCCACACTTAAGCTGCCTTGGCATTTTCTTGGTTCAACAGCGGAAACCCCATTGCTTCCCGCTGCTTCAAATAAAGCTGTGCCACCTGCCGCGCCAAGTCCCGAATCCTACCGATGTAGCGCGTCCGTTCTGTCACCGAAATTACACCCCGCGCATCCAGCAAATTAAACGTGTGCGAACACTTCAACACATAGTCAAACGCAGGCAAAACCAACTCTGTTTCCATCAGGCGCTTTGCTTCCTGCTCATAGAGCTTGAAGCACGTAAACAGCAACTCCGGGTCTGAAGCTTCAAAGTTGTACGTAGACCCTTCAATCTCTCCCTGCAAATGCACATCGCCATAGGTCAGTGCGTCGTTCCACTGAATGTCAAAAATCGAATTCACGCCCTGGAGATACATGGTTAGCCGCTCCAGCCCGTACGTAATCTCGATCGACACCGGGCGACAATCAAGACCTCCACACTGCTGAAAATATGTAAACTGCGTCACTTCCATGCCATCCAGCCATACTTCCCAGCCCACACCCCAAGCGCCAACCGCTGCATCCTCCCAGTTATCTTCTACAAAGCGGATATCATGATCCTCTGGTTGGATGCCCAGCGCTCTCAAAGAGTTCAAGTAAGTCTCTTGAATATCATTCGGTGATGGCTTAATTAACACCTGATACTGATAATAGTGCTGCACCCGATTCGGGTTCTCCCCGTACCGACCATCTCCTGGTCTCCGACAGGGTTCCACATAGGCAACAGACCATGGCTCAGGTCCGATCGCCCGTAAAAATGTATGCGGGCTTTTTGTTCCTGCTCCCTTCTCAGTATCGTACGGTTGAACGATCAAACAACCACGATCGCTCCAAAACTGATGTAGAGCCGCAATGACAGACTGGAAGTTCACAGATTTCCTCGAATATGTACTGTCGCTTCAACACCAGTTCATTATTGCTTAAATCAGAGTACGCGGTAGGAAAAGTGGTAAAGATGAAGCAATTTCTGGATCAGCGATCGCATTGACTGAAATGGCGATCGCACATTTCGGATCGGCGATCGCAGTTGTTAAGTGAGCGATCGCAATTGTCAGATTAGAGACTTCAATTATCGGACTGGTGCTTTCATTGATCGAATGGGTCATTGCAATTCCTGGATCGATGATCGCATTGATTGAATTGGCGATCGCATTTTCCGGATCGATGACCTCACTTATCGAATGAGCGATCGCTAATCCAGGATCAGTGAATTCATTGATCGAACGGGCAAGCGTAAACGATACCAGGTTAAACAGACCTCGTGACAGATCTTGCCCCGAACCGATCCCCCTCAGTCGTCCTTATTAAAGGGGATGCCGGAGGCAGGGGGATCGCATGTGTTGCATTCACCAATCAAATTGGTATTAGCCCACGATGCTTTTTGGGGCTTCTGGGATTGGGTTCAACCTTCACGTGCCGTTCTAGCCCTCTAGCAAAGAGAAAAATTGATCCGACAAAGATGAGAACGGCTCCAACGGCAATGCCCAAAGCAGATTGAGCAGAATCGCCGAACATCTTAAACAGGATTTGAGTAACAGCGTTGCCTACAACGGCGAGAAAAACGGAGCCAAAGAGAAAGGGCAGCAGGGTTTCAGGGTTGAAGAAAATCTGAGCGATTTTAGACTGGTTAAGGCGCATGGGGTGATTGGGAAATGGGGTGTATCGGAGATGCTGCCCAAAAAGATATTTCTACAACCACGGTTCAGTGCCCCAAGTACGCTGGAGTCCGTTAGCTTTAACGGCATCAGTGAATGCCTTAAGTTGATCTGTTCCTTCTCGCTTCCAGGGGGCGCGATCGCCATGAAACACAGTCACAATTTCTAGATACTGGTTGTCTCCGATCGGCAACATCCGATGCCAAACTGAGCTTGTGTTTTGAGGTGGATTAAACTTTTTTGGATGTTCTTTGTGCGGATTTCTACCGCCGATCGCGGGTGTTGTCTTAAAAATTTCATCGTGAAAAAGCTGCACCACTTTGGACTGCTTGACTGGTTCACTGCTGCTGTAAACCGCTACACATTTGGGATTCCAAGCCTCTCGCCACTGGTTGAGAGGAATCGTTTTAGACGAGCTCTGGTAGATTTCACACTGACAACAGAGCAAAAAGTCTTTTAACTGTGCTGTGGTGCTGATGTTGATCCAACCGGAGTCGAGACACTCCCAATGACAGCCGATCTCAAACTTATTCTGACTATATGTTGGATAAAACTTTTCGTGTGATACCCTACGCCAAGCTTTACCAAAGCCGCCCATGATGTAAGCAAAGCGCAGAACTTGTTGAACAAAATAGCGGTCAGTTTCCGATACTTGAATGTGTAGTGTCCCTTGAGTTGAATAAGTTGGATTTCGACCTTGAGTGTTGTAAGTCGGTTTTCTACCAGACTCCCAAAAAATCTGCACAGTTCCTGGAGCATTCGTACTTCCAAAAAGATCGTCAACAGTGCTTCTGACACTATTCTCATTCCCACAGCACCCTGCTAGCAACCGCATAATATGACCTCTTAGAGTCGCTTTGAAGAGATTAGGTCGAAACTCTGGCTCTTTGTTGAGCAAAACGGAACTGACTCCAGATCCCTTGAAGCGTACATGAATAGCGTTTTGATAGGACAACTCTTGCTGTTGAGCATAGCTTGGTTTTAATGCCGCCTCTGAACTCAAACCATACCCTGTACTGGTCTTACCGCCTAAGCCTCGTCTAAGTGCTTGACGTAACAACGTGTCTACTTCTTGCCAGTTAATTTGAGAGCGACTGCTAAACTCAAACAAGAATGTTGGCTCGTAGAAGCTAATCAGCGCGATCGCAGTAGTAGTTTCTTTACTTGTGTCTTTTGTTACAACCTGTCGCTCTTGCTGAGGATGTACCAAATCAACTATGCAGTAACGGGTTGCAGACACCCTTTGCCCATCCTGTAATACAGGAACTTTTTTCTTCCCTGTCCAATCTCCGATCGGGTAAGCTCCGTGAAAGCGTAATTTCCCAGGTTGGTCTCCATTCCCGCAATACCAAATTTTTTGCTCCTCGTTGCAGGCTCGACGAAACAGACCTTTCACGCTACTACCTGGGATACAGGGTATGCCATTCTTCCCTAACACAGGTCGTGGTATGCTATCGCGCCCACAGTTACTAAACACACGTCCTGAGAACTTAATCTTCATGCGATAAGTCAAACTATCTTGCCCCAGCGTGGATTCTGGTAACTGATAAGGCTGCTGATCGTCCTTAGGATCAGTCCATTCTTGTACCCAGGTATCTAAATCCTCTAATTCTGCAACATACTGCAAGCTACAGCGCTTATCGACCTGTGCCTGATACATTTTCGGGATCTTAGGGAATTGCTGACTGTTATTCATACTGTTTTACAAAGGTTAGCTGTCACAGAACCAAGCTGGGCTACGAAGACTATTTGTAACGCTGGGTCCACCAAACGAGAGAATTGCAAAATTGAGTCAGCACAGCTAGAGCAACTTGTTGATCATCGCGGTTCAATTTCCACAATTCATCCGCCATTGCATTAACGTTTTGATGCTTTGGCAAGTGAATCTCAGTCTCACTGAGGATATCGACCAACCCGTCCCAGGTTGCTTTCCAGTAAGCTGACTTTTCTGGTTCTTTCTCTTCGAGACGTAAGTGTTCACCCCAAAACCGCTCTAGTCCATAAGCAACGGCTTCTCGCATCTTGTAGGATTCTTTGATTGATTGTTCACCTTGATCTTTAACCAGTCTCCGTGCACGTAGATCTAATTCATAGGATTGCCAGGTCATTCGTCTGTTGCTCCGACGCTAAAGTATTTTCCTGCCAAGGTCACATTGCACCGACCAAAGCCGATCGATTCCAAGCCACCGAAATACAGTTCTTTTCCTAGACTTTTCTGTACAGCTTGCTGCTGTCCATCTGTGATCGCCTGCCACTCAGTAAACTCTAGGGCGGTGAGCCAGTCTTCATGCTTCGCCTGCTTTTCTTTCACAGCAATTGGAAACACTAAAATGCTGCCTTCGGGCAGAGCTTCGACATTAAAAAATGCTTTGTCATCCACTTTTTTCTCGTCATCAGCCAGTTTTACCCGCGTTTGGCGGTAGAGAGACATTTCATGGATGATGCCAATGTCTTTATCGTCTACGACAACCAGGTTGTCGGGTGGAGCACTGAGTCCTTTAGGCACCCAATTCTCTGCCAAGTCCGTGACAGCTTTTAAGTTTTTCAGAAAACCTAAGTTGAAAAAGAGGACTCTGCGCGGTTTCTGCAACTGAACGTTGTAGGGATTAGGAATTCTAATTTCTGGGGGTATTTGGGCAATCTGCCGATAGCGCCGCAGTAGTCGAGGGCAGGTAATCCAGACGACTGGCTGACCAGGGCAAAAGACTGGGAGCCAGACCAACGAAGCATATTCAAATTTAATCAAGGCTTCCGTGGTGCTGTCTGTTTTTCCTGAAATGGCTTCATGCCCGTAACAGTCATTCGATAGTGCGCTGTCAACAACCCGCATATCGGCTCGAAAGCGTCCTCGAATGGAGCTACCGGGGATAATGCCAGTCTGGGTGAACTGATCGCGAAAGATGAGATTCAGGTTGCCTGTCTCCTCACCAGCGCTGGCTCCCACATGCAGTGGAGCTAGAGTTTCAATAATGCCGTAGGCTTTGTGATACATGATTCTTTGAGACTTTGTAGTTCGTAGAAGATGGGAGAGTTACTGGGCGATCGCCTCTTTTTCAGAAGGGTCAGCACTAGAGAAAGCAACTGCATTCGGTAAGGGCAGTGCTAACCCACAGCCCCAGCGTTTGAGAGACACCCCTTCTCGTGGAAACCAGTTTGGGTCCCAGTCTTGCCAGGGCTGTTGCAAAGGCTGTTTGAGCACGTATACACTTCCAGCAGGCACGGCATAGCGTCCGCGAGACAGAAGTTTGGGCTGATTGGTCTGATGAATCTTATTTCCCTGCTCATCCTTGCGATCGCCCAGACGATAGCGGAATGGAATTGGGCGCTCGGTTAGCAAGGCTTCTGTTGACCAATCTGTAATCTTGTGAGCCTCATCGTAAGCCTGGTCATCAACGGCTGTCTGATGTCGTTGAACATCCCCTTTACAAAGGTATTTTGGTTCCCGATAGGAGAGACGGTTAGAACCCCAAATAGCAGGCGTGATCAAGGCGAACTGTCTACCAACAGGTTTTTTCAGCAAATTTTTGACAGAAGTCGAGATTGCTTCACACCGAATATCAACCATGTGTCCTTCACCACCAAAACGATACCAGGAGTCTTTAGAGTCTTTAGGCAATTCATGACTGGCAAGATAGACCAGACAAGCATCGGGATGAAGCTGAATGGCATTTTCTAGAAACAAACTGCCGCGATCGTTGTCCACATCAACTCGACGCTCATCTTCTTGCAAGCGGGGATGCAAATGGGGCAAGGGTTTCCAGGGAGCTTTTTCAAGCTTTAGTCGATGTAGAGATGCTTGATTACCAGACATCAATCGTTTCCAATGTCGAATTGCAATCCAGGTTCCTGCCTCAAACTTATCGGTAGGTGATTCCCTATTTTCATCAAGCCAGCAAAGTTCTCCAGTTTTTGGGTGAGGTTGCCAGGTCAGCTTATAGAGAATTCTGCTGTCCTTAACCAGGTAGTTACGCGGTGTAGGAATATAGAAGTTGTTTGGATGCCTGCTCCAAGCCCAGAAGGGACCCGCGATGTAAAAATCATCCCGTTTCATCCAGGTTTCGCCATAGGCTGCGGCAAACAGCCCAGACAGAGTGGCGGCGCTGGGAGGAAAACTGGTGCCCGATCGCCCCACCAGATTCTCTGGCGATAGAAACTTTCCAGCGCTGCCGTAGAGCAAGCCCAGCGGCTCGATCGCAATCAGGAATTTGAACATAGGTGAAACCCTACTTTTGCCAAATTAATAATCCAGTCGTTGAGGGCATGGATGACTTTGGGTTCATCGAGTTCCGTGGTGTTGTCTTTGAGGTAAGGTTGGCGATTGCCCAGGATGCCAGTCAGCGTTCGGTTGCCGTGACTATCAAACCGATCGTCTCCTTCGTAGAGGTTCCACCAGCCGTCTTGATTGAAGTCCAATGTTGCCGCATTCATCAGATGGTAAAACTGTTCTTGGTCGTCGTCCTTCCAGTAACCATTGTCGGGATTATTTTTGGGCTTGAAGTAGACGCGCAATAGACCGATCGCCACCTCTGCCTGATTGCCCTCAAAAGCGTGACGGGCATCGAGCACGGCAACATCGTTATAAACGTGTGTCCAATTCTGCTCTCTACCACGATCGCGGTAGTCTTGCAAAACGGGCAGAAACCGCCACGGACAAACCCACTCTAAATGCGTACCGCTGTTGAATAAAATTCGTAGGGCAAGCCGATCGCGACCCCTGCTTTTAGCAGACTGCTCTGCTTCTCGGCAATGTTGCAGCACTTCCCGTTGGGGTACGTTGGGTGCTGCCCAGACAAAGCCAACGCTGACATTGATCGGTTCACCATGCGAGTTCCAGGTGTCAGACTTAAAGCGGTAAAAAAACTGTTCCAGGCAGTCCTTTGGTGTCAGCGGTTCATCTGGTGGATTGCGGAAGAGTACACCCAGGAAATCATCGCCGCCAGCGTAGACGATGCGACCATCGCGATCGAGTGTTCTTCGAGTTTTGCTTGGTTTGGGCAAGGCGTTTTTCAGTTTCTTCCCCCATTTCCGCATGTTCTGACTAAAGCGATTCAAGCCCTCTGCATCCAGCGTTTGCAGGTAGGTACCTGCCTGATCGCCATCTCCTTGAAACCAGCCTGTCCAGCGTTTTGCTTCCTGACGATCAACCTCTTCAGGCTCCATACCTTCTGGCAAATCATCATCTTGCCAGCGATTGAGTGCTCGGAATGATCCAGGTGGTTCAATCGCAGGCAGGCGATCGGTAATCTCAGCAACAGTGACTAGCCGCTTCACCAGTTCGGGAATGCTGAGTTGCTCCCGTGGGGTAATCATGGCTTCCTGCACCCGCTCACTCAAGCAGTGGTAAAACGCTTGAATCTCAGTCTCCTCTGCCCGATGATTGCGGTGCTTGGGATTTACTTTACGACTCATGCCGGGGTAGGCGATCGTATCTGCACCCGACAAGGATGAACTTTCACCCGTCCAGTTGATGCCAATCCAGGCACGCGATCGTTTGACTTCGTTTAAATGCTGTCGTGCCTCAGCGATCGTCGTGCCAGTTGCCCAAAAGAACTCCCAGGCATGGCGCGTCCACAGCGACCAGTCGCGTCGCCAGCAATAGTCAAACTGCTTGCCATCCGAAGTTTTCACCTCCTGTTCAATCCAGCCCTGACAGGTTTGCATGATCACTTTCCAGGCATCATTAAACGCATCTTTAGCCGCTTGTTCGGGAAATTCTCCCGCGATCACGAGTTGGTTGGGAGTGCCCTGAGTCTGGCTGATCAAAGCTGGAGAGATGACTGGGTAGCCTAAGATGGCAGGCTTAATCGGTTCGTTAGTAGGGTTAAGATGCTTTCTGGCAGCTTGACAAACAGCATTTGCCAGGTAGGAAAGAATAAAGGAACTGCCGTACAAATCGCGGAGCTTACGAGACTTTTCGATAAAGCCCTGAACGGGGGCAAAAGTGATAGCGGTAATGATTTCAGTCATAACGAACATCAAGTCGGAAGTTGGAACTTGGATGGTAATGCCACTACCTGGATGAGCCAAGCCCAAATGGGTTGTTCGCCGTTATAACACTGAATCTGAGGAAGCCTTTGACTTTACTCTATTCAAATTTAGATTTCCGTTCGATCGCGTAAGGTATGAGCGACATAGGCTGCATCGACAACCGTCCCAATCAGCCGGAGCGTAAAGTTAGCCGGGGTGGAGTAACGGGTTTTCTGCCCCAATTCGTTGACCTCTGGATAATGACCGATCACATAAATAACGAGGACAGAGCGATCGAAAAGCCGATCTTTGATCTGGGTCAGGGTCTTTTTGATGTCTTCGGGGGAAGAATTGCAGTTGACCAGATCCAAAACGGTGACATCGGTTTGAGGGCGGTAGTTGTTTAACCCAAAGCGAGGACGAATGAGAAAACCGCGATCGCGCAGAAGAGTAAATTCTAATGGCAGTTGAATTTCTTGAGCCGTTGGCAGGAGGTAGTCAACTTCTACCAGACTCACAATATCTTCTCGGGTTAACACGCGCTCCAAATTATCCACCCGTCGCTTCAATGTTCTGGAAATCGACCGTTCAACTTCCTGTCGCACCTGGGTTTCGATTGTTTCTTTGGCTTCTTTAAGCGTTTTGCCGTAGAGGAAAAAGGCGATCGCTCCCAAAATGCCAAGCACAGTGGTGAGAAACACCAGCACCAGATTAACGGTTGTGGTAAACGACTGAAAACTGCCAGCCAACCGGGAGTTCGCATCCTTGAAAAACTCTAATTGTGCTTGCAGTAACGTTACATCAAGGGCGGGACTGGGTTTGACTGTGGGAGAAGGAGTTTGGGCAATCAGGAAGGGCAGTATTTGTCGCCAAAAGAATAGATGAAAGTAAGTCATGGTTGATGGACTTAGTTCGGAAGACAGGTTCATTTCATTCTGCACTGGAAGAATGAAGATCGTGCAACAGGCGCTACTGCAAGTCCTGCATCCACTGTTGGAACCCAAGTTTGAGGTGTGTAGTTTTGCCTATCGTCCCGGTCGATCGCATCTGATGGCAGTGCGGCAAGTTGGGTTATGGCGCGATCGCGGCTATGACTGGGTACTCGATGCTGACATTGTGCAGTACTGAGTTTGTCGCTGGCGGAGGGTCTCAATCCCTATTTGGGCAATCTGCATGGAGCAGAACGACCCAAAGCGTATCTGGCGTTTGATTTGATGGAGGAGTTTCGATCGCCCATTGTAGACACCCTGGTGATGAAGCTGGTGAACCAGAAGATGCTCCGCCCAACCGATTTCACTTGGCCCACAGAAACGGGGGGAGTGTATCTGGCTGAACCTGCCAGACGCTTGTTTTTGAAGCAATTTGAAGAGCGCATCTCACTGAAACTCGCCCATCCCGATGTGAAGGAGCAGGTGTCGTATCGTCGCGCAATTCAGCTCCAGATTCAGCGCTATACCAAAGCGGTGTTGGGTAATGTCCCCTATGAAACGTTTGAGCGGGTGATTTAAGGGGATGGGGAGAGAGGGGGATGGGGTGTAAGGAGCTAGGGAGGTGGGGAGTACCGGAGATAAGGGGGTTAAGAGAGACGGGGTGTAAGTTATTTTTTGGGGGAGAGGCACCATTTGTTGGAGTTGTTGATCAGGTTGACAAGTTTGCCGAGAATTTGATCATAGCGGCGGAAAAGTTCTTGTCCAGTTTCTGGAGTCAAATAGCCACATTTGACGGCGAATTCCAGCCAAACTTGGGTTTCAGTGGCTTCTGCCTCAGAGTCGCTCAGTTTTGCTATAAAGGCTGCCTCATAGCGACGTTTACGCCATGCCTCACCCAGATTGGCACAAACTGAACGGGAAGAGCGCCTCATCTGATCGCTAAGCGAATACCGTTCCTCAACCGGAAATTTTTTCGATAGCTCAAAAATTCTCATCGCCGCCTCAAACGCAAGCTCGTAGACCTCCAAATCCCGATGACTCCTAACAAAACCTCTCTCCATCCGCCTCTCCACTGATCTCTCAATCTCTTTCTCCTCAATAGAATACCCATCCCACCTCCCCATCTCCCCATCTCCCCATCTCCCTACTCCCCATTCCCCACTCCCCACTCCCCACTCCCATGCTGGTACTCATCGTCTACGATATTCCTGATGACAAACGACGACTAAAGTTAGCAAATTTTCTGGAAGGCTATGGTCGGCGAGTGCAATATTCTGTCTTCGAGTGTTTTATTAGCCTGGAGGAGATGCGTAAACTGCATCAAACGGTGAAAAAACGGGTGAAGCCAGCAGAAGATAATGTTCGCTTTTACTGGCTTTCTCAAGAGGCTGTTTCGAGAGTGTTAACGATCGGTAGTTCGCTTCCAGAACCACCGCCGAATGCCTACATCATTTAAATGGAAATATTATTGGTGTTCTGTGTTTTCTCTTTTTCCCTAACAGAAACTCAGCATTGCTCCACAGGTCGGCAGATCGCCACAACCCGCATTGATTCGTTGCCCTCTGTGGATGCCACACAGGGAGGGCGTTTCTAGCCCTAAAATCGGTGACGTGCTAACGTAAAGGCAGGCGCGAACTGTGCCAAATTACCCCTATGGAGTTTTATCGTCTGGAACTGCTTCTAGGCGCGGGCTTCAGAAGGGTGCCTTTACCGATTAACCCAAATCGGATTAGTTGGAAACACGGGACAAGTCCTTGCAAAAACTGCTGCTGGTTCGTTGCTTTACCGATTAACCCAAATCGGATTAGTTGGAAACCTTTGTGCCACTGGCTCCAGCATTGGTTGAGCCCAGATCTCTTTACCGATTAACCCAAATCGGATTAGTTGGAAACTGTTAAACCTGTACTCTTTCACTTTGGGCTTGAGGTAGGCACTTTACCGATTAACCCAAATCGGATTAGTTGGAAACGCACTGTTGACGCTGACGGTAAACGATTTTACGTAGGGATCTCCCGTCACCTTTACCGATTAACCCAAATCGGATTAGTTGGAAACACAACGTGGTTGCCGTCACTTGCTCACCGAAGCTGAATCTTTACCGATTAACCCAAATCGGATTAGTTGGAAACGTTTGAAGTAGATTGAGTTACCACAATAGATAGTGGTGTTTCCTCTTTACCGATTAACCCAAATCGGATTAGTTGGAAACCACAAAAGGTGATAATCCTTCCTTGATTATTTCGCGCCTTTACCGATTAACCCAAATCGGATTAGTTGGAAACACAACTAAAAACAAAACAACGAAACCTTGAGCTTCGACTTTACCGATTAACCCAAATCGGATTAGTTGGAAACCCTTTTCTTTCAACCACTGTTTGACGGCAGACACATCCTTTACCGATTAACCCAAATCGGATTAGTTGGAAACACGATGTCTTGAATCGTCCGATACAGCGCTTCGGAGAGCTTCTTTACCGATTAACCCAAATCGGATTAGTTGGAAACTCCGTTCTGAGATAAAACATTGCTTAAACTGATTTTTACATTCTTTACCGATTAACCCAAATCGGATTAGTTGGAAACTTCTCTTTCAAAGAGATTATGGCAGCTTCCACTTCAGCGACTTTACCGATTAACCCAAATCGGATTAGTTGGAAACTTTTCAAGTACTGCCTCGATCGCCGCTTTCGCTTTCTGAACTTTACCGATTAACCCAAATCGGATTAGTTGGAAACGATTCAAAAAGGAAGTGCCAGAACAACGCACTAAACTGACGCCTTTACCGATTAACCCAAATCGGATTAGTTGGAAACAGCATGAAACAAATTGGGGCTTTTACCGCTGTGCCAGATCCTTTACCGATTAACCCAAATCGGATTAGTTGGAAACGTCCGACAGCAGTTACGAAAAAATTAATCCTCGCTTGCCTTTACCGATTAACCCAAATCGGATTAGTTGGAAACCTCCGCTGATGTCGCCTTGGGCGTAGGCTGTGAGTGCTTCCTTTACCGATTAACCCAAATCGGATTAGTTGGAAACCTTTTCCTGAGGCAATGTGAGTGTAGCTTTGACGTAAACCTTTACCGATTAACCCAAATCGGATTAGTTGGAAACCCGTATCCGTTTTGCACTTGTTTCGTCAGCGGCTGTTGCTTTACCGATTAACCCAAATCGGATTAGTTGGAAACCTGCTGTAACGGTCTTCCGTGGCAAGCGCGATCGCTTCTCTTTACCGATTAACCCAAATCGGATTAGTTGGAAACTTTCGCAAATCCGAATCACGGATCAATTTTTCTTCACTTTACCGATTAACCCAAATCGGATTAGTTGGAAACCAGGAGCTAAGAAAGAAGAGGGAAGACAGAAGACAGAAGGAAGAATTGCACTCTGAATTTCTTCTCTTTTCCTTCTTCTCTTTTACCTCCCTGGCGGTTACCACAACCCTCTCACTGCATTGGGCGGGGCAAGATTGGGAAAAGGCTGACCTGGATAGAGCGTTTGGTCGCTTTGTTTAATGTTTGGCATTCCAGGCAGTTGCTCGGCGTAGCCTTCAAACAATTCCCCGTCAGCAACCTGTTGTACTTTTCACGGGTGATGGTTTGAGTGGGTTCTAGAGTGCCATCGGCGCGAACCAGAACACGATCCGCCCGCCCTCAACGCTAATGCCGTGTTTGGCTGCTGCCACTGCTGGGTTGGGATAGACGGCGTATGTATGCCGGAGTAACAACAATTCAACGTCCAGAGCACTGCCCCCTGCTCTTTGGTATTCGAGCAATCAGAGCTGAACGTTTTAATCACCTTATGCGCTCAATCTTGCACCAGAAAACAAACCTTCCTTTCTTTCCTTAAAAAAGGAAAACTCCGAAAAATCACGGGTTTCATACAAATAATCTCGAAGCTACCGTAGAGATTCAACGTTTTCAACCCAACCTTCTAAATAAGGGGTATCTATACATGACTCTGAGAACTCGTGGCTCCGCTGCCCTCGACAAAGCTCAACGCCGTCTTGCAAACCTCAAATCCATTGATGAGACGCTCGATCTGGGACACGGACTGACCATCGCCGCTTACTCCGAACTGATCAATACCACTCGCGCTGCTATGGATGCCCATAACACTCTGGTTTCCAGGATTGATGAGTCCCGCCGGAACCTGACTGCGATCGAAAACACCCTCTCCGAAATGTCCGGCAATATGCTCAGCGGCATCGCAATTCGCTACGGCAAAACCAGCACTCAATACAGCAAAGCTGGCGGCTCCATTCGCAAAAACAGAAGCTCGTCAACTCAATCCGCCGCTACTTTCTCCGCTAAAACAGTTCCGATCGCTCCTTCAGCAGAAACAAATGGAGCTGCCAACGGCAGAGGTAGCCAAGCGGTGCCGAGCTGAACGGGTCGGCGATGTCAGAGTGATTGTCTGGATGGACTATTTGACTAGAGCGATCGTTTGAGGGTGGGCGATCGTTTGAGGGTGGGCGATCGTTTGAGGGTGGGCGATCGTTTGAGGGTGGGCGATCGTTTGAAGGGGCGATCGTTTGTAGGGTGGGCGATCGTTTGAGGGTGGGCGATCGGCACTGACCGTAGCTGATTCGATAGGTAAAATCCAACCCAGGAGACACTTCCAGCCATTCTTCCAAAAAAAGCGAACAACCCCCTTGACACCTTCCCATGCTTCCCGTTATATTGGCTAAGCGGTCGAGGGAGCAGGGAAGCGCAAGCGGAACGAACCTTTGGCGGTCCGAACCTAGAGAATCGAATAGTTTGAAAGCCAGAATAGCACT
>JAHHIG010000001.1 GCA_019358895.1 Tildeniella nuda ZEHNDER 1965/U140 | reverse complement strand
GTGGCAAGCTCGACTTTTCCCAGTCTCTAGCGCAACAACCGATATGGTAAAAATACCAAAAGTCTTATTAGACTGCTGTTTCAGCCTATTGTGCTACGCTGCCTAATTGGATAAAGTCGAGCTAAGGAGTGGTACAGAAATAACAGCATGGTCTGTAGCCATCAGCGAAAAGCTGATAGCTGATCGCTGATCCAAAAGTGTGCAGTCTATTTTTTAGCAAGCCCTAATGCTTACTGCCGTACATACAGCGTATAGTCTCGCCGTTCGCCCGGTGTTGCAGTGCCTACCCAAATCTTGTACGTCCCCGCTTGCCAATCGGTATCGGTGAGGCTGGCATCTTTGCCACGTTTGGAATCGTCACCGCAGCGAACATCGCGTGTTCCTTGAACGACTAGCGTTGTGTCACCACCACCACTATTAACGCGCAACTTGAGGCTAGGAACGTTTTGCTGCAAGACCAGCACATGGTCAGGCATCGGATCACCAAAGCCAAGACATCTGTTGTTGTTGCGATCGCGATTACTGACGATCGCAGGCAACGACGTAGAGCCACCCGTAGAGCCTGTCAAAGTACCTGACAATTTGCCAGCACTTAAAGTCAGGTTGCCAAAATTGGACTGACTCAAGGCAGGCAACGCGCCCAGAATAGCCAGTGAAACAAGCCAAACACTCCACTGCAAACGACTTGCCATCATTCTCCTCCCCGTAATAGATTTATGTCCCATCATGGATTGATGTAAAGCAACGCCATGCTTCAGTCGGCGATCGTCCATGCTCTCACTTCACCATCATCGCCTACACAGCCTATGATTGTGGGCACTGGGTCTTGCCGCTGGAGATGAATCACTCTCATGCTAAACGCCCTCCCCAGGTATCCAGTACGCTAAAATCCTAAAATTACCTGGGCAATCATCATGAGCGACAGCGACTTAGAAAACCGTTTGACTGACGTAGAACAGAGGCAGCAACGGCAGGATCAAGTGGTTGCTCAGATTCACGAAATTTTGCTGCTGCTGGCTCAACGTCAACAGCAGACTGAGCAAACCTTAGATCGAACAGCCGCCCAACAGGAAACGAACACGAGGGCGATCGCTGACTTGCAGGCGATTCTGCGCGATTCAGTACCGGGGTAACGGGCAATCTGACCGCTAATGCACAAGGTTCAGACCAGATGAACCGCACCCTTTTGCAGCCATCACCTCCTTTGACAAACTTGCTAGCACAGACTGGGCTATCACAGACTGGCTGGTGGAGTTTTACCGATTCAATGCGCGAAGCAAAGGTTTTAGACGCAAACTGGTAGAGAAATAGTTCCCCCTTCAGTCAGCTCAGCATGATTTCTGTCGCTTCTCTGTTTAAGGTTCTGCATTATTGGTTCTGGTTGTCGATCGCGACCCTCCGTAATCTCATTTCAACGAAGGGCGATCGTACGCTTAAGCGCAGCAGGGTTTCAGTGAGAGCTTTGGTTAAGGCTCCCGTCATCATCGTGGGGTTGACGCTGATCCTTACCGCTCCTCTTTCAGGCTGCCAGCCAAACCAGTTTCGCACTCAAGCGGCACAGGGTAGCCAATTGGTACTCAGCACCGTCACTGACCCAAACACCTTTAACTTTGCGAACAAAAACACCTTTCCCAGCATTTTTCTTTTCACTTACGAATGCTTAACTCAAGAAAACGGCGTTACTGGAGCGATCGAACCTGCCTTAGCAGAGTCCTGGCAGTTTTCAGACGACAATAAACGATTGGTTTTCAAGCTGCGTCCTGGTTTGAAATGGTCTGATGGGGCACCGCTCACCGCTGATGATGTCGTCTTTACCTATCGGGATGTGGTGGCGAACCCAGACGTACCCACTGATGCTAAAGAAGGCATTCAAATTGGGGTGAACAAAGCCTATCCCGACGTGCGAAAGCTAGATGACCTGCGCGTCGAGTTTATTTTGCCAGAACCCTTTGCGCCTTTGCTCAACGCGACAGCGGGACCCGACGGCATTGTGATTTTGCCCAAGCACGCGCTGGCAGAAACGCTGAAAACCAAGGGAGCGGATGGCAACCTCACGTTTCTCTCGACCTGGGGCACCGATACCGACCCTACAAAGATTGTGGTGAATGGTCCTTATGTGATGGAGCGTTACATCGCTGGACAACGACTGATTTTCCGTCGCAATCCCTACTACTGGCGTAAAGATGCTCAGGGTAAGCAACTGCCCTACATCGATCGCATCATTTGGCAGGTGGTGGAAAACCTGGACACGCAGCTTTTGCGGTTTCGTTCTGGCGATATGGATGTCATCGGCGATGTCCGACCGTTGCGATCGGAGTATGTGCCCCTGCTCAAGCGCGAAGAAAAACGCGGCAACTTTACGATCCAGGATGGAGGACCGTGGTCGGGAACGCTCTATCTCACGTTCAACCTGAACAAGGCGAAGGCTAAAGATGGCAAACCGCTTGTCGATCCAATCAAATCGCGCTGGTTCAATACGTTGGCGTTTCGGCAGGCAGTCGCGTACAGCATCGATCGCCAGCGCATCAACAACAACCTTTTTCGGGGCTTAGGCGTGATCCAAAATTCACCCATTTCTGTGCAAAGCCCTTACTTTCTCAACGATGGTCTGAAAGTGTATGACTATGACCCTGAAAAAGCCAAGACCTTATTGAAGCAGGCAGGCTTTAAGTACAGCGCTCAAGGACAACTGTTTGATGCGGCTGATCATCGCGTCCGGTTCAGCCTGATTACCAACGCAAATAATCCTGTGCGAGTGGCGATCGGTGCCCAAGTGCAGCAAGACCTGGGCAAAATCGGCATTCAGGTTGACTATACACCCATCAACTTCAACGTGCTGATCGAAAAGGTCAACAATTCGCGTGATTGGGATGCCCATATGATCGGCTTTACGGGCGGCATCGAACCCCACGGTGCCTCAAATTTGTGGGTGAGCAGTGGGGCATCCCACTCGTTCAATCTGAAGCCACAGCCCGGACAACCGCCGCTTCCAGGTTGGGCACCCAACGACTGGGAAACGACGATCGATCGTCTCTTCATCACTGGTGCCCGTGAACTTGACCAAGCGAAACGTAAAGCCATCTACGCCGAATTTCAGCGTCTCGTCCAGGAACAGCTTCCCGTCATCCATCTCGTCAACGATCGCGCCTTGATGGCAGTCCGCGATCGAGTGGAAGGACTGAAGTACACGGGTTTGCCCAGTTGGGGGCTGTGGAATATTCAAGAACTTAAAATTAGGGAGTAGGGAGTGGGGAATAGGGAGTAGGAAACGCTTTTCCTCTTGCTCCTCTCCCCAATCTCCTCACTCCTCTCCCCTCACTCCTCTCTACCAATGACCCAACCCGACCAACTCAAGCATCTCCTTCACGCCGTTGCCGCTGGTGAACTGACTCCAGACGTTGCCTTCGACAAACTCAAAAACCTGAATTTTGAAACGGTTGAAGATTTTGCTCGCATCGACCATCACCGCGCTATTCGCACTGGCTTTCCTGAATTCATCTGGGGCTTGGGTAAAACCCCAGACCAGATTGCCCAAATTATGGAGGTCATGCGCGATCGTGCCGCTGTTGTGATGGCAACTCGCATTGAGCCAGACGTTTATACCCAGCTAAAAGCAAAAGTGCCGGATGTGGAGTACTACGCAACAGCGAGAATTTGTGCGTTAAAGAGGGATCAGCCATCAGCCGTCAGCGGTGAGCCGTCAGCCGTCAGCGGTAATCAGCCTGATCCTCCTACTCCTTTATCCTCACTCCCCACTCCCCACTCCCCACTCCCCACTCCCCATCCCGGCACCATTAGCATCCTCTCCGCAGGCACTGCCGATCTGCCTGTTGCTGAAGAAGCGGCGGTCACCGCTGAGCTATGTGGGTTTAAGGTCAACCGCCTGTGGGATGTGGGTGTGTCAGGCATCCATCGGCTGCTCGAAAACCGCTGGGCGATCGTTGAAGCCGATGTACTGATTGTTGTCGCTGGCATGGAAGGCGCATTGCCCAGTGTCGTCGCTGGACTGGCAGACTGCCCTGTCATCGCTGTGCCAACCAGCATTGGCTATGGAGCCAGTTTCAATGGATTAGCCCCCCTGCTGACGATGTTGAATTCCTGTGCTGCTGGAGTTGGGGTTGTTAACATCGACAATGGTTTTGGCGCAGCAATTCTGGCAGGACAGATTTTGCGAACCGCCAGCAGACTGCAAGAAAGGCTAAAGGCTGAAGGATAAAGGATAAGTAACGCGATGTGCAACTAATTCGCCCTCATCCCCACCCTTCTCCCTAGGGAGAAGGGCTTCCAGACCGTTCCGGTTCCCTCTCCCATCGGGAGAGGGCTAGGGTGAGGGCAGTTTTGGCAGGTATTTTAGGAAAGTCGCACATCGCGTTAAGTAAATCTTTTAGCCTTCATACGTAGTCCTTTAGCCTTCCTCATAGCTTTTAGCCTTTCTCACACCTCTTGCCAACGTACCTGCACGAAATGTGCGGGACGACCAAGGGCATCCTGGCTGGCGATGAGGCGATCGATTGCCAGATTGAAGGGAATAGCGGTTGTAATGTATTGCTGAGCGAGGCTGCCAAAGTCAGGTGTGAGATGGGCGGCAGTGGCAGCGGCAAGACCTAACCCAACAAACTGTTCGATCGGTCCGCGCGGGAGCAAAGCAGCAGCACCCAAAGCCAAGCCAGCGGTGAGCAGCAGCCCCACCGACACGTTGGTGCCACAGCGAGGATGCACTGCCAAATACCATTCACCAGCAGTCAGCCGCTGTAACGCTACCTGAACGGCATGGTGCAATACTGTCGTATCTACTTGTCCGTAGAGGTAAAAGCCGCGATCGGTAGACATGCCGCCGAGCCGTTCGTTATCGGGCGGGCTACCCATAGCCGCAAACTGGCGCTGTCTGACCCGGCTACTTAAGACCCACACGGTAGCGTGTTCCAGAGCATGAACCTGCCGTAGCATAAGCAGTTCTTGCAGCCCCGGCACAAAGTTAAACAAGCGGAGCAGATCGGCATCCTGCGTTACTTGAGGATTGGGCTGCTGGCTGGGTGCAAAGACCAGATTGAGCGGATCTACACCGAAGAAACTCCAAGGCTGCTGGCTGAAGGTAGCGTGTGTCATGAGCACAGCTCCGGATGCAAATCGACCGTTAAAAGTATTGCTCTAACTCTAGCGCTGATCGAATTGAAGTGGCTTTTACTCGTTGCAAATTTTTGCTAACAACCGTCAGGCAGGTCTATTCGCTGCCACCGTTGTACCAACGGCTCTCGAAACTTCGACACCATTTTCTTCAAGAATGACCGTTGGGTCAGACCCAGAGTTCATCTCAATGCGCTTGACAAGCACCTGTCCATTAGAAAGGCGTTGTCCAACCCGGACGTAGCGGCTGGTTTCTTCGTTCGGTGCCCTGACGATCGCCTGAGCAACCCCACCCACCATTACAACACCACTCACTTCGACTGCATTTGCTAAATTCGCAGATGGCAGCGGTGGCAGGGTTTTGATGACTGGAACGCTTGAATTTCCCTGGGGAGGCAGAGGCGTTCTGGGGTTAAAAGCAGTCGTTGTTGGTCGGGAGGAGGTTGGTCGGGGGTTACTCACTCTGGGGTTCGCTGGCAGTTGACTGACCGTTGGCACATTTTGGCGATTCACAGCGGTACGGGGCTGTTGCAGCTTTGGCGGCAAGCCTGCAAACGGGTCTTTCCCTTTCTGACCATCAATGCTTGCCTGTACTTGCTTTGCCCGTTCGTCACCGTTGGTTGATTGAATTAAGCCAGGGATCGTATCACCAGCAGGCGGTTTTTGCGCCACTAGCGGAGCTGCGGCTTTCGCACCGAACGGCTGGCTGGTAGCAGGTTTTTGAACGGGGGCTGACGCAATCGGCGATGGGGAAGTAGCGACATCACCACCCGAATCGGATGAGCAACTGGCAACGGTCAACGCGATCGCTCCAGCAAGTCCGATGAACACAAGTTTACGCATGACCTCTCCCCCAACACTGTTTCTCCACGATAACTCTAAAAAGCAGAAACGGTGTCAATAATTTCTCGGAATTTCAACAACAATACGTTTAGGAAACATCTGTGCTGCAAGGATCGTCAAAGTCATACACAGGCTCTCTTTACTGACAGAGCACTTCTAGAGAAATTGCCCAGTTTACCTCACGAATCGCTGCTTGAATACGTTCTAATCTCACGAAAAGCGGATACTATAAATAGCCTCCAAATGATGATTTTAAACTAACGTTGGCATCCGGAAGCGCTCAAAACATGGAGGCGTTAGTATGCTCTCATTGCAGTTCAGACTAACCAGTTTTTAACAACGAGGATAGTCTTTGCGGCTCTTTTGCATCAAGTTTTCTAGCCTCGAAACGTTGGCTAAATGATTACAACTGCTGAAGACCGTGCATCAAGCCGCAACACACTTTCGTCAAGAAATCGAGATCTAACGTTTCCAGCCGATCGCTCGGTTTGTGATAGTGCGGGTTGCGAAGAAAAGAGGTGTCTGTCACCATCAGCGCTCGATAGCCTCGATCCCAAAAGACGGCATGGTCGCTGCGACGAGTTTCAGGCACGATGAGTCCCCGTGCGCCAGCAGGCAACCATTCGCAGGGGACGTGGTGCCGCACATGATGGTTGAGACGGAGCAAATCGGGAATCGTGCGGATGTTGCCAATCAAGCCAATAAAATTGCCGCGATCGGGGTAGAACGATCGCAATCCGGTTGGGTACTGCTGCGAACCAGGTGTTTGGTCGCAATAGCCCAGCATTTCTAGAGACAGCATGAGGCGTAACGGCTCCTGCTGAAGCGAGTTGGCATAATGGGTGCTGCCTGCGCGATCGTAGCTCGTTTCTTCCAGGTCAAACGCCACCAGGCGAATGGGGTAGCGTGCAGGTTCGCTGGTAAACAGCCGCGCCATCTCTAGCAGCACTGCGACTCCAGTGGCATTGTCATCGGCTCCTGGTGAACCCGGTACAGCATCGTAATGAGCACCAATCAGAATCGGTGGTTTCGGCGTTGGCGAAGACTTTCCCAGAAAGAATCGTGGCTTGTCACTCTCCGATCGAGCAGGCAAATTCAAAATCAAATTCTGAAATACTTTGCCCTGCGCTTGAAACGCATGGGTGTCAACAGTGCCCCACTGCGCTAACTGTGCCCGGATGTATTCACGCACAAAAAAATGACCTGCTGTCGCCAAATACGGGTCGCGATCGCGGGCAATTTGGCTGAGATGATCCTGGAGACGTGCTTTAAGAGGCAATGGAGTCAAGAATAAAATTGTTCAGCGCCAGTCATCAAGCGCGAACACATCGGGGCGGTTGTAACCAGGCTCGTTCGGTTTTTGCATCGCTACGCCTGTAATTTCAGTGCGAAAGCCAAGGGCAATCATGCGGCAGTATGCCTCTTGACGGCTGGTATTTACGCCAGCAAGCAACCGCGTCATGCCTTGACTCGCTGCCAGGGCTTCACACAAGCTGAGTAGCTGCGCGAATTGGGTTCCTGCTTGAGGGCGCGATCGTACCGCCCCAAACTTCACGTAGCAGGTATCGCTACCCGCCTCTGTGCCAGCGCCATAGTGACACAGCGCAAACCCAGCCAGTTCGTCGTCGTCCCACAGCAAAACCGTATCGCCCAGGCTTTGCGCTTGAACAGCCACAATTTCGGTGGATAGATCTAAGCCTGCAAAAATCGTATTGGCGAGGGCACGACTGGCGCTCAATGCTTGAGACTGGTCTGCTTCGCTTAATTGGGAATAGCGCGAGGCTGAGGACGGCAACGCGATCGGTGCAACTGCCTTTGCCATGACAGCAGTCAGGTATTGAGGATAGAAGCCAAACTTTTGATACAGAGCATGATGCTTGGGGCTGTTGGGGAAAGTGAATAAACCAACCTGCTGCGTACCCCAATGCTCAAATTGCTCCACAACAGCGGCAACCAACTGTTTCGCAATGCCCTGATTCCACCAATCAGGATGGACACTCAATGGTCCAAAGAAACCAAAACTACCCCAAGACGTTGCCAAATTTGACCCAATCAATTTGCCCTCTGTCTCAGCCGCAAACGCACCGATCGCGTTCGTCCTCCACCGCGCTGCAATATAGCTGGCATCGCCACCAAATTGAGTGGGTTCAGGCAGACCGATAAAGGTGCCAAATGCCAGCCGAAAAATGTGGTCAGCTTCAGCCAGGTCGGGGGCTTGCAGTGAGCGGATAGAACTTTTCATGGCGGAAGAAAAGAAGCTTGGGGAATGCACATGGGTTTGGTTATGGGAATTATCCACCCGTACAGAGTCGCCGTCAAACGTGAGGAGGAAAGCGTGAGATGGGTTGAGCCAACCATCTGGCTCCTTGATACCAGTGTTGCCCCACTCAAGCTACTAGACTTTAGGGGGCGAAACGTCTAAAGTCCAGAGTCTAGAGTCTCTTGTTTCAAAGGTACACATGAGCCGTATTGTCTCAAAAAACCCTTTTCCCTCCCCTCAGCTTAAGCAAAATGGGCTGCTTCAACGCCATGCTCCGGGACTCTACGCGTTCTGGAAGTTTGCTCGTCCACACACCATTATCGGCACTAGCTTGAGTGTGTTGGGGTTGTATTTGATAGCGATGGCAGGTCGCGGAGAATGGTCGATCGCAGGTGCCCTATCATCGCTTCTGCCGCCACTGCTGGCGTGTCTCTGCGGCAACGTTTATATCGTCGGGTTGAACCAGCTAGAAGATGTGGGGATCGATCGCATCAACAAGCCTCATTTGCCGCTGGCATCGGGGGAATTCTCTCAGCAGCAGGGCGTTGTAGTCGTCGCGATCGCAGGGTTGCTGGCACTCTCGATGGCAGTTTTGCAGGGATCATTCTTGCTGGCAACGATCGGCATCAGTCTACTGATTGGTACAGCGTATTCCCTGCCGCCGCTTCGACTCAAGCGCTTTCCCGTCTGGGCATCGCTGTGTATTTTCACAGTGCGGGGAGTCGTCGTCAATCTGGGGCTTTTTCTCCACTTCCAGGGCAGATTAGCCATTCCGCCAGCCGTTTGGGCACTCACACTCTTTGTACTGGTCTTTACCTTTGCGATCGCCATCTTCAAAGATATTCCAGATATAGAGGGCGATCGTCGCTACAACATCACCACCTTCACACTGCGGTTGGGGCAACGGACGGTCTTTCACCTTGCGCTCTGGGTCATTACAAGCTGCTATTTGGGTATGGTTTTGGCGGGGCTAGCAGGACTTCCTGGCACCAATCATCTGTTTCTAGTGGTCTCCCATCTCATAGCATTCGGCTTGCTGTGGTTACGCAGTACTCAAGTAGACCTTACAAGCCAAGCATCGATCAGCCGTTACTATCAGTTCATCTGGAAGCTATTTTTCCTGGAGTATGTAATGTTTCCGATCGCTTGCTTATTAGCTTGAGTGTGGTTAGCTTTCAGCAGGTAGCGGTCAGCGGTCAGCGGTCAGCACAGACTTTAAAGCTGATGGCTGACGGCTCAGTAACCGATTACACGGCTAGGTAACCCATTACAAAACGCGCACGTGGTCAACTAACGACTCTCAGGGGAACACTAGTGAGTAGTCAAATTGCTGCGGCAGCGTTTGCTATCGTGACGAGCGCGATCGCAGTGCTTAGCTTTTGGGGCGATTTTATAGCTGCTGCCATTTGTACTGAGAGGCTGCTCTTGAGCACTGTGCAACAAGGGAGTTAGTCCCTTGCCTTAGCCTCGTGTGTGCTCAACTGCAAAGTTCATTGCCCTTTTCACCATAAGTCTGTGCCACGTCAGACCATCCTCTCTGAAGCCCTCGCCCACCAAGCGCCAATTGGCATTCTCCAACTTGGTCTCGATGGCGGTATTACGTACGCCAATCCAGCATTCTGCAAACTTATAGGCTATACAGAAGCGCAACTGCGCCGTCTCGACAATCGCGCCATTTCTCACCCTGAAGATTTTGCGGCTGAGGTCAGGGTAGTGCAGCAAATGCTGGATCAGGGGCAGCGCCAGCAAGTTTTGCAAAAGCGCTACCGACGGTGTGATGGTGACATCGTTTGGGTTGAGGTCAAACTCTCTCTAGTGGATGATCCAGAAACAGGCGATGCGGTGATTCTAAGCTTCATCACGAACAACACCGATCGCCGCTTAATAGAACAGGAAAGGCAGCAGTATGCTCGGGAACTGGAAGACCAGGTAAGTGAGCGGACGCGATCGCGGGTACAAGCACTCAAATTTGAGCAACTGGTGCATCATTTGACCGAAACTCTACGTCAGCATTTAGATGCCGACCCGGTACTACAAGCAGCGGTGAAAGGACTAACCCAGGCACTCAACGCCGATCGCTGCTTCATTAGCCTGATGAACGCTGAGAAAGATTGTCTCACTGTCCGCCATGAATACGTCAGGGATGCCATGCCACCCCTACCGTCCCTACAAGGGCAATCATTCTCGCCACAGAGCTTAGCTGTAGCGGACGGCTGCGAGCGACAGCAAACCGATTTAAAACAAGACATCGATCGCACGTCTCATTTCAGCAACCTGTCTTCACACCAGCGCCACGATGAGCACGTACTCGCGTTAGCAGGTGAGCCAACGGCTGCCATCACTCAATTGCTCTTCATTGAAGGCAATGTTTTTAGACCCATCAGAGATCATCAGGCATGGCTCGGTATCCTTGCTGTCTGCTGTAGCCAAGCCCGTACCTTTGAACCAAACGAAATCGCGCTTATCGAACAGGTGTCTAGCCAATGCGCGATCGCGCTACGTCAGTCTGAACTCCATGCTCAACAGCATGACCTGCGCGTCAGCAGTGATTACTTTCGCTCGTTTCTCGAAACGTTAACGGATGTGTTTATCGAGTACGACTCTAGCTTGCGCTGTTTATCGATGAATCCTGCGGGTAGCACAATGCTGGAGTTGGCTCCAGAGGCGATCGTGGGCAAAACAAATCAAGAACTGTTTGGCGAGGCGGCTGAAAGACTCGACGCAACCATCCAGCGCGCCTTCGACACAGGTGAAAAAGTCTTTGTTGACCATGAACTGCTTTTAGCTGAGGGTAGCAGAGTTTTTGAAACGGTCTACACACCCATTACAGCGCCGTCAGGTGCTGTCCAGCGAGTGATTGGGGTCAGCCGTGATGTCACAGAACTGAAGCAACAGTGGCAGCTTTTAGAAACGCAAAACCAACAGTTGACCGAAACTACCCGTGTCAAGCAAGAATTCATCGCAACGACTAGCCATGAATTGCGAACGCCGCTAACTGCCGTTTTGGGGTTCTCAAACGTCCTTTTGCAAGGCTTTTTTGGCGAACTCAATCCGAAGCAAAACGATTATGTCGAGCGGATTCACGACAGTGGACAGCATTTGCTCGACCTGATCAACGACATTTTAGACCTGTCACGTCTCGAAGCCGATCGCCTGGAGCTAGACCGACAGGCAATCTTCGTACCGGATGTTTGCGAAGGCGTGATGAGCCTCATTCGAGAACGAGCGCTCAATCAGGGACTCAAAATCGATGTTGACCTTGATTCGAGCGTTGACTGGGTCGTTGCTGATCCCAGGCGACTCAAGCAAATGTTGCTTAACCTGTTAGCTAATGCCATCAAATTTACTCAGGAAGGCACGATTGGGCTGAAGGTGTATCGACAACCATTACCGCGCTGCGTCAACCATGCGATCGAAGCAGAACTGCCAGAGCAACTATCTCCATGCGGCGATCGCGCGCTAGAGATGATTCGCTTCCTAGTCTGGGATACGGGCATTGGCATTGATGCCGCCAATCAGCAAAAACTCTTCTCGCCATTCTCCCAAATTGATAGTTCACTTGCCCGCAACCATCAAGGAACAGGCTTAGGACTGGTCATTACACGCAAACTGGCAGAATTGCATGGTGGAACGGTCACGTTAGAATCCAGCCCCAATCAGGGTGCACGGTTCACCATTGCGCTACCGTTTCACCCAACTGTTTAGAAGCCGTTTTCCAGCACGAGTGGGTTTTAGCCGAGTTTGCAGAGGAGGGGCAGGGGGCAGGAGGAGCAAGGGAATTTTTGAGTAGCGCCTTCGGTCGTTGAATCTGAAAGGCTTTGTGTCAAAGAGCTTTGCATAACTTTTATCTCTATATTCTCCCCTGCCTCCCCTGCCTCCCCTGCCTCCCCTGCCTCCCCTGCCTCCCCTGCCTCCCCTGCCTCCCCTGCCTCCCCTGCCTCCCCTGCCTCCCCCCTGCCTCCCCTCAAACCACCCGTCTCTGCCGAATGCACTCTGCGTACCAGTGAAAGCTAGCTTTTGGGGTGCGTTGCTGCGTAGCATAGTCGATGTAGGTGATGCCGAAACGGCGATCGTACCCCCACGCCCATTCAAAGTTGTCCAGCAAGCTCCAAACAAAATAGCCATGTAAGGGATAGCCTTCTGCCACGGCGCGATGAGCCGCTTTGAGATACTGTCGCAGATAGGCAATCCGTTCTAAATCGATGACTTCGCCCTGCGCGTTCACCGTATCTTGCGCGGCACAGCCATTTTCAGTGACGAAGAGGGGCAAATCGGGTCTTCCTAACGTTTCACTGACGTGGCGTACGCCCCAATACAGCGCTTCTGGCAGCATCCAGAGCCAGGGCATGTTGAGGCGAGGATAGCTGTCACGAAAGTCAAGCAGTTCGTAACCGCTAGGATTGTCGGCTGCTTTTACGTAAGTGCCTGTGTAGATATTTAGCCCCAACGCATCCAGGGGTTGATGGATCGTTGCTAAATCGCCTGCCCGAATGTCTGGTGCATCGCGTCCCAGTTGCTCTAGCAAAGCTGGACTGTAAGCACCCGTCAGCACTGGGTACAGAATGCCACCGTTTGCCCAACAGGTCGGAAACGCTTTTTGTGCCGCTGTGATGTGGTCTGTTGATTCGACGATCGGCACCGTCACGGCAGGATTATCCACCAGGGCGATCGAACATGGAACAGGCGAGGCGGCTCGAATTGCCTGACAGCCCAAACCATGCGCCAAAATTGCGTGATGACAGGTTTGCCAAACCTCTTTGCTGGTTTTGACCCGCGTACCGGGAGCATGGGGCGGATCAGCATGCACCGCATAGCCTAGATGGGTAAAGCACGAAATTTCGTTGATCGTCATCCAGTTTGTGATGCGATCGCCCAGCCGACTCACCACTGCCGTCACGTAATCCGCATAGTCCTGCGCCATTTCCCGACTGCGCCAGGAGCCGTAGCGATCCTCCAGCGCCTGGGGACTATCCCAATGAAACAAAGTGGCGTGAGGGGTAATATCATGCTCGCGCAAACAGTCCACCAGTCGTCTATAGAAATCCACACCCGCTTCGTTGACAGCTCCCCGTCCATCGGGCAGAATGCGCGTCCAGGCAATGCTAAAGCGATAATGTTTGATGCCCAACGCTGCCATCAACTTTATGTCGCTCTCGTAACGGTGGTAGTGATCGCAGGCGACGGCACCCGTATCTCCATTCAACGTGCGTCCCGGTCTAGCGCTAAAGGTATCCCACACGCTCGGCTTGCGCCCATCTTCTTTTACCGCCCCTTCAATTTGATAGGAGGCGGTGGCGGCTCCCCAAAGGAAGTTTTCAGGAAACTGGTAGCTGATCATCGATTCGCCTGAACGCTGCTTAAGTTACTCTAACCACTCACAGCTAGTTCTACATAGCTCTAATATCCTGAATAATTTGACTGCAAACATCAAAAAACTGTGTCAATCTAGCCTCCTCAGCTAACTGGGACAGGTGGATATTTGCAGAGTACTCAGTAACGTTGCCTCCAAGCCCACGAAACTGTTCCTGAGTTCTGCTCAAGTTCATCTGTGAATAGGAAGTTTCAATCACTCCAACAGTCCACAATCTAAAGATTGAATGGTCTTTACCATTATGATGAAGCTTTGGAATCAGAGTTCCAGATCTTGCACCTGTTCCCCACTTGATTTTTCCAACTTCACGTTGCGCCCAAGCAAGTATCGCTCTACCAGTCTTAATCTCATCAAGACTGCAGCTCATCTCCAGTTCAGTAAAGAATAAATCTTCATCCCATCGCTTAGTTTCACGCAAAACAGAAGATCCCCCCCGCGCTATCGTTTGACCAATTAATCTAGGAACAAGCGTTCTAAGTTCTTGACCAAGGTATTGCTTAATCTCAACTGCTAACACCTCGGCTGGACTCATCTGTACATTTAAGAACTCAACAATGCTTTGAAGTTCTACAGGGATTTTATCTGCTACAAAAACCATCCGGATTTTGCCTGTTTTGAGGTTGGTTTCAACTTTCTCCCAAAACTGTCCTGGCTCACCATCTTCTCCCAGAAATTCACCCATTTTTTGCGCTGGGTCAATCTTTTGGCTTTGACAGTTTTTCTCAAACTGTGTGCAGAGCGATTCAACAGACCAATAAACAATACTATTGGCTGCATAGTCGAGCATCTGACCAACTACTGCTCTCCGAATCTCAGTATTACTACTACGCTTAACTTCCACTAAAGTTGGAATACCATCTTGATCAAGAAATAAGTGATCGATTGACCAACGATCAACTCCCATCTCACGAGAAATGAGGAGCCAGCGTCTTGGCTCAACGCTATTCATCTGTTCGCCTGCCAGAAGATCTGGATACTTAGCAAGCAATTCTTGCAGCAAATCCTCTGACTCGTAGGGCGACTCCCTCATTTGAACGAGTTGATTGTCGTTCTGAACTAGATAAATGCCGCTACTCATTGAAATGACCTTGCATACATCTGGCTTAGAGTGCCCATGACGAAAGGTAGTCACACACAGTAACGTATTCACGGACTCAGGCATTCGCATCGCTGGGGTGTGAATGCGATAGTGGAGAGAACATTCAGCACATCTGATTCCATATGTTGGAATGGTTAGTCATGTCCGGCGCAACAGTCGTTATCAGCCAATGAACCCGAACGATCGCAGGCACTATCCGATCGCACCATTAGGCGTTGAGCGCGGCATCTGGCAGGGACGCTATCAGAATATCGAATTGCCCTGGCTCCGCTGGTGGAATGCTGAGGGGTCAGCTCTTGCTAACGGGCGATGAACGGGCAGACCTGGAACAGCAAGAAGTGTTACGAGAACGGCAGCATACAGAACAAGAGCGACAAAAGCGACAGCAGCTTGTGGAAAAACTCTAATCGCTTACCCCTGAACAACTTAATGCGCTTGGTATTGACCCCAGTCTGCTGGATTAAGCGATCGCCAACTCCACTTGTTCCACGTCTACCTCTTGCATAAGTCGCCCGATCGCCCGATCAATGAGATCCAAGCCTTGCTGCACGTTCTCGATCGTGCTCAACTGTCCCCGCAGATCAGCCGCTCCAGCAAACCCTTTGGCATACCAGGTCATGTGTTTGCGTGCCTGACGCACTCCGCGATCGCCCTTGTATTCCCACAGCATGTACAAATGCTCACGCGCACATTGGAGGCGATCGATAGCACTTGGCGTTGGTTTCAAGATGCCAGTCTTCAGAAACTGATCGACTTCACCCACCAAAAACGGATAGCCCATCGTCCCACGCGAACACATCACGCCATCGGCTCCGGTTTGCTCCAGGCAATTCACCGCCGCTTCTACAGAGAAAATATCGCCATTGGCAATCACGGGAATCGATAGGATCTCTTTCACCTTCGCAATCCATTCCCACTTGGCGTTGCCGTTGTAGCCCTGCGATCGCGTCCGTCCATGCACCGTAATCATCTGTGCGCCTGCATCTTCCATCCGTTTGGCAAAATCCAAGATCGTGATTTCCTGATCTGTCCAGCCAATGCGAGTTTTGACGGTGACAGGCACATCCACGGCTTTGGTAACGGAACGGACGATCGCCTCTGCTGTCTCTGGATCGCGCAACAGTGAAGAACCACCTCCATTTTTGGTAATCTTGTTCACCGGACAGCCCATGTTAATATCCACGGTGTCAGCTCCTTCTGCCACCGCCATTTGCGCCGCTTCTGCCAGAAAGTCAGGACGGCAATCAAACAACTGAATGCTGATGGGGCGCTCGTTAGGGTCGACCTCCATAATGATGGGCAGTTCCTTCACGTAATGCAGCCCCGTTGCGTTCACCATCTCGGTATACATCATCGACTCTGGCGCATGACGACGCACCAACCGTCGAAACACGAGATCGGTTACGCCTGAGAGGGGCGACTGCAACACACGACTGTTCACCTCAAAGTGTCCAATCCTTAGTGGCGTAGAAAGACGTTCTTTGAGGGTAGGAGAAAGGGAGAGCATCGAACCAACGAACCCAATAGATCACTAATCTCATCTTATCGCTGCTGCGTTGGCAAAAACGGCTGTACGTCTTATGCCAGTGTTCAGACGCTTCAAAAGCTAACTGAGACAAAGCATCAGCGATTGCAAGGTTGAGCAACGGCTGCTGCGATCGCCCATCCTATTCAAATGTCTGCATCAGTGCGATCGTGCAGATTGAGTGTAAATCTAAGCGCGATCGTTTAATTGTACTACTGATCAATCTTCGATTCGTAGTTCTACGATTTGCCTAAAATCTGACACATTGCGGGTGAGCAGAGTTGCGTTATTGGTGAGAGCGATCGCGGCAATCTTTAGATCCATATTTCCTAGACGCGGATACGTTTTTCGTAAGCGTTGATGCTCTAGAGCGGCTGTATGGTGAAAAGGGGCAATGACAATGGTTTGATAGTCCGCTGCAAGTTTCTGTAATCCTTGATAAGCAATAACTTGTTCATCCAGGGTTTTTGTCTTGGATAAAACAGCTAGCCGCCCTCTGACTTGCTCCTCGTAGGTAATCACAGTTACCACAACTTCAAGCTCTTCAATCGTTACGAGACGTGACAAGATTTGCTTTCCTTCTTGTCCGTTCCGTTGAATAAGGCTGAGATGATCGGTATCAAGAATGTACATTATGGAGTTTCAAGGATCTACTCAGCAGACTTACGCCATTCTTGTCCGAGGCGAACGGCTTCATCAAAGGTCGGATCGGTTTCAAAACTACCCGCAACTTCTGACCACCAGGGCGCTTTTTTCTGAAGGAACCCAGATAGCAGTTGCTTCATTTGCGCTAACTCTCCCTCCAAGGCTTCGACCCGCGCTTCAAGCTGTTGCGATCGTTCTTCAAGCTGCTGGGATGTCATGGGAATTTCAGGTGGGTTCAAGTTCTGAAAGCATTATAGCAAGCCACTAGAATTGGTAGCCAGCTTGAGTTTCATAGTATTAACGCTGAACCATGATGAGCTGGACGATCGCTCTCTCACTTGAAGATAAGAGCGATCGCCCATCCTATTCAAATGTCTGCATCAGTGCGATCGTACAAACTGAGTGCAAATTTAAGCGCGATCGTCTGTCGTGACAACCATTACTTAGATTCTGGTAAATCAAGCTGTTTGCGAATTAGGCGACACAAGCTGTTCTTGATCTCTGTATGGCGTGGCACTGGAGCTTTCTTGCCATTGGCTAGATTTTGATACACATCATGTTTTGCACCGTGACGATGTAATACACATCCTGCACGTTCCAATTCACGAATAAACTCCTGGCGCTTCATACTTAAAGAACTAATTCTTTAGTCTTAGCGTCTGCGGGAGCAGATTCTTCGTCTGCATTCATGAGTTGATAAGCATCGCGGATGTTGTCTTCTAGTTCGTCCAGCGTTTGACCCTGGCTAAATACACCAGGAACGCCTCTAAGACGACCGACAAGCCAGCCCTCATCATGCCAATATTCCAATACAAAAGACTGTGACATTTCTATCCTCCATCTTTTTGTCTTTTTGCTATGATCAATACCCTTAGAGGAAAGCAGTGCCACCACTAGAGGGCAATCTCAGTATAAACGTTTAGTTTACGGGAGGGCGATCGAGATTTGCTCGAAAGTCTTTTCACAAATAAGACGTATGAGCGATCGCATTGCCCACTAATAACGATAGCAAAACCAGCAACCCTGCAATAACCGCGATCGGTCTCACTGAAAGACAAAACACGAGCGCTCATCCTATTCAAAAATGCCTGCATCAGTGCGATCGTAGAGATTGAATGCAAATCTAGGTACGTTTGCTTTGCGGCAATGCATTTTACAAGATCGGCGATCGTACTTGAGCAATGTGATTAGCGATCGCTGAAGCAATGAAGGTGAGCAACCAAGCAGTTGTTTCGTTTCTCAACCTAACCTACAAGCTTGGCGATCGTACTTTATGGCTGAGAATCGACGTATGAATACTCTCGAATTTTCCTATCCACTGTTACAATTGGGCAATTGTGAACTCTGGCTGTTGCAACGATGATTTGATCAGCAGGATCTCGATGAAAAGATCCTGGTAGCTGAGTTGCTTCTATGCAAATTTTCGGCGTTAACTCTAGAAAATTTACACCTGGATAACTTAAAGCTTCGTTTAACCATTCATCTACAGAACTGGGTAAGGTCAACCGACCATATTCGACTAATTTGGCGACTTCCCAGCAAGAAATTGCACTGATTCCTAACCCCTGTGATTCTTGTTGTTGAATGTACTCATAGTACTCACGAGTAAGCTTGCTATCTCCATGCACCCACCAGAGCCAAATGTGAGTATCGAGTACAATCATCGTGTAACTTCCCAGTCATCTTGCGCCACAGGTTCGGTCGGATCAGTGTACTGAATTGTGGTTCCACGAAGAGGATAGTGGTTTTGTCCAGAGTCTCTTCGCGATCGAGACAAAATAATGACCTCAACTTGTTCGCCAGAATGAAACGGTAGATTTTCCAGGGTCAGCGTTTTATCCTGAGAAATAATTGTTTCAATACGATGTGCCAGCATAGTTGGGAATCCTACTAAGACTGTTAACTCTTTCATAGTATTCTACGAGCCAACGGACGGGCACTGCTCACCCTATTGCGATTCTAGGTTTTCGGTAGTTGAGTAGCAGTTTATCGAGAATGCCCAATAAGGGTGCGTTTGCTTTGCAGCAATGCATTCTACAAAATCTCCTAACCTCTCAAGGTTTGTTTCGATCGTATCTCACAAAGAGAGGGCTTACGCAAGCTCGGAGGGTTTAACCAAGCATGAAACATCGTGCCCAATCTTACGAGATCGGCGATCGTACTACGCGATCGGCAGAATTGCCACACTGCCACCTTCATAGGCTTGTATCCTGAGTTCAAACCCTTCCAGTAAAGCCATTCCTACTAAAGGTGCCGTATCAGAGGCATTGATCTCAATCGCCCGAAGCTGACCGTTCCAGATAACTGTTCCACGATAGACATCAAAGGTTCTGCGACTCCCATCACCCAGAAACCCTTCCTGCTGTGTAAACCAAGTCAACGCTAGAGCCGCAATTATGGTTGGCGGCAGCGTCAAGCTTCCCGTAAAGCCCGTGTCCATGACGGCGCGAATCCCTTGCTGCTTTTGCTGATCACCAATAATCGCAAGCTGCACAATTGCCTCCCGATTCTGCACAAAACCAAAAATCATTGTGCTTCTACTGGAGCATGAAAGCCCAAACGATGAACCGGACCAGTGCCAATCCGAACGCACCAAGGTTGAGCATCGGGAAGGCGTTGGAAAAGCCGATCGGCTGCACTCAAGCTATCATCGCCAATCTCAAATTCACCTGTCTCGATATCGATCGCCACAATCTTGTTCCGATAGTTTTGCTCAACCTGAAGCCGGATTTTGGCTTCATAGAGCGCATTGCCCCGTTGGGTAAATTCTTCTTTACTATATCGGGGTTGTCGAATTGTCATAGAACCTGACCTTGTTGCAGCATTGCTCTTTCATTTTACCCTGAGTGATCAAGGTGGTAATTGCTGAAGCAACGGAGGTGAGCAAACAAGCAGTTGTTGGGTTTCGTTTCTCAACCCAACCTACAAGATCAGCGATCGTACTAAAAGAAGAGTTCATTTAGACTGCACAATAAAATGGTGCGTTTGCTACAAAGCAACGCACCCTACGAGATCGGCGATCGTACTTCTACTGGTGCTTCAAACCGTCCAATCTTCGATCAATAACCCTGATACTTTACCAAAGTCTTGATGATTACGGGTTAACAAAATCAATCCACGAGATAGCGCAATTGCTGCGATCCGCGCATCCATCTTTGCTAGTTGCATTCGCTGTGACTGTAATTGATCAAATGTCGTAGCTGCACTTGCATCGAATGAGATGAGGGGCAACACTTTAAAGTCGGTGACGAGCCGCGTCATCATCGCATATCCTTTCACTACGTCAATCAGGTTACGAGCACGATTAATGTAAGCGTGGCTGCCAAGCATCTGTTCGTGAAAAGTCACAGTTGATACAGCAAAATCTGATAACGGGTAATGAGCCATGCGCGTCGAAAGGTTGCTGAAATCCCTCCCTGCTTGACGCTGAAGCATGCTTAGATGGTCTGTATCCAGCAAATATTTCATCGCTCGTCTTGCGCTTCGAGGAAAGACTCATCCCCTTGTCGAATCGCTTGTCCGTAAGCAAGAACCTCCTCAAAGGCAGGTTCATCTTTAAAAGAGCCTGTAATTTGTTGGAGCCAATTCGTCGGTTGAGGAGTCGCAATCTGCTTCTGCAACTCAGAGATCGCTGCTTCTACTGCTGCAAGTCGTTCCTCTAAAGAAAGATTGGTTGCCATTTGAGGTTCCCCTAGTTAATCCTTTCTGATCGAAGGATAACGAGTCAGAGAGGGTTTGACAATCTTTCAGAATTGTACTGTTACCAGTACAAAGGCGTTGATAAGAAAGGGGCGCTTTTCTCTAACGCGATCGATTGCTGTGCGTAAGGTGTGACGATCGCACTGACAAAATCAGCGATCTCTGAAGCAACTGAGGTGAGCAACCAAGCAGTTGTTGAGTTTCGTTGCTCAACCCACCCTACAAGATCAGCGATCGTATTAACAAATCAATAATTCCATTGATTGAGAACAACAAACCGATTCTGAAGTGCATATCCTGCTGATTCTAGATTTGCGATCGCTTTTACAATCTCTTTATAACTCATGTTTTTAGCTGGATCAGAATCTTGGTAAACTGCCAAAACTCCTGAATGTATTGAGTTAAGCTGATGCAGTTCCTGAAAGTCATCGCAGTTGCGTGTGAGTAGCACTCGCTCATCTTGTCTGGCGAAATCTAGTACAACTGAGTCTGGACGACTCATCAAATCTATTGCATTGACTGTAACTACATCGTGCCCTGCTGCCTGAAGAAGATTAACCAAATACTTTGCTTGAGAATCTACCCTTCGGGAAGCCCTATGGCTACGTCAAGCAACATTCGTAGACTCAATCGAAACTCCTTTTACTTCTAACCGATAGCGCTCTTCATCCGCCTCTAGTTTCAAGATTTCTTGGTGACTCTCACAGTATTGAATTACTTCATCAATAGCAAACAACGGTAAATTCCAGTTTTCGGCTGCTTGCTCTGGCGACAACTGATTCGTTACCATGTCTTGCCAAACAGTCGAAGCAAGCAATTTATGACCTTTAACGTAAAGTTGTTTACGCCAAGCATGAGGACGGGACACTAAATACTGCCAGTCCTCAAACTGTGGTGGATTTTGCAGTGATTGAATAACAGCACTAATGAGAGCAAGGCGATCGCTTACAGAAAGTTGGTATGCTTTTTCCTTAAGCTCTTGCAAAGACATGTAAAAATGCTCCAACAAAGACTAATGCCTTAATTTTAGTTCAAATGCTTATTGATCTACTGAGAGATGTATTAAGTAGGTAGCCTTAATTCTTTGGAGGATGGGTAAAGCCGTTTCGGCATACCAGGAAAGTGGCAGCGTAATCTATGCTGAAGCAACAGAGGTGAGCAAACAAGAAGTTGTTGGGTTTCTGTTTCTCAACCCAACCTACAAGATCAGCGATCGTACTGCCAAGACAACAATTAAATCTTACTTTTTCTACCACAACTTGGACAAGTGAAGAATGAGGATTGAAACATTAACCAGCCTTCTTGTGAAACACGATTTTTCATACAGCTTCCACAAATGTTGGAACTACAGCAATTTGTTTTATATAAATTTCGTGTTGATAAACATCGAGAGCACTTAGGTGCATCAAGCCATTCAGTGCCTTTACCAATTAACCAGTCGTTCACTTTGCCTGATCCAAGAGAACCTCCCGATCCAGCATTAGCTGAAGCAATTACTAAATATACAATAGCCGCTAAGACGACTAGAGCAATTACAAAGCCAGGATTTCGGTTGAAAAAATTCTCGGTAGCTTTCTCTCCAATCTCCCTAACAGCCTGATTTCCAAGAATAAAAATAAAATTTATCTGCACTGTTATGACTCCTTGAAGTACATCTTCTTGAAACATCACTTCTTTAGCGACCGTACCGAGCACAGTAAACTGAAACACCAGCGTGACTAGCAGTAGGAACTGATATGACCCCACCTCTTACTGCATAGTTCTGATACTGTCTTGCTAATGGGCAGTAACGTGGATCGTTTATAGCTATTTGATCCATTTGATTCAAAGCTTCCAAGACTTGAGTAAGATAAAACATTTGGTTACCTGCTGCTGCTGCACTGGGCATACCGTTTCGTCGCAAAGAGTCATTCATCTGTTTAGTTGCGCTCCCATAACCGTATACCGACGTTTGGAGTTGCGTGTTTAACATCTGGATATACCTAGCATCTTGAGCGTAAGCAGACCTTGAGCTAGCCAGCACGGTAACCGATACAGCACTAATTAGCAAAACTTTAGCTAGAGTCATAAATAGCAACCTATCTTAGGTTAAAGCCTCACAGTCTAAAATCCCGATGAAGATAATGAGACTGGGGCTTGATTGCATATTAACTCTTTCGAAGGAATAAGACTAAAAATTTTAGATTGTTTTTTGGTGCAGCGGGATTTTAGCTAGTTTCATACTTTCAAGACTTACGCATGTTGACCAAAACCTCCGAGGTTTAAGCCAGTAGGTTGATCACGATGCTTGATTCTTGGTTAAAACCTCCGAGGTTTGCGTAAGTCCTAACCCCTTTAATGGCTACAAGCCCGATCGCCCCTTCCAACAACTAAACCGAGCGATCGCAACCTAAAAATCTCCGAACGTGTACCCATTTCTCGATCTTCGATAAGCATTTGTTGCTTTTGGGCTTACGTTTCTTGAATTTGTATAAGTATTGCTTAATTTAAGTTAGCGTTTCTTGCTTTCAGGTTTGCGTTCTTTCGTTTCAGGTCTGTATTTCTTGATGTTGGGTATGCGATCGTCGATTTTCAGAGACTACAGGCTGCTGCTAGAGTAAAAGGCTTGAGTATAATTCTGGGTATGCCTACAGTTTTGCGAGTCGGTTCCTACCGCTTCTACTTTTACAGCCACGAGCCAAACGAACCACCCCACGTCCACATTGACCGCGATCGCTCAACAGCTAAGTTTTGGTTAGAAGCCGTTAGCTTGGCAAGCAGTATTGGCTTCAGTGCAAAAGAACTACGAACAGTGCGGACTCTAGTGCAAGAGAACCAGGAGCTTTTATGGGAGGCTTGGTATGGGTATTTCGGCAATTCGAGCGGACGAGAGAGTTAAAGATGTTCACTTGACAGAGGAAACCATCAGCGTTGATTTGATGGATGGGCGCATCATTACAGTGCCGTTGGTCTGGTATCCAAGACTGCTCAACGCTACGCCTGAGCAACGAGCCAACTGGGAAGTATGCGGTGGTGGCTACGGCATTCACTGGGAGGCGATCGATGAGGATCTCAGCACCGAAGGAATGCTAAGAGGCGCACCCGCTCCCAAAGCTTCACTTTTGACTTGACAGAGCATTGCCTACTAGATTGATTTCCAACTTAAGGATCTCGTTACGTATCACTTGCTTTTGGGTATGCGTTAGCCAGTTCCAACGACTAAAAAGCGATCGATCAATAGATTCACGGAGGCAGTAGAGCTGCAAGCGGTCAAAAATCCGTAATTCTTCTAGCGATGAATATGTTTGCTATGGTTTGCTGGTGGGCACTCTGGACGTTATCCACCTAACCCTTATGAGGTTCATCTATGGCACGTTTAAAGCGCAGTTCAGCCAGTGTCGATAAAGCCGAGCGTCGGATTGCAGGCTTAAAATCCATTAATCCAGCGCTGGATTTAGGCAAGGGGCTAACCGTTGAGGCATTCACGGAGTTGATTGAAACCACTCGCCGACGAGTTGCTGACTACAACACCACGCTGTCACTGTTGGATGCAGACCGTGCCGCGATGCTGGAAGCCGAAAAGACCTTAATGGCATGGTCGGAGAAAATGCTGCTGGGCGTTGCCTTTGAGTATGGCAAAGATAGCGCTGAATATGAAATGGCAGGCGGTGTGCGCAAGAGCCAGCGGAAGCGACCCGCTCGCAAGACAGGCGAGAAAGTTGCCAGTTGAACCGATCGCCCGCACGGTTAAACGAGAGCGATCGCATAGACTAATCGCGATCGCTCCTGGCAACAAAACCTTTTGGTGCAGACCACTTCAGCTACAACAATGATTAAGCGGCTGCTATGACTTGCTTTTGCTTGACGGTTGGTTTAGGGGTGCGATCGTACTCAACAGGGTGAGGGCGGCTTTGGACGAAACTGGCGATCGGTTTTCGGTATGAGATCTTCAAGCACACTGAGCGGAGCCGTAACCCAGGCAGAAGAATCTAACTGGATGCCAATTGGGATGCCGACTGCAAGGCTGGCTGCGCTGGCTAGAGCAATCTGCATCAGGTGTGTCATGCGGTCAGCAAAGGTCTGTTCAAACGTATGCGAACGAGCAAACGCTAGAGAACGCAACGCCATGACTTTGAGTGCGGCGCGATCGACATTCAGTTTGGCAATTTGTTGCGCCAGCAATTTCGGTTGATTCATTGGCACTACCCATCCCGTTTTAGACTGACGCTCAACGCCAACAAAGGCTTCATTGGTGTAACCCAAAATCGGTACACCACAAGCCAGCGTTTCCAAATAGGTACAGGATGGATCGCCCTGACGATGGCAACAGATAAACAAGTCAATGTTGTGCTTGATGAAGGGCACAAGCTCTTGCTGAAAGTCCAACACGCCCATCAGCTTGACACAATCGCTCAGTCCACCGCTGATAATCCGCCGTTGCATTGAGTTTTTAAGGTTGCCATCACCACAGATAAAGAGTTGAAAGGGCACTCCTAGCCGTTTGAGTTCTGCCGCCACATCAATGAGATGATCAGCCCCTTTTTCAGCCACTAAGCGCCCTGAAAACGCGAGTCGCAGAGGCATTTTCTCGTTGATTAGCGTCTGGCACCGCTGCTCTACCTCTTGATCACTGGCTACTATGTCGGCGGTTGTCCGCGTATCAAAGAATAGCAAAGGGTTTGGGTTGATATCACGATAGGCGGCATAGGTGGGTGTACCATTACACTGCACACCCTCAGCAAGGGCGATCGCCTGCTGCCGTTCGCGTTCTTGGTTCGTTTCCCAGCGGCTGCGCCACCAGCGTAAAAGCGGGTTACGTGTTTGAGCAGCAATAATCTGTTTCCGAGTCTTTAAGCTGTACTCAGTGACGTAGACACAGGGAACGCCCACCGAGCGGCACAGTTGACTAATGTGGTTTTGTTGATAGTCAGCCGACGCTAAAACCACTGCTGCCTGACTGAGCGCTTCTGCCGAGAGTGTGTCATACGAAACCACTTCAATTTCAAACGGCAAATCTTCAGCACGAAAGGCTTTTTGATCCAGAACAGCATAGGTTTCTGATGGCGGAGCCACTTGCATTAACGCCTTAACCGAACCAGACCAGAGTTCTACGTACTTCACCATGCCATCCACAAACTTTTGCGGTAGCAGAAACGCTCCGTCGGGCGAAAGCTCTAGCTGAAGCACAGGCAGAATGAAAAGTTTGAGGTTTTCGTACATATTTTTTGTACACAGATTTTGTACATAGATGCATCAGCTTGGAGATGCGTTTGCCGACGGGCAGCAAACGTTTGGCACGCAACTGCACCAGACCCATGCCACCCGCCTGAGTTTACACAAAGTTACATCATTGAACGGCAGAAATTGGAAAGGATTTCGGGGGGATTTCGGGGGGATTATGATCTGAAGCGTTGAGCCACAACGTCTGGCAGCGATCGTTGCCCTGTTTGCACCTCAGCGATCGTCGCTTTGTGGCACTCTGACTGTAAAAGTGGTTCCCATCCCAACCCCGCTCTCAACCGCAATGTGTCCCTGGTGTAAATCCAAGCATTTTTTCACCACGGCTAACCCTAACCCTGTTCCTGTCGCTTTTTGAGCATTCTTACCCCGAACAAAAGGGTTGTACAGTGCCGCTAGATCGTCCTTGTCCATCCCCATGCCTTCATCTTTAACTTGAAACGTGATCGCCTCTGCTGCTGCAATGAGCGTGAAATTGACCACGCTGGATGGTGGTGAATACTTTATGGCATTAGAGAGTAAGTTGCTGAGAACGGAGTAGATCAAGCGTTCATCCATCCAGGCATGAGTGCGATCGCCCCGTCGTGAAAATTTGATGACATGCTGAGAGTCATCGGACAGATCAAACTCTTCGATCAGGTTAAGGCAAAACGTTTGAATCTCTACCTGACTGGGGTTGTACTCTAGCTTCCCTGCATCTGCCCGTGCCAGCGTGAGCACGTCATTCAAGAGCTGAGTCATTAGCTTTGCAGACGCTTGAATGCGATACAGATTCTTCAGCTTGACTGGCTCGACCAGAGGCTTGAGTGTTTCTTCTAGTAGCTGAGCTGAGCCGAGAATATGACTGAGAGGAGTCCGAAACTCGTGAGAAACCATCGAGAAAAACTGAAGTTTGAGTTCGCTAAGGGTTGTCACCTGTGCCAAAGAGTACTGCCGAGCTTCTGCCTGTTGACGTTTCCTCTTTTGATACCAGGCTAAGACATAAATACTTAGAAGCAGTATGAATGTCGAAAGTGTGCCAATTAGCTCAAGCAACATTCTGTTTTCAAAACCAGTCTGAAAATACTCAGCCTGACTCTTCAAAAAATCTTCCTCGTCAACTCGCAAAACGTCAATCATTTGACGAATATCGTTTTGATTTTGCCTTACTTGAGCCACCAGTTCTTTCTGGACAGCAGCATCTGGTCGGTTACTCTGGCGTTGTTCAATTAACTGTTGAAACGACGCTTCTCGTTGACGAAGCAGAAAGCTTAGAGTGTTTAACCATTCCTGTTCTTGAGCAGTATGATTACGCGATCGCTCTAGCTTAGCTACTTGTGGTATCAGGGCTTGAATAGTTGTTTCGTATTCCTTTAACTCGCTTAGACTGCTAAGCAGTAGATTGTCTGTTCGTCTAAATTCTGTACTGGCAAGGGCGATCGATACACTGGAGAGAATTTGAAGCACCTCGTTACTTCGATGTAGCTGAGTTGCATTGTGCGTTAATCGATTCGCGTTCCGATAGGAGGCAGCACTAATCGTAGCCGCCAGTATTAATGCCAAACAAAATGCCACTGGAATCCATTTCCAGCGGAGCGCCATTTTCACTCGCCATACGAATTGTTCTGCCCGTTTGAGAAACGCTCTGAGGCTTTTCAATAACCGTTTCATAAGCACTAAGAACGATAAGTTTTGAGTCGTACAGCCATTGCCCAGAACACCTCAAGCACAGGTTGATCATTCATTGCTTACTGTAATTTATTTGCCAAGCAAAACAGGACTCATTGTTTGTAAAATGGTTGGCTAGGGGTCTCTGCGTCAAGCGACCTGCTGAGTTATCCTTACATCCAGTTTGATTGCACCATTGACTCACCTATCTCTAGTGCTACAAAGCTCACAAGCAATAGCGTCAAGCGTTGGTCGGGAGAACGATCGCCTGTATCACTGTACTTTTATTCTGAAAACGAAACGTTAATGCGTATTTTAGTGGTTGAGGATGATCTTCAAATTGCCGATTTGCTGACGGAGGCACTCACCAATCGCCAATATACGGTCGATACTGCACAAGATGGTGCGATCGGGTGGGATTGGCTGGAAACGCTAGAGTATGACCTGGTGGTGCTTGATCTCACGCTCCCAAAGCTAAGCGGTATCGAACTGTGTCAAAAGTTGCGCGACCACAACATCTCGACTCCTGTTCTGATGCTAACTGCCCGCGATACAGTTTCAGATAAAATTGTTGGACTCGACGCAGGAGCAGATGCCTACATCGTCAAGCCCTTCGACCTTGAGGAATTGATGGCGCAAATTCGGGCACTGCTACGACGCGGCAGTGCGACGATGAAACCAAAGCTGTATTGGGGCAGCCTCTGCCTCGATCCCAGCACTTACGATGTGACTTACAGTGAACAACCTTTGTCTTTAACGCCTAAGGAGTATGCGCTGTTGGAACTGCTGGTCACCAATGGACGACGTGTGCTCAGTAGACCCGGCATTATCGATCGGCTCTGGTCGCTTGACGAATCCCCAACCGAAGAAGCCGTTAAGACTCACATCAGAACGCTGCGGCACAAGCTTCGTGCTGCGGGTACGCCGGGTGATTTAATTGAAACGGTGCATGGTTTGGGCTACCGGATGAGGCAAGTAGAGTAGTTGTCCTATGCGTCAGCCCTAACTAAAAATCGACACCGCGTTTGAGATCGATGCCTTTCTCAGCGTAGTGTTTGTGGCAAATCATTTCAGAGTGAATGCTGGCAAGGTCGAAGTAGGCAGGCGGGTTTTTGCAGCGTCCGGTGATGATCACCTCAGTGTCACGCGGTTTGCGAAGCAGCGCCTGGACGATCGGCTCCTCTGGCAGGAGTTCTAAATCCACCGTGGGGTTGAGTTCATCCAAAATGATGGTTTTGTATAAGCCAGAAGCGATCGCCGCTCTGGCAATTTCCCACCCGCGCTCAGCTTCAACGTAATCGAGTTCTTGCTGCTGTCCCCGCCACACGATCGCATCGCGTCCACAGCGCTGGTGATCGACAAGGCTAGGGTAGCTCTGATTGAGGGCGGCGATCGCGGCATCTTCGGTATAGCCACTGCCTCCCTTGAGCCACTGCATAATCAACACGCGATGCGATTTGTCTTGACTGATGCCTTTGCCGATCGCCTGCAATGCCTTGCCCAGCGCACTGGTTGATTTCCCTTTACCTGACCCGGTGTAAATCTCAATGCCAGCAATGCCCTGTTCTTTGGCACCCGCATGGTAATGGGGTCGCATTTCTGAATGCAGGTCAGCCACGTCCAGCAACGGTTGTGGCGCACCTCGTCCGGTCGCAATGATTTCCATGTGATTGGGTTTGCGCTTGAGCGTGCTCACGACCTCATCTACGGGCAGCAAGCCCAAATCTAGAACAGGATTGAGTTCATCGAGTACGACGACTGAGTATAAACCTGATGCGATCGCGCCCTTGGCAACATCCCATCCGCGCTGTGCTTCCAGTTGATCAAAGCGGGTAATGTCGTCTAAACCAAAAAATTCAGCTCTTCCGGTACGCACTTGATCGATCAGGTGCGGAAAGCCACGCTGTAGGGCTTCGATCGCCCCATCTTCGTCATACGTCCGCCCAGGACCCTTGAGAAAGCGCAGCAGCAGCACACGGGTTTGTAGATCAGAGTGAATGCCTAAACCAATGGAACGTAGCACAACACCGAGAGCTGCCTGAGACTTTCCCTTCCCGGCTCCATCGTAAACATGAATTTGTCCTGTGAGACGCTCGGAGCGCATATTTGCCGTCCGAATCCCAATGCCTGCGCGTGTCATAGGTTTCACCGCTTGCTGTAGCTTCATCTTAATCGAACTCAACCCATCTTAGTGCGTCCGATTGTGAGTTTACGCTATATGTAGCGTTCTGGGGAACAGAAGGGAGGAGGCAGAGGGCAGAAGGCAGAGGGCAGAAGCTGAAAGCTGAGCGCTGAAAGCTGAAAGCTGAACGCTGAACGCTGAACGCCGAAAGCTGAGCGCTGAAAGCTACGATCGGGGACGATTTTGCCGTTACCTTTACTGGGGCTGTATGATGAGGCAGCACACAGTTTAGCTGCTGTAGAGGAACCGATCGCTATGCGGTCGATCGCTATCCGTTAGATGGCTATCCGTTAGATGGCTATAGGTGGCACTCGGCTGGCGTATATAGATGGATTTGTGGAAAGGCTCACTGTGGATAGGTATATCAATGTGTAGCCTGTCGTGTAGCCTGTAAGATGACCACTGATGTAGCTTGTGTTGATCGTTCGATGCTTTCATTTCGCTTCAGGGGGCGTTGTTTATGAGACTTAAAGTCGTTCAAAGTACCATATTTAAGCAATCACCGGGCGACTCCTCAAAACTACCTGCAAAAGATAAAGTGACGGTTGCAGCGGATAAAGTATTTGAGCTTAGCTCCTGGAAATTTGTTGAAAATGACCATCTCAAAGTCGCACTCCTGGGCGCTTTTTTAGGCGACCCACCCAGAAACACCTGGTTTGTCTACGGCTATCATGTGCAGCTCATCGATAGCCAGGGCAAAGTGGTTTACAGCAAGCCGATGCCTGCCCCATCGCCACCGCCCGGTGCCCTTCCGGCAAGTAAAAATCTCAGTATTGCTTACAAAAGTCAGCTTGATAATGCGGTCAATCCGACTGGAGCCTGCAATGTCACCAGTTTCTCAATGGTGATGGCATACTTCCGCATCAAGCAGCGTACCAGTGCTGTCCAGTTTGAAGACGAACTGTACCGCTACATGGATGGGAGTGGATTGAGCCGTCATGAACCCGATGATCTGGCGAAAATGGCGAAAGCTTACGGCATGCAGGATAATTTGACGCTACGGGGAAGTCTGGCTGACATTCGCAAGGCGATCGCCGAAGGTCGTCCTTGCATTGTCCACGGCTATTTCACTAGCTTTGGTCACATTGTGGTGATTCGCGGGTATAACAAGAGCGGTTTCTACGTCAACGATCCTTACGGCGAGTGGACGGCTTCTGGTTATCTCACCGATCGCTCTGGGCAAAATCTTTTTTACTCCAACAGCCTCATTCAAAGCAAGTGCAGCCCCGAAGGGTCTGACTATATCTGGCTGCACCGTCTTGCCAAGGGTTAAATGGGCAGTCAACGGGCTGGTTTGGCGATCGGCAGTTGTAAGCCTGTTACCAGCTTAGTTAAGGATGGTTCAAAGCGCTGGAAGTCTTCGAGCGTCTTAAACTTACCTGTTTCAGACGTGGCATCAGACGCAGTGGTGATGATATACAACATGGCACCATCAAACGCCACATAGCCCACACGCTTTTCATGAATGCTGCTGTCCTGCTTGACACCTGCAAAGCCGTAGCGCAGTCCCGTGAGTTTGCCGATCGTGGCACGGGTCGGCGGTTGAGCGGTGAACGTGATTTTGTTGCCGTATGCAGACTTGCGATCGTCTTTAAAGACGGCGTAGTAATCTGCTACCCACGCTTTAAGCGCTGTTTCAACCTGGCTGCGATACTTCGGATCGGCGTATGCTTTGGCTGGAATGCCCGCCTCCGTCAGTTTTTTTCTTAAATCTGCTCGACTGCTAATGAGATACGTCCCCAACTCAACGTTGCCAACGAATGCACCCTGATGGTACACACAGAGTAGAGGAGCTTTGCTGTTGCAGGGCGCAATACGCCACGGCTCAGGCAGTTTAGCGGTTCCCAAAACACGCGTCCAGATGTTGACGGCGCGAAGATTGGCAGGTTTAGCTAGATCGGGTTTAGCTAGATCGGGTTTAGCTGGATCGGGTTTAGCTAGATCGGCTGCGATCGCAGAGGGCACTATAAGCTGACCACCAAGCATTGCTGTAAACGTAACAGCGATCGCCATCCAACCAAGCATTCGCGGGCTTCCAAACGGCAAGCTCATCATAACCAGTGATTCAATTAAGGAGGTCTGCATCCAGATCATACGTCGGTCTTGAGCGCAATCAGGAGCATTCCTTGCTGCACGCAAGCCCGCGCATGGCAACTTTGCGGCTTTCAAAGACCTCTAGAATGCCGTTGGTGATGGTATCCACAACAGCGCGATCGCACGTTGCCAAAAATGCTTCTGCCGTCAGCGTCCCCTTAAAAAATGACTTGGCATGGACTAACAGGCGACGAGACTCTGAGAACCCGACCGATTTGATCAGATACGTCGCTACGGGTGAATTTTTGATGTCGTAGGAAGACGATTGACCGCGTCCTTTTTCTACCAGGCTCAGCACGTCTTCCTCAATGTCGGTCTCAGGGGCAACGGTCATTGATCGCTGGGGCAAAAAATTCTCTAGTTGTGCCACCGATCGCCCATGCGATGACAGTTCGCCCATCATAGTTGCCAGCGGAATATCCTGTCCCAATCGTTGCGACAGTGCCTCGATCACGGCGATCGACAGTAGTTTGCTGCCGAGATAGAGCCGAGCCACCTCTAGATTGCGCTGCGTACGTGCAATGAGCTGCTGATAAACCTCTACAGACGGCTCCGATTGAAACCGCTGAAAGACCAGTTCGGGCTTCAGGAAGTACATAAAGCCTTCCATCTTTTGCAGCGAAACCCGGTAACCACTGACCGTATACGAGTTAGCGTTGGTCAAATCGTGATTCGTTTCGGGCAGCAGGTTCCAGGTGTTGTCGAGAAAGTCAGCCGCAGAGGGATAGGCAAAATTTTCGATATCCCGATTTGCCAGCCGCACCGATCGCCGCACAATCTGGCATACTTCCTCGTCTCGCCAGCCAAAGCCCATTGTGAGGTTGGTTTGCTGCAACCGCGTGTAGAGGCGATCGCTCGGACTCAAGCCCGACTCAGAATCGCTACGAAACGGAATGGTTGCCTCAATACAGGCAGCAATCTGGGCGATTTGCTCCGCTGCAAGCAATTGTTCTAGAGACTTGGCAGCAATGACCGCGCTGAGAAATTCATTCTGCCCAGCCGCTGGCTTCAGCACTTCTTCTGGTGCAAAACCAAATAACTGCGCCACCATTGCAAACATGGGATCATCGGGTAGCTCAGTGCGATCGCGAATGACCAACTGCCCTGTGATCTCCTTCACAAACGCCGAAATATAGCCACTGATGTTGACGCTCACACCCTGATCGACCTGGACGTACACCAGATCGTGAAACAATGCCGCTAATACTTCGATCGCATCGCCTGACTCGCCGACCTCAAAAATATGCTCAGGCGTGTGAAAAAAGCGCCACGGTCCGGTCATTGTTTGAATCACCAGTTCGGCTGTTTTGCCCAACCGACTGGGATCAGCATCACCCCCTAACTGCTCAACTGCCCAAAGTAGCTTCGCCAAGCAGCGTGCTTGATCCTGTTCTGATTCCCAATCCCGTTCAAGCGCCATAGGGGTTTCTCCACTTGGATTGAGTACGATGCACGAGGTTTTTGCATGGTATCAGGAACGTCTGTGTGATAGAGCAATTCTTGATGCCGTTAACAAAGTTCCACATTGACGGTGGGCAACCACAACGACTGGTAATGAACGACTGTTAATAAAAGGTTTTTAGCAATCAGCCTTCAGTCGATCGATCGCCTTTAGCTTGGCTCATTTCTACCCCATCTGCCATCTGTATAAGGGTAAGAGTGCCCCAGGCGCTGAGCGAATGCGCATCAGTGTTGATTAATCTCAGTGTGCGATCGAAATAGCCTTAGCAACTTAAGTCGCGGCTAGACGAACTCTAGCGTAGCCATGACCGAAGGGCTATAAACTGCCTCCGCAGGTTTCAAAACCGTTTCGTTTCCGTAGTCCGTGTCGGCGAACTCGGTGCTGTAGTCGCAGTTTTAACCGCCAGACGCTGCAAACAACCTCTCCCTCGCCTGCCTGCTCAAGCAATGACGCACAGATAGTAAAGCCACAAATCCACATTAGCAATCAGCTCACGTTCACCCGTGATGTTTAAGCCACTTTGCCATCCATAGACTTCAACAGTACCAAAGTTCGCTTTGAGTTGATTGAGCTGTTCTTGCGGTCTGACGTAATAGGTTCGCAAACGAAAGTGATGGGATTCATCCTTCACCACGATATGTGCGGCAGCAGCCAACTGTTTAGAGGTGATAGAGCGATTGAAGGAACGTAGCAACGCTACCATCACCAAATTAACGTACATCTTAAACGGGTTAATGCTAAGCTGCTTTCTCACCGCAAAGGCTTGTTCAAACCCCTGAAGATTATGGCTTGAAAAGCAGAAATAGCCACCAGGTTTGCCCACTCGATTAATTTCTGCAAAAACCTTGAGCCGATCGACGTGAGAAACATAGTCAATACCATTAAAGCTAAACAAAATAAAATCAAACGAATCGTCTTGAAAGCGGCTTAGATCTCGCGCATCGCAGACTTCAAATAGCGCTGTTTGAGCAGAGTCTGCGAAGCGTTTTTGACAGGCAGCAATCATCGCAGCCGAGTAATCGATGCCGATATAGTCTGCAACGATCGCAGCAAAGTGCTTTGTTGTCCGTCCGCCACCCACCCCAATGTCGAGCATTTTCATGCCGGGTAAGCGATCGTGAAGACGATCAAGGACAGTCTTTTCGGCAGGCTGTAGCATACCTAACTGCGCATAATGTTGCACAATGCGAGAAGCCGCATACGCGTTCTGATTGCGATCGTCAGCCATGCAAACATTGCCCAAAGGATGGATTCGCGGCGAGAGTTCCATCACAGGCATGGAAAATTTAATCTAAAAGAAACCGGGCTTCTGGGTGTCACCTGATGCTTGACAGCATGGACTCATAGAGAAACCCGGTTTCTGCATCGGCTCTATGCGACGACGAGGTGTTGCTGCACTACTGACACGATCGCCTCCGTCCAGTGAGTTACCAAATCGGCAGTGGCAGCTTCGACCATGACGCGAATGAGCGGTTCGGTGCCAGAAGCGCGGACGAGAACCCGTCCCTGGTTGCCCATTGCGGCTTCTGCTTGCGCGATCGCCTGCTGGAGTGGTTCGCAGTTTTGCCAATTGAGCCGTCGATCGCGATCGTCTACCCGCACGTTTTGTAACCGTTGCGGATAAGTTTGAAAGCTTTGATCAACCAGTGCAGCCAACGAGCCGCCCGATTGCTGAACCAGTGCAGCCAGATGGAGCGCGGTCAACAGTCCATCACCACTCACGCCGTAGTGGCTACAGAGAATGTGCCCCGACTGTTCGCCACCCAACACAGAGCCATGTTGCAACATTTCAGCGTGGACATATTGATCGCCGACAGCCGCGCGAATGAGCTTGCCGCCCTGCTTTTCCCAGGCACGCTCAAAACCTAAATTGGACATGACGGTAGCGACGATCGTATCGCCCGGTAGCTGCTGTGCCTGTCGTAGGGCTTGTCCCCAAAGGTAAAGGATGTAATCGCCATCCACTACACGACCGTTCGCATCCACTGCCAGCACGCGATCGGCATCCCCATCAAAGGCAAACCCCAGATCGGCATCATGCGCCTGAACCGCAGCTTGCAATGCCGCCATGTGCGTCGAGCCACAGTTGACGTTGATGCGATCGCCATCCGGTTGGTCGTGGAGACAAATAACCGTTGCGCCAAGTGACTCGAAGGCTTGTGGGGCTAACTGTGCAGCAGCTCCCCAAGCCAGATCCAACACGACTCGCAGACTTTGCAGTGGTAAACCTTTTGCCTGTAGCGGTTGCTGAATGGCTGCGAGATAGTCGTTGATTAATTCTGGGCGGTAGTAATGCTGCCCACAGCCAGTGCCGTTTAGTCCTACGGTGCTCATGCCTCGCAAAGCGGACTCGATTTGTGCTTGCAATGCCAGCGACAGCTTACTGCCATTCGCGCCAAAAAACTTGATGCCGTTGTCTTCTGGCGGATTGTGGCTGGCAGAAACCATCACGCCCCCGATCGCGCCTGACGTACTGGTTAGATGAGCCACAGTAGGCGTAGGACATAGCCCCAGATTCCAAACATCCACACCAGCCGCATTCAAACCTGCTGAAAGCGCCATCGTCAGCATATTGCCGGAGTTGCGCGAGTCTTGCCCAATGATCACGGGCGCAGCGCTAGTAGACTGCGATCGTAAGATATGTCCCGCCCAAAACCCAATTTGCAGTGCCAGCGGAGCGGTCAGCAGTTCCCCAACGCGCCCACGAATGCCATCTGTACCAAATAAACGACTTTCTGGGAGGTTCAGTCCTCCCCAGCCAGAGCCAGCGATTGCTGGATTAGCGCTGATGTCAGTTATAGGCGGTGATTGGGCAAGCGGCGATCGTGCTAATTCAGGCGTGGACGACTGCTGCAACGGTGCGAGACCGAGACTATCGGGCGCTTGCACCTTCACTGGAGATTGAACCATACATTAAATAACCCCACACAACACACTCAATGTGGAGGATAACATTTTCTTTAGAAATCCGATTGTTACCACACCAATAAAGTAAGCGTCTACTCACTGCAACAATCAACGTCGGTTCAGCGTCTGGAGGGAGACATTTAGCCCTGGGTTAGCTAGACATCCAGCGCTTCGAGCAGTGGTTGCATCGCTGCCCAGGTGATCCCTTGCTGGATGTAGCGAGGACTGCTGGGATCATAAGGGCTTTGTAAGCGATCGATGGACTGAATGACCGCGTGACCAGGCAATACAGGCAAATCGGGATCAAAGGCAGTCGATCGCACCAGTGAGCTAGAAAAGCCTCGGAAGATTGCTACCTGATCGCGTTCACCCTCTAGATCAACGGTGACGAGTAGAACCTCCTGAGGGCGCTTTTCGGTGTAGCGTTCTAAGCGCTGTCCGGGCGCGTTTACCGAGTCAACCATTGCGTCTACTGCCCTGTTGCCGATCGTCCCTGCCTACCCAAACGCACCATCACAAAATAGCCTAGATACACTACATAGATAGCAAGACCAACCAGCGCTAAAAAGCCTAAGAAAAAGGGTTTTGTTGTAGCGTGAAATGCCTCTCTAAACGCCCAGGGTGGGTCAAGCCAGAGACGGCAAAGAGGCTCTTTCAGCAAGGCATCCGTCCCCATGAGGGCACAGCGCAAAATGGGAACTTGGGCGATCGCGCCAAGACCGCAATAAAGTGAGACTGCCCAGCGCCAAGAAACGAAGCTGAGTTTCAACCGACTAGGAGGCTGTTCTGTGATTTCTTCATTTAAATCTGCCCAGAACCAGAGGGCAACCGGAATCAAGATTCGCGCTATCCAGCCAGCAATAAACCCAACTGGCAGCGCTCCGATCAGTAGATATACGGCGATCGCCAGCAAGCTCGAAACGCGCCAATAGATGATTAGCAGACGCTGCACCGCATCGGCTTTGGCGATCAGAGTCCAGCCCAGCAAGATGAGCGGCATGAGAACGGTGAACAGGATTGCCAGTCGATAATCTGTCCAGACGAGCGATGGCAACCAGGAAGGGAGCGTCATAACGATAGGGCTGACAGGAAACAAACTTTCTACTAGGACTTCCGCAAACCTCAGAAGCTTGAACAAGGATTGAGCATCGCCGACATTGACTGCGCTCAATCCTCGGAGGTTTTAGTCAAAATGCGTCAGTTCTGTCTACATTAAACATCAAAATTGACGAGTAGCTAAAATGCCCGGTGGGCGTTGAAGCTACTCGTCAACCTGTTCATCCTACAGGCTCAAAAGTTGTAGGAGATTGCGGTTTGGTGCTTGCAGTCAGCGGGCATTAGTCTTCGTAGATGCGACATTCAGCCGCTTCAGGATTATCGTCGCAGTAGACTTCGAGGGAGTTTTTCTTGGGTTTAGCTTGCCGTTGGTGAGCTGCCTCCGATTGCAGTTCTTCGACGGCATCCCAGGCTGCGGCACACTCAGGGGAGGTGCTGCCATTGACATCACAAGCGGCACGGGCTTGCTGCAACTCATCTTGGATTTTTTCTTGAATATCGCTCATGGATTGTTCGCTACTAATCATTCTTATCGAGTATGGGTTAAGCGCTGGTACATTACTGATTCGTAAGTTACCGCTGCTTCCCCGAACATCAGCACTTTGCCGATCGCCCGATCGATGTACGCTTACATCCATCGCTTTAGTCATCTCTGTTTGGGTGAGGCAGAGAGCGATCGCACTCCAGTGGAAGGTTGCCTAATCGTTGACGATTGTCGCTACCTCAATGGAAAGAGGACGACGGACAGCATTCCACCTTTACTTATCGTAACGCTAACACTACTCTACCAGATCCGTAGAACGCCCTGGCGAAGCTTGAGAATTGTTGAGGCTGTTCTAATAATTGCTCAGAATCTGCGAACGATTGAAACATTTCCAGCTACGCTGGTGATCATCCTTTGCTTAAAGGGGAAAGCCAATGACCGGAGGAGACATCGCCAATTCAATTCAGTGGGTCAGCACGCTATCCACTCGCCCTTCCTTAGAGGCAGCCGTTGATGACGTGGTACAAAAGGCACAAGCCGCACTACTATGTACGCCTGACATCGGCTTTGTCTTCATTGCCGCTGCCTTTGCAAGTGAATATTCTCGCTTGATGCCGCTGCTACAGGAGCGATTGCCAGCCATTCCCATCATTGGTTGCGGCGGCACTGGTGTCGTTGGAACGAAGGGCGACAGTCAACCCCAGGAAGTTGAAGATGAGCCTGCGATCGCCCTCACGTTGGCGACGTTGCCGGGTGTAACGGTGCGATCGTTCCAGCTTACGGCTGAGCAGTTGCCTGATTTAGACAGTGCGCCCGATGCCTGGGTGGAACTGCTCGGTGTGCCGATTGACGACCAACCACAGTTTGTTTTACTGGCTGATCAGTCCTTTTCTAAAATTAATGATCTGCTACAGGGGCTGGATTTTGCCTATCCTGGGTCGACCAAAGTGGGTGGCATTGCCAGCGCCGCCGCCAATGATGGCAGTGGTTTATTTTGCGACTATCGCTTACACCGCGAAGGCGTGGTGGGTCTGGCGTTGAGCGGCAATGTTGTCGTGGAGACGATTGTGGCGCAGGGCTGCCGACCGATCGGACAACCGTACTGGGTAACAGACGGCGAACGGAACATTGTCTTAGGGTTGGAAGAGCAGGCAGATTCTAGTCCCGTGCCGCTTGGTGGTGGCTCACGGGTGTCGCAAAAGCGTACGCCACTGGAGGTGCTGCAAGATCTCATTCAGACGCTGGATGAGGACGATCGAATGCTGGCGCAAAATGCCCTCTTTGTCGGTGTCGCTCAGAATGAATTTAAGCAAGAGCTGGAGCAGGGAGACTTTTTGATTCGATCATTGTTGGGCGTAGATCCCAGAGTGGGCGCGATCGCAATTGGCGATCGCATTCGCCCCGGTCAGCGCATTCAGTTTCACCTGCGCGATGCCCAAGCGTCTGCCGAAGACCTGGAAATGCTGCTTGAGCGGTATCAGCAGACAAAACCAACCGATGCGATCGGTGCGCTCATGTTTGCCTGCGTCGGACGGGGCGAACGTCTGTACGATGAACCCAATTTCGATTCTCGACTCTTCAGCCGCTACTTTCCTGACGTGCCTCTAAGTGGGTTCTTTTGCAGTGGCGAGATTGGTCCCGTCGGCAACAGCACGTTTCTGCATGGGTTTACATCGGTTTTTGGTATTGTGCGTCAGCCATGAGCAGTGAGTTTAGCAACTAGCGGTCAGCGGTCAGTGCAGGCTTTGGCTGGCTGACACCCGCTAGAGAATATGAGCTTACGTCTTAACAAGTCTTAAGGAATGAGAATTAAATAAGATCGAATTCTGTAGGATGTGTTAGCGCAGCGTAACGCATCAAACTCTGGCAGCGATGCGTTACGGCTAGCGCCTAACACATCCTACGCAAGCGTTCGGTTTGATTACATTCACGATCCTAAGGAGATTTCCGACAAAGAAACTACCCACTAGCTTCGACTTCGCTCAGCTAGCTTGCACCCTGAGCGAAGTCGAAGGGTAGAATTTTTTCTGGAAATCGCCTAAGCCTTTGCCCTTGGGTCATGTAGCATCGCACCATCCACAGCTAACCGCCGATAGCTGATCGCTGACCGCTCAATCAAGGTCACGTAGCATCGCACCATCCACAGCTAACCGCTGATAGCCGATCGCTGACCGCTCAATCAAGGTCACGTAGCATCGCACCATCCACAGCTAACCGCTGATAGCTGATCGCTGACCGCTCAATCAAGGTCTCCAGAGTGAAATTACTAAGCCGCCCATCAGAATCAAAACACCTCCCACCAGGATTGGCACTGTGGGTTTGAGACCAAAGCCAAGCCAGTTGATGAGCTGGGCTACTAAGAAAAACAGTGTGACATAGACACCTAGCAACCGTCCAAAATCCCACGGTGGCAGGTTTACAACGACACCATACGCTAGCAAGACAATGCTACCCAGCAAGATCAGTGCAGTGCGCTTCAGGAGTATTGGACTGTGCAAGCCCGATCGCACCAAGGCATCACCGCCTGCTTCTAGCACTGCCGCTACAAGGAGCAAAAATAAGGTGGTTCCACTACTCACGTGCGGTTTTCTCTGTTTGACTTTGCGATCTGATTCTGTTTACGACAAGCGCAAGATCACAGCATTATCAATGCGTTGTGGCTGACCGTTGGCATCGATCGCGCTAAACCGTTCAAAGTATCGACGGGCAGCGGGCGGAAAATGAGGAAAGTCAAATATAGCGTCACCGTTAGCGAGGTCTGCCCAAAAGTATCGCAGGCTGGGAGCCAGCGCTTCAGCTTCAGCCTGCGGCAACTTTAGCGGTGGCTGCATTAAAAGCTGGAGCATAAACGGCTGGGATCGCTCACTCATGAAGTCACGCGAGGTTTGCTGCAAGGTTTCCCAACCGAGTACAGACTCGACGCGATCGGAGGTAATGTGGAGCGATCGCTGCCCGCGATCGTCCGTCTGCAACTCCAGCACACGATAGGGATGCGGGTAGCTCACCAGCGAACCAGTTGTAATGTCGTAAATACCTTGAGAGCAAGCAATATCCTGCACATGCAAGTGCCCTGTAAACACTAACTGCACCGTTGCTGCTTGCAGCATTTGCAACAACGTCGGCGCATTGTCCAACATATAACGCCTCCCCAGTGGGTTGCGTGACTGCCCTGGCAAATGTTCCACAACATTATGGTGCACCATGACCAGGATCAAATCCTCTTGATATGCCTTCAGCACTCGTTGCAGCCAGAGCAACTGCTCATCATCCAAACAGCCCAATTGCTGACCGTGGGCATCAAACTGATTAGAGTTCAGCCCAATCAGCCGCACTCCTGGCAGCAGTGGGCAGGTGTAATAGAGTTGGTCAGGGTTGTCATAGCCGAACGAGCGGTAGTAGTTTGGAAAGTCCGTCAGCCCGATCGAGTGATGATCCGCTTGCAACGTTGGTACATCGTGATTGCCAGGAACAACATAGGCTGGATATGGCAATTGTGCCAACCGTTCTGCCAGCCAGGTATGATTTGCTGGTTCGCCATGCTGGGTCAGATCGCCAGGTAGTAGCAGGAAATCAAGCTTGAGAGTGCTCAGGCGATCGAGAATGTTTTCTAAGACAGGAATGCTGACTTCAACTAAATGAAAACGGCTAGGATGATCCCAAATGGTATGCGGTACAGCGATGTGCAAGTCGCTAATGATGGCGAAGCGAAAATTAAGACTCATGCGATCGATCCTAAGCGATTTGCGAAGGGGAATGGCTGAAAACTAAGGCAGAAGGCAGGAGGCAGAAGGCAGGAGGCAGGAGGCAGGAGGCAGAATTAACTCCAAAGCTCTACCTTCATCTTTTTTAAGCCTTTAGCCTACTGCTTTACAGAAGCAAGCTACATCCCTTAGCCTTTACTTCTTTCTTTTAGCCCTTTTTAGCCTTTAGCCTTCATCCTTTAGCCTTTCTTCTTCCTTTTAGCCTTTATCCTTTTTCTAGAGGTTTCTCACTTGTCTATCGTCCGTGTGCGTGAGCATGTCAACCCACTGAGTAAAAAATATCAGACTCCGATCAGCCCGCCTGACTGGAGCCGTCTTTATAGTGACCTCGATCGACCGCTCCATTTGGACGTTGGCTGCGGCAAGGGTCGCTTTCTGCTGCAAATGGCGCAGGTGCAGCCAGTGTGGAATTTCTTAGGCTTGGAAATTCGAGAACCGTTGGTGGAGCAGGCAAACGGCTGGAAAGCTGAGTTGTGCCTGACCAATTTGCACTACTTGTTCTGCAATGCCAACAATTCCTTGCGCCCTTTGCTGCGATCGCTGCCTGTGGGACGGCTTCAGTATGTGACGATCCAGTTCCCCGATCCGTGGTTCAAGCGCAAACACCAAAAGCGACGAGTTGTACAGCCAGAATTGATTGAGGATCTGGCAGCGGCACTAGCGCCCGGTGGCACGGTCTTTATTCAATCTGACGTGGAAGAAGTCGCCGTGGAGATGCACGATCGTTTCGCCACCCATCTCGCTTTTAGCTGTATGCACGATGGTTGGCTAGACTCCAATCCTCTCCCTATCCCCACCGAACGCGAAGCCTCAACGATGGAGCGGGGAGAAGCCGTGTATCGATCGCAGTTTGTCAGGCAATAATTGATCATCAGCCGTTACCTTAACCTTCCTTCGGCTCCATTGAGAAAATCCCAAGTGGCTGACAAGAAGCATGAACTGGAGAGTTTAAATTAACGCGAGTTCGACGCACAGAAATTGACACAAGAAAAAGCGATGCCATCATTACCTTTCTATATCGTCGATGTCTTTGCCGAGACGAAATATGCTGGCAATCAGTTAGCGGTCTTTACTCATGCTGAGGCGCTGTCTACGGCAGAAATGCAGCAAATTGCAAAGGAAATGAATTATTCAGAAACGACGTTTATTTTGTCTTCTGAATTGCGATCGGGTGGGTATGATGTGCGGATTTTCACCCCAAACCAAGAGTTACCGTTTGCTGGACATCCCACATTGGGAACTGCCTTTATACTTCAGCAAGAAATCATCAAGCAGCCTGTTGAAACGATTGTACTTAACCTTAAAGCTGGGCAAATTCCTGTCAGTATCTTCTACGAAAATGGGTTGGCAAATGTGCTGTGGATGCAGCAGCGATCACCGATCTTTGGTCAGACATTTGCAGCAGAAGCGATCACGCCCATGCTTAATCTTGATACAACCGATATCGATCTACGCTTCCCTATTCAAGACGTTTCGACGGGCGTTCCATTTATCATTGTGCCGCTCAAAACCCATCAAGCACTAAAGCGAATTAAGGTTAACAAAGATCGCTATTTTGCGCTCATTGAAAAGACGCAGGCGAAGGACATACTGGTCTTTTGCCCAGAGACATATGATCCCGAAAATCATCTTAGTGTGCGCGTCTTTGCTGACTCATTAGGCATTCCTGAAGATCCTGCGACTGGTAGCGCTAATGGCTGTTTAGCAGGTTACTTAGTGCAATACTTGTACGCAGGAAAACCATCCATTGATCTTCGCGTTGAACAGGGACATGAAATTGGTAGACCGTCGCTCCTGCTACTCAAAGCGACAAAAACGGTAGCCAATATGCAAGTTTCTGTTGGCGGTCGGGTCATTCTAGTGGCTCGTGGCGAATTTGTCTAATCACGTTTGGAGCATTGATTGATGCGGATGGTTAAAGGTTACGTCATGAGCCTGTTTGATCCAGAGTTTGTGACGACAGGCTGGAAGACAGCCGTCTTTGTCGGTTCACTGCTCTTTGTGATCAATCACGGTCCAGCTCTGCTGCGGGGCGAAATGAACCGCGAACGCTGGCTCTCCGTGATCGCCACATATGCCATGCCCTATCTGGTAAATGTTTACGGTCAGTACAGCTACCGCCGTAAGCTGGACGCGCAAACGGAACGGTTTCCCAGTACAGCGACTAAAGCGCGATCGCCGCAATAAACTTCATCTGCGACTGCTAACGCTGGTTGTTACTAAAAGCTTGCTAAAAAATAACTGCACACTTTTGGGTCAGCTAGCTTTTCGCTGACGGCTGACAGCTACAGACCATGCTGTTATTTCTGTACAACTCCTAAGGTAACGATCGCCCACTACCGTTATCAGTTCTCTTCCTCTTCGATCGCAGCTAACTGCCACGCCTTGAGTGCCTCAAGATCCTGCTCTACGCTTTTGATGACTTGATCTAAAGCGGGCAGAATGCTGAGTTGATCAGGGCTGCTCAAAGGGTAGAAGCGGGTGCGAACGCGAATTTCATTGACTTTGTGCTGGAGTTCTTGAGCGATTGTGAGGGCATCACGGCTGAGGCTGGCAAGCTGCTGCTGCTGGTAAAACTTCAGCGCGGCACCTCGTAGCACCTGGACGGTTGCTTCTTCTCCATGTGCTCCTGGCATCACGCGTAAACGTAGCAAAAGACGCTGTTTCTGATAGCGCCGTTCGATTTCAACCTGTTTGGGCTTTTGGACTGGCACCAGGGGTAGGTGAGTTAACAACTTCAGTTCGTTCACTACGCCTTGAATAACATCCAGCGGTAGCTCTTCTAAGACCGATTGCAGCACGCCATTCTGACTCCAGAGGATGCGTCCATACTGCTGTTGGCGTTCAAAATAGAGTCGCCCAATGCCACCGACGAGTAGCCGCCCCAACAGCTCGATCAACAGCTCTGCGGGAGGTAGTGTTGCCAACGCTGTAATCGGCTCTGAGAGATGTTTTGGTTCGACGGGTAAGATCGGCAGGGCATCGCCAGGTGCAGGGATTTTAGGCGGCTTGGATGCAGACAGTGGCTCAGATTTGAGGATGAGCGTTTCTCGCAGTCGGTTGAAATCGTTCGGCTGTTCGGCTACCTGCTCCTCTTGGGGAGTCGATCGCGCCTCTATTGATACAGACGGTGGAGCTGGCGTGGCGATGTCCAGATCTTGAAAGTTGAGATCTTCAGGGCTATCGACCAGGAAAGTCGGGTGAGAATCCTGAGCTAGCTGGGGTTGTTCTACATCGACAGCGGCAATGTCGGCATCTGAGGCACCATTTTTGGCAATGTCTTTGGTCAGACGTTGCCCGGTGTGCTGGGCGATCGCGCGTGCCGTAGTGGGGCGACTGAGTGGCTGTTTCTGACTGCCTGTATAGCTCAGATAAGCCGATAGTGCAGCATGATGAACATCTGTAGCCAGCGTTTGTGGTGCGAGGGAGCAGTTCATATATGCCAGAATGCGCCGCACATAGTCTAGAGCCGCTGCATCGTCCAGATTGACCATACCTAGCTTCAGACGGCTGCCCTCCAGTGAGAGTGGCAACAATTGGTGGTAAAGACATGCCTCGAAGGGAAGAATGCTGTCAATGAGACGAAACACCTGCTCCGTATTGAGCTGATCTGTCCAGTCAGACTTGGGCTTCGCTGGAACTGCAAAGTCCTCTGAGTCCGCTGTATGGGCTTTAATTGGGTCGCCTGAAGACACCATAGGATCTACTGAGCCTGCGTTTTGCTATCTTTGCCGTTTACGAGCTAAATTGCCTCTATCTTTCAGGTGGGCAAGCGTATTGCCATGCTCCGTTGAGTTGTAGTGTTAGTGAATGATGGCGGCTAAGGTTGCTTGACCATAGAATCGTGAATTCTACTGAATCAGCTTTCGTGACCAAACATCCTGGCAACGTCCCATCGTTGGGTCAAGACAAGACAGTGCTGATTGCCTGTTTCAAGGATCGCTGCTTCATACAGGTCTCATAGCGTTTGGCGAAGCAACATGCTAAATCTAGCTTATTGCAAAATGTGAGTTGACACCCACCGTTGTTGCTTGCTTCACAATCAAGCTCAGCTTTTAAGTAAAACCTTTACCTTTAAGACTACTTCTTAGTCACTTTTGCGTACACTTGTCAGTCGCATGATGGCGAGTATACCGTCGTGACTGCCTAGCAAGCGTGCTGCATTCAGTGTCGAAGTTATCCGTACTGTTCCTATAGTCTAGCTGTTGCGCTCTGATGCGTTGCCTAACCAGGCTACAACCAGCTCTTGTTGGTTTTTGGAGGCGAAGACTCGTACAGCATGATAATTAATTTTTTCACGGAGGCGATACACTTGCCGAATGGGCATGTTCAGCGTTTCGGCGATCGCTTCTTGCGATCGACCCTGGAGATAGAGCCGCAGCCATTCAGCCGCAGTCGGACCAAGCTTATCCATGAGGTATGCTTCAAAGCGTTGGCAGACGGCAGCGCGTAGCTCCTGTTGTTCTTCTGCCGATTGTGCCTCCTGATATTGGGAAACCGCTTGAGAATCCAACAGGCTGACAGAGCCTTCAGAATCATCGGGCGAAATTTCTTCTGACACCAAGCGGATGAATTCTTGTGCGGGAACCTGGGTCATGCCGCCTCGTTGAGAACGGCGTAAGTAGTTCACAAAGCGATAAGACAGGAGCGGTTGATTGCGAATGGGACGTAGGCAGTATTCTTCGGTGCTTGCCAGCAGCAAAGCGTTTCGCAGACGCGCATCTTGAGTACAGGTGGAAATCCAAAGAATTTGCTGCTGCATGTAGCTATCCGTTTGCAGTAGTTCCTGAATGACTTCTTGCAGGACATCCACAACGGTACGCTGTCGATCGCGAGACAACGCAATCCACGTCCGAATTTTGTTACGAATCAGGAAGAGACTGCTCAAGCGCTGGATTAGGCTTTTATAGGCGCGCTCTGGTCCAAAATCGAGATAGCGCTGGCGCAGAATCCGGTAGCGGTAGTCCATTGCCTGTTCAGCGATCTGCCGTGCGGTGGGTGTGAAGTCGTCAAACCGGGCTGTATTGTCGCCAATGAGCCAGCGCACGATGCTCTCACGCGTCGCGGCACTATGGGTTGGGATATCTATTTCTAAGCGCGATCGCCAATCGTTTGCTAGTACTTCAGCCAATACCATCGCTTCGGTCAACATCATGAGGTTGTCATCCCAGTCGTTCTAAACGCCCTCTTATAAAGAGTTTGCCTTATACGCCCCATTCAACGCACTCACCCACAATGGGTAATCTGGGTTTCCAACTTCAGCAAGTTTGGCTGTTGGTTTGACTGGTAGCTGCTCATCGACAGTAGCGATCGACAAACAGCATAACTAGCATTGTACTGACCGCACTCCAAAGTTCAGCATTTTGAACGTTGAGTTTTGCGGCGATCGACAATTTGAAGCGTTTACAGGACTGACGCACAAGGTGTCTAGATCCCCGACTTCTAATTAAAACTCAGCCATAAAGCTGACTCCAGCATAGAAGTCGGGGATCTTTGCGTCAGTCCTGTTTTAGTTTGACATTCAAAAAAGGCTTCAATACCTGACCGAAGCGATTGATTTAAGCTCAGGTTTCTACTGTGCCTATGGAGCTTGCTCAACTGCCTTTAAAGGAGTGTCAGATGGTAATAACACATCGCCTTTCGCCGAAGATGTCGCAGGCGGCAGCACCTCGATCGCTTCTGGTGGAGAGACGCTGGCAGGAGGTAGTACCGCGCTCGGCGATGAGACTGGTTGCAGTGTTGGCGAGACTCTGGGAGCCAGACGAATCTCATCCGTTGCTCTGGGGAAAGTTTTGACAGGGGTTATAACTGGTGTCAGAGCAGGTAATGGACTAGCTGCCGAAAACGTTGGATCAGAGGGAAGAAGGTCGGGTCTGACAAGGGGGGCGCTGTCTTTAGTTTTACCTTTTTTGGGCGTGAGAACGGCTTCACGTGCCTGACGTTGGGCTTCAGCGCTGCGAATTTGAGCGTCCCAGGGGTCGATCGCCTCTTGCGCTTGCAGGTAAAGCACACGACCAGGACGAATGCTAGAGGCAAGCTGAATGGCTTCGCTCAAGTGATTCTCTCTTGCGAGTGCTTCTGCCTGGTTCAGAATGGGTTGGTCTACAACGGTTTCAATTTGCTGCTTCCACACAAACGCTAAGCTTTGTGCTTCGCCATACAGGGCATGCCCTTGCTTAATTTGAGTTGCCTGCGCGATCGCTGCCTGGAGTGCAGGAATTGTTCCCGCTGCTGCCAAGGTGCGGGCGGTAGCGAGGATAGGACGATCGGTTAACCGCTGTGTCTCACGGTGCCAGTGGGCAGACAGGGTTTGTGCTTGCAGTCGCCGAGGGCTGTCAGGGGCAATGTGGTTTGCCTGGGCGATCGCCAGCTCGTAGGTGATCGGCTGCCCCGGACTGGCGATGAACTGGGCAAGCTGCAACTGGGTCACCGCTTGCAAGTGTGCCTGTGCTTGCTTAAGGCTAATCTGAGCTTGATGATAGAAGCGGCTCTCTGGCGGCACCTGCTGTGCTAACGCCATTGCGCCTGCTAACTTAAGCGTCTGTTCTGGTGTGGCTTGCCAATTTGAGAGGCTGAGTGCTTTCAGCCGTTGAGCATAGCTGAGCCACAGCAGACGATCGGCTTCCTCTGTCAGTTCTGGGTTGAGAGACGCACTACGGGCAGCGGCGATCGTGCGATCCAGGTTTCCCGCTTGCCACTGCTGTTCACCAAAGGTCAAGAGCGCTTCGCTCCACTGGTTCAGCTTCGACTGAGCGTCTGACCGTGCGTAGGTGCTTGCACCCATCTGGCTCACGAGGGCGATCGCAGCACTGAGCGCCTCTGGCTTACCAGCGGTTGCGGCTTGTTGTGCCTGACTAAAGAGCTTACGTGCCTTCTGTTCCTGCAAAAGCTTTCCAGTGAGAGCATTGGCTTGCTGCGATCGCCAATATTCGTAATCCATTTCTCGCAGTGAGGCGATCTGCTCTGATGCCTGACTCCACTGCTGTGCTTGCATGGCTTGTTGCGCCTTGGCGTAAATTGCCGCACTCTGCCGCCACTGCTTTTGCCATCCCGCAACGCTTTCCTGTGCTTCCTTGTAAACGGCACTCGATTGCGGGATTTGCCGGACGAGTGCCAGAGCACCATTCAGATCACTCTGACTCATTTTTTGATGGGCAGCCGTCAGCACCGATTGAGACCAGTCTGCCATCCAGCGCTGTGCTTCTTGGTGGAGCGGATGCTCCGGAGTCCATTCTTCGACTAGCTTCAATCCTGCTAGCACTTTGGGTAGCTCGCCCGATTGAGCGGCTTGTTGAGCGCAGGACAGACGATCGATATCCGGCGTGAGGGGCGAAATTTGCTGACAGTTTGTGACGGGTGGCAAACTCAGAAGCCACAAGCAGGATGCGCCTGCAATACTGCCCAGTATCAAGAAGATCGCCAACTCGATTTTTAGCCAGCTCCATGACTTTGGTTTGCGTAGGGCGATCGAGGGCTGCGGTAGAGCAATGGTCTCAAGCGGTGTTGATATATTCAGTACAGGTTCCATAGTTGCTCAAAGCCCTTTGGTCAATCAAACTGCTGAAGCGCAAGACAAGCAATGCTGAAGCGATTAAGGTTTCGGCATTAGCTGACATCATGTTGGCTCAATAGCACACATTTTTTAGTGCAATGTTCACGCGATGTGCGACTTTCCTAAAATACCTGCCAAAACTGCCCTCACCCTAGCCCTCTCCCGATGGGAGAGGGAACCGGAACGGTCTGGAAGCCCTTCTCCCTGAGGAGAAGGGTGGGGATGAGGGCGAATTAGTTGCACATCGCGTAATGTTCTTGATTATCTACAAAAAACAAGCTTTTACTGTGCATCCCAATACACAAGAACCGATTTAAACGGTTCAACCGCTTGCAAACAGCGATCGATTGCTTTTTTACGCCTCTGGCAGTTGGCTCATTGCTTCTAAATTCAATACTGCTGCTAACGTTTCGGCACTCATTAATTGACGCTCCAACACGATTTCGCGGAGCGATTTACCCGTCTCCAGCGATTCTTTTGCCACGGCAGCGGCATTGAGATAACCGATGTGCGTGTTGAGTGCGGTTACTAACGCTAAACTGCCTTCCGCATAAGCAAGACACCGATCGCGGTTGGCGGTAATCCCTTTGATTCCTTTCTCGGCGAGGGCGGCGATCGTGTTGCCGAGAATCTCAATGCTGTGAATCAGGTCGTAGGCAATGAGGGGCATCATCACGTTGAGTTCCAGTTGTCCTGCCTGCGCGGCAAAGGCGATCGCGGTGTCGTAGCCCATCACCTGAAAGCACACCTGCGAGGTCATTTCTGCCATCACGGGATTGTACTTTCCTGGCATGATGGATGAACCGGGCTGGACGGGCGGCAGTTGAATTTCCTTAAAGCCCGTTTTGGGTCCCGAATCGAGCAAGCGCAAATCGTGAGAGATTTTGACGCAATCTTGCGCGAGGTTACGCAACGAGCCGGAGACATTCACAAACGGAGCCATACTTTGCATTGCTGCCATCAGATGGGGTGCAGGTCGCAAGGGCTGATCAATCAAATCCGATAGAATCTCCGCCACACGAAAGCGATATTGAGGATGGGTGTTGAGTCCTGTACCCGCCGCACTTCCGCCCAACCCCAGAATCATCAAATCCTTGGATGCAGTTTCAATGCGAAGCAGATGTTCGCTCAAAATCTGTGCCCAGGCGCGAAAGTTGTCGCCTAACCGCACAGGCACCGCATCTTGCAAATGCGTTCTACCCGATCGAATCACATCCTGAAACTCCTGCGCCTTTGCCTCCAGTGCCGCGATCGCGCTTGCCAGGGCTGGATACAGCGATCGCTCCAGCGCCAGCAGCCCACCAAGCCGAATCGCAGTTGGGATCACATCATTGGTGGATTGCCCATAGTTCACATGGTCGTTGGGATTGAGCCGCTTGTAGTTGCCCTTCACGTCGCCCAGTAATTCCAGCGCCCGATTTGCCAATACCTCGTTCACGTTCATGTGATGGGACGTGCCTGCACCCGCCTGATACACATCCACCACAAACTGATCCCGCAGTTTCCCATTCAGCACTTCATCCGCCGCCTGCACGATCGCCTGACTGATTTCGGGCGTAATGCAATCAAGTTCCCCATTGGCGATCGCGGTTGCCTTTTTGATCAGCACACAGGCATCCACATAGGTTGCCAACGGTTTCAAACCGCTAATGGGAAAGTTCTCGATCGCCCGTAGCGTTTGAATGCCGTAGTACGCGGTGTCGGGAATCTGCCGATCGCCCATCGAATCTTTCTCGACGCGATACGCTTCTGGGTTCGTCATAGGGTTTTCTGGTCTGGTTACTTTCTCCACCAATATTCCACAAGTTAGCCCTAACGCGGTGACTTGCGATACTCTTATCTCCAAACGCAAGGACTGCTAGAATGTTAAACTTCAAAAAAGCGGATATGTAGAGGAGACTGAGTTATTCCTACAGCAGAGCAGGTTTTTCAAAGCTTCGTCCTTTGTTACTGGTTCACAAAGATGTACACACCAGTTAATCTTCTACGAATCGATGAGCGTACACAAAAAGTGTTCATTCTGGCAGGGGAGGAAATTGAGATTGAAATTGAACCAAACGGCGCATGGAGCAAGTAGCGATGAAACCGAATTTTCAGGCAATGAGTAAGAGCGAACTACGAGCCTACGTGCTAGCTAACCGGGACGATAACGAAGCGTTTTATGCATATACGGATAAGATCAGTGCTGAGGGCGATCGAGTAACGTTTCCTCCCTTAAAGTCCCTTGATGATCTGGAGAATTATCCCGAAGTGCTGGAACAATTTCGCCGCGATGCCGAACGGAGAACCTGATGTTTGCTGAATACATCAAGCTGGCAATGAGCAAGGCTACCTACGAAATTTTGGAAGATAACGAAGGCTTTTTTGGTTCGATCCCTAGCTTTCGGGGTGTGTGGGCAAACGCTGATACGTTGGAAGCCTGTCGCGATGAGTTGGCGGAAGCGTTGGAAGGTTGGATTCTGCTAGGTATCTATCTTCATCACCCAATTCCAGTGTTGGAAGGCATTGACCTTAACATTCAAGCGCTTGAATCTGAGGTCGCGTAATGCCTCCCTTTAGACCAATCAAACGCTCAGACTTGATTTACTATCTCAAAGCGGCTGGATTTAGCGAACCATTCCCAGGCGGAAAACATCAATACCTGGTCAAAGCCAGCCTCAGAGTGAGAATGCCCAATCCGCACCAACAAGACATTAGCAAACACTTGCTTGCCGAGATTCTGAAGCAAGCTGGCATCAGTCGGGATGAATGGGAAGGGTTATAAAGTTAATTACCGTCCGTTAGGGAACCGCACTCATCCTCAATCGAGCGATCGCGCAATGAGTGAACAGAGACTTGACAGGACTCAACCCAATTTACGGTGAGGGGCGATCGTGCTACCAGTTTTCAACCGTTAAACCATCCACGTTCCCAAAGTGAGCATCATTGGTTACAAGCGTCCACTGGTTTTCAACGCACTGCGCGGCGATCCAGACATCATTTTCAGGAATCGGTTTGCCTTTTTGCTTTAAGTTAAAGCGCACTTGGTAATACGCGATCGCGGTTTCCTGTCTCATGGGTACAACCGAGCAGGCATCAATGAAGGCTAAGTAACGGGTCAGGTTGTTGGCAGCACGGGCAGAGTTCGCAGCACCAAAGAGCAATTCACCCACAACGGTAAGCGGCAAAACCACGTTCGATAAGGCAAGCACCCGCTGAACGACTACTTCATCACCGTTGAGATAACGAATAGCAACGGAGGTATCGAGGGCGATCTCACCAGCCACTTGTATCCACCTTGCCAAATTCTTCTGCAACAATCGTTTGGAGTTCTTCGGCTTCTTCGTTGCTGAGCATGCCTGCAAATTGTGCTAAGGGATGTACAGCTTGAGCCTCGTACGCGATCGCCAGCGTGACCTTACTATGCTCAACTAAGCCAGTAACGGGGTGTATAGGGCGAAAGATGCCATTCTCATACACTGCTTCGATCGTCTGTGATTCAGTCATACGTTCAACTTGATGGACGATAACTCTAGTGTAGCGATCGCACTCAGCCTCAATCGAGCGATCGCTCAATTGGGTAATGTTGGGTTCTGCCTCACTTAATGGTTGGTAACAAGAGCTTGATAGTGCTCAACCTTAAACATAGCGAGGGTCGGTCGCTATTCACAACTTCCCAGTATTTCACCACCACTCATCCTTCCCTTTCTTTCGTAAAAATTCTCGAATTGTTCTAGCGGGTTCTTTTCCTCTAGGTTGTCCTTTCACTAAGGCACGCAGTTCCTTAAACAGACGAGTTTTAGGATTATTTGAGTACAGAATCTCTAGAATTGACACAATGGTCAACTCGAAGAGATTATCTTCTTTAAGGGCATCTTCCTGAAAAGACAATTCCAGTGCTTGGCGTGCAAGGTGTTCAGCGCCTTCAACCGATTTGACTCTTGAGCATTCGCGTAAAGCGTATAACATTGGAGTAATGGCGTATAACCCATTGGGTAAGAGGGATTCTGCCACGCTCACTAGGCTTGGCACAATTCTTGTCTCTGAATAATTTTTTGAAGCGCCTTCCAAATAGCAAAGGTTGCCCAGGATGTAAGCACAGTCTCGACCGACTTGAGAGAGCGGCGATTTCTCTAAATACTCTGCTAAAGGGGGAGTGACTCCATATATTGGTCTTACTGACCAACTGGAAGCAAGGCTGTCAGGATCACCGCTAAACGGCCAATCTCCTAGCTCTTCAATCGTTTCTAGAGTTTTTGAAATTGCCTGAGGGTCACCAGAAGACATCAGGATCCAAAAAGCATCCTGTTGCTCTTCAAGATCATGGCTTTTTAGTCTCTTCAGTTGGCGCTTAATTTCTTTGGGTAGCATTTGTTCCAGAAGTATTGAATCCAAATACAGAGCTTCACATTGACTGCGTATGCGTTTCTAGCAGCAGATCATATCTTCAACGAATGGTAGAACATGACTTAAGGCGAAGGGCGATCGCCTGATTGGGTGCTGTTGGGTTTCGCATTACTCCAATGGTTAATGGGCGAAGGTTTGACAATGCTTAACCCAACTGACGGCTCAAATCTCGCCAAAAAGCTGCGTCTTCACTGTCACCTCGCCGCCCAACTCGTTGTGCCCGTGAATGCGACGATCGAGCAAAGCATCAGGTACTTGAATGAGTTCCCTGTCAGTGAGAAAGCGGATGATTCGATCGCAGACGATAAGCAAAGGCTTAGATCGTTCTTGAGCAGGAATGCAAGTCCAAGCACCGCTAAGAGGCGAAACTGCATAAGGACGTAGACAGAAAAATCCACCCTTGCGACTGATATCGACCCGCACATCAAATTGACTGACCTTCAACAACGTGAACTGATCATCGTTTGACTTTAATGGTGGTATGTTACCTTTCTCATCAAGCAAGATGTGCAAACTGTATGCGTTGCGGTATTGGCGATCGAAGTCGCAAAACACAACGCCATTGAGTTTCTTTGCCAAAGCTTGAGCCAGTTCAGTAACTGGTTCTTCCTCAAAACACTCAATGTCTTTGGACTGCAAATCACAGAGCCACTGAAGTAAGCGATCGAGAAAAATGGCTGTCTCATTTCGATCGGTACCCGGATCGAAAGACTCATGACGCTTCTTACTCATTTCGCCTCTTGGACTCTCGCTGCTGACAGAAAATCCTATGCTATCCCTTCACTGAGAACTGAAGCCGTACAACAAGCTTTCTATGATGAAGATAAGTAACCTTCTCATTAGACTGATAGCTTCAACATGGCAGTTTCTTCCATCACTCGTGCGCTGGGGCGATCGCTCCTCGCCGCAGGTTGAATTGACGGTAGGAAAACCAAGGTACGAAGGCTAAGAAGAGTGGGCGATCCAATAGCCCAACTCTGCCCGACTAGAAGCATAACCGTTCGATGGAAGCCCTTTCTGAACTCAGAGTGAAGGCTCACGGTCGAGACCTATAATCGTATTTAGATTGATTGCTAGTTTTGCAGTGCTTGATATTGACACTCCAAAAGTGACTCAAGCATTAGAAATTGCTTCGCGCTATGGCTACACCTATTGGGATAGTCTGATCATTTCTACAGCCCTGGCAAGTGACTGCACCATCCTCTATTCCGAAGAGATGCAGCACAACCAACCGATCGAAAACAAACTCCGCATCATCAATCCCTTCCTGCCACAGTAGTTTTACCTACTCATTGCCTGCTTTACAATCAAGAATATGGTCTTGTAAGGAGCAAAGTGCCCATGAGTTCTCCAGTTTTGCCCCAACCAGCCATCCCTACTGCCGAACAACGGCTGGTTTTAGAGGGAGTCAGTTGGCAGCAGTATGAAACAATGCTGGCTGCCCTGGGTGACGACTTTCCAAATCTGCGGCTGAACTATCTGGAAGGCACTCTAGAAATCATGACCACCTCTCCAGAGCATGAAGAACTCAAAAAAGTGATTGGCATGTTGCTGGAGGCTTACTTTCAAGAAACCCGGACACGCTTTCATGCTCTCGGTTCTGCCACCTTTCGCAAAGCCATGAAGCTCCGAGGCTTAGAACCCGATGAATGCTACTGTCTGGAGCAAAAGAAAGAGTTTCCCGACTTAGCCATTGAAGTGGTGATCACCAGCGGCATTGTCAACAAGCTCGAAATCTACCAGGGCTTAGGCGTTACCGAAGTCTGGCAGTGGCAAAACGGAGAATTTGTCATTCACCATTTACGCGCAACTGGCTATGAGCCGATGACCAGGAGTGCATTGCTGCCTGACCTGGATACCCAACTGTTAGCGAGCTATGTCAACCCCACCGACCAATTTGATGCTGTTATGGCGTTCCGCGATCGGCTGCGGTCTTTGGGTTAAAATTGCCATCCTTTGAGGAGCCACTATGACGATCGCCACCCAAAAATTGACCTTTGAGGACGATCTTGCGTACGCCGACAGTACAGACACTCGTTACGACCATGTTGCGAACGATGGCACTCAATCGCTTTCGGCAGCATGGCTTTGACTCCATCACTCAAGGGTTACGCCATCTCGTTCATAACATCCCGACGCTCTTTTCCTTTTTTCAATAAACCAGCCCTGCCCTTGAATCCCAATGTCCTAACTTTTATGGCGACAGCTATAGCTTCTACCCTTTCTTTATCGCTGCATCACCAGTTAATGCTTATATATGAAGGCGAGACTACGTTGCACTGAAAAAGTTTGATCGTTTGAGGAATGAATGACTTTCTTTGTGATGTCTTTTAGAGATGTCACATCCGATGAACACAATTAAGAACCAGATTCATCCGGTGAAAAGAATGGAATTGCCCAAGTTTGATGCCGATCAAATCAAGCGTGCTTTTGATGTGCTGCAAGCGTGTGGCATTGAACCAACTGCGCAAACAATGCAGGCGCTGGTTGAAACGGCAGAAGCCCACTATCCTGATGATCCGGCTAGCCTGGAAAAAGCAGCACGATCGCTGGTGGCGTTTTTTGAAGGTTCAGCGACGACACAGACTAAACAGGAGCGTTCTTGGCAGCGGTTGAGATATTGGGCATTGTCAGTGCTGCGGCTTTAGGACGTTTGAACAGATGGAACGTTTAACATCGAAAGGCTGACCTCAGACAGAGGCTGGATTCAGTATTGACTGTTAACGTTTGCTTAGATTTAGTTTTACCTTATGTCTTTAGCTCAGCATCGATCGCACCACCGCAAAGAGATTCTGCGGGTGGTTCTGGCAATCTCTACTATCACGGTTGGGATCATTCACTTTGTCAAGCCTGCACCGTTTGTGAAGATTGTGCCACCACAGCTACCCTATCCATTAGAACTGGTTTATATCAGTGGTTTCTTCGAGATTCTAGGCGGCATTGGCTTGCTGATTCCGCTGGTTAGCGTAGCGGCAGCTTGGGGCTTAATTGCGCTATTTGTTGCAGTGTTTCCTGCCAATATCAACATGGCAGTTAACCAAATCGACTTAGAAGGCGTGCCCTCAAATCCAGCACTGTATTGGGCACGGTTGCCATTGCAAGCAGTACTAATCGCCTGGGCGTGGTGGTACACTCGCAATCCCAACGCCCAGCCGGGAGCCAGTGCTGTTGCGACTACAGTTAAATCGATCTTCAACCGCTAAAAGCAAACGGTGGTTTTACCACTCGCAGGGTTTGAAGACTGGGATCAGCGCAGCCGCTGAGGGTACCGCCGAGAGTGAGAATAGCCTTCAAGTAAGCGATCGCCGCTTCAGAAACCACTTCTCCTGGCATCAAAACTGGGATTCCTGGTGGATAGGGGCAGACAAGCTCAGCGCTGATATGGTTGATCGCTTGTGCGATCGACCGTGTTTCAGTCTCAGCAAAAAAGGCAGCGCGAGGAGTGAGGCGTGAAGGAGGGCAGATGTCGCTTGCTGCTACAGGGCTATAAGAGGAAGGACGAAACGGCTCTCCGCGCCTCTGCGTCTCTGCGGTTCCTCCTGCCATTACTGCCAATGCCCAGAACGCTTGCACCAATTTCTCGATATCCTCTTTTGTGTTTCCCAAGCTCATAATGAACGTCAGATACTGAAACGACGGTAGCTCAGCGGTGACACCGAGCTGTTCATTCAGGATTGCGTCAGCCGTAAAGCCGTCCAAGCCTAAGCCCGTCACTTTAACGGTCAAGCGAGTGCGATCGAGTGCCGCAAAGCCTGCTGTCTGACCTGCCTGCTCAGGGTCTAGCGTTGACAGTCCAGGAATCTGGTTGAGGCGCGATCGTGCCTCGTCCGCGAATTCTAGTGTCTGTTCCAGTAGTTGTTCGCCCTGAGTTGCCATTTGATGCCGCGCCGCATCTAGAGAGGCTAAAAGCAGATAGCTAGGGCTGGTAGATTGAACCAACTGGAGTGCCTTGCTGACGCGATTGCCATCAATGCGATCGCCCTTCGTGTGCAGCATGGCAGCCTGTGTCATCGCCGATAAGGTTTTATGAGTGGACTGCACCGCTAGATCGGCTCCGGCTGCCAGTGCGGCGATCGGCAAGGCTGGATGAAAGGCAAAATGTGCCCCGTGCGCTTCATCCACCAGCAAGGGGATGTTGTGCTGATGGGCAGTATGGGCGATCGCTGCCACATTTCCACATACGCCGTAATAGGTGGGAGACACCATCATGACTGCTTTGGCATCCGGATGCTGTGTCAGCGTTTCAGCAACCGCAACAGGCGTGATGCTATAGGCAAGATCCAGGGCGGGATCGTACTCTGGTTGGATAAAAATCGGCACGGCACCAGAAAGAACAAGACCTGAAATCACTGACTGATGCACATTGCGAGGCAGAATGATTTTGTCGCCAGGGTTGCAGGTCGCCAGGATGGCTGCGATTACGCCAGCCGTAGAGCCATTTGCCAGAAACCAGGTGCGATCGGCTCCAAACGCTGCTGCTGCCAGCTCTTGAGCCGCTTGAATCACCCCTTGTGGTGCAAAAAGATTATCTAGCTCTGGCAGTTCTGGCAGATCGGCTCGAAAGACTTGTGTGCCGAACACGGCGGTTAGGCGATCGGGCGATCCCTGACCACGCTTATGTCCTGGTGTGTAAAACGGCGTCTTTACCCGCAGAGCACACGCCTGCAGTGCATCCAGTAGGGGTGTATTGGCTTGAAGCGTTAGAAAAGCCTCGGAATCTGGCGACATGAAGCAGGTTGCTGTTGTGTGAACGTTTTCCTACCATCGCACTGATTGGCGACACGTACAGAAGTCTCTCCACCAAAGGTGATGCCTAGTTAGGAAGATGTAATCTTTCCCACCGCTTTCTACGGTAGAAAGGTGCCACCACTCAAGTAAAACCACATGATTTATACACCTGATATACCAGTGCCGATGCCTGAGCCACCGGTTCCTAATCCTGTACCTGTGCCAGAACCAATTCCCGGACCAGTGCCAGAGCCAATTCCTGGACCCGTACCGGAACCGATTCCTGGACCAGTGCCAGAGCCTGTCCCTGGAACCATTCCACAAACGGTACCTGGAACCATTCCACAAACGATTCCAGAGCCTGTTTAATTAGGCGTTTGAGGGTAGAGCATAAAGGTTGACGATTTTAGATTGGGCGAATCGATCGGAAAAAACGAGCCAAAACCTACAATAGTGGTTAGTGCTGGTTTTGTTCAGCAGACTGTTCGATCGAAAATCACCTAACTAAACTCTAAAATCGATGCTGCGAGCCGGGATTGTGGGACTGCCCAACGTCGGAAAATCTACTTTGTTTAACGCGCTGGTTGCCAATGCAAAAGCGCAAGCTGCCAACTTTCCCTTCTGTACGATCGAGCCGAATGTGGGTGTGGTCTCTGTGCCCGACGAACGGCTGAGTGTGCTTGCAACCATTTCAAGCTCGGCAGAAATTGTGCCCACACGAGTTGAGTTTGTGGATATCGCTGGTTTGGTGAAGGGAGCCAGCCAGGGTGAAGGGCTAGGCAACCAGTTTTTGGCAAATATTCGTGAAGTGGACGCGATCGTGCATGTTGTGCGCTGCTTTGACGATGACGATATTATTCACGTCTCCGGTTCTGTAGACCCTGCCCGCGATATTGAAGTGATTAACCTGGAGCTGGCATTGGCAGATCTGGGGCAAATTGAAAAGCGGATCGATCGCGCCCGCAAGCAAGCGCGTGGCAACAAAGAACTGCAAGTCGAAGTGGATGCTCTAGAAAAGCTGACAGCAGTGCTCAACGAAGGCAAACCTGCCCGTCAGGTAAGCCTCAATGAAGACGAAGAGGCTGCCATCAAAGCATTGGGGCTACTGACGCGCAAGCCCATTATCTATGCTACTAACGTTTCCGAAGACGATCTAGCAACGGGTAACGCCTGGGTTGAAGAAGTGCAGGCGATCGCCGCCACAGACAACGCTCAGGTCGTTATCATTTCCGCGCAGGTAGAATCCGAGCTGGTTGACATTCCCGAAGCCGATCGCGCCGACTTTCTCGAATCGCTGGGTGTGCAAGAAGGCGGATTGAAATCCCTCATTCGTGCGACTTACGCCTTGCTCGGACTCCGCACCTACTTCACAACCGGACCCAAAGAAACGCGCGCGTGGACGATTCATGCTGGGATGTTTGCGCCTCAAGCCGCAGGGGTCATTCACACAGATTTCGAGCGTGGTTTCATCCGTGCTGAAACGGTTGCTTATAAAGACCTCACCACTACTGGCTCGATGAGCGCTGCTAAGGAAAAAGGGCTGGTTCGCAGCGAAGGGAAGGAATACATTGTGCAGGAAGGTGATGTCTTGCTGTTCCGCTTTAATGTGTAGGGGTTCAGGGGGCGCGATCGTCCTTACACGATTTGTGCCTTCGTCTACTGGCAACCGTTACTCGCGTTTTTCCGTCAGACCTTAGCAAGTAACCGCATTGCTTGGGCAGTATTCTAACTACCTTATCTTTTGCTGTGCCTGGAGATCATTTGGGCACACTAGCTCAAGGCAGCGTCATCCTTTAACGAAGGGGTAATCTAGATACAGCGGCAGAATGGACAGGTAGCGTCTGTGCTCAGTGGTACTTGCGTCTGCGATCGCGCCATGTACCCAGCCACACCACTTAAGAGAAACGCTAAGCCCTTCCCATGAACGACAGGCACAGTGGACATGACTAAAGCAGACATCCTTGTGATTGATGACACGCCACTCAACCTGCGCCTCCTTTCATCCATGTTGACAAAAGAAGGATACCAAGTACGGCAGGCGCTCAGTGGCAAGATGGCGCTCAGTGCCGTTCAGGTCGTGCTGCCAGATTTGATTCTGCTCGACATTATGATGCCCGAAATGGATGGCTACACGCTCTGTGAGACGTTAAAAGCGAAGTCAGACACTGCCAGTATTCCAGTGATTTTTTTGAGCGCTCTGACTGACGGCTTGGATAAAGCAAAGGCATTTACGGTGGGTGGGGCGGACTACATTAGTAAGCCGTTTCAGTTGGAAGAGGTGCTACTGCGCGTGCAAAACCAACTGGCACTCAGGGCAGCCGAAATCAGAACACAACAGTTCAATACGCAATTAGAAGAGCGCGTTAAAGAACGGACTCACCAACTTGAAGTTGCGAACCGTGAACTCTACCGCGAAATGCTTGAGCGCAAAGTGCTTCAGGCGCAACTGTTAGAAATGGCGCACCACGATGCGCTTACAGGCTTACCCAATCGTGCCTTATTTATCGATCGCACGAAAAAGGCGCTTGATGACAGCCAGGCTGATGCCACTGCACGCTTTGCCGTGTTGTTCCTGGACTGCGATCGCTTCAAAGTTGTGAATGATTCTTTAGGTCACTTCGTCGGCGATGAACTTCTACTGGCGATCGCCCGTCGTCTTACAGCAACCTTGCCATCTCATGCCACTCTCGCACGTCTCGGCGGCGATGAGTTTACGGTGCTGCTGGCATTTGACGATTTAGACAGTCTCATGCAGACGGTTCACCAGAGCCTGGATGCCTTTGCCAAACCGTTTCAGCTAGACCGACACGAGATTTTTATTACCGCTAGCATTGGTATTGCGATCAGCAACGCAGACTATAGTCAACCTGAACACATCTTGCGCGACGCAGATATTGCCATGTATCGGGCTAAAGCCTCTGGCAACCCGCCGTACCAAATTTTTGACCCTTCGCTGCACCACCTTGCTCTACAGCGATTACAGCTCGAAACCGACTTACGCAAAGCCATCCATCAACATGAATTTATCGTCCATTATCAGCCCATCATGGCGATCGCGACGGGCAGCATTATTGGCTTTGAAGCACTCGTGCGCTGGCTTCATCCCCAGCAAGGGTTAATTTCGCCAGCCACTTTCATTCCTATTGCTGAAGAAACAGGTTTAATTACACAAATTGGGCATTGGGTACTACATCAATCGTGTCAACAATTGCGACACTGGCAAGACGAGAAACTAACTGATTTGCCACTCACAATGAGCGTTAATGTTTCGGCACGTCAATTTGCACAAGCTGATTTAGTGAAGCAAATCGATCAGATCCTTGCTGAAACGCAGCTCAACCCTCAACAGCTCAAGCTCGAAATTACCGAAAGCGCCATTATGCAAAATGCACAAACGACAGCAAGCATCTTGCAAGAGCTGCAAAAACGACAGATTCAGGTCAGTATTGATGATTTTGGCACTGGCTATTCATCACTCAGTTACCTACATTCGTTTCCGGTGAATACGCTCAAGATCGATCGCTCTTTCGTTCAACAAATGGGCGAAAGCTCAGACAGTTTAGGGCTGGTTCCATTGATCATCAACATTGCTCACAAAATGGGCATGACTGTTGTGGCGGAAGGCATTGAAACTCAAACTCAGCTCAGTCATTTAAAGGCACTAAGCTGCGATTTTGGACAGGGTTTTTTCTTCTTCAAGCCGCTCGAAGCAGAGAAAATAAAAGCGTTACTTTCCTCCTACTCGTGAACGCAAGATCCCCGGCTTCTTTGAGAAGTCGGGGATCTGAGCAGCCAGATTACCCTTCACCAAAAATATCTAACTGTTCGATCGGTTGACTAACCTGATACGCTTTGCCATTCTTTTCATGAGCAGAGTGATTAGTTCGACCACCTTTACGTAAGCCGATCGCAATTTTGCTATGTTTCTCAATCTGCCCCATCACCTGCCGCGCTCGTTGAATCACGGATGCGGGTAAACCTGCCAACCGTCCCGCTTCGATGCCGTAGGAGCGATCGGCACCACCAGGCTGTACCTTGTGCAAAAAGATAATTTGATCCAGCAATTCTTTGACCACAACTTGATAGTTAGCGACATTCGGTAGAATCGACGCTAGCTCGTTGAGTTCGTGATAGTGGGTCGCAAAAATTGTGCGAGCGCCGATTTCCGTTGCTAGATGTTCGGCGACTGCCCAGGCGATCGACAGCCCATCAAATGTTGCCGTTCCGCGTCCAATTTCATCCAAAAGGACGAGCGATCTCGGTGTGGCGTGATTCAAAATATTTGCCGTTTCATTCATTTCCACCATAAAAGTGGACTGCCCGGTTGCCAGATCATCGACTGCGCCGACACGGGTGAAGATGCGATCGCAAACGCCTAGTGTCGTTGTCTGCGCTGGAACAAAGCTGCCCACCTGAGCCATCAGTTGAATCAACCCCACCTGACGGAGATAACAGCTTTTGCCGCTAGCGTTGGGTCCGGTAAGAACAATCAGATCGGGGGTGGGGTGTGGGGTGTGGGGTGTGGGGTATGGGGAAGAGTTTTGAGTTTCGAGTTCTGAGTTTTGAATTAAATCTCCGCGCCTCTGCGTCTCTGCGGTTTCCTGCCCTCCGCTCTTTGACCCCTGCCCCCCTAATCCCGTTGAATTGGGCACAAAGAAACCCGCTGGCAATGATTGCTCCACCACAGGATGACGACCTTCGAGGATTTGAATTGCACGGTTAGCAAGCATTTCAGGGCGGCAGTAGCCCTGATACACCGCTACTTCTGCCAACCCGCAAAGGACGTCGATCGCCGCCACCGATCGTGCCACCGTACGGATGAGTTCTGCCTGTTCACCAACCTGCGATCGCAACGCGGCAAAAATTTCGTATTCCAGATGGTTCAAGCTGTCTTGCGCCAATTGAATGCGATTTTCTCGCTCTTTGAGATCTTGAGTGATGTAGCGCTCTTCGCTAGTGAGAGTCTGCTTACGGGTGTAGCCATCGGGCACCTGCTGCCCCGCTTTGGCGCGAGAAATGCTGATGTAGTAACCAAAGGTTTTGTTATAACCCACTTTGAGCGTGGGAATGCCTGTGCGATCGCGCTCGACCACTTCCAGGTTCCTGATCCAGTCTTGATCGGCATCGACTTGCTCACGCAGGGAATCTAACTGGGCGTTGACTCCTGAGCGAATCAGGTTGCCATCCGTGAGGTACAGCGGTGGCGTTTCGACCAGATGAGCGTGGAGATGCTGACCCAACTGCTCTAAAATCGGCGGCACGGTCTGGAGGTCTTGCAGGTAGCGCGATCGCGTTCCTTCCACCAGTCGCCCCAAATCGGGTAGTTTGTCAAGAGAGTCTGCCAGCGCGACCAGATCGCGGGCATTCGCGGTGCCTGAACCAGCACGACCCGCCAACCGTTCCAGGTCGTAGATTTGCTTGAGCAGGCGTTGTAGCGTTTGGCGCAGAGAGCCGTTTTCAACCAGTTCGGCGATCGTCTCCTGGCGATCGTCAATCTGTGCTAGCTTCAGCAATGGTTGCAGGAGCCAGCGTCGCAGTGCCCGACTGCCCATCGCCGTCACTGTTTTGTCAAGTGCCCACAGCAATGACCCATGATAGGTACCATCCCGCGCCGTTTGCGTAATTTCTAGATTGCGCCGCGTCTGGTGGTCAATCACCAAATACTCAGTGAGTGTATAGGTGCAGAGCGGCTGTAGGGGAAAGGTTTTAAGGGCGGCAGGATGGAGGAGAGAGGGGAGAGGAGAGGCAGGAGAAGAGTCTTGACGATCGTCTTGATCCGTCACTTCCTGCTTTTTAGCCTTTATCCGTTCGCCTTTATCCCTTCCTATGCCTCTCTCTGTGCTGGTTTCCACATATTCCAACAGTCCGCCTGCTGCCCGGACTGCCAGTGGCAAGTGTTCACAGCCCATGCCTTCGAGCGATCGCACCCGAAAGCGTTGCAGCAAGCGATAGCGGGCTTCTGACAGGACAAAGGGAGCATGCGATCGTAGCGTGTAGCAAAACTGGGGCGGCAGGCAATCCGGCAAATGCTCTGATTTTTCTCCTGGTCGCAGCAGGCTGACTAGATCGGGCGCGTTGGTAGGCACCAATACTTCAGATGGCTGTAAGCGCATCAATTCCTGGGTTAACTGCTCTAGCTCTTGCGCCTGCGTGGTGAGAAATTCGCCAGTAGAGACATCGGCATACGCCAGCCCCCAATGGTTGCCCGCGATCACAACTGCGGCTAAAAAATTGTTGCGACGAGCATTGAGCATCCCTTCTTCGAGAATGGTGCCGGGAGTGATCACGCGGGTAATATCGCGCCGCACAAGCTGTCCCTGAGCTTCGGCAGCATCTTCCATCTGGTCACAAACGGCGATCGCAAAGCCTTTCTCGACCAGCACCGCACAGTAGCGATCGAGCGCGTGATGGGGAATGCCTGCCAGCGGTACTTTGCCGACTTCTTTGCCTGCATCTTTCGCGGTCAAAATCAGCTCTAGCTCACGAGCAATGGCGATCGCATCTTGAAAAAACGTCTCGAAAAAATCGCCCACGCGATAGAGCAATAGAGCGTGAGGATACTGATCTTTCAGCTCCACGTAATGACGAATCATGGGTGTGAGCAAGGCGCGATCGACCGATCGATGGTCGGCATAGCGTACCGCGTGTTTCACTAAGCGTTCTGGCAACCCATTTGTAAACTCAGAGGTAGAGGCAGCATCCGTCATGAATCAATGTCAGGGCAAAGGTCTTCAATCACTTTAACGTTGATTCGCCATCGTCTTTATGGGGAACGCTAGGGTTCAACTAGCTGGGAGACTGCCAGAACGTCTCTCAACTCAACTTAATCATTTATGAGGCTGAAAACTCATGCAAGATCTCGGTATTAGTGATGCTGTTGCTCATCCCCTCGCCTACTATCGGAATCATCTAGAATTCAATGGCTATCATGTCGAAGAGGATGACGATACCATTTTTGGTCGCCACCTCAGAAAGGCTAACCTTTTCGTTAGACAAATGCTGGGTAGAGGCGTTTTGGTCAGTACGATTTACTCGGTCGAACCCAATATTAACCGAATGCATCTTCTGGAATATGTGAATGATTTGAATACTGTTTTTCTCTTTATGAAAGCATATATTGGTCAAGACGATGATCTGTTTCTGGAAACTTTTCTTGAGGGTGATTACGATCGGACAAATTTTTCGATTCTGTTAGACAACATTGAATACGACATTGCCACATTTTACAAAAATGAGCTGACGAAAGAGTATTTGCGATAAAGCCACCGCGATTTTGACAGAACTCAGCAATTGATAGCGCTGTACGATCGTCCGATCAGTAATGCTCTCAACTTGAGGGGTTGGCTTTCTATAGAGACGTTACGGTGTAGCGGTTCCTAATCCAGTGAAGTACAGTTGCAAAGAGGCAGAGGGCAAAGGGCAGAGAGCAGAGGGCAGAAGTTAAAGAGAACGTCGGCTTTCCTTCTGCCTCCTGCCTTCTGCCTTAAAACCCCAGCCCTTGTACTACTCTAATGGGAACCGCTATAAGGTTTCTATAGTTAGTTTGAAGCGCTGTGCGTTCTGGAGAAAGGTGCATTCTAGAAAAATAGTGGTTGGACGATTTCTGTAGTTTTTTGAACAATTAGCAGAGAAGCGATCGTTTTGTCCGATCTGCTGCTAGGGTGAGGCATTCTACAAACTATGCAGCGATCGCTGCTTATACAGCAGTCCCAAATCAGTTGTGAGCCGCACTAAAGCATTGAGCGATCAGAGAAAAGCTGATGGCTGACCGCTGACTGCTAAAAGCTGATAGCCATATTGCTTCTCACGATTCGTTTAGGAGCGCTACAGATGAAATCGCTTTAAATCTAGATGCTCCCAAATGGTTTGCATCTTCTATACTACTCTCGTGTCTTAAACTCCTTAATGGGCGAACTATGTCTCAGGATGTCAGCGCCAGTAAAGGGCTGCTCAAGCCAGCCGCTGCGCCACTGTTTTCAGCCGACTCATTTAGCTCCGATGTGACAGAAGCGGGCAACTTTCCGGTTGAGTCATACGCCGATCGCTTAATGGACGATTTGTTTGGCGATGTGGAGCGACTGCTAGATGGCGGTGCAAAGCTGCCTGCTGAGCCTGTACCTTTAGACGCGCCGACACCCGCCTTAAAAGCGCCAAAGTTTGGTGGTTTTGTCGATCTAGTATCACCGTTGATGCGTCGATCGGAGCTTGATTCACCCACAACAGACGAGCGGGAAGATGACGCACTGTTGGCACAACAGACAATGGGGCGATCGCTGACTCGCCAACCCTTGCTCAAGACTGTGCGCGAGTCTGTGCGCTCTTATGATCGGCTGCTGTTAGGCGTGGGGGGTCTTTCGCTGGTGGCTGTTCTGGCTACCTGGCTGTTGAGCCAACAGGCGCAGCGACCGACTGCACCCGCTGCGATCGCTCCACAGACCGCAGCAAGCAATCCCACTACAGCCGCAACCGATAATCAATTTATCACCTACTTGCAGCAGGCACTCAAAGCGATCGACCAACAGCAACCCTCTGGTAACTCTCCTCCTGCAAGTAATGGCGTGCCAGCGCTACCTACCGTGCAACTGCCAGGTAGCCCCAATCTTCAAACTGCCCCTACCACAGGTGCAACACCAAACAGCGCGACCCGCCCAGCCACAGGTTTATCACGGCTGTATGTACCGATCTATCAGGTGCCGCAAGCACAGTCGAGCAGACCGTCGGTTGCGCCTTTGCCTACTGCTAATGCCCCTACCGCTGTGCGTCCGCCCATCCCGCTTTCGGTGCCGGGTATTGCCAAAACGCTGGTTGGGGTGCTGGAATTGGGCGATCGCTCTGCTGCTCTCATTGAAATCAACGGTGTGACCCAGCGCTATCGCATCGGCGAAAGCATTGCTACCAGCGGCTGGACCCTGGTTGAAGTCTCTAACAACCAGGCAGTCGTTCGTCGCAATGGTGAAGTGCGATCGGTTTTTATTGGTCAGAACTTCTAGGAGTTGTTAGTTTTTAGTGGTTGGTTGTTAGAAGCTGGAAGTCAGAAGCTAATTCAAAACTCAGTACTCTCTTCATTTCTTAGGCTTCATCCTTTAGCCCTTCGCCTCTTGACTTCCTCGCTAACGACTAAAAACCAACCACTAACAACTGCCTGCGGAGCATACACATGGGTCTGTTTGACGATTTCAGCAACTTTCTCGAAACGCGGCTCGAGGAATTTTTGCGCGACAATCCGCAACTAGAGCTGCTCGTGCTCGAAGAGAAGCTGCGCGATCAGGAAGAAGAAACCTTGACGCTCATGACCGACCTGAGACGACAAGAAAAAGCGCTTCAGGATGAAATTCTGGCGATCGCCCGCGAAATTCAGCTTTGGCATGGTCGTATTGAGAAAGCCAAAGCATCAGGGCGGCTCGACCTTGCAGAACCAGCTCAGGAACATGAAGCAAGCCTTTTGCGAAAAGGCAACCAGCGCTGGGGGCAGATGGAAGTTCTCAAAGAACGCCTCAAGCAAACCCAGCAGTTACAGCAACAAATCCAGCAGCGACGCAAAGAAGTACAGGCAAAAGTGGCACAGGCACAGACGACTCGTGCGGCTGCCTCCACTACTGAACAAAAATGGAACAGCGCTGGCTGGAACCAGATTCCTAACTCATCCAGCAGCGTTGGTGACTTAGAGCATCAGTTTAGACGCTGGGAAGCCGAAGAAGAACTACAGGAACTCAAACGCAAAATGGGACGGTAGAGCGCTAAGTTCCCGGTTGGTGAGGCTTGTTAATGGTGAAGGAAATTTGGCTCCTGGCACGATCGCGTTGTAAAGGCAAATCGTCCTGCACCGGAGTCTGTGGTTTTACAGGGATTTGAGCGGTTGCACGCTCATCCTGAAACGCGTCTGGTTTCTCGTAGTCCAGGTGAAACGGGAGATGGGTCAGCTTGTCATAGTTGGATGCGATCGCCAGAAACGCGCCACCCAAAATAAGCATTGGTAGCGGCAACGAGAACTGCTCGATCCAATGCAGCACTTCCGCTGCGCCAAAGAGCAAAATAAAGCAGGTAAGCCAAATTTTCATCGCCAAACCCAGGCTAGTTAGAGGGTACACATTACCTCGCAGCATACCCGAAAATTTTAGTTTTGACCGCCCTACTACCGCAGAGACGCAGAGGCGCGGAGAAAGAATTCTGTGTGCTCTGCGCCTCTGCGGTTAAAATCCAATTCCAGTCCCACCGCTGCAACGCTACACTAAGTCTGACTTTCTCCGATCGCTGGTTATGGATGCCCTAGAAATCACTTCTGAAGTCGAACAGCGTGTTAAGGAATTGCGGAAACTGCTCTCGCAAGCCAGCTATGACTATTACGTGCTGGATGCACCCACGATCGAAGATGCCGTCTACGACCAGCTTTATCGGGAATTAGTCGATCTAGAAACCCACTATTCAACGTTGATTACGCCCGATAGCCCGACTCAGCGCGTGGGCGATCGACCTGCCAGTCAATTTATTTCCGTCAAGCACAACATTCCGCTTTACAGCCTGGAGAATGCCTTTAGCAACGAGGATTTGACGAAGTGGCAGGAGCGTTGGCAACGACAGCTAGTAGCGGTCAGCGGTCAGCAGTCAGCAGATGAACCATTTGACTACGTATGCGAACTGAAGATTGATGGTAATGCGCTGGCACTGACCTATGAGAACGGTCTTTTGGTGCGGGGTGTAACTCGTGGCGATGGCATTGCTGGCGAAGAGATTACGCAAAATGTGAGGGCAATTCGATCGATCCCCCTACGGCTCAATCTTGACAAGCCACCACCACTCGTAGAAGTACGCGGTGAGGCATTTCTACCACTATCATCCTTCGAGCAAATCAACCAGGATCGAGAGCAGGCAGGAGAAGCGCTCTTTGCCAACCCCCGCAACGCTGCTGCTGGAACACTCCGTCAACTAGATGCCAAGATTGTTGCCCGTCGCAAACTTGATTTTTTTGCCTACACGTTGCATTGGGGAGGGCAGGAGGCAGGAGGCAGAGGGCAGGAGGCAGGAGGCAGAGGGCAGGAGGCAGGAGGCAGGAGGCAGGAGACAGAAGGGAAAGCAGAGGGAACAGAGGAAGCGATTCAAAACTCGACACTCGATACTCCCCCACTCCCCACTCCCCACTCCCTACTCCCGACTCCCCACTCCCAATGGGACTGTCTCGAACTTCTCCAACAAATGGGTTTCCGCGTCAACCCCGAACGGCAGCAATGTTCCGCTTTACAGGCTGTGCAGGACTATTGCGATCGCTGGTCGATCGAGCGTACTCAACTCCGCTATATGACCGATGGTGTAGTGGTCAAAATCAACTCGCTGGCGCTGCAACAGCAGTTGGGTTTCACGCAAAAATTTCCTCGTTGGGCGATCGCGCTCAAATATCCTGCTGAAGAGTCACCCACGATCGTCGAGCGCATTAGCGTCAACGTCGGGCGTACAGGTGCCGTAACTCCACTGGCAGAAATGCGTCCCGTGCAGTTGGCAGGCACCACTGTGGCGCGGGCAACCTTGCATAACAGCGATCGCATCGCTGAACTCGATATCCGTGCGGGTGATACCGTCATCGTGCGTAAAGCAGGCGAAATCATTCCCGAAGTGGTGCGCGTCCTCTATGACTTGCGACCGGACGGCACGGAACCCTACCAAATGCCAACTCATTGCCCAGAATGCAGGCAACTATTAGTTAAACCTGTAGACGAAGCCGTCACTCGCTGTATCAACGCGTCCTGTCCAGCGATTCTGCGTGGCGCACTGGTTCATTGGGCATCCCGACAGGCAATGGATATTAACGGCTTGGGCGAAAAGCTCGTGTTGCAATTTGTAGACACAGGACTCGTGCAGTCGGTCGCTGATTTGTACGACATTACCGTCGATCGCTTACTCCTCCTCGAACGCATGGGCAAAAAGTCTGCCGAGAAGTTAATACAGGCGATCGCTGATTCTAAACAACAGCCCTGGTCAAGAGTCCTCTATGGTCTGGGCATCCGTCATGTAGGCAGCGTCAACGCCCAAATTTTGACCCAGCGCTTTCTCACTGTGGAGGCACTGGCAGGCGCAGAAGTCAGTACGATCGCCACGGTCTTTGGCATTGGCACCGAAATTGCCCAATCGGTCTACGACTGGTTTCAAAACCCCAGTAATCAGCAGCTCATTCAACGCTTGCAAGCGGCTGGACTACAGTTTGCTGGCGACGCGACACCATCGGTTCAAACCAAGGCAGCGATCGCAGGCAAAACGTTCGTTGTCACTGGCACACTGCCCACACTGAAACGCGACGAAGCAAAAGACATAATCCAGGCAGCAGGCGGTAAAGTCACCGATTCTGTCAGCAAGCGCACTGACTATTTAGTGGTCGGAGAAGATGCAGGTTCCAAACTCGAAAAAGCGCAAACGTTGGGCATTGCTCAACTATCGGAAGCAGAACTCCTGGAACTGTTGGCAGAAGGATGAAGGATAAAGGATAAAGGATGAAAGATGAAGGATAAAGGATGAAAATTTTGGGTTTTGAATTAATTTGACCACTGACGACACCCTTAGCCTTTAGCCCTTAGCCTTTAGCCCTTAGCCTTTAGCCTTTCAGTTCACTCCCAACCCCCTCAAATTCGCCTTCCGTCCCTGTTCATCACGCCCTTGCTTGGGCACACTAGAGAGACCGATCGACACCCTTTTCGGTCACGCATGAGCAAGCGCAAAGGTAAGAAAGCAAGCCCGCCCGAACTGTCTAGCGCTGAGAGCATTCTTTCCATGCTGCCCTTGGAGGCGCAGCAGTGGGCAGAAAGTTTACCCTGGAATCAGCGTCGCTTTGTGCTGTCACTTTGTCATTTGATGTGTGCTGCCTCGCCTGAAATGCGAGCCAGTTTTTTGGATGACTATACAGCCGATGGCTTAATTTCCAAAGTCCTGGAAGACCGCGATACCAAACAAAAAGTCAGCCATTATTTAGAAGAATTTAACGTTGGCACAGAGCTGAATCCGATCGCGCTCAGACGCTACATTCGACAGTTTTATATTCACTCGGCTCAAGATGTGCGAGGTCAACCTGATCTTTACCTGGAATCGGCACTGAGACTGGTGATGAGTAACACAGAGCGCAACAATGTGTTCAACTATATTCTAGGTTTTGAACTCATCAAAATGATGTTTCAGATGAGCTGGTTTCAGCATGAAAAGCTTTATCGGCTACAGCGCAATCAGGATGAATTCATCAATACCTACATTCGCCCCATTCAGCACACACACAAGCTCAACCGCATTATCGTACCGAAAGATGAGCGGCTGTTTTTTGCGCGACGCGACTATTTTGTGCAAAAGCCTATCATTAGTGAAAGAAAGTTAGTTGAGCTGGCGATCGCCACCTTCACCACCGAAATCACAACCAATTTTGGCTTCTCGATTATCCGGCATTCCCAATCACTGGTTTTTGACTACGACTACATCTTTGAAGCTGAGCAAGAAGTGTTGTCTTACACGGAATAAAGTGCTTAGCCATCAGCAGCCAGCCCATGATTTAAAGCTGATAGCTGATAGCTGACCGCTGATAGCTGACCGCTGACCGCTGACCGCTGACCGCTGATAGCTGACCGCTGACCGCTCATCAAAAAGCGCTACGATAGGCAGTGCAGCAGAGAGCGTAGTCATGAGTCAGCCTTACAGTTTGGAAACGGGATCGCGATCGACATCCCTTCGCGTTAGCAGCAGGCAGCAGTGGCTGCATCTGTCAGTCGTGCTTTCTGCAGTCGTTCTTCTAGCAAGCTGCACCAATCAGCCGCAAACAACGGGCAATGGGAACGCTTCACCCACCCCGTCAATCACACCAACGCTCACCCCTAGCCCTGAAGCCACCAGCAAGTCGCAAGCAACGAAAGACCTGGAAAACCGCTTAAGCAGGGCGTTTACAGCCACGACTAAAGTGCCACTGGATTCGGTTGATTGTCCCGCGCAGTTTGATGTCAAGGCGGGAAATCGTTTTAACTGTCAGGCAATGTCTGAGGGGCAATCCTTTGCGATCGGCGTAGAGCTGACTAATCCAGACGGGCAGTTTCAGTGGAATACCAAAAGCCTGCTCGTCCTGTCAAAGCTAGAGCAGTTTATTCAGAGTCGCATCCGCGAGAAAGGTGGACCCGACGTTACAGCCAATTGTGGCGGTAGACTTCGTGTGGCTCAACCGGGAGACACGTTTGAGTGCAAAGTAACGGGTGCCCAAGCACAATCGCGATCGGCGCAAGTGAAGGTCAAGGATGAGCAAGGCAGTGTCGATATTTCCCTACGCTAAGGACGCGAGATTCCTTCACAGTATGGTAAGTAGCGGTTGCAGATCTTGATCCTGTGTTAATCTAGGTTCCAGAGTTTGATTCGGTTGCGGTGTTTGTTCTTGGTTTCAGCAGGCTTCTCTCCGGATTTAAACCTCCACACTTAATTACTCTCCGGAGATATTCCATGTCAATCTATGTAGGCAACCTTTCCTACGCCGTTACACAAGAGGATCTCAGCAGCATTTTTGCAGAGTATGGCACGGTCAAGCGTGTTCAACTGCCCACCGATCGCGAAACCGGTCGTCCTCGTGGTTTTGGTTTTGTCGAGATGGCAACCGACGCTGAAGAGACTGCCGCGATCGAGGCACTAGATGGTGCAGAATGGATGGGGCGCGACCTCAAAGTCAACAAAGCGCGTCCCCGCGAAGACCGCAAACCCTCTGGCGGTGGCATGGGCAGCAGAGGCTATTCCAGCAGCAGAGGCGGCGGCTACTCAGACAATTAGCGTACATTTTCCAGATCATACGTTCGCTCCAGCGAGGCTCTTTTACTCGGAATATCGTTGGGGTCTTTTATCGAGCTAAGGCTCAGAGGATTGCATGACTCAGGTAGTTTTAGGTGAGAACGAGGGCATTGAGTCGGCTTTGCGCCGCTTCAAGCGCCAGGTGTCTAAAGCAGGCATCTTCGCAGATATCAAACGACTGCGCCAGTTTGAGACCCCGATCGAAAAGCGTAAGCGCAAAGCGATCGCCAAGCGCAAGCAACGCTTTAAGTAGGTCAGTTTTCTCGTAGGCAGTACTTAACCAAGCCGCTCTCGTTCGCTACGATAGCGGACGAATTCCGCCGCAAAAAAAATCAGACCGGATGTCAGGATCAGCACCACGCTAAGTGCGTTGATGTCCGGTTTGACCCCTGTACGAATGCGGCTGAAGATTTCCATCGGCAGCGTGTTGGTGCCACCACCCGCCGTAAAACTGGCAATGAGAAAGTCATCCATACTGAGCACAAACGCCAACAGGCAACCAGAGACGATCGCAGGCATCAACTCTGGTAAAAGCACTTGCACAAACGCCTGTCCTGGGGTCGCACCTAAATCCAGTGCGGCTTCTTCTAGATGCGGGTTCAGGTTTGTGAGACGGGTGGAAACCACCAACGCAACATAGGATAGGCAAAAGACAACGTGTGCCGCCACAACAGTCCATAAGCTCAGTTGAATCATGCCGCCACTAAACGGGATCGCGACGGCTGCGAGAAAGACTAGCGTCGAAACGGCGATCGCAATGTCTGGAATAATCAGCGGTAAGTAAGACACGCCTCGATATAGACTCCTGCCTGGAAAGTTGTAGCGTGCTAACCCCACTGCCATCAGCGTGCCAATAATTGCCGCAATACCAACTGCAAAAAACGCCACACTCAGGCTATCTGCCAGTGCTGAGAGAATGCGGCTGTCGTTGAAGAATTTGCCATACCACTCCAGCGTAAAACCTTGCCAGCCAGCGCTATACGGCGATCGGTTAAAGCTGTAAACCGTCAGTACCAGAATGGGCAGGTACATAAAGCCAAACATTAGCAGTGAGAAGACTGCCTGCCAGGAGAGAGGAGCTTTGGCTTTGGGCATGAGGGGTAAGGAGTGAGGGGTGAGGAGTGAGGGGTACTAGATTTGAATTGAGTCTAACTACACCTTAAACATTGGTCGCGCTACGATCGCCGTATTTCAACAGAAGCGCGATCGCCACGCTGACTGCCAAAATCAACAAACTGCTGAGGGCTGAACCAAAGCCCCAATTTTGAGTAGCACCGAGAAATTGATTGTAGATCAGACGAGCCGCCGTCATACTTGATGCACCGCCTAAGAGTTCTGGGTCAATAAAGTCGCCCAACCCAGTAATGAATACCAGCAGCGCACCAGCGGTAATGCCCGGTAAAGTTTGTGGCACCGTGACTCGCCAAAACACTTGTGACGGTGGTGCGCCCAGATCGGCAGCCGCTTCTAGCAGTTGGCGATCGAGCTTTTCTAACGAGGCGTAGAGAATTAGCACCATATAAGGCAATAGGCTATAGCTCATGCCCACCAGCACGGCGGGACTCCGGTTGAGGATGTCAAGCGATGGCAAACCCAAACCGTTGAGCAACGAATTGAGTACGCCCGTTGGTCGCAGAATGGTGATCCAGGCATAGGAGCGCAGCAGTGAGGATGTCCACAGGGGTAAAACAAAGCCGACGACCAGTAGATTTTGCCAGCGCTTCGGCACCATGACGGCAATCCAGTACGCCACCGGAAACCCCAGCAGCAGGCAAATAATCGTCGTGCCCAGAGCAAAGAACAGCGATCGCCCCAGCACTTGCAAATAAATCGGCTGGAAGATTAGTGCATAGTTGCTCAACCCTGAAGGATTTACTACCTGTCCCGGTCGAATTCCAGGCACCAGACTTAGCTCTAGAATCAGCAAGGTAGGAATGACCAGCAGCAAGCCTAGCCAAACTCCTGTCGGACCCAGAAGCAGCAGTGGCTCCAGCCATTTGGGCAATTCTGTGCGATCGCTAGGCGGAGCGTTAGACGATGCAGAAGGGGATGCTTGGGACATGGGGTTAGGAGTGAAGGCTAAGGGATAAAGGCTAAAAGCTAAAAAGAGTTTGAGTTGAACCAGTGGTTGGTGATAAGCCATTCCTGACTACTAACTACTGAGACTCTTGACCGCTGACCGCTGACCGCTGACCGCTGACCGCTGACCGCTGACCGCTGACCGCTGACCGCTGACCGCTGACTGCTCATTCTGTCTAACCACTAACAACGAATGACTAAAAACCAATCCCTAACTGCTACTCAACTGTGTCCAATATTTCTCATAAAGCTCCGTAGTTGCCTCTTTGACCGGTGCAATGCCCTCGCATTTGGTTAACAAGTTTTCTGATGGAAAGAGGATTTCATTGTCGCGCAGTGGCGCAGGCAACTGGTCATGCGCCGATTGATTGGGAGTCGCAAAGTTGAGACGCTCGGTCATCTGAACCGCAACAGACGGTTGCAAAACATAGTTAATCCAGGCGTAAGCGACATCGGGGTTGGGGGCAGTTTTGGGAATGACCATCGTGTCGCTCCAGAGTGAGGTGCCGCTGCTGGGAATCGCATACTTCAACGCGGGATTGGCAAGCGTGACTGCCATTGCATCGGCTGAGTAGCCCATCGCAATGAGCAAATCGCCAGCAATGAGTTGATCGCGCCATGCATCTGTGGTGAACGAGGCGATCGCGGGTTTCAACAGCGTCAGTTTTTCGTATGCCTGTTTAATTTCTTGAGGATTGCTGGAGTTATAAGAGTAGCCGAGCGATCGCAGCGTTGCGCCCATCACCTCTCGCGTATCGTTAATCAACGTCATCCGACGCGACAGGGTTTGCTGATGTGTCCATAAATAGCTCCAGTCGGTTGGTGCCGGGTTGAGCTTAGCGCTGTTGTAGATTAAGCCCGTTGTCCCCCAGCTAATGGGCACATGGTAACGGTTACCTGGGTCGTGAACGGACGATTGGAACCTTGGCAGAATATTCTCCAAACCTTGAATACGGCTCAGGTCAAGCTGTTGCAGCAGCTTGAGTTCAATCATCTTTGCCACCGTGTAATCTGAGGGATAAATGATGCTGTAAGCCGCGCCTTTGCCTGCCTGAAACGCCGCCAGCATGGTTTCGTTGGAGTCAAACGTATCAGCAATCACTTTTACGCCCGTCTGTGCTCTAAACCCTTCTAGCAAGGCATCGTCGATATAACTTGACCAGGTGTAAATGCGTAGTTCATTGGCTGTTCGAGCACTCTGCTGCAAAGGGCGCACTTCCGCCAGCGTCCAGCCACAGCTTGAAAGCGTTAGCCCAGATACGACCCCAGTCGCTGCCTGCAAAAATGCTCGCCGCGATCGGTTTCTGGTGAGGTTGGGTGAGGGGAGAGGGGGAGGCACGATGGGTAAGGGGAGAGGGGTGAGGGGGGTGAGTGAGTGAGGGGGTAGGGGGATGGGGAAGCAGGGGGGTGAAGGTCTTAGGTTTTAGGTCTTAGGTTTTAGGTCTTAGACTTTGAGTTTTAGGTCTTAGGTTAATGCTGCCTCCTGCCTCCTGCCTCTTTCTAGCAACCAACAACTGCCTCTCAATTCGTTGGGATCGCCAGACAATCGCCTGGTGCCCATTGGACGTAGATCGGCAGATCGGCATCGGGTAGTTCGCCGATCGCGTTGGGTTGCATGACGGTGAGACGATCGCCAGAAACGAGGTCAATCACATAGTGGACGTGGGTACCCAAGTACATCACATGCCGCAAGCGCCCTTCAAAGCAATTAATCACATCGGTGGGAATGGTACGGGTGACGTGAATTTTTTCGGGGCGCACGCTGACAACAACCTGTCCAGAGGTTAACGGGGTCGATGTTTCAAGCGGTCTGACTTTCATCTTCAGCCCATTGGTGGTCGTAATCCAAAGCATGGCGGGGTGAGCGCCCTCAATTTTCGCCGGAAACAGGTTTGTATCACCAATGAAATCAGCCACGAAGGCAGTTTGCGGCTGCTCGTAAATGCGGTTAGGTGTATCAATTTGCTCGATTTTGCCGAGATTCATCACGGCAATGCGATCGGACAGACTAAGCGCTTCTTCCTGATCATGCGTCACCATGATGAACGTTAATCCTAGCTCCTGGTGCAGGTTTGACAGTTCTACCTGCATTTCTTTACGCAGCTTCAGATCAAGTGCACCCAGTGGCTCATCCAACAGCAGTACGGCAGGACGGTTGACAAGGGCGCGTGCCAGCGCCACCCGCTGCTGCTGCCCACCAGAAAGCTGAGCCGGAAAGCGGGTCGCAAACGCTTCCATCTTGACGAGTTTCATCGCTTCCTGGACGCGATCGATGATTTCTGCCTTACTCCGTTTCTTAATGCGCAGCCCAAAGGCAATGTTTTCGCGCACGGTGAGATGGTTGAACAGCGCATAGCTTTGAAAGACCGTATTGACCGGACGGCGATACGGCGGCACCTGAGTCATCAATTGACCCTGGATCAAAAGTTCTCCTGCGGAAAGAGAATCGAACCCTGCAATCATTCGCAAGGTTGTGGTCTTGCCGCAGCCAGACGGACCCAAAATGCTAAAAAATTCGCCTCGACGAATGCCCAGGTCAACGCCTCGCACAGCCGTTTCACCATTAAATACCTTAAAAACTTTACGGAGTTCAACATCAAACCCGGTATCAGTCGCCGTAGAGCGCTGGTTATGCGTGATGGTTTGAGACATAGTGGCAATTCCCTATGGTTGATTCCGTACACAAGGTGCAATTGAGGTGCAAGAAGGGGTTTGAGTGTGTCGCTAAACGCTTTCTGAAGCCGACACTTAGTGAGATTTGTCCATCTTCTGATAAAGTGACGGATTGTACGTATCGTTTTATTTTACTAGCGCTGACTTCATACGCTTCTCCTTATAACCGCTTCTAAACCTGAAACGATCGCCCAACGTTCGATGCCAGAAAATTTTCTAACAGCCAATTAACTTAGGATACGGTACTGGTGAACGTTACATTGCAGCATCCAAAGAGGTCATCAGATGGAACAGCGCCTTGTTTTAGATTGCCCAACTTAATGCTTAATGACTCATTGATGCTCGTCAACTATCGCAAACAGACGAGCCGTTTGCAGTTAACGCTAACCCTGATGTCTGTATGACTTTAACTCAACCGTCCACCATTACGACTCAGCCCACATCCCGCACTGTGGGGCGACGCTACCAGTCAATTGCGGTCATGATGGGCATTTCGTTGGTCTTGCTGGCAGGCATTGGAAGCCGCCTTGCCTACCTGCAGCTGGTGGAGGGCGATCGCAATCGTCAGCTAGCCGAAAATAATCGGATTCGCTTAATTCCAAGACAACCAGAGCGGGGCAAAATCGTCGATCGCAAGGGCAAAATGCTGGCAGGTAGCCGTTTGTCGCATTCGGTCTTTCTTTGGCCCCTGGCGCGTAAGAAGGCAGAATGGGCAAGCACGCTACAGCGTTTGTCTCAAATTCTCAACGTGCCGGAAGCGAACATTAAAAATCGTTTGGAGCAAGCAGGTTATACATCGCCATTTCTGGTACGCATTGCGCGGGGCGTGAGTCCAGCACAGGTGACGGCGCTGGCAGAATACGGTGGCGAGATGGAAGGCGTGCAGGTGGATGCTGAGGCGGTGCGCTATTATCCCAACGGCGATCTAGCCGCTCATGTGATTGGCTACACAGGCGAAATGGACGATCGTGAGCTTGAAAAGCGCAAAAGTGAAGGCTATCGGCTGGGCGATGTCATTGGTCAAATGGGCATTGAGGCGACCTACGAAACGCTGCTACGCGGCGAATGGGGCGGGCAACAAGTTGAAGTGGATGGCGCTGGGCAGGTCGTACGAGTGCTAGGTAAAAAGCCTACGCAAACAGGCAAAGATGTTCAACTGACACTGGATCTGGATTTGCAGAAGGCAGCGGAGGCAGCACTGGGCGATCGCAAAGGGGCGATCGTGGCGATCGATCCCACCAATGGCGCAGTCCTTGCAATGGTTAGCCGTCCAACCTTCGACCCCAATTTATTTTCCACCCGCATTACCGATGCCCAGTGGCAACGTCTGCAAAGGAAAGATCATCCCTTTGTTAACCGCGCTGTGCAGGGCTTTCCACCTGCCAGCACGTTCAAAATTGTCACCACCACAGCGGGTTTAGAAACAGGCAAGTTCAGCCCAGACACGGTACTGGGCACCTACCCATCGCTGACTGTGGGCGGCATTGAATTTGGCGATTGGAACCATGCTGGTTTTGGTCCGCTCGGCTTCGTCGGCGCGTTGCAGTGGAGTAGCGACACCTTCTTTTATCAGATTGGGATGGGTGTGGGCGATCGCAACCTCATCCAGTGGACACGACGCTACGGCTTTGGGCGCAAAACAGGCATTGATCTGGGCGAAGAAGAAAGCCCCGGACTCGTGCCCGATGATGAATGGAAGCGCAAAGAAGTCAAAGAAGGCTGGTTTTTGGGCGATACGGTCAATATGTCGATCGGACAAGGCTTTCTCCAGGCAACTCCTCTCCAGGTTGCCGTGATGTTTGCCGTACCTGCCAGCGGCGGCTATTTGGTCAAGCCACACCTGCTGAAAGACAACGAAGCTGCCCAAAACTGGAGCGAATCCCTCAACCTGAAGCCAGACACCATTCGTATTCTCCGCGAAGGACTTCGTGCTGTAGTCGATGGTGGTACGGGTGCAGCGCTTGATGTGTCGTCACTGCCGCCTGTCGCTGGCAAAAGCGGCACCGCTGAAGATATCGGACGGCAATCTCACACCTGGTTTGGAGCCTTCGCGCCCACTGCCAAACCAGAAATCGTCGTCGTTGCGTTTGGCGAAAATTCCGGTGGTGGTGGTGGTTCCTTCGCTGCCCCTATGGTGCGTCAAGTACTAGAGGCATATTTTCATCCGCAAAAGGCAATTACTAGTCCCAGTCAGATTGAGCCAGTGCCAACGGATTAGGGCAGGAGGCAGGAGGTAGAGGGCAGGAGGCAGAGGGCAGGAGGCAGAGGGCAGGAGGCAGAGGGCAGAGGGTAGGAGGCGGGAGGTAGAGGGTAGAAGTAATTCAAAACTCGAAGCTCAAAACTCGAAATTTAGCCTTTAGCTTTCATCCTTTCTCCCGTCTCCTGCTATCAACTGAGGCAAACTCGGACTAGACTATTTAAAACAATCCTGATGTCGTGATGGGCTGGTCGTCCCTTTGAATGTCCTTGTCTGAAATTCCCTGCTTGAATTTGGCGATCGCACCTTTACGCGCCGCCAACCACTTTGCGATTCACGTCACACAGGCTCCGTATCCAGGGGGTTATGTTCTGCATGACTGTCTGTGGTCGGAGTCCTTAAAGCATCTGTGGGACGGCTGGCAAGAGATGTTTTCGACCAGAAGCCTACCGGACGTGCCGCAAGTCTCACAAGTCGATGCCCTGCCTCCTAATCTCATCTTGCCACTGGAGACACCGCCATCAGCTCCCACTCCGCCCATCAGCCAGTCGGGGCGGTTGATGCAAAGCCTGGGAATGAGCCTCTGGCAGTGGCTTTTTGATGGTGCCATTCAGGGTAGCCTCAACCATAGTCAGGGGATTGCGATGGGGCAATCGAAACCGCTGCGGCTACGGCTGGAAGTGCGTGATCCGAACTTGGTGGCGTTGCCGTGGGAAATTATGCAGGATGGTGCGGGGAAACAGCCCATTTCTCTTCAGCAGCAACTGTTGTTTAGCCGCACGACCAGCGATGTCCATCCGTTGCCAGAGCTGCGATCGGACAACATTCTTAAGATTTTGCTGGTGTTGGGTCAGGATTCTGAACCAGCGTCGGGTTTTTCTCATGGCTCTGCAAGTACGGCTCATCCCGAAACACTACAAACCTTGCAGCTTGAGCAAGAAGCCCATGTACTGGCACACCTGCTAACCACGTCTGGCAGCAGTGGTATTGGGGGCGCAACAATTACACCCTGTCAGGTGGATACGCTGGTGCAACCTACGCCAGCCGCTTTGATCAGTCAGCTTGAAAAGCATACCTATAACGTGTTTTTCTATGCGGGACACGGTGTTCCAGCTCCAGACGGTGGGCTGCTGTTTTTGCGACCTGGTATGACTTTGAATGGCACTGAGCTGGCGCAAGTGCTCACTCGCTGTCAAGTGAAGCTAGCAGTCTTTAATGCCTGCTGGGGTGCCCAACCCGATCACGAACCGATCGCAGACTCCACAGTGACACCATCAGTCTCGCGATCGCAGGCGATGCCGCGCAGTAGTCTCGCAGAGGTGCTGATCCATCATGGCGTGCCAGCCGTTCTAGGAATGCGTGATTCCATTACTGACGAAGAAGCGCTGAGTTTTATTCAAGCGTTTGCCAGAGCACTCTCAGGACGAGTGCCAATCGATCAGGCAGTTGCCGTTGCCCGTCAGCATCTGCTCACGCTGTATCGCTTCAACCAACAGGCATGGACGCTGCCTGTACTCTATATGCATCCCGAATTTGATGGCGAACTGTTGCAGCCGCTTGAGGGTGGCTTAACCGCAATGCCAGGACCCATTACGCGCCTGGGACAGCCCAAGCCCGATGCTGCCCTGCGATCGCTCGTCACTGCAAAAGTTTGGCATATTCAGAACGGCTTTATGCGAGTCGGGCGCGATCGGGGCGAAAACGATCTGGTACTACAGGAAGATCAGGGTGGTGTCTCGCGCAAACACGCCGTCATTTTTTGTCGTCAGTCGCAACCCAGTAGTAATGCCGAAACGTCCTACTTTCTCGAAGACGTTTCGCGCTTTGGCACCTGGATGCTGGAGCCTGGTGTGGAAGCCAATAGCTGGCGTAAAGTCCATCGTCAGGAAGTACCCTTGCCACCGGGTACGCAATTAAAATTTGGCAGTTCCCAAAACGAGGCGCTGGAATTTACCACAGCTTTGGACACACCAGGCAGTTCTACCGTTTAAAGGCTTCAATGCCAGAAGCCTCAACTGCCCCTGTGCCGACGTTCAAGTCCATTCTGGAGCAGACATTTCTCACCCAAATGACGTAAATTAGATCGAGTTGCGGAACGGACAGCGATCCCCATGTAGATCACACCAACGAGGTCATTTTTTCAGTGCATGATAGGAGTTTCGCTATGGAAAATAAAGTAATGTGTTCCGACAATCAAGCAAATTCAGAGGCTAATGTTGAGCAAGCGCTGTGGGCAGCACTGCTTCATGCGGAAGGTGTAAGTTCTTCCTGGACGGGAGATGCACCGCTTACCGAAGACAAGTTTATGGTTGCAGAAGACCCGAATGCCAAGATTCCTTACGTCTGGAACCCTGCGACACCTGAGTCAGAACCATTCTTTACAGCCTTAGAGCAAGCGTTACCCCTGGATGACTGGAAAGTAGATGAAGTCGCTACCCGTTCCAATGTGTTCTTTGCCCAGGTGAATCAGCTTTGGTCTACGGCATCCCTCCAAGAATCCCTCATGCAGCGCTTTGCGACCCGCGTTCCCCAACAGTTATTGACTGCGATCGCCACCCGCGCCCAACACGTTTTGTCCAGTTCCATCTCTCTCGCTGATCAGCTCGTGCAGTGTGTTCAAGAGGCACTTCCCAACCTGGCAGAAGACGATTTATACGTCCTGGCACGTCCCCTTGCTCATGCTATGCGAGGCAACGACACCCCCATTGAAGCGACCCTCAATCGCGTCCGTTCTGTTGAATGGGACGCGCTTTCTGAGGTTGAACAGGCTCGTTTAAGTTTGGCGATCGCCCGTTATGCGTTGGCTGAACTAGAAGCAAAGAGTGAAGAGTGAACCAGTTATTCGGTGCTCAGCAAGTAGAATTGATGAAGAATCTTAACGTGTGAATACAAAGCGCGATTACGACCTGGCGCTCGGTACAGTCCGTGCAACCATACAAGAATGGGATCCGTATGGGCTTCTAAAAACTGGCGCACCTCCAGATGAATTTGATAGTGAGATTGCATCAATAGCTAGTCAAATTCCTCGAATTCAATCGAGTCATGATGCAACCCTAGTTATATCGAGTGTGTTCTCATCTAACTTTGAACCACATCTGTTCACACCAGAAAGCTGTAGTGATGTAGGAGAAAAGCTCTACCAAGTTTTGGAGGCGCAAGGATTATTAAAGTAGGATTCAGCGTCGATTAAAAAATTGGAAGCCTTAAATAAATTTTGTAAAATTTGACTCATTCGTTTTAGAGCGGTACGATTTCAGCGATCGGTTGATGGTACAACGCCATTAATTGTTTCTGCTTTAATGTTTCCAGCGCATACGTTCGTCCTTGCGTATCGCTGAACTCAACCTCAAAAACGCCAGGTTCGTACACTTCGACAATGGTTCCAACCTGCCCACGATACAGCCTTAGATCTGGCAAGTCTTCAATCAGTGCGATCACATCCAACAATTTCATTGGTGAATTCATTTGTTAAGCCTCCTTTATAAAATATAACAAGTTACTAACCGAGGAAAGTTCTCGTCATAGCGCACGATCCAGGCACTCCGAACGACTGCCAGCTTTTCAAACCGAGTCATAGAAAAATCAATGACATATTTTTGTCCATGTTGATTCAATTTGCCTGGAACAGCATCATCGTTTTTAACTGCTTGTAACAAAGCATCTCGTAACTCGATTGCGTTTTCTAACCGAATGCCTAATGCCGCTTGAAAAACGTAGGCTTTATGTTGTCCATCCGCATGTTCTGGATTCAGGCAGTAATTAGTCAGCTTTTGCATGTCGATAACGGCTTGGTCAGGGTTGGGTAACTTCATAGATAGACATGACATCCCTGCACGTTAGCCAGCAGCAGTGCCCACCCTTGATCTAAAGATTGACCGTTTTAGGAGGCTTCTTGCTGTCTTTTACTCTCCAAGTAGTCTGCGATCGCTTCAGCTACATCGTCCTCAGCTTTATAAACCCGTAAGTCTGGGTTCTCAGCGTGTTGTTGATCCAGATAAGCTTGTAAGGCTTCTGCATCAGCTAGATGGTCTAGATACAGGCTCGAAGTGGGGAGTTGTCATGCTAGTGAGGTCTACTTCACGCTCATACAAACCTCCAGTCTCCCTTTAGGTCGAGGTGAAACTCAAAAACCACTGTATGAGACCATCTACAGAAGCATCTACAGAAGCGTGTGGCGAAGTTTGCTCAACCTAACGAGAGGATACTAACGCGCAACGTGCGTTCAGTTCGTCCGCAGGTGGCACCAGCGCCACAACATGCGGTACGGGGCGAGGTGTATAACCCACCAATGAAGCGCCTTTGTAGGCGAGGGATGTGCTGGCACCAGAGTCAAGCATGACCGCATCCCGAAAACCTGCTTTGGCTAGCGCGGCTCCTAAATCAACCGAGCCGATCGGTTCCTGAGAAACCCCAATTTTTGGTTGCCCTGCCTGGTTAATGCCCCAGAAAGCTCGGTGCCGTAGTTCGTTGACGCTATACAGGCGACCAAAGCGCTCAATGGGTTGAGGCTGCTCATTGTCCACAAGCCAGCCAGCCGCCACAAACGCATCTGTAACATCGGGCATTTCCGCCTGAATGCCTTTCAGAGTATTGTGTTTGATGTAATCAAAGGGCACAAACTTAACGGCATTGGGACTAATCAACACCAGCGGACGCTTGGCAAGGAAAGGAATTTCGCCCCGCTTGCCAGGGATAAATTCGCCCTCGGACTGACTTAGAACAGGACCTAGCATCGCATTAGAGTCTAAAAACTCCAGGGAGAAAAACCCACCATCGACGGCTGCGATCGCCCCTGTTCCTTCCAAAATTTTCGGTACCTGATCGCGAGTGCGGGCATGGATCGTCGTTGGTCTACCACCTGAGATGAAAATAAACGGCGTATTGTCAATCGAGGCATCGGTGCGAGCGACAGGAGACGTAAAGTCAAAGGTCTGGTTCCAGGATGGCAGTTTGGGACCACCCCAGGCAACATCCACCATTTCGGTTAGGCGCGATTGCCCAATCCGCCCGATCGTCAGCAGATTATCTGATTGCCCTGCTAATCGCTCATCGTTGTCGTCCATTGTCAGTGCGGCAGCGTAACCTGCCTGTTTCACAGCCGCGACTGCCTGACCGTCAAACTTCCCTTCAGGATAGGTGAAATAGCGCACAGGCATACCCAACTCTAATTCCAGAATGCGCTTCGACTCCTGGGTTTCGATCGCAAGCTCACTTTTGGTTAGCCCTGCCATCACTTTATGACTCACGCTATGGGAAGAGATCGTGATCAATGGGTCTTTTGCCATCTCCCGCAGTTGCTCCCAGGTTAGGCTCGATCGCCCTAGTTTTTTGCTTACTTTGGCAGTGTAAATGGCGAAGAGAGCGGGGTAATTATATTTTTTTAGCAATGGATAGACGTAATCATAATGACCGCTATAGCCATCGTCAAAGGTCAGCAGAATCGGCTTTGCAGGTAAGGGCAGCCCTGTCCGTAGATGTGTGACTAGCTGATCCATGCTGATAGGTGTTAAGCCTTTCTGCTTGATCAGTTGGAGGCGCTGCTCAAACTCTTCGGGAGTGACATCAAAAAACACCTGTTTTTCCGGCAGGATGTCGTGATACATCATCACAGGCACTCTGGCTAACCGGGCGCGTTGGTTAATTTCTGGAAAGGCTGGTGCATTCAAGTACGCCAGCATCTGCGGTGCCACCTGCCCAAGCAACGTACTCATACCGACCGCTGGTTGTTCCATCCACGTTGCCGTTTGAGTGACATCACTCACAAGCTGGGTTAACCCGCCAGTTTGAGTCGATCACAGTGGCTGACACTGCGTTGGCAATACCTCAGTCGGCATGCCAGTCGGCTCCTCTGTACTGGGTGCATACGTCCACGCTGGGTTAAAGAACCCACTGTAGAGTGGCAGCAGCAGCGTCAAGCTGCTGATCAAAACCACCGTGCGATCGCAAACCTGCTGCTGTACAAATGGGTACTTTGCTAGCGCTTTAACCCAAGCTTTCATCATCAACTTCTGTCTTTTTTGCACGACCCCACCTACCACACACGGTTTTAGACAAATGAGCTTAGACGAATTGACAGCGATTAGTGTTCGTGAGGCAATCAAACTCTTGCGGCGCTACAAGCTGTTGATCTCTCAGCTTGCAGTGTTGCGTGAACCAACCTGAAATACCCTTGCTAGATCTACCCTATTTCTGAGCGTTTGTCAGGTTTTTTAGCATACCTGCTGTCTTAAATGCGATCACGGGCTTGATGCCTTACTGTTTAACCTTGTGACGTTCGCTGAAGGTTTGATGCAGGCATTCAGCAAAAAAGCCCCCCAAGGGAGGCTTAGTTATGGTGATTTGACTCTAGGACATCTCTATAATCAGTGATTGCCAAGTCCAAAAACTGTATCAACGATCGCTTGCTACAGGCAACTTTTCCTTGAAAAGAGGTTTAAGCAGCGGATTGTAGAGCTTCCCTAACATTTCGAGCATACGTAAGACCGTTCTTGCAACCTTCAGACAACGGTTATTTGTGAAGATTTTCAACCAATCGATGACGGCAGGTTAGATCGTCTCAGCCCAGGGAACATTAAGCCAGAAGCACTAACAATAGCTGATTCAAGGCGGCTGCTCTCTTCTCCTAGCTCCCGGTTGGCTTCGACAGTTGCTGCCCTTCCTTGACTGCCCTGGTTAAAGCTCACAAAGTTTTGGCTCTTGCTTTACAGCACTGTCGCTGGTCGCTAGCTTTGCCGTTTGCGTGACTATTCCTACTACTTGAATTTCGCTGAGAAAAGACTATGGTGATTGCAACGCCTCAAGAAAACTCTGTCAAGTTGAGAAACCCCAAAAAGCATAACCATTACGGGTTTCGGGATTTTTTCCAATTTGACCAGGACAAGGGCACGATCGTCGATTGGAACGGCAGCAGAAATGTGCTGACCACCGAAGATTTCATCATTGGTCTGGTTGAAGGCTTAGAAGAAGAAGTGGGTGATGCCTCAGCCGCGACGATGTATACGATCGGCTGCGAATGGGGACAAAAAGACGCGTTCTTCTTTGAAAAGTGGTTTGAAAAAGAATTCGATCGCAATCTGCGTCAAACGAACCTCTTGTTTCTGCTTGAAACCTGGTGGTGGCCCTTCACCTCCCAAGGCTGGGGGCGCTGGGAAGTAGACATGGGCGATCGCAAGCAGGGCTTCATGTTTATCAACGTGTTTGACTCTGCGATCGCCCGCAGCCTTGGTGACGTGGGCAAGCCCGTCTGTTTCCTTTATGCCGGACTGTTCGCTGGCTTTTTTACGGAAATGGTGAAAAAGCAGTTGAGCTGCATCGAAATTCAGTGCTACTCAATGGGCGAGACCTACTGCAAATTTCTCCTGGGTGGTCAAGACCGAATTGATGCTGCGTCCTTCTGGCTCAACGAAGGGGCGACCGCTAAAGATATCGAGAAGCGCTTACGTACAGGAGACTTACTACGATGAGTGCGCTAACTCTACCCCAAACGAATGGTTCCAAAGCCCTTCCTGCTGTTGAAGCGTGGCAACGAGACTCTGTACGAACCTTCTTCACAGGCATTAATTGGGAAAACCATACGCCTGCTGTGCAAGCAAACAAACTGAGCTTGAGCGAACACAGCAACGCGCCTCTCAATCTCAAAATGAGCGTCTGTCAGTTTTTCGCTGCGATTAACTGGGACGGTATTGCGATCGCCGCTCCCACAGTTGTACAGCCTGCTCCGCCATCAAAACCTGATGACCTCACTCTAGACAGCTTTTCGGGACTGTTCTAAAGGCAGAAGGCAGAAGCCGGAAGGCAGGAGGCAGAAGGCAGAACTTGATACCGCTGCCCTCCTCTCCCTGACTCCTCCTCTCCCTGACTCCCCCTCTCCCTGACTCCTCCTCTCCCTGACTCCCCCTCTCCCTCACCTCCTCATCCCCTCACCCCTCCTCACCATGCACCCGCAAATCGAAACGATCTTTGATGAAGCCGAACATCGTTATCTCAAGTCCGAAGAGCTAGGCGTGATCAATCAATACGTCAGCTCACTGCCTGAACGTATCGATACCTATCGGACGCTGCGCGATCGTGAACTCGCAATCATGCAGCAGGTAGCAGACCAATTAGAAACAGTGCTGCCTCAGGAAACGGTCGAAAATTTAGAACGCAGCCTTAAAAATGCTCTCTTGCTACTGCGTTACTCCGCTATGGGTATGTTGCTAAACGATGAAGCCTTTGTGCAGGAACGACTGCTAAGTTGGCTGACAACGACGCTCAGTATTTACAATACGCGCGCGATCGATACAGCGCTTTTTCGCCTGCTCAACCAACGTTTGACACAAGCGCTTACGGCTCAGCAGATCAATTTGGTCGGTCCCTACATTGCAAAAGTGCAAACCGCAATCCTGCAAACTCCCACGCTTGCAACCGCTGGTCACTGATTGTCAAGCTCTCGCCCCAAGACTAGAAACCGAGATCTTAAATCAGAGTTTACGGTCTAAAATTCACAGCCGCTGCAACTCTTTCCAGTCAATTTCAACCCCTGGTATTGCTCTATGATTTCTGTCGCCGATTTATTAACAAACAACCGTGTTCCTGGTAACTACTTTGCAGTCGATGCCTATGTGAAGGGTGACTTGGAAATGGGCTTATTGGAGAATCGTCGGGGCGATCGCTTGCTTGCACTCCCCGAAACTCTGATTCAGGCAATTTATGCGGGTCTTCACAAAGAAACGGGACAGGCTTCGCGTCTGGTGTTGTTTAATTGCGGTCGCTGGTGGGGTAAAAACTTTTACACGCGCTTTCGTGAAGAATTGACTGACTACTACGGTACAGCGCTGGCAGATATGTCGGTGCTGGAATTTCTTAACAGCTTACAGTCTTGCTGGGTTGCTTACGGTTGGGGCAAGATCGAGTTAGATCAGTCACATCAGCAGCATGGCTTTCTCATCATAAAAACGTCGAACTCTCCCTTTGCCAGTCAGGCTCCACAAGGTGATGCGCCTGTCTGTTTTCTAGAAGCTGGCGTTTTGAGTGCGTTTTTTAGCCAGTTAACGGGGCGCGAATTGCACTGCATCCAAACGACTTGCGAATCATTAGGTGCAGATCATAACTGCTTTTTGTTGGGCTTAGCCAATCGCCTACAGCCTGCTGAAAGCATGGTTGAAAGCCATCTAGATCACGAGTCTATTATGCAAAAACTTTGCGCCTAGAAGTGAAGCTTTTGGTTATCAGTTGTTAGCTTCTAAAATGGTGGTTTAACAGCGAGAGCAGCTAGCAACGACTGTCGCTAAATGTACTGATCTGATCAAAACTATTGTGCTTAGAGAAAATAAGATAGGCTTTGTATCTGTATGTTTAGAACGATCGCAAATGATTATGAGCGATCGACAACTAGCAACTAAAGACTAACAGCTAATTACTATTTTCGTGATGTGTCTTACCTCCTTTTAAAAGAGTTAAAGCGTTCAAAATATCGACTGTTAGGACTCGTTGGTCAGGGACAATTTGGACGAGTTTACTGTGCTAGTCATCGCAAAACGGGTCGTCTTGTTGCACTCAAAGAACTTGATAAGCATCGGTTCCCCACTCATAAGTTCTTGCGTGAACTACGCTTTCTGCTGAGTTTGCAACATGCCAATATTGTGACCTGTCACGCGTTGGAGCACACGCCAACTGGACGCTATCTCGTGATGGATTACTGCGAAGGCGGCACCTTACGCGGTCTGATGGAAGACGATATACGGTTGCATCCGCTTCAGTGCCTAAAACTGGTCATTGATGTGCTGTTGGGGCTAGACCATGCTCACAGTCGCGGCATTGTTCATTGCGACATCAAACCAGAAAACATTCTGCTGGCATTGCAGGCAGATGGTTGGACGGCTCGCGTGTCTGACTTTGGTATTGCCCGAGTACACCAAGAAAGTACAGACAACCGTGACGGTAACACGGGTTCGCCCGCCTATATGTCCCCAGAACGGTTTTATGGTCAGTATTCTGTTACATCGGATCTTTACGCTGTAGGGATTATGTTGTTTGAATTGCTGGTAGGTTTCCGACCGTTCTCTGGTGTGCCTGCCGCCATGATGTCAGCGCACCTCAATCAGGCTGTCAAAATTCCGGCAACCATTCCGGCTGCACTGCAAGCGGTGATGCACACGGCGTTGCAAAAACTGCCAGCGCGACGGTTTCAATCGGCGACACAAATGGTTGCGGCAGTGCGATCGGCGGTAAAAGCGTCGCGGTCTGAACTTGAGCAGGCATGGACAGATTCAAGACTGCTGCGATCGTCTCTTGTCTTACCAGCCAGTTTGTGCCGCTACGTAAAACAGGAAGCGCTAGCGGCTGAAGTGCAACAGTTGGTTACAGCACCAGTACCACCTCGAACGCATGTGTTGACTGCGGCAGGCGCAGCGGCTCTAGTTGAATCGACAGTAAGAGGTGAAGAGGAGCAGGTCTATCAGCTTTGCAGGCGTTACATTGGTTGCCAAACCTATCCGGGAGGGTTGCTGGCTACTGGGGCAGCGCCGTTTGAAGGTGAGGAGCGATCGACCGCAGTGTCAGTACAGTTACCCAAAACGGTCAAAGAGTTACTGGTACGACCGCAGGGTTGCTTTGCCATCACGCAGCGATCGATTTACCGCATCCCGATCGAGCTTTTCCAGCAGGGTCTGGTTCCGCAGGCTCAAACGGTTCCACAGCAGCCCAACCACACTGCACCACCCCAGCAGTCAGTGCCTGAGCTGGTGGCTGAATTTAATCAAGACTTTCACGCCACCATTGAAACAAAAGGGCGTTGGATGGCAGTGGCAGTGATAGAGGCGGACAAAGTCACCAGCGTTTTGAGCTTCTGGAATTTGTCGCGGATGCAGTCGATTAAACCTGGGAGTCGTAACGGTAATGCCGCCAATGCACCCAGTCTGACGGCTCATCTGTTTCACTTGGCAATGGCAGACTCACGCTATATCGTTGCTTTTTCTCACATCGTGGATAAAGGAACCCATTCTCACATTACGGGTGTGCTGCTAGAAATTTTTACCCGTCGAGGGAACCCTATTAGCGCCTTTAGCTTACCTGTACCCTTGCGTCAGGTGGTAGAAACCACAACCCCGTATCGCGTGGTGGCACTAGAACCAGGGCATACTAACTCAGTCTTACTGATTGATTTGAAGCCCCTCAAACTGCTGCGCATTGGGGTAGATATGGTGCCGATCTTGATCGCATCAGCCTCTTGGGGCTACGTTTTGATGGCGGCAGATGGACAGATCGTTCTGTTAGACCGACATGGTCAGCCTGCCGGACGCTTGGCAGGACCAGCCAGTCCTACGGCGATCGCTGTCCTTGAACCCTATGGTCTGCTCATCGCTACCTGGAAAAACGGTGAGGGCAGCCTTTATACGATCGATTTACGCCAGCTAGAGGTCGGTCTTTTGTTTTGAGTGGGACGATAGGAAGAAAGTGGAGTAGGGCAATGCAAAGCGGATGAGATGCTAGATTAGCGTTTGATCCCTGTTTCCTCACTGCCGCTTATGTCTTTCGACTGGTTGACACCGAGCCACTGGATTATGTCGGCGTTGCTGTTAAGTTTTGCGATCGCTCACAGTGGTCTAGCAGCGCTGCGTCCGTGGGGCGAGAAGCAGATAGGTCCACGGCTGTATCGGGTTTTATTTGCCCTAGTGAGTTTAAGTCTCGCAGTGGTGCTAATTATTTACTTTTTCAATCACCGTTACGATGGCAAGCAACTTTGGCAGGTACAGAGAACGATGGGTGTGCAAACAACGGTTTGGGTCTTATCAGCGATCTCTTTTCTGTTTCTTTATCCAGCCACATTTAACCTCTTAGAAGTAGCGGCAATTCAAAAACCTGAAGTCCACCTCTACGAAAGTGGGATCATCCGCATTACGAGACATCCACAAATGGTGGGGCAAGTGATTTGGTGCGTGGCTCATACGCTATGGCTAGGAACATCATTTATGGTCGTAACCTCGATCGGGCTAATCTTGCACCATTTGTTTGGTGTGTGGCATGGCGATCGTCGCCTGTTGGCGCGCTACGGTGAAGCGTTTGAAGTTGTTAAGGCGCGCACGTCGGTGATTCCGTTTAGGGCGATCGTAGAGGGTCGTCAATCACTTCACTGGCAAGAATTTCTCCGTCCTGCCTATTTAGGGGTCGTCGGTTTTGTTCTACTTTTTTGGTGGGCACATCCAATTTTGATCCGTGCAACAAACAGCGTTGGCTGGTAGGATGATCCCAAGATAAAGATTAAGCATCTAATCATTTGAGGAATCACAAACCTGCAATGGGTGAACAGACCTTCGTAGAAGAAGTTTTGGAATCTCCTACGCCTGTCGTCGTGCATTTTGGGGCACCCTGGTGTGGTCCCTGCAAGATGATTGAGCCACTGCTAACGCGGTTTCAGGCGGAATGGGGTAAGCGCTTCAAGCTCATCGGGATCAACGCCGACGAGAATCTCAAGCTGTCAAGCCGCTACCGCATTACTACTTTGCCCACTATCCTTCTGTTTGAAGAGGGGAAGGTCGTGCATCGCCTAGAGGGGTTTCACCGTCGTGACGATCTCTGGGCAGAGTTGCAGAGAGTGCTTGTTAATCCGCACCCATTAAGCGTTCAACCTGAAACTATTCCATTCGATCGCAGCGAGACCTAGAGGCTTGAAAACCTTAGAGTGCGGCGGCTCTGAGAGATGCGGCTAGTTTTCGATGGGCATTCCTCATCGCGTATCAGAGCTTGTCTTCAAAAAAGCGACCCTCAGACCCGATCGTCACTATGGCGCTAAGAGAGTCCAACAGTCAGCCGAAAAGGCACTTCTACAAGGTTGGGCTGCAACTTTAACGAATCATACCCTTGCTGGTAGATGCGGTTTGCCGCTGTGTTGGGAATGCTAAACCGTAGAAATAACAGAATGTTGTGTTTGTACACGACAGTTTCCTGTTAAGCGTGTGTCACAATGTAAACGGTTTTCCCAACCAAGCGAAGCACTTTAACCATAGGCATGAGCAATGGAAGCGATTTATCAGTACGCCTGGCTGATTCCAGTCTTGCCACTGGCTGGCGCAATGATTGTCGGTTTGGGGCTAATTTCCTTCAATAAAGCAACGAACAAGCTGCGGCAGGTCAACTCGATTTTTATCGTCTCACTGATGGGGACGACGTTAGTTGTGTCTGCGGCGCTTTTGTGGAGCCAACTCAACGGACATCCTCCCTACACTCAAATGATTGAGTGGGCATCAGCGGGGGATTTTCGACTCAGCATGGGCTATACCATCGACCATCTCACCGCTCTCATGCTAGTGATTGTGACGACGGTGGCTTTTCTGGTCATGATCTACACTGATGGCTACATGGCGCATGACCCAAGTTATGTAAGGTTCTACGCCTATTTGAGCCTTTTCAGCGCGTCGATGCTGGGTCTGGTGCTGAGTCCAAACCTGGTACAGGTCTATATTTTTTGGGAGCTGGTAGGAATGTGTTCCTACTTGCTCATTGGCTTTTGGTTCGATCGCCAAGGCGCTGCCGATGCGTGTCAGAAGGCGTTCGTGACTAACCGAGTCGGTGACTTTGGCTTGCTGCTCGGTATTTTAGGGCTTTATTGGTCAACGCAGAGCTTTGATTTTGAGACGATCGGCGATCGGCTTCAAGACTTGGTGGCAACAGGTGCTATTAGCGGTGGACTCGCAGCCCTCTTTGCCATCCTGATTTTCCTGGGACCTGTAGCGAAGTCGGCTCAGTTTCCACTTCATGTCTGGTTACCCGATGCGATGGAAGGTCCGACTCCCATTTCAGCGCTGATCCATGCAGCGACGATGGTAGCGGCTGGGGTTTTCCTCATCGCTCGGATGTTTCCTGTGTTTGAAAACATCCCAGTTGTGATGGATGTAATTGCTTACACAGGCGCGTTGACGGCATTTTTAGGAGCCTCGATCGCCATTACGCAAAACGACATTAAAAAGGGCTTGGCATATTCCACGATGTCGCAGTTGGGCTACATGGTAATGGCAATGGGCGTTGGTTCCTACAGCGCTGGCATGTTTCACCTGATGACGCACGCTTATTTCAAAGCAATGCTGTTCCTGGGATCAGGTTCGGTCATTCACGGGATGGAGCACGTCGTTGGGCACAACCCAGCATACGCTCAGGATATGCGGCTGATGGGCGGTTTGCGAAAGTACATGCCGTTTACGGGCATTACCTTTCTCATTGGCACACTCGCTATTTCGGGGATTCCACCGTTTGCAGGCTTCTGGTCGAAGGACGAAATTCTTGGTAATGCCTTTGCAGCGAACCCGGTGCTGTGGGGTGTCGGCTATTTGACGGCGGGAATTACGGCATTTTATATGTTCCGCATGTATATCTCTACGTTTGAGGGTGGGTTTCGCGGCAACGATACTACGGTGCGCCAAGCCATCAAAGTAGAGCAACTGCAAGCGCAAGGGCTGTCGATCGGTCCCGGTGCCATGAACCCTCAAGAACTGACCCTTACTGCTCATGAGCATGCTCAAGACAAGCATGATGACCATGAACATCACAGCGAATTTCCGCACGAGTCGCCCTTTACAATGACGCTGCCTCTAATGCTTCTGGCAGTGCCATCGATTCTGATCGGTCTGGTCGGTACACCATTTGCGAACTACTTTGAAGCCTTTATTCATGCTCCAGGCGAAGCGGTCGAACTGGCAGCAGAAGGGGGCGAAAACCTCAATGAGTTTTTCGTTATGGCAGGTAGCTCGGTGGGCATTTCGCTGCTAGGTATTTCGCTAGCGATTTTGATGTACGCACGGAAGACGATCGACCCAGCCGCGATCGCTGCTAAAATTCCTGCCCTTTACCAGCTATCCAAAAACAAATGGTATATCGACGATATCTACTACAGCGTTTTTGTGCTGAATAGCCGTCGCTTGGCGAGGCAGATTTTAGAGGTTGATTCTAAAGTGGTGGACGGCGTTGTTAACCTGGCAGGTTTAGTCACTCTTTTCACAGGTGAAGTACTGAAGTACCTTGAGAATGGACGTGCTCAGTTCTACGCGCTCATTGTCTTTGCTGCTGTTCTAGGTTTGGTGATCTTTTCTGGCATAGCTTAAGAAGTTGTTAGTTGTTCGGTGTTAGTTGTTAGAGGCAGATACAATCCTCTAGAAGCTGACAGCTTAAAGCTAATGACAACTGCTTTAGACTTTAGACGGCTGGCTTTGAACAGTACACGCCCGATCGCTTGAATCACTCTCCGTGAGTACTGGCAATCTAGTGTTTAGGTTCTTTCCCACGCATCTTTAGAAACTTCTAATCACCAAAGACTAACAACTAACAACTGGTTACTGATGCTTACCGCTAATTTTCCCTGGCTAACGACTAGCATCCTGTTTCCGATCGCAGCCGCGCTGTTGATTCCCTTGATCCCTGACAAGGATGGCAAGACCATTCGCTGGTACGCTCTGGTGATTGGGCTGATCGACTTTGCGCTTCTGGTATATGCCTTCTACAGCTACTACGACTTTTCTAGCTCAGACATACAGCTCTTTGAGAGCTACTCCTGGGTACCTCAGCTTGACCTGAACTGGTCGGTTGGCGCTGATGGTCTATCGATGCCGCTGATCCTACTAACGGGCTTCATCACCACCCTGGCAACCCTGGCTGCCTGGCCCGTAACGTTGAAGCCGCGCTTGTTCTACTTTTTACTCCTGACAATGTATGGCGGACAGATCGCTGTTTTTGCTGTGCAGGACATGCTGCTGTTCTTCCTGGCATGGGAGTTAGAACTGATCCCCATTTATTTGTTGCTATCGATTTGGGGCGGTAAAAAGCGTCAGTATGCCGCAACGAAGTTCATCCTCTATACGGCTGGGGGATCGCTGTTTATTCTGCTGTCTGCTCTAGCGATGGCGTTTTACGGTGATACCGTCACGTTTGACATGCGATCGCTCATGCAAAAGGACTTTCCTCTGACCTTGCAGCTTTGGCTTTATGCGGGCTTTCTGATTGCCTATGCCGTCAAGCTACCGATCATCCCGCTGCACACCTGGTTGCCCGATGCTCACGGAGAAGCGACCGCTCCTGTACACATGCTCCTGGCAGGCATTCTACTCAAAATGGGCGGCTATGCCTTGATTCGGATGAATGCGGAGATGCTACCAGCGGCTCATGCCACAGTTGCACCAGCACTCGTGATTTTAGGCGTGGTCAATATTATCTATGCGGCACTAACCTCCTTTGCCCAGCGCAATCTGAAGCGCAAGATTGCCTATTCCTCCATTTCACATATGGGGTTTGTCCTGCTAGGGATTGCCTCTTTCACCGATTTGGGCTTGAGTGGTGCTGTACTGCAAATGGTGTCTCATGGCTTAATTGGTGCAAGTTTGTTCTTCCTGGTGGGGGCAACCTACGATCGCACCCATACGCTGATGCTGGACGAAATGGGCGGTGTCGGTCAGAAGATGCCCAAGATTTTTTCCATGTTCACCGCTTGCTCCCTCGCATCGCTGGCTTTACCGGGAATGAGTGGTTTTGTGGCAGAGCTGATGGTGTTTGTGGGCTTCGCCACCAGTGATGCCTATGCGCCACCGTTTAAGGTTCTCGTTGTTTTGCTAGCAGCGGTGGGCGTGATCCTCACACCCATTTATCTGCTGTCGATGCTGCGGGAGATCTTCTACGGTCCTGAGAATAAAACGCTTACTTCTCATGAGGTTTTGGCTGATGCCGAACCGCGCGAGGTGTTTATCATCTCGGCACTGTTGGTACCCATCATCGGTATTGGGCTATACCCTAAGCTATTGACCCAAATCTATGATGCGAAAACTCAGCAACTAACTGCTCGTCTCCGAGAACAGGTTCCCTCATTGGCACAAAAAGCATCAACAGAAACAGCACTGCTCCCATCGCTTCATCTGGAACTGCTCAAAGCACCTAACCTCGATCGAGCCTATTAAAACTCAATCAAACCGAAGCAAGAACCGGGTTTCTTTACAAGAAGATGCTGTTTGAGTATCAAGCTTGTATCTAGAAGCCCGGTTTTGCGTTAGCTACGGATCAATCGGTGTTTGGAAGAACGATGCACCATTTACAAGAATGATGACACTTGCAACTGCGTCATCTGCCACAGCTTGTAGACAAAGAACTCAGCACGATCGGAGAACGCGGTGATGAACATGCCTTCGTGAGCAGCTGCATCTTCCGCAATCCAACTCCCTTGCAGACTCACTTCTATAAACGCGGTATCAACGGGTGTCACGGTAATGCTTTGGCTGCGATCGAGCTTCAACGCCAGTTCTAGATGGGTCAGACCAGGCGCATCGGCAGGCAGCAAAAAGGCAGCGTTACCGGGTTCGACATAGAGTTTTTGTCCAGCACGCAATGCCAACAGCACTCGCTGTGCGATCAGCACATCCAGGGAAGCGGTCATCCGCTCCAGATGTAACCCGTCCTCGATATAGGTCAGCTTTAACATCCTGTTTGCCTCCTAAAAAAACAACCCCCGCCTCTGATATTCAGGAGCGGGGGTCAACAGCGTCAGTAGTGACTGGTTGCCTATGTGGGTGCATGATCGTGCCTGCACCACCCGCTTTGTATGAATCGATCCAAAAGCAGCTCCCAAAAAAGCCCTTTTGCAATGGTGTTCGTTCTGCCTGTAATGGTTGAAAGATTGCCTAGCGATCGCGCCGACTCGCCCCTGAACTTAGGCAGCACCACGATCGCTGCCAAACCACTGCTGGGTCGGTGCTGTATCGCGCTCTGTAAGTTCACTACGGGTGTGCTGATCATGGAATGGCTCTGGAAAAAACTCACTTTGTATATACTACACGTGTAGTATGTCAATGTCTACTCTTTCAGACGAAATTGGCTCAAGACAAAATCGTCCGAAAGCTGGATACACGTTGAGGCTTTGCCATTACGGAAACGGTAGAAAGAGGTTTGAAGGGGTCAGCGACCAGCTAACAGCTTTTCTCTGATCGCTGACCGCTAACCACTGACCGTTAAACCATCTGCCCACGTCTCACAAATGATTCAGAACTGCCACCAGCATGACTGCTTTTTAGCTCTTGAGAGGGAGGCTGATTGCAACCCATACTACGACAATGCATACATTAAGGCTGTTTAAAGAGCAGGACTACAAAGAGCTATGAAACTACTACGCATCCTTGCCGCAATTCTTCTCCCACCTCTGGGCGTGTTTATGACGTTGGGACTTGGTCCCGCTTTTCTCATCAATGTGGGTTTGACAGTACTGGGCTATGTTCCCGGCATCATCCACTCGCTCTGGGTTGTGCTGAAATCGTATGAACATGAATCGATCGATCGCAGAGCATACGAGAACGCTGTTGACCAAAGCAGACCATAACTCAACGCTTCTGAGAAAACAGCTTGTTCCAAAAGCAAGACTTTAACGGCATTTCACCTGTTATTAACCCGGCAGTACAGGATCTGACACAACTCGTAGGGTGCTGTTGGTGGTAGCGTAACGCACTAAAGCCTCACTCAGGGTGCGTTACGGCGTTGCCTTGAGCGAAGCCATGCCGCAGGCTTTACACACCCTGCACAATCAGGTCTTAATTCTAACAACGCAAGAACATGCATCGCCGGGTCGATGACAGGTGTCTCAGACAGGTGAGCAACGCTTTCAACTCAACGTCGATCGAATTACGAATAAACAAAAGCGCTAGAGGTAAAGTCCTCAGCGCTTTTGTTCGTTTATGGCAGAATCAGTTGCCGCAGTCGATGGACTTAAATAGAAACGCTCAAGATGAGGTTTTCACCTGACGTGCCATGTCCAAAAAGGATGACATATTAGCACCGGGGCGACGACGACCATTTGAGTTGCCCGTTGGAGCCAGATATTTCGGTGCAAACGTTGTGACCGTCGGCTGAGGCAGATTGAGGGCTGCGTTTGCACTTACTGGCTTTGGTGTCGCCTTTGGTTCTTTCACAGCGGCAGGCTTGGCGGTTGCCCCGTTGTTAGACTCTGACTTAGCAGATGTCTGCGCTGGTTTAGCGGGAGACGCTGTGTCAGCCTTACCAGGGGCGGCTACACTGCCAACACCCTTAGCTTCATCAAGCTCCAGAAAATACCCAGAATTGCGAGCTTTGCGAGGCGTGGGCGCACTACCCTCGATCGCATCCGGCTTTTTCTTAGAACTAAAGAGACCGCCGATCGCGGAAAAAAGACCAGACAATAAATTTTTGAGGAAATTGACGAAACTGCTCATTGCAACTGCTCCTGAACTACGTACCGATGTCTTTGCGCAGATATGTTCGCGCAACGGTTGGTAAAATTTTGACTCATAAAGCCGCACTACCCGCTTCAAATTATCGCGGTTTTATGAGTACAGAAGGGCTAATATTGCGATTTATTAATTAATTTTTGATGGTTACAATTTATCCACTGTCTAGCTCTAGACCATTTACCTGGCTGTCCTATCGCGATCGCGGCTACCCACTGCTGGAGGCTAGACTCAAGACATACTGATGCACCGCACGATGAATTCTCCGACTCCAAACCATCCCGTCCTTCTCCTTCACGGCATCTGGGATACAGGCACAATTTTTTGCCCGATGACTCGCTACCTCAACAGTTTGGGCTGGGAGACGCATGATCTCAACCTTACGCCTAACAATGGCGATGGCTGCCTCAAGCAGTTGGCGCAGCAGGTTGCAGAGTATGCCGATCGTGCCTTTGCACCCGGCACACCGTTTGATTTGCTTGGTTTCAGCATGGGCGGCATTGTGGGGCGGTATTATCTTCAGCGACTGAGTGGACTCGATCGGGTGCAGCGCTTTGTTAGCCTCTCATCGCCTCATAACGGCACCTGGGTCGCCTATGGTTCTCTACGTCTAGGCTGTATGCAGATGCGTCCCAACCACCCGTTTTTACAGGACTTAAATCAGGACATTGCGACGCTCGATCGCGTTAACTTCACCTCCATTTGGACACCGCTCGACGCAATGATTGTGCCCGCCAGTAGTTCGCAAGTGCCCGTTGGTCGAAACGTTAAAGTATGGGTGCCGTTACATCGCGATATGGTTTCTAACCCTAATAGTCTTAAAGCGATCGCCACTGCACTGGCGGAACCTGTGAAAGTCGGCGCTAGAAATCGTGCAAGCAAATAGCGATGAATGTAACGTATTGCTTTTGATTGGACTGCTTTATTTTAAGTTGTAGCAGTCGTTTGAAAGTAACTTATTGGATTTCAAAAAGGAAAGAGAGTCGGGATGTCATAAGCGGAGACGCGTCACCCTTGGGTGATGGAGTCAAAGCCATGCTACCGAGAGCGCTGTCTTACTCAGAGCAGCATGACTACGATCGCACACGATCTAAAACGCTGGATTGAACGTTTCTTGAGTGCGTTCCCAGTGACTGATAGTCGCTGAAGACACGCCAACTTCAGCAGCCGATCGTACTAGCATTACCTGCTGACGCTTCTTCATGGCACGATGATGATTCATCGTTAGCGTACGCGCTTGCTCTTGAATCGAGACAGGAGCCTTAGCAAGGACTGTAGCTACTGGTTCAGACACTGCCAAGTCTGGTTGAACAGGCGTAGCTTGCACGGTTGGTTGTCCGACATACGACTGCCCACGATAGGTCAGTACGGTGCCAGCAGTTAGAGCTGCCTGAGCAGAAGTAGCTTGAGTGGATGGTGTGATCGCATAAACGGCACCACGATATGTAAGAATCGCGCCTAATGCTCTCGCTTTGGAAACCTCAGCTAAACGATGCTTTGCTCCAAGCGCTTGCAGAGAAGAAGGATTAAAGTCGTAACTAATGCCACGATAAGAGAGTTTCATATTCGCCTCCTGGATGATGTGTTGCGAGGCGCGTTCCTTCGGGATGACTCCCTACTTCCGTCCGGTTTCTGTTTCTGGAAGACTCTTCTCGAATCGTGAGGTTTAATTCCAGTGCAGAACGCAAGATGAACGATTTACTTTTCTGTATCTAATCATACAGTTTTAGAATAAAATCGTCAATACTTGCAGATCTTTATCTTTACGTGCTTAATCGGCGGCAACAATCCCAATCTGCCTCAATGCACTTGGAAAAAAGGCTCGATTAACGCTAAAACGACTGTAGAGCAAACAGTAAAGCTGCTGGGCAAAACCAGACCGTTGCAAAAGAGTGTAGTGACATGGCAGCTTATAACGATGTAACCGAAGCGCTGATTAAAAAAACGAGGGCACGGGAAGAAGCGTTGGGGTTGCGCGACGACACTTGCCGTTCTCGGTTTCTACTACAGCCAAACCCAACGTCTAAAGTTGTTGTTTTCTTCCACGGATTTACAGCCGCGCCAGCACAGTTCGATACGATCGGCGAAGCGTTCTTCAAAGCGGGCTACAACGTCTTGATTCCTCTAATGCCAGGGCACGGACAGGCGGGTGATTGGAATGAGGACAACCCACCGCCGCTGCCAGAGAATCCACACATCTATCAGGAATTTGGGCAAAACTGGCTGCAAAATGCTCAGTCTCTCGGCGATCGCGTATTGCTGGGTGGTTTATCAGGTGGCAGTACCCTTGCTGCCTGGTTAGCGCTTGAGTACCCACAGCAGGTTGATCGTGGCTTGCTGTTTGCACCCTACCTTAGCGGCACCAATGCTCTAGTAGACTGGGTCGTCGAACGCATGAACGTCTATTTTGAGTGGAAAACGGAACCTGGTGCAGTGGGTTTTGGCTATGCTGGGTTTCATATGCCAGCGCTGCGGGTGTTCCTGGATCTGGGTCAAGACATCCTCGATCGCGCCAAAGTCCAACTTGCTGCACCACTGCTGATCGTATCGAGCGCTAGCGATCGCGCTGTTGATAGTGAAGAACACCAGAAATTGTTTCAGTCTGCACTTAAGTTTCAGCCCCAGTGCTGGTATCACTGTTTTGATCGCCAACTGGAGATTGGACACAATATGATGACGCAGGCAGAAGGTAACAAGCACGTCGATTTGCCCATTGCGATCGCGAAAACCTATGCCGAAAGCGACCTCACTTGGAACGAAATCACAGCTCTCAGCCAGCGCTTGCAGCCAGGAGAGTCACTGGAGGCGATCGCAGCGCAACTCAACTTAAGCCAGCCGCTCCCACCCGATTTGCCCTCACTCTTAACGACATTACGGCTCTTTGCTGGCGATGCAACCTAACCTACAGCCCTGTACTCTACCTGTGATAGTGATCACCATTAAGTGGTGATGCGAATTACGGCTTTTGAGTCTCTCTTATCACGGTTATAACTGGGCAAGGATGACATAACTAAGGTGCCCTACGTTCCGAAGTCGTCATGTCTGGTTCTCTACTAAACAAAAGCGCTGCTGTGCTACATGCGATCGCCATCACTACCGCGCTGGCAGTTATTTCTGGCTACTTGCCCATCCAACCCCTCTCACTGTCCCTCCTGCAATCGGCAGTTCAAGCTCAGTTGCAAAATAGTCAGCGGTGATGGTCAGTTGTGGCTGGCTGTCTAGAAAAGGAGGCAGAGGGCAGGAGGCAGAGGGCAGAAGGCAGAAGGCAGGAGGCAGAGAGCAGAGAGAGTAAAGGAGGCAGAGGAAGCCTGGGAGAACGGTGTTACAGGAACACAACTAACTTCAAACTCACTCCTCACTCCTCACTCCTCACTCCTCACTCCTCACTCCTCACTCCTCACTCCTCACTCCTCACTCCTCACTCCTCACTCCTCACTCCTCACTTCCTTACCCTAATTGCCTAAACTAGAGACACCGCGCTCAAAAGGTAGCAATGGTGCGCTTAAAACTATGGCAATGGATGGCATTAGGGTTGCCGATCGCCAGTATCATCAGCTTTCTCGTTATTGCAGCAGGGTTTCAGATTCAGCAGTGGGGCATTAGCTGGATCTGGGGCGTTGTGGTGCTGATGTTTGTCATCTGGCGCTGGCTGTTGGTGAAATGGACGCAACCAGCATTGGCACAGGTACGAGCAGTGGTTGCTGAGGTGACAGAAGAACTGGAAGCGGCAGACGCTACAGCAGCAGCAGCCACACCGATCGGCAGCAGCCTCCAACAAGCTGAGACAATCATCCAGACGATTTTGGAAGAGGCACGTGCTGATCCACCACTTTGGGATGGTTGGGCTGAGTTTTGGGCACGGTGTAAGCAGGTTGTGGAAGCGGTTGCCCACGCCTACTACCCGCAGGTGCAGCGTCCCCTGCTCCAAATCTATGTGCCCCAGGCGTATGCGCTCATGCGGGGCACGGTCGAAGACATGGATCAATGGATGCAAAAGCTGTCGCCAGCACTTAATCAGGTGACGATCGGGCAAGCATATCAGGCTTATGAGATTTACCAGAAGTTGGAACCATCGGCACGTAAGATCCTGCAAGCGTGGAACTGGGCACAATGGCTTTTGAATCCGGTGGCGGCATTAGCAAGAACAGCAACTCAGCGATCGAGCAATCGTGCTACGCAGGAGCTGTTGGTCAATCTGGGTCAGCTTTTGCGAGAAGCCGCCTTGACCAATCTAGGTAAACAGGCGATCGCTCTTTACGGTGGCATGTCCCCAGCAACGTTGGAACTGCCGTCTGCTAATCTTTCATTGCCCAAAGCGAAAACCCAAACCTTACGCGAGATCTTGTCTCAAGCGGCACCTGCCGAAGCGCTGGAGCAGAAGCCGATCAACATTTTGCTGGTGGGACGAACCGGAGCCGGAAAAAGCAGCTTGATCAATACTCTCTTTGTTGATCGCCGCGCTGAGGTAGATGTGCTTCCCAGTACCGATCGCATTCAGGATTATCATTGGCAGGCGGATGGTGGTGAAACACTCACGCTTTGGGATACACCTGGTTACGAGCAGGCAAATCGGACTGACCTGCGAGAGCAAGTGCTCAACTACATCGCACAAGCGGATTTGCTTCTGTTGGTCACGCCAGCTCTTGATCCAGCGCTGCAAATGGATCTGGATTTTCTCCAAGACGCAAAGTCAGATGTGTCAGACTTGCCCACGATCGCAGTCGTCACTCAGGTTGATCGCCTGCGCCCCATCCGTGAGTGGGCACCACCCTATGACTGGGAATGGGGCGATCGTCCCAAAGAAATTGCGATTCGGGAAGCCACAGAGTATCGCGCTGGGTTGTTGGGTGATTTTTGCAAGCTAGTGGTACCGATCGTGACAGGCGATGTACAGACGGGTCGAGCTGCCTGGGGTGCAGAACAGCTATCGGTAGGACTGATTCAAACGATCGCGCCTGCTAAGCAGCTTCGCCTTGCTCGGTTTCTGCGGGATTTAGATGCCCGCACGATCGCCGCCGCCAAAATCATTAACCATTACACCTTTCAAATGACCACCACACAGGGGCTGACAGCATTGCTCAAAAGCCCCGTGCTGCGCTTTATTTCGACCCTCACGACCGGATCGCCGACATTGGCATATCTTCTGGCAGAGCAAATTCCTGTCGAGCAATTGCCAGTGGTGCTAGGCAAACTCCAGATGGCATACGACCTGTTCACGTTATTGAATGCCGATCTGCCAAACGCGCGTAATTTTGACCTGCTGGGTTTGTGGTCGCTGTTGCTAAACAATGCCACGACACCCGATCGCAACGCCTGGGCGTTTGGTCACGCCCTCACCGAATACTGGACACGTTCCCTGACGATCGAGCAGCTAGAGGCGCAGTTTGAGCATTATCTACAGCAGTACCTGGTGAAGTGATGACGTGAGGTTAACTGATCGTCATCGGTTAACCAGCGTCCGCTGATGTGGGGTAGCTCGGTTGAGGTGGCACTTTACCCTCAGTCTGCTCAGGTAACGCTGGACGCAAAACCAGATAGCCGATCGCACCCAGCAACGGCAGCAGCGCAATAACCCAAAATAATCGATCGTCAGTCAGCCCTCGTCGCGCCATATCATCCCGCAATAGCGCTGGAAAGAGCAGCGAGAGCAAGCAAAAATCCAGGCTCATCACGTGAATAAAACGGCTCGATCGCCACTGCTGCACAAAGTCAGTCCAGTCTCCCTGCCGAATGCCGTAAAACAGTAGACTCAGCGTGGCGATCGCCAGCACCAGTCCCAGCCAGCGCGAATCCAAAAGCTTGAGCAACCATGTTTTCTTGCCAACAAAGGACGTGTTCGGCTCTCGTAACGCCAAGTACGGCACGATGGCAAACGCTCCCACTGCAAACGATGCCGTTGCAAACAACCATGCTGGAATCTTCTGCATCCTGCCATCAATGAACAATACGCAGCTATAGATAACAGGTAGCACACCCATAATGTTGAACAGTGCCACAACCAGCGGATTGATGCCTGCAATTTGTCCCGTTGAAAGGTGCTTGATTAGTTCTAGGGTGTCGGGGCGATCGGGGGGAGCCAGGAAAAACGCGTAGGTGACGAATCCAAGCCACAACAGCCAAAAGCTAGCTTTTCTGCCCATAGTTCAGAGTGTAATGGTTGTTTTCTTACACCGTACACGGTTCGGGAGGTTCACGGTCTCTTCATTAAGCTTTTACGCATTCTTTTCCCAAAAGGAATTGCAACCTGCGATTCTAGAAGAAACTCACTTCATGCGGACAATGACAGCTCTCTTTATCGGCGTTTCGTTTCTCTTAGGCTTTTGTACAGCGATCGCAAGCCTTGTTGCACTGTTTCAGGTGTACTTCACACCAGTGGAGTAAGCCGTCTAGCCGCTTAGCATCCAAATCAGCACTCAGGGATGGAACTCCATACATCTCTGAGCATGGCTAGACAGTTAAAGCTTTTCCAGAGAGTCTGGCTCGACTGGTCCATACTTTACCAGCACGAAGCCTGTTTGCTTTGTCCAATCTCCTTTTAGAAAATAAGCGCCATCGTTCACAGCCGCGATCGTCGCCATATGACCTCGCATTGATCCGCGTACGAGACGGACACGATCGCCCACATTCAAAGCCGTTCGTTGAATTGATTTCATCATAAAGCGGCACCTAAAGCTCTACAAAAATTACATAAAGAAATACAGCCAGCTATCGCACCGTTCCAGATTGTGAGACAGTATCGAATGCCAAATGGTTCACTTTGCCAACAAAAATCCCTCTCCTGGCAGGAGGAAAGGGACTTGAAGCAGGCATATAACCGTGCCAGATATTTGACTGAGCGGGTGCTTTCCGCTACCAGGAGGGCTGATGGCGAATCAAGTTCAAGAACTCTTCACGGGTTCGATGGTCTTCCTGAAACACACCAACCATCGCGCTAGTGACTGTCCAGGAACCCGGCTTTTGGACACCCCGCATCACCATGCACATGTGCGTGGCTTCCATGACAACAGCAACGCCCTGGGGTTCCAGAATCGTCTGGACGGCTTCAGCGATCTGGCGGGTAAGACGCTCTTGCACTTGCAAGCGGCGAGAGTACATTTCGACGATGCGTGCGAGTTTACTCAACCCGACGACTTTTTGATTGGGGATATAGGCAACGTGCACTTTGCCCATAAACGGCAGCATATGATGTTCGCAAAGGCTAAAGGCGGTAATATCCCGAACGAGCACCATTTCGTTGTGACCTTCATCAAAAATGGCACCGTTGACGAGTTCTTCTAGCGATTGATGGTAGCCACTGGTCAGAAAGCGCATAGCCTCGGCGACCCGCTTGGGTGTTTTGAGCAAGCCCTCACGATCGGGGTCTTCGCCAACGCCGAGCAACATCGTTTTAACAGCCGCCATCATCTCGTCTTGCAGTGCTTCGGGAGGTGTTTGTAGCTTTGGTTCTTGCACACCATCTAGCGTGTTGCGATCGGGGCGAGTGGTCAATTTTTTAGCTTTTTTTTCCGCAGGCTGGGAACCATTAGGACCGTTAGAAGACGCAATAGTCATGTGAGTCAAATGTAGGTAATGTGACAATGTGAACGTTTGTTAAGTAGGGATGTTACATATAACGTCCCTACGACTCTGTAAAAGCCTGCTGCACAGCCAGACCCTAAAGCGCGCCAACACTTGACATGAGGGTCATATCTTCGATTACTGCTTCCTGGGGCAGCAATGCAGCGTAGAGAATTGACTGGGCGACCGTTTCTGGTGTCAGCATGGATGAGCGATCGAAATCGGCATGAACCGTGTCAGTGTCCCAAATAGGAGTGTTGACGGAACCTGGTGAGATCGTGACGACACGGATACCGTTGTAACGTTCCTCAGCGGCTAGCGTTTTGGATAATGCCACCAGACCAAATTTGCTGACGCAATATGCTCCCCACTCGGGAAACACTTGTTGTCCAGCGATCGAGGACACGTTGATGATGGTACCCTGCTGACGTTCGCGCATGGACGGCAAAATGCCTTGAATGCACTGAAATACGCTGGTCAGATTCAACGTGAGGACGCGCTGCCAGTCTGCTAGAGGCGTATTGCCAAGCGATGCAGTGTAGCCCATGCCAGCGTTGTTAACAAGAATGTTGATGGGTCCAAAACTGGCGGCGATCGTCGCTATTTTTTCCCGCACCTGCTCTACCTCCAGCAAGTCAATGGAGTAACATGCCACCTTCACTCCATGCTGAGCTACTTCTGTAGCAACAGCTTCCAACTTCGATCGAGTGCGACCGACTAATGCAAGGTGGATGCCTACCTGAGCAAATGCCAACGCTGTTGCTCTGCCGATGCCGCTGCCTGCTCCCGTTACAAGAGCATACCGTTCGCTTTGAGACGTCATGAAACAGTTTTGATATCCTAAGGTGTGAGCGTGTCAAAACTCACTGATGTCACGCGCGGCAACGTTACCGCTTTGGTCAATGAGTTTAGCAGCCGAAGCTGAACGAGAAATGAGAAAAAAGGCGTTTATCGTCGCTAGTCACAGGGTTGAAAAGCTCAAGCAAAACGTCTAACAACCAAGACTAGCGGTCGCCGCGCTTTCAACCGATGTCAAGCTTGATGCATACCGATTCCGAACGTTAGTTTCAAAAAGACAAGTGGAGAAGATGGAACGCTCGCCGAAAAATGTAAACATTTGTTACGAACTCATTATATCACTCACACTAGCAAAAATAGAGCAGAAACTTGAGCGCTTGTCAGTCTGAAGCCGTCAGTGCTGGCTGATAGCTCCCATCATTGAGTGCAGGTTTGAGTTGGTATGCTTTAGCTCAAACTGGGTGTTCGCTAAAAACACCGATCGCTCGAAACTTCTGATAGCGCAATTCTCGTCGCTGCTGACTGGTCATTTGATCAAGTTCGGTCAGGTGTCGCAGCAGTGCTTCTTTAAGAATCTCGGTTGTTTTTACTGGATCAGCATGAGCAGCGCCGATCGGTTCTGGCAAAATTTCATCAATAATGCCGAGTTGCTTGAGGTCGGATGCAGTAATTTTCAATGCTTCGGCTGCCTGCTGTGCCTTGCTGGCATCACGCCAGAGGATCGCAGCACACGCTTCTGGTGGTGCAACGCTGTAGACTGAGTGCTCAAACATCAGCAGGCGATCGCCTACACCAATACCCAACGCACCACCAGAGCCGCCTTCCCCAATCACCGTGCAGATGATGGGTACGTCAAAGCGAAACATTTCGCGCAGGTTGTAGGCGATCGCTTCGCCCTGTCCAAACGCTTCGGCATCCAGCCCGGGCCAAGCCGCTGGGGTATCAATAAAGGTCAAAATTGGCATCCCAAAGCGATCGGCGTGTTCCATCAACCGAATGGCTTTGCGATAGCCTCCGGGCGATGCCATGCCAAAGTTGCGCGTAATGTTGTCTTTGGTGTCGCGTCCTTTTTGCTGCCCCAACATGACAACAGGGCGACCAGCAAGACGAGCAACGCCACCGACTAGGGCTGGGTCATCAAAGCCGCCGCGATCGCCGTGTAGCTCCATCCACTCATCGCTGATGGACTGAATATAGTCCAACGTGCTGGGGCGACGGGGATGTCGTGCAACTTGAAGCTGCTGAGTGGGTGACAGCCCGCTAAAAATTTCCTGACGAAGTTGCACAGCGCGTGCCTCAAGCTGACGGATCTCATCAGTAACATCGACATCATTTTCTTCTGCAAGTTCACGAATTTGAATAATTCGTGCCTCCAGATCTGCGAGAGGCTTTTCAAAATCAAGCAGAATGGGTTTGCGTTCGATCGTGGGCATAGCTTAAGGAAGACAAAAACTGGAAGGAAGGCAAAAATGCACTATTGCCATTCTAAAGTCTCTAGACCGCAGATCCTAGAGATTTTTGGACTGACGAAAGGTTTGAACTACGTCTTTGAGATCGCGCAGTTCACCATCAACCAGATAATTTAAGTGCTGCATTTCGTCGGGAGAAATTTTGCCTGCCAGTTGTTCAAGGGCGGTACGCACCTGAGGATATTTTTGCAGCGTTGCCTCACGGACGATCGCCGCTGCTTCATACGGTGGAAAGGCGTGTCGATCGTCTTCAAGAATGACAAAGTCCGATCGGGTAATTTGTCCATCCGTAGAGTTGCCTGCCACCAGATCCACTTGTTTTTGCAGCAGCGCCCGGTAAAGTAGCCCCAGATTCAATAAACGTGGCGCTTTGGTGAACTTGAAGTCGTAGGTTTTGACCATGTTGGCGTATTCCTGACGTTCGGTGAATTCATAGCCGAAGCCAGCCTGCCATTGCGGAATGTACTGTGCCGCTTGAGAGAGCGTTTTGAGGTTGAGCGATCGCGCCATGTCACCCCGCACAATCATCGCAAACGTATTCTGGAAGCCCAACGGCGGCATCACTGCCAGCTTGAACTGTTGAGCATAGTCGTCTTTGACCTGACGGTAGACTTCTTGTACATCACCGATCGTCTTCTGCTTGAGAATGGTTGAGAATGCCGTACCCGTGTATTCGGGGTAGAGGTCGATTTGTCCTGACAGCAAGGCATTGTGGCAAACCAGCGTATCCCCAAGCTGCAACCGACGAGCCACCTTCAAACCCGTTTTTGCCTCAATCTGTTGTGCCAGCAGTTCACCCAGAACGTCCTGCTCGGTAAACGCTTTGGCTCCGATGACGATATCGCCACGTCCACTGTTGCCAGATGGATTTGCGCTACAACTGGCGATCGTCGTCAGCAGCACGATCGCCATGAGAAGCCACGCCAGTAGCGATTGATAGCGGTTTTCCTTTGTCTTTACTACACCCAACACCCCACCCCCCACACCCGATTGAATCTGACCCTTGATTCGGACGGCTGTACTCATGCAGGCTTACCCCCTCGTCGTGTCAGGCGATGCTCTAGCCAACCAATGCCAAAGTCTGCCATGAGCGCCAGCACGGCAGCAGGAATGACACCCGCCAGAATGAGTTGATTATTCAGTGCCGAAATGCCCCGAAAGATGAAAATGCCCAAGCCGCCTGCCCCGATCGCCGTTGCAATGGTCGCCGTGCCGATCGCGATCACCGTAGCGACTCGAATGCCTGACAAAATGACCCCCAACGCCAGCGGCATTTCAACCTGCGATAATAGCTGCCAGTCCGTCATGCCCATCCCCCGTCCGGCTTCCCGAATGGCTGGGTCAACGCTCATAATCCCCGTGTAGGTGCCGCGAATGATAGGCAGAAAGGAATAAAGCGTGAGAGCCACGATCGCAGGCGGATCGCCAATGCCTCCACCCAACGCAGGCGGCACTGTTACCAATAGCCCAAACAGCGCCAGACTGGGAATAATTTGCAGAATGTTCGCTGTGCCCAGAACAGATTGACGCAGCGCAGGTTTCCGGGTAATCAGAATGCCCAGCGGAATGCCGATGAGGGTCGCAATGAGAATGGCGATCGCCACCAGGTACAGATGCTCCCCGGTACGTTGCAAAATCTCCGGCGCATAACGAACAAGAAAAAAATTATTCATATGAGTTGATTTTCGCGTGTAACTGAGCAGAACCCATTGCGCCATCAGTTACCAGACTTGTCGTAATTTGCTTAGTGCCTACAGCAGAAAACCTTTCGGCAGTCGGGTTCAAGCAGGTCATTAGACGGCAATTGCTAATGAGACGATCGCGATTGCCATCATCGTCAACTGAAGCCGACAGCCTCATGGAATGAAAATACGACTGACCCCCAGATAATTTTCGATAGACAGCACGATGTCAGCAATACGGGCGCTACATTGTTCACGATACTCTTGTTCAATGATTCGATCTAGACTTCCAACCGTAAGTACTGGCAATGATGTCGATGTACTCTCTTCACGAATGGTTTGTTCTAGTGAGTCTTTTCCCTTGGCATTCCGGTTTGCAGTGAGTAAAAGCATTTGATGAGACTGCGCGAACTGCCAGATGATTCGATCGTTCGTATCAACCGCTAATCCAGCCTCTTTCAAGGTGACAAAACGAATGGATAACAACTCAAGCCAACCATCCGCTGCCAAGGTGCCCTGAAACAGAACGATATAGCCCGTCAAATTGTAATCAACGAGAACCATCATGCAGTTAAGCCAAGCTTGGCTTTCCAGGCTTGAAGTTTAGCATGAATGGCTTCCTGCCCCGGCTTTGGAGGCATTTGAGAAATTTCCGTCAAGCGCTCACGATTTTTGATCTCCCAGTACTCACGACGCTCTTGAGTTTCCCTTAAAACAGTCTGACAGTCTGCTTCAACCTCCGAGCGGTTAGCATCAATGTAGGAGAGTGCTGCATTGAGTTGTGCTTCTGTCAGAGGCAGCCAGTTCAGAATTAACTTGGGTGCCCATCCTGCTGCAAGATGATCCATGACATCGTAAAGGGTGATACGAGTGCCTGCGATCGTCAGCCCACGTTCTGTGAGGACTATAGTTGACGGTTCGCTTGATACCGAGGTCATAACCCATTCACGCCTCTGAAACTAACTCTATGCTATCCCAAACCAGCTTGTGGGAAGGGCTTAAACTAGCGCTGAGTAATTTCGATTTGTCAATAAAAAATCATTCCTGAACATAATTCCTGCCAGCACCAATTGTTTTATATCTGGATTACCGTTCTTGAATCTGTTCCAATGTTCGTAGCGTTTTAAGAAACGTTTGTGCCTCTGGTTCGGTCGATCGCAAAAACTCTTCCGCTGTCCCCAGCACCACCAAGCGACCATCCTGCATCAAACCAATGCGCGATGCCAGCACAAACGCTTCTTGAATATCATGGGTGACAAAGACAACGGTTTTGCCGAGTTCTTGCTGGAGCCGTCGAAATTCTTGCTGGAGTTCCAGGCGCGTGATGGGGTCAAGGGCACCAAACGGTTCATCCATCAGCAGAATGGGCGGATCGGCTGCCAGGGCACGAGCCACCCCCACGCGCTGCCGTTGTCCACCGGAAAGCTGATTGGGATAGCGATCGGCAAACTGAGCAGGCTCTAACCCCACCAGATCCAGTAGTTCATGGACACGAGCTTTGATGCGTTTGGGCTGCCAGTTCTGGAGTTGAGGCACCAAGCCGACATTGCGTTCGATCGTAAAGTGGGGAAACAACCCTGTCTCCTGGATGACATAACCAATCTGTCGCCGTAGTTGAATGACATCCCACTCAGTAGTTGACTTGCCCTCAACCTTTACCTGTCCGCTCGTGGGAGTTAGCAACCGATTAATCAGCTTCATCGTGGTGGTTTTGCCCGACCCACTCCGACCCAGCAACACCAGCGCTTCACCAGATTGAATAGCGAAATTTAGCCCTGAGAGCAGCGATCGACTACCCGCCATAAAGCCAACGTCCAAGAACTCTACAGCGATGCTTGTTGAGGTTGGTTCGCGTCTTGCGTCATTCGGCACCATGAACCGCTCCAGTTAAGGGACTGTTACTTAAACGTACCATCGTCTCAAATGTGTCGATCGTGTCAACAAAGCGAGACAAACCAGGATATTTTGCTTTTGAGCCTGGTGCTTCTGCGTGCAACTACGGATGTGACTGTTCCATGTCTCATCACTAACGATACGCTTCACATCCAATGCCGCGTTGCCCTGAGCTCAATCAGCACCTCTAAATCTGTGGAGCAATACCAGTATGTCGGTTTCGAGAATCAAACGCATTTTCATCATCGCACTGCTTTGTCTTGTGATGACGATCGCTCAAGTCAGCGCCAAAGAAACCAAACAAAAACGCTGCCTCACTGAATGTAAATCACGCCTGGGTATTGTTTCTGCGTTTGGCGAAGAAGCCGCCATTCTGCTGGCAGAAACCACTAGCAAACGTGAATATAAAATTAACGGCAACATCTTTACAACAGGCAATCTCAGAGGCAATCGTATCGTCATTGTTTTGAGTGGCATCAGTATTGAGAATGCAACGATGATCACTCAATTAATGGTTGATAATTTTAACATTAACCATCTGCTGCTGAGCGGCATTGCTGGAGGCATCGACCCTGACAATAAAATTGGTGATGTGGTGATTCCCAGCAAATGGGCATTTCCTTTAGAGGTGTATTGGAACGGTGACAGTAATCTTCCCGCTCCCTGTGGTACGCCAGGAGACTTGCTGTGTTTGGGCTTGAAGCTATCCGAATTTACCAGCACACCGAATTCTGACTATCAAGTGCCAACACCCGGTGGGGCAGTGGGCACTGGTTTATTTATGCGCGATACGTTTGTCAGAAGCGACTCAAATTTCCCGGATGGCGAGTTCAAATTTGACTATAAAGTAGATCCAGAAATGCTGGCAGTTGCCAAAAGTGTGAACGTTCAACTGGATCAGTGTGGTACTAGAAATCCCAATCTCTGTGTTTCGGTGCAACCTGTAGTGCGTGTCGGCGGAAGAGGTGTGGCTGGACCTGCCTTCCTCGCCAATCCCAACTACCGCGACTACCTTTTCAAAACAATTAAAGCGGTATCGGTGGATATGGAAACCACAGCGCTTGCTCATGTTGCCTACGCCAATGAAATTCCATTCATTGCGTTTCGTAGCTTGTCTGATCTGGCAGGTGGCGATGACTTTACGGATGTGGGTGCCTTCTTTGGTAGCGGTTTAGCAGAAGGCAATGAATCGAAGGTGACGCTTGGCTTTTTGGAGGCATGGGCTAAAAAGCATTCAAACTCTTAAGCGATCGTATATACCCAGATCCCCGACTTTTTGCAAAAAGTCGGGGATCTCAAAGATGTTCATTACAGGTGGCACTCAAGAATTTGATAGACTGCTGCTATGAATTCCTTGATTGGTCAGCAGCTACAGGGCGGTAAGTACACCCTCGACGAAGAATTAGGGCGTGGTGGCTTTGGCATCACGTTCAAAGCCACCCATCACTTTTTGGGTCAAACCGTTGTCATCAAAACCCTGAATGAATCCCTGCGCTACGAACCCGATTATGCCGACTATCAGCGCAAGTTTCAGGATGAGGCGCGACGGTTAGCGCTGTGTGTGCATCCCAACATTGTCCGCGTCAGCGATTTTTTCGTGGAAGCGGGTCAGGCGTACATGGTGATGGACTATATTCCGGGTCCTAATCTCGAAACGCTGGTGTTTCCTAATCAGCCATTAGCAGAGGCGATCGCCATCCACTACGCCCGTCAGATCGGCAATGCACTGAAGGTCGTGCATCAAAACGGCTTGCTGCATCGGGATATCAAGCCCCAAAACATCATTCTGCGCCAGGGTACGCAAGAAGTGGTGCTCATTGACTTTGGCATTGCCCGCGAATTTACACCCGGTTCCACGCAAACCCACACCAGCTTGATTTCGGCAGGCTATGCCCCGATCGAACAGTATCTTTCTGAAGAAAAACGTACCCCTGCTACTGATGTGTATGGACTCGCGGCAACGCTGTATGCACTTCTAACCGCACGCGTACCCACTGCGTCGATTTTGCGCGATCGCCAACCGTTACCCGATCCGCGTGAACTGCGCCCCGAACTCAGTGCTGCTACGAACCAAGCGATCGTTCGCGGTATGGCAGTGGATGTGCGCTACCGACCAAGCAGCATGGAGGAATGGCTTGCTTTGTTGCCCGATGGCTCCTCGACTGGTGCCGCACCGATTTCGCCATTTCAGCCTGCCGCCTCTGTACAGCCCACCCAAACAGCGGCAACTCTGGCGGTGGGACGACGATCGCCTCAACAACAGTCGCTTGTTAAAGGCACGATGCCACGCGGTGGAACTCTTGCAGAAAACACCCGATCGCCTGCTACAACTCCACGTAGTGCTGCTCGTTATACGCTGCCGATACTACTGGGTTTGGTGCTACTCACAATGTTGGCAACGGCGCTGGTTGCTATTTTTTATAAGCCTCAACCGACAACGGAACTGCGAGTAGAAGAACCCAGCCCGTCACCATCCTTATCTCCATCGATCGCCGCCTCATCCAAGCCATTACCACCTAGCCCCTCACCGAAACCGACTGAACCGCCAAAGGTTGAGCGATCGCCTGAACCATCGCCATCCGTTGAGCCAGAGCCAGCGAACGATCGTCCCTCAGCCGAAGTTCCAACTATTCCGGGTTTCCCCGTAGGCACCTCTGAACGTGAAGTTGAAGCCGCACTGGGCAAACCATCTCGTACCGATAAGGGCGTTTGGGGCGATACTCGCACAGCCTTGTACGAAGTAGTGCCCAATGCCGTGACGCTGGCATATATTTACGATCGCGCTTCTGGCAACGTCCGCCAAACCGAAGCCTCCTTTGCGCAATCGGTGGATACGCTCCAAATGAAAGTCGCCCTCAACAACATGACGGGTGGACAGGCGAATGATTTGCTAGACAAGTTGGAAGCCGTAAAACAACGAAAAGCGAACGAATATACGTTCTCAAAAGGCAATTTGAAAGGTGTGATTCAACGAAACAGCAGCGATCGCATTTACATCGGCGTTTGGGATGCCGATCTGCACAATTAAAGAACGATGGTCGGTACGTGGCTTAGTCTGCGTCAATGCCTTCCCACATTTGAGCCAATGGAATTCTTTGTCCCGTTTTTGCCTGGTGCAATGCTCTGCGTAGATTTGCTTTTATTTCGTCAATAGAAGTGTCGTCCGGATCTTCCTCTTCTGTGGATTCAGGATACAGAATGATGACACGCACATCACCATGAGCGAACGCTGGCACAGGCTCGTAAAGGGATAGATTCCCTTGCTCGTCCACAACACCTGTGACTTCAATCGCTTTCATCAGTCTGCCCTCAACTTCTCTAAGAGGATGTTTTAAAAGTCCAGATGCGTGTCGCTCTGGCGACTGAAGTCGCGGCTACACGCACAAAACCTGCCTACGCAGGTTCCAAAACCCTCGTGCTGAGGTAGTCCGCGCAGGCGGACTTCGTTTACGTAGTCGCGGTTTTAACCGCCAGACACTTTTCAAACAGCCTCAAAGCTTAAGAATAACTGACGCTCCATAAGATTGCGTCTGTCCTTTCGGTAAAGGACTGGTTTACCTAATCATTTTCATAGAACTCACCCAGTATTTTGCGGATCTCTTTGTCGCTAATATCCTCTCTATCTGATTTTGAGTAGACTAAGAACAGAAAAAAATGGCATTTTAGCTGCAGAAGTTATGGAGTATGATCGTTCGGATATTCTAAAAGATTTATTATCTTTCTCGAAACCTTTAGATCTAATTTCACAGAAGCTAAGGTAGCTAGATTGGGATTGCGAGTCTGCTGCTGTAGTAACGTTTGATGGTTCGCACGCAATCAATGTGTTAAAACATTTTTTGATCAGTGATTTCTCTGTTGACAGCCTTGAACGTTGGGCTAATTTGATTGAGGGGCGAGAAGATGTTGAGTATGAAGAAAGTAAGCAAGAATTATTGAAAGAGTTGATTTTTAGACTTGCGAATCCTGTTCTTGAAGGGCAGATAACTGAAAGCGTATGTACAGAGTTGATTTTTAGACTCAATCAAGTTTGATCGCCCACAGAAAAGAATTTGTGTTAGATCCCCGACTTTTTTGAGAAGTCGGGGATCTAGTGTTTCTGGCGTTTAGCCGTTAACTGCTTCTACTTGACCACGATCGTAGAATCGCTCGTCACTGCGGTTGCCAAAATTTCTCCCTTGATGCGTTCAAATTTGATCGTTTCTTGAGAGGTTGACACGAGTGTGACGGGTTGTCCTTTGAGTGTTGCTTCTTCTAACAGCGTGTAGGATGCTGTGCCCGTTTTTCCATCAGGCGCAATCTTAACTTTGAGGTTGGTGTACTTGCTGCTATACCGTTGCGTTGCCTCAAAGCCTTGCTGGAGATATTGTTGGTACTGCGCTCGCGTCAGGTTGAGGCTCTGAGAACCATTGTCTAACTTTAAGGTCATTTTGATAGTGATGTTGGGAGCCATATACTTCATGATGCCCTCCACATCTTTTTGCTCCGCCGCTAGTTTCGTCGCGTTAAAAATAGCGCGAATCTCACTTTCGCGGAGTTGGCTTTTAGAAGCAGTTGGAGTGCTTGCTTGTTTGATCGAGTCTGAAACTGGATGAGCAGTTGCAACTGTAGACCCCACGCCTAGCGTGGCAAGCCCAACCAACATGCTAGCAAGTAACCGTCTGACAAGCAGCAGACTGACGCGATCGACCTGGTTCATGCCAACCTTCTCCAATGTTTAATGACTGGACTCTAACAATTCGTCAATCCGATCGCTGGTTTGTCTCACCGCTTCGGCTGATGCGTGTAACGCCGATCGTTCGGCATCGGTCAAGTCCAGTTCTAGCACGCTTTCGATGCCCTGGCAGCCCAGACGGCAGGGCACGCCGACAAACACATCACGCAATCCGTACTGACCTTCAAGATAAGTAGTGACGGGCAGAATGCGGCACTTGTTGAGCAAAATTGATTCCACCATGACATAGGTAGACGAGGCAGGTGCGTAAAAGGCACTTCCCGTTTTCATCAAGTCCACAATTTCAGCACCACCTTTACGAGTGCGATCGATCAGGCGCTCGATCGCATCAGCAGCCATCAGTTCCGTAATGGGAATACCATTCACGGTGGTATAGCGGGGCAACGGCACCATGAGATCACCATGACTGCCCAATACAGTGGCGCTAATGTCGCTGGTTGATACACCCAATGCCATCGCCACAAAGGTTTGAAAGCGGGCAGAATCCAGCACACCCGCCATGCCCATCACTTGATGCACAGGAAGTCCGCTGGCTTTCCAGGTGATATGGGTCATCTGGTCGAGGGGATTCGTCACCACGATGAAGATCGTATTGGGCGAATGGACGATCGCCTGCTTCGTCACGTCCAAAACAATCTTGCCGTTCGTCAGCATCAAATCATCGCGGCTCATACCCGGTTTGCGTGGCAGTCCGGCTGTGATGACGACCACATCAGAGTCGGCGGTATCAGCGTAATCATTGGTGCCAACAATCTGGCGATCGTGCCGCTCCATGCCCCGTGCCTGCATCAAATCGAGCGCCAACCCTTGAGGGCGACCTTCCACCACATCCAGCAGCACGACATCGGCAAGATTTTTCTCGGCAAGTCGCTGTGCCAGGGCGCTACCCACGTTGCCAGAACCAACAACCGTAACGCGGGGCGGGGAACAGGCGATCGTAGACGGGCTTAGCATGAGAGGAGAGGTATGAGGGGTAAGGAGTGAGGGTAACAAAAGCAATGAGTGATGAAGAGTCAGTCTAGCAACGTTCCCCAACCATAGAGTTCGTTACCCACCATGCTGATTTTTAGCATTCACACCTCTCTCCTCTCTCCTCTCTCCTTACCTTCCTACTCAAACGCTTCGAGCTGATCCTGCCGCAGCCAGATGTTTGGTGTTGGAGTAATGCCGAACTGAACCAGGGCATAGTCGCCGCTCAGATCAACGACTTCACCCTTCGTCTCAAAGATGTAGGATGAAAAGCGAGGGTCACTTGCCTGTGCCTCCAGACTGTTTTCCAGCTTATCCTTCACTGCTCGTACAAAGTCACCGCGTTTGATTGGCATAGCGCTTACCGTTCAATAGTCACGTCTGTCAGCATTGTACGGTGGAAGCAGAACAGGCGATCGCACTTTTAGTGAATCTCTCGGCTATAGCGATCGCCAGAGGTTTTGCCACGCACAAACAACCTGATGGCTGGCAAATGCCTGGGTGCGGCAAACATCATGCATTGCTACTGGTAATCAGCACTTCGCCTTTCAGCATCCGTTGAGCGGCATCTAGCAGCGCTTCTTCCAGGTAGGGTTTCGTGAAATAACCGCTGGCACCAAGGGAGACTGCCATCTGACGGTGACGATCGGCACCACGAGAGGTGAGCATGGCGATCGGTAAATGGCTGAGGTTTGGGTCTTTTTGGATACGCGAGAGCAATTCTAACCCATCCATCCGGGGCATTTCGATGTCGCAGAACACGATGTCACAGGGTAGCCCAGCGCGGAGTTTTTCCCAAGCCTCTTGCCCATCGCGTGCCTGTTCAACCCGATAGCCAACCTTGTTGAAGGTCATGGAGAGCAGTTCGCGTACCGTGATAGAGTCGTCTACAATCAGCACGGTTGGCTCGGTTTTGGCGATCGGTGCTTCCTGAACCATGCTCACGCCGTCTTGTTCCCACAGCGACCCACCTACATCTTTGCGAATGCGACCCAGTGAGAGGTCAATCAGTTCCAACACGTCAGCGATCGGCATAATGCGACCATCCCCCAACACCGTTGCCCCAGCCACACCAACGGGTTTAGGAATGGGTCCTTCTAGCTGCTTGATCACAATTTCCTGTTCGCCCAGCACCTGATCGACCTGGAGCGCGAGGAAGTTTCCGGCACTGCGTAGAACGACGATCGACACAATATCGTCTTCCTGGTTGCCGCCATACACATTGCCTCGGCTGAGGTGACGGCTGTACGACAGCAGTTCGCTGAGGGGGCGCAGGGGTAAGAGCGAATCGCGCCAGGGAATACAGGCTTGCCCTTCGGCGTTGGTTTGAATGCGTTCTTTAGGCACATCGAGCATATCTTCCACCCCGTCCATCGGGAAGGCAATACGGGCGCGATCGCTGATGCAGCACAGTGCCTTTGAGATACTCAGCGTCAGCGGGAGGCGAATCGTGAACGTCGTGCCCTTGCCATAGGTAGAGTCGGTGGTAATTGCGCCACGAATCTCGCTCAGACTGGTGCGAACGACATCCATCCCCACACCCCGACCGGAGAAGTCATCTGCCTGATCTTTCGTGCTGAAACCAGCGTGGAAGAGCAAATCGTAGAGATCTAACCGCGTCATGTTTCTTGCTTCAGTCGCGGTGATGAGTCCTTTTTCGATCGCCTTTGCCTTGACGCGATCGATGTCGATCCCCGCACCGTCATCGGAAACCGAGATGATCGTCTGGTTTCCCTGGTGGAAGGCGCGAATGGTGATGCGTCCAGAGGGCGATTTGCCTGCGGCACGGCGCACTTCAGGAGACTCAATGCCGTGAGTGATGGCGTTGTTCACCAGATGCGTCATTGGATCGTAAAGCTGCTCCAAAATCATCTTGTCGATCAGCGTTTCGCGCCCTTCGACGTTTAGTTCTGCCTGTTTGCCGACTTTCATCGCAATGTCACGCACGGCACGGGGCAGTCGATCGGCAGTTTGAGCAAACGGCACCATGCGCGATCGGGTCAAGCCTTCTTGCAACTGAGTCGTTACCTGACGGAACATCCGCGTCACCTGATCGGTTTCATCCACGATGAACTCAATGTCAGATGACGACTCCCGAACTCGTACAATCAGCTCGATCATTTCCTGTGAAAGGCTATGGAAGCCCGTAAAGCGATCCATCTCCAGAGGATCGTATTCGATACCAGTGGCATTTGCGGTTTGAGCGAAGACTCCACTTTCGCGTACTGAAGGTGGCGCACTGAAGGCGCTACGGTGGCTTTGGCGACTGGCGAGAAGAGAACTTTCCAGGAGCGATCGCTCATACAAGTCTTGCATTCGCTGACCCACATCGCTCAGTTGCTGTACCTGATACAGCAAATTATCAAGCGACTGACGGAGCCGTTCCTGGTCTTCCTCCAGGCTGTTGCGGTTGACCACCAGTTCCCCTACCAGGTTACTGAGGTTATCTAAATGCTTGACGGGCACCCGCATCGTCTGCTCGCTAAACACTCGACCGGGACGGGTTGGACGACGATTCTGAGCCGCTGCACCACCACGGGTCAGTTTCACTGTAGGCGAACCGCCCATTTTCTCTTCAGCATCCTTCAGCAAATCATCCAGGTCATCAAACTCAGACGCGCGTGATGCTGCTGTATCGGATAGAGGTGCTGCATCAAAGAGGGATGTGGCAGTGTTGTCTTGGTCAAGTGCTTCACCCTGCAAAAGCGATTCGAGGTCAGCAAAGTCGCCTAGTTGTGATGAGGCTGTGGCACCAAACGCCAGCATTCCCCCTGCAGCAGTTTCAGGGGCATCAACGTCTTCTAGTACAGACGCCGCATCAGGTGCTTCAGCCAGCATGTCGTCTAAACTAGCCCATTCGTCTGCCTCTGAAGCCTCTTGATCAAGAAACGACTCTAGACCAGTCAAATTGTCACTATCGATCGTGTGATCACTATCGATCGTGTGATCTAAATCCAAGCTGCTCAGATCGGTCAAATCGGCAAACGCATCGTCGTCACTCAGCAGATTGTCGAAAGCAGAAGCGTTCGCATTTTCTGGCTGGCTTCCTCCGTCCAGCAGTTGATCGAACGACGCAGAGTCATCCGTGGATGTTGAGGCGGATGATTCATCGAGCAAGCGATCGAGATCGAGCAAACTATCGTTGGTTGCGTTCTCGCCGCTGCTTGTTTCCCAGTCGAAATCAGCCAATGCCTCCGAGCCTGTAGTGATGGTTTCGACAGGCGGTGAATCAAAGCCCAAAGCGTCGAAGTCAGAACTCTCAAACGCTTCAGAACTCTCAAACTCTAATGAAAAGTCACTAGAATCAGTCGTATCTACTGCCGTGCCGTTGCGTTCCTCGCGATCGCTGAAAGCAAGCAAATCATCACCAAAGTTCAGATCATCACCAAAGTTGAGACTGTCCTCATTCACCTCATTCAAAGGAATAGCCGCTCCACTGCTATCCTCCGGTGATTGAAAGAGCAAATCATCGTCGAAGTTGAGACTGTCTTCAGTTGAGGGGGTAGCTGCTGTGTTGCTATTCTCTTGAAAGGCAAATAACCCTTCACCAAAATCCAGATTGTCATCAGTGGACGTTTGCGATGTATCAGCACCGTCTAGATTGTCTAAGCCAAGCAAATCGAAGTCTAAGCTCTCTTCAGCGCTAGTGTCTGCACTGATCGTTGAGACCGCTGTCATTTCATCGGCTGATGCAAAGAGGTCGTCAGCCAACGCTAGCGGATCGTCGGTTGTCTCAGTTTCTTCGCCATCAGTTTCTTCACCAATAGTGGCAGGTGCGCCCAACGCAAACGGTTGCTCGTGTAAATTTAAGCTCTCGTCCGAAGGCGCGATCGCGCTGAGCGCATCCAGATCGTCTAAAGCGCTGAGACCCAATACATCATCGCTGAGCGCTGCCCCCGTTGCTTCATCGGATAGCGGTTCTGGAGAGACTCCAATCGTGAATAAGTCATCTGGTAATTCCAAATCCTCATCGATCTGGTTTGGGTCACTGAAGTTTAGCTCGTCAAGCGATTCATCAAAACTTGGCTCATCGAAGAGTGTGCCAGGAGCATCAGACGTACTGGCAGGCTGGGTTTCCATCAAGTCATCAAACGCATTGAGCGACTCTGAAGCGGCACCGAAAGCAAACGGCTCAAAGTCGGTTAGACCTTCCAAGGATTCGTTCAGCAAGTCAGCATGGGCGATCGTGCTGGGCGCTTCAGCAAACGGCTCTTCTAGTGCAGCGGCTGGATCGATCGTCTGATCAGAGTCATCTGCAGTCAACCAGGATGCTGCTACATCTGGCACTGAGGCATCCACCTCTGATACATCTAAGAGCGTAGTGTCCACAGCCTCGTCTGTATCCAAACCACCGAAGTCAATGTCTAGCGCATCCACTGAAGCTACGTTTGCTGATGTCTCGGCATTGTCAAAGTCGAGATTAGCGAGATCAAGGCTCAACTCATCGGCATAGGAGGCATCTGAACCAGAGGATTGGGGTTGGGATACGTCTAAACCTGCCCACGGATCAGGAAGATCGGCTGGCAAGGTAGTGGGAGGTTGATCGGAGACTTCATCCGATGATAAAGACAAATCTAACGCTGCCAGTTCGTCATCAATTGGCAGCAGTTCAGGCGCTGCATCGTCTTCTAGCAGTGATGCGAACGATTGGTCAAGCCCATCATCCGTGAGTTCTTCTACTAGCGGCTCTGGAAGCGATGTCGCTGATGGTTCAGCCGTCGTTGAGTGTAGAAGGCTGCTGAAGTCACTATCGTCCTGATCAGATAGCACTTCGATGGGGTCGGTGATGAAACTGTCATCGCCGAACGTGCTTGGTTCAGTTGTGTTGACTGCGGTTGGCACGATCGCATCATCCATCATGGAAGTATCAGGCATTGCGTCATCAGTCAGCGATGGCGCAGATTGATCCAGAGGAAGCGGATTTTGATTCGCGCTCTGAGGCTGGGTCAGCTCGTCCCAGGGATCGTCTAGCTCATTGACAATGGGATCATCCAATTCGTCCAGGTTAAGTTCCAGGGGTGCGTCGGAGCTGTTCTGGAGTTCTGAGAAGGTGAGGTCTTGCTCCCCTTCCATGCCAGCGAAGAGTTCACCCAAATTATCAAGAGACGAACTGGATTCAAACGCTTGCTCAAAACGAGAGGCATCCGACTCCGAAGTCGTTTCAGTGTCCAGGTTCAAATCGTCAAAGACATCATCAAAAGCAACGGACGGCTCAAGCATGGCTCCAGCATCCGTTGACTCACTCAAGTCAGCAGAGTCGGATGTGCCAAAGAGGTCGTTCAAGTCATCCTGTTCATTGATGCTGCCTGAGAAGAGGCGATCGTCTTCACCTACGAACGATTCTGGTGCTAGTGCATCATCGCTGAAGAGGTCGGTAAGCGCATCCTGAGAGGAGGTTGAGGCTTCTTCCTGCCCGATCTCTGCCTCATCAAAGAGAAGATCGGCAAAGTCGGCAGTTTTGTCAAAAGCGGCGGCATCATCTGAACTAACGGCAAGCATCGCTGCCGTATCGGTGATAATTTCTTCCTCTTGCCACGTAGAACCCAGGTCGGGCACCTCGCCCTCAAAGAGGTCAGCGAGACTGTTAAGCTCTGCCATCCCAACTTCAGGTCCATGCTGATCACTTGGTTCGTCACTGACCGATGCTGTACTGAGGCTGTCGCTCAAATTAATCGCGGGCGAAACGTTGTCCAGGTCAGCAAACAGGTCATCGTCAGTCGTGACTGCTTGTGGCTCCATCAGCCAGTCGGTGTTATCTGAGGTTGCTAGCAGGTCGTCAAAGTCGTCGATCGCAAGTTGTGGCGTGAGGGGCTGTAGAGCCTGTAGTTGAACACAGGGCGCAATTTCAGAAGCGCGACCAGAGAGAACCAGTTCTTGCGCCTGCTTGATGTCTTTGATTACGACCGCAGCCAGTGTGCGATAAGCATTGTCAGGGTTGGCGATCGCCGTTCTCGCCATCTCGACCAGAACACACCAACTTGACAAATCAAATCGTTCGCCGATGCTGATCAGATGGCGACACAGATCTTGCAACTGCTGACGATTAGCCGCGTCCGACTCTGGCTGCTTGAATAGTTGCAGCATCTCGCGCAGCCGCAACGGAATGTCGTTCTGGAAAAGCAGTACGAAGGCACTGTCCTGCTGTGCTGGCGATGAGCCTACCTGAGCACCAGCGGCGATCGAGCGATCGACGGCAGATGGCGTAGGGGTGGCACTACTTGCCAGGACATTCAAGTGGTTTTCTAGCTCTCCAAAGACATGCTCGACCCCAGCAACCGTCGCATTTGCAGCTTCATCAGTCAAGCCAAACGGTCCTTGTAACTGCCCCACCAGCTCCTGTAGCGCATCAAAAACTTGTAAAAAAAGACCTTCAAGCTTTTGATCGACTTTAACAGGCGCATCTTTAAGAATCTTGAAGTAGTCTTCCAGGCGATGGGAGACTTGCTGAATGCTGTTTAGCCCCAGCATTGCCGCTCCACCTTTGACGGAGTGGGCTGCCCGAAACAGCTCATTGACCATTTCCTGGTCTTCAATGGTGCTTTGCAGATTGAGCAAGCCTTGCTCGATCGTGTTGAGGTGGTCTTTTGCCTCCTCAATGAAGTAGCCCATGATTCGCTGTTGTTGTTCAGGCTGCATGGCAGTGTCCCATTCCTTTGAAACGTATGATTGCTACCGAAACGCATTGTGCGTTACAGAGTCGATCGCTCACGGGGCGCTTGGAGGGAGGTTTATTAGCAGCATCCGCACCTGACGCTGCAAGTTTGAATCAATGTGTCAGCGACGAGAAAATGTTGATCGATCTCGCCTAAAGGCATACCAGCATCCTAGATTGCTCTACTGTACCTGATACACCTGAAATTGACACCCGCAGCAAACCTCCTCTATCTACGGCTACTTGCGCTCGATCGTTTCCACTCGGAACCGTTCCACCGAGGTGAGCAAATCGCGGGCAACGCCGACCAGATTTTGCAGCGAACCGGACACCCGCTGCGCTTCCTGCGAGGTTTCTTGCGCGGTCAATTCAACCGATTGCATGACCTGCGCAACCGCACGTGAGGTTTCGGTTTGCTCAACGGTATCCGCTGTGATCGATCGCACCAGCACGTCAATCCGGTTGGAGACCTGAATGATATCTTCGAGCGATCGCTTCGCCTGTTCCGCCAGTCGAGTACCCTCGATCACCTGCTGCGTTCCTTCCTCCATTGCCGTCATTACAGAACCCGTTTCACCCTGAATTTGCAGTACGATTTGCTCGATTTCCTTCGACGCTTTCGCGGCTCGGTCAGCAAGCTGACGTACTTCATCGGCGACGATCGCAAACCCACGACCCGCTTCGCCTGCCCGCGCTGCCTCAATACTAGCGTTGAGTGCCAATAGGTTGGTACGGGAGGCAATTTGCGAAATCAAGGCGACGATCTTGGAAATCTCTTGCGATGATTCCGCTAGGCGCTTCACCTTACGCGTAGTTTCTGCCACCGTTTCGCGGATTTCGAGAATACCTGCCACCGTGCGTTCCACTGCTTCACCCCCTTTAAGGGCGGTTGCGGATGCCGATCGTGCCACTTCCTCCGCTTCGCGGGCGCTTTCTGCCACCCGTTGAATCGAGTCGGTCATGACTTGCACGGAATTCAGCGTCACAGCAAGCTCTTCTGCCTGACGGAGGGCATCAGAGGACAAACTGCGGGCGAACATTTCGTTGTCAGTCGAGCCTTTGCTCACCTGCCGCGCTGCCACTTTCACCTGTTGCACAATCTCACGGAGGTTCTGGATGGTCAGGTTGAACGAGTCGGCAACGGCTCCCAATACGTCAGCCGTGACTTCTGCCTGCACCGTCAAGTCACCCCGCGCCGCACCTTCCACATCATCCAGCAGTCGAATCACCTGTCGTTGGAGGTCTTCCTTCGCTTGTTCTTGCTCTTCTGCTTTGCGTTGCGCTTCGCTGGTGGTCGTCAGGATGACTCGCGCCATCTGGTTGAACCCGGTGGATAGATGACCAAACTCATCCTCTGTGTAAACTGTGGCACGGGCATTTAAGTTGCCTTGAGACACCGAATTGAACTGCGCTTGCAGGTCATCGGTGGACTGCCTGATTTTCTTGGCAGTGAATTGTCCGACGGCAAAGGCTGCCATACCACCCGATAGACCACCGACTAGAGCCATTGCCCAGCCAGTGCTCTGAAGCCGCGAGATCACCGCGCTGGAAATGTCCTTTTCTTGCTGTGTGGCACTGGCAGATGTACCAGGAAGGGTGCTGGTAGAAATGAGGTTGACGATCGCCACCGCGACAGCAGAGAAAATCCCAGCCGTAATGGCGGTGTAAAACTGTTTTCGCTCAATCGGTGCATTCTCCAGAAACGCTAGCGCTCCTTGCTCAACGCTGGGAGTCGGTTCAAGGTTTTGCTGATCAGTTTGGGTAAAGGTCGGCACCTGGTCGGACGTGCTGGAGATGCTAAACACTTCATCATCTGAGATGGTGGAGTGACTGCCACCTTGACTAAAGTCCATCGAATCGAAATCCCGGGTGGTCGCTCCACGTGCTACAGCTTCGCCCCCAGCCAACGCCATGCCTCCAGGCGAATCAAAGCCTGTACCAACAGCAGGGCTGGTAAAACCTGCGGAGTTATCGGAAAGGTCAAAGTCGGCGAGATTACCAAGATCGTCAAATTCGTCAAATTCATCCAGAAAGTCGGCGCTGGTTTGCCCTGTACTCCCCGCAGCGCTGTGAGCACGATCGCCATCAGCAGCGTCTATCGGCTCCTGAGTAAATTCGCCAGCCGAAGCAAATGTTTGATCACTCTCGTACGCTCCGGTACTGCCCATGAAGAGAGTTTCATCTTCACTGACGCGGGGCGGATAACTACGAGTTGGATGGGGTAGTTCGAGCAGGCGATCGCCAACAGGACTGTCGCTCTCTATGGTGTCGTGTGGCTGATCGATCGGCAAGGCTTCCGGCAAGTCCAACGGTGCAAACGCGTCATCAAACTCATCCAGAGCTGAGGCGAACTGATCATGAGGCGCGTTGGCACCATAATTTGACACACCGTAATCAAACTGATCGGGTAGGTCGCCCATGCTAGGCGATGATTCAGCTGGTGGTGACTGGAAGAATGATTCCTCTGTGAATGAGTCCTCTGTGGGAGACGGTGGCGCTACGGCATCAACTGAGAACGGATCAGACAGGGCATCAAGGTCGTCTAACTGATCGGACTCTTGCAGATAGGTGTTAGCGGCGAACGGGCTAGCGAACGGCTCTTGCTCTGGTGGCAACGCAAAATTCTGCCCAGGCTCATTCGCTTCTGGGTTAAAATTCGGGTCGAAGTTGGGGTCAAAATCAAGGTCATCGGCACCAAAAACGTTGTCAAACTCATTATCCACGCCTAAAACGTCACCGTTTTGCCAATTGCTTGCGGATGCATAATCAGGTTCGGCTGGCGCATACGCTTCAGACGCGATCGCCGCATCGAAGTGGTCTTGACCATCGCCGACATCAGATTGGCTGTTGATATAAGCCAGTCCATCGTTGGCGTAGTTGATGAATTCCTGATCGGTTGTGAGGCTCAGCACTGACTGGTACTGTTCTCTGGCGACCGTAAACTGCTGTAACCCATAGCAGTAGACGTGACCGCGCAGCAAAGACGCGCTGGGGTCTTCAGGAAATTCTTTGACAAGGCGATCGACGACTTCAGCAGCCTCTTGATAGTTGCCCTGTACATAGGCTTTTTGAGCTTGCTGATAGTCCTGTGCGTATTCAGTGCCTGATGCCATTTGCCTCCTCCCAGTTGCGTATTGAGTGCTGTAGCTTAGGCATAGCGGACAGTTTGCGACGTACGGCACGGCTGCTACCGACACCGCACTCAACCCGCGTGACTCGTTCCTCAGTTTTACTGCTAGTTCTCAGTTTTTTCACGTCAATTTTTCTCCTAGGCTGCCCATCGAGCTGACCGCAAAATGGCGATCTGATCCAGCAACCGCAAAAACTTGTTCGCCTGAGCATCTAAAACCCATTCACCCCGCAGAAACGGCGCGACACTATCAGGAACATTGGTTGACATCTGTACCTCCTCAATATCTAACCAGTCCATCCCGACGATGCGATCGACCGCTAGACCTAGCATAATATCCTGGTCTTCGACTGCGATGACCTGGACTTCTGGCTTGTCTGTATTCAAGGGCGTTGGATCACCGAGAAATTGACCGAGGTCTGCAACCCAAACGACTCGCCCTCGTACATTTAGCGTACCCAAAAGCAGTGGCGAAACATTGGGCACGGGCGTAATCCGATCGGGTGATGGCGACAGCACTTCTCGAATCCCCATTGCAGGCAGGGCAAATTCGCTCCCGGATGTGATGTAAAACCGCAAGTGCAGCTCACCTTCAGGACTTTCTAGTTCTTGAAATTCGGGCGCTTGATCTTGCCCTCTACCCGTTAAGAAATCTGAATTACCGACCATAGCGGTTTGCTTTAACCTCGCAACAATTGCTTCACCGTGCCCACTAGCTCTGTCGGCTGAAACGGTTTGGCGATATAAGCATCGGCTCCTTGTTTCATGCCCCAGTAGCGATCGAATTCTTCCCCTTTTGACGAACACATGACCACTGGTACGTCCTGAGTCTTTGGATCGGCTTTGAGGCGGCGGCAGACTTCGTAGCCATTCATGCGCGGCATGACAATATCCAGCACCACAAGATCAGGTCGATGTCCTTGAATTTGCTCTAATGCTTCAACGCCGTCACTCGCCACCGTCACACTTAAGCCACTCCCCTTTAAGAGATCAGTAATCATCTCTCGTTGAGTCACACTATCTTCCACGACTAGAACTGTACTCATCTTCTTTTCCCTGCTTGCCGGCTGAAACGTTAACGGGAAGACCCAACGCTACTCACCTTAGTATTCACCCTAATAACGATGTAATCCATAAAGTATCCTCGATCTGTCGCTAAATGGCTGCCGATGCTGCCGAGTTAGTATCACCATCAGCCATTTCTAAACTGGTTTCGCTTGTGTTAGCTGGTAGTTGGTACGCACTATCGCTGTGCTGGTCGCCCACACCGATGTAGCGTTCAACTAACATTAAAAGCTCACTTTCACCAAATGGTTTCGTCAAATAGTCAGTGGCACCAACCATTTTTGCTTTCACGCGATCGATAAAGCCATCTTTGCCCGTCAGCATCACGATCGGAATCTGGCGAAAAGCGGTCGATGTTCGCAGCATGGCACAGATTTCGTACCCATCCAGTTCGGGCATCGCAATGTCGCAGAGAATCAAATCAGGCTTCAGTTGAAAGACGAGGCTAAGTGCGTTCAAGGGATTACCAATTGCCGTTGCTTCGTAACCGTGTTGTCGTAAGATATGCTCCACCGTCTCGCGTACTGCTACACCGTCGTCAATACAAACAACGCGCAAGTTCCTTGTCTCCTGTTGAAGACCAAAATCTTTAGAACGGACTGCTTTAAAGCCGATAGCTGCTTCGTTTTTGAGGGCGTTTTCCCGAACATTTTCCTGGGCAACAGTATAGACAAGCTGAATCATCCCTTTCTGTACATAAGGATAGATTGCCCGCGCGACCGTTAAACTATCCCGATTCAAATAACGTGCAATTTGACGAATCGATGTCTTACCGTCTGCGTAACGATCTAAGGTTGCCAGCGTGCGCTTTGAGAGACTGGCTTGCAGGGTCGTGGGGTCTGCGATCGCGGGACACTGATCCGGCGACTGGATATGGGGATGAAATTGCTTCCATTCCTGCACCTGCGTCATGATCTTTGCGAGCAATGGCGTAATCTCCAGGGTCGTCAACTGTGGTGACAGTGCTGGACCCAGCTCAAAAATAAATGACCCTTGATGCAGGCTGAGCAGGTCAAACAGAGTTTCATGCACCATGCTTTGAATAATGCTGCGTCCCTGTGCGGGAGTCAGCGTGTGGTTTTCGAGCAGTGCCCACAAATAGCCGTATTCAGGAGCATTCGTCGTCGCGATCGACGGCACCACGAGATGGCTCAGAGATGCCTCTGCCCGATACCGTCGTAAATAATCTGATAATCGAGACAAGCTGGTGGCGCGATCGGCAGCATACACAATCTGCCCATTGAGAAAGAAAACAAACCAGTATTGCTCTGCTAGCGCTTTCGATGCCCGCACATCTTGCACATACACCATGCCAAGATTACCCATGCCACTGGGTTGCGACGGGTATGCCTCAACAAAAAGCTCACCAGTACGCTGCCCCAACTCAATGAGTTGCAGAATGCTACGAATGTCAATTTCGTTCAACTTACCCTGCATGAAACTCTAGCCTTCTCCTCAAACGCTTGTCACTCGGTTCGATTCAGGCATCTTTTCCAACAGACGTTACTTGGTCAATCAAGCAGTCTTTGCTCGGCAAAGAATTTCTGATGCATCAGCAGCGTACTGGCTAATACAACTTTTATACTCCCCTTACTGCCGTTATCAATAGAATCTCTTAGTTTTATGCTTTGGCGCTTGGCGATCGTCATGCTTGTCACCGTTAACGCTGTCTCCACTGATCTGTCTGACTGAGGCGAGTATCGTCTTACAGCGATTTAGAAAATCGGTAGACTCATCATCCTGACGTATACTCATGCTTTACACTTCTTGATGATTATCCCTTAAGGCAATGCTAGATTAGAGTCCAGCAAATGCCAAATCAACTCAGTGTTATTCCAAGCGAACGGACTGATCACAAAAGTAATTGCTCTAGAGAGAATACGACTCATTTACGCTGGTTTCTGCCATCTGGACTTATTTTCAGCTTAAGACTCGATTTTGAGACTTAGCTTAGAGGGCTGTTGGCTTCTCGATACCACGCTACGAGCTTGGGGTTGCTACGGGTGCTATTTGTGTGTGTCTTGAGCTAATTTTTAGAGGGAAATGAGTCTCTGAGTAAGGAGTCTGACCTAGAATGGCGTGGTGACCGTAGGCAGTGCGCTTGGCATCAATGTTCAGCTCAATGTTTAGCATTGTTAATGCCCTCATGCTTGCGTTCGCTAAGACGGTGCCTATCGGCGAATCTACTGAGAGCGTTGGAGAGTCATAATACCGGATAGAAAGGCGTTCAAGGCGAGTATACACAGACATCTCGCAGATAGTTAAACGGCGATCGCTCATTGCCTGCTCGGTCGATCGGGTTAGAACCAGAAGAGCGGTATGAGCGTTACAGCAAAGGACTGATATCCGGTAAAAGCCGCACGACGCTTTCAAAGGCGATGCACCCGCAGCTACATGACAAGGAAAGGTTTGAACGGCACGATTCGTCGCAAGGATTGTTTTGCCAGGGTTGTCTCATTACACTGGGTCTAATGGTATTGACTAAATTGTTTAAGGTTAGACCGTCAAACGTGATCACGATTGGGCACAGACACAGAAGAGGATTATCAGCGTGCTGTATCTAGCAGAAGTACAAAAGAAGAGTGGTGGCTTGCTAGGTGGTGGAAAAGCAGAGCTAAAACTGCTTGCCTGCCAGCGGACCGAACAAAGCTGGAGCGCTGTGCCGGGTGAAGAAGTTGTGGGCTGTGACGAGGCGAATAACTACAACGGTGGTGCCCTTGTTTTGGTTGATTTGACGGCAAACAAGCAGGTGCAGCGCGTCCAGGAAGCGGGTCGGCAACTGGTCAGCATTCTGCAAAACTTTTCGCGCTTGCAAGAGAAATTTAAAACGCAAGAAGAAGAAATTGAGCAGTGGAAGCAATCGCTGACCTATCAAAGCCAGGAACTGAATCGCCGAGAAATGGAGATGGAGGCTCGCCGCGAACAACTCCAGCAGATGGAAGACGACTTCGAGCAGCTAGAGCAACAGCGTAAGGAGTTTGAAACGCTGCGCGACGAGGTCACTCAACAGCGGGACGAGTTTGAACGCAATCGTCAGGAACTAGAAGGTGCCTGGGATCATCTGCGCGGCGAAATGCGTCGCCTGGAAGAGCGGCAAGCAGAGTTTCAGCAAACGGCTTTTCTTGATGACGATCAGGCGCGGACGATCCATGATTTGCTGAATCGCTTAGCCGATTCGGTGCCCCCAACCGATGCTGTACGAGAGCAACTAAATGCCTCGTTTGAAATTCTGACCCAGCAGCAAAACACGCTCAGTGAGCAGTGGCAGAATTTGGAGCAGCAACGATCGACCGCACAGCAGCTTCAAGGCGATGTCGATCGCCAAACGCAAGAGATTCAACAGTGTTGGGAAGAGTGGAACCAGGCACAGGAGTCGTTGGAGCAAGGACGAGCAGAGCTAAAAGTACAGCAAACATCGCTCAACGTCCGCCAGGAGTATGCCCGGATGCTGGGCGTACAGATTCAGAATCAAGAGGACTTGCATCATCACCTCTACGGCTTGGCAGACACATCAGACAAGGTCAAGATTGGGCAAAAGGTCGATGTTGAGGCGCTCGAAAAGCTATCAGTAGATGAGCTGCAAAAAGTGGTTAGCGATCTAGAGCGCGATCTACAAAAGCTCTCTCAGTTTGTGGAAAGCCAGGAAGAGGAACTGCGCTATAAGCAGCAAGAGATCGACGCGGTACAGGCAAAAATTCAGGCTGCCAATGAGTACGATCGCCTCAATCTAGAAAACGAACTGGCAGACGAGCAAGACGGCTACCAGATGCTCAACGAAACCCTGGTCGGTCAGCGGCGCAACCTGCGAGAACGCGACGGGCTACTCAGCCAGCACCGTGCCGTGTTGCTACGTCGTCAGGGCAACGCCGACCCAACCACGCAAGAAAACGACATTGACCTGGGACCCATCCTCAGCCAAATCGAAGCGCAACGGCAGCAGCAGGTAGAAGAATTGCAAAAGCTGGAAAGCCAGATTGAGCAAATGCGAGGCGCGATCGATCAGGCGCAAGGCATGGTTAACACGCAAGCAGCCGAACAAGAAAACAAGCGCAACGAACTCAAGCAGTTAGAACAAACTTTGCTCGATCGCCGCTCTACCGCCGCTGAGACCTGGGGGCGCGTTAACCTTTACCAGGAAATGCTCCAACCCATTCAAGACAACGTAGACGGGTTGCGTCAACGCTTGGAAGGCGTTACAGGCACAATGGCTCAGTTTCAAGAAGCGGGAGACTCTCAGGGGCAGACGATCGCCGAAATGCGCCAAATTCTCGCCAGCCTCACCAGCACCCCAGAACTGGCAGCCTCATAAGCAATCAGTAATCAGTCTCTAAGCCATCTGTCATCCTAGTGTTATGACCAATGACGATCGCCTAAACCGAGTCGGAGAATGACGTGATTGACCTCAAATTAGCAGTTAGCGCCCTCATTGAAACAGTAAACCGCCATCAGCTCAACTTTGAAACCAGTCAGCGAAACTTTGAGCGCCTCTACACTGAAATCCGCGATTTGCGAACTGATACCCGCACGATTCAAGCTGAGATTCGAGACATTCAGACTGATATTCGGGGGCTTCAAACGGAGAATCGGCGTATTCTTGATATTTTGCAGCACCGAGAAGACCAGAATGGCGATCGCTAATGGTCGATCGTCCCTCAACCAATCAGTAACCCCGCATCTAGCGGCACCGCTGCATTCACCAGTGACAAGAGAACGCCTGTTTGCTCCTGTCCATTCGTCGCCAAATCGCTGTGGCAGAGATACACCCGTTCTTCCGTGCGACTGAGCAGATCCAGCAAGATGCGACGCAGACGGCGTTCATTCGCATCCATCGTATCGGCAGCAGTCCAGGCGCGTCCTGACCAGCCTTGCAAAAACAGCGGCGCACCAAACAGCGAATCGACTCCGCTCAACCAGCGTGGCGACCCAGCATCCAGCCAGAACTGCCAGCGGTGAGCGCGACGACTGGAACGATACTGAAACACATTTGCCAGCAGCACCGCATTACTGTCGGGTCCGATCGGACGAACAGGATAGGGATTCGCAGTCACCGTGCCACTCTGCAAAAGCTGGATAAAGCGACTCACCGTCATGTAGGCAGGAGCATCGAACCGTTGGCTGCGTCGGAGCCTACCATCTACTTCCCAATAATGTTGCGCTGCTTCAATCAACTGACGCAATGCCGACAGTTGCTCAAACGGCAGAGAACCACCGCCAAACAAGAAATGCTGAATCGCTCGATCGAGCAACGACACGGCATTGGGGATCAAGCGTTGCTCCAACTGCCCCTGTTGCGTTTCAATCCATTGCACGATCGCCTGATACGCATTACTCGCCTGGTAACCCAATCGATCCCATCGGGGAAACGTAGTAGCAGGTAACAAACGGGGTCGATCGGGATGCGGCACAAAGCAGTAGTCCGCCAGCAAGCCAGCGCGAACGGGGTCGATGAGTGAGGGGTGGGGGGTGAGGGGGTGAGGGGGTAAGGGGGTAAGGGGGTTTTCTAAGTGCTGAGTGCTGACCGCTGACTGCTGACCGCTGACTGCTGACCGCTGACTGCTGAGTGCTGACCGCTGACTGCTGACCGCTGACTGCTGACTGCTGACTGCTGACTGCTGACTGCTGACTGCTGACTGCTGGCTCAATACGACTAGCATTTCTGCGACCGCATCCCGATCGACCAAACGCCCCAAACCTGGATAAACCAGGGTTAGCAGTGTCAGCAAGGCACGAATAATCGGCGAACTGGTAAGGGGGCGCTGATCGTTCAGGGATTCGACGGGAATTTGGTGTTTGGTGAGGATTTCGGTCAGGCTGTAGCGGGCGATCGCATCCACACCGGGAGCAATCACCGCAATGTCGCGGGGCTGCACCTGCTTGGCTTGCACAGCATCTACAATCACCTCTGCCGTACGCCGCAACAGTTGGGCACGAGAGGTTGTCTGCATGACCTGGATCGATTCTGGCAAACTGGCAAAGAAAATGGGGTCTGTCGCTAGCGCCACAATCGCTTCACCCAATTCGTTACCCAGACAGGGCGCAGGACGATCGGTCAGCGTTTCGACCTGGCAACGGTCTGCCAAACCTGACAGGTAAGCAGGATCAGCTCCCAAACCCAGACGCACAGCTCCATCAGGGTTATAGGTAAAGATGGCTCCGGCTCCGGCATCCAGCAAAGTGTCAAAGAGGAGTCGCGCGATCGCGGGATACTCATCCACATCGTCTGCCAACACGATTTGATAACGCTGCGCTAAATGCTGTTGATAGATCGGGTTGGGCAGTAAATGCTGCCAGTACAAGCCAGCAATGATGCCGTACGTCAGCAATCCACCCTCCAGGCACCAGCGCTCCCAGCGTTGCAGCAGTTCGCCCACATCAGCATCAGGCAACGGCAGTTGCTCGCCCTGTCCGGTCAGCCCCTGCTCTAGCATGATAGGGATGTCTGCCAGTGGAATACCCGCCAGTGTCGCTAGTTGCAGCAAATCCAGCAGCCGTCGTACTAACCGTCCTTCAGTGATGGTTGCCTGCTGTCCGATCGCGCGATCGAGGTCTGCTCGCCAAAGTTGGGCTGCCAGTTCTTGCTCGTTTTCGGGTGCCAGCCGTACCGGAAATTGCGCTTTCAGGTCGAGCTGTTGAATCAGCAGCGACCAGAACAGCATGACTTCCTCCTGAAAAAAGCCCAGTGGAGTTGTGGAGTGTAAAGACACCTTGCTCTGGGTTGCAGCCGTCAGGCGATCGAGCAGGTCGATCCGGTTGTCGCCGATCGCCGCTAAGACCAGCACTCCGGGTGCACCCTCGCCAGCAGAAGGGATGAGAGACGCTGGCAACAAAGCAGGAGACGCAAAAACATTGGTAGGCGCAGCAGGTACAGAGCGCGTGATCTCTAGCCCTCTGCCAACATTTCTAGTAACGTCTCCCAGTCCTTTCACCCCAGACCGCACCCAAGCACTAAACTGGTTGACCAAAAAAGCCGTTTTGCCGCTGCGTGTAGCCCCTATGACCCAAATCGGCTCGCTACTCACTGATTGCTCTCGGTTGATTTGTTACTATGGCTAAGCGCGTTTAACGTGAACGCTTTGCGATTAAGCCTTGCCTATCGCTCCAGGCTACCAAATCTTGATGGTCAGTACATAAGACCCCGCATCATTCTGCACCTATTCGCGTCATGCAAACAACAATCTGGACCAGACTGAAGCAGTCGCTCTCTGCTGTAAGGCAGTGGTATGAGCAAACACCGGAACGGGCACTTGATCAGGCGTATGCCGCTGCCTTGATGATTAAGTCGATCGAAGATGAACATTTTGATGGCAACCCAATTTTAATTAGCACTGATAAATACGGCGCAAACTCGAATGCAGTATTTCAGGAAGAGCTAAGAAAATGCCTCAAGATTGCCGCGCTGCGATTATCAGAATTCAAGGCTAGTCGGTTCATTTTTAACACTACGGATGCGTCTGCAGACGCGCTCAAAGGACCAGCATCGTTAGCCAATAAAGAGCGATCGGCAATTATTTTAGAAAAGCTTAAATTCATTGACGAAGTACTCGGACGGTATCAAGAGCAACCGTCCGAATCGCTGTCGCTTGTACCGATCGACCAAACCAATCAAGCTCAATTAACTCAAAGCGGCAAAACTCAGCTAACCGTGCGCCCAAAGGGAAACACTGGCAGTCAACGCCTGAGTAACGGACAAACAGTGGATCAACTCTATCAATCAGAACCCACATTTGATGATGAAGCAGGCATTTTTGATAAACCCGGTGTGTTACCTCGGACGATCGCCAGCACTATCAGCCGCATCAAGCGAGATCTAGACCCCAACTCCGAACAGCAAGTTGTGCAAAACTTTCGGAGCACTAAAGCAAAAACGCGGATGGCAATTCGCCTGATGCTGATTCTCATTACAGTGCCGTTACTCACAGCGCAAATCTCGAAGACGCTGATTGTTGGACCGATTGTAGACTCCTTTCGATCGCCTACATCAGTTGAACCCTTTCTCAATTTTGAACTTCAAGAAGAAGCGCTCAAAGAACTACAAACCTTCAAAGAACGACTGGAGTTTGACTTTTTGCTAGGCAACGTGCCCAGTCTGACCAGTGAAGCAGGTGGCGACCACGGGGGCAGCGATCATGGAGGGGGCGAGACCGCTGTTGGAGAAGGGCAAACCACCAACGAAACAAATAAACCGTTGACCAAAGCCGAACAAGAAGAACTTATTGAAAGCAAACTGAAAGAGAGAGCGGAAGAAATCCAGCTTGACTACAGTGATGAGAGTTCTGGTGCCATCAAAAACATTTTTGCCGACTTGTTCTCAGTCGCTGCCTTTGCGATCGTCCTCATGGTCAGTCGCCGTGAAGTGGCAATACTCAAATCTTTTATTGATGACACCGTTTACGGCTTAAGTGATAGCGCGAAAGCATTTGTCATTATTCTACTAACCGATACCTTTGTTGGTTTTCACTCTCCTCACGGCTGGGAGGTTCTCTTAGAAGGGTTGTCTAAACATTGGGGCTTACCCGCCAACCGTGATTTCATCTTTCTGTTTATTGCCACCTTCCCTGTTATTTTGGATACTATTTTCAAATATTGGATCTTCCGCTACCTCAACCGCATTTCGCCATCTGCTGTCGCCACTTACAAGAACATGAACGAGTAAATTTATTCACTGTCAATAACCCATAAACCAACAGATCAATCAGCCACTGCTAGTTTATGGGTTGATTTTGACGACTAATTTTACCCGATGTGCGACTTTCCTCGACTACTTGCAAAGACTGCCCTCACCCTAGCCCTCTCCCGATGGGAGAGGGAACCAGAAAATTCTGAAAGCCCTTCTCCTTGGGGAGAAGGGTTGGGATGAGGGCGAATTAGTTGCACATCACGTAATTTTATGAACATTAGCCTGAAGCAGGCTGCATTCGACGTACTGTCGACTTGAGCCAGATTTCAGCGTCGATTAATTGCGTTGGGGTATCGGCTGAGTCTGAGTGGCAGGAGCAGGTGCAGGTGCAGACGGTGCCGAACTCGGTGAGGTGGTTGGTGCGATCGGGCTCATCGATGGCGTTGGTTCTGCTGTCTGAGGGGTAATGCTGACACCACCCGAAGGCGTGAACGGTAGGAACGTTGGGTCAACCTCACGTGGGAAATAGCTGGCATCAATACACGAGTCCAGCGCTTTGGTAGACGGAACCTTGGCTGCTCTGTTTAGCCCGACAACGCAGTCAGAATAGCGCGTCGGCAATAAGCTGCGACGGCAACTGTCGAGCACATTAGCGGCAGTACTGTCGCTGATTTCGCGGCGAATATCAACCACGCAGGTTGCCAGATCTGTGGGGCGACGCACCTGGCGGCAGGCAGTTAACGCATCAGCGGCGGCAAAGGTGCTGCCACTCAGTTGGCTTACGCATGACGAGAGGTCGCGTGGAAAAAAGGCTCTAGAACAAGCTGATGCCGCTTCTTCGGAGGAAATTTTTGCGTCTAACAAGTCTGCTGTGCAGCGCTCGTAATCGTTGGCAGCGATCGCCGAAGGAACAGGCAACACCACTGCAAACAGCCCTGCAACAACACTGATGCTGGCAAGACCGCTAACCAACGTGACGCTAGGCTGAGACTTTGGTTGACAGATTTGAGCTTTCACAGTTTTAGAAGCTTGGAGGGTTATCGTTTGCATAATAGCAAGCTTTCTGCGATCGATGTAAACCCCCAAACGGTAGCACCTGCTGCAAACATTACAATTCTGTCATCAACTTCACCAACCGGAATCTACTACAGTGATAAGGGTATACAAATCCGTTTAGCAGTCCAAAGGATACCCCGGTATGCATCTGAGTGAACTAACTCACCCCAACCAGTTGCACGGTCTGTCGGTCTATCAGCTCCAGCAAATTGCTCGTCAGATTCGTGAAAAGCACCTGCAAACAGTTGCTGCCAGCGGTGGGCATTTAGGACCTGGCTTAGGCGTTGTAGAACTAACGCTGGCACTGTATCAAACCCTGGATCTCGATCGCGATAAAGTTACCTGGGATGTCGGGCATCAGGCATACCCCCACAAGCTCATCACTGGGCGCTACGCACGCTTCCACACTCTGCGGCAAAAGGGCGGCATTGCTGGCTACCTGAAACGTTGCGAAAGCAAATTTGATCACTTTGGCGCGGGTCATGCCTCCACCAGCATCTCTTCAGCACTGGGGATGGCTCTGGCTCGTGACATGCAGGGTGAAAACTACAAAGTTGTCGCTGTCATTGGCGACGGTGCCTTGACGGGCGGCATGGCACTAGAAGCGATTAACCACGCAGGTCATTTACCCAAGACTAACCTGTTGGTCGTACTGAACGATAACGAGATGTCGATCTCACCCAACGTGGGTGCTATTCCCCGCTACCTCAACAAAATGCGGCTGAGCGCACCTGTGCAGTTTATTTCCGAAAACCTGGAAGAGCAGTTCAAGCACCTGCCCTTTGTGGGCGAATCTCTTGCGCCCGAAATCGGTCGTGTGAAGGAAGGCATGAAGCGCTTGGCAGTGCCCAAAGTGGGAGCTGTTTTCGAGGAGTTGGGCTTTACCTATGTAGGACCGATCGACGGTCACAACCTGCAAGAGTTGATTACCACCTTTCAGCAGGCACATAAGCATCCGGGTCCCGTGCTTGTCCACGTTGCTACGACCAAAGGCAAGGGCTACGAAATTGCCGAGAAAGATCAGGTTGGCTACCATGCTCAATCGCCTTTCAATCTGGCAACTGGGAAAGCTGCGCCTTCTAGCAAGCCCAAGCCACCCAGCTACTCTAAGGTGTTTGGCGATACGCTAACGAAAATTGCCGAGAACGACCCCAGAGTCATTGGCATCACTGCCGCAATGGCAACGGGCACCGGGCTAGACATTTTGCAGAAGAAGCTGCCCGATCAATACATCGACGTTGGCATTGCCGAACAACATGCTGTAACGCTGGCAGCGGGTCTCGCGTGCGAAGGGATGCGCCCCGTTGCTACGATTTATTCTACGTTTTTACAGCGAGCGTTCGATCAGATCATTCACGATGTCTGTATCCAAAACCTACCCGTCTTCTTTTGTATCGATCGCGCGGGCATTGTCGGCTCGGATGGTCCCACCCACCAGGGCATGTACGATATCGCTTACCTGCGTTGCATCCCCAATATGGTGCTGATGGCTCCTAAAGACGAAGCCGAACTCCAGCGCATGATTGTGACGGGCATTCAGCATACGGGACCGATCGCCCTCCGCTATCCACGCGGCAACGGCTACGGCGCACCCTTAATGGAAGAAGGCTGGGAACCTCTACCGATCGGTAAAGGTGAAATTCTCCGTCATGGCGATGATGTGCTGCTGCTGGGCTATGGCTCAATGGTGTATCCCTCCATGCAGGTGGCAGAAATTCTCAGCGAACACGGCATTCAGGCAACCGTCATCAACGCCCGCTTCGCCAAACCACTGGATACCGAACTCATTCTGCCCCTGGCGCAAAAGATCGGTCGGGTCGTGACGCTGGAAGAGGGCTGTTTACCCGGTGGCTTTGGGTCTGCGATCGCGGAAGCCCTTCTGGATGCCGACATTGCTGTACCGCTCACCCGTATTGGGGTGCCCGATCAACTGGTTGACCACGCCACTCCCGATGAGTCCAAAGCCGATTTAGGCTTAACGCCACCCCAAATGGCAGAGCGCATCTTGAAGCTGTTTAGCCGTCAGCCCTCACCCGTCAGCGTATAGCTAAATTCAAATCCTCTCTGGAGGGACACTGCCTGTACCGTTCCTCCAGAGAGGTATTACCTAGCCCAATTTTTCGGTTGCCCAGGTAATACTAATTCTACAAAATCGCCCTACAGATTTGTTCTTGCTGCTGACCGCTGACCGCCAGCCGAAGCTTGCCTGTGTAGCCACAGTTTAGTGAAATGGTATAAGGCAACAGACGAACACAGGTGCATTCATGAACGAAGACCGATGGACAGCAAATCTTCATCACCTGTTTCCGACTGCATTATTTACGTTTGGCATCACAGATTATGCAGCCATCAATCAGCAACTTTTAGAGACAATCTATAGGCTCAAACAACAGGATCAAGGTGCTTCAGCATCGAATGTATTGGGTTGGCACAGTAAGAGTAATCTCTTTGAATTCGATGCAATTCAGCCGCTGAAGGTGTTAATTGATGCAGCTATTTTAGAGGTTACTCAAACGATAGGCTACGGCGACATTCAAATCAAAGCAGCTAATTGTTGGGCAAATGTGAATCCCAAATATGCCAGCAATAAGATTCACGATCACGCCAACTGCCTTTTGAGCGGTGTTTATTATGTAAAAGCACCAAAGGATTCCGGTCAATTAATGTTCTACGATCCTCGCAGCGCAAAGACGTTTTATAAACCGCTGGTGTCGAATTTTACAGCTTATACTGCCGATGCGATCGCCCATGCCGCAACAGAAGGGATGCTCCTGATCTTTCCAAGTTGGCTAAAGCATGGAGTTGAGCCAAATCTAAGCGATGACGATCGAGTTAGCATCAGTTTCAACTATGTCTTTGTTTAACAAGAAGCCTTGGTTCATTGATCAACAATTAATGAAACGGTCAGCTCTAGCGGATAGCTAATAGTGGCTGACTTTAGAGGTTGTTTGAAAAGTGTCTGGCGGTTAAAACCGCGACTACGTAAACAAAGTCCGCCTGCGCGGACTACCGCAGAGTAAGGGTTTTATCACCTGCAACGGCAGGTTTTGCCTCTGTAGCCGCGACTTCAGTCGCCAATGCTACAAGCATCTGGACTTTTAAAACGTCCTCTTAGACTGAAAATGAAAGCAAATTGGGCATTACGCGATCGCTGAAAGCTCAAAAAAAAGGAGAGCAGAACTGCTCCCCTTTGCCTCTCATGATAGGTTGAGAAAACGCTTCTACAAAACCATCTCTACCATCAGGTCAGATTGCCTGCTTCTCATTTCTCGGTAGGCTCACGGGCTGCCCGAATTGTTTTCTTATCTCCAGTGTAAACCCTGAATCCCTTGACTCAGTAAAGTCACGGTATGATTCAATCAAGATTAGATGAAGACTGGGTATGAGCGATGTCATGAACCAGCGATGTCATGAACCAGTAATTTCGCCAAGCCTCTACGTGTGCAGGCTGAACCACTCAGTAAGAATGCAGAAACGTTGCCATTCTCGCCACAGCCGTTTGCAAGATTGCAGGTTCATGAACGAGGGCAAAGCGGACATAGCCCTCACCGGATTTGCCAAAGCCCGCACCGGGTGAAACTGCTACACCCGTCGCTTCTGCTAGCTGCGTACAAAACTGGATGGAGCGGTTTGCCCAGGATTCTGGCAGTTTTGCCCAGACGTACATCGTGGCAGAGGGTAAAGGCACCTGCCAACCAATGTCATGCAGCGCTGCAACAAACGCATCACGACGTTGACGAAAAATATCTACGCCTGCACTAACGCTTGCCTGGTCTCCTGTGAGAGCCGCGATCGCACCGTTCAAAATGCCTCGATACTGATTGAAGTCAACCGCTGCTTTAACCTGGCGCAAAGCACGAATCAGATCCGCATTACCGATCGCGTACCCCACACGAAACCCGCCCATGTTGTAGGACTTGGACATCGTAAAAAACTCGATCGACACCGTTTTGTCTGGATCGGCTTGCAAGACAGACGGTGGCTGAATGCCATCAAACACAAAATCCGGGTATGGAAAATCATGCACCAGCACCAGGTTATGCTGCTGGCAGAAAGCGACGGCTGCGTGAAAGAATGACAGGGGTGCGATCGCGGTAGTGGGATTGTGAGGATAGCTCAACACCATCAGGCGCGACTGTGCCAATACGTGGGTTGGAATATCCTCAAACACAGGCAGAAAGTCATGCTCAGCCTGCAATGGCATCAGGTAAATTTGCCCACTTGCCAGGTAAACGCCTCCCGCATGAGATGGATAGCCAGGATCTTGCAGCAACGCAAAGTCGCCTGGATTTAAGATTGCCAATGGTAAATGAGCCGTGCCTTCCTGAGAGCCAATGAGCGGGAGAACCTCCGTTTCTGGATCAACGGCGATCCCAAACTTTTGGGTGTACCAGGTTGCAGCGGCTTGCCGAAATGCCTGAGTACCGTGGAACAGCAAATAGCCGTGCGTCGTGGGATCAGGGAGAGATTGTGCGATCGCCTCCAGCACATGCGGTTGCGCAGGCAAGTCGGATGATCCCAACGAGAGGTCAATGAGTGTTTTTCCCGCTGCTCTGGCTCTAGCTTTTGCCTGATCCATGTCAGCAAAAACGTTGGACTGGAGCGGTTTTAGGCGGTTGGCGAATTGCATGGCGGTAAGACATCAGCCATCAGCAGTAGGCTGAGCGTGAAAATGACAAAACTGTAAGCCTCAGTTTACCGCTTTGGACTGACCACAAACTGTTGGAGTTAGCCTAATCAGCTCTGCCTGTCTGTAGAAACGACTTGTCCGTTTGGTAACGATGCTTCTACGCTAAATGAGGACTCAGAAAGCCCTCCAACTTTTGCTTGCTAATGGCTCCTTCGGCTGCTTCCAGTACTTCTCCAGACTTAAACAATCGGAAGGCTGGCACACCCTCGACTTTATAGGTCGCCACAACGGTGGGGTTCGGATCGACTTCCATCTTGATGATTTTCAAGCGATCGCCGTAACTGGTTGCCAATCCATTCACAACCGATGTCATCAATCGACAGGGACCACACCAAGTTGCCCAAAAATACACCAACACGGGTTGAGTTGATTGCAGTACCTCTGCTTCAAAATCAGTCTCTGAAATTGTAATGACGCTACTCATACCCGTTTTTACAACCATGTCACAGTAAACAAAGCCTCAACATTCTGACGTAGTCTGCGGTGCCAAGGCAAAGAGAGGCAGTAGGAAAGTCTGAAATCTTAAGGAAGGCTAAAAGAGCTTCTTAGCCTTTAGCCTTCATCTTTGAGACTTTTCTTAACCTTTCCCTTACAGTTGATCCAGCTTTGTCTTCAGGTCTTCAAGTTCGGCATCAACGGCAGGATCGGCTGCCGCTGTAGATGGGGCTTTAGCAGATGTTGGCTCTGTTGTCGCTGCACCAGGAAGCTGAGCCTGATTTTGAGGGGTTGCTGGTCCTAGCAACTGTGCCTTCATTGCTGCCAGTTCATCATCAACGCCGCTGCCTGACTCCAGCAGGGCAAATTGACTTTCCAGATCGGCACCTGCCAATTCTGCGGAGGCTTGCGATCGTGCTTCCATCTGAAGCACTTTGTCCTCCATGCGCTCGAAGGCCCCCATCGCACTGCCAGTACCCAAACGACCAACCGTGTTTTGCAGTTGTTCATTGGCTTTCGCAGCACTTGCCCGTGCTTTAAGCATGTCTTTCTTAGTCTTTGCTTCCGAGATTTTGCCTTCCAGAGCAATCAGGTTGCGCTTGAGCGTGTCAACCATTGTGCCTTGCTGATCAAGCTGGGTTTTCAGCGTCGCTGCTGTTTCGCTATTGGTTTTCTTGCGAACCAATGCCTCTCGTGCCAGGTTTTCATCACCTTTCTGGAGGGCAAGCTGTGCCCGCTGCTGCCAGTTGTTTGCCTCGGTTTGAGCCTGGTTATACTGCTGCTGGGAACGCTTTTGAGTGGCGATCGCGCTGGCAACAGCTTGCCGCAACTGCACCAGGTCTTCCTGCATGTCAATCACAGTCTGCTCAAGAATCTTTTCGGGGTCTTCTGCCTTGCTGACCACATCGTTCAGATTGGCTCTCACTACCCGGCTAACACGGTCAAATAATCCCATAACGTTCTTTCCTTACAGCGGTATACGAGGTTAGCAGTGCAGGTTGAGACGTTCACCTGCCGATCGATCAGTCGGATATGACTATTTTAGGCAATCACATGCTGAATCGCTTCTGCGATCAAGCACTCCAGCAAGCACTCCAGTAGGGGCTGAGAATCAATCGCCCCGCCTCCAGTGTAGAAACTCTCAGGCGCGATCGCGTAGATCCCAACGGATTTTTTAAGGGATGTGATGGCGTGAAGCACAGAAGACTAGCATAGCAATGAAGCACTCTAAAAGGTTGGAGCCGCCACAATGGTACAGATATCCGCGAAGACCCTGACGCTAGAGGCATTTCTGCAACTGCCAGAAACCAAGCCCGCCAGCGAATATATCGATGGGCAAATCATTCAGAAGCCAATGCCGGGTGGAGAACACAGCACAATTCAAGGGGAGTTAGTCACGACGATCAATGCCATAACGAAGCCTCAAAAAATTGCCAGGGCACTTCTAGAATTACGCTGCACGTTTGGTAGGCGATCGATCGTACCCGATGTCACCGTCTTTGTTTGGCAACGTATTCCGCGCGATGCCGATGGTGCGGTGGCAAATGTTTTCCTGCTTGCTCCCGATTGGACGATCGAGATTCTCTCCCCCGACCAACGGCAAACGAAAGTCACGCGTAATATTTTGCACTGTCTCAAGCATGGTACGCAGGTAGGCTGGCTTATTGACCCAAAGGAACAGTCGATCTTGGTCTACACGCCTCCTAATCATGTGGCACTGTTTGACGAACCAGGCGACACTTTACCTGTTCCAGAGTTTGCAGCCGAATTACAGTTAACGGTCGGTACAGTCTTTGGCTGGCTGTTGGAGTAGACAGCAGGGGACTGTCAGGCAGTCTCTCCAGGTGTGGAGCCGTCTAAAAATGATTCCAGCTCACTGCTAAAGGTGTGAGTCCAAGCACCAGAAATACTTTCCTGTTGATGTGCCCATGCCAGTTCCAAAGCAAGCTGACTGTTCGCCGCCATCGACTGAAAAGACAGGAACTTACCCAGTGCTGCGGCACGCTGTATACCTGCGATCAAGGCAGCAATACCGTAGGTATCAGTTGAGTTGACCCAAATCAAATCGACGATAACCGCTTCAGTGACTTGCTCCAGTGCCTTTTCTAACGCCAACTGAAATTCAAGACTGTTGGCTCGGTTGAGCGCTGCGCTCGGCTGGAGGACAATGGTGTGGGGTTTTGTCGCTGGTGAGAGGTCAAGTATTACGCTAAGGGTTTTTGGAGCGTCAGCATAAACGAGTGTCATAGAAGGTATCATCCTTGAATCGATCGCTGCGATCGTGGTCTTCAAGCCTTGCCAAACTGCCGATCATGGCAACGCGAGATAGCTGTACAAGTAGTAAAGAAAGATACACGTTTGCTACTTATATAGTGATTGAAGCTCTTGCTTTCAAAGCTGCCGCTGATCACTCACGCGTATGTCTCTTATCAGTCAAAGCACTGTCACGGATCACTCAGCTTCAGTGCGCGTTGTTGAACTTAAGAGTGATTTAAATCATGGGTAGACGTAGCTTATAAAAACAGACAATCAAGCAGTCAACGCTGATGCTTAACTACTGACTATGCACTAACGATTCCCGATGCTAATAAGCAACTCTCTTCTCTACTATTCCCAAAGCGCTTGTCGCCTGATCGCTGCTCAAAATCTGGCTCTCAACGCTCTCTGACGTAGAGCCTTTTCTGCGAAACGCCCTCAGCGACTCAACGCTCTCCTGCTGTCCGTTATCCCGCTTGATGATGGTTCTTCCGCCTCGTGCTGGCTATACGCTGCCTGTTTTTGCTTGTGCCGCTGCGATCGCTGCCCTGCGTTGGTTACGTCAACCGCAGCCGATCGCCACCATAGCGGTAGACTTGCTGGAGCCAGCCGAAACGGTAGACATTCCCATCGAGCAAGTTGCGGGTTTAAAGACGGGTGCGGCGCTGGCAGTCACCCGCAGTGACCCTGGCAATAACCTGGATTTGACCCGTCACACACCACTTTGGGCAATGGTTGAGTGGGGTGATGCGAATCAGGTGGAGGCGATCGCCCTGCAAGGTGGTGAAGGTCTAGGACGGCAGGCAGATGGGCAAGCGGCAATTTATGCCTATGCGAAACGGTTGCTGTTGGAGAACTTGAATCGTTGGTTAGAGCCGGATGAAACGATTCAAGTCACGTTGATTTTGCCAGAAGGACGTGCCCTTGCTAAGCGAACGTCCAATGAGGCGTTTGGTGTGGTGGAAGGACTGTCGCTACTAGGTACAACGGGCATTTCGCAACCGCTGAGCGCACCAGGACAACTGGAGGCGTTTCGTGAGGCTTTGCGGCAAAAAGCTGCTTGGTTCGACTGTCTGGTGTTTTGCATTGGCGAGAATGGGCTGGATCTGGTGCGACAGTTGGGAGTTGAGCCAGCACGCTTGGTGAAAACGGCAAACTGGCTAGGTCCGTTGCTTGTAGAAGCAGGGCTGCAAGGAGTTCAGTCTGTCTTACTATTTGGCTATCACGGCAAGCTGATGAAGCTCGCCAGCGGTATTTTTCACACACACCATTACGTAGCGGATGGTCGCCTGGAAACGCTCACGGCTCATTGCGCGATCGCGGGCTTACCCACTCAAGACCTGCAAGCGCTTTTTAGCTGTGCCACCGCAGAAGATGGCTTACAGTACTTGAAACATCTAGATGCAACGACGGGGCAACACTGGGTAGAGCAGGTGTATGGCACGATCGCGCAAACAATTGATACGCGTGCTCAAACCTACATTCAGACGCACAGTGAGCGAACGGTGAACGTTGGCACCGTTTTGTTCGATCGCAGCCGACAAATTTTAACGAAGAGTCCGGCGGGTATCGTTTTACTAGAGCAAGTTTTGTTAGTCTAGTTACAATACGAAAAATTACGCATCGCGTTTAAGATTCACGCCTTAAAAATTCACTGTGATTGAGAAGCCTCTGCCAGAGAGAACATTACAGTTACCCATAGTCCACCTTTGTAGCAAATCTTAGGATAACTCGGTGACTCTACAGACAGAACAACAGCTTGAGGCTGAATCGATCGATCAAAATCGACTCGATCGCCAGATGATCGTCATTTTAGATTTTGGTTCTCAGTATTCCGAGTTGATTGCTCGTCGGATTCGGGAGACGCAGGTTTATTCTGAAGTGCTTTCCTATCGGACAACGGTAGCGCAACTGCGACAGCTCAATCCGAAGGGCATCATTCTTTCTGGTGGTCCCAACTCAGTGTATGACACGGGTGCGCCTCAGTGTGACCAAGCGATCTGGAGCTTAGGCGTACCGATCTTGGGCGTGTGCTACGGGATGCAACTGATGGTGCAGCAACTTGGGGGCGGAGTGGAGCGCTCAGAGCTTGCAGAATATGGTAAAGCATCGTTATCGATCGACGACCCCACCGATCTGTTGACCAATGTGGAAGATGGCACAACGATGTGGATGAGTCATGGTGACTCGGTAACGCGCTTGCCAGACGGGTTTGAACTGCTGGCACATACGGCAAACACAGCCTGTGCGGCGATCGCCCATCACGATCGCAAGCTGTACGGGGTGCAATTTCATCCAGAGGTTGTGCATTCCATCGGCGGGCTGGCGCTCATTCGCAACTTTGTTTACCATATCTGCCACTGTGAACCAACCTGGACAACGGATGCGTTTGTTGAAGAGGCAATCCGCGAAATTCGTGCAAGAGTTGGCGATAAGCGAGTGCTGCTTGCCCTTTCGGGTGGGGTCGATTCGTCAACACTGGCGTTTTTGCTGTATCGGGCGATCGGCGACCAGTTGACCTGTATGTTTATTGACCAGGGCTTTATGCGAAAGCTAGAGCCAGAGCGTCTGGTCAAATTATTCCGGGATCAATTTCACATTCCAGTTGCCTATGTCAATGCGCGGGAGCGTTTTCTGGCACAGGTGCAGGGCGTTACCGATCCTGAAGTCAAACGCAAGCGCATTGGGCATGAATTTATTCGTGTCTTTGAGGAAGAGTCACGACGATTGGGACCATTCGACTATCTTGCTCAAGGCACTCTGTATCCAGATGTGATCGAATCGGCTGATACCAACGTTGATCCCCAAACGGGTGAACGAGTAGCAGTTAAGATCAAAAGCCACCATAATGTGGGCGGTCTACCGAAAGACCTACAGTTCAAACTCATTGAGCCGCTTCGCAAGTTGTTTAAAGATGAAGTCCGTAAAGTGGGTCGCTCGATCGGCTTGCCCGAAGAAATTGTGCTGCGGCAACCATTTCCGGGTCCCGGTTTAGCCATTCGGATCTTGGGCGAAGTCACTGAAGACCGCCTGGACATTTTGCGGGATGCCGATCTGATTGTGCGCCAAGAAATTAACCGGGCTGGGCTGTATAACGAACTTTGGCAAGCGTTTGCCGTCCTGCTACCAGTCCGTAGTGTGGGTGTTATGGGCGACCAACGCACCTATGCTTACCCGATTGTGCTGCGCTTTGTTTCCAGCGAAGATGGCATGACCGCAGATTGGTCTCGCGTCTCTTACGATTTGCTGGAAATTATCTCAAACCGTATCGTGAATGAAGTGCGGGGCGTTAATCGCGTGGTGTACGATATCACCTCTAAGCCCCCTGGCACGATCGAGTGGGAATAACTGCCCGATCGCAGTGCCGTTCCTAACCCTGCTGCCTGTGGAAAACTAGCGAAAGTCTGTGGAAAACCCATGTAAAAGAAGAGTTTTCTGTGGAAAACCTTGCGTTTTCAGAAAGCTCATGCTCGTACTAAGAACGTATTAGAAGTATCTAGATTCGACTGCGAATGGACGAGTGAACGAGTTGCTTACACACATGATCGTTGTGATGCTCACCACGCTAGCAACCGCAAAGTTGAGTTAATCTAGTAAGCCTCGCTCTCTGTGCCCTTCATTTTGGCTTTTGCCTTAGCAGCGCTTTTTTTCAGCGCATCTAGTCGAGCTTCGTACTTCGATCGCAGCCGCTTTTTGTTCGACTGCTCGATCAACACCTTCAAAGCGCTACCGAGACTTTTATAAGCATTGGGGAGCGTGTATCCAAAGCGAGTGGCAAGCGCGATCGCCTTTTCATCCGCATCCAGTACCTCTTTCATCGTTTTCTCGGTATTATTCTTCTGCCAGAGCCTCCAGCCCGAGACTCCGCACAAGCCTAGCGCCAGCAGCAAGAGCAGACCATCCTGCACCCACAGTTCACCGACTGCCCCACCTAAGCCGATCGCTAAGGCTGCCATTTCCCAGCCATCTTTAGGAATCGTATCGTTTTGGATGCGGGCGACTTCATGCCAGAAGAGAAGATTACGCTGATCGGTTGCTAACTGCTCCCACTTCACCATGTCAATTTGAATTTCAACTTCATCCTTGCCAATTTCTTCGCAAGTGACTAGGGGTGGATTAACTGCCGTCGTGCCCTCAACCGATACCCAACTCTGAAGTTCCGGCGGCAGTAGGGTTCTCAGCCGCCGCAGTTCACTCATTTCAGCTTTAGCAGAGGTGGTTGCGAATGATGTCATGGTTCTGCCCAGAAAATCTCAAATGATCAAAATGCCGTTACTCAGATCATAGCGATCTCAGAACGCCTTTGCAGTTCTGCTTATTCTCCAAGATCTTGCTCCCTTCACGCAAGTGCGATCGCAAAAGATTCTGCCGCCCGTAGACACTGATGGCTAGCTAAACTGATCCCTGCCGAGCAAATAGACTGAACGGTGCGCCACTGAGCCGTACCAACTGTATCCTTAGCGGCTTTCAGCGCGCTGCTTGACGTAGCCAGTAGCAGATGGAGCATCTGAGCTGCTTGAATAGTAAGCAATCACCGCTAACGGCACAGTAAGGGTCAGTATAGCGATGACGATGCCGATAAAATCTGCTGTCCAATTGGTCGATCGCTCAGATGTACTGGCGGACGGACTACCTGGTTCCATAAAAATCTCTACGCACCAAATTTGAGTGAGTGAAGCCGGACGCTTGATTCGGCAGCACTTAACACGATTATTTTAGCGAGTACCACTTGAGCAGTAAGCTCTAGTAAACAAACGCAACGTTCCTACGATCGCGCCTTCAAGAGCGTATGGATACTCTGAAGTTCTACCAGGATCGCCTGCAAAAGCTCCTGCGTTGGCGTTGGTGGTGCCTCGCGGACTTCAACGGTAACATGTTTAATCTTCAGTACGTCCTTAGCAAAGCGGGCAACCTCATTTGGATGGAAAAGCAAGACATCATCCTTGTCTAAGCGCAATTCAGGATTCAGGAGGGATGGGTTGTAAGGTGGATTCAAGGCGGTTGTATCGGTATTGGCGTAGCGGTAGATTGAAGCCCTAGAACGGTTGAGCGTTTTCTGCACCGCTTCAATGTCCATCAGCCCATTCCACTCACCGTTCGCTTCACTATCCATAAGCATTGCCGGAGTTGTCACTTTAGACTCAGTGAATCTTATCATGAGATTCCAGCCTTACTGCGGTTGGTATGACTGCTTGTTTTCGGTTGTCTACAAGCCTACAAGCTAGAGGGCATCGACGGTTAGAATCACAGCCATCGTACCGACACAGAAGAAACCAACACCACATAGCGGCGTTATCTGTAAAAGGTTGAGTAAGACGAAACACATGAGAGCCGTCAGTAAAAATAGCATTCCCAGTTGAAATAGCGGTTTGAAAAACGCCATTGCTAGTTCTCCTCTAGACAATTCCAGAGTCAACGATGCTACGACTCTGCACAATAAGTAGGTAGCCCTAATTAATTGTAAGAAAGGGGTTTGGGGGCTGCGCCCCCTCCACTCCCAAAATCATCTTTAGTTTAATTACGCGCAGCTACTTAGTTCTTCGGTAAGGCATTGATGAGACGACCACACCACCTGGATAGACGGCATCAGGACTATGAACGGCTTTAGCTGAAGGATGCAAGTGGATCGAGCCAGCGTAATACGGCACGTTCTAGCTGATGGAGTTCTCGATAGACTTCCTGGCGTACCCATTGCCCGATCGCGTCTAACGGTGTAAAAAACTCTCCTGCTTGCCACTTGATATCGGGACCAAGCGGCGTGAGGTGGTTACCGGGCAGCATCTGAGCGACAACCATGCCTGGAAAGCGGCTTTGTAGGACGCTCGTTAAAGCGGCTGTTTGGTCAATCGTGTCATTCGTAAATTTCACCAGTAAATTTCGGCGCACTTGATAGCTCTGGGAAACTAGCTCATTCGTTTCCAGCGGTGATGGGGTAAACTCAACTGCAAAAACGGGTGAGAATTGTTCCACTAACGGTACGGCATTGCGAGCCGAAAAGTTGTTGAACGCGATCAGGATATTGCCCGATCGTTCCACAGGAAACAAGCTACCAATCAGCAAATGGAGCTTGCAGCCCATGCTGTGACCCATCCCGTAGATTGGCAGGTAGCGCTTACGGAGCACGCTCGTTTGTAGAGTCTCCAGGGCACGATCGAACGATCGCATCACAGTTTTTGCGATCGCCGTGTGGTCAAACGTGTTCACAAACGGTGTGGCAACAATCACATATCCTCGCGCGGCTAACTGCTCTAAAAACCTGCGATAAGTAACCTGTGGCGCTGTTGCGACAAATGCACCACCAAGAAAATGCACGATCGCGGTGGGTCGCGGTGGTACTAAGACCCAGTTGCCAGAAATTTCCTGCCAATCCATGCGTTAGAAAATGAAGGAGTGAGCAGTAGAACAGCACTGCCTAGTTTCATTCTGCCGTATGAACACCATTTCCTGCTTTAGAGCGCGTGCTGCTTGCTAGGCGATCGCCTCTGTTTCCTCAATTTGCTTGCATTTAGTTACATACGTTTGCTAAGTTGGTTAAGCACTAAATTAGCGCCGGGATAGCTCAGTTGGTAGAGCAGAGGACTGAAAATCCTCGTGTCCGGGGTTCAAGTCCCCGTCCTGGCATCCTTTCAGACGACTTACTTCTTGAAAAGAAATTAAGCAATACGCCAACATACTGTGCTATTGAATTTTGGCTACAGCCATGCCGACTTACCGCGTTATTAACTCTGAAGATTTCTTTGGATGTGCGTTTTTTGAGTGTGCATTCGTTTATAGGGGATCTATCTATCAGGTTATTGCAATCACTAACCGCTACTTGATAAGTCGATAGCGCCCGATCGCCGTCAGTGGAAAGTGCTGCTGATAGAGGTGATACTTCAGGTAAAAGTGGCAGGGAAAGCCTGTACCCGTGAAGTAGTCTTCATCCCATGTGCCGTCGTGTCGCTGGGTTTGCACCAGGTAGTGGATGCCGCGATCGAGTGCCTCCATTGCATACGTTCCCGTTGCGTCGCCTGCTGCCATCAGACCAGTCAGTGCCCAGGCAGTTTGTGACGCTGTGCTGGTGCCCTGCCCTTTGAGCGATGGATCGTTGTAGCTCAAGCACGTTTCACCCCAGCCACCATCGGCATTTTGGCAACTCACCAACCACTTGGCACCCCGATCGATTTCCCGCTGATGCGTTTTCGGTGCCACCAGAGATAACGCTGCCAGCACCCCACTCGTCCCGTAGATGTAGTTCACACCCCAGCGACCAAACCAGCAGCCTTCGGGTTCCTGCTCGGCGCGGAGATAGGTGAGGGCGCGGTCTAAGGATGAAGGATAAAGGATAAAGGATGAAAGATCGGACTCTTCATTTAGCCTTAAGCCTTTATCCTTTATCCTTTCCAACTTCCCCACCATCTCCAGCACTCTCGCGGTCACATCCGCCGTGTTGGGGTCAATCATTGCCTTGAGGTCGCCGTAGGGGATAGCGTTGAGCCAATCTTGATCATTGTTGAGGTCAAAGGCTGCCCAACCGCCAGGGGTGCATTGCATAGTGGCAATCCAGTCAACGGCACGATCGATCGCGGCTTGTTTCAATGGCTCATTGGGCAACTGGACGGCACACAGCGCCATCACGACGACAGCGGAATCATCTACATCGGGATAAAAGCGATTATCGAACTCAAATGCCCACGCTCCAGGCTTGCCGTTGCGGTTCTTGACCGCCCAATCGCCGTAGTCGAGAATTTGCTTTTCCAGGAGCCATTCGCCGCCGCGCACCAAAGCGGGATGATCGGGAGCAAGCCCCGAATCGACGAGCGATCGCATCACTAATGCCGTATCCCAGACAGGCGAAATGCAGGGTTGAATCCAGTAGTGCTCCTCGGTTTCCAGGGCAAAATTATCAACGGCTTTGAGACCCCGTGCGACGATCGGATCGGCAACGTTATAGTTCAACGCCCGGAGTGCCAGCAGCGAATTGAGCATCGCGGGAATGATGCCGCCCCAGTCTCCCGTCGCTTCTTGCCGTTCTAGCACCCACTTTTCAGCAGCATCGATGCCTTCTTGCCGGAAGGGGACGAGATTGAGATTTTCCGCCAGTTTGAACGCACTGTCGAGATGCACAAACCAATCCGTCCAGTCGCCCTGGCGCGGTAGCTCGAACCGCACGTTGCTGCGTCCTTCGGCATACAGTTCGTCCAGATTAATCGCTGGCTCGGTGATGTAGACGGGTTTGCGATCGAACACAATCAGCAATGGCACTGTGCTGCCCCGCGCCCAGCTCGACAGTTCGTAAATGTTCACTGGAAACGCGTCCGGCAGCAGCATTACCCAGGATGGAATGGAGGGCAACCCGCGCCAGTCGTAGCAACCAATGAGACCCAGGTGAAACTTGGTGAAAATGCGCGTTTTGCTGATGCCGCCCCGTTTCAAGATGAACGATCGCGCCTTTGCCAACGCCGGATCACTCGCAGGCACACCCAGCAGCCTGAGTGCCATGTATGCCTCAACCGATGTACTCAGTTCGCCGCCATCCCCATAGAACAGTTCCCAACCGCCATGTTCACGCTGCTGCGATCGCAAATACGCCTCGACTTTGTGCAGGGGACGCGTTTTATCCGTACCCCAAAGCTTGTGCAGCAGCACCACTTCTGCCGTGATCGTGACATTCGATTCCAGTTCTGCCCACCAGTAGCCGTCGGGATACTGAAGCGAGAGCAGGTAATTTTGACTACGGGCGATCGCGTCCTCTAGCTCTGTCTGCGTTACCTTCGTGCGATCGACTGCACCCTGTTCCTGAGTTTGCATACTTTACCCATCCTCAACACACCTCACCAACATCTGCCAACGGCACCTATCGCTACAATTGGCAGATGTTGTATTTTGCCTCTTAGTGAAGAGTCTTGGCAATTGGTAATGGCTGAAATTGGGTTAGGAATCACGCTGCTGTCTTTGGTAATCTGGCTCGTGCTGTTGTTTGGGCGCGGACAGTTTTGGCGATCGGATCAGTTCTTAACGGATGAAGGCGGCAGAGGGCAGGAGGCAGGAGGCAGAGGGCAGAAGGCAGAGGGCAGAAGGCAGGAGGCAGAAGAAGAAAGGGGGGCAGGGGAAGCACTCTTAACTCGGAACTCTTTATCCCGACTCCCGACTCCCGACTCCCGACTCCCTTTCATTTGTGCCATTATTCCCGCTCGTAATGAAGCCGATCTACTGCCTGTAACGCTGCGATCGCTCCTCACCCAAACCTATCCCCATTTCCAGATTGTGCTGATAGATGACCACAGTAGCGATGGCACCGCTGATGTCGCACGGCAAACGGCTCAGGTTTTAGACAAGGACTCAACGTTAACGGTGGTGACGGCGGAACCGCTTCCTGCTGGCTGGACGGGCAAGCTGTGGGCAATGGAACAGGGCATTCGGTATGCCGAAACGCTAACACCGAAACCCGATTACTTCCTGCTAACCGATGCGGATATTGAGCATCACCCCGAAAATTTGCGCGAACTGGTTGCCAAAGCGCAGGCGGATGATCTGGATCTGGTGTCGCTGATGGTGCTGTTGCGCTGTAAGAGTCTTTGGGAAAAACTGCTCATTCCTGCCTTCGTCTTTTTCTTTCAAAAGCTCTACCCGTTTCGCTGGGCAAATGATCCCGATCGCAAACTTGCCGCTGCTGCTGGTGGCTGTATTCTCATTCGCCGCGAAGCATTGACGCAAATTGGGGGATTGCAAATTCTGCGTCAGGCGTTGATTGATGATTGTTCGCTGGCACAAGCGGTGAAGGGATTGAGAGGTTGGGCGGTAGAAGATAGAAGTCAGGAAACCGCAGAGACGCGGAGGCGCGGAGATCGAATCCAAAACTCCTCCCCACACCCTATACCCCACACCCTACACCCTACATCTGGCAAAATCTGGCTGGGGCTTACCCGCGAAACTCATAGCCTACGTCCCTACCCATCGCTTAAAACGATTTGGGATATGGTGGCGCGTACTGCCTTTACTCAACTCAACTATTCGCCGTTGCTGCTGTTGGGAACGCTGGTGGGGATGACGATCGTTTATGTGGTGCCACCTGTCAGCACGATCGCTGGACTTGTCACCGGAAATTGGGCGATCGCCCTCATCGGACTTACCACCTGGTTACTGATTGCTGTGGCGTATCTACCAACGCTATTGCTGTATCAATGCCCACCGCTGCTGGCGTTTGGACTGCCCGCGATCGCCCTTCTCTACACGCTCATGACGCTCGATTCTGCCCTCCGTCACTGGCGCGGCAAGGGTGGGGCATGGAAAGGACGAGTCTATTAGCCGTTTGTACCGTGTCATGATGGCTAAGGACAGGGAATGAATGAGAAGTTAAAAATTAAAAGTGGCTACCGCTTGAATTTGCCATTTTAATCTTCTTGGGAACGCAGGAGTAGCAAAATGAACGTGCAGTTTCGAGAATTTGACCCGTTTAACGTTTGGATCTGGATTGAGTTCAGCACTGTGCCCTCCGAAATGGAAAAGCAATACGTGGAGGAAGTCTTCAATTCCTGGTTCTTTTTGGGCAAATTGGGCGGCTTTAATGCCGAAAATCTCCAGGTGCAGGATATGGGGCTAGAAGTAAGCCAGATGGAATATGACGATGATCTGGCTGATAGCAGCATGGTGGCGTTGATGCACAACATGGGCGAGGTGGAATACGAGGGCAATTGGGGACGCTGCTGGTTTGACCTGGGCACCAGTGACGCGATCGCCCTGGATGTCCTCATCACGTCTCTACGGCAGTTCAGCAAAGATTACGTGGTGCTGGAAAGCCTGATCATTGGTGGCGAAAACGATGACTGGACGACAGGTGATAGTCGCTATCGATCGGATACGTTTTCTGATGCGAATGATTTGAATTAGGTGAGGCAGAGGGCAGAAGGCAGAAGGCAGGAAAAGAAATGATTCGGGCGATCGCTCTGGGTTTGATTCAAAACCGTTCGCGGCTGTTTGTTTCTGAGGGCTTTGATCCCGTGAAACAGGATTCTTTCTATCGTGCGTTGGGTGGTGGCATTGAGTTTGGTGAAACGAGTCTGGAGGCGCTGAAGCGAGAATTTCGAGAAGAACTTCAGGCAGAATTAACGAACATTTGCTACCTCGGTTGTCTAGAAAACCTGTTCACATTTAACGGCAAACCGGGGCATGAATTGGTTCAGCTTTACAGTTGCGATTTTGTCGATCCATTGTTCTATCAGCACGAGCAAATAGACTTTATTGATAGCGGTGAGTCGTATGTTGCATCCTGGATTGAGCGCGATCGCTTCCAATCCGGTGAATTGCGCCTCGTGCCAGCAGAATGCTTGCAATATCTTGAGTGAAGGATAAGTTTTCCGATTTTTGTTCAGCTTTAGGCTCTGCCTTTTCCTAAAGTTCGTGCATTCCTAGACTGAACTCACCGCTGAGTACTGCTATAAGTAATCTCAGTGTGTAGTTAACAGATCCGATCGGACTTAAGCTCTATGTCTACATTGACGGTTCAACTGTTGCTCATTGGTTTGGCGGCTGGCATTGCAGGTGGGATGTTTGGCATCGGCGGCGGGGCGATTATGGTGCCTGCAATGGTGCTGCTGCTGGGGATGGATCAGAAATATGCGACAGGAACGTCGATCGCAGCCCAAATTTTGCCGATCGGTCTCCTCGGTGCGGCTGTTTACTATAAAGAAGGCAACCTCAGCATTCGGGATGCCATTTTTATCGCTGCTGGGCTATTTGTCGGCTTTCTCTTTGGCGCATTGTTTGCCAATCAACCGTTTATCAGCAGCGCCCTGATGAAAAAGCTCTACGGCATCTTTCTGTTCGTCATTGGCGCTCGTTACCTGTTTTTTCGTTAGAGCGCTCATCAGCCTGGGAAAAGGCGCTGATATTCGCGTTCGGTGATGAGGTCTTGCGTGCTTTCGATGCGATCGAGAAACACAATGCCATCCAAATGATCGAGTTCGTGCTGGAAAATACGCGCTACAAAATCGGTTAATTCCTGCTTGTGCAGCTTGCCGTCGCGTCCCGTGTATTCGACCTCGATCGCTCGATCGCGGGGCACCTCTCCCCGAATGCCTGGAATGCTGAGGCAACCTTCCCAGCCTTTAACCGTTTCGTCAGAGTGAGCAAGGATGCGGGGGTTGATCATCGCTGTGGGTTCCATCATTGGCGCAGCGGGATAACGCAAATTGGGACGCGATGCCACGATAAAAAGGCGATCGGACTGTGCCACTTGCGGTGCGGCAATGCCAACCCCATTCGCCTCTTTAACCGTTACCAGCAAATTCTCAACCAGCGTTTGGATGCGATTGGACTGTACATCCTCCACAAGTTGCGCCTTGTGACGCAAAATAGGGTTTCCCAACTCAATCACTTCAAGCAGTTCAGGCATAAAAAAGCGCTGCCAAAAACGAATAGTCTCAGTCTAAAACAGTCATCGTTGCGAGGGAAAGCAGAAGGTGCAACTCAAAGCTACAGCCTTCAGCCTTCATCCCTCACTCACTCTGCGCCGTCTGCGTGGGAAACGCGCCGGGACGTACTGCCAGTGTCAGTGGTTGCCCGTTGCGCTTCAACTCCACCTGAAGGTTGCCGCCCACGGAGCTTTTTTCAACGGCTTGCTGCACATCATCTGCCGTTTTAACTGTCTGACCGTTGATTTTTTGAATCACATCACCGGGCTTGAGTCCAGCCTGGGCAGCAGGAGAACCACGCATGACGCGATACACCAACACACCATTGTCTTCTTTGACGTTGATACCAGCTTCAGGGTCGCTGTTGACCTGCTTCCTTAGTTCTGGCGTGAGGGTCGTCATACGGATGCCAAGATAAGGATGGCTTGCTTTACCAGTGGCGACGAGTTGGTTTGAAATTTGCTGCGCGGTGTTGATGGGAATCGCAAACCCTAAGCCTTGAGCGCCACCGATGATCGCAGTATTCATGCCGATCACTTCGCCGCGCTGGTTGAGCAAGGGACCACCGGAGTTACCAGGATTAATGGCAGCATCGGTTTGGATGAAGCTCACGCGCTTGTCAGGCGCTTTGATTTGCGAACTGGTGCGACCTGTACCGCTGATGATGCCGACTGTAACGGTGTTGTCGAGTCCGAGGGGGTTGCCGATCGCGATCGCCCATTCACCGGGTCGAAGCTGATCGGAATTGCCCAAATTGACGGTTGGCAAGCTGGTTGCCTCAACTTTGATCACGGCTACGTCAGTCAGCGGGTCAGTACCCAGCACCTTACCCTTAAATTCACGCTGATCTTTTAGCGTCACAATCACTGTATCTGCCCCATCGACCACGTGAGCATTGGTCAAAATCAAGCCATCAGCCTTGATAATGAACCCTGAGCCTGTGCCACGCTCAACGCGAGTCGAGGGACCAGTAGGCACATCGCCAAAAAACTGTCGGAAGAATGGATCGTTAAAAATTTCGGGTCGGCGGGTTTTGACGGTGCGAGAGGAGTTGATGCGGACAACGGCAGGACCCACACGATCGACCGCATTCACAATAAAGTTGGGATCGCTAGAGGAAAGAATGGCGCTACTACGGTTAGGTGCCTGGGCGATCGGCTGAGTAGGCACTAGGGGAGTAGCTGTTTGCGCGATCGCCGTCTGCGTCGGAGCCTGACTGGACGACAGCCAGTGATCACCCAGCAAAGCAGTGCCTGCTCCCAAAAGTGGCAGTAACAAGTAAGCCGCTGGTTTCCAAAGGAATTTGCGTGTGTTGCCTTGTTTATGAGTGGAAGTGTTCATTATTGTACTTTCCAGTTGTCCGCGAGTGTAAGAAACGTTATTTCAAAGCAAGTAAGCCGATCGCGCTGTTGCTCTCCTCACTCAGCTCTTAGTGGCTAGGGGAGTGCGATCGAGAGCAACGCATCACTTCACCCTTACGCTCATCCTACCTTATTCAAAATCTAGAACAGGCGTATGGCGTTGTAGTCGCACTGCTGTCACAGGGTCTTCCTACCAAATAGCGACATTATAGTGAGTCCACATTGCCAGTCAGCCAACATCCTTAAACTGAACTGACTGTCTGCTGTAGCTTGCTTCCGCTCTGCGGTAATACCAATTCTATAAAATCGCCCTATAGATTCGTTCTTGCTGCTGACCGCTGACCACTGACCGCTGACCACTGACCGCTGACCACTGACCGCTGACCACTGACCGCTGACCGCTGACCGCTGACTGCTGACCGCTGACTGCTGACTGCTGACCGCCAGACAAGGATTGAATCTGTAGCTACAGTTTGGGGAAATGGTATAAGCCAAGTGCTGACGGCTAAAAGCTTGACACTTGAATCAGGGGCTTCGACTTATCCTGATGAGAAGCGCGCATAATGCTCCACGTACTAACGAGACATCTTGAGCCAGCCAAAAATTTGACCAACGGTGAGTTCCAGGTTCACCGCTTTGAGAACGGGCAGCCGATCATTCCCTTCATACAGCACTGGCTCTTGTTTTGGCAAAAAAGCAAGAATCGAGCGATCGCCTGGATCAATCAACCAGCCTAAACTGCAACCGTGCTGAAGGCAGTGCAGGATGTTGCCCGTGACACGGTTTGAACCCTGCTCAGGCGAAAGAATTTCAATCGTCCAGTCTGGCGCGATGAAAACATCTTCGAGCAGTTCGCCGCCTGTATCTAGCCCGATTTTACTCCAGGTTAAAATAGCAAGGTCAGGAATAATGGATCGTCCCCCAAATGTGCAGCGCAGTTCTGGAAACGCATAAGCAATTTGCTTTTCCTCAACTTCTTCATTGATTGTGCTGATCAACCTCGCTTGTAATCTAGAATGTCGAGTCTTTGGCATTGGCTTTTGGATGATTGCGCCATTGATGTATTCACTAGCAGGTTTTGTTTCTGGCAGCTTCAGAAACTCCTCTAGCGTGATGGGCTGCTGGGCGGCGATCGTCATAGCTTCAAAGTCTCACTACTTGGTGCAGAGAAATCAGTGCAGAGAAATCACTTGGGCATCACAAAGGTCGCTAAACCGTACAAACATCTTTGAGCCATACGACTTCTTCGGGGCTAAGAGTGGCAGAGAGTTTCGCCACGATCGCGGCGTTGTAGTGCTCCAGCCATTCACGCTGGCGATCGTCGAGGCGATCGCGATCGATCAGCCGCTGATCAAACGGAATGTAGGTGAGCGATTCAAAGCCATACCAGGAGAGCTTGTTGGGATCAGGCTTTGAGTCTGCCGCTGGTGTCTCATCTGTAGGAGTCAGATCCTTGACAACATAGAGATTCTCAAGGCGAATGCCGCCCCAGCCCGGTTTATAAAAACCCGGTTCAATGCTGGTTACCATGCCCGGTTCCAGCGGTTCGCTGACCTTTTTGCTAATGCCATTAGGACCTTCGTGGACGTTGAGAAACGCACCTACACCGTGACCTGTGCCATGTCCATAATCCAGCCCTGCAAACCAGAGGGTCGATCGCGTAATGCCATCCAGTTGCGCCCCAGTGGTGCCTTTGGGAAAACGCTGCATGGCACAGTTAATGTGAGCCTTGAGAACTTCGGTGTAGCACTCGATTTGCTCTGGAGTTGGATCGCCCACAATCAAGGTGCGCGTATCGTCTGTGGTGCCAGAGGCGTATTGTGCACCCGAATCGAGCAGCAAAAAATCGCCAGAATGCAGCACTCGCTGAGGGTTGGGCGTACCATAGTGAACGATCGAACTGTTTGCCCCAGCGCCTGCGATCGTGTTAAAGCTTAACCCTTGAAAGTCAGTTTCCTCGGCATAAAACCGCTCCACTGTGGCTGCCACATCGGTTTCCGTGAGCGCTTGATCACTGTTGAATTGATCGGAAACCCATTTCAAGGTGCGTGTTTTAGCGCGACTTGCCTTCAGATTTGCCTGTTGCATCTGCGTGATTTCGATCGCGTTCTTACGCGCTTTCATGCCCTCGATCGGGTTGTTTCCTTCAACAATTTTGCAGGCGATCGCGGCAGCGGGATCGGTAAGCAACTCATACGTGCCCATTGTGGTGTGCTGCGGATCAAGCAACACTCGATGGTTTGGAGCTTGAGCAACCAGCGCTTTCAGCGTCTCAGCATAGGCTTCATACGGCAGCAAGTTGACCTGCGGTTGCAAGAACGTGTGTAAGTCGGGCGGGATGCGATCGAGGTTAGTAAAAAGGTAGGCTTCGGCGGCTGTCACGATCGTATACGCGATGAAGACGGGATTGTAGGGCACATCCCAACCACGCAGGTTATACAGCCACGCGATCTGATCAAGCTTTGTAATGGGCAGAACGTCTGCATTTGCTTTTTGCAGCTTTTCCCTGACTCGCGTGAGCTTTTGCGCGATCGTCTCGCCTGTTTGAACATCCGGCAAGTAAAACAGCCTGGAATCGGCATAGGTAGGCAGCGGTTCTGCGTCTAACCAGGGCTGTTGCAGGCGGACGCGATCGACCAGATTGCCAGCCAGCGGCACCAGCGACACTCCCGACGGTTCTAACTGCTTCTCAAAGCTGCGAAACTGACTGACTGTAATGGTGAACGGGTCAAATCCCAGCCGAAAGGTAGACCCTGCTTTCGCTGCTTCTCGTCCTAACGCCTCCAGGGTTTCATCCAGCGTCTTTTGTCCCTCCAGACCCAGTTTCGACACCTGCATCAACGCGGGATCAACTTCCAGATCTGCCTGCTCGTAATAGCGCGAATCCACAAACAGCCACGCGGTTTCCTGCCCCACCAGCAAATCGCCAGCCGATCCCGAAAAGCCGCTCAGCCAGATGCGTCGCCGTTTTGCTTCCGGCAGATACTCGTTCAAATGTTCATCCGCCGCCGTGACAAGATAGCCATCTAACTGATGCGTTACCAGGAGCGATCGCAGCGTGGCAAACTTTTCTTGCGTCGTCGTAGACAGCGTTTGAGACGTGACTAAATCAGTAGAAGACATAGGCAAAAGATGAGCGTCTAGTCCGATTTATAGCACTTATGGATGGAATGAGGAGTGAAGAGAGTTTTGGGTAGCACTCTGCGCCGTGTTGCTAAAGAGTTTTGAGTTTTGAGTTCGGAAGTCTTCTCCCCAGCCTCCCTAGCTTCCTCTACTTCCCCAGCCTCCCTAGCTTCCTCTACTTCCCCTACTTCCCCTGCCTCCCCTGCCTCCCCTGCCTCCTGCCCTCTGCCTCCTGCCTTCTGCCCTCTGCCTCCTGCCCTCTGCCCCCTTTCTACGAACCAAGCTTAAACGCATCCACAAAGAGGCTGTAAATCAAGCCAATTTTGATCGCATTCAGGCAGTCCAGCCAGAGCGATCGCGCTACGTCTGGCTTCCGGCGATAGACAACAGCACTCAACAGTTCAGTCAAAGCAGCGAGAGTAGCGGCAATGACCACATCTAGCTGTCCTTGTTGCCCAGCGACCAACGCGATCGTTGGTCCCAAATAGTTGCCAAAGAGCAGGCTAATGATGAGAACGGATGACCGTCGCCACGGGTTACGTAGCCAACTGCTGAGGCGATCGCCCGTTACGTCCACCAAACTATTGAGACGAGTGTTTTGCATTGTTCTTTCCCCTCGATCGCCTGGTTAGCAGTTGCAAGCCCATATTGGAGCGGGTGAATACATACTGGAACGTTTTATCATTAACTGTATCTGGCTGGCTTGAAAATAGTATTGAGAATGCTGGGATCGGCAACCAAAGGGATATGGCGATCGCCCAAGTTGCGCTAGTCTTTTCAAGCTCTTTGTTGAGTATTTTGAATTTAGACCAGGTGACGCAGATTCTGACTTCACCATTACCTTTCGGCATTAAACTGGCACAGTGACTGGGAAGCAAACTTTATGGCTATGGCTCAAACCGCTCCAGGCAGCTTTTTGATTGAGCGTTCCCCCACTCCAATTTACCAAAGAATAACCAGCAATTATCGAAGCGCTCTGGAGCGTTGTCATCATCGAGTAATCTATTTTAACCCCAGCGAATACGCCAGTTTTGCTGACGCGCTAGAGGCGTTATTAAAACTCGCTCAATCTGGAGAAATCGAATACCTTCTCATTTTCGATAATTCATCACTGCTGCGGTTTTTCTTAGAGCAGTCCAACTGTTTTACTTTTGAGCTATTTCAGTCATTTCTGATCTTTATTCACCATGACAATATTTGGAGTAGCTTTGCTGACCACGAAATTGAGACTGGTAAACATCTTTTAGAAGGTTGGCAACGGGTTAAGCATCGAAGCATTCACTTCTGCATCGAATACACTAACTTCATCGATTTGAGGAGCATGGGATTTGAGCGGACTTACTCCATCTTTCATGCCTCTGAATTTGAAAGAATGCCGCTGCCGGAGTCTTATGCGTTTGATCTTTCGTTTGTTGGACATATTCTGCCCGGTATGGATCTGGTTGCTAACTCTTACAGCAACCTGCCTTTCTTTCACCGCATTGCGGCTGACTATTGGTCACGACTGATTGCACTCGATCGCGAAATTGAGCCGTCTGCTATGGCCTATGCTCAATTCCAGCTAGATGTTGACGATCGCCTACAAGAAATCAGAGAACGATCAAATTATCAATATGTGGTAAGTTGCCTATCATTATGCTTTCGGGGAGAGGTAATTCGGCGTATTAATCCCGTCTTCCCAATCAACATTATTGGAGGTGATCCCAGTTATTTGAAAGGGCTTCCGATGAATTATGTGATTCATCAGCAAAATATTACGTATCATGCCCCGACGAAGGATTATACAGAAACTCGTAGTCTTTACACTAGCACCAAAATTAATCTCAATGTCACTGGCATCCACTTTGATCGTGCTGTTGTTAATCGAGTCATTGATGTAGGTGCAGCAGGAGGGTTTATCCTCACTGATCGGAAGGCAGACCTCAAAAAGCTAACCTCAGTTAGCAAGGAAATTTCTTATCGAACTATTGAAGAATTAAACGAAAAAATTGCTTATTATCTAAGTCATGAAGATGAACGTTTAGAAATTGCCAATCAACTGCATCACGACGTTGTGCAACACTGTAGTTATGATCGGCTCGTTGCGTTCGTGCTTTCTAAAATTCAAGCCCCTTTAAATTCTGGTGAGCCAATGTATATCGATTTAGGCTGTGGCATTCATAAGCAAGAAGGGTTTATTGGAGTCGATGTCACTGGCGGCTCTGGGGTCGATGTCGTTGCCGATCTAAATCAGCGGTTTCCTTTTTCCGACAACAGTATTGATCTTGTTAGAGCATATGATGTGATTGAGCATTTACGCGATCGTATCCACACCATGAACGAAATCTGGAGAATCTGCAAACCCAATGCCCTGGTAGATATTCGCGTCCCTTCTACAGATGGTCGTGGAGCCTTTCAAGATCCAACACATATCAGCTTCTGGAACATTAACTCATTCAAATACTATTGCGTTGAGTTTCCAGCATATCTGGAGCTGTGCCAGAGCTACGGGTTTCAGGGTGCATTTAGTGTCGTTAAGTTAGAACATGAAGAAGAAGTTATTGATGATGTGATTCAAGTCAGGGCAACCCTTAAAGCAATCAAAGCAAGTTCTTCCTTGGTTGATTCTCTCTCCGAAAGATTCAATTTGAGGCAGAACAACCTGCTCCTTTGTCCAGACTGGCTTGAGCCAGAAGCGGTGCTTTACCCAGCAATTTTAGAAGTATTTCATACAGTTGCTCGAAATCTTGACTGTAAGCATACTAATCTTTTGATTAGCCAGGGAAACTTTCCGAACGGCGAAGTAACAATAGAAGACGTTCTCTACAATCTCGTATTGTCCACTTTTCTGAACGAAGGAATCGATCTTGCTAATGAAGGTCTAGAAATGACAATTGTTCCACCGCTCATGTTGGAAGAGTATGACGCGCTGCTTCAACGCGTAACGTGCCGAGTGATGCTGCCTCAAGAATATATTCAACCTGAGATGAACACAGGATTAGAAAAAATACCTGCATACTCTCTGCAAACGCTTAGAAATAGTGGGCTGCAACGTGCAGATTCAGTCTGACGGAACCATAAAGAAGCCCTCGCCCTGGTGGTTTGTCAAGGTTTAAGTAGAGAGACCAGGAGTTGATAGGTGGAGAGTGCAGGGGTCGATGGTCGGTCAGCAAGCAAGCTCATCGACTCATATACCCATCTAACCGTTCACTCAAAGTGGACACTCTACCAGGTTGCCAGAGCAAAGCCGTTAAGTGACCGTCAGGGGGGAATAACCTCGACGCGATCGCTCAAGAATGTTCTTCACCCTTATGAACCGAAAGTTGTTATTACTAAGGTAGGGCTATGAATGGCGGACAGGCAATGGCGGGCAAATCAGCTAGGCAAATGAAACCACGATGGCAATTTGCCGTTGGTGTGACCGCAGCGGCAGTCTTATGTTTGGTGAGCGCCTGGGTTGTGTTTAAACGCTTCACTGTTACCGCGATCGTGCCATCAACGCTGGACTCACTGTCAACGCCCATCGGTGCGCCAACACCAGCAGCGAAAGGACAGCCAATGCCTGCCCCAAGTAGCACAAACCTGCCTACAGTAACGCCAAGCAAGCCAGAAGTGCCTCAGTCCGTTGGCAAGCAGCCTGCTGGAGCGCCAGCCACCCGCCAAGGCGTTTTTAGAATTGGTAATCCTACTGGCTATCCAGTTCGCGTGGCGCTGTTGTCAAAGAAGACCTCTAGCGAATCCGCACTGCCTGGAGGCAACACTTCGACTGTAAAAGCGGTCAGTCAAGCCAACTACGAACTTCCGTCGCACTGGGATTTTGCCCCTGAAGAGGGTGGTGCCAGAGGACTGCTGGTTTCGTTGCCCGATCGCACCCTCAAGCTAAAGAAAGGCGATGTGCTAGTTGCTTTTGCCCAGGATGGCTCTGGACGATATTGGGGACCTTACGTCGTGGACGAAACAGCCCTGCCGCTGTGGAATGCTAAAGCCGTTGAGTGGCAGTTAATTTTGCAGCCCTAGGGCGCGTCATCAATTGGCTCTAAAACCCTGCGGTATCAGCCTGATCGCGCCCGCCCCAACACACCAGACTAGGGGCTGGAACCCTTGCTGCAAGTCATGTGTAGTTGTAATTGATGGCAGCCCCTAGAACATGCAATCCCAACGCTTGCAGCTTACAGCCCTGCAAACCACTCGTAACCGAGATCTTCCCAATAACCCTTCTGCTGCGCTAGTTCGCTGACCAGCGTCATACCCGTCACCCATTTGCTCAGCTTATAGCCTAGCTTAATTGGCGATGCCAACCGCAGTGGTGCACCATTCTTAGCCGGAAGCGGCGCACGGTTCATTTGATATGCCAGCACGGTTTGAGGATGCAGCGCAGATGCTAGATCCCAGCTTTCGTAGTAACCATCGGCTGAGTGGAAGTAGACATAGCGCACGTCTGCCTTTGGCTGCGCGAGTTGAATGAGATCTCGCAGCCTGACCCCACCCCACTGCACGATCGCCGCCCAACCTTCAACACAGACATGGCGCATCACCATTGAGGTTAACGGCATTTGCTGAATAGTCGTCAGGTCAAGGCTAAGTGGCTTATTCACAGCACCATCCACTGTGAGGCGAAACGTCGTCTGATCAATGCGAGGGATGAATCGAAACGTATTCTCAATCAATGCGTCTGGTTCGATCGCGCTCACTGGAAACTCTGGTATGAGCTTTTGCGGCTTCAGCAGCAATGCGTCGAGGCGATCGTTCACAGGCATAAACAGCTTACCCGCCACACTTTCGACCAGCGTGAGACCCGCACTGGTGACAATCCAGCCTGCACCAGTCAGTCCAGCGATTCTGAGAAAACTGCGGCGAGGGAGAGAATCGGGGGTATCGGAGGGGGAGTGCATGAGGGTAGGGGAGCAGGGGAAGCAGGGGAGGCAGAGGGAGTAGGGGAGCAGGGGAGCAGGGGAGGCTAGGGAGGCAGGGGAGGCAGGGGAAGTAGGGGAGGCAGAGGGAGTAGGGGAGCAGGGGAGAAGGTTTGAGTTGCGGGTTTTGAATTGCTGCTGACCGCTGACCGCTGATAGCTGACCGCTGACCGCCGTCTTTTCTTCACTCCTCCAGAAACATCGAATCAACCAGCCGATCGCCCCCTGCTTTGAGTGCCAGCCAGGAATGGACGATCGCAAACACAATGACTGTTGGCACCGTCAGGAAATGCACAACCCTGAGCGCAAACCAATCGCCAAACAAGTCCACAATCCAGTAAAACTGAGCCGGTTTATACATGCCGATCCCACTCAAGAGCGCCAGCAGCAGGATTGGGATAATCGACGTGTAAGCAATCCGGTGCCATGCGTAAAAACGGCGCTTCAGACTTTTGCTCTGCTGCAATGCCTTGATGTCGTTGCTGCCCACATATCGATGTTTCCAGCGCTGCGTCAGGAGAACGTATACGCCATACCAGAGCAGATTCAGCGAGAAAAACCACATCGCGGCAAAGTGCCAGTGTCGTCCACCCGCCAGCCAGCCACCAAGCAGACCAACAAACGGAAAATGGAAGCCTTCACGCCCACCAAAAACCGGATTAGCGTTGTAAATCTGCAACCCACTGGTCAGCATGAGAAAGAGACTGACAATGTTGACCCAGTGAAAGATTTTTGCAGGGGGTGCCTGGAGTGATCGACGCTGAGGCTTGACGACAGACGATGAAGTCACTGTTTCGGTTTGTAACGACTGCTCATTCTACTGTACAGCGTTGGGCGCGATCGGTGCTTGACTCAACGAACCACTCGCGCTTCCCGCTACCTCTTTCCCTCCCATACACAAAAACACAGCTTCTATACTGGAGAGAGAAACGGCTTTCTAGAGAACCAAAATGGCTCCGAATCCCGATATTATGCAAGCGGTTGAACGCCTCGATTACCGCGTTACGGTTGGTGATGTTGCCAGTCAGGCAGGGTTAAATGTGAACTTCGCCCAGCAAGGACTCTTAGCGCTTGCCTCCGATGCAGGTGGGCATCTTCAGGTCGCAGAGTCTGGCGAGGTGGTTTATCTATTTCCCCAAAACTTCCGCACAGTGCTGCGTCGTAAATACTTACAGCTACAGTTGCAAGAATGGTGGGGCAAGGTTTGGAAAATTCTGTTCTACCTGATTCGGATTTCTTTTGGCATTGTGCTGGTAGCATCCATTGCGCTGATTTTGGTGACGATCGTCATCATTGTGACAGCAGCAAACTCAAGCCGTGACGGAGACGATCGCCAGGATTCGGGCGGCGGTGCAATTTTTATGCCCAATGTTTGGCTGGGTCCAGATTTTTTCTGGTTTTTCTCGCCCAACTATTACGATCGCCCACGCCAGTACAGTCGCGCACGGTACGACGACAAGCCGAAGATGAACTTTTTAGAGGCAACCTTCTCCTTCCTGTTTGGCGATGGCAACCCCAATGCTGATTTAGAAGAACGTCGCTGGCAGGCGATCGGCACCGTCATCCGTAACCAGCGTGGAGCCGTTGTAGCTGAGCAGCTTGCACCTTATCTCGATCATCTGGGGCAAGGCTACAGCCGAGAATACGAAGAATATATGCTGCCAGTGCTGTCTCGGTTTAACGGTCAACCGGAAGTTAGCCCTGACGGAGATATTGTCTATCACTTTCCAGAGTTACAGGCAACGGCAGCGCAAACCCGTCCTAAACCCGTTGCTGCTTATTTCCAGGAATTTCCCTGGCGGTTTAGTCAGGCTAGTTCTGGGCAACTGACGGTAGCAGCAGCGTTGGGCGGAGTCAATCTTGTTGGCGCACTGGTGCTGGGCAAACTGCTTGCTGATGGTTCTGCTGCCATTGCCCTGGGGGGCTTAGTGGCATTTGTGCAGTCGATTTATTGGGTGCTCCTGGGTTATGGCAGTGCCTTTCTAGCCCTGCCGCTGGTGCGCTACTTCTGGATTCAGTGGCGCAATGGCAAGATTGCTACTCGCAATGCTGCCCGTCAGGAGGAAGCGATGCAGTTGAATCAGGCAGAGGCTAAACTGCGCGACAAAATTGCCTATGCCCAACAGTTTGCCCTCGAAACAGTCATTGGTACAGACGATCTGGCATACACCACAGAGCACGATCTATTGGAGCAAGACGTAGAGCAAGCATCCAAAATTGATGCGGAGTGGCAACGTCGCCTCCAAGGATACAACTAGGGCAGGGGCAGTCATAGCCAGAAAAGGCGATTAGCAAGCTCAGACTCAGATAGGTGTTGGTGTGCATGGCACCGTACGCATGGCTGAGACGTGCAAAAAAGAATCACGTCGAATTTACGGAGAGCGTTGAACTCTTCATTAAATCGATCGCGTAATAGAATGTGTATCGAGCAATACTGAGAGCATCGATCACCTTACAGCGAAGTGTGCGCTTGAAGACATGAACATTCAGCTTGGAGATATTCTGACTGCTGAAAATGGCGCTTTTTATCGAGTCATTGAGTGCAAAGAGGGCATTGTTTCGTTAAAACGCATGAACGGCTACACATCATTTTCTTGTAGCGCTGCGTTTGCTCAAGCTCAATTTCACTCTGTGCAGTCAACGCCTGCTCCCTGTAGCTGCGCTATCTGAGCGTGGCAGCTTGAAGCATTGGTGAGCCAGACTCAACACATTACTTTTGTAAAGAACGTGGCAATTCTGAGGCAACCGTGCAAAATGTTAGGAGCCAACTTGTCAGCCCGTCCGTTTACCCAGTAGCATCGCGATCGTAGCGGCTAGGCACGTCTGACCTGTTTGGAACGTTCTATCGGTGAGCCGCAACGTGACGTTAATGCACCTACAGACACTAGCAGCCTGTGCGCTAGCGGCGATCGCAACGTATGAAGGGGTTCACGCTGCCATAGCGTCTGCATCGACCGAACCGGATGCTCAAACGGCTGTCAGCACTCAGTATTACCAGGACTATCAGCCGCTCGCAGCACCCACCCCTGCGCCAATTACTCCTGCACCGACAGCGCCTGCACCGACAGCGGCACCCACTACTATTCCCGCGATCGGGTCTGATCAACCAGCAATCGACTTTGGTGCGCCTTTATCCTCAACCGCCACATCGCCAACGACTAGCCCATCGGCAACGGACACGCCAGCCTCAACTGTCAATCCATCAACACCTGCGTCGCCAACCTCGATCGATGCGCCCATCTGGGTAGTACCGACTCAACAAGCCACTACGCCTGAAACTGCTCCAGCCAGCCAAACAGGAACTGTAACAGTGCCACCGTTGCCAACAGCAACGCCAACGACGCTTCCCAGTCAACCGACTGCTACACCTCCCAGCCAACGTGCTACCACAGGCACGATCGCGTCGCCCGATTTGGTGGTGACGGCAACCGATGTTCAGGTGGTAGGAGTCGAAGCAGAGCTACAGCAAGTCGTTCGCAACACCGTCAAAACGAGACCGGGTGGCGGTACTAGCGGTAGCCAGCTCAAGCAAGATGTCGCAGATATTTTGGGCACTGGGCTGTTTGCCAATGCCAGCGTGAGCAGCCGTACCAATCCTCAAGGTTTGAGTGTAGTGTTTCAGGTGGAGCCGATCGTGGTGCGATCGCTCCGGCTATCAGGCGCACAGGCACTCACGCTGGATGTTGCCAACCAGTTATTTGGGGCGCAATTGGGTGCAGCGGTTAAACCCACGCTGCTCAACGAAAGCGTCAAGCGCATCAACGAGTGGTACGCCCAAAACGGCTACACGTTAGCGCGAGTACTGACGCTACAACCCACACGAGAAGGCATTGTCACCGTTGAAGTGGCTGAGGGCTATGTCGGCGATGTGCAAGTTCGCTTTGTCAACAAAGAGGGTCAGCCTGTTGATGACAAGGGACAACCGATCAAGGGGCGTACACAACCAGGTTTCTTACGCCGACAAATAAAACTGCAACCAGGGCAGGTATTCCGCGATGATGTTGCGCGCGCAGATTTGCGGCGGCTCAGCGAATTGGGCATTTTTGACGGTGCCAATGTTTCGTTTGAAGGCGATGCACGTCGGGTTGCCGTCATCTACAACGTGGTGGAAGGGTCGGCGCGACGCGTCAATTTTAGCGGTGGTTACAACGATGAACAGGGGCTTTTCGCCTCGATCAATTTTCAGGACAACAACTTTGCTGGCTTGGGACAACGGTTCAGTGCCAACGTCCAGCCTGGCACCTTAGATACCCAGTTTGATGCCCGTTTCGATAGCCCGTACCGCGATACAGACCCCAACACGCCTGGTTATGGTGCGAACGTGTTTCGGCGACAGGGTCTTTCTAACGTGTTTGATGATGAAATCAAGCTGCCAAACGGTAGCCGTGTGCGAGAACGGAAAATTGGCGGCGGTGTTAACGCAACGAGACCACTTGGATCAACCTGGAAAGGAACGGTGGGGCTGAACTATACAAATGTGAGCCTGCGCGATCGCGATGGCAACATTTTTGCCCAAGATCGTCGAGGGAATCCTCTTTCGCTCAGCGGTACGGGCATTGATGACCTGACAACGCTCTCTTTCACGGCGCTTCAAGACTTGCGCGATAATGTGGTCAATCCCAGCCGTGGCTCCGTCGTTACCCTGAGTACAGAACAATTTATCCCGATCGGTCGCGGTGAAGTGTTTGGTAATCGCTTGCAGGCAAATTACGCGACGTTCATTCCAGTGAGTCTGATCAAACCCGGTGCCGATGCTCAACAGCCGCAAGTTGTTGCCTTTAATCTTCAGGGTGGTACCACGTTCGGCGATCTGCCGCCCTACAATGCCTATGTGCTGGGCGGTCCTAATTCGGTACGCGGCTATGGTGCAGGCGATGTGGCAACCAGCCGCAGTTACTTTCTGGCATCCGCTGAATATCGCTTTCCGATCTATCGCTTTTTGGGTGGTGTCGTCTTTGCCGATTTTGCCTCCGATTTAGGCACCAGTGATGAGGTGCTAGGCGAACCAGGTGTGCAGCGGGGCAAACCGGGAACAGGGGCTGGCTTTGGCGTTGGTTTGCGAGTGAACTCGCCTTTTGGCATCATTCGCGCTGACTTTGGCGTGAGTGATCAAGGCGATAGTCGCTTTCAGTTTGGCTTTGGTCAGAGATTCTAGACCAGAGAAGATGTGAATTCAATCCATTAAAAACTGCTGGGATTAGAAACCGCCCGACTGGAAGGGCACAAGAAAAGCTACAACAAGGGAAGGGGTTTAAATGTATGCCCTTGCTGATCTGTGTTCCCTATCGCTCTGATGCATGACTGGTTCCCCTTTCGCTGCCGAACGCCTGCTTTTCACTCCAGCTACTCCAACGGTTGATGCCGTGCCCACAATTTTTGCGTTTCCGAATGAGTACAGCGTTGGTATTACCAGCCTGGGCTACCAAGTTGTGTGGGCAACACTAGCATCGCGTGCTGATGTGGAGGTGAGCCGTTTGTTTACGGATGCTCAGGAACCGTTGCCGTCAGCGCCAGAACTGCTCGGCTTTTCGCTGTCGTGGGAGTTGGACTATGTGAATGTCCTAAGCCTATTGGAGTCGTTGACGGTGCCGATTCGGGCAGCAACACGATCGGACACTCATCCGCTGGTGTTTGGGGGTGGTCCAGTGTTGACGGCAAATCCAGAACCCTTTGCGGCATTCTTCGATATCATTTTGCTGGGCGATGGCGAACTGCTGCTGCACGACTTCATCACTGCCTATCAAGCGGTGCGCCATGCCGATCGCCTCACCCAACTGCGACACCTAGCGCAAGTGCCAGGAATTTATGTGCCGAGCCTGTATGTAGCGACGTATCACAGCCCCGATGGTGCGTTGGAGTCGATCGCCCCTGTAGATGCAGGCATTCCAGCACGGATCGAGAAGCAAACCTATCGCGGTAATACTCTGTCAGCATCGACCGTCGTTACAGAGAAAGCGGCGTGGGAAAACATCTACATGATTGAAGTGGTGCGGAGTTGCCCGGAGATGTGCCGCTTTTGCCTTGCCAGTTATCTGACGCTACCGTTTCGGACGGCAAGTGTAGAGGAGTCGCTGATCCCCGCGATCGCGCAGGGGCTAACCGTCACCGATCGTTTGGGTTTGCTTGGCGCGTCCGTTACGCAACATCCCGAATTTGAGACGCTGCTGGATTACCTTAATCGTTCTGATTATGACCATGTGCGGCTGAGCATTGCCTCGGTGCGAACCAACACCGTCACCCCCAAACTGGCAGCCACGCTGACGAAACACGACACTCGCTCAATTACGATCGCCGTGGAAAGTGGGAGCGATCGGCTGCGTCAGATCATCAACAAAAAGCTGACCAACGACGAAATTATTCAGGCAGCGATGAACGCCAAAGCAGGCGGACTCAGCAATCTCAAGCTGTATGGGATGGTCGGCGTTCCGGGTGAGGAGCCAGAGGATCTCGAGCAAACGGTGGCGATGCTGCGGGACATTAAGAAAACTGTACCAGGATTGCGTCTGACCTTTGGTTGCAGCACTTTTGTACCCAAGGCACACACGCCCTTTCAATGGTTCAGCGTAAATGCTCAGTCTGAAAAGCGGCTGCAATGGCTCCAAAAACAGTTGCGCCCTCAAGGCATCGATTTTCGACCCGAAAGCTACAACTGGTCGGTGATTCAAACGCTGCTTTCCAGGGGCGATCGTCGCCTTTCTGATCTCTTAGAATTGACTCGCCACTATGGCGATTCGTTGGGCAGCTATCGTCGCGCCTTCAAAGAACTACGGGGCAAGCTTCCCAGCCTGGATTTCTACGTCTACACCGAATGGCAACCGGAACAAGTGCTTCCCTGGAGTCATTTGCAAGGTCCGCTACCGCAAGCAACGTTGCTCAAGCATTTAGCGAGTGCAAGGGAGCAGTTCAAGCAACCTGCTGAGGCGTTGAGGTAGAGGCGAGGGGAGAGGAGTGAGAAGTGAGGGGAAAGAAAGTAAATGCAGAATACGGCGGAATACTACTGTGCCTACTGTGGCGAGGAAAACACTACGTTTGTTGATGTTAGTGGCGGCAATCAGCAGTCGTATGTAGAGGATTGTCAGGTCTGCTGCCGACCAAATATTCTCTATGTACGCATTGATGAAGAGACGCTAGAGATTGAAATTGACAGCGAGTATGAAGGGTGAGGCACAAGGCGGGAGGCAGGAGGCAGGAGGCAGAAGCTAATACTCCTCACACCTCACTTCCGCGAAGAGGCAGGAGTCGGGAGGGAAGCGGCGGCACGATCGCGTTGCAAGTTCATCCTCTTGCTTCCTCACTCAGGTGTCGGGATTCCAATTGGATGGCTACAGGTACTGCGACAACAATGTTTCAAGCTGTGGGATCGCGATCGGTTTGCTGAGATAAGCGTTTGCCCCGGCAGTAATAAATTTTTCGCGATCGCCAGCCATTGCCATTGCCGTCACCATAATCACCGGAATGTCTTGCAGCTTGGGTTGGGCGCGGAGTTCGGCAAGTAACTCTAACCCACTGCGATCGCTCGCTAGCTGCACATCAAGCAGAATCAAGCGAGGTTGCAAGCGGTGCACCGTCTCTAAAAAGTGATCGCCATCGCTCAGATGTTCCACTTCATGCCCAAACGCTTGTAAGTAGTCCTCCAGCACGATCGCGCTACAGGTATCATCTTCAACTACCAGAATGCGTTGTGATGTCCACAGTTGGGCATAGAGTTCTTTCGCCGCTGGTGAAGCGACTGCTGGAGAGGGCAATCCTGCCGTTTGAGGATTGGGTAGGTAAAGCGTAAAGCGACTGCCTTCACCAACCAGCGAAGTCACTGTGATATCGCCGCCGTGTAACCGAGCAAGGTTGCGCGACAGCGCTAACCCCAGACCTGTGCCTGCATACTGGCGATTGAGCTGGCTGTCTAGCTGCGAGAACGGTGTAAAGAGCAGGGGCAACTGTTCTGAGGCAATGCCAATGCCAGTATCAGCCACCGTGAAGGCAATCCCTTCAGGCTGCTTCTCGACGATGAGGGTAATCGTCCCCGTTGGCGTGAATTTAATGGCATTAGAAAGCAAATTAATCAGGATTTGCTTCAGTCGGCGTTCGTCTGCTATGCAGGTGCCAACCGCGTGGTCAAACTGGTTGGCTAACTGTAAGCCGCGATCGTACGCCTGTTCGCGCACGAGGGTAAGGCAGTAGCTACAAAGGTCTAAGACATTGATTGAAACCGGGTTAAGGGTGTCTTGCCCTGATTCAACTTTTGCCAGATCCAAAATATCGTTAATGAGCAACAGTAGGTGATCGCCGCTGCTGTGAATGTGGCTGATATATTCTGCCTGCTTCGCATTTAGCGTTCCAAAAATTTGCTGCTCTAGCAGTTGCGATAAGCCCAGGATGGCGTTAAGAGGGGTGCGTAGCTCATGGCTCATGGTGGCTAGAAATTCGCTCTTGGCACGATTAGCGGCTTCTGAGAGCAGTTTCTCGTGCTCTAGCTCCTGCGTTCGTTCTTTAACCAGGTGCTCCAGCCGCTCATAGCTTTGGGCGTTGGAGATGGCGATCGCCGCCTGGTCTGCAATCCGCTGGAGCAATTGGATCTCTTCCTCAGTAAAGACGCGACGGCAGGTAGTAGTTTGTAGCGCGATCGACCCAAAAAGCTGACCGTGAATCAAAATGGGGGAGGCGAGAACAGAGACGGTTTGTGCCTGTTCAAGCTGCCGTTTACGAGCGTCGGTGAGTAGTTCCTGGCTGTAGTCAGGCGAATGGAAACAGCGACGTTGGTAAAAGTCTGATTTGGCATCCAGTAGATCGGGCCAGTCTGCCAGCGGCACCTTAAGACTAAGCTGTGAGACAACCTGTTCGTTTGCCCGCCATTCATTCCGCACCTCTGCCTCTTCTGCAATGGTCAGAATCAAGACGCGATCGACCTGGAACCCTTCCCCAATCAGGTTGGCAATTTCTTGCAGAATATAGTCAGCATCCAGGCTGGAGTTCAGCGTTTGGCTAATCTGGTTGAGCAACTGTTCGCGCTGTGCTTGCTGCTGTACCTGGCGAAACAGTTGCGCCTGCTGAATAGCGATCGCCACCTGCGTTGCCAGTGGCTCTAGCAGCGCAATTTCAAAGGGTTGCCACTGTCGCGCACCAGAGCATTGATGCACCGCTAAGATGCCCCAGAGCTGATTGCCCTGCACGATCGGCACCACTAGCTTTGCTTTGATGTCGAGCTGCTGCATGATTGCTAGATAATCGGCGGGTAGCACCAGTTGGGCAATATCGTTGACAACGTAGGTTTCGCCCCGCTCATAGGTGTCATTCTGGTCTCGATACCAGACTTGATGCAGGTTACTTGCTGTATGAACATCCCACTCAGGCGCGACTGCATCGGCAACCAGTACACCTGTATGGGCAGCATCAAAGCGGTAGATGAGCACGCGATCGGTCTGCAAAAACTGACGCACTTCCGCTACTGTGCGCTCCAGAATTTCTTCCAGGTTCAGCGATTGGCGGATACGCAGGGCGATCGCGCTCAGCACCCGATCGCGCTCAGCTTGCTGCCGGAGTTGCGCTTCAGCTCGCTTGCGATCGGTAATATTGCGCTCGATCGCCAGCACTTCATCCGTGCCGCAAACAACCATACGAGATTCCTGATCCCGTTGTTCGCCGTTGATCACGATCTGATATTCAAACGTTTGCACGTCGCCTGTTGCCAGGGTCTGTGCAATGTACTCTAAGCGGTTTTGTGCTAACTCTGGCGGTAGATACTCCTGAAATTTTCTGCCGATCAGTTGGTCAAGTGGTAGCGCCAGTTCAGCCGTTGTATCCGTCTTACAATCGAGGTTGGTACCATCACGGTGATGCCGAATCCAGAAATCTGGAATGACATGCAGCAACGCACTGGTCTTTGCCTCGCTTGCTCGTAGCGCTTGCTCAGCTTGCTTTTGCTCAGTAATATCTCGCCCGGTGCCCTGAAACTCGACAATGGTGCCCTGGGCATCAAAAATGGCGCGATCGGTCCATTGATGCCACCGCGATTCACCATCGGCAGTAATGAACAGTTGATCGGATGTTAGCGCTGGACATTCGTCGCTGATTGCAGCCAGCTTCTGCCGAATTTCGCCCTGCACCTGTTCTGGTGACAGCAAGATAAAGTTTTGCCCGATGAGTTCGGCGCGAGTTTTTCCATGAAAGCGGCAGTAGGCATCATTGACAAAGGTGATGGTACCGTCAGGCAAAAAGCGATCGATCATCTCCGTTTGATCTTCAACCACTGCCCGATAGCGGGCTTCACTCTGCTGCAAGGCAAATTCTGCCTGTTTGCGTTCGGTAATGTCTTCGCCTGTCCCTTCGTAGTACAGCAGCGTACCGTCCGCATCATAAACAGCGCGGGCATTCTCTGAGACCCAGATTTTTCGCCCGTCTTTGCAATACACTTGTGACTCAAACTCTGCGATCGTGCCGTGCGTCTGCACCAGGCGAATGAATTCAGCCCGTCGATCGCTATCTACATAAAGCTGATGCTGGATATCGGTCAAGCTTGCCATCAGTTCTTCTGGCGAATCGTAGCCATAAAGCTTTGCCAGTGCAGCATTAGCGCTTAAATAGTGACCATCTGGCGTGCTTTGAAAGATGCCTTCGATCGCGTTCTCAAAGATACTGCGATAGCGTACTTCCGCCTGCTGCAAGGCGGCTTCAGTCTGTCGTCGTTCAGCAATTTCGGCTTGTAAGGCTGCGTTTGCCTGCGCTAATTCGGTCTGCAATTCTAGGATCACCTGCGCGTGCGTGCGGTCGGTAAGACCCGCTTCAAGCTGCTGTTCATTGTCATCATCGCAGAGAAATTTTTGCAACGCTTCAAAGGCGGCATCATCTCGACAATATTCACGCAGACTCTGAAATCGTTCTGCCGTCATGAACTTCGCTGAAGTGTATGCATTTACCGTAGCAAGACTGATGTACTTTCGGTGACTGCTGGTCAAGTCTGTAACTGCTGGCGATCGCTGAAAACGTAAAGCTGCTTATGTAAGCCTTGCCTACTGCACCGATCGCAATAAAAAATGATTGACTATTTAGCCAGATCACAAAAGGTTGCCATTGCTGCTGAAACTGCATAAGAGCGATGTAAAACAGACAGCATGACCTTTTAGCTAGAGCGATCGCTGCACTGGTGAGAGCGCTAGATTTCTCTAAGCTAGATTTCTCTAAGGGAATTGCTATTTTAGCTTAATAAAAATTAGACTTATAAAGAATAATGCCAAGAAAGTCTGTACTTCTAACGTAAGCGATGCCTCAAGTTTCACTGCCTGTTTTAGCAGCCAAGGCTCACTCTGGGGACTGTATGATCAGTTTTCCAACTGACACTGTGCCAGCACTCAGCGTGCGCCCCGATCGCGCCGACCTGATCTTTACTGCCAAACAGCGCCAGTTGGAGAAACCATTGATTTTGATGGCAGCAACGATCGCCGAGCTTTGGTCATACGTCACTGGCAGTCCCGCAGAACGTCAAATCTGGCAGCAGGTGGTCGATCGCCATCTGCCTGGAGCCTTGACACTGGTATTACCTGCCAGCGATCGTGTACCGCCCACTATGAACCCGAAACAGCCTTCAACGATTGGGGTGCGGGTGCCCAACCACCCGATCGCGATCGCCATCCTTGCTCAGACGGGTCCTCTTGCCACTACCAGCGCGAATCGCTCTGGTCAACCAGCCCTGCAAACAATGGCTGAAATTGCGATCGCGTTTCCCCAGGTGTTCACACTCTTGCCGTCAGAAGTAAGCGCTTTGACAGCAGACACGCTAAGCCCATCGGGAGTTCCATCAACGGTTATCCGGTGGACGGGAAACAGTTGGGAAGTGTTGCGTCAGGGAGCAGTGGTGTTGGAGGATGAGGGGGTGAGAAGGTGAGGAGCGGAGAAGGCTAAAGTCTAAGATCTAAAGTCTAAAAAGCTGAAGGCTAAAGTCTAAAAGTTTAAGCGGCGGTCAGTCGTTAGTAGCCAGAATTAACTCAAAACTCCCCGCTTCCCTTGCCTCCTCTGCTCCCCATCTTCCTCTCTCCTCTCCCCTCACCTCAAATTAGGGCATCCTACCTGCAAGAGTCTATGATTTTCTGAGACTGTAATCTGCATTTAGCGTAGAGTCATGCATTGGACTGATGTGTTCTGGTTAGGGCTAGGGATTGGACTGGGACTGAGTTGGCGCTGGCGATCGAAGGCTCTGCTTGCTGCGTTGCCCTCTCAGTCGCTTCCTCAGGCAGAACCAAACCAGCTTGCTTTACAGTCGTTGCAACTGGCTTACCAGTTGGCGACTGAGACGAATCAGTTTAAGGGAGGCTTTCTAGCACGCACCTCGCACGAGCTGCGATCGCCGCTCAACGGCATCATTGGTATGCAGCAACTTATTTTGTCAGATTTATGTGATAGCCCTGAGGAAGAACGAGAGTTTATTGCTCAAGCAAATGAATCGGCGCTGAAAATGATCGCGGTTTTAGATCGTGTGTTAGAGGTAGCGAGGCTAGAGCACGGCACGATGAAGCTGGCGCTACAGCCAATTCAGTTAGCGTCATTGCTTCAAACGGTGCATGACTTGACTTACCTTCAGGCAGCCGATCGCAATCTTCAGCTCAAGGTGGCACTGCCTGACCCTGAACTCTATGTTCTTGCTGACCCACAGCGCTTGAAGCAGGTGTTGCTTTATCTTGTGGATGCACCGATCGCCCAAATGCAGGAAGGCAGCATCGACGTGTCTGTCCAGGTGGCAGTAGAAACAGGGTGCGCCCAGATTTGGATTGACAGCGACTGGATCGACGGCGACTCGTTTCCGCTTAGCGAACCGATCGATTGGCTCCGTAAGCCTGCTGCAACCTCAGACATTCCTTCTCCAGGTCTCAGCTTGCTCACCAGCCAGATGCTTGTCTTACTGATGCAGGGAACGTTATCGGTGTTGAACGTGCCCTCAACTAACGAGTCTACCGACGATTCGGAGCGCCATCGACTGCGATTCCAATGCTCTATCCCGCTAGTCGTGCCAGAGCCGGAGTAAGTAGGTAGCCACAATTAATTGTGAGGGAGGGGTTTGGGAGCGTTGCCCCCAGGCAGGGGGTTCCACCCCCTCCACCCCCAAAATCATCTTTGGTTTAATTCGCCCAGTAACTTAGAAGCCTTGTTTCTACGACAGTCCTTGATAGACCGTTTCGGCAACCCGCTTGAGGCGACGTAGCTGCGCCTGCATGTCGTCTTTAGTCCATTGAATAGCAAAGGTATTGAACCCAAAGCGAACGAGAGGATTGGGGATCATGAACTCAAAGCGGTTCAGCAAGCGTGTACCTTGCAGCTCAGGGTTACATTCCCAGCGATCGCGCCCTTTGAAAAAGCCGTTAAACTCCCACACGATGAGACCCGGTTCGCGTTGAATCACCACACTATTGAGCGTCGGCTGCAAGACAGGTAGCTGAATCACAAATCGACTGCGACCGCCCAACTCGGTAGACCACTCGTCGATCGGCTCACAGCGCAGCGCCGGGTTAAGCCAACGATGCATCAAGTCACGCTCGATAAGGCAGCGTTCTACCGTTGTGGCACTGGCATTAATTTGGATGGATTGTTCAAATACCCGTAGCTCGGACATAATTTTCTCGGTCAGGCTTTATTCTTCATAGAGATAGATGACTCAATTGAGAATGAAACTTAGTATGGCTGAACCGTTATGTGATGTTCCTTACATCCCCATAACGTTTTTTGGCACTGAATCGTTAAAGGCATTCGCTTTGGATGTCAAGCAATGGTAGAGCAGCGATCGCAAATCAAAACTCAGACCTTAACGATTATGCGGTATATCTTTAGTCAGCTAGCTTGACCGATCGGTTATTTTGTACGTTTTTCGCTGCATTTGAGGTTGATTGAGGCAATCATGGACGAAATTTCACAGCACTTTGAATATGCATTCAGGATGCAACTACCAATCCTGACAAGTGGTTTGCTGGCGCAAGCTCCACCGCCTGCACCCGTCGATTCAAGCCCGGTTGTTTCCCCAGTCACTCAATTCCTTGCAGCGCTTGGGCTAGGAGCACTGGGTCCGACGGTGCTAAACCTGGTGGGTGCCATTCTGATTCTTGTCATTGGCTTGATCATTGCGTTGATCGTTAGCAAGGTTGTGGCTGGGCTACTCAAGCGCACAGATATAGACAATCGTATTGCTGGAGCAGTGATCCGGCAGCAACCGGGTAGTGAGCCATTCCAGATTGAGAAGCTGATCGCCAGTATTGTCTTTTGGATTATTGCGGTTGTCGCAGTCGTGGCGTTTCTAGATGCGCTGAAGCTGACGACAGTGTCGCAACCGTTGAATAATTTTCTGAGTCAAATCTTTTCCTATCTACCAAAGCTTGGTTCGGCTGGCATCTTGGTGGCGATCGCGTGGTTACTGGCAACGCTGGCAAAAACGGTCGTCATTCGCATCGCGCAGAGCTTTGGGCTGGACGATCGCTTCGCCCAAACAGCGCCAGCGTCTGAACAACCAGTGTCTCAACAATCAGTGTCTCAACTCGGTGCACCCGCACCTGAAGCACCGCTACTGCTTAGCGAGACGCTGGGAACGGCGCTTTACTGGCTGATCTTTCTGTTCTTCCTGCCGCTGGTTTTAGGCGTACTCGATTTGCAGGGACCGCTTCAACCCGTGCAAAATTTGCTGAATGATGTTCTGGCAGCGCTGCCGAAGATCCTGAAAGCGGTGCTGATTGGTGTGGTCGGTTGGATTATTGCTCGCGTCGTTCGAGGCATTGTCACAAACCTGTTGACGGCGGCTGGTGCCGATCGCTTAGGCGCACAATTCGGTTTAAATCGTAGCACTGGCGGACAATCGCTTTCGTGGCTAGCGGGCACACTCGTTTATGTATTGATTTTAATTCCGACTGCCACTGCTGCTCTGGATGCGCTCCAGATTCCCTCGATCTCTGGTCCAGCAACGGCAATGCTTGATCAAATTCTCAGAGCGCTACCTCAACTGTTCACAGCAGTGCTGATTCTGGTCGCAGCCTACGTGCTGGGCAAGTTTGTCGCAGACCTGGTAACGAGCATTCTGACGAGCGTTGGGTTCAATAATATCTTTTACTGGTTGGGCATCCAGTCAACGCCGTTTACGTCTGTGCCACGGGCTGATGTGCCGCCGCCAATGATGGGACAAACCACGATTCAAGAATCGAACCTGTCAACAGCACCACCAACGCGTACGCCTTCTGAAATTGTCGGTGTCGTTGTGCTGGTAGGGATTGTGCTCTTCGCGGCGGTTGCTGCGATCGATGTGCTGAATTTCGCTGGTTTGAAGGCGATCGTCCTTGGGTTACTCACTATTTTTGGTCGAGTGCTGGCAGGGCTAGTCATATTTGCGATCGGGCTTTATTTGGCAAACTTTGCTTATGGTCTGATCAACAGCTCGAACACTTCACAGTCGAAAATCCTTGCCCAAACGGCGCGAATTTCCATCATTGCGCTAGTGACGGCAATTTCACTCGATCAAATTGGTGTGGGTCCTGATATTGTCAAACTCGCGTTTGGATTGCTGCTGGGAGCGGTTGCAGTGGCGATCGCGATCGCTTTTGGCTTGGGCGGTCGTGATGCAGCAGGCGAACAGGTGCGAGAATGGCTGGCATCGTTCAAGCAGAATAGACCGTACTAAGAGCAATCAGCGGTTAGCTATCAGCTATCAGCTCTTTAAGTAACGCGATGTGCGACTTTCCTGAAACGCCTGCTGAGACACCCTCACCTTAGCCCTCTCCCAGAAGGAGAGGGAACTGGAAAGTCCGAAAGCCCTTCTCCCTGGGGAGAAGGGTGGGGATGAGGGCAAATTTACTTGCACATCGCGTTAAGTAAGTGGGTCTAATTAAAGATAAAACCTGTGTAGGTTGGGTTGAGGCACAAAACCCAACGCCCGTATGGGTTACGCGATCGCTTTTCTTGTATGACGGAACGGCTTTATCCATCCTACATTTGATTCCAACCCCCCTACTTATGCCCTTAACGCAACCTTGACGGCTGAGTGCTGAGCCTTAACCTTAAAAATTCGTCAATTGAAAAACTCTCTGCTTAAAACACAGGGAGTTTTTTCATGTTTGGCAATTTGTGAAGTTTCGGTTGTAGACTTTCCGAAATCATTTATAGTACTCTTGTACTAAATACTCCTTTAGAATGAGGATAGTGGTTTCATTAGCAACTGGGAATACACGAGAGCTAGTGAGCCAGCTTTATCATCAGCCCCTTTCTGTAACCCAGAAATTACAGATGCTCGATCAGGGGCATATTGCTTACCCTACTTCATCAACGACTTTTACCGATCGAGGACTGGAACGATGCACCGTCGCAAATCTCGCACCAATAGTATGAAATATATGCTGGCTGGTGGGTCTGTCGTAGCAGCGTTTGGCTTGTTAGCAGACCCACGCGGCTTGTTGCCAACGCCTCCGCCGACTAAAACAGTTTGTCAAGAAGTTGTGCAGTCGAAGGCGATTTTGTCGAGGGAACAGCTCTCTAGACTGCTGGCGGTACCGGAGCGTTCTAACAAAGCGCAAGTACGCCAAGTCCTGAAAGAGCCGTATTGTCAGTTGCCGGACGTAAAGGTTCGAGCGGGCGTTTCCTCTCGTCGCGAAGCCTACCCATTAGCATTTGACTCTCAAACTTGGCTGGTCATCCTCTACGAGGGTGACGAGTATGCCAGTTACTCCTTCAGCTTCCGTCACTAGAATGCACACACCATCAATTTTTATCAGGACATTTGCGGGCATTGCTACGCTTCTACTGTCGCTTTTGCCGCTTGGTTGTGCCCGTACTCCAGGCAGTGACTCGACGATAGATATCAAACTCTATCAATCCTGGGAATTGCAACCGGACGATACTGTTGGCGATCGTCGTGTGCTCGGCGGTCTTGGAGATATTTCCATTGCTTTAGATGGCAATAGTGTCTATGCACCGTTTGATGGTCGCACCCAATACGACAAGCATCGTTGTCTGATCTTCTCTAGCCCCGATGTGCCTGCCTACCTGTTTCGCCTCTGTGGTCTCAACAACCCAAAACTGGGCGAAGTCAATCAAGGTGATGCCCTTGGCAAGGGTAATCTGCTTCGATTTGCGGCGTTACGCAAGCAGCCAAACGGTACCTGGGCGATCGTGGAGCCTGCCAAAGCCATTCTGGAACGCACCTTGAAAAAAACATAGGGAGAGGATTGGTCTCAGATTGCTCGTTGAGCCTTCGGCTATTAGCAGTCAGCGGTCAGCTATCAGCGGTCAGCAGCAATTCAAAATTCGCAACTCAAAACTGCTCCCCTGCTCCCCTGCTCCCCTTGCCTCCTCTGCTCCCCCACTTCCCATCACCCAACCCCTCTGCCCTCAGTTGCCCATGAAATCTCCTGCTCTGATTGCTCTCAGCCTGATTGCCTTTTTCTCCAGTGCGTTCGCTGCCCGTGCCGATACGCTGGCTGCTCCCACTGATAATGGTGGTGCGATCGACGTATCCATCAATACATCTGGTACGCCTAGTCCGTCTGACACTTCCACGCTAGCGAACGCAACCGTGCTGTCAGCCGAGAAGCAGACAACATCGCCTATTGATGCTACGCCAACTGCTCCCACTCCCACCACAGCGCTCAGCTTCGATCCGCCTGTGGCTTCTACTGCCGTTACTGCGCCACCACCTCCCACGCCTCCAACCGTCGCTTCAGCACCCTCAAGTAACACTGAGGCTGACCTTTTTACGGGTGGCTCTGACTCGCTGGTTGCCCGCACTGTGGGACACGCCGAAGGTACACGGACTGCTGATGGTAACAAGACTCGTGCTTACTACGGGCACTCTGACCCCGGCAATAACGTCTGGAACCTGGGCAGTTTTTCTTACCAGCACGGAGCCAGATCGCCGCAAGAAGCCGATGAGAAGCAGCTTCGGCGCTTGCAGAGGCAGGCGGATGTCATTCGTCAAAAAGCGGATGCTCACCGCTTGAGTTTGTCGCTGGAAGAGGAACTCAATGCGATCGACTTGGCAAATCAGGCTCCCTTAGCAGCATTAGACACACCGGGCTATGTGGAGTGGCTGAAAAAAGCGCGCGATCGTGGTCTGACGGGATCGGAGGCTGTCTTGTGGGCACGTACACAGTCGTACTGGAATCCACGGCTCAATCGCTGGGAAGCACCTGGACTGGGCAACACAGAAGGCAACATCAGCCATGATCAGAATCGACGGTTGACGGCGATCGCCCGAGCGCTGGATGTCTATCAACAGCAGACATTGGCACGTCGGAAGGAGGATGAACCGCAAGACAGAGTTGCCGAGAAGCCGCCTGCTGAAAAAGTAGCCGACCAGATTATCGCTCAGGATTTGCCTCAGCTCAAAACCAGAGCGATCGCGCAGGTAAGGAATTGATCTGATTCGTAGGAGGGTTACATGCAGCGCCCCTACGTTTTGTTTACCTTGCGTTAACCAGACCAACCGACAAGTCCGCTATTCTAGCGAGGAGGGTCGAATTAGATTCAGAACCCTGAACCAGCCGTCTTCTCGAAATTCTAAAATGTCTACGTTATTCGATTTGTTATCTGATGGCGGTCCAGTCATGATCCCCATGGCGGGTTTATCGGTGGCAACGGTTGCTTGTGCGCTGGAACGCGCCTGGTTTTGGTTTCAACTGTCGCGTGGCGAGGATCGCATTGCCCATGATGTGCTAGACGCAGCCCGTTACAGTCTTGATGACGCACGGACGATCGCTGAACGGAACCAGTCGTTGCCGATCGGACGCTTTTTGTTAGCACCGCTGAAGCTGAAGCGCCCAACACCCGAAACCTTTCGTCTGGCAATGGAAGCGGCAGGCGATCAAGAATTTGTGCACATGCGGAAAGGGGATAAGCTCCTCGAAACAGTCGTTGCTCTGGCACCACTGTTAGGACTGCTCGGTACCGTTACAGGTTTGATTACCACCTTCGCCAACTTGAATATTGGTGGCGGCGGTACAGGTGCCGACACATCTAAAGCAGCGGCTGGAATTGGCGAAGCGCTCATTGTGACAGCGGCGGGCATGGTGGTTGCCATCATTGCGCTAGCAGCCTTTCGCGTTTTTGTCACACTTCAAACAAAGCAGATCGACTATTTCTCAAAGATTGGTAGCGAACTTGAGGTGATCTACCGTCATGTTTGGTATGAAGCAGATGAGGTGAATGGCGATCGCTCGACTCATCCTACTCCCGAACCTGTTATTAGTGGACATTCGTAGCTTCCGTCGATCGCTGTCACTTACTACCAGGACGTGTCATGAAATTCAAATCGCAACAGCAAGGTTCCCAGATGCCAGAACCCAATCTGGTGCCCATGATGGACGTGATTCTGACCGTCCTCACATTTTTCATCATCGTTTCGATGTCGTTGACCAGCTTTCAAGCGGTTGACGTGCCCTTGCCCAGCAGTGACAGAGGCATCAGTAAAGAAAAGCCAGTCGATCCCATCATTGTTGCCATGAACCGCCAGGGGCAGGTTTTGATGAATAATGCCCCCGCCTCTGAGGCACAGTTGGCACAGATTATCGTAGCCTACCTGCAAAAGAACCCGAAAGGCACGGTTGTTCTTAAAGCAGACAAGCAGGTCACTTACGATAAGGTCGTTCAGGTGTTAGGTACGTTACGCGACATCGGCGGCGATCGCGTTTCGTTGGCGATCGAATAAGTTCACCTGTAGCTAATTCGGCTTTTTCGTCCAAATCACAGCAACAGTGCCACCAGCTTTACCTGGCACCAGGCTTAAGCCGCCTGTGAACTTGCCTTTCTTGAGTTCATAAAGCGAACCGCCTCCATACGTTCCTGCGTCAGTAACGCTCTCAAACCCTTTCAAAGCAGTTGCTTGTAGTGCCTGATAAACCTGGGCAGGAGGTTGACCGCCAATAATCCGTGTCTCAGAGATCCCATCGACATAGACCTCGTTTGAAGGGTTATCTTTGTCTGGCTCGAAGAAGGAACCTCCCTCTGAAACATCCAGAGAGGTTGCAGAATCATCTTGAGAGGTGGCATACGTCGCGTCAATCGCCTTGGCAATGTTGCCTAACTCCGGCGGTATGCCTACTACCTTGCCCTCTTTAATTGCCGCTAGTTTAGCTTTGTCTAATTTATCAGCACCGAGTAAGTAGAAGGTCTGTGAACCATCTTCTACAACACTCAGAAAGTAGCTAACGCCATCTTTGGAGACCTTAAACGTATTTGGCTCTGATTCGTCGCTCAACGTAAATTTCTGGATAGGCAGTGCTTTCCGAAAATGAGCCACAACTGAAACAAGAGAGGCACCGTTGGCGACTCGCAGATTTTCGAGACCCTGAAAACCACCCACTGAGCCTGGGTAATGGGGGAACGCAGCAAACGGGTCTTTTGTCGTCGTGTCGGTTGATCTACCGGCATCGCCAGAGCGCGGCGTGGCTGGCACTTTGGGTGCAGGCGGTGCATTTACCGCTGCCCTGGGACGATCGATCTTTGGCAGTGCTGGTTTCGCCAACTTTGCACGGGCAGCGGGTTTGGCGGTGGGCAACTGCGTGATTTTGACGGGATTTTCCTTGTCGTCTGGCTTTTTGGGTTTTTCCTCAGACGGTAGTGGCGTAAATAGAAATAGCACGTGCAGCCCGATCGCCGCCACTAGCATCGGTCGAATGAGCAATCGCACGGGCGCAGGTAAGTTTTTCAGAGACAGGGAGTTTGACATAGCAGTGAGTGCAGCAAGATGGAGTTGTGGAGACGATCAAGTAGCTACAGAATCACTGGTTACAATGCCTGTAAATGAGCTAACTAATAGTATGTGAATCGCAGGATTGTGCACAACGATGACAGCGGAGACGGGCAACATTTGCCTCTTATACAAGCATCATAATTGGCTCTTTGTGAGTAGACAGGTCGCCCAGACTACCAAATCGCACCGGATAGTAGCGATCGCGCTGATCAGACTCAATATAGAACGCTCTATTGTTTTTGAAGAGGCTAAATGTGTGCTGCCTACAGCGCGATCGTGGAGGCGTAAAGCCACCTCTGACGGGCGTTTAGTGAGCCGAATGAGTGTTGCATGTACGGTCACGATCGCTCGTATAGCGATCGCACAGTCTAGTTCATTGACCTATTCACCAAAGCTAAAAAGTGAAGATTTAAAGTGTCTTAAGCAAGCGTTTAACTAACCTTAACCTGCTGTTACGTTTCCTTTGGTTTTCACTTAACTGATCTGGTTGTACGGTTGTCATTGTTACCTAATCTAACAGTAAGTCTCTTCGTGAGGACAAGGCAAAATGGCATTCCCTTCAACTGCACTTCGTCGCGTCGTAACAGCATCAGCTGTGACAGCCGCGATCGCGCTTGGTCCCCTGCTCACTGCGATCGCGCAGGCAGTTCCCTTAACTGGCGCTGGGGCAACCTTCCCGGTGCCTCTCTACGAGCGCTACATTGCTGAGTTTAAAAAAAGCAACCCTGATATTGAAGTGAGCTACCAGGGTGTAGGTAGCGGTGCTGGCATTCGTCAGGTGATTGCTGGCACGATCGATTTTGGTGGTAGCGATGCCGCCATGACCGATGAAGATATGGCTAAGGTCAAGAACGGTGTCATTCTGGTGCCGACGGCTGGTGGTGCTGTTGCCGTCGTTTACAATTTACCCTTTGTGCCCAACCTCAAGCTGTCTCGCAGCGTGTTGCCCGACATTTTTGCTGGGAAGATTAAAAAGTGGAATGATCCCAGAATCGCCAAGATTAACCCCGGTGCAAAGCTGCCTGATTCTGAGATTAAGCCTGTCGTTCGTGCTGATGGTAGCGGCACCTCTTTCATCTTTACTAACCACCTGAGCGCTATCAGCCCTTCTTTTAAGTCTGAGATTGGTATTGGTACGGCTCCCAAATGGCCCGGCAACCCACTCAAGGGTAAGGGTAACCCTGGTGTTGCAAAAGCTGTTAGCGGTGCTGAAGGCACAATCGGCTACGTTGAGTACGCCTATACCAAGCAAAACCAAGGGATCCAGAGTGCATGGGTCGAAAACAAGAAAGGAAAGTTTTTGCCTCCTTCAATTAGTGACACAAACAAGGCGCTATCAACCGTAGTGATTCCTCCTGACACAAATCGCGTGTTTATCGGTGATCCTGACGATGGCTACCCCATTGCAGGGTTGACGTGGTTGATGGTTTACAAACAGTACGACAGTCCCGAAAAAGCGGCGGCGATCAAAAAGTTTGTAAGCTGGATCCTCAACGATGGTCAGAACCTCAATGCTAGTCTTGACTATGTGCGAATTCCTGCCAAGGACGCGCAGCGCATTGCTAGTGAAGTGAACTCTGGCGTGAAACCCTAGTCACGATCGCTTAACATAGCCCGAAGCGTCTTCTAGCTGAACTAGAGGGCGCTTTCAGTTATTTGCCCAGATCCCCGACTTCTGATCTAACCGCAAATGCATCAAGTCACTGAATGAGAAGTCGGGGATCTCTCATGCTTTACGCCTCACTCCTCTCCCCTCACTCCTCTCCTCATGAGTTCAGCCGAACCACCTCAATCAGTTTCTGTTTCCCTTCGCCGATCGACGGTAGCCGATCGTGGTGCCGATATTATGGCAGCCGATGGCATCACGTCCTGGACTAATCAGGGCTTTCTTTGGTTGACGCGAGGCTTTGCGTTGCTCACGGTGCTCACGCTGCTATGGATGGGATGGGTCATTTTTCAGCAGGCGCAACCTGCAATTAAAGAATTTGGTCTTGGCTTTCTCAGCAGCCAGGAATGGGATATTGCCAACGTGAAGTTTGGGGCACTGCCTTACATCTTCGGTACGATAGTGACTTCGACGATCGCCCTTTTCCTGGCGCTGCCCATCAGCCTGGCGGTGGCTCTGGTCACGAGCGAGAACTTTTTGCCGCCCTGGGTGCGATCGCCCATCGCGTTTCTGGTGGAACTCATTGCTGCGATTCCTAGCGTGATTGTGGGTCTTTGGGGCATCTATCTGCTCGTACCGTTTCTGCAACCGATTCAGCTCTGGCTCTACACGCATTTCAAACAGATTCCTCTATTTAGCACGCAGCCGTTTGGCTCTGGAATGCTGGCGGCTGGAGTGATTCTGGCAATCATGATCCTGCCGACGATCGCTGCGATTAGCCGCGAAGTGCTGCTAGCGATCCCGTCGGATTTGCGATCTGCCTCCATGTCGCTAGGAGCCACCCGCTGGGAAACAATTTTTGGGGTGATTTTGCCTGCCTCTGTATCAGGCATTTTGGGCGCGGCGATGTTGGGCTTGGGGCGGGCATTGGGCGAGACGATGGCAGTCACGATGGTCATTGGCAACTCGGCACAGATCAGTCCCTCGCTATTAAATGTGGGTTACACCATCCCGGCACTGCTGGCGAATGAGTTTGGCGAGGCGTTGGATGAACTGCACATTGGCGCGCTGATGTATCTGGCGTTGATTTTGTTTGCGCTGACGCTGGCGATTAACGTGGTGGCAATTCTCATGGTACGGGTGTTGGGCTATGGAAAATGAGGCGTTGGAATTGACAAAACCCTTGCCAGCAGGTCGTCGGCTGTTGAGCAATAGCATGACCACGATCGCCTTTTTGGGTACAGCGATCGCGCTGCTGCCGCTGCTGGCAATTCTGCTCAAAATCCTCTGGGAAGGGGTGCCGCATCTTAAGTGGGAGGTGTTGACCTCGCTGCCTGCGCCTGTGGGACTAGAAGGGGTACCCAATGGCTTTGCGAACGCCATTCAAGGCACCATCATCATGGTCAGCATCGCTGCGCTCATCAGCATTCCGATCGGGTTGCTGACAGCCATCTACCTGGCAGAATTTGGCAAGCAGCAGGCGATCGCGCAGGCTGTCCGCTTTATGATCCTGATTCTCAGCGGCGTACCGTCGATCGTGGTCGGTGTGTTTGCTTATGCTGTCATTGTGCTCAACTTCAAATTTTCGGCGTTGGCAGGCAGTTTTGCGCTGGCGGTCATCATGCTGCCGATCGTCGCACTGACTGCTGAAGAAGCGCTGAAGCTCGTACCCATGCACCAGCGGCTTGCATCGGCGGCACTGGGCGCGAACGCCTTGCAGACTACTTTTCGGACTGTGATCGCTGCTGCCTTACCAGGTATTACCACAGGCATTCTGCTTGCCGTTGCCCGGGCGGCGGGTGAAACCGCTCCGCTGATCTTCACAGCGCTGTTCACGCAAGGCTGGTCACAAGGCTTGCTACAGCCATCGCCATCGCTGTCTGTCATGATTTACAACTACGCTAATTCCGCGTATGTTCAACAAAACCAGTTGGCGTGGAGTGCGTCGGTGATTTTGGTCGGTATGGTTCTGCTGACTAATCTTCTCTCCCGTTTGCTTACCCGCAAACGCCTGATGAACCGTTAAACTATGTCATCCTCCAGTACGGACAAGTTCATGCACCCTGTTGATACTGCTTCGTCGTCGATCGCCACCGAAAGCCCCGCTCTGAGCGTAAAAAATCTAAGCTTTTACTACGGCAGCCAAAAAGCGGTTGAGAGTATCTCGATCGATATTCATCAACAGCAGGTGACAGCCATCATCGGTCCCTCTGGCTGTGGCAAATCCACCTTTCTCAAGGCGCTGAACCGCATCAGTGAACTCGAAACAAAGGTGCGCGTCGATGGCACTGTCGAATTCTTTGGTCAGAATATTTACAGCCCACGGGTGAACCTGAATCGGCTACGCCGCAAAATTGGCATGGTGTTTCAAAAGCCCAACCCCTTTCCCATGAGCATATACGACAACGTTGCCTACGGGGTGCGGGTCTTTGGTCGCTCCCCTCGCGCCTCGCTGGATGAGGTCGTTGAAGCTGCTTTGCGTGGAGCCGCTCTGTGGGATGAAGTCAAAGATAATTTGGGCAAATCCGCCTTAGGGCTATCGGGCGGACAGCAGCAGCGGTTGTGCATTGCCCGTGCTCTGGCAGTCAAACCCAAAGTGCTGTTGATGGATGAACCCTGCTCAGCGCTTGATCCGATCGCGACGATGAAAATCGAAGAGTTGATCGAGACGTTGCGGCAAGAGTTGACGATCGTCATCGTCACGCACAACATGCAGCAAGCATCCCGTGTGTCAAACTTCACTGCCTTCTTTAGCACGGATGAGAGCCGCATTGGTCAACTGGTGGAGTTTGGTCCCACGTCCCAAATTTTCATGCAGCCGTCAGAAACCCGTACCAGAGACTATGTGGAAGGGCGGTTTGGGTAACGCATTACCCTACTCGAAGTTCATCCAGCTTTGCTTTCACAGCCTGAATATCCTGCCACATCAACCATTTGGGTTGTCCTCGTTCGCGTGACTGGTTTCGCAGCAGGTACGCCGGGTGAAAAATGGGCATGTAGAAGCGATCGTCCTGCTCAATCCACTGCCCTCGCACCTTTGTAATGCCTTGCTTAATCCCTAATAAGCCCTTAAGTGCGGTCGCTCCCGTCAGCAGAATAATCTTTGGATTCACGATGCGGATTTGCTCTAACAGATAGCCTTTACACGCTTCGGCTTCATCGGTTGCGGGCGTACGGTTTTCGGGTGGACGACATTTCACCACGTTGCAGATGAAAATGTCCTGCTCAGCGCTCAACTGCACCGATGCCAGAATCTTGTCTAGCAGTTGTCCAGATTTGCCGACAAACGGTTTTCCCTGTTCATCCTCATTTTGTCCTGGTCCTTCACCCACAATCATGATGGGAGCCTGAACGCTGCCCCGCGAGACTACGGCATTTGTGCGGCTGTGCCCTAGCCCACAGCGAAAGCATCGGCTGCAATGCGCCTGCATCTGTTCCATCGTCTGATAGGTGCCAACGGGAATAGGCACTTTGGCACTCGTGGGAATTTGCTCAGGGTCAAAATCTTTGGGCGGTGGAGCCTCATTGCTGGTCGGAAGGTTAAAGAGGCTGATCTGGTCTTCAGTTGCCATGCTGCAAAATGCGTAGAGCGGTTGGTAAATGCCCGTTAGGGGTAGTCCTCAGAAGATACTTAGAGACTTGCGGTTTAATAGTCTACCAAGCAGATAGATTACGACTGCGCTCAATCTCCGGTGATCGCGGGTTGAGCGGAGCCAAAACCCAAACCACTGGGAGCTTATTTTCTTGCAAGTTCTTTATTTCTGTCGTCTCTAAATTCTAGGGTAATCGTTCTCGATTCAGCCAATGTGGAGTAAAGACTGGGCGCTTTGAAGTGTGAGCTGGTCGAAAACTAAACCGCTCGATCATTGCAGATAGGTAGCGGCTTCTGTCATTGTCACCTGAGGAAACGCTTTATAAAAGCGACTCACGCTGTAAAAGGGGTGCGGTGTTGCCAGCACAATCACCCGATCGCCATAGGATCGCAGCAGCGGCAACAGCTCAAGCGGTGCAACGGGCGCACAAAGCCAAATTTGGTCTGGCTGTTGCGATCGCACTGCCTGCACCGCTGCGGCAATGGTCATGCCTGTCGCAATGCCATCGTCTACCAGAAGGGCGATCGCCCCTTGGGGGCTAAAGCGAGGGCTGTCAGGAGATAGTTCTGCTAACTGAGCCTGCGCGTGACAAAGTGCCTCTTGCAGCGCCGCGTGGTACTGGTTGGCTGGAGCTAAGGTCGCCTTGGATGCATCTGAACCAATGTAGGAGGGCAATATAGACGTGCTACGACGGTGAGCATCCCAGACCACGTACCCATCGGCTGTCACAGCTCCGATCGCCAATTCCACATTATCGGGTCGGGTAATTTTTTTCGCCACAATAACATCTAACGGGCAGCCTAGTAGGGCTGCAATGGGGGCGGCGATCGGTAGACCACCCTTTGGCAACGCATACACGACAAAGCGCGCCGTTTCCAGCTCAGGGTGCTGGCTAGCTCTCTGCAAAACTGCCTGTGCCAGCTTTTCACCCGCCTCGTGGCGATCGGCAAAGTAAGGAATCGAGTCAGTCTCTCGAAACGGTAAAAATGGCATGGTTGCTCCCTCAACGCACTGGCAGGGATATCTTTTATAATGACCGATTTTCCGCAATCGGCTCCATCTCAACTGTTCTCCCAATGTGTTCAGCTTTGCCCATATCAAGCCGCGAAGGATAAAACCCACAAGATTCTTCTTCTGCCTGCTTCAGTGCCGTTTCCGGAATCACTTGCTCAAGCAGCGTATCGATTTAGTATCCCAAACAGCAGCGTTGGCTTGTTCTCCCGAAAGCGATACATTGAGCCTACCTGCATTCCCTATTTCTTTAACCCTCCCATGTGGCGACCATCTCAAACCATTCTTCGCTGGGTTCCCTCTGCAGTGGCACTGGCACTGCTGGCTGCTTGTTCACAGCCCCTTCCCGATCAGACGGCTGATGCTCCTAGCCCGATCGCGGCGCAACCTGAAACGTTTTCAACACCAACCCCTTCAGTAACGCCTTCGGGAAGTAGTCTGCCCAAATCGCCGACTTCAGCAGGACAGCCAAAACCGATCGCACCAGTTCCAGCCAAAATGCCTCCAGCGCCGATCGCCTCAGCGTCACCGACCAAAGCACTACCGCTCGAACGCACACCAACCTTTCGAGCAACCCCACGGATGGCAGGCTTTTCACCGGACAGCAACTATTTCATCTATCTCGAAAGTTCGCGGGATACAGGGGCTGGCGTGCCCAAATCAGTGTTGCAGTTGGTCGATGTCGCGTCTAATCGCTGCGTCGAAAACGGGTGCATCGAGACGCGGTATGGCGAAAAAGAGGCAGAAACGCATACGGCTGAAGCCGAAACCGATCTGTTGAAGCAAACGTGGAAAGTACGCCAGGATCTGAACCTGACACCACCCATCGCAGGCACAGAGATTCCGATTCTGTCTCGATCGCGCGCTGTTGATGGCAGTGAAACCGTCACGATTCGCCTCCACAATAGCCAACCCCTACAGCTTCGCCTGCGACAGAAAAGCACACAGGACAGAGCCTCAATGCAGTTGAGGGTGAACTACAACGGACAGGAGCGATCGCTCGACTCCCTCAATAACTTCAGAGACTACGTGCTGGACTATTCCATCCGTCAGGTGACGCTATCCCCCGATGGTAAGCGAGTCGCTGTTCTTATCACCGCCACCAAACCAACGTTTGAAGGGACATTGGGAACGACGATCGTGCAAGGGTTTGCACTTTAAGTCGGTGAGCGGAAGGGAGTGGGGAGTGGGGAGCAGGGGGAGTAGGGAGTAGGGGGAGTAGGGAGTAGGGGGAGTAGGGAGTAGGGGGAGTAGGGAGTAGGGAGTAGGGAGTGGGGAGTAGAGGGAGTGGGGAGTAGAGGGAGTGGGGAGTAGAGGGAGTGGGGAGTAGGGAGTAGGGAGTAGGGAGTAGGGGAGCAGGGGGAGCAGGGGCGTAATGACAACTCAGGATTCAAAGAAAAGCTGACCGCTGACCGCTGACCGCTGACCGCTGACCGCTAACCGCTAATAGCCCTCAAGGCTTGACTGACCCAGCTTCACAACTGCGTAGCCAGGCTCGAATAGCTTCGGCAGTCGCACTTTGGCTGCTGTCGCGGGGTGGCGTAACGGGCTGGCGATCGTTCTGATAAGCGCCAATCCGAGAAAAAAGGAGTGCCAGTTGCCAACCGTCCGTCGTTTGTGCCAAAAACAGCCAATGGAATTGCTGAAACTCAACGACCTGCCTGCCACTGTACTGCCGCTCTAGAACGGTGAAAAAGACCTGATGCAGACTAGTATCCGTTGGACTTTGATACTCGTTAGAGTCGGTTGGTAACGGCAAGAAATCAGGCTGACTGGCAACAATGGCATAGGTCGGGTTGGTGGTCTGCCGTGAAGCCAACCGGAAATTGGAGCGGTTGATATAGCCTGGTAAATCTCGCAAAAGGGCAGCCGTCAACGCTTCTAATGTAGTGGGACAGGTAAATTTGCGGGTGAGGCGGGTAGGGGAAGTAGGGAGTAGGGAGTAGGGAATAGGGTTATAAAGTAATGGACGGTTGGGATGAATAGGGAGGCGATCGCGATCGCTAGACAATGTGGCAGCCGTGACTGGTGCTAACAGCCCAACGATTCCCAGTCCAGCTAGTGTTCCGATTCTGACCAGTAAGCACTGCCAGCAAGTTCCGTTTCGGTTCATCACCATTTTTCTCCCCGCCCCTCTGTCGTTACACCCCACTCCCGACTCCCCACTTCCCTTTCCCTTACGCCACCGTTGCCAGTTCTTCGCAGATACGCTCAAACGCAGCAACGGGATCAGTGGCGGCTGTAATCGGGCGACCAATCACCAAGTAGTCTGCGCCTGCTTTAAGTGCTGCCGTTGGTGTGATGGTACGTCGCTGATCGTTCGCATCTGCCCAGGTTGGTCGAACACCGGGACACACGAGCAGAAAATTATCACCGCATGCCTGCCGCAACTGCTCAACTTCTTGGGGTGAACAGACAGCTCCTGCAAGCCCATTTTCTTGTGCTAGAAGCGCCATGTGCAACACGTATTCTGGCAGCTCAAGCGGAATTTTTAGCTCAAATGCCAGCGATCGCGCCGTTAAACTCGTCAACAGCGTAATTGCCAGCAGCTTTGGGGTGGGATATCCTGCTTCTACAGCACCTGCTGCCGCTGCCTGCTGCGCGGCTTGCAGTGCCTCTTTGCCGTTGGTCGCGTGCAGTGTCACTAAATCAATACCATAGCGAGCCGCTGCACCACAGGCACCCGCGACCGTATTGGGAATATCGTGAAACTTAAGGTCTAGAAAAATCCGCTTCTGCCGTTCCTTGAGTGCAGCCAAAATGCCTGAACCGCTGCTCACAAAGAGTTCCAAGCCAACTTTCCAAAAGATGACTTGAGGCAGTTGCTCAATGAGGGCGATCGCCGCACGCTCACTCGACACATCCAGCGGCACAATTACCCGCTCTGCAACAGACAGACTTACAAGAGAAGGATTTGCAACAGACATATCCATACCGCTCACTCGACGAGTTCAGTCTACAACCTGAAGCAACCAGCAGAGTAATCCTGGCTCTGAGTTTTGAGTTGATTGAGCGGTCAGCGGTCAGCTATCAGCCGTCAGCTATCAGCCGTCAGCAATCTTCTCACCACTACAATTCATAACCAAAACTCCTTCAGCTTTAGCCTTTAGCCTCTTGGCGGAAGTGAGGTGTGAGGTGTGAGATGTATTAGCTTCTGCCTTCTGCCTTCTGCCTCCTGCCTTCTGCCTTTAGCCTTCTGCCATGCAGTTACATGCCGTCCCTTGTAGCTACTTAATATCTGCAATCCGAAAGCCCATTTGACACTCAAACTGGTCGGGCTGCTGCTCGGTTGCCTTGCGGATAGCGTGACCACAGCGGAGCTGCCCACTCTGCCAGCGGGGTTTGCCGCTTTGGTCTGCCATGACGCACGTTTCGCAGACCGCCTGCGGGGTAATGAGCTGATTGTCCATGAGGATGACTAACACGCAACACCTCCAGTGAACGATCGATCCCTGAGTTCACCACCCTGACTTTATTGTATGGGTCTGTCAAACAAGTTGAGGATCGCTGGTACACAGCTTAATACACCTCATTTAGCATCATCGTATTGCTTGACTCATTTTGGCTCAATCGTCACTCTGTCTGCCTGTGAATAGGACGACTCTGATGGACTCAAAAGGGATTTTTCCTACCCCCGCGTGAGGGCTGCTAAAGTAGGAAAGAACGTTTGGCTGGATAACCCTTCTGAACGTTGTTGTTCCGCTTTTTGAGGGGTTTCCTCTGTGACTCGAACTGACTTAGATTTTCTTACCGAGACTGATCCCGCGATCGCCAGCATGATTCAGCAGGAACTCCAGCGTCAGCAGGATCACCTGGAACTCATTGCCAGCGAGAACTTTACGTCTGCGGCAGTGATGGCAGCGCAAGGCTCTGTACTGACAAACAAATATGCTGAAGGGCTTCCGGGCAAGCGTTACTACGGTGGCTGTGAGTTCATCGACCAGGTAGAAGCATTGGCGATCGATCGCGCCAAGCAGCTTTTTGGCGCAGCACATGCAAACGTACAGCCTCACTCTGGCGCACAGGCAAACTTTGCGGTGTTTTTAAGCCTGCTAGAACCGGGCGACACCATCATGGGTATGGATTTATCTCACGGGGGACATTTAACGCATGGATCGCCTGTCAACGTTTCAGGCAAGTGGTTTAAGGCGCAGCACTACGGCGTGAGTGCAGAAACAGAGCAGTTGGACTACGACCAGATTCGAGACTTGGCGCTGCAACACCGTCCCAAGCTGTTGATCTGCGGCTACTCCGCCTATCCTCGCATCATTGAGTTCGACAAGTTTCGGGCGATCGCCGATGAAGTGGGTGCCTACCTGCTGGCAGACGTGGCACACATCGCCGGACTGATTGCTACAGGGCATCATCCCAGCCCCATTCCTTACTGCGATGTCGTCACCACTACGACCCACAAAACGCTGCGTGGACCTAGAGGCGGCTTGATTCTGACTCGGGATGCTGAATTGGGCAAGAAGCTCGACAAAGCCGTGTTTCCGGGCAGCCAGGGTGGACCGTTGGAGCATGTCATTGCTGCGAAAGCTGTGGCGTTTGGCGAAGCGCTGAAGCCTGAATTTAAAACCTATAGCGGTCAGGTCATTGAGAATGCTCGTGCTCTGGCAGCTCAATTACAGGCACGTGGGCTGAAGACAGTCTCTGGCGGTACCGACAATCACCTGCTGCTGGTAGACCTGCGCTCCATTGGCATGACTGGAAAGCTGGCAGACCAGTTGGTGAGCGGTGTCAACATCACAGCCAACAAAAACACAGTGCCGTTTGACCCAGAATCGCCCTTTGTCACCAGCGGTCTACGGTTAGGTTCGCCTGCTATGACGACGCGCGGTATGGGGCAAACAGAATTTACAGAGATTGGCAACATTATTGCCGATCGCCTGCTGAGTCCCGATGACACAACCGTTGCCCAAAACTGCCGCCAACGGGTAGCTAACCTGTGCAGCCGCTTTCCGCTCTATCCGCATCTAAGCGTTCCAGTACCAGCGTTGGTGTAGAAGAAGTGAGAAGGCAGGGGCAGAAGGCAGGGGGCAGAAGGCAGAAGGCAGGAGGCAGTGATAATCATCAACTCCTGACTTTCGACGTTTAACGAAACAGCAGTAACCATAGTGGAATGGTGAAGAGGAGGGCGATCGTGCTCAGGGCAATGCTACTGGCGATCACCTCTCGATCGAGGTCATATTCCTCGGCAAGAATTAGTCCGGCGAAAGCACTGGGCATACCTGCCATTAAGACCAACGCTAACCGAGCATCGCCTGACAAACCTAGTAGCGTGGTGCCCAGCCCTACCGCAAGGGGCAGAATGATTACCTTGAGCACGGTTGGTAAGAGCGCAAACTGGATGCTTTGCCAACCGTGAAGCTGGCTCAAGCGCATTCCCATGAGCAAAAACGCACCGGGGATGACGAAATACAGAGAGGCATGTAACCCTTGCTCGATCGCATCAGAGGCTTCCATCGATCGCGTCAGGGAGCCGATCGTAAATGCCCACAAAGACGGCACTGATAGTACATCGCGGAGCTGCACCCACCAGTGATTTTGCTGGCGCGATAGCCCATAATAGCTGGCGAGAAACACCCCAACGCCATAAGTACCAACAATGTTGTGCGTCACGCTATAAAACACTGCCCATCCCACATAGGGTTGGCTAATCAACGCTGGCACCAAGCCCAGTCCGACAAAACCAGTATTGCCAATGGTTGCTGCCAGAATAAAGCTGCCGCGTTGAGAGCGATTGAGTCCGACGGTTGTGCTCTCAGTGGGTAGCGGTTCATCAAACGAGTCGATCGTGGCAGCGTCAGACAAACCAGACGTTACAGACGACAGCAGTTGTTGCGACGTTTGTGACTGTGCTGGTTGTAACTGTGCTAGTTGTGACTGTGCTGGTTGAGTTAGCCATTGCTGATAGGCTTGCAGACTCAACCAGGCAAGGAGCAGTCCTAAAACGAGAGCCGCGATCGTTACCGCTGGAGCCAGCCCTATAGTCTGGGCATAGTCTGTTTGCCGTGCCAGCGCCAAAATTTGCCAGGGAACACCAACCCAGTACAATACCCGACCAAGCAGGCGAGGAAAGGCTTGTGGAACAAACCGAAAGGCAATTAGCCCCAATCCAGTCCACAGCACTAGTGGCAAGTAGGCATCAAAAAGCGTACCAGCCATGATTAGATACCTACGGCTTTAAGAACGTGCGCTGCTTCTAAACGCTTGTTAGCGAAGTGTGACGATACCTGCTACAAAACGGTTGCCGCTACAAAACCTTACTGTAAAAGCTTCCAGTTTTGAATCCGCCAAACGCCGTCTTTTCGCACCAGGCTGTAATCAATGCGTAGGTTAGGACTGGATTCAGCGTTCTTGCGTTGGTCAGCTTCGTAATACTCAGTTGCTTCCGTTACGTCTGCTAAAACGCTTGCCTGGTCAGGATTGGTTTTACTCGGCTCTACCGAGCTAATCTTGACGCTATGTTCGTACTTACGGTACTGGTTACTACGCTTTGCCTCTGCTGCGGCTGCTTGCCATTCAGCTAGCTTTGGCTCTTCGAGGACGTTTGCTAGCGGCTCCAGCTTGTAATCGGGACCCATTGCATCCGCTTTTGCTGAGAGCCAGGTTTGGATCACTTTTTCGGCAGTGACGGTAGTGAGGACACCACTGGTTGCCGTCGCGCTAGCAGGGGTAACGGCAATCGTTGGTAACGCCTGGTCAATCAGCGGACGATCGAGCCGCAAGTTTAGCTGCTCTTCCTGTACAACAGGGGTAGAAACCCGTCGCCACAGTGAACCCGCCATGAAGCCCAAGGTCACGATCGCCACAATGACACCCAACGGCAACAACCAGGGGAGCAAGGTCGCCAATTTTGTTTTCGCAGGGCGCTCGCCGCGACGATTAACGGCTACAGTGCCACGTCCGTCACCGTTACCCTGGGAACGATTAGGGGCACGGACACGATCGCCCATTGGTCGCGTTGCTGTTGCGCTTCGAGTACGTGCCGTCTGTGGTATGCGCTCAGCGACAGGCATTGTGCCTTCCGTGGAGCGCTCAGGAGACATCGTTGCGGTGCCTGTACGAGCCGCAATATGTGCACGTGCGGTGTTGATCAGGTATTCGTGGCTCATTTCCTGCTCCAACGTTCGCTCAGTGGCAATATGACTACCTTCAGCCATGCTGGTTGCTTCCGGAATGCCATCACGCTGCGATCGTCCGTTCACCCCGGCTGTCACAGGAGCCGTCGCCGTTCGCTCAGCCCGACGACGGTTAGACGAGCCGATCGGTGTCGCTACGGCTGCATGAGCAGTCGATGAGTCCAGCGCCCATACTGCATCAGCGTCAGCATCATCCGGCAGTTCCTCTAGGTAGGATTGCACCTGCTGATCGGCAAAATAATCTTTCAAGGATGCCTGCTGTTGCAGCAAATCACGGAAGTGCGGAAACACTTCATCTTGCAACCAGCGCTCACCATACAGACACAGACCAGGAAGCAGATCCGGTGAACCCTGAGACTGTTCGCGAATAAACGCGATCGGTCCATAGTCTTGACTACGCTCGAGCGCGTGACTGGCGTTTTCCGTCTGACCTAGCAGCAACGCACAGACCGCCTGCTCTAGATGCACATCCTGACGGCTACTTAAGCGCGTCAGCATGAGTTTTGCCCGCCGCACCAAAGCTGGCTGCCGTTCGGCAAAGCCACGCGCCAGCAGAGCATAGACCGCCAAATAAGTTGCAACAGGTGAAGGACGCTGTGCTTCCTGCTCAAATAGCACCTGCTGTTCAGCAGCAGTCAGGTAGCCGCGTAACTGCTGAATGAAGCGCAAAAAGTCATCAATATTTAATCCAGACCGATCGTCACCTGCCCCGTCGATGCCATCCCGTTCTTGCAGCATGTCTTGCAGTAGCTGCATACCTTGATAGCGAAGGGCGGGTTGGTCTTCAGGAAGTGCCAATAGCTCAAGCACACGATAGGGTCGCAGCTTGTAGAGATCCGACTGAATTTCGCCGCGCACTTCGGCAAACAACCCTTCGCGTAAGAGCAACTGCTGACCTGTTTCTAGCGCTTCTGAGGCATTTTCATACTGTCGCTGCTGCCATTGTTCTCGCCCTAACTCCATGCAGGCGAGCGCTACCGTCAACACAATATCTGAAAAAACAATACCGGGATCGCCAAAATGACCGTCTTTCAGGCTAGCACTACCGCCCGTCAGAAACGGACGACCCAACCGCAGCACCAGCTCGTATTCACCCAAATCCTGTAGCACCAGCAGGGCACCCACAAACTGACTGTCCTGGATGTCAATGCTGGGGGTGTGAGAATCGCTGCCAACATCGCTTTCAAGCATCGGCTCGCGTGTCTGGTCGATCGCAGTCCCATTCACTGGTTCCAGCTCTGGTTCTAGCTCGTAGGCTCTAGCAAGAAACCGCGCGTCGTAGAGCTGACGCTGTTCTACATCAGAAAGCACCGCAAATGCCTCGTCAAAAAGCTTTTTGCGGGAGGCAATCGCGGCATCCGAGTATTCCCGTCGAGGCAGTTGCAGGGTGCGATCGCGGTGCGCCTGTCGCAACTGTTCAGCGGTTGCCTGAATTGGCAAACCCAGTATCCGGTAGTAGTCGAGCGGAATACGCACGGTTAACTTTCCTAGCGGTAAGCAATAAGGTTAAGCTATGGTAGCGGACAACGCCAGCCAAAAAGGTGCCATCATCATAGCGTGTCGATGCGAGATAGCGTGTAGATGCCAGAGTGGTAGTTTCCAGGATAAGCAAAAAACTCCTATAGGAAACATAAATTCTAGAAAACTTGACCCGTTTGAGTGAAAATAAAAAGCCCCCGCCAGGATTAAGTCATAGGAAGAAGCCAATGGTTCAAGAAAGAGTCTTTCCCACGTTTCAAGCAGCCACTGCTACAGTGACCAAAGATGAAGGGCTGCTGCTCTACGAGGACATGATACTGGGGCGCTTTTTCGAGGACAAATGCGCCGAGATGTACTACCGTGGCAAAATGTTTGGCTTTGTCCACCTCTACAATGGGCAAGAAGCCGTTTCAACGGGTGTGATTCAGGCAATGCGCCCTGGCGAAGACTACGTGTGCAGCACTTATCGTGATCACGTTCATGCCTTGAGTGCGGGTGTACCTGCGCGTAATGTGATGGCTGAGCTATTCGGTAAGGAAACGGGCTGTAGCAAAGGACGTGGCGGCTCCATGCATCTATTCTCAGCCGAACATCGCCTGCTGGGAGGCTATGCGTTTATTGGTGAAGGTATTCCTGTTGCTACGGGTGCCGCGTTTCAATCTAAATATCGTCGGGAAGCAATGGGCGATGCTTCTTCTGATCAGGTGACAGCGGCGTTTTTTGGTGATGGCACTACAAACAACGGTCAGTTTTTCGAGTGCTTGAATATGGCGGCATTGTGGAAATTGCCCATTCTGTACGTGGTGGAAAACAATAAGTGGGCGATCGGCATGGCGCACGAACGCGCGACCTCCCAGCCTGAAATCTACAAGAAAGCCAGCGTCTTTGGGATGCCAGGGTATGAAGTAGACGGAATGGATGTACTGGCAGTGCGCGCAATTGCTCAAGAAGCGGTTGCCCGTGCGCGTGCTGGCGAAGGTCCAACGCTGATTGAGTGCCTCACCTACCGTTTTCGGGGACATTCTTTAGCAGACCCGGATGAACTACGATCGAAGGCAGAAAAAGAAGCCTGGTTTGCTCGTGACCCGATCAAGAAACTGGCGGCACATCTGCTAGAACAAAATCTAGCGAATCAGGACGAACTAAAAGCGATCGAAAAGAAAATTCAGGCGATCGTCGAAGAAGCCGTCACATTCGCGCTAGAAAGCCCCGAACCGAACCCCAACGATCTCTATAAGTACGTATTTGCAGGCAATGACTAGGCGATCGACTCGCATTTTGATGTTTTACAAAGAGTGCTTGATCCACAATGCAAGCAGATGGTGCAAGGCATGTACGGAGACATTAAAAGACCAGTGCCCTACACTCATCTTGAGTCTCCAGCTCTGACAGTTTTGTCCCGCTCACGTCGTTTCATTTTCCTGAAGTACCGCTTGAGCCTTCTGTTTAATGATGAGTAACGTAATGTCATCAAAAATTTTCTGTTGACCAATATGGCGGCGTACGTCTTCAATCACGGCTGCTTTAATGACGATCGCGGGCTGGTTCCAGTGCTGGGAGACGACTTGACAGAGGCGCTCGATGCCATAGAGTACATCCGCACTATTGGCAGCTTCTGTGATGCCATCGGTATAAAGCACAATGCCATCACCAGGGTGTAATTGCAATTCCACTTGTGCAACAAATTCGGCAATATCATCTACTAGCCCCAATGGAAAGCCTAGATTGATTGTGTTCACTCGCTCGATCGCGCCATCAGCCCGCACAATCAGCACATCCTCATGTTGCCCACTCAATTTCAAATGACCCGATCGATAGTCTACGAGTGTCAGAGTCAAATTGCGATCGGACTGCATCCGTTTGGCATTGTCGTAAATCACACGATTGAGCGTGGTTAAAAAGCGAGCGGCATCGGTTTCTTGGTTCGTTAAGAGCGTGCGGACGGCGGTTTGCACCATCAACATCAGGATGCCACTTTCCAAGCCATGCCCGGTGACATCGCCAATCCCAATTTTGATGGCACCATCTTGATGCAAGACATCGTAGTAATCGCCACCGACTTCATCGGCAGGTTCCATAAAGCCAGCAATGTCTAAGCCTGGAATCTCGCTCAGTTCCTCCTGTTTGGGCAGAATAATTTGCTGGAGTTGTCGTGTAATATCGAGTTCGGCTCCCATTCGCAGATTTTCTGATTGCAGCCGCTGATTGAGTAAGGTGATTTCCTCATTCGCCTGAGCAAGCTGCACGGTGCGTTCTTCAACTTTTTGTTCTAACGTCCGATAGAAGGAAGCATTTTCGAGCGCGATCGCGGCTTGGGCTGACAGGATGTTGAGCACCGTCAAACGTTCTGGCGTAAACGTATCGGCTGCCAGAGTGTTTTCCAAATAGAGAATGCCCGTCAGGTTGCCCTGGTTGAGAATGGGCGAACAAAGAATCGATCGCGGCTGCGTCTGAAGAATATAAGGATCGGTGGTAAAGATGCCCTCATCTGCGGCATTTCCCAACACCACATTTTCTCGTGTGCGTTGGACGTAGTGAATGATGGAAACAGGTAACGTCTGGATGGTAACGAGCGATCGCGATTGGACTAAGATGGGTTCCTCGCGATCGATTTGCCCCTCCGCCTCGATCTTCAATTCACTCCCATCGGACAGCAAGAGATAGCCTTTTTGAGCGCCAGCATTTTCCATTGCCAGTTTCAACAGCTTTGCCAGTAAGTGCTCGAACACGATTTCGCCGGAAATTGCCTGCGCCGCTTCCACTACTGTTCTCAGGTCAAGCTCGGAGCCAGAACGGCTACTCGTTGAACCAGAGGCAGATATTTTAGTTGGGATCGTAGCGGAGTCACTGGCGAGCTTGCGATCTCTTTGAGTTACCCGCAACGGGTCGCGCAACTGCGGATAAGCAGCCTCCAACGCCTCGACTTTGAACGTTGCACCCCAGCGTAGATAGGCATGACGGGCATCCAACAGATAAAGCTGAGCCAGTTTTTCGCGTTCCAGGCTGATGAAAAACTTAGCCGCCAATTCATTCCCTAATGCCACTTCGTTGATGTAGTCTTGGGTGCTGGCTCCGTGAATGGCGCGATCGTAGTAGACAACCGCTTCCGCATAGTGCCCCATCACCCGCAAACGTTCTGCTTCTACCAGATCGTGACGGTGCTGATAATTTTCGGGGCAATACCGCGCCCAACGTTTTGCCTGACGCTGGTTGCGGGCAACCTGACGCAAATAGCGCCGCTGTAATGGTTTGGATGCCTGAGAACACAGCGCCAAACAGGCAAGCGATTCGTAGAAATAGCGATTGACATAGCCCGGTGTGACGGGTGCCGATTCTTCTAGTGGTTTTGCCAGTTTTGCCGCCTGCAAGGAGCCAGCATAGTCGCCGCTGTGATAGAACCACATGGCTTTCGCAATATGGCTGTAGAACAGTGGAATGCCCAGACGGTTCTCGACGAAAAAGGGCAGCAGTTCCGCTTCATTGAACACTGTGTCAACCAAGCGGGTTGGTTCCGCCGCGCTACCCTGCAAATTCAATACCAGTTGATGCCAGGGCTGCATCTGGTAGACGATCGCCTCCTGGTTAAACCGCAAAAGCTGGGATGTATATGCCTGAAAATCCGCTACCACTGTTGAGAGTGATTCTCCCAAGAACAGTTGGTGAATGCAGTATACAGAGACGGCAAGCGCAGCATACTCTTGATTGCCCAACTCCAAGCCTTCATGATAGGCGTTGAGCAAGACGGGTAACGAGAGGCGCAGCGGTTCTTTCCAGTGGCGAATACAGGATTCGTAGGCAATGACCGTCAGCGTTTTATAGTAGCGATCGTCCAGACGATCGAGGAGTCGCAGGCTGATTTGGGCAAACCGATACGCGCCGTCAATATCGGCTAACCCCACCCGCAGCATGACCCCGTAAGCGACCCCCTGCACGGTAGACATAGATGAACTGCCGTAGCGCATCACTAAATTCACGACCCGCAGTGCCAGGAGCGCAATCAGTAAGGGAGCAGCGTTGACGGATGCCAACCCACCAGAGCCTGCCAGTTTGATCGCCGCCAGTTTGTACGGATCGGTCATCGGCGGCAGGTTTTCCAGCTCGTGGGTCGATCGCCTGCCCACCACCCAGAAGTGGGTTCGCAGCAGTTCTAACCCCACTCTGAGACGACTGGGGTTACGCGGAATCGGTTCGCCTAGACGCTCCATCGCGCTGATGATGGTGTCCAGTGCGCCATCCATATTGTTTTGAGCCGTGTAAGCACCCGCTCTAACCTGATATGCCTGCACGCAATCGAGGACAGTTTTGGCATGGTGCAGAATCCGCTCGACCAGGCGTTCGGTTTCGGGAAAGTCGCCGTTCAGGTAAGCTGATTCTGCCGCTTCTTCGTGAAGTTCCAGGGTCAACGGGTACTGCTGCTGCCAGCTTTCGGCTCCCAAAAGGTCAATGCCCGTCAACAAATACCGCACAGCCGTTTCGTAGGCGGCGGAATCTTTTGCTTTCTTGCCTGCCGTCAGGTTGAGGGTAGCCAGTTCTTCGCGCTGGGACTGAACGGTGGTAAGGCTGATACCAATGTTGAGCTGGTTCACAATGTCAAAAATCTTCTCTTCGCGTGACTCTGGACGAGTGTGTGCGAGCAACAACTGCCCGATTTCGCGATGGATACTCTGCTTGGCAGATTCTGGAATGAGGGCATAGGCAACCTGCTGGACGCGATCGTGAAGAAACTTGAACCCAAGCTCCAGATCCTCTGATGACTGCGCTTCAAGGTTGATAAATTTGTAATTATCGCCCAACGGCAAGATCAACCCTTCATTGACGCTTTCTCGCAGGTCGGCAGCGATCGTCGCCTGAGGCTGCTTGGAAATAATTGCCAGCGTCCGCAAGTCAAACTGATTGCCAATGCAAGACGCTAACTTGAGTGCCTGTTGGGTTCTGGGGTGGAGCTTTTGCAGCTTGCCCGTCATCAACTCCACCACGTTGTCTGGGACTTGCGCGGCACGGATCTGGGCTAAGTCCCAGTGCCAGATCCCCTGTTGCTCATCAAAGTTGAGTAACCCCTCCTCATAAAGAGACTTCAAAAACTCGTTGATAAAAAAGGGGTTGCCCCCCGTCACCTGAAGTACCAGTTCTGCCAGGAGTGGAGCGGTTGCTACGTCGCCAAAGGTATCAACAATGAGCTGAGTAATGGTGGGTAGAGTCAGCGGCGACAGCTCAATCTGGCTGATCGTGACGTTTGCTTTGCGGATTTCTGCGATCGCCTTCATCAGCAGAGACACATTCGCCTCGTTACTGCGGTAGGCTCCCAGCAAAAAGAGATGGCGACTACCAGGAGCCGTCAGCAGCAGGTTGAGCAGTTTGAGCGAGGCAGAGTCTGCCCACTGCAAGTCATCCAGAAAGATGACAAGGGGATGTTCCGGTTGTGTGAATACCCGTATAAATTTCTGGAACACCAGGTTAAATCGATTTTGCGTTTCTCTGGCACCCAGTTCAGTAACCGTTACCTGCTCACCAATAATTAGTGCCATCTCTGGAATGACATCAATCACAATCTGCCCGTTGTGACCCAGCGCCTTGAGCAGGTGCGATCGCCAGCGATCGATCTGTTCCTGGCTCTCGGTCAGCAGTTGGCGAATCAGTTCCTGAAAGGCTTGAATCAGGGCAGAGTAAGGAATGTTGCGCTGAAACTGATCATATTTCCCAGTGATGAAGTACCCATTTTGACGGGTGATGGGTTTGTGGATCTCACTCACCAGCGCTGATTTACCGATGCCGGAATAGCCTGAAACGAGCATGAGTTCGCTGCGTGAGGGAGTGGGGAGTGGGGAGTGGGGAGTGGGGAGTGGGAAAGAGTTTTGAGTAGCGCTTTGCGCCGCTACGCTAGAAAGTTTTGAGTTTTGAGTTGAAGCAGTTGTTAGTGGTTGGTTGTTAGTTGCTAGTGGCAGATCTTTCTGACTTTCTTGATCCCAATTCCCGACTCCCGACTCCCGACTCCCGATTCCCCCTTCTGCCTTCTGCCTCCCGCCTTCTGCCTCCCCACTCCCTGCCACCCGCTCAAACGCTGCCAAGAGCAATGCCACTTCTGCTTCGCGTCCGTACAGCTTTTGAGGAATTTGGAATTTGCCGGAGGCATCCTGCTGTGCCAGGGCAAAGGGAGCGATCGCCCCATCGTTACGCAGTTGCTCTAAACAGCGTTGCAGATCGGCTTTAATGCCATAGGCACTCTGATAGCGGTCTTCGGCATTCTTTGCCAGCAGTTTCATCACCAGGTCTGAAACAGCCTGGGGAATGGGAGTGGCGGCGGACGCTTGACGATCGGGCGGTTCGGGTTGTTTTGCCAGATGGCAGTGAATCAACTCCATCGCATCAGCAACGACGAAGGGCGGTGATCCTGTCAATAATTCGTAGAACGTGGCACCCAGCGAATAGAAGTCGGTGCGGTAATCCAGAGCACGATTCATGCGACCCGTCTGCTCTGGTGAGAGATAGGGCAGGGTTCCTTCCAGTACGTTAGGACTGCGAATCGTGGGGTTTTCGCGGGACAACACTGTGGCATTGCCAAAATCGATCAGTTTGACCTGTCCAGACGTTGAATTGAGCAGGATGTTGGCAGGATTGATGTCTTTATGAATGACATCTGCCGCATGCACGCTGCCGAGACTGTCAGCAATGGCGATCGCCAGCTCCAAAAATGCCACCAGGCTCAAGCGATGTGAACGAAGCACGCTTTGTAAAGACTCGCCCCCAAAATCTTCCAGCACTAGCACCAGACCGTTTTGATGGGGAGCCAGGTCATAAGCTCTGATGATGCCATCCCCGTTGAGGCGGTTGAGAATGTCATACTCCAGACGATATCTGCCCAGTTCTTCCAGGCTGGGGTAGTCTGCCTGCATGAGCTTAAGAATGAGCGATCGCGGCTCAGATGTGCTTTCTCCCCGGTAAACCAGAGAGCGATTGCTCTCGTAAAGTTTTTCAAGCACGTCGTAGCCAGCGATCGCAACCATAGCCTTTTCCGCTAAAACAGCCTCTTGTAGGTTGGGTTGAGGTTACGAAACCCAACACCCCAGAAGACGTTGGGTTTCATGCTTCAACCCAACCTACGCCAATTATTTGATCCACGATCTTAAAACAGAAATTGGGTTCTCAAGACTGTACCAAACACAGTCGGGTTGCCGCTGAAATTATTGGCATTAAACGTGGCAAAAAACGTTGGCACAATCCCAATATTGTCGTTCAGGGGGTAAAAGTAGGCGGCTTCCAGATTGACCTCCGTGCCACCATCACCATAGCCTGCCACGAAAAATTGGCGACCCGACAAAATGTTAAACGGCACGACGACTGACACGGTGCCTAACGCCCCTTTTTTGCCAACATCAGGAAACGCCAGACCCAGTTGAAACGCTTCCACCTTGGCAGACCCACCCGCAATGAGAGGATTGATGGGATCAAGGTCAGAGTGGCTGTAGGAATAGCGCCCAAACAGAGCTAGATTCGGGGTCAACGTCCAATCAAAGTTAAACACAAAGTTGTCCGAGTCGATGTCATTTAAGCGACCGCTAAAGCCATCATCGACCACCCCTCTAATTGAGTTCGTGAGGAAAAAGGGAAGGGGCAATGTGCTTGCGGGTGGCGTTTGCAGATGGGCGCGGGTATACAAAAAGCGAAGCGTAATTTGAGACGTGGGCGAGTAGGCTAACTCTGCCAGAACGGAATAGGAGCCATTGAACAGTCCCCGCGATGGATTCGCTGGACCATCTCCTCCGAAGTACTGTAGCGACGCGTCGTTGCGTGCCAGGTAGCCCGCTTGAAATACCAGCTTGGGACTGATATCCCAACTGACGATCGCCCCTGCGCCCGACAGCCCACTGTTTGCCAGCGTGCTTTGATAGGAGTTCAATCCACTGGCACCAGCGACCACATTGGTATAGGGGTTGATATCAAAATGCCGAAACGCCAGAATGCGCGGACCGACGACAAAGCGAACCGCATTGCCAACGGGAAAGCTGTACTTCAACTCAAACAAGCCCACACTGTTGGCGGAGAGCGGATTCACCGGGTTAGAGTCGGCATAGGGCACACCAAAGGTGCTGGCAAACCCCGCCGAGCTAAACACACTGGAGGGAGGACTGCCGTTGCCAGCAGCCAGAATCGTCGTCAGCGCATCGTTGCCAGAGAAGGAAGAAGTCAGAATCAAGTAGGTCGATTGGCTGAAGGTCGTTTCAGGATTACGAGTGGTCGTCGTCACTACTGGTTCCAACTGACCTGTAGCAGGGTTGGGCAGCCGTAATGCCAGACGAGCCGCTGGTAGGGAACCCGCGATCGGAATGCCCTCGGCTCTGACATCACCCGACGCAAATGCCTGACTCAAGTTCAAGGAGGTCAACACGTTCAGGCGCGTTGTCGCCGAAAATTGTTGTTTTTCAAGGGTCACAGTCCGCGCCTCCAGGCTACCCATGCGACCACGCAGCACTGCCAGTTCGGTCGCAAACTCTTCCTGCATCTTTTGGAGCGCCACCAGGTCTTCTTTTTTCACCAGGTCGGCAGTGCCTGCTGCAATGAGTTCATTCACGCGATCGAGACAGGCGTTGAGTCCGGCGGCAAATTCGTACCGGGTTAGCGATCGATTGCCCCGATAGGTTTGGTCAGGGTAGCCCACAAGGCATCCGTAACGCTCGACCAGTGACTGTAATGCCTGAAATGCCCAGTCGGTAGGTTTTACGTCTGAAAGCTGCGAGACGGACGTGACTTGATCGAGGGTTGTTGAATCCACGTCTGCGATCGCGTCTAGCGTGTCATCAAGTGCGGTCAGAGTGAAGCGATCGGCACTTCCTGATAAGGCAGTTTGCGCCATGACTGCCTTATCGGGTGCTGCCACTGCCTTTGATGCTGCGATCGCGGCTGTGAAAGCGCCTGCTAAAACCGCAGCACTCCATAGCCATCCAGACAAACCAATTCTGCTTACCGTCACAATTCATGCTCCTCACACTTAAAGCCAGCTTTAAACCACCAACTGCATTAAACCGAATTCGTGCGATCGAATTTTCTACAGCCTGAAATCATTCATCAATCTTAAGGCACGAACCTCTTTGTATCTGTGCCATGATGGTTTGTGCCAACTAATCAACGAGACTGTTATGCCTCAAAACGACCACCTCTGGGAACAGCTAAACAACGTAAGCTTCCAGGAGGCAACATCGTCTGAGCAAGGGTCAGTTTCATTAGAAAACCTCCGTCGAGAGGTTAGTGATCTGAGGCAGGCAAATGCCGATCTGGAAATTTTGTTGGAAACGACGACTGAGCACTCTACGCGCATTGAAACAGAACTCCAAGAAAAAAACGAAACGATGGAGGAATACCTGCGTCACGTGTATTGCGTCACAGCGGCTGCCGCTGCCGTTGAAGAAGGAACGTTTCAGTCTAGTATGTTAGCTAGTGTGATTCCTCGCGACGACCAGTTGGGACAACTTGCCCGTATGTTTCAAAGCATGGTTGCTCAGGTAAAACATCGGGAAGAAACGCTGAAACGGCAGGTAGAAGAACTGAAGATTGAGATCGATCAAACCAGACGGGTGCAGCAGGTTTCTCAAATTACTCAAACTGAGTATTTTAAGGAACTGAAGCAAAAGGCAAAGCAAATTAGAGGGTCGTTTGGTTCATAAGCAGCAAGCTTCCGTAGGTTGGGTTAGCGTCAGCGTAACCCAACAAAACCGTTGCTTGCGTTGGGTTTCACGTTGTTTAACCCAACCTACAAAAAAGATTTGTCAGTCAATCAGGGGTCGTTTAGTTCGTAAGCAGCAGGTTCATAAGCAGCAAGATTATGGCTAAAGTTGTGTCTGTTCACTCGTTTCGGGGTGGCACTGGTAAATCAAATACAACCAGCAATTTAGCCGCCGTCATTGCCTCTCAGGGAAACCGCGTCGGCATTGTGGATACCGATATTCAGTCACCAGGGATTCATGCCCTTTTTGGTCTGAGTGAAGCAACCGTGTCGTTGGCGCTGAATGATTATCTGTGGGGCAAGTGCGCGATCGAAGCCGCCGCTTACGATGTCACCCATACCATTCAGTCTGCGCCGCTACCATCTGGCAGCGCGCTATACCTCGTTCCATCCAGCATCAAAGTAATTGAAATTGCGCGTATTCTGAACGAAGGATATGACGTGCAACTGCTGAATGAGGGGTTTCGCCAACTCATTGAGGCATTAAAGCTAGACTATCTTTTGATTGACACGCACCCTGGTATCAATGAAGAGACGCTGCTCTCGATCGCCATGTCAGATGTGTTAGTGCTGATCTTGCGTCCCGACAATCAGGATTATCAAGGAACGGCTGTAGCGGTGGATCTTGCCCGCGAATTGGAAGTGCCCAAGCTGTTGCTAGTGGTCAATAAAGCACTTTCTAAATTCAACTTTGCCGAACTCAAACAGAAGGTTCAGTCAACCTACGATGTGCCTGTTGCTGGCGTATTTCCGCTCAGTGAGGATATGGCTGAACTGGCAAGTAGCGGTTTGTTTTGCTTCCGCTATCCCGATCATCCCTGGTCACTAGAACTGCATCAGGTTGTTCAGCATATTCTCAGCACTGATTTGTAAAGAAGGCTGTACACCATGCTGATTGGTCGAGCAAGACGATAGTGTTATGATGCTTCCAGATTTAATTAAGCAATAGGCATTGGTTGAGGGCTGAGTGCATGGCTCAAATATTTGGGGATTTCACTGAGCACCTGCCTGCTTGCAAAGAATATCTCACGATCGTTCTATCGCCCAGTTCCGATTCCTTGCGAGAACGCTGGCATTACAACGGTCTCTCGGCGGATTTCATGGCAGACTATTTTGCGACGTTTTTTCCTAGACGCGAAGCGTCAGTCTCAAAGATTAACAGCAAAGTTGAAGTGAAAAGTGTCGTTAGTTTCATTGCCAATGAATTGCTAGAAAACGCCATGAAATTTAACGATCGCACGACTGAATATCCCATCAGTATTACGCTACATCTGTTGAAAGATCGTCTTGTTTTCATTGCAACCAATAGCCTTAATGCTCATGCAGTGAGTCATTTTCAGTCGTTTATTCAGCAAATCACGACGGCTGATCCAGGCGAATTATTGGTGCGACAGCTTGAAAAAAATGCTGAGAATGAAAACGAGACTGATTCGGGTCTAGGACTTTTAACGATGATGAGTGATTATCTGGCAAAAGTCGGTTGGAAATTTGAAACGATTCAGCACGATCCAGAGATTATGACTGTAACGACAATGGTTTATTTGATGCTTTAGTAAGCAAAGTAAATTGGGGGCGATACAAACAGAGGCTGAAGGAAATGGAAATTAAGACCGAAAAGTATAGCGTTCTGTATGATGCTGAGGCTAAAACCGTTACCTGTAAAGGGGCTTTGCGTTTAGCAGGTATGCAAGATTACGCGCCGATCGTGCAGTTGCTTGATCAGGTCATTGAAGACCATCCATCTGTTTTAAAGCTGAACTTGCAAGCGTTGGAATTTTTGAACAGTTCGGGCATTAACGTCTTATCAAAATTTGTGCTGAAGGTACGCGGTCAAAAGGACGTTCACCTGATTGTAAAAGGCTCAACCACCATCCCCTGGCAAGAGCGATCGCTCACCAACTTGCAACGACTAATGCCGCAGTTGGAACTGATATGGGAGTAGCTCTTGTTCAACAGTAATGATGTGATCTTACTTGTACTTTTATTAGCATCGGTTGTGACATCAATTGGGTATCTGGTAAGTGTCCACCAGGCAGCAAAGCAGTTACCTCGCATTGATTTATCAGAAATATTTGACAACAACGATCCTGCTGTTCAATCCCCTACCGTTTCAGTGATCATTCCGGCTTACAACGAGGAAGACAACATTGCAGAGTGCGTTAAGTCTATTTTGACCAGCACTCAACTATCAGAAGAGCATCTAGACGTTTGGGTTGTTGATGATCAATCGACCGATCGCACTTTAGAGATTCTCCAGACATTGCAGTTGCAACTGGCAGATCCAAGATTAAAGATCCTGTCAGGTCTGCCCAGACCAAACGGACAGGTATGGACTGGAAAAAACTGGGCGTGTCAACAGGGAGCAGACCGTGCCAAAGGAGACTTTTTCCTGTTTATTGATGCTGATGTTCGCTTGAAGCCAAAGTCAATTTCGGCTGTGATTCAAACAGCACTCGATCGCCAATTAGATTTCCTCACCTGCGTACCAACGATCGTCTGTGGCTCACTAATAGAGTGGTTGGTGCAACCTCTTATGTTCATCAATTTGATCGTTACGTTTAACTCTGAGATCGTTAAAGATCCAACAACAAAAACGACTTATGCGCTGGGTCCGTTTTTATTGTTTCGATCATCGATCTATCGTGCGATCGGGGGACATCAAGCTATTGCCGATCAGCCTGCTGAAGATGTCGCTCTGGCTCGGAATATTAAACATCAAGGCTTTCGACTACAACAGTTTTTAGGAGCCGAGCTTGCATCGCTCCGCATGTATCAAAACTGGACTTCTCTCTGGGAAGGTTGGACAAAAGTTTTATACATTGGCGCACAACGAAGTGTATCGCTCATGGCTCTCCTGGTGGTGGTAATGCTGCTCATCTACACCATTCCCTGGATTAGCTTAATAATAGCCATATTTCAATGCTTACAGGCTTTCACTACCCTTCATTATCTCGAATTCGGACTAGCTGTCTTGACAATTTTATTACAATATTGGATTAGACAAACGGGCGCACAGGCGCTCGGTTCGTCAACAAAATACTGGTGGCTACAAGGTATAGGAGGTTTGTTAGTAGCTGTTCTTGCGATCGCGTCCATCATTAAAACCGAAACGGGCTGGGGTTGGACTTGGCGAGGACGAAAATTGACACTGCCTAAAAAAGTGTAGGCGATGGAAGCGCTGTAGGAGACCTAAATTATTCATGAGCAGTACATGGTTATTTAAGTAGTTAGTGGTCAGTGATGAGTGATTAAATCGGGATCTAAAGCTGAAAGCTAACATCTTTCACAAATTGCATAGGATGGCTATATGAATAAACTCTGTTTCGTTCTAACTCTGACGGCTACTTCGGCATTAAGCGGCACTTTTTGGGCTTCTCTTTCTAGTCAGGCACAAGCAAAGTCTCCTGTTTCTCTCCCTCAACGCCTTGCCCAAGCGAATTGTTCTGCATCAGAACTATCTCGATCGAATCCGCCCTATCGATGCATCACACCAGCCATTCTCAGATGCCTAAAAAAGAACAATACTGGCGGCGGTGGTTCGCTTGACTATAAGGGCGGTAATAGCGGTGAAATTGTTGTCAAAGGTAACGCGGTTGGATCAGTCGCGCTCCTGGGGTTTCGCTTTGATGAATCAACTCAAACTTTAGACTTGAACATGAAAAAGAAGTTTTTTGCCGTTCCAGAACAGCGAATTTGGGATGGGTTTAAAGATACGATCTCGAAATGCAGACAAAACCCTAACCGTTAAAGTTGTCTTGCAGAAATCGATGTCAAAGCGGTCGGGCAAAACGGTTTGATGGGAAAGCGATCGTATCCTTCACCAGGGATTACCAATTAGAGTAAACGCAGCCCAGTAATACGGATGGGAGACATCCGCACCATCAAAACTCGCTAGTTCTGGTGGCAGCAATCGTCCACCACGTCTAGCCGCGATCGCAAAGCTATAGTTCAGGTTGACACGGCGCTTGAGCATGGCTATTTGCGCTTGTCGCAACGCTTCTACTTTAATGGGCGCTGTTTTGAGTTGGCGGTAAAACTCGGTCATCAGCACAGGCGTGACGGCATCGCTGACTGACCAAAGACTGGCGATCGCGGCTTTACTGCCTGCCATCACTGCCAGCCCTGCAAACCCTAACTCTGCCTGTGGATCGCCCAACGCTGTGCGACAGGCACTCAGCACCAACAACTGCACGGCTGGAGCGTTGAGCAAGCCCAAATCTCGGATTTGATCCAGATGCAACTGGGTATCCCAAAATTGAATGTAGGATTCATCGACTGACCCTGGCACAAACTCGGCGTGGGTTGCCAGGTGAATGATGCCAAACGGGTAAGCGGCAAGACGCGCTTTTAACGTTGCCAGAGTAAACGCTTGATTGAGCCAGTACTCGCTCTGCGAAGCGTTACCAGCAATGGTTGACACTTCTAATGGCACCCCAGGTAAGGATGGTCGTTCCTTGAAGGTTGACGCGCCCATTGCCAGTACCTTTGTTTTTTGCAAGTTGCTCAAGCGGCGATCGAGCAAATTAAAGGCTGGAATCAGTGCCAGATTATACGTTTCGATCAGAAACCGCTGACCATCGTGAAGCGCTGCCAGGGGAACACTACGGAGATCCTTGCCAGCACAGAAAATGAGTGTGTTAATCTTCTGTGCCTGTAGCTCTGACTCTAACGGCGCAATCATCCACTGATACAACTGTTGAGCCACAGGCAGGTAAGTGGTGCGGTTGGAATTTGGGTTCACCATACTGGCTTGGAAGGTTTGCACAGTCTTTCGCAATATCTCCTGGTTGGCAGCGCTGATCCGTCTATGCAAGGGCGATCGTCCCGGCATCACCAGCACTAATTCCAATTGCGTGTCTAATGGAATGGCGTAAATCAATGCGGGTTTCTTGCCTGTCAGAGCAGTAATTTGTTCTAAGTCGCGGGAGATGTCGTCAACTGTTCTCACCTGGCTTGTGAGTTTGCCCTCAAAGTAATCTTCGTACTGTTGTTTCCAACCCTGCTCGATCTGTTGAATGGCATCGGCAAGATCGCCGCGATCGAGCGTTTGCTTAAGGCGCTCAGGGTTCAACCGCAGAAACGTACCAGTCGGAGGTTCCGCTGTAACGAGAAGAGGGCGGGGAAGCGCTGCCTCAACAGTGGCATCAGGCACCATAAATGAGGGAGACAGCCCAGTCAGCGTTAAACTCAACGCCAGCGAAAACAACAAAGCAAACCGGATGAGAGTCATCGCGCCTCCTAACCAGACGATTATTATTCCTGGTTTAATAGTATTTTGGGTCTAGAACGTGGGTTAAACCAAGCTGATTGAAGAGAGATGTGGGATTTGGTGAGTCAATCGGGATCGCCAGGATTGACTCAGACAGAGGCTTAGGAACCACCTCGCTTACTAGAGGCTCAGGCTTCCCGTGGCTGAAGTCCAGCGCTATACTCCTTCCAGTTCTATACTCTTTCCAGTTATAGATGTGGTATCGGCGTTTCATGCGGTGGTTTTGATGTGGTAACTAAAACCTATCACGTCATCCCATTCGCTCTTTCGGTGCAACAACGCCCACTTGCAATAGAAATGAGTGGTCAAAATCATGAAATTTGTCTTTCTAGGCTCTGGCTCTGCGTTTACTGTTGGAGCAGATAACTTCCACTCAAATATGCTCTTGATCAGCGATCGTGGCAAGAGCTTCTTGATTGATTGCGGCTCAGATATTCGATTTTCCTTACTCTTAGCTGGCTTCTCCCACACCGATATTTCTGATATTTACATTAGCCACTTGCACACGGATCACGCGGGCGGTCTTGAGTTTATTGGCTTAAATACAAAGTTTGATCCAACGTGCGATCGACCCAATCTTTACCTCAGCAAAGATTTAGCTGGTGACTTATGGGAACGAACCTTATCGGGTGGAATGCGATCGGTGGAAGGAGATATTCTAGATCTGGAATCATATTTTAAGGTGCATAAAATTGACCGAAATAGTTATTTTGAGTGGGAAGGAATTCAATTTAATCTGGTCAAAGTAACTCATGTTAATAATGGCTATTTTATCATTCCTAGCTATGGACTGTTCTTTGAGGTAGAGGGTGTTAAAGTCTTTTTAACCACAGACGCTCGCTTAACGTTAGAAGACAATGCGACGTTCTACGAACAAGCCGATCTTATTTTTCATGACTGTGAAACTAGCCCCTTTCCTAGCGGGGTTCATGCCCACTATCACGAGTTGTTAGCGCTGCCAGCAGAAATCAAACGGAAGATGTGGCTCTATCATTATCAACCAGGGGCGTTGCCTGATGCCGAAAAAGACGGCTTTCAAGGCTTTGTAAAACGAGGGCAAACGTTTGATTTCTCCAATTCATTTCTACCTTCTAAAGAAAAGGTTTAATCCTTTTAATGATGCCTCCAGAATTCAACCAACAAAATCTGACGGGCGAACCTTATCAGATGAAGGGAAACCAATCATTTCTGCTGCATAATCCCCAAACAGTTTGGGTCGTGCAGTCAGGAGAAATTGGCTTGTTCAGGGTTGCGAGTAACGAGGGAATGCCGATCGGTGCGCGTCGCTACTTGTTTAGCTGCAAAGCTGGAGAAGCCTTATTCGGCATCGTACCAACCGACGATCAGCCATATGGGCTTTTAGCCGTAGCGCTTGAAGAGACCGACCTCCTTAAAGTAGACAGAAAAACCCTGGAGTTGTGGATCGCAGAGGCAAATCCAGCGGTGACCTCGCTCCTTGAGACCTGGATGAAGCACTATCAAGCGCTACTGGACACAGCAGGCGACGATCGTGCCTTTTCTCTGGAGCAGCGGTTAAGTAGTCGTAGTCCTGAGACATCGCTCTTCGCCCCAAATTTGACGCTGGAGTCGCTCCTGCAATTTAACACCCAATTTCTCGCCTCTCTGGATCAGTTTGAAGAGCAGGAGCAAGCGGCGGAGTGGTCGAGGTTTCAGATGCAGGATCGCTTTAATCATCAAGCCTCCGAAGCGGCGATCGCGTCTCTCGCTTCGTTGTTAAACCCTGATGTAGACAACGCCAGTCGGTTTGCGATACCCCCTGACCTGACCGCTGAACAGGCGCAATATCTGTCTCTCTACAAAGCGGCTCAGAGAGTCGCACAGGCGTTGGGCATCTCGCTTCAGCTTCCAGCCAAGTCGGAAAACCTTGCTCGCTTAAAGGAACCGTTGGATGCGATCGCGCGTGCCTCCCGTGTCCGCATTCGTCGGGTACTTCTCAGCGATCGTTGGTGGCGTAAAGATTGTGGACCCTTACTCGCGTACTTGCGCCCAGAAAATCGCCCGGTGGCGTTAATCGCATCCGCACCAGGTCGTTATCAACTGTTCGATCCAGTGGCAGGAACGTACACGCCCATCACTGCGGCAACTCAGGCACAATTGTTTTCCGTTGCATACGTCTTTTACCGTCCTTTGCCTGAACGCATCACTCAACTGCTAGAGGTGCTGCACTTTGGCTTAAAAGGGAGTACGAAGGATTGGTCTGTGATTTTTTGGGCTGGTATAGCAACCACGCTTCTAGGCATGTTGCTGCCGCAATGTCTCGCCATCCTTATTGATCAGGCGATTCCCGATGCCAACCATGAGCTACTACTCCAACTGGGTTTTGGGCTGTTGGCAGCGATCGTGGGTGGACTCGTCTTTCAACTGGCTCAAGGCGTGGCGCTGATGCGAATTGAGACATTGGTAGAGTCCTCGACTCAAACGGCGCTGTGGGATCGATTGCTGAGTCTGGGCGCACCGTTTTTTCGCCAATACTCCGTGGGGGATTTGCGCGAACGGGTTGCAGTAATGGGGAGCATTCGGCACCAAATCACGGGGGTTGTTCTACGCACGCTCTTTACCAGCACGTTTGCACTTTTGAATCTCGCCCTTTTGTTTTACTACAGTTCTTCGTTGGCAATGGTCGCCAGTGCTGTAGCGGTAATTGTCGGTATCGTGACGATCGCCGTTGGCAGCGTAACTTTGCGTCAGGTGCCGCCCCTACAGGCACTAGAGGGCAAAATTTTTGGGCTGATGGTGCAACTCATCAACGGGGTCGCAAAACTCCGCGTCACAGGGGCAGAGGCTCGCGCCTTCGCGCATTGGGGCAAGCAATATAGCCACCAGCAAATGCTGAAGCTCAAAATGCAGCAGCTTGAAGACACTTTGCTAGTGTTCAATCAACTCCTGCCCATCCTGAGTGCCGTGGTACTGTTTGGGGTAGCGGCACGGCTTGGCGTAACGCAGGCGGCGGGAAGACTCTCGACTGGAACTTTTCTGGCATTTAATGTTGCCTTTGGTAGTTTTATTGTCGGGGTGACAGAACTGAGCAATACTGTCTTGAATAGCTTGGTGGCGATCGCCCTCTGGCAACGAGCGCAACCCATTCTGCAAGCGCAACCAGAGGTAGACGGTGGCAAAACGGAGCCAGGGCAACTCTCTGGTAGCATCACCTTAAGCCACCTTACGTTTCGGTATCGCCCGGATGGTCCAGCCACCTTAGACGATGTGACCATTGAGGTGAGCAATAAAGAATTTATTGCCATTGTGGGACCGTCCGGCAGCGGTAAGTCAACGCTGTTTCGTTTATTGTTGGGCTTTGAAACCCCGCAAGCGGGTCAGGTCTACTACGATGGTCAGGACTTGCGTGGGCTAAACATTCATTCAGTCCGGCGACAGTTGGGGGTGTTGCTGCAAAATAGCCGCACGAGCACTGCCTCCATTTTTGAGAACATTGCTGGCAATGCCCTCATCACAATGGATGAGGCATGGGAAGCCGCCAATTATGCAGGGTTAGCCGACGAAATTAACGCGATGCCGATGGGGATGCATACCGTTGTCAGCGAAGGGGGCAGCAATTTGTCGGGAGGACAGCGGCAGCGGCTACTCATTGCCCGATCGCTCGCCCTCAAACCGCGCATCTTACTGTTTGATGAGGCAACCAGCGCTCTGGATAACCGCACACAAACCATTGTGAGTGAAAGCCTGGAACGGCTGCAAATCACCCGCATCGTCATTGCCCACCGCCTGAGCACCATTCGTAACGCCGATCGCATCTATGTGCTACAGGCAGGTCGCATTGTGCAACACGGTCGGTTTGAGGCATTGATCGAGCAAGACGGCATGTTCCGCCAACTGATGCAACAGCAGATCGCTTAGTGAGAAGTAAACCGATTGCTCTCTGCCCTATCGAGGCTTGATTGTACCCAGGCTGAGTTGCCCAACCGTTGGATCTCCAGGAATTTGACCTAAGCCAACTGACTTCAGCAACGCGCTCCACTCATTCGTCAGGGTGCGATCGGTTGGATTGGTACGCCGTAGCTCAGACAGCGTGGTTAACGTATCTTGCCAAATGCCAGCCTGAGCGTAGATATTGGGGCGCTTACGCGGAACTGCGGTCTTCAGAGCACTCGTAAGAGACTGATTCGGCTCAATGCGTTGAATCCAGGCAGTGACAAAATCATCTCTCAGTCGATCGTTTGGTTGGCAAACAACATTGAAGAACCATTGGTAATCCTTGCCAACCTCCAGAGGCGCTGCATCGGCAGGCAACCGAAAGCTAACGACACCCGGTTTTCCTGGAAGTACGATCGGGGTGCGATACACATCATTGTCATCCACATCTTTAAGCACAAACTCTGCCGCTTGAGCCGTCGTTTTGGGGAGGTATAAGAAGACCGTCGGATGCGATTCGGTGGTTAGCCCGATCTTGCTTGACGGCACCAAAACCGTGAGTGGTGTTCTTTCTTTAATACAGGAGCCACTGCGGGTTGCTCCTCCAGCCGTTGTTTTCGGCACCCCCCGATTAGGCGGCTTGAACTGTGCCTGGGTGGGGCTTGCCCAACTGAGACCGATCGCAACCGTAGCTAGAGTAAGAGACAGGGCAATCAAAGTTAGAGGAAATCTTTTTTTAAGCATTACAGAACGAGCCTCCAATCAAAGGCATAGACAGACAGAATAAGCACTTAACCATAGAGTACATCAACAGACTCACCGCCTTAATTGCCATCATATAGATAAAATAGTTTTTTTGTGTTAGTACTAAAAGACTATTTTTGCGTGGCAATCAAATGAAAGCAAACGGCAAAGGGAACTAGAGTTTAGACGATCGACTTTAGCCTTAGACCTGATTAACTGACAAATGTTCCACTGTAGGAATTTAGACTATAGACGATAGACTTTGAATCGTTTTCACCCTTTGACATCAGGTTTAGATGCCTTTTGGTCTATAACTCAGCCTCAATCCTCTAAGCGCGAAGGCAAGAAAAGGGCGTGAAAGGCTCAGCACCAGAAAGCCTTTTGACACCGCTCTAAATGCACGACTACAGCCAATTGCCGACCAGGACAAAGGGTGCCCAGTAATAAGGGGAGGGATATTTGGAAACCAAAAAAAGCTGAGCTTGCCTGAGCGCTTGAGCTTTAGACACATTCTGTTGGTTCAAGACTTGATAAAACTGCGTCATGAAAGCAGCCGTTGCCTCATCATTGACGGGCCACAGGGAGGCGATCGTGCTCCTTGCGCCAGACTGTACAGCGATGCCAGCTAAGCCCAACGCCGCGCGACTGTCTCCCGAAGCCGTCTGGCAAGCACTGAGCACCAATAACTCCAGGGCATTTGCCTCGTTTTTGTCTCGCGTTTGCAGTAGCTGGTCTAATTGCTTGACGCTGAGGCGTTGATCCCACGTAAGGATAAACGTTTGGTCAGCATTGGAGCTAAACTGCCCGTGGGTTGCCAAGTGAATCACACTATACGGAGCGTTGCCTAATTGCTGTTCAAGATTTTTGTTCGTTAGTTGCTCATTCAGAATCAGTTTGCTTGGAATCTGAGAGTGGATGTCTTTCACTTCAGTTCCCACACTGGGCAAGGCTGGAAAGCCCTGGGTAGACTCCGTTAAACCAGCAATTAAGGCATTAATTTGTTTATGTTCAAGGGGGCGAGGGTCGATAAGCTGTAAGCCCGGAGTCAAAGCAACGCCGTACTTTTGCACCAGATATTGGCTCCCATCGTAAAGCGCAGCCATCGGCAAATTCCGCAAGTTGCCATTCATGATGAACACCAACGTCTTGACTCCAGACTGGGCTAACTCTGCTTCTGCGGGACGAATGAGCCAGTCATAAATTGTTTTGCCTAACCGACGATGATCGCTGATGGGCGCACTCGGAATGAGAGATTGGCGAAATTGATTGGTGAGGCGATCGACCGCTTTGGGTGTAATGGCTGTGGAGTAATGCAACAGGCGCACCCGTCGCAATGTCTGAGGATCATAAAGACTTACAATCACCTCCAGGCGATCGTTGAGCATGATGGGATACACGATGGCTGCGGCTGGATCTACGCCCTCGATCGGCGCTTGTATTCCGCCGCACGCTTCCCGCAAAAAGTTTTCTAGCTCTGCGGTCTGGAGTGATTCGATCACCGATCGCGCGGCTTCTAAGTTGCGATCGTGTTGGGTTGGTTCGTCATGCTGCAACAACAGGTCAACCAACTCAAGATACACAGGTTCAGCACTGAGCCGGAACGAAAACTGCACATCCACATTGTCCGTGTTGATGGTCGCCAAATCTTTGCGGAGTGCATTGAGTGTCTCGACCGCCTGCGTGTAGGCAGCAATGGCTCCCTGAGTATCGTTCTGAGCCTTCAGCAGCCGTCCTAACTGCCACTGCCACCGATACGCAATATCGGCTGCATTCACCGTTCTAGCGAGTGAAAGTGCCTGCTGAGTGAACGTTTGAGCCACTTGCCATTGTTGGTTTTGCTCATATTCAGAACCGAGATACCCCACTGCATACGATTGCGCTTGGACATCGCCTAAGCTTTCAGCCTGCTTTGCGGTGGTGGTTAGCAGTTGCATTGCGAGGGCACGCGACGGTTCAGCACCCAGCTTGAGTAAGTTGCGGGCAAAATGAATGCGCGCATAGAGGTTGGTATGGCTTACAGGCAAGCGATCGAGTTGCGCCTGAATGGGAGCTGACAGCGCTTGTGCCTGTTGTTGAGAGTCGATGCCAGTACCATCAACCAGTAAGCTTTGCTGATTCAACAGTGCCTGAACATTGCTGGCAGGGGAGTCGCCAATCTTGGCTGCCTGCTGATAAAACTGGAGTGTTTGTTGATCAAATTTACGCCAAAGTACATACGATTGAATCTGAAAATCGCCCAAACTTTCAGCCTGTTTTGCAGCCGTTTCCAGGAGTTGAACCACGTCACTATTGGTCTGTTCGCTACCGAGTTTGATCAGGTTCTCAGCCAAGTGGATGTAGGCGTAGAGAGCTGTGTGGCTGATGGGTAAGCGATCGAGTTGGAATTGGATTTGAGGTGAGAGCGCCTGTGCCTGGAGCCATTGTGGAGAATTGCGGTTATTGCCCTTGAGCAGTGCTTGTTGTTGATTCAGCAATGCTTGAATTTTTCTAGCGTCTGGATCAGTAAAGCCTGCTGTCTGCTGATAGTACTGGAACGCCTCTTGATAGCTCGTTTGGAGTTCACTGGGTCGATCGGCATAGAGAGTTGCTTGAATATTGCGTTGAGCCAGAGTTGTACGCCCTAAACCGATTAATGCCGCCGCCATATCGGAGGACGATTTTATCTGTTGGGCAAGCTTCAGCCCCTGCTGCAAGACCGTCTGAGCGCTGGGTGATTGCTCTGACAAACGCCCTAGCTGACGCAATGTATCCCCATAGTTGAGAAGGATAGAAACCTGAAGCGGCAGCGGCTGCTCTCTGCGAGTGCTGTACAGCGGTTCTAAAAGTGCATCGGCTCGTTTATAAAAGCCCAATGATTTGAGCGCTTGTGCCTGATTTAGCACACTGAGGATGGCTCCAGTAGAATCACCGATCGCAGTATAGTTCTCTGCTGCTTGCTTCCAGGACTCCAGCGCTGGTTCAGCTTTCCCTAACGCGAACTGCAATTTGCCTTGAGTATTCAGCACCTGAGCAAGCACCTGCCGCTCCTCGCTGGTGAGGCGATGAGGCGGAGGATTGGCACTGGTCGAAGCGATCGCGGTTGCAGTTGGTTGTCCTAATAACTGCAAACTGGTGGCGATCGTCGTTGTTGCTTGAGTCCAGTCGCCCAGTTGTTGATATGCCAACGAAAGATTGCTCAATGCCATTGCTTGCAGCAGTCGATCGCCCTGAGAAGCTGCAACAGTGGCAGCTTGTTGCCAAAACTGCACAGACTGATCAAACTGTCCTGCTTTGTACGCCTCTCTGCCCTGCTGTAAAAGGCTTTGGGCATTCAATTCAGGCTGCTGCGCCACTACCCCGTTTAGATCTCGGTCTACTTCAATTAGCTGTGCGACTCCGGGAGCCAGTAAAAACAAGGTGGCTAAGAGGGCAAGCACCAGCACTATGACTCCTTTCAAAAACTTAGCGCGAGAAAGAACGGCGTACTGCCACCCCTTGCGGGTAACTCGGAATCGCCGTTTTGTCCTTGACTGCTGCCGTTTGAAGCCTAAAAAAGATTGTAGACCACGGAAAAATACAGTCCGTTTTCTTGCCATGTGTTTTTACTTGAATCGACAGATACCAGTGGAATGCCCCAGTCAAAGCGGAACGTGAAGCGATCGCCCTGCTGCCATCGTAAACCAAGCCCGATCGCCGCCAACGTGTTTGGATCAGTATTGGCGCGACCAGAACTGCTCCAGACGGCTCCAAAATCGACAAAGGGCACGATCTGTACAATGCCCTGGTTTTGACGAAACCGTGCGATCGGAAACCGGAGTTCAGCCGAGGCAAGCAACCCATTGTCTGCCAGCAACAGATCCTGGCGATAGCCTCGCACGCTGTCTTGTCCGCCCAGACCAAACTGCTCTAAGGAAAGCAGCGTGCGATCGGCTATCTGAACATTAGAACGCAACACCAGTAGGGTATCCGGTGCCAAAAGCCGCACCCATTGAAGTTGTCCTCGCCAGGAAACAAAGCGGCTGTCTGGAGATGTGTCATTGATTGTGGCATTCAACGCCTTGAAGCCAAAACTAAACTCCGAGCGAATTGCGAAGACAGACTGTTCCCCTCGTTCCGTCCATTCTTGAAAAAGCCGCAGGGCGGAAATCCGGGTGCGTCCCTCAGTGTTGGCTCCCAGTGACAACTGAAACGGCACACCCAAAATCGATGTTTCACTTTCTTGGCGCGAAGCCGTCACCCCCAATGCCACCAACCGGGATGGAGTCTCGATAAGGGGCTGGCGAAACGTCAAATCAAAGCTGCGGGAGCTTGCTTTCAGGTCTAGCGGTTCAAACGGTTCCTCGACAATGCGGTTAAAGCTGGTATTGAACGCAAAGCTGAATGTGCCATTGCGAGGATTCAGCGGCAACGTATAGTTGAAATCGATGACATTGCTGCCATCGGTATTGGCATACCCCACCTGCAAACCATCCCCCAGCCCCAACAGGTTTGCCTCACTCACCTGGACTCGCCGCCGCAAGCTACCGACAGCGGGCGATCGATTGTTATCAAGGGCAACTTGCACACCAAAGGTTTTTGCCTCTGTCACCCGCACTTCTAGTAAATTCGTGCCGGGTCGCGTCCCCGTCGAGAGTTCGGCGCTGATGCTTTGAATCAGCGGATTGACCTGGAGCAGTTGCAGAGCCTCGAGCAGGCGACGAGAATTGAGGGGTTTCTGGGTGGCGATCGCCAGCCGCGATCGCACATAGTTGGGGTTCAACCGTTTGGTGCCCGTGACCGTAATTGCCTCTAATGACCCTTCCACCACCTGAATCGTCACCACATTCCCTTCGATCGTCTGAGGCGGTGTTACAGCACCCGACGTAATGTAGCCCTGATCCGTGTAAAGTTTGGTGATCGCCGCCTGTACCTGAAGCAACTCTGCAAAGGCGATCGGTCGATTCGTAAAAGGGGCTGTAATCTTCGCGAGTTCTGCGGCGCTAAAAATTGTGCTGCCAACGACTTCAAACCGTTTCACTACAACTGTTCCCGGAACGGCTCCAGGCACCAACTCTCCAGGAGTGGAAGGATTGGGAGATGATGGGAGTTCGATCGGCGGTGCTTGAGGTGGAGGCACAGCAGGCGAAGGCAGCGGAGTCGGAGCCGAGGGCGGTAACAAATCTTGAGGCGGAACCTGAGCAATGGGTAAAGCTTGACTACTTTGAGCCTGAGTACTGGGAGTAAACGGTTGAGCCGCGCTAACCGACTGTGCACTCACAGGTGACGTGAAAAAAACAACCGATCCAAGACAAGCGCTTAAAAGACGATCTCTTACTGCTTCAGTGCTGACTTTTGTCTTTTTTTCACAATCCATTGCAACTCGCTGAAAGCAGCCGAAAACGGGAGGGTGCGATCGTCAAAACTTGAGCTAAAAGTACTGTACACCGCGAAAGGATGAAGAAACCGAGCGTCTGATGATTCAAGACGATCAAAATAACGTTCGCCATGCCTCAAGCGAGTCGATGAATGGCGAACGTTATGGCAAGAAATCCGAGAATCCGCGCTTCAAAAAACGATCGTGTTTCAGATATGCACATAGAGACATTACGTATAACGTCCCTACCCAAACCTGATTCAATAGCCGACTACCAACCGTAACGCTTTAGCCCATGCTCCAGCGCCTTAATGATCAGTTCTCCCACCAGTTTCGAGTCTTGAGTCGATCGACCCGTTAAAAAGGGGTAATCCAGAATGGTCGAGAGGGTATGCCCTACGCCACCGTGATATTGCCCGTCTGGTCCAACCGCATCCCGCAGAATATATTCCAGAGGATAGAACGGAGGACCAAAATTGGCGGAGGTGTTCATCGGCTTTCCATCATAGCCATACATCTGGGCAAAGCCAGTGCCGTCTTTGTAGTCATACTCACGGGCATGACCAGTGACATGCTTACCCCAAATGATGCTTTTTCGATCCGACCAGTCGCGGGCGAATGCCAGACAAGTGACGCAGTAGCATTCAGCCGCAATCAGCTTACCCTGCGCCAGGAAGCCCAGAATGACATCGTGTACCCGCTCGTTATTCACCATGTCTACCATCGGACCAGAGCCACCGGGCAACAGCAGCGCATCGTACTGCTCCAGGTCTTTCCAGGCTTGTTCCCGTTTGTTGTAGTAAGCTTCCAGGTCATGCCCAAAATTAGGGCTATTAAAGTAGGGCATGGCTGGAAACCATTCAGAGAGATTGATCGGCTTGGCTAGCAAATCCGACTTATCAACGTCCGTGGTTCGCTTGGCGTAGTGAGCATCTGTGACACACTTAGCCAGCGGTGGATCGACATACGTTTCATCCATGCTGGGGGGCAGTGCGGGTGGTTTGCGACCGTAGGCAGTGGCAAAATCAAAGGTGTAGCCAGCGTCGATTAATACATCATAAGGACCGACCAGTTCTTCGCCCCAGTAGCCCCATTCAGACAATATAATCAGAATCTTTTTCACAGGCTTCCTTACTCCATTTCGATTGACATGACAAAAGACACTTCCAGGGAAAGCTTACACACTACTCGAAGAGAAATTCTTCAGGTTTAGTTAATCCATTAAGAGTGCGAAGGTCTGATTGGATTAATCCAGACCGCCATGTAGATGTGTAGAAGCCCTAGCGTATGGAAATTTCCCACAGCGCGAATTCCCATCTACATCTAAGCATGGACAGGCGATCCATCTTTACAAACGCTTACAACACCTTACGCTTGAACGGCTTTACTATGGGTCAAGGGCGCGATCGGACGCAACAATACTATATAATTCTTTAGATAAAAATGCCCGAAACGAAACGCCCACAATTTTTAAGGCTGAGCTTCCATACAGCCGCTTAAACCGTGCGGAAACAGGATGCGGTGATTTAACGGTCAGCAATCAGCGGTCAATTGAGAATTTGAAGCTGACTGCTAGAAACTAACACAGGTCAATATTCACAAATCAAATTAGGATGGCTATACATTTGGATCTATTGGATCTGTAACGTGTTCCGTGAAGCGTTGGATGAAGTGAAAAACTTTTTGGCATCCGCGTCGAAAGATGACGGAGCTGGTTCTCATTTACCCTCCTACCTGTATGGCTATGGAAAAATTGCGCCTTCTGCTGGGAGAGTTAAATCAAGGTGATCTTGATTGGTTGAGCAAGGCGGGTCACAGCTTAGACGTAGTGGCTGGCAATGTTTTAGCACAGGCAGACCAGCCTCTCCATGAAATTTATTTTGTTTTAGATGGTTTGTTAGCAACGGTTGTCGCGAGTCCGAATGGGGATCGAGAGGTTTCTCGGTTCAAAGCTGGTGAGGGAGTCGGTTTTTTGACGTTTGTCGATCCCAGCCCTGTGACCAACGCCATTATCGCGATCGCCCCGTCACAACTTCTGGTCGTTCCACATGCCAAGCTAAAAACCAAATTGAACCAGGATTCAAGCTTTGCCACTCGCTTTTACCAAACCATTTCCGTGTTTCTCTCCAATCAGCTACGGGGTATTTCGACGTTACTGGTTCGCAGTCAGGCAGCAGCAGAACCACCGCTCAGAAAAGTCTTGCTGGTCTTTGGCGAGTTGTACGACAGCGATCTGGACTGGATGGTGAAAGTGGGTGTGCCGCAACGGCTCTCGATGGGAACGCTCTTAATTCAGGAAGGGACAGCTCTGGATGCAATCTACATTCTGTTAGAGGGTACGCTCGCCGTTTTTGTCTCCGCGATCGTGGATGGTAGACAAGTGAGCAAGGAGGTTGCCAGACTAGCAACGGGTGAAATACTGGGGGAGATGTCATTTATTGAAGCTCAAACGGCATCGGCGACGGTAAAAGCGGTTGAAAGCAGTCTTGTGCTCTCACTGCCACGGCTTCAATTAGTAGCCAAACTACAGCAGGATGCCCGGTTTGCTGCCCGCTTTTACCGCGCGATCGCGGTTGTTCTTGCCAATCGCCTGAAGGATCGCTTAACCCAGCATGGGTATGGCAAGCAAACCTACAACAAAGACCAACCCCTAGATCAAGAACTAGAGTACGAAGATGAACTGGATACGAATACTTTGGAACACGTCTCTCTGGCTGGCGTGAGGTTTGACTGGTTGCTGCGGCGAGTCCGAGGCAGCCTTTAAGGGGTAAACGGCAATGCTGAATCAAAAGCGCAAGATCTTCCGTCAAGAGTCGCTCGAACGGTTATCGTCTCCCGAACGGCTCGACCAACTCATGCAGGTGGTTGCCCCCAAAGACTGGCTGAGCCTAGCGTCCCTCGGCTCTCTGGTGCTGCTGGCGATCGGGTGGAGTGTGTTTGGCAAAATTCCTGTGACGGTGACAGGGCGAGGCGTGCTGCTCTACCCCTATCGGACGACCGAGCTACAGGTACGCAGTGGCGGTCAGTTGAAAGGGTTGACCATCAAAGTAGGCGATCGAGTGCGTAAAGGAGACGTGATTGGGGTGCTCGATCGTGCTGACCTGCAAGAGGAACTCAACCAACAAACACTCAAACTGGCTGCCTTTCAAAAGCAGGATCAACAGCTCAGTGCTTTAGCCAATCAACGAGCAACGGTAGATGTTCAGGTATTGCAACAACAGCGGCAAACACTTCAGCAAAGCCTTCAAGATACTCAGGGGTTAACGCCCACACGCAAGGCAAAAGACTTGCTTACTGTGCAAAAACAACGGCAGGCATTCCAGCAAACCCTGCAAGATAAGCAAGCGCTGATCCCCAACCTCAACCAACAACTGAACAACCGGAAGCAGTTGTATGCTCAAGGCGCGATCGCGTTTGATACGGTGCTGGAAGCCACGCAAGCGTATCAGGAGAACTTGCAACAAATTGCCAATCTCAATGCCCAGCTACAGGAGCTTGATAGTAAAGAAATTGCGATCGAACAAAGCTACCGGGATGCCATTCGGCAAACGTTGGCGCTGCAAGCCCAGTTGTCAGATCTCAACAGCAAAGCCAAAAGCCTGACACAACAAACCACGGAAGCTGCCATTACCCGCAAAAACCAACTGCAAGCGGTGCAGCAAACCATTGCTCAACTGGCGCTGCAATTACGAGATAATGGTCGGATTATCAGTAAATACAATGGACGAGTGTTGGAAATGAGCGCGAAGGTAGGACAGGTGCTCAGTCAAGGAGCGAAGCTGGGCATTATTCAGGCAGAAGGTCAAGCAGAAGGGGCATCTCAATCGCTATCAACGCTGGTTTACTTCCCGATCAAAGATGGCAAACAGATTCAACCAGGAATGACCCTCCAAATCACTCCCGACACCGTGAAGCGAGAACGCTTTGGCGGCATTCTGGGCAAGGTGAAAGCGGTGTCTGCCTTTCCCGTCACGAAAGAAGGCATCTTGAGTGCCGTGGGCAATGCTGAAGTAACGGAAAGCTTGATGTCGCAGGGCGGACAGGTGGAAGTATTGGCTGTATTGGACGCTGACCCAACCACTATGACTGGCTATAAATGGTCGTCTTCCAGAGGTCCTGAATTGCAACTTTCTCCCGGTACCACGGCATCCGTTCGGGTCACGGTGAGTCAGTGGTCGCCGATTACCTTTGTGTTGCCAATCCTGCGATCGGTCAGTGGGATCAACTAACTTGAGAGACTTGGTTTAAACGCTATTCTGAACTGCGCGATGGGGCTGCTCCATTACCCTTTAATCAAAACCCTGGATGCTCAACTCCAGCAATGGTTGGTGCAACGTCGTCAGGGTCGCAGCCGTCGGGTGAGAACGCCAACGGTGTTACAGATGGAAGCCGTGGAGTGTGGGGCTGCCGCCCTAGGCATTTTGCTCAGTTACTATGGGCGGATTGTGCCCTTAGCAGAACTGCGGCAGGCGTGTGGAGTCTCGCGCGATGGCAGCACTGCCGCCAATTTGATCAAAGCGGCTAAACGCTATGGGCTGGTGGCAAAGGGGTTTAAAAAAGGGCTGGAAGCGCTGCAAAACCTGCGTTGTCCCTATGTGGTGTTCTGGAATTTCAACCATTTTCTGGTAGTCGAAGGCTGGGGGCACGATCGCGTCTACCTCAACGATCCAGCCACCGGACCCAGAAGCATCACGTTTCAAGAGTTTGATGAAGCCTATACGGGCGTGGTGCTCGTGATGGAACCGGGAGCAGACTTTCGCAAGGGTGGACGCAAACCGAGTCTGATGCGATCGTTGCGCGATCGCCTGCAAGGATCGGTTGAGGCAGTGGTGTACTGTCTGCTGGCTGGGCTGCTGCTGGTCATTCCCGGTTTGGCAGTGCCCGTCTTCACCCAGATTTTTGTAGACAATATTTTGGTTGAAGGGCATCAGGACTGGCTACGCCCATTGCTGTTGGGAATGCTGATGACCGTCATCCTGAAGGGGTTTCTGTCGTGGCTACAGCTACGCCATCTACGCCGACTGAAGATTAAACTGGCAGTGAAGATGTCGAGCCATTTCCTGTGGCACATTCTGCGTCTGCCCGTGAGTTTTTATGCCCAACGGTATGCCGGAGAGATTGCCAATCGCACAAGCCTCAATGACAAAGTGGCGGATGTGCTCTCAGGACAGTTAGCGGTCACTGCGATCGATGTGGTGATGATGGTTTTTTATGCGCTGGTGATGCTCCAATACGACAAGGTGCTGACAGCCATTGGCATGGTGTTTGCGGGGATGAATCTGGTTGCTTTGCAGTGGGTGTCTCGACAGCGGGTGGATGCCAACATTCGACTCGGCATGGAAAATGGCAAAGTGGCAGGTGTGGCAATTTCGGGACTGCAAAGCATTGAAACCTTGAAGTCCTCTGCCCTGGAATCAGACTTTTTCTCACGCTGGTCTGGGTACTATACCAAAGTGCTCAACTCTCAGCAGGAGTTAGGCATTCAGAATCAAGTTCTAAGTGTGCTCCCCACGCTGCTTTCCCAACTGGCAGCCGTGTTGTTGCTCGTGGTGGGAGGTTTTCGGGTGATGGATGGCAACCTTAGTATCGGAATGCTAGTTGCCTTCCAAAGCCTGATGCAAAGTTTTCTCGAACCTGTGAAGCGATTGGTGAATCTGGGCAGTACGCTACAAGAATTTGAAGGAGATTTGAGCCGCTTAGAAGATGTGTTGAGCAATGCGATCGATCCTCAGTTACAAGAGACAGACAACCGTAATTTAGAGAAAGAGACAACAGCCTCTTTTGCCCCTACGCCAACGCGCTATCCGTCCGATCGCAACCATATCCATGCTGCCAACTTCCGATTGCAAGGGGCGATCGAATTACGAAACATTACCTTCGGTTATACACCCATTAACCCAGCGCTGATTGAGGACTTTAACTTAACCATTCAACCGGGTCAGCGCATCGCTCTTGTTGGCGGCAGTGGTTCGGGCAAATCCACCGTGGTAAAGCTGATTACAGGTTTATATCAACCCTGGTCAGGTGAGATTTATCTGGATGGACAGCCGCTTGCACAAATCCCACGACGCGTTCTCACCCATTCTCTAGCGCTGATCGAACAAGACCTGTTGCTGTTTGCTGGTACGGTGCGCGAGAACTTAACCCTGTGGGATTCTACGGTGCGCGATCGTAACCTCATCCATGCCTGCAAAGATGCCGTGATTCACGATGTCGTACTGTCGCTTCCTGGTGGCTATGATGCGGAATTAATCGAGGGGGGAGTCAATCTCAGCGGCGGACAGCGCCAGCGACTGGAAATTGCCCGTGCCTTGGTGCATAATCCCTCCATTCTGGTGATGGATGAAGCCACCAGTGCGCTCGACAGCGAAACCGAAAAGATGATCAACCGCAACCTGCGCCGCCGAGGCTGTACCTGCATTATTGTGGCTCATCGGCTAAGCACCATCCGGGATTGCGACGAAATCATTGTGTTTGATCAGGGGCAGGTTGTGGAGCGCGGCACCCATGACGCTCTGTATCAAACTGATGGCGTTTATGCCCAACTCATCCAAAGTGAAAGCCAATAATCAGAGCTTAGTCGCTCAACTTTTTGCGCTGAATTGCCAGCATTGTAATGTCGTCAAACTGGGGGGCATTATCGATGTATTTGAATAGCGTTGTTTTGATCCCATCCAGCAAAGCAGAGGCGGAAGCAATGGGTTGTTGTAACAGAGTCATCAGCCGTTTGGGGGTAAATAACGCGTGATCGGGCGCGCGTGCTTCAGTCACGCCATCGGTATAGCCAAACAGCGTATCGCCCGGTTCTAGTTGAATCTGCTGGACTTTAAATTTCATGTTGGGCATCATGCCAACGGCTGGACCCGTCGAATTTAGCGTTTGTTTCACAACACTATCTTGCAGTACAAACAGCGGCTCATGTCCACCATTGATATAGGTCAGCACACCCGTTGAAGGATTGAGTACCCCAAAAAAGAGCGTGGCAAACATGCTCATTTCAGCGTGTTCTTGAGCAATGTAATTATTCGTCAAGGCAACGGCTTTCAGTGCATTGATCTGGTCTAGATCGGTGGTGACTTGCGAATCAATTAAGTTAGCCAAGCCTTCATTTACATCGTTACCAATAATAGCGATCCCGCCCAAACGAGTTTGTCCAGAAAAGACTCGAATGAGGCTGCGAAATAATGCCATAAACAGCGCCGCACCGACTCCCTTATCGCAAACATCAGCAATCACGAGTCCAACATTGCCACCGGGAAGCATGAAGGCATCGTAGAAATCGCCTGCAACCTGACGGGCGGGGTAAAAACAGGCAGCAATTTCCCAACCGGGGAGTTGGGGCAACGTATTTGGTAGAAAATCTAGCTGGATCTGTCTCCCTTTTTCCAATTCAGCATCAAGGGCTTTGGAATAGGCTTCAATCTTCGTTTTCGCTTGATCGAGAGAGTGGTATGCCTGTTCGAGATTGCCATAGAGCTGAGCGTTTTCCAAGACCAGCGCAATCTGATCCGCCGTTACCTGCATCAAGTTGGCTTGTTCAGGGCTGAACTGTGCTGGTTCAGAGTGCAAGAGGGTGAGAATTCCCAGCAACATGTCTCCCCTGAGAATGGGCACTGCCAGCGCTGAACGAACGATATAGGGTTGATTGGGCAGCACAAACCAGCGATCGTCGTTCTCGGTGTCTGTAATTAAGCCTATCTGTCGGTGCCGATTGACCCAGCCAGCCAGCCCCTTGTCTAGAACACTACCAAGGAGACGGGCACGCACTTCTGCGACGGCTTCGCGTTGGGTCAAAATGCTGTCGGTAACCACCCCATTACTGTCAAGCAAAAACAAGCTGCCTTTCTCTGCGCCGATGAGTCTGCTGGAGACATCTAACGTTTCCAGCAAGGTTTCTTTCAGCACTTCTTCACTCGCGGCAGAGCGTGCCATCGCCACAAGCTTTTCCAGTAGCTCCCGTTGGGCATCAGACGCTGCTTTTGCAGTTCTCAACGCAGCAACATCCCGGCGCAGAGCTTCCAATTCTCTGTAATCGGCTTCTTCCATAGCGTGCTCTCAGGTCAACTACTTGTTATCGACACGCTAGACAGCGACCATTTCGGATTGCCACTAGCCATCACCAGGTGTCTGTAAATCAACTCTTCCAGAGAGGTTACTTTTGTGAAATTGTGCGATCGAGCATACCCATCCTATTGGAAAAAGTGGCATTGTCAAATGATTCGCTTTGAATGGAACCACCACACCTCTGTTGCATTACGACGATCATCGATCGTTACAATCTGCCCATCAAACCTGCCTTTCGTAAAGTTTCATTTCAGGATGCGTGACTTCTGCTGTGATTATCCCCCGATTGGGGATAATCATTGAGGAAAAATGCCAGGGTACTGCTCTCACAGATTTCGTAGTGTAAATCACGTCCAGCAACATTCGCCGGACTTCTCACTAAAGTCTTGGCAAGATGTATGACCTGAAAAAAGCAGGTTTTCGTTTGTGGGTGTTCTCTCTTTCAGGTTGACCACCAGGCAACGCTAAGGTTATGACTGATTTTGATCTGAAGTACTTGTGACGAACTTAACGCGATGTGCGACTTTCCCGATTGCCCTCACCCTAAATCCCTCTCCCAGAGCGGGAGAGGGACTTTGAGAAACTCTTGCTCCCCTTCTCCTGCCTTGGGAGAAGGGGCTGGGGGATGAGGGCTGACTTTAGTTGCCCATCAGGTAACTTAGTGCTTTTGTTCGAACAGTTGATTTAAGCAATTGATTAAGGAGTGCGCGATGGCTGGTAAAACGTACCGCTTTGCAATCATTGAGCAATTGCTGGCGGACGGTATTCGCTACATGTTTGGTAATCCAGGAACCGTTGAGCAAGGGTTTTTAGATGCACTCTGGGACTACCCAGAGCTGAAATACATTTTGACGTTGCAAGAAACTGTGGCGGTAATGGCAGCCGACGGTTACGCTCGCGCTACAGGGAATGTGGCAATTGTTCAGTTGCACAGTACGCCTGGGGTGGGCAATGGTATTGGAGCACTCTATCAGGCAAAGCGTGGTCATTCCCCGCTGGTGGTGATTGGTGGCGATTCTGGGGTGAAGTATCAAGGACTCGATGCCCAAATGGCAGGTGATTTGGTTGCGTTGGCAGAACCTGTGACGAAGTGGTCTACGATGGTCGTCGATCCTGCTTCGGTGCTGCGGGTGCTGCGGCGGGCAATTAAGATTGCCTCCACTCCACCTAGAGGACCGGTGTATATCTGTTTGCCTCAAGATATTTTGGATGCGCCTGTTGTCGAAACGGTCAGACCAACCTCCATTCCCTCTACGCGAGTGCTGCCAGATGATGAGACGTTGACCTCTGCCGCTCAACTTCTAGCCGCTGCACAGAAGCCCATGATTTTCATTGGTGATGGGATTGCGTTTTCGCAGGCTCAGGATGAATTGACTCGTGTGGCTGAAATTTTGGGAGCAGAAGTCTGGGAAGCCGATAACGGTGAAATCAATATGAGTCAGGCGCATCCTTTATACCAAGGGTTTACCGGGCATATGTTTGGGTTCCAGAGCAAGCCCATTTTGGCGAAAGGAGACGTAAATTTAATCTCCGGTACATACATTGTTCCAGAGGTGTTTCCAGAATTGGGAGAGGTGTTTGCACCGGGGGCAAAGGTCATCCACATTGATCTCAATGCCTACGAGATTGCCAAAAACCATCCGGTGGATCTGGGTATCGTGAGCGATCCCAAGCGGACGTTGGCAAAGCTGGCAGAGGTTTTGGAGACGGTGTTAACGCCTGAACAGAAGGCAGCGGCGAACCAGCGATCGACCGAAATCGGCAACACCAAAAAAGCGAAATTGGAAGCCGAGTTGGCGCACGATCGCACCATTCGTGATGATGTGCCCTTGCACCTGTCCCGGTTTATGGAAGAATTGGCAACGCAACTTCCAGACGATGCAATCATTTTTGATGAAGCACTGACCAATTCGCCTGCTATTCCGCGCTATCGCCCAACGACACAGCCCAAGCACTATTTTCTGACTCGTGGGGGATCGCTAGGAGTCGGCATTCCAGGCGCGATCGGTGCCAAACTGGCTCATCCCGATAAAACCGTGATTGGATTCACAGGTGATGGGGGTGGTATGTATACCATTCAAGCACTGTGGACGGCAGCACGGCATAATATTGATGCCAAGTTTGTAGTGTGTAACAACCGCTCGTACCGCATTTTGCAATACAACATCCAGCAATACTGGAAAGAGATTGACCAACCAGAGCGCGATTTCCCCCTCAGCTTTGATTTGTCTAAACCTGAAATTCGATTTGATGAACTGGCGCGATCGCTCGGCGTTGCTGCTGTTCGAGTTGAAAAGCCCGATGAGATTGCGGCGGCAATTCGGCAGGCGCTAGACCATCAAGGACCGTTCTTGATTGACTTACTGCTAGAGGGCAACGTGCATCCAGAAATGATTGGCGTGCGCTGCGGTCAGTAACCAAGAAGTTGAAGTTCTTCAAGAACTCCAACTTCTGTAGAGCTTAAATTAACGATAGGAGTCCGACGTGAGTAACCTTGCACCGTTAACTGAAACCGAAGTTCGCGAATTTGCGGAAGCCTGGTATCGTAAGCTGGATGTCCACGAGCCGCTAGAGAACTACCGCCCTCTGCTGGCGGAAGAGGTGGAATTGGTGTTTCCAGAAGCCACAGTGAAGGGATTTGAGGGTTATGCAGGCTGGTATGACCGGGTGATTAATATCTTCTTTGATGAAGTTCACACCGTGAAGGAAACCACATTGACCTCGGTATCTGACGAGAAGGCGACCGTCAAAGTGGTCGTCAAATGGGAAGCAAGCGTATGGAAACCACCCGCTCCCAACAGTGAACGGATTGTTTTGGATGCGTATCAGACCTGGGTTGTGGTGCGATCGCCCGCTACTGGAAAACCCGCCATTTTGACCTACATTGTGGACTCGCTGGACTACGCCCCTGGTTCAGCCACGCTGTAAGCGATCGCAGGCTAGGAATTGTTATTTATATTGTCGATCGCTTGGACTATGCCTAAGTGATCAGCCACATTGTAGTGTGTCCCATGCTTGCTCCATTGGATTGGGACGTGTGATCAGTCATCAGCTTACTGCTAGGAGTACCATCATGTTTGGAGCTTTCAAGGATGTCTATCGCATCCTGAATACCGATGTTAACGACTTGCTGTTCCGTAAGACCAAAGTCAACAGCGAGTTAATTATTGACCACTACGGCGTGAATTCACCCGAAGCGAAGTTGGCGATCGCTCGACGGTACTACGAAGAAATTCTCAACGATGCCAAGTTAGAAGTCTGCGACGAACTCATGTCAGCCGACTTCCTGTTCACCATTCCCACGCACCCCGATCCCTATTACGGACCGGATGGCTTTAAGAACTTAGTGACAATGCTGCATGGCGCGTTTCCTGACGTGCATCTTAAAGTAGAGCACCTTCTGGTCGATGGCGACACGGTTGTCGGACATTGGACAGGCAGTGGTACTCATGTGGGTGGTCCGCTCCATACGGTGAAAGGTGATGTACCTGCCAGTGGCAAACATTTTGTGATTGATGGGGTGAGTTGGCTCAAGATTGTGGATGGCAAAATTATTGAATCGCTTGCCAATGAAGACACTTTGAGCTTGCTCAAACAGATTGGGGTGATTCCCGTACCGCCTGGAGAGTCTGCCGCCGAAGCAAATAAAGCGATCGCTCGTCGCTATTTCAATGAGATTCTCAGCGGTGGCAATTTGGACTTAATTCCTGAAATCATTGCGCCAGAATTTGTCCTCCACTTCCCGCTCTTTCCTCGTCCCATCCACGGACAAGAAGCCTTCAAGCAGTTCGTCATCACACTTCGGACTGCCTTCCCAGATCTTCACTATGATCTCGATCGCGAAGCAGGCGATCAGGACAAAGCTGCCATTCGGTGGAAACTTTCAGCGACTCATCAAGGTGATTTTCTGCAGATTCCCGCCCGTGGCACCCCTGTCACACTGCAAGGCGTGAGTATCTTCCGTCTGCACGATGGACAAATTCTGGAGGCATGGGTCAACGAAAATGACCTGGGCTTACTGGAACAAATTCGTCCGCCTGAAGCCGAGTGAACGCTGCACTGGCTTCAACTGAAACCAAGCGATTGAAAATTTTAGGAGTGAATTCATGACTAGATGGAATGCGAAAAAACTACTGCCTGCGATCGCGGTCTTCACGGTGATGGGCTGCACGGGACTGGCAAGCCTTCAAGGGAAAACATTTGCTGGTCAAACCACAACTCCACCAGCCGCGACTACACCCAAACCCAAAATTACCAGAGCGTTCACGCCTACCGAAAATAATGCTCTAGTGGTCAAGGTGTATAACGGAGCCTGGAACCAGGGCAAACTCGAATTGCTGGATCAATATATTGCACCGAATGGTCTAGATCATTCGCCTCTTTCCACTGAAACGGGTACGGCTGGCTTCAAGAAAATTATTTCCAGCTTCCGGAGTGCAATGCCGGGTCTGAAACTGACCATCGAAGACGAAGTTTACAATAAAGATCGAGTTGTGCACCGCTGGAAAGTGCAGGGTAAGCATACAGGAGCGCCCCTGTTTGGTGTGCCTGCGTCCGGTAAAGACATTACCTTGACAGGTGTTTCGATCCTGAGAATGGAAAACGGAAAAATTGCCGAACGTTGGACGAATTTAGATCAGTTTGGCTTGTTGGCACAGCTTGGCATCATTCCACCGCCCAAAGCTCCCCCGGCTGCACCAAAGTAATGAAGGCTGGTTGCGGCGATCGCATCCATCATGCCGCGATCGCCGCACTATCAAAATTCCATCATCAGCCAGAGTGATCGCAATGCTAAAGTCTGCACGATTCAACAAGATTTTAATGTGGATGATTGCCAGTGTCGTGGCAATTTCGATGGTTCTGATGCCTGCTAGTAAGGTCTTTGCGGATGCTTCGATCGTTAGCGCAGATCACACTCTACTGGCAAAAAGTGACGTAAAGTCAGCCGCCGTAGTGACTCTGGCAAACCGCTTTAGCGTCTCTAAAGAGCAACTGCCCGATTTTTTAGAGCGGTGGAATGCGATCGGTACCTACATGAAAAAACAACCGGGCTTTGTCTCTGCCGCACTTCAGAAAGATATTCTCAATACCCGCGAATGGGTGATGTCTGAGCAATGGAAATCGCTAGAGTCCTATAAAAAAGCGGTTTCTACGGAACAGTTTCAGGCGTTGATTCAAGACTTTCCGGGAACAGCAACCTGGTTCGCTCAAGATCTGTTTCCCACACGTTAGTTAATTCAACAATGCCCCCCTTGTTGCGTCAGTTATCATCTCTTGCCTCAGCGACTCGTGCGTTCACAGTGCTAGTCGGCTATTCTTTTTGTGCGTTGACGGCTTCTGCAACCCCTATTTCTGCAACCCTCGTTGATGAACAGCCCATTGGTGAGCAGCCTATTGATAAGCAGCCTGAAATTTCTGCCCTGTCTGGCTCCGTGACCCATGCTGAATGGTCACCAAAGCAGGTTTATTTTGCTTCCGAATCAGCTTCGGATACGAAAGAGCAGTCCCGTCAGCCCTTTTCGCTCTGGCAAGAGACCGTGCTGGGGCAGGAGTCAGAAATTTGGTCAACGGCTGAATCACCCGTCCCTGCGATTTCCTATTCGGCTTCTGACTTGGGAGGTGAACTGGTTGCCGATGCGACAGTGGCGCAACAACCACCTTCTGCCGAACCACCTGCATCGCCACCGCCACCCTTCTCTGATGCGATCAATCTCCCGGTTCTACGATCGCTCAAAAAGCCCGTTGGCAAAAAGGTATTGGATACGGGGGTAGGCATCGCAGGCATTAACCTCAAAGACCCATCCGAGCGCTTTTGGACACGCGATTTTTTGACGGGTAACTGGGGTGGCACCCGCGATCGCCTCTTGCAGCAAGGCATCGACTTCTACCTTGCCGAATTTCTCGATGTTTACTCCAATGTTGGCGGCGGCAGGAGTCAAGATACGGCTGTCAATAACGTGGTGCTGGTCGGGCTTGACCTTTACACCACCAAACTAGGCTGGTGGAACGAGGGACAAATTCACATTACTGCTGTTGATATTCGCGGCGTGAGTGTTGGCAGAGATTATGCCGGATCACTCAGCAGCGTGTACTTTGTAGACCCACTCAAACGGGGGGCACGTCTGTTTGAGCTGTGGTATGGGCAGAAATTTGGGAACAAGAACCAGTACGAATTGCGGCTTGGCAAAATTTTTCCGTTTGTGAGAATTGCCGCGTCGCAAACCACAGGCATCTTCACCAACACTGCCTTTCAATATCCAACCTATCTCGGTGTTTCGCCCACCAGCGGACTGTCTACCGCCTTCGCGTCTGCGCCATTGGGCATTCAGTTCAGCTACACACCCGGACCACAATGGCTGTTTATTGGGCAGATTCAGGATGGTTTTGATGATCCCACCGGAGGGTTGAGCAATCAAGATGGCTTAAACACGCGGTTGAACGCGAGGGAGGGTGTGGAAGGGATTGTGGAAGCCGTGTATCGACCCAATCAAGAACGCGGCTCGACTGGGTTACCGGGATACTACCGCTTTGGGTTTCAGTTTCACTCAGGCATCTTCAAGAGCCAAAGCAAGAATATCACTGGGCAGTCGGTAGCGCTGTTTGGCGGCGATCGCAAAGAAGAACGGGGCAATCACGCCCTCTATTTCATGGCTGAACAAATGGTGTGGCGCGAGTCACTGAATCCTAGAGATCGAACCCAGGGCTTGAATGTCTTTTTCAAGACGGTAGTGTCACCCAATCAAGATATCAATACAATTTCGTGGAATGTGGCGGGTGGCTTAGCTTATGAAGGTTTGATACCCGGGCGCGATCGCGATGTTTTGGGTCTGGGCGTGTCTTACAGCCGTTACAGCAATGGTATTCGCAATTTCGATCGAAACAATCGACAAATCAATCCAGGGAGTACCATTCGCGATGCCGAAACCGTGCTTGAGTTGGTGTATGTGGCTCAAATTGCGCCCTGGTGGTACTTAATTGGTAGTCTTCAACGCATTATTCATCCCAGTGGCGACTCCGGGATTCCCGATGCCACAGTAGTGGGCATTAGCAGCCGCTTTGCCTTTTAGAGTCGTGATCCACCGTTCTGCAACCGTTCAATTTAAAGGAGCGTATTCATGGTTTTGGTATCTGGCGCAACAGGAACAAATGGCAGCGAAATCGTGAGACTGCTCTCGGCGGCGGGAGTTCCAGTGCGCGCCCTGGTTCGTAGCAAAGCCAAAGCAACCGCGATCGCCGATCTCCCCGGTGTTGAACTGGTAGAAGGCGACTTTGACCATCCCGACTCGTTGGAAGCCGCACTCAAAGGCATTGACAAGGCGTTTATGCTGCCGCCCTTTGTGAACAACATGGTGGAGTTGCAGCACAATTTTATTGAAGCGGCAAAACGGGCAGGCACGAAACATATTGTCAAACTCTCAGCGTTTGGGGCTGATCCAAATTCACCGATCGTGTTGGGCAAATGGCACGGGCAAAGCGAAAAAGAACTGGAAGCATCGGGGCTTGCCTACACGCATTTGCAACCCAATGGCTTTCTACAAAACTTGCTGGCGTTTGCTCAGTCGATCGCCACTCAGGGCACCTTCTTTCAGCCTGCTGCCGATGCCAAAATCAGCAACGTCGATGCCCGTGATATTGCCGCCGTCGCCGCTGCCGTGCTCAAAGAAGATGGGCACGAAGGTAAAACCTATGTCATTACTGGACCGGAAGCGCTGTCGTTTTCTGAAGTAGCAGATGTTTTCACCGACGTTCTAGGCAAGAAAGTCACCTATGTCGCTATTTCACCCGAAGAGTTCAAAGCCTCAATGCTGCAATGGGGGCAACCTGAATGGCTGGCAGACGCGCTCAACGAACTGTTTGGCATTTACCGGGCTGGCTACGGTGCCGTAGTGACAAACGTAGTGGCAGACGTTGCCAAGAAAACGCCGATCACTGTGGAACAGTTTGTGCGCGACCATGCGACGGCGTTCCAATCCGCTTAAGCACATTCATTGTCTTAGGCAAAGCGTCTCAAGCAATGTGATTGAATAGCCTGGTTTAGGAGATGGGGAATGGCGATCGCAACCTATGACTACATCGTAATTGGGGGAGGAGCCGCAGGCAGTGTGGCTGCTAATCGACTCAGCGCCAGTGCAGAGACTCGTGTACTGGTGCTGGAAGCCGGAGACGTGGATCAAGACCCCAACATCCACGACATCGGCAGTTTTGTAAAACTGTGGGGATCTGATCTGGACTGGAAACTGTTAACTGAAGCTCAACCGGGATTGGCGGGTCGACAAATTGTGATTAACCAGGGCAAAGTGCTGGGGGGCGGCAGTTCCATCAATGCCCTGATGTATGTGCGAGGTAACCCCAAAAACTTTGATGACTGGCGTACCGCTGGAGCCACGGGCTGGAGCTATCAAGAGGTGCTGCCCTATTTCAAAGCGCTGGAAGATTTTGAAGGGGGAGAATCGGAGTATCACGGAGTTGGCGGTCCGCTAAAGGTGCGCGATTGCCCTGAGCAAATCATGCGCTCTGAGGAGTTTTTGGTAGGGGCGACACAAGCAGGCTACGACGGTCCTCACTGGGACTACAACGGTGCTCGTCAGGAAAATGGTGCGGGCTATCTACAGTTTCACATTGACGACAATGGCAAGCGTGCCAGCGGCGCAACGGCATTTCTGACTCCGGTGCTCGATCGCCCTAACCTGACTGTACAACTACGATCGCACGTGACGCGGCTCCTCATTGAGGGAACACGAGTCGTTGGTGTGGAGTATGTGCAGGATGGGCAGGTACAACAGGTACACGCAGGGGAAGTGATTCTCAGTGCGGGAGCGCTACAATCGCCCAAACTGCTGTTGCTATCGGGTATTGGTGCCGCCACACACTTGCGATCGCTGGGCATCCCCGTGGTTGCCGATTTACCCGGTGTGGGGCAAAACCTCCAGGATCACCTGCAACTGCCGATCGTGTTTCGCACCAAAGACGATCGTCCGAAACCCGGTTTGCTCACAGGCAATACCCTGTTTGTCAATACGCGCACCAACACTCCCGATGCTGCGCCTGATTTGCAACTCAACTTCACACCAGCGGTTCCAGCGCAACTGGCTCCCATTCTAGATTTTGGTGGACCCGTTTCCATCTTTCTGGCAATTCTGGTGCAGCCTCAAAGTCGGGGTGAGGTGAAGTTGCGATCGTCCGATCCCCACGATCCACCCATCATCAATCCCAATTACCTGCAAGCCGATGCCGATCTGCAAACGCTGATTCAAGCCATCACGATCGCGCGTAACATCGCCAACACCAAAGCCTTTGCTCCTTTGAATGTGGGTGAAGTGGTGCCCGGTACAGATGATGCAGGGGCGATCGAAGGGTTCATTCGATCGCAAGCCTCGACCCTCTGGCATCCTGTTGGCACCTGCAAAATTGGGCAAAACGGCGATTCTGTGGTTGATCCCCAGTTGCGAGTGCATGGCATAGAAGGACTGCGCGTTGCCGATGCCTCTGTGATGCCTGTCATCACCAGTGGCAATACGGTTGCTGCTTCGTTCATGATTGGCGCAAAACTTGCCGATCTGATTCTGGCTGGTTAAAGGCTGGAAAAGCAACGAGTTGTTAGTTGTTAGTTGTTAGAGAAGGAACATACTGATGAAAAATGTACCTGACAGCCCTCTCGGAAAGCTGTACCGAGAACACATTGAACTGATTCTGAAAAAAGATATTGAATCCCTGCTGGATCAATACACAGATGATGCTCTGCTGATCAGCAGTTTTATGAAAGAACCCAAGTATTACAAGGGGCGTGAGCAGCTAAAGGAGCATATGCAGGGTATTTTGGGCATTGAAGGCTTAGAAACCGACATTGCCTTTTGGGCAGAAACCGACGATCCCCAAACGCTCATGATTGTCGAAGCCATCACGTTAAATGCGGGTGGGCAAGAAGCCAAAATGCGGTTCGCCGATAGCTGGGTGCTGCGCGATGGCAAAATTGCCATTCACTTTGCAGGGATGACTCAGTATCCTGATGGAAGCGTCGCATAAGCGAGTAGGTGTCAAGTGTCAAGTGTCAGGTAACGTCTGAAACCAACAAGTACCAATCAAAAACCAACAACCATTTCATTACACACAAGGAGAGCTTTCAATGTCACAAGCAGATTTGGATGTCGCACTGAAATTCTATGAAGTTTACAACGAGCACAAATTGGATCTGCTCGACGAGATTCTGGGTCCCAACTATGTGGGACACGTCAACGCCCATGACATCAAAGGAACAGAAGCGGCAAAAGGCTTCATCGGTGGGTTTGTAGCTGGGATTCCCGATGCCAAATACACCGTAGAAGACACGTTCACGGTGGATAACAAAGTGATTGCTCGTTGGATTTGCACGGGAACTCAAACGGGTAACTTCTTCGGTACACCACCCACAAACAATGCCATTAACGTCAACGGCATCACCATCTTTGAAATTGTGGATGGCAAAATCAATCAGCTTTGGAACAACTGGGATCAGTTCACCCTGGTACAGCAGCTACAAGGAAAGGGCTAATGGCTGCATCAACCAATGTGGAATTTGTCCAGCAAACCTATGCCGCCTTTGGGCAGGGAGACATTGCCGCTGTGTTGAACAATCTGGCGACAGAGATTGTTTGGGATTCGCGCTATACTCCCGGCATTCCGTTACACGGCACTTTTAGGGGTAAGGATCAAGTGATCACGTTCTTTACAAAGCTTGGGGAATCGCTGGAGGTGCAAGACTTTGTGCCCCAAAAATTTCTTGGAGAGGATGACACGGTTGTGGTGCTGGGCTACGAACAAGTGATTGCGAAGCCGACGGGCAAAGCGTACAAGAACGAATGGGTTCATGTTTGGACGCTTAAAGATGGCAAAGTTGTCACTGTGCAAGCATCCAACAACACGGCAGCGGCAGCAGCGGCATTCGCCAATTCTTGAGGATACTGATGCGATGAAAGCCCTGCTCCTTGACCGACCTGGATCGCCTGACACGCTGTATGTGTCAGATTTGCCGGAACCCCATCCGGCAGCAGGAGAGGTGCGTGTCAGAGTTCATGCTGCAGGGCTGAATCCAGCAGATTACAGGTTCGCTCGCCGAGGCTTCCCGCGTTGGCATTACCCTCAAATTTTGGGCTTGGATGTGGCAGGGGTAATTGATGCGCTGGGAGCGGATGTAACCCAATGGCAGGTGGGAGATGCCGTGTATTATCACGGGGATTTGTCGAAGCCAGGAGGGTTTGCAGAGTGGACGATCGCCCCTGCCCATGCGATCGCGCCCCTGCCCCAAGACCTCACCTTTACCGAAGCCGCTGCACTGCCCTGTGCGGGGTTTACCGCCTATCAATGCCTGCATCACAAACTTCACGTCGAATCTGGGCAAACGATTTTGGTACAAGCAGGAGCCGGAGGCGTGGGGGGCTTTGCCGTTCAGTTAGCCGCTGCTGCTGGACTTCAGGTGATTGCAACCTGTTCTGCCGCCAATGTTGACTGGGTGCGGCAGTTGGGAGCAACAGACGTGCTGGACTATCACGCGCAGGATATTCCTCTAGAAGTCCAACGGTTAACAAATAATCGTGGGGTAGACGCGATCGTGGATACGGTGAGTGCTGACACGGCTACCACCGGGCTAGATATGCTTGCGTTTGGTGGTGGCATTGCCTGTGTCGCTGCCTTACCCGACTTCAAGCACTTTCAATCATTTGGCAAAGCGCTTTCGGTGCATGACATTGCCTTGGGTGGAGCGCACCTGTCGGGCGATCGCACAGCTCAAGCACAACTGGCTCAAATTGGTCGAGAACTGGGCAAACTGGTGAGCGATCGCACGATTACCCCCATGTTGCAGGAGGTGATCTGCCTGGAGCAAATTCCCGATGGATTGACCCGCCTTGCTCAACGCCATGTGCGGGGCAAAGTTGTGGCTCAAATTCAACCTTAAATCAATCTTAAAAAAACAGGAACGCTATGAAACTGAAGGGCAAAAAAATTGGCATCTTAATTGAAAGTGATTTCTATGAACATGAAATTTGGTATTACCACTACCGATTTCCAGAAGAAGGTGCAGATCTCCACTTTCTCACGCGCCTTTGGGGTCAACCTTCGCTGACATTTAAGGGGCATGAATATCACGCGCCCTTCGAGTGTCACGAAAGCTTTGAAGATATCGACGATGCCACCCTCAAGAGCTACGATGCCATCATTGTGCCGTCTGCAATGGTGTCCGATCGCCTGCGCTACACCGAAGATATTAAGAAACTTCCACCAGCCACCGAGTTTCTTAAGCGAGTTTTCGCTGATCAAAGCATTCTTAAAGGTATTATTTGTCATGGGATGTGGTTAGTTTCGCCTGCGCCCGAATTAGTTCGAGGTCGCCCCGTCACCTGTCACACCAATCTTTATGGCGATGTGGTCAATATGGGAGCGATTTATACCGACAAAGATGTGGTCGTCGATGGTGATTTGGTGACTGGACGGAGTGGTGGTCATGCCCATCTGTTCGCAAAACAAATTATTGAAATTTTGGCAGAGCGTTAGAGCACAAAGCATTACTACAAAAACTAGAAGAGACATTTGATTATGGCGAAGTTACAAATCTTTTCTCAGGTTGCTATCACTGCCAAAGACGCGATCGCAACCGAAACGTTCTACACCCAGTACTTTGGCTTTAAACGAGCGCGAGTCGCAAAATTGCCTGATGGCGCTCAGATTGTGTTTATCAAAGCAGCCGAAAGCGCCTTTTATCTGGAAATCTTCCAGGCAAACGAAGCGTCTCCCCTTCCTCCGGCAACCAACGATGGCTATCAGTTTCCCTCAGTGCGCCACCTGGCATTTAAGGTAGACAGCGTTGATGCAAAACTGGCTGAGCTTGGCGATGCGGTCAAAATCACTCTAGGACCGCTCAATTTTGATGACTACATTCCCGGTTGGCGTACCGTTTGGTTTGCCGATCCAGACGGCAGAATCATTGAACTGAGCGAGGGCTTTGTGGATGAAGAAAATCCGCCACCCCTACCGAGCTAAATTTGCAGATGCTCAATTCGCTGGTTTCTGATGGGTAGCATAATTGAGAGTGATTTTGCTTTAAGGTAATTCTGAAACGCTCATCAGAAAATCTATGCAGCGATCGTAGTTTAAGGATAGTCAAACGGAACTGAAGCAATGTCTGATGAAACGAGAAGTGAATTAGTCAACGAAAAACTACCCGTTGCCTCTCATAACAATGAGCGACTCACAATGTTTAGTGACGGGGTGTTTGCAATCACGATCACTCTATTAGTGTTGGAGATTAAGGTTCCTGACATTGCTGCGAATTTAGTTGCCACAGAGTTGCCGAAAGAACTTCTGCATCTCGTGCCTAAATTTATTGGTCATATCCTTAGCTTCATTGTATTGGGGCTTTACTGGATTGCCCATCACAATATGTTTATTCACATCAAGCGCCATGACCATGTGCTGCTCTGGCTGAATACACTGTTTCTACTGTGTGTCGCTTCGATTCCCTTTCCTACTGGACTGCTAGGGCATTATCCCGATCAACAAGTTTCTGTCATTGCTTATGCGGGTACTCTCTTTTTAACAGGCGTTTTTCTCAACGTCATCTGGTGGTATGCAACGACTCATCAATTAGTCGATGACACTTTGGAACCGCAGTTCATTGCGTTTGTGCATCGCTATATTCGAGTTGCACCAGCTCTTTATCTAGTTTCCATTGCGGTATCGTTTCTGAGCCTGCCGCTTGCCAAAATACTCTTTGTGGCAGTGGCGATCGTCTATATCATCCCCAATCCTTACCATCGAAAATACTATAAGCAACTGGCACGCCGCTTTGAACAATAGTTTAGTAGCGCTAACGCAGCAAAAATAACCGTTCTTTCCATCAAAGCACCGTCAATCACTGCAACTACGGACTCATCAGACCTTTCACACCTACGGAGAACACGCAATGGTAGATCACTTGAGTTTTTCCTTCTCAGATACGATCGCTGGCTACGTCACCGACTTTGAGCGAACGGGTCCATCGTTTGGGATTAAAACATCGGATGGGCGGGAATACCGAGCGTACCTATCACCCACTGCCTACGGTCGGATTTACCAGAACCTGGAAGAGCCGTATAACGACGCTACGCCGCGCTTTGCCGAACTGCTTAGCCCTGGTCAGCATGTGTTTGCCTACGGCATCTTTTATCCCCAGGGTGAGGGGCACAAGTTTGAAGTCAAGTCTCTGATTTTTCCGGGCGATGCGATCGGGCAGTATCGGCATGAAGAGCAAGACTGGTGGGTGAAGCAGGTGCGCTCGATCGCAGACTGTTATCTGCGCTGGCAGTTTGGCTATCCCCACAAAGAAATCGATTACAAAGAATATCGCACCTACCTCAACCTGGCAGGCGCTAAAAAGCAAGATGACTTTCTTCAAGAAACCGATACCATCTCGCGGTTGGTGTATGGTTTTGCCACCGCCTACCTGATGACAGGCGAAGATCGCTTTCTGGATGCGGCTGAAAAAGGCACTGGGTACTTGCGCGATCACATGCGGTTCTATGACCCGGACGAAGATATCGTGTACTGGTATCACGGCATTCAGATCAAGGGCAATCGTGAACAAAAGCTGTTGTCTTCGGAACATGGCGATGCGTTTAGTGAAGATCGCGAATCCATTCCCATGTATGAGCAGATCTATGCACTGGCAGGTCCCATCCAGACCTACCGCATCACAGGCGATCCGCTGATCTTGAAGGACACCGAACTTACCGTCAAGCTGTTCAAAAACTTCTACCGTGACCCAGAGCAAGGCGGCTATTTCTCCAGCCTCGATCCGCTGACGCTCGATCCTCGCAGTGAAACCCTCGGTGTCAACCGCGCCCGCAAAAACTGGAACTCGGTTGGTGATCATGCGCCTGCCTATCTCATCAACTTGTGGTTGGCGACGGGTGAAGAGGAATACGCCGAGATGTTGGAGGATACGTTTGATACCATCTCCAAATATTTTCCCGACTTTGAGAACAGCCCCTTTGTGCAAGAGCGCTTCTTTGAAGACTGGTCGCACGACAAACAGTGGGTGGGACAACAAAACCGTGCGGTGATTGGGCATAACCTCAAAATTGCCTGGAACTTGATGCGGATGCATTCGCTGAAGCCCAAGCAAGAATATGCTGATTTGGCGAAGAAGATTGCAGATATCATGCCTGCGGTGGGCAGCGATCGTCAGCGGGGTGGCTGGTACGATGTCGTTGAGCGCAACCTGTCAGACGGTGAAGAACAGCATCGCTTTGTGTATCACGATCGCAAAGCCTGGTGGCAGCAAGAACAGGCGATTCTGGCTTATCACATTCTGCATGGCATCACCCAAGACCCGGAATATCTGCGTCATGCCCGCGAAGCTACCGCTTTCTACAATGCGTTCTTCCTGGATCATGATGACGGTAGCGTTTACTTCAACGTGTTGAACAATGGCACGCCCTTCCTGGTTGGCACCGAGCGGTTTAAGGGCAGTCACTCGATGAGTGGCTATCACTCCACTGAACTGTGCTACCTGTCAGCCGTGTATACCAACCTGTTGATTACCAAACAGCCAATGGACTTCTACTTCAAGCCCCAACCGGGAGCCTTTAAGGACAATATTCTGCGCGTGCAGCCAGATATACTGCCACCAGGAAGCGTCAAAATCAGTGCTGTTTGGATCAACGAGAAACCCTACACCAACTTTGATGCTGCTGGGTTGACAGTCAAACTGCCGGATACCAACGAACAAGTCAAAGTTAAAGTGCAGATCAGCCCCAGCTAGGAATGGGGAATAGGGAATGGGGAGTCGGGTAATTCTTTCCCCGACTCCCGACTCCCTCACTATTCAATCCATCGAGTGTCTGCGAATTCAAGTTGGAAGGATGAATGGATATCAACATTAAAAATCTTCAGGTGACGCTGCTTGAGTCAGAGACAACGGTTGATGATGCAACCAATGCGATCGTCAAAGAACACTCCAGCGTTAACACGATCAATCAAGTGGCGATCGTTGAACTAATTGGAGACATCGACGGCAGCACCGCTTCCACCGTTCAAGAGCAGGTGTTGCCGCTGGCTCAAACCGGAGGCAGAATCCTTCTGGATTTAACCCAGGTACCTTATATGTCTAGCGCTGGGTTACGGATGCTGTTGTCTGTTTACCGCCAGATATCCAGCCACAACGGGCAAGTGATTTTAGTGGGAGTCTCCGAAGAAATTCGAGACACCATGTCCATCACCGGGTTCCTTGACTTTTTTACCACCCGTGACACGCTTGATTCAGGCTTAGAAGCGCTCAAAGTCAAGGCAAGTTTGCCAACCTAGAAATGCCAACCTAGACAACCCGTTCAGAAGTCGGATTTCTGTCCTGGAAGCACTGACTGATCAACTTAACTAAAAGAAATCCGACTTCTAGGCTTATAAGGAAGCAACGGCAATGGAGCGCATTGATGTCCATCCAACTCACACCTACGGCGACTTCAAACTGCGTCGGGGCAAGCCTTTTCCATTTGGTGCCACGTTAGTACCGGGAGGGGTCAACTTCTCGATCTTTTCCAGTTACGCTACGTCCTGTACATTGGTGCTGTTCAAAAAACACGCTCCAGAGCCACTGGCAGAAATTCCCTTTCCCGATGAGTTCAGGATTGGAAATGTTTTTTCCATTGTCGTATTTGATCTAGATTACGAAACCATCGAATACGGCTACCGTATGGATGGACCGTATGATCCAAAAGCGGGGCAATGGTTCGATACCAGCAAAGTGCTGATGGATCCTTACGCTAAAGTCATTGGTGGACGAGATGTGTGGGGCGTGACACCTGATTGGAACAATCACTACCAACATCGTGCCCGGATTGCCTTTGATGATTTTGACTGGGAGGACGATCGCCCCCTGGAAATCCCACCGGAGGATCAGATCATCTATGAGATGCACGTCCGCAGCTTTACCAAACATCCATCGTCGGGTGTCAAACATCCGGGCACTTTTGCTGCCATTCGCGACAAAATCCCATATCTGAAAGAACTGGGTGTCACGTCGATCGAACTGATGCCCGTTTACGAATTTGATGAATTTGAAAACAGCCGCCCCAACCCAACCACGGGAGAAACGCTCTATAACTACTGGGGTTACAGCACTGTTGGCTTCTTTGCCCCCAAAGCGGGCTTTGCAGCAACAGGCAAACTGGGAATGCAGGTAGACGAGTTGAAAGCACTCGTAAAAGAACTGCACAAAAATGGTATTGAAGTCATTTTGGATGTGGTCTTCAACCACACGGCAGAAGGCAACGAGCAGGGTCCCACCATTTCGTTCCGGGGCATCGACAACAAGACCTACTACATGTTGACTCCCGACGGCTACTACTACAACTTTAGTGGCTGCGGCAATACGCTCAACTGTAATAACCCGATCGTTCGCAACATTGTGCTGGATTGCCTGCGCTATTGGGCAGCGGAATATCACATTGATGGTTTCCGGTTTGACCTTGCCTCAATTCTGGGACGTGACCCCTGGGGCGCACCTCTGGCAAATCCGCCGCTCTTAGAAACCCTTGCCTTTGATCCCATTTTGGCGCGATGTAAACTGATTGCCGAAGCATGGGATGCTGGTGGATTGTATCAGGTTGGTTCGTTTCCAGCCTTTGGACGCTGGGCAGAATGGAATGGTAAGTACCGCGATGGCATTCGCAAGTTCCTCAAAGGCGAACCGGGTCGAGTAGGAGATATGGCGCAACGGCTCCAGGGTTCGCCCGATCTGTACGCCTGGGCAGGACGCGCACCTGCTACTTCCATCAACTTCATTACCGCTCATGATGGGTTCACCCTGGCAGATTTAGTCTCTTACAACGAGAAGCATAATGAAGCCAATGGTGAAAACAACAACGATGGTGGCAATGATAATGATAGCTGGAACTGTGGTGCTGAAGGCTGGACAGACGATCCAGGTATCAATGCTTTACGCCAGCGCCAGATCAAAAATGCCCTGGCAATGCTGCTAGTGAGTCAGGGTGTGCCGATGATTCTGATGGGTGATGAGGTCGGGCGCAGTCAGAATGGCAACAACAATACCTACTGCCATGATAATGAGTTGAATTGGCTCAACTGGAAATTGTTGGAATCCAATACTGGTTTATTCAAATTTGCGAAACACGCGATCGCCTTTCGCAGGGCGCATCCAGTCCTTAGAAACCGCTGGCACTTCCGCAATACAGACTATGTCGGCAGTGGCTATCCAGACATTAGCTGGCATGGCACCAAAGCCTGGAATGCCGACTGGTCAGACTCTAACCGCACTCTGGCGTTTTTGCTCTGTGGCAAACATGCAAAAGATGGCACAGTATCTGACAATTTCATCTATGTGGCAATGAATATGCATTGGGACGCGCAATGGTTTGAAATCCCTGGATTGCCGCCTGGAACCCAATGGCATATCGCTGCCAATACCGGAGCACCGTCACCAGAGGACAGTTGGGAACCCGGTACAGAGCCAGTTTTAGAGAATCAATCTGGCATTTTGCTGGGCGATCGCTCAGTCGTCATTCTGGTCGGAAAGTAATGCTTTTTCAACGTTAACCATACACAAACCACAAAAACTATGTCTCTCACCGCCGTTCTAGATACCACTACCGCAGACACCGCCAAAATCACTCTGGTTGGAGAATTGGATGCAAGCACGGCACCAATCTTTAAGGAAGAAGTGGAAAAAGTAGCCAGTTTGAACGTCAAACGCCTGGTATTACTGCTGCAAGACCTGGAATATATGGCAAGTGCAGGCTTACGGGTGCTGATCTACGCGAAGCAAAAAATTGGACTGGATACTGATCTATATGTGGTGGGCGCACAAGAGACAGTACTGGATACCCTCACCAAAACAGGCTTCGTCAATAGTGTGTTTGTCGTTGATGATGAGTCAGCCATTGAGACCACTTGATCCATCATGCTAAACGGCTTATATCAGTGATGTGGATGGGAGATGAGTAGACGAGTAGAGGCATGACTCATCCGCTCATCCCACTCATCGACCCCACAACGGAGTCACTTGACTATGCAATCTCTTACTGTACCCGGTACGCTCGATTCGTTAAGCGCGATCGCAGACTTTATCAAAACGGCAGCAGCGACGGCGGGGCTGGATAAAAAAGCGTCTTACCGTCTCCGCTTGGCTGTCGATGAAATTGCTACGAATGTGATTGTGCATGGCTATGAGGAAGCAGGGCTTGAAGGGGTATTGGACTTAACGTTCGACGTGGATGAAAAGGCACTCACGTTTGGCATTGAAGATACTGGCGCAGCCTACGATCCACACCAGCATTTACTGCCTGAAGAAGATGCATTGAAACTTCCCCTTGAACAACGGCAGGTCGGTGGTTTGGGCATCTATCTGGCACTTCAGGGCGTTGATAAGTTTATCTATGAACGAGATGGCGATCGCAATCGCAACACATTTGTGATGAATCGCTGAAATTAGCTGTTTAGATCCCCGACTTCTTTGAGAAGTCGGGGATCTTGCCTTCAGAAGTAATTTATCAGAGCAAATGGTTAACATGATGCAAGACTCTTCACTACAGCCCCACGGTGAAGTCGTTGCGGCAAAAGCGGCGGCTGGCTTTCATGCGGACGAAATTAAGCCTGTTATTGATGCCGAGATTGAGTTTCTCTTTACCAGAGCGATCGAGTTTCGGCAGGAAACCATTTATTTCATCATTATCGATCGCTTTCATGATGGTGATTCCAGCAACAATGCCGGACCAAACCCAAACCTATATGATCCCACTCGGCAAAAATGGGGCAAATACTGGGGCGGCGACTTGCAAGGGATTATTCACAAACTGGACTACTTAAAGGCATTAGGCATTACAGCCATCTGGATCTCTCCCATCTTTGAGCAGGTGGAAGAATTGCAGTTTGAATTCGCCGCCATGCACGGCTACTGGACGAAAGACTTTAAGCGGATTAATCCTCGTTTTGTCGCTAAAGATGAGGAAACCTCGCTGTTTACCTGTGCGGTGTTTGATCAATTAGTCACTGAAATGCACGATCGGGGCATGAAGCTCATTCTCGATATTGTGTGTAACCACAGCAGCCCGGATGTCGGTGGGCATAAAGGTAGGCTCTATGATGACGGTGTTTTAATCGCTGATTTTCATCACGATACAAACAACTGGTATCACCACAATGGAGAAGTAACCGATTGGGAAGACCAGTGGCAGCTAGAAAACTGTGAAATGGCGGGACTAGCAGACTTCAACGAAAGCAACCCTGATTTTCGTCATTACATCAAAACTGCCATCAAACTATGGCTCGATCGGGGCGTTGATGCTTTACGCGTCGATACCGTGAAACACATGCCCATCTGGTTTTGGCAAGAGTTCACGGCAGATCTGCAAACCCATAAACCATCGATCTTTATCTTTGGCGAATGGGGCTTTAGCAAGCCGTGGGATCACGGCTCGGTGAACTTTGCCAATAAGTCTGGGATGTCAATTTTGGACTTTGGTTTCTGTGAGGCAATCCGGGCAGCGTTAGCCAAAGGCAGCGAAGGTGGCTTTCACCTCATTCAAAAAATCCTGGATCTGGATTACCTCTACGACACGGCAACTGAGTTGATTACCTTTATTGATAATCATGATATGCCGCGCTTCCAAAGCTTGAACGCTGACCCAGATATTCTGCGGTTAGCCATCAACCTGATCATGACCTCTCGCGGGATTCCGTGCCTGTACTATGGCACCGAGCAGTATCTCCACAACGACACTAACGGCGGCAATGACCCTTATAACCGTCCCATGATGGAACGGTGGGATACTGACACTCAGATTTGTCAAGACTTACAGTTGTTTTCTAAACTGCGACGGTTGAATCCATCGGTATCGTTGGGGAGTCAAGTCCAGAAATACATTACCCCGGATATCTATTGCTACGTGCGACGCTATCGGGATTCTCGCTGTTTTGTGGCAATGAACAAAGGACAGGCGATCGCGATCGATGTGCCCTCTACCGAGCTGGAAGACGGAGACTATAACTGCATCCTGACGCATCGCCGCTTTGAGGTTAAAGATGGCAAACTATCGGGGCTGCAATTGGGAGAGAAGGAAGCGATCGTCCTCAGCTACATTGGGGAACGTGTGAAGGGGCAAGTGATTGTGCGGGTGCAGTTGAATGGCATCAAAACCCAACCAGGCGATACTGTGGTTGTGATTGGCGATTGCCCGGAGTTGGGCAATTGGGAAATTAGCAAGGCGTATGCACTGGAATATATTAACCCTGGCACCTGGTTTGGTGAGATTGCGTTGCATGAAACGGCTGGCAAACCGATCGCCTATAAGTACGCAATGTGGCGCGCGAATCAACCACCACTGTACGAAAATCTCGTCTGCCGTCGCTGGATTTTAGTGAATCAAGGCACCATCAAATGGCGCGATCGGTGGGCATATTAGGCGGGTTAGAGTGCGATCGTCATGCCATCTCTCGCAAACGACCACGTTAATTCATGCAATTTGTGTGGTGAACGATGTATCATTTGAAGTTGTTTCTCGTAAAAGCACCGTGCCTGCCATTCTGCGGCGGCAACTTTGGCATCGGATGCTGCTGGATCATGATGCACAAATAACACCTGTTTGATCCCTTCCCGCATCGCAATTTCTAGCCCATCGGGTGCCGCACCATGTCCCCAATTAATCTTCTCTGTTGCCTCTAGCAGCGTGTACTGTGCATCGATAATCATTAAATCGACATTTTGATACAGCGGCAAATCCAACCCCAGATCTTCACGAGAAACGCGCTGAATTTCGTTATCAACGCAGTAAGAGAGCACCTTGCCACCCGCTTCAAACCTGTAGCCCCAGCACGGATCGGGGTGATCTAACTGGTACGGTGTCACCGTAAGATCATCAAACGTAACGGGCTGTCGGGGCATGAGCTGGTGGTATTCAATCTCCGCATCAATCTTTTCCAGAGGCACCGGGAAATAGGGCTTTTTAAACAGGGTGCGGAAGACCTCTGGTAGGTCTGGTTGCACCGCATACACATGAATTTTGTTGCCCGGAATGAACAGTGGCAGGAAGAAGGGCAAGCCTGAGAGGTGATCCCAGTGGAAGTGGGTAAAGAGGATGTGCAATTCCCCCTGACCGTGTCCACTGGCTCCTTTTGCCAACTCGTAGCCGAGCGATCGCATTCCACTACCACCATCAATAATCAGTCGCTGTTGGCTGGTGGATACTTCCACACACAGCGTCTCACCCCCATAGCCCCCAAAGCGATCAGCGGGAAGTTTAGCTAAATAATCGTCAACCTCAGATGCTTGCTGATGCCCCGCCGCAAAGAAGCCTTGAAACAAACCTTTGATCCGAGCTTCGATTTGCTCTGGAGCCTGAGGGGTCGGTAAGGAACCACGAGTTCCCCAAAGTTTGACGTGCATTAACGGTGAAGTACGCTTAAAGAATAATAGAAATAGCCAACAAGCTGATTATCCAACGCTTAACGAGCATGATAATCCGGTGCCGACTTAAGCGCTTAGCCTAAATTCTAGTTCAGGATGGGTTAAAGATACGCAAAAATCCGTGTTTCTACTGACTCAACAAATGCAGTATCTGAAGCGAACTGATACACAACCATCGTGTCAGGGAGTTTAAACTAAAGGATGAGGAAGGAATGCTCTGTTTTCTAGAAGACATCCAGAATTGGCAGGGTCAGCGTTAACCGTTTGGGGGCGAACCACTGGAGTAACTCCAGAATGCCGCCAACTGTGCTCATAACGGGGAGTTGCTTTGATTTGCTTCAACTCCTCTTCTGAAAGTTCGTCCCTATCCACGGACTGGTTTTCTTCTTCAGACACGGCTTTTCGATCGAGTAGACTTCATGCTTAGTATGGTCATTCTCGCTCTGAAAACTATCTGTCTGGAGGACGGAATTTTTTCTGACAGCTTTTTTGCTACACTACGCTTCGTGTCGATCGCCATCATCCATTCAACGAACCTTGCACTCAGGCTTAGAAGCCATCCAGGGGACTGCTTGAGTCGTTGCGGTAGGAGACTGAGCCAACAGCACGACATTGCCCTTCGAGTTGACAAGCCATCCCTGGGCTTGCACCAGTGGGGCGATTGGAGTCTCCCCATTGGCGTAGTTGGCGTTGCGGATCGATTGGTTAGAGGAAGGCATTGCTGGAGCAGAAGTTGGGCGATCGCCCAACGGTTGCCCCAGATCAACCAGCACCCCATCCTCACCTGTGGCATCGGTAGGGCTGGGCGGTAAGCCACCGCGACCAGTAATAACAAACTCACCCGCCGCCTGCTGCACGCCCGATGAACAAGCCTGCACAACCAGTTTGCTCAGGTCAACGATCGCCGTCTGAAGCTGCACTAACCCCTGGCTGGGGTCAATGCCTGGAGTCTGAATCGTGACTAAACCACTAAACTGAGCGCCCAAGGCAGAGGTTGCCGTAATATCGCTCTCTGGCGTAAGTTGTGTCCGAAACTGGGTGCCAAAGATCGCCTGTGCATCAATAACGACCCTGCCCCCAAAGCTTTCCTGGGAATTGGCGGTGATATCACTGTTTTCCAGGGCAACTAACGTATCAGTGTTGATGGTGATGTTACCGCCCGTCGCGCTTCCTGTGGCATTGGTGCTGATCAGACTATTACGACGCAGGCGCAAATCACTGGTGGTCAGGGTGATGTTGCCTTGCCCTGCCTTCGTTTCTGCCGCCAACAGCCCTTGATTATTGAGCAGAATCAACGGGGCAGTAATTTGCAGGTCGCCAGCTACACCTGTGCCTGTACCGCTGACAATGATTTCTCCTCCATCCTGCACCGTGAGTTTATCTGTAAACACCGAAAGGTTACCTGCGGCTCCAGCACTGGTCGAGCCAGCAGAGAGGAGGCTGAGACTGCGATCGCTCAGAGAACGTCCCGTCACCTCCACCGATTCAGCCGCATTCACGATTAAATTCCCTGCCTGCCCAGAACCAGACGTGCCTGTTGAAACTTGTGATCCATTCTGCACCACGAGCGTATCGGTATTGATGGTCAGGTTGCCCCCTTGCCCGGTTGCCCGCGTGTTATTGCCTGTCACACTGCCCACCCGCGCAAACAAACCGTTGACCTGGCTGGTACTACCGCCTGTGAGCTGAACAGCGGAGGCATTCACGGTCAGGTCGCCACCCGTTCCACTGCCAAAGGTCGTCGCGCTGATTTGTCCGCCGCCACTCACACTCAGATTGCCTGTGTTGATGACTAAATTGCCTGCATTCCCAGTGCCAGAGGCATTAGAGGCTACAGAGATGCCACTAAAAAGGGTTGAGTCGGTAGCCGAAACGCCACTTACTGTCACTAAGTTGAACGCATTCACCGTTAAATTTCCGCCCTGTCCCGCTCCGCTTGTAGACGCAGAGATGAATGCCCCGTCTCGAACCAGTAACTGCTTCGTATTGATAGTGAGTGTTCCGGCAGTGCTAGCCCCTGTAGTCTGATTGAACACACCGGTTGGGAATTCTCCAAAACCAGTGTAAACGCCTGTTCCCAACAGTTCAACCGATTCAGAAGCGTTAATCGTCAACATGCCACCGGGTAGCAGTGAACTTGCCGTATTGACAGTGGCAATCTGCGAACCACCTGCCAGTTGCACTTGCTTCCCCTGTACCTGAATGTCTCCACCATCATTGGCAGAAACGATAGAGTTTTGCAGAAGCTGGATGGTTTGAAAGGTGTTGACTTGACCGTATCCCAGGGTGAACCCACGATCGGCAAACGTTAGGCTGACAACGCTATTTCCTGCCACACTCCCTAGTTCAACCCGACCGCTGGGCGCTGCCACAAGATCATTTCCTTCTAGCCCACGGATTCCCCCTTCAATGGTCAGATCGCCGCCCAGTAGACCGATGGTATTGCCCGCTTTCTGGAGATCTGATCCGCTCACACGAATGCTGCCAGGGTTGCTGCCGAATTGGACTCCAATGGGAACACTCACCGTCAGCACTGGAGTCGTTGGAGCCGTGGCGCTGAACTCAGTCCCATCCGCAAACCGTATGCTGCTACCAGTGGTGGCAAGAAAGGAACCGCCAATTTGCAGGCTGGCATTGGGTCCAAACAAAATGCCGTTGGGGTTGAGCAGAAACAGGCTGGCAGTGCCGTTGGTGCGAAGGAGACCATCGATCGTTGAGCTTGATCCACCCGTGATGCGGCTGAAGATGTTTTGCACATCGATCGCATTGTTAAAAAAGGCAGACCCGCCTGTCGGTACGGAGAACTGGCTAAAGCTGTGGAACAGGTTACTGCCTCGCTGTGCGCCGCCATCAATCTGAATGTTGGGATCGCCAGAAACCTGCGATCGCTCCCCGATGGGCAAGGTTGTATCCCCTGCGATTTGAGCTTTTGCAGGGTCGATCGCAGCAAGGGTAAGCACAACCGCAAACAGGCAAGAAGTGATGGCTTTATCCGTGATTTCACTTGCTAGATTTTTACCATTTGTAATGTCACCGTCATGGTTAGAAGGAACGCTGAATTGACCCTTTCGCTGCGTCATAGAGGTAGCTTGCATCATTGGCAAGTTCTATATGTGGGTAGTATAATGCCCGATATACACTCAGGATTCCCGGAGATCGAGCGATGACGACGAACGAGCAAGCAACGAATGAAAAGGCAACAAAGGAAAAGGCAACAGATGCCAAAAAGACTGAAGAAACAAAGTTAGACTCACTTAAGCAAGAGAATGAGTCCGTCGAACTGTCTGAAGAAGAACTAGAGAATGTCGCTGGAGCAGGTCCGGCTCGAGGCGATCAAAGTAATTAATTAGAGCTAAACCCAGTTCTCTGTAAAGTCGCACGTGCAATGGCTCCAGTCTTTTGAGCAAATTAGAGAATGGGTAGAGGCTACGCTGATTAGCCTAGGCTGTAGAGCTGAGTGCAAGGCTTAAAATTTGTTTAAGTTCATCTTTGACATCAGTAGTCGCGATCGTTTCAGGTTGCGACTATTTTTATTGAGGTTTTGATTCAAGCGCTGATCAAGGTGCCACTCGTATGTGCGGCTTTGCTGGATTTGTTAATTTTCATCACCAGACCTTGCCTCGCCCCGAACGATCGCACGTACTCAACGCAATGGGTGAGCAACTCGCTCGTCGAGGACCCGATGATGAGCAGTGCTTCGATGATGGCACACTCTCATTTGTCTTCCGGCGGTTGGCGATCGTCGATCTGCCCGGTGGACAGCAGCCGATCTGGAATGAGGCTGGCACGCTTTTTGTAGCGGTGAATGGGGAAATTTACAACCATTGGGAGTTGCGATCGCACCTGCGAGAACCCCATACCTTTCGCACACGATCAGATGCCGAGATTGTGCTGCATTTGTATGAAGAACGAGGTGCAGATGCCCTGAATCTGCTGAATGGCATGTTTGCGATCGCCCTTTGGGATACGACTAAGCAACAACTTTTTTTAGCCCGCGATCGTCTGGGCATTAAACCGCTCTATTACAGTCAGGTGGGTTCGCAACTGATCTTTGGGTCTGAACTAAAAGCCTTGCTGGTTCATCCGGCTTGCCCCAACCGCCCTAACTGGTGGGATTTAAAAACACCGATTCCACAATCCAGCTATGTGCAAGGCATTCATCTCCTAGCGGCTGGTCACTACCTTCTTTACGACCAGTCTGAAGCACTGAAGCCAATCAACTATTGGTCACTTGAGCAACATTTTGTGACGGACGATCGAGCCGTATATGCGTCTCCTGATGACTACGTTGCCCAGTATGGCGAGTTGTTTGCCGATAGCGTCCAGAAGCGCCTGATGAGTGATGTACCAATGGGCATTTTTTTGAGTGGTGGCGTGGATTCATCGGCGATCGCGGCAGTTGCCGCTAAACTCAACCCGGATCTCAAGTGCTTTACAGTCATTGAGCCATGCACCATTGCTGCTGGAGATGCGATCGCCGCTCAACAGGTTGCAAACCATTTGCAACTTCCCTTCCATCCGGTTTTGTTTGATCACCATCAACTCATTCCGCAACTTGATTTTTCACTCGCTCAGTTTGAGTATTTTGTTTGGATGATGGACTCTCCCAGATTCGATCTGGAATGGTTCTTTAAACACGAGCTGCATCGCTATGCCAAAACGGTTTATCCTGAGTTGAAAGTGATGCTGCTGGGACAGGGAGCCGATGAGTTTGCGGGTGGATACTCCAACCCGGTACAGTCACCCGCTACAGACTGGCAGGGATATCTGAATGACTTGCAGCACAGCACGTTGACTCCCTTTTTTGCAGAACGTAATGTGCCAGAGTCATGGTTGCCCTGGTTAGAGGGAAGGGTTGCACTACCTGTTTCACCCAGACCCCTTAACGGCACCCTGTTTCATGGAGAAATGCTGCGTCGAATCATGCACTTGCAGTCTCATAATCTCTGGCATGAAGACCGAACGTCTTCTAGTCAGGGAATTGAGGCTCGCGTACCGTTTCTAGATCACCGCCTGGTGGAACTGCTGGCATCGATTCCACCGCAGTATCAGGCAGAATTGCTGTGGGATAAAGCCATTATTCGACGAGTGGCGCAGCAATGTTTACCAGAACCGTTTGCGCGGCGATCGAAGTCTGGATTCTTTTATGCCGCCACCGATCTCTCCTCAATCCATCAATTGATGTATCAACTGCTGGTGCAAATTTTTCCAGAGTTTTGCGACCACTATTTTGATATGGCTCCGCCGCTGTTTGCTCCAACGCGCCTTGTTGAGCTGTTTCACCAGGCTGGCAGCGCTAACGAAACAAGTATTAACGTAACAAAGAAGTTACTAAACTGTATGGCAATGACGATCTTTGCTGCCCTTTGCCAGAAAAGAGGGCAGGATCACTTCATCGGCTACTTAACGACTCCATCACTCTTGCAAATGGACGGTAGTTTTTGTTGAAGTATGATGGGCATACTTAGAAGCTGTAAAGGAACAATGTTATGTTTTGTAGCTGTTAGCGGTCGGTGGTCAGTGGTCAGTGGTCAGTGGTCAGAGAAAAGCTAATAGCTGATGGCTGATGGCTGATAGCTGATGGCTGATAGCTGATAGCTGATAGCCGATAGCTGATAGCCAATCCAAAAGTGTGCAGTTATTTTTTAACAAGCTTTTAGCGAGTAAGTTTATGTGGGATCAACTGAAGCGGCAACTCTGGCAGTGGCGTGGTGTTCTCATTACGGCTCCCAGCGTAACTATCTTTGTCCTGGCGCTCCGTTTCACAGGACTGTTAGAACTGTTGGAAATGGCAGCGCTCGATCAATTTTTTCAACTGCGCCCTCAAGAAGCGATCGACTCACGCATTGTCATTGTTGAGCTAAATGAGCCAGAGATTCAAAAACTCGATTGGCCCGCATCAGATGCCGTGTTAGCCCGTCTCATCAATAATGTGAAGAAACAGCAGCCGAGCGCTATTGGACTGGACTTTTACCGCGATAAGCCTGTTGGTCTGGGTTATCAAGAGTTCGTTAAGGTATGCGAATCAACTCCCTACTTAATTGGGGTGCAGAAGGTCGCCGAACAAATCGATAGCCATGCTGTTAATCCACCGCCTGTACTGAAGCAGCGGGATCAGGTGGGTGTCAATGACTTTCCCTTAGATCGGGATGGAAAGGTTCGTCGCGGTCTTATTTATGTATCACCCGAAGAGGGTGATGCCATCTTCAGCTTTGCATTCAAGCTGGCAGACCTGCACCTGAAGGCTCAAGGAATCTCCGTAGGCTTAACAAAAGATGATCTGGTCAAGGTCGGACCTGCGGTTTTGCCATTATTTCAATCGAGTGACGGAGGGTATGTGCGAGCGGAAGATCAGGGCTATCAAGTGCTGTTGAATTACCGGGGTTCCATTCAGCGCTTTCCCACCCTATCGATGGTGGATGTTTTAGAGAACCGCATCCCTCCAGACTCGCTCCGGGGACGCATTGTTTTGCTTGGTCCAACGGCTGAAAGCTTGAAAGATCTCTTCTACACGCCTTACAGCAGCAGTTTGTTCACGTCGACCAGACGGATGCCCGGTGTGGTGATTCATGCCAACAGCATCAGTCAAATTTTGAGTGCGGCATTAGAAGATCGCCCGTTCATCAGAACCTGGGGCTTGCAGTGGGAAAGCCTCTGGATCTTTGGTTGGGCGTTGATCGGTGCCACCTTAAGCTGGAGACAACGGTACAGTGGCAGCCTGACGAGACGATCGCCCTGGACGACAGCGGGCATTGCTCTAGCGGCACTCGGCTTAGTGGTCGGTAGCTATCTGGCATTTTTAGCGGGTTGGTGGATACCTTTGGTGCCTCCCATTCTGGCATTGACTGGCTCTGCGATCGTGGTCACTGCCTACATTGCCCGTTCGGCTGGCGAGATTCGCAAAGCGTTTGGACGATTTGTCACCAGTGAAATTGTGGCGAACTTGCTGGAAAATCCCGAAGGTCTAAAACTGGGTGGTGAGCGACGGAAAATTACGATCCTCACCTCCGATATTCGAGGCTTTACTGCCATCTCTGAGCGCTTACCCCCCGAAGAAGTGATTAGAATTATCAACCTCTACCTGGGCTATATGGCAGATGTCATTACCAGCTACCAGGGCACGATCGATGAATTTATGGGCGATGGCATTCTGGTGTTATTTGGTGCTCCGACTGCCCGCGAAGATGATGCGGTTCGAGCGATCGCCTGTGCCCTAGCGATGCAGCTTGCGATGGAGCCAGTCAATGAAAAAATGAGACAACTGGGACTCCCTCAACTAGAAATGGGCATCGGCATCAATACTGGAGAGGTGGTCGTCGGCAACATTGGGTCTGAAACACGCACCAAATATGGCATTGTGGGTGATCAGGTGAACCTGACCTACCGCGTTGAGAGCTATACAGTGGGAGGACAAATCTTTACCACCGAAGCGACACTCAAAGAAGTAGGTTCCACTGTAATTACCGATGGACAACGAGAGGTGCAACCCAAAGGTGTGCATGATCCCATCATGATCTATGAAGTGGTTGGCATGAGTGGAAAGTACAATCTACATTTAACCAAAGAGGAAGAGATTTTCTTTGACTTACCGCATCCAATGGTGATGCAATATGCCACGTTAGATGGGAAGCAAATCGATCGCACGGTAGTGAAAGGAAAATTAGTTAGACTATCCGCCAAAGAAGCAGAAGTGCGTCTGGATGAGGCGCACGCTATTCCAGCACCGTTGACTAATCTCAAACTAAACCTTTATATTCCTCAGCAAGACTCTGCCAGCAGCAAAAACTATGAGCAAGAAAAGGTACATAGAGTTTTGAAAAAACTCTACAGCAGAGATGCTCAAGAAGCAGACAGTTCTACCGAAACATCGCTGAGTGAAGATGTCTATGCCAAAGTCTTGGAAAGACCAGCGGAGAAGCACAGCTTCTACATTCGGTTTACGAACAGACCGCTAGACGTTGAAGCTCAGCTGAATGCAATTTATCAGTCGCTTCAACCCACTGGCGATTGAAGTAACTGACCTTAACGCGATGTGCAACTTTCCCGATCGCCCTCACCCTAAATCCCTCTCCCAGAGCGAGAGAGGGACTTTGAGGGAGTCTTGCTCCCCTTCTCCTACCTTGGGAGAAGGGGCTGGGGGATGAGGGCTGATTTTAGTTGCACATCAGGTGACCTTAGCAATCCTGAATCATGGGTGAGCAAGACTCAACGATTCAGTTAGCAGCTAAACAGGTAGCCCTAATTATTTGTAAGAAGAGGTTTAGATCCAGCCAGGAGTTTCACCCCTGCACCTAGTGATCTGGTTCACTTTACTTTGCGTTTAGCCCTCAACTGCTCTACAAGGATTGAAGCAAACCGTTCTTCCCAATCGCGCACCGTTTCATGAGTAAACTCAAACCCCCGCAGCAAGAAAAATTCTGAAATGTCGCGGAAACTCAGCTTGTAGCGGAACCGACACCGTAAGACTTGAAACACGCTATCGGTGGGCACCTCAATAAAATTGAAGGGAGTGCCCGTGCGTTCGGTAAAGGTGCGATATCACTCCTTACAGCGAAACACAAGATAGCCCAGGTCTGTTGTGCTTTGCAATTGGCTTGTGCGGGTAGAGCGGCAGTAAGGGCAATCCATAAAAGGTTCGCGATCGCTGCGATATTGATGGCGAAGATTAAGCGCGTTCAGACTCAAGAAGGCTGCCTCTAACAGTACTGTCTCTAGTCTGCCCCACTCCATAGCAAGCAGAGGTGCTGGCTGAGACCTCCCCGATCGCGTTGTCTATATTTCTGCACTGCCAACACGGCAGTGTGGTCAATGCTGTAATACCAATGCTATCAAATCGCCCTACAGATTCGTTTTTGCCGCTGACCGCTGACCGCTGACCGCTGACCGCTGACTGCTGACCGCTGACCGCTGACCGCTGACCGCTGACTGCTGACCGCCAGCCGAAGCTTGCCTGTGAGCCACAGTTTAGTGAAATAAGCCGCCATCAGTGCGTCCATGGCTTCATGAAGGTCCGCTAACTCTGTGACTAACTCTTCAGAAGTGGCAGCAGCAGCTTCTTGCGCTTCTTCCACCAGTTTTGCTCGGAGTGCTTGGTGAAAAGCTTCCTCGTTCATTGTCTCTACCGCACATTCCTGCCCTGCCGTCCGAATGATTTCGGGGATGCGTTGGCGAAGCCGCTCCTCTGAAGCCTCGCGCACCAGTTTATGAAAAACTGTTTTCACTAAAGCCTCTGGAGGACTACCTCAACAACACTGAAAAGTATGGTGACAGTTATGTCATTTTTACGTTGCTGTTATTCTCGTCGTTTTTGCGTGGTTGTGACAGTCAAGTGCGATCACTATTTCTCAAGTGCAGTAACGATTGTTTAGGTGCGATCACTATTTCTCGCACATAGCATTAAAGAATCGGTCTTATCTAAGCCGCCCCGATCGCAGAATGCTCACGATGAGCCAAAGACCAAGAAAGCTGGCAGAGAAAAACAGAGCGCTGCTGACCCAAAACAACCGCCCTGTGCGATCGTTCGCCAAAATTGTGGCGGCACCCATAATCAAAGCACCCACGACAATGCTGAACGACACGCGATTAGCAGAGTCATCCAGGCTGCGGCGGACGGGGTCGAGATCGCGCAGGTTCAGGTTCCACTGGAGGGTTTCGGAGGTGACGCGATCGAGCAGCAGTTCCAGTTGACGGGGCGATTGGAGTGATAGGGTTTTGATGTCTAAGGCTGTGCGTAAGAGTGCCTGAAGGGGTGCCTCACCCACCAATTGCCGTCGAAACAGGTCGGTCATTAAGGGTTTGATCTGATCAGACAGGTTAAATTCGGGGTCAAGCTTACGGGCAACGCTTTCCAGGTTTGCCAGCGTTTTGGCGTAGAGTCCCATGTTGCCGGGAACGCGCAGATGGTTTGCCCGCGCTCGTTGCAAAATTTCGTAAAACAACTGGCTGAAGTTGACCTGTGCCAGATTGAGGTTAAAGTAACGACGCAGCAGGCGATCGTAGTCGCTTTCCAGTTGTGCCAGGTTAACGGGCTGTACCGACTCGGCTAATTGCAGCGTGAGTTGAGTGCAACGTTGAGCGTCGAGATTGACGATCGCCAGCAGCATTTCGGTTAATACCTGCTGAGTGCGAGGATCGAGCCGACCAACCATACCGCAATCCAGTAGGGCAACGCGACCATCTTTGAGGTAAAACAGGTTGCCGGGATGGGGATCGGCGTGGAAGAACCCGTCAATGTAAATTTGCTGAAAGAATGCCTGCACTAAGAGGCTGACGATCGATCGACGTTCAGCCGTAGCATCGCCAGCATAGCCCGTGCCAGAGAAATTGCCTTGCAGCAGCGGCACACCGTCCAACCATTCCATCACCAGCAGCTTTTCGGTGGTCAACGCCCAATAAATTTCGGGCACCACCAACCGTTTAGGATCAAACCAGCGGCTGCTGGAAAGGTTGCTGCGGAGTTGGTCGGTGTGAGTGGCTTCCTGCATGAAATCTAGCTCAGCCAGCAGTGCGGTGGCAAATTCTTCTGCCAGTGCTTTCAGGTCGTAGTATTTACCGAAATTGGTACGCGAAACCAGATCTGCCAGTGTACGAATGAGGGCAATATCTTGATCGACGATCGCCTCAATGCCGGGACGCTGGATTTTGAGCGCAACTTCTCGCCCATCTGCCAGGGTTGCCCGATGGGTTTGGGCGATCGAGCCAGCCGCAACGGGCATGTGGTTGATGGTTATAAACGCTTCTTCGAGCGGACGACGCAACTGCTGCCGAATGACGACTTCCACTTCTTGCCATGCAACAGCAGGCACTTCTGCCTGGAGTGCGGTCAGTTCAGCAATATATTCTGACGGTAGCAAATCGGGACGGGTGCTGAGCAACTGTCCTAGCTTGACGTAGACCGGTCCCAGTTCAACCAGAATGTTACGGAGGACGGCTGGCGGTGGTAGCTGCGGCTCTTCGGCTTTGGTGCCGGTCAGCAGTCGCCGCATATAGCCCCAACCATTGCGGAGGACGACTTCTGCAATTTCGCGTTGGCGGGCACTGGATTGGGCGATACGAGAAAACATCTAGGGTTTTTGGTTGTTAGTTGTTGGTTGTTAGCGAACAGACGATTGTAATGACTCTAACAACTAACCACTAAAAACTAACAACTAGAGCAAGTCTCTAAACTGCGGATCGGCTTGAATTTCCTTCAATACCTGCTTGATTTCTTGAGTTCGGTCTTTTTTGACAATGAGGGTAACTTTGCCGTCGCGCACGATGACTGTATCTTCAAGACCGATGGTGACGATGAGATCATCGTGGTCTGTAGCGTAGAAGAGTGCACCGTGGGTGTCTAGCCCAACGTGTCTGGCGAGTTCGACGTTGGAGTCTTCGCCTTTGAGCAGGCGCTCGATCGCGTTCCAGTCGCCCAGATCATCCCAACCAAAGGCAACGGGCAGCACGTATGCCTGCTGGGTTTTTTCCATCAAGGCGTAGTCGATACTCTTTTTGGGTAAGGTGGGATAGGCATCGACCCCTTGTTCTTCTAGCGGGCTTAGAATTTCGGGCGCGTAAACCAGCAGTTCGTCTAACGCTACACCAGCGCGAAAGACGAACATGCCACTGTTCCAGCTAAAGCTGCCCGTAGTAAGAAACTGTTCGGCGGTGTCGCGATCGGGCTTTTCGGTAAAGCGGGTGACGCGATAAGCGGGAAAGCCTTCCTGCTCAGCCTTTGTGCCATACGTGCCAATCGTTTCGCCTGCTTGAATGTAGCCATAGCCCGTGGACGCAAAGGTGGGAGCAATGCCCAACGTGACGATCGCCTCTTCTTTGCTTGCTAGCTCTGCGGCTGCGTTTAGAGTTGCCTCAAAGGTCGCTTTATCAGCAATCCAGTGATCAGCAGGGAAAAAGCCGACTACCACATCTTTACCATAGCGTTCGGCGATCTTCAGGGTGCTCCAGGTGACGGCTGGGGCAGTGTCTCGTCCTTCGGGTTCGATCAGAAGGTTCTCTTCAGGCAGATCAGGCAGTTGTTCTCTCACGCCATCTGCGAGATGCGAGGCAGTGATAACCCAAATGGACTCCCAACCGCCTGCGATCGTCAATAACCGTTCTGCCGTTGCCTGCAATAAACTGCGACCGCTACCATCCAGGCTCAAAAATTGCTTGGGGCGATTTCTGCGACTGAGGGGCCAGAAACGCTCACCTTTACCTCCCGCGAGAATGACGGGCACTAGAGATGGAGTAGTCATCGTCGGCATTGGCTCCGTTAGAAGATCCGTGTCGCGTCGATCTTAGTGAATGCCTACACAATATCGTTAATTTTCTTTCGATCTTTACCGACTCTTTTCACTTAGCGGTATCTTTGCGATCGCGCTCAAGAAGTTTGCTCCCCGTTCCGGATCAGCCAGAAAAGTAGTGTTGCGTGCGCTTAAATGCTGCTAAAGATGGGCTTCAAAGCCAACACAAAGCCTGGAAGGACATCCTCGCCTGAGAGCGTTTCTGGCTTTTGCAAACTTTCGACAGCTTGTCCTGGACGATAAATTTCCACCCGCTGGTGTTTGGGATCAATGAGCCAACCCAGTCGCGTACCATTCTCGATGTACTCCTGCATTTTTGCCTGGAGGGTTTGGAGGGAATCGCTTTCGGAGCGCAGTTCAATGACAAAATCGGGGCAGAGGGGCGGGAATTTGCGCTTTTGTTCAAGTGTGAGGGCATCCCACCGATCGCGTTTAACCCAAGCAACATCGGGCGATCGGTCAGCACCATTCGGCAACTTAAAGCCCGTGGAGGAATCGAAGGCAATGCCTCGATCATCTACATCTGTCCAGTTGAACACTTGTTGATTGACTCTACCGCTGCGTGAACCACCTTCACCGCCTACAGGAGCCATGATGATCAATTCTCCGTTTGTCGTGCGTTCGATGCGTAAATCTCGGTTGTGCTGGCAGAGGTCATAGAACTGGTCGTCGGTCAGTTTCAGAGTAGGACTTAAGTTGAGGGTGAGAGCCGTCATTGCTTTGACCTGTGAAGGATTAGGACTCCAGTTCTGATAATTCTAACCAGCGATCGGTCGCAGTGTCGATCGCTGCATTCAACTCGGCGAGGCGGGCAGACAGCGTTTGTACTTCCGTAAAACCCGATGGCGGCTTACCATACAAGGTTTTTTCAATTTGCTCTTTCTCCGCTTCCATTGCGGGAATTTGAGTTTCAAGCTGCTCGAATTCGCGCTTTTCTTTGTAAGAAAGCTTTTTTGAGTTTTGAGTAGCGCTTCGCGCCGCGTTGCTAGAGAGTTTTGAGTTTTGAGGTAGGGGAGTTGTTAGTTGTTGGTTATTAGTTGTTAGAAGTGGTGCCTCGTTGCTCCCCTGCTCCCCTGCCCCTCTGCTCCCCTGCCCCTCACCCCTCATTCCTCTCTCCTCACTCTCCTCTGCCTGCTTATAGTCCAAATACACCGAATAATTCCCTGGATACTGGCGCAATGTGCCATCAGGCTCGAAGGCGAAAATGGTATCGACGACGCGATCGAGGAAGTAGCGATCGTGCGAGACAACAATGACGCAGCCGTTGAAGTCTTCTAAATAATCTTCTAGAACGGCGAGAGTCTGGACATCAAGATCATTGGTCGGTTCGTCCAGAATGAGGACGTTAGGGGCACTCATGAGAACTCGCAGCAGGAAGAGACGGCGCTTTTCGCCACCAGAAAGCTTGTTGATGGGCGCGTACTGTTGGTTGCCCGGAAACAGAAAGCGCTCCAGCATTTGGGAGGCTGTGATAACCGTGCCATCGGCAATTTTTACCAGTTCGGCGACATCTTTGAGGTAGTCGATGACGCGCTGTTCGGGGTTGAGGGTGAGATCGTCGGAGTGCTGGTCGAAGTAGCCGATGTGGATGGTGGTGCCAATTTCGACGGTGCCAGAGTCGGGCTGCGATCGTCCGGTAATCATGTCCATCAGGGTAGATTTACCAACCCCGTTGCCACCGATGATGCCGACGCGATCTTCGGGGCTAAATTCGTAGGTGAAGCCGTTGATCAGGGTGCGATCGCCATAGCCCTTTGAGACATCCACCAGTTCAATCACTTTCTTGCCGATGCGTCGTCCCGCCGTGGCAATATCAACTTTGCCGTGACCTTGTTTGAATTCGGTTGCCTGCAACGCACGGGCGCGATCGATCCGCGCCTTTTGTTTCGTGCTTCTCGCTTTAGGACCGCGTTTCAGCCATTCCAACTCGCGGCGCAGTAATCCTTGATGCTTGCGTTCGGTGCTGGCGGCAGAATCTTCTGCCAGTGCTTTTTTCTCTAAATAGTAAGAATAGTTGCCGCTGTAGGTGAACAAATCGCCACGATCGATTTCCAAAATGCGGTTGGTGACACGATCGAGGAAGTAGCGATCGTGGGTAATGAGCAACAGGGCACCCCGAAAGCGGTTGAGGTAGCTTTGCAGCCATTCCACCGAGAGCGCATCTAAATGGTTGGTTGGCTCATCCATCAGCAGCACATCGGGTTCAGACAAGAGTGCGGCTGCCAGGGCAATGCGTTTGCGGTAGCCGCCCGAAAGGTCGCCAATTTTGGCATCAAAATCCTCAACGCCCAGACGGGTCAGAATAATTTTGGCATTGGTTTCCAGATCCCATGCCCCAGTGGCATCTAAGCGATGCGTCAGATCGGACAGCTTCGCCATCAGTTGATCCTGATCGCCGTGCCCGTGCGCCAGCTTGTCAGAAATTTCCTCAAACTCTCGCACCAGCGTCATCTGATCGCCGCTGTCGGCAAAGACCTGTTCCAGCACAGTGCGATCGTCATCCAATTCAGGCTGCTGTGGTAGATAGACAATGCGAACGCCAGCGTTGACAAGAATCTCGCCACTGTCGATCGACTCTTGTCCCGCGATCATCTTCAGCAGCGTCGATTTACCCGAACCGTTGGTGCCAATAAGTCCTACCTTGTCGCCATCATCGAGGCTAAAGTTAGCACCATGCAAAATCTCTTTGATGCCAAAGTCTTTGTGGAGCGATCGCAGCGTGAAAATACTCATCGGACGATCCTAGCGTTTGACTTAAAGAACAATGGCTGTCTAACTCTTGCAGCACCGTTCTACGGTAGCACTCACAAGGGGGTAAGGAGGCAAGGGGGCAAGGGAGCTAGGGGGGTGAGTTTTGAGTTCAACACACAGCCTTTAGCTTCTAGCCTTCCCCCGCTCCCTCTGCCCCTTTTCTCCCTCTGCCCTCTTGCTCTCTTTACCGTACCTTTAAGGGCAGTAATCCGAACATCATGCTGACCGAAACGTAGGCTAAACCAGAGGTAGATAGTTTTACACAAGCGGCTGCATACAGTAAGAGTAGAGTTAGCTTGGAGCAACGATCACTATCACTAAGGGAAACGAAACATGAATGCGTGGCGCGATCGCCTCAATCAATTTACTGGCAAGACTCGGTTTGTCGTCTGCCGCGTGTTTGTTCACTTGGCGGGTGACGAAGTGGCTACACTGCTAGGCGTACTGAATAGCGCTGCCCGTGATGCTGTTGATACAGAAGGCGACATGGGTGCTCTTGGAGAAGGCTTAGTGGAAATTTGTCAGAGCTTGCTTCAGCACGACATTTACTGGCAGTCTGCTGCAAATGAAGGTAACGTCTTTTTTGATGAAGGTGAGGCAGGCGATTTTGTCACTGAACTCTTTACGGATTCGGCGCAGCGCTATCTCAGTACGCCAGCGTTAGAAGCGAATGGGGACACTGACGAGCTAGCCTTACCTGCGACCCGTCATCTTGTTGTCATGATCACAGTCGCTTCTGAGGGCGAAGTGCTAGAGCTGGAGACTGACCTTGCCAGCATGAGCGCACTGAAGGCAGGACTGACAGCGCTGATCAACCTGCACTATCAGGAAAAGCTACGAGCGATTCAGGTTCACTTCTCACCTGCACGATTAGGCGATGAACTGAGTGCTGACCAAGTGCTGGGCAATTTTCCAGAACTCATTCCACTCTAAACTGACTTTTCCTTTACTGATACGTTTGTTCACCGACACACATTCACTTACCGACTTATGCTTCGCAAATTTTTGGTTTTCTCAATGGCTTTGACGCTCATCTTCACGTCAGTTGGTTGTGGCAACCCTGATGCAGACAAATCGAATGCTGATGCGCGATCGCAGCCCACACAATCGACCAGTCCCGCTGCCCAAAGCCGTCTCTCGGACGGAGAGTATCCTGTACAGCAGGCAACCTACAACGATGACGGTGGCGAATACAACGTGGCACTGCTCAACACAAAACCGGGCGAATCGTCTGCGTTTCGTGCGACTAACTTACAGATGGCTCGTCTGACTAACGAGGAGGTTGCGGCTGGCAAGAAGAGCTACCTCAAGGTTGAAAAGGGTCAGCCTTCTTTGTACCTCACTGAAGACTTCAAGATTGAGTACGTGCATAACGTGACAGAAACGCAAAATAATCCTCAAACGGGTCGCCAAGAAACCGTCGTGGTGCGTCAAGAATCAAATTTCTGGACACCGTTTGCAGGTGCATTGGCAGGGCAAGCATTGGGTAGCCTGCTGTTTCGACCACAATATTACATGCCGCCGGCTTATCAACCCGGTGTGCCTATGGCTGGATACGGCGGCTACGGTTCCTCTTACAATCAAGCCGTGAATAGCTACCAGAGTCGTTATCAAGCTCCTCCGGCTGCGGTGCGTAATAACCAATTGCGGACAACGGGGCAGCTAAGAACGCCTTCCACCAACACATCCAGAACACGCAACACAGGGCAGTCCAACCGCTCAACGGGTTCTGGTTTTGGTAACAGCACATTGCGACAGTCCGATCGCCCTAGTGGCAGCTATCGTAGTCCTAGCAGAGGCTTTGGCAGTTCAGGATCACGGAGCTTTGGCGGTAGACGGCGCTAGTGTCATAGCTTCGAGGAACCGGATGGACACTGAATCTCTTTGCCGACCATTTGGGGGGCAGCAGGCGGCACTTTCGCAGGTTTACTGGTCAAACAAGTAGCTGTCACAGTTGTGTCGTTGTTCTTGTCGTCTTTGACTACAAGGAATGCGCCCGTGTAGCTGGGTAGGTTGTCTTGCTTGGCTGTTGCGGTAGCGATCGCCTGTTTTGAGGGCAAGACGCTGGTGCTATAGGTGTAGTTTGGCGTATCAGCAGGAATGCTACTGCCTAATTCCGTCAGATTGGCGGCAAAGCGTTTCTGTTTGGCAAAAAAGTCTGTCTGCTGCTGAAGCAAGGTATTAATGGTTGTCACAGCAACTGTCGCCGCGTCGTTTGCAGGGCTGGGGCTAGTAGACGGTTGCCCACCCGCAATCAAAGGAATACCACCGTCCGTATTGCCTTTAGCCGCAGAACGCTGGCTTGCACCACCCCGCTTTGCCTGTTGCTGGGCGCGCGCTAAAGCCTGTTGGTACGCTACCAGTAGCTTTTGCGCCGCGGCATGGTTCGGGCTAGATGGCGGCACTGCTTTCATGAAGGCGATCGATCGCTGCCATTGCGTGAGCACTAAGTTCCAATCTTCTGCCGACTGAGCTGATTGCGCCAGACTGGTGGCGCTGGCTGCCTTGTCTATACCTTTCGTAAACGGGTCACCTGTTGCGATCGGAAGCGGTGAAGGGCTACCAACTACTGGGCTGGATGAGAAGACATCAGGCAGCGGTGATGGTGTGACGGACGGGCGAAACGTATTGCACGCGACCAGTGTCGTAGCGATCGCTAACTGAATGGAACCATTGGTCAAAAGGGTCTTCATGTCTAGCGATTTTACCGTTAGTAGAGTCGTTTGCAAAATGGACATTTGAGCGTGATGAGCGGTAGCGAGGCATGAGAGAACGTTTTGTTGAGTGATGAAGTTAGAAGGCAAGAGTTAACGGCAACCTCTGACTTATGCTTTTAACCCTTATCCTTTAGCCCTTAGCCTTGATCCTTTAGCCCTTAGCCTTCCCCCCCTCTCCCTCAAAACGGATTCACCACGATCGAAAAATACAGTCCGTTTTCCTGCCAGGTGTTTTTCGCACCGCTGATCTCCATCAGCGGCATGCCCCAGTCAAGGCGGGCTGTAACGCGATCGCTGCATTGCAACCGCAGCCCCAAGCCCACTGCTAGTAGCGTACTGGGATCGGGATCAGGGGCGCTTCTCAGGTTCCAGGCAGTGCCAAGATCAACGAAGGGTGTGAGTTGCAACAGGCTATTCAACCTAGGCAAGCGCAGAATGGGAAGGCGAATTTCGGCTGAAGCGAACAGTCCGCTATCAGTGAGCAGGGCATCCTGACGATAGCCCCGCACGCTATCTTGACCACCCAAGCCAAATTGTTCAAGCGGCAGAACTGGTCGATCGGCGAGCTGTAAGTCGCTACGTACCAGCAGCAAGGTGTCTGGAGCCAGCAAGCGTACCCACTGAGCCTGTCCGCGCCATGCAAAAAAGCGGCTGTCGGGCGGATCGGGGTTGATGGTGGCACTGAGAGCATTCAGACCCACCGTAAATTGAGAGCGGAGCGCAATCACCTCTACACCACTGCGCCAGGTTGCCTCCTGAAAAAACCGTAGGGCAGTGAGGCGCGTTTTGCCATTGCGATCGGCTCCCAGCGCTGGAAACGGAATGAGTCCACTGAGCAAAGTCGCTTCGCTTTCGCGTCGGGTAGCGGTGATGCCGAGCGCTACTTCTCGTGTAGGTGTTTGAACGATCGGCTGCCGCAATATGAACTCGTAGTAGCGAGATTTGGACTCAATCTCCAGTACATCGAAGGGTAGCTCAATGACGTTGCTAGAGGCGCTGCCGTAGTTGAAGCTGAGGGTGCCATTGCGTGGATTCAGCGGCAGCACGTAGCTTAAATCAACCGCGTTGCTACCGTTTGTATTAGTGTAGACGGCACTCAGACGATCGCCCAGTCCGGTAAGATTACCCTCGCTGACTTGCAACTGACGGCGATCGGTGCCGACGCTGGGCGCACGAGCGTTATCAAATGTAAGCTGTGTCGTCAACGATTTTGCTTCTGTTACCCGCACCGACAGTACGCTTTCGCCCGGACGGGTGCCAGCAGACAGTTCTGCCGAAAGCGATTGAATGAGTGGATCGAGCTGTAGCAACTGCAATGCCTCTAACAGCCGATTACGGTTGAGAGGGGTGCCCGTGGCGATCGCCAACCGCGATCGCACGTAGTTTGGGCTGAGTCGGCGAGTACCCGTGATAGCGATCGCTTCTAGCCTGCCTTCTACGACTTGGATGGTGACGACTCCCCGCTGAAGTGTTTGCGGTGGAATGTATGCACCAGAGGTGATATAGCCCTTGTCAGTGTAAAGCCGAGTAATGGCAGAGCGAAGCTGAAATAGTTCAGCGATCGCTAGAGGACGCTTCGCAAATGGCTCCGTGATTTTGGCAAGTTCTGTCGCGCTAAACACTGTACTGCCGATGACCTCAAAGCGATCGACTGTAATCACCTCAGGCGGGCTTTCAGATGTTGGCGATCGCTGAGGGGCAGGCAGCGGGAACAACTGATCAAGGGATGGTAACGGTTCTGGTGTGGCAGTTGGCGGCGGCTGGGTAGACGGTGGCGATGGTTCTCGTGGCAGCGGTTGTGGTGCAGTTTTAGGTGGGATGCTTTGGGCGATCGACCACGTTGCGGTGGGTGCGATCGAATCTGATAGAAAGAGTGGCGAGTAGGCTTGAGATTGCTCCAAAGTTGTGGATACCTTGAGCAAAACCTGCGGCGATCGCTCACGTTCAACACTCTGCCCCTTCAGAGGCTTTGCGGTAATCAAACTAAACACGGTCAGTAAACTGCACCCGAGTCGGAACGTTAGGAAAGGGTTCTGCATGGAACCATCGCTTCACGACATTTAGCATCATCTCACGTGTGGCTGGTTCCAGGGTATTGCGCTTCGATCGTGCCTTCAGCTTCGTTGGCGATCGCTTTCAACTGCTCTAGCATTTTGGGGTCAGGCTGCTGCCATAAATCGCGCTGGTTCGCCTCCAATAAGCGTTCTGCCATATCGCGCAGCGCCCAGGGATTGCTTTTTTGCATGAAAGCTTGCACCGCTGGATCAAACACATATGCCTTGGCAATGCCTTCGTACATGAAGTCTTCGACACAGTGAGTCGTGGCATCGTAGGCAAACAGGTAATCCACTGTCGCTGCCATTTCAAACGCGCCTTTATAACCGTGCCTCATTGCGCCTGCAATCCATTTAGGGTTGACGACTCTGGAACGATAGACGCGGGCAATTTCTTCGCTCAGTTTTCGCACTCTGGGCTGTGCAGTACAGGAATTATCACCAAAGTAAACCGCTGGAGTCGTCTCAGAGACAGAACGTACAGCCGCTGTCAAGCCGCCTTGAAACTGGTAGTAATCATCCGAATCGAGCAAGTCATGTTCGCGGTTGTCCTGGTTTTGCAACACGATTTGCATTGTGCTCAACCGTTGTGTAAAGGCTTCGGGCGCTGATTTGCCTTCGGCGTTGCGGGCATACGCGTAGGCGCTCCAGTTAATGTAGGCACGGGCTAAATCATCATCGCTCTCCCAATTTTGGGATTCGATTAAGCCTTGTAGACCAGCACCATACGCACTGGGTTTGGAGCCGAAAATGCGGTAACGCGATCGGGCTGCTGCCTGTTCTGCCACAAGCCCCTCAGCTTCCCACCGCAACGTTTCTTGCTGCACTTGAGCGGCAAGGGGGTTTTGGTCAGCCGATTCATTGAGATTGGCGATCGCATTCACCGCACTGTCAAATAAATCAATCAAATTGGGAAACGCATCGCGAAAGAAGCCGGAAATGCGCAGCGTTACATCTACGCGTGGACGACCCAAAAAGGACAGAGGCAGAATCTCAAAATCAATGACCCGTCGTGAAACGCCATCCCACACGGGCTGTACGCCTAGCAGCGCGAGTGCTTCTGCCAGGTCATCGCCGCCTGTGCGCATGGTTGAGGTGCCCCAGATGGATAGTCCCAGTGTTTTGGGATACTCACCATGTTCCTGGGTATACCGTTCTACAAGGGTTTCGGCGGCTTTGCGTCCAATGTCCCATGCGGTTTCGGTTGGAATGGCGCGAATGTCTACGGAGTAGAAGTTGCGTCCGGTGGGGAGGACTTCTGGTCGTCCGCGTGTGGGCGCACCGGATGCGCCGCTGGGGATGTAGTGTCCGTCTAAGCCGCGTAAGAGGTTGATGATTTCTTGATCGGTTTGGCGGAGCGCAGGAAGGAGACGATCGCGCACCCAAAGCAACTCTTGCTCTGTCTGCTGTCCAAGGGAGTATTGCTGCGAGTGATCGTCTGCGTGTATTGTTGCTTCGGCTGAAGGCTGGCTCCGGGGGACTTCCCCCCTGCCAAAGACTTTTCCGTGGCACAGCGTCACAGAAAAGTCTTTGTCCCCCGCCTTGTGGGGTCCTAACTCCCCCACACCCCCCGAATAAGAGGTCTTGGGTAGAGGGTAAAGAGCGATCGAGGGGGCTTTGGCGTTTGCTGCTAGTTCTGTGGAAGGTTTAGCTCCCCCAGCATTGGGGGTTGGGGGGCAACCCAGATCGTTGCCCAGTAGCGTTCGATTAATAGATGGCTGAGTAATAAGTGCTTCGACGATTGCAGCGGCATGGTTTTCGATAACTTCAACGGCATCGCCAATAATGCGGCAAGTTTGGAGAGCGGGATGCTGCGTGGGTTCTAGAATGTCGCCTAGATTAGCGGTCAAAGGGTCGAAGTCGAGTTGCCAATCTTGAGCGATCGCGCGGGTTAAACCCATGCGGTTGGCGTTAGGATTACGGGCGATCGCCACGATCAAATCGCGCAACTGTAGCCCGTTGGGGCATTGCCCAAAAATGTGTAGACCGTCACGAATTTGTGCCTCTTTGAGTTCACACAAGTAGCCATCAGCGGCAGTTAAAACTTTAGCGATCGCCTCATCTGGCAACTCAGTTTCAATCCCTAAATCTTTGTGAAAATTTTCTTGCCGAATCAATGTCAGGAGGCGATCGCGAATTAAACTTACTCGCGCTGGATCAAGTGTTTGAGCTTCGTAATACTCATCAATTAAGCCTTCTAATTGATGTAAACTGCCGTACAGTTCAGCGCGAGTCATCGGCGGCGTAAGGTGATCGATGATGACAGCGTGCGATCGTCGTTTTGCCTGAGAGCCTTCACCAGGATCATTCACAATAAACGGATACAGATGCGGCATCGCACCAAAAACCGCTTCGGGATAGCAATTTTCTGACAGCGCAATGCTTTTCCCTGGTAGCCATTCTAAATTGCCATGTTTGCCCACATGAACGACTGCATTTGCGCCAAAATGAGCGCTGACCCAGTGATAAAACGCGAGATACGTATGGGTTGGTTCTAAGTCGGGTGCGTGATAATTGAGAGTGGGATCGCGATCGTATCCACGCGCTGGTTGAATGCCGACAAACACATTGCCAAATTGTATACCTGCAATGGGAAAAGCCTCTGTTTCAAGCGGGTTTCCCCAGCGAGTTTGAACACCAGTTTGTACCGACGTTGGCAATGTTTGAAAGTGCGTGTTGTAGTCTTCCAGCGATAGAGATTGGTTTACCAATCGCAGCTCTAAACTCTCTGGATCATTCGTAATGCCAGCGGCTAAAAGCTGCATCAGTGCATCACTGGTTGTAGGCAGTTCTGAAACGGTATAACCTTCATTTTGAAGCGCGTTCAAAATTTCTAAACAGCTTGCTGGAGTGTCTAATCCAACACCGTTTGCTAACCGTCCATCACGATTGGGATAGTTTGCCAGAATCAGCGCGACTTTTCGTTCAGCGATCGGGGTGCGACGCAATTTCACCCAATTGGATGCTAATTCTGCGACGAATTCGATACGCGATCGCTCCGGCTCATACACCACCACATCGGTTTGCAGTAATGCATTTTGCGCCTGCACTGTTTTGAACGAAACCGCTCTCGTAATAATTCTGCCATCCACTTCTGGCAATGCCACATTCATTGCCATGTCGCGTGGCGTTAAACCCTGCAAACCATTTTTCCAAGCCTCTTTCGTACCACCACTAAAAATGACTTGAAAAACAGGCACATTCAGCGTCTGCCACAAATCAACTTTAGGCGTATCAGTTTCCAAACTGGCTAAGGAAAAGCTAGTTGTATTAAGCAAAACGTCAATTTTTTGATTGCAATAACGAATTAATGCTGTTTGGACATCTGGTTCTTTAAGCGATGAAACAAAAATAGGAATGGGCGTTAGATTGCGATCGATTAAAGCAGCACAAAGGGCATCGATCGCCGCTGTATTACCCGCCAAATAATGCGCCCGATAAAAAACGATTCCAACGCTCCTTGATCCTTTTTCTTGCTTTTCATCTTTGAGCGCCTCTACAGACTTTTCTAAACTATGCTCCTCAAATACTTCAGCGTGAACTAGATCCCTCTTAACCAATACCTGTTTTTCACCACAGAACTCCTGTTCGGGGGGTTTGGGGGAGTTAGGACCCCAAGCGGCGGGGGACAAAGACTTTTCTGTGACGCTGTGCCACGGAAAAGCCTTTGGCAGGGGGGAAGTCCCCCGGAGAGAGGTTTCATTCAAGCCATAATTTTGATGCACAGTAACCTCAGCCAGAGCGCTAGAGCAATGGTTATAAAGCCCCACACGCGGCACTGGTTGAGGCGGCTGATAGGCGATCGCCTGATCCAAAAATTCCGTTGCAACAAACTTCAGCAGATTCTGATAATTCTCACTGCCTGCTTCAATAAAGTACTGCCACACCTGATTCACTAATGCTAATGAAACGGTAGAGTGGCTAATCAGCGTCGGATCAGGGCGCTCATCACCCGGAATAAAAATCAGCGCCGCACCCGTTTGCCTCGCCGTTTGCTCCACTACATCCAAGCCATAGCTCCAGTAAGACTGTCCGCCAATCAAGCGCACAATAATGACCGTTGCATTAGCTAAAACATCTTCCGCATAAGTGTCGATCGTCAACTGCTGTTGCAATTGAAGTAAATTCACCACACGCAATGATGGAAAGTCTGCGGGTAATTGAGCAGCGGCAGCAGCAAGTGTTTGAATATCCGTATCGGCTGCGGTGATCACCACGATCGGCGCGGGCTGCTGTTCCACAAAAATTACGCCGTCTGTGGACGGGTTCCAGCCTCCTGGCAAAGTAGCAAGACGATGCATCAGCGTTTAGCCAAGTAACGATAGCGGGCAATGGCTACCATTATTGCAGGTGAGTCAGGATTGCAGGTGAGTCAGGCATTTACCGCTACAACGAGTCGTCAAGCTCATTGTTGTACAGCATACATCTCTAAAGAGCGTGTATAATGGATAAACTACTATGGGGCTGCAACGGTTTCGACGTTTTGGCGAACAATACAGTGTGATTCAGGCTGAGAGCGAGCTAACTCTCATAAATCAATGGCTCAAACACAGTACATGCGAACAACATTGTACCCTTTGCTCGTAAGCAAGCACTCGTTGCTGCCTAACAACCTCTAACTGGTTCGAGCGTCTGCCATACGACTCCGTTAAGTATGGTAGACAACCCCCAACGGATGCTCTAGGAAGCTTTCTCTGGTAGGCTTTCTGGCTAAGAAATTATCAGAGAATCCCACCGTCCGGGATAAGGGACGGTTCCCGCTTCGAGGATTAGAGAAGCTAAGCCTGTGAACGAACGATGTACCAATACCCAGGGCGGACACGGGTTCGACTCCCGTCAGCTCCACTTCTTACTATCCTGATAAACCTCTTTGTGCTTGTGGTGTGAAGGTGTTCCAGCGCTTGGGCACCTCAGAGATGACAGATCGCGAACGGCAATTCTTACAGTTGCTGGCGATCGGCAAAAGCAATCAGAAAATTGGCGCTAAGTTAAGCATGACCGCAAGCACGGTCAGGTCTCATATCAATCATGCCTGGGCAAGCTGCACGTCAGCGATCGCTTGCGCTGCTTTGTCACGCACTCAAACTGTTGTCATACTGCGATGTGGGTTGATGCATCTGGTCAATGAACCTAAGACTTAGCCAAACGTTCAGGTTTTGCCCTCATTTCACGGCAAATGAGCTAACGCTTTTGCCTGATTAGACTGAACTTACAGCAGGCGACAGCAAGAACGTTGCCCTGTATAGTGACCTCAGAATCAACGTGAGGTTGAGTATATGCCTTTTCGTGTCAACGTCGGTCCGCCTGTCTTGACCATCAATCAAGGCAATACCTTTATGGTGACGCAGCAGGACGGACAAATCACGTCTGACGGAGAACTGGGGGTTTTTGCAGACGACACACGGTTCGTCAGCTACTATGCCATTTTTGCCAACGGTCAACCTTGGACGCGACTCAATGCAAGTACAACGAGTTACGCGACTGCGCGGGTTTATCTCACCAATCCTGCCATTGAAACCGAGGAAACCACGATCGCTCAAGGAACGTTAGAGCTGGTGCTGAGCCGGGTTGCGGGTAATGGCATTCACGAAGACATTGACATCATCAACCACGGTCTGATTACGGTGAAGTTCAATCTCGAAATTGTCCTGCGATCGGATTTTGCCGATATCTTTGAGGTCAAAGCACATCACTATGTGCGACGCGGACACATTGAGACTGATTGGAATGAGCGCGATCGTGAATTAAGCACCACGTACAACAATCGTGATTTTCAGCGTCGCTTTAGCTACCGAGTACGAAACGAGTCCTCACCGCCGCGAGTGGCGAATGGTCGCCTCACGTTTGGGGTTGAGTTAGCTGCCAAAGAAACGTGGCATACCTGTAGCTATTATCTTCTCAGTGCAGATGGTAGTGCTCCCACCGGGGAAACGGCTGCACAAGATGGGCACAGGTTTCCCTCTCAATGCTATGAGCTTGCACCGGAGACAGTAGCGTTGCAGCAACAGTGGTTTGACACTGCCACTCAAGTGACAACGGCTCAGGAAGAGCTTTATCGCCTCTATCAGCAATCTCTTGAAGATATGGGGGCATTGCGGCTGTATGATCACGATTTTGCCCCTGATATCTGGCTTCCGGCGGCAGGTGTCCCGTGGTTTGTGACAATCTTCGGGCGTGATAGTTTGATTGTCAGTCTCCAGAATATGTTGGTGCGTCCTAGCTTTGCGCTTGGCACGCTAAAGAAACTCGCCCAATATCAAGCCACGGAAGTCGATGACTGGCGCGATGCTCAACCGGGGAAAATGCTGCACGAACTCCGCACTGGAGAACTGGCTCACTTCCATCGCATCCCGCACACGCCCTACTACGGTACTGCCGACGCAACCCCGCTCTATTTGATTGTGCTGCACGAGACCTGGAAATGGACGGGCGACAAGGCACTGCTGCACGAGTACCGGGATGTGGCGATTCGTTGCCTAAACTGGATTGATCAGTACGGTGATTTAGATGGCGATGGCTTGCAAGAATTTAAAACCCGCTCGTCTCAAGGCATTGAGAATCAAGGTTGGAAAGACTCAGGCGATTCAATGGTTTCCTCAGACGGTTCACTCGTTGAGGCACCGATCGCCCTCTGTGAGCTACAGGGATACGTGTTTGATGCCTGGATGCGGATGGCAGAAGTTTTTACCACGATCGGAGAACCGGAGCGCGCTGTTTCACTCCGGCAAAAAGCGATCGAGTTGCGCGATCGCTTCGAGCAACAGTTCTGGTGTGAGGACTTAGGGTACTACGCCTACGCGCTGGATGCGAATAAACAACCTGTACGCACGATCGCCTCCAATCCGGGTCACTGTTTGTGGAGTGGCATTGCCAGCCCTGAACATGCTGCCCGTGTGGTGAAGCAACTGATGGAGCCAGATTTATGGAGTGGTTGGGGCATTCGCACGTTATCTGCGGCTCACCCCAGCTTCAATCCACATTCTTACCATCTCGGTTCCATCTGGGCACACGACAATGGCATCATTGCCCTCGGCTGCAAACGCTACGGTTTCGCAACGGAAGCGGCTCGGATTGCACGAGGGATTTCTGAAGCGGGCAGTTATTTCGAGAACTACCGTCTCCCAGAAGTCTACGCAGGCATTGCCCAACAAAAAGGAGCGTTTCCCATTCAGTATGCTCAGGCGAATGTGCCGCAAGCTTGGGCAGCAGGCTCGGTCTTTCATTTGTTGCAAGCCATGCTCGGACTGCAAGCCGATGCGCCTAATCATCGGTTATATCTTGACCCAGAGCTTCCCGCATGGCTGCCTGATATTACGCTGCACCAACTCACGATCGGTCAAGCAACGGTTGACTTGCGGTTCTGGCGAGAGGATGAACAAACCCATTGGGCAGCGGATATCAAAGCAGGTGACGTTGAGATTCTCGAAAAAGCATGGCAACCGTGGCACTAGGTTAAAGCCAGCGCCTCAAGGCGATCGACAATCACCATTACACACCAATGCATTGCGATCGTACTAAGCCACACGCGCATCTCAGTAAGTAACGTGACGATCATGCTTTGTGCGATCAGTCTCTTTGTGAGTAGCAGCGCGATCGTAGTAAGTCACACGCGCATCTCAGTAAGTAACGTGACGATCATGCTTTGTGCGATCAGCCTCTTCGTTAGTAACGGCGCGATCGTACTAAGCAACACGCGGATTTTAATAAGTAACGTCGCGATCATGCTTTGTGCGATCAGTCTCTTTGTGAGTAACACGGCGATCGTCCTTTGTAATACGCGGATCTTAGTTAGTAACGTCGCGATCGTGCTTTGCGCGATCGTCACGTTACTTAGTGACGTTCGGATCATCCTAAGTCAGATTCGGACTGCACTCAGTTAGGTTTGGCTCTTCCTTTGTGCGATCGTCATCTCTCTACGTTGCCTCTAACCCGCAGTGTGTGCGATCGTGGCTTCTCATTCAGCACTGCAATCGCTCAAAGCGGGCGATCGCCGCCTCAACTTAGCTTTGGCTCAAGCAATCATTAAGGTCTTGCCTGATAAGGCTTCCAGAACCAGGCTTTTTCTTGATCTTTGACAAAGGCACATTACTGCTTAGTAGGCTGATGCGATCGCCTTGACTTGCTGCTATCGCTACTTCACGCTCATGGTACGCTTCAGCAGCTCCAGAAAAGCGAATGCAGCGGGCGGCAACAGTGCCTCTGCCAGAATGGCAACGCTAATCACTCTGAACAATGGCACAGGCAGACTATAAACTTTAACGCCTGAAGGAATCGGTTCTGCGGCTAGGCGCGGACTGATCGCTGCCCCCAGTCCTTTCGCAACCATATTGACGATTGTCGCGTCTGAGCGAATCTGATAAGTGGCGTGTAAGGTAATGCCATAGGTGGCGCAGTGAGCATATACCATCGCATCACAGCCATCGCTCACCGGAGCCATAATCAACGGGTAGCGCATCAGTGCTGCCCACTCTATGTTTGGACTTGCTAACTCGAATCCAGGTGGAAACAACACGACAAACTCGTCACGCATCAGTTCCCAGGCTTTCAGCTCAGCCCCCACAGGTAGATAAGTGATGCCAAGCTCCGATCGCCCTTTACGGAGATCGTCTTCAACTTCGGGACGATCGTTATATTCGCGAATGTCGATGGCGATCGCGGGATAACGCTGACAATAGTCTGCTAAGACATCGGGCAGAATGTGCGTTCCTGCACTGCGAAACGTAGAGATTCGGAGATGTCCGCCGTCCAACCCTTTGGCGAGATTGGCTTGTTTGATGATGTCGTCCATCAGTTGCAGCATCTCGCGGGCACGAGCAACAATTTGTTCGCCAACGGGTGTAATCTGTGAGCCATAGCGACCCCGTGTCAGTAAAACAATGCCTAACTCGTCTTCAAGGGTAGCAATGGCATAGCTCACCGCCGACTGAGACATGTGCAGCGTCAAAGCCGCTTCGCTAAAACTGCCAGCCTCTGCGACGGCGACTAAAATGCGGAGCTGGGAGAGTTTGAGCTGGCTGAGGTTCATCGCAGACCACGAGTTGATCTCTTTTATTGTCTCAAACTTAAAAACAGAATCTCACCGCTCCTATCGAATTCATTCATGGTTGTGATTCGATTCAGCGGAGCGGAGCATCTTAGAGATAGGAGTTAAATAGTTCGAGCTTTGGCAGGGGCGAAGCATTCGGGCAAAAGTGTTGTCACTCAGTCAGATAACTGCCGAATGCTTCGTCCGTACAAGCTTGCATCATCTCTTTCTACTCTTTCTACGCCAATCTATTTTTTGCGCCAGTCTGCATATCCAAGTCACACTACTTGCGATCGACAGCCCGCTTTAACAGCAAGACTGATTTAACCGATCGCATGACAGGCTGACCTGCTTGATCACGCTTGCCATAAACCGTTTTGGCATTGTAGTAAAGCGACGATGAACTGCCGCCATCCAGATTCATTGCTTGCTCGACATCCAGCGTTTGCATAAATGTCGCTAGTACTTGCAACGTCATCCCGCTCGCAACACCCGGTTTTTGAGCCACCATGACCCAAAGCAGGCTGCGATCGCGCGTGATTCCGATCGCCGTTCTCGCATTGGGCTGGCTGCTTCCCAGCGCATCGCGTATGACGATCCCATTCGCTTCAGCCGTAAACCCCTCTTGCTGTGCGGTTAGCGTTGGCAGCAGACGCGGACCACCACCCAACGCATGGATCAGTTGACAGCCCGCTGGGACAGCATCGTTACGCAAAGCAAAGTCGTAGCGGTGGCGATCGCCACACTGATACTGCCGAAATTCGGTGCGGTTGAGAATTTTGCTTAAGTAGGGTGTCAGCTTCGGGTTCTGCATCAGGCGTTCATTCTGTCGCGGATCTGCTACCAGTTTGCCGTTGACCACTACGTAGGCAGTCGATTGCTGATTGTCAGGATCAAAAAAACCGCCGTTGAGAGCCGCGATCGCGTTCTGACGCTGGGCGATCGCGGCTGGTAGCTCAACCGTCTCCACCACCGCAGGCAGCACTACAAACGGGCTTTCCATTGGAATCTTCAACGTATAAACGGTGCTGTCGGCTAGGGTGTAAGACTTGTATTCAATGGTTGGCGCTGGCACAGTAGCTGTAGGTATCGCTTTGGTGATAGGCGTTACTTTAGCGATCGAAAGCGGCGAAGGTGCAGAAGACAGCAAACGAGGCACGACCCAAACCAACGTTCCCACCCCGATCGCGCTGATGCTCCATAGCCAGATTGCTTTCACGTCAGTTCACCATCGCACCAGAGATTAGATTCGGGACACAATACGCTTCAGATTCAGAACACGATCGTTCCTGGAGTCAAGACACCATCTTGAAACCGATTGTCAGATTTTAATCATCTGCTATGACGAGTCATTTGTGATGAAAACTAACGCTGTTCGTCTTTTAGATACGTTAGGCATTGCTTACACCCTGCGCGAGTACGAGGTCAACCCTGATGACCTGTCAGCCGAAAGTGTCGCTCAAAAAGTGGGACTACCGCCAGAGCAGGTGTTTAAAACGCTGGTCGTGCGGGGTGATAGAACGGGTGTTTGTCTGGCGGTGATTCCTGGCAATACTCAGCTTGACCTTAAAGCATTGGCAAAACTGGCGGGCGATCGCAACGCCCAACCCGTGCCTCTTAAAGAAGTCCAATCGCTGACTGGCTACGTGCGCGGTGGGGTCACTGCCCTTGCCTGCAAAAAAGACTATCCCGTGTATGTTGATGAACTCATTGAGGTCTTTGATGTGATCGCCATTTCCGCAGGCATGAGAGGGCTGCAAGTTCTCCTCGCTCCGGCTGACTACTTGCAAGCCGTTAAGGGCGCGATCGGCGCAATCTCACAGAGTAAAGCATAATTTCTAGTACGAGACTACGATGATAATCACGGGTTCTGCGGCAGAAGGGAAGGTCATGAGTGTCATCACGCGACGATTAACAGTGCCAGAGTTGAGCCAGCAGATTTTGACGATGGCAACGTCAGGTGTTTATCGGGAATCGGTGTTTGAAGCGCTGCGTCCCATGGCGACGAAAAAGCAAATTAGCGCCGCGATCGCTCATGCCAAGCGGTTTGGATTGCACTCAGTTGCCAGTCTGCGTGATGATGAATTGGGCACGTACTATCAGGTTGACTTGGTGAAATACCAATCGCTAGAACAGACGATCGCCACATCCACGCACTTTGGCGACGATGCCGATCTGCTGGAACGGGTTGTGTCTGCGAACAGCGCTATGCAGCGCATGCTAACGATAGCGAAAGGCTTAGCCACAGTGCTGGGAGTCATTGGCATCATTTGTCTGCTGGAGAACCGCAATCAGCTTGGTATCGGTTTGCTGAGTGGTGCGATTAGTGCAGCAGGCGTTTGGGCATTGCAGCGATCGCTGCATAAACCGGATTTTTAAAGGTGATGAGACAGCGCTGATGTAATTTTGCTGATGTAACGTTTGGGACACCGGGGTTTTGAGTTATCCGCTAGGCTTGGAAGAGACATCGCACTACTCATGCAAAGGGCAAGCCACAGCCGTTTGTTTTTGCTCAAGCACCACCAACGCGACAACTTCGGCAACAGTGTTCACGCTCTAAGCTGTCAGCAGCAACGACAAACGCTGTGCTTTAGCCTTTATCCCTTCCCCATGCCTTCCCCCCTTTGGTCTTACGTTACTCCCGGCATACCCGACGATCTGTTTGAGCGGTTGCCCGGTATTCCAATGAGTCCACGCGAAGTGCGGCTGCTCATCCTGTCTTCCTTGCGACTAGAAGCCGATTCGACCCTATGGGATATTGGTTCGGGAACGGGCACGATCGCGGTAGAAGCCGGGTTGCTGTGTCCGCAGGGACGCATTACTGCGATCGAACGTGATGACGATGTGGCAAACCTGATTCGACGGAACTGCGATCGCTTTGGTGTGGGCAATGTCGAAGTGATGGAAGGCAGTGCGCCTGAATGTTTGACCGCATTGCCTGAGTCGCCGCACCGCGTTTGCATTGAGGGGGGGCGATCGATCAAAGCGATTCTGCATGAGGTCTGGCGACGGTTACAGCCTCGGGGACGCATCGTGGCGACGGCAGCAACACTGGAAGGTCTTTACCAGGTTTCAGAGAGCTTTGCCGAACTGCAAGTCCGCAATATTGAAGTGGTGCAATCGGCAGTGAATCGATTGGAGAAGCGAGGCATGAATCAAACGTTTGCAGCGATCGATCCAATCTTTGTGCTCAGCGGAGAAAAACTAGACTAGAAAGGTGAGTGAGTGGCTAAGTCCGATCGCACAGGCTGATTTAACCGTATGTCTGGGACGATCGTCTGCAACCGTTAAGGGAATCTAACCGCTGACGCTCGTCTGGTTTTTGTTAACTGGATCAGCAAACGCGAAGAATTACTGGGAGCGCTACCGAGATTCAGCTAAAGTGTTTCAAAGGATTCTTAACCTTCTTAATCTTGAGCTAACCTTAATGGCTGTTGGTAGCATCTCGATCAAGTGACGTGTAACGATAACCCGAAGCTTTTCTAGAAAGGCTTTTGGTGTCCTCAGCCGACGACTGAAGAGCACGCCAGCCAAAGCAGTTAACTCTGACAGCATTTCGCTTTGTTCCTGTGAAGTGGAGTCCGTCAATGACGTTGGATCATTCAACCAAATCGCTGCCAAAAGAGAGCAGGTCAAAAGAAACCAGTTTCATGTCTTTACCCCGTGTTTTAAGTGGAGTAATTGCGATCGTTCTGGCACTCAGCATGATTATGCTGGGCGGCTGGTACTTTACAGTTGGGTTTGGCATCATCATTTATCTAGGGCAGTTGGAATACTTTCAGCTTGTCCACGCTAAAGGCATTGCACCGGCTGCCAAAACGACGCTGGCGGTTAGTCAGGCATTGCTGCTCATTGCGACTGTTTCGCCAACATTGGCGGATGCAGTCTTCCCGGTTGCAGGCACATTTATTTGCTTCTATTTACTGTTTCAACCCAAACTTGCGACGATCGCCGATATTTCAACCTCAATCCTGGGCTTGTTTTACGGTGGCTACCTGCCGAGCTACTGGGTCAGGCTGCGATCGCTGGGGCAGGCTGATGTTAGCAACCTGCCGCTAGACGGCTACTTTCCTCACTCCTGGACAGACTTACACAGCCTGCCGCAGGGTTTAACCAACACGCTGTTGGCGTTCGGCTGCATTTGGGCGGCAGATATTGGCGCGTATGCTTTCGGCAAAATCTTTGGGCGCACGCGGCTCTCAAACATCAGTCCCAAAAAGACCGTTGAAGGTGCTGTGTTTGGGGTGACAGGTAGTATTGTGGTGGCGATCGTCGGCTCCTGGTATTTGAACTGGTCAGGATGGCCCGTCACAGGTGCCGCGCTCGGCTTGCTCATTGGTATTGCCAGTTTGCTAGGTGACCTGACTGAATCGATGATGAAACGTGATGCAGGCGTGAAAGATTCTGGGCAACTCATTCCTGGTCATGGTGGCATTCTCGATCGCGCCGACAGCTATGTCTTTACCGCTCCGTTGGTGTACTATTTTGTGCTTTTGGTGTTGCCGCTGTTGCCGCAGTGAGAAGCGAGGCGGCAGAAGGCAGAGGGCAGAAGGCAGAAGGCAGAGGGAGCGGAGGAAGCAGGGGAAGCAGGGGAAGCAATTCAAAACTTAAAACTCAAAACTCTGACCCCACTCCCTACTCCCTACTCCCGTTCGGCTGAGCGCTCACGTCGAAGCCTACACCCCACACCCCACACCCTACTCCCTACTACTCTCCCCACTCCCCACTCCCTACACCCCACACCCCACTCCCTACTCCCTACTTCCTACTACTCTCCCCACTCCCTACTCCCCACTCCTCTCCCCCATGTCACACGCTCTCTTCTGGCTTCCTCTACTGGCACTCTTCCTCTGGCTAACCTGGGCTGGCTGGAACGAGTACCAAAAGCTGGAGGCATATAAAATCTGGGCGGCGCAGTTTGAACGGGCAAAATATGACATTTACGCCGTGTTAGGGCAGAAAGGACGCGACCTCACTTGGGGGTTGCCAACTCGCAAGGGAGCAGTGAATCTGGAAACGGTTTCGTTGAATGATGTGCAAACAGTTCGCCTGCTGGTGAATGAGCAACCAGCGGCTTTAGCATCGGCACCCAGTCGAGGAAAGGCTGTTTTAGAGTTGACCTGTGCCGATCGGGCTGTACCGATCCGCATTCCGTTTACAGAACCGCCATTAGCCGCCAAGTGGGGGCAATATTTGCAAGCAAACTTGCAAGTAGACTAAGGCATCTTAGCCTTTAGAGGCTACGAAGAATAACGTCATAGACTGTAGCGGTCAGCAGTCGTTTTTGGGCTGATAGCTGATAGCTGATAGCTGATAGCTGATGGCTGATAGCTTTTAGCCATCTCTCCAAAGATTACGTGACGCTGCTGGTGTTTCCGGTTACAGTGATGCATGTTACCTGCTGACGTTGTGTCAGTGCTGTTTTAGCATGGCAATTGATCGGCGCGATCGTGCGCTCAAGCGTTCCCAACCAGGTACAAAGGCTCAGAAAGCGTCTCAGGCTGCTACAGCACTGCCACTTGCCCCACGCGCAAAACGGGATGGCTTGAGACGCAGCTTGCCGAGAGCATTTTCCTGGTCAGCGATCGCTATGCTATTTCTTGGAGGAAGTGGACTGGCTGGCGCTGGCTGGCTAGGCGTTCAACTGATGGTGAACCCACAAACATTACTATGGATGAATCGTCTGTTACCAGATTGGATTCCCATTCCTGTGACCGGGCTGAAACCGCCACAGACCCTGGACGAGGTGCGTAAGGAACTAGCTCAGGCAGGACGCAACCTCGGTGAACCGCTCCCGTTAGGGAAAAATACTAGCGCTTTGGATCACAAAACAACCGTATCAGATCTGCTGCTGCCTGTGCTGGCGCAACGATCGAACTGCCAGAGCAACTGCGAACAGATTGTCGAACTGCGGATCTACCAAACTACGCCAACTCATCCACGTGAGCAACGCTTACAGCTATTGGATCAACTGGCGATCGTGGGTTCTGATGAATCGTTCGTGCTGGCACCGCTGATTAATGCAGGTGATACTCATCAAGGCTCAACGCGATCGTTGCCGTTGATGACGCTCAATCGGTTTGAGGGCAACGTTCCGTCTCAGGGCGTTTGGTTAAACTTGAGTGGACGCTGGCTGCGAGGAGACAGCACGATCGCCTATGGGCAGGTGCTGCACTACAATCCTAGTCGAGTGCATCTGCAGCCGATGCTGGAGTGGAGCAGTCCGGTGGGACAAGACCCCCTCTGGCAAAACGTGACGGGTACTGGCACGCCAGAACTGATTATCGATCAAACGGTGGGCATGGAGCCTCAGTTCCAGATCTATCAGGTAAAGCCGCGCAAGTTTCTCGCCAGCCCGCTGCAACTGGAGCCGCTTTTGCTGCTGGAGCCTGCGATCGACAACGAAACCTACAGCAAAGGGCTGCTGCTGGCTCGCAGTGGGTTATGGTCTACAGGCTTACAGTGGCTGCAATCAGTGCAACGGCGCGATCGCAGCGGTCAGTGGTCAGCGGCGGCTCAGGCGCAAAGAGCACTCATCCATCTGCACGCGCAGGCAGCACAGAGACAAGCTAATAAAGCCTGGGCAAGCCCCAGCCAGCAGGTGTTAGCCAACCTGATTGATGGTCGGTGGAGACGCGCTTTGACCGTGTTCGCTGCCAACGCTGAAAACAGCCTGGAAACGGCTACGCTGCTCAAGACAGACTCCGGTCGGTTGCAAAATCGGGTTGATGCTGCACTGCGGGTTAGCCCGTCGCAAATGGATGTCAGAACATGGGGAGCATTGTTAGTAGGGGCACGACAAGGACGCAATGCCGCGATCGTCTGGTTCAAAAAACAGCCCCGCATAACTCCCGCAGAGATTACCCGTGTAACGGCTCTCATCACACGCCTGACTGCACCGCCTGCTGAAAATACGTCTTTGGCGGATCTGCCGCCCGGTCAACTGGTGGGTACTGCCGAAGTACTATCTGCCATCAACGCTTCCGTCTGGTTGAAGCCAAAGCAGCATCCGGCGCTCAAACTAGACGCACAGCAAGCGTGGTATCGCGTCCAAGTAGCTGGCTTTCAAGATGGCAAACGCTGGCGCTTTTCGGGTGCGTCTCTGGGTCTACCAGCCAACTCTACAGTCGATCGCCTCTGGCAGCAACTGGGGCTAATCGCTGATCCACCTCTGTCGATCGTGCTCTGGCTACCAGATGGACAGCAGCAAACCGTCACTGCCAGTATCAAAGCCGTCCGCATTCGTGCTGGCGAACTAGAGTTGCTGGCTGCTGGCGAGGTCGCGCCCAAGTCGATCGCTCAGGCGAACAACCGACCACGTCCACTAGCATTCACCGAATCTGCCTTGCAATGGCAAACGCCAGAAACGACCCAACTGTCTGATTGGGTACAGCAACAGCCTGAGTGGGCAACGAACGCACTGCCCACGCTGATGCAAGAATTGAAGCGCGTCGGTAAGCTGCCTGGAACTGCACCCCCTGGAAACGGACCCTCTGGAAACGCACCCCCTGGAAACTCACCTAGATGGGAGGCACTGGAGTCGTTAGAACTTGGCAGCAGTCCAGTTCAGTTAGCAACACTGACCGATCACAGCCAACCTGATGTAGTTGTGACCGTTAATTTTGAAGCACTGCACGGGCAAGCCGCTAAAGCTGCTAAGCGATCGCGCACCCTAATTTTTTCAGCGACTGGCACCCTGCTGTACAGCGAATGCTCTACCGAAGCGACTCTAACTTACTTAGCGATCGCTGACTTGGGCAATAGCGGAGCTACTGCGATCGTTGCCGATAGTTCCAAAGGCTATCACTTTCTGCGCTGGTCCACCAAACGCAAGCACTTTGAATAAAGCTCTAGTTAGCATTCAGTGAAGAGGGAGTGGGGAGTGGGGTGTAGGGAGTGGGGTGTGGGGTGTGGGGTGTAGGGTCAGAGTCTTGAGTTTTGAATTGCTTCCCCTGCTTCCCCTGCTTCCTCCGCTCCCTCTGCCTTCTGCCTTCTGCCCTTCACTCACCGCCTGCCTAGAGCATCGCGCAGCCGTATCTTATAGGTAATGTAAACGGGCACCTGGTAATGCTCCGCTAATAGCCAGCCGACGAACGTGAAATGAGCGCCAAACGTCAGGCTAATCCAGACCGTGGGAAACCAAGCCCAGGTACTACCGTGCAGCGGCGGAAACGTATGAGACGACAGCCAGATGAGCGCAGGCGGCAGCAGCACGAGCGCTACACCAACCAGCCAGACGACAATAGTGAGATCCACGTCCATTTGATTCGCAGCCTTCCAGTTGTACCCGTTCCAGCGCCAGGTCATTGGCTGGGAGCTATCTTCCACATGAATCGATTGCTCCTGCAAATTGCCAGTAAAAATGTGGCGACAGAAATCACAGGCGAAAGCATCCATGAGCGTCAGTGGTGCAATTTGCCCATGCCGACAAACCGGACAGAGGTAGTTGTCCTGATAGTTAAGGTCGCGCCACTCGATCGCCTGCTGCGTTTTCCGCTTGGCGACGGCTGGTTTAGTACTGCTTGCATCATCGCGTTGGCTAAGTTCTGTCATAGAAGCGCTCCAGGCAAGGACAGAGAAGGACGCGAACGATCTGGCAAAGACAACCGATCAGCAACTAACCATTTCCCATTTGCTGTCTGCCTTTGCTCCAGATCATCACTAGCTATTTGCTAGCAAGACGGGCACTGCCGCCGATCGATCGTGTGATCTCTACTCCATTCTGCTGCAAAATCACGATCGGATCGGAGCCAGCACCCGCTACAATCCGCTTCACCAACACCTGACCGTTTGCCAAATAGCTACCAGCATGGACATAGCGACTGGTTTGAGCGTCTGGCTCTTTGACAATCACGCTCCACTTACCGCCAACTTTGATAACGCCACTCACCTCGATCGCGTCGGCTGTAGCAGTGCGCGATACGGGAGCTGTTGGCAGCAGTGTTGGCGGTAGCGGAGTGTTGATCGGCACCTGCGTCGGCGGTGGGTTGAACGTCGGCAACAGCCCCTGATTGGGTGCAGGTAAAGGGCTGGGAAGCGTCACCGCTGGCTTAGTGGCAGCAGCAGAAAGCTGAATGGGTGCTGTAGAAACCGCAGCGAAGGGGTCAGCTCGTCCAGTGACGATCGTCGGGACTCGCATCCGGGCATTCGTCGGCGTAATCAGTCCTGGTATCGTCGGCACTGGAAGCAGTGGAGCTGGGTTTACTACAGGCTTCTGAAAGTCTTGAGCGGCGGCTGTAGGTTTCGGCACTCCACCGTCAGAAGACGATGGTACAGCCGCTTGTTCATTGTTAGGCGCACTGGAGCAAGCCGCTAGCAGCAATACGGTACTAAAACTGATGAGCGATCGTGCGTACATGCCTGGTTCCCTTTGGCTGAGATTAGCCTCAGGATAACGCCAGTTAGCAAGAATGATTCATCTTGCTAAAAGAAAAAATAGGACGGCGCTGGATGCGGTTGTTCGTTTTGGGTCAAAGGTTTAGATCAGCGGTGTGGATGTATAGTGCAAGACCCACCTACACATCCACCACTGAGCAATCATTTCACGACATGCGGCACAAGTTGCCCGCCTACTTTTGCCTCTCGTAAGCCGTAAATGACTGATAGCACTCTTCGGGATGGTACAGGTGGCACTGATCGGTGATTGCTTTCATGAGCGACCACGAGAAGCGACATTCGTAGAGGTAAGTGCCCCAGTTTTCCCGCAGACTCTCGTGCGCCATTCGCAGGTTGTACGACGGAATAGCGGTAGACAAATGGTGGGGGATATGAACATTAATGTGGTGGCACAACCGTTCAACCCACATAGGGTAGTCGCAGTGAACGGTTCCAGCCAGTTGCGCTTTGGCAGCGTGCCACTGCTCAGGCTCTTGGAAATCAATGTCAGGAGCCGTGTGGTGTACGAGCGTAAAGGTGCTCATCCAAAAATGGTAGCCCAGCCAGGGCATGAGCCAGAATTTGATGAAGCCGCCGATGCCAAGCGTGGCAATGAGCAGTGGAAAAAAGATGACTGCGAAGCCAACGACCACTGCAACTGACAGCCTAACTTTGCTCCGATCGTTTGCCCCAACTCTGGATGGATCAAAGTGCATGATTGCCCAATGAACGACCGAGGCAAGCCACCACAAGCGTCCTCGCATCGCCTGGTAAGCACCCCGGATCGGCGTGGGCAGTGAGGCGTAGAGACCTGGTCGAAACGGCTGCCACGCATTATCCACATCCATCTTATTCGTGTGGTTGTGGTGTTGGTTGTGCAAAATCCGCCAGCTATGAAAGGGGTAGATCAGCGGCAGCATAAACAGATGCCCGACCAAATCGTTCACCCAACGCCGCTTCGCAAACGATCGGTGCCCGCAGTCGTGGGCAATCACAAAAAAGCCGGTGAGCGCCGTTCCGGTAAAAAACCAGGCGATCGGCAGTAAAAACCAGGGTGCGATCGCAATACTGGCATAGCCTAAGCTGACCATCAGAATACTGGTCAAAACGGCTGTCCAGGCTTTTCTCATATCTTTTTGAAAGCATTCTTTGGGCAATGTTTTCAGAATGTCTTTCAGGCGCAAATTAGCATTCAGCGGCGTGAATGTCAGGTTATTGGGGCTTACTGTCGCAGTCATGAATCGATTGTTTTCTCCAGGTGTAGGTCGCTTGGGCAAAAGCACACGAAAAAACCTGCTATACGTAAGCAGTGAGCAGGTTGCAGGTTATGACGGATTCAATAATGAAAGGTCAAACGAGATAAATGTGCTATTTCAAAGGGCATCTAACTAAGGGCTGATTTAGTAACAAACCTACACATTTATATCACACTCATAAAACAGTGTGCCCAAGGCGCTCACTTTACTAGCCGTGATCCCTATGCAGTTTGCATCATTTGTAGCCTGTCTTTTATTCTCCATTTCCCAGCACGTCTCCCAACGCTAGTCGAGCGCCATTAGCAAAGTCCCAACCAGATTGAGGGCGTTTTCCAGGCATCTGAACGGCTCGTAGCAGCAGTTCACCGTCACCCGTCTGCACGATCGCGCCTTCCCCTTTGAGCAAACCGACGACTTCGCCAGGTTGTGCCGCTGGCGCTGGTGGTGACCATGTTTGAGCGATCGCACTCAGTGCTGGTGGCAGTTGAGTCCAGTATGCAGCTCCTAGAGGCGCGGTTGCCATAATTTTGAGGGGATCACCTCGGAAGGTGGCATTACAGGCAGGGTAGAAACCACGAACTTGATTGTGAAGGGCGATCGCACTGCGCGACCAATCTAGCCAGTAATCCTCTTTTTTGATGAGGGGTGCGTAGGTTGCCTGCGTATCATCCTGCGGCAGCGGCTGAATTGCCTGCTGATTCAGCTTCAGCAGAGTTTCAATGAGCAGATCGGCACCAATATGTGCAAGGCGTTCTGCCACATCGTCGAAGTTATCCAGGAGGGCGATCGGAGTACGCGCTTCTAGCAGGGTCGATCCTGTGTCCATACCAGCATTCATCAGCATGGTGGTAATGCCCGTTTCCGCCTCGCCGTGATACAAACTCCACTGTATCGGGGCGGCACCACGATACTTTGGCAAAATTGAGCCGTGGGCATTGACGCAGCCCAGACGCGGCATGTCGAGAACTGCCTGCGAAAGAATTTGCCCATAAGCAACGACGACAAAAACATCTGCCTGCGATGACCGCAACTTGTTTAAGGTGTCTTCATCTTTTTTGACGCTTTTGGGTTGATACAGCGGCAGATTGTGCCCTTGAGCGATCGCCTTGACGGGTGATGGCGTGAGTTGGTTACCACGTCCCCGGCGTTTGTCAGGTTGAGTGACAACACCGAGAACAGTAAAGTCTGGGTGCGCCAGCAAGCGCTCTAAGCTAGGGACGGCAAACGCAGGCGTGCCGAAAAAGATGATATTCATACCGTTGGTGCTGCGGGTGCGGGGAGAACCTGTTTCCCGATCGCGATCGTCCCTACTGCGAATCTTTTCGACCGCGCCACGGGCTGACTTCAAGCTTACCGTCTGGCTTGAAGACAACCTTGAACAGGGCAAGGGGCGTTTGCGCTGCGCTCGTATCGCTGTCAGCCGCAAGCTTGCCTAGCTGGGGCAGCGGTGTCTCTTTGACGTAATCGGCTGCTGGTGGAACATCTGGCTTATAGTCCACGAGTTTGCCGTCCTGCATGACCCGTACCCGAAAGACCAGATCTTTTTTGAAGCTCGGTTTGCTTTTCCAGTTTTTGTCGATTTGGTCGTAAAGCTTGGGTTGAAGGTCTTTGATCTGAGCGGCATCAGTAATTTCGGTGATGCCAGTCAGGGGACTCGCCATTGCCTCCTTCCAGGGTGCGACATCAACCATGCCTGTAGAGGTGAAGACGACTTTGTATTGAGCGATCGGCTCTGACGTTGGCTGCGAACCAGCCGCTGGAATGTAAAGCAGGTTGAGTAATGGCGTTTGCTTTGCTTCGGTCAGTGCGGCTGGATTGATCGGTTTATAGCCAACAATGGCACCGTCTCTCACGACACCAACGCGATACACAAGGTCTTGCTTAACGGACGTACGATTTTTCCACGCCTGATCAAGCTGAGTCGCCAACTGCTTCTGCAATGTTTGCACTTGCGCGGGATCTGTAATTTCGGGGGCAGCGGTTAGAGCCGTTTCTAACCCGGTCAAATCGGGCTGTGTCGTTGTGGTCGTTGCTGGAGTGGGGCTAGGAGTGATTGCTGCGGTTGTAGGGCTGGGTTGCGGCGAACCACTAGCGATCGGCGTTGGAGGGCTAGCGCTCGGCGAGGGTGTGCCTGTTGTGCTAGAGGTTGTGCTGGCTTTGGGCACCAGATCCTCTGGTTGGCGTACTTGAGGGGTAGGGATAAAAAAGAACGCGATCGCCGCTAAGGCTAAACCGGAGGCTCCGATCGCAGCAGGCACCGCTTGTTTGGCGACGGGTTCGCTACTGCGAACAGCACGTTTAGCAAGAGGCGCGATGTGGAGCGACAAATCTGGCAAGGTTTGGGTATCGGCAAAAAACTGATCTACCGCTTCTACCAGGTCAAACAACTGCACCGTCGTCAGGTCAACCTGTCGGGTAAGGTGAGTCGTAATACCAGAACCAGGATCGGCATCAGGCGGCAGCACGCTCAACCGATGGTGGTTCTCACCCAACCGCTCTAACTGCACCATTTGTGTGGGAGCTTGGGGCGCTTTTTTGAAGGCACGAATGCCGCTCAGCAGTTCTTGAGCATAAAGGCTCACTGTTGTTGTCAGGCTTTCAAAAAACTCACGTCCGCCGGACAGCGGTTTCTCTTCACCCACAAGATGACACTCAACGCTCATCAGTTGAGACATCAAGGGGCGTGCCTCCGTCTGGTTGGTCACAACGGTATCGCCCCATCCTTCCAGGACAAGGGTGCAGTTCGGTAAGCTATATTGCCGCTGAATGCTCATGCCACTTCTCCGTCAAACAGGCTTGCCCAAAACCGCTGCATACCGTAAGTGCCCGTACAAAACAGCAGTTGCGTCAATAAATTCAGTGCCAGTTCGTCTAGCTTTTCGTCAGAGTTATACGCGGCGACGAGCGCCCGTTTGGGGTTCATGCGCGATCGGAAATGAGCACGAAACCGCTCCAGATACTCATTGAGCCGAAAGTGGTGCTCCATGGATAGCTGCTTATCGCTGAGCTGTTGGTATGCCAGCAGAAGCTGCCGAATGAGCACAGTCAGCCGTCGTGCCAGGTAGCAACCGACGACGACTAGCGCTTTTGCCTCAGTGAGTGTGAGAGGACGACGCTGGCTGTAGCGCCGCAACGGGTTGGTGCTGCGTAAACGCCATAACGAAACCCGATTTTTGATGACGCTCTGAAGCTCCAATTCACTTGCCATGAGCAGAATAGCTTCTGAACCGCTCAAATCAAGCGCCTCGATCGCCAGCAGCATCAAATCAATTTCTAGCCTTGCACGACGGGGACACATCTCATCGGCAAGCGACGGACTTGGCAGACTATCAAGAACTAACGGTGTTGACTGGGCAGGTGAACTATTTAACTGCATTACACTCACGGGAACATCCATTCCAACTGGCTTAGATAGTGAACTAGACGCAGTCACCGAGCGTAGCGATCGCTCACGCGGCAACTCTAGTTCTAGCTCTAGCGCGTCCTGATTGCTACTTTGCTGGTTTAGTATCCAGCCAAATTTTAACGAAATCAGGATCGACACGGCGAACGATTGTTACATAGACAGGGTTTTATGGGGCAGCGACCGTCTTAAGTACGATCGTGCTGGAACCATGCAGCCTTATAGTGTACGATTTCTCGTCGTTTTATGACACCACGCTCGAAATTAGTCAAAAGTTCCCAGCCGAGGAGGGGCAATACGATGATGCTAACGCGTCACAGTAGTGAGAGAATGAAGCAAGGCTGGCACGGGGCGATCGCGTGCATTGCTTGCAAAGACGGCTGAGGGGAAATTGAAGCGATGCTCAAACGAATATTGGCAGTGGTTTTGGTGGTCATGAGCCTGAGCCTGCAAGGATGTGTCACCACACCCACTGGCGGCTTGAAGCCCTATATCGACAGCCTTGATGGCTACAAGTTTCTCTATCCTAACGGTTGGTTGCCCGTTAGTGTGACGAGTGGACCCGACGTAGTTTTTCATGACATCATTGAGCAAACTGAGAATGTTAGCGTGGTCATCAACCCCGTCACTGGCAATAAGACGCTCACTGAATTGGGCAGCCCCGGCGAAGTGGGCTATCAATTGGGCAAAAGCGCGATCGCGCCACCCGATTCTGGACGCACTGCCGAACTGGTGAACGCTGAAGCCCGTACCGTTGGTGACAAGCTGTATTACCTGCTGGAGTATGCCGTCAAAGTGGGCGATCGCGAACGGCACAATCTCGCAAGCGTCGCCGTGAGCCGAGGCAAACTCTACACCTTCAACGCCTCTACGCCAGAAGATCGATGGTCTAAAATGCAGACGCTGATGGAACGGACTGTGAAGTCGTTCTCGGTCGATTGAGGGTGAGTAGAAATAGGGAGTGGGGAGTAGGGAGTGGGGAGTAGGAAAGCGCAGAATTAATTCAAAAAGCTCTTTAAAGTGGCGTGTAGCTTAAAACTTCGGCAAGGGTCAGACGTTAAAACTTATTGGCTCTCGCTTTGTTTCATTCTTCATTCTTCCTCTTCATCCCTCGTCCCCTCATCCCCCTCCCAATGGGTACACCACAATTCATTCTTGCGTCTGCATCATCTGCACGACTACGGTTGCTGCAAAGTGTGGGCATTAGCCCGATCGTTCGTCCCAGTCACTTTGACGAGTCGCAAGTACAAACGGCTGATCCAGTCGCACTCGTCGAAACGTTAGCACTCAGTAAAGCAACCGTTGTCGCCGCACAGCTCGATCGAGGTACGTCTGTCGCAACGCTGGTCTTAGGATGCGATTCTGTCTTGGCAATTGACGGTGAAATTCATGGTAAGCCAGCCAGTGCAGAAGAGGCGATCGCTCGTTGGCAGCAAATGCGTGGTCAGGTCGGTAGCCTCTACACTGGACATGCGCTGCTCGTCATTCCTCCACTGAGCCGGATGGAAGGCGGCATTCACCTCTCTCCTCTTCCCCCTCCCAACTCTCTTGTCCGCTGTCAGAAGACCCAGGTTCACTTTGCGAACGTGAGCGATCGTCAGATCGCTGCCTATGCTGCCACTGGTGAACCACTTCACTGCGCTGGAGGCTTCGCCCTGGAAGGTAAAGGCGGCTCGTTTGTCGAAAAGCTAGACGGCTGCCACAGCAATGTGATTGGTCTCAGCCTACCGCTGCTGCGGCAAATGTTAGACGAGCTTGGGTATGACCTGACAGACGCTTGGTCAACGGTTCCATAGGCAATGCGCCGTCGATCGACAACCGAACCTGCTAGCGATGCTTCATCACGCGATCGATGGCGGACTCAAGCTGGTCTTGCAGCAGGACAGTCAAAATGAAGACTTCTTGTACCGTCTTACCCTGGCGTGCGATGACTTTGAACCCGCCTCGGATTGGCACGGATATCTTAAGCATCATTTTGGGAGCATGAGAACGCGTTGATGCAATTATACCCGGCGTGATCGTCTGAATGCCCATTTGGTGGGTCAACCGCTCCAGGAGTTTAATCAAACCTGGAATGTGGGTGGAATGGTTGAGGACAAGTCTGCCGCCAGAGGCACTACTCATAGGAGGAACGGCTCATGGATAGGGTAAAGAGAGTCGGTCAAACAGCTCTAGGCTGCTTCCAGGGGAGCCATCGTCAAACCTTCCATGCCAAGCTGCATGTGGTAGAGTTCTGCCTGTTCTTGAGGACCGACCCACACGATCGCCTGTCCTTCAAAATGAATCTGGTTGGTAAGCTCCGAGGCACGATCGACGGTCATCCCTGGGATATGCTCTAACAAGCTTTCGGTGACATGCTGAAACGTGTTGAAATCATCATTGAGCACGATGATCTTGAAGTTGGGATAATGCTGACGAGTTACCTGGCTCGATCGCGAAGGGGCTGCCGTTGGTGCAGCGGCTGTTGTAGCGAATACCAGCAGGGGAGTCATAGCCATAGAGAAGTTACCCAAAAAAGCGCTCATCACTAATGTTGTTCAGTCTTTCATCCTAACCCACTGGTTCGCCTCTAGTTGCCCTGATAGCTGAACAGTGCGGACGTATTTCAGCTTTTAAGACGCGATCAGCTATTAGCGATCAGCTTTTTTTGACCGCTGACCGCTGACCGCTGACCGCTGACTGGCTCTACATCAACCGCCGTGTGATCAGCACTACGATCGCCCCCAAGCCCAACAGTGATGGCGTGAGCCAGTCACCCCAACGAACATAGAGCGTCTGTGTCTGACGGCGGAAAATTGTCGCTGCGTGGGTTTGATAGGTGCGCGGTTGCGATCGCCACTCAACCTTGCCGTGAGGAGTCACCACGCTGGAATAACCTGTGTTGGTTGCCCGGATTGCCCAGCGATCGGTTTCAATGGCTCGCATGATGTCCTGTGCCTGGTGCTGTGCCATTAGCACTTCGCTGTACGGGTCGAGGTTCGATGCCGTCAAGATGAACTGTCCGCCTGCTGCTGCCTGATAGCGGAACACCTCAGGGAACGCAGAATCGTAACAGATGCTGGCGATCGCTCGTCCAAACGGCGTTTCAAACTGCTGTTGGAAGGTTCCTGGTAGTCCATTCTCAGCGATCGGGGAGAGAATGCTGATGATACCCCCTAGAACGTTCTGAAAGGGGATATATTCACCCAGCGGCACGAGCTTAATTTTGTCGTAACGACTCGTGGTGGTGCCATCAGGAGCGATCGTCAGCAAGCTACGGGCAATACCGCCCTTTTGCGCTGTAAAGGTTCCCAGCCAAAGCACGACCCCACGCTCCAATACCGCTTGATACAGGGGATTACGGAGCTTATTCGGCTCATTCCACACAAATGGCAGCGCTCCCTCTGGTGTCAGTACGGCATCCACCCCTTGAGCCGCCAACGTTTTATAGCCGCTGGTATAACCGTCTGTTGCTCTCTGAATGCCCTCATTTCCCAATTTGATGCGCGTGGGCACATTGCCTTGGATGATTCCCACTTTGAGTGCCGCTCCATTGGTTGCAGCCAGCGGACGAACATAAAGTGTGTAGCCAAGCAAATGAACTGCCATGAGAAGCACGGCGGCGAAAGATAGTAGTGTTGCAGGTTCAAGTTTTAATCGGCTGATAGCTGACCGCTGATGGCTGATCGCTTGCCGATCGCTCATCCACGCTTCAGCCAGAAGCCCATTGACCGCCACGATCGCTGCTGTCACCCCAGAGGTGCCGGAGAGTTGACCAACATGCAGCAATGCCAGGTTTCCTGGACTTTGAGTGTAGGCAAGTGCCGTCCAATCTAGCGGACCCAGGCTCCAAAACCATTCCAAGGCACACCAAAGCGCGGTGCCAACCAGTACGCGACGGAGAGAAGCGAATGGTAATTGAGAGCGATACAGGTGAGGGGCTGAGGGATGAGTAGGGTTTAAAGGGCTTTTTTCTGCGATCGGTTGTGCCCTGTTCACGAAACCTTCGATCAACTGCATGAGCCATGCCCAGACGACAACCAGCGCTGCACCCCAGAGTGTAATGAAGCCCCAACAGAAGAGGACGATCGCTACGCTTGCCAGCCACGGCACACCCAGCCAGGTCAGTGGATGTAGCCCTGTAATCCAGGAAAGAGCCAGCCCGTGATACCCTATACCCCAGGTAAGGGCAAGGCAAAGCGTGAATGGTGTCCTTTTATCTGCTCCTCTCCGTGCAATGAATACCCATAGCGGAGCCAACGCCACCCATGCCAGCGGAAACACATTGAGTGGAGCAGGCGCTAAGCCCATCAGGAGACCGCTGCCAAAGGCGACTGTCAGGGGCAACAGGTTAGAGCGAAGCGAAACGGGGCGATCGCCCCGCAAAGGGTGCCACATTTTGAACCTTCTAAATCTGGTTAAGCACAGTCACCACATTAGACCCTGTTAGAAGATCAAGGATAATCATCAGCAGTTGCATAGTTATCCTACAAGGGCTGCCTTGAGAACATCGTCTTGATTGTGCTCGTCTAATGCGGGCTTTGAGAGGACTGTACCAACTGAAGCGTTGCTGCCAATTGAGTTCTACGACCAGTTATGATCACCGCTACAAATTGGGTGCCACAGCCAACGGACGATGGCTCTTTTACCTTCTTCTCTGAAGCCTTTGGTGAGGCGTTTCACAGCCGTAAGGGAGCAAAGGCAGAAGCGATGCACAAATTTGCCCAGGCGACCGAGCTGACACAGAAGGCACAGCAGCCCCGTTTGCGCTTGCTCGATGTTTGCTACGGCTTGGGCTATAACACGGCTGCGGCGCTAGAAACGATTTGGAACGTCAATCCGGCTTGTGAGGTAGAGCTTTACGGGCTGGAGTTAGATTTGACCATCCCCCATGCAGCGATCGCGCCTCCCCTCATTCATAGCTGGTCGCCAGTTGTACAGATGGTCTTGCGGCAAATGGCTCTGGCACACGCCTGTACAACGCCTTGCCTCAACGCTAAGCTGCTCGTTGGCGATGCACGTCAAACAATACAATCCCTTTGCCAGTCAGATTTTCAAGCCGATGCTATCTTCTTTGACCCCTTTTCGCCGCGCCGCTGTCCACAGCTATGGACGATCGAGTTTTTTTCTCTAGTTGCACGCTGTTTAGCACCACAAGGCAAACTGGCAACCTATTCACGATCGGCGGCAGTGCGATCGGCAATGCAAGCAGCAGGGTTGGCGATCGGGACGATTCCTCTGGGTATCACACACTTATCGCACGAATGGTCACAAGGAACCGTAGGCAGTTTTGATGGTCAAACGCTGCATCCCCTCTCACAAATGGAACAGGAGCACTTGCACACGCGCGCGTCCGTGCCATACCGCGACCCAAGTTTATGTGATGCAGCCGCTATCATCCTGGAGCGGTATCAGCAAGAGCATGCACTCTCGACGCTAGAATCCACGTCCATTTGGCGACGACGCTGGGGCATCCGATGAGGAGGTTGGAGCGGTTAGCTATCAGCTATTAGCTATCAGCTATTAGCTAAAGACATGCAGACGCACTTCAATCTAGCAGCTACAGGCAGCCCTTTTTTGCTTCTGCCTTCTGCCTTCTGCCTCCTGCCTTCTGCCTCTTGCCGCCGCTTCTAAAGCGTTAACGATTGCGTGTTGGTGTCGATCAGCGTTGCCAAATCCTTTAAGAAGGCGGCGGCATGAGCACCGTAGATGACGCGATGATCGCAGGTGAGATTGACCTGCATCTGCCGTTTCACGCCCAACAGCCCGTCCTCTGTAGCGACAACGGTAGGCAGGGACGCACCGATCGCCAAGATAGCGCCCGTTCCAGGGGGTAAAATGGCATCAAAGCGATCGACTCCAAACATGCCCAAATTGGAGAGCGTGAAGGTGCCAGAGTTGTACTCTACGGGCTGAAGCTGCTTTGAGCGGGCGCGATCGACCAGATCCTTCCAGGTGCGCGACAGTGTATAAATGTCAAGCTGATCGGCTTGCTGCAACACGGGTGTAATCAGTCCGCCGTCTTCCATTGCCACTGCCACTGCCACGTTGATCGATGCCGGATGAGAAATGTTCTGGTTGACGTAGCTGGCGTTCAAAAGTGGATGCTTTTGCAGGGTCATGGCAACCGCTTTTGCTAGCAGCGCGGTCATCGTCACGCCTTTGGACTTGATTTGCTTGTAGAGCTTGTCCAGATTATCGGTTGTGATCGTATAGCCAACATGATAGGTGGGCACGTCCAGGCTGGCGATCATGTTGCGGACAACCGCGTTTTGCAGCGTTGTGAGCGGTACCTGCTGACCCGCGATCGCGGGCGTTGATGAAGCCACGACAGCTGGTTTTGGCACGGCAGGAGTAACGGATGGCGGTGGTGGCGGTGGTGCCGTAGGCGCTTTGACAGCGGGCTGTCCGCTAGCAGCTTCGACATCTTCTGCCACAATACGCCCATGCGGTCCGCTGCCTCTCAGCGTACTCAAGTCAACTTTCAGTTCCTTCGCTAGCTTGCGGGCACGGGGAGACACGGCAACACGACCATTTGGTGCGGTAGAGCTACCATTTTGTAGTGCTGGTGCGGCAACGGCTGCTAGTGATTCTTGCTTTGGGTCACCGATCGACGACGTGTCAGCGATCGCGCCAGCGGTTTCTACAGGAGCGGCTGGAGTTTGTCCTACCGCTTGTTGCTGAGCAGTGGCAATTTCGGCTTCGGTTTCGACAATGAGGGCGATCGCCTCTCCTACAGGAGCAGTTTCACCGGCTGGTACAACGATCGCGCCCAGATAGCCCTCATAGAAGGATTCCACATCCATATCAGCTTTGTCAGACTCAACCACGACAACGGTTTCACCCTTTTCGACCTTATCCCCAGGCTCTTTTGTCCAGGAGACGATTTTGCCCTCGGTCATGGTGGAGCTAAGCGCAGGCATGAAGACTTCGTAAATCATGGAGTGAGTTCCAGGTCTGAAATGGAGTGAAAAAAGTTTTGTGGACGAAGAGATGCTGACGGCTAGCGATCGTGAACCGAGCAAATCGGCTACCCATTTGAACCAGTCCCATTTGGACCAACCATCTAAACCATCTAGAAGAAGGAGAGCGATCGTGGCAGCTAGATCTGCTTCTCTTTACTGTGACATAGCGACCAATCCGCTTGATGTGTCGAACTATTCATTCGGTATGAAGTTGAGCGTTTATTTAAACGGCTCCGCGAATCGCTTCTACAATGCCGTCACGCAGAAGAATTTCGACCTGCATTTTTTCGATCAGGTTGTCGCCCGTTTCGACTCGAAAGATACTGTCGATTTGCCCCTGCTGCACTTCTTGGTTGAGTTCCAGCAGTTGAATTTGTTGAAGCTGCTGCAAGATCTGGTTCTTTTGCTCCAGAAACTCGCTTTTCTTTTCATTCACCTGAATTTGAATGCTGTCGATTTGTTGAAGCGTTTCGGGACCAGGCGGCTTGAGGCTCTGCTTCTGAATTTCAGCAATCATGCGCTGCCCCTGCATTTCAAGCTGCTGGAGTTGGTTGTCGAGCTGATTAAGCTGCGCCTGTAATTGCTGCTGTGCGTCTTCTTTCCAGCGAGACGTGACGATCGCCTTTACGTTGACGGTACGCTTCAGCAGCAGATGAGATTGAGAAACATCCATAAACGTTGGGTCAGGAAAAAGTGTGCGGAATGACAGAGTGTTCGTTGGCAAGTCTTTGAGCAAACAAGTCTTGAAGCAAAAAATTACACTGATGCCACCCGTTCAGCAGTCACCACCGATCAGGTATTGCGGCTTGTACTGAGCCAGACTACCCAACGAACATCTCGTTAATCATACCCTGGTAGCGCTCCGTCACGACATTGCGCCGAATTTTTAGCGTCTGAGTCAGTAGCCCATTTTCGATCGAAAAGGGTTCTTCAAGGAGCCGAAACAGTCCAATGCGATCGTCCGCCCGATAGCCTGGACGATTTTTCACTTCCCGGTTGAGTTCTTGCCGCATGAGATCTTGGACAGGTTTGCTGGTGAGGGTGATGAGGGAGGAGTTGTTAGTTGTTAGTTGTTGGCTGTTAGTGCTTAACTCTTGACCGCTGACCGCTGACCGCTGACCGCTGACCGCTGTTTCCGGCAACTGCAACTCTCTACCCTGCGCCATTGCCCACTTCTGCAATGCCTCTAGATTCGGCACAATCAGCGCTCCCAGCACTTTTTGATCCTGTCCTACCAGCATGATCTGGTCAATATAGGGGCTGCGGAGGCAAGCATCTTCGATCGGCTGGGGTTCAATATTTTCGCCACTGGTCAGCACGATCGTATCTTTGGCGCGTCCAGTAATGATCAGGTCATCCTGCTCTGTCACCCAGCCCAAATCGCCTGTGTTGAACCAGCCATCAGGGTCGATCGCTTTCGCAGTCGCTTCCGGATTTTTGTAGTAGCCCTGCATGACCTGTGCCCCCCGAATCAAGACCAAACCTTGCTTGAAGAGAGGCACTGGCTGGCGGGTTTCAGGATCAACAATGCGGGTTTCGGTCTGGGGTAGCGGTTGTCCGTCGCCACCGCGAATGTTGCGCCAGATGCGACGAACATGGGTAATGGGAGCGGTTTCCGTCAAGCCGTAGCCGCCTAAAATATCCACACCAATCATTTCAAAAAAATCTTCCAGGTGTTCGGCGATCGACCCGCCACCACTCACAAAGAATTTCACTTCACCACCAATACCTTCCCGCACCTGTTTGTAAATCAGACGATCGCCCAGTTGATGCGGTAGCCATAAAAGGGCGGCTTGAACGGCAGCAGTCAGACGTTGGGCGATCGAGGGCTGTAGCGCGTCCAAACTCACACCGTTCAGAATCCGTCGAGCCACAATATAACGATGGCTCACAGTCAAAAAGAAGTTAACCAGTCGTTGCTTACTCGGCGGCTGATCCCGAAACTGCTTCTGTACCCCTTCGTAAATGGACTCCCACAGGCGCGGTACTGCGACCATATAGTTGGGTTTGAAGTCCTTTAGATCTTGCTTGACGTGGCGGATGTTGGTATACGCCTGAGTACAGCCATACGCAAAGATAAAATACTCAAAGGTGCGTTCGTAGCAGTGCCAGATCGGTAGAATGCTCAGCACTCGTCCGTTTTGTGGATTCACTACCGATGCAGCACCGTCGATCTGGGCAAGCAGGTTGCTATGGCTGAGCATCACCCCTTTGGGCATTCCAGACGTACCAGAGGTGTACATCAGCGTTGCCAACGTGTCGCGTTCTAGCTGCACGGGCTGAAGCGGTTGACCCGCACCCAGTTGCATTAACTGCGAAAAGTTAAGTATTTTCAAGGCACCGATCGCGGGTGGCGTTTCATTAGTCAACAGCACAACGAATCGTAGAGGCAGCGACTCTAGTGCTTGAGCCAGCTTTGTCAACGTTGCCTGGTCTTGCACGACTAGCGCGGTGCTGTCACTGTTGGCGAGAATGAACAGCAGTTCGTCTCGGTCTGCCTGAGAGCCACGCACGGCGTTCACAGCACCTGCGCCCATAATGCCCTGATCGGCAACCAGCCAGCGGGGACTGTTGTCGGCAAATAGCGCGACGTGATCGCCTTGCCTCACACTCAACGCTTGCAGACCCGCTGCAAACTGCTGCATCTGCTGGTAAAGTTCTGCGTAAGTTAGCTGAACGACTGGCTTTGCGTGAGGATCATAAACCGCAAGATTCTGGCTGAAGCGCTGCGCTGCGATCGCCCACATCTCTGGTAGTGATTGTGCCTGACTGTAATCAAGCCGATTGGCTATTTGGCGCTCCTGCTCAGTACCGGGAGACGTATGGGGACGATTCATCGCGCAACTCCTAAAACCTTGCCATTATCTTATTGCCTGATGGGTCGATCGACGACTGCGGTTATACCGTTTCTTCAGGTGCCACCTCTAAAGCAGCACATAGAAGCAGTCAAAGGTTAGCAGGGAGTAAAATTGACTGGAGCACTGTAATCGCTGCCATTCCCTCTTCTTTATTTTCTACTGTCCCGTCATCCATGCATCAACATTCTGCTGACTGCCAACACACGACGATCGATCCGCAAACCAAGCAAACTCAACTCACGATCGCTCTGCTGCTGCTGGGTAGCTTTGCTGCTGCCGAACTGGTCGTTGGCTTGACCAGTGGCAGCTTAGCGCTGATTGCCGAAGCAGGGCACATGACTGCTGACAGTTTGGCGCTGGTGCTGGCACTGGTTGCTACACGGTTCGCCCTCCGCCCAAAAATCAGTGTACTGAGTGATTCGCTGACAGGCATCATGGCAGAATCGTCTCCACCAGCCCTACCAGAAGCCGTATGGGAAGTCTGGGCAGCACTGGTCAACGGACTTGTACTCATCGCGATCGCCCTTTGGATTGCTTGGGAAGCCATTCAGCGTTTGCACACGCCTCCAGAGGCGATCGCCAGCCTACCTATGTTGATTACAGCCGCTGTGGGACTTGTCGTCAATAGTATCAACATCGCTCTCCTCCATCGCGGTAGCAATCACGATCTCAACCTGCGCGGCGCTTTTCTGCACGTGCTGGCAGACGCAATGAGTTGCATCGGTGTCATTCTTGCCGCGATCGCGGTCACCACACTCCACTGGCTTTGGGCAGATGGTGTCATTAGCCTCGTTGTTGCCAGCATCATTCTTTGCAGTGCGTTACCGCTTGTGGTGCAAAGCGTGAGAGTTCTGGGTGAGGAGTGAGGAGTGTGAGAGGTAGAAGCAATTCGACTCAAAACTTAAAACGTTACTTTCCCTAGCTCGTTTCGTCGATTTCCCTAGCGCCGTTTAAAACTTCAGGTATGAGGGCACTCTACTAAAAAGAGGAATGTCTACAATTGAGTTGCCTACGATGTTTGTCTCCATTGACTAGCTTCACCTAACCTTTAAACTTCTAAGGTGGCAAACTGGCGATCGTGATCGTCGCGCCGACCTATCACATCCTTAGCAGGCTGTTTCACAAGCATCATGCCCACCGCGATCGGTCATGTCTGACCTCACTTAGACGGCACGCGCTTGCCAGTCGAAACTTCATGGAAAACGACTTACTAACATCAGAACTGAGAGGACAGCGCACACTCGCCACTGTGGTGTTTACAGATTGCGTGGGTTTCAGTGCCAGGATGTCAGTCGATGAAGATCACACCCTTGACCTGATTCGCCGTGATCTCAAATACATGAAGCAGCTTTGCGGACAGTACGAAGGGCGAGTCCTGAAATCTACTGGTGATGGCTTGCTCATGTGCTTTACCAGCGCGGTCAAAGCGGTCGAATGTGCGATGGAAATCCAGAAAAATTTGACCGAGAAAGCCGTTACACTGCCTCCTGAAGATGCGCTAGAGCATCGCATCGGCATTCATTTAGCCGATATGTTCATCACCGCAACCGATGTCATGGGCAATGGTGTCAACATTGCCGCCCGGTTGCAAACCGAAGCGGAACCGGGCGGTATTTGCATTTCGCAAACGGTTTTTGATGTCATTAAAGCCAGTCTGCATGTTGAAAGTGACTATCTCGGACCGCGTGAACTGAAGAACATCCGTGAAGTGGTGCCCGTCTACCGGATTCTGATGTCGCCAGAGTCGAAGGTTCTAAATCCACACACGGTAGCCATCCGCAATCTTGAGCAAAGCCGCAGCCTCCTGCGCGTCAAGAAGCTGTTGTTCTATGCGTGCAAAAATAGCTGGGAAAGCGACCATAACAAGCTGAACCTGATCAACCTGTCTGACCAGATTCAGGATGTCATGCTGCTTGCTCCAACACCAGAGCGGCTCCGCTTTTTTTTGGATGCTGCTGTAAGAACTCTAAGTAAGCCAGCCGAGTACTCCCTCATTGCCAACATTATTGTCAAAGAGATCAGTCGCATCTATCCCACCGAGCACGATCGCGACGACGACCCGACCTGTTACAACCTTGCATCAGAACCGCCATCACCTCAGACCATTAACACTCGCTACGAACAACTTGCCACTGAGCTGGAAGCAACGGGCAACGGGGCACGCATCAAAAAACTTGCTTTTTACGTCTGTCGGCAGCGTTGGGAAACGGATCAAAGCCGTTTAGACAACATTCGCCTCCAAGATCTCATTGCCGAACTGCACCAGTCGATGCCAACGGTTGAACGGCTCACGATCGCGGTCAATGGCTTTGTGCGAACGCTCAGCAAACAAGCAGAATATACCCTTCTTGCCAACGCGCTTACCAGCAAGCTACAGAGCCTCTATGGTGTGTCTACAGATAGTATTGTAGACACCCCTCAGCCACCCCAGGCATTAGCACCCTTAGAGGTAGCACCGATCGACCCGGTCACACCACCAGCGGTGACAGAGCCGTACACTAGCATCGCTCGCATTCTGGAGCGAGAACCCGATCGCCTGCGAATCACAAAACTACTGTTCTATATTTGCTCTCGCCAATGGGAGAGCGATGCCGCCAAATTAGAGAGCCTGGATCTCGTCCGCTTGCTGCAAGATGTTCATCAGATGACACGTACCGTCGAACAGCTAGAGGCAGCTCTACACGCCGTGGTCAAAACGCTGAACAAGCAAGGTGAATATCGCACGATCGCACAAACGATCGTGCTCAGGCTTGGCAGACTTTATCCTAGCGATCAAGAACCAGCACAGCCACAGTCCGAACCCGAGCAACCATCTGCCGCCAACGAGCCAAGCTTAGAATCGGTCGAGACTGAAGATGAAGGGGCGCGATCGACCGCTGCTCCTGAACCACCGCATCATCTGCAAGAGTCACCGCTAAGCCTGTTTGATTTTCGGCTTGGCATCATGAAATACACAAACCCACTACAGGCAAAAATTCTGCTCTTCTCGACTCTGTACGACGACTTTGATTTCACCAGTCAAGCCTGGAGCAACCTTAAACGGCACGATCTGGATAGCTTGCTGCGCCATCTGTTAAGCGTCTGCAAAACTTATACAGATCTGGAAGCTTGCCTTTTTGGAACCGCACGGCGATCGTCAGAACCAGAAACAACCGTTCAAACTGCCGAAGCCGTCATCAAATGCTTGCGCTCTTTCTACCTGTACAGCAGTGCTGCCCGACTGCCTGCTAATCTCAGCGAACCTACCCAACTCAAGCTCGATGACTTTGAAGAGACTACGCTGGAGTTCATCAGCATCACTGATGAAGATGACTACACCTGCCAACTGTTGCCGCCCGCAGCCGAGCCAACGGGAATCTTTGACAGCTCCCTGCTAAAGGATAGCCCCCTGCTTCCAACCACTACGATCGCAGAAAGCAGCGACCCTACCGAAAACACGTCAACCCAACTTTCTTCAAAGCCGCCAGTCGCTCAGAAAGCCAACGATTAGGACAATCCAATCATTAGTTGTAACGACCAATGGGCATACTAACAAGGGTGCTAGTGGCTAAAGCGTTGCCTTACCGCAAATCGGCAGCTAACGGCTTACAACCTCTGGGGTGAACAGATCATGGACGCGATCGAGCTAGTGCAACGCTACCAGACAGGTGAAACCGACTTCCGGGGGGCAAATCTCAGCGGTGCCGACTTGAGCGGAGCCGATCTGATTGGTGCTGATCTCAGCGGCACTGACCTCAGCGGTGCCAACCTGGTCTTGGCTTACCTCAATCGAGCCAATCTCAGCAAGGCAAACCTGGCAGGAACCCGGCTTAGTGGAGCCAACCTCAGTCAGGCAGACCTCATCAGCGCCAAACTACGAGACGCTGACCTACATGGTGCCATTCTCTACGGAGCCGATCTGCGCGGTGCCGACATCACCCTAGCAACCTTACTCGATGCCAACCTGATCAGCGCCGACTTGCGCAACGTCAACTTGGGCAGTGCCAACCTGCGCGGTGCCTGCCTACGTGGAGCTAATCTGCGCTACGAAAAACGCTGTTACGACGGCGCTAATCTGCGCGGCGTTGACCTTCGTAACGCCGATCTGCGCGGTGCCAATCTCAACGGTGCCAATTTGACCAAAGCTGATTTGCGCGGTGCTAACCTGACCGAAACCAGCCTACGGGAGGCTAACCTCACCGCAGCCAATCTGATGGGAGCCATACTACAAAATAGCTTCTTGACCGATGCCATTCTAACTGGGGCAGATCTGAGTCAGGCAGATTTGACCAACGCCAAATTGGAACGCGCCAACCTGACTGAAGCCACGCTAAAAAGTGTCAATCTCACTGAAGCAAACCTGACCCAGGCAGTTTTAAGCAAAGTAAATCTTACCCAGTCAATCATGCGCCGAGTGCGGTTAAATCGGGCAGACCTGAGTCGCGCCACCCTGCATAACGTTGATTTGACTGAGGCGACCCTGATCGAAGCCTATCTCGGTCGAGCCGATTTGCGCGATGCGAACCTGACCGATGCTAATTTGGCAAAGGCAGAACTGAGTAGCGCTAATTTAACTGGAGCCAATCTTCAGGGCGCAACGTTACCCGACGGGACAACAAACAGCTAATGCCCCCTCCGTATTCTTTCCTGCTTACAGCAGTGGTCAGACGGAAAGTTCAGTAATCTCTCCTGCCCTGCAAGCGTTCATCCCAGCATGTGTTAGGGAACGATGTGTATAGTTTAAAGCCCTTGAGGTTTGGCAAGGGTTCTACGGTGACACACGGGGGACGCAGGGCAGAATGATAGACTCTGACAATCGATTGTTTTGTCGCCTTGACGGTAAAACCGTCTCAGCACGCGAGGAACGACGCATACTAGCGATCGCAGAACTAGGCATCGTAGAGCTGAAGAATGTCTCTGTGTTTGATGAAGCGACTCAGACAGCAGCGCACTTTTTGAATATGCCTATCTGCACCTTAAGCGTGATGGATCAGCAACGTCAACACTTTAAGTCCTTTGTCGGGCTGTCCCGGCTAGGGTTAATGAGTGACCTGGCAAACTCTCGTCAGTTTCCTCGCGGTGAGTCTTTTTGTGTTCATGTTGTTGATAGCCATCAGGTGCTGGCGATCGAGGACACCTTTACTCACCCCGCCTTTGCTAATAGTCTGCTGACACAGCAATATGGCGTACGGGCATATCTTGGGGTGCCGCTGATCACCTCTCATGGTTTCTGTATTGGCACTCTGGCTGCTATGGACTTGAGGTCGCATCCCTTTACTGAAAAGGATATCGAGTTTTTGGAACTGACTGCCCGCTGGAGCATGAGCGAATTTGAGCGGCAGCAGGCTGTCAACAGTCAAGTAGCAGTACCAGCAACGTTGACCAAGAGCGACGTTCGTAAAAGCTGCGCCAAAGCCTCGACTGTCAAGACACCGTCCGCTACTCTTAGCCTGTCGATCGCCAGTCAGCTTAAAGTCGAATTACTCAGCCAACTGACGCAAGAGCTATGTACACCCCTAACATCCGTTATGGGCATGGCAAGCGTCTTAACGCGCGAAATCTATGGACCACTCACCAACAAGCAAAAAGAATATCTAGACATCATCCATCACAGCGGACAGTACTTGCTATCGCTGGTCAAAGAAATTTTAGAACTGTCGAACTTGAACGATAGTAACCAGTTACAGCTTGCCCCCGTCGATATTGAGATGCTCTGTCAACAGGCTATTAGTACTCTAGAAGGGGCTGCCCACCGTCGCGGACAGCAGATCCACCTCTCGGTAGAACCCGGTCGTCGTATTTGGCTACTCGATAAAGATAAAGTCCGCCAAATGCTTTATCACCTGATCTTCAGCGTGATTCAAGCATCCAACGCTGGCAGCATCGTTCGCATCCACGTATCCTACCGGAACAGCAATCTCAGTCTCGCTGTCTGGGTATCTCATCCGTGGCTCGGCGAGGGCTTGCCCTATACGGAAGCCAGTGCTCATTCTGTAGCGCTGCCGATCGCTAACCAGTCAAGTGTAGAATTAGCTGCTAGCTGCTCTATGTCTCCATTGGAAGCAAAAGAGGTGCTGCTGAGCCAGAGCAGTTCTAAAACTAAAGCTGCAAAACCAGTAGAGCAGCTCAACGGTACTACAGGAGAGGCGTTGACGGCTCCCAACAAAAGTCTAGGGTTGCTGCTCAGTCGTCAACTTGCTGAGCTGCACAAGGGTCAAATTACCACACAAAGCGTTTCTGAATCAGGCTACCGCTACGTTATTAGCCTGCCACAAAAGGCTGAGGCGACAGCAGATAACGCTTGATCGAGGCTGCCAAAAGCAACCGCTTTTCGATGAGCGCCTTGAGCTTCTAAGCCTTACTGCAAAAGGAATTGGTGCTCTTATTTTGTTGAACTGATGCGCCAGAGGGCTTCTAACATAGCAATTTGCCGTTTTAGCAAGCGCGATCGTTGGATAGCACGATATTTTTTAGCTCCAAAGAGGATCAGTGCCAGACTGAGCGTCAGCGCGATGACCAGAAAGCCAGTAACAGTAGCATCGGGTGCCAGCTTGGTCGCAGTCGTGGGCATCGCTGATGCAGGATTTGGGGCTTGAGTAGAAGTTGGAGCTTCAGGGGAGAAAGAAAACATAGACTATCTGTTGGGTTGGGGCAAGCGCACTCGCAGCATCTGGTAGCCAAAGCATTAGCTAAGTGGAGACTGCTGAACCACTGCTAGACTTTCCACACGTGTGAGCGGTGATTCCGTAACAATTTCCCCTTTTGCTAGGAAACTCATCCCTGCCGCTCAAAAATTCATAGAAGCTTGACGAACAATTGCCATAATAGTACAATTGAACCATCCGCTTCATCACTCCTTCATGCAAAAAGCCCCCAATAACCTTTGGGGGCTTTCTTTTGAACTTGCTTGTGTTCTAATCAATCGTGCGATCGAGCGGCTAATCGAGCGAGCTGCAACACGCTTATTTTGCTGCTAACGCATTTATTCTACGGGCAAGCTCAACATCTTTAGCTGTAATGCCGCCTGCATCATGAGTCGTCAAGTCTATAGTGACGCGGTTGTAGACGTTAGACCACTCTGGGTGATGCCCGGCTGCCTCTGCTACCAGCGCTACGCTAGACATAAACCCAAACGCCTCAACGAAAGACGGAAACTGCAACTGGCGATGAAGTTTACCGTCCTTGATGCTCCAACCGTTGAGCTGCCCCAACGCCGCATTCAATTCTTCTTTAGAGAGGGGCGTAAGAATGCTCATAGTATGGCTTTTAGGGGGTTTGGTGACAGTCACTTGATTAGCGTTAACTGCGGTCAAATGACTGGTGAGCAGGAAGATAATGACTGAAAGCCCTAAGAAAAGGGTAAACACCCTGTGTAAGCTACTTTGCCAAATCCAACGCATACGCTAGCTCATAAATCTGTCATTGCATGGCGCTCGATCGCCTGGTTCAAGCTCTACCGTTAGCAAAAGCGACCACAAACTGAACTGGAGCAAACTGTGGTGAACGAGTTTAAAAGTCAGACATCAGAAGCAGTTTGGACAGCTTCTGATTAGAACGGCGGATTACAGCATCTCAGAAGCAGTACCAAGCTCCCTCAAATACGGGCAAATTGTCTGGCTCAGCAGGTGCCTTAAATTAGTTGGTGCTTCAGAAGACTGGCGATCGCCTGGTTGTCTCTTTCGCCGTGAACAGAAGCCAAAGCTTAGGTAGATTTAACGTTTTCGATCGCAACCTCAACCGACGTTTGAAGCGCCAGAAATTGTTCCAAGCGCACAAGCTTGACTGTCTGAGTGACACGGGGGTTGGTGACAATTTGCAAAGTACCCTCAGCGGTCTGAGCTTTCTTAGCAAGCTGCACCAAGGCACCCAAGCCAGAACTATCAACAAAATCTATTTTGGATAGATCTAGAATGATGTGCTTGGGTCCCTCCTCCACACATTTAGTTAGCACCTTGCGAAAAGTAGGCTCTGAGAAGGCATCCAAGAGACCTGTGAGGCGAAATAACTGGTAATTGTCCCTAACTTCGCGTGCGCCTCTTAAGCTGACCGTCAGGGTTAGTTGTTCAGGAATAAAACCCTCCTAGCTGTTTAGTCCTTGATTCGACGTTTAAGTATACATCCTGGCTAGCAAATCTGCTACCGCGAGGTTGTCCTTAAGTACCGCTATCTTAGCGAATAGTTGATGAACAGGGAAAAGAAAGCCTGAAATTGCGTTCTCTTTGCCTTTCTACTTTGCACCGATCGGTAATTGTGCTCGCATTGTTTGCACGAACTGCTCGAACAGGTAATCAGCATCGTGCGGTCCAGGGCTTGCTTCAGGATGATATTGGACAGAAAACAACGGCAGCGACTTGTGGCGTAAGCCAGCGACCGTCTGATCATTCAGGTTCAGGTGAGTAATTTCGACATCAGCAGTAGCCAGTGAATCGGCAGTGATCGCAAAGCCATGATTCTGACTGGTAATCTCTACTTTTTGATGCAGCCCACAGGGTTGATTCAAACCTCGGTGCCCAAACTTCAGTTTAAACGTCTCTGCTCCAAGCGATAGCCCCAAAATCTGATGTCCCATACAGATGCCAAAAATCGGCTTTTGGCTAGCTAGTAGCGCTTTGGTCGTCGCAATACCTTCACTTACAGCGGCTGGGTCACCGGGTCCGTTTGAGAGAAAGATGCCATCTGGGTTGTATTTGAGGATTTCTTCTGGTGGCGTGTTGGCTGGTACGACGATGACACGACAGCCGTAACTAGCAAGACGACGCAGAATATTGCGCTTGATACCAAAGTCGATCGCAACGACCGTAAGCGGGACGGCATCGACGGGCTGGGCAGTGGGTCCAAACTCCCAAACGGCGTTCGTGACACCCGACCACTCGTAGCTCGTTTTGGTACTCACCTCGCGTACCAGATTGAGTCCTGCCATGCTGGGTGCATCTTGGACATGCGCCAACAAATCCGCAGGGTCAAGAATCTCAGTGGATATTGCTCCATTCATCGCTCCGGCTGAGCGGAGCTTACGCGTCAAGGCACGCGTATCAATGCCATAAATTGCCAAAATGTGGTGTTGCTTCAGATAGTCAGGTAACGATTGCGTCGATCGCCAGTTGCTCGGCTTGAAGCAGACATTGCGGGCGATCGTTCCTCGTACTTGTGGCTGAGCTGATTCCTCATCGTCCGCATTCACGCCCGTGTTGCCCAGTTCTGGATAGGTAAACGTCACGATCTGACCAGAGTAGCTGGGATCGGTCAAAACCTCTTGATAGCCTGTCATGCCTGTGTTGAACACAACCTCGCCGATCGCTGTGCCAGTTGCCCCAAACGACGAGCCGTGGTAAGACGTACCATCCGCTAAAACCAGCAACGCGGGCTGAGTAGGAGAAACCATAATCACTTTTGCAATCAGATACTGACGTTTTATTATGCCATGCTCAACCAGGGACAGGAGTTCAGCATAAGCATGTGAAAGGCAAAGCGAAGCCCCGTCCAGTTTGTTATTTTCATAGAGTAAGTTAGTTGAGTACCTATAGTGCGGCACTCTAGAGTTAAGGTGAGGCATCTAAACCTGACAGGCGTAAATGCACCTCCAATTCGTACCTCATTCATAAGTTTTCTGAGCCCATGCTAAAACGCTCTTGCGCTGGTGCCGTTCTGCTCATACTGTCAGGTACGATTTTGTTGGGAAGCACTGCCTGTAGCCGCCATACTACTGACAGGACGGCTGTGGAGCGTGTCGAAAAGTCTCCGCCCATTGCTTCTGATGATGTTACGCCCGATGCTAGCGGGGTGTCATCTGTTCTCAAACCCCAGCCCGCCACTACCAATCTAGACCCTTACAAGCTTGCGTTAGAGAAAGCTGATAGCGCTGGTAATATTACGGTTTCAGCTCAGTCACGGGACGATTGGAATTTGGTTGCCAGCCGCTGGCAGCAGGCAATCCAATTCATGCGATCGATTCCACCTACCAGCCCTTATCGATCGCTGGCAAAAGCAAAGTTGACCGAATATCAACGTAACCTTGCTTATGCCAAACGACAAGCGACCCGTGCAGGTTCTAATGAAATTGCCTCTGAACCGACTTTTTTACCCATCACGCCTCGTACTGATAATGTGCCTGCTAGCCAGCCTGAAGCAGTCATTTCAAACGCAGCGTCCGGCAAAAGGCGTGTCTACATAGCCAGAATCAAGCGGCGGGCGGGCGGCACACCCGTTATTGATGTCACGTTTAACGGTCGTCGAAGCTTTGAAATGATTGTCGATACAGGAGCCAGTGGTACTGTCATTACCAGCGCTATGGCATCGACCTTAGGAGTTAGTGTCATCGGTAAAGCAAAGGTAGACACGGCTAGTGACAAAGGCGTGGAAGTGCCTCTTGCTTATGTCAGTTCGATCGCGGTGGGTGGAGCAGTCGTTAAAGGCGTTGTGGTTGCGATCGGTAACTCAGCCCTTGATATAGGCTTACTAGGTCACGACTTTTTCGCTGACTACGATGTCACCATCAAGCGTGATGTCGTCGAATTCAAGCCTCAGTAAGCTAGGAAATTTCCGCACTACAACACCCAGAATGAAACACTCGAAGCTTTTGTTAAGCTCACTTGAGAAACTGAACTAGCTGCTCAACTTTACTCCAGGCAGCTCCACTACTCAAGATTTCCCTGGCAAGCATGACACCCGTTGCGTAAGGATTGTCCGCTTGAGGCAACGCGTCACCCACCTGAAGAGCTAGAGCGGCGTTGAGTGCTACGACATCTCGCTGTGCCTGCGTTCCCTTACCTTGCAGCACTGAGCGTAAAATTTCAGCGTTATACTGCACGTCGCCACCCGCGATCGCGCTCAATGGTGCAGCTGCAATGCCTAACTCAGCTGGGTTCAAGCTGGTTAAGGTCACTCTCTGATTCGCCAAAACCGCCAGGTCTGTCCAATCGCCGATGCCAGCTTCGTCTAACTTTTCACGACCATGCAGCACGATCGCGCGCCGTACACCCAGACGGTTCAACGCTTCTGCGATCGTCTCGATTAAGCCAGTGGCGTACACACCCAACACCTGCCCCGTCGGATTCATCGGATTTACTAACGGACCTAAAAGATTGAAGATCGTTCGCACCTTTAAAGCACGACGCATCGGTGCAACGACTTTCAAAGCCGGATGCCAACCGGGAGCAAACAAAAACGTGATGCCAACTTCATGAATCGCAGCCTGGATTTTCTCTGAAGGTGCTGCCAAATTAACACCCAGGGCTTCCAGTACATCCGCGGAACCGACACGACTAGAAGCCGATCGGTTGCCGTGCTTAGCTACGGGAACACCTGCGGCTGCAGTCACAAACGCCACAGCGGTAGAAATATTAAAGGTTCCAGAGCCGTCGCCGCCAGTACCACAGGTGTCAACGATCGTCGCTAAAGATGGGTAGCGAGGCACAGATAACGGGGATGCTAAACGTTGCAACACTTGCGCCATACCAACTAACTCATCGGCAGAAATTTCTTTCGCTTGCATTGCAATCAGAAGCGCTCCCGATAATACAGGCGGAACAGCATCATTCAACCAACCCTGCATAAGAGTGGCGGCTTGCTCAGTAGAAAGAGACTCACGATCGAGTAACTGCTGTAATAAAACAGACCAATCGCCTGGATTACCAGCAACATTGGTTAACGTCTCTAGGGCTAACGTACCTGAGTCGGGATTGTTGAAACTTTGTGCCACGAGTTAACCACAAAATGCTAAGTCACTAAACAGCATCGTACTAAAGATCTGCTCCATAACAACAGCAACGATGTTTTCGTGAGGGACGCTCTAGCGAAACCCTTAGGAATGAGAATTAAATAAGATCGAATTCTGTAGGATGTGTTAGCGCAGCGTAACGCATCAAACTCTGGCAGCGATGCGTTACGGCTAGCGCCTAACACATCCTACGCAAGCGTTCGGTTTTATCAAATTCACGACCCTTAGCTTGGCAACACCATTGGTACTCCAACAACTTCCGCAAAGTAATGCCCAAAAAAAGGGGACATCAGCTGATGTCCCCCAGGCCTTGGCTATACGTTATCTACCGTGCGCTTAGCGCCATCCTTCAGATCTTCCTTAGCGTTGCGTGCTTGCGCTTCCGCTTGCTTCGCTTTACCTTCTACTTGATCCTCTGGATCGCCAGTCACTCTGCCTGCAGCGTCTTGGACTTTGCCTTCGACGTTCTTGGCAGCAGCTTTAGCTCTTTCTTCTAAACTCATCTTCGTACTCCGTTTCTAAGGAACTTTTGAATGGGACGAGACATCTAGAACTATCTCTTTCCACATTTCAATAGTACGTAAGGTTTCTAGTTAAGCCCTCTCTCAGAGGTTGTATTCAAAGCAACAGCTTTTGCCTCTCATCTATGCTCAAAGAGCGATACATGGTTGTATGAAGCGCACAGTTTTATCATCACTCAATCCCTTATAGGGCTGAGCTTTGAGGTTTCCGATAATAGGCGTGAATTGACTGGGTATTAGCTATGTGCAACCAGTTAGAGTTCTTGAGATTTTGCCAAATCGCGCTCTGTACGAACCCATTTAGTCTGAGGTTTCACCAAAAAAGCGATGTAAAGTGGCACCTTCCAGAGGACATAGAGCGGTACCGCTAAGAGCGTGCTTAAAGGCAATTTATGTCGCGCGAATTTTGCCCAAGAAATAGTAATCGAAGCCAGGATTAACAGTCCTTCCAGCGTCAATAGAGCTAATGGTGCGTAGATTTGAAGCGTCAAACCGGACACGATCGCAGCTACCATAGCCGCGCACCAGAACATCACTAATAGCGATAGTGGAGGAACGCACAAATCAAGCGCGATCGCCAATAAATTGAAATGCTTTTGGTCAATCCATGCTTTTAGCAGGCGTGGCACCTGTTTCAGCAGAGTTTGCAGGTGTCCATGCTCCCACCGAGTCCGCTGACTGGCTGCGGCTTTTTCGTTCTCTGGCAACGAACCAGACACATCCGCCTCTGCACAGAAAATTGTGGGATAACCCGCAATTAAGAGGTCTAGAGAAAGCTGCATGTCTTCAACAATGTTGCCGCTGGCTAAGGAAACCTGTTGCAGAACAGACCAGGGAAATGCCATTCCAGTACCTGTTAAGAGGCAGGGCAGTCCGAGTTGAGCCAGCCCGACTGGACGCACTAAGTTCTTGACCGTAAAAGCGAGGAGTGAAACCGCTGAGGCAGGACTAGGGTTCGTGGGCTGGGTGAGAAGATAGCTGGACTGCACCGGGCGTTGCGTTGCTGCTGCCAACTGTGAAATTTTCTCGATCGCACCTTCTGCAACCAAACAATCAGCATCAACCACCACTACGACATCGGGCGGCTCAGAGGCTAGAAACTTCAGCCCAAAATCTAAAGCGTAGCCCTTGCCGCGCCTTTCCGAGTCATGCCGCTCCAGCACTGTCGCACCGCTTGCCCGAGCCACTGATGCTGTTTCATCACTACAGTTGTCAGCCACTACAACCAGACGATCGCGGCTGCTTACCTGTGGTAGCAATGTCTTTAAGGTGAGGCTAATTCCTGCTGCCTCATCATGCGCTGGAACTAGGATAGCGATCGTCGGGTGCGTGATTAATGGCTCCCTACGTCTGCTTCGTTTTGGCACTACTGCCGCAAGGCATTCCACCCAAAGCACAATGGTCGGAATGAAGAGGAGAAGCGAGATCGCCAACAAGAAAAAATTGAGCAGTTGATTCATCACGATGTCTCCGGCGCTCCCACCGTGGCTGGCTCTTTAAGTAAACGAATCTAAACAAGTCCGAGTGACTGCTTGAGCTGCGCGGCGGCTTGAAAGCGTGTCGCTCGATCGCTTAATTGACACTTACTTATTGGGCTTGAGCATTTTGGGGTTTTCCAGCAGAAGTGGTCTTACCACTAAAGTTCTGCCCGTATTGACCTGGCTGATTATAAGCATTTGCCGTGCCTCTACCGGGATGGTTAGGAACAAAACCCAATACAGGTAGCCGAAACTTGCCTAGTTCTGCTATGACTTGAGTCAACGTAGAGCGCTTTGTTTTTGCTACGCCAGCAACCATAAGCAGCCCATCAGACTGAGCAGCCAGGAAATTGGCATCAGAAAAGTCTGCAAGCGCTGATGTGTCGTAAATCACAAGGTCGAATTTAGCTTGCAGTTTTTGCATTAGTTCCTGCATCGCAGTTGAAGCCAGTAGCCTCCCCGATTCCGGCAAAGTCTGACCAGACGTTAGCACCGAGAGGTTGTGATCGATAGACGTGCGTTGAACGACTTGATCTAACTCTGACTTGCCTGAGAGCACCTCATTCAGTCCCAGCGAGTTTGGTAAACTGAAGAGCGCATGAATCTGGGGGGAGCGCAGATTAGTATCGACTAATAGAACTCGCTGTCCCATTGAGGCGGCTTCTCGTGCCAGATGGAGAGCAACAGTCGTTTTGCCATCACCAGACTCTGCAGAGCCAACGACGATGGAGCGCACCGATGGATTGGAACTCAGGAAGCGAATATTTGTGTAGAGCGAACTGAATGCTTTTGAAAAGGCATCAGATCGCGAAGCAGTCATCGCTGTAGTTTGGGTTAAACCAGTTCTGAAAGGAACAGTTGCTAGAAGCGGCAACTTCAACGCGCCTTCCATATCCTCTGCACTGTAGAACTGATTCCTAGCTTTCTCTTTCAGCAAAGCGGCTGCCAGTCCAAGCAACAAACAAGCACCCAAGCCAGCGATCAGGAATTTTGGTTCGATATTTGCAGATGGAATCGGATTGTTTTTACTATCTCGATCAATCGATGGAGCCGAAACAATCTCCCAGGGGACTTCTTTCTGTGCCGCTTCAATCCGCAGCGTTTCACGTTGCGTCAAAAATTGGTTGAGTGTCGTTCTAGCAAGATCCAATCGTTGGCTTAAGCCAGTGTACTGACGCACAACGACTGGAAACTCTTGCAGCTTTTGGTTGAGGAACGCCTGAGATTGAGCGATCGCCTGTCTACGTACCTGCAATTGCTGTGTGGTGTTTGCAGCGGTAACGAGCTGCTTGATCAGGTCAACCCGAAGCGCATTTTGAAATGCCAGAATGCGAGGGTCAAGAGCTACGTTAGAACCAGACAGCCCTAAATTCTTGCGGGCTTCCCTATCTAAGAACTGCTCTAACTTGGTTTGCTGTTCTGTTAAACCTCGAATGACTGGACTGTCGTCACTATACCGTGCGGACTTGGACGCAATCAGCGCCTGCACCTTTTTCAATTCAGCAATCTGAGTTTGATAACTGGTATTTTCGCTGAGAGAAGACGCTGCTAGTGCTTGCTCTGGTGTAATACCAAGCTGTGCCTGCAGGCGTGCGAAGAGTGCCTGCTGTTCTGCGAGGTTACGCTGCGTTTCTAGCTGCTGAGCCTGAACCCCTTGAGCCTGCGTAGAAAGTTGAGCACCTTCCGTCGTTGGATCAGCGATGCGATAACGCTGCTTTAGAGTTTGCAGTTCTCCTTCTAAGTCATTGACGCGGCGCTGTAGGCTGGGAAGTTGGTCTTCAATAAACTGCACACCACCACCAATGCGAGTTTTTCGGTCTTCAAGGCTATACCTCAAATACCCTCTGGCAAGTTCCTGTAGGATAAATTCTACTTTCTGAGGATCTTGTCCTTTGTACAAGACATCAATCACCTTCGTCGGGTCTGATGCATCAGACCCGAAGCGCTGTGCAGAGACTTCATAACGCTTAATGACCAGTGATTTGTTACTGGCAGCGGCTGCAAGCGAATTGGCTGTGACATCAGGATAACGACGTTGAATCTCTGTAGCAATCTTGGAGAGCAATTCAGGGCTTTGTAAGACCTGGATCAACGTCGGATAGTCAATGACATCGGGCTGTTGTGCGCCTGGACGTGAAATTGAAGCAGGGTCGGAAAGGCGAGCTTGAGAAGTGATTGGCTCTACTAAAAGCTGAAAATGCCCTTTATAGGTCCGCGTACCACTCAATGTTGAGTAGGCAACAAGAGCCGCACCAGCGACGGTAACCCCTGCAATGAGAAGAGCATTTCGCTGGATCATCCTAACTAGAGGCGACAGATCTAGCCCCTTTTGTCCAGGAGTAAAGTCTGCTGCTTCATCACCTAACATGCCATTTCCACGCGATCGCTCTTGGTCATTCAGTGATGAATCGTGAGTATATTGTTCAGCTTTCATGGTTTTTCTCTCTACCTCATTGACTCTGAGCATCAAAACTTTTGACCCTACCTAGGAGGCGTATCCAAAATTACCTGAAGATAGTAAACAGCCCTAACACACCGCCAAGTGGACCTAAGACAGTACTGACACCGTCGCCAATCTTAGCAAGCCCATTCCGGTTCACTACAACGACATCGTTGTTGCGTAAGGGAGGATTATTTTTTTCATCTAACTTTTGTGAAAAATCAACGGCAATGCTTCGTCGATCGACACTGCCGTCGGGATTGAGCCGAATCAACTCCACATCCTTCTTCGCCCGACCATTTCTAAACCCACCCGCAGCTAAGATTGCCTGGTTCAACGTCGTGTTGGGTTTGACAGCAACTGCTCCAGGGGTCGTGACCTCTCCGACAACATTAACCCTGATTGCGTCCGGGGAAAAATTGCTGTTGGCAATCTGAAGCGCCTCTGCTGTATCGACCTGAGTCGCCTTCGGAATCACGAGCGTATCACCATCACGCACCTGGACATCTTGAGTTAGATCGCCCGCGCTTAAAAACTTCCAGAGGTCGATCGTCAAAGTCTTGTCCCCGCCTAAACCTTGGGGACGGCGAATCTGAATCTGACGAATGTTAGCTTGCTCAGTAATACCCCCGGCAGCCTGAATTGCTTTGCTGACTGTGGGCCATTGACTGCCACTCTCAGTAGTGCCCTGCTGCTGCGTATTCAATCCACTCTGAGCTGCATTCGTTGTACTTACCGCAGATGTACTGGTGAGATTATTTGCAATAACATACGAGCCGGGACGGGTCACTTCACCAATCACACCGACTTTTAGAGTACGAGCGCCAATTAAGCTAACGGTGATAGTTGGGTTTTTGATAAACCTGCCGTACCTGGTCTTCAGCTGGTCAGACGCTTCTTTGAGCGTCAAGCCTGCGACGGGAATACTGCCAACCCAGGGTAAATTGACTGTCCCGTCTAGTAGCACTGGATAACGCGGCTCTAGAACAAGATCAGGTGTATCGTAGCTGTCGATTCTGAGTAGATCGCCCGCACCTAGGGTGTAAGCGGTTTCTGGCTGTACAGTATCAATTGGTTTCGGAGCGTTAACATCCGTTTGAGAAAGATTGGTTTGAGCAGGCGCTGTCTGTGCTGCTGTTGGCAAGGAGTAGCTTACTCCGACCAACACCAGTAGAGAAAAACCTGTGATCGAACGATTGATTCCCTTCATCGTGAAGTCTCTTAGTGAAAGGGGAGAGTGAAGATGCAAATTGCGTACAAGCGTGAGTGAGTGAAAAGCTAAGCGGCAAGTCGTTGGTTAACTTGCCTCCATAAACCTTCCTACTATAGCCTTGCAAACTCTATTAAAAGACCCAGTAATGAGCGCAGCATTTGACTGATGGTCGTTTCAGACCGTTTCAAAAATTTATTGCTCTTTGATGCGCGACCACTCGATCGACATTGACTGGTAGTAGATTCTTTAGCGAAAACACGCTTTATGCACCCTGAAGCAAGTAGCTCAACCTAATTATGGAGTGTTTGATCACCCCCTCTTCGTCGCTGACTGCTTGCTTTATCTAATATTTATAACTTTCCTCAATAAAGCAATGCAAATAGAAGAGCAAATAAAGTTTGGTTGATTGAATAATCGTAGGGCTTGAGTAGAAACTGAGTTTTTCGGCAAGGAGATACTGTTTGAGTGTCTAAGAGTGTCTAATTGTTGCAAACGACCGATTTCTAGCGTTGTTGAATGCAAGTATGATTTCCCTTATTCCCAACCCTTCTCCTTGAGGAGAAGGGAGCCAGAATCTAGTCCCCTCTCCCAACGGGAGAGAGTGAGGGGGGATTTGACCTTTCATACCTTTATTCAGCAACGACCGATTTCTCTCTGACCGTGCGTTAGTTGTGAGCCGTATTCATTCTGGTTCTACGGAATCAAATAAGACAGTTGATCGTAAGGTCAGTAAGGGGTTTACCTATAAGGCATGACCAGTGACAGGTAAACAAATCAGGCGTTTGAACATTAAGACTGGCGATCGCGGGCGCGTCTGGAAAGGGCAACAGTCGATCAAAATAAAGTGTGTCACCCTGCCAGCCAAACTGCATGAGGTAGACGGCTGGTGATGCATTGAGCGATCGCAGCAACCGCTGAGCTAAGGCATACAGTGGCTGCCGCTGCACGTCTGAAAGATGGATCGGCTGTTCGTAGGATGATCCTAGTGAATGCGTTGTCAGAGCTGTATTTGCCTTCACGCCAATGACTTCAGCATAGAGTGGTCCTTTGGCTGTAAGGACGATCGGCAGCCAGAAGGCACCTGCGCCTGTAGGGTATTGCCAGCACTCAAGCTGTTGACGTAGAGCGTCAGTGTTGCGGCAGGTGGTGTAAAGTGTCTGTGCTGTAAACGGTAACGTTTCGGGTAAGTTGAGGGTGAGAGGACAAAGCAAGCGATCGTCCAGTATCGCATCATCTGCCATTAGGTCGGACGAATCGATTATATCGACCGTCCGTGCTTCAGCATTGGACTCTCGTTCAGTTAAAATGGCTTGCTTTAGCGCCGATGCCATCTGAGTCGTTGTGGCTGAAGGAACATCGACGACAATGAGTACATCAGACATTGCAGTTTAAGCGTGCCCAAAACTGGGGAGAGAAGCGCTCATGTCTTTGGGAAAGCTGGGTAAATCGAGGTGCGTTTGACGGCGGGTTCTTACTGCCAGCCGATAGCTAACGCTTTGCAGTTCGGCGTGGAGCTGACGATTTTCGCGTTGGATTTGAGTTACTTTTTCACGAATGGGCACCATCCGCTCAGCAAATTTCTGCCGATAAATTTTGGGGAGTTCTTGAACGACTTGCTCCAACATACGGGAGCGATCGGTCAGTTCTTGAACCGACTGCCGTAACTGGTAAACTTCTGTATTGCGATCGGTAATCTGTTCCTGGTAGAACGTGACCTGCTGTTCGACACCTTGCAATTGTTCGCGTAGAGCACACACTTCGGACAAATGTCGTTCAGACACTTCTGGACTAGGCATAAAGCTGGCATTGCCTTTTACCAGGCGAAACAGCTCTTGAGATAGTTGCTGCACCAGGTTGTCGCGCATCTGTAGCTCTTCGCGGAGACGCGCAGTTTCAACTTGTATATCAGGCAGGGTTTGGTTCTCAGAATAAGTCACGTCTTTAGAACTCCATTTTCTATAACATCAGGCTGGCTCAAATGAGACTCCCAGCGACGAGGGGCAGAGGCGCGGCGAATCTCCCGCCAAATTGCAGTTGCAGCTAATGTACCATCTGCAACTGCAATTGATACCTGATTAAGCCCTTCTTTTAAATCGCCAATGGCAAAAAGTCGTGAGTGAGACGTTCGGCACATGGAATCCGTCACCAAGTTCTCACCGTTCCACTGTAAGTCCAGCGCTTTCAAATATTCATTGAAGTAGTGTGAACCCATAGCGACCAGCCCCGTTTCCAGATGTACCGTCGCACCATCGGCTAACGCGACCCCGGTCATTTCATGATTTTGCCCAAGGAATTTAGCGATCGGTGTTTCTACCAGCGGGTAGCCGTGCTCTTTGAGCTTCTGGCGCATTTCTGTGCCCACAGTGCATAAGCCTTGCGTAAAGACAGTGATATATGGGGTGAACCAGTTCAACACAAAGGCAGTGTTGATCGCCGCTTCGGTCTCTACAAATAGCCCACACTGTTTATCTGCAATCTCATAACCGTCACAAATCATGCAAACATGCAAGTTGTAGCCTGCGTAATCATAGACATTTTGCATGTCTTCGAGGTGGGGTAGGCGATCGATAATACCGCTTGCCGCCACCACATACTTACTGCGAAAAACAGGATAAACGCTGTCCTGCTTGCCCACTTTGACTTTGACGGCAAAGGTCTCACCTTCGTCATACACCGCTTCCACAAAACCAGCCAGGTAGTCAGCACCCAGTGAGAGAACGTGCTGTTGTCCTTGCTGCAACAATGTCCGTCCCGGCGTTTCGGGCGGCAAGCCCAGGTAATTTCGCAAATCTTGCATCCAGAACGATCGCCCCCGCCCTTTCTCAATGACGAGGCAAGAGAGACGATAGCGCTGCAAGTAAACTGCTGCTGCCAGTCCACCGGCACCGCCGCCTACAATAATGACATCGTAAACGTGCTCTAAACGCTGGTCTAGATTTTTCTTAGAGAGCTTCATGGGCTTGCTTTGACTGCACTTAAGACCAATGACGAGAGGCAAACATGAGCGTCTGCCTTCTCCAGTGTAAGCAGTTTACGATTTGGATCTCGAAGCTAGGCTTCTACAGCTTCTTTTTCGACTTCTGGGACTTCTTGCTTGATGGTGAGGAAGCGAATTACTTCTTCACTTAAACGCATCGCACGTTCCAGCGGTGCTACCTGGCTGCCGTTGCTTTGGTAGTTGATTTGAATGTAGATACCTTCACGGTGGTTTTGAATTTCGTAGGCGAGACGGCGTTTACCTCGATGCTGTGTTTCTAGAACATCGGCTCCGTTTTCGCGTAGGAGCGTTTGGTATTTTTCGATCGCCTGATCCACTGCTTCTTCATTCAGATCGGGTCGAAGAATGTACATCGTTTCGTAAAAATATTCCATGTCGAAGGTCTCCTTGTGGACTAGTGGCTTCGTGACACAATGGCGAACAATTTGGTGGAGGTGTTAGGTTACCTGCCGTTCATCGATCGCTTCGGTCTTCAGAAGCAAGGATTTACAATTCTATCGCTTTTGGGTTGCAAGTAGGTAGATCGGCGATTAGTTAAAAATTAACAGCTTTGGTGATGCATCGTCGATACCGCCATACCTGAAACTGTAGTGATAGGTTTAAACACACTCCTGTGAAGGGCAGAGTGGCTCGACCAAGCTGTCTACGCAAGTCAGAGTGTTTTCAAATTTTTCTCGGTCTGTGAGGAATCAGTTAAGTTATGGCACAGCGCTATGTCCGGGTTCAAACAGCAGACGGACAGATCTACTACGGTTTACTCCAACTTAGCCGAGAGGTGCATGTTTTAGATGCGCCTCCCTGGTTAAATGGGCAATTAACGGATTTAGAGTTGTCGGCTGAGAGCTACTCCATCCTCGCACCTTGTGCGCCATCAAAAGTGGTAGCGGTTGGCAAGAACTACGCCGATCATGCGGCAGAAATGGGTACGCCTGTGCCTGAAGAACCGCTGCTGTTCCTGAAGCCATCTACCAGCGTGATCGCTACAGATGGCATGATTCTGTATCCCTCTCAGTCGCAGCGTGTGGATTATGAGGGAGAACTAGCGCTGATTATCGGCGATCGCTGCGTCGATTGCACTCCCGAACAGGCACAAGGGAAAATCTGGGGTTACACGATCGCAAACGACGTGACTGCCCGCGATTTGCAACGCAAGGATGGGCAGTGGACACGCGCGAAAGGCTTTGACACGTTCTGTCCGTTAGGTCCCTGGATTGTGCGGGATGTTAGCTCAGGAGCGCGGCTACAAACCTTTGTCAACGATGATCCCAAACCTGTGCAGTCTGCTTTCATCGATCAAATGGTCTTCTCACCAGATGTCTTGGTATCTTACATCAGCCAAGCGATCACCTTGCTGCCAGGCGATGTGGTGCTGACTGGAACACCGGAAGGCGTGGGACCGCTCCAGGTGGGCGATCGTGTCCGAGTAGAGATTGAGGGTATCGGCTACTTAAACAACACGGTGGCTGTACGAGTGTCAGAATCGTCGTCAAGCCCTACCTGAACGTAAAAGGCACCCCTTTGCTGATGAGGTGCCTTTCGCTTTGTCCTTACGGCTCTGCTGCGTCGATCAACTGCTAGCGAACCTGAGTATATGCAGCGTCCGAGATGGTGGGGATCTCAGCATATCGTCCCAACGCAGACTGAACGACAGAATAGCCAGCAGCTGCAAGAGTTCCTAAAAAGACTGTATTGAAGAGCGTTTGAGTCAGTAAACCACCGCCTAAAATTGGTCCGAGAACGTACTGCCAAATAATGCCAAACAAGCTTAAAACGATGCTGATGAGAATTGCTTGCATAGCATTGAAACGAATGAAGTGATGGATGCCTTCGTTTCTGACGACGAGCAAGAACAGCGCAAAGAAAACGACAAAGGGGACAAAAGGAAAGTAGTAGATTTGAACAAGTGGAAACCGCATCAGCGCGCTCAAGTTGATGCCTAAAAATTCTCTAAGGAATGATTGACCGAATGGCAGAACATCCAGTAACGGAACTAAATAAACCAGGGAGGCAAAAATTCTATCCTGAGCCGTGTTAGACCCGCGCCAAGTCATGTTGCATTCTCCAGAAGTAGGGTGGTTTATTTATACTTTTCTACTGCTTAGGATAGCGCAGTTAGCGTAGGGATGCCCAGCTTTGAGGCGCGATCGATCATACTGTCCTGTCTTGGAGTAGGCGATCAACAATACCAACTAACCGATCAATGTTGCGTTCCTGCCGTTCTGCTGTTGCCGCCTGCCGTTCTGCTGCTTCTGCCTGCCGCTCTGCTGTTAACTTAATGTCCGCAAAGCCTTCAGTGAGATGACCAATTTGATCGGTTAGCGCATCAATTTTGTCCGTCAGTGCATCAATCTTATGATTATGCTGGCTAGAAGACTGCATCAGTGCAGTGGTTGTCTTGATTAGTTGGTCTAGCTGCTGCTGCGTCGTCGGGTTAGACATCTTAGCGGATGGTATGCACTGTCACTGAGAACAGATTATAGCCCTAGTTGACAAAAACTATCTCTGTAAAGCAGCCGCATGTGAACTGAATAGCGCGATCGCCGCGACCTTCATTCAGCGCCATCAACTCAGCAACCATCCAAGCGTGTCGCGCCCAGATACCTTGTCAAGTAAGGCGAAAAAACCTCGTAAATCAGCGTGAGGGGCTGTCCGCGATGCCAGAATAAGTAGTGGCGACCCCAGAGCGGACCCGATTGCCCAAATGCTTGCTCTAGCGCTGTCGAATGACCATAGCAGATACCCTGAACATCCCGATATAGTTCTGTACGTAACCGGGCAAGGCTTGCCCAAATGGGGAGCGATCGATTTTGCAGGTACTCATCCACATGACTGGCTTCCCACCAGGATGTAGCGTAGGCTAGGCGCTGCCCTGAAGCAGTTCGCAACCAGACCTGCCGCCGCAAGCGTGGACCCGGCACGACCTGAAGTTGGCTCGGTGCCTGATCGCCATCCATGCCGATCGCCGACATATCAATGACATCAACTTCTGTTGGCTCTCCGGTCAACAACTGTAAATGACGGGTTGGGGAACCATCGCCCAGCATGAGCATCTGCCAGGTAGGCGCTAGTTTGCTATGAGGTAAACCCTGCTGCACGATCGTTTCATCACCTTGCCAGATTGGGTTAAGAGGATGCCACGTCGCTGGCAGCGCAATATGCTCTGAAGACCTGACGGTTGTAGTCAACTTTCTTTACACAACTTAACCTCGCTACAATCATAGCGCTCTCGTTAGCAAAGTTCGTTTCTTGAGTCGGAGGGCGATCGGCTGACTGTTGCCTAGAGGAGACAGAAAGCCAGGGGGCGGCAGCGTTCAAATGACGCGTCTTCTTGTCCCCTACTCCTTATTCCCTTTCTTCCCAGGCTCTCATTTTTCCAGGATTCAGCAAGCCATAGGGATCGACCTGTTCTTTGAAGCGCAACTGCTCTGGATCAACGGTCTTTCTCCCCCCATCTTCTAGAACGTAGGTATGAGGATTGGCAATGAACGCACCGTTCGCTTCGTGGTAATGAATAATCTCGGCAAGACGCTCTGGAGTGGTATAGCGGACAATTTGCAGAGCAGCAGGAACGGCTTCGCCACCGATGCGAATAAACTCCAGGTGCATCATGACTTCATCACCAAAATGTTGATACATGTGCTCAACCAGCTTCATCTCTTTGTCTGGCGGAAACATCGTCTGGAGATAGGTCAAAGACGGATCAACGCTACGAGCGTGTAGTGTGGTGTGATTCCAGGAGTATTCAACTAAAGTGGTGCCTTTGCTGGCTTCTTGGGCGCTCTTCTGTAAGCAAACCGTGCCGCTGTATGCCTTTACCAGTTCGGCAAAGGGTTCTAGCGCTGATTCGGCAACCATGACCAGGGCACAGTGGCTACCAGCCGGAATGACGTTACGGAACGCGGCAAAATAGGTGGGGATGGGATCAGCGCAAATGCACGCGAGCTTTTTGATGATGCCGTCGCTATCGCTGAATGCCTGACCAAATCGAGCCGCCGTCATAAAGTCGGGAAAAGCAACGATCGCCTCTGCCCAGGCGTAGGCAGGCGCAAGCGGAATCTCCAGTTCGGTAATGATGCCGTTAGTGCCATAGGCATGAGCAACTTTGTAAACATCGTCGCCGCGTAGCTCAATCACACGGGGTTCGTCTTCCATGGTGACTACGCGCACTGCTAGAAGATTGCCGCGATCGCGAATTTGCCCATAGGTAATCGACCCGATGCCACCACTGCCACCTCCAATAAAGCCACCGATCGTCGCTGTGCGATAGGTTGAGGGCAGCATCCGCACTTCCCAACCACTGCTGCGAGTTTGCTTGTCCAACGCTGCCAGTTTGACCCCTGGTTCGACACATGCCAGCCCAGGCTTGACCCATTTGACCGCCTGCATCCGAGACAGATCAAGAATAATTCCACCTTGAAGCGGCACACACTGACCGTAGTTACCCGTCCCAGCGCCGCGCACCGTCAGCGGCAGCTTATGTTTGACGCAGGCAGCGGCAACCTGAATCACCTCTGCTTCACTGCTTGGGCGCACCACAAGATCGCCGCGCTTGTCGCTCAATAGCGGTTGCAGAATGGGGCTAAAGGTGTAGTAGTCCTGAGAAAGCTTGGTGATCTGGGTGAGATCAGTAATAATCTCCAATCCATTCAGTTCGGCAGCAAATTGCCCAAGATCTATAGGTAGCTTAGTTGCAGTCATAAGGATGTCAATAAATGCAAGAGACTTGATGGCTAAAGAACAAGACAAAACGATTAGCCAAGCGTCAGCATTACACAGATCCTTGGAGACGGGTGGTAGTGATAGTAGCGAAATGCGGTGAGAGGGTGAGGAAAAGGTTTGGGTTCTAAGCTACTTTAGCGTTCAGACGTGAGTCAATCGCTTTTCAGGTGTTAACTGATGACCGTGAATTCTAAGTTATCGCCCTCGAATGTACTGTACAAAGGCGATCGCCAACCAGCCTAAGAGTGCATAGACCACGATCGCAACCAAAACATTGAGGTCAAAGATATTTGAGCCACCCCCTGTTACAGGACTCACAAAAAGCGTAGAAAAAGGGGCAACAAACGGTTCGGAAATATCGTAGATAAACTGAGCAAAGGCGTTTTTGTTATTCGCTCCAGAGACACGTAAAATAAATCTTAAAGCTAAGAGGATTTCAAGCAGCCCAACAAAAAAGGAGATGCTATTAATGATCCACGCAAACGTCGTATTTCTTTTAGCCGACTCTAAACGTCCCTGCTCTTGTTGAAGTCGAAACGCCTCTTCCTCTCGCAGCAGTTCGCGTCTTCGCTCTAAATTATCCTGGTTATTCGGCTCCTGGTTCATCTCAGGTTCTCCTGGGTAAGCGCGTTTTAGTAGCGCTCATATTATAGAGTTGTCTATTGCTTTCTTGAGGCTTGTTGAGAAAAGTGTAGAATCGCCAAAAAGTCTTTCAAGACAGGCGCAAGGTTCATCTCATTGAGAACAGGTACGTGAACAAAGAGGCACCGACAGTTTAAGCCACGATCGCGAATGTATTTTAAGACTGCGTAGTAAAGGTGATTGCAAACAAACGTTCCAGCGTCATGACTCACTTCAGTAAACTCTAAACGTTTTACCAGTCGATCGACCGCAACCGCTGTTGAAAGCGCGTCCGTTTTGTGCCTGCCAGTTGACTCTACAGTGAGTAGCGATCGATGCTCAGCCATACCGCAGCAGATAACCAAATCCGGCTGCAAAACATCCATTTGAGCAATCACATATTGAGGCGCTAATTGAAAATCAACGGGCAATTTGCGCAGCAGGAACAGCTTGTCATGCCATGCAGCAAACAGATCCTGCTGAGCCATCGCTGTCATTAAATCGTCCGAAGCATTTGAGGTATGGTGCGCTTCCCAACAATCAAAAGACGTTAATAAAATTTTGTTGGTCATACGACCATTTGAGGTTTGACTGCATCAATTTTAGCTGTCTTTTTCAACCGCGCAGGCTGAGCAAATCTTGAGGAGATGCCAAAAGTTTGATTTTTGCCAGTAGTAATTTTTCTTCGGAATCCACAAGGAAGAGCCAAGAGACGTTGACTGAAAACAACGGTGTTTGCACCTTGCCAGCGACCTCTATTTCGGTGTAGCCGCTGTCTAACAGCTTCACTGTGCCTTCACGAGGCTGCAAGCTGAAGCCCTTTGCCTCCGCCTGCAAGTAGGATGCGATCGCGTCAGTCCCCACCACCGCTTGCTCAAACGGTGGCTGCATCTCCCCATCAACCGCAAAGAGTTGACCTGTTGCCTGGAACGCCCCTTCGTTGAGGGTTTCAAAGTAGCGTAAAATCACTGGCTCGTTCACACCCGCGATCGTCAGAGTAGGAGACGCTGTCACGTGAGGCTGAGCAGTGGGAGCTGGACTTTTCATATGAATAGATGGATAACGACGATCGCACACTAACTACTCTTTAGAATACGCAGAGCAGCCAACAAAAAGTGTGCCTCTTGAGAGAGATTACACCACGATTCGGAGAAGTGCTTCTGCGTTCTATGGATTTACTGGTGTTGTCGGTACAACGACTGATCCTGGAGTTGGTGATGGAGTGGGCGATGGTAGGGGTGTTGGCGATGAAGTGGGCGATGGTAGGGGGATCGGTGTTGGCGATGGTAAGGGTGTTGGCGATGAAGTGGGCGATGGTAGAGGTATCGGTGTTGGTGTCGGTATTGGCGATGGTAAGGGTGTTGGCGATGAAGTGGGCGATGGTGTCGGTGTCGGTGTTGTCGGCGGCTCTGTGGCGGGTGGTGTCGGTGCTATGGGCGATGGTGTTTCAGTAGGCGTTTGGGAACCGACGAACACAACATAGGGAGACGGAATAGCAGGCAGTTGACCCGCATCCGCCAGCGCTTGATAAACGAAGGCAGCAACTTCGGCTCTAGTGGCTGGACGAGTCGGATTTAGCTCTTTGACGCGAGGGTAGTTAACGACCAAACGACGATCGGTAGCCGCCGCGATCGCGCCATTCGCCCAACTCGGAATTTGTGCTGCATCCTGATAAAAGGACAGGGCATCCGTGGTGGTACTGCTTAGCTTCAGACCACTCGCTAGTGAAACCAGCGACTCTACGCGGGGAATTTGTTGGTTCGGCTTAAATGTGCTGTCTGGGTAGCCTGACATAAACCCCTTTTGATACGCCGTCTGAATGGCTTGAGCACCCCAGAAATTCGGTTGAATATCCTTGAAAGTGATACCAGCACGTTGCGATTCCAAAGCGGCAAAGGCTTTACTGACGATCGCGGCAAACTGCACTCGTGTTACTGGCTCATCAGGACGGAACGTTCCATCTTCAAACCCACTGATGATTTTTTGGGCAGATAATGCGTCAATGTAGTTCTTTGCCCAACTCGACTGCGTATCGACAAACGCCGTCAGCTTAATGCTAGAGGGAATTGTCTCGCTGGTTAGATAAACAAAGCTCAGCACGTTGCCATCTTTATCAGTGCGCTTGGTCAACCGCCACTCAGGGTTGAGGTTAATTTTGGCAAAGGCACCAGCAGGCGGCAGACCGTTTGTTCTACCAATTTCGATCGGCGGTGCATCACGATTGGTCAAGTCAACTGCAAGCAAGACCAAATCATTGTCACGTCTGAGCACACTGAGCTGCAAGAGCAAGCCAAAGTCTCGATCAGCCAGACGGACAGAATAACCGTTGCTATCGTTGCTACGCCCGCAAATGCGCGTAAAGTCAAAAGTCAGCAGCAGTGGATCGATGATAGTTGGGTTAGAGCCACTTTCACTCCAGCAGAGACGCTGATCAGAAAGCTGCTCCAAAATCAAAAGCTGATAAGCGTTAGTGCTGTAAGGAGAAGCCACAACGACAAATTTGCCAGGGTCAACTTCTGTTTGTCCAAACACTGCCGCGATCGCCGTTTTTGCCGGATGTAGCAGGCTAAGAGACGTAATGCCCAGAGCCGCCACTAGAGATGCAAGGCGAGATTGTGTTAAAGCTGCCATACCTGTAAGCCTATTTGTGTAAAAGCATTAGAGAGACCAACGGTCAGTTGAACAGCATATCAACCGATCGTGACAGGATGGCTGCTGCTCTCAATTGCTGCGGAACTCGATTAGACGCAGAATCCGCTCAATAGTGCCATTTGCGTTTGTATAAACACTTGTATAAACACGTGGATCTTACGCGATGTGCAACTAATTCGCCCTCATCCCCACCCTTCTCCCTGGGGAGAAGGGCTTCCAGACCGTTCCGGTTCCCTCTCCCGATGGGAGAGGGCTAGGGTGAGGGCAGTTTTGGCAAGCTTTTCAGGAAAGTCGCACATCGCGTGGCTCTTTGAAAATGAGAAAACTTTGAGATTAGAAAAGCTTATCTCAGCAACGCCATTGCGAGTTTGCAAGCACAAGCTTGGTAGGAAATGGCTCAATGTCCCTTTAGACAGTCACTTTACATTTCTATTTGCTTGAAGATTAAGGATTATTCAATAGCTGGTTGTCAGATGTTAATGAGCGATCGCACAAATTTTCTCCGTTCAAGAGGATTTAGTTAAGAAAAGGTTATCGCTCATAGCAATTAACATAAATTTTTCTGAAAAGCGTTCGGACTAGTGCTATGACCTGTTGTATTGATTTGCTGTCAGTCTTGCACACAGCCACGCACTAGGAGTTGTTTTCATGCCCCCCCTCTCCAAACGAATCGCGATCGGGGTTACCTGCCTCTCGATCGGCGCTACATCAGCATTTTTTGTTAAAACGATTCATGCCCAGGTGCCGCCATCGGGCACTTTTACAGCGACACAAGCCTGTCCTGCAACCCAAGCCATTAACGGCAAAAATCCTGGCAGCGTTCAGCTTACAGTAGGCACGAGCTATACCGCTGTTGGCTTCAACAGTCCGCAGCGGAAGTTTGTCTTTGTAACAGTGCCAGGAGCAACACCCGAACGACGCTGGGTGAGTGCAACCTGTGGTGACTTTCAAGCCAGTGACGGCAGCCCTGTAACGCCTTCCCCATCGCCCGATGCGTCACCTGATACGTCGCCTACGCCAGAACCCGCGAACCCATCAAATTCATCACTGCTGCCGTTTTTTGATACAGAGACGAATCCGGTTGCAGTGGACTTTCCCAGAGATGAACAGAAGGACATTTCGCCGCGTCCGCCGGAGCTGAATGATTTCGATCGCAAGGTTCTGGCACTTTGCGGCGCTGGATTTGATGCTCCTGTGAGCGACACCAAATTTCGGCAGTTGATGACGTTTTATCCCGATGTCGTTCGCAAGCTCAAGCAGGCAACGGGTGGTGAGCTAAAGCCCAATCGCAACTCCGACAGCCAGTTTTTAGATGATTTAACCGCCATCTGGTTTGAGCAGAAGGGCTTTAAGCACATTTTTTGCGGCGAGAAGGATGGCAAGAGCATCGGCGGGCTGCATTTTGTCGGTCGTTACCTGGAGTTGCAGCAGAACGGCATCGGTGGGCGCATTCTCCGCACTGGCAATGGCAGAAAGGCAACGCAAGAAGTGGTAGATGGTGAAATTTACACCTTTGGTGTGGCGATCGTGCAAAACGGTCGAGTGATTGTAGACAATCCCATCAAAGGTTATCCCTACACGCTTAACGCCCAGGAAACTCTGCTGGAAGGCACACGCGGGTTCAAGCTGTTCAAGTCCAACTCTAAAGAATCGAAGGGTTGTCTGCTGACGATCGCCGTACCAGGCACGGCACCGTATCAAGCCGTGTTTGTCAAAAAAGCAGGTGCCATTCGCACGTTTTACCCCGATGCTACGCCCGACACCAACCGCAATGCACCGTGTGACCAACCTACCCGGTAAAAAGCCATGCGAAAAAAAGAGACGAACGGCGCGATCGCAGTCCAGGCGATCGCAGGCTCCTATGTTGTCCTTCTGGGCATTGATTTAGCAGAATCGAGTAGTGCGGGTGTGCTGGGGTTTGCGATCGAGCGCATCGATCACACCGAAGACGAACGCTACTGGCTCAGGGGCTTTCGCACCTTTGAGGAAACCGATCCCAGCTTGCCGCCTGGTAGCCTTGTTTCGTCTCTAGAACATCCTATTCAGGCGTTTTTGTGGGGCGACTTCACCGCCAAGCCCAACCACGACTACACCTATCGCATCGTCGCACTGCGCGGCAAACCCAGGAAGCTAGAGCAGAGCGACACGGTAGAAGTCAAGGTTGAGACTGAGGATGAAACGGTTGGCACCCATACGGTGTACTTCAACCGGGGGGTGGCAGGGTCACAGGCATACGCCCGCAAGTTCAAAAATGTGTCGCCCGACAAAGTGCCTAAAGGCAAAGCCTGGGAATGGCTGTCTCGTGGGCTGGTCGAAGCGCTGCTGGCTTTTATCAAGCAGGCGAACGGTCGTCAGTATGAACTGCGGGCAGCGCTGTATGAATTTCAGTACTTGCCCGTCTTACAAGCGTTTGGTGCCGCAAAAAAAACGGGAGCCGCCGTCAAAATCATCGTCGATGCCAAGCCAAATAGCCAGAACTATCCTAACCAGGCAAACCAGGCGGCGATCGCCGAAGCCAACATCGAAGCCCTCACCATTCCTCGCACCACGAACCCCAGCTACATCGCCCACAACAAGTTCATCATCTTGCTCAAAGACGGCAAACCCCTTCAGGTCTGGACGGGTTCCACTAACATCACCGATGGCGGCATCTTTGGACATTCCAATGTGGGGCATGTTGTGCGCGACGCGACTGTTGCTGCCAGTTACCTCACCTACTGGGAACAACTTAGCCAGGATCCCACGGCTGCCAAACTGCGCCCCTGGAATGATGAGCAAACACCTGTTCCAACTGAGTTGCCACCCACTGCAACGACCACCATCTTCAGTCCCCGTGGCTCACTTGAAGCTCTGGAATGGTACGCCGATCGCATGGAAGCAGCAAACACAGCGGTATTCCTCACGGCTGCGTTTGGCGTGAATGATTTGCTGGCGGCAGTGTTGGCGAAAGACAAAGACTACTTGCGCTATGTTTTGCTTGAAAAAGAAGACGGCAACGTGGAAAGTTTGCGCCGTGACCCGGATAATCGCATTGCTGCGGGAGCCGCTGCCAAAGGTAGTGCCTTCGATCGCTTCCTCAAAGAAAAAACGACGGGACTCAACACCCACGTCAGGTACATTCACACCAAATATATGTTGATCGATCCCCTTAGTGATGATGCGATCGTCATTACAGGTTCCGCCAATTTCAGCAATGCCTCAACCAAGAACAACGACGAGAATATGCTGATCATTCGGGGCGATCGGCGTGTAGCTGACATTTACCTGGGCGAATTCATGCGGCTTTTCATTCACTACTACGCCCGCTATGTCGCCACAATGCAAACGACAGAACCCGACGAAGTGCGATCGTTTCACCTCAAACCCAACGACTCCTGGCTCAAAGGCTACTACAAACCAGGGTCACCTAAGCAAAAAGAACGCCTGTATTTCGCGGGTTGAAACATCGGGTTTCCACCTCAACTAACCACAAGGAACTTCGATTCAATCGCACTCGCTCACCTATAGGTTTTTTAGCAGTTTGTCGTAGTTGCTGTGTGAACCAATCCAAAACCATACGATAGTGTCTGGATTTTTTAAGACCCCTACGGCACGCCAGCCGATCCCCGCTCTTACTGAGTAAATAGGCTGTTTTGTGTTGAGCTTCTTAAACTCTAAGCTTGGGTGGTTAGGGTTTTGCTTCCAAAGCTTGTAGTTTTTTCGTGATGTTTTTTGAACCCTTTCGGGCAGCTTGGCAAAATATTGAACAAACTCATCCGTCAACTCCGACTTCAGAGGCTGTTTGAAAAGTGTCTGGCGGTTAAAACCGCGACTACATCAACAAAGTCCGCCTGCGCGGACTACCTCAGCACGAGGGTTTTGGAACCTGCGTAGGCAGGTTTTGTGCGTGTAGCCGCGACTTCAGTCGCCAGAGCTACACGCATCTTGACTTTTAAAACATCCTCTCATAGCTCGTCAAAGCCCTTTAACTGAGTCTTACCCTGTAGAGAATTGCTCAGTGCCTGCTCTGCCAGAGCGTCCAGCAACGGACTCTGGGGTTGAGCTAATTGTTTTTGCCATTTCCATTCGTTCTCAATATCGTCAATTAATTGTTCAGCAAGCTCATCTTGTAAATGCTCCGGTAAGTCTTGTGCCTTCCTAAATGCTTCTGTCAGTAGATTAGTCATACGTTAGTAATGCTTCAGAGGCTATTTCTCACTAAATTAGCATTGTGCATTGCAACATGAGATTCGCTTCCAGCACATTGCTTTTATTTGAATGTCCTTACTGACGCGGCGCGATCGCACCACGCTTACTCTCAGCTCACTGCTACTGTAAGTTTGCTACGCTGATATGCATTGACAGTAGAACAGGTGTTTGTCATGTCTTTGGTTCAGGTGTCTTCTGTGCAAGATTCAGCGATCGCACTACCAGATCCGGACGTGCTGCTGCCGCCTTGCGATCTGTACAGCGACGAGCCACCAGTGGAAACTGACCTTCATTTTCAGCAAATCGTGCTGTTTTTAGAATGCCTCAACTGGCTGTGGCGCGATCGCACTGACTTCTACGCCAGCGCCAACAGCACGATTTACTTTAGCGAAAAACAACTCCGCAACCGAGACTTTCGCGGACCCGATTTCTTTGTCGTCTTAGGTGTAGAACGCAGACCGCGTAAAAGCTGGGTCGTCTGGGCAGAAGACGGCAGAACACCCAGCGTGATTATTGAAGTACTGTCTGAAAGTACAGCAGATGTTGATCGAGGCTTGAAGAAACAGCTTTATCAAGATGTGCTCAAAGTCTACGACTACTTCTGGTTTGATCCCAACAGCCTCGAATTTGCAGGCTTCTCCCTAGTCAACGGTCAATATCAGCCGCTTCAGCCCAACGCGCAAGGGCAACTTTGGAGCCAGCAGCTACAGTTATTTTTGGGTCTTCACGAAGGCAAGCTGCGTTACTTTACACTCGAAGGTGACCTAGTTCCCTCGCCCACTGAAGCTGCTTTATCCTCACAGCAACGCGCCGATAGCCTAGCCGCCAAACTACGCGAACTCAACATCGATCCAGATACCCTCTAAGCACTACTCCTCACTCCTTACCCCTCACTCCTCTCCTCCCATGTCCGACCCCTACTCTCAACCAAACCGCGAATGGTGGGCACAGCGCTGGATTGATGTCCTGGAATCGTTCGGCTGGGTGCGACGGTTGGCGCGTGCCCGTACCTACGCCCGTGAAGGCAATGTCCTCAATATTGATTTCAAGGGATCAAAAGTCGCTGCGAGAGTGCAAGGTACAGCGCCAGAACCCTACAAGGTTTCCCTATCGCTCGATCCCTTTGGGGATGATCAGTGGGGCTACGTGATTGAGTCGATGGCACAGCAGGCGATTTTTTCTGCCAAACTCTTGGCGGGAGAGATGCCCCAAAATATTGAGGAAGTCTTCACCGCAAACGGTTTAAGCCTTTTTCCCTTTACCAAATTTGATATTCACAGCAAATGCTCCTGCCCTGATCCGGCAAACCCTTGTAAGCATATCGGGGCTGTGTATTATTTGTTGGGCGATCGCTTCAGCGAAGACCCATTCGTGCTATTTCAGCTACGCGGTCGCACCAAAGCGCAAATCATCGAAGCCCTCCGGCAAATTAGAAGTGCAGGCAGTGAGGACAATGGAGCAGACACTACTCACGACGAACGTAGCGCGCCCCAGTTTACAGAAGAGCGTCAATCACCCGAAACGATACCGTTGTCGATCGATCGCTTCTGGCACTACACAGAGCAGCTAGAGTCGTCGCTAGTCGTCATTGCACCGCCGCCTACCAGTGAGACAGTCTTAGATGTGCTCGGCTCCGTACCGTTGAGGGTTGAGTCCATCGCTGAGGCTGCGATCGCCCAAACCGATGCACAAGCGGTTACAGACTACCTTAAAATCGTTTACCAAGCAGCTAGCCAGCAAGCAATCCTGGCGGCAATGCGGACGGAAGGCGCAACATAAGCGTTTGGAGCATCAGGTATGAGTGAGTGAAGCCTCTGTGGGAATGCAGAGTAAGTTGTCTCCCTGAGTGCGGATCATGCCGCGCTGACGGAGTTTGCCCATCAGTCGAGTCACGGTGACACGGGTTGAGCCGATCGCGCTACCGATCTGGGCATGGGTCAACGGAAACGGAAGGCAATAGCCTTGTTCAGTCGGTTCACCATACTCTTCAATCAGCAACGTGAGAAAGCCAAGCAAGCGATCGATCGTCCGCCGTTGCCCCAGCGTACTAAGCCAAAGCAGCTTGCGTTGATGCTGATAACGAAAGGCATCTAGTACCTCTCGACGAAAATGGGGCCAGTTATCCAAATCATGCCAATACATCCACAGCACCGATGTCTGGTCAACATGGGCATAGCTTTGGAGGGTAAAAGGCGATTGAGCGACGATTTCAAACGGTTGCCCTGCTCCAACAAAGCCTAGAAAGGCTTCTTCTGGGCTGATGCGCGGGAGACGTGATGAGGTACTGCTGCCGATCGCATTGACTTGAGCGCTACCGACTAAACGCACAGCACCTCGCTGTACTAAGTAAACAAGTCCAGGTCGTGTTGGCAGTTTCTCATCTTTAGTAAATGTGCGAACACGGTAATGCTCCTGAGACCAATCAATAATCCGCTGCCAGGTGAGAAACGGACGCGATGCCTCTGAATTGGATGTTACTGAGTACATAGGCTACAGGCTGTAGGATTTACTAGGAATAGCAGGGAAGACGTAAAATTACTCACTGCAACTAGAACGTCAGACTCTACGCCTTGAGCCGAAGTCAGGGCACAACGACAGAAAGGTACTATTAGTCTACATTCACATTTCTCTTGTGGCTTCCGCAAGTACATTGGATACATTAATTAAACTAATAACTCTACCTTAGTCATCGAAGTGCTGTTGCGATCGTCGTGTCACTCAGGAATCTGACCATCAATGTTGTCTCCAACGCCCTTGCTGCGAGTAAGAAGGCAACGTCAGTAAGCAACCTGAATGATCAGTGGCTCATTTGAAGCACGGAGTTGGAAAGAGAACTGGCAAACATTGAGCTACTTTTGCGATGTTATCACTGCTACGCATGAGCCTGTATCAAGCGCTCTGCCGCTGGAGCGCCTCTACGGAAGCAATGGGGGGCAGTGTACCAGCGGCTCAAGCGATACCGCTCAAGCGTTTTGGCAAGACAACACCGCTGGTCTACACTTGCGCGATCGCGCATCGTTTAGCGCTTCAGTCGCAACATGCTGCCGCCATTGCCGCTCAATTAGTTGACCTGTTGCTACAAGCTTCACCTGATGATGTTGCAGTGCCGCCAGGAGTCTCTGTTCAAGCAACCGGAGCAGGCTTGATTCATTTTGAGGTGGGCGATCGCGCGATCGCCGCGTGGCTCGATCAACTTCTTGTCAATGCGCTACCTCAACGGACATTGCCGTCAGCGCCACTGGCTGTAAGCGAACGGCAGACCATGCTGCACTCAGCGGCAATTTTTGAAGCGCAATATGCTCATGCTCGTTGCTCTTCACTCTTACGGCTAGCCCATCATGAGGGGTTGATTAGGCTAGAGAGACTTGAGGAATCGCCATTTTATTGGCGCTTCAGCAGCCCCATCCCGTTTCCCTGGCTTACATCTGCTGCTCAGCTTTCCCTGCATCACTCAGCCGATCGTTACTTGCTTGTGCAGTTATTTGAGGCACTCGATCGCGTTGATGACCCATCCCAAAAACGAACCATAGCCACACTAGCGCGATCGGCACAAGCTGTATCACAGGCTTTTCAGACCTTTCATCGCGTACATCCACTGTGGGATCAGACTGAGCAAAAGCCTGTACTAACGGCTCAATTAGGATTGCTAATGGCAACCCAGCGCGTTCTGTTCTTGCTCCTGGCGGACGGACTGCATCTCTGTCCCGCGATCGAGCTTTAAGAGGGTGTTTGAGAAGCAAAGAGAGGAGAGATTATTGATCAAGCGCAACAAAAGGACTGCCGAACCAAAAGGACTTTAAAACCTGCCTCAGCAGGGTATAGCCCTTTGGGCATGGCTGCGCTAGCGTTGGTGTAGCCGCGACTTCAGTCGCCAACGCTACAAGGAATCGGACTGTTAAAACATCCTCTTAAAGCTGGTGACAAGACTCGAACTTGCGACCGGCTGATTACAAATCAGCTGCTCTACCAACTGAGCTACACCAGCGTTCTATCCATACGGCATGATAGCAAACTTTATTGCCCTCCTGCGGTGGATCGCCAGCTCTAGAGCAATACTTTAGACTCAACATCGGTAGAGCGTTTAACCATTATCAGCGTCTAATGGATGTCGAGTAACGTCTAGAAGCCACGAACTTGGGGCAATTGTCTAAACAGTGTTGTTGGGATGATAAGCTAGCAAATGCAATCAAGATGCCAGGAAGAAGCTTAAATGACCGGGTCAACCCAGGTTCCCTATTTGCTACGTGCCGCCCGTGGTGAAATGTTAGCGCGTCCTCCCGTTTGGATGATGCGGCAAGCGGGACGCTACATGAAAGCCTATCGGGATCTACGGGAGAAGTATCCGTCGTTTCGCGATCGCTCAGAAATTCCCGAAGTTGCGATCGAGATTTCCTTGCAGCCTTGGAGAGCCTTTCGTCCGGATGGAGTCATTTTGTTTTCGGATATTGTGACTCCGCTGCCCGGTCTGGGCATCGACATGGATATTGCTGAAGGCAAAGGTCCGATTATTGCCGATCCGATTCGTACAGAAGCACAGATCAACGCGTTGCACGCACTGGAACCTGAAGCGTCTTTGCCCTTCATCAAGCCAATTTTGCAAGCGCTACGGGCAGAAGTGGGGAATCAATCCACGGTGTTGGGGTTTGTGGGCGCACCCTGGACGCTGGCAGCGTATGCAGTCGAAGGCAAAGGATCGAAAACCTATTCTGTGATCAAGCAGATGGCGTTCTCAAACCCTACTGTGCTACACCAACTGTTGGCAAAGTTAGCGGATGCGATCGCCATCTATGCCCGGTATCAAATTGACTGTGGCGCTCAAGTGGTGCAGATGTTTGACTCGTGGGCAGGTCAACTCAGCCCGCAAGATTACGATACCTTTGCATTGCCCTATCAGCAGCAGGTTTTTCGCCAAATCAAAGCAACCCACCCCGATACGCCATTAATTCTACTGGTGAGTGAGAGTGGCGGTCTCTTAGAACGCATGGCGCAGTCTGGAGCAGACATTCTGACGATCGATTGGACGGTGGACATGGCGGATGCACGAGCTAGACTGGGTAAAGACATCATTGTGCAAGGCAATCTTGATCCAGGTGTTTTGTTCGGTTCTAAAGAATTCATTCGTGATCGTATTCTCGACACAATCCGTAAAGCTGGCAACGGAAAGCACATCCTGAATCTAGGGCATGGTATTCTACCGAACACGCCTGAAGAAAACGCTGCCTTCTTTTTTGAAATTGGCAAACAGGCTGATCAATTGTTAGCCGTTCATGCTTAACCCCGATGACGCTTAAGCGGATTTTTGTGACTGGTGCCAGTGGCTGTATTGGTCACTACGTTGTCGAAGCTCTGATTCAAGAAACTAACCACGAGCTTTTTTTGCTGGTGCGGAATCCAGACAAGTTAAAGTTTGATTACCGTGCTCGTCCTGGCATCACGATCCTTCAGGCGGATATGCGTGAGATCGACCGCTTTAGCGACCTGCTGAAAACGATCGATTGTGCAGTGCTGATTGCAACTGCTTGGGGTGGCACGCAGGAGGTTTACGATGTGAATGTCGTCAAAACACTCCGCCTTTTGAGCCTGCTAGACCCAACTGTCTGCCAGCAGGCAATCTATTTTGCCACTGCCAGCATTTTAGACCGCAATAACGAGCCACTCAAAGAAGCAGAGACGATCGGAACCGACTACATTCGCTCTAAGTACGCCTGTTTCCGGCAACTTGGCAAACTGAAAATTGCCCCCCGCATTACAACGCTGTTTCCCACACTGCTGCTGGGTGGTGATGCTCACAAACCGCAATCGCACGTTTCGTCGGGTGTTGTGCAGGTCGCTAACTGGGCGGGTCTACTGCGATTCCTTAAAGCCGAGGGTAGCTTCCATTTTATTCATGGAAAAGACATTGCTCAGATCGTACGTCATTTAGTGGATCATCCTCCAGCAGACGGTGAAAGCCGAGAATTGGTGTTGGGCAATCAAATGATGACGGTGAATGGAGCGATCGAAGAAACCTGTTTTTACCTCAATAAGCGCATTTATTTCCGCATTCCCCTCACACCAGGGCTTGCCAATGTGCTCATTACACTCTTCCGTATCAAAATGGCTGCATGGGATCGCTTTTCGATGCACTACCGCCACTTTACACATCGTTATGTGGTTAGCCCAGAAGTCTTCGGTCTGCCCACTTACTGTGCCACGTTTACCGATGTTTTGAAGCTCAGCGGAGTTCAACGACGTTAGCAACAAAGTGATGCACTCTAAATCTGCTGACGGTGAATCTGCCGATAGTGATCGCGATCGCCTACTTCTGAATAAAAGCAGCATTCCAGGCGCAGTTACTCTGCCCTAACCACACCGCGAAACATATGCATGCCACAGGTGAAACTGTATTCGCCTGGTTTGTTGGGGGTAAATTCGATCGCCGTTACCTGATTCAAGGCAAGATCAGCGGCAATCCGAAAATCGGGCAGCAGGATTTTCTCCAGGCAACTGCTGGGATCTCTGCGAAAAAAGTTGAGTTGCACAGGCTGTCCAGCTTTTACCACCACTTGACTAGGTAGATAACCCCCGTCTACTTGAATGGTTAGCATTTGCACGCCCTCGTCTAGAGTGGATTGTTTCGCTTTTGGCTGGCTCAGGAGAAACCACCAAAGCTCCAGCCCAATCAGGAACAGTCCGCCTGTCACGACACCGAGCTTGACCTCTAACGGTTGCTCAAGCCGTTCAAATTTTTCCTGAGAGGCTGGATGTTGCATAGGCATCTCGGCAGCGACGAGTCCAGATGCTGTCCCTAAAAGTAGCCCCACGATCGCACAACTGCCTCCGATCTTACGTTTGTGCCGCATTGATGCACTCCTTTGTTTTGAAACACTGGTTTGAAACAAGCTATGTCAACGGTTTGGGATGAAAGTGCCGCAGTCGTAAAGCATTGGTCACAACGGAAAGGGAACTGAGTGCCATTGCGGCTCCAGCGAAGATAGGACTGAGCAACCAGCCAAACACGGGATACAGAATGCCAGCCGCGATCGGAATGCCAGCCGCGTTGTAGATAAAGGCAAAGAAGAGATTTTGGCGAATGTTGCGCATGGTGGCGCGGGAGAGTTGGATCGCGGTGACGATCCCCTGCAAGTCGCCAGCGATGAGCGTGATATCGCTGGCAGCGATCGCCACATCAGTGCCAGTGCCAAGGGCAATGCCCACTTGAGCTTGAGCCAACGCAGGCGCATCATTAATGCCATCCCCCACCATTGCCACGATTTTGCCTTCTGCCTGGAGCTTGTCGATCTGAGCTACTTTCTGGTCGGGTCGCACCTCTGCAAACACGCGATCGATACCGACTTCACGGGCGATTGCCTCGGCAGTCTGACGGTTGTCGCCAGTCAGCATGACCACTTCTAAGCCCAAACGCTGTAAGGCTCGTACTGCTTGAGCCGATGATGGTTTAAGGGCATCGGCAATCCCCATCAAGCCCTGAGCACCATCAATGGCGATGAGAATGGCAGTCTTGCCTGAAGACTCTAAACGTTCCCTGTCTTGTTGTAATGCCTGGGTATCAATGCCTAATTCTTGCAGCCAGCGCTGAGTGCCGATGTGGATCACTGTGTTTGACACCCTGCCTTGCACGCCACTACCCGCGATCGCCTCGAAGTCTTGCACGTCGATGAGCGTGACTTCTTGAGACTGAGCATAGCGGACGACTGCTTCAGCCAACGGATGTTCAGAATTGCGTTCAACCGAGGCTGCTAGTTGCAAAAGCTTGAGTTCATTCTCAGGGGCGTTGCCTACAGTTGTGATGAAATCTGTGACGGTGGGTTGACCTTGCGTCAGAGTGCCCGTTTTGTCAAGGACGATCGTCTGAAGCTGGTGTGCCAGTTCCAGACTTTCTGCCCCTTTGATCAAGATGCCATGCTCTGCCCCTTTCCCTGTGGCTACCATGACGGATGTCGGCGTTGCCAAGCCGAGCGCACAGGGACAGGCAATAATCAGCACTTCCACCATCGTAATCAGCGCCAGGGTGATGTTCCCCACGACTGTGAACCAGATGATAAAAGTGGCGATCGCAATGGCAATGACAGCAGGTACAAACCAGCCTGTCACCTGATCTGCCAGTCGTTGAATCGGTGCTTTCGACCCTTGCGCCTGCTGCACCAACCTGACGATTTGTGCCAGGAAGGTGTCTCGACCGACGCGCGTTGCCCGAAGCTTAAAGCTCCCTGTTTGGTTGATCGTGGCTCCAATCACTTCATCGCCAGCCTGCTTTTTGACCGCAACACTTTCCCCAGACACCATTGACTCGTCGATCGTGGAAATGCCTTCGATGATTTCGCCATCAACCGGAATCTTTTCGCCGGGACGCACGACCACAACGTCGTTTAGCTGCACGTCGGCGATCGATACTGCCATTTCTTGCCCATCGCGAATGATGCGGGCATCTTTCGCTTGTAGACCGATCAGTTTGCGAATTGCGTCAGAGGTTTGCCCTCTCGCACGGTGCTCAAACAAGCGTCCGAGCAGAATCAGCGTGACGACGATCGCGGCTGTCTCGTAGTAAACACTGGGCATCAACCCCTGAGCCGTGAAAAAGTCTGGATTAACAGTGGCAAACAGTGAGTAGAAATAAGCCGCGCTGGTGCCCAACGCGATCAACGTGTCCATCGTGGCAGTGTGGCGCTTCAACGCTTTCCAGCCGTTAATGTAGAATGAGCCGCCACACCAGAATTGCACTGGAGCCGTAAGCATTGCCTGTAGCCAAAAATTGTGCAGCCAGGTTGGTATGAATGGCAGACTCAGCCCGGTCATCATTGGCAATGACCCAAGCAGCAATACCGCACTGATGCTTCCTCCTACCCACACTTTGCGGATGAGCGACTGGGATTCTGCTAGCTGCGTTGCTGTTGCAGCATCGTCCTCGCCCGTTGCCATTGCCGTTTCTTGCAGTGAGAAAGCAGCATAACCCGCTTCACTGACAGCGTGTTGGATCGCTTCTAAATCTGCGCGTTGCGAGTCATACGTTACAGTTGCCTGTTCCGCACCAAAGTTCACGCTGGCGACGGTCACTCCTGGCACAGTCCGAATAGCTGACTCAATATTGTTGGCGCAAGCGACACAACTCATGCCCCTCAGTTTCAGTATGGTCGTTTCCACAGTTAACCGCAGTGATAGAGATTAAGCAACGGTGTATCCGGCGGCAACGATCGCCTGTCTTACGGTCGCTTCAGGCTGTTGGGTTTCAATTTTGGCGTGCTTTGTTTTGGGGTCTGCCTCCACTTTTGCTACCGGGTCGATCGCCATTACAGCATTGGTGACCGTGGTTACACAGGCAGAACACGCCAGATCGGGAATCTTAAATTCGAGAGCCATACAGTCACTGCTTCAATTACGTTCTGCTTCTATTTTGGAGTCTCCAGTTCACTAGAGAGTCAAGCGTGATCCTCCGATGCGATCGGTCGCTACTCCCAAACGGTGACCGTTTCAAACGTACCAGCCGATTGCAGGGTTCGGCATGAATGAATGCTTCAACGCAAGTACAGTCATTAGGAGTCTGATTTGCGTTCTGCTTTGCCTTCAAGGCGAAACAGCCAAACCATCAACGCGATGACTCCAATCTGTACAGCTAAATTGGGCAAGATCGTACCAACATCTTGTCCAGCAAGCAGTTGTGTGAAGAAAATGAACGCACCGATCGCTCCAGAAGCAGCAAAGCCCACATAAACAAATTTTCGCAAACTGCGATAAGGAGCCTGCGCCTCTGCTTTCAAGAAGGCATATTTTTCAGGGTCTGTTTGCTTGAGCGTGAGACGCTTTTCAGCCCCATCCGATCGCTTGTTTGTCATTTGCTCTCTCAATCCTTGCAAGCCTTATACTCTTTACCCTACACCCCATACGCTGTGAAAACGCCAAGCCTGTTATACTGATCCATTGTTATGCCGATGTGGCTCAGTGGTAGAGCACTCGATTCGTAATCGAGCGGTCGGGGGTTCAAATCCCCCCATCGGCTTCTGTGCAGTTGCGGGATGAGGTTACATTACGCGATGTGCAACTAATTCGCCCTCATCCCCACCCTTCTCCCCAGGGAGAAGGGCTTCCAGACCGTTCCGGTTCCCTCTCCCATCGGGAGAGGGCTAGGGTGAGGGCAGTCGGCAGGCATTTCAGGAAAGTCGCACATCGCGTTACATTGCTTTTGGGGAGTGTTTATCCTTTTAGAGGCAACTCAATCTGAAACGTTGATCCTTTTTCTAGAGTGCTGGTGGCGGTGATGCGTCCCCGATGGGCGATGATGATTTGTTGAGCGATCGCTAACCCCAAGCCAAAGCCACCTGTCTGTCGCGATCGGGCTGTATCGACGCGGTAGAAGCGCTCAAAAATGTGGGGCAGATCCGCTGCGGGAATGCCGATGCCATTGTCTTCAACCTGGATCAGGGCGTAGCGGGATGAGGTGGAAAGACTTAGCTGGATACTGCCGCCGGGAGCCGTGTACTTGAACGCATTGCTGAGGAGGTTTGTCACTGCTTGTTTCAGCAGATCTGGATCGGCGTTGAGGGTGACAGCGTGATCCGGTAACTGACTGGTGAAGGCTAGCCCTTGTGCGATCGCCTGCGCCGTTTGGTCGTCTGTGAGCGATCGCAGCAGTGCTACCAGATCTACACGCTTTAGACTGGCTAAATCGAGCGCGCCTTCGCGTCGAGAGAGAAACAGCAGATTGCCAATTAACGTACTCATTGACTTGGCTGTATCCACAATCTTTTCTAGCCGCAATCGCTGTTGGGCATTGTCGTCGGGCGACATTAACCCAACCTGGGCATTGCTCAACACTGCCGCCAGGGGTGCCCGCAGCTCATGGGACGCATCGGCTGTAAAGCGCTGAAGTTGGTCGTATGCTCGCCGCGTTGGCTGCATGGCTATGCCGCCCAAAAACCAGCCTGTCATGCCGATGATGCCTAACGTTGCGGGTACTCCCAATGCCAAAAACAGCCGCACACGATCGAGGCTTTCTTGAATCGGTGTGAGCGGTTCAGCCATCTGAAGATAGCCCACCAATTGTTGATTCTGAAGGAGGGGTAGTGTGATTTGACGCAGCCGTTGACTCGACGGTTCGCCGCCATTCTGAGCATCCGCGATCGCGATCGTTTGAAACTCTGGTACTGCGGTCAAGCGGATCGGTGCAGGCAAGCCAATGAACCGTACCAAATAGCCTTTCGCGTTATACCAGCGAACGTAGACCAACTCGCTGTTGCGTGAGCGATCGCCCCCCATCCAGGGTGCCTCTTCTGGCTCAATCTGCCATTGTCCCTGTTGAACCTGAATCCTTGCACCCGACGCGATCGCTTTACTCTTCTTGTACAGCGCCTGATCAAATGCCTGTAGCTGATCTTCAACACTCAAGTAATAGCTCACACCTGCAAACAAAACGAGAATGCTCCCCATTGAAAGAGCAAACCAGTAGGCTAAATTGCGGCGACTGCGGGTGAACATGGAAGAGCGAAAGTTGTTGGTTGTTGGTTGTTAGTTATTAGTGGGGCAGGGGGAGTAGAGGGGCAGGGGGAGTAAGGGAGGCGGGGGAGTGTTGAATTTTGAGTTGGAAGATAGGGGAAGAACGGATGCACACTGCTCTTTATCCTTAGATATCTTTCTGCCTCCTCTGCCTCCCCTGCTTCCCTAGCCCCTCATCCCCCTTTCCGGCGGCTGCAATCGATATCCCATGCCATAGATCGTTTCTAACCAATCTTTAGCACTCACGGCTTGCAGGCGTTGTCGAAGCCGACGGACGAGCGTTGTGACGGCGTTGCTTTCGGGTTCGGTACCCCAACCCCACAGAGCCTGCTCAATTTGCTCGTGGGAGAGAACCTGGCGTGGGTGACGCATGAGATATTCCATCAACTGAAATTCTCGGCTGGAGAGTTGGGTCGTCATCTGATGGCACTCTAGCGTTAAGGTGCTCAGATGTAAGCGCAATGCGTCTAAAGACAGTAAATCGCCTTGCCAGAGAGGCGATCGCCGCCGCAGTGCCCGCACTCGTGCCAGTAGTTCCACCACATCAACCGGTTTGACTAAGTAGTCATCGGCTCCGGCATCCAGTCCAGTGACTTTATCAGCGATCGTATCTTTAGCAGTCAGCATCAGCACAGGTGCAGTTTTACCAGACCGACGATACTGTCGGCAAAGGGCAATACCGCTGATTTTGGGCAACATCCAATCCAGAATCAGTAGGTCATACTCTTTTTGAGCGATCAGCCACTGTGCGGTTTCGCTATCGTCGATCGCATCGACAATATGCCCTGCCTGTAAAAGGACTGCCTGTAAAGGCTCTAACTGTGCCGGATCATCCTCCACCAGTAAAATCAACATCGATCGTGACTGAGACGTTCTGCTTCATCCTAGCGAGTGCAAGATTGCTGTTGGTCAACTGCGAAGCATACGAGTGAACGACTTATCGCTAGAATAAGAGACTTAAGTGATGAATGGTCGCCTGGAACGAACTTCATTCATCCTTGTAGACCTCATCCTTTCATTCTCACTCCTATGCCCTTGCCTATTGTTGCTATTATCGGTCGTCCTAACGTGGGCAAGTCTACAGTCGTCAATCGGCTGTCAGCGTTGCAGGATGCCATTGTGTTTGATGAACCCGGCGTGACCCGCGATCGCACCTACAAGCCTGCCTTCTGGCGCGATCGTGAATTTCAGGTCGTCGATACGGGCGGTTTGGTGTTTGATGACGATACCGAGTTTCTGCCGTTCATTCGTGAACAGGCAATGGCAGCGCTGGCAGAATCGAGCGCCGCGATTTTTGTAGTGGATGGCATGATGGGGCTGATGCCGTCCGATGAAGAAATTGCGACCTGGCTGCGGCAACAGTCAGTACCTGTCTTATTGGCGGTCAACAAATGTGAGTCGGTCGATCAAGGTGCAGCGCAAGCGGCAGATTTCTGGTCGTTGGGCTTGGGCGAACCGTTTCCGATTTCGGGCATTCACGGCAATGGGACTGGTGAACTGCTGGATCAGTTGATTACTCATTTGCCACCCGCGAATGAGATTGAAGAATCCGATGAGATTAAGGTAGCGATCGCAGGACGACCGAATGTGGGTAAGTCCAGCTTGCTAAATGCGTTTGTCGGTGAGACGCGATCGATTGTGAGTCCCATTTCAGGCACCACGCGCGACGCGATCGACATGGTTGTTCAGCACGGTGAGCAGACCTATCGTTTAATTGACACGGCGGGCATTCGTAAAAAGAAGCAGGTCGAGTATGGACCGGAATTCTTTGGCATCAACCGTGCCTTCAAAGCAATTAATCGTGCCGATGTGGTGTTGCTTGTTGTAGATGCGCTGGATGGTGTGACTGAACAAGACCAGAAACTGGCGGGGCGCGTTGCGGACGAAGGTCGCGGCTGCGTCATTGTCGTCAATAAGTGGGACGCAGTGGAGAAAGACTCTTACACCATTTATGATCACGAAAAACTGGTGCGCGATCGCCTCCACTTCACCGAATGGGCAGACGTGATCTTTATCAGCGCCAAAACAGGGCAGCGCGTGGAAAAAATTCTGGATATGGTCAATATTGCCGCAGAGCAGCAGAAACGACGTGTGACGACTTCGGTCATTAACGAAGTGCTGGAAGAAGCGGTGGGCTGGCACTCGCCACCGACCACGCGTCAGGGTCGTCAGGGTAAGATTTACTATGGCACTCAGGTAAGCAGTCGTCCACCTGCGATCGCCCTTTTCGTCAACGATCCCGCCCTCTTTAACGACAACTACCGTCGCTATATTGAAGGTCAGTTTCGTAAATCGCTCGGCTTTACTGGCACACCCATTCGTCTCTTTTGGCGCGGCAAGAAAACGAGAGAAGTCGAACGCGTCACCGCAAACCGAGCGACACGCGTCAAAGAGTTTTAGATTGCAGATGACAACTTCAATCTAGAAGCCAAACGCTCAGAGCAACAATGGATTTACTGCGCTCCCTCCCTTTAGGGCTTTATTTAGAACAACCTGTCACCTGGTTACATCGTCTCGACCCACGCATCAAACTCGCCTGGTTGATGACGTTTTTAGCAGCGCCACTGCTGGCAAATCCAGCCTGGCGCATCTTGCTGGCAGGGTTGCTGATTGCTGTCACTGTTTTTGCAATGATTCCCCTGCGGGTCTGGCGGCAGCAAATGGGTTGGTTGCTGGTGCTTAGCTTCATGGTGTTTGCGTTAACAACAGTGATCCCCGATGGACTCAAAGCACGCCACCAGCCCCGTATGCCCTCAGATGAACTGGCGTTTTCGCAGCAGCCAAAGACACTACCACCCGCGCCTGCGCCGAATCCCTGGTACAACCCGTTTGGCTTGGGTAAACCTACTGTGCCATCAGCCAGCACAGCCTCAACCGTTGCTCTACCCCAACCGACTGCTTACCGCTATGTACTATTCAAGCGCGGCTCGATCACCGTTACAACGCGATCGGTGGATTTAGCCATTCGCTACAGCACTCTGCTATTCACCTTGATCTACAGCACCAATCTTTTCTTATTAGTGACAGCTCCCGAAGAAATTACCGCCGCGATCGAAGATTGGATGGCTCCCTTACGCCGCTTCAACCTGCCGATCACAGAAGTTGCCCTGACGCTGACCCTCTCGCTCCGCTTCATTCCCCTGGTGCTTGAAGAAGTGCAAAATTTGGTGCGATCGGTTAGTACTCGTGCGATTAATTGGCGCAAGCTGGGCTGGCGGAGCGCACTACAAGTCTGGTTAACTGTGGCTGAACGACTACTCAATAACTTACTGCTGCGGGCAGAGCAGATCGCCAGCGCGATGAAGGTACGAGGCTTCACCAGCCCTAACGAGCATCAGGTGCAATGGCACCAGTTTCACCTTAGATTGAGTGATTGGCTGGCGATCGGAAGTTTGGTCGGGCTGTGGAGTGCCCGTTTGGTCTGGGGGTGGGAACTTTAGAGGGGGAGTGGGGAGTGGGGAGTGGGGAGTAGGGCTAAAGGCTAAAGGCTAAAGGCTAAAGGCTAAAAAGCTGACCGCTGACCGCTGACCGCTGACCGCTCAACCAATTCAGAACTCAAAACTCTTTTTACACCTCTCCCCTCACACCTCTCCCCTCTCCCCATAAAACTCATGCAGAGACAGCGTTATCACGTAAAGTGATGGCATACCTGCGTTAAGGTGTACTATTTCATCGTCGTCCAGCTTAGATCTGAATGAGCAACGAAAATTACTTAAACCATCCGAATTTTGGCTTGCTTTTCAGAGTCTGTCTCATTGATGCAACGCGTGAGTTGTTTACGACACTCTACGCACAGCGCTTGTTTTTTCTGGTCGCCAATGGAGACGACGGCTTAGAATTTGAGCCGCTGACCCGAACGGATGCCCGCATTCTCGTCGAGAACCGTATGCGGGTACTGCGTCGGCAGGGGCAGCAGCAAGACTACAATCAGCTTCAGGTGATTTATAAACAAACGTTTCAATGACAGCGTTCTCTCAACTTAGCGGTACAATCGCAGAACGAATTGACCAGGTTCGTGAAACATTGCCAGAGACAGTGCGGTTGATTGCCGTCACGAAGCAGGTTTCGATCGAAGCAATGCGTACCGCTTATGCCTCTGGAGTGCGCGATTTCGCAGAGAGCCGCGTTCAAGAAGCAGAAGCAAAACAGGCTCAGCTTTGTGATCTAACTGATATTACCTGGCATTTGATTGGGCATCTCCAAAGCAACAAAGCGCAAAAAGCGTTGGAGTGCTTTCAATGGCTTCATTCGATCGACGATTTGAAGCTTGCCCAACGACTCGATCGCTTAGCCGCACCGCTGCCTCAAAAACCAAAGTCACTGCTGCAAGTGAAGCTGTTGCCTGATCCAACAAAACACGGCTGGGCAGTAGAGGATCTTTTAGATGATCTTTCAACATTAAATCAATGTAAAAATCTCAGCATTCAGGGGTTGATGACCATTCTTCCGTATGGCTTACCAGCGTCAGAGGCAAGCGCGGCATTTCAAAAGACAGCCGTATTAGCTAATACCATTCAACAACAGAATCTGCCTTATCTGCAAATGCACACACTGTCGATGGGTATGTCGAATGACTATGCTTTGGCAGTGCAGGCAGGGGCGACAATGATTCGTCTGGGGCGCATTCTCTTTGGCGATCGTCCGACATAGCCTTTTCCCAACCCAACTCAAACATCGCTTAGCTGCCGTCGCGATCGAGCGTAGCAATTGCAGCAAAAATGAAGGCGTAAGAATTTAGAGAAAAGTGAAGCGCTTTTCAAAAGATAGAGTATCTTGAGTGCTAGAGTTCCAGCTTTAGGAAGTGAGGCGACATAAGCCTACCGACTTCATGGTTATGCCAGCGATTTAAACATCTGATCGGAAAAACTTTTGGTGACATGCTTCTATTTTGGGATCTAGATGTATACTATTCTTTCAATTCGGTCAAAGTAGGTTAGTCAAACTAAGCAGGGTGCCTGAGCGATTTGCTCTCGGATAAGCCTTCATCGATTGGGCTTTTACTAAAAGTTTCCAGAGGCATTCCTCTTGCCGATGTTTTCGATATCACAAACTAGATTGAGCAATCTTTTTGCAGATCTGGTCGCTATATATTTTTCGATTTCAACCTGATCGTGACGGAGCGTGAACAGTGAGCAACATCTTTACCAAGCTACGGGACTTTGTTGGATTTAACGAACCTATGGACTACGAATACGAGTACGACGAAATGGATGGCGATGAGTACCAAAACCTCTACCAGCAGGAGCACGCTCAACCCGCTGCACCGCAGGAAGATGCCCGCACTCGTCGCCCTAGCCGCTTGCGCGATCGTGCCCCGTTAGGCGGCGAAGTCGGAGCAATGGGAGCCTCGCCAATGGGTAATGTGATTGGGATGCCCGGTGTGAATGGCGTATCTGAAGTGGTGGTGATGGAGCCGCGATCGTTTGAAGAAATGCCTCAGGCGATCCAGGCATTGCGCGAACGGAAGTCGGTCGTGCTCAATCTGACGATTATGGATCCTGATCAAGCGCAACGTGCGGTTGATTTTGTGGCAGGCGGTACTTATGCGATCGACGGTCATCAAGAGCGCATCGGCGAAAGCATTTTTCTCTTCACTCCAAGCTGTGTGCAGGTCAGCACACAAGGCGTTCCAGGGTATGAAGCGCCCCAGGCACAACAGCCCCAAGCTCGTACAACCCGTCAGGCAGCACCCGCACCCGCCTGGGCAAACGAGCAAATGAGAATGGCGCAATAGAGTTGTTAGTTGTTAGTTGTTAGACGGAGAGTAAATTGGCTTTTCTCTAAAAACCAACAACCAAAAACTAAAAACGTCTTGGAGACAGTTCAATTGAGTATCAAACTCGGTATGATTGGCGGCGGGGTAATGGGAGAAGCTCTCTTATCCCGCCTTGTCGATCGCGGCATTTATCTGCCAAACGACGTTTTGATCAGTGAACCGCAGGCAGCTCGGCGAGATTTTTTGGCACAGACGTATGGTGTCCAGGTAACAACTGATAATCGAGCAGCCGCTGAAGCTGACGTGTTGTTACTGGCGATCAAACCACAGATTTTTAGTGCAGTCGCAACGGCAGTGTCAGGTCTTTTTGACACCCGAACATCGCCTCTATTAGTACTCTCGATTTTGGCTGGGATACCGCTGAGCAAACTGGAAGCCGCGTTTCCTCAACAGCCAATCGTGAGAGCGATGCCGAATACACCTGCAACCGTGGGCGCAGGTATCACGGCGATCGCTCCCGGTACGCATACGCTGGCTCATCACCTGGTACAGGCACGACAAATCTTTGAGGCAGTCGGTGAGGTGGTAGAAGTGCCTGAAACTGCAATGGATGCCGTCACAGGATTGTCTGGGTCAGGTCCTGGCTACGTGGCATTGGTGATTGAAGCGCTGGCAGATGGTGGAGTCGCCGCAGGCTTACCACGGGCGATCGCGCTCCAACTGGCGCTCCAAACCGTTAAAGGTACGGCTCAACTGCTGCAAGAGACAGGGCAGCATCCAGGACAACTGAAAGACCAGGTAACCAGTCCCGGTGGTACGACGATCGCAGGTGTTGCGGCGCTTGAACGTGCTGGCTTGCGGTCAGCGTTGATTGAAGCGGTGCTGGCTGCCTATGGGCGATCGCAAGAGTTGGGACGCTAAAAAAACACAAAGCGTGATGATTTTGCTCAGAGACAGGCTGCTCTTCAACTAGGGCGCGTCATCAATTAACGATCAAAAGCCTACGGCATCAGCCTGACCGCGCCCGCCCCAGTAAAGCAGGCTAGGGGCTGTAGACTTGCCATCATCAGGACTCTGATTGTAATTGACGACAGCCCCTAGCGTGTCTCAGCGTTGCTCAGGCGTGTTCCTTCTTTTGGCAAAACGTCCGGTGGAGTGTCCTGATCCTCCGTATAAGGATCAATGTAGCGTCGTATAGCTACCACGTTTTTAGCTTTCATACCCCTTCGATCGTTGCTTGTAACCGATTCTTGCAAGAGTGAACTGCCGTTGACTCTTATCCGGTATGAAATTTTTGCCTTAAAATTTTCAGCCTTCAAAGGAGGCAAAATGAACCTGTCTCATGTGGCGGTGCAGTTACTGGCTGCGATCGTCTGTGCTGGTATTGCCAATATGTTGATTCCGCGTCAGATTCCCGGTAAATTTTTGGGCTTTGTGTTGACTGGGTTGGTAGGGGTTTGGCTTGGAGAAGCGGTTTTTAGACTGCTGAAAGCTCAGCATGGGCTAAACTACCCCTTTCTTTACTGGGGCATTGGTGGCGTTCCAGCGGTGCCATCCATTCTGGGCTGCGCCATCATCATTTATGTGGTGATGACGTTTATACAGTGGGGTCACTACAATCGCTGAGTCTCTGTGGGTATCCGATCGATCGCCCATTGTTTGACTCCTGACTTCTGAGTGCTGACGGCTCTTTTCGGAGAGGCTCTGATTATGAGATGCTTGTGTCAGATGTCTACTGAGTGGGGCGTTGCACGATTGACAGAGAGCCGCTTTGATGTCGCCTCAATTATCCAGGGGTATACCCAGGGTTATTTCCTCATGGCGGATGACGCTGGAGAGTCGCTGGGTTGGTACTCCAGTCGAGAGCGGACACTGATTCCTCTGGATGAGCGGTTTCGCTATCCCCGATCGCTCCAGCGAGTGCTCAATCAGGAGCGCTTTACGGTAGCCGTCAATCGAGACTTTGAGGCAGTCGTTGATGGCTGCGCTAACCGCGAAACGACGTGGATTTCAGCCGAACTGAAAGCTATTTATCGATCGCTGCACGCTGCTGGATGGGCACACAGCTTTGAAACCTGGCAGGGTGACGAGCTGGCAGGGGGCATTTTGGGATTGACGATCGGGGGTGCCTTTATCGGCGAATCCATGTTCTTTCGGATTCCCGATGGCTCGAAGGTGGCGATGGTGAAACTGGTGGAACGGTTGCGCGATCGTCAATTTATCCTTTTCGATGCCCAGATGATGAATCCTCACTTAGAACGGTTTGGTGCCCATGTCATTGGCAGCAGGCAATACACAGCGCTTTTGAAACAGGCACTAACGCGGCAGTGTGCGTTGGAGTGATTTGCCTAATGAGAGTGAGGGGAGAGGAGTGAGGAGGTTGAGAGGTTACTTCTGGCTACTGCCCTCTGCCTTCTGCCTTCTGCCCTCTGCCTTCTGCCTTCTGCCTTCTGCCTTCTGCCCTCTGCCTTCTAATATCTACACAAGATACGGTGTCCAGTGTTCCAACAAGTCAGGCGAGCCGTACCAAGTCCGATTGCCTCTAGGAGAATGCATCGCGCCCTCAAGGGTGAGATTTTCAGCACCTTTAAGATGAGCAGCCTCGATCGGCGTAATGCCATCGCCCCAGGTATTGCCTTGTCCACAGGTAAGCTTATAGCTGCTGAATGCCAACCAACTTCGCCAGCGATCCCCGTACACTGCTTTCCCTGCAACGCAGACATAGCGCACGTCAGCATAAAACGCACCGGGATAGCTCAGATTCACAAAGTCGAGGTTTTTCCGCGTCCAGCGTTCCAGGCTGGTGTGGGGTGTGCCAAGTGTGATGAGTGTCGCTACGCGATCGCGGGCAGACCAGGCGCAAGCATTCGCATCACTGGGATGCACACAGTAAGGTTTTTCGCCCAAATAAATACGCGCGAGCCAACCGCCTGCCGAATGTCCAATCAGCGTCACTTTGGATGCGTCATACTGCTGGAGCACTTGCTGGACTGCCGTGTCCAGGATTCGCAGAATAGGCGCAACCGATCGACCGCCGATCGTCGGCACCCAGTCTTGCCAGCGGAGTGGCACGGTCACGGTTGGGAAACCTAACGCTTGTAGCGTCTTTTCCAGAACGCGGTACTCTACCGCACCCGCGAGATAACCTGGCAAAATAACGATCGGTCGTGGCATGGGCAAGCTTAAAGATTGATGGCTCTCCTAAAATCTAAAGCGTTTTTGCTCACAATAGGGATCAGCGGTCAGCGGTCAGCGGTCAGCGGTCAGCTATCAGCGCTCAGCGCTCAGCTATCAGCTATCAGCCGTCAGCTTCAAACTATTACCTCCCCTCTCCCCTCTCCCCTCTCTCCTTACTCTTCACTGCCCTACGGTTTCTAAACTGGCAACAGAACGCTAACCATCCAGCCATGAGCGCTAAGATTTGAGCAGGGTTTGCTCTCGATCGCACGTGTCCATTGCCCCACGACTGAACTTATCTGCTATGTCTAACTCCTGGTCGCCTAAAAACACGTCCAACGTCTTCACTCAGGAGACGCTAGAGAGAGTGCTGGCAGCCTTGCGTCAACCGTTCTCGATCGCTGTTTTAGCGTCCTTGGGCGCACATGGCTTGCTGTGGGCAGCGCTGCCTAACATGCTGGCAGGCACGGAAGCAGAACCAGACGCGAAGCAACTCATTCGGACTGTAGAACTGTCTCCCGCTGAGCAAAGCCAACTGCCGTCGTTTGGCATTGAGCAAGTGCCGCAAACGCTTTTGCCGACAAAGCCCTCAAAACCGTTGCAATCCGCCACAAAGCTACCCGATCCTAAGCTTTACAACGATCCATCGCTCTACAACTTTCCGCTTCTAGCGCCGCCACCACCCATCGTGTTTCCTTCTTTTGGGTTGCCTCCTACATTTGACATCAGACCGTCTCCAGCGAAAAAAGCACCGCAGCCAAAGTCAACTGACCAGGCATTAAAAACGCCCAAGCCACCTGAGAAAACAGACACAACAACGACAGGTACAGGCACCCCCAATACCCCTAAAGCACCTGTCGATCCAACTGCGCCTGTGAGATCAGACAAGCTATCGCCTGAGCAACTCACTGCACTACGGCAACAGGGAGAGCGATCGGGTCAGTTGCGAGCCTTATACACCTTTAATGGTCCAGATACTCTAGAGAAGGCAACTGGAGCCTTGAACGCAAATGGAGTCGATTTTATAGAATTGGCAAAGAAGATAACGGGTGGAGAGGCTGACGACAGCCGCCTTTATAAGCCAGAACGGGTGACTGCTAGCGTTCCTAAAGAGGCGTGTCCGTTCGTTAGAGGAGTGCGAAATGCGTCCTTTGGCGCGATCGTAAAGCCTGATGGCACCCTGGCAGAATCGCCAACAGTATTGCTGACTTCTGGTTTCAAAGGCTTAGATCAGGTTGCGATCGACGACATTACCAACACAGTCAAAAATAAAAAATTTGGTGACGGTGGCAAATTTCAACTCATCCGGTTTGATTTTCTTTTTGATCCCAAAGCAGCCTGTTCTAACCCTGACAAGCCTGCTTAAGCGTTTGGCTGCTAGCACACGTGCAACCAAGTCACCTTCTTTGGCTTCGGTGCATGTGTGAATACCCGAATGCGCTACTCTGGCTGAGGTGAAGTTGTTGGCGCGTTGAGCAACGCGCGATCGTCTATGGCATTTGATGCGTCCTTTGCAGCCCAGCTTGCCGCGTCGGCTGAGCGGCTGTTTGACCTGATCGATCGCTTTTACGAAGCGAAGGTTTTAGTCGTCGGTGACTTGACGCTGGATGAATTTCTCACGGGACAGGTTGAGCGTTTATCGCGCGAAGCGCCTGTACTGATCATTCGTCATGAGCATACGCGACAGGTGCCCGGTGGTGGCGCAAATGCAGTCTATAACTTTGCAAAGCTGGGCGCACAAGTGAAAGCGGTTGGGCTGCTGGGCAAAGACGATCAGGGCAAGACGCTGCGGGGCATTTTTGAAGCAGCAGGCATTGACACGCAGGGGATTTTGCTGGATGTCGATCGCCCCACCGTCACCAAAACCCGCATCTCTGGTCATGCGCGTCAGTCCGTTACACAGCAAATTGTGCGGGTCGATCGCAAGTCCGATCATCTGCCCGATGAGTCCTTACAATTCCAGCTTGCCGACTATATTCAGCAGCACGTTGGCACCGTCGATGCCGTCATATGTTCCGATTACGGCGATGGCACCCTGACGCAACCTGTCATTCAAGCAGCGCTGAACCATTCGCTGAGTGTTGTAGATGCTCAGACAAAGCTCGATCGCTACCAGGGAGCGACTGTCTTCACGCCCAATCTACCCGAAGCAGAGCAAGCCGTTGGCTATTCGCTCGTCAGTCCATCGGGCAATCCGGCTGACCTGACGCAGCTTCAGCAAGGTGGACGCGATCTCTTGCAATTGACGCAGGCAAAGCAGGCATTAATCACTCGCGGTGAAGAAGGTATGAGCTTGTTCGATCGTGATGGCACCCAGCACCACATCCCTGCTTTCAATCGCACTGATGTCTTTGATGTGACGGGCGCAGGTGATACTGTCGTCGCTGCCTTCACATTAGGACTCATCGCTGGAGCAACCACCTGGGAGGCAACCGTCTTAGGCAACCTCGCAGCCAGTATCGTCGTTCGACAGTTTGGCACTACACCGACAACGCCAACCGAGATGAAAGCCTCGCTCCAGGCACTTCTGGACGAATTTCAGCATGAGTAGAGTGATGTTGGGTGATCAGCGGTCAGTGATCAGCGGTCAGCGGTCAGCCTTTTTAGCCCATTTCTGAGAAAGCTTGATATTTAGAAATTCTTAATAGTACAAATATACTGATTTATGTGTAGAATACTCACAGCAGAACGTTGAGGAACCCCCTATGCAACCAGCGCTCAAATTCTCGCTCGAAATTGTTGATGGTGAACGCTTGGGTAAGCTTGCTGTACCCTATATTCAACTCGCCCGATGGCTGAACTTTTTAACCTCTCCTCATTACGGGGCGCAGATTATCTTTGCTGAGCAAGGTAGAGAGAACGTCACCATTTATTTTGATGCGTGCGAAGGGATGTACAGTTATTTAAGCGATCGCATTCATCCCGATCGCGCTACGCATCAGCCAGAACCCGCTCCTCTTGCACTAGCAAGCTGATGTTCTGTCACCCTTTTTAGGATCAGCGTTGGTTTAAAGCCGTTGTTTCCGGTAGAGCGATCGCACGTTATAGCGGTTCCCATGAGAGTGCGGTACAAGGACTGAGGTTTTAAGGCAGGAGGCAGGAGGCAGGAGTAAAGCCGCCGTGCTCTTTCACTTCTGCCTTCTGCCTTCTGCCTCTTTGCGACTGTACTTCACCGGATTGGGAACCGCTGTATATTCCTACAGAAGACCTTCCAGTGTCGACCCCAACCACTAGCAACTCATGCCTGAAGCAATCCATCTTCGTGTAGCGACTGCCGACGATGTACCAACCATCTTTGCGCTCATTCAGGCGTTAGCAGAGTACGAACACCTCTCTCATGCGGTTACAGGCACACCAGAGGCACTGCACGAGCATTTATTTGGTTTCCGTCGCTATGCTGAAGTTGTTTTAGCAGAGACGGCAGGTAGCATTGCAGGGTTTGCACTCTTCTTCTACAACTACTCCACCTTTTTAACTAAGCCAGGGCTGTATTTAGAAGATCTGTTTGTGCTGCCAGAGTATCGACGGCTGGGCATTGGCGAGGCGCTGCTGATTTATCTCGCTCAACGGGCGATCGCAGAAGATTGTGGACGCTTAGAATGGAGCGTGCTGGATTGGAATACACCTGCGATCGCCTTTTACGAGAAAATGGGAGCTACCGTTCTACCCGATTGGCGCATTTGCCGCGTCACCGGAGATGCGCTGACCTTAATGGCTCAAGCGAATGCTGAAAGCTGATAGCTGATAGCTAAATAATTGAGTATTGTTCACTTGATGACTGCTATAAACCCCTAAAATTAATAGCCTAAAGGTCAAAATTTCTCAGGAGGGCGCGATCGTGTCTATTTGGGTAAACGAACAGCTTGATCCATCCGGCATCCTCTACTCCTGCATTGCCTGTTGCGATGAAGACCACGCACAGGATTGTCACAAATCCTTTCAGGACAACTTGACCGCCAACCAGGTTGCCGCAGGCTGGATTGCTCGACTCCGCATCGTCAATTCGTGGGACGAAGTGCCCGCTAATGCGCTGAAGTTGGACTAACTAGGCGATCGCCATGAGTGCGATATAGCAGTTCCCATCAGAGTGCGGTATGAGGGCTGCGGTTTGAAGGCAGAAGGCAGGAGGCAGAAGGAGAGCCGCCGTTCTCTTTCACTTCTGCCCTCTGCCTTCTGCCTCTTTGCGCCCCTCTGCCCTCTGCCTTCTGCCTCTTTGCGACTTTACTTCACTGGATCAGAAACCGCGATACCTGTTCAAGCTGGTTTTTGACGTTCTGAAGTGAAGAAAGATTGCTAATCGTTGCGATCGCGTTAGAAAGTAAACCATTGAGCCAATTAAAGTTTCACTCAATACAGTTAACCCAAACGCTTATTCGGCAGAAATTGTAGACTTTTTGATGGTCTACGCAGCGCTTTTGCTCTCTTTACGGAACTTAAATTGCAGAGTGTCGTACCCTTAGTTAAACACCTACTAATTATGCCCTAAAGCTTTCTAGCTGGGCTTTTCAGCCGGTTCCCAATAATTGCGATCGTGTTGATAAATATTCACAAACGGCGCTGAAAAAGCAAAGCGAATCTCAATACTATGAGGGTAGGCAAGCAATACCTAAATTAGGCGGTGCTTGCTAAACATTCATTCTTGGCTACGGATTTTCCTGTAGTTTCTAGCAATTATTACCACTATGGCAACAACCATTCAAAGACGCGAAAGCGGCAGCACATGGGATCGTTTCTGCAACTGGGTTACCAGTACCGATAACCGCCTGTATGTAGGCTGGTTCGGTGTCTTGATGATCCCTACCTTACTGGCTGCAACCATCTGCTTCATCATCGCCTTCATCGCTGCGCCTCCTGTCGATATCGATGGCATTCGCGAGCCTGTGGCTGGCTCCTTGATGTACGGCAACAACATCATTTCTGGTGCGGTTGTGCCTTCCAGCAATGCGATCGGCTTGCACATGTACCCCATCTGGGAAGCGGCTTCCTTAGATGAGTGGCTATACAACGGTGGTCCGTATCAACTCGTTGTCTTCCACTTCCTGATCGGCATCTTCGCCTACATGGGTCGCCAGTGGGAACTGTCCTACCGCCTCGGTATGCGCCCCTGGATCTGTGTGGCTTACTCGGCACCTCTGGCTGCGGCTACATCCGTGCTGTTGATCTACCCGATCGGACAAGGTTCCTTCTCCGACGGGATGCCCCTCGGCATCTCTGGTACGTTCAACTTCATGTTTGTGTTTCAGGCTGAGCACAATATCCTGATGCACCCCTTCCACATGTTGGGTGTGGCTGGTGTCTTCGGCGGCAGCTTGTTCAGCGCCATGCACGGTTCGCTAGTGACCTCCTCACTTGTCCGTGAAACCAGCGAGAACGAGTCTGCGAATGCTGGCTATAAGTTTGGGCAAGAAGAAGAGACCTACAACATCGTCGCGGCACACGGCTACTTCGGTCGGTTGATCTTCCAATATGCCAGCTTCAACAACTCACGCTCCCTGCACTTCTTCCTGGGTGCATGGCCCGTAGTAGGTATCTGGCTGACGGCTCTAGGCATCAGCACGATGGCGTTTAACCTCAACGGGTTTAACTTCAACCAATCGGTGCTGGATTCTCAAGGTCGCGTTGTGAACACCTGGGCAGACGTGCTGAACCGCGCCAACCTGGGGATGGAAGTGATGCACGAGCGCAATGCTCACAACTTCCCGCTTGACCTCGCCTCTGGTGACGCAACCCTCGTTTCAATGCAGGCTCCCGCGATCGACGGTTAATTCACTCGTCTCTCGCTAACCAAAAGCGCTCTCTTACAAGGGGGCGCTTTTGGTTTGATAAGCAATATGTCATTTTCATAAGGCAATCCTATTTTGTCGATGCTACGGTATAGAAACACATTGAGAAATTTCTTTATGAGTTACACCAGACATACAACTTGGGAAAGGCTTTACAGCGCTGTAGGTGCTCTTGCTGTGGGATCTGGCGACATTCAAGAGAGACTCCAAAACGCTTTTGTAGTTCTTTCTGCTCTTAAGGCAGAGGAGTTTCCAGAAGAATTGCGAAATAGAGTACCGTTTGTTTACCGTTCTGGAGATGAAGGCACTACTAAAGAAAGTCTGAGCCACTTGACGTATGAGGAAGCTCGTAAGCTAACAGAGGAAATTTTGTATATATACGACACCATTGCGCGTGAACACTGTACTCCCGAATGAATAGCTAGGAACTCTATCACTGCACCGCACTGAGGCTTTTTAATGCGATTTGGTTTTGTCCAGGCACCCCAGAAAGCTTAAGATTGCATGATTTTGTCACTCGTCAATTCTTACCGAGCTGGATTAGTTTAGTTGAGCGCTGCAACTCAATAAAGCAGCACGCTATGATAAATGAATAACGGTTACATTTGTTTTTTAAGAAGGAAATAAAATTATGATGGATGAAGATATGGTTGACCTAAATTGTAGAAACTATTTTGTACGAACAGATTCTGAGGGTTACATTAGTGGCGAATCATCTGATCGTTCGTTAAAAAACTGTAATAGGAATAATAGTGTCAAAGGAGAAAAGGCTGAGGAATAGTTTTGGGCGTTATTAGTGAATAACGTCTTTTGAGCAAATACTTGTGATCCCTTAATTCTTTTGAGCTAAGGGATCATTTTTATAAGTCAGTTTTCTAATCAAGCTTACGGGTTTACTGTCCACGTCCTGGCTTACAATCAGCAAAGCCTAATGCCTCGGTATCGAGAAAACTGGCGATCGCCATTTCAATGACGGCTTCAATGGGATACTCAATGTCAGCCGCACGAGCAATGAGAGCCTCTCGAATGCGCTCAGGCAAGCGACCCAAAATGACTTCAGCATCAGATAGAGAAAGCTGCTCTTGAAGGTTGGCTTGCATCGCTTCACCGCTCGGTTGGAATTTGGACGTTGTAGGGGGGGTCGGTCGCTCTGAGGATAATAGCTTCTAGCTCTAATAGTAACTTAGGGTTTTCCCAGTGATCAATGAGCTGCGCTGCAATCCGAACGTCTGCATCATTGTATTGATCGAGCCATGCCCATAAAAATGCTTTATGCCCACCCGTGAAGCGCCCTCGTAGACTCTTTGTTTTGCCGATGTAGAGTAGCCCCTCCGTTCTGTGCCTGATAGCATAGATGCCAGGACGGGCAGGAATATGGTTAAACTCTCGACTTAGGGGTTGGCATTGCTCGAAGGAGATAAAGGCGATCGCATCCAGAATGCTCCGTGCTTGGGCTTGTAGTTCAGAGTCATTCGTTGGCATGGCAACAAGAAGGCTGATGGCACAGAAATTACGCTCCTACAAATTCTCTGACAGGAATTGGCTCATAGGCGTTTCATCTTCGTGATTTTGACGGTAGCATGTCGTTTTCCGCTACGATCGCAATCTCACTCTCTCCAACAAGCGCAATGGGCAATACCTTCGGACATCTCTTTCGCATTACCACCTTTGGCGAATCGCATGGTGGCGGGGTGGGTGTCGTCATTGATGGGTGTCCGCCCAGGTTAGAAATTTCAGTTGAGGAAATTCAGGCAGAGCTGAATCGGCGCAGACCGGGGCAGAGCAAGATTACTACGCCGCGTAATGAAGCCGATCAGTGTGAAATTCTCTCCGGCATCTTTGACGGCAAAACGACAGGCACCCCGATCGCCCTTCTGGTTCGCAACAAAGACCAGCGATCGCAGGATTACGACGAAATGGCGGTGAAGTATCGTCCCTCTCATGCGGATGCCACGTATGACGAGAAGTACGGTATCCGCAACTGGCAGGGTGGGGGACGATCGTCTGCACGGGAAACCATTGGACGCGTGGCAGCAGGGGCGATCGCCAAAAAAATTCTCCAGCAGGTGGCAGGGGTTGAAATCGTCGGCTATGTCAAGCGCATTAAAGATCTTGAAGGCGTGGTTGATCCAGAAACGGTGACGCTGGAACAGGTCGAGAGCAATATTGTCCGCTGTCCTGATTCAGACGCAGCCGATCGCATGATTGATTTGATTGAGCAGGTGCGGAAGGAAGGGGACTCGATCGGTGGTGTGGTCGAATGCGTGGCTCGTCATGTGCCCAAAAGCCTGGGAATGCCCGTTTTCGACAAGCTAGAGGCAGATTTAGCGAAAGGTGTGATGTCACTTCCAGCAACCAAAGGCTTTGAGATCGGCTCTGGCTTTGCAGGCACCTTGATGACGGGCAGTGAGCATAACGACGAATTTTATACGGACGATCGCGGCACCATTCGCACCGTCACCAATCGATCGGGCGGGGTGCAGGGCGGCATCTCCAACGGCGAGAACATTATCATTCGGGTTGCCTTCAAGCCCACTGCCACCATTCGCAAAGAGCAGCGTACGGTGACGAACGATGGTGAAGCCGTCACGCTGGCAGCCAAAGGTCGTCATGATCCCTGCGTGTTGCCTCGTGCTGTGCCGATGGTTGAAGCAATGATGGCGCTAGTGCTATGCGATCACCTGTTGCGTCAGCAAGGGCAGTGCGGGGTGCTGTAGCAATTTGCGTTAACGCATCCGTTGATTAGGGAACATTGAGTATGGCGCTTACAGCCGCTTTTGTTCTCATACGGAGTGTTTGACGCGAATGCAGTCCACCGAGCTGAACCTGGAGTCAAACGGTGAGGGAACCGATCAAACCGCACTGTTGCGATCGTTTGTTGAGCACAGTCCCGCCGCGATCGCCATGTTCGATCGCAATGTGCACTACCTGCTGGCAAGTCGTCGTTGGCTTGAAGACTACGGTTTGGTCGATCGCGCCATCATTGGGCAGTCTCACTACAACCTTTTTCCCGATCTGCCACAGCATTGGAAAGCCATTCATCAGCGCTGTCTGGCGGGTGCGATCGAGCGTTCTGACGAAGAAGCGGTGACTAACGCCGAGGGCACTATTGACTGGCTCAAGTGGGAAGTACGCCCGTGGCACGATCGCGCTGGGGCAATCGGTGGGATCATCATTTTTGCGGAACTCATTACAGAGCAAAAGCAACGAGCACTGGCATTACAGCAAGCGAACGCTGAACTGGAGGCTCGTATCAAAGCCCGCAATGCTGAACTAGAACAAACCATCGAACAGTTACAGCAAGAAATTTGGGAGCGTCATGCTGCTTTGCGCGATCGTGAACAGGCTGAGCGAGAATTACGGGAGTCCAAACGACTCCTCCAACTGGTCTTTGACTTACTGCCCCAGCGGGTGTTTTGGAAAGATCGGGATTTTCGCTATCTGGGCTGCAATAAACTGTTTGCCCAAGATGCACAGCTAGAGTCACCAGAGCACATTATTGGCAAAGACGACTTTGAGCTTATCTGGAAGGATATCGCTCATCTCTACCGCACCGATGACACGGCTGTGATCCAAAACAATCTTTCTCGCATTAACTATGAAGAATCGCTGATTAAAGAAGACGGTGTGGTGAACTGGGTGAGAACCAGTAAAACTCCCCTACGTGATGAAACAGGCGCGATCGTCGGGGTGTTTGGCACGTATGAAGATATTACTGATTATAAACAAGCACAGATTGCCCTTGCCGAAAGTGAAGCCAAGTTTCGCCGTTTGGTAGAAGATGCCAGCGACTATATTTTTGCGATCTCAACAGAAGGCACCTTTACATACATCTCACCTCAGTTCACACGGTTTTTTGGCTATGAACCAGACGAGTTTCTCGGCAAACCATTTACGCCGCTGGTACATCCCAATGATTTAGCTCTCTGTAGTGCCGCTTACCAACGGCTGATTGAAACTGGACAAAATGAAGCTGGGCTGGAGTTCCGGCATCAATGCAAAGACGGTAGCTGGCGTTGGGTGATCAGCAATTTATCTCCCATTAGAGGTGTTGCAGACGCTATTACAGGCTATCAGGGCATTTTGCGGGACATTAGCGATCGCAAAGAAGCTGAAGCCGCCTTGCAAAAAGAGCAAGTATTCCTTAAAACCGTTCTTGATCATTTAGCTGACGGTATCGTTGCCTGTGATGAAACAGGGCGATTGACCCTCTTCAACCGCGCGACGCGAGAATTTCACGGTGTCTCTGAAGCCGCTCTGCCTGCTGATCAGTGGGCACCTTACTTCAGTCTCTACCACGCCGATGGGAAAACCCCTATGCAAACGCAAGACATTCCTCTGCTGCGGGCGTTTGAAGGCGAAATTGTCCACAACGTTGAGATGGTGATTGCACCCGAATACGGTGAAACGCGCACTCTACTGGCAAGTGGGCAGGCATTTTTTGATCAGAACGGTCATAAACTTGGCGCGGTTGTGGCAATGCACGACATTACAGCCCAACGCGATCGCGAACAAGCCGAGGCACAACTGCAAGAACAAGAGCAGTTTCTCCGCAGCATTTATGACGGCGTTAACTGCTCCATTTTTGTCATCGATCGATGTGAGAACGGCGAATACTATTACGCCAGCCATAATCACATTTCCGAAAACCTTATGGGTCGCTTGAGTGCTGAAGTAGAAGGCAAAACGCCAGCCGACCTGTTTGGTGCTACTGAAGGTGCGCTCGTCTGTCAGGTTTTAGACCGCTGTGTTGCCATCAGAACAGCTCTAACAACAGAAGAAATCTTGACCTTTGGCGGCAAAACAATCTGGGTGATGACCACGTTTAACCCACTGATCGACCAAGACGGTCACGTGCATCGTATTGTTGGCACCAGTTTCAACATCAACGAGCTAAAGCAAGCGGAGGCACAGCTCAAACAACAAGCAGTGGACTTAGAACATGCCCTGCAAGAGCTACAGCGCACCCAAACGCAGATGGTGCAGAGCGAGAAGATGTCGAGTTTGGGACAACTGGTTGCAGGTGTGGCGCACGAAATCAACAATCCCGTCAATTTTATTTACGGCAACTTGCTGCACGCTAATGAATACACCCAAGATTTACTCAGTCTGCTGGCACTCTATCAACAGCACTATCCCAATCCAGACGCTGCTATTCGGGATGAGATTGACGCGATCGACCTCGATTTTTTGATGGCAGATCTTCCCAAACTTTTGACTTCCATGAAAGTCGGTGCCGATCGCATTCAAAAAATTGTGGCATCGCTGCGATCGTTCTCGCGGTTGGATGAGGCAGAAGTTAAAGATGTTGACATCCACGAAGGTATCGACAGTACGCTGATGATTTTGCACAATCGGCTGAAGTCAAAATCAGAGTATCCTGCCATCCAGATTGTGAAGGAGTATGGCATTTTGCCTAAAATTGAGTGCTATGCCGGACAGCTTAACCAGGTTTTCATGAATATTCTCAGCAATGCAATCGATGCGCTAGATGAGCAGAATCAGCAGCGATCGCCAGCCGAGGTTGCCGCGCATCCCAGTGTGATCACCATTCAGACGACGGCGATCGATGACGAGACGGTTGCGATTCACATTACTGACAACGGTCCAGGGATTCCCGAAGCGGTTCAAAAACGTCTCTTCGATCCATTCTTCACCACCAAAGCCGTGGGCAAAGGCACAGGTATGGGTATGTCTATCAGCCACCAAGTTGTCACCGAACGCCATAAGGGACGCTTGAAGTGCCTCTCACGTCCAGAGCAGGGCGCAACCTTTGTGATTGAAATTCCGACGCGGCAGGTTCGTTAAGTGGGTCAGTCTTAGCAGTAGCGGTTGAGTCTTGTTAGAAATCGAAGTAAATGTAAGGCAGGGAGCCTTTGGGAGCCAGAACCCAAACCGCAAACAGGCACAGCGGCACCAGCATTAACTTGATGTGCCAGTTGAGCTGTAGTTTGAACGCGCGATCGCACAGATAAGCAACGCCCATCAAAAGCACGATCGCCCACAGCAGTAGCGCAATTTGGAACGGTGCCAGCCCGATCGCTTCCAAATAAACCTTTTGGGCAAACTGCGCGTCAGCCGGATGCCCCCATAAGCGCTGCACCACCAACCAGGAATCCTTTAGATCGGGTAAGCGAAAGAAAATCCAGGTCGTGAATACTAAACTTTGTGTCAACATCCATGCCAGCACAACGCCCGGTAAACTCTGCCATGCGCTCTTTAACCACGTGACCTGATTGGAGAGTGCATCTGTGAGCCGATGCATCACCAGCGCGATGCCGTGCAGCAATCCCCAAACGATAAAGCCCCACGCGGCACCGTGCCAGATACCCGCGATCGCCATGATGATCATGAGATTCGCACAGGTACGTAGCAACCCTTGACGTGAACCACCGAGCGGGAAGTAAAGATAGTTGCGTAACCAGTCGCCTAGCGTCATGTGCCAGCGTCGCCAAAAGTCTGCAATGTTCGTGCTGAAATAGGGGAAGTCAAAGTTTTGCGGCAGGTCAAAGCCCAGCAGCACGGCACTACCCCGCGCCATGTCCACATAACCGCTGAAGTCAAGGTAAAGCTGTAGCCCGTACGCCACGATCGCCAGCCATAAATCTGCACTGCCTGCCCGCTGTAAGTTTTGAAAGCTCAAATCAACTAACACGCCTAGATTGTCTGCCAGGAGTCCTTTTTTAACTGCACCACAGGCAATGAGCCACAACCCTTCCACAAGGCGATCGATGGTAGGAAAGGTCTGCGCCTGGACTTGCGCCGCGAATGGATGATACCGAGTAATGGGACCACTGATCAGCTTGGCAAAAAACAGCTTGTAAGCAGAGAAGCTAAGAAACCGCTGTGCTGCGGGTGCTCCACGATAAACATCGACCAGATACGCGATGCACTCAAAGCAGAAAAAGCTCAGTCCCAACGGTGCAATGAGATTAGAGCGCGTCCACACTGCTTGTTGTTGCAGTGCCGGGTTTCCTATCAATGCCCCGATCGTGGATAGCAAAAAAGGAATGTACTTAAAGCCCAATAACAGTAAAACATTGACGACAATGCCCAACCATAGCAGCCTTAAGCGCTGTCGATGCCAGTCCTGTTGGGCAAACTGCCAGTCTTCAATGCGCCAATCGGGCGGCACCGCGATCGCCTGCCCCAACTGAAAGGTAACCCACGTACCAGCCAGCAGCAGCGGAATGTACTGCACTTGAAAGGATGAGTAGAAGACAATACTGGCAGCCAACAATGCCCACATGCGGAGCCACTGCTGTTGCACCGACCAGTAAATACCAATCACGCTCAGCAGGAACAGTCCGTAGGTGATGGAGATGAAGGTCATACGATGGCAAAGGGTGATGACAGCGCCGAGCAGCAGAAGGAATGCCGTTCGCGTTGATTATAGTGAAGGTTTGCCCATTCGCACAGATTCTTGATCTGACTGTGCGATCGACCCATCCCTGCTGAAGCTCAGATAGCGAAATACGCCACACGAACAACTGTATGCCAACCGAGCAGAATGGCAGGGAAACACTAAGTGATCGACCGACTAAAATCTAAACGACTTTGAATCTCGTGGACGCTGTTGTGCTAGGATCAATTTCCGTGGGTGAAGTGGGTCGATGCCCGAGTGGTTAATGGGGGCGGACTGTAAATCCGCTGGCTACGCCTACGCTGGTTCAAATCCAGCTCGGCCCATCCACGACAAGAGAAAGGATAAAGTATGAGTGATAAAGGATAAAAGAAAGTATTTTTAAGCCTTCATCCTTAAGTATTTATCCTTTCAAATCAAAACTGCCCGTGTGGCTCAGTGGTAGAGCACACCCTTGGTAAGGGTGAGGTCACGAGTTCAATCCTCGTCACGGGCTCTGCATTTCAAGGTGTACGTTCGCACATTAAATGTCGCGATTCGCAAATTAATGTCGTTTTCGGCGAATTTACTTCTTTTAGTAATGATTTCGCAAATTAACGTCGTTAATGAATACATCCTTGCTTTTCGCGAGTTAATGTCGCTGATTACCAAGGGTGTGCTCCTTTCAGTCCCCCTCAAAATTCAAGCTCTATTCCTTTAAACCAATAGGCAGAGTGCAGTACTTCCCGTTCCATAGTTAGGTAAACCCGACTATCTCTTAGGAGGCGGTGGCGACGATGGAGAGCCGATCCTGGAAGCCTCGAATGTTCGCCTTTTCTTTCAGCCCGCCCATCTCTGGGAGGGCGATGGCGACCTAAATCAACCACGATTAAATCAACCGAGTTCGATCGCTTTCAGCCCGCCCATCTCTGGAAGGGCGATGGCGACTCCCCTCGCAGGTTTCTTTGAAGGAATCTGGTGGTACTTTCAGCCCGCCCATCTCTGGAAGGGCGATGGCGACTCCCAAAGCCAAAACCCTTGTCCTGCAAGCTTTCCAAAGTAGGTTTTGGCAAACCTGCTAACAAACTGTCTTGCTACCTTCCTTTAAGGATCGCTTTGGTGCTTTCAAAGGGATGAAAGTCGCGCCAGCAGAGGGATTTTGGATTCTGGCAAACCTCCAGGGGTTTTTGACCCCGCTTCGGTTTGCCAGAAAAATGATGGAGGACTCCTCCTTGCTCGGAGGCGATTGATACGGAATCCGATTCAGATACCCTCTTTCTTGAGAGATCGCTGTTCACCCGTGAACAGCTTTTCGCCCTGCCAGTGAGAGCAACAAAGCGGGTTCCGTATCAGCAGTAGCTGCCACGGCGTATATTTTAAGGCGGGAAGCCTTCCAGAACGGCACTTCTAGCCCGTAAGGGTTTCAGCCGATCTGGGGGCTAAATTTTCCCCACTTTAAGTTATGCACCGCTGTCACGCCAGTGACACTTCAGTCACACCATTTGCTTCAATAAATTGAAGCGATGATGCTCCCGTACCTTCACACAGTGAAGGCTGAACTCACTTCTGCTGGGTGCGCACCTGCGCTACATTTGAAGAATGAACCAACGAATGCAGCTTCCCATCCCCATACAAGCCTCAAAATGAAGTCTGTGCCAAGATGGCAGTCAGTGAGCGGACAGCTACCAGGGTCGGAAAGCACAGTCGTCTTGCGACGACCAAACTGACCCTCATTTTTCACAGTTCAGCGGCTCAAAAAGCTTGAACTGAGGCGCTATTGTTCCGTATATTAACTTGTCTAGGTTCAAACGTACTAGATCACGCACTTACTTTGTAGCGATCGCACGGGCGTGATAGGCAGCGATCGCCATCTCTTGTGCTTGTGCTTGGAGTTTGCCTTGGAGCGGCTGAAAGCCTGACTCAACGGTGATGCCAAGTTGCTGCGCTTTACTACGGATCGCTTCAATGAGTCGGTTGTAGCTCCAGCGATGGATGTTCTGGCGGTACTCTTTGGCGTACTTGTTTTGAACCTCAACTACGCTCGACTTCTGTTCAGCCCTTGCCGTAATCTCACTGGCTAGTAATTCTTGCAGGTGTGTCAGGTTTGGAATCACGATGCTGCCTGCTTGATAGGTTTGGGCGAGTTGGATGATTGCCTTTGCCAGTAGGCGATCAACGTACTGACCCAGTTCTGCTTCTGAAGGTTGGTACGCCACACCCCGCCGCTGATTTTTGTGACGTTGTAGAGCATGTTGCTGCTGCTGCTGGCGCTGACGGTTGAGCAGGTGGTAGTCATCGCCCAGCAAGGTGCGAGGCATGCAATAGGTCAGTGCATCGCCTGTGCTGGCATTGATAACGGCGGCTGTGACGGGATGAGCCAACCCAAGACTGAGTCCTACCAAAATTTCTGGCTTGCCCCGATAAGGTTGCTGGCTGGGGCGATGGGGCAAATTTGTCAGGCGGCTAAGAGTGGAGGTATTGCGCTGATGGAACTTTTGCTGGTGTTCTGTCAACTCGTGGTCAGAGGTTTCAAGAGTCTGGTTCCTGGTAGCTTTAGCTAGCTTCTCCTGCTGAACTTCCAGAGTGCCCTCTGCGGTCATCAAGCGAGTATCGAACGAGCAGTAAAGGGCGAGATGATTTACATGCCAGGGTTCACCCTTACCCTCGCCTTCTCTCCAAGCCAGCATGGCTGAACTGAGGGTGAGTAAGCCTGCTGGATAGGTAGCTTTATTCGCTTGATAGGCTTGCCAATCGTCCAAAAAGCGTTGGAAGAAGGTCAATTGCCGTTGGTCGCAGTACACCTGGAAAGGAGATGCTTTGGTGGTCTTGAACCATGCTTCAAGGTCAGGATCAGTTGCTTTGAGATACTTATCGATGCCACTAAAGTTGACGGTAATTCTCTTTGCGGTCTTACCCCAGCGGACATCCGTGGAACTGCCGTAGATGATGGGATAGGGCAGAGAGGCGGGTCGGGTAAGCAGTTTGGCTTGCCATTCGCGTGCTTGGGCAACGCTTTCGGAAATCTGCTGTGTGGCGATCGCCAATGTCTCCATAAACTCTTCCCCGGTTAGATCCCGTCCTTTCGGTAGGCGAGCCTGAAGCTGAGCCTCAAGTTGCTCGACCTCTTTCTGCTTGCGGCGAAGGCGGTGGGCAAATTTTTCTGGGTCTTCCTCAGTTTCAGGGATTTTGAAGCCATTTTTGATCAGATAGGCGATCGCGCAACGGTTCAAGGTCTCGTCTGTCGCGTCATAAGCTTCAAACAAACGCGTCATGGGACTTGCTTTGTTGGCAGACTGAGTCTGCTGTTGTGCAGCCTGACGCTTCTTGGGGTTGGAAGCTGCTTGAGTTTCAGGCTCTATATTGAGTTGCTTCAGAACGGTTTGTGCCCTCTCTTTGATCGCTTCGAGAGTGGTGCTGCTGAGTTCAAGTAGTGCCGGATCACTCTTCACTACATTCAGCCACTTTTGTTTGCCATCCAGACGGCGGCGGCGGTTCTGCTGGAGTGCTAACCATGATTCATAAGTATAAGTCACCATCAAGATTGCCGAAGCGTAGCAGCGTGCAGGCTGACCTGGGTAAATGGCTTTGAGTGGTTCACAAAGTTCTCTAACGACTTTTTCTGGGACAGTCCCTCGGCGTTGCCAGGTTTCAAAATCGGGATGTTGGCTGACTTGCGTCAGCAGGTCGTTAACCAGGGGGGTATTGCTCTCGGTCATGAGGTGCCAGAGGTGGCGACGAACAGGCTCAGAGGCGACAAGGCGGCAATGAATGGTAATGATGCTCATACTTAGCAACGACCCAGGGTAGCAAGCTACTTGAACGTTTTAGGCTATCCGCTAGTAGTTCAGATGTACTTTTATTCTGTGAGGTATCATACTCTAAAGCTTGTCGCTGTGACAAGATAGTTGGCAAGACTCTTGCCCCGCGAACTCCGTCTCATACACACTGGTGTGCGTCACGGCTTTATCGGCTCTGGTGTATAGCGAATTGATGGAACTTGAGGCATTTCTACGGCTTTGGGCTGTGTCACGGGAGGAACTTGCGTTCATCTGCGACTGCTCCTTGACAACGGTTAACCACTGGTTTTCACAGGGAGAACACCGTCGGTTTCCCAGTGAGAAGCATCAGCAGAAGTTGGCGCTGGCTCACCATATCTGGACAACGATCGAGACAGAACCAGAGTACTTAAGGGTTTTGCGGGAAATGTATCACAAGAAGCCACGGAGAATTACTCTTTAAGGCTTGTCAGATGGCAAGTATTTTTTGTCATGTTATCGAGGATTCGTTGTTGTTGCCTGAAGCTGTCCGTTTTTCAGTTGTGCCTCTGTAGCGGCATAGCGACATCAACGTTCTGGCGAGTAAGTGAATGCTGGATTTAAGCTCAGTTGGACGAAGCGATCGCCACCCTTAGCCATCCCGCACCAGCCCGTAAAGTGCCCAGTTTTCAGGCGTATCGGTTTTGCGCTCTTTCAACGTCATGCGGTCCAGAAAGAGTGGAAAAGCCACCGGATGAGCGCTTAAATGACCATGCTTTCTTTTGAGCGTGAGTGCTGTAATTGCTGACGCGCAGAGCCTTTTTAAGCGGACTGTAATGACTCTTTAAAGAATGTGTTTGATCCGGCTGTGGCTGTGGCAACACTGTATGGGGAGCTAAGGTAGTAGAACGTGCTCCCATCGTGATGCTGCCCCCTGCAAGCTTAGGAATACCGGATGGACGACTCAGATCGGCAACGAGTCCAGCACTTTCTGAAAACGTGGCAAGGCTCTCAGGGCAATGAGCGAGCCAACTATCAGGGCTTCTTTCGTGATCTGTGTGATGCGTTGGGAGTCGATCGCCCACCGCCAAAGGGCAATATCCCCAGCGATCCGTATGCCTTTGACAAGGATATTCGCGTCATTCATAAAGACGGCTTCAGCACGAACTATGCCGATTTCTACAAGGAAGGGCATTTTCTGATTGAGGCGAAACAGGGCGGGAGTGCTTCTAACAAGGGCACGGCGAAGCGGGGTACGAAGACCTACGACACGGCGATGGAGAAAGCCTTTTATCAGGCACTCAGCTACACGCCGTTTTTGACGCAAAAGCCACCCTTTGTGATGACCTACGATATTGGCTCTCACTTTGAAGTGTGGATGAGTTTTAGCGGCAACTATGGCGGCTATGGGGCACGGGAAACCATTGCGATCGATCGCCTGCTGGATGAGAAGGTCTTCGATCGCTTTGTTGCCATCTTCAACGATCCGCAAAGCCTGAACCCGGAAAAGTATCGGGCAAAAGTGACGCGGGAAGTTGCCGCTACGTTGGCGAAGCTGGCGCGGTGGCTGGAGGAGCAGGGCAATGAGCGGCAGGAGGTTGCCAACTTCTTGATGCGCTGCATCTTCACGATGTTTGCGGAAGATGTGGATCTGCTGCGAGGTGAGGTTTTTACGAAGGCGTTGAAGGATCGGTGGCTGACTGACCCAAAACTGTTTCAGCCAGAGATTGAGAGCCTCTGGCAAACGATGAACACGGGCGGCAGTTTTGGGTTTGAGCGCATTTTGCGGTTCAACGGGAGCTTTTTTGCGGATGCAGCGGCGTTTGACCTGCCAAAAGCACGGCTAGAAACGCTGTATGAGGCAGCGGAGAAGGACTGGGCGGAGGTGGAACCTGCCATTTTTGGGACGCTGCTAGAGCGGGCGCTGGACAAGAAGGAGCGGAGCCGCCTAAGAGCACACTACACGCCGACATCTTACATAAAGTAATGTTCAGATTGTAGAAATATGTTCTTCAAGTGTATGAAGAGTAAAATTGAAGTTTGTAATGGCTATTTATAGTAGACAGGGTTGATTCTAAATGGCAATTATTTCTTCTCAAAGCCGCAACACGTTTTATGAATCAAATCAATTTAAGCCCTTTAAATTACTAGAGGAAATATCTTTAGAAACAGCCTACTCAATTGAAGACTTGAAGAGAATCTGTGATCGTGTCTCAATTCAAATATTCAAACAAAACAGCAAAGATTATATTTTAAGCCATCACTTAAATAAGTTATACCTTGTCATGGAGAAGCCTAAAATCTTGGAAAAGGTTGGTTCTCTTGACGACTTCTACCTGTACGAACACTATCCAAAAATCACAGAGTACTTATTTTTTCATGACACCATTGATATTGTTTGCTGGTTGTTGAAGCTACGATATTCCTCTAAAGATTCCATCAAGAAGAAAAAATATAGAATCGATACTCTTTTAGATAATTTCTTAAAAGAAAATAAAATTTCGACAAACAAAATCCGTAATAGTGTGGGTAAAAATTTTTCTCAAGAGAGATTTATTTTTCACCTAACAAAGGGGTGGTACAACGAGCTAGTAAGACTTGTTCCTGTCCCTTCGGACTTCCTTGAAGTAGGTACTAGACTAAATGCCTCTAGTTATATTGGAAAATCTCCATCATGGAATATTATTCAAACGTATTACTCAATATATGAATATACAAATTCGATAGTTTTTACAAACAATGACAACCTCAACACCGAACAGCATAGAAAGAGCACTAATTTTTTTAATAACAATTTGCTCTCTAAATTGAATGGAACTACTGTCTTTTATCCCTTTAATATTACTATTCCGTGTAAAGATTCAATGCTGAATTTAAGAGGGGTTGATAAAGAGTTCTGGAAATACAAGTACAGCAAGTGTCCTCGTTTCCCCGAAAAAACAATATATGATCTTGAGGATCTGTACATCAAGTTTGTGTCTGAACATGGTAACTTCCTTGATTTCATATATAGATTTCGCGTCTGGGCTAATTATCTTGGAATTAACACAATTATAGAAATAGAAGAGGGGCATTTGCTATATTTTCTATATAAAAATCTGGCTCTTTTGTGCTTTTTCTATGCATCAATGGCTGAGCTTACGGCAATAGCATTCCTTGGAGAGGATAAAACTATTCAGATATTAAGGGACTTCTCTCAAAAGTATATTTTAAAGCAATCTAATTTACGTGAAAACTGGTATTTAGTACCTCCTTTTATTAGATTTAGATTGTACTCAAAACATGGGTTTATTAATCAGCCAATTGATTTTCTTGTCCCACCGAATCCAGATCCTTTATCCATTTGACTACATCCTTTAGCCATTTGAATTTAAGAAAAATGAGCATAAGCAAAGGTTGTAGGCTACTCAAATTAACTTCTTCCAAAAACCTGGATTTGGGTGAACGACTCGTTGCCCTCAACGCCGATCGTGCCGAAGAGGAGCGCAACGGCATCATTCGCTGGCTCCGTCCCGACTACCAGGCACCCAACGAAGTGCAGACCCAACAGGTAATTGCCGGAGTCGTCGAAGCCGAAGAAGCCGTTATCGCCCCGGTCGAGCAAAAGCCCTTCCCCAAACAACCCAAAGAACAACTTGCCACCATCCGTGATCTCCTCCGCACCAGTGGCGGCGAATGGACAGTGGCACAAATCGCTGCTCAGTTCAAAGGGGGTGGACGGTATAAGGGTGCGATCGCCGAAAACCTGGAACGCCTCGAATGGTTTGGCGTCCTCCTCTGCCGTGAAGATGGGCACACTAAACGGTGGCAGTTTGCTGAACTTCAACAGAGTGCCTGACCCTCCCTTCATTTCCAAAAACAGGACATCTTCTCCAATGTTTGGCAGCAAAAAGGTTGAATTCATCCGTCTCTTTCAAGAATTTGCAGACGCTTTTGTATCCACGCCGGAAGGGCAAAAGCACATCAGCCTTTACGACGAAAATCGTCAAACAGGTCGCCAAAACTTTCAGAAGATTCAAGCTGCCGTAGCTCGTGGTGAAGATATCACCGACCTCGTATTGCTGAAGCTACTGCCCCATGCTGAGACAGACAGTAATGAGGCGAGAGGAGCCTGGGCTCACCATGCTCCTTCAATTTCGGGGAACTTGAAGAAGTGGTACGAGAGTGACGGCAAAAGCTACGACTGGACAGCGATCGCCCAAGCGATTTTCAACTTTGTGCAACGCTGTGACACCGACCCCACTGAGCTAAAAGATGCCTGCCTTGAATTCTCCAGCCTCACTTGCAGTAAAGGCTTTCAGGTGGGAATGCTAACCCCTATTCTCAATGCCCTCCGCCCAGACGAGTTTTTGCTGGTCAATAAGAAACCCTGGCGCGTCATTAACTACTTTGAGGACACGTCCTATAACGCGCTTCTGACTGGCTATCCGCAAATCAATACAGGGCTACGACAGATGATTCAGGCGATCGCGCCCGAAATGCGCCAAATCTGCCCTAATGTGGCTTTGCATGATGATGACCTGTTTGATATGTTCTGCCACTGGTTGGTAGCGGTGAAGAAATATACCTTCGATGTGCACTACTGGAAGATTGCACCGGGTGAAAACGCATGGCAGTGGGAAGAATGCCGTGACCAGGGTTTCATTGCGGTCGAGTGGGATGAACTCGGTGATATTTCCAAGTTAGACATCATAGATTTTTATAAGCGTCGCGACCAATTAATTACCCAACATCCAGAGTTGAAATGGAAGAAATCTGGAGTCAACCAAGTTCATACCTTCGCACAGATTAAGCCCGGTGATTATATTGTTGCCAACAAGGGTAAAACAGAAGTGCTTGGGATTGGAACGGTTACAGGGACCTATTACTTCGAGCCAAATGCTCCCAAATACAAACACCGTCTTCCAGTTCATTGGCACGACCTAACACCTAAAAAAGTTAATCAGAAAAATTGGCAAAGAACCTTGCTAGGTCTAACTTCAGAGCAGTTTGATGAATTAGGTGGTAATGCTGTTCCTTCTCACTCACCAGCAAAAACCACTAATTTCTTTACTCCAGCAACGTTCGCTTTGCTCGCGAAATGGCAAGATAATCCAGAACTGACCTTCTATTACCAGCATCAGGACGAGCTTCGCGAGCATGTTCAAGAACCATTTAATAAACTTCTGCGTTTGATTGCAACCCGCCCCTCAGCACAGATAACAACTCAAGCAGGTACAACATGGGGTACAGCATCACTGGAAGGACGCTTTGGTTTTCTTGGCTTTCTGTTTATCCGAATTACTAGCACTGGGTTGCAGTTTGGTTTTCAGATTTCTAGCCCTTATTTCCAAGCTTTAGACGAATACAATCAACGATTTCAACGAAATTATCAGAAGTATCAGGAAATACTCTTATGGGATCTCTGCGACAGTTCACCCACCTCAGTTATTCCAGCAGAATTAGTTTTACAAAGCTCAGATGAACAATTAAGTGATCATATTGTAAAAACATTTAAGCAAGCTTTTCCACTGGTTTTGCTTGCCACTTTAGATGACCCAGCTCAAGCAATACGTGAGTACATCAATTCTCTAAAAGATGATCCAACTGTCTTGCCTATAACAGTCGCTCCAACATTCACATTATCTGATTGCGCGGAGGCAACCCAACTGGATGAGAGTTTATTGCACGATTGGGTAAAGGCGCTCGATCGTAAGCGACAAGCGGTTCTGTATGGACCGCCTGGTACTGGAAAAACCTTCCTGGCTCGTCACCTTGCTCAACATTTAATCGGTGGGGGGAATGGTTTTGTCGATATGGTTCAGTTTCATCCTGCTTACACCTACGAAGATTTTATTCAGGGTATTCGTCCTAAGCGAACTGAAGGAGGATTAGATTATCCGATCGTTCCAGGTCGTTTTCTAGAGTTCTGTAAAAAGGCTCAACTTTGCGGTGAGCATAGTTGCGTCCTCATCATCGATGAATTCAACCGTGCTAACATCTCTCAAGTTTTTGGGGAGTTAATGTATCTCCTGGAATACCGGGATGAAAAAGCGTACTTGGCAAGTGGTGAAACATTTAGTATTCCTAAAAACGTTCGGATCATTTGTACGATGAATACTGCCGATCGCTCCATTGCCCTGGTTGATCACGCGCTACGTCGCCGTTTTGCCTTTCTCTACGTCCCGCCCAACTACGAAGGTCTGCGAAAGTACCACCAAGCCACTGGTTATGCCACGGAAAACCTCGTCAATGTATTGCAGCACATCAACGCTCAAATTGGTGATCCGCACTATCAGCTTGGCACCAGCTTCTTTCTGCGAGAAAACCTCGACACAGAACTCAAAAGCATCTGGCAACTGGAAATTGAGCCGTATCTGGAAGAATTCTTTTTTGACCAGTCCGACAAGATGAAAAACTTGAGATGGGCACAGGTTGAGGGGCAATTACGCCCATGAATGCTACCCATCCCATCGTTTACGAACTGACTGAGTACGCCTCAAAGCTTTTCGCCGAAGACCTCATCTCTTTAGAACTGGGAACGCTGCTCTGGCAGTCGTATGGTGCAAACGGTGCCCTGCGAAAAGGGGTGGTTGAAGTGGAATTCCCTACGCCCATCACAGGCAGACAGTGGCGACTAACGTCTCACGGATGGGTTGGCTATATTCCGCTGTCAGACGCAATAGGCTTTCGGCTTCAGCCCAAAGTAGGACTGGCAAACATCTTTGGCATGTTGGAATACGCCTACCAACTCAAGAGCTTTCATTTTCTCGATGGCTTAAGCAATTTCGACAAACTGGAAGACTTCTACAATTACTTGGCAAACATCCTGGCACGGCGTATCCGCGATCGCGCTAAGCAAGGTCTGTATCGTACTTACATCCCCAAGAGCGATCGGATGACCTTCGTGCGAGGACGCATGGACGCGCGGCAATTGGTACAACGACCGTGGGAAGTCAAAATCAAGTGCCACTACAAAGAGCACACACCTGACATTGAGGACAACCAAATTCTGCTTTGGACACTCCGCAAAATTGCCGCTTGCGGAGCCTGTAGCCCAGAAGTCCTCCCGAACGTGAGGCAGGCTTACCACGCTCTTCAGGGCACCGTCTCACTCGAATCCCATACGGCTCAAGCCTGCATTAAGCGCCTCTATCATCGTCTCAATGAAGACTATCAACCGCTTCACGCTCTCTGTCACTTTTTTCTAGAGCAGAGTGGTCCCAGCCATACCGAGGGCGATCGCAAAATGTTGCCGTTCCTCGTCAGCATGGCTCGACTCTACGAACTGTTTGTTGCAGAGTGGCTCAAAGCCCACCGGGCGACAAAACTGCTGCCTCAGAACCTGGATGTTAAAGCCCAGCATCAGGTTCACATCAACCAGGAGGGTTCGCTGTCTTTCAGCATCGATCTTGTGCTTGTTGATATCACTACGGGACAAACCCGCTATGTGCTGGATACTAAATACAAAACTCCGACCGCCCCTGGAACAGATGATGTGGCGCAAATCATCGCCTATGCAACCACTCAAGGCTGTTCCGAAGCAATTCTCATCTATCCGCAACTGCTAGAAAAGCCTCTGTATACCAGAGTGCAGCAGATTCGCGTCCGCACTCTGACCTTCGCTGTTGATGGAGACTTGCAGCAGGCAGGAGAGACATTTTTAGAGAGCTTGTTTGCTTGAGAGAAAGCGATTGCTCCCAGTCATCAAGGAATCATTTCTAGCGAGCCCATTGCCGTTAGGTGAAAATTGCTGTTGGAAGGATTTCCTAGCCGATCTCATCTAACTGATCGAGGTTAAACTTCTCCACAATTTCCTTTTGCTCTGCCTCCTCCAACCAATGCTCGATCGCTTCATTCACTAGAGCATTGACAGATGACTCCTTCACCGCTGCCAAAATTTTGAGAATCTTGTCGGTATCAGTCGGCAAGTAAACGCGGATTTGAGCTTTTTTCTCTGCCATTACGGAGTCAGGGCTAAACATCTCCTCTAGGGCTATTCTCCCTTATCGCAAGATGTATAAAGGGCAATTGTCACTATGCCCTATTGCCCTATCGTCTTAAAGCTTCTAAACTAACGTCAAAGGCCAGACCCACAGCTTTGGTCGGCACGGGGTCTGGCACTCACTCCCACTTCACTAGGAGCAGTTTCAATCCTATGCCAAATCGTTCCAAGGCAACTCGACTGTGGTGTCGTCAAACACCACCTTGCCGCACTCCTAACCCTGCCATCGTATCTACAGGGGCTTACCAGACAGGCTATCAGCAAGCATTAGCTGACTTTGCCATTGCTGATTTACTTTGCCGCCTCAAAACTTACTCCGATGCCAGCTTCGACACCACTTGGGTCGCGCTCAAATCACAGGAAGCCGAACCCCTCGCTGCCATCCTCATCCAAACCCTGACCGCCAATCTCAACGGTAGACTTCTCGCTGCCTATTTAGATGCCTTACGGAGCAGCACCCTCGACACATCGAACGCTCTGTCCAACCTGCAACTCCCACCCCCAGCAACTGACCTACCGACCACTTTCCCCGATGTCGAAATGCCTCGGTTCCTCTACGGCGATCGCCTCCGTTGGCTTTCCAATGGTGAACCCACTGACTGGGGCATCGCGATCGGCAGATTCTACAGTTTTGCGCCCCATTGCTGCTGTTGGGACTGGTGCTACCTCATCTGGCTGGATGCCAACTCACCCAGCGCCGCATGGGTGCAAGCGGACATTGCCTGGGAAGGCGACCTCGAACCAATGACAGCAGAGGAGTCCCTGTGAATCCCCGCTCTCTGACTGACCGCGAACACCACCTGATTGACCGCTACAGCTACTGTCAGCTTGGCATGACACCGCAGACCTTCTACGCCAAGTGGCACGTCAGTCAGGAAGCGATCGCGGCGATCTGTTCGCGCTCTACTTCTACCGTGCGCTGCTGGTTCCGTCGCGGTCGCAGCTATCGGCGTCCCACCGCGATCGACCTGCGTCATCTCGCCCTCATGGACTTCCTGCTGGAACACTTTGAGCAAATGCCTCCAGACCTCGTAATGGCACTCTGTCCACCCCAGCAGGACAAAACAGATGCCTAAATGGTCTGAAAGTCAATACCACCCTGACCTGTTTTACACAACTCACTCTTTATAAGGTGGTTGGAGTGTTTTGAAAGCTTGGAAAGCCGATGAGTCAGACCAGTGTGAACTATCAGCAGCAGTTACATCCGTGGTGCATTGTCCGACTCCTGCCAAATTTGAAACGGCTCACAGTCGCTCGTTGCCGTCGTCGAGGCGATGCGGAAGCCCATCTCAAACTGCTGCATCAGCAAACCGCCGCTGATTTCACCATCATCTTTGATCCATCGCCTCACTTAGACGAATCATGAACGAACCAACTGAAATAAGTACGCTGACCCCGTTCCAGAAAGCAGAGTTTGCGGCTCGTCGCTTTGCCGCCTTGCAATATAGAGACTGTAGTGCCTGGAGTGTCACCCTGCGGAAAACCTATGGCGTGAGATCGCTCTTCAAGGATCTCAAAAGCGATCTTGCCCAAGCCATTGCGCTAGAGAAAACCGATGAGCAAATCCGGGAGTCCATTCACGTTAGTCCGGATGGTGGGATGACTCAGTTCACTGCCGAGGAAGCTTACTTGATTGCCCAATCTTTGCAGTTAGACGCTCCTCTTCCAGAGTAGTACCAGGAAGCCGTTATGCCACTTTTTCCGATTACCAATTTGTATGACGAAGGCATCTCCTCGAATGTTTTCCGTGTCGTGGAAGCAGAATCTAAGTTGGCGATCGCGCTAGTTGGCAGGAGCAACTATCACCATTAACCTGACCGATTACCTGCTGTTTCCGCTAGCAAGCCTTCTTTGTTGGTGCCACCGATTGGGATGCAGGGATAACGGCGCTGGCAGCAGGAACACTCATTTTACTGATGCAGAGTACCGTCCATACTCTGCATCAAAAGACTCAATGGGGTAAATTGTTACTACATGTACACTTTCTATAATCACTTTTTAGTGAGTGATTCAAAGGCTTTCTTGGCAACCGTTTCGGCTCGCTGTGATGTTACCTTTTGGTAACGCAAAGTTGTCTGAATGTTCTGATGTCCCATTAACGCTCGCAGTTCCTCAATGCCCATCAAGCCCACCCGTTCGGTCGCGAAGGTGTGGCGCAGGTCGTGAATCCGAATGCTTTTCAGGGTTGCTTCTTGGGCAATGAAGTCAGTCCAGTCTTGATGTGCCATACGGTAGCTCAGACGACTGACTTCCAAAGTAAAGGGTTGCTGTGCTGTAAATAATGCCACACTGCTGGAATGCCTTTGATAGCGACAGTAGCGTTCTAATGCTTTTGCGGCATCTTCACTGTAGAAACACCAGCGTTGCTTGTTGCCTTTGCCCAAGACCTGAAACTTCCGTTGCTCCAGATTCAGGTCTTGCAAGTCGAGCGCTAGGATTTCGGCAATTCTTGCGCCTGTATGATGCAGGAGATGCACGAGCGCATTCAGGCGCAGATCAGAGGCGATCGTACGATACAACACTGCAAGCTGCTCTGGTGTCAGATAACGAATGACGGCATCGCTCCGATGTTCACCTTTCGCCTGGTCTGGTTTTCGCCGTTTCAGCTGAGCGATCGGGTTGGCTTTCAGATAGCCTTGCTCTACGGCGAAGTTGAACAATGCCTGGATAATCGCTTGATGACGGTGATGAGTGGTGTAGGAAATCTCAGTCAGGTTGTTGAGATAGTCCTGTAACGTTTGGCGAGTCAAGATTTCGATCGGTAATCGCCCGTATTCTTGCAGCAGGGGCATCAGCGTCGATTCATAGGAACGCAAGGTCGTATGAGCCAAACCGGGGCGTTGCAAAAAGGCGATGGTGACTGTAGCGAGTGAAGTAGTCATTTACCTTAATGAGGGTAGTCGAAATGACAGCGAAACTGAACAAATAATATAGTCTTAAGAGAAATAGATTTACGTACACTTTAATGCCACTTTTACAGCAAGAACTGGCTCCAAACCCTGAAGAAACCCTGGCAAATTACGTCAGGCGGGTGCGGATGAGCCTGGGGCTGAGCCAGAAAGAACTGGCAGGACGCGCAGGGGTTCACCTACAAAGTGTAGGCAAAATCGAGCGTGGGCAGACGACTCGATTGAAGCAAGCACCTAAAAGCGGCTTGGCTTATGCATTGGGTGTCCCTGTGGAGTATTTGGATGCGGTCTGTAAGGGAGTAGCAGTAGAGGCGATCGCCTCACTCAAGTTCTGCCCCCGCTGCTGGGTACCTGGAACCCCACCCGACCCCATGTGGACGACAACTCGTTCTAAATATTGCTTTGCCTGTAGCAGTGCATTGTGTGATCGCTGTCCAGATTGCCACAAGCCCGTTGAATCCCTCAAATTTCGATTCTGTCCATACTGTGGTCAGAGTTACAAGAAGTGAAAAGTAGGTTCAAGCACATCTCGTAATTTCTTGGATCAGGAAATGCCACTCAAGAGATCTATTCGTTTTTCCAGGGAACGTGTGGATATTACAAGGAAGCTTGCTGCGCTGCTTGCTTAGCTTTGCCCAACTTCAATGCTGAATTATAGGGCTGACTATCGCAGCTTGACCTTCTGCGGAGCAGTGCGGCGAACAGATGAATTGAGCGTGACCAAGAAGATAGTGATTAGAGAGTGTACAAGCGGCTCTGGAGCAGGCTTGGACTCATTCGCGCTGAGAAAGGGGCAAGAGACCAACACAATCTCCGCTCAGCTTGCTCCGGTTGTTACCATTGGGTGCTGCTGACGAAGCTAGCTGAATGTATGCTCATAGATAGTAAAGAGGCGAGAAAGCTATGCGTTCTATGCGTCAAGCTCTAGCAGTCTTCGGCATCAGTACAGTACTTAGTGGGTCAGCATTGCTTGTCCAAGCTCAAAGCGTGCCATCCTTCTCGGTTCAAGCGAGCGCTGCGGACTTGCTCAACCAGGGACAAGCAAAGGCGAAGCGAGGCGACTATCAGGGCGCGATCGCTGCTTACACCCAAGCTCTTCAAGTCAGCGAGAGTAGCATCAAGTCGCTAGATGATTCGATTACTCGTCATCAACTTTTCCTGCAAGAAACTCAAGCACTGAAGCAATTAGAAACTGATTTAGCTGATGCAACAGCGGGTGACTTGTAAGCTCCTGAGCTTTCAAGCTACATAGTTTTATAACCTCACGACTGAACCTTACGACTGACTGCTACTATGATGACCTTTGATCATCCACCCCGCATTCTGTTCCTCTACGGCTCTCTACGAGAGCGTTCCTACAGTCGCTTGGTGGCAGAAGAAGCGGCACGTATCATGCAGGAGTTTGGGGCAGAGGTGAAGTTTTTCGATCCGCGTGAGTTGCCAATTTACGGCAGCGTCCCTGATACCCATCCCAAAGTGCAAGAACTGCGCGAGTTGAGTCTGTGGTCTGAGGGACAAGTCTGGTCCAGCCCAGAGATGCACGGTCAAATTACAGGCATCATCAAGAACCAGCTTGATTGGATTCCCCTCAGCCTTGGCGCAGTCAGACCGACACAAGGCAGAACATTAGCGGTCATGCAAGTCTCTGGTGGCTCTCAATCCTTCAATGCTGTTAATACTCTCCGTCTTCTCGGTCGCTGGATGCGGATGTTCACTATTCCCAATCAATCCTCAGTGGCGAAGCCTATCAGGAATTCCATGAAGACGGCACGATGAAGGACTCGCCCTACCGCGATCGCGTGGTTGATGTGATGGAAGAACTCTACAAATTCACCCTGCTGCTACGAGAGCAGATGGATTATCTGACCGATCGCTACAGCGAACTGAAGGAGAAGGCAGCTAAGGGAGCGGCTTCAGCCGACACTCCCCATAGTGTTGAGCTAAAAAAGATGTAACGTATAACAGTCCTCATTTCATTCCCTAAATTAAGGGCAAGCGTACAGTGAATGTGCTGCCCCTGCTCAACTCACTCTCGACTGTAATGCTGCCATGATGCGATTGGGCGGTCGCCTTTGCAATTGCCAGTCCCAACCCTACTCCTCCAGTTTGGCGAGAGCGATCAGAACTCACTCGGTAAAAGCGATCGAAAATACGGGATTGGTCTACTGAGGCGATGCCAATGCCATTGTCTTGAACCTGGATCAACGCGTGGGATTCATCTCGCTCTAAAATCACTGTTACGATTCCACCAGGGGGAGTGTATTGCAGGGCGTTGACGATGAGGTTAGAAAATAAGCGTCCCAGTTGATTTTCATCACCCATGACATACAGCGGCTCCTTGACTCGAAACTGCGTTAATAGCTTGATGGAAGCGGCAATTTCTAACACTAATAAGCTTTCTACTAAATCAGAAAGCAAGTCGTTGAGGCAACAGGTTTGACGTTTTTCTGCCAAAACCTTTTGATCTATCCGAGACAGCAACAAGAGATCTTGTACTAGGCTTGCTAGGCGATTGTTTTGGCGATCGACTACCGCTAATGTTTCCTGCATTTCTTCAGTTGACAGATCATCCTCATCCTGAACCGACTCAACAGTGGCACGGATGGCAGCTATGGGAGTGCGGAGTTCGTGGGCAGCGTCAGCGGTGAACTGTTGCATTTGTTGATAGGACTGGTAGACGGGTCGCATCGCCAGCCCAGCCAGCCACCACCCTGCGCCTGCAACCGCCAGCATGGAGAGCGGTAGCCCAACTGCCAGTAATAGTCGCAGCGTGGTGAGATAGTCGTCATACTCTTTTAGTGATCGCCCGATTTGCATGTAGCCCCAAGCAGACCCAGTGGCAGTTTTTAGCAACAGCGTCGTTTGGTGATAGCGCGTGCCGCTCTGGTTGCGTAACGTGTTCCAGCCCTCTTTGGTGGCTGGTGGTGGCAACCCATCTGGCTGACTGCCCAAACTCGCCAACAGTTGTCCAGACTGCGTAAAGAAGCGGATGTAGTAGCTGCCTTGTTGCACAATGCCGAGGATATGCCGATTTTGAGCGTCATTGGAGCAATCCGTTTCGGCAAGACACAATCCTGGTAAGGCTTGCGTGCTCGCAGGCTCAAGGTGATCGGGTTGTTTGAGCTTTGGTTCCAGAGTGTCGTGCAGCGTCCCCGAAATCGATTCCAGTTCTTGTTCAACCGCTTGCCAATGAGCAACGGCTAACATTTGGTGGGTGCACAGTCCGCTCAAGCTTAAGATTAAGCCCATGACTCCGGCATAACAGCCTGCAAGTTGAGCACGAGTGCGGTTGAACAGCTTATTTTGGCGCATAAGGAACGTTGAATCGGTAGCCAATGCCATGCATCGTTTCAATGAGCCCGTCACATCCGACTTCCGCAAGCTTACGTCGCAGTAGCCGAATTTGAGCAGCTACCGCGTTGTTGGTTGGCTCTGCGCCGACTTCCCAGAGTTGATTCATGATTTGCTGGCTCGTTACCACCTGGCTGGGATGTTTCATAAAGTATTCCAGTGTCTGAAACTCTTTTGCGGTTAGAGCAATCGGGGCTTGTTGACCCTTAGAATCTTGCCAGGAAACCGTGTGTGCGCCGTAGTCGAGCATCAGCTTACCGACTTGAAGTTGTTGGGGGTGAAGTTCGGGCGATCGCCTTTGCAGCGCCCGCAGGCGTGCCAAAAGTTCTGCCATACCAAACGGCTTGACCAGATAATCATCGGCTCCGGCATCGAGTCCAGCGACTTTATCTTCCATGCGATCTCTCGCAGTCAGCAGCAGAATGGGGAGTGGGTTATGCTGACGGCGGAGCCGTTGGCACAACTCTACACCAGTCAGTCCGGGTAGCATCCAGTCTAAAATGGCTAAAGTATAGTGAACGCTGGAGTTATCAAGGTAAGCCCAAGCTTCGCTGCCATCTTGAACCCAGTCCACCACGTACCTTTCTCGATGCAGGACACGATGAATTGCGGTACCTAAATCGGGTTCATCTTCCACCAGTAACACTCGCATACGATCGCTTGATAAACAGCCGTACCTGTCTGGCAACGCTGTGCTCTGAACCAGAGGTGTTCATTGAAACACCTCCGATGGTTAGGAAAAGCTCAATCAATCAGTCCAAGGAGACTAACGACACCTACTTTCCTGATGGCGCTGGGGGATTCATTCCAGGCATTTTGTTCTCACTGTCGTTCATCTTTTTCTCCATCATTTTTTTGCAGCACTCACAACCGCTCATTTGCTCAGTCTGAGCGGCAGGTTTCTGATTCTCTGGAGCAACAGGTTTCTGATTCTCTTGAGCCAAACCACTACCAACCGCGATCGTTGCAATGGACAGTAGGGCGATCACGCCAGCAGCAGCAACCTTAATTCCGTGTAATTTGTTCATGTTTGCTCCTAACTGAATCATTAAACAGACTATCAAAGGCTCTTTCAGAGCAGCCCTATTTCCAGCTTAAGGCTGAGAAATGAAATCAGCATGAAATGAAACTCAGTCTTATTGCTTAAAGCTGAAGCGCCCATTCACCTTCTCGCCGTTGATGTCTGACAGAATGGCAACTTTGTACTCTCCTGCAGCAGCACTGGGCAGGATTGCCGTGTAATGCTTATCGCCAGCGTCATACTTCATGGGTAACGCTTTCTGACTGCCGTCGGGTAATTGTAGTTGAGCCGTGACCTTTGCATTGGGAATCGGTTCGTGGTTGTCGCCTTTTTGCAAGAAGAAGTCGATGTGAGTCGCTGTTGCTTCTTTTGCAGTTACGAGCTCTAGATGATAGACACCTGACTCAATGACTTGTCCGCCCTGCCCACCGTGATTCTCACCAGTCTCAGCTTTAGCAGCAGGAGCAGCGGCAGTAGAAGGTTGAGTTGCTACAGGCGCAGAAGCCGCAGGGCTACTGGTAGGAGCGGTTGATTGGTTGCCACTGCTGCAAGCGCCCAAGAAGAGCAGTCCGATCGCCGTCATTGTCATCACATTCATTTTCAATTGCATGATGTTTCTCCTGATTGAATGAACAAAACTGTTTGACTCAAACGGTTAAGCCTTTCCTGACAAACGTTCCATCTCTGATTGGGAGACTTTGCCGTTCTCAACGATTGACCGTTTGGGAAAGAGATACTTGCCGAACTTGGCGTAGAGCGCAGGTAAGATCAGCAGCGTCAGGGCGGTAGAGGTGAAGAGTCCACCTAGAACAACGATCGACAACGGCTGTAGTAACTCTTTCCCAGGTCCACCAGCCACAACCAGAGGCGCTAATCCTAAGGCTGAGGTAAACGCTGTCATCAGGATCGCGTTAAGTCGTTCCATCGACCCTTGGATGAGCAAATCTTTCAACGGTATGCCAGCGGCAAATTTGGTGTTGTAGTTGTCTACCAGCAGCAAACCATTGCGGGTGGCAACCCCAAACAGCGTGACAAAGCCCACGAGTGAGGCGATAGACAAAATGCCGCCCGTCATTGCCACTGCAATTACGCCACCGACCAACGCTAGAGGCAGATTGATCATAATCATGACGGTGGACGCAACCGATTTCACCGAGAGATACATGATGATCGTGATGACAACGAAGGCGATCGCACTAAAGAGCACAATGTTTTGGCTGGCGCGTTCCTCCGCTTCAAATTGCCCCGCGTACTGGATGTAGTAACCAGCAGGAAGCTGCACCTGTTGTTTGACGTTGGCTTGAATATTATTCACGACCGAGCGCAAGTCTCGCCCCTGGGCGTTAGCAGCGACTACCAGCAAGCGAGAGACATTTTCCCGGTTAATCGTGTTTGGTCCCGTGCCGTCCTTAACCGTTGCCACCTGTGCCAGTGGAATCTTATTGCCACTGGGCGTATCAACCCTTAAGTTGCCAATGGTGTCTAAGCTTTGACGGGCTTCTGGTTCTAGCCACACCACCAGGTCGAAGGTTTGCTGTTGCTCCAACACTTGCGACACCACTCGTCCATTCAGCGCGGTTTCAATCGTTTCTGACAGTTGCCCGATCGTTAAACCATAGCGAGCAGCGGCAACGCGATCGAACTGAAGCTGAATCTGCTCGACTGGAATTTGCGGTTCCAACTGGAGATCGACAATGCCTTCAACTGACTGCATGGCATCATTCACCTGCTGTCCCAGAGTGCGGAGTTGTTCCAGTTCAGGACCGAAGATTTTGACGGCGATCGCGCTTCGCACCCCGGACAGCACTTCATCCATCCGGTGCGAAATGAAGCCACCGACATTTGGTGCGGCTCCTGGCACTTTGCTAAACTCCTCGCGTAACAGTTCCACGCTGGCTTTGCGGTCTTTCATGCCCGTCTCGCTCAACTCCACATCCAGGTGAGCCAGATTCACACCTGCGGCATCCGCATCACCTGCTGCTCGTCCCGATCGCACTTGAATGCTTTGAAAGCGGGGATTGTCTTTCAGCTTGTGTTCCAGCACGGAAGCAGCGCTATTTGTTGCTTCCAGCGATGAGCCAGGGTAGAGCAGCAGCGTGTTAACCAGCGATTGCTCCTGAAACTCTGGGAGAAAGGTGCGCCCAAACGACGGCACCACGATTACCGCCGCTACTAAACTTGCTGCCGCGATGCCGAAAATAACAGTCGATCGTCGCATCGCAAACGTGAGCAGCGGTAGATACAGTCTTTTGAAAAACCGGGCAACCCACGGTTCTCGTTCGGGCAAGCGACCATAGGGCAGCAAAAGCGCGCACAGAGCAGGCGTGACGGTCAAGGCGACGACGCTAGACGCTAACACTGCCGCCAGGTAGCCCAAGCCCATTGGGATGAAAATACTGCCTTCGACACCCGTGAGCGCAAAGATGGGCGAGAAGACAACGACGGTAATAATCGTGGCTCCAAACACCGAATCGCGCACTTCCTGACACCCTTCAAAAACGACTTCTAAAACAGGGCGGGGCTTGGGAGCATATTTGTTTTCTCGCAGACAGCGGTAGACGTTTTCAGCATCGACGATCGCATCATCCACCGCAGAGCCGATCGCCACTGCCAAACCTCCCAGCGTCATGGTGTTCAAGCCTTGTCCGAGCCAGTTGAGCGCCAACACACCGATCAACAAGGACAGGGGCAAAGCCGCCAAACACACCGCTAAGTTGCGCCAGTTCATCAAGAACGGAATCAGGATCAAGGCAACGATAATGCTGCCTTCGACTAAGGCTTCCCGCACATTCTCAATCGACGCATCAATATAAGTTTCCTGGCGAAAGGTTGTTGCCACCTGAATCCCTTCTGGCAAGCCTGCTTTCACCTCTGCCATTGCAGCTTCCACAGCGCGGGTGACAGTGGGTGTATCGGCTTGTGGCTGTTTATTGACGATCGCAACGACCGCTTTTTGGGCGTTGACACTGGCATCCCCACGCTTCACGGCGGCCCCGATTTTGACCTCAGCAACGTCTGTAATGCTGACGGGTGTACCATTACGAGCCGTAATCACGGATTGCTTCAAGGCTTCAATGTCTTCAATCCGCCCGATGCCTCGGATCAGCTTCTCGCGATCGGGTGTGATCAAATAGCCGCCTGGCGCATTCACGTTTGCTGCTGCCACGGCTTCTGATACATCTTGGAGGGAGACGTTGAACGCCTGCAATTTCTCAGGCGCAACCAGCACTTGATACTGCCGCACATCGCCACCAAAGACGATCACTTGCGTGACTCCTGGCACTGCCAGCAAGCGGTTTGTCACCTGCCAATCGACAATGCGCCGCACGTCCATCAAGTCAGTGGTTTGAGAGGTGAAGGCGTAGGTGACGATCGTGCCAATCGGTGAACTGATGGGCGCAATTTGTGGAGTCTCAATGCCTTCTGGCAGTTTACTTTGAGCGGACTGTAACCGTTCCGTCACAAGCTGTCGAGCTTGATAAATGTCGGTGCCCCAGTTAAACACCACGCGCACCACCGAGATACTGGCGGCACTGGAAGACCGCACGGCTGAAACTCCTGGTGTACCATTGATGGCACTCTCGATCGGCAGCGTCACCAGCGATTCCACCTCTTCAGGCGCGAGTCCGGGTGCTTCCGTCTGAATTTCCACTTGCGGTGGTGCAAAGGTGGGAAAGACATCCAGCGGCATTTGGCTGATGGTGCGAACAATCCAGATGGTCAGGATCATGGCACCCAAAATCACCAACCAGCGGCGGGCGATCGCCCACTTAATAATGGCACTCAGCATAAGCGAATTAAAAAATTAAGTGGTTCTATTACTGCCAGACAGAGAAGGGGCACAGGGTTGCCCATGACACGGGTTGACCTCCACAACAACGTGAGCAAGATGCTCGATGTTAGTCAGCAATTTTTTGTAATGCTCTGGGGCTTTGGGGTAATGCGTTACCAGTGAGACGATCGCTGCCAAGTGATCTTGACCAACAGACCACAGATGAAGGTCAACAACGCGGCTATCAGAGTCCTCTTCAATTGCGGATGTAACGGCTGCTCTTGTTTTTCGATCAGAGGCTCCGTCCAGTAATACTGAACTGGTATCTTGGAGCAAGCCGAACGCCCATCGGGTGATCAATGCTGCGCCGACCAAACCCATCGCCGGGTCTAACCAATTCCAGGCAAGGAGTTTTCCTGCCAGCAACGCAACGATGGCAAAAACAGAGGTAAGCGCATCCGCCAAGACATGAATGTAAGCCGCCCGCAGATTGTAATCATGAGGGTGGTCGTGACCATGAGAATGATCATGGTGTTCCTGAAGTAGAAAACCACTGATTAGATTGATCACCAGTCCAAAGATCGCGACCCCGATCGCTTCATTAAACTGGATGACCTGAGGTTGAAAGAAGCGGGAGATCGACTCCAGCGCCATCACCAGCGCAATTACGGCAAGCGCGGTCGCACTCGCAAAACCACCAAGAGCGCTGACTTTTCCAGTGCCAAAGGTATATTTTGGACTGCTTGAGTAGCGACGAGCATATCGATAAGCAAAGATAGCGATCCCAAAAGCGGCTGTATGAGTTGCCATGTGCCAGCCATCGGCTAACAAAGCCATTGAACCAAAGAGAGTGCCAGCGATAATTTCAACAATCATCGTGGTGGCTGTCAGCAGCATGACCTTCTGGGTGCTTTTTTCTGCTTCATACTGGTTGGCGGAGAAATCGTGAGTGTGCTCCCACTGTTCGAGATTATGGATGTGCATGGAGTCCTCTACAAAAATCTTGTCCTATTGCCGCGATTCAGCATCGAGAGATCGCCCATTGAATGATGGAACTGAGCATGACGCTTTACCTCGATTGATGAGGATAGCGATCGGATGCTGACTTTAATGAGGGCAGCGTTGGTGGAGTGTGAGCATCATAATCAGTCGGACTCAAGCCATCAAGAGATTCGTGAGTCGTATGACCATTGGATGGTGAAACGAATGTTTTGCGGTGGCGCTTTGCCCACACCATTCCAGCGGCAAATGCACCTGCCATCATTGCTCCTCCCACAGGAATTCCCACCCACCAGGGAATTGCAGGTTGTGAGTTAGAAACGGGTGTAGACTCCGTTTCCTCCCCGTGATCAGCGGCTGACTTGCTCCCACCGCGTAGCGATTGAGCATACAACTGATTGGCGCGTTGAGTCACAATCCGATCGCCATCAAACAACCCGTTTTTAACCTCGACAAACTCGCCTGCTTCTCTGCCTAAGGTGGCTTCTGTGGGCTGAAACGCAGTGCCGTTTTGGACAAAGACGATTGTCTTTTTATCGTTTGTTGTCACCAGTGCAGACTTAGGCACTGCCAATAGTGCAGCGGGAGTGCGATCGGTGAGCACTTCCAACTCCGCAAACATCCCTGGTTTTAGCACCCCATTCGGATTGTCCAGTTGGGCTTTCACAGGGACGACACGGGTTTCTCCCTGCACAGTAGAACCGATAACGCTGATACGTCCTTGAAACGTGCGCTTGGGCAAGCTGGCAACGGTCATCTGGATTCGTTGCCCGGTCTGAATCAGATCGATGTCCTTCTCATAGATGTTGGCGTTCACCTGAACGCTGCTACCGTTGATGATCGTCATCACCTTTTTGCCAGCATCCTCGCCCGATTCGCCTGTGGTAGTTTCACGATCAGCAACGATGCCTGCAATGGGAGCCGTGATCGTGATGGTGCCATCCTGGGTTGCACTCGCGCCCAGTTGTCGCAGGCGAGCTTGATAGGTTTCTGCACTTAAGCTCACGCGCGATCGCGCCACCTGTACAGCAGATTCAGCCCGTCGCAATTGTGCTGCTGCTGCCGAAACCTCTAAACGACTGGCAGCTTTGGTGAGCGCCGCTTTGGCCTCCGCCAGTTTGGTTTCCGATTCTAGAAAGGTGCGGCGGGGAATAGCACCATTGGCAGCCAGTTCCCGGTCTTTGTCAAAGCGCTCCTGAGCAAAGCTGAGTTGGGTACGGGCTTGAGCCACGTCTGTTGCGGCAATTTTCTGTTGTTGAGCAAAGTTTTGCTGTGCCAGCCGCAAATCGGCTTGTGCCTGTTGGGTGGAGCCGATCGCCTCCGTCCGACGATCTAAGGCAGTGGTTCGCAGTTCTGCCAATTCTGGACTGGTCATGATGGCAACCGCTTGCCCTGCACTCACCTGGTCTCCTGGCTGCACCAGTAGCCGCGTTACAGTCCCTCTCACTGGCGTGGTCACTTCCACCTGCTGGTTGGGCAGTGCTTCAATTTGTCCAGTGGTTTTGATGCCAAACGCCAAGCGTTGACGCGAGACAGGTTCAACTTTTAAGCCCAATCGTTTTGTCGTTTCCGCATCGACCTGGATCGCATCTGCGGACTGAGCCGCTTGGCTCCCGCCCTGAAATTCGTTGCCGTGTCCCGCATGAGCCAAAACGCGCAGCGGCGTTGATAGTAACAGCCATGTCAGCAGAGTGACAGAGAGGCGGGCAGTAGAGTGTTTTGGAGAGCGAGTCATTTACAGGTTCCTTGGCACAGCACTTAATCACCAGTGTTTCAGGCAGGCATGAAAGCAGCATGAAATCATGCAACCAGAACTATTGTTTGTACCAGGCTTGCTTCCACTGCTGCATTTGCTTGATTTCAGCGTTCTGCGAGGCAATAATTTCTTGAGCCAGTCTCTTGATTTCAGGGCGCTTTGACTTCGCCAATGCATCCTTTGCCATCACCACAGCGCCTTCATGGTGGGGAATCATGCCGTTGAGAAACCGCAGGTCGAATTGGTCATCGGCTGCACCCAGATCCATGCTCATCATCATGCCTTGCCTCTGATCTTGCGACATGGGCATGGAGTGTTTCATCTGAGCGTTGTAGGCGATCGGTTCAGCACTGGCTTTGGGATACCAGGCTTGCCGCCACTGCTTCATCTGGTTCAGTTCTTTGTCTTGTGCCTGGATGATGTTAGCCGCCAGTTTTTTGATCTCAGGACGCTTGGATTTCTGCTGTGCTTCCTTTGCCATGACTACGGCTCCCTGATGGTGTGGAGTCATCGCATCGACAAAGCGCAGGTCGAATTCAGCATCGGCGGGACCAAGATCCATCGACATATTGCTGCCGTGGTTCATGCCGCCCATATTGCTGTGATCCATGCCCTGCATGGCTCCGGCATTAGTGGCAGCAGGGCTGGGGGCTTGTGCCTGGTTTTGAGCCGCAGTGGAGCAGGCGCTAAGGACGCTGCTAGTGGCGATCGCTCCTAACACCAGAGTCAGAGAACCCGTTTTTGTGAAGAAATTGCGCGACATACGTTCGTTGTGCCTGAAATAAAGGGTTAGAAAGAGTAGTGTTATGATTCTGGATGCTCCAGTTGGCTGGAGGGTCAAGTAGTCAAAGTCTCCAAGTCTAGAGACCGTTTGCAAGCGTGAGCCAAAGTTAAAGAGGCACACCCTTTTACCGTGGCACGCAGTTATGAAATCAGCATGAAATCGCTCTCGCTCTAAAGTACGAGAGCATCTTCCTTTCGGAAGGGGGAGGTAATGGCTTGCCTACCTCTCTAGGGTGAAGCAGAACCTCCAGCAGAAAGCGCAACAGACTACCGAACAGATTGAATCATTACAACTCTTGCGCTCTGAACTGCAAGGGTTGTTGTCAGGCTGGCAGGATCAGCCTCCAGCCGAGCTTGCAGCCCGAACAATTTGTCCCAACTTGGAAACTGGGGCAGAGACTGAACGATTCAATTTCGCCCGTAAACGAGCCGCAGTCAGTGTGTGATGCAAGCAGGTTTCTACCGCATCGTTGAGCTATGCACCTGACGCTCTTGTTCAGTGGAAACTCCATGATTGATGTAGTGATTCAAGGATTGACATGATGACACTCGAATTCAACGTTCCGAATATGGCGTGTTCTGCTTGTGCTACCACGATTACGAATGCAGTAACGGCGATCGACCCAACTGCAAAAGTCGAAGCCGATCCTCAAACAAAGCAGGTCAAAATCGAGACTCAACAGCCTGAAACGATTGTCAAGCAAGCGATCGTTGCTGCAGGGTACACAGTGGATTAGTAATCTTATGTCAAAGCATCAGAACATCATTGGCTCTCGGCACTGGCTGAATCTACCCGAATGGAATGTGGCTATGTTCTCCTTTCTGTTGTCTTTCGTTTGGGAAGTTCAGCAAATGCCGTTTTACCAGGTTTCAAATGAGTTCTCATGCCTCGACAGAACTAGAAACTGCACCCTCGCCACAGTGGGAGATATTGGCATTTCGCTGATCTCTTTTTGGATCGTTGCAGCAATAGCAAAGTCGCGTCAATGGATGCAGCGACCCAGCCGCAAGCAAATCAGCCTTTTTATACTTGTGGGAGTGGTGATCACAGTTATTTTTGAAGCCTTGGCGACTGGACCACTCGATCGGTGGACGTATGCCGAGTCTATGCCAACCATGCCTTTCTTGGGCACTGGGCTAGTGCCGTTGTCGATGTGGTTGCTGATGCCGCCCTTAACGATTTGGCTTGTCAAACGTCAGCTTTCTCATGTCAGCGATCAAAACTCAGAGCAAAGGTAACTGAGTTCAAAAACGTTTGCAGGCTTGATGCGTGAACTCCTCTTCAAACCCTTGAAATTTCTGGCGGCGATCGCTGCCTCAAAACATACCTTTACTCGGCTTTTACCACTATGGACACTACAACCCTGAAACTGCGAGGCATGAGCTGTGCCTCTTGTGCCAGCAGCATCGAGCAAGCTATTCAGACTGTGTCAGGAGTCACTCAAGCAAGTGTGAACTTTGGTGCCGCACAAGCAACCGTCACTTATGACGCGCAGCTCACAGACTTAGAGGCAATTCAAGACGCAGTGGAGGAAGCAGGTTACTCAGCCTTCTCACTACAAGAGTCAGCGATGGTGACGGGTGAAGACGATGCCGAAAAAGTAGTCCGGCTGGCAGAATCGCGCGACTTAAACCGCAAGGTTTGGGTAGGGGCAGGCATCAGTACAGTGTTGCTACTGGGGTCGCTGCCCATGATGACCGGGCTGAACTTACCCTTGATTCCAGCCTGGCTGCACAACTTCTGGTTTCAAGCCATACTGACGGCTCCGGTGCAGTTCTGGTGCGGTCGATCGTTCTACACCAACGGCTGGAAAGCATTGAAGCGCCACACTGCCACAATGGATACGTTGATTGCCTTAGGCACCAGTGCCGCTTATTTTTACTCGCTGTTGATCACTATCAATCCAGGCTTTCTCACGGCTCAGGGGTTGATGCCCAGCGTGTATTACGAGACAGCAGCGATCGTCATCACGCTGATTCTACTCGGACGCTTATTTGAGAACCGTGCTAGAGGACAAACCTCAGATGCCATTCGCAAGTTGGTGGGGCTGCAAGCGAGAGATGCTCGTGTCATTCGCAACGGGCAAGAAATGGCAGTCCTGATCGCGGAAGTGCAGTTAGGCGATGTTGTGGTCGTGCGTCCCGGTGAAAAGATTCCGGTGGATGGGGAGGTGATTGAAGGGAGTTCAACGATCGATGAGGCAATGGTGACGGGAGAAAGCGTTGCGGTCAAGAAGCAAGCAGGCGATGAAGTGATTGGAGCCACTATCAACAAAACGGGTAGCTTCAAGTTTCGGACAACCCGTGTCGGTCGCGATACCTTTCTGGCACAAATCGTCACGCTGGTGCAGCAGGCGCAAGGCTCCAAAGCCCCGATTCAACGACTGGCAGACCAGGTGACAGGTTGGTTCGTGCCTGCTGTCATTGCCATTGCAATCGCCACCTTCGTCATCTGGTTCATGGTCATGGGCAACTTCACCCTGGCGCTGATCACGATGGTGGAAGTGCTGATTATTGCTTGCCCCTGCGCGTTGGGACTGGCAACGCCAACGTCCGTTATGGTTGGCACAGGCAAAGGGGCAGAGCATGGCATTTTGATCAAAGGAGCCGAAAGTTTGGAGATGGCACACAAGCTTCAGACGATCGTGCTCGACAAGACGGGTACTCTCACGCAAGGACAGCCCACCGTCACAGACTCCATGACGACTGTAGGCACCGCCAATGGCAATGAACTCAAACTCCTGCAACTGGCAGCATCGGTTGAACGCAGTTCTGAGCACCCTTTGGCTGAAGCAGTCGTTCGTTATGCCGAGTCCCAAGAAGTGACGCTAGTAAATGTTCAGGACTTCGAGGCGCACGCCGGTAGCGGCGTGCAGGGCAAGGTGTCAGACCAATTGATTCAAATCGGCACCCAACGCTGGATGCAGGAATTAGGCATTGACACTCAAGCGCTGCAACGAGACAAAGAGCGGCTGGAAGCTTTAGGCAAGACTGTCATTCTGCTTGCGGTTGATGGTGAACTCCAAGGCTTGATGGGCATTGCCGATGCTCTTAAACCCACCTCGGCTCAAGCAGTGCGAGCCTTGCAGCGCCTGGGCTTAGAAGTGGTGATGATGACTGGCGATAATCGTCAGACCGCTGAAACGATCGCCCGTGAAGTAGGCATCCAGCGCGTCTTTGCCGAGGTGCGCCCCGATCAGAAAGCGGCGCAGGTGTACAAGCTTCAGTCGGAAGGCAAGATTGTGGCAATGGTGGGGGATGGCATCAACGACGCGCCAGCATTGGCTCAAGCGCAAGTGGGTATTGCCATTGGCACCGGAACGGATGTGGCGATCGCGGCTAGCGACATCACACTCATTTCTGGCGACTTGCAGGGCATCATCACTGCGATTCAACTCTCCCGCGCCACGATGCGGAACATTCGCCAAAACCTCTTCTTTGCTTTCATCTACAACGTGGCAGGCATTCCGATCGCGGCAGGCATTCTGTATCCCGTGTTTGGCTGGTTGCTCAGTCCGATTATTGCTGGAGCCGCGATGGCATTCAGTTCCGTTTCAGTTGTAACCAATGCATTGCGGTTACGCAACTTTCAACCCAAGACACTGACATAGCTTGTTTCAAACTAAAGGAGTGCTTCAATGCTGCATAAACGCAGAATCATAGGCGGTTTAGCTAGCGTAGGGCTACTTTTAGGAACGACATCTGGCATAGGAGCGGCTGAGATGTCAGGGTCACATTCAGCACCTCAAGGGCAATTTGAACGGATCGAGCAACCGTTGGGAGTGAAGCTTGGTGTTGCAGCGGGAGGTGCGTTCCTGATTGGGTTGGAGCTTTGGTGGTTTCTTTTAAGCAAACCGAAAGCCAAACAGTCCACCCTAGATCAAGGAGTGCAAAAGCTAACCATTCAAGTCGATGGCGGCTATGAACCCAGTCAAGTGGTGGTGAAAGCTGGACAGCCTGTGCAACTCAACTTCTTCCGCAAAGATCCCAGCAGTTGCTTGGAGAGAGTCCTGCTACCTGATTTTCGGATTGCGGCTGATCTTGCTTTGAATCAGGTAACGGCGATCGAATTCACACCCGACAAACCAGGCGAATACATTTTTACCTGCGGTATGAATATGTTTCGCGGTGTCGTTAAAGTAGAGTAGCTTCACCTGAACCTGGCGAAGCTACATTTTGGGGCAATTTAGTGCTGTATTGGTATTGATGTAGCGGTAGTAAGTCGGACGACTAATACCTAAATGTGCACAAATTGAGGTCACACTTCGTTTTGGGTCTATAGCCAGCGATCGCCCCATTATCATCTGATACCCTATTTCAATTTGCTGAGTCGTTCATCCCTACAAGAAGTGGCTCAACCATTATCTTGGCAATGTTACTGCATTACATCGGAAGGGAATTTCATCCTGGCCAACTCTGCTTTCCGGCTACTGCGTTCAGCCCGTTGGTTAGCACTCGCTTGAGTCAGTGTGTCAGCCACTGAAGACAGCAACAGTAGGTAATAATCCCCGTCAAAATAAAAATCGGCTCCAGTCAGTTCTATTGCTGTCCTTAGCGCCAGTGTGTCATGGACCGGCGATAACCTAATCATGGTGCATCCGTCGTACTCGCACCGCAGCATAAAGGCAACCTCACGGGCTGCCTCTGAGGTTTCAAAGAGTAATCGCATAGGGGGTGTCAAAAAACGGGTATGACATGGAGGCAGTTTGAAAGTGGCTTACAGCAGCAGTTGCTGGTGTGAATGGAAGGGGTATCAAAAAAGGGCCGTTTTTTATAGGCTTCTAGTATGAGGATACTTACCCCACCTTTGCCGTCCTACCTCTTCGCGTCTCTGCTACCGGTAAGGTATAGGACGCTGCCAACCATGTCTTGTGTTAATGCAGCCTATTCAGACACATAACCCCTCACATTCCCTTTTGATGCTGTTTCATTGTTACAAACATCATCTGGCAGTTATAGTCTTGGCAAAAGGCAGAGAGCAGCTCTTACACGTTCCCTTAGCCCCCAAAGACGGCATTAGAAAAGTTGCCTTACATTGAAGGCATTTAGAGAGAAGACAGAGTGGGGGGCGATCGCCCGTCTCAGCTAGTTTTCTTGCTTCTCTCTTGATACTTCACCATCGACGTGAACCGCATCTCACAGTGATAACATTTCCCATCCGTCCACAACGCCGGAATCTGAAAAGGCTTCTTGCAACTAGGGCAGCGCTCCAGCAGACGCAGCGGATGATGGGGACAAACCGCAGCAATATCCTTGTGCTGCCACGCCATCCGATGACAGGGCACCTCGGCATAACAAGCACCGCAGAGCCGAATGGGGCGAGGCTGCAATGTCATCCCTCGGTTCGGCAACATCTCTTGCAGTCGTCCCGTATCCAGTCCAATTAAGCGGGAGATCGCCCCCAACTCCGCCTCCGTCGGAAACGGATTGAAGTAGAGCTTCTCCCATCGAGCCGTGATGCCACCAATCCCCGCCGCTTGCCCTAGCGCATGAGCCGAGGGCAGACTATTCGCCTTCAACCGTCTTAACCGCCCCAGGTAATGGCTAAGACTCTCATGCTCCAACGGTTCCACAGACCCTAGTCGGAGCAACGTTTCATCAAGCTGACTCATCGCAGACTCTCCTCTCAAAACGATCGGTGCTCAGCCTTCACCCAACTCTGGCTTCTTTCTGGCTTCTGGAGGGACATAGCGCTGGCCATAACGACTGGCAAGGTTGTGCAAAATCACCTCATCAACCTTCCCATGCCCCTTTTTCAGCGAGTGCAAGACCGCCTTGGTCAAAAGCTTAATCAACCTACCCATATGGGCTTGAGTGCTGACTGCCAGCATCTCAAAGAGAGTCCCTTCTGCCAAATTGGAGGCTTGAGGCAGTGCCAAAAGATCGAATTCGATCGTCCTCAGCGTCTTCTGGAAGTCTTCGTACTCCAGTCTGTCAAACTCAAACAGCGTCGGAAAGCAGGTCAGTAAATCGAAGTTTTGCAGACTGCTATCGAGATCCTGCCCACCGATGAGGATGATGGATACTCCCGACTCTTCATGTAGCTGCTTCAGGTCAACCAACGCCTCCCGTTGCAGATTATCGGCATTGTCCACGAGCAGAAGTTCAATGCCAAACGGCTCCAAACAGCCAGCCAAGCGAGCGCGTAAATCGTGCCGTCTGCCCCTTGGAGCTGCATGGTTGATGTCTTTGAGGATTTGGGAAAATAGCCGCTTAGAACTTGAATTTGACCATGCTTTGACACAGGAAACCCGTTTACGATCCTCTTCTCGGTAATGTACCGACGAGCGGCTCTTGCCCACATCTCTCGGTCCAATGACTCGACCACACTGCTTCAGCAAGCGTAATTCATCCAACCATCGGAAATACTGCAAGGCGCGATCGGTTGGGATAAAGGCAGTCTTGAATAGTTCCTCGATCGCAGCCGTTTTGGCGAGCACATCGGTTAAGTCGAGTTGAGGAGCCAAGACCTCTACCGGAACCGGAATTGCTAGTTGTGATTGTGCCATGCTTTACCAAAGCCTCTTCAACGTCTGATTTTTGGGAACTACAAGCTTGTGTCGCTCTTCGGGTGGAGGAGCAGACGCGGCAGGTTCAAGGATCTGTGGAGTCGCTACGGGGAGAGGTAAAGGAGCTTGAGGCTTCCTTTGTTCGGGTGTAACCCTTTCAGGCAGGAGTTCCATTGGTTTGCTACTGCCAGCAGCATTGCCTGCCCGCTCTTGCCGCAAGGCCACCACATTCGAGTTCTGCTTACTGTTGCCTCGCAGCTTTCGCTGCTCTGAGCGCTGCCGTTCTTTCTTCTCCTGTTTCCGTGCCTCTACAAGCTTTTGGCGCTTATCCAAAGCCAGGAGCGCATCATAGTTTGAATGGGCACGCTTAGCCGTGCTCCGGACTTTGTTCAGTTGCTTCAGCTCCTCCAGGCTCAGGTCTTGAGTATCCATATTGATCGCATGAGCAAAGCCAATAAACTCCCCGACATCATCACCTGTCGCTTGGCTGTAGATATACAACGTCAGAATGTGGTCGGGGTCATAGCTCAACGTCACATACTGACCTTGCCGCGATCGCAGTTCTTCACAACGGTAGGTCAGGGTTTCAAAGTAAACCGACCCGTGTGCCTGCACAACCCGTTGCTCCTCCTTCATCAGGCAAATGTCCAACTCACGCTCATTCAGTGGTTTAGGTAGTTTGTTACCCATGCCTTTAAACCAGCGCTCAAAGCGGCTATCACGCGGGTCTTTGGGATAAGACCCGTGATTGTAGTCGTCACAGAAGTAACTCGCGAGAATCTTATCGACATCCTCAATCGTCAGACAAGCTTCTTTCTCTGCCCGTTCTGCCCCACCGTCTTCCTTTGATATGTATCCGGGAAGTGGTTTCAAAACCTCGGTGTTAACGGTGTTGAAGAGCCGCTCGACAATGCCCCCTTGAGGAGGACGATCGCGCAGTTCACACGCAAAGCCCAACTTTTTACCCATTGCTTTGATGAGCTTTGCTTTACTCAAATCTTTGCCACCATCGGTGAAGAAGTACTGTAGCGGCATTCCACAAATATCCCAGAGCTTTTCAAGCTCATACTCTGGTGGATAATGCTTGGGTAAGGCGGCATGTCTGAGAGTCAGAGCGACTTCATGCGCCCCCGGTTGTTTGTGCCAGAGGTGATAGCCAATGAGGCAGCTTGAGAAGGTATCCACAACGGTGGTCAGCCAGGGTCTCCAACTCAGAAGCTTGCCTTCTTGATCAACAATCCGGATATCCAACTTCGTATGATCGCACTGAATAATCTGATTACTAAATTCAGCTTTCAGTGATTTTCCATCCCGTGTCTCAACCGTCATCCAAGAACCTGACCCCGGATTGCGGATTTTTTGCCTCCGTTTCTGCCGCTCAATCAGGGGTTTCAAAAGCCGATAAATCGTTGCTGGATGTGGATAATCACCGTCTTCATGCCGCAAGTCAATCACAGCATGACGCTTCACCTCACGCACTACGTCAGCGGGCTTGAGAGGATGCTTATGCTTCAGGCTTTGCTCGTAAACCGTTCGGACATAGTCTTGCCAGTAGTTATCAATCCGGTGTTGTCCTTTGTCAGCACGCTCACTACCTGTTGTTTCGCGTAACCGATCCTCTTGATACTGACTGAGCATCCGCTCAACCTGACGCGTTGAGATAGCAAGCGTTTGGGCGATCGCCTGCTTCCGCTCAGATTTCACCTTTCGATTGGGCGACCCAGCCAACCACTCAACGAGGCGAAAGCGTAGTTTTTGCGAATCTGATGCTTCAAGCAGGATTTGGGATGGGTCAGCATCGCAAGCGCGATCGCTTAATACCAACTCATCCAGGGCTTGGGGGTCGGCATCTAAACAAGCAGCTTGGCTTTCATCCATAGTAGATTGCCGTATTTCTGGCGTGAATAGTAAAAATGTATCACTATCCTCCTGATACGGCTAGAAGATGCGACATGAAATTTGCGAGGCAAGTTGGTTCAGAAAAACGACGCCCAATTTGCGAATCTGACTTTGCGACTCTTAACTTGCGAATTCGCTAAAATGTCGCTTTCCTGGTGAGAATCCTCCAGAGTCTTGGTGAATCGTTGTTTTCGCTACTTGTACCGAGCGAAAATGATTTGCGAACTGCGACATTTAATGTGCGAACGTACACATTTTAAGGGCTTTTAGCCTCTAAGCATAGCTTTACTGACATAAACCTGACACAGAGTTTAGGGCAACTTGTAGCAGTGAGACGAACAACACTGTTTCTACACTGACTTTACGTCAGCGTAGAAACAGTTCGCCCTTATTAACCCACGTATTGAGGCGTTAAAGGATCGCTGACGGGAAAGTTCCACTTTCCCCGATCGCTCTTGAAACTTCAACACCATTTTCTTCAAAAATGACAACGGGTTCAGTGCGAGCGTTTAGCTCAATGCGCTTGACCAATACCTGTCCATCCGAAAGGCGTTGTCCCACCCGAATATGGCGACTATTTGCTTCATTTGGGGCTTTAACGATCGCGTGAACCACGCTTCCTACCACTACAACACCACTGACTTCCACCGCATTCGCTAAATTTGCCGATGGTAATGGCGGCAATGTGCGAACAAAAGGAGTGCTTTGGTTTGGCAGCAAGGGTGTGGTTCTCTTGGGTTTCACAGCAGTAATGCGCGTTCGGGGAGTCAATGGGGGCACAGTTACATCAGGTTTAACTGGAAACTGCCTGCTAAAGGGGAAATTCGGTCTGTAGGCAATAGTCGGTCGCTGTTGTATCAAGCGTGGGATGCGCTTGGTTTGCGTTGGCGATCGCCTGATGGGAGGGGCACTTGGACGATAGGTGTCAGTACTTGGTTGTTGTCGCTCTAGTGGCAAGCTTGCAAACGGATCACTTCTTTTTTGACTGTCAATGCCTCTCTGTACTTGCCTTGCCCGCTCGTCACCGTTGGTCGCTTGGATAAGACCTGGAATGTATTCAGGGGCTGCCACTTGAGGCACCAACGGCGCTGTCTTTGCATCAAAAGGTTGTTCTGTAGCAGGCGCTTCTGCTGTGCTAAAGGGTTCTGGAGGAAGCGTGATTACTACATTCTTATCAGCATTGGATGAGCAACTACCCACTGTCAAAGCGATCGACCCAGCCAGCCCAGCAGACACAAACTTATGCATGTTTCTCTTCTCGATTACTCGGCATTCTCGTGGCGTTAGCAAGAGTAAGGGTGCAGTGCTATGTAGCTCAAAGCAAAACTCTCGTGATCACACCAGGGACGTTCTGTTTAAGAAGTTCTCAGTCTTCAGAGAAAATCCGTAAGCCCATCATGAAGTTCCTGTGAGCGATCGTGAGCTAAACAAAAAGGTTGCATCACTCGATCACCACTGTCTCTGTTGAGAGTTTCCCCACTTGGATATTCTAAAAATGCCAGCAAGTACGCAAAGTGTGCCGATCCGATGGAATTCGGCTGGGATTCACATCGGTTTGACGGAAGAGGTGGTGGCATTACTTGCTAGAGCAAGCAGCGCACCTAAATGAATGTCAATGTTGGTTGCGCCCTCCATCACCCGTCCGGTCGTATATCGGTAAAGAGCACCTCGTTCCCAAATGTCTCCCGATAAAATGCCTCTCGCTCCAATCGAATCAGATCGTCGGTAAGCTTAACCGCACCATTGTCCGGCGATCGTTGCTCACGTCCAGCTTCTGTTTGCAGCAACAGACGCAAAGCATTACGGGCATATTGAGCAGAAGCTAGCTTCGCCCGATTACGTCTGGAGAGGGATAAAGAGACATCAGGCGATCGATAGAATCTGTGTTCAGAGCAGCTTGCCGATATTTGGTTGCATCAAGAAACAAGTTGAAGCAGGTGAGCTTTATTTGAGTCATCGAGCGTATCAAATCCCCGTGTCTGAAACGACTGCTGCTCAAACGCGCGGCGAGATAGGGCATTGAGTTACCGAAGTTGTGATTACACCAGTAAAGGAATGGGGTGTTATCAAAAGACAGGAAATTAAGCAGTCGAATGAGCGTAAGCAGTTAAGGGAGACCGACAAAATGGCTACAGCAACAACAAATGATGCCCAATTAGCGAAATTGCGAGAGCTGATCAAGGAGATTGACTTTTGTATGCTCACCACTCTTACAGCAGATGGCAGCTTGCATAGCCGTCCCATGTCAACCAACGGGCAAATTGAGCCGAACGGGGATCTCTGGTTCTTCACCTATGCGAATACTCCTAAAATAGTGGAGGTCGATCGCGTTGAGCAGGTGAACGTCAGCTTCTCTGAGCCAAGCCAACAGCGCTATGTTTCCCTCGCTGGAACGGCTCAACTGGTGCGCGATCGTGCCAAAATGCAAGACCTGTGGAAGCCGGAACTCAAAGCCTGGTTTCCTCAAGCGCTCGACGAGCCAGAAATCGCGTTGCTCAAAGTGACCGTCGAAACCGCAGAGTATTGGGATGCGCCAGCAGGTTGGGTAGCCAAAACCGTTGGGTTTGTCAAAGCAGTTACGACTGGCGAGAAGGCAAACGGCGGCGAGAACGAAAAGCTCAACTTGAAGTAGACATTTGCCAGCAGCGGCTTTACTGCGAGAGACGATGGAGTCCGTTTTGACAAAATCGGTGCCGCTACCTTAGTGCCTCTAGCTGTGGTAAGTCAGTAAATCCTCAATCGCTCTCGCTGTAGTGAACTGCTCCCAAGTTGTGGCGATAAAAGCGATTCGGCGCAGGCGTTGACTGACGATCGGCTGCGGTAACGTTTCTAACGGCGATAGCTCTAGCTTGCAGTAGCGTTGTTCACTCTTGGCATCTCTGGGTTGATCAGGAAAGAGTTCCCAGCGGTAAACCTCGTAAACCTGGTTGACTTGAGCGTAAGCATTGACGGCATAGGCTTCGGCACCAAACACTTTGGTTTGGTAGAACGCTAGCCACTGAGGCGACCAGTAGCCCTGCTGTTTTAACTTTGCAACTTGCACAGTAGGAATGCGATACCAGCACTGTGTGCGGACAATATCCCAATCTGCCCAACTGTTCATCACGGCAATTAGCACTTCACCACGGCGAGTCATTCGTTAGGATGAGGAGACGCAAGGACACTAACAGGATCTAGTCATCCCTGTTTTCGCATCATGGAGACAGGCAGTGCGCTAAAACTTACTGCCCGACCCGCGATCCGCTATTCCTGAGAGTACGTTAATATTAGTTAACATCGATTGCATAGTGAAAGACTCCGCACCCCTATAAAAGGAGGACAAATCCCGGTGAATAAGCGGTGGAGAAATGTTGGACTGTATACGTTGCTGGCGATCGTTGTCGTTTCTTTAGCGACAGCGTTTTTTGATAAGCAACCCCCAAGCAGAGAAACCTGGCGCTATAGCCAGTTTATTGAGAAGGTTCAAGAAGGCAAGATTGAGAAAGTGAGAATTAGTGCCGATCGCAGCATTGCGGTTGTGCAGGATGGTAATAACCGCATCGTGGTTAACTTGCCCAACGATCCTGAGCTGATCAACATCTTGACCTCTAACAAAGTCGATATTGCTGTCTTGCCACAAACAGACGATGGCTTCTGGTTGAAGGCACTGAGCAGCCTCTTCTTCCCAGTTCTGTTGCTGGTTGGCTTGTTCTTTCTACTGCGCCGCGCTCAGAGCGGTCCGGGTAGTCAGGCAATGAACTTTGGCAAATCGAAAGCTAGAGTACAAATGGAGCCGCAGACTCAAGTGACCTTTGGCGATGTCGCAGGCATTGATCAGGCAAAGCTTGAACTGAGTGAAGTGGTGGACTTTCTGAAGAACGCCGATCGCTTTACGGCTGTCGGTGCCAAGATTCCTAAAGGCGTACTGCTGGTGGGTCCTCCTGGAACGGGTAAGACGTTGCTGGCTCGTGCGGTTGCAGGTGAAGCGGGTGTACCCTTCTTCTCGATCTCCGGCTCTGAGTTTGTAGAAATGTTTGTGGGTGTCGGTGCGTCCCGTGTCCGTGACCTGTTTGAGCAAGCGAAGACCAATGCGCCGTGTATTGTCTTCATTGATGAAATTGACGCAGTGGGTCGTCAACGGGGTGCGGGTCTGGGTGGCGGTAACGATGAGCGGGAACAAACCCTCAACCAGTTGCTGACTGAGATGGATGGCTTTGAGGACAATACAGGCATTATCATCATCGCGGCAACCAACCGTCCTGATGTTCTGGATGCGGCACTGTTGCGCCCTGGTCGCTTTGACCGCCAAGTAGTGGTCGATCGTCCCGATTATGCGGGTCGTCTCGAAATCCTCAATGTCCACGCGCGCGGCAAAACGCTGTCGAAAGATGTGGATTTGGAGAAAATTGCGCGTCGGACACCGGGCTTTACAGGTGCCGACCTGTCTAACCTGCTGAACGAAGCGGCAATCTTGGCAGCGCGTCGCAACTTGACCGAGATTGCGATGGATGAAGTGAACGATGCGATCGATCGCGTTCTCGCTGGACCAGAGAAGAAAGATCGAGTCATGAGCGAAAAGCGTAAAGAGTTGGTCGCCTACCACGAAGCGGGTCATGCGTTGGTCGGTGCACTGATGCCTGATTACGATCCGGTGCAGAAAATCAGCATTATTCCACGCGGTCGTGCGGGTGGTCTGACCTGGTTTACTCCCAGCGAAGATCGGATGGATTCAGGTTTATACTCGCGTTCCTACCTGCAAAACCAAATGGCAGTTGCTCTGGGTGGTCGCATCTCGGAAGAGATCATTTTTGGTGAAGAAGAAGTAACCACAGGTGCATCGAATGACCTTCAGCAAGTGGCTCGTGTTGCCCGTCAAATGGTGACGCGGTTCGGCATGAGCGATCGCCTGGGTCCCGTTGCACTCGGTCGTCAGCAGGGCAATATGTTCCTCGGACGTGACATCGCTGCTGAGCGTGACTTCTCGGAAGAGACAGCAGCCGCGATCGACGACGAAGTACGCAATCTGGTTGAACAGGCATACCGTCGGGCAAAGGCAGTTCTGATTGGCAACCGCCACGTACTGGATCAGTTAGCAGCAATGCTCATTGAGAAAGAGACAGTGGATTCTGATGAACTTCAGGAACTGCTGGCAAATAGTGATGTGAAAATGGCTTCGATCGCGTAACATTAGTCGCATTCGACGCTTACTCAACGGGTTTAGGGTGGTTCTAGTGCGCTAGAGCCACCTTAATTTTTGCTTGTACTTGTCTGCGTTTGAGGGTCAGATGTTTGAGAGTGAGCCGATCGGGGCATAGCGTCAACGGCATCTGCGAGTACTTTCGGTCGTTCAGGAACATCCCATAACGGCTTCGCATTTCCAGGCGTTGGAGTCGCGCTCTGAGCGATCGCCTGACCTAGAAAAGTCATTGTTCCATTTGCAGGCTTTAAACGATGGCGGCGATCGGTGAGCAAAGAGGCAGGCAACTGATGAACGGGTGCCTTAAAGTCAGTCTGTGCGCTGGTCTCGTCGCTAAGATGAGCAGAATGCTGAGTGGCTTGATGTTCTGGTAGGTAGCTCATGTCTGCCTGAGTGGTTTGTACCAAAACGACGCGATCGCGCAGACTGATCTGTTGCACCAAGCGGCTACTCAGCAGTACAAAATGCCAATATCGGTGGATATCAGGTCGCACAATCAACAGCGATAGCTGCCGCTGGTTAAGAAGCAAATTTCTCACCTCACCAACAGGTTTGCCATTGATATCAACCACAGTAAAGTTGTCTAGCTTCTCTTTCAGCACCTCAATTCTGTTTCGCAGCAGGCGTTTCAGTCGCTGCTTGCTGTCTGCCAATTGAGCGAGTTTTTCTGGTGACGCATAGTTCATTGGCTAGTGCTAACCTCTTGAGCAACGACTGAGATGAAACTTGGCAACGCGGCGGCGACAGGACGCAATCACATCATAGAACAGCGCGATTCCTTCGTTTGTAGCGCGTTCAGCAAACGTATCGTTAGCGGTTGCTTTTAGTTTAGTAATTTTCGCTCATTAAGCGACGCTTCCATGCATTGACGATCGCACTTAGGCATAAGAATTCAATCACACCGAATTTTATAGGATGCGTATAGCCTACTCTTCGAGAAGCAAGCTACGGCATGGCTTCGCTAAAGACGCTAGCCGTAACGCATCAAAGCCCCGGAAGCGATGCGTTACGCTACGCTGACGGCATCCTACACAGAATTACAGGTCATTTAATCCACAATCCTTAGTACGTGCGTTATCTCCATCATGACCCCTCAAGACTGGTACACCCTCTTACAACAGTTTCGCGCGATCGCGGTCATTCGTGCGCCACACTTTGAAAGCGGCTACCAGATGGCAAAGGCAGCAGCGGCTGGAGGCATCCGGCTCATCGAAATTGCCTGGAACAGCGATCGTGCTCCTGCGTTAATCCAAAAACTGCGTCTACACTTGCCCCACTGTACGATCGGCGCAGGTACGCTGTTGCAGGAAGCACACTTGCAGGAGGCGATCGCGGCAGGTGCCCAATTCCTTTTCACGCCTCATGTTGCTACTAACCTGATCGAGTTTGCTACCGCACAAAACGTGCCCATCACCCCTGGTGCGCTTTCTCCTACAGAAATCGTCAGCGCGTGGCAGGCAGGGGCAAGCAGCGTCAAAGTTTTCCCGGTACAGGCATTAGGCGGCGCAGCCTACATTCAAAGTCTGCAAGCACCGTTGGGTCATATTCCGCTCATTCCAACAGGTGGTGTGACGCTGGATAATGCTGCTGAACTTTTGACCGCTGGGGCGATCGCGGTTGGGCTTTCGGGCAATCTATTTCCAAAGCAGGCAGTGGTTGAAGGCAATTGGGACGCGATCGCCCAGCAAGCAAAAACGCTGGTGCAGCGCCTTGCGATCCCCTCTGCCAGAAGATGATGAAGCTTAGAACCTGGAGGGACAGTCAACTGTAAAGCCGCTTTGAACGTTGGCTTAATGATCAGCTTTGAGGCGGGAAAAATCGTAGAGAGGAGTGTAGAAAACAATAAAAGGAGTAAACGACGATGTTGCTGCTTCGCGGTTTCAAGCAAAGCCTGGGTTTGTTAATTTTAGCGGGTGCTGTCGGTCTATTGCCGTCGCAGGCGATCGCGCAATTCTCTGTCACAGCACCAACGGTCGTGGCACGAACTGACACTACTGCAACTGCAATTCGTCGCTTGGAACAATCAAAACAGCGCTGGATTGAGATCAAGCTGTCCAGCCAGCGACTCATTGCCTGGGAAGGCAAAGCGCCTGTCTACGCGATTCTGATCTCTACAGGCAAAGCTTCAACGCCCACCCGAACCGGAGTCTTTGCCATTCAAACGCGCGATCGCTATGCCCGTATGAGAGGCGATGATTATGACATTGCCGATGTGCCCTACACGATGTACTACAGCGGTAGCTATGCCATTCATGGAGCCTATTGGCATCGTCGCTTTGGTACGCCAGTCAGTCATGGGTGCGTTAATCTTGCAGTTGACCATGCTCGCTGGTTGTTTAACTGGGCGAGAATTGGTACGTCAGTCGTTGTACGCAGATAAACCACACTGCTACAGCGTTCTATGCCGCTCACTCTGTCCTACTCTCACCAAAGCGCATGTTTCTCCCACCTGGTTTTGATCAACACTCTACCGTTACGTCACTCGGCAAAATGGTCTACTACACGGCTGACGCACCGCCCTGGGTAGCCAACGATCGCGATCTGCCCACGCTCGTGTTTCTTCACGGGTTTGGGGGTGGTTCCTCGGCATATGAATGGTCGAAGGTCTATCCTGCGTTTGCGTCAGAGTATCGCATCCTGGCACCCGACTTGATTGGATGGGGGCGATCGGAACACCCAGAACGGCAATATCAAGTAGAGGACTACATCACGACGATCATTGAGTTCCTGGAACAGACGTGTGAAGGCGCTGTGACTGTGGTGGCATCATCGCTAACCGCCGCGATCGTCATTCGCGCCGCGATCGTCCGTCCAGAGTTGTTCCACTCTCTGATTTTGACCGCACCAGCGGGGCTTTCTGATTTTGGCGAAGACTACACGCGCAGTTTCTTTGCCCAACTGGTCAGTACGCCAGTGCTCGATCGCGTCCTCTACAGCACAGGCATTGCCGCCAGTTGGGGCATCCGCAACTTTCTCGAACAGCGACAGTTTGCACAGGCAGACCGCATCTTTCCCGAAATCGTCGAAGCGTACCTGGAATCTGCCCAACAGCCAAACGCTGAATATGCGGCGCTTTCGTTCGTGCGGGGAGATTTGTCCTTCGATCTTGCGCTCTTCATTGCTCAGTTGACGGTACCGACGGCAATGCTATGGGGCAAGCGATCGCAATTCACAGAACCCGACATTGGCTATCGGCTGGCAGCACTTAACCCGCAAGCGATTCGGGCACTGGAGGTGATTGATGACGTTGGTTTGACCCCTCAGTTGGAGTTGCCAGCGGTGTCGATCGCCCTGATCCGCAGATTTCTCGCACTGCTGAAGTAGCGCTTGCCATCTAGGCACCAACGCGAACATCAATCACATATAGATCTGAAAAATCGTAAGTAAAGCCTTCAAGCTCAATCTTGGTGCCCGTTTTGATCTTGTTGTTGCCCAGCAGAGGACCATTCTTGGTCATGTTGGCATCGCCCGCAACCGTCACGAGAAAATCCTTCGTGAGGGCTGCTTCAGGTCGAGGATCAGGCAGGGCTTTAAGAGAGCCATTGGGCTGAGGGACTGCGACATTGCGGGGCAGTTCTCTCACCGCTTTAATTTTGATATCGCCAAAGGGCTGATTCCGAATGATCAGGCTGGTTTTATCCCCTTCTTTCAGCAGGGTCTTAGGGTCTTGAGAGCCAACGCTGCGAATGACCACATCCACCTCAACGGGTTTGACGTTGGAGCTAAGTTGGGCACCCGTAAAGCTAGGCAGCAGGACACCCACAATGACCAACAAAACCACCAGGGCAGCGCCAAGATCTAAAATGCTGACTTTGCCAAACAAGCGACCTTTAGAGTCTACGATAGCCATGAAGTTCTGCCTCGACGATCTGTGCTGCGAAAGTTTTTGGGTTTAGGCGGGTTGCCAGTGCATTGCTAGTTTACACGAGGAACCTACGCTAAACGAACTTTCAGAGTCGGAGCCAAAACCCCTACACCAAATTATCATGACCGCAGTGACCACCGAGTGAGTCAATCGCGCAGAGGGATGATGGCAGTGTCCACCGTCCAAGATGTGCAGTTCAGCGTGAGGTAAATCTCTGAGATATGCTTGCGCCGCGCCTTCAGGCATATAACCATCTTGAGAACCCCAGACAATCAGTGTCGGTGGCTGGTGTTCGCGTAGATAGCCTTGGCACTTGGGGAACCAATTAAGATTTTCCCGTAAGCCCTCCATTAGACCAATCATGATCTTTCATAGCAAGGCGAAGCCCGATCTGGGAGCCGTAGTCATGCAGGTAGAGCGCATATCGCGTTAGGTTCATCGCCACAGTAAACCGCTCAAGAAAGTCAGCATAGCCCTCGAAAGTGTAATTGAAGTGTGTCTGATCGGGTGTGTCGCTATAGCCAAAACCCGGATAATCCGGTGCAATCAAGTGCCAGCGGTCAGCCAACACAGGTATAAAATTGCGAAACTGGAACGATGAGGAAGGATAACCATGCGGTAGTAGCAGCACGGGCGCATCCGATGAGCCAGCTTCCCGATAAAAGATCTCTGTGCCGTCAATTTCAGTCGTACAATGCTTGACACTCAGTCGTGATGAAGTGTTTTGTGTGGACTTTGCTTCTGCCATAATGGAACTCCACTGTTTCAATAAGTGCTTTAGCTAGCAAACTCCCTATCTGTTCGATCGCTACACGATAGCCGCCCAACAACCCCAATACACCCGACCATTGGGAGATTCTCCGTCAAGTTCGAGGTTACTTGTGACGGGTGATTGAGAACGCTACTCATGCGATGCCATAGCCGCCTTTCTCAGGTTGCCTTGATAATCCGCCAAAAGCCGATCGCCCTCTTCTTTCCCTAATCCCGTCCAATGCATCAAGAGCGCGAGTTTGACACTGCGATCGCTCTGTTCCAAGAGATAATCAGCAGCCTCACGGTTCAAGTCAGTCAGGTCTTGCAGAATGCGGAGGGCGCGATCGTGCAGCTTTTTGTTCGTAACCGCCACATCTACCATGCGATTGCCGTAGACCTTGCCCAACTGCACCATCACACCTGTAGAGAGAATATTGAGTGCCAGTTTTGTTACGGTGCCAGCTTTGAGACGCGTTGAACCCGCCAGCACTTCAGCACCCACCAGTAAGCGAATGTCCACATCGACCTGAGCGCTCACCTGATCGGCAGGAACGCAGGCGATCAAGATGGTGGTGGCTCCTCGCTGACGCGCTGCCTGTAACGCCCCGTGAACGTAGGGGGTCGTGCCACCCGCGGTGATGCCAACAACGACATCGATAGCGGTGATGTGTCGATCGGCGATCGCCGCTGCCCCATCATCTACTCGATCCTCCAACCCTTCCGAACTGCGGACTAATGCTTCGGCTCCCCCGGCAATGATGCCCTGTACTTGTTCTGGATCAGAGCAAAATGTAGGCGGACATTCCGCCGCATCCAACACGCCCAGTCGTCCACTTGTCCCGGCTCCGATGTAGAATAGCCGTCCACCTTGCCGTAGTGAGGTTGCGGTGAGGTCGATCGCTGTTGCCAGTTGCTCTCGTGCCTCCGCGATCGCCACGATCGTTCGAGCATCTTCCTGGTTAAACAGATCCACCAGTTCCAGCGTCGTCAACTGATCCAGATGTTCGCTCTTTGGATTTGCCTGCTCCGTCAGTAGATGTCCACGTTCGTCTAGATTGGGCATGGGGAGAAAAAGAAGGTCTAAAGGATAAAGGATAAAGGATAAAAGGGCATTCGAGTCTAGCCTTCTGCCCTCTGCCCTCTGCCTTCTACAGCAGCCCCTCCAGTTGGCGGCGAAGGCGCTCCAACTCTGCATCGGCGATCGCGTCCCCTTTGGATTCTGGCTCTAATTCTGATATTTCTGTCTTCTGGTCTTCCTGCCAGTCGGTTTCAACCAAATTAGTTTCAGGGGGAGCCAAGAGCAGCCGATCGGCATCGGTTTGAGGCACAAAACCAGCAGGCACAAACTGACCCTCATAGCCAGCACTTGCACAGAACCCCTCAATGTCAGCCTGCTCCATTACTTCAACCGTTGGCACCGGAAAATCTTGCGCCTCTAGCAATAGTGCGTAGCGGGTCGCATCGTCTTCCTGCTCAAAGATCAGCACCAGATTGCGATCGCCAATCCGAATCGTGTGGATGCCTTCATTTTCCGTGTCAGCATTAAACAGTAAAACAAACACCTGCATAGCTACAGACTTCTACTTGCGATTATTCTTCAATCTTAAGGTTAGTCCCTACTGGTCAACTGTTAGAGAGACAACACGAAAAGGGAATTAAGAAGGCAAAGAGCAGAAGACAGAAACTGCTGCTGACCGCTGACCGCTGATTGCCCTCAAAACTCCCCTCACCCCTTCACACCCTCACTGCTCACTCCCGTCACTCCGCACCAACTTCATTCACCGTAACCATTCAGTGGTAAGCTAAGCGTGGCAATTTAATAGTGACAATTTAAATTCAAGACTGCATTCCGGTAGGAAATCGTTCCCGGTATGCGATCGCTGAGTCACGCTATCTTAAGTTACTGAGGCTAAACCACGGAGTAAGGCGCGAGCATGGTCACCACCACAGAAAAAACTCACATCGGCTATATCACGCAGGTTATCGGTCCCGTTTTGGATGTTAAATTCTCCAGCGGCGATATGCCAGCGATTTACAATGCGTTGACCATTAAAGGCACCAATGCGGCTGGTCAAGCGGTCGCTGTCACGTGTGAAGTGCAGCAGCTACTCGGCGACAACCAGGTGCGGGCAGTGGCGATGAGTACCACTGATGGTCTGGTGCGCGGGATGGAAGTGATGGATACGGGCGCACCCATTAATGTCCCGGTTGGTCCCGCAACATTAGGTCGCATCTTCAACGTCCTCGGCGAACCCGTTGACAACAAAGGACCCGTTGATACCAGCGAAACGTCCCCCATTCACCGATCGGCACCAAAATTTACCGACCTGGAAACCACGCCTTCTGTGTTTGAAACAGGCATCAAGGTGATTGATCTGCTGACCCCCTATCGTCGAGGCGGCAAAATTGGTTTGTTTGGTGGTGCAGGTGTGGGTAAAACCGTCATTATGATGGAATTGATCAACAACATTGCGACCAATCACGGTGGTGTGTCTGTGTTTGGCGGTGTAGGCGAACGCACCCGTGAGGGCAATGACCTCTACAACGAAATGATGGAATCGGGTGTCATCAACAAAGACAACCTGAGCGAGTCGAAGATTGCTCTGGTCTACGGTCAGATGAACGAGCCGCCGGGAGCCAGAATGCGCGTCGGTCTGTCTGCGCTCACGATGGCAGAATACTTCCGCGATGTGAACAAGCAAGATGTGCTGCTGTTTATCGACAACATCTTCCGCTTTGTGCAAGCGGGTTCTGAAGTATCGGCGCTGCTCGGTCGGATGCCATCTGCGGTCGGCTATCAGCCAACGTTGGGTACAGACGTAGGCGATCTACAAGAGCGGATTACCTCTACAACGGAAGGTTCCATTACGTCTGTGCAAGCGGTCTACGTCCCTGCGGATGATTTGACTGACCCCGCCCCAGCGACGACCTTTGCTCACCTGGATGGTACGACGGTGCTATCACGCGGCTTGGCATCGAAGGGCATTTATCCAGCAGTCGATCCGCTGGATTCGACTTCAACGATGCTGCAACCCGCGATCGTCGGCGGCGATCACTACGACACAGCACGAGCGGTACAATCCACGCTCCAGCGGTACAAAGAACTCCAGGATATTATTGCGATTCTGGGTTTGGATGAACTCTCGGAAGACGATCGCCTGATCGTTGCCCGTGCGCGGAAGGTCGAGCGCTTCCTGTCGCAACCCTTCTTTGTCGCGGAGGTATTCACCGGATCTCCTGGCAAGTACGTCACACTTGAAAAGACGATCGACGGCTTCAAAAAGATCCTTGCGGGTGAACTGGACGATCTGCCTGAGCAGGCATTCTACCTGGTGGGTGACATTGATGAAGCGATCGCCAAAGGCGAGAAGCTGAAATCAGAAAGCAAGTAGGTAAAGCGATTAGTTGTTAGTTGTTAGTAACGGTCTAACAACTAACAACCAATGACTAAAAACTCTCTCAGTTAACCGTCCTGCCTTTAGGAAAAATTATCTATGCTAACTGTTCGTGTCATTGCACCCGATAAAACCATCTGGGATGCAGAAGCAGAAGAAGTGATTCTGCCCAGCACCACCGGGCAACTAGGCATCTTGACAGGGCACGCACCTTTGTTGACCGCTCTGGATACTGGAGTGATGCGAGTTCGGTCAGACAAAACTTGGGTACCGATCGCCCTCTCAGGCGGGTTTGCCGAAGTGGATAGTAACGAAGTCACGGTGCTGGTCAATGCAGCCGAACGTGGCGACACGATCGACAAAGAAAAAGCACGTGCTGCGTTTACAGAAGCAGAAGCGAAGTATAACCAGTCGCTGCAAAACGACGATCGCTCGGCAAGCATTCAGGCAACACAGGCGTTTAAGCGTGCCCGTGCTCGTCTGCAAGCTGCTGGTGGTACAGTTTGATCGCGTGAACCATTGAGAGACAAAAAACCTGACTCTGTATCTGTCAAAAACAGCGATCGTCTCATTAGAAAGGCGATCGCTGTTTGCTTTCTGAGCTGAGCGATCGCCTCTCCAATGGCGATCGCCTAAACTGGTAAACACTGATAGAACAAGATCATGGCTCAATCGAATGACTTACCCAATCGAGTCGATCGCCTTGAAAACGACTCGATCGACATCAAAATGGCAGTCAGCGTTCTACTCAGCACCGTTGAAATTCACCAGCGCGACATGGAAGCCTTTCGCATTAATGCCGATCGCACGAATCAGAATGTTGAAGCGATCGTGCAGATTATGCAGCAAAGCCTTCAACGCATGGAAATCATGGAATCCGACATCCGAGGACTGCAAACTGAAAACCGTCGCATTCTGGATATACTGCAACGCAATGCAGGCGAGCCATAAACGTTGGAGCCTTTAATCAAGGCGCGATCGTTTTGACAATTGCAGGATTATTCTCACTCTGCTTAAGAATTTCTTCCAGGTTAAGTGCGCGGCAAGCGTAAGATAGGGGAGGCGTGACTGGACTTCGGCGATCGTGAAAGCAATTTCTCTCCTCGGCTCAACTGGCTCCATTGGCACTCAAACGCTTGATATTGTTGCCCAGCACCCAGACGAATTTCGCATTGTTGGGTTAGCCGCAGGACGCAATGTAGCGCTTCTGGCACAGCAAATTCGCCAATTTCGTCCCGCGATCGTGGCGCTGTGTGAATCAGAACTGTTGCCCGATCTTCAGGCTGCGATCGCCGATATCGATCCACAACCCACTCTTTTAGCCGATGAAGCTGGAGTTATTGAAGTGGCTCGTTGGAGTACAGCCGACGTGGTCGTGACAGGCATCGTCGGTTGTGCAGGACTGTTGCCAACGATCGCGGCGATCGAAGCGGGCAAAGATATTGCTCTGGCAAACAAAGAAACGCTGATAGCGGGTGCGCCAGTTGTGCTACCGCTCGTGCAAAAGCATGGTGTGAAACTGCTGCCTGCCGATTCAGAGCATTCGGCAATTTTCCAGTGTCTCCAGGGCGTACCGGATGGTGGCTTGCGCCGCATTCTGCTCACCGCTTCGGGTGGGGCTTTCCGCGATCTGCCCGTCGATAAACTAGCGCACGTCACCGTGGCTGATGCCCTTAAGCATCCCAACTGGTCGATGGGTCGAAAAATTACGATCGACTCTGCCACTTTGATGAACAAAGGGTTAGAAGTCATCGAAGCGCATTATTTGTTTGGGGCAGACTACGACCAGATCGCGATCGTCATCCATCCCCAAAGTATCATTCATTCGCTCATTGAGTTGCAGGATACCTCTGTGTTAGCGCAATTAGGTTGGGCAGATATGCGCCTGCCGTTACTTTACGCGCTGTCTTATCCAGAGCGCCTTGCTACCAGGTGGGAACCGCTCGATCTGGTCAAGGCTGGCACGCTCACATTCCGGGAACCCGATCATCAAAAATACCCCTGTATGCAGTTAGCCTATGCAGCAGGGCGGGCTGGAGGCTGTATGCCTGCGGTCTTAAATGCAGCAAATGAACAGGCAGTTGCACTGTTTCTAGACGAAAAAATTCAATTTCTAGACATTCCTCGCTTGATTGAGCAAGTCTGCGATCGCTACCAGAGCCACAACCGTTCCAACCCCAGTCTGGAAGACATCCTTGCGGCAGATCGCTGGGCACGACAAGAAATCCTGACGGTGAGCCAAATGCCAGTCCCGGTCATCTCTATCCGATAGCTGTAACGCTCCTCAACGTGCCGATAGCTTGACTAATGCCTCTTTGACGACAGGAGGTAACTGTCGCATCACTTTACCTTTGTCGCGATCGACCGCTACTAATGCCACACGAGCCGTAGCAAACAATTCCTGCCCATCGGTTGACTGGATTTGATAATCCCAATTGATGCGAACCCCCTCCGTATCTGCCATCCGACTTCGCACAACGGCTGCCATACCCATCTGAACAGGCTGATGGTAGCGAATCGACAGTTCTACGACAGGCAAATCACAACCCAGCGCCACGAGATCAGCAAATTCAATACCGATCGAGCGCAAACACTCAACTCTGGCTTCCTCCATCCAGGCAACATAAGAGCCGTGCCAGACGATGCCTGCATAGTCGGTATGGTGCGGTTGTGCTCTGACTAAATAATCAAACCAGTTTCCAGGAGAAACGTGCAGCGGATTTTGGATGGCTCCAGTGGGAGGTAATTGACGTTGATCAGGTTGGTCGTTCGTCATACAGTCAGATGCTTCAGCGATCGATGTTTTTGTTTTATTTTATCTCAATCATTCTGCCACTTGTTTACGTTAGTTAACTCAATCAACGGTTGCTTGTGTCACATTCGCAATTAGTTTCTTTACAGCAGATTTAATCGTATAGGGATCAATACTATAAAAGTAAGCCAGCTAAGGCTGTCAGGCGCTAAACGCTTCATAAAGCATTAAAAAACATATCCTTAAAATGACTGTTTAAACTTTAGGGATTTTGTCCGCTTTACTTAATAGCTCTTCACGATTACAAACACAACAATGAGTAACAGAGAGCATCAGTTTGGCGAATGTTAAAGGTAGAATTCTGATTATCAAGAGTTGACCAAGCACCGCTTTGATTGCTTAACCTTCAGTCGGTCAATCAAGCGCGAGGGCGATCGCAGCCTTGCATCTTGCCAGCGACCCAACCCTGAGGGTCAGAAACTCTGTGCTGTTTAAAACGGAAAGCGTGAGACAAATTCATGATCGAAAAAATTCTTTTAGCTGATTCTGGAACCGGACAGTCCGAGGAAATGTTCAAAGCTCTGGCAAGTATTCCTTCTATGCAAAGAGCCTCTGTTACGGTTCTACATGTCGTTCCGCCTCAGATTACTGCGGCTGAAATGGTTGAGCAGCGAGAAAAAGGGAGCGAAATTTTAGCTCATGCCATTCAAGCCTTGAATCTTGATCCAGCGCGTGTCTCTAGGCTGCTCCGCGAAGGCGATCCCAAAGATGTGGTTTGTAAAGTCGCCGACGAGATTGACGCAGATCTAATCATCATGGGTTCTAGAGGCTTAAAGCGTCTAGTCTCCATTCTGGAAAATTCGGTTAGTCAGTACGTCTTCCAGCTCTCATCGCACCCCATGTTGTTGGTAAGAGACGACATCTACATCAAGAAAATCAACCGCGTCATGGTAGCGCTAGACCGATCGGAAGCGGCGAGTCAAAGCCTCAAGCTAGCGCTGTTTCTACTACGCGATTTTAAGGATGGAGAACTCATCCTGACGCACATTAATCCAGATCTGAGCGGCAAATCTTACTGTGCCAGCGGTGAAGCGTCTGAACAAGACCCTGTTTTTGCCACAGCAGTGGCAGAGGCAAAACGACTGGGCATCGCCTACCGTTGCCTGTCATGTGTTGGCAAACCTGCCGAAGAGCTATGCCGCCTAGCCGATGAGTTGAACGTCGGCTTGCTGCTGGTGGGTTCGCCCGATCGCCGTCCAACCATCGCTAAAGGGCTACCTGACCTCGATCGGTTACTTGGTTCATCCCTCTCCGACTATGTGAGGGTTTACGCTAATTGCCCCGTTTTGTTAGCGCGCACCAGCTAACCGTCCATCTACCAGCAGCCTGCACGAACTTAGCCGAATCTTCATGCCCTTCCGTAACCTTTCTTTGCAGTTATGGAGTTATGCTTTCTGTAACACGGAACGCTTGGCTCCTGCCGCTGCCTTAAGGGTGCCAAACAAGGTTTCGACACGTTCTTATCGCTTAGGAGTTGCTGGACTGGAATGATGACCTCTACTGCACCAACGCTCACCCGTACAACGACGCTTTCAACAACTGTCACTGACCTTTTAGCGAAACAGTGCCACGAACCACGCGCTAAACAGCTTTTGAGCGGTGAAATTTTGTTGAAGACCCGAACCTATTCTGCGTGGGGTGGTGCAGTAACGGCTCAGATGTACCTGCCGTTAGAACGGGCGATCGCATGGCAACAGTTGACAGACTATCCCCGGTGGGTGCATTACTTTCCTGCGTTGACCCGGAGCGAAATCCTTCAGCGCAATGACTCCAGGCTAAGCAACCAAAAATCTCTGGATGGCTACAAGCGACTGTACCAGGTGGCAAGTAAAGCCTTTTTGTTTCTCACAGCGCAAGTTGATATCTACTTAAAGGTGATCGAAATCGCACAGCAGCAGATTCAATTTCGGTTGGAGTCAGGCAATTTTCATGACTTTGCGGCTGATTTGACGCTGCAAGACTACAACAACGGCACATTACTAACCTATTCTGTACAGGCAACGCCTACCATTCCAGTCCCTTCAATGTTAATCCAGCAAGCGATTCAAATGGATCTGCCAGACAATATGCAAACCATGCGTCGGGTGCTTTGCCGTTAGCGCTGAGCTTGGTCGGCTGGCACACAGCATAACGCTTCGATCGTTTCCACTCGCTAAACCACGCAGTTTTTTGACCGCTGTAGCAGTCCAGCAGCCGTTGACCGGGTATCGATCACAGCTACTTTCGCCAGCAGGCATGATTCGTTGAGACCGTAGGGTTCTGCAAAAGGAGATGTAATCCTGATTACTTAACCTCTTCTTTACTGATGCACGGTAGCGTTAGTGCAGATGTGTTAAGTTGCAGAATTTATGATCTCCTCTCTAAAAGCAGCCCGTTGGGCGTTCTCGGCTTCAGCGATCGCCCTAGCGGCGAGTCTGGCAGCCTGTGCTCCTCAAACGACGACGAATACTCCTCCAAGTGAGAACACCAGTGCCAGTCCTGCTGCCTCCTCGGCTGCTGGCGGCACGGTTTCCATTAGTGGTGCTGGTGCAACTGCTCCTAACCCGCTGTATCAGCGCTGGTTCCAGGAATACAACAAAACTAATCCAAACATTCAAATCAGCTATGACTCCGTTGGTAGCGGTGCAGGTGTCAAGCGCTTTCTGGATCAGACAGTTGACTTTGCTGCAAGCGATGATCCGCTTAAAGACGCTGATAAGGCAAAAGTTCCGGCTGATCGCGGCAAGGCGGTTCAGATTCCTTCAACCGGGCTTTTCGTGGTCATGGCATACAACCTGGACGGTGTAGACCAGCTCAAGCTGTCGCGTTCCGCCATCTGTGGGATTGTAGATGGGTCGATCAAGACCTGGAACGACCCTAAAATTGCGAAAGACAACGCAGGGACGAACCTGCCAAGTACTCCGATTACTTTTGTTCACCGCTCGGACGGTAGCGGTACAACTGCCATCTTCACCAACCATATTGTGAAGGCGTGCCCGACCTGGAAAGCGGGTGCTGGCAAGACCATTGAGTGGCCCGTTGGTACAGGTGGTAAAGGTAGCGAAGGTGTAACTGCCCAGGTTCAACAAACTAAAGGCGCGATCGGCTATACCGAGTACTCTTACGCCAATGAAAACAAACTGAAGGTCGCTGCTCTGCAAAACAAAGCAGGTGAATTTATTGTCCCTGCGCCAGACGCGGCTGCAAAAGCGCTTGACGGTGCTACTGTGCCTACTGACTTTGCAGTGAAGGTTCCTGATCCCGCTCAAAAAGGTGCCTATCCGATCGTGAGCCTGACCTATCTGCTGCTGTACGAAACCCCCAAAGATCCGGCAAAAGCAAAAGCAATTAACGATTTTGTGAAGTGGGCGCTGAAGGATGGCAAGCAGTACGCTAGCGAACTAGGCTACATCCCCTTACCTGATCCAATCTCCACCAAAGTCACGACGGCAGTTGACACTATCAAAGTTAGCTCTGCCAAGTAGCTGACCTGTTGATGAATTCAACTAAGTCTGACTGGTTTGGATCGTTTGTTGCGCGTATGTGGAAGTGCTGATGTCTAGCTTCAGAGAAATTTGTGGTTATAGACATCAGCCTCTCCTTTTTTGAGCATTGAAGGGTCTATTCTAAATTTTCATTTGCGGGTTGTTTAGCTTACTACTTCAGTTGACTACCTATGACTCCAACCAATCAGCCTTTGCCCATGTCGTGGCAGCGTTCTCAAACCTCACGCTGGATTGATCAGGGTTTTGTCTGGCTTACAGCCGCCTTTGGTATTGGGGTTGCGTTGGTACTGGTAGCGATCGCCACCAGAGTTGGAACCGATGCACTCCCAGCGATTCAAAAGTTTGGTGCTGGCTTTTTAGTTACCAGCCGTTGGAGCGTTAACGATGAGATTTTTGGCGCGCTAACTCAGATTTACGGCACGCTGGTCACGTCATTTATCGCCTTGCTGATTGCGGTGCCGATCGGGATTGGTGTTGCTCTCTTTCTAAGCGAAGACTTTTTGCCGCCGCATGTTCAACAGCCGATCGTGTTTCTCGTTGAGCTTCTGGCTGCAATTCCTAGCGTGGTCTACGGGCTGTGGGCAATTTTTGTGTTGATTCCAATTTTGACGCCGATCGGCGGTTTTCTGAATAGCAATTTAGGATGGATTCCTATCTTCAGCACGACACCCTCCGGTCCGGGCATTTATGTTGCTGGCATCATCCTTTCAATCATGATCCTGCCCATTATTGCCGCCATCTCTCGGGATGCTTTAACAGCAGTACCTGCGGAACTGCGGCAAGCTGCTTACGGGCTGGGTGCAACCCGTTGGGAAACAATCTTTCAAATCATGCTGCCTGCTGCGTTCTCTGGTATTGTCGGCGGTATCATGCTGGCGCTAGGGCGGGCTATGGGTGAGACGATGGCGGTCACGATGGTGATTGGTAACTCGGACACGATTAAGTCAGCTTCGATTTTGTCTCAAGGCTCGACGGTTGCCTCATTGCTGGCAAATCAATTTGCTGAAGCGGGCGGACTACAAGTGGCTTCACTGATGTATGCGGCGCTGGTGCTGTTTGCCTTGACGCTTGTGGTGAATGTCTTGGCTGAGATTATCGTGCGTCGCTTTAGCTTGAAGCTTTAAGGTGCGATCGTACGCTTAAACGCGGTGGCATCAAGCCTGCCTCAATCTGCCATGACGTGACTGGACTAACGAATCAATCAGTTGATAGAAGTTAAGAAAAGGTTGAGATGACGAATCCAGACTTGGCGAATACCCCTCTAGTAGAGCGCAATATGAGACGCGTTCCAACGTCACCCCGGACGTTGTTTTCGTCAGCGATGACCGTTGTCGCCTATATCTGCGCTGCGATCGCCCTCGTTCCACTGGTTGCGGTGCTTTCTTACGTGCTGATCAACGGCTTCGCCCGGTTAAGTCCGGCTCTTTTTGTCCAACTGCCGCCCGCTCCCGGTCTCACAGGCGGCGGTTTTGGCAATGCTTTTGTTGGGACTCTGACCACCGTTGGTATTTCTGCGGCTCTGAGTATTCCTTTTGGTGTGCTGGCAGCCATCTACCTGTCTGAATTTGCCAGAGGAACGAAGCTGGCAGACGTGATCGATTTTTTCACGAATGTTCTCAGCGGTGTGCCTTCGATCGTCGTGGGAGCCTTTGCTTATTCTCTGGTGGTTTTAGCGACTGGTCGGTTTTCAGCGGTAGCTGGCGGCATAGCGCTCTCGGTGTTGATGCTACCGACGATCGTACGTACGTCAGCAGAAGCGCTAGAGGCAGTATCCAATGACTACCGACAGGCAGCAGTGGGGTTGGGAGCCACACGCATTCAAACAACGTTGAAGATTGTTCTACCAGCGGCAGTACCGTCAATTTTGACTGGGGTCATGTTGGCTGTGGCTCGTGCTGCTGGAGAGACAGCGCCTGTTCTCTTTACAGCCTCTTTCAGTCGTTACTGGAATTCAGGGTTGAGTTTGAGTCCGGTCAACGTGAATCCCGCTACTTACCTCACTAACGGCATCTGGGAGCCGACCGCTACAATGTCGAGATTGGTGTTTGACTTTGCGACAGCGCCTTACAAGAACCAGCAAGAGCTTGCTTGGGCTGGTTCACTAGTGCTTGTGGCATTGGTTCTAGTGACCAGCATCCTCTCGCGCTGGATTACGAGGCGGCGTAAATAATGTTTAAGGCGGTGTGTTGAGTTTGTGAGCGATCGCTGGCTCATACAGTCCTAACTTTTTGTGATCGGCGATCGTCATGCTTTAGCAGTCTTGGTCGTTTGCTGCCGCCGCGCCGCTTTTAATCTTAGTAACTTCAAGTCTTATTGAAATAGTAACCACTCACCCCCTTTAGATTTATGACGACGGACATCCAGAGCACCGCCCGCCAAACTGAAACGATCTTTCGTACTCAGGATCTCAATATTTACTACGGTAGTTTTCTGGCAGTAAAGAATGTCTCGATCGAGATCCCCAAAAACAGCATTACCGCTTTCATCGGTCCATCCGGTTGCGGTAAGAGTACCGTGCTCCGGTGCTTTAACCGATTGAATGATTTGATTAAGATCTTTCATCTTGATGGCAAAATCTTTTACCGCGACCAAGATCTTTATGCGCCAGAGATTGACCCTGTAGAAGTGCGGCGGCAGATTGGGATGGTGTTTCAGAAGCCAAATCCCTTTCCAAAATCTATCTACGAGAACATTGCGTTCGGTCCTCGGCTAGTTGGCTATAAGGGTGACATGGATGAACTGGTAGAACGGGCACTCAAGCAAGCAGCCCTTTGGGATGACGTGAAGGACAAGCTCAACGCTATGGGCACTGATCTTTCCGGTGGTCAGCAGCAGCGACTTTGTATTGCCCGTGCAGTAGCGGTGCAGCCCGATGTGATTTTGATGGATGAACCCTGTGCGGCACTTGACCCTATTTCGACGCTGAAAGTTGAGGATCTGCTGCAACAGTTGAAAGAGCGCTACACGATCGTCATCGTGACCCACAACATGCAACAGGCATCGCGCGCCTCTGATTTCACTGCCTTCTATAACGTGGAGGCAAATGCGAAGGGTCAGCGCACAGGCTACATCGTCGAATACGATCGCACTGAAGTGATCTTCCAAACCCCTCAGCATCAAGCAACGCAAGAGTATGTCAGCGGTCGCTTCGGCTAGGGTCTTGTCGAGGAAGAACCTTGTTTCACGGAGAGACCAGCAGCCATTAGCGATGCTTGCTCAGCCCTACTCAAATCGCTGATTGCCAGCCTAAGGGTTTGAGCGAAGGCTTTAATCGACCCAGCCAAGGGTTGAGCGACTTGCAATTGCTAGTGTCCCCTTCGGAAGACGCATGATCCCTACGCTTGATCGCGGTAGGATGATTCTTGTCTGCACTTTCGAGAGCAGGCTAGAAGGTTATTTACTCCTCTTCGTTAATGCTTATGAAGCGCTATCTATCAAGCTTTTTTTCTCTAATCCTAGTCGTTTTGATCGGTCTGACGGGTGCTGTCCCAGCCGCAAGAGCAGCGACAGTTTTAACTGGAGACTATCGCCAGGACACGGCGGCAGTGGTTAACAATTTGAGAGAATCCATTCAGCTACCCGACGATTCTCCTGCGCGAAGTGCTGCTCAGGCAGAAGCACGTCAGCTGATCGGTGATTTTACGGCTCGCTATCGGCGTGACGGTTCTGTGGCAAAGTTAAATTCTTATACCACTATGCGAACGGCGTTGAATTCGCTAGCGGGTCACTACAGCTCGTATCAAAATCGCCCTGTGCCTCAGAAGCTACGCGATCGGCTGGAGCAAGAGTTTAAGCAGATCGAGCTTTCCCTCAGTCGAGGTTCCTAGTCAAAGCGGTCTGAGTACTAGAGCGCCTGTAGGAACACGCGGCAAGCACGACCTACAGGCATTTTTGTGTCTAACGCTGAGCAATCTCGTAAGCACTGCTACTGTCTCGATCGGGTTCAACCTTTAGCAAACCATTGAGCAGTGAGGTTGGTTGTTGACTATGAGGCCAGGCAAAGGCATGACGGAATGCTGCCTCCTGACAGGCTTGCAGTTCCTCGAACCCAATGATGTCGTGCGTGAGTAGATTTTCGTACTCAAACGGCAGACGAACGTTGTGTAAGCCAGCGTTATCAGTACAGATGGCAATGTCAACACCTGCATCAAAGCAGCGATCGAACACTGCCTTCAATTGCGAAATATCGTCCAATGTCCCGGTTTGCAGGTACGTTGTGGGGCAAACTTCGAGGCATTGTCCACGCTCGGCAACCTCTTTTAGCAGATGCGGATAGTGCAGGGGGATCTGGATACCGTGCCCAATGCGCATCAAGTACGGTAGCAGTTCCGGGTAGCAACCCTCTCTAGTTTCATAAAGGTGCCCTGTCGTATTGATCCCCAGCGATCGCGCGTACGCGTAGAGTTCAACAAACTCGTCCAGCCGCTCACCGTAGTGATTATCACCACCCGCTACATCGATCGCACAGACATAGTCCCGCGATTGTGCCGCCAAATCAACGATCGCTCGGTTCACTGCATACGGCAACCGCGTGTGCATACATAAGATTTGACTGGTTACGATCGGGTACTCGTTGAGTCGACTCGCTTTGCCCACGATCGACACAATCTCTGCCATCAAATCAATCCGCTGCGCTTGCGTGAGGTGGTCGGGCGTACGGAGATACGGCGTATAGCGCAGCTCCAGGTAAGCCAGATTCTCAAAAATGTAAGCGCCTCGCATTAAGCGGTAAATAAAGTAAGGCAGCGCCTCTGCTGTTTGCACCGATTCCACCAACGTATGCAGCTCCAAATATTCATCTAGAGTGCTGCGGGGACGCGTGTAGAAATCCTCAAACTCAGGATAGGCGGGAAACCGTTGTGCCAGATCAGCATCATTCCGTTGTAAGTACCGCCATAGAACCCGAGGAACGACCGATCCTCCAAGGTGACGGTGTAGTTCAGCATATAAAGTCACAAGCACCTCTTTAGGGTAAAAATTAAAGGGTTTCAGTCTAAAAGCAGGCGCAAGTCACAAAGACTAGGCAGCATGTCGATCGCTCATTTGTGATATCCTAGCGAATCTACTGAAGTCGTACGGTAATCAGAAAGTGCGACCGGGTTGAATTCAGCCATACGGCTGAGTGTTGTAGCGAACTATCTTTCGTACTAAAGCATTGACACGAGTGTCTCTTTCTGGTGATAATCAACGTTTGTGCAAACTCTAGTACTGATCAAAACTCTTGGCTAACGTCGTTGTCATCGGTGCCCAGTGGGGCGATGAAGGTAAAGGAAAAATCACGGATCTGCTCAGCAAGTCGGCAGATGTCGTTGTTCGCTACCAGGGTGGCGTGAACGCAGGGCACACTGTAGTAGTGGATGAGCAGACTTTCAAGCTCCATCTGATCCCATCGGGTATTCTCTATCCCGACACAGAGTGCATTATTGGGTCAGGTACTGTGATTGACCCAAAGGTACTGATTGGAGAATTGGATCAGCTAGAGACGCTCAACGTTTCTACCCGCAATCTATTGATTTCAGAAACGGCTCATGTGACGATGCCATACCATCGGCTCATTGACCAGGCATCGGAAGAGCGTCGTGGTGAGCATAAGATCGGTACGACAGGACGCGGGATTGGTCCTACCTATGCTGACAAGTCTGAACGTACAGGCATCCGGGTCATCGACCTGATGGACTCTGACTCGCTGCGGAAGAAGCTGCGCTGGACGGTGGAATATAAGAATGTTCTTTTAGAAAAACTGTATGCCTTGCCGCCGCTGGATGCAGACGCTGTGATCGCCGAATATCTGGGCTATGCCGATCGCCTGCGTCCTCATGTCATCGATAGCTCACTCCGCATTTATGAGGCGTTCCGGCGCAAGCGCAACATCTTGTTTGAAGGGGCACAGGGCACCTTGCTCGATTTGGATCATGGCACCTATCCCTACGTTACGTCCTCCAACCCGGTAGCAGGTGGCGCTTGTGTGGGTACGGGTGTCGGTCCCACGATGATCGATCGAGTGATTGGCGTGGCAAAGGCATACACTACCCGCGTTGGCGAAGGACCCTTTCCAACCGAACTTCATGGCACAATGGGAGAGTTGTTGTGCGATCGTGGTGCAGAGTTCGGTACCACTACTGGACGCAAGCGCCGCTGTGGCTGGTTTGATGCAGTGATTGGTCGTTATGCTGTTCGCATTAACGGACTTGATTGCTTAGCCATTACTAAGCTTGATGTGTTAGATGAGCTGGAGGAAATTAAGATCTGCGTCGCCTACGAAGTGGATGGCGCGACCTGCAACGACTTTCCCAGTAACTCGCGTAAGTTTGCCCGCTGTCAGCCGATTTACAAGACGGTTCCTGGTTGGAAGCAGTCTACCGAACACTGTCGATCGCTGCATGACTTACCCCAGCCAGCGCTGGATTACCTCAAAATGCTGGCAGAGCTGATGGAAGTGCCGATTGCGATCGTCTCGCTCGGTGCCAGTCGTGACCAGACCATCATTGTTGAAGATCCCATTCACGGTCCTAAACGCGCACTTCTGTACTCCAACGGCACAACGCCGACTGACGCTCACACGCTAGAAGTCTGAATTTGAAAGGCTAAAAGATAAAGGCTAAGGGGTAAAACCCGTTATTTAGTTTTTATCCTTTAGCCGTTAGCCTTTCCCCTTACTCCCCTTGACTCACTATGGAACTCACGCTCGAATGTCAAACACGCCCTGCTGGCAGCAAGGCAAATGCACTCCGTCGCGCTGGCTTGATCCCCGCCGTGCTATACGGTCATAAAGGTGCAGAATCGGTTTCGCTAACCGTCAAAGCAAAAACGGCTGAACTGCTGATCCGCGACGCTTCAGTGAACAACACGCTGATTCAGGTGAATGTGCCAGAACTGCCGTGGAAGGGCAAAGCGCTTTTGCGAGAGGTTCATTCTCATCCCTGGCGTGGGTATGTCTATCACCTAAGCTTCTTTTCAGTCGGCTCCCAAGAGTCGTTGGATGTAGACGTGCCGATTCATCTAGTGGGCGAAGCCACGGGTGTGAAAAACAGCGGCGGCTCGCTCGACCAGGGGTTGAACGAACTACAGGTTCGCTGTGCGCCCGATCGGATTCCAGAATCCATTGAAATTGATGTGACTGGGCTGGATGTTGGCGCAGCACTCCATGTCCATGAGCTTGTTTTACCAGATGGGGTTGTGGCATTAGGTGAACCCGATCGCGTGGTTGTCACAGTTCTAGCACCGTCGAGTTCTGTGGCAGCCGAGGCGGCAGCAGAAGAAGCCGCCGCTGCCGCTGCTTCGACTTCAGGGGCTTAACCCTAACCAGCCTTGTTCAGTGATCAAAAGGCATCCACTAGGGGTGCCTTTTAGGTTGTTAAAGGCACTAAACCTTACTTCTTTTGAATACATATCCCCACGATTTCTCGAAGCCAACTGATTTAACTAATTGGTTACACAGTCATCGACCGTAACGCGCGATCGTCGTAGCTAGGTCAAATCCAAAACCTTCGCAACGGTTTGCACATCTTTGTCGCCGCGTCCAGAGCAGTTGATGACAATGCGAGGACTGCCAGGGAGCTGAGGGCAGAGTGTTTCAAGGTAGGCGATCGCGTGTGCCGTTTCTAACGCCGGAATGATGCCTTCTAGCTGCGATAGTCGTTGAAAGGCTCCAAGAGCTTCTGCATCGGTAATGCTGTAGTATTCTGCCCGCCCCCAATCTTTGAGGTAGCTATGTTCTGGTCCAACGCCGGGATAATCTAGCCCAGCGCTGATGGAATGTGCTTCTGTCACCTGCCCATCTGCATCTTGTAGCAGGTAACTCATGGCACCATGCAAAACGCCAACGCGTCCTTGTGTCAGGGTAGCTGCATGTTTTTCTGTGTTTACGCCTTCGCCCGCTGCTTCAACGCCAATCATGCGTATCGTTGGCTCATCAATAAATTCGTGGAATAGCCCGATCGCGTTTGAGCCACCGCCCACACATGCCAGCAAAAGGTCTGGCAAACCGCCCCATTTTTCCTGGCACTGCACGCGAGTTTCTTGCCCAATGACGGCATGGAAATCTCGCACGATCATGGGATAGGGGTGCGGTCCAGCAACAGAACCTAAGATATAGTGGGTGTCCTCTACATTTGTCACCCAGTCTCGAATGGCTTCTGAGGTCGCATCCTTCAGTGTTCCAGTTCCGGCTTCTACAGGCGATACTTCCGCGCCCATGAGCCGCATCCGAAAGACGTTGAGCGCCTGCCGCTCCATATCCTGCACGCCCATGTAGATGACACATTTCAAGCCAAAGCGGGCACAGACGGTTGCAGTCGCCACGCCATGCTGACCTGCACCTGTCTCAGCAATCACGCGCTGTTTGCCCATACGCTTTGCCAACAGCACCTGCGCCAGCGCGTTGTTGATCTTGTGAGCGCCCGTGTGGTTTAGATCTTCGCGTTTCAGGTAAATTTGCGCACCCGAACCGTCTGGTCGAGCATAGTGAGTCGTCAAGCGCTCAGCAAAGTAAAGCGGACTGGGTCGTCCGACATAATCGCGTAACAGCCCTTGGAGTTCCTGCTGAAAGTCTGAATCAGCGCGGTACTGATAAAATGCTGTTTCCAATTCACTCAAGGCAGGCATCAAGGTTTCGGGCACATACTTGCCACCGAATTTGCCAAACCGCCCGAGCACATCAGGACGATCGTGAGGTAGAGCATTTGCCGTTTGCAGAAGACTAGCGGGGCGGGGCGTTGTAGTCACAAGCCTGTAGAAATAGGGGATCGCTTCTATTATACGTCTGGGGCTGTCAGGCGTTCAGCCAATGGGTAGATTATGGACAACGAAAGCAAAGAGCCGGGTAGCGTTAGCTACCCGGCTCTTTCACGCAACGATCGCGCTAGAGGAAGAGGCTAAACACCAACAGCCTTCTTTGTGATGGCTGCAAGTTCGCCTTTGGCATATTTAGCAGCGTACTCATCCAAGCCAATTTGCTTGATCTTGCTGGCATTGCCTGCGCTGCCGAATTGCTGGTAGCGATCGCCACAAACCTTCTGCATGTACTTGATCGACGGTTTCAGGAAGTGACGGGGATCAAATTCCTTAGGGTTCGATGCCAATGCTTCACGCACAGCAGCGGTAATTGCCAAACGGTTGTCGGTGTCAATGTTCACCTTCCGCACACCGCTCTTGATGCCTTTCTGAATTTCTTCGACCGGTACACCGTAGGTTTCAGGAATGGCACCACCATACTGGTTGATGATGGCAATCAAGTCTTCAGGCACAGAGGAAGAACCATGCATGACCAAATGGGTGTTGGGCAGACGACGGTGGATTTCTTCAATGCGGCTGATTGCCAAAATTTCGCCCGTGGGTTTGCGGGTGAATTTATAAGCACCGTGACTGGTGCCGATCGCCACTGCAAGAGCGTCAACCTGCGTCTGTTCCACAAACTCAACCGCTTCATCAGGATCGGTTAACAGTTGATCGTGCGATAAAACGCCTTCAGCACCGTGACCATCCTCGGCTTCACCTTGACCCGTTTCGAGAGAACCTAAGCAGCCCAGCTCGCCTTCAACACTCACGCCGATCGAGTGAGCCACTTTAACCACTTCGCGGGTGGTGCTGACGTTATACTCAAAGCTGGCGGGAGTTTTGGCATCGGCTTCTAATGAGCCATCCATCATCACGCTGCTAAACCCGTTCTTCATGGCGGAATAGCAGGTGGATGGGGCATTACCGTGATCCTGGTGCATCACAATGGGAATGTGCGGATAGGTTTCGATCGCAGCCAGAATTAAATGACGGAGGAAGTTTTCGCCTGCGTAGGTGCGCGCACCACGAGACGCTTGCAAAATAACAGGGCTATCGGTTTCGTCAGCAGCGTTCATGATTGCACGAATCTGCTCCATGTTATTGACGTTGTAGGCAGGGATGCCGTAACCATTCTCTGCTGCGTGGTCGAGCAGCAACCGCAGTGGTACGAGCGCCATAGACAGTCCTCCTGGTGATTGGTGATTAGCTTTTGCAATTCAGCTTAATTCTTACGATAATCTTAAGATACTTTCTGCTCCACATTGATCAAGATCTAGACGCTTAAGCCTCATAATAAGTAAAAATTACTATTTAATCTACTTATGGCTTTATGGTCTTCTAAGGGGAAGGCACTCGATTTCTGATGCGAGTGATCACGCAATGTGAAGCAAAAAGCCATGCTCCTAACTCACGTTTTCTCTCCAGATCTGAAAGAGAAACATAGACCAACCACTTAAACAAGCCCTGAAACAACTGAACGATGGATCAAAATCGCACTGTGGCTCCAATTGCATCACCACCGATCGCCGACAAACAGCCAGAAATCCTCTCACTGCATGGAGACGATCGCGTCGATGACTATTTCTGGCTGTGTCACCGCGACGAACCAAGCACGATCGCCTATCTCGAAGCGGAGAATGCCTACACCGCAGCCATGATGGCGCATACAGAAGCGCTGCAAACCGCGCTGTATGACGAGATGCTCGCTCGTATCCAAGAAACGGATCTCTCAGTGCCGTATCGCAAAGGTCAGTTTTATTATTACTCACGTACAGAAACAGGCAAGGCTTATCCCATCTACTGCCGCAAAGAAGGCAGTTTAGACGCGCCGGAGGCATTGCTCCTCGACCAGAACGACTTAGCGAACGGACACGATTTCTTTGGGCTAGGGCTGTTTTCGGTCAGCCCGAACCATCAAATTTTGGCGTACTCAGTCGATACAACTGGCTCAGAACGACATACCCTACTGTTTCTGAACCTGGTCACAGGGCAGCTTTATCCTGAAAAAATTCTTGAAACTGGCTATGGGTTCGCCTGGGGTAACGATAACCAAACCGTGTTTTACACGCTGGTAGATGATGCGAATCGTCCGTTTAGGCTTCTGCGGCATCAGTTGGGAAGTGCCGTGAGCGATGATGAATTGGTCTATCACGAAACAGATGAGTCCTATTATCTGACCGTAGGCAAAACGCGTAGCGATGCCTACATTCTCCTGGAACTTCAAAGCAAGATTACCTCCGAAATTCACTATCTAGATGCCAACCAGCCGGAGGGCAAATTTCAGGTCATTCAGCCGCGATCGTCCGGCATTGAGTACCAGGTTGAACATCACAGCGATTCGTTCTACATCACGACCAACGATGAGGCGCTCAATTTTAAGCTGATGCAAACGCCCGTTGCGGCTCCTGCAAAGGACAACTGGCGTTTGGTGATTCCCCACCGTGAGTCGGTGTTGCTAGAGGGTGTCAGTGCCTTTGCCAAGCATCTGGTGCTTTACGAACGTGAGGCAGGGCTACCGACGATTCGCGTGCGTCAGCTTGACAATGGTGAGGAGCACTACATCCAGTTTCCAGACCCAACCTACAGCGTGGATGAGGGTAGCAACCCAGAGTTTGAGACCGATACACTGCGATTCAATTACACGTCTTTAGTAACGCCTCGATCGGTCTTCGATTACAACCTGGAGACGCGAACACGGGAACTGAAGAAAGAAACGCCCGTGCTGGGTGGGTACGATCGCAGCCAGTACGTGAGCGAACGGCTGATGGCAACGGCAACCGACGGGACTCAGGTGCCGATTTCGATTGTCTATAAAAAAGGGATGGCGAAAAACGGTGCTAATCCCCTTCTCCTCACGGGCTACGGCTCCTACGGCTTCAGCTATCCAGCGACGTTTTCGTCTGCGCGCCTGTCACTGTTAGAACGAGGCGTTGTGGTGGCGATCGCCCATATTCGTGGTGGTTCTGAAATGGGTCGCCAGTGGTACGAAGACGGCAAATTTCTACATAAGAAAAACACGTTCACTGACTTCATCACCTGTAGTGAACAGCTCATCACTCAGGGTTGGACATCACCCGACCATCTGGCGATTTTGGGCGGCAGCGCTGGTGGGTTGCTAATGGGTGCAGTGATTAACCTGCGTCCTGATTTGTTCAAAGCCGTCGTCGCGCACGTACCGTTTGTCGATGTCGTGACCACTATTTTGGACGATCATCTACCGCTTTCTGTAATTGAGCGGGAAGAATGGGGCGACCCGAATGACAAGATGTTCTACGACTATATGAAGTCTTATTCGCCCTACGACAACATTGAGGCGAAAGCGTACCCTAATCTGTTGATCACAGCAGGCTTAAACGACTCTCGCGTCGCCTACTGGGAGCCAGCGAAGTGGACAGCAAAGCTGCGATCGCTCAAAACTGACCACAACTGCCTGCTGCTCAAGACCAACATGGGTGCTGGGCATGGTGGCGCGTCGGGACGGTACGATAGCTTGAAAGAAACTGCCTTTGAGTATGCGTTTCTCTTTGACCAATGGGGATTAGCTTAAGCCCACAGGTTTACACTCGGAGCGGGTTCATTCTAAGCTGTGACTCACTGACTAGAGTCTATGGTCTCGGTTTGAGGTAAACGATCGCCTGTCGCCACACAATCGTGCTCTGGTCGTATTGGTCTACCATCGCCAAACAATCGCTATCCTGCCAGCGTACCTTACCAGCCAAAAGATCACCCGTCACAAGCTTTAGCTCTACTTCTGTCTCCTCCCGAATTAGATTCTGGATTTGACGTACGCTCGGTAGCCCGGTCTCTAGTTCGATCGCCATTGTGTTCGTCCCTCTTGAAGGCTAAGGGCTAAAGGCTAAAGTTGAAACAGGCAGCAGAACACTCACCATTCCTGCCTTTTTCATCCTTTATCCTTTATCCTTTTCTTTTCCCTTCTATCATTCCTCACCTGAGCCTTTTTCACACCACACATTTGCAGAATCTATGGCAGTTGCATTCACCAAGTATCACGGTTTGGGTAACGATTTCATTCTGATCGACAATCGCGCCTCAGCAGAGCCACGTTTGACCCCAGAGGACGCTGTGCAGTGGTGCGATCGACATTTTGGCATCGGTGCTGATGGTGTCATTTTCGCCCTGCCGGGACAGAATGGCACCGACTACACCATGCGAATCTTCAACAACGACGGCTCGGAGCCAGAAATGTGTGGCAACGGCATTCGCTGTCTTGCTAAATTCATTGCGGAACTAGAAAGCGTAACTGAACCCCGATCGTACAAAATCCACACGTTAGGTGGGTTGATTACACCCAGGCTTGAAGCAGACGGGTTGATTACCGTTGATATGGGCAAACCCCGTCTGCTGGCAGCCGAAATTCCTACAACACTTGTGGCAGCCGATCAGAAAGTAGTGAATCAACCATTACAGGTTGCCGGAGAAACCTGGCAGGTCACCTGTGTCAACATGGGCAACCCGCATTGCATCGCCTTTGTTGACGATGTAGCAGCCGTTGCACTAGAAACACTCGGTTCCCAGTTTGAGACGCATCCCGCGTTTCCCCAGAAGATCAACACCGAGTTTATTCAAGTAGTGCGATCGGACTACTTGAAAATGCGTGTCTGGGAACGAGCTGCTGGGATTACTCTGGCGTGTGGTACAGGTGCTTGCGCGTCTTTGGTAGCAGGCGTGTTGAATGGCAAGTGCGATCGACGTGCAACGGTTGAACTTCCGGGTGGTTCTCTTCAAATCGAATGGTCTGAAGCGGACGATCGCCTCTACATGACAGGACCCGCAGAAAAAGCGTTTGTTGGAACGCGGTAGGCGGAGTGATTCTCTATAGGCAGAAGGCAGAAGGCAGAAGGCAGAAGGCAGAGGGCAGAAGCAGAAGTTAAAGAGCACGGCGGCTTTCCTTCTGCCTCCTATCTTAAAACTTCAGCCCTTGTACCGCACTCTCATGGGAACCGCTATACCGCTGTAGCCAATTTTGAATTTGTCGTTCAGGGATACGCTGAAAATGCTTGAGATTAAACGTTCTCTTGTCCTCTATCGGACTACAAGCCGCTGTAAGTTTAATTCAAACTTACGCTCTCTAGACCAGTCCTTAAATTCTCTGTCTACTGTTTCATCATCCATTTCCTACGTTCTTTCAACTTGCGTCTTTCTAACGTGAATTAAGAATCTGTAGGTGGTGCCGATTCTTCCTTAGATCGCTGAAGCAAGAGTTGGATGCCCAAAGCGAAAAGCCCGAAGGCTGCTAAGGCAAAGATGCCCGTTCCTAGCGAACTTAAACCGACAATTAAGGTGCGGACGGCGGCAGAAATGCGCTGCGTAGTGAAATTATCGGTTTGAAGGGGTTTGGTGGCAAAGGCGATCGCGATCGAGCTGGTCAGTCTGTAAAGCACGATTGCAATACCACCAGCGACGATCGAACCACCAATACAGCGTAGTGGACTGGGTGCGGGTGCGCCTTCTTTAGAGACTTGTACAACCGGATCAGAGATTGGCTCACTCATAGGATTAATGGCTGGTTGGCTTGGTGAAGTTGAGTTAATTAGAGGTAGGGATGCTTAATCTGCAAGCCAAAATCCCTTGATTTCCTTACTTTACTATCCGAATGCCAGATGGGTTGAAGGTGGCGATCCAAAATTCTAGATCGGGGTTGGCGATCGTCCCTTTCACTCGTTCTTGAATTGCTTCTGCCTGTGCCTGCGATGCTGTCAGCGCAAAAACGGTAGGACCAGAACCAGACATCATTGTGCCCAGTGGGTTTGCCTGCTGAAACGCTTCCCGTAGCTGTAAGACCTGAGGATGTGCTGGCAACACGACTTTTTCCAAATCGTTTCGCAGCAGTTGACCAATTTTGGTGCCATCTCGTTGCCCGATCGCCGCCATCATGTCACCCGAATGGATTTGCTGACGGCGTTGCTCTAGGTCTTGACCCCGACGCAAATACGATGAGCCAAACTGGTGTCGATAGGTTTGATACGCCCAGGCAGTCGAAACCGACAAACTGCGATATTTTGCCAGCACGACATAGCGACCGGTCAACGCAGGTAGTACGTCAAGCTGTTCACCACGACCTGTTGCAAGGGCAGTGCCTCCCGCAATGCAAAACGGCACGTCGGAACCAAGTACTGCCCCTAATTGCTGTAGTTCGTCCCGCGTCAAGCCTAGCTCCCATAGCAAGCCCAGCCCCACCAATACTGCCGCGGCATTGCTTGATCCACCTGCTAACCCTGCCCCCACTGGAATCTGCTTGTGAATCGTGATATCTACGCCACCGTAACGGGCAAACCGATCAGGAAACTGCTTGCTCATCAGCGCGGCTGCCCTATACGCCAGGTTACTAGCGTCATTCGGCACTTGTGGATGGGTGCAGTAGACACGGATGGCATCGGTTCCATTAGCGCGTAAATCAATCTGATCAGTCAAACTGATACTCTGAAGCACCATCACCATTTCGTGAAAGCCAGACGGTCGAGAGTCTTCGCCACCCGTTACATGGTCGCCCAGAATTTCGAGGTAGAGATTGATTTTGGCGGGAGCAAGAAGGGAGTAGGAGCGCATGAGGAAGGGAGTGGGGAGTGGGGAGTGGGGAGTGGGGAGTAGGGGTGAGGCAGGGGAAGTTTTGAGTTTGGAATAGCACCTTGCGCCGCTACGCTAGAGAGCTTTGAGTACAGTTTTTAAGCTTTTAGCTTTTAGCCTTTAGCCTTCTGACTTCTGACTCCTGACTTCTGACTTCTGCTAACAACCAACAACTAACAACTTTCTTGCAGTTCGTTGCTCAGCGAAATCCACTGTTCGACGCTCAGGTCTTCGGCACGAACTTGGGGGTTTACGTTTAATTGTTCCAGTAAGTGGGTGAGCCGATCGCCATCCACCAGACTTTTCAGATTGTTGCGGAGCATTTTGCGTTTGCTGGCAAAGCCCGCCTTGATAATAGTTTCCAAATGGCGAGGATTTTGGGCAGGTGTAACAACAGGGCGAGGGCGCAGGCGAATCACGGCAGAATCAACTTTGGGTGGTGGCTGAAATGCCTTTGCGGGAACATCACAAATAAACTGGCACTCGGCGAGATATTGCACTCGCACGGACAGTGCGCCGAAATGGGTGGAGCCGGGTTTGCTGCAAAGGCGAAGGGCGACTTCTTTTTGTACCAGGAGGACGATCGCATCAAACGGGTGTGGATTGGGAGCGGCGATCGTGCCCAGCAGTTTTTCGATAATGGGTCCGGTAATGTTGTACGGAATATTTGCCACAACTTTGTTGGGCATTTGAAACTCTGGAGATAGGATCAGTAAGCGATCGAGATCGGCAACGAGAAAGTCGTCTTGCAGCAGCAGAAAATGCTCGACTTTGCCAAACTTTTTTACTAATAGCTCACATAAATCTCGATCGATTTCAACGGCAACGACGACTTGAGCCAGTGCCAATAACTGTCGGGTGAGGATGCCTGTACCGGGACCAATTTCGAGGACGCGATCGCTCTCCATCAACTCGGCGGCGTTCACAATGCTGTTGAGTGCTTTTTCGCTGCGGAGCCAGTGTTGGGCAAACTTTTTACGGGGGTGGGGCACAGAGTTACTCCGGTAAACCCACAACGCCAGCGCCGGGAATCACTTCACCGATCGCAGACGCTGCCAGATCCTGAGCAGCAAAATACTGGAGCGTTAGAGCAACCTGATCGGCTGGTACGATCACGACAAAGCCAATGCCCATATTAAACGTTTGGAACATTGCTGCTGGAGAGACATCGCCTGCGGCGGCTAACCACTGAAAAATAGGCGGCACTGTCCAGGCAGTTGGATCAACTTTAACAGCCTGTCCTGTGCCTAAACAGCGCGGTAAATTTTCCGGTAGTCCGCCGCCCGTAATATGCGCCATGCCGTGAATTGGCAATCCCTGCTTTAGCGCCCCCAGAATGGGTTTCACGTAGATTTGGGTGGATGTCAGCAGCACATCACCTAGCCGTTTGCCGTTGAATAGACCTGGACGATCGCCCCAGTCATAGCCGCGATCGCTCACAATCTTGCGTACCAGACTAAAGCCGTTGCTGTGGACTCCCTGACTAGCAAGCCCGATCGCCACATCGCCAAGCTGCACCTGCGACCCATCCAGAATCGCGCTCTTCTCCACAATGCCAACGCAGAAACCCGCCAGATCGTATTCTCCTGCCTGGTAAAACCCTGGCATTTCTGCCGTTTCGCCACCCAACAAGGCACAGCCTGCCTGCCGACAACCGGTTGTAATGCCCTCTACAACCGCTGCCAGTTGCTCCGAATTGAGTTTGCCCGTTGCCAAATAATCCAGAAAAAAGAGCGGTTCTGCGCCACAGGTCAGAACATCGTTCACACACATGGCGACTAAATCAATGCCAACCGTATCGTGGCGATCGAGACTCTGCGCCAGCTTAAGTTTCGTCCCTACCCCGTCAGTGCCCGACACCAGCACAGGCTCCCGATAGCCAGCAGGAAGTTGAAATAGTCCACTAAACCCGCCAAAGTTGCCCAAAACCTCTGGTCGCGTTGTGCTGTTCACCATGCCGCGGATACGTTGCACAAACGCCCGCCCCGCCTCCACGTCTACACCCGCCTCTCGATAATCCATATCAGTTGCCCGTGGGCGATCGTCGCAGGTTGTATTTTACTTGGCTTGGTAGCGAAACGCCAGGAACATGACCGATAAGACGTGAAGTGAATCAGTTAGGCAGCGACAGGAATCGCTCTTACGGTGAAACAAATCGCAATGTAAGGGTGATCAGCGTGAGAAAGAGAATAAACCCGATCGTGTCTAGCATGGTCGTTACCAACGGACCACTGACCAGCGCTGGATCAAGCTTGAGACGCTTCAAACCCATTGGCAGCAAGGTGCCTAAAGTCACCGCAACGAGTGTATTGGTTGCCATCACTACACCTGCTACCAGAGCAACCCAGCGTTCCTGTGGTGGTGTCCAAATCAGCGCCAGCAGAACCATTGTGGCTCCCAATGCCAAAGCTGCGCCCACGCCTGCCAGCAGCTCTTTTCGCAGAATTTTGAGCGTATCATACGGAGTGACTTCGCCTACACCCAGCGATCGAATCGTCACGGTCAATGCCTGAATGCCAACCGTCCCACCTGTGTTGGAAAACAACGGCATAATCACCGCCAGGACGGGAACCGCAGCGATCGTCGTCTGAAAAGGCGCGATCGCGCTGGAGGCACCAATATAAAGCGCCATAATGCCCAGCAACCAAGGCAACCGATTCCGCAGCTTGTCCAGGGGGCGAGAGAGAGAGGATTCATCGCCGTTGCCGACCCCTGCCAGACGCTGAATGTCTTCGGTGGCTTCCTCTTCTAAAATGTCGATCACGTCATCGATCGTGATGATGCCAACCAGACGATCTTCGCGATCGACGACAGGCAATGCCAGCAGGTCGTAGCGCTTCATCAATTGCGCCACTTCTTCTTGAGACGTATCGGTACGCACTTTAAGGACACGATCGCTCGCAAGATCTTTAATGAGCGCATCCGGCAGCGAAAACACCAATTGCCGCAGTGAAACCACCTGCACCAGCTTGCGGTTATCGTCGGTCACGTAGGCATAGTAAACCGTCTCCTTATCCTGGTCGTCCAGGCGGATTTTGCTGAGAGCTTCTGCCACGGTCAAGCCTTGACGCAGCCGCACATACTCCGTCGTCATCACCCGTCCAGCTGTACCATCGGGGTAGCCTAGAATGGTAGCGGTCGCCTGTCGCTCTACAGGGCTAAGCTGTTGAATCAGCCGTCTGACCACGCCAGCAGGCAGCTCATCAAACAGTTCAGCGCGATCGTCGGGGCGCATTGCCTCTACAAGCTGACAAACCTGAGCATCGTGCAGGTACCCAATCAGCTCTTCGCGCACGTCTTGATCCAAATACTCAAAGACTTCCGTTGCTTGACCCTTATTCAACAAGCGAAAGGCGATTGCTCGTTCTTCGGGTGGCAAGTCGGCGACGTAATCACCAATATCAACAGGCTGAAGCTGATTCAGCTCTAACTTCAAACGATTTAAGTCGGCAATACCCGACAGCGAAGCACGACCTTCCTGGGTTAGCATAGCGTCTCCTAAATCTCCCCCACGCTGGAAGATTTAGGCTGCCTGGCTAGGGGAGGATATTACTGTAAGGTGATGGACTGGGGTCCATGAAATCCACACAATGCGACATCGGTACCAGTTATAAGTACCGCTGAGCCTATGCTAACGTCTATCAGCCCAGTACACAATGTAAAGAAGGGCACTTCATTAAAAATCCACCCATAGAATTACAGCCATCTAGCTATGAATGTCGCCACTACGTCTTTAACGACGTGCTTAATGAGCCTAACGGTGTTGAGTTTGAGCAGTTGCAGCACTCCACCATCGCCTGTGAGTGAGCGCCCTGCGTCTATTAATCCCCTCACGCCATCCCCTAGCACACCTGCACCAATCGCCCGCCAACCAGTAGCATCTCCGAGCGCTTCGGTCGATCGCCTGACCACAGCCACCAAAGCAACCCCACAGACAACGATCAATGTCTATAAAGTTGATGGTCTCTGCAAAGATTTGGTGCCCCAAAAAATCACGATCGCGGCGAAACAATCACTCGAAGGCGCGATCGCCAAAGTGTTAGAAGAAACCGATAGCGGCGACTTCAGCATTGCGGGCTATCGAGTTAGTAAAGAAGGGCAGCAGGCGATCGTCGATCTCCGCCTGCCTGCCAACGCCAAACGGAGCTTCTACTCTCTCTCAAGCTGCGAACAACTCGCCCTCTTCGGCGGCATCCGCAAGACGCTGGTTAATAACTCTCAGTGGCAGATCAAATCAGTGCAGTTTACTGAGAAAGGACAGGAAATTGTGCTGTGAGGAATAAGAGCATTGCCGGATTCACTTCAGGAAACGTGTGCTTTACAGATGATCAAGAGGGATGCAGCGTGTTGCCCGTCTGCTGATCGAAGATAAAGAGCTGCTTCAAATCTAGCGTGAGAGACAGACGATCGCCCACACGAGGACATTGATCGGGGCGGCACTGGAAAGCAACTTCTGGCGATCGAGACGACGATGTTGGCAATACAGCACGCACCAACACTTCTCGACCGAGTGGCTCGACTACACTGATTTCTACCTTGAGATGGTCAACATCAGCACTGATTTGAAGATGCTCTGAACGGATGCCCAAGTCATAATGTTGTCCTTGAAGCGGCTGAAGTTTGGCTTGCACTGATTCTGGGCAAGGTAGCGTTTGTCCACCGATCTGAAACGCGGTGCCATCGTAAGTAGCCGCCAGGATATTCATGGGTGGACTGCCTAAAAACGTAGCGATCAATCGATTTGCAGGACTGCCGTAGATCGTCTGAGGGTCGGCAATTTGCTGAATTCGCCCTTGATCCAACACCACAATTTGATCTGCCAAAGTCATTGCCTCTACTTGATCGTGGGTGACGTAAATGGTAGTGATGCCTACCTGCTGATGAAGGCGTTTCAGCTCAGCACGAGTCTCATCGCGCAACTGGGCATCCAGATTAGACAGTGGTTCGTCGAGCAAAAAGACCTGCGGCTGTCGGGCGATCGCCCGCCCCAATGCCACCCGTTGCTGCTGTCCGCCCGACAGTTGACCCGGTTTGCGATCGAGCAAATGGTCGATCGCCAGCATTTCTGCCACCGTTTCGATCCGCTCCTGCGTGGTCTTCGCATCTACCCGCCGCATTTGCAGCCCAAACGCAAGGTTCTCTGCCACGCTCATGTGTGGGTAGAGCGCATAGTTTTGGAACACCATTGCCACATCGCGTTGACGTGCTGGGATCTGATTGACAAGGCAATCGCCAATGTAGAGATCGCCAGAGGTTGCCGTTTCTAAGCCTGCGATCGTGCGGAGAATCGTGGACTTCCCACAACCAGAGGGACCAATCAGCACCCAAAACTGACCATCAGGCACTTCAAAGGTGATGTCTGTAATGCCTGCGGCTACAGTTGCGCGAGGTGCCACACCACCAAACTGCCGCGTAATGCCCTCTAGTCGAACCTTTGCCATATATTCAGTAGAAAAACAAAAACTACGATCGAAGATGTCATCTTAAACTGCCGTTGCAAACCAGCATCGCAGTCAATAAGCTTCGTCATGCGTACCGACATCAAGCAGAACAATCACTTCGCTATTCGTTTCCATATCGTATTCGATGGAGAAACCAATACGGCAGTCATAGCCACAAGAGCACGACTGAAGACCGTCTAGCTTGCCGCTCAGCTTATGGGGGTCGCACAAGGCTGGTGGGAGTCCTTACCGTCGGTCAACCGCCAGTCACAACCGCCAGTCAATGCCTGAATCTTGACCAATGGCATACTGACTGTCTGGATGCTGTCGATCTAAAACGGGTTTAATGGAATCCGTCAGCAAGGCACTGTGAGGATGCTCCTGAAAATTTTCCACAAACGTACCGTCTGACCTGGCAACTGCGTGTGGTCAGGTCAGGTGAGGGTTGATCCAGTGGCGCTAGTGAAAGCGGTCATAGGCTCAAACGTCAAGAGTATATCTACTGTAGGTGGATTACTCGGCAATCAACTCTCTGTAGATTGCCCAGATTGCTGTTGCCCGCAAGTAATGACAGGCACGAAACGTACCGCTAGCCGTAATCGCCTCTGGTGTACGGAACTGTAGCCCATTCTCGTAAATCTGCTTCACTACTGCTTCGGTAAGCTGCATTGCTTCAGCCGTCATGCCCATCTGCGCGAGAAACGCCGCTAGCCCAAAGTTGATGCCTGTCCAAACTTCTAGCGGATGGGTCGCGTTTGGATTTTCAGGGGCACCGTTGGGACGAACACCATTGGCAGCGCCGATCGGGTGGGGTGTGGGGTGTGGGGTGTGGGGTGTGGGGTGTGGGGAGGAACTGGATTCAGAACTTTCGTCTCCGCGTCTCTGCGCCTCTGCGGTTGCTCCCTCCGCCTCCCCTGCTCCGTCTGCCCCCCTGCTCCCCTCCTCAGCCGCCCTCGCCTCCTGCACCGAAGTAAACGTTTGAGCACTGAGCGCACCCGATGCCAGGTATTGATTGAACTTGACAAAACAAGCTTCGTAGACCGTCTCTAGTGCCGTCCTTGCACACTCATCGGGCACCACATCGGGCAATCCCAACAGTCGGGCATAGAACTGACCGCAGAGTTGGTCTGCCATCACTACATCCGAGCCACTGTTGCTGTCAATGCGATAGTAATGACCGTTCCAGAGCTTTGCTTGATAGATAGGACGCGATTGGTCGAGCCAGGACTGACATTGAAGGATAAAGGATAAAGGATAAAGGATAAAGGATGAAAGATTAACCTCCCCCTGCCCCCCTTGCTCCCCTTGCTCCCTTTCTGCCTTCTGCCTTCTGCTTTCTGCCTCCAGAATCTTCCCGATCGCGATCGCCGCCTCCAACGCCGCAATCCACAGCCCACCACAGTAAGCACTCACCCCTTGCAACTTCCAATCATCAAAGGTCTGGTCAGGCGCACCGGAGTTCTCAGGAATGCCGTCGCCATCAAGGTCAAAGGTTTTGAGGTAGGTGAGAGTTTGAACGATCGCCTCCCAGCACTCGGTAAGAAATTCCACATCGGTTGCACCTGTGAGGAGGTAATTCCGATAGACTTGCAGGACAAAATCGCTGGGCAGGTCTTTCCAGAGGTTGCAGTCTTGATAACTGGTGTAGTTGGTTTGCTCCCAGACGTGTTCGTTCGGTGCGCCGAGGTCGTGGGGTGTTGCGCCTGCGATTTTACGAATGGCTGCGGGACTTTCGGAGCCGATCGTGGTGTAGTAGCCGATGATGCGTGTGCGATCGTCGCTGGCAGGAATGGCTCTCGCAAACGCACGAATGACCGCTTTTTCGAGTTTGGGAAACAGCATCAACAGCGCAAAAGATCCGTAGAGCCGCACATCCAAACTCTCGTACCAGCGGTAGTCAAGACATTCCAGTACGGCAAATTGCCCGACCGGATCGCGTTCATCGGCAGCGCTCCACAGCGTCCCACCATCCGTCAGGTTATACAGCTCATTGAACAGCGCCAGTTTGAACCAGTCGGGTAAGTCCTCTCGTTCTAAGATGGGTTGCTGCCACTCTTGAATCTTCTCTCGCCAGGTTTGGTGATGTTTCAGGGCATTGCGCGCGATCGCCCACGCATTCTGTCCATTCCGCCCAAAAAAGTCTGTATAGCGCCGAAAGTATTCGATGCCCTGTGCAAACTCCGTCACCGGGCAATCCCACGTCAACACAACGGGAATCTGGCGTGTTTGCCCCGGTTGCAAAGTAAAGCGGACGGCGATCGCTGCCCCAATCTGTTCTCCCTCTGTTGCTGGCATCTCATCATCCAAATCCACCAGCGACCCATCTTGCTCAAAGGTATCCCACACATCTGCGCCATCGCCAGCAGGATTCCAGCGCGTATGGTAGAAGACTTCTTGCAGGTTGGGATCGAGGTACGTGGCGATCGACCATTGTCCAGAGCCTTCGGCGGGGTGTGGGGTGTGGGGTGTAGGGTGTGGGGTGAGTTTTGAGTTCTGACTAGAAGAATCGGACTCAGAATCACTCACCCCTCCGTATCTCTGCGTCTCTGCGGTTGCTTCCCCTGCTCCCTCTGCCTCCCCTGCTCCCTGCCCTTCTGCCCTCTGCCCTCTGCCTTCTGCCTCTCTCCCCATCACCACCCCCAACCGCTGCTCGTCCCCCATCAGCCGATTGAAGTTCCCAACGCTTTCCCCCAATCGTGGCTGATAGTCGTAAAACGGGCTGCCATCATCGCGCAACTGCACCTCTGGCGACTTCAGGGCATTGGTAAACCAACCCACCATATTCTGCCAGGTCAGCATGATGCTCAAAGTGATCGGCTTGTCAGTGGGATTATGCGCCGTCCAGCGAAACACCGCAACCGGATAGCTGCTTTCCTGGTAGTTGTGCGCCCAGATCGGCGAAAACTGTTCACAGGTCAGCTCTGCCTGAAAGACGTTTTCGTAGACAAACCAACTGCGGGGATAAAGCGCATGGTAGGTGCCTGTAGAGGGTGTGGGGTGTGGGGTGTGGGGTGTAGGGGAGAAGTTTTGATTTTCCCTTTCTCCGCGCCTCTGCGTCTCTGCGGTTCCCCCCTCCTCCCCTTCTACCTCCCGACTCGCCGGATACCACTGCCAGGCTCCTAACGTTCTATCCGCCGGTGGTTCTGTACAAAGGGCGTATGCTTGCGTTTTTTCGCTGCCTTGCTCAAACACGCTGAACTGGCAGGCAGGCAGGCGTTTGAAGAGGTGTTCGCCGCCGTCGATGTGCCACAGGTTGAAGTCGCCCCGGTGCGATCGCCCAATGCAGCCTGCTCCAAAACCGCCCAATGGCATCCCGTGCCAGGGACCATCGTCCAGATTGCTGGTGTAACGGACGGTATACGGCTTTTCCCAGCCCAGCCCGATCGGACGGCTCCAGGCGCAAGTGGGAATTTCGACAGACGATCGCGGTTTTTGCATTCCCTGATTTTACGGGTGAACGGGAAGCGCGATCGCGTCTTTGGCGATCGCTTGAGCAAACGACCTATCATACAAAAGCAGTGGAGAATACTGCATTCGATCTGTGTGTGCAACCACAATGACTCAACCCCTTGCCGATCTTCGCCACAATTACACGCTGGAGCAGCTTAACGAGACAGACGTTGATCCTGATCCCATCAAACAATTTCAACGTTGGCTTGACCAGGCGATCGCGGCTGAGCTACCCGAACCGAACGCCATGACTCTCGCAACAGCAACCAGCAATGGCATCCCATCTGCCCGCATTGTCTTGCTCAAAGGCTTAGATGAGCGCGGCTTTGCATTTTACACCAACTACGAGAGCCGTAAAGGTCAGGAGCTAACAGAAAATCCCCAGGCGGTGCTGGTCTTTTTGTGGACAGTGCTAGAGCGGCAGGTTCGCATCGAAGGGCGGGTTGAGACCGTAGCAGCGGCAGAAACCGAGGCTTATTTTCAGAGCCGTCCCCTAGAAAGCCGCCTGGGTGCCTGGGCTTCCAACCAAAGTCGCGTGATTGCCAGTCGTGAGGTGCTGGAACAACGCTTTGCAGAGCTAAAGGCAATGTATGCAGACGAAAAGGTTCCCCGTCCGCCACATTGGGGCGGCTATCGGGTCATACCGCATCAGATTGAGTTTTGGCAGGGACGGACCAGTCGCTTACACGATCGCCTCCGCTATCGTCTGGAACAGGACAACTGGCTGCTTGAACGCCTCGCACCTTGAAGATCGATCGGAGGGTAGTCATCTCAACTCCCAACTGAGTGTTGGACTAACCACCCAACAAGCTGCATTCCTCTAAGCGCTTGCTAAAAAATAACTGCACACTTTTGGATTAGCTATCAGCTATCAGCTATCAGCTATCAGCTATCAGCTATCAGCTTTTTGCTGACGGCTATAGACCATGCTGTTATTTCTGTACAACTCCTAAGCCTTTTCTGGTGGTGCCGCAATCAGAGATACATCCACCCTCTGATCATCTGCTTGACTGACAGTTGCCTTAACACCCGGTCCAAAATAGCCTGCAATCTTCTCTTGTTTTTCTTGCCACACCTTAAGGGGCACCAGAGGCGACTCAAACTCCAGCACTAGAGTATAGGCACCTGCCGTTTCAACCTCTTGCACGCCTACTAAAACAGGACACTCTTCATCCGTAGGGCTTAAGCCAAGGTGGCTCAGTGAGCTGTCAAGATGTGCTCGTTGACCATAACGATAGCGGGTCACGTCTTTACGAATCTGATTTTGAGTCGCTGTTGCTTGCTGTTCTCGCAGGGCAAGTATGCCGTCAGCCGTTGGCTGCATCAACGGTACGGGCTTCAGTTCAGACGCTTTGAGCGCCAGCCCACCTAACAAAAGTGGAATGCCATAGAAAAAGCCGACCAAATTCAGCGTGGCGTTGTCGGTAATAAAATATGCCCAAAAGCCAATGATGGTGAGAACACCACCAACGCTAAGACCCAACGTTCCCAGAGAAGTTTGACGTAACATAGATTAAAAGTCTGACAGATTCGTGAGCATTCATTCTAAGTTCATTATCCTTCTCTTAGGGTCTGTGCAACGGCTGGCATTAGTGCTGTTCTAGTTTGAACTCCAACCCCGTGCCATCATACGATCGCAGGCTTATGGCTGGTGTTGCAAAGCATTCTGAGCAGTAAGCAGCGGCACAAACAGTGATAAAGCGCTGACGGTTGTGCAATTTGATGGCAGAAGTCTGTCATGGTAAGAGCAACCACGATCGCAGCGTTGGATTCGTGTCATAAGTAGAACTGCCTTAGCAAAGGGTTGGAGGATCGCTTCGGCATCAGTTCTCATACCAGTTCTCATAACTGTAGCAAGCGTGGGCTAGACGCGATCGCTGATTTTAGTTTCCTCATTTGGGCGCTTCTATGTCTAAGAATGAAAATCGACGTGCTGGCGAGAAAGATTCATTACTGGAGCAGATCAACGCACTAAAGCGAGAAGATGAGACGCTCAACAACATTCTGGCTGTGGATGTCTGGGCGCTTGCCAAAACGATGGATGAATTTCAACCCGGTTTTTGGGCAGCGTTTATGAAAAATCGCGATCGCGCCCTCAAGCGGTTCATTGATGACGTGATGAAGAGCAAACCAGCAGATGTCAAGCGTCCGCCCTACTTGCGTTAGACCAGAAAGTAGGCGGAAGAGAGGCGTACGAAAGTGTAGCAGGGTAAGATTTGCCAGCTATCTGCTCTTGCACTCAGCCAAGCAACGACTGAATGCTTGAGCCTGTAGCCCGAATAAATCACGATCGCGTAATGCAGCCAGTAAGTGTATTGCAGGCGCTCTGGTGTACCCGGTGCAGGCACCAGTCGTCCCTCGCCATAGCGATCGACCAGATATTCGACAATGGCACCCGACTCTGCCAGGGTTAGTGCGCGATCGGTAATCACTGGCGACTTGCCAAGGGGATGAACCGCACGCAAGGACTCTGGTGCCAGCATCGTCTCCGGGTCGCGTTCATAGCGCTTGATTTCATACAGTAGCCCAAATTCCTCCAGCAGCCAAAGCACTCGCTGAGAGCGGGAGTTGTTCAAATGGTGAAAGGTGATCATCAGCCCACTCTCAGCACTATGTGCAGTGACATTTAACAAACGTTCAACCACTTGGGAGCCAGTTGCTTTTAGCTTTTCGAGCTAGTGACAAACTCTTTCCGCTTCGCCCGCAGGTTGAGGTATTCCTTCGCTTCCTTAAAGAGGCGCTTGCGTTCGCCACCGTCAAAGATCGCGTTCTTGACAATGCGGACGACCACGCGGGGGCGGAAGTAGTAACTACCGTAGAAGTGTTCTACTGCCTCCATCATTTCAGAACGGGATAGACCAGGATATTCAATATGCGGCAACTGGTGCCCTGTCTCATCGGTCATGTCCTGATCAACTCTGAGGAAATTATTGCGGGCGGCGTAATCGTAAAACTCGGTGCCGGGATAGGCATGACCAATGGAAACCTGAATGGTGGTGCAGTCAAGCTCTTTGGCAAATTGCAGGGTTTCGGCGATCGTCTCCTTCGTCTCACCCGGCAGTCCTACAATGAAGTCGCCGTGAATGACGATGCCCGCTTTGTTGCAGTTTTTGACAAAGGTGCGGGCTTGCTCCACGGTTGCCCCTTTCTTGATATTCTTGAGAATCTGAGCATTACCAGATTCAAAACCGACAATAAACAGGCGGCAGCCCGCTGCTTTCATCGCCTGTAGCGTTTCTAAATCAACATGCACACGAGAGGTACATGACCAGGTAAAGTTCAATTTCTTGAAGCGCTCACATAGCGCCAGCACCCGCTCTTTACCGATCGTAAACGTATCGTCATCAAAAAAGATTTCTCGGATGTTGGGAAACCGTTTGAGCGCTTGCTCGACTTCGTTAGCCACATCATCCACCGATCGCTGCCGCCAGGCATGACCATCAAACGTTTGGGGCCACAAGCAAAACGTGCATTTAGCGGGGCAACCGCGCGTGGTGTAGAAGGAAATATAGGGATACAGCAGGAACGGGATGGTGTAGCGCGTAATGTCTAGATCCCGTTCGTAAATGGGTGTCACCCAGGGCAGCGCATCCAGATCTTCGGTTTGAGGTCGGGGTTCGGTGTGAACCACCTTGCCGTCTTGAAGATAGCTGATGCCTTTAATCTGCTCCAGGGGCATTCCTGACGCAAATTCTGTCACCGTATAGTCAAACTCACGATGGGTGATGAAGTCGATCGCCTCACTTGCCATCAGGCTTGCCTCTGGTTGCACCGTCACATGCGGTCCCACAAAGGCAATCTTCAGCTCTGGCTTTGTCGCCTTCATCATCTCTGCCAGCCGCACATCACTACTAAATCCAGGTGTACTGGTGAAGACAACCACAAAATCGTAGTCTTTGGCAATCTCGATCGTCTCCAGGGGCGACACCCCATGTGGCGGTGCATCCAGCACTCGGCTTTCGGGGATCATCGCAGCCGGATATGCCAACCAGACTGGATACCAATAGGATTCAATCTCACGAGTGGCGGGCCATCGAGAACCAGCACCCCCATCAAACCCTTCAAATGAGGGCGGATTGAGTAATAATGTTTTCATCATGTCGGTTTAAAATCTCCCACAGAGACGGTAGTTAAAGGGCGCTGGTCATCGTGCTCGATCGCGCTTTAGTATGCTTCTATGAATGCAATAGTCTGTCAAGGACTGGGCAACATGAAGCATGGGTTTGGCGCTTGAACGTAGCCGAGAAGCGATTAAAACAGACTGCAAAAAACGACTGCCATTGAGACAGTACCGAAGTGTTGACAACCTTCGCATGTCAACGCAGTGAGTTTAGCATGACAACAAAACTTGCTACCGTTGCCCGGAATGCTGCTCGTTGCTGCTGTAGATACTGCTCTGTGGCACAAAAGGAGTTCCGTTGTGAAGATGCGATCGTGGGTTGGATTGGGTGCGTTGGCATTGACACTATTAATCGCTGCGCCCGTTCAGGCAGCACCGATCGCGCTACAGGTATTCAAGGCGATCGATGCCCAAACGATCCGCTGTCCTGAAAAAGTCATGGTGAACGAACAATCACAGCCCTACCGTGAGGGTGGCTATACGATCGATGGCAGCGCCAGTTTAACCCAGCTTACTGATCGCTTGACCGTTGCCGCAGTGGATGATTTTAGCGTCACCTGGGTGGGCACATTAAAACCTGCCTACAGACAGTGCAAAGCCACTGCTCGTATGGTGAAGAATGGTAACGAAGCGTATGCAGATCATTCGTATCTACGTCTGAGATTTACAGGTGGCAAGGTTTACCTCATTCTCGATATGACAGGTATGCGCGATGCCAACGATTTTACAACTGTGATCCTCCGCAAGGGTGTCCGTAATGGAAATGCCTTCTGGAGTTGGGGCGGTACAGACTAGCAAGCGCTTTCCCTGATGAACTGTGCGCCCGAAGCATGACCTAAAAGCCCGTCCTTGCGCTGTAACTAGCTATGTCTTCTTTCTCTTACAAACTCTTTCAGTGCAGTTTAGTCGTTCTGGCTACTAGCAGCGTTGGGATAGCAATCGCGCCGCTCACAACCAATGCCCAACCGTCTGGCGCTGTCGCGATCGCGGCTCAGCCAACGGTCGATGTTCCCTTTGAGGTGTGTGGTGAAGCACAGACCTGGGTGCGTCCAACGAAAGCCGATCAAACCAAAAAGCTGCGAAGTCTGCCGCGCTATGGTGGCGACCTGACAACCCAACCGCTCAAAGGACTGTCCCAACGGTTTTGGCAGCAAGAGGTCTTTTCGTTTACACAGTATGGTCTCAGCCTGCGAATGGAACCCATCTATCTTTCGGGACTGTGGACAGTACAAGAGACGCTCTGGAAGTGCTACAACGCCAAAAATGTGACCCAGATCAACGCGGGTAAAACTGCTGAAGTTTGGGTGCTATCGCATCGTGTGACTCGCATCAAATGGACTGGTGAGCAGTACGTGATGGTTGTGCAGCCTGCTCAAACGGGTGTGCAGTTTATCCAATTTCCCCGCCGTGAGGCGCGATCGTCTCTACCGCTCAAGGTCGTCACCGAGACGGGCGCAAAGCTGACTGTCGTTGCTGGTAATTAACAAACGCGATATACGGCTTTCCTGAAATGTCTGCAATTGCCCTCACCCTAGCCCTCTCCCATCGGGAGAGGGGACAAGAAATGTCCGAAAGCCCTTCTCCTTGGGGAGAAGGGTCGGGATGAGGGCAATTCACATGTGCATTCAGCAACGCCTTTCTTAGAAATTACCTTAGACGACTAAACCCAATTTTGATTACTCTGGAAAAGAGACACCATTGCTCTGCATCGTCTTCGATATACTGCAATCATCGATGACAGCGAAGGATGATTCGTGATGAAGCGCCAGCACCCAGAAGTTTTCGTCTTGTCCCGCAGTGGGCTTATGCTCTCGGTCTTACTGCTATCGCTGGGTGGGATAGTGCAGCCTGCGCGATCGCACCCTCAGTCACTGTCTACACCCCTACTGGCGCAACTACAGCCATCGTCGGGGGAGCCACGCAATGCGAATCAGAGTGAGGTCGATCGCTCCCTGGTGCGTATGACGACGCTGTTCAACATTCTGCTGGGCATTTTAGTGCTGCTGCTGGCAGCGACGATCGCGGCACTGTGGTTGCTTCGTCGTGCGGTCATTCAAGAGATTGCCACCCGTGCCAAAGAACAGCTAGAAGGCTTGCAAGAACTCGAAAGTCAGATTGCCCGGACACGCGAGAACGCCAAGACTGTGCTGGCAGAAGTGGAGACGATCGCGGACGACGTTGCCGATGAAGCCGAGCAGTTTCAGCAAGACGTGACCAGAGAACGTGATGCGCTGGCAGGTTTGGTGGCTGAATTAGCGCAATCCAAAGCACAAATGATTGCCACGCTGGAGGCACAACTTCACGACTCCAAACAGGCTCTTGAGGCATTGGGCGTTGGACTCGTAGCGCAGCTTTCTGGCTCTCAGTCAGACATTCAGCAGCAACAAACAGACGCGCTAGAAAAACTTGCCGCATCCGAGCAAGACTTTGCCGCCCATCTTGCCAAACTTCAGTCGGCAGCCGTCGCGCAGCAAACATTGATGATTGGGCACCTGGAGCAGCTTAAAACCGATGTGGAACCACATTTAGATGCGTTGCAGTCAGACGTGCGGCAGCAAAAAGAACAAACGCTGATAACCATAGCAGCCGCCGAGCAAGACTTTGCTGCACAGTTAGCGGCGTTACAGGTGTCTGCCAAACAGCAGCGCGATCGCAGCCTCGCAAGTTTAGAAACCCTCAAAGCCGAATTCTCGCCACAGTTGGCTCAACTTCACTCTGATGCGCAACAGCGGCAGCAGGATGTGTTGCAGAAGCTCACCGTATCGGAACGGGATTTTGCGGGTCAATTGCTTGATTTGCAGATTTCTGCCAGACAACAGCGCGATCGCATTCTCGAAGAGCTAACCCACCTCAAAACCGAGTTTGCACCACAGTTGACTCAGCTTCAAACAGACGCGCAGCAGCGGCAACGCAACCTACTGGAACGTTTAGAAGCCTCCGAACGCGAGTTCGCTACCCAGTTAGTCGAGCTACAGGCGATCGCTGAGCAGCAAAAAGAGCGCATCCTCGAAAACCTGGAACAGCTTAAAGCCGAAGTCACACCACAACTGTCTGATTTCCGCCTGGATGTGCACGATCGACAAGAGCAAGTTTTACAACGGTTGGAAGCCTCCGAACGCGAATTTACAGCTCAATTAGTCGATTTGCAGGCGATCGCACAGCAACAAAAAGATCGCATTCTGGAGCATTTAGAACAACTAAAAGCCGATTTCTCGCCTCAGCTTTCCGACTTAAAAACAGGCGTTGAACAACAGCGCGATCGCATCTTGCAAAAGCTGGAAACGGTCGATCGCGAATTTACAGAGACGTTAGAAACGTTGCAAGCAAACGCTCAAAAGCAAAAGCAAACGATTTTAAGTGATTTGGAACAAATTAAGACCGAACTCGCACCTCAAATTGCTAGTTTTCAGCTTGATGCCCAACAGCAAACCCAGCAAAAGCGCGATCGCATTCTCGCGGAATTAGAAACATTAGAAACCGAATTCACCACTCAAATTAGTGAACTCAAAGCAACCGTTTCAGGGCAGAAAGACGACAGCTTACAAACGATTGAAGCGTTACAGTCTGAGCTAGTTACACAGCTTACAGCACTTCAATCCACTGCTCAAACTCAAAAAGCTGATATTCTCAAACAACTGGCAGAAGCGTCTCCGGTTTCTGAAGCAGCGGTCGCAGCCTTGCAACAAAAGCTGCAAGACTTGATGGCACAGTTGGAACTGCTCAAAGCGAATCGTCCCGAACTCTTTATTGATGTGAATAAATACATCAATCAGGGACACGAACTCTTTGCTGAAGAGAACTATGAAGCAGCGATTTTGCGCTACGACAAAGTGGTTGAGCTTCAGCCAGAAAATGCAGATATCTGGTACCAGCGTGGGCTAGTGTTCCAAAAAATTCAGCGCCACGAACCTGCGATCGAGTCTTTCGACCACATGCTAAAACTCAAGCCCAAAGACGATAAAGGCTGGTTTAGTCGGGGGATCAGTCTGGCACGGATCAAGCGCTACGAGCACGCGATCGAGTCCTATGATCATGCGCTAGATAGCAAGCCTGACTATCACGAAGCACTGGTGAATAAAGGCGTAGCGCTCGGCATTTTACGACGACACCAGGATGCGTTTAATGTGTTCGATCGTGCCGTGCAGTTCAAACCTGATGATGCCGTTGCCTGGATGAATCGTGGCTTGGCGCTCGAAACGTTAGGACGACACAAAGACGCGATCGCCTCGTTTGATGAGGTCATTCACTTTAATCCCGACTCTTACAAAGCACTCGATAAACGCGGCTATGCATTGGCTCAACTGGGTCGTCACAAAGATGCCATCACTAGCTTTAACAAAGCACTGGATCTAAAACCAGACTATGCCAGCGCGTATTACAATCGCGCCATCAGTCATGCCTTTTTGGGCGAAGCTGATTTTGCGCTGGAAAGTTTAGAAAAAGCGATCGAACTCAATCCCAGCTATCGCGCTGAAGCAGAAACAGATGTTGCCTTCGACGAACTCTGGAACGATGATTGGTTCCAAAAATTAATTAGAGTCTAAACTGCCTTCGTTGTCTGGAAATGTAATCTGCACCATTGTTTGGTGTCCATACGTGCTAGCGATCGTCAATGTTCCACCATGCAATTCCACTAAACGCTTGGCAATAATGAAACCTAAACCAGAGCCTTGCTGTTCGTAAAATTTGCGCTCGAACTGCATATAAGCACCCAAACTGACGAGTTGTTCTGGGGTCATGCCCCGCCCGTGATCAACGATTGTCAACAGCAGGCGATCGTTCATCATTGCGGTCGCTATTCGCACCGATGTACCTGCTGTCGAAAACTTGAACGCATTGTCAGTCAGCTCTTCTACAATAATTTTTAGCTTCTGCTCAGAGATTTGAATTCTGGCATTTTGCAAATCCAGTTGCAAATCGGTTTCGCGTCCTTCTCGCTTGGCGATCGCGGTTGCCACTTCGGTAATCAGAAAGCTCGGATAAAGTGTTTCATCATTGCGGAGGGCAGCGAGACGATCGCGATCGCGGGCTGTGATTTCCAGTTCCGCATAGAGTAGAAAGTTTTGAATGAGTCTGTATAGTCGTTCGGCAGCGCCATGAATGCCCTCCGCAAGCTCCAACACTTCCTGCTGGCTGATCGTTTGATAGTCGTCGATGAGCACTTCAGACAGCCCCAAGATGCCATTTAAAGGCGATCGCAATTCGTGGGGCAGCGACAGTGCAATACTGCTCCGCAAACTGTCAAGCTGTTTCTGTGACTGCTTGAATACTGTTGCCTGTTTGTCAAAACGACTAGCGATCGCAGCCAGCAACTCATCTGCCGTGCAAGGTTTGGTCAAAAAGTCATCGGCTCCAAGTTCCATCCCCTGCCGAAAATCGTCCTTTGTTCCCCGTGCCGTCAAAAAAATGAAGGGAATAGCTGCCGTTGCCGTCTGTTGACGCAGGCTGGTGAGTACCTGGTAGCCATCAAGCTGAGGCATGGTCACATCGCACAAAATCAAATCAGGCAAATGCTGCTGCGCTAACTGCACACCAACGTTACCGTTTGCTGCACCCAAGACGCTAAAGCCTTCAACTGTAAGCAACTCTAAAAGCGACTCACGAATGGAAGGCTCGTCTTCAACCACCAGAATTTTTTTCATCGTTCGTCAGAGCGGTAGTGTTTCACAAGCGTTTTGCGTTGGGTCGAGTGGTTTATCTCACTTTTACAGCTGAGACTAACCGATCTAGAGCGTGACTCAGTTCGCTCCAGTGTGTTTTAGCCAACTTCGATCCCTCTGCGGCTGCTAGAGTAGGCGTTAGTCATCAGCTATTCATCGTATGGGAATGCCTTCTGCAAAAAATGGTGCCGATCTCCAGCATACGCTCCAATTCTCAGCGCGCCCAGTTGAGGCGATCGAGCTACATGGCTGGGACACACTACCTCTGAGCCAAAAAGCGATGATTCGGCGATCAGTCACGCCCGAAACGCTTGCCAGTAGTATCACTTATCCCAACACGCCAACCGCTCTGTCCGCAGTGGTAACAGCCACCGATCGCCAACCTCTCTTACCCTGTGGTGCGGGGAGTAAGCTGCACTGGGGCGGATTGGTGGGAGGGCAGAGGGCAGAGGGCAGAAGGCAGGAGGAAGAAAACCTTCCACCTTTGCTGATGGTGAGTACAGAGCGGCTAAATCAATTGATTGACCATGCAGTGGGTGATTTGACGGTGACAGTCGAAGCAGGGATGCGGTTCGCTGACTTGCAGGCAACATTGGCAAAAGCGGGACAGTTTTTGGCGATCGATCCTGCTTATCCAGACCAGGCGACGATCGGTGGCATTGTGGCAACCGCAGACACAGGCTCACTGCGTCAGCGGTATAACAGTGTGCGAGATATGCTTCTAGGGCTGTCGTTTGTCCGCGCCGATGGACAGGTTGCTAAAGCAGGTGGACGGGTCGTAAAAAACGTCGCAGGCTATGACCTGATGAAGCTTTTCACTGGCTCCTACGGCACTTTGGGCATCATCACGCAAGTAACCTTTCGCGTTTACCCGTTGCCCGAAGCGTCACAAACCATTGTGCTGAGCGGTGCTACAGGCGCGATCGCTCAAGCGACTCAAACGCTCCTGAGTTCAGCGCTAACACCCGCTAGTGCAGATATCTTGTCCGAGTCGGTAGCTGGAGAACTGGCGATCGCGGGTACTGCCCTGGCAGTGCGATTTCAGAGCAGCTTGCCCAATGTCCAGGAGCAAACCAAGCGCATGATTGAAGTCGGTCAAGCGTTGGGGTTAGCTTGCTCCTGTTTTGCTGCTGCTGATGACACCGCTCTATGGCAACGCTTACAAAAACGCATGACGGTGAACAACCAGACCGACGCGATTACTTGCAAAATAGGAATACGCCCCTCCGAAGCCGTAGCGCTGCTGACAACCCTTAAGGACTTGGCGATCAAGGACTTGGCGATCGTGCCCTGGTTTGGACAAATTCATATAGCTAGTGGACTGGGCAGATTGGTATTCGATGCTGTCACCCCATCAGATCTCTTGCAAGTGCGATCGCTCTGTCAGGCAAAGGGTGGCTTTCTGTCTGTTTTGCAGGCTCCGATCGCAATGAAACAGGCGATCGATGTATGGGGCTACTCTGGCAACGCGCTGCCCCTAATGCGCCAATTAAAACACCACTTTGATCCAGACGATCGTTTAAGCCCTCACCGCTTTGTAGGCAAAATTTAAGTCATGAGTGCCGAAGTTCGCAACCAAGAAAGTGATCAGTTTCCAATGTTGAATGTCGAGTTACCAGATTCCACTCCTCACCCCCCACTCCCTACTCCCCACTCCCCACTCCCTTCCTTCGACTCCCACAATCCTCCCGATGCGAAACTCATCGACGCGTGCGTTCACTGTGGCTTCTGCCTCTCTACCTGTCCGAGCTATCGCGTGATTGGTAAAGAGATGGATTCACCCAGAGGGCGCATTTATCTGATGGATGGGGTGAATGAGGGGCAAATTCCGCTCTCGCCAGCGATCGTGCAGCATTTTGATTCCTGTCTGGGCTGTCTTGCCTGCGTTACGACCTGCCCGTCTGGGGTGCGGTATGACCAGTTGATCGAGGCAACCCGTCCCCAAGTGGAGCGCAATCACGCTCGATCGCTGCCCGAAAAGCTCTTGCGTCGTCTGATTTTCTCCACGTTTCCGTATCCCGATCGGTTGCGCCTGTTACTACGTCCGCTGGGGCTTTACCAAAAGTCGGGTTTGCAGAAGTTGGTGCGATCGCTCGGCTTCCTCAAGCAGCTTTCGCCCCAACTGGCAGCAATGGAAGCGATGCTGCCAAAGATCTCACCGCAGGCGTTTCAAGATCCTCTACCAGCGATCGTTCCAGCGCAAGGAAACCAGCGCTACCGAGTCGGTCTGCTGCTCGGCTGTGTGCAGCGACTCTTCAATCCTGAAGTCAACGATGCGACGGTGGGAGTATTGACCGCCAACGGTTGTGAAGTGGTTATTCCTCAAGCTCAAGGCTGCTGTGGGGCACTCACCCATCACCAGGGGCAAGAAGCGCAAACGCAAGCACTGGCGCGTCAGTTGATTGACAGCTTTGCGGATCGATCGCTGGATGCCATCATCATCAACGCCTCTGGTTGTGGGCATTCGCTCAAAGAATACGGCAGCATCTTGCACGATGACCCTGACTATCGGGAGAAAGCCGAGGCGTTTGCCAGCAAGGTCAAAGATGTTCAGGAATTTCTAGCCGATGTTGGTCTAACTGCCAAACTATCGCCCTTACAAGACGAACCACTGACGCTGGTGTATCAAGACGCTTGTCACATGCTGCATGGGCAAAAAATCAGTGTGCAGCCACGTCAACTGCTGAAGCAAATCCCAGGTGTACAGTTGCGGGAACCGATTGATGCTGCGCTGTGTTGTGGTAGCGCTGGTGTGTACAACATCTTGCAGCCCGACGTTGCAGAGGAACTTGGTCGCCAAAAGGTAGAAAACCTGCTCAACACGGGAGCTTCGCTCATTGCCTCAGCCAATATCGGCTGCTTTGTACAAATCAGCAGGCACCTCCAGCTTCAAGGACAAACGGTGCCAGTACTGCACCCAATGCAACTGTTGGATTACTCAATTCAAGGCATCAAGCTAAACGCCGTCTTTCCTGACAAGGCAGCGATCGCAGCGCCATAAACACATCGACCAGCCTTAAGAGCTTGCTGAAAAATAACTGCACACTTTTGGATCAGCTATCAGCTATCAGCTATCAGCTATCAGCTATCAGCTATCAGCTATCAGCTATCAGCTATCAGCTATCAGCTATCAGCTTTTCGCTGACGGCTGACGGCTACAGACCATGCTGTTATTTCTGTACAACTCCTAAGAGAAACCGGGTTTCTAGACCCAATCTGGAGGTTCAACGGCATCGTCTGATAGAGAAACCCGGTTTCTGTCCAGGCGATTCAATTCCTCCAAACGAAGGATCTCAAGGTAGAGACGACAGTCCTACAATTTGAGGAAATAACTTAGGCAAGTAACGAGGTATATCGATGAGTACTGGGGTTTCGACCAACGACGTTAAAAGTCGTCTAAATGGGTCGATCGTGGTTGGCGTGCTGCTGATCTTATTAGGAATCGCCGCGATCGCCTTTCCTTTTTTCAGCACACTCGCTGCCGAAAGCTGGATTGCGTGGATTATTCTCTTTAGCGGTGTTTCCAAACTGGTTTACACCTTTCAAACGCGACAGGAAGGCGGCTTCGTGTGGCAGCTTTTATTGAGCCTTCTCTACATTGGCACTGCTGTACTACTGCTGGTGTATCCACTGCAAGGCATCCTGACGCTCACACTGGCACTGGGTGCGTTTTTGCTGACAGAAGGTGTGTTTGAAATTGTGTATGCGTTTCAACGGCGCTCTCAACCAAACTGGATCTGGTCGCTGGCTAACGGCATCACGACGCTTGTTCTGGGCGGTTTAATCTGGTTTGAGTGGCCCTTCAATGGTCCTTTTGCGATCGGGCTGCTGGTTGGCATCAGCATTATCTTTACAGGTGTTTCCAGAATCTTTTTGGCGATCGCTGCCCGTTCTTCGCTCAATGCATCACAACCTGGTTAGTGATGGATGGCTAATACGCCTGTCTAAGTCTCAAGGAGCGCGTCTTTAAGAACCTGAGCCTCTCCCTCTGTAGGATGCTGAATAGCCGTTCCGTCGTCTAGGAAACGAGTGGTGTAATGCATCGACTCCCCTGCTTTAATGTGTTACGGCTAATGGCTAACACTGGTTACAGAGTTCTTATCGAATCCTCATTCCTAAGTCAGGCGATCGCTAAGGGTCAATGACGCAAACGTTAAGCCTGCACGGTGCCATCCGGCATAGTAGCCTCTTTCAGGTAAGCTCCGGCAAGATTTGTTTCCCGTAGGTTAGCACCTGCCAGGTTTGCCCGATGTAAATTGGCATCCTGAAAATTTGCCAGGGTCAAATTCGCCTTGCTCAAGTTCGCTCCCTGAAGGTTTGCCATGGTCAAATTTGCACCGTGCAGGCTGGCATGACTCAGGTCGCTCATGCTGAGGGTAGACTCTCGCAAGTCGGCTTCTCGTAAGTTTGCGCCGATTAGTTTTGCCTTGTAGAGGTTCACTCCGATGAGGGTGGCACCGACTAAATTGGCTTTCTCCAGTGTGGCACCGATGAGATTTGCCATGCAGAGGTTTGCCAGGCTCAGGTTTGCTTGCCGCAGGTTTCCCTCGTAAAGAGTTGCCCCAACTAAATTAGTCATGCTCAAGTTAGCCATACTCAGGTTGGTCATACTGAGGTTAGCCTCGCGCAAATTTGCCATACTAAAGTCCGCCTCGCGCAGGTCGGCTTTGTAGAGGCTTGCCTCGCGCAGGTTGGCTTTGTAGAGGAGCGCCGTGTAAAGCGTTGCGCCTTCCAGAATTGCTGTGCTCAGGTTTGCCTCACGCAGGTTTGCCATGCTCAAGTCAACATGGCTCAAATCGGCTTCGCGCAGGTCAGCTTTGTAAAGGTTCGCTTCGCGCAGGTTGGCTTTGTAAAGGATTGCCGTGTAAAAGGTCGCTCCTTCAAGCATCGCAACCCCAAGATCTGCCCCTTCCAGGTTTGCCATGCTCAGATCAACTTGCTGGAAGGCGACTTCTCTAAGGTCAGCCCTATAAAAATTGGCTTCTCGCAGGTTGGTGCCCTGTAGGTTTGCACCTTCAAGATTAGGAATCGTCTTCGGATTGTGCGACCACCACTCATTCCAGGTTGTTACACCCTGCTTGAGCAAAGCAAGGTGCCCCTCGTTTGCCATTTAGTTGATCCTCTAGGTGTGGCTTAAAGCGAATAGTCATAACCTCTACTTGCTTAGTGTGCCCAGTTACCTAGAGGTCAGTAGCAGTTTGGCAGTGCCGCTTAAAGCAACAAACGAGCAGCATCGCAATCTGCCTGAATCTGGGCTTTGAGAGCATCCAGAGAGGGAAACTTTTGTTCCGATCGCAAGAACGCTTCCAGGCTGACCGTGAGGGTCTGGTCGTATAAATCACCTGACCAATCAAATAGATGCACCTCGATCGTCTGCGTCGTACCGTTCACCGTGGGACGATAGCCAATATTCATCACGCCAGGTAGCTTAGGCACTACTGACAAATCGACCTCACTCCCTTGATCACAACAGTGAACGTGAACAGCGTAAGTGCCGGAACAAGGCAAAAATTTGTCTGGAGGAAGGTGCAAGTTTGCTGTTGGAAACCCGATCGTCCGCCCAAGCTGCTGCCCTTGAACGACTGTGCCAATCAGCCTATACGATCGCCCCAAGAGCTGGTTGGCACGCTGCATATCTCCTTGCTGTAGCGCCTGACGAATCGCAGAACTGCTAATGCGATCGGCTCCCAAATTTTTCAGCGGGGCGATGCTAACAGCAATGCCGTGTTTAGCCGCGATCGCCTGCAAGGTTTCTGCGGTGCCCGATCGCTGCCGCCCAAAACAAAAATCGGAGCCAATGCTCACTTTCGTTGCCCTGAGTTGCTTTAGAAGAACATTTTCAACAAATTGCTCTGGACTTAAGCTGGCAAGCGTTTGGTCAAAGGGCAATAAAACAAGCTGCTCTACTCCGATCGCGCTAAGCTGTGCCGCCTTTTCAGGTAAAGGTGTCAGCAAAAGGCGCGTTTGTCCGGTAAAAAACTCTTGCGGGTGAGGGTGAAACGTTACCACCGTTGCATGGCTGCGATCGTCTCGCCCGGTGTCTGAGTCCAAAAGAACAGGTGCAATGACCTGTCGATGCCCTTGATGCACACCATCAAAGTTTCCCAGGGCAACGGCAGTTGGAGTCAGAATAGTAGTTGGCGACGAAGTAACCCACACGCTTTACATCTTGACACACAAAGGGACGGCGAGATTAGTGGATGGAGAGATGGGTGAGAAGAGAGGAGGAGTGGGGGAAGCAGGGGGAGTGGGGGAAGCAGAGGAGCGGAGGAAGCAGAGGAAGTCTTACTCTCGCTGAGTCGAACTGAAGGGCGGTTTAAGTGTTGTATTGCTCCCGCTGCCTCCCAGTCTCCCCAGCACCTTATCTACACCGATACCCCAACTTCAGCCTCGATCGACATCGGGTCTAACCTGGCGGCTGGCGGCGAAATTTGGATCACTAAACCCTCCCGCGCCATCACGCTGTTAGGAAAAGCGGCGGCAACTTCAGCTCCTACTTGATCGAGAAAGTCGTCGCTGTGCAAGGGGTCGTGATGAAAGATCACCAGCGTTTTCACGTTAGCGGCTTTGGCAATCTTGACGGCTTCTTGCCAGGTCGAGTGCCCCCAACCGACTTTACTAGATTGCTTGGAGTAATATTCTTCGTCGGTATACGTCGCATCATAGATCAGCAGATCAGCCTGGTCAGCCAAGAACAAGACGTTCTCATCCAAATGGTCTGGAAAATGTTCTGTATCGGTCACATAAGCGGCTGCATGACCTCGCCAGCTAACCCGGTAGCCGACTGCCTGCCCTGGGTGATTCAGCAGGGCATTTTCGACCAGAACGTCGTTGATTTGCACCGATTGTCCGACTTCAATATCGTTAAATTTCAGGTCTGCGCCCATGATCTGTAGCGGCACCGGAAAATTTGGATGCAGCATTTGATCATTCAGACGCTGCTCCATCGTGGAACCATTGGGCGCGATCGCCCCATAAATATTAAAGCGATTACCCTTCGCAAACGCTGGCACAAAAAACGGAAAGCCCTGAATGTGATCCCAGTGGGAGTGCGTAAAAAACATGTGCGCTTCGAGTGGCATCTGGGACAACAGGGACTGACCCAACACTCGAATGCCCGTGCCGCCGTCAAAAATCAGGCGATCGCCCCCTACTCGCATTTCTACGCAAGGAGTGTTGCCCCCATAGCGAACCGTGGCGGAGCCTGGACTAGCAATACTTCCCCGAACGCCCCAGAAGGTGGCTGTGAACTGATTTTCTGTATTGGACATGGGTATTTCTTGCAAGATTCGATCGAGTTTCCAGAAACAGCGCTCTCGGTAACCAGAAAGCTAAACCTGGACGAATACAATGTTAAAAACGATACCTAATTTGCCCCTTCCAGGCAGCTTTATAAAAATCGTCGTCTATGTCAGTGATCGCGATCGCATTACTCAGTGATCTCTTCATCAAGGTTGTAGCGTTTGATCATCCCAAACGGTGCAACAGTAACAAATATCCTCTGTCTTTCATAGGGCTTTGAGTTACAGTACCCATTCAGCAACACATACGCACAGAATGGCTGGAAGTTTTTACCATACTGTGTCCTCGTAGTGAGCGCGGTCAAGCCTCCTTGCTGAATCACTGATGCGATGTCACACTCTGCTCCATTGCTTGTGAACTGCTAACGTTCTGCGTCTACTCAGCATACTCAACGGGAAGATCAAATTTCCAGTTCTTCAAGCTTGCCAGCCCAGAAGCAGCCGTCAAGTTGTACTGCAAGGGAGTCAGTGTGATGTAGTTTTGGCGAATCGCCTGGACATCCGTTAGGGTTTGCTCGGTTAGCTCAGAAGCATCATCTACCTCTTCTAGCAATTCACCAGCCAGCCAATAGTAGGTTTTGCCGCGTGGGTCAAGTCGCTTTTCAAACACGTCGATGTAGCGGCGAATGCCCTGACGAGTGGCTTTTACACCCGCGATCGCCCCTGCTTTCACTGCTGGTACATTCACGTTTAATAACAGCAGTTCTGGCAGCGGTTGTTTAGCTAATTGCGCCACCAGCGAGGCAGCAAACGCGGCGGCTGGCTGAAACTCGGATGACGCAGAACTGGCAAGACTAAACGCAATACCAGGAATGCCCTCAATGACACCCTCCATCGCGGCTGATACTGTGCCTGAGTAAAGCACGTCCGTACCGAGGTTAGACCCATGATTGATGCCAGAAAGCACCAGATCTGGAGGACTATCCAACAACGCCCACAGCGCTAGTTTAACGCAATCTGAAGGGGTGCCAGAGCAAGCCCAGGCTTTCACGCTGGGATGAAAGACAGACTCGACGATGTCAGCGCGAATCGGCTGATGCAGCGTGAGTCCGTGCCCGGTCGCCGATCGCTCTCGATCGGGGCACACAACTGTTACGTGATGTCCTGCTTCTGCTAAACGGTTCGCAAGAGAGCGAATACCCAGAGCGAAAATGCCGTCATCGTTGCTGATGAGTAGTTTCATTGGTCGGTTAGGGAGTGGGGAGTAGGGAGTGGGGAGTGGCTTCGACGTGAGCTCAGCCGAACGGGAGTGGGAAATTTTGGCAAGCGATCGCACATCTATACCCATTCAGCCTTTAAACTGAAGAGCAAAGACGGTCGCTTGAGCGCGGTTATTTGAGTCTCATCAAAACTAGCAATTCCACTTCAGATTCTTGCCAAACTGTAGGGTCTAGTGAGCTAACAGCCAGTGGTTATGAGCCTAACTAGACCAACAACTAAAACCTAACAACTAATAACTTCATCAGTATGACTGTTCAGCTTCAAGAACTTGCAGCACAATTAGAATCCATTCGGCAGGAAGCACAACAGGCTCTGGCAGCGACGGACTCGCTGGAGCAACTGGAGCAGCTTCGGGTGAAGTATTTGGGCAAGAAAGGACCGATTCCTCAAGTGCTAGGTGGGATGGGCAAGCTTGATGCCAGCGATCGCCCCCGCATTGGGGCATTGGCAAATGAGGTGAAAGAGGCAATTCAGAACGATCTCGATCGTCGTCGTACCACCTTGCAAACTGCCCAGATTCAAGCACAGCTTGAGGCGGAAACCCTGGATATTACCATGTCCGGTGTGTATCGTCCCCAGGGGCGCATTCACCCAATCAACGGCATGATGGATCGCGTCAATGACATCTTTGTCGGTTTGGGCTACACCATCGCCGAAGGTCCAGAAATGGAGACGGACTATTACAACTTTGAGGCGTTGAACTTTTTGCCCGATCATCCCGCGCGCGACATGCAGGACACGCTGTATTTGCCCGATGGCAACATCATGCGAACGCACACGTCTTCTGTACAGATTCGCTACATGGAAACCAACGATCCACCTGTGCGGATTGTGATGCCGGGGCGCTGCTATCGACGCGATACGGTGGATGCAACCCATTCTGCGGTCTTTCACCAGGTTGAGATCCTGGCAGTCGATGAAGGGCTGACCTTCACTGACTTAAAGGGCACCATCAAAGTATTTTTAGAGCAACTGTTTGGCGAAGTGCCGATCCGCTTTCGTCCCAGCTTCTTTCCGTTTACAGAGCCATCCGCCGAGGTGGATGTGCAATGGAAAGGACGCTGGCTAGAGATTATGGGCTGCGGTATGGTAGACCCCAATGTCTTAAAAGCCGTTGGTTATGACCCTGAAGTTTATACAGGCTTTGCGGCTGGTATGGGCGTTGAACGTCTGGCAATGGTGCTGCACCAAATTGATGACATTCGCCGCCTCTACACCAGCGATTTGCGCTTTTTGCAACAATTCTAGCTAGCTGCTTTAGGACGTATCTGCATCCGATCGATCATGGCTCGCAGCCGTTCTAACGGATAGTCAGACACGAAGCTATCCCACGGTCTTTTTTGCCCAGCGGCATTGTAGACATACAAGACCCCATTAATCATGCGGCTCGACACAATTAAATCTAGCGTTTTAGCCAAATGCAGGCACTGCGTCAATTCAAGCTGGGTCATAGTGTTTGATTAGGAAGCAACAGTGGCTCAGGAAACGTTTAATTACTGAGATCATCCTAAGCAGGTGTGATGCTAAATACCTGTGATTTCACACCAGACGATACGAAATTTATTAAAGGTCAGGAAATGTCAGGGCTGACGCAGAAACCGGGTTGCTTTACGAGACAGGTTACCAGCACCTCAGTTGCCTGCGAACGCGTTTTTCTCGGCGTTTCGTGAGGTGGCTGAGTTTAACTCAAGGAGCGATCGGTTTGGTTCACCTCTTGCCAAAGGGTTTCAACGTTAAAGAGTTCTATACAGTAGTAGGGTAGACATTGCCCACCCTACTATTTGTGGTCTGCTCAAGTGAAAGAAAGCCGCTGTAAGCAGCGTAGATGACCTCTCTAACCAGTTTTTGCCGCGCATGAGCCGCCGTCAGCAAACCTAAGCATCTCAAGCAAACGCTGGATCAACAGGCTGCTGCTGTGCCAACTCGGTTAAGCGTCGAATGCGTTCTTCTGTCGTCGGGTGAGTCCGAAAGAGTGCCTGTAGTCCTTGCGCTGACAGTGGATTCACAATCAGCAGCGGCGACATCGCTGGGTTGCCGTGCATGGGAATTTCATGACCGACGGCTTCCAGTTTTTCAAGGGCATGAGCCAGCGCGATCGGGTTGCCTGTAATGGTGGCAGAACCCTGATCAGCCGAAAATTCACGTGTCCGAGAAATGGCAAGCTGAATCAACATCGCAGACAGGGGAGCCAGAACGATGAGAAACAATAGCCCAAAGGGATTTGCGCCCCGACGATCGTCACGGGTGACGGGTCCATACAGCGCCCCCAAACTTAGCAACCGTCCCAGGTAGGTAATAGCTCCGGCAACCGTGCCAGCAACTGCCTGAGTCAATGTATCGCGGTTTTTGACATGGGTGAGTTCGTGAGCGATGACCCCTTCTAGCTCCTCACGATTTAGCAATTCAGTAATGCCTTCTGTCACCGCGATCGCGGCGTGTTGAGGGTCGCGCCCTGTGGCAAATGCATTGGGAGATTTGGTCGGCACCACAAAGAGCTTGGGCATGGGAATGCCAGCGCGATCGCTGAGACGAGCCACCATATCGTAGAGTTCGGGAGACTGTTCACGGGCGATCGGTTGCGCTTGATAGGCGGCTAAGGCGGCTTTGTCTGAATAGAACCAGGAACCAAAGCTAGTGATCGCCGCAATGCCTAGCCCCAGCAGCAGACCCGATTCATCACCGACGAGATAGTACCCAGCAAGGACAAAAATTCCACTCAGTAAACCCAGCAATCCAACCGTTTTAATTTCATTGATGCCAACCATACGCTTTCCTATCAAGAACGAATCGCTAACCAAAACATCAGCGCTCCATTAGCGTCTCAAATTCAGAGTTGCCTCGTCTCTATCTCGTGAATGAATTTTGCTCTGCGGTGAGTTTGAGTCTGTAATACCGTGATTCGCTAAACTTGAGGCTTCAGATCATTTGCCAACGATAGTAAGCTTTAGCTTAAGACGGTGAAGTAGCGGCTCACAATGAGTCACTGTTATACTACACATATACTACAAATAGCTTTGGCTCAACGAAGCCGATCGTTGATTCCTTAAGTTTCGTGCATCGCTCCCTAACCCTTAGTGCCCAACTCCATGACTGTGACAGAACCCGGCTCCTACAAAGACACTGTTAATCTTCCCAAAACCAACTTTGATATGCGTGCCAACGCCGTCAAACGAGAGCCGGAGCTACAGGCATTTTGGGAAGCAGAAAAGCTCTATGAGCATCTCTCGCAGGAAAACCCAGGCGACGTGTTTGTGCTGCACGACGGTCCGCCCTATGCCAACGGTTCGCTGCACATGGGGCACGCCCTCAACAAAGTGTTGAAAGATGTCATCAACAAGTACCACCTGCTGCGAGGACGGAAGGTGCGCTACGTGCCGGGATGGGATTGCCACGGGTTGCCGATCGAGCTAAAAGTGCTGCAAACCCTGAAAGCCGACGAGCGTAAAGCGCTCACACCGTTGAAACTGCGGCAAAAAGCGAAAGAGTTTGCCCTTAAAACCATTGACCAGCAGCGTCAAGACTGCAAGCGCTACGGTGTCTGGGGCGATTGGGAGCATCCCTACCTGACCCTGAAGCCGGAGTATGAAGCGGCTCAGATCGGTGTGTTTGGTCAGATGGTGCTGAAAGGCTACATCTATCGCGGTTTGAAGCCTGTCTACTGGAGTCCCAGTTCTAAGACGGCACTGGCAGAGGCAGAACTGGAGTATCCCGAAGGGCATACCTCGCGCAGCCTTTACGCCGCCTTTGAAGTCAAACAGCTATCGCCAGCCTTGATGATGGCGCTCGATTCCTTTATGGGTACGGGCGAATTGGGCGTTGCGATCTGGACGACGACTCCCTGGACGATTCCTGCCAACTTAGCCGTCAGCGTCAACCCAGAGCTGATCTATGCCGTGGTAGAAGTGGGAGAAAACGCGCCGGGTCGGTTCAAGTATCTCATCGTGGCGAAAGATCTGGTCGATCGCCTCTCCGAAGTGCTGGGCACCACGCTGACCGTACAGGCAACATTAGTCGGTAAAACGCTGGAGCACACAACCTATCAGCATCCTCTCTTTGACCGTCGCAGCGAAATCGTGATCGGTGGCGATTACGTCACGACAGAAGCAGGTACAGGGTTAGTCCACACGGCTCCCGGTCACGGTCAGGATGACTACCTGGTAGGACAACGTTACGGCTTGCCCATCCTGGCGCCGGTGGATGATGACGGCAACTTCACTGAAGAAGCGGGACAGTTTGCTGGTTTGAACGTTTTAGGTGACGGCAATACAGCGGTAATTGATGCGCTCCGAGAGGCACAATCCTTGCTGAAAGAAGAACCCTACGTCCACAAATATCCTTACGACTGGCGCACCAAAAAACCAACTATCTTTCGAGCCACCGAACAGTGGTTTGCCTCCGTTGAAGGGTTCCGCGATCGTGCCTTAGACGCGATCGCCGACGTGCGCTGGATTCCTGCCCAGGGCGAAAACCGCATCACACCAATGGTGGCAGAGCGATCAGACTGGTGTATCTCCCGTCAGCGCAGTTGGGGTGTACCCATCCCTGTGTTCTACGACGAAGCCACTGGAGAGCCGTTGCTTAATCAGGACACGATCGCGTTTGTGCAGGCGATCGTTGCCGAGAAAGGTTCCGATGCCTGGTGGGAGTTACCCGTCGAGGAACTATTGCCTGAAGCGTATCGCAACAACGGACACAGCTATCGCAAAGGCACCGATACGATGGACGTGTGGTTCGACTCCGGCTCCTCTTGGGCAGCAGTCCTAGAAGGCAGAGGGCAGGAGGCAGAAGGCAGAGGGCAGGAGGCTACACCCCTCTCTCTACCGCAAAGCGGAAGCAAGCTACAACCCTCTCACCTTTTCTACCCCGCCGATCTGTACCTGGAAGGTTCCGACCAACATCGCGGTTGGTTCCAATCGAGTTTGCTGACCAGTGTGGCAGTGAACGGGTGTGCACCTTATAAGACCGTTCTGACTCACGGCTTTGTGCTGGATGAGCAGGGTTACAAGATGAGTAAGTCTCTTGGTAACGTGGTTGATCCGATGATTGTGATCAACGGCGGCAAAAACCAGAAGGAAGAACCGCCCTATGGTGCCGATGTGCTGCGACTGTGGGTGTCGTCTGTGGATTACTCCTCAGATATGCGGCTGGGCAAAACTGTGTTGAAGCAGATGGCAGATGTGTACCGCAAGATCCGCAACACGGCGCGTTTTTTGCTGGGAAACCTGCATGATTTTGATCCAGCGAAACATGCGGTTCCCTATGACCAACTGCCGGAACTCGATCGCTACCTGCTCCATCGCATCACCGAAGTTTTCAGCGAAGTGACGGATGCCTTTGATAGCTTCCAATTCTTCCGCTTCTTCCAAACAGTGCTGAATTTCTGCGTCGTGGATCTCTCCAACTTCTATCTCGACAGCGCCAAGGATCGGCTCTACATCAGCGCAGTCGATTCGCCTCGTCGTCGCAGTTGCCAAACCGTGCTGGCGATCGCCCTCGAAAATCTGGCAAAAGCGATCGCGCCTGTCCTTTCCCACATGGCAGAAGACATCTGGCAAGCGCTGCCCTACTCCACGCCCCACAAATCTGTCTTCCAGGCAGGATGGGTCACGCTGGAGGATCAATGGCGCGCACCAGAGCTGGCGACAAAATGGCAAACCCTCGCCCAGAGCCGCGATGAGGTCAACAAAGTGCTGGAAAAAGCCCGCACTGACAAAGCGATCGGCTCTTCTCTAGAAGCCAAACTGCTGCTGTACACCACAGATGCTCAACTTAAGCAAACCCTGCAAGCGCTCAATCCTGCCGCTAGCTTGAGCGGTAATGGTGTAGATGAGTTGCGCTACCTGTTCCTCACCTCTCAAGTCGAACTGTTGGATTCTCCAGAAAGTTTAGATGGCTTGAAATATAGCGCTCAAACGAATGCGCTCCAAATTGGCGTGGTAGATGCAGATGGCAAAAAGTGCGATCGCTGCTGGAACTACTCCACCCACGTTGGCGAATCGGCAGACCATCCGTTATTGTGTGAGCGCTGCATTCCAGCGTTAGAAGGAACGTTTTGAGGGGGCGATCGAACACCCCCTTTGTAACTAACTAGCCTGCCTAGACGAGTTCTTCCTCTTTGTGCGTCTCAATGGTGCAGTCAGACGTAGGATGTGAGACACAAATCAATACATAACCAGCAGCGATCTGATCTTCACTAAGGTAGGACTGCTCTGATTGGTCAACCGAGCCTTCCACCAGCTTTCCAGTGCATGTGGAACACACCCCTTGACGACATGAAAAAGGTAGCTCCATGCCTTCGTTTTCAGCCGTTTCAAGAATGTACGCATCATCTGGAACGTCTACAGTTTGATCAATACCTTCTGCCTCGTTCGTAAGTTTGATCTTGTAAGCTGTCGCCATAGCGTAAACCTTCTAACTAACGTTTTGGGTGAGAAAAAGGGACGTTTAATCGATTGCCGAATCGGTCAGCAAACAGGCGAATGTAACAACATGAAAGGAAGCCAGCTTGGTGCGGTGAGTGCACAATGAATGCATTCATCGCAAAGAGTAACCCAAAGCTTGTAACGACTTCTCTATCAAGAGATAGTCCTCTAAAATCAAGCAGTCTACTTTAAGGTGGAGTTTGGACTCCAGCAACCAGTTTCGGAACGCTACCTGAATGCTCAAACAGCACATTCCTCCGAAGAGACCCGGCTTTTGCGTCAACCTTAACAAAAGAAACCCTCATCCCTGCACTCCTCTCAAAAGAAGGAGCGATCGGTATGAGGGCTGATCAGTAGAAAATAGTTGTTGGAACGCTGTACCGCTAGAAGCGAAAGACGGCACGATCGCCCCTTTCGGTCGGTCACCGATTAGGCATCATCCAGCGCCGCAATACCAGGTAATTCTTTGCCTTCGAGCAGTTCCAGGCTGGCACCACCGCCCGTTGAAATGTGGCTCATTTGCTCGGCAACACCGACTTTTTCGACGGCTGCGACCGAGTCTCCGCCCCCGATAATCGTTGTGGTACCCGTTTTGGTGAGGTCTGCGAGGGTACGCGCGATCGCCTCTGTGCCCACTGCAAACTTGTCGAACTCAAACACACCCATTGGTCCGTTCCAAATGACAGATTTGCAGGTGGAAAGAGCCTCTTGAAAAACCTTGACGGAATCGGGACCAATATCCAAGCCCATCCAGCCATCGGGAATGTTTTCGACGCTGACGGTTTGAGCGTTCGCATCGGCAGCAAAATTGTCAGCGATCACCACATCGGTCGGCAAGAGCAGATCAACGCCTTTGGCTTTAGCCTTTGCTTCGAGCGCTTTTGCCAGTTCCAATTTGTCTTCTTCTACCAGAGATTTACCGACGTTGAGACCACGCGCTTTGTAGAAGGTGAAGATCATGCCGCCACCGATCAGCAGCTTGTCTACTTTATCGAGCAGAGTTTCGATGACGGTGATCTTACTGGAAACTTTGGAGCCACCGACGATCGCCGCAAGGGGACGCTGAGGGTTTTCGATCGCGTCCTGTAAAAATTGCAGTTCTTTCTCAATCAACAAGCCTGCCACCGATGGTCTGAGGTAGTGAGTGACACCTTCCGTGGAAGCGTGGGCGCGATGTGCCGTACCAAAGGCATCGTTCACATACAAATCAGCCACCGATGCCAGTTGCTTAGCAAAGTCGGGATCGTTCTTTTCTTCACCCGGATGGAAGCGAACGTTTTCGAGCAGCAGTACATCGCCATTGCTCAGCCCACCGACTTTAGCAGCCACATCAGCACCGATCGAGTCATCCGTTTTGACTACAGGCTTACCCAGCAATTCAGATAAGCGCTTAGCAACGGGTGTCAGACGAAATTTATCGGAAACACGAGCCGCATAATCGTCACCTTTGGGACGACCAAAGTGGCTTGCCAAGATGACTTTTGCACCTTTGGATGTTAAAGCTTGAATCGTCGGTAAAGCAGCACGGATGCGCGTATCGTCGGTAATGTTGCCCTGATCATCTAAAGGAACGTTAAAATCTACCCGCACGAGGACGCGCTTACTGGACAAATCAGAGGATGATAAACTGGCTAAAGTCTTCTTCGGCACCGCAAAAATCTCCTAAATGAGTCTTTTTACCTATTGTACCGAAGTGTGTGTCCTCGGTAATGCTAACTATGTTTAAGACTGTGCTTTTTCCGATCGACCGTAGCCGCGAATCCCAACAAGCGGCTGAAACCGTTGCTGGCGTTGTCAAAATCCATCAAAGCCGCCTGATCCTGCTCTCGGTTGTGGAACCGCCCACCGAGGATGGTACGGCTGACGCGATGACTTCACCAGAGGCGATCGCTGAACTGTTGCTTAGTGCTAAGTCTCTTTTTTCGCAGCAGGGTATTGAGGCAGACGCGATCGAGCGTGAAGGCAAACCCGCTTTCACCATCTGTGACGTTGCCGACGAAGTAGATGCCGATTTGATCGTCATGGGCTGTCGTGGCTTAGGGCTGACTGATGAAGGCGTATCCGATAGCGTGACCAATCGCGTGATCAATCTGTCGCCTTGCCCTGTGCTGATTGTGCCGTAGATGAGGGAGCGATGGTTGCACACTTTCAGAAGTTGACACCGCAGGCATACCTGAATTGGGAGCAAGAGCAAGAACTCCGCTACGAGTACGTCAACGGCGATGTCTTCGCCATGACAGGCGGCACAATTTCTCATGGCACCATTGCGTTAAACCTGGCAACAGCACTGAAACCTCATCTTCGCGGTAGTGGTTGCCGCGTCTTTAATTCTGATGTCAAGGTTGGCATCACAGGGAATGGACCCTTTCACTACCCCGATCTCTCGGTAAGCTGTGATGAGCGCGATCGTCCAGCGACTCAATTCATCGAGCATCCTTGCCTTATTGTCGAAGTGCTTTCACCAGCAACCGAAGCGTACGATCGAGGTGGGAAATTTGCTCACTACCGCACCATCAAAACGCTGCAAGAATATGTTCTGGTCGATGCCGATCGCATTAGCGTTGAGTGTTTTCGACTGAATGCAGCAGATAAGTGGGAGTTGACGCACTATTTAGATGGTGATGAGCTTGAGCTAGCGAGCATTACGTTTCGATGCCCGATCGCGCTGTTGTATGAGGATGTGCAGTTTCAAAGCTGAATGCCAGCGTTAAGGTTAGTGCGAATCCCACCAGCAATGTCTACGTCTTCGGCAAAGAAAACCTTCTCAGTCAGCTACGATCGCTAGAGCGAATGTAATTCCTTCCTCAACGTTTGTGCTGTACTTCTCATGACAACGCCTCCGATTCAGTGGTATCCCGGTCACATTGCGAAAGCCGAAAAAGCGCTGATGGAGCAGCTTAAGCGGGTTGATGTTGTGCTGGAAGTGCGCGATGCGCGGATTCCGCTTTCAACGGAGCATCCCCAAGTGCAGCAGTGGTTAGGCACGAAAGGGCGCGTGCTGGTAATGAACCGTATTGATATGATCCCGGCTCAGGCGCGGCAGCAGTGGATCGAGTGGTTTCGATCGCAGGGCGAAGAACCCTACTTTACCGATGCCCAACATGGGAAAGGCATTGAAACCGTGTTACAGGCAGCGCAAATTGCAGGCACACAAATGAACCAGCGTCGGCGCGATCGAGGCATGTTGCCCCGTCCTGTTCGTGCTGTCGTCATCGGCTTCCCAAACGTCGGCAAATCAGCGCTCATTAACCGTTTGCTGAATCGTCGTGTAGTGGATAGCGCCCGTCGTGCAGGCATCACCAAGCAATTGCGGTGGGTCAGGATTTCCGATCAAATCGAACTGCTAGATGCGCCTGGTGTGCTGCCATCACGACTCACTGATCAGGATGCCGCACTTAAGCTGGCAATTTGCGATGACATTGGTGAAGCGGCTTACGATAATCAGCGGGTTGCCGCCTCACTGGTGGATTTGCTTAAAGATCTAGAAGTGGAGTCGGCACTGCGATCGCGTTACAGCCTGGATGCTCAATCGCTCACTGGCGAAAGCTACCTCCATGAACTGGCAACGCACCGTCATCAAGGTGATGTGGAACGCACCGCACGTCAGTTGTTGAATGATTTTCGTACCGGAGTACTGGGCGCGATCGCGCTAGAACACCCACCCGGTAGCTAGCTTCAGATCCCCGATTTCTTAAAGAAGTCGGGGATCTGAACAGGTTAAAAGCCCAAAAGATTAATGATGCTGAATACGCCGCCAATGGGCGATAGCACAGACCCTAACGTATCCGTTACAGCCGCAAGACCCGATCGCCGCACGACGATCGTGTCATTGTTTCGCATTGCGGGATTGCTCTTATCGTTCAAGCCCTGAGCAAAGTCAACGTCAACGTCGCGTCGTGCCACGGTTCCGTTCGGGTTCAGCCGGATAAACGTCACCTCACCTTTTTTAGCACGATTGTTAAAACCGCCTGCTGCCAGCACTGCCTGGTTTAGCGGCGTATTCGGCGGTACCTGCACTGGACCCGGTCGCACTACTTCACCAACAACATTGACCGTGATGCGATCGGGTGCAAAGCTGGCAGCCGCGATTTTCGTTGCTTCCGTATTGTCCAGAGCCGTTGCGGTGGGAATGACGATCGTATCGCCTTCCTGCAATGGCAAATCTTGACGCAAATCGCCAGCTTGCAGCAAACTCCAGAAGTCAACGTTGATGGTTTGCATTGGACCCGCCTGTGTGGTACGCCGAATCTCAACGCGCCGAATATCGGCTGCTTGGGTAATACCGCCTGCCGTTTGAATTGCCCGCGTCACCGTGGGAACCTTCAAATTAGCGTTGGTAGACAGCGGGTTAACAGGGGAACCGTTTGTCTGGTTCGTTGGATTGGTTTGGTCGGGAGTCAGAATGTAGGGTCCAGGACGATTCACCTCACCAACCACGGCAATGCGTAGCGGACGATCGCTGGGGGCTGCAAACGTCGCTGCTGCCAGTCGTTGCGCTTCCTCTAAATTAGTATTTGTAGCAGAAGGGATAAAAATACTGTCGCCATCTTGCAACCGCAAATCCTGCCGTAAGTTGCCTGCTTTTAAGAGTTGCCAGAGGTCAACCTTGATGAGGGCATCTGCGCCACCGTTGTAAGGGCGTGGGCGACGCACTTCAACCTGTCGCACATCTGCCGCCTGTGTGATGCCGCCAGCAAGCTGGATCAAACGCGTCACGCTGGGAACACCTGTATCTGAGGTAGCCGAAACAGCCTGCACGTTGTAGGTTCCCGGTCGATTGACTTCACCCGCGATCGCCAATCTTAGCGGTCGTGCTGCCAGAAGACCAATGGTCACGATTGGGCGCGTCAAATAGGGTTCGTACTTCGCCGCGATCGCGGTCGATGCCTGCTTGAGCGTTCGACCCTGCACAGAGACCGCACCTACTTGCGGCAGATTCACCGCTCCATTGGGTAATACCAAGTATTCCCCACTGTATTCGGGTACGTTGAAAAAATCGATGCGGACGCGATCGCCAGCGCCTAACAAATAACCATCCTCAGTCTGAGTCAATGAGGGATCAGGCGTAGGGTTGGCTGAGGGGATTACTGAGGGAACGGATGTTCGATCGACGACCTGAGCCATTCCAGCCAATGGCAAAAGCAGCAGTGCAAGTGCAGTAATGGGAACGCACCGAACGCTCGCACTGCTCAACTGCTGCAAAAGCCAGAGCGGTCGTACCAAAACCACGCGACGGTTGCTGAGAGGGTAGAACATGATTGCGATGACGTAGAAGTGCATCAAAAGTTCCCATGCTATTAAAGCGCGTTGAAGCGATCATGCTCAAAAAAGACAACGACAACTATTCCGGAAATCGCTTTGTCAAAAGTGATACTTAGGAATCTCTCTTGTTAGCTTTAGCACTCTAATGTTTTTCCTACGTAGGATATTAGCACTATCTAAGACTTTACTTGCAGCCCCGATCTCTTCCAGGCAGTGCTTAAAGCTCTTTAAATAGAGCTACAAAATAGTGCGTACTTTACGCAGTAGCGTATAAAATATCACTTGAGACAATTTAAAAACGTAGTTGTCGCTAAGAAAGCGCTTTGCTATTTTCGTTTTTTAGTATTGAATCGAACCGCAAAGCGTCGTTACTTTTACTAGAGTAGTATGACAAAAACAGCTATATTTCTCTGAGATGGTTTGACAATCTAAGCCTTTCGAGAGATGTTTTACTTTTACGCGCTCTCTACGCTTTGTTAAGTTTGGTACATGAACGTATGCAAAAGTCGATTGGGAACGATACGTCACCTTACTGAGGCTTGCCTGCGTAAATCGATACCTTAGCGATGCAGGCTGTTCTCAACGGGTGGTTCCCTGTAAGTGGATGAGCCGTGAAATATTAGTGCCCGATCGCCCCCAATCGAGTACATTCAACAAGTCTCTACGTTCCCTGATTCAAGCCTCAACTTATCACCCTTTAGTCATTAAGGGAGCTTTGAACACTACATCTAAAGTCGCTTGTCGTAAATGCTCTTGAGCGTTTTACTGGAGCCAGCGTTTGGATGTCCAGGTTCACAACTATAGCGTCACTATTTTGCTATGAAAATTGCCTTGGTGCATGACTATCTAACCCAACGAGGGGGCGCAGAGCGTGTTTTTGAACTGCTTTGCAAGCACTATCCCGATGCTGACATCTTTACATCGCTGTATGACTCAGAGCGCACGATCGAGCTTCATAATCGCGTTGTCCATACGACTGCGCTACAGCAGATTCCAGGAGCCAGCAAGTATTTTAGGCTGTTAGCGCCGTTGTATTTTCCAGCCTTTCGATCGCTCGATTTGCAAGACTATGATCTAATCATCAGCAGCAGCAGCAGTTTTGCTAAAGCCGTCCGTAAGCGACCCGATGCACGGCACATTTGCTTTTGCCATAACGTCACTCGCTTTCTCTGGGATACACGCAATTATCTACGGGAATACACCACGTTTAGAAAGATCTACCCATTGCTGGAAAAGATCTTTCAGCAAATGCGAAAAGTGGATCTAAACTACTCTCAAGAGCCGGATCTTTACATTGCAAACTCAAGCATTGTCGCAAAACGCATTCAAACAGTGTACGGTAAGCCCGCGATCGTCATTAACTATCCGATCGACAGCAGCAAATTTGTGTTCTCAAATCAGAAAGACGATTTTTATCTGACCTCTGCTCGGCTAATCAGCTATAAACGGACAGACATCATTATTGAAGCGTTTAACTGGTTGGGATTACCGCTTTTAGTGACAGGTGATGGTCCTGAACGGTCACGGTTAGAAGCACATGCCATGCCGAACATTCGCTTTTTAGGGCACGTTAGCGATGCCGATCGCACTCAATTAATGTCAAAAGCACGCGCCGTGATTGTGGCAGCTTTGGAAGACTATGGGCTTGTACCCGTTGAAGCAAACGTCAGCGGTACGCCAGTCATTGCCTATGGAGCAGGTGGCGTTTTAGATACGCAAATTCCTGGCAAAACCGGTGTTTTATTTAACCGTCAAACACCCGAAGCCATCCAGTCTGCATTGCTTGCTGCCAAGTCTATCAGGTGGAATTATCGCAACATTCGGGAACATGCACTCCAGCATTTTTCTGAAGACGCTTTTTTTGGACAAGTCGAACACGTTATCGGGGCAATTTGACAGAGTCGGTGCATCAACTTAGCTGATTTTTTATGTTTAAGGGTGGTCGTTGTGACGGTAGGTAATCTTGTTCATACGGCTGAAACTGATCCAGGTTATGGGCAGCTTGTAGAGGCATTATTTCGCCGTCGATTCTGGCTCCTGGGTATTTCTCTAAGTGTCTTAGTCGCAGTTACGATCTATACACTTTTGAAAAAACCGATCTACCAAAGCTCAATGCAGCTTTTGGTAGAGTCGAACTATCAAAGCAAAAAAGATGCTGGAGCCGGATCAGAAAATCAGTTTGCTGACAGTAATGTGGAAGTTGATTACTCGACACAGCTCACTCAGATGCGTAGTTCTCAATTGCTGCAAAAAGCCGTTGTTTTACTACAGGCAGAGTATCCCAAACTAGAGGCAGCAGAACTTCAGAAAGCGCTAATTTTGACGCAAGTTGAAGAAGATAAGGTAAAAACCAAAATTTTTCAGGCGGTTTATACCAGCGATGATCCTGAGAAAACGCAGAAAGTGCTGATGGCGATTCAGCAGGTTTATAAGGACTACAACCGGGAGCAGCAAACGCTGCGGCTGACGCGCGGCTTAGCGTTTGTCAATGAGCAGCTCCCGCTAGTAGAAAAGCAGGTCGATCGCGCCGAAGATGCCATGGAGCGCTTTCGCAAAAGTCAAAATCTGGTTGACCCAGAGGTGCAATCACGCGCCTTGATTGATGCTCTCAGCAATCTTCAGAAAGAGCAGCAGAGTAACCAGGCGCAAATGCGAGAAGTGCAGGGTCGCTACCAAACGCTGCAACAACAATTGGCGCTTTCACCACAGCAGGCACTCATCGCCGCGCGGTTGAGCCAATCGTCGCGGTATCAAAGCTTGCTGAATGAAATTCAAAAGAGCGAACTGGCGATCGCGCAGCAGCGCTTGCGATTCAAAGCAGCCAGTCCGTATGTGCAGCAGGCACTCGACCAGCGGCAGCGCCAACGCGATCTGCTGGCTACTGAGGTACGGCGAATTCTGGGCAGCAATGCCGCACAGGTCGATATCCAGGGGGATTCTGGTCTTAGCGTTGGGCAGTTGAGCGCGACCGATCTTACGCTGGCAAGTTCACTGGTCGATGCTCAGGTCAACCTGGTTGCCTTACAGGGTCGTGCCCAAAGTTTAAATGAAGCAGAGCGATCGCTCCAGCAACAGCTCCGACGCTTCCCCAGCTTATTAGCAGAATACGGTCGTCTCCAGCCCAACGTGCAGATTGGACGCAACACGCTCCAACAACTGCTGAAAGCACGGCAAGATATTGCCCTGGAAATCGCTCGCGGCGGCTTTGACTGGCAGGTGGTTGAGGAACCCAAGCTAGGTAAGCAAATTGGTCCTAACCTGAAACAGAACATTCTGCTCGGAGCTGTGGCTGGCTTGATGCTGGGCAGTGTAGCTGCCTTTATCCGCGACACGATGGACGATGCAGTGCATACCCCAGACGACTTAAAGCAGGTCGCCCTACCGCTCTTAGGCATGGTGCCAGCCTTATCTTACGAGGAGGGTTTAGCCGCACTGGTACCCTTCCGTGAAGCAGGCGCTCCAGCCCCACCGATGATGCAGGTCGTCCACTGGCAGCCCTTTCGTGAATCCCTAGACTTGATTTACAAGAATATCCAGTTGCTGCCGAGTGCGGCTGGATTGCGTTCCCTGGTTGTCACCTCGGCGTTGGCAGGCGAAGGTAAATCGACGATCGCCCTCGGTTTAGCCATTAGCGCGGCACGTCTGCATCAACGAGTGCTGTTAGTGGATGCCGATCTGCGTCGCCCTAGTTTGCACCAACAGCTTGACCTGCCTAACGATTACGGGCTGTCAACCTTACTCACGCGGCAAACACCGTTCCGGTCTCACGGCGATCTTCAACCGTTACACCACTATACGGACATTCCCCTGTCGATTCTCACCTCTGGACCAATGCCCGCTGATCCTGCCCAACTTTTGAGCGCTGAACGCATGGGTGACTTGATGCAGGCTCTGGAGCAAGCCTACGATCTCATCATCATTGATGCGCCCCCGGTTTTAGGCATTGTCGATGCACTGCTGACAGCATCGTTTTGCAGCAGCATGGTGCTGGTAGGGCGCATCGGTCACGTGACGCGTGCCGAACTGGTACAAGCAACCGCACTGCTGAGCAAGCTGAATGTCATCGGCGTGATTGCTAACGGGTCTGACCTGACGGCAAATCGCTACTTTTCCTATGAACGCAAATATGAGCGCAAAGGACAATTAGCCACCCTGTAGATAGACATCCCGTAGATGAACACCCTGTAGATTGACACTAAGCGCTTGCTGCATCGGGCAACCCAACGGCTAAGTTAAACGGCAAATCTACCCTTTCAAGACCCCCACGCTTATGTCTACCCTTTCCCTTTCAAACCAAGCCGCTGTAGGAAAAACTTCGCGCGATCGCGCGTCCCATTACACGCTTACCTGGCGACAAAAGCAGCTCTTACTCACGCTATCACCCACGCAAACAACGCCACCGCTGTCTGCGTTAGAAAGCGAACAAATGCTGGCAGATTGCTTGGAGCGATCGCCCGTTCATCTGGTCAAGCTAACCCCTGACATTGGCGAAGCTGGATTGGCGCTCTGGGCAGATGCCTGCGCCAAAGTCAACAAACCCGCCTACCTGAGCGTACCCAGTATTGCTGCCCTACCCAAAAAGCAAAATCGCTTGAGATGGTGGCTAAAGCGACTGGTCGATTGGAGCGCTGCTGCCCTACTCATGCTAGTGGTCGGTCCCCTGATTCTGGGGCTAAGCTTTTTAATGCTCCTCCAGTCGCCGGGTCCCATCTTCTTTAGCCAGTGGCGCGTCGGTGAGCGGGGCAAGCTGTTTCGGATTCTCAAATTCCGCACGATGGTGACTGGCGCAGAACTCTACCACCATCAGGTGATGGGGCAGCAGGCAGGCTTGCATAAGTGCGAAAACGATCCTCGCGTGACACCGATCGGTCGCTGGATGCGGAAATATAGCCTGGATGAGCTACCCCAACTGCTGAACGTGCTGCGTGGCGAGATGAGCTTAGTCGGTCCACGCCCCTGGGCACTCTACGATGCGGTACGGCTGAGTCCGTGTGTGAGGCAACGGCTGAATGCGCTACCCGGCATCACGGGCATCTGGCAGGTAACGGGTCGATCGCACCTCCGCGATTTGGACGCAGTGAACCGAGTTGACTTACGCTACCTGGGCAATTGGTCGCTTCGTCAAGACTTCAAAATTCTCCTGCTGACAGTGCCCAAGGTACTTTCAGGGTTTGGTGCCTTCTAGCTCAAGCGAGAGCGCTTGCTGACGCTACAGCTTGCATTGACAATAAGAGCTACGGCACCCTTTCTACCAACGATTCATGCTGCTAAGACTTCCTGCACCGCTCCGACGATCGCTTAAAAGCGCGCTGAAAGCGACTAGCTTCTGGCAAGAAAACTACACCATTCTGCGAGAGTTTAAGCACTTTCCCTTGATAGCAGTAGCAGCGGTTCTGTGCGCGGTTGGGGCTGCCTTTTTTGAAGGGTTTAGCTTTGGCTTTCTGCTGGCGTTTCTGCAAAGCCTGGTAAATCCTTCTGCGCCACCCTTTCAGACAGGAGTGGGCTGGTTTGATCAAGGGATTTTGGGTATTAACGAACCCTCACTCAATCGCCTCTATCGCGTCTCAGCGCTGATTTTGGCAGCAACCTGGATTCGATCGACGTTTAACTATTTGACGCAGATTTACACCGATTTGACTCAGCAAAAACTGGTCGATCGCCTGCGGAAACAAATCTTCGAGCAGTTGCAGGCATTGAGCCTCAGTTATTTCTCCAAAACCCACTCTGGAGAATTGCTCAACACGCTCACCAGTGAAATTGGCAGACTGCAATCTGCCTTTGGGTTACTTTCATTCATTTTAATCCGGAGTCTGACGCTGGGCGTTTATGTGTTCCTCATGTTCCGGCTCTCGTGGCAGCTATCGATTGTCTCGTTAGCGCTGTTTGGACTCCTGGCAGTAGCGTTGAACAGCCTGATTGCGCGGATACGCCTCGCTAGTTCTGGCGTATCGATTTCTAACGGACGGTTTACGTCTGTGGCGATGGAGTTTATCAACGGTATTCGCACTGTGCAGGCGTTTGCCACCCAAGACTTTGAGCGCAGACGGTTCTATCAAGCCAGTGCTGATGTGGTGGCTGCGTCGATGAAAGCTACGCGGGGATTTGCGCTGGTGCGCCCTCTAGCAGAAGGTTTGGCAACCACCGTCTTAGTTGGCATGATTATTCTGGCGCTGACTGTCTTTGTTAGCAACGGTATTATGCAAACCGCATCACTGCTGACGTTTCTTTTCATTCTGTTTCGTCTGGTGCCCGCGCTGCACGAAATTAACGGTAGTCGAGCAGCCATGAGCAGCTATTGGGGATCACTCAATAACATCCGGGAACTACTCACAACTCACAACAAGCCTTACCTAAAGGATGGACAGCGGCAGTTTGCGGGACTACGTAGCGCGATCGCGTTTGAGTCGGTTGACTTTGGCTATGACCCACAGCAGCCAGTTCTCAATGCAATCAATTTGACGATCAAGCAGGGCGAAATGACGGCGCTGGTGGGTGCGTCAGGGGCAGGCAAAACAACGCTGGTTGATTTGATTCCCCGCTTCTATGATCCAACATGCGGCAGCATTCTCATCGATGGGGTAGATATTCGGGAGTTTCAAATCAATTCCCTACGGCGACGTTTTGCGATCGTCAGCCAGGACACCTTTATCTTCAACACGAACGTACGCGACAACATTGCCTATGGCAGTGAAGGAGCCACAGAGTCAGAGATTATTGAAGTGGCTAAATTAGCCAACGCTCTGGAGTTCATCCAGGAAATGCCAGAGGGGTTTGATACGCGCCTGGGCGATCGTGGAGTACGGCTTTCAGGGGGACAGCGGCAGCGAATCGCGATCGCGCGTGCCATTCTCCGCGATCCTGATATCCTCATTCTAGATGAAGCGACCAGCGCCCTGGATTCGATTTCCGAACGGCTCATTCAGGCATCGCTCGAAAAGTTGGCTGAAGGGCGTACTGTGATTGCGATCGCTCACCGTCTCTCGACCATCATTCGCGCTGACAAAGTGGTGGTGATGGAGCAAGGACGCGTGGTTGAAGAAGGGTCATATCAGGCGCTGCTTGACCAGCGCGGCAAGCTCTGGAACTATCACCAAATGCAGTATGAAGTGGGCGATCGGGATGATACGGCGACGATCGTAGGAGCTACTGCCGAATAGTTCTATTAGCGAAGCTTGCAATTGATCAACCGTTCAACGTTTTACACCTCACATCAGCGTCCATGAAAGTGCTGCTGCTCAACAATTATCCAATGGATCATGCCTGGGAACTTTGGCAAAACGGCGAGTATCCTGGACAGCATCTTTGGGGCGCAACACATTTGGAGAAGCATGGTATTGAAGTTGAAATAGTGCCCCATCAAGCGTCCGGTTTGTTAAATAAAATTGGACGCAGAATCGGTTTAGGCGATTATCTTGATCAACAGCTTCGTATTCTATTTCGCCATACCGACTATGACATTGTTTATTCTGCCTGTCAGACCAATACGTTCTTGCTAGCGTTATTACGATCGCTCAAACTCTTTCACAAACCGCTGGTCGCCCTCATTCATCATCCCTTCACCAACCCACCCAAAGATTCACTTTTTCTCAACGGTCACGATCGGTTACTTTGCCTCAGCAAAAAAGTAATGGAACCGTTTGTACAAGAGTCCGCTATCTACAAAAAGATGGACTTCATTGCGTGGGGAGCAGACTTACCATTTTATGATGCAGCCTTGCAAGATATAGTCCCTACTGCTAATCTGCCCGTAATCGTGAGTGCTGGTAAAACCGAACGTGACCACGACACCTTGGTTAGAGCCTGTCTTAGTATTGACTGCACACTCAATCTTTACTGTTCTGCAACCACAGCGCCGACCCTGATCAATCTACCCGATCGCATTACCATTCATGCCAGCAATTCAGCACACAATGCCGTTTCGTACCAAGAAATTTTAACTGCTTATCGCCATGCTTTTGCGATCGCTATTCCACTCACAAAAACCCATAATTTAGCGGGTCTTACCAGCCTACTAGACGCAATGGCAGTGGGAAAACCAGTCATCATGACACGAAACAAACAGATTGATTTAGACATCGAAAAAGAGGGCATTGGCTTTTGGGTAGAACCTGGCGATGTACAAGGTTGGCAACAGGCGATCGCCTATCTTCTAGCACACCCAGAGGAAGCATCGTCAATGGGCGATCGAGGTCGCCGCTTATGCGAAGAGAAATACAACCTAGACACCTTTACAGACACTCTGGCGAAGACGCTGCATCAAGTACATGGTTATTAGTTATTAAGTATTAAAGGAGATAAGAAGTCGAAGTCAGGAATTTGAAGGCTAAAGGCTGAACTCAGAACTTTTTATCCTTCATACTTTATCCGTTATCCCTTCTCTAGCCCCTCACCCTGCCCCCAATTTGTAGGAGAGACTGTGCATACAAGCGATACAAACTTAAGCTCAGTGAAGGTTTCACCCAGTCAGGCTGGTAGCAGCGTCTCTGGAGCCTTACCACCACTGACGATCGCCATTCCGACCTACAACCGCTCTCAGTCAGTGACCGCACTGGTTAAACAGCTCATGCCCCAACTGCTCCCAGGCGATGAGCTTTTGGTTGTGAATGATGGGTCACACGACAGCACCGTTGAGGTACTGCATGGCTTTCCTGAAGTAAAGCTGGTGTCCAATCCTTCCAACTGCGGCATGGTAAAAACCTGGAATCGCTGCCTGACTGCTGCCTCGCAGGACTGGATCTGTGTCATTCATGACGATGATAGCGTTTCACCGAAGGCATTACAGACGATTCGACGCGCCTGCACGTTAGTCGGTGAACCAGCGCTCATTGCCCACCGATCGCTGGATGCACACCTTGATCATTCGTTTCGCTACCGCTTGGCAGAACCAGGCACCTGGGCAGTGCTGAACACAACCACTACACCGTCTGGAGTCACGCTGCATCGTTCAATCGTTGAGACGATCGGCACCTTCAATGAACAATTCTCCTACTCCTGCGATCTAGAATACTTTGCACGGATTTGTGCTCATTATCCCTCATTAGTCATTGAAAACCCTGAGATTTTGTACTACAACCAGCACGACCAAAATTATCAGTATAAAACATGGCGAAAAGCCGATTTCTGGCAGCAGCTAGAAGCGATTGAACGAACGATTCTCAACTATGCCAGTTTAGGTGGAGATGTAGAAAGGTACTTTCGCGATCGTATGTCTAACTATGCTCAGCACATGCTTAAAAATGCTGCACAAGCAGAGGATAAAATGCTGCTGCGTCACGTCGGATCAGTCCTTTCAAAGCAGCATTATTTAGGTCGCAGAGTGCGTCTTGCTGCTGGCATCGCCACCATCTTCAATACGTATGTAGAACTCTAATATCGATGAAAAGATGTTAAGTATTATTACCCCAGTTTATAACAGTGAACGGTTTATCGCTGCCTGCATTGAAGCTGTTGTGGAGCAGCATTGTGCTGACCTTGAACACATTATTATTGATGGCAATTCGGCTGATCGAACGGTACAAATTATTCGACAGTACGCCGATCGCTATCCTCATATCCGCTGGCGTTCAGAACCCGACAGGGGGCAATCAGACGCGATGAATAAGGGTATTGCCATGGCAAGAGGAACGGTTATGGGTGTGCTTAACGTCGATGATGCCTACGAACCCAACGTTCTAAATAAGGTGGTCGATCGCTTTCAGACCTTACCAGAACCCACGCTCTTAGTAGGTAACTGCAACATTTGGGATGATGCTGGCAGACTTGTTGAAGTCAATAAACCAAGCAAGTTAGAGCTATTCGACTTAGTTATGGGAGTCAATATGCATCCCTATCCCTGTAATCCTGCTGCCTATTTCTATCACACATCGCTGCACCAAAAAATTGGCTACTACTTGCTTGATGATCATTATTCAATGGATTTAGACTTTATTTTGAAAGCCGTACAGTCAGCAACCGTTGTTTATGTCGATCAAACGTGGGGCAACTACCGCCGCCTGGAAGGAACTAAAACAGTAAATGATATGCAAAAGGGACACATGAACCAACGAGTTTCCCTTTTGCTTAAGCGCTATCGCAAAGACCTACCGTTATTACAGCAAATGCAGCTATCTTTACGCGATCGTTGGGCAACAGTAACCTACTTTCTTAAGCGACCGCAAGCGTTACCAGATGCCATCAAAACAAAACTATTCAAGCTTTCGCCAGAAGCAAGATAACCGCTGGTTCAGCTTATTTTCGCCTTATTCACAGTGCTCTACACGCATTCGAGCTTTTTATGAATCCCAAAATTAGCGTTTTAATTCGGACGAAAAATGAAGCCAAAGATATTGTCAAGACGCTTGATCTTGTGATGGATCAAGTGTTGATACCAGATGAAATTATCGTTGTGGATTCAGGCTCGACGGATGGCACGATCGCACTGGTGGAGCAATATTCCGCTGTCAAACTAATTACAATGCGTCCTGAAGACTTCACCTTTGGACGATCGCTCAACATTGGCTTTGCTGCTACGCAAGCAGACATTGTGGTTGCGCTAAGTGCTCATGCGTTTCCCTGTGATCGCAATTGGTTACAGCATCTGATACAGCCCTTTGCTGATCCTCATGTTGCGGGAGTTTACGGCAAGCAAGCGCCACATGCTGACGCGTATCCTCCTGTGGAGCGGGATTACCGCAGCTTTTATAGCGATGAGCCGCGAGAACAAACTAACCCTAATGAACCGGGCGATCGAGCATTTTCCAACGCCAACGCTGCCATTCGCCGTCAGTGCTGGGAAAAACGACCGTTCGACGAAACGCTGTCTGGATGCGAAGACGTGGCATGGGCATGGGCAATACTCGCGCTGGGCGAAAAAATCATCTACGCGCCAGAGGCGGCGGTCTATCATTCCCACAACGAACCGCTGCGTCAGGTTTACAAGCGCACCTATCGAGAAACGCTGGCGCTACAGGTTCTGTATGGCTACGATATGGGTTTGCGTGATGCCTGGAAAAGCTGGCAGCAGTCTGTTCTGGCAGATTGGCAGTTCATTCTGCAACAGCACAAAGATCGTCAATGGCTACTGCGATCGCCCCTGTATCGCCTGTTTTGGACAGTTGGCTATCTCCGCCCCAGCCTACCAGCAGCACTGTGGAAGCCCTTCTCTAAGCAGTGGAAGCGGCAGTGGGCAAGGGCAGCGGCACCCAAAGAGGCAGGATCATGAGACTCTTAATCATTGCATCAGCCACTGTTTGTGGGGGAGCAGAAGCGTATGCACTCACGATCGCGACGGCTGCTGCCCAGGCAGGATGGGACACTCACGCTGCGTTTCCTCAAAGCGAAGAAAACGTCTCGCTGCGGCAGGCACTTGCGGCTAATCAAGTCTTCTACCACCGTTTGGAGATTACCGAGCCGCTCAGCCGAGGCATCCAGGCAATGGGTGACGCTTTTTTACGCTTCAAACGCACGCGATCGCTGCTACTCACCCTCAAACCAGATGTGGTGCTCATCAACCTACCCTGGGCAGACCACTGCTTGGGTAGCCTGCTCGCCTGCGGACAGTTGCAGATCCCAACCGCTGTGATGTTCCATCTGATTCCACCGGAGAAAATTCCGCTAAGCCGATCGCGCCTGCGTGCTTATGCCTGGGTGCGCACCAGACAGCAGCAATGGCTCACCAACTCCAGGGCAAACTGCGATTTGCTTGCCGATTTGTTCCAGATGCCTGTCAGCGCCTTACGTTACATCTACAACGGCATCCAATTGCCGACACTAGTTGACCCCACAACACGAGCCACTCTACGCCAAGCGGTACGCCAGGAATTAGGCATCTCTGCAAGTAGCAAGGTACTGTTAACTGCGAGTCGGCTGGTCCCGCAAAAAGGGTATACCAACCTACTTGCCGTCATACCAACGTTACTTGAGGACTATCCTGATATTCGCTTCGTGTGGGCTGGAGAGGGCGAACAGCGGCAGGAATTGCACGATCGCCTGCAAGCAGCCGCGATCGCCGACAAGGTGCTGTTGCTTGGGCACCGCTCCGATCTGCCCCGTTTGCTGCAAGCCGCCGATTTATTCGTGTTTCCCACTCGGTTTGAAGGGCATCCCTTTGCGCTACTAGAAGCGATGGCTTATGGTTTGTCGATCGTCACCACCAATGCCAGCAGTATTCCTGAGGTAATGGCACACCAGGTGCATGGGCTGCTGTGCCGTGCAGGAGAGAGCGACGAATTGCTGCATTCAATCCGTTGGGCGCTACAACACCCCGACCAAATGCAGCGAATGGCACAGCAGGCACAGCAGCAGGTGCAAAAGTTTGACCAAGCAATGATGATTGATCAAACCTTGGGTCTGTTGCAAACACTTCCCTTAACGATGCAGAAAAGGGCATTGCTGAATCCTGGGATGAAGCTATCCAATCCACCCTCACCCTAGCCCTCTCCCAAAAGGAGAGGGAACAAGAGTTCTGGCTCCCTTCTCCCTGGGGAGAAGGGTTGGGGATGAGGGTAATTCATCCCGCCATTCAGCAACGTCCAGAAAAGCAGTCATCGCAGAATAGACTCCAAACCACTCAACCAGTCGTTTGAAAATTGAGTTTCTTGGCTTAGCGATTTAAATTGAGCTTTGAGCACGTTCAGCAATAGTTGGCTGACCATTTAATCGTTTCTAAAGTGATATTAGCTAACAACTAGCCACTAAAATTCATGTTTACATAGTGCTTAAATTCATCCGCTGATCAATTCTAAGCACTACTATCCATGCATAACCTTTTTCGCGCCGACCCCAAAAGCCTTGAGAGCGTGCACCCAGTCAAAGTTTGCTTACTCGATCCAGGCATTGCAGATCACCATAAAACGCTCAGTGCTAATTTGGGCGATCTGATTATTCAGCAAGCTGTCTTACGCGAGATCACACATCTTTTTGGCGAACAACACATCGTTAATATTTCTACCCATGTGCCATTAGAAGAAGAACACTTCCAGCTTATTCAAGCAAGTTCCGTTATTTTGGTTGGTGGCACAAACTTATTGTCGTCACGCATGAATCACTATAACCAATGGAAGATCTTTTTTCGAGATGCGCTGCGTCTACAAAAGCGGGTCATTTTGATGGGTGTAAGCTGGTGGCAGTATCAGGGTAGACCCAACTTTTATACTCTAGCTCTACTGCATCTGGCGCTGTCATCAAGCAGACTTCACTCCGTTAGAGACCCCTACACAGAGTTAAAGCTACGCTCAATGGGCTTCTGGAATGTAGTGAATACAGGTTGCCCGACAATGTGGACGCTGGCTAACTTAAAGCCTGACGATATTCCACAGACGAAGGCAGAAAATGTGCTCCTAATGCTAACAGATTATGCCCGCAATGGTGAACTCGATCGCAATCTGTTGAAGCTTGCAATCAAACATTATAAGACCGTTTTTTTTTGGCCTCAAGGAGCAGGGGATCTTGACTATGTGAAAAGCTTCAGTCTTCCTGTTACCTTACTCGATCGATCGCTAATAGCCTTAGAAGATTTGCTTACGATGGAACCATCATTGGACTATATTGGCACCAGATTGCACGGTGGTATTCGCTGTCTTTTAGCGAAACGACGCTCACTTATTCTCAAAATTGACCACCGCGCTACCGAAATTGCGCGAGCAACAGGATTACCATCAGCCGATCGCCATGACTTTCAATCGATAGAAGCATGGATCAAAGCGCCCTTCGTCACTAGAATCACTATTGATACTGCTGCGATTGAACGATGGCGCTCCCAATTTCGATCGATCACCGCCTAAGCAACATTCACTCGTTGGTTAGACGCAAAAACGTGAGTTCAATGATTGAGTCATTCATAGCGAACGTAGCCTACCATTAGCGTTAATTGTGCGATCGTCTTGTTCATCTGCCTGATTCTTTGCCCATGCGAATACTCTTTGTGTCGACTCACTTTCCCAGTGACCTGCGGCTTGATGTGCAGGGCACTTATAAACGGATGGCAATGTTTCTGGAAGCGTTAAAGTCGCTGCTTCAACAGAAGCCTGCCGCAAGCGCACAGTTGGATATGTTGTTTTACGTCTCGCCTGAAACAGACACGTCCCCAAGCGCGATCGCCGCAACTGAAAAGGCATTCTCAGATCACTGGAACATACCCATTAACCTCTTCTTGTGCCCAGAGTTCGTACATGCAAAGCCGCTATCTAAATGGCAACAGCAGGCACCGGGAATGCTGAACTTCTTTCAACAGCGCGATCTGGTTCGCACCAGCCAACCAGAGCAAGTTCAGGCGTTTGAAGACTGTTTGAATCGTCAGCCTGATGCCATATTTATCCATCGGCTGCGATCGATATGTCCCGCGCTGCTGACGCGCCAGTCGCTACCACCCATTTTCTTTGACCTGGATGATATCGAACACATCGCCTTTCTGCGAGACATTCGGCAACCGCCCACGCGACTGATTACGTCTCTCTATTACCTGCAACTGCCAGTGCTTTGGTGGGGCGAGCGGCAGGCAATCCGGTTAGCACGGCAAACCTACGTCTGTTCACAACAGGATCAGGAGTATTTGACCAATCAAGGTCTAGCCGATGTGATTTCGATTCCGAATGCGGTCACTCTGCCACAGCCACAGCCACTCACTGCTGAGCCAACGCTCTTGCTACTTGGTGCCTATCACTATTACCCCAACATCAACGCGGCTAATTTTTTGATTGAGAACGTGTTCCCACTCATCCGTCAGCAGATGCCAGAGGCTCGTTTGATTATTGCTGGCAAGCAGCCTGAGAACATTCGCAGTTACGGCAGCGGTATTGCAGGGGTAGAATTTACAGGCTTTGTAGATGATTTGGAGGCGCTGTACCGCCGATCGCGGGTAGTCTGCTGTCCCATTCTGTCGGGCGGCGGTACGCGAGTAAAGCTGGTAGAAGCCGCTGCTTACGGCAAGCCAATGGTGTCGACTCGCATCGGTGCAGAAGGACTGGTCTTTAAGGATGGTCAGGATTTTTTGCAGCGCGACGAGCCACAAGCCTTTGCTGCCGCCTGCTTGAAGCTCTTACAAAACGATGACTTGTGCGATCGCCTGGGTGCCTCTGCACGGATGACTGCTGTTAAACAGTATGATCGCGCTAATATTGTGCATTTCATTCGGCGCTCAATGCAACATGGTTTAGGACTCAAAGAAAAACAGACGCTACTTTCTACAAACCTCAATTAAGCAATTTCATGTACTCGCGTGAAGCTATGGAAATTCTGCAACTATGTCCCAAACTGCCACCTGCGATCGACGGGATTGGCGATTATGCGTTTACGTTGGCAAAGGGACTATTGCAACACAATATCCACACTCACTTCATGACGTTTCAGTCAGAAAATGAAGCAGAAAGCGACGATTGTTTTCCCAGTATTCCCTTGTCGGTTGATAGCCCACAAGCGTTTGTTGAGGCGATTCCAGCACAGATTCAAGCCGTTGTCTTGCACTATTCAGACTATCCTTACGATCCTACGTACGGCGCACCTTTTTGGTTGGTGAAAGCGCTGGAAGCAATGCAAAGAGAGCGATCGCTACCATTGATTATAGTATTTCACGAATTCCCATCGTTCTATTTATTGAAGAAAACGTTTTATCTCTTCCCCTGGCAGCAGCACGTTGCCTGGAAGCTTGCGAAACTAGCTCAGCTGATCGTCACCAATAACGCCGCTACCAAAACAGTTTTAGCGAACCGTTTGCAGTCACCTATAACCAATCTACCTGTTTTTTCTAACATCGGTGAGCTAGCGAAAACAACACCGCTAACGCAACGACAAAAGCGTTTGATCGTCTTTGGCACACGAGGACGACGTGCCAGAATATATCAACGATCGCAGTCAATGCTCATCAATAGCTGTCGGCTTCTGGGCATTGAAGCAATCTGTGATGTGGGTCTCTCTTTATCATTGGGGCAGTCTGAAATTGCGGGTATTCCTTTTATACAAAAAGGTGAGCAACCTGCCAATGTCATTAGCCAATTACTATCTGAATCGTTTGCAGGCATTGTTTATTCAACTGACAATAGTCGTCTGGCGAAATCAGGCGTTTTTGCGACTTATTGCGCTCATGGACTGGTACCGATCGTCACGCAAGATACATCCCCCTTACTGGATGGACTGCAAGCGAACGAGCATTTTTTGTTCGCTGGACTGCAAACGCAAAACTTGGCGATCGAACAATTACAAGCGATCGCAAAGGCAGCCCATCAATGGTATAACCCTCACAATCAGATGAATACAGTAAGGGATATTGCGTCTCAGCTCCTAACCGCTATTAGCCGCTAAAAAGATCACAATGCAAAGCGATCGTAGGCAGCAATCTCACTCGCATCGACTTCAAAAGCTCCGGTTTCGAGATCGTTCACGCAGTGTTGCGCTAGCAAATCGCCACGATCTTGCCGTGATTACCTGCTTCGACTTGAGGACGCACCTAAGTTTCATAAATCTCATCACCGACGTCGAGCAAATTCTTCCTTTCCGTAGCGGGGTCGTCGAACAGCCATCGGCTTGACCTCGTTTCCACGTTGTCTCTATAGTTTAACCTTGAGCAATGTGGTTAGCGATCGCTGAAGCAACGGAGGTGAGCAAACAAAAAGTTGTTGGGTTTCCTGAGTCAACCTAATCTACAAGATCAGCGATCGTTATCTCGTCAAACCTTGCAAGGCATTTCCAATAATTGGAGATATACCAGAAAAAACAAGAGCTAAAGTAATAACTAGAATTCCTACATAAAGACCAAAATAGTTACGAAAAACTCTTTTCAAAAAATCGATGAAGCCATTTTGACTTTCAAAAAGATCAAGATCATCGCACCTTATATCGAACAATGAGCGGGCAGCTTCTCGAAAAGCGTTGTCGTAATGTAAAAATCCAAAGAGTATAAGTAAGAATACAGATGCAAATATCAAATAGCCCAATCCCGTCAAGGCTTGAGCTTCAGGCATAAGGTTATGTTTTCCAATTGAATGTTCAAATGAAACGACAATAGCTAAACACAAAAATAAGTTTGTGTATCGACCAATCTTGTCGATAAAATCTTCGCAGAATCGCTTAAATTCTCGCTCAATCTCTTTGCAATATTTCTGGTTTCTTCGAGAATTCGGAGATTGTTCGACAAACTTCTTAAGCTCACGTTTGAGTGCTCTCCGGCAATCATTTAAACTAACAAGATCCTTTACTGCTGCATAAAGGCTGACTGAGATAGTTAAACCAGCAACAATGATAAAGTTGACAAAAGAATAAGGCAAATAGCACAGATAGGGTAACTTATAAACCTCAAAACCCTTGGTGTCCTTTAGAGTAACTTCATCTTTGAGAGTGTTTTCTGGATCATTTGCCAGACCCTCCGGCCCAGAATGGAGATGGTAATCTACTAGAACAGTAACATTCAAAATAGTAACTGCAATTATAAAAATTCTTATTAAATACACAATTCTACTATAGTTACTTAAAGTCCTAGATAGTCCGAGAACTTCAAGAGATTCTGTTTGGAAAACCACACTAATTAAATAGCTTGTACAAGCCAGATAAATGATGCTACGAGCAGCTTCAATAATCAAACCATCAGCCCACGGAAGATTAAATCTGTCCTGCCAAGCTCGACTAGAGGAAAAATGATAGGAAAAAGCAAGGGAGATTATGCAGATGATAAATAAAACAAACGCAATCCAAATTATCTTCCACACATATGTTGCTGAAAACTCTTCCTCCCCTCTGGCATTAAAACTTGGTTCGCTCTCTAAATGCGCAGTCTCTGGTTCATCAAGAAGCAGTTCACTTGGCATATCTACCCAAACTTCTCTCAAGGCATTTATAGAAACTGCCGCTCCTTTTTCACTCCTATCGCTTTGACCTTCCTGGTGAGTTACGACAGCCATGACACGGTTACTTAATTGCTCAATCACTGGTGCTCCACTATAGCCGGGGCGTAGATAATTTTCCTCGTCGAGACCAAGTTCCCAAGCATCAACACTACTTCTTAACTTTAGAGATCTTATTTCGCTTTGTTGTCCTATAACTCCCGTAATTTGCTTCATTCTAGGGTTATTTCTGCCATACAAGTAGAAACCAATAACAACGAAGAACTGTCCTTCCTGACAGAACTGGCTCAACTTTAATGTCGGTCGGTCTGACAAGCCTTCAACTTGCAAGACAGTTAAATCAAAATCCTGCTCGTCGCCCTGAGCAATTATCTCAGCAGCTAGACCGTCAGCCATCACATTTTCTGAGCCACCTACATCCCTTACTACGTGGGAACAAGTTAATACATAGGTTCTAAGCCCATCCTGATGAATAACAAAGCCTGTACCAGTAACTCCTTGTTTTCTAGTGTCTCCGCTAGTTATTAAAACAATTGAATCATCTAAGCTTGTGCTCACTTATTTAAGCTCTCCTTTGGGGTCAACACAAGTTTTACAACTAAGTTAGCATTCGCTTTTGCTTTCGTTATGTAGATGTTGCCCTCTCCTTCAAACCCAAAGTTAATTTCTATTTCTGCTTTCTCAATTTGCATTTCCTGATTAACTTCCCTCCAAACTTCGGCAATAGGACGACAAATTTTAACTAAGACTGGCTTGATTTTATCAACGGTTGAGCTAACTTGGTCAGCAAAGTGACTAGAAATTTGTCTGGCTTGATCTTCTGGTACTTCTACCTCTACCAAAATGTCATTCTCTAACTCGATTAATTTGGTTGCCATACTCTTTTACTAGACTTTTACAGGTTTACTACGACTACTCAGACTACTGAGTCACAACATATCCCTTAACCAAGATTTTCGCTAAATGCCGAACCTGCAATTTGAGCTACATGGAATTGCTTCTTGAGTTCCATCTGAACTAATAAGTGTTAATCTCACCACTCTTCCTCCTATTGTGCCTCCGCCAAAAGGATTTCTCCTGACATCAGCTAAATCAATGTGGATGTAGGACAACTCTTTACGAACTCCATTAATATTGGTGTAGGCTTTAGCTTGACATCTTCCATTAGACCCAGAGGCGGTTAGTGCAATCATCCTTTGAATGCCTCTGTTCTGAAAACCATTCAAAATAAGATTAGTGTTATTTCCCGAAACTGACTGACTTGCTATGCCATAAGCAGGTTCCTCGATTGACAGGAGTTCTTCAGTTTTCCCATTAGCCATGCGCCAGTAAGCGTAGACTGGTCGAGAATTAGTTGGCAAACACTTTTGATTTAGCTGAACACCATAGTGTGCCTGGTTGCGATTGTCACTTTTAGATACATAAAAAAGGCTGGAGACATCTTTTGCTACAGAAGATGAGGCAATAGAAAGTACCACCGATGTCGTCAACCAAAATACCGAATATCTAATGCTGCATCTAAGCATGGTTCTCTCTTATTGGGTTGGATGGTTGAACAGATCCTTCCAGCCTAAGATCCTCGTTGGATGATGAGGCTGGAAACTCACAGTCTAAATTCCTAGTTAGATGATTGAACTGCGACTTATCTGCATGTTAACCTTTCGCGAAGGGTAAAGCTGAAAGCTTTAGATTATCTTTTGGTGCAGTGAGATCTTTACTTAGCCTTATCACCTTTTAGGAACTACAAGCCTGATCGCTTCCCCATATAACTAAATTGAGCAATCGCACGTTAAAAACCCTTGCAACCTGTACCCATTTCTCGATCTTCGATAAGCGTTTGTTGCTTTCTGGTTTGCGTTTCTTGAATTTGTATAAGTATTGCTTAATTTAAGTCAGCGTTTCTTGCTTTCAGGTTTGTGTTCTTTAGTTTCAGGTTTGTGTTCCTTGATCTTGGGTATGCGATCGTCCATTTCAGCAACCCAAAAGCGATTAATCAATAGATTTACGGACACATTAGAGCCTCAAGCGATCAAAAATCCGTAATTATTCTGGCGATAAATATGTTCGCTGTGGTTTGCTGGTGGGCATTCTGGCGTTATCTACCTTACCCATAATGAGGACTATTTATGGCACGCTTAAAGCGCAGTTCTGCCAGTGTCGATAAAGCCGAGCGTCGGATTGCAGGTTTAAAGTCCATCAATCCAGCGCTGGATTTAGGCAAAGGGCTAACCGTTGAGGCATTCACTGAACTGATTGAAACCACTCGCCAACGGGTTGCTGACTACAACACAACGCTATCGCTGTTAGATGCAGACCGTGCCGCCATGCTAGAAGCCGAAAAGACGTTAATGGCATTGTCGGAGAAAATGTTGCTGGGTGTTGCCTTTGAGTATGGCAAAGACAGCGCTGAATATGAAATGGCAGGAGGCGTTCGCAAAAGCCAGCGGAAGCGACCCGTGCGTAAAGCAAGCGAGAAAGTTGCCAGTTAAGCCGATCGCCTGCACATGGAAGAGGGCGATCACACAGGTTGATGTGTGATCGCTCTTGGCGACAAAGCTTTTGGCACAATTCACCTTAACCACAACAATCAGCAAGCGGATGCCCATGATTTGATTCCGGTTGACCGTTGGTTGAGTAGTGCGATCGGCTGCTCTAAGCTTTTCGCCTGCATACCTTCTGCAAACGCGCCGCTGAAACAGCAGTCCAGGATCAGCACCTGACGACGCGATCGACTACGACTCATGCAAGACTGAATGAAACTGGCAGGAACAGCAGTAGCTGTGAAGATTTGCCCGGATTGCCGCAGTTGGGTTGTGCGCGTTGCGAGGTGAAGGCAGCCATCATCATCGCGGACACCGTGACTAGAAATGTAAAGCAAAATCAAATCTTCTTTACGGCGATCTTCGAGAAACAACGTCTCAATTGCCAGTTGCATTGCCGTTGGGCTGGGATTTGAGAGCAAGCTTACAGCATCGAAATTGCCCCTATGAGGATTTTGTAAAACGCGCTTCATTGCCCTAACATCTCTCTGAGCACCAGGCAAGGGAGGTAATCCAGCTTCGTATTCACTAACCTCAATCAGCAGTGCAAGTTTCGACATAAGTTAGGATTAAACGTCTTGCGTTGCAAGAAACGGTGCCAGCTCGATTTTAAGGGATACAACTGAGAAGACGGGTATTCTTTGAAATTCAAGTTCCCATTAGTGTTCTACATTTCGATGAAGATGCCATGATGCAGTTGAGCCAGAAGCCCTTGTTCAATCCAGTCGATGCCATGCAGTCGAGACAGCTTTCGATCGTCATCATTGCTAAGAACGAAGAAGAATGCATTGCCAATGCCATCCGATCGTGCCAGTCATTTGCTGACGAAATTGTGGTGGTTGATAGCGGCAGTGAAGATGCCACCGTGCAAATCGCTCACGATCTGGGCTGTCAGGTGTATCACAATCCCTGGTCGGGCTACTCGAACCAGCGTAATTTTGGCGCTGACAAGGCACAGCATGATTGGATTCTCTTTATTGATGCGGATGAGGTGATTGACGATCGCCTAGCAACCGCGTTGCTGGAATGGAAACAGGCAAACACGATCGCAGCCAATGCCTTTTCTGCCGTTCGCATCGGCGATTTTTGGGACAAATGGCTCGATACGCGACCGGAGTATCACACTCGCCTCTACAACAAAACCGTTTTTCGGATTAAGGACGTTTTGGTACACGAAGGACCGGATGTGAAGGATGCTCCCGTTGTGAAATTACCCGGCGTGATCTGGCACTACGGCTTCCGCGACATCAGCGATTTAGTGGTTCGCTTCAACCGTTACACTGATCTGGATGCACAGCAGGCTCATCGCAATGGCACTCGGTTTAGCTTGCTGCGACTGCTGTTCAAACCATCCGCAAAATTCGTGCAGCAGTATCTCTGGTACGGCATGTTTCGTCAGGGCATGGCTGGTTTTACCCTCTCTGGGTTATGGAGTTTCTATATCTTTTTGAAGGAAGTCAAATTGTATGAGATTGATTGGAAGGAGGGGCGATCGGGGAGGGAGTAGAGTTTTGAGTTAAACCAGTTTTTAGTTTTTGGTTATTAGCTGTTAGTGCATGAGCCTTTCCCGATCACTGACTCCCTTCATTGCTCTCCCCTACTTCTCTCACTTCTTTTGCCTTTTTCTAACAACCAACAACTAACAACCAACAACTCTTTCAGCCTTTCCCATGCAACCCGACGCTGCTACTCCCACCCCTCGTCCCCAGTTTGGTCTACAGCCAACATTGGCATGGACTGCCATGTTGGGGTTGGTATTCTTCTCGCTGCTCTGTATCCTTGCACGTGCAGGTGGCTTGTTGCGGTTGGCGTATCCAGCGGGAGCATTGCTGGTTGGCTTGTTTTTGTTCCGGCGCTATCCGGTACTCTACGTGGGTTTTGCCTGGTGGCTCGCGTTTTTGTCTCCGTTTGTGCGTCGCTTAATCGATTTTCAGAGCGGATGGGTTGACCCCAGCCCTGTGCTGCTGGCACCGTTTCTGGTGATGATGCTGACGGCGCTGACGTTTGTAAAGTATCTGCCTCGCTACCTGCGGCAGGATGGCTTGCCGTTTATTTTGTCGGCAGCAGGAGTGCTCTACGGCTTGCTAGTGGGGCTGATTAAGTATCCACCGACAGCCGTTGTAGTCCCGTTGTTGAACTGGTTAGCACCCATTCTGTTTGGCTTTCATCTGTTCGTTAACTGGCGGAGCTACCCTGCATACCGCCAGAATTTAGAACGCGTGTTTTTGTGGGGTGTACTGGTATCTGGCGCATACGGGGTGATGCAGTATCTTGTCGCACCGGAGTGGGATCGCTTTTGGCTGATCAATTCTAAGGCGATCGCCTTTGGCACTCCTGAACCATTGGGAATGCGCGTCTTCAGCACCATGAATTCACCAGGTCCGTTCGCCACCGTCATGATGGCAGGACTGCTGTTGCTGTTTAGCAGTCAGAGTACGCTCCGGTTTGCAGCGGTGGGAGTGGGCTACCTGTCGTTCTTGCTGTCGCTGGTGCGATCGTCCTGGTTGGGCTGGGCTGTAGGCGTGGTAATGTACATTCCATCGCTGAAGCCGCGCTTGCAAATGCGGTTAATTGTGACGATTCTGGTGATGGCAATTTGTGTCATTCCGTTGGTGAATATGCAGCCATTTTCAGGGGCGATCGCGGCACGTCTGCAAACCTTTTCCAACACGCAGAACGACGTGAGCTACAACCAGCGACTTGAAGGCTACGGTCAAATTCTGGGCGATGCATTGGCAGAAGTTCCGGGTAACGGACTGGGTTTTGTGCTGGCAAACGATAGCCTGGGCAGCAATGACAGCGGCATTTTATCCATCTTATTTAACTTGGGCTGGTTCGGCACTATACCGTATTTGGGCGGCATGATTCTCCTTTTTTTCAGCCTGTTTCGGGGAACAGAGGGACGATCGGACGCGTTTATGAGTGCATCACGCGCTATCAGCCTGGGGGTGTTTGCCCAAATCGGGTTGGGTAGTTCAACGCTGGCACTATCAGGTGTGGTGATGTGGAGTTTTGCAGGCATCGCACTGGCAGCCCAACGCTTTTACCGCTATCAACATCTGTTGGCGCTCGAAGCTGAAAGCGCGTGATGGCAGTGTGTTGAGGGCAATGTGTTGATGGCAGGGTATGAGGTGTATTGGCTCGTGAAACCGTTTGTAAATGATGGAGCAATGACTGCGACGCAGCGAATGAACGGCGATCGTGCACTGCCTTCGGATGCTGTACAGAAAACCGTTAAGCCGCGCTTAGAAGGCATTCAAATCTGTCGAGGCATCGCTGCGCTGCTAGTGCTGCTGTTTCACGCCACCCAGCTCAGTCAAGAAAAGCTTGGTCAACCATTTTTAGGCAATTTGTTTGCGTTTGGTGGCGCTGGAGTTGACTTTTTCTTTGTGCTGAGTGGTTTCATTATTTTCTTTGTGCATCAGGCAGATGTGGGAAAACGCGATCGCCTCAAGCCGTTCATCCTCAAACGTCTGATTCGGATTTATCCGCTCTACTGGCTAATCACATTAGCAATACTGCCCATCTATTTTTTAGAGCCTCAGCTTGGTTACGGCTATGAACGTGATTTAGCCGTCATTATTAAATCGTTACTGTTGGTACCACAGCAGCATTTTCCAATCTTAATTGTAGGCTGGTCGTTAAGCCATGAGATGCTCTTTTATGGCTTGTTCGCACTTGCAATAGTACTACCGCTCAGACGGTTTAGTTACCTACTGCTGGGATGGTTTATCGGTACAATAGCTGTCCTTTTGAGTAGCCTTTCAGATAGCTTCAACTTAGATAATTACTTTCTGTTTAAGTTTGTTTTTAGTGCTCACAATTTCGAGTTTCTGTTTGGCTGTCTGGCTGCTGATCTGATTCGCAAAAATCGCTTCAACACACAAAAAACGGGTTTTCTATTTTTAGGAACGTCACTATTCTTATTATTTGGTATTGCTCAGGCTCAGCGATCGCTCATACTAAACCCCGTTTTTGCCTACGGTTTACCATCAATGCTCATTGTCCTGGGTTCGGCTTCGTTCGACGTACAGCGATCGTGCCATCAAACGAGGTCATCACTAGCACGGCTATTTACTTCTTTAGGTGATGCCTCTTATTCAATTTATTTGACACACTACCTTTGTTTATCAGTTTTTTTGAAGCTAATCGTTGCAACTAATCTCATCAGCAGTATTGGGTATACAGCTACGATCAGTTTGTTACTGGCAACCACATTAGGCGTGGGATATTTAACCTATGCGTGGATCGAAGTGCCTATGGCTAATGGTTTAAGGCGTACAGTTGTGAACCCACAAGCAATTGCTACAAAACCTCTCAATTCAACCTCTGCAACCAGAGCAATGAAGATTCTTTTTCTTGATCAAAGTGGCGAACTGGCAGGCGCAGAGTTGTGTCTTCTAGATATTGTGCAGCCGTATCGCGATCGTTGTCTGGTTTGCCTCTTCACAGATGGTCCCTTTCAAGCAACGCTAAAAAAACGTGGGGTGCCAGTACAAGTATTAGCAACGAAGCCAATGCGGGTACGTAAAGAAAGCGGCTTAGTGCAAGGGTTGCAAAGCCTCGGTCAACTGCTGCCATTAGCGCTACAGGTGGCGCGTCTGAGCCGCAACTATGACCTAATTTATGCCAATACTCAGAAGGCGTTAGTCGTTGGGGCACTGGCAAGCGTGTTGAGCCGTCGTCCGCTGGTTTACCATTTGCACGATATTTTGTCGATCGACCACTTCAGCCCTACCAATCGTCGTCTTGCTGTCACGTTAGCCAACCGCTGTGCCAGTCAGGTCATTGCGACATCAAAGGCAAGCCTCGATGCCTTCATCAGCGCTGGTGGGCAGGCAGATCTAGCGGCTGTCGTCTACAACGGTTTCGAGCCAAACTTATACAAAGTAAACACGAATGCGACCCAGTTACGGCAACAGATGGGATTGGTCGATCGCTTTGTCGTGGGTCATTTCAGTCGCCTGTCGCCCTGGAAAGGACAGCATATTTTGCTGGAAGCGCTCGTTCACTGTCCTGAAGATGTTGCAGTTCTCTTTGTCGGCGATGCTCTGTTTGGTGAACAAGACTACGTGCAAACTCTCAAGGCGCAAGTAGAAAAACTGGGACTGCGCGATCGAGTCCATTTTCTAGGCTTCCGCTCTGATGTGGTGCCGTTAATGCAAGCCTGCAATCTAGTGGCTCACACCTCCACTGCACCTGAACCGTTTGGGCGCGTCATTGCAGAAGCGATGCTCTGTGGGCGACCCGTGATTGCCTCTGCCTCTGGTGGCGCTGTGGAACTGATAGAATCCAGTGTCACTGGCTGGCTTGTACCACCTGGAGACGTAAAAGCACTCGCTGCTGCGATCGCCCATTGCCAAGCAAACCCAGCGGCAACACAGGCGATCGCCAAAGCCGCCCAAGTTGAAGCGATCGATCGCTTTGATTTAAAGCAAATTCGCCAACAGATTGATCAACTGCTGCAAGTAGTTGTTAGTTGTTAAAAGAAGGCAGAAGGCAGAAGGGAGCGGTCAGCGGTCAGCGGTCAGCGGTCAGGATCAACTCGAAATCACTCCTCACCCCCTCACTCCTCACCCCCTCACTCCTCACACCTCACTTCCGCGAAGAAGCAGAAGCCAGAAGTCAGGAAAAAACAACTCAAACCTCCTCTATCTTCCACTCACCTCACCTCCCATGCCCTCCACTCCTCAATCCACCACTCTTAGCGTCTTCCTCCCTGCCCTTGAAGGCGGTGGTGCCGAACGAGCTATGCTGCACCTGGCAGAAGGTCTAGCAGCACGTGGTTTTAAAGTCGATTTGGTGCTGGCAGAAACGAAAGGAGCCTACCTGGACACAGTGCCGCCTTCGATTCGGATTGTGGACTTGAAGGCACGATCGCCGCTGTTGGTATCGAAGACACTGGCATTACGTCGCTATTTGCAACAGGAGCAGCCGTCCGTACTGTTTTCGGCGTTGGATATTCTCAGCTCTGCAACGTGGGCACGACGGTTGGCAGGATCATCCACTCGCATTGTGATGTGTGTGCAAACGAACCTATCGCAGCAATTTCGTGATCATCAGCCCAACACGATCGGGCGTATCAGACCCAAATTGGTGCGCCTGTTTTATCCGTGGGCAGATGCGATCGTTGCGGCTTCTAGAGGCGTAGCAGATGATGTGGCGCAGATTACGGGCATTCCAGCGGACACGATTCGGGTCATTTATAATCCCGTTGTTACGCCAGCGGTATTGGAAAAAATGCAGCAGCCTGTGAATCATCCCTGGTTTGCAACCGGAGAACCGCCTGTCATTCTGGGCGTAGGGCGTTTGGTCAGCCAGAAGGACTTTCCCACTTTGGTAGAGGCATTTGCGATCGTGCGCCAACAGCGATCGGCACGGTTGATGATTTTAGGCGAAGGTGAAGATCGAGCAAAGCTAGAGGCACAGATCCGCGAGTTGGGCTTGCAAGACGATGTAGCACTACCAGGCTTTGCAGAAAATCCCTATGCCTATATGGCTCAAGCTAATGTCTTTGCCTTGTCCTCAATTTTTGAAGGCTTTGGCAATGTGGTTGCCGAGGCAATGGCAGCAGGCACCGCGATCGTCTCCACCGATTGCCCCAGTGGACCCGCTGAGATTCTGGATGGCGGCAAATATGGCAAGCTGGTGCCTGTGAATGATCCAGCAGCACTGGCAGACGGCATTTTAGCGACCTTGCAAGCGCCGATCGCCCCTGAGATTCTCCGCCAACGCGCCCAGGAGTTTTCGGTTGATCGCGTCGTTGATCAATATATCGATATGTTGGCAAATCTAACGCCCCAAAAGGCGCTTCGGGTCAGCTAACCATCATGCGAATTCTGCACCTCCTCAACCACATTCAAGAAATTGGCAACGGCATTGTGAACGTGGCGGTTGATTTGGCGTGCTTGCAGGCAGAAGCCGGACATACCGTAGTCGTTGCGTCTGGGGGAGGGGAGTACGATCGCCTGTTGACCCGTTACGGCGTGACGCATGTGACTCTGGATCAACGTCGCCAACCGCTCAATTTGCTCCGGGCTGCGAGACAGTATCGATCGCTGGTGCAAACCATGCAGCCAGACATTGTTCACGCTCACATGATGACAGGCATGGTACTGGCGTGGGCACTCCGGGGACGCTCACCGTATGGGCTGGTGTCTACTGTCCACAACGAATTTCAGCGCAGCGCCATTTTGATGGGGTTAGCCGATCGCGTACTTGCTGTCAGTCAATCCGTTGCTAACTCAATGGCACAGCGAGGCATTCCTCAGTCAAAGCTGCGCGTGGTTTGCAACGGCACCTTGGGCAGTCCGCGTGAACAGCTATCGGAGTTGCCGCCTGTCGTACTTCAGCGTCCTGCGATCGCCACCCTTGCTGGCATGTATCACCGCAAGGGCATTGCAGACTTGATTACGGCGTTTGAATCACTGGCAACCGAGTTTCCTAATGTGCATCTCTATTTGATTGGGAATGGTCCCGATCGCGCTGAGTTTGAAGCACAGGCACAAAAGACAGCCATTGTCGATCGTATTCACTTTGAAGGCTATCAGGCAGAACCGAAGCGCTATCTAACCGCCACCGACATTTTTGTCCTCGCATCCCGTCAAGAACCCTTTGGACTGGTACTTTCAGAAGCACGGGAAGCAGGGTGCGCGATCGTCGCCAGCAACGTGGATGGCATTCCCGAAGCGCTAGATGGTGGCAAGGCTGGGTTACTGGTGCCAGCGGCAGAGCCTACAGCATTGGCAGACGCGATCGCACCCCTGCTGCGTGATCCTGAGTTGTTAAAGGAGTGGAAAAGGCGATCGCACCAGAATCTCGATTGGCTCAAGGTTACGCGAGTCTATGACGAAACACAGGCGGTATACGCCGAATTAGTGACGTAGGGGGAGCAAAGGAGGCAGTGGAAGCTTTGGAGTTTGGAGTTTGGAGTTAAGGCTGCTTCCCCTGCCCCCCCTTGCTACCTCTGCTTCCTCTGCCCTCTGCCTCCTGCCCTCTGCCCTCTGCCTCCTGCCCTCTGCCCTCCTACGTCCAATAAAGAATCTTCGCCTGCGGAAAGCGTCGGGCAATTTCTTGCTCAAAGAAGCGGCGCAGCGTTTTCATCATCTCGGCAGGATAAACATATTTCGTGCCGCCGAACTTGTTGCGCTTCACGCTGCGAGTCGATTCATCCAAATCAAGTGTCGTCTTGGGATACCAGCTCAGCAACACATCTTTAGAACCGGGGGTAAAGCGATGGGAGATCAGCTCAACGGTAAGATCGCAATCAAAGTCGATCGCCGCCTCGATCGCATCAAACAGCTCACTGTAATGAGTCTGCCAAGCGTCGATCGGCATAATGGGCGCGATCACCAGTCCAATCGGGTAGCCACCACCACCCTGCGATCGTGGTAATGCCAATCGTCGCAGTGCTTGCAAACGCTTAGCAACCGATGCCGTCCCGCCCTCAAGCCGCTGGGCGATCGGAGCAGCATTCACACTCACCCGGCAGCGTGTGCGCCCATTATGTGGTAAGTCAAGCAGGCGATCGACCCCATCAAACTTTGACACCCAACGGAGATGCGCGTCGGGACGAGTACCAAAGTAGCGAATGCATTCAGCAAGGCTACCTGTGAGGTGCTCGATGCCGAGCGGATCGGTGTAGCAACTAACCTCATACGATGTCACCTGACCGGGACGTTCATACGCTGCTAGATTCTCTAGAATTTGCGGCAGATTCGCATACGCCCGAATCACAGGTGGACCTTGCAAACTGCCTGCCAGATAACAATACTGACAGTGAGCCGGACAGCCTTCTGCCAGATGAAACTGCCAGTCGGCGGACGGTGGAATGGGGCTGAGCTTAAAATGGCTGGGTGGGGCGACCACCACCGCAAGGGTACGCTTGGCGATCGCATACGTCTCGCGGTCATCCTCACCCCGTAAACCTGTCAAGCGATCGCGTGGCAACGCTTCCACAGGCAGATCGAGCGCCTGTACCCGTGATAAAATCTGCTGTCCCCAAGGTAGCTCCAACGCTGAAGGCGTAAACAAAACGCGCTCAGGCATCCATAAACGCGTAGGAGCATCAGGAACGGTATGAAGTGAGGTCGATCCTGAAGAAGATAATGGCTCAGAAATGGTTGTAGGCACAATCAATAGCGCTTGTGAAGGTACCTCTATAGTAGTGGCAGTACGATCGCGCCAATCATCCCAACTGAACGGATCTCACTCCATGCGATCAGAGGATAACCCAACCATCTAAAGATTTTCAGTCAAGCTGTTGCTTGTTGATAGAAAAGGGCAACCTGAATAGCAGCCAGAATTTAAAGCTTACTTAAAGTTTCTATGAAGACAACGATCAGGAATTTTCATTGAGGAGGAAGTAAAGCAAGTCGCTTAGTCAGTCGAACGTTTAGTGACTAAATCACACTAAATTCTGCTCTCAGTTGACTCGAAAGGGTTGCGGCTGCTAGCTTTCAGCGCTCTCAACTGTCATTAGAAGGTTTCATGTTTCACCCGTTCTCGCATCAGAAAAGATCATCAAATCCATGACGTTTTGCAACCGCAACCGTCGTTATCTACACATAAAACAGCTCCGTTTAGACAACGAAGCAACTACTACAGTTTAGTAAATTTGACTCAGGGGTTGAGATTTATGAAAACTCATGGTAGATATTAATCGCGGCTGTTGCAGATCGTGGCTCTGTCGTAGACATGTATTCCAGTTAACGCTTTTAACGCTTTACATTGCTATTGTTGGTCAGCGTCCCTTTGCCGATGTCTTTATAAATCAAATGCGTGTGTTCCCGACAAACAGCTCGTTCCGTAGTAGCACTCAAGGCAAGTGGCAGTTCTGAGTATTGGCTCGGCAGGCTACTGATTTCTGAGGCTCATTAACGCAAAGTTCGTTTATTAGGGAAACTACCAGTGTCAGATTCAAACGTCGCAGTTGCAACGAGCAGCTCTGATCTGAGTACAAATATCAGCACCAATGCAGTTGCTACTTCCGCCCTGACTACTCAAACGGGCAGCTTAACGGCTAGTAACGCCCTTGCCTCTAGTAGCATCCCTCCAAGCGCTTCAGCCGCACCGATCGCTACTGCCACTAACCAGTCTGGGCTGCGGGCGCAGTACTACCAGGGCAAAGATTTCACGAATCTCAAATGGTCGCAAATTGACCCGACCGTGAATTTTGTGTGGGGCACCAATGCCCCCAATTGGATCGTGCCAGCAGACAATTTTGCGGTTCGCTGGACGGGACAGGTGCAGGCTAAAACCTCTGAAACCTACACGTTCTACACCCGATCGGATGATGGGATTAGGCTATGGGTTAACGGGCAACTGCTCATCAATAACTGGACTGATCACGATGTGATTGAAAACAGCGGCTCGATCGCCCTTGTTGCCGGTCAGTCGTATGACATCAAGCTGGAGTATTACGACAGCACAGGCGGTGCCACATCGCAGTTGTTATGGTCTAGCCCCACTCAGGCTAAAGAAATTATTCCAGCCAGTCAGTTGTTTCAGGGCATCAGCACCCTTGCGTTTGCCACAGGTGAACCAGCCAAAAGCGCTAACTCGTTTGTAGATTCGATCGGCATCAACACTCATATCCGCTACTACGACACAGCGTATGGCAACTATCCATTCATCAAGCAAACCTTGCTCGACTTGGGCGTACGTCATATTCGCGATGGTGGTAGCGACCCAACCTGGATTCAGCGCATCAATGAGTTGGGTAGTCTAGGCATCAAGTCTACGTTGGTACTTGACCCTAACATTGGTATTGGTCCCGATGCCTCTTACGACACCAAACCCCCTGGTTACACCGTCGCTAACTTCGTCAAACTCGTCTCGGCTGGAGTAGAAGCCGTAGAAATCCTGAATGAATTCGACCTCTTCTACAACCTGTTTAGCTACAGCCGTAACGGTCAACCCGTCACAGGGAACGGTTGGATCAGCTACCTGCGCGACTTTACACGAGATGTTTACATAGCGCTCAAGTCAGATCCCGCGACCGCAAGCATTCCCATCATTGGTCCATCCTTTGTCTATTCCACCTCTAGCAGCGCGATCGGCGACCTGAGCCAGTGGGTAGACTACGGCAGTTTCCACCCCTACAACAACCCCAAGAATCCGGGTGACGGTAGCCTTGCGAAAGACTATGCGCTGCGATCGCAGGCTTTTGGCACCAAGCCATTAATTGCCACTGAGGTTGGCTACTCGACTGGTAGCGCAGCATCCGATCGACCCGTCACAGAAGCCGTACAGGGTAAGTATATTCCCCGGCTCTTTTTAGAAAGCTTCAATCAAGGCGTTCCCCGCACCTTCTCGTATGAGCTGATTGATCAGAAAGCTGACCCAAACAACAGCGAAAACAACTATGGACTGATCCGCAGCGATGGCACACCCAAGCCTGCGTATACAGCACTGAAAAACTTGATTGGCTTACTCAATGATCCACAGCCTGCAACAACGGCAACCAGCACGACGACAGCAGCGATCGTCACGCCAACTCCATTAGGGGCACTCAACTACTCCATCGGTGGCACAACCCAAAACGTTCATCACACGCTGCTGGAAAAGAGAAACGGCGACTTTTACCTTGTCCTTTGGCTTGAAGTTCCCAGCACGGATCAAACCGTTGGTCAAACTGTGACGTTAAACTTCAACACCGCGTTGGGGCAGGCAACCACGTATGCACCCAATCAATCGATCGCCCCGATCACAGCCTATACGTCACCCACTCAGCTGACGCTCAGCGTTACAGATGCCCCCCTGGTTGTAAAACTCTCAACACCAGCCACCACAGCCGCTCTTCCCACTTCTACTCTTTGATACCCTTAACGTACTGAGCAATGAGCTGCGCCAGCAGCTTTAAGTCGATCGGTTTAGAAATGTATGCGACCGTTCCAGCCTCCAAGCACAGGTCACGATCGCCCGACATCGCCATTGCCGTTTGCGCAATGATGGGAATAGAGCAATAGCGATCGTCTGCTTTAAGCTGATGCGTCAGCGCTATCCCGTCTTCACCGGGTAGATGAATATCCATCAGTATTAAGGCTGGCAATGCCCGCGCCAACGCCTGCCGCATCTCAATGCCATCCTTCACCCAGGTAACTTCGTACCCCAACTTGCTGAGATACGTCAGCATCAGTTTGGCGTTGTAGGTGTTGTCTTCCACTAGCAAAAGATGGTTCGAGCGCGTCGGTATATTAACGGTAGGTAGAGGAGGCTGTTTGTCAGATGCCGAGCGGACGTGCGGATTAGCTGGCAAACGTGCAGACTTAGTTGTTTGAGTCATTGAGCGGGGATGGTCACGAGCAGGAAGCGTTTCGCCGACATACGGTGCTGCTTGAACCGTCTCAACTGCTTCAAGCTCACCAGCCTTGACGTTTACCTCAGCGTCGTTCTCAGTGATTGGTATCAGGGGCAGCACGATCGTAAAGCGTGAACCCTGACCCAACTGAGAATGGATCTCAACCCGACCACCATGAAGCTCTGCCAGTTTTTGCGTGAGCGCTAACCCTAAGCCTGTGCCCTCGTCACGCTTAGCGGCAGCATTCGCAATCTGTGAGTAAGGGCGAAAAAGCAACTGCTGCTGGTCTTCTGAGATGCCTGTACCCGTGTCCCACACGGTGAAATGAAGATCATCGGCTACTGTAACCTGTAGCCCCACGCTACCCTGGCGCGTAAATTTGAGCGCATTCGACAGCAAATTGAACAGCATTTGCTTTAGCCGTAGCGGATCGGCAACAAGTGTATCCACCTGGGGCGCAATCTCTAGCGTCAGTGACAGCCCTTTATCGTTTGCTTTTTCTTTCACCAGGGCGATCGCGGTTTGGCAGACCGACTTAATGGCAACGATTTCCCAGTGCAGATCAAGCTGATTTGCCTCAATTTTTGAGAGATCTAAAATGTCGTTAATCAGCGCTAACAAATGCTGACCACTGCTTAAAATGATGTTGAGGTACTCCTGATGCTTCAGGCTGCTGGGGTTGAAGCCCTGTTCACGCATCAGGTGCGTAAAGCCCAGAATCGAGCTAAGAGGCGTGCGGATCTCATGGCTCGTGTTTGCCAAAAATTCGCTCTTCAGGTGGTTTGCTTGTTGCAGTTCGTGATTGTGAGCGGCTAACGCTTCTCGTTGCTGTGCTTGCGCTTGAATTTGCTCAACCTGGCACAGGGCTGCAAGGTACCGATCGAGACTTTGCTCAATGAGACGAGCCTTTAAGGAGGCGAGTGGATCCAGCACATTCAGCGTGTCTGGCTGGAAATCAGCCGCAATCGGACTCAGCAACAGCCAGCCCAAAATAACCTGACCGTTATGTATCTGCCAGGCACAGGCAGGGAATTGGGTTCGCCAGCACTGCAAATCACGATCGCTTAACGATTGCCCCAAAGTAAACGGCATTAAAGGCATCGCCGAGGCAAGACACGACTCTCCTGGTGCAGGTTTGGCGTGTCCTGAGGCGATCACGTAAACCGTAAAGACTGATTCGAGCGAGTGCGCAGTCGGTTCACCACGATCGCTCACAGCCTCTATGCTTGGCAGGACAACGGCGCAACTTTGATTCAGACCCAGACTTAATTCCTCTGCCAAAATTTGCGCTGGCGGCACTGAAACGTGACTCACTGTAGCGTCTCGATCGACAGCTGCAAGATACTCCGAAACGCAGGCATTCAGCCGCTGACCCAGGCGATTCAGGCATCGTTCACTTTGCAGCTCCATCACTAACTGCTGTATTGCCGCTTTCGACGCGTCTGGTACAGATGGAGTCGCCCAGGCAGCAGTGGTCTCTGGCGATACGTCTGGCGGCACTTCTGGCACCAGGCACTCAGCGTTCGTACTGATCGTCGCCATCGGTGTATTAGCTTGTTCAAATTCATTTGAATACTGATGCATGGCTTTCTCAACCAATCTGTGGCGATCGGAGCGGGTCAGACTCGACAAACAGCGCGATCATCTCGATACATCGCAACGCGATCATTTCGATTAGTAGAGAGGCAACGCATATAGACCCTAAACGTCAGAGCGTCTGACAGACGATCAGATGATTAGCCAGGAAGCATAAACTAATGAGCCGTTAGAATCAGTTAGTCTACGATGAGCGCGGCACCTGCAAGATGATCGATTTGCTTCGATCGTAGCAAGCTCTTAGTAAAATTAAGTACAGGACTCCGTGAAATTACCACATAGATTTACCTCTCCAGCTTCAACTTCTGATCAAACTGCCTCAATGAATCAGGCAAACTAGGCGCAGAGTATTGCCTTGCAGGTCTTACTATGATGAATAAGCGATCGTCCTGGTACAAATGAACCTGGCACTGAGTGAACGAAGAAACGCCCATGTCTCTGCCCAAACTTTCTAAACGAGTCTCGACAGCGCTCATCAATGCCCTCAGTGCAGGCGTTGTGCCGCGCGTCGGGCTGGAACATATCGCCGTTGGGCGTGAACGAGAAGTCTTAGCTCTCATGCAAGACCTGGATACTATTGCCGAGGGGGGGAGTGCGTTTCGGTTTGTCGTCGGTCGGTACGGGGCGGGTAAAAGCTTTACCCTACAGTTGCTGCGTAACTATGCCATGGAACAAGGCTTTGTCGTCGCTGATGCTGACCTCACGCCGGAACGTCGTCTGGCAGGCAGCAATGGTTCTAGCGTTGCCACCTATCGTGAATTGATGCACAACCTGGCAACAAAGAGCCGTCCTGATGGCGGCGCACTCACCATCATTTTGGAGCGTTGGATTGCAGGCATCCAGACTCAGGTTGCCCAAGAAACCGGAAAAAAACCAAATGACGATGGTTTTGACAGTCAGGTAGAAGCCAAAATTCGTGAAGTCGTGAAAGAGGTCGCCGATCTGGTTAACGGTTTTGAGTTTGCCAACGTCATCATTACTTACTGGTCTGGCTATCGCACGGATGATGACAGTAAGAAAACAGCCGCATTACGCTGGTTGCGAGGTGAATTTGCGACTAAAACGGAAGCGCGCGCAGCACTCGGTGTACGGGTGATTATCGACGATGAAACCTGGTACGACTACATCAAACTCTTTGCGCGCTTCGTCGCTGACATTGGCTACAAAGGCTTGCTCATCTTCCTGGACGAAGCGATTCACCTTTATAAAATCAATACGACGATCGCCCGTCAAAATAATTACGACAAATTGCTGGCAATATTCAACGATGCCATGCAAGGTAGAGTTAGCCACCTAGGTACCATAATCGGCGGTACGCCCCAGTTATTAGAAGACCCACGGCGTGGGCTTTATAGCGATCCTGCGTGGCAACGTCGCACCGCCAAAAGCCGCTTTGTCACCGTTGGCGCGGAAGATGTTTCGGGACCTGCCATCTGGCTGGAACCGCTCACCAAGGAGGATATTTTGGGGCTACTACAGCGCCTATTGGACATTCATGCGACTCATCACAACAGCAAGCCACGCCTGACCCAACGGGAGCTTCAAGACTTTTTAGGGGCAGTTACCAGCCGTGTAGGTGCAGAAGCGCTATTAACCCCTGGCGAAGTAGTGCGCGATTTTATGGGTGTATTAAGCGTTTTGCAGCAGAATCCTAAAATGACGCTTAACCAAGTCACGCAAGGCTCGACTTTTCAACCATCGAAGGCGCACAAAGACGAGTCGATCGATGAAACCAATGAATTCGCTGAGTTTACAGTGTGAGAGTGGGTCAAACTAAAAACGGTGAGAGCGTTGCGCAGACATCGTGCCTGCTGCAACAGCCCACTATCGTAACGATTGCCGTCTTCGCTGATCCAAACTTCGAAATGAAGCAAAATAGTCGAGTACAGCCATAAGCTATAGGGACAAAGTCATGAGCTACAGCTCTGCCTTAGAAGCCAGAACCTGATCGCTAGACGCTTCGCCCCTACGCATTTCGCTACACAGTTGTCTAAGCAGCCCGGCGGGTGATCAAGCCCCACAGGAAGATAGCCACGATCGCGCCGATGATTGCCACAACGATGCCGCCAATGCTGAAACCTGGAGCAGCAAGAGCAAACGTTCCTGTCGTCAGCAAGGTAAACAACGTACCACCAATGAAGGCACCCACAACGCCTAAAACGAGCGTTGCAAGAAGACCACCACCCTGAGTACCAGGATAGATAGCCTTTGCGATCGCACCTGCAATCAAGCCTAAAACGATCCACGCAATAATGTTCATAATTCGACTCTCCTAAAAACCTAAGAACAACGGTTTAGCAAGCAGTGATTGCTACTGCCAAAAGCACACTCAATGTAGAGTATACCGCTCACTCAACCCAAATTTTGTGGGAACTAGAAAAATTAGTCTTTTGATGTCATTTTGCCTTAAAAGGCTAACTCTATTGGCAGGAGACTAATATACATCAAGAGTGATGTTATACAGCTTACATCGTGAGCAAAATCTTTCTTAAAGCAGATGCTAATTTTAATTAAACCTGAAATAGGCGAGAAACGTAAACGCTAGAAGTCAGGCTTCTAGTGGGTGAATATAACGATTATTTTCGTGGTTTGACACACCGCGATCGCGGTTTAAACCTGTGTTTCACAACACAAACTTAACGATTTCAGAAACCGTTTGCAGTGAATATGACCGCTCCTTATTACCGTCTCGCTCCCTTTATCCAGGAATACATTTATAGCCAAGGCTGGGCAGATTTACGTCCGGTGCAGATAGAAGCCTGTCGCGTAATCTTTGAAACCGACACGCACCTACTCATTGCGGCGGGGACTGCATCGGGCAAAACCGAAGCCGCCTTTCTGCCAGTGCTGACCCTCTTGTACGAGCAACCGCCAACCAGCGTCGGCGCACTCTACATTGGTCCGATTAAAGCGCTCATTAATGATCAATTCGATCGCCTTTCAGACCTGCTCAAGCAAGCCGATATTCCCGTTTGGGCATGGCATGGCGATGTAGTGCAAAGCCGCAAAAACCAGTTACTCAAGCAGCCCAAAGGCATTCTCCAAATCACGCCCGAATCGTTGGAAAGCCTGCTAATCAATAAACACACCGAACTCGATCGGCTATTTGGAGACCTCCGCTTTGTCATTATTGACGAAATTCATGCCTTTATCGGCTCCGATCGCGGTGCTCAGATTCTGTGTCAGTTGTCCAGGCTTGCTCAGTTAACGCAAAACCAGCCGCGACGCATTGGGCTATCAGCCACGCTGGGCGACTATGGCATGGCAGAAGACTGGTTGCGATCGGGGACAAACCGTACCGTGACAACGCCCCACCTGCCAGCAGCATCGCGTACCATTCAACTGGCGCTAGAGCACTTCTACACCTCCAGCCTTGTCGTGCGGGCAAGAGGCGACATACGGGACAAAGCCTTCAGCCCCTACCAGCGCCATTTGTTCGACCAGAGCCAGTCTCGCAAGTGCCTGATCTTTGCCAACGGACGGTCTGAAACAGAGACTGTCATTGCCTCACTGCGGCAAATTGCTGCTGCCAAAGGGTTTCCCGACATTTATCACGTTCACCACGGCAGCATTGCCGCCCCGCTTCGGGAAGCCGCCGAAAACGCGATGCGCGACTCGACCAGTCCAACGGTAACGGCAGCAACCGTCACGTTTGAGATGGGCATCGATTTGGGGCAACTCGATCGCGTGATTCAGCTCGAAGCACCGCCATCGGTCGCCAGCTTTCTGCAACGGTTAGGGCGATCGGGTCGGCGAGGCACTCCAGCCGATATGCGGTTTGTCTGTGCTGAAGACCGACCCACAGGCGGCGAATCGCTCCCAGAGCTGATTCCCTGGCAGTTGCTCCAGTGCATTGCAGTCATTCAGCTCTATCTAGAAGAAAAGTGGATCGAGCCGATCGCCCCCTTGCACTATCCGTTTAGCCTGCTTTATCAGCAAACCATGAGTACGCTGGTTGCTCTAGGCGAACTGTCTCCCGCTGCCCTCGCACAGCACATCCTCACACTGCCGCCGTTTCGCGCCATCTCCCAAGACGATTTTCGCCAGGTCTTGCGCCACTGGATCGAGCTAGACCACATTCAGCGCACCAAGGAAAACGGACTCATTGTAGGGATGACGGCAGAACGCATTGTGAAAAACTTTAAGTTCTACGCCATTTTTCCCGACAGCGAAGAATACGCGGTTTGGAGCGACGGAGTAGCGCTTGGGACTGTGGTTGTGCCGCCTGCCGTGGGCGATCGCCTCTCGCTGGCTGGACGCATCTGGGAAGTGACCGAAGTCAATAACCGTCGAAAGGTGCTTCAGGTCAAACCCGCGATCGGCACCTCTACTGTTTCCTGGCGCGGCAGCAGCGGCAACATTCATACCCGCGTCCTTCAGCGAATGCGACAGGCACTACTAGAAGAGACTGCATACCCTTATCTCCAACCCGGTGCCAAAGCGCGACTAGCCACTGCTCGTAAACTCGCTCAAAAAGAAGGCTTAGAGAGTAGCTACCTCTTTCCCCTAGAAGGCAACGCTTGCTGTATTCTGCCCTGGGCAGGCACGATCGCAGTCCGCACGTTAGAACGCTTCCTCCGTCTCCCTTGTCGAGAAGCACTGAAAATTAAAGGCGTTTCAGGACGATCGCCCTACTTTCTCGTTGTCAATATGGGCAAGTGCAGCACCGTTAGCCTGTATCACGAAATTAAATCTCTGGGCGATCGTCGCATGAGTGCAGACGATTTACTAGGCGAGGACGAAGCACCCAAACTGCAAAAATACGACGAGTTCATACCTACCGATTTACTGCGTCGAGCCTTTGCAGTTGACCATCTCGACATCGCAGCGTTGGGCAGCATCGTCAGCCATTGGTAATGAACGATAAAGCGGTTTCATTTTGAACAAAAACTGGACCATGTTTGCCCTACGGCAGCGTCGTGCAGGACAAACTTATTTGTGCGATCGCAACACTTGGTCAGCCGTTAACACGAGTGCTTCAAATTGGGACTGAACGATCGCTGCACCCGTATACTCTTCTGCTTCATAAAATCCAGCAACCAGTGTGAGAACGCTTACTTTCGCTTGCTGTGGGTCAACAATCCAGTACTCAGAGATTCCTCTAGCGGCATATTCAGAGCGTTTGTAGCGGTAGTCTCGTTCTTCATTTGCTTTGCCAGGAGACACCACTTCAACCACTAGCACAGGCGGCGGCATCTCGCGTGTGATGGTTCCGCGTCGATCGCCTAACATTACCGCTAGCTCTTCTGATAGCACCATTAGGTCAGGGAGCCGGACTTGTGCCTGTACGCCAGTGACTTCAATTTCGGTATCTTTATGGCAAATGTGATCGCTGGGTATAAGTTTCGCTAATTCAAGCGCCAGAAAAAACGAGATCTGCGAATTCAAACGACTTTCTGGAGGCATCTCAGCCAGTTCTCCTGCGACCAGTTCATAGTGAGTGTCTGTACCATCGTCGTGGTTCAGGTATGCCTCAAAGGTGAGTCGTTGCCCGATCGCCGCTTTCGTCATAACAATCTCTCTTGGCTTGTCTTACAGCCATTGTAATAGAGTGGTTTCAACGGCATTGTATCTAACTTCTATAGCGATCCTATTTGAATGATGAGGATCACACTGGTACGAGCGATCAGCCGTCAGTAAAAAAGCTGATCGCTGACGGCTGACCGCTAAATGATTAAGTCTTGCTCACAAATGATTTAGGACTGCTATATGTGAAGCATAACTAGCGAAAAAAAAGGAAGCGAATTCAGCGCTTTCCGAAAGACATCGGTTATTCTTTGTGTCCTAAAGTATCGTCTCTTCTGGCAAGACTATGACAGCCGCTACACAACCGCCCCGCTCCTATGATGTGATTGGCTTTGGTGATGAAGTGCCCGGTGTACTGGCGCTAGTCAGTGCTGCCAGAGAATATCGTCGCCGCACAGGTAAAGCACCGCGATCGCTACTGATGTTCAAGGGCAATTCTCAGGAGGGCGTTGGCGGACATCTGGTGCGCGGAGGCTTGGCGTACCTCGATCGCTGCACACTATCAGCTGACATTCGTCAAGCTTACGGATTGCCGACCTTTGGTGCCCCGTCTGCAATCTATCAAGAGTTTTTGCAGCGATCGGGCGTGTTGCAAATTGGGCTTGATCCGCGCAAAGCCGATGCGGCGCTGCGTGCCATGTTGAGTGAGATCGGTGCTGACATTATTAGCCGCGTACAAATTCAGTCGGTGCTCAAAGACGGTAAGAACCTGAAAGGCATTCAACTTGCAACGGGCAATACGTTTCTGGGCAAGCAGTTTATCGACTCTAGCGTCAATGCCGAGCTGGCTCAAATGGCTGGCGTGAAGAAGCTACAGGGCTTTGCTACGTTTGACTTGCCAGAATCAGAATTGCCTGTGACGCTGGTGTTTGAAAGCCAGGGCTTGAGCGTTCAGCGTCTCAAAGAGATTGAGTTGAACTACCTCAAACGGTTCACTAATCGCAACGATGCGGAGGCACAACGTTATCTTGCGATCGCGGCTGGCTCTGATCCCATGCTGATCGACCAGATCCGCAAAAGCTTTGTGGATGAGAAGGGCAATCTTCGCACGATGTACGTGGGGCAAGACCACATCGATATCCGCAGTCGAGCCTTATCTGTGACGTATCACGCCTTTCGTGGCAAGAAAATGTTTTTGGCTGCTAGTGGCGTGTTGCTGGATCAGGCAAACATCGCCATACTGCCAGGTGGTCGCCTTTCCTGGAATGCGCTCATGTTTTATGTGACGGGTGCTCAAGCGGAGGCGCTGGCGCGGGGTGCTGCCAAACCTACGCCTGCGATGCTGGAGGAAATCGGCTTTGTGACCCAGTGGCTGAAAAGCTTTGGCGCGACAGCGGTGAAGGCAGCATCAGAGCTTTATATCCGTCATGCTGGTAATGTTCAAGGCGCAGTAGACCCCTTGAGCGGTGCTCAGATGCTGTTTGGGGGTGTACCGGAAAGCAGCGCGATCGGCACCTTTGGCTATTACCTGGATGTGCGGGGTGGCATTACGGGATTGGGCAACAAAGCACTGGCAAAAGGTATGAGCAGCATTTCGTTTCACCATCCGCCGCTGTTTAACATTGGCATTCGTCATGCGTTGCTTCAAGCGGTGCCCAATCTGGCAGTCGTTAGCCCAGCGTCGGGCTTTGATGGCTACGCCTGTGCAGCAGGCAGAATTGTAGAGTTCAATACAGCAGTGGGGCATGGCGTAGGCATTGCGGCTGGGATTGCGCTGGCAAGCGATCGCGCCCTGGCAAGCATCACCAACGCCGAAGTCAGACAGGTGCTGACAACAACCGGAAAACTCCCTCGCATCTATGGTCAAAGCTATGTGCTAGAGGCGACCAAATTGCAGGATTTTGAATCGATCATGATTGCTTAACCAGACGCGTGATGCAGTCGATCGCCTGTTGTGTTTCACGACTGTTGCTTCACACCCACGATCGTAGCCACATTCGTCCTTGAAACTCCCATGATGAAAGGGGCAACCCTAAGTAAATGGGTAGCCAGAAGATGAACGCCAGGACAATCAGCACAATGATGACAACCCCGAACGTTCGCAGGTTGGGCTTGCTGCTATGAAGCCAGCGATCGACCAACCAGGCGATCGCCATTGAAGCAAACACCGACGCACCCATGTAGTGATACAAAAACGTGCAGCGTGTCACCCGTACCCAGGGCAGCAAGTTGGCAGCATAATTTACGCCTAGAAAAAGTGCCAACCAGATTTCAGATGTATTTAGCGCGTGGGGACGATCGTCGTATGGCTGTCCGCCATCAGACCGTCCTGCTACAGCAGATCCTGCTACAGCAGATTGCATCGTTAACCACCGCAAAAGCTGTTGCGCCAAGACAGCAAACACCAGCACGATCGCCAGAGTTGATAGCCACCAAAGAATGGGGTTGCCGATCGCGTGCACATCGTAAATCACCGTGCTACCAGCCTTTACAGCCGGATCGGTAGATAACAGCGGACCTCCCTGTGACTCGACTTTGTAGTAGTACGCCACCGGGCGCAGCATTAAAATCCAGCTATACCAGTCAGAGCAGTAGGGATGCACTTTAGGACCATCTGGCACCCGCTCGTGATAGTTCAAGATTTGTTGTTGCAGTGCCCAAAAGCTAGCTGTCGTATTGAACTTCAAGTGAGGAATCCAGATCAGGCGATAGAACACCGCTGGCACAACGCCTAGATTCAACGCAATTTGCCAGGGCGCTAACCGCGTCAAGTTTTGTAGTGGGCTGCGGCTTTCCTTCGCTTGTCCCAACCCGGTTGCAGAATTCATTAAAGCCAACTCAGCATTAGTTGGGACTTGTCCCAACCCGGTTGCAGAATTCATTAAAGCCAACTCAGCATTAGTTGGGAATCGAGCTTGAAGCCAGCGGAGCAGCCAAGCGACGACCCACAACCCATAGGCACCAAAAAGAAACCAGAGTCCATTCCACTTGATCGAGGCGGAAGCGCCAAAGAAGATGCCTGAACCAATCAAATAAATGCTACGCCAGAGCGATCGCGCCTCCAAAGCCAGCAAAAAACACCACAACCCCAGTAACCCGAAGATGACCAGGTAAACGTTATTGAGCGCGTAGCGTGACTCGACTAAAAACAAGCCATCCAGCGCCGCAAACAGTCCGGCAAGGAAGGCATAGCTACGGCGATGGCTCAACTGATAGGCAATGCCCGCCACAACCAGAGGAATGAAGGCACCCGTCAGCGCATTCAGCCAGCGGTAGCTCCATGTCGTGTATTCGGCACCTGCGAGTTTGTTCACCGTATCGTGACCGATCGGCAACTGATTGCCTAGCCAAATGCCGATCGCAATCAAATATTTGCTCAGCGGCGGATGTCCATCAAAGAGTGGCGTTTGAGTCAGATAGTCGTGGGCAAATTTGACATAGTAAACCTCGTCAAAGACCAGACTGTTAAACCGCCCCAAGCCCCAAAAGCGTAACGCCAAAGACAGCACCAGCAGCCCTATTAGACCAATCTTGAACCAGGAGGCAAACCCACCCGATGGTTTATTGAACAAGGTCATAGCTCACGTTCAGCCCTTCTCTGTGCGTTCCTACTGTCGCATGACGAAGAGCCTCAGCCATAGCTCTTGAGTGGCAAATTTGAGTGGTCAGCGGTCAGCGGTCAGCGGTCAGCGGTCAGCGGTCAGCGGTTAGCGGTCAGCGGTTAGCGGTCAGCTCTTTAGCCTTTAGCCTTTAGCCTTTAGCCTTTAGCCTTTAGCCCTCATTCTTCTGCCTCCTGCCTCCTGCCTCCTGCCCCCATCGCAATTCCTGTAGAATAAATCAGGCTGCGAGCGATCGCCAAACCTGAGCCTGCCATGACAACAGAACAACGCCTCGACACCGTTGACCACCGCCTCGAAAGCATCACCGAGCAGATCGGCAGGTTGACTGAGAGCACCACTGAATTTAGAGCCGACATGGCAGAAATTAAAGATGCCATAAAAGCGCAGAGCGTTCAGATTGGTCACCTCACGGATGGGATGACTGAATTTAGAGCTGACATGGCAGAAATTAAAGAGACGGTGAGAGAGCAGTCTAAAATTAGCCAGCAGCAGGCTGAAGGCGTGGCTCGACTGTCTCGCATTGTGGAACAATTGCTGGAAGCAAAGGGTTAGGGCGATCACTTAGGAGTGTGTACTGTGGAAGATCCGCTCGATCGAATGCGCCGTCAGGCTGAAGAAGAGCAACGTAGAGCAGAGGAAAAATGGCGGGATGGCTTTGAGCCGTTAATGAATCATGAATGCAAAATTACGCCAGAACTAGAGTTTGCCGTACAAACCCTGGCAAATCAAAACTATCGAGGGCATGACGATTGGATTATCTGCGAAGAGCGGCGCTTTAATGAGCGTGGAGCGTGGGGAAAAGTGATGATCAGAACTAAAACGCTGATTGGTTTTCAAGCTGGTCTGGAGTTCACCGCAGACGAAGCTGTCGCGATCGCAGGAATGCTTCGCAGCAAAACCGTCATGGATTTAGAGAACAGTCCTTAAAGCAGTTTGTAGTAGCGATTGTCGGTTACTTAGTCGATCCAATTTCACGATGAGGTGGTATGAAGCCGATCGCTATTGTGTTACTTTCAGGCGGACTCGACTCTGCAACAGTAGCAGCGCAGGCGATCGTCGATGGGTATACCGTTATTGCCCTTTCCCTCAGCTATGGGCAACGCCATGTTCGCGAACTGGTTGCCGCTAAACAAGTTGCCACCCATTTAGGCATTCGGCAACACTTCATGATGGCTGTCAATTTGGCGCAGTGGGGCGGTTCTTCGCTCACTGATGCAGCGGTTCCCATGCCATTGGATGGGGTGCAGCCTGATGTGATTCCCATCACCTACGTGCCGGGACGCAACATTGTTTTTATTGCGATCGCCCTTTCACTAGCAGAAGCCAAAAACGCAGTCGCCATCTATCTGGGTATCAATGCGGTGGACTACTCTGGTTATCCCGATTGCCGACCCGACTATTTAGAGGCGTACCAACACCTTGCCACACTGTCTTCTAAAGCGGGACTGGAAGGCAACGCGCCGAAGCTGGTCGCGCCGTTAGTGCTGGATAGCAAGGTAGACATTGTACGCCGGGCGGTGCAATTGGGAGTGCCGATCGCCCAAACCTGGTCGTGCTACCAGGGCGACGCAGAACCGTGTGGTTTGTGTGATTCGTGTCGCATTCGCGATCGTGCCTTGATTGAAGCCGGGTGTGCTGATTTGGCAACGGCGATCGGGCGATCGCTTTACAGCCAGTCTCTTTGAGCGTTAATCCTTGAGATCTCCGACTTCTTTAAGAAGTCGGAGATCTTGTAGGTTATACCAAATCCCAAAATAGGCACTACAGATCAATCGAGTCGCCCTCACCCTCAATCCCTAGCCCTCTGGGAGAGGGACTTCGAATTTAGCGCCTTTCTCCTTGGGGAGAAGGATTGGGGATGAGGGCAAAGGATCTGTAGCGTTTGCAATTTGATTTGGTATTACTTATTCCTCTTCGCTTTCGCCACCAGCGTCTTCATACGCCTCCTCATCGCCAGCTTCAGCGTCTTCAGCCTCCTCATACGCCTCTTCGCTGTCTTCTTCAGAGTCCGCCTCTTCAGAATCCTCTTCGTAGCTGCCCTCGATTTCCTCAGACTCTTCTTCAGATTCCTCTTCTTCTTCAGAGTCCTCTTCCTCGGCATCCTCTTCCTCAGACTCTCCTTCAGAGTCTTCTTCGTAGCTGTCTTCTGTTTCCTCCGATTCCTCGTCGTCTTCAGCTTCCTCGTCGTCTTCAGATTCTTCCGCTTCAGACTCTTCGTAGCTGTCTTCTGTTTCTTCTATTTCTTCTGTTTCCTCAGATTCCTCAGATTCTTCAGACTCTTCGTCGCTATACGCCGTTTCTTCCGATGTCTCTTCAGAGGGTTCCTCGTAGCTGTACTCGGTTTCTTCAGAGGTTTCTGTTAACGTGGAGTCGTCGTATTCGTCTTCGTAGTCGGCATAATACAGCGCGTCTAATCCTTCGTAGATAGAAGTAGCAATGTAGTGTCCATCAACGTAAACAGTTTGTTCTGCATACTCAACGGTGTACTCGTCTTCTACGGTGCTGCCAGCCCTTTGCATCGCGTGGGCGATCGCGGCAGTTGCGCCACTAAACAGCGAAGCCTGCTCACCTTGAATGTCTTGGCTCAGGTCAATATCAGCATCCGCCACGTGGCGAATTGCCCACAGGTCGCCGTTTAAGTCGGGGTTGGTCATATAGTCGTAGGGGATGTAGCAGTAGCCGCGATCGCCCCAGCCTTCACCCCAAGAGTTGCGGACGATAAACACTTTGTCTTCATCGGAATAGCCCACGCAGAGCATGGCATGTCCGCCATCATGCTGTTCAGTTTCTGGATCGGGCATCGGCACCAAGCCCTTTGAGCCAGCCTTTTGAAACGACGAGAAGAGATCTAGCCCAAAGGTAAACGGGTACCCATCTGCCAAACATTGCCGCATGGCGTTGAGGTCGATATCCACCCGATAGGCATCTTCAATCAAAAAGTTGGTGGCTTCGCTGTAAGCGCTTTCGTGGGGTGGTTCAAAGATGCGCTGTAGGTCAAAGGGCCAGGTCGTTTCAGCACAGGTGCCATATTTTTTTAGCACTTTGATACAACTGCGAAGATAGGTGCCTTCATCGGAGTCGATCGCTCCATCCAAATCACGAGCGTTGTAGTAGATAAACAGGCGGCTGACATCGTGTGCAGACCCTTTGATGCGCTTTGCCAGATATTCGTAAGCGCCTGCCATTGCATTAGCCGTACAGCTATTGGAGTTGCCCTGATTTTCTACCGGGGTCATATAGGGACGTAAATCGACTTGCGACGGCAGATCGACGGTCGATCGACTGGATTTATACTTCTTGTCGTGAGGATTTTTTTTATCGGGACGATAGCTACCTAGTTTAATCCGCCCACCATCGGGCGTTTTCACGACACTGGTTTTGCGGACGTGACGAAAGTTCTTGGTTGGCATCGGGAAACCTCTGGAGGAGTGAAAGAGCAATGTGCTCATTCATACAGACTTCCCCATGTCCCTACCGAGCTAACTGGAGTTTGCACACCAAGTATTTAGCATCTGGAAAGGATGCGATCGTCAGGTGTCACAAGAGCGTTTTGAATGCCTCACGTGTCAACTGGCAGTCACGTAATATCTGTCATACTTCAACTGAAATGCGTTGCATACCCACAAAATCTAGGGGTTCTGTTAGATTGCCCTCAACATCTAAGCAATGCTCGATCGCTTCTCGAATGCGTTCCATCAGTTCGTCTAGGATTTTGCTTGCGTATGGCAACCTGGAAGGCTCGGCACAGAGGCAACAAAATAGCCCTCGGAGTCGCGCTCGATAATCACATTGAACTCTTTGCTCATGTTCATACCTCTACTGCATCCTATCTATTGTGCGATACTGAATCGCCTCAGCGACGTGCTGAGTTTGCAGGTTGGCATCATTCGACAGATCCGCGATCGTCCTCGCTACTTTGAGAATGCGATCGCTTGCCCTGACAGACAGTCCTAACTTCCGAATCGCCGCTTCAAGCAGGTTACGCGTTGCATCATCGAGCACACACCATTGCTTCAGATGACGGCTTTGCATCTCGGCGTTGCAGCGTAGAGGAGTGTCTTTAAAGCGAGTATGGGAATGGTTGCGGGCAGCCTGGACGCGATCGCGCACTGATGCTGATTCCTCCCCCTTCGGCTGTTGGGTAATTTCTTCAGGCTTCAGGCGATTGACCGCTACTTGCAAATCGATCCGATCCATCAACGGACCTGATAGGCGCGCCCAATATTGTTCTCTGGCTCTAGGCGTACAGGTGCAGGGCTGCACAGTATCGGCAAAGTAACCGCAGGGACAGGGATTGGCGCTGGCAACGAGGGTAAACTGCGCTGGGAACGATACCGATTGGCGCGTGCGAGAAATACTGACGTAGCCATCCTCCAACGGTTGACGCAGAAACTCCAGCACATCCCGCTTGAATTCTGTCAATTCATCCAAAAAAAGTACGCCTCGGTGCGATAGCGAAATTTCGCCCGGTCTGGGAAAACTGCCGCCACCCACGAGCGACGGTCCCGAAGCTGAATGATGAGGACTGCGAAAGGGACGGGTTGCTACCAATGAGCCTTTATTTTTGAGCAAGCCAGCGACGGAATGAATTTGGGTCACTTCCAGCGCTTCGTCAAAGGTCAAGGGCGGCAGAATCCCCGGCAGCCGACGGGCAAGCATGGTTTTGCCACTTCCCGGAGGTCCCACAAAAATGAGATTATGTCCACCCGCTGCGGCAATTTCAAGGGCACGACGGGCATGTGCCTGTCCTTTTACATCCTTGAGGTCAGGTCCAGTGAACTGTGCTTGCTCCAATTCCTCTAGACCATCCACCTGAGTTGGTGCATATTGCTCTGAGGCGCAGAGAAAGTTGCCAACATCTGACAAATGCTTGAACCCGAACACAGACAAGCCTTTGACGACAGCGGCTTCACGGGCGTTATCGGCAGGCACCACTAAACCAGAGATCCCCAAACGGCTGGCAGCGGCGGCGATCGCTAACACTCCCGCCACAGGGCGCAAACTGCCATCCAGCGACACTTCACCGAGAAACAGGTAGTCATCCAGCAGATCAGTCTTCACCTGTTCAGAGGCTGCCAGTACGCCGACGCTGATGGGCAAGTCAAAGCTAGGACCTTCCTTCCGCAGATCGGCTGGAGTCAGATTCACCACAATCTTCCGCATCGGGAAGGCATAGCCCGCATTCTTCAGCGCTGCTCTCACCCGCTCTTTAGATTCCTGCACTTCCTGAGACGGCAGACCCACCACGACAATGCCGGGTAACCCACCTGCAATGTCGACCTCAACCCCAACCTTCACTGCATCAATGCCAACCAGTGATGCACTCCAAACTCTTGCCAGCATGGCAACCTTCGCTACTGCTACTTCGTAGATTGCCCATAACGCCTAGTATGCTACCACTTGGTTACTTCATTCTTTAGATGCTCATCTCTCGCTACCCGGATCGTGGAATCAAGGCTCTGCTGCCTGGATGACAGAATCACGACACTGATGTGGCAAGAAGCAGAACGCTAAAACAGCAGCTATGACCTGCCAGGTTTGACGGTGGCAAGGTTAATTTTGAGTGCAGTGGTTTGCATCTTTCTATACGAGAACGCCCGATGCCAGCGATCGGGCGGTTCATTCATCAGGAGTGCATCTACTTATGGCAATGCTGGCTTGCTTAATGCGCCCAAATGTAGCCACAGCCAACAAAACCAAAATCAAAACGTTGATACAGCAAGATGTGAGCATAGTTTGCTTTAATTGTAGAATAAGGCTAAAACTTTGAGAATTTGAGATTAAGGTGGGTGCTAGATGGGTGGTTGGGCAACGAGTATAAAAAGGCAAAAGCAAACCCCCGATCCGGAAGAGCCGTAACTTACAAAAGGAGAGTAGGTAAGTCACTAGCTTAATCAGCCTGATTCGCTCTGTCGAGGAGCAAAATACGGAGATTGAACGAGCCGTACTCTAGAAGGTCTCAATTTTCTGAGTACCCTATCGATCGATGGTTTGACATTATTCCACTGGATATAGAGATCAAAACCGCTTGGAATAATGCCAAACCATTCACCTCATCGAATTCCTTTAGGGCTGCACTATGAATCTTGGGAACACTAACAATGACGGCTCTACCGGACTGAGCTTTGAACTTCAGACTCACGTAACAGCGGACTTGTTCAGCGGACAAGGATTTTTGCATGACCCATAGCAACGGGAATCGTTCCTCATCGTCTCGACTGGAGGCTGTAGATCAGCCCTGCCCACAACGGGTACTCAGGTTGCGTCCGGAAATCCCGAATCGTTTGCAGGTGCTCAATGAGGCTCATGCGACCACTGATGCTGAGAAACAACCTTATCTATTCTCTATTTTCTCCTGCTGATAGATCAGCCCTGCCCCCTTAGAGAACGTTTTAAAAGTCCGTACATTTGTAGCCTTGGCGACTGAAGTCGCGGCTACACAGACAAAACCTGCCGCCGCAGGTGATAAAGCCCTCGCGTTTCGGTAGTCCGCGGCGGCGGACTTTGTTTACGTGGTCGCGGTTTTAACGCCAGACGCTCTTCAAACAGCCTCTTAGGAATGAGAATTAAATAAGATCGAATTCTGTAGGATGTATTAGCGCAGCGTAACGCATCAAACTCTGGCTGTATAGTCTTCCTTACGCCCTTACTTTTCTACCGCCTCAGTTGACTCACCCGCTCCTACAATGGTTGGGTGAACTCTCGCATAGTGGATTGAGGCTGTGGCGTTCAAAATTGGTCTGTTGGGTCTGGGGACAGTGGGAACAGGAACGGTGCAAATCTTGCTGAATCCAGCCCAGCGGCATCCTTTGGTGCAGGAGTTGGAGCTGTATCGGGTGGGAGTCCGATCGCCCGACAAGCCTCGTTCCGTCGATTTACCAACGAGCCTCATTACGACTGATTTGGAGTCGATCGTCACCGATCCAGACGTGGATATTGTGGTGGAAGTGATTGGTGGGCTGGAGCCAGCGCGATCGCTCATTCTCAAAGCCATTGCCCATGGAAAACACGTGGTGACAGCGAATAAAGCGGCGATCGCGCGCTACGGAGCCGAGATCTTCACCGCTGCTGAAGAAGCTGGAGTGTATGTGCTGCTGGAAGCGGCGGTCGGTGGTGGCATTCCAGTGATTGAGCCGCTGAAGCAATCCCTCTGTGCAAACCGCATTTTGACAGTGACAGGCATTATCAATGGCACAACGAACTACATCCTGACGCGGATGCAGACCGAGGGTGGCGACTTTGCCGACATTCTGGCAGATGCCCAACGGCTGGGCTATGCCGAAGCTGATCCGACCGCTGATGTGGATGGTCTAGATGCGGCAGATAAAATTGCCATTCTGGCATCGCTAGCGTTTGGTGGGCGGATTAAGCTGCCAGACGTTTACTGCGAAGGCATTCGGCAAGTAAGTGCGGCGGATATTGCCTATGCCGACAAGCTAGGCTTTGTCATTAAGCTACTGGCGGTTGCGAAGCGAAACGCACAAACTCTTACCGAGGCTCCAGAGCAGCTACAGATTAGAGTGCATCCGACGCTGGTACCCAAAAGTCATCCCCTTGCCAGCGTGAATGATGTGAACAACGCCATCCTGATCGAAGGCGAACCGATCGGTCAGGTGATGTTTTTTGGTCCTGGTGCGGGGGCTGGTCCCACTGCTAGCGCGATCGTGGCAGATATCCTCAACATCGCTGCCATTCTGAAGGTGCAGCGAGGCGGGGCAGTACGATCGACTGGCACGCCCTTACTTGATCCTTTACTTGCCTGTTCGCACCAGACTTATTGCACGATCGTCCCCATCGAAGAGCTTGTCAGCCGCTTCTACACTCGCTTTCTCACACGTGATTCTCCTGGTGTCATTGGCAAGCTGGGCACCTGCTTTGGCAACCATAACGTGAGTCTGGAATCGATCGTGCAAACAGGCTTACGCGATGACCTGGCAGAAATTGTCGTGGTCACCCATCACGTTCGCGAAGGCAACTTTCGCACCGCGCTGGACGAGATCCGGGTGATGGAGTCTGTTAGCAGTATTGCCAGTACGCTGAGGGTTTTGTGAGGGCGGTCAGCTATTAGCGGTCAGCGGTCAGCTATCAGCGGTCAGCGGTCAGCTATCAGCGGTCAGCGGTCAGCTATGAGCATTGGTTGGGCTGCTTCTGTCTACCTGATTTGAGGAAAGCATACAGCTTCTAGAAGCGAACCTAAAAAAATACCTCTTCCCATCTATTTCCGGCGTTGCTGAATGCAAGTATGATTTTCCACCTTGCGGGAAGCGAGCTACATCCCCAGCCCTTCTCCTTGGGAAGAAGCAGGGTGTTTCATCCCAGGATTCAGCAACGCCTTTTTCTCTACCCCCTCTGCCTCCCTTGCTTCCCCCTCTGCCTCCCTTGCTTCCACCTCTGCCTCCCTTGCTTCCCCCTCTGCCTCCCTTGCTTCCCCCTCTGCCTCCCTTGCTTCCACCACCACCCCTGCTTCTCCTACCTCCAGTAAGATAAAGACAGCGCTACTTCTTCAGAACAAGACATTGGACACAGAATGATCGAAACGCTGCAAACCCAGCTTTACTGGTTAGAACGCTTTGCCAATAGCCTGGTGTCTGAGCAACTGGCTCATCTTACGCCAGCCAGTGTGGGCATCATTTTTCTGGCTGGGCTGCTGACGAGCCTTACGCCCTGTATGTTGTCGATGCTGCCCATTACGATCGGCTACATTGGCGGCTACGAAACTCAAACGCGGGTACAGGCGGCGGCACAATCCACCTGGTTTGCGCTGGGATTGGCGACCACGCTGGCAGGGTTAGGCATTGTGGCAGCAGTGGTGGGCAAAATTTATGGGCAAATTGGGCTGGGGTTGCCGATCGTGGTCAGTGCGATCGCCATTCTCATGGGGCTGAACCTGCTAGAAGCCTTGCCCTTTCGCCTGCCGTCCTTCGGTGGTTTGGAATGGATTTCTAAGGACTTACCGCCCGGTGTTCGTGCCTATTTGATCGGGCTAACGTTTGGGCTGGTCGCATCGCCGTGCAGTACCCCCGTCCTGGCAAGCATCCTGGCGTGGATTTCAGCAACGAAAGATCCGGTTTTGGGCAGTGCATTGCTGCTTTCATATACGATCGGGTATGCGGCTCCGCTAGTGCTGGCGGGAACGTTTACAGCTTCGATTAAAAAACTGCTGGAACTCCGTCGCTGGTCAGGTTGGATTACGCCAGCCAGCGGCGTTTTGTTGGTTGGCTTCGGTGTCTTTTCGCTGCTTTCAAGAGTTGCTAGTTTTTAGTGGTTGGCTTTTAGACTGTCTAACCACTAATAACCAGCAACTAACAACTAACAACTGCCCCAAATGTCTGCAAATCCTTCTTTTCTAACGCGTCTTGCTGGTTGGGGAACGGCTCCCAAAAACTTTTTCAAGCGGGAACTGTTGCCTGTGCTGTCTGATCTGCGGTTGGCGATCGCGCTGCTGTTGGCGATCGCGCTTTTCAGCGTGTCTGGGACGGTGGTTGAGCAGGGACAGTCTGCCGCGTTCTATGAGGCAAACTATCCAGAACATCCAGCGCTATTTGGCTTTCTCACCTGGAAAGTGCTGCTGGCGTTGGGATTGGATCATGTGTATCGAACGTGGTGGTTTCTGGCGCTGCTGATTTTATTTGGGTCGAGCCTGACTGCCTGTACGTTTACGCGACAGCTACCCGCCTTGCGCTGGTTTTCGCGTACGTCTCGCAAGTTCTACAGCCAGCCGCGCCAGTTTCAAAAGTTTGCCCTCAGCGCTGAATTTCAACAAACCTCGCTCGATGACGTATTGCCGCTACTAGAGCAGAAGCGGTACAAGCTGTTTCGTCAAGATGACGCGATTTACGCTCGAAAAGGTATCGTGGGGCGGATTGGTCCGATCGTCGTTCATGCCAGTATGCTGCTGATTTTGGTCGGCGCGATCGTTGGGGCACTGACAGGCTTTGTGGGGCAAGAGATGATACCCAGCGGTCAAACGTTTCAGGTCAAAAACATCCTGGATGCGGGACCATTTGCCGAGTCGCAGATTCCCAAAGATTGGTCGGTGAAAGTAAATCGCTTTTGGATTGACTACACCCCGCAAGGCGCGATCGACCAGTTTTACTCCGATATGTCGGTGCTGGACAGCGCCGGCAAAGAAGTCAAGCGCAAAACGATTCATGTGAATGAACCCCTACGCTATCGCGGTGTCACACTGTACCAGGCAGATTGGGGCATCTCTGCAGTGCAGGTTCGTATCAACAACAGCCCGATCTTTCAGCTCCCGATGGCGCAGTTGGATACAGGCGGCAAAGGTGGGCGCATCTGGGGCACCTGGATTCCCACCAAGCCGGATTTGAGCGCTGGGGTATCTTTAATTGCTAAAGATCTACAGGGAATGCTGCTGGTCTACGACACAACTGGCAAGCTGATTTCCACCGTGCGCGCGGGGATGTCTACCCCCGTGAATGGCGTGACGCTGGCAGTGAAAGACATCATCGGCAGCACGGGACTGCAAATTAAGGCTGACCCCAGCATCCCGATCGTCTACGCAGGCTTTGGTCTACTCATGCTGGGTGTCATGATGAGCTATGTCTCTCACTCCCAAATTTGGGCACTTCAGAAAGATGGGCACCTCTACATTGGCGGTCTGACCAATCGTGCTCAAGTCACCTTTGAACGCGAAATGTTGGAGATCCTGGAGCGTCTGGATACTCAGAAACAGGAAGCAAATGCTGTGGTGACGGTGTGACGCGATCGGATATAACATCAAAAATTTACCGCAGAGGCGCAAAGAGCGCAGAGTAACGTCTCCGTGTCCTCTGCGTCTCTGCGGTCACACCAGCGTGAAGCCATGCGTCCCTGCCAACCCCCACCACCATTACAACCAGGTGACTCACTGCGAGTGATTGCCCCCAGCGGCACCTTGCGAGAGGTTGAGTCCTTTCAGCGCGGCGTTAAGATCTGGCGATCGCACGGCTACCGGGTGGAACTCACTCCTGGCTACGACGATCGCTGGGGCTATCTGGCAGGCACCGATGTCGATCGTCGCCAACAATTGCTTACTGCGCTCAACGATCCAGATTGTCGCGGCATTCTCTGTGCACGAGGTGGCTACGGTGGTGCGCGATTGCTGGAAGACTGGTCTTGGAAAGGAAGTGATCCCAAATGGCTGATCGGCTTTTCAGATATCACCAGTTTGTTGATGAGCCTCAGTCTACAGGGCATTTCGGGCGTTCATGCACCGCTGTTGACCACGCTGACGGCAGAACCGGAGTGGTCAGTGCAACGCTTGTTCGATTGGGTAGAAGGTCGATCGCTCCCGCCCTTACAAGGAACGGGTTGGGGCGGCGGACAGACTGCTGGACTCCTTTTACCCGTCAATCTCACCGTAGCAACAAATCTGTTGGGAACGCCTGTACAGCCTGATTTTGCTGACACCATTCTGGCATTAGAAGATGTGGGAGAAGCACCCTACCGCATCGATCGCATGTTGACCCAATGGCGACTTTGCGGCGCATTGAAGCACGTCAAAGGGATTGCCCTCGGTCGGTTTAGCCAGTGCGATCCGCCTGCCAACATTCCTAGCTTCACGGTGGCAGAAGTGTTGCGCGATCGCCTGGGTGACCTGGGCATTCCGATCGTTTCAGAGTTGCCCTTTGGTCATGATGGCGCGAATGCAGCGCTACCTGTGGGCATCATGGCTCACTTAGACGGCGATCGTGGGCTTCTCAGCATTGACTCGACATGCTAAACGGCGGTCACCTCATGCCAGCGGATCAATGATTCTCACCAGCCAAGAGACAATGGTAGAGACGATCGTGAGGACGATCGCCCCGATCAGAGCAGTTAGAAGCCCCGAGATGTGAAAGCCGGGTGTGATCGCAGCCACGAGCCAAAAGGTAAACGCATTCACCACAAACAAAAATAAGCCCAGCGTAATAATTGTCAACGGCAGCGTGAGCAGCGTCAAAATGGGTCGGACGATCGCATTCACCAAACCCAAAACCACTGCCCCAATGAGCGCAGCAGTGAAGCTATCGATCTTGAAGCCCGGTACGAAGTGGGCGGTGATCACCAGCGATAGGGCAGTTGCCAGCCAGGTCAAAATAAAGTGCAGCATTTTGGTCAGAAGAATGGTTTAGAGCAGTGGTTTACAGAAGTCTTAACCACTGCTGTTAGCTCACTGAAGGAGCCATTATTGCCGGGATTGAGTGCCAGAGTCACAATTTAGCATCAAGCTGCCACGATCGAGGCTAGGCGATCGCTCATCCTCAAAAACTCATCCTCAAAAAATTGTCTTCCCACCATCGACAACCAACGCGGCACCATGCATCAGGGTAGGCGCATCGCTGGCAAGAAACAGCGCGACCTGGGCAATTTCGGCTGGTGTGCCAAGTCGTCCGATCGGCATGGTTGCAATACCCTCTTGCTTCGCCTGTGCGGGATCGTTTGCCTGGTCAAACTCACCTTGCAGCATCGGCGTGGCGATCGGACCCGGGCACAAGGCATTAATGCGGATATTGTCCTTAGCATATTCCAGCGCCAGCGCACGAGTTAGCGACAGCACAGCGCCTTTGCTGGCACAGTAAGCGGCATAGAGAGGTTGCGCGACGATCGCCAGTTCCGATGCGGTATTGATGACCACGCCGCTACCCTGCTGCTGCATTTTGGGGATCGCCTGCTGGCACAAGTAAAAAACCGATTTAAAGTTCACTGCCATCACGCGTTCTAGCGTTTCTGCATCAGTGCTGGCAAAAGGTGCAATGACCGCGATTCCGGCATTATTGTAAAGAATATCAATGCGTCCGTGGATTTTGCAGCAATGGTCAACGGTTGCAGCACAGGCAGCTTGTGTAGACAAATCAGCAGCAAAAAACTGAAACTGTCCGTCTGTCTGCAAGGCTGCTGCCAGTGCGTTCCCTGCCAACTCATTGCGATCGACCCCCAACACCAGTGCGCCTTCCGCGACAAACAGCTCAGCCGCCGATCGCCCAATGCCAGACGCGACGCCCGTAATCAGTGCCACTTTGCCATTCAGTCGTCCCATCGATCGCTCCATGCGTACAGCATGTTTGATTCTGCTAGATGAAAGCCTCTTTGACAAACATCTTTACTGAGGTGAATCGTCTAAAGTCCAATCAGAGCATTGAGGAGTGAACATGACTGTATTGATGAGTGCGTTAAGTTGGGTCGCCTACCAGGAACGGTTGCAGGATGACAGCTTAGTACTGCTGCTGCCCTGTGGTGCCTTGGAGCAGCACGGTCCACATTTGCCGCTGGGGACAGATGCGTTGCTGAGTGCAGCGATCGCCCAGTCTGTTGCGACCAACCTAAACGGATTGGTTGCGCCAACCCTCAGCTACGGCTACAAATCGCAGCCCAAGTCGGGTGGTGGGCAGCATTTTCCGGGTACGACTAGCCTAGATGGACAAAGTTTGAGCCAAATTACCCGCGATGTCATTCGTGAGTTTGCTCGCCACGGGGTTAAAAACCTTGTGGTTGTCGATGGACACTACGAAAATCAATGGTTTCTCACTGAAGGCATTGATCTTGCCATGCGTGAACTGGGAACCGCCCATCCACTGAGCATCATGCGCCTGGAATATTGGGATTTTTGCACCGAAGAAACGTTAAGCCACGTCTTTCCTGACGGCTTTCCGGGGTTTGCACTGGAACATGCTGCGGTAATTGAAACATCGCTCATGCTGCATTTTTGTCCCGACCTGGTAGCACTGGATCGGCTTCCCACTATTGCGCCTGCCAACTTTCCGCCCTATGACATGTATCCTACTCGCACAGAATGGGTGCCTCAGTCGGGAGTGTTGTCATCTGCAAAAGGAGCCAGCGCCGAGAAGGGTCGCTTGATGGCAGAGCAGCTTACAGAGAGCATTACTAAGGCAATTCGGCATGAATTTAGCTCTGTTCAGTGAGGACGCACAATTGTTTCTACAGTGATGTAGCGAGTGCTTCATTTTAACCGAGTTGCAAGTGTCACAATTTGCCCTGAGTTCGTATGGATGGCAGTATTAATGACCTTCTCTAAGTCACCTCGTTGGACACGTCGGCAGGCTTTGTGGATGATGACTGGCGCGATCGCAGGAGCCAGTGTTCATGCCTGCGCGAAGCCACCTGAAGCCCCTTCAGCACAGTCTTCGGCATCACCAGCCATGTCGGGAGGCGCTGGCGCAACGTCAGCCTCGATCGGCATTACTACCTGGATTGGCAATACTCCACTCCGCATTGCTGAAGAAAAGGGCTTCTTTAAGGACTTAGGGCTGGATCTCAAAATCAAAGTGTTTGATACGGTGGCACAGGCATTTCCAGCTTTTACATCGGGTCAACTGGATGGGTTGGCACCCGTCACGTCTGAAGCTGTCACGCTGGCATCTAAAGGGGTCGATTTCAAAGTAGTGACGGTCGAAGATACATCTGTTGGTGCCGATGTCATTCTGGCGCGGAACAGCATCAAGAGCATTAAAGAGTTCAAGGGCAAAAAGATCGCGGTCGAATTGGGTGGGATTGGTCACTTCTTTCTGCTGCAAATTCTCGATCAAGCTGGCTTAACGGGTAAGGATGTCACGCTAGTCAACACGCCTCCCGATGCTGCCGCTGCCGCATTCCAGGCAGGCAAAGTTGAGATTGCTTACTCCTACTCGCCGTTCAGTGACAAAGCGATCGCGGCTCAAAAAGATGGACGAGTCATCTATAGCTCGAAGCAAATGCCCACGGCGATCGCTGACCTTTACATCTTCAGTACAAAATTCGTGCAGGCGAATCCTAAAACCGTTGCAGCGTTTGTGGAAGGCAACCTCAAGGGTGTCGAGTTCTTGAAAACAAATCGTGAAGAAGGTTTGAAAATTGGTGCCGCCAAGCTCAAAATTAAGCCTGAAGAACTTGACCAGCAGCTAAAAGGCATTCAGATTCCCGATAAGGCAACCAATATTGCCATGTTAGGCGATGCCAACAGCGACCAATATCTGCTGAAGCCAATGACCCGACTGGCAGAATTTTTGAAAGCTCAAGGACAAATTCAAACGGTGCCTGACCTATCGAAAGTGCTTGAACCGCAATATGTCACCGCGATGAAGTAGAACGGGTGCATTGATGATGTCTGGCTTCGATCGTTCGTTAGCTCTAGCGGCTAGACCGCATTCCTTTCCGATCGCGCTAAACAAAACGGCACTCCTGGTCATCGATATGCAGCACGACTTCTGCCATCCAGAGGGCTTCTGCGGTCATGATCTGGGTGCCGATTTGTCGGCTGTCAGCGCGATCGTACCTCGTATCCAAACGGTGATTGAGTGGTGTCGCCGTCAAAGCATCCTGATCGTCTACACCCGCGAAAGTCATCCAGCGGATTTGTCCGATGTCTCACCCAGCAAGCAACTCCGATACACCAACGCAGGCTACCCAGTGGGGACACGGGGCAATATGGGGCGGTTTCTCGTGCAAGGCGAACCCGGCACTGCTCTGCTGAATGCTTTCAGCCCTTTAGACACAGAACTCCAGCTTGATAAGCCTGCTCAATCGGTTTTCATTGGCACTGATTTAGAAGCACAGTTGCACGATCGCGGTATTACCCATCTGCTGCTCACAGGCGTAACCACCCAATGCTGCGTGTTAGCAACTTACCGTCACGCCAGCGATCTCGGCTTCTATTGTCTGCTGCTAGAAGACTGCTGTGCTGCTTTCAATCCCAGCGAACACCAAGCAGCGATCGCGGTCGTGCAAAGTGAAAACGGCGCGATCGGCTGGGTTGGCACGTCTAACACCCTGTTGCGTTTGTAGGGACGTTACATGTAACGTCCCTACAGGAGATTGGCTGCGTGAGAGAAGTTATTTACCTGCGATCGCCACGACTTTCTCCGTCAACTCTTCTGGTTGATACTCAGTCAGCTTGGTATAAATTTCATCGCGCACGATTTCGCGGTAATCGATGAAATGTTCCAGCAGGGCGCAGTTGGTAAGGTAATGCTTGAACACGCCGGGGTTACGCCGCAGGATGGAAACGAACTGTCGCCAGAACTGCCACCGGGTATTGCGTTGAATGCCCTGTCGCCAGCAAATGGTTAGCATGGCGCGTATATCTACCAACCCTGGCAGTTTAAACTTCTTTTTGTTGGGACTAGGTGTCATGACCAAAAAGTGACGGTAGACTCGCGCCAGATAGCGATCGGGTTCATACAGTTCCCAAAAGCAGCGGACGTATTCCCGTGCAATTTCTTCTAACGGACGAGTGGGCACAAAATTTGTGAGCGTCGTCTGGTGAATATTTGCCTCACCATCGCCTGCCCGTAGCCGTCCTTCCTTTTCCAGCCGATGCCACAAAGCCGTGTTGGGCAACGCTTGTAACATGCTGAAGAGCGCCTGGGGAATGGCGGTTGCTTCCACAAAATCGATGATGCGATCGCCCGCCCCTGTTTTTTCGCCATCAAACCCAATGATGAACCCAGCCATCACGCGCAGTCCGGTACGGTTAATGGTTTGCACCGCTTCTACGAGAGAATTGCGCGTATTCTGGAACTTTTGCGTCATTGAGAGGCTATCAGTATCCGGCGTTTCAATGCCCAAGAAGACCGCTGTAAAGTTTGCCGCAATCATCAGATCCAGCAGTTCCTGATCTTGTGCCAGATCCACCGATGCCTCGGTAGAAAGGCTAAAGGGATAGCCGTGCGCTTTCATCCAGGGAGCCAGTTCTTTCAGCATCAGCTTGACGTTGCGCTTGTTGCCGATGAAGTTGTCATCCACCACAAAGATCGTGCGTCGCCAGCCCAAATCGTAGAGCGTCTGTAACTCTGCCAGCAGTTGAGCCGGGGTTTTGGTGCGTGGCTTGCGTCCGTACAACACAATGATGTCGCAAAACTCGCATTGGAATGGACAGCCTCTCGAAAACTGCACCGACATATCGCCGTAAGCGTCCAGTTCCAGCAAATCGAACCGGGGCACGGGCGTATCCGTCACTGCAGGCTTTTCACCATCGGCACGAAAGACTCCAGAGGTTTCACCCCGTTCCAGTGCCTCTACCAGCATGGGTAACGTAATTTCGCCCTCATCCAGCACCAGAAAGTCTACTCCTGCTGCCTGCGCTGCTTCGGGGACAGAGGTGACGTAGGGACCACCCACTGCGACTAATTTACCCCGCCGCTTTGCCGATTCGATGAGATACAGCATGTCTGGCTTCTGCACAATCATGCCAGAGATGATCACCAGGTCTGCCCAATACCAATCGGCATCACTCTCATACCGGATGTTGCGATCGACCAGACGAAATTCCCAGGTTTGCGGCAAAATCGCTGCCACAGTCGTCAGGCTCAATGGTGGCAGCGATACCTTGCGTCCAACGAGTTCAAGCGCTTTATCAAATGACCAGAACGACTTCGGAAACAGCGGATACAGGAGTAGAACGCGCATGTAATATCCAAACCTACAGCTACGATTATTGTTCAGCTAATCAAAAAAACCATTGATCAGAATAAGCTCGATTATCGTTGCTTATTTATTCTTTTGAGGAAACTTGCGTAGATCTTAAGTATTGGACATGCGATCGCCTAAGTCGTGATGTGGGCGATCAACTGCTCCAGACACAATGCCCCTTCCTCTTACAGAAGTTGCAACGACTCCCAAGAAGCAATATTGGGTGTTCGATTAGCTGACCTGAAACGATCGACCCAACGGTGTAAATTCTTCTACCTGCTGATTTTTCAGCTTTGCTCGAATGTCTTCAAAGCGTCTGACGGTTTCCTCAGAATATAAACGCTCACCACACTGAAGACAAACTTCAGCCTTAACCTGCAAAACAGCCGTGTGCATCCCGCCGCGCAACAGCTTCTGCACGTTCTTTTTGACTAATTCACCACCACAACTAGGACATTGCTGAAAAGCGTTCATCATCTTTCATTTAGGCAAACTCATCAGATGGTAGCGGAATTTCATCGCCGTGTTCGTACACCGTTTCGATCCAGAGTTGTCGTGCTTCTTCAATGTTTGCCATGATTTTATCTGGCGTTTCACCCTGCGTGATGCATCCTGGCAGATCTTTGATCATCGCGACATAGCCGCCTTCCGCCTCCGGGTACACCGTAATGGGGTAACGAAGCTTCAGGTAGTGTTCTAGAGATTCACGCTTCATTCTGATTCGCGTCCCCAGTTTTCATCACGTGATTGAGCTAAGTTACTTTAAATTCGCCCCAAAGCTGACAAGGTTTCCAAAACAGACAATCTTCCGATACGTAGCCACACTTCTCGTAGAAGCCTGCCGCAGTTTCGTGTGCAACAGTTACGACCGTAATGTCATCTGCTCCACCAACGGCATCTTGGATGCGAATCAATAACTCGCTTCCTATGCCTTGTTTTGCATAAGTTCTATCAACACCAAGATCTGTGACAAACAGGAAGTAAACAAAATCGGTAATACCGAAGGCTATTCCAATCAGTTTCCCTTCATCGTTTCTGGCTGTGATGGCAATTGACCGCTGAACCAAGAGCCTTCTTATCCTTTCCTCAAACCGCTCCTTCGGATATTGACCACCAAGATCACTTCTTTTCAAGAAGTCGTAATATTCTTCAAAGGATAGATTCTCATTCTCCCGGTAAGTAATCATCGCTAATTAGCTGGCAACGCACAAAGCACCCCTATTATTAGCCTGATTTCTGGAATTTGAAAACTAACAAGCTCGAAATTTTCCTTCTAGCACGATCGTTCATATTGCTGGTTAAAAGATGAGGAATCTACTTAAACATCTGTAACGATTACGCTTCTTACACTTCTACAAACGGGTTACACACTGCGGTAAGGTGGATAGAGTGACTTTTGAAGCTCGTTTCAAGCCCTGAATTATGTCGCCTACTGCAACGCCGATCGCTACTCGCACGATTCGTATTGGTTCTCGCAAAAGCCAGCTCGCACTGGTACAAACTCATTGGGTACAGGCAGAATTGCAAAAAGCCTTCCCAGATAGAACCTTTGAAGTCCACACCATGAGCACTCAGGGCGACAAGATTTTGGATGTGGCGCTGGCGAAAATTGGTGATAAAGGTCTCTTCACGAAAGAACTCGAAGTCGGCATGATCAGCGGTGATATTGATTTTGCCGTGCATTCGCTCAAAGATTTGCCCACTCATCTGCCAGAAGGTCTGGTTTTAGGCTGCGTAACTGAGCGAGAGAATCCCGCTGATGCTCTGGTGGTGCACGAGAAGCACAAAGACAAGCAGTTAGCAACCTTGCCAGAAGGCGCTGTTGTCGGTACATCTTCACTGCGTCGTTTAGCACAACTGCGGCATCATTACCCCCACCTCAGCTTTAAGGATGTGCGAGGCAACCTGAATACCCGACTGGCAAAGCTGGATGCAGGCGAGTATGATGCGCTGATTTTGGCAGCAGCAGGCTTGCAGCGGTTAGAGATGGCAGACCGCATTCATCAGATTATTCTTCCCGAAATCTCGTTACATGCGGTGGGTCAGGGTGCGCTAGGGATTGAATGTCGGAGTGATGATGCGGAAGTGTTGTTACTGCTAAAAGCGCTGGAGCATGAGCCAACCGCTTACCGTTGCTATGCGGAACGATCGTTCCTCCGCGAGTTAGAAGGCGGTTGTCAGGTGCCGATTGGTGTGAATACTTTGCTAGAGGGCGATCGACTCACCTTAACGGGCATTGTCATCAGCCTGGATGGGCAAAAAGTGGCGAAAGACAGCGTGAGTGGGCTTGCGATCGAAGCCGAAGCGCTGGGTGTAGAACTGGCTCAGCGCCTTCGCAAACAGGGCGCACAGGAAATTTTGGACGAAATTTTGGCAATCGTACAACGAAGCTGAGGAAGCGATTAGCTACACCAGGTGACATCTATGAGCCTTGACACCTACCATGACCCAGTAGCAAAGCTGCTCACCTATGGCGATTGTCATGAAATGGATTTGCACGACTGGCACAACTATCCTGAGACCGTTGGGTTGACGGTAGACGATGCACCAGAACTCATCCGCATGGCAACTGACCCAGCCTTATGGGAATTGGACGACGATCGGCTGGACGTTTGGGCACCGATTCATGCCTGGCGATCGCTGGGACAGTTACACGCCGAAGCGGCGATCGTCCCACTGACTCAGCTCTTTCAAGAACGCGATAGTGACTGGGTGACAGAAGAACTGCCCAAAGTCTACGCCATGCTAGGGACAGCCGCGATCCCAGTCCTGGCAGATTACCTGCACGATACCGCTCATGAAACGTGGGCGCGGAATACATCAGTGGACTGCTTGCTAGAAATTGCGCGATCGCACCCAGAAAGCCGCGATGCCTGCGTTGCGCCGATGCTTCAGCAGCTAGAATCTTCTGCCGAAAATGATATCGATCTCAACACGATTCTGATTAGCGCTCTGCTGGATCTAAAAGCCGTCGAGGCTGCGCCACTGATTGAACAGGCATTTGCAGCCGAACGGGTCGATGAGTTTATGGTGGGAAGTTGGGCTGGCGTACAGGTAGAGCTGGGACTCAAGCAAGAGTCGGACTTTGACCCTGAAGCGCTGAAGCCAAAAATGACACCAGAAATGGATGAGATCAGAAAACTCATCGAAAAACTTGATGCGCTGAATCCACCCAAGCCTCAAGGCTTTGGCAAAACAGCTCAGCCGAAAGCCCAAAAAGGTAAGAAGAAAAAAAAGTAGGAACGCATGGACTGCCCTACAGGATTTGCTTGAAATCGCCGTTACGCTTCCCAAAGGTCGCCGCTATCCTGCACAATCAAAGCGATCGCCTTAACGGTTTGCAATGGATCCACAACTCGTTCAACTGGTCATCAACGGCTTGGCAGTCGGCAGCATTATTGCCCTTGCCTCGATCGGTTTGACCCTCACCTACGGCATTCTGCGCCTCTCCAACTTTGCCCACGGTGATTTTATGACCCTGGGTGCGTACCTGACGCTGCTGGTCAATACGGCTGGACTCAATATCTGGCTTTCTATGGCAGTCGGAGCAACGCTAACGGTGGTGGCTGTGCTAGTGAGCGAAAAGCTCATCTGGTCGCCCATGCGTGCCCATCGCGCTAACTCGACGACGCTGGTCATTATCTCGATCGGTCTGGCGCTATTTCTCCGCAATGGCATCATTTTAATTTGGGGCGGCGGCAACCAGAGCTATAACCTACCCGTTTCCGAAGCGATCCCCATCTGGGGGCTGCGGATTGCCTACTACGATGTTGTCGTTATGGTGTTGGCAGTTGTGGCGATCGCCGCACTCCACTATCTCCTTCAAAGCACTCGCATCGGTAAAGCCATGCGTGCGGTCGCAGATGACATTGATCTCGCTCGTGTGACGGGGATCAATGTCGATCGCGTGGTCATCTGGACGTGGATCATTGCAGGCGGTTTAACTGCCCTCGGTGGGAGCATGTTGGGCTTGGTCGAAGCAGTACGCCCCAATATGGGCTGGTTTCTGATCTTGCCACTATTCGCTGCCGTCATTTTGGGCGGCATTGGCAATCCTTACGGCGCGATCGCGGGCGCGATCGTCATTGGCATCGCTCAAGAAGTCAGCACATACTGGCTACCAACCGAATACAAACTGGGTGTTGCACTCGTGATGATGGTGCTTGTCCTGCTGTTTCGTCCGCAAGGCATCTTTAGAGGGACGCTATAGGGCGGCGATCGCGTGGGATCATTCGTGTAGGGGCGTTACCTGTGCCACCCCCACTACAGACGAATCGCTTAAATCTTCAGGTAGCCTGCATAAATCGCAGCCACTAGAACGTTGACACCTAATAGCAGCAGCGCCCAAAAGGTGCGAAACGGATAAGGTGGGCTGCCTGTTTTGGTGACAGGAGAAGCGGGTTTTGTCGTCCGAGCAGTCATAACGAAAACTCCTTGAGTGTTGTTTTTTAAGACATACCAAAGAATTGCTAACGTTGGTGCTGTCCCTGGATGAATCTTAACGTCTTGGGTCTGCGTGTCCCTCTCCCGCATGGTAGGAGCTACGCACTAATGGACCCGATCGCACATGAACAAACCCCATCGATCGCGCCCGCTCTCCCAACTCATCGAATTCTGCGGGTGTCCAGTATTTTGCCACGGGTAGGTGTTCTAACGACGGGCGCATGTATTGTCCAATCGTCAGGCGATCGCATCCCACCGATCGCAACGCCACGAACGTCTCCAGCACTTCTGCCTCCGTTTCACCCAATCCCAACATCAACCCCGACTTAGTAGGGATGGCTGGATTCAGTGCCTTGACCACTTGGAGCACCCGCAGCGATCGCTCATACTTTGCTCCCCGCCGAACCGGACCCTGAAGCCGTTGTACGGTTTCAATGTTGTGGTTATAGCAAGCAGGTTGGGCGTTTACAACCGTTGCAATGCGTTCCTGCTGCAACGCGTCTGGTTCACCACCATCCCGTCCGCCCCAAAAATCGGGTGTCAGCACTTCGACTTGTGTCTGTGGGTTGCGTTGACGAATCTGGGCGATCGTCTGAGCAAACCATCCTGCGCCCTGATCAGGCAAATCATCGCGCGTCACCGATGTTAACACCACATAGCGGAGTCCCAGTAAACTCACTGACTCAGCCACTTTTTGCGGTTCGTCTGGGTCGAGGGGCATTGGTGCATGTCCCTTATCGACCTGGCAGAAACCGCACGATCGTGTACAGGTTGGACCCATCAGCAAAAATGTTGCCGTCTTCTGGGCGTAACATTCACCCCGATTGGGGCAACGCCCTTCCTCACAAATGGTATGAATGTGACGTTGCTTAATGATCCGCTGCACCGTCGAAAGCTCACTTGCCTTACCAACTGGACGTTTCAACCACTCCGGCATTTTTTCTGCCGTCAAGGTGCTTTGAGGCGGGACAGAATTCAGTGCATTTGTTTCAGCAGGCATAGAGTTGGGCACACTACGTTGAACAGGGCATTGCTTTCTCAAATTCTAAAGGATTCAGAGACGTGAGCCGGACTGTATCAATCCACAGTAGAGGAGCAATTCTGCCTCATGAGGGCTAAACTAAGTTGTGCTACGACCGGATTACCGTCTAACCTGAATACAGTTCGCTGTTTAATTGCTACTATCTAAGTCTTCATCCTTGGCACGTTAGCAAAGGGTTCCGTCTAGAACTCATGCTCTCTAGCTCGATCGAACAGTAGTCATATCTAAACACTGTGACCTTTCACCTTATTCGCTAACCTTGCAGTCTCTACCAGAGGAGTTCAGTTGTGGCAAGTCACAAGATCCTGGTCATCGATGACAGCAACGTCATCCGAAACATGGTTCGGGACATGTTGCCGAAAGGTAACTTTGAAGTCCTGGAAGCAAAAGATGGCGTGCAGGGGCTTGACCTGATTCGTCAGGAGCGCCCGAACCTGATCATGTTAGATTTCTTGCTGCCTCGACTGAGTGGTTGGGAAGTTTATCAGCAAATTCAAATTCAGCAAGATTTACAGGCAATTCCGCTAGTGCTCATGTCTGGTCGAAAGGAAGAAGTAACCGAAAAGCTTCAGGAACCCTTTGAGTACTTTGAGTTTGTCCAAAAGCCGTTTGATCAGAAAGAACTGATTGATGCGATCAAAGCGGCAATGGCAAAAGCGAAGCGTCGACCAGCCGCAGTTATCACCGCTCCAACCGTAGCACCAAGCACCCCTTCGGCTCCAGCGGGTGATATGCAGGCGCTGAACGAGAAAGTTGTTAAAATGCAAGCTGAGATTGACAGCTTGAAAAAGCAGATGGCACAAATTCTGACGTTTATCAGGCAAAAGTTGAAGTAGCGATCGTTAATGCGTAAACATCCTGGTTAAGCGGTCAGCACTGGTTCATGCTGACCGCTTGACACGCATTCGATATGAGGCTGCATGAGTAAACGACCCGCACCCAATTACTGGTTGAGTTGGTAGAGAACCTGAACTTTGTTGCCAGACGACGAATCGTCAGCAGGGTAGACCCCTACTTGACTTGCGCCTCTCTCAGGACCAACAATCAGGTTCACCTTATCGTATAGTTGCACTGACGCTTCGCTGCCAGCCGGGATATCTGTGCTCCGTTGCGGCGATAATGACACTGGGTCTTGCGAGGAAGGTCTGGCAACCGATCGCTCTTGAAGCCCATCCAGGGAGGCGGCTGAACCCATTGGCTTCTCCTGTGCGAACGTTGGCATGGCGACGGTGGTGAGAATGGCAACGGTACCGAAAGCGGCGATCGCTTTGAACATCATAGGTACTCCTGACAGTGCTTTATGGTTTTGTTTTGGCGCTCAAACGTACAACTCGCACCATTGACACTCCAAACACTCGCGCATGGCACAGTGCTGTATTTTCTTGCTTGACTAAAATCTAACAAAATGCATCGGAATTAGCATCCTGCTTGAGGACGAGTCAGCGCGATCGCACGACATCACTCTTTACGGCTTTCTGTGCGCTGCTGTGAACTGCTTAACTACTTGGTAGTATGGGTCAGCCATGTTGTTGTCATGTCCCGCTTGAGGGATGATCAGAATTTGCTTCGGTTCAGGAGTAGCGTCATATAACGCTTGACCCATCGCCACTGGAATCTGTGGGTCAGCCGTACCGTGAATGAACAAAACTGGCATCTTTAAGGACTTAATTTTCTGCAATGAGTCAAAGCGCTGGCGCAGAATTAGGTCGATCGGCAACACCCAAAACAGACCAAAGCGCTTGGTCATATCGCGCAGGCTGGTGAAAGAGCTTTGCACAATGAGCGCTGCTGCCTCTGGATGTTTGGCAGCGAGATCAATCGCAACGGCTCCACCGACTGAATGACCATAAATGAAAATTTGTCTCGCTGGAATTTGGCGATCGCGCGTCAGGTAAACCCAAGCGGCTTGCGCGTCTTCATACACTTGCGACTCCGTTGGAAAACTGCCTTCACTCAGCCCAAAGCCACGGTAGTCAACTAGCAATACCGAACAGCCCAACTGCTGAAACTTCCGAGCTTGGCTAACATTAGCCCCAATATTGACGGCGTTGTGGTGAAAATACAGTAGCACTGGAGCCGTTGCTTGCTCTGCCGGAATCCACCAGCCATGAATCCGCTCTACGTTGCCATCTTTGGTGCTTACTGGCAGCCAAACATCCTGATAGCGAAGATTATAGAGTCCAGGCGTGTGCTCCAGTGTGGATGATGGCCAGAAGAGTAACCGCTGCTGCTGCCACAATAATAAAATACAGATGACGACATAGCCGCTGAATAAGCGGGCAGCACGTACCAGCCAGCGTCTAGAGTTTGGCTGAGGTTTCTTGCGCGGTGAGAGTTTAGAAGACTTTCGAGAGAACAATTTGGATGTGCCTGTTTAAGTGCTGTCGATCGATGTGGGCTTGAGACAATGGGCTACAGGTTATAGACTAAGGAATTCAGGCAGCAAACGAAGCCCCCATTCTGCATTCAACGTTTAGAGTTTACGTCCTATGGCTGCATCCTTTTCCTTTGATGTCGTAAGTGAGTTCGATCGGCAGGAACTCGTCAATGCGATCGATCAAACGACACGCGAAATTCAGAGTCGTTACGACCTTAAAGATACCAAAACCACCCTTGAGTTAGGCGAAACGACCATTACAGTTCACACCGACAGCGAATTTACGTTGGATGCCATTCATACCTTGCTGCAAATGAAAGCGGCTAAACGTAACCTGTCGCTCAAGATTTTTGAGTACGGCAAAATCGAATCGTCCAGCGGCAATCGGGTGAAACAAGAAATTACGCTGCGAAAAGGTATCAGCCAGGAGATTGCCAAGCAAATTTCCAAACTGATTCGGGATGAATTTAAGAAAGTGCAGGCATCCATCCAGGGCGATGCGGTGAGAGTGAGCGCGAAAGCAAAAGATGATTTGCAAGCCGTGATGCAGCGCCTGAAGCAAGAAGAGTTTCCGATGGCGCTGCAATTTACTAACTATCGGTAGGGGATGGTGAGCAGAGATAAGTGTAGGGTGGAGGGTGTAGAGAAGCGAACGGCGGGTATCTATGCCAGATCACCAGATTGAAGCTCACGATGTGCAAAAAGGGCGCTTGCGGCTCTGGTGGGAAACGCTGTCTCCAGTGGCAAAAGCATTGCTTATTTTGTTGGCAGCGCCACTGTTGGTGTTAAACGCCTGGTCGCTCTTTGCGATCGCAGACTACTTCCATTCCCTCATTGTCATTCTGGTTGCCGCTTCACTCATCGCTTTTCTCCTCAACTACCCCGTCAGCATCATGCAGCGGCAGGGCGTACCACGCGGACGAGCCGCGATCGTCGTGTTTTTGCTGGCGCTGTCGATTTTGCTGGCAGGTGGCATTACCCTGCTGCCCAGTGCGCTTGATCAAGCTCGTCAACTGGTAGCACGCTTGCCCGAATGGTTTGACTCTGGGCAGCGGCAGCTCATTATTCTCAATCAGCAGCTAGAAGGCGCGAACCTCCCATTGGATTTGAGCTTGCTGGCAGAACAGGTGAACGATCGCCTTAAAAGCCAGTTGCAGCTCATTGCAGCGCAGGCATTAAGCGTTGCCGTCTTTACCGTTACCAGTCTACTAGACGTGTTGTTAACGCTGGTGTTGACGTTCTACCTACTGCAAAACGGCGATTCGCTTTGGGAAAGCCTTGTAGAGTGGCTGCCCGACAATATGCAAAAGCCGTTTTCGGAAACGTTGCGGCTCAGTTTTCAGAACTACTTTTTGAGTCAGTTCATTCTCTCGACCTGTATGGGTTCGGTTTTAACCCTCATCTTTTTGTGGTTGGCAGTGCCCTTTGGCTTGCTGTTTGGGTTGACGATCGGCACCATGGCGCTCGTTCCGTTCGGTGGTTCCGTTGGCATTGCGCTGGTGACACTGCTGGTTGCTTTGCGCGACATCGGCTTAGGCGTTAAAGTGCTGGCAGCCTCGTTGCTGGTACAACAAATTTTGGAAAATCTGGTTGCGCCCCGTGTTTTAGGTAGCGTTACGGGGCTGAATCCAGTCTGGATTTTTGTTTCGATTTTGACGGGTGCCCGTGTGGGTGGTCTGCTCGGTGTCATCGTTGCCGTACCAACGGCTGTGGTCGTCAAGAATATTCTTGTTGCTGTGCGGTCATCGAGAGGGGCTAGTGGGACACGATCGCAGACAACCCAAGCGCAGACAGCTCAGGGTAGTTTTGTGCCGCATAGCGAAGGAGAACTCAGTCCAGAGACGGGTTCCATCGATCACCTCGATCAGCCCTATGCTGAACGTACGGCAACCGAACAACCGATCGTCAAAGAAAGGGTCTAAAGCTGCCGACCTTTACCGCCTGCTTCATCGCTGAACGTACAAGACGTTTACGCAGTCCATCGATCAGCCTCTCTTATGGATTATCTGCGCTGGGGGTGTGGAGAAGTCAGACTATTTTTTGAGCGACTCCAAATTTTTATGACGAAATTTTGTTGCGAAATGTAAAGCGATCGCAGCCATGTGGAAAAGCTTAAACTTTTCTGTGGAAAAGCATGTGGAAAAGCGGTACAAAACCCGCCACGATCGTGGATAAGCTTAATGAGTATAAATACTCTGTGAAAAGATCGCCCAGTTTTCCACAGGTTTTCCACAGGTTTAAAGCCATCTCAAAGAATTGACCAGTCGTACTTCATACGGTTCTCCACATTTTCCACAGGCTCTACTACTACTGTTTAAATAAGAATTACTTAAGTCCGGAGTATAGGAAAAAGCGATCGACGCTTCAAAAAAGACAGGCTAGATTGTTCAAAACAAGGGTGCTAACATACGCAGACAACGCCTTCACCCGCTACAGATAGCGTTTAGTTTCTTCAATTAAGCCCAAACAACCCCATCTGCTCACAATTCCGTTCAAAACTCCTGTCACAACGCTCCTCTTTACTCAACGCAAAGGTTGAACTCCCATGAAACTGGTTTGCTCCCAAAACAGCCTCAGCGCTAATCTCTCACTGGTCAGCCGTGCCGTCTCATCACGTCCGAGCCATCCCGTACTGGCAAACATCCTCCTGGTTGCTGATGAAGAACTACAGCAAATCAAGCTCAGCGCCTTTGATCTCAGTCTCGGCATTCAGACGAGTTTTCCAGCCGACGTATCCACAGGTGGCAAGCTGACCCTACCTGCCAAACTGCTGACCGATATCGTCTCGCGTTTGCCAGAAGGCGACATCACCCTTGAGGATGGCAACGATGAAGCCGCTGGCACCACGGACACCAATTTCTTAACCACGCTTACCTGCGCTTCGGGACGCTACCAGGTGCGCGGTATGGGAGCCGAGGAGTTTCCCGAACTGCCAGTGGTCGAAGGCGGCGAAGTGGCACATCTCTCAGTAGAGAGCTTAATTGAAGGTTTGCGGAGTTCCTTGTTTTCTGCCAGCAGTGACGAAACCAAGCAAGTGCTAACAGGCGTTCACCTGACCATGCAACCTGATGGCTTGGAGTTTGCCGCAACGGATGGGCATCGTTTGACGGTGGTTCAAACTTTAAATGCAGAGGCTGCTGAAAGTGGAGCAAAGCCCAGCGCATTAGAAAAAGGCTTGGATGTGACTATCCCCGCCAAGGCGCTGCAAGAGTTAGCGAAAATGCTGGAGCGGCAAACGGGCAGTGATGTTGCCGTACACTTTGACCATAGCCAGGTTGTCTTTGAATGGACGGATCAACGGCTCACCAGCCGCCTTTTAGAAGGGCAGTACCCCAACTATCATCAACTGATACCGCGTCAATTCTCTCGCCAGATTACGGCTGAACGACGACTCTTGCTAAGTGCCCTGGAACGGATTGCAGTGCTGGCGGATCAGAAAAACAATATTGTCAAGCTGACTCTTGATAGCGCCAACCAGTTGCTAACGCTTTCGGTAGATGCTCAGGATGTGGGTAGCGGCAAAGAAACCATCCCCGCCCAAATTTCAGGGGATGACCTGGATGTAGCGTTTAACGTGAAGTACCTGATGGATGGTTTGAAGACGATCGCCACCACCGAAATCCAAATCCAGTTGAATACGGCAACAAGTCCGGCGATCGTCACTCCTCTCGGCAGCATCAAAATGACCTACCTCGTGATGCCCGTCCAGGTGCGTAGCTAAAATCAGAAGGGAAGGTGCTGAGATCACAAAGGAGGGTCTATGGTTCAAACGCCAACCCAACCGTTAACGCTGGATGCGTTTCTGCAACTGCCAGAAACCAATCCTGCCAGCGAATTTATCAACGGTCAAGTGACACAGAAGCCCATGCCCCAGGGAGAACACAGCACACTACAAGTTGAACTTTGTAAGGTAATTGATCGGGTTGCAGAACCTCAGCGAATAGCAAAAGCCTTCTCAGAGTTACGCTGTGTATTTGGTGGAGCGGCGATTGTGCCGGATGTGTCTGTGTTTCGGTGGCAGCGGATTCCTCGTACCGCATCGGGTAGAGTGGCAAATCGCTTTGAGCTTCACCCGGATTGGGCGATTGAAATTCTTTCCCCAGAGCAGTCTCAGACGAAGGTGCTAGCCAATCTGCTGCATTGTGTGGAACATGGCACGTCACTTGGTTGGTTGCTTGATCCTGAGAATGAGAGTGTCCTAGCAATTTTTCCAGAGTCGCGGGTGAAGCTGTACCAGGGAACGGAGTCCCTACCGATGCTGAACGGTCTCGATCTGGTCGTCTCCGCAACGGATGTCTTCAACTGGCTGGCATTGCCTGAATGAGAGATTCAGATTCAGCTCAATACTGTCATGAGTCCGGCGATCGTCACTCCTCTCGGTAGCATCAAAATGACTTACCTCGTGATGCCTGTGCAGGTGCGATCGTAAAAGACGCATCAATACGTCCACGATCTCGAAAGGAGGAGCTTCTAACATTCGGTTAGAACCTAACCCAAGTTATAATTTTTTCAAAAAATAATGGAAAGAGGAACTGCTCACAGAGGGCGAGTACAAGCTCAGGGGGGTGGAGTAGAAAAGTCTTGTCCTTGGGCACAGAAGACTCCGCTTACCAGAGATGAAGGACAACAAAAAGTAGATACACTGGAGGGAGGTCTTACTTCAAAGGAAAAAGAGGGGCGGGAGGAGGCATTTCGGCAGGTAAGAGATTATATAGATCGTGTGGCAAGGGCAGGTGGTGTTGATGCACCAGTCAGCAAAACTTTCCCAAACCGTTCAAGAGAGCGTTCTAACATACGGCTTGATATAGAGGTAATTACGGGTAGAGCCTTTGTACCAGACTCTAAATAATAGCTGTTGTATGACTTCCATTGCAGAGCAGGTAACTTACGAATTATGGGTTAATGGCGATGGTAGCTATGACTTTTTTCCATCGACTAATGAAAGTGCTCGAGCTTTCCTAGATGAAGATGCCAAGCTCGTTAGCATTATTGAGGCTAGTTCTTGGGAGGAAGCTCGACAAAAACAGCATGAATTACTGCATTGGGAAGTTTATCAACCAATCCCTGACGTTAGCCTCGGAGATGTTTCTATATCAGACTCAAAAGGTCGCCAAACTGCGTTCAATATCGATGACAAATTTGACAGAAATACAGCTCGTAAACTAACAAGAATTAGCTTCAAGCAATTGCGCTACTTAGAACAAGAAAAAATGGTTGTACCTTTTTTAGAAAAAGGCGGAGGTAAGAAACGTATTAAAATTTATAGTTTCTCTCAAATTCTACAACTGCAAGCTTATGTGCTAATTGATCAAGATAGAAGTGTTCGTGTAAAGAACAATGTGTTGAAAAAGGTATTAAAATTTTACTCTGATAGGTTTAACAATATTAATCTCCATCAATCTTTTCCATATTCGATTGGTTCTACTATAAAAACCGTAGAACATGATCTATCTAATGCTAATGATTTTCTTGATCAAGTGAGGAAGCTCGATTTCAGTTACCCAGTGTCCTATACAGTACATATATACCCTAGTATGATGAATGTACTTCTTGCCTTACATGAAAATGTGCAGGCAATCTACGATATTGGGTTTGATGAGTTTAGACAAATGTTGGCAGCATAACTGATAGCGCCAAGGCTAGTTTATGCGTGAAGCTTCTTAATGTTTTTACTACCTGAAATCTAGATTAGATCGCGGCACATTCTGCTAATCGATTGAGATTAATGCCCTTAACAAACTCTCAGCCGTTTCTAGTTCAACGAAGATTGAGTGAGAAGATGATCACCGATCGAACAAGTGTGCCACTTCGCTACCAAGCAAATAGAAGAGACCCACGACAACGACTTGAATCAAATAGGTAATGAGCAGGGATTGATAGAGTTTGAGCTTTCGTTGTTGAAACAGGTCTCGCCACAGGTATCATTTGCCGTGGATATAAGCGGCGGTGAACAGTAGGGCTAAAAGTGGCAAGCTCCACAAGGGGAGTTTGGCGAAACCTGCATAAATGACGATCGCCAGCAACCCCAGCCCCAGTAACCCTTTGACTATATTCATCTATACGCTCTTCCTAAGACTCCATCGGCTTTAACGACAATGGTTGAAAGCAAGGCTGTCGTTCAATATTTGAGAGCCTTTCAGATACTTTAGCGACGCGCTTTTCAGCAAGGAGAATGGTGGTTCACCACGGCTAAGCGATCCTATGGTACGACTTTAACCTGAGTGCCTAAGCTGACTTGTGCAAAGAGGTCTTGCAAGTCCCGGTCATACATGTGAATGCAGCCATGAGATGCTGCCTTACCCACGCTGCTAGCATTCAGTGTGCCGTGAAACCCAATCCAGTTCCTGCCATTTGTCCAGAAGCCAATCCAGTAGCCCCGCAAAGGATTCCTCGGATCATTGGCAGCAATGCGTTCATTCGTGAAGGGGCTAATCCAGGTAGGATTGCGCTTCATTTGCATTACCTGAAATGTTCCGACTGGAGTTTCCCAACCTTGTCGTCCGGTGCCAATCGGGTAGCGTTTGATGAGTGTGCTGCCCTGGTAAAGAATTGCCTGACGACGGTTGAGATGGATTTCGAGGCGAACAACGCTTGTAGCTACTGGCGCGTTGCTTTGGAGGGTAGGGCGATCGAGAGCAGCGTCTACCGTACGGGCAGTCAAGGCTGTATGAGTCATCAATAGCCCTGTCAACAGTCCTGTACAGCTTGCGATCGCTGCTATTTGTTTGCTCCAGTATGCGATCGCGCTGCGTTGAGAGTTGCTGTGCATGGTTGTTGCTCCCGATTCTACCGATGCTTCCAGACGTTCATCAAGAGAAACGCCCAGCTACAACGTACCCAATCTCTACCTTAAGGTAGATGACCATTTGCGAATGTTTAACCAAGACATTGTGAAATTGGTTGGGAGGAGACTGGCGATCGTCCGGCTCCATCCACCCATCCACTAAAGGACGGTTGTACAATAGAGCCGTTGTGCTGTGCGACACGAACCTTGATTGAGCGTTATACCCTGCCCGAAATGGGCAACTTGTGGACTGATACGTACAAGCTGAAGACCTGGCTGCAAGTCGAAATTGCTGTCTGCGAGGCACAGGCAGAACTTGGAGACGTTCCAGCAGAAGCGGTGGCAGAGATTAAGGCGAAGGCAAATTTTGACCCCAAGCGAGTGTTGGAGATTGAGGCAGAAGTACGCCACGACATGATCGCCTTTCTAACGAATGTGAACGAATATGTGGGCGATGCGGGACGCTACATTCACCTGGGGTTGACCAGCTCTGATGTGCTGGATACGGCTTTGGCGCTCCAGTTGGTTGCCAGTCTGGATGTCTTGATGACACAGCTAGAGTCGCTCATTCAGGCAATTCGCTATCAGGCACAGCAGCATCGCAGCACGATCATGATTGGTCGATCACACGGCATTCATGCGGAACCGATCACCTTTGGCTTTAAGCTGGCTAGCTGGTTAGCGGAAGTATTGCGTCACCGCGATCGCCTCTGCCAACAAAGGCGCAGCATTGCTGTGGGCAAAATCTCCGGTGCGGTGGGCACGTATGCCAATATTGATCCGCAAGTGGAAGCGATCGCCTGCCAGAATCTTGGGTTGGAACCTGATACCGCTTCAACACAGGTGGTTTCGCGCGATCGACATGCTGCATTTGTGCAAACGTTAGCGTTACTGGCAGCGTCGATCGAGCGGTTTGCCGTCGAAATTCGCAACCTCCAGCGCACGGATGTTTTAGAAGTCGAAGAATATTTCGCCAAAGGGCAGAAAGGCTCCTCTGCTATGCCGCACAAACGTAACCCCATTCGATCGGAACGCTTGACTGGAATGGCGCGAGTGGTTCGCAGTCACGCCAGCACTGCTTTAGAAAACGTAGCGCTCTGGCACGAACGCGATATTTCTCACAGTGCCGCTGAGCGCGTTATCTTACCGGATGCCTGCATTCTGACCCATTTCATGCTGGTCGAAATCACCGACCTGGTGAAAAATCTGCTCGTCTATCCCCAAAATATGACGCGCAACATGAACCTCTACGGCGGCGTTGTCTTCAGTCAGCGTGTGCTGTTAACGCTGGTTGAAAAAGGGATGAGCCGTGAAGATGCCTACACCGTCGTGCAAGCCTGTGCTCATCAAGCCTGGAACAAACCTGATGGCGATTTTCGTGCTCTGATCAGCCAGGACGATCGTGTTGCCAAATACCTTTCTGCCGAGGAGGTTGAAGGGTGTTTTGATCCGCAGCACCATCTCAAGCACCTCGACCAAATTTATCAACGCCTGGGGATTTAGTGGTCAGCAGTCAGCAGTCAGCAGTCAGCAGTCAGCTATCAGCGCTGACCGCTGACTGCTGATAGCTGATAGCTGATAGCTGATAGCTGATAGCTGATAGCTGATAGCTGATAGCTGATAGCTGATAGCTGATAGCTGATAGCTGATAGCTGATAGCTGATAGCCTGCTTAGCTTTTCTGCTTAAAGCGCTCTTTCGCGGCTGTAAAGGATTCGTTCATCGCTTGCTGAATCCGTCTTGGGTCAGGTTTTTTACCACCCATCAGGTCACCAAAGTACACGCAGGCAGCTTCGCCGAGTGCCCAAGTGTAAGCACCTGCCCATGATGCGGCAATGACGCTACCAAAGCCAGGGATGAATTTGATCAGCTCACGCCCGATCGCCTGTGCCAAAAAACCACCCCCGATCGCGCTGACGACTCCACCCGCTTGTGACGGAGACAGTGTTTGTCCGTAAAGTTGCCCTAAAAGACCGACTAAGGAAACTTGTAACGCCGTCAGTACGGGCATTGTGGCAAAAGGCAACGGGACAGCGGCAAGTGTTGCTGCCATGATTGCAAACGGTAAAATGTAACGGCGACCTGCATCCCGATAAAGGTTGCCCAGTTGCTCTCCGGCACCGTCATTTAGAAGTTGATGCATGGTGCGAGCCTCCGCTTCGGGCAATAAATCTGCCAGTGCGTTGACTAATGGCTCTAAACCGTAGAACGTTGGGTTAAATTCATCTTCTTCTAGGGTGAAGTCAATCATCACGGCGCGATCGTACAAACCTTTAAACGATTCCTGCACAGCAGTAAAGGCTCGGCTGACTGCTTCAACATCCGGTGGGTAAGCAGGATGATCACTCAGCGCGGCTGGATAAAGCTCGTGGAGAGAGGTTACAGCCAGCAGGCAAGGTACTTCGGGATGCTGCTTGCGAAGTTGGCTGGCAATCTGACGCAGAGTATCAGTCGCAAAATCGTTAATCTTAACAGTGAGAATGAGCACTCTGGCGCGGCGGTTCTCATCAGGTTGGAGTTCGCTCACGAGTTCTTGCACGATCGCCCCTGTTTCTTGAGACACATCGCCTAGACCAACTGTATCAGTAAAGATGAGTAGCGGCAGGTCGTTGGTCGGATAGCTATAGCGCTGTGTGTGCTGCGTATGGGGTCGAAAACCCTGACCCACGATTTCGGCTGAAACTCCAGTAAGACCACGAACGATCGAGCTTTTTCCCGCTTGTGGTTTGCCCACCATGAGCGCTTCGGTCGTCGGCAATTCTGACCGTACCTGCTCTAAAATCTCAACGACCTCAGCCTCGCTAACGCTAAACCAGGATGTTAGCGTCGTTGTAAGCCACTGAACAGGAGCGAATCGCTTCCAGCCGCCCAACTGTTCATTCAAGGTGCCCCACGCTTCTAGCGCAGACGATTTACGATCGATGTTTTCGCTGGTCGGTTCAACAGAAACGATCGCAGTTTCTTCATGCGGCTTGTGGGAAACGTCTGAAGGCTGTACCTCAGATGGCTCAGACATGAATGTCTAACAATGAGTAGGTGTACATCCTTACAATAATTCCAAATTGTGTGTGGGTACACCACCCAATGATTGACATGGCAGTCAAGCAGATCTAGAACGCTGCCACCGATCAGGTCTCGTCACGACGATCGCCGCCTGACGCATTTGCCCCTGGTGAAGATTCGTAGAGGGCATCTAGCTGTTCGCGTGCATCTTCGACGCTCATCGATCGCATGACTAGAAGCGGCTCGTTGATCACATTCCCGGCTGTGTCCAGGAGTTCTGGATGCGGTACCATCCGCAACCGTCCTGCTCCTGCTGCCTGCGGATCACCCATTGCCCAGTTTCTAGGCGCTTGACTGCGCTGCGATTCTACACCCAGAGTCATCAAATTCCGAATCAAGTTTCCGACCGCAAGGAAAGCAAGCGTTGTAAAGGCAATAATGTAAAGCAAATGTAGGATCATAGGGGTTTCCTCAGGATTAGCAGCCTTAAGTAAGGGCTACATCAGTGCGTTTTTATGGATGCTTAAAATTTCAGGTACTCAACGATCGCTCAACCAAACCAGCAGACGTGAATCAGAGCGTCACTTCATGATGCTACTTAGCAGCTCAAATGTGGCTCAGCTCTACGGTCAGTTACAGTTGCTTCTCGCCGGACTCTTGAAGCCGAAAGCGTACAGCGACTTGCCAACATTCTGCTACGAGATCGTGCCAGGGTTTCATCACGGCTGTCTCAACGCCAACCTGCCCATCAGTTGCTTTAAGAAGCATCTGTGCCGTGCTCACTTCTCGTTGTGCTATGGCGACTCGTGCCAGCAGTTCCGCACGTTTCTCAGCGCTCAAAAAAGAGAGCGTTTCTGTTTCTAAGAGCAGTTGTGATCGGTCGAACCAGTACTGAAAGTCTTCTAACAGCGGCTCCAGGATCGATCGGAGCAAGTCTGAGTTGGATGAATTGGAATCAAACATTACTAAAACTGACTTATTGTATCCATCTTCCCATTTTAGCGCTTTCTCAGGTTCGCAACCCTTCTTTACATAGATTTAAGTAACGCAAAATCATCAGCCCTAAGAGGGGATCAATAAGATTCAGTAAGATAGAGGTTGTAGTCTTAGCTAGCGATGTGGACTTGCAGCACCGGACTTTAGACTAGATCTGTCTAGAGTTTGCTGCATTCCGATCATGCTTTGATTGATGTGCGACGCTTGTCCGTCTGCTGCTCGCCCTCTAGTGTCTATTGTCTCGATGCCATCTCCTATGCCGTTCTCCGCCTCCCCCGACGACGATCTGCCCGAAAAAATTCATTTGCCTCGCACCAGCGAATCGGTACCGCTGCAAAAGATTCGCCATACCGTTTCTCATGTGATGGCAATGGCGGTGCAGAAGTTGTTCCCCAAAGCGCAGGTGACGATCGGACCCTGGATCGAAAACGGCTTCTACTACGACTTCGACAGTCCAGAGCCATTTACTGAGAAGGATCTGAAGGCGATTAAAAAGGAGATGACGAAGATCATCAACCGCAAGCTGCCTGTGATTCGGGAAGAAGTGAGCCGGGACGAGGCAAAGCGCCGCATTCAGGCAATCAACGAACCCTACAAACTTGAAATTTTGGAAGGGCTAGAAGAGCCAATCACGCTTTATCACCTGGGCGACCAGTGGTGGGATTTGTGCGCGGGTCCGCATGTAGAGAACACTGCCGATTTGAAGCCAGACGCGATCGAGCTAGAAAGTGTGGCTGGCGCTTACTGGCGCGGCGATGAAACTAAAGCCCAACTCCAGCGCATCTATGGCACTGCCTGGGAAACGCCCGAACAGTTGGCGGAATACAAGCGGCGCAAAGAAGAGGCACTCCGGCGCGATCACCGCAAGCTAGGCAAAGAACTGGGACTTTTCATCTTTTCAGATCTGGTTGGACCCGGTTTGCCATTGTGGACACCGAAAGGAACGGTGCTGCGATCGACCCTCCAAGAATTTCTGCAAAAAGAACAACTCAAACGGGGCTACTTGCCCGTCGTGACTCCTAATATTTCCCGTGTCGATCTGTTCAAGACCTCCGGACACTGGCAAAAATATAAGGAAGATATGTTTCCGCTCATGGCAGAGGATGCAGAGTCAGCAGCATTGGAGCAAGGCTTTGTGCTCAAGCCGATGAACTGCCCCTTTCATATTCAGATTTATAAAAGCGAACTGCGATCGTATCGGGAACTGCCCATGCGATTGGCAGAGTTTGGCACTGTTTACCGCTATGAGCAGTCGGGCGAACTGGGTGGCTTAACGCGGGTGCGCGGCTTTACGCAAGATGATGCTCATTTATTTGTCACTCCAGAGCAGCTTGAGGACGAATTTCTTAAGGTGGTGGATCTGATTCAGTCGGTGTTTCAGGCATTGCAACTGGGCAATTCGTTTCGGGCACGTCTGAGCTTTCGTGACCCTGACTCTGATAAGTACATTGGCTCTGATGAGGCGTGGGAAAAAGCCCAAAGTGCCATCCGTCAAGCGGTCGAAAAGATTGGTATGGAGCACTTTGAAGGCATTGGCGAAGCGGCATTCTACGGTCCAAAGCTGGATTTTATGTTTAATGATGCGCTCGATCGCGAATGGCAACTGGGCACCGTCCAGGTCGATTACAACCTACCCGAACGCTTTGACCTGGAGTACGTAGCCGAAGATGGCACCCGTAAACGTCCTGTCATGATTCACCGTGCGCCCTTTGGTTCTCTCGAACGGCTCATTGGGATTCTGATTGAAGAATACGCAGGCGATTTTCCGGTGTGGTTGGCTCCCATCCAGGTGCGTCTGCTGGCGGTGAGTGAAGAGCAGCTTCCGTTTGCAAAAGAGGTGGTCAGTCAAATGTTGGCGATCGATGTGCGGGCAGAGGTCGATACAAGCGGCGATCGTCTCGGCAAACTGATTCGCAACGCTGAAAAAGACAAAATCCCCGTGATGGCAGTCGTCGGTGCAAAGGAAGTCGAAGCCAATGCGCTTAGTATCCGTACTCGTGCCTCTGGTGAACTGGGCGCAATTTCAGTCGATGCGGTTCTAGAGCGGCTGAAGTTGGCAAACCAAAACCATATCACCTTCTAATTTTGTGCGTCAGTCGTTAGGATCAGACGAAAGCAAACCCTCAAGGCATTCGCGTATGGCTTACCTTATTGAGCCGCTCATTCAGCAAACCGATCAACAAGTCGTCTTGTTTGGCGTAAGCTGGCAGCAATATGAGAATCTTTTGGCAACGCTAGGAGATTTTCCAGGGCTGCGAATGACCTACCTTGAAGGCGGATTAGAGTTACTAATGCCCTCCTCTGAACACGAAATGCTCAAGAAGGTCATTGCTCGCTTGCTAGAGCGATACGCTGAAGAATTAGACATTCCTCTGCACGGCTACGGCTCTACTACGTTTCGTAAAGAGGCAAAAGCCAGAGGACTAGAACCTGACGAATGTTACTGCATTGGTTCGTTAAAGGACATTCCTGATCTTGCGATCGAAGTCATTCTGACCAGTGGTGGATTGGATAAATTAGATGTTTATAAAGGATTGGAGATTCCGGAGGTTTTACTCTGGCAGAATAACCAGCTTGTTCTCTATGACTTGAGAGGGGATAGTCTCACTGTTGCCAGTCGTAGCCAATTTCTTCCAGATTTGGATATTGCTTTACTGGCTCGATACGTCACCCCTCAAGAGCAACCCCAAGCCGTCAAAAGCTTTATTTCGATGCTACGTCAATCTCAGTACAGCTAATCGCTACTGATCATGAGCTTTTATAGTTGGGATGACTCAATAAGTACCAGAAGACAACGATATTCACTGCAAAGACGATCGCTTTAAGCACTGTGAAACCATTAGCTAATTCATAAACTTCGAGTGGAATACTGGTTCCAACTAGTACTAAGACGAGAATGTGCGCCCAGCGTTTTTCATACCACAAGCCCACTGCTTCGATCGCCGTCAAAAGGGCATAAACGCCTGCACCAATACCGCTAAATTCCAGGGTTCTTGGATTCAAGTTTAAGATTTTATCTAAAACCCAATTAATGATTTGACTCTTGCCTTCGAGCGTATAAGCATCAGCAAAAGCTGACAGGCTGTCGTAGTTCTTTAAAGCTAACAGCAGTGCAAGAGACGTAACGGCTAAAAGCGACGCGACAAATGCTTTATAAAAAACGATCGCAAGCAATCCAAAAGGGCGCTTCGTCAGCATCTCTCTTCTCTTCGGCTAAGGAATGAGAATTAAGTAGCACCGATTTTTGTAGGTTGGTTGAGGCACGTAGCTTGCTTCCCGCAGGGTAACCCAACACCTCCGGAGCGTTGGGTTTGCCAAAGCTCAACCCAACCTACACAGATGATTTAATCCACGATCCTAAGCAATTGTTTTCTCAACCAAGCATACACGCCCTAACGCTTGGACTCTGGTAAAAAGAGCCTTGCGTTTTATTGCGCCAATGGCGATGTTTGTGCAGGAGACTGTTGGTCTGTCAGTTTTTCAATCAGGCTAGGTGGTGTTGCCTGACGGTACGCCCCACAGTAATGCATCGTCAAAACCGCCTTGAACGCCCAATGGTTTGCAGGAACATCGACAAACGGATTGGGTAGCGTGTCGGCTCGGTTCTGGACGCAGGCTTCGAGGATCTGTCTTGCTGTCGGTTCAGCCTGAGCTTGAGCGATCGCATTACGCTGCTGACTTGACGGGGATGCGATCGTGGCTAAGGGAATGGCTAAGCTGGCGATCGCTAATACTGTCGCTCTCATCAAAGATTTAGATTTCATCGGAAAGCCGCTGAGAAGGATTGATTGAGCCTTGGCTGTAGAGGTAGCCCCATCGCCAGTGTAACCATAAGACTATTGTTGCAGAGATAAGCTAGATTTGCAGGAACACCTCAACAGTTATACGTGTATAGAAATAGAAAAGCGATCGCCCCTTTTGTTGATGCAGGAGCGATCGCGATTATGTTTTATGCTTGCTACTCTTCTGAAACTGCTGCCGCTTGAGCCTTGCGCTGACGCAGAATACCCAACCCTAGCCCAATTAAGCCCGGTAACAAAGCAGGAGTGGGAATAGCAGTGGGCACCTCACCCACAAATTGTAGGATTGGTTGTGTTACAAAAAAGCTACCTGAAAAAGCAGTTTCATAAGAACCAGAAGACCCGAATCGGTAGGGTAGGGAGACAACTCCTGCATCTTGTGTGACATTGACATCTAATCCATCAACGTCGCGGAAGCCAATGAAATAATCCTCACCTGCCAGCAGGCTTAGAGCGGTAAATGTTCCTCCTGAAAATGCATTTGCGAGAGATGTAAAACTTGCTGACCGTAGCAATGTGCCGCCTGTTGTTGGGGCTTTGTCATATACCTCAACCGTTACAGTTTTTGACCCAACGGACCTAGCACCAAATTTTGTGTTAATTCCGCTCAGATCGTAAGAAAAGGTGGGGGTATAAGACCAGCCAACTTCACTAGCACCCCAACTCACTCTTTCCGCAGGTGATTTGTCGGCATTGACGGAATCTACTATGCTGAGTGCATTAGCAGGATTTGAAGTCCCCAACACAGTACAGACCGTACTGGTTGCGATGCCGATCGTTGCAGCAGAAAGTGAAAACTGTTTAATGCTAAACATGAACTGAAGAACTCCAAAGAGGGTAGTGGTGAATGGTAGAGACCCTTGTTTGGCAGTGGATCGTCAAGCTGGCAAAGATTCAGTCGTTGTGGTGGTAGCCGTTTGCACTCTGTTGCTTCTAGAGTAACTACTGAGTTGCCTTAAATACATCGGTGAAAGGTCAGGAAAAGGTCGGATCAAGGTCGGCATCTTGCCAGTTAGAGGAGGGGTTGAACGCGATCGTTTCTTTGGTATGGAAAAGGCGATCGCACCATACTTAACTTTCAAGAACTATTGTTCGCAATTACTACTGCAAGAGCCAGGAGTGCGACTGACAAGATCTCCTGTGAAAGTATTGATCACCTCATCAACGCATTGACCGTTGGAATTGCGGAGCCGTTGCAGCAAGCGACCTTCTCCTAAAATCTTGGTGCAAATAACCGTTCCAGCCTGGGCTAATTGCGTTGATGGTACTGTTTGGTTCACCTTCGTTAGTGTTGCAGTTGTTGACGTTGCAGCGTTTGCCCTTGGCATTAAGATGTCAGTAAATGCAGTGTTTGAGGCAGTAGCAAAAGCAATCCACTGCCGTTGCGGTTCTTGTGAATCGAGCGCTCTGGTGAGCAAAATGTCGCCAGACGGGCAGGTCAACACATCAATTCTGACTTTCTCAGAGGTCGTAATCTGGCTGTGCTTGCCAGAAACAAGACAGTGAGCATTCTTCTCCCATAGGTTTTCCTGTTGTCTTGCTAGAGGCGCTTTTTCAGGCGAAACTCCTGCTTTGAAAGCGGTGATGAGGTTACTAATTGATGGAATGCCACTGGCAATCAGGGCAACTAAAACGGGAGACATGAGTAATAACTGCCACCAGGGTTTTGAATCGGTGCTGAGTGAATCTGAACTGATGTTGAGATTGGCGGGTGCTTCTTGTGTCATGGGTTTAACTATCCTTCGATATGCTGTAACGGTGTCTGGGATTAGCTTGGTAGTACCCTAAAATGCGATCGCGGCTCACTGAGTCTCTGCAATGTCAGCCTGACTCAACGGTGCTGGAATTTCTTTTGAACAAAGCTTATCTTGTGTGTAAGGGCTTTGACGGTCGGAAAAGGTCGGATCAAGGTCGGATCGGGCGTAAATTTACGCAACTTTGATACTAAAAGTTCCCGCATAAAGCTGAGCTTCATAATTATCTGTGCGGAAATACTAATCAGTGGGCGTAAAGGTGAGTAGAGGCGGCTAGCTCAGTCAATCTACTTCCCTGTGGAATCTCACCATGAATTCTGAAGACGCGATCGCTCTCGTAGAAAAAGTTTTGAAGCAGGCAAGACTCACTAAAATTCAAGAACTCGTGTTCCGGCAGTCCTGGGAAGGGCAGTCGTATATGGAAATTGCCCACAGCTCTGGCTACGACCCTGGTTACATTAAAGATGTTGGGTCTGAACTCTGGCGATCGCTCTCAACGGCTTCGGGTGAAAAGATTACCAAGCTCAATTTTCGCGGTGTCTTGCAGCGAACCGCGACAGTCGTAACCAGGGGACAGAGGACAGAGAACAAGGAAGCAAGCCAAAAGCGAACCGATTGGGGCGACGCGATCGACGTTTCCATCTTCTATGGACGCACCCAAGAACGCGCTACCCTCAAGCACTGGCTTGTGCAAGACCGTTGCCGACTGGTCACGCTGCTTGGCATGGGCGGCATGGGCAAAACCTCGCTCTCAGTCAAACTAGCAGAGGAGATCCAAAGTGAATTTGCATGCGTGATCTGGCGATCGCTGCGGGATGCACCCCCGCTTGACGAACTGCTGACCACGCTGATTCAGTTTTTTGCCCAACAGCAAGACACCGCTTTGCCAGATAGCTTGGGCGGCAAGCTTTCTCACCTGATCGAACTGCTGAAGCGATCGCGCTGTCTCATCATTCTCGATAACGTTGAAGCGGTGTTGCAAGGCGGCAAGTGTGCTGGAACGTACCGCGAAGGCTATGAGACGTATGGCGAGCTGCTCAAGCGCGTCGGTGAAATCGCGCATCAGAGTTGCTTGGTGCTGACGAGCCGAGAAAAGCCGCAGGAAGTCGGCACAATGGAGGGCGATCGTCTGCCTGTGCGAACTTTGCCGCTCGTCGGTTTGGATGTTGCGGCAGGACAACACATTCTGGATGCCAAAGGCTTGCACGGTGCCATCGACGATCGGGAACTGTTGATTGCTCACTATCGGGGGAACCCACTGGCGCTGAAGATGGCAGCCACCTCAATTCAAAACTTGTTTGCAGGTCACATTGCCCCCTTTCTGGAGCAAAATACGGTTGCCTTTAATGGCATTGGTCACTTGCTTCAGCAGCAATGCGATCGCCTGTCACCGCTAGAGCAAGCGGTCATGCACTGGCTTGCCATCAATCGTGAACCCGTCACCCTTGCAGATCTTCAGGCAGATTTGGTGTCTGAGTTGCCCAAATCAACGCTGATGGCAGTGATGGAATCCTTACGCTGGCGGAGTTTGATTGAAAGCAGCGCGATCGGCTTTACCCAGCAACCAGTCGTGATGGAATCTGTGACCGAATCATTGCTTGAACAGGTTACCAATGAAATTGTGACCGAGCAGCCACAGGTCTTTCTTAGCCATGCGCTCATCAAAGCTCAGGTAAAAGATTACATCCGCGATAGTCAGATGCGAGTCATTCTGAAACCACTCATCGATCGCCTGCTAACACAACTCGGCTCACCCAAGCAACTAGAGCTTAAACTGAGTCGCCTGTTAGCATACCTGCGAACCCACTGTGCCCAGCAGCCAAATTACGGTGCAGGCAATTTGCTAAACCTATGTCGCCAATTAGAAACCGATCTCACAGGCTACGACTTCTCCTGCTTGAGCATTCGGCAGGCATACCTGCAAGATGTCAATTTGCATCAGGTGAATTTTACCGAGGCTGAGTTCGTCAACTGCGCCTTTGCGTCTACGTTTGGCGGGGTCACGTCCGTTGCTTTCAGTGCGGATGGTCGTCAACTGGCAACCAGCGACACCAACGGCAGCATCCAGCTCTGGAGTCTGACGCACGGCAAACAACTTGCCCTTTGCACTGGGCACAATAGCTGGGTGTGGAGCGTTGCCTACAGTCCTTCACAGCCGTTGCTGGCGAGTTGCGGTCAGGATCATCAAGTGCGGTTGTGGGATAGCAACACGGGGCAATGCCTCAAACTACTGGAGGGACACATCGGCATCGCTACCGCTGTCGCCTTCAGCCCCGACGGTCAGTGGCTTGCCAGTACCAGCGGCGATCAAACCATTCGTCTGTGGAACGTTGCGACTGGGCAGTGTGTGCAAACGCTGTATGGTCATGCTGCCTGTGTTTGGAGTGTCGTGTTTCATCCCGATGGCAAAACCCTCTTCAGTGCGGGAGAAGATAATGTAATCCGGCGCTGGCAGATTGCAAGTGGACTGTGTGTGCAAACGCTGACGGGACATCAACACTGGGTTAGAGCGATCGCCATCAGTCCCGATGGACAACAGCTCGTTAGTGGTAGCGATGACCAAACGTTGAAACTCTGGGATGTGACTACAGGCAACTGTCTAGCGACCTTAAGCGGTCATCACAAACCCGTCACGGCTGTTGCGTTCAGAGCCGATGGTAAAACCCTGGCAAGCAGCAGCTATGATCAAACCCTCAAGCTCTGGTGCGTTGCCTCCCAACACTGTCTGCAAACGCTTCAGAAACATACGAATTTTGTTTGGTCGGTTGCCTTCCATCCCACTCAACCGCTGCTTGCCAGTGGCGGCGAAGACTACACAGCCCGCCTTTGGGATCTACAAACAGGGCAATGCACTAAAACCTTGCAGGGGCACAGCAACTCCATTTATACGATTTGCCTGACAAACCCTGGCGGGAACGTCCTCGGCACGAGCCAAAATCTGCTTGCCAGTGGACACGAAGACCAAACTATCAAGCTCTGGGATTTTCATCCGCAAACTTTGAACCCAACATCAAACCCGCAGCCCTTTCGTGTTTTGCGTGGACATGCCGGACGCATCTTCTCGATTACCTTTGCACCACTAGCCCATGCGCCCAGTGCAGACGGTCAGATGCTTGCCAGCGCCAGCGCCGATCGCACCATCAAACTCTGGAATCCGCACACCGGACAGTGCTTGAAGACATTACATGGGCATACCAGTTGGGTCTGGGCGATCGCCTTTCACCCCAACGGCAAACAACTTGCCAGTGCCAGTTACGACCACACCCTCAAACTCTGGGATGTTGCTACAGGCGATTGCTTGCAAACACTCAAAGAGCATACCAGTTCCGTCTTAGCCGTTGCTTTTAGCCCCGACGGGCAGTGGTTAGCCAGCGGCGGTTATGAACAAACGATCAAACTGTGGCATTCTAAAACTGGGCAGTGTCTCAACACATTAAAGGCACATCTGAATCGCGTTTGGGCAGTCGCGTTCAGTCCTGATAGCCGCTACTTGGCAACGGGTGGCGACGATCGCACCGTCAAGCTGTGGGATGTGGCAACGGGTCAGTGCGTCAGAACGTTTGAAGGACACACAAGCCAGGTGGTATCACTCCTGTTCCATGCTGATAACACCAGTCTGATCAGCAGCAGCGCTGACAAAACGATTCGGCGCTGGAATCTCACGACAGGCGGCTGTATAACTACGCTCCAGCAACACCAAAGCTGGGTCTGGTCACTCGCACAGGATCCCCAAAACGGCATTCTCTTGAGCAGTAGCCAGGATGAAACCATCAAGGCGTGGCATCTTGAGACGGGAACCCACTTAAAAACATTGCGCTGTCCCCGACCCTACGAAGGCACTCTCATTGCAGGGGCAACAGGCTTGACAGACGCACAGAACGTTACCCTTCAGGCATTAGGTGCGATCGAGTCGTGTGAACTACTCGCGTGAGAGGCGATCGCGGCTAAAGGAGTGGCTGCGTTACCAACTGCTAATGCGGTAAAGGCGCTGCTGTTGTGGCACCGTTCGTTATGGCTCCATTGGTAGAGGCAGTATCTCCATTCTGAGCAGCGGTTGAGCTTGTGGTTGAAGCTTGTTTCTTGGAGCGTTTGTATGTACTTGGCGGCTTCCCACCTGCCATTTCGTATTCCTTACTGTTTTTGCCATACATCGCCACCACTGCACTCAAAAGACGTGATGACAGAGCGGTTAAGGCGGCTTCGGTTTCGGCAAATTCAATGCGGGTGCGATCGGCTTCTGCAAGGGCAAGATTGTGAGTCTGCAACTGGGTGTCTGCGGTGGCAATCAAAGCAGCGTAGTCTTGTAGCGTTAACCCATTGCCTAGATTGATGGTGAAATGAACCGATTGCAGCCCGCTTAAGCGTGACTGTGCTTTTTCCAGAGTGGCAGAACGCCGTTTTTGGTAGGTCATAGTGAGTGGTCTTCAGTGGCTAGATGTTGGACTGATGATGGAGTTACTCTAGCCCGGTGTTAATTTCTACGAGATCCGTAAAAGTTTGTAATTTAGTTGAATTTGCAGCCGACGATCGCTGTCTGCTTCCGTAAATTCCTCCGGTTAAGGATTCAATAGTCGTTTCCCAGCCCTCAATAGTCGTTTCCTAGCCCTCAATCATCGATCTCTACGTCTCGATCACTGTGCCGTAGACCCAAATCATTGGTTTCTGTACCTCAACAATCGTTTCCCAAACCCTTGAAATCGTTTTGGGGGCTTCAGTAACCGTTTCGTGAGCCTCAACAGTCGTTGTGCGAACCTCAACAACTGTCTCGTTAACCTCAGCAATCGTTATGCGAACCTCAGTGATCGCTTTACAGACCTCAATAGCGATTTCCTAGACCCAGGACATTGTTTCGTAGCTCCGATCGTCGTTTTGCAGTCTCTTCAAATGACAGCCAATTAAAGCGCGTTCGCGGAGAGTCTCTACAAGAGGATCGCCCAATTACGTTTCAGTCTATTAATAATCATGCCGCTTCCAGTTATTGGTGGGGGCATAGTTGAAAGATGACTGGTCAGATGCGATCGCTGGTGAGCCTTTTAGCTAAACTTTCGAGGTTTGAGAAACAATCAACTCGCGTAACCAGGTACGATCTCTCCCAATTTCATAGTACAGGTCGTTACAATCCAGAGGCGCGTTTCTGGGACATTGATGCAGGTATGGGGCAAGCAACACAACATCGGAATGGTAGCAATTTCGATGTCATCGTCATTGGTAGCGGGATTGGTGGACTGGTGGCAGGATCGCTGCTGGCTCGTTACGGGAAGCGAGTTCTAGTTTGTGAAAGCCACACGATTCCCGGTGGCGCGGCTCACAGTTTTTCGCGGCAGGGCTTTGAGTTTGATTCAGGTCCGTCGTTTTACTGCGGTCTGAGCGATCGCCACTCGCTAAATCCATTGCGACAGGTGTTGGATGTGCTGGGTGAGACGGTGCCCGCGATCGCCTACGACCCAATGGGACACTACCACTTTCCTGAAGGCACCTTCCCGGTGTATGGCAATGCCGATCGCTACCGATCGGCGATAGCACAAGTTACGCCTCAAGGTGCCGCAGAACTGGCTCGGCTAGAGAAACGACTGCTGGGTTTGTATGAAGCGCTGCGAGGCATTCCTACCCTGGCGCTACGGGCAGACTTTAAGCTGGTGCCTCTGCTGTTGAGTCGTTATTTGCCTGCCTTGATCAAGCTCCTGCCCCAACTGGGTGCCGTCCAAAGCTCCGTCGCCGACTTGATGCACGATCTGCATGATCCCTGGCTGCGACGCTTAATTGATCTGGAGTGTTTTTTGCTCTCTGGTCTGAAAGCTGAGGGAACGATCGCCCCCGAAGTTGCCTTTATGTTTGGCGAACGGACACGATCGGTGATCGACTATCCCATCGGTGGCAGTGGCGCGATCGTGCAGGCGTTGGTACGAGGCTTGCAGAAATGGGGCGGGACGCTGCGGTTAGGCACTCACGTAGAACAGATTTTGGTGGAAGCTGGCAAAGCCGTTGGAGTGCGCTTGCGAAATGGCGAAATCTTGAAGGCGGCGATCGTCATCTCCAATGCCACCGTTTGGGACACGTACAATCACCTCTTGAAACCAGAAGATTTACCTGCGAACTATCGTCAAACAGCATTAGAAACCCCAGCCGTAGATAGCTTCATGCATCTGCATCTAGGCATTCGAGCCGATGGGTTGGAGCACCTTACGGGACATCATGTGGTTCTGCACGATGCCGATCGAGACATCACCGTTCCCGGTAATACCTGCATGCTTTCCATTCCTTCTGTATGGGACGCGACTCTGGCTCCTCCCGGTCATCACGTCGTTCATGCCTATACGCTGGAACCTCACGCCAATTGGCAAAAGGACAGCGACTATGCGGAACGCAAGCACGCACGCGCAGAACCACTCTTTCAGGCGTTAGAAAAAGTCATTCCTGATTTGCGATCGCGCATCGTCTTAGAACTCATCGGCACACCGCTCACCCATGCCCGCTACTTGCGCCGTCATCTGGGGACGTATGGTCCAGCAATCGCCGCTGGTCAGGGCATGTTTCCCAGCACCCAAACCCCCATTTCCGGCTTGTACCGCGTTGGCGACAGCACTATGCCTGGGATTGGCGTGCCTGCGGTCGCTGCCTCTGGGATTTTGTGTGCCAACACATTGGTACAGCCAAAGCAAACAGTAGAATTGCTAAACCATCGATCGCACTAACCGAAACAGTTCGATGTGATAGAGGGTAAAGCACCATCATTCCTGATGACTATTTATGACGATCGCTCCAATCATTCGCAAAGCACGACTCCAAGACCTGGCAACAATCGTCAACTTCAATTTGTCTCTAGTCAAAGAGGCACGGGGGAAAGACCTTGATCCCACAACGCTTCAGAAGGGTGTGCAAGCGGTGCTGAATGATGGCGATCGTGGCTTCTATACCGTTGCTGAAGTTGAAGCCAAAGTTGTTGCAGCCGTCTTAGTGACCTTTGAATGGAGCGATTTTAGAAATGCCTGGTTCTGGTGGCTGCAAGACGTTTACGTAGAGCCAAACTACCGTCAGCAAGGCGTTTTCCGCTCCCTTTATCAATATCTGAAAGACCAGGCAACCCTGTCCAACGTTTGTGGGTTACGTCTCTATGTGTATCAAGACAACGCAAGAGCACAAGCGGTTTATCAGTCGTTAGGGATGCAGCCTTCAGATTCTTTAATGTATGAGGAGATTCTCTAAACGGCTGACGCTTCAGATCCGTCAATCAACGGTGTATCCTCTTCTCTTTGTGGCTTGCAGTGGCTCTATCTTTGCTCACATTTCGTGGCGAACTGGCAGCGTTGAGTGCAGCGCTGATTTGGGCGATCGCCTCTGTCATTTACATCGGCATTGGGCGGCAGTTAGCGCCGTTAGTGCTGAATTTGGTTAAAGGGGTGATTGCGATCGCCTTTCTTCTCCTTACCTTATGGTTGCAGGGTGGAGAACTGCCTCAGATCAGCCTGCCAGCGATGGGGCTTCTCTTCCTTAGCGGCATCGTTGGTATTGGGATAGGCGACACGGCTTACTTCAAGGCGCTCAATTGCCTGGGCGCACGACGAGCGCTTGTATTAGAATCTGTCGCTCCCCCGTTAGCGGCGGTCATGGCATTGGTTTTCTTGCAAGAACGCCTTGCGGTGAGTGCATGGCTTGGCATTGCGCTGACGATCGTCGGTGTTACCTGGGTTGTTGCTGAACGCACAGTTGTAGAGGATCAACCCCCGCGTCACCTCTGGCAGGGCACAGTCTTTGGTTTGTTAGCAGCCTTGGGGCAGGCAGGTGGAGTGGTGCTGTCCAGGGCAGTGCTGGCTAGTACCACCATCGACCCACTGTGGAGTTCTTTGCTTCGCCTTGTAGCAGGTAGCTTGGCGCTGTTAGTTTGGCTGCTGTGCCGACGACAGCCCATCCAATCCCTTCAACAGTCACTGAAACCACTAGGCTCCAGACGCTTTCTGACTCTTCTAGTCGGAGTTGCGTTTGCCAGCACATATCTGGCAATTTGGCTCCAGCAAGTGGCACTGAAATATACAGCCGTTGGCATTGCACAGGCGCTGAGTGCGACCAGCCCGTTGTTTGTCATTCCCATTGCGATCGCGTTAGGTGAAAAAGTCAGCCTGCAAGCAATTGTGGGCGTTCTCATCGCCATCATTGGTATCTGGCTACTATTTAGTTGGCAATGAGTGAACGTTTGTAATGCTCCACTGCAATGTCCTGGTGAATGGCGTGATCTAGCGGTTCCCATTAGAGGGCGGTACAAGGGCTGAGGTTTTAAGGCAGAGGGCAGAAGTTAAAGAGAACGGCGGCTTTCCTTCTGCTTACGTTCGGCTGAGCGCCCTTCGGCTGAAAGCTCACGTCGAAGCCTGCCTTCCGCCTCTTTGCAACTGTACTTCACTGGATTAGGAACCGCTATATTAATGCAGGTAATGCAGGAACCCTTTAAAGATGCATCGGCTTAAGCGTAAACGATCGTGTAGTTTGCCATCATAACTGTAATTTTTGTCATAAAAGCTTAAGTTACTGTTAAGTCCGTCTCTCATTCGCGGTTGAATCAGTTATGTTACAGCAGCTTTCTCAAATCTCTGAGAGTTTTGGTACTAACTACTACTTTGCATCCGTATCGGACGACTGCTCATAGGACTGTTGCTGAGTGTATGAGTGGATTGTAGAACGAGAACCACGCTAACAATCGCGTTTGAACCTGGTTGGGTTTAGTCGGTGCAGCAGCGATCCCCGTTTTTCTACTCTTTTAGTTAGATATATCTAACCTTTTAAGGCTGCTAAAGTCATTGTCGCTATGATTCTTCGCTCACAGGATGGACACTACGAGTAGCGACTACTACCTTGATACTTGCCTCCAGTCTTCATTCTGAAACCGCGCTTAGCACGATCGTCGGGTGCAGAGATTTGCGAACCCGCAAGAACTCACAGTTCTACTCAAACTCCCTCTCGCTCAGTGCGCTTGCATCTGTCAGCTAACGGCTGATGGCATCAAACAGCGAACTTCTACCCCTTGGATTTTCTTACATGACTTCAAATTTTGATCCCCGTTTGACTGCATCTGCGCTTACAAGAGCGCTTGTCAATGGGCAGACGATGCAGCAGGGTGAACCGACTCAAGCACAGTACTTGAGCAATGAGCAGGCAGATGCTGTTTCGCCAACCGATCGCTGCCACAGTGATCCCCTACAAACCGCTCAAGGTGTGTACGTCACTATACACGGACATTTTTACCAGCCTCCGCGCGAAAACCCCTACCTGGATGCGATCGAGCGTCAACCCAGTGCCGCACCGTTTCACGACTGGAATGAGCGGATTCACCACGAATGCTATCGCCCCAACGCCTTTGCCCGCATTCTCAACGAACAGGGAGACGTGCTGGGGATCGTCAATAACTATGAGTTTTTGAGCTTCAACATCGGTCCCACGCTTATGAACTGGCTGGAACGGCACGATGTCGAAACCTATCAACGCATTTTAGATGCCGATCGCAAAAGCTGTGCCCGCCTGAATGGACATGGCAATGCGATCGCGCAGGCGTACAACCACATCATTTTGCCTCTGGCGAACGATCGCGACAAGCTGACTCAGATTCGCTGGGGTAAGGCAGACTTTCACTCCCGCTTTGGACGCGATCCCGAAGGTATGTGGCTGGCAGAAACAGCCGTTGACTACGCCACTTTAGAGGCACTCGTTTCCGAAGGGATCAAATTTATTGTCCTGGCTCCGTCTCAAGCCCAGCGCTGTCGATCGTTGTCCATGCATGACCAGCCAGCGTCCGAGTGGCTAGAAGTCGGCGGCGGGCAAATCGATCCCACCCGTCCCTATCGTTGTTTCCTGAAGCATGAGGACGCACACCCTACACCCCACACCCTACACCCCACACCCTTCATCGACATTTTCTTCTACGATGGACCCATTTCTCGTGACATGGGGTTTGACAGTGCCTTGAGTAGTTCTCACCACCTAGCGGGACGATTAGGGCAAGCAGTGCGCGGGGATCAGCGTCCCTCGCAGTTAATTTCGGTCGCAACAGATGGTGAAACGTTTGGACACCACAAAGGTGGCACCGAAAAATGTCTTGCCTATGCGTTTGCCTATGAGTTCCCCGATCGCGGTTGGACAGTTACTAACTTTGCCCACTACTTATCACTGCATACACCGACCTGGGAAGTAGAGCTAAAACCCGTCACAGCCTGGAGTTGCAGCCATGGGGTCGATCGCTGGCAAGATGACTGTGGCTGCGGCGGCGGTGGACTTTGGAACCAACAGTGGCGGCGACCGTTACGAGACGCATTGGATTGGCTACGGGATCAACTGATCAACGTATATGAAGCGGCAGGCAAAAAGCTGTTCTCTGATCCTTGGCTGGCGCGGGATGAATACATCCAGGTCGTGCGCGATCGTAGCCTGACCAGCCTTGATGGTTTTCTGTCACGGCATCAGACCCACAAGTTCACTGCTTCAGAGCGCGTGGATGCCTTACATTTGCTCGAAATGCAGCGCCATGCCCTCCTGATGTATACCAGTTGCGGCTGGTTCTTTGAGGAATTGTCCCGTCCAGAAGGGGTGCAGCTTCTGCGCTACGCGGTTCGCGCACTCGAACTCGCTGGCGAAGTGACGGGCATTCAGCTCGAAAAGGCTTTTGTGAGACGATTGGCATTGGCCCCTAGTAATGTCGAATGCTTTAAGCATGGTGCAGAGGTCTATGACCAACTGGTGAGGACAGCGCAAATTAGCATGGAGCAAGTTGCGGCTCACTATGCCATCAGTTCGCTGTTTACCACCTACAGCCAAGAACACCAAATTTATTGCTATACCGCCCAGCAGCTTGATTACCAGTTGCAGCGGATGGGTTCTCTGACGCTGGCGATCGGGCAGCTTCAACTGGTTTCAGATATCACGCGTGAAAGTACGCATCTCGTGTTTGCTGTCGTTCATTTGGGTGGATGGGATTTTCATTGCTGTATTCAACCGTTCTCGGGACGGCGCGACTATGCCGACATGAAAGAACAATTGTTTGAGTCGATCAAACAAGCTAGCGCCGCGCAAACGATTCTGGCAATGAATGCGCTCTTCGGCAGCCAGTCTCACAGTCTTCAGAGCCTGTTCGCGGAGGAGCGTCACCGCATTATGCGTCTGCTGACCCACGAAACGCTAACACGGCTCGATCAGCTCTATACCCAGGTCTACCGGGATAACTACGGTGTCTTAATAGCATTTCATCGAGACGAGTTAGCCGTACCGCGAGAGCTTCAAGTAGCGGCTGAAATCGCGTTGAGCCATCGCGTCATGCTTTCTTTAAGAGCGTTGGAGCAGGAGAGCAGCGATCGCTCAACGTTGCCAGCCGCCGCAAGTCGCCTTTTAGAGCTGGAGTCGATCGCCACCGAAGCGACTCACCTCCATTGCCAGCTCAATCTACCGGAAGCACGACAAACGCTCGAACGACTGGTGCTGCGATCGCTCTGGCAACTCCTCTACCACTTTGACTCTAACACCTGCAAAACTGAACTCAATCGACTGGAACGACTCTTGATCCTTGGTGAGCAGTTGCACCTCAATCTTTCGTTGGCTCAAGCGCAAGAACTCTACTTTCAGCGGTTGCAGAACTGGATCATTCCCGAATGCGTCCATTGGTTGAGCAATGCAGGACAATCCAAACCTGATCGCGTGGTGACCATACCGTTAGCCGATCTGCGATCGTTGCTTGCTTTGGGACGCACACTAGCAGTCGATGTATCAGGCTGGCTGAAACAGTTACCTGTCTAGCTATCAGCTATCAGCCGTCAGCTTCAGACGGGTTTCTTGCGGTGGTTATGTGCTAATGCTGGTTGACTGACAAATCTTTCAGCGATCGCCCGCCCCGCCCTGCACTCGAAGTACGGGCTAACAGCAGTAAGTCCTCTAAAGGAGGACTGCAAGGGGCTGCAACCCGTTTCAACGGGTTTTCTACCATTAGCCCGGATTTTAATCACGGGCGGGTGAGCAACGAAGCCATCAGCCTTGCAGGACTTTTGTCAGTCAATCAGGTGCTAATGACATGCCTTGGTTAGAAACCCGGTTTCTAGCTCAGGTCTTTAAACGCAAGTAGGGTTGCATTTTCATACAACCCTACTCGAAATGATTAATTAAAGCTCCCCGCAGCGCCGTCTTACCTCAGTTTTTGACCTGGTAAAAAACCAGGTGGGTACCTAGTGCCGTGACTTAAAGTTTCCGGGTACAAGCCCGGTCTACTGCCGTCCGGCGATCGGTTCCCTTTTGAACAAGGCATAGTCAAAAAACATTATTGGCAGTCACCAACGCCGCAGATGAACCTTCCACTATTTTAACGGCTCCCCTTGCAAACTGCCTACCTCTGGCGACGATCGTTTCTACTCATCGGTTTCATTCAGCGCGTTCAAATAATCCAAAAGCTTACGCAGTGTACGTTACCGTTCACGAGCTAATCCGCAACCCTTGCACATAATCCGGCTCCGACTGCCATCAAAACAGCCGCAACTGCCAGCGATTCGTTCAGGCTTTCTTTGAGCAAGAGCGCTGAGACGGCAACTCCAGCAAAAGGCGAAAGAGCAAAATACGCACCTGCACGTGCGGCTCCCAGATGGCGCAATGCCATGACAAAGCAAAACAGCGTCAGACCATTGGTGAGAAAGCCCACGCCTAAAACACTACATAGAATGGGCAGTGGCGGTAAGGATTGCCCAATGGTTAGGGCGATCGCCACATTCATTGCCCCAGCGACTCCACCTTTCAGCATCGCTATCTGCAAGGGATCTTTCATCGCAATTTTGCTAGTGAAATTGCTATCCAGCGCCCAATAGAAGCACGTGCCTAAAATCAGCAGTGCGCCCCACGTAAGACCCACTCTGGCGTTTTCGGCATGAGAGAGAATAATCCCTCCCGCCACGATCGCCAACATGCCAATCAACACCTGCCAGCGATACTTTTCGCCAAAGACAGTCCACGCCAGTAGTGCTGTGAAGACGCACTCAAAGTTCAGTAGTAAGGAGGCAGCAGCCGCAGTCGTCTGCACTAAGCCCAGCGTCAAGAGGACGGGTGCGATGATGCCGCCAACGACGATCGAGGCTCCCAGCCAGCGCCAATCATGCTTTTGCAAGCGATCGCTCGGCGGCACCTGTCGTTTGCAGATCAGTCGGCTGCGAATCAGATAGATCGGCAGCAGTCCTAAACCACCGCCTAAAAAGAGTAGACCCGCCAGCATCCAGGGCTGTACATCATCTAAAAACAGCTTGGCTAGAGGCGTAGTGCCACCAAACAAGAGCGCCGTGCTCATGCCAAAGCCCACACCTGGCAAAGCTGCCCGAAAGCTTAATTGGGTCACAAATTTGCCTGAGAGCTTGTTAAAGAATCATTGCACATGGTTAGAACAGCGGTCAGCTACGAGCCATCAGCTAGCAGCGGTCAGCTAGCAGCTAGTCGCTGCCAATTCAGGACATTGGTTCTTTGCAGCTTCTAAGCTGGTAACACCAGGAATGAAACTTCGATCGCGCCATAGAACGTCTCCAGGCTACGCTTACCGTCCTCATCCACACCGCGCCCTTGACCAGAATAAAGGCGTGAAATTCGGTAGCGGTGATAGTTCATCAGGAGTTCCGGCAGGGTGATGTACTGCACTTCATCGCCGTTGAACAAGGCACGATCGAGGTCTGGCAAATTGTACCAGGGGCACTTCATCAATTCGTGATGAGCGTTGTGGTAGCCAAAGTTCAGCAACAGCACATTCAGCCAGCGGTAACGCAGTGAAATCACATTTGAGAAGGTGTTTGCCTGTTCATGGGCACGATCGCGCTTGGGTATCGCGCTACCAACTGCAAAGACTTCATACGTGTGCTGAAACGCATCCACAAACCGCAGAATGGTCAGCATACCGATGTAAGACACGAAGTAGAGCAACAGTGCTTTCGGCGACACGATACCTAAGATCGCAAATAAGCTACCCCGAATCAGCAGCATCAGCACGTTTCGCAGGCGATCGTCCGTGCGATCGGGTTCCCAAAACGGCGCAAAGATCGAGCGAATCCGCAGCAGAAACGCCAGCGAGGGAAAGTAGAGCCATTCGAGCGCCAGGAGGAGCGATCGTACAGGCGCAGGCATCGCGTTCAGGAAGGTCGTCAGGTCAAAGCGGCAAAAATCGACTCGATTGACGTGATGAGCAATGTGCAGTCGTGCCAAATCTTCAAAACGGGCATAGCAGCCACCATTCAGCCACAGCATCACGTTGCCGAACACAACATTCCACGCTTTGCTTTCAAAAAGGGCACTGTGCATAAAGTCGTGCGCTAGATAAGCTGAAAAGAGCAGGCTATGCGTCAGCAGCACGACTCCTAAGCCATTGAGCCAGCCATTTGCTGCCAAAAGCAAGGCGATGCTACCCACATAGCCAACCAGCGTATAAAGGATGGCAAGGCTATTCCACAGCGACTTTTTCTGATGTAAATAGCGGTTGATATCGATCGATCCAGTAGTCATGACGGTTTTGAACCCCTGATGTTCGTTCAGTTGATAGTTGGTTAGCGGTCAGCTATTAGCTATCAGCTATCAATACAGGTCTAGCAACTGATTGCTGTGGCTTGCTTCTTCATAAGAGTTCGCTGACCGCTGACCGCTGATAGCTGATAGCTCAACAGCATTGTTTTTTCCATTCTGCCCTTAGTAACGTTAATGATCGTCGTGTAGAGCATGAATGATGGCGCGTTTGATTTGAATAAAGGCGGGATCGAGCTTCAGTTCCAGGTCACGATGTTCGGGCAGTTGTACGTGGACTTCTTGCTTAATCTGACCGGGTTGAGCGCTCATTACATAGATGCGCTGTGAGAGAAAGACAGCCTCTTCTAGATCATGCGTGATCATCAGAATGGTTGTGTGGGTTTGCTCCCATAATTCCAGCAGAAATTTCTGCATTTGCTCCTTCGTTTGGGCATCCAGCGCACCGAAGGGTTCGTCCATCAGCAAGACTTCTGGTTCGTTTGCCATCGCGCGGGCGATCGCCACTCGCTGTTTCATCCCGCCAGACAGTTGCTTGGGATAAGCTTTCGCAAACTTGGTCAGCCCAACCACATCTAAATAGTAGGACACCCGCTGCTTGATCTCTGCTTTGGGTAAACCGCGCAGCTTCAGCCCAAACGCGATGTTGCCTGCGACGGTGAGCCAGGGATAGAGCGTGTAGCTTTGGAAGACCATACCGCGATCGGCTCCGGGACCCGGCACTGCCTCACCGTCTACCAGCACGTTGCCAGAGCAGGGTTGCACTAAGCCAGCCACAATGTTGAGCAGCGTCGATTTACCACAACCGGACGCGCCGACAATACAGACAAATTCTCGCGGTTGCAGATGGAGATCAATGTTCTGCAACGCCGTCACAGTTCTGCCCTTCTGCGAAAAGCGTTTGAACACGCCCTGTACTTCCAGTTTGGGGCACTCGGCTGAGTGAACGAGTGTGGGAGATGTGCTAGTAAGAGTCAAGTGATTACTCGCATTCAAGGTGGGACTCAAAGTCTTCGTGGCGCGAGGCGATCGAGAAGAGGGTGTTTGAGCCACGCCAGTCCATTCAAACATCTGCGGCTGCGACATGCCACTGGTGATCCTACCTTCATTAAACGAATGCCTGAAGTCTGAAATTGTGGCGATCGCTACGGTTACTCTCCTGACCGCCCTCGACAATCTGGACTACGTTGCCAACTCACCCCACTTCAACGACCGCCGTGCTCAAATCTCTTCCCACGTCCCGCAAACGGTATTTGACCCCATCTGTCTTCTGGAGCATCCGTCAGAGCTTTCCACGCTGGCTGAGTCTGCTCATTTCAATCACAGCGCTGGTGGTACCGTTGCTGGTTTGGGCAGTGCTGAGCTATGGCGGTTGGGTGACACCCATCTTTCTCCCCACGCCCACAGCCGTCTTGCAATCTGGCATTCAGATGTTCACGGAAGAGAATTTACTGCTGGATGTGTTTGCCAGTTCGTATCGTGTCTTTTTAGGGTTTTTATTGGCGGCTGCGGTCGGTGTCCCAGTTGGCATTGCGATGGGCACGTTTTCCAGTATGGAGAGCCTCTTTAGCCCGATCGTCGGCACCGTGCGCTATATGCCTGTAGCAGCGTTTGTGCCGCTTATCATACTCTGGCTGGGGTTAGATGAGCCGACCCGCGTAACGATCATTTTTCTCGGCATTGTATTCTTCAACGCCATCATGGTGGCAGATGCCGTGAAGTTTATCCCCAACGAGCTGTTGAGTGTGGCGTATACGCTAGGGGCAAATCGTTTCGATGTGTTGGTGCGAGTCATTGTACCCGCGATCGTGCCCAGCATTATTGACACTCTGCGCGTGAACGTCGCTGGAGCCTGGAACTACCTGGTGATTTCAGAACTCATCGCCTCTGAGAATGGGTTGGGCTTTCGTGTCGTGCAGTCACAGCGCTACCTCCAAACTGACAAGGTGCTGTTTACGATCGCCATCATCGGTCTCATTGGACTACTGACAGACTTTGCGTTCAAGCTGCTGTTTAAGCTCGTCACCCCCTGGGCAGAGCGATCGTCTTAGAGCGCCCCCTAAATCCCCCAAGGCTGGGGGACTTTATAGAAATCCAGCGCCCCCAGCCTTGGGGGTTGGGGGGCTTCTAATCCTACTCAGCCAACAAAATGCGATCGACGAACTTCTCCATTAACTGGTTCGCGATCGGTGTTGCTTGCAACGACTGAAGAATGGCATCCAGCGCCTCTGCACTGTCTAAATAGCGGTGCTGATAGCGGGTAATGCGAACGGTTAGATCGGCTGGATCGATTTCGGGATGGAATTGAAAGGCATAAAACGGCTTCCCCTCCATCCGAAACGCATGATATGGGCAGAGATCTGAGTACGCCAACAGAATTGCTCCGTCTGGTAGGGAAACCGCGCGCTCTTTGTGTCCCGACACTGCCCAAAACTCGTTGGGAACATCGTGGAAGAGCACATCTACCGCAGCCGCTTCAGTCAGTTGCAGCGGATAGGTGCCCATTTCCATGTTTGCCACATCGACAATCACCTGCCCGCCCAACGCTTCGATCGCCGCCTGAAAGCCAAAACAAGACGCAAACACCGGAATGCTTTGCTCTAAACAGTGAACCAGCAGCCGCTTTGCCGATGCAACGAATGGGTAGAGTTCTGGTTGCGTCACGGATGCATCGCTGGAACCGCCGACGAATAGAGCATCGTAGCCCTCCATACAGGTTGAGTCAAATTCAGGGGTAGCAAAGACATTCAGCACCGCAAACTGGTGAGCGTTGAGACGGCTGTAGCGCACGAACTCATCGAATTCTTCTTGACACGTCTCCGCATCATCCCGGATTTGCAATAGAAGGAGCTTGAGCTGAGCACGTTGTTTAGTCATGAATGGATTGAGAGTCGCCTTGCCGTGAGTGAGCGCGAGGTTAGTGTAGAGGAAGTTTTGCGCGATCGCCACCACTCTATGAAAGTTACCTCACTCTCTACCCTGCCTGAACAAGCCGTTTCTCACAATCTAGCCATCAAAAAAAAGGTCATGCTGAGCCTGGGCGAACTGCCGCACTTGACCAACTTCTCACAAGCCTGCTTTGCCCCAGGACAGATCGCCAGCGCTCACAGCCATACAGATATGTGCGAGGTCTTTTTCGTCGAATCCGGCGAAGGCACAATCTGGGTTGATGATGTGCCCTACCCGTTGCAAAGCGGTACCTGCGTTGCTGTAGAAGCGGGAGAAAAACACGAAGTTCGCAACACTGGCTCGACCGATCTGATTCTCACGTACTTTGGGCTGCGGGTCGAGTCTGTAGCAGTGTAGGGCGATCGTGCCAGTTCCAGGTTCCTCTGTGATGTCTTGCAGTTCATGCATGATGCTCTGAGGTTCACGCACGATGCTTTGAGCATGGCTGACGATACTCTGAGGTTCGCGCACGATACTCTAAGGTTCACGCGCGATGCTCCGGAGGTTCGTCGATGATACTCTGAGCATGGACGACGATACTCTGAGCAGGGCTGACGATACTCTAAGGTTCACGCGCGATGCTCCGGAGGTTCGTCGATGATGGTCTGAGCATGGACGACGATACTCTGAGCATGGACGACGATACTCTGAGGTTCACGCACGATACTCTAAGTAGGGCTGACGATGGTCTGAGCATGAACGACGATACTCTGAGGTTCACGCGTGATGCTCTGAGTATGGCTGACGATGCTCTGAGTATGGCTGGCGATGCTCTGAGCATGGCTGACGATGTTCTGAGGTTCGGGCACGATCGCTGTAGGGTAGTGACGGAACCTCAGAGCATGGCAACCTTACAGCGATGGGGCAGACTGGTCGTTCGTTGCTTTGCTGGCTCTGGCTTTCAGTGCTTTGAACAAGGTGCCCAGTTGCTCGGCGATCGCCTTCAGTCCGGGTGTCTTCTTCGCAGCCGTCTTCACGTAGTCATACACCGTAAGGCTGCTGCTCATCGCTTCACTGCCGACTGCCATCAGAGTATCATCCACCTGTTCGGTAAGCTGGCGCAGCAGCATGAGTAACTCGGTGAGGTTGCTGGAAAGCCGATAGTCATTGCCAAAACCGTCAAAGTCAAAGCTGGCTGGCAGAATGTTGCGGTTGCTTTGAGCCGCTTGAAAGCTATTTTGCACAAAGGCGAGACGACGATCGCCCATCTTATACAAACGCTTGCGCTCTTCAGCACTCAGCGTCACGAGAAAGGGCATCTTCTGCTGAATGGTCGCGATCGCTTGCTTAATGTCTTGCAGGTCTTTGTCTGAAAGGGTCGTGTTGATGTCCTGGTAGGGCATGGCTGAAACTCCGAGTAAAAAATAATCTACCGTAGAGTGCCCAAATTGCCTTGCTCAAAAACTTTCGTCTTCAAAAGTGATGCCGACGGGCATTAGAACCATCTACATTGCCATCGTATGAGTCGGCTATAGCGTACTGTCACTGCTTAACCGCTGTCTCAAGTCACGGATTGCGGCGCTGGTGTTGCGATCGTAGGCAAGTTGGAGGCAGCGATCGACCACAGCCTGAAGATCGATTCCTGGGAAGTAACGGCTTTGGGCTGACACGCAATAGGCATCGTCCTGAAGCTGATGAATACGAAGCTGATGCCGCTTATAGAGCCACACTTCTGGAACCCGATAGGGCAAATAATCATCGACATCGGAGTAGCTGGTGACATCAATCTCAAGCACCAGATCAGGTGGTGGATCGATGCGCCAGTCAATGCGCCTTTTACCTGAGACGGCTTCCCAGTTGTCAATGTAAAAGCAGTAGTCTGGTTCAATCCCGCTTTCCTCCGGCAGCTTCATTGTGATTGGGGTAAAAGCATCGTAGTCACGCTCACGGTGATCCAGCAGCGTTGTAGTGACATCAGCGATCAAACTGGCATCTTTCCCGTGATGGAACAGCGGAGACATGAGAAGCACTTCTCCATTACGGTACTTGAGACGAGGCAGCGAACCGTCGCCCCGCTGTTGGCTCAAACTCTTGTACTCGTCCCAGGTGGCGGGTAGACGCAGCACTGCACCGGGTCGAAGTTGAATGTGCTCGCGGGAGACGATCGCAAACATGGCTATACGTGCAAGAAGGTTACCCTTATTATCTCAGGCAGAATAGCGATGTTCTTGAACTAACTTTGGGGGAGAGCAAGCAATCTACTGACGATCTTCCCCGAAGCCTTCCATGTAAGCTTTGTTGGTCGATAGATCAGAGCGACCACCCTCTAAGCAACCAACATACTCACCAGCAGCTTCCAAGACAGACATGCCAGCTTTTTCTGATGATTTGGTGCGTACTGCGTGCTGCTGCTTACTTCTAAGAAATTCTACAAAATCCAACACTTCTTGCTGTTCACGTGAGGAGAGCGTTTGTAAGCCTTCTACCACTCTCTGCTGAATTGGCTGCATACGATCGTCCCTCCCAATGCAGTGCTTCTAATACACTAACCCGTGACTCCACATCCTCTGCTCTTTAAGCGATCGTCACTCTCAATTGCTTAGTCACATACTCAATCAGCTCTAACGTCCGTGCTTTGTGATCGAGCTTGGGCGATCGAGGTAAGAGTTTGGCTCGTCTACGTCTCTCATGAGCGCTTGACGAAAAACCAGGCGCAAAGTTTTATCTGAAGGGTTTGAGCTTTCTCCGTCAAGCTAATCTACTAGGTTTGCAGCCACGTCTTCTCACAAATGGCTTAGGACTGCTGTATCTCATTAGCAATGTGATTCTGGAACTCTTCTAAATTGCTCCAGGCTTCATGAAAGGTTGTAAAACCGGGACTCTTTAGAGAATGGGTGTTGCCATCAGCGTATCTAGGGCTGAATCCTAAAAATTCCTTTTGGTGAGGAAGTTGGCTCCAATCCTGCTCTGGTATCCATACCGCTTTAACCTGACGAAAAAAGCCTGTGTCCGTCTTACGGACTTCATTACTCAAGAACTCAACAACATGGGTGACTTTTGCACGTTGATGTAAAATCATTAAATCTCCTGTCACTGGTGTTTGAAATCCGTGACTTCCCAACCGCCACATCAACTCAAAAGTTCTACTTTCTGGTTGTTGTCTTTGATCCAGTAAATAAGCCCATCCCTCTGGATTTTTGACGTTTTTAATAAAAAGGATCTTTGCTGGATCACATTTCTGTAGCTCTTTTCGAGTGATTGGCTGCACCAATGTTGGCGGTGGGTCAACAATCTTTTTTGCTCTTAGCTGATCGGCTGTTTCACGGATACGCTGAGCCACGATTGTAAACGCCTCATCCTGGTCTGCCCAACTTGTGATCGGTTTAGCGTAGGTTGGGAGGACATTCAATTTACTGAAAGGTACATCAGGATGGTTCCAGTCACATGGGCGCAGAATGATCGGAATAACACGGGCTTCCCCACTGTTATGTCGTTCTATCGCCCGCTTCATTTCTGTGCCGAAGCAGTAGTCGGAAGCAATGAAGTTCCTACTGACCAATAAAAGAATGATGTCTGCTGTGTTGAGTTTATTAAGAATATTCGGCTCCCTTTCACTGCCAGCTTCCAGTTCAAGGTCATGCCAAGTACTAATCTTCCTGGCTCTTCTTAGTCCTGCCAGGTGATCTTCTAACGTATTCCGCATTTCTAGATCTCTGCGCGAATAAGAATAGAAGATTTTAACGGCTTCTTCTGCCATCTTGTTCTTCCAGCAAAATGTAAATGGTGCTTTTGGCTCATTGTAATCTTCTCGTCATAGCTTACAGGGCTTCTGAAAAAATGTAGTCCCAGCCTTCAGAAACCCAGTTCTAAGCCTTGAGCCTTATTCATCAGTGGTTGATGCTTGATTCATTGAGTGATTCTCGTCGTGCGCCTCAATAAAACGGTGATGTGCCTCTGCTGAAGCAAACTGCGATCGTTCTTTCAAGTGACGATCGCACTTCCACACAATCAGCACAAAACGCAAGCAGCTCTCAGCAGCGAACTCAGCGCAGTTTTGCGATCGCGGCTCCATTGACCAACAAGACGTTCGTCAACAAATCTCGCACTGTAGCGATGAGTATGCGCTGATCGTTCACTTCAAATTGGACAGTGACGCGATCGATGCCAACGTGTCCAGGTGGAGTGAGATGAGCGATGCAAACGGCTTCCTGCTGGCGGTCTAGAGAACGGTAGGTTTCCTGTTGGCGCAGTGGTGCGCTGGTCATTCTGCCTTGAGCATCGTAGGTCATCTCTGCCTGGGCGATCGTGGCAACTTCGCCAATCTCCAGCCGAATTTCTGACTGTCCATTAGTGGCAACTTGCAGCGTCAGAGGCTCCGATCGCTGGCAGGGGTAGCGACTGCCCCGTTGGAACAGCGGCACGTAGGTATAGGTGCCCGCATACGGTTCCCAGAGGCGAATGGCATAGCTGTGGCGGAGATAATCATCAATACTTGCAAGCTGACTCACTGCCAGCGCACCATGCGCGATCGCTTCAAACGGTTTGTCGAGTCGCACACGCTGCCGCCCGAAGTACGACAGCACCAACTGCTGCACGGCAGGAATCAGACAACTGCCACCCACCAGCAAGACTTGTTCGATGTCTGCTTTACTGATGCCCTTGCTGATCGCGATCGTCAACACCTCATCCAATGCCTGTCGTAACTGCTCTAAAAGCTGCCGCGCTTCCAGAATGGACTCGAAGCGATCGCGATCGAGCGCAAACTCGCAAGACATGAACGTTTCCTCATCCAGCCAGCTTTCCTTCGCGACTTCAACGCCAGAAAGCCTCATCTTCAGCCGCTCAGCCAGGGCAAGCAGATTTTGCCAACCGACTGCACCCACAGCCTCGCGCGACGAACCGATTTGGTGAAGGTAGTCTTCCACAAGCCAAAGGTCAATGTCTTCTCCACCAATGTACGCATCAGACTTTGCTAAGACTTCAGCTCGTTGTACCAAAGAGTCATCTATACCTGTATCAGGCGCAGCGGCGATCGTTCGCACCAGGCTCAGGTCAAGCGTCCCGCCGCCAAAGTCGATCACCAGCACTAGCGAACCGGGCTGTTGGATCGCATAACCTAATGCCGCCGCCGTTGCCTCATCCACCAACTGCACAGTCAGTAGACCAAGCCGTGTTGCCACATCCCGAAACCAGCCCAGATAGCTCTCAAAGGCACCGATCGGCACCGTGAAAATCACCTGCGTCGGCTGAATGTGCTGTTCCTGAAGCTGTTGCCAGATGACCTGCAAAAATTGCTCTGAAACAGACTCAGCGCTATAGGTTTGCCCATCGATTTGACGGGACGGCGGCTGAAACGCAGCAATCAGATCACGTTTGAACGCTTTGAAGAGTCGATCGGGTTGCATCAATCCCAACCGCTGCGATCGCACCTGTTCTCCCACGATCAGGGTTTCCGCATCTTCCACAAACACCAGCGTTGGCACCACCGGAATTTCTTGTACATCTCCTGACTTCTGGGTCAGCCGAAACATCCGCGAAAGACCTGGAAACCTCAGCGTCTTCGGTGTTTGTGTATCCGGCTCCAAAAGGCTGACAACCGTATTGCTGGTGCCAAAGTCGATCGCGATCGTAGTCATGGAGGAGTTTTTAGTTGTTGGTTGTTAGTCATTAGAAGAAGTCAGTAGTCAAGGCTAACTCACCCCCCATCTCCCCATCTCCCCATCTCCCCATCTCCCCATCTCCTCACTCCTCACTCCTCACCCCTCACTCCGCACCTTTCATCCCTCCCGGCAACGTCCGGCTTACTTTGGCGGGGCAGAGAATACGATCGCCCTGGCAGTAGCCAACAAAGCGAATATAGACAGGTTCTCCGGTTACAAGATCATCTGTGTCAGGCTGATGGTTTTGGGCGTTGAAGGGCACTTGCTCCCAGACAGAACCGATCGGGGCAATATGCCAGGTTTCAAGCAAATTCTCTAACGGGTTAAAAAGCGCAACCAGATTACGGGCAGGCAGATCGGGCTTGACCTGTGCCATTTTGCAAGCGCTGGGATAGTTAGTGAGCAGCGGTTGCAGTTGGGCAAAGCTGTGGCTCTGAAAGTCTTCGTGCAGTTGAGCCTTTTGCTGCTGTAGTTCACCACGTAGGCGCGAACACTGCTGCTGCAACGCTGCGATTTGGGCATCGACGGTAGCGTCAGCGACAGGGGGCGCGATCGTCGTTGCGTGTGAGCTTGCAGATGTTTTGGGGTTTTTGCTGATCAGGCTGAGCGTGAAGCAAAGGCAGACTAGCGTCAACATGCAGCCAAACCAGAAAAGGTCAGGATCATCCACCATAGCCTTGACTCATGACTCTAAATTTTTCTGTTGTAGCGACTGGGTTGTGTCTACAGGCAAATTTTCCTCACCTTCATAGTATGCAGGCAAAAACTCCTGTGACTCTACGGTGCCGAGTGCCTGTTCGATCGCTGCTGTTGTCGTCGTACAGCTTGTGCCAGCGGCATTGAGTACGGTTTCAATGACCTTGCCATCTTTGCCAATGCGGTATTCAATTTTTTGATACTCAGCCATGAAGCTGTCCTTCTTTCATCTAAGAGCTTGCTAAAAAATAACTGCACACTTTTGGCTCAGCGATCAGCGATCAGCGATCAGTTTTTCACTGACGGCTGACGGCTACAGACCATGCTGTTTCTGTACAACTCCTCACCAATCAACACGCAGTCAAGAGAGTGATGCTTCGCCCTTTCCTTCATTTTGGTGAATGGTTCGTAGGATGACAACCGTGAGAGAGCGGCGCGTGTGCAAGCAGCGATCGTTCAAAGAAAAATAACCCAAACGGGTACCATCAAACGTTTGTCATTCAGTTTAGGCTGTCTCCGTAGTCGAGTCAGATTTAAACCTTTAGAGGGAAAACTTATGTCACCCAAACATGGTTTTAGTGTTCGCAATGGCGATAATACGCCTCAAGGCGCGTTTGCCCAAACTGGTAAATTCGGCAGGATGTTTCCAGAGCTTCCAGCTTTTACGCCATCGATCGACAGCCTGACGGCGTTGGGCAACGCGATGACGGACGATAGAACTGATCCGAAAGAGCCAAAACGAGATCACCCCGATGGAGACAATCCCCACGTTTCAGCAGGACTTACCTATTTTGGGCAGTTCATCGACCACGACATTACCTTTGACCCCACCTCGCTGAAAGAGAAGCGGGTTGATCCTCAAGCACTGGTTAACTTCCGCACACCCGCGCTCGATCTAGACAGTCTCTACGGCGCTGGTCCTGATGATCAACCCTATCTGTATGAACTGGGCAATAAGGATAAGTTTCTCGTTGGCACAAACACGCCCAGCGGCACGAGAAAGCCGAAACCGACACCTGAGAACCCCAATGCAGTCGAGGACATCATTGCGCTCAAGCAAAATGACCACGATTTGCCTCGTGCTGTCAGCAGTATCGCGCTGTTAGGCGATCCTCGGAACGACGAAAATCTCATTGTGGCGCAGACGCACCTTGCGTTTCTCAAATTTCACAACAAGATTGTGGATGGACTCAATGATGGTTCGATTCCGCGTCAGGCAGCGATCGACAAATCGATTTTTGAAGAAGCCAGACAGTTGGTGGTGTGGCACTATCAGTGGCTTGTGGTCTATGACTTCCTCGATCGCATTCTCGACCCCAACCAGATCAATAAGGTGCTGAACGAGGGGCGTAAGTTTTACAAGTTCGACACCTTTCCATTCATCCCGGTTGAGTTTTCGACGGCTGCCTATCGCCTGGGTCACAGCATGATCCGCAGCACCTACGACTACAACCGCGCATTCACCTTTAATGATCGATCGGATGGTAGTCGGCTGACCGACGCAACGCTGGAACTGCTCTTTACGTTTACCGCTAAATCTGGCGATGGCGATATCGTGTTTCCTGGTTTAAATGCGACCCTGCCAAGCAACTGGATCATTGACTGGAGACGCTTCTTCGAGCTTGATACAGATATCAAAGTGAATCTTGCCCGCAAATTCGATCCATTCCTGGTGAATCCGCTGAAGAACTTGCCAAACGTTCCAGCACCCGCTTCGCTTGCCGTCAGAAACCTGATTCGAGGGCGCAGTCTAGGGTTGCCGTCGGGTCAAAGTGTGGCTAAATTCTTGGATCTCAAGCCGTTGAGTTCCAGTGCTTTTACATCGATTCCGGGTCCTGATGTTGATGTGGTTGTTCGTCATGGCTTTGACAAGGAAACGCCGCTCTGGTACTACATCTTGAAAGAAGCGCAAGTGCAACAGCAGGGCTTACGTCTGGGTGAAGTGGGTAGCCGTATTATCGCGGAGGTGTTTTTGGGTCTCTTTGAGGGCGATAGCAATTCCTTCTTTGTGCGTAATCGCCACTGGAAGCCAACGCTACCTTCTAAAGTGCCAGGAAAGTTTACCTTTGCAGACATGCTGCGGTTTATGGGAGACATTAGCCCGATCGATGGTCTTGAAGCTTAAGCATTGCGATCGCGACTAGCCCAAGATCAATAACCCAAGCAGACGGACTGAACATTGCTTCAGTCCGTTTCGTTTTTCAGGAACCTTTAGTGACTTGCTCCCAATACACATTTCCGCGTCTTTGGAAAGATCTATGAAGGATCACTAGCCATTCCTGAAACTTTTCGTTATATTGGTTTACATAGTTTAACGAAGCTTCATCAGTTGGCTTAGCCCCATCTCTTTGACAGCGCTAGTTCGTTGATCCGTAACCTTTATCAATCTGAAGTAATTGGAGCAATAATCATGACTAACGCAACAAAAGTAACCACTCCGATCGTCGAAACAGACCGCAACGCATGGAAGTTTGGCTTCACTCCCCAAGCAGAATTGTGGAACGGTCGTCTTGCCATGATTGGCTTTGCGGCTGTACTACTAATTGAGCTTTACTCTGGTCAAGGTGTTCTACATTTCTGGGGTTTACTGTAGGTTCGTTGAACCTTTCAGGTTTTCGGTCAATGGAAGCCAGTCATCATTAATCTCTCTTAGTAGCTGCTGTTTCGACCCATGCATTAGGTTGAAACAGCAGCTATCATCTTTTTAAAGCGAGTGTTTATGCACGGTCACATGGATCGATCGCATCTAAGCGAAAAATGCATGGGCAATAGGCAACAGGGCGATCGCTTATGCTTCCGATGTATCAACATAGCCTTGAATATTTTCAGGCTCGAACTGCCTCAAAATAGTTGTTGCCTGACGTGTCAGAGCCTCTGAGCCTTTCACGACGACCAGGTACTTTCCAGCGTTGAGTCGATTGCGGTAAGGAAGGGCATCACCGCTGCCAGTGATCAAGCCAACTCCCCCACCCACAAAAATACTACCCAGGGCACCTGAGGCAGCACCCAACAGCCCACCAATAACGTGACTGCCAATGTTTCCCGCCCAAGCAAACGTATCGAGATTAGTGATCAGGTTAAAGACATAGCCAGCAGCGAAGCCAAAGGGTACAAGCCAAATAGCCAGTAGCTTGACCTGCTTACTTGCCTGCTGGTTTGGGTCAAGCAGCCCGTACTCGTCTGCGCTTTTGTAGCCCCTACCGAGGATGGCGACCTTGGTCATCGGCAAGCCTTGGCTTTCTAGCGCTGAGTAGGCTTCTTCTGCCCGAATGCGATCGCTCAAGACGGCAACAAGATAATTCATAGAAATAGGTAAACGGACACGACTGGAGTAGATGTAATGCATTTTAGCGGTCAGCGGTCAGCGGTCAGCTTGGAGAAACTGTTTGCTGATCCTAAAAGCTTTAACTTGGTAGTCATACGAAGTAATGCTCCGCCAGCTTTTCATCATTTCCTAGTTCATCATTCATCTTGTGCTGACTGCTGACTCCTAAAGGTTGTACCGCTAGCGGCTCCTATTGATCGAAACAGAAATTGAAATTAAAAAAACAAGCAGTTTAGGCAAAGTGAGACTTAAAATGGCGTACTCTAGATGGTCTGTATCAGCAGCTCTTTTCATCTTAAGTTAGTCGGAGTTACCTTTGCGTCTTCCTTCTTGACTGGTCTTTTGGTGTCATGGCTGAGCCAGAAATAATCCCTGTTGTTCTAGAGCGCTCTGCGTTTAACCCTCACTGGTGGCTATGTCTAAAGTTCTTGTTTCTGATCCGATCGACCAGGTAGGGATCGATATCCTCTCTCAGGTGGCTCAGGTTGACGTGAAAACAGATTTGTCGCCCGACGACCTGATCCAGATCATTCCTGACTATGATGCGTTGATGATTCGCTCGGGTACTCGCGTGACTCAGGCGGTCATTGAAGCGGGAAAGCAACTGAAAATCATTGGTCGAGCAGGCGTTGGCGTTGACAACGTGGATGTGCTGGCAGCAACCCGCAAAGGCATTGTGGTGGTTAATTCACCTGAAGGTAACACGATCGCGGCTGCCGAACATACGTTAGCGATGATGATGGCAATGTCACGCTACATCCCTGAAGCAAATCAGTCAGTCAAAGCAAACAAGTGGGATCGTAAGCAGTTCACGGGCGTTGAAGTGTATAAGAAAACGCTGGGGATCGTTGGACTGGGTAAGATTGGTGCCCATGTTGCGACGGTTGCTCGTGCGATGGGCATGAAGCTATTGGCATACGATCCCTTCATTTCTCATGAACGCGCAGAGCAGTTAGGTTGCCGCATCGTCGAGATGGATGTGTTGCTACAGCAGGCAGATTACATCACTCTGCATATTCCTAAAACAGCGGAAACCACTCATTTGATTAATGCAGCAGCGATCGCACGGATGAAGCCGACTGCACGCATCATCAACTGCGCTCGGGGTGGCATTATCGATGAAACTGCCCTGGCAGAGGCTCTAAAAGGCGGCAAAATTGCTGGAGCCGCGCTGGATGTTTACGAGCAAGAGCCACTGGGCGAATCGCCTTTGCGATCGCTCGGCAAGGAAATGGTGATGACTCCTCATCTAGGCGCTTCAACTGAAGAAGCACAAGCAAATGTGGCGATCGATGTAGCCGAGCAAATTCGGGATGTGCTGTTGGGGTTACCTGCGCGATCGGCAGTCAACATTCCCGGACTGCGCCCCGATTTGCTAGAACAACTGCGCCCCTATTTGCAACTGGCGGAGACACTAGGCAATCTGGTCGCGCAACTGGCAGGCGGACGAGTCGAATCGCTCACGGTGCGCCTTCAAGGTGAACTGGCGACCAATCAAAGCCAGCCGATCGTCGTAGCCGCGCTTAAGGGCTTGCTGTCTCATGCACTGCAAGAGCGGGTCAACTACGTTAATGCCAGCCTGGAGGCAAAAGAGCGTGGCATTCGTGTTATTGAAACTCGTGATGCATCCATCAAGGACTATTCGGGATCGCTGCATCTTTCTGCCAAAGGCTCACTAGGCGAACATTCCGTTACCGGAGCGCTACTCGGTGACTCGGAAATCCGCATTACTAACGTGGATGAGTTCCCAGTCAACGTGCCGCCCAACCGCTACATGCTCTTCACACTGCACCGCGATATGCCAGGAATTATCGGTAATATTGGTTCACTCTTAGGCAACTTCAACGTCAATATTGCCAGTATGCAGGTGGGACGCAAAATTGTGCGTGGCGATGCCGTGATGGTACTTAGCATTGACGATCCCCTGCCTGACGGGATTCTAGATGAGATTTTGAAGGTGTCGGGTATTCGGGATGCCTATACGGTAACGTTATAGCTATTAGCTGTCAGCGCTCAGCCGTTAGTCGCCTGTGTTTACGGCATGAGCGACGAGAAATACACAACAACACAAGCTGATGGCTGATTGCTAATCGCTGACCGCTCTTATGGCAAATAGCTGGTGGGAAATTCAGATTCTGTGTGACTCCGCGCTGGAAGAAACCATCTTTTGGCGACTGGAGATGTTCGGTTGCCGTGGTATGTCCAGTGAAGTGAAAGGTTACTCGTCTCTCATCAGTGCTTATTTACCGCAGGAACAGGCGCATGTGCTTGATCTGGCAGCCTTGGCGCTGGCATTACGGCAGGATGCTCTTTGCATTGGTCTACCCATTCCAGCCGTGCAGTGGGATTTGATTGACGAAGAAGATTGGTCAAGCACCTGGAAAGAGCATTGGCAACCGCAGGAAATTGGCGATCGCTTCCTCATCAATCCTGCCTGGTTGCCGAAACCAGAGCAGACCGATCGCATCATTCTTCAGCTTGAACCCGGCGTTGCTTTTGGCACGGGCGATCATGCGACAACGCAACTCTGCCTGGAATCACTCGAAATGCGCCTGGGCAGTGATGTTGCTGATCTAATCATTGCCGATATTGGTTGCGGTTCGGGCATTCTCTCGATCGGTGCTATTCTTTTGGGTGCAAAGCAAGGCTACGCGGTTGATACCGATCCGCTGGCTGTGAAGGCAGCACGCGAGAGCCGCGACCTTAACGGCATTGATGCACACCATCTCATTGTGGAACAAGGCAGCGTCGATCGCGTGGCTGAGTTAATCGCTGCGCCTGTAGATGGCATTGTCTGCAATATTCTTGCTGAGGTCATTATTGACCTGATCCCACAGATGACCGCGATCGCCCATCCGCACACCTGGGGCATCTTTAGCGGCATTCTGCTCGATCAGGCAAAACCCGTCGCCGATACGCTCGAAGAAAACGGCTGGGTGGTCGCAGCCCTCTGGAAGCGCCAGGACTGGTGCTGCATGAACGTTAGGCGAACGTAGGAGAAAACCTAAGCGCGATCGCTCACCTGATGGGTGAATAGACCATCAAAAGCCCAACACCACGATCGATGCTGGGCTTCTTAAATTCAATGCGATCGATAAGAGACTCGATGACATCATCTATGCCAATTATGGATTGGCGTAGAAATCGTTACTGACGGTTAAGCGAAGATCGGCTGAGGGGTCAATCACAATTAAGTTTTGGGGCGTTTGTGTTTGGGTGGCAGTTTGTCCACCAGTGGCACCAGCTAGAATGGTACCCAGATCAATTTTTTGTCCCAGAATGGTTGCTAGGACGGCGCTGGTTGCCGCAGAGGTCGCCGCATCTTTAAGTGTGCCAGGGTTGGTGTTTTGGGTCACGGGCTGCCCACTGACCACTTGCGATCGCGCACTAAAGGGATAGGACTGGCTGCCGATCGTCACCCGTTGGGCAATAAACTGCGTACCCAAAATTTGACCATTGCTGCTGACCGGAATCAGTTGACCCGCAATGTCGCTGTCTCTGGGAATGACGACTTGACCCTGATTATTTTTGAGATCATCAACCACCCGTAGCGTCAGATTATTGATGGTTTCACCAGGAGTCACTACAATTTTCTGTGAACCGAGGTAGCGGATGTTGACTGACGTACCTTGAGGCACCAGATAACGCGGATTTAGCGCCGTTTGATTCGTGGTTGGCGTTGGGTTACTACCTGTAGTTGGTGTGCTGCCGTTGAGTCGGGCAATGTAGTTGTTTGCGCCTTCGCTAGTGGCGATCGGAGCCAGTTTGCCCTGATTCACCAAAGTCTGATAGATATAGGCAGCAACATCCGCACGAGTTGCGGTTTCGTTGGGGTTGAGAAAGCTGACATTGGGGTAATTGACCACTACATTCCGCTCTGCCGCTGCTGCTACGCCACTTTTCGCATAGGCAGGGATTTCGCCGCCATCTCTAAACGTTGCCAGAGTTGTATCGGCAGCGCGTGCGGGCGTGAAGTTCAAGCCGCTGGAAAGGGCGACCAAGACCTGCACTTTCGGAATTTGCTGTTCTGGTTTGAAGGCACCATCGGGATAGCCACTCATGAAGCCTGTTTCATACGCTTTGCCGATCGCCGTTGCTGCCCAGTACGAGCCAGGAACATCACCGAAGCCGCGCGAGACACGCACTGAACTGTTGCTGAACGCATTTTTGACGATCGCCGCAAACTGAGCGCGGGTCACTGGAGCATCGGGCTTGAAGGTGCCATCGGGGAAACCTGCAATAATCTGCCTTTCAGCCAGCGTTTCGATGAAGGGGCGTGCCCAGTGAGAGCGGGTATCGGAAAAGTTAGCCGCTGTAGCCGGAGCTGAAACGACGAACGGCGCAATGGCGCTTGAGCTTACACCCAATGCCAGCATGAATGCACTTGCCGAAGACCAATGACGAACATGAGACATAAAAAAACTCCGTAAACGCTGAAGCGATACTGATGAATGACACGTATGAGCGATAGCAAAAAATCGTTTCTTTTTGAGTACTGCCTACAGGCTCAATAAGAATTGGTGATGCAACCGTGGCTTGCGTGCAACCCGATAACTTGGTTTCGATGATAGAGCTATTAAGCACTTAGTGAACTTGACCGCAATACTATGGCTTTGTTCCTAGGACTTTTTAACTACCTCGCTCAATCGACCTTAGAAAGTGTGACAAACGATAGATATAACTGTGTTACAGAGCTTAGGACATTGAGATCAAAAGGGGTGTGGGGCGTTGCTCACACACCCCTCACTCACAATTAAACGTCTTCGCATCACAGACCAAGAGATAACCTTTGAAAAAGTTAAAGGTCATCTCTTGGTGTAGCCTTTACAAAATTGCTCTAACCTCTACACAGGCGTATTGTTAGGAGCATTCGTAATGTCAATAAAGTCATAGTCTGTGTATTGACCATTTACTCTCCCGTAATTTAGATTATTTTCTTTGGAGTAGCCTTCTACAGCCGCATCAAAGAAGTCAACGTACATGCAGAGGTAGTACCGATTATTCCCTCGCCACCCTTCCCAACTGGAATCTGGAGTCAGAATACTGGTACTGGGCGTGGTGAAGAAAGCAGGGGGTAGCGTGCCTCCAGTCGGTGGTCCAGTTGCGGTATTAAACGACACGCTGCCCTGCGCTGCGACAGGCGCAATGTTGGCAACAGCGATCACAGTGTCACTACCATCAAGAATGTCATCGTTAGAGAAGTAGAACCGCACCAGCGCACGTGACGAACCAGCCACTCGGTTACCAATGTTCTTGATCATTCCAGTAAAGCTGATTACCTGGTTTGGTGATGCTGTTGCTTGGGCAATGGTCAGCCCACCACCCAACAAATCTGGTTGCAGTGTGTCTCGGATGGCGATCGCCGCACTCGCTGTATTGTTCGATTCATTCGACTCAGCAACCTGATTGCCCGCATCGATGATCATGCCAATGTAGTAAGCCTGGTCACCGCCCCACCATGAATCGGCTTGTGCAATCAGATTAAGTGTTTGCTGACTCGTCCAATTGGCACCCGGTGCCAGGTTAGGCACAAACACATCTCTGTCACTGTTGCCAGTATTGGGGTCGATCGTGCCCAGAAGCAGATCGCTGGCTGTAATCACATTATCCCGCGACAGGTAAAACGAGACTTTGAACGACGATGGAGTGACATTGCCCGCACTGGTATTGCGGATCGAGTAGTTGACTCTAACTGCAGAGACGTAGTTACTGCTACCAGTATTAAGGCTCACAGTCGCTGGTAGGGCGCTTCCATTCGTGCGCGTCACGGTAAACGTGCTTGACGGATTTGGTGCCAAATCAATCTGTTGAGCAGTGGCTGAACTAACGCCCAAAGAGTACGTTGAGCCTTGAGCCGAGGAAGAGAGGACTCGGATAAAGTAAGTGCCAGCCGCTAATGAAAGATTAGAAATAAGTTCATCTGCATTGTCTAAATTCAACGATTTAGCAATAATTTCCGAATCACTGCTAATGACACCGTTACCATCTGTGTCTCTAATCACCTGTAGATCTGCATTCGTGCCTACGTTTAAACCCGTAAGGGATAAATTCAGTACACTAGCAGTCGATAAGTTGAACTTATAGTAACCATTTGGAGTTGTCACTCCGCCAACGCTGTCGCTGTAGCTGCCTGTATTGTTCAGAGTGCCAATGTTAAAGGCAGATCCCATGCTACTGCCAGCCAATATACTCGGTGGCTGCCCCGTGATGACTCCGCTAATCTGCCAACTTGTGTCACCAATGAAAGGAAGCGATACGCTTGTCGAAAAGGCGGTGCCATTCATTAACCAGAAAACACTTTGCCCCGTTGAATAGTTGCGCCAAGCGATATCTTGCTTACCATCGCCATTAGAGTCTCCAACGCCGACGATGTTCCAGTTAACGTCACCAACGGCTTGAAGCGAGACGGCTGAAGTGAGAGAGAGTCCATTCATCAGCCAAATGGTATTCTGCCCAGTTTGATAGTTTCGCCAGACCAAGTCAGGCTTGCCGTCGCCATTAAAGTCTCCGACACTATTGATCCGTGAATTGATATTAGGTACGCTCGACAATGAAACCGATGTTCTGAAGGTTGTGCCATCCATTAACCAGCAAACATTCTCGCCTGTGGCATAGTTGCGCCAGATAAGGTCAGTTTTCCCGTCACTATCAAAATCACCAGCGCCTGCAATTTTCCAGTTGAGGTCGCCGACTCCGTTAAAATACGCTGAGGTGCGGTAGGTATTATCCGTGTTGATCAGCCAGATGACATCTTGACCAGTGCTGTAGTTACGCCAAACGTAATCGGAAGTCCCATCGCCGTTAAAGTCACCCGTCGTTTGAATTTTCCAGTTAGGGTCGCCGACGGGAATAGTGTAAAAGCTGCTGACCAAGGTGGTTCCATCCATTAGCCAGACTGCATTTTGTCCGCTGTTGGAGTTTCGCCAGAGGAGATCTGCACGAGCAGCTTTAGTTGGGTTAACTTTAAGCGTATAGCTGGTGCTAGTGCTGGTATCAGCCAACGAAACTCGGATGTAATAGTCGCCAGCGTTGAGTGGTCCTGTGGCGATCGCATCCGCTAGGGTACCGCCATTGGTAGACTGTTGCAAAACGCCGCCAGCGTCAAGAATAGCAATATCAGCATTTGCATTTTGAGAGGTCAGTGTGAGGACAGCACTACTACGCTGGCTAAGGCGCAGACGGAAAAAGTCCTGTGTATCGGTTGAGTCAAGTGAGTAGCTGGTATCACCCGACGTGTTGGAAAACGTTTGAGTACCGGACGCAGCAGTAATTAATCGCTGTGTCGCTGTGCTGTTATCAAAAATACTAGAATCTGCCATTACTTATACCTTCGACGCTCGCATTATTAGCGTTCCCGGTATTAAATATTGAACGAACATGATGCTTATAGATTCATAAGAACTTTGCGCCAATGTGGTTTATACGGAGACTTCGGCATTTTTACTGAGAGAGCGATCGCTGCTGTTTGCAATCAGAATCGTCTCTAAAAAATTCAACGTTGGACAAGATTCTATCTACCAAATTGAAATAGAACTATAGCAGTCCCAAATCATTTGTGAGCGGGAATTTAAGCATTGAGCGAGCAGCGGTCAGCCACTAGCTTTGGTGCATCCCACTTTTGCGACGAGCATAAATACTTAGATTTAACTTGCTGCGCTAAGGCTAACTGTGAGCAGTTCACTGCCCCTAACAGAGCCTTATGGACGTTGACAAAAAAGCCCAAATTCAAGCCCACGCACGCGCTATCGCAGCCCTGCTTTATGAAGAAACTGACCCTGACCTTTGCGCTGCCGCAAGTGGGGCAAGCGGTTGAGGAAATCAGTGTAGACGGTTTTGCTGATTTACAAAAGCAGCAAGCCGAAAGCAGGTGAAAGATCTTGGTGGGGAGGCAAAAGATACTAACCGCCGCTCAACTTAGCCGTTAGCGACTATAAAGTTGCGTGAGAGCAAGAAGCCGATCGCTCAACTCCTGCGTCAATAAATCCGAACTGCGATAACGCCAGCGCCAGTTGCCATCGTTGTGGCTTGGGTCATTCATGCGCGATCGACCATCTAGATCCAACAAATCCTGTAATGGAATCACTGCGAGATCGGCAACAGAGGCTAAGGCAGTGCGAATCAGCAGCCAACTAATGTCACTAATTGCTTCAGGTGAGTCGTAGCCTAAATAGCGTGCGAGAAACTGTTTCTCGGTTGCATTGGCTTGCTGCCACCAGCCGATCGTAGTGTCGTTGTCGTGTGTACCAGGGTAAACCACCGTATTTTTGACGTAGTTGTGAGGCAAGTAAGCATTGTTTGAATCATCGCCAAACGCAAACATGAGAATTCGCATTCCAGGGAAGTCAAAGCGATCGCGCAATGCCTCCACTTCGGGTGTAATAATGCCGAGATCTTCTGCCAGAATGGGTAAGGTTCCCAGTGCCTGACTCAGCGCTTCAAAGAATTGTTCACCCGGCGCTTTAATCCACTCGCCGTTAATAGCAGTTTCTTCATCGGCAGGCACTTGCCAATATGCCTCAAAGCCGCGAAAGTGGTCAACGCGAACAATATCGACATACTGCAATGTCACCTGAAAGCGCTTAATCCACCAGGCAAAATTCGTTTTTTGCGCTTGCTCCCAGTTGTAAACCGGATTGCCCCAGAGTTGTCCGGTCGCGCTGAAATAATCGGGCGGCACCCCGGCAATAAACGCAGGCTCAAAGGTGTTTGGATCAAGCTTGAATAGCTCTGGATCTGCCCAAACGTCTGAGCTGTTGTGACAGACGTAGATGGAAATATCGCCAACGATTTTGATGTTTTTGGCATTCGCATATTGACGTAGTTCCTGCCATTGGTCAAAGAATTTGAACTGTAAGAATTGATGGAATTGAATCTTTTCTTGTAATGCTTCTATTTGTGTTTTAAGCGCATCTGGTTCTCGTCGCGCGATCGCAGGTTCCCACTGATGCCAACTTTTGCCGTCGTTTGCTTCTAGCAATGCCATAAACAGCACAAAATCATCCAACCAATTGGCTTGTTCCTGACAAAACTGCACGAATTGGTTGCCCTGTTCGGGCGATCGCGCTTTCTGGAAGCGATCGTGTGCCAGTTTCAAAAACCGCGTTTTGTGAGCAATCACCTTATCGAAATCAACTCGCTCTAGATCAACATCTAATAGCGGTGTTAATTCATTTGCATCAAGCAATTTATCGCTCACTAATTGCTCCAGATCAATTAGCAGAGGGTTACCAGCAAAGGTGCTGAAATTCATGATGTAAGGAGAATGCTCATAGCCTGTCGGACCTAACGGCAAAACTTGCCAGAGCGTTTGACCACTCTTAGCCAAAAAATCAACAAACCTGTAAGCAGATTGACCGAGATCGCCAATACCAAACTGACTGGGTAGAGAGGTTGGATGCAGCAAGACACCACTAGCGCGTTGAAAACTCATATCAGCGATCGCTCTTATAAAAATCAAATGGATTGTTTCAGGAAAGGCTAGATTCCTGACTTCTAACTAGATTGAGCCGACTAATCAGGACTATACAAAGAAGTTGGGGATTTGTGCCGCTTCTTTACACCATTACTCAGCAACGTCATTCATAAAAGCAAAGGCGTAGCGAATGCATCCCTCTTGAGGACTGGATAGTTTGGGATTGGATCATGTAAAGTTCCTGTGCCGAGAAAGCGTGTTTTGATGCTGGTACGACGATAGTGGTGAACCGTGACGCGATCGCTCCTACCTTTGTACGATGACGAAGCGAACTATTTCCGCTAACTTGTTTACGGAACTCACGCGTGGATGGTCAGACCTTGAAGAACGATTCCTTGAAGAATGATCCCCTTTGGTTTAAGAACGCCATTATCTACGAAGTGCCTGTGCGTGCCTTCGCTGACAGCAGCAATGACGGTATCGGCGACTTTCGTGGGCTGACTGGCAAGCTGGATTATCTTCAAGACTTGGGCGTGACGGCTATATGGCTCCTACCATTTTTTCCCTCTCCGCTGCGGGACGATGGGTACGACATTGCTGACTACGTCAATGTCAACCCCATCTACGGTACATTAGACGACTTTAAGGAACTCCTGGAAGCTGCTCATCAGCGGGGCATTCGGGTCATTATCGAACTCATCGTCAACCACACCTCTGATCAGCATCCCTGGTTCCAACGGGCACGCAAAGCGCCTAAAGGCAGTACGGAGCGAGATTTTTATGTCTGGAGCGACACGCCCGAAAAATACCAAGAAGCACGGATCATCTTCCAAGATTTTGAGTCGTCTAACTGGGCGTGGGATCCTGTAGCAAAGGCGTACTTCTGGCATCGCTTTTACTCACATCAGCCCGACTTGAACTATGACAATCCTGCTGTGCGTCAGGCAGTGTTTGATGTGATGGATTTTTGGCTGGCGATGGGCGTGGATGGGCTGCGGATGGATGCAGTACCGTACTTGTATGAGCGGGATGGTACAAACTGCGAGAATTTGCCCGAAACCCATGCATTTTTGAAGCAACTGCGCCAGCACATTGACGAAAAGTTTCCCAACCGAATGCTGTTGGCAGAAGCGAATCAGTGGCCCGAAGATGCTGCTGCTTATTACGGCGATGGCGATGAGTGCCACATGAACTTTCACTTCCCGCTCATGCCGCGACTGTTTATGGCACTGCGGATGGAAGATAGCTTTCCCATTGCGGATATTTTGCAGCAAACGCCAGCCATTCCGGACAACTGCCAGTGGGGCTTGTTTTTGCGGAACCACGACGAGCTGACGCTGGAAATGGTGACGGATGAAGATCGGGATTTTATGTATCGGGTCTATGCCCAAGACCCAGAGATGCGGGTGAATTTGGGCATTCGACGACGGCTGGCTCCTTTGCTGGGGAACGATCGCCGTCAGATCGAACTCCTCAATGGGCTGCTCTTGTCGCTACCTGGCACACCTGTACTCTACTACGGGGATGAGATTGGTATGGGCGACAACGTTTACGTCGGCGATCGCAATGGGGTTCGCACACCGATGCAGTGGAACTTCGATCGTAACGCAGGGTTTAGCAACGCCAGCCCCCAACGGCTGTATCTGCCCCTCATCGTCGAGCCAGAATATCACTATGCGACCGTCAACGTTGAGGCACAGCGAACGAATCCCAATTCGCTTCTCAATGCGACAAAGCGGTTGATTGCCATGCGGAATCGCTTTCAAGCGTTGGGCAGTGGTGATTTTCAAATCCTGCATCCCGAAAACCGTAAAGTGCTTGCTTTTACGCGCACATATGAAGATGAACAAATCTTGGTGGTGGCGAACCTGTCGCGCTTTGTGCAAACGGTGGCGCTGGATCTAGCCGCATTTAACGATCGGGTACCCGTTGAAATCTTTGGACGCACTGAGTTCCCAGCGATCGGCGATGCTCCCTACTTCCTTAGCATTGGACCCTACGCTATTTATTGGTTCACGCTTAAGCTGCAACCCAGTTCTCTGCAAGCCTCGAAGCCACAAGTAGAGTTGCCAACACTGGTGATGAGCAGTACCTGGGAGACGGCATTCTCTCAATTGCAGTCAGCACCAACGCGCAGTTTCACCACAGCGCTAGAGTCGCTGCTGCCAGAGTATCTAGCCAGCCATCGGTGGTTTGGTGGCAGAACGCGCACAGTGCAAACGGCTCGCATTGCAGACGCGATCGCCATTCCCTATAAAGATAGCTACGCGCAAATGCTTGCCTTGCAGGTGGACTATATCCAGGGCAGTCCCCAGACCTATCTCTTCTTTCTGGCGTGTGCCACAGGTGAACAGGCGCTACAGCTACTCACCGAAACGCCCCAAGTGGTGATGGCGCGACTGCGATCGCAGAGCAGCGATGAGGTCGCAGTGCTGTTTGACGCGATCGCCGACAAGCAATTCTTGAGCACCCTGCTGGATGGTATTGCTCAAAAGCATCGCTACAAAAACACGGCTGGTGAACTGGTTGCCACGTCAACAAAGCTCTTTGCTGAACGTAGCGGCGGCAATCTTTACTTCGATTCGGCATTGCTCAGAGGCGATCACAACAATCTGTCGATCGTCTACAGCGATGTGAGCGGCAGTGGGGTAGTAGCACAAAATCGCTTCATTCTCAAACTTTTCCAAAAAGTGGAGGAAGGCATTCAGCCCGATCTGGAAGTACGACAGTTTCTGGATGAACAACAGCGCTTTGCCTTCATTCCGTCGATCGCAGGCACCCTGGAATACCACCGTCCCAATGCCGAACCGATGACGGTGGGTATTCTGCAAGAGTTCATTCCAGATACACGCAGCGCCTGGGATTACACGCTCGACAACCTGCGCGACTACTTTGAACTGGTGGTGATGCATCCAGCAGATATTGCCGACGCGCCCATGCCATCTGGTTCGCTGCTGGAATTGCTGACTGCGATCGCAACAGAGTCACTAACCACCAGTCCCGAAGCAACGGACGTGTTTTTTCCGTTACCATCCTGTCCTGTGACTCCTTCGTCCACGCAAATCCCTGCTTGCAAGGCGATCAACACCTACCTCGCAAACATTCAACTGCTGGGACAGCGCACCGCAGAACTGCACCTTGCACTGGCTTCTGCTCCGGGCAAGCCTGCCTTTACGCCAGAACCATTTACCTCGCTGTATCAGCGATCGATTTATCAGTACAGCCGCAATTTATCCGGTCATGTCTTCCAGTCTTTGAAGAATCGGTTGAGTACCCTCTCACCCGACACACAACGCCTAGCGAACCTGGTGCTCCAACAGCATGATGCCTGTTTGCAGCGGTTCCAGTTGGTTTTGAACCACAAAATTACTGCTCTACGCACGCGTTATCACGGCGATTACCACTTGGGTCAAGTACTTTATACGGGCAAAGACTTCTATGTCATTGACTTTGAAGGCGATCCGGCTCGGAGTCTCAGCGAACGCCGCATGAAGCGATCGCCCCTGCGAGATGTGGCAGGAATGCTTCAATCCTTTTACTATGCTACTAACGTGGCACTCGATCGTGAAATCGAAAGCGGCATGAGCCAACCTGAGCAGCGACAACAGCTACAGCAATGGGCAACCTTCTGGCACCGTTGGGTCAGCATGACCTTCCTCAAGGAGTACCTGACGACTGCCAAGCAGAGCAGCTTTCTGCCACAAACCCACCAGGAATTACAGGTGCTGTTAGATTACTACCTGGTGGAGCAAGCCATCTATGACCTGGGGCGCGAGTTGACCAACCGTTCAGAGCAAGCTCACATTCCACTGCGACGGATACTTCAGCTATTGGCGATCGCCGACGAAGCAGACGGATCAAGCGCAGTGGCTTGACGATCGGGTAACCCCGTAGAAACAGGAAGGCGATCCTAAGCTACTGAGATTACGCTACCAATCTTCAGCGAGAAGATCTGGATCAAGGCTCAATGCCCTAGAATAGAAAAGCTGTCAAATCAAACTCCCACTGCTATGGCTGTTCCTAAGAAGAAAACCTCCAACGGTAAGCGCGATCAGCGCAAAGCAACCTGGAAGCGTAAAGCAAACTTGCAGGCACAACGGGCACTGTCGATCGGCAAATCGATCTTGACCGGGCGGGCTGAAGGCTTCATCTACCCACAAGCCGATGCCGAAGACGAAGAAGAGTCGTAACGCAGTCCAAACGCTACTAACCCAATTGCCATGCTGGGAAAGTTTTTTCAGAAGCCCGATCCAGAGCTACAAGACCGCGTGCCCCCCGGTCAGCATCTCGCTAAAGGTTTTCCGGTCTTGACCTACGGTGAAACACCTGTCGTTAACACTAGCGACTGGCATCTTCGTGTATGGGGACTGGCAAAGGAGGTCACCTTTAGCTGGGACGATATGATGGCGATGCCTCAAAGCCACTTCACTGCAGACTTCCACTGTGTGACAACCTGGTCAAAGCTGGATGTGCAGTGGACAGGCATCAAGGTGTCTGACTTTATGCGCCATGTAGAGCTTGACCCTAAAGCAGTGCATTTGATGGAGCATTGCTACGGCGGGTATACAACTAATATTGTGATCGATGACTTTCTGCGCGAGGATAACTTTTTCGCGCATACACTATCTGGCGAACCGCTTCCCACTGAACACGGTGGACCGCTGCGGCTGGTGGTGCCTCATCTGTATGCCTGGAAAAGCGCTAAATGGCTCAATGGTTTAGAGTTTCTCGACCATGAAGCGTTGGGCTTCTGGGAACGGAATGGCTATCATCAACGCGGTGAACCCTGGGCAGAAGAACGCTATAGCAACGGATGACAGTCGTCAAAGGCTCAGCAGACTGTGTGCCAGTTTAGCGTTCGTTGCCCGTAAAATCACTGGATTAGCAGCTTGGCTAATCACGCTTGGACAGGCAAGCGCACTGTGAACAAGCTGCCTTTGCCAACGTCTGATTGGACGTAAATTTGCCCCTGGTGGGCTTCAACAATCTGACGTGAGAGATGCAATCCTAAGCCGCTGCCAGAGCGTCTGTGATTTCCCGTCATAAAACTTTCAAACAGTTTGGGTTGGTCTGCGATCGGAATACCTGGACCCGTATCTTCGACTTCCAAAGCGATTGTCGCGGGCTTCTGGTTAGAGGTAATCAGGCGCACTATGACCGAGCCTGCATCGGTAAATTTGATCGCGTTGCCCAATAGATTGGTCACGACGCGCCGCAGCTCAATGCGATCGCCCATGACAGTATCTGATAATTGGTTGTTCTGTAGCGCGGCTTGATCAAGCGTTAGCGCCAGCTTTTTTTCGATCGCGATCGGCGACAGTTCAGCAATGACCGCTTCGACCAGTTCCAGCAGGTTGACAGGCGTGAAGTTGAGTGTTTTCCGCCCTGCTTCGTAGCGATAGACTTCTAGCAGCATGTTTACCATCGTCAGCAGATTCTGATTGCTGCGGATCATGGTATCGATAGCTTCGCTCATAGCAGGCGGCGGTTCGCCTAAAGCACCCTCCTGAAAGAGCGTGAGCATGCGATCGGCGGCAACCAGCGGTGTCCTCAAGTCGTGCGTTAAACGAGAGACAAAATCTTCGCGCTGGCGGGCAATCAGGTCGCGCTCATCAACACTGTGCTTCAAGCGCAGCAGCGATTGCACCCGTGCAACCAGCTCATCAAACTCAACTGGTTTACGAATAAACTCATCGGCACCTAACCCTAACCCACGTACAACGCTGGGCTGGTCATGCGCCGTAATCAGTAAAATCGGCAGAAACGGCAGATCAGTGTTCTGCCGAATGCGGCGCGTCACTTCATACCCATCCATACCTGGCATCATCACATCCAGCAGCAGCAAATCGGGTGGAGTCGCTTCAATGTAGCTCAGTGCCTCACTACCGCTGTTGGCTATATCAATGTGGTAACCCTCTTGCTGCAAAAGCGTTTGAATTAAGAACGAATTATCGGGATGATCATCGACAACCAAGATGCGATCGACTCTAGCAAGGCGAGCCAGGGGCGGCTGGTTCATGTTGACAGATCTGGGCGAAAGGGTCGGACTATCTAAAGCAGACTGTAGCTACAGTTGAGCGCTGTTCAACGGGAACGATTCTCTACGGGTAGCTGGTCTTGTCTGTATCATTTTTCATCGGTTCACAGACGCAATCTTAGACGGTGATACCGTTGCATCTGTCATTCTTAGGAGAGATTTTCTAGTATAGATAAATAAAACAGGCGTGAGGACTTGTTGCGAGAGTCCGCCAACCAACTAGAAATCCAGCTAAGATGAGTAGGCTGATTTGGTTGACTCGGCAGATTCATGAGCGTGTCCTGAATCCGATCGCTAGGTTGGTGAATGCAGAAATGAGATGGGAGGTAGCGCTTACGGATACAGCTCGGCACGGCGATCGCTCACAGCCCTGTGTCGAGACCGCATCGCTTGACGAAGTTGCCTTCATGCTGTCTTTCCCTCCATTGGTTGAGACATCCCTTCAACAGTTGCCGCCTGCTGCCCTGGCGTATTTAGGAGATGCTGTTTACGAACTCTACGTTCGTCGCCTTTATCTGTTACCACCTAAGCGGCTTCAGTCCTATCACGTTCAGGTCGTGGCTCAGGTAAGGGCAGAACGCCAGGCTGAGCATTTGCGATCGCTCATGCCTTCCTTGACAGAATCCGAACTGGAGCTTGTGAAACGCGGACGTAACGCGGCAACTGGACGACCCAAACGAGTTGATCCCAGCGTTTATCAGCAAGCGACCAGTTTAGAAACCTTGATTGGTTATCTTTACCTCACCAACCCAACACGTCTGGCACAACTGTTAGCACAGCTAGAGCTTGATACACCGACTGAGCTGTAACACCAGTGAATTAAGCCAAATCTAAACCAGTCACTCAGACCGTTCAAACGCCTTATTCGCTTACTTCTTCCGTAACATCATGGCTGCCAAAAAACATCACGACGATCCCCAAGAGCGCACACTTTCGACCCGCTCTGCCAAACCCCGTATCAAACCAGTGGGATCAAAAGGGCGATCCCAGCCGATTAAAGCTGGTAAGCCGCGGCTGTCACGGGAAGGGAGTACCGATTTTCAAGCTGGTAAACCACGTCCAGCGCGTAAAGCCAGCACTGATTTTAAGGCTACCGATGGGAACTCTGACCGCAACTCTGCCAGACCACGAGTGCGGAGACCCAGCAGCGATCGCCCAGCCGGGATGCCAAAGCCCTCACGAGAGCTAAATTCCGACTATAAAGCTGATAGCCCACGTCCGTCGCGGGACGCGGGAACCGTTGCGCCAAATCGACGTGCGGGGCATTCATCACGGTATGAGCAACGATCGACTGCACCACGCCAGCAGCGATCGCTACCACCTGTTGAAGCAAGGCAGCAGTTTGAACCAGGACACGATCCTGCGATCGCAGCGCCAGCGTCTCTTGAAGAAGCCGATCTGATCTATGGTCGCCATCCGGTTTTGGCAGCACTAGAAGGTCAGCGATCGCTCAACCGCATCTGGATTACAGCCAAACTCCGTTACGATCATCGCTTTCATGACCTTTTGTCTCAGGCAAAAGCAAACGGCACGGTCATTGATGAAGTAGAACCACAGCGGTTAGATCAACTCACCTTTCGGGCAAACCATCAAGGCGTTGTCGCCCAGGTTGCACCCCATGCGTATATGGATCTGCAAGACTTGATCGCGCAGGCGAAAGCGGCTTCTGACCAGCCAGTAATCATCGTTGCCGATAGCATCACCGATCCCCATAATCTCGGTGCCATCGTTCGGACGGCAGAAGCGTTAGGAGCACAGGGTTTGGTGATCCCCCAACGGCGAGCGGTGGGAGTCACCTCCACGGTGGTCAAAGTGGCGGCGGGAGCGCTAGAAACCTTTTCAGTCGCACGTGTTGTCAATCTTGGTCGCGCCTTAGAAGAGCTTAAAACTGCTGGCTTCTGGATCTATGGCACTGCCAGCAGCGGCAGTCAAGCGCTACCAACCGTGCAGTTCTCTGGTCCTGTGGTGCTGGTCGTTGGTGCAGAAGGCGATGGACTAAGCATGTTAACTCAGCGTGCCTGCGATAGTCTAGTTTCGATTCCTCTAAGCGGCAATACTCCCAGTTTGAATGCGTCTGTTGCCGCAGGTATGGCGCTTTATGAAATCTTTCGTCAGCGCTGGTCGAACACATTGCACCTGGATACAGTGGAAAAGGCTGTGCGGTTGAAAAAGTGAGCCGCAAGTAGTATACAAAGTGTAAAGAGTCAGCCCTTACAACCTCACGTGAGGTTGTGACCCATTTTGCTAACCCATTGGTAAATCTGTAAAGATGTTAATGCAAGATCTTTTGTTAAATCTGCTCAATCTGTTTGGGTTTGCGTGGTGGGTCGAAGTCATTACAGACACGCCGACTTGCACCTATTACTTTGGTCCGTTTCTGAGCGCTAAAGCCGCTACCGCTGCCAAGAGTGGCTACGTTGAAGATTTAGAACAAGAAGGCGCTCAAGGCATTAAGGTAACACTGAAGCGCTTCAAGCCCAGCAGGCTAACGGTTGCTGATGACTTGGGGGAGAAGCCTAGCCAGGGAGCCGCACGATCGCTGCGTGGTCAGCTCCAGTAACCTCTCTGGCTCCAAATTGGCACGATCGCAGACGATACCGCAGGCAACTACAGCGTACTTGCGGAAAACTCGATTGCTTCTACTAGAAACCAATTTCCAGCCGTGTTCAGCCTGCCTGACACACTGATCGGTTGCTCTACTGACGCTGTAGCAAGAGCTTCATTGATCACTGGGTCGAGAGTAACCAGGCTTATCATTGCCTTTTCGAGTACAGATGGCTTCTCTACTTGCATCGTGTAAGCTTGCTCGCCTGCTTGTCGAAAAACGCCGGATAGAGATTGTGCTCTGAGTACAGTCTCTGCTGAGGCTAAATCAGCAGCCTGGGCAGGAGCTTGGCTGGTCGATCGCGCTTGGCGCTGAGTAGGGCAATTGCCGCTAGCAGGATAAGCTTCTGGTTGATTTAGGTAATAGTGCTGCCAGTACAACCAGTCAGCATCGGTAGGAAGCAGATTGAGCAGAGGGATAACAGCCGTTGGCGCGATCGAATCGGTCAGCAATGCTTCCTGGAGCGATCGCACATTCAATGCCCGTGGCTCACACCCCTGCTCCACACAAAGCGCCGCAGCCATGCCTGCCGCCTGACCGATCCCCAGTACCAGTGGCTGCAAGCGAGTCGCACCATTCGCCATGTGGGAAACGGAGATATTTTTCTCGCAAACCAGCAGTCCATCAGTGCTGTTTGGCACCAGTGCTCGGTAGGGAATGGTGAACGGAGTGCCCGTCCAACGTCCACCCCAGCGCATCGACTTTGGCTTCAAGACAATGTCTCCACTGGGATAGTGGTGATCGTTGACATAGTTGCCGATCGCGATCGCATCACAGACCGTTTCTGCCTGCATACAGCCCTGCCCAGAGACGACGATCGGTAGGGGTGCCACACATCCGTTGCTTAGGGGGAGGATATCCTGCTCACGCACGGTTGTTAGCCCTTGCAGCCGTCGGCTTTCCCGATAGTACGGATGCAGCGCATAAGCACCACCACCGAAACTTGCCTCTCTCCTCTCCCCTCTCTCCTCTCCCCTCTCTTTGAGAGGAAAAACGTCCATCGCCAACCCATAGCGACGACCTAACTGTTGTTGAATGAAGCGGGCAAAGCTTTGGGTATGCCATAGTGCTTCAGTGAGAAAGGCTGAACGCTGTTCGGCTGACAATAAACGCTCTAAACCTTCACCATAATCATTGCCGTGGATGGGCCAATTGATCATGAAGCGGTTTCCAGGTAAGCGTCCATAGTTGAGAAAGCGATCGCCCCCGTAGTGATCCCACGCACTTGCAAAGCGATCGGGATCATCGTTTGGTGGCGCAAGGATTTCGTTAGCTGTTGCACCTTCACCGTAGTCCTGCATCACCACGACCCAGGTTGGAGCCTGCACAGGATATTGCTGCGTGAGCTTGCTTGGAGCGACAGGCGCACTGGGTTCGCCAAACTCCGCTTGTAACTCCCAGCCCCAGCGATACAGCACTTCACCTAGATTGAGCAAATCTCCCAACTCTGTGCCATCAAGCGTCACCGTTGCGCGAATCGTGAAATCTTGAAACTGTACTCCAGTAATGCGGTGCTCTTGAACAAAGACACTTTCCGGCGTTTGCCCAGCGATCCACTTTAGGTTCGGTAATGCTGCTACCCAATCGGCAAAAATTTGAGCGCCAAGACGAGGATCATAGGTGAAGAAGCTCACCCAACCATGATCTAAGCCTTCTGGTTGTCGTTGCTGTAGTTCACGTAGAAATTCGCCCCAAATCCCTGTTTGAAGTGCGGTTAACTCATTGCCGTCAGGTGCCGATACCCCAGCACTCGTCAGCATTCCACCCAGCCACGAGAACTCGCTGACTAAGATCGTCTTGGCTCCTCGTCGTGCTGCTTGAATCGCTGCTGCGGTACCACCTGTCCCACCACCCACCACTAAAACATCGGCTATCAGTGCTTGCATTTTTTGGCGTAACTGATCGGTATAACGGAGCAGAGACTATGGCGCGATTCGCACCTGAGTGTTTGACTATTGCTTATCTTATCTTTCCTTGCAGTAACAAAGTCTGAGCAGTAACAAAGTCTGAAGTCAGAAAAGACTTAGAACCGCTGCCTTTCTGCTTGTGAGAGGTTCCCTTGTGTCGGATGACGCTACCATTTTGCGGGAGTTTTCTTCGTTTGCCTTACTGTGCATACGCGATCGCCACTTCCTGTCCTATGAAGCGCCTATGAAATCGATTGATCAAGTATGAGCGATTGCCATGACCATCGATCTCAATCCTAAAGCAGCAGCCCCGAAGCGGTGAATGCCCTCACTGGTTCCAAGGATCGTAGATTAAATGACCTGTAATTCTGCGTAGGATGCCGTCAGCGTAGCGTAACGCATCGCTTCCGGGGCGTTGATGCGTCACGGCTAGCACCTTTAGCGAAGCCATGCCGTAGCTTGCTTCTCGAAGAGTAGACTTTACACATCCTACAAAATTCGGTGTGATTGAATTTTTGTTCCTAAGGGGAGCATAACGGTGTCCTCTTTCTCAATGCAGGTAGCGCAGAACCGCGAAGATTCAAGCTTCCGATCGCGTAGCTCGCCTGTACCTTAACGGCACAGCAATACAGACACAAATCGTTGAGTTGGACGTTTGATCAGTCAACAGTCATGACTTAACTGCGTTACGTCTCTTTTGTTTCTGGCATGGCTAACCCCAGCCAAACCATCCCCATTGCCGCCACGGCTGAGAGAGTGAAGAAACCAACTGGGAAGCCTGCAACTTTGACTAAAAAGCCGATCGCAAGGTTGCTGAGTGCGGCACCAACCCCGATCGTGGTGTAAATTGCTCCCTGTGCCAGATTGAACCGTCCGGTTCCTTTTGTAAGATCAGCCACTACCACCACAAGCAAGACAGCAAAAACGCCCGATGCAATCCCATCAAGAGTTTGAACGCCCACAGTGAACCAGGGATTTGCGTTCAGCCCATATAGGAAAGCCCGGAGCGTTGTCGCAGCAAAGGCGAGCAGTAAGAGGGGCTTTCTACCCCAACGATCGGCGGCTTTACCAGCCCATGCCGCTACAGGGATGGTTGTGAATTGCGAGATGGCAATGCAGGCAGAGAGAAACGCAGAAGGCATATTGGAATGACCACCTGTAAGCTGCTGCCCTACTAAAGGCAATAAAGCAGCGTTGGCAGCGTAGAACAGGAAAACCGACAAACTGAAAATTAAGAGCGGACGATCGTGCAGCAAATCTTTAATCGTTGTCCGCGGCTGGCTCTGCTCCTGGTCTGTGTCACCTGCATCATCAGAGCGAGCAACGGCGTTGTCTATGTCGCGACTCTGAACTCGAAAGATCAGAATCATGGTGGCAAGACACAACAGCACCAATAGATAAAAAATCCAGGTCAGCCCGATAAATTGTGCCAAAACGCCAGCAATCACGGCTGTAATCGCGTTTCCCACTCGATTGAACGCTTCGTTTCGACCAATGCGTTGATTCAAGCGGTCTTGTCCAACCAGCCCTAATGAAATAGCTGAGACTGCTGGGATGATCGTCACGGCAGCTATACCAATACCTGCTTGTGCGACCAGCACGATCGGAAACGCCTGAACGGATGTAATGGTCAAATAGCTAATTGCAATGACAAACGATGCGATCGCAATTAACTGGCGCTTGTGTTTGGAAGCATCAACCAGAGCGCCAAGGGGCGTTTGGGTGATAATACCCGCAAGGTTAGCGATAGCGATGGCAATACCGACTTGGGCAGGATTCAACTGACGCTCGGTTGCTAGAAAGATTGCCAGATACGGTTCAAAAACATCTCGTACATCACCCAACGTGAAATTAAGACGATCCAGTGCTTTGAGGCTGCGGCGAGGCGATCGCCAAGACGTTTCTGTTGACACAACCGTAAACGCGTAATGGCTTCAAACCTAATCATCACACCCCTGTTACACGAAGCCCTCCACCTTTTGAGTCATTGCTGCTTGAGGTTACAAGGTTAGAGAACGATCTCCATCAAGGGACGGATTTTGTCGTTAGAACAACGCTTCACAATACAAGTACAAAGCATGAAGAGGTTTCCATAACTCAGCTTGCTGCAACCGCTTGATTGCCTTGGAGATATAGCAGTGGGCTACGTGAAAGATGATTGCCTGAGAACAATCACCGCTCCATCAACTTCCTTCCTTTCCTTACTTCCTGAAACTAAATTTCATCCGTTAGTTCAAACGCCTCCACTTCCTCAATGTGAAGTCTGTGTCATTCTACCTGTGCGAAATGAGGCAGAGATACTGGAGCAGACGCTTGCAGCTCTTGCACACCAGGTTGATTTAAATGGACACCCGTTGAGCGCAGACCGTTACGAAGTGATTCTGTTTGCCAATAATTGCAGCGATGATTCTGTATTGATCGCACATCGGTTTGCCATACAGCATCCGGATTTAGTACTGCACATTGTTGAACGAACGTTACCTGCGTCTCAAGCTTACATTGGCTGGGTGCGGCAGCGATTGATGGATGAGGCACATCGCCGCTTGATGCGATTGGGACGTAACCGAGGAGTTATTGCCTCCACGGATGGCGACACACAAGTAGCTCCTGATTGGATTGCTGCAATTCTATATGAGATGACCTGTGGCGCTGATGCGGTCGGCGGACGGATTGTGACCGATCGCTGCGATCGCGCCGCCCTTGATCCTTACGCGAGAGCCTGCCATTTACGAGAAGTAGGCTATCGTTTTCTGGTTGCTGAACTAGAAACACATCTAGACCCTGATCCATTTGATGGGTTACCCCGTCACTTTCAACATTACGGTGCCAGTTTGGCAGTGACCGCAGAGATGTATGCACAGGCAGGTGGTTTGCCACCCGTGAGGACTTCAGAGGATGTGGCACTCTATCGGGCGTTAGTTCGAGTGAATGCCCGCTTTCGTCACAGTCCACTCGTACGAGTAACCACATCAGCGCGGCAAGTTGGACGCGCGCAGAATGGTTTAGCCAATCAGCTTCAGCAATGGTCAGCGATGGGAGTGCAGCACCAACCGTTTTTGGTTGAGCCAGCAGGCGCGATCGTCGCTCGGTTGCAAGCGCGCTATACATTAAGGCTACTCTGGCAACGCTTTCTAAATGGTCGCCAGCCTACTCCCCAGGAGATTGCCTTGCCCGCGAGTCAGTTAGGGGTCGATCGTGGTTGGCTCATCGCTGCCCTAACGCAACACGCGTCGTTGGGTGCACTGTTTGAGCAGATTGAACAACGGCAGACACAGGAAGAAATATGGCAACAGCGGTGGTCATTCGTCAAAATCGAGCAAGCAATTTACGATCTGCGTCTGCTGCTAGAACCCCTACGTTCTAGAGTAAATAGACCTTCTGCCTTTACAAAAGCTTTACCGTTAGTAACCACAGCTTCAACGGAAGTAACCACAGCTTCACAATTACTAACCACAGCTTGAGCGGAAGTAACGACAACTTGAGTGTTAGTAACCATAGCCTCACCGTTAGTAACCACGGCTTGAGCGTTAGTAACCATAGCTTCACCGTTAGTAACGACAGCTTGAGCGTTAGTAACCATAGGATAAGTCATGCCAACCGAATGACGCTAAGCTTCGAGCGGTGCGATCGTTGTAATAATGCAAGCGACTTTGACCGTCAGTAGAAAAGGGTGTTGAGTTTCCTAGGAGGCAACTTGATCTACGAAACTGGCGATCATATTGTCCTCTCCTTCGCATTGCTGATTACTGACACTACAACCGATAAATTTAGTCAGTGTGATTGAGCCAAAACTGTTTAACTTTATCAAAATGACTCAGCCGTTTCTCAATCTTAGCAACCTCTCTTGGGTAGAAGTTTGACAAGGTATCGCACAGTTCTAGCATCCATTGCTTACGTGAATAACCAGGGTTAACAGTTATTGAGTTTGAGTTGGCAATTTGAATCTGTCCCCAACCTAACGCACCTATCGTCAAGCAATCCCAACCTAGAAACTCGATCGGTACAAACGTAACCCTTTCCACCTCTAAGCGGGTGCCTTCAACATCGTAAGCAACCATCAGAACTGCAAAGACGTTCTTGTCATTCTCATAGAAACGAGATAGCCGTTCTACAGATGTCAAGTTTGGCATATTGAACTTTGTGCTTATTCGGTGAGTCTTTATGTCAATAACATAGTAAAAACCGTTATCGTCCTCGAAAGCTAAATCAGCCATTGCTCTTCGAGCAAAATCAGCTGAGTAGTTCTTGCAATTCTCCTCCCCAAGCACTTGTTGCAAATTGCTGCCTAGAACGTCCTGAATAGCGTCACCAACTGCTCTTGGGCTATTTGCGGTTGAGAGAGACAAATAATCTTCTTGAGAGTTGAGAAATTCTTTGATGGCTTCGTTGACTTCGCTGAACTTTTCGCTGTAGAAGATCTGACTCTTTTCCATGAGATCTACATTTCTGCTAGGAGAAACAAGTCTTGCTGATGAAGTGTTTTGTCATGTTGAGAGTTGCGCTTCTTGTCAATAGAGCGCACCTGTTCATTCAGAGTATTTCTTTCCCAAAACACTCCCTCAGCGTAGCCCTGGATTGAGAGCTCAGCTTCAGCAATTTCAAGACGCTTTTCAGCTAAACAGGCGTACATTTCATCAAGCTCTACACCAAAGTATTTTCTGCCTAACTTCTTTGCGACCACAGATGTCGTTCCTGATCCAAGAAAAGGGTCAAAAATAACATCTCCAAAATTAGAACTTGCAAGGATAACCTTTGCAACCAGCTTCTCCGGTTTTTGAGTTGGATGATCTGTATTTTCTGGCATTGACCAGAAGGGAATGGTCAGATCTGTCCATAAATTAGATGGATGCGTAAGGCGATAGTTTCCCTTATCTGTTATGTCCCAGTCTTTAGGAGTACCATCCACAGTGTAAGGGGCAATCACTTTGCGCTTTAGTTTCACAGCATCTACGTTGAATGTGTAGGTATCAGAAACTGTGCAGAACCAGATATCCTCTGATGAATTCTTCCAGTTTTTACTAGCTCCACGCCCTTTATCCCTTTCCCATGTAATGCGATTACGAACTTGAAAACGATTTTTTATTGCCGCATAAACCGCAGGTGAGGATTGCCAATCAGAGCATATATAAATTGAAGAGGTAGGCTTCAAAACAGCCTCAAGTTTATCAAGATAAGCGTCTAGCCAATCAGCATACGTATCCAAATTCTTTTTCTTGAAGTTATTAGAGTTGAAGGTTTTATTTAAGTTATAAGGTGGATCAATAAAAAGTAAATCAACTGACTGTTTTGGCAAGTAATCTAAAACCTGAAGCAGGTCTTGATGAATTGTGCGATTGATAACATCTTGCAACTCAATAGGCATATTCAATCGCAGTAGCCTGTTTTTGTACTTAACTTGTTCTTCGCTATTCAGAGTAATCGTTCTATTGCGAGGGGCGCGTTCTTTGCTTTCTGGCATTTTCAACTCCTAATACAAGAAACAGAGTCGCAAACACAATAGAGTGCACAGACTTTGTTGTGGTACATCTGCTGGTCAGACAACAAACCACTCAGTTTACCAAATCTTAGTGCTTTTAACTCACCACTTCTCATTTTTTTAATTTATAAGGTTTCGTCAACCCGCTCAAACAAATCGAGGCGGTATTTCTCTGCCCGATCGCCCCTTAAATGTTTGATTTGCGGTGAGGGTAACGATAGGAATGAGTCGTGCACGTCATCACCACTCAAGGGATTGTGATAGTAGTCCTCGTATGGAGTCCAATGGACTAAGAGCAAATGTCCGCCTGGTTCAAGATGCTGTAGCATCAACTGCTGTGCTTTTTGGAGGTCTTCCCGGCACCAGTAGTAGCCAACTTCTGATAGCACCGTGAGATCGAACTGTTCATCAGGATAGGATTCTGGAACGCACATCAATTGAAAGCGGACGTGTGATAGAGCTTGACAACGATCGATCGCCTTTTGCTGAGCCATTTCTGACACATCGATTGATAGCAACGACTCACATCGCTCTGCCAGCATTGATGTCAACACACCAATTGACCCCCCTATTTCCAACGCCGATCGATAACGCGCGTTGGGTAAAGCTGCCAACGTAGCGGCGTATTTCTTTGCCTCGTAATCGCTGGTTTCAAACTTCCAGGGATCGGCATCGGCGTTGTACAGCGAATCAAAGTAGTCAGGTGTCAAAGATTGTTGGGGTGAATTCATTGAACGTCCTCCAAATACATTTCCCAGGGACGCGTGAAGTTCACTAGCATCTCTGGTGTTAACTGAAACCCTTCTGGGTCATCATCAATCAAGTTAGTTGTTTGAGAACGATACGCCGCGATCGCCCTCAGCTTTGTCTCTAGCACAGCCTGAATATCCAATCGCCACGCTACAACCTGTTCAAGGCTGGTGAACGTGCCTTGCTCTGGATCCCAATCCCAAATGGGATATTCAATGATTCGGGGTGAGTAATTTAAGTAGACTAATGCTGTATGCATCAGTTTCCATGTTGCTCGATGGTCGGGATGTGGATCAGTTCGCCACGGTAAAAAGATGGTTTCAGGCAGCAGTGCTTCTAAATACGTGCGACAACACGCCACTGCTTCCTGGATTCCGGGGGATTCAGACGTGGGAATCGAGCCATCTTGCAAACCCAAAAACATCACATCCGTCTTTTCCACTCCCAGAATAGACAGTGCTTCTAACGTTTCCGCCTGCCGCAATGCCTGCAATCGTGGAGCGGGATATTTGAGCGATCGAGGATGGGACAACGTTCCATCACTAATCACCAAGATATAGACTGGATAGTCCAAGGCTCTAAGTAGCGCGATCGCGCCACCACAGCCCAACGTTTCATCATCAGGATGGGGCGCAACGACCAACGCAGATCCCGTGATGGTATGTACCGATCGCAACGGCAATGTAGCAGGATTGAAAAGGGGCGGTTGGCTAGCGATCGGAGCGTTCATAAGACCATAGTGAATGGGTGGCGCTTGCTTCGGATAACGCATACTGTCCAACGTTAGCCAGAGCCGCATCAAACACAGGTTGACGCAAATAGAGGGTCAAATCTCGAATAATGCGCTCCATTGGATGCGGCGGCAGTAAGCCACGAGTGCCAACTGATCGCTCACACAGTTGCATCACATCCATACAGATCTGTTCGATCGCTGTTCGCACCATGTTGGCATAAGCAACGAGCTTCTCTGCCTGCTGATACGACTGATCGGGATGACCACCAAAAATGGGAGCATACGATTGCACAAGCTCCGCTGCGCCGTGTAGCCAGAGATTGCCGCTTTCAAGCGCGATCGCCATCCGACCGAGCCGTTCTTGCTGGTAAGGATCACTGGTGCGATTTAAGTCGCGTAAGTATTGTCGGGTCGCATCAAAGAGCGCCTCTGCGCCTCCTAACTGCACGGCTGCAAAGCGAATCACGCCAGTCGTTAACCAGGGCTGCCGAAAGTAATCACCCGGTTGTCCAATCAGTGCACTCGCATCCAACTCGACACCGCTAAAATCCACCTTAAAACTGGCAGTGGCTCGCATCCCTGACGGTTGCCACCAGGTAGGATCACTCACCGTCGCCACCGCTTCCATTGGTACGATACACATTTGCCAGGGTTTATCTCCCAACGGTCCATTGACAAATGGGCGATCGACAAAGCCAGAACCGGAACAGAACGTCTTTGAACCGTCTAAACGATACCGACCACCTTCCAGAGGATGCACTTTGACTCCATCTTCTGCTTCTGCATTCCAAACGCCAAAGATTTTATGGCGATCGCGGGCATCACTGGCATACGCTTCCATCTGCGCTTGTGTGCCAAACGTTTGAATGAGTTGCAGTGCGTTTACATGCCCTTCGTAAAGGCGACCCACTGCTAAATTACCGCGTCCCATCTGTTTAAGGAGCATAAGCAATTCACAGGTGAGGCTTGCGTCAAGCCCTACGCCCAACCCGCCTAAGTCTGGCTGCAAGGGTGCTGCCAATAGACCTGCTTTCGCAATCAGCTCAAATTCTTCGACTGGAAAGGCACCGTTGTGATCGATCGCAGCCGCATTAGTCGCACAAAAATCAGCAACTTTAGTCGCTCGAACTAGCAGTTCATCCAGGGGCAAGCCGCTTTGTTTACCAATCAAACTTGGCAAGGAGTCAACAAGAGTTGGCAGCACTTCACTTAATCTTTCGTTAGAGTCAATACTTAAGATGTTGCACCAAAATTACTTGTAAAAACCTCTGCCTTTTGAATGCTTTTAGATACTAAACCGCTAAACAAACCGCTATTAAACCGCATCTTCGTCGGGAGTCAAGCTATCCTTAATCGAATCAGCCGTCCTTTGAAACGCATTTTTGGTATTCTCCATTAATCTTCTTGACTACTTGCTTGGGTTGAGCCGCTTGACGAGTGCTTTTGCTGCTTGAAGCCTCTTTTCGCTCATTCTCAATTTTGTCTCTAGAGTCCTGGGTTGCTCCCTACCTTTTCTACATCCTTTACTACAAAAGACTACCAGTAGGCGATGTCCAATATAAATTGGCTCTATCGAACATCGCCAAGTGTATGCGCGTTTCACCCGCTATTGCCTTCGATTCGTGCGCTAAGCAAGCAATTCTCCTGTTTCTTGCAAGGAGTGAAGGCGACGATAGATACCTTCGCGGTTCAGGAGTTCGTCGTGGTTGCCGACTTCGACGATGTGACCGTTTTCGAGAACGACAATTTTGTCTGCCTCGCGGACGGTGCTGAGACGGTGGGCGATGATGATCAGCGTGCGGGTGCCGAGAATAGCGCGCATCGCCAGTTGAATCGATCGCTCCGACTCGTAATCCAAACTGGAGGTCGCTTCGTCAAAAATCAGCACATCCGGTTCCATAATCAGGGCGCGGGCAATGCCGACTCGTTGACGCTGACCACCAGAGAGTCGTACACCGCGTTCACCAACGACTGTGGCGTAGCCCAGAGGCATGTGCCGAATAAAGTCGTCTGCCTGGGCAATGCGACACGCCTCTCGGACTTGCTCTGGAGTGGCGCTGGGGTTGCCGTAGAGTAGATTGTCCATCAACGTACCGTTGAAGATGTCTACCTCCTGGTGGACGATCGCCAGCCGTTTCCGGTAGCCTGTCACATCCAGGCGGCGCAGGTCGTGACCATCCATGAGAATGCTGCCGCTGTTTGGCTCGAAGTAGCGAAACAGGAGCTTGACCAGTGTGGACTTGCCAGAGCCGGAACGCCCCACCAACGCCACTGTTTGATAGGGTTCGATCAGCAGGTTGATGTCTTTTAGCACCGGACGATCGGGGTCATACCCGAAGGTTAGGTGCGAAAATTCCACTTTGCCTGTGAACTGATACGGCTCGGCATCCTTGTCTCGCACCAGACTACCCGCATCTCTGCCAGCCGGAAGCTGCATAAATTCGTGAAAGCGAATCATTGATGCATAGCGACGCGCAAAAACTTCCGCCAGTTGGCTAATCGGCTCCACTTCGGCATACGCCATGCTAGAAACCGTTAGCGTGGTGACAAAATGCCCCAGCGAGATTTCGCCCCGCACTGCTGCCATGAGCGTAAACACCAGCACCAGAAAGACGCAGCTTTGCACGATCGTCCGCTCATACATGCCCAGCATGACGTAGCCTTTGTGGATACGATAATCCACCACCTTGAACTCGCGATCGAACCGTTGGCGTTGTCGGGTCAGCTCTTGCGCTTCGGTGGCAAAGGCTTTCACGGTTTTAATGTTGGTGATGATTTCCGAGTTGCGGCTTTCGGTGTCTTCAATGTAGCGATCGAGCTTTTCCTCCTGCTTGGTTAATTTGGTTAAACCAGACAAACTGAAGCTGAGAATGCCGATAAACGAGATCAGCAGCACGATCGCAATGCGCCAATCGATCAACCAGATCACGGTGAAAATGCCCACAATCCGAAACAGTTTGGGCAAAAACTGCCCGGTAATTTCGGGATACGTCCAGGTGTGGTTAGAGATACCTTTGGCAACCCGTGCTGCAATCCGCCCAGGATTATTTTCGTCGTAAAACTCCAGCGGCAAGGTGAGCACCTTTTCCAACGCTTTCTGGGCATGATCTCGACGCGCACGAAAGGCAGTATCCCAGTTAAACCAGGGACCCAGCCAGGGTTGAATGGGTGCCCGCCCCACCGAGACAAGGCAGACCAACGCCAACAGCACAGCCAACGAAAGCGTTTGTCCTTGGGGTTGTCCTGTCACATTGGCAACGCCTGTAATCAGGTTCTGCACAGGCTGATCGACGGGTTGCTTGGACAGCACGTTGAGAATTTGCCCGATCGCGTAGGGACCAAATAAATCAATCACTTCAAAGGCACTCATCATTGCAACGCTGAAGACGGAGATTCGCCAGTACCGATCGTAGTAGCGAATAAGGTCTTGAAATTTCGCCATGATTCCTCCTAAAACGGTCGATGCGAGGTTTGTGTCGAGCAATTCAGTTAACCCAACGCTAACCACCACCTGTTAACGTTAGATTTTGCTGATTTCCGCTAATGGACGTTCGCTTCAGTCCAGGCGCTTCAATCCAGGCAACAAACGATTGTGCTTCCCAAACCTCTTCGCACAAAGCACTTGCTCATACTACAAAAGTAGTATTGTAATACAAATACAGCACACTGGGTGACATTCCCGAACGAGAGAAACGCTTTCTCAAAATCGCAAGGAAGAAAATATCCGGTGTGCTTTGATTTTCAATGCCCAAGTCTCTGCTTTCTGCGCTCAGGCTCATTTCATCCCTTTGGGAACGATCGCCTCACCCTCAGGAGAGATGAAGCAGAGCCTCGCACTCGGCGATTCTATCTACAACGGGAGACATGATTCAAACGGTGTGTCAGCTCTCTACAGATTAAGGGCGGCTTCAGTTGAGCGTTCACGAGGAAAATTCGTATGATTGATGACTTTAGGATGGCGTTGGATCTCGATCGCCTTCCGATATGGATGGCGCAGGTGCCTTTGGATGGGGCAGTCAGTACACCGGAAAGGGCAGCTTTAGTTTTCTCAGGACCTCAATTTTTTATCGCCTTAATTGCAGGTTTAGTTCTGGCATTTGCTTTTCAATTACTGCTTACCAATCTCTCGGTAGCAGCGGGTATTTCGTACCTTGGGCGATCGTCGAGCGATGATTCTGATTCTGACAGCCATGAGTCGGGCAGTCTGGGCGGCACAGTCAAGAAAATTGGCTTTGCTGTCGGTCTATGGACGCTGCTTACAGTTAGCGTAGCGCTGTTTCTGGCGTGCCTCTTAGCGGTGAAGCTGAGTTTAATTACCAGTTCTGCCTTAGGCGCGATCGTCGGCGTTGTTATTTGGGGCGCTTACTTCGTTTTGTTAGTCTTATTTAGTTCGTTAACTGTTGGCTCTCTGGCTGGCTCGGTCGTGAATACTGCCGTGTCAGGATTTCAAGCAATTTTCGGGACGGCAACCGCGGCTCTCGGAGCTAAAGCTGTAAACAGTCAGGTTGTTTCAACCGCAGAAGCAGCGGCAGCAGCCGTCCGGCGAGAACTGGGTACAGGGCTTGACCCAGCCAGCGTACGGGATTCCATTGAGGATTATCTGGATGCTTTGCGCCCAGCAGGGTTGGATATGTCCAAGATCCGGGGCGAATTTGAGAAATTGGTCAACGATCCAGAGTTAAAAGAGATTGCGGGTAGTGGTTCGCCAGTAGAGATCGCCGATCGCCTGCGGAGTATCGATCGCGCCACCTTCATGAATTTGGTGAGCAGCCGCACCGATCTTTCCCGCCGAGATGTTGAGCGTGTCGTGGGTCAGCTTGAATCGGTTTGGCAAACGGTCGTCAACCAGTTTCAGAAGAAAGACCCAACCTCAGAGTTGGTGGAGTACCTCAAGTCTGCTCAGCCTGAGGCGCTAAACTCTAGCGAACTAAACGCCAAGATCGATCGTCTGACTGAAGAGGTTCGTCAGCAAAGAAGTCTGGCATCATCAGGACAACTGGCACAATCGCCCAAGGCAGACGTTAGTCCAGTCAGTCAAGCGCTCCAGCTTGGCTTTACGACTCTCATGGGCACAGTGCTGCAACGCGGTGATTTGTCTGATCTGAGCGTCGAAAAAATTCTTGGTCAGCTTCAGACAGCCAAAGATAAAGTCAGCGATACAACGAAGCAGATTGCTCAAAAGGTACCAGGAGCACCCTTCAACACGGTCAAGGCAGATGCTGAAAACTACCTGTTGAACACCTACTACTGGCACTTCAACCGCGAAACGCTGCAAACCGAGTTCAGGGATGCCATCTACGATCCTGAAGCCGACCCAGTGACGGTGCAACGCCAACTGGAACAACTGAATCGCGCCTATTTTGTGGAGGTGCTGTCGCAACGCAGTGACCTCACACCTGCAAGAGTGTCGGAAATCGCGGATCAGCTCGAAACGATTCGCGTTTCGGTGCTTGGCACTGTACAGGCAGCGGCAACTGATGAGCAGTCCAAAGATGTTCGCGGTCGAGTAGAAAATTATCTGCGATCGACTGGCAAAGATGAACTCAACCCTGACGGTATTCAGCGAGATTTTCGTCTGCTGCTGGACGATCGCGAGGCTGGTTTTGATGCCTTGCAGTCTCGACTCAGCCAATTTGACCGCAATACGCTGATCGCCATACTCGCGCAGCGACCGGACACCACACCCGAAGAAGCCGATCGCATCGTCAGCCAACTTGAAAGCACTCGTGACAATGTTCTAAGTACAGCGCATGAATCTCAAGAGCGCGTGAAGGCAGAGGCATTGGCAGTGCGCGATCGCGTCGAAAACTATCTGCGAAATACCAACAAGTCAGAACTCAACCCCGACGGCATTAAGCGCGACTTTAGACTGCTGTTAGATGATCCGCAGGCGGGACGGTATGCCCTGCGTGAGCGCCTCAGCCAGGTCGATCGTGATACGCTCGTGCAGCTTCTCGCTCAGCGGCAGGATATGACACCCGAGGAAGCCGATCGCATCATCACTCAGCTTGAAGACGTGCGGTATAGCGTCCTCCATGCACCGCAAATCGTGGCGGATAAAGCGAAGGATCAGTATGACCAGGTGAGTACCGCGATCGCCGACTATCTGCGACGCACTAACCTATCGGAGCTTGATCCTGATGGCATTCAGAGCGACTTGAAGACACTGCTGGATGATCCAAAACAGGGCACGATCGCGCTACGGCAACGCCTCTCGCAGGTCGATCGTGAAACGCTGGTCAAACTGCTTAGCCAACGAGATGATCTCACCGAAGAGCAAGTCAACCAGTCTATCGATCAGGTGCAGGAAGCGATTCGTCGTATTGTCCGCTCACCGCGTCGTCTGGCATCGCGCACCAAACAGCGTGTGCAAGATTTCCAGACCAACGTGGAAAGCTACTTGCTCCAAACCAACAAGGATGAACTCAACCCTGACGGCATTAAGCGCGATCTGCAACTGCTGCTGAATGATCCCCGCTCAGGAGCCAGCAGCTTGGGCGATCGCCTCAGCCAGGTCGATCGGTCAACCATCGTGGCGCTGCTCTCTCAACGCCAGGATATATCTACAGCAGAAGCGGAACGGATTGTCGATCAGGTGTTGGCTGTACGCGATCAGGTATCGGCTCAGATTCAAAAGATCCAGAACCGCATTCAGTCGGTGATCGATGGCATTCTGGCGCGCATTCGGGATTACCTGAACGCGCTCGATCGCCCCGAACTCAACTACGACGGCATCAAGCGCGACGTTCGCACCATGTTCTACGATCCCCAGGCTGGCTTTGACGCAATGCGCGATCGGCTTGGCAGTTTCAACCGCGAAACGCTGGTCGCCGTGATGAGTTCTCGTGATGATATTTCCGAAGAGCAAGCAAATCACATCATCGATCAGGTCGAAGATGCCCGCAGCAGTGTATTGCGTCGTGCAGAGCGTCTGCAAGGCGAAGCACAACGACGACTGGAAGAGGTCAAATATCAGGCGCAGAAGCAGGTAAAGGAAACCCAAAAAGCGGCTGCCAGTGCTGCCTGGTGGTTGTTTGGCACTGCACTTGTGTCGGCTGGTGCTGCTGCCTTAGCAGGCGCGATCGCCGTCAAAGGTGTCTAATCCCATTCCTTAAAAGGCTCACACCATCGCCTCTCTTCGGAGAGGCTTTTTTATAGTTGAATTCGACAAGTCGCGTCACTACAGTGATCGTGATTAAGTCCCATAGTTATATACAGGGACTTCTGCAAAGCGATCTGGCTCTTGTCGAGTCAGGATAATTTGCTGCAAATGCTCTACCGTTGATGGAGAAAAAAACTGTTCTCCAGTTTCTTCATTGATGCGAGCAGGTACATTCTCAATGACAAAGACTTGCCCATTCAGTTGGAGCGTGTAAGTCACTTGTTTTTCAACCAACGTTTCTTGCTCATAACTCATCATTGCGGTTCCTCCTTTGTGTGAAGTCAGCATTCCATCGCTGCGGGTCAGGTTCGTATAAAGTGATAATTTTCAGCAAGGGACGAGGCGGATAACTACATTGAATGTGAAGTCTCCGTTGGGTTTGAGTCACGCCACTAATAAGACAACTCGGACCATACTTATCGTTTGGATAATGCTCAATAACCTGACCCTTGGCGATCGTTTCTCTGACTTCTTGAACCTGGATTTGTCTCAAGATTGACTGATCAACAGCATGTTTGGAAAACTCATATCGCTCATCAGCAATTTTCTGGCGGATGTCTTCAATGAGAGAAGTCATGGGACTATTCTCTTACAGGCTTAAGATGCTTTTAGCAGAACTGCTTCCACATTTTGCGGTAATGGGATTGGATGGAACGATTCGTCGAAAAAGCATAATCTTCACCGCTTCCATCCACAATCCGTACCAACCCATGTGCTGTAGCTTGCTCATCAGCAATCATGCGATACAGTTTTCCGACTTCTAGTGAAGCTTTGTAGCCCTCATTGTTAAGGCACAAAGCGAAATGAATGAGTTGGTCGTGATCTGCTTTCATCAGCGTCCAGCTTAAACTTTGAGCGCCACCATTTTCTGGACGGCTTCGACAATTTGTTGGGGCTGGACGATCGTCAGATTTTCCAAACCGCCATTGTAAGGGGTGGGAATGTCTTGAGATGAGAGCCGCAAAACGGGTGCATCCAACTCGTCAAACAGGCGATCGTTAATCGACGCAATCACTTCTGCCGCAATGCCGCCCGTCCGCATTGCCTCTTCCACAATGATCACACGATGGGTTTTGCGAATGGATGCGCCGATCGTGTCAAAGTCCAGTGGCTTCAGCGACAGCAGATCGATCACTTCTGGATCGTAGCCATCTTTTTCTAGGGTCTTCACTGCCTGCATCACGTGATGCCGCATCCGGGAGTAGGTGATGATCGTGACATCTTCGCCCGATCGCACCACTTCTGCCTTATTTAGAGGCAACAGATACTCGCCCTCTGGTAAATCTTCCTTCAGATTGTAGAGCAGGACGTGTTCAAAAAACAGCACGGGGTTGTTGTCACGAATCGCCGACTTCAGCAGCCCTTTCGCATTGTAGGGAGTGGAACACGCAATGATTTTTAGCCCCGGCACTGCCTGGAAGTACGTCTCTAACCGCTGCGAATGTTCTGCGCCAAGTTGCCGACCCACACCACCAGGGCCTCGAATCACCATCGGAATCTTGAAATTGCCGCCAGACGTATAGCGCAGCATTCCAGCATTGTTGGCAATCTGGTTAAATGCCAGCAGCAAAAAGCCCATGTTCATCCCTTCGATGATGGGTCGCAGACCGGTCATCGCGGCTCCTACAGCCATGCCAGTAAAGCTATTCTCGGCGATCGGCGTATCCAACAACCGCAAATCACCATACTTCTTGTACAGATCCTTCGTCACCTTATAGGAACCGCCGTAATGCCCTACGTCTTCCCCCATGACCATTACGGTTGGGTCGCGCTCCATTTCTTCGTCGATCGCTTCGCGCAGGGCATTAAAGAAAAGTGTTTCTGCCATTGGTTCCTCTAGTTGCGGCAATGTCTGTCATTTTACAGGAGTCTATAGCGTTTAGCTTTCAGCGGTCAGCGGTCAGCGGTCAGCGGTCAGCGGTCAGCCATCAGCTTTCAGCGGTCAGCGGTCAGCGGTCAGCCATCAGCTTTTAGCCTTTAGCCTTCTGCCTTCTGCCCTCTGCCTTCTATCTCCTTTATCCATCCTCCACCGCTCAATGTCAATTTTGAGTAACCCAGTGTGACAGTAGCCCTAACGCGATCGCGGCTACCCAGATTTGAACGAGCATCGGGTTGATTAGCACAACCACTATGCCAACCAGAAGTAGCCCTGTGCCAATGAGTCTGACCATTTTGCTTACCAGTTAACGTCTACTCCCTTCTTCTGGCAGCAGCGAAAAAATCAGCCAAATTGTCGAAAAAATAGCAAACAAAAATTCCCTCAGCCGTTACTGCGAGGGGATTTTTGTTTGCGTTAAGTTGAATGTGCCCTTAGTCTTGTGTCGTCCAGCGGGCAACGAGACGGGTACGATCGCCGATTGACTCAGTCATCCAAACCATTGTCAATTTCGGTTTACGTGCACATCTGGAAGCAGTTGATTCAACATTGGAGGCAAATTCAGCAGATTGTGTTTCTTGTGTACGAGGTAGAAGTTGCATATAGGGGGCGTTCCTTTTGTAAACATAGCTACAATATGGAACAGCTTTAAGAGGAGTCGCGTGACTGACAGCGCAGCCTCAACGTGATTTTTCTCTGAAAAGTGTGTGATCTAAAGTTTCTTACTTAGGAAACGATGTTGATAGCGCCGCATGACTAAAGGGTGTAAATCTGAACTTGCCGAATCAACTCGTCAAAATCGAAGGGTTTGGAGATGCAGTCGTTTGCGCCAGCCGCTTTTCCGATCGTTGCACTTTCTTTACCGTGTGCTGTGATCAGTACCACGGGCAAATCTGCCAGTTTGGTGCTCTGTCGCACGCGCTGAGTGACTTCATAACCATTCATGTCAGGCATCATCACATCCAGCAGCATGAGCTTAGGCGGCAATGCCTCTGCTTTTGCTAACGCAGCCATGCCGTTGCTGGCAACTTCAACGCTGTAGCCTTCTCCTTCTAAGATTGCTTTGAGTAAAAAGCAGTTATCTGCCATGTCGTCAACAACCAGAATATATCCAGTCTTGACCTGTTGTCTTCCTTGAAAAAGTGGTTTCGTCATTAATGCCATCACAAAAAAGAGTTGTATGAAGTGATAAGAGTTTTAAAAATGCTTCGCAGTCCTTAGGTATAGCTTTAACCATTGCTCATATGCTCCTGCTCAAGAAGGATTTTCTCAGAATCTGCTCAAGCGATCGCTCTGTCTGTTCTAAAGTGTGCAGCGTTTGAAGCAGAAGCAAAAAGAGTTACAGCTTTCCTCCTGCCTACCTCTTGCCTTCTGCCTTCTGCCTTAAAACCTAAAACTTGTACTGCACTCCAAATGAGAACCGCTGTAAGGGCTGCTCACCCTACTGTGGAGGGAGCTGACTTGGTGTCAGCGTCGGCACACCTTCCAAAAAGGAACCTGTTAGCGAGAGTACTGTTTCAATATTGAGTTCGCCTGTAATAGGAATGCCAACAGCCGTTTGAAAGCGGCGGATTGCCTTGCCGAGATCCTTTGAGGGTGGGCTGAGATAGCCGAGGCGCTGTAGATAGTCGGCTGCCTGTTCTGACGTAAGGGTGCGATCGCTGGCTCGGAAGATCGGTACGTACTGCTTTCGCCAAATTTCAGCAAACTGGGTTTGGTTGAGGGTGTAAATTTTGCCACGCGCTGGATCACCGATCGCAACCAGTTCATTGCTCATTTCTAGCAGAGCGACTGCATGAGGCAGTTTTCGCCCGCCATCCAGCAACCAAACACCCAGCACGCCAGGACGGTTAATCCGTTGCATTTGCTCCCAGGTAGGCGCTAGTTCCAACCCATCCATCCCTAGCTCATGGGCAGCGACAATTAACTGCGGCATTGAGGTGCCTAGACGACTGGTGCCTGCAAGCCGCGCAACACCCGACTCCGTAGCGTCAAGCTGCCATCGTCGCAGCACGGTTGCCAAAGCCGCAGGCGCGCAGCTACTCATGGAGGTTTGCTTATACACCCCATTGGGCTGCAAGTTGTTGTAAAGCGTAGTGTAAATCGGAGCTAGAAAATAGGCTTCGGAAGCGCTGAATCCAGTGATTCCCATGATGCCAATCAGCGCTACAGCAATCACCTGTACGCGTGCCGTCTGCCAACTGACGATGTATGCCAGCCCACAAAACCCTAGCAGGACGGCACGCATAATCGTCCAGGTGATCCGCATACCATAGACACGCCACTCGACTGGTAGGAACTGCATTTGAGGCACATTCAGTGCCAGCACAATCAGCCCAACGTAAAGCCCTAAAAACAGCAGCGAAAGGGAGGTTCTACCTTTGAATAAATCGTTTGCTGTCGCGCCTTTACGTAGAAACAGCTTGCCAATACGCATACCCCAGCGAAAGAGCAGACCACCCAGCAGTAATGTAGCGATGATCTCTAGCAGCATGTTGGCGATCGCATGTATTGAGTGTCAGACAGCAGAGCGTAAAAGGCAGATGGCTAAACGGCTTGTGAAATAAGCGCCTGTGCTTTTGCAAGTAGTAAGCTATGGCAGCTCTACCGCCCCAGCACAGTTGCCTTTACAGGGAACCAGGCGTTTCTTTGAGTGTAACGCTTGAAGTTGAGCGTCTAAATCCGTCACAACACCGAAAAGGCAGGATGACACTCGCTGCTGGATGACGCTTTAATGCTTTACACCGCTTTGCTGAGGGAATCCGTAATTAATAGTTCATTTGGAAAAGGATTCAGTATCCTTACATAGGTTCATTTGACAGGTGGCAACTGACTCTTGCAGCGCCTGGATGCGACTTGAGAGCGCGAGTGCAAACTGGCGTTTGGAGTCGATCGGATCAGGTTAGGAGATTAACCCTAACTGGTCTGGCAATTTCATGTGTGCCGCTTAATGTGTGCTGAGGGAAACCAGAAGTAATGAGATGTCCAGGGTAGCGCTGCTAATTGGAGTGAGTCGGTATCCAACGGGTTTAGACCCCTTGCCCGACGCGCAAAAAGACGTGGAACTGATCAAGCGATTGCTGAAGCAGCCGCGCTTTCAGTTTGAGTCTGTACAGTGCTTATGCGATCGCCCATTGCAAGAGATGCAGGAAACCATTGAGCTGTTCTTTAAGCAGCGGCGCAGTGATGATCAACTGGTGTTTCTGTTTTGTGGCTACCTCTTGCCCGATGCGGATGGCAAACTGTATTTTGCGACACCCAGCACTAAACTGGATGATCAGGGTGCGATCGTTAAAGCGCAAACGATACCTGCCAGCGCTGTGCTGGAATCAATGAACAGTAGCCCTGCCAAACAGCAAGTTTTCATTTTGAATCGTTACAGCCCGCCACTGCTGGATCAGTCTGCTGTAGCAGAGCCAATGTCTGATCTGACGGCTCCTTTCGGTGGTGCGGGGCGCGTCATCTTAGCGGCTTCAAACGTTAGCCGACCAGCGCTAACACCTGAAGCACTTGATGTTTGGACGTATCCACGTTATCTGGCAGAAGGTATTGAGAGTAGTGCTGCCGATGCTGATGATGACGGTATCGTGACGGCGGCTGATTTGCATCACTATGCTGCTCAAAAGCTGCAAGTGGCAGCCCCCACGCTACAGCCCCAACTGCACGGCAGTGCCGAAACGGCTCAGATGCCTCTGTTAGAGGTGCCAAACAACGACCCACGACTGCATTATCGCAAAGTTCTGGAGACGGCATCGATCGCGATCGATGTGTCAGGTGCTCCTGTGCTGGAAGGGTTACCACTCTTGGAGGAGATGCGCCAGCGTTTAGGCGTGTCGCCGCAGGAGGCTGAGGCGCTAGAGGCACAAGTGTTACGTCCCACACGGGAGTATCGTCAACGTGTGACGCTGTATCAGGAACAGGTGGCAGAACACGCGCGATCGCACGCTACTGACCACCCGCAAGTGCGTCAGACCTTGAAACAGTTGCAGCACGCCTTGTACCTGAATGATCGTGATGTTGCCGTGATGACGATCGCACCATCTCTAGTCGAGCATCAACGTCAAAAGGCGCTGTACCAGCAGGTTTTACTATGGGCAATGCAGCGTCAGTCTCCGTTGGGAGAGGGCGATCGCACGATGCTCCAACGCTTGCAGCAGACACTGCACTTAGGGGATGATGACACTAGAACCATCGAAGCGCAAATCACCACCCAAACAGAGCAATTTGTAGCTGACTTGAGTGAAAAACCAGAGTCAGAAACCGCAAACACCCCAGATGCTGGCGCTACCAGCCAGTCCAGTCCAGTTTCGCCCGCACCAAAAGCGTTCAGCTCATCGCCACCACCATCTGCTGCACCGCTCCCAACGGCTGTACCGCCTTCTCACGACGACTCACGGGCTTCTCACGACGACTCACGGGCTTCTCACGACGACTCACGGGCTAAAGAGGCAGTGCTGCAACGGTTGTTCAACATGAACGAACCAGTGACATCCCCTTTAGAACCAGCGTCGCTAGCAGAAACACCGCTGAACCCCGTACCTGTACGAGAAGAACCGCTTCCTATTCTGCCTGACGCGAAGCCAAATCTTATGGATAGAGTTCGACGCTCTGCTTCTAACTATCAAGCTCTGATCATTCCGGCGATCCTCCTGGCGGCAATTATTGGGCTGGTAGCCGCGATTCTGCCATCGTCCAGTCGTCCGGGGTGGCTCAAATTTGGACAAACACCTGCTGATCCTGCTGCTGCCCAGCGTCTCAACAGTGAGGGGCGAAGAAAAGCGCAGGCAGGCGACAACAAAGCCGCGATCGCTGACTATGACCAAGCCATTGAGAAAAACCCTAATGATGTGTCGGCGTATATCAATCGCGGGGTTGCCCATCACCGACTGGGTGACACAGGTGCCGCGATCAGAGACTATGAGCAAGCGTTGAAACTCGATCCTAAGTCTGCCGTACTCTACAGCAATCTTAGCTATGCCTATTACGATCGCCAGAACTATGACAAAGCACTGGAGACAGGCAATCAAGCCGTTGCGCTAAATGGCAGTTCGGCAGAAGCGCACATCAATTTGGCAAATGCACGGTCTAAAAAAGGTGACTATGACAGTGCGATGCGGGATTATGCCCAGGCGATCGCGCTCAAACCGCCCGCGCCGATTCTAGCGGGTGCCTACAATAACCGAGGGAATGCCCAACTTGCGCTTAACAATACTAGAGCCGCGATCGGAGACTACAACCGGGCGATTCGTCGGAAGCCAGACTATGCCGATGCTTACTACAATCTTGGGCTGGCACAACAGGCGTTGGGTAATCGTTCTGGGGCAATCAGCAATTTACAGAAGGCAGCAGATCTCTATAAAGCCCAGGGTAAAGAAGCGCTGCAAAAAGAGGCGATCGATCGCGTTAACGGGTTGCAACAGAGCAATGTCTAAAGCCTTTTAGACTCTTCAGTGACGGCTGCTCAACAGCGATAGGCTAGAACAAACCGATCAATGCCTGTTAAATCAGGGTGGATCTGAATCTGATCGTAGTTTCCCTGCTGTTGCAGCAAAGCGGCGACTGCGATCGCCTGTCCTGCCATCGTTTCTACTAGCCAAATGCCACCAGACTGCAAATACTCTGGTGCCACTGCGACCAAGTGTCGAAGACAATCGAGTCCGTCAGCGCCCCCGTCTAGCGCCAGATGAGGTTCGTGTCGGGCAACTTCTGGCTGTAGTGCTGGCACCATCTCGCTGGGAATATAGGGTGGATTGGCAACCATGCCGCTTAACCTGCCTCTGAGGTGAACCAATGGCTGTAGCCAGGAACCTTCATAAAATTGAATATGCTCTGTCAGGTGAAGCGTTTGGGCGTTGGACTGCGCGATCGCCAACGCTGCTGCACTGCAATCGACTGCGTGAATGGTTGCTGCCGGAAAGGCTGTTGCTAGACCGATCGCGATCGCGCCGCTGCCCGTGCCTAGATCTGCCCAGTGTTGGTGGGAGAGGTGGGGTGTGGGGCGTGGGGTGTGGGGTGTGGGGGGTACTGCCGCGATCGCCAAGTCGATCAAGCATTCCGTCTCAGGTCGGGGAATGAGTACTGCGGGTGAAACGTTAAGTAAAAACTGTCTCCAGGGGGCAACGCCAGTGAGATACTGCACTGGAACACGATCGCGGATACGGTGTTCCCAGAGTGTTGTAAGTTCAGAGAGGGGCAAGCGGAGCAGAATTTCTGCCTTATCTTTAAAAGTCTCTAGCCGCAGCGATGGTCGGTCTAGCCCAGCCAAGTCTTGCAGCAGCCAGTCTACTTCCTCAAGGGGAATATCGGCAGCGATCGCCTGTTGACGGGCAGCTTCTCGCCATTGCCAGAGTCTTTGCCCAGATACACAAAACTCTCGCCTCAACGACTGAGGCGAGAGCGGGTCTGAGTCTTCTCTAGTGATCACTCATCCCTCCGCACGACCTACTTTTTGGGAGCAGGAGCCGCTGCGGGTTTGTTGGTTCCGGGTGCGCCTTGCGGCGGCGCGATCGATTTGATAAATTCGATCGATTGCTGCGGCGGCACCAGCACAATCTGGTTCAGTTGGGGATCATCCTTTGTCCGTAAGACCTCCATCAACCCTTCCAGGTTAAGCACCTGCACTTCAATGCTTGATGCCATAGCGGGCTGCTGTTGCTTAAAGCGATCGAGCAGGCTCTGCAATTCTTCCTTGTTAAAGAACATAGGAATAATTGATTTGCCATCTTGCTGAATCGTCAAATACCCTTTGTCCTTGCCACCACGGGCAACAAAGAGCGGTGTGCCGTTAAATTGCTGCGGCTGTTGTCCACCTTGTTGCTTTAACAGCGAAACAGCCGTATCAACTTGCTGTTTGGACGGCACGTAAGCAAAGTCGAGCTGTTCAGGCTTACCTTTGTTGGTTTGATTGAGTTGGTAGACCTCAGCTAACGAGACGGGTACCACCTTGACGTTCTTTGCCAAATCCGGGTTTTTAGTCTTAAGGTTGTCCAGAAAGGTCTGAGCATCTTTCTGATTAATGAATACCCCTGCGACCGCTGCTCCTTTCTGCCCAGTGGGAGGAGACGCAACTAGAGGGGCACCCTGCGCGTTAGCGATCGTAAAGACAGGGACGGGGCGAAGCTTCTGGATAATTTGCTCTTGGGGAATGGCAAGCGCCTGCAAGGTACCTGCTAAAAACGACCCCATAAGAGCGCTTCCAACTAGCCCAGCGGTTGCACTCCAGCGAACCAATGATTTCATGACTGCTCCTGGCACTAAAACGGCAAAAAGTTTACAGGGAACTGGATTCAGACTTTAATCCAGGTGAACGGAGAGACGACTAAACTCGATGGCGCTTGTTTGCCTACCCATTCTGATGCATCCAGCGCAATTTGTAAAACTAACGCAGTGGCGGGCTACTGATGAATGTCCAAACGAACTTTGCCTAAATGTTGAGTCCGCTTTGACCTCTATGCGATCGTGACTGACTCAACGTTGAAAGTGTAGCGCCTACCTGTTCAGTGCTAACGCGTGCCTTCAGTGGGCGATCGCTACACTGCGACGAGACAGACCCTTCCCATGCAGAGCGCCCTGGTAGAAACATTGAGCTAAGTTGCTGGCATCGATAAGTTGCTGGCACCGAACAGTGCGATCGAGAACAAGTTTTCGGAACACAACGTCACCCAAGCATCGTCCGCACTCATCCCCACTGACCGCACCGGGCGAGAAATAGTTCCAAAGTAAATGGCAAGAGGTATCGCTTCTTGTGTGCTAGCGATGATTAGAGAAGATTGTTCGCTCATCAGGTTGCCCTACACTTCGGATCGAGAGGACACCGAAGCACTCAACTGAATCCCTCTCCGCTACGCCATGAATCGATCCCTGTGCGCAAGCAAGGAGCTTACAGATTCAGCCTACCTGTAGAGCTTTAGCAAGTTTAGAAGGGCAGACTACGTTCGCCTCTGGCTTGACACTGTGGCGATCGATCAACCTGCCCGGACTCAAAACACCATGGTTGCAAAAAAGTTTGAGCGCCTAAGCAATGGAACAGCAAGCACACAACGCCTTCTTACCAGCGGTACGGGGCAATCTGTGAGCAGACAGTCGCGCTAAGTAGGCGATCAAGTGGTTACTTCTTCGCTTTCGCTTTTGTCTTAGTCGCTTTCTCCTCTTTTTCTGCTTTCTCCTCTTTGGCTGGAGCGACCTTTTCCTTAAACAACTTGCCAGCCGAGAAGGCGGGTACAGTGGTTGCAGGAATCTTAATCGGCTTGCCTGTGCTGGGGTTGCGTCCTTCGCGCTCTTGACGCTGGCGGGCTTCAAACGTGCCAAATCCGACCAGGGTCACTTTCTCGCCAGCGGAGACCGCTTCGATAATTGCATCGACTGCCGCACTCAGTACTGCATCCGCATCTTTCTTGGTAATTGATGCCTTTGCTGCGATCGCGTCCACTAATTCACTCTTGTTCATGGCGTGAGACCTTAGTATTGTTGATTCAAATGTGTGCCGTGATTATAGTTCAGCTATTTGCAGATGGAGCAATAAATCAAGATTCAATCATTGTTAATGACGTTTTATTCATAGTATCCCTACTCACTGTAAGATTCACTGGCTCGGTACCCCATAGAATGACAGGGCACAAACCGCACAAATATTACCGGATGTAACGTAAGAATCGCCTGCTGCCGCCAGCCCAATTTCACCGTAAAAGGTAATGCACTTGGCGTAGATTTTGATGCTATGAATCCTGTTATGGCTCACTACGAGCTAAGCTGTAGATCTGACTTGCTGTTCTTAAAGCCTTTCAGGACAGGGTTTTCAGACTTTTGAACCAATGTTCACGATCGCATCTAAGCGCAAGAAAGGGTTCTCCTGATCGCTGACAGACCCAGCCTTGCTGAGGGTGAGCATACGCAATCAACAAAACGGGCTGCTGCTTTGAGCAATTTTACTCAAGCAAAATAAAAAAGCAGACGGATCTACAGATCCATCTGCTTTGTCGGCATGGCGAATGATTGCCGTCGTCGATCGCTAGTAGGTTTCCACGTGCCAACGACCAGCTTTCTTTAGCTCTCGCTGGTACACTTTCCAGTCCTTGCCTTCTTTAGTAGCCTCAGCCGAGAGAGCAGCGTCAATGCCGTCTTCCATGCCCTTCAGACCGCAGATATAGACGTGGGTTTTCTCGTCTTCAAGCAGTTTATAGATTTCTTCGGCGTGTTCTGCTACGCGGTGCTGAATATACATTCTGCCGCCTTCGGGGTTTTTCTGCTCCCGGCTGATGGCATACGTAACGCGGAAGTTATCAGGGTACTTCGCCTGTATTTCTTCCAGTTCCTCTTTGTACAGCACGTTGGGCGTTGTTGCCACACCGAAGACCAGCCATGCCAATCCTTTGAACTGATAGTCAGGGTTAGCGGCTTTCTCGTTGTCCTTAAACATGCGCCACAGGTAAGCACGGAAGGGCGCAATTCCAGTGCCAGTTGCCAGCATGATTACTTTGGCATCCGGGTCTTCTGGCAGCAGCATTTCCTTACCCGTGGGTCCGGTAATTTTAATCTCGTCCCCAGGCTTCAGGTGGGTAAGGTAGGTAGAGCAGACACCGTAGACGGTTTCTTTGGTTTCTGGATGGGTGTATTCGAGCTGTCGCACACAGAGAGAAACTGTTTTATCATCTACGTCGTCACCATGACGGGTAGAGGCGATCGAGTAAAGCCGTAGCTTTTCAGGTTTGCCGTTTTTGTCGGTACCAGGGGGAATAATCCCAATACTTTGACCTTCCAGATAGCGCAAATCCCCTGCGGAAATATCGAACTTGACGTGTTGGCAAATACCGATGCCGCCTTCCTTGACAAGTGGTTCGTTAGAAATCACCCGTCCCACAAAGGGGCTGTTAGGACGATAGATATTCACGGGAATATCTGTCTTAGCCTTGGCTTGAGTCATAGGCTTCTTCTTTGCTCCTGGTTGGTTACCCTCTCCAGTTTCTACTTTTACCGCAGTTTCATTCTGTTCTGGGGTAACGTTCCCATTGATTTTAGAATCGGCATCCAACGGTTGAATGCTGACAATTTTGCCGCCCAATCGCGTAATCTGCTGCATGACTTCGTTCATGCGGTTGTAGGGCACGTTGATAAAGGTGCTGCCGCTTTGGCGAATAGGGTAGCTGACGCGATCGGTTTGGCTGTTCTGCCGCAATCCGACCACTTCATAACGAAAGACGCGGCTACCAGATGCCGTATTAGCAGTACTACCAACTGCGTTTGAGTTGTACATTTTGCTCAGTTTCTCCGGAACCAGACCTCATTTGTTGCTATTGTGCCGCATCTTGGTCTGTGGCGGGTGTGTTTGCGATCGGTGTAGTGCTGCTGGCGATCGTCCTGATATGGAACTTCTGTTTAACCTACACTGTTTAACCAACATACGAGTGCCCAAGCCGTTCTACAGTCCTGAATCACTCTGTCATGCCCTGAATCACTCTGTCATGAAGGTGAATCCAACCAACTGGCTCTTGCTGCCGAAGCCTTCAGCTTTAGAACGTTAGTCACGATGGCTATAAAGCGGCTCTAGCAACTTACCCCTCTGCTGCAATGAATGTTTACTTACAATCTGAGCAGTGAAAATCAATTCTTACTAAGCCTTGTGATGATGATCCCGTTTTTGGTAAGATGAAATCAGCGGTAGTACTAAATACTTACTCGATTCGGTTCAGGGTTCACCATGACTGAGGGTAGCTTTTGCTTTTCTGGTGACCTGCTTCCTGATACTGTGATGTAAGAACCTTTACAGTTTGCGATCGGTCGCTTTCGGCATGACTTTTTGCAGACTGGTCCGATCACTAATGCATCGCTGTTGCAGTTTAACTCAAGACATAGTTAGTAGACATCTTTTCGCTTAGAGGAAACCTATGACCAGTAAGCCAGACCGCGTGGTTCTGATCGGCGTTGCCGGAGATTCCGGGTGCGGTAAGTCCACCTTTCTGCGCCGACTAACCGATTTGTTTGGGGAAGATTTCGTAACGGTCATCTGCCTGGACGACTACCACAGTCTGGATCGGAAGCAGCGCAAAGAGACAGGGATCACTGCCCTCGACCCACGGGCAAATAACTTTGATCTCATGTATGAGCAGATCAAAGCGCTCAAACATGGTGCAGTGATCAACAAGCCGATTTACAACCATGAAACGGGTCTGATCGACCCGCCTGAAGGGGTTTCGCCTAACCACATCGTGGTGATTGAAGGCTTGCACCCTCTGTATGATGAACGTGTCCGTAGTCTGCTCGACTTCAGCGTTTACCTCGACATTAGTGACGAAGTAAAAATTGCGTGGAAGATTCAGCGCGATATGTCCGAACGCGGACATACCTATGAGGACGTGTTAGCAGCCATTAATTCTCGTCGCCCTGACTTCAAGGCGTACATTGACCCGCAAAAAGAATTTGCGGATGTGGTGATTCAGGTCTTGCCGACCGAACTGATCAAAGACGATAAAGAGCGGAAGGTGCTACGTGTCCAAATGATTCAACGCGATGGTGTGGCAGGGTTTGAGCCTGCCTATTTGTTCGACGAAGGCTCTACGATCGACTGGGTTCCTTGTGGTCGCAAGCTCACCTGCTCCTATCCCGGCATCAAAATGCACTATGGACCGGATGTTTATTACGGTCATAGCGTTTCGGTACTAGAAGTTGATGGACAGTTCGACAAGCTCGAAGAAGTCATCTACATTGAGCAGCACCTTAGCAAGACATCGGTTAAGTACAGCGGCGAACTGACAGAACTACTGCTGCATCACCGTGAATATCCTGGTTCGACCAACGGTACGGGCTTATTCCAGGTCTTGACAGGTTTAAAAATGCGGGCAACCTATGAACGCCTAACGGCGACGGAAGCCAAGATTGCGGCTAGAGTCTAGCCGTTGGCGCTCAAGCGCCTTGAATGAGTGCTCAAGCCTTTAAAGGGGACGTTAACGCGTCCCTTTTTCTTTAGGAGCAGTCTGCTTTCGCACAGCTAGTTGAGTGCTGGCGATCGCAATCAACGGGCAAACTCTACGACGGTTTCCGTGCCCAGTCGCTGCTTTTCCAAAGAATAAAAAAGAGGGTGCTGGCAAGCAAGGCACCCAGATTCCATTTGATTGAGTTTTTGAAAAGAGTTTGCTTTTGTGCAGCGCGATTCTCTTCAATCTGAGTCTGGACTTTTGCGCGAACAGTGGTCAACCGCGCAAGAATTTCGGTCTTTAACGCCTGTGGTTCTTTAGTTGGGTCGATCGGAATGCCTGCTTTTGCTGCCAGCGCCTGGATCGCACTAGGGTTGCTTTGGTTGAGCTGGCTTTCGATTTTGTTGAACTGGGAAAGCTGCTGTTCTGCCTGTCGATTTACTTGCTGATCGTTCTGAAAATCCAAACGAGCCGTACCGAACACACCCAAGGGAATTACCAGCAAACAGACGATCGCCAACGCCAAACAAACCCAGGACAGCACCTTGAGCAGAACTTTTTCGAGTCGATTGCGATCGTAAAACTCACCGAAAAAGACGAGTGCCATACCCAGTAGAGGCACAACTACCCGCTCAATTAGGCTGCCGATCGCCTGAACCTCCCAAGCAGGATTTAAAAACTTCGGCGGGTACAACACCTGGACTAGATCCATGAAGGCGTAGCCGAGCAAACCATAGCCAATCCAACGGAATCTGTGGATCGATCGATTTTCAGTCGTTGATTCAGCCATAACGCTGGGGTCTCCTCTGACAAGATAGGCAAGTTGACACTACACCCACAAAAGGGTTCGTTCCGCCAAGAACCCGAACTGGTTGCTTTCTTCCACCCTACATGCAGGCGCTATGGTTAGACTACACCGCGCCGCGCTCAGCGGGTGGAAAGTTGGGCTGCCACCAACGGTACCAGGAGAACCAGGCAGTTTCTAGTGTTTTGTAAGTGTTGTCTAGCGTTGCTGTGTCAGCCTTAGTGTCAAGCGGCACAGACATGAGAGTCCATAAACAGCGGCGATCGAGCAGCGGCTGTTTTCCAGCCAGCCACGGTAGAACGCGGGTCGGTGTGAGGTCATGGGCGCGAAGATTTTGCACGAACTGCTGTGCCGTCACAGTGCTTTCGCCTCGTGGACTGATGCAAGCACTCAGATAGGCACGTCCTTGATGCGGCAGCACACCATAAAACCCAAGCTTGGGCTGATATTTTAAGACAAGACGGTTGTTGTCCTGCCGAATGGGAGTATGGACAAACAGAAAGCGGTTCACGTCGCCGTCTCCTGCCATATAGCGCAGTTCGACCTTGAGCGACTGATCACTCCGACGATATTGATACTCCTGCCCCGCGATCGCTTCTGGAAGCGGCTGCAGCACGGCACTAGAGGTGGCTTGCCAATCAGGTAAGGGGATTGTCGCTGGCAGACTGTAGGAGGGCTGCGTTTCGGCTGCTTTGGGAGCCACGATCGCCCTGCCTAATACGAACAGGGCGCTACCAAAACTCAGCACCAGCAAAGTCATCCGGGCGGGTTGCCAGACCGTGTTAACCATTGGACTGGGTACCTGCATCTGGAAGCGTCGGGGGAGTACGTAAGAACGCCAGCCAGCAAAAACCGCCGAAAAGCCCCACGGCGATCGCAGCAAAAATGAGCGAACCGTCACCTGTATGCCAGTAATCAAACGCACTTTTTTGTGAGAATGCGACTAGCACTGCCATCAGCGCTACCCGTGCGGCGTTCACCAGAAACCCAATCAAGACTGCCAGCACCACGGAAAACAGTTGCTGCCCCACTGAACGCAGCGAAAACATCATGACAAACAGCACAGAGAGGTATAGCATTTGCAACATGCTGCTGACACCAGAACAGGCTCCGTAGACATCCACACGTCCTGTTGGTAGCAGCAGTGATAGACCCTCAAGGCGGATATCAAACCCGGTATACCAGAGCATAAACGCAGCCACCTGAGCCGTGAGCCTGGGCAAATTGATCAAGTCCAAGCCCAACTTTAGAAGTGGATTGAGCGTTAGCAGCCCAAAGATGAGTAGCTCCTTCCAATATTGACGCAACCCGCCCAGACCAGACGCAAGCAGCCCCAATCCCAGCACTGTCACGACCGGAAAACCTCTGAGAAAAGAGCCTGATGTGGGCAGGGTTGAACTGAGGAGCAGCAGCCCTAGCAGCAAACCGCCGCCGATCGTGCCGCCGATCGCGCCACTGTCTAGCATGAGAACGTGTCGCCGTTCCCACACCAAAAAACCGATCGCAAACCACAGCAAGGTGTACGTGGCAAACAGCTCTTGCGCCAACTCTGGATCGCTGGTGCGACTTAGCAGCGTTAAATGTAGCGCCATCATGGCAACCGTTGTGCCAAGCAGCCAGAAGGCTGGCTTTTGGAGGCGATTGAGTAAGTCCATCATGGGTATTTAGTTTAACAGCCTGCTTGCGATCGAAAGAGGGACTGCCGATCGCTCCTCAATTACCCTTAAAGGAAGATACGCACACCTAAAGTCTCTGCCAACACGACGAGCAAAACCACACCTTCATAAAAAGTTCATACTCAATAGTACTCAGCGCAACGAAACAGCGTTAGCCAGGGGCAACAGTCGGTTAACGGCGAACCTGTCTCTTGATTAGAGCCAGCACGGGCAATCAAGCTTGTGTTTGAAACCCTCTTTTTGGAACCTGATCCAACCCCTCACGACTTACCTAAAGGAATACGACGACAAAACCGTCGCGCAACTTTGAAGGCTGAATATATAATGACAAGCGTTGCAGCAGTGACGTGCTAAAGATCTCCATCCTCAGGATGAGCCACCTTCAGGATTAGAACCATGAGTGAAGCTGATAGCCCCAACGACCAATCTGGTTCGCCCGCACCCGCCGAGCCAGTCGAGTTAAGCGCTGCCCTTGATTCAGCCGCTGCTGCGGTGCCGAGTCCAAATAACAGCGAAGGTTGGCAAACCATTGATTTCCCTGGAGCAACGAGTGTTGATGCGATTCCGCACAGACTTGCAGAACCTGTAAAACCCAGATTGGCAGAGGATACGCTCATTTCTCAGGGGGTTATTCACTACAGCAGCGCTGCAATCGACCAGGCAACTCCGTTTGCGTTCTCTGCTGAAAGACCGGACGACGCAGCATTACGGCAGCAGTTACAGGATGAGAATGCTGCCTTGCGCGATCGTCTTGCCCAGATGGAACTAGATCTGGCGCAACAGCAAATCGAATGGCAGTTGGAGTCAGCACACACACAAACTCAATCCGAGGCAGCAGCGGTCACTACAGCAGCGTCGGCAGGCGTGATCAAGTCTTCCACCCTTGAGCCGATCAATGAACGCTTGAGCCAGCTCTTGCAAGAGCTAGAGCGATCGCACCAAGCCGCTCAACGACAGCAAATTTTGGTCGAAACGCTGACCGAACAGTTGGAGAGCAGCCAGGAACGAATCGCCCAATTAGAACGGGACTGTGCGTTGACTCAGCAGCGCCATAACGAACAGGTGCAGCAAGTGCTACAAGCAGAAGGTGCCTGCCGGGATTTGCGCTTGCGCCTGCATCGCCAGCAGCAGCAGACACTGCAATTCAAAGCGGCGCTCGAAAAATGTCTTGAAATGCCAACTGCCTACGGGCAACAGGTGATGCCTGACATGGCGATCGATCACAGTGCCGCAACTCCAGACGCTCTTACTGCCTTACTCAAGCCTAAAAACCAACCCGTGAAGCCCTGGTCGCTACCTCGACAAGCGCACGAGCCAGAACAAGACCAGACAGAGCGATCGAAACCCCTGTTTAAGCTCTTGAATGGGCTGTCAGTTGAGAGCAATGAAAGCAGCGGACTTCAAGACACGCTTCCGACTCCTGCTGACCCATCAGCCCTGCTCGACTCTGACGATCCAGAGTTTGTCACGCAGTTGATGCAGCTCATCTTTCCCGCTAACGCTGAGCACCAGGCATCTACAACTGATGCGCTTCAGGCAGAGCCAATTTTCGATCGAAGTCCTTTTTTAGGCACAGGAACTGTCCCTGCTGACGCGACACCATCTGATGAGTCCAGTCCAGATAAGTTAGTCTCGACTGAGTCTACAGGCTGGGCAACAGAATCTCCTCAAGTGACTGAAGCCGTGAGTCAACAGGAAGATGCTGTGCCGCCGAACGCCAGCGCGATCGACAACGTCTCGACTTTAGCGTTGCCTGACGATCGCACGACCGATCCACTTTGGGATAACCTGGCAGCATTGATCGATCCTCCAAACAAGGTCGAAAGTAGCAAGGTTACGTCAGTCGTAGAGCCAACCTGTGTAAACGACGCGCTGGATTTAGACCCTGTCAGTGGCACCAGCATTCAACCGATCGCTGCCTGGACGTGGCGCGATCGCTTGGAAAAAGCCAGCAGACCGCAATCAGTTGCACCTGAAAAAGCACTACCTGAGAGAGTGGTATCTGAAAAAGCAACTCAGAGTCCAGCTAAGCTGCTGGCGCTCAGTTCTGTGAGTCAGCAGACAGTGAGTCAGCAGACGGTAAATCAGCAGACAGTGAGCGTTTCCAGCCATGCTGAGTCCATGTCAGCGCCCTTTGCGACGGTAGCACCCTCTCCGATCGTGTATCCCCTTCGCGCCACCAAAAAGCTAGCCTCATTAGCGGCTGTAGACCTACCCACATTTCCCAAACGCTAGAATTCGTCTGCGATCGGCTCAATGGGGTTTTCCAGTAAGGGGTAGAAGGTAGAGGGACAAACGAACCCTAGACCGATGCATGGGTTTGCTCTTCCACCGTTTCAATGGTTTCAGGCTGCGGTGTCTGCGGTCGTCCAACACCGTCAGTTAATGTGTAGCTTTGCGTCAACAACCATAGCCAGAAGCCTGGAAAGCTAGTTTCTAGCCACGGCTGGCTTTGACGCAAGAACGCGGGGAACCACCCCCTCACGAGGCTGCTCACAAAGGCAGTGATGGTAAAGTCGAAGTAGCTGCCCAGCCAGCGCCCAAACGCGACTGCTCCTGCCATATCCCAGATCCATAGCAACAGCTTTGGGTTTTTCCAGGCGGCAGTCAGCGCCATGCGGTTAAAGGTTAGCCAATCAACTCGGTCTTTAATGAAGGCTTCGGCGATCGCGGGTGGCTGGTCTGCCAAAATGCCAAAGAAGGTATTGAGCATCGCGTTGACCCTTTCGGGCGGCAGGTTTCGCCCGGTTGGTACCATCATGCCCTTAGAAAACAGCCAGGTAACAGCCACGTTACTCTGGTACGCACGAATTTGATTTAAGTGTTGGACGCTCAGCAGATCATGCTTCAGCGCTGTGTCGAGTAGATGGGTCAGGCGGGGTAGGTTCCGCACTAGTGAACCAAAGCCTGTGAAGATTAGCGGTGACTGCAAGGATGCGGCATCACCCAATGCAATGAGGCGATCGAATGCAACCAGTCGATCGCCCCTACCCGTCGTAAAGTGCCCTGGGATATAGCCAAACGTTGGCTTCTTCCAGACCAGCTTGTCCATGTCACAGCGCCGATACTCCGGCAAAATTGTGAAAAAGTCCTCGTACATCTCCAGCAGCGAACCAGGATTGTCAGGATGCACCTGGTGATAGTGGAACAGGTAAAAGGTGAGTTCTTCGCCATCGGCTGGAAACAGTTCCCAGATGAGCTGTCGCCCTCGTGAGATGTCGCCGTGACTATTGAGCACATCGCCATAGCGAGCATCCCATACGCCTGGTTCAAAGCCGCTAGCAATCACTGCCCCAACGGTTGGACAGACGCTATCGAAGGCGCGCCCACCGTTAAGCTGCCACGCGATCGGAGAAGCTGTCCCCATCGCATCAACTAGCAGCCGTCCGCTCACCGATCGCAGCGCTTCTGTTGGTAGGTGCTTAGCGTGAACCGTTACCTGTGAGCGATCGACTTCAACACGGGTAAATTCCGTTTCATCCCAAATCTCACCGCCATAGCTCCGCAACTTCTCGCCACAGGTTCGCAGCAGCTTTTCAGCATCCAGCCCCACATTCAACACCGTCGGCGTGTGCAGTACAGGTGCCTTTGACTCTGGTGGATTATTGGCATCAAAGAATTTGTGAAACCCGTCTACATACTCTCTGGCGATGACGCTTTCAAACTCATTGGGAGTAAACAACCCCAGGTTGATCAGGCTCTGGAACTCACTACGCGAGATATTCCACTCCCGATTCATTTTGCCAAATGGCAAGCGTTCTAACAGCAGCACCCGATAGCCCAATTTTGCCATTACCGCTGCGTGAATGACACCGAGCGCACCGCCGATGTAGATCAGGTCGTAGGAGGGTGAGGGGTGAGGGGTGAGGGAATGAGGAGATAGGGAGATGGGGGGATGGGGCTGTACGGTTGAGTCTGACCGCTGACCGCTGACCGCTGACTGCTGACTGCTCTGCCCTCTTCCCCTAAACACAACTTGTCGAGGCTGTTGCGGATTCTGCACACCCTCACGCCAGCGCTGCTCCCACCAATAGACGCGGGTGAGATCGTACTCACCATCGGGCATTCTTTGGAAATATTTGACCGTAAGCGGATACTGCTCAGCAAGAGCATCGAAAATAGATTGGCGAGAGAGGTCGATCGCGGGCGGTTGAGGATACTGATTGGGAAAGCGATCGCGTAAAGCCTGTGTAAGCTGCTCTAGCAAGCTTTTTTCTTGAGGCACTGGCTGCTCTGACCACCGAAAAACCTTGAGATACGTTGTGCGTTGGAGCGACCAGACAAAAATTACTAGCGCAACGGCTTCCCCTGCCTGAGTTTCCGCCCTATGGATTGCCGGAACTGTCGCTTGGGGGAACGTTAAGTGAATGCCACTGCTGCCAACGACTTTTACACCCGATCGGGGTTTAAACTCCTGCTGCAACCAGAGTTTGACAGCCTCTACGTCGGGGGTAGGGACTTCCAGATAAAGAACTTCCTTCATTTAGGGGAGCCAAGCTTTAATGAACTACTCAAGAAGACGAGGATAAGCATTGCCAAAGTGCGCTAAACTTCAAGTCACATTATGAGCTTAATAAACTTTACAAGTCTCTCATAAATCTCTTGGGGCTGCCTGCATTCGTCACAATATTGAATCTGCCATGAACTATCCTATTTCAGCGTTTACACCAGAAGGTGATGCCCTTCGACAAAAGTTTGTCGATGAGGAACTGATTGCAGCCGCGATCGTTGGGGTCGTTGATGTGGCGCGGTCTAATGGTCAATCGATCGAAGAGCTAACAGCCGAGGTTCTAGCAGATGACGCTTTGCTTGATTCTGAACAGCGACGCTGGTTAAGCGAAGTTATTGCAGTGGCATGGGAGCAGTTGCTCTGAGGGTGCCTTCAAGGTCAGCAATCATCTAGGGGCAGCGATCGACGACTACAGCCTTTAGTTTAGAGTGTGCAGATACCATCTTTTGCTGACATCTGAGACATTTCAAACTCCGGATCGATAGACTGGTGGCAGTATGACTGTTTACAACCTGTTTAAGAAAGGTATCACTGCACCTTGAATCCCAATGTATGAGCTAAGTCGGAGAATTCTTCGTGTTTGGAGAGAGCGTGTTGGATCTCGAATCCTGCCGTTGCTGACGACGGTTCGTTTCATTGGTCTGCTGATTGCCATATTTGCCCTGTGGGGCTTTTACGAGATTGCAGAGGAGGTTTTAGAGCAAGAAACGCAGTCGATCGATACTCGGATCCTAATAGCGATTCGACAATGGCACACGCTACCCCTCGATCGACTCATGCTGGTCATTACCAATCTCGGCAATCCCTCAGTGCTGCTAGTAGCAAGTTTGCTGTTGGCAGCGTTTTTGCTCTGGCGCAAACGACAAGCAGAAACAGTCACCCTGGCGATTGCGGCGATCGGTGCACTCGGTCTCAACATTGTGCTGAAAGCACTGTTTGCACGTTCACGTCCAGAGCTGTGGCAGCGCACGGTTGAAGTTAATTTCTATAGCTTCCCCAGCGGTCACGCCATGATGTCTGTAGTCGTTTTCGGCATCATCGGTTACTTACTGGCAACGCATGTGCCACGCTGGCGTAGCGCGATCGTCACTGTTACAGTCTTGCTTGTATGTGCGATCGGGTTTAGTCGCCTTTACTTCGGCGTTCACTGGCCCACCGATATTGCCGCTGGCTATGCTGCTGGCACTGTTTGGCTCGTTGCCTGCATCCTGAGCCTTGAGATCTGGAAACGCCGTTATCGTGAGATTCCCACTAAGCAGCGATCGCTCACCTCAGCATCAAGCCGGAAGTAGGAGAAAGGCAGAAGGCAGAAGGCAGAAGAGAGAAGGCTCTGAAGACAAGGAAGGTTTCTTACCAACAACCAACAACCAACACCTAGAAAATGGCACTCCCTCACCCCCTTACCCCTCACTCCTCACCCTCATGACTGCTGCTGTTTCACTCCAAAATGTTTATAAAGTTTTTGACAAAGCGCCCGTTGTCAACGATCTGTCTTTTGAGCTTCAACCAGGTGAGATGTTTGGCTTGCTGGGACCAAATGGCGCGGGCAAATCCACCACGATTAGGATGCTGACAACGCTGACTAAGCCTTCAGAAGGGCGGATTCAGGTAGCGGGTTACGATGTCGTGCGCCAGCGATCGCAGGTCAAGCAGCAGATTGGCGTTGTCCTTCAGCAAATCAGCGTTGACAGCGATTTGTCGGTCTGGGAGAACATGGAATTTCACGGGCGGTTGCACCATCTTCCTAATCCTCAACGGCAGCAAGACATCGATCGCTGGCTGGAGTATGTGGGACTGAGCGATCGGCGGGATGATCTTGCCAAAACCCTGTCTGGTGGCATGAAACGCCGTTTACAAATTGCCCGTGCGCTGTTGCACCAGCCCCACATTTTGTTTCTGGACGAACCCACAGTCGGTCTTGATCCTCAAACCCGTCGCCGCCTTTGGGAAATCATTCGTGACCTCAACAACCAGGGTATGACGATTCTGCTCACCACCCACTACATGGATGAAGTGGAGTACTTGTGCGATCGCATTGGCATTATGGACGCTGGTAAGCTCATCGAACTCGGCACCCTGCAAGATTTTCGCCAAAAACACGGCGAGGGTCTGGTGATGCAGCAAACCGACGATCGCTGGGACTACAAATTTTTTCCCACGATTGATGATGCCAACGCCTATCTCAACCAGCAGCCAGATAAAACTGGCATGATGGTAAGACCGTCTAATTTGGAAGATATTTTTGTGGAATTGACAGGACGAAATTTAGATTGAGGGCTAAAGGCTAAAGTATGAAGGATAAAAAATGGACGGTTGCCTTCAGATTAGTCAATTACGGCAGTTCGCAGCTAAATGAAGTACACCTCTTAGACCGAACGCTATAGTCCTGACCATTTTCACTTCTGACTCCTTCTAACGTCATTGACTCCTGAAGTCTGCTGTAACTTAGCCTTTAGCCTTTATACTTCAGCCTTTATACTTTTGCCTTCCCCATGCCTCGCCTTGCTAGTAAAATCGAAGCCATTTTGTACCTGAAAGCGCAGCCGCTCACTGTTGCCGAAATTGCTGAATTTGCAGCTTGCGATCGCGAGACTGCGGCAGAAGGGTTACTCGAACTCATAACCGACTACGCCCATCGAGATAGTGCGCTGGAAGTGGCAGAAACACCCAACGGCTATACATTACAGCTACGCGAAACGTTTCACCATCTGGTACAGACATTAGTCCCTGCTGATTTAGGTTTGGGTGCCTTGCGAACACTTGCCGCGATCGCGCTCAGAGGTCCCATTTCGCAGACAGAGTTAGTTGAGTTGCGCGGCTCCGGTGCATATCAGCACGTGCCAGAGCTGGTCGAACTGGGTTTTGTTCGCAAACGCCGACAATCAGATGGGCGCTCCTATTGGCTACAGGTCACCAACAAGTTCCATCAATATTTTCAAATGCATCAACTGCCGCAGGAGTTTGATCAACACGTCAAAGCAAAGCCTTAAACAATGGTTTGGGCTGCTAAGGAAGACAGAAAAAATTCCCTATGTCAGAAGTGCCATGACGTTACAAACGGTCAATCGCCTTTTCAGCGCCTGCTATAATTTCTAACAACTGGGGCTGTAGCTCAGCTGGATAGAGCGACCGCCTCCTAAGCGGTAGGTCGAGGGTTCGAATCCCGCCAGTCCCGTCGAACGAAAGTATACATGAGCTAAGGCTTGCAGGCATTTCCGATCGCTGAACGATTAGAATTTTGGTTCAGTTTGACTAACACTTGCAGGCTTTTTTTGACATTTTTGGGGTAATTTCGACCAGAAATTGGGGTAGAGATAAAGTGATTACTCCATGCCTTCCAAAGCGCCAAAACATAAAGCTGCTAAGAGGTCTGTACAGATCAAGCTTTCTCATGGGCATCTACAGCTTGTGTTTTCTCACATCGGCAAACGGCATTACCACCCAGTGCAGTCCTTCGATCATTGCCGCATTTGGATTGTTTCTCAGATAGCGAAATGTGGTGTGGTGAATGCCCAAAATTCTTGCGGCTTCGTGCTTTGTAATCAAAATGGCATCGCTGATGGGAAGATTCATCGTTCTCTCCAGAAGTAGGCAAAGAAGAAGTGCTGAAAGGTAGCCTTATAAACAGGTGTCTGGATCAAGCGAATCCAGCCTGAGCTTCGGTTGAAGGCTGACTTGCTGTTGCCGAACCTGGTCAGGGCTGATCACTACTCCCACATACTGGGGTTGCGTCACATGGCGAACATTAAAGTTATAGAGTCGCTGCTGTCCTGTCTGATCAAGGGTTTGGACACTCAGATTGGTGATGTTAGTGGTGGTGGCACCGGGGAACGTTAGGGGACGAATGGGGCGCAAAAAGAGTGTGTTTGCTTGCCTGGATGGAATCGAAGCATTCGCACCATAAACCAGACGCGAGGGATCGGCTAACAAAACATACGTGATGCGCTCGTGAGCTTGACTAAAGTCGATCGCCCTGGTCCCACCTGCACCTCTACGGCACTCTGCATCGCCGCCTCATGACTGATGACCTGGTAGGCTGGGGCAGCGATGGCTGGCAAGGGTATGAGGCTCATTAGGCTTAGACCAAGGGCAGCGTTGATCAAAAGGTGTTTCATCATGAGAGACCTCTATAGAAGCCATTTGACATCTTCCTGAGATCTCAAATGGCTTCTATAGGAATCCAGCTTGATTTTTGAAAGGGCTTGCATCGGAGATGATAGCAGGCAAAGCGTTTAGTCTCAGTCTGCTGGCAAAATTTCAGTTAGAATGCCACACCAGCGATCCCAAAGAAGGCTAACCGCTAACCGCTGACCGCCGACCGCTAGGCAATTGGCACCAGGTCTGCATAGTTGGCTGCAAGATCGGCTTCGGTCAGGCTATCAGCGGGATCTTGGGGTGTCCAGAGAAGCTCAAACGCCAGTAGAAAGCGCGATCGCAGCAATGTAATGTCTTCTAACACATCGCGCAGCAGTGACGTTGAATAAATTTCGTTGAACAACGGTGAGTCGTTGGCAGTGCCGAGCAACAGCGTGACGACAATGTAAGCCGGATGATTGCCAGGTTGTGGTGTTGGTAGCTGCTGGCTCACCACTCCATTCACGTTGACTAACGTTTCAGCGCTAAATTTAGCCCGCTCTTGCAAAGAGAATTGGTTGAATAACGCTTCTCCTTCTTCGCGGCTATCCACTGTTTGTGATCCGGCTAAAACGTGTGTCCAGAAATCAGCGTTCTCCAGCAGCACACTCGCGGTCTCTTGCAGCAGTTCAAAAAGCCCTTCTGGGGTTGCAGTGTTTGCCCGTAAAGCAATGTCCGAGAACTGGGTTTGCAGACGCTTTGCCCGCGATCGCAGTGCGACTTGCAGCCTGCTAACCGTCACAATGTCGTTTGTGAGTTCGTCGTTGGTCAGTTCGGTATTGTCAGCCGCTTGAATCGCTGATGCTGCCTGCAAATCTTGTTCCATAACACCCTAGTTTTAACGATTCAGTTGTAACGTTGTGCCTTGAACGGTTGACTGGTTCTCTCACTGAATGCCCTTAAAGCTGCACCATCTCTGTATATTCCGTCAGTAGCTCGTCGTAAGTGAGACTATCGGATGCGTCTTGCGGACTCCAGAGCAGCTCAAACGCCATTAAATAGTCTGACGGGAGCGATGCTAATTGCTCTAGAGCATTGCTAAGGTCTTGCTGAGTACGTACCTGGTTAAACAGTTGCTTGTCGTGGGCTGTGCCAACCAGCAGCGTTACGACAATATATGAGGCGGGACCCTCATCCGGGTCAGGCTTAAAGCCATCGCGCTTGTTGACTCTGCCACCAACGTTTGTCAGTGTCTCGACGCTAAACTTACTGCGCTCAGCGATCGAACGCTTGGTAAAAAGTGCCTCCGCCTCTTCGCGGCTTTTAACCGTTTGCGAGTCTGTCAGTACGTGTGACCAGTTTTCTGGCATTCTTAGCAGCGCCAACGCCGCTTCTTGCACCAGTTGTAGCAACCCTTCTGGCGTATCAGTATCAACTTCCAGGGTGAGGTCAGTCAGTTCAGACTGAATCGTGCGCGCCTCTGCCAGCAATGCCACCTGGATTTTGCTCACGGTCACAATATCGTTGTCAAGTTCGCGGTTGGCAGAGGCTCCACCTGTGCTCCGCATGGCTCTGAACACGAGAAAGACAAGCCCAAAAACCACGATCGCCGAAACACCTAGAAAGATGAGTCCGACAATCCAACCGCTGTCATTTGCATTCGTCGAGGCTTGACTGTTGTTGTAGCCGTTGCTGTAGCCATTGTTGCGGTAAGGGTCGTTGTAGATACCAGGTCCGACAGGCACTGGCACAATGACAGGACCGCCCCCGCCGTTGTAATAGCGATCGCGCTGATAGGAGGGGCTGTTGTTAAAACCGCTAGAGCCAGAGGAGCGGGAAGGAGACGATTGTGAAGGGGATGAGCGCGAAGGCGATGAACGTGATGGAGACGAGCGGAACGAGCCGCCACCACTGCGACCACCACTGCTACGGGCAGACGCTTCAGAGGCGACTGTTAGGCTTAACTGGGTTGTCTCCGTAGGCAGGTGAAGGCTGATTGTGCTGGCAAGTAGGGTGCTGGCTGCGATCGCACAGTAGCGTCGGAGTTTGGAATATCTCATAAATTGAAGCTGTGAATGTAAGCCCGATCTCTAACCCTAAGGCTACCCTCACTTCATTCTAAGCAATCAGCCTTCATGCGGCTCCGAATCGTATGATTCTTGACCTGATTGTGATTCAAGCCAACGATTATAAAGGTCAGGGCGACGATCGCGCGTGCGTTGGATCTGCTGTGTCTTGCGCCACTGCGCGATCGCCTGGTGATTTCCTGATCGCAGAACCGCTGGTACGTCCCATTCCCGAAACGTAGAGGGGCGCGTGTACTGTGGAAAATCTAGCAGCCCATCTTCAAAACTCTCAGCCTTCAGAGACTCTGCCTTGCCCACTGTACCTGGCAGCAGGCGGATCACGCCGTTCAAAAGTGCCAGCGCTGGAATTTCGCCGCACGTCAACACAAAGTCGCCTAGCGAGACTTCTTGAGTCACGAGATTGAGCACTCGTTCATCGACCCCTTCGTAATGCCCACAGATCATGATGAGCTGTTCGCAGTCGATCGCCAGTCGCTGAAACATTGCCTGGTGCATCGGTTCGCCCTGCGGTGTCATCAAAACGATCGCGCGTCGGGGTAAGACTGGCAGCGACTCTACAGCAGCAAAAATGGGTTCTGGCTTCATCAACATCCCTACACCACCGCCATATGGCTCATCGTCTACCCGGTGATGTTTATCAAGCGCAAAGTCACGTGGGTTGGTGAAGTGCACTGTCGCGATCGCTTTGTTCAGCGCCCTGCCGAGCAAACCCGAACGAAGGGGCGAAGTAAAAAAATCAGGGAATAGAGTGACCAGATCGAAGCGCATCGCAGTTGGATTCTAGACTATGAACTGTAAACTCGAAAGAGCACGGCAGTCTACCCGGTCGGGATCATCTAGAGCCTGAAGCCGTCTAAACCCTAGCAGGCATATCAAAAGATTGCATAAAATTTCCTAGTCGTTTAAATTACTTTTCAACAATCTGGCATGATGAAGCCTGGGAGCGTATGCAGCTTAAGCGGTCAATGTACCTGCACCAGCGATCGCTCTCAGCCTCTTCATCCAGTCCTCTCAGTCGCTTGTGTCAAGCTAACCATTATGATGAGGACAATGAGCGGTCAGGCGGCAACATGAACAAAAGCAGCGTCTACACCTCAGTCATGAAACTATGGGAGCGCTTTTTTCCCATTTTGCCTGGGGATGAACCAGCGCAAATCGAATTTCAGTCCCTTGGAGAGAACATGCCCCAGTCTACGAAAACTGCCATCATGGTGATTGGGGGCGCGGAGGATAAAGTTCATGGACGAGAAATTCTACAGAGCTTCTTCAGTCGTTCAGGCGCTACTGAGGCTCGCATTGCCATTATTCCGTCTGCCTCTCGTGAGCCTGCCATTATTGGCGATCGCTATCTGACGATCTTTGGGGAGATGGGTGCAAAAGGCATTGAAATCCTGGATATCCGCGATCGTGAACAGTGCGAAGATCCGCTGATGCAAAGCTACGTCGAAAACTGCACGGGCGTTTTTATGACAGGCGGCGATCAGTTGCGTCTCTGTGGGCTGCTGGCTGACACGCCGCTGATGCAAACGGTGCGACAACGTGCCCAGCGGGGCGATCTGACGCTGGCAGGAACCAGTGCAGGCGCAGCCATTATGGGTCACTATATGATTGCTGGTGGAGGCAGTGGCGAATCGCCCAATCGATCGCTAGTCGATATGACGACTGGGCTGGGCATTATTCCTGAAGTCATCGTGGATCAACACTTTCACAATCGCAATCGGATGGCTCGTCTGATGAGCGCGATCGCCGCTCACCCTGATCGGATGGGCATTGGGATCGATGAAGACACCTGTGCTCTATTTGAGGGAGATGGTACGCTGCAAGTGATTGGTAAAGGAACCGTAACCATTTTAGACCCGACCGAACTGTGCTACACCAATCAAACGAAGGCTGGTGCAACCGAGCCGCTAAGCATTGGGAACCTCCGGTTACACATTCTGAGCCACAGCGATCGCTATGATTTGCATAAACGGATGCCCTTATTCTCCGGTTGCGGCATCGCCTAGCGGCTACGTTGGCGAGGGACGGGCACCTCTACCGATGTCTCTTTATGGACAGGGTCAAGTGTTTCTTTGGTGCAGGATGAAATTTTCTTTTCTACCCTCCCTTGATACAGTTTGCATCCTCCGTTACATGGGAGTCTTGAGCCAGAACGGTCTCTATTTCAGACTAAGAATGTTCGTCACGAACAGTCTATCGGCTTTTGAGAGTTTGAAACTGTGTCATTGTTCTCTTCGTTTTAGGTCACAGCTGTAGACAACATTTGTCACTGGTACTCAGTTAGCCGCACCAGAATTCCTCCTAATCAGTCTTATGAAAATACTCAAAGTACAGACATTACGTGGTCCCAACTACTGGAGCATCCGACGACCAAAGCTGATCGTGATGCGTCTGGATCTAGAGGATCTGGCAGACAAGCCCTCCAACGTGATTCCTGGTTTCTATGAGGGATTGACAGAAGCATTGCCTAGCCTGATTGAGCATTTTTGCTCACCGGGCTGTCGAGGGGGGTTTCTGAGTCGCGTCAAAGAAGGCACGATGATGGGGCACATTATTGAGCATGTTGCCTTAGAGTTGCAGGAACTGGCGGGGATGGTCGTCGGCTTCGGGCGTACTCGCGAAACGGCAAATCTTGGTACGTACCAGGTCGTATTTGAATACCAGGATGAGCAAGCAGGGCGCTACGCGGCTAGAGCGGCAGTACGCCTCTGTCAGAGCATTATCGAAACGGGTCACTATCCGCAGGAAGAACTCGATCAGGATTTGCAAGATTTACAGGCGCTGTGGGCAGATGCCTCGCTCGGTCCCAGTACCGAAACGCTGATTAAAGAGGCGGAGGCGCGGGGGATTCCCTGGTTTCAACTCAGCGCTCGTGCCATGATTCAGTTTGGCTATGGGGTACACCAGAAACGCATTCAGGCAACCCTGAGCAATCGCACGGGCATCCTGGCGGTTGAACTGGCATCGGATAAAGAAGGCACAAAACAGATTCTGCGGGAAGCAGGTGTCCCTGTGCCTCGCGGTACGGTGATTGGTTATCTGGATGAACTGGAAGGGGCGATCGCCGATGTTGGCGGCTACCCAATCGTCATCAAGCCTCTAGATGGCAACCATGGACGCGGGATCACGATTAACATCACCACCTGGGAACAGGCGGAAGCTGGCTATGATGCCGCGAAGGAAGTCTCCAAAGAAGTCATTGTCGAACGCTTCTATCAAGGGCGGGATCATCGTGTACTGGTCATCAACGGTAAAGTGGTCGCGGTTGCAGAACGAGTGCCAGCGCATGTAGTTGGTGATGGCAGACTGACGATCGATGAACTCATTGAGCAAACCAACCAAGATCCACGTCGGGGTGAAGGGCACGAGAATGTATTGACGAAGCTTGAGGTCGATCGCAACACCTGGCAGTTGCTTGAAAAACAGGGCTATACCCTTGAGACTGTTCTGCCAGCGGGCGAGATTTTCTACCTGAGAGCAACGGCTAACTTGAGCACAGGCGGCATTGCGGTCGATCGCACCGACGATACACACCCCGAAAACATCTGGTTAGCACAACGCGTTGCCAAAATTATCGGTCTAGATATTGCGGGGATCGATGTGGTCACGCCCGATATTTCTCGCCCGTTGCGCGAAGTCGATGGCGTGATTGTCGAAGTTAACGCGGCTCCTGGGTTCAGAATGCACGTTTGCCCCAGCGAGGGCATTCCTCGCAATGTCGCAGAACCAGTGCTGAGTATGCTGTTCCCGCCTGGTGCGCCTAGCCGTGTGCCCATCATCGCGCTGACGGGCACTAATGGTAAGACCACGACAACTCGTTTGATTGCTCATATTTTCAAGCAAACCGGGCAAGTTGTTGGGTACACCACCACAGATGGCACCTATATTGGTGATTACTTAGTCGAACCGGGTGATAATACCGGACCGCAGAGCGCTCAACTAATTCTGCAAGATCCAACGGTGGAAGTTGCTGTACTCGAAAGCGCCAGAGGTGGCATTCTCCGCTCTGGTCTGGCGTTTACTGCCTCCGATGTGGGCGTGGTGCTCAATGTTGCCGCAGACCATCTGGGGATCGGGGACATCAACTCGATCGAGCAAATGGCACAGGTCAAAGGCGTAGTCGCTGAAACGGTCATGCCAGGCGGTTACGTGGTGCTCAACGCCGATGATTCCCTGGTCGCAGCGATGGCAGACCGTGTGAAGGGGCAAGTTGCCTACTTCTCGATGAAACCGGATAGCGCGTTAATTCGATCGCACACAGAGCAGGGCGGTCTTGCTGCCGTTTACGAAAATGGCTATCTCTCTATCCTCAAAGGCGACTGGACGTTGCGAATCGAACAGGCAGTGAATGTCCCGTTAACGCTGGCAGGACGTGCCCCCTTTATGATTGCGAATGCGCTGGCAGCAAGTTTGGCAGCCTTCGCTCAGGGTGTTCGTATTGAAGACATTCGAGACGCGCTAATGACCTTCCAGGCATCGACTGAGCAAACGCCAGGACGGATGAATCTGGTCAATCTTGGGCGCTATCATGCTCTTGTTGATTATGCCCACAATGCCCACAGCTACGAAGCGTTAGGCGGTTTTGTGAAAAACTGGCCCGGTGAGCGGATTGGTGTGGTGGGTGGTCCTGGCGATCGCCGCGATGAAGACTTCGTGACGCTGGGCAAACTATCGGCGCAAATGTTCGATCGCATCATCATCAAAGAAGACGGCGACACCCGTGGTAGACCGAGTGGAGAAGCTGCCAGCCTCATTACTGAGGGCATTGTCCAGGCAAAGCCAGATGCTCGGTACGAAACTATCCTTGATGAAGTGACCGCCATTCAGACTGCCCTGGATGCCGCCTCGCTCAATGGGTTAGTTGTCATCTTGCCCGAAAGCGTGACTCGTGCTATTAGCCTGATCGAAGCCCGTCGCCCAGAGCAAGCACCCTCGCCTACTCCCGTCGCCGTCAAGCCAGTCGAGAATGGTCAGGCGGCTAACTACTCAGAACAGTCGCAAGCGGTCTCAGAAGTCAACCCTGAAGAATCCGTAGAATACGTCAATTTCAGCCGCTGATGGTTTGTGTAAGACGATCGCGGCTGTGGAAAGGGAGCCAATTGGAATTGAGCCACGGCTCACCGAGCGGCGATCGCCCCTTTTAGACATTACCAAGCTGGTAGCCGATGACTTATTGTCTTCGGCTCACCGTCTTTAAACCAGCAGCAGTTGATAGTCGAACCGCCTTTGATCGTCTTCACGCTATCGGCATCCATCCCGACCCTTCGACGTGTCCATACACTAAAACGTCTTGTTAGACCGCCAGTCCTTCGTGGAATTGCGCGGACGAGTGCCTATTGATGTTCGGTCTTAAGCATTACGTCCAGCCATAACCCCACCGTCGACGTTCCATGTTGCACCCGTGACCCAAGAGGCTCGACCGGAGAGCAAGTAAACCACCGCCTCTGCAACATCATGCGGTTGTCCAACACGTCCAAGCGGATGAAAGCTGTTGAAGCCCTGAAGCGTCGTATGAATGTCATCTGGCTTGATAAAGGCTCCATAAATCGGAGTCTCGACCACTGCGGGAGCAACAGCATTAACGCGAATTTGGTACTGGGCAAGCTCCATCGCCAAGTGCTGAGTGAGAGAGTGTAAGCCAGCTTTCGCCATTGAGTAAGCAGAGGAGGGTGTAGCGAGAACTGCCTGATGTGCCCACATGGAGCCAATATTGACCATTGCGCCGCCTTGCCCGTACTGAACCATATTGCGAACAACCTGCTGAGTCGCAAAGAAGGTGCCGTGATTGATGTTGAGGTAGCGATCGTAGTCTGCCTCGGAATGTTCAAGAAATGTCTTTGGCAGAAAAACGCCAGCAGCATTGACTAAATAACGCACGTTAGATAGTTCGGAAGCAATACGTTCAACCAGTTGGGATACCTCCTGACGATCGCTAATATCTGCCTGCCACGTCTGCACCGTGCCGAACTGCTTGAGGTGGGATGCGGCTGCCTGAAGCTTGTCAGTGGTTCGTCCGACAATGGTTACAGTTGTTTCATGAGTTAAAAGAATTTCTGCGATCGCCCGTCCAATGCCGCTACTACCGCCAACGATCAACGCTTGCTGATGCTTAAATTCCTGGTACATAATGATTTTCCTGCTGAGGTTTTGAAGTGATCCGCCCACAGCAAGCATCTTAAGCAACTTAAATTGGGCGCGAAAGTAAGCACCTCTTGGTGCGGTAGGCACTTTTTGGTAGAAATTAAGACAGGGGTTAGAAAAAATAGATTGCGTTAGATGAACAGCCAGCAAGCAAGTAAGCCAACTTCAGCCGCTGCAATGGTGGAATACATTGTGGGTTGTAAATGGTCAATTCAAATTTTGACCTTGATTTGTCAGGGAGTCGATCGCCCTGGAGCCATTACCCGCTCGATTGATGGACTCACAACCAAAGTGCAAAACGATTGTCTAAACAAGATGGTCAGCTTCGGTATTCTAGAAAAACGCTCTTACCCAGAAGTTCCACCACGGGTTGAATACAAGCTCACCGCATTTGGACAACGCTTCGTTGTTATTTTAGACGCAGTGGCAAAATTGCAGCATGACATAGACGCTGGTTCTACAAGCTTGCGAAATTAACCCGGATCGCCCCCTACCATCTCAGCCGCATCTGCCACCATCCGATCGTTGTTTTGCCAGCACCATGCGATCATTTGGCAGAGCTGAAGCTTTTAGTGACAGAGGGTTAGGCGATCGTAACCACAGGACAGGATGTTGTAGCCAGCGCATGAAAGTAGAGATGAGCAGTGCCTACCCTAACACTGTCTCGTTAGCCTGAGAACTACGTGCTACTTGGCGGCAACAAATTCTTCTACGGTCAATCCAGCAGTACGAATGAGGCTTCGCAGCGTTCCTTTTGCTACTTCACGATGATCAGGAACCGAAAGCGTCACAAGTTCCTCGTCTTCAACCATAATGATGTGACTACCTGTCTGCCGCACAGCATTCCAACCCAAAGATTCAAAGACGCGCACGACCTCACGCCCACTCATTACAGGAAGGGCAGAACCCACTACGCTACGACCTCAACTTGATACGTTTCAATTGTAAGCGGCATCCCACGCTCTGCTCGAACCTGTAGACAAGCTGAGATAGCATCTTTAATGTTTTCAAGGGCTTCTTGTCGTGTTTGCCCCTGGCTCACGCAACCCGGAATGCTGGGACACTCCACAATCCAAACGCCATCTTCATCACGATCGAGCGTTACGCTAAACCTCATAAAATCCTTCTGATCAATAAAGGTACTACTGTACATTTTATCTCTCTGCCGTCAAACGCCCAATCCTGCTACATCTCTCCATTGTCTACAGGCGTTGTCATTTCAGCTACATTTGCTAAAGTGCGATCGGTGTTTTGCCAGCAACCCGATCGCACTACTAGTCGATCGCACCCTATCGTTTCAGCCGCATCTGCCACCGCGCGATCGTTGGTTTTGTCAGCACCATCCGATCGTTTGATGGATTTGAAGCTTTTAGTAACGGAGGGGTGAGCGATCGTAGAGAAAGGGAGGGCGATTGTAGTCAGTGCATGAAAGTAGAAATGGGCAGTGCTTGCCCTACCGCACCTATTCACTTTACGGTCTGGTCATTTTGAAAGATATTTCCCTAGTTCCCTCAAAGCATTGAGAATATTTGGATAATCCTGAGCCAAGTCAGCTACCTTGCCCAAGGAATACTTAGCGCTTGATGTATCTCTGCGTTCAATCTCTCTGAGTGCTGTGATTATGTAGTCAGCCATTTCTTTTTTTTGAGGACGTGGAAGATTAGTTGCATTAACTGAAATTCGCATCTTAATCAGAGATTCTTTTATGTCATCTTCTTCTGTATAGTTAATCTTTGCTTCTAAAACAACTAAAATATCTTCTTTTAAAGGATCATCATTCTCAGCAATCGAATCAAGAACTACTGTCAACTTTTCCTCGCCACTCCTAGCATTTTTTGTTAAGTTCCTTGTTAAAAGTGAGCTAAGAAAAGCCCCTCCAGCAACTCCAACCAAAGTCCCTACGCCTGGAAGAATTAAACTGCCAACAGCAGAGCCAATTACTAAACCAAGAGAAGATCCCAATGCTGCACCTAGAGCTATTCCTGAAGATGCTCTCATTAGAATTTCAACTTTTTTGCTTGTCTCACTCATAAGTTTAGATTCTTGATTGTAAAAATGCTACGTAGCCGAGAATTACTGAGGCAATTGCACAAGCGACTGATCCATATGAAAACCGAAAATCATCTAGTAGCGAATCTCCTTTCCCTGTTAGCTGTTTTTGTAGTTTGGTATATGCAGCGCATCCAAATATCACTGTCGAGAGTAATAATACCAACATTATTGGCAGTAAGGTAAATGTATGCAAATATCCCAAATTGGGCGAATTTGATTTGTTCCCTAAAACCACCTCACTCATTGATGTCGCAGATATAGTGCTTGAAAAGAAAAACAATTCACCATCTCTAAAAAGACTAACCCATTTCCATTTACGTCGTTCTTCCTCCTTAAACATTGAGATAACTACCAAATTTACGATAAGTGGCAATAGAGCCAGAACAACATTAATAAAAAACCATCGACTCAAGTCACTAAGGAGATTCATGCCTAAGCTTCCAAGCACCGTTTACACCAACCATCTCACTAATAACCTTGAAGCGATGCCCCTACCGATATCCTTAGAATAACTTAATCCCTAAAGGACTATAGCAATCTGAACGCACCTTTCACCCAAAGGCTTGAATCACTAACTGTAATATTAGGCAGATTTCGATTAGGCTAAAATCTTGCAGCCTAAAATCTCGATCAAGCTGAATAGACAGCACCTTGTCTGCATGTTATCCGTGTGAAAAGGATAAAATCGAAAGCTTAAGGATTTTAACGTGTTGCGAGGGCTGTACTTCCTCTTCTACCTTTATAGTGGCGGTTCTTCCTGATGTTGACTCGGCACGATCGATCGTCACTTCTACACAAGCTGTCGTTACTTCCGCTGAATCTGATCTTGACTGCACCCCATCGGTCAACCTTGCCCTGTGACTGAAAACACCAGCGGTTGGTTTAGCAGGGTAGCAGTACCGAGAGGTATCAGAGCAGAGGTTAGAATCCGCATTAGAATCAGTGAAAGGGCAACGAGGAACGGGCGATGCTGCTGCTGGAAGACCTCTCTCAATGGTTAAAGCTGGATGACCCGGAAGAACGGCGCGTGATTACCAACGTCCCCTGGTCACAGTACGAAGCGCTGCTGACCAGAATGGGAGATAGTCTAGCGTATCGCATCAATTATTTGGATGGAGTCCTGGAAATTGTGGCACCCAGCCGTCGGCATGAAAGTGGCAAAACTCGCATTGGGACGCTCTTAGAAATTTATTTTCTGGAAACGGATACCGAATATTTCCCCACAGGCTCCACGACCTTTCGCAATGCAGACAAACGGGTTGGAACGGAACCCGATGAAAGCTACTGCATCGGCACCGATAAAGCGGTTCCTGATTTGGCAATTGAAGTGGTGGTGACAAGCGGCAGCATTAATCGGCTGGAACGGTTTCAACGCTTGGGAGTACAGGAGGTCTGGTTCTGGCAAAACAACGGCTTTCTGCTTTACCACTTGCGTACAGAGAACCAGGAGCAATGGACGCAAACCTTTGGCTATGAGGCGATCGACCAGAGTGAACTGCTCCCCAACCTGGACATGACGTTGCTGAGTAACTGTGTGCAGAATCCCAATCCACTGGCGGCAGCAAAGGCGTTTCGGCAAGGCATCCGCGATCGCCACCGCCCTTAAACAACACTTGTTGATGTTGCCTTAGAACGAGCGTTGGTAACGTCCGTTCAAGCTGTCGTTACCTATGCACAAGCTGTGGTTACTTACGCTCAAGCTGTGGTTACTTCTGCACAAGTTGTCGTTACTTACGTTCAAGCTGTGGTTACTGACGCTAGAGCGATCGTTAGTAATGATGAAGCTGTGGTGACTAACGGTAAAGCTGTGGTTACTTACGGTGAAGTTACCGTAAAGCGCTTCCAGACAATCCTGCTTTCTGCCTGCGTATAAACTCGCTCTTGTTCTTCTCAGAATCGCGATCGCGTGTGGCAAACCCAAACTGAGAATGCGGCTGCTTCCCTGAAAGCGGGTGTTAGAGTGAATTCACCCTGACTCCTCTCTTGCGGTATGCCCAAACAACTGGACGATCGCTCAAGCACAGTAGCAACTTCCCAACCTTCCCGATGAACTGACCGACGAACCCATCATCATCACTCAAGATGGTGTGCCGGTCATTGTCGCCCTCAGCTACGCGCACCTCACTGAGCTACTCGAAACCCTCGACATCCTGACCGATACCGAATTCGTCGCTAAACTCCGTCAGAGCCTTCTTCAAGCAGAACAAGGCAACACCGTCTCCTGGGAGAGTGCAAAAACAACGCTAGGGTTATAGCAATGGTTGAATACACGATTCAACTCACTCCCCTTGCCTTAGAAACGCTGACTGCCATTAACGATCGACGTGAACAAGAGAAGCTGAGTGAGCGCATTGATCAGCTCAAAGTTGAGCCTGAGAAACAGGGGAAAGCACTGGTGGATAATCTTTCAGGCTTTCGCAGCGTGAGGGCAGTGGGGCAACGCTATCGAATCGTCTAGAGGGTTGAGCAAACGCAAATTCTTGTTTTAGTGGTTGGCATTGGTAGACGTAAGAGGTTGTTTGAAAAGTGTCTGGCGGTTAAAACTGCGACCACGTAAACAAAGTCCGCCTGTGCGGACTACCGCAGAGTAAGGGTTTTATCACCTGCAACGGCAGGGTAAAGTCCTTCGGGCATGGCTGCGCTAGTGCCTCTGTAGCCGCGACTTCAGTCGCCAATGCTACAAGCATCTGGACTTTTAAAGCGTCCTCTTAACAACCAAAATTTTTCCGTTGCTAAAACTAAGCATCAAAGCGCGTCCAACAAATCGATTGCCCCTTTAAGTCATTCGACTAAAGCTCAAAAGCCGAAAGCTCAACAGCAAAAATTGCAACCGCAACGAAAGTCAAGGGCAAAATTTGATCGTTGCATAGTTACCGAGGAGGACTACAGGCGTATGACCGTGCTAGGGCACCTTGTTGACTGGCATGGCTATCTAAATGAAGATTAATATTTTCAAAGCGGCATACATAGCGGTTCAACGTTAGGGAATCTGTGTTGCTCGGAGGTCGAATTCGTCACGGCTGCGTCTAGCACATCCTACAACTGGTTATGTTTGCTACTTACAACTGATGCGACATCGGCAGGCACCGAATTATCGGTTCACTGCGGGTACGTTGCTTCGGCATTGCTAAATCCTCTTGTCGCAGGATCTGATTATCTGCTCCTAAGACGCGCACTTCACAGACTCCGCTGGCTCCAGCAGCAAGCAGTGCGAATACACCATTGCTGCTCTCATCGCGCACAATCTTGCCATTATCAAATGTGGCTTCTACAGCGACAACGCTTGGCTTGAGCACTCGACCATACAGAATGATGTAAGGTTCTTCTTTTTGAGAAGGGGCTTTTTGAGAAGGGGCGCTACCGCTGCGCTGGTTTGAAGAGCGACCAATGCCGTACTCTACCAACTCTTCTGATGGGGCTGATTCGTTTGCTGTTCTGTAGCTGCCACTGCCGCTTACCTGCCATATCGTGCCGTTCCGCTTGACAACCTTATGACCAAAGACTGGACGCATTGCGGTCTTTGAGTCATCTGTGGGACAAAGAGCGGTGTAAAGCACAATCACGCCTTGAGACCATGTTTGTGTACTCAAAACTTTGAAGCCCTCTGCTTTTAAGTTCTCATCGGTTGGGCAATTAACAGTCTGATCAATCAGCGTTTTGGGAGTGACAGTTAGAAGAGACGCAAGGGCACAACTTGAGGTCGTTAACGCTAGAAGCCCAGCAAAGCAAGTCAGCAGCCGTTTCATGGTCTGTTTTAGGGATGGGTGCGCGATCGTCTAGGTCTGCGAACGTTTAACCTAGAGTTTGCCCTTGATGCGAAGAAAGTGACCTCTCTCCGAAGGCAGTTTGTCAAGGGTCAGCATCCCAAGCGTGCAACCCTACAATCTGGTCGATCGCAGCGCTCACTCATCTAAGTTGGCTAGGGAATCAAACGACAAAACCCTACATCACGGGGCAGCAGTACGTTATTGTGATCAACAGTGACCTTTGCACACCTCACGCCATGACCGTAGCGCCCTCCCACAAAAAGGCGAAAGCTCTTAAGCCCACCAGTCGCCGCCCCGCCAAAGCACTGTGCAGCGAATGCGGACTCTGTGACACCTATTACATTCACTACGTCAAAGATGCCTGTGCCTTCCTGAATCAGCAGATTGCTGAACTAGAAGCGCAAATCCACGATCGCAGCCGCAATCTGGACAATCCGGATGAATGGTACTTTGGGGTCAGCCAGGACATGATGGCGGCACGCAAGCTAGAGCCTGTAGAGGGCGCACAGTGGACAGGCATTGTCAGCACGATCGCCATTGAAATGCTCACTCGCGGTATGGTCGAAGGTGTCGTTTGTGTGCAAAACACGGAGGACGATCGCTTTCAGCCTAAACCTATACTGGCTCGCACACCAGAAGAAATTTTGGCGGCAAAAGTGAATAAGCCCACGCTGTCGCCCAACCTCTCCGTGCTAGAAGAAATCGAGCAGTCGGGCATGAAGCGTCTGCTGGTGATTGGCGTGGGTTGCCAAATTCAGGCGCTTCGGGCAGTGGAAAAGCAACTGGGTTTAGAGAAGCTCTACGTACTGGGAACGCCCTGTGTCGATAATGTGACTCGCGCTGGGTTGCAGAAGTTTCTCGATACTACTAGCCGATCGCCCGCCACCGTAGTGCATTACGAATTCATGCAGGACTTCCGCGTCCACTTCAAGCACGAAGATGGTTCCAGTGAGACAGTACCGTTCTTTGGTCTCAAGACAAACCAGCTTAAAGACGTGTTTGCACCGTCCTGCATGAGCTGTTTTGATTACGTTAACTCCCTGGCTGATCTGGTTGTAGGGTATATGGGCGCACCCTTCGGCTGGCAATGGATCGTCGTGCGGAACGATCGCGGTCAGGAAATGCTCGATCTTGTCCAGGCTCAGATTGAGACGCAACCCGTGATGTCGCAGGGCGATCGTCACGATGCTGTGCAGCAAAGTATTTCTGCCTATGACAAAGGGGTAACGCTACCGATGTGGGTAGCCAAGCTGCTGGGCATTGTCATCAAAAAAACAGGACCTAAAGGGTTAGAATATGCCCGCTTTTCGATCGACTCCCACTTCACCCGCAACTATCTATACGTCAAGCGCAACTATCCCGAAAAGCTAGACGCGCATGTGCCTGAATATGCCAAGCGGATCGTCCAACAGTACAAGCTGCCTGAGTAAGGCAGAAGGCAGAAGGCAGAAGGCTAAAACGGCAGCATGTCACTTTCGCAAGTGCTAGATTCTGCCCTCATCCCCAACCCTTCTCCCCCAGGAGAAGGGAGCAAGGATTCAAAGTCCCTCTCCCTGGGGAGAGGGATTTAGGGTGAGGGCGCAAAGGTGACATACTCCCGGCTAAAACTATGTTTTCGTCTAACCCTTGCCTTCTAAATCGTGTCCTCTTGGCTTCAGCCCTTTACTGAACACTCCCTGAAAAGCGGTTTCTTCAGCCACGCGTTTGCCTTCGTTGAGCAGATAGTCATGAAAGGTGCGGGCAATGACTGATAGTTGCTTGCCAGAGGGATAGATGACATACCAATGGCGTTGAATTGGGAAGCCTTTGACATCCAGAATGGTCAGTTGGCTGTTGGAGCCTTCTAGCGCTAATGTATGTAGTGACAGCACAGAAATACCGAGACCACCTGCGATCGCCTGCTTAATTGCCTCGTTGCTGCCTAAATCGAGCTTGACCTTAAGTGGCAGCGCCTGATCATCAAACAGTTTTTGAACCGCTTTACGGGTACCCGAACCAGGTTCGCGCATAATGAACGGCTCTTCTGCCAATCGCTCCAGCGAAATATCCCGCTCATGCGCTAGAGGATGATTGCGTTGCGCCAGCACAACCAGAGGGTTCTCCAAAAACGGATGCACCTGCACATCCATGTCTTCAGGCAACTGGCTCAGGATGTAAAGGTCATCACGATTAGCTGCCAAACTTTCTAAAACCCACTCGTGGTTATTCACTGTCAGCGAGACATCAATACCAGGATACCGCTGACAAAAAGGTCCTAGTAAGCGAGGCACCACATACTTTGCGGTCGTTACAACGGCTAACCGCAACCCGCCTTGCTTGAGTCCTTTGAGGTCAGCGATCGCAATTTCAAACTGAGATAAGCGAGTAAAAATGTCTTGGCAGGTGGTGTAAAGCTCTTTGCCAGCAGCAGTCAGGTAGAGTCGCTTGCCTACCTGCTCAAAGAGCGGCAAGCCGACCGATTTTGACAATTGCTTTACCTGCATCGAAACCGTCGGTTGCGTGAGAAAGAGTTCTTCAGCCGCCCGAGTAAAGCTGTTGTGGCGCGCGACTGCCTCAAACACTTTCAACTGATGGAGCGTTGCATTGTTCAAGTGCGTTCCCCCGTCTAATTGACCATAGATTCTATTCTATTCTATAAAGAAGAATATGTGATTTATGTCTATGGGTTTCGACAGTATGATCGTTGGTATGAGTTCAATACTCCCTTCAAACGGCGTTGTATAGGTGCATAGCAGTTGAGTTCACTCGGTCAAATGCCGACCTGTCTACTCGCAGACGAGATAGTCTGACCGCAACTGTTGCTCGCTGATATGCAACGCCTTTCTCTTCGCAGGTTTTCTTGCCTCACGTCCGCTAAGGCGCGTCATCAATTTAGCTCCGAAACCTTACGGTATCAGCATTGTCGCGCCCGTCCCAACACACCAGGCTAGGGGCTGGAACCCTTGTTGCAAGTCATGTGTAGTCGTAATTGATGACAGCCCCTAGCCTACTGAATCGTGGCATCAGTGGCATCAACAATCAGAACTAACGCACCCAGAATGGTCATTCTGTCGCCGCTTCTTGCAGGATGTCAAAACAAACGATCGTGAAGCTCATTGAACAACATAAGGGTGCCTTAATGGTGGTTGATTTTCAGAGGAAAACGGTGAGTTGAAGACTGTTGCGCCTCCAAGCAGCGCCAAAACCGGATCATCTGCTCTCCAACCAACTGAGGCTGAAAAGAATGAAAAAAGTGACGACCATCGGGGCACTGCCAAAGCGTGTCGTCTGACTTGAAGTAAGCCAGCCACTCTTGTAGTACGGGTGGGTGAACAACTGGATCAGTCTTACTCCCACAAACCAGCAAAGGCATCGTCACGCCGCCTTTGGGCAGGGTCGCCAAGCTAAATAAGGAGTGCGGTGAAGGAGCCTCTTCCAGGTCGCGGGCAAGCGATGTCACAAGCGCCTTGGTGGGGTAAGAAAACTGCTGACCCAAAAGGCTTTTGGTTGTACACGCTAGTAGCTGCTGACGGCTACAGGTAATGAGTTGACGTTGAACATAGTAGTGCGCTTGCCACGTGATCGCGGGTTGTGCTCCAACTGCCAGCAATGTTAGCGATCGCACTTGCTCAGGAAAGCGCCGTGCGTAAATTAATCCCACAACGCCGCTGATGCCGTGACCTGCTAGATGGACAGGGCGCGGCTGGCATTGCAGATAGTCGTGCAATAGCGATACGGCATGATCCAGTGAACTGGCTTCATCGAGAGACTGCCTGTAAGCCCACTGCGCCACAGTATGATGCTGGGAGAGCGATCGCAGCAACGGCTGGTCAAAATGTTTCAAGCTGGGGCTGGCGTTTAACCACAGGACATCGAACGAGAGAGTCATGGGGGTTTTGAAGGGTGAGTGCGTGAGTATGGGAGGACTAAGAGCTGGGATAATCCTATCACAGCTATTGAGATTAAATATCAATAGTGAATTGTTAAATATATAAATTCAGTACTACCCCGTCTAGGAGGAACCGCATAAAAGTAGTTTTGCGCGATCGCTACAGCCATCAAACACGCATTCTTTACTGCTATTGTTCTCAACAGGCGATCGTGCGTTAGACCTCTGATGAATCGTGATCCAAGGCAACCATTTCAACAGCAGGCAGGTTGAATAATTCGTGTGCGTACGCTCGAGTGCCCTCATCCCCAGCCCTTCTCCCGAAGGAGAAGGGAGCTAAAATCCAGTCCCCTCGCCCCTATAGCCCAATGGGCATTCAAGAAAGGGAGAGGGTAAGGGTGAGGGCGGCTAGGTTGCTTGATCTGTAGCGCCTGTTTTTGGATTTGGTATCACAACGGTTGCAGTGAGGCAATCCAGCGATCGACGCTACAAGTCCTTACGCATTGGGCATCTTAAAATCACTCGACGCAAATCTTGGCAGTGGTAGCAAAATTAGGCTAGGGTTGCCTGAGCATTGGGTGCTGGAATGGTTCATGTTCCTAATTAATTGACGGTTGAACTAATTAATGGTTGGAGGAGAAAGCATTGTTCCGTCGTGTTTCTGTATCATTTCTCGTTGCTGTAGCAGTCACACCCAGTTGCGCCCCTGTCCGTGCAGTGCCAGCACCACAGCTATCCCCACCTGCTGTCACGACTGTGCTGCCAGCCAACACGCCAGGATTGGTGCTCGTCAATGCGACACCGGCCGTGTGGTCAGAGGTCGATCGCTTTAACCCGTTGCCCGAATCGCTCCGAACGCCCCTCAAAATTCCGTTTTTGCCAGCTAAGATTGACTTCACACAACATATTCAGCCCTGGTTGGGGGACGAAGTGGCGATCGCTTTAGTACCAACGGCGGGATCGATCGAGCGTTCTGTTTTACAAACGCTGGATGCAAGCGCGGTTTTGCTGGCACCCATTAAAGATCGCGATCGCTTCGATACCTTTCTGAACAAATTCAAAGCCACGCGAGGCAAACCCGAAGTAGAGCGGGAGTACAAAGGCATCACCATTCTGCAATGGACTGCACCCGCTGAAGACAAGCCATCTAAGCCCGAACCCGACTCCACAACCCGTCGCATTCAGCCGCTGCCCACGGGGCAATCTACACAGCCACACTCATTGTTATTGCCCTGGACGGTAGCCAGCGTCTCTCAAGGTAAGGTCGTCAAACCTGCGCCTCTACCAAAAGCAACGCCACCAGAGCCGAGTACGCCTACTGAAGCAGAACCAGCCGTCCCTGATCCGTCAGAATTTAGCAAGCCGCGTGGACTGGCGATCGCGCTGCTGCCTGGTAATATCGCGATCGCGGTGCAGGCGGATACGTTAGAAGACCTGATTGATGCCCGTTCTGAGAATACCCCTCTGGCGCAAAATCCCCTGTTTCAGCGAACACTACGGCATTCGCAAACGGGACGCTCGCTGCTGATGGGTTACGGTGATGTCGCAAAAATTGCAAAATTCGTCCTTGCGATCGCGAAGGCTGCACCGTCATCCGCCGAACTCTTTGGTTTTCCGACTTTCAGCGAAGGTCAGCTACGTAGTTTAACGAAGCTGTACGATACCGCTGATGCCCACATCTGGCTGCAACCAGAGGGGCTTCGCAGCCAATCAAACTTTTACTACACCACGCCTCAGCCTGATAAGGCAACGATACTCTCTCCCGATGCAAACCAACTTTTGACGCGGTTACCAGCCACCACCTATTTATCGGCAAACAGCCGCAACTTTAAGCGGCAGTGGCAAACGGCGCTCGACTCTGTACAGGATGACTTGCCTAACCAGTTGGCGATCGCCAGCCTCCGCAATTCCTTCCGCAAGGCTACCGGGTTAGACCCCGAAAAAGACGTGATTTCCTGGATGGACGGGGAGTATGCACTGTTCTTCTTTCCCACCACTGGCGGACTGTTCAACTATTTTTACAACAAGCTCAATCTGGGCGTGGGGTTAATGATTCAAACGAGCGATCGCCCCGCTGCCGAAGCGGCGTTAAAAAAGCTCGATCAGTTTGTTAAAGCACAGGCGAAGGGTGAAGTGGCGATCGTCCCCCGACGCATTAAGGGTCAGCCGATCGTCAGTTGGGAAGGCAAAGAAAAGGGCAAAGTCATCAGCATCTTGTCTCATGGTTGGGTTGATGACAAAACGCTGCTCCTAACAACAGGTGTACAGCCAATGGCAACGCTTAACCCCAAGCCGTATCTGCCCCTCGATCGCAACTACACTTTTCAAACTGCCACTGCCAGTTTCCCAATACCCAATGAGGGCTACTACTACATCAATATGGGTGCGACGCTGTCCTTCTTCTATAACCTCCTCCTCCCGTCTGTGCCGGAGATCTATGCGTCCTATGTGCAGGAGGCACAGCGGATTGTTGGGTCAGTGCGCAGCATCAGCACGTCCAATTCCACCACCGCTCAAGCAGAGCGGATGGATGGACTCTGGGTTTTAACTCCAGTGAAGCAGCCGAAGTAGGGGTTTCCGGATTCGACCTCGCATTTACGCGTTGGATCGAGTAACTTACGTGCAGGAGACTGAATCTAATCTGCTAATACGGTTCAGCTTGATGAATGAGTACTGCGCCCAACACCGCGATCGAGGTTTTCTTTTCCTATTCTCACCGAGATGAAACGCTGCGTGATGAACTGGCAAAACACCTGAGCATCTTGAAGCGTCAGGGTGTGATTACGGCGTGGCACGATCGCCAGATCACGGCAGGAAGCGAATGGGCAGGCGCGATCGACGATCATCTCAACTCCGCGCGAGTCATCTTACTACTCATTAGCGCGGATTTTTTAGCATCAGATTACTGCTGGGATATTGAATTGAGGCGGGCGATCGAACGCCATGAAGCCGGAGACGCTTGCGTAATCCCCATTATCTTGAAGCCCGTCGATTGGAGCGGTGCACCGTTTAGCAAACTACAGGCATTGCCCAAGAATGCTCAACCTGTCACCACTTGGTCAAATCCCGATGAGGCGTTTTTGGATGTTGCCAAAGGTATTCGCAAAGCAGTAGAGGCGATCGCGCAAGCAAAACCAAACGCGTCAGTTGTAGATTTAAGTCCTGCTGTCACGGCTTCTACTACAGCAACAACATCACCGTCAGCAACAGGTGGGTTGACCAGCCGCCAGCGCCGCAGACTGGAAGACGATCTGGCATCGCAACAACAAGAGTATGACTTGCTCAATCGCAAGCTCAAGCATCTGCGACAGGCGCGGGCGATCGAAACTGATGTGGCTGTCAAGCTGAAGTTAGATATGCAGATTGAAGAAACCACCGCTGATCTGGAAGTGGTGGAACAGCGATTGGATCACATTGAAAGCCAGTTACATTAGTCTCATACTTGTGTCCCCGTTAGCATAGCTCCCCTTCTGTAAATGCCCACGCTCGATCGCCTGCAAACGAAACTTGATGACCTCCAGGGTGAATATGACCTGTTGAGTAAGAAACTGCGTAGTCTGCGACAGGCGCGGAGACTCGAAACTGATGTGGCAGTCAAGCTAAAACTGGATGTGCAGATTGCGGAAACTACGGAGGAACTGGAGCAGGTCGAACAAGACCTCGATCGCCTGGAGTGCCAGATCAAGGAGGTTGCTGAACCCGCCAGCATTAGCCCAAGTGTCAATCTGGATCAGCTTCATGGGGCATTACTGAAACTGGGGTATTGGGAGCAACAGCGATCGTTCAAAAAGGTGATCAAAGACCATCCTGTGGGTGCCTTTTTGATTCAAGGAACCTCGCCAGAATACGGTCAGCGTTGGCTATTAAATCGACTTGCATTAGAAACCTCCAGAAGCCTGGAAGCAAAAGTAGTCAAGGTCAATCTTGGTAGAGTCTCATCGCGCACTGATATTCCTGCCTTGTGGCGAGAACTGTCTGGACGCGTAGGACTAGGGCGACAAAGCACACCTACTGAAATTGTCGAGAAAGTCCATCAGTGGTGGCAGACGCAAAATGTGTTAGTCGTGTTTTACGATGTGCATGGCACCATTGAAGACAATCTGCGTGACCTGATTACCGACTTTTGGGCTGTGCTGGCAAATCGCGTGTCTGAAACGGCAACTCAGGGCAACGGCTTTAAGCTACTGATGTTTTTGCTGGATGACAAAGGCAGCGTAAATACCTGGAATCTCACCTTTGCCAAGCAGTATGATTCTACCTGGAAACCCATCATTCCCTTTGGCTTGCCAAACCTGACGGAGTTTTCGTCAGACTTACTCATCACCTGGATTGAGCAACAAAGTGATGTGCTGCCAACCGCCATCACTGATGATGCCGAAACAATGGTTGAGACGTTGTTGGCAAACACAGACAATGGGCTTCCAGAACCAACGCTGCGCGAAATTTGTGACCTGTGTGGCTGCAACTGGTATGACCAAGAGGATAGGTGGTTAAAACTGTGAGTTATCGATCGCCAGAATATACCGGAAAACGACAGCCGCAACCAGGCGAGCGGGATGCTGCTGGGCAAATCCTCTACCCGTATCTACCCAGCGATGCACTGGTGGAAGCTGTGAACCTGGCGATTTACCTGGAACGCCCCTTGCTACTCAAAGGCGAACCGGGATGCGGCAAAACCCAGCTTGCCCGTGCCGTTGCCTACGAACTCGGCTTGAACTTTGAACCCTGGTATGTGAAATCGACCAGTCGCGCACGGGATGGGCTGTACACGTATGACGCGATCGCCCGTTTGCGCGATGCTCAGCTTGCCTCCTCCAATCGCCTCACCCCAGCCGAACTGGAACGTATCGACAATCCTGCTGCTTATATCCGCTTTGGACCGTTGGGACGCGCTTTTCAGACTGCTGAACGCACGATCGTCCTGATTGACGAAATTGACAAAGCCGATATTGACTTCCCCAACGACTTGCTGGTGGAACTGGATGAACAGCAGTTTGTGATCGAAGAAGCCCGACAGAATGGCAAAGAGCTACGCATTCGGGCAACCGTCGCGCCAATTATTTTCATCACCAGCAACGACGAAAAAGACCTGCCCGATGCCTTTCTACGTCGCTGTCTCTTTCAACAAGTCCAGTTCCCCAGTCAGGAACAGTTGGTACGCATTGTGCGCGATCGCTACCCCGATGCCTCCGATACGCTAACCCAGGCAGCCGTCGATCGCTTCCTGCAACTGCGCGACCAACTGCGAAAAGAAAAAGGCGAATCCGCCAAAAACGTCAGCACCAGTGAACTGATGGACTGGTTTCGAGTATTGAAACGCCATCCCGACGACGAAGCGCTGCAAAAGCTGGATGGCAAACTCCCCTACCTCGGCGTGCTGCTCAAAAGCTGGGACGACCACCTGCGCTACCTGAAGCGGAGCTAACCCCATGAACCCCCATCCAGTGGATGAACTGCCCTTACTGGAACTCTTTACCCGCTTGCGTGAGGCTGGCTTACCGCTGGGCATTACTGAATATCAACTCGTGCTGCGATCGCTCCAAGCAGGCTTCGGCATCCAGAACCGCGAGGCTCTCGCCAAACTCTGCCGCACCCTCTGGATCAAATCTCCCGAAGAAGAACGCCTCTTTAACTACCACTTTGAGCAGATTATTGGTCAGTCTGCTGTGTTGTCTACTGCCGTAGAAGGTGCGTCCAAAAAACGGTCAGCAAAACGAATCTTGTGGTTACACAAGGTTAAGTGGTGGTTGATAGGACTGTTGGCTGCCATGTGCCTAGTAATACTCGTTGTAGTGAATATTGCAATATACGCGTCCCGAAATTCATCTACTCAATCTACAACCTCACAGCCAAATCCAACCAACAGTGATTCCACCCTAAAACCGACACCGCTCAAATCTCCAACTCCTGATAAAAGTGTAGCTCCTTCACCAGCAACCCCAACGACTACAACATCTCCAATGAGCTTAGCTATTGTTGTAAATATTGGTTTCCTTTTGTTTTGTGGAGCAATCTGCCTTCTTATTTTTGGAGTGGTGTGGTTAATTGAGCGATTAGCATGGTTGCTTGAGCAAGCTTTGAAAAGATTAAGTCGTTCAGAACAAACACAAGCCCCTACTAAAGTAGGCACGATCGCCGCGACCAATCTTTCAACCGAACTCATTCAACAAATTGGCGATGAAGTGCGGGCTGCTAGAGTGGTACGGCGACGGTTGGGAGCCGATGGGGAAGTGGGCGATCGCGTCCTCACCAATCCCGAATTCTTTCCCATCACACGACGACAAATGAAGCAGAGTTGGCGCTATTTGCGTCGCTTCATCCGTGAAGGCGCACTAACTGACGTTGATATTGATGCCACCATTCATCGCGTTGGGCAACAGGGACTCTTGCTGGAGCCTGTTCTCGTACCCGGTCGCGTGAATCGAACCGAACTACTGCTGCTCATTGATCAGGATGGTTCAATGGTGCCCTTCCATAGTCTGTCGCAGCGGTTGATCGATACGGCGTTGCAGGGTGGGCGTTTAGGTAAGGCTGGCGTTTACTACTTCCATAACTGCCCAGCCGATTATGTTTATCACGATCCCGTGCATCAAGAGGCAGTGGCGATCGATGACTTTCTCGCGCAACTCAATTCACGTACCGCTGTGCTCATTTTTAGCGATGCGGGATCAGCACGGGGTGGCTTCAATCCTCGCCGCCGCCGTGCCACCAAAACCTTTGTTGATGATCTAAAACAGCGCGTCCGTTACATCGCGTGGCTAAATCCTATGCCTCGATCGCGCTGGGCAGGCACTACCGCAGGCGACATTGCGACTGTGATCCCCATGTTTGAAACGAGTCGTCAGGGGTTGGATGGGGCGATCGATGTGCTGAGAGGAAAAGCATCAAAACATTCGGCTAAGATTGACCTAGATTCAAGGACTTAGCCATGAACATGCATGAATTAGTGCAAACAAAACGTGCAGAGATTTTGGATCTAGCTGCAAAACATGGAGCATCGGATGTTCGTCTTCTTAGCTCAGTTCCATCGCACGAAGACCAGCCCGACCAGGCAGTCGATTTTTTAGTGACGCTAGATGCTGATCGGAGCCTTCTAGATTACGTCGCGCTTGTGCAAGATTTTGAAGATCTCCTTGGTCGCACTGTCACCGTTTCGACGGTTGAAGGACTGCAAGAAAACTCCAGCGCGCACCTGCTGAAGGAGGCAATTGCTCTGTGAGCGAAGACGGTAAATATCTGAGCGAAATTGTGAACCGAATGCAGCGTATGCAGCGCTATACCCAAAGCGGACGCACGGAGTTTTTTCAGTCCACACTGATTCAGGATGGCGTGATACGCAACTTTGAAGTAATCGGTGAGGCAGTAAAACGGCTTTCTTCAGAGTTAAAGCAAACGTATTTGGATATTCCCTGGCGACTCATTGCAGGCTTTCGAGATGTTTTAATTCATAACTTTTTAGGGATCTCGCTCAGTAGCGTTTGGAACGCAGTGGAGCAGGATTTGCCAGCGTTGAAACGAGCGATCGAACTAATTTTGCAGGAGTTGGATCATGAAGCTTGAGGTCTCCCAACCACAACGGTTGCATCCGCGTTTGGACGCATTTCGCAAACGGTTTAGCGAGGCGCATTTGCATCTGGCGTATCATGCTGCCTTACCGCTGGCGCTGACTCCCGACCTGATGTATCGCCTGTGGGCAAATTTTCAACAAGACACGCAGGGAGAAATGCTCAATATTCCCTGGGTCGCAGTTGCAGATGTATTGCTCTCGAGTTTGTGCGAAGAAGTAGGGCACGAACTCTACGAAATGGATCGGGAAGTCAGGACAGAGTTGCTGAGTCAGTTGCAGCAAGATTCCCGGTTTGGTCAGGTGCGAATTCAGCAACTCTCTGACTTTCTGCTGACCTATGTACAACAGCAGTTGGATAGCCCAGACATTGACGTTCGCGATCGTGCCGAGGCACAACGATGGGCTGCGATCGCCTATACTCAACCCGGTGCAGCCGCCCAAGAACTATCACAAATGCTGTCCAAAACCTACCTACACGACAAGACCGAATGCCTCCGTATTGCCGCGATCGTTGAAACGTTGGCAGATCCCCTCGTTGAGTTTGAGCCACTGCTAGCTGACGCACGGACGAAAGCCAATGCCGTGCGATCGGGCGTAACCGATTCCGTTCCAACTCCACCCAAGTCCCGGAAGAGGCTTTATTGGGCGATCGGCATTACGGTTGTCGCGTTCCTCGCTGTCTTTGCGTATCGCTACATCTCAGTGCCAAAACCATCGCCTACGCCATCACCTTATCCAGAGCGATCGCCTTCCACAGCGTTACCACTGCCCTCAGGCAACCCAACTGTCCCCGCCGCTGCGCCGTTGCCTGCTGCAACCTCTACGCCTGAACCATCAGCAACCCCACAGCAAGCAGACGTACCAGAAAGACCTGCGAAAGCAACAATTGTAGATATTCCCCCAACACCAACTCCTATAGCCACTGATCTGCCAGCACCAGCGCCAGTCTCACCTTCTACTCCTCCACCTGCCCCTTCCAACTCACTGCCAAGTCCATCTCCAACGCCTCCAGAACCCTCACCCTCACCATCCTCAGATGCACAGTGCCTCACGTACAAATGCACTGATGTAACAGATCCAGGCACGTCTGGTGGCGCAAGTCGTTGATTTCATGCGTTTTATGTTGACTGAAAGAGCAAGCGGCAACCACGATTGTGATACGCTGCTGATAGTGCTTTCAGCGAAGAAAAATAACGCTTCTAGATTTTATGCGCCGAGCTACGACCACCACCCTTTTTGCGTCTGTGCTGGCTTACCTCGTTACACCACATTTCCCAGCAAGATCGTTTACTACAAATGTCCTGGCGTTTCATCACCTGCCCACAGTTGCTGATGACCGAAGCCCCTCCAACGCAACAAAAACAGCTCTTCAGCAGCAAGCGCCTCAATTGGCTGCAAATCTTCAGTCAGATCAAGTAACCTACTCGCTCGTCCTGAACGATGATTTCTCTGTGTGGGCTAGTAGCCTTGTCTTTAGCGCGGATGGTCGTACATTGGCTTCTGGCGGTCACTATGAGGTGAGTAAGGGGGCTGTGATTCAAAATGGAGCCAGACTTTGGAAGCTTAACTACGACCCAGATCAGAACCTTAAGATTGACCTTGATCCACGCATCTTCGGCGGCTATGCAAGTATTGTGCGATCGGTAGCGATTAGCCCCGATGGACGCACGCTAGCAACTGGCAGCTACGATGCTCTTGTCAAGCTATGGAACTTAAACCAAGTAGGCGAACAACCGCGTGTTCTGACTGGTCAAAAAAAGGCAATTTACACCGTTGCCTTTAGCGCTGATGGGAAGATTCTGGCGAGTGCTGGGAGAGATCAGCAAATATCTTTGTGGAACCCAACCACCGGAGCAGTGCGTGGCAAACTACCTGAGAACGATGACATTAACTCGATCGCCATCAGCCCAAACAGTCAGCTTGTGGCAAGCGGTAGCAAAGACAAAGCGATTAGATTGTGGGATCTGACCACCGGAAAGCTCTTGCGGACTCTGACAGGTCATGATGGGGAAGTAAATGCAGTGGCGTTCAGCCCCGATGGGCGCACATTGGCAAGCGGTAGTGATGATAAAACCGTCAAACTCTGGAATGTTAACGGTGAACAGTTACATACCCTACTCAAACACTCCGGCAAGGTGAATACAGTTGCGTTTAGTCCTAATGGACGCACCTTAGCCAGTGGCGGCGAAGACACAACCATCAACCTCTGGGACGTGTTCGATGGCGAGCTGCTTTACACACGAGGCAAGCACGATGGCACCGTTTACTCTATTGTCTTTAATCCAGTTGAACCTTACTTTGCCAGTGGCGGGAATGACGGTAAGGTCAGACTGTGGACGTATTGACATTGCCTTGTGATGACAGATGGCAGCGGTTTACGTTTTTGTTTGAGAACCTGGTGGGCTGACTCACGATCGTTCTTACTTTCCTGATGCGATCGCCCCCTCAAGAAAACGAATCGAGCCATCGAGCAAGCGAATTGACTCATTGAGAGAACCTATTGGCTCCTTAAGGAACCGAATTGACCCCTTGAGGAACCGAATTGGGCAATCGAGAAACCGAATCGACTCGTCGAGAGAACGAATTGACCCGTCGATATGAAGTAATGGTAAACGTTACGTCTCTCCATACCCCTATTTTCGCTCTCTGATTAAAGAGTCCTTAAAGCCAACCACTCGTTTATACGTTTTGGGCTGCGATCGGGCACCTTCACCTTGTCCAGCTAAAGCTTCAGGGAATCGAACCATGATTACTCAAAACACCAACAACCGCTTAAGTCCCAGCATCCTGAATTCCGATCAAGACATCTTCCACGGATTGCAGACCATCACTGGCTACACCCCTCATCGCCAGGAAGCTTCCGTCCCCCAGATCGAACAGGCTCAGGCTGAAATGCTGAAACTACAACAGCTCGAAGCCCAACTCAAAGCCCAATATCGTGCGGCGCTTGATGCTGCTCGCATTGCCGAATGGGCATTTCACAACACTATCCTGGAAGCCAAAAACGCCGTGATTGCTCAGTTCGGAGCTGACAGCAGTGAAGCCCAAACCGTTGGACGCAAGAAAAAATCTGCCTACAAGCGTCCTGTACGGCAGAAGAAAGCGGCGTAGTTCTCGCGTTCGTGCGATCGCAACACACGGAGCAAGCAACAAACAAGGCACTGTTTGCTCCATTGTTTTCAAGCCACTGAAGCCTACTTTGCAAGTGGTAGGAAGACGGTAAGGTCAAGTTGGTAGCCTATTGACGCGACTTTTAGATGCTAGTGGCGCGATCGCTCGGCTTCTCAGTCAGAATCGACACCAATCCTTCTCGCGCGAACAAGGTTTAACGTTCAGAACTTTGTAACAATCCGTATCATAGAGGTAAAGCACAACACATTTGATTCATGCTTGCCCAAATCAAAGATCTCGCTGCCAACTTAGCGCCACGTCTGATTAAAATTCGGCGACACCTGCACAGCCACCCTGAACTCAGTGGGCAAGAACAGCAGACAGCGGCATATGTAGCAGGGGTTCTCTCCTCATGTGGGCTTCAGGTCAAAGAAGGAATTGGCAAAGTGGGTGTGGTTGGCGAACTACCCGGTCAAGGGGCTGACAGCCGATTGCTGGCAATCCGTACCGATATGGATGCGTTACCAATTCGTGAGCAAACTGAATTAGCGTTCGCTTCGCGGCAACCCGGAGTGATGCACGCCTGTGGTCATGATGTCCACACCACCGTTGGGCTAGGCACAGCAATGGTGCTATCTCAATTAGGACAAGCCTTGCCGGGTAGTATTCGCTTTCTGTTTCAGTCGGCGGAGGAGATTGCCCAAGGTGCCATGTGGATGGTGCAGGATGGTGTGATGGAGGACGTATCAGGCATTTTATCGGTGCATGTGTTTCCATCGATTCCCGCAGGTGTTGTGGGCATTCGCTATGGCGCGCTGACTGCAGCAGCGGATGATCTGGAACTCACGATTTTGGGCGAGTCGGGACATGGGGCGCGTCCGCATGAGGCGATCGATGCGATCTGGATTGCCTCTCAGATCATTACCACGCTACAGCAAGCCATTAGCCGCACTCAGAACCCCTTGCGTCCTGTTGTGCTGACGATCGGGCAAATCAACGGCGGACGCGCACCCAACGTTATTGCTGATCGGGTGCAGTTATTGGGAACCGTGCGATCGCTCCATCCCGAAACCAGTGCTGCCCTACCTGCCTGGATTGAGCAGATCGTTGCGAACCTCTGCCAGACCTACGGTGCTCGGTATGAACTCAACTATCGACGCGGCACCCCCTCTGTGCAGAATGACAAAGTGTTGACTCAGCTTCTAGAGTCTTCTGCTAGAGCCGCTTGGGGCGCAAAAGGCGTTCAAATCATCCACGAGCCGTCGCTGGGTGCGGAAGATTTTTCGGTGTATTTGCAGCATGCACCAGGCAGCATGTTTCGACTGGGTGTCGGTTTTAGAGAAAAACACAACTACCCCCTTCATCACCCGCAATTTGAGGTGGATGAAACGGCGATCGTCACTGGTGTCGTTACGCTCGCCCACGCTGCCTGTCAATACTGGCAGTCTCCAACGAGTAGTAGTCCATAATCCGCCTGTCGATGGATAAGTGCTGGTGCAGTTCGTTCCATAGTGATAGGAGTAGAGTGAGTAAATGTAAGATGGCAGCAACCACACCGCTGAAAGGACTAGAGCTAGTCGATTGTGCACGAGCAAACGCAAAGCAGGGAGCCGAAACAGCGGCTGAGCTTTGCGGCTATGGTGCCGATCTCAATACGTTCAAGCAGTCGTTGCAGCAAGCCTGTGAGTCGATGGGCGTTGAGTTCCACGAGCTAAGTGATCTGATTACCGACCAGCAGCAGCTCTTGACCCTGGGCGAAGGAGAAATCGTTGCACCCGATTCACCATCAGATCTTTAGACCAGGACTGGTGCCTTTTGACCAAAACCTCACGGCAGGCTTTCCACCTAATTTCAAAAGAGGGCAACAATTCCTACCGCGAAGATCCCATTCCAGACACTGATCGAGAAAAGGGGTTTGAGCGTTGGATTGATTCGGTGATTGGGCTAAATTACGATACGTTCACGTCATCGGTGCTGCTTCTACAGGGGCAGAGCACGCGGCTTTTGGATGTGCCTCCTCCCAAACGCCTGCAAATTCTTAAAGAGTTGGTCAATTTGAGTGCTTATGAGCGGTTACATGCTCGTGTAGAAGAACAGCGTAAAACGATTGAGTCTCAGGTCAAGGCGTTAAGTCATCGTCTGAATGCGATCGCTGCTGTATGCGAAGAAGATCTAATTGCTGCCCAGGTTACCTCGACTCAAGCTCAAACGTCATGGGCTATGGTACAAGCAGATGTTTTGCAGCTAACAAGGTTACTGGAGCAATCGAAACAGTGGGAGCAGCAGCAAGAGAAGTTGCTGAGGCTGCAAGAAGAATTACAAAAACTGTATAGCCTCCTCGATCGCAAAGATGAGATTGAACAGGGAAGCGATCGGTTGCAAAGCTTTAGAGGGTGTTTGAGAAGTCAGGAAGGGCGTAAAAAAGCTCACTCAGTGTAGGCTGCGAATAGCAAATATCTACAGCCCTGAGTGAGCCAGATGAGTAAAGCAGATCCCAGTCACCGCACCCACGCCCAATACGAAGTGTCGTCCTTTCACGGTTGCTTGATGGTGGCGATCGCCGATGCCATCGCACCCCAGATTTTGCCGAAGTATTGTATCGAGATTGAGACGCGAACTTACCGCGATGAAACTGAGAGCGAGTTGTTAGTTGGGATTCCTGACATCGTGGTTTTAGAGTCAAGTGAGTTTCAAGCCTTACCAGGAACCGAAGGAGTAGAGTCATCAGGGGTGGCAACACTTACACTTACTTCTACTACGCCCAAACCTGGTTGCTTGATAGTTTTCAGACCAAGATGATCGAGGTAGGAAACCTGCAAAAAATCCACTAGAGGCTTAATTTTCTGAAGTTTGGCAAGCGATATACTTTGGGAGACGGCTGCCAGCCCTTCGTCGGGGGAGAGTCCAATGATCCATCTCGCTCAATTAATTGCCACATTGATGCAGGTCGTGATCGAAAATACAGGAGCCGAAACTGGTGCTCTGGTTCTCCTGGAAGAGGATCAACTCACTGTAGTAGCTCAATGCAGCGGAAATAGACAGTGTGACGTAGAAAAGCTTGCTGTTGCTGATTGTGCAACGATTCCTGCCTCCATCATTCACTCGGCAGAACGCACTCAAGAAACGCTGGTGCTTGATGATGCCGTCAGCGAATCGTCTTTTTCAACTGATCCTTATATTCAACACCACCAGACGCGATCGCTCCTCTGTCTACCCATTCTCAATCAAAGTCAGTTGATCGGCATCCTTTATTTGGAGAACAATCTCAATACCGGAGTGTTTACTAGCGATCGCTTACAAGTCCTCAAACTATTGATGGCTCAGGCAGCGATTTCACTGGAAAATGCTCGGCTGTATAAACAGTTAGCAGACTATGCCGAAACACTGGAAAGGAAGGTGGAAGCGCAAACTCAAGCCTTGCAGCAGGAGATCGCTGAACGTCAACAAATCGAAGCCGCATTGAGACAAAGTGAAGCAAATTATCGCAACCTGTTACAAACCGCGAATTCAATCATCATTCGCTATGATCTGCAAGGACGGATTCATTACATCAACGATTATGGGATAAAACTTCTTGGCTATGAAGAACATCAGATTCTAGGGCGAACCTTGTTTGAAACCATCATTCCAGACATCGAAATCTCTGGGCGCGATGTCAAACCGATGGTCCACGATTTACTTCGCCATCCTCAAGCGTATCCGCAAGGTGAGGGTGAAAATCTGTGTCGAGACGGTCGGCGAGTTTGGGTTGTTTGGTCGAATCAAGCCATCTTCAATGAACAGGGAGAGGTTATTGAAATCTTATCGGTGGGCAATGACACCACCCAGCGTAGACAAGCAGAAGAGGCATTACAACGCAGTGAAGCCAAGTTCCGAGCGATCTTTGAAAACTCGCAGGTTGGCATCTACCGCACCCGCCTCTCGGATGGATTAATTCTCAATGCCAATCAACGCTATGCCAATCTGCTTGGCTTTGATTCACCAGAAGAAATCATTGGGCTGGAACACACCATCGACTATTTTGTAAATCCCAACGATCGCCAACAGGCAATTGAGGTGATGAAGCGGGATGGGGAAGTGCGAAACTTTGAAACTCAGCTGCGAAAACGAGATGGGACATTGTTCTGGGGACTTTCCTCTGCTTATTTGAATGCAGACGATGGCTACCTCGAAGGAGTGACTGCAGATATTAGCGATCGCAAACAAGCAGAAGAGGCATTACAAGCCTCAGAGTCAAAGCTACGGACTCTCATTGAGGCAATTCCCGATCCGTTATTTGTACTGACTGCTGAAGGGCGATTCCTTGAAATCATCGTACTGGAATCAAATCTGCTCTGGCACCCCTTTGAGGAGATGATTGGTCAAACCATGCATCAACTCGGAAGGGAAGAAGCCGATGAATTTCTAAGTTATATTCAGCAGGTGCTGAGAACCCAACAAATCCTCACAGTCGAGTACAGTGCGTTTTTAAATGGACGAGAAGCCTGGTTTTCGGCTCGCATTGCTCCAATCGCCCACGATCAGGTGATTTGGTTGGCGCGAGATATTACGCTGCAAAAGCAAGCAGAAGCCGCGTTACAAGCTTCTGAAGCAGAACTGCGGGCGCTCGTTTCAGCCATTCCCGATCCGCTGTGTATCTTCAATGCTGAAGGGCAATTAGTCTGTGCAATCAAAGGAAATCCATCCTATGGAGAGGAGTATAGGGAGGAGTATACTGGCAAAACACTGTATCAACTTTATGCTAAAGAACAAGCTGATGAATTCCTGAATTATATTCAGCAGGTGGTGAGAACCCAACAAGTTCTGACCGTTGAATACAGCGAGTGGATAGCTGGGCGAGAAATCTGGTTTTCGGCTCGCATTGCCCCAATTCAGCACGAGCAGGTGATTTGGTTGGCGCGAGATATTACGCCGCAAAAGCAAGCAGAAGCAGCTTCAATTTTGGAAGAACGTAACCGCATGGCACGCGAGATTCACGACACACTGGCTCAGGCGTTTACAGGCATTCTGGCTCAGGTCGGAGCGGCAAAACAGGTGCTAACGGATGATTTAGAAGCAACTCAGGCACATCTAGACTTGATCAAAGAATTGGCACGAACCGGACTGATTGAAGCACGGCGATCGGTTGTCGCGCTCCGTCCTCAGCTTTTGGAGGAAGGCAGTCTACAGAGCGCTCTCCATCGTCTCGTCGCTCAACTCAGAACTGCCGCACTAGATACCACTTTGTCTTATGAGATTGAGGGTGCAGTGTATGCTCTACCGACTGAAGTCGAGAGTAACCTACTGCGGATTGGGCAGGAAGCCTTAACCAATGCGATTAGACACGCCAATGCTGACGAAATTCGAGTGGAGCTAGTCTACGATCGCAATCAGTTTTGCTTGCGCGTGAAAGACAACGGGCAGGGCTTTGGAGTTGGGAGTATGCCAGCCTCTGAGGGTTTTGGTTTATTAGGCATGAGCGAACGGGCAGAGCGCATCGGCGCACAACTCACGATTCGGAGTCAACCTGGGCAGGGAACAGAGATTATCGTAGTCGTTGGGGTGTAGGGTGTGGGGTGCAGGGTGTGGGGTGTAGGGTATGGGTAAGTTAGAGAGTTATCGTGATTTGGAGGTTTGGAGAGTGTCAATGCGATTGGCAAAGGAAGTTTATCAAGCAACAGAAGCACTACCAAAGCATGAAATCTATGGACTAACTTCACAGATTCGTAGAGCCTGTGTTTCTGTGCCTGCCAACATTGCTGAGGGATATGGGAGAAATCATCGTAAGGAATATCTTCAGTTTCTCGGTATTGCAAATGGAAGTCTCAAAGAACTAGAAACCTTGCTTCTCCTTGCTAATAGTTTAAATTATATTGATGACATTACTGAATTGATGAGTTTGTGTGAAAGCACGGGACGGTTACTCAGTCGTCTTCGTCAAAGTCTTCAAAGGGGGATAGACAATTGACACACCTTACACCCCACACCCCACACCCTAGAGACTTCTCCACACCCCACACCCCACACCCCACACCCCCGATTCGAGTTTTGATTGCAGATGATCACGCCATTTTTCGGCAAGGATTAGCCACGATTATTAACCGTGACCCAGAGATGCAGGTGATTGCCCAAGCCGAAAATGGGGAACAGGCGATCGCGCTATTTGAGGAACACCAACCGGATGTCACGCTCATGGATCTGCGAATGCCGGGTGTGGAAGGCGTTGCCGCCATTGGTGCAATTTGTGCGACTACTAAATCGGCTCGGATTATTGTACTGACCACGTATGATAGCGACGAAGATATCTATCGGGGCTTGCAGGCAGGCGCAAAAGGATACCTGTTGAAAGAAACTGAGCCGGATGAGCTTCTGAATGCCATTCGTACCGTTCATCGGGGTCAGCAGTATATTCCGCCCGATGTAGGAGCCAAGTTGGTGCAGCGCCTCAGTAATCCAGAACTGAGTGAAAGAGAACTGGCTGTACTTCGTTCACTGGCACAGGGGATGAGTAATGCTGAGATTGCGACTGCTTTAAGTATCGGTGAAGGCACTGTTAAATCCCATGTCAATCGGATTTTGAATAAGTTAGATGTGAGCGATCGCACCCAAGCTGTAATTGTTGCCGTTAAACGCGGAATCGTCTGTTTGTAGAACTTTCGATCAAACTCGGATTCTAACTTGAGTTATAACCTACCTTCTATTTTGGGTTAGAGCAATTGCTCCACCGATTTGTACTGTAAAAAATTTAACTCACTGTAGACGACAACTAAAAGTCAATTGCCTATATTAATTCATGTGGATTGAGCAAGTGAATTGCAAGGTTCCAGGCTTGATACAGATGTAGAAAGATGATCGGCGACCATAGTTCCAGTTTTTTAGTTGTGCCAGCTTCAACCCAAGATCACAGTCAAGGTGTGCTAAGTGCCGCCGTGGTGTTAGTGATGTATGGGGACTACCAATGTTCTAGAAGCGCGGATGTTTACCGATTAATTAAAGCCATTCGGCAAGAGCTGAGTGTTTCTCTTGGAGAGGATTATTTATGTTGTATCTTCCGCCATTTTCCACAGATCCAGATTCATCCTCAGTCTCAACGTGCGGCTCAGGCAGCCGAAGCTGCCGCTGCCCAAAGTCAGTTTTGGCAGATGCACGATAGTTTGTTCAACCATTACCAAGCACTAGGAAACGGCTATCTTGTCGAGTATGCCAATCAGCTTGGACTAGACATTCCCCAGTTTTTACAACAGTTGTCTCAACAGACGCACCTCGATCGCATTAATCAAAATATCGAAAGTGGAATACGCAGCGGAGTGACCGACGCTCCAGCCCTATTTATCAATAACATCCGGTATACCGCACGCTGGCGAATGGCAGAGTTGATGACAGCCATTGTTGCTGCAAGTCACTAAGCTCTATTCATATCTGACTTGTTTGTGAGTGCTAGTAAGTTATCTAATGCGTGATAGCTAGTTTTTGCCTGTTTTGTTGAACAACTTGCCAAGTTTTGAACCATGCTAACCACTACAACACCAACCATTGAATGCAAGCGCAAAGGTCTAACACACCTCCAATTGCAACAAGTACTCGACTATATTCAGACCCACCTCGATTCGGCAGAGCCGACGCTAGGCGAACGAGATTTGTCACTGGTCGAACTTGCAGAGGCGCTGAATCTTAGTCCGCCTTACTTTACCACTGCATTCAAACAAGCAATGGGAGTTTCACCGCACCAGTACGTGATTCAACAGCGGTTGGAACGAGTGAAATTGATGCTGTTGTAAACGAACTTAGCAATACGTGCTACGCACAGGCTACGCCAACGCAGACATTGCCTCACAAGTCGGCTTCTCCAGCCAGAGTCATTTGACACAACAGTTTAAGCGCCTGACTGGAATGACCCCAAAACAGATTCGCTAACTCGATCACGCACGAGTCAAGGAGACAAAGATGAAGTTTAAAGCAATCACAGGAAGGCAGGGATGCGGAACGGACGTGAAAGACGCGACTTACGTGGAGGCTGCCGGGTGGGGGAAGTATCGGTGGTGGCGGTATGTTCTAGGGCTGATGATCATCCTCTTTGCATGGATGGTCGCCGCCAACTTTGCCAGTGCGATCGTTGCACTCGCGATCGGCGGTCAGGAGGGTGTCGCAGCATTTAGTCGGCTGGATTACGCTGCGTTCGGTCCCGTATGGGGCTTCGTCGTGGTCATGGCGGGTTTCCCGGTGTTCCTCGCTGGAATCCTCATCGCCGTCACCCTCATTCACCAGCGTCATCCCCGAACGCTCGTTACGGCGCGGGAGCAGATCAGTTGGCATCGCATCGGTCACGGCTTCGTGGCTGGGTTCGTGCCCTGGGTTCTGATAGGCGGGCTGGGGCAGTACCTCCTCTACCCCGATACCTTCTCCTTCAACTCCGACCTGAAGACGTTCGCGCTCTTCGTGCCGATCGCGCTAATCCTTACTGCGATCCAGACGACCACCGAGGAGCTTTTCTTTCGCGGGTACATCGTGCAGGGCGCGAGCCTGATCTGGTCGAACCGCGTGTTTCTGGCGATCGTGTCGGCTGTGATCTTCACCCTGCCGCACGCCACCAATCCAGAGTCACAGGAGGGTGGCTGGATCGGGATGTTCCTCGGACTCTTCGTCGGCACGGGTCTGCTGTTTGCGATCGTTTCATTGATCGACGGCACGACTGAGCTTGCGATCGGCGCACACTTCGCCAACAACATCGCGTACTTTCTCTTGTTCAACTGGTCTGGAAGCTTTTTCGCTGCACCAGCCCTGTTCAGCATCAGCGAGTACCATGCAAGATTCTACGACATCATCTCCCTCGTGCTGATTCCCGTTTTCCTGGCGATCGCCTACAAGGTGTTCAAATACGATAAGTCATCCGAACCCGTTTTCCAAAGCGATCGAATTGGTCGTCGGTGATCTCGTCAGTTCGTTGCTGAAGGTCAATCTTGATTGAAACAGGAGAAACAACAATGATACTGCAAGACAAAGTGGTGTTAGTTACTGGAGGCACATCGGGAATTGGTAGAGCTACCGCGTTGGCGAAGCCTACCGGAGGTAATCGCTTATGCCCAACAACAAGCAAAGGTGGTGGTGGTGGGTCGTCGAATTGATGAAGGTGAAGAAACTGTAAAAAATGCAAAAACTGAACACCGCTTTCCAGCGACCTACAACAGGAGCATTCTATATGACCCAGCGTGACGCCGTTTTCCCCGCCGATCGGCATGACCTCTACACCTCATACACCTATTCCGCAGCGATCAGATCAGGTGACCTCCTGTTCGTGTCTGGTCAGGTCGGCAGTCGCAGCGATGGCTCGCCCGAGCCGGACTTTGAGGCTCAGGTCCGCCTGGCATTCTCCAATCTTGAGGCGACCCTACAAGCGGGTGGATGCGGGCTTGACGATATCGTCGACGTGACGACCTTTCATACCGATCCCGAGAATCAGTTCGGCACGGTCATGACCGTTAAAAGCGAAGTCTTCCCGGAAGCGCCTTATCCGAATTGGACGGCGATCGGGGTCAACTGGCTCGCGGGGTTCGACTTCGAGATCAAGGTCATCGCCCGTATTCCAGGCTGAATTCATCAGGCGGAGCGGGCGGCAGGATAACCCGACACTGCACTCGACCGCCCGGCATTTGTCATCAGGGCGAAGCGATTCGCGGGCTTATTGGTAAGTAAATTGCCGATTTGACGATCACATTAGTAATCACATACGCAGTAAAACACTATGTCACAAAAACTCTCAGGAAAAGTTGCGCTTGTCACTGGCGGAACTTCAGGAATTGGCAGAGCAACGGCGATCGCTTATGCCCAACAACAAGCAAAGGTGGTGGTGGTGGGTCGTCGAATGGATGAAGGTGAAGAAACGGTTCGATTGATCAAGGAAGCTGGCGGAGAGGCTATTTTTGTGCAAGCCGATGTCACGAAAGAAGCCGATGTTAAAGCAATGGTTGATAAAACGGTTGACGTTTTTGGTCGGTTAGATATTGCCTTTAATAATGCAGGAACTGTCGGCGAAAATCCCTCATTGATTGAGCAAACAGAAGCGGAATACGATCGCACGATGAACGTCAATATCAAAGGCGTTTGGTTGTCGATGAAATATGAAATCGCTCAGATGTTGAAACAGGGAAGTGGTTCGTTCGCCTCTGGCGGCACTATGTGCATCGTCAATACATCATCTGGGGCTGGAGTCGTTGCAGTTCCTACCCAACTCCTCTACACCGCGAGTAAACATGCAGTAGTAGGCTTAACAAAAGCCGCCGCGCTCCAATATGCCAAAGCGGGGATTCGCATCAATGTCGTTGCACCAGCAGCAATCGAAACAGATATGTTTGAAGCAGCTACAGGTGGGCAGGATGAGGTCAAAGCTTATATAACAGGACTTCACCCGATCGGACGAATTGGAACACCGCTTGAAGTTGCAAATGCAGTCCTGTTTTTATCATCTGACCTGGCATCGTTCATAACAGGTGAAACGTTGATGGTAGATGGCGGGTATGTAGCGCAGTAGTCGATTGACAGTGCGAGACGATGCAACAGACAAAAACACGTCATCAATTTACAACGGAGAAACCTCTCATGCCTTACGTTACTGTCGGTCAAGAAAATTCTGCAACCATCGATCTCTACTACGAAGATCTGGGGACAGGTCAACCGATTGTTCTGATTCATGGATTTCCCCTCAACGGTCATTCCTGGGAAAAGCAGGTCTTAGTGCTGCTAAATGCGGGGTATCGAGTCATTACCTACGATCGCCGAGGATTCGGTGCTTCTAGCCAACCCTCGTTTGGCTATGACTACGATACCTTTGCAGCCGATTTGAACGGGCTGATGACCAAGCTTGACTTGCAAAATACCGTGCTGGTCGGTTTCTCAATGGGAACAGGTGAAGTCACACGTTATCTTGGCAAATACGGCTCAGAGCGGGTGCAGAAAGCCGTGCTGATGGCTCCCGTTCCACCTTTTCTGTTAAAGACAGACGACAATCCAGAGGGTGTTGATCAAAGTGTCTTCGATGGCATTATGAAAGCGATCGTTGAAGACCGTCCAGCCTATTTCTCTGCGTTCTTCAAAGAGTTTTTCAATGTCGATGTATTGCTTGGCGATCGCATCAGCAATGAGGCAATTCAAGCCAGTTGGAATGTGGCAGCAGGGGCTTCTGCAAAAGGAACTTTGGATTGTGTACCGTCCTGGTTGACTGATTTCCGCGATGATCTGCCCCGCATTGATGTACCGACTCTGATTATTCATGGCGATAGCGATCGGATTTTGCCACTGGAATCCACCGCAGCAAGACTCCCAAAGCTGATTAAAAACAGTCAACTGGTTGTCATTCCTGGCGGACCGCACGCCATCAACTGGACTCACGCTGATCAGATCAATCCCCTGTTACTGGACTTTCTTCAACAGGAATAATCAGTGATCTGCTGCATTTCTGGCTTGTGAAAAAACGCTGTGATTCATCCCGTTGAGTCAGGCTCAAATGATACACATATTTGTCTAGTTCTGAAGAGGCAATTCTATGACTGTCCCTACTCAAACGTCTCGAACCGTTGCCGGAGTAATTAACAGCGTTGAAACACTCGAAGGGGCTGGATTTCTTGTCCGTCGGCCCTTTCCCAAAAGTAGCTTCTCTGAATTTGACCCGTTTCTCCTCCTCGACGAATTGGGGCCGATTAATCTCAAGCCGGGTCAAGCAAAAGGTGCGCCCGATCATCCGCATCGGGGCTTTGAAATCGTCAGCTATGTCTTGGATGGACGGTTAGAACACAAAGATTCTGTGGGGCACGCCGGGCTACTAAATCCGGGTGATGTTCAGTGGATGACAGCAGGTGCCGGGGTCGTGCATTCCGAGATGCCAGAGTCAATGTTTACTCAAACGGGTGGACGGCTCCACGGCATTCAACTATGGGTCAATCTGCCACAACGAGACAAAATGATGCCGCCCCGCTATCAGGAAATTCCAGCGGCTCACATTCCGATCGCTCAAACTGAAGATCGGTCTGTGACGGTGCGGGTGATTACGGGAGAAGCGTTAGGGGCAAAAGCCGTCATTCAGACGCGCACGCCCATAACTTACCTCCACTTCACACTGCAACCAGGGGCAACGATGATCCAGCCTGTACCCAAAGAGTACAACGCCTTTGCCTATGTACTGGAGGGGTCTGGGTTGTTTGGGACAAAGCCAGCGCCTGGTGATGATGGGCAGATGGTGCTCTTTTCTCAAGATGGAGAAGATGTGATAATCTCCAACCCTGCTGCTGCTCAACGTCCTCTAGATCTGCTGCTGATTGCAGGTGTACCCCTTAACGAACCCGTCGTGCGCTACGGTCCATTTGTCATGAACACTGAAGCTGAAATTACCCAGGCGATCAACGACTATCAGGAAGGAAGGATGGGACGGATTGATGTTTAACACATCTCAATATCAAATTAGTCAACATCAACGCTTAAGTGAGTTACGAATCAAACTACTGCGTCTGCACAAGCTTTTACTAGAGACTGAGCGCCTTACCTATGAGCAAGTTCGAGGGCAAGTTTCTAGCGGTGAATTGCTACAACTGGTGATTAGTCATGAGCAGTTTGCCTGGTTGCACCAACTCTCAGCATTGATTATCCAAATCGATGAGTTGCTTCATGACGGTGAACTTGTTACACCAGAGGCAATTGCAGCGATCGACAGTGACATTCGGACACTGCTCAGCCCCGACGAATTGGGTGATGAGTTTGCCATGAAGTATGATACGGCGCTTCAACGCCACCCCGATGGCGTGTTAGCTCATGCAGATGTCGTGATGTTGCTGACCTCTAACAGTATTTAACCTCCAAAATTCACAGATTCTGAACTTGCTCCGATAGCCTCAATCATTCTGTTCACCGTTGTCTCCTACCAGGGATACCAAAAAACTATGACCTGCGAACATCTCAACAATCTAACTGTGGAAAACCTGATTTCTAAAGCAGCCTATCCCATATTTCGTTGTGAAGAGTGCATTAAAATAAATAGCCGCTGGGTACACCTCCGGATTTGCCAAACCTGTAGCAAAATGCTGTGCTGTGATTCTTCTGAGCATCAACATGCTCGTCGTCATTATGAAGCAACCAATCATGCAGTGGTTAGTTCGGCTGAATTGGGGGAGCAGTGGTTATGGTGTTTTGCAGATGAACAGGGAAAAGACTATTGATAGCGATTCTGATTTCATCTAGATTTCCTTCCTATTTCTTCAACATATTCTCCTCATGTGGGTGATTTTCATGGCTGTTTCTCATCAAAGTACTCCCGTTGACATCGTTTGGCCCAGTTTGCCCTTAGCAGCTTGGCAGGATACCTATGCAACTCTCCATCTATGGATGCAAATCATCGGTAAAATCCGGTTGGCACTGGCACCTAAACTCAATCACTGGTGGCAATCTACTCTTTATGTCACACCGCGTGGACTAACAACCGCTTCAATCCCCTGCGGAACTAGTAACTTTCAAATTAGCTTTGATTTTCTCGACCATCAACTACAAATAGACACTAGCGACGGCATCACTAAAAGAATTGCACTGGCTCCTCGCTCTGTGGCAGATTTTTACCAAATGGTGCTAACTACATTGAGCGACATCGGCATCGAAGTCCAAATCTGGACGATGCCGCAAGAAGTGTCAGAACCAATCCCGTTTGAGCGAGACTATCAACACGCAGCTTACGATCCGGAGTATGCACAACGGTTCTGGCGAATTCTTGTGCAAGTCGATCGCATCATGACCGTCTTCCGTTCCCAGTTTGTTGGTAAATCCAGCCCTGTACATTTTTTTTGGGGCAGCTTTGATCTTGCTGTGACTCGTTTCTCTGGTCGTCGTGCGCCAGAACATCCCGGTGGGGTTCCGAATATGGCAGATTGGGTCACGCGCGAAGCCTATTCACACGAAGTTAGTAGTTGCGGCTTTTGGCTAGGGGGTGGGTCAGTTGTGGAGCCTGTTTTTTACGCTTACGCTTACCCTGCGCCGGAGGGTTTCCGTGATTACCCAATCCAACCCAGAGAAGCGTTTTACAGCCCAGAGATGCAAGAGTTTATCCTACCCTATGAAGCCGTGAGACAAGCTGACGATCCAGATGCAATGCTCCTTGCTTTTCTCCAAAGCACCTATGAAGCAGCAGCCAACTTAGGACATTGGGATCGAGTAGCCCTGGAGCGTTCCCCAACCGTGTAAGGCTAACAAATTGCAAATTGCTGAAGCGGATGGACTGGCGACCTTGATACAAAGTTTGAGGCGATCTGCTGTCACCTAGAGAGACTCAATGGATAGTGGATAACCGGACATTTTTGCAAACGGCAGTTATACAAAGCGGTAAGCAGAGCGGTAAGCAGACAAGGAGCATACCCAAAAATGATTAAAGGTCGGTTAGAAGCATTCAGTGATGGGGTAATTGCTATTATTATCACCATTATGGTACTGGAGTTGAAAATACCTCATGAGTCAGATTTAGCTGCGCTACGTCTGCTGATTCCAACCTTTCTAAGCTATGTGTTGAGTTTCGTGCATGTTGGTATCTACTGGAACAATCACCATCACCTGTTTCAGGCAGTCCGACAAGTGAATGGTTCAACTTTGTGGGCAAACCTACATTTGTTGTTCTGGTTATCATTATTTCCCTTTGTCACCGCATGGATGGGTGAAAATCATTTTGCTGCGTTGCCTGTGGCGCTTTATGGTGTGGTTCTATTGTTGGCTGCGATCGCCTACTTCACTCTGACCCGCACACTTGTTTTTCACCACGGTCAAGATTCCACACTTGCAAACGCTCTGGGTCGGAACTTTAAAGGCAAGTTATCGGTATTGATTTATGCAGTTGCAATTCCACTTGCTTTTGCAATCCCTTGGCTTGCATGTGCATTGTACGTTCTGGTTTCAGTTCTGTGGCTCATTCCCGATCGTCGTATCGAAAAGGCGTTGAATTCATAAAGTTCCATGTTTGATGCAACAAAAACCAGCTAATAAACCCTCTTCACCAGTACGAATATAGGTTGTTGGTCACAGACAAAGGTGATCTGAATCCGGTAAGCGGGAACGTTATGCCGCTTAAACCTAAGACGGGAAGGTGGCTGATTCTCGTACTGCGACATCTGGCGTTTTCGCGGCGACAAGATGGTCGAATTAAGAGCTTTCGTAATCACAACCGAAGTCAAAGTTAAACCCAGCAGCGCGGTGTAAATCATTTGCAAAAGGTAGGAGGTATTCTCATGAAAAACGCAACTTATGTGGAGGCTGCTCGGTGGGGTAAGTATCGGGGGTGGCGGTATGTTCTGGGGCTGGTGGTCATCCTCTTTGCGTGGCTGGTGGTCGGGACTGGTGCCAGCGTACTCGTCGTGATCGCGTTTAGCGGTCAGCCGGATTACTCCATGCTTGGTCCTTTGGGGAAGTTCCTGTATATCATGGTAGGCTTTCCGGTCTTCCTGGCGGGAGTCCTCATCGCCGTTACCCTTATCCATCGCCGTCATCCCCTGACGCTCATCACGGCGCGGAAGAAGATAAGCTGGCGTCGCATCGGTCAGGGGTTTGTGGCGTGGTCCGTTCCAGCGTGTCTGATAGGCGTGCTGGGACAGTACCTCTTCTACCCCGACACCTTTTCCTTCAACTTCGACCTGGCGACGTTCGCGCTCTTTGTGCCATTGGCACTGGTCTTCACCGCGATCCAGACGACCACTGAGGAGCTTTTCTTTCGCGGATACGTTGTGCAAGGGGCGAGCATGATCTCGACCAACCGCGTTTTTCTGGCGATCGTGGCAGCCGTGATATTCACCCTGCCGCACCTCTTAAACCCGGAGGCGATCGCAGGCGGCTGGCTCACGGTTTTCTCCAACTACTTCCTCGTTCCGGGTCTGTTGTGGACTGTGGTTTCGCTGATTGACGGCACCACTGAACTCGCCATCGGCGTACATTTCGCAAATAACATCATTGGCATACTCCTGTTCAACATAGCCGGAAGCGCCGTGACCACACCGGCTCTGTTCACAATCAGCGAGTTCCACGCGACCTACGTGGCGCTATCGGTGCTAGTTGCAATACCCATATTCCTGGCGATCGCCTACAAGGTGTTCAAACGCGATGAGGCATCCGAACCTGTTTTCCAGAGCGATCGGAAGGGTTTTTAGTAATCCCATCGAACCCTGAAAACAATCGTAAAGGCAACTAGCGGTCAGATCCAAGCACTACATATATGCACGAGTCAAGGAGACAAAGATGAGGATCAAAGCAATCAAAGGACATCAGGGAAGCGGAACGGACGTGAAAGACGCGACTTACGTGGAGGCTGCCCGGTGGGGTAAATATCGGGGGTGGCGGTATGTTCTAGGATTAGTAGTCATCCTCTTTGCGTGGCTGGTGGTCGGCGGCATCGCCGCCCCGCTCGTCACGTTCTTGCTCGGCGGTCAGGAGGGGCTTATAGCGTTCGGGCAGGCAGATTACTCCTTGCTCGGTCCCTTTGGCAACTTTCTGGCGATCATGGCGGGGTTCCCGTTCTTCCTCGCGGGAATCTTCATTGCCGTTGTTGGAATTCACCGCCGCTCCCTCCGGACGCTGGTCACGGCGCGGGAGCGGATAAGCTGGCGGCGTGTCGGTCACGGGTTTGTGGCTGGGTTCGTGCCATTCTGCCTGATCGATGGGCTAGGACAGTACTTCTTCTATCCCGACACCTTTTCCTTTAACTCCGACCTCACGACGTTCGCGCTCTTCGTGCCGATCGCGCTAGTCTTCACCGCGATCCAGACCACCACCGAAGAGCTGTTCTTTCGCGGCTACATCGTGCAGGGCGCGAGCCTGATCTGGTCTAACCGCGTCTTTCTAGCGCTTGTGTCGGCAGTACTCTTCACCCTGATGCACCTCGGCAACCCGGAGGCGATCGCGGGCGGCTGGCTCCAAGTGTTCCTTGGCTACTTTGTTAGCGGAGGACTGTTGTGGGTGGTCGTCTCGCTGGTGGAGGGAACGACCGAACTCGCCATCGGCGCGCACTTCGCGAACAACATCAGCTTCTTTCTCCTAGTCAACGCAGCCGGAAGCGCCGCGACCACGCCAGCGCTGTTCATGGTCAGCGAGTACCATGCGACCTTCTACGCGCTATCAGTGCTGGTTGTAGTACCCGTGTTCCTGGCGATCGCCTACAAGGTGTTCAAACGCGACAAGGCATCCGAACCCGTTGATTCCTAAATCTATTAGCCACTTGAATCAGCAACTCGATCAAAGGAGTTGATCATCATGTCTAAAGTGTCTTCTAACCGCCCACAGAAGCCTCCTGCCGCGTTCGCACCAAACAGGGACTCTCGTCCAGGCTGGCTTGAGATCATTGTGGGTCTTGTCGTCTTCGCGATCGTAGCGTTCGGAGGCATCTGGCAGTTCAAGCGGCTCGGTCTCGACCCAGTGGTTTACGGACTGATCTTGACTTCGTGGACTGGCATCGCCGGGATTGCCGGGTTCGCAGCGGCAGTGCTACTTCGGATTCGTTCCCTGAAAGCCTTCGGTGTGCGCCCCGTCTCCAGGCGCTGGTTGCTCATCGCGGTCGGAGTCGGACTGGTTGCCTTCGTACTTAAGGGATTGGCAGTTCTGGGCTGGATTCAGATCACCGGGAACACCAACAATGTTCAGGGTGTTTACGCAGAGGGCGGTAGCGGCGGGGTACTCTCTCTGGTTTTAGCGACATTTTTCCTCGGAATCGTTACGCCTCTTGGTGAGGAGTTGCTCTTCCGGGGTGTCGTCGCCAACGCGCTGCTGCGCTACGGTTCGTTCATCGGGGTTGTGGGTAGCACCGTGATCTTTGCCCTCGCTCATGGCATCAACATCGTCTTTCCCGCAGCCGTAGTCGCGGGTCTTGCCACTGCCGAGATCTTCCGCCGTAGTGGATCGGTTTGGACTGCTGTCGTCGTTCACGTCGTTTTCAACTTGCCCACGATCCCGGTGATGGTAGCTGCTGGCATGGGCTAATAGGACGGATCATCTGGAGATTAAATCAATGGCAGTTTTGAAACAATTTGGGATTTTATTTGTCTTGGGCATTGCAGGAATTGCGATGGTTACGATTACGTCGGCTCCATTAGTTGAGCAACAGTTGGCGAAACTGTCTCCAGAAACACTGGCAAAAGTGCCGCCATTGTGGATTTTAATGCTTCTGCAAGGACTACAGCTTACAGTTCTACTGGCAATCAGCATTCTGGTCGGCATTGGTTGTGCTGATCGTGTTGGATTACGCTCCCATTTGATTGATCATTGGGTGTTTCACACCGCTAAGTCTCCATCTTTTGCCGTTGAGATGAAGTGGAGCTTGGGTGTGGGTGCAGCGGCGGCGATCGTTCTCTTGTTGCTCGATCAGTTGATGCAACCTGTCCTCCCTGAAGCGCTACGGGCTGCCAATCATACAGAGCTAAGTGGGTTGAATTTGCTCACAGCAATGTTCTATGGCGGCATCACTGAGGAAATTTTGATGCGCTGGGGTTTAATGTCACTGCTTATTTGGATTGCGTGGAAAGGTCTAAAACAAGGCGTTACGTTGCCGAGCCAAGGGATTTACCAGGGTGCGATCGTTCTAGCCGCGTTGGTCTTTGGACTACTACACCTGCCAGCGACTGCCGCGATCGTTCCCCTCACTCCAGTTGTGATTGCCCGAGCGATATTACTCAATGGGATTGCTGGCATTGCGTTTGGCTGGCTCTTTTGGCAATACTCGCTTGAGGCTGCGATGTTATCCCATGTCAGCGTTCATGCCTTTTCCTTTGCTCTTAGCCTTTTGCTGGCAAGATTTGCCTAAGCTTTTTTCTGGCAAGCATCACTGCATCCATCACCAAATATCGGAGCTAAAACATGTCACGCAAAACGATCGCCACCAAAGACCAGTCTCCACAACGACCCCTTACTCCCAGTGCCAAACACCCGCTTCTGCGATTTCTTCGCAAACCTCTTCAGATCATTCGCACTAATTTTCGCGCCTACTTCACCATCAACGCCATTGTGTATGGCTTAGTCATCACCGGGTTGATAGCGGCGACAGTCTTCCCCAACCTGAGCGCAACTCGGGTAGCCATCCTGGAAGACAACGGAACGGCTGATCTTGTCCGATCGCTAATCAATACCCCCTGGCTGTTCTCGCTGACCATCCTGGGAGTCAACCTCACGACCGGCGCGCTGTGGATCGTGCTCCCTTCGCTGATCGTTCCCTTTGCTGGCATCGCCATGTTTGCGTATAAGACATTCACTCTCGGTTTAGCTATGGCTCCGACTACCAAGATTATGGCGGTGGCATTGATCCCGCACTCGCTGACGATACTCATCGAATTCCAAGCTTACGCTCTCTTGATGTTTGGCGCATACATTCTTGGTCGGTCTTGGGTTCGCCCCGCAACCATCGGTACTCGGAACCATCGTCAGGGTTACGTCCGTGGGCTGCAACAGCTCGGTTGGTTGAGTTTGTCCACGCTCCCACTGTTCATCGTCGGCGCGATCTGGGAGGCGTTCTCGCTCCGCTACCTGGTTTCTCCGCTGACCCAATGGTTGTTGTAGCGCTAAACGGATCAAATCATGATGGTTTCTTGAATCGATTGTCAACTCTACAATTTTAAGATGGTGAATCAAATGATTAAGTACAAAGATTTTGCGCCTCGGATTACGGAACGGGGACCCTTCGGCGGACCTGCCGAGTATGAATCCTTCTCTGAGGTTGTGAGTGAGGTCAATCAGTGGATTGAAAGTAGCACGATCCAGGTGATCAATGTTGAAACTGTTGTTTTACCCGATCGCATCGAAGGCACCAGTGATGATGTTTACGGATTGACGACCAGTAATGCTTTTCACCCAGTGATGATCAGTCAGGGTCTTGCAATCAACTGCTTTCAATGTGTGCGTGTTTGGTACAGAGAATAAGCTTCACCAGAGAAGAAATAATGAAACGATTTACCTTGTTTACTTTCCTGTATCTCGCGCTGGGAGTTTGTCTGACAGCGATCGCGCTTGGATACCCAAACCTGCCTTCGGGTCTTCAAACCAGCCTGTTCATCAGCGCAGGAGCATCCTACATTGTTTGTATTCTCAGTACTTTCCCATTTTGGCGCGAGACGACGATCCGCTTCTATCGCAGCCGCAATTCAGCGGTCATTCTACCCTGGTTGGTGATTGGAGTGAACATTATTTGGATGATCTGGGAGGTTCAGAGTCAGAACTGGACGATGGAAGCCATTTTACAAGCGTTTTCGCGGCTAATAGTTGTCTTACTGTTTGCAGAAATCATTGTTGTTACATGGCAAGTGAATTCTGAACATTAGTGTCTAAAGCGGATGATCCTGAAACAAACTCGTTTCAGCAACGCGAGATCGAGTCAAACGTACTACACAAGGAACACCATGAATCAGCCCGAGTTTTTTGTCACTCCCGGTTATGGGGAATACATGTTGAATAAATTGCACTACTCGCAAGCGGTAAAAATAGGCGATCGCGTGGAGACATCTGGACAAGGTGGTTGGGATGACAACCTGCAAATTCCAGAATCGCTTGCGGACGGGATTGCTCAGGCGTTTCGGAACATGGAACATAGAGCGAACCTTGGCGACTGCTGGTGCGGGTTGGGAGCATGTGGTTCACGTCAATTCTTACCATGTTGGCGGGTTTCCCCCAGAGGTGAACGATGAGATGGTCAGGCTATTTCGTCATTACATGCCCAACCATGCCCCCATTTGGACAGAGTTAGGAGTCGCGGCGCTTGGACTGCCAGCGATGCGGATTGAAATCCGCGTGACTGCAATTGTTCCGTGAATTTTGCACAAGTGGCAACGGGGTGATTCGGCGACTACGCTGAGGAGAAGGAAGCGCCGATAGAAAAACTGCCCTCGCTCCGTTAAAGCACCCACTCAAACAAAGGAAAGTTTCAGATGTCAGAGAACAATAAAGCAATTTTATTAGAGGGAAATGCGGCGATCGCTGAAGGCAACAATGAAGGATTCTTGTCGTTCTGCACCGACGACACGCAGTGGACGTTTGTAGGTGACAAAACCCTCAATGGAAAAGAAGCCGTTCGCCAATGGATGGCAACGACATACGTAGAGCCGCCAAAGTTTAGGGTCGCTAACTTAATCGCTGAGGGTGATTTCGTCACGGCACTCGGCGACATCACAATGAAGGACGCAGACGGAAAGGCGGCTCATTACTCGTACTGCGACATCTGGCGCTTTCGCAACGGTCAGATTGTCGAATTAAAAGCTTTCGTCATCAAAACCTCGGTCTGACCTGCCGTCTCTACTGACTGTTTAGTCAGTCATAATTATGATATAGATGCTTAGCGGCTTTAGCAAACGAACTAGTCCGCGTTCTTTCTGCTTGCTGTAGTGGTCGCTGGAGGCTAACCCTGAATCTAAGGAGCGATGTCTATGGCACACGCAAAGCGTACTCGCATGAGAGGAAGTTGTGCCTGTGGTGGCGTGCAGTACGAACTCAACGATCGCTTTCTGATTGCTAACCATTGTTACTGTTCAACCTGTCGCAAGGTACATGGAGCCGCATTTGGCACGTTTGGTCATGCCCAGTCAGACCATTTCCGCTGGATTCAGGGAGAATCGTTGTTGACTGGATATCACTCCTCAGCGGGCAATGTGCGGAATTTTTGTCGAATCTGTGGTTCCAATCTACCAAGCGTATTTCCTGAAATGAACTACGTGCGGATTCCCTTAGCGACGCTGGATGATGATCCAAAAACACAGCCCGTGGCACATTTGTATGTGAAAGCAAAAGTGTCGTGGCTTGAGATTAGTGATGCCTTGCCTCAATATCCTGAAACTGTTGATTTACGCGAACTGGTGAAAGAGTAACAACAATGCCACGCACTCCAGCCGAAAACGATCGCATCCGTCGTGCCACCACTGAACAAATACTGAATACCGCATTGAGTTTGTTCTGCGAAAAGGGCTATTACTCCACGTCAATTGAAGATATTGCCAGACAAGCAGATATTTCAAAAGGGCTACTGTATCACTACTTCAAAAGTAAAGAGGAGGTGTTGGCGGCGCTGGTGGAGATTCGGATCAATGATGTGTTAGTCGTGATGAATGCGGCTCAAACAAAACCAACGCCTGCTCAACAAATTCAGCACATTGCAGAGGGGGCACTGGATGATGTACGCCGTAAACCAGATATCTTTCGGTTTTATCTGAATCTGTTCACTCAGCCGAAACTTGATCCAGTCGTTGCAAAATACACGCAACAGTTGATGGATGAACAAGCCCAACAATTTAAGGTGCAGACAGACATGTTTGAAGCCTTGGGAGTCGAAAATCCGAGGCAGCGATCGCTCTATTTCTCCTCAACGTTGCAGGGCATCATGCTGATGTATTCCACCTATCCCAAAAATTTTCCGCTAGATGAAGTCAAAGCCCAAGTGATTGCGGAGTTTTGTAAGAATCCCTGAGTTCATGGGTCTAATATGAATCATTCACCTGAACTGATGCAATGGGGGATTGGCGCATACTTTTGTCACCTGCTATCTGCATCGGGATGCTCAGGAGGCGAATCGATTTACACTGTATGAATAATGGCGAAAATCATCTGTTGAAGCGTTCATCCACACCTAGAAGCCAAGAGTTACCGAAAGGCTTAGGAGGAACTGTCTACCCTACTTGAGCATCAGAGGACAGTATCAGTTTTAAGCGATATCAAGGAATGGTATCAGGCACCATGATCGACTATTCGGCAGCTCAAACGAAAATGGCTCACAATTCGATCGAACTCAGAAGAACGAAATACTTCAAGCTCAGCTCACACGTCGCTCAGTTGAACAATGCAGAATTGCATTCTCTGCTTGACAACAGTGAGTCGCATGAGTCGAGTACGGGTTGGGGAAGTAGTCAGGTCGTCATTCTTGGACAATCCAAAGTCTTTGTGAAACGGGTTCCAGTAACAAACCTTGAATATGACAACCTGTTCTCCACCAGAAACCTCTATGACCTGCCGACTTACTGTAATTACGGCATTGGTGCCTTTGCTTCCACGGGTTTTGGGGTCTTCCGTGAACTCGTGACCCATCTCAAGACCACCCACTGGGTCTTGGAGGGAGAAATTGCTACCTTCCCACTGATGTACCATTACCGGATTATTCCTTTTGTTGGGCAGCGGGCGGCGGTAGATAGGTCGCAGCACAGCAGGTATGTGGAATCCTGGGGTAATAGTGAGAACGCTGGGAAGTATGTGTTAGATCGAGCGATCGCTAACTACGAATTAGTTTTGTTTCTAGAGTATATTCCCTACGTTCTGGAAACATGGCTGCGGGAAAATCCTAACAAACTCCAGAAACCGTTGAATGACTTACGCGCAACAGTTGACTTTCTGAGGATGAAAGGAATCATCCACTTTGACGCGCATTTTCAAAATGTGCTCACTGACGGTGAACAGGCTTATTTGACCGATTTCGGTTTGACACTGGACAAGAGTTTTGCATTGACGAAAGAAGAAGAGTCTTTCTTTAAGCAGCATATATTTTATGACTACGGAGAAGTTCTGCGGAATTTAGGACACCTGATTCGACCAGTCTATGATGCCTGTTCGGAAAACGATCAGCGTAGAATCATGGCAAAATATAATATCAAAGCAGGCTTACAACCCTACGAATTGCGATCGCTATTATTGAATCACATTGAGCAAATCCATGCTGATGGAGACATGCAGCTAGATGCGCTCTATGTTGCCAGCATTGTCAACTATCGCCGCATCATTGCGCTGATGCAAGACTTCTTTGTTGCTATGTGGGGAAATCACCAGAAGGATACGAAACTTGATCACGCAAAACTACAGCGGTTGCTCAAAGAGACCGGGTTTCTCTCTAACTCTCTCTAACAAAGTAGTTCTTGTGGAGAGATATTATGCAAGAATCTACTGTTTATCGTTCAATTCAGAGAGAAGTCCAGGAAGAAAGAGATCGGGCGATCGCACTCAACTTTCTGCGAGAGGGCTTATCAGTTGAAATGGTCGCTCGTGGAACGGGATTGTCGATCGAAGAAGTGCAACAACTTCAGCAACAACTCAACAGCTCCGCACAAAGTTGAAGTCGATTGGTGTACAGAGAGTTGATCGTAAAAAACGGCATAACAACCCGGTTGGAGCGGACAGTTGAGAGTCTTTTCGTTGATCGCTATGGTTGATCTGCTGCTGCTCAACTTGGTCGTCAGCAGAATGCTCATAAGAATTGTTGTGACTCGATCCCGAACGGCGGTGGATTAGTGCTGTTCGTTGTAACCATTTCGATCGCTTAATTTTAGAGGAGACGTAGCATGAATCGATTCACTGGCGGTTGCCTGTGCGGTAATGTCCGCATTGTGGCATTGGGACTCCCCTATCGAGTCGGTCTTTGTCACTGTCTCGACTGCCGCAAACATCATGGGGCGCTTTTTCACGCTTCTGCGGTGTTCCCTCAGGATGCAGTCACGATCGAGGGCGAAACCCAATCCTACGCCAGGCGGTTTTTCTGTCCCCGCTGCGGCTCGTCCATTTTCGCACGCACCGCAGACGAAATCGAAGTGAACCTCGGCTCCCTGGATGCTTCTGACCAACTGATGCCCACCTACGAAAGCTGGATCGTCCGTCGCGAGTCCTGGTTGCCGCCGTTTCCGCTCACAAGACGATACGATCGCGATCGTGACACCACGGGTCGCTTTGAGGAGTAGGTCGCATGATAAGATTTCCATCACCAAAGAACGCAGCGGCAGCGCAGGTCGCCGCATAGTCTGAAGTTGATGCCAAGAATAGGAGGTTTGAAGCAGACCGTCCTATTCTTGACAACGAAGTAGCAGCGGGCGACGCGGAGTCAATAAAACATTAGAAACTCCCCAAATTCGTCAGCAACATCGTCCACTATAGAATTTCTACATACCCTTCTGTTCCATGTACGCGAATTCGTTGCCCATCTTTGATCAGTTTGGTAGCATTTCCGACTCCGACAACTGCTGGCAAGCCATATTCACGGGCGATCACTGCTCCATGGGTCATCAGCCCACCGACTTCGGTGACTAGACCTTTGATGGATACAAATAGTGGTGTCCAGCTAGGGTCAGTAAAGGCGGTGACTAATATATCTCCAGCTTCCAGATCCGCAGCTTCCATCTTTAAGATGACCCGTGCCCGTCCCTCTATCACTCCGGAGGAAACAGGCAGACCTACCATCGCTGCGGCTGGAAGATTTTCTCGTTTGTACTCACCCGTGATGATTTCACCGTCAGATGTGATCACCCGTGGTGGCGTTAGTTTTTCATAGAATTTGTACTCGTCTTTTCGTTTACTGACGATCGGGTAATTCAGTTTATTTGTGCGTACGACTTCGTGAAGTTCTTCAAACGTGAGGTAGTAAATATCTTCTTTTTCCTGAATAACCTTAGTTCTTACGAGTGGTTCGGCTGCTTTCAGTAAAGCCTGCCTATAAATGAAGTAGCGATTAATCATGCCGTATTTGGGATATTCACGATAACCGCTGAAATTCCGGATCAGGCTGATCATTCGTTTTGTTTCTTTAGCCTTTTGTTCACCACCCGGTAATTGCTTCAGTCGCTCCAATAACTCTTGTTCTTTTTCCAAAGCTTCCTGTCGCCCTTGCTCAAATTTCCGATCGCTAGCACCAGGCTCAAAATTTTTGATATGACTGAGAATGATGGGGACAAGCGTCATTGGTTTTTCGCTCCAACGAGGTCTTGTCATATCGATCTCACCCGCACATCGCATTCCGTATTTGTTGAGAAAAACAGCGATCGCGTCCTGGATTTCCTCTCCACCATCAAACTGAATCAGCTCGTCCAAAAAGCTATCATCTTTTACATGATGTAAATAATCAATTATTTTTGGATAAGGACGAATCACATCTGCGACATCCAATAGTTCCAAACCCATTTCCGAAGTAATATTGTTGGGTACAGATTGAGAAAGCGTGTCTGCTGCATTTTTCTCACCTAACCACTCGTTCATTTTTTCATTGATCCACGATGAAGCATCCATCGCAGCCATAATTACACTATGACTTTGCGGGGCAAATAAGATCTTCTTTAATTGCTGGAGATCTTCCAGGATAAAATCAAATAAATCTGATCCTGATTTCGTCTGGATGTTTTGTTTTAATGCTTCGATCGATGTTTGACTCTGTTGCATCAAATCAGCAACGATCGCCGGATCGTTTTCGATTTGCGTACGAAAACCCGCAGGCGAAATAACTTTATTGCTTTTACCGAAGCTTAGTTCTTTTTTATCGTCTGGTGACGATTTGATAAAATCCCCTCGCTCTACGATAGTCAAAAGTGCGTCTTTTATGAGGGGATCGGATTGTCCCAGGCTATCTAATAAAACTTCTCTGTTGTCAGGTGAAGCCAGTATATTGGTAACATCAACAAACAACCTTCCACCAGCTATAGGCATGGGTCTGGGGGTCGTTAACAGCCAAAAAGACAGTCCCAATGGTTTCATGGCATCGGTCATCATTTGTTGATGACCGACAGAGACATAGACGTGATTTTCCTGATCATTCGCTTCAGGAATTGGGAATAAAGTCGTGATCGGACGACTCTGAACCATGTAAAACGTATCATCAACCAGGCACCATTCAATGTCTTTGGGACTGTCGAAATGTGCCTCGATCGCCCGACCAATACGCTCAAGCTGCAAGATCTGCTCATCCGTCAACACTTGTTTATTCTGCCGCTCAGGCTCAATCTCCTGTGCTTTCGTACCGCCATCCTTTAAAGCATAAATAGCCAGTTTCTTGGTGGATATCTTCTTATCTATTACCTTACCGTTCTGCACTTTGTAGTTATCCGCATTCACTAGACCGGAGACCAATGCTTCCCCAAGCCCGAAGCTGGCATCAATGGATAATACTTTCCGATTACAAGTGACGGGATTGGCAGTAAACAAAATGCCTGCCGCCTGCGGAAAGACCATCTTCTGAACCACCACAGACAGGTAAACGTTACGATGGTCGAAGCCGTTTTGCAGGCGGTAGGTGACGGCTCTATCGGTAAATAGCGATGCCCAGCACTTGCTGATGTGCGTTAGGATTGCTTCTTTTCCAATAATGTTTAAATAGGTATCGTGCTGACCTGCAAAAGAGACTGTCGGTAAATCTTCTGCGGTTGCGCTCGATCGCACTGCATAAGCGTCTTTTTCACCAAGTCTGGAGAGAAAGTGGGCGATCGCTTCATCAATGTCTTGAGGAATGACTATCCCTGCGATCACTCTGCGAATCTCAGTACTAAGCTCATGGATTTTAGCTTGGTCATCTACCTTCAAAAGCGATAACTGATCCAGTAATCTGTTAATCGACGGTGTTTCTTCAATGATTCTTTGAAAAGCGATCGTAGAAATACAAAAGCCCTCTGGTACGAGTATTCCTTCAATTTTGGAAAGTTCTCCCAGATTCGCGCCTTTCCCCCCAACAATCCCGATTTTTGTTTGATCAATGTCCTGAAAAGCAAGCACATCAGAACTCATAGTTTTACCTCCTTGCGATCGCGTTTTGCTTCGAGAGTTAAGAGTATGACGAGCGTTGGAAGTGCCATTATTGTTGCGCTAAAAGCATTCTCTAACTCGTGCTGATTGATCTGCTTGCCCGCCATGCCCAGATGAAGGCTGACGCGATGAGCAGATGAATCAAACCGAACACCACCGCCAACTGCCGCGCGCCGCTGAGCAATCCCCATACATCTAAAGCAGGACCCACACTAAACCCAACAATGTTGCCGAGGATAATTGCCTGACGTGCTGTAGATGGCTCCGCGTTCCGAGCCGTCCAGTTGAGAACGGCAATCCCCAGAAAGGTGCTGCCGAACACCCGGAGATAGGCGATCAGCGCGGCGGGTGCATCTGCTGGAACGGCACCGATACCGATTTCTCGTGGAGCAAAGATGAATCCGAGTCCGAGTAGCCCCATATAAACAGCAGTGGTACTCAGCAATAGCTTTTTCATGAGATCATCCTCTCTCCGAAATAGTTGGCGACTCGCATTGGCTCATATCGGACTCCACCAACCAACTTGATACGATCGGTGGTTCAGTCTGCCGCAGCAAAATGCGCCATCTGGTCTGCGTGTGCCTTCACAAACGACGGGCGTGCCGTGGCGCGCGCCACATAGTCGCGGCAGGCAGGATATACCGCCAACCCGTCGAATCGATCGACAAGGCGCAGCACATCCGCCATGAGAATATCGGCGATGGAGAAGGTGCCGACCAACCATTCGTGTCCTGCCAAGACGGTTTCCATGTGCTTGAGCCGAGCCTCAAGGAAGCTATCAAAAAACTTCCGCATTGGAGTTTCGTCGGTGTCACCTGAGAACTTGAAGAATGACCAGGGCTGGCTCGCGGCTTCGACTGAAGCGATCGCTGCAAATAGCCATTCCTTGACATCACTCCGATCGTGCGGCTCGGTAGGCATCAGCTTGCTACTCAGTTCGCCGAGATGAAGCAGGATGGCACCACTCTCGAAGATAGAAATGTCTCTATCGGTCAACCACGGCACCTGTCCGAAGGGTTGGTGCGAGAAATGATCGATCCCTCGATCGCGAAATGGCACACTATTGACGCGGTAGGGTAATTCAGCCTCTTCTAGTGCCCAACGCACACGTAAGTCGCGCACATAGCCTCGCGGAGCTTCGGGAACCCAATCGAAAGTGGTGAGAATCAGATCGGTCATTTAGTGAACCCTCACTCTTAAATAACTGTATGTATGCCACAAATCATGGTGCCGTTCGTGCTGCCACACTCTGCCCGACTCTGCCGATCAAACAGGGGAATCCTGTCCTCGTGCAGGTTGATGACTAACTCCATTGAGCCGATCGGTAGCAAGCACGACTGGGATTGTGGCAGATGATCGCCCTCCCGAAACCAAAAAAATTCTATGCACTGTGAGAGGGGCGATCTTGGTCGATAAGTCGTCTGGTGGATCATAGCGGTGAAAGAACCATTTTCGCGGTCGATGAGCGATCGATGGTACAGGCGATGAAATACTTCAATTCACGCATCTCAATGTCCTTTGAGCGAAAAGCTAGCGCGACGAGGTCATCAATCTCAATTGTAGTACAATGTACTACAAAGCTGATCCAGGCGTTCAGAAAAAATCATCTAATTTGCGACTGGTTTGGTTAAGGATTCGACAAGTGCCCGTACCCGTGCGGCATCACCGACTTGAACCAGGGGAGTTCCATGTGCGGGTACGATCGCTGGATCGCCCTCTAACGCTCCCAACACCGTCTGCACGACTGCTTGTAGATCGGGGCAAAACATTTGTTTGTAAATCTGATTGACTCTGAGTCTGGGCGCACTGTTGCTGAACTGGAACCAGAATCTTGTCCAATTATGGGGGAGCGATGACCAGTTGATGATTAGTTCATCAAGATAGACAATCGGTCGTTTACCTCGACGCGAGATGGCGATTGTTCCGCCTTTCTTCGTGCCCGGAACTTCTCGAAACTCCACAGTTGAAGCAAATAACTTAGAAACGGGTGTAAACGATCGTTGTCCTACATGCTTCAGTTGCTCGATCGCAATTGTAGGAGCATAGGGAATTGCATCGGGATAACGGGCTTGCCACTCGTTTTGCCCTAAATCATGTGCAGAATGCGGGGCGATCAGTGCTGTTACCTGTCCCTTTGCATCAATTTCAGTAAAATCGGCTTCTGATAGTCCAATCGGTGGACTGACGATCGCGAGTTCACCGTCTTCGAGTGTCACTGCGACCGCATTCGCTTTGTACCCATTTGCCACGTATTCGTAAACCCAAACATTGCTGTCTTCAATGACTTCTTGCCAAATCATCATTCTTCCTCCAACGGTTTGCAGAGTTCTTGCTTACTTTTCAGTGTATTTATGACTGAACAAACAGTCAATATAAAATCACGAATTGATAAACCGTAGTCTAACTGTTTAAGTGTTGATCAAAGAATTGCAGCAGTTCAGACCATGCATCTGCTGCTGCTGATGGATTGTAGTCAGACCTTTCATCACAGAAAAAACCGTGCCCTGCGTCTGGATAGATCTTCAGCCGATAGTCTTTCTCTAGGACTTGAAATCGGGATTCGATCTGCCCAATGCGATCGCTTGAAATGAACGGATCTTTACCGCCAAAAAACACGTAGACGGGCACTGTGATCTCTTTTACAGACTCAATCCATTCATCAAGCACCATGCCGTAAAAGGAAGCCGCTACTGCAATTTCATCGGATAGCTTGCAGGCTGTGAAGAAGGTCAAGCCACCGCCCAAACAGAATCCTGCTACCCCAATACGACTAGGATTCACCAATTGGTGTGACGTCAAATAAGCTAGCGCGGCTCGTAAGTCGTTTTCCATTAGTTTGCCGAAGTCCAAGCGCCACATTATCGCCATTGCCTGTTCTACCTGGTCATAGCCAAACTTATTGTGAGGCAATTCACGGTAGTAAAGGTCTGGAATAAGCACTATATAGCCTTCGTTCGCAATTCGGGCTGCGACAGCTCGAATGTGTGAGGTTAATCCAAATGCTTCCATTAGTAGCAAAATGGCGGGTTTGCGATCGGGTTGAGTCGGTGTCACTAGCACAGCAGGCATTTGTCCATCCGATGTTTCGATTAGCACCTCGTTTGTGCTGATTTTCATTTTCTCTCCAGCAAAGCCTGTTCATAACTTAAAAAGCTGGTGGTTCAGAATGCTAGAAAAAAGTTGCGGGATTTTAGTAAATTCTTGCGATCAATCTTGCAGCAGTTGTTTGGGCGTTACACCAAATCTGCCTTTAAAGCATCTCGTTAAGTGGCTTTGGTCAGAAAATCCTGTTCGCACAGCAATGTCTGCAATGCTGAGGTTGCTGTGTTGCAGCAGGTGCTTTGCCCGTTCAATTCGTTGTTGCAGAATGTATTGATGCGGAGTGATGCCCATATGTTGCTTAAATAGACGCAGAAAATGATAAGGACTGAGTTGAGCGATCGCGCTTAACTCAATCAGTTTCAGATCCCAATTCAGATGTTCGTTGATATACTCCTTGATCTGTCCCAGTCTGAATTGAGATAAACCAGTTTCATTACCGAATCGCCTCGGTTGGAAAGTACAGTAGTTGCGTAGCAGATGAGTGGCTAAGGTTGTTTTGAGGCTATCGATCAACAAATTACTGCCAATTTTGCCAAACTCTAATTCCTCTCTCAGTGTTAGAAAGATGCCTTGAATCAACGGATCGACTTGATTCATGAACTGGGGAGGGAGTTCAATCTGATCAACATCCACAGCATCCTGCCCAACTTGCTGAAGCAGTACAGGCTCGATCGCCAGCACCATAAACTCAACCGAGGCATTCCAGTTACAGCGATGGGTAACCCCCGCCGGAACGATCGCAATTTCCCCCTGATGGCGCGTTTCGTGACATACCTTGCTATCTAACCAGCGCTCTCCAGTGGAGGATGCAGGAAAATGGTTAGAAATGGGCGAGTGGGCAATCACATGCATCGTGTGCTGGTGTTCAGCAATTTCAAATTTGGGTTGCTGAAAGACCTCTAGATGTAATTGACTCCAGCCAGAGCTTGAAAGGATGGACGGCTTGGGCAATAACGAATGAGCAGCATTTGCTTCGCTGTAATCAATCACCCTAATGGGTTGTGTCGTCATCTTATCCCTCGCTACGTTTCCTAACTCCTTTGAGCGGCTTTGACCAATCGCTTGAGCAATCTTATATTGTGCCTTTTACCCTGCCAAGCTTATGTAGAACATTGCCATTGGCACCGCTCTGACGAAATTCGCTCTGAATTGGATGAAAGAGGCTGGGATGTCTGTTGCGATGGTTGAGACCGGAGGTGATCCTGGTCATGCCCCAGCACGTCATATATACGAAAAGGCAGGCTTCGGGCTGTTTCCAGTTGCCAGATACTTCAAGAAGCTCTAAAGACACAGAGAAAGTTGTTTAATTCACTCTGTAGGTTTTTGGGGTCATGCCTGTAAGCTGGCGGAACTGTTTGCTGAGATGACTGTGGCTGTTGAATCCACATAGGAAAGCAATGTCCATGATGGAGCGATCGCCCTTCTTCAACAACTGCTTTGCCCGTTCAATTCGCTGTTGCAGCAGATATTGATAGGGAGTCATGCCGATCGATTGTTTGAATCGGTGGCTGAGATGGGATTTACTAATGTTGAGTAAGGTCGCCAGATCAGCCAGTTTGATGTCTTGATGGAGATGGACATCAATGTACTCTACGACTTGCAGAACCTGACGTTCAGATAAACCACTTTCGTAAACGATAAACCGAGATTTGGAAGCTGCGTACTGTCTGATCAGATGCACTGCCAGTACATTTGACAACGATTCAATGTAGAGTTTTCCGCCAATACCTTCCTGCTTGAGTTCAGCCAGCAGCATCATGCCGATTGCTTCAAGCTGTGGATCGCGAGTCTGAAATTCCAGGCGCAATTCTAAGCGATCGGAATCGGTGGCGTTGACTTGTCCGTGCGAAGCACTTATCGTCTCCCTAGCAACAGTCTGGATAAACTGCGATGCAATACGAATTTGCAAACAACTATCGTCACTCTCCCAACGGAAATAAGATGGAATCTTTGCAGGCGTAAGCGAAACGTCCCCTTTGGATTGCAAGCCTACATGGGTTTTGCTGCCCTTAATTTGCAATAGGCGCACTGGGCGAGGAGCCAGAGACAGACAAATGGCGTGTTCTTCGCTGAAATGACTCTTCTCCTCGCCGGGAGGGTGCTGAAATTGCTCAACCAGAATATGGTTCCAACCCTGGGCTTGACTCGACCAGATAGGCAAGTCAGTGGTTCCAGCCAGATGGGTGAAAAGTGTCTTCATTTTGCAAACCCAATATGTCTAGTTCTGATTCTATTCACTTTCAGAGCCTTTCTGTTGGGTCGCCTGAAAACTGGTTGCAGGATTTTGATAGTTGCACAGGATTTTGATAGTTGAATCGTGAGAGGTTTCCCTAAGGTGAAAGAGTCATTCATTTAGATTGGTTGCTCTGCAATCTCAGCATAGGGAGAACACACAATGCTAGAAGCTTCAGTGATTGGTCTAGGAACAATGGGTTCAACATTGGCTCAGTTGCTGCTGCAAAACGGATATCGCGTGACGGTCTGGAACCGGACGATCGCCAAAGCGAAATCACTGGTTCAAGCAGGAGCCGTGCTTGCTCCCAACGCCGCTGCTGCCGTTAGTGCCAGTCCCATCATCGTAGTTTGCGTTCATGATTATTCAGCTACGAACCAGATTCTTGCTACCAAAGAAGTCGCTGCTGCTCTCGCTGGACGCATTCTGATTCAGTTGACTACAGGTAGCCCCTAAGAAGCACGAGATAGCGAAAGTTGGGCGAAAGAGCGAGGTGCGGGCTACCTCGATGGTGCGATTCAGGCAGCTCCCAGCCAGATGGGAAGACCAGACACGCCCATTCTGGTGTCGGGTGCCGAAACTACATTCCGGCAGAGTGAATCGCTGCTCAAGATTTTAGGCGGCAATTTGACCTATCTAGGTGAGCAGATTGGTTCCGCCTCTGCAATGGATTTAGCAACGCTTTCCTACATCTACGGTGCAGTGCTTGGCTTTTTTCACGGTGCTCGTATTTGCGAGGCGGAGGGCTTTCGCGTCAATACCTACGGCTCCATTGTCGCGGATATTGCACCGAGCTTTGGCGAGTTTCTCAAACACGAAGGGACGGTCATTCAGACAGGAGATTACACGGTTTCCGAAAGTCCGCTCAAAATTTCTGTGGAAGCGACAGAACGATTGGTGAAAACCGCTCAAGCCGCCCAGATCAATGCTGAATTTCCCACATTCGCTTCAGGGCTGTTCAAACGAGCAATGGCGGCAGGTTACGGCAATGAAGAAGCCGCTGCGCTAATCAAAGTACTTCGTTGAGTAAGTCTTTTAGGAGTTATCTTATGCAACCTGTATTGTTTTATGGTGTGCCACAAGGCAGTTCATTTGGCTCGATCGTGGCACTCGAATGGCTCGGTCAGCCCTACCAGCTCTGTCGTATTGAAATGCTTCAGCACCCGTGGAACCCGCTCTATGGTTATATCAACCCGCTGTACCTGACTCCCGCGCTGCTGCTAGAGGATGGGCAGACATTAACTGAAAGCTTCGCAATTTTGATGCATCTGGCGAATCGTGGTTTGGATCAAGGCTTGGGCTTTCGTCAGGGTACACGAAAGTTCGATCGCCTCAACCAGATGTTAGCCTATCTCAACACTGACTTTTATGCAGCGTTTAATCCCCTCTGGACAGCTGATGAAATGCCAGATCTGGAGCCAGCCGATCGCGAACTGCTGAGAACTGTTGGACGAGCAGAAGTTGCTAAAAATTGTGCCTACCTGGATACATTTCTAGTCAATCAGGAATGGCTGTTAGGCGGCAAAACCCGCACGTTAGCCGATGCCTACTTGGCTGGGATTGGTCGTTGGGTGGACTATCATCAGCTCTTTGACTTGCAGCAGATGTATCCCAATCTACACAGGTATTTGCAGAAGCTGAAGTCTGACCCTGCTGTCCTATTTGCTGAAGCAATTGAGAATGACCAGGCAGCGATCGCCAGTAGCAAGTTTATGGGTCATGTGACGTTGGAGGAGTTGCACGCTGCTTCCCGGATGCCGCAAGTGTCGCGTTTAGTTGCTTAGCAACATCAGGAAATTGATCAGAACAGACTTGTCACACCAGATGACACTGCTTCGTCTTAACTGGTGCTGACTGATTGTGTGAATTCCAAGCATTGGAGATCAAAATGGACAATACGCTTTACAGCTATTCGCCGATCGTCAATCGCCCCAAGCTGATTTGGTCAGACGGTGCGCGGATCGCGTTTTATGTTGGCTTGAATATTGAACACTATGAAGTTGACAAACCGTCATTCAACATCTTTGACGGCACAGCGCATCTAAAACCTGATCCGCTGAACTACGGTTGGCGCGACTATGGTGTCCGGGTAGGCATTTGGCGCATGATTGAGACCCTGGACAGATATAACATACGTGCCACAGTTCTGCTTAACTCGGACTGTTGCAGCCGTTACCCTCAAATCATTGATGCAGGGAAGGAGCGCAATTGGGCTTGGGTTGCTCACGGCAAGAACAACTCGATTCTCCACGCCAATATGACGGTTGAGCAAGAGCGCAGCTATCTGACTGCTGTGGTCAAAACCATCTCGGATGCAACTGGACAATCGATCAAGGGCTGGCTGGGACCAGGTCTCACAGAAACCTTTGAAACTCCAGAGCTACTCAAGGAACTCGGTCTTTCCTATGTCCTGGATTGGTGTGCTGACGATCAGCCATTCCCGCTCAATATTGCAGGCATGATATCTGTACCCTATTCGATCGAACTCAATGACGGAATGTTGTTGGTCAATAAAGGTCTATCTGGAGAAGACTTTTACCGTACAGTCGTCGATCAATTCGATCAGCTCTACAAAGAGGGAGAGCAGTCAGGCAGAGTGATGGCGCTTTGTTTACACCCCTTTATTATCAATCAGCCGTTTCGTCACAAGTACCTTGAAAAGGCACTGGAATACATCACGGGGCATGAAGGTGTTTGGTTAACGACGAGCGACGATATTGCCGATTACTATGCGAACACAACTCAGATTTCAAAAACAAAGTCTTTAGTGTAGAAACAGGAGATTCAAATATGAAACATCTATTGCACATTGATGCGAGTCCACGTAGAGAGCGATCGCGCTCTCGCCGCATGACTAAAGAGTTTGTCGAGCAATGGAAACAGCAGCATCCCAACGATACCGTTACCTATCGAGATCTGGGTCACAATCCTTGCACAGTATGATGAGCGGTTCTTTCGGAGTTGCGCTTTGCGCTAAGCACAAGCAGAACGATCGCACCGATCGCGAAGATGCCATTGCCAATCAAATCAACAACGCCCTTTGAACCCGCAGCCGGGGGGTGAGGAAACCCATACCAGACATAGGTCAACAGTGCTCCACCTGCGAGTGCTAACTGGTGGGCGTTTCCCCATCTTGCCGAGCGTGACCATTGAGAAACGAGTTTGATCATCAGAGCATAAAGCGTCAGTTAAATTCCAACGATCGCCTAGCCAAGTACAACATCAATGACCAGACTTAATGCCATGAACACACTCGACGCAAGCAGCGAAACCAGACCCACGACCCTCGGACTAGGTGTTTTGTCGGTGACCTGCGATCGCTGGGGTGGACGAACCTTAAAGGCAAAAACAATCAGTGCTACGATCGCGAACAGGCTTAGTGATCGCAACGGAAAGATCTTTGGTCGTTCAAGCATTCAGTCGTGCCGGAAGTCACTAAAGCAAGCCGACGCTAACTCTGTGTCGCGCACCGTCTGCTGAATGTTCTTGTGCCCCAGAGAGTGCTGAATCGAGCGTGGGTCATGCCCGTCCTTAACCAGCTTGTAGCCACAACCATGACGCAGCCTGTGAGGAGGCACTGGGAACGTGAGCGCTGCATGGCTACCGAGACGACTCAGCAACGTCCGACCCATTGACAAACCATCATGGGACAGTTTGCCCTGTTTGCATCCTGCCCGTGCAATTGCTCTCCCAAGCCGAGCAAGACCAATGGCATCGGTTTCCAGAGGCAATCAGCCAGGAGGAGTTAAACCGCTTCTTTGGGCTCTCGCCTGCGGAACAACAAGCACTTGATGCCGTTCGAGGCGATTCCAACCGTTTGGGTTTTGCACTGCAACTGGGCTGCTTTCCAGAGCACCGCTTGCAGAGTCCTCACGTGGTCATCCAGTACGTGGCTCAACAGGTAGCGGTTTCACCAGCACTCTTGGCTTGTTACGGCACCGCACCAGCACACAGCAACACCACCAACGACAAATCCAACCCCTCACAGCCACTGATTCGCCCGGCAAAGGATACCTACGTGGACGACTTCGGCAAGTCGTCCAAACGGGTGCGGCACTTCGCCAGTCGGTTCCTGTCCACCCTCGGTGTCAGTCTCGCCAGGAAGATCAGGGCTGGCAGCAAGCCCTGCAGTGGGTGCGTGAGATCCATGCCGGTATGCGTCGCAAGCTGCCGGAGGCGGCGCCGACTGGCTTTCTCCCAGCAGCCTGACGACCTTACGTGGTGCCATCCGAGGGGCTAGACCGTGGTTACGACGAACGGACGGCACTCTGGCTTTTGCGTCCAGACTTGCGTTCTGGTGCCATCTACCGACCCCATAGCCGTCGCTTCAGTGCCTTGGAAAGCTATTTTATGCCCCAAGAGGAACTGAATTTGTATACTATCCGCCGACCAGCCTGCTTGCTTTCAACTTGCTTGTTTAGGAGCGAAGGTTGCAACTCAATGGGAACTCCCGTGCGGTCAAAAGTAGTCACGCTAGGACAGGCAAGCAGTTATCACCGCAGGGGTTGTGTTGCGAATTTTGAATTTTGCCGTTGGGTCGAAAGCAACCGGAAGGGGTGAGCTAGAATGAAGAGGCTCCACATTTCCAAGCAAGTTTTTGATTTCGTACACTGTCGTTCACTGCAACTTACCCTCTCAGCCTGAACACTCTCAGTGCAAACTAGGAGACCCTTGTCTGAATGCGTGAATTAGACGGCAACATGGATTCTTATGACACCGCAGATGTAGGGCATCTGAAGCCTGTGAAGCAGTCTGTAGAGCGGATTGCCGACAAAGCGCTCTCTGCCGCATCTCCTCAGTCTCCAAACGCTCAGTCTTTGAACCGTGTGCCGTTTGATGATCATTCACAAGCTGCTACGACACTACCGTCTGATAACCCTCATGTCAGCACCTCTGCCTCAGTGATGTCCGTCGAGTTGCGCGATCGCATCATTCGCTGGCTGCAAAGAAACGTGCCCATCAGTCGACTGCAACATATTCTGCGTGTAGAGCAGTGCTCAATCGAGCTGGCTCAGTGTCATCAGCTTGATCAAGCGCAAGCTGCACAGGCAGGTCTAATGCACGATCTGGCGAAGTTTTTTAAGCCGCAACGTCTGCTGCAAATGGCGCAAGCTGAAGGAATCGTGCTTGATCCAGTCGATATGGCAAATCCGCATTTGCTTCATGCCGCAGTAGGCGCGATCGTCGCTAGAGACGAGTTTGGTATTCAGGATGAGGCAGTGCTGGATGCTATTCGCAACCATACGCTGGGCTGCCCTGGCATGAGTGCGTTGAGTTGTGTCGTTTTTCTAGCCGATAGTCTGGAGCCTGGTCGCGGAGACACACCAGAATTGGATGTGTTACGTCAAAGTAGCCAGCAAGACCTCTATCGCGCTGTTTGGCTAACCTGCGATGAATCCTTGCGCTATCTGTTGTCTCGCGCTCAGCAAATTCATCCCCGTATGGTACTCACTCGCAACTGGGCGCTGGGGTTGACTCACAAGAAAACGCCCGCGCCCGCCAAGATTCAGTCTCAATGACGTTCAAGCTCTGAATGCTTCTCAATCTAAGATGTTAAAGACGAAACAATGTTGCTTTGATCAACCTCTGATCAAACTTGAATGACCCTTTTCTGACTCGCAACTGTTTAATTACCCTACGAAGCTGGAGATTGAATGCCAAACTACGCTCAAGAATCCTCTCTAACGTCTGTCTTAGCCACTGCTAGCGAGGGTACTCCTAGCACCGAAGATGATTCGAGCCTGCAACTGGCGATCGCGGCTGCCCATGCCGCTGACGATCGTAAAGCCGCTGATATTACGCTCCTGCGGGTTGCCGATATCTCTACGCTGGCAGATTACTTTGTGATCGTGACGGGCTTTTCAAAAGCGCAGGTACGGGCGATCGCGGGTTCCGTCAAAGACAAGGTTGAAGAGGAATTGCAGCGCACTCCCATCCGCACCGAAGGGCAGTCAGAAGGTAGCTGGACACTCCAGGACTACGGCGATGTGATTGTCCATATCTTGATGCCGCAAGAGCGAGAATTCTACAATCTGGAAGCCTTTTGGGGTCATGCAGAGCGCGTCGATTTTGCCGCGATCGACCAGCAAAAAATCGCTTCTCACTAAGCTCGACTTTATCCAATTAGGCAGCGTAGCACAATAGGCTGAAACAGCAGTCTAATAAGACTTTTGGTATTTTTACCATATCGGTTGTTGCGCTAGAGACTGGGAAAAGTCGAGCTTGCCACA
>JAHHIG010000021.1 GCA_019358895.1 Tildeniella nuda ZEHNDER 1965/U140 | reverse complement strand
AGGATGTCTGAAAAGTGTCTGGCGGTTAAAACCGCGACTACGTAAACAAAGTCTGCCTGCGCGGACGACCGCAGAGTAAGGGTTTTATAACCTGCGTAGGCAGGTTTTGTGCGTGTAGCCGCGACTTCAGTCGCCAGAGCTACACGCATCTAGACTTTTAAGACATCCTCTAAGCTCGACCGTCCGAGTTCTAAGCTCCATCCACCGAGTTCTAAGCTCCATTGACCGAGTTCTAAGCTCCATTGACCGAGTTCTAAGCTCGACCGTCCGAGTTCTAAGCTCCATTCACTGAGTTCTAAGCTCCATCCACCGAGTTCTAAGCTCCATTGACCGAGTTCTAAGCTCCATCCACCGAGTTCTAAGCTCCATTGACCGAGTTCTAAGCTCCATCCACCGAGTTCTAAGCTCCATTCACTGAGTTCTACGCTCAACCGTCCGAGTGCAAAGCTCCATTTACCGAGTTCTACGCTCCATTCACCGAGTTCTACGCTCCATTCACTGAGTTCTACGCTCGGAATACCGTGTTTTGGAGTGCAATCAGGCTGCGACTACACACCAGTTTCCAACTCTTGGGGTTCATAAACAAAAGCAGTGTCGAGTTGTAGTTTTAAGCATCTGGGAACCCTAGGAACAGAGATCTCGATGAGCTTCAGCAGCGTGAGGCGATCGCCGTCCGTGCTAAATGGGTTACCTTTTTCGTCATGGCGCTAATCAAAGGAGTCCTGTGTTCCGATCAATGACAAACGGTTGCCGCAAATGGCTCACGCTGCTTCGCGCAGCCTTCATGTCAATAACCCATCCAGAACCGAACCAGGACGGCGATCGGCAGCAGGTAGAGGCAGGGTTACACAAAAGCGAAGCGACAAATCGAGCGCTCCTGGAGGCGATTCCAGATTTGATCATTCGTATGTCCAGCGATGGCACCTTCCTTGACTTCAAGCCAGCTAAAGCCTTTAGAACCGTCATGTCGAGCACTGACATGATCGGGGAAAATTTATCTGATTTCCTGCCCTTGGACATTGTGCAGCAACGGATGCACTACGTAGAAGCAGCGCTGCGTACAGGTCAAACCCAAACCTATGACTATGAATTGACCTGGAAGGGAGAGACAACCTATGAAGAGGTGCGGATTGCGGTCAGCGGCGAAAACGAAGTCGTGACGATCATTCGTGACATCACCGAGCGCAAACGCGTCGAGGCAGAACTGCAAAAGAGCGAAAAAACAAACCGTGCTCTGATCGCGGCTATTCCCGATTTGCTGATGCGCACCAGAGGCGATGGCACTTATTTAGACATTGCCGGACAGGATCGCCTGACCATCCATCAAGCACAACATTTCTTGACTGGCTCCAACGTGTATGACTCACTACCGCCTGCGATCGCGCAGCAGCGCCTGCACCAGATTCAGCAAGCGCTGCAAAGTGGGATCATGCAAATCTATGAGCAACAACTGCTGGTAGACGACCAACTGCATGAAGAAGAAGTGCGTATCGTCGTCACCGGAGCAGACGAAGTGCTGATTATGGTGCGCGATATTACCGAACGCAAACGCGTAGAGAATGCCTTACGAGAGAGTGAAGCGCGGTTCCAGGCGTTTATGGATCACAGCCCAACACTTGCCTGGGTTACCGATGTTGAAGGGCACCTTGTTTACTTGAACCAACCCTATCAGCGCACGTTTCAGGGATCAGCAGCAGATGTGCTTGGTCAATCTATTTTTGACCTTTACCCAACGGCGATCGCCCAGCAATTTCTGGATAATATTCGCATCGTCGCTACAACCAAGCAGGCATTGGAGGCGATCGAGATCGCTCCCCGACCAGATGGTACCGTCGGTGAATTTCTCGTCTACAAGTTCCCCATTTATGGCTCGTCCCAGCCCTGCTTAATTGGAGGGGTCGCGGTTGATATCACCATTCGCCGTCAGGCAGAGCAAGAACTGCTTGCCAGCGAGGCTGCTCTACGTACCCTCCACAAAATTACAACGACTCCCGACCTGACCTTTGAGCAACGGCTCCAGCAGCTCTTAGCCATGGGTTGTCAGCAGTTCAAGCTCGAATTTGGCTTTTTGGCAAAAATTGAAGACAACCGCTATGAGGTGATCAGTGCCCAAACGCCGGACGGCTCAGTCGTTGCAGGCGCAGTCTTTGACCTAACACAGACCTACTGTTTGGAAGCGCTCAAAGCGTCAGAACCCATCTACATTCAGCACGCCAGCCAGTCTGAATGGAGGCATCATCCCGGCTACGAAGGGTTTCACATGGAAAGCTATGCGGGCGTGCGAGTGATGGTCGCTTCCACCATCTACGGCGTGCTTTGCTTCTGTAGCCAACACCCAGCGCAAACGTCTTTGAGCGCCGTTGATCAAGAACTGCTGAAGCTCATGGCACAGTGGAGTGGTGGCGAAATTGAACGACGGCAGGTAGCCAGGGCACTCGAACGGCAGGTAGAACGGGCTGCACTGCTGAGGCACATTACAGAAGAGATCCGTCAAAGTCTAGATGCCGCGCAAATTTTTCAAACAACGGCGACTCAAATCGGTGAGGCGTTTCGCGTCAATCGGTGTGTGATTCATACCTATATTGACGCGCCGATGCCCAAAATTCCCATCATGGCGGAGTACCGAGACGCAAACAGCCTCTCTGTCTTGAACTCACTCTTGACGATCGAGATTCCAGTACTGGGAAATCTTTATGTTGAGCAGCTTCTGAGCCAAGATCAGGCGATCGCCGCTGCCAATGTCCAGACAGAGCCATTGCTCCAGACCACCATGGCGCGATGCCAGGAATGCATTCCCTGGGAGATGGGGCTGAAGTCGATCCTGGCAGTCCGTACCTCCTACCAGGAACAGGTGAACGGCTTCATTGCGCTGCATCACTCTGACACCTACCGCGACTGGACAACCGATGAGGTGGAACTGCTGGAGGCGATCGCGCTGCAAGTGGGGATTGCGCTAGAACAGGCTCGCTTGTTAGAGCAAGAAGTGCAGCAGCGGCAGACACTCAGCGAACAAAATTTTGCGCTAGAGCAAGCGAATCGTACAGCCGATCGGGCAAATCGGGCGAAGAGCGACTTCTTAGCCACCATGAGCCACGAAATTCGCACACCGATGAATGCGGTGATTGGCATGACCGGGCTGTTGCTAGAGACAGCGCTTGACCCTCAACAGCGGGATTTTGTCGAAACGGTGCGTACGAGCGGCGATGCTCTACTAACGGTCATTAACGACATTCTGGACTTCTCTAAAATCGAGTCAGGTAAGCTGGAACTAGAGCCACACCCCTTCAGGCTCCGCACCTGTATAGAGGAAACGCTAGATCTACTGGCACCCCAAGCGATCGCCAAAGGACTCGACATTGCCTATGTCATTGACCCGCTGATGCCAGAGGCACTTTTTGGCGATGGCACCCGGTTACGCCAGGTTTTAGTGAATCTCGTGGGTAACGCGATTAAGTTCACCAGCGCTGGTTCAGTGAGTGTTTCAGTGCTGGCTCCGCAACCGAAGCGTCTTCCTAGCCCAACGGCTCCCGACGCAGCCACTTACACCATTCAGTTTGCAGTGCAAGATACTGGCGCGGGCATTGCACCCGATCGCCTCGATCGTCTGTTTCAACCCTTTAGTCAAGTTGATTCATCCATCAGCCGCACCCACGGTGGCACGGGACTGGGCTTAGCAATTAGCCAGCGTCTGTGCGAACTCATGGGTGGCAGCATTTGGGTCGATAGTGACGTTGGACGAGGGTCTACGTTCTTTTTCTCGATCGTCATGCAAGCGGCAGTCACAGAGCCGTCTAGCGTTTCTACAACCTCTCATCTGGCTGGCAAACGGCTACTGCTTCTAGACAAAAATCCGACCAGTCGGCAGAATCTGGTGCTTCAGGCTCAAGGCTGGGGCGCACAGGTGCATACGGCTGCTTCCAGTCTAGAAGTCTTGCATTATTTACGATCGGGTGAGTCGGTCGATGCCGTAATTTTAGACGACCAACGTTCAACCATCAAAGGTCAAACCCTGGCAACCGTGATCCGACGGCAAGTGTATGGTCAAACTCTGCCTCTAGTGCTGCTGACGTGTGATCGCTTAAACCCGATCGCCGAAGCGCCTGATCGCTCCACCTCTGTTAGCCCCTTCACAGCGTACCTAAATCGCCCTGTCAAGCAGTCTCAATTTTACAACGTCTTAGCCGATCTCTTTGCAGCACCGCGATCGCCAGCACAGCCTGACCAAACTTGCAGCAAGTTTGACCCTCACATGGCAGAACGCTTGCCCCTACGCATTCTGTTAGCAGAAGACAACGCCGTGAACCAAAAAATGGCGCTGCTGATACTGTCACGCTTAGGCTATCGCGCCGATGTTGCAGGTAATGGCTTAGAGGCGATCGCGGCATTGCGCCGTCAAACCTACGATCTGATTTTGATGGACGTGCAGATGCCTGAAATGGATGGCTTAAGTGCCACTCGCTATATCCGCAAAACCTGGGAGACGGCACGTCGCCCCTGGATTGTGGCGATGACTGCCAACGCCATGCAAGGCGATCGCGAACAATGCCTGGATGCTGGCATGGATGACTACGTCAGTAAACCGATTCAGGTTGAGGGGTTAGTGCGGGCACTGAGTCGATGCAACCCACATCACATGATATCTGCTGGTCAGCCCGCTTTAATCAGCACAGGGGCGATCGACCACAAAGCGCTGCAAGCTCTACGCGAAGTGATGGGGGATGATGCCAACGCTGGCATCGTGGAACTCATTGATTGCTACCTGACAGAGGCTCTGGAGCTATTGCAAGCCATCGATACAGCGGTCTCTCAGCAAGACGCAGCCGCGCTCAACCGGGCGGCACATGCACCCAAATCTAGCAGTGCGTACCTTGGTGCAACCGCCGTTGCAAACTGCTGTACGCAGCTAGAAGCGGACAGTCGAGACGGCATTCTGGCGAGTGCAGCAACCATTCGACAACTGAAGCGAGAGTACGAACGGGTGCAGATTGCCCTGCAACACATGCTCGAAACACACTTCTAATATCACGGAGAGGCAGAGGGCAGAGGGCAGAAGCAAAGAGGATTAGAGTTTTCCTCCTGCCTCCTGCCTCCTGCCTTCTGCCTCCTGCCTTCTGCCTTAAAACCCAAGAACTTGTACCGCTGTGCTGAGTCGTTTCGATGGTGCAAAGCTCCTAGTCCGTCGCAACATAATCTTTGACAATCAGCAAGCAATTACGATCGCCCGTCCGCCTGTAGCTGAGGCGATCGGTAAGGCGCTGCAAAAGCAATAACCCACGTCCGCCAATCTCGTCTTGACTCACCGTTTGCGGCAGTGCTGCCAGCCGTTGCGCCAGATCAAAACCAGCTCCCTGATCCCAGATCCGAATCTCCAGCGATCGTGCTTGCATTGTCACCTCGATTTCGATAGGCGTTTCGGTTGGTTTACCCCGGTGAGCATGACGAATCGCATTGGTTAACCCTTCCGCTAAAGCAGTCTGGCACTGCATCCAAACTGTTTTCGGTATCGCTGGCTGATGCAGTTGATTAAACCAATCCAACACCAGACTGAGTTCGTCGAGCGTCGATCGCACCTGAAGTTGGCTTTTCTTGCTCACTGACCATCGCTCGTTGACCACTGCTCACCCATTTGCTAAAGCACCGCTATGACATCAAGCATTTTTGCGATTTTACTGTGAGTATGCTCAATTTGAGCGCAAACGCAGTAGCGAGAGAAATTCTGCCAACTCAACAAGTCCTTCGGTTTCCTGTCGTTCTGTCTGAGACAGCAGATAGCCTTCATCCTGACGCTCCAGCAGGAGTTGTGAGCGTGCTTGAACTGCCTGGGGAAGCTCGAATTGGGCTAGTTCGATCGGAATCTCAACGATTTTGGACATTGCACGGTTAGCTGAATCAGAGCCTTCGCTGTAGCCTCATTGTAGGCGGTAGGCGAGGGACACGGAAGGGAGTGTGTGCCGCGATCGAACATCAGATTGATGAAGACGATACAAAGGTTATTGATGGGCGATCGCTGCGGCGTTCGAGTTGATCTGCACCCGCTGACTTGTGCCGTTGGGCGGCTCAATTTATAGCATGGGTAGTAAGTGCAAGGTTTTCTTTTAGTTGCCAGTGTCTCAGCAATTTCTTATTGAGGTGGCGGGAAATTTTAATGTTGATGCCTGAACAATGTAAGCAAGTCTAAAAGCCTTTACTCGAACTGATAATGATTCGATTTACCACACCTGAAGATACCGATGCACTACTTGCTTTGGCAGAAGCAACCGGACTTTTTGAGGCAGACCAAATTAAAGACCTTGCCCAAATGCTTGAACAGCACTTTAATAGCGAAATAGCCAGTCCGGGTATGTGGCTTACTGACTATAACGGTAAACCAGTCGGTATTGCCCATGTCGCACCAGAACGAATGACTCATGGAACCTGGAATCTCTATCTGATCGCGATTCATCCTGCACATCAGAAGCAAGGGCGTGGAACTGCGTTGCTGCGATACATTGAGCAGATGCTAACTGAACGTGGTGAGCGAGTGCTGCTGGTAGAAACTTCTGGAACAGAAGACTTCGAATACGTCCGGAAGTTCTATCACGATAGCGGCTACGAAGAAGAAGCTAGAATTCGAGACTTCTACATTGATGGGGTCGATAAAGTGGTCTTCCGTAAATCATTGGCAGGTGTTGCATAGTTATTCAGTGACTCGTTGCTGGTAGCACGATCGCCTCTCGCCATAAATTAGGCTGAGTCCGCGAAACCCAACACTTATGCTCTAGCGCGATCGTCCGTTGCTGTAGTGCGATCTCCCCTTGCTTACATTGAGCTAAGTCCGCGAAACCCAACACTTATGCTCTAGCGCGATCGCTGCGTTCCTCCCGTGCGATCGCTTCTAAGAGGCATTCTCGGCAATTCGTTGTAGGCTAACATCAAAGAGACTCCTGCTATCAGACAACAGGTATGACAACCACAGCGCGTGTTATTCATAGTGACCCCGATATTTTAGGGGGAACGCCTGTTTTTGTTGGAACGCGTGTGCCAATGAAAACGTTGCTCGACTATCTCGAAGCAGGCGATCCGTTGGATGAATTCTTAGGTCATTTTCCAAGCGTTAGACGTGAGCAAGCGATCGCAGCGCTTGAATTAGCCAAAGAAATGCTGACAGCCTATGCGAATCCTGCTTGATGAATGTGCTCCACGACCTCTAAAGCATGAGCTTACTGATTACGAAATACGCACAGTCGTCGAGATGGGATGGTCAGGGAAAAAGAATGGTGAATTGCTACGACTGATGAGTCAAGAAGGCTTCACAATTTTGCTCACCACAGATCAAAATCTGCGCTATCAACAAAACCTGCAACAAGCAGGAGTCGCAGTCGTTGTTCTTGTAGCGTGTAGCAATAGACTTCCTGATTTATTGCCTCTGATGCCAGATGTTCGTAACGTGTTGAATACCATTGCTCCGGGAGACGTAATGGAAGTGGGAGTTTCCTGAACGTTGGGTAGGCGGTGCGGTACAACAACGCTGATGCATCCGCTCGTTGAGAGCGATCGCCCGTTGCCGTAGTGCGATCGCCTTCATTCTAGATACCTGTAAAATTAAGCAAGCGCGATCGCATGGAAGCACAAAACAATGACGCGGATTCCACTCACAGAAGCTCAGCTTCGGCTACCCGAACTGATTGCTAGTCTTCAACCTGGTGAAGAAGTGCAGATTTTTTCTGGCGATCGCACCGTCGCTAGGCTCATTGCCGAACTTCAGCCAGCTCGCAAACCTCGTCAGCCTGGTAGTGCGATCGACACCCTCACCATCGTGTCCGAAGACGAAACTCATTTGAAAGACTTTCGCGACTACATGCCATGAAGTTTCTCCTCGATACTCAGGCATTTCTCTGGTTTGTACTCAACGATAGTTATTCAGTGACTCGTTGCTGGTAGTAAAATCGCCCCTCGCCATAGGTTGCACTGAGTCCGCGCAACCAACACTGATGCTCTAGCGCAATCACTGCTTTCCTGTCGTAAGTCTTGGTTTTACTCAGCATCCATCCAGTTTACGTGCGTGAGGGCGATCGCGCTAAAATCCATAGCAGATAGCTGTTAGGCAACTGCTCATGAAGATCAAGGCGATTATCTGGCAAGAAGATGGCGTGTGGTGTGGTTCCGTTCCAGCCTTGCCAGGTTGCCATACCTGGGGAGAGAGCTATGAACAGTTATTGGAGATGCTTGAAGAGGCTGTTCAAGGTTGGCTTGAAGTCGCCAGTCAGCAAGAGGAACTTGCGCCTGAGAAACAGTTAATTGAGTTATCTCTATGAAATCTGTTTCTGGCAAAGCACTCTGCAAAATCGTTGAGCGCTACGGTTGGGAGCTAAAAAGAATCACGGGTAGCCATCATATCTACGCAAAAGAGGCGAACACAGTGATTCTCTGTATTCCTGTGCATGGTAATCGGGATTTACCGACTGGAACCTTAAGAAGTATTCTCAAGGACGCTGGAATGACACAGGACGATCTTCAATAGCAGCAGTTTTTAGTACGATCGCTCCTCACCATTGTTGAATCGAGACCTCAAAACCCAACACTGATGCTCTAGCGCGATCGCCACTCTCCTGTCGTGCGATCGCCCTTCTCGCGTGGGCTGGGATTAAGGAACGAACCAGCATTCCGAGAATCCTCTATCCTTAGTTTATGGAGAGTGGTTTCGAGATAACTGGTGATCCGACAGACATTGAAGTGATTGCCGTCAATCTGTCGATTCGCGAGTTGAAACGACTGAAGGATGAATTTGGCGGTCGGCGCTGGCGAAAGCTTAAGGGCATTGGCTTAGTGCAATTCCCGAATGGTGAGGTTCGTCAAGCCGAACTGCATTGGTATGAAGCACACGGGGTCGGTCGGCGTAAAATGAAAGTCAAGCGTGTCTTGGATTAAAACCGATGCACATAACAGAGTTAAATGTTCAATTTGCCATTTGCATCGCAGGCGAAGAAGACGGAGATCTTGAAGCCTGGAAAGTCTATCGAGTGCTCCCAGATTCAAAAGCAGATGAAGTAGGCTCTTTACGGGTGATTGATGAGTCTGGTGAAGACTATCTCTATCCACACAGTCGGTTTGTCATTGTTGACTTGCCTGAAGACATTCGGGAACGATTACTGGCATCGGTTGAAGAGTGAAGCATACAAGCATTAGAGGCGCTCTTAGTGCTCTGCACGATCGCCCCTGCCGTAGTGCGATCGCCGCTCCGTTGTTTAAGGATAGAAAACTCGTTCAAACGCCTGGTTGCAATAGCGGCGATAGATATCCAAGTCTTTATCTAACGTCGCGATCGCTGCAATACTGAGTCGTTCAGAAATAACCACCAGGGATAAGTCCGAAAAATCTGCTGGCAAGTCAGCATACCGAGCATTCAATTCAGCAATGCGAGTGAAAACTGGATGCAAGAGAGCGTTACGCTCATCGATGCGCTTTGCTAAATGAGAGAGAAACTCATTTTGTACCTGTCAGTCAGACGCTAACAGCCACATCACTTCAGTGACGCAACCTTCAGTGGTTACCAATTGACTGGAACATCCAGCAAAGAACTCAACGACACGCTACTTCGGAGGCGACCACCGGGTTTGGCAGCGGGCAGCAGCGATTGGATGAAGTCAAATTGGGCGTGGGTCAGGTTGCTTGAGTAGGATTTTAACCATGGCTCTCACGAAGCTGGAGTTCACGACTGACAAGCCTACCGTGTGAGCTTTTTTACGGTCGAGACGGCTTTTCAAACAGCCTCTCAGACTTAGAGACGTGCTGCTAATTAAGGATTGTAAGGGAGGAGCATTTTCACATATGCCTGCCCTACAGAACGCTTGCTCAATGTTTGAACGAATGCTTATTGTTGATTTCAAAGCAGCGATCGTGGTCGGTGCTGTAACCAATTCTGTTGCACAAAGCACAGACGAATACGCGATCGGTCGCTCTAACTAGCATTGTGCTAAGCAAGCAACTCAGCGGCTGTGCTGACGGTATAAGAGACGGTTGGTGAATCTTCATAGAGCGCAGATTCTATGTAGAATCGGAGTAACGCTAACCGTCAGTTTCCGCTTCTTTGGGCGATCGCCCTTTGATTTTGAAGCTTTATCCTCTTTAAGCCATTGTGTGATTGACAACTTGTTATTGACAGCTATGGAAGCGAGAGCAACGCTGCCCGACAATACCTCCCCTCTAAGTACAAACGAACCGAGCCATCTCATGGATAGAACAACTGTGAATCACGATCAAAATCAGGGCACAACAGGTGGGTATGCTGGTCAGCGTTGGTTGGTGGAAGAGCGTGACGCGTGTGGTGTTGGGTTTATCGCCGATCAGCAAGGTCGCATCAGTCACGATCTGATTGACAAGGCTCTCTCGGCGCTGACGTGCTTAGAGCATCGGGGTGGCTGTAGTGCCGATCAGGACTCAGGCGACGGTGCTGGCTTGATGACTGCAATTCCCTGGGACTTGCTGCACCAGTGGCTGACAAATGAAGGGATACAGGTCTCTACTAACGCGCAGATTGGGGTTGGCATGGTCTTTCTGCCAGCAGAAGCAGAGGCAGCGATCGTTGCTCGTCAAATCGTTGAGCGGGTTGCTGGCGAAGAAGGGCTGACAGTGCTTGGTTGGCGAGCGGTGCCGACACTGCCAAATGTTCTGGGTAGACAGGCACGTGAAAATTTGCCTCAAATCGAGCAAGTGTTGGTGCAGTCAGCACAGCAGGGTGACGCTCTAGAACGACAGCTTTACCTTGCCCGTAAGCGTACTAGCAACGCTGTTTTAGCAGACGTTAATGGCTCAACCCTTCAAGAGGCATTTGCTGATTTTTACATCTGCTCTTTTTCCAGTCGGACGATCGTCTACAAAGGCATGGTGCGATCGGCAGTATTAGGCGACTTCTACACAGATTTGAAGAACCCAGACTACAAGAGTACGTTTGCGCTCTACCATCGCCGCTTTAGCACCAATACGCTGCCGCGCTGGCCCCTGGCACAACCCATGCGGTTGCTGGGTCACAATGGCGAAATCAATACGCTGCTGGGTAATGTTAACTGGATGGTGGCGCGGGATGCTGATCTGGCACATACTTGCTGGAGCGATCGGCTGGCTGATCTCAAGCCTACTGTCAATCTTGACAATAGCGATTCCGCCAATCTCGATAATGTCTTTGAACTGCTGGTGCGATCGGGTCGTAGCCCCCAAGAAGCGCTGATGATCATGGTGCCAGAAGCGTATCAAAACCAGCCTGACCTCGCAGACCATCCTGAAATTACGGACTTTTACGAATACTACAGCGGCATTCAAGAACCCTGGGACGGTCCCGCACTGCTGGTATTTAGTGACGGTAAGGTGGTGGGTGCGACGCTTGATCGCAACGGTCTGCGCCCCGCCCGTTACAGCATCACGCGTGATGGTTATATCGTCGTTGCATCCGAAGCTGGAGTCGTGGATTTGCCCGAAGCGGACATTATCGAAAAAGGTCGCCTGGGTCCCGGTCAAATGATTGCGGTGGATTTGGAAAACCACGAGATTCAGAAAAACTGGGAAATCAAGCAGCGCGTTGCCAGTGCCAAACCCTACGGCGAATGGCTCAAGCAAAATCGCTACGACCTCAAGCACGAGCCGTTTGCAGAGAATGTGCCCTATATTCCTTCTGGCAACCTGCTCCGCTATCAAACGGCGTTTGGCTACACGGCAGAAGACGTGGAGATGATCATCCAGGAAATGGGTGCCCAGGGTAAGGAGCCGACGTTCTGCATGGGCGACGATGTGCCGCTGGCAGTGCTGTCTACTAAACCACGCCTGCTGTATGACTATTTCAAACAGCGCTTTGCTCAGGTGACGAACCCACCGATCGACCCACTGCGCGAAAAGCTCGTCATGTCGCTGGCGATCCAGCTTGGCGAACGCGGCAATTTGCTCGAAGCAGGCGCAAAGGATGCCCATTTGCTGAAGCTGGAATCCCCCGTCCTGGGCGATGCAGAACTGGATCAGATTCGTCAATCTGGGTTTGAAACTGCTGATCTGTCAACCTTGTTTGAGCTGTCGCAAGGTCCCGATGGTCTCCAACGGGCAGTTACCGCTCTTTGCCAGCAAGCCGCCGAAGCCGTGCGCGCGGGCAAGAAAATTCTGATTTTGAGCGATCGCTCCCACAAAACCGACAGTCCGACTCTGAGCGCAGACTATACGTATATTCCACCCATGCTGGCGATCGGTGCGGTGCATCATCACCTGATCCGTCAGGGCTTGCGGATGAAAGCCTCGCTGATTGCCGATACTGCCCAATGCTGGAGTACGCATCACTTTGCGTGTCTGATTGGCTACGGCGCGAGTGCGGTTTGTCCCTATCTGGCGCTGGAAACCGTGCGTCAGTGGTGGACTGATCCTAAAACCCAGAGCTTTATGGAGCGAGGCAAACTCAAGGAAATTACGCTGTCAGCCGCTCAGGGAAACTACCGCAAGGCGATCGAAGATGGGTTGCTCAAAATTCTCTCCAAAATGGGCATTTCGCTGCTGACCAGTTATCACGGTGCCCAAATTTTTGAGGCGATCGGCATTGGTGGCGATTTATTGCATCTCGGCTTCGCGGGCACTGCCTCACGACTGGGCGGCTTAAGCGTGGCTGATCTGGCGCAGGAAGTGGTCTCTTTTCACCAGCGGGCGTTTCCTGAACTGCACGTCAAAAAGCTCGAAAACTACGGTTTCGTCAATTACCGTCCGGGTGGTGAGTACCACATGAACAGCCCGGAGATGTCGAAGTATCTGCATAAAGCTGTCGCAACTAAGAGCTACGACCATTACGCGCTGTATCAGAAATATCTGGAAGAGCGTCCCCTGACTGCGCTGCGCGACTTGCTGGACGTGAAAAGCGATCGCCCCTCTATTCCGTTAGAAGAAGTCGAACCTGCCAGCGCCATCGTCCAGCGCTTTTGCACAGGCGGTATGTCGCTAGGAGCCTTATCGCGGGAGGCACACGAAACGCTGGCGATCGCCATGAATCGTATCGGCGGCAAGTCTAACTCTGGCGAAGGTGGCGAAGATTCCACCCGCTTTCTGGCGCTCAACGACGTGGATGAGAAAGGTCTTTCACCGCTGTTTCCTCACCTGAAAGGGCTGCAAAACGGGGACACTGCAAACTCTGCCATCAAGCAAGTCGCATCGGGTCGCTTTGGCGTGACACCAGAGTACTTGATGAGCGCGAAACAGCTTGAGATCAAGATGGCGCAAGGTGCAAAGCCCGGTGAAGGGGGACAACTTCCTGGACCTAAGGTGAGTCCTTATATTGCGCTGTTACGTCGATCGAAACCTGGTGTCACTTTGATTTCGCCACCTCCACACCACGACATTTACTCGATCGAAGATCTGGCACAGCTTATTTTTGACCTGCACCAAATTAATCCCCATGCACAAGTTTCCGTCAAACTGGTTGCGGAAGTGGGTATCGGCACGATCGCGGCGGGTGTGGCAAAGGCAAACGCCGACATTATCCAAATTTCGGGTCACGATGGCGGCACAGGTGCCTCACCGCTGAGTTCCATCAAACACGCGGGTAGTCCGTGGGAATTGGGCTTGACGGAAGTGCATCGCGCCCTGATGCAAAACCAATTGCGCGATCGCGTCCTTTTGCGGGTGGATGGTGGCATCAAAACAGGCTGGGATGTGCTGATGGCAGCGCTGATGGGTGGCGAAGAGTTTGGTTTCGGCTCCATTGCGATGATTGCGGAAGGCTGCATCATGGCGCGAATTTGTCACACCAACAACTGCCCCGTAGGAGTCACCAGCCAGCGTGAAGACCTCCGCAAGCGCTTCCCCGGACTGCCCGAACAGGTGGTCAACTTCTTCTTATTTGTTGCCGAAGAAGCCCGATCGCTCCTGGCAAAATTCGGCTATCGCTCCCTCAACGACATCATTGGTCGCGCTGACCTGTTGAAAGTGCGCGAAGGCGTGACGCTGCCCAAAACCCAGAGCCTGAATCTTAACTGCCTGACCCAACTCCCCGACACGCGGGACGATCGCGCCTGGTTGGTGCATGAAACCGTCCACAGCAACGGCTATGTTCTGGATGACCAACTCCTGAGCGATCCCGACATGCAAGCGGCGATCGCCAATCAATCCAGCGTCAGCAAAACCATTGACGTGGTGAATACCGATCGGACGATCGGCGCGCGCATTGCAGGGGCGATCGCCCGTCAATACGGCAACAGCGGCTTTGGTGGACACATCACGCTCAACGTCAAAGGCAGTGTGGGTCAAAGCTTCGGCGCGTTCAACCTTCCCGGTATGACGCTTAACTTAGAAGGCGAAGCAAACGATTACGTGGGCAAAGGTTTACACGGTGGCGCGATCGTCATCGTGCCACCCGCCGCCGCGACCTATGACCCGTCCCAAAACGTCATCATCGGCAACACCTGTCTCTACGGCGCAACTGGTGGTACGCTGCTTGCCTACGGTCAGGCGGGCGAACGCTTTGCTGTCCGCAACTCAAGTGCACAGGCAGTCGTTGAAGGCGCTGGGGATCACTGCTGCGAATATATGACGGGCGGTGTCATTGTCGTGCTGGGCAACACCGGACGTAATGTTGGTGCCGGGATGACGGGCGGCTTGGCATACTTTCTGGACGAAGACGGCACTTTCCCTACCAAAGTCAACCCAGAAATTGTGAAACTCCAGCGAGTGCTTGCGCCTGCGGGAGAGCAGCAGTTGAAAGAGTTGATTGAGCTACAGGGCGATCGCACAGGCAGCCAAAAGGCAAAAACCATCCTGGCAAACTGGTCAGACTACCTGCCCAAGTTCTGGCAGCTCGTACCCCCGTCTGAAAAAGACTCACCCGAAGCAAACCCCGAAGCAGAAACTAAAAAAAAAGTCCTGACCCCAGCGCAATAGCTCAGTCGTCGTGTTACGCCATGTGAGACTCTCCTGAAACACCTGCTGAGACTGCCCTCACCATAGGCGGTGTTTTAAAACTCCCATCGTTTTGTTGCCGATCGCTTCTACCCCCTTTTCCTGTATGCCCGAATAGCCGCGCAAACTGCCTAACACGCGCCAGAGGGTCTGTATGGATGACGGTTCTCGAAGCTCTGCTTGCTGTACCAAAGCCATTACCGCTTTTGTGTCTGGCGTGTCTACTTTTCCGTCAAGATTGTAAGCCGTCTTCTCTACGTCAATGTGAGCAAATTCACCTTACTTACAGAGTCAAGAAACGAGTACTTTCCCATTCCCATTCCCATTGATGGGTTCAGCTATTTTCGCATTCGTTGGTGCAGCTATGACCAGTGGTTGCAGGGGGTCGTCACTACTCTCTGTTGCTTTCTTTCGGGTTGGACGACGACGCTCACCTTTGGGAATTCCACCCGCTTTGCCATATTCGCCGCTGCCTTTGCCATACTTGGCGGCAACTCCTAACAGCATTTGTTCGGACAGATTCCGCAGTTGCTGCTCGGTGTCCTTGATTTTGCGGGAAAGGTTATCCAGGCTTGAAAGATCACTGTTGTAAGTCGTAATCTGCGATCGCAGCGTTTGAATCAGCGTGGAATACCCTTCTAACGTCAGTTGATTGCCCAAATCCAGCGTAGGGCTGATGGATTGCAAGCCCGCTTCGCGTTTTTCGGCGCTTTGCAACGTTGCAGACGATCGTTTTGGACGTACCACGGTAAAGGCTCCTTAAATAAATAGATTTCTGCAATCTAGCCATTGGAGTAACCCATTAACCTGAGAGAAATTGAGGAAATCGAGTAGAAAATTAGCAGAATTAGGGATTTATTTTTGCGTAGATATTCTCTTCTCGATCGCACTGCCGAAGCGTTAATACCCATAATGCCATCATCAGCCTGCGTGTTTTTCATGCCGCTGGTGATGGCTCCGGTTGAGTCATAAATTGATTGACTGCTTCCACTTCCAATCGAGCCAGGGTTGCTGTGTATTCTGCCAGGGAAAGTGCAAGGTTAGCGCGACGGATAGGGTCTTGTTCTTTCCAGAGTGTTTCAGATTCCATCCACACCAGATAGCGATACCCTTGCAGAGATTCGGCATCGCCAATGTGTTCGTCTGGAGGGCTGTTAGTCATCTAGGAACCTCGTTTCAGATTCGATTTTCAGCAGTTGATGGCTAGGTTCATCATAAACGAATCGCACCCCAAAGATAGCCCGTTCAGGCAAGTTCACGTCGTAACGAGCTTCGGTTGGATTCAGTACTGAGTGCCTGACGAGGATTGAGTATTGCCCTCCTGGAATATTCCGAAAGAAAGCAGCAGCAACACGCAGTGAGGCGGTTGTCTGCCGATAGACGATGCCTTCAGTCGTCAACATTACAACTAAAAGTTCGCCTTCTACAGACGGCATTGCGGTATCTGATTGATTCCGAATGACGACATAGATATCTGACACTGAATGCTTTCCTGTCTAAAAAGCTATCTTGTTTAGAATACAGTGATAGATCATGGCGATGGGCACAGACAAAATTTTGCTCATCCCGCGATCGCCCCTTCATAGCTAAACGATGTTCTTGAGTAACACGCCGATCGCACTTCATAAACCGGCGATGGTGCTTTAGACGATCCCGATCGCGCTTTGCAACTCTGTGATGCAACCAAGCAATATGCGGATCGTGCTTTAGACGATGACGATGCTGCTTTGTACGATCGCGGTGTTGCTTTGTAATGTGACGAGGTAACTAAGCAACACGCGGATCTTGCTTTGTAATGTGACGATGTTGCTTTGCATGATCGCGGTGTTGCTTTATAACGTGACGATGTTGCTTTGCATGATCGCGGTGTTGCTTTGTAATGTGACGATGTTGCTTTGCATGATTGCGATCGTGCTAACTAACGCTGCAACATTTTTGAGTCATATGTCGATCGCGCTGAGTCAGGTGACGGTGGTGCAGAGAAAGGTGTTGAGCTTCTCTCTGCAATCAAAATCATGAGAGTGTAAGGACTGGCTGGCAAGCTGAGAATTGTGACATTATGTTGATGGCAGAAGTGTAATGGGTAGGGAAGCGTGAGTGTAACGAAGGTCTGGACCTTATTGTTGACAGTGGCGCTGAGTGCGACCCCTTTCGTTGCTGTTGCCCAGAGTACTGAGCAGTTGATTCAGCAGGCGAATGCGGCTCAGACTGCTAAACGGTTTACCGAGGCAGAGGCAATTTGGCGGCAGGTCGTTCAGCGCGAACCTCAGAATGCGCCTGCCTACAACAATCTGGGCACTGCACTGCAAAACCAGAAAAAGCTTGAGGAAGCGATCGCCGCCTATCGCAAAGCAATTGAGATTCAGCCCACCGCAAATCGTTACAACAATCTGGGCACTGCACTGCAAGACCAGGGGAAGCTGGAGGAGGCGATCGCCGCCTATCGCAAAGCAATTGAGATTCAGCCCACCGCAAATCGTTACAACAATTTGGGCACTGCACTGCAAGACCAGGGGAAGCTGGAGGAGGCGATCGCTGCCTATCGCGCCGCGATCAAACTCGACCCCAACTTTGCTGATGCTTACAACGAATTGGGTCACTCACTGAAAAACCAGGGGAAGTTCGAGGAGGCGATCACTGCGTATCGCGCCGCGATCAAGCTCAACCCCAACTTTACCTATGCCTACAACGGACTGGGCAGTGTGCTGTATAAGCAGAAAAAGCTTGGGGAGGCGATCGCCGTCTATCGTAAGGCACTGAGCTTACCAGACCAGTCCGGAACACCCACCAGTGCTCATACATTGGCTTATTATAACCTGGGCAATGCGCTGAGAGGACAGAAGAAACTTGAGGAGGCGAGCATTGCCTATCGCGCCGCGATCAAGCTCGACCCTAAGTATATCTATGCCTACGAGGGGTTGGGTAATGCGCTGAGAGACCAGAAGAAACTCGAGGAAGCGAGCACTGCCTATCGCGCCGCGATCAAACTCAACCCCAGCCGTGCCTATGCCTATAACGGGCTGGGTAATGTGTTAGGAGACCAAAGGAAGTTCGAGGAGGCAATCACTGCCTATCGTACAGCGATCAAACTCAACCCCAGCTTTGTCTATGCCTACAACGGGCTGGGCAATACGCTGACAGACCAGAAGAAGCTCGAGGAAGCGATCGTCGTCTACCGTAAGGCACTGAGCTTACCAGACCAAGCCGGAACACCTGCCAGTGCTCATACATTGGCTTACTACAATTTGGGCAATGCGCTGGCTGACCAGAAAAAGTTTGAGGAGGCAGTCGTCGCCTATCGCAGCGCGATCAAACTCAACCCAAGCTTTGCCTATGCCTACAACGGGCTGGGCAATGCGCTAGCAGACCAAAAGAAATTCGAGGGGGCGATCGCCGCTTACCGCAAAGCTCTGAGTTTGCCAGAAGATACTTCTGCCTATCTAGCCACGGCTCATACAACCGCACACAACGGGCTGGGGTTGGTGTTCCAGGAGCAAGGCAAACTGCAAGATGCTATCCGGGAATTTGAGCGGGCAAAGGCGCTTGACCCAAACTTCAGATTTGCTCAAAACAACTTGAAGGAAACTAGACGGCAACTGGCACTACGGCGCAACCCCAAAATCATCGCCCTGACCGATACCAGCGGTCTGCCTAATAATGCCGAAACCCCGTTGCGGCGGGCAGTCGTTAAGATAGTAGCCTCTTTCCCTGGTACCAGCAAAGGGACGGGTATTGGCACAGGCTGCATCATCAAGCATCAAAACGGTAAAGCCTGGATTTTAACCAATCGTCATGTGGTGTTTGAGCCAGATACTCGCCAAAGAGGAGAAAATCTCCAGATTGAACTCTACTTTGGCAACGTATCAAAGGAAGTAACCCGTCCCCGTGTGGGCGAGAAAGGCTTAGGCAGCGTTCGCATTTTGCACATGACTGATCCTGACGATCCCCTTGATCTGGCATTGCTGGAAGTTACTGGACTGCCACCAGAGATTGTAGCCTTGCCCATTGCGGCTGGTATCAAGAATCGTACACTCACCAAGATCATTAGCAATCATGATGAGGGCTTGCCCAATGAGGCAACGATGATTGATGCGGATGAAGAAATCCTGACGTTGAAGATCAAACTGGATGATGGTAGCTCCGGCAGCCCAGTACTGATTAATCAGCAAATGGTGGGCTTAACCTACAGTGCTAACACAGTTAAAGGTTCGCAGCAGCCACGCGGCATTAGCTATGCCTATCCCGTCCGTCGTATTGTTCGGAAACTTACTGAATGGGGATTTGTTTTACCATGAAACGCCTGGTTTTCTACTCCAGCTTTTTGATCAGCTTGATTAGTCTCAGCCTCAGTACCATTCCGGCTCAAGCACAGCCCTGCCAAAAAATTAATAACGCTCAATCCACTGCCTACGGTCTGCGAGAACAGGATAGACGCTGTGAGGGCATTCGAGCAGAAGACATTAGCGGCGACTTTAGCCTGATCTCTCTCACGCTGGGCAAGATTCAGCCGTCCAGCATTTTGAAGCTACAAGTACCCGATCGCGCCAATGGTCAGGAGCCGAAAGTGCTGGTCACGTCTAAAAAGAAGAACTACCAGCTCGACCCACTAGAGTTTCGTTACAGTGGCGGGGTGTTTCAGGTGCAGTGGTCGGATGGCGTAATCAGAGCAGCGGGCATTTCCCTCGATAGTTTACGTGCTATTGCTTCTGTCCGTTCCGGTGTTCAAAAAGTTTATCTACCTGTCATCCTGAGTCCAGGGGCAGGGCAATATCAGATTGTTCTGTCGAACGAACGACCTGCCAAAATTCCGATTTTTCAGATTCTCCGCAACGGTACTGTCGTTTACAGTGATGCTCGCAACACCTTCCAGCCCAAAGGGCAGATCAAATTTACCTGGCAGGGACGCGATCGGGCTGGGAACCCTCTTCCGGCAGGTCGATATGAATTACGGGTCAAGGCAGACCTGGAGCAAGACAACGCTCCACCCCAACCCGCTTCAGTGAGTGTTGCCTTTGAACATGATCCCAAATGGCTAAAGTAAAACCAGGGCGCATTCGCTGGCAATGGCTCCTCCACATACCGCAGTGGTTTTGGAGCGCTTTGGTTTTGCCCTGCTTGCGAGGACTGACCAACAGTGTCCAGTCACTGCGACGACAACTGGTGCGCGATCCAGTGTTTACAGCCGTGACGTTTCTCACTCTGGTTTTAGTCAGCGTTTCCCTGCTAAATTTTCTCCCCTTCGCTGTTCCGTTTGAAGGAGTCCTGACCGTTAGCGAAATTGGGTTTACCACCACCCGATCGGCACAATTACTCCTGAAAGATATCCGTGGCATTCAGCAGATCACTCTCTCCGGTCGCCAGACTATTCCCTTAGAAGGGACAGGCTTTAGCAGCAAAGATGAACCCCGCCTGAATGGTGACGGTAGGCGCAACATTGAATTAGATGATGAAGGCGGTCAGTGGACACTCTCATCGACTAGCCCCCAAGCCTCTGAGATCGCTTTGTCGGGGCTAACGCTGGCAAGTGGAACGCGCATTCGAGATTTGCGGTACAGCCCCTTTAATCGCACCCTTTCGCTTAGGCTCATTCCGGCAGATAAGCCAGTGGCAGGCGATCGTAGCTTTCTCAAAATTCAACCGGGCTTTGACCCCTTAACAGTCACTCTGGAAGGCTATCAACTTCCAGATCTGAAGCCTCAGAGTGACCGTCGTGATCTGACGTTTACCTTCAGTACCAGCGAGTTTGAGTTACCGATTACCGAATCACTGACGCTCACGATTCAACTCCCTAAGCCACTGAGTGCAGCCGCTGACAATACCATCCAACCGTTTTGGAGAGACATTGACGTTACAGACGTAAAGCTGGAGAGACAGGCGCAAAGGGGAGACGGCTCTACTGCTAATGTGCCCCAGTCGACTATTATCTCAGGCACCGTCAGCATGGTAGAACGCCAACTGAGCCTCAAAAAGGGACAGTTTCTACTGATTGATCCTCCAGCGACCCAAAACCTGGGGTACATCCAAATCCTCTACCCTAATACCTCCAAAAATCTGGCACTCCAGCTTTCTAATCAAGCGATTCAAATCGATGAACCAACCGATGGGTTGTCTGTCGCCATATCAGGTGAAACGTCTCGCATTCAGGCAGGTCTGAACAAGAAATTACCCGTTCCCCCCAGACTACAGGGAAATCTCCTGTCTCGCTTTTTACCTGGTGATGCGATCGTCGCACTGCTATCGTTTTGCGGTGGCTTAGTTGCCTCACTGTTGATGTGGTTAGTAAACAGTCTCTCCAAAACAAACTCTGAGAAGACATAAATTTTTCTGTCTAACTTTTGGCGGGCACGGGCTGCTGCCCTTTGCCCACCCTACAGATAAGTGTTTCCTTCGTGGGATGGGCAAAGCAACGCGTGCCCGTCCAAGCATCAACATAATCCCATAGCGTTTCCTTCGTAGGATGAGCAAAGCAACGCGTGCCCGTCCAAGCATCAACATAATCCCATAGCGTTTCCTTCGTAGGATGGGCAAAGCAACGCGTGCCCGTCTAATCATCCACATAATCCCATAGCGTTTCCTTCGTAGGATGAGCAAAGCAACGCGTGCCCGTCCAATCATCCACATAATTCCATAACGTTTCCTTCGTAGGATGGGCAAAGCAACGCGTGCCCGTCTAATCATCAACACAATCCCATAGCAATTTTGGCAATCCGACTGGGTATTTCTAAATCTATGGAATACCGACGCTATTACCAACCGGGCGGAACTTACTTCTTTACAGTTGTCACCGAAGAACGGCAACCACTGCTGATTGAGCACATCGATCGGCTTCGGGCAGCTTTTCGACACGGTATGGAACGATATCCATTCACGATTGAAGGTATTGTGATTCTGCCCGATCACTTACACACCCTATGGCGGTTACCTGAAGGTGACGACAACTTTTCAATTCGGTGGATGGTCATTAAGCGCAAATTCTCTGCCGGACTCAAAGCAAAAAATGTGAATCCATCGAAACAAGCAAAACGAGAGAAAGGAATATGGCAACGACGCTTTTGGGAACACTGCATTCGTGATGCGGACGATTGGCATCGACATATGGATTACATCCACTACAACCCAGTCAAACATGGCTATTGTCTAACCCCTGCAGAGTGGCGTTATAGCTCTTTCGATCGTTCGGTAAAACAAGGCTTATACACCGAAGATTGGGGAGCCAATTTACCTCCAGAAGTCGATCGCATGGCTTTGGAGTAGCCAATGTTTCCATCTCTGTAGGGTGGGTAAAGCAACGCGTACCCACCGAAAGTAAATGGGCATGGGCTGTTGCCTGTAGCCCATCCTACAGACGGGTTACAGGCTGGGAGCCAATTCATCCCCGAAGTCGATCGTATTACTTTGGAGTAGCCAATGTTTCCATCTCTGTAGGGCGGGTAAAGCAACGCGTGCCCACCGAAAGTAAACGGGCATGGGCTGTTGCCTTTGCCCATCCTACAGACTATTACAAAGCCGTTGATATTTCGGTTGTTGCAACGGGAGTCAGCATAAACGGTTGCATCAAGTCTTTGTAAAGCCTGCGAAAGCGATCGCACCCATCAGGTAGACACAGCAAAGGTAGAACGGAGACGCAACCCCATGAAACGGCAACAGTTCAAAGCAGCACGTTTTGAGTGGAGAGTCCTGGCAGCCCTTTATGCTGCTGCATTGTTAGTAATTCTGTACCTCGCTTACACAGGCAATGTGCCCTCACAACTGAGTCAGATTCCGTTTTACGACAAGATTGGGCACGTCGTACTCTATGGTATTGCCGCTTATCTAGGGCATCGAGTCTTTGGGTATCGCCGAATGACATTACTGGCGATCGCGGTGCCGCTCTTTCCCCTGCTGTTTGGGCTTGGTACAGTCATTGAGGAACTGCTACAGTCTCTTTCGCCTAATCGTACATTGGACGCGATCGACCTCGTTGCCAGTTTTTCTGGGATTGCGATTGGCTATAGATTGGCTGAAAAGGGGCGATGATGAACGCAACTGTCGCCATTGCTACAGCAGAGAACGATCGGCTGGTCGTGTTTCTCTGCCTACAGGGTGGGGCTAGATCGTGGTCTCTTGACCTTTAATTTAGTCATCTCTACTAACGGTGCAGATCACTCACCGACTCAATCAAACGTGGTTGAGTGTGACTGTCCAACGTTTTTATTTACGAGTTTACGAAAGGATTACTATGTTTCTGCAAGACAAACGAACCAGCGCTTTAGTCGAAATCTTAGAGATTGTTGATCTGATTAATCCCGCAAAGTCTACCATCTCAGTACGAGTGCAGAAAGGTGAGGAAGAGCAAGACCCGGAATCGATCGCCAAAGATGCCCTCATTTTTCCTTCAGGCGAAAACCTGCCGCTCTGCTGGGTTGATGCTGACTATCGGGCTGATGCACCAGGAAAGTAGTCTTGAGAGCTATCAGCCGTCAGCGATCAGCTTCTTTAAAGTACTGGTCGCTGATTGCTGACTGCATTTCTAAGCAAGAGCTTATGTGTTAACCAGCGTCTAATAAGAAGGCGTACGAATGCTGGCTTTTCGCTCCCAGAAGTGAGCTATAGTCCAGAGTTGAAAGTCTAACGCCTAGTTGCTTGGTAGCAGTTTGTATGATTAAACGGTTTCGCTGGCGTGGTGCTAACAGGTTGGTTTCTGTTCTGCTGATTGCCATGAGTGTGATGAGTCTGGCGCTTCGCACCGTTGCACAGGGAGATGTGGTTACTCCAACGACTTTGCCACGTGTACCCGATCGCACCGTCAACTGTGAACTTCTCGTCGCAGGCGGTGGTATTGCAGGCGTGGCAACTGCGTATGAAGCTCTGCTGGCTGGACGCACCGTTTGCTTGACGGACATCACCGATTGGGTGGGCGGACAGCTTACATCCCAGGGTACGTCTGCCTTGGATGAGGCAAAAAAGCAGCGGGCGCTGCTCTTCTATGCGCGTGGTTACAATGAGCTACGTCAGCGGATCGAACGCAAGTACGGCAAGCTTAACCCTGGTCAATGCTGGGTGAGTGTCTCTTGCTTTTTGCCCAATGATGCCGAGCAAATTCTGATGACCATGCTGCAAGAGGCAGCGAAAAAAGGCAAAGGCACGCTCCAGTGGTTTCCATCTACAGTGATCAAGGATGTGGATGTGAGCGCCGATGGCAAGCTGATCAACTCAACGATCGCCATCCAGCACAGCCCCGCGCCCAACACGCCTGCACTCAATACTGAACCACTTTCACGAACGATCGACGATGCTTATCGCTACGAAAACTCGTCTCGGTTGACCAAACAAATCATTCGCTTTGTGCCACGTGGACAACGCTGGATTGTGGTCGATGCCACTGAAACAGGCGAATTAATCGCGCTGGCAGACGTGCCCTATCGCGTCGGGCTTGATCCGCGCACCTATCTCAATCCGTCCTCGCCAACAGATGCAGGCGATCCCTATTGTCTTCAAGGCTTTACCTACACGTTTGCAATGGAGCAAATGGCGGGTGATCAGCCGCAGCAAAAGCCACCGTTTTACGAGCAATACGAGCCGTACTACGGGTACGATACTGACCCTGTTAAAGCCGACTTCAACTTTGTCTTTACCTACCGTCGCATCTGGAGTCCTAAGCCTGGACCTCGCATCAAAGCGGGACCGTTGACAGTGACAGCGCCCACTCCTGGCGATATTTCCATGCAGAACTGGGTGTGGGGCAACGATTACCGTCCCGGCACAGCAGCAGACAATCTGGTGTACGACCGATCGCAGCTTCAACAAACGGGACAGCTCTCTCCTGGCAACTGGATGGGCGGCTTGCGTACTGATGCGTTGCGTAAAGGCGAAGAGTTGGCACTCGGCTTCTACTACTGGCTGGTCGCAGGCACCACCGATTCGCAGTTGGGTGCAGGCTTCAAGAAACCAGCGCTCAATCATCGCCTGCTGACTGGCTTCGACACGCCAATGGGCACGGCTCACGGCTTGTCGAAGTATCCCTACATGCGCGAAGGGCGACGATTGATTGGTCGATCGTCCACAGGTTATCCCAACGGCTTTAGCGTGAATGAAATCGATATCTCCCGCGCTGATTATCGCCAAGACTATTACCGCAATCTACCTGCACCGCTGTATCGATCGCTCTGGATTGCCTTAGCCGGGTTGGAAACAGGCAAGGTGATTGTGAACGACATCCCACCGGATCAGGTAACCCGCCGATCGCGCTCCACCATTTATCCCGATTCAGTTGGCATTGCTCAGTATGCGATCGATTTTCATCCCTGTATGCAAGACTCACCACCCGAAAAACCGGGAAATATTGAGCGTCCGGGTGTCCGACAGGCGCATGGACAATCCTATCCAGGACAGATTCCATTGCGATCGATGATTCCGCAGAAGCTCGACAATCTCTTGGTTGCCAGCAAAAGCATTGCGACCAGTTTCGTCGCCGCTGCCGATTATCGAGTTCATTCCTTTGAATGGTCAGTTGGTGCTGCCGCCGGAACTACAGCCGACTTTGTGCTGTCAGAAGGCGTTTACCCATATCAACTTGTTGACGACCTTTCAGGTACTACGCCCAGGCTCCAAACGTTGCAAAAGCGACTGAACCAAAACGGCAATCCCATCGCGTTTCCCAATACGTCGATCTTCAACGAGAAGTGGGAAGACTGGACGGTTTGGTAGTTATTTCACTTGAGCCACGATCGACCGATGGCGTGGGCTATTAAACGTCACGGTTGGTTGCGTGAACCCAGCAGATGCGATCGCTCCCTCCAGATCCAGTGAAAAGTACTCATCCAAATAGGGTTCCGTGCTTTTCAGCAACGTCTTCACGTAAGGCGGCATCTTCGCAAAGATCTCGGATTGTGGGTTCATGTCCATAATGGCGAAATGTCCGCCGGGACGTAGCAGACGACGTGCTTCCTTGAGAATGGCGATCGCCGCGCTTTGAGGCAATTCATGAAACAACAAACACGCGGAGACCAGATCAAACGACGCATCCGGTAAGCCTGTAGACTCCGCAGCAGCGTGAAGCCATGTGGGAGAGGGGAGAGGTGTAAGGGGTGAGGGGTGAGAAGAGGAAGTTGTTGGCTGTTGGTTGTTAGTTTTTGGTAACTGATCTTCTTGTTCTCCTGCCTCCTGCCTTCTGCCTCCTGCCTTCTGCCTTCCCTCCCCTCGATACTTCGCCACTGCCAGAAAGTATGGCGACAAATCCAAGCCCGTAATCTGTGCGTTGGGGAACGTCTCTTGAAGCGCAAGGGTACTCATGCCAACGCTACAGCCGATGTCTAGAATGTCAGTTGGAACGGTGGTTAGTTGGGCTGTGAGAGCCGTGTGATAGCTTTGCCGCAGCCGAGCATCGCCTTGTGCGCCAGCGTCTTGCCAGATACGGGCATGAGCAGCGTGAGCGGCAACTTCGACTTCCAACGCCGGATTCCAGCCCAAGTTACCTTCTTCATAGGCATGGAAGGATGTGACGTAGTAAGCCGGATAGATCAGGTCGGGGTTGTGCACCTGTGCCAAATCACTATCCCAGGTGCGTGTCCGTAAGGCTTCTACCTCTTTTGTCCAGTAAACACCCACTGACTCTGCACGCTTGATCATCATCTGACGCGCCTGCTGCTTTGCCAGGTTTGCCAGTGGTTTAACCGCAAGGATGCCATTAATCAAATGAGAGGCGAGCTTGGGCGCAAAACGTGTAGCTGTCATGAGTACGATCGCACTAAAGATTGAGATGGAGCCATAGCCACGTTCTAACCAACATGACTGTAGCTGTATTATCTCAGGTGTCGGGACGGTTGAGCGAAGCGCGGCAGATTGAAGCAGGCGATCGCTTGAGGTGTGATGATTTTGACAGCAGGTGGGCTGTGCGATCGCGCTGATAGAGGGGCAATCGTTCCTCGTGATGAAAGTTGCTCTCCATTTTGTGCTGTTTGCGTCGCTGCTTTCAAGCACTCTGCTCAAATGTTGCAGAGATTAGAGTCATTTGGGGAATGCTAACAATGAAGCATCCGGGTTGCTTTTGATTGCCAAAAGGGCGCATTGACATCCTATGAGCCAGATTACCGAGACTAAGACGATTAAGACTGAGACGATTAAGACTGAAGCCCTTGAAACTGAACGCATTTTTCAGCGCGGGTTAGCGTTGAGTCAGCAGGGCGATTACGAAGCCGCGATTGCCCATTTTGACCACGTCATGCAATTTCAGCCTGATCACAGCAATGCCTGGGCAGAAAAAGGTAATGCCTTGATTAGCCTCGATCGCTATGCCGAAGCCATCACCAGTTTTGAGCAGGCGATCGTCCGTAATCCCGCATTGCCGTCGATACACTACAGCCTGGGCTGGGCTGCATCGGTCAGTGGGCAGCACGAACGTGCGATCGCAAGCTTCCAGCAGGCATTAGCCCTTCAGTCAGACTTTCCTAACGCGCACTATGGTTTGGGACTTGCCTTCTACATGACGGGACAGTACAAAGCAGCGATCGCGTCTCTCCATCATGCTCTGGAACGGCAACCGGATTCTGCGGATGCCTGGTACAGCCAGGGGTTGGCGCTGTATGCCACCAAGGGATACGAAAGCGCGATCAAGCATTTTAACCAGGCGCTACAGCTACAGCCCGATTATCAGGCAGCATTTAGCAGTCGTGGGGCAGCGCTGATGGGGTTGGGGGATTATGCAGCCGCGATCGCCAGCTATGACAAGGCATTGGGACTCAACCCTGAAGATGCTGAATCTTGGTATCAGTGGGCAGTGTGCCTGAAGCAGTCCGGTCGGTATCAAGATGCCATCCTGGGCTACAACAAAGCGATCGCCTTTCAACCAAGCCATACTGCGGCGTATGGCTGTGGCTGTTGTTTGTTGAAACTGGGCGACTATGAGGGCGCGATCGCCAGCTACGATCGTGCCTTAGTGCTGCAACCAACGCACTACCAAAGCTGGTTCAACCGGGGCGTTGCGCTCAATCGCCTGGGCTGCTTTCCAGAAGCCGTTGACAGCTACGAGCAGGCACTTGCTTTACAACCTGACGATCCCAAAGCCCGCAACAATTTGGGTGGGGTTTTGCTCAAACTCGGACGCTTTGAAGAAGCGATCGCCTGTTACGAGAAAGTGTTGGCGCTCCATCCGGATGATGCCCTTGCACAACAGAATCGTAGCGTAGCCATGCGGCGATCGCAGTCCAGTAAGGGATAATAAAACTCTGTCACGTTTCGGGGAAGTCGATGGGACAATACGAGCGCTTGATCCTCATGGCGGAGGACGAACTGACGCAATATAGCACTGATGCCCGCAAGATTGAAAAACTGCGGCAAAAGATTGGCTTGTCGGTGCCTCCGGGTGAGCAGCGACAGGTGAAAGAAACACTCCTGGCAGAACTGCCCACTGATCCGATTAGCCAGATTGTGGAAAATCAGCGACAGGTCGTAGCGCTGCCGTTTTGGGGCATTGCTGGTTTGGGGCTGCTGCTGGGCATTTCGTTTATGCAGCCTTTAGATTTCATTGCCACGTTTGTCGGCGGTGCGATCGCCTTCAATGTGCAGAAATGGGGTTGGCAGCTACAGGCAAAACGCTTAGTCTTGCAAACGCTGGAGGAGATTGAAGCGAAAACTCGTAAGCCTGCTGAAGAGAAGGCGACCGAACCGGGACAGTGATTATCTACCAGTCCTGCTCGATCGCTGAAAACTTGACGGCAGCCTCTTTTTGAAGCGGCGACTCAAACCCAGTGTCATTGAATTGAGTGTCAAACCGAGGAATGGGTAAAATAGCCGCAGCCGCACCAATCAATGTAAAGACGGTAACTAATTTGAGCAACATGGCGCGATCGAAAAGTGGTGTGTTCATGGTGAATGCAAGTCCTTACCGTTCGTTCTTCACGCAAACTTCAAAGCGTCCGGAGTGGATCACCTTCTGCATTTAAGACTGCTTAAGCACCGTTAGTGGTTCAATTTATCCCCTGTTTTTTAAAGCAACAGCACGCTTTTGCACTTTCTTCTCTACACTAGACAGGAGTTTCGTGAACACTCGACAAACGTCTGTGGTTCCTCGAAGCACAGAGGCAAGCAGTCGCGATCGATACCGATGACAATGGTGCTTCTGCTGAATTAACAGCAACCAAAACCGCTAAAAAGGCAAAAGCAAAGTAATGGGCGCATCAATTTCGGTTAATCAGGCAACGTTTGCCGCTGAAGTGCTTGAAAAGTCCCACGAGCAGCCCGTTCTGGTAGACTTCTTCGCCCAGTGGTGTGGACCCTGCCAGATGCTTAAGCCGCTGCTCGAAACGCTGGCGCAAGAGTATGACTTTGTGCTGGCAAAAGTGGATATCGATCAGAATCCTGATCTGGCGCATACGTATGGCGTGGAAGGCGTTCCCGATGTCAGAGTGGTCGTTGATGGCAACCTGACAGACGGCTTTGTCGGCATGTTACCAGAGCCAAAGCTACGTGAGTTTTTGGCACAACTACAGATTACCTCCACTCTGGATGAGGCGTTAGAAGCAATCTATGCGGATGCGGCGATCGGTAAGGTCGATCAAGCTGAGTCCCGCCTTGCGGCATTGCTACAGCAGTATCCTGATAATCGCGGTTTGACTCTTGAAGCCGCCAATTTCTACATCGAAGCCGATCGCCTTGACGAGGCTGAGAAACTGTTAGCAACGATTCAGAACGACGACAAAACACATGCGCCTCACGTCAAAACGCTAAGGGCGATCGTTCAGTTCAAAAAAATTACCTTACAGCCAGAAGGCGACAGTGATCTTGATCGTGCCTTCCAACAGGCAGCCAGTCTCGTGCTTGAGGAAAACTACGAAGCCGCTTTGGAGAGTTTTTTGACTATTCTTAGGAGCGATCGGCGCTTTCGGGATGATGGTGCTAGAAAAGCGATGCTGGCAATCTTCGATTTGCTTGGCGACGATCATCCTTTAACAAAGAGCTATCGCAAACGATTAGTGATTGCGCTGTACTAGGCTGCTATGCTACCCTCTGCATCGCTTTTTGTATTGTGCAGTGCTAACGCCTACGATAATAGACTTTCTATTCGACGCATCTTTGATGTCGATAAACTCATTGAACCTGTATGAAGGAATCTTGGATTTCTAAGCGCCGCACTCTTTGCTTATCTGGACTAACGATCGATTGCCATGTCTCAGAACCAAATGCGCTCGATTTTCCTGGATGCAACGATCATCTGCTTTGCCTTCTGTTAAGCGACAGCAATCAACAAAAGCTAACGCGTATTGGTGAACAGTCATCTGAAAAAGCTCAAAGCAAAGGAGACTTCTGGATTTGCCCGGCAAAGACATCAGGGCTTTGGGATTGGGCTAGTACTGATGAATCGCTGATGTTTGTGATTAACCCAGTGCTTCTGAATCAAACAGCGAAAGACGTGAGTGGATGCGATACAAGCACTGTTGAGTTGCTTAGTACAATTGGGGCGCATGATCCACAGCTTGAAGCGATCGCGCGTTTATTTCAGGCAGAGCTTGACACAGGCGGCGTGGGCAGTTCACTTTACGCTGAATCGCTGATGCAAGTGTTGCTTATCCACCTGCTGAGACATCACTGTGCGTTGCAACCCAAAATTCAACCGACCACAGCAAGTTTGCCTGCTCATCGACTTCAGACGGTGCAGGACTACATTCACAGTCGTCTCGACCAACCACTTCAACTAGCTGAACTAGCGGCAGTGTCAGGCTTGAGCCAGTATCATTTTTGTCGCGTATTTAAGCAAACGATCGGTCTTGCGCCCTATCAATATGTGCTTAAACAGCGTATGGAAAAAGCAAAAGTTCTCTTGCATCAGGGGAATCATACACTTGTAGAAATCTCTCTGCTGGTTGGCTGCACTGATCAAAGCCGTTTTGCAAAACATTTCAGGAAGCATTTTGGGGTAACACCCAGAGAGTTGCTTGGTAAAACATTGCCGTAGTGCGTCAGTTTGCGATCGCTTTCGCGCTCTAAGGGGCTGGTCGTGATCGCACGATAGCAAGAATGACCTAAAGTAACCGCCACTTTCGCAAGAAACGCCTATCTTTCATCCCGCAGCCAACGTATCTTTTTGGTACGTTCTAGAGTTTTGGTCAGCTCTACTTCAGTGCCTCCACCTGATATTCCATCGAAAGCTACCACTATGCGTCGAGAAAAACTTGCTAAAGGTCTGCTGGTTGCCGCTGCGATTTCAACTCTGACGGTTCCAATCGGAGTTGACGCTGTTCTATTGGCAAATGGTCATATGAATAATCCTGCCTGGCTGCCTCATGCCAAGCTTCACTGTGCCATGTCGTTCTTTGCGGCTGCGTCGCTAGGAAGTGCAGCCTTAGCCATTTTGAACGTGCGTCCAACGAGCGATCGCTTTTCGATGGGGTTAGCCGCCTTTCTCGGCTCTGCCTTTTGGCTAGGGCTGATTGCGGCTGGTTTTTGGCCCGGCACATCTTATGGCTTCCTCAATGACCCGGTTTTGGGCAATGTTCAAGAACCGCAAATCGGGGGCATCTCGATTTACCCTAATGTCATCGCAGCGATCGTCACTATCGCGATCGCAGTAGTCGGCTATTGGTTGACTGGAAAAGAAAAATTGGTTGAACGATAGTAGTCATAAGTAACGATTCAAGAGAAACGAATGAAAATTGGTATTATTGGTGCTGGCAACATGGGTGCTGCACTGGGAAAGCTTTGGGCAAACGCGGGTCATCACGTCATTTTTTCTTACTCGCGGGACGAAGCAAAACTGCGTGAACTGGCGATAGAAGCAGGGAAAACGGCAAAAGCTGGTACTGTTCAAGCGGCAGTAGCAGACAGCGATGTCGTTCTATTGGCAGTTTGGCTACCAACGTTAGAAGCGGTAATTCAAACTGCTGGCTCCCTGGATGGAAAAATCATCATCACCTGTGTCAGCGGACTGCAACCAGATTTCACCGGGCAGACAATCGGTATCGCGACTGACTTAAAGACTTCTGTTGCGGAAATCATTCAACAGCTTGCACCCGGTGCAAAGGTTGTGGAGGCATTCAACACAACCTTTGCTGAAATCCTTGCTTCAGACTCAAGGCAATTTGGCTCTGATATGCCCAATGTTTTCTACTGCGGCGATGACAGCGAGGCAAAGCAAGTTGTTGCAGGTCTGATCGAAGAATGCGGCTACGAATCCGTGGATGCAGGCAATTTAATGGTCGCTCGCACTCTAGAAACGCTGGCAACTGCCTGGGTACAATTTGCTGTTTCAAGCCAGCTCTTTCCTAATCTGGGGCTGAAAGCCCTGCGACGCTGAGTCATGATAGCGCCTTATGACTGTCGTCGGGGTGCGCTAGCAGGTCATCACGCAAGTCTTCTGGTAGATCGAGCATTTCGGGGGCAACGGCAGGGTTTTCAATGATTTCTCTAGAGTTGCCTGTGTAGCCACCTTTGGAAACGAGATCTAACGGATCGAACATCCCCTCATCTTTGAGCTTTTCAGCTTGCGTTTTTTCTTTGGCTGGAAGCTTTTCTGCGGAGTCGCTCATCTGAAGTACCTGAGAACGTTACTCCTAGATTAGGATGCCGTTATGCCGCCAGTGACTACCGCAAGGACGAATCCGAGGTTGCTAAAGACTCTACTTTGGAGGCAGGTTATTCCTCTGCATCCGCTTTTTCTGGCTTGAGGAGCGGGAAGGCGATCGCGTCTCGAATACTGGCGCAATCGGTGAGCAGCATCACCAGGCGATCGATGCCAATGCCCAAACCGCCCGTGGGAGGCATTCCATATTCCAATGCGGTGAGAAAATCTTCGTCCACGCCATGCGCCTCCAGATCGCCAGCGGCTTTACGGGTAGCCTGAGCTTCCAGGCGATCGCGCTGTTCTACCGGATCGGTTAACTCAGAGAAACTGTTAGCAAGTTCACGTCCGACCGCGAACAGCTCAAACCGTTCCACTAAACCGGGCTTAGACCGATGGGGTTTTGCTAAGGGCGAAATTTCCACCGGATAATCCATCACAAAGGTGGGCTGAGTGAGCGTTGTTTCGACTTTCTGCTCAAAGGCTTCGTTAAGGAGCTTACCGATCGACGTTACGCTAGCAATATCCGTAATCCCCGCTTTTGTTGCCGCTGCTTTTGCGTCTTCAAGTGCAGTGAACTGACTGAAATCCACACCTGTCTGCTCCTGGACAGCATCATTCATGGTCACTCTGCGCCAGGGCGGAGTCAGGTCGATCGCGGTGCCCTGATAGGTAATTTGCAGCGTTCCCAACACTTCTTGTGCGGCATAGGCGACGATCGCTTCGGTCAGCGCCATCATGTCGTGGTAGTCAGCGTATGCCTGGTAGAGTTCGATCGTGGTGAATTCGGGGTTATGCCGAGTTGAAACGCCTTCATTGCGGAAAATCCGACCCAGTTCAAAAACCTTCTCAAAGCCACCAACGATGAGCCGCTTGAGGTGGAGTTCAGTCGCAATCCGCAGATAGAGCGGCATTTCCAGCGTGTTGTGATAGGTCGTGAAGGGACGCGCATCGGCTCCTCCGGCTTCGGTTTGCAGAACAGGCGTTTCGATTTCGATAAAGCCTTGCTGATCGAGGTAGCGACGGATGGCAGCAGTGATGAGCGCTCGACGGCGGAAGGTTTCTCGCACATCGGGATTGACAATCAGATCGACGTAGCGCTGACGATAACGCTTTGCCACATCCGTTAAGCCGTGCCACTTATCGGGCAGAGGCAACAGAGATTTCGTCAGCATGGCGTATGCGTTGACGTAGACGGACAGTTCGCCTTTCTCGGTGCGCTTGATGGTGCCTTTTGCGCCGATAATGTCGCCCACATCTACAAGCTGCTTCAAATGATCAAATGCATTGGGCGTGTCTGCCATGCGCTCTTGAATGCGGCTTTTTTCGAGATAGAGCTGAATGGTGCCCGTTTCATCCTGCAAGTTGAAGAACGCTAGTTTACCAAAGACACGTCGCGCCAGAATGCGTCCCGCGATCGCCACCTCAACCTGCACTTCTTCGCCACTGGGCAGCTCAGCATACTTGGACTGCAAATCAGCCGTATGGTGCGTCACGTCCCACCGATAGGCGTAGGGATTTTGCCCTGCTTGCTTCAACTGCTCTGCCTTTTCCAAGCGGGTAGCGCGAATGTCTGACAGGCTGGATTTGCTTTGGTCGTCGGGTTGTGAGCGATCGGAAGACATGGTGAATCGTTTGAAATGGATGTAGCGCTGACGCTGTGAAGTCGAGATAAAGCGAACTTGAGCGAATGTAAAGCTGGAACAAATTGTTATGGGTTGCGCGATCGCGATCGCGTTTAACTAACACCACAATTGAAACGCAGCTTCACACTGAAACTTAATTATAGAGACGAATTGACCGATGCCACGGTCACGGCTGGCACGATCGATCCGTCGACGTTGCTCAATGACTGCCCATGATGAGCCAGCTATTATAGTGCCATCGGGTTTGAGGTCACACGACAGACTATCAGTCTCATGCTCTCATGCGAAGCGGTCGATCGTGGGTATGAAACCACCAACGCCGATACAGCTATTAGCCTGGACGGAGCGTCTGTGCCACCCTTGCAGTAATTAGGAACGTAACAGCGGCGTGAAACGAGCAAATATTTACAAAACTGCCATCATCAGCGTCCTTATCCTTCTTATTGGCGCACTATTGCAGATCAACGCGAACCTGGCTGACTCAGCCAGATTTAACCATCAAAGCGGTGCTACCGATCGTGTCAGTGCCGTGGCTCAGGGCAACGGTGGTTCTGTCGTGCCTCAACTGTTTGCTAATAATGCGACGATTGCTGCTAGTGACTCTAAGAATGCCCGTGGCAGCAAGCAAAACGATCGCTCACCCTTGGGCATCAACCTTGCTCAACTGACCAGCTACAGTCCGGAACGACCGTTCGTGGATGTCTTTAAGACCGCTCATCCCTGGTTTTCCAATGCGGAGGGTGCAAGTTGGTCACAGGGAGGTCCATTGAACCTCACGCCTGAGGGCTGGGTTGCCTCTCTCCGATCGGGTCAATATGCGACGACTGGGCTACTGGATGTCGATCGGCACTATCCAACTGGAAACTATACGCTGCTGTACGACGGAGAGGGACAGTTGGACGTAAGCGCAATGAGCAGCAAGGGACTCACGATCGTCAGCCAAACGGCTGGTCGTATGGTGGTTAAGGTCACCACTGAGGCTGAAGGCGTTTTTCTCAACCTGCGTGCAACCAACCCGGCGAACCCACTTCGCAACATCCGGTTCATCATGCCGGGACACGAAAAAACTTATCAAACACAGCCGTTCAACCCACAGTTTCTGGCTGCTCTATCTAAGTTCAAAGCCATCCGCTTTATGGATTGGCAGGGGATGAATGGATCTCAGCTTGCCAACTGGTCGGAGCGCACGACCCTCGCTTCTGCAACTCAGGCAGTGGAAGGCGGGATTGCCCTGGAGTATATGATTCAGCTTGCCAACACCCTACATGCTGAACCCTGGTTTTGCATTCCCATTAGAGCGAGTGATGATTTCGTACGTCAGTTTGCGACGCTGGTGCGCGACAAACTTGATCCGTCGCTCAAAGTCCATGTTGAATATTCAAACGAAGTCTGGAATTACGGGTTTGAACAGGCAGGCTATGCCAGAGATCAAGGGGTTCGGCTAAAGCTAGACAACGACCAATATCTCGCTGGAACGAAGTACTACTCGCAGCGATCGGTGGAAATTTTCAAGCTTTTTGAAACCGTTATGGGCGGCACAAAGCGGCTCGATCGCGTGTTGGCGGGGCAATCGGTCAACACCTGGTCTGGCGATCAAATGCTTGCCTGGAAAGATGCTTATAAGCACGCCGATTCGTATGCGATCGCCCCCTATTTTGACGGTAGGGATATATTGTCTAACGCTGAGAAGTCTGCTCAAATTGCTCAAATGTCGCAGGATCAGGTACTTGACATTTTGCAAGCAGATATTAAAGGTGCGAACAAAGACGCGATCGTCACCTCCGCTAACTTGGCTCGTAAATACAAACTCAAGCTTCAGTCGTATGAAGGAGGGCAACATTTAACGAGCTTTCAGTTCGGGAGTTACGAGCCTCAAATTACCAAGTTGTACTCCGATGTCAACCGTAACCCTCGGATGGGCGACCTGTATACAGAGTATCTCAACAACTGGAAGGCAGTCGGCGGTGGACTTTTTAGTCAGTACTATGATGTCGGTATGCCCAGCAAATTTGGCATGTGGGGTGCCCTGGAGTATGTTGGACAAGATCCAAAAGCAGCTCCCAAATACCAGGCATTGACTCGTTACATCAGCGCTAATCCGACTGCTCAGTAGCCGTAATGAATGGTGTTTAACCCAGCAGACGGCTCTTCTGTCGAGGCGATCGCCCCCGTCTTGACGGAAATTTTGCACAATAAGTAGGTAGCCACAATTAATTGTGAGGGAGTTTGGGGGCGTTGCCCCCAGGCAGCTTGCGACCTGAGCTTCAACGTGAGCGCTCAGCCGAACAGCGCTCAAGCCGAAGGGGGTTCCACCCTCTCCATCCCCCAAATCATCTTTAGTTTAATTACTCCCAGCAACTTAGATGAAGCTGAGACGCTAGAGATGACGCTGAGAAATTAAGCTGGTAAGCTCATCGCAGCCGTTTGTAATGTCACAATTGGTTGATAGCACAGCCGATGTTAAGTGTTGAGTCTAAACGTCCAATGAAAAGCGCCTTTCTGGAACGCCTGCATCATCCCGATCGCCCCGTTATCGTCTTTGATGGCGCGATGGGTACGTCTCTGCAAACGCAAAACCTGACGGCAGAAGACTTTGGCGGCGCAGACTACGAAGGCTGTAACGAATATCTGGTGTTCACTAAACCCGAAGCCGTTGCCCAGGTGCATCGCGAGTTTCTGGCAGCCGGAGCCGATGTCATTGAAACCGATACGTTTGGGGCAATGTCGATCGTCCTGGCAGAATACGATCTGGCAGATCAGGCGTATGCGCTCAACAAAGCCGCCGCAGAGCTGGCAAAACAAGTCGCCAGTGAATTTTCGACCCCTGAAAAACCTCGCTTCGTCGCTGGCTCGATCGGTCCCACCACCAAACTACCCACATTGGGGCATATCGACTACGACACGATGAAAGCCACGTTTGCAGAACAGGCAGAAGGCTTGTACGACGGTGGCGTGGATCTGTTCCTGGTCGAAACCGCGCAGGACGTGTTGCAGATCAAAGCCGCGCTGAATGGCATTGAAGAAGTCTTTAAGAAAAAGGGCGATCGTCGTCCTTTGATGGTTTCTGTGACGATGGAACTTCAGGGCACCATGCTCGTCGGCTCCGATGTCACCGCCATGTTGAGCATCCTGGAACCGTTTCCTATCGATATCCTGGGCTTGAACTGTGCGACGGGACCCGATCGCATGGCAGACCATATCCGCTATCTTTCTGCCAACTCACCCTTCGTCATCTCCTGCATCCCCAACGCAGGCATCCCTGAAAACGTCGGTGGTCACGCTCACTACAAGCTGACCCCGATGGAACTCCGCATGGCACTCATGCACTTCGTCGAAGATCTGGGCGTGCAGGTCATCGGTGGCTGCTGTGGCACCCGTCCCGATCACATTCAACAATTGGCGGAGATTGCGCCGACGTTGAAGCCGAAAGAGCGTCCTGTAAGACAAGGGAGTCGGGAGTCGGGAGTTGGGAGTCGGGAAAGAACCTCTACACCCTACACCCTACACCCTACACCCCGTCCCCTCCTGAGCTATACTCCCTCCGCCGCGTCCATCTACAGCGCTCAGCCCTACGACCAGGACAACTCCTTTCTCATCATCGGGGAACGGTTGAATGCCAGTGGCTCCAAGAAGTGCCGCGATCTGCTGAACGCCGAAGACTGGGATGGGCTGGTGTCGCTGGCGAAAGAGCAGGTGCGGGAAGGGGCACATATTCTTGATGTGAACGTGGATTATGTCGGGCGCGATGGTGTGCGGGATATGCGTGAAGTGGTATCGCGCCTAGTGACGAACGTGACGTTGCCCCTGATGCTGGATTCCACTGAATGGGAAAAGATGGAGGCAGGGCTGAAAGTGGCAGGCGGCAAGTGTCTGCTCAACTCCACAAACTATGAAGATGGTGAAGAACGCTTTCTGAAAGTGCTGGAGTTAGCGAAACAGTATGGTGCGGGTGTGGTCGTCGGCACGATCGATGAAGATGGCATGGCACGCACCGCCGAGAAAAAGTTCGCGATCGCCCAACGCGCCTATCGTCACGCTCTGGAATTTGGCATTCCTGCCCACGAAATTTTCTTCGATCCGCTGGCACTGCCTATTTCCACCGGGATTGAAGAAGATCGGGCAAACGGACGCGCCACGATCGAATCGATCCGCCAAATGTGGTCTCAACTTCCCGGTTGTCACATACTGCTGGGGGTTTCTAACATTTCCTTTGGCTTGAGTCCAGCAACGCGCATTGTGTTGAACTCAGTGTTTCTGCATGAAGCCACCGAGGCGGGTATGGATGGTGCGATCGTCAGCGCCAGCAAAATTCTCCCCTTAGCGAAGATCGATGCCGCACATCAAACCGTTTGCCTGGATCTGATTTACGATCGCCGACGGTTTGACGGCGATGTGTGCGTCTACGATCCGCTGGCAGAACTGACCAAGCTGTTTGAAGGCGTATCGGCAAAGGAAGCGCGATCGTCTCGTACCGCGATCGCCGATCTGCCCCTCGAAGAACGCCTGAAACAGCACATCATTGACGGCGAACGCATGGGGCTAGAAGACCTGCTCAAGCAGGCGATCGCGCAATATCCACCGCTCCAAATCATCAACACCTTTTTGCTGGATGGCATGAAGGTTGTCGGCGAACTCTTCGGCTCTGGGCAAATGCAGCTACCGTTCGTGCTGCAATCCGCCGAAACGATGAAAGCTGCCGTTGCTTTCCTGGAACCCTTCATGGAAAAAGAGGACTCCGGGCAGGCAAAAGGCATCTTCGTGATTGCCACCGTCAAAGGCGACGTACACGACATCGGCAAAAATTTGGTCGATATCATCCTGTCCAACAACGGCTACCGCGTAGTTAACCTGGGCATCAAACAGTCTGTGGATGCCATCATTGAGGCATACGAGCAGCACAAGCCCGACTGCATCGCCATGAGCGGTCTGCTGGTCAAATCGACTGCCTTCATGAAAGAGAATCTCCAGGTCTTCAACGATCGCGGCATTACCGTGCCCGTCATTCTCGGCGGTGCCGCCCTCACGCCCAAGTTCGTCTACGAAGACTGCCAGAATGCCTATAACGGTCAGGTCATCTACGGCAAAGATGCTTTCTCCGACCTGCACTTCATGGACAAACTCATGCCCGCGAAGGCAGCAGGGGTGTGGGACGATGTGAAAGGCTTTTTGGGAGAAGAGGCAGAAGGCAGAGGGCAGAAGGCAGAGGGAGCAGAGGGAGCAGGGGAAGCAGGGGAAGCAGGGGAAGCAATTCAAAACTCTGACCCCACTCCCCACTCCCTACTCTCTACTCCCTCCATCGAAGACACTCTTCGTTCCGACGCGATCGCCCCCGACATCCCTCGTCCCACACCCCCCTTCTGGGGCACGAAGGTGATCCAGCCAGCCGATATTCCCTGGGACGAACTCTTCTGGTATTTGGATTTACAGGCATTGATCGCGGGACAGTGGCAGTTCCGCAAACCCCGCGATCAATCCCGCGAAGAGTACGACCAATTCCTGCAAGAAACGGTCTACCCCATCCTGGAGCAATGGAAACACCGCATTGTCAATGAGAACCTGCTCCATCCTCAAGCCATCTACGGCTACTTCCCCGCGCAGGCAGATGGTAATAGCGTTCACCTCTACACTCCCCACTCCCCACTCCCCACTCCCCACTCCCTATCCCCCCTCGCCACCTTCACCTTCCCCCGCCAAAAATCCCTCCGCCGCTACTGCATTGCCGACTACTACCTACCAAAAGACCTCCCGACTCCCGACTCCCCACTCCCCACTCCCCACTCCTTCGACGTTTTCCCCATGCAGGCAGTCACAATGGGCGAAGTGGCAACGGAGTACGCCAAAAAGCTCTTTGACGGCAACAGCTATACTGACTATCTCTACTTCCACGGCATCGCGGTGCAAATGGCAGAAGCATTGGCAGAATGGGTTCATGCCCGCATTCGTCGTGAGTTAGGTTTTGGTAGCGAAGAGCCGGACAATATCCGCGATGTGTTGGCGCAACGCTATCGAGGGTCACGCTACAGCTTCGGCTATCCTGCCTGCCCCAATATGCAAGATCAATACACGCTGCTGGATTTGCTGGATGCCAAACGCATCAATCTCCACATGGACGAAAGCGAACAGTTGTATCCAGAGCAATCTACCACCGCGATCGTGGCGTATCATCCCGCCGCTGCTTACTTTAGTGCCTGATAGCGTTCAGATTTGACGCTGGCGTTACGCTGCTTGAAGTTCGCTCAGTTTAGCAAGTACTTCTGTACTGTGGATGGCAGGGTTAACGCCAGTAAATGTCGCTCGAAGCACACCGTCAGGGTCAACAATGTAGGTATGACGGAGGGCAACAACACCCATCCACGAGCCATAAGCTTTACTAACAGAACCGTCTGTATCTGCCAGCAGCGGAAATTTTAGCCCTTCGGAATCGCAAAATTCAGCATGGGATGCAACTGAATCAACGCTAACGCCTAGAATCTGCGTGTTGCGATCGCTGTACTTGGGCAAATCTTGCTGAAAACGCCGTGCCTCCAATGTGCAACCAGACGTAAAATCTTTGGGATAGAAGTAGACCACCACCCACTTTCCCCGGTAGTCAGCCAGTGAAACCGTGCCAGCTCCTGTGTTGGTGGGCAGCGTAAAAGCAGGAGCGACTTGATTAAGGGGCAGTTGTGCTCCACCGAGGGCGTTGGCTGCGATCGCGGGACTGAAAACCGTAAACAGAGAAAGGCAAACCGTAACCAGAAGCTTAAGCAAAAAGCGACGAGACATAACCAATCAACTTAAATAACTGCTTAATGTAAGTTAACATTATCCGCTTGCTCTCGCTGAACGTCGTAGGGACGTGCAGGTAACGTCCCTACAGTCAAAGTAGCCTCAATCAATATTGATCGTGTTGGGTGAGCCGCTACCACTAGGAGAACCTACAAGTGGCTTGCGATAATCAGCGTAAAGGCGATCGCGCCAGCTAAAGAACGGCTCGAAAATGCCCACATCCCCAATGCCGGGAACGCCCCTGTCTTTCAGCGCATCTGGAATTTCGAGGTAGTTGCCAGCGGGAAACTTCAGGTACATGCTTAACCCAGCCACCGCAAAATCTGCCAGTGTGGGGTGGTCAGTCACCAGGTAGGGTTGGTCATACAGCAAGAAGCAAAGCGATGCTAGATCGCGTTTCACCGCTTCAGTTGCCGTTTTGATCGTGTCTGATCCAAGTCCAACACCTTGCCCCAACGCGCTGAGCAGTTCATTGGGAACCGCACCAATCAAATTCTTGACAACATCGGGCACTGAGCTTGGCAAAAACGCTGTGCGAAAGTTCTGGCTATGGTTTAGAGCATCAATCATGACTTTGCGGGCATTTAAGCCGATCGACTCATCTGCCCACTGCTCAATCAGTAGCGTCAAACCACGCAGCTTGGGATCGGTCGGTATCAACGGTTTATCCGGATACTGTCGTTCCAGGTATTCGGCGATCGCAGTGGAGTCGGCGATGATCTCGCTACCATCCTTTAGAACAGGCACCTGTCGTTGCCCAGACATCCGATACAAATCAATCTGACCCATGCCAGGTGTAACCTCAAACTTGCGGTATGCCAGCCCTTTGTAATCAAGGATAAACCGCACTTTCTCACAGTAATGGGATAGCTCAAACTGGTATAGCTCTAACATCGTGGATCTCCTGTGGGGCGCTTGGAACGTGGTATCTAACGGTTTCAGGTGCAAGACGACTTCGTAAGCTACTGTAATCCTCTGCCAAACACAAACACAATGCAATCTGTTGAAAGACGCATCTAGCAGCGTTATAGGCAAACTATTGATTCCACGCAAGAGCCTTAGCTTGCTAGAATGCTCCGTTTCTGGCAGTCTGTTCGTAGCTCTACACTGCCGTAGGTTTCCCCGCTACGTCCACTCGCCACAACGATCGCCCCTCACTCCTTTACGGTGTTCACGTTGAACCAACAGCAGAAACAGGAAAATAATGGTTCCCCTCTCTTCCTTCTCAGTTTGCTCATCCACATGGGGGAAGCCACCCAATGGTCTGACGCGCCAATCTAAAGCTGGATACTGTCCGAAGAGAGTGAGGAGAATGATGAGACGCAAAGCAAGCCTGCTGTCAATGTCGCGATCGCTGCTCTGCGTGTGGAGCTTAGTTTAGTGCAAATGGGCACATCCTTGCTCAAGCTTGCTTTCATTACATTAGCCTGCTTCCTATCGGGCAGGTTAACGGTTTTGGTGATGCACCCGAGTTTGGAAGCATCACCGATCTGGTTTCCAGCGGGCGTTGCTTTGAGTGTGTTGCTGTTGAGCAACAAGACTGCCTGGGTAGGCGTGAGCCTGGGAAGTTTTTTGTTTGCTCTATCGATTGGTGCCGGGTGGCTTGTGGCGATCGTCGCGGCGATCGGTACTACGCTCAGCGCGATCGTGGGCAAAGCGCTACTCCAACGGGCAGGCTGGTCTCCAGCTTTCAATAGTCTTCGGGATACCTTGAGCTTTCTGGCACTGGCAGTTGTTCTGTCTCCAATGCCCAACGCTACCATCAGTACTCTGAATGCGTGTATTACAGGTCTTCGTCCCTGGCGTGAATTTGGCTTTCATTGGTGGTCGATCGAGCTTGGTGATGGTATTGGCATTCTGATTACCACTCCACTTCTACTGGTTTGGCTCAGTCACGCTTCATTCAGCAATCTTTCGCTGCGGACACGCGCCTCAACCGTTTTAAGGCAGCAAGGGCAGCAGAACCAAAGCGCTCATTGGCGCATCCTTGAGGCATTGTTGTGGGTCGCGTTGCTGTTGACGTTGAGTGGGTTTGTGTTCTTTGCTCCAATGGAGCCAGGTGTAGCTCGCTATCCGCTAGAATACTTGCCCATTGCCCTGATGGTTTGGGCAGCGTTACGGTTTGGGCAACAAGGTACGGTGCTGAGTGGCTTTGTCGTTTCTTGTTTCGCGTTTTGGGGCTTAGCGCAGTCCAAAGGTCCGCTCTTGATGGATGCCAATGGCAACGTAGAGCAGGCAATTTTTCTGCTCCAGGCATTTGTTGGTGTCACGATGGGCATCGCGCTGATGCTGACAGCAAGCATTGCCGAGCAGCGGCAGGCAGAAATACAACTGGGGTTTGCAGCGGAACGTGAACGCTTACTGGCTCAAACGGCACAGCGGATTCGGCGATCGCTCGATTTAGAAGAGATTCTCAATACCGCAGTGGCTGAAGTTAGGCAGCTATTGCAAGCCGATCGGGTGTTCATCACGCGCCTGGATATGTCCGGGCACAGTCTGTCAGTGGCAGAATCCGTCGATCCTCACTGGACTTCTGTACGGGGCTGGATGTCGGATCAGAGGGTCGCTCAAGAAGTAGAGTTGCTCTTTAAGCAAGAGTCGTCCGATCGCCCCTGTGGTGCAAAGCCAATTCGCGCGATCGACGACATTGACCAGGTAGAACACCCGCCCCTAATCGCTGAATACCACCGTTATTGCCAGGTCAAGGCAAGCATCTGCATACCCATCATGGTGTGCGGTCAAATGTTCGGCATCCTTATAGTCAATCAGTGCTCTGAACCGCGTCACTGGCAGCCTCTAGAAATCAATCTTCTCGAACAACTCGCTATTCAGGTTGAAATTGCGCTTCAGCAGGGACAACTCTATCAGCACCTTCAAACCCTGACTGCCAGCTTAGAAGGACAAGTGCAGGAGCGCACTGCTGAGCTACAACAGCGAATGCAAGAGTTGCAAAGCCTCAATCAAGTCAAAGATGTGCTGCTGCACGCGGTCGCTCACGATTTGCGAACCCCAGTGCAAGGGATGTTGATGGTGCTGAAAAGTTTAAGAAGTAAAAACAATGATTGCTCAGCGATGCCTGTGCCTTGCGTGAAAGTCGATCGCATGATTCAAAGCTGTGATCACCAGCTCAATCTACTGCATGCACTGCTAGAAGGACATTCCAATGATACGTCCACTACCGTGCTGCAACGCCAGCCGCTTCACCTCCACACGGTGATGAACCGCGCGCGCGCAAAACTAGACTCGCTGCTGACCGAAAACCAGATCACTTTCAACGATCAAATATCGTCAGATCTGCCACCCATTTATGCAGACTCATCTCAACTGCAGGAGGTGTTTGAGCACCTGCTGCTCAACGCTGTGAAGCACAATGCACCCGGTTTAACGCTGACGGTGAGCGCCGCGATCGCCGGATCAGCATCCCTAAACCCATCGAGTATGATCCATTGCACAATCGCCGATAACGGCAGGGGCATGAGTCAAGACCAACGCGATCGCCTCTTCCATCTCTACATTCGGGGCATCGACAACCAGCATCTGACTGGCATTGGGCTAGGGTTACATCGCTGCAAGCAAATCATCACGGCGCACGGTGGACAAGTCGGTGTCACTAGTTGCCCCGGCAAAGGCTCTCAATTTTGGTTTACGTTGCCGTTAGCCGACAGTGAAGCATACCCTGTTTGACTAACGCGACTTACCCGGTCGCTATCGTTTAGTCAAGCCGATGTCCGCAGTTTGCACAAAAACGATCGCTCGGCTGAAACCCCACACCACACTGGCTACAAAATTTTCGCTGCACAGCGGGTGCTCCAGATGCGCCTGATTGACTGGCTGGTGAATTGTCTTGCGATCGATTGTCTTGCGATCGATTGTCTTGCGATCGATTGTCTTGCGATCGTGCGATCGGGGTCATGCTCAATCGCATATTGCCCATTTGCATCGACATCGCGTTTTGCCCCATCTGCATATTGTCCATCGTCATTGGTGCCATCGGCTGCATCGGTGGCATTGAGGGCAGTGAGGTTTCAGGCACATGAGCAACCGCTTGTACTGGGATGGATTGAGCCTCAGCCAAAGGAGAAGCGTCAGACAAAAGGCTCAAGCGACCACCCTGAATGTGTAAAAAACGTTCGCCCTGAGCGGTGTGCAGCCTAACCACAACCCCGATCGCCGCTCGAAAGGCTTCTGGTGGTACAGTCCAGGTTCCTGTTTGTAAACTACTACTTGACTGCTGCTGCTGTCCTGAGCTGCTGCTGCTAGTTGTCACACGCGCTTGGTCGCCCAAATTTTCAAGGTAGACATACTGCTCCGCACTCAGTTCAAACAGATACCTCATGTTCGCAGCCTCTTAACATCATTTGCCTCAACTCCATTGTGCCAGAGATGATTGTGCCAGAGATGCCCTGCGTCAGAAGACTTTAAGGCTCCATCTCTCCAACAAGGGGCTTAAGCCCCCTCCACCCAAGATGTTTTTGCAAAACCTAAGCGGCTGTCAGCTAACTCTCGAAGATCGCACCACGTCGCTTTAAATCTGCTACAACATCCTTAGTCAACCCTTGATTGCCACCCAGAAACGTCTTCTCGAAGGTTGCACCCGCTAGATTGACATCAATCAAATTTGCCCAGCGCAGATCAGCATTGCTGAGGTTCGTGCCATAAAGATTGGCACCTGTGAAGTCAGCGCTGGTCAGGCTAGAGCGGCGCAAATCCACATGGTTTAAGGACGCTAAATGTAAGGTGGCATAGTCGAGCTTGCACCCAATTAACACAGCACGCCTTAAATCAACGTGGTTCAGGTTCGCTTTGGTCAAGTTTGCGCCTGTGAGGTTGGCACTCAGCAATTGTGCTCTTACCAGGTTAGCGTTCATCATGTCAGCGCTTACGAGGTTAGCACCGTTCAAATTGGCATTAATGAGCGTCGCGCCTGCTAAGTTCGCGTTAATGAGGCTGGCTTCTGCTAAGTTTGCGTTGGCTAGGTTTGCTTGCGAAAGATTAGTAGCTATGAAGTTCGCTCTTTCCAGTTGGGCAGAGCGGAGATCAAGACCACTTAAGTTTGCTGTAGAAAAGTCTTTAGAGGGGTTAAGTCCCGCAATCTTAGCGAGTTCAAAGAAGTCGTCAGTCTCTGCCTCGACAATTCGCTGAATCAGGTCTCGAAGCCGCTGCAGCGATCGTTCACTCATCATGTTGTAAACCGCCCCACAAATGCAGGGTGTTGCTCAAGGAACACATACAGCTAAAACTACAGTGCAATCTCAGCTGGTTTCGCAATGTCCTCAATGATGTCTTCAAGGCTACCCTTACTGCCGACGCATCATTCTTACGACCGCAAGTCCTCAGTCTAAAACGTGAACACTGAAAAAACCTCATACTCTATTGTAGATGAGGTCTACTGGAAATAAATTGCCGTCAGTTAAAAAGCGCTGGCGTAAGTCAAAAGTCGCTAAGGCTAAAGCATAATGCAGACTGCGCTTGCTCTCAAAACCAATACAGCTCTATAAGCGTGGCTGGAATAGGCTGCGCTGAACACCTAAAAAGCGCTGGCGTAAGTCAAAAGTCGCTAAGGCTAAAGCATAATGTAGACTGCGCTGGCTCTCAAAACCAATACAGCTCTACAAGCGTGGCTGGAATAGGCTGCGCTGAACACCGCCCTTAGCTAAGCAACGTCAAGCTCAGCTTTGGCAACCCACATCTCAATCAGACGCTCAATTACAGCCTGCTTGCTAGAGCTAATACCTTGAGGCATCAAACTTTCCACCAAAGCAGCGGTATCAGAAGGCTCAGCAGAGAAGCGGTTCTGATTACCTTGATTACCTGAGGGCTTCGTATTTCGCTCTGCATGAGCGGATAGACGGTTCAGGCTATCAAGCTGGCGGGGTTCTGGTCGTAGCATGGTTGTACAAGGGCTTGCGTTTCAAATGGAGAGTAACTAACTCTCTCAGGACAAATAACTGTAAGTCGTAAGCTAAATGTATCTCTCTTAGTCAATCACTGCTGGCGACTCATTCCTGGAACTAAAGTCAGAGAATCATCCCTAATGCATATTAGCGCCTCAGAGGCAGTAGTCAACACGATGTCAAGAAAAACTCATTTCAAGCTTGGGTATCGCAAGGTTGCTCTTGAGATGCCTATGACTTATAGTATGCCCCGGACTGTCTGAAGATAACATCACCCGATGAGGGATGAACCTACAGACATGGAATCTTCATACAGTGTTTAGCGGTTAGTGATTAGCCAACTGTCGATCGCCGACTTCTAAAGGCTTGGGTCTTTACTTACAAAGATTTTGAGAGCGCCATTATTGTAGTTTCAACGCTGAATGTTTAGAGAGGCTCTTGAGTAGAGTGGGCTTTATGGTCGTCGATCGCCTGAGCAATGAACCATTCTAGCTTCGAGATGAAAACGGGTTCGGCAAATTCACGTGCCCGCTCGATGCACGCCTGAGAAGAAAAGCGCCGCCCTTCAAACTGAACGATCGCATGGCACAAGCTTTCTACTGTGGGCTGACCAAACAACAAGCCTGTGCGATCGTTCAAGATTACCTCGCGTATGCCGCTTAATGCCGAGGCAATGACAGGAATGCCGTGTCCCATTGCTTCGACGGGAACGAACCCAAAATCGGCATTCTGGCAAGGAACAATCACTGCCTTCGCATGAGCATAAAGCTCGACCATTGCTTCTTCGGAGACATCGCCCAGAAACCGAACCTGCGTGCCTGCGAGGTGCTGGAGTCGTTCTCTATCGCTACCAGAGCCAGCGACCCAAAGGGGACGATCGAGCCGATTACAAGCTGCTATCGCTAGATCTACCTGCTGCTCCTGGGTCAATGAACCAATGTATAAATAGTAGCCATTGCCAGCTTCACCACTGCCCTGGATTTTGACGGGTGGCGGAATGACTGCTGCCGATCGGCGATAGAACTTGCGAATGCGCCGCGCCACAACGTCAGAATTCGTCACAAAGCGATCGACTCGTTGTGAAGCATAAAAATCGTACTGCCGTAGATGCGTTTCTATCCATCGCCGATACCAACTGCGATCGCCATTGGTTTGAGGAAAATCCCAAAGCTCGCGGGGTGGTGTGTGGCAATAGCTGACATGCAGCGTTTCGGAACGAGTCAGGACAGCTTTGCTGAGGTACTGCCCTGACGATGACAGTACCAGATCATAAGCAGATAAGTCCAAGGCTTCCCAGCAGTAAGGTAAAAGCGGTCTAAACGCCTGATAGTGACTGTTGATGCCCGGTAACTGCTGCAATGGGGTGGTACGAATATCCCAATCTGCAAAAGTGGCGATCGCGTCGCCCAGTCGCTTATGGTCAATAAAAGCAGTGTAAATAGGAGCTTCAGGGTACATCTGATGGAGCACTCTCAAGACTCGCTCTGCCTCGCCATATTCGCGCAGGTAGTCATGAACGAGGGCAATTTTCATAGGGGGTCTAGGCTGATAGCGAATGACCTGATCACTTCTGAAGCCTACCGCACTGCCCTAGCTCAGTCAGTTCCTGGCTCCAGTACATGAAAGAATACGTTGATTCTGGACAACAGCATCTCCCATAAGAGGCAAATTTTTGTTTGCCGATCCAATACTAACGGTAGTGGGTTATACACTTATGAGAGAGTTAGTTTGAGTGTCAGTTCTTTAATATTTGAGGAAACGCATATGAGTAACCCTAAGGATACGTCCGATCGCGTAGAGTCAGACTCTTACGATAGAGGCATCATTCCCGCTGAAACCGCTGCACGTAAAGAGCGAGAAGGTGGGGATTTCAAAACTCATCCAACTGACGATGGCTCTGACAGTGTACAAACCGAAGGCGGCTACACCGTAGACAAAGAGGGTTTACTAAACAACTATGCTGTCGAACCGGAAATGTACTATGAAACTCCCGGTGACGCACGAAAAAATGACGTTGAAGAAGAGCCTAAGGAAGGTCAAGGTCCCGGTATCATTTAGTTGAACGACACTTGGGGGTTAACGCTTACGTAGCGTGTGATGTTAGTCAGATTGACTTCTTTCTGAAGCACAGTAGCTCTAGATTCTCACCTCGCTACAGTCTTGCCTTTCCCCCTTGATAGAACTCCTGTAAGAGATAGAGTCTTCTATCCTTTTCTCTAGCGTACGTACACAGCAAGCAGATTTCGGATTGTAGATAAGAGACAGGCTAAGAATACAAAAACGGCTTACCGTTGCTATCAAATTAGCCATTATAGTAATGATGAATTACGTTTAACTCTGCCTTGTGCTGGCTCAAGGCTCTAGTTTTCCAGGGCAATCAAAGACCTATGTTTTCAACGCAGCGGTGCAAGGCGTGATTCAAAACCTGATTTCGTTGTAGTATCTGCACCGTGTGTCAAATTTTTGTCCAGATTGCTAGCTACCGTGACTCTGAACTGATTGCGACGGTGCGGGATGCAGTCGAAAAAGCCGCCAATCCACAGAACTTGTCGTTTGGCATTGTCTGGCAAGGCAAAGCGGGTCTCGATCCGCTTCCAATCGAGTATCTACGCTACTGTCGCCTCTTGTTAGTCGATGCCGATCGCAGTCGTGGTGTGTGCTGGGCGCGATCAAAAACCCAACTGCTTTGGGACGGCGAACCTTACACACTGCAAATTGATAGCCACATGCGGTTTGTGCCCGGTTGGGACGAGCTTTTGCTGCACATGCTGGCACATTGTTCTAGCCCTAAGCCGTTGCTCACCGCCTACCCTCCTGCTTATACGCCACCTGATGCCTTACACTCTGGCACACCAGCGCGGTTAGCAGCATCCCATTTTACCGAGCAGGGCATCTTAAGCCTGGTTAGCGGTATAAGCTTGAGTAGTTACACTAAGCCCCAGTTGGGCATGTTTGTAGCAGCGGGGTTTTGGTTCGCATCCTCACAAATACTGAGCGACATTCCCTACGACCCGCTGCTTTATTTCCAGGGCGAAGAGATCAATCTAGCGGTAAGAGCTTGGACTCACGGTTGGGATATTTTTCACCCTAATCAGATTGCTTGCTATCACGAGTACACGCGTCTTGGCAAGCCTCGGCACTGGGAAGACCACCACAACTGGTGGCAGCTAGACCAGGTAGCTTATCAGCGGCTCAAACAGCTCCTAGAAATGGAATCAAGTGGGCTTGACCTCGATCGTTATGGTCTAGGAACACAGCGTAGCTTGAGCAGTTATGAACGGTTCAGTGGTGTTGACTTTAAGCGTTATGAGCTAACTGCTGGCGCAAGAAGTGGTTTGCCAATGCCATTGCATTGCCAATAACGGTTAGAAAAAAACCGGGCGTTGCTGAATGCAAGGATGATTTCCCTCATCCCCAGCTCTTCTCCCAACGGGCGAGGGCGAGGGTGCGAACGGCTTTGACCATTCATACCTCTATTCAGCAACGCCAAAAGTTTGTATCTGTGTGTTGAGCAAAGATATTCCTCAGGTGTTCTTCCAGCTTCGAAAAATTGGGTATCCGCACCAGATGTCTCAAACCTGATTGTTTCTAATCAAACGATCGACACGGGATGGATGCTTTACTCCACTTATTGGATTTGTCTGTCGTTTGTAAAAGCATAACAAGTAGCGCTTCTGCTACGCAAAGATGCTTTACGATTCCTCAAATTGCTGTACTTCAAGCGGTGAGGGCAGTGATTCTAAGGTTGGCAATACCATCAGGTCGGCTTCTGCTGTCTGTTTTGTGACGATCGGCAGGCGCAACGGTTTCGGTTGTTCGATCCAGCAGCTTGCAAGGGGCAACGTTTGCTCCAAATCATCCAACGGTCGTGGAATGACCATCACTGCGTGCAGTTCACCAATGCGTTCTGCCTCATGCATTCCGGCTTCGACTGCCACAGCAACGTCTGCTACAGCACCGCGAATAATGACAGTACACAAACCTGCACCGATCGTTTCATGTGCCGATAGCTGGACATCGGCGGACTTGAGCATGACATCAGCCGCACCCACCATCGCTGGGAAACCGCGTGTTTCAAGTAGCCCGATCGCTTGATTGCTTAACCTACTGGACTGAGATCCTTGTGCAACATCAGCTAATAACTTGCCAATCGGCAGCACTGCCTCTAAATTTGGTAGCGGACGAGCGATTACTAGGCTAGATACCTTTTGACCAAATTGCTCTGCTGCTTCTACACCAGCTGCCACAGCAATGCGAACGTTAGCGATACCACCACGCACGATCGCTGTGCAGTGTCCGCTACCAATTTTTTCATAGCCAACTAAAGCAACCTCAGCTGACTTCAACATCATGTCAGCCGTGCCGACGATCGCCGGGAAGCTCTGAGTAGACACCAAACCCAAAGCGGTATCGGTAAAATCGCCTGGATCGTATTGACCTCCCTCCATCTTGAACCTCGATACTGCTTCCTAAATTGTAACGTCGGCTCTCAGATTGCAAGTCAGCAGACGATCAAAGGCAAGGAGACCTGTCCAAGTTCCAGGTTGAAGCTTTAGTGTCCCTGTTCGGTCAATCCTTAAGCTTTGCTGTTATCAGCCCCACTGCTGTTGAGAAAAGTTTGTCTGTGCGGCAGCAAGGTTGATAGCAGGCGGTTTAAATTTGCCTGACCATAGACAGGGGTGCTAAAACTAAGCTGGATCTCTGCCGCTGGTTGGCTTGAAGTCGGATCAACCGCCCCATTGGGTAAGTCTTGCACGTTCACAAGCGAGTCAGACGTAGGTTCGGGAGCTACCGCTGACTTGGTTGCAGTTGTTTGGTGATCGGGTGTGCCTAGTAGCGACAAGGGTGGCACGATCGCACCACGATCGATCGAATGATTCCACAGCGTTGAGGCTGCTCCAATGCAAGCGCTGGTTCCAATCTTGCCTTCGCCGATGATCAGCACTCCTGCACCAATGGTAACTTCCGCCTCCACCTCAAGCGTACCCTGATGAGCATGCAGAACCGTACCCATGCCAAGACAGACACCAGCGCCAATCATAATGCGGCTTTCTGGGTCTGCTTGTAGCAAGACACCGGATGCAATGACAGCAGTTGGATGAATCGTAACATCGCCACTGACACAGAAGTGAGAACTGCTAACAGGTTGTAGCGACGGCACATGCATGAGAAGGAGAACCTCGTTTGAAAACCAGAAAGCAGCTAACGAGCTGATAGTTGCTAGAGTACATCGCTGTTTGAAACTAACAACTAACAACTTGCTGATCCACCCATTTCACCCTGACCAAAAAGCCTCAGGGCGATTCAGCCAACAAGGCGATCACTTAGCAGGTCGCTTGATCGTCGCTTCGAGCACTCGTCGCTTAGCATGGGGGTCAGTACCAACCAAACGCACGTAGGCTCGACTAGGTTCTGCAACAGCAGTTTCTAAAGCTGCCAGCACCTCGGCTTCGCGTTTCGCTTGAATGACACTACCAGTCTGCCAGGAACTAGTTTTGAAGCGACGTTCGTCAGCATACTCAATGCTGAGCTGATAGCCCTGAGCCAGTGCCTTTCGCACTTGCTCTACCGCCTCTTGGCTCAAACTCGTAGCAGCGGATGCATAACTGTGACTGCTGCCAGGATTGGTAGACCTGGAATTGGTACCACTCTCCGCGCTGGCATGACTGACAGGAGTTGCGCCGGGTCGCTGAATAATCAGCTCTACGATACGCCGTTTTGCCTGCGAATCAACCCCAATCAGGCGTACATACTCGCCCTGGTGGTCAGCGATACAGCGTTCGAGTGCTGCAATCACATCGGCTTCGCGCTTAGACTCGATCGCTCCACAGCTTTGCCAGGAACTGGTTTGGAAACGGCGCTTGTCCGCATGTTCGACTCCAATCTGGTGCCCCTGGGCAAGCAATTGCCGTACTTGCGCGATCGCCTCCGAACCAAGACCATTGGTCGTTGCCACAGAGCCAACCTGACCGCCAGTGCTACCCGATCTCGCCGCACCGGACGGTTGCCCAGGTGCAGTCGTGGCAGTGCCGGGTCGCTGAATAATCAGCTCTGCGATACGCCGTTTTGCCTGCGAATCAACCCCAATCAGGCGTACATACTCGCCCTGGTGGTCAGCGATACAGCGTTCGAGTGCTGCAATCACATCGGCTTCGCGCTTAGACTCGATCGCACCACAGCTTTGCCAGGAACTAGTCTGAAAGCGACGCTTGTCCGCATGTTCGACTCCAATCTGGTGCCCCTGGGCAAGCAATTGCCGTACCTGCGCGATCGCCTCCTGACTGAGACTCGCACCAGCAGACGCAGAACTGTAACCATTACCAGTAGCACCATACCCTGCCACACTGCTGCTAGTCGCTGGCTGAGCGGAAGCCGTGAAGGGAGCGCCGGGTCGTTGAATGATCAGCTCACCAACCCGGCGTTTGGCTTGAGGGTCAATGCCCACTAAGCGCACATAATCGCTGCTATGCTCTGACGTACAGCGTTCAACCGCTGCAATCACATCAGCTTCGCGCTTAGACTCGATCGCACCACAGCTTTGCCAGGAACTGGTTTGGAAACGGCGCTTGTCTGCATGTTCTGCCCCAATTTGGTAACCCTGAGTGAGCCATTGCCGTACCTGTGCGATCGCACTGTGGCTCACATTGTTACCGTGCAAAGGACTGGAGGGACCTGTAGCAGTCGCACGATCCGCATTCTTTGTATAATTTGCGGGCGCCGACCGTGTTTGATCACCCGTCCGTGTATTCGGTCGCTGGATAATCGTTTCTACAACTCGCCGCTTCGCTGTCGGATCAATGCCAATCAAGCGGACGTATTCCTGACTATGCTCGTCCAAACATGCCTCTAACGCAGCCAAAACCTCTGACTCTCGTGTTGCCTGAATCGGCTCACAGCTTGTCCATGATGCCGATTGAAACCGCCGTGCATCTGCGTGTTCAGTGCCAATTCGCAGGTTTTGAGCGAGCAACTGCCGCACCTGCTGCACAACGTCTGCACTTAGATGTGCGCCCGTTGAATTTATCGATTCACTTGATTCATACGCCCGTGTCATTTGATCCCTCACAGAGGCTATACAGCTAACGTTATCAGCGCAGTGATAACCCGATCGCAGCGCATCATTAATACCTAATACATGGGTTGCAAACTTAATATCGTCTGCTTGCACCTCAGGCAGGCGATCAGCTTGCTGCTGACTGGTAATTATCGACCCGGATGCCACATATTTTCCAGGTGGAATCTCAACGTCTTGAATCAGAGCATGCATCATCACAATACTGCCTTGACCAACCCGCGCATTAAAAACAGTGGAGCGGAAGCCGATGAAGCAGTCATTGCCCACATAGGCAGGACCGTGAATTAACGCCATATGGGTGATGGAGGCGTTATCTCCAATCCAAACAGAGTAGGAATTGTTGTCATCACCAATGACACGCCCACGCTCCAGACCATGAACCACTACGCCGTCTTGTACATTCGTGCCTTTACCAATGTAAAAGGGACTACCTTCATCGGCACGGATTGATGTGCCAGGTGCAATGAGTACATTTGCACCAATGCGAACATCCCCAATGATATTGGAAAACGAGTGTACGTAAGCGGTTTTATCAATTCTTGGTGTGGTCAGACTTTTTGACCAAGGGGTCGGGGGAGCTGCAGAGCTACGAGCTACCATAAAAAATTCTCCTGTGAAAAACTCAGCCAAAGCTCAGCTATGAACAACGCTATCTTGCGTAGAGAGCCATGCAAACTCAAGCTAAGAACGCTGGACTACGAACAAGAGCTTGCGTCTGTGCAACCTGTTCTCGCCTGCTGCAAGTGAAGAGAGATTCACCACAGCAACTGAATCTTGCTCAGTCGAAAATTCCTCAAGGTAAGCCTTATCCAGCGTTGCCAGCTAACCTGGTAGAGTTGCAGTCCAGAGCCTCAGGCTTGAGCACTAGCGGTAATCATCCCTCTTGCTGTAAAGGCGGCGATCGTCAACGCTGACCGTGTCGATAATCCCCACCACTACGGCATCAATTGGGCGATGTTCACTGCCCGCCACCTGGCGAGCAGCACTGCCGCAACTCACCAATACCCACTCATCCAGCCCAGCACCCACCTGATCGGCAGCCACTTCATAGCGCGGTAGTGGAACGCCCTCCTCATCCATAAACTGTAAGAGGAGGAACTTCACGCCGCTCAAGCTGGGCTCTTTCTGAGTGCTGACAACCGTGCCGCGGACTTTTGCGATCTGCATGCTGCTTTATGGTCTGGTGTAAGGACCGGCATGAATCGCTCTGCCGCTGACGCTATCCCGGAACTGCTCCACTTCATCGGTGTAGCGGATGGGCAGAACGTACTCCAGGTTCTCGTGAGGACGCGCAATGATGTGAGTGGAGAGCACCTGTCCGCCGCTGACTCGCTTCACATTGTCAACGCCCGCCGCTACTGAAGCTTGCACTTCCGAAACGTCACCGCGCACGATCACCGTAACGCGACCGCTACCAATCTTTTCGTAACCGACCAGCGTTACACGAGCAGCTTTCACCATCGCGTCAGCAGCTTCTACAACAGCAGGAAAGCCAAGCGTTTCGATCATTCCAACAGCAATTGCCATGAGTCGTACTCCCTAAATTAAATAGCTGAAAAGGTCAGTGTTCGGACATTAAACAACTGTTTGAGACAGCGTCAGGATTTGCTCCGCCGAGTCGATTGAACAGCGGGAACAGACCACAGCGTGCAGTTTCAAACGAGAGACAAATGTCCGTCTGTAGCAACTTGAGGATGAAACATCCTGCTCCTAACTACACCCGGAATTGCTCGATCGCTTCGGTGTAGCGAATCGGCAGAACGTACTCCAAGTTTTCGTGAGGGCGAGCAATGATGTGAGTGGATAAGACCTCACCACCATTCACTCGTTCTGCTGACGCAACGCCTGCCGCGATCGATGCCTGTACTTCAGAAACATCACCACGCACAATTACTGTGACACGTGCACTACCGATTTTTTCATAGCCTACCAGGGTCACGCGGGCAGCTTTCACCATCGCATCCGCAGCTTCCACAACCGCAGGAAAGCCCTTCGTTTCAATCATTCCGACCGCAATTGGCATACCCCTCTCCTACAGAGTCAAAAGTCACCGTGCAAACATTTAGCAATAAATATGCAAACATTTGGTAGTCATGGTTTTCGTAAAGCGTACTCTTTAAATTGATGACGAAAACTGCCATTATTTAAGCTTTTTTGAAGCTTTGAGTGCCTTAATCTAAGAATAGAACGATTGTTTGACGTTTGGCAATATAACTGTAAATAATATTTTCGGATTTTAGCTATTAGGAAAGCTGATTTCTAACGAGCTTGCCATCCAGCTTCGTCACGTTTTTTCTTGCTAAAGCCGCTTTTTGGCTCCCCAGCGGTTTGTCACGCGATCGCGGCAGTTGCTTCTGATCATCTGCACGTTGCCGGAAATGACACTCTGCTAGGGCTTGCATTGATTATGAGAAGCAGCTTCTGGAAACGACACGAAACAAAAGAATACCACGCTTGTGTACATAGACTGAAATAATACTATCTATAGATTTTTATCTATACACCTATAGTAGCCCTGGTTAACCTATAACTATAAGTAGGAATTAATAAGTAGAAATTAATGAGACCATGAGCAATTTTGTTGTTTGAAGTTTTGCTTTTTGAGGGCAACAGGCTTAAGCTAAAGAGACGCTAGTTAACCTAACGCATTGATAATTAACTGAAGTTTATAAATCTCTTTGGTTTTATTGAGATTATTTAATGTGAGTTCCTAGTGTTTAATGCGAGTTTTTAGAAACTAGAAAAATTGCTTGGTAATGTCGAACGATTGCTGAGGTTTTAGTATCACGGTATTGTAGATGACTCAATTTCTCCTCCAAAGCAGTTGGTGGATACCTTGCTACGGTTTGATAGGCGCAATCCTGACGCTGCCCTGGTCGATCGGCATCGTTCGCCGTACAGGTCCTCGCCCTGCCGCTTACTTCAATTTATTGATGACGGTGGTGGCGTTTGTACATGGCACCGTTCTTTTTCGATCGACCTGGAATCAGCCACCGCAAGCATTGGTCTTTCACTGGCTGCACACCGTAGACCTGGATTTGACATTTGTCCTCGATATCTCAGCCGTTAGCGTGGGTGCGATGGAGGTGGTGACAGCTTTGAGCTTGCTGGCGCAGTTGTTTGCGTTGGGCTACATGGAGAAAGACTGGGCGCTGGCACGGTTTTTTGCTTTGATGGGGTTCTTTGAAGGAGCCATGAGCGGACTGGCTATCAGCAATTCGCTGCTGCTGACCTATTGCCTACTAGAAATGCTGACCCTTTCCACCTACTTGCTGGTTGGCTTTTGGTACGCGCAACCGCTGGTCGTAACAGCCGCACGGGATGCCTTTTTGACGAAGCGAGTTGGCGATATTTTGCTGCTGATGGGCGTTGTGGCGCTGTCAACGTTGAGTGGGAGCTTGAGTTTTCCTGAACTCTACGAATGGGCAGAGACGGCAACGCTGTCTCCCACAACCGCGACGCTGCTGGGGTTTGCGTTGATTGCTGGACCGACGGGCAAGTGTGCTCAGTTCCCACTGCATCTGTGGCTGGATGAGGCGATGGAAGGTCCTAATCCGGCTTCCATTCTGCGAAATTCCGTTGTGGTCGCTTGCGGTGCCTATGTGCTGATCAAACTGCAACCGATCTTAAATCTTTCACCTGTAGCATTGACCGCGCTGGTGGTTATTGGTTCGGTGACGGCGATCGGTGCCTCGTTGGTGGCGATCGCGCAAATCGACATTAAACGGGCATTGTCTCATTCCACCAGCGCGTACCTGGGCTTGGTGTTTGTGGCAGTGGGCACCCAATGGACGGGCTTTGCGCTCATGCTACTGTTTGCTCACGCGGTTTCAAAAGCGCTGATGTTTATGAGCGTTGGTTCAATCATCACAACCACGCAAAACCAGGATTTAACGGAGATGGGCGGTCTTTGGTCACGAATGCCAGTCACCACGACTGCATTCATCGTTGCGTCTGCTGGTTTGATCGGTATTTTACCGCTGGGTGGTTTTTGGGCGCTGCGGTTAGGATTGGACGACTTCTGGACGGCTGACCCGTTGCTGGTCGGTGTTGTGCTTCTGGTGAATGCTTTGACTGCCTTGAACCTGACGCGAGTCTTTCGCCTGGTCTTTTTGGGTGCTCCACAGCCGAAAACGCGTCGCGCACCTGAGGTTGGCTGGGCGATGGCAGTACCGATGGTCTCGTTAACGATCGTGACGTTACTCACGCCGTTGATGATGCAGCGGTTGTCCGTCCTACCTGATTGGGCGTATTTTAACCACACGGCGGCGCTGTTGTTAGTGCTGTCGGGCATTGCCGGGTGCAGTGTCGGAGCCACGCTCTATCTGCACAAAGCGTGGTCGCGATCGGTGCAGTTGCCCTGGCGGGTGCTACAAGATCTGCTGTCCTATGACTTTTATATTGAGCGGCTGTACGAAGTGAGTGTGGTGAATGGCGTGGTGCTGATGGCACGCTTTAGCAATTGGTGCGATCGCTATATTGTGGATGGGCTAGTCAACTTTATGGGCATTGCGTCGATCTTCAGCGGCGAAAGCCTGAAGTACAGCATCACTGGGCAATCGCAGGCATATATGCTCACAATTTTGGTGGCAGTAAGCCTCCTGGGTGGGGTTTTGATCTGGTTCGCATGGTGATTCTGGAGTTGGTACGATGCTCAGTGCTTTGATCTGGATACCGCTTTTGGGTGCGGTGCTCATTGGCTTTGGACGAGAACCGTTAATACCGACACGAGCGCGGTTGATCGCTTTGATTGCCATTGGTAGCGCCTTTGTGTGGACGATCGTGCTGGGCACTCAGTTTGATGCAGGGCAGACGGCAATGCAGTTTAGCGAGCATCTTGCGTGGATTGAGCCGCTAGGTTTGACGTATGACCTGGGTATGGATGGGCTGTCGCTGCCGTTGGTCGCACTCAATGGGTTGCTGACTGCGATTGCGATCGCCAGCGGCACACCATTGGTCAGTCGCCCTCGTCTCTATTTCATCCTGCTGTTATTGCTGAATGCAAGTGTGACAGCCGCTTTTCTAGCGCAGAATTTGCTGCTGTTTTTTCTGTTCTACGAGATCGAGCTGATTCCGCTCTATCTGCTGATTGCCATTTGGGGCGGCGCGAACCGGGGCTATGCCGCTACAAAGTTTCTGATCTACACTGCCATTTCAGGCATTTTGATTCTGGCGGCGTTTCTAGGCTTCACCTTACTGACAGGCGCATCCAGTTTTGCTTATGAGCCTCTGCTCACACAGGTTTTGCCGTTAGGACAGCAGTTTGTTTTGCTAGGGGCACTGCTCATCGGGTTTGGCATTAAGATCCCGCTGGTACCGTTTCATACCTGGCTACCCGATGCCCACGTCGAAGCGTCAACGCCTATTTCAGTCCTCTTAGCAGGCGTATTGCTCAAACTGGGCACCTATGGACTTCTCCGGTTTGGGCTGGGGTTGTTTCCTGAGGCTTGGGCAGTTCTGGCTCCCTGGCTGGCAACATGGGCAGCGGTGAGTGTGCTGTACGGCGCGTTTATGGCGATCGCTCAAACAGATATGAAAAAAATGGTGGCGTATAGCTCGATCGGGCATATGGGCTATGTCCTTTTAGCTGCTGCCGCCGCAACGCCCCTGAGTCTTCTCGCAGCCGTCTGTCAAATGGTGAGTCATGGGCTTATTGCAGCGATGCTCTTTTTGCTGGTAGGCGTGGTGTATCAAAAAACAGGTACCCGCGATTTAACGATGCTGCGAGGGTTGTTGAATCCGGAGCGTGGTCTGCCGCTCGTTGGCAGCCTGATGATTATGGGAGTCATGGCAAGCTCTGGTATTCCTGGCTTGGTGGGCTTCATCTCAGAATTTTTGGTATTTCGGGGCAGTTTTCCCATCTTCCCGGCGCAAACGCTGCTGTGTATGGTCGGCACGGGGTTAACAGCCGTCTACTTTTTGCTGCTCGTCAACCGTGTTTTCTTTGGGCGCTTGTCAGAATCCGCGAAAGATCTGCCGCCTGTGTATTGGAGCGATCGTGCACCAGCAATCCTTTTAGCCGTTCTGATTGTCGTGTTCGGTTTACAGCCGAACTGGTTGATTCACTACAGCGAAACCACAATGACTGCTTTAGTCAACGGACGGGCGATCGCTCAGGCAGCAATAGTGACAAAAGCGACGCTCAAAGCAGAGACAATGGAGTAGGCGCTTGTCCGCGAGCCAATCCCCCAATTTCGTCCTTTTTGCACAGTATGACCGACACTCTCAAAGCACTTCCCCCCGCTTCATCACATCCGTTAGCGCCGTATATCGATCGCCTGAAGGCGGGCGGTGCGCTGCTGCCGGATACACACCAAAATGTGATGGAGGTCGTTGGTATTCTCAAAAGCTATGGCATTGTGCTGGATGCCTATTACCGCAACCTGCTCTACATTTCCGAGCATCAATTTCTGGTGTTTTTTCCGTTTTTCAAATATTTCAATGGCGATGTTTCGCTGGCAAAGCTCCTGCGTCATTGGCGACACGATCGCATCAATTTTGAATACGCCGAATATTGCATGAAGGCAATGTTTTGGCACGGTGGCGGCGGTTTGGATGCCTACCTGGATACGCCGGAGTTTAGAGCGCAATCGCAACCTGCTATTCAGGCACGTATAAAGCACAATCCGGTGCTGCTGGGTTTGAACCGCTTGTTTCCTGAGTTTCTGCCAGAGCACGTGCGGCAACTTGCCTACTACAGTGGGCTTGGTCAATTTTGGAACGTGATGAGTGCAATGTTTCTAACGCTGTCCGATCGCTACGATCAAGGCGAGATTCAATCCATTCCACAGATCGTTGCTCATATTAAGGCAGGGCTGGTTGCTGCCGCGAGTAACCCGATTACTTACACAGTGACATTGCACGACCAAAAGCATGAAATCATTCCCGCAGCAGCAGGCTTGACGTTTCTCGCTGATACGGCAGTGCCTTACGTGGAAGCGGTTTTCTTTCGCGGTACGCCGTTTTCGGGCACGGTTTCGTACAACGCACAGTCGCACCAAATTTCGCCCGACCAGAGCCGCTTTAACTACGGTGCGTTGTATGCTGACCCATTGCCGATCGGTGGTGCTGGCATTCCGCCCACGTTGCTGATGCAAGATATGCGGCACTATCTACCCGACTACTTGCACGACATCTATCGTCGTGGGCAGCGCGGCGAAGACGACTTGCGGGTGAGAATCTGCGAAACGTTTCAGAAATCGATGTTCTGCGTTACAACAGCAACCATTTTGGGTTTAGCGCCGCATCCGTTAGATACAGACGATCCAGAGCAGCAGCGCCAAAACCAGGTCTATTTAGAAGGCTGGATGGATCGCCTTCAGCATTCACGGTTGGCAGACGTGCAGGCGATCGCGTAGAAGCTCTAGAGGATAACGCGATCTTTTGTCGCGGTCAGTCGTCAGCCGAAGCTTGCCTGCGTAGCCACAGTTTAGTGAAATGGTATGACCCAGCCGGGGTTGACGATGCTGACCTTGTGTCCCTGCCTGTGCAGGTAGGTGGCAAGGGCAACCTAAACTAGGGGCAAGGAGGCTCTTTGATCTACAAAGCAAGCTTTGAGCTTGAGGATGCGTTCAGAGTCACTCCCGTCCATCTCTAAAATGCAAGGATGCGTATAGCCTACTCTTCGAGAAGCAAGCTACGGCATGGCTTCGCTAAAGGCGTGAGTCATAACGCGTCAAAGCCTGAAAGTTGATGCGTGACGCTACGCTTTTCTGGGATGCTGGCATGGTTATACGGTATCCTACGCAACGTTCAGGTCGTTAAATTCACGCTCCTAAGGCTGAGCGAGGAAATTCTGGCATACGGTTGGCTGATGGCTGAACAAGGTAGAACAGCATGAAGATTGGCATTATCGGGTTGGGCTTAATTGGCGGTTCGCTAGGGCTGGGGTTGCGATCGCTCGGTCATACGGTTTTGGGCGTGAGTCGTCAGGCGCAAACGTGTCAGCGGGCGATCGCGCGAGGAGCCGTTGATGATGCCAGCGTTAGCCTTGCCTTGATGCAAACCGTCGATGCCATTTTTCTCTGTACGCCTCTGGCGGCGATGGAGGCAACTGTCGTTGAGCTAGTGCCTTACTTAGCAACTGATACTGTACTCACGGATGTTGGGTCGGTAAAGGGCTGGGTGGTGGAGACGATCGCGCCGCTGTGGTCTAATTTTGTCGGTGGGCACCCAATGGCAGGCACGGCTGAAAGTGGCATTGAAGCGGCACAGCAGGATTTATTCATCAATGCTGCCTATGTTTTAACACCGACTGACGCTACCCCAGCGCGGGCAATACAACTCATCGAAGACCTGGTACGACCGTTGCAAACTCGCCTCTACCACTGCACCCCAAACGACCACGATCGCGCTGTTGCCTGGATTTCTCATCTACCTGTGATGACCAGCGCCAGCCTCATCGCCGCCTGCATTGGGGAAGCTGATCCAGCCGTTTTGGGCTTAGCGTACGCACTCGCCAGTTCTGGCTTTCGGGATACGAGTCGTGTGGGCGGTGGTAACCCCGAACTCGGAGTCATGATGGCACGGTACAACCAAGCCGCACTCACCCGATCGCTCCATGCCTACCGCAACCATCTCAACCAGATCATCACCCAGATCGAACAAGCTGACTGGCAGTCTCTAGAAACCTCACTGATAGAGACTCAGCAGGCGCGATCGGAGTTTTTGGAGGGGTAAGGAGTAAGGGGGTGAGGTGAGGCAGGGTTAAAGCGTTGAATTTTATGTCCAGAGGTTATGCTCCAAGAAGTTGCAGTGCGAGGTTGACAACAAAAACTCCTATACCTATAATCGAATTATTCATTTTTTGAACTTTCTAGGTTTTGAAGTAGTGTGGACAAAGCAGACGAGTTAACGAAATACATTGCCATCCTTGCCGACCTTTTTGAGGTGGCGCAGGAGAGTTCAGGTGAAGCGGTCAACCTGAATAAGCAGGAATGCCGTGTCATCAACGTAGTAGGGCAGTTCCAGCCGCTCATGATGCGGGAGATTGCTGAAAGAGCGAAACTCAGTATCACCAACACGACTGGAATTGTGGACAGGTTAGTCAGAAGAACGTGTCTGTGCCGCGATCGCTCTGACGAAGACAGGCGAATTGTCAGAATTTGTCTCACACCCGAAGGAGAGAACATCTATGCAATGGAAATCGAGAATTATAGGAAGGTCAGTCGAGCAATTCTCAATGGTTTAGATGAGCCAGAGCAACAGGAGATGCTGCGGATGATGCGAAAAGTAGCAGTGCATCTCAATCACCAGAAAGCTGACCTACTGAAGAACTTGTAACCATTATTTTTTAACTGTTAAGTTCAGAAAATGAATCTTTCAAGGTGTGAACTTTATAGTCTTCAAATCTACACAGGAGAAAAACCATGCACTATGTTGGAAAAACTGCTCTGATTACTGGCGCGTCCAGCGGCATTGGAGAATCGTTTGCTCATGAATTAGCAAAACGAAAAATGAACCTTGTTCTTGTAGCACGCTCAGAAGACAAGCTACAGGCTTTAGCAACCCAACTTCAGGATAGTTATAGTATCAGTGTCCAAGTCATTACAGCCGATCTCAGCCGTGAAGGAGAAGGCTTACGGGTTTACAGAGAGACGCGATCGAGACAATTGAGTGTTGATGTGCTCATTAATAATGCTGGCTTCAGTACCCACGGAGCGTTTGAGTCGATCTTGCCTGATAAAGACCATCAGCAAGTCATGCTGAATGTGGTTTCTGTCGTCGATTTAACTCATGCATTCATTCCAGGAATGTTGGCAAAGGGTGAAGGCAGCATTATCAATATTGGTTCAACAACAAGTTTCTACCCGTTGCCCCGTCAAGCCGTGTACGCAGCAACCAAAGCATTTGTCCTTTCATTCAGCGAAGCATTGTGGACTGAGTACCGAAAGCGAGGAATAAAGGTGTTAGCTTTGTGCCCAGGTGCAACAAACACAGAGTTTTTTAACGCAATGGGGCGTGATGTTGTAGCTGGAAAGCATTCACCACAGAAAGTTGTTCGCGTTGGACTGTCAGCGTTGGAACACAATCGGCATTATGTCATTCCCGGTTTCAAAAACTCCTTTGAGTCGAACATTTTGCCGCGTTTACTGCCTCGTGCTGCTATGGCAGCTCTAGTTGGAACTGTAAGTCAACGTGCTTTTAAATGAGTTATCGACAAAGGCAGTATAACAAGCCCCTTGCAGCCGTCTATTCGAGTCTCTTTGTTGAGTCCGAAAAGCTGTCTGTGGCGGGTGAACGGCAACGTTTATCGTTGATACTCAAGGGTTCAACTCTGAAGGTAGTCGCTCTACCCCTTAAGCTTGCAAGAATACCCCTCTCTCCTCACCCCTCTCTCCTCTCCTGCCCCAAACGATGCCTCTGAAAAAAGCTCCAAATTTCCTCGCTGCCATTCAGCAAGGATGATGACCCTGAGCCGCCTCTGGGCCACACGTGCCCAATCCCCTTAAGCGTCACCAGCTCGACTTCTGAGCCGCCCTGACAGTTTGGATAGCGGGCAATTTCAACTCGATCGCCCACTGCGCGTTTGACTGGTACAGAGGATGGACAGTTGTTGTAACGCTGCCAGAAGTCGATCGTACCTGGTACCGACAGAATCGAGCCGTAGCCCAAGTCCCCGCCCTGCCAAGGCACCTTTTGATCGTCTGTGCCATTGATCATCAGCATAGGTACAGGCGCTTGGGGATTGCAGGAGCCTTTTAATTGGCTTGGCAACGTCGCAACCACAGAGGCAAAAGCCGCGATCGGAGACGATGTTTCGCACGCCAGCCGTTGCACCAGAAAGCCACCATTTGAGACTCCAGCCGCATACACACGAGCTGGGTCGATCGCCCGATTGCGCTTCATGTGAGCGATCAAAGCAGGGACAAAGCCAACATCATCCACGCCCGTCAGCATCTTGTTGAGCGGATTCCAGCGGCGATCGATCCCGTCAGGATAAACCGCCACAAACCCCTTTTGCTCCGCTACTTCATTCAAACCAGAGCCAGTCGCTAAATCTTTGCCCTGCGATCCATAACCGTGAAATGCCAGCACCAGCGGTAGAGGGCGATCGGGTCGGTATGTTTTCGGCGTGTACACTCGATACGTTCGCTGTTGCCCTTCAAAGACCAGCTCGCCCGATGTCTCACCTAGCTTCAGTGGTTGAGCTGCTGAAGCAGCAGAATCTAACTGTGAGGGCGCATCACGATCGCGTTGTGCTAACTGACAGGCGGTTAATCCGGTCGTCAGCGCCAGCATTGCCAGCGTGCCCGACCATGGAAACCGGATAAGGTACTGCCAACCCATAAGTAAATTCATCGCAAGCTCCATTAAGCATGAGGGTCTGACTGTTGTCAGGCAGCATAGACGCGATTTATAGCCTTACGTTGTTCCTATTCTGTTCTAGCGAAAGAGCGTAACAAGAATTTACAGAAAGGAAGTCTGTCTCTGGGGTGATTCTTATCAGGCTCAAGCGTAGGACACGCAGCCGCCTCGAAAAGGGTATGCAAGCCGTTCATCTCTAGATACAATGTGCCAACGGACGGTCACTCAGAACGTAGAGGCTCTAGTGGCACGGTTGGTTTAAACCCATGAGGCAGAGCGCAGAATGGCTATTATCGCCCTCAAAGCCTGGTACCTCCAGGAATATGAGCCGATTAAAGAATTAGAAAAACGTCCTCACGATCTGCGTCTAAGCAAAAATAGTCTGCTGAAGTCGGGGTTGCGGGCAGACTTTTTGGAAGACAGTGCGGAAGTCAAACAAGCTGTTTGGTTTCAGCGCTATCTGGAGGGTGAAGCCGTCGAGTTTTACATCGAAGGGAGCGGTGGCTATGCGATCGCCAACATTGATCTGCAAAGCCATGAGATCTACTTCACCAAGCAAGATGCCCTGACGCATTTAGAGCCAACCATCTTCCTCTGCTACCAGACCGAATATCCTGAGTCCAGCGATTTACTGCGCGAAGAGCTACAGACCTTAGTCGAGAAACTCAACCCACGATCGCGCTTGCCCCTCACGCTGGTCGAATCGCATCGCCTCACGGATGGTCCTACACGCTTGAGCAGCAAGATGATGCGATCAATTCGTCAAAGCCTGCTGTTTATTGCCGATGGTACGTCGATCGCCCAAATTGACACCTCTCCTCCACAGCTCATCCCTAGCCCAAAAGTGTGCGTTGAAGTGGGTTATGCCTTGCAGTGCAAACGCGCCGAACAAATCATCCTCACTCAAATGGAACGCTCCGACCTGCCCGGACAGTTCCCGTTCGATCTCCCCAGCCAACATCGCCTCGTCTTCAAAGACAAACCTCAACTCCACAAAAGCCTGCCCGCACTGGTGCAAACCCAGCTCCAGCGGTTTAATTTATTGCCGTGAGTTGGTGAGGAGCAGGGGAGGCGGAGGGAGCAGGGGAGGCGGAGGGAGCAGGGGAGGCGGAGGAAGCAGGGGAGGCAGAGGGAGCAGGGGAGGCGGAGGGAGCAGGGGAGACTAAGGAGAAGAAATTTGAGTTTTGAATTAATTCTGCTCCCCTTGCTTCCCCAGCCCCCCTTGCTTCCCCAGCCCCCTTGCTTCCCTACTTGCTGATAGCTAATCGCTATTTCTGGGCAATGTTAGTGTAATTAGCCTCACTGCATCGATAATTGGAAAGGTTCTCACACGCTTAAGGGAACGGACTTATGACAGGTAACTTTAACCAACCACGACCGGGTGATGCCGTAGCAGGTGCTGCGGGTACACCGAATCAGGGCGCTGCTTCAGGCGATCGACGAAGCAAATATGCTCGCACACCCACCGAATATGCGGTTCACATCTTGATTGACGGTGGGCACCGCGAAGAAGTGCGGTTTGCCACGATTCAAGAATTTCAGAAGTGGTACAGCAGTGAACTGGTGCCCAAAGCAAGCTCTGACGATTTCATTACGGTGCCGATTAAGAATGTCCAGGGCGAGTATATGGTGGTGCGCCCCTCACGAGTACTGGGCATTCGCGTGGAACCAGTTTTCAGCTCTAGCATGGAACGGTTCTAAATAAAGGCATCAAGATGAAGGCATGATCAGACGGACAGTAGCGACTAGCCATTGGCTGATGCTTTGCATCGGTATCGTTATGGCGGCTGCGATGTTGCCAGCACGATCGCAAGCCGCCGATCGCCCTTTCAAGCCTCCAATTTCAACACCGATCAGGTCTACTAGCCCTCTATTGAGACTACCAGAGGCTCCTCTCGGTCAGTCAGCAGCCAGCCAGCTTTCAGGTGACTTCCACACACCCGCAGACCGCCGATCGCTGCTGCTGGCAATCGATCAAAGCTTGCGCTATCTGCAAACAGAACGAGCGATCGCTGCGTACCGTCAACCGCTCGCTGCGGGCATTACTCGTAAGCGGGTCGATCGCAGTTTGAGGCGCTTTCGACAATTGCTGCTCACAACGGCTTCTGCCAAAACCTTGCAGGACGCGATCGAACGTGAGTTTGTTTTTTATCAGGCTACAGGCAAAGATGGTCAGGGCACCGTGGCGTTCACTGGCTACTTTGAACCTGTTTATGCTGCCAGTCGTCGTCCTACCGCAGCGTTTCGCTATCCCCTTTTTCGGTTGCCGCCTGAGCTTGCAAGCTGGTCGAAACCACACCCTACGCGACTCCAGTTAGAAGGCGCTGACGGTTTGCAGTTTCAGAATCAGTGGCTGAAGGGCTTGGAAATCGTGTGGCTGCGCGATCGTCTGGAAGCGTTTCTTATTCAGGTGCAAGGCTCAGCACGACTCCAACTGACCGATGGCAGCGTGATGACGGTTGGTACTGCTGGCACGACAGACTATCCCTACACGGGGATCGGTCGAGAACTGGTGAAGGCGGGTAAGTTTAAGCTGGAAGACCTTACTCTACCTTTGCTGATTCAATACCTCAATGACAATCCTGCCGATCGCAATGTCTACCTTCCCCGCAACAATCGCTTTGTCTTTTTTAAGCCAACAAACGGTGCCGCAGCGACAGGCAGCTTAGGCGTACCAGTAACGGCAGAACGGTCGATCGCTACCGATAAAACGCTCTTTCCACCCGGTGCGCTGGCGTTGATACAAACGCAGATTCCCTACCCTATGGCGACGGGGCAACTGGAAAAGCGTTTAGTTAACCGCTATGTGCTGGATCAAGATACGGGCGGTGCGATCAAAGGCGCAGGACGCGTCGATCTGTTCATGGGCACGGGTAAACTGGCAGGCGATCGAGCGGGACTCATTAATGCTCCTGGAACTCTCTATTACTTGCTGCTCAAGTGAACGACGGACATCAAAGCGATTGTTTTCTTTTGTCGGGACGTTACAGCTAAAGCTTCTACAGACGGTCAACTTACTCGTGCCAGTTCAGCTTCTGTCCACTGCACAGCAAGGTTCCGTTAGCGTCTGGTGGCTTCCAGGGCATTCTAGTCTACACCCAAAAGTCGTCACACACCTTGGTTAGAAAGCGCGAATGAACCCAAAACTTAGCTCACCTGAAAGTCAACGACCACCGATCGCACCGCAAACCTCGATCGATCATCCGTCTCCAGAGGTTCAGTTAGACGCGTTTGATCCCTTTGCGGACGGAGATGATGCGTCGTTTGCCAAAGCTGCCACGTTGATGATGGATCTGCCAGCAGGCAAACCAGAAGCCGTTACTCCTGAAGCGCCCTCTGAGCCTCCAAAATACATCCAGGGAGTCGTGCGGGGAACACAGGCATTTCTCATTACTAACTTGCCTGATGAATCGCAAACCCTGGCTCAACCTCAGATGGTCTGGACGATCGGGCGTAATCGAGAAGCCGCGATCCCCCTGAAAGACCGTGCGATGTCTCGCCGACATGCGGTGATTTTGTACATGCAAAACGTGGGCTTTCAGTTGATTGACCTGAACAGCATGAACGGCTCGTTTGTTAATGGCGAACGGATCCAGCAGCGACGTGTACTGAAGGATGGCGATCGTATCCGGGTCGGCAGCATCAACTTTACCTTCTACGTGAGCCATCGATCGCGTGCCCTCGAGCCAATTCATCCTGAAGTACTCGCCCGCTTCAACACGACGGAACCTCGCTCGGCATCGTTCATCGACTACGCCGAACTGGAAGACCCAGAGGTGTTGTTTAAGACGCGGAAATAGCTGTTGAGCGGTCAGCCGATTAGCGGTCAGCGGTCAGCGGTCAGCGGTCAGCGATTAGCGGTCAGCGATTAGCGGTCAGCGGTCAGATCTGACGCAAAAGGCTCTAGCAACTCAAAATTCTTCCTCCTAACCCTCTTGGCTCCTCGGCTCCTCACTCCCCCTAAAAATAAATCCTGCCCTAGACAGCGCTAGAGCAGAACACTAACATTCGCTTCGATGAGACCTACAAATCGCTTTGTGCAGCGTCTCAATACAATCAGGTGCCTGATGTCCAGGAGTTGCCGTACTCGATTTGCTCTGGGGTGAGGGAGTCGATCGCGATGCCCATTGCCTGAAGCTTGAGACGAGCGATTTCTTTATCGGCTTCGACTGGGATCGAGTGGATGCCGGGTTCTAGCTTGCCTTTGTTGGTGACGAGATACTCACAGGCAAGTGCCTGGTTCGCAAAGCTCATATCCATGACCGCGCTGGGATGTCCTTCAGCGGCTGCCAGGTTGATCAGGCGACCTTCGCCCAAAACGACTACCGACTTACCGTTTTTCAGACGATACTCTTGGGTAAAGTTACGCACATCTTTGACTTCCGTTGCCTGTGCGCCTAACGCCTTGAGGTCAATTTCGATGTCGAAGTGACCCGAATTGCAGACGATCGCGCCGTCTTTCATGGACTCGAAGTGTTCACCGCGAATGACATGCTTGTTGCCTGTGACGGTGATGAAGATATCGCCATATTTTGCCGCTTCTGCCATCGGCACCACGCGGAAACCATCCATGACGGCTTCGATCGCCCGTACTGGATCAATTTCAGTGACAATGACGTTGCCACCCATGCCGCGTGCTCGTAGGGCTGTCCCTTTACCGCACCAGCCATAGCCAGCGACGACGATCGTCTTGCCTGCCAGCAAGATATTCGTGGCTCGAATGATGCCATCTAAGGTGGATTGCCCAGTGCCGTAACGGTTGTCAAAGAAATGCTTGGTGTCAGCATCGTTCACATTCACGGCTGGAAAGGTCAGCACACCCGCTTTGAACATGGCGCGTAGTCGGACAATCCCGGTGGTCGTTTCTTCAGTGGTGCCGATCAGTTCAGAGAGCTGCTGCTGGCGCTCTTGCACCATTGTTGCTACGACATCGCAGCCATCATCCACAATAATGTTGGGTCGATGATCGAGAGCAATTTGCACATGACGGAGGTAGGTTTCACTATCTTCGCCGCGTTGGGCAAACACAGGAATACCATAATCTGCCACCAGACTCGCTGCTACGTCATCTTGAGTGGAAAGCGGGTTACTGGCAATCAAGACCGCATCCGCGCCGCCATTTTTGAGGGCGATCGCCAGATGTGCCGTTTCAGTTGTGATGTGGCAGCATGCGACCAGACGAATTCCTTTGAGGGGCGTTTCCTTTGCAAAGCGCTCCTGAATTTGCCGCAACACTGGCATCTCTCGCCCTGCCCATTCAATCCGCTGCCGTCCCAGAGGCGCGAGGGACAGGTCTTTAACTTCGTATTTTTGTTCTGTCGGACGAACGGGAGTAGCAGTCATAGATGAATTTCCTTGAAACTGAATAAAGCAGATGAGATTACTCGAAGACTAACATTCCAACCAGGATGATCGCTCATGCAATAGGGCAAGCGATCGCTGCGATTGCAGAGCCTCAAGCATCGCTGCATCCCATTAGAGAGGGACACTACAACCTTAAGCGATGATTTGGAATTCATCAAATTTGTAAGCAGAGGCGCAGCGTGGCGGTGGGCATAACGCGATCTTAGATGTCCTGTCAGCAAACGATTCTGGCTCTGTCTGTCTTTGAAGCACCTTCACGGTGTCTGCGGCGTTTAGCATAAATGCAGTACTCCTGTAGTAGTTTTATGGCTATTCATCTCCAAAATTGTCACGGGCTAAGGTTAAGGGAAGGTTACTTGAGCGATCGCAGTGTGAGTGACAACCATCGATCGCTCTGATACTGAAGGTGATTAGCGATTGTGCGACACAGCTTTGCTATAGTAGTTAAGCCAGATAAGCGGATGTGGCGGAATTGGTAGACGCGCTAGATTTAGGTTCTAGTTTCGTAAGAAGTGAAGGTTCAAGTCCTTTCATCCGCATCGTGTTGTCACTCACGGTAGTCGTCCGTAACGCGACTGTAACTATGACTTCAATTCATGAAGGATTTAGGACTGCCATACATCGATCAACTAGACGAGTACGAGCGGTTAGATCTGCCTGAGTTCTAGCGTGTGAATGACATAGGCTTGGCAAACCGCAATAACTTGGGCAATTGCAAAGAGACAGCAGTCCGTGTTTTCTTGCTACATAAATCGGGGAAGTATCAGTACACGTCGTTGAGAAGCGATCGCGTTTGCCAAAACATCTCCCGAACTTGCCCTGACGATCGCGCAAACCCTGGAAGTGTGAAACGACAACGATCAGCTTCTGAACGGGCAACTTGCTTTTCCTTTTACAGGATAGTTAGTACAATTGTTCGAGCGCGATTCTCCTTCAGAGAGGCTGTGCTTATAGCTGTCGCCAAGACGCTTAGGATGTTGGGATCAAAAGGGGTGTGGGGGTTTTGCCCCCAGTCAGGGGTTTTACCCCTGCACCCCGTCCTAACAGACATGGCTGTGGCTATAGAAGAAATGTGGCACGATCGTCTCTAAAAATCTTCCTGCTAACTGAACGCCTTCACTATGGAAATTCTCTCGGTTAGCCTCAAGAACTTCAAGTCGCATAGCGATCGCCATTTCACCTTTCAACCGGGAACCAACGCTATTTGTGGCGAAAATGGTGCGGGGAAGACGAGCCTTTTGGAAGCGATCGCGTGGACACTGTTTGACTACGCTGGCGATTACAACAAAGAGGATTTGATCCGCAACGGTGCTGCCAGCGCTCAAGTACGGGTTGCGTTTATCTCCAGCCGCGACGGACGTACCTACGAAGTCCAGCGTTGCACCAGCAAAAGCTATACCCTTTACGATCCTCAGCTTGACGAGCGCCTGCCCTACAGTCGCATCAAAGAAGAGGTCATGCCCTGGCTGCGAGAGCATTTGGGTGTAGCACCTGGGACTGATCTGAGTCAGTTATTTTCCAGCACGATCGGCGTACCACAGGGTACCTTCACCGTCGATTTTCTGCTGACGAAGGAGAAACGCAAGCCGATTTTCGACAAAATTCTCAAGGTTGAAGAATATCAGCAAAGCTGGAAAAAATTGGGCGACCTGGAAAAGTACGCGAAGAATCAGGTAGAAAGCCTGGAGCAGGAAATTGCTCACTACGACAACGATTTAACAGAACTGACACCGTTATTGCAAAAACGTCAGGAGCAGAGCGAGGAAATTGAGCGCGTCCAAACAGAGCTAGAGCAGACACAAACGGCACTGGCACACTTGCAGCATGAGCAGGAACAACTCAACGCTCAGGCAACGCAGATGCAACAGCTTGACAGTCAGTTAGAAACGTTGACAGTCCGCAGCCAATCGCAAACAGCATTGGTCGAACGGTTGCGTGTTGACTTGCAAGAAGCCGAACAGGCAGTGACAATCTGCACGGCGAGGCGGGAGGCGTTTCAGACCTTTGGACTCGCAGAAAAAACGCTGAAAGAATTGGAACAGCAGCAGCGATCGGAACGAGAACTCCAGCAAACGCGCCAGTACAGTCAGGAACAGTTGCGCGATCGCCAAACCAAACTGGCAACGCTCAACCATCAACTCGATCGCCTCCAGCAGGCAAAAACAGATATTGAGCACCTGAAGCCGTTAATCGAGCAGCAGCAGCAGTTTGACCAATCTCTACAGGCTCTCAATCAGCAGCTTCAGAACTGTGTGAACTGGCAGCACACTGCAAAAGAACAGGAAAAACGACTTGCCCAGGTGCAAACCCGTAGCGCTCAAATCGAGCAGGATATCATCCGCGTTCGATCGCTGGAACCATTGGTGCAGCAGATACCGCTGCTGGAGCAGCAGCAGCAGCGCTACCAGCAGCAGCTTAGCCGGGTCGCAGTGGCGGCTCAGTTTGAAGCGGACTTGCGGCAATTGTTAGAACAGTCAGAGGCAACGGGCGATCGCCATCTCACACAGGTCGCGGCAGCCGAAGCGACGTTGAAAGACTTGCAGCAAACCGTGCCGCTCTGGGCAGAGCCGTTAGAGTTGGCGCTAACAACCCTGCAAAAAGGCGTTCATTGGCAACAGCAGTTAATGGCTGCGCTTCAAGACATGCTCAAGGATCTAGCAGAGCAAACGTCAGAAGCCCGGTTAGAACACCAACTTCAGCAACTGCAAGCAGATTTGAAAATCGCCCGCCAGCATCAGCTTGAATGCTCTAGTTTGGAACGACTGTTGAGCGATCGCGATGAGCGTCACGAAGAGGCGATCGCGCTCCAAGCCAGTTTAAAAGAGCTGCACACCCAACTAACCGCCGAACCATTTTTGCAAAAACAGCAGACGCGATTACTTCAGGATCTCGCTGCCCTGGGTGATCCTCGCGGTCGCAGTCGCTTGCAGCAGCAGGAACTTCAGCAAGAGCCAACCGTTCGAGCTGCATTGCAGGCATTGCAGGCATCACTGGCAACCGATCAGCAGGCGATCGCCGCACTCGATCAACAGTTGCTTGCGTTTGCCGAGCTATCAGAGGCGTTGCAGACACAGCAGTCGTTACGCGAACAGCACCGGGAGGCGCATCAGGAGTATCTAGAGCATCAAAAACTGGCAAATAGCCGCAAAGAGCGACATCAACAATTGCAAGACGCGATCGCGCAACTCCACACGCTAGAGCAAGACGCAAAAACTGTCAGTGAAGCGCGCGATCGCCTGGGTGAAACCTTTGACGCAGCCCATTTTCAAACTGTGCAACTGTCGTATCAGCAAATGAAAGAACGTGGCATTGGGCTGAATGCTAGCCTGCCTGATAAGTTGAAATACCTGGATGCATTAAACCAGCAGTTGACTCGTTTGGAAACGGTTCAGACAAAGCGATCGCAGGCTCAAGTCGCACTGGAGCAAAAACGGAAAACACAGCGCTTTGTCAAGTTTGCTCGTGATGCTTACAAAAAGGCTGGACCGCGCATCACCGAGCGCTATGTCCAAAACATTTCCCGCGAGGCAGATCGGCTCTTCCGCGAATTGCTGAACCGTCCGAATGTGGGGCTGGAATGGACACGAGAGTACGAAATTATGGTGCAGGAAGGCGCACACACCCGTCGTTTTATCAATCTTTCTGGTGGGGAGCAAATGTGTGCCGCGTTAGCGGTACGGCTGGCATTGCTCAAAGTGCTGGCAGATATTGATGTGGCGTTCTTTGACGAGCCAACAACCAATATGGACAAACCGCGACGAGATCATCTGGCAGAAGCGATCGCCAATATCAAAACGTTCCGTCAACTTTTCGTCATCAGTCACGATGATACGTTTGAGAAAGTGACTGAAAACATCATTCTGGTCGAACGCGAAACGTAGACATCGACTACACAAAAAAAGAGACGCTTTGGTGAAACGCCTCTATCAATGGCTGTAATGGGTTGCATCGCCCCAGTTACTTTTTCGCTTGCTTCTGAAAATCCGCCTTGCAGACGTTCAGAATGCGGTAGTCGTTTTCACTCACTTTACTCAAACGCTGAAAGCCTTGTAGTCCGATATTTTGAAAGGCTGGGTTACCCTCAGCCGCAACATTGGAGGTGCGTTCTAGCGCGATTTCAAACGGATTAGCAGTGCGATCGTAGCTATTGACCACCGTCAGCGCCAATTGCTCATTTTGAAACTTACCAGAGGTGCAATCAAAGGACGATCGCGGCATGTAGAGTGCGCCAACGACATTGCCTTGCTTCGCTTCAAACACGAAATATCCCTGCCCCACCTGATCGGGCTGCGTAGATTGCCCATACAAATAGACACCATCAGGCAATACTTGCTTGGTGGCTTGTGCCCTGGGCGCTGACTGGGCGCTAGTGGCGATCGCAGGCAGCAAGCCTGCACCAAGCAAACCGACGGTCAAGGAGAGACCTGCCAAGAGACTGCGGGAGCGTTCGACCTGAGAGAACCACGGTGAGATAGCGTTGAAAATTAAGTTTCGCATCGTATTTCTCCTGTGGATTTGAAACGATGAACTAAAAAGGCTTTTTTGCCTTGCACTCCTGCGGCTGTAAGCGCCAGAAGCAATAACGAGAATAGATACAAATGCCGTTGCATCGATTCCGGAGGATATGAACAGATTACGCTGAACTCAAAGACTCAGCATCATCCCTGTGACTCACCCAGTTAGGTGAGTCAGCGCTACTTTTGGCAGATTTAGGTGGACAGATTGAAGCTTGGTAGGTTTAGAGCGTTGCAGGCTTAAGCGAGCTGCAAGACAACCCAGAATAGTCTACTTGCAGCAACTTGATGGGTAGGGGTGCGGTTGCTGATCATCAGTCATAAGCGTTCTGCCTAGAGTCTGATGGTCGATCGCTCAACAAGTAGAGGGGATACGGGAACGATAGAGACGGCTGCACCTGCCGTTTACCTCTGTATAACTATCAAATCATTGATGACGGGCTTCTATAGTTACATTTAATGACAGCAATTGACTGTGCAGTCTTTGTCTGAGGTGGGTACCATTCAGATAGATTAGGATGAAGCCACAGCTAGCGGTGAAGCGAATGTCTGTAAGGCATGACTTCTTCTCCTGGCGACTGAATGTTGCAGCTACAGAGACACTAGCGTAGCCATGCCCAAGGGGCTATAAGCTGCTTGAGTCCAAAGGACTGGCTCTGCCAGCGCAGATTCTCAAAGCCTCGACTGTCTGTTAATCCGTACAGGTAGACTTCGCTTTTTTAGCTGCGTCAAGCCCTTGACATCTAAGAGACGCTTCGCGTCTCCACGGAGCTAGTTGATTTGCCCAGCTTCTAAGCGTCATTGCTGCTCTCAGGACGATCGCCACTGCAATCAGGCAAGCCTCCAGCCCTGAAAGTCCTCCTGTTAGTCTCATAGCAAGGATGCTCAAGAAGACATCTTAGGCAGTGGTCAGTTTCGTTACGTTGCTCTACCGTCTCTTCCTGCCCCAACCCAGTTCTTGTAGCCTACATGACGGATTTCCGCGTTAATCCTCAACGGATGGTCAGAAACGGTCGCCGTTGGCTGACACTGGCTCTCAAGCATCCTGCCTTACTCTCTAGCGTCCTGGCTACTGGCTTAGTGCTCGGCGTTCGTCAAGCAGGTGGTCTCCAATCACTAGAGCTACTGGCATTTGACCAGATGGTGCGGCTGCGCCCCGATGCTGGCGTTGATTCTCGCTTGCTGGTCGTCGCTATTACCGAGGACGATATTCGATCGCAAAACCGCTGGCCCATTTCCGACCAAGTCGTTGCTCAACTGCTGGCAAAGCTCAACCAGTACAAACCAAAAGTCATCGGGCTAGACCTTTATCGTGACGTGCCGCAGCAACCGGGACATGAAACCTTGCTCAAGCAATTGCAGTCTAGCAATGTGACCACTGTAATGCTGCTGGGTGATGCTGATAATGGCAGTGTGCCGCCACCACCCGGAATTGCCAGCGATCGCGTTGGTTTCAGCGATTTTGTGGTTGACCCTGATGCGGTTGTGCGCCGAAATCTCCTGTTTGCCACCACGGAGAGCGATCAATACTATTCGTTTGCGCTCCGCTTAAGTCTGCAATACCTGGCTGACCAAAAGCGACCGTTTCGCGCGAACCAAAACGCTCTGCAAATTGGTAAAGCGGTTTTTCCAGCACTCAATCCCCATGCTGGCAGCTATCAAGCGCTCGACGATCGAGGCTACCAGGTGCTGCTCAACTACCGCTCTTCCAACAACGTCGCACGACAAGTGACGCTCACACAGGTGCTGCAAGGGGAGCTACAGCCAGAGTGGGTGAAAGACAAGCTAGTGCTGATTGGCACCACTGCCCCCAGCGGCAAAGATTTATTTTTAACGCCTTACAATTTGTCTGCCAGACAGCAAGACCCCAAAACACCCGGCGTTTTGATTCATGCTCAGATGGCGAGCCAAATTCTCGGTCACGTTCTGGACGGTAACTCCTTGCTGTGGTATTGGTCTGAACCGGGTGAAATTTTGTGGCTATGGCTGTGGGCGATGCTGGGCAGCGTGTTGGCATGGCGGTTTCGTCACCCTGCCTCACTGGTGTTCATGATTACTGCCGCCGCAGGCGGTCTCCTTTGCATCTGCTTTGGCATTTTGCTACAGGCGGGTTGGGTACCTGTTGTACCCGCTGCGATCGCCCTCATCGCCGCTACTGCTGGAGTTGTGGTTTATCGTCTGCTGCACGATGCCTTTCACGATGCGCTGACGGGGCTTCCTAATCGCGCGCTGTTTATGAAACAGCTTGAGTGGATCATCAAGCACAATGAGCGGTTTAGTACATGGAGAAAGCGATCGGAGGCACCCACGATCGCGGTTCTCTTTCTGGGCTTGGATAGCTTCAAGGCGATCAACGACAGCTTTGGGCATCGTCTGGGTGATCAGTTGTTGGTGGCTACAACCGATCGGCTCAAAACCTGCCTGCATCCGACCGATCAACTGGCACGAGTGGGCGGTGACGAATTTGCTATTCTACGACACAATGTGCAAGATCCTGATGAAGTCACCTATCTAGCCGATCAGCTTCAGCGACAGATGACACTACCCATTAAGCTCAATGGGCAAGAGGTGTTTAGTACTGCCAGCATTGGCATTGTGCTGGGTCGCTCAAACTCAGACTACGAACCTGAAGATATTCTGCGCGATGCTCACACCGCTATGCATCGGGCAAAAGCATCGGGTAAAGCACGCCATGAGGTGTTTGTCACAGGCATGCGCGTACAGGTGATGACGCGTCTCCAGCTTGAAACCGATTTGCGTCACGCGATCGAACGGCAGGAATTTCGGCTGCACTACCAACCGCTCATTGCGCTGCAAACAGGGAAAATCGTTGGCTTTGAAGCATTGGTGCGCTGGCAGCATCCTCAAAGGGGTTTAGTGCCTCCCAACGATTTCATTCCAGTGGCAGAAGAGACCGATCTGATTATCCCAATGGGACAGTGGATTACTCACGAAGCGTGCCGCCAACTGCGACTGTGGCAAGAAAAGTTCCCTAGAGAGCAACCGCTAATAGTAAGCGTTAACCTTTCAGGCAAGCAGTTTTCACAGCCAGATTTGGTGGAAAGCATTGAGCAAGCATTGGAAGAGACTGGCTTGGACGGGCACAGCCTGAAGCTAGAAATTACCGAAAGCATGGCAATGACGGATGTGGAGTCTACGATCGCCCTCCTCCATCGCCTCAAAGCACTCCATCTGCAACTCAGCATTGATGACTTTGGCACAGGCTATTCATCCTTAAGCTACCTGCATCGGTTCCCAACCAATACGATTAAGGTCGATCGCTCCTTTGTCAGCCGCATGGGTGATGAAAGCGAAGATGCCCAAATTGTCCAGACCATTATCATTCTGGGACACAACTTAGGCATGGATATTGTGGCAGAAGGCGTAGAAACCGCCGAACAGCTCGCCAGTCTACGCGAACTCAAATGCGAATATGGTCAGGGCTTTTTCTTCTCCAAACCCCTGGTAGCAGAAGCAGCAGAAGCGTTGCTGAACACTGATCCGCAGTGGTAAGGAGAAAGAGAGAAAAGCTAAGGATGAAGGCTAAAGGCTAAAGGTTTGAGTTCTTCTTGCTCCCTCTGCTCCCCTTGCCTCCTCTGCCCCTCCGCCTCCTCTCCTGCCTCTCTTCTCAAAAGCAATTCCCTTCCAGGCGTATACTAGCGCTGAGAGGGATTTTGCGGCAGGAACGTTGATGATGCAGAGAATTTGGACGAGCGTTGGAGCGATGCTTCTGGTTGTATTGTTGACTGCCTGTGGTTTGCCGATCGCCGCCCCTAGCCACAAATTAGTGGAACGGGCGATCGAGCAACAAATGCGCCAGACGCAGGCAGACCTCAATCAACAGCTCCGGCTCAATATGCAACCGACTGATCTAAATATTAAGCGGGTTGTCATTGCGAAACAAGAACCTTTAATCATTGAAAACTTGAACGCCTTTCGGGTGCGCGGCACTTACAACGTCACTACAAAGCTACCGACACGGCAAATCACAGAGCAGCAAAATCCGTTTGAGGTGTATCTGCAACGTCAGAAAGAAGGCAAAACCTGGCGCTTGGCGCACTTAGAATCGGATGAAAATGGTGAGCCAATTTGGGTGACACAGCGCCTTCGGTAAGGGCTTGTTGAAGGTGACCACAAATCTTTGGAAAAGCTATCAGCTATCAGCTATCAGCTATCAGCTATCAGCTATCAGCTATCAGCTTTCGACGAAGATACTATCTGCTGACCGCTGACCGCCTGCTACCGTTTATAGACAATGAAGCCCGCGATCGCATCCAGCAGTGCCTCCGGTTCGTCAGCGCGGATGGAATGACCGCTGTGTTCAAAAATTCGTAAATCGGCGTTGGGGATAGCGCTGGCGATTTCTTCAGAAAATTCGGGCGCACAAATCCAGTCGTGGCGTGCACCAATCACTAACGTTGGAGCGGTAATTTTGGGTAACTCGCTGCGAATATCGTAGGTGCGTAGAAAGCCACCAAACGCCACGTTAATCGCATCAGGTGAGACGATCGCGCGATCCCAGGCTTTCTGGGGCGAGTCTGGGTCGTAGGTGATGGAGTAGAGCGATCGCATGACGGTGAAGTACTCCTGCAACTGCGCTTCATTCTCAAAGTTGCCATCCCAGAGGCGTTGGGCGATCGCTTTTTGTTCCTCAGTGCCTCGCTCTGCCAAAAGTTCCTTTGCTCGTGCCAGAAAGCGGTAATCGGGGACGGTGACGATCGCAATCAGATGGGACACATTCTCTGGATAGCGACTCGCATACGTCAATGCCACCATGCCACCGTAAGACGCGCCAATTACAACAATCTCGTCTAAGCCAAGATGTTGGCGGAGTGCCTCCATATCCTCGACGTTGTTATCGAGCGTGTAGGTTTCTTTTGCGCCCCGTGCCGATCGCCCCTGCCCGCGATGGTCAAAGTAAACCAGTTGCATTTTCTTGCTCAGCGGTGAGAGCGTCGGCTTAAAAGACGTGTGATCGGCTCCAGGTCCACCATGAACCAGAAAAGCAACAGGCTTCTCTCGCATTCGGTTGCCATCCGGTATCAGTCCCGCGCCCTCAATATCAAAATAAAGCTCTGTATCGCGTAACTTGGCTCGCATAGCGATATAAATCCTGAAGATGCAGTGATTAGCGGTCAGTGATTAGCAGTCAGCTATCAGCTATCAGCAGTCAGCTTTTTAGCCTTTAGCCTTTAGCCTTCATCCCTTGCCTTCTGCCTCCCTTATGAGTAGCCGATGATTTGCGCTGGCAGGTTCATCACCGATCGATAATGTGCCTCCACTTCAGCAATCTTGGTCGATTGGCGGTTTGTGATCCACTGGCTGCGATCGAACAGATTTTGCCGCAGATCATCGACATTGATGGTGGTGACATTGCCGTTGGCGACAATGCGATCGCCCCGCACCCAGACGCTATCGACTGCTTGCGTGGGACGACCCAGTACTAGAAGTCCGATCGGATCGGTACGCGGCAGCAGGGACAGATTTTTCAGGTCGTACAGCACCAGATCTGCCTGTTTGCCGACGGTGAGGGAGCCAAACTCGTCTGCCATGCCTAACCCCGTAGCACCCCCGATCGCGGCTACCTCAACGGCTTCGCGGGGTGTCATCCAATGGCGATAGTCAAAATCGGTGACGTTGTGCAAAATTGAGCCGATCTTGATCGCTTCCAGCAGGTCTTGCGAATCGTTGCTGGCAGACCCATCGCAGCCAAAGGCAACATTCACGCCTGCCCGCAGATATTTGAGCATGGGCGCAATCCCACTACCGAGGCGCAGATTACTCAGCGGATTGTGCACAACGGTCGCTTGAGTTTCTGCAAGGATGGCAATGTCTGCGTCATCCAGCCAGACGCAGTGTGCCAAAGAGGTACGATCGCTCAAAAAGCCCAACTGCTTCAAATGCTCAACCGCGCTACAGCCATACTTTTCGTGCGCCAACATTTGTTGGGCTTTCGTTTCCAGCAAATGGGTATGAAGGGGCAGCATGTAGCGATCGCTCAACTCAATGAATCCCTCAAACAGCGCATCGGAACTCAACTGCAATCCCGTTGGTGCAGGCAGAATCGTAACCCCTTCGTCTGGCTTGTGAAACTGGAGAATGGCTTCTTGCAGCACCGCGATCGATTCCTGCGTCGATCGTTGATACGGCACATGTTCGCGCTCAACTCCACCCGATGGAATGCTGGCTGTCAGTGGTTCATCCTGCATTAACGGACCCACAAACGCACGGATGCCCACTTCGCGATAGGCACGCACGACAGCGGCGATCGACTCCAGTTCACGTCCCGGAATCATCACCAGATGATCGACAACGCTGGTGCCGCCTGAGAACAAGGTTTCGACTGCTGTTTGCAACGCACTCAGGTATAACTGCTCTGGGTCAAGCGGCTCAAATTCATATAGTTCGGCAATCCACAACTCCAGCGGGACTGGCGGAATGATGCCCCGTTGCCACATTTCTGGCGAATGGGTGTGAGCATTTACAAATCCGGGCAGCAGCAGCTTATCGCGTCCATCCACAGCGGTTCCTACAAGTTCCAGGCTGGGTGCGATCGCCGCAATGCGCCCCTCCACAATTTGCACATCAACCGTCTCATACCCCTGCTCAACCGGAACCAACGCACTCTGAATAGTGAAATTCACAACCCTAAGCCTTCCTAACCTGAATCCTTCCTAACCTGAATCTTTCCTAACAATGAGAAAAACACTACCGATGGCAGCCTTTTTGCCTATTCATCCATCTTAGCGGTAGATATTGTGTTTATTAACTCTAAGTCAAGCGGTTGAGGTCTTTGCAGCGGTTAGAGTTATATTGCGCGAACTGACCAGTCAGCGCTTGCGCGATCGCAACGGGTAATCCTACTAAAAACGGAGAGCACCATGCAGCCTCTACGACAGGGAGATGTCATTTTGCTCCCAACTCCAACATTAGAAGGACAGCTATTGCCACACCTGACGCTGGCAGAAGGCGAAGTCACGGGACACAAACACCGCATCAGTGATGGGCAGGCAGAACTGTACGAAAAGGACGGCACATTGTATCTGCGAGTGCTTTCAGAAATGGCAACGCTAACGCACGAAGAACACAACGCGATCGCCATTCCCCAAGGCATCTGGATAATCCGCATTCAGCGCGAATATGAACCAGAGGGATGGCGGTCTGTGGCGGATTGAGGCGTGGAAAGAAACCGGGTTTCTATAGACAGTTCTAGTTTGCTTATGTTCTTCGTCAAGAAACCCGGTTTCTAAGCAATCGATTGTGTAGATTTGAGGTGTGCGATCGTCCCTTTCTTAAAGGATGTCTATGAAACTCAAGGTGACTGAGCAAGGTGTAACGATTCCAAAAGAGTTTTTTGCAGGTGTCGAAGAAGTTGAGGTGCACCAGGAAAATGGCTGTCTGGTAATGGTGCCAACTCAATCATTGCAAAAACCGCGAGTGCTGGGATTACATGCTGGTTCGATTCAAATGAGTGATGATTTTGATGAACCGCTGCCGGATGAGTTTTGGTTGGGTGACAAGTGAAACTATTACTGGATACTCATGCCTTTATTTGGCTAGATAGTAACCCCTCTCGACTGTCTGAACGAGTGCGATCGCTGCTTCAAGATCCAAACAATACTCTACTTCTTAGCGTCGTCAGCATTTGGGAAATGCAAATCAAAATTCAGATAGAAAAACTACAAATCAGCCTCTCTTTGGCAGAATTGGTAGAAAGCCAAAGACAAGCAAACATGATTGAGATTTTGCCCATTTCTCTACCTCATGTCCTTGCACTCGATCACTTGCCATTGCATCACAAAGATCCGTTCGATCGTCTAATGGTTGCCCAAGCGAATATTGAAAGTGCTACTTTAGTTAGCCAGGATGAAACTCTATCAAGATATTCTGTGCAATTGATTTGGTGAGTTAACGCTTCGATCGCTAAAATGACACAGCCAGAAATTACTCAACTCACGCCGGAACAAGAGGCGCTGATTCCGGTGTATCGGGAGAAGTGGCGAAAGATTGCACTTTCAACGGAGCTGATCGATCGAGAGAAAGCGGCGAGAGCAGTTGAAGCTGCTTACAAGTTCATTAACAGACCAAAACCTAAAATTATTTTCTCTGAAAGCCCTTTCACCGCTTTTAGGGTTGCTATATCAATCGCAGAAGGAAATAAGAATCTTTTTGGAGCATGGCAAGAACAAATAGATCTTGCATCTCAAATCAGCAAAAATATTTTCTATAACTTAACTAATTTATTGAGTGAAAAATTAATTAATTCGTTAGGGAACAATATTGGAGAAGAAATATCAAGCCATCTAGTGAACAATTTAACAGGAAAAATCTTCAAGAATGATGATCAAACTTCTCTGCGAAACAGAGAACTTATAGAGCGAACTAATTTGTTGGCTGGGCTTTTCAAACCGGAAGTGTACTATCGACAGTCCAGTGAGTTAGATTTTTGCATTTCTGCGTTGAATCGATATTCAGATCGTAAAGGATGGGAAATTATTCTGCCTTTGATTCAGGAATGTGCCTGGATATTTCCGTTTTCAGGCACAGCAATTATATGCGATCGCCCCCGCATTCTTCGCTTTGATTCTGAAACCCGACTCCACGCTGAAGGCGAACCTGCCATTCAATTTGCGGATGGCTACAGCTTGTATTCCCATCATGGTGTGACGTTGCCCGAAAAATATGGCACTGTGCATCCGCATCAGTGGCAATCAGAATGGTTGTTAACCGAAGGTAATGCCGAACTCAGGCGAGTGTTGATTCAAGGCATTGGTTACGCGAGAATCTGTCAGGAATTACAGGCGATTGAGTTAGATGACTGGCAAGAATACGCGCTGCTCAAAATTGATGCGGAGGCTGATGTCGAGCCGATTTATTTGCTCAAAATGACCTGTCCGAGTACGGGGCACATTCATGCGCTGAGAGTGCCGCCTGCCATGACGACTGCTAGAGAAGCCATCCGGTGGGTTAATTGGGATATCGATCCAGAAGCGTTTGCGGTGCAGACCTGAGCAATATTGCTTATGAAACGATCGCACAGCCTAGTAGGATGGATGGGTGAGCAAAACTGCGATCGACACCCTGCCATCTACAATCCTCATGACTCAGCCAGACAGCATTGCGCCTCACGGTGGGCAACTCATTAACCGCATCGCCACACCAGACCAGCGCGCCGAATTGCTCGATAAAGCCGACTTTTTGCCTAGAGTGACGCTGGCAGCGCGGGCGGTTTCAGATCTGGAAATGATTGCGATCGGTGGCTTTAGTCCCCTCACGGGCTTTATGAATGAGGCGGACTATAACGGGGTCGTCAACGATATGCACCTGGCAAACGGCTTGCCCTGGTCGATCCCCATCACGCTACCTGTGTCAGAAGAAGAGGCGGCACCGCTTAAGGAAGGGAGCCTGATCCGCTTAGACAATCCCTACGGTACGTTTGTTGGCGTTTTGCAGTTGACCCAAAAATATCGCTACGACAAGCGACACGAAGCATTACTGGTCTACCGCACGAACGAAGAGAAGCATCCCGGCGTGTCGGTTGTTTACAAGCAGGGTGCGGTGAATCTGGCAGGCGATATCTGGCTGCTTCAGCGCAATCCTCATACGCTCTTTCCCACGTATCAAATCGATCCGCTGGAGTCGCGATCGCTCTTTCGGGGCAAAGGGTGGAGGTCGATCGTGGGTTTCCAAACGCGCAATCCCATCCATCGCGCTCACGAATACATCATCAAGTGTGCGCTCGAAACGGTTGATGGGCTGTTTTTGCACCCATTGGTCGGTGCCACGAAGGAAGACGACATTCCCGCCGATGTGCGGATGCGCTGCTACGAAATCATGCTGGAGCACTACTTTCCTAGAGAGCGGGTCATTCTAGCGATTAATCCCGCTGCCATGCGCTATGCCGGACCGCGTGAGGCAATTTTCCACGCCCTCGTCCGCAAAAACTACGGCTGTACTCATTTCATCGTTGGGCGCGATCATGCTGGCGTAGGCGACTACTACGGCACTTACGACGCGCAGTACATCTTTGATGAATTTGAACCCGGCGAACTGGGCATCACGCCGATGAAGTTTGAGCACGCCTTCTACTGCCTGCGAACGCAGTCAATGGCAACCACGAAAACCAGCCCCAGCACCCGCGAAGAGCGCATTCACCTGTCGGGAACCAAAGTGCGCGAACTCCTCCGTAAAGGGGAACTGCCGCCACCAGAATTTTCTCGCCCCGAAGTTGCGGCTGAGCTATTGAGAGCGATGCAGGCTCCAGAAATTTCGTATGAGATTTAGGTAGAAGGCAGAGGGCAGAAGGCTAAAGGCTAAAGGCTAAGTTTTTATACTTTATCCTTCATCCTTTATCCTTCCCTCCTCACTCCTCACTTAATCCTGCTGATGAGAAAACTGACGCGCTCCGATCGCTGAAAGCACGATCGCGGCTAAGAGCAGCACTGGAATGACATACCAGGGAAACTGCGAGAGCGATAGGTAGGCAGCCGCTCGTAGCCCCAAACTGGTGTAAGTAAGGGGCAAAAGATACACAATAACTTTGAGCGCGATCGGCAGCGTCACCGGATCAAAAAAGGTTGCACCCAGGAACGACATGGGCACAATGACGAAGTTGTTGTAAATGCCCACACTTTCCAGTGATTTGACATTCAGCCCCACGATCACACCCAGAGCTGAAAAGACAGCACAGTTCAGCAGCAGCACCAGCAGAAACAGCGGATTCAGAAAGCTCCATACTTTGCCAGTACAGAGAATGGCGACCAAAATCACCGATGCTGCGGTTAGCATCCCACGCACAATGCCTGCCATCATCTTGCCAATATGCAGCGCCAGAGGGTGCACGGGCATCAACAGCATTTCTTCAAAGGTTTTGGTGAAAAGACGATCGCCGCAGATTGAAAAGGTCGTGCCGCCAAAGCTAATCACCATTGATGACAGCGCCACCATACCGGGCAAAATAAACTGCAAATAATTATCCCCAGCCGAGGGCTTCATCGCAGAGTCGAGCGCACTCCCCAGCCCCAAACCAAAACCCACAATGTAGATCAATGGCGACACCAACCCAGAAGCGATGACCTGCACGAGTCGGACGCGGAGATCAAGCCAATCGCCCCAAAAGACAGTGAGACAATCGCTCCAAAGGGTCTGAAGCATAGAGCTTGAAGCAGGTTTACTGAACGGCAGTCGTGTTTGAAGGCTCACAGGCTTAACCAATTGATGGCGCTCGACTATTGTGACATCTTGCCTGCTCCTGCAACGACTTCGACCCTGGATGGTAAATTTGGCTTGGGATGGCACACCCATGAACTTTTTGTTGCTGCTGAGGATGAGAATACGCTAAGGTGACTCGCAGATGACAATAGCCATTCTTCCTGTGCAGGCTGCTCCCCATTCGCGGCATACTGAGAACAGAAGGGCACCTTCTAACGCTTTCCAAACCGGGTCAGATGACTATGAAACGTAAATCCAGGAACTCAGGCTCCAGCTATGACCGTGATATCGATCGCGATGAGCGTGATTACGACAGCTACCCCGCTTCAGATGCTTCAAAGCAAAAACCAGCGAAAGGCTCGATCGCGTCTCTGTTCAACGCCACGGCTCTAGCGGTACTCGCTGGTATTTTCATCTTAGGGATTGGGGTTGGTCTGGGCTTTAGCTCTGTTTCCAGCTCTGGCGCGGGTAAGATTGTGACCGACTTTGACCTGAGCCAGCGAGCGCCCAACGCCGAACTCTGCGCTCAGTTTGGTTCTGCCGCCATTACGATGGATACGCGTGTTTTTGTCACCCTGAACCCGCTGAACGTCTACGTCTCTCAACCCAGCACTCAGCCCGGATGCGTTCTCCGTACCAACAACTGGTCAATACTGGAGCAAAAAGGTTTGGTCAAGTCTGAGCAAGTACGCGACTGTAAAAACCGCATGAACACCTTCGGCTTTACGGATGCTCTGGAGCGATCGCCCAAAATCGACTGCATCTACCAGAACGACGCTGCCAAGAACTTCTTTCTCACTGATCCCGGTACAGGCGGAGCGCCAAAGCCAGAGAACGAGAAGTATTAAATTCAAATCGACTCAACACAGAGGCAGGGTTCACACGAATTCTGCCTCTGTGCTTTTTGATGCCGCACGGTTAGCTATTCTGCACCACGAAGATCCTGCGTCAACCGAACCTGAACTACCTGATCTGGTTGGATCGTGGCAGGTTTAGGTGCAGTCAGAAGCGTAGTTGCAGCGCCAGCAGCGGCTCCGCCAAGTGCACCCAAGCCGACCGAACCGCCGATCGCACCCAGCACACCACCTGCCAGTACGCCAATGCCAGAATTGAGTGCCAGATTATTACCTTCAACCTTGCGAGAACCATCGATCGTCTCAGACTGTGCCACTAACGGCACGGTACGCCCTGCGACGACGATCGCCTGCGTGACAAACTGACTGCCTGCCGCTGTGGTCTCAAACCGTCCCGTAACCGTACTGCCTGCGGGTGCCAGCAGGTTTCCAGAGCCATCACGCAGCTCTGTCAGTAGCACGAGTATTTCTTGCTGCGGGCGATCGGCGCTCAGCATCAAGGTAGAGTTGCCGGGATAACGCAGGTTAAGCGTTGTACCAGCAGGCAACAAAACATTGGGAGCAGCAGGCTTAAAGGCTTGGCGAACGCCATCGGTCGCCTTTGGCAAACCATTGAACGGTTGACCAACTCCAGCGGCAAGAGATCCTGCAGGCAGCGGTTGACCAAACTCTACGCTCGACACAGAGGCAGGGCTTCTTGGAGGCTGTTTGATGGTCGTGGCATCATAGCCTGGAGTGGTCAATGGCACCGCAGTCGCTGCGGGCTGTAGCGGTGCTTGCAATGGCACGCTATTTAGCGGTGGAGCAAGGTTTACGTTCGAGGAGGGCTGTTTCACCGTGTTGGCATCGTAAAACGTTTGTGCGGCTCCTGGCTGTACGGTTGTCGGTGCAGGAGTCTGTTGCAGAGGCGGTACGTCAACAGGTGGAACCACCGTCCCACTGGGAGAGAAGATAGAGGTTGGCGGTGCCGCTTCAATAACTGGTGGTGCGATCGTTGGCGCTAAGCTAGGCGTACCAACCCGAATGGGCGGCGGCACACTGACGCTTGGCTGGGAAGTGGAACTGGTAGAGATTCCATCCGGTGGAGCGTCTAAAGCAGCGTCGGGTTGCCCAGGTTTGGCTGGAGCCGTATTGAGCGACGAACCAGGAGTACTTAATGGAGGCACCGTAACGCTTGGTGTCGGTGCTAAGGACGCGGCTGCTAATGTTGTTGGAATGTCCAACGCTGGCAGGTTTGGTGCGACAGAAGCCTGTGTCGCACGGCTGGCAACTGTAGCCGGGGTTGGTTTGGCAGTTGCAGGCGCACTATTGAGGCTAACGGTTGCTTGTGGCGTTGGCTTGGTTGTTGATCGTGGCGTTGGATTAGCAACCGATCGTGGTGTTGGCTCGGCAGACTGAGGCGGAGAAGCTAAGGTCGGCTGAAGCGATGCTCTACTAGAAGAAAGCGCGGTGGGCGTTGGTACCGCGATCGCCACTCCACTGCGAGTATCTACCGCGACGTTTGGATCAACCGGAGGCGCTCCTACAGGGGGTAGAGGTGTAACCGTCGGCGTATTAGGATTCGGCGCGGAGGGCAGAACAGGCGCAAGTGCTACAGACGGAGCTGCAGTGGCGCTAGGAACGACAACAGAGGGCTTTTCATCGTTTCTAGCTTCTGTCGCAGGGATGGCTGAGGCGGGTGTTTGACTACTGCTCGCTACGGGTGGCGAAGGTACATTGCTTGTTGGTTTTAGCGGCTGGGGCTGCGCGATCGGTGTCTTTGTGTTAGCGGCTGCCGCAGCGGTTGATGCACTGGTAGCCGATGGCGTTGTCAGCGGTTTAGTTGCTGGCACGATCGGAACAATGGCACGTGTACGCGATTGATTAGGTGCTAACGGTTTGACTGCTACCGCATTAGCAGAGAATGACTTGGTGATCAGGGGTTGCAGCAGCCAGCGGGAATTGCCCGATCGAGCCGCATCATTTCCTATCTTTTGGAGCTTGACTTGACCGGGCGCGAGCGAAACGCCCGGTGAAATCTCCATGACAATGCGGGTCAGCCCTGGCTCAAACTGAGAAACTCGAATCTGGCGCACGGCACCAGCATACGTTTTCTGAGCGCTGACAGCACCGACAGCGGTATCAGGGAGGTCAACCACAATGCGGGCAGGTTGAGCCATCAAAAAATAGCGTGGAGTGGTGCCATCCTTAACGGTAATTTCGAGCTGATTTACCGCTGGATCAAAATTCCAATTGGTTAAGGACGCTGCCTGCACAGAAAGAACCGTTGCTTCTGTCGCCACTGCATTGAGAGCCGCGATCGATGCCGCAAGCAGCCGTCTTATAAAAGCTGACTGTATTGGTAGCGATCGCCGTTCGGGATGAGATCTTGATTCAAATTTCTGACTTTGCATCATCTTGTGCTAACCGCGTCCAACAAATCTGGCGTTTTGAGCTGGCTTTAAGGATAGTCGCAACTGGAACATTTAGCCATTACTGCACCCCTTTGGAACGCCAGTCAAAGCCATCAGCCTTTAAGCCTTTCTAAAACGTGTCCAAGGCTCAACTAAACGCGCTCAAACTGCGTTGTGCTGATGGCTGACTGTGATGGCTGTTGTTAACACGACTGACCGGGAACACACGACTGACCTTCACCCTATTTAGGGACAGCACCCCTACTCCATCCCATAATGGCACCAGATGTGGAGTTTGAATGCTTTGTTCGTTAAATTTTATTGCGCTTTATCTTGGTTCACAAAAAATTGAGGCGCTCCTGTGATGCGATCGCCTCAATCTGTTCACGTCGCTCACGATAGTCCGCGTCTTCTAGCACTGGCTGACTGTCATCCAGCGCGATCGTGTGCGTTAATTCAAGCCACGACGTGCAGCCACCATACGACTGGTCATAAGCAATAATCTGCGGTTGAGGCAGCGTGTAGACTCGCAGCAGCAACACATCGATTGGTTTAGTCGGCTTCCACTGTAGCCGTTCTGACACAAACGCTTCATTCCAGATGTGAAAAGGGAGTAGTGCCGCCAACGCTGCTGCATCGCTGATCTGAAACCGATCGCCGATCGTTGCCCATGAGCCAATGCGAACCGTTTCAGGGTGCCAACCCGACTCTACAGGTGTGATGGTAGCGGCATAGTACGGTTTAACCAGATGCGATCGCTGATGCTCATATGTGGGATACAGCAAGACACGATCGTGCGCGATCGTGAACCTACCGCCAGTTTCACGAATACCGCCCTTCCGCAGCAGTACGATCGTCTCACCCTGCTCCAGCGCCTTGACCGCCACCTGCCACTCTTTCAAGGCATGAATTAGCGTCTGCGTCGGTTCGATTGCCATTTCGCTACCCTCAACAATCTCCCTACCTAACGTGCAAATTCAGTGCTGCCTATCCCCACTCCCTACTCCCTACTCCCTATCCCTCACCGATCAAAAATCTTGGCAAAGAACTCTCCCACCACCATCACAAAAGGAAAAAGAATCCCTGCAAGACCGATCGAGCCGCTAAACTGTCCTAGCAAACTCAGTAACGTTTTGCTACCACTCGCCGCCCGCTCATTCGTCATGGCAATAAAGCGAGAACTGCCGCCTAAAATCAGTGCTCCACCGATCCCTAGTGGAATGCTAAGACCAAACCAAAACTTCAGGCGATCACTCGGTCGAATCGCTCCTAAACCTGGCAGCACCAAAAAACTGACGATCTCAATGACGATCCACAAGAGTATTCCCTTGAGAAAATCTTTTCGCCAGAGGTCGTCGAAAGAAAAGTTGCTCATAGTTGACTTAAGGTTAGACTCAATCGCTGAAGCAAAATACTTTCAGCGTTAATACGACTCCTGATGCTCAGTGTGCCGTCTTTAGGACAGCATTGTGCAGACTGGCTATGTGTGCATTATCCAATGCCGCTGCTCTCATTACCTTACGTCCAAAAGCCGTCTAGCGATCGACGCAATCTTCAGCATTTCTCAATGCTTTTAGAGCTAAGCGATGAGCATCGTTGACTAGGATGAAAACAAGCTACGATCGAACTCGCGCCAGTACACAACGCTGAACACCGCAGCATTCTCATCTTAAGAGGCAACGATGACAACCCACGATCTCCTGATGCTAGTGCTGATGCTATCTCCTGGCATCGTCCTTTCAGTCGCAATTATGGCAACCTTTGCCGCAGGCGGCTAAAGGTAGAGCGTGGGAACGTAGCGATCGAGAAGGTTTTGAGTTAGATTTCTGAGTTCCTGCTACCGCTTCCTTCAGCCCTCCTCTTTTAGCCTTTAGCACTCATCCCTTAGCCTTCTGTTCCTACACCGCTAAGCCAATCTCTCGCAGGCGTTGTTGAAGATACTCACCAGCGGTGATGCTGGGAAACTTTTGTGCCTCGCTTCTGGCGATGCAGTTTAGGAGAGGCGTGAGATCGACTTCAGCACGAGGGTGTACAAAGAACGGTATCGAAAACCGTCGTGCTCTACTATCAGCAGGGTTGATTACACGATGAGTAGTGCTTTTGAGTAGCCCATTCGTGAGTTGTTGGAGCATATCGCCACTATCGACGATGATCTGACCGGGTAGCGCTCGAATCGATCGCCAGGTGCCATCCCGTTGCAGCAATTCCAGCCCATCATCTGTGGCTTCGCATAAAAGTGTGAGTAAGTTAATGTCTTCATGGGCGGCAGCACGAAGACTCGCGGGATGGGCATCAGGCGCGATCGGTGGGTAGTGCAGCACTCGAAGAATCGTATCGCTATCGTGCGTCATGTCACTGAGCAAATTTTCTGGTTCGCCTAAATAAAGGGCGCAGGCTCTCAGCAGCTCGGTTGCACACGCATCTAGTTGTGCGTATAGCTGATTCATCACTGTGGCAAACGCAGGCACTTCTACGGGCGAGACGTTTGGCAGATAGGGAGCAGCGAGAGTCTGTTCAGGTGAAAGTTCTCGACCGACGTGCCAAAACTCCTTGAGATCAGAGACAGGATGATCTTTCGCGTGTTCACGCCCAAACGCTGTAAAGCCGCGCTGACCGTTTAGTGTTGGCTCCTCGTAGCGCCGTTTCACAGCTTCTGGTAGCGTAAAAAACGCTTCAGCTACCTCGTAGGCAGACTGAATCAGCGTTAAGTCAACCCCATGATGCGTTACGGCAAAGAAGCCAATGTCTTCTAGCGCTTTGCCCAGTTGAGTGACAAAGGCTTGGCGACGATCGCTTGCCTGATCGCTTGCCTGAAAATCGCGCAAATCCAGCACGGGAATAGTCTGTGTAAGAAGCATTGTGACGACAAGAAACGAACGACCAGAATTGGGTGTAGGGTGTGAAACGTAGGAAAAAAGGAGGCACACCTTGGCAACTATTATCTGGTTGATCTTAGTCTATGCACTGCTTGTCACGATCGGCGGCATTATCGGCTACGTCAAAGCGAAGAGCAACCAATCGCTCATTTCAGGTTTGGGCAGCGGGGCTGCATTGGCGATCGCCTGGTATGTTAGTATACAAAATCCTATGCTTGGATTGGCACTAGCTGCCCTGATTGCCTTAGCCTTGCTAGTTGTTTTTGCCCTTCGCTTTCGGTCAACAAGCAAATTTATGCCTGCTGGTTTATTGGCGCTTTTGAGTTTGGCAGCTACGGTTTTGTTTGCGATCGGGTGGTCGATGTTTCAGCAGGCTTAAGGCGCGACCCAGTCAGTGGTTTCATTTCACAATGCCTCTGGATTGATGCCCAGTTCTCTGAGTTTGGCTGCCAGTTTATCCGATCGCTGCCGTTCCTGTTCTAACTGCTGTTGGGCTTGCTGATTCTGCTCTGCCAATTCTAAGTTCTGCTCTATCAGTTCTAGATAGGTTGCAAACTTCTCGCCATCAGAGCGATAGATTTCTAACTCTCCATTGACCAGCTCAAAGCGAACGGTTAAACGGGGACTAACCCATCCGATCGGGTTTTCAATCACCTCCAAGAAATCGCCAGAGCGCAGCCAACCGCTGAAGTCTCCTTTGTCTGGATCGTAGAGATAATATTCCTCGACTCCATAACGTTCATAGAAGCGGAACTTCTTCGCCATTTTTACGAGCGTGTTTCCAGGAGAGAGAATTTCGGCGTTGCTGAATCGAGGTATGAACCGCAAAATCCGCCCTCACCCTAACCCTCTCCCAAAGGGCGAGGGGACAAGAATTCTAGCTCCCTTCTCCCCAGGGAGAAGGGCTGGGGATGAGGGAAAATCATACTTGCATTCAGCAACGCCAGAATTTCAAAAGCGACTTGAGGTGGAATGTGATCTTCTTGCCATTGCTGGTAAGAGCCACGATCGCCTTTTGGACGACCAAAAATCACCATCGTATCGGGAGCGGCTTTCATCGTGTTGCTGCCCTCGACGGGATACCAGAGCAAATCGCCAGCGACAAAAACGTTGGGATCATACTTAAACAGCGCTTCGCAGCCCAGCTTGACGGTGACAATCCAGTTAAACTGCTTCGTATGATCAGACAGCGGTTGTCCATCGCTGTCAGGATAAGTGACCTGGTCCAAAGCAGGCGATCGCGTCATGTCAGCTTATCCTCACTTAGCAGCAAACTGAAGCACCTGATTCAACTTACCACTACGAAATCCTTCCAGGTCGAGGGTGACGTAGAGAAAGCCGAAGGATTGAAAGGTCTCGACCAGAGCGGGCAAATCTGTCGTTAAGACGAATTCTTTAAGCTCCTCAGCGGGAAGTTCAATCCGAGCGGTATCACCTTCAGAACGGACTCGAAAGGTTCTCATCCCCATCCGCCGGAGCGAGGCTTCGGCTCTACCAACGCGCTGCAATTTGGCGATCGTAATTTCCTCGCCGTAGGGAAACCGCGAACTAAGGCATGGTTGAGCAGGCTTATCCCAGCAGTCAAGCCCTAAGTGCCTTGCAAGTTCGCGGACTTCTGCTTTGGTAATGCCAAGTTCTGCAAGCGGCGATCGGGCACCGCGTTCTTTTGCTGCCTGAATGCCCGGTCGGTAGTCGGATAGATCATCTGCGTTCACGCCATCCACCACGTAGGGGTAGCCGCGCTCTAGCGCCAGCGGTTTCAGCGTATCGTGCAGTTCACTTTTGCAAAAATAGCAGCGATTCACCGGGTTTGCCGTGTAGTTGGGATTGTCCATTTCGTGGGTGCGTACCAACTCGTGAGCAATACCAATGTCTACTGCCTGAATGCCCGCCTCTTCCAAATCTTCTGGCAAGAGAGAGGGTGAAACGGCGGTGACAGCAAGGGCACGATCGCCCAACACATCGTAGGCAACTTTGGCAACCAAGGTGCTATCAATGCCACCAGAATAGGCAATTAGCGCCCGTTCCATCTCGGCAAACAGTGTTTTTAGTTGTGTCAGCTTTTTTGTCAGCATTGCTCAAACGCCCCCAGCGATCGTCAAAAGGAAAGTCCCTCCCTTACAACCTTAACGTTTCTGTTGGTGTGCTAGTGGCTAACAGCAGTGGGTGCTCGATAGAAACGTTGTGCCACGCCATAGACAACGTTCCTGAATGGACTGGTGACTCCAACCGTTCTTACTTACGCGTTTGGCAGGCAAGGTTGATGCGATCGCCCAATTGCCGTAAGGTTTGCGCCATGCTGGGATCGTTCTCTTTGAGCTGAGCGATTTTGTCGCAGCTATACATGACAGTGGTGTGGTCTTTGCCACCAAACTCTTCGCCGATTTTGGGCAAGCTCAGATCAGTGTGGTGCCGCATCAGGTACATGCCAATTTGACGGGCAACGCTGATTTCGCGGCGGCGGGAACTTCCTTTCAGGTCATCGACCGACACATCAAAGACTTCGGCGATCGCTAAGATGACCGCTTCTGGCGATGCTTCGACTTTCTCCACAGGTGGATTGAGAACTGGAGCAATATTCTCTACCGTCATCGGCAGCCCTGAGATGGAGATGTAGGCAACCGCTCGAATCAAAGCCCCTTCCAGTTCACGAATGTTGTTGGTGTAGCTAGAGGCGATGTATTCAATTACCTCGCGGGGCAGGCGCATGTTTTCGTATTCGGCTTTCTTTTGCAGAATTGCCATGCGTGTTTCCAGGTCAGGGGGCTGAATGTCCGCAATTAAGCCCATTGAGAAGCGCGAACACAGTCGTTCCTGGAGGCGTGGGATCTGGTTAGGGGGGCGATCGGATGCCAGTACGACCTGTTTACCCGTCTCATGTAGCGTGTTGAAGGTGTGAAAAAACTCTTCTTGAGTGTATTCCTTGCCTTCAATAAACTGAATATCATCGACCAGCAGCACATCCACCGCGCGATACCGTTCCTGAAAGCTCTGCCGACTGTCCTTGCGAATCGCGGTAATCAGATCATTGGTGAACTGTTCGGTAGAAACATAAACAATGCGTGAGGTCGAGCAAATTTCGAGCCGATAGTGCCCGATCGCCTGCATCAGATGCGTTTTGCCCAGTCCGACTCCGCCACATAAAAAGAGGGGATTAAACTCGCGTCCGGGCGACTCGGCAACTGCTAACGAAGCTGCGTGCGCCATGCGGTTGTTAGAGCCAACGACCAGGCGCGAGAACACATATTTAGAATTTAAATCACTCCGCGCACCGTTGCCATTGGAGGTAGCTGCCGTGGGGCTGGCTGGCGGTGCATCAGACAGGTTTGCCTGAGATGGGAGGGGCCAAAACATATCGGCGTTATCGGTTGTGGCATCATCCCCTTGAGCGATCGTGATGTGGATGTCGATCGGGTGCCCCATCACTTCCTGGACGACTTCGGCGATCGTCTTGATGTAGTACTTTTGGAGCCAGTTACGGGCAAAGGGATTGGGCGTACGAATGACCAGACAGTTATCGTCTAGCTGTTCTGCCACTGCCGTTTTAATCCAGGTTTCAAAGGTGGGGCGACTGAGCTGGATCTGTAACCGTTCCAGCACCTGCGTCCAAAGATTTTCGAGCGTAATTTCGACCACGAACCGTTACCCCTTACCAATAAATGGCGACTTGAAACCGAGTGAACCGGAAAACCCGACTCCCCTACTGGGGCTGCCATCATGGCACTGCCCTCAAAAGATGCACCGAAATTAGCTTAATTGCAAGTCTAGAGTGAGCAAATTGACAATCAGCTTAGGTAAGCAACGCTAAACATCTGGCTCCATATATAGCGTTCGATTTGCTTAGTTAGTTTAGTAGTAGCGTATCAGATCCTGCTGGGGACGATCGTGCTCGGTTTAGCAGTTGGGCTTTACTGCCAAGCAGCTTTACCCTAATTGAGTTCTGTCTACGTCAAGAGACGTAGAGGCGCTGTGGTTCAGCACTCAACGCGTTAGGGCAGCGCGATCGTGGACAAAAGGAGCGAAGACGAAACCAGTCCCTCAATAGATTTGCAGAAGAGCAGTCTACCTGATTTTCCACAGGCAAACGACTGCACTTAGACCATCTTTAGAATTTGAGGGGATAGAAGGCAGAGGGCAAAGGGCAGAGGGCAAAGGGCAGAGGGCAGAGGGCAGAAGGGAAGGTTTGAGTTCAGGGTCAGCATTCAACAGCAGCTTTTAAGCCTTGAGATTGCTGCCTCCTGCCTCCTGCCTCTTCGCGGAAGTGAGGTGTGAGGAGTATTAGCTTCTGCCTCCTGCCTCCTGCCTCCTGCCTCCTGCCTCCTGCCTTCTGCCTCTCCTACTCACTTACTTCCCCGCTTCTGCAGGCTGTGCTGCTTCTGGCAGGTTGGCTTCCATTTTGAGGCAGTTTAAGCCATCGACTTGAAGTTGATACTCGACGCGATCCATCAGGCGATTCAAGATGAGCCAGCCGTAGCCACCTTCTTGCATTAATTCCGGGGTCGGCTCCGCGTAGGTAGCCACATCATAGCCAGTGCCGTGATCCCAAATTTCGAGGGCGATATCCCGCTCTTGCAATTCGAGTCGAATGAGCACAGGTAAGGCAGGTTGGTCTTTGTGAGCATGACGGACGACGTTGGAGTATGCCTCAACCAGCACCAGCCGCAGACGATTGGATTGTCGAGTCCAGTCAACGCGATCGCCCAGTTCAACCTCTAAGCTGTCCAAGAGCCAATTTTCGACCACTGCCAAAAACTTTAGATCGCTGGGTACGTGAAGCTCAGTTCTCATTAACTACAGAACCTCCAGAGAGAGTATGGTCTGGTCGTCTTCTTGGATTGTATTGTGCGATCGAATCCGCGAAAGTAAGTGGCTCAAGTCAAGCGGTGCATGTTCTTGCATCAGCATTTGCCATAAACCAGCCTGTTGCAGCATGGCAGTCACTGTTGGAAGGGTGCCTGTACCACCATTACCAGCGCCATTACCAGCGGTTGCAACGGTCGCTTCCGTAATACCGTCACTGGTCAGCAGCAGTACTTCACCTGAATTCAGCTCCATACTGCCAGCCGCAGCTTTCCAGATGGGTAGAATGCCCAACGGTACGCCGCGCACTTTCAGATAATGCGGCTCGACGAGGGATGATCCTTGCGCGGCAACCTGCGCGGCGACGTTGCGGCTTGACCATACCAGAGGGTAGATGTGTCCAGCATTGGCATAAACGAGCTGGCGAGTAGACGGGCTGTAGCGCGCCAGTACCATGGTAATAAAGCAATTGGTGCTCACCAAGTCCTCAGAAAGGCTGCGGTTTAAGTTTTGCATGACCAGATGCGGTTCGGGTGGTACTTCCTGAGAAAGCTCTCGCCGCAAAACTGAAATGGCACTTGCCATAAACAGGGCGGCAGGCACCCCCTTGCCAGAGACATCGCCGACGGCTAACCAAATGTCGCCTTGAGGATGGGCGTACACCTCAAAAAAGTCGCCACCCACTTCACGCGCTGGGAAGCAGCACGCCTGAACTTTCATGCCATCCAGGTCAGGCAGGCTTTGGCGTAACAGATTGCCTTGAATCTGACGGGCAACCGCGAGTTCTGCCCGCATCTGTTCTGCTTGCTCTTGGGTACGCTGATAGAGCTTTGCTTGCGATAGAGCTAATGCTGCCTGGTCGGCAACACCCTGAATGAGTTCAATGTCTTCAGTTGACCAGGGTGGCTCGATCGCCCCCCGATCGAGCGACAGCACCGCCAGAAACTCTTGTTGATAGATGAAGGGTACAACGAACTGAAAGCCCTTTCCGGCGTGCCCTTGCGCTGTTTGAATCTGACGCGTTTGCAACGTCATTTGCATAAGGGGATCGTCAGTTGTGTCACTTAGAGTTTGCTGCCTATCCTGACATTCCTGAGCACCTTCCTGGTAGATAAAGGCTTCTGGTACCAGGCAATCGTCCTCAACGGGACGCAGCACACAACGGCTTGCCCCAAATGTTTGTCCCACTGTCCTGGCTACAGTATGCAGGATACTATCATAGTCAAGGGATTCTCGAATCGCAGTAGTCATGGCGTTAAACAGCGATTCGCGTCGGAGTGCCCGTCTGAGTTCATTCGTACGCTGCTTAAGCACCTGATACGTTTCAGCCGCTTGCTGGACAATACTTTTCAGTTGCTCAGGGTTCCATGGCTTGGTGATGTACTTGAAGACTTTGCCAGAGTTGATGGCTTCTACGAGATCTTCAACATCGGTATAGCCAGTGAGCACGATCCGAATCGTATCGGGATAGCGATCGACCGTTTTGCTGAGAAATTCTGTCCCCAGCATTTCGGGCATCCGCTGGTCTGAAATGATGATCGCCATTTCTCCCTGCTGCTCCAAGATTTGCAGTGCCGCGATCGCGCTCTCGGCAGCAATCACCTCAAAGTCACGCCGAAACGTGCGATAAAGCAGATCCAGGTTGTCTGGCTCATCATCAACCACCAGCAGCTTAAGCTTCGTCCTCGTTCCGTGAGTCATGCCAATACTCCACTATTAAGCACAAGGGTACCCTGCCGCAAAGCCTCACCAACACGCTACTAGCGATACCGATTCACTAGCATAAAGTACCCTGTTTAGTTTGAGCTTGATCAATGCGAGCGTTACCAACCGTACGCGAAGGTAGGAGGCGGTACTCAAAAAAGAGTCGGAAAGCAATTCCGAACATAACACTCCTCACTCCTCACTCCTCTCTTGTGTGCGGCGAAATTGATACGATTCTGCTTTTGCGCCCCAAACTTGCTTACCTGTCGCGTCGAAACCGCGATCCCAGGTATCCATACCAATGGAGCGCAGCACAATATGGTTCTTGATTCTCACCGCGCCTCTGACGTTAGCAGGACAACCATCAACTGGTGTATTGCCCACATAGTTGTCACCGGAGCGGCGGAGAAAGACACTGCAAATAGCGGTACCCATCGCTTCAGGTTTTACTACGCGATCGACCGCAGCTTTGTTGCAGAAATTAATCCATGCCGTAGCCTGAGCAGGTTTGAAGGAACGCGATTGCACGCTCTGACTGACAGGACTGGCGCTAAGCTGCAAAAAACGCTGTCGATATGGTTTGGCTAAAGCGTTAGCAAGCGCTTGCTCCTGATAGAGCACGATCGCCTGACGCTGCACTCCGTCTCTGCCTGTCAAAGTGACCTGGCACGTTGTCATGCGAACATCGGAGATTTTGGGATTGACACTCGCCTGTGCCGCAGTAGACATGACACCTTCCAACCGAGCAGCAACCACTTTGACCTGCTGCTCCAATGGCATCGGAGCATCGGCACACGCAAGCTGAACCGTTGTCATGAGGCAAAAAGTTGTCAGCGCGATCGTGGATCGATACATCACAGCACACTACCGCATCATCAAAAATGTTTGTTCTTTTCAAGATGGTATCGCGCTCCAAGGTAAAAACCCGGTTTCTGCATCACGCAACGCTTTTTCCTTCAGCCTCCTCTGGCAAGCCACGTATCTGCTTGCGCTAATTGCGCTTGCCAGGTGGCATAGCCGTTTGCATTCAAATGCAACCCATCTGTGGTTAGCTCACGACGCAAGCTACCGTCTGCATCAGTAAATTGGGAGTAGAGATCCAGGAAGATTGCACCATCCTGTTTGGCGATCGCGGCGAGTTGTTCATTAAGCCAGCCAATGCGGTTACCAGGAACAATCGCTGTTCGAGTGGGTAGAATGGATTGCACAACAATACGGGCATGTGGATGTGACTGCTGTAAGCGGCGCACAATCTGGCGGAGATTCCACAAAATGTCGTTATCGGTTGCGCCTTGCTTCAGGTCATTAATACCAGCCATCACGTAAATTGCTTGAGGACGAGCATTGGCAAACGCAGGTAACCGCTGAAGGATCGCGCTGGTGTTTTCGCCAGAAATCGCCTGGTTGAGCCAGAGTTGCCCCGTTGGGAGACGATCGCTTGGAAACCACAGGCTCAGCGAATCGCCTACCATCACCGACAGGCGACGGTTGCCTTGTCCGCCAGTTGCCGCTTTCGCCTCTAACGCAAGCAGGGTTCGCCACTGGTTATAGGTTGGCTCTCCAGTTGCCCGCAGCCAGATATCGCGGAAACTGTCGATCGGTAAGCGCGTGTAAAGCCTGCCCGATCGCAGAGCGGCAAAGCGCTGCCAGTAAAACTGACTACACGAACTGGGCAAGCCAAACTTGGGCTGAGAAAATTCGGTGGCATCCTGTCTGGAGTCCGGTTGCACATTTGGCTGCAAGAGTGCTTTAGGCTGAGATGCGTTCTTTGACGAATGCTTCCGACGAGAGCGTGTCGACTTGCGGTCAAACGCTACGAACGCTGCTGATGGTGGTGCATTGATCGAAGTTGGCTGGGCTAAGCCTTTAGCCAACACGGTCGCCAACAGAGAAAGATCAGTCATTGTCGCTGCAAGAAACTTATGCTTTCCTAGTCACGATCGTCCGACCGAATCAGGAAAGTTTTTGGCAAGATTTGCATCGCCAAGGCACTTTCTGCTTCCATAACGCCACTTTTGTGGAACGATCGAGCGCTTCGGGGAAACTGTCTCAGATTGAGAGCCGACGCAGAGAGACTTTCTTCACAAGAAGCTGTTGCTCATCCAGAAGCCGTCCTTGGCAACTACAGCGATTCTTGCTTGAGTGTGGTGAAAGCCTTTAAGTCTTAAGGCAAAAGGAAAACTGCCCTCTGCCCTCTGCCCTCTGCCCTCTTCACTTGTTTAGAGACTGCTGCACCACTTTTTTACGTCTCAACTATTGCTGCAAGCCGCAGAGGTAAAATAAAAGTTAGAAAAGTTTGTCCACAACAATTGGCACAAAAGCTGCCTTGTCAATCTTTCTTAACCCAATAGTTGTCGCTTAATGACGTTTTATTTCGATACTGGAGCGAAAAATGACGATTAATTGTGCTGAAGCCTGTGTAAAAGGGTGTGTATTGGGAGACCAATGCCCAAACCTGGAATATAAAGCTAAAGCAGCTAAGTTTATTAGCGAAACCTCATTAGATCAAATGCTGGAGATGGCAGAAAACGCTGTGAGGAAAAAGCGTATGGAGCCGCCCCAGTGGATTTTGCCCGAAGATCAATAGCAGCAAAGATAGGCAAATTTTCAGATTGAAAAGTTCGGTAAGAGCGCATAGCATTCTTACCGAACCTGAAATTTTGCGGCGCTATTAATGGACGAGAGTATGCAAATAGATGGCTAAGAGCCATTCAAATTTGAAACGGACTAATCAACCAAGCTTGAACAAGACAGTCAATGTGACAAAGTTGCTTAGGAGCGTGGATTAAATAATCTGTGTAGGTTGGGTTGAGCTTTGCGAACCCAACGCCCCGACGATATTAGGTTTCGCGTCTCAACCCAACCTACGAAAATCGGCGTTATTTGATTCTCAGTCCCTAGCACCGAATTAAACTGCACCATCATTCAAAAGGCAAGCTCTTAGACAGTGCGGCGAGTGAGAAGACCCCAAAGAAAGATGGCAACGATCGCGCCTAGCACAGCAACCAAAACGCCAGGAATACTCAAGCTTGTAGCTGCCAACTGAAGCGTACCAGTATTGATCAAGCTAAACAATGAACCACCCACAAAAGCACCGATGATACCTAAGACGATCGTGCCAAGGATGCCGCCGCCCTGAGGACCTGGATAAATCGCCTTAGCGATCGCACCCGCGATTAAGCCCAAAACAATCCAAGCAATGATATTCATAATCTCTTACCTAAGCCTCTAATGTTGACATAACCAATCTATCAGGTGGTTCAGCCTTGACTAATCTGCCGAAGGAGATAACTCCTGGTATCCACAAGGTAGAGACTGGCATGGATACGAAAGCCCCCCGCTCTGTATAGCGCTTCTCGTTTTAGTACGGTACAAGCTCTTAGAGGATGTTTTAAAAGTGTCTGGCGGTTAAAACCGCGACTACGTAGACAAAGTCCGCCTGCGCGGACTACCGCAACACGAGGATTTTGGAACCTGTGGAGGCAGGTTTTGTCCCTGTAGCCGC
>JAHHIG010000020.1 GCA_019358895.1 Tildeniella nuda ZEHNDER 1965/U140 | reverse complement strand
GAAGGGCGACTATCTAACGTTGATGTTCGTCAGAGTGCTTGAAGCTTGTTGTGTGGGATGGCATAACAACCCCAATGCACCCGACCGCCGAAAGATTGTCGGTCGAACTTTAGGGTTATCTGCGGCAAGTGATTGGGAACGTTACTGCCGCTCAAGCATTGGTTACTTCCACTCACGTGGTCGGTGGTCATGGCAAAGCTGTTGTTCAACTCACGTCTCCTGAAGTTGCTTGAGTTGGTTCAACGACTGCTCCTGCCACTTGGCGTTGAGCTGTCGCTTAAACAGCGCCAGGGCTTGTTGAAAATCGTCGATCGCGCCTTGCTTGTCTCCAGCAGCAGCGCGTAGCACGCCCCGGTCATAGCGAACGTAGGCGTTGTTGGGTTTGAGCAAGATCACCTGACTGTAGTCGGCGAGTGCCGCACGAACATTGTTGGTTTTGGCATAGGCATTGCCTCGGTTGTAGTAGGCAAGCGCATAGTCGAGCTTGAGTTGAATTGCCTGATTAAAGTCCGCGATCGCGCCCTCGAAATTCTTCTGATTGGCTTTCTCTACTCCTCGTCTAACCAAATCGGGAGCAGTCTGCGGTTCCGGCAAGAGCATCATAGCTGGGCTGTGGTTAGACTCGTTTGACAGGGATAACCGCCCCAGCGGGCGATCGTCCACAGCATGAACAGTCGCAGGCGCAAAGACAACAAGTAGGGCGATCGTCGAAGCGCTAATCGGCAAAGCCAACAGTCTAAGGTTCATTGATGATCTGCGGTAAGTGGATCAGTGGTGTCGAGTAACACTATTTTGTCGTCCTAACAAACTGACATCGTTACTTCAAAAAAAGCTTTGAAACCTCTTTTCATCAATAGCTTAGTCTTTGAAGAAGCGATGAACAAGCATTCCACACCAAGCATTTCTATTGGTACGTAATGAGTACACTGGAATCTTCATCCATTAAAGCGTGGATAAAGTATCTTCTCAAGCATGATTTTAAGTGAAAGTACGATCGAGGTATGATCGTCATAAAACTGATTGAGAACAGGGGCTATGGGAACGTCTGACAAGAAGCAGCCACCGATCGCAAACGCATTATCGACGATCGTGGATGCTGAGCGTCGTGCCATTACCTACAGCATGGATGCTCTCATTCCTGGCTTATATGTTTGGCTTGGTTCCTGGACATTACGATTGGGTGGCAGCTTGGCAGAATACAGTTACCCCGGCATTCTTCATGATTGGGCAGGAATCTCCCTCGTTCTACCCAGATACCGCATCTACAGCACCTATCAAGGTAGCTATGACCCTTGATAAACAACGCATTGATGGTATTTCCATCCATTACGTCCAAAACTTTGCCTGCCAAACAATTTAATGAACTGCTGCTTCCAGCAGGCTATACCCAACTAGGCACTGCACCCGCTCAAGACAACCGCATCAAAACCTGGTGGACACATTCTATCTATGCCAGGGTGGAAGCTATTTATAGCCCTGACGGTGCAGTTGCAATCACGGCTTATCATGTTAGTTAGCAATCAAAATTAAGTGATTGGTTTATGCTGTGAGGATTGACATGAATGAAAGTACGATCGACCCTCGGCAGCAAGAGGTCATTCAATTCCTCAAATAAATCATTGAACCCACGCTCAAGAATGACGTTGTGAGTTTGGGAATGGTGCGAAACCTGCGCGTGGTCGATGATTACGTCTCGCTGCGACTGTATATCGGTGCGATCGGTAATGGGGCAGCAGCCGTAGTCCTGGAGTGCTGCCAGGTGCTACCAGCAGATCCGCATTTCTTTACTTCTTGGGTGGTTCCTTGGGCTTTTCTGGGGGTGGATCGCAGCTACCGTCCGTTGGTTTTTCCTGTGCAAAACTAGCCGACCATACGCCTGCTAGAGCCACAAACACAACAAAGGACGCAAGCAAAAGCTTCATACACTAGCACCGAATCACTAAGAATTGTGGGTCAAAGGATTATGGATCAAACAAGATGTAACGTTTGTGGGATAGCCATCTGCCCGAACAACTGGATGGCTACCCCACTTGATGGAAGCCATCATCCTAAGCTTTTTCCGGTCCAGTTTCGACTGGCAGATTAGATGTGCTGTATTCAGTCCAGGCACCTTCATAGAGCCGCACTTTAGGATACCCCAGCAGGTGTTTGAGCACGAGGTACTGTAAGGTGGCTTCACGCCCGGTGCTGCATGTCACAATCACATCGTCGGACGGTTTGATATTTTTGTCTGCCAGGATTTTGCGAAGCGCCTCCAGTGACTTCAACTTATGAGGATTCTTGAGATCTTCTTGAGGGTTTTCTGCTTCTGTAAAGGTCGTCCAGGGAATGTTTTTGGCACCTGGAATGTGACCATTGCGAACCCAGAGGTCTTTCTCACCCCGGAACAAATCACCCGGTCGGGGATCAACAAACGTCACGCCCGGTTTGCCAATCAATTTTCCAACCTGATCGAGTGTGACACGAATGGAGGGATTGTCCTGAACTGCAAACGACGTAAATTTGTATTTGGGATATTCTTTGACAACTGGTTGCCCAGAGGCTTTATAACCTGCATAGCCGCCATCTAAAACGGCAATATCTTTCACGCCCGATCGCTCCAGCACATAGGCAACCATCGTGGCTCCCAAAACATCGCGCGCATCGGAATAGACAAGCACACGACTATTAGTATTGACACCCGATCGCGAAAAGATGGATGCTAACTTCTGAGTCTCCCAATACTGCACAGGCAAAAAGCCATTCGGACCACGAAACGCGATGTCTGCAATGTTCACTGCATTTGGAATGTGCCCTGCAATGTACTCCAGAGGCGAGTTTCGCACATCCAGAATACGCAAATCTGAATCTTTTGCATTTGCAGCAACCCAGGTGGGCGACACAAATTGCACCCTGACGCTGGGCGCTGCGGTGAGCGACGAAATTGAGAAAAGAGACACGGCAAGCAAGGTTGCGATCGCGGTGATCACTAAGATAGAGGGCTGAAGAACTCGCTTTCTAAGCGTTCGGAAAAATCTAGCACTCAGTCTAAAACTCATCGTCATAAAGCTCCTGAATCACAGTTGTGAATGAACAAAAAAAATAGCCTCAATTGCCAGCGAGAACTCAAGGTGTGGCTTGTAGCCACAAAAAGAGGCGGTAAAAACTTAAAGTACACTAAGCCAATAGATTTTTTGTACTTAATTCTTTTGAAGTATCGCATAGCCAATCAACTCGATCAAGCGTTTGGCATAGAAATTAAACGACTATCAGGACAGAAGCCGCTCCATCATTTATCCCTCATTGGTCACTCTAAGCAGATGCAAAGATGCGTGGCAGGTTCAACTCATGCACCAGTGGACAGATGAACGCATTCATCTTGCGGGTCTATTGCTCCCAGCCAACTTGCAGAGCAGGAACGGGAAAGACCTCTAACTCAGATCTTGCAGCATTCTCGACCCGCCCAATTGGGCAGCGGTTTGAGGGCAATTTCAAGCCCTTGTGGAGTCGCAAGTTTGGCACGGTTTTGAATGGCTTTAAGCAACTGTGCGTCAGCAGGCTTGATTGACGCAGTTGCGGAGGTTTAACCGTCAAACACGTTGCTTACGGGCGACTCTTCTGTAGCCATGCTGTGATGCCGTCGGCGATCGCCGTTGCTAACCGTTGCTGCTCTTTCGGATTGGTGATCCACTCAAACTCATCGGGATTGATCATAAAACCGAGTTCTAGCAACACAGATGGAGTGGTCGTGGGTCGAGTCAGCGCCAAGTTATCCCAGAACACGCCATAGGACGATCGCTTCAGGGTTTTGGTCAAGTAATTGTGCAGAAAGATTGCCAGACTGTGTGCCTGAGTGTTGTACCAGAATGTGGAGACACCTTTCGTTTTCATAGCATCGCCATTGTCAGGCAGTGCATTGTAGTGCAGACTCAGCGCCAGCGTGGGCTGCACTTTTTCAATCATTGCCACACGATCTTGTAAGGGCACATCCACATCCGTTTCGCGGGTGAGATAAACCGTTGCGCCTCGTTGCTGAAGCCGATCGCGCACCAGTTTCGCCATCAGCAGCGCCACCGATTTTTCAGCATAGCCAGTCGGACCTCTAGAGCCGAGATCCTCAGCGCCACCATGACCGGGGTCGAGGAGAATTTTGGTGCCTGAGAGGGGAGTCGGGAGTCGGGAGTGGGGAGTAGGGAGTGGGGAGTAGGGAGATGAGGAGGTGAGAGGATAGGGAGTTGAGGGGATGGTGGAAGATGACGTTTTGAGGGTTGAGCTTGCCTGCTGACCGCTGACCGCTGACCGCTGACCGCTGACCACTGGCGGATGTTTCAACGACAGCACCAACGTCGTGCCTTCATACCGCAACTTATAGCCCCATTGCTGACTGGACTTGAGTTTAAAGGTGTATTGGATTTGTCCTGGGACGCTTTGCTGCCAGTCCAAGCGCTCAATCAGTGGATCGTCATCGAGGCGAATAATATCGGTTTGAGCGGTGGTGTTGTAGAGGGTGAGGGTGAAGGTGCGATCGCCCTGCTGAACGCTCACAGGCACAGGCACTTGCAGCGGAAAGATAACCTCTGTCCAGTCGCCTGCCTGCCGTGCTTTGATACTGCGAATGATTGACGTTGGTGGGGCACCCGTCGGCAGAATCTGCACCTCGCTGCGCTTAATCCAGGCACCGTAGTCTAGCCGCACCCAATCGCCTTCGTAGCCTGTCACGAGGGCTTGTGTGCCTTTGGGTAAGGGTGTGAGGCGAGAATAGTCTGTGCCCGCGCCTGTGCGAGCGGTGCCGGATTCTACTGTGACGGCAGCGGTTTCTAGACGTGTAGGTGACAGAATTTTGATGCTGCCGAAGCCAGACTGTTTGATGGTTTGACCATCTTGAGCGAGCTGCCATTCTGGTTTGCCCAGATCGCCCAGCAGCACGGTGCGAGTGCAACCTTCAAAGCGTCCAGTCGCGGCGATCGTCGGTTGATTCTGCTGCGTTAACACAGCGGCATTGCCTGGTAGCTCGATCGGCTGCGGCTGTGGTGTCAAGGAAACAGCTTGCTCAGCAAGCTTTACGGAAACGGTTGCTTTTGGCGGTGCGATCGCAGTGAAGCAGATCAACTCATCAGGTAATCGCGCGATATCCACAGCAGGGCTGAGCGAGTCTTTGCCAAACGCCAAACCTGTGGGTAAAGCGGATGTTGTCGCTAAGCGCGTGACGGTCAGCATTACCGACTGCTTGCCGTAGCGTAAATCAAACCGATTCTCCCCGACTTGCAGCGGAAAACTAGGCGCGAAATGTCCAGCGGTATTACGCACGATCGCCTTGCCGTTGACCAAGACGGTTCCCCCCGGTGCGGCAGTGCCAATCAGAAAGATGCGATCGGCAACCGTCTCATGGTTGGCAGGCGGATAGGAAACATAGAGGGGTTGAGCGGCATTGGTGGGCGCTGCCACGATGATGCAGGCGATGATTCCACAAAGGGGGAGTGGGGAGTGGGAAGTAGGGAGTGGGGAGAAGAATTGCATCAATTACGTTAGAGGGGCGTATCAGTTTTTAAGGAAAGTAACCGTTGCCATGCCAATGTATTGAGCTGCAACGGCATTGTAAGCACTAACAATAGCAATGTATTAAGTCGCAATTACATTGTGGGCACTGACAATAGTAATGTATCGAGTCGCAATGCCAATGTATCGGGTCGCGATCGCCTTGTGGGCACTGACAATAGCAATGTAACGCGATGTGCAACTAATTCGCCCTCATCCCCACCCTTCTCCCCAGGGAGAAGGGCTTCCAGACCGTTCCGGTTCCCTCTCCCGATGGGAGAGGGCTAGGGTGAGGGCAGTTTTGGCAGGCTTTTCAGGAAAGTCGCACATCGCGTAATGTATTGAGCTGCAATGCCAATGTATCGAGTCACAATCGCCTTGTAAGCACTAACGCTGGCAATGTATCAACTTGCGATCCATTGTGATACCAGCAGCGCATGAGTGTCGGTGGTTCGTGTAGCGTTCCTGAAGGATAAACGCAGCTAACGAGACGTGCCTATGCCAATTGACGCGCTTCAACACGCGATCGTACATTGGCTCAACCGACTCAAGTTAGCCGAAAGCGATAGGGTCATCACAGCTCACACCAAATCGTCCAGCATTGTGGATTAAAATACGGGCATCAACCGTGCTTGCCTTCCGACTGTAGCTGTCGCAAGACACATTTAGGAACCTAACGATTTGTCGCTATGACACATCATCACGCTGGACATGATCATCACCACGGGCATAATCATACTGGACATGCTCATCATCACGCACCTGCTAACTTCAGTCGTGCGTTTGCGATCGGGCTGACGTTGAATCTGGGGTTTGTCTGTCTTGAGGTGATTTTTGGTTATCTGGCGAATTCAGTAGCGCTGCTGGCAGATGCAGGTCATAACTTGAGTGATGTTTTAGGTTTGGTATTGGCGTGGGGCGCAAGTGTGCTGGCACGTCGGCAACCCTCTAGCCGTTACACCTACGGTTGGCGACGATCGTCAATTTTAGCCGCATTCTTAAACGCCATTTTTCTCCTGGTGGTTACGGGGGGACTCGCATGGGAAGCCATTCAACGCTTCAGTAAACCGGATGCTGTGCAGGGCGAGATCGTCATCATTGTGGCAGCGATCGGCATCGTCATCAATACGGTAACGGCGCTGATGTTTATGTCAGGTCGCCAGCAAGATTTGAATCTTCGCGCTGCCTTTATGCATATGGCGGCTGATGCGGTTGTGTCGTTTGGCGTTGTCCTTGCAGGCATTGGCATTTTGGTAACTCATTGGCTTTGGCTCGATCCTGCTTTCAGTTTGGTGATTAGCGCGTTGATTATTGTGGGCACCTGGCAACTGCTGAAAGATTCGTTTAACCTGGCGATCGATGCGGTGCCAGAGGCGATCGACGAACGGGCTGTGAAGGCGTATCTGGCAGAACGTCCTGGTGTTGAACAGGTTCACGATTTGCACATTTGGGGCATGAGCACAACAGAAACCGCACTCACCGCGCATCTCGTCATACCAGATGGGCATCCCGGCGATGCGTTTTTGGTTCACCTGTGCGAAGCGCTGCAAGCCCAGTTTGGGATCGCGCATACAACCATTCAGATCGAGCTGAGCAGTTCTGCCTGTACCTGCACGCTGGCACCCTTAACCGATCATCATTAGCGGACGGGCGCTGTAATGGTGAACCACTCCATGTAGTCGATCGGTCTTAATGCTTCAGAGCCAATTGCCAGCGAGAATCAAGGCTGCCCAATAACCAGGATGATGTCGATCGCCCGTATGTCGCTGAAGCCAGTTTTTTTGTGCTGCTTGCAGAGCCTTAGCGCGACTCATCCCCTGTTTGAGTGCTTGATAAAAGTGGGTGATGAGTTGCGCCGTTGCCTGATCATCCACCTGCCAAAGCGAGGCGACGGTACTCCGTGCCCCTGCCTGAAGCGAAATACCTGCAATACCCAGTGCATCACGATCGCTGCCTACCGCTGTCTCACATGCCGTCAATGTCAGCAGTTCCAGTAGCTTACCCTGCCGCATAGCGCGAATCATTTCATAAAGCGCATTCATCGTCAGCTTTTCGTTGTAAGTCTGACTTCCCAGCGCCGCACGTTGAGTTAACCGCGCTTCCCGACTCCCGACTTCCAACTCCCGACTCACTTCCTCCCGCTTCCCCGTCACCAAAAACGTATCGCGCGCATCAACCCCAAACCTGCCGTGAGTGGCTAAATGCACGATCGGATATGCGTCTACCGTCAGCTCTTGCTGCAAACGATCGAGAGTAAAGGCATCATCGAGTAAGCCTTTGCTGCCAGGAATAGCGGTTTGGATGCTGTCAATTTCTGTCTTGACGTAGCTGAGGGGTGCAAAGAACGTGGGTCCTTCTACCAGCGATGGCTTGGTCAAGCCAAATCCCAAGACACGAAGAGACGTGCGATCGATCGGCATGGGATCAACCAGACTCAGGCTGAGGGTGCTGGCGATCGCGTACTGCTCTACCAGAAACTGTTTGCCATCGTAGAGGGCTGCCATGGGAATGCTCCGCAAGATACCATCCTGAATGAACACCAGCGTCTCGATTTGAGCAGTCTGCAAGTCCTGAGCAAAGGGTCGGATCAGCCAGTCGTACACCTGCTGCGATGGTGCTTGATAGCTGTTTGCCAGGTCAGACCGTTTTTCTAGGCGACGACGCAAATCATTAATAGTGGCTTTCACCGTTTGAGCGTCGGCAGGCAACCAGTGCACCTGAGAGCGATACCGCTGGTTTGGCATGGAGAGAGTCAGAATGAGCGCCACGCGATCGCCGAGAATGACAGAGCTGAGAACGGCAGTTTTGGGGTCAACCACCGTCACAGGCTTGGCGATCGCGCTGAGCGTACAATCTTCGCCAAGGTAATTTTGCAGTTCTGCCAAACGTAGGCTGTCGATGGTCTCTAGCGCCGACTCGATCGTCTGTACAGTCGCAACCATTGAGATATTCTCACCCTTGCCTTCTACCTGGCGCTGTACTTGCTTCTGATTGCTGGCTTGCTTCTGATTGCTGGCTTGCTCAAGATAGAGTGCGGTTAGTTCTCGGTAGACGGGTTCTACCGTATCGCGGAAGTCAAACTGAAAATCTCGACTGGCGATCGCTAAATCACCTCGAATCGTTTGTAGCGTCTGCACGGCGAGATCGTAGGTGTCGATCGCCGCCGCTGTTTTTCCCTGTGCCCGCAAGATGCGACCGGCTTGCCACTCCCAAAGATAGCGGCTGTCATCGTTTGCCGCCGCTAGTTGTGCCTGTTGCGTCAGGCTCAGTGCCTGTCCATAGGCTTGACGACATTCGTACACATGCCCCAAGCGCCCCAGGGCAAATGCTTCCGACTGAGGATCACGGATTTGCTGCGCGATCGCGATCGCTTGCTGTAACAACGGGACTACCTGCTCTGGCGCATCAGACCCGAAGCAGTGTGTCGCTGGATCGATCGCTGCTTGCCCCGCTACCCGTTGCATTAACGTTGCTAAGCGAATCGTCCCATACGTCTTTTCACGAGACGCAGGCAATTGTCCTAGAATTCGTTGAGCTTGCTGAAGCGCTCTAGCAGAGTCAATAAAGCTAGCTTCTGACTCCTCACCGCCGAGCGCTGAGCGCTGACCGCTGACTGCGATCTTCTCTTCCTGCCGACGCTGTAATGGCACAACCAGATTAAGCAGCGATCGCAGTTCGTTCAGCCCATCATTTTGAGCGCGGGCAATGGTCAAACTGGCTTTGAAGTATGCGATCGCCTTGCTATCGTAGCGCTCGATCGATTGATTCCATGCGTGCGCTTCTGGTGCTTCTGCCGATCGACGGCGACGAACATCCCGTTCTGCAAGACTGGCGTAGGTGTTGCCCAAACCATTCAGTGCTGCAAGCACATGTAGCTGACTATGCGTCTGTCTTGCTAGCGTCAGCGCGGTCTCTAGATGCTGAAGCGCTCGGTCATAGTCGCCGCGCAGACGATAGGCGTTGCCCAGACTGCCCAGCGCTGCAACTTCACCTGCCGTATCGGCTTGTTGACGGGCAATCATCAGTGCGCTGTTGGCAACACACGGACGATCAACTTCGCTACACAGAAGGGCGATCGCTTTGCGTTGTTGCCCCAGGCTGCTATGAGCTTGAGCCTGTTCTGTGATCATCCTGCCCATTTGAAGGGTATTGCCTGTCTGCCGATAGTAGACGATGAGCTGCTCTAGATGCGCGATCGCCTGATCAAGCTCGCCAACTTGCTGGTCTGCCCGCACGAGATACTTTAAGACCGTAGCTCTCAATTCTGAAGGATGATCAGCAGTCAGGCTTAAGACCGCTTGCCATTGAGCGATCGCGCCCTGAAAATCACCGCTCTGATACTGCTCCCAACCTTGCTGCGTCAATTGCGTGGCATCAGCGGCATTGGAACGCTCAGGTGTGAAGAACCATCTGCCGTCGAATGAAAGTTGACTCAACCAAAGGCATACAACAAGACTGCCAAAAAACAAAGTGAGACGAAGCGATTTCAAGCGGTAGTGCATGGGTCAGCAACATTTTTACTCTTTTGGCAGGGGTCTTATTGCATTGCGTTGCCATTGCAAGAGATAGGTTGCATCAGGGGCTAACAAATAACCTTTCTCCACCCTCTCAACCCAACAGCAGCGATCGCGTTATCTTACCGTTTTTTTCCGAACTTTGCTTTCAAGTCATCCAATGTAGCGGGTTTTGTCTCTGAGGCAGCGTTGGGTTGAGATGGATTGGCTTTAGGTGATGGATTAGTTTTGGATGATGGATTGGTTTTAGGTGATGGATTGGTTTTAGATAATGGATTAACTTGAGGTGATGGATTAACTTGAGGTGATGGATTAACTTGAGGTGATGGATTGGTTTTGGGTTGACTGTGCCCTTCAGCAGCATCGGCGCGCATAGAAAGACTGATGCGCTTGAGTTTTTCGTTGACTTCCAGTACGCGCACGTTCACGACCTGACCGACTTTGACGATTTGTTTGGGGTCACTGACGAAGCGATCGGCGAGTTGCGATACATGCACTAACCCATCTTGATGCACACCAATATCCACAAAGGCACCGAAGTTAGCAACGTTGGTGACAATGCCTTCTAGCTGCATCCCAATCGTGAGATCAGAAATCTCTTTCACACCCTCTTTGAAGGTGGCATATTTGAATTCAGCACGAGGATCGCGTCCCGGTTTTTCGAGTTCGGCAAGGATGTCGCGTAATGTGGGTTCACCGATCGCCTCTGTCACATACTTCTTCAAATCGGTCTTTTTCAGCCGCTCAGCAACTTGAGTAATTTGAGTTAACGGAACGCTCAAATCCGTAGCAATGCTTTCCACGACCTTGTAACTTTCCGGGTGAACAGCAGTGTTATCCAACGGATTTTTACCGTTGCGAATGCGCAAAAATCCTGCTGCTTGCTCAAAGGCTTTGGGACCCAGTTTGGGGACTTTCAATAATTGCCGACGATCGCCAAACACGCCGTTTTCATTACGGTAGGCGACGATGTTGTTGGCAATAGTAGGCGTGATGCCTGAGACAAAGGTGAGAAGCTCTTTAGATGCCATGTTGAGATCGACACCCACATAGTTGACGCAGCTTTCTACGGTTTCATCCAGCTTCTTTTTCAACAGTTTCTGATCAACGTCGTGCTGATACTGCCCGACACCGATCGACTTCGGATCGATTTTCACCAGTTCTGCCAGTGGATCTTGCAGGCGACGACCAATGCTGATGGCACCACGCACGGTGATGTCCTGGTCAGGAAATTCGGCGATCGCCACTGGACTGGCGGAATAAATCGATGCGCCTGATTCGTTCACCATCACTTTGACGGGCTTGCGTTCCAGCGCTTGCATGACTTCCGTGACAAATTCATCGGTTTCGCGTCCCGCCGTACCGTTGCCGATCGCGATTAGTTGCACCTGATAGCGCTCAATCAAGGTGGCAAGCGTTCGCCCTGCCTGTACCCGCTGTCCGGCTGCCTGATGAGGAAAGATGGTCTGGTATTCTAAAAATTTGCCCGTCTGGTCGAGTACCGCCACTTTGCAGCCAGTGCGAAAACCGGGATCGATCGCCAGCGTGGGTTTCATCCCAGCCGGGGCAGACAACAACAGTTCCCGCAGATTCGCCTCAAAGGTGCTGATGGATTCGACATCTGCCTCAACTTTTTTAGCAGCGCGAACTTCCGAAATCAGCGAATTTTTCATCAATCGATGGAACGCATCCTTCAGCATATCGCGGTAGAAGTTGCGAATCTCTCGCTGTTTTGCCCGCAGTTCTTGCGCTTCCAAATAGGACAGCACAGCGTCTTCATCAAAGGTCAGATCCACATCCAGCACACCTTCGGTTTCGCCTCGATAGAGTGCCAGCAGATTGTGTGATGCGATCGCCTTCACCATTGCCTGATAGCTGCGATACATCTCAAACTTTGTTGACCCTTCGGGATGATCGCCTTTCACTTTCGAGGTCAAAACACCCGCTGTCATGAAGTATTCGCGCAGATACGCCCGCAAGTTCGCTTTCTCTGCCACTTCTTCCGCCAGAATGTCAGACGCGCCTTTCAAGGCATCCTCAGCCGTCGCCACTCCTTTTGCTTCAGAAACGTACTTCACCGCTTCAGTTGTTAGAACTGTTGGTGCAGCCGTTGGGTTGTTCAGTGTTCTAATCAACGCTGCCAATGGTTCTAGCCCCTTTTCACGAGCGATCGTGGCGCGAGTGCGACGCTTAGGACGGTACGGCAGATAGAGATCTTCGAGTTCGTTTTTTTGCAGGCACACCGTAATTTTCGCTTCCAGTGCAGGAGTCAGTTTGTCCTGCTGGGCGATCGACTCCAGAATTGCCTTTTTGCGATCCTCTAACTCAGTCAGGTAGGTGTGGCGATCAGACAGATCCCGCAACTGGGTTTCATCCATCTCACCCGTGCGCTCTTTGCGATACCGCGCAATAAATGGCACGGTTGACCCTTCGGCAAAAAGTTCGAGCGCGTTGCTCACCTGAAACGGTTTGAGGTCAAGCTCGTCTGCCAGCAGTTGAGAAATGTTCAGCATTGCAGTTCGTCACATCAGCTTTTCTAGGATAGTCTGAGAATGAGTTTCGTATGGCTCATTGAGAAAGACTAAGCATGGAAAACACGTTTACTGGTGTGTTTGAGCAAGTACAGGGTTGGTACGTTGGTTACGCACAAGAGTTGCCTGGTACAAATGTCCAGGAGCGGACGTTAGAAGAAGCCCGCGAAAGTTTGCGGGAAGCGATTCAACTCATCCTTCTCCCTAATCGCCAATTGACGGATCAAGAACTGAGTGGTAGGGATGTAATTCATGAGCCAGTTAGTGTCTCAATTCAATGAAGCGTCGAGACCTAATTCGCTATCTCGAAGCACACGATTGTTAATTCCTTTGAGAAGAGGGCAAACATACTTTACCACCAGCAGCTTCAATGAGGGAACTAACAATTCCTCTAGGTCTTTGGAAACCTCCTTGATGGGAAGATGGATGATAGATCCAGGAGGCTAACGCGCCATCAATCTGTAAAGTGGAATGAGGAATTTTATAAATATCTAGGGTAAGTGGATGACTCTCATCAACAATCAGAGAGGTAGAACTTGGAAAGTCTTGTGACACCCGATCATATACTCTCTTACATACAAACAAGACACACTTGGGTTTTAACTCGACAACTACATCTTTGAAAATAGGTTTTGCCTTTTTCCACATATTTTCGTCAGGACGAACTCCAGGACGAGGTAGCCAATCCTGAATGTATTCATGATGTGCCACAGAATGCCAGAATTTAGTTCTTAGCTCCTGAGTGTTGGCATTCTCGACAAAAGTTCTTGAATATTGCTAAAGAAATTATGCTTCCAACTACCATTGATAATGCTCTCAATCAATCGATGAGTGAAGGTACTATGAGGTTTCTCCCTCTCAATGTCATCAGTATAGTTGGATTCTCCAACTATCAAAACCGGGATTTTGAATAAACTTTCATTACCATACTGGCTGCCAACCCAAGGCTGAAACAAGAGATTTTCGTTCGTATCAATTTGAATTTCTTGATTGTTCATTGCGATTGAAAAAAATTAGAGAGTATTAGTCCAATTATTATTAGACATAAAGTTACTGTATGTCATCATAGATCGAGCAGATAAGCTTCACACGCACGATCGCACTTCAATCAACAACTCAGCAGTTGAGTGCAATTTATGGAGAGAGGCAAGGGACGATCGCAGCACCGTTTAACACTACCTCTTCCGTTAGAACAGCTTGTGAGACTTCACCTTTTTAGCGATCGCGCAATAACGGCACAAAGCCTGCTTGTCTGAAATGCTCATCGTAGGCTAGTGCGTATATAATGCCTCGTTCTCGCATGATGAGGAAGGAAGCACAATCAATTAAGCCCCACGCTTTGTCTTGTCGCTGAGCGTACAAACCTAGTGCTTGCTCAAACTGTTCACTCGTTTGTGGTACAACTTCAACCTCCGAATCGTGTTGCAAGCGATTAACCACTTCAACTGCACGTTGGCGAAATTGCGTTCCCATCGACCCGTAATGGTTGAGAAACTCTGCTAACACCATTTGGCTTGTAACGATCAACTCAGCCTGTACAACTTGTGCTTTGACCATTGCTTGAGTGTGCAACCCATCACGCGGGTTAAACAAAGCAATCCAGTACCCTGCATCGGCGAAAACAACGCTCATGTGTCTTGGTCGATCACACTATCCTGCTTGGTAGCGCCATAGAGATAGTGCTTATAGTTGACCGCACCGTCATCTGGCAACTTTGCCCATTCTTCATCAGGAATTTGAGCACCAATCTCTGCTACCACCTCCCAAATCGGACGCTTTGTTCTGGTTTTCTGAGTAGTCAGTGCCGCTGGTTGATCAGCTTCACTTTGCTGCTGAGAAGATGGAGGTGTCATACTACTTCACGCCGTGTAAGGACATCAATACTACCAATTTACACAAATTACTCAATGCCTTCTCCTTCGACTTCCAATTCAACTTCTGCGTAGAAGGCAGAATATTCTCTTGGATCAGCCGAAACGTCATTGTTGCCCTTCTCTAGTCGAATCGATTTGGCTTTGCCCTGATTGGTGCCGATCAGGTATTCTTCGATCGCTCGCTTGATGTCTTTCTCCGTCAAAATCAGCTTGGTTTCCATGCACGTTACTTTTCTGTTTGAAGTTTGAATGCGATCGCGTGGATAAAATTGCTGTCTAAAAGCGAGAACAGCCTTTTGTTGCCATACGATACCACCCTAACCAATGCATGACTAAAAGAGTATGGTGAGAGTTCCCTGAAAACGCTTCTGCGTAAGGATTTTTGTTACTTCTGGGTACCAGTCGGAAAATTTACATAGCGTTAGTTTGTTTCATCCGGAACAATAAGCAACGTCTGCGGACAGGACAACAGTACCTTCCCTCAGACCGAGACAAACGGACATGATGACTCGACTCAAATTGGTTGCTTTGTCAACCCTGGCTTTAAGTTCCCTGATCCCACTTGAACCCGCAGCGGCTGCACTATTTAGTAAAGCAGATCTAGATCCAGGCAAGCTGGCTCTCATTGCTTCACCGTATGGTAATAACGCCCATCAACTATTGATTGTTGAGCAAGTGGCAAATAGTCGCGCTTGCTGGAGTGAGCGTGGCACCAGCCCGACAGTGGTTGAGCCGCTCCTGGCAGATTTTGACTTTACGGGCATTTGTGGACGGAGCACTGATGCTAACGGTTACTCAATTCGGATGGGTGACCAGGATCTGGGTCTGCAATACAGCCTGCGCGTGGTGCAGCGCAAGGGTGATTTGCTGCTTGTAGGTGTTTCTAATCGCGATCGCACCGCCCCAGAGATCCCAATCGGTCGGGCTGGAGGCGTGACGAATGGCTTTGCCAAATTGTACTTAAATCCTGGTTGGCGAATCACGCGCCGAGTCTACAACAATCAGGCATTAGGACATTTCTATATCACAAATGACCAACCGTTGAATAGCGCGATCGCTGCCGCTCCAGCTCCAGTACAGCTTCCAGCACCCCGCCCTCTGCCAGTGCCACAACCAGCGCTGCCATCCGTGTCTCGCCCTGAGATTGTAATTACGCCTGGTTCTGGTACACCATCGTTGTTCCCTCGTCCTGCCAGCACCTCAATCCCGATTCCCGTACCACCACCAGAGACGGCATCTACTACAGGCTCGACTCGTCCGGCTGTCCGTCCGCTGCCATTACCGACTCCATCGGCTGCGATTCCAACGACGATTCCTGTCTCGAAGCCAAAAACGCCTGCGCCGTCTGCGCTTAAGCAACCTGTCACATCAGGGCGATCGCCGATCACAGGCAAGCCTATTCGTGTACCGTTACCCGCTGTTGCAACGCAACCCATTCGTACTGCCCCGAAGGAAGCAATGCAGCCACCAGTTGTGCCCGCAACCGTGACACGGCTCCCGGTGACGCAGCCACCTACGATACAGCCATCGGTGACGCAGCCACCTGCTACACAGTCACGTCCTGCCCCCAGCCCGACAAAACCTTCAGTAGTCAAACCTGGAGATTTTGTGGTGCCGACTACAGCGCTTTAAGTGCATCGGGCAGAACTCTGATAGAGCCATTCTTGTACAACACCTCTATCAGAGTGGTCTGGCTTCACGATCGCCCTAAGATTTGAGCCTCATGCCCTGAGTACACGCCTTGCAGCTTGAAGCAGGTGGATGCGATCGTCCAATCCGTTGTAGCCGCCATTAATTGTACGAGTGACCGTTCTGACATCATCATTGTCAGCAAGACCGTTTAGCTGATTAGTTGCCCAAAACCATCCGGCGCTACGGCTTGCCAGATCAGGGGCTGACAATTTGGTCGGGCTGTTGATTAGATCAACGCCTAACGCCTGTCCACACAAACCGTAATTGGTTCGACCCGTCACCTGAATCAACCCTCTGCCTTTAAAGCGCACACCATCCCCAGCTTGAGTATTGCCGAGATCATCACGACCTTCATAATCCTCGCCAGAGGCGTACTCTTCGAGCGCATTGAAGCGATCGGACTCATGAGCAATCTGTGCCAAGAAGTGTGCTTGCCTTAGAGGCGTAGACACGTTGAATTCAATCATGGTGCGGTTCAGATACGGTGTGAGCGTATTGATGCGACTGGTACTTGCTTCGGGGGCGATCGCTAAAATTTGTTGCGCCGTCAGCAGCAGCATGGTGCTGGTAGGAAACAATCCGGCATACGGTGGCTTACCTGCTGGTCGAGTGGGCAATTTACTGAGCGATCGCAGCAAATTATCGACTAGCCCGTCTTTATCGTTCACGCCTCCCTGAAGTTTGCCTGTTAACTCTTGCAGCCGACTGGCTGCCCCTTGTCTGCCTAATTTGACATCACTGACTGAGAACAAACCCACATATGGTAGCTTATCGGCAGGGCGTGGTGGCAGTCCACTGAGAACCCGGATGAGGCTATCCGCCAGTTCGTCGTTCTTATTAGCGGCTCCTTGCAGCTTCCTAAGCAACGCTCCCAGACGTATGAACGCTTGAGTTCTCCAGATATCAAGTTGCGCCATCGTGCTGCACCTTTTGTTGATAGTGGTTAAACCGACTTTAAAACCAAAGCAAGGTTTTAATCTTTTAGGCTAATTATTCACGCAGATGTGGTTGATTGTCAGATTCTTAACTACACCTTTACTAATCAACACGTTGATACGAGCGATTCCTGATTTAACGTTCAGTCAGTTTTAGATGCGATCGCAGCATCAGCGCTAAGCATGATCAGGAGTGAGTTAGGATCAAATTCGGAATCGTCTGCTGGCATTCCAGTACGCGAACGGCACTTAACAATTAACTAAACCTGTGGCACCGTGATGAGTCCTGCTGACCAACCTCCAGCGATCGACTGGCGACGATCGACCGATCCGCCAACCCTTTGGCTCTCGCTCGTGTTGGGATCAGTGCTGATTCATCTCGTGCTGTTTATTCTCGCCACCCTTTTTCTCACGCGTACCGCAACCGTACAGCTAGACTCAGAGCCAATCGCTGTCGAATTTGTTGACCCAAGTGCTGTAAACGCTCAATCGACAGCATCCAGTCAGTCGATCGCCGCCCGTCCCGGTGTGCCCTCGTCAATTAACCCTGCTGCAACTCAGGCACAGCCAAATAATGCGCGATCGCAGCCATCAGAGACTAATCCAGCAATCGAGCAGCCATTCGTCCAGCCAACCCAGCGAAGGCGTTTACGCGCCCGTACTCAGCCACCCCAGCCCCAACCGTCGAGCCAGCCAGTGCTGCCATCCAGAAACCCAGTACCGCTGCCTTCTGAACCCGCCAATAACTCAACTCAGCCACCGTCAAACTCAACGAGCACCCCCTTCCCACGATCGTCAGGTTTGCCAGATCCAAGGCAGCCTCAACCACCTTCCGGTTCTCCTCAAGAACGGTTGCCAGGTGCTCTGCCAAATCCATCTGCAAGTTCTGAGCCAGCAGCAGGATCACCAGCAGCAGGTGAACGCATTTCACAAGGACCGCTAGGAGACAGCATTATTGTCACCGTTTCTAACCCCCGTCAGCCGACAGTCGATGTTCAACTGCAAGCAGCACAACCGATTGAGACGCAGAAAAATGTCACGGTTCGCTACTCATCCGCACTGGCACAGCAAACGATTCGCTTGGAAACGACTCTGACTATTGACCAAACAGGACTAGTGCTTAAGGTCGAAAAAACAACACTTCTCTCATCCTCTGCTAGAAGCACGATCGATGAGGCAACCCTCAACGATCTTGCCACGCAAATCTTTACGCAATGGCGGTTTCAGCCAGCACAAAACAACTCAAACGGCAAGGTATCAACCCCGCCGCTCTCAAACCTGATGATTGAAGCACAAGTACAACTGCCCTAACCTCCAGATCATCCGCTTGCGCAAACACCCCTTAGAAAATGCCTTGGAGCGTTAGGGCAACGCATACAAAAGTACGTATCTCAAGAAACGCCAATTTCGCCTGCTTTATTGCGAATAGTCTCACCAATCAGAGCTTATTGCGAAAAAGTTGGCTGCTTTAGCGTTGTGTAAGTCTGAATTGTGCTACCCCTGGCGTGTTAAGAAACGTGTGCGTTCGCCCTACTTCGGAGCGTGCAGCGCTTAGTGTGAACAGCCGAAAATGTGTTAGTGTTATGGATGCTTTAAGCCGTTATCTTACGCGGGCGTAGTTTAGTGGTAAAACCTTAGCCTTCCAAGCTAATGATGCGAGTTCGATTCTCGCCGCCCGCTTCCTGTCATTTAACCCGCTCTTGTCGTTGTTGACAGATTAATGTCATTTTGACAGTTTAGCTGTTGTTTGACATTGGGTAATCAAGAATAGAGTTCAAAGCTCAAGGGATTGGCTTTAGAGAAGAATGGAGTGCTGAGTTTAAGAAATTGACTTCAGAATTTGAAGGATTCGACCCTGACATCGACTCATGCCTCTCAAAGCTCAACTCACGTCGTTCTAAACTCGTTTGATACAACTCGAAGCTTGAATGATGCAGTGCTGACAGCAATGCTTCAACAATACAGGCACTCAAGACAATGACATTTCCTCGGCGGCTGAAGTAGTGGTGCCAACTGCCAAACCGCTTTCAAAATCAACGGCGAGAGGTTAGGGGCTGTCATCAATGACGACTACACATGACTTTCAGCAAGGTTTCGGAGCTGAATTGATGACGCGCCCTAGGATTTAGTCTTCAACTTCAGCTATTTTGATTCCGATCGAGGTTGACTGACTTTGGGTATAGCCAGCCAGCAAATAGTTTAGTCATACGCGGCATGATGACATAGGTCATGAGTGACAGCAGAGTAATTGTGGTGATAAGGGTGAAAAGCAACGGTGGTAGCGGCTTGAGTGGCTGCAAGAGAACATTAATGACGTTAATCGTTGGAAAGGCGGCAAGGCAGGTCACGATGAGCATTTTGTAGCGCGGTGGTGGCACGATCGCCTGCTGGGTCGAAAGCGTGAACCACGTTTCCAGTCCTGTCAACGTTTGCCATTTGCTATCTCCCACCGTCAACCGTTTAGCACGTTCCAGCAGCTTGCGTCGCAGCGCAGACTCTTCCCACTGTCGTAAATTGCTCAGGTGATTGAATTTGAAAACAATCCGATATTCTGGATTGGCACGATCGGACGGACGAAAGATATTGGCACCCAAATGTCCTTCAAACGTTTTAGCAGCTTCGATTAAATCAGTAAGAACTTGCTCAAATTCTACCTCGCAGCCCGGTTGCACTTCTTGAATGACATCGATCGTGACAGGCGGATCGGTACGTTCATTAGCAGGATGCATAGACATTTACGGTAACGGTAATCCTTCAATGCCTACATCTAAACACACTACTTTGGCAGCTTCAACGCCTGTTGGTGGGGGAAACGACATCCCGCCATTAGTGGTGACATAAAGGTGAGTGAGATTGCCTTGCGATCGCCCAAACGCAACGGCTGTCGTACCGGTCATACCTTGATCAGCCTGAGCAATAGTTGTAATACTGCCATCAGGGGCAATTTTCACGACACTGTTGAACACGTGCGTCGTACCGTAGAGATTGCCAGCGCGATCGAACGCAAAATCATCAATATTGACGTTTTGCACAAAGATCTCTGGTTCACCCGGTTGATAATCGGCTTGGATTGGCACTCGCACCATTTGAGCATTCTGTGTGTTCGAGGCGTAGAGGTTATTTCCAAAGATCTTCAACCCATTTACCGCTGGTGTCGCATTCTCAAGATCTGCCCGCGACAGAAGAGGATGTTCCAACCAGATGCGTACGCTGCCCTGAACAGCATTCAGTTCCCAAATTGCGCCCCGGTAGGAGTCGGCGATTAAATAGCGATCGTCCGTCAGGTATGTCAGCCCATTTAAAAAGAGCGCATCAGGTAGAGATACAAGAACACTTGCTGCACCGTCTAGAGCAATCTGCCAGACGACACAGGTATTCTGATCATCCCAACCAGAAAGGAGCAGACTACCATCTGGCAAAGCAGCCAGTCCTGTAGCTTTACCTGCGATCGTGGCGTGGGTCGTTGGTACCCCATCAGCACCGATACGAATCACTTTGCCTTCGTAGTGGTTAGTGATGAACAGCGTCTGATCAGCACTGACGACAATGCTTTCTAGAAAGGTGTTGACTGGAAACTCGGCGATCGTGTGGGTAGGAACCAGAGCAACCGGGGCATCGCCAAGAGCGGAAATTGGCACCATAAAACTAGATTCCCTTTTGAATGGGCAATAAGGCAGAGACGAATGTCGTCATTTTATCTGAATGGCACGCTTTAGGTGTGAAGGACGGGTGCGTCATTGCGACACGACTGAATTGCTACGGCGCTTAGAAAACCGATCGAGACGCTGCAACACCGTCAACGCCACTGCCAGCGCAACCGTGTCGAACGACTTATACCATTTCACTCAACTGTAGCTACACAGGCAAGCTTCGGCTGGCGGTCAGCGGTCAGCGGTCAGCGGTCAGCAGCAAAAACGAACTGTAGGGCGATTTTGTAGAATTGGTATTAAATTGCTCGAAACCGTTTCGTCGGCTTGCTTATCACTCGTGATGACAGAGCCGAAAATTACTTTGCTATGTTAACGCTGCTGCAATCCTTCGTTGGCTTTAAGGTTTAAATACCCTAAGCCCCTGGTTCTATGCAAGGTCACATCAAATTGGTATGAGAACGTCCACAAAAAACTAACTGCCGCTTTGAAGTCGCCGTTCAAACTCTTCACGGGTGCTTTCTAGATGAGCCAGTGCCTGCTGATAAACATCGCCATGCTCTTGTTTGAGCCAGCCCAAAAGATTCGTCAGTTGTGCGTTACGTAGCTCTAAGTCAGTTTGAAAGATGACGGCAGTCGCCATATGCTGGGCATATTCTGTAGGATGCCCTTGCGTCATAAACGTAGCGGTTAACGCAGCGAGGGCATGTTGGCGTACTGGGTCGGGTGGTTGTGCAGAGATCATCGATCGCAGGAGACGTTAGGTTAAACAAAGCCTTTGGAAAAAGCAGTCCCCTTGGTTCAGCGGAGAGCTAAATCAAGGGGATGCGTCGAGAATCACTAACAGGGAACACTAGACCGACTGACGCTGTTTTGACAGTAATTGGTAAGCCGCCAGGAAGTCATCCGTAAATATCTGGATACTGGATGGATCGGTAGAACCTGCGGTTCGGTAGCGTCGAACGGCTTCTAGTGCCGCCTGGTTGCTCAGAAGCGCCAGATCTGCGCCGTTCCAGCCTTCCGTTTGAGCTGCCCAGCTAGTTAGATCTACGGATGCCAGGGGACGATCGCCGTTATGAACCTTTAGAATTGCCAGTCGCGTGTGCAGATCGGGGAGATCAACTTTGAGTTGCAGGTCTAATCGTCCCGCGCGGAGCAGGGCAGGGTCGATCGCGTCGGGTCGATTAGTCGCGCCAATGAGCAAAACATTGACACAACCTTGCAGTCCATCCAGCTCTGTCAAGAGTTGCCCCACGACGCGATCGCTCACTCCTGAATCACCGTTAAACTTTCCGCGTACTGGCACCAGCGTATCGATTTCGTCAATGAATACCACACATGGAGCTGACTGCCGCGCTTTCGCAAACAGTTCACGCACTTCCTGTTCCGCAGCACCCACCCAGCGACTTAATAATTCGGGACCATTGACAGCGATAAAGTTGGCTCTTGCCTGCGAGGCGACCGCTTTTGCCAGCAAAGTCTTGCCCGTTCCCGGTGGACCCCAAAGCAAGATGCCGCGTGGCGCTTTGGCACCCGTCCGCTCATACAGTTCGGGGTACAGCAACGCACCTTCCACCGATTCTTGCAGCGTGCGCTTGATGTCCTCCAGCCCACCAATTTGATCCCACTGCACATCGGGCGACTCGACTTCCACCGATCGCAGCACCGATGGCTTCACCTCTTTGAGTGCCTGAAGGAAATCCGACTGGCTGAGCGTCATGTCATCGGGAATGGCTCCTTGTAGCGAAGGAACCTGGCGACGCAGAGCGCTGTAGGCGGCTTTCTGGCACACGGCTTTCAGATCTGCTCCCACCATCCCTACCGTTAAATCAGCGACCACTGCCGCATTCACCGTTTCATCCAGCGGCATGGTGCGGGTGAGAATGGTGAGAATTTCCAGGCGACCGTTGCGATCGGGTACACGGAACTGCACTTCACGATCGAACCGACCAGGACGACGCAGTGCTGGATCAAGATGATCCGGGCGATTGGTTGCTGCCAGAATGATCACGCCGTTGGTTTGGGCAAAGCCATCCATTAAGCCCAACAGTTGCGCCACCAGACGCTTTTCCACTTCGCCTTCCACCTTGCTGCGATCGGGTGCAAGGCTATCAATTTCATCAATAAACACGATGCAGGGAGCCGCTTTTGCCGCTTTCTCAAAAATGCTACGCAGACGTGCCTCTGCTTCCCCGTAGTATTTGCCCATCACTTCGGGACCGACGATCGCAATGTAGTTCACGCCCAATTCTTGCGCCAAACCTCGCGCCGTCAGTGTTTTCCCTGTTCCGGGTGGACCCACTAGCAGCACACCACGCGGCGGTTCCAGTCCCAGTTTTGCCAGCAGATCAGGACGCTTAAGGGGAATTTCGATCAGCTCCCGCAATTCGTTGAGCACCTCGGACAGCCCGCCCACATCATTGAGCGGGGCAGACGTTTCGCCAGTGGTGCCATCACGATCGCTGGAAGGAGGAGTCACAATCACATCCGGCGCTCCCGTTGCTCCCTCGTCTCCCCTTGCTCCCCCTGCTCCCCTTGCTCCCTCAGCAGGCGATCGCATCCGACTCACCCCAACGCCACCTGGAATATTTCCCTGTCGCGGAATGCTGCTCAGACTGCGGGTGTTGATCTGAATGTCGGTTTTCAGCTCACCCGCTGCCGCTTTTTCTTCCAGGACTTTTGCTAACTCAAGCAGTTGCTCAAAGCCTTTAAATAAATCACTCATTGATCCTCGTTCCTGGCGTGTGCAGGATAGCTGCTGTCTCGAAATGGGTAGTCTGTGGGTAGCGTCATTGACAGCCCCAATGCCGTTCCATCAGTAACGCTGACCCAGTATTCCCAAAACCATGAAACAGTTCGACTCTCTTCATCTGGCAATGTTTAGCGGCAAAGGCGGAGTGGGCAAAACAACCCTCGCCTGCGGGTTTGCGCGACAGTGGGCACAGCAGTTTCCCGACGAGGCGATTTTGCTGTTGTCTACCGATCCGGCGCATTCTCTGGGCGACGTGCTGCAAATGACAGTCACAGATGAATCGCAACCCACAGCAGATTTGCCGAATCTCAAGGTGCGATCGCTCGACGCTGAAACCTTATTGCAAGCTTTTAAGAGCGATTATGGTCAGGTTCTGGAACTACTGGTCGAGCGTGGCAGCTTTGTCGAAAACGAAGATCTAACACCCGTTTGGGATCTGAGCTGGCCCGGTTTGGATGAACTGATGGGTATTTTAGAAATCCAACGGCTGCTACGCGAACACGAAGCCGATCGCGTCGTGGTAGATATGGCTCCCAGCGGGCACACGCTCAACCTGTTTGGCTTGATGGATTTTCTCGATGAATTTCTGAAGGCGCTGGAACTCTTCCAGGAAAAGCATCGCGTCATCAGCCAATCGTTTACCGGACGCTACACCGCCGATGATGCCGATGCGTTTTTGCAAGACATGAAGTTAGACCTTAAAGGCGGACGGCAGCTATTGCAGAATCGGGATGACACGGTTTGTTTAGTCGTGGCGATCGCAGAACCCATGAGCCTCTTGGAAACGCAACGCTTTCTCACCGCACTGGAGACGTTGAAGATTCCGGTCGGTGGGGTGTTTGTCAATCGATTATGGGAGGCAGAAGGCAGAGAGCAGGAAGCAAAAGCAGAGGAAGCAGAGGAAGCAGAGGAAGCAGAGGAAGCAGAGGAAGCAGAGGAAGCAGAGGAAGCAGAGGAAGCAGAGGAAGCAGAGGAAGCAGAGGAAGCAGAGGAAGCAAGACGGACTCAAAGCTCCACCTCCTCATCCCCCCACCTCCCCATCTCCCCATCTCCCCATCTCCTCCTCTCCCCATCTCCCCATCTCCTCTCCCCTCACCTCCTCGATCGCCTCGCCGAACAACAGCAACTTCTGACCAAATTCATCGCGCTGGCTGACCGGAAGCCTGTTTTTGCAGTGCCGCAGCAAGCACAAGAGCCAATGGGGGCGATCGCGCTGGATGATCTCTTCACGCAAATTCAACCAGCGAAAGTGGCATCAGCCCTCATCACCGCACCGCACCTCCAGATGCCTGCTAAAATTCCGCCTGGTTTTGGCGATTTTGTGGCAGCAGGGCGACAACTGATCCTGGTCGGCGGCAAGGGTGGTGTGGGCAAAACAACAGTGGCAGCGGCGATCGCGTGGGGCATGGCAGAGCGCTATGGCGATCGTAAGATTCGAGTCATTTCCATCGATCCAGCCCACTCGCTGGGCGATGCGTTTGGGCAGGTGCTGGGACATGAGCCGATCGCGCTGACACCGAACTTGAGCGGTCAAGAAATCGATGCCGAACAGGTACTGGGTCAGTTTCGACAGGATTATTTGTGGGAACTGGCAGAAATGATGAGTGGGGAAACGAGTGATGGTGATACCACGCTCAAGCTTGCCTACGGTCCTGAAGCGTGGCGCAAAATTGTCTCGCAGGCGCTTCCTGGTATTGATGAGATGCTGTCGCTGATCACAGTCATGGAGTTATTGGAATCGAAAGCGCAAGACCTGATTGTGCTGGATACCGCTCCTACAGGGCATTTGCTGCGTTTTCTGGAGATGCCGTCCGCGATGGGTGACTGGCTTGCCTGGATCTTTAAGCTGTGGCTGAAGTATCAAGACGTATTGGGACGCACCGACCTGATGGGACGATTGCGGACGCTACGGCAGCGTGTGATGCAAGCACAGAAAAAGCTGAAAGATCCCAAGTACACCGAGTTTATTGGTGTGATTCAGGCGCAAGCAGCCATTACAGCCGAAGCGCAACGGCTGGCAGAAACGCTAGATACGATGGGCGTGGCTCAACATTATATTGTCCATAATCGCTTTGAACCGGGTCAGAAGCTGGCAGAAGGACTCTTCTCGGAACGGACGATCGTGCACCTCCCAGGCTTACCACGCTCGATCGCACCCAGCGATCGTCTGCAAATGGCAGCAAAATTATTGTTTTAATCAGCAGCGATGACGGTAGGCATCGCTAGAATACTGGTACTATCCATTCTGCATGAGCCGTCTGCTGACCTTTTGAAGGAAAGGAGTGATGTTTTTTGAGATTCTGCCACTACGAGCAGTGGTTTTTCAAATACTGTTTTTATTGATTGCGATCGCGCTTGAGGCTCTGGTCTTTTACAGAACGCTGAGTCTGGACTACAAGACCAGTATGCAATATGCCGTTAGCGTTAATCTACTTTCAACCTTTGTTGGTTGGCTGTGTTTTTTTATTGGTCAGCCCTTTTTACCCCTGGCATGGCGCGTTCAGTTGATCAGCTTTATCTTTTTTGAACAGTTTTATGCCGACCCTATGCTGCTGAATGTAGCCCCAGTCCTGATCATCCTTACGCTAGGTATGTTCCTAGGCACCTTTTTAATTAAGCTCAAGGGATTAGATTTTTTGGAGCTTCTTTTAGAGAAAAATGAGAAGCCGAGTAGTGCGATCGAAGCTAAGCCTTTACGCTTTCGTAGACAGCAGAAACCGCTAGTTGGGTTTCGTAGCAACAGTAGAATCTATGCTGTTCTGGTTGCAAATGCGGTGAGTTTTAGCGTCATTTTAGTCCTTCTTTTCCTGCGTCTCATACTGGTTTAATGGCACAGTTTGATCTTTTTCGTTAGGCAGTCTCAGGTCGCATGGCAGATTTATTTAACTTTTTAGGACAACTAATCAGAGCGTTAATTCCTACTAGCTTAGGCTCCTGGCAAGCGCTTTTTTGGTTTGCAATACTTGCCTTAATTGTTTGGAATCTGGGCTTTAATCTTGCCATTAGAAATGTTGTTCTTTCGGTACTCAGTATCGATGATGTTTTCAAGCAGTTACGTAAAACGCTCACGCCACCCAAGCCAGATTCCTGGCAGACATTGCTTTGGATTAGTATTTTTTCTTGGGCAATGTCACTCCTACCAGAGAGCGTCTTTATTCAAGGTTTTATTGCTACCTGCGCCTGGTTTTTTCTCATTCCGGGCATTCATTGGTTTCTGCATGAAGAGAAACTCAAAGTTTTTGACCTGACGATTAACGTCAAAAAGGATTTAACGATCAATGGCATCTGGTTGGGTCCCTGGATTACCGGAGCCTTGGTCTGTATGCTGCTGTCCTCAGGTCTGTTGGATAATCGTGCCTCAGTGGCTTTGATTGGCTGGGCACCGATTTCAGCAATAATCGCCGCCTTGCCAAAATTTATTGCAATGGGTCCCAAGTACAAAACCCCTGATCCGCCTGCACGCCAGGAACTCGTGATTTTGCTGCTGACCAATCTGCTTCTAAGCTGTTGGTTTCAACTGTTTTTTCTGACTCAATCTTGGCTGGTTGATTACCCCAGTCTGCTGACAGAGGATTTAAGTAGAAGTGCGTTTGTTGTGAAGCTTGCCAGCAATCGTCCACCGTCTCGCGGTGTCCTGATTTTGGATCAGGCTGAGACGATCGTTCGAGAACAGTTAGACGGACGACCCTGGTCGCAGGTCGAACGATGGCTGTACGACTTAAAACCACAAATGCAGCAAGTAGAAACGACCGTCATGAGTCGATTGCCTCCAGTGAAGGAGAATGAACTGTGGCGTTTAGATGGGCAGGTCTTGCCGAGAACCGAGTACCAGCTTCAAATGGCGGCAGTTTGGCAAGGTCCATCGGCTGCTGGATCTGGGTACTATTTGATGAAACCCTGTCAAATTACCCGCATTTCTGATACGCGACGATCGATCGCGCGCACGGTTGCTTCAACTCAGATTGCCAGAGTAACCTGTGATGCTACGACCAGTCCCAAAGCAGGGCAACCGGAGGGATGAGAGAGGGGATAAGGGGTAGGAGGATAAGTTACCTGTTGACGTGTTGATTCATCGGCAGCACTGGCGCAAATCTGCTGTCGAGATGTTTGGAAGCCTTGACCACAGGAAGATTTTGACCGTTTTACAACAAGCATGAGTTTGAGTAATAAGGCGATGAATGCAGCTAGAACGTTGGTGATTACGACAAATGTGTTTCGTGAGGTCATGCGCGATCGCGTGCTGTATTTGATTGGCTTGTTCGCTCTTTTCTTGATTGCTTGCGTCCGGTTGCTGCCCGAAATTGCGGCGACCACTGATCAAAAGATCTTGCTGGACGCAGGTTTAGCCGCGATGAGTTTGCTCGGCTTGGTGATTGCTGTTTTTGTGGGCACGGGGCTGATTAACAAAGAGATTGAAAAGCGCACGGTACTGGTGCTGATGGCGAAACCGATCAGTCATACAGAGTTCATTGTGGGCAAGCATTTGGGACTGTCGGCAGTGCTGGCGGTATTGATCGCTGCCATGACAGCCATTTATATGACAGTGTTAGTCTTCGATCGCGTGGCGTTTCCGGTGGGCAGCATCCTTGTCTCGTCGGTATACCTGTTTCTTCAGCTTGCGCTGGTAACGGCTGTGGCGATCGCGTTTGGTGTCTTTACCAGTTCGCTGCTGGCAACGCTGCTGACCTTTGCAGTTTATTTTATGGGCAACTTTAGCCGCGATTTGGTGACATTGGGAACCCTCAGCAAAAATCCAGCCGTTGAAAACATGACCCGCAGCCTTTATCTGGTGCTGCCGGATCTGGCACGACTGGATCTCAAAAACCAGGCAGTGTATGGTCAGTTGCCCAGCCCTACATTGCTGCTGGAGAATGCGCTTTATGGAATTCTCTATACGGTTGTACTGCTGGCGATCGCCACCTTTGTCTTTTCCCGACGCGAATTTTAGCTCTACGCTGGAATGGTTTTAGCTAGCGAGTTTGCTCCAAGCGACGTAGGGCAAGCGCGATGCCGTTGCTTTAACTTGCTCTGCCTGAGCCACCAGTTGCCCACACGCATCCCAGGTGCCGCTGAGCATCATTTGACGAACCCCATCGCCCATTACGACAGGCACTGCAACATCGCCGTACTGCACGGTCAATGCTTCTAAATTGATGGTTACAGGCAGATCAGGCGTTGCGACGATCGCCTCCTGCAATTGTTTCACCGCTTCGGGAGCAGCCGTCACGCAGGGAATGCCCATTGCCACACAGTTGCCAAAGAAGATTTCGGCAAAACTCTCGCCGACGATCGCTTGTATGCCCCACTTTGCAAGCGCTTGGGGTGCATGTTCCCGCGATGACCCGCAGCCAAAGTTGTTATTTACTACCAGAATGGTTGCGCCCTGATACTGGGCTTGGTCAAATGAATGCTGCCCGTTCGTCTGCTTGCGATCGTCGGCAAACACTTCAGCACCCAGCCCATCAAAGGTCACGCAACGCAAGAACCGTGCTGGAATGATGCGATCGGTGTCAATATCATTACCAACCAGAGGAATGCCGCGCCCCGAAACCGCTTTGACTTCACTTACCATAGAACGTACCGATAGCTAAGACTATTCAGTATAGAACGGATCAATAGCGCAATGTCAGTGCAGCGAAAGCTTGTACGACTGTCGGAACTGGGACGATCCCTGATGCAGCACCCCGATCACTCCATGTCACCGTGCTGTATCAGGAGATGAGATGTTATCCGCAGCAGCAAGGCTCAGGTCATAGTTGGTTGAGCCAGACGCATCAGAGACGACCACAATTTCATAGAAGCCGGATTCTGCTAACTTGCCAGACCAGCTTGTTTTAGCTGAGTCATCCAGTAGCGCGGCAGCTTTGCTGGTCGGCGGATAGATGGAGAGACGAGTGGCTTGGTTTGCCTGTAATTTGATTTGAATGACCTGTTCTTTGGTTAGCTGAGCAATGTATGCCTTGCCTTCGCCTGCTTTGAGCAAGCCGCTGACCTGTTGACTAAACTGTCCTTCTGGAACTTTGATGGTTTCTAGCGCGGTGCCAGCTTTGACCGCATTGAGTTGCTCGGCGGCGATCGCCTGCCACACCTGACCGATCGGCTGGTTCAAAAGATTCTGGCGCGGCTGATCGGGAAAGAGATTGAAAAAGCGTGCATCGGTGAGGTCATTGAGCGCCCGACTGCTGAGGTTAAGCTGATTGACGGCTGTCTGTCGTGCTTGCAAATCGGCATCAGTGTATTGTCCCAGGCGCGATCGGGCATCACTGCTGAGGGGTTTGAGTTGATCTAGCCATTGGTTGGCAAGCTGATCCCACTCAGCGCGGAAGGCTGCATCGGCTTTGTCTGTCGTCAGTTGTCGCCCGCGTCGGTCTGGATGCTTGGCGTAGAACGCTTCATTCACCAGGCTTGAGAGAAAGCCTGCGTCAATGCCCAGAGACTCACGGCGCTGGTTCAACGCTTGTTTGCGGTCTTGCTCTGCCTGCGAAAGTTGAGGGATGGGCGGCTTCGTGACAGCCGTGGTTGGTTTAGACGGTTGGGTTTGAGGCTGCTTGGGCTGCCAATCGTGGGCAATCCACCAGGTAAACCAGGCTGTACCTGCCGCTAATAAAAGGAGGGCGATCGCGCCAAAACCAGAGGCTCGTCTGGGGCGCTTGGCAGGTGGATAGACCGTTGCCGCCTGAGTGAATTGCCCCACCTGAGCGGGCGCAACCGCCAGAGTTGCTGGATAGAGTGCCGAGGGCGATCGGTACTCATTTGGCGGTTGGGTGGCGCTATTGTCCAAGGCTGACAAGCTGCTGCCTAATGCTTCCAGCACTGCCTGCGCTGACTGGTAGCGTTTGGCTGGATTGGGATCGAGCATTCGATTCAGGATTGTCACCAACTTCGGGCTAAGGTTGACCTGTCGCTGCCATTGACGGCGATTGCCTGCCAGTAGATCCTGCGGTTCCTTACCTGTCAGCAAGACCAGCACTGTTGCAGCCAGCGCATATAAATCGCTGTGCGGAAAGACTTCGCCCCGATCCATCTGTTCACTGGGGGCATAGCCTACTTTGCCCAGACGGGTGATGTTGACGGGTGTTGCAGCCAGCGATCGCCTGAGCTGAGAATTCACCTCTGCTGCTGCCTGCTTCACACCACCAAAATCAATTAAGATTGGCGACCTATCTGCTGTCCGCAGCATTAAATTATCGGGTGAAATATCCCGGTGAATCACACCACAGGCATGGATGTAATCCAAGACGGGAAGGAGTTGGAGCAGCAGTTGCGTGATTTCTGGTTCCGTGAAGGGATGGTTTTGAGCTTGGCGCGATCGCAGCAATGCCTGATACGTTTCGCCCTCAACATAGTCTTGTACTAAAAAGAGCCGTCCTTTCCCCTGCCAGTCTGCCTGAAACAGTTCCCGAAAGCGCGGAATCTGCGGGTGTTGAAGTTTGTATAGAATGCCTGCCTCCCGCTCAAACAGTTCTTCTGCTTTATGTAGCGCCTCTGTCCCTTGAACCTGCGGCGCAAATTCTTTCAGCACGCAAAACTCATGAAACCGATTGGTATCTTCTGCCAGGTAGGTGCGCCCAAAACCTCCATGCCCCAACTCATGCAAAACGCGATACCGTAACCCCAGCGTTTGTCCTGCCAACCCGCCTAATGGCAATCCCGACGATGCAGGCAACATCTCACCACAGAGACGGCAAAAGCGATTATCGTCAGGATTGTTGTGCCCCTGGCTGCAAAAGAGAGTCTTCATGGGTTCCGCAATGGTGAAAGGAGAGTGTCAGGGAGTCGGATATGGGGATTGGGGTTATTAGGTGTAGGGCGGCGATCGTACGGTTGGCTTAATGCAGTCTCCATCATACCCACCGCAAAAGTGGTCATTAGCAGTTTTGTGGTGTAGAAGTAGAAGGCAGAGAGAGTTGTTGGTTACTGGTTGTTAGTTGTTGGAAGGAAGCAGCGGTCAGCCGTCAGCCGTCAGCGGTCAGCGGTCAGCGGTCAGCGGTCAGTAATCAAGAGTCTTCTCATCTTTTAGCCTTCATCCTTTAGCCTTCATCCTTTAGCCTTTATATCCCGCCCCTCACTCCTCACCCCTCTCTTCTTCCATGACCTTCCACCTCGGCTGTGCAATTTGGGCGTATAAGGGTTGGCTGGGAGAGTTATTTCCTTCTGATAGCCGCGCTGCCGATTTTTTGCGTCTTTACAGTCGTCGTTTTACGGCTGTAGAGGGGAATACGACGTTTTACTCGATCCCGGATGCGGCTACCGTTGAGCGTTGGGCAACAGAAACACCGGACGGGTTCAAGTTTTGCTTGAAGTTGCCCAAAAGTTCAACTCACAACGGGCTGTTGCAGCCTGCGCTTCCTGGGACGTTAGATTTTTTGGAAAAGATGCGTGGGTTGAGCGATCGCCTCGGTCCCTTTTTCGCCCAACTGCCACCCAGCTACAGCCCATTGAGTTTTGCCGATTTAGAAGCCTTTCTCACCGCGCTCCCACGCGACGAAGCAGAGTTTGCGCTGGAAGTGCGACACCCCGACTGGTTCAAAGCACCCCACGCTGACAACCTGACCGCACTGTTGGAACGTTTGGGTGTAGGGCGCGTTTTACTGGATACTCGTCCGATTTATGACGCACCCGATGATTCGCAGTTGCACTCCGATCGCAAAAAGCCCAAACTGCCCCTACAGCCCAGTGTCACGGCTCCCTTCAGTCTGATTCGCTTCATCAGCCATCCTGATTTGGATCTAAATCAACCGTTTTTGGCTGAATGGGTCGCGCTGGTAGGGCAATGGCTCCAACAAGGAACCCGCATCTATTTCTTTGTGCATTGTCCACTGGAAGAGCGATCGCCTGCCAACGCGAACTACTTGCAACGTCTTTTAGAACAGCAGCATGTTCCCGTGCCGCCGCTGCCCTGGAATGCGATCGCACAGGAAACACCCACTCAACTGACACTGTTTTGAAAGCGCGCGCGTTTTGAAAGAGAGTCCCTCCAAAGCAACGCGCTCATTCATGCTGGCGTTTGCTTACGCCGTCAAAAGTGTGTCTGGCAGTGCTGCTAAGACTCGTTGAAAGGGCGCTGTATCACCTAGCCCCTTTGCCAGAATGAGGGAGCCTTGAATCTGCAAAATGGCATCTTCAGCACGCTGTCGAGCGGTTGCAGCCTCTACGCCTGCGTCGATCGCCACACCTGCCAGCGCATCAATCCACACATTCAGCGCCTGTTGAATCTGCTCATGGAAGATATCGTTTGCCTCGCCCAGCGCCAGCATTGCCAGCAAACAAGCTCTCTGACCGTGATTGTAATACGCGTCCACGCTGTGAGCCATGGTCAGCAGTCGATCGATCGGCGCGATCGGGCTACGTAATGGCACCAGCATCCCCTCCTCTAGCTTGAGTTTCAGGTAATCCAGCACGGCGGCTGCCATCTCCTCTTTTCCGTTTGGAAAATGGTGGTAGAGACTCGCTTTGCCCAAACCTGTCGCGTTCGACAGTCGTGCCAGCGTTGCACCGTCATAGCCATACTGCCGAAAAACCTCCACAAGACGGACAACCGCTTCCTCTCTCAGCATTTATTGATCCCAACTGCACTATTGACAGCATACCGAACGATCAGTACAGTAGTGTTGTACCGAACGATTGGTACATTCGCAGGTTGATTTGAGCGGTCAGCGGTCAGCGGTCAGCGGTCAGCCAAGAATTTAAAGCTGATAGCTGATAGCTGATAGCTGATAGCTGATAGCTGATAGCTGATAGCTGATAGCTGATAGCTGATAGCTGATAGCTGATAGCTGATAGCTGATAGCTGATAGCTGATAGCTGATAGCTGATAGCTGATGGCTAAACCCAAAATTAACGTTCACAAGTTAAGAGGATTGCTACATGCTCAAACTGTACGATTTCTTACTCTCTGGTAATTGCTACAAAGTGCGTCTGCTGCTCTCTCTGCTGGGAGTAGAACATGAACTTGTAGCGGTTGATTTGAAAGCAGGGGAACACAAGAAGACCCCTTTTTTGCAGTTGAATCCCTTTGGGCAAGTGCCTGCACTGACAGATGGTGATGTGGTTATTCGTGACTCGCAGGCAATCTTGGTTTACCTGGCACGGCGCTATGGTGGCGCAGATTGGTTTCCCGAAGATGCAGCAGCGCTGGGCAACATTGCTCAATGGCTCTCAACTGCCTCTAAGGAGATTGGTAATACGATCGCAACTGCAAGACTGCACTATCTCTTTGGTACACCGATCGACGTAGCAGCAGTAGAAAAGCAGTCCTACGCTGTGCTGAAGGTCATTGATGAGCATCTGGCAACACGACAATGGTTAGAGTGCGATCGCCTCACAATCGCAGATATCGCCTGCTTTCCGTATATCGGACTGGCAGCCGATGGCAAACTGTCACTGGACGCGTACCCCCACATCGTTGCCTGGATCGACCGCATCAAGCAACTTCCCGGTTATGTAGGAATGCCCGGTTTGTAATGGTCTGATTTGCCACTGGTTCTTTCATGCAAAGGAGTTCGTGATGTCATCCAGTTTTCACTCTGGGGAACAGGCAGTGCAGGCGATCGTGGGTGTTCGGGCAGAAGCCGATCGACTGAGCCATCTCTTAGGTGGTGTCATTAAGCCAGCCACTCAGGAGTTTTTGCAGCATCAGTCATGGGCGATCGCGAGTACAGTGGATGCCAGCGGCAATGTGTGGGCATCGATGCTGATCGGTGAACCTGGGTTTGTGGAGCCGATCGCCGATCAGAGTGTGCAAATCAATGCCGTTCCCCTTGCAGGCGATCCGCTGCGAGAAACGTTGCAGTCTGGTCGTGATCTCGGTCTGCTGGTCATCGATTTGGCAACACGACGACGCTTGCGACTAAATGGCATCGTTGAGATCCAACCAGACGGACGGATTCATCTCCATACCAAACAGGTGTATTTCAACTGCCCTAAACACATTCAACTGCGTCACTTAGATCATCAAGCCACTTCGGGAGAAGCGACATCAGAGACGATCGTGAGCGAATCCCTCTCGCCATATCAACAGCAATGGCTTGCTCAAGTTGATACCTTTTTTCTTGCCAGCAGCCATTCTGATGGTGCCGATGCTTCCCATCGTGGCGGCAATCCAGGGTTTGTGCAGGTGGTCAGCGCAACCAAACTGTTGTTTCCAGATTATGCCGGAAACAATATGTTCAATACCTTTGGAAATTTGTTTGAAAACCCATACGCAGGGATGCTCTTCATCGATTTTGAACGCGGTGATACGCTGCAACTGACGGGTAAAGCGCACATTCTTTGGGAATCAGAACACCTGATGGACTTTCCTGGCGCTCAACGGCTAGTTGCTTTTGAGATCAGTCAGGCGATCGCCACCACCAACGCTATCCCCTTACGATGGCACTTTGCAGAATACTCACCGTATAACCCGATTTAGCTTAAACCATTTACATTTACTCAAGAGGACACCTGATGGAAACCAAACCACCCCTGCCACCCTTCACCTTAGAAACGGCTAAAGCCAAAGTGCAAGCAGCCGAAGATGCCTGGAACACGCGCGAACCCGATCGGGTTGCCCTTGCTTACACGCCCGATTCTCAATGGCGCAATCGTTCCGAATTTTTGAGTGGTCGTGAAGAGATTGCCCGCTTCTTACGCCGCAAGTGGGACAAAGAACTGGATTATCGGCTCAAGAAAGAACTCTGGAGCTTTACCGATCATCGTATTTCTGTGCGCTTTGAGTATGAGTGGCATGACGAAGCGGGTCAATGGTACCGCTCCTACGGCAACGAGCAATGGGAATTTGCTGCCAATGGACTCATGCAACGACGCGAAGCAAGCATCAACGATGTGCTGATCCAGGAAGCCGATCGCAAGTTCCGCTAGAACATAGACAAACAGGGCTACCTCTAAGCGCACTGTTCAACTTGAGTCGTGAGCATGATTTCGGTGTCAGTAATCAGCGGTAGCTTGAAATAGTCCACTCTTGAAGTAGTCCACTGCGGTAGGCTTGACTGCGATCGTTGTGGTTTTGAACCGCCAACGACTGCAACGCATCCTTATACCGCTGCTTGCTTGAATGAGAGCCAAACAGACAGACGATCATTGTTTTAACGTAGTTTAAGCGCTGGTTTCTAAGCACTGAATTTAAACAGATTTCTCTTCCCCTTTCAGCTTGACTGCAACGGGAAGTTAAGCGAAACTATCAGATATCTGAGTCATCACTCTAGCTGAACCTTAACTTTTGTTAAGCGCTGCATATTTTTATTAAGGATATGTAGCTGTCCCAAGCCAGCAAGCTTCAAGCAGGAAGGCAGTTGCGGGGTAAAACAGTGATTGCTTTTTTGCCTCTAGAGATTAGATAGCTTGAGCTTTATGAGAACCGAACAGCTTCGCTTAACAGTCTCACTAAACCACTAAACATAGTATGGAAACGCTTGAGTTCATTATCTATCCAGACGGTCGAGTGCAAGAAAAAGTGACGGGTATTGTTGGTTCTTCGTGTGCTGAGGTGACGGCAGCGATCGAGGCTCAACTGGGTCAGGTCGTAAGCCAGCAGCAAACCTCTGAATACTTTGCTCAAGTCGATACGCAATCTCTTACAGTGACGAATCAAGCGATGTTCGGTGAGTGGTAAATTTTGTAGTTAGATTTTTCGTTTGTTCAGTTTTATCCTTAAGAATCACCATGTCACATTTCAGCCAAATTAAAACTCAGCTCCGCAATTTGTCTTCTCTACAAGCGGCTTTAACCGATTTGGGCATCGTTTGGAAATCTGGCTCTGAAGCAATCCGGGGTTATCGTGGAAAAACTCAAACCGCCGAGATTGCGATCGAGCAAGATAATGGGTACGACATCGGTTTTCGGTGGAACGGTAGCGAATACGAACTGGTAGCAGACCTGCAATTTTGGCGGCAAACATTGACAGTCGATCGATTCCTGAGTCATGTCACACAGCGCTATGCGTACCATACAGTACTCAACGAAACCACTCAAAAAGGGTTTCAGGTGACTGAGCAGCAGCAAAACAACGATGGCTCGATTCGTCTTGTGCTACAGCGCTGGAGTGCGTAATGGTTGATAGCGCTTCGTCGAGTTCGGCGAGTCACACAGCTAAGTCGCTCTCTGAGCTACCGCAGGCTCAGCTTCGCACTGGTCTTGAGCCTGAACTCGGTGGGTCTTTGCGCGATGAACCAGGGCGGTCAGGCTTAGAGCCTGAACTCGGTGGTGTCTTCAGGCAAAAAGGTGTCTACGTTGATGAGCTGACCTGCATTGGCTGCAAGCACTGTGCTCATGTTGCCCGTAATACCTTCTACATCGAACCTGACTATGGACGATCGCGCGTGGTAAGGCAGGATGGTGACTCTGAGGATCTGCTTCAAGAGGCGATCGATACCTGTCCCGTTGACTGCATTCACTGGGTTGATCACACCGAGCTAAAGCGCTTGGAAGCAGAGCGGTTGTATCAGGTTATTCCGCTAGCAGGCTTTCCCGTTGATACTGCTGTTATTGCGACCAATCGCCGTCGTCAGAAGTTAAAGGCTCGCCAGCTTAAATCTTAAAGACTGATAGCAAGGTGGCTTCAGAGAGATACGTTCAGGAATCGACTGACGGGATCTTTCTAGTAGCGGTACCGTTCCTACTCAAGCGCCGTTAGTCTTAACGGCGCTTCAGCTTTTTTCTTAAGGTGTTGAGGTGGGTGCAGTGGTCGGCACAGGGCTGGGGGTCACGCCAGGTGTAGCTGTGGTTGCTGGAGCGCTAGCACCTGGTGAAGGCGCATTGGCAAGCTGATTAATCTGGTCTTTAAACTGAGCAGGAGCCAAATCGGCAGCGCTCACAAAGAGTGGCTTGGCAGCATCCGTTTTGCCTTGCTCCTTCAGAATCAGCGCTTTGCCCAGTACCGGGCGAAAATCTTGCTTATTGCCCTTAGTCGCTTCGTCAAAAACAGCGATCGCTTCATCAAAGCGCTTCTGCGAGGCATACACCTGTCCCAAAATCACCTGAACCGACACCACGTCCACGCTACCTGCTTGAATCTTGTTCGCCTGAGGCGCGGTCTTGATCGTATCTTGCAGCAAGCCCACTGCCGCTTCAGGGCGTTTTTGTTGCAGCAGTAGATTAGTCAACCCTTGTAGAGCATTGCGATCGCCCGGTCTCGTCTTCAATATATCCCGGTAGGTTTGGGCGGCTCCTTCTGGATCGTTGGTTTGCTGCTTAGCCTGTGCTAGCAGGACAGCATACTCAGTCTCATTGGGGTTGAGTTTTGCTAGCTTTTCGAGGGGGACGATCGCGCCTTTCACATCGCCGAGTCCCAGTCGTGCTTCCAATAAGCCGCGCAAAGCTGTCGTGTTCTCAGGCTCCCTTTGCAGCACCAGCTCATAACCTTTTGCCTGTGCCTCTAGTTCCTCCTTCTTAGGAACGGCACTAGCCGACTGAGTAGGAGTTGGGCTAGTGGTAGCCGTCTTGCTCTGGTTGCCCTGAAAGGCTGCCTCAATCAGTGGAATCAGTGAGAAGCCCACGAAGGCGACGACTGCCAAGATTAGAACCACGTTAATAACCCAGCGATTGCGCTTATCAGTCACACATCTGCCTCGAAACTCTACTGCTATTATCGACGACAAACGCCATTTGCGATGGCAAGACTGGTAGGAAAGCGGACACTGCTTCAAAAGTTGTTTAAAATATGGGCGCAACCAGTGTGCGAAAACGTGTCCGTGATATGATAATAAATTCGAGTTGCTGATCAAATTCTTGCGCCGATGGCTAAGATTGACGGTGCTCTAAACGTTAAGTGACAAAGAGAAACTGCACAGCACATGATCAAACTGCGATTGAAGCGATACGGCAAAAAGCGCGAGGTTAGCTACCGCATTGTGGCGATGAATAGCCGCGATCGCCGGGATGGACGACCCTTAGAAGAATTGGGCTTCTACAACCCCAGAACGGACGAAACTCGGCTAGACATACCTGCGATCGTCAAGCGCTTGAAAGATGGCGCACAGCCAACCGACACCGTACGCAGCCTACTGCAAAAAGCTAACGTTTTTGAACAGGTCAATGCCTGAGACGAACGCAAAAACTGGTGCCTTTGAAGCAACCGTGCCAGACTACGCAGGATTGGTGAAGTTTCTGGTGGAGCCGTTCCTGGAACTGCCAGAATCCCTCAGAGTGGACTGCGAAGTGTCACCCAGTCGAGGTAAAGTCTGGGTGCGCGTGGCGTTTGAGGGAGTTGATAAGGGGCGCGTTTTTGGCAGAGGTGGTCGAAACATTCAGGCAATTCGCGCTGTGCTAGAAGCGGCGGCGCGTACGGTTGGTTACTCTGCCTACCTGGATGTTTTTGGCATGTCTTCGCAAAGCAATGATGACGAGACCGATCGCGAAGACGTGATCGACAAAACCCCACCACGCCGTTCTTCAGGTGTGAAGGAAGCACCGAAGCTGCGATCGCGCAGTAGCCCGCCGGACGCGGTGCAGTAGTGAACACACACATCTGTACGATATTGATTGCATGGTAGAGGCTGTCACCATTGAACTGCCTAGTATTGCAAGCGCGATCGCCCTTGCTGGCGAACGAGACGAAAACTTGAAAACCTTAGCTCGACAAACGGGCGCAGCCTTAGTCTTGCGTGGACAAGCACTCCGCATCTCTGGTACAGACAACCAAATTGATTTAGCCACGCGCCTGGTGCAAGCCCTCGAAGCCGTTTGGAGCAGCGGTACTGCTATCTCAGGAGTCGATATACTCACTGCTCGTCAGGCGCTAGAGACACAGCAGCAGGACGAATTGCATGAACTGCGACAAGATGTGTTGGCACATACCCGTCGCGGCGAAGACATTCGGGCTAAGACCTTTCGGCAGCGGCAGTATATTCAAGCGGTTCGCACTCACGACCTGACCTTTTGCATTGGTCCAGCAGGCACTGGAAAAACGTTTCTGGCAGCCGTTCTAGCGGTACAAGCACTGTTGGCAAACCAGTACGAACGCATCATCTTGACTCGCCCCGCAGTCGAAGCGGGTGAAAAGCTAGGTTTCTTGCCAGGAGACTTGCAGCAAAAAATCGATCCATACCTGCGTCCGCTGTATGACGCGTTGTATGAATTTATTGATCCAGAGAAAATTCCGAGCTTGATGGAGCGCGGTGTGATTGAAGTGGCACCGATCGCCTACATGCGCGGTCGTACGCTCAACAACGCGTTTGTCATTCTTGATGAAGCGCAGAATACAACGCCATCGCAGATGAAGATGCTCTTAACGCGTCTAGGCTTTCGCTCACGCATGGTGGTAACGGGCGACCTCACTCAAACCGATCTTCCCCAACACCAGGCATCGGGCTTAGCAGTGGCACAAAAAATTCTGCAAGCAGTCGAGGGGGTTGCGTTCTGTCATCTTTCTAAAGCCGATGTCGTGCGTCATCCGTTAGTGCAACGCATTGTGGCTGCTTACGAACAGCATGAGCAAACACAGTAAGCCTCTCCGCATTGCCCTGTTGACGTACTCGACCAAACTCAGAGGTAGCGTGGTGCATACGCTGGAGTTGGCGGAGGCGTTGCACGCGATCGGTCACCAAGTCTGTATCTATGCGTTGGATAAAGACGGCATGGGGTTCGATCGTCCCCTTGCGTGCGCTCACACGCTCATTACTGCTCAGCACGCACCTGATGGCATTGATGCCCTCATCAAGCAGCGCATTCAAGAGTTCGTTGATCACTTCAGCCAATCCAGCGAAACCTACGACTGCTACCACGCGCAAGACTGCATCGGTGCCAATGCCTTAGCCCTGTTGCGTCAACGCCAGCGTATACCCCATTTCGTTCGCACGGTGCATCATATCGAGGCTTACAACAGTCACTATCTGCATGAGTGTCAGGAACGATCGATTCGTGACCCCGACTTATGCCTCTGTGTAAGCCAACGGTGGCAGACAGAATTGCAGCAGCGCTACCAGATTGATGCACCAAGAGTGATCAACGGCGTGAATAGCCAGCGATTTTCCACCCAGCGAGACGGCTTGGAACAGGCACTTAGGCAGCGATTGGGTTTGAGCGAGGGTTCGATTTATCTGACGGTTGGCGGCATTGAACCGCGCAAAAACTCGATCGCCCTTCTCCAAGCCTTCAGCCAAATTCTGATTCAACAACCGCAAGCCCAATTAGTTGTCGCAGGTGGTGCAACGCTGTTTGACTACCAGGACTATCGGCGTGAGTTTTTCGCACTGGTGAAAGAATTAGAGATTCGCGTCGGTGAATCTCTGCTTCTACCAGGTGTCATCCCCGATGTCGAACTGCCTGCTCTCTATCGCCTTGCCGATGCGTTTGTCTTTCCTTCAGTGAAAGAAGGTTGGGGCTTAGTCGTACTGGAAGCGATCGCCAGTGGCGTTCCAGTCATCACTGCAAACCAGCCGCCCTTTACCGAGTTTCTGACGGCACAACAGGCGTTACTGGTAGATCCCAATTCGCCAACGGCGATCGCCCAGGCAATGCAGTCCATTCTGGCACCAGAGCTTGCCGCCTCTCTGGTACAGCACAGTCAAACCATTCTGCCCCATTACTCCTGGGAAGCCTCGGCAAAGATGCATTTGGTTCACTATCATGAATTATTGAAGCGGGAGAGGGAAAGAGATAAGTTTTGAGTTGATTTTGACCACCGACCACTAGCTACTGACTCCAGCCCCTACTAACAATTAGCAACCAACAACCAACAACTAACCGATGCCTGAAATCCGTTTCCAGATTGAATTACCAGATGGGTCGCAAGAGACGTGCTACTCGCCATCGCTGGTGGTGAAGGAGTACTTTACGCCAGGAAGTGAGTATGGGCTAACGGATTTCATTGAGCGATCGCGGACAGCGCTCAACATTGCCAGCGATCGTGTCAAGGCAAAGTATGGCAGCCCGTGTGGCTTAGCGCTGGGTCAACTGGCACAAATTGAAGCAATGGCAGGCAAGTATGGCAATGTTGCTGAACCCAAAATCCGCTTGCTCAAGTTTATTGAGTGAGGACAGAAACCGGGTTTCTCCTTGAATAGATTCGCTTGAGCATACATAGCCGTCCTAAATCATTCATGAAAAGGATGTGTTGGTTTCAGCACTCAGCGGTCAGCCGTCAGCTTGGACGTGAGCGCTGAGTGCTGAAAGCTAACCCAGCATCCTTTCACAAATCAAATAGGATCGCTATAGGTTGTACCTTAAAACCCGGTTTCCGCGTCAGTTCTGCATTACGGGTAGATCAGAATCTTATAGGTTTCGGGACCGGGCGAGACTGCCTGTTCAACAGCGGTTGCCAGGTCTTTGAGTGGATAGCGATCGCTCACCAGTGCATCCACATCAATGCGTTTGTGGAAGACAATCTCTGCTGCCAGCGCCTGCACTCGATACGAGGAACTGTAGCTTCCCATCAAATCGATTTCACGTCGATAAAGAATATTGGGATTGATGGGAATCTCCAATTCGTCTGGAAATTCGGCAAAGAACAGAATTTTGCCACCTTTGCGGGTGCAGTCGAGCGCCTGGAAAAAGGCTTTGTCGCTTGGTACAGCTAACAGACTAGTATCCACACCCATGCCTTGCGTGAGCGCCTGAATTTTGGCAGTCAGGTCGGGATCGCGGGCATCGAAAGCGGCATCGGCACCGACGCTGAGCGCTTTTTCGATGCGCGTGGGCAGCAGGTCAGTGGCGATCGCCCGTGCCCCAAAATACTTCACCAACATGATAAACATCAGCCCGATCGGTCCCGCACCTGTGACCAACACCGTTTGACCAGGAGCAATTTGCGCTTTTTTTACCGCTTTGAGGCAGCAGTTCGTTGGCTCGACAAAGCTCGCTTGTTCAAACGTTACGTCGTCAGGAATCGTGACCAGACCGCCGCTGCGGACGATATGACCTGGCACCTTGACATATTCTGCAAAGCCACCACCGCTGGGTGCAAAGCCTGCTGTTGTGGTGATGTTTTTGTAGACATCACACATAGAAAAGTTGTCATTTAGACAATACGCACAGTGCATACAGGGAATGTGATGCAGTACCACCACGCGATCGCCAACCTGCCAATCCTGCACGTCAGCGCCTACAGCCGCGATCGTGCCTGCCGTCTCGTGCCCAAAAATGCGAGGTGGATTGTAAAGGGGATAGCGAATCTTTTTGATGTCTGACTGACACAAGCCTACAACCCGCACCTGTACCAGCACTTCATCAGCAGCCATCTCTGGTACTGGAATCTCTTCGTAGCTAAGCTGATTAACCCCTCGAAATACCTGTGCTTTCATCTGCTGATTCCTCAAAACCCTCCAATGCAGACTCTACCACTGCTGACGCTTTTTCACTGCGTTATCTGACAGTTGCAGGTAGAAACCGGGTTTCTCCACGAAAGTTGCTGTTTGCCCAACCTAATTGCTTGCAGAAACCCGGTTTCTCGCAAACCGCGTATCAGCTTAGCCAAGACTGTTCGACAAAAATTGACAAAAGTAGAGGCGCGTGAGTCTACGCCTCTACAGATAGAGCGTGAGGATTTATGCTCTTCTCCAACGATACTGAAGCGGCATGGCATTGGCATGAAGCAAACGTCACGATCGCGCTAGAGACAAAGTACTGCTTTCAACCAGGGAATTCGCACTGCATCGTCGAACAGAGCGACGAACCTGAGACACGAACTTATCTCATTCGTTCTAGCCTGCAACCGTATCAATCAGGCTCCATTGGCGGTTATCGGCGATCGCCCGACTCACCAAATCATACATACGCCGACAGTGGTTATTGATCTGAAGCGGCAACTCTTCGTTTTTGATCACAAAGCTCATTCGCACTTCGCGATCGGTCGCCAGGGTTTTATCAACAAGCACCTCCACTGTAACTAGCTTAGAAAAAGCAACGTTACCCGGTACTTCGCGTGCCATCAAATAGTCACCCGTTTCATAGATAATATCAAAGTTACAGGATTCCAGAGTCTCGCTCAGCAGGCTTTGGACGTTCCCTACGGATGCCTCAACTGTAAATAGGCAGGTATAACGAGCCATGGCTAACCCCGGACATATAACATTTAGACTTCGCTATCATATCGCTCATTCAGCATATCAAGCTTCATCATTTAGCGTCACGACGCAATGCTAAACTCCAGCGAGTCCTATAGAGCACAGTGAGCAGTCCCAAATTATGCGTCAACAAAACTCAATCCTTCAGCGGTTAGGATACCTCTCATTAATTCCCCGTCCCTATTTAATCTCCTGTCTAACGCCTGCTTTATGAGGAAATATGCGCGGTAAGCTGATTGTGTTTGAAGGTGTAGAAGGCTGTGGCAAAACAACGCAACTGCGACGATCGCAGCAATGGTTAGTGGATAGCGGCTGGCAGGCATTGCTACAAACCAAAGGCTATCTCCAACACCTTGTTACCACACGCGAACCAGGTGGTACCGCACTCGGCTTGCAGGTACGTCAACTTTTATTAGCGCAACCGACAACAGAAGCAATTGAGAGCCGTGCCGAATTGCTGCTTTACGCTGCCGATCGCGCTCAACATGTCGATGGCTACTTAAACCCCCATTTGCTCCAGGGTGCGCTAATTCTATGCGATCGCTACACCGATTCTACGATCGCGTATCAAGGCTACGGGCGCGGCATTGATCTCAATCTGATTGCTCAACTTAACCACGTCGCCACCAACGGACTCGAAAGCGACCTTACCCTCTGGCTAGACCTGGATGCGGCTACCGGGCTGGTAAGAACGCAGCAACGGGGAACCGCCGATCGTATCGAACAGGCAGATCTGTCGTTTCATCAGCGTGTCCAGCAAGGCTTTACAGAGCTAGCTCAACGCCACCCTCAACGCATCATCCGCATTGATGCCACACGCACCGAGACTGAAGTTGCTGAACAAATTCAGACAGTCCTAACCCAACGGCTTGCTGCATGGTACGGCGTGGAAAGGCTAAAGGCTGAAGGCTAAAGTCTCAAATCTTTTTATCCTTTAGACTTCATCCTTTATCCTTTCCGCCCATGTCTCCTTTCGCCCCACTCATCGAACAACCCCAGGCAGTCGAGCTACTAACCCAGGCAGTTGCCAAAGGTCGCATTGCGCCTGCTTACCTCTTTACAGGACCACCTGGAGTAGGACGACGATTGGCGGCGGAGTGCTTTCTGTCGCTCCTGTTCAATCCACCCAACGCGACGATCGCCCAAACAAACGCATTGCAGCATCGACTCCAAGAGCGCAACCATCCCGATTTGCTGTGGGTCGCACCGACGTATTTGCATCAGGGGAAACGGCTCACGATCGCCGAAGCCGCAGACGCTGGTTTGAAGCCGAAAACTCCACCCGTTGTGCGACTAGAACAGGTACGCGAGATCGCCCGCTTCCTCTCGCGTGCGCCTCTGGAAGCCTCGCGATCGGTCGTTGTCATCGATCACGCCGAGACGATGGCAGAAGGGGCAGCGAATGGGCTGCTAAAAACGCTAGAAGAGCCGGGACAGGCAACGCTCATTCTCATTGCACCAGGTATGGAATCGTTGCTGCCGACGCTAGTCTCACGCTGCCAACGCATACCGTTCTACCGACTAACGGCTGAGGGCGTGGCGCGGGTACTCCAGCAAGCGGGTCAGCGTGAAATTCTCCAGCACCCCGAAATTTTGCAGCTTGCTCAAGGTAGCCCAGGAGGCGCGATCGTCCATTGGCAGCAACTTCAGGCAGTACCAGCAGATCTCCTGCAAGCCGTTACTCAGATGCCCCGCACCGCTCGAGAGGCACTCAGCCTTGCGCGGGACATTGACAAGACGTTGGAGGCAGATGTGCAACGCTGGCTGATCGAATATTTACAACATACCTACTGGCAACAAAGCTGTACAACCCAACGACCGGACGCTTTACCTGTGAGTGTGCTAGAACAAGCACGTCAGCATCTCATGCGAAACGTTCAGCCGCGTCTAGTTTGGGAGGTGACGCTGCTCAATATGGTGCGCGTCGCTTAGCGAGCCTTCTAAAATTACCCTACAGATAAATTTCTACGGATAGATATTGCTCTGTGGATAAATGATGATCGGTTGCTCAGAGTGAGTCGATGGCGATCGGTAGCGTACACCGTACTGGGGATCGATATACACCTCTGGCTCTGGGCGCGTGGTCGTAGTGGTGGTTTGAATGTTGTAGTAGGGCGCTGGATAGTAAGGTGACGGGTAGTAAGAGGCTGAAGGATTAGGCGTGGTGACGATCGTCGGATTGATCAACGTTGAATTGCGAATAGGGCTGTTGATCACCGTCGGGTTGATCAACACTGAATTGTTAACACTGCCTCGTCGCTGAATCACACCGGGCTGTCCATAGCCGTATCCCGATGGGTAAACGCCGGGCGGATAGACAGTAGGAGTGCCAATCTGTACCGAAAGACCGCCCCCAAAATTAGGTTGAATGGTGGGCTGAATCAGTATCTGACGGGAGTTATAAACGGAATTGTGGAAAGGGACAACAGGCGGAAAGTTGATTACCTGCCTCTGGTGATTGATTATTTGTCTCTGATTAGCATAACCATTGCTTTGCACCTGAACAGCTTGCCACTGAACATATGGTCTCGCGCTCGCGGCAGGCACCCACGCAGCTAAAGCAGCGACTGTCAGTAGTAGAGAGACACCCGGAACGAAGCCAGATATAGGCGATCGATAGAATGCCTGTGGAAGTTGTACGTCACAGCGCTGAAAAGGTGTCTTAACCATCGTTTTTACCACTCAAGACGGAAACCATGAAGCGGTTGACGCAACCTCAATGCCTGACCGATCGCAGTACAGAACTGATGTTCTCACTAAGAACTCTCATACTCAGGACTCCTTTCTAGCCTAACGTGTTCCGATAGAATGAAGGGGATTTGCCCATGTTTTTCCAGACCATTCGATTCGACCCGTATAACTGTCAACGTATTTTTCAATCACTGTGAATTCAGATCAAACCGTGAGTTCAGACCAATCCGATACGGCTAAAGCGGACTATCAGTCTGGCAAAGCCGCTTTTGAACGCGGCGAATACCGTAAAGCGGTGCAGTTTTTAGAGTCTGCCAAGACGCTGGTGCTGCCCATGTCTCGCTTTGGTGGTGAGGTGCAAATCTGGTTAGTTACAGCCTATGAAGCAATGGGACAGCGATCGGATGCACTTACCCTTTGCCGTGAATTGAGTCGTCATCCCGATTTAAAAATTCGCAAACAGGGTCAGCGTCTGCTTTACATCCTGGAAGCACCCCGACTGACGACTCGTCCAGAATGGCTGACCCAGATTCCAGATCTGACCAATCTGGAGCATGGTGATGCCCGCGATCGTCCGACGGCTGTTACCATTTCCCCGATCAAACAGCCGGAGAAGCCTGCGTTTCAGCTCGAAGCGGTTGTCGATCCTAAGCAAGTAGTGCAGTCCAATCGCTTTGTCTGGGTGGCGTTAGGAGTTGGGGCGATCGTCCTGGGTGGGTTGCTCTGGTTCATGTAGTAGCGGCGCAATGATTTTCTCACCATCTTCGCGTATGCTGAATGGTCGTAAGCTCTCGTTTCTACGCCTGAAATCCATGACGCGAACGACTGTTGCGGCTCGACACCAGACAACCCCTCGCCACTACGTACTGCTGCATCAGGTAGGGCGAAATCTGAAGTATGCGTTTGAGCGATCGCGCCATCTCTGGCTTATCCTCCTTGTCTCGCTGCTGCTGTCTGGCTGTGTGCGCTACGACGTGGGTGTGCGGTTTGACAGCCCCAATCGGGGAGAATTTACGCAGCACATTCAGCTCGAAGAACGACTGCAACGCTTTAGCGGTAGCACGGCTCAGCAGTGGTTGACGCTGATTGAGCAGCGAAGCCAGCGTTTGGGTGGACGAATCGATCGCTTGCCCAATCACGATCTGTTAGTGACGATTCCGTTCACGAGCAGTGGCGATCTCCAAACAAAATTCAACCAATTCTTCAGCCCGTTAGAAGAGAACAATGCAGCCACAGCCGCCATTACGCTTCCGCCGATCGCCTCCCGCTTTACTCTGTCTACCAGTAATTTACTGTTAGTCGAGCGAAACCATCTTCGCTACGAGTTAGATCTGCGATCGCTGGGTGTGCGGTCTTCTAGTGGTGGTTTGTTGCTTAGCCCTGCCTCTCTAATCGACCTGGAGTTTCGGCTACAGACTCCCTGGGGTGCTAAGAGCATTTCATCTGCCAACATCAATCAGCCAGCGATTTCGTCTGCAAAAACGCTGATTTGGCAGTTGCTTCCTGGCGAATTGAATCATCTGGAAGTCGTGTTTTGGCTGCCCAATCCTTTGGGCATTGGTACGCTGGCGATCGTCCTTTTCGTCCTCATAGGGCGCTTTTTGAAGTATCCCCGCTCAATAACAGCAGTGCCAGACGCTGTGTTGGATTGATCGAGGTAACGCAGTTGTATTGTGCGTGAGGTGTCAGCTATCAGCAAGAAGCTATCAGCTATCAGCCGTCAGCTAAGTAGGAAGGTTCAATTAAATATAAAATCTGCGTAGGATGGATATAGCCTTCGGCATTCAAGGAAAGCGAAGCGTAACCCATGCTGCTGAGGGTTTTGATGCGTTACGGCTATGCCTAACACATCCTACGTTTAATTTCACCCAGCTACTTATCAGCTTTTCGCTGACGGCTGACAGCTTTCTCAACCATGCGCTGATCGTTCAACCCACAGTTAGCGATCGACCCTACCGTTGATCGTTAAGGTAGGCGGCTTGCCAGCGTTGGGCACAAAGACAACAAGCGCTGCTTCACCTCTAGCGTTGGTATAACGAGTGCCTTCAGGTGTTTGCTCAGTTTTGACAGGACTGCCGATCACCCAAGTTCTACGAACACGTTTATCATAAACATTCATCTGCGTCTGCCCATCACGCACAAACACTCGCACCGCATTTCGCCGTCCCTGAAATGAGACAAGCGTTGTTTCGGCGTTACTTGTCGTAGTCAGGCGAGTAAATCGTAGTGGGGCTTCAAGACCCTGGCTATCAATCAGAAGGTAAGAACCTTCTAACCTGAACCGCTGAGCGTTCTGAAGCGCTTGAAAGTAGCGGTTTTCCTGGTTCATTACCGCAGGCGGACAGAGTTTTTTGGTCGAGGCGATCGCACTAACCGTCAAACGGTTACCCACCAGTTTCACTGGAGCATTGTAGCGATTGCAGCCTCCTTGCCCAGAAAGACGATCGCCACTGTCAAAACTGAGCGTCGTTTGCAGGTTATCGATCACACCGCTACCGCCCAAATCTTCCAGTAGCCATTCGGTATTTAATAGGTCGCTTGGTGTTGGCTGATTGATCGATGCGCCCGACTGAGCGATCGAACCTGCCTGCCATGCAACTGGCTGCGATGTTGCCAGAGCAGCAAACCCAACGAAGCTAACGCCCGTACCCAGTAATAACGCCAAAAGTTTTTTCATGCCCATTCCTCACAGATAGATTGGCTCTATAGCGGTTCCTGACCAAGTGAAGTACGGTTGCGAAGAGGCAGAGGACAGAGGGCACAAGCAAAGAGACTGACAGCTTTCTTTCTGCCTCCTGCCTTCTGCCTCCTGCCTTAAAACCTAAGAGCTTGTACCACACTCAAACGAGAACCGCTATACAATGCCTGTTGCTGATGTTCTAACGATAAGGGTTGGCGATCGCACATCAAGGCTCGTTTCAAAAACTGATCGGTTCATTCTCTGCTTTCGAGGGGTGGTGGCAAATGGCAACCGCAAAACAACAAGCGAGTTACAGTAAAGAGGCAGTGCTTAAGCCAAGCGGAACCCTTATGAGTAGCGCGATCGAGTGGACAGCGGCAGCAGAAGCTCGTTTGAAAGAAATTCCTTTTTTTGTGCGTCCCGCTGCACGTAAAAAAATTGAGACGTTTGCTCAAGAGTCCGGTGTCACACAAATCACAGTCGAAGTCTACGAGCAAGCAAAACAGCAATTTGGTTCTTAGAGGACGTTTTAAAAGTCCAGATGCTTGTAGCCTTGGCGACTGAAGTCGCGGCTACAGAGGCAAAACCTGCCGTTGCAGGTGATAAAACCCTTACTCTGCGGTCGTCCGCGCAGGCGGACTTTGTTGACGTAGTCGCGGTTTTAACCGCCAGACACTTTTCAAACAACCTCTTAGCCCCGTTCAAGGAATGGGAGTGAACGATTGATGTCGTTAATCGTGCCTCTGCTGGTTCTGACCCTCAGCCTTTTAGTGGTCAGGTTGTTAATCCTGCCATTTGACCTGCTGACAGGCTTTAGCTTACCAACCTGGTTCTACTTCATTGGGGCTGTAGCGTTATTCTCGTGGTGCTTAGGTGATTAGCATGTTGCTCCCATCGCTTGCCGAGAACTATCATCTTGCCAGGGTCACGATCGCTCCATCACCCATTTTTCAAGGGCAACTTTTAGAAAATGGTTACCACAACAGTCGATCGGGGCAGACTCTGAGGATGTCCACACAGCTAAACGCAGGCTTTTAAGGGAGTCTTTTTTAGCTGTGAACAACCATACGTGAACTAATTCAAGCGCTGCATAGTTACAATTCAATCTCAGGGACTGTAAAAAAATAATGTTGCGGACTTTAGCGATCAGCGGTCAGCAGTCAGCCCATGGTTTAAAGCTGATCGCTGATGGCTGCTTTGAAAATGTGCAGTTATTTTTTAACAAACTCTCAGTCAATGAGGGTGTAAACGGGCGTTCTAAGTAACTGAAGGCAGACCATGAAGGCAACCCCACTGGATGAGGAAGCAAGAAGGCTAGAGGCTCTGTACCAATATCAGATTCTGGATACGGCTCCCGAAGAAGCATTCGATGACCTGACCCAGTTAGCCGCACAAATCTGTGGCACGCCAATGGCAATGATGACGCTTGTTGCTGACGATCGCCAGTGGATGAAGTCAAGCGTCGGTCTGGTAATTGATGAAGTCGGGCTTCACGTTGGCTTTTGCCCACTTTGCGTTGAGCAGCGGGAGATTCTGATCATTGCCGATACAGCCGCTAACGCACAATTTGCCCCAAATGTGGTTGTCACAGGTGAACCACACGTCCGCTTCTATCTTGCTGCACCTCTGATTACACCGACGGGATGCGCGATCGGCACGATTTGTGTGATGGATCGCGTCCCCCGCGAACCGCAGCCGCAGCAGATTGAAGCGCTTCGTCGGCTCAGTCGCCAGGTGGTTAGCCAGTTAGAATTGCGACTTCATCTGGGCGCTTTGACCACTGCAATGGCTGAACGGCAGCAAGCAGAGGCGGCACTGCAACATAGCGAAGAACGGTTTCGGAGTGCCTTTAATTCCGCTGCGGTTGGCATGGCATTGGTTGGTCTCGATCGGCGTACACTCCAAGTCAATCGCGCGCTCTGCCACGCGTTTGGTTATTCCGAGTCAGAAATGCTCGACACAACCTTTCGAGAACTGTCTCATCCCGACGATCTGGATCTGAATCCTCCCCATCTGCAACGTCTGCTGGCAGGCGAGATTGAATCTTACCAGTTAGAGAAACGTTATATCCATAAATTAGGACGCACTGTATGGGCATTACTGAATAATTCTTTACTGCGAGACGCTGAGGGAAGACCGCTGTATTTTGTCTCGCAGTTCCAAGACATTACCCAGCGCAAGCTGACTGAACAAGCATTACAGCAGAGTGAAGCCCATTTCCGTGACTTGGTACAAAATATTCAGGCAGGCGTTGTCTTGCAAGGCTCGAAGGCTGAAGTGTTACTGATGAATCCAGCCGCCCTGACGATGTTGGGGTTGGAGGAATCCGAAATTTTAGGACTGTCATCGTTTGACGATCGCTGGCAAGTTGTGCATGAAGACGGCTCTCCCTTTCCTGGCGCAATGCATCCAGTACCTCAAGCGATCGCCACTCGCAAACCCATTAGCAACGTCATCATGGGCGTTCATCGTCCGAAATATGACGATCGAGTTTGGCTCTTAGTCCACGCAAATCCACAGCTCAACCCCGATGGCAGCATTCAGTATGTGCTTTGCACCTTCAGCGACATTAGCGATCGCAAACACATCGAAGAGACCCTCTCCAAGACCGAGAGCCGCAACCGGGCACTACTCAATGCGATCCCCGATTTGATGCTGCGTGTCAATCACGAGGGTGTTTACCTGGATATTAAAGCCGCAAAGTATTTTGATACCCTTCTGCCGCCTACTGAGATCGTTGGCAAACGGGAGGTGGATGTGTTGCCGCCAGATGTCGCTCAAAAGCGCCAGCATTGTCTCGCCGAGGCACTCCGCACAGGCGAACTCCAGTTTTGTGAATATGAGATTGCGCTCGCTGATGGGCTTCACTACGAAGAAGCCCGCATTGCCGTCAGTGGTGAAAATGAAGCGGTGATCATCGTCCGTGATGTCACTCAGCGCAAACTGGTAGAAGAAACGGTAGAAAGCCAGAATCACCGTGCTTACTTGCTCACAGCCATTACTCTCCGCATCCGCCAATCACTCAACCTGGATGATATTTTGGGCACAACGGTGGCTGAAGTCCGCCAATTTCTGCAAGCCGATCGCGTTCTAATCCACCGCTTTAAACCCGATTGGTCGGGTACGGTTGTCGTCGAATCAGTCGATTCCAACTGGTCACCAGCCATTGGGGCAGCCATTCGTGATACGTGCTTTATGGAGGGCGGCTGGCAAAAATACTACCGTGGTCGAACGGAGGCGATCGACGACATTGACCAGGCAACGCTTACGGATTGTCACCGCAACCTGCTGACTCAGTTTCAAGTGAGAGCTAACCTGGTCGTTCCCATCATTCAAGGCAGCGGTGCCACTGGCAAAGCAGAGCTTTGGGGTTTGCTCGTAGCCCATCAATGCTCTGCTCCTAGACAGTGGCGTGCCTTTGAAGTGGAATTTCTAACTCAACTGGCTGACCAGGTCGGTATTGCCCTTGCTCAGGCTCATCTGCTCTCACGCGAAACACAACAGCGTGAACAGCTTGCAGAGCGTAACCTGGCGCTAGAGCAAGCCCGTCATGAGGCGGAGCAGGCATCTCAGATGAAAAGCGTTTTCTTAGCAACCGTCAGCCACGAAATTCGTACACCCATGAACGGCGTATTGGGCATGGCTGGACTATTGAAAGACACTCCATTGAACCCCGAGCAGCGCGATTTTGTCGAAACCATTCAGACGAGTGGTGAAACTCTGCTGCACTTGATTAATCAAATTCTGGACTTCTCCAAGCTAGAAGCACGCGAAATGGAGCTGGAAATACTTGATTTTGACCTGAATCTCTGTGTTGAGGAAGTGGCAGATCTCCTGGCACCCGTTGCCCATGCCAAAAAGCTGGAGTTAGCCACACTGGTCTATCGCAATTTACCAACGCAGCTTCGGGGTGATGCTCATCGGCTGCGCCAAATTCTCACTAACCTGGTGGGTAATGCCATCAAGTTCACCAGCACTGGCGAAGTCGTTGTACAGGCATCGCTGGTTGCCGAGACGATCGCAACCGCTACCGTGATGTTCTCTGTCATTGACACTGGCATTGGTATTTCTGCCGCTGGTTTAGACCGACTCTTCAAGCCGTTTTCCCAGGTTGATGCGTCAACAACACGACGCTACGGAGGTACAGGTTTAGGGCTTGCCATTTCACGCCAATTGGTAGAGCTGATGGGCGGCGAGATTGGTGTTGCCAGCACGGTAGGAGAGGGATCACGGTTTTGGGTCACGCTAACGTTCGATCGCGCATCAAATCTGCTCTCAGCACCCGATCAGCAAGCGATCGCAGTGCCGCTCCAGCCGCTCCGCGTGTTGGTTGTAGACGACAACGCCACCAATCGTAAAATCGTGCGCTATCAAGTGTCTGCCTGGGGTATGCAGGTCGATGAAGCCGAAAACGCTGCGATCGCCCTTCAGTTGTTGCAGGAACAGGCAAAAACGGGCAGTCCTTACGATCTGGCGCTTTTGGATATGCAAATGCCAGAGATAGACGGTGAAGCGTTGGGTTGTCAAATTAAGGCAGACCCGCTGTTAGCAAAAACCAAGTTGATGATGATGACCTCTCTGAACCACCGGGGCAGTGGCAGTCAGCTTTTAGAACGAGGCTTTGCTGCTTATTTAGTGAAGCCAGTCAAACAGTCGCGCTTAATGGACTGCATCATGAAGACATTAATGGATGATCCATTGTTTGCAGCGTCTATCCAAGCGCTTCCTACCAATGAACGATCGTCATCCAAACTGGAGAATCAGGCTCTGGAGTCGATCGTCCATAGTGATTCCGCCGCGATCGTACCTCCTAATGGTGCGGCACCAGTACCACCATCCGCCCTCAAACTTCTGCTGGTTGAGGACAACGCGGTCAATCAGCGGGTGACGTTGAGCCAGCTTAAGTACTTAGGCTACACGGCTGATGTCGCATCCAACGGTGAAATCGCGTTAAAGATGATGACTCAGACGACCTACGACATTGTGCTGATGGACTGCCAAATGCCCGGATTGGACGGCTACGACACGACCCGCGAAATCCGTCGTCTGGAAGGGCAACCGCTGGACGAGCGACAGCAAACCATTATCATCGCTCTCACCGCCAATGCCATGAAAGAAGACCGAGAAAACTGCATTGCCGCAGGGATGGATGATTACTTGAGTAAACCGCTGCTCAAGGAGGCGTTAGCTGCCAAACTAACCGATTGGAGTCAGGTATTGCTTGCACGTAGCCAGCCATCAACCAGGCAGGACAGTCCTCTGTCAGCGAACAGAGCCTCTCAACCAGTCGTAGTGGAGCCAGAGGTTTTGATCGTTTCTGCTCCAGGTGTCAACGAAACAGATAATCCTGAAACAGTACCGCTGCTATCCAACGAGGCAATCGATCGCGCGTCACACTTTCTTCCATGCATCGACTGGAACCAACTCCATCAACTCTCAGACAACAATGAAGAGTTTGAACTTGAGCTATTACATGTGTTTGTTGAAGATGCTGGTGATCATCTTGTGGCGCTAGAAACCGCGATCGCTCAGCGTAATTTTCATGACCTTGAACAGGCGGCTCACCACATTAAAGGCGCGAGTGCTAATGTTGGCTTGGTTGCAATGTCTGCGATCGCCGATCAGATTGAACGGCAGGCGCGGCAGCACCAACTTCAAGACGCTCCTGAACAGCTCATTCAATTGCAACAAATACTGAACGAAGTGCGTCTCTTTTTAGCCACCATCTCTTTTTAGCCACCCATTGAGCCTCTTTAGCTATGCATTACAGATCATGTTTTCTTCTATACCTCAAGTTTTAGTCATTGATGATGATCGGACGATTCAGATTGTCCTAAAGAAAGTACTGCACGATCAGGGCTACGAGGTTACTGTGGCTAGTAACGGGCTAGAGGGTATTCAGCAAGCACAAATCATCCAGCCAGCCTTGATTATTTGCGATTGGCTGATGCCGCTAATGGATGGCTTAGATGTATGCCGTCAGATTAAAGCTGACCCAAACTTATCAACTGCTTTCTTTATCTTGCTTACCTCGCGTGGCGCGATCGAAGATCGGGTGCGTGGTTTAGATAATGGTGCTGACGACATTCTGACGAAACCATTTGAACTGACTGAATTGAAAGCACGCGTCCGCGCAGGCTTAAGACTGTATCAAGCGAGTCAAGACTTGAAGGCTCAAAAACAGTTGCTAGAGTCAGAGTTTCACGAAGCAGCAGAATATGTGCGATCGCTGTTGCCAAAACCGCTCAGCGGCAGCGTTACCATTGATTCACGCTTTTTGCCTTCCCAGCACCTTGGCGGCGATTGCTTTGATTATTACTGGCTTGACCCTGACTATTTAGCGATCTACTTATTGGACGTTTCTGGGCATGGTTTAGGCGCAGCGCTGCCATCAATTTCGGTGCTAAATATGCTTCGATCGCAGTCTATGGATGGGGTCAATTTCTATCAGCCCAGCCATGTTCTAACCGCTCTCAACGAAGCCTTTCAAATGGATAGCCAAAACGATAAATACTTTACGATCTGGTATGGTGTGTATAATCAGGCAAAACAGCAACTTATTTACTCAAGCGCAGGACATCCACCCGCTATCTTGCTGCAAGACACTGTTGACAAAGGCATTCAAACAACACTACTGAAAACGACGGGTATGCCAATTGGTTTGTTACCCGATGCGCGCTTTTTTGATCAACGGTACGACATTGATGCATCTAGCCTTCTTTATATTTTTAGTGATGGCGTTTATGATTTTTTTCGAGAAGATAGTCTTTGGAGTTTTGAGGCTTTTGCCGCTTTGCTGGTTGACGATCGAACCGCGATCGAGCAATTAGGCTTAGACTATATTCTGAATCACGTTCACACGCTGAACGCTAAAGCAGTTTTGGACGACGATCTGTCAATATTGCAGATTCGCTTCAATGCTACTTATCGTTAAGTTAAACAGTGAAGGCAGATCGGTTTGAACCAGCTAGATTTGGCAAAAGCGGCTTGCTGACTATTGGCGCGATCGCTGCTTCATCACACCACAAATGTTTCAGGGTTTGAACTGATGCACAGCCACCCGACTTCTACAAGGGCGCAGGCTTTGATGGCTAAGTTTTCATCAGCAGACGGTGATCTAAACCCCTTGTACGGAAGTCCTAAGGGTTATCTCAATCGGGATGAGACATGCTTGGCAAAGATACGTCTGTGCGTCTTCTAACTAGATTCATCTGTTAAGATCGGCACAGTTTTTATCAGCATGAGACTAGCAGCATTGACCGTTACATCGATTCAAGGCTTGGTCACATGAAAGGGTGGACTGATGAAAAATTATGCGAAATTCATATAAACATTGCGGGTATGTTGAGTTAGTAAGAGAATCTAGCAAGAGTATACAGACGAACAGTTGATTGCTAGTACTGATGACAGCTTATTTTTGGCTTGACGGGTGCCTGCTAAGCGGTCGGTTCGTCTACTGAGGAGTCTGGCTGTTTCACTGTGTTCAACTCTACTGTGTTTAAGATTGTGTTTAAGGTCATCACCACTATGCTTCTACCATTGGGCGTTCTTAGCCATGGCTAATGGTCTTTCCCTCAATTCAAAAAGCCGCCGGATTCACCTGGCGCTGACACAGCGATCGCAGCGATCGGTCATGCTGCTGCTGCTGCTCACAGGCTTGATCAGCGGTTGCCTTTTGCGTCTGATCCAGCTACAGCTTGTTCAGGGCGAGTATCACCGCCATCTCGTTGATAAAAATCGGATTTCGCTAGTCCCCTCGCCGTCTGATCGAGGCAACATTCTCGATCGCAACGGTAAGCTGATGGCTGCTAATCGGCTGGCGCGATCGGTGTATCTCTCACCGAGAGAACAATCCAAAGCTCAGTGGTCAGAGACCGCAACCAAACTGGGACAGATCCTCAACCTACCGCGTGAGGAAATTCTCGCTAAGTTAGAGCAAGTGGGATATCGCTCTCCAACCCCCGTTCGCATCAGTCGTGATTTAACCCTTCCTGCCTTTGTAGCGTTGGCTGAGAAGCACAATCAGTTTGCAGGGTTAGAAATCCGTGGCGAGTCAAACCGCTACTATCCAAATGCTGATCTGGCGGCTCATGTACTGGGCTATATCCGTGAGGCAACAGCAGAGGATTTGAAGCAAAATCCTGCTTACCCAATGGGTATGCTAGTGGGTCAGATGGGGCTTGAGCGCATTGCCAACACTACGCTTCAAGGGGTTTGGGGCGGACAACTGCTCGAAGTCAACGCGGCGGGACAGGTCGTCAAGTCGCTTGGCATGAAGCCATCACAATCTGGTGCGCCAATGCAGCTCACCCTTGATTTGGAACTACAGAAGACGGCTGAAAAAGCACTGGCAAAACGCCGTGGAGCCGTTGTGGTACTGGATGTAAGAACAGGTGAAGTGTTGGCACTGGCAAGCGGACCCACGTTTGATCCCAACCTCTTTACACGCCGCATTTCGCCAGCCGACTGGAAACAGCTACAGAGCCGCAATCAGCCATTCTTGAACCGCGCCCTGCAAGGTTATCCACCTGGCAGCACATTTAAGGTTGTAACTGCGGCGGCTGGTATCCAGTCGGGCAAGTTTTCGCCTGATTCAACCTTGGCGACCTTTGCAGCGCTCAACCTGGGTGGGCACTTGTTTCACGAACACGGCAGCGGCTACGGGGTGATTGGCTTTCGGGATGCGTTTGCTTATAGCAGCAACACCTTTTTTTACCAGGTTGGTCTAGCAGCGGGACCAGAAGAGATTTCTAAGTGGGCAAAACGGTTGGGGGTTGGCACGACAGACAATATGGGTCTGGAGGGTGGTAGCCGGGGATCAGTGCCTACACCTGCTGAGAAGGAAAAGCTGTACAAGGAACCCTGGTACGGTGGCGATACTGTAAGCATGTCGATCGGGCAAGGGTTAGTGCAAGTCACGCCGCTGGAAATGGCAGTGATGGTGTCCGCCATTGTCAATGGAGGCAAGCGCGTTAAACCCCACCTACAACTGGCAGAAAGCAACACACCGTCAATGCACCCCGTGGCAACTGGCTTAGACCCTGGCACGATCGCCATTATCAAAGCGGGAATGATTGCCGTAGTCCAATCAGGCACTGCTAGCCAGCTTAACAATGGCTCGATTCCGCTCACGGGTGGCAAAACGGGTACAGCGGAAGTTCCAGGTCAGCCCGATAACGCACTCTTTGTTGGGTTTGGACCAGTGAGCAAACCTCAAATTGCGGTGGCTGTCGTGGTAGAGAACGGCGGTTTTGGAGCAGTGTCGGCAGTGCCGATCGCCCATGAAATTTACAAAACCTACTTTAAAAGTCACCCAAAGCAGTGAGGCGATCGCTGAAGAAAATACACCGCAGAGTCGCGGAGTTCGCAGAGAAATTTCTCGGCACTTTCGGCATTGTTGTGCTGTTTGCTTGTAGAGCATCCGCAAAAAGCTGTTAAGCCATAACTTTTGCACTTTTTGCAATTCTTATCATTGCCTTAACTTTTCCCCAGGAAATCCACACTGTTTCCACAAGCTGTTTATCTCTTCTCCACACAAAATCCACAGGTTTTCCACAGGTTTACGAAAGTTTTCCACAGGCTCTACGGAGTAATCGGTCTTTGCCGCCGCGATCGATCAATTGGGGACGATCGGGTTCAGCGCGTGGAAAATGCCCAAGCTTCATGAAATTTTGTAACAAAAAAGCGCTTCAAACCACGATTCTCTCGTGAATCTTTTGATTGTCTAAAGTTGGGCGTAACATTTCGCAGCATTGACAAGACGGGGAGCGCGACTGCACAATGTGACGACCTGCTTGAAAGCGCGCTGACCGAATCGCTGGCAAATGCCCATCCTGTCTTGATTAGAGAGAGGTGGCATCAGCAAGGTCTAGCTTTGCGCTGCGTTTAGCTGTCTTAAAACGCTAGCTGTCAGGTGTACACCATTCACCCTGCCCATGTAAGGGAGAACCCAAAATTCTATGAATAGCACCGTTAGCCTGTTAGTCGAAGTTCCCGAAGTTCTGCACGATTCACTGAAGCACTATCTCGAAATCCGCCCTGATTGGGATCAAGACCGGGTGTTTGCCGCTGCCCTGTCACTGTTTCTGCTGCAAAACCGCAGCGTTGATTCTGTTCCCGAAAAGCAAAACCATCGTCAAGCCTCGCGTATCTACCTGGATGCCTTGTTTAAGCGTCCGATCGGGCAGAACAACTGAGAAGTCAGAAGTCAGAAATCAGAAGTGCTGAACGACGGCTGACACGTAACAAACAATCCACCTTCGTAGTGCCTTTCATTCAAAGCGAACAGTATGGCTTACCAAATTTCAGCGACGAAGCTTCAGGCGTACAACCGCTGCCCCTATGCCTACTATCTCCGCTATGAACGAAAGCTAACCACGAATGAGTTTTTTGGGTCAGCCTCACTAGGTGTTGCGCTGCACCAGGCGCTTGCCCAATGCCATCGAGATTGGCATTATGAACAACCCCTGCCAGATTTACGTTGGGTGCATCACTGTTGGCGGCAGCATTCTACCGAATTGAGTGCTAGTCAGGTCATGGAAGGATTTGAAATCCTGGAAAACTACTACTACCGTTTCATCGCCAGCGAGGTGGCACTGACGCAACCCCTGGCGGTGGAAGGTAGGATTCAAGGCTTTTTGCAGGTTGAAAATTTGGAGTTTTTGATTACTGGACGCTACGATCGCCTCGACTTTCTCTCAGATGGCTTGGAGTTGATTGACTACAAATCGAGCCGCGAGGTAAAGCTACCTGACGCTACCGAAATTGATGTGCAGATTGGGTTATATTACCTGGCGCTAGAGCAAACGTACCAGCAAAGTTTGAAATATCTCAGCCTGCTCTTTCTTCGTACAGGTGAAAAAATTCGCTTTGAGGCAACGCCAGCCCACAGACAGCGAGTTGAAACGATGGTGAGCGATCTGGCAGTGCGGCTACGCTACGATCGCGGCTGGGAACCACAACCCGGACGACAGTGCGATCGCTGCACCTTTGCCCGTTACTGTTCAGCCGTCAGTGCAAGTCCTGTACCATTGCCTGAAAGCAGCGCCAAATCACAGCTTCAACTCGCATTGAATTTGTAAGGGCTGACGAAAAAATAAATATACTGGGATTGGCGGTCAGCAGTCAGCAGTCAACGTTCAGCGGTCAGAGAAAAGCTGATAGCTGATAGCTGATAGCTGATAGCTGATAGCTGATAGCTAATAGCTGATAGCTGATAGCTGATAGCTGATAGCTGATAGCTGATAGCTGATAGCTGATAGCTGATAGCTGATAGCTGCTTAAGCGTTAAACCTCAAAGAATGAATGGGCGATTAAGCACTATGGAAAAGCGAGAACTCGGTACATCCGGCATTCACATCACACCTGTTATTACAGGCACCTGGCAGGCAGGGAAAAGCCAATGGGTTGGCGTTGAAGATGCTGAAACCATCAAAGCCATTCGAGCCGCGTTTGATGCCGGGATCACGACGGTTGATACGGCTGAAATTTACGGTAGCGGGCATTCTGAACGGGTGGTTGCTGAAGCGTTGTCTGATGTGCGCGATCGCGTTGTCTATGCGACAAAAGTTTTTTCTAACCATCTGAAATACGATCAGGTCATTGCTGCGTGTGAAGCCTCCCTGCAAAATCTGAAGACCGATCGCATCGATCTTTACCAAATCCATTGGCCCTCCGGCTCTTTCAAAAGTGAGGTGGTGTCGATCGAAGAAACCATGCGAGCACTCAACGATCTCAAACAACAGGGCAAAATTCGGGCGATCGGTGTCTCCAACTTTTCTCAAGCACAGCTCGAAGAAGCCGCTCAGTATGGACGTATTGATAGCCTGCAACCGCCCTACTCGTTGTTCTGGCGCTACGTCGAAAAGGATGCCGTGCCGTATTGTGTAGAACAGAAGATTTCCATCATTGCTTACTCGCCCTTGGCACAAGGACTGTTGACTGGCAAATTTGGAGCCGATCACACCTTTCCGCCAGAAGATAACCGCGCGAAGAACAAGCTGTTTCAAGGCGAAACCTATCAACGTGCTCAGATGGCTTTAGAGAAATTGCGCCCGATCGCCGATCGCTACCAAACCAGCCTCGGCAACCTCGCACTGGCATGGCTGATCGCACAACCGCAAGCAAACGCGATCGTGGGAGTTCGTAATGCCGAGCAAGCCGTTGAGAATGCTAAAGCAGGCGAGATCAAGCTCAGCGATGCAGACCTGGCAGAAATTGACCAGATTGGACGCATTGTGACTGATCAACTCGATGACAATGCATTGATGTGGAATTGGAGCTAAATCGCTAATGCAGGTCTACTATGCGTGTGTTGACTAAAGCCCTCCAACTTCTTGAAGAAATCGGAGGGCTGAATTGCTTAATACGGCCACCTCCAACCCACCGTATCAGGTCGATCTTCGCCGTGTTCATAGGCATAGTTGCGGCAGCTGATCTGTTCGTTCTTGAACTTCTCCTTCGCATGAGCACCCGCTACCTTGAGTTTGGGTACGCGATCGATCACATCCATTGCAATGCTAAAGCGATCGATCTGATTAATAATCGCTAATTCCAACGGTGTGTTGATGCTGCCTTTCTCTTTGTAGCCGCGCACGTGCAGATTGTCATGATTGGTGCGTCGGTAGGTCAGACGATGGATGAGCCAGGGATACGCATGGAAGTTGAAAATGATCGGCTTGTCAATGGTGAATAAAGAGTCAAAGTCGCGATCGCTTAACCCGTGTGGATGTTCTGTATCGGGCTGTAGCTTCAATAGATCCACCACATTGATAAACCGAATCTTGAGATCGGGGAACTCCTCTCGCAAAAACACACTTGCAGCCAGTGCCTCTAGCGTTGGAATATCGCCCGCAGTTGCCAGAACGACATCCGGTTCTTCTCCCTGATCGTTGCTTGCCCAACCCCAAATGCCAATGCCTTTGGTGCAGTGCTCGATCGCCGCATCCATACTCAGAAACTGCAAGTGAAGCTGCTTGTCCGACACGATGATATTGACGTAGTTCGTACTCTTTAGGCAATGATCGGCAACCGACAACAGCGAGTTCACATCGGGTGGTAAATAGATTCGCACCACATCAGGGCTTTTGTTTAGCGCCAGATCCAAGAAGCCAGGATCTTGATGGGTAAAGCCGTTGTGGTCTTGCCGCCACACGGTTGAAGTGATCAACCAGTTGAGTGAAGCAATATCCGATCGCCAGGCGATGTGATTGCAAATCTCCAGCCATTTAGCGTGCTGGTTGAACATGGAATCAATCACATGCACAAAGGATTCATAGGTTGAAAAGAATCCATGCCGTCCAGTGAGCAGATACCCTTCCAGCCAGCCTTCTAGCGTGTGTTCACTCAGCATTTCCATCACCCGACCATCGGGCGATAGTTCACCACCATCCGCATCTTCGGGTAAATACTCCGCAATCCAGAACTTCTTGCTGACTTCGTAAATGGCTTGCAGTTTGTTAGATGTATTTTCGTCAGGACCAAAGACGCGGAAGTTAGTCGGATTTAGTCGCATCACATCTCGCAGAAAGACACCTAGAGGCTTGGTGTTTTCCACTTCAATCTGTGCAGGCTTGGGAAGTTCCATGCCGTATTGACGAAAATCGGGCATCCGTAAATCCTTCCGCAGCACTCCACCATTCACGTGAGGATTGGCACTCATGCGTCGATCGCCCTCCGGTGCCAGTGCTTTAAGCTCCGGTACCAACTTGCCACTCTTATCAAACACTGTTTCAGGCTTATAGCTCCGTAGCCATGCTTCCAAAAGCTTCAGGTGCTCTGGATGCTTGTGCATTCCTGACAGCGGTACCTGATGCGATCGCCAGAATCCCTCTACCTTATGCCCATCGACATCACCGGGACCCGTCCAACCTTTGGGCGTTCGCAGCACAATCATGGGGTAGCGCGGCAGTTTCGCCTCTCCACTGCTCCGCGCCTGTTCCCGAAGGGCTAGAATATCCTCCACACAGCGATCGAGCGTTGCTGCCATCGCTTGATGCATACTCTCTGGATCAGACCCTTCCACAAAATAGGGCTGATAGCCATAGCCCAAAAACAAATGCTCCAGATCCGCGTGGCTGATACGAGACAAAATGGTTGGGTTATTAATCTTATAGCCGTTTAAGTGCAGGATTGGCAGCACAGCACCGTCTCGCAGCGGGTTCAGAAACTTGTTGGAATGCCATGCCGTTGCCAGGGGTCCCGTTTCGGATTCTCCATCACCCACCACGACAGCGCTAATCAAATCGGGATTGTCAAAAACCGACCCATAGCCGTGAGAAAGGCTGTAACCCAGTTCTCCTCCCTCGTGAATTGATCCCGGTGTCTCAGGAGTGCAGTGGCTACCAATCCCACCAGGAAACGAAAACTGCCGGAAGAACTTTAACAACCCTTCAGCATCTTCGCTTTTATCGGGGTAAACCTCAGAGTAGGTGCCTTCCAAATACACCGGACCTAGCACACCTGGAGCACCGTGACCGGGACCCGACAAATAAATCATATCGAGATCATATTTCTTGATCACCCGATTTAGATGTACCCAGATGAACGCCTGACCAGGGCTTGATCCCCAGTGACCTAGCAGGCGACTTTTTACATGCTCTGCGGTTAACGGTTCAGTCAACAGCGGGTTGTGACGCAGATAAATCATCCCGACTGCCAGATAACAGGCAGCTTGCCAGTAAGCATGAGTTTTACGAAGTTCTTCAGCATTGAGCGGTGCGCCCTCAACGGTCGATCGCGCTTGCCCAAAAGCACTGATTGAGGTGTCAATCGCTTGCCTAGAAGGTGTTGCTACCATAATTTGCACTCGCGTAAGGTTGACTAAAATGGTCTCAGTTAGATTTAAATGCTTTCAGTAAAAAAGAATGCAGTCACGCCTGTTTCTTTGGCTTCAAACGTTCAACGAAATCACCGTGTGACGAAAGAAAGGCTGTAGCGCTGCTAATCGAACTAGCTTTGGCTGACCCCACTCATAGCTTTTGTGTCGCTCTACCAACAGTCAGTCTTCGTGAATTATAGAAGATTGATTTCAAACCTTAAAGCTCTACTGTTGTACGAAACACTAACAGTCTTGTTCCTACTCAATAACCGATTTGGTACGGCAACAGGTGAGGTAGCAATCGCCACAAACTGTTAGCGTAAAACTAGGTATCTCCTCTACACCACGGCTCGTTTGGAAACAAATGAGGCTCCCTCTATGTGAGAAAGTGTAAGTGAAAAAACTCTAGAAGGGTCAAGTATAAAAATAAAAATGAGCTTAAGGAACACAAAGGAATGTTAAAAGGAGAATAAGGCTTTGGTAAGCGATGAGTACAGCGTATATGTGAAAGCTATCTTAGAAAAACTTTTGGAAAGTTTTATATTTTTATCAGCTTGGTACATACGAGTTTGACTACTTAGACATCCCTCCAAGTAGGTATCATTGAATTGAAGGATGTCTGCCATATAGCAGGCAACCAGAAGTCTTGCTTTTAAGACAGTCTTTCAACTAATACCAAATCAAATTGCAAAGGCTACAAATCCTTTGCCCTCATCCCCAGCCCTTCTCCCGAAGGAGAAGGGAGCTAAAATCCAGTCCCCTCGCCCGTTGGGAGAGGGTAAGGGTGAGGGCAGCTAGGCTGCTTGATCTGTAGCGCCTGTTTTTGGATTTGGTATAACTCGAATTTAAGCTCTAAAAGCTGACAGCAATGCTCTTAGCGATCGCAGTTATTCTGTATAAAAACATTCGACTTCTAGCATTACTTAAATGCCTTTGAAGCCCGTGTTCGCTTCGATCGCCTGCTCTGCGGGCACAGACTCTGCATTGGTTAGAGCAGATTTGTATGTTCGGCGCTGTAGACCGATTTGGCTGAGCACTAGTCCTAGCAAAATGACGCTGCCACCCATATATTGAGCGAGTGTCGGCACCTCACCCAAAATGAAATACGCTGCCACAATGCCGACGATCGGCGCGAAGGAACCCACGATCGACGCAGTAGAAATAGACGATGCACGTAAGCCAGTCAGCCAAAAGGATTGCCCGACCACGACAATAATCACGCCATACACCAGCATCCATTGCCACAGAAAGGGAGACAGCACACCCATAAAATGATTGCGACCATACAGCACTAGCGCCAAGACGAAGAAGATCAGGGTTCCTAGTCCCGTCCGTACAATGCTGTAGAGTCCTAAAGGGACTTGAGACAACCGTTTTTTGCCAAGAATGGTAGAAACTGCCAGCGCGATCGCGCTCAAGGCTGCCAGCAGTTCACCCACACCGATATGGAAGCCCCCCATCTGCATCATGGCTTCTCTAGCGGGTTGCAGGAAAATGGTTAAGCCAACTCCAACAAAGGCAGCGATCGCGCCTAAAACTTCCCACCGATTGACGCGATCGCCCAAGAGCCAGATCGAAAGCGCCAGCGTCAGCGGCGGTTCCAGACGAGTGACCAGCACCACATTCGTCACCTGGGTCAATGCCAATGCCTGAAAGACTAAACCGGGAGCCAGCGCTCCTGATAAGATAGCGACGATGATTAAACTACGCCATTCCTGCCCGGAACGTTGCCTCAACGCCGTCAAATACCACTGTTGTCTATGAATGATGACTAAAACCATCAGGGCACAAAGATTGCCCACAAACAAAACGTTGCAAAGAGAAATGGGATTCTGCCCACCGATAAAGTTTTGAGCGCCGATTTCGGTGATCTTGCGGGTCACTGCACTAGATGCCCCAAAGATCACGACTGCGAACCAGAGGTATGTCTGTCCAGGTATCCGGTACATCAATCGACTGAGTGCTGTTGCCTGCTGTGAAGAAGAGTGCCTCATGAGTGCCTTTCAACTAGATGACCTGAGCGCTTATAACCCATAGGTTACTAGGCAAACCCCTTCTCAACATGAGAGTATTTCTCAGCAAAAACTTATCTAGATATGAAGACACCATCATTTTACAAAAAAGACTTCAGCTAGAGTATGAATAGTTTTCTTATTGAGTGCGTTAGATTACATGAGCGATCGTCCAACGCCAAGGCACAGGCGCTTTACAACCAAATGACCGCATGAACGGGACAGCGTGTCCATGCAACTAATGCACAAATTCTGGGGGACAATTCGTCACGTCAAGCAAAGGCAACTGGATCCTGCTTCTCTCCAGTTTCGTTTGACGGCAGAAATCGCTGCACTCTCGATGTTGTGTCTTGCGTGCGTTGCTACTTGGACAAGCTGGAAAATGCAGCAGCTTTTGATTACGACTCACACTCAGAGCGTTGAATATATTGCGAGTCGTTTTCCACGCGAGGTAGAACTTTACAGCGAAATGCTGCCAGTCGAAATCGGTCTCCAAAAGACCATTAATAATGTGTCTGTGCCAGGGTTAGCTATCTGGATTAAAAGTGTCGATGGCAAGCAGATACTTGCTCAGTCAACGGGGGCAACCTCGTCGTTTGCCGCTACAGACGAGTTGATGTCATTGGCAGAGATGCCGCTTAAGCCTCAAGTTTATCAAGTTGGGAGTCGCTATCTGATTTTGTCTGAAGGTCCCGTTACAGCGAAGGGAAAGCTGCTGGGCAAGGTTTACATGGCGCAGGATGTGACGGAGGATCAGCGGCAGTTAACTGCTGCGATTCAGGGCTTGGCGATCGTGTGCCTTCTGGCAACGATTCTGACGACTGTCGCGATCGCCCTACGCATTCGGCGATCGTTGCAACCCTTACAAGACATGAGCCAGATGGCAGGCGCAATTTCCGCCAATGATTTGAGCAAAGCCAAGCTGCAACTGAGCCATGCGCCCACCGAAGTGAAAGCATTGGCGCTTACCTTCAACATGATGCTGTCGCGGCTTTCGGATGCCTGGGAGCAGCAGCGCCAGTTTGTTGGCAATGTTTCCCATGAATTACGCACCCCCTTAACGGTTGTGTTGGGCTACTTGCAAAGTTTGCTGCGGCGCAGTACCAACTTAACCGACTATCAAAAAGAGGCGCTAGAAACGGCGGCGGCGGAAGCCGATCGCACAGTGCGCCTACTTGAGGATCTACTCGATCTAGCGCGAGCTGATAGTGGCTACACGCATTATCAGTTGGAGCCGCTCGTGCTGAATGACCTGATTTTTGAAGTGGCAGGGATGGCAGAAAAATTTAGTCATCGATCGCTCCGAGTTGAGGCAACGAAACCGATTGCTGCGATCGTAGACCGCGATCGCCTCAAACAAGTGTTGATCAACCTGATTGATAATGCTGTGAAATATTCGGAGTCTAACCAACCGATTGATTTGATTCTGGAGGGAACAGAACAGCAGGCAATGATTCAGGTGCGCGATCGCGGCGTGGGCATTCCGCTTCAGGATCAGAGCCGCATTTTTGAACGCTTCTACCGAGTTGATGAGGCTCGCGCTCGTTCGACTGGCGGACACGGTTTAGGGCTAGCCATCGTCAAAACGTTAGTAGAAGGGATGGGCGGCACAATCTCGGTACGATCGAAACTGGGCGAAGGGAGTGTGTTTGCGATCGTGTTTTCACTTTAGAGAGTGTTCATCAGTAAGCTCATAGCTAGCGCGCGCGGTCAGCCATCCGCCTCCGATTGTCAAAAAAGACAAAGCTACGATCGCCCTGAGTCTCGTTGGACTATATGGACTATCTGAGGGGTGATGCCCCTGTTTCCTCAATGCATTAACTTTGGTTTGATATACGAGCAGTCGTGTTTTCTAACTGAAAACGAAAAGCCGCCCGTGCCAATACGTGCGTAGTGGCGGCTCTTTTGTGATACCTTCTTCTGACTTCTCGTGTGTTCTGTTTGACTTATTTTGCCCAACATTCATCACTTCCAGAACATCATGCTGAATGGTCACGCGATCGCAAAACGAGTTGCTCTTTTAATTGAGCAACAGGTCGAAGATAGTGAATTTCAAATTCCTTACAATGCTTTGAAGAAAGCCGGAGCGACTGTAATTGTGCTTGGCTCTCGTATGAACGAAGAGTATAAAGGTAAACAGGGCAGCCTTTCCATCAAGGCAGATGCGACCCCCACAGAAGTACTCGCAAAGGATTTCGATGCAGTCATTATTCCCGGTGGCATGGCACCCGATGCCATGCGTACAAATCGCAATATGGTACGGTTTGTTGGTGAGGCGATCGCGCAAGAAAAATGGGTTGCAGCAATCTGTCATGGTCCACAACTGCTGATTGAGGGCGACTGGGTGCGAGGCAAACGTGTGACGGGCTTCAAAGCCATCCGTAAAGACCTTCAAAATGCAGGGGCTAGGGTGGTTGATGAACCGTTGGTTGTAGACGGTAACCTGATCACCTCACGTCGTCCAGGCGATTTACCACTTTTCACGACAGCCATTTTGAACCGTTTGGGGTTAGAAGTGCCCGACACAACACTACCCAGTGAAACCGATCGGGATGCTAGTTGGTGGAAGCTAGGTGCAGAATGGGGCGGTTCCAGTAAACGTGAAATTGTGCAAGGACTCAACACAGCGATCGCGGGTGAACGATATGGACTGGAAGCGTTTGAGCACTACGCCGAAAATGCTGCTGATGAAGAAATGAGCCGCGTTTTTCTGGCAATCTGCACGACTAGACAGCGCCACCTTGCCTTGCTAGACGATCGCTTAGGCGTTCTGGATGAGAAGCAATCGCTTCAGGCTGCTGCCAGCAGTACTTACGCCCATCTCAAAACATGGCTACAGTTTAGTCGAGGTGATGCAAGCATTTTGCGTCGTGCCCTGGGCGACCTCCAAACAGGCGTGATCGATATCTACAAACTGCGCAATAAGCTGACCGATCCCGCTACGGTTGCTATCTTTGACGAAATGGAGGTTGCCCTTGCGGCTGAAGAGCAACACGTGGCTGACCTCTATCACACGCGTCTGGTGGCAGAAACGATCGAGCCTCCCTTACCGACCAGCCGACCAGCCATGATCGGGTGAAGCACGAGTCCTATTTGAATGATGAGAATCACACTGGTCTGAGCGATCAGCAGTCAACAGTCAGCCAAAAAGCCGATCGCTGACCGCTGACCGCTCAATGATTCAGTCTTGCTCACAAATGCTTTAGGACTGCTATGTAGCTATCGCCATAAAAGTTAGGACATTGGGTTAGGAGGGGGTGTGGCTATACGTAATGTGAGCGGGAAGAAAGCGGTGAATGTGCCCGGCGATCGCCTCACACTCTTCTTCCAAAGCAAAGTGCCCTGTGTCAAGTAAGTGACATTCAACGGTGTTCAGATCTTGCTTGTAGGGATACGCCCCTTCGGCTGGGAAAATGAAATCATTCTTGCCCCAGACAATTAGCGTTGGCGGTTGATAGGTGCGGAAATAGTCCTGCCATTGCGGATAGAGCGGTGGATTGGAACGGTAGCTGTAAAACAAAGCCAGTTGAATGTCGTTATTACCCGGTCGATCGAGCAGAGGTTGATCGATATTCCAGTTATCAGGGCTGATGGCTTCAGGATTGCGAACGCCATGCGTATACTGCCATTTGGTGGCATCAAGCGTGAAGAATTGCCTTAACTTGTCAGCATTCTCGGATGAGCGATCGCTCCAATAGGCTTTAAGGGGTTCCCAGAAGTCACGTAGTCCTTCCTCATAGGCGTTACCGTTTTGGACAATTAACGCTTCAATGCGGTCTGGATGCTTTTTGGCAAGTCGAAAGCCGATCGGCGCACCGTAATCCATCACGTAAAGGCTGTATTTTTTCAATGCGAGTGCTTCTGTGAACCTTTCCATCACGTCTGCTAGATGATCAAACGTGTAATCGAATTCATCAACCGTCGGCATCGAGCTATTGCCAAAGCCAGGATAATCAGGGGCGATAAGATGGAAGCGATCGGCAAGCTGTGAAATTAGATTGCGAAACATATGAGATGACGTTGGAAAGCCGTGCAGCAGCAGTATGGTGGGATTCGCTTTGTCACCTGCTTCACGGTAGAAAAGATTGAGACCGTCGATAGTGATGGTATGGAAGGTTGTGCTCATGGGTTAGCTCCTTGGTGGATCGGTAGATAAATCACAATTTTTTACCAAACGTTCGGTATAAAGCTAACTTAACCGAACGTTTGGTATACTGTCAAGTGGGAGCACAAAATTTCTTTGAGGTGTTGAATGTCTAAAGCGACGGTCATTCCCCAGTTGATGGCTGTATTTCAGCAATATGGCTATGAGGGAGCCAGCATTACCCGGTTTTCGGAAGCAACGGGCTTGAAGCGAGCGAGCCTTTATCACTATTTCCCGAATGGCAAAGAAGAAATGGCAGCCGTAGTGCTGGATTACATCACACAGGCTTTGAAAGAGCAGTTACTGGCACCGTTGCACAGCGATCGTCCACCGATTGATCGCATCCGGGCGATGAACCAGAAGGTCGATGCGTTCTATCAGCACGGGCAGCAAGATTGTCTGCTGGCACTCCTGAGCATTGGGGAGGCGCACCAATTATTTCAAGCGCAGGTGCAACAAGCTTTGCATCTCTGGATTGATAGCTTGGCAGCGGTGTTAGTTGAGGCGGGACTTTCATCCATCACTGCTCGTCATCGTGCTGAAGACGCGATCGTGCAGATTCAAGGTGCGCTAGTGCTCACGCGAGGTTTGAATGATACAGCAACGTTTGAGCGTCTTTTGCATCAAATGCCAGAAACTCTGCTGCGCCCCGATGACACTCTCGAATGAATCACCAGGCTGAATATGGTTGAAGTCTTATCGTGTGATCTTTGTAATCAGTATTGATACAATCCGCTACACCTCGCCGTGATGTAATCGAGCCTGTCCAAACGAGCAAAGAGTAAGAACGGTGCATCGATCGCACGCTGGGTTTTGATAGTAGCAACAGCGCTGACCGTGCAGCATCATCACCTCGTGATTGTCATAGACTTCTTGGGCTGTCCACTCTGGCGGTAACTGCGCTTCTAGCAACGCATGAGAGGGACCAACCGCTATGGTGGGTGGAATCAAACCCAGACGGATGGCAACGCGATGATGGTGGCTATCCACAGGTAAGGCACGTCGCCGCAGTTGGCTAAAGGAGAGTACAGCCGCGCTGGTTTTGGGTCCGACTCCGGGCAATGCTTCTAACCAGGCTCTTGCTTCGGGCACAGGTAGGTCAGCTAAAAAATCGAGAGACAGCTTGCCACAGCGATCGCCAATTAGCCTCAACACCTGCTGAAGGCGGGGTGCTTTTTGTTCTGCCCAGGTACAGGCTGCGATCGCTTGCTCTACTTCCTCTACAGGCGCATCACGCACTGCTTCCCAGTCAGCAAAACGGCTGCGAAGTGCTTTGAAAGCACGTCCTGAATCCGCATTGCGAGTGCGGTGAGACAGGAGCGATGCAACCAGTTCACTCAGAGGATCAAGATTGTGGAAGTAGGCGATCGGGCATCCGTACTCTACACATAGTCGTTGATGGATCAGCACTGCCCGTTGCTGGAGCAATGGAATGTGGGTAGATGACATAGAAAGCAGATTGTTAGGCGGGTACGAGTTTGATGATGATCACGCGATCGGGCACGTTCAATGCAAGCTGGTTGTTGGTCAGGCGAGTGGGTGTCGTCGTCAAACGACCGTCTTCACCCAGTGCGTAGATGGCAACCGTGCGAATTGGCTGACCCAATTTGAGCGTCACGGGCATCGCGGGTGGCTGGATTTCACGGGGTGGTTGAACGCTGGTATCGTTGTTGGACACTTCGTGCCAGAGCGCCAGATAAAAGGTGCGATCGCGCTTCTGCAAAAGGACATGATGCACATATTGAGTGCGATCGTAATTTGCCACACGTCCGGAGATGGGTTCGCGGTAGTTTTGCACAGGGCGCACGTCCAGCGAGTAAGCAAGACCACCGGGCGTAAAGCTGGCTTCAGGATCACGCAGTACACTAATCAGATTCTTTACAGCCGTGTAAGCAGGCTTGGGTGTGAGATCATGGCGCAATAGCCCAAAGTTTGCCTCACGTTTCGCTTTACCGGGATCAACAAACTCATCCACAAACTCGTAAGAGCAGGTGCGCTGAACGTTTTTGCGGAAAAATTCTAAAAACAGACGCGGCATGTATTTAGCATGTACTTTCTCGGAAACCCATTGGTTAAACGTTGAGTAGCCCGTTTCAGTAGATGCCATTGGCTTGGGTTGAAACGGCGGGCTGTAGGTGTTGAAGTTATAGGGAAATTCGTCAATGCTGACGGAAGGAAAGTTGCTGTTCCAGTAGTATTTCGGTGTGGTGTTGTAGTCAAAGGGAAAGCTAAATGGGTTACCGCCGGGATAGGGATGAAAGTTACCCCAGTCAACGGCATTGGCAAGACTTCCTTTCGGTAGTGGATTAGGATTGCCACTGCCACCATCGTAGGTCACACCCAATGACGGTCCGATGACTTTTAGCGCGGCAGTGGCAGGATCACGTTTGATGGCGGTGTACAAATCTTTCTGAAATGCAATCACCCCGTTGGGAAAGCCTTGTCCCTTGTATTTTTTGTCGAAGCGGGAGGCAATCCAGAATAAATCTGGCTCATTGGGTCCTTCGATCGCATCGATTTTTGCTCCAGCAGCGTTGGCGGTTTTAACCTGGTTGACGATCGCCCGAATGGTTTGCTCGTTACCATTTGAGCGATCGGGCACATCCGCCACGATTGTCATACGAATGCCACTTTTGCCCAGATCTTGCGGACGGTTCTGGTAAAAACCATCTCGCACGGTACGAATACCAGAGGCAACCAGTTTTTGTTTCACTTCCGCATAGCGCTGACCATAAGGCGTATCAGGGTAGCTCCAATGGGTACCCACACAGATGCTGTCAACAAAGCGATCGGCGCTACGAGCGGTCTCAACTGCTAGTCCCGGACTCACTACATTCGTGAAGACTACAGCACTAAGCGTAGCCAACAGCAGCACAACTGACAGCCATAAGCGGCGGGGCAGCAACATGATTGATTCCTCGATCGGTTGTTTTCGTCGTCGAACTGCTTGAAATGGTCTTTCGTCAGGTGTTGTTTTTGTCCGCAGGAGCATAACGTGTAACGTCTCGACAAAACAGCCAACCTCAAGGCAGGGTGTTGCTTTTGGAACCAAATATGTCCAAATCACTGGCAAACTCCGTTCTCACCTTCGTCTTTTATCCTTAAAAAGAACGGTATGGCATCCTCCAAACGACATTAACCATCAATTCTCATTAAACTTTAGGTAAGTGAGGCGATCGCCTCTATTGACCTTAACCATCCAAAAGAGCTGAGCAACGTTTATGGCAGTTCGCAAAGACACAATCTTCGAGCGCTTTCTTGCACCCGTTGTCAAAACGTTTTTAATTGATCAGGAAGGGCTACGGCGCTTTTATGAAAGCATCGACTGGCAAACCGCCAGCGATCGACTCAGCGACACTGGACTAATCTATCCCGCTTATTACAGTAGCCAGAACTTCCACGGCATTGAGGGTGGTTATCTGAACGTCAGCGCGGCTGTTTCCTATGACCCCATCACCCAATACGCGCTGCCTCCGGGCGAAACGTTGGTGCGCCAGGGCTTGTTGGATGCCATCCAGTCCAAGCCGCGTCGGATTCTGGATCTAGGCTGTGGCACGGGTTCTACGACGCTGTTGCTCAAACAGGCATTTCCTCATGCAGAAGTCATTGGGTTAGATCTATCGCCCTATATGCTGGTTGTCGCCGAGCACAAAGCACAGCAGGCAGGCTTAAACATTCAGTGGCGGCATGGCAACGCTGAACAGACTGGCTTGCCTGAGGCATCCTTCGATTTGGTCACAGCGTCGCTACTCTTCCACGAAACGCCGCCTGCTGTCTCTCAAGCGATTTTGCAAGAGAGCTACCGTTTACTGACAGTGGGTGGCGAAGTTGCCATTCTGGACGGCAACCAAAAAATGCTGCGCCAAACAGAATGGCTGACACAGATTTTTGAAGAACCTTACATTCAGGCGTACGCGGGCGGTAATGTGGACGCATGGATGGGCGCAGCGCGGTTTGAGGCAGTCCACACTCAAGAGTGGTGGTGGCTGCACCAGATTACCCGTGGCATTAAACCGTTGCCGTATCAAACCGTTGAATTTGGGTCAGCGACTGACGTTGAGAGGGGCGATCGACAATGGGCAATGGGCTGAGCAGAGAGTTGTTGGTGATTGGTTGTTGGTTGTTAGAGAATAGATCGTCTAACACTAAAACTTAATCACTCAAACCTCTCACCTGTCATTCAATACGCACATGCTTAAGGCGGTTCTTTTTGACTTTAACGGCATCATCATCAACGATGAGCCACTCCACGAAAAACTAATTAACCAACTGCTGCTGGAAGAAAACCTGCGATCGAAGCCAGGAGAATTCCGTCAGTTTTGTTTGGGGCGGAACGATCGCGCCTGTATTACAGACCTACTAACCCACCGAGGGCGAGTGGTGACGGATGACTATGTCAGCAAGCTGATTGCCCGCAAAGCAGTGTTTTACCAGGAACAATTAGACCAACTGGAAGCCCTGCCAGTCTATCCAGGCTTACAAGATTTGCTGTTCAAGCTCCGAGCGGCAAAGCTCAAACTGGCGATCGTGAGCGGTGCACTCCGAGTCGAAATTGACTCCGTACTCAAGCGTCTGCAACTGAGCGACCAGTTTCCAGTGATTGTCTCTGGCGACCAGCGTTTGCCCAGCAAGCCGGAACCCAATGGCTACCTGCTTGCCGTCGATCGCCTCAACCAAAGCGATCGCAACCTCAACCTCAAACCGTCAGAATGTCTGGCGATCGAAGATACGTTTGCGGGCATCGAAGCCGCCAAACGAGCCAACATTCCTGTAGTAGGCGTTGCTAACACCTACCCGTTTCACATGCTTCAGCGCCGCGCCAACTGGGTGGTCGATTACCTTTCTGACTTGGAACTCGATCGCGTACAGCAAAGCTACGATCAGACAGCCGCACCAAAAGCAGGTTGAGGCAGGGAATGATAAGATGTCGAAGCAAATCTCGCGTTTGTTGGGGAGTTAGCTCAGTTGGTAGAGCGCTGCGATCGCACCGCAGAGGCGAGGGGTTCGATTCCCCTACTCTCCATAGGTTGAAAGTGCTGTACGTTCGCACATTAATGTCGTTTTAGGGCATTTTTGCTGCATCCGCACATTAATGTCGTTAAATGAGAGTTTATTAGCGTTTCGCACATTAATGTCGTTTTGGCTGAAATCGTCAGATTAAGCGAATTGAGCCTAATGGTGAGATCGCAGCGCTTCTTTCAGCCCTCCAAAGCTTTTACTTAAAAACTAGCTCCTTTCAGCCCACCCATCTCTGGGAAGACGGTTGCGACTCTCAGCGCTAAAATCCTTTTCCTGTAAGCTCTCCAGGTTAGCTTTGGGCAAACCTGTCTAAAAAGTACTCTTCCAACTTTCTTGAGAACTCATGCTGGCAATCTTCAATTTAATGAAAGTATTGTCAGGAGAAGGTTTTAGGGTTTTGGCAAAACTTCCAGGGTTTTTGCCCCTGCTTCGGTCTGCCAAAAAGATTGGAGGACTCCTGCTGTTGATCGCCCTGGTTCCGCCTGCACCTCTACGGCACTCTGCATCGCCGCATCACGGCTGATGACTTGGTAGGTTGGTACTGCCATCACTGGTAGAGCTACCGGACTCATCAAATTTAGACTAAGGACAGCACTGACAAAAATTCGCTTCATTAAAGAAACCTCCAATGTTCAGTCAAATTAGCGGTTGACACGGAAAAAGCTGTTAATGACCACAGAAACCTCGGTGCCTACGGGAACGATCGCAAGCGTGCTGCGTTTGATCAGGTCTTGCGTTTGTTGCTCAGAGCGTTGATTAAGGCGTTGCGCTGTGGTGGTAAAGAACCCATCAAGCAGTGACGGTAAAAGACTGGGTTGGCGCGATCGCCGCATGGTGGTGCTGGAAAAGCGGTTTGAGTCGATCGCCTTGCTAAACTCTTCCGTCGGCTGGTTGAGCAAGGCTCCTGGTTGACCCAACGCACTCAGCCTGTTGAGGAACTGAAACACAATGTTTGGGAACCCAACTACGAGATCTAGGAACCCAAACACGACGTTAAAGAACCTCAACACGATATTTCGGTACTCCAACACGATGTTGAGGAACCCAAACACGATGTTGAGGAACCCAAACACGATATTTCGGTACTCAAACACGATCGCTGAGTACTTGAACACGATGTTGAGAAACCCAAACACGATGTTGAGGAACCTAAACGCGATATTCAGGTACTTGAACATGATGTTCGGGTACTGCAACACGATCGTTGGGATCTCAAAGGCGACTGTTGCAGATGCCTTTTGGCTCTACAAGATAGGCAGGGGGAACGCCCCGTAAGCGCACTACACGCAAGGCTGTGAGCGCTACGCCAACAACGACGATCGCACCTATTCCTGCATCCAGCGTGGAGACGAATGGGAATGGAGCGAGGGTAACGGTGAGTTAAAGTCAGTGGAGGAGATGAGCAATCGTCCCTTCTATGAGGCTGCCTCTTGGCTTGCGGTGCCGAGAGAAATGGGAGGGAGGGGCGATCGCTCTTTGAAGTAGCTAAAATACTTGTCATGAACAGCAAAATACTGCTGTCTGTGACTGGCGAGAAAAACTTCGAGAAGATTTTTGAGTTTGAGGCTGTTAATGAGGTTAGAGCACTCTCGAAATCGAATCATTGAATTGATGGCTCGTTTTGTCGCTCAGATCGAAAGTGCGACCTCAATGGGCAAAACAGATCTCAATAAAGCTGCTGAAACGATATTGATACCGTTACTCAAAGAAATGTATGGCTGGAGCTTAGAGAATATCAATTACGCCGAGGATAATAATCAATATCCTGGTATTGATTTAGCTGACGAAGTAGCGGGAATCTGTGTTCAAGTCACAGCTACTCCTGATCTTAAAAAAGTCAAGCATACCCTGGAGCAATTTACTAAGTATAACCAGTACTCAAAATACCATCGACTGATTATCTATATTCTGAAAAAGAAACAGGATTCTTACTCAGAATCGGCGAATGAACTACCCCGCTGCAAGCAGACGGGGTATCAGAATCAAAAAAGAGTAAGCTGCTCATCTCGGTGTAGCTTGAGATATTCATTACCCTGATTCTTGACGTATTTCGCAATCATCCCTTCATCTCCGTGTTTCCCTGCTGATGGACGACTGGGGTTGCTCTGGAGGCAACACCCTCTTACGTCGGATTAACTTAGCGTTGCCTGTAACAATCCATTTCTTGACAAATTCATCTGGATTTTTGAAGATGTTCTTCGGATCGGACTCAGACTCGACTTCAGCCCATTCTTTCAACGATTTGATTTCCACCTTGATCTGGTCTGAACCTTTTTTGCCTGCCGCAGAAATGGTTGCATTTCCTTTCAAAGCAACTTCTTTCCGGTGGTAGGATAGCCACCCGGCTAGAAGAATGGTGAAGGTGTGATCGCTCAGCATCCCAATGTGGCGCTTGTCGCGATCGCAGTGGAGAAATTAGTTCTCAACATCGTTTCACAACCGCTCGGATTTGATCACGGAACCACATCTGCCCGCAATCACCATCAAGCCGGGGATGCCAGACCATTGTGTAAGGGAAGCTACCAATCTCTTGAGGGGGTAACACCTGCCGGAAGTCCGCCAACTTTGAGAGTTCGAGTGCCAAACGTGTGGGCACGGTGAGGATCAAGTCGGTATCCACAATACTCAGCGCGGTTGCCATGAAGTAGGGTGACTGGAGCACAACATTTCTCACCTTCCCAATATCAGCAAGCGGACGATCGATCATTGTTTGCTGCCCCTCCGCTATTGCGACCACCGCATGTGGACGACGCAGGTATTCAACCAGGGAAAACCGCTCGTCATTGAAACTGCTGTCTGCACTCATGAGGCACACGAATTGTTCCTGGTACAGCACTTCCATTTTTAATTCTGTGGGTATGGCTGGTACGCTACCGACACCGAGTGCGATATCGCAGCGACCCATCTCCGCGTAACGGTAACTATCTTGCGTCCAGCCCACGACTTCGCAGCGAACGCCGGGAGCAAATTTGCGGCAGAGCCGCACAGTGCCACCGATGATAACGGCAGCCGCGTAGTCAGTGCCGGTCACCCGGAAGCGCTGTTGCGAGGTAGAAGGATCAAAATCGTTGCTTCCGATCACCGCGTTGAGGCGAGGCAGAAGGACTTCCAGCTCTTGCAACAATCGATCGCCGCGTGGCGTTCGCTCGTACCCTATGCCGCTACGGACGAGCAGGTCATCGCCAAGTGCCAAGCGCAGCCGACCGAGTACACGGCTCATCGCTGGTTGACTTAGAGAGAATCGGGCAGCCGCACGAGTAACATGCCTCTCCTCCAGGATGATTTGTAGAGCCAGAAGCTGATTCAGGTCCAGGCGAGAGAGATTGGGGAACTGCTGAGCCATGATTTCACTATATAGCAATTTTGATATATAACCTATCTAAAGTATGCATTGGACACATCACAAATACCGTGTAATGGTTGTAATAGCTTCACTCGCGTTCATCATCAACTGAGGATTTCATGCATTCATTGACAACGATTCAAACTTCAGCACTGACAGTGGCGCAAAAACAGTCACTCGAAACGTTTTATCGGGCATTCAGTGACAAAAACCCTAGCCTTCTCAACGAAGCCGTGACCTCGGACTGGCAGGATATGCCCCTCGCGCCCGGTCAAGGTGCTGGTCGTGAGGGTTTCAAGCCGCTCATGCAGATGTTCTTTGCTGCGTTTCCGGACTTGCAGATCATGGTTGATGACGTGGTTGCACAACCAAACCGTGTTGGTGTACGGGCGCGGATGGTTGCGACCCACCGCGGGGAAATCATTGGTCTTCAGCCGACGGGAAAGCCAATCTCGATCGCCTTGCATGAGTTTCATCACTTTGACGGCGATCGCATTACACACACCTGGCACTTGGAAGATTGGTTCGGAATGCTGCATCAAATCGGTGCATGGCTGTTGGCTCCAATGCCCAGTTAAAAACAGAGGCTTCACAACGTAAGCAGCAAGAATACAGGCACGACTTTTACAACTAGTGAAAAAGCAAGAGGATAAAGTAATGATGAACGGCAGCCCGAAGGATGATGCAATACACAATAACCATTATGCGCGTCCAGCAATGCGGCGCAGTGTTTCCCGTCGGTCTGCCCTTGGATTGTTGGGATTTGGTGCCGCTGCCGCTGCCTTGATGCCCACTCTTGCCAAGACCGCACAGGCACAGAGTCAAACTCAAACTCAATCATCGCCACCGTCTCGAAACCAACCATCGCCAATCATCACGAAAGAGATCCCGCGCACAAAGGAGAAACTGCCCGCGATCGGTCTCGGAACATTCATGACCTTTGATGTTTTGGCTAATCAGCCCCGCGATCGGCTGCAACAAGTGATGCGCCGCTTTTGGGATGCAGGCGGGCGACTGGTGGATACCTCACTGCTCTACGGTATGGCGGAAGTGAACGTAGGCGAATTTGCCAAAACACTCGGCTTGACCAATGATTTGTTTATTACGAACAAAGCCTGGGCAACGGGCGAGTATCTGGGCGATCGCAGCCAGGCGCAGCGTCAGTTTGAACAATCACTGAAGCGATTGTCGCGCGATCGCATTGATGTGATGCAGGTTCATAGCTTGGTGAATGTAGATGCGATTTTGCCTCTGCTCAAGGCATGGAAAAAAGAAGGTAAAGTTCGCTACGTGGGTGTGACTCACCACGATCCGTTGTATTTTGCGGCGCTTGAGAAATGGATTGAGAACGGCGATCTGGACTTTGTGCAACTTCGCTACTCAATGCGTCAGCGTGAAGTCGAAGACAGAATTCTTCCAGCGGCAGCGGCGCGAGGAACCGCAGTCTTAGCCAATATGCCCTTTGAGAAAGCCCGTCTGTTTGAGTTGGTGAAGGGGCAACCACTCCCTGCTTTTGCCAGCGAGATTGGGTGCGAAAATTGGGCACAGTTTTTTCTCAAGTATGTGATTTCTCACTCGGCTGTCACCTGCGCGATTCCCGCAACCACAAACCCCGACCACGTTGCTGAGAATATGGGGGCATTAAGAGGATTGCTACCCGACCGTGCAATGCGTACCCGGATGGTAAGACATATGGAAAGCCTTCCCGGTTTTGACAACCTGCTCCAAACGTCCTGGTATCCCGGCAAAAATTTTAATGGCTTGGTTCGCCTGCCCAATCCACGTCCAATCGTTTGAGATGGAGTTTGTATGATGCCACCTAGATATCTGTTTCCCCTGTCGATCTCGATCGTTTCGGTCATTGCGCTATGGTCGCCCGTACTCAGTCAAGCGCCAAGCCAGATGCCGTACTGGACAAAAGCTGCCCCGCCAACGATCGCTCGGCAAGAGCTTTATCCAGACGTTTTAAATGGAAAAATTTACGTGGTTGGTGGTTTACTCAGCCCCAACACTGGATTCTCAGCTCACTTCGAGTCTTACGATCCGGTCAATAACGCCTGGACACAATTGCGATCGCTCCCTGAAGCCCGTCACCACATTACGCTGTCGGCAGTGAAGGGTTTGCTCTACGGAGTTGGCGGTTTCACAGGTGGGTTTCCAGACTGGCGCGCACAGCCGACGATGTTTATCTACAATCCTGCCTCTAATACCTGGACTAAAGGTACTGATCTGCCAGCAGCTCGCGCCGAGGGCATAGCCGCTGTGATTGATGACAAGTTATACCTGATTGGCGGGCGCGTTCGAGCCACTGAGGATGCTCGGCTGTTCAATGACCACATCGACAGTGTGCGAAACGAAGTTTTCGATCCAATGACTCAGCGCTGGTCAACCCGTGCCAATGCCCCAACCCCGCGAAACAGTGCAGCATCGGCTGTCATTGATGGCAAGATCTATGTCGTTGGTGGTCGCAAGTTTTTTAAGAATGCTGATGGCACTAACCGCCAAGTCAACATGCCAACGCTTGAGGTTTACGATCCGAAGCGCGATCGTTGGGAGACGCGATCGCCGCTGCCGCAAGCGAGAGGCGGTCTGGCTGCAACCTCACTCAACGGTAAGCTTTACGTGTTTGGCGGCGAACAGTGGGTTCCAGAGCAGAAAGTTTTTGCCGAGAGTTGGGTCTATGACCCGAAAACCAATAGCTGGGAAGCATTACCGCCCTTGCCCACCCCACGGCATGGATTAGGGGCATCGGCTGTTGGCAACCGTATTTTTGTGTTTGGTGGTGGAACCAAAACAGGCGGAAACGCAGCGACAGCAATCCACGAAGTGCTAATGTTGCCCACCGAGAGAGCGATGCCTTAATCACATCTTTCAATAGTTGAGAGAACGCAATGCAATGACCCAAACTCACAACCTCGTCCGTTGAGCGACTGGAAGCAATCTTGTTGCATAAAAGTTTTTTCATCTTTTGTTTAGGTGCAATTTATCCCAAGCTTAAATCATAGATTGTTAGCAACTTGGTGTAGGTAGCTTCCATGTCCTTTAGTCGCAAAAACTGACGGGATTTTAGTATGGTAAAAAGCCGTTGGCACCGCGCCTTTTTCAGTGTCCGCACCCGACTGCTGGTTTGGTATTTTTTGATGACAACGGGCACCGTTTTTATCTCCATTCAAACCACGTATAGCCTGTTCTGCGATCGCATCCGCATCCAGGCAGAAGACTCCGCCTTGCAACAGGCAAACCAATTTACGGTGCTGGTGCAAAAGCATCGTGAAAAGGGACGGTTAGGACCCACTAATATCAACGTGTTGTTCGATCGGCTGCTCTCTAGCTATGTGCCAACGCGGGGCGAATACATCATCATGCTGGTGGGCGATCGCGTTTACAGCACCAAGCCAGAACTCCCGTCAGACTTGCTAAAGCAGCGCCCTGAACTGATGCAAACCTGGGCAACAGTGACAGAAGAACGTCGCCAAGCCATCAATGCTCAGGGCAAACAGCTTTACTACGTCGTCGAGCCTGTCACCTGGCAGGCAACCAATGAACGTGGCTCGATCGTGGTTTTGCATGATAGTACGCCCGATTATCGCATTGCGCGGAGTGCGATCGGGCTGGTGATGCAAGTGACGTTCGTACTGCTGCTGATCTTCTTTTTGCTTGCCTGGTTTACGGCAGGGCGGGTGCTATATCCACTCCGACTGCTGACCAAGACGGCGCACTCCATTACCGAATCGGATATGACGCAACGCCTCCCGGTGCAGGGCAGGGATGAAATTGCTGAGTTGACGACGACCGTGAACGAAATGCTCGATCGCCTGCAAGCAGCCTTCGATAGCCAGAAGGAATTTTTAAAGGATGCCAGCCATGAGCTACGCACGCCGATTACGGTCATGCAGGGGCATCTGGAAATGTTGAAGTATCAGCCAGAAAAGGAAGCCTCGATCGCACTGGTGATGGATGAACTGGAGCGCATGAGCCGTCTGGTCAACGATTTACTTCTGCTGGTAAAAGCGGAGCGATCGGACTTCTTGCGGCTCAAGCCAGAGGAGTTGGATTGGTTGACGGAGGAAGTTTATCTCAAAGCGCGGGGACTTGCCGATCGCACCTGGCGTTTGGAATCGAAAGGGTTAAGCCCGATCACGGTCGATCGCCAACGGCTGACGCAAGCCATAATGAATCTCATTCAAAACGCCATCCGACATACAAAACCGGGCGATTCAATTACGCTGGGTTCCTCCGTGAAAGGAGACTACGCCTACCTGTGGGTCAGCGATACGGGCGAAGGCATTGCCACCGCCGACCAGTCCCGCATTTTTGAGCGCTTTGTGCGGGCAACGGGCGATCCCCATAGCGAAGGCTACGGGTTGGGCTTGTCGATCGTCGCGGCGATCGCTCAATCGCATGGCGGTCGTGTGGAGATTGCCAGCCAGATCGGGCATGGCTCCACGTTTACGATCGTCATGCCGCTCAACGCCACGCCTACTAAACTTTCTGCCGAAAGATTAGAAGCCAGGACTTACGCATCAGGTGTTTAGATCCCCGACTTCTGATTAAAGTTCTGTCTTCAAAGCCAACTCAAGCATAGAAGTCGGGGATCTTTGCATCAGTCCTAGAAGCGAAAGGTTAATGACAAGTTAGCTACGGGCACTTTTGGTTGCAGATTGTAAAGTGAGGATAAACTTTTTTTCACAAAGTCTTTATTGCTAATTTATCCGCCTGCTTAAAACTCCTGAATAACCAACGCAACGCTTTTGTTCTCTAGCCATCTCATCGCGAACCATGAACAACGTTGACCCTCAAATTCAGACACCTGACCCGTCTACCGCTGAGACAACAAACCAGTCGCCAAAGCCCCAAAAACGCTGGCTCTGGGCGGTACTGGCACTTGCGCTGACCACAGGCGGTATTGCCGTCTGGCGATCGTTCGCTGCAGGGCAAGCCTCAAAGCCAGCGATCGCCCAACAAGCGCCCCCACCCCGCGCTGTAGAAACGATCGCGCTGGCTCAGGGCAGTGCTGCCAGACCCGTACAGTTAATCGGGCAGGTCGAGGCAGCAGAGCGGGCAACCGTGCGGGCGCAGACCAGCGGCGTGATTCAAGAACTGTTGGTGCAACCGGGCGATCGCGTCTCACCTGGCACCACGATCGCGGTGTTGGACGATGCCGACCAGCAGCTAGCACTGTCGAGAGCGCAGGCACGGCTGGCACAAGAGCGCAGCAACCTGGCACGGCTCACAGTGGGCACTCGTCCCGAAATTATCGCCCAGCGGAAGGCGGCACTCAGCGCGGCTACAGCTCGTGAACAGGAGGCGATCGATAACCTCAGTCGGACTGCTGCCCTGGTTAAAGATGGGGCACTGTCGCAACGGTTGCTGGTCGAGGCTAAAGCTAGTGTGGATACGGCGCGGGGCGAACGGCTCCAGGCACAGGCGCAACTAGCAGAAGCGCAGGCAGGTCCTATTCGCGAAGAAATTGCGGCACAGCGGGCAAACGCAACAGCAGCCCAGGCAGAAGTCAAGCAGGCACAGTTAACCCAGCAGCGGACGCAGGTGAAAGCAACCTCTGCGGGTGTGGTCGATCGACGTGTGCTGAGTCGGGGCGACTATGTGGAAAGCAACGGCGAAATTGTGTCGCTGATTGCGGGCGATCGCCTTGATATTTTCCTGGAATTACCCGAAGACCTGACGGGCAGAGTTACGGCTGGAATGCCCATTCAGCTTACCTCACGAGCGCTACCCAACTGGCAACAGCGCACCACCATTACCGCCGTCGTGCCAGCGGCAGAAGCAGCATCTCGGCGGCAGCGCATACGGGTCAGCCTGGAGAATGCGGGACAGCGGTTGCTTCCTGGCATGGCGATCGCGGGTACCCTTGAAATGCCCGCCGATCGCACCAGCTTTGTGGTGTCGCGTGACGTGCTGACCCAGCGACAAAATCAGTGGTTGGTGTTTGCGATCGACGGTGACAAAGCTAAGCAGATTCCAGTGGAGTTGGTGACCGATATGGGCGAGAAGGTTGCCATCTACAGCAACGCCCTGCAACCCCGACAGCCCCTTGTACTACGCGGCGGCGATGGCTTGCGTGACGGTGCGCCTGTGAAAGTTGTGCAGAACAGCAATAGCTAGAGGAGACTTCCATGAATTTCATCGAAACGGCTGTGCGGTGGCGGCACGGCACCTTTGTTTTGTTCTGCTTGATCTTTATCTTTGGTGTCTTTGCCCTGGTTGGGTTGCCGCTGGAGCTACAGCCCGGTGGCGATCGCCCCGAAATCACCATCACCACCACCTATCCCGGTGCTGGACCCACCGAAGTGGAAGATTTGGTGACGCGCCCGATCGAAGAACAGATGGAGCAGGTCTTGGGCGTACAGGAGATCGGCAGCAGTTCCCGTGCCGGACGCAGCAGCATCACGCTGGAATTTAATGCCGATGCCAACCTGGAAGGGCGCTTGGTTGATGTCATCAATCGGCTGCAACAAGCGGACAGTCTACCTCCCGAAGCGGATGAATCGAATGTGGAATTGGTGGGTGGCAGCAGTTCGCCGATGATGTGGATTCCGATGGTGCCGCAAGATGGTAAGGGCGCCCCCAACCACTACCGCGATCTGGCAGAAGAGGTGATTGTGCCACGCCTGAGACGGGTCGAAGGTACGGGGCAGTTTTTGATCGTAGGCGGACAGCAGCGCGAAGTCGAGGTCAAAGTTGATCCCAAAGCGCTATCAGACCGCAACCTGACGATCGGCAATGTGGTGCAAACCCTTCAGGCAAACAACCGTGATATTCGGGGCGGTCCGTTAATTCTGGGACGACGCGAATATCGGGTGAGAACATTGAGTCGATCGCAAGATCTGGCGCAAATTGAGGGCTTTGTGCTGCGGCGCGATCAGTCTGGCACCGTGTATCTGCGGGATGTGGCAAAGGCGCAGATGGGGCGCAAAGTGCAGGATAGTGCGCTGGTGTTTAACGGCACTCCTACCGTTGCCATTGGGGTGATTCGGCAAGTCGGCGCGAATGTGCCAGAGGTTGCCAAAGGTGTGCGCGATACCATCACGGCATTAGAAACGGAACTGAATCGGCAAGGGGAGGCACTCCGCTTTGCCTACAACTACGACGAAAGCCAATACATTCAGCAGTCGATCGACCTGTTGCAAGGAAACCTGATCAGCGGTGCCGTACTCGCCACCCTCGTGCTGTTGCTGTTCCTGGGGTCGCTGCGAACGGTTGCGGTGGTCGCGCTGACGATTCCCATTAGCCTGGTTGCTATTTTCATTGTGCTGCACCTGATGGGGCGCACGCTGAATCTCATTAGTCTGGCTGGAGTCGCGTTTGCGGTCGGTATGGTGGTGGATTGCTCGATCGTGGTGATTGAAAATATCTTCACCCACATGCAGCAGGGCAAGAGCGTTATGCGGGCATCGATCGAAGGCACCCAGGAAGTGTGGGCTGCCATGCTGGGTTCGACGCTGACCAATGTGATCGTCTTTCTGCCGCTCATCATGGTGACGGGAGAAGCGGGACAGTTGTTTGCCGATATGGCGATCGCCCTGTCCTGTTCTGCCATCTTTGCCCTCTTCTCGGCGATTACCCTGGTGCCCATGCTCTCTGGGCTGTTTCTTGACCAGGCAGAGGCGCAGCGCATGCTCTCAACGAGTGCCTCTACTCCTGCGGCGGTGCCCTCCAATTTGTTTGGCAAAGTGCAGCAAGCGGTCTACCGCACGTCAGATACGTTTCGCTACTTTCAGGGCAAGCTAGAAGACTTCCTTGCCGCTACCGTAAGCTGGTCGATCGGACGGCGACGGGTGGGGCGTAGACTCATGCTGCTGGGCATTCCGGTCGGGTTGCTGCTGGTTAGCATTCTCCTGCTGCCGCCTGCCGACTATTTGCCCGAAGGCAACCGTAACCTGGTGGTGCTGCGGGCTGAGCCGATGCCGGGAACCAGCATCCCCGAAGCGGTTCGCCAATCGCAGCCCGTGCAAGACTTTCTGCGATCGCAGCCTGAAGTCGATCGCATCATGTATGTCGATCGTCCCGGTGCCCTGCGTGGCATTGCCACCATCCTCAAACCAGAGTTTGCGACCACTGCTGGACTGGCTGAAATGGTCGATCGCCTGCGGGCAAAGGCGAGCGACTTTGCAGGCTATCGCTTTGTCATTCCTACGCGTATTTCCATCTTTCGCGATCCTGGCAAAGAGTTTGATGTGGATATTGTGGGATCTGAGCTGGATCAGTTGAGCGACCTGGAACAAGACATCACAGGCAAACTGCGCGAATTGCCCGGTGTCCGCAATGTGCGATCGAACTTTGTGATGGGTGCTGGCGAAATCCAGGTGATCCCAAATCGTGAGCGGCTGGCAGAAGTTGGGCTATCCGAATCAGAAGTCGGTTCGCTGGTGGAAGCAGCACTGGGCGGACGATTGGCATCCGATTTTATCGACGGCAAAGAGGAACTGGATGTCTCGGTCGAGCTCAACAGTGCAGCGGTGGAAACGCCCGAACAACTGCGCCAGTTATCGCTTTTTGCACGGGAGCGGCAGATCCAACTGAGTGACGTTGCCGAGGTGCGCGAAACCACCGGACCCGATGTAATCAACCACGTCGATCTAGAGCGATCGGTGTCCCTGACCGTTTCCCTCGCCCCCGATGCACCGCTTGGCTCCCTCGTCCAGCGCACGGAGGCTGAAATTTTGGCACCGTTGCGATCGCAGCTTCCCGCAGGCTACCGTCTAGAACTCGCAGGTTCAGCCGATCAACTGGCGAAAACGGTGACTGAGCTGGCAGTCGCCTTCGCCTTCTCTGTTTTCATTACCTACCTGTTGCTGGTGGCGCTTTACCGCTCCTTTATGTATCCACTGGTGATTATGGCAACGGTGCCGATGGGCATGAGCGGTGCGCTACTGAGCCTGGTGCTTGCCAATCGGGTGCTGGGTTGGGTGGTGCCGCTGGATATGATCACCGCGCTGGGCTTCATTATCCTGACTGGAGTGGTGGTGAACAACGCGATTCTGCTGGTCGATCGCGCCCTGCAACTTCAGCAAGAAGGTGAGGATTACGATGCCTCGCTCTACAACGCCACCCGCGATCGTCTCCGCGCCATCTTCATGTCGGCGGGCACTAGCGTCCTGGGTATGCTGCCGCTGGCGGTGGTGCCTGGTCAGGGCGCAGAACTCTATCAAGGCTTGGGCATCGTGCTAACGGGTGGACTCGCCTTCTCCACTATCCTGACACCCACCGTTGTTCCCGCTATTATGGGGCTGCTGCGTGATGCTTCCGATCGCAATCCGTTCAAACCTCGCAAGCAGGTTAAACCTGTTGAAGCAGCGGAGGGCAAAGTCAGTATTGGATAACCTATCGCATGAATCGTATCCTCATTGCTGAAGATAACCCTCGTATCACCTCCTTTCTGGAAACGGGATTGCAAGCCCATAGCTTCACGACGACAGTGGTAGCAACGGCACAGGATGCCACCCGTCTTGCCTACAGCGACAATTTTGACCTGTTGATTCTCGATCTGGGCTTGCCTGATGGTGATGGCTTGGGTGTCATTGCTACTGTCCGTGGTCAGGGTGAAACCATTCCCATCATTGTCTTAACGGCACGGGATGGCGTGGATGATACGGTGTCTGCCCTGGAAGCAGGCGGCGATGATTACGTCACAAAACCCTTTCGCTTTGAGGAACTGCTGGCACGCATCCGGGTGCAGCTCCGCAATCGGCAGGTGCCCGGTGTGCGGCAAGAAACCACGCTACAGGTGGGTGACATCACGCTAAATTTATTGAGTCGTCAGGTTTGGGTGGTCGATCGCGCGATCGACCTCTCTGCCCGCGAGTTTTTGCTTGCCGAAGTCTTTTTGCGCCACCCTATGCAGGTATTGACCCGCGAACAACTCCTCGATCGCATCTGGGGCTACGACTACGACCCTGGTACAAATATTGTCAATGTCTACGTAGGGCATCTACGGCGCAAATTGGGCGAAGACCGCATCGAAACTGTGCGCGGTGTTGGCTACCGGCTTAGGCTCTGAAGGGAGATAACACTATTCCTGGTTACCAGGTATCCCTCTTCATCACTCTTGTAGGTGAGCAGATTATTTGGCGCAGTTAGCCAATGAGTGGCGCAATCCGTAGAACCTCCACCCTTACGTCCATCCTGCTCACTTCCTTACCGCTATCGCCTGCCGATGGTCTCTCCTGCCTGATTGCCCTTAAGCTAATTGAGACAGTGGTTAGAGCGATTTTTCACTGCACCACATAATCTGCTCTTTGCGCTATTCTGTCTGCTCACTTACACATGACAACAGAGGCGGCATCCACACCTGATGCCCAGATAAAAGTTTAACGGGCGCGCTTGGTGCTTGCACTGGCACGGCACGGCAGTGTTTTAGGCGATCGCAAATCCACTGCAAGAAGGCAGCAACTTAGTGACTGACCATTACGATGTAATTATCATTGGCACGGGTGCGGGCGGTGGCACACTGGCTCATAGACTGGCACCCAGCGGCAAGCGGATTTTAATGCTGGAACGCGGCACCTTTCTGCCACGCGAAAAAGCCAACTGGGATGCAACACAGGTTTTTAAGCAAGAACGATACTTCAACGTCGAAACCTGATCTGATAAAGATAATCAAGCGTTGCATCCATCAGCAGGTTACTGGGTGGGTGGAAACACCAAGTTTTATGGTGGTACGCTGTTTCGGATGCGCGAACGGGAGTTTGATACGATCGTTCACGTTGCTAAAGAGAGGCATTGACTCTTCACTCCTCACCCAAGATGTTTGTCTAGCGTGGCTGCCAACGTGGCTTTCGGCACCGCACCAATCACGGTATCGATCGTCTGTCCAGCTTTGAAGAGTAGCAGTGCTGGAATACTGCGGATACCATACTGACTGGCAATACCAGGATTGTCGTCTGTGTTGAGCTTGACGACTTTTACCTGTCCCGTATATTGGGCGGCTAGTTCATCCACGATCGGAGCCACCATGCGACAGGGACCACACCACGGTGCCCAAAAATCAACTAGTACAGGTAGATCATTCGCCAGCACTTCTTGCTGAAAACTAGAGTCGGTAACGGCAGTGACAGAAGACATCGTCTTTACTCCTTGTAATTCATAGTTCGAGAAACTCGAACAACTAAACGATAACGCGTTCTGTGCCATAATGACAACCATGAGGCTGCTATATCATCCCGACAAAAAAGATATCTTGCTGGCAGGCGTTCTGTATGCGCTGGGCGACCCCGTGCGTTTAGAAATTGTGAGACGGCTGGCTGAAAAGGGTGAGTTGTCCTGCTGCGAAGCATTAGAAGCGCAGGTTGCTAAGTCTACGCTCTCCCATCATTTCAAAGTGTTACGTGAATCTGGGGTCGTGCATTGTCGGAAAGAAGGCACACAGCACATGAACTCCTTGCGTCGCCACGATTTGGACGATCGCTTTCCTGGTCTTTTAAAAACCGTTTTGCAGGTGGTCGAGCCTTCAAACGGTAACGCAGATCTTGCACCAGCCCAGAAATCGGGTTTCTTGCAAAAATAAAGGCGTGAAACCCTTAACCTTTGGTTGAGAAACCCGGTTTCTACCCCCTTGTTGAGAATGGTGCAAGATGTAAGGCAAGGCACTCAGGGGATGAGGCAGTGAGGGAAACGCTCGCTCAAGCGTCACTTGATGGCAGGGCTTCAGCGCTTGCCTCGGCTAAACTGTCAGACTCCCAACGGCTCAAAAGAATGGCGTTAGTCGTATTGCCAACCACATTCAACACAGTCTTGAAGCCATCCACTAGGCGATCGACACCCGCCACGATCGCAATGCCTTCTAATGGCAAACCTGCGGCTGATAGCACCGTGGTCATGGTGATAATGCCAGAGCCTGGAACGCCAGGAGTGCTGAACGAAACCAGTAATGAGCTAAGGGCGATCGCCAACACTAAGGCTGGTGTCAGCGGCACCTGATACACCTGAGCAATAAACAGGGCATTAAAGCCTTGCAGAATCGCCGAACCATCCCGCTTGAGCGCCGTGCCTAACGGAATAGCAAAGCTGGCGATCGCTTCTGGTAAACCATAGACTTCCTGAACATTCTTCAACGCTACGGGCAGAGCAGCGTTGGAGCTGGCTGTACCAAAAGCAAGGGATAACGCTGGCAATAAGCTGCGGAAATAGTAAACGGGCTTTGCTTTCAGGGCATAAAGAATGAGAGCATACAGCGCTATCATCAACAGCGAACTCAGCACCAAGCCAAACACATAGACAAACAGCCTCACAATAATTGCCAGCCCTTCTGTCGCAATGACTGAGCTAATCAGAGCAAACACTCCCAGAGGGGCTGTGTATAAAATCAACGCTAAAATTTTCTCAAAAATAGCGTAGACACTTTCGATCAACGCCACAAAGCTGTCTGCTTTGGCACCAACTAATTGAATGCCAACCCCGATGAATGCGGCTGAAACGATCGTTTGCAGCAAGTTACCGCTGCTCAATGCCTCTAACGGATTGACCGGGATGAGGCTCACAAGCCACGCGATGAGAGATTGGCTTTGCGTTTGCTGAACAGCCTCAGCGATCGTAAACCCGGTAATGCCTGCACCGGGCTGCAACACCACTGCCAGGAGCATTCCCAGACAAACCGCGATCGCGCTTGTAATGACATAGCAGAAAAGCAACTTGACCGCATAGCGTCCGACTTGAGCCGCATTTTGAATACGAGTCAGCCCCAAAATCATGGAGGAAAACACGATCGGCACCACGACAAACTGAATGAGACGCAAAAACGCCTCGCCGACGGGAGCTAGAAAGTAGGCATTCACTGGCTCAATGATCGTTGGGACTTCATTCAACCCAGCGCCAAACAGGATGCCCACTCCCAGCGCCGCCAAAATTAGCGTTGATAAATTCATAGAATCATTCTTGCTGAGCGGTCGTACGGCAGACGCTTAATTTATCACTACCTGCTTTCAGCAAGGCGATCGCTATTCTACAAACTGATGCTAAATCTGCCGCAACGTTCGACCGTAGCTTGCGAATGTTCAGAGCAGTCAGCCCTTCTCTAACCGCTAACGGCTGACCGCTGACCGCTGATTGCTGATTGCTGACCGCTGACCGCTGACCGCTGACCGCTGGCGGCTAATCAACACGTCCTTGGAGAAAAGTTCCACAGGCTGGTGCTATTGATACAGCAAATGTGGTTCAATCGGGTGACATTGGTTGCGAAGATGTGCTCACACACCCAACTCGAATGAAAACAACGGTCTATCTTGCCGTCAACGGTACTTTAATGCGCGGTCTCGAACTGAACGCCAACATGGAACTCGTAGAAGCTGAGTTTGTGCGAGACGCGTTGACAGAACCCTCTTACCGCTTATGGTCAATTAACGATCGCCATCCCGCCATGATGCGGGTGAGCACAGGTGGAGCGGCGATCGCCGTGGAAATTTGGGCAGTCCCCGCCAGTAAGATGGCATTCTTGCTGCTGCTAGAGCCACCGGGACTTTGCATCGGTAAAGTGCGACTGGCAGATGGCGAAGAAGTCCTTGGCGTGATTGGCGAACCGATCCTCTGTGAAGGCAAACGGGAGATCACAGCATGGGGCGGCTGGCGGTCATATATCGCCGATCCAACCAGACAAAAAGTAACAGCGACGGAGGTCGTATGATCGAACCCTCTCTTGATGCAGCCGCTTTAGTTGATCAGCTAGCGGCACTCGTGGCGTTACCGCTCCAACCAGACCATCGACCCGGTGTGATAGACAACTTTGCCCGCATTGTGTCGATCGCGCAACTGGTCACTGAGTTTCCACTACCCGATGACATCGAAATTGCTCCCAACTTTGAACCCTAGCGCTTCGGGGCAGAAATAAGTGATTCAGTGACGCATTCTCAAACGACTTCATCCCTCTGCCTTCTGCCCTCTGCCTTCTGCCTCTTCGCGGAAGTGAGGTGTGAAGAGTATTAGCTTCTGCCCCCTTGCCCTCTGCCTTCTGCCTTCGTTCGACTGAGCGCCCACACCGAAGTCTGCCCTCTTTCCTCTGCCTTCTTCCACCAGCCGTTTCTCTAACCATTTGACCATGAGCCAGGACTACCCAGATGCCAGCAGCATTGCCGCCAGTGTGCGGAGCCAGGATGTTTCGGCAACGTCGGTTGTAGCCGCCGCTTTAAAGCGCATCGCTGACCAGAACTCAAGCCTGAATTGCTTTACCAGCGTCATTGCAGAGCAAGCATTGGCGGATGCAGACGCGGTCGATCGGGCGATCGCAGACGGCAAAGACCCCGGACTTCTGGCAGGCGTGCCCTTTGGGGTCAAAGATTTGTTTGATGTCGCTGGCTTAACAACCCTGGCTGGCTCCAAAATCAACGCTGAACGTCCGCCTGCGACTCAAGATGCGACACTGGTCACGCGCTTGAAGCAAGCAGGTGCAATCTTGGTCGGCGCGCAGAATATGGATGAGTATGCCTATGGCTTCGTTACCGAGAATAGTCATTATGGTGCCAGTCGCAATCCCCACGACCTGAAGCGGATGACAGGTGGTTCCTCTGGTGGTTCGGTCACAGCGGTTGCAGGCGGGTTGGTACCGCTCAGCCTTGGCTCTGATACCAACGGTTCCATTCGTGTACCCTCCTCGCTGTGCGGCATTTTTGGGTTAAAGCCAACCTTTGGGCGGCTGTCTCGTGCCAGAACCTATCCATTTGTACACAGCCTGGATCATTTGGGACCCTTTGCCCGATCGACCCGCGATCTTGCCCTCACCTTCGACCTTTTACAGGGAGCCGATGCAGACGATCCAGCCTGTACCGATCGTCCGCCTATCCCAACCCTACCTGAACTGTCCAAAGGCATTGATGGACTGCGGATCGCCGTCGCCGATGGCTACTTCACTCAAGGAGCCGAACCCGATGTCCTTGCAGCCGTAGAGACGATCGCCATTGCCCTTGGTGCGACCCGACCGATCACTATTCCCGAAGCTCATCGTGCCCGTGCCGCCGCCTTCATCATCACTGGCTCTGAGGGCAGCAATTTGCACCTGGACGACTTACGCACCCGTCCGCAAGATTTTGACCCGGCTACGCGCGATCGCTTCCTTGCGGGTGCCCTCATTCCTGCCACATGGTATTTGCAGGCACAACGCTTTCGCAGTTGGTACCGCGATCGCGTCCGCGCACTCTTCACCGAAGTTGACATTATTCTTGCACCCGCAACTCCCTGCCCCGCGCCGTTGATTGGTCAAACCACACTGATGCTCGATGGCGAAGAAGTGCCTCTCCGCCCTAACCTGGGCGTTTACACACAGCCGTTATCCTTCATTGGTGTACCGATCGTGGCAGTGCCCGTGCAGCAAGCTGGAAAACTGCCGATCGGCGTTCAGATAATCGCCGCTCCTTACAACGAAGCACTGGCATTACGAGTCGCCGCCTTTCTGGAAGCAAAGGGTGTTGTTGCGGCTCCTGTCCCAACATGGAAGCCATTAAGTTGAAGCAAGTACGCTTCGTTCTAAAGAATTAAGTGTTGATGGGAGTCGTGTAAGGTTCGATCGCCCCCGTTCAAACGCTTAACTAACCAACTGTTGGTCTGCACCGAAGCAGGAAGCGAAAACAAAGCTGCTTGCCACTGAAGTCGGTTAGGGCGCGTCACCAATTAGCTCCAAAACCTTGCGGTATCAGCATGATCGCGCCCGCCCCAACACACCAGGCTAGGGGCTGGAAACCTTGTTGCAAGTCAGGTGTAGTTGTCATTGATGACAGCCCCTAGTGTATTACGCAGAAATTCCCGCCTGTCTATCCGATCGGGAATGAGATGTGGCAGCGGTAGTCCTAAAGGTGTAAGGATAGCGGTCAGCAGTCAGCTACTCGATCGTTGCTAGAAGTGAATCTAAAAGCTAAACCACCACTGCCTCTCGTCTCAGCTTTCTACCGCCATTTGTGAACTAGCTGTGAAAATTGACACTAAAGGTTAACGTTGGGTTAACATATACGTCTGCGGTGGATGCCATCGGCGTTGCTGCGGAAGAAGTTTGAAACTAGGAGTATTAGCTTGATGGACAAAACTGATTTTTTGTACCCTCGATCGCGCTATCAGGGCACAGTCAAACCAGAAAATTTGGTGTTTAACGCCAATCTGCAAGAATTTTCACAACGAGTAAGCTACATTTGCGGACTCGAAACAGGCGGCAAACTGTCTCCAGAAGAGTCGTATCAGGCAATTAAGTTGCTCTGGAAGCAGCTTAAGCAAAGTAAGCGCCAGCTCGGAGTGGGTGAGAACAACGCTTGAACGCAAAGCTTTGTGGAGGATCTAGAACGCTTACAGCTTTAATCACACGACTTCAGACTTAACTTTGACTTCCCAGCATTCGATTGCTGCCTGCCGCATCGCCTTTACGCTGTTACGACAGACTGATAGTAGCTGCGAAGCTGCCGCGTTGCTGCCTCCCAACTCCAGCGTTCCGCTTCACGACGGGCATTGCGGCGGAGCATTTCACGTTCTTCGGCGTTTGCCAGCAGTCGTTGGGTTGCCGCGATCGCGCCTCCCTCGTCAAGTGGATCAAACAGATAGCCATTCACCCCATCCTGAACGATATCGGGGATACCGCCAGAACGAGCTGCAACCACTGGGCAACCCGCTGCCATCGCTTCCAACAGCACCAAGCCCAGCGTTTCAGTGCGGGATGGAAAGACAAACGCATCAGACGAGGCAAAGGCAGTTGCCAGTTCTCGCCCTTGCAAATAGCCGACGAAGTGTGTAGCAGTACCTGCAAAATGTTGTTCTAATGACTGCCGATGGGGACCGTCGCCAACCAGCGCCAGCCTTGCGCCAGGGATGGACTCCAAAACGGGCTTGATGCGATCGATTTCTTTTTCGGGTGACAGACGACCCACATAGAGCAACAGTGGACTTTCGGGATGCCCCTGACTGAGGTGCGATCGCATCTCCAGGCTTGACAGATAGGGCTGAAACGTTTCTGTATCCACACCGCGCTGCCAGACGCTGACGCGCTCAATGCCGTGTTCTGTAAGCGCTTGCCGCATGGCAGTTGAAGTGCAGAGATTCAATCGTGCCTGATTGTGTCCTGCCTTCAGCAACTCCCACAGAAAACCTTCTAACATGCCCAAGCCGTAGTGCTGGAGGTATTCTGGCAAATGGGTGTGATACGACGCTAACAGCGGAATGTTGAGCGCTTTGCTATAAAACAGACCAGCCAAGCCTAAAACGGCTGGGTTCACAACATGAATCAAATCGGGCTTGAAGCGCTCAACTGCGTGACCGATCGACGGACGTGGCAACGCCAATTTCAACTCTGGGTAAAGCGGCAGCGGGAAACCCGAAACGCCGTGAATTTGCGCCCCTTTGTACTCAGTTAGCCCACCATCCGGAGAAATGACCAGCACCTGATCGCCAAGTCGTTGCAGTTGTTCCACTGTGTAGCGCAGCCTTGTGACAATGCCGTCTACTTTGGGCAGAAAGGTTTCGGTAAAGAGGGCAATTCGCATAAGGGCGGAAAACCAAAAGGGTGAATGGAAAACGCTAATGCGGACACGATCGCCAACTAACAAATCGCCAACTGACCAATCGCAAACTGGCAAATCGCAAACTGGCAAATCGCCAACTGCTCAAAGCCGCCCTTGAGGCAATGTGCAGATACCATGAATGCCGATCGCCACAATGACTCCACCCAACAATACACCGACACCTTCGGCGAAGCAGTTGAGTCGATGTCGGTTTTCGGCGGCTTGTGCCACATTGAGATCACGCACCGATGACGTAGGCACTTGAGCCAGCTTCTGGTAATTCTGAGCACTCTTGCCCAACACGACCCATTCGGGAAACAGGTAATAGGTACTGATCCCTGTAAACGCAACACCCGGAAGCACGACTAAAATTAAGAGTGCGAGAATGCGACTGCTCATAGCCTACTACTGCTTCTTAGCGTCGCCATTTTACTTTGGGTAGAATTTGAGACTCATCCACGCGACCTTTGTATTTGATGGCGACGTTCAACAATGAATCGAGTAAGGAACTGGACAGGAAATGCGGTTGCAGCCCTAGATCAAGCAAGTTGGTATTCTTGGCGTTGAAGTAATGTTCTTCACGCTCGATCCGGGGGTTCTCTGTATGCTGGACTTCTACTTTAAGACCGATCGCGCTCCCCGCTTTTGCCACCATCTGTGCCAAATCACCGACGCTGAACAGCTCTGTGAACTGGTTAAAGACGCGGAATTCGCCAGGGTTTGCAGGAGTGGCGATCGCCAGTTCTACGCAGCGCACGGTATCCCGAATATCCAAGAAGCCCCGTGTCTGACCACCTTTACCATAAACGGTGAGTGGATGCCCAACAGCCGCCTGAATGCAGAAGCGGTTCAACGCCGTGCCAAACACCCCATCGTAATCAAGACGGTTAATGAGCAGTTCGTCCATGCCTGTCTCGTCGGTCAGCACACCGTAGACCACACCCTGATTCAAGTCAGTTGCTCGTAAACCCCAAATCTTGCAAGCGAAGTGAATGTTGTGGGAGTCGTGGACTTTGCTCAAGTGATACATACTGCCCGGTTGTTTCGGGTAGGGCAGCGTATCTTTGCGACCGTTGTGTTCGATCGTAATGTAGCCTTCTTCGATGTCAATATTGGGCGTACCGTATTCGCCCATCGTCCCCAGTTTGACCAGATGGCAGTCGGGGAAGCTTTCTTTCATGGCATAGAGCAGGTTCAGCGTCCCAACGACGTTATTAACCTGAGTCAGCACGGCATGTTCACGATCGATCATGGAGAACGGAGCCGATCGCTGTTCGCCAAAGTGAACAATCGCACCTGGTTCAAATTGATGCAGTGTTTTATCGAGAAACTCGTAATTGGTGATGTCACCGACGAAAAGATCGATCGTTTTGCCTGTAAGGTCGTGCCAGCGCTGCAGCCGCTGCTGAATGGGCGCGATCGGTGTCAGCGTTTCGACACACAGTTCCAGATCCCAATGTCGCCGCACAAAGCTGTCTAAAATTCCAACCTCATGACCTTGATTGGAAAGATACAGCGCCGTCGCCCAACCACAATAGCCATCACCACCAATAACAAGGACTTTCATCTTGCTAAATCTTGCTTGCAGATACTCCGCTCAATCTACCATCCATAGGTATCTTTGGAGCATCAATTTACCCAAAGCGGGGATCAGCGTTTGCCGCTTTGGGTGCTGAAGACAAAGCGAATCTCGTTGATCGCTTGCACCAGAGAGCCTGCCAACGTTTAGCAGTATAGTTCTGCTATCACCCCTTCCTCCTCACCCCTTCCTCCTTCCTCCTCACTCCTCACCCTGATCGCATGACCTATTGCCTTGGCATCCTTTCTCACTCTGGCTTAGTCATGGCTGCGGACTCCCGCACAAACGCCGGGGTCGATTACATCTCCACGCATCAAAAGCTGTTCGATTTCTCCAATCCTGGAGAGCGAGTCATTTTGATCTGTACGGCTGGCAATCTTTCGGTGACGCAAGGCGCACTCACGCTGCTGCGGCGAGACTTAACGGCTCAGGAAGAGAGCAACTTGCACACCTTGCCCACAATGTATGAGGTAGCTCGCTATGTTGGCACAAAAGCGCGACAGATTCAGGAGCACGATCGTTCCTGGCTAGAGAAAGACGGGATTGATTTTAAGTGTACGTTTTTGGTGGGTGGGCAGATTCGCGGCGAAGCACCTGCACTGTTCCTGGTCTATAGTCAGGGCAACTGCATTCAGGCATCAAAAGAAACCCCGTTTTTGCAAATTGGCGAAGCAAAGTATGGCAAACCGATTCTCGATCGCATCCTGAACTTTGACACTCCCTTAGAAGCGGCGGCAAAATGTGCGCTGTTATCGATCGACTCCACCATGAAATCCAATATTTCGGTGGGTCCGCCCATTAATGTGGTGATGTACGAAACCGACACGTTTAAGATCCGTTACGAACTCAAGCTAAGTCTGGGCACACCCTACTTAGCCCAAATTCGTAAACTGTGGGAAATCTCGCTGCATCAGGCGTTCGATCGTATGCCCAACATTGACTGGGAGCATTACCAGGATCTCCAAGACGATTCGATGCCCCCGAATTGATGAAGCAGTCAGCAGTCAGCGGTCAGCGGTCAGCTTTGAAACCTATAGCTGAAGGCGATCTAGAATAACTTTCGCAAATCAAACTGGAGCGCTTTGGCTGATAGCTGATAGCTGATAGCTGACCGCTGACCGCTAGAGACTCACCACTTTTTATACGACAGAAATTTGCCATCCAGCGTCACTTTCACGCGATCGCCCTTGGGATCTTCGACCTTTTCGATCTCAAGAGTGAAGTCGATCGCGCTCATGATGCCATCACCAAATTTCTCGTGAATAATCTCCTTCATCGGCAACCCATAGACCTGGATGATTTCGTAAAAGCGGTAAATCAGTGGATCGGTCGGCACAACCGGACCCAACCCTTTGGAGGGAAAGCCCGTTAGCTCTGGCACCAAATCGATACTGAGACCCAAAGCAGTGAGCAACTTGGTTGCCTCTTCTTCAGAGGCGCTGGCTTGACGGTAAAACAAGGCAGCCAGCCAAACTTCATCACGCCCTACAGCCGTTTCCAGGTCGGCAAAACTGAGACCTTTAGCTTTTTTGGCTGCCAGCAGTTTTTCGGTCAGGGCAGGAATTTCTGGGAGCGACATGAAACCTCTCTGGTAAAGACAAATGCGTCGAAAGCATTGTTAGTGAAGATCAACGCTCTTTTTGTCATGAAAAACACAAAGTATAATTTTGGCGTTTTGGTTTGGGGCAACAGTGGACGATCGGGTAGGCTCAGAGCAGCGATAGTGTAGGATTCAGCTCTAGAGATGGTCAGCATCATTCCACGGCATCAAAGCAATTGGCGATCGCTCTTGCTGGGCTTGAGTTTTGCGTTGCTTTTAAGTATCGGTCAGTCGGTGCGTGGAGACACGTTACCAGGTTCACAGCACTCGCCTGCAATGCTAACCAATCTGCCACCCTTACCCAACTCCCCTGCCGCTGCATCGGATGCAGCCCTTACGGTTCGTGTGGTGGTGAAGCTGAGTCAGCGACGTGTTTACCTATATCGGGGCGATCGCGCGTGGGCAAAGTATCCGATCGCGATCGGCAAGCGCGGCTGGGAAACCCCAACGGGTAGTTTTCGGGTGCTTTCAAAAGAGAAAAACCCTGTCTTCAAAAGTTTCAGAACCGGGAAACTCATTTACCCAGGACCCAATAATCCGCTGGGGGTGCGCTGGATTGGCATTTGGACAGACGGCAAAACGCAGCTTGGCTTTCACGGCACCAATCAGGAAGAATTATTGGGGCAGGCAGTTTCTCACGGGTGTATTCGGATGCGAAACCAGGATGTAACAGCAATGTTTGATCAGGTCCATCTTGGCACAACGGTTGTAGTAGAGCCTTGAAACTAAAACGCGACTGAGGCGATCGACGAGTCGCTCTTGCAAGTGATTCAGTGACGCACAAACATTAAATTGGCACAACTAAGTAGCTATGTAGAATTAAACGTAGGATGTGTTAGGCATTGCCGTAACGCATCAAAACCTTTAGCAGCATGGGTTAAGCTTCACTTTTCTTGAATGCCGAAGGCTATACCCATCCGACGCAGATTTTATATTTAATTGAGCCTTCCTACTTATTTCCACAGAGATATTTCTATAGGACTGTCGCTGTGCCTCTAAAGGCTAGGTCTATTTAGGTTGCGTTCCCTACGTATTTTTACTCAATTTACGTGTGCTTACCCAAAAGTTGTCTTCACAATTTAAATCCAGTATTTAGTCTCAATCGTATCCAGGGGGAGAGCATCGGAACGATCGAGTCAACCTGGTACTCGCAAACATAACCCCGTAGATTCTCGGATCATTCACGCTCCGGTTGAAGCTGCGCTAGTTTGTGCTGCCAAGTTTCTAAGGTCGCTCATGGGTTACTCGCACACCGTAGCGTACGCAGCTTCAAGGTAAACCCTTTATGAACAAGTTGACACAGGCAGTAGCCGTATCTGTTTTTGCGGCAGGACTAGCTTCTGGTCATGCGCAGGCAGTCACGTTTAGCCAGGTTGGTGATACTGGTCAAACGTTAGATACCGCTCAAGTGATTCCAGGTGGATCAGAACCCCTGGATGCCATCACTGGCACCCTTTCAGCACCGAATGTGATTAACCTGTTTCGCATTGTGCTGGCGGGTGGTCAAACCTTTTCAGCCACCACCATTAACGCGAATACATTGATTGAACTGCCGATCGACCAGCAGTTGGGGTCGCCCACGACTCTGCTGCCCGATCCGCAGCTCTTTTTGTTTGATGCGGCTGGTCGGGGCGTGTATGGCAATGATGATAGTTTCGGCACGGCGCAAGCATCGTTGCCCTCCGGTGGCTTTTCACCCACGGCATCCGGCACCTATTTTCTGGCGATCGCCAGTTCTGGCTATAACCCTGTGAGTGCCGGGGGCAGCATTTTTGGTGATGCGGATGCCAGCGGTATTTTTGCAGCCACAGGTGCAGGAGCAGTTTCGCCGTTGACGGGTTTTGTGGGCGATGGCACGGCGGGCGGCGACTACCAGATCAGCTTCACTGGCGTGACTGCCAGCAATGCAGCAGGTGTACCAGAGCCAGGCGAAACAGCCGGTCTGATTGCCGCTGGTGCTTTGGGTCTCGCTTATCGGATCAGGAAATCGCTGAAGCAAAAGCGATCGATTGTTTGATTGCGTGGCACTGGTGAGACAAGCGATCGATCGTCGGGTCATTTTCGCTCTGTTTGCCATGCCTTACCTCAGCTCTTGCCTATCCCTCTCAGATGAATTAGCACACCCAACTGTTTTCAGGAAACTACCACCATGTTGTTAAAGCCCCGACCACCCAAGAACGAAACCGAGACGACTTCTAAGGCTTCACCCTGGAAGCGCTTTTTGACAGCAGCACCAATGCGATTGAGCCTGATTGCGCTGGGCGTGATCATCACGGCTGGTGTGGCAACGCAGTATGTGCGATCGTCTGACCATGACGACGGTGAAGTGGATACCAAAGGTCGCAACCTGAGCCTGACCGATTTGTACGTCTTCCGTGAAAAAGATCAGAATCCGAGCGCATCGGACAGTGATCTAGTGTTTGTGATGAACACAAATCCTCGATCGCTGGCACGTCAGCAGTATTACTTCAGCACTCGCGCCCGCTATGAGTTTAAGGTGACTCGCGCGGCTGATAAGGATGCCTCACCCACCGGGCAAACCGATGTTCTATTGCGCTTTGAATTTGGTGCACCTGATGCCAAGAATCAGCAGGAAATCAAGCTCACGACCATTCGTGATGGCAGCACTCAAACAGCAGTCGTCGGCAAAACAACGCCCCTTGCGGCTGACCCCAGCACGGCACCGATCGTGAATCAGGTGGCAGTAGGAGATACATATCTGGCAGTGTTTGCAGGTCTGCGGGAAGATCCATTCTTCTTCGACGTGGAGCAATATTTCCGGGTACGAGCTGGTGCGGCTGGTACAGGACCTGCTGTTGGGTTCCGTCCACCCACAACCGCGATCGATTTTGCGAAAGGCTACAACGTGAACGCGATCGCCGTGCGGGTGCCCATCAAGTTCTTACAGGGTGGCAGTCAAACTAAAGTCTTTGACGTTTGGGAGACCATCTCGGTTCCCGGTGCCAACGGCAAATTCACTCAGGTTGAACAACTCGCTCGCCCTGGTATTAACGAAGCACTCCTGCGCACCAATGCCCTGCTCAATGCCTATAACAGCGTTGGACCTGACTTCGTAGCTGCCGCGCTGGCAGGGCAACAACCCGCTGCCAGCATTGCTGCGCCGATCGTCACCGAAGCCAAGCAAACCTTGCTGGCAGTCGGCAACACGGATGAACGCGCAAATGCACTACTGGCTGCGTTTCTACCAGACGTGATGCGGATCGACACCACCGGACCGAGCGGTTATGCCAATGACCTGAACGCCAAGGGCAGCCCCGTTCGCGGTCGCTTGTTCAAAGATGATGTCATCGATATCACGTTGAGCGTCGTGACCAATGGTGCTATTCCTACGGACAACGTTTCCTACGATGGCACTCCTGGCAATCCGTCTCAAGGACACGATCCTCTGGTACCAGCCTTCCCTTACCTGGCGTTGCCCAACTAGAGTGACGGTTCAATAGGAGCGAAGCATTGGTCTAGAGCGATCGCTAAGAGAAGTCTTAACGTTGTAAAGCAATTTGCCCATACATGAATTAACACTTCTCGATTAGTGGCGGTTGAAACCGCAGCTGGAGAAACCAAACCTGCCTTCGCAGGTTGAAACTTCTCTAGTCCGCGTAGGCGGACTTCGTCTTTGTAGCCGCGAATTCAATTTGCTGGGCTTAACCAAGACGTATCGCTCACCAATGCTTCTCCTCCATAGGTTCACTGACCGCAGCATCGACCAAAAAAGGAAAGGAAATGTATGGAGTATGGTCAGAACAGCGTTGGTCAGGCGTTTCTAAAGCGCTTCAGTACGATGCCACTGGTTATAGTGCCGATCGCCAGCTTACTGCTTGCCGTTCCGATCGGCTTGAAAGTATGGACGGAGTTCGATCGCGCCAAACTTGCAGCGCCCTATCGGTATAGCTTCGAGCGCCCCTCACCTGGAAGCGTCACCCAACGGCTGGAGCAGGAAATTGCCTTTTATCAAGAGCGTATCCGGCGCGACCCGGATGCTGGAATCGATCGCGCTTTTCTTGCCAACGCTTACATCAAAATGGCACGGGCAACCGGAGAAAGCAGTTGGTATCTGTTGAGCGAACAAGCCGCGAAAGAATCGCTGGTAAAGCTGCCCTTTTCTAACGATGGCGCACTGCTGGCACTTGCTAGAGTCGCCACAGCAAAGCACGATTTTCGGGACGCGATCAAACTATCGCAACAGGCAACACCCAGTCAAGACACCCTCGCAGTCGCAGTCGTCACGCATCTGGCACTCGGACAACTGACCCTTGCCCGTCAAGCCTCCGATCGCATGGTGGCGCAAAACCCTGACCTGGCTACCCTGACCACGAAAGGGCTGGTCGATGTCGCGCAAGGCAAAGACCAAGCGGCGATACAGTCCTTTCAGCAGGGTCTAGCCGCAGAAGAACCGGAGGAAGCAGGCAGTTCCGTTTGGGCACGGACGATCCTGGGACGGCTCTACTTTAAACGTGGGCAACTGGAGATGGCAGAAAAGCTTTACCGCGAGTCATTGCGCGTGATGCCGCAATCGCTGCCTGCCATGCTGAATCTGGCAGAACTAGACGTGCGACGTGGCAATTATCGCACCGCTGAAGACCGTTACTCGAACATCGCGCTGACCGCACAGCGATCGCCCACTGTCTACGATCACATCGTTTTTCGAGGCATGGCGCGGGTCAAAGAGCTACAGGGCGACGCAAAGAGCGCAAATGAGTGGCGCGATCGGGCAGAAGAACGTCTACGGCGCGATTTAACCGCGTTTGGACATCGACGCGAACTGGCACGGCTCCTGCTCGAACGCGATCGACCCCAAGATCTCACCGAAGCACTCAGTCTCATGCAGCAAGAAGTTAAAGTGCGACGCGATGCCGAAACGCTAGATACACTCGCCTGGGTCTTGTCTCGCATGGGTCGCTGGCAAGAAGCACAGCAGGCAATGCAAGAAGCCCTGCGTGGAGGCATCCGAGATGCTGCGTTATTTCAACGAGCAGGGACGATCGCGCAAACCTTGGGCAACACCGCTCAGGCAACTGCGTTTTTCAAAGCGGCTCAGGACACTGATCCCACCTTTGATGAACAGGCTCAAAAGGCTTTAGGGCTGGGCGTTGGGCTACTTGGGTTGAATTGAGGGAGTAGGGAATAGGGAGTAGGGAGTAGGGTATGAAGCACAAATGGGGTTTGGTCAGGGTTAGTATTTTGGCGTTTTTTGGGGCACTGTTGCTATCGATCGCGTTGGCAACGCCAAGTCAGGCGCACTGGGCAGATCTGGCAGTGGCAAATGTGGATGTGGGCAAAACGACAACACACATCACACTGACGTTTCCTACGGGACTGGTCGCAACAGCCGATGACAACCGGGATGGCACACTCTCTTCCGCTGAAGTGCGTGCCCATCAAGCGGAATTAGAAACCTTTTTGGGCGATCGCATTCATCTTACGGATGGCAAGGGCGATCGTGGCATACTCACTGTCGCAGCGTCTGACACAACCGTTTTGCCACCAACTCAGCAGGTGACGGCTGGTACACACAGTACGCTGAAGTTAACATATACCTGGTCACAACCTGTCCAGGGCTTGACGCTGCACTACGATTTATTCTTGCCTGGTGTGGCGACTGCTCGTTGTTTGACGACTATTAACACGCCTGGACAGACGCAGAGCGTGATCTTCAGTCCTGAAAGCAAGGATGCGGCGCTGATGCAGAATGCCCCCTGGTATTTTGCGGGGGGTCTGCCGCTGGCGATCGCGGGTTGCTTTGTGTGGGGAGCCATGCATGCAATGTCACCCGGACATGGGAAGACGATCGTCGGTGCCTACCTTGTCGGTGCTCATGCAACGCCACAACATGCGATCTTTCTGGGTTTGACGACGACCATCACACATACGGCTGGCGTGTTTGCACTGGGGTTGGGCACTCTGTTTTTCTCTCAATACGTGCTGCCAGAGCGTCTGTATCCCTGGCTCAGCTTTATTTCGGGCTTGATTGTGGTGGATATTGGACTGCGCCAGTTGATGCATCGGTTGCGCCAAAAGCGTGTCGCTCCCAAGGCAACCTTGGAGCATCATTCCAATGACCATTCGCATAATCAACCTGTAGCAGCGACTGGTCATGCCGCTGCCCACATTCATGCCCATGCCGACCACGAGCACGATCATGTCGATCACCATGAGTCAGCGCACAGTCACGGCGGTGCTCACGTTCATGCCCACCCAACTGACCACCATCATGCCCGCCCGCACAGTCATGATGATGCGGACGATCGTACCCATTTGCACAAACACGACCATCCGCATACTCATGATCACGGCGATGGGCACGTTCACTCGCATGTAACACCGGGCAGTGATGGTGAGCCTGTGACGTGGCGGAGTTTGCTAGCGCTAGGTATTTCGGGTGGTATGGTGCCCTGTCCATCGGCATTGGTGATGCTGCTGAGCGCGATCGCGCTGGGTCGTGTTGGCTTTGGCTTGCTCATGGTGTTGGTCTTCAGCTTGGGACTGGCAGGAACGCTAACGGCGCTTGGATTAATGCTAGTGAGCGCTCGCCACTTGTTCGAGCGAATGCCAGCTCAAGTTCGATTTGCTAGACTGTTGCCTGCTTTAAGTGCATTGGTCATTACACTGCTGGGCGTGGGCATTTCAACACAGGCAATGATGCAAATCGGGTTACTCAAACTGTCCTTTTGACGATTCGTTTTTTGCTATGTTGAAGCCTTCTTTCTATATCAGTCTCACGATCGCCTGCGCTTCTTTTCTAGCAGAATCTGCGATCGCCCTTCCACTCACTCTTCAGTCTGACGCAACAACGCGTTTGGATCCCAATGCGCCCCTTTGCTATATTCAATTTCAGGGCAGCAGCGCGATCGATGTCAGTAGTGTCTGTGGCAAACAACCTGGGGACGCGCCGACAAATACATCTGCCATCGCAGCTTCAAACGCTGCTGCACCACCTGTGTTTGATCCCAAAGTCGTCAATGCTTCAACAACAGGGCAATGCAACTTCGTTGATGCAAATGGCAATCCCTGCCCACGGAGATAAGCCGTCTTAGATCCCCGACTTCTTTAAGAAGTCGGGGATCTGAATCTAGAGAGCTAAGCTTTTTGATCGAGACGAATTGCCTGTTCCAAAGCGGCTTTTTCTCTCGCTCTGGTAGCGTAAAGTTGCAGTCTGGTGGCATCCCAGCCAGTGAGAATTTGCAGATCTGCTAAGGTCATGCCTCGCATTAACAGTTCTACGCACCAGGTTTGTTGGGTTTGCCCGATCGCAGGCTCTTGCCCATCAGGAGTCAGAAACCCCTCGCTGATTGTCTGCCATTGTTGCAGCAGGTTGCCCTCAGATAACGGCTGTTCAGCCTGATTCAAAAACATGGCTGGCTGATTGTCTTTGCGACTTCTGAGCCATTGAGTGAGGGGATTACGCGTGTAAGAACCGTAGCGCTTGCCCATAATCCATTGATTGACAGGTACCTGACGCACGGCTCCCTGAGTAATTTGCAGAAGCTGTTGGTGCGGATCGCTGATGTGGTGCGATCGCTCCAACCAACAAAGTTCTGCCGGACTCAAGCCTGCACCGAAGAGCACATAGGCGATCGCATACTCTTGCAGTCCCAGTTTTTTGGCACGTTGCAAAAGAGCGTGAACTAAGGGTGCGGGCAAATCAGCGACTTTTTCGGCGATCGCAACTGGCTCAAAGGGGACAAGACCCGAAAAGGCTGGGCTGACTTCAGACGAGGGCGACACGGCACCCTGCAAAAACAAGGTAACGAGATTCTCCAGAAAATCATCCCGGTCTTGCCAAAGCTGGTGAAACTCGCTGGTGAACTCGATCACGGCATACCCTAGCAACATGCCGTTGAGCAGACTCGCCAACTTCTCAGCGGGAAGATGGGTGTTGAGCTGCCCTCGCTTAATCACCGTCTCAAAATATTTGGCAACGTAGCGATTCGCCTGTGTAAAGCCACGTCCGATCGCTTCCCGGTTTTTAGCGGGATATTGCCCTGCCTCACCAACGACCGATCGTACAACAGCGGGCACCTGATCCATCGCCGCTAAACAAGCAGTCGCGTATTCTTTCAACGCCTGATAGATGCTACTGGTCTGATTTGCGGCGTTGCTGAATACAGGTATGATTTTCCCTCATCCCCAACCCTTCTCCCCAGGGAGAAGGGAGCTAGAAATCCTGTCCCCTCGCCCGATGGGAGAGGGCTAGGGTGAGGGCAGATTTGTCGTTCAG
>JAHHIG010000019.1 GCA_019358895.1 Tildeniella nuda ZEHNDER 1965/U140 | reverse complement strand
CTTGGTCAACTTGCTGGCAGGCTTAATCGCCTATACCTACCAGGAGAAAAAGCCCTCCTTGGATTTAGAGTGCAAAGACTTGCCAGCATTGCCTCCGGCTATCTTTTGACCTCGTCGAACTGACGTTAGTTTAAGCGCGATCGCCTATGCAGCGCCAACTCTATTGTTCACTGCCAGCCGTGTACCAGCTAGTTCAGTAAATCTCATAGCGAAACGCTGCTTTCTCTGCCACCAATGTTAGGTGCTTGGAACTAGCGCGAGTGGGGGCATAAACGCCTTTCTCCCATTCACTTACCGTTTGTTGACGGACTCCTAATTCTTTCGCCATGTCTGCTTGACTCAGCCCCATGTGCAACCGCAAGGCACGAATCAACTCACTGTTCCACTGCAAAGTATCGTCGATGCACTGCACTTTGTAGACTTGTGGTGGTTTGGTAAATGTTACCTGTTCACTATCCAGGTCGATCGCGTCCACTAAATACCCTGCCGACATCCAGGCAACCGCTTGCAGCGCGCCTTTACTGCGATTGCTCCACCAACCGCGTTTGATGCGAGCAGAAGGGGGAAGCGCTCCGCCAAGCAATGCCTCAATTTCAGCAAAGGTCAAGGTGATGTGCGTTTGATCGCTCTGACGCAATGCGTCTAACAATGGCTGATATTTACTTCCACCTTGTTTGCCACCGTGACTAGACATTTTACACGCCAACGTGTTACTATTGAGGGCTTGATCAAAAGCGATCGCCCCATTATAGATGCCTTCAAAGTAGCGCCGACCAAATTTTGACGCTCAATCCCAGTCACTTCACCCGGTTGATGCTGCGATCGCGCAGATAACAGAGGTTCCCGCGTAGTTCAGAGTCGCTTCTTCGCAAAGCCTAAAGCCTTTATTGCTTCAGCTTGAACTCATCAAACTTGACCACAGCAGACTTTGGGTCGCGCGTATCAAACCGATAGCTGCTGATAGTGCCTGTGCCTGTATCAAAAATGCTAAAGGCAGTGATGTCATTGCTGGCGATGTAGGGCATGGGCTGTTTTTTAGCATCAAGGAGAGGGGCGATCGTGGGCACGATCGGTTCTAACCCATTGGGATTGCCCGTCGCGGCGTAGTGTTCCTTGTAGCCTGTTGGGACATTACGCTTGAGGTCGCCCACAAAAGCGCCGTAGGAATTGCCCACATTTGAGGTTTCTAAAAAGTGCGTTCCGCTGGGACTCATGAACCGATTCCACAGATGCGAATGCCCGTAAAACACCAGTTGCACACCCGCTTTTTCTAATAGCGGCACCACATCTCGAATGATGTAGTCATCTTTGATCGGGTACTCGTAACGAACCGTGGTGAAACGTATTAACTGTGGTTCACTACTTTCTGGAGGAGGACAGGACTGATTATTAGGACACATCCACGCTTGGATTTGCCGTCCCTCAAGATTTTGCTGATCAACCACTAGCACCGGACGAGTGTAAGCAGGAACGATGTTTTCACCTAAAGAGTGGGGTGGATGATGGAACATGACCAGCTTATATTTGGCTCGTTTAAACTCTGGGCTACTGAGTTCTTGTGCTAACCAATTGTATTGAGGGCTGTTTTTGGCGATCGGTTCAAAAAGATGCTGTCCCCAGCCCCAGCTGTTTAGATCTTGTGCGTTCTCAATATCCTGTTCCCGTTCTCGATACTTCCCTCTAGCATCTGCTGCAAGACTGGGAGTACGCCAAACGTTGGTGATGTAGAGTACGACCAGACGCACATCGCCAAAAGTCACGGCATAATACCGCTTTCCACCTTGGGGACTTTGTGGCAACGTAAAAATCTCTTCATACGTGTCTGTGTTGAACGAGTGTTCTTTCACCCATGCTTTAAGAATTGCTGGATTTGCCGGATTCTCTACTGGTTTACCACTGTTGAGAACTGAAGTATAAAAGGATGCTTCTCCAATTTCATACGGTACTGTATTGTTGAACTGCTCGCCCAACGAGTCAGTGGTGGAGAAGCGTCCCATGACTTCGTGGTTGCCGATCGCGGTATACATCGGCGCATGTTGAATGATGGCTCCCCCTTTGTAGCGAGTCTTGATGCCGTTTTTCTCTAGCTCGTAGCAGGCGCGACCTTGCAGACCTGGAAAGAGCGAACCACCACAGGCATCGTCAAACCATTCGGAGGCGCGATCGGCAACGTTGATCAAATCCCCGGCAAAGAGGACGAGATCGACCTGCCCGATCGTCTCCACCACTTTTTGCAAGTTAGCTGCCACCATCGGCTTGATTTGGTGGTCGGAGGTCAGCAGAATTTTGAGGGGCTTTCCGGGTACTGGTTTCGCCGTTAAGGTATAAGTCTCGCTATTCACAGCTACGCCCTCTTCACGCACGCTGGTCACTCGGTAAGGCACACGTCGATCGGGCTTTAACCCTGTGACTTCCGCCTCATGTCGCCAGATGGGACGCACAGTCACTCCAGAGTATTTCGTGGCGCGTTGAGACTCGGCATCTTCGCGGGTGCGGCTTAGCTGAGTCGTGGTTGCGGTTGCGGTGCGGGTCAATGCATCCCCATATGCCACCGTGTGTTTTGTGCCTGCGAATTCGGTGAACCACACAACGCGGACAGAAGATTCTGATGGCAATTGCAGAAATGGCTCCGTCAGAAGGATCGGTTTGGCAGACATTGCAGGCGTGAGAGTGGAGTAAACAAGACTGAGTATGACCAATAGCACAGCCATCAGCAGCATACGATGAGTCAGGCGTTTCAGCATGGATACCTGGACGACATCAGGGCAAGTTGCGGTTTACTCAAACCATCATAGCTGGGTCATGGCAGCGACCAGGTTAAGGGAGCGATCGTTGGGTTGATGGCAGCGGGGAACAGAGTATAGCGCTGGCTTATCTCACCGCAACAAAGAAGGCTTTAGCCTCACTCAAAAAGCCATAGGTAGCGCCAACGTCTAAGGTGTGTCGTCGTCATGCCAGGGTTCAACCCCCGCTGTTTAAACTAGGTCGTCGAGTCCTGGATATAGGTCGTCGAGTCTTTGATATAGGTCGTCGAGTCTTTGATATAGGTCGTCGAGTCTTTGATATAGGTCGTCGAGTCTTTGATATAGGTCGTCGAGTCTTTGATATAGGTCGTCGAGTCTTTGATATAGCTTCAGTGCGTCCCTGTGGTCGATCGTCTAGGCTTGGCGATGAGTCAGAGAGTCTTTGTGATAGGTTGTCCGGGCTTGGCGATGAGTCGGCGCGTCTTGGATATAGCTCAGGGAGTCTCTGTAATGAGTCGTTGTCTATTTGAGCTGTCTATTTGAGATTGAAATTAAGGGTGGGCACTGCCCTGCTACTTAACAATCGTAACTAACCATCTTCAGGTAAACGGCTAGCTGTAGTGATTTCAGGCAGTTTGGGCATACTGAAACCATCTTTTCCTGCGTCGCTATGAAAATCCAAGATCTGCTCAAGCGCCTCATTAATTGGTTCTTGGGCAAAGCACAACCGAAGCTGGAAACGTTAGAAGAGGAGGTGATTCACGGGGAAGGGGTGAGTATTATACGCTACCAGCGGCGAACCCATCGTGCGTATCGTACCTGGAGAGCCGCTTACAAAGAGCTTGACTATGACCTCATCTTTGGGTGGGATACGCTTGCCTACTTGCCGGATGTGCCTGTTGTGCATAAGCGCGATCGCCTGAGTACGCATTTGGTCAGCATTTACAGGCAAGGCTTGCACGCCCGCTACAACCCAGTACGGCGGTGCCACGAACCCGATATCACTGTGCTGGTCAGCGATGAAGTCTGTCTGGAGGCAGCGTTTATGAGTGAGACGGTGAGACGCTGGCGGGATACAACGAGAACCAGCGATAAGCCGATTCAGACAGACGAGGATTTGTATAACCGCATCATTGATGAGGTAGCACGTTACGCAATTCGCCATCCTCCTGCTGAAGTGGAGCCAGCCCAAATTAATTGGAGCGAAGTGGTACAGCAAACGACCAGGGTTTTTCTGGGCAAAGGGCATCCAGTTTTTCCTGTAGCAAACGAGATGCCTGACTCAATCGATCGCGGCGTTGTCGCTGCAAAACGCGAGGCATGAGCGATCGCTGGCGAATCATGCCAGTTCTATAAAATCGCCCTGCTGCTTCGTTTTTGCTGCTTCGTTTTTGCTGCTGACCGCTGACCGCCAGCCGAAGCTTGCCTGTGTAGCCACAATTTGTGAAATGGTATAACCAATATCAATCTGCGTTTCTAGCTAAATTTTGCGACGAGCTTTAACAAAAATTGAGTGGTTGGATTGAGAAAGGCTTGACGGTAATAAGTATCAGCCGCTTTTTTAATTGCTTCTGCCTGGGTTGGATACGGATGAATCACTTTCGAGAGCGCTTTAAGTCCCTTTTTGGTGACGATTGCCAGCGTCACTTCGCTGATCATTTCGCCTGCATGACGCGCCACGATCGTCGCTCCAAGAATTTGATCTGAGCCACGTCGCAGCAGAATTTTAATGAATCCATCTGTTTCTCCGTCGGTGAGCGCACGATCGACCTCTGAGAAAGGAATGTGGATTGTGTCAGTGTCTAAGCCTTTGGCTTGCGCGTCTGCTTCGTAGAGTCCAACATGGGCAATTTCAGGATCGGTGTAGGTTACCCACGGCATCACCAGGCTGCTGAGTTTGTTGCGTCCCAAGCCAAACGGAGCGAAGAGAGCATTCTGAATGACCAGACGAGCCGCTGCATCGGCTGCGTGGGTAAATTTCCACTGCATACAGATGTCGCCAGCGGCAAAGATGCGAGGGTTGGTTGTTTGCAGGTAGTCATTCACGACTACGCCATGATGGGCATCATGTTTGACACCGACTGCGTCTAAGTTGAGTCCATCGACGTTGGGCGATCGTCCCGCGCCAATGAGAATTTCGTCTACTACTACCGTTTTGGTTTCGCCCTGCTGCTGATAGTAAATCACCTTGCCCGCATCTGTTTTTTCGACCCGTTCGATCGTGCTACCCAAAACGAGGTGTAGTCCTTCCTGGAGAAAGCGTTGCTGTATCAGTTCGGCAGCATCAGGATCTTCGCGATCGAGCAAATGATCATTCTTGTGCAGCAAGGTTACTTCACTGCCGAGGCGATGGAATGCCTGTGCCAGTTCACAACCGATCGGTCCGCCACCAATAACGGCTAAGCGGGCTGGGCGATCGGTGAGCGAGAAGACTGTTTCATTCGTCAGAAATCCAGCGTCTGCAAGTCCAGGAATCTTGGGATGAGAGGCACGAGCACCTGTTGCGATGACTGCTTTCTTGAAGCGCAAGTGGCTACCGTTCACTTCAACTGTGTTTCCATCAAGGAATGTCGCCTTACCCAGAAACACGTCAATGCCCTGGCTACTAAACTCTTTTGCGGAGTCGTGATGGCTGATTTCGGCTCGAACCCGTCGCATCCGCTGCATCACCGCTGCAAAATCAACGTCTACCGACTCTGGTGGATGAATGCCAAACGGTGCAGCATTCCGTATTGTGGCAGCGACCCGTGAGGACTGAATCACCGTTTTGGAGGGCACACAGCCTAATGTGAGGCAATCGCCACCCATCAGGCTTTTTTCAATCAGGGCAATCTTCAACCCCAGCTTTAGCCCTGCTGCCCCGGCTGCAACCACCAATCCTGCTGTCCCCGCACCGATCACCACTAGGTCATAGAGCGCAGCAGGTTCAGGATTCACCCAATCTGGTGGATGCACCTGAGCTAGCAGTTCCTGGTTGTACTCATTCAGTGGTTGGACAGCAGGTTCGTCGTGGATGAAAGGGAGCATGAGGAGTGAGGATGAAAGGGGTATGGGATATGGGGTGCAGAGAGAGCAGGGGAAGCGGAGGGAGCAGGGGAGGCGGGGGACTTTTGAGCAATCAGCGGTCAGCTTTTTACCCTTTAGCCTCAGAAACCGGGTTTCTGATCATTAACAATCAATTGAAACGTATCGTCGCTTAAGAAACCCGGTTTCTACTCATGGCTAGCGAATGTCTTCGTAGAAGCGCTTAAGTGTTGTGGCGGACGCGCCGATGCCCCAAAGAAACCCAATGTAAAGATAAATCGCCGTTGCTTTGAGCGTCCCCCATTTTGCCACGCGGCGATCGGACGACTGTACGACTCGATTCACCTGGCGGATGCGCCCATAGGGTAGCAGTTTCAGGCACAAGTCCGCTTCTTCCATAATGGGGAGTGCTGGATCGAAGCCACCACACGCCCAAAAATCACCGCGACGGCAGAACATGACTTGATCGCCAAACAGCAGCCGTAACCCTTTGAAAAAGAAACGGTAGGGACGGAACAGCAAAGGCGCGTAGTAGGTTTTCAAGTAGTTGTGTAAGGACACGCCCCAGCGAGTGGTTTCGGTGCCTGTCATGAGTGAGATGAAACCACCACAGGCGATCGCGGGATTCCCCAACGTCCTTGCAATCACTGTCACCAAATCATCGGGCACCAATGTATCCGCATGAAGAAAGCAAAGAATCTCTCCAGTAGCTACTTCCGCACCCCGATTCATTTGAACCGATCGTCCTGCCTGTTCGGATGTGATAACCAGGAATGCAGCGGTTTTGGCGATCGACACTGTTTGATCCTGACTGCCACCATCCACCACCAAAATTTCCCACGCAGGCGGATCGAGTACGCTCAGGCAGCGCAATGTCCTTCCTAGTGAAGTTGCCTCATTTAGGGTGGGAATGATGATGGAAACTCGAGGCATGGGAAAACCAAATTAACCAAAAGGAAACGTCCATGTCCAAAGTTCGTAGTAGATCCATGCCTCTGGTAACGATAAAGCTACTGTACTTCCTAAAATCACCCACCATCGTAAACGTGGTACGGCGAAAAAGGCAGTAGCGCTAACAAAAAGAGACTTGAATGTACCGATGGGTATACCTATTGATAAGAAAAATAATATCGTCTTAAGAGAAAGAAGCTGAGGTAAATAAAGGTTGGGCTTTGCAAACCAAAGAACTAAAAAATGAGTAATTACTGAACTAGGAATACACAAGATTAAAAAGACTTTAAAGACCTTTGATCCGTTCATGTTTGAGAACATAGAATTGGCATTCCTAAAGATCTGCAAAAGCTCTAGCAAGCAAGTGTACAGATTCTCAGATCCCCGACTTCTTGAAGAAGTCGGGGATCTTTGTCCTTGGTCACACGATCGCCCCACTACACGAACTACCCGCACCAGCCGTACAGCCAAAGCAATGATGTCCGGTGACAATCTCTCGTTTAGCTAGAAACGTTGGATTAAAGTCGCGGATGTGAGATCGCTGACCATCCGGTTGTTGTACATCTAAGTCCAGCATTTGATTAAAATCGCAGTCGAAAAGGCGACCGTCCCAGGAAATCGACAGCGTGTTGCGACACATCAAACCCGCGATCGTACCCGGATTAAACGCATTCACAAGACGTTCCATATACGCTTGCAGATTGCCTGAAGTCTCTAACCATTCCAGGTAGCGAGAGATCGGCATATTATTGAGGGCAATGAGGCGATCGAAGGTAATTCCATAATTTTCCTGCAACCCATTTTTCCATTCTTTCTCAATGCAAGGGTTGTTTTTGGCGAGGCACGTACCCAACGGATTCGTCACTAAGACCAATTGACGTTGAGAATCGCCCTTTCCATAGCCTGCTGCATTCAACCGTTGTAGAGCTTGAATGGATTTCTCAAACGTACCATCGCCGCGTTGGGTATCAGTTCCTTGTTGCTGATAGTGGGGCAGCGAACAGACTATCTCTACGCCCCGTTCAGCCAGCCATTCAGGGAGATCCTGCATTCGTGGTAGCAAGAGAACGGTTAAATTGCAGCGATCGATCACATGCTTGCCCCGCGCCACACATTGATCCACCAGATAGCGAAAATGAGGATTCATTTCAGGCGCACCACCTGTGAGATCGACCGTATGGGCTTCTGTCTGATCTAATGCTTGCAGGCAGGACTCGATCGTCGATCGATCCATATTTTCAGCCGTGCGCGTGGGACCTGCATCCACATGGCAATGGCTGCACGTCATATTGCACAGCTTGCCGAGGTTGATTTGAAAAATCTCCAGTTTGCCGGGTTGTAGGATTTGCCACTGGTGCGCTGCCAGCGTTTGAGCAAAATCGCCCTGCTGCGGCGTTTGGGACAAATCCACGGCTGCCAGATCTGCAAGCTGTTGTTGTGGATCAGCGAGGCGCGATCGACCATACAGCAATGCCGTTGTCGCTTTGGATGGCGCTGACGGCTTCCGTTCGAGGTTCTTCTCAATGCTTACCGTCAAGTCTTGTACCGTTTCAGACATTAAAAATCCTTTGCAGTCTGCCTGTGGTCTTCTATTAAAAGCTTATCGTTTACAAATGGTTGCTGACTGCTTCACGTTGAAACCACTTTTGGAGTTGCCGGATGGAACTTGAACGCTATGAAAAATGGGAACCCGTAGAAGGGATTACAAACCCTGTGCATTGTGCTCGGATCAACGAAGGTGAACAAGGGCTATCCATAACACTCATTTTCTCTAAGACGGTTGATGGGCTTCATGCAAAACTCCGAATAAATTTCGTCGGTCGCACGCCAGCCTACACTGTTCATGAGGAATTTGTTCATCCCTGGAATGTGGCTTTCGTTGAGCCGATCCCGAAGCTTGAAGGAAAGTGGGTGGGATGGACTTTTCCACTCCTCATTGTCAAGCATTCTACATGGTTAAAATCCTTCTCAGAGAGTCAAATAGTAGGTTACGCGGATAGTATTCACTATCGACTCATGACGTTAGACAAAATTGTTGACGTTCTCTATGACGGAGTACCTGAAGCATCCTGGGTGCAACAGGCTAACTCTACAGCACAGAACTAGGTGTGATGGTTCGCTCCCAAACGGGTAAATCGTCGGGTCGATCGACATCCGTAAGCGCTGGCAAAGTGGCGAGAGACAGATTCAAATTGCTGGCAATGTCTACCGTTTGCTGAAACACGCGATCGGTGCTCCAGGCGATCGTCTTAAACAACTCAGGCACCGATCGTCTCAGCCCAATGAGGTAATAGCCACCATCCGTTGCAGGTCCTAACACCAAATCAGTTTGCTGTAGTGCCTGAAATGCCTCTGTCAGCAGCACGTCCGTCAACTCTGGACAATCCGTGCCAATGATGATCGCTGCCTTCACACCATTATCAAACGCGGTTTGGAATGCCTGTGCCATGCGATCGCCCAGATCCCCCTCAGGCTGTGGCTGATAGCTGAGATCAGAACCTAACCAGGTTTGCATTTGGATGCGATCGCCCCCCGCAAACCAGATTTCAACCGTTAACGATAGACTTTGCTGCAATCGTTTAACTTGAGCCAGCGTATATTCAGTCATCTGACGATGGAGTTCTGCGGCTGCTTCAGCTCCCAAAGCGGGAATCAGTCGCGTTTTTGCTTTTCCAGCTTCTGGGTAGCGCGTAAAAATAATGAGGCGATCGCTCACGGGTTATCTGTAATCCTTACTGTAGTGAGCATACTCTGAACGCTGGAGCCGAGCAGCCCTATGGAAACCAACGTCCGTAAGCAATACAACCAAATGGCAGCGTTGTACGATCGCGTTTGGAGTCGTTACGTCGCTAAAACTCTGGCGTTTCTCAAAGACTGGGCGCAGCTTAGCCCAACCAGCACTGTTCTTGATGTCGCTTGCGGCACAGGAACGTTTGAGCGCCTGGTACTGCGGGAGCACCCGACACAATCGATCGTCGGCATCGATCTCTCCGAGAAGATGTTAGACATTGCTCAACAAAAGTGTCGTGCCTTTCCCAATGTTTCGTTCCAAAAGGCTTCTGTCGCTGCCTTGCCGTTCGCCGATCGCAACTTTGATGTCATTGTATCTGCCAGTGCCCTTCACTACTTTGACGACCCGATCGCAGCCCTCATCGAAATGAAACGGGTACTCAAGCCCGATGGCGAACTGGTTATCCTCGATTGGTGTAAGGACGACTGGCTGTGTCGGCTGTACGATTTTGCGTTGAAGCGGTTTGATCCAGCGTATAGACAGTGCTACACCCAGGTCGAGTTTCATAGCTTTCTAGGTGCGGCAGGCTTTCAAATCCGGCGCGCCACCAGAGTTCGCCTTACTTTAGCGTGGGAATTGATGGTTGCGACTGCGAAGCCAATCGCTTTGGGCGATCGTTCATACGAAGGCTAAAGCTCTCCCATCTTCAAGGATTGATTGCCTGGACAGACCAGCCTGAGCCGTCTTGCTGATGCAGCCAGCGATTTTGGGGATCACCGCGTAGCTCCAGGTGATCGACTTCCTGCGGATCGAGCAGCAGCAGGCAAAAATGCGGTAAAGGAGTCGTAGCCTCAGGTACAGGCACATTGAAGCCATCGCGATCGGTTTGAGGCTTACCAGGATGCGCCCAGGCAAACTGAGTCCGGGCACCATCGGATAACGCCTGCCATGCAGTCTGTCTCGCCTTGAGCAGTAATGGATCAGGGTGATCGGCTCTGACTAACAGTAAAGCACCTGCAAGACGGAACTGTTCCCGCGTTTTGGGAAAATACCAGCAGGCTTCACCCCAGGGAGTGCGATCGATCTGGTCTGCCTTCTCATTCCGAGCGTCAGTGACAAATTGCAGTTGGTTCGTCCCATCAAGAAACCCCCGAAACACGATCGTACGGTTTGCAGGACGCTGATCGGCACGCACGGTTGCAAGCTGCAAATAACGAGCATACGCCAGAGAGCGATTGCGGTGAAGAGCATGGGCAAGCGGCGACCGCCAGGAAGCCAAAGACATAGGGAAAGGCTAAGAGGAAAGGCTAAAGGCTAAATGATAAGGGATAAAAAGACAGAGTAGGTATAAAGACTCGCGTCCAGCCCTATCTTTCATCCTTTAGCCTTCATCCTTTCCTCACGTCTCCATCCAGAGCGGTACATGATAACGAGCATCCCGTAACCCATCATCAAGCTGTCGATAGGCGGGTTCGTAGTGAGCGACTAATGCCCAAAATGCTGCTGAATGGTTCAAATGCACGGTATGGCATAGCTCATGGATGAAGACGTAGCGCACCAACTCGCTGGGCAGAAAGAGTAGTTTGCAGTTGAGACTGATCGTTTTGCGGCTAGAACAACTGCCCCAACGGGTCTTTTGACCGCGCACAGACGCAGTTTCAAACGGTAGCTCTAATTCTTTACTCACACTCCGCAGCCAGGGAAGGAGATGCTTCTGAGCCTTGCCAATCACCCACTGCCGTAAAGCTTCACTACAGGCGTTTTGATCGGTCGTCTGTCCAAAAAGGCTTAGCGTCAGGTCAGCTTGCTCGATCGCCCGAACGCCGGGTAGCTGAGTAGGGCAATAGTCAACCTGCCAATTTTGCGCGATCGCGCGCAGGCAAAGTCGCCCTGGTAGCTGATCGGCTGGCTCTACTCCAACTAAGGCTTGACGTGTCTCGACCTGCTGAGTCACCCGCTTAATCCAGCGCTGTTTACGCTGCAAGATTGCAGGGATGGCGGTTCGATCGTAACCTTGCGGTACGACAACCTCCAGGCTGCCTGCCACTGAAATCTTGAGAGAGACATGCTTTGCTTTAGGGCTTTCTCGCACGGTGTAGCTCGGCAGCATGGCAACATCAGTTCTCTGTCTGTGTTTCGACATTCCCATTAACGCACTCTATCGTCAAAGTGTCACCCCTCCAAATGACAAAAACTTTATGCCCTTTTCAAGCCCTGGGAACGCTTATAATCAACGAAACCCTTTAGCCTTGGACAGTGCGCTGTGGGTTCTAAGGAATACAATTTTCAAAGATCTATCCGGCGATCGGACTGTCTGACCAATCTCATCAGGTTGAAGCGCTAATGCCCAGATTCAATCGCAAGGTGCTTCAGTTAAATGACCAATGCCAGACAGCACTCGTTCGTCATTGCAATCAACATGGGTATACTGGGTGACGAATAGAGCGCTAGACATGCTGTTGCAACCGTTCGCACAAAATATCACCCTACGTCCGGCGATCGCTGAGGATGTAGCTTGGGCTGCCCCACTATTTTTCTCGGCAGGTCCAGCCGTTTTCAGTTACATTTTTGCTTCCCCATTTGAGGAATCAAAGGCGATTTTTGGTCAGGCGTTTGCCTACCCTCAACATGCTTTCAGCTACGAACATGCTCAAGTCATTGAAGTGCTGAATCAACCTGCTGGTGTCATGATTAGCTATCCGGGCTTTTTAAAACGTCAGGCAGATGAAAAAGTGCATCAAGTGATGGCACGCATTCTGCCGCTTCGCAAGCTACCCAAAATTTTGGTCAATCTAGCAGACCTGACTCGTATCAAGCAGGATATTTCTGTCCAGGATTATTACATTCTGGGTCTTAGCGTCGTCCCAGAATGCCGTGACCAGGGTTTGGGCACCTACCTGCTTGCCCAGGCTGAAGTGCAGGCACGTGCCCACCACTGTCAGACGATCGCGCTCGACGTGACCTATACCAACACGTCCGCCAGAGCCTTATTCGAGCGCCTTGGTTATCGAGTGACATGCAGTAAATCAACCCAGCGCTTTGAGCAATTAACTCGCTCTGGTGGAGTGCATCGCATGGTCAAACGTTTAGACAGTCAAAGTGCTTAATTGAAGCGAATTGACCTGACGGTTATTGTCTCTCAGCGTTAGGCTAAGACTACCGACTGCGCTAAGTGGTGACTTGACTATGAATCTTCCAGAGCTTGACACCGAAACGATCGATCGCATTCTCGAAATGGCATGGGAAGACCGTACACCCTTTGAGGCGATCGAACGACAGTTTGGTTTGCTCGAAAAACAGGTCATTGCCCTCATGCGGCGAGAGATGCAACCGTCGAGCTTTAGAATGTGGCGTAAGCGAGTCAGCGGTCGCCCAACCAAACACCTCAAAGAGCGCGATTTTGTAGCTGGACGCTTTCGATCGCAAAACCAGAAGTAGCTCTAAAGCTGGTAGCTCAGTAGCAGTCCTCGATTAAACTGACAATCTCTGGAAGCGGTCAGCCGTCAGCTTTCAGCATTGAACATGTCCCATTTGATTGTGTAGTTTGCTTATCAACTTTTACTAACTGCTGCCCTTATACCAATTCGATAAAATCGCCTTACAGATTCGCGATGTACGACTTTCCTAAAATACCTGCTGAGACTGCCCTCACCCTAGCCCTCTCCCAGCAGGAGAGGGAACCGGAAACGCCTGAAAGCCCTTCTCCCCAGGGAGAAGGGTGGGGATGAGGGCAAATTTAGTGGCACATCACGTTACAGATTCGTTTTTGCTGCTGACCGCTGACCGAAGCTTGCCTGTGTAGCCACAGTTTAGTGAAATGGTATTAGTTTTGAGTTGCTCCTGCCTGCTGCCTGCTGCCTCCTGCCTTCTGCCCCTGCTTGCAAAGAGCAATGACCCTTGACACCCAAATTAAGCAAAAAGCACTGGAAATCGGCTTTCATCAGGTTGGGATTGCGGCGATCGCACCTGAAGCGTCTGAGGATACGCGCCTGCAAACCTGGCTCAACAGCGGCTATCAGGCAGATATGTCCTGGATGGAGAATCCGAAGCGGCAGGATATTCGACAGGTCATGCCAGATGTTCAGTCTGTGATTTGTGTCGCGCTGAACTACTACACTCCTTCTGTGCGCCCTAACAGCAGCACGACAGCAAAAATCGCCCGTTACGGTTGGGGGCGTGACTATCACAAGGTACTGCACAAGAAGATGAAAGCGCTCACTGCCTGGATCAGCAGTCAGGGAGAGGCTGTGCAGGCTCGCTATTATGCCGATACCGGACCTGTACAAGATAAAGTGTGGGCGCAGCGGGCTGGCATCGGTTGGATTGCCAAAAACGGTAACGTTATCACGCGAGAATACGGTTCGTGGGTGTTTTTGGGCGAAGTGCTAACGAATCTGTCTCTGCCGCCCGATCGCCCACATACGGCTCACTGTGGCACCTGTACGCGCTGCATGGATGCCTGTCCTACTGGTGCGATTCCAACGCCTCAAGTAGTGGATGCCAATCGCTGCATCGCCTATCACACGATCGAAAATCGGGCAGCGACCTTACCCAACGCGATCGTCCCTCATCTCCAGGGCTGGGTAGCAGGCTGCGATATCTGCCAGGATGTCTGCCCCTGGAATCAACGCTTTGCCCAGCCGACTGATGTCGCTGACTTTCAGCCGCACCCCTGGAATCTCACCTCGACCTTGCCAGCCTTAGCCACCATCACCGATGAAGATTACGATCGACAGTTTACAGGCTCCGCTCTAAGACGCATTAAACCCTGGATGCTGCGACGGAACGCCCAAGCAAATTTGGAGAACAGTCAATAGATCAAGTCTCACGCAGAAACTGGGTTTCGTTCAAAAGTATTTAAAGCCTCCGATTCGTTACCTTTCTTAACAGAACAGGTTATAACGGAGACTAGAGGAACCCTTTTTAGACGTTATGCCCCAAGCACACGCTCCCGCTCAAACTCAGCCAAATACGCTACAGCAGTTGCAGTTAGAAAGTGTGCAACTCAAGAAGCATTTAGCGGCACAAAAAGCGGTGATCGCTTCACTGGAACGACGGGTTGGGCGATCGCTGGACACTTTGAACGTTCATTTGCAGTCGTTAGTCAACGTTCGTCAAGAAGCGCCGTGGTACTACCATCTCAGTATCATGCAGCACGAGATTAACAGTCTATGTGATTTGATTGCAGACACCATGCTGCTGCAAAAGCTAGAAGCTGGCAGGGTAGACGTGAAGCTAGAGCCTTTAACATTGACACCGCTCCTGGTAGGAGTGACTCGCCACCTGCTTGACCCCAAAGACGGTAGCCCTGCTCGACTGATCTGTGACATTGATGCCGCTCTACCACCAGCTTTAGCCGATCAAGAATTGACTGAAGCCGTGCTGACCGACCTTCTCGCCAGAGGCTTAAAATATTCTGATGTAGGTTCGCCAGTCATTTTAGGTGCCGCCCATAGAGCTGATCGCGTCGTGCTGCACATTACAGCGCAGCGGTTTGCCCCCGCTGGCGATCGAGATTTTGCCACCGAAATTATCCTTTGCTGCCGTCGTATTGAAGTGCAGCGAGGACACGTTACATGCCAGCAGCATGTTGATGGGTTACAAACAGTCACGATCGCGCTTCCCCTTGCGTCTTGCTGTGATGCCTGATGCCTAGAACAATCATCTACAGAGGAGATACGGAGCTTGAAGCATCTATTTCAAGCTCTGCTTCATGTTCTTTAAACGGGATCTTCTACGTGTAGGTAACGCCTCTATCTGCAAACTCAAAAGAGGTTCAAGCTTGGAGCAACGTAGAAGTAGAGCTATTTTGTTAGTTACCAATTTTCCCGCTCTTCGCCAGTTGAAAACTGTTGGCTAAGCGTTAATATTCTCTTGCGTTCAGGTGGTATCAGCGATTAGCTTGACGAGACCAAGGCTTTGAAAGAGGTGTTTGAGCACATATTTCGATCGCGCTCAAGGTTGGTTTGACCCACTCCGATGACTGTTCATAGTGAACTTATAAGCTTCTCAAGATAGGCAGCTCCCTGAAATCAAAAGGGCTTAGTGAGCTTATTTGAATTCCTCTTAGCGTAAGTTTAAAGATTTGGTGAGCATGAAGATGCAAGATGTAGGTAATAGTACGGTTCTGCTACTTTAATCTTTATTGCTTCTCTCAAAATGTTCTTCCGGTTGGTTCTGTTGGTGAAAGACGAAGAAAAATAGCGCTGTCTTGTCAATGGTAAATCTTCTACGTATCAGTAGTTACAACTACATATCAGTAGTTACAACTACATATCAGTAGTTACAAGGCTTTTCAGCTCAACTAACGATAAATTTTTTACACCTATTTTTCTCTGCTTCTGACTAAGAACACGCGATTAAAAAAACGCTTTTTCTTCCAAAAAAATAGAGAGATCCTCCCTTACAGCAATCTGGTACTTAACCCATGACCACAATGCACCCTCACGGCTCTAGCGCTACTATCAACCCCTATTTCACCCAGAGGCAAAAGCCATTAGAGCTACTGCCATACCCAGTTTATCTGGTGACCAAAGAGTCTAAGTGGAATGATTTAATTGACAATCCCAATCAGAAGATCACTGATGCTCTTTACAAGCAATGTGTGCTTTCGGAAGACATTTGGTCAGCACAGACGTTTATGAACCTGAAGAAACGAGGTTTGAATGTACACCTCGTTCCTCATCTTGTACCAGGAAGTATCAATATTGTTCCTTTCGACTATATTTATCTGGCGGATTTCTCGTACCGCAGCTATGTTGTCGCTGTGCAGTACGATCGCCCTCATCCTGAACTTTGTGAGCGCCGTATTGTTTTAAATAAGGTGGGCGCGATCGATTCGACGCACCACTTCTTGCCGCACTGGCCCCAACCCAACTTAGAGCCGCGTGATCCGTCGCGGGGCACACGCATTGAAAACTTGACCTTTAAAGGCAACAGCTACAACTTGGCTGAAGGATTCAAAAGCTCAACCTTTTTAGAGGCGCTCAAAGCGCTGCGTATAAAGCTTGTTCTTAGCTCAGAAGAGGCAGGTTTTGACGGTTGGCGCGACTACAAAACAGCCGATGCTGTGATTGCTGTACGAAACATTACACGCTACGACAGTACGCTCAAACCAGCTCTGAAGTTGACGAATGCCTGGTTTGCTGGCTGTCCGGCTATTCTCAGCCCTGAACCTGCGTACCAGGATTTACGGCAATCGGCGCTCGACTACATTGAGGTGACCACGCCAGAGGAGGCGATCGCTGCTCTCAAGCGGTTACAAGATGAGCCAGCACTCTATGCTGCTATGGTTGAAAACGGCTTTCGACGCGCCAGCGAATTTACAGAAGACAAAGTTGCGCTTTATCTACGCAATTTACTAGCAAATCCTATTGCGGCAGGTTACGAGCAGTGGCTACGTCAATCACCGCTTCAGAAGCTGATTGGACGACCCGTTCAGCACGCTGGACGTATCATCAAGCAACGGCGTGAGCATCAGTATTACATGGCTCATAGAGATAACGGTCCTCGCTTACTGACAGATGCTGCCAGCAAAAACACCGTCAATTAGCGGAACGTTTTTTGAGCAAGATTTTACGCTGGTAAGGGCGAGCGATCGTTCGCCCTCATTTCTTAACGTTGAATGGTTTTAGCTGACTGATTAAAAAGAGGGTGTTGTGAGCTTCTATGGCAGTGCGAGTGGTTTCGATGATTTGGGTGTAGGCGGCAATGGTCAGCCCGTGACCCAGATCCAGGCTTTCATCCATTGATTTGAGGTTGGCAAGGCGACGCTGGGCTGTGTCGAGAGCGGCAGAACCGCGAGTTTGTAGAGTCATGATAGATGCAACCATTTGATTTAGTGATTGTAGGAGCAGGTTTCGCTGACTGCCCTTGCTTGAGTCGAGAGCCTGTCGCTAAACCCATCCTGATATGGTTTTTCCAAGACAGCCCTATGAATGCTGAGATGAGACTCGTGTTTCTAGGGCATGTTTTAAAACCTAGAGCCAAAGGAGAATGGAAGCAACCTGTGTAGCCGCAGTCTCGTGAAATGGTATTACTAACAGTCATTTTTCTGTCGAATCTGATGGCGATCGTGCTGCAAGCATTGTGTGTGCGAATAATACCAATTCTACAAAATCGCCCTACAGATTCGTTCTTGCTGCTGACCGCTGACCGCTGACCGCCAGCCGAAGCTTCCCTGTGTAGCCACAGCTTAGTGAAATGGTGTAACACAGCATTGAAGCCGAACGTTGAGAGATTATCGGTCACGAAAATGCTTCTGTGTTGGCTCAACTGTGGCGTTGGCTTGCTCCATTTTGGTCTCTCAAGAGCCGTTAAGCTCCAAAGCTTTGTGCTCCTACTGCAAACCGTCTCATACCCCATATGGTCGTGGATAGGGTTTTAGCATGGTCTTGCACTGGTAGATTTCAATCACCTGAACGATCGCCCCTCCCCGTTGAATTGGAACGTCAGCAACCTTCTGAATATCCTGGAAGTAGTTCTGATATTGATCCACAGCTAATTGCGCTTGCAATGCTGTTGTGACTAGAAGACCGCTTTGTCCGACCCATTGTTTGCGGGTTGACCAGAAAGCAAAACCACGCAAATCTTTGTCAAAGCAGGTGATGGGTTTAGGGTTGAGAGGCGCGATCGCCATACCCAACTGTCCTGCCAAATACAAATCATTGGTAAACAAAAAATCTGTATTTTGCATCGCGGCAGTGAGCGTTGTCGAATCTGCAAAGCCTTGTCGTAGTTGTTGGATGTCAATAAGTTGTGTGGAAGCATCATTAGCGGGCGTGAGAAAGCCACCAAACAAGGCATAGCGGCTTGGTTTTTGAAAGGTACCGATCGTCACATGCAGCAGCGCCACCAACAGCAAACTGCTTACCACCAATCCCGAACCCACAAGCCAGCGTTTGACAGCGCGACCTTGCCAAGTGACCGCCTGTTGTCCCAACAATAGTGTTGCGCCCCAAAAACCTGGCATTGCCCATGTTGGCAAGATCGATCGATAGCCACCCATCAGTGTGAAGGTCAGCATCAAGGGAAGGGCAAGCCAGAGCGTAAAGGAAGTTTTGAGTTTTGAATTGTGAGTTTTGCTAACCGCTGACCGCCGACCGCTGACTGCCTCTACCACTGCTTTTCCACTCACCCACCAAAGCGGAAAGCCGAAGGTTGGAAACAAGTAACCAACGCCCGCGAGAAAAGTGACCAGCAAATCCAGAAGACTGTAACCACGATCGGGCACTGCCCGCCCTGACTGAAACCGTAGCGAGACCCAATCATGCTGAGTATTCCAAACCACGATCGGCAGCACTGCCAGCGCAAACAAGCCCAAACTTGCCAGCATCCAGGGAGAAACGAATGCGACCCGATAGCGTGGACTGGTGAGGCAGAATCCGATTAACCCAAAACCCAGTGCCAAGCCATGATATTTACCCAGGCAAGCCAGCCCGACGAGCAGCCCGACGATCGCGAGTCGATAGCTGGGGCAATAAGGGCATGAAGAGACACTCTCTGCGTCTCTGCGCCTCTGCGGTTCCCCTTCTTCTCCAGGACAAAAAAACTCACGTACCGCTATGTAGAGTGCCGCTGTCCAAAAGAACATCAGCGGGCTATCTGGCAAGGTTAGCACGCCGAAGCCGAGTTGGAAGATAGGGATCAGAGTTGCGATCGCCAACGTCAGCACCGCCGCTTGCCTTGAAAAAAGCCGCACACTGGTCAAGTACAGCAGCAGTAACGATCCCGTGTGCAGCAGTAGCGTGCCCAGGCGAATGGTGAAAGGAGAAACATTGCCTGTCAGCCACGGACCAAAGCCTGTTGTCAACGCGACCAATGGAGGATGGTCAAAGTAGCTCCAGTCTGGATGAAGCGTGTAGAGATAGTAGTAGCCTTCATCAAAACCAGGCGGTAGCCAAACAGCGATCGCGCACCGAAGCAGCAAGCCACCTGCTAAAAGGCTTACCAGCGGCATATTTTCTCGCTGAATGAACCATTTTTTTACCGCTTCCATGCCCTGCTCCGTGCTGATGTCGATCGCTAACAGCATTCTGACGCTAGCCAATCTTACGCTAGTAAGTTTCAGCCCTTTACTCTCTGACGCAGGAGCAATGAGCAGAGTGTTATGATTTCAAGATCTATTTGCTATCCAATATTGCTGAATGAGTATAGACTTTTTAGCCAACCGCTGTGAGTTTGCTAAGCCTAAGCAGTATAGCGGCAAAGGAGAAGTGACTTTTGCAGTCATTGGATGCATTCTCTGGTTTGGCGCGATCGTCGTTCGGCTGGGTTTTGGTGAACAACTATGGACGTTAACTGAACGGTTCATTGAAGCATCTTCCTTCGTTATTTTTGCTGCTATACCAATCTTTTTTCTAGCCACTTCGATCGGGACAGCGTTCGCTAAGCGAGTGCTATTGAGAAACAACGGACTCTGGTTTCAAGTACTTATTTGCCTGCTGCTGGGGCTTTACATTAGCCTGATTAAACTGTTGGCACTAAATCCAACGCTTTTTACCTGTCTTGAAGACTTTGAGAGCTTAATTATTAAAGATTACTTTTGGGCTAACGTTCTTATCTTTTTGATGGGAGCCTTTATTGTGCTTCGCATCCCCTTTCTACTGCTAGAGTTACGCAAGCATAAAATTCATAAAAGAAAGTATCGATCGCTTCCTCAAACCATCAGAGATAGCAGTCAAATCATTCTTTTACTAAGCCTTCATTTTATTTATACTAGCCTCGTTAATACCTCTTTTTTGTCCGCTGGAATCGAGACTGTAAACTCAGGGTACATCATTGGCTTTGGCTACTTTATCATTGTCGCCTTGATGCATCTGCCCATTGTGAGAACAACGCTATTTGATCGCACAACGGTCTTTGATCTGCTGCTAGCAGCGGCTTGTCTGATCAGCCTCTTTATGTTTTCTAAACCTGCCTTCAGTTTTGGCGCGTTTATTAGCCTCACTCTCTTTGTTCTGGTTTGGATTCATGGCACGGGCATGGGACGATCGCATTTTGGCTATAGCTTTGAGATTCGCAAAATCGATTTGTTCTATGTTGCCAAAGCCATCTTGACAGCGATTTGTCTCCTGGTGCCATTGGCATTATTGCTCAACTTTGCGCCATCCAAAACGGCTTCTGCCTTCGATTGGCGTGCGATCGGTAGCGATGTGCCTTTTTTCCTGAGCTACGCCATTCTTTTCAGCTTTCGGGTGGGCATCTTTGAGGAAATTCTGTTCCGATCGGGGTTGATGGTGTTCATTCGTGACCAACTGCAAACGCGATCGCACTCCTCTTTGAGTCGGCAACAGCTTGTTTGGTGGTCGGCGATCGTGTGCTCCGTGGTTTTTGGCATCTGTCACATCGGCAATGATCCCGAATCTGGTAGCGCACTCTCACCATTGCAGTACAAAGCCACTTACGCCGTACTGGCAACCCTGGCATCCATGTTTTACTCCCTTGCCTTTGGTGAAACGAATCGTCTCTGGGTTTCGATTACCATTCACGGCATTGTGGACACAATGGCTGTCGTGCTGCTAGGTGCGTCGTTGGTTGTGCCGTTTTAGCAATGAGCGGTCAGCTTTCAGCGGTCAGCGGTCAGCTTTCAGCGGTTAGCTCTCAGCGGTCAGCTTTCAGCAAAGAGTGGACTATAGGCAGCCCTAAATCATTTGTGAGCAAAACTCATGTGAGCAAAACTCAATGATTTGCAGTCAGCTAATCGCTAATGCTGATCGCTTTTCGCCATGTTGTCAGCATCGCTTGGTAGAATAGAGTCCCACCACACACCGATCGCGGGCAAGCAACACAAAAACCATGAGCACAGGGACGCTGTTTGATAAAGTTTGGGATGCACACACCGTCGGCGTTTTGCCGTCTGGACAGACGCAACTCTTCATTGGGCTGCACCTGATTCACGAAGTCACCAGTCCCCAGGCTTTTGCGATGTTACGCGAACGGAATCTAACGGTGTTGTTCCCCGATCGCACGATTGCTACCGTCGATCACATCGTACCGACCGACAATCTGGCGCGTCCCCTTGCAGACTCGATCGCCGAAGAGATGATGCAGGCGCTGGAGCAGAACTGTAAGGAAAACGGCATCACGTTCTACAACGTCGGGTCGGGCAATCAGGGCATTGTGCATGTGATCGCTCCAGAACAGGGCTTGACTCAACCAGGTATGACGATCGCTTGTGGAGACAGCCATACTGCCACGCATGGAGCGTTTGGCGCGATCGCCTTTGGTATTGGCACCAGCCAGGTACGCGATGTGCTGGCATCTCAAACGCTGGCGCTGGCAAAGCTCAAAGTCCGCAAAATTGAAGTGAACGGCAGCCTGAAGCCCGGTGTTTATGCCAAAGATGTCATCCTGCACATCATTCGGAAGCTGGGCGTGAAGGGTGGTGTGGGCTATGCGTATGAATTTGCGGGTACGACCTTTGAGCAGATGAGCATGGAAGAGCGGATGACGGTTTGCAATATGGCGATCGAAGGCGGTGCCCGCTGCGGCTACGTCAATCCCGATCAGGTTACATTCGACTACCTCAAAGAACGCGATTTTGCGCCAAAAGCAGCCGAATGGGAGAAGGCAATTGCCTGGTGGAACAACATTCGTAGCGATGCCGATGCCGTTTATGATGATGTTGTGATTTTTGATGCAGCCACGATCGCGCCTACGATCACCTGGGGCATCACGCCGGGTCAAGGCATTGCCGTCAATGAAACCGTGCCAACACCCGCTGAAATGCCTGTGGATGAGCGGGCGATCGCCGAAGAAGCGTATCACTACATGGATTTGCAACCAGGCAAGCTCGTCCAGGGCACAAAAGTTGATGTCTGCTTTATCGGTAGCTGCACCAACGGCAGAATCAGCGACCTCCGCGAAGCTGCCAAGTTTGCTCAAGGGCGGCATGTCGTCGAAGGCATGAAGGCATTTGTCGTCCCTGGCTCTGAGCGCGTGAAAAAACAGGCAGAAGCAGAAGGGCTACACAAAATCTTTGTTGAGGCTGGTTTTGAGTGGCGCGAACCGGGCTGCTCCATGTGTCTCGCCATGAATCCTGATAAACTTCAGGGTCGCCAACTCAGCGCCTCGTCATCAAACCGCAATTTCAAAGGGCGGCAAGGCTCATCGTCTGGTCGCACGTTGCTGATGAGTCCCGCGATGGTGGTTGCCGCAGCGGTTACAGGTCAGGTAACTGACGTGCGCGAGTTGCTGTAAGGATCATCAGAGTTCGCTACCAATATGCTGAAAGCACGGACGCGCTTGATACGATTAAAACGTACTTGCGATTCAGCCCATGATTAGTTTAGTCGCCGACACGAGCGTTGATTCACCCCGTCGTGCCATTGTTATTGGTGGCAGCATGGCGGGTCTGCTTGCCGCTCGCGTCCTGATCGACCATTTTGCTGAGGTCGTGCTGATCGAGCGCGATGGTGTTTCTGACCCACTAGCAACTCGTCCCGGTGTGCCGCAATCGCAGCATGTCCACGTGCTACTGACCCAAGGTCAACGCTTGCTAGAACAGCTCTTTCCAGGTTTAGCAGCAGCACTCACCGCAGCAGGTGCGCCGACCGTCGAGTGGACGGCTGACTGGCTCATGTTGGGGGCGGGGAAGTGGCTGCCGCGCTGTTCATCCGATCTGTCAGGACGGACGTGTAGCCGGACGCTACTGGAAGGGCTGATCCGTCAACGGCTGCTAGCATCTCCAAAGTTGACGTTGCTCACAGGCTGTCAGGTCGAGGGATTGCTCACCACAAAGGAGAACCAGCGCGTGAACGGCGTTCAGTTGCACTGGCGTACTCCGGATGCCGCATCAGTGCCGTTGCTGAGTGCCGCGCTGGTGGTTGATGCCAGTGGGCGGAATTCTGCTTTGCCTAGCTGGTTAACGCAGATGGGCTACGATGCACCACCAGAAACGATGATTAATGCCTTTCTCGGTTATGCAAGCCGCTGGTATGAGCGTCCAAAGTCTTTAGAAGCCGATTGGCAAGGCATCACTGTCGCTGCACTCGAAGGGGTTAACTCGCGCGGCGGTGTACTGTATCCGATCGAGAACGATCGTTGGATCGTCACCCTCGGCGGCGTAGGACACGACTACCCACCGACAGACGAGACAGGCTTTCTGGCGTTTGCTCGCAGTTTGCGGGTACCCATTCTGTATGACTTGCTCAAAGAGGCGCAACCGCTATCGCCGATCTACAGCTATCGTCGTACCGAAAATCGTTGGCGACACTATGAGCGCTTGCATCACATGCCTGAGGGTATTGTGGCGCTGGGTGATGCAGTCTGCGCCTTCAATCCAGTCTATGGACAGGGCATGACAACAGCAGCCTTGAGCGCAATGACGCTCGATCGCTGCTTAAAACAGGTGCAAACTCAGACACGCAATCATTTCTCGCTCCGGTTTCACAAGCAGCTTGCCCGTCAGCTCAAAACTCCTTGGCTAATGGCAACGGGAGAAGATGGTCGCTGGTCTACGACAAAGGGAGCGCAACCAGGGAGGCGTGAGCGTCTGATGCAAAAGTATTTCGATCGTGTCACTGTACTCATGCAGGACAGTCCAGCTCTTATGAAAACGTTTGCGGAAGTGGTGCATATGGTCAAGCCGCCAACAGCGCTGTTGGCACCAGGCATCGTGCTGCAAGTGCTGGCAAGCTACGGCAAGCGCATTCCTAACACAAACTGACGCTTTCTGCCCCACCAAACGCTGTCTCCGTGCCGGGTAGTTGAGTAGCAATCTGGAGCCTTCAACGCCCTACTGCTAGTGGCTGTGTTTATTGGTTTTTCACACAGCCGTACAATCACGCTGTTCATTCGGAGCCGAACCGCTAAGAATTATCGCAGTGTTACTGTTGAGGTTCGGTGTATGCGTTTGAGTATCTTAATGACTACGATCGCGCTCTTGCTGTTTATGACTGATACGGCTCTAGCGGGCAAAGGGGTTCCCGGTAGACGAGTGGGAGGCGGAACGCGCTTAATCAACGTCATTTACAAGCCGATCGCTCTGGTTTATTTGCACCAACACTATTGAGTGCGTCGTTCAGTTTCTCTCTTGATAGCGCTCATGCTCTCGCCCAATGAATCCTTGAAAACGTCGTAAAAGATCCTTGATGGCGTTCCCGCTTTGGGTTGCACCTCAATGACTTGAGTCAGCAAAATCTGATTTGCTTTTGCACCTGTGTAGGGCGCGATCGGTTCTAGCAGCCAGTAACCCTTCAGGCTTTTCAAGTCACCGTCGATCGCTTGAAAGTCAATGCGGGTTTTGGCTGTTTCCGTAATCGCTGAGCGAATCCGCGATCGAGCAGTCACAAAAAACACTTGGCGCACATCAACCTGCTCAATCACTTTCTGATTGCCATTGACCGTAATCACTTTGCTCGACACTACATACGGCATGAACGTTGGCGTATTGCTGTAGTCTGTGAGCACCGACCATACTGTATCTGCCGACGTTGAGAGTAAAACTCTGGCTGTATACTGACCGTTCTCTCCCGTAATCAGCGGCTGACCGTTTCGCAAGAGCACTCGCTCTTCTGTCGGCAATTGATCAACCGTGCTGTTGAATAAACTAGAGCCGGAGGCAAGCGGCAGTGGCAGCAGCGAAAGAGCGCCAAAACAACCAGCAATCACGCTAATGTGGATGAGCTTCAACATAGAAAAGGTTCCTTGATGGATGGAGCAATCGGGTCTCAAACATTTGTGCAGAATTTAAGCACTGCCTTGTAAATATCAGAGCTGTTGGTTAAAGCCACCCTAAACCTTTGAGGACGGTTAGCGTTGCAACGGTAACCCAGAAAATGACAGGCAAACTCAAGAGGGTGGTGAGCTTTGAGACTGACCAGATCTGTATAACGTCTGTATAACGACAAACGTGGTCAGAGCGATCGTGCCCAGGTTACTCAGCAGCCCACCCATTGGACTATCGATTGCAAGCAAGTAAAAAGGATACAGCCAGCATGAAACCATCAAAGCTGTCACCCAATTTCGCGCTTGATTCAGGACTGCTATCGCGCCAACTCTAGAAAGTTATGCATAAAACGATTTGCCAGCGGTGCCACGAAAGGAGAGTGCTCTTTTGCGTCCTTTAGCAGTTGAATTAAATTGGTATCTTGAATGTTACTGTCTTTCAACTCCTGGTCGATCACAGCAGCACAATCGCCTAAAACATTCTCATCAATTTCGAGATGGAATTGCATTGCCCATACATGATTTTGATACCGAAATGCTTGATGGGCGTACTTCTCGCTTCTTGCTAAATGCACACAACCCGATGGTATTTCAAAGGTATCCTGGTGAGATTGGAAAACCTTGAAGCGCTCAGGGAACTCCTTCAATAAAGGATCGGTTGCTGAGGATTGGAGTAACTGAACGTCGCACCAACCTGCTTCTCGTCCAGCCTCTCCTCGGTAAACTTTAGCACCTAAAACGGTTGCCAAAATCTGAGAGCCTAAACAGATGCCTAGAGTCGAAATTCCCTGTTCGATCGCATCTTCTAAGAGCTTAAATTCATATCTTAGAAACGCATGTTCTTGATCTTCATAGGCGCTCATTGAGCCGCCTAAAACAATAATATGAGAGTATTGATTAACTGGCTCTAACAGTACTTCACCCTGAGGTGTGTCCAGGTACTTAAAAGGCACTGCCTGTTTTCTTAGCGCAGTTTCTAGTAAGCCTAAACTGGAGCACTTTTCATGCCGAATTACTAGAATAGATGGTTTTTTTTTCATTGGTATCTCGATCGTGGATCAGTAATCTAGAGTGAGTGTTTATGTCATGAGTCGATGACTTATGTGTTGCGTTCTAAGCACTTGGTTGTCAGGTTTGCACTAAGCAGAGTAGCATTGAAACTGTTTCGCATTTTGTTGGGCAGGCTAACGATCCCAAGGATTGGAACTGAGTGGTGCAATGGTTTCTTTAACCTCAGAGCAAATTAATCAATTTCATGAAAATGGGTTTTTAATCATTGAAAACCTTTTGGATGAAACCATAGTTAACCGTCTGGTTGAGCGGGTAGAGCCGCTTTTTGACGGTGAGTTTGAGACAGGGAATTATCCCGATGAGTGGTATTGGAATCCGTCTCTGGGTCTACCGGGCGCGTCAGGGCAAATGAGCAATGTTTGGAAGAGCGATCGCGCCCTCGCCTCTGTCGTTCTGTCCGCCAGAATGGGAGCCATTAGCGCAGAGTTGGCTGGCTGGAGTGGCGCACGGATTTTGAGTGACAGCCTGTGGATGAAGCCCTTTGGCGCGACCGAAACGACGCTGCATCAGGACTCAATGTATTCGTTCTACCATACGCCCCAGCAGTTAGTCACGTGTTGGATTGCCCTCAGCCACGCAGTTCGTGGGGCAAGCACGATCGAGTATGTTCGCGGGTCTCATCGTTGGATGCGCTCCGGTGCCGTGCCAGAGTTTCACGCACCCAGTCGCAGCTATCGCTGGGAAATGGAACAGGCAGCGAAACGGGCAGGCATCGACCAGCCAGAGGTGATGGAACTAGAGCTAAAACCAGGCAGTTGTGCGTTCCATCACGGTCATATGTGGCATGGTTCTGGAAAAAACCTGATGCCTGATGTCGTTCGCCGCAGTCTTGTGATTGTACACATCCCAGCGGAGTCACGCTTTCAACCAACGGGAGCCTACGTACCGGGAGGATACATTGCCGGACGTTATAAGCGCTTTGGGGATGACACGATGGATGAAAGCTTCTTTCCGATCGTCTATCAGCAAGATGGCTATCGCACGCCCTTTTTAGGGAATTATTGTGAGGATGCGCTGGCAGCACAGGCTCCACTGATGATGGTTTAAGAAGTCGGGTATTACAGAGAGTGATGTTTGAGCCAAAGAACATCGCTCACAAACCATTGAGGATTGCCATTGATGAATCATGAGCCAGTGCAGCTAAGTGACGGGCAAATCCATCAGTTTCAAGCAGAAGGGTTTCTGATTCTGGAGAAATTTTTGGATTTAGAACTGATCGATCGCGTGGTCGATCGACTGGATCCCCTCTTTGCGACTCAATTTGAAACAGGTGTTTATCCCGATGAATGGCACGGACGACCAGGGCTAAACCAGCCAACTGCGACCCGACAAATGTGTGGGATGTGGCGGTGCGATCGTACCGTTGCCAGCCTTGCCCTCTCAGCCGAAATTGCTCGCTTGAATGCCACACTTATGGGTTGGAGCGGTGGACGACTGGCAACGGATAGCTGCTGGATCAAGCCTCCCGGTGCGCCAGAAGTGTTGTTCCATCGCAACAACACGGCGTTTACCTGCATCGACCCATCTTCCGTCATCACCTGCTGGATTGCCCTGAGTGATACGACGGGTTCACCAGGCACGTTGGAGATTGTACCTCACTCGCATCAATGGCAGTGCTCTGATCAATTCCGCTTTCTTCATGCGCCAAAAGAGGATTACCGACAGCCTCTTTGGCAAGCGGCAAAAGAGGCAGGGGTTGACCAGCCTGCGCTCTTAGCGGTAGAGATTCCGGCGGGTGGCTGCATTTTTCTACACGGCAATCTGTGGCATGGTTCGGGGAGAAACACTACCGCTGATCAAACTCGCCAGAGTTTCGCCATTACAACCCTTCCAGCCGATGCCCGGTTTCAACCTCCTGGCGTGGGTTCAGGTTACATTTTCAGCCGCTACCGCCGGATCGGTGAAACGGCGATGGATGAAAGTTTCTTTCCCATCCTTTGGACACAAGCAGGCGATCGCACTCCAATGGTCATGGCATACTGCGACGATGCTCTGGTCAGCATCTGATTGTCCTAATGATGACAACCGATCGGAAACAGTTCTCCGTATGGAAGCTTTGAGTTAGTAATGCTTGCTACGAATTTGTTTTTCTAAGTAGCGTAGCTTAAGCGGAAATTCAGTTTTTGATTAGGAACGTCTGCGAGCGCTACTCAAAGAACGTATTTTTTAGCTCAAAGCTCACGTTGTTAAAACTAATCTAAAACGATTCGAGTGCCTTACTGTAGGCGGTCTTAGCATTTTGCTTGAGACCTATCTTGATGCAACTGCGTAGATGTTGTCCATCTCTAAGACGTTAATTCGTAAATGATTAAAACGTCCACGTGCAACCGTTGTGGCTATTGAGTTCTTTGTTCCCTAAGGTTTATTATGTCTACCGACTTAGAGATTAAACCGAGTCTTTCTGGTCTTCGACCCGAATGTCTTTCTTTTCCTGAAGTGATTGCTCAGTCGATCGCCAACATTGCGCCGACGGTAACGCCAACCGTGAATGCAGCGCTCGTGTTTGCCACGGCTGGCGTGGGCACCTGGTTGACCTTTGTCTTTGCCACGATCGGGTTGACCTTTGTTGGCATCAATATCAACCAGTTTGCGCGTCGTTCCGCGTCTCCCGGTTCCCTCTACGCCTACATCACCAGGGGACTTGGACCGATCGCTGGTGTGCTGACGGGTTGGGCACTAATTCTGGCATATCTGCTGACGGCAATGGCTGTTACCTGTGGTTTTGCCAACTACAGTCAGGTCTTGCTGAGTATGGTGGGCATTAGCCCGTCGATCGGGCTAACCATCTTCTTAATTGCCATTTGCGTCGGCTCTGCCTGGTATGTGGGATACAAGGATATTGAGCTTTCGACCGTGGTGATGCTGGCAGTGGAAGCCGCTTCGGTTGGGCTAATCATTATCCTGGCGCTCATTGTGATAGCCAAGAAAGGTACCATCATTGATCCGGCTCAGTTAAGCCTTCAAGGTGCAAGCTCAGGCGGAATCGTGACCGGACTGGTGCTGGCAGTCTTTAGCTATGTTGGGTTTGAAAGCGCCACAACGCTGGGTGATGAGGCGAAAAACCCGTTGAGGAGTATTCCCCGTGCAGTCATCATCAGTACAGTCATTTCGGGGCTTTTCTTCATCGTTCTTTCCTACATTGAAGTGCTTGGTTTTCAAGGTGCCCCTGTCGCCTTTAACAAGAGCGAGGCACCGTTGAACGATTTGGCGAAGTTTGCAGGCGTTACCTTTTTTGGAGCGTTGATTTCACTTGGCGCAATGGTCAGTCTCTTTGCTTGCGCCCTTGCCAGCTTAAATGCGGGCGCGCGAATTTTCTTCTCAATGGGGCGGCATGGAATTTTCCATAATCTTGTCGGTCAGGCACACGGTCGGAATGAGACTCCGCACATTGCCATTACGATCACGGCGGTGCTTACGTTTCTGGCTCCTGTACTGGCAATTTCAAGCGGTGTCAAGGTGCTGGAAGGATATGGCTACTTTGGCACCATTGCAACCTATGGGTTTCTGGTTGCTTATATTTTGATCTCGATCGCAGCTCCGGTTTATCTATATCGTGAGCATCAACTGCGCTGGAGTGATGTTTTGTTTGCGGTTTTGGGCGTGGGCTTTATGGTTATCCCCGTCCTTGGCAGTATTGGGCTTCCCGGTAGCGACCTGTTTCCCACACCCGCTGCACCCTTCAACGCCTTTCCCTACTGGTTCTTCCTCTACATGGCGATCGGGGCAGGCTGGTTCCTCTTTCTGCGGTTCCGTTCGCCTGAGATTATCCAAGAGATGGAAAACGATATTGAAGCTACACATACACGCTTCAGCGACATGAAAAAGGTTTAGCGACTCATGGTAACGGAATTTGTTTCATCTAATTTAACGAGCAACGGGGCAGAGCAGGCAGCATCCGATCGCATTGACCAATTCATGTCCACTCTTAAGGAGTGGGAGATTGAATATGTACGGTTTGAGTTGCCTGATCTGCACGGGATCTCCCGCTCAAAAGTGGTTCCCATTGATAAGGTGGAAAACTACACCCGCAAGGGTTTGAACTTCTACGGCGGTACGCTGGCGCTTGATACGGCTTCAATGGTCGTTTCGGGAGCGGGACTGCATGAGGAGCGGAAATACCGCGATCACATGTTGATACCTGACCTCGATACGCTGACCCCTGTGCCGTGGCTCGATCGCACCGCTAAAGTCATTTGCGATCCGCAGTGGAGTTCCAACGATCCGCTAACTGTTGCACCACGCTATGTCCTCAAGGCACTGCTGCACAAAGCCGCTGCGATGGGTTTTGACGTGATGATGGGACACGAATTTGAGTTCTATCTGTTGCACGGCGAAACACAAGAACCGTTGTTCGGTGGGCTACACATCTTTAATCAAATTCGCAATCAATATGTGCCCGAACTGGATCAACTCCTAGACTACCTGCGCGGTTCTGGCGTGGATGTGATTACGAGCAACTGTGAGTACGCACCCTCGCAGTTTGAGATCAATTTTGGTCCGGGTATCGGTCTTCGCGGTGCCGACAAAGCGTTTACGTTCAAGAATGCGGTGAAGGAAATTGCTCATCGCATGGGCTACCTGGCAACCTTTATGTCCAAGCCGTTTGCCGATCGCGCGGGATGTTGCTGCCATTTTCACATCAGCTTGCTCGATCGCAACACAGGCAAGAATATCTGTGTGGATCAGGACGATCCCGATGGTTTATCCACCACGTTCAAATCTTTCATTCAGGGTATTCTCACCCATACTCCGGCGATGTTTCCGCTCATTGGTCCCACGCCAAACTGCTACCGTCGCCTCAAGCCTCACACCTTCGCGCCGTCCAACATTAGCTGGGGTATCGAAGACCGATCGGCAATGGTGCGCGTCAAAGCTACCCATGATGAAGACACTCATCTCGAAATGCGGGCAGCATCGGGACTGAGCAATCCCTACCTCACCGCAGCGGCAACCCTGGCTGCTGGCTTGCTGGGGATCCAGCATCAGTACGCCTTGCAGCCCCCAGTCGAGGGACCGAGTGAAGACAATCCCACGCTACCCAAGTTTCCTCAAACCCTGGAAGCAGCACTGGAGGCATTGGCGGCAGATGAGGAACTGCGATCGCTCTTAGGCGAAGAGTTTGTCCATCTATTCACAACCGTCAAGCAATTTGAACTTGCCCGCTTCCACGACCACATCACGGAATGGGAACGGCAAGAGTATATGGAGATTTATTAGGGAGTAGGGAGTAGGAAGTAGGGAGTAGAAAGTAGAGGTTTAAGGACTGCCGTTGTCCCAAGCCTCAATGTGGAAACCTGCGGCTTGCGCGTGTTGCTCTATCTGTTCTCTATCGTGAGTGGCAATAAATAGAAGGATGCCGCCACCATAACCATCGTCTCGGTTGAGAGCCTGGGCGATCGCATCTGCCGATTGAAGGTGATAGCCCTGCCAGCCAAACATCGGATAGGTATCACAGACGATTACCAGGGAGCGCGTTTGACCCGCGACGGTGCCTGCCAGCGCCATAAAATGACCAACATTCCAATCGGCAGGTGGTGGTGATATTGATCCACCCTTTAGATAAGCGATCGCGTCCTTCACGCTTAGATGAGAACCCCATAGATGTCCCGTTCGTACATTGCACAAGGGAACCGCATTCCAAGCGGGATGCTTTTGGCACAGTTCTAGAACAGCAGCGACTTTCTCTGCTGACCATTCTGTCTGTAGGGGCAGGAGTGTGTGACTATGCTCAGACATTGCAACAGCCGTCATTAACCCCTGCGCGGACGTTCCCGCGTCTTCAGGACGCAGAGCAGTGGGAAGTGGCAGTTCATAGTCCTGTTTTGAAGCTGCGCCTTGAGGCAACCAGGTGATGGGATCGCCTGTAGGGAGAACAGAACCTGCTAACTGAGCCATGTACTCTGAAGTGAGATGATGGAAGCCACGCGATCGCAACAACAGTGCTGCCCAATACGGTCCGCAAAGATTATCCGGCTGTTGACCTGCACACTGATGTTCCCCGACAATCTGAAGCATTCCCGGCAATAGCTGTATCGAGATGTCCTGCTTTACCATCTGTCTTCTTTCTTCCTCAGCTTAGTCGAGACCTGAACTATCAGGTTCTATCCGTCTCAACGGCTGGGCGCTCATCGCACAAGCGTCTACGTCTTACCCAGCCAACAGGCAGACCGCTAACTCTGTTTATTAATCGGTTGCTAACTATCGCGCAAATTTTGGTGCCGATAAAAGGCGTAGGCATCAAACAGTGCGCCGACCAACCCGCAGGTCAGCCCAATGACCAACGTTCCCTGAAGTGAGTCGCCGCTCCCAAAGACTGCTAGAAACTGTAAGAGCTTTGCGGCTCCAACTTGCGCGATCGCCGCAACGACGGGCACTTGTTCGATCGCCGACAGCAACGCCAGCAGAATGCCGATCAGCACAATGGGAGAGGCAAAGCTAAACGTGCTGGTCAACAGCAGGGAACGAATAAACGCGGGTGACATGAGCATAGGAGTAAGATGCTGGTTCATCCAGTTAGGCGACTTGAGGCGATGCGAGTTCATCTCTACCATAGGAGCGATCGTCTCGATCACCAGGAGATGTGAGAAATCTTAAATCAAGCTTAAATATCTTGTTGAAGCTCTGTGAACAATTCCAAGAAAATCAAGACATGCGGTTTGTGTGGTAAAGAGACATTCGTCGCAGGGCACAGACCAAAGGCTGATTGGGACGGAGGTGCGATCGCGCCCGTCAGCGAGTCGATGGCTCGTCAGTTGTCTCACAAAATCTGAGAGCCGTGTGCAAAGCTACTCATGCCGCACTCCCTGAAACGATCGTCGCTTGTCTGTTGAAGGGTTGGGTGTGGGCAAAGGCACTCGATCGGAAGCGGATCTATGCTTGTCTTGCTGACGACCTCAAAGCAATCCGCTATTCTTGCTAAGGTGATTGTTTCATGTTGTATTACCGTGAGTGAAAAGCCACTGACTTCTAGCTTGAGCCTGTGGGGTCAGCGCCTAATAGCAGCGATCCTACTGGGTGGACAGGTGATGGTGCATTTACTGGCAGGTAAAATCCATCGCCGCAATACGCTTGAGCAAATGGCAGCCGTAGGACCAGAGTCACTACTGATCGCCTTGCTGACTTCCACTTTCATTGGGATGGTCTTTACCATTCAGGTCTCTAGAGAGTTCATTAACTTCGGTGCAAGTAGCGCAGTCGGTGGAGTTCTAGCCATCTCTCTTACTCGTGAAATGGCTCCCGTGTTAACAGCGGTCATTCTGGCAGGGCGTGTGGGGTCTGCCTTTGCAGCCGAACTGGGCACAATGCGTGTGACCGAACAAATCGATGCGCTCTACATGTTGAAAACCGATCCGATCGACTATTTGGTGATCCCCAGGGTCATTGCTTGCTGCCTGATGCTGCCGATTTTAACTGTCCTCTCACTATTAACTGGCATGATTGGCGGCATGATTATCGCCAGTAGCCTCTATAGCATTCCCCATAAAGTGTTTATCGATTCTGCCCGTAACTTTTTAAGCGTGTGGGATCTATGCGGCGCACCGATCAAAGCCGTTTTCTTTGGAGCGCTGATTGCCATCATCGGCTCTAGCTGGGGATTGACGACCACTGGCGGTGCTAAGGGCGTTGGGCAATCGACAACAACCGCTGTTGTAACTTCGCTGCTTGCTATCTTTATTTCTAATTTTTTCCTATCGTGGCTTATGTTTCAGGGGTTGGGCGGTGCTTTAGGGCAGGGGCTATAAGTGAGACGTACCTTTGACAGCATGAAAATCAAGCTTTGAACGAGGATTTTATCACTAAGCTAGAGCTAGATGGGTTTAGGAAGTAGTGTTTCAACTCAATGGATACTGTGGCACTCTTGCTATAGGTGTAATAGCTTTATGTCTTCTCTAGATAAAGATGATTGCTGATCAGTTTAGAACACCTGCACAAATTTTAGAGGGAGTTTCGGCGATCGCCCTGCAAATCCAACAGTCTGTAGTGTTAGAAGACATCCTACAGACGGCGTTGGACTCCACTCGAGCGCTACTGCAAACCGATCGCTTGTTGTTGTATCGCTTTCTCCCTGATGGCGGTGAGAGCGTCGCGGTTGAGTCAGTGGGCAGTGAGTGGGCACCGCTCTTAGGACAGCGGCTGGATGATCCATCTGTTACCGCTCCGTGGGTTGAGCATTACCAGCAAGGTTACACGAAGGCGATCGACGATTTTAGCGCTAACAGTAATGATTCCAGCTCTACAGGGCGCTTGACTCGACTGCATCGAGCATCCCTCGTTGTACCACTTTTCGTTCAGGGCGCTTTATGGGGCTTGTTGATTGCGTATCACTGTCAGAATGCACATGCGTGGCAGCCGCTGGAGGTGCAATGTTTGCAAATGGTTGCTATGCAGCTCGGCGTAGCGATTCAGCTCGGCGGTACGCTTCAAGAACAGCTCATTGGCGCGATCGCAGCCAAACTGCCAGGTGCAATCTATCGAGCAGTGTATAGCCCAGAGGGCGAGCTTTCTAGCCTTTTCCTAAGTGAAGCGTACCGTAGACTGCTGGGGCGCGACCCACAGGCGCTCATGGCGCACCCGGAACACGCACTCGAACTTGTCCATCCTGACGATCGCAGACGTTTCTTTGAGGCGATCAAAGCTGCTTCAGAAACCCTGGGAATGGATTCTTTAGAATATCGTCTCATGACGGCTGCTGGAGAAGCTTTATGGGTCAGGGATGATGCTCAGTTCTCCAGGGGTGAACACGGGGAGTTGATTATCGATGGCATGCACCTCGATATCAGCGATCGCAAGCGATCGGAAGCCGCACTGCTGGAAAGCGAAGCTAGCAAGAGTGCTCTGCTCAGTGCGCTACCCGATTTAATCATGCGGGTTGATGGGACTGGGCATTATTTAGAATTTCTTGCCACACCAACCTTTAGAGTAGTCGGCAAAACGGTTGACTTCGTTGGTATGAGCGTTTACGACAGTCTGCCGTTTGATGTCGCTCAACTGCGCATGGATGCCATCACTACAGCACTACAAACTCGTGCCATTCAGTTCTATGAGCAAGCACTTTTGATTGATGGCGAACTCCAGACAGAGGAAGTCAGAGTGGTGCCGTACCGAGAGCATGAAGTCCTGCTGCTCGTCCGCAATATCACCGATCGCAAACAGGCTGAAGCCGCCCTACGTGAGAGTGAAGAACGCTCCCGTCTTGCTTTTGAAGCGGCTCATATGGGCAGTTGGGACTGGAACATGATCACCAACAAAATGGTTTGGTCTGCAAGCTTGGAACGGCTGATGGGTATACAGCCAGGCAGCTTCGATGGACAGTTTGAAACCGTGATCGCGATGATTCACCCCGACGATCGCAGGCGCGTTGTTGATGCCATGACCCGTAGCGTGAAGCAAGGTGAAGCCTATGAGCTTGAGTTTCGCTTTGTGCGACCTGATGGCACTATTCGTTGGTCAGCAACAAAAGGTAACGTGCTACGGGATGCTTCCGGTGCACTCGTGCGAATGCTGGGAGTGAATGTAGATATCACCGATCGCAAACAGGCTGAGCTTGGACTACAGGAGCGTGTAGAACGAGAGCAGGCAATCAGCCGCGTCGTACAGACTATTCGCCAATCTCTGAATTTATGCACGATTCTAACCGCCGCTGCTACCGAAATTGCTCAACTCCTAAACGTCGATCAAGCCGCCGTAGTGCAGTATTTGCCAGAGCGCCACTGCTGGCTCTACGTTGCCAGCTATCGACGGAAAGCCAATCTGTTCGATGATCTTGGGCTAGAAATTTCCGACGAGGGGAATCCCTTTGCAGCGCAACTGAAGCGCCGAGAGATTATTAAAGTAACCGATGCGGCGGCTATTGACAGTCATAGTAACCAAAACTTTGCTCGAAAGCTACCGGGAGCATGGCTATTGGTGCCAGTCATCGTGGGTGATACGGTCTGGGGGAGCTTTAGTCTACGTTCAAGCCAACCGATCGCGTGTTGGCAAGATGAGCAAGTAGAACTTGTCCAGGCTGTAGCGGATCAACTCGCGATCGCCATCCAACAAGCAGCGCTCTACCAACAGGTGCAAACCCTCAATACTGATTTAGAACGACAGGTGCAGGAACGTACTGCCCAGCTGCAAAAGGCGTTAAAGTTTGAAGCACTGCTTAAACGCATCACCGATCACGTCCGCGATAGCCTGGACGAAACGCAAATCTTGCAGACAGCGGTGCAGGCACTGGCGATCGATCTAGCGATCGATTGCTGTGATGCCGCTCTTTACGATATGGAACGCCGTACCTCGACCATCTGTTACGAACATATCCGAGAGCGGGTATCAACTGGTGTCGGTGTTACAGTCCCGTTCGACCGGAATCCTGACCTTTATGACCAGGTTTTACGTGGACAGTCCGTGCATTGCTGTGTAACCTCGTTAACAGCAGACCCCTGCCGAAATATCAAACATATTTCAACCATTTTGATCTGTCCCCTAATGGATGAAAGCGGTGTTTTAGGAGACATGTGGTTGTTCAAGCCACAGCACACCTCTTTTGAAGAACTAGAAATCCGGCTGGTGCAGCAGGTTGCCAATCAATGCGCGATCGCGCTGCGTCAGTCTCGACTCTATCAAGCCGCTCAGTCTCAGGTAGAAGAGCTAGAGCGATTGAACCAATTGAAAGACGACTTTCTGAGTACCGTTTCCCATGAACTGCGGACACCCATGTCCAATATCAAAATGGCAACCCAAATGCTGGAAATTGGCTTAAAGCCATTGGGTGTCTTTGATGATGAAGCAAACCCCATCAACCGCTATTTCAACATTCTACGTGAGGAAGGACAGCGAGAAATTAGGCTGATTAATGACCTCCTCGATCTGGCTCGTCTTGATGCAGGCGTTGAACCGCTCACGCTCACCTCGATCGCGCTCACCCCCTTTCTTGCTCACCTTGCCGAACCCTTTCTTGAGCGCACTCACAAACAACAGCAGCAATTGCTCATCGAGGTACCTGAAACATTACCATCGCTCATCACCGATCGTGCTTACCTGGAGCGCATTCTGACTGAGCTGCTGCAAAATGCCTGCAAGTACTCTCCGGCTGGGGAAACCATCACTCTAGCAGCGCACGCCACTGCAACCATCACAACTATTCACGTCACTAATTCTGGCGTGACCATTCCAGCCGTTGAGTGCGATCGCATTTTTGATAAGTTCTACCGCATTCCCAACAATGACCCCTGGAAATATGGCGGTACAGGGCTTGGCTTAACGCTGGTACAAAAACTTACCGAACGCTTAGGGGCAACCATCCACTTCACCAGTAGCGACAATCAAACCACCGTCACTCTAGAGTTTTTGAACAGTGTTTGAAAGGGCTTCTAACACTGGTCTTGCCCCTATCAAGACAAACCTTGCGCCCCTAATTCTCAAACGTAGCTTCATAAACGCAGAATTATCTGTGAAGTTCCTGTAAAACGTCTAAATACTGGACTCTATGTTAGATACTTTTCGGTCTACTAGTGAATAAGTGAGATAGTGCTGAAGTGCAGATACTCCCAGCGTTACTTTCCCTCTTTACAAGGCTAAACCGTCTACCGATGGTGCATTACCAGGCTATCGAACCAATTTTTTAGTCGGACTGACAAAGCAACAGGTCAATAATGTCATCCGCTTTCTACAAGTGATTCATTCATTCGCCTGAGGCTTTGAGGTCTACATTCGCTAAACTCCGGTAGCCTACCAGGTTCAGTTGAAACAACATTAAACCGAACACAGCACAATTAGGTAGGTTCAAGCAATGAATTTCAAATCCATCGTCTTTAAGGCAACGGTTGCTGCTGCTGCTGTAGCAGGTTCAACTCTAGGTGCAGCGTCTGTACAGGCTGCCAGCGTGAGCAGTAACCTTAACTTTACCGGTAGTGTGAGCATCACACAAACGGGAACTGCCTTTAACTTTGACTTCCTCCCAAATCCTGGCTTCGCTTTCGGAGCCGCTGACGGTGACATTGAAATCGGAGCTAATTCCGGTCTGTTTGCAGAGGCGGTAGGTGGAGCCAAGATTAAAGATGTCTCTACTGACCAAAGCACGCTTCTGCCCAATTTCATCACTGGCTTGCTTTACGACGGGGACAATGTCACCTTCTCGCTCACTAAGGTTACTGCCTCTGTGGCAGGAGTTTTTTCCAGCACCGGATTTAACTTTTTTACCTTTGACGGCTTCTTTACGGATGGGTCAGGTATTGTGCTTGGCAACGGCGCGGTTTCTGCTCAGTTCGCTCAACCGACTGTGAGTGGTACTACCACCTTTTCGGGTAGTATCACGCCTGTTCCCACGCCTGCTCTGCTGCCAGGGTTAATTGCACTGGGTGTAGGGGTTCTCCGCAAGCGGAGGGTTGCAGCAGCTGAGAAAGCTGAGTTAAACACTTAGTGTCTAGCATGCCCGTCTCCCCAAGCTAAGGGGAGTTGCAGTATCTGTTTTAGGGGCATCTCACTAAAGGTGCCCTTTTTAGTTGAGCCTGGGGGTTACAGCCGCGTACAACGTTAGGAAGTATGGCTTTAGACGAGGACAGGACAAGATTCTCCGCTTTAGTTTGAAGTCCGTGTATAGTTCCCTGATGTGTCTGTGAAAATGTGGAAAGAGTAGTTGTCTGCCAAATTCTTCCGTTCATAGCAATTAATTACTATGGCTACTACCTCTGCTCCAAACAATCTTGCTCCTTCTTACTCTGGTAGAGCGCTCTGCCGTATTGTTGGCATTGCCTGCTTGGCTGGGTTTATCATCGATGTGCTGATTCTGGCGTTGCCGCCTAGCTTGGGCAGCGCAGAGTGGCGCATCGGTTTTTTACAACAGGTGAGCGATCGCAGCATCATTTTGCTTTTTGGTGCTGCACTCACCCTTTACGGTAGTTTAGAAGCTCGTGCTTTGCGTAAGCAACTGGGTACCGTTTGTTTAGCGATCGGAGTTGCCTACCTGCTCTCTTGTGTTCTGGTCATCCGTGATGGCTTGACGCTGAATGATCTGGCTGTCAAAAACATTACAACTCAGGCTACTCAGGTTCAAACTCAAATTGAGAAGGCAAAGAACGATCCGAAAGCCGCACCAAATATTACACCAGAGCAATTACAACAAGCGGCTCAAACCGTTGATACCAGAGCTATATCACTCAAGCAAAACGCTAAGACTGGTATTTTGAAAACGGCGATCGCGATCGTCGGCAATTTAGTAGTAATTGGCGTTGCACTGATTAGCCTTGGTCGGTATGGTATGCGATCGCGTAAAAGTTAATTGCGGTAAGAGCTAATTGTAACGAAATAGCAGAGAATACGAGCCAAGATGCTCACTACTTTCCGCACTCGAACTGAGAGTCAATTTGTAGTCCCATTTTTCTTAGTGACTTGCTAGCTGGGCTTTTAGCTTCCAATCTAGTTGGGATGTGACGGTTAAAGCCTCTCAAAAAATCGTTGAATTGAATTGTGCTCGTGACGCTATTTTCGTAGTAGCGTCAATACCCGCCAGTGGAAAGCATTCGCATGAGTTGAGACTTTACCAGTTTATAAAATGTCTATGAAGTTTATGAAGCCTCAAAAAAATAGGCAGGCACTAATACATCAAGCTCAAAACGGTTTTGATTGGACGGCATGTTTGCTGCGTGAGAAGCTCAAAACCAATCATGGGCGCATCATCTTGGTGGGATTAGCTGTGGGACTATACTACTTTCTAATCTGGTCTACAGATTTGATTGTTCGGGGTTCACGTGGCTCCCTTGGGTTATTTCTTATTAGTGGCATGGTCTTCCTGGCGTTTCAGAACCTGTGGGGACAGCGAAAAGAACTAAGCAAAATGACAGCATCTGAGGAGGATCAGTTACTAGGACACCTTCTGATTTTAGCTGGCTTTGCAGTTTTCCCTTTCTGCAGGTTTGCTCTTTGGTCTCAAGGGTTAGCTTGGTTAATTGTTCTCACTGGGATCGTTTGTAGTACATGGGGAGCTACCTTCTTCAATCGCTATAAATTAGCAACACTTCTGGTTGCCTTGAGCGTTTACCCTCGACCGGGAGACACTACTACAATCATCTGGCAAACGTTTATGCCCAATCAATGGCTAGAAAAACTGATGGCATGGGGCGGAACCATTGGATTACAGGCAATTGGTCAACCAGCAACAGTAAGCGAAACAATTATTTTCCTAGAGCATGGAGCCGTTGAGGTTAATTTCGGCTGCAGTGGCTTTCACATGGCGGTCTCAGTTGCAATCATGGGTGCTTTGTTTGGACTATTTCTGAAACAGCGACTGTATAAAATTATTCTTTTAACTATCACTGGAGTTTTCCTCTCGCTACTGTTCAACGTTCCACGTATTATGTTGATGGCGATCGCATCAGTATATTGGGGAAGCTACTGGTTTCACTTCTGGCACAGTTCTTGGGGATCTCAGATTTTTGTTGGCGCTTTGTTTACAGTTTATTACTACATTCTTATGGCAGCTTTAAAGCAACCTGCAAAAGCAAAGCCTTAGCTCAGCTTGTGCCAATAACGCTGTCTAACAAAGCAGATTGAAGCAGTTTAACTAAACCCAGTCAACTATACTACTCAAGCAAATATGGTGTCGATTATGCTTCAACAGCTAGCACGTCTTCGAGTCAACTCATAAATCTCCATTAACCTGTGGTAATTCCGATTCATCGTATAGTTTGCTTCAAACTCTGCTCGTGCTTCGTGACGCATCTGTTTATATTCAAGTGGGTGCGTTAAAAGCCATTCAATTTGAGCAGCCAAGTCCGCCGGATTGCCTGGACAGAACTTAAGACCAGTACGTTTATGATCAATTAGTTCAGCGATCGCTCCAATGTCAGCACCGATAACAGGTGTACCTTTTGCAAACGCTTCTACTGCAACTCGACCAAACGTTTCATACCACTCTGATGGGAAGACCAGAAATTTTGCCTCTCCCATTAATTCATACGTATCTTGAATAGATTTGCGACCTAACCAGGTAATATGAGGCATGTTGCTGGTCTCATCTGCCAGTCTTTGAGCCAAGGGTCCCTCTCCGACTATTTTTAGAGGGGTTTTTATTTTCATTTGCTTCCAGGCTTTCACCAGGGTATCTAAACCTTTTTCGACTGATAGTCTTCCTACATAAAGAGCATAGCCGCCCTGTCCACTACCTGCGCCGGGATCAGGATCAACAAAGTTGGGTTTAACTAAAATTCTCTCTTCTGGTAGTCCCCCCTCGATAAACTTTTGACGAGCAAATTCGCTCAAGGCAATGTAAGTGTCTACCATTTCTGCCCAAGTACCAACTGTCCGGTGAATCGATAGCATCGCAGCTACAGCTGCGGTAGCCATTCGACTCTCCTTGTAGCAGCCATGTAGCACACCAGGTAAAGGTAAAAACTTACCCAAACAATCCTCACAAACTTTTCCCTGTCGAAAAAAGAGAGCATTGGGGCAGAGCAAGCGGTAGTTACGAAGCGTCTGAACAACAGGTACGCCTACTTCTTTTGCTGCATAGTAAACAGAAGGGGAAATCAGGGGGAAAAAGTTTTGAACGTGAACAATGTCCTGAGGTTGATGATTGAGTTTTTCTTTGAGAATGCGGTATGACTCTATAGACCAGGTTGTTTTCAGAGCCATTTGGATTGAATTGATAGTTGCAATTCTTTGGTTATCCTCTTCATAAATCCCTACCTGATGTCCCATCTTTTGTAGCATACGCTCTTCTACACGGCGAGACTCATCTTCTCCACCGTAGAGCAGGTAACAATTATGTACGCTGAGAATGCTCATCTTAGTATGCAGGAGATCTTTGATCATATTTTTTGCTAATTTTCTAAAACGAGCACTTTGATTAATTGCCTCAACACGATGGCAGAGCTTGAGCAAGGCTCTCAAGCTCTGCCATCTTCAATAAAATTTGTAGAGAGGCTCAAATGCTTTTTACTTGCAACAACCAGAGTTTTAAGGAAAGAAGCTTAGTCGTCATTATCTTTGCTTTGAATGGGCAATGACAACTTACTATATTCCACCTAATTGATTGTCATAAGATCATCAGTAAAAAATAGCTGTCTATTTTTTAAATCAGTGTTTGATGCGGATGCGAAAATGCCAACTCAGATTCTCTCACAGGTTGGTCGTCAACTTGCTACCGCCCAGTCCTATGCTGAAAATACAGAATAGTTGATCAGTTCATGATTTTAGAGACAAATTCGAGACTTTTTCATACAGTTTGAGATATTGCTGAGCAGTGTGTGCTCTCGAAAAGAGATCTTCCTTGGGGTGCTGATTGCAAGGAAGTTTTAAAGATTGAGCAATTGCTTCCACTAGATTTTTGATCGGGTCTAGTTGCAAATCAAAAAACACGCAATTCAAAGAGGCAACCTCTCGAAAAATCGGAATATCAGAGCAAACAACTCTGCAACCAAAATAACGTGCTTCTGCTAAAGGAATGCAAAATCCCTCGGTTGAAGAGGGTGCAACAAACACATTACAGTGCTGATATAGCCAGTGTAATTCATGATCAGAAATCGATGAGAGCATCAAAACACGTTCTTGTAACCCTAGTGAATTAATCTGCTTATACAATGTATTGGTCTCAGGACCAGGGCTGCCTACCAAGATTAGTCGAGTTGAGGCACTAAGAATTCGTGCTTGAAGTAGTTGATTATAGGCTTCTAGCAATAAATCAATGTTTTTGTTCTTCCGGTGCTGGGCAACCCAAAGCAAAAAAGGAAACTCTGGCTGATTACCAAGTTGACTTGGAGCAACTGAGCGAGTATTACTAAAATCTACAGAGTTATAAATGACATCAGTCGGTTTATCAAGGCTTGAAAAATAGAGTTTGAGCTCTTTCAAGGTAACTTGAGAGACGCAACTGATTCCATGGCTATTAAGGACACATAGCCTTAAAAATAACTGATTAAACCAAACATACGGGTATCCAAAATTCTCTGGGCATTCAAAAGGGTAAAGGTCGTGAATGGTAGAAATAATAGGTACAGAAAACAGTGTGCGGATAAACGGAAAGGGAAATGACATATGCACAATATCTGGCTGAAGTTGATTAGACAACTTGGGCAGCTTGAGTAGAAACCAGAGGTTTCTAGAAGTTGAGTTATTTTCAATATCTACATTAATTAGCTTTATTTTTTCAGACGAAAATAGGTCCTTAAAGTAGTGCGTTTGCCATTTACCAACTATTAAAGTCACTTGTCTGACGGAAATAGTTTCAGCTAAACATTGGGCAAGATTAGCTGCATAACGACACACACCTGTTGGCTGAGAAGGTCTGTGCAATGCGGGAATCAAGACGTGCATATAAAACTTGTTTCTGTAGTAGACTCAGGCAGAAATTATGATCATTTTAACAATTAGAAATAACTGTCGAAGTTCTGTTACAGCTTTCAAAGAGGATTGATTAGAAGCAACATATTTCCCTCTTCCCTTACTGATCTTCTATAGCGAATAAAGCTACTTCAGTAAGAAACTTTGCGGCGGTTTCGGGAGTATGCTGAGCAATCACTTGCTTAGATTTTTCACCCATAGTGGTAATCAAATCAGGATGTTCGATAATATGACGCATAGTTTTAGCAAGATCCTCAGGCTGGTTTGGATCAAAAAGGTACCCATTCTCTCCATGTGAAATCATTTCTGAGGCTCCTGCCCATTTAGAGCAGAGAACTGGTTTACTAAACACCATGGATTCTAGAACGACCATTCCCCATGTATCTTCTAATGTAGGTAAAACAAAGACATCAGCATTACGAAAATAATTTCCAATCTTACCATAATCTACCCATCCAATCCAATCCACAGGTAGATTATGCTGCTGGCTGAATGCTTTGAGTTCTTCTTCCATGGAACCCTGACCAATAACTTGTAAACCGTAATTTCGGTAGCCCCACGACTGTAGAATCACACATGCTTGCAGCAGTAGGCTCAGTCCTTTGCGCTGAATTAGTTGTCCAACAAATAGAAAAACTGGTCGCTGAGACTGGCGTGGCATAGATTCAGAATCGGGCAAAACCTTTAACAATGCGGTTGAATCAGGAACTTCATACGGTTGCTGAAATACACAGTTCTCTTTAGCCTTCAGAATCCTAGTTAAATAAGATCTTCCAGCTTGGGTATTAGTAATACAAGCATTTGATAAGCTAATCATTATACGCCGTAGCCATATGCGAAATGGAGAATCTAGACAGTCTATATTGGGACTGCTGCCGTCATAAACAATTACAATCCGCCATCTACACAGAGGTTTTAGGAGCACGATAAAGAGTGTCCAGATAGAGAAACCCATCGTAAATATTACCTGTGGCCTGAAGCGAAGCAAATAGATGATAATTTTTGGAGAAACATAGGATACGCCACGGCTGTAGCCATCCGTCACTTTAGTTTCTAAAAACTTTGTTTTCCCAACGACTTGAATAGAAAAAGTGTTTTCAAATCCCGGAGAAAATCCTGTCCAAAGCCCTGTATAGATAACGGTTTTCCTGAAGGTTGTAGTGAATCTACTGAAAACAGGATGCCAATAATTGCCTGTTCGAAGCGAAGGAAAAACCCAGGCAATGCGAAGATCACTCATATAGGTTCCTGGAGTATATCTTGAGAGTGCTGAAATTAACCGGTAGTTAGATGTAACGTTGAACTCACTAATCTCGAACGTTCTAAGCCGCTACCGCTTTTAGTTTATTAAGGGCAAGTGACCAGATTATTCTTCTATATGGTGACAACCAATAGATGTACCAAAATGGTCCACCGTGCCGTTGAGCAAAAACTTTCCATTCTTCTAACGAATAGAGAACAGCATCTTCGGCTAACAGACCTTTGGGTTGCGTTAGCTTCTGCAATTGCTGACTTGGGGATAGATTTTTATACTTCTTTTCATTTCCCAATCCATTGTTAGAACAGGTCCCGATGTAGTGTGGAGCAATCCAAAGGGTACAGCACTGTTGCCGAGACCTCAGACCATAATCATAGTCAGCCAGGTAATGTCTAAAGATTGGATCTACGTTACCCACCCTTTTAGCAACCTCATGAGGAATTAATACACAGTTGCCATTCATGGTTTGACACTGTTGTGAAACTTCCATTGGTTTTACAAGCGAAAAGTTGAGAGGACGAAACCAAGCAGTGCAGCGTAAACCTCCATAGGTTAGTTCATTGCTCTCTGGGTCTTGTGTAGATCCGATGATGAGCGCATGATGCTCACCCTGCTTATCTAACTCATTCCAGGTGTGAAGCAATGTATCCAGTGCTTGTGGATAGAGGATAGTGTCGTCATTTAGCCACAAGTAGAAGTCATGCTCATGCTCAAGCGCTTCTGCAAATGCTCGATGCATGCCGCCTGTCCAGAATAAGCTTCCGCTACCCTTAAGTAGGCAAACTTGGGGATAGCTCTGGCGCACTGCCTGAAAAGTACCATCAGTACTACCATCATCCACCAAGTAAATGCTGAGAGCGAGATTTGTTGGAGACTGTTGTTTGTACAAAGCGGACAAGCAAGCTAAAGTCTTTTCCCTCCGGTTATGACACGTCATGAGGACTGCAAGACGATGACTTCCCATAATTAACAAATTGGGGTTGAGTTGATACAAGTAGTGCAGTAACAGGAATAAATCTATGACTGCTTACATTTCGTTATTCCTTCTAAAGCTCCACTATCAGGAGAAATGAAAAGCCCTACAGTCATTCTTCACTATTTCTTCACAACTAGTCGTTCGTCCGAAATGCTTTCGCACAGTGGAACTGTTGAACAAGGCAAAAGTTTGCTAGTTTGCTACAAAAGATCTCGGAGGTTAGTGCGAACTGCCTTGTGGGTAAACCAACTATAGTGGTTCGCTTATAGACTCGACGAACGTGTTGGTTCACATAGGTGTATTGGGATAAGTGATGTCCTTGGGCTTCTAGAGATAGCCCAAACAAAGCATTGAGTCTGCTTTTCGATACATCTTAAGTATTAAGGAAAGAAATTTGTAGTAAGCTCTTGAGTGTGAATGGCGAGCCTTCCTATAATTGTCAATCCAAATTATTACTATGCCTTCTTCTCCAGACGTTTACTCTTTTGGTAACCCTCCTTGAGGGTAGTGCAAGCTCTCAGCCAACCATTAAGTTATTTCTAAACAATTTGACGCGTCGAAGTTTTATCTGTTATCTCTTGATAAAGCCGCAAATATTCTTTGGCTTGCATTTCCAAAGTAAATTTTTGTTCAGCTTTCTGGCGTGCACGGTCGCATAACTTCAAATGTCGTTCCTCGTCGCCTAACACCCAAGCAACTCCTTGAGCCAAATCGTCAACTTCATAAGGTTGAGCTAGATAACCGTTACGTTTATGCTCAATCATGTCTGGCATCCCTCCGAGATTGAAGGCAACGCAAGGAGTCCCGCAAGCGATCGCCTCCATAATCGTATTTGGCAGATTGTCTTGCACAGAAGGTGCAACAAAGACATCAGCTGCAGCATATACTAGCGCCAATGAAATATCATCACTCAATTTACCGAGATAATGGGTAGAGAATCCTAAATCAACTGAAGTGCTAGGTTGAGATACACCAAAAATAACCAACTCAATTTTGTCTTGCCATTCTGTTTGTTTCAGGCGTTGCAAGGCAGAGTGTAATAAATGAAATCCTTTTCGGGGGTCTCCTGTTGGACGCATAGCTCCAAACAAAATAAGTGATTTATCTTGAGGTAAATTCAGCCGATCGCGAGCAAGTTGTCGATTCAATGGTTTATAGATCTGGGTATCTAGTCCATTGGGAATCACTTTTACCTGCAAATTATGAAACAACGCACTAGAAGAGGCACAGCGGGCAAGCCAGATGCTGGGAGTCACAATAGTTAGATCTAGCTGCTTCCAAGCCTTTGCTTTGCGCTGCCAAACCCAGCGTGATAGGTCGTGCTCCTTGTCACTTTGTAATTGCGGGCAGTTACCACAATTAACAACATAACGATCGCAGTCTCCGGTGTAGTGGCATCCACCGGTAAATGCCCACATATCGTGCAGCGTCCAGACAATGGGTTTATTTAGTTTGGCAATTGTTTCAAGCTGTAAGTAACCATGACCCAGCCAATGGAGATTAACAATATCTGTATCAATTTGAGCCACCTTAGAGAGGGCATTGTCTGGAAACCACTGTGGCGTAAACGCAATCTCTTTAGGGTTAGCGTACCGTTTCAGTGGCAGAGCGTCTAGACGTTCAGGTAATTTTAACCGATGAATTACCTTTTCTAGCTTTGTTTGTGGACATAAGACCGTTGTATCATCACTGGTTTTATGTTGTGTCAGTAGATGAGACGTTACAGCTAGGTTCCGTAAACCTTTATGTAGACGGTGCGCTGCCCGACCCGCACCTCCATCATCAGAGCTACTTAAATGTAAAACTTGCATAGTTCAAATCAGTAGGGTGGTCGTCCAATTCTTAGACTAGGAATTATGTTTGAAACTTCTCATTTTTTTCACGACACGTTTGAACAAGTTTGGCTGGTAATCAAACAACGTCTGTTGTGTAAAGTCATCGGCTTGGGCATCTCGGATAATATAAGGGGGATGCTTTAAGGGAAAAGTAACCGCTCCAAGTGGAATTTTGCTGTAAGGATTGTTTTCAGAAAGGGTATGCGTTCCATCTTGGCTGAAGCCGATATTTTCGACTAACTTCACGCGAGGTAAGATAGTCAAGCCACTTTGTATCCAGCAGGTGAACATCATTTGATAATCCCAAATTGTGTCTCTCTCCTGTTCATACATGGATTGAAACACTTGAGTCCAGACTTTTATGGCATTAGCATCCCTTAAGATATCCTCTAGTAAGCCCTGATCGCGGATCAGTGGCCAGAGCGGGATTTCAACATCAAAATGCTTCCAGGTTCTGCGCCAACTTGCCCAGCCCCAACCGTGGTGGTAACGAGAAAAGTAGTAGCTGTACTGACTTCGGTTCCAACTCTTTTGCACATTTTGTCCTGAGATTGCAAAGACGCGTTCGTCATGTCGGTAACGGTCTAACAGTTCTTCACAAAAACGAAAGAATGATGGATGGGGTAAGCAATCGTCTTCTAAAATAATCGCTTCTTCAACCGTGTCGAATACCCAATCTAGCCCACTCACCACACGCTGCTGGCACCCTAAATTAAAATCGGCATAATTTCTTAGGACTTCGCAGTCCCAATCGACACGATCGATAACAGCACGAGCTGCCTCACACTTCTCTGCTTCGCCTGGGCGGTCAGAACGCGGACCATCAGCAACTACCAGCAATTTAGAAGGTTTAACTTGACGAATTACTTCAAAGACCTTTTCAGTTGTGTCAGGTCGTTTAAAGATCAGTAAGGCAACTGGGGTATTCATAATGCTATGTACTAAAATTCTCTATGAGTCTATTTCTCTTGAAGCTTCTTCTAGCTTCAATGTTTAGTCGAATGTGCATTAGCACAAAGTAAAACCAGTAGAAATTTGCTCCAATTAAACCTTGGCGCTCGGTTTCTGTATTATTGGTAAGTGCGAGAAACAGTAGCACTATAAGTGGCAGAGTTGCTTCACTCAGCTTACTGTTCATACTGTGAGTAAATGCTGAAGTGATGGCTCTTAAGTATGCACCAAGATAAAACACTAGCCCGGGAATTCCTAGTTGTAGAAGAATCTCTAGAAAGCCATTATGGGCATGACCTGGAACATAACCAGGAAGAAAAATACTTGCAGCGGGATTATCTGAACCCCTCCAAAACTGCCAAAAACCTGCATACCCATACCCGGTCCATGGTCTTTGCGCAATGTACCCTAGAACTTGGGGCCAAATTTCTGCACGACCTGTCAAATTGGTGTTCCTTCCAGATGCCACAATGATGCTAGCTGCATTCTCAGTGATGATTGAACCGCCAAGAATCCCAACTATTAGAAAAAATAAAATAATCAATGGAGCCTGCCTATGTTTATACAACCGGATAGACCGTAGTGCCGTCAACAAACAAAGTAGAGCAAGAAGGATAAAAACACTTGATATGGCTCTCCCCATACTTAGCAGAACAACTGATAGAAATATAATGCCAAGCGATATTAAGCGGTGTTTTGAGTGACAAAGGATGTACCAATACCATAAAAGGATATTTAGGCTCATTTCAATAGGCATAGCCTTGCTACCTACGAAAATGCCTCTCCAATACGAAAGCTCAAGTCGTCCGATCGAAGGTAGTAAGACAACAGCAAACAGGCTTAAAATAGCTGTAATTGTTAAGCTCCATCGAATGAAATAATTCAGCTCTTCCCAACTATATCGTTTTGCAATGTGTGCAGCGAGCATAGCTACTATCAGCGCTGCCAAGCTCCCGCGGAAGGTTAAACCAGGAGTGTCAGACCATCCAAAAGATAAAAGCGCTAGAACGAGAAGGAGAGCCAAAAAGGGCTCTTTAAACAACTCAACTGAGTTACGTAGAAACCCACGAAACCAAGCTCTGAAGAAAATAAGTATTACACTATAAAAAGCCAGCCTTACAACCAGCTTTGTGAGCGGGATATCTCCGATCGCTAGATCCTGGAACTGAAAAGGAGAAAGAATGACTGTTGGCAGAATAAAGATAACCACAGCCAGAGTAAATAGCTTGTCTAGCTTGTCGGTTACTTTCTTTTTGCTAGTGTAGTGGAACACAACTACAAAGAAGATCATGGATAAGCTACATCCAATTAATAGAATTGCTAATGAAATTATCTCCATAATCTCCACAACAGTAGGACTAAAGCTACCAAGGCTTAGTTGATATACTTCGAACAGTCGAGTTTAGCTATCATCGCTTACATATTTCAACTCGCAAATCTGCAATCAGGAATTCTCCTGAGGTGTCAGGTTATCTCCATCAAATCTTTACATTCCTGACGATTATGCTAGGAAGAGGGAATCCTTCGCTCAACCTCAACTTACGAGGCTCCAGCAAAACGGAGGTTTCATTTCACACTGAACAACTCGTACTAAGATTTACTTTCACAAAGACTCAGAAGCTTGTAGTGCTGTCTGAGACATTCAAGTGACTTGATTGTTGATGATAACGATCGAGAGAAAGCAGATAAATAAATAGCTCAAGATGCGAAAAGTTTCCTGATTGACGCTTTAAACTCAGTAATAACAAGATGAGTCTATTGGTGGTCACTCTTAACCACTTGAAGATTCTGAACAGCGGTACAAGTTTGGAGCTAGAAGCTTGAGAAAAGTTATTGCCTTAGTTGACATATTTTGGGATGGTCATCATGAAACTTATTTCAAAAGCATTACTCGCTTAGCTCTTGAACTTGGTTGTCAGGTAATAGCATTCTGCCCCGATCCTAAAAATCTTCAGGATTGGATTTCTTCTCAGCTTCAAGATTATATTCAAAATATTAGTGTATTTGAAATTCACAGACCGACAGTCAAAAAAGCTATTTATCCTAAACTTCCAGGAGCCAGGCAACTGCACGGAGCCGTTGATGTCCTAGAACATTGGAAGGATATGGCTCGATCGATCCAATTTGCTGCATCAAAACTTGGCAAGTATCCCGACCTGGTATTTTGCTTGTGGATTGATAGCTATTTAAGCTCGTATCTCAATTGCCAAACTATTGATCGAATCTTTCCCTATAAGTGGTCTGGACTGTATTTTCAGCCTCGGCACCTGCGTCAAAAGCAACGGTTTAGTTTCATGGGGAGACACCTCCTTCAAAGACACTCACTTCTGCACTCCGCCTACTGCCAATCCATCGCTCTTCTAGATGAGGGAGTGGCAGAGGCTCTTCAAGCGTCTCTCGGCAATAAACCTGTTATTACTTTTCCTGATTTTGCAGATGAGTCACCACCAGATTTAAGCTTTGAATTAGTGCAAACAATCCAGGAAAAAGCAAAGGGCCGGAAAATAATTGGGTTACTAGGTGCTCTGGGCAGGTATAAGGGCTTTTTAACGATGCTTAGGATGTCTAGAGAAACAGTTGAGGAAAACTTTTTTTTTGTTTTTGCAGGAAAGCTATACAGGCAAGAGTACTCAATTGATGAGCAGACAGAAATTAATTGTGTAATTGAGTCAAATCCCGATAATTGTTTATTTCATCTTGAGCGAATTCCGGGTGAACCACAATTCAATGCTATCATTTCAACCTGCGATGCGCTATTTGCTCTATATGACTATCCACATAGCAGTAACATCCTCACAAAAGCTGCTATTTTTGAAAAACCTATAATCACAAGTAACCAATTTTGCATTGGGGAAAGAGCTCGTCGTTATCAGTTAGGAGTAACTGCAACTCCCAATCATCTTTCTGAGGCCCTCGTCGCCCTACGGACTCTCGGCAAATGGCTCAATCAAGAATGCATAATCAAACCTAACTTTGAGGAATACAGGCATATTCACTCTATTGCTCAATTACGCCAACAGTTGAAAGTTATTTTAGAGTGTATGTAAGTTATTGGCTCAAGCCTTAGCGCCAGTAGAGCTATGAGCAGAGAGTAAATGGCAATGAGCTGAAAAATATCTACTGCCATAAAGCGATCGTTTTAGGAAAAGCTTCTCTATATCTGGTAGATCCAGCGGCAGTGCAAAGTAAATTGGTGCTTTTTGATCGAATTTATCAATCAGTCTTTTGACCTGAGGTGTAGCTCTTTTAATTTATATCTTCATTTGCTTTAAAGCCGCTTTTCTTGCTCCAAGAAAAGCTCTTGTTTGTCCTATTAGCCTGCCAGCAAAATAGAACCTTCTCCATCTTTTGCTAACTAAAAGTTTCATCGCCAGCTTGGCATCACCTTGGCAATGCAGGCAAACAAATTTTATTTTTTTGTTTAGAACATTGTTATATCCATAGGGAATTCCGTTTTTAAAAACAAATTGTTTCACGCCAAATCTTAATTTATATTCATTTTCATGATAGTTGGTTGGTGTGCTGATACTGTGATCTGAAGCCATACCTTCTAGAGTCTTAGCAAAGTTATAAATTCTGCTATTGTCTTTAGACCACAAATACAAGAGGGTCATTTCGCTAACGCCACCAGGAGCACAGTTTTCAAGATGCCATTTGTGTTTTGCTTCTAGTAGACTGCGTAGATTATTTCTATTGGTATACGTGTCAATGCAAAAGTTTGTAAAGCTTTCAATTCCCTCTAAGGTCCAGTAAGAGAAGTGAGTAGAGGCTGCCCAAAAAAAGTTATCTTGTTTTTCAGGAGTAGTTAAGCCTGCAATACAATCCTGCGGAAGTAGAGGGTAAACATCTGCTGTGTAGTTGGCAAAGGTGATAATATCGCTGTCTAACAAAAACGCTTTGTCTGATCCATGAACTTTCATCCATTCTTCGAGAAGAAACATGCGCTTCCAGAAGCTGATTTCATACTTCTTCGAGTAATCAGACATTTGAACATAATTTCTCATGAAGTTCTGATACTTCTCAGGTTCTATAGAAGAAGCATCCCAATGGTTCTTCCATACGTGTTGATTAGCTTTATCACCAATCAGTATAACTTGACTGTTTAAGCCTGCGGCAGAACTCAAGGAATAACCTAGATAAGCTGGAGCGGTATCAAAATGAGCAATGATTACAGGAATTTTCATAAGTGCTAACCTATCTTAGAGAAGCTATACTTAGAAGCTAAACCTTAATAAATGTCTGGACTAAGTTCTTCTCATTTCGTTGTTTCTACATGAGTTTTTGAGACGATACCATATCGTTCCATATATTAAGATTAGGTCCCCAAAATCCATCTTAAAAAGAGGAATGTTAAATGAATCGTCTCCTTTCTTATGAAGAACTGGATCGGAATAGCACTTGTAAGGTCTCCTCTTAACCTCGTGCAAGCCTAGTAGAAAAAAATCGCGCAAGCCTGGTAGAAAAAAGGTTGGGGTCTTTTTTTAACATCTGTGAAGAGCAGTACATAGTACTGCTTAACCAGAAGAGAGGGTTTTCAGAGCCAAACCGTAGCCTCTTTGCACAGCATCATGAAAACGACGTTCCATAGCTGATTTCCGCGAACGTTTGTAGTATTGCTTTATCTGGGTTCCCCAAGAAGGCTTTTGAGGATATTTGCCCCGAAGAGAATCCAAGATAACCTTAGAAAAAACCATACTCTCGGTCAGCTTGATTAGATACTCTTCTTGAAGTCGACTAGATGGAATTAAATGCGTCAATTTTAGTGCTTTGAATTGCCCCATCCCTAACCCAATATCGCAAGCAACAAGCGCTAAATCTGAATCTTCACAGGAAGTTAGAACTTTACCCTTGCGACCCAAACCTGCTCGCTTAGGATCACTATGAATTAATTCAGCATATTTTTCAGCTACAGCTTTTCGTACACAAAGTCCCGCCCCACAAGGAGTACTCTCATTCATATACGAGAAATTTGACCACTGGTCTTGGTTAAATTCTCGGATTGCTAAGTATGGCAAATATGGTTTTGCCCACTCCGGAGGTTCTTCTTCAAATACTGCTTTGATTTGTCCTCCCCAGGAGCCAACCATTGGGTAGCTTTTGCTAATCTGTAGGGTAATTTCTAAGTAATCTAACTCTAGTACATTATCATCATCTACAAAAACTAAGATTTCACCTTGAGCCTCTCGAATTCCCCTTAGTCGAGCATGAGTGAGCCCGAGTTGAGTTTCTTGAATGTGCCGAGCATTAGAGTGCCAGCTCAAGTCCAGTTTTGTAGAAAGCTTTTGCTCACTCGCATTATCAATCAACAGTAATTCCCATTGCTCAAAGGGTAGGGTTTGAGACATTAGTGCAGTTAGCACTTTGTCAATATAACTACGTCGAGGGTTGTGAGCACAGATTATGACACTGATGGGTGGTTTCATAGTAGCCAGACGGAGTTAGACGAAAAGTAAGGAACAATTTAAGCGTTAGAGTGAAGCACACATAATTCCCAGATACCATTTATAAGTGCTTAAAGGGAGCCAGGAATTGAGGCTTTAGAGATTTACTTCCCTAGTACCTGATTTTATGCGTATTTTTCTTAAGGACTCTAGATAGAATAATTTCATACCTAGCTTCATTGAGGATTGAAGAACCCTTGATGAATGGCAGCACTTTAAGGCTTCTTTAAGCTGGTTAATAGCGGATGAAGTATCTCCTGACTGAGCAAATTCATTAGCTGTGTTCAATGCATAGAACGCATAATTCTGTAATGCAATTTTTGTGAGTTTCTGAGCATCTCCATTGGGTAAATAGTTCTGAACAATGCCAACTGCTTTTCGAAAGTCCTGGATATTCTTACCTATGCGTATTGATGTTCCAGTTAATGAAGTTGAACTCTTACGGTATAAAGCTAACGGTTCAACTTCATACCAAACTGGATAATTAGCAGCAATGCGTACCCACATCTCCCAATCCTCTCCCCAGCAAGACATACGGTGATCAAAACCGCCGAGTCGCTCATACACATCTCGTCGAACAACGATCGAGGGCGTTTGAATTCTTTGCTGAACGGCGATGCGTTCTAACCAATTAGTCAAAATGCCAGGCTCAGGCTGCTCTAACCAGGAGATGCCAGTCCAGTTTCCCCGTTCGTCCATATAAATATGGCGACAGAAAGCAGCACCAATTTCAGGATGCTGTTCAAAACCTTGTTGTAGTTTCCTGTAAAACCCTTGTAATACGCGATCATCTCCGTGCAAAAGATGAACTAACCTCCCACGCGATCGCTGTAAACAAGTTTCAAAATTCTTGATATAGCCTACGTTTTGTGGCTGTTGATAAAATCCAACCCGTCCCTTACCTAATTCTTCTACAACCGCTTGAGGATCGTCTTTAGTAGAGTGATCATCAACCACTTCGATCTGCATCATCTCTGCGCCTGGATCTTGCTCTAAGACGCTCGCTAGGGTTTTACGTAGATAGTACGCACAGTTGTAAGTTGGAATCATTACAGACCACAAAGGGCGAGGAGTTCCATCAGAAATAGGTGAAATTAGTGTGCGATAAAGGGTCTGATATGTTTCTGGCATAAGTCTATCCATTAAATTAGTAAATTCTTTTGATTCCAGCTTTTAAGTTTATTGATTTGTTTTCATAGAATTTTCGCTATTAAAGTCAAAGGGCTTTTATTAGCATGACAATAATTATTTATGGTGACAGGAAAACGGTATAGAGTTTATTTTCATCACCGTAACGCACCATTGGCGATCGCTTAGTGCGTCACGCTGGCGCTCTAGAGAAGCATATCTGTACGGCTATACAGCACCCAGCCATTGATGTCACGTCTTAAATGACCAAGTTAATAATTGATGCTTTTAGCAGCTTTGCCATATTGCTTTACCCATTGAACATAGCTTTCAGAAATAACTAAAAAATCCCTTTCTATTAATTCATCAACTCTTGTCAACTGGCAGGCATTTTCTTGTTTAATAGGAAGGTTCTTATCCTCCTGCAATCTCTTCCAGTACATTTCATACTCTTGACTCGCTGATGATGCATACCTATCAGTTTCTACCGCATCAGCAACCTTTTTATAGAATAAACTTGTGAAGGGATAGTGTAGAAGTACAGTTGTAACATCAGCTATTGATGCAAATTCAACTTGATGGCAATTAACAAAGATACGCATTTTCTGCTTATAGAGAATCAAAGCAGCTTTTGTTAGATAATTATCTGTGTTGAACAAGGTTTTACGAACCCCACCGATATGCCAATTGATATTTTCCTTGCTATCTCCATACCCTGAAGGATATCTTTCTCTTCTAAGATTAGAGATGTCATAAAACGTGTATGTCTTCTTCAGATCGTCACTCTTATCGCTCTTCAAAAGTCCTAATGGAACTTCTGAAAACATATCAAGCATGTGCGCTAAAACAGCGGTATAAGAGTTTGCATTCAGGTAATTCAAAAAAGACTTTAAACCGAGTTTGTCAGAGTAAGGATAATCAAATAACTCGTCTATATCAGAAAATAAGTTCCATCTGTTTCTTGAAAAACGTTTTACCAAGTACTTCTTCATAAAAGTTTCGTATTTTCTGTAAGGAATTTTTGTACGAAGAATGGTGACGTTTTCATGTTGACGCGCTATTTTGATGGTGTCATCAGTTGAGCCATTATCTAAGAAAACTATGTGTTTAACCCCCAATGAAAAATAGTGATGGATAAAAGATGTGATGTATAGCTCTCCGTCTCTAAGCAAACATAGCACTAGCAATTCGTCAATGTTATATTTGATTCGCCTTGGACCATAGACGTGCTTAACACTCAAAGAAACAATTAAGGGATGGATATAATTCTCCAAGATATATGACATCTGCATGCGTCTTGTGATTCTTTGCTGAAATGTCCTTAAATACTGGTAAATATCTTTGAAAAACATAAGCTTACTTCTTCCTACATTTTTGTTGATAATGAATTAAGCGTTTCTTTGACAGTCAACCTTGTTTTTGTTGCAAATTCTAAAGGTCTGCAACCGTTTTCATTTCCTGTAACAGAAAACTTCGTAGCTGTTTGCCAATAGCCTCTAACGAAAAGTGTTCCTCTATGCGGCGACGAGCACAGTATGCGAGTTTATCTCTGTAAACCGTATCTTCTAAAACTTGTTTAAGAGCAGATGCAAAAGCTATTGCGTCATCACAAGGTACAACAATACCGCCATCCTGCTCCCCAGCTTTAAAGATATCAGGAATTCCAGGAGCTGCGGCTGCAACAACAGGTAATCCACAAGCCATTGCTTCAGTTGGTGCAACCGGAAAACCTTCGAAGCGAGATGGAAAGGCGTAGACATCAGCAGCAGATAAAAGTTGCCGCATCGCAGCCCGATCATTAATATATTCATTCACCCACTGCACATTTTTCAGAGGTAACTCGGCAATTCGTTGTTTTAGCTTTTCAGCATCTCTACCTGTACCAATTAATAGCAACCGGAGATCCCGTCCTGCAAGCTCCAAGCAAATCTGCTTCCATGCATCCAGTAACACATCAAGCCCTTTGATATGCATTTCTACCCGTCCATGCCATATGACAACATGAGCATGAGCAGGCAAATTCAATTTTGCGCGAGCTTCAGCCCGATCAACAGGGTGCCATAAATCCAAATCAAGAGGATTAAAAATCTGAGCTGTTTTTTGAGGTGGAAGGCTGTAGGAGGTGCGAACTCGTTGGATCTCAGTTTGAGGACCAATAATCAAACCTCCACATGATTTAATTGTGAGAGGATGTAATTTTCGACCGAACCAGTTTCCATCACCGTTTGTTCCTTGAAAAGTCGCAAATACTGGTAAACCTGTCATACGCCCTAAAAGAGCGCAAACATCAAAGCGAAAGTATTCATATTCCTGGCATAAAATGGCGTGGCAGCCTTCCTTTCGCAGCTCCTGAGCGACTAACCCTATTGGTGTCGCAAGATAAGGAGCAATGTCACCAAGAATTTTGTGGACTGTCCGACGAGTGCCCTTAGCTTCACCAAACAAAGCCTCTATACTTCCACCAAATGAAGGATACTGTAGCTTCATTCGACGACGAATTGCGAGATAAGATTTGGGTACTGGTAATAGACAAATTGTGCAACCTGTGGGCTTGTGTGTAAAGCGAGTAGGTTCAGTTACGCGGGTTGATGGATAAATAACTAGTGTTCGTACTCCAGCCAGTTTGAGTGCATCAATGTACCCAAATTGCCAACCACCAGTCATTTCATTGCAAAAGGCTTCAAGTGAAACACCAATGCTATCGTAAAAGTCTTCCCAGACGTGTCCCCACGGCAGTAGTGCTATTGTTGGCTCTTGACAAGTATTCATACGCTCAATAATTTGTGTTTTTTGGTTGTTTTTAACAATATGAGGACAGAAACCAGCACCAATCTCAAAGCATTGACCAGTTTCTGCCGCTTGTTACAGTCTTTCCAGATAATCGTGAAGCACATTGTTTTGGAAAGACTAATTAGCGTGGAATCAATTAACTAGTGAAAACTCAAAAGAAGATGTAACAACACCATCTGCCGATGATCTAGCACCTAAGCTTTCAAATCCAGGATCGACAACTTCCATTTCAAATGCAGACTCGATATGGTCAAATATAGTGTTTGACAAGGGATCAGATAGCCATAATCCAAGGATATAGATGCCTGGATTTAGGTGTAACTGTTTAAGTGTAAGATTAACTAAATTCTTTCCTCTTTGAAGAGAAAACACTTGACCAGTAGAGAGGGTATCAGCATTCACTAACTTGGCTCCATTCTGGTCGTATAAAGTTAATGCAAAGCTACCAACTGTTTGTGGAACCTCAGATTCGATAGATACTGAAAATTCAAGTGGCCCATCTGGATAAGGATTAAATGCCACTGCTTTGTTTGTACTGTTGTAATGAATAGCTGTAAACTGAGCTTTTTTATTTCCTCTCACCCTAGGACTGCTAGAAAGATCAAACCATTGAATCGGTGAAGCTTGATGATTACTGCTAGATAAGTAACGTGACATTACGCCAGTCATATCACCATATGCTGCTACTTGGCCTCGTTCGAGCATTAGACACTTCGAGCATAGTCTCTGGATTGCATCGCTATTATGACTAACAAATAAAATGGTTCGACCCTGGTTCTTAGAAACATCCTGCATTTTGCCAAGGCACTTCTTCTGAAAATTAGCATCCCCAACGGCTAGCACTTCATCCACAATTAAAATCTCTGGTTCTAAATGAGCTGCCACTGAAAAGGCTAAACGGACATACATTCCTGATGAGTAACGTTTGACAGGAGTATCTAAAAACTTCTCTACCTCAGCAAACGCTACAATTTCATCAAACTTGCGTTTAATTTCCTCCCGGCTCATGCCCAAAATGGCACCGTTGAGATAAACATTTTCTCTACCTGTCAATTCCGCGTGAAATCCCGTACCCACCTCTAGCAAACTTGCCACTCGTCCACGAATACCAATGCTGCCGCTCGTTGGTTCTACAATGCGGCTCAACACTTTCAACAGCGTCGATTTACCTGCTCCATTGCGCCCAATAATGCCCACTCTGTCGCCTTGCTTAATCTCAAACGACACATCCTTCAGCGCCCAAAACTCCTCGCGGATTGAGTTCACTGTTTTGCTCGATGGCTTAAGCAGCTTCTTCCCAACTGCCTTAGCACTATCCGCCATCACATCCCGCAGCGCCTTATACTTCTGCCCTTCCTGCTGGTGGCTGAGGATATACTTCTTGCTCAGATTCTCAACTCGAATAACCGTGTCACTCATGCGGAAAACCTCATCAAGTTAAAGTGGTTGGTACAATGCCCTGTGTCTTTTAGGTTGTACAAACATTTCGTTACAGAATCAGGAAGAATACCGAGAAACCTGCATCCTTCTTCTGCTCTTCACATTACGCAGAGAGTTCATAATCTGTAGTAGGGACGTTCCATGGAACGTCCCTACTACAGATCGCCTTACATTATTCTTTTGGCAAGACGTTGTTACCCATGAGGCGCATTGCGGCGCGATCGACTGTCGATCGCGCCATTCAAACAGTAGCAACCCGACTGAACGCTTGAAAGATTCCATGCGTCAGGCGATCGCTCACAATAGCCTATCCGTCAATGCTGCATAATTTGGGAATTGACTATTTGCCGACATCAAACAAGCGTTGTACGCGATCGCGGTTACAATAATCAGCCTTTCCTAGAGACCGCGGTGGTGCTCTGGCAAATCTACCGCAATGCTCGCAATCTGTGGCGTTATTGGTAGCAACAGGATAAGAACCCTCTAGCGCTTTTTCAAACCAGATTGCCCTATCAAGGGGGAGTACATTCGTCCATGGCGTTCAAGCCAGGCAACTTCAAAGCAGCTGATTGCAGACACCGCAACCTTATCACTCGATTCTATTTGCTCCTTTTTAGTCGCCCCAAGCTTGTTGGCATCTTCATTGATCCACCATAGCTATATATGCGTATCGAGTATGATCATTCACCAAGATTCCAATCTGTGTCTGGCACGGTGTCAATAATATTACCCAGGATTGCAGACTTTCCAGCAATATCCGGATGAGGCTTACGACAAAAATTCCCCTCGGTTACATTACCAATGACGAGGAAAATGGCTTCACAAGACCACCCCTGTCGTTTCAATGGCATGGAGGATGCGCGGAGAGGCTAATTCTGCTTCTACCAAGTCAATCTGAATTCTAGAGTCCAACGCTAGTAGACAACCGACAGCCCGGTAGTAGGCTTGAGGGTTGAGACCCCACACAGCTAAATCGACATCCGATCGTATGTGAATGTGAGCAACCGACAGCATCGATCCAAATAAAACGACTTTCTCAGCCTTAAATTCTTGCTTCAGCAAAACTGCCGCTTGCGTTGCCACCGCTAACCCCAATTGATGGCGATCGTGCAACACATCACACCGTTACCGTTCTCGTCTTCGAGCAGCAGCCCGATAAGCCACCATCGTTTCTGCAGCAATCAGAGGCACTGTCATGCGTCGCAACTCCCACGCGATCACCAGATCTCCCTTTATCTTACTCCCGCAAGAACCCAAAACCTTGTGTTCTCAAGTTGAGAGACGTCACCCTTTGCCGTTCGATCGCTCCTCTAGACATCCAGGCTGGTTGACAGTTCTCTCAGCCACGTCATAAACGCTTGTATCTCTCCCTCAAATTGACCACACACAGCTGGGTAGGCTCTCACCAGCTCTGCAATCCGCTGCGGATCAAGTTCGTATCCGTACAAACTGCGAACAACGTGGCGAAAGCCCAGGTAGTTTTGTAGTTTCAACGCCATTGCTGCTGAGATTACAGCCGGTCGGTCTTCGCGCTCAACCTTCATCCGGTCTAGCAGTCGTCGGTGCCAGTCACTACCCGATGGCACACCGCCATTTAGCTCAGTTGAAATGAGTTGAAAAATACGTTCACACCCCGTATAAAAATTATGCAGCTTGAGTGCAAAATTCTCGTAGAGCAGATCAGCACGTGCAGGATCAGCGTCTAGCTCTGTTTGCACTCGCTGCATTTGCGCTTCGAGCTGTTGCATTTTTGCCAACTCTGTCGAAAGATCCGCTACCAGCGCCATAATTTCAGCCGCCTTAACCTTCCGCATTGATGCGTTTTCCCGTTTTGAGAACTTTTTGAAGAAAGTGCGGATCGAGCGACTCCATCGGTTTTAGATCTACCCATTGCTGCGTGATCCGATTAGCCGCTGCCATTGCTGAGAAAAATTGTGCGGGTGGAATACCTGCTACAGCGATATCAAGGTCTGATTCAGCGTCAAAACAATCATCCTTCACTAAAGAGCCAAAGACAATAATCTGGGTTGCCCCAAACTCAGACACTAATAAATCAGCAATTTGCTGTACATCGATCCATGCTTGTTGAGCCAATGCTTTCGCTTCAGCCGCTTGCTTCGCTTGGCGATCGCGCCAATAGTCGATGTATTTTTGTTCAATCATTCGTTTGCTCGATCCTACCGCACGATCGATCCTACTCTGTCTCAAGTGTATAGGACTGACGCAACGTTTGAGAGCGTTCCATCACCTGGGTGAGTTCTTGCAGTTTCCGGCGAAAGCGTTCAGGAGAAATGCTGCGCTTACAGCGAAATTGAACGATTCTTAAAACGTGTTTGATTCGCCCTCCTGCAACCGAGGCAACAGTGTGACGTCCCGATGTGATGACTCAGTCAACGCTCTTTCCAGAATTACGCCTCGCTTTAGAGGATGTCATGCCGTAGGCAAACAGCACCAGCCGCGTTACCAAACTACAGCCAGCCTAAATGACATCGGCAAACGTGCGTTCCATACGGCGGAAGTACCAGATGCCACTAAAAAACAACAGCACCACCAAACCCAGCGACAGCGCAAAGCCTGGTAGATAAATCTCCGCATTGCCCTTCAAAATTGCCCACCGAAAGCCATCAATCACACTTACCATTGGATTGAGCGAGTACAGCAATCGCCACTGGTCAGGCACCACACTACTGCTAAAGCCCACTGGCGAGATATACAGCCCAAACTGCACAATAAACGGCACGATGTAGCGAAAATCGCGGTACTCCACATTTAATGCCGCTAACCAGAGACCAATGCCGATCGCGGCTGCAAACGCAATGACGATAAACAGCGGCAGCGTCAGAATATGCCAATCGGGCACAAAGTTATACCACGCCATTAGCCCCAGCAAAATCATACCCGAAATCAAGAAATCGACAAAGCTCACAATTACCGCACTCGTCGGCACAATCAAACGCGGAAAGTAGACCTTAGAAATCAGGTTTGAGTTCGCGATCAGGCTATTGCTACACTCAGACATCGCTCCTGAAAAGAACTGCCAGGGCAACATAGCAGCAAAAACCAAGATGGGATATGGCACCCCTGCTGGTGCGGGTAACTTTGCCAAATTGCCAAACACCACTGTAAACACGACCATCGTCAAAAAGGGTCTTATCAGTGCCCACGCCAGCCCGATCACTGTTTGCTTGTAACGCACCAAAATATCGCGCCACGCTAAAAAATAAAACAGTTCCCGGTACTTCCAGAGATCCTTCCAATATTGGCGCTCTGCCCGACCTGCCTCAATGACCAGTTCTTTATGGTGTACCTGTTTCGTATTCATTGGCCTGCTTGCTCTACTGTTTCAGATTCATCTGGGCGTTTTTAGCTGTGATCCTTATACCGATCCTTCTCTCCTCAATCAGCTAAACAGGAAGAACGGATGCTTCCACAGATATCTTCATCCGTTCTTCAATGGCCTCCGGTCAGATTTAAATCGAGGCAGCGCGTGCAGGACGATTGGCTCAAATATTTCTTGGCGATCGCCATGGCCTGTTTCGCTCAGCGTCCTTAAGTGCTTCCAAAAAGTCACAAAAAGGCCTTAAATCTTGTACCAGTGATTCATACAGCAGTTTGCAGCCAAATGAAGTCCATCACTCAGTCTGAAAGCCATCCTGGAAGCCTTGTTCACTTCTGACTTCTAGCTCCTGACTCCTGAATGCTGCTGTCACACCTGAAAGCCATCCTGGAAGCCTTGTTCACTTCTGACTTCTAGCTCCTGACTCCTGAATGCTGCTGTCACACCTGAAAGCCATCCTGGAAGCCTTGTTCACTTCTGACTTCTGGCTCCTGACTCCTGAATGCTGCTGTCACACCTGAAAGCCATCCTGGAAGCCTTGTTCACTTCTGACTTCTGGCTCCTGACTCCTGAATGCTGCTGTCACACCTGAAAGCCATCCTGGAAGCCTTGTTCACTTCTGACTTCTGGCTCCTGACTCCTGAATGCTGCTGTCACTGAGTGCTCCGTAGATCTTCGGTGAGGGGTGATCGCCCTTGGTCAGCCACCGCAGCGGCAAGCTATCTAAGTAGTAACCACCTTAGAAGGTAACAAAATGATCCAAAATCGAGTCAGTGCTACGCTCAGTGCCAGCGACAAAACTACCGTCGTAGAAGCGATTGAAACGCTCAAAACAGCCATGCCCTTCCTGACCTCCTTTACTGCTGACGAACGTAAGGCACTGCCCAAAACTGGCGATCGCTCACGGGGCTTCATCTTAAATGCGCTGGAAGTGGCTCAACGTCATAACGATTGTCTGCCGCGATCGTTTGACATTGAAGAAATGCAAAAAGACGTGCAATTGATGGAAGACCTTCATCCGATTTTGATGGCGATCACTCAACTGCAAAGTGTGGTCAACGACACCTACACCGCCGCCAACTGCGAAGCCTATACAGCGGCGCTCAAAGTCTATGACTGTGCTAAAGCGCACAAAGATATGCCGGGGATGGAAACCGTCGTCGAACAACTGAAACAACAATTTGCCCGTCGCACCAAAAAAGCGTCCACCCCCACGCCTGTGGCAGCCCTCGCCCCAGCCCTCGCCTAACGTTCGCTAGTCGTCTGTCAACTTTTAGTTGACGGGTAAACCAAAGCTGGGATGGGTGTGAGGTATGTTTTTGACAGAACACTAGGGCGCGTCATCAATTGGCTCTAAAACCCTGCGGTATCAGCATGATTGCGCCTGCCCCAACACACCAGGCTAGGGGCTGGAACCCTTGCTGCAAGTCATGTGTAGTTGTAATTGATGACAGCCCCTAGCATCGTTCCTTGCGGTGCAAGCATACGTTCTCAAGTACTCTAGAACGTTCTTACCGTCCCGTAGGAACGTTTCTTTTTGGACATGCATTCATCCTGCGATCGCACACAATAATCCGTCCCCCTCATGCAACCCATCGATTAGCTAGAAGCAACCGAGTCACATCCGCCTGCGATCGTCCGTTGCCCGGTAGCAACCATGCTTCGCCAAGTAGCAACCATCCTTCCCCAACAAGCAACCGACCTGGAATGCCATCCTGCTGCGATCGACACCGATACATGGTTGCTAGGTACCGGGAGAGAAACCAGGTTTCTGCGTGCCACCTGAATACACGCACACTACCATTCAGTTCCGTCGCCATGATCTGAAAAATACGCGCGCAACCTGTGTAGGAGTTATGCAACTTGAGCGCAAAATTTTCATATAAGAAGTCAGCGCGTGTAGGATCAGCGTTTAGCTCTCTTTGCACTTACCGTATCTGCGCTTCCAGTCGTTGCAATTTTGCCAGCTCCGCCAGCATATTGGCTGCTACAGCTCTAATTTCAGCCGATCGCACTTTCCGCATCAATCATTTTTCCTGTTTTGAGCACTTTTTGCAAAAAATGTGGATCGATGACATGCTCAATTGAGGCAGGTATGAACGAGTTTTACCGCCTGACATGCCGCCTGACATTGGCAAAGACAGAACGCAGCGCTTAGAGTGCACCAACGGTATTGTGATGCACTACCAATCGTTGTTTACCGTTATGGGTGTGACCGTTCTTAACCGTTTTGGCGGAGGCACAAATGGGGCAGGCAGGCAGGGTAGGCGGACAGCAAAGACTTTACTTCTCCATCATTACATCTTGAGCACTACCTTTCTGTGAAGGGCAATCACCTTTCGTGCTGAGTCCAAACGGGAGGTTCTACAGTTTACATTGGGAGCGTGTCACCTTTGCGCCCTCACCCTAAATCCCTCTCCCTAGGGAGAGGGACTTTGAATCCTTGCTCCCTTCTCCTGGGGGAGAAGGGTTGGGGATGAGGGCAGAATCTAGCACTTGCGAAAGTGACATGCTCCCATTTACATTCAAGGAGACTTGCTATCGCTGCTCAACGCAACAGTTGTTGTGTCTTTGAGTAATTGCTGATACTGTGCAGGCGTATCTAAGTCAATGGCTCCTTTTGGAAAGGAGACCTGAAGAACTTTTTCGGTGTGCTGTTTGATTAAGTACTTAGCTCCGACAGTTACATTCAGCGTCATTAATTCTCTGAATAGAGACCGATCGAACAGCGCAGGCACACCGACAGTATCTGCATAGGCAGACGCAATAATGGGGCGTTGCGTCGATTGATAGGACGCGGCTAATTGATTCATTAAAGAAGCGGAAACAAACGGTTGATCGCATAGAACAATGATTACTGCGTCTAAAGCCGGGTTGATGGCTGTGAGTGTTGTCATGCCAGCAGCAATGGAAGTGCCCATGCCTTCTGCCCACCGTTGATTTTCAACCAGATGCAGGGCGAGCGCATCAACCTCTAACTTCATACGTTCAGCTTGTGACCCTAACACCACCACAACGGGGTCACAGCAAGAGGCGATCGCCACTTCAGCGATGTAGCGCAACAGACTGCGCCCTTGAAACAACAATAATTGCTTGGGCGTTCCCATCCGGGTAGACGCGCCTGCTGCCAGAATCATTAAGCCGATGGTAGACATAGGCGCTCTGGATTAGGGGCGTGAATGGGAGCGTGACGATCGCGCAGCATCCCGCCAGTACGGTTGGTTAAAACAGCCTGAATTTCTGCCACGATCGCCAACGCAATTTCCTCAGGGGTTTCAGCGCCCAGATCCAGCCCAATGGGATGATAAAGGCGTTGCCGTTGAATGTTGGTTGAGGAAAACCCTTGAATGCGTAAATCCTCCAACAATTGCTGAGTGCGTTGTTTCGGTCCAAGCACTCCTAAGTAATGAATGGGAGAAGGTAACAATGATCGCAACAAGGTTTGATCATGTTGATAATGATGCGTCATGACGACGGCGATCGTGCGTGAGTGCAGCATGAGACGAGCTTCAAGCTCATGGGGATGGCAAAGAATGATTTCGTCTGCTTGAGGAAAGCGATCGCGCGTGGCATATATCGATCGATGATCAATGACTGTGACGTGCCAGCCAAGCTGCTTTGCCAATTGCATCACTGGAATGGCATCGTACCCTGCCCCAAAGATCAGCAGTGGTACCGGCGGATGAATGGCTTCGATCAGCACCTCAACCGAACCATCATCCAAACGATAGGAGATAACTTGAGTTTTTGCTTCCGCAAGTACCCTGTAAGTGTCCTGCAATAGACGGCTGACCAGTTGGGGGTTCGCAATACCATGCGCAACAGTACCGTCAGGTTTTAGGAACAATCGATCGGTAACCTGGACATCAATGTCTCCTTCAACTTGAAAGATCGTGGCGATCGCGCCCGCTTGGTTCTGCTGAAAACAGTCTGCAATAACTTCAAGCTGGCGCTTGGCAGACACCGTATGTAGCGACTCAATGAGCACTTGAACGGCACCGTTACAGCCCATGCCCATGCCCCAAATGACATCATCACTGGCAGTTGTGTCGTATTGCACAAGGATGGATTTGGAGCTTTGCAGCAGCAATGGTTTTGCCCGTTCAAACACATCACTTTCGAGACAGCCGCCGCTAATCGCCCCCACCATTTGCCCCGTTTCAGTCAGCAACATCCGTGCGCCCGGTCTGCGGTAGACGGAACCCATTGTTTTAACCACAGTGGCGATCGCCATCCTTTGACCCGCAATCTGGCTCTGCTCAAACACCTTGAGAATAGCTTGTAATTCTTTCATTACATGATGGAAAAATAAACGATTTCTAACCCTTCCTGGTGCTACGGGCTGACGATGGATAGAGCCAGAAGCCGAGTAAGCGGGACAGCCAGGGCATCACCGGATAGGTTAGTAACGCGGACACAAACGTCACTGAAATGAATAAACCAAGTAAGGATGGCAATGGTTTCAAAAACGGTCCCAACAGTACATCTGCCAGCAGAATGAGTGGATAAACCGCCAGGATACCGAGAATTACTTTCTTGTAATAGGGTGTTTGGGGCAGTTTATTGGCGGCAGGCGGTAGAGTAAACCATAATTCAACGCCACCAAGCTGTTGCTGTGAGCGATCGAGCACCAGATTACGCCCCTTATCAACCCACTGCTGGAAGGTTGGGGAGGTTCGCCAATGCCTGAAGTGGGTGTAGCTGTCAAACTTCACAATCACCACGTACTCAGGATAGGCGTGGTCACGAGGACGAATGACATCCACACCCAGGAAACCCTCAAATTGTTGAACTGCCTGGTTAAACCCTCTAGACCATGCTTCATACGCTTGAATCTGACTTGGTTCAACCACCTCTGAAATGACTAATGTAATTGGATCGGCTGGTCGATCGGGATTTTCCATAACAAGGGGTTGATTGACTGAGAATGGTCGGTTGGGCTAGGCAGTGTTTTAAAACTTCCCATCACTTTGTTGCTGTAAGGTTCTGCCCCCTAATCCCCCAACGTTGGGGGACTTTAAGGATGGTTTGGCAGCCCCCAGAATTGGGGATTGGGGGCTTCTAAGGATTTTAAAACACGCCCTAGGTCTAGGGAACCCAACCGACGATCGGCAGCTCTGTACGTCTTCAAAAGACTGGTATGAGCCAGAGTCTGAAGATGTTTGAAGTAAACTAAGTTTACGCAATCAACTTGTCGGGTGTGAGTGGCAAACTGCGTAATCGCTTGCCCGTGGCGTGGTAGACCGCATTGGCAACGGCTGCTGAGACACCCGTGATGCAAATCTCACCGACACCGCGTGCACCTGCCGGATTAAAGTTCAAATCCGGTTCGCCGACAAAGGCAACATCAATCCGAGGCGTGTCTGCATGGGCAGGGAAGTGATAGGTCGCAAGATCATAGACGACGGGATACCCGGTGTTTGGATCAAAATGGCACTCTTCCATCAGTGCCTGTCCAAGCCCCATAATCACCCCACCGCGCACCTGACTGGCAGCGGCTTTGGTATTGATCACGCGCCCAACATCCATCACCGATACCCAGCGGGTGACTCGCAACCGTCCAATTTCTTCATCGACGGTGACTTCGCAAAAGTGAGCGCCCCAGGACTGGAATGCCCATTTCTTGTCTTCGTCACCAGGAGCAGAAGACGCAGAGGCTTCGATCGCCGCCCGTCCCGACTTCTGAAGCGCTGCACAGGCTTCAGTTCCACTGGTGCAGTTGGCAGTTTTGAGGATATCCTGGCACGCTTTGGTGACGCTGGGGACGAGGGATGCAGTCATCTGAGAACCGCCTGCCAAGCCGCCATCGGGCAACTGTGAGTCACCCATCTCCACTCGCACCTTTTCAACCGGAATGCCCAATGTATCGGCGGCGGCGATCGCCACAACCGTGTACGAACCCGTCCCCATATCGTTGCCAGAGGTGAGAACATGAACCGTGCCATCGGGCAACAAACGCACTTTAGCGGAGGTTGCGCCGCGAGAACCAGGGAAGGTGGCAGCCGCCATGCCCCAGCCCACGAGTGCACCATCGCGGGTCAGCGATCGCGGCTGTGGTCTGTCTTTCCAACCAAACCGCTCTGCCCCAACCTTGAGACAATCGGCAAAATGTTTGGCGGAGAAGGGGAGTCCCTTGCGCTGATGCTCCTTTGTTTCGTTCTTCAGCCGCAGTGCTACTGGGTCTAGCTTCAACGCCCAGGCGAGTTCATCCATCGCCGACTCCAACGCCCACATGCCTGGAGTTTCGCCAGGACCCCGCATAAAAGTAGGTGTGCCGATATTCATCACTGCCAACTCTTGATTCAGCAGCAGATTGGGAGCGGTGTACATGACTGGCGTGACAGAGGTACAAGGCTCTGTGAAGACATCCACGGGTGATGTGGTGGACTTCACTTCATGGGCGATCGCGCTCAGCATTCCATCTGCCGCTGCCGCCAGTCGAATCGTTTGTTCTGTTTCAGACCGATGCCCCGTGTTGGCAGTCATCTGTCTACGGCTCATCACAACTTTGAGGGGACGCTTGATTTGACGAGCGGCGGCAGCAGTCAAAATCGCGTGGGGCCAAGGAAACCCTTTACAGCCAAACGCTCCGCCCAGGTAAGGAATCACGATGCGAACCTTTTCTGACGGTAGCCCAAATAGTTCAGCGTAGGTACGCTGAGTTAACGCAACCCACTGGGACGGCTCGTAGACGGTGAGAGAATCTGTTCCTTGCCAGTGGGCGATCGTGGCGTGGGGTTCCAGCGGCGCGTGTAGCTCGGTCGAAGTTGTGTAAGTTGCCTCGATTTTCGTGGCGGCACTTGCCATCCCAGCGGCAAAATCCCCTTTTGTAAACTTAAATTCCTCACCCATCTGTGGCGGCGCTTCTTTGTAAACTGCGTTTTTCGCCTCGATCGTGGGCTTCTGAGCGTCGTACTCGACCTTCACCAGTTGCGCGCCGTGTCTTGCCCGTTCAAAGGTATCGGCTACCACCAAGCCGATGATTTGCCCTGCGTAGTGAACCTTGTCATCTGCCAGCGGCAAACGCGCTTCGTAAATTTTCGACTTCATAAAGTCGTTGCTGGGTTTAAACACCTTGGGGGCATTCTTGGGCGTGAAGACAGCAATCACGCCGGGAGCCTTTTCTGCTTCGCGGGTGTCGATCGCCTTAATCCGTCCATTCGCGATCGTAGACGTGACCACAACCCCATGCACCAGTCCCGGAACGTCATGCTCTGCCGAGTAAGTCGCCGTGCCCGTTACTTTTGCGTAGCCATCTTTGCGGTTGACCGCCGTACCAATCACCTTACTCATGCGATCCCGCCTCCTTTGGCTGAAACTGTGAGGGCGCGTCTGATCGCCCGTTTGGCTAATTCGACTTTGAAGCCGTTGTGCTCGAGCGGTTTGGCTCCTTGCAAGGCAACCTCGGCTGCCTGTTGGAACGTTTCGGTCGTTGCCGCTTTGCCCGTGAGAAAGGTCTCCGCCTCCGTAAACCGCCAGGGTTTGTGAGCCATGCCGCCCATCGCCAGCCGTGCTGTTTTGATACGGTTGTCTGCCATTTCAACCGCCGCTGCAACCGAAACCAGCGCAAACGCATAGGAGGCCCGATCGCGCAGCTTCAAATACACGCTGTTAGCAAACGATGCAGACGGTAAGATCACTGCTGTAATCAGTTCCCCCGGTTCCAAATTGGTATCTCGTTGTGGAGTGTCGCCCGGTAGCCGATGGAAGTTGGTAAACGGAATTTGGCGCTTGCCTTTGGCTCCTTCTACTTCCACGATCGCCTCCAGCGCTGCCAGAGGCACGCACATATCAGAGGGATGTACTGCCACGCACTGATCGCTGGCTCCAAACAGGGCGTGTATCCGGTTAATGCCAGTCAGTGCTGCACAGCCCGTTCCGGGTTCTCGTTTGTTGCAGTTAAATGCGGTGTCGTAGTAGTAGGGGCAGCGAGTCCGTTGCAGCAGGTTGCCGCCCGTCGTTGCCACATTGCGAATTTGCTGAGACGCTCCCAGTAGAATGGCACGGGACAACATGGGATAGTTGCGCCGGACTTCGGGATGATCGGCAACAGCGGTGTTGCTAACGAGTGCGCCAAGGCGTAGACCGCTGCTCGTTTGCTCAATGCGCGTCATTCCCAGACGGTTGATATCAATCAGTTGGGAGGGTTCGTCTAAAAAGACTTTCATGCGATCGACCAGATTGGTGCCACCCGCGATGAACATCGCAGTTGGACTGCTCGATGCCTGCTGAACGGCTTCTTTCACCGAGGTAGCGCGGACATAGGAAAAGTTTTTCATGCCGGAACTCCTGCTTCACGCACCAACATTGCCGCCGCAGGAGAGGGAGGCGTTTGTCCAGTTGCTTGCTGAACAGCAGCCACGATTCCGTTGTAAGCGCTACAGCGACAGAGATTACCGCTTAATCGCTCTTTGATTTCAGCTTCCGAAAGATTCATCAGTTGAGGTTTGGTCAGATCCACTGTAACGGCGCTGGCACAGCCTCGTTTTACTTCATCCAGCAAAGCAACCGAGGCGCAGATTTGTCCGGGGGTACAGTAGCCGCACTGAAGCCCATCGTTCTCGATAAAGGCAGTTTGTACCGGATGCAGCACATCTCCTTTTGCCAGTCCTTCCACGGTGACAATTTGCTTGCCCTCCTGCATGACTGCCAGCGCGAGACAGGAATAGATCCGCTGTCCATCCACCAGTACCGTACAGGCTCCGCATTGTCCGTGGTCACAGCCTTTTTTGCTGCCAGTCAGCCCCAGTCGTTCGCGCAGAGTATCCAGCAGCGTGACGCGTGGCTCGATCGCCAGCGTTTGTTGCTTGCCGTTAATGTTAAGAGATACAGACAGTTCACCTTGTCCAGGAGCAGGCTTTTCAGTTTGAGCGGCTGTTGCTTGATTGAGCAGTGAGGGAGCCGCGATCGCTGTTCCTGCTGCGGTCAACGCCTGTCCTAAAAAATTTCGTCGTGTTTTATGTTTCTTGCCGTCTTCGGGGGAATGCATCAGCAGTACCTCTGGTTCGCGTCCAATCTACGTTAAAGCTATAGGAGGATTTCAACTAAGAGAGTTCATCTTTATACAGATGATCAAAGAGCTAAGAGAACTAAGGAATACCGCATTCAAGTGAGCATTGCCATCACTCATTCGACTGAATGAGTCAAACCTACTGGCATTGTAGGCGTTCCAGGAGGACACCGTAGGAGAGATGCAGCCTGAAGACACATAGACGCTCCTATTCTGAAGATCATAGGCGGATTTGGGTCTCAATCTGTCCAGAATGCTTTGAACCGTCCTGGTGACAATTCTGGATAGTGGCTACCTTTGTAGGCGATCGATGAGCAGATTGTGCCTTAAAAGATTGTGGGATTGGTAGAGTTAGAGCGAACTCTTTCCCTCAGCAAGCTATGGAATGTCGGCTCTGTGGTCATTCTAAGTCTCACAAACCTGGCAAGATGCCCAATGGACATCAACGCTATTGCTCCCAGGTGTAGGCACTTCTCTGAGCGCTTTAACACGCTTTACTACTGGCGGCAAGTGAGTCCAGCGCAAGTGCAACAGGTGCTCCAAGCCCATAGTGAAGGCAGTCGTCTCCGAGGCATCAGCCGCATCACAGGACTGGCAGACAACACCATTGTCAGTCTTGATAGAGCTGAGTTTAGCTGATTCGAGTGGATTGATTTTAGCGGCACGGGTCGGCAAACACACTGATGCACTGATTGAGGCACTGGTGGTTAGTACAGAAGGAAAAACGGCTGGCAAGCGCTGGCACAGTGCTGATTGGGAAGGCTATGAACGGATACTGCCCTCTGAAATTCTGCACTCGCTTGGCAAAAACAAAACGCAGCGCTTAGAGCAAACCAATGGCATTTATATACTTGCCTCACCAGGACAGAGCGCCCTCACCCTAGCCCTCTCCCGCTGGGAGAGGGAACAAGAGAGCATCTACGCCCTTCTCCACTGGGAGAGGGGTTGGGGGTGAGGGCGGCAGCGTTGGTGGGTTAAGTATATAAGTACCAAACCAATGGTATTGTCCGGCAACAAACTGGCAGATGGTGTCGCAGACAGAATAAGTTTGGCAAATGGTGGGAGCAAACGAAAGTGACTACGCGGCTAGGGCGTGTTTTAAAACCCTCGAAAGCCCCCAACCCCCAAACTTGGGGGCTTACAAACCAGCTTCAAAGTCCCCCAGAATTGGGGGATTGAGGGGGCAGAAGTTCTCGGTAACAAAGCAATTAGGAGTTTTAAAACACTGCCTAGTGGTCAGTGATTGCAATTGGCTTTGGCAGCACAGTCGATTCAAAACAACAGCGGCTCAATGAGCAGAATTAACTTGCCAAAACGTTGCTGATGGTCGGCTCCTCCAACCATCCCAATCCCTGAATGTGTATTTCAATCGTAGTCAGGATTGCTGAGCGATCGCCGACTGTCTTGTGTCTCTGCAAATTGCAAGGCAGTTTCTCGCCGGGTACCGATCGTCCGTCTACGTCGCCAATTCACTAGACCTGTAATGAATAAAACGGTGGGCATTAACCCCACAAAAACGTAAAGAATGCGGGTGGGCAAACCACCAAAGGTACCGAAGTGGAGGTCGGCGATCGCCACAATAAACTTGAATAAGCCTTCCGCTTTTTCAACTTTAGTCGATTGAATTACTTCACCGCTGGTGCGATCGATCTCCACCACGCTGAGATCAAACCGTCCCGTATCCTGATTGGGCAGTTTTTTACGCACCGTCATTTTTTGCGGATCGTGATCAGGTAATTCGATCGACGTTGTGATGCCGTCTGGGATGGCAGCATCCGCTTTTTGCATCAGCGTACTCAAAGCAACTGTTGGCGCGTTAACAGCAGGCTTCGCTGTTGGTGTTTGATTGAACATTGGTAAAAAGTGAAGGACGACAATCACAACCCCTGTGACGGCAGTAATCGTCAGAAAGATGTTGGAAACAATGCCGCTAACCTGATGGAAGTCGTAGCTAACCAGTGGCAATGGAGCATTCCACCGAATGTTGAAACCCGTTGCTAACTTACGCCAGCCCGTCCACAGCATCACTCCGGTCATTGCCATTAACAGCAGTAAAACACCTGTCACACCGACCGTAATTTGTCCCACTTTGCCTGCAAAGAGATCGTGATGCACTGTGTAGAGAAAGCCAATGAAAGAATACTCCCAAGTACGCGAACCCAAAACCTGTCCCGTGTATGGATTCACAAAGGTTTGCAGTCGGCGTTCATTGGGTGTGTATTGGTTAAACACATAGCTTTCTGTGGGTGTTTTAGGAGCCTGAATATAACTCACAGGCAAATTAGGATGGATTGCCTGAGCCGAGGCAAACATGGCATCTAATGGCACCTGTTCGGCTTGTGGTGTAACGTGCCAGAGCGATCGATGCAACCCGTGATCCAGTTCTTCCTGGAACACAATGCCCGCACCCGACAAGCTAATCATGACCAGCAGCAATCCCATTGCAATGCCGATCGAACCATGCAATCTTAAAACCCACTGACGCAAGCGGTTTGTATTCATAACAACGTCTCCTAGTTAGTGTTTAGATCCCCGGCTTCTTAAAGAAGTCGGGGATCTAGTGTTTGTATCAAAATTGCACTGAAACCGAACCAATGACGGTTAATGGCTCTCCGGGTTCAATGCCACCTTCATTGCCAGTCAGCGCCCTAATGTAATTGGCGTTGGCAAAATTTCTGATATTGACGGCAAAGCGATAGTTGTCACGGCGATAATAAATGGCTGCATTGCCAACCAGGTAGTCGCCTACGCGAAAACTATTTGCCAGGTCACCAAAGCGATTACTGACATACTCAAAGCCCACCCCAAACCCTAGCCCTTTGAAGCTGCCTTGCTGGATTTCATAGGTTGTCCATAAACTCGCCTTACTTCTAGGAATTCCAAATAACCGATTGCCAACGATGGTTTCATCGGTATCGTCAGAGATTTTTGCATTGGTATAGGCGTAAGAAGCAATGACTTTCCATCCTGGTGCCAATTCGCCAGCAATGTCGAACTCCATTCCTCGACTCTTTTGCTCACCCGTTGCGATCGAGAACAGAGGATTGTTTGGATCAGCAACGCCGACATTTTTCTTGGTGATGTCAAAGTAGGTTAAGGTTGCCAGCAATTTTTGATTCAATAACTCGGTTTTCACGCCTACTTCAAACCCTTCACCTCTTTCGGGTTGTAGCGGGGAGCCACTGGCTGTGAGAGACGTGCTGGGTCTAAACGATTGGGAATAGTTGGCAAAGATTGCCAGTGCTGGAATCGGACGGTATAACAATCCCACACGCGGAGTTAGAGCATCATTGGTTTGCTCTGATGCGCCACCTTCACTGAAGGCAGTTTCCACATTTGTCGTCTTTTGAGTGATTGTGTCATAGCGTAAGCCAGCCACAAGAATCAAATTGTCTAGCAAGTAGACCTGATCTTGCAGGTAGAGACCCAGTCGGTTTGCTGTTGTGAGTGTGTCGCCAAACAGCGGTAAAGCAGCGCGATCGGGTTTAGGAATGAGGTCATAGTCTGGAGCGAAGATATTAAGCGGTGAGGGATCGCCAAAGACGGTGAGAATGCGCGATTCACTGCGATTTAGATCAACGCCTGCGGTAAGGGTATGTTTGATTGAGCCAGTGGCAAATTTACCGACAACACTGGTAGTAAGAGCATAGGAACGATCCTGACCGTCTTGATCGGCAAAAAAGCGAATGATATCCGAATCAATGACAAGAAATGGCAGTGCGACAACACTGTAGTCGTAGTCGTAGCTGATGTAGCGAAAGCCATTCCGAATTTTCCAGTGATCACTAAAGCGATGTTCAAAGCTGTAGCCTGCACTTAAATAGTCCGTTGTAATCGAATCATCCGGGTTATTTGCCACGAACGCTCGTGAAACGGGAGCCACTCCATCGCCAAATTTAGTAATGCCAAAATCTGCGGGACTTTCCTGATGGATGTAGTCCAGGCTAACCGTTAGATCCGTGCGATCGCTCATTTTCCAGGTCAATGTTGGGGCAATGGCAAAACGGTTGGTATCGGTATCAAAATTGCGAAAACTGCGATCGTGCTGATAGAGAGCATTCAAGCGGTAGAGCAAACTCCCATCTGTAGTGAGAGAACCCGTTAAATCAATGCGAGGGCGCACCAATGCTCGACTGCCCACCTGAAGTTCTGCTTCATAAAATGGTTTTGCCAGTGGTTTTTTAGATACCAGATTAATCACGCCGCCCGGTTCAATTTCTCCATACAAAATGGAAGCGGGACCTTTCAGCACTTCAACCCGTTCTAAAATACCGATCTCTGAAATACCTTGAAAGCTGCCGTATAAGCGATACCCATCTCTGAGGGTTGGCACGGAGCTACTAAACTGATTGCCAAAACCCCGAATGCTGAAAGCGGCTTCACGTCCCCCGTTATTGCCTGCAGAGATCACACCACTGATGTTCGTCAAGGCATCCTCAAGACGGATCACCTGCTGATCACGAAGCACATCCTGCGGGACGACCTGCACTGAAAAAGGGGTTTCTAGAATCGGTGCGTCTGTTCCAGTTGCCGTTGATGCATTGGGAGCGCTGTAACCCCGCTGTCCTTCTCCCGTCACCACGAGTTCTTCTTCCGGTGTCTCCCCTTCCGGGTTGAGACTGTACGCCAACGCGCCCGTTTTTAGCGTCACTTCCTCGGTTGGCAACGCATTTTTACCCGCTACGATGACTCGAATGTTGGCTGCATCCACTTGCGTCACGCGGACATTGGCAATCTCTCCCGTTGGGTTATCGGCACTAAACTCTTGAGCATTAGTCAGTGCCAACACCGCATTGGGAATGTCGGCAATCAAACTGTTGCCCTCGGTTTTGAATTTAGTGGCATCTACTTGTAACGGTTTGCCATCTACCGTTTCCAGGGTGATGTTGAAACCCACTTCGGTACGCTCTAACGTTACGCCTGTCACTTGCACCGTTGCGGCTTCCACCTGTGCCAGCCATTCTTTGACGGTGATTGCAGGGCGTTTGAAGTCCCGCAACTTGATAGTTTCAGCCGATGGTAATGGTTGTGCTGCTTCGTTAGCTTGCACGGTTGGCACTATCCATAAAGCAGCAGCACTCATAATGCATAGGGAATGAATCGGCAAAAATGGTTTCACAACAAAGCCTCACACGGTGGAAAAACTTGAAAAGTTGAGTCGAAATCTGAAGCTGCGATGCGTGATAACGAGTGCGCGATTTACTGAAATGAGAAAGCAAACCGTAGATTGAGAAAGTAAATGGTCATTTTGCTTGCGGAAACTACTGGAATGAGTACGCGATTTACTGAAATGAGAAAGCAAACCGTAGATTGAGAAAGTAAATGATCATTTTGCTTGCGGAAACTACTGAAATGAGAAAATAAATGGTCAAAAGGAGAAAGCAAATTGCCTGTTTGCTGATTGAGTTCTTAGAAAAGCGTAAGCAGGTGCTTACTGCTTCAGAAGCATTGAGGATGCGATCGCACTAGATTGTAGCGATCGCTCAATGTTTGGCGATCGTCCCTACCCCAGTTGTTTCCACTACCCGAACGTCTTTGCGTTTGCGATACCACCACATGACAAAGCCCGTTGTAAAAAGAATCAGCGGTGTTAGACCGACAAAGACATAGAAAATACGAGTGCTTAGCCCACCAAAGGTGCCGTAGTGGAGGGGAACAAAGGCATTGAGGATGCGATCGCCGAATGCCAGAGTTTTGCTATCTTGAACGCGCAGAGCCTTTCCCGTATAGGGATCTACCAGCAGTTCACTTTCCCCATAGCGAAAGGATTCGTGCGGTTGGCGCTTGCCGACTCGAACCACACCTTCTGGCGTGCTGGGAATGCCCAGATAAGTCGTGATGGCATTGGGAAAGGTCGTATCCGCCATCTGCAAAATGGTTGAAGCCGGTAACGCAGCTTGCCCTGGTAGTGGTTTAGCGATCAATTCTGGTGGTTTGGGCGTTAAGGTAAGCGTGTAAATCAGCGCACTCGACCAGTCGTAAAAATTCCAACAGAAGCCTGTGAAACCTGTGAGAGCAAGAAACACAGCCGCAACGACACCAGTAACTTTGTGAAGATCAAAATTGCGCCGTTTGGGATGGGCGTTCCACTTGATTTTGAAGCCTGCAATCAACTTACGCCACCCTGTCCACAACACAATGCCAGTAAGGCTTAAAAGGAATGAGAGCAAGCCGACAATGCCCGTAATCATAGCCCCCGTGTCACCAGCAAGCAGTTGATAATGCAGACGTAGCGCGATCTGTAGCCAACTCTCGGCTTCTGAAATCATTCCCATCACGTGTCCGCTATAGGGATGAATAAACAGTTGCACAAGATGATTGTTGGTATCCCACAATCGAGCCTGGTAAGGAGAGGTGGTATCTTGCGGCAGCAAAATGTTGCCCAGGGTAAGATTGGGAGCACGTTTCAATTCTGCCTGCACGGTTGCAACAACGGTATCAATGCTGATCAGGTTTGCTTGAGGCACGATCGCCCCGATGCGGTGTTCAATCAACTGATGTTCTAGTTCCGGTTCAAAGACGAGCAAACTGCCAGTAATTCCAATGATGATCAAAATGAAGCCGCAGAATAGTCCCAGATAACGGTGCAATTGGAACACCAGGGAACGGAGTCGAAGCGAGCCTAGAGGGATCAGCTTTGCTGTACGCATTAGTCAGTCTCCTTTAAATCCTAGAACTGGTATGAAACCGTACCGTAGACCGTGAAGGGTGCCGCCGGAATGAAATAGAAATTGCCCTGCGACTCTTGATATTTGGTGTTGGAAATGTTGCGGAAGTTAAGCGCTAACCGCCATCCCTCTCGGCGGTAGAAAAGTGCAGCATCAGCCCGCACGTAAGATGGAAGAATCAGCACATTGGGCAGCCCGATCGGGCGATCGTCGCTGAAGACAACGCCAACGCCAAACCCCAAGCCGCGCAAATTACCGTCCTGAATTTCGTACTTTGTCCACAAGCTCGCTCGATGCTTTGCCGCATTCACTAGCGTTTCACCAACTGGAAGCACATTATCTTCACTGACAAACGCATCCGTGTAGGCATAGGTTGCAATTACATCCCATCCCGGCAAAATTTGACCAGTAATATCTAGCTCAATACCTCTGCTCTTCTGCTCTCCTGTCTGAATGCTGAAGTCAGAATCGTTAGGATCAGTCGTCAGTACGTTCTGCTTTGTGATTTGGTAGAAAGCCAGGTTGAATGACAGGCGTTTATTGAACAATTCTTGTTTCACACCGATCTCAAACTGCTCGCCTTCTTCTGGTTTAAAGGCTTCACCAGTACGGTTACGGCTGAAGAATTGCGGATTGAATGACCTAGACCAACTGAAATAAAGCGCGGTGGTGTCAGTCGGTTGGTAAACCAGTCCCAGTCGGGGAGAAACTCCGGTATCAGTTTGGCTTAAATCTGTTGTGCGGTCTTCATTGCGGTAAAAGCTATCGTTGGCATCAAAGCGCAGTCCCGCTAAAAGTTTCAGGTTGGGCAGAAGTTCGATCAAATCCTGTACATAAACACCCACGTTATCGGCTCCGTATTCTTCTGGCGAATACGCGAGTTCAAACGCTCCAGGTTTCGCGCCATAGACGGGGTTAAAAATATCCAAGGAATCGATCGATGCCCTGAAGAACGAGTAGTTGAAGCGATAGCGAGAAAGCTCAACACCAAACAACAGATTATGACGAATAGAACCCGTATTGAACTTGCCAAACACCTCATTTTGCAGCGTGAAGTTTTGCTGATCGGAATCTGGCTCTCTCTCGGCTCGTCGGGGGAGCGATCGTCCGTCCGCTTCTAACAAAGGCTCGGAAAAGCGAGAACCGCGCACATTCTGCTGAAAGTTTGAAACCAGGTTGGCATTAAAGCCCTGCCTGAACTTCCAATTGTCACTAAAGTTGTGCTCAAAGTTATAGGTAACAGCGAGTGACTCAACTTCAGCCCGATTGAACCCAGGCTCTCCTAAAAAGCGCTCTCTGGGAAGTGTCAGAAAGACAGCATTGGGGAGCAAGCCGCGATCGAACACATAGTCATACTTCTGATACTCCAGTTCGATCGTGAAGGTGGTTTTGGGACCAAGCCGCCAGGTCAACGCAGGCGCAACGAAAATGCTTTCGCTATCAACGAAATCTCGGTAACTTCCGGCATTCTCATACGCCAGATTCAGACGGTAGAGCAAGGATTTATCTGGTGTGAGTGGACCCGTAAGGTCGATCGTGGGACGGTAAAAACTGTAGCTGCCAACGGTGATGCCCACCTGACGGAACGGAGTCTCTAACGGCTTTTTGGTAATGGTGTTGACAACGCCAGCGATGCTACCAAAGGAACCGCCATACAACACCGAAGCAGGTCCTTTGAGAAACTCTACCCGCTCCACATTTGCGACATCGCGGGGACTGAGAAACCCAAAATCGCGGAAGCCATTACGCAGCGTTTCAAAACTGGTTTCAAACCCCCGGAAGTAATACCCCTGGGAAGACAATCCCCCATAACCAGACTGCGCTTGAACCCCACTGACATAATCAGCCAGGTCATTCAACCGCACAAGTTGTTTATCTTCAATCAACTGACGTGGAATCACCTGGATCGATGCCGGGACATCACGCAGTGGCACATCCAGCTTGGTAGCCGTGGTTGAGTTGGGCGCAAAATAAGCGCTACCAGAACGATCGCCCGTCACCACCAGTTCTTCTTCTGGTGTTTCTCCTTCCGGGTTGAGGCTGTATGCCAACGCGCCCGTTTTTAGCGTCACTTCCTCGGTTGGCAACGCATTTTTACCCGCTACGATGACTCGAATGTTGGCTGCATCCACTTGCGTCACGCGGACATTCGCAATCTCTCCCGTTGGGTTCTCGGCACTAAACTCTTGAGCATCGGGCAGCGCCAATACTGCATTGGGAATGTCTGCAATCAGGTTCTTGTTTTCACTGCGGAATTTGGTTGCGTCAATTTGCAGCAGCCTGCCATCGGCGGTTTCCAGGGTGATGTTTAAACCTGCTTCGGTGCGCTCCAGCTTTACCCCCGTCACCGTCACCGTTACGGCTTCCACTTGTGCCAACCACTCTTTGACCGTCATTGCGGGACGGTTAAAGTCACGCAAGCGCAAGTTGTTCCCGTCGCTCGTTTCCGCCCAAGCGATCGGGGCAGTACCGACAGAGAACACGGCAGCGATCGCCACCCCCAGCCTTAAATGCAATAGCTTCACAACACATCCTCACAGGCGAATGACCTTATTTGCAACAGAAACTGCCCGTCTCAGGTAGACGAGTGACAGCGCTTTCTCAGTCCTAGCAAGAGAACTGACTCGGCTTATTGCAAATTACTTTTAGTAATGATCAAGAAATTATGATGACTGCTGCCTAAAGTCAAGCCTTTTGTGATTAAAGGATAATTTGGTTCAGGGTACCCTGAAAACGGTTTTTACGGCTCAGAGAGGGGTTTTTCAGTCTTTTCGGCACTGATCAATGCTTTGAGGTCAGCACAAAAGTTCTTGGTTTTCGTCTTGATTTAGTTGAGAACACTGTCGATCGTGTCTTAAGAGACTGAAGCCAGGTTTGCGTTTGGCGATCGAGCAGCGCAGTGTGAGTATCAGAAATTAATTGGGTAAGCTACTTGATATAAGTTCCTATTAAGTTCTATAGTGCTTTGGAAAGATGGTGTCAGTGTGAGTCGCGCGATCGCCAGTACTGACTGTCGTTTACCTTTACGTAGAGAATGCATGCAAAGAATTTATGAATTGATTGCCACAGGCGGCATCGTCATGGTGCCGCTACTTGTGTTTTCGATCGCGGTCATTGCCCTGGCGATCGAGCGTGCTCTTTTTTGGAGACGGGCTAGAAAACAGCAAAAGCGTGTTGTGCGGAGTGTGTTGCAGCTCTATCAAGACGACCTTGCCCTCACTGAAGCGACGCTCCAGAAACATCTGCATTTGCCCATTGCCCGCGTTTTCCTGGAAGCAGTCTCCTTACCGAATGCAACACCAGATGAGTTTCGACTCGCGCTTGATGCTGGCACTCAGGCAGAAATACCCAACCTCAAGCGTTTCAACAATATTTTTGAAACCATTGTTGGGTTGGCTCCCCTCCTGGGCTTGCTGGGTACTGTCACAGGTCTGATTCGCTCTTTTGGCTCACTCACGCTTGGCGATGTTGGCAGTTCTAAAACGATCGGGGTGACGGCTGGTATTAGCGAAGCGCTGGTCTCGACCGCCGTTGGCTTAGTGGTCGCTGTTTTAGCGTTAATCGCGGCGAATACGTTTCGCTCCTTCTACGCCCAACAAATTGCCTACATTGACGAATGCTGCACACAGTTAGAACTGTTGCAACTGCGATCGTACAGGCGGCAGGAGGTTTCTCGTGTCTAGAAAACGTCGGTCTGATCCTGATTTGCTCGATCAGCCTCTAGAGATTAAGAACGTCGTGCCTTTACTCGATGTCATGTTCGCGCTGCTTACCTTCTTTGTGCTCTCCACTTTATTTCTGACGCGCATTGAAGGCTTACCCGTGAATTTACCCAAAGCGACCACCGCTAAACCACAAGCGGCGAGTCGATCGACGGTAAGCATCGACAAAGCGGGAAACGTCTTTTTGAACAAAGCACCCATTCAAGTTGACAATCTGGCAACCACCATTAAAACGCAACTCAGTTCTGGTCAAGAACTCATTGTGGTGCTGAATGCGGATGGTGCGGTCACTCACGATCATGTCATCGAAGTGATGGATCAACTGCGCCAGGTTCCCGGAGCCAAACTAGCAATTGCAACTCAACGGAAGTGATTATGCGTACCTCAGACTTAACCACTGCCCAACGCGCAAAGGAAGGAAAGGCAATCAAAACCTTTCTGCTATGGAGTTTTTTGGGATCGGCTGCGTTCCACGCGATCGCAATAGCATCGGCACCCACTACTTTTTGGAACACTCTGCCCGAAGCCGAAGAAGAGATGATCGAAGTTGTAGCGGAACCCGAAACGCCGATCGAGCCAGAAAAGCCTGTAGAGCAGGCGATCGAGCAGAAGGTTGAGCCGCCACCACCAGAAGCTGCCGCCGAAGTTGCCTTTGCGCCACCCCCACCGCTAGCACCCGACAGTCAGGCTCCACAAGAGGCAGGCGAAGATGCCCCCAGCAATCAACCGCCCTCTCGCTCCTCGGAAGTCGTGAATCCTATTACCAGTAAAACAGGTGAAGATAGTGGGCTGCGGATTGGCGGTGGACCCATTTTTAGTCCGTTTGGGACAGGTTTCGGGTTCGGCAATGCCAGCCGACCCACAGGTTTTAACCCTCTGGGACGACCCGATGGAGACTCCAAAGGTACGCCCGGTGGCACACCTGGAGGCACACCGGGCAGCACTGCGACCCGGACAACGGCTCCTCTTGTAACCGCGCCAAAGCCGAACCAACCCGCTTGCGTGAGCTGCCCCAAACCAAAATATCGGGGATCTGAAGGCAGTCCCCGTGTGGATATGACCGTCCGACCCGATGGGAGTGTGGAGGTACAGCTACGAAAATCCAGCGGTAACCCAGAGACCGATCGCGAGACGCTAGAAACCATGAGCAAGTGGCGGTTCGACCCCAAAACTGTTCCCGAAGGCGGCGTGAAGAAACGGGTACGAGTGGAATACGAAGAAGAGGGTTCCAACAATCAACGGCGTAACGAAGAACGTCGTCGTCAGCAAGCAGAACAGCGGCAGGTTGCAGAACAGGAACGTCAACAGCGGGAAGCTGAGGAACGTCAGCGTCAACAGCCGTCCACTGCTGCTGAAACACCGATAAAACCTGCTCCGGCTCCTTCCGTGGCTCCGGTAGAAGTGCCCCCTGTTGAGAAGCCTGCTAGTGAGACTGTTGCACCTTTACCCGAAGCCACACCTGCACCTGTAGAATCCCCTTCTGCACCTGTAGAGGCGGCTCCACCACCAGAACCTGCACTTGTGGAAACGGCTCCGCCACCAACACCTGGTCAGTGAAGCAGTGGTTTGATCCAAGCCATCACTCAAAAAATGGAGGTGACTATGAACGGTTGAACCAACGCTCTTAATTCAACACAACCAGCGTATCGTGTGCCAGGAAATGCGCGATGTGATAGGCTCTCTCTTCGGTTTTAAGCAAGATTGTCTCATATAGATAACGAGTCGCCCGATCGCCCAATGTCTCTGCCTGAGCTGCTTGACGGCGCAACACACCAATAATTGCCTGCTCTGCTGCCAAATCATGTTCCAGCATTGGGCGGCAGGTGTAAGCATCATCCGCTTCAGGCGTAAAGCAGCACAGCTCTGCCAACTTGGTAAAGCTAGCAGCAGGCACACCACCCAAACCATCTAGACGCTCCCCCAGTTCATGCACGTGATCCTGTACTTGTCCATAGTGATCGGCAAAGAACTGATGCAGAGAATAAAACTCAGCGCCCTCAACTACAAAATGATGCTTTTGATACTGCAAATACAACGCTTGAAAACTTGCCAGCAGGATGTTCATACCCTCACAAACAGGTTCAGTGACCGATCGCTCCAGCAAGATCGGATTAGCCATCACTTGACCGAAAGGACGAATTAAACTTTGAACTTCAGACATAAGGTTCTCCTTTGCAATGTAGATGACCTGGCAACAAACTGAAGGTTGCTATCAGTCATTTGACGAAACTGCATGATGAACACATGAAGCTCGTCAGATATTTAGTCTACCAACTTCCCCCCAAAATAACCCTATTTTTATTGCCTGCCAACAGAAATTGAGAGTTTCTATCAGTTGCCTCACTTTAAAATTATCTATTTTTTTCACAATTAAACAGCATTGCACAATCAGAGTATGAAATGCCCTAGATGCGAATCGCTTCAAATCAGTAAAAATGGTCATCATCGCGGTAAGCAAAACTACATTTGTAAGCAGTGTGGTCGGCAGTTTATAGAGACTTATAGTCTGAGAGGTTACTCTAATGATGCTAAAAAAATCTGCCTGAAAATGCGTGCCAATGGCATGGGTTACCGTGCGATCGAACGAGAAACTGGTATTAGCCATAATACCGTCATTAACTGGGTTAGAGCCGCAAATGGTGCCTTAGTTGACGAAGCGGAAGCCGAAGAAAATCAAGCGATCGCCCCAGTACCTGATACCTTGAATCAACAACAAGCGCTTGTGATGCAAAAGAAGAAAAAATGGCTAAACGTTAAAAGTTTTGACGCGCTTACTACTCAGCCCATTCAAACCTGCAAAAGTGGCTCTGTCTACTAAAATCATGACCAGGTTGTGCAACCTTTTCAAGCAAAGCAGACACAACCTGAAAGCAATCAAGAATGATTTTCAACAAGTCTACTCGTCCATTTGATTTCTAGGAGCGATCGCGTGAACTGCAACAAGAAGAATGTTCAAACAGAGAAAATGATTGAGATCCAGTGCGACGATCGGTGGCAGGTCTACCACCGCTTGCAAGCGTTGGAAATTTCTTGCTGTTGCCATTGTTACCAACCTTTGACAGCTCAGGTTACTAATGCTACGACGGCTATTCAGATCTGGTGCGTCGTGAAGCAAGCAACAATGCCGCGTCAAGCCTTAATCGATTGGCTAGAAAACTGCTGGCAAATTCGTGCCACGCCTGAAAGAGAGTGGTGAAGCAAGTGAAGTTGCCAACGTTAGGATGAATCGCGCGCAGCCCCTTTCTGAAAGACCCAAAGCGTAGGTTAGAATCGGGGCACCTTGCTGGCTCGATCGCATGAAACTTTGTCAGATGGTGCAACAGGTTCTAACAAAAAGACCTGTACTTGCACCCGACAGTCCACAACAGCGTTGGACAAAGCCTCACCTGTTGTTGCTGAGCGGCATCGTGAGCATTACAGTGCTGGTGTTAATCAGTCGCAGTCTCTACAGTGCGTTTGTAGAGCGAGGTCTTGCCTTAGAGCAACAGGGCAAACTTGATGAAGCGATCGCCACTTATCAAAATGCCCTTCGCGTTAATCCGACCGATGCCTTCACTCACTACAATCTGGGAGTTGTTCTAGAAAAACAAGAGACGTTAGACGGGGCGATCGCTGCCTATCAAAACGCCATTCAGCTGGACGATCGCTATACGTTTGCCTACAGCAACATTGGGTTTGCACTGGAAAAGCAAGGAAAACCAGATGCAGCGATCATGGCGTATCAGAAAGCCATCGCCTTCAATCCTAGTTACGCATTTACCTACACCTGCATCGGCGATCTGCTCAGCAAGCAGCAGAAACTCGATGCAGCGATTGTCGTCTACCGCCAAGCCATTCAAGTTGATCCCAAGCACGCGCTTGCCTATAACCATTTGGGTTTAGCGTTAAGAAAGCAAGGCAAACTAGAGGAGGCGATCGACATTCACCGCCAGGTCATTCAGCTTGATCCTCACTACACGGCTGCGTATGCTAGCTTGGGCAATCTTTTCACTCTGCAAGGCAAACTGGAGGAGGCGATCGGCGCTTACCGCGCTGCCGTGCGGTTGAACCCCAAAAGCGCTCTTTTTCACTACAATCTTGGCGTTGTTTTGGAACGTCAGGGAGAGCAGAAAGCCGCGTGGTCAGCCTATCAGCAGGCAATTGTTCTCAACCCAACCAACACAGCCTTCAAAACGACCTTCAACGTCCTCCAAAAACCTGTCAAATAGAAACGAGCATCTGACCAAAACCGCGGAGATTTGAGCGCTACCGTGATGCCGATGCTTGATGCTTGGTTAAAACCTCCAAGGTCTGCGTCATACCATTTCACTAAACTGTGGCTACACAGGCAAGATTCGTTTAGCGGTCAGCGGTCAGCGGTCAGCGGTCAGCGGTCAGCGGTCAGCGGTCAGCGGTCAGCGGTCAGCGGTCAGCAGCAAAAACGAATCTGTAGGGCGATTTTATAGAATCGGTGTAAGTTCCGGGAGAGTTTTTACTCAGAAGGTTGTCGGCGACGGGCGAATGCTTGTTAGACTGCCTTTGTTAGAGATTGCCCTTAACGATTGACAGCAAGTAAAGCGACTATGCCTGAACCATCCTGGCACCACGACACGATCCATACAAATGGCATCAAGCTGCACTATGTGACACAGGGCGAAGGTTCACTTATGCTACTGCTGCACGGCTTTCCAGAATTCTGGTATTCCTGGCGGCATCAAATTCCGGCGTTTGCGAATGATTATAAAGTGGTGGCTCTAGACTTGCGGGGCTACAACGATAGCGACAAGCCAGACGCACAGTCTGCCTATGTGATGGTAGAGTTCATCAAAGATATTAAAGGTGTGATCGAAGGTCTGGGTTACGATCGCTGCGTCTTAGTCGGACACGATTGGGGGGGTGCGATCGCCTGGTCGTTTGCCTATGCGTATCCAGCGTTGGTCGATCGCTTGATTGTGCTGAATCTGCCCCATCCCGCCAAATTTGCTGAAGGCTTACGCACACCCCAACAGCTCTTACGAAGCTGGTACATCGGCTTCTTCCAGCTTCCCATCTTGCCAGAACTGCTGATTCAATTGAACGATTTTCAGATGTTAGAAGCCGCCTTCAAAGGGATGGCTGTCGATAAGACAACCTTCAGCGACGATGATATTGAGGCATACAAAAATGCCTTTGCGAAACGAAATGCTTTAACGGCAGCACTCAACTATTACCGCAATGTTTTTGCACAAGGATTGACTACAACTGACTGGGGTATTTTGCATGTGCCTACCCTGATGATTTGGGGCGAAGCGGATACGGCTCTGGGCAAAGAACTCACCTACGGCACCGAAAAGTACGTGCAGGATTTTCGTATCCGCTACATTCCCAATTGCAGTCACTGGGTGCAGCAAGAGCAACCGCAGGTGGTGAATCAGTTAATGCGGGAGTTTCTAGATAGTTAGCACTGTCTAAATCAGCCGTTCAAACAAACGACTGACAACTCGCTTTGCAGCCTCATAGCCACCATCAAAGTAGATGGCAGCAATCAATGCTTCAAGCGTTTCAGCAAGGACGCTGAGGTTTTGCTGAGCGTTGTGTTTCGCTTCTCCCTTTCCTAACCTAATGTAAGAACCAACCTCTACTTCGCGAGCGATTTTTCCGAGCATTGGTTGACATTCAAGCTGCTCTTTTTTCTTAGTTATTGAATCTCTAGTTTGACATCCAGCATTCATCAGAAGATCAGATAAAATAGTTTTCAGAACAGCATCACCAAGCGTACGAAAAGCTTCTTGATCCTTGTATAGCTTCCCACAACGATTTTGCTCGTCAGCATATGCCCTGCGGGTTAAAGCACGTTCAAGAAGTGCTTTGTCGAAGAAAAGGTAGTTCAAACTGCTTTCAATGGACATAAGATAAGCTCTAGAAAGGATAAGAGAAGATACATTTCTGAGCATTATTTTCCGTAGTTAGAACTGTTGTTTTTATGGGTGGATATCAACACTTCGGTAAATACTAGCTGCTTTTTATAAGCTTTATATTTTTCTACTCATATTCACAGATAAAATAGAATGCTGCTGGTTAATACTGTGGGGAAGTTGGATGGAACAAAATTTTAGAACATTGGCTGACCAGTACAAGAAGGCGTTACTGGATGATGTGATTCCGTTTTGGGAGCGGCATTCGATCGACTGGGAGCAGGGCGGCTACTTTACCTGTCTCGATCGCGCAGGCAACGTGTACGATACCGACAAATTTATCTGGTTGCAAAATCGGCAGGTGTGGCTGTTTTCGATGCTGTGTAACCAGCTTGAAGACCAGTTTGAGAAACGCGATCGCTGGCTTGAGATTGCTGCAAACGGGGCGAACTTTCTCGCCAAACATGGGCGCGATCGGGAGGGCAACTGGTATTTTGCGCTCGATCGCGCGGGCAATCCACTCGTACAGCCCTACAACATCTTTTCTGACTGCTTTGCGGCAATGGCATTTAGCAAATATGCGTTGGCATCGGGCGAAGACTGGGCAAAAGATGTAGCTTTACAGGCGTATGACAACGTGCTGCGTCGCAAAGACAATCCAAAAGGCAGCTATAACAAAACCTATCCTGGTACGCGATCGCTAAAGTCCCTGGCAGTGCCGATGATTCTGGCTAACCTATCGTTGGAAATGGATTGGTTATTGCCGAGTGCCAAATTGGAGGGAATTCTGGCTGCTACGGTTCAAGAAGTGATGACTGACTTTTTGGATGGCGATCGAGGACTGATGTACGAAAACGTTGCGCCCGATGGTTCGCACATTAATTGCTTTGAAGGACGACTTATCAACCCCGGTCACGGTATCGAAGCCATGTGGTTCATGATGGCGATCGCCGATCGTCGTAACGACATCACTCTCATTCATCAAGCGGTTGATGTCGTCCTCAATATCCTTGACTTCGCCTGGGATGCTGAGTATGGCGGACTGTACTACTTTATGGATGCAGACGGTCATCCGCCACAGCAATTGGAATGGGATCAAAAGCTGTGGTGGGTACACCTGGAATCGCTAGTGGCGCTGGCAATGGGCTATCGCCTGACGGGACGAGAAGCTTGCTGGGAGTGGTATCAAAAACTGCACAGCTACACCTGGTCACATTTTGCTGATCCCCAATATGGGGAGTGGTTTGGTTATCTCGATCGTCGTGGCGATGTCTTGCTCAACCTCAAAGGCGGCAAATGGAAAGGCTGCTTCCATGTACCAAGAGCGCTTTATCTTTGCTGGCAGCAGTTTGAGGCAGGAGGCAGAAGGTAGAAGGCAGCAGTTTGAGGCAGAAGGCAGGAGGCAGAAGGCAGAAGCTAATACACCTCACACCTCACACCTCACTTCCGCGAAGAGGCAGAAGGCAGTAATGGATTTTAGAACTAAAAGCTAAAGGCTGACCGCTGACCGCTGACCGCTAACTGCTGACCGCTAACTGCTGACCGCTGAAAGCTAACTGCTGACCGCTAAAAGCTAAAAGCTAAAAGCTATAATCGATGTGCCTTTACAGAGCGATACATATGAGCAGCGCTGTCGTTTCAACTGAACAATTACTGCAACAGCTACATTGGCGCTATGCCACCAAGAAGTTTGATCCCACAAAGACGATCGCGGATGATGTTTGGCAAGCGTTAATAGAAAGCTTGATCCTTGCCCCGTCTTCATTTGGTTTGCAGCCCTGGAAATTTTTTGTCGTCACGAATCCAGACGTTCGCCAGCAGTTAGTTGAGCATAGCTGGGGGCAAACGCAGGTAATTGATGCATCTCACCTGGTGGTGTTGGCGTTCAAAAAGGATATGAATGCAGCAGATGTCGATCGCTACATGCAAAATATAGCGGACGTGCGTCAGGTACCAGTTGATAACTTGCAAGGGTTTTCTAACGTGATCAAGGGTTTCCTCGAAAAACCTCCCTATTCTCTTGACATTGATGAGTGGTCAAAGCGGCAGGTTTATATTGCGCTGGGGCAGTTCATGACCAGTGCCGCTCTGTTGGGTATTGATACTTGCCCAATGGAAGGGTTCAACCCACCCAAATACGATGAAGTTCTAGGGCTGGCAGAGCAAGGCTATGCGTCTGTGGTCGTTTGTCCGGCGGGCTATCGGGCAGAAGATGATAAGACCGCCACTCAAGCGAAAGTCCGCTATCCAGCTCAAGATCTGGTGCAGTACGTTTAGGAATGCATTTAGCTCAGAGATTCAATTAATTTAGACCTCCGATTTATTGAAAAAATTGGAGGTCTAGTGATGCGTTGAGGGCACTTTTGATTGATGATGCAAGTGGTTGATGCGTCTGTTGAATCAGTTAGCACTCCGAAAACTGCGCTCGTTGTTGGCGCGGGACAAGGGATTGGGCTAGAGTTTGTGCGGCAACTGTTGCAAGGCGATCGCGTCGATCGCCTCTATGCGACCTACCGCAACCCAGAATCAGCGCTGTTGGCGATCGCTGATGCGCGCCTTCGCTGTTTGCCAATGGATATTACAGACGAAGCGCAGATTGCTACAGTCATCAAAGACATTCAAACAGAGAGCACCGCACTGCACTCTGTCATCAATTGTGTGGGCGTGCTACACGAAGGCATCATGCAGCCAGAAAAGAGTTTGCGGCAACTCAACGCGGATCAGCTATTGCACTATTTTCAAGTGAACAGCATTGGTGCTGTGCTGCTGGCAAAGCATGTGCAACCGTTGTTGAAGCATCGCGATCGCGCGATCCTCGCCACCATTTCCGCCAAGGTGGGCAGCATTGGCGACAATCAGTTGGGCGGTTGGTATGGCTACCGGGCATCGAAGGCAGCGCTGAATATGTTCATGCGATCGACCGCAATTGAATACAAGCGCACTTGCCCACGGGCGATCGTCGTCACCTTACATCCTGGCACTACAGATACACAGCTATCCAAACCCTTCCAGCGAAACGTGCCACCAGAAAAATTGTTTGGTGTCGATCGTACCGTCACGCAATTATTGACGGTGCTCAACCAACTTCAAGAAAGTGATAGCGGCGAGTTCTTTTCCTGGGATGGCAGCCGCTTGCCCTGGTGAATATCGATGCCATCACAATGACCGCACCGCGCGTTTTCTAGCTATCGCCGTAAAAATTAGGACGTTGGGATTAAAGGGGATCTGGGGGCTTCGCCCCCAACCAGGGGTCAAACCCCTGCACCCCTTCCTAACCCATGTGACGGCAGCTAGATGTCAAAAATTGGGGTTGCAGAATGGTTGAAAGCAGCTAAATTCACAGCACTGGTGACTTGAATTGCCAGGGCATGGACTGTTTCCATGTTAGTCGTCATTGAGTGCAGCGGTCCATCCACTAATAGCGAGGCAAGCCCATGCACCAGGCTCCACACCGAGATTGCAGCGGTATTGCGATCGCTTTCCCCTAAGTGAAATTCATCAATCACCTCCAGCAAGACTCGAAAGACAGGTGTGCAGGTTGGGTTTTCATCCTCCAACGGGGAACCCATTTCAGGGCGAAACATGAGCCGAAACTCATCCGGATACTGCACCGCATACATGATGTAGGTGATGCCGATCGCCTGCAGTTTTTCATGGGGGGTTGTCTTTCCCTGTAGTGCTTCACGAGACGCGCGATCGAGACGTTGAAACCCATGCGAAACCAGTTCACGAATGAGATCGGCTTTGTCCTTGAAATGATGATAGGGCGCACCAGAACTAACGCCGGATCGACGAGCAACTTCTCGCAGCGTCAGCGATTCAATACCAGATTCTTTCATCAGCACTCTTGCTGCCTCTAGTAGAGCAAGGCGCAGGTTGCCGTGATGATAGGCATCTGATTTTTTTGTAGTTTTTTGCGGCACTGAAGCAATCCAATCTGGGATCTTGACAACGTTTAGATTTTACTGCATCTTAGTATTGTTCAGATTCTAAACAGTGTTTAGATTAATTCAATTGGCAAGGAACCGATCTATGCTTTTGTCTTCCAAAAATGTTCTGGTCTTTGCGGCAACGGGTGCGATCGGCAGCGAGGTGGCTCGCAAGTTTGCCCGTGAAGGGGCACAAGTTTGGGTATCGGGGCGCAATGCTGAGGCTCTAGAAAAGTTAGTCAGCCAGATTACCGATGCAGGCGGCACGGCTAAGGCAGATGTGGTAGATGCGACCGATCCCGCGACTGTGAGCGATTATGTAACTCGAATTGCAGCGACAGCAGGTTCACTTGATGCGGTTTTCAATGGCATTGGTGGGAGACCTGTCGATCTGGGCTACCCAGAACCTGCAACGACGGTGGCATTGAGCCAATTCTTAAAACCATTGCAGATCATTTTGGGTTCTACCTTTCTCACCTCCCGCACCGTTGGGGCACAGATGATGCAGCAAGGCAGCGGGGCGATCGTGACCCTTTCTGCCACGTTGAGCAGCATGACAGCGGCAAATATGGCAGGCATTAGCGCCACCTGTGGTGCTATTGAAGCAATGACGCGATCGTTGGCGGGTGAGTTTGGTCGAGCGGGGGTGCGTGTGAACTGCGTACGGGGTTCTGCTATGCCCGAAACGCGTACGATTCAGGAAACAATGGCAGGACAGATCCAGATTTTTGGCGAAATGCCACCGATGTCACTGCCACCGCTCGGTCGCCCTATCTCGGTGGCTGAGACGGCTGCAACAGCAGCATTCCTGGCTTCTGATGCAGCGAGTGGCATGACGGGGCAGGTGGTTACTGTTTGTGCGGGTGCGTTTGTCGGTTAATCCATCATAAGGAAAGTCAATGGCGAAATTTGACCATCATCCCACCGTGCGCTGGTGGCGGGAACAGCCCGTTGCCCCTGCCCGCGCCAAGCTGAATGTTGACTCACTGCGATCGCTGTGTTTGGAAGCCGGAGCCGATGATGTTGGGTTTGTAGAGTTGAATCGATCGACAATCGCCGATCAGCGGTCAGATATCCTGACCGCTTTTGCTCCAACCCAAACGTTGATTAGCATTGTTTGTCGGATGAATCGAGAAAACGTGCGGGCTCCGGCGCGATCGGTTGCCAACCTGGAATTTCATGCCAACTACGACGAGGTGAACGAGGTTGCCCGTGCGATCGTCAAACGGTTGGATCAGGTTGGGGTGAGAGCCTTGTATCCATCAGCCGGATTTCCTATGGAAATGGATCGCTTTCCGGGAAAAATCTGGGTTGTTTCCCATAAGCCTGTAGCTGTGGCGGCAGGCTTAGGGCACATGGGGCTGCACCGGAACGTGATCCATCCCAAGTTTGGCAACTTCATTTCACTAGGTACAGTCCTGATCGATGCCGAAGTAACCGAGTACAACCAACCGATCGCTTACAATCCCTGCATCGATTGTAAGCTCTGTGTCGCGGCTTGCCCGGTTGGAGCGATCGCCCCTGATGGGCACTTCAATTTTTCCGCCTGCTATACCCATAACTACCGTGAACTGATGAGTGGCTTCACCGATTGGGCAGAAACGATCGCCGATAGCAAAAACGCACACGACTACCGCCAAAAAGTGAATGCGTCAGAGTCCGCTTCCATGTGGCAAAGTCTCTCCTTTAAAGCCAACTACAAAGCTGCTTATTGCATTGCTGCTTGTCCAGCCGGAGAGGATGTGATTGCCCCTTTTTTGAGCGATCGCGTCGGGTTTGTGCAAGAGATTGTTAAGCCCCTGCAAGAGAAACCCGAACCGATCTATGTGGTGCCCGGATCAGACGCTGAAGCCTACGTGGCAAAGCGTTTTCCCCACAAAACCATCCGCCGCGTTAGCAGTGGCATTCGCCCGCAATCCATTCCTGGCTTTCTCTTTGGTTTACCGCTGTTGTTTCAGCGCGAGCAGTCCAGGGGATTGAATGTGACGTATCATTTCACCTTCTTTGGTGCAGAATCCTGTCAGGCAACGGTGACGATTCGCGATCGTGCTCTTCATGTCGAAAAAGGGTTTGTTGGAACGGCTGATCTGGCGATCGTGGCGGATAGTGAAACCTGGCTAGGGTTCCTGGCAAAAGAGCAAAACCTGCTCTGGGCAATGCTACGACGCAAAATTCGTCTCAAAGGTTCTCTTAAACTGCTTCAGGCGTTTGGCAAGTGTTTTCCTGCCTGAAACGTTGAGGTATCTTGACAGGATTTTTGCTAGGGGCTGTCATCCATTACAACTACACATGACTTGCAGCAAGGGTGCCAGCCCCTAGCCTGGTGTGTTGGGGCGGGCGCGATTATGCTGATACCGCAAGGTTTTGGAGCTAATTGATGACGCGCCCTAGCAGGATCGCTCTAACGCAATAGCAGCGAGGCAGATTGAAGTAGCCCAATCACCAAGCCCAAAATGCCACCTAGATTGACGATCGCCTGTAGTTCGCTCTGCACAATACCGTTAATTGCGCCCTCCAAATCGGCGGGTGAAGTAGCTTTCACGCGATCGATAATCACCTGATCAATATTGAGAATGGGAATTGCTTGCGTCACAAGTGATTCCAAATCACGCTCCAGATAGCGTTCTAGAATCAGCGCTAAATCCAGGCTGATCACTTCCAGGGATGCATTGACGACTTCAGACGTGCGTAAGCGATTGAGAATCACGGTTGCAACATTATCCCAATCAACCGATTTGCCCAACTCCTGAAGAACATCAGAGCCTTTCTCTTGAACGTAACCACGCACGCTATCGCGCAAGGTTTTCCGCAGTTGACGCACGGTGGAAATGGGTAGATTTTGCAGCGATAAATTTTGCAGCCACTCTTGCAAACGTCGTCGCAGGTTGAGGGTTGAAACCAACTCGGCGATACGCGTATTGCTGGCTTCTTTTTCATCCAGGCAGAATGTCCGCAGCCGCGTTAGAGAATTGCGGACACCAAACAAGTTGGCGACCACCCAGGATGTACCGCTCGTGCGCTCCCGAAAGCCCTCATCAATGACCTGGATGTTGCGATCGGTCAAAAAGTCAATGAGTGTCAAACGGATAGCATCCGGCGGCAAAACCACTTGCAGCAACCAATCTGCGAGTTTGATCGACTGCTCATCATTCAACTGAAACTCCAGCAGCACCTGATCAAAAATCTGGTTCAACTGTGCCTCTAAAAAATCTTCGCGGCGGGCTAACACTTTAAGCAAGCGTGGCAGCGACTCGCCCAGCAGATCACGCAGAATACTTGCCAGCACTTTCGCCGTTTTTTGTTCTTTGTCCGTTTGAATCTGCTCCAGCGCCAGTTTGAGTAGCCACAGGATGGCAGCCTGTACGCGTTCAGTTTCTAACAGCCGTTTCGCCAGCTTTTGCAACTCTTCTGGCGTGAGCAGCGACCCCATAATCGTGTCAGAAATGCGCTTTGCCAGACGCTCCTGATTACGGGGAATGAGTCCCGGTGTAAACGGAATTTGCTTCCCACCAATGTAGCGAGCTGTGTAAGGGCGAAACAGCATTTTGATGGCGATGTCATTAGTGAAGTAGCCAATGATGCCGCCAACGATCGGAGGACCGAGGAAAAGCCAGAGCGAAGAAAGATCCAAAGCAAAGAAGACCAGTTTTTAGTTTTTAGTTTTTAGTTGTTAGGTTTCAGCTGCGACTAACAACCAAAAACTAACAGCTAACTACTTGCTTACAACCAACACTCCCATCGTACCGCCCGCGATGGGGTAGTGTGTGGCAGTAGCGAAGCCAGCCTGACGTGCTAGTGCAATCTGCTCGGTGCCAGTGGGGAAGCGATCGAGGCTAGGCGCGATATACGCATATTCTTCGGTCAAGCCAAACTGCTGGGCGGCAGGCACCACGATCGCATCCAGATACCATTGCTGCAAGGTGCGTATCTGGGCATTGGACGGACGATGAAAGTCGAGAATGGCAGCTTTGGCGCTGGGCTTGAGCACGCGGTGCAGTTCTTTAAGGCTGCGGGGAATATCGGTGACGTTCCGCAAACCGTAGCCCATCGTCGCCGCATCAAAGTGGTTATTCGGAAACGGTAGCTCCAGCGCATCACCTTCCAGCCAGGTGATCGACGGGATAGGATAGCGTTCTTGGGCACGCTGCTGCGCGATCGCCAACTGTGCCGTGGCAAAATCCAGCCCAATCACCTGCCCGGTCAAGCCAACCCGTTCTGCCAGCAACAACGCCAGATCGCCACTGCCACAGCACACATCCAGACAGGTACTTCCTACTGTGGCTCCACTCCATTTCACTGCCATCTGCTTCCAAATGCGATGTTGCCCTAAACTGAGCAGGGTATTCAATTGGTCGTAAACAGGGGCGATGCGGTTAAACAGTGTGCGGATGCGATCGGACATTGGTTTTGAGCGTGAGAGTGTAGATTTAGGCGTGCTCTGAGGATACCGTTTAGTGAGCAGTCCGGTGTCAAGATGTACGATCGCGCTTGATCAAAGCTAAGGCTGCTAAGGGCATACTGGAAGCCGGAGGGCACCCCATCTCCTTGAGGCATCGGTGACATGATGATTGAGAATGCTTTGGAACCGCGATCGGACGAGCAACAGGCAGCACTGTGCTTAGCAAGCGGCAAGTATGGTCAGGCAGTTGAGCAGTATCAACAGCTCATCGACATGGAGCCTCATGTCAAAGCACACTACTGGCATCTAGGATTGGCATCGCTGCTTCTAGGCGACGAGGCGGAAGCTCAGACGACCTGGATGCTGGCAATGATGGACGGTGATGCCGAGCAGATTGAGCAGTGGACAGACGAATTGGCGCAGTTTCTGCGATCGCAGGCAGAACAGCAAGAAGCCAGCGCTAACCACCCACTCGCCTGGTTGCTGCGGCAACATCTACGGGAAGTGGCTCCCCATGATTTACAGAATCTTCTACATCTGGTACAACGGGCGATCGAGCTGGATCGTTTTGCTGAAGAAGATTTGGCGGCATGGGACACGATCGAACTACTAAGATCGACTGCTGCGATCGATCAAGCATTACTCCTGCAAACCTTACAAGCGGTTCTACAGCACACTCCCGGCGACCCAGCGCTCCTGGCGTTTGCTGAAGCAGCGCTCGATCGAGCGTCTGATCCGCTGCCCGTCGTCCACACGCTCATGCTGACATCCGTCGTCATTGCCTACGAGTTGCACTGTCCCTCGTTGGCAATTCGCTATGTCCAGTTGTGTCGAAAAGTATGCCCCCAGGATTTAGAGGTGCTCAGCCATTTATCGACCTTCTACCAGAATGCGGGACAGCATGAGCAGGGGATTGAAACCGCGCGTGAATGGTGCCTTCTGGCGCGATCGCTCCCTGATCAAGTGTTCGGTGCCTTTCTGCTGCTGCGGGCACTCACCCGTGCAGGCGGCTACTGGAAAGAAATCTTTGAGCTGGTATCCCTTCAGGAATCCTTGCTGTTGTCACTGGCAGCATCGCAAACGGAACCGCTCAATCAAAATACGACTCTCCGTTTAGTCACCACAACCTTCTTTTTGCCCTACGTGCGGGACAATCTGGAGCACAATCGTCTGGCACAAAACCATCTCTTTCAACTATGCCAGTCTAGTGTTCGAGCCTACGCTGCTGAGGCAGCCGAGCGGTATCAAGAGGGATTAGCGCTTCGGCGCGATCGCCAGGAGAGCCATGAACGCTTACGCATTGGGTATTTTTCGCATTGCTTGCGGCGGCATTCCGTGGGCTGGCTGTCTCGCTGGTTGATCCAGCATCACGATCGCAAACAGTTTGAACTCTACGGCTACTTTTGGAATTATAACGACGGCAACGATTCACTCCAGGACTGGTTTGTGGAACAGGTCGATCATGCTCGTAAATTAGGTCGTGATGGGCTGGCGATCGCAGAACAAATTTATCAGGACGATATCGATATTCTGATTGACCTCGATAGCATTACAGCCGATGTCTGCTCTGAGGTGATGGCGCTCAAACCTGCGCCTGTGCAAGCGACGTGGTTAGGCTGGGACGCATCGGGAATGCCCGCGATCGACTACTTTATCGCCGATCCTTACGTCCTTTCAGACGCTGCCGATGCCCACTACGCCGAAAAGATTTGGCGCTTACCTCAAACCTATATTGCCGTCGATGGTTTTGAAGTCGGCATCCCTACCCTTCGTCGAGATGATTTGGGCATTCCAGACGATGCCATCATTTATCTCAGCGGACAGAGTGCCTCGAAGCGGCATCCTGAAACTGTGCGATCGCAACTGCGCATTATCGCCGCCGTACCCAACAGCTACTTATTAGTTAAAGGCATCACCGACGATCGCGCTATTCAAACCTACTTTGCTCAGGTGGCAGCGGCAGAGGGTGTCACCAGCGATCGACTCCGTTTTTTGCCAGAAGTCTCCACTGAAGCCGTGCATCGAGCAAACCTGAGCATTGCCGATGTGGTGCTGGATACTTACCCCTATAACGGTGCTACAACAACGATGGAAACGCTGTGGATGGGCATTCCATTGGTGACGCGAGTGGGAGAACAGTTCGCCAGCCGCAATAGCTACACCATGATGGTAAATGCGGGCATTAAGGAAGGCATTGCCTGGACGAATGAGGAGTACGTCGAGTGGGGCATCCGCTTGGGCAAAGAAGTCGAGCTGCGGCAGCACGTTGCCTGGAAATTGCAGCGATCGCGCCAAACCGCGCCATTATGGAATGCGAAACAATTCACCCGTGAAATGGAACGTGCCTACAAGCAAATGTGGCAAGCATACATTACTCAGTAGAGGAGTAGAGCGCTCAGCAGTCAGCAGTCAGCAGTTAGCGGTACACTCGTACGCTAAAGCTGATATAAAACGAATGGATGGATTATGAGCAACCAGCAGGGCACTCATGGCTGAAAGCTGACGGCTGACCGCTGAAAGCTAATACGATCAATCATCTAGCAACAGCCATCGTTACAAACTACTTGATGATGCTTCATGAGAATTCTCGTCATAACCAACCTGTATCCGCCTCAAATATTAGGAGGGTACGAGCGGGCGATCGCCGATTTTACTCGGCTTCTCCAGCAGCGGGGGCATGAGCTTCTGGTGCTAACAAGCGATACAACAGCGTTCTTTAGCAGCCACCCCAGCCCTGAGCCTGAGCCTCAAATTGAACGGTGCCTATTGCTCTGTGGTCAATGGCATTCGGAACGAGGACCAGAGTGGTTTTCTGAGCAAGAGATTGTTGCCATTAAGCACCACAATCGTCAGGTGCTCAAGCAGCACTTGCACACGTTTCAACCCGATGTGTGCCTGGTGGGTAATGCCACGTTTTTGCCTGTAGAGCTGTTGGAGCAGGTGTTAGCGACTCCAGTTGCGATCGCTCATTATGTGATGAATGCACAGCCGGGTTACCTACCGTCTCTGGCACCGCAAAGTCCTCTGTACCGTTACGTAACGTGTAGCGATTGGGTCGGTCAAGTGCTACAGCAGCAAGGCTATCCGGCGGCGGCAGCTCAAACCATTTATCCGGGTGCTGCCATTGAAGCGTTTTATCAGGCAGAGCTACCTCCCCGCGATCGGCTGCGTATCGCTTATGCCAGCCTGGTGATGCCCTACAAGGGTGCGGATGTGTTGGTTGAAGCACTTTCTCTACTCCATGCAGTCGGTGTTGAATTTACTGCCACGATCGCAGGTGGAACGCTTCAGCCTGACTTTGTACAGGCTTTACAGCAGTTTATCGAGTCTGAAGGGCTGCAAGCGTGTGTTCACTTTCCTGGTGTTTTGTCGCGCCCAGCGCTTGGCGAACTCTACAAGCACTGCAATGTTCTGGTCTTTCCGTCGCGGTTTGAAGAACCGTTTGGCATTAGCCAGGTAGAGGCAATGGCGGCTGGACTGACGCTCATCACCAGTGGCACTGGAGGATCAGGCGAAATTGTCGAGCACGGGCAGGATGGACTCATCTTTGAAACCGAAAATCCCCTAGACCTGGCTGAGTGTTTATCATTGTTACCGACACAGCCAGACGTTTGGGAAACATTGACGCGTAAAGGGCAGCAGAAGGCAATCTCGCACTTCAGCCAGGCGATCGCTGTTGAACAGTTAGAGTCTGTTTTATCCGAACTCGCTGCGGCTGTTTTACCGTAATGGTTGCAGCAGCTTACCTGACTTGTGTTTCAGCTCGATGGTTTTTTATCCGCAAAAGTGCCACAGCTTGTGCGTTGCAGCCTTTCCTTTTTGTGTAGAGTGGACTATGAAACACGGTGTGCTTTAGGTAAAGAACGGGATGGGTTTGATCAATCAACAGATTGACGGTTTACGGCGCTATTTGAAGCGGCACTCGGCGATCGCCTGGATCTTGTCAATCCTCTGGGTGCTGGCGATTGGAAGCATCACGTTTATCTGGAACTTGGGTAGCGTGGGGCTGGTGGATGAGACCGAGCCACTGTTTGCCGAGGCAACGCGCCAAATGACGTTGACGGGAGACTGGGTTACGCCTTACTTCAATGGAGAAACGCGCTTTGACAAACCGCCCCTCATCTATTGGTTGATGGCGATCGCCTATCGTCTCATCGGTTCAAATGAATGGGCAACCAGATTGCCATCCGCACTGGCGGCGATCGTCCTCATGGGCATGGGCTTCTATACCTTACGCCGCTTTGGGATGCCACTACGCGATCCCCGACCGTTGTCAACTCAGCAATGGCTCTCTGCCTGGATTGGTGCCGCTTTAATAGCGCTTAATCTTTCCACACTCATTTGGGGCAGAACTGGGGTCTCGGATATGCTGCTGACGGGCTGTGTTGGACTGGCGCTACTGACGTTTTTCTGTGGTTATGCAAACCCAACACCCCCCCCTGTCACCGTACTCTCTCCCTGGTACCTCGCATGTTATGTACTGATGGGGCTGGCAGTGCTGACGAAAGGTCCGATCGGCATTGTGTTGCCAGGGTTAATTATCGGCTCGTTTCTGCTCTACGTCGGTCGCTTGCGTGAAGTCTGGCGAGAAATGCGCCCGCTGTGGGGACTTGCTATCATCCTTGCGATCGTCCTGCCCTGGTATGTCCTGGTGACGCTGGCAAATGGTGAGACGTTCATCAAGGCGTTTTTTGGCTACCACAACGTTGAGCGGTTTACTAGCGTGGTGAATCGCCACTCGGCTCCCTGGTATTTTTACGTCGTTGTCGTTCTGGTGGGCTTTGCGCCGTGGTCGCTCTACCTACCTGTTGCGATCGCGCGCCTACAATTCTGGCAGCGGTCAACCTGGCAGCAGCAACCCCGCTCCCACCAGCTCGGTTTGTTTGCTCTGTTCTGGTTCGCTGGCACTTTCGGCTTTTTTACGATTGCCGTGACCAAATTGCCCAGCTATGTGCTGCCGTTGATGCCCGCAGCGGCAATTCTGGTGGCGTTGCTGTGGAGCGAACAGATGACTCAATTGTCTCCGCAGGATCGTGAGAGCCTCGATCGCGGCAATATCGATCGTAGGAGCACCGATCGATGGGGCATGAAGTTAAGCGGTCTTCTCAACAGCGTTTTCTTTTTGGGTGTCGCTGGTGGTCTCCTCTCGATTCCCCGCTGGTTAGCATCAGATGCTGAAACGCCTGCCCTTGGGTCTTCACTGCAAGCATCAGGTGCGTTGACTTGGGGCGCTGCGATCGCGGCTACAGCCGCGCTGGTCGTATTCTTTCTGCTCTATCGCCGTCAGGTACGCTGGCTATGGCTGGTGAATCTGGTCGCATGGCTTGCGTTGCTGAGCTTTACACTGATGCCAACGCTTCTAATCGTCGATGCTCAGCGTCAATTGCCCATACGCCAGTTGGCACAAACCGTAGTCAACCTTAGACAACCGGGCGAAGCGCTAGTCATGATTAGCCTCAAAAAGCCGAGCTTAGTCTTCTACGCTCAGCAGCCAGTGGTCTTTATGCGAGACACCCGCTCGATCGTCCGCTACCTGCGGGAGCAAGCACACAGCCCGTCAAACGTATCTTCTTTATTACTGCTAGGCTACCCCGAAAAGCTGGCAGAGATTGGGCTGCAAACCAGGCAGTATCAAACGCTAGATCAGGCAGGTGCGTATCAACTTGTGCGCGTATCGAAACGAGAACTCGCGCAGCTAAGTAATAGGGTGTAATCAACGTAGGATGCGTTCGTGACAACGTAACGCATCCATTCCTAAACGGCATGGGTTACGCTTCGCTTTTCTTGTCGCTTGCTTCCCGAAGGCTATACCCATCCTACAAATAATGAGGTCTTCCTACTTATAGCGAATGCCGCTCTGTCTCCGTCTGCGATACTATGAAGTCAATCGCAAAATGAATGCAACCAATAAGAACAGTTGACGCTGCTCCGTTTCATTTTTGAACTGACAGAAATTTAGGCTCAAGTTTCATGCTCGAACGCCGAGCGATCGCGCGTTTTAGTTTACCCTTTGTCTTAGAGGATGTTTTAAAGGTCCTCCTGTTAGTAGCAAAAAGCTAGATCCCCCTCAATCCCCCTTCAAAAGGGGGACTACAGACGTATTTTCCCCTTTTTCAAGGGGGGCAGGGGGGATCGCTGAGTGCTTAAGCTTACAGACCATACCTTCTCAAACAGCCTCTTAAGTGCCAAACTTTGATTCGCTCTTAAAACCACCGTAGATCTAACTGTTGTTCTAATTAGCTTTTATGACTGAGACTCCTCAAAATTTCTCCCAGCCTCGCTCTGAAGCCGATGTGGACACAGAGAGCTTATTGAAGTCGTTGCGGCGGAAAGAAGGCACCTGGGTTGAATGGGGGCAGGCTTGTCAGGCTTTGCAAAAAGCAGGCTACAGTCCTCAAGCCATTTTTGAGGCAACTGGGTTTGAGCCGATTCAACAAAACCAGATTATTGTTGGCGGTCAGGTTTACGCCAGTGCGGTGAGTGCTGGGGTACCAGATGCCGTCAAGAGCCATTTCGAGCGCAAAGGCAGCGATCTACTGTACGAATTTCGCATTCTAACCCAGCCGGAGCGTGCAGCCGCAGCCATTCTATCGGTTGAGAAAGGAATCGACCTGGATGAAGCGCGGGATGTTGCTAAAGCCATCAAAGATTTTTCGCGGTTGGGTGGCTTGCCAGAGGGTTTTACCGATCATCCGGGCGACGCGATTGCCTACCAGTCCTGGAAGCTAGCACGCCAAAAGTCAGATTTGCAAGAACGCTCCCGCTTGATTGCCAGAGGGCTGCGGTTTGTGCATAGTGACGATGCGCGTAAGCAAATTGAGCGGCTGCTCACTGACTTTAGCGTTGTCCGCACGATTCCTGCTCCCCTGCTGCCCGTCTACCGTTTAGAAGACGAGGATCTGCCGCGAGTGCTGCCAGTTGTGGGCAGGCTGCCGCTGACGAAAGCAGATCTTCAAGCAGTGCCAGTCGTCGATGCCATTGAACCCTTTGGCATGGTGAAGTTTGAGGGTGCTGCCGCCTGGGTGTCGATTCCCGGCTGGCAGGTGGTGCTGACGGCAACCGATCCGGTTGTGCTTTGGTGCGATAGTCAGGACTTACCCACACCACTTCCTGGCAGGCGAGAGGAAGTGCTGGTAGTGGTGGATCGAGCACAGCGCGAGTGGAAGAGCGATCGCTACTTCATTGCTGAAGAGGCAGATCAACTCCACATCCAATGGTCTGATGTACTGCCAGAGATGCCTCTATTGGGCACGGTAATTCTCATCATGCGTCCGAAAAAGATTCTGGACGAGGCTTACACAAAAGACTATTTTGGCAGCAGACCGGGTTATGACGGCTGGCAAACAGAAGAATAATGAATTTTAGAAACAACGCACACTATGTCTGAATCATTTACACCCCAGATTAGCGATCGCATCTGTCGCCACATGAACGAAGACCATGCCGACGCGGTGTTACTCTACGCCAAAGTGTTTAGTGATGCAACGGCTGCAACCACTGCCGAGATGGTGGCGATCGATGCTCAGGGTATGGATCTACTCACTCAGGTTAACGGCAGCCCAATGCCTACTCGCGTTTTGTTTGACCACGTTTTACAAGATGCAGAGGATGCACACCATACACTGATCGACATGATCAAACAAGCACGGCAAGCCGGAAAGTAAGGGAACAACGATCATGCGGCAGTGGATGATCTTTCGGCAGTGGCGATCGCTCTGGCTCGTCGTTGCGTTTGTGAGCGCGATCGCCCTGACTAACTGCACAGGCGGCAATCAGAAGCCTGTATCAACGTCTAGCGGCACCAGCTCCACGTCGCCATCAGGTGCGCTTGTGTATGGTTCTGTTGGGCAGCCCGTTAACCTAGAGCCTGGTAATATCACGGATGGCAACTCCATCATTGTGCAAGACCAGCTTTACGATCGGCTCATTACCTTCAAGCCCGGTACGACAGATTTAGAGCCATCTCTGGCGACGGCATGGTCTGCTGCCGATGGCAAAACCTGGACATTTAAGCTGCGCCAGGGTGTGAAATTCCATGATGGAACAGACTTTGATGCTGAAGCGGTTAAGTTTAACATTGAGCGCTGGTGGAATCCGCAGCATCCTAACGGTTATCGCAACGCTGGCAAGCTCTACGAAATCTGGGGTTCGCTGTTTGGTGGCTTCAAAGGTAGTCCTGATTCTCTGTTACAAAGCGTGACGGCAATCGATCGTACGACCGTGCAGTTTACGCTCAAGCAGCCATTCTCAGGCTTCCCCAATGCGATCGCCTCTGGCTTCTTTGGCATTGCCAGCCCAACGGCAATCAAAAAAGCAGGCGCGAACTATGGCACTCCAGGTTCGCTTGCTGTCGGCACGGGAGCCTTTGTGTTCAAAGAATGGCGCACGGGCGATCGCATTGTTCTAGAAAAGAATCCCAACTACTGGCAAGCCGGACTACCGAAGGTTAATCAGATTGTGATGCGCTTCATCACTGACCCTGCTGCCCGTCTGGCACAACTGAGAGCTGGTCAAATCGATTTCACAGTTGACCTGGCTCCAGACCAAAAAAAGGAAGTTGAAAGCGATCCCAATCTGGATGTTGTTTTGCGTCCTTCTTTTAATGTCGGTTTTTTAGCGCTGAATCCCAGCTACAAGCCTCTCTCCGACGTGCGTGTGCGACAAGCGATCGCCCATGCCATCAATCGCCCAGCGATCGTCAAAGCCTTTTGGGGCGATTTGGGACTGCATGATCCTCACTTTACACCGCCAACGCTTGCCTGGTCACAAGATGCAACTCTAACCGCCTATCCCTTCGATCCCACAAAAGCTAAGCAGCTTCTTACCGAAGCAGGCTACCCTAACGGGTTCGACCTCGATCTGTGGTACATGCCCGTTTCCCGTCCGTATTACCCCACTCCCAAGCCGATCGCGGAGTCGTTTGCAGCCGATCTCAGTGCGATCGGCATTCGGGTTTCGCTCCAAACCAAAGACTGGGCAGCCTATCAAGCCGATCGCCTTAAACCACCAGGCTATCAGTCGTTCATGCTGGGCTGGACGGGCGACTATGGCGATCCCGATAACTTCTTGTACTACCATTTTGGTTCTAACAGTACGGCTGACTTAGGCAATTGGAAGAACGATCGTCTCTTTCAACTGCTTAACCAGGCGCGTGTAACCAGTGGTAAAGCCGCTAGAGGAAAGCTTTACAGCCAGGTAGATGCCATTCTGCATCAAGAAGTTCTGCGTCTGCCTATTGTGCATTCTCAGCCATTACTTGCCAAACGAAAGACGATCAACGGCTGGGTTCCCAGTCCACTTGGCTCGGAGCCGTTTGATTCGGTGGACAAAAAGAGTTAGAAACGACTGCTAATGGCATGATGGGGCAGATGCAGACAGGCAGAGCAACTAAGGAGTTGTACAGATATAGCAGCAGGGTCTGTAGCCGTCAGCCGCCAGCGAAAAGCTGATAGCTGATAGCTGATAGCTGATAGCTGATCCAAAAGTGTGCAGTTATTTTTTAGCCAGCTCTAAGTTTAGTAGCTGGATTACCGATGCCCGTTTTTGCCCGACACGAGGTGTCTCTGTAAAGCGGTATAGAAAGTGCAGAGAAGTCTCTCCCTTCCGCTAGACCCCTGTATCTCCCTAGCGATAGTTAGTTTGGGGTGGTGGAACGACGTATTCTTGTTGCATCGACATTGCGCTGCTAAACAGCTCACCGTCATTGCCTCCGTTGGTTTTCCAAAGGTTAACCGCTGTCCAAGCTAGCTGTAGCGATCGTCAGATGTTGGCGTTGTTTTACAGCCTTAAGTAAGTTGCTTGATGTCTGCATTACAACTGCAAAGCAAACAACCGTTTTAAGACCGCGATCGCAGACGAGACAGCTAGAAGGTAATGTGTATGGCGGTATTACGTGTCTGATTAGCGTTTTCGGTTACGTTCAAATCAATCAATTCATTGGAGCTTAAAATGAACATTCTTGCTTGGATTGTGTTAGGTCTCATTGCAGGAGCGATCGCCAAAGCGATTTATCCTGGTGCTCAAGGCGGCGGTTTGCTTTCCACGATGGTTCTGGGTATTGTTGGCGCGTTCATTGGTGGTGTTGTAGTCAGCTTGCTAACGACTGGCACGTTGTCACTAGCGGGTGCAAGTCTCAGCATTCCTGGCGTTATCGTTGCTGTATTGGGCGCAATCATCGCCATCTTCCTGTACTACCAGTTCTCTCGCCGCGCCTACTAATTAGGGTAGCGACTGGTGATTCAAGATCAAGTTAGTAAGATCTTGTTCTGTAGGAAAAGCCTCTGTATCAGCAGGGGCTTTTTTCTTAGCCGTTCTGCTTAAACGATCGACACCTCCACATAGGGTGCTGAGCGGTTGCCACGCAGACCCTTACCACGGTGAAGTGCCATCAATAAAATAAAAATGACACCATTATGCTGCCTGTATCAGGAGTAGAAACGTCATAGTTGAGAGGGGTCGACTAAAACGTTGGACAATTTACAACTTAGTCCTGCCCACTGGAGAACGCTGACCGCTCAATGTAAAGCATTTAAACGTATATGCCCCAGGCTAAAATTCTGTTGTGGTATCGCTGTGATTTACGCTTGCATGATCACGAGCCGCTGCACCAGGCAATTGAGAAAGTGCAAGCAACGTCGGGACAGATTGTACCGTTCTATTGCTTTGATCCCCGCCAGTTTGAGCAAACCTCCTTTGGTTTTCCCAAAACGGGAGCTTTTCGCGCCCAATTCTTGCTCGAAAGCGTTGCCGATCTGCGTCGATCGCTACAGGCGATCGGCAGCAATTTGCTTTTACGCCAAGGCTTGCCAGAGGTCGTCATCCCTGCACTGGGGAAACAACTGGGGATTACTGACCTTTACTATCATCGTGAGGTGACATCCGAGGAAACGGCGATCGAAACTGCATTGCAACACGCTTTGCAATCCTTAAAGGTTGAGATGACACCGTTTTGGGGACAGACACTCTTTCATCTTGATGATCTCCCGTTTGAGCTTGGCAAACTACCAGAGTTGTTTACCCACTTTCGGAAACAGGTGGAGCAGCAATCGACAGTTAAGCCAGCACTGCGATCGCCAACACAGCTACCGTCACTGCCAGCGCTAGAGGTGGGCATGTTGCCACAACTGGCAGATTTGGGGTTGAAGGCACCAATTCAGGACGATCGCGCTGTTTTAACGTTTAAGGGCGGTGAAACAGCCGGACTTGCCAGACTCAATCACTATATTTGGCAGCACGATCGCCTCAAGGTCTACAAAGAAACGCGAAATGAGATGCTGGGAGCCGACTACTCCTCTAAATTTTCGCCCTGGTTAGCATTGGGCTGTCTATCGCCACGCTATATCTACGAGCAGGTGCAGCAATATGAAGCAGAGCGGGTGCGAAACGATTCCACCTACTGGTTGGTCTTTGAACTGCTCTGGCGAGACTATTTTCGCTTTATCTGCGCCAAGCATGGCGATCGCATCTTCCGGCGATCGGGCTTGCAGGGCATCGACATTGCCTGGAAAGAAGACTGGCAACGGTTCGATCGGTGGCGAGAGGGCGCAACTGGCTTTCCGCTTATCGATGCCAATATGCAGGAATTAGCCGCAACGGGCTATATGTCCAACAGAGGCAGACAAAATGTGGCAAGTTTCCTGACCAAAAATTTGGGCATTGACTGGCGCATGGGCGCAGAGTGGTTTGAGTCGCTGCTAGTGGACTATGACGTATGTAGCAATTGGGGCAATTGGAACTATACCGCTGGTGTCGGTAACGATGCTCGTGGTTTCCGCTTTTTTAATATCCTCAAGCAGTCCAAAGACTACGATCCGCAGGGCGAATATGTGAAGCATTGGCTTCCAGCCTTGAGTCAGCTTCCTGCTAGTAAAGTACATGAGCCGTGGAAACTACTGCCTGTAGAGCAACAACGGTTCGGTATCAGAATTGGTGTGGACTATCCCAGCCCGCTGGTAGATTTGTTTAAGTCTGCTGCGGCAAATGAAACTATTTATAATGCCGCCACCCAAACAGGTTAACCGAAAGCCGAAACGCTCACGTCAGACAGCAACAGGTTGAGGGACAATCGGCTGTACTGAAGCAGCGATCGATGTTCCAAGCGCGGCGACGCTAGTATCCAAAATGTCAAAGACCTGATCAAGTTGGGTAATTTCAAAGACCATTTGAATCGACGGACGAAGGTTACAAACGGTCAAACGACAGCCTTTACGCTGAGCAAGATTCAAAGCGCCGACTAGAGCTAAAATGCCATCGCTATCAATAAACTCGACCTGAGCCATATCAATGAGCCAGCGATCGGTTTGTTGAGATTCGATCGCGGCGAGCTGCTGTTGAAAAACATTGGCTCCATGTGAATTAAGGTGAGTTGGGGGTTGAAACTGCACACATTTTCTCTCGTGAATAAGCGTCATGTCGACATAGCCTAACAACATAGTTTGATTCAATTGCAAGGTCTTGAGTTTCAGTCGCCGATAGTATTACAGCGAATAGAGTAGATTCGTCTTCCCCAGATAGAGGTGATTCATCAGAGACACAAGCGTCTGGCAAACTTTTGTGAATCAAGTGCTTCTGGGCTTGTCCGTTCGCGTTTATTTGCTAACTATAGAAAATCACTGCCGGATTACCGATACGTGAGGCGTTGCTTTACAAAGTCTTTACAATGCAGCCTGGTTCAACTCACTTTGTCTAAAGTTTTCGCTTCGACCAATAATTGACCCGTAAACGGTATACCGCAATACTTCGATGTGTTTAAGTCAAGTGTGCTTTCGGAAGTCCTACTAAATTAGGCGTTGCTGAATCAAGGTATGAACCGCGAAAGCCGCCCACCTTCGGGAAGCAAGCTACACCCTCACTCTCACCCAAAGGTAGAGAGGACAAGACTTCTACCTCCCTTCTCCTTGGGGAGAAGCGA
>JAHHIG010000018.1 GCA_019358895.1 Tildeniella nuda ZEHNDER 1965/U140 | reverse complement strand
GGCAAGCTCGACTTTTCCCAGTCTCTAGCGCAACAACCGATATGGTAAAAATACCAAAAGTCTTATTAGACTGCTGTTTCAGCCTATTGTGCTACGCTGCCTAATTGGATAAAGTCGAGCTAAGAGGTTGTTTGAAAAGTGTCTGGCGGTTAAAACCGCGACTACGTAAACAAAGTCCGCCTGCGCGGACTACCGCAGAGTAAGGGTTTTATCACCTGCGTAGGTAGGTTTTGTGCGTGTAGCCGCGACTTCAGTCGCCAATGCTACACGCATCTGGACTTTTAAAACATCCTCTAAGCACGATCGCGCTGCGTTAGCAGTCCCTGAGACGGGCTAAACAGAAGCGCCAGTAGCAGCAACCCAAAACTGATTAACACAATGCAGGGTCCCGACGGCACATTTAAATAATAGCTGGTATACATACCGCTGATACTGGCAACGACACCAATCACTGCACCCAAGCCCATCATTTGATGCAGTTCTTTAACCAGCAAATAGGCAGTTGTTCCTGGTCCAACGAGCATGGCGACAACGAGAACAACACCCACTATTTGCATACTAGCAATAATCGTGAGCGTGACAGCAGCCATTAAACCCAGGTAAAGGCGTTCTGTTGGTAACCCGATCGCCCGTGCTCCCAACGGATCAAAGGTGTAAAACAAAAGCTCCTTGTAAAAAAGCCTCACTAGCAGTAACACCGTTGCAGTAACCAGCGCTGTCTCCACCACATCCTGCCAGGTCACGCCCAAAATATCACCAAACAGGAAGCTATCCAAATCGAGCTTGTTGCGTAAGAGCGTAATCAGCAGTATGCTCAAGCCAAAAAAGCTGCTGGACACGATCGCCATCGCTGCATCGACTTTAATGCGAGTTTGAGAGCGAATCCAGGCAATGACAAAAGCACTGACGATGCCAGAAACAAAGGCACCAATCAAGATATTGATCCGCAGAAAAGAGGCGATCGCCAGTCCTGGTAGCACCGAGTGCGCCATCACGTCCCCTAAAAGCGACATCCGCTGCACAATCAGGTAAGCGCCGATAACAGGGCACAAAATCCCGATCAGAACGCCGACTGCCAGAGCATTTCGCATAAATTCAAAGCCAAGCGGCTCCAGTAGCCAGTTGAGCATGGGGAGGGGAGGGAATGAAGAGAATGGGGGGATGAGGGGCAGGGGAGGCAAAGACAGTGAGGCAATGGAGTTTTGAATTCTTCTGGCTCCTTCTGCTTCCCCTGCTCCTGACTTCTGACTGCTCACTGCTACTTCTAACAAAAGAAGTTGCTTTCTAGTGAATCATGAAAATGCGGCAGCGCGGGTGGAATGCCATAGGCAGTTTGAATATTCTTCTGGGTCATGACTTCTGCGGGTGAGCCATGTGCCACTAGCCGTTGGTTGAGCAAGAGTAGTTGATCATAGTGATCGAGAATGCCACCCCACTCATGGCAGCTTACCAGGAGAGTTTTGCTCTGTGCCTTAAGCTCATCATAAATTTGGAAAATTAACGCTTCAGTTTTTTTATCAACAGCCGCGAGTGGTTCATCTAGCAGCAGCAAATCGGCTTGTTGCGCGATCGCCCGTGCCAGAAAGACCCGCTGTTGCTGTCCCCCAGAAAGCTCTCCAATTGGGCGATCGCGCAAATCTAACAGTTCAACCCGTTTGAGGGCATCTCTAACGATGTCTCGCGATTGACGACTGTGTGAACGAAACCAACCAGCATGAGTCGTTCGCGCCATCATCACCACATGCCAAACTGTGATCGGGTAATCCCAATCGATTTGCGATCGCTGCGGCACGTAAGCAACTCGCTGACGTTGCTGTTTCAGCGGTATACCGTCGTAAAGCACCTGTCCCTCCTGAATCGGGATCAACCCTAGTAGCGCCTTAATCAGTGTGCTTTTGCCTGCTCCATTCGGACCAATCAGCCCTACCAGTGAGCCAACGGGCAGTTTGAAACCGATCGCCTCCAGTGCTTGCAAATGGCGGTAATTGACACTGAGTTGCTGAACCTGTAGCATGACGATTTAGCTGGAATGAGAATCATTTTCATCACCATACTAGAAGTATCATGCGGTGTAAACCTATGCTGAAGCAATGGAACCAAATCGGAGGGTTAACAGCGCTGTCGCTGTTGCTTGGGTTAGGCGGCTGTGTTTCTACACCAACGCCCCTATCTGTAAGCCCATCGGCATCTGCGACCACTAACGCCACAACGACAAGCAGTCCAGTGACGAAAGGCGATCGACCATTGGTTGTAGCGACTAATACTGTTATTTGTGACCTCACCCAGCAAATTGCCGCCGACACAGTGAATCTTAAGTGCCTGATTGATAGGGGTGTTGACGCTCATGAGTACAAACCAAAACCGGATGATAGCAAGGCGATCGAGCAGGCAAAGCTTATCTTTTATGGTGGCTACAACTTTGAGCCTGAGCTGATCCGGTTGATCAAGGCAAGCTCTAATACTGCCCCCAAGATTGCGATCGATGAAGTGGCTGTGCCAAAACCGCAAGAATTTGAAGAAGACGGCAAAACCGAAGCTGATCCCCATGTGTTTCACAATGCTGCAAACGGTGCTCAACTGGCGGCAGTCATCAGCAAGAACTTGACGCAACTGGAACCAAAACAAGCCGCTCTCTACGCTGCTAACAGCAAAAAACTGATCGATGAGTTAACCCAAATCAACACCTGGATTAAAGCTGAAATTGCTACCATCCCATCGGCGCAACGGAAACTAGTGACAACTCATGATGCCTTTGGCTACTATGCCAGAGCATATGGCATTCCTGTCATTGGCGCTTTACAAGGTGTTAGCACTGACGAAAAAGCCACGCCAACGCGAGTCAAGGAACTGGTAAAAGCAATTCAAACAGCGCAAGTGCCAACCATTTTTGCCGAGGTAAGCATTAATCCGAAGCTGATTGAATCGGTGGCAAAAGAAGCGCGTGTCAGGGTTGCCGATCGCACACTGTTTACGGATGGACTGGGCGAGAAAGGCAGCGAGGGTGATACTTACCAGAAGATGTTGCTTGCAAACACAGAGGTTATCGTTGAGGGCTTGGGCGGCAAATACACACCGTTTCAGGCAAAGTAATACCAATTCTATAAAATCGCCCTACAGATTCGTTCTTGCTGCTGACCGCTGACCGCTAGCCGAAGCTTGCATGTGTAGCCGCAGTTTAGTGAAATGGTACAACCGGAGGAGTATCTCACGTTTTGCCCTTATTCTTTGTGTGCCGTAACTTGCCTTTGTAGAGTAGACCTAAAGCTCTCTTCTACAAAGGCAATGCTTCAAATTGAATCGGTATAGCTCCAATGATGACTCCTAGCCCCATAAGCCGATTCGCTTCGCGCTACAATCACCAAAGAGTTGAGGCTGAGCGCCCAGTTGGTGGCTTGTACAGATATAGCTGACAGATATAGCTGACCATTGATTAGCTACTTGCACGCTGATAACCAACTACTGAAACGGTCTGCCAACGCACTAAACCTATCACCTAAAGGAGATCTATTCGTGTTTCTTGATGAACTAACCCCCGTCTGGAAAGAGCTTTCGCAACAGCCTGTTGCGTTTCTAGGTGGCTTCTTATCGGGGCTGTTTCGCCTCAACCTTTCAGAAGACCCCGTTAAAAGCTGGCTTGATCAGCAGTCAGATAGTGTTTATCCCTCGGCAATGGGTACCCACAATGGCAATAGTGGTGCACCCAAGTCAATTTCGATCGATTAAGACACTCAAGGCTCTTTGCTCACAATGATCCGTTGGAAGTGGTATAAGTTGAGCCTCACAGGTATCAGACTTTTCAGAATGAGGTGGGAGGGGTGTGCTATCACCGGATTGATGGTTCTGTACGAACCCTTTAATCCTCCACTCGCTCACTCACCGCCCATGACTATTTATGTTGGCAACTTGTCCTATCAAGCAACCCCTGACGATCTCACGGAAGTCTTCGCTGAATACGGTACAGTGAGGCGCATTTCATTACCAACCGATCGCGAAACGGGACGTATGCGCGGGTTTGCCTTTGTGGAGCTTGCTGAGGATGCTCAAGAAGATGCGGCGATCGCGGCTTTGGACGGTGCCGAATGGATGGGTCGTCAGCTTAAGGTAAATAAGGCAAAACCCCGCGAAGAGGCTCGTAGCGCTACGCGATAAGATTGAGTGCGATCGTCAACGATCAAACACTGAGTTATTCAGTGTGGTCAGAGGCGCTTGCATACACAAAGTTTTGTCACGTCTTAACCGTCAAACTTGTCCTATCTGTGGCAATCTGTAGAGACAGGGACAACTCATCCTGTCTTGCTGACAAGTTTTACGCACAGTATATGCAAACTCTGCCCAGTCCTACTGCCTCCACGGCTCCTACAGTCGTCTCTACTGACACATCGATTCAGCGTCGCAAAACGCGTTCAGTGCCCGTCGGCAGCATTACGATCGGTGGGAATCACCCCGTTGCCGTCCAGTCCATGATCAATGAAGACACCCTGGATGTTGAGGGGTCAGTCGCGGCAATTCGCCGTCTCCACGAAATCGGTTGCGAGATTGTGCGCGTGACCGTCCCCAGCATGGCGCACTCTAAGGCAATGGAGGAGATTCAGCGTCGTCTGCTTGCAACGTATCAACCTGTGCCACTGGTTGCGGACGTGCACCACAATGGGCTGAAGATTGCGTTAGAAGCTGCCAAGCACGTTGATAATGTGCGGATTAATCCCGGTTTGTATGTGTTTGAGAAGCCGAAGAGCGATCGTACTGAGTATACCCAAACCGAATTTGACGACATTGGCGAGAAGATCCGCGAAACGCTAAAACCTCTCGTCATCTCACTCCGCGACCAGAACAAATCCATGCGGATTGGAGTAAATCATGGCTCTCTAGCAGAACGGATGATGTTTACCTACGGCGACACGCCCGAAGGTATGGTCGAGTCGGCGCTGGAGTTCATCCGCATCTGCGAATCCCTTGACTATTACCATTTAGAACTCTCGCTCAAGGCATCCAGAGTACCTGTCATGCTTGCCGCTAATCGTCTCATGGTCAAGCGCATGGACGAGCTAGGTATGGCTTACCCCTTACACCTGGGCGTAACCGAAGCAGGTGACGGTGAATATGGTCGCATCAAGTCCACTGCTGGCATTGGTACGCTGCTGGCAGAAGGGATCGGCGATACCATTCGCGTGTCTCTCACCGAAGCACCCGAAAAAGAAATTCCCGTCTGCTACGGCATTCTGCAAGCGCTTGGACTCCGCCGCACGATGGTGGAGTATGTCGCCTGCCCCTCTTGTGGACGCACCCTTTTCAATCTTGAAGAAGTGCTGCATAAGGTACGTGAAGCCACCAGTCACCTGACAGGCTTGAACATTGCCGTGATGGGCTGCATCGTCAACGGTCCCGGTGAAATGGCAGACGCAGATTACGGCTATGTGGGCAAGCAAGCAGGCTGGATTTCTCTCTATCGTGGACGCGATGAGATTAAGAAGGTACCCGAAGCGCAAGGTGTTGAAGAATTAATTAATTTAATCAAGTCAGACGATCGCTGGGTTGATCCGTAGGGTATGGGGTGTGGGGTTGAGTAGCAGTGCGCTAATGTTGTACTGATAGGAGTGATCACTTGCCAACACGTGCACAAGCAGAAGCAGCCATGTTTGTCTGTCAACTGCTTTCTAATCTGTTTCAACCCATCAACGTTTTTCGGTATGACCAGAGGGCTAAGACAATCTACATTCAAGGTGGATTAAGCGACAACATCTCACTTGTGATTCGATCAGATGGAAATTGGGACTTTGTTATATGACTCAAGATCTGAATCAACTGACTAACGCTGAACTTAAGCAGTACATCTCAGAGCATCGGAACAACGATGAAGCGTTTCACGAAGCGTTGCAGGTTTTAATGAGCCGCCGTGATCCAAATGCTCCCTGGTATCCTTACCCCTACGACATGGCTGATCCTGAGCGCGAAGTTGAGGCGATTTTCAGGGAGAGAATTAGCCAGATTGAGCGGGATCAGTCAGCAGATTAACCGCGCCTTGCGTCATAGCACGATCGCTACTTCAGATCTAACAAGCCTTCTTCTTTCAGCTTAGGGTTGAAGCGAATGTCAACCTGAACGCCGCGAACTTTCAGCACCTCAAGGATAGCTGCCTCCGCTCGACGAGCCACTTGCTTAAGGACTTTCATTTGGGTGAGTTCATCGATCGCCCCCGCATAACTAGCCTGCTCCTCCGGTGTCATTTGCAGCTTGGCATCGATCGCCTGCGTCCACTTGCCTTCATCCGCACCATTTCCTGCTGGCACCGAGCCATTCTCGCTAATCCAGGCTGTTCGGATTTCCTCTAGGATCGTGCGACTAGGGCGATCGATCGTCTGCACCTTCAACCCATAACACTGCTCCGGTTGGCGCACTAAATGCTGCTTGAGGCTTAAATACACATCCCGCGAATAGCCAATGTATTGCAGCGTTTGCTGTTGATCAAAAATGGCATACACACCGACTTTGCCCTGAAATTGTTCTGGCAGTTGACCGCGATCGTCGATATAGGAAAAGAACTCTAGACTGGAGAGCGTAGGGGTTTCGGGCATATTGGAAAGGATAAAGGATGAAAGATTAATTTTTAGCCTTTAGCCTTTCGATAGATCGCACAAAGCCGACTGGGCTTGAAAATCTTCGCCTTAAACATAAAGTTGGGCGGCACGTTGATAATCACGTAATCGGCGGTATTTTGGAATTTCTCGAACTCGGCTGGCATCCCTTTCGGAGTTGCGGCACTATAAGGAACAGGTTGAAACAACAGTTCTGTAAAGATAACCGCTTGAGACTGTGCCTGTTGAGCCACCTGCTGAAGAAAGGTATCACTTTTAAGCAACTCAAACAACACCGCTTTAGCGTCTGGGTCAAGGGTGAAACTACTGTCAAAATGATCGATAATTTTGAGCATCATTGTAAAGCAAAGCCAAGGCTTAAATTTCTAAGATCGTATCGTTTAATAGGCTCTTTAAGTTGAGAAGAGCTATTAGCTAGTTATCCGCAAAACCCTCCGCAACTTCAAATCTCCCTCACGAGGGTGGCGGGCTATTGACTTCTGGGATTGCTTGTCCTAACCGAGGCTCACAGCCAGTCAGCAAGCGTTGGATGTTGGCGCGGTGGCGGAGGATCACGTAAACTCCGCCTAAAAGACCAAACAGGATGTAAGGCAAAGGCTGATGTGTGAGGAGCATGAAGCCAGAAACAGCGATCGCCCCTGCAATGGAACTCAGCGACACAATTCTTGTCACTGCCAGCATCATGGCGAACACTGCCAAAGTGCCTAGACCAACCACCCAACTGATCGCCAGCAACACTCCCAAACTTGTTGCAACCGATTTGCCTCCAGCAAAGCCAAGAAAGACTGATTTGCTGTGACCCAATAACGCTGCCATGCCAGCTAAAGTCACGATCCAAGGCAGCCAGATAGTCGCATCGATCGACGGTATCAGAGCGTGGGCATCGGCAAAGGTATAGAACGATCGGACAGCCGCGATCGCCACTGCCCCTTTCAAAATATCGACCAATAGCACCACGAGAGCTGGAACGTTACCCACTGTCCGCAATACATTCGTAGCACCCGTCGAGCCAGAGCCGTGCGCCCGAATGTCAATGCCTTTCAGGAGTCGTCCCGCCCAATACCCCGGCGGAACCGAGCCAAGCAGGTATGCCCCAATGAGCAGCAGTCCATTCAAGGCAAGCCAGAGTGTCATTGCTTGGTTTCCTTAATCCGTAATGGCAGAGCTAGTCATTCGCGGCGATCGCACTAAAAACTAATCCCTAACAACTTTAATACGAATAGGTTGCCGCTTGAGGGTTTGGTGCGAACGCCAGCCAGAGCGAAAATTGCAGTAGCGACAGACTAATATCCTCTTCTGTTTCATCAATAATGATGAGCGGCATTAGCCCGTCTTTCATCAAGCGATCGGCTTTTTGCGCCAGTGGCATGGGGTCTTCAAACAAACCAACGCCGCGCTCTGGACCAAACTCACTGCGGGTGATACCGAGACAGTCTTGCAAACCACGCCGCCATTCACCTAACCGTTCAGGAGATTGAGCAAGGACAAGAGCACGCAAGCGATCGCCATACAGCGTATGCAAAATCGAGATCGTCGCCGAGGCAATCAGAATATTTTGCAAGCGGCTGCCCATCGTTCGCACAGCGCCCCGTCCACCCTGAGTAAAAAACCAGTTTGAGACGCGTTCAGCATGAATCGGCTCAAACGTCCGGCGCAACTGCCACGCAGAACCGTAATAGTCTGGTCGATTGCGGTATTGATCCAGCAGATTGCGAATTTTTTTCGTCTGCTCTTGAAAACTCTGTTCAGCAAACTGCGGCGTTGTCGCCGACTGGGATGTTCGGTCTTCTTTCGGAGTCGTTCGATCGATACTTTGCGCCATTGCTTTTCCAGGCTGCGGTAGATCCAGTTGTTCCGCAGCTAGTGCTAAGTCCTGTAAACTACCAACCAGGTAGTCCTTAAAGCTCTGCACACGGATCGCTAAATCCTGTGAAACGCCTGAAAATGTCGTTCGCATCTCACTACGAATCCGTTCTTGACGACGCTCTAGCTGCTCGACACTAATTTGCAGTGATTGCTTTCGTTGTTCTAGCTCTTTCAGTCCTTCCTGCACAAGCCGCCCCATCGCTGCTTGTGCGGCTGCCGTTTCTTCCTGTAGACGCGCCTGTGATGCTTGCAAAGCAGCAATCTCTCGTCTTAGCGTTTGTTCTCGACGCTGGAGATCTGCGACCCGTTGACCAACTTCGGTGACAGTAGCTGACGTGCCAGTGACGATCGATGGCAATGCCTGCTCAGTTTCAACCCGTTCCAGCAGCGGTATTCTTTCTTCTTCTATCAGTGCCTGTGCCGATGCCTCCTGTATTCCTAAAGGCTCCGTAGCAGTAAGATCAGTCACTGCTTCCCGTTCAGGTTCATCAGCAGTGGATTCGGACTGGCGTGTGTCTGCTGCCGCAGCGATCGGTAATTCGTCTGAGTTCATAGTCAATGCAAATTCAAGTTGTTGGTCGTTATAGCTAGAACGCGCTGGAGCCTAACATCTACCAACTCACAACTGGCGCTTAGGAAATACGAGGGCAATGAGCATCCAGGCAAGTCTGTAGCGCTTTGGGATCAAAGAGGACTGGCAAAAAGTGGATGCTGTTAACTTCTTTGAAATAAAAGAGGACTGGAATAGGTAGCCAAAAAATACGCCAGTTCTGCCAGTCATGATAAGGAAAACGCCGGATTAGCGTCTGTCCGCGCTCAATATCAAGCGCTGTTTCCGTAAAGCAAAGGCGTAAGGTCGCTGCTTGAAACAGCAAAAACAAACCAAACAACGCCGTCACTAGACTGACCCAAACTTGTATGAATAGCAAGGGGGCTGCTAAGGACACTAGCGCGATCGGCAAATTGTAGCTGGGCGATAGCACAGTCGCCTGGCTTGAAGCAGTCGTTGTGGTCACAGACATTACTCCTGAGATTCAGATCTAAACAAGCCTCTGTTTCCATTCTATGCTGAGCGGCTCAATGCCGGAACCTTAACTCCTAGTTAGGCATAGCTCGGCATGAGCATCGAATGTTAGCTGTCGGAGCTATAGGGGAACTATAGTCTTCTAGCGCTCTATCAAGCGTTCTCTCAAAGTGCTATGAGCATGACAGGCTGTCAGACCAATAGCAGCGACCGTAATGACAAGGTCACTTGTAAAGCTATGATCGCCTTCCTGTGCGTTTTCTTACCGTCAGAGATCCAGTTAATAAAGCTTGAGTAAAATTACTGTTTAGTTCACCACAAACAATTGTGGTCTGTCGAAACTCAGAGTAGCCTGAATATTATGTGTGCATGACAAATACGCAAAGAGTGTTTAGTTGGCAGCTAAGCTAAGCAAAATTTTAACTTTAATGAAGTTTTTCTCTTGGCTGCATTAAGTTATGCGAACTTCAATTCCTAGCCAATCTCTTGCTAAAAATTACTGCAAAAATTCTCAATCCACGGCATTACGAATGAGTAAACAATCCACGGTTTCACAAGTTTGAGTATTCAAGTTCAGATCGTGATAAATATCACATTTTCAGCCTTATGTGCCTGCATAGTATGGCTTCTCCTCGTATCGAAGACAGCAGCCTTAACCAGATTCAGCTCAAACTCACCCTAAGCACTGCTGCATATTCACTTTTGGAAGGCTACAGTAATAGCAACCAAGCTGATACTACGCATCGAAAATGGTGGAAGCATAATCATTTCTTACCCATTTGATAATCTTGCTTGATTACCTTTCCGCAAGTTTCAGTATTCAAGCTGTTATAAAGATTTGTGCAGCAGGCTTGATACCATTGAACGAGACCTGAATACTCCTTCTTAACCTAAGGAGTGACCAGCGATCGCTCTTACTAGAGGTTTTACAAAGAGATACTGCCTTTGACTCAACCGCTCACATGGTTACCAAAAACTCATGCTCGTTCATGGCAATCTCTCTAGCAAAGACAGTCGTCGATTCGCTCCACAGCTTCAGGATGATGTGACCATACCATCTTGCCAGTGTTCGTCCTGACCACAGCGCGATCGTTGCATGTATGCAGCAGTAACTCAGTTTTCGTCGATGTCGTCCAAGTAGGAATTTACTAAATCTTAACGTTAAGGCTGGACTATGGTTAAAGACTATTTTGTTGGGCGGAAGGTTCTCATTACCGGAGGCATGGGCTTTATTGGGAGCAATTTGGCACGGCGGTTGGTTGGGCTAGGAGCAGAGGTTCAGATTGTCGATAGCCTCATTCCAGAGTATGGGGGGAATCTATTTAACGTTGCTGACATTCAAGACAAAGTTAAGGTCAACATCTCGGATGTGCGGGACGAGTACAGCATGCGTTACCTAGTCCGAGAAATGGACTACCTGTTCAACTTGGCAGGTCAGACAAGCCACTTGGACTCAATGAATGATCCATTTACTGATCTGGAAATTAACTGCCGCGCCCAGCTTTCAATTTTAGAAGCTTGTCGTAAATACAACCCAGCGATTCGCATTGTCTTCACCAGTACCCGCCAACTCTACGGTAAACCAGACTACCTGCCTGTAGATGAAAAGCATTTACTCCGTCCAGTAGACGTGAATGGTATCAACAAAATGGCAGGCGAGTGGTATCACATTCTTTACAACAATGTCTATGGCATCCGCGCTAGTGCCTTGCGCCTTACAAACACCTATGGTCCTGGTATGCGGATTAAGGATGCCCGTCAAACGTTTTTAGGAATCTGGATTCGGCTGTTAGTTGAAGGCAAACCCTTCGAGGTGTGGGGAGGGGAGCAATTGCGCGACTACACCTATGTGGATGATGTGGTTGATGCACTGCTAATGACCGCTATGAGTCGTGATGCGGAAGGCAAAATCTTTAATTTGGGTGGCGATCGGGTTGTCAGTCTACGGGATACAGCCAAAACGTTAATCGAGGCAAACGGCGGTGGGGAATTTGTCATTCGAGAGTTTCCACCCGAGCGAAAGCGAATTGATATTGGCGATTATTACAGCGATGACAGCTTGATTCGGTCGATCATCGGGTGGAAACCCCAAGTTTTTCTGCAGGATGGTTTGGCAAAAACATTGCGGTTTTATCGAGAAAATCTGGAGCACTATTTATGACCAAGGATGTTATGACCAAAGATGAGCAAACGATGATCTTGCAAACCAATCCAAAGGCAAGCTATCTAGCGAACAAGGCTGAAATCGATGCTGCTATTCAGCGTGTGCTAGACAGTGGTTTCTATATTCTTGGGCAGGAAGTTGAAGCCTTTGAGCAGGAGTTTGCGGCTTACATCGGTATCAATCATGCCATTGGAGTGGCTAATGGAACAGATGCGCTAGAGGTGGGACTGCGAGCCTGCGGAGTTGGTTCTGGTGATGTTGTGATTACGGTGTCTCATACGGCAGTGGCAACTGTGGCAGCGATCGAGCTAGTGGGTGCTACACCGCTCATGGTTGATATTGACCCGATCAGTTTCACAATGGATGTACGTTGCCTGGAAGCAGCAATCGCCTCCGTGCAAAGCAACCCAGCGATGGGACAACTGAAAGCCATCATTCCTGTGCATATCTATGGGCACCCAGCTAATATGCCAGCTATTATGGCGCTTGCCGATCGCCACGGACTCTATGTGATTGAGGATTGCGCTCAAGCACACGGGGCAATGCTAAACGATCGCAAAGTCGGCACGTGGGGGCATCTGGCAGCCTTTAGCCTCTATCCCACTAAAAACCTGGGCGCGTTAGGCGATGCTGGCATTGTGGTTACCAATGATGCCAAACTGGCTGAGGAGATGGCTGTGCAGCGGCAGTATGGCTGGCGGCAGCGGTACATCAGCGATGTGGCTGGTATGAACTCCCGGTTAGATCCTATACAGGCTGCTATTTTGCGGGTCAAACTACGTCGTCTCGATTGGGAAAACTCCCAACGCCAGTGGGTTGCGGCTGAGTACACCCGTCAGCTTTCAGGTCTGCCGCTACAGTTGCCTCAATTGCAAGGCGATGTCGCTCATGTTTATCACCAGTATGTTTTGCGGGTGAGCGATCGTGACAGTCTCCAGCAGTGCTTGCGCGAACATCAAATCGGCACTGGCATCCATTATCCAGTACCCGTTCACCAGCAACCAGCCTACCAATCACGGCTTTCTAATGATTACCGTAGGCTACCGACTACAGAGCAATGCAGCCAAGAGATTCTCAGCCTGCCCATGCATCCCTACTTGACGATTGAAGAGGTGCAACGAGTGGTTGAAAGGGTGACGGACTGGTGTCAAAAACCGAGCCAGACAACCATTGTGTCTAGCTCCAGGGTAAGTGCCAGAGTTTAATAATGTTCGTCATCAAATCCAGTTTTGTGAAACGCTTGGAAACAAGGAAAGTAAGTGAATGAAAGTGATTGTTGCTGCCGAAAATGCATCCATGAAAATGAGTGGAGAAGCGGCTCTGGCTCTCTACTACTTCGATCGTCTGCATGAGCGTCGTGTCGATGCTTGGCTGGTCTGCCATGAGCGCGTTCGTGAGGAGTTGCGCGAGCGTTACCCGGATGACAACGTGTTTCAAAGAATTCACTTTGTGAAGGATACTTGGCTGCAAGCGCTGATTCATGCCTCTGGCGGTTTGGTACCGTTCCAAATCCAGGATCGAATTTTAGGGCAAGTGATTCATCTGCTAACACAGTCTAAGGTGCGACCGGTTGTTAAGCGGTTGGTGAAAGAATTTAACATTCAACTCGTCTTTGAACCTGCGCCGATTTCGCCCAAAACACCCAGCTACATGTATGGTGTTGGCGTACCCGTTGTCATTGGTCCGATGTGTGGCGGCATGGAATTCCCGCCAGCATTTCAGCACCTAGAGTCATCATTCAATCGGCTCTCAAACCAAGTTGGACGTGCCATATCCGATCTTCTGAACCGCTTGATCCCTGGCAAACTCCGGGCAGATATTCTACTGGTCGCTAATGACCGTACAGCCAAAGCGTTGCCGTGGGGGTACCAGGGAAAAGTCTATGAAGTGGTTGAAAGTGGAGTAGATTTATCGATCTGGAAGCCGACAGAGCGCCAAGCATCGAAACCTGGCGAACCGACCCGCTTTATCTACATGGCACGGTTTGTCGATCAAAAAGGGATTCCTTACCTGATAGAAGCGTTCAAGCAGGTGGCAGAAACTACCAACTCTGTACTGGAACTGATTGGTAGTGGCGAACTGTTAGAAGCAACAAAAGCTCAGGTGGCAGCGTTGAAAATTGAGGATCGGGTCAACTTTCACGGTTGGATGGCGCTTGATGCAGCTGCAAAACTGATTCATGAGTGCGATGTATACATGGTTCCCGCCATCCGTGACTGTGGTGGCTGTGCAATGCTGGAGGCTATGGCGATCGGAATGCCTGTGATTGCGGCTAACTGGGCAGGTCCAGGACAATACGCCGATCCAAGCTGTGGCATTTTGGTGGATTTGGAGACGAAGGAAGCGTTCGTGGATGGTCTAGCAGCGGCTATGATCCGGTTAGCAGAATCACCAGAATTGCGTGAGCAAATGGGTGAAGCTAGCAAGCAGCGAGTGAGGACTAATTACCTCGACTGGGACGCTAAAGTGGATCGAGTTGTTGAGGTGTTTGAAGAGGCGATCGCTCAATGGCAGATTGAGTCAATACCGGAAGTGACTGAAGAAGTAACACAGTCTGTTATGTTGCATTAGGTTGAGTAACCTAAGTTTGGATGGAAACCACAGATGCCGATTCAGGATCGCTAAGCAGCGAATGCTTTTGGGGCTAGTGGCAATCATCTATTCTGAACATTAAATGGGTTAGAAGATTGACTAGTCTACGATGGCGAGAAAGCTCAGTTTGAAAGGGTTTGGGTGAGTCAATTGCCTTCTCAATCAGCGCTCATTTTTTAACAACACCGTATCCACGCCGAGCCTGCTGTAAAGCAATCATAATCGTTATGCAGTAGGCTCAAGCACAACGATCGTGCTCAACAACGAATTGAATGAGCTGGAAGCAATTGCTGGTGCTAAGAACGTTCAAAGCCCTGACAGACGTGATTAACAGGGCAGAAGAGATTCTCTAAACTGGACATAAAACTGCTTGGATCACTGAATTTAGTCACCTAGCTTATGCTCAGTCCTTTCCTCATCGAACTCAGATTAATGTGAGGTTAACAGCTACTCAGCGGGTTTCATCGACCTACAGGTTCTGTGCTGGTGGCGCAGGCTACCGAAGCAGGACTAATAATTGGTTGCTCAGCCTGTCCTTGCTGTGCTGTTTTAGATTCACACAAAATGGTATCTATCCTTGAATTACCCGCGCTGTCTTGGGCTACTGCTGCCATGCCAACGTACGATCGCAGGTTGGCACTTAGCGTTTTAGCATCGTGAACAGCGTATTGAGTACCGGCACTATCCAGATGAATCGAGTAGCTATAGTTTGGACTGTTGTGGAGAGTAACGCCCAACTCGTTGACGCTCTCAGCAAACCGGGCATGTTCTAGTATGTATCTTTGCTGAGCCCGGTTGAGCGTGCCGAGGTACATCTTCGCCTCAACTTGCTTTGCTTTACTTGCCTGGTTGAGAAAAGATGGCAAGGCAAGCGCTGCCAAGATCCCACTAATTACCAACACGATCGTCACCTCAAGTAGGGTAAAGCCCTGATCGGGTTCCCGCAGAGAATGACGCAGCAGCCACGCTTCTTGACCAGTCTTCACAGAAAACAGCTCCTGTCGAATCTCTAGGTGGATGCGTTAAGTGTTTTCCATGGTTGCGATCGATCAACCCACGAAAAATCAGACTCTTTAGCTTGATTCAAATCAAGCCAGAGGCGATCGCAACCATTGATCAACCCACAAGCGTCAACCAAACCTTTCAATCCTTTTTACAGCCTTGACCGTAAAAACCAGGACGATTTTGTAAATTTAATCAGCAAAACTACGGAGACATCTCAACCTGCCTACAAATCATACTCAGTAAGCTACGGAGCGCTGAGGTTCAAGAAACGAGATGATTGAAAGGGTTTTAGGTATCCCCTAGCCTTCTAACCCGTTTGAAGTTGCTCCAGTCTGTTTTAAGTCCTGGCATTTGGCAGCAGCAGCATTGTAGGCTGCCAGGTAGTCTTTGCCGCCCAGCATCAAATCGCCGTAATACTCGTACGGTGACGCACCATAGATGGGCAAGGGGTCATCTTCGGGGTAGTCTTCCTTCGCTTCCTCGATCGCCGCTTTGAGTTGCTTTACAGTCAGCCGATGCGCCGGAAAGTAGTGGAGGGCTTCAGCCGATCGATTGAGATGAGGCAGCGTTGGGTCAATCATGCGATCGCTCAATTCAATCCAGCTATGCTCAAGGGGCTTGTAAGGCTGACCAGTCATCGCTAGAAAGCCCTGTACATAGGTTGCACCTGTAGTGTCTAGAGCAGCACGATACGCGTTGTCAAAGGGCGCTTTAGCTTTGCTCTTAAGGCGAGTAGCAAGTTCGATCGACTGCTCAACATTCAACGGTTTGTTCATAGCGATCGCTGTGAGTTCACGGTTCTAACCACTGCTCTCAACAATAGCGCCACTTTCATTTCTGTCACAAGTGTAGACAGCTTAAGCAACCATGTGATATGTTTATGGGGTGTGAGGAGTACGAATCAAAAAGCCTCTGGAGTCGAAACAAGGAAAGACGCCCAGGGGCTTTTTGCTGTCTATCAGCTTTTCTGTTTACAGGGCATTAAGAACAAGCAGGCATTGAGAGTGAGAAGACATTGAGAATAAGACCTCAATCCTTTAGGCTAGGGTGGTATATCGAATCTTTGGAGGTTCCAGATGCCTAAGCCAAAGACAAACGTGGTTAAAACAAACGTAGTTAAGGTTGATGCGGGCACACTCCTCTTAATTGTGTCTGCGCTGATTCTCTTACCACTTTTGATCACTGGTTTTCTCTCTCAATAAGCTATTGCCCCCTACAGCCGTGACTACCTATTTCCGCCCTAGCATCAACGCGATGACTGGCTATGTTCCCGGTGAACAGCCAAAGCTTGACGCAACCATCATCAAGCTGAACACAAACGAAAACCCTTATCCCCCCTCACCAGAGGCGATCGCTGCACTTCAAACGCTCTCTGGTGAGTCGTTGCGGCGCTATCCTGACCCCTACGCTAGCGAGTTTCGGCAAGCCGTGAGTGCGGCGTTGAGTGTGCCAATGGATTGGGTGATTGTGGGTAACGGTAGTGATGATGTCCTCAATGTCATTATTCGTACCTGCGCCGAAACGAACCGAAGTGTCGTGTATCCTGTGCCAACCTATGTGCTTTATCGCACATTGACTGAGATGCAGCCAGCAGCAACGATCGAGATTCCCTACGGAGAAGACTACTGTTTGCCGATCGCGGAACTGATTGCTGCCAACGGTGCAGTCACGTTCGTTGCGTCGCCAAATAGCCCTTCTGGGCATGTAGTTCCCATTGACGCGTTACGTCAACTGGCAGCAGCGTTGACAGGAGTGTTGGTCGTTGACGAGGCGTACGTCGATTTTGCAGAAGAAACTGCGCTACCTCTGGTACAAGAATTTGACAATGTGATTGTGACCCGTACGTTGTCCAAAGGATACTCGTTGGCAGGGTTACGACTTGGCTTCGGTATCGCCAACCCAACCCTCCTAAGCGGTTTGTTTAAGGTCAAAGACAGCTACAACATTGACGCGATCGCCTCCTTAGTGGGTGCCGCAGCTATGCGCGATCAGGACTATAAAAATGCTTGCGCTGCGAAAGTAAAGGTGTCGCGAGCCAAACTAGCGATCGACCTTAAACAACTAGGCTTTCGCCTGTGGGATTCGCAAGCCAACTTTCTGCTGACGCAACCACCCAAAAGTAATGCTGAGCAAATCTATCTCGCTTTAAAGGAGCGTGGCATTTTGGTGCGTTACTTTAAACAAGTTGGTTTAAGTGACAAGCTGAGAATTACGGTTGGTACCGATGAGCAAAATCAATCGCTGCTTGAGGCATTGCTACACCTAGTGTAGCGATCGCGCTTTCAAAATACTTGCCATACAGCTCAGGTGATTGTTGGGGAAAAGTACCAACGATAGAATGGGCAAAGCCTCGCGTGCCCGATCACTACCATCAATGGCGAATCTCAAGATTCAGGACGTACTGTCCAAGCTGCATTTTTGCTGTCCACAGTTCATACTCAACCCGTAGAAACGTGGGGAGTGGGTGAGTTTCTAGCTTGAGGTTACGGGTGAAGTTACGCAGTTGGAATTGCCCATTTTGCAGCCCACTTTCGTCATGTAGCCAGTAGCGGCTCAGCCCATACAGCCCTCGCCGCCAAACATGCCGATAGCTAAACCGCCCCTGTCCTTGCATCGTCAGTATCACTTGATAGGGCGAAAAGTCGAGCCACAGTAAGCGCGGCGTTGTGATGGGAGGTGCTGTTGCTACGTCTTGACTGCTCATAAACAAATCACGATCGCGTACAGGTGGTTCCGTCATTAACAGATGAAACTGCTCCTGATCTTTCTGATAGAGTGTGCCAACCGTCTCAATGCCTGACCAGACAGGCAAATCTGTTGAAGTGAGCAAGAGGCAGACAGGTCTGCGGTGATGGGTCTGCATAAAAGACGGTACGATCGCTAACGAAATGCCCATCTAGCCTAGCTGATCCCCATGCCGCTGAACGTGATTTCTCTGAATGCTGCTGAAAGCCACCACGATCTCATTATTGCGCCACCACCAACAGGATTGGCGCTCAGAGGGCGCACTCGAGTACCAGGAGATAAATCGATTTCCCATCGAGCCTTAATGTTGGGTGCTTTAGCAGACGGAGAAACGACGATCGCCGGACTGTTATTAGGTGAAGATCCCCACAGCACTGCTAACTGCTTTCGTGCAATGGGTGCAGAAATTTCAACCTTGAACACTAAACAAGTAACGGTTCGGGGTATTGGTCTGGGGCAACTGCTGGAACCAGCAGACGTGCTCAATGCAGGTAACTCCGGCACAACGCTACGGCTGATGCTGGGTTTGCTGGCATCTCATACTGGACGCTTTTTCACCGTCACAGGGGATCAATCGCTACGATCGCGCCCCATGTCGCGTGTTGTACAGCCGTTACGGCAAATGGGCGCAGAAATTTGGGGACGACAAAGCGCAACGCTTGCGCCCCTGGCAGTACAGGGCAAAACCCTACGACCATTTCACTACCACTCGCCGATCGCCTCTGCACAAGTCAAATCTTGCCTTTTACTCGCAGGTCTCATGACCGACGGCAAAACAACCGTCACTGAACCAGCCCTATCGCGGGATCACAGTGAACGGATGCTCAAAGCGTTTGGGGCTGAGCTGACGGTCGATCCGGAGACCTGTAGCGTCACCGTGACCGGACCAACCAGGCTCAAAGGGCAATCAGTAATTGTGCCTGGAGACATTAGTTCTGCCGCGTTTTGGCTCGTTGCGGGCGCGATCGTTCCTGGTGCCGATATCACGATTGAAAATGTCGGTGTGAATCCCACTCGCGTTGGTGTGCTGGAAGCCTTAACCCTCATGGGTGCAGACATCACTCAGGAAAACCAGCGCCTGGTTGCCGGAGAACCCGTTGCTGATCTCCATGTACGGTATGCAGGTAGCGGCGATCGCTCCCCACTCTACGCCTGCACCCTCGCTGGCGACCTCATTCCTCGCTTAATCGATGAAATCCCAGTCCTGGCAGTCGCTGCCACTGTTGCCAAAGGAACAACGATTATTCAAGATGCGGCAGAACTGCGCGTCAAGGAAAGCGATCGCATCGCTGTGACAGCGCACCAACTCAACCAAATGGGCGCACGCATCACAGAGCGACCCGATGGAATGGAGATTATTGGCGGCACACCGTTAAGCGGAACCGACGTAGACAGCTACACCGATCACCGCATTGCCATGAGTCTGGCGATCGCGGCACTCATCGCTACGGGTACTACAACGATTCATCGCGCCGAAGCCGTAGCCGTCTCTTATCCAGATTTCGTTGCGACCCTGCAGCAACTCTGCACAGCCAGCAAACCTGAGTAGCAGGCTGTCCCACCAGCTCACAGTGGATGCAACCGGGAGCAGAGTCGTACTAACAAGCTGCTTTCTAGGCTGGGTCTAGATCAAGTTTGAGCAAATTGGCAACTGTACACAGTTGTTCAAACAGCGAGATCGTAGCAATCAATTCCAACTGCTCTCCTTCTTCTAAACCAGTATCTTCCAGGGCTTGTTTGGTTTGATGGTGTAGTCGCTGCCAGTTGCTCTTATTGAGCGCTCCAGAAGCCGTTCGGCTGGCGATCGCTATAGCTGCAAACTTAAGCACAGCAAGCGTGGCGTGGCTGACCGCCGCCGCATCATAGTGACCCTGCACGATAGCAATCAGGGTCTGTTGTTCAACGTGTTGCTGTACTAAACGCTGTATCAGCACCATGCGGATATGGTCGCAGTGAGTCACCGTTGCAACCACTAGCCCTACCATTTCCTTGAGCACTCTAGGTAGATCGCCTTCCAGTACCAGCGCGTGAAACTGCCCCCAAAGGTGTGTTAGTAAAACTGGCTGCGATTGCAGTAGCTCAAAAACTTGCGGTACTGTGCCAGTGCCAAATTCCTGCTTAATCTGCTCCAGCGTCTGCCGATGCAGAGAGTCGGTTAAGGAAGACGTTGCCCGAAGTTGCATTGGTTGGCTCCTTTCGCCATAGACATTGATGGCAAGTAGGTAATAGAGCCGTAGGTGATCGCCGTCTCAGTGCAGGTATGCAGCCCAATCTTTTTGCCTCTGTTCGAGTCCATCGAATTTAGAGAGCAAAAATCAGCAGTGATTTGCTCAGAAGAACGAGCTGCAAGGCTAACAAATCATTAGGAGAGACGACGCACCCACGTGTGGTGCACATAATTACCAGTTTGTTGTTCATTCACTTCTTCAGTGCTGAGGAAGCAGCCAGTGCAGTGGGGGCTTAACTGTCGTAGCTTAAGAATTCGTGTGACAAGTTGTTTAAGGGGGGCAAAAGATTGAGGGGCAAATTACAGCTTTGATGCTGATGATCTCATATTGAACTGGTATTGCTCGATCATGCTTTGACAAAAATTCTTATGAAACTAGAACTCCTTAAATGTGGTGATGCTAGAACTAACTGCCAAAAACAACAGTTTGAAGTAAAAACTGCAATTGCTTGAGAGCAAAATTCAACTTTGATCAGGCGCTTTCAGCGAAGGTATTGGCGACCGGTCAATGGTTTAGACAATCAAATAGCTGTTCAACCATTACGCTCACCTGATACACAAAGGTGTAAAACCCTGTCCTTCAGTGCTTAGAAAACAAAGAGACGGTCAAGAGAAAACGAGAGTCAGCTCAAGAGACGAGTGTAAAGATAATGTACTTTTATCGTTCAGATAGACCTAGTTCCTTTGTAACTCAATCAGAATGTTGCTCGTAAAGCCACATCGTTGCTGTCATTTAAACTTCATTTTGGGGCAATGAAATGACAAGCGAAGATGAAGCTTAATCCAGTAGTCGATGAAGAGCTAACAGATTAGAGACAGACCATGAAGGTGTACGCCAATAGTACCCAAAGCATTGATTGAGGTACCGTTGCACCAATGACCTTCTAGAAATTTAATTTTTTCTTTAGAAATTAGAGGATGTTTTAAAAGTCCTTCTGTTAGTAGCAAAAAGCTAGATCCCCCTCAATCCCCCTTAAAAAGGGGGAGTTCAAGGCTATTTCCCCCCTTTTTAAGGGGGGATAGGGGGGATCGCTGAGTGTCTAACATCACAGACTATACCTTTTCAAACACCCTCTTAGTCTTGGTAGGCGTAGCGATTTTCACTTGTTTTGCGGATGCTATTTGTCCGATGATACAACCGGACAGTTGCTTGATAGGGGTGGTTGCGTGACGACAGTAACGCTTTGGTAGCCTGCTGTGGTTAGTAGTTGCGTGACGACTAGCTTGGCGCGATCGTTGGCTTTTTCAAGCACACCATCGGTACAGGCGGCTTCGACAATTTTTTTGAGGGCTTCTTGCTGTGCCAGCGCTTGCAGTTCAGGAGCGACATCTGGTCCAAGTCCAAAGCTGCCCCGGTTGTAGTCATAGACTTTAGAGCGACTGACATCAATTTTGCGATCGAGCAGTTGGGGGGGTGGCAACTGAATCTGCATACTGCTATCGGTTACTTGCACATTGGTAGGGGTGAGGCTCTGTAAATCAACGCCTGCCCTCACTTCGCCGTAAGCGATGTAAAGCAGCTTTGTGGTGCCAATCACAAAACCATTGAACGTAGCATCTTGGCTAGTGGGCACAACTGCCTGCATAGTAAAAACAGCCGTAGTTAGTTCGCTCACGCCTCGAACCTGCTGCACCACAACCGATTGGATATCTACTTTAGGTGCTGGCTGCGCTGGCTGAAAAAGATTCTGCACGATCGAGAAGGCACGATCGCCCAAACGCCAACTTCCAACCCCAACGACTAGCGCGGCGACTGCAACCCCTCCTGTCAGCATCCAGCCCATGCTGCGGAAGAAATAGCCTTTACTGTGGGATGCATTGCGATCGTCATAGCCCATAGGTCATTTCCCCGCCAATTTTTAGTTCAATTGTACTACTATTTGCAAGCCAGCTTTGCTGCTCTCAAATCTGTGTGTTGATTGTCTTTTCTCACTGTCATCATCACAGGTATTGTTTTAGTGTTGCTTGTTGCGCTCTTTCTTGTTGCGCTCTTTATAGAGAAAGCTTGCTTGATGCTAGGGCTTGCTGATCAGAGCGTTATCTCACTGAAGCCATTGTGACCCAATTCACAATGAAGCGATAGACGGTGAACCTATTCGTTGGCGTAAAGGATTGAACCTATGATGCGATTTCGTTGGCTTGTGAGATTTGCGATCGCGGCGGCGCTCATTGCCACCCTTCATCAACCATCGTCTGCCCAGACTAGAACGCGGAGTGGCGTGCTTCTACTCAATCAGGTGCGAGAGCTGTCTACGCGATCGACGACGCTTTCTGGCGGCAAATTGGCAGATCTACAAACAGACCCTAATTTTACAGAGGGTGCTTTTGATACGATCGTGAGCGACGCAGCGACAATTCTCGATAACTACACCGTTGTAAGGCGAGGTGGTTATTTCCCTGAAAATCGAGGCATTCCACGTGAGCGGCAGTTGACAGTGATTGAGGCTGTGTATCGCATCTACAGTTTGCCCAGTGGTAATGAACTCTTTCTGTACCGCACTCCCACAGAAAATACGTCTGAATACTTCATCCGCAAGAAAAGCTGACGTGGAAAGCAAGCGGCAAAAAAGGAACGTCTGTTTGTTAGAAGAGCGACTTTTTGCAATGAAACTTTTGCAATGAGACTAATCTAATACCGATGGTCATCGCTCACTGTCCAACACAAAAAGACAGATGGTTACGACTTTCTTCACGACTCACAGCGATACAGTTGGTAAGGAATACCACGTCGGTAAAAGCGATCGCGATCGACCGTGCAGCCGATCGCGCCGCTTGCATGACCCAATGACAGGGTGGGTGGATAATCGGTTCGCTTCAGACCGGGTGCGATCATCCACAGGCTCAGTGGAGCGCTCAACGGCTGTTTGAGCGCGGCTAGATTTTGCCAGACTTGAGCATAGGATGGTGCAGTTTGGAGGCGATCGCTGGTGCCTGCCGAATCCGCCTTGGCAGGGCGCACTCTTGGTATGAAGGCAAACTGATGGGACTCGTCGGCGCGATCGTCCGTATCGTGTAGTGCCAAGGCGATGCTAAGACCCAGTGCCACGTCTTGCAAATCACCGTATGCCATGCCCATTACAAGCGGCGCATCTGATTCTAAACGCACCTGGCTAGCAATCTGATCAGGCTGATACGGTTTGAGAAACACCAGGTTTGAAACGACCAGCGTACTGCTAAGCACGCCCACAAACAGTACGATCCAGGTAAGATGCCGAGCCAGGAATGGATGGGGAGCAGCGTGAAGCATCTGTATGTCGCCGCTGCCTTTTTTCCTTGTCTGACTCGGTTGTGCCAGACATGCACCCAACAACGCACAGACCGCTGGAAAGTAAAGGAAGTTGTATCGAGGTACCGAGGTAATATCTTTGCCAAGAATATAAACGATCGCCAAAAATTCCAGCACGACACACAGCACAAACATCACCAGCATCCGTGTCGGCAGGTGCGTTTCGGGGTTGCTCCAAAGCTGCCCGAAGCGGCTAGAGAGCTGCCATAGCAACCAGGCAGTAAAGACGATCATTAAAAGCACCATGACGATCGCCAGCCAAAGGGGCTGATTTTCGACCGGTAGCGCGATCGCCATGAGAATCCAACCCATGGGGAACTGATACAGCGGTGCGATCGTATCCATCCAGTCTGGCTCAAAGGGCTTCATCCAGTTGGTTTCAGGACGATTGATATGGCTCAAAAACGTTGGCAACCAGGGGATGTAGGTGAGGCAAACACCCGTAGTGGCAAGAGTAACGGCAATGAGCGCACGCGCTGGCTGTAGACGGTAGGCATTAGGATGTAGCGTCGGCAAAGACTTGAAGGTCAGAACGTTGACCAAGAGCGTGGCGACCTGAGCGCAAAATGCCAGGAGGAAAAAGTAGTGAATGTAAAACCCAAGGCTGTTGACAACCATCCAGCCCAGCCAGATGCCAGGACGAAACTGTCGTTGATATAAGTCTGTTTGCACCTGATACAATCCCGTCAGTGCCAGAATCACCAGCAGCATCGGTAAGGTGTAGTGACGGGCTTCTTGAGAGAGGTACACGGCAAAGGGCGATACTGCCATCACCATCGCGCCTGTCAAACCTGCTGCGGGTGAAAAGGCAAGGCGGTTGAGCTGATAAAGTGCGACGATCGCCACCACCCCAATCAAGGCAGGCAGTGCTCGTAGCTTCCAGAGCCACGATAGCGGCACGGCATTTACCCAACGCAGCCAATCGTGCATCCAGCAGAAAAACAGCGGTGGATGTACCGATTGACTGGCGATCGTTTGAGCAATTTGGGCACAGCTTGTTTCTGCCTTGAGGGTAAAGATCTGCTCTAATGCCGACAGCGAAAACGCCTCGTTCAATGGCACTTCATAGTAATTGCGACCCAAACTAAACAGCGCTGTAATCACTTCATCCAGCCAAATGGGTTTCAAGTCCAAATGCCAGAACCGCAGGAGCGCGCCAAGAAGTACGATCGCGGCTAGAGTCAGGTAAGGTCGAGCTTTCATGGCGTTTTACACTTACACCCAGATCATTTACTGTAGTTCACTCGTCAGCCTCTGTGGGAATAACACGCTTGTTTCCCTACGTTCTTTCAACGGGTTGAGGGTGCTATCAGACCGATCGGCTAAAGCTGCCTCAGCTAACGGTTGCGAAACTCTGGAAGTCAAATGTTTTCAACGTGTCTAAAAAAGCAAAGACGGCTGGTGTATGCAGCGCCTCAGAGAGAGCAGCCACACCAATCACGCGTTTGAGCGGATCGGGCAGCAAATGTACGCGCAAGGCTTGGGGAATGGGTTCTGCGGCAAGACGAGGGAGAATCGCCGCACCTAGCCCTTGCATCACCATGCTGACGATCGTCGAGTCTTCTTGAATATCGCTGGCAGTCTGCATGGGTGGGGCAACAGTCGTCAAATGCTGGTGCAGAATGCGTCCGCACGGCAAACAAGGAAGTAGCACCAGCGGATGAGCCGCTAAATCTTCCCAGGTCATTTGTAAACCTCTGATGCTGGTTTTAGGCGGTAAGAGGGCAACGTAGTCGTCTCGCACCAGTTCCCACGCCTCAAATTCTGCACTCGTTGGCAGGTAGGTCATGCCAATATCCGCACGTCCATCTCGCAATGTTTGCTCGATATCCAGATAATCGGGACGTTCAATAATTGTGATGCTGATGTTAGGAAAACGATCGCGAAAGCGGGCAATGACCATTGGCAGCACGTGCGTCGCCACACTGCGAAACGAGGCAATCCGCACGTGTCCACCGTTCAAGCCTTTTTGCAGGTTTGCCTCTTTTTGTATCAGCTCTAAATGCAAAAACACCTGACGCGCATGTGCAACAATTTGCTCGCCAGCAACGGTTAACACGGCACCGCGCCGCCCTCTGGCAAAGAGCGACACACCCAATTCTGCTTCCAAAGTGGCGATCGCGTGGCTGATCGCAGGTTGAGAGAGGTTTAATGCCAACGCGGCTTCACTAAAGTTGCCATAATCTGCCACTGCTACGATAGCTCGCAATTGAGAAAGCTTCATCATTTGCCGATTCATCCATCGCTCACGGACGTGTACCTCTCTTGAAGCACTCTCAGCGGATGCAAAGCGCTGGTACCAGTTTAATAGGTATCAGTTTAATGGCTGCACCCGCAGACAACCGATTGATGTCTTATCAGTCAAGATCGCCCTAAGCATACTTTTGTAGGGTGTGGTTTGCACACGGCAGTACTTATGTATAGCTCACACTCCGCATAGAGAATCTTGTTGAACCTCAAGTTCAGTCATAGAGTCTAAGAAAGAGGACTTGATTCATGACCAATCAGCATTCTGTGAGTTGATAGACAGTTTCGTGCTATTGGCTTGAGTGTCAGTCATAACGGCTAAACGGAGCGCAAATTTGTGAAAGACCTGGTCAAACGTGGGATACCAAAGTGGGCAGTGGGGCTGCTTGTTGCGGCTTTAATTTTAGGCGGTAGTTATGTTGCCTACAGTCAAGTGACAACTGCACAGCGACGTGAACTGCGGCGGCAGGTGCAAACTGCTACAGCAGAGCGCCAGAGTTTGCCAGTGAACATTTCGGCAAATGGCTCTGTGCTGCCGGAGCGATCGGCAAACGTCAGTCCTAAATCATCGGGCATTCTAAAGCAACTGCTGGTGAAAGAGGGCGATCGTGTTCGGGAGGGACAAATCCTGGCATACATGGATGCGTCTAACCTACAGGGACAGTACACACAAGCGCGGGGACAACTGGCACAGGCACAGGCAAACCTCGACAAGCTCGTCGCTGGCAATCGCTCTCAAGACATTGCCCAAGCAGCCGCACAGTTAGCCAACGATAAGGCGGCTCTAGCATCAGCAGAATCGACGTTTCAGCAAAATCAGCAGTTGTCTAACGATGGGGCGCTTGCTCAGCGAGACCTCATTACCTCTCGTGCAACCCGCGATCAGGCAGCGGCTCAAGTACGGAAGTCACAGCAGGCTTTGGATCTTCAGAAAGTCGGTAGCCGTCCAGAAGACATTGCGACCGCACGCGCTCAGGTTGTGACCGCCCAAGGCGCACTACAAACCATTCAGGCAGATATTGACGATACGGTGATTCGGGCACCCTTCAGTGGTCTTGTGACGAAAAAATTTGCTGATCCGGGTGCCTTTGTCACTCCCTCAACTGCAGGCAGCTCGGCTTCTTCAGCATCCGCGTCTATTCTGGCATTGGCTTCTACCAATCAAATTGATGCGTATGTGGCTGAGGCTAATATTGCCCAGATCAAAATCGGTCAGTCGGTCAAAATTCAGGCAGATGCGTTCCCTGGTAAAACCTTTGAAGGCAAAGTGGTGCAGGTGGCGGCACAGTCAACCGTTACGCAGAACGTTACTAGCTTTGAAGTCAAAACGTCTGTCTCTGATCCTCAGAATCTGCTGCGTTCTGGCATGAGTACCAGTGTGAGCTTTAATGTGGGCACTTTGAGCAATGTGCTGGTGGTTCCCACAGTGGCGATCGTTCGACAGGATGGGGTCAGTGGCGTACAGGTAGTGGGTGCCCGAAACGGTAATCAGGGCAGTGGACAAAGCAGTGGGCAGGGTCAGCGGCGACCCGAATTTCGACCCATTACAACGGGGGTGTCTACAGATGATGGCAAAACTGTAGTGCTTTCTGGGCTGGCTGAGGGCGATCGCGTGCTAACGAGCTTCCCGCAGGGCGATCGTCCTCAATCACGCACGCCTTCCTTCCTACCCAGTATGGGTGGTGGTCGCGGCGGTGGCGGTGGTGGTGGCAGCAGCGGTGGTGCTCCTGGTGGCACAGGTGGAGGCGCACGTCAGCGTTAGGAGGATTTTCATGACACAGTTTACTCGCATTCATCCCACTAGCGTTTCGCTGCTAGAAGTGCTCACCATGTCTCTGGAGGCGCTTTGGAGTAACCGACTTCGCACGGGTCTGACGATGCTAGGTGTGGTGATCGGTATTGCGTCGGTGATCACCGTTACCTCAGTGGGTCAGGGCGTACAAAAGGCAACCGAACAGCAAATTCAAGCGCTGGGCACCAACGTTATTTTGGTTTTGACAGGGGTCGCACGCTCAGGAAGCGGGATCAGTCAGGGTACAGGTACAGCTTCGACTGTCACATGGGAAGATGCTCAGGCGATCGCCAAGCAAGCGCCAGCCGCTCAGGGTGTCACAGCCTATTTACAGCGCGGCGTGCAGGTGGTCTATGAAGGAGAAAACAATTCAACAACGCTGCTGGGTACCGATTTGAGCTATCCCGATGTGAAGAACGTTCATCCAAAAGAGGGACAGTTTTTTAGTCAGGAGGATCTGAACAGTGCCAGACCCGTCGCTATTTTGGGCAGTACGGTGCGGAACTCACTCTTTGGCACTAATGGTAGGGCGATCGGTGCTCAAATCCGCGTTCAAACCGAACTATACAACGTCATTGGCGTGATGGAAACGAAGGGATCAATCGGTGGTCAAGACCAGGACGATCGCATTTACGTCCCTCTCACGAATATGTCTGCCCGCATCGTCGGGAACAACTCACTCAATGGCACTGCAATCAGTGGCTTTTGGGTAAAGGCAAAAGACTCGGCAGCGTTAGATGCAGCGCAGTTTCAGGTGACGAATTTGCTACGCATTCGGCACAACATTTATCCGCCCCAGCAAGACGATTTTCGCATCACTAACCAGGCGGATATTATCAATGCCTTCAGCACCGTTACAGGGCTGCTTACCATGATGGTCAGCGCGATCGCAGGCATTTCGCTCGTCGTTGGTGGTATTGGGATTGCCAACATCATGCTGGTTTCTGTAGTGGAACGCACCCGCGAAATCGGCGTTCGCAAAGCCGTTGGAGCAACAAACAGTGCGGTCTTGAGCCAGTTTTTGACGGAGGCTGTCATGGTTTCGATCGCAGGCGGCGCGATCGGCATTGCTTTAGGCGTTGGCATTGCCTTTGGTGCCGCGACACTCTTCAAATTTCCCTTCGTCATCTCCGTCTGGTCGATCGGCGCTGGCTTTGGGCTATCGTTTGTCATTGGACTTATCGCAGGCGTAATTCCCGCTCGAAATGCCGCACAGCTTGATCCGATCGCAGCATTGCGAAGCGAATAAGAATTTGTTAAACATCCTACTGAAGCTAATGATTATCTTAGAGTTGAACCATTGAGGGGATTAAAGATGAGAATAGGTTTTTGGGGCAGCGGTAATATGGCACGCGTGCTCGGAGGGGCTTGGTCAGTAGCAGGGCATCAAATAACCTTTGGTTCACGTGATGCTGAGAAGTCTCGTAGTGTAGCCGAGGAAATCGGATTTAGTGCCATTGGTGGAACGAATGATGCAGTTGCCGAGACTTGTGAAGTCATTGTCAGCACTATACGTGCCGTGCCTTCCAGTTTTATAACATCAACCTCAGCGTTAGCAGGTAAAGTGATCATCGACTTAAATAATCGAGATCTCCCTCGTGACTATAAGCCTGAAGAATTCCTTCATTCTTTAGCAGGAGCAACTCAGAAAGATGTTCCTTCCGCAAGGATCGTGAAAGCCCTGAACAACCAGGCAATGGAAGTTTTTAACTGCGATGCGGCTGCGCTTAGAGAGGCAGGGGTACAAGCTTTTATCGCTGGTGATGATAATGAAGCGAAGCAAACGGTTATTGAACTGCTGAACGATATTGGGCTTAAGCCCGTTGATTTTGGTCCGTTGTCTAACGCGTGGTTATTAGAGCTACAAGCAGACATTCTCAGAACTTATATGTTTGCAACTGGGAATTCTTTAGTAACGCCGGGTTTTATTGAGGCTCCTCGTGCTGAACCGAGATTTGGAGAACGCCGTAAGGGCACCTATTGAAATGCTGAACAATCCAATTGGCTCAGACTGAAAAGAGAGCTTGGTAAAGAGGTAGAAGTCTATGATAATTGCTTAACTGCAATTTTAGGCTGCGATTCAGCGTTCAACGTTAGTGCACAGCTCAAAACCCCTATCTCCTCGCACTTTAAGCCTCACTTTCCCTATGGCAACGATGATTTGGATGGAAGGAATACGGAAAACTTATCGACTTGGTGAAGTTGATGTGCCGGTGTTGAAGGGCATCGATTTGACGATCGAAGAAGGTGAATATGTCGCCATCATGGGTGTGTCTGGTTCTGGCAAATCCACATTGATGAATATTATTGGCTGTCTCGATCGTCCCAGCGGTGGGCACTACGTTTTGGAAGGCAGAAACCTGACCACATTGAACAATGATGAACTGGCGTTTATTCGCAATCAGCGGATTGGGTTTGTGTTTCAGCAATTCAACCTGCTGCCGCGATCGACCGCATTGGATAATGTGATGCTGCCAATGGTGTATGCCAGCGTCTCAAAACCGCAACGCCAAAAACGGGCAAAGGAAGCACTCACTAGAGTCGGATTGGCAGAGCGTCTGTCGAACCGTCCGAATCAACTATCGGGTGGACAACAGCAGCGGGTGGCGATCGCCCGTGCCCTGGTCAACCGTCCCGCTCTGGTGCTGGCAGACGAACCAACGGGCGCACTCGACAGCACAACATCTCAAGAAGTCATGAACTTGCTCACCGATTTAAATCAACAGGGCATTACGATCGTCATCGTCACGCATGAGCCAGACATCGCGGCGCAAACCAACCGTATCATTCATGTGAAGGATGGGCTGATTGTTTCGTGAGTCTGGGGAGTAGGGAGTAGGGAGTGGGGAGTAGGGAATTGAGTTTAGCGGGTTAGAGTTTTCTGAGCGGTCAGGGCTAGTTGTTTCAGCGTGTGTAGATCTGGAGAAAGGATTACATCTTGTGTGGTTGGGGCGACGATCGCCCGTTCTTGATCAAGTCCTTCCATCACTCCAGAATGTTCTGACGAAGGTTCAACATCTTTCAACCACAGCAGATACTCAATATTGCCAGCAGGACCTACCAGGGGTGACCAGGTAACACCGTGATAGTGCCAGCCTAATGCCTGCGCCGCTTCTAAAACCTGCAAAATTGCCATCGCCTGATCCTGGGGATCGCGCACTACACCATTTTTGCCGACGAGTGCGCGTCCTACTTCAAACTGAGGTTTGACCAGCAAGACAACCTCGCGGGGCGACTGGAGTAATTGCCAGAGGGCAGATACTACTTTTGTCAGCGAGATAAACGAGACATCGACTACGCCCAAGTCGGGGTAGGGGCGATCGCTCCCGTATAAATCGGCTGGTGTGAGATGGCGTAAGTTTGTTCGTTCGCGTAACGTCACGCGTGGGTCTTGTCGCAAATTCCAGGCAACCTGTCCGTAGCCAACATCAACCCCGTAGACTTGCTGTGCGCCTGCCTGCAATAAACAATCGGTAAAGCCGCCTGTCGAAATACCACCATCTAAACAAAGGCGATCGGCGACTGGAATGGCAAAATGTGCGATCGCCTTTGCCAGCTTTTCGCCACCCCTGGAGACGTAGGGCGATCGTTGCCGCACCTGAATCTTCGCCAGCAAATCAATCTCTGTTCCAGGCTTATCCACAACTTGCTGATTCACCATCACTTCCCCAGCCCGAATTAATCCCTGTGCCTTCTGCCGCGTATCGCAAAGGTCACGTTCGACAAGTAAGAGATCGAGGCGTTGTTTAGGCATTGGGGAAGAGGAGAGGAGTGAGGGGTTTAAGGGAGGCATGAGGGATGAAGGATGCATGAATCTTGCATGGCTCAATCTGCGTCCCCTGCCCCCTCTGCGTCCCCTGCCCCCTCTGCGTCCCCTGCCTCCCCTCTCAACTTCCGCTTTGCTGCTTGCCACAATTGCTCTAGTTCCTCCAGGCTGTAGTCAGAAAGGGGTCGATCGGCGACGGTTTCCATTTGCTCCAGGCGTTGAATGAAGCGTTGGTTGGTGCCTTGTAGTGCTGCACTGGGGTCTAGATCATACCAGCGGGCGAGGTTGATAACAGTGAAGAGGAGATCGCCCAGTTCGGCTTCTTGGTGAGCTTTATTGTCTTCTGCAAGCGCTTCCTTAAATTCGGCTAGTTCTTCTTGAAACTTTGCCCATACGCCGTCGATCGTCTCCCACTCAAACCCTGCTTCAGCCGCTTTGCGAGAAATTTTCATGCCTGCCATTAAAGGAGGAAGCGATCGGGCGTATCGACTCAGTTTTTTACTCAAGGATGGCGCGATGTTGGGATCTTCACCTTTCTCGATCGCCTTGATTTGCTCCCAGTTGCGATAGACATCATCTATTGTCTGTACATTCACATCCCCAAACACATGCGGATGACGGCGGATAAGCTTCTCGCTGATGCCATGAGCGATTTCTGTCAGGCTGAATTGATTGGCTTCGCTGGCGATCTGAGCCTGTAGGACAACCTGTAGAAGCAAATCGCCCAGTTCTTCACGAATTGCGTTTGCATCGCCGCTCTGAATGGCATTGATCGTCTCGTAAGCCTCTTCAATCACATAGGGAATCAAGCTTTTGGGCGTTTGGGCAAGATCCCAGGGACAGCCATCGTTGGGCGATCGCAGCCGCGCTACCACCTCAACCAAATGTTGTATCGCCTCCAGCATCGTAGGCTGCTGCTCCAATGGGTCAGAATGAGACTGCTCAGAATTAGTCATACAACACTCGACAATAATTGGCGCTTCTCTACTTTAACGATCGACGAGAATAGGAGGGAGTGGTTGGTTATGGAAGTCAATGGTCAGTCTAACTGTTGATTCTTCATCTTCTATAGCTATCGCATAAAAGCTAAGACATTGAGATTAAAGGGAGTGAAACCCCTATACCTCGTCCTAACCCATGTGACTGAGCTATACCATTACTCCCTCTTGCGCTCGAATGGTGGCAATTGTGGTTCGCGCTGAGTCTGTGGCGAGGGAGGCGAGGGGAGCGATCGCTTTGTAAGGGGAGAGGGCTTTGTCGCGTTGCCTTCCAATGGTGATAGAACAGGCGGCAAAGCAGATTGTCGTGATGCCACAGCGCTTTTGGGGGATCGCTGCTTCAACGTGCGTCGGTAGGTTGACAGTGCCCAGTCAGCAAAAGCATGGCTCATGGCACCCAGCTCAAGTCCAAGGGCGATCGCGATCGCTTCATTAGGGTATTGCTGAGGTACGCGCCCAATCCAGACAAGGCTGTCGCTGCACCACTGCTGGGTAAGGGATGACCAATCATTAGTGGTGCCAGTGATTTGAGCGATGATCGCGCCCGTCAATATTCCGACCGCACCAAACAGCCCGACCCAGATCAGCAAATAGGCTACCCGCACGATTGTTCCCGCAAGGAAACCATGCGACCAGAACGATCGATGCCGCATACTCTGTCTGTAGGGCAACCAGATCCAGCGCAGCAGTCCCCAGCGTTTGTACTGGTGTGAGTACACGTCTAAATCGGGACCAAACATTAAACCGCTGAAAAGGTAGCTGCCAGAAACGCATAAAGTCAGACTGCTGCTCTGTGTCCGTGCGAAGGTCAGCCCAGCAATCAGGGGCAAACTCCAAAGGGTAATGCTGTCGTGGGTACGACCAGAAGGCATAATGGCAGCGCGCAGTCAATTCTTTCAGCATCGTAGCAGGTACAAATGCACTGGCTAAAGATTAGCCGAGAAATTCATCGCCATCGACAGTCATCGTTACGCTTCACCCAGCCTACGGTGGACTTAACCTCCCAAATTATGGTACTGAAAGAATATTGCTTTAGCCAAGCGATCGAAATCAATATCAGGCTTTTAAGGAGTGTTAATGGTAAGTAGAATGGACGATCGCAAACTTTCAGTAAGAGTTTTGGTGGGGATGACGATCGCGATGATCGGGTTAGAGTTGCCTGTGTTTGCAGTGCCTCCATCTTCTCCCCTGTTGATGTCTCAAGTTGCCTGTAAAGTCATCAAAACGACTCCGGTTTACAAAACAGCAAATACTGGAGACTCAGAGTCACTGATGAGTTCTCTTCCAGTTGGCACTTTGGTTGGTTTGGCAGGAACTTTACCTGGTGTACCGCCAGCCCGTGTTCAAATCGATCAACCAATGAGTGGCTTTGTCGATTATGCGGCTTTAGACTGTGGCAGAACATCGCCGTCAACCCAAGCAAAATCGAGTGTGTGCCGTACAGTCAAAAATACTCCTGGCTCAGTGTCTGTTTTTCGAGCACCAAACTGGCAATCTAAACCGATCGATCGAGCCGTCTTAGCAGCCGGTCAGCGAGTTTACGTGACCCAACCTAAAGGTAGCGGATCCATCACTAGCCAGAGAGACGCAAAAGGCGGAGTGTGGGTAGAAGTTGATTTGGAAAAAACCTTTAATGGCAAGAACTTCGGCATCTTGTCAAGGGTAGGTTGGCTTTTTAACTCTTCACCAGGCGATCCAAATACGACTCTCGGCAATGGAGGTGGGTGTAGTTAGGCTGGCTTATTTGGTTCTGCGATTTTGGATTGAACCATAATTCTGGTCAAAAACTAGCCAATCAGTTCGTTTAAACGGGTCAATGACTTGCACTAGCTTTGACCCGCCACGCTCAAATTTGACTTGAGGGGCGACGATCGCTCAAAGCTGTCTTACCCTGAGAGATAGAGTGTCTCAAACGCGATGATCAATGAAACTATTCGGGTTCGCTGTAACTGTTTTATTGCTGCTGACAGCGCCTGTCCGTGCCGTTGAGTATCAGGGCAAGAACCTGGATGGCATCAAACTACCTGCCAAAGTGATTTCGTACCAAACGGGTGGTGAGTACGATGTGCAGGTGCAGTTTAAGCAAAACCTCGCTACGATCTATTTTTCGCACGGCGCACAAACCACGATTCGTCTGACACAACGAGTCATCACCGATCCAACTCGCATTGAAGGCATTGGCAAACTAGGGCAAGTGTATCTCGGCAGCTCTTTCAGCGTTGGACTCGACTTCGATCGTTCCAATAGTGATGTTGCCGCTTCGGTAGTGCCTACGACCGATTACCTCTGGAGCATTCGTCTCGACCCAGACAGCCTCGATCGAATGACTCAGACTACGCCTCAGCCATACAGCCCGTAGCTTAGAATCAAAGCATTGTCAGTCTTCCCCCGCCTTATGCTGCCAATTATCTACTCCGACGCTTTTTTGCTGCACGAGACAGGTTCCTTCCATCCCGAAAAGCCAGCACGATTGACGGCGATCAAAAATGCGCTTAAGTCAGCGCCTTGGGCAGATCAGTTGGATTGGCGATCGCCCACTCCCATCGAAACTCGTCCCGTGATGCCACACGTACAACAGGTACATACTCAACGCTACATCGAAGGAGTGCAGCGGCTGGCAAAACGTGGTGGCGGTTACATTGATGCCGATACACCCGTTTCAGCACAGACGTATGATGTCGCACTATTGGCAGTGAGTGCCTGGATGGATGGAGTCGATCGCGTCCTGGCGACCAACAATCCAGCGTTTGTCTTGGCACGTCCACCGGGTCATCATGCGGTCAGCGAAGTGGGCATGGGGTTTTGCATCTTTTCCAACGCTGCGATCGCGGCTCATTACGCGCTAGAGCAGTCGGGGGTCGATCGCGTGGCGATCCTCGATTGGGATGTGCATCATGGTAACGGCACACAGGCGATCGTCGAAAAGCATCCTCAGATTGCCTACTGTTCACTGCACGAATCGCCACAGTATCCCGGTACAGGTGCCGAGCATGAACGCGGGTTGCACAACAACGTGCTGAATGTACCGATGCCTCCTGGCAGCACAATGGCAGACTACGAACCTGCGTTTATCCAAAAAGTGATGCCGTTTTTGACCCGTTTCCAGCCTGATTTGCTCATCATCAGCGCGGGGTATGATGCCAACCATGCCGATCCATTAGCTGGCATTTCGCTCAAACCAGACGATTTTGGGGTGTTCACACGCTACTGTTTGGCGCTGACTCGTCGCCTTCTTTTTGGCTTAGAAGGTGGCTACGATTTGGAGGCGATCGGGCGATCGGTGGTTGCGACGATCGAACAGTGTTTATAGCGGTCAGCAGTTAGAAAAAAGCGGTCAGCAGTCAGTGGTCAGAGAAAAGCTGATAGCTGATAGCTGATAGCTGATAGCTGATAGCTGATAGCTGATAGCTGATAACTGATACTGATAGCCCCAATAACCACTAAAAATACCATTATGCTTAAACACCTTCTAGGAGGCGTTCACAGCCAGAAGTTTGACTCTATGCTGTCTCACGGAAAGATAAACTTTTAGACATAGACTCGGACTAATGGTTAAAACTCCTGGCAAAGACTGAACGGCAATGAATGAGCTGGATACGCGCGAATGGCTGCTGACAAATGGGTTGGGTAGTTTTGCCAGTGGTACAGTTTGCGATGCCCGCACGCGCACCTACCACGGTTGGTTAGTTGCGGCACTCGATCCACCTCGACAACGAACACTGCTGTTCTCCCATTTAGAAGCCAGTTTGGAAGTCGGCGGACTTATTTTTGCGCTGGGAACGAACGTTTGGCTTGCCAATCAGGTTGAGAAGATCGAACCGCTGGGTTATCGGCTGTTGCAGGAGTTCAGCGTCGATCCCGTCCCAACCTGGTGTTGGGGCATGGGTGAGCAGTGGCAGTTGAGCCGTCAGATCATGATGCCTTACGGGATTGCTCAAGAGGGGCGATCGACGGGAGCACCCCTGCCTGGTCAAGCGAACAATCGAGTTTTGGTGCAATACCGTTATATCGGCACTCAACTGGCAATTTTGCGGCTACGACCGATTATTGGCGATCGTGATTTTCATCATCACCAGCAAGAGTCATTGAGGCTGTCGTTTTCTCAATTGGTCGGCTCCAATCAAGTCTTTCTGCAAGCGCTACAGGCAGGTAAGACGGGCACACCCTGGGGACTCTCCTGGAGCCAGGGGCACTACCAGCCAGAGGAAACCTGGTACTGGAACTACTACTATCCTGAAGAAGCGCATCGCGGGTTGGATTATCTAGAGGATCTGTTTAGTCCTGGCTACCTAACGGTTTGGCTACAACCCGGTGAAACGGTAACGCTGGAAGCGAGGGTTGGCTTGCCTGCCTCCAGCATCGCAGAGCTTGCATCCACCACCGTTGATCAAGCAATACAAGTAGAGGAACGGCGACTAGAGCGAGAGTTTTTGCACTTGCCTCAAGCGGTCAACAGTCAACCAGCGATGTGGGAGCGATTGTTGCGGGCAAGCGATCAGTTTATGGTCAGTCAGGTGACTCAAAAGGTGCCTGCGATCGTCGCTGGTTATCATTGGTTTGACGATCGCAGCCGCGACACGTTGCTTTGTCTACCTGGCTTCACGCTCACCACCAAACGCTTCTTGCTGGCACGCAAAATGCTTGACCAACTGGGGCGATCGAGCTACCAGGGTCTCATTCCCAATGTCTTACCGAACGAGCATAGTGAGGTTGTTTACCGCAACATTGACTGTGCGCTGTGGTGGATTGAAACACTAGGGCTGTACCTCGAAGCCACTCAAGACTGGGAGTTTTTGCTTGATCAATACGAAGTCGTCAAGCAAATCTACAAGGCGTTTACGGCTGGCACTTTATACAACATTCGGATTGATGCCTCCGATGGGCTGATTACCTGGGATGATGCCAGCACGCCACTGACCTGGATGGACACGATCGTCGCTGGCGAAGCCATTACTCCCAGGCATGGCAAACCCATTGAAATCAATGCCCTCTGGTATTCGGCGCTTTGTTGGTCGAGCCAGTGGGCAACGCTGTTGGCAGAACGTCCTGACGTTGAGAACGCCGATCGCCTTTTGAATCAGGCACGGCGCTATGCCCAGCAAGCCGAGCAGGTGAATGTTTCGTTGCAAAAGTTTTGGCATGACCAACAGCTCTACCTCTACGATCGCATTGAGCCAGACGATCGTCTGGATGCAACGATTCGTCCCAATGCCGTTCTAGCACTGTCGCTTCATCATTGTGCGTTTACGGCAGAGCAAGCGCGTCAAGTACTCTACACAGCTCGCGATCGTCTGCTGACTCCATACGGACTCCGCAGCTTAGATCCCGCTGATCCCGCCTACTGGGGCATGTGTAGCGGCAACTCCGATCAGCGCGATCGCGCATACCACCAGGGCACTGTCTGGAGTTGGCTTCTAGGTCCATTTGTTCGTGCCTGGAGCCGCTTTTGCCCAGAAGAACCGCTACCGCTTGACTTACAGCCACTGCTGACGCATTTTGAGCATGAAGGCTGCTTCAGTACGATCGCCGAGATCTTTGATGGGGATGCGCCTCATACACCGCGTGGCGCGATCGCCCATGCCGCTACGATCGCTGAATTGCTCCGTCACTGGGAGGTGTTGGGCGGAGAGAAGGGGGAAAAAGTGAGGGGAGCCGGGGAAGCAGGGGGGCAGGGGAAGATCAAGGAATAGGTAATACCATTTCACTAAACTGTGGCTACACAGGCAAGCTTTGGCTGGCGGTCAGCGGTCAGCGGTCAGCGGTCAGCGGTCAGCGGTCAGCGGTCAGCAGCAAGAACGAATCTGTAGGGCGATTTTGTAGAATTGATATAAGACGGGAAGCCAGCATGACACAGAGGCACGCGAAAGTTTAGCTTCTCTGCTTCCGTCGCCTCCCTTGCCCCCTCTGCCGCCTTCTGCCTCCTGCCTTCTGCCTTCCGCCTTCTCCCTTTTCCTTCTACGGCAAAAAGAGTTGCAACAGCGTCGCGAACGCACTCAGCAGATTTGTCCCAAAGCCGTTCCCTGATTTTGGTCGGTTGGGCGGTGTTTCTAGAGCCTTAATAGACTGTTGGATGCCTTGGGCTGTTTTGGTATCGCCCTGTGCAGTGAAGAGTTTGTCTGCTTGCTTGAGGTCAGCGATCGCCCCTGCGCGATCGTTCGTCTGGAGCCTTGCCACCCCTCGTCCCAAATATGCTTGCGCAAAATCTGGTTGACGTGCCAGCACCTGGGTAAAGTTAGCAACGGCTGAGGCGTAGTCTTTCTCCTCCGTAGCGACCATTGCCCAACGGTAAAAATCCTCTGGGTTTCCAACTGTGTTGGTCAACCCGATCGTTCCTTGCAGCAAGGCGTGATCCAGGGTTGCCCCTTGAAAGGTAGCGTTCGTTACAGAGGCGTAGCGCAGATCCGTTGCAGTCAGATTTGCGCCATCCAGGTTTGCCCCTGTTAAATTAGCACCTACTAAACTGGCACCTGCTAGGATAGCGCCACGTAAATTGGCTCCCTGCAAATTTGCTCGACTGAGATTTGCCCGACTGAGATTTGCCCGTTGCAGATCGGCTCCGCGCAGATCGGCATACACTAAGCCAGCATTGCTTAACTCACAGCTAGAACATTGTCTAGTTGCCAACAGCGTTTGCACCTGCTCTAAATCGTCTGCATGTGCAGGCATTGTCATGCTCAAGCCAACTAACAAGGCTGCAAATTCTATTGACACTGTTGTAGCTGTCTGCAAACGTTTGAGGCTCATAGCGATCGCCTAAATGCTGAAAAGAGAGGCTCCACTATTTAACTCTAAGTTCGCGTTGCCAGCACAACGACTTCAATTGTTCAAGTGAAGTTTGTCCCGTTTATAGGCGATTGTCGAAACCAGGTTTCTTTGTGTAAAGCGACCGTTTGAGCCTCAAACTTACTTTCAGCAACCCGGTTTCTTTCAACCTGTGCCAGCCTATTAATGTACTTGTAAGCAGCGTTCATACCTGACGCGATGTGCGGCTTTCCTGAAAGACCTGCTGAGACCGCCCTCACCCCAGCCCTCTCCCAGCAGGAGAGGGAACCGGAAAAGTCCGAAAGCCCTTCTCTCTGGGGAGAAGGGTGGGGATGAGGGTAAATTTAGTTGCACATCGCGTTACCTGATATTAAATATTTGGTGCCGCGATCGCCCATGATCAACTGACTACTCACATCGCTACACCCGTACCTCAAGATGGTTCCCAGGCAAACTAACCCCGTAGTCGGTACTTCATTCGCACAAGCGGACGCGATCGCCACTCGACTTGCCAGTCGTAAAGAGGATTGGGTGCGGCTTAGTGTCGCCGATCGCATTGCCTATCTTGAGCGCTGCCTGCATGACGTGATGGCAGTAGCAGACGCTTGGGCAGAGGCTTGCTGTCGTGCGAAGGGAATGAATCCAGAGGCAACGCTAGCAGGGGAAGAATGGTTTGTAGGTCCGATCGCTACGATGGGATATTTGCGCTTGCTCATCAAAACCCTCAAAGCAAACGGGCAACCGCCTGTCAAACTCTGTGTTCGCCATGGGCAAACGATCGCGCAGGTCTTTCCCGATCACCTGATGGAGCGTCTGCTGTGGCTTGGGTTTAGGGGAGAAGTCTGGCTGCAACCAGGACAGCCAGCTACGCAAGGAAGGGTGTATCGGCAGCCATCCCAGCAGGGAAAAGTGGCATTAGTCTTGGGTGCAGGAAATGTGTCCGCGATCGCGCCATTGGACGCACTTTACAAGCTTTTTGCGGACGATGCAGTGGTGCTGCTCAAAATGAATCCTGTCAACGAGTATATGGGTTCCATCTTAGAAGTAGCGTTTCGATCGTTGCAGCAGGATGGCTTTTTGGATGTGGTGTACGGAGGCGCAGATCTCGGTCATCATCTGTGTCAGCACTCGTTGGTCGATACCATTCACATCACAGGGTCACATCATACCCATGATGCGATCGTCTGGGGTGATACGCCTGCGGAACAAGCACAGCGTAAAGCAGCGAATCAGCCCCGCACCACAAAACCGATTACCTCTGAGTTGGGGTGCGTGACCCCAGTGATCGTTGTGCCCGGTGCCTGGTCAACGGCAGACCTCACTTTTCAAGCACGACACATCGCTGGGATGGTGGCTCACAATGCCAGCTTTAACTGTGCTGCCGCTAAAGTGGTTGTCACAGCGAAGGGTTGGGCGCAACGAGACGCTTTTTTGGCACAGCTTCAGCAGGAATTAGCCCAAACGCCAGCTCGAAATGCTTACTATCCAGGGGCAAAAGAGCGTTACCAGGCGTTTTTGGCACGGTATCCAGAGGCGATCGCGCTAAGCTCAGTCACCATTGCTCCACAGCATTGCGAGGAGCCACAAAACACCCTGCCGTGGACATTCATCCCCAATGTGCCAGCTCGTGCAGGAGAATATATACTCACTCAAGAAGCCTTTTGTGGCGTGTTGGCAGAAGTCAGCTTGGAGGCATCGGATGCGGGAGCGTTTCTCACGCAGGCAGTGGACTTTGTGAATGAGCAGGTTTGGGGCAATTTGTCTTGCACGGTGCTGGTAGACTCACAAACGCAGCAGCAATGGAGCACGGAGGTAGAGAGTGCGATCGCGCAATTGCGCTACGGTGCGATCGGAGTCAACGTGTGGTCTGCCGTCATTTTTTCGCTGAGTGTCTTACCCTGGGGTGCGTTTCCAGGCAATCCACTCGCTAACATTGCGTCTGGTCAAGGAGTGGTTCACAACGCTTACCTGTTTGACCATCCGCAGAAAGCAGTTCTACGCGCTCCGTTTCGCATTCTGCCCCTTCCCATCTGGTTCGCCCGACACCAAAACTTGTTAGCGCTTGCTCAGCAGTTCATAGCGTTTCAAGTACAGCCATCCTGGCAGCGCTGGTTTAAAGTTGTTGTAGAAGCACTGCGTGGCTAGAAAGCATTCAGCATTCAGCTATCAGCTATCAGCTTTCAGCTATCAGCTTTCAGCTCTAAATCCTATGCTGACCGCTGACCGCTGACCGCTGACCGCTTAGTCAACAAGATGCAATTCATGAGTACTTTAGAGCAATAGCGCGTTTTAAGATAAAATTGCCTGAAATCATGTCACGACTTGAGGCTCCGGTTTCGTAGCCTGGATTGCATTCAAAGCCAAGGCGATCGCAATGAAACCCATACCTGCTGCCTCTATAGGAGTTGGCTTTTCACCGAGCTGTAACCAGGCAGCCAGACAACCAACGATGGGGTTCAGCAGCACACCCAAGCCTGCCGTGCCCGCAGAAAGGCGGTTGAGCACATAGAGCCAGAGTAACGTAGCGATCGCCGTACCCGGTATCACGTTGTAGATCAGCGCCAGGATAAATGACCCAGACCACACGATCGGCACAGAAGGAGCAAGCATCGCTGCCAACAGGAGCGGTACTGCGCCAGCTACCGTTTGCCATGCGGTAAATGACAGTAAGTCGAGCTTGACTGTCTGACGGACTCGCTTAGCAACGATCGCGCCGCCTGCCCAACACATACCTGCTAGCAATGCCAACACCTTACTAAGGATCGTTCCGTGCAGATGTTGAACGTCCAGGATTAGCAGTAGCCCGGTGATGCTGAGGGCGATCGCCACCCACTGCAAGCCATGAACGCGTTCGCGCAAAAACAACCAGGCAAACAGCAGCGTCCACAGGGGCATCGTGTAAACCAAGACCGAGGTTCTACCCGCACTACCACTCACCAATGCCAGCGTTGCAAAGCCATACACACCACCAATTTGCAAGACACCTGCCCAAAAAGTCGCTGGAATCTCTTTTGGCAGCAGCGGTTTACGCAAACACACCAGCGCTAACAGCAAACTCAATGCACCCAGCACAATACGCAGTGCCGCAAATTGAAACGGCGGTGCATATTGTACAGCAATCTTCATTTGCACCCAGTTATAGCCCCAGATCAACGCCAGCGCCAAAAGCGCCAGGAGAGCCGTCCAACGTGCAGGTTCCGGTTTTGACATAAAGTTTTTCTTGGGAGTGGTCGAGCAGTCAGCGGTCAGCGATGAGTACAGATTGGCGACTGATTGCTGACTGCCGATCGCTCTCCCAAACCATAGAGCTTAGTTTCAACAAGCTCTCAGCAGGTAACGCCCTAAGCGCGCAATGCCCTACATGAGTGCATCTTCTGCATGGGTTTGAATGGTGCAGTTTGATGTGGGATAGGCGTAGCAGGTGAGCACGTTGCCAGCGGCAATCTGATCGTCGTCCAGAAAAGACTGATCCGATTGGTCAACCGAGCCTTCTAACAATTTGCCATTGCAAGACGAACACGCGCCAGCACGGCAGGAGTAGGGGAGATCCAGCCCGTTATCTTCAGCGGCATCGAGAATGTATTGGTCGTCGGGCACGTCAATAGTGGTATCTAAGCCCTCTGTTTCATTGACGAGTCTGACTTGATAAGTTGCCATATGTAATCCTTCGATTGATCTTTAATTGAAACTGGTGAAACTGTCGATCGCCATTACGCAACAATCGCTTTTGTAGTCTGCCTTGAATGGTGTACCAGTAGCAATCAATCTACAGAAGGAGGCGTTTTGGTAAGGCGTGGGGTGCAAGTAGCTTTAAGCGTGACGCTATCTTTAACTACTCATAATACTTCTCAGCAAGAAACCTCACAGTTTTTCTTTGCTGTGGTCTAAAGGCATTAAAGTGTGCCTTGCTATCACTATTTGGCAATTGGCACGAGAAGGCTGGACAATCAGCGCGATCGTTCCAGGCAACCATTTCAAAGTCTTTGCAGCGATTCTCAAAGAACGCTTGCGTTTGCTTGCTTGAAGTTTTGTAGCGTTGCCACTATGTTGCTTGACATTGCTCAACCTTGATCGTAGGTTTCTTTATTGAGGATTAATCTCAATTAAAGTCTTGATCTTTTCTCTGGATCTTTCGTAATTGAGACAACGCTTCAGGATTGAGACAACATAGGAGCAGCGTGAATCGGCAATGAGTATTACTAGGCGAGTGTTTTTAGGCGCTGGTGTCGCCGCCACGGCAATAGCAGTTGATCAGTTTAGGCGATCGGGGCTGGGGTTTGCTCAGTCAAATCGGGTGCTAAATCTCTACTCGGCGCGTCATTACGACACAGATAATGCCCTCTACGAAAGCTTTACGCAAAAAACAGGCATCAAGGTCAATCTGGTTGAGGCAGAGGCAGATAAGCTGATTGAGCGCATTAAAAGCGAAGGAGTAAACAGTCCAGCAGATGTGCTGATTACAGTAGATGCTGGGCGCTTGTGGCGCGCACAGGAGGCAGGCATTTTGCAGCCTGTGACATCAAAGGTTTTGCAGACGACCGTACCCAAAAGCTTACAAGAGGTCGGCGGTCATTGGTTTGGTCTTTCTCGACGGGCACGGGTCATTGTTTACAACAAAGAGCGGGTGAAGCCGTCAGATTTATCAACCTATGAAGATCTAGCCAATCCCAAGTGGAAGGGTCGTCTTTTGGTGCGATCGTCGAGTAGTGTTTACAACCAATCTCTGACGGGAGCAATGCTGGCAGCCCTCAAAGCGCAGAAAACGGAAGCATGGGCAAAGGGTTTGGTTGCTAACTTCGCGCGTCCGCCAGAAGGAAATGATACGGCACAAATTAAAGCCGTAGCGACAGGCGTGGGCGATGTGACACTGGTCAACACTTACTATGTTGCCCGCCTTTCTAAGTCGAAGAAAGCAGAAGATCAGGACGTTGCTTCTAAAATCGGCGTGTTTTTCCCGAACCAGGGTAAGGGCGATCGTGGCACCCATGTCAACATCAGTGGTGGTGGCGTGGTGAAAACTGCACCCAACCGGGATGCCGCCGTGCAGTTTCTGGAGCACCTTGCCAGCCCAGCCGCCCAGTCAATTTTTGCGGGTGGCAACTACGAATATCCCATTCTAGACAAGGTTGCGATCGACCCCATTGTGAGCAGCTTTGGCACGTTCAAAGCAGATGCACTCAATGCCGCCGTCTATGGGCGCAACAACGCTGAAGCCTTGCAACTGATGGATCGAGCAGGATGGAAGTAAGGGATAAGGGGTGAGAGGTGAGGGAAGGTTTTTGAGTTTTGAGTTCTGCCTCCCCACTCCCTACTCCCCACTCCCCACTCCCCACTCCCCACTCCCCCGTCTCGATCGACTGATCCCAAAACTGAGCACAATCACGGGAATGATGCCCACCAGGACAATTGCCAGAGCCGCACCGGAGGCTTCTGCCAACCGTTCATCTGATGCCAGATTGTAAACGCGCACAGCTAACGTATCGAAGTTAAACGGGCGCACAATCAGGGTGGCAGGCAATTCCTTAATGACATCCACAAACACCAGCACAGCCGCCGCTAAGAGTCCACGCGTCATGAGCGGCACATGGATTCGTGCCAGTATACTAGTTGCGTTATGTCCCAGACTACGAGCGGCATCGTCCAGACTGGGCTTAATGTTGGTTAGGCTGGCATCAATTGTGCTGAACGAGAGCGCTAGGAACCGGACGAGATAGGCGAAGACGAGGGCAGCGATCGTGCCACTCAGCAGCAAACCGGTCGAAATACCGAAGGTCGATCGCATCCAGGCATCGATCGCATTGTCTAGCGTACCGATGGGAACCAGAATGCCGACGGCAATGACCGCTCCAGGCACGGCGTAGCCCATTGATGCCATTTGGGTTGCCAGTCGCATTCCCAGCGTCGGGCGCAACCGCAACCCATACGCCATGATGACGGCAAAGATAACGGCAATTCCTGCGGTCAAGGCTGCCAGCGTGAGGCTATTAGTGGCAAACGTCCAAAAGCGGCTATCAACCGTTTGTTCTGCATTCTCCCATGCCATTTGTGACAACAGCATTCCTGGCAGCAAAAAACCGAGGACAATGGGCAGCAGGCAGGCGATCCAGGCGGCGATCGCCCGTACTCCTCGTAAGCGATAGCTGGGTAATGCCTGTTCGCGCTGCGACGTTTGATAATAGCGCGCCTGCCCACGCGACCAGCGTTCCAGTAGTACCAGCCCAAAAATCAACAGGAGCAACAAGGCTGCTAGTTGGGTAGCTGCCAGACGTTCATTCATACCAAACCAGGTGCGGTAGATGCCTGTGGTGAAGGTATCGACCGCAAAAAACTGTACAGTGCCGTAATCGCCCAAGGTTTCCATCAGTGCCAGTGCCAACCCTGCGACGATCGCCGGACGCGCCAGCGGTAGCGAAACGGTAGTAAAACTGCGCCAGGGGCTACAGCCCAAACTGCGGCTTGCTTCCAGAGTGCCGACTGATTGAGTGAGAAAGGCGGTTCGTGCGAGTAAGTAAACATAAGGATAAAGGACAAGCACCAGCATCACGATCGCCCCCCATAGCGATCGCACATTGGGAAACCAGTAATCCTGCACGCTCTTCCAGCCAAACCAGCCGCGCAACGCCATCTGCACGGGACCGTAGTATTCTAGAAACTCGGTATAGGTGTACGCCAGGATATAGGCGGGCGCTGCCAATGGCAACAGCAGCGCCCATTCAAACAGGCGACTTCCCGGAAAGCGACACATCGTCACCAACCAGGCAGTGCCCGTGCCCAGCACCACCACTCCAACCCCAACGCCCAGCATAAGCCAGCAAGAATTAGCCAGGTAGGTTCCCAGAACCGTTGCTGCTAGGTGGCTCCATACGGATCTTGAGTCAGTCAAAAGACCACTCAGCACCACTAGCAGTGGCAAGGAGATGAGAGCGGCGATCGCCATGACCAGAACTGTCCACCCGCTAAAGCGAGCTTGCTGAACACGCCAGGGCTTGCCACCCGTATGAAAATTTTGCATCAGCTACCGCAGCCCCGTTGCGTTTCTATCGACCAAGCCCACTGATGCATAAGCTGACCAATGAGCATGATTTCAAAGATTACTTTACTACGGTGTCAGAATTGTTGATGATGAGTCTCAATAAGATGCTTTCGCTACACATAAGGTAACAGCAGTTCATGGTGCGATCGGTGATTTTGCGGCTCGACGGTATTACCAGGCAGTTCTCGCGCGCATCAGCGCCAGCCGTCAACAACCTGAGTCTACAGCTCTATCAGGGCGACCTCTTAGGACTTTTAGGTCCTTCTGGCTGCGGCAAGACAACGCTGCTGCGGCTCATTGCTGGCTTTGAACCACCTGATGCTGGCACGATCGCGTTGGCAGACCGCACGGTAGCTGGAAGCGGCAACTGGGTTTTGCCAGAGCAACGTGATGTGGGCATGGTCTTTCAGGACTACGCTCTGTTTCCTCACTTGACCGTGGCGAAGAATGTCGCGTTTGGTCTGAGACAGCGACAGCACAAAGGCTTACGGCATACTACAAAACAGGTAACTCACCTGATAAAAGCAGCGATCGCGCAGGTAGGACTGGCAGGGTTGGAAAACCGCTACCCCCACGAGCTATCCGGTGGGCAGCAGCAACGCGTTGCCCTTGCCCGTGCGCTGGCTCCTCAACCCGCCCTCGTTTTGTTAGACGAACCGTTGAGCAATTTAGATGTTCAGGTGCGGCTGCGGTTGCGTCAGGAAATCCGCGATGTGCTCAAAGCAACAGGCACTTCTGGCGTATTTGTCACCCATGACCAGGAAGAGGCGCTATCGATCGCCGATCAGGTGGCTGTCATGCGAAACGGCAATTTGGAGCAATTTGGTACACCCGAAACGATTTATCAGAAGCCTGCAACCCGGTTTGTGGCTGAATTTGTCACTCAGGCAAACGTTCTAGCAGCGAAGTGGAACGGCGATCGATGGGAGACAGAGATTGGTTGCTTTGAGGGTGGCAGACAGAACACAGAAGACACCAGACAGCAACCAGCAGATTTGATGATTCGTCAAGAAGACCTGCTTTTGGAGCCAGACGAGGCAGGAGTTTTAGTTATTCGCGATCGTCAATTTTTAGGACGGGAACACCGTTACTATCTGCTTTGTCCCTCTGGACGAGAACTCTATGCTCGCCTTCCAGCAGCCAAAGCGATACCCACTGGCACTCGTGTCAATGTACATATCACGGCATCAGCGCTGCAAGTCTTTCCATCAGCATCAGTGCTTCAGCTTTGAGCGGTCAGCGGTCAGCGGTTAGCGGTTAGCGGTCAGCGGTCAGCGGTCAGGGCAAAACTCAGGAATGCAAAACTTAGCCTTCAGCCTTTAGCCTTTAGCCTTTAGCTTTAGCCTTCAGCCTGCCATGCGCTGCTCCAACTGTTCACGAGTCAGTTGCTTTGGGTCAAGCACGTATACGGTGCCTCGATCGGTCAACAGCAGATGCAAAAACGTCTTCTCGCCGTTGCTGGCGACCACTCGGTAGATGCCTATACCTGTGTCATCATCTAGGTCATCGAGTTTACCTACCTGGTAGCCCTTCAACTCTAACGTTTGCGTCAATCTACTAGCCACAGCACGCCATTGAGTATCGTCCACCTGCCAGCAGTCTTCGCCAGTTTTGCACCCAGGCTGTGCCTTTGCCAATTGGGAAAAGTCTGCTACTGCATTTTCCAAGTTGGGCTGCGCTTTTGGAGTGACTGGTGGAGGTGAGGGCTTGAGTGTTTGTGGTTTTGGGGTTTGGTTTTTGGGGGTTTGGCGCTTCGGTGGCTGAAGCGGCTTGGCTGGCAGTGTAAGCGGTTTGGATTGCGATGAGGCGATCGCTCGTGCCACTGACGATTTCTGTGGAGCTTGTGAGGGCGTTGGCAGCACAACAGGTTGCTTTGACAGACTTACGACCCTGACTGGTTTGGCGGCGATCGGCGGTTCGGGTGAAGGGGTTGGTAGCATGAGCAACAGTCCGTGTAGCCCTAACGATAACAGCCACATTAACCCAATTGCTTTTTTCGGAGCAGCCAGCAGTTTTTTCACAAGCGTGATCAAGCAGTAAAAATGGCTCTCAGCCATTGCAGCCAAGAAACCTGTCGTACCAATTTTAGAGACTATTGAAAAACTAAGTCAATAAAATCGGCATTGAACAGCATAAGAATCTGCTCGAAGCCACCGCCACCAACGACACGTTCGTTACACTAAGCGGGTCAACTGCACGCGATAGCGGTCTTTTTTGGTCACGGCAATGTCACCGACTTCGACACGACCTTTACCACGAATGGCAATCAGGTCGTTGGCTTTAACGGCGTGGCTGGCGCTGGTGATTTCCTTCCAGTTGACGCGCACATCACCACCATTAATCAGGTCTGCCATTTTGCTGCGTGACATGCCGAAGCCCGCAGAGGCGATCGCGTCTAATCGTAATGACGCTTCGACCGTTGTGAGTTCTTTCTTTTTGGGTTCGCGTACTTTGAGTTCAGCCAGCTCAATGCGGCGAGTTTTCACAGGCACCGATCGTACCTGGTTCAAGTGCAATTCTAAAAATTCGACCAGTTCAAGTACTGCGATTACCTGTGCGCCACGTTCGCCCAGTACGATAATGTCACCGACTTTGTCGCGTACCAGTCCCGTTCCTAAAAGGGCACCCAAAAAATCGCGGTGGGTTGCCTGATCGAACAAAAAATTGCCAGCAATGTCCAAGGCAGCGATTTCCACGTGGGTGCTATCTAAAGGCAACTCGGTACGGGCGATCGCCAGACGTTGCCGTTCTGCCTGCGGGTAGCCGCCCCACGCAACAAGCTGTACCTCAGATAGGCGGCTGAAGGCTTGCTGCACGTCTGCTATCTCTGGCGGCGAGAGAAAATCGGTTTGCACCACGTCCCAGGTTTTGATTGCCTGATCGGCTTGATCAATGACCCGTGCCACCACGTCCCGGTTTTCAACGCGCTTTAAAAGTTCTTCCCTGGGCAACATAACAGTACTCTGATGACGAGACACTTATTCTAACGAGCTATGAGCGGTACGCGTGACTCATTCCCTAGCCGTTGGAGGAAACTATACTGTTGTGCAGATTTCAGGCTTGCTGGAATTCGTTAAAAGATAAGAGCGAACGAACTCTTATTGGTTAACGATCGATGCCGCGCACGGTTCAAAAACGATCTACTCAAAAAAAAGCCTCTCAAAAGCGATCTATTCAAAGGCATCTGCAAGCGGTAATCACATCTGATCCGATCGAGTCTGCTGAAGCGATCGGCTTGCGCTATGTTGCTGACGATCGCCCTGGCATCCAGCGCCAACGATCGGGCAAAAAAGGCTTTGCCTACTTTGATGTGAAGGGCGATCGTATTCGTGATTCAGAAGAAATTCGCCGGATCAATGCCCTGGCAATCCCACCTGCTTACAAAGATGTGTGGATATGTCCGTTTGCGAATGGTCATTTGCAGGCAACTGGACGTGATGCCAAAGGACGCAAGCAGTATCGCTATCATCCTCTATGGCGATCGATCCGTGACCAAAGTAAGTTCACTCGCATGTTGATGTTTAGCCAATCATTACCACAAATTCGACAGCGTTTAGAGCATGATCTTTCCCTGCCAGGATTGCCGAAAGAAAAAGTGCTGGCGGCGATCGTCCGCTTGATGGAACTCACTCGCATTCGTGTGGGCAATGAAGAATATGCCCGTTCTAACCAGTCGTATGGCTTGACGACCTTACGAGATGAGCATGTAAACATTGCAGGCTCCAAACTACAGTTTCAGTTTCGTGGTAAGAGCGGCGTTGAACACGACATCGAGCTTGCCGACAAACGCTTAGCCAAAATCGTCAAGCGCTGTCAGGATATTCCTGGTCAAGAACTTTTTCAGTACCGTGATGAGGCTGGGGAATATCAGGCGATCGACTCTGGCGCAGTCAATGATTACTTAAGAGCCATCACTGAACAAGACTTTACGGCTAAAGATTTTCGCACCTGGGCAGGCACCGTACTGGCAGCATCAGAGCTGTCAGATATCGGCACATTCACATCCGAAACGGCGGCTAAAAGAAATATTGTGCAGGCAATTAAAACAGTCGCTTCTTATCTCAGAAACCGCCCTGCAACGTGCCGCAAATACTATGTGCATCCCGCCATACTGGAGGCGTATATGAATGAATCGTTGCACCAAATTATGGAGAAATACGCCGTCAATCTCGGCGAAAGTAGTCATGCACTGAAGCCAGAAGAGTTAGCAGTCGTCGCTATTTTGGAGCAACAATTAATGCAAGAAATCCAGCAGAACGCAGCATGTTAATAAGCTAGGACTTAGAGGTTGTTTGAAAAGTGTCTGGCGGTTAAAACCGCGACTACGTAAACAAAGTCCGCCTGCGCGGACTACCGCAGAGTAAGGGTTTTATCACCTGCAACGGCAGGTTTTGCCTCTGTAGCCGCGACTTCAGTCGCCAAGGCTACAAGCATCTGGACTTTTAAAACGTCCTCTTACGTACAAGGGGTTTAGATCCCCGACTTCTGATCAAAACTTAGCCATCAAAGCCTGCGCTCTTGTAGAAGTCGGGGATCTTTGCGTAAGTCCAATAAGTGTCAACTTCAATGCGTCTAGTTTTGGGTGTCGCACTCGACTTGATGCGAATGGATGACTTAGGCACATCAAACGCTTTAGCCAGCAGTTGAATGAGTTCTTGGTTCGCTTTGCCGTCGATCGGAGACGCTTTGAGTTGAATCGTCAGGCTACCGTCATGTTTGTGACGAATCGTCTGCTGCCGAGCATTGGGTTTGACTTTGACGCTGAGAATTTTCACTGGAAGCGAGTCGTAGGGGTAGGCTTGGACGACAGGCGATCGGTCTTGCTGTTGCTTGTGGCAAAACCTACCCCTACTTGCAAGAGGCGTTACTTGATAAACAGCATCTCCTGATACTTGGGCAGGGGCCACAAATCGTCTGCTACTTCACCTTCCAAAGCGTCAGCATACTCGCGCACTTTATCCATCATCGGACGGAGTGTTTTCGCAGAGTACTGCATGTGCTCTTCTGTCGTTGCAAAGTCGTGCTTGCTTAGAGCATCACTTAGTTTGCTAACAGTATCCGTTAGCAACTTGGTGAGGGAGGCAACTTTTTCGGCGCTTTCCGTTTCTAACTCGAGTCCGATCGCCTTCAAACTACTGATGGTGCTCGACAGTTCAGACAAGTAGCGGAACGCCGCAGGATAGATCACAGTTTTTGCCAGACTGATGACCAGCTTGGCTTCCATCTCAATCACCTGAATGTACTGCTCAGAGTAAACTTCAAAGCGGCTTTCGAGTTCAACCGCAGACAGTACGCCTGTTTTTTCAAACAGTTCTTCGATGTACTTTTCTTTTAGCACTGGCAGGGCATCGGCAGTCGTTGGCAGGTTTAGTAAGCCCCGTTCAACCGCTAGCTTGTGCCACTCTTCGGAATAGCCGTTACCACCGAACACTACTGGACTATGCTGATCCATCACTTCTTTAAGGACGGTGTAGGCAGCAGCGCTCATCTCGGCACCTTTAGCCAACTCAGCCTCTAGCTCATCGGCAACCCAGGTTAAGGAATCAGTGAGAATGGTATTCATTGCCACCAGTGGTCCAGAAACCGCCTGGTTAGAACCGACTGCCCTGAATTCAAAGCGGTTACCTGTGAAAGCAAACGGTGATGTGCGGTTGCGATCGCCCGGATCTTTGGGGAATTCTGGTAAGGTATCGACACCCAGATTCATCACCCCAGCATGGGCGGAATCCTTTACCTCTCCTTTCTTGATCTGCTCAAACACATCTTCGAGCTGAGAACCTAAATAGACCGAGATAATTGCAGGCGGCGCTTCGTTGGCACCCAGACGATGGTCATTGCTGGCAGAAGCAACCACAGCCCGGAGGAGAGGACCATATTTATGCACACCCCGAATGACAGCACCGCAGAAGAGCAAAAATTGCAGGTTAGCGTGAGGCGTATCGCCAGGATCAAGCAAATTGCCTTGCGTTGCGTTGCCCACCGACCAGTTAACGTGTTTTCCAGAGCCGTTAATGCCCGCGAAAGGCTTTTCGTGCAGTAGACAAATGAACCCGTGCTTCTTCGCGGTGTTCTTAAGAATGGTCATTGTCATCTGTTGGTGATCGCTGGCGACGTTTGCCGCTTCAAAGAAGGGCGCAATCTCAAACTGACCAGGAGCAACCTCGTTGTGCCGGGTTTTTGCCGGAATACCCAGCCGATACATGCGTTCTTCTACGTCCTGCATAAAGACCTGAACGCGTTCTGGAATCGCTCCAAAATAGTGGTCGTCAAACTGTTGACCTTTGGCAGCGGGTCTACCAAAAAGGGTTCTGCCAGTCAACAGGATATCTGGGCGGCTATTGGCAAAGTGAGAATCGACCAGAAAATATTCTTGCTCGGCACCACAGCTTGAGTTGACGGTTGCGACATCAGTATGCCCTAGCAGTTTGAGCAGTCGGGTAGCGGCTTTGCTCATCACTGCATTAGAGCGGAGCAGTGGCGTTTTCTTATCCAGCGCCTCACCGCTCCACGAGATGAAGACGGTGGGAATGCACAAGGTTACGCCATTATCAGTTTGCATGACGTAAGCCGGACTGGTGACATCCCAGGCGGTATAGCCCCGTGCTTCAAAGGTAGAGCGGATGCCACCGTTGGGAAACGAGGAGCCATCGGGTTCACCCTGTACCAGCACTTTGCCAGTAAACTCTGTGATCACTGAACCATCGCTTTGCACCGAGACGAACCCGTCGTGTTTTTCGGCGGTGATGTTGGTCATGGGATAGAAGACGTGAGCATAATAGAGTGCGCCCTTAGAAATCGCCCAATCCTTCATTGCCGCAGCAACGACACCCGCTGCCGAGACATCCAGCTTGCCGCCTGTTTGCACTGTTTTCTTGATGGCTTTAAAAACATCTTTGGGCAGACACGCCTGCATTTTGCTTAAGGTGAACACGTCGGTTGCCCACAGCTCTTCCAGGCGATTGGGCGTTTTGGGCGGCAACACCTCTCGATCGGTAATCTGACAAATGGCTGCAAAGCGCGATTCATTGCCACTCATAATGCTGGTTCCTGAGGATACTAAACGTACAAAGCGTACTTGGTCACGTGCCGACAAAAGGTATAAACGATAGCAAAGTCGAGAGCGTTTCTGCGATCAATAGATCTGTGGCACAAAAAATTGTTCATTGCGTGGCGGACGTACATAGCCATGGGGAGCGATCTTACGTGGTGCCAGTTCCAGCGGTTCTGGAGTCATATCGATGTAGGGAATTTTGCTTAAGAAATGATGGATGCAGTTCAGCCGAGCGCGTTTTTTGTCGTCGGCTTCGACTGTGAACCAGGGCGCTTCTGGAATATTGGTGTGGGCAAACATGGTGTCTTTTGCCTGTGAATATTCCACCCAACGATCGCGCGACTCCAGATCCATCGGACTCAGCTTCCAGCGACGAGCGGGATCGATCGTGCGGGACTGAAAGCGACGCTCTTGCTCCTCATCGCTCACCGAAAACCAATACTTCAGCAGAATGATGCCCGATCGCACCAGCATCCGCTCAAATTCTGGACAGGTCTGCATGAATTCCTGATACTGCGTTTCTGTGCAGAAGCCCATCACGTGTTCTACACCAGCGCGGTTATACCAACTGCGATCGAAACACACGATTTCACCTGCTGCGGGTAAATGGGGAACGTACCGCTGAAAATACCATTCGGTTTTCTCGCGATCGCTCGGTGTACCCAATGCCACAACTCGACAGCCACGCGGGTTGAGTGGTTCGGTAATGCGCTTAATCGTGCCGCCTTTGCCCGCAGCATCACGTCCCTCAAACAGAATGACAATGCGAGTACCCGTGTGCTTTGCCCAGTACTGCATTTTCACCAACTCTACTTGCAGACGTGCCAGCTCTTTTTCATACTCTTTGCTGGACAGCTTAGAGCTACCTTCACCTTCAGAGATGTAATGAAACACTGCTGGCTCTTTAACTTCGAGCTTGGCTTGCTTACGTTTTTTCAGCTTTTTCTTATCCCTCTTCTTGTCCTTTTTCTTGAGATCTGCCGTTGCAGGGACAGACTCCGCGATCGCTGGCGTAGACGTTTCCCCGTTAGTGTCTTCAGTTTTCATAATGACTCTCAAACGACTGAGATTTAGATTTAGACGTACAGTTCTACGCACTCCTGCCTACCTGAGAGTGTCACCAGCCAAGCATAACGGCAGCAGTCATCGAACGACTTCACGCTGAAACATCTACGAAGAAGCGACCGTATTTCACGGTTGTCCCATGGTAAAAACAGAAAAACCGCGATGTTTGTATCGTAGGCTACATATTGCAGTCGACAGAGCAAACGTTGGCAATCTAAAGCTTTAGCAATAGATTGAAACGCTTGATGCTGGATCAAATTCGCTGGGATTATACCAATTCTACAAAATCGCGCTACAAATTCGTTCTTGCTGCTGACGGCTGACCGCTGACCGCTGACCGCTGACCGCCAGCCAAGGATTGCATCTGTAGCGACAGCTTAGGGAAATGGTATTACGGTTCCTGTAAGGGCAGAAGTTGCCATAGAACCAAAGAAAGCGTTGAGCAATGGAGTCGTTCTGGGTACGCTCTGGTGTAGCTAGAGAGCTAGTGATAAATGTGCCCGTAAAACAATGATCATCTAAATGATAATAATTGACAGTAAGCTCAGGGGCTTTTATGCTTGTAATCTAGCAAGGTCTTTTTGCGCTCATTTGCAGTAGTACCGTTGTTGCAGACACACACCATTAACGTACGCATCAGGAACTGCTGGTTACGCTATGCCCGATCGCTATGCTCTGAATCAACCCGATCGTTGGAGTCGGCGTAATCTGTTGAAAGTCGGTCTGGCAGGGGTTGGAGCCATCGGTGGCGCGATCGCACTGCGGACACTCTGGCAGCCGCGATCGCACACAGTCCACATCCCAACGTCCGACCAACCGCAAGCTGAGCCAAAGGGGTTCACGCCACTTACCACGCTGCGCCAGTTTGACTATGGCACAGTCACAACTGAAAACGGGCGTACCGTTCGTGAGTTCCGCGTCGAAGCACAAACCTCAGCCGTGCAGCTCAACAGCGCGACTTCATTTATTACCTGGAACTTGAACGGACGAGTGCCGGGACCCACCTTTCGCGCGACAGAGGGCGATCGCATCCGCGTCATTTTTTACAATCGGGCTGGGCATTCGCACTCACTACACTTTCACGGTGTCCACAAAGCAGAAATGGACGGCATCAAGCCCGTCCGTAACGGCAGCGTGTTTATCTACGAATTTGATGCCGAGCCGTTTGGCGTTCACCTTTATCACTGCCACATTGCCCCCGTTACGCGGCACATTGGCAAAGGCTTGTATGGAATGTTCATCATCGATCCGCCCACGCCTCGCCCGCCTGCCGATGAAATGGTGCTGATTATGGCTGGCTACGACGTAAATGGCGACCAGAAAAACGAGCTGTATGCCTTTAACGGGATGCCGCATTACTACATGCAGCACCCCATCCAGATTCAGAAAGATCAGCGGGTGCGGCTGTATGTGCTGAACATGATCGAGTTTGACCCGGTAGCAACCTTTCATTTGCACGCCAATCTGTTTCAGGTCTACCGCACGGGGCGACACCTGCAACCCGACGAAGAAACCGATGTCATTACGATGGGGACGGCAGAACGGCACATTCTAGAGTTTTCGTATCGCTATCCCGGCAAGTTTATGTTCCATCCACACCAGGATGCGATCGCGGAAGCTGGCTGTATGGGGCTGTTTGAGGTGGTCGATCGGGCGGCGAAACATCCCTCTGAAGCGGCTGACGCACACCTCATGTAGACGTGCAGAACGGCTTGGCTTCTGGACAATCGCTTGCTCTTAAGAATCTTTCGCAGAAATTTTGGAAGCCTTATTGACAAGTGTTACGACGAACCGTCAAAATAAGCCTCACAAATACTAATAGGAATATCTGGCAATAAGCATCACGCCGCGCTGGCGTTTAGCGCTGAGGCTGAGCATCTGTTCAAGCCTAAATTCTTACGCTTAAATTCGCTGCCACCCAAGCAGCAAAATGACTCTAGCGTTTACCCCTCACGTGCAGTGACCCGTTCTGAAACACCTTCAATCTTTTCTCTTGTCCTCTTACTTATCTGAGTAAAACATTATGTCCTTTTTCAAATTTTTAGCGTTGGTGTTCGCCTCTATGAGCTTGACTGTGCTAATTTCGTGCAGCACGCCACCACCCGACACGGCTTCTGCACCGACCAGTCCCTCCCCGGCTCAAAGCAGCATGGCGATGAGTGGCATGGCTCATGGTGGGAAGCCCAAGATCAACATCAATACTGCCATCTTGTCCGAGTTGGATAAGTTTGAAGCACAGCTTGGTGTGCCAGCGCTGTCGAACAAAATTCAGGCAAGCCGCCCCTACGGTAAACCCGAAGAGTTGGTGTCGAAAAATGTGATTAACCAGGCACAGTTTGATCAGATTAAAGACATGGTGACGATCGAAGACATCGTGCTGACTGGGGAAGCAAAAGATATCGACTACATGACCAAGCTGGGCTTGATGAAAGGTCATCTGCTCGTTGCTAAAGAACTGCTAGATCTGCAAAAACCTGAACAGGCAGAACCGCACATCGGGCATCCCGTCGAAGAGATCTATGCGGATGTCGAAGATCAGCTTACAGAACGGAACGTCAAGGAATTCAAGACAACGCTGATTGCTTTCCAGGATTTAGTCCGAGCCGGAGCAAAGGACACGACCAAAGTGGACAGCGAATTCACAACATCAATGCGGGCTGTAGACGGCGCGATCGCTACCTTACCCGCAGCCCAACGTCAGTCTCCCAACTTTGTGCTGCAAGTGATCAACGGATTACTAGATACCGCCAACGCTGAATATGGTGCGGCGATCGCAAATGGCAAAATTACTCAGGCGATCGAATACCAGGATTCACGCGGGTTTGTCCAGTATGCAGGTGAACTCTATGCAGGCATTGCGCCTCAAGTAGAGAAGCAAAACCCTGACACGCACAAGGCAATCCAGCAAACGATGGCTGAACTTACGAAGGTGTGGCCCGCGCCCATTCCTCCTGCCGCTGCCGTCAAAACACCGACTCAAGTGTCTCAACTCATCAAGACCGTTGAGGTGGACACTCGAAAGGCAGCCAAGACCTCTTAAAGCAGAGCCTGATAGGGGCGAACGATCGTTCGCCCCGACGATGATGGGCTTTTTCTTAAAAATCACTTTAAGCTGGTAGGAGTCTGCCTTTTTGCGATGTGCAGGGCTAGAACTGAAGTAAACAACTTCGCCTCTAATTCTCGTTCTTCGCTTACCCCCAACGCTTTACCTTATGGACTTTAGCTCTGCCTTACCGACCTTTATCATTACCCTGCGCGAGGGGGTAGAAGCCGCTCTTGTGGTGGGCATTGTGCTTGCTTACCTTAAAAAAGCAAAACAGTCGCACCTCAACACGTGGGTGTACGGCGGTATTGCAGGTGGACTGGTCGTGAGCGCTTTGGTCGGCATCTTATTTGGCTTCGTGCTCCAAGCGCTAGGGTCGTCCAACCAAAAGTATGCACCAGTCTTTGAGCCGCTGCTAGAAGGAGTCTTTAGCGCGGCAGCGGTCGTTATGTTGAGCTGGATGTTGATTTGGATGACGCAACAGGCACGTTTACTTAAAGGTCAGGTGGAAGGCGCGATCGGGGCGACACTGCAAGGTGGTAATGCAGCCGGATGGGGCATCTTTGGACTCATCTTTTTCGCCGTGCTGCGAGAAGGCTTTGAAACCGTGCTCTTTATTGCCGCTAAGTTTCAGCAAGGGCTGATCCCTGCAGTAGGGGCTATAGCAGGCATTGTCTGCGCGATCGCGATCGGCTTTCTCCTGTTTCGCTGGGGTGTGCAAATCAACCTCCGCGCCTTCTTTTTGGTCATGGGCATTTTCCTGCTACTAATTGTTGCGGGTTTAGTCGTTTCGGCACTGGGTCATTTTGATACGGCTATCAGCACCCTTTCCAAGATCGATCGTCAGTCCGAAGGTCTTTGTTTCTATTACGAACGCTTTACCAAGTTTCCCTCATGCGTGTTAGGACCAATGGTTTGGAATACCAGCAAAGTCCTTCCTGATAGCCAGTTTCCGGGTGTAATTCTGCATACGCTGTTTGGCTACGAAGACAAACTTTACGTTGTGCAGGCAATTGGCTATGTGCTGTTTCTCCTCAGCATCGGCAGTATCTACCTCAAAAGCGTGATGGGATGGAAACTGCCGTTTGCGAAAAGCGCTCAGGTGGAATCGTCGGTTGGTAAATGATGGTACCTGTAGTGATGGATGTGCTACGTCCTTACGAAGGCTCTACTTAGGAGATTTCTAGCAAAGAAACTACCAGCGGGTATATTCTTTTCCAGAGATCGCATTAGAGCTTGCTAAAAAATAACTGGACACTTTTGGATCAGCTATCAGCTATGAGCTATCAGCTATCAGCTATCAGCTATCAGCTATCGGCTATCAGCTATCAGCTATCAGCTATCGGCTATCAGCTATCAGCTATCGGCTTTTCGCTGACGGCTGACGGCTACAGACCATGCTGTTATTTCTGTACAACTCCTTAATGATCTTCCAGAAGTAACCGCGCCAAGCTAGGCAACGCTTCGCCATAAGTGGGGTGAATGTGAACGGACTGTTCCAGCAATTGCCAGGTTGCACCCGCTTCCATTAAGGATAGAAACACATGTACCAACTCAGCCGTTTCATAACCGACTAGCGTTGCGCCAAGAATCTTATTGGTGTCATTGTCAATGACCATCCGGTAAAAGCCTAGTTCGTGCCCCCATTCGATCGCCCGTGCAATCTGACTCATGGGAAGCGTGACGCTACGAGCATTAATCCCTTTTTTCTGCGCCTGTTCTAACGTCATACCAACCCGTCCCACTTGTGGTTCGGTATAGACGGCATACCCAAGAACGCGATCGTGCCGATGGCGCTGTTCGCCGTTGAGAATGGCTTTTAGACGACGGTAGTCTTCCCAGGAAACGTGGGTAAAAGCAGGCTGCTTGGCAGCATCGCCGATCGCATAAACGCCAGAACAGGTGGTATGAAACTGGTCGTCAATTTTGACAAAGCCCTTGTCATCTAGCTCAATCCCGCTGGCGGCTACATTAAGGGCACCTGTGTTCGGTTTGCGCCCAATCACGATCAGCAATGCTTCTCCCTGAAGCTGGTCGCCATTGCTCAAGGTCAGCGTAAACACATTGTTCTTATAGGCAACTTGCTCGGCATTGACTCCAAAGTGAAGCTGAATGCCGTCCTGCTTGAACGCGTCGGCTAGGGTCTCGCTCACGTCAGCCTCTTCTTGACCGAGAACGCGATCGCCCCGCACGATCAGATGTGTCTCACTGCCCAACCGCGCTAACCCTTGTCCTAACTCCAAGCCAATATAACCGGCTCCCAGGACTAACAAACGAGGCGGCAAGGCTTTTAGATCAAAGAAATTCCGGTTGGTGAGGTACGGGGTGCCTGCCAGTCCGGGAAGATCAGGCACCAATGACGATGTACCTGTATTGATGACGACTAGAGGCGCTTGTACAGTGACCTCACCACCTTTGACCGTGCGTTCGCCCACAAACGATGCTTCAGCACAGACAACCCTGACACCCGCACTTTCTAGACGCGTGTGAACGCCCTGGTTGAAGCGATCGCGAATTCCTCTCACGCGCTCCATCACTGCCGGAAAGTCAACGTTGACCTGAGTGTGAATGCCTAATTTTTTTGCCTGCCGCGATCGTCCTGCTCCATGAGCCGCTGCCAAAAACGCCTTCGACGGTGTGCAGCCATAGTTGATACAGCTACCGCCTAACGCATCCCGTTCAAACACAACGACCTTGCGTCCCTCTTTAGCGTAATCAGCCGCCAGAGGCACCCCACCCTGTCCGCTTCCGATCACAATCACATCTGCTGTTTCCACCACTGGCTGGTCTCCCTGAGAAGAGTACTCTACGCAATGCTGAGGCTTTAAGTTAAAGATCGCTTGAAGTTACGCTGAGCGAGCGATTAATTTCTTCATCATTGAATTCTGATGTTACTTTAAGCGCTCGATCGCTGTATTTTGCCACAAAGACTCGTCATTATTCTTCTGTGTGTTTGACGGCAGGTACGCGCCTTGAGGTATAGGTTCAGGCTGCGTTGAGAGCGGTCAGCGGTCAGCGATCAGCGATCAGCTTTTCTCTAACCACTGACTAAGGTGCTATCAACATTCCTCCGACCGCCAATTGCTAGTAACTATAGCGGTTCTCTAACATGCTTTTAAGACATGAGTCGGTTCACGATTAGGGCGAGCAGCCAGCCCTGGGTATGGCTCAATAGCAAAGGTTTGATTTGGCTGGCTTCGGTTTGTCTCACCTAATAAATGGCGATCGCAAGCACCAAACAATTCGGCTTCTGTGTGAGCATGGCGCATCTCGCTTAAGAATGCTCCTGTAACATCAACGCCCTGACCGATGTAGTTGAGATACATTTTCATGTGGTTGACACGCGCACGCTCTGGTATGGACGGCATAGCTGTCGCGCACCGTAGGCGTTCAATATAGCCGCGCACCGCAGGTAGTGCGATCGTTGAGACGGGTTGACCGCTCAGGTGTTGGCGAGTTTGATGAAAAATCCAGGGGTTGCGAATTGCCGCACGACCAATCATTACTCCAGCGGCTCTTGTTTGAGCTAAGACAGCAGCAGCAGCAAAGGCAGAGGTGACATTCCCGTTGGCGAAGACGGGACACTGCACTCGTTGCACCGCATGAGCGATCAGGTCGTAATGCACGTCGCTATGGTACATCTCCTTCACCGTGCGACCATGCAAGCTCAGCAAGTCAATGTTGTGCCGATTAATAAGGTCGAGAATGCGATCGAAGTTAGCAGTGTCGTCAAAACCCAGTCGCATTTTGACGGTTAAGCGCCCAGCCACAGCCTTACGCAGTTCGCCAAGCATATGATCGATTTTGTCAGGATCGCGCAACAGTCCGCCGCCAACGTTTTTGCGATAAATTCTAGGGGCGGGGCAACCCAGATTCAAGTCGATGCCCGCGATCGGATACTGGCTCAGCTCACCAGCCACGCGCACTAAATCAGGAATGCTCTCGCCAATGAGTTGAGCAAAAACAGGGCGATCGGTTGCGTTCTCTGTAATCGATCGCAGAATGTTTTTGTGCAGCCCTGAATTGGCGTAGACGCGGAAATACTCTGTAAAGAAGTAGTCGGGACTGCCATAGTGGGCGATCACACTCATGAAGCGCAGATCCGTCACGTCTTGCATCGGCGCAAGCGCGGTCAACGGGAGTCCTGGAGCGAGTGGTAGAGGAAGACGGTGGACGGGTGGCATGGGCAATTTATGGGACGGTGCTTGAGAGCTACGAACAAACCCTGTTGGAGGCTTGGTATGACTACTTTAACGCTTGAGAGCGAACCCCTTGCCGCACAAATCAGAGTGACTGACGAGAAGCTAACGGTGGATCTAGTTGATGGGCGAAGTCTGATTGTTCCTTTATCCTGGTATCCACGCCTGCTGCACGCTTCCCATAAGGAACGGCAAAACTGGCAGCTCTTGGGAGAGGGTTACGCGATCGAGTGGATTGATTTGGACGAACACATTGGAATCGAAGGTTTGCTAGCAGGCAGGCAAAGCGGCGAAAGCCCTCATTCGTTTGAGCGTTGGTTAGCGACACGGGCTACTTCATGAAAGGTCAGCCATGCCATCATCGCCGCGAATGATCGCCAGGATTTGTCCTGCTGTGACCAGTTGCCCTGGAGTACAGAGTATCGCTGTTACAATGCCGGGTGCTTCGGCAAGCAGCGTCATTTCTTGCTTCATGGCTTCCAGGATGATGATGCCTGTGTCTTCTGTGACGCGATCGCCCGGTTTGACCAAAATTTGCCACACGTTAGCGGTAGTAGCAGCCGTCAGAGCATAGCAGTCGTCAGGAATTTCAACCGTTGGCGTGGGAGGACGATCGGGTTCGGCAGCGATCGCGCGTTCATCGTCGGCATTGAGTGCCCAGCGATCGCGCTCTGCTTGAAATGCCGCTTGCTGACGGGTTTTAAAGGCAGTTGCTTCATCCGCAATGCTGGTTAGAAACTGCTGATAGTCCTGTAAGTTGAAGGTCGTTTCTTCAATCTTCAGCTTGCATTTGCCTTCAATAAAATCCTCACGGAGTTGCGTTAGTTCAGCGTTAGACACTGGGTAAAACCGGATCTGATCGAAGAATCGCAGCAGCCAGGGGTTGCCGTCTGTGAAGTCTGCCGTTTGTTTGTAGCGATTCCACACCTGCACCGTGCGCCCCACAAACTGGTAGCCGCCGGGACCTTCCATCCCGTAAATGCAGAGGTAGGCACCACCAATGCCAACGGCGTTTTCAGGTGTCCAGGTGCGAGCAGGATTGTATTTAGTAGTGACGAGGCGATGACGCGGATCGAGCGGGACAGCAACAGGCGCACCGAGATAGACATCGCCTAGCCCCATGACGAGATAGCTGGCGTTGAAAACGATTTCTTTTACGGCTTCAATGCTATCCAAGCCGTTGATGCGGCGAATGAATTCGATATTACTGGGACACCAGGGCGCATCGTTTCGCACCGACTGCATATATTTTTGAATGGCTAGTTGTGTCGATGCATCATCCCAGGACAGAGGCAGATGGACAATGCGAGTTGGTAAAGTTTTCAGGTCAGCGATCGCAGGCAACTGCACTTCAATTGCTTGCAACGCTGTCAGCAAATCTCGCTGCGAAAGTATCCGGCTATCGTAATGTACCTGGAGCGATCGCATTCCCGGCGTAAGCTCCAAAATGCCTGCAATGGGATGGGTGTGCAGATACGTCATCAACTCATGCACCCGGAAGCGCAAGTTTAAATCCAGCACCAGTTCACCATACTCAATCAGCAGATACTTGTCGCTTGCCTGACGATACGTGACGGTAATTTGGGTTTCGGTTGCAGGCAGTGTGGCAAGAATGGCGCGTTCACTTGTGTGTGCGAAGCGCGTATCGCTGGAACTATCATCTGCAACGGTTGTGGATTGACCAACTTGCAGCGTTTGAATCTGACGATCCAACTGCAATTCTTGCTGTAACGCTTGATCAAACGTCAGGCGATGGAATTGAATGGTGTTGCCCGGTTTGAGCTGTCCAATTTTCCATAGTTCGGCTTCGGCGATCGTCGCAGGGCAGACAAACCCACCTAAGCTAGGACCGTCTAGCCCAAGAATGATCGGCATATCACCCGTGAAGTCGATCGTACCAACAGCGTAGGCATTGTCATGAATATTTGAGGGATGTAGTCCTGCTTCGCCGCCATCCTGCCGTGCCCACTGCGGTTTAGGACCAATCAACCGAATACCTGTACGTGCTGAGTTGTAATGCACTTCCCAGTGAGTGCTGAAAAACGTTGCGATGTCTGCATCGGTGAAGAAATCAGGTGCGCCGTGAGGACCATACAGCACGCCAATTTCCCAATGGGTCGGGTAGGTAGGAATCAGTTCAGACGGCAACGTGTGCGATTCCTGAGGCAAGGCTGCATTCAACTTCAGCACATCACCGACTTGCAAGGCTCTGCCACCGTGACCGCCAAAGCCACCTAACGTAAAGGTCGCTTTGCTGCCCAAATAGTTGGGTACATCCAACCCACCCTGCACAGAAAGGTATGTCCGAAACCCATTGCCCTGGATGGTGCCCAGACGAAGCGTACTGCCTGCTTTGACGGGAACGGCTGTCCAAACGGCGATCGGCTCCTTGTCCAATGTTGCCTTCATCGCCGCACCCGTGAGACAGATGACGGTATCGGTATTGAAGCGCAAAGTAGAACCCGACAGCGTAAACTCCAACCCAGCGGTGGCTTCTGGGTTGCCCAAAATCCGGTTACCGAGCCGAAATGCCAGCGAATCCATTGGACCAGACGGTGGCACACCCACATCCCAATAACCCACGCGTCCGGGATAGTCTTGCACGGTCGTCATGGTGCCTGCTACAAGGACATCGATCGTCCTGGGGTGATAGGCAAGCTCGTTGAGAAACTTGGTCGTCAAGGTGGCAGTGGCAAAGGCAGGTGCGGCAATGATTTGGCGTAAATACTCCAGATTTGTTTCAATGCCATCAATGCGAGAGGTAGCGAGGGCAGTTTGGAGGGATGCGATCGCCACCGCACGCGATGCCCCATGCACAATCACTTTTGCTAGTAGTGGATCATAGAAGGGCGATACCTCTGTTCCGGTGGCAATCCAGGTGTCACAGCGGATGTTAGCCGGAAACTGCACGTTGGTTAACATCCCAGAACTGGGCTGAAAGGTTTTGTTTGGGTCTTCGGCATACACCCGCACCTGAATCGAATGCCCGTTTGGTTGATAGCGGTAGGTGTCCAGCGACAGCGACTCGCCTGCTGCCTGTCGCACCATCCACTCCACTAAATCTATACCCGTAATGGCTTCGGTGACACCATGCTCAACTTGCAGGCGCGTGTTGACTTCTAGAAAATAAAATTGTTCGGTGTCTACGTCGTAAATGAATTCAACGGTTCCCGCCGATCGATAGTGCACTGCTTGACCGAGTTGCATCGCAGACGTATACAACTGCTGTCGCAGTGCGGCGCTGATCTGAGGTGCAGGTGCCTCTTCGATGACTTTCTGATTGCGTCGCTGAATCGAACAATCGCGCTCACCCAGGGCAATCACTGTACCCTGACCATCGCCAAAAATCTGTACTTCGATGTGTCGCGCCCGTTCGACATATTTTTCGAGAAAGACACCGCTTTCGTTAAAGTTATTGCGGCTTAAGCGCTGCACGGTTTCAAACAAACTTGCCAGCGTCTCTTCCTCACGGCAAAGCTGCATCCCAATGCCACCACCACCAGCCGTGCTTTTGATCATTACGGGGTAGCCGATCGCCGTTGCCGCCTGTCGTACCTGATCCAGAGTGGTTAGTAACGGCGTACCGGGGACGAGGGGGAGTCCGGCTTGTTCGGCGATCGCCCGTGCCTCATGTTTCAAGCCAAACTGCTGAATTTGCTCTGGGCTAGGACCAATAAATACAATTCCCGCTCGAACACACGCTTCCGCAAAGGCAACATTCTCACTCAAAAAGCCATAACCAGGATGAATGGCATCTGCCCCAGTTGCTTTTGCTGCTGCCAAAATGGCATCTGCCTGTAAGTAGCTCTCTGCTGCTGCTGCCTTTCCCACACAGACGGCTTCATCCGCTGCTGCCACGTGTGCGGCATGTGCATCCGCTTCGGAATACACAGCAACAGAAGCAATGTTTAAGCGATCGAGTGTGCGTATGATGCGGCAGGCGATTTCACCCCGATTAGCAATCAGAACTTTGGCGAACATAATCAGTCAATCAACGGATAGCCAATAGCTAACATTACATTAGTTAGCAGGTGCAGGCTGAGGCGGACCAGAGGTCGTTGGGGGCGGCGCAGGTTCAGCGGGCGGCAGTTCAGGAGCGGTGTCTTGGGGGGGTGGCGCTGCTTCAGGGACTGCTGGGTCTGGTGATTGATCGGGTGCTGCTGGCACTGGCGCACTACCGTTGGAGTCGCCTGCGGGAGCACGTGTGGGTTCTCCAGACTCTTTTGGATAGCTCCGATAGCTGTCTGAATTGCCGCTGCTAGGCTGAGGCGCTTCGCCGTCATACATTTGAGCTGGCTTGACTGGCTTTGCCTTGAGCGTCCCTTTCCGATTGTCAAGCTTGGGCAACTCAGCAAACTTCTCAACGGGCATCCCCTTCACAACGATGGTCATAAAGTTGTGCCAGACTTCGGCTGCTGTGCTGCTGTAGCTCCAGGTGGGGGTGTTGTCATCGTTGCCTAACCAAACGCCAGCCGCCATCTGAGGGACAAAGCCGATAAACCACAGATCGCGGGCATCTTCAGAGGTACCTGTCTTCCCTGCAACGGGTCTACCAATTTGAGCCGCCTGCCCAGTCCCGCTGTTGACGACGTTCTGCATCATCCAGGTGACGATCGCAACCGTATCTTGGTCGATCGCTCGTTTGGGCTTCAAGTTAGCCGTGTAGATCACATCACCATTGCGGTTGATAATGCGACGAATACCGTGCGATTCGGCATGGTTGCCTTTTGCCGCTAAAGTGGCGTAGGCAGTAGTGATTTCCAGCAGGTTGACCTCAGATGCGCCGAGTGCCAGAGAATACGTTGGCAATAGCTCGGATTTAATACCCATGTCATGACCTAATTTGATGACCGGATCAAACCCGACATCAATTAGCAGGCGCACTGAAACCAGATTGATGGAATTAGTAATGGCATCTCGCAGAGACAGCCAGCCACTATATTTTCTACCGTAGTTTTGGGGTTTGTAGCCATCTACTGTTAACGGCGCATCCAAATACGACGCGTAGGGGGAAATGCCGGTTGCGATCGCCGTAGTGTACAGAATCGGCTTAAACGATGATCCTGGCTGTCGCTGCGCCTGGGTCACCCGGTTGAACTGGCTGGTAACAAAGTCAGTGCCACCAACCATTGCCCGGATTTCACCGTTACGGGGATCAACCGCTACTAACGCTGCCTGCTTGAAGCCTTCGGCAGGACCAATATTTTTCACAGCGTCTTTGACCGCTTTTTCCGCTGCCTGCTGCCATGCCGGGTTGAGGCTGGTTTCAACCGTCAGCCCTCCGGCTTCTAGCTGTTCTTTTGAAATCAGCTTGGGCAGTTGCTGCTGTACGTAGGATGTGAAGTAAGGCGTATCGCTATACAGCTTCTTGGGAGAGCTAGGCTTGAGTGTCAGCGGTTGAGCACGCGCTTGTTCGACCTCAGCTTCGGTGATGTAACCCGCTTCCTGCATCCGATCGAGCACAATATCGCGTCGCTGACGGGCAACTTGCGGGTTTACCAGGGGCGAGTAGTCACTGGGAGCAGGGGGTAAGCCTGCGATCGTAGCGGTCTCTGACAACGTTAGTTGATTCACCGATTTGCTGTAGTAAACCCAGGCAGCGTCAGCAACTCCATAGGCTCCTGAACCCAGATAAACCAAATTGAGGTACTTTTCCAGCACCTGATCTTTACTCAGGGTGCGCTCAATTTTCTGAGCCAGGAACGCTTCCTGAACCTTGCGTTTCATCGTGCGATCCTGGTTCAAGTAGACGATGCGTGCAACCTGCTGCGTAATGGTGCTGCCGCCTTCAACAAAATCGCGGGCAAGCAAATTGGATGCCACTGCCCGCAGAATGGACTGATAGTCAACACCGTTGTGCTGGTAAAAACGACGGTCTTCAGCGGCAATGAAGGCTTTGACAACGCGATCGGGCACTTGCTTGATCGTGAGCTTTTGCCGGGTTGCAGAGCCAAGCTGCTGTAAAACAACGCCATTAGCCGCTCTAATCGTCAACGTCCCATTCTGGTTAAAGCTGGCGATCGCTGAGACATCAGGCAAGCTCTTTTCGACCGTTTGCATACCCCACGCTAGAGCGCCGCCACCACTGACCGCCACAAGCGCCAGCCAAAAAGTATACCGACGATGCAATGGCTTACCCATGCGAAAACGCTTGCCGTGTGAAGCAACGGGATCAGCGGGATCAGCCTTTGATGCTGGCTTCACTGGTAACGTAGAGGATGGTTTGACCGCACTGTCTGGTCGCAACTCAGACCGCAGCGGAGCAGAACCGTTTGAGCGGATCGATAAGTTTTTGAGTTTTGAAAGAAAGTTTTCCACATTACAGCCTCATCACCACCAACCGATCGCCGCTCTCATTGTAAGGGGTTGGGATCGAAATTTGTCTCAGGGTACAGGCAAACCCTGAGAAGTCTGACGACCCAGCCTTGGCGTGAACTCCAATGAGCGCCTGCTATATCTTGGCAGAATCCTGACAGGGGTCAAGCTCTTGACAGAATCTTGACAGCGGTTCAATCGACGATCGTCGAGCCTGTGCCCTCAGCCAAGCCGCTCCAGACTAGACGATCGCCCAAAGCAGCATTCAAACGACAAGCACCAGGCAAATTTGAGTAAGATAGCAAGCTGCAAAATGCACTTTTGTATAAGTAGGCACACTAATAATGCCTATACCCCAGCATGACCCAGAGCTAAGGCAGCGACCAACATGCCTAACACTAGAAAGGGTTGAGCGCTTGCCTGATATTTCACATCGTTTTCGAGCGGGTTGCGCAAAAAGTACATGTCCTGAAAGGTCATTTGCGGAATGATCAGCAACAGCAGGATAGCAGCATAGAGATTTTCGTGAATGCTAATCAAATAAACAGCGATGCCAGCCTGAAAAATATCAATCATACCGACGCAGATCCAGGCAGCGGTAGTGATCCCAAACATGACGGGTAGAGATTTTAAGCCCAACTGCCGATCGCCCTCCACACTTTTAAAGTCGTTCACAACTGCAATCCCTAAGCCTGCCAAACTATAGAACAGGGTCAGAACCATAATCGTCGGGTTCAGGTCGCCAAACAGCGCGTGACCCGCCCACCAGGGCAGCGCGATATAACTCGCACCCAACGCATAGTTTCCTAGCCAGCCATTTTGCTTCAGCTTCAGCGGGGGCGCAGAGTAGATGTAAGACAGAAACGAGCCAATGAGCGCCAAGATGGTAATCGTTGGAAAGTCATGACCTGCCCACCGATCGAGCGCATAAGCCACACCAACCCCACCCAAAAGCAAAATAAAGATCTGTGCTTTTACTTGAGACAGGAGAATCGCTCCAGAGGGAATCGGGCGATAGGGTTCGTTGATTGCGTCAATGTCACGGTCATAAAAGTCATTGAGCGTCTGCGTGTAGCCTGTCAGAAAAGGACCCGACATTAACATACAGGCAGCCGAAATCAGCACACTCTCTAACGTCCAACGGAAATTGCCCGATGAGGCAGCGCCGCAGACAACACCCCAGATAAGCGGAATCCAGGTAATCGGCTTCATCAACTGTAGACGAATCTTCCAGATCGACGTTTCACCTTGTTGGGCACCTTTCATGCCGAGGAGTTGGCGAGCTTTGGCATTGCGATCGCCTACAGGTACCGACGCGCCCCCATCTGGCGCGAGATCAGCAGCAATGGGTTCGTCTGATAGTGGAGCAGGATTTGATTCAGTCATACAGCGTCACTATCCAAATCAGAACTAAGTGGACTTGAAAAAAGTCAGGTTTTCCAGCACATCAGCCGACAGGAGCCAGAAGTCAGAAGGAAATAATGAGAAAATTATCCTGAAACTTTGCGCCAGCAACAGGTTTACCGCTCAATTCTGGTGGTAGCAGAATGTTCCGCCGCTGGTCGCCTGCCTCGATCGTAATTTCGGGTCCAGACTGCGTCAGCTTCACCTGCTTCTTGTCGAAACCGGGCAGAAAGAGGCTGACTTTACGCTCTGCCACGTTGATCGCGATCGGACGAGGAGCCTGAGACGCTTGCTCAAAGTCAGGCAGTGCATCAATCAGCGGTTGCCAATCGTCAGTTGCTTGCGTCGGAATCGGTGTCACGGTAAGCGGAGCAAAGGTTGGCGCGACTGCCGCACTCTCATGGGTACGATTTAACAGCACACCACCCACGGTCAGCCCGACTTGTTGTGCAGCACCCCAGAGGTAGGTTGCCGTTGCGATCGCCGCCGCATCGTCTGTGGTGACCAGATACGCTGCCACCCGCTTGGGATCGGCTAGTGCTTGCTTCCCCTGCTCCAGAATATTGGTTGCCTGCTGAGCGGCTGGTTGATTGAAGATATCATCCGTCCAACTGACGTTTAGTACCGCACTGGCGATCGGCTGTAAGAAAGGTGACAGGGTTCGACCCAAATCCGAATCAGCAAACACCTTGCGAAACCGACGGGCGTACCAGCTCAAAATTTCGGGCATCCCAAACAGACGTAGCGTTGCCTGATCGCCCGTGCCGTCATACACAATGACATCGTACTTGCCGCTGGCATCGTATTCTCTCAATGCATTCAACACAAGGGCATTGTCCATCCCCGGCAACACGCCCAACTCCTGCCCAAAGACTTCCTTAAAAAACGGCGTTCGTAGGTATTGCGCTTCGAGTTTCTTCACCTCTTCCCAACTGCGCTCTAGCAGCAACGCCGCTTGAAACTGCACGGCAAAAAAATTGGGCGAAAGTTCGTGTGGGTCAGTGCCAGGAACCTCGCCCAAAAGGATCTCCAGCGCTGGTACTGGCTCCTGTAATGCCAGCAACACCCGCTTTCCCTGAGTAGCAAACCGCTTGGCTGCCGCGATCGCGATCGTCGTCCGACCAACGCCACCTTTGCCCAAAAAAGTCAAAATTAGAGCCATGTCTCTTGCTTTTACGCCCAATGCAGTACGTTTGCCAGCCGAAAGTTCTGCCAGCGTCCCTCTTATGGTAACGATTGCCTAAAATCTGCACACGTTCTTTGGGAATGTTACCGTGCGATCGACCCAACCTTTAATCAGTTGCTTTCGGGCGCAAGCTTCACCTCATCCTCAAAAAACCAAATGGCTGAGCCATCAGTGAACTTGACTAGAAACCCAACGCCACTGCCATCTGTCATTTTGTAATCCTGGATCACGCCAACTTCGCCCAGCTTTTTAGCAATGACCGGAGACACGCGATCGCGCAACCGATACACACGAACCTTCTGTCCGACTTCCATCGCAACTCCAAGACTATAAAACCAAGCATCAGTGTATCAGCGTCAGGGGGAGAATTGGGAGGAAAGAGGATGCAGGGGAAGCAGAGGGAGCATGGGAGGCAGTAGGGAGCAGAGGGAGTACGGCAATGAATGAAGACGCTTCAAACGACTTCCCCAACGTTTCTTCCTCTGTCTCCCCACCCCTCACTCCACCGCGAAGCGGAAGCAAGCTACACTCCTCTCCCCTCACTTCCCCCAAAGCCTTAGAATCCAAGAGTTCAACCTCTCCAAAATCTCATGCTGGCGAAGCGAATTTTACCCTGTTTGGATGTGAAAGCAGGACGAGTTGTGAAAGGAGTCAATTTTGTTGACTTGCGAGATGCAGGTGATCCGGTCGAGTTGGCGCAAGTTTACAACCAGGCAGGAGCCGATGAGCTGGTGTTTCTGGACATCACGGCAACGCACGAAGACCGAGGCATCATTTTCGATGTGGTGTATCGGACGGCAGAGCAAGTGTTTATTCCCCTTACGGTTGGAGGCGGCATCCAAAACTTAGAAACTATTAAACAATTGTTAAGGGCTGGTGCCGATAAAGTGAGCATCAACTCAGCAGCAGTGCGTGATCCCAACCTGATTGATCGCGCCAGTGAACGCTTTGGCAACCAGTGTATCGTTGTGGCGATCGATGCCCGTCGCAGGCTAGATACCGACCATCCCGGTTGGGATGTATACGTGCGTGGCGGACGAGAAAATACAGGACTGGACGCGATCGCGTGGGCGAAAAACCTTGAGCAGCGCGGTGCTGGAGAGCTTCTGGTTACAAGCATGGATGCTGACGGCACTCAGGCAGGCTATGACCTGGAACTAACGCGCACGATCGCCGAACAGGTCGAAATTCCCGTGATTGCCTCAGGCGGAGCCGGAACCTGTGAGCACATTCATGCGGCACTCACAGACGGCAAGGCAGAAGCCGCTCTCCTCGCCTCGTTGCTGCATTATGGGCACCTCACAGTCGCTCAGATCAAAGCTTATCTGGCAAAGCAAAAAGTGCCTATCCGCCCGGTTTGAAGCCCTGTATTGCTTAATTTAGGATTGAGGCAAAAGCGATCGCTGTCCCCTGCAAGGAGGATGAGGGGAGTTTGCGGGTGGCACATTGCGCGAATAAGGCTTCGAGCTGCAAGGGCGTAATACCAATTCTACAAAATCGCGCTACAGATTCGTTCTTGCTGCTGACCGCTGACTGCTGACCGCTGACCGCTGACCGCTGACCGCCAGCCAAGGATTGCATCTGTAGCGACAGCTTAGGGAAATGGTATAAAACCTGTCAACCGGGGGTTCCACAGTGCGCTGAGGGGATGACGAAATCTGAGTATCTGTTACAATACTTTAGATATGCTGATACTCATTCTTGCCATCGTCATCGCCTTGGTCGCCTGGTCGCTTCATCTAATGCAGCAGGCAGTCGATCGCAACGAGTTTTCGCTGATGCTAGCAGGCACACTGGTTGCGTTCTCCGCAGCGGCAATGGTAGCGGTTTATTTCTTAATGGGAAACTACATCGGGTATGTCACGGGCATGACACACACTTCGTCTCGCGCTTTGCCTTCAGATGTAGCTGTTTGGGTCTTGGAATCTGATAGCAGTGGAGGGAACATGAGTGGCGTAGTGACTAAGGTTCCTGCATCTGACCCAAAATCTGCGCTTCAATCAAGAGCGGTTGCTTGGGACGCATTGTAAACAAGCTTCTAAGGGTAAGATGCTTTTTTAATTGCAATAAGGTTAGAAATGCTACGAGATTGGCAAAACTAGATCTGAACCGTTCGCTAGTGGTATCCATAGCTTATCTTCTAGCCGATTCGCTTCAATCTCAGATTGGAGTCATCATTGTGACCGTTCGATGCGCTCTTGACTGAAATCAGGTCTGTAGTGACGATGTTGCTACAATCCCATCCGCTCTCATGTTTTTATCCCGTCATTGTGAATGCAGTGCCTTGGGAATGCTTCCCTGCTGACGTGACCTAAAGAGTTTCTTACCACTATGGACTACGCAATCTCTGACCTTGATGCCATGAGTCGCCAGTTAACGAGCCTGGAACGAACGAAGAAGGCAAAAATGCTAGTTGTCGATGACGAGCCTGACAATCTTGATTTGCTGTATCGTACCTTTCGCCGCGATTTTCAGGTGCTAAAAGCAGAAAGCGGTGTACGTGCATTGGAGCTGTTGGAATCTGAAGGCGAGGTTGCCGTCATCATCTCAGACCAACGGATGCCAGAGATGAAAGGGACTGAGTTTCTCAGCCGCACAGTACCGCAGTTTCCAGACACAATGCGGATCATTCTCACTGGCTTTACGGATGTTGAGGATCTGGTAGAGGCGATCAACTCTGGACAGGTTTACAAGTACATCACGAAGCCGTGGGATCCAAACGAATTGAAAGCGGTTGTGCAACGTGCTGCCGAAACTTACGACCTGCTGAAGCAGCGAACAGAAGAATTGCGCCGATCGCAATCGCAAACGGCTTTACTATCTGCGATCGTTCGCACTGCTCAGGAGTCAGCCAGTCTAGAGGAAAGCCTGCTGCCGATCGCGGCTGCGTTTGGCAAAAGCTTTCAGGCAGATGGTTGCATTCTCCAGCTGGTTGAAGGTAAGCAGCTCGTAGCAACTCAAGGCAAATACAGCGCGAATGATGCGCTGGAGAATTGGCTTGAGCACGATCCTCTGGTGCAAGCAGCGATCGCCACCCAAAAAACGCAGGCTGCGGTCAACATCCCCTCTGATCCTGACCTTGCAGCGATCGAACATTACGTAACCTCTGGCATACAGGCACATTTGCTGATCCCAGTGACCTATCGGCAGGAAGCCCTTGCTGTGCTGTCGTTGCAATGGTGTCAACCATCAACGTTGCGGGAAGATGAACTGGTGCTGCTACACCTCTCTGCCCAGCAAGTCGCGCTAGCGCTAACCTGTACTCGCTATTACCGTCCAGTGACCTAGAGCTGAGCCTGTAGAGACGCTCCATTTCAGGCTTCTACAGGCACCAGTCCAACGCATTAGCCTCTCGCTAGACGTAAGACGCGATCGTCTCCCGATACTGACTCTTGGGCTTCACACCCTTCATTTCTGCCACTTTATCTTTGTCTTTAAAGAACTGAATCGTCGGTGTGCCAACCACTCCAGCCGCTTCAGCAATTTCTGGGTCTTGCTCAATGTCAATTTCGATGTAGTGAATTTTGCCGTCAAATTCATCCACCACTTTATTGAGAATGGGCTTGAGCGTGTGGCATGGACCGCACTGAGGAGACGCATATTTGACCACAATCAGGCGATCGCTGTCGTGGTAAAGCTTACGCAGCGCATAGCCCCCTTCATGACGAGTCCGCTCAACGCTGAACTCAGTTTCCTGTTCCGCTTCGGTTTTCTTCGCCACGGCTTCTGCAACTGGCTTTTCAGAGTCAGTCTGGTGAAACTCTTGGATCAGATTATTGGCAGAAAGCCACCGTTCTGCCAGCATGGCGGACATACAGCCCGTACCTGCTGCTGTAATTGCCTGACGAAATTCGTGATCTTGCACGTCGCCAGCGGTGAAAACGCCCTCGACGCTCGTCTCCACTGACCCATGCTTGGTGACAATGTAGCCCACATCATCCAGCTCTAGCTGGTCTTTGAAAAGGGACGTGTTGGGAGTATGCCCGATCGCGTAGAACAATCCTTTGACGTGCAGCTCGCTCTCCTCGCCCGTTTTCGTGTCTTTGATTTTGACCCCTTTCATGTGGTCTTCTTCACCAAACACATCCATGATATCGGTGTTCCAGTGCAGGGTGATTTTCGGATTGTTCAAAACCCGATCCTGCATTGCCTTACTGGCACGCATTTTCTCGGTTCGCACCAGCATGTGTACATGAGAGCCGTACTTGGTCAGGTAAATCGATTCTTCTGCTGCCGAGTCGCCGCCACCAACAACCGCCAGTTCTGCCGATCGAAAAATCGGTGTTGCGCCATCACAAATCGCACAGGCGGAAATACCACGGCTCCAGAACTGGCTTTCGCACGGTAGACCCAGCCGCTTTGCCGTTGCGCCTGTAGCAATCACGACACTATGCGCCAAGACTTCTCGTTCGTCCGATCGGATCACAAAGGGACGTTGGCTGAAATCGACTGAGATGACATCTTCAGTCACCAACTCTGCGCCCCAGCGAATTGCCTGCGCTTTCATGCGATCCATCAACTGTGGTCCGGTAATGCCTTCTGGGAAGCCAGGAAAGTTCTCTACTTCGGTGGTTGTCATGAGTTGCCCACCAGGTAAGCCACCCGCTTGATAACCCTCAAACATAAACGGCTTGAGATTAGCACGAGCAGCATAAATAGCGGCGGTATACCCGGCTGGACCGGAGCCGATAATCACTACGTTTTCGATCGTTGGGGTGGTCATTGCTCTTTACAAACTCATAACGACTACGGATAGTATAGCGCGATCGCAGTGGGATGAAAACCCCTACTGCGCCTAAATGGTGTCTTCAGAGAGACTGAGCAGGGCTACTTATAGCCTCTGACAGCAAGGTTGAAGTTCTCTCGATGACTGACAATCTCGGAAAACCCTGCTTGCTGGAGCTTTTGACTGAGTGTTTCAGCGGTGAAGGCAGTGCGATGTAAGTGGTGAATCCCAAACGCGTGGGTTGGTCGGTAACCATATACGAGGTCGATCGCGGCGATCGGTCCGCCTGGAGAATGGTAAAGCGTGCCCTCCAAGTTGCCTTGAGCAATCTGTTCTGCGGCACTTTGAATATCAGGCACACTGATCAGAACCAAGCCACCCGGCTTTAAAACGCGATACATCTCAGCAAGCGCAATAGGCACTTCGTCGTAGTAAATATGCTCCAGGTTGTGAGACGAAAAGACCGCATCGACCGAGGCGCTGGGAACAGCGCTCAGATCGGTAATCGTGCCAAGGATGTCTGGCTCCACTAATGGATCAATATCAAGCCGAATTTCTCGCCATGCGTCTGTACGGAATAGTTCTGGCAAGGCATCAGGGCGGTACGGACCACAGCCTACATGCAGCAGCCGTTTGACTTCATCCGAGTGAACTGACGTGATTGGCAGAGGTAGTGCTTGAGTCTGTTGCTCCAAGCGCTCTCGTACTACTTGCTGATAAAACTGTTCCAGTCCCTTCACGCAAGCGGTGTCGTCGAAAAGATAGTGCTGCTGATCGCTCATTTGCTGCGCGATCGCTCGTCTCCACTCTGGCTCCAAACCAAGGCGTACCGCAATTTCAACGTACTCCGCTTCATCCTGAGCGATCGTTTCGGTGATACCCATCATCGTGAGCATCCCGAACGACTGACGACCTCGCATAAACTCGCCAACATGACTGACGATCGGCAAATTGCAGGCGATCGCGTCGAACGTAGTGTGTCCACCCGAAAAATCAGGCGTATCTAAAAACACCTCTGCATCCAGCAGTAAACTGGTGTAGTCTTGCCAGCTTTGCCCTGGTAGAAATACACAATGATCATCGCTATTCAGCCCGACAACCAGAAACGCTTGCTGGAGCCGCTGACGGAATTGCCGTTCTAAGCTTGGGCTACAGCGGAGTGTCCCTGTTGACCGCACAATAAAAACGAATTTTGCCTGGGGCACGCGTTGCGCGATCGCCACAAACAAACAGTCGTGCTGCGGCAGATATTTAGTGATGAACTGGCAGGAGATATAGAGTACAGCCTCTGCGCTGATCCCAAAGTCCGCACGCGTTTTCGTCGGTGCTGGAATAATTGGCTGCGGATAGCTAATCCCAAGATTGGGGAGCCGAATGAGCGTTTCTGTGTAATGCTCCTGGGCGTTTTCTGGCTCAATCAACGCGCCAGAGAGGTAATAGTCGATCGTGGGTATGCCAGAGGTGACAGGATGCCCCCAGGTGCTACACTGCACGGGCGCTAATTGCAGACAGGCAATCATTGCCGTTGGCTTGTGGGTGCCGATCGCCAAAAACACCAAAACATGTAGCTTGTCGTCAAGAATCTGCTGACTCACTGCTGATAAATCATTGGGAATAGAACGGTACACATCGCTTAGAGCGTGAAATGACTCTGTGCCACTATCGCTAGCAGAGCCAGTGTTGTAGCAGTAAATTTCAAATTGACTGCGATCGTGATGTTGCAACCAGCCCACTGCCCAGCGCGACATACTGTTTGCACCCATTGAATCAGCAAGATAGCCGATTCGGATTTTGCCCGTCGCCGGGATTGGCGGCATGGCTAGGGGCGTTAACCAATCTGGATAGCTCTCACGCATGACACGCTGTAATAATTGCCCATCAATTGACTGCAATGCTCGAACGTTCACTGCTTGATATGCCAGATAAAACGTGCCGAGCATGAGAATGCTGGTAAAGCTAACGGTCTCGTGTTGAACCTCCGTCAACTCGACCTGATGTTGCAGAGTTTTAAGACCCTGTTCAAACCGCTGATAATAGCTGGCAAGCTCATCCACGTTTTGATAGAGCAGCGGTAGGATTGTTTGTGGAAAAATCCTCAAGAGGGGATCGTCTGGTTCCAGGTTTGCTGCACTACGGATGCAGTCGATCGCCGCGTCAATTTGTCCACAGAGCTGATAGCATTCGCTCAGTGCGAAATAGTCGCTCAGCGTTCCCACGGTAAGTGCAAAGGCAGCGCGAAATTCCTCGATCGCGGCTTCATGATTACCAGCACGCTTTAACGAATGGGCAAAGAAGCTATGGGCACTAGCCAGATCTCCAGCAGCAGTATACGCCTCACCTAATTTCCGTAGGATGTCAGGATCAAGCTGTTTGTGCAACAGCGCTTGACGATAAGCGGCGATCGCGGGTTCAGCCTTTTGCTGTGCCATGAGCGCATCGCCCAAACGGAGATGCCCACCAAATTCGTTAGGTTTAATGACGATCGCCTGCTGAAACAACGCTTCTGCCTGACTGCTTTCACCAGTCTGAAGCAAAAGATCGCCCAGGCGATGGAGCGTGTCAATGTAGGTTGCATCTAGCGTGTGCGCCCGCTGATAGGCTGCGATCGCCTCCGCAGTGTGCATCATTCGTTCCAGCACCAAACCGCTGACATGGTGCGCTAAAGCGTGATTTGGTTGAAGTGTGAGCGACTGCTGCAATACTTCAAGCGTTGCCTCGTCGTTTTCAGCCAAATGGTACAGCATACCTAAACGAAACCAAATCTCAGCATTCTGAGGCTCAAACTGTAGAAGTGTTCGATACTTCTGTTCTGCTTCAGCTAAACAACCGTCGAGATGCAGTTGTACCGCTTCTTTAGCTAAGGTTTCGAGGTATGACCAATTTGGGTGTACAGGCAGATTGTAAATGGCATCAATCACAGCCCGATCGCGATGTTGCTGCCAGTCAAACTCATCCTGAGCACGAGGATTGCTGGCATCCCAACTTAAAATCAGCCAGCCTTGAGCACACAGACCTTGCCTGAACAGGTGACTTTCGGTGTCACTTGAGGCATCAAGCAACAGTCTTGCTGGCAAATTGGTGGCTAAAAAATCCCATGTTGCTTGTCGAACAGTGCCTAACGCCCCTTGACTGATGAGTATGAGTGACTGATCGGCAAGAAACGACTGTGCCAGCATTAGCCCCAGCATTTGCGATCGATAATCAGTCTCGCCACTGTAAACATAGACACCGATCCGATCGCTTAGCTCTGCTTCCTTTAACTCAGCAAAAAACTCTTCGCAGGATTGACCACAGAAAAGCACCTGTTCCTCTAGCCCGAAAGCAGTCAAATTCTCAAACAGGCGATCAGTCACCGCTTCAAACTTGGCGTTGCCCGTATCTTCAACCGCATAAGCCATACACTGCGGCTGATGACGCAAAGCACCAATAAGGTTGACTCCTTGCTGGCAACCTACTTCGCAGTACACTTCCCCTGGTGCTAAGGCACCAGTAGCAGCATTGAGCAGCTGTAGCACTGGCGCACTGGTCAACGCACCCGTTTGCTCCAGTAACTGATAAAGCTGCGGTTCAAGCAAGTCTAGTGGTGCTTGCCAAGCTTGCTCAAGCTGAGATAGCTGTGCCATAAACTGCTGAATGTCCATTTCGCTCACTCAAATCAATCAGGTTAGCAGCAATTTAAGCCTTTCTCCCCGGGGAGAAGGGTTTGGGATGAGGGCAATTTATACCTTTATGTAGCAACGTCCATAATCGTTTTACAGGTCTTTTCGCCAAAACGCTCCCTTCCATCTTGCCCAAGTTGCTGCAATCATGCACAGCGCTGACCCGCGAACCGAATCCTGCCGATTAATAGAGCGTTCCTTTCGGAGCATTCAGATAAGAGATGAGAAAAATTCGGCGTTGCTGAAGGCAAGTATGATTTAACCCTCATCCCCAGCCCTTCTCCCCAGGGAGAAGGGAGGTAGAAGTCCTGTCTCCTCTACCTTTGGGAGAGAGTTAGGGTGAGGGCGGATTTTGCGGTTCATACCTCGATTTAGCAACGCCAAAAATTCCTGCCGTTAGGGGTGATCGCCATTCGTCGCCACAGGAGATCGATCGTTTCTTGAGCGCTCCGTTTCTGAAAATCGCTTGGGGACGAGCGCACGTGGCTGTAGAAGTCTCACTAAAAGCCCTTGCTAGCGTGCTTGGAAAGCAGAGCAAAGCCGCCATTCAACTCATTTTCTCAGAAAAATAGTCGATGGTGATATGAAGTTGGTGTTGGAGGGGTACGTTAGGTTCAGGAGTTAGAACTACGACCCCGCACCTAAAAGGAGACCCTCTCATGAAATCTGATTTCCAAGCTAAGTTCCTGCAACACCTGATCGCCAAGAAGCAAGAAAAAGGCTTCACCCTGATTGAACTGCTGGTTGTTATCATCATCATCGGTATTTTGTCTGCGATCGCGCTGCCTTCCTTCCTGAACCAGGCAAACAAAGCGAAGGAATCGGAATCCAAGCAGTACATCGGCTCTATGAACCGTTCACAACAGGCTTACTACCTGGAGAAGAACACCTTCTCTAGCGATGTATCCATCCTGGGTCTTGGCATCAAGACCGATACAACCAACTACACCTACGCCATCAACGGTCAAACCAGCTCCGCAGTGACCAACCTGTCCTATCCTAAATTCACCACCACGCTAAGAGCGCACACGGGTGGTGTTGGTGTTGGCTTTACCACAGGCACCACGGCTGGGGAAGCAACAACCCTGGCTGTCCTTTGCCAATCCGTCAAGCCCGCAGCGGGTAGTCCTGCTGGGGTTGCTTTTACCGCGAACGTCGGTCCCGCTTGTGATGGCACCAACTTCCAGGATCTTGGTAAGTAACTCGTGAGCAACTGAGCCGAATGGCTTTCACTTGCATCTAGTGCGATTCAACGATTAATAGAGTGGGCAGAAATTTCTGCCCACTTTTACTTTTTGGTGCATCGTTAGCGTCAGCTCCACTTTTCCTTCTTACAATTAATTTGGAGCAATCTCATTCATGCAGGTGTGAACGATGAGCCGAAGTTCGTCCGATGCCACGACTCAAACTTTTTTGGTGGTTGATGACCACGAGGCGATTCTGGAAGGTACAGTACCTGCCTTAAAGCGAGCGTATCCTACTGCTGAAATTTTGACGGCGCAAGAGATTCAAACGGCTCAGACGCAAATCGGCTATTATCATCCCACGTTAGTAGTGCTGGACTTGAGTGTGCCTCAGAAGCCTTATGCGATCGCGAGTGCTGAGGTTGGCATTCAGTTTCTCAAAACGCTGATCGAGAGTCAGTTGGCACCGAATATTATGGTGCTGAGTACAAATATTAAGCCGCTGGTGCAGCTGAAGCCAATGATTAACGCCTACGAAGGTGGCTTTGCGGCGATGGACAAGTCGCTGCCCATCCGCGAGATGCTACGACTGGTGGATTTTGCGCTGCGTGGCTCAATTTACTTGCCACCGGAACTGCGTTCCCGCTCTGAGTTTGACCGCAAGTGGTTAGAGGTGCTCACGCTGAAATTTCAGGAGGGTCTGACAGATAAAGCGATCGCCGATCGGATGCGGGTGAGCGATCGCACGGTGCGAAACTACTGGGTGAGACTTCAGGATGCGTTGGGCATTTACGACGAACCCGACAAGGATTTACGGATGCAGATTGCGATCGCGGCTCGAAAACTGGGGCTACTGAACTAAGCATCGGTAGGGGATGAACGGTGCTTCAAAGCGTTTGCCTGCATCCGTAGAACCTACCTGTAACGCTAGTCTTTGATTGTCTGGTCACCGACTGGCTTGAACATCACTCAGTAAGAGAGAAGCAAGCTTTAGCCCTTGTTGACTTGAATGAACATTAAAGTGAACGCTGGATTTTGGAAACAAATTGAGCCTCATGCCAAGGTTTGGCGCGTGGGGATACTGCCTGGGCTGGTCGTTATTGGGCTGGTGGCGATCGCCCGCATCACTGGTTCGCTGCAACTTTTAGAGTTAGCTACTTTTGATCAGTTTCTGCGATCGCGCCCGCTGGAGGCACCGGACACGCGAGTGGTGATCGTCGGCATTACTGAAGAAGATATTCGACTGGTGGGCAAATACCCGATCCCAGACCGTGAGTTAGCGGCACTGCTACGAACCCTACAGCAGTATCAGCCTGCCGCGATCGGTCTCGATCTGTTTCGTGACCTGACTACAGACCCCGATCGGGCTGAGCTGGCACAGGTATTCAGAAACAGCCCCAACCTCATTGGTATTGAAGCGGATGTGGGTTCATCTGCCCTGCTTAAGGTCAAGCCGCCCCCAGAATTGCCCGATACACAGGTGGGTCTGGCAGATATCGTGATTGACTCGGATGGCAAATTACGGCGCTGCTTGTTAGCTAGCAAGGTTAGCTCTGGTCAGGTGAAGTACTCTCTATCACTGCTACTGGCAGCACGCTATCTCCGTACTCAAGCAGCCACGTTTCGGCATGGTACCCGTGCCAGCGATCCAATTCGCCTTGGGTCGATCGAGCTACCCCGCTTTCGTGCTAGTACAGGTGGCTACGTGCAGGCAAAGGCAGGCGGCAACCAAATGCTGCTGAACTTTCGCAGCCACCCAAACCCGTTTCGGGCTGTTTCGATGACAGACGTGCTGAAGGGGCGGGTGCAGCCAGAGTGGATTCGTGACCGTATCGTTTTAGTGGGTGTGACTGCCCCAAACAGCCAGAATGATACGGTGACTACGGTTGCGACCAAGGGCAGTTTGCTGACCGATGCGATCGGCACAACCGGTGAGGATTACAAGTTGCTCTATGGCGTTGAGAATCACGCTCACTCGATCAGTCAAATCATCAGTGCCGTTTTGGATCACCGTCCGCTGCTGCGTAACTGGTCAAAAAGCGTGGAATATCTTTGGATTGTGGTCTGGGGACTCATTGGTATAGTGCTGGGCTTGCTGCTGCAATCGCCCTGGAAAACGTTTTTAGGTTTGGCAGTGAGTAGCGCTGGCTTGATCGCACTGAGCTACGGACTCATCACGATCGGCTGGTGGATTCCTGTCGTGCCTGCGCTACTAGCGTTAAGTGCAGCAGGCTTAACGACATTGCTGTTTGACCGTGATGCTCGACTGCTGTTAGAACAGCGGAGTCTGACACTTCAGCGTACATACGATGCGGTGCATAACGGTCCCCTGCAAACGCTGGCAGCGATGCTGCGAAGCCTCGACGATCTGTCAGCCGAAAAAGTGCGATCGCAGCTGCAAAATTTGAACCAGGAATTGCGATCGGTTTACGAATCAATGCAACAAGCACTTGTGACAGGCGATCAGCGCTACACGCAAACACCCATTCATGAATTGCTCTATCAGGTTTATGAAAACACCCTGAAGCGAGATCTGCCAGGGTTTGCCTCCATCCTGACCCTCATCCCGCCAGACTTTACACCCCTCAAAGAGTGTCCCCTATCGACTGACCAAAAACAGGATCTGTGCCTTTTTCTGGAGGAAGCCTTGTGTAATGTTGGCAACCACACCATCAACGTTAGCTGTCTAGACGTTATTTGTCGGCGGGACAAAAATTGGTATGCTTTGCAAGTGATTGATAATGGTCTGCTTACGAGTGCTTTGAAAACGACACGAGAAGGAACGAGAAGGACGGGGGACGGCTCAGGCTAAAGAGTTGGCGCGATCGCTTGGAGGCAGCTTTCAGCGTCACCCTCACATGCCCCACGGCATGGTTTGTGAGCTTGTCTGGCGCAGCCCAAAACCCTGGTGGCAGTTTTTTCACCCGTTTCAGTCAATCAAGCGTCCGTTAAACAGGCTTCAATAGTCTTAGCGTTGTTGGAGCGTTTTGGATAGTCATGAAGCATCAAGTTGCATTGGTTCTCACGCAACGAATCGTTACGAAGCTGGTTGCTGGCATTGTTTTGGGGTTATGCCTCATGCCTGCGTTAACCGTGGCAGCAGATGACGATACAGCACCGACCAGTGGTCGGTCATCTGGTGGCAGAGGTTGTGGTACGAGTGCTCTACCAGTTGCGCCTAACGTACCGGCACTAATTTTGTTGGCACCAGGCGGGCAAGCGGGACAGACCGTATCAACGCGCCCTACGTTTGCCTGGTTTGTGCGTGATGCGGTATCTCTGCCGATCGAGTTCAGGCTGTATGAACAGGACAACGATCGCTTTAAGCTGGTGAAAGAAATCAAAGACGATCGCCTGCGAAGCGTGTCTGGCATTACGGTCATGTCGGCTGCGGGTGCTCTGCCTGAGTTAACGGTTGGTAAACGTTATCGCTGGCAGGTCGAACTGGTGTGCAATGCCAATCGCCCTTCTAGCAATCTTTTTGCCGAAGCTGTCATCGATGTCGTACCGATGCAAACAGGCTTAAAACAACAGTTGGCGCAAACCCGCGATCGCTCGAATCAAGCTCAGCTCTACGCTCAGGCAAACCTGTGGTACGACGTGCTAAAAACTGCCTTTACACCACCCAGCAGCGCCACTCAACTGCAAGCACTGCGACAGTCTCTGTTGTCCAGCGTGGCGATCGATGCTACCGAGCGTAAACTGCTGCAAGATAGCTCGATCCACGCAATTCAACGCTAGAGTCGCAAGCAAGGGGCGGGCAGCGATCAGCTATCAGCGGTCAGCGGTCAGTTGACAGTCTTAAACCTGTTGGGTAATAACGAGCGAAATCGCTAAAATACTCACAAAGGCTGAATTCTAAGGATTTTCGCTGAACAAAGCTCTTACCTTCATGGCTGACGGCTGACCGCTAATCGCTTTCCGTTTAACAAGCCTTTCGTTGGATAGCAATCTTGAACGACGCATCATCAAATGAGACATTGCCAGATGAGTTCTGGCAGGGAGTTGAGCAATTTAACCAGCGGGAGTTTTATGCGTGTCATGACACGTTAGAAGCGCTATGGATTGAAGCAACTGAGCCAGACAAAAAGTTCTATCAGGGTATTCTGCAAGTGGCGGTTGCGCTCTATCATCTGGGCAATCAAAACTGGCGCGGTGCGGTTCTCTTGATGGGTGAAGGCATCAATCGGCTGCGGGGCTATCAGCCAATCTACGCGGCGATCGACGTGGAGCAGTTTTTGACGCAGACGTTTCAGATTCTCACCACGCTTCAGGAGGCAGGACCCGATCGGGTAAGCGTCGTGATGCAGCAACTGGGGATAAGACCCGCAGAGGATAATGTATCAGGCGGTGAACGACTTCAGTCACTTGCTTTTCCAACGCTGCAAAAAGTCGGTTGATGGTGGCTATAGTGAGGTTGCTTTCGTTTAAGTGGGCGATCGACCCGCAACTTTTCACTCTGATTACTCGTCTTACAGGCTCTAGGACGCTATCTTTAAACCGTCATACCTTCTAAAAGAATTCGCCTGAGCCGAAGCAAGATTGGGTAAACTACTAAAGCATCTTCCAGCGCTGTCATCTGATTCTTCGCCATCTCGCTGAGTATTCTGCCCCATGATGTCTTCTCTTCGATTGCTTGTTCCGTTAAAGCTGCTCAAACTGATAGCTGTCCTTCCAGGTGCGTTGGCAACCGCATTGTTGCTAAACAGTGGGGTGAATCTCTTGCTCAGTACGCCGACTGAAGCGCAAGAGGTCAGTCGATCGCTCACGCTGCGATCGGATATACAGGAGGCAAACTCCAAAACGGGCGTGATCACAGCACGCGGCAACGTGCAGATCAACTATCCCGCCCGACAAATTCAGGCAACGTCGGCTCAGGCACAATACTTCAGCCGCGAACGCCGGATTGTGCTGAGTGGGAATGTGTATGTTTTGCAACAAGGCAATAGCCTCAGAGGTGAAACAGTTACCTATTTAATCGACGAAGGTAAATTTGTGGCGCTACCAGACGCACCAAAGCAGGTCGAGTCGATTTACCTCGTTCCGGAGGCAACAACCACACCTGCCCCAACTGCAAATTCTGCGCCATTCACGCCACAGCCACAGTTTACGCCTGCTGTGCCAGTGTTGCCGCGCAGACAACCCGATCTGGCACCACCGCTGTCCAGCCCATCGTCTCCAGGTTCGCGTTGAGACAGTGGCGGCTGATCCACGATAAGATCGTCGTCAGCTTTGTTCTTGCCCAGCACGACCAGGAGTGGACGGTTGAAGATTGCGCTTGAGAATGTTCATAAGTCCTATGGTGCGCGGGTTGTGGTCAGCCGCGTCAGTCTTTCTGTCTCTCAGGGTGAGATTGTAGGACTATTGGGTCCGAATGGAGCGGGCAAAACGACGACGTTTTACATGGCGACGGGGCTAGAAAAACCAAATCAAGGGCGCGTTTGGCTGAACGATACGGAAATTACAGCACTCCCACTACATCGACGGGCACGGTTGGGCATTGGCTATCTGGCGCAAGAGGCAAGCATTTTTCGGTATTTGACCGTGCAGGAGAATATTCTACTAGTAATGGAACAGTCTCAGGTTCCCCGGCAAGAATGGCACGATCGGCTGACCTATTTGCTGAAGGAATTTCGGCTCGAAAAAGTTGCCCATACCAAAGGGTCTCAAGTCTCTGGTGGAGAACGGCGGCGCACTGAATTAGCACGAGCCTTAGCGGCTGGACGCAGCGGTCCCAAGTTTTTGCTCCTAGATGAACCGTTTGCTGGCGTTGACCCGATCGCCGTTGCCGAAATTCAGCAAATTGTAGCCGCACTGCGCGATCGTCAAATTGGCATACTCATCACTGATCACAATGTCCGAGAGACTCTGGCAATAACCGATCGCGCTTACATCATGCGCGATGGACAAATTCTTGCTTCTGGTAGCTCCGAAGAACTCTACAGCAACCCGCTGGTGCGACAGTATTATCTGGGTGATAGTTTTCAACCATAGAAGCGGTGAGGAGTAAGAAGTGTAGCTTGCTTCCGCTTCGCGGTGGAGTGAGGGGATGAGGAAGTGAAGGAATGAAGGATGGCACTTTAAGTAAATCCTGACTCCTGACTTCCGCCTCTCACCGAGTTTTGAGTTCTGTTTGCTCCGCTGCTCCCCACTTCCTACTCCCCACTCCCTACTCCCTACTCCCCACTCCCTAATGTATGGCTTCAATCTCCACCACCAGTCCGCCGCCTTTGAAACCGTTTGGTTGGCTCACCTCACTGTTCTCGGTCATGGATCGCTATATTGCTAGCGAACTGATCATGCCGTTTTTGTTTGGAGTAGGTGCGTTTTCGTCCATTGGTGTGGCGATCGGCGTGCTGTTCGATCTCGTGCGGCGGGTGACGGAAGCCGGGTTACCGATCTCTATTGCAGTGCAGGTTTTTCTGCTCAAGCTGCCCTATTTTATCGGTTTGTCGTTTCCCATGTCGATGCTGCTGTCGTGTTTGACCGTGTATGGTCGGCTTTCAAGCGATAGCGAACTGGTGGCGCTACGGAGCTGTGGGGTGAGCATCTATCGACTGATTGCGCCCGCGATCGTCATGGGCTTGATTGTCACGGGCATTACGTTTGCGTTTAATGAAGCGATCGTTCCCGCTGCTAACCGTCAGGCATCCAATACGCTCGATGCTGCCCTGAACAAAAAGGAGCCATCATTTCGAGAACAAAATATTCTTTACCAAGAGTTTCAAAACGTTAAACAACTAAATGGCGATCGTGAAAGGGTGCTGTCTCGCATCTTTTACGCCAAGCAGTTTGATGGGAAGCAGATGAAAGGCTTGACCATCCTTGATTTTTCACAGAATGGACTCAATCAAATCGTGGCATCCGAAGCGGCTCTTTGGAACACTGACCAGAAAACCTGGGACTTCTTCAATGGCACCATTTACGTAGTTGCGCCAGATGGTTCTTATCGCAATATTATCCGCTTCACCCAACAGCAGATTCAGCTTCCACGCACACCGCTAGATATTGCCCAGACATCGCTCGACCCTGGTGAAATGAACATCGCCCAGATCCAAGAATATCTGAGTCTTATCAGTCAAACAGGCAATCAGAAAGAAATCCGTAAGCTGACACTACGCATTGATCAAAAAATGGCGTTTCCGTTTGCCTGTCTGGTCTTTGGTTTGGTAGGCGCAACTCTAGGCACTCAGCCTCGTCGAGGAGTCGGTCGCGGTACCAGCTTCGGTATCAGTCTGGTGCTGATCGTGTCCTACTATCTCTTCATCAGCATTTGCGAAGCCCTTTACCAGTTCGATATTCTTTCCTCCTTTTTGGCGGGATGGCTGCCGACGCTGATTGGGCTGGTGTTTGGCGGTGTTTTGCTGGTACGGATTAGTCGGTAGGGGGTCGGGGGTCGGGAGTGGGGAGTAGGGAGTCAAAGGAAGCAGGGGGAGAGGGGGAAGTGAGTTAAAAACTTAAACTCAGTTGAAAGCAAATCAGAATTAACACTTAAAACTTAAAACGTTTCTCTTGCCTCCCTTGCCCCTTTGCCTCCCTTGCCCCTCTGCCTCCCTTGCCCCCTTACTCCTCTCCCCTTGCGTTAAAAGTGCTGAATAATCGCCTCAGCAAACTCCGAACACTTCAACGGCGGCTCTACGGGCGGTTCCATCATGCGGGCGAGGTCGTAGGTGACTTCACGGTTGGCGATCGCCGCACTGATGCCTTGAGTAATCAGGTCAGCCGCTTCTTGCCAGCCCAGATATTCCAGCATCATGACCCCAGACAGGATGAGAGAACCGGGGTTAACGCGATCGAGTCCAGCATGTTTAGGAGCGGTGCCGTGGGTTGCCTCAAAGATGGCGCATACGTCACCGATGTTAGCTCCGGGACCCATGCCTAGCCCACCAACGATCGCCGCTGCCGCATCTGATAAGTAATCCCCATTCAGGTTCATGGTTGCCAAGATGGAGTACTCATCGGGTCGCGTCTGGATTTGCTGAAAGATGCTATCGGCAATGCGATCGTTCACCATGATTTTCTCTTGCCACTGTCCGCTGCCGTGAGAGTCCCAAATGGTTCCTAAAACTTCTTGCACTTCGGCGCAGATTTTTTCCTTCTTATCAACCGTCAACGCATCGTAGCCCGGATCAATCTGACGGGCATTTTCTTCCAGCGTGATGTCTGTGTTGCGTTCCTTGTTGCCTAAAATCCAGGATTCGCGCTCGGTCACGCATTCACCGCGAAACTCGCTCGTCACCAGTTCATAGCCCCAATCACGAAACGCGCCTTCGGTATATTTCATGATGTTGCCTTTGTGGACAAGCGTTACCATTTGCTTTTCCCTGGGCAAACGCAAAGCGTGTTTCATGGCACGGCGTACCAGGCGCTGGGAGCCTTTTTTGCTAATGGGCTTAATGCCAATGCCAGAGTCAAGCGGAATTTGTTTCTTGCCATGTTCGGGCGTAGCGGGAATCAAATCTTCGTTGAGAAGCTTGATCAGGCGATCGGCAATCTCACTACCCTGCTTCCACTCAATGCCCAGATAAATATCTTCAGTATTTTCGCGGTAAATAATGACATCCAGCTTTTCTGGAAAGCGGTGTGGGGATGGTGTGCCCGCATAGTATTTGCAGGGACGGACACAAGCATACAGGTCAAAAATCTGACGCAGCGCCACGTTGAGCGATCGAATGCCACCACCGATCGGGGTTGTTAACGGACCTTTAATTGCTACACCGTACTCTCTGATTGCCGTCAGCGAATCGTCTGGCAAGTACTGATAAGTGCCATAGGTGTCACAAGCCTCATCGCCCACAAAGACTTTGAACCAGCTAATCTTGCGTTTGCCACCATACGCTTTTTCTACGGCTGCGTCAAAAACACGCTGAGAGGCGGGCCAAAGGTCGATGCCCGTCCCGTCTCCACGAATATAGGGAATGATGGGGTTGTCTGGTACCTGAGGCTCACCGTTTTGAAACGTGATTTTGGTACCGATCGTTGGGGGCGAAATTTTTTCATAGGTCATTGACAATCACTCCTGTACTTGTGTAGCGGCGCAGCATCAGCCAACGAGCGGATCACCAAACAACGAGTCCCTCACAGCATCGCTCGGCTGTACTGCTGTGGTTAGAATAGCCCAATGGCTGAACAGGTTTGTAGTGCATCTGACTGCGATACAGCGATCGATCGCTGTAAACACCAATTGACTATCGTCAGTTCTATCGCTGACCCATTTATCAGCAAGACTGAATCAGTTAGCGATCAGTTTTTTTTTGCTAACCGCTGACCGCTGACCGCTAATACCAGTGTCACTCTCATCATTCAAATAGGATCGCTAGATGTCATCTGTCTGGTTTGAGTCGCTGATCATCATGCCGCATCTCTAACGACCGTTGCATGTTTTCCATAAACTCGGATACTGCCATCTAGTTTGTGCAGAAATCCCTGGGAACTCTAAGATAGGAACGAGGGAATTGCTGATTAAGTTCAGCAATTTAGCGTGATTGAGTAGAATAAGTTGCTCAGCACCGATAATTATAGGCAGTTCATCTAACTTAGTGGGAATACTACTTCAGTTACAAGAGGCGGGCACGTTGGCAGACAAATTGGTGTGAAGATGGCTACCCTCACTGATTGCGCATCTTAGAAAAACAGACTAGATATCCTTACCTGATGATTCTCAACGCTGTGCCTGGAGGTTGTGTGCTGAAACAAACACGGAGCGCTTCTCACATGTATTTTGTACTACCGCTGCAGAGATCTAGATGAAGAAAGTTCTAGTAGTTGATGATGATGCAACCCTACGGATGGCGCTCACACGCTACCTAGAAAAACGGGGTTATCTGACGCAGAATGTTGCGTCAGGCATTGAAGCACTCAAATTATTTGAACAAGATCCTCCAGATTTAGTGGTTTCGGATGTCATGATGCCTGAGATGGATGGGTTTGAGTTTTGTCGTCGCTTGCGATCGACCCGCTCTGGGCAACTCGTACCCTTTATCTTTCTCTCTAGCAAAGGAGAAGTAGACGATCGGGTACAAGGGCACTCCATCGGCGCTGACGATTACCTGATTAAACCGTTTGAGCCGAGAGAGCTACTGGCAAAAATTGAATCGCAGCTTGAGCGATCGCGCCGCATCCACAGCGAAATCGTGCTACTGATGCAGCGGGAAGGCAATAGCGCAGCCCTCAATGGACACGTGCCAGTGACACCCCACCCTCTACCACTTACACCTGCCGAAGAAAAGGTGTTTTGGGAGGTGATTCAAGGCTTTACCAATAAACAAATTGGCGATCGCTTGTTTGTCAGCCCTCGCACTGTGCAGACGCACCTCAGCAACATTCTCAGCAAGCTACAGTTAGAAAACCGCTCACAACTCGTTCGGTTTGCTTTTGAGCGCGGCTATAAGCTGCCGACAGAGAGCTTACCGGGTGAGGACTAAGGGCTGCAAGCTGGAAGAGAAGGCAGAGGGCAGAGGGCAGAAGGTAAAGGGCAGAGGGTAGAAGGCAGAGGGCAGAAGGCTAAAGTTAAGGCTAAAGATTATTTCTGCGAAGCGGTAGCCTAAAGATTGTTTAAAACTCTTTATCCCTTATCCCTTGTTCCTATGTTTTCTGGTCTCTACACTTTAGATGAACTGAAGCAGTCGATCGCGGCTGATCCTCAACGTTGGCGACCGTTAGTGTTTACAAACGGCTGCTTTGACCTCCTCCACGCGGGGCATGTGCGCTATTTACAGGCTGCGAGAAGTCTTGGACAGGCGCTAGTAGTGGGTTTGAATAGCGATCGCTCAGTACAGGCAATCAAACCCCAAGCTGAGGGCTTACCGTCCCGCCCGATCGTGCCCGAACAGCAACGAGCCGAGGTTCTCGCTGCACTCAGGTCAGTCGATGGGGTGATCATCTTTGCCGAAACGACTGCCAGTCAATTGATTGCTACTCTCCAGCCAGAGATTTACGCCAAGGGTGGTGATTATCAACTGGAGACCCTCCCAGAAGCGGCGATCGTGCAGGCGTATGGTGGTCGTGTCGAATTGATTCGGATTGAAGTACCCAGTTCGACCTCTGCAATTGTAAAGCGGATTCTGGCTGCACAAGATGATTAGACATTGTTGCTCTAAGCCGCTGGGGTCTGCTTTTTCTTCTGTAGCCGTAGTCACATGGGTTCGCCCCACACCCCTTTAATCCCAATGTTTCAACTTTGATGGCGACAGCTATATCTGGTTTTGTTTTGCAGCAGCCTGAGACTTTAAAAACACACTTCAGACCTGCTAACGTAGAAGGCTAGCGTCTGGTTTGCACAGTGGTGTGGACTGCATAACGCAAATCTAGTTTACTTCTCTCTACTTTGCTTCAAGCCTCCATCAGTAACAGCGCCGCGATCGCACAGAGACCAGCTTATCCAAATGGAGTGAGCACAGTGCGCTGTTCTTTAAATGGCTTGCTCATCTCTCAATAGCATGTGGACTTGATGGATAGGATGGCTAATTCAACTGGCAACCTGGTGACTACGTCTTTAAGCGATGGTGCTGACCCTACAGACGCTCTCTATCTGCAATTGAGCGCTACCGCTGCTAAGAATCAGGGGCAAACCATTCAGGCTTTGGGCGCTGCTGGCGAGCCTGGATTGGGTGCGCTGATGCGATTTCTTGCCGAGCACTATCAGACCGTAAACAGCACTGCCTCCATTGATGACTTCGCGCCCCAACCGCTGGAAAGTACGGCTCTCCCAGTCATTGGAATGGCGTATCAAACGCTCTTTAGCTCAGATTCTGCCTCAGCGCAGACGTTTCTCCAAGCCCACTTTCCTCAAGGTGTTGTGCCTTTAAAGTCCGAAGCAGGCATTGACTATAGTTCCCTACAACGACTACTGGCGGAACAAAAGTTTCAAGTGGCGGATCAGCTGACCTTACAAAAAATGTGCGAAGTCGTTGGTACCGCAGCCGTACAGCGTAAGTGGCTCTATTTCACAGAAGTCGCTCAATTTCCGGTAACGGATTTGCAAACGCTGAATGCGCTCTGGCTAACTCATTCTGAAGGTAAGTTTGGCTTCTCGGTGCAGCGCGAAATTTGGCTCAGCGCGGGCAAAAATTGGGATCAGCTTTGGGCAAAAATTGGGTGGCGTACAGGGAACTTGTGGACACGCTATCCACAAGGATTCACGTGGGATCTGTCGGCACCCAAGGGTCACCTGCCACTCTCAAATCAACTGCGCGGCGTGCGGGTGATTGCCTCGTTGCTAACCCATCCTGCCTGGTCTAAAACCTAGCGCTTATGGCGCAAGACGATCGCGCAACTGATCAACAACCTGCTCTAGCCCAACCGCCCGCGAAGCTTTAAAGAGGATGCGATCGCCCGGTTGCATCAGCGTTTGTAACCGTTCTACCACCGCAGCATGGCTAGAAAAGCATTCTGCTGCAAGTGTTGCTGCGCCTGCTTTCATAGCAGTGGCTTCGGTTGGATCTGCCAAAATGAGCAGGCGATCGAGCTGCAACGTGCGCGCGGCAACGCCAACCTGATGATGAAATTCGGGCGATCGCTCCCCTAGTTCCTTCATGGTGCCCAGCACAGCGATCCGGCGCGTCCCTGGCGTTTGGGCAAGCAGATTGAGGGATGCCAGCATTGATTCCAACCCAGCATTGTAGGTCTCATCTAGCAGCAAAATGTCACCCGGTAAGGTATATCGTTTCGCGCGTCCTGCTGGAAGATTGACGGTTAGTCCAGACATGAGTGGCGACCAGTCAATGCTCAGTGCGTTAGCAACTGCCAGCGCTGCTAGATAATTCAAGGCGTTGTGCCGTCCGGGTAAAGGGAGTGGCAGCGTCCAATCGCCGACTACCAGTGTTTCGGGGTCAAGCAAGTGTCCATATAAATCGCCGCCATCCAAGCCATAGGTCATGGTTTTGCCTTGCCAGACGGACGCTGCGGTTTGCATCAACAGCGGTAGATCCTGATTAAGAATGGCGATGCTACTGCTGGGCATTTTTGCCAAAAGCTCACATTTTGCCTGCGCGATCGCCTGTTCAGAACCCAAGCGCTCAATATGTGCCGTACCAACGTTGGTGATCACACCAAGATCAGGGCGAACAAGCTGAGTCAGCAGCGCGATTTCTCCCTGCCCTCGCATCCCCATCTCAATGACCGCAAACGCGTGTTCTGTCCCCAGTTCCAGCAGCGTTTTAGGCACACCAATTTCGTTGTTGTAATTTGCCTGCGTCTTGAGTACGGTTCCCTGCAAGGAGAGCACGGCTGCAATTAATTCCTTGGTCGTGGTTTTGCCCACTGAACCCGTTACCGCAATGACAGGGCAGGTAAATTGAGTCCGCCACCAGTGCGCGATCGCCTGATAAGCCTGTAGTGTATCCGCCACTTGCAGTAGAGGAAACCGAGGATTGCTGCCCTTAACGTCCCAATCTGTTAAAGGGAAACGCCGATCAACAACCGCTGCGATCGCGCCTTTGGCTGCTGCCTGTTCGACAAACGCATGACCATCAAAGCGGTCTCCTCGCAGTGCCAAAAAGACTTCGCCCGCTTGGAGCGAACGGGTATCGGTTGTAATGCCAATCGCCTCTGTTTCTAAAGCGACAGCGGCATGAGCGAACGGTGATACATTCAGAATCTGGCTGAGTTGAGCGATCGTGGCACGAAAAGACATGCAGAGGCTGCCATAAAAAGAGGATAGCTGCCATTGAACGGCTAATGGTACCGATTTGGCAAGCTTTAAGACGAGCGATCGCCGCAAGCGTTGACTTCAACCGCTCTAACCGTCAGGTCAAAACGTACTGCAAACTCATTACAAACCACTAGCAGGCTGGTCGTCGGGCTGCGGCTCATGTTTCACAATTTCTTTTGCCTTGCGCGATTCAAGCCAAAGTGGAATCATAATCCAGGCGATCGCCACGAGCAACATAACGAAGGCAAACTGACCTGCCCATGCAACCATTTGCTCCAGTGGTACAAACTGCCCTGCAAAATACGAAAGACTCACGACCACTGATGCCCAGGTGATTGCCCCCAGCGTGTTATAAACCGTGAATGTGAGGTAAGGCATCTGCACGATACCCGCCAAAGGACTGGCAAATGTACGTAGAAGTGCGATGAAGCGACCCAGAAAGACGGTTCTAGCAGCATTCTCACTAAACTGACGCTTAAGCGATTCCAGACGCTCTTCACCAACGCGAAAAACGCGCCCAACTTTCAGCAACAGCGACCAGCCACCACGTCTGCCAATCCAGTAGCCGACGTTTCCACCCAGAATGGCACCCGATGCGGCATCAGCTAACACCATCCAATAGTTCAACTGGTCATTACCAGCTAAGAAGCCGCCTGCTAAGGTTACAGTTTCTCCGGGAACAGGTAGCCCTAAGCTTTCTAAAAAGATTCCTAGAAAGACAGCCCAATAGCCATACTGCTGTGCAACTTCTTCAACTTTCTCTACAGAAATAAAATCCAGTGACATGCAAAACAGCTACTAAAAACGTCATTCTGTATCAATTCTGACGCGATGCTTGGAAATCTGTCAATGAAGCCGTTTTCAGCCTGATACCAATTTGAATCGGGTTTGTTGCAAAGGCTGCACGTCGTAAGGACAAGTTTGAGCAGCACATGATTGGCGTTTCGGTTGCTTCAGGGCAAAACTTGCCCCTATAGCCCGATGGGCATTCAAGAAAGGGAGAGGGCTTAAAGCCTTCGGCATACAAGAAAAGGGTAAGGGCGGATCGATTGATCTGTAGCGTCTATTTTTGGATTTGGTATGACTCGACTTTGCTCAATTTAGATTGACGTTCAAGTGGTCTTAAAGCATTCTCAGGCGATGACCTTCAGCCTTCGCTTCAAGTGCTACAGCAATCCGGTTTGATTTGTGAAAGTGATGCTGGCTTCGCTCTCAGCACCAGGTTTCAACGCTGACGGCTGCCCCTGACTGTTAAAATCACTGCATACTTTTCACAAACGATTCAGGACTGCCATAACACGGCATCCCACAGAGGCTATGGACAATTATGGCAACCGTCGTTGAACGCATTCAGCAGTTTAATCACAACCGCAAACCAGATCTGCTAACTCTGAAGTATCGAACGATGCGGCAAGATGTGTTTGCCTTCTTGCGTGGTACGTGTCACTTATTCTACGAAGATTTTCCAGTCAACTCGCCATTGAACGCGGCTCCGCCCGTCTGGATCTGTGGCGATCTGCATCTAGAAAATTTTGGCAGCTACAAGGGCAACGATCGCCTCGTCTATTTCGACATCAACGATTTTGATGAAGCGGTGCTCGCGCCCTGCACCTGGGATTTAGCCCGCTTTCTGACATCGATTTTAGTGGCAGGTCGTAGCCTTAAGATCGACGCAACCGATACACAGGCGCTCTGTCAAAATGCGCTCACTGCCTACACCAGTGTTTTGGCGAAAGGTCAGGTTGGCATGGTCAATCGAGAGACTGCGACTGGGTTAGTCAAAGAGCTGCTGGACAGCCTGAAGCAGCGTCAGCGCAAAGACTTTTTGGACAAACGCACCAAGAAAGTGGGCAAAATGCGCCAACTATTGCTTAACGAAAAGGTACAAGCGATCGCCCAAACACAGCGCGACAAAATTGAAGCATTGCTTGAAACTTGGATAGCCAAGCAGAAAAAACCGAAGTTCTTTCGCTTGCTTGATGGTGCTTATCGTGTGGCTGGTATGGGTAGTCTAGGGCTTGAGCGCTATATTTTGCTAGTCGAAGGCGATGGCTCTCCGAATCGTAATTACCTCCTGGATCTAAAGATCGGTGTTGCATCTGCCTTGCAGCCCTATGTCGCCTGCCCACAACCCCAATGGGCGAATCAAGCAGAACGCATTGTCGCCGTGCAAAAACGCGTTCAGTGGTCACCGCCTGCCCTTTTAGATGCAGTAGAAATCGACAGTCAAGCCTACGTGTTGCGTGAACTGCAACCAACAGACGATAAAGTTAATCTCAGCCAATGGAATGGCAAACCCCGTCACCTACGTAAAGGGATCGAAACGATGGCAGAAATCATCGCCTGGGGACAGTTGTTGAGCGGTGGGCGGCAAGGCTCGGCGATCGCAGACGACCTCATCGCCTTCGCTCAAACCAGCGAGTGGCATCAGCCTCTACTCGACTACGCCCAAACCTACGCAAGGCAAGTTGAAGCCGACTACCAGACATTCTGCCAAGCAACGCTCTGAAACGGAATGCTGTTTCTGTTTGTTAGAGCGACTCAAAAATCCTCCTCCCTCTTCCCTTATGCCTCCTACCTCCTACCTCCTACCTCCTGCCTCCTGCCTCCTCACTCCTCACTCCTCACCCTCCCAACGCCGACAGCCTTCCAGACCGAGGGTTGGCTCTTTGCGATAGCGCGTCTCCGCCACCCAAACGCTCACATCGCGCTGAGGCGAGATGCAGTAAAGGTACTCTGCTTTGGGGTTGTAACTCACGCCCACGCGCAAATTTGAGAAGTCATCCTCACAAATTTCAAAGCCAAAGCGGACGATAATCTGAGCGACCAGACACTCAGGCGTTTCGCTATCTTCACCAGCTAAATCCCTCTCTTGCCAAAATCGGTCAAGAAACCGCTTGAGAATGGGCAGAATGCGATCGGGCGTACCATTACGACTGGCATAAATAATGGCAGGATTGCCTGCAACGACAATGTGGCAAGGATGAGACATGTTGATTTAAGCATTGAGCATAGAAAGGGACGAACTATGAAACGCAGGTTATGCCGCGCCAAAAGGCTGAAAATGCGCGTTATCACGGTTTCAGTTACTAAGCGATTGCAGCGAAAATAGAATCACCCAGTTAAGTTTCTTTTAGATTTTTAAGATTCGATACCCTTCTGGAGCATCTCTTTGAGGTCAGTTCATGCTACCCCCAACTCGCACTCAATCGCCCGTCAATCAGTTAGACCTGACTCCTAAAATACTAGAATCTCGTGACCAGTATCGTTCGTGTCATATTTGTCTGCCAGGGGAAGATTACCGGGCGGCAGCCGTCATTGTGCAGGGCAAATACTACAGTCTGGTCAAGGTCGTTCAAGATCGATCGCGATCGCTGGAAATCGGCAACAGACTGATCTCGGCAGGTACAGAAGCTGTCATTACCCAGTTAGCGAAAGGGTATGCTATTTGGCGGTTAGAACCTGAAGCATACGTCGATTCGTGCCCTCGATCGCCGTCTCAACCTTTGCAGACCGCCATCGATTTACCGCCCTGCAAAATTCTTGAATCCCGTAACGACTATAAAGCGTGCCACATTAGCCTGCCAGATTCAGAGCAACGTCTAGCGGCAGTACTGGTTGATGGTCAGCACTATGGCTTGCTTAAAGTGGTAACCACGCAACAGCAGGCGCTGATGCTTGCTGCCCGGTTGCAGCGCAAAGAGGTCGGCGCTGTTATCACCAGAGCTGCTCAAGGCTATGCAATTTGGTTCTTAGAACCGAACGCTGTAGTGTGTAAGGATTGAAACCTGAGGGAGAGCGAGTCAAAACAATTCAAGGGTAGATTGAAGACGACAACGCTGAGTTCTTTTCCTTAAGTGAGGCAACCCCATAGACTTAGGATCAGGTACATGAGCGATGAGCGCTCAGCCTTTATCCGTTACCCCTCGCTACTACCCTCTATGGTTGAATTTCCTCAAACGCTAGAAGACGCGATCGCGCAGGCACAAAGCGCTACTCAGGCAGCGATCGCGGCTGGCTATACGCGCCTCCAAATCGACTTATTACTACCAGAGCTAAAGCCAACGCCGATCGCCTTTCAATACCTATCTATCTTTAGCGACATGGGCGCAACGCTAAAAGTATTTTTTACCGACGCTGGAGCCGCCGCGCTAGCCAGACGTGACTGGGGATCAATACCTCATCCAATTTGCAGCCTGGATGTCGCTGGTGCGAGGCAAACAACACCCGTCGAAGAACTGGTTAGCCCCGACGACCAGATGTTTCTCTTCGTCGCGCCCTCGTCAGTAGAAGTGTCGCCAGTTGAACAGATTTGTCTAGCCGCTGGAGAGCGCCCAGTTATCCTCTTGACTCCTCGTTTAGAAGATATTGGCACCGTTGGTATTGGTTACGCCGCACGCAAAATCCGCGAACGCTTCCTCAGCACCTTTGAGCCTTGCTACTACGTGCGACCGCTTGATCAGGCTGCGCTGCTGCGGTGTTACCCCTCGCCCTGGCAAGTTTGGCTGGAGTCGAATCAGACCTACACGTTAGCGGCAGAAGAGTTGTCGAAGCCAAACTCAGAAAGGCTAGAAGAACTGTTGCTTCAAGTTGGCGGAGCGCAAGCAGCACCCAAGCGAAGTGTTCTAGAAGAAATGCAACGGTTCCTCAGGGCTTTAGGGCAATAAACCCTTGTGCTTAAACAGAGTGTGCTCAAACAGATCAGTGAAGGTTGAGTAAACTTCTGGGTAGGAAATGTAAGCTTTAAGGTGAGTGTGGAAACTGGCAAAAAAAACAGGGCATAATGAACCTAGTGATTCAAATCACCTGATTCAAATCGACTTCACATCAGCGTGTTCAACCAACTGTCTGATGTCCGCAACGTTCACGAGTGCGGCGTGGTTTGAGCTTAAGTAAGATTACAGAGAAGGCGATCGCATGAGTGAAACTAATCATCGTCGAATCATCATTGGCGATGTGCATGGTCACTACGAAGGTTTGATGACATTGCTGGATGCGATCGCACCAGGTGAGGCTGATCAGGTTTATTTCCTCGGAGATTTGATCGATCGTGGTCCTGATAGTGCCAACGTCGTCAATCTGGTACAGCAGCATGGCTATCATTGCCTGCTGGGCAATCATGAGCAACTTTTGGTTGATGCTTTTCCGCATGGACATGCGTTTCACCCTGCTCTACAAGCGTGGCTCTACAGCGGCGGACGGGCAACTGTTGCCAGCTACGGTGATGCTGGAATTCGAGCCGACCATGTTGATTGGATGAGAACGCTGCCCACATACATCGACTTGGGCGATCTGTGGCTGGTTCATGCAGGTGTTCATCCCGGGTTGCCAATTCAAGCACAAACAACGCAAGAGTTTTGCTGGATTCGCGACGAGTTTCACAGCAGCCCGAAACCTTATTTTGCGGACAAGCTTATCATTACGGGGCATACGATTACCTTTACGCTGCCCAACGTGGCTCCTGGTGAACTCGCTCGTGGGCATGGCTGGCTAGATATTGATACTGGCGCTTATCATCCTAAAAGTGGTTGGCTAACAGGCGTTGACATGACCAATCGCCGCGTTTATCAAGCGAATGTCTTCCAACGCTGTGTGCGGATGCTGCCGCTGGATGAAGCCGTTACCGAGATTGAACCAACTCAGGTGATGGCACATCGGCAAGCGCTCTTTCTATAGCAACGCGTTTCGTTATACCTCTACACGGTTCAAACCTCGAATGCCACTTACTTGTTGACCTAAAACCTCGTTTCGTACTCGACGACAGCACGGCTATCGCCAGAAAAATCGCTGGAACCGCGCAGTAGCAGTTGGTCATTGAAACGATAGCGAATACCAAACTGAGTGGGTTGGTTTGAGGTTAAGATTCTGAGTGCCGAGAGCGAAATGCTTGGGGTGATGTCGATCGCCGCTTCTGCCCCTAAACCAAGAGCGGAACTACCGCCGCTGGTATCACGCGCTCGATCCGGGCGAGTCACCGTAGGAAAAAGGCGAAATTCGCTGAGTCCAAGCGCATTACCAATAATGCCCTGGATGTTGCTCAGCAGTGCAGAGCCAGCCAGATTCGCAATGCCCAAGGCAGTATCGCCCCGCCCTAACGTACTGACGAAACCAGCGCCTAATAGAGACACAATCTCGGTTTCACTGCGAGAGGGGCTACTGGTGAGCTTGAGGTTGTCAGAGAGCCGACTGGCAGGTCCCTGCACTTGTGCCTGAATGCGAACGGTTTGCAAGGAGCCGTAGGCAGAGGCTGTGATCGTTGAGTCATTGATTTCAGACGACAGCGTTGATGCAGGCAAGCGGCTATTGGTTACTTCTGCCACAGACGTAATGAGGCGCACGTTCAGGTTTGGATCCAGCCCCTGGTTCTCAACAAATTCAGCGGTTTGGGGATAGCCACGAGCCAGGGTAAATTGAGTCGTGAAGAGATTGACCTGACCAGATTTGAGGCTAATCAGTCCTTTTGGTTTGAGGTCATCCAGGGTGCCGTTGATGGTCAGATCTCCGGTGGCAACGAAACTTAGCAGCGGAGCATTGACGACCTGAACGCGATCGCCCAGCGCAATCCGCAGTTGGTTAAAGGTAATGACATTAGAGGCACTGCCGAGCGAAGGTGTTGGGTTGCCATTGGTTCCTGTGCCGCCATTGCTGGTACTGGTGCCACCAGTGTTAGCGTTGGTGCCGCCTTCTGAACCTGCCAACAGCACCTGTCCGTCTGAGAGTTGAATCGTGCCGCCAATGATAGGATTGAGCGCCGTACCTGTAATCTGCACGTCGCCGCCGACTCCACCCTGATACAGCCCTTTCAGGTTGATCCCCACCTTGTTGAGAGAGACGTTAAGGGGTGTTTGCTGGTCGGGGTCGCTTGAAGAAAAGGCAGCAAAAATTGGCAGAACGCCCGCTGCCGTGACATCGCCGCGTGTAAATTGACCGCTGATGTTGTCTACCCGCAGGCGATCGCGGTCGAAGCGAATCGTACCTGTCACGCCCTCAAGTGGTTCGGGGAGTGCTCTTGCTTGCAGTGTGGCATTTTCGACGCTGGCAGTGCCAGTGGCGATCGGTTGCCGGAGCGTGCCCTGCACTTCGGCAGTTACCTGCCCTTTGCCATCGATCCAGGCAACCTGGTTGTTCAGCAGGTTCAGCAGCGCCAGTCCTTCGTTTTTGACATTGACGCTCAGTCGAATTTGATCGCTAGCTGGCTCGACGGACGCAAACGGCAGTTTTTGGGGAATGCTGCCAGACAGCGTGACTGGTTCGGTGCCGCTCAGTAACAGCCGACTGCCAAAATTGAGACGGGCATTACTATAGCCAAAATTACCTTGCGCCTGCTGGACATCGGTACCATTCAGTACGCCGTTATCCAGGCTGAGTAGCCCAATTACCTGAGGGTTGTTCTGGCTACCCGATATGGTCGCGGTAGCATTTAGGTTGCCCTGCACGTCGATCGGTAGGGTAAACAATTCTGTTATGCGATCGACCGGAATGTTTTCCACACGCAATTGCCCTGACTGTGTGGCACCGCCGATTTGTCCCGAAAAGGCGACCAGTGACTGGTCTGATTGGAAGCGCAATGGCAGCAGCGTCAGGATCCCTTTCTCGAAGTTGCCTCTTGCTACAACTCGTTTTGCTGAGAGGGCGCTACCCCACTGCCAGTCCTGTCCACGCAGGTTGAAGTTAGCACTAATGCCAGTCCGCAACGAGCCAGAGGCGTTGATTGTGCCGTTAAACGCCCCTTTTAATTCGCGGAGTTCTGGTAAGGGTGATGCCTGCTGACGGGCTTCTGCCTGCTCTTTCAAGGTTTGAATTTCTGCAAGGCGGCGGATTTGATTCAGTAGCGTCGTGCGGGAGAACTCAACAGGCACCGTTTCAAGGTCAGCGGCACTGCCATATGACGGCAAGGTGGCACCCCGCGAGAAGTCAGACAGGTTGAAGAACTGGAGTAACTCCAGCACGTCCTGAAGCTGTCCTTGAGGAATATTTAACTGTGCTTGAACCTGAGGGTCTGAACCAGTGATTTTGGCACTTGCATCCAGTTGAAAGACGCTTTGACCCCGTCGTAGCTCAGCGCCACTAAGGGTTGCGACACCATTGGTCAGGCTAACGCGCCCACCAAATTGATCGGCTCGATAGGTACCGATCGTCGGCTGGGTGATAGTCAATTGTCCATTGGCGCTCAGCTGGCTCAAATCGCCCGATCGCAGCCTGCTCAAGCTCAGCGCAACGGTACCGTTTAGCTCACCTGACAGCGGGAAAAAGGCGGCTGTTGCAGGTGTGTTGAGAAACGAAAGCGGAAACTTTTTCGCGTCTACCAGCAGTAAATCACCCTGAGTTCTGCCTGTTGCAATCGCCTCACCGCGCTGAATATTGAAGGCAACAATCTGATAGGTGGGACCGAGCGTGAGGGCAATGCGGTCTTGCTGCCCTGTCAGGTTCAAATTCACGCCCCTTGCTACACGCAGATTGCCGCTCAGCAGGGGTTCAAACGCCGTGCCATTCAGTACAAACTGTCGCAGCGTCACTCCACCATTGATGTTCGGGTTTGTAGGGGTGCCTGTCAACCGTCCGGCAAAATCTACCCGCCCAGAGTAATCAACACTTTGGGGAATGGGGAGTGCGATCGCCTGCAAGCTGTAGTTATTCGTGCGAACGTTTAAATCTAGATTAGTGATCGCTGGCGTACCCGTCAACCGCGCAAAGATGGCACCGTTCGCGCTAAAACCGGGAGCAGTGGCTTTTTGCAGAACGATCTTTTGCCCATCCCAAGCAAACTGGGCATCAAGCGGCGCTGCAATGACCGAAATGCCTTGCGATAGACGTGCCTGCCCCTGAGCACGTACGCTGGCTGGGCTAAAGTTGGATAGCGAACCAGACAGCGCGATCGCTCCGCTAAACAACCCCCGTAGATCTTTAGAAAAGCGATTGAGCTGAACGTTGGAACCTGTGACCAATGCCTGCCAGCGTCCTGCTTTTGCCTGTGCCTGGGCGCTGACAGTACCGCCTGCTACAGCCAGGTTGGTGTTTTGAAGCGCGATTACGCCATTGGCGATCGCAATTTCGCCAGAGCCAGCGTATTGTGCCTCAGGTGCCTGCCAACGGACAAAGGTACGAGGATTGGTTGCCGTGCCTCTGACGACTGCTTGAGCACTGACGCGCCCGATCGCAATGGGTAACGTATTGCCGCTATTGTAGGCGCTGGCGATCGGCTCTCCGGGAACGTCTTTTGCCTGGATGTTGAACGCCAACTGTACCGGGTTATTGAGTTTGACCTGTCCCGTACCCGTCACCAGTCCGCCAGCAGCAGGGGTTGCCTGAATAGCAGGAATTGCCAGCGCTAACGTTGCCGTATTCAGTTGGAATTTGGCGCTATATTGGCTGAGGTCAACGCGATCGACCTTACCCGGTTTTGTGTTACGGGCAACGCCAGTGATGACAGGCTTTTGCGTTGCACCCGTTACCTTCAGGTCTGCCATCACTTCGCCCGTTGCTGGCACAGGCAGCTTTAACTGAAAGGTATTGAACAGTTGAGTAAGGCTGACTGCCTTCACCTTCGCCGTCAGATTAAAGCCCTTATCAAAATCAAGCGTGCCGTTCGCCTGTACAGGAATTTTACCCTTACCAAAGAGTGTTTCGGTGTTCTCAAGCGTGAGTAGTGTCCCTTGCAGTTGGAGTCCGCCCTTCGCCTGGGTGAATGTATACGGCACTTTGGGGATCGCCAGCGTTGCGCCTGTAAAGGTTGCGGTGCCTGTCAGATAAGGGCTTTTCTGATTGGGGCGAAACTGCACACCGATGTTGCCGTTTGCGCGTCCGGCTGGCAGGTTGACCGGGAGTTTGACGAGGCGATCGATCTCTGCCAGGGCAAAGTTTTGTCCCTGGACTTGCAGGTTGGTTTGGGACTGCGATCGCAGCGTTTCGCCGTTGATCTTTAAGCTACCGCCCGTGTCCGATTGTCCTGCCAGTGCATACGTGATGCGTTGATTCTGGTCAAAAAAGTTGGCGCTACCGTTAAGCTGCGAAAGCCTTACAGGAGCTGCTTTGCCACCCGTTTTGCCCGCAGCTACCAGCACGGCTTTAGCGTCTTTAAAGCGAATCGCCTGTAGCTCGGTTCTAACGGGTCCCTTCTGTTCCTCATCCGAGATCTGCACAGAGATCCAGTTGCCATCCGGTGCTTGCTCTAGATAAAGGTCTGGCTTGTCCAGCGTAATATCCAGGTTCAAATTGCGCGTGAGCAATAACCGAATGGGGTTGAACGCCACATCAACCGCTTGAACGGTGGCACGATCGGAATCAGTTGCTGTCGCAGGTACAGATGAGGCACCAAAGCGTAGGCTAGTGAGCGAAAAGCGTTCTACTTTGCCCAACTTCACTGGACGTTTCAGCGATTCACTCAGATTGGACTCCACCAGCGGAGCCAGCTTTTCGTTAACAAAGACCCATCCATACCAGGCACCAGCCGCCACTCCAGCTAGGGCTACGATACCGATCGGAAGACCGACTCGCCTCAACAAACGTAACCGTGAGCGCCTGTTAGAGTTTGAACCGGGATCGCTTCCCGGACTTGGCAAATGCGTCATTTGCAAGGGGTAAGGTAACTACTGGAGCCAATATACTGCCTATGCTTGCGAATCTCTCATCCTCTAGAAACTTTTAATTCAAGAATTTTGTAGAGCGCGTGACAAACGGAGAAGTAAGGTGCTGGGACTCGATCGCCTCACTGGAACCAGCGTGTATTACGGCAGTTTGCTGATGTGGCACAAATGTGGAAACTTAAAACAAGCGATCACTAGGGGCTATCATCACTTACAACTACACATGACTTGCAGCAAGGGTTCCAGCCCCTAGCCTGGTGTGTTGGGGCGGGCGCGATTATGGTGATACCGCAGGGTTTTGGAGCTAATTGATGACGCGCCCTAGGCGGTTGCTAACGATGAGACGCGTGCCTGAAAACCCGCTTTTGTGAGCGCATTCATCGCTGCTTGATCGTCCTGCACTCGAAACTGTGGACCAAAGCGGACAAAGTGGCGCTTGTCTTGAGCACTAACGATCGCCACTACAGACACTTTTGCTTTATCATCCTCGCCTCGCTGTTGCAGCAGAACAGTGCGTAATCGATGCTGTTGCTCAATGTCACTGGCAAGCGTGGGATCAAGTTCTACCATCACCATCCGAACAGACTCGATCGGCTCGGCATCGTCAATGATGAACTGCACCTGTTCGTCGCGGCGATCGACCTTGCCCCACACCATCAGTCGTGCATCCGCCAGAATGTGTTGATGGATGCGCTCATAGGACTTGGGAAAGACGACCGCTTCTGTGTGTCCCGTCAAATCTTCAATCTGAATGATTGCCATGCGATCGCCCTTTTTCGTGACGACGGGTTTAACGCTGGTGAGCATGACGATCGCGCTAATACTCGTCCCTTCTTTATAGTCGTTGAGATCGCTTAAGCTGATGGGAGCCAGCACCCGCGCCGATTCTCGCAAGGCTTTCAGTGGGTGATCGGAAATGTAAAAGCCCAGAATTTCTTTCTCCAAACGTAGCTTTTCTTGTTGAGGAAAATCTGGTGTGGGTGGCGCTTTGGGAGCCGTTTCAAAGCTCGCAGGGGCTTCTTTGATCGCTGTGCTGCTAAACAAATCAAACAGATTCCCCTGTCCACTGGCGCGATCTTTGGCGCGAGACTGTGCCCAATCAATCACTAGATCCAAATCTTTGATGAGCTGCTGACGGTTGGGTGCGATCGTGTCAAACGCCCCACAGTAGATCAATGCTTCCAGGGCACGACGGTTCACGGTACGAGAATCAACGCGATCGCACAGATCCGCTAATGACTTGAACGGACCTTCTTCACGAGCGGAAAGGAGGGATTCGATCGGTCCCATCCCCACATTTCGCACACCGCCTAAGCCGAACAAAATACGGTCTTCTAAGGGGGTGAAATCGATGCCCGATCGGTTCACATCCGGTGGCTCCACGCGAATATTCATCGCCATACAGGAGGCAATATACCGCTGCACTTTATCCTGATCGCCACTGTTCGTTGTCAACAGCGCCGCCATGTATTCGATCGGATAGTTTGCCTTGAGATACGCCGTTTGATAGGTTACATACCCATACGCCGTCGAGTGCGATTTGTTGAAACAATTGGAGGCAATCAACCCATTTGCCAACAGAAAGTTATGGTCGTCGGATGACACCCCAATGTCAAAAACAGGCTGGGTTCCTAACGCTTGACGACTAATAATTTTGACCATTTCTCTCAAGTCCCCACAAGTACAGTAAATCCATCCAACCCTTCAGTCGTTCGATCAAATGTATAAGTTTCTGTAGAACCTAAATCTTGATTGATTCGATTAATAAGGCAATCAGCAAAACCAGCTTTGCTCATTCTGTAAGTATCCAAGGCTTGCTCGATCGCTCGCCTATCCTCAAACACAAAGACTTCTGTATCCAATAACGATTCAATTACGATGATGAGCGGACATTTTTTATACTTATACCGCGATTCCAAAGTCCAAACCAATTCACAGAGAACAATGGTATTGACAAGCAGATAATCTCCCATTTGAGCAGTCTGATCGATTAGCTGAGATGCTTGCTCTAGCTGCACTAGATCATCTTCGGAAAAATAGCGAGCCAGAATATTTGTATCGACACCCTTCATAGCTATTTAGTGATCTAATACTTTACTCGCAACGTGTTGTTTCATGAGTTCGTCCATTGCTTCGATCGACATCGGCTCATCGCCCTCTCGATGCAACATACCTTTGAGATCGTGCACATGAATCTTTTCACCTCTCTGTAGTTTCTCCTGCAAAACCTTCAATCTGGGAGGTAATTTATCATCATCCTGACTGTCGCTAGATGCACTTTGAACAATGACTTTACCATCCTCTTCAATCAGAAAGTCGATTTCATCACCAGCCTGAAGCTTGAGAAAATCCAAAACTTCTTTTGGAATGATGATTTGCCCATCGGCTGAAACGGTTGTTTTTGGCATGGGTCTAGCTCCTAAAAGGCAGTGGTTCAAAGCTTAAAGTGAAAGCGGTTCAGCGGGAATGATATACATTAAGTTGGAGCCTTCGGGCTTGGTTTCCCGGGGTGCTAACTGAAGCCAATCGTGGAAGCTAATACCCAGTTGCGCGATCGCACACACGCTTTTAAGTAGAAATGGAATACTCCACCGACTGAGGATTTTCTACTCGTTTAGAAGCATCAAGAATTTCAAATCCGATAACACTGCCATCTTTATCGTAATCAAGAATAATGCCCGGTTGTCCTTCATCGCTCTCTTCAATGGGTTGGTTATTCAAGATAATTCTCAACACATTAATATCCGGATCATAAGTAATTTTCATAACCGTCTCTAGTTCTTATAGGTCATGTCAGTTAAACCATTAATCGCTCTGCATTTCTTGCTGCACCCACTGACGAAGATCTTTACTTGCCTGCACTTCATTGGTACGGCATTGTTCTAAAAAATCGTAAAGACGAGCTTTGGGTACTGTTGGAAACGTCGGACTGGCTTCGACTTCAACATATTGCCCCTCTTGAAGTTGATAAATGTAGAGGCTTTGACCATTGAAACGCCAAAATTCAGGGACACCAATACTGGCATAAAAGCGATTCTTATCGATGTCTGTGTGGGTGATATCGACTTCAACAACCAGATCAGGCGGGGGATCTTCGGCAAAGTTGATGTTTCGACCGCTGACCTGTGGCTGATTTTGAATGTAAAAGGCTTCATCGGCTTCGGCTGACCGATCGATCGCCGGATAATTCATGGTGGTGGAACCCATTGTTTTGATAGTTAAGTTTAGTGATTCCACCAAAATCCAGATGAAACGCCCAATCATGCGACCGAAAAAATCGTGATCTTCGTTTGGCATCGTAATTTCTAACGTCCCCTGGTCATAGATCAGTCTGGCTCGACGCTGATTGGGTAGAGCGCCTAAGATTTGTTCGTAAGCGTTCCAGTGCAGTCCATGAATGACCACCCGCTGTTCGCCCTTGAGGACAATTGTGGGGCTGGTGGATGGGGGCGTAGTGCTAACCATACGACGGCTCCTTGTGCGATCGGCTCCAACAAGATCAACCTGCTTCAACGGTAGCAGGCACAGAAGTTTTAGTTTGCTTGAGATCAGTTTGTTTGAGATCTAACCCTTGCTCAAAAATGGTGTCGATCGCCAGCATTTGACCATCCATCGTCATAAATTTGTGGTCTTTGGTGGCACGAATGGTTGAGCCATCGTCGAGGTGATATTCATACACGGGTTGGTTGCCGCGATCGTGCCATTGGGCGATCGGTTGGGTGTAGATGTAACCTGCGGGAGTCATGCTGTAGATAGTGCACGGGAGTTTGTTGGCGACGAGTTTGCCGATCGCGATCGCGCCATATTCAATGGTGAGAATCTCGGTATCGTAGCTGAGGCAATATTCGGCAAACATCACCATTTGATCGAACAAATCGGATGCCACTTTTGCCTTCACGCCATTCTTTTGAGCACCTGCCACAAACATTTCCTGGTGCTTTTCCATCTCGGCTTTCTTTTTCTTCCCCATCGCCCGCCGCAGCAGGTCTGCCTGACCGAGGGAGTAGCCGCCCATATCCTGCGCGATTTTCATGATCTGTTCCTGGTAGACCATGATGCCGTAGGTTTCACTCAGGATCGTGGTCAGGATTTCGTGGGGATAGTCGATCGCCTCGCGTCCATGTTTGCGGTTGATGAATTTAGGAATCAGTCCCGCATCGAGTGGACCAGGACGATAGAGGGCGAGCACCGAGGAAATATCTTCCAGACTGTCGGGCTTCAGGTCGCGCACAATCTGGCGCATCCCGGAGGATTCTAGCTGGAACACGCCTTCGAGTTCGCCCCGTGCCAGCAGTTTGTAGACTTCGGGGTTATCGAGCGGCAGACCGTCCATATCGATCGTCTCGTGCTTCGTCTGCTCAATGAGATCGACCGTTTTTTGAATCATGGTCAGGTTTTTGAGTCCCAAAAAGTCCATTTTCAGGAGTCCCAGGGATTCGATGTCTTCCATGTAGTATTGGGTGAAGACGGCTCCATCGGCGTTGCGCTGGAGGGGCACCAGTTCATCCAGGGGGCAGGCAGAAATGACGACCCCGGCTGCATGGATGCCGACGCTTTTGTTGGTGCCTTCGATGCGAATGGCGGTATCAATCCACTGGCGCACGATCGCCTCATCGTCATACCGCTTTTTGAACTCCGGCGCAGGCGTGTCTGCCGAAATCATCACCTTCAGCTTGGTGGGTTTCCCGCGCACGATGGGGATCATTTTTGCCATCTTGTCGGCATCGCCGTAGGGAATGTTCAACACCCGCGCCGTGTCCTTCAGCACCGCTTTGGAGGTCATGCGGTTGTAGGTGATGATCTGCGCGACCCGCTCGGTGCCGTACTTTTCGGTGACGTATTTGATCACTTCTTCCCGGCGATCGATGCAAAAGTCCGTATCAATATCGGGCATGGACTTGCGTTCGGGGTTGAGGAAGCGCTCGAACAGTAAGCCATGATGCACGGGGTCAATGTTCGTAATGCTCATCGCATAGGCAACGAGAGAACCTGCTGCCGAGCCGCGTCCGGGTCCGACGGGAATCCGCTGGTCTCTGGCGTATTTGATGTAGTCCCACACGACAAGGAAGTAGGTGGCGAACCCCATCTGCTGCATCATCTTGAGTTCGTAGTCCATCCGATCGCGGTAGACTGGCTCAATTCCCTCCCGCGACTGGACTTTGAAGCGTTCCAGCAACCCCGTCCAGGCGACGTGCTCAAAATACTCGTCGGCGGTGCTGTAGCCTTCTGGGATGGGATAATCTGCAATCCGGGGTTCGCCCAGAATGTGATATTCCTCAATTTTGTCGGCAACTTCGAGGGTCGTGGCGATCGCCGCCTCAATCACATCCCCCGTCAGGTGATCTTGAAAGAGCGATCGCATCTCATCCGCTGACTTGAGGTATTCCGTACCGCTATAGCGCAGTCGTTTGTCTTCGGAAATCAGCTTGCCCGTTTGAATGCACAGCAGTGCGTCGTGCGCCTCCACATCGAAGCAAGAAATGTAGTGGGAATCGTTCGTGGCAATAATTTGAATATCAAGTTCGCGGGCAATGTTGAGAATCTCGACGTTCACGATCCGGTCTTCCTGCGAGCCGTGATCCTGAATTTCCAGATAGTAGTCGTCGCCAAACAGGTCTTTGTACCACTGTGCCACTCGTCGGGCGATCTCTGGTTTTCCCTGTAAAATCGCCTGGGGCACTTCGCCGCCCAAACACGCGCTGGTGACAATTAAACCTTCGTGGTACTCCGCCAGCATTTCTTTGTTGATGCAGGGGCGGGCGAACATCCCCTTACCCTGAAAGCCCTTGAGGTGCGATAAGGTCGTGAGCTTGACCAGATTCTTGTAGCCAACGTCGTTCTTTGCCAGCACAATCTGGTGGTACTTGGGACGACGCTCCTGCTTGGTGACATCACTATTCATGATGTACATTTCGTTGCCGATGATGGGCTTCACGCCTTTGCCCTTGCACACTTTCAGCAGCTCGATCGCCCCATACATGACCCCATGATCCGTCAGGGCGATCGCCTTCATCCCTAACTCAACGGCGCGATCGACCAGTTCCGGCAACTGACTGGCACCGTCTAAAAGGCTGTAATCACTGTGAATGTGCAGACCGACAAAGGACATAACGATTCAACCATCACGCGAACCAACTAAGGTTACTCGATCACAGGCGCTACGGCTAGACTTTTTTCATAACAACTAACGCTAAATGTGGAGAAAGAGCGTTCTCCTACACGGTGGGTTGACATTTAGAACAGATCCTAGTACCAATGTATCAGCTTTAGGCTCAGCTTGAGATGAGGACTAACGCAATTTAGCCTTAAATGCTTGGAAATGTCTGAGTAAAATGTCTTGAGTAACCCGTGTGAATGTTCGCTTTGAAGCTGAAGGGTACGGTTCAAAAGGGTTAACCGTCGTCATGAGTCGTTATACCTTCAAGGCTCAGCATCCGCTGCTCGATCGCGCCCCAGGTTTGCGGTGATACTCTGACAGCCGCTTGCTTGCAACGTACCATCAACCAGTTGGCATAGAGATAGTTTTCCAGTGCTTGCAGTTCCGCTTCAGTAAGGTTGACTAGATCGGCATCGAGTTGAAGGGCGTGGAGCCAGAGCTGAGAGAGGCGATCGCTGTAGGATTGTTGTGCTTCGGGCTGATTGGCGGTCGGTTCGCGCAGCTTCAATGCTTCCAATCGGGCAACGACTGCTTTGAAGTTGATATTTTTGAACACTCTGGACTGATGGAATTCTTGTGCCAAAGCTTTGGTCAGTGCCTGGGCGATCGTGCGTGAAGTCCGAGCAACGGTGCGACTGCGAGTCTTGGCGCGAGCAGGCACACAGTTCAAATGCAGGGCATGGGCAAGCTTTACAGCACGAGAAAGGTCAATGGCAGACACTGCCGCTGGAGAGCGCACCAAATCGAGCGTTTGCACCAGATCCAGCACTCGTGCCAGATCAGTATGCAGAATACGCACCAAATCCTGGGCGCGATCGCGTACCACTGCCAGAAAAAGGGCGGCAGCTCGTTTGGCGGCTGGCTTAATCGCACCGCCTGTATCGGCTGTGATTTGGTCTGCCCATTGCAGCAGCGCTTCCAGACGTGGCGTGTTGATGTACTTGCGGGTTTTGCGCTCCATCCGCAGCAGTAGCTCATCTGCTCCGTGGCGCATCAACCCGGAAACGAGCAAAAACACTTCCTGCCAGCGATCGTCGGTCAGGTGACGGGCAACCAGTGCCGCAATCTGGTTGTGATCATCAATGAACTGGGCGGCGAGATATTCCTGTAAGGTCAGGTGCGAGAAGGAGAACACATCTTCTGCGCGTTCGACCAGAATGCCCTGTTGAATGGCGATCGCGTGCAAAATGGCTTCTCCATCCAAATGCTTCGGCGCGTTCAGATTGGAGGTGAGAAAGATTTTGATCTGGCTGACAATTTCGCGTTGGGAGAAGAACAAGCGGTCTGCTTCAAACCCATAGTAGGCAAGCTCCGACAGCAGAATTTCTTCCAGCTCGGTGTTCAGGCCCTGATAAATTTGTTCGCGCATGATGCGCTTCTCGGCTGCCCATTCTTCAAGCAGCACGCGCAATGCTTTGCAGTAAAGTCCACTGCGGTTGTTGGGAAAGTTTTGGGAGCGATCGTACACCAGGCACAGTAGCGTTAGCAGCAGCGGCGTTTGTCCCAATTCTTTTGCCGCGACATGCTCTGGCTTTTGCAACAGTTCCCAGCAGCGCTGAGCCGTGCCTGCGGTTTGATCAGCGGCAGAGCCAAACCAATTGTGAATAAACTGCTGCATTTGCGTCTGGTCAAATTCTGCCATTGCTACATCGCTGAAGCGGCGGAAGTTGTGACGGTAGGCAGCGACGCGACAGGATGCGATAAAGCGATTTTTGTCGTGCTGATCGACAAAATTTTGGATCTGACAGATGGCTTCATCGGTGTTTTTGGTGGGCACTTCATCTAACCCATCCAGCAGAATGAGCAGTTTTCCTTGCTCCAGCAGTTTGGTGGTGATTTCGTCCGGTGAAGGGAAGCCGCAAATGCGAAATTCTTGCGCGATCGCCCGCTCTAGATCAATCTCGTTGGCAGTGAAATTCTTCAGCTCAATCAGCACAGGAATGCATTCATGTGCATAGCCGCCGACTTTGCCCTTGAGTGCTTCCAAGCCCATTTTGCGGAGAAAGGTAGACTTGCCTGCACCGGGTCCACCCAGCACCATCAGGTATTGCTTTTCGTTGGCAACTTGAAGCCCATCTTGCTTAACCGCGTTATCGAGCTGAAAACCGCGTCTACCCGACTGGCGATAGGCTTTCTCTAGCGATTCGATCGACTCAAACCAGTGGACACCCGCCTTGTGCAAAAACTGAACATTGGTATAAACCGACTCTAGCGCGACGGGTTCTCGCATTCCCAGCACTTTGAGAATGCCGTGGCGATCGCCATAGTTCTGGATATACTGCACAGCGGCTCTGGCAATGAGTTGCTCGGTCTTCTCGTCCAGGCTTTTGCCCATCCAGCCCAAAACTCGACTGCCACCGTCACACAGCACGCGGCTAAAAATCGTTGCTAAGGTCAAACTCGCTGCCTGAACTGCGATCCGCTCAAAGGTCATGGGGATTCGCTCACTACACCTTTATCAACTGTACTGGCATCTCATCAGTTGACCACACGCATTTGAGTGAGAAGGTGTCACGCGTAGATCCCCGACTTTTTCAAAAAGTCGGGGATCTGGCTAGCTATCAGCGAGCGGGCACCGTCCACCAGGCAAGCGCATACGGCTGTGTGGGTTCATTTACCTGGCGCTGAAACTGGACGCGAATTTTATATCGTCCTGTGGCAGGCACCGGATGAAAAACGTGCTGTACGCTATCTACTTCGCTGACACTTGACCAGATGCTTTGGTTGACATCATTAGCCTCAGCGCGCATCAAGTACAGAGTAAGGGTATTTAAGCCCCGATCGCGAAAGCTCTCCTCCATGTCAAAGGCACCGCTATTGTTCTTGTCTACCAGCTCCACCAGACGATTCCATACCAGTGTGGCTGAGACAAAGCTTCCTTTCTGTAAGGGTTTTTCCAGCACATAATCTTGAAACGATGGAGCCTCTGCTTCTACCTTTTTGTCCTTTATCCCTTCTCCTTTATCCTTGATCCCCACCATCCGATAGTCCCACCCGATCGCAGGCACCGCTGCCTCCGGAGTGTACTGTCCAGGACTAAACTGCTGGTATGCCCGAAACGCATTGAGTTGACCAACTCCCATTTGAGTATTCAGGGGCAGTTTGCGATCGCTGTACGCATCGGACTCGATCCAACTGCGGTTGTTTTTGTCCAAAATCGTGCGGCTCATGCCCAAGGTCAGCCCATCGCCAGCATCTTTAATTTTATCGGCTGAGTTCAGCAGCACCGCTTTCATCACCTGCTCACGTCGAGCATCCAGCGTCCAGGGCAGTAAACATCCCGGTTGTTTGCAGCTTTCGCGCAGTTGGCGATCGCCATACTCTTGCAGTAGCGCCACCGTTGCCGTCACGTGCGGAGCCGCAAAACTGGTGCCGCTGGAGGTTGTGAGGTTGCCGTTCAAGGCGACTAAACTGACATCATTGCCAGGAGCGACCAACCCGATCGCGCGACGGGGACCGACATTGCTTTCGATGCCTGCGATCGCTGATCCTGAACCCGATGCATCGCCTAAATTGGCAAAATCAAGCTTGCGAAACACGCCCTCCATTCGCGTTGTAAAGGCAACATTGATGCCGTTGAAATTGTCTGTCGGGATCGAAATTCCACCTTTGCCCTGGTTGCCTGCAATGATGTACAGAACGTTATGTACACGAGTAGACCAATCAATGCACTGAGTCAGCAGCGCGTTACCATCCAAGGTTGGATTTGGTCGGGGATCTTGGCGTAGCGCTTCCCCAAAGCTAAAGTTGATTGCCCGTACATCGCCACCATTTTGCTCGGCAATATATTGAGCCGACAAACATTCTTCCGGTTGCCCATAGCGCTTTGGCGTTCCTGCCGCTGACGAATACAGTCGTGCCCCCGGTGCCACGCCCTGCAACCCTTTGGCAGCGCTGATCATAATACTGGCAACATTCTGAGCATGACCGTCCACATTGGCGTTCATCCGAGCAGGCAAATCGCGGAAAAAGACGCGCATTAATGGCACCGTTCGGTTGTGTGCCACCGCTTTGTCAATGCCAAACTGACCAGGACGACCAATCTCCACTTGTCCGATCGCAATCTTGCGCCCAATTAAGTTGTAGGGCGATGCATGCAGTCGTAGCGCATCAATGCCTGCTTCACCGATCGAACTAGGCTGCGGTGCTCCCCCTATGGCGGCGGTTGTGCCTAAAACGAGTGTACTGAGTGCGATCGTGCTCGCTCCACCACTAAACCAAACCAACGTTCTCAAAATGTGTTGCCTCAAAACGTGCCGCCGCACCACGAAGGTTTCTCCACAAGACTAGGGACTTGAATCACAGTTTGTTAAACTAGCTACCATACAGCGCCGTTAGGAGACCCAGACAGCCATGACCCAAACGCCATCCAGTAAAAAGCCGATCGTGATTGCTCCATCGATTCTATCAGCCGACTTTAGCCGCCTGGGCGACGAAATTCGAGCAGTTGATGCTGCCGGAGCCGATTGGATTCATGTCGATGTGATGGATGGTCGGTTTGTTCCTAATATAACGATCGGACCGCTGATTGTAGAAGCGATTCGCCCCATTACGACAAAGCCCCTCGACGTTCATTTAATGATCGTTGAGCCAGAAAAGTACGTAGAGGACTTTGCCAAAGCCGGAGCCGATCACATCTACGTCCACTGCGAACACAATGCTTCACCGCACCTACACCGGACGCTGGGACAAATCAAAGAATTGGGCAAACTGGCTGGTGTGGTGCTGAATCCTGGCACCCCTCTAGAGCTGATTGACTACGTTCTGGAGTTGTGTGATCTAGTTTTGATCATGAGCGTCAATCCTGGTTTTGGTGGACAGAGCTTTATTCCGGGTGTCTTACCCAAAATTCGTCAACTGCGCCAGATGTGCGACGAACGTGGACTTGATCCCTGGATTGAAGTCGATGGTGGCTTGAAAATGAACAACACCTGGCAGGTGATTGAAGCAGGTGCAAATGCGATCGTCGCAGGTTCCGCTGTTTTCAAGGCACCTGATTATGCCGAAGCGATCGCAGGCATCCGCAACAGCAAACGCCCCACTCCAGAACTGGCAACGGTTTAGAGAGTATCGAGCGGTTTGATGCCAAAAAGGGGGCGATCGTTAGGCGATCGCCCCCTCTGCTTTAAAGGTTTTCTATTTTGAGGGGTGAGCCGATTCAACAATCCTGAAACGCTACCGCAGAGGCACAAAGCACGCAGAAGGGTTTCTCTGTGTCCTCCGCGTCTCGGCGGTTAATCGATTCACTTAATTGGTTGGTGGCATGACCACTCTTTTCGCTAAGCCCAGACGCTTGAGGACATAAAGCGACCACCAGGTCATATCAATTTCCCACCATTTCAAGCCCGCTTTTGCCACGTTGGGGTAGGCGTGATGGTTATTGTGCCAGCCTTCGCCATAGGTCAAAATCGCTGCCCACCAGAGATTGCGGGAATTGTCATCAGGGTTGAACGTACGATAACCGCTCATGTGGCTTGCCGAGTTGATCAGCCAGGTGCTGTGCCAGAGTAAGACGGCTCTTAGAAACACGCCGTAGATGACAAATGACCAACCGCCTAGCAAGTAGAGCGTTACACCCACCGGGATTTGAAGCATCAAGAAGTAGCGATCCAAAAAGCGGTAGAAGGGATCTTTATCAATGTCAGGTGCGAACTGTCGGTAGGATTCGCGATCGAAAAAGCGTGCTTGCGGATAGAACAACCACATCATGTGGCTCCACCAGAATCCCTTTTGAGCCGAGTACGGGTCTTTTTCGTTATCTTCGGTATAGAGGTGATGCATCCGGTGTCCAGCCACCCAAAACGTCGGTCCACCCTGTAACGCTAACGCACCAATGAGCGTGATCGTCCGTTCCAGCCACTTAGGCACATAGAAACTGCGATGCGTCAACATGCGGTGATAGCCCAGGCAAATGCCAATGCTGCCAAAGAGCCAGTGCAAGAAAACAGCGACACCGAGCGCAGACCAGGAGAAAAACCAGGGTGCCAGTAGCGCCAGCGCATGAAACGCCCCAAAAAATACGACGTTTACCCAGCTCAACGTTTGTGACTGTCTGCCCTCGGAGGCAGTTTCAAGAGAATTAGAAGTCATGAAAATCCTTATCGAAATGACTAAAACAAACCAGTATCCAACGATGCAAGATTGGCAGACTGACTCTCTTTCAACTGTCTTCCAGTGGCAACTGTCCTTCAGTGGTGAGATGCCTTGCTAGTATCAGTCGGTAGCTCGTTTGCCAAAGAAGCCGTTACAGTAGGAGAGAATGCAAGTGCTACTTACACCTGTAGCCTAACAGCGAATTTCAAATTTTGCAAGTGTTACTTACATTTTGCCCATGTCTGCTCAACGAAACCCAACTCGACAGCGTTTAATTCATGCGGCGCTGGAGTTGTTTGCCGTTCAGGGTGTTACAGACACAACCACGCGGCAGATTGCAGAATTAGCGGAGGTGAATGAAGTTACGCTCTTTCGCCATTTTGGTAATAAACACGGCTTGCTGTTAGCAGTCATTGAAGATGCGGGCGTGTTTGCTCACTTAGGGCAAACGTTAATCCGACAGGCAAATCAGGCGTTGCTGAATCAAGGTATGAACCGCGAAAGCCGCCCACCTTCGGGAAGCAAGCTACACCCTCACTCTCACCCAAAGGTAGAGAGGACAAGACTTCTACCTCCCTTCTCCTTGGGGAGAAGCGA
>JAHHIG010000017.1 GCA_019358895.1 Tildeniella nuda ZEHNDER 1965/U140 | reverse complement strand
ACGGGGCAAAGACCAGAACCCAGGGCATTAACTCTTTTGGTAGCAAGTGCATCAGGAGAAATCGAATAACACTTTCCTGATTTTGCTACCTTTCCTCCCCTTCACAATGGACAAAGTCGAGCTAAGACTGCTGCTTATCAACCGACGATTGAAAACGGCACCGTTACTACGATTGTTAATGAACAGTGCGTAGCAGAAATTAAGCTACGTTGGAATCCTATGCGTAATGAACCTTATCAAAAAGCTTTGAGCCAGGGAGGATTCTACGCCCATCCCTGAATGAGTTACGCTTAAACAGTAGTAGGTTAGGTTTCATACTTCAACCCAACAATTCAGAAGATATTGGGTCTTGTAGCTTGAACTCAACTAATGTAAACAACTATTCTCTCTCCTGTCAGTTTTATGGACTACCAACACATCATCACTATTGAGCCTGGAAAGCGCAGCGGAAAGCCGTGTATTCGAGGAATGCGAATCACCGTGTACGACATTTTAGAATATTTAGCAGGTGGAATGACCGAGGCGGAAATTCTTGAAGACTTTTCTGAACTTACTTTGGAAGACATCAAAGCTTGTCTTGCATTTGCAGCCGATCGTGAGAAGAAGTTATTTGTGGTATCGCTGTGAAGCTGCTGTTGGATGAAAACCTATCAGATCGAATTATTCCTACGATTACCGATCTGTATCCAGGTTCTGAGCATATTAAGACATTAGGGCTGATCAACACAGATGATGTCGTGATTTGGGAATATGCAAAGACCAATGGGTTTATGATTGTTTCCAAAGATTCTGACTTTCACCAGCGCAGTTTGCTTTATGGTCATCCGCCCAAATTCATTTATCTTCGGATCGGTAATTGCCCAACCTCGAAAATCGTTCAAATTTTGAGAGATAATTTGGACACGATCATTCAATTTAAAGCTAGTGAAAGGGAAAGTCTTCTCGCGTTGATGTAGCGTGGAGCCGACGCATAATAACCCGCTACATCAGACAAACTTAGGTTATTCGGTGAGTTGTAAAGGTGATCTGCGTCCGGTGAATGGGAACGTTAGGTTACTCATTGATCTAGTAGTCTGGGTAGAACAAAGAGAAAGTTGTGGCGATTTGCTAACACCACACTGCGTGAACGACATCGACTAGGCAATGCCCCAACGTCCGAAAAGGGAACCTCGATTGTACTAGGCATGAGTTGATGCTTCTTGGTCATCCTGAATCATCTGCATCAGAATGTTTAGGTTTTCAACCGGGCGATCGCATGTTGCAGTAATTCAGTCCTGGTTGCCACACTTTTGCAACGAACATGAGTCATCTTGCCTACTATCACTTCTTTCAGACAAGCGTAAGGCTTTTAGCGACAGTTCAATCGAGTGCCCTCTTACTCTACTGGTTCTTCAATACAGCCGCTCCCTCTTGGCAAACTGACAGTGACGATCGCTGGAGAGAGACTCGCGGAAAGTGATCGTGGGCGGCACCAAGAACCAGATTCAACCAGAATGTAAAATTTTTGGATCAGTCCACTATATTTAGGTATTATCTAACGCTCAAAACGCGAGTAAAATGTTTCCATCACCAGATATAGCGTTTGGCGGCGATGTTTCTTACTAGCAGCGTTTTGAGACGGTGAATCCAACAGAGCTTCGGCGCGGGTATGAGATGGAACACTGGGAATTTTTATTACAGAAAGACGGCGATCGCTCCTGGCTGCCTCTGGATTCACCCGATGTTGAGATCCTGGAGGGACGCTACCGCATTGTCGCTCGATCAAGTAATATCAACGCGACAATTGATACTCGCATTGCTCATCTAGCGACCGCAGAAGTGCCCCCTAAGCGGCGAGTGCAGAAGCGGTCGTGCCGCACAAACCATGATGGCTTGATGGTCGTGATCCCATTCACCCATCTTGAGCCGGGGCGATGGGAGTTGAGCTGTTCGCCCGCAGATTTGATGACTGACTTGATCACAGGCGCTCAACCCTACGCGATCAAACTGCAAGTGGTCGCACGGGAAGCAGAAGAAGACTGGGAGCCTGACTGGACATCACCGAATGTGTTGTCAGAAGCGGTTGTAGTCACGTCAGAACCTAAGGGCATGGGGGATGATAGAGGGAATCAAGCGCCTATAGTCAGTAACTCTGAGTTCCTCCCAAACGCAACGACGCACGATCGACAAACCGCTCTACCACCAGAAGTCGCTGAGATTCTTGGGGCTTCGATGGATCGCCTCTTTCAAATTGCTGAACAAATGTCTGAGCAGTTGGTCGAGGAAGTGCTTCAGGACTTCGATCTGACCACGATCGCAGAGGCTCCTCTTGCCATAGACGCTATGGAGAACGTCGATCATGCTGCTTCTGCACCAGCGACGAGCGCACCTCCCGCCGCCATCGTTAACACAGAGGAACTAGACGCTAATCGTCATCGATCGCCCCTGGGTTACACACTGGGATCTCACGAAACCTTTTTATTAACGCTGGATCAGTCCGCTTTTATGGCTGCAAGGGGCGAAGTACTGACCCTATCTGGACAGGTGGCGATCGTACCAGCGCCAGCTACCCGCGAGACACCACTAACAAAGTCTCCGAAAGACGCGAGCCGAGATCCGTGGGACAGTGACAGCTCACTCAACCTGATCGGTGCAACCGCGCAGGAAATCCAGCTTTGCCTCCGCGATCCGCAAAGCCTGCAAGTGTTGGTTAGCGATCGCCAACTCCTGTCACATCACTCTTTCCCCAGCCCTTTTACCTTTTCGTTCTCGCTGCCTGATGCGTTTACGACCCACCTTGTTCTGGGAGAAGTGCTGCTGTGCGGAACGCTCTCAGAGCGCACAGAGGCACCGATCGCACTGCTCACCCAAGCGTTCTCCATTACCGTTAACCCCAACGCACTTGTGGGAGAACTGGTCAAACTGCATGAAGCCCTCACAGTGGTAGTAGACGATGAGGAGCGTATCGACCTACCCCTAGAATTGTCTTCCCGGTTAAAAGAGCAAGCAACGCCATCACTTGACTTATCGTTCTTGAATCCGGCTGTAGTTGAACCACCACCGGAGCAAGCACCGCGCTTTCAGTCTCTGGCAGGTCAACCGTTGCCACCCCAACTGTATCAGCCCACTGCCGAGCAAATACGTTCCAAAACGCTCGATTTGCCTGCTTTCAGCCTGACGACTGAAGACACTCCACCAGCAGTACCACAGGACGCAGCACCCGATCCCGAGACAACCTTAAACCAACTATTTGAGTCGATCGCTGTAGAGGATGCTAGCAGCTCTGAAGCAGCAGATAATCCACAGGATCAGACAGCAGAGATGGCTAATGGGACAACCTTACCTGCATCGGTTGGCACTGAAACCTCGAAGGACGTAGTCACTGATAGCACTGACAACCCGCCACTGGATTTGCCGTCACCGACACACATGGCGTTTCAATCGCTGAAGCTGCAAGATCGGTTTCTCACGCGGCTTTCCTCTCTTGCTACAGATACCGAACTGTCAGCCATGCTCAAAGCTAGTCTGACACCTGGTAGTCCTTCATCTCAACCAATAGTGGCACCCTCTGAAGCGGAAGCGCGATCGCTGGCTGAGGAAATTGTGGTTGACGACGTGCCACCTCAAAACGAACGGCAGCGCAAGCAGCCGCCAATCCCTACAGGCGAGCAAGCACCCTTAGATGAACCACCCAGCACACTTATTTTGCCCGCTGACGCTCCCATGCCGATGCCGTCTTTGAATGTTACGACTGGAGAATTAACCGCTGGCAAACCAATCAACATTCGTGTCAAATTGCCAAATCTATTGCCTCGGATTTACGTCAAGCTCTGGGTTACCGATCGCCAAACTCGTTCCCTATTAGACGGTCCGCGCTGGCTCGTCGATTTTCTGCCCAACGGGCTTGGCGATTTAGAAGCGATGATCCCTTTGACCGTGCCGTTTGGCAGCGTTGAGCTTCGGTTTGAAGCGATCGCGGTTGAAATGCACACTCAACGTGAAAGCCATAAAGCCACCATTGACCGAGTCGTTGTGCCCCCCGATCTGCCGATCGTTTCGCTGGATGATTTTGACGATTAGGAGGCAGGAGGTAGAAGATTAGAATCTAGAGTTTTAGTCGTGATCGGCAATACAAGTTTCGCACCCGGTATGCTTAATATTAAGAAAGGTTAGAAGTGCAGCACTTGTCCCCGCTTCGCAGTAAAGTCGGTTTTGGAACCATTCAAATCTAGATAGGAAACTTGTTATGACAGGTTCATACGCCGCTTCGTTCTTACCCTGGATTCTCATCCCAGTTGTTACATGGCTACTCCCTGCAGTCGTTTTTGGTCTTCTGTTTCTTTATATCGAACGTGAAGATCCTAGTGGTATTTAAGAGCATCATCGCTTAAGCTCACCATTGCTTATAACAAACATAAAGAAGCACCCATCTAAGTCAGATAGGTGCTTCTTTACTTATGGAACAAGATCGCGCTTGCAAGGTTGTGCCAGACAACTCAAAGCGGTTCTTCAAGGTTCGATCAAAGCTTAAAGTGATGAGCCAATGCCCGCATAAGAGCCGTAAAAGAAAAGACCAAGAACAACAAGCACACCAGTACCTGCGATCGTTGCCACAATCCACAGAGGAATTTTTCCAGAACTAGACATGACAATCACCTCTTAAAAAACGAAATGCAAAGCACAACTGACGAAACGATAGCTAAAACAGCCTGGACGCTAGTTAAAGAAATAGCTGGAGAAAAGAATGCCAAGTGTAAAAATCATCAGCAAACCTAAGTAAAGCGACGTACGGTTCAGCTCAACTGGTTGCTTGTTTGGGTTTGAACTTCTGGTTGCCATTGGTGTCACCTATCGTTGTGTAAATTGCATGGCGGCGATCGCGCCTAAAAAGAAAACAGAGGGTACAGCCAGGGTATGAACCGCCAGCCATCTCACCGTAAAAATGGGATACGTAACCGGTTCATTGGGTGTTCTACTAGTCATAACGTTGGGCGATCCTTAAACTACTTAGCGAGAAACTCATCAATCTCTTGTTTAGCATCAAAACGGTCTTTAATGATGGGTGCCGACTGCACTTGAGTCGGATAATACTCGTTGGGGCGAGGCGTACCAAACGCATCGTACGCTAAACCCGTTTGCACAAACAACCATCCCGCAATAAACAACGCTGGGATCGTAATGCTGTGAATGACCCAATAGCGAATGCTTGTAACAATTTCTCCAAAAGGACGCTCTCCAGTAGTACCAGCCATTTAGATTCCTCCGCTAACTAACGATTCAACAAAACACTTTCTTATGTTCATCATACGAAACCACCGAACGAGTCACAAGCAACTTTTTAAGATCTTGTGAAAGTGGCACTTCTCACTTCAATCGAACGTTCCACCATGCAAACGTTCCACCATGCAATTCTCTAGCATTCTTCATGCGGCTGTAGCTGCTTCAGGTGTGTATTTGAGTAACGTGCCTTTTTGACCAATAATGAAACCCTGCTCTGGATTGAGGAACAGGATCTTATAGAGATTAGAAGGAACGTTTTCGATCGCGCGATCTTTTTCCCACGTTGCGCCGCCATCAACGCTTCGTAAAAGATTGCCGCTGCCTCCCGAGACCCAAAGCTCATCTGGAGTGCGGTATGCCAGATCCAGCAAGCCCCAGCTAGTGGCGAACTCTGGACTCACCGATTTTTCCCACTCGTCTGGCGCTGTCGGAGCTTGAAACTGGATTTGCCCGCCACGTGCAATCATCCAAAGTCGTCCATCCGGCGTGAACCCCATGCTCTGGAGTCGTCGAGAACTGTTACGGTTATGAGCGTCCCACACAGCCTGCCCCGGCTCCCAAATCGAATAGAAGTTTCCACGTGACGAAACTGCTACATACCGACCATCGGGCGCACGTGCAATGTTGCGAATCACGCCGACAGCGGCTTCGACCATTGCCTTCCAGTTTTTACCACCGTCAGACGTGCGGTAAATCGCCCCAATATCGGTGGTCATTTCAGCCGACTTCGGTCCAAGGGCAAGCACGGTATTTGGAGAACCAGGGAGTTTTGCACTCAGCGGCACTCTCGCCCACGATCGACCACCATCAGTCGTGTGCAACAGGAGAGACGGTTGCCCAGCGATCCAGCCTTCGTCACCCGAAAAGCTGACTGAGTTAAAACGATACGCCTGATCAAGCTCTAGATTACGCGGTTCCCATGTAGTGCCACCATCGGTTGTTTCAAGCAGCGTTGAACCTGTACCTGTGAGCCAACCATGCTGGGCATCAATAAAACTCAGGTCTAATAAATTTGACTCTGTGGGTACAGAGACTGGTTGCCAGGGAGTGCCGTTAATAGACGGAAGGTAGCCGCCGCAGCTAGCGCACAGAATCGCGATCGCAAACAGCACGATCGCCTGCTTGACAACTGCCCGCTTCAGAAATGTTGTAATTAAATGCATGGCACTCAAAGCTCTACTCAATCTAATCAAGTCATTAGTTAATCTTGTCTAAGCTGCTACTTAGATAGGGTTGAACAGAGTGGGTTAACCCCTCATCACAACTAATCTTCACTGCAAGCCATAAAGACTGATAAAAAATAGGAACCCCAATGCCAGGGCACCAAAAATCAGAATATTCTTTTGACCCGGCGTTAGCGTGTTGACACCAAAGCCATAGCCCAGATTTTCTTTGAAACCAGAGGGAGAGCCGACTTCGCCAATATTTGAGAAGCGCGCTTTTGCTGCCCCACAGACAGGACAGCGCCAATCATCGGGGACTGCCTCAAACGGAGTCGCCTCTGGAATTTGTCGGCGATCGTCCCCTTTCAGCGGCTCATAGATATAGCCACAGGTCTGACACTCATAACGGTCTAGTGCTGTTGGTTTAGCAGCATCGGTGCTCATTGCTTTAGCGCCAAAGAGTGAGGGTAGCAGTCAAGGAACAGAAACCACAGAATTCTGAGATCTCTGTAAACGATTATGACATGACTGGGAATCACTAAATCCTGACATTGCATAAAGTCGGGGGAGTGGGGAGTGGGGAGTGGGGAGTGGGGAGTGGGGAGTGGGGAGTGGGGAGTGGGGGAGGCAGGGGAGGCAGGGGAGGCAGGGGAGGCAGGGGAGGCAGGAGAGGCAGGGGAGGCAGGGGAGGCAGGGGAGAGAGGTCAAAACCAACTCAAAACTTTTCAGCCCTCTGCCCCCTCTGCCCTCTGCCTTCTGCCCTCTGCCTTCTGCCCTCTACCCTCTGCCTTCTGCCTTCTGCCCTCTGCCTCTCTATAGAGATGAGAGGGCTTTTCGATACATCTTGTGCAGTGCCGACCCTATAATATGAAGGCAAGTAACAAAACCGTTAGTCTTGCTATCCACACAGCCTGAGGGGTAGTGATTGTGTTTGTCCTCAGTGGTTATGAGTATCTACTTGGGTTTTTGCTTGTTTGCAGTCTTGTACCGCTCCTGGCATTAACAGCCTCCAAGCTTGTTCGCCCCAGCCGTCGGGGACCAGAGCGTCGTACAACGTATGAGTCTGGCATGGAGCCGATCGGAGGCGCTTGGATTCAGTTCAACATTCGCTACTATATGTTTGCGTTGGTCTACGTCATTTTTGATGTGGAAACTGTGTTTCTCTATCCGTGGGCAGTCGCGTTCAATCAACTCGGTTTACTCGCGTTTATCGAAGCGCTGATTTTTGTTGGCATTCTTATCATTGGTCTTGTTTACGCTTGGCGCAAAGGAGCACTGGAATGGTCATGAATCCGGATACGGCGACAAAAGGTGCTGCTCAGTCTGAGCTGATTCTTAATCCGATCGCCCGACCACAAGTGACCCACGATTTGTCTGAAAATGTCGTTTTGACAACCGTGGATGATCTGTACAACTGGGCGCGACTGTCGAGCTTGTGGCCCATGCTGTACGGCACTGCCTGCTGCTTTATTGAGTTTGCAGCGCTGATTGGTTCGCGCTTTGACTTTGATCGCTTTGGACTGGTGCCGCGATCGTCCCCCCGCCAAGCCGATTTGATTATCACCGCTGGAACAGTCACGATGAAGATGGCTCCAGCACTGGTGCGCCTCTATGAGCAAATGCCTGATCCAAAATATGTCATTGCAATGGGAGCATGCACGATTACAGGCGGGATGTTTAGTGTCGATTCACCGACTGCCGTACGTGGCGTTGATAAGTTGATTCCGGTCGATGTGTATCTACCGGGCTGCCCACCACGACCAGAGGCAATCATTGATGCCATCATCAAACTGCGGAAGAAAATCTCAAACGAGTCGATTCAAGAGCGCGGCGACTTGCGGCAGATTCATCGCTATTACAGCACTACCCACTCAATGAAAGCGGTAGAGCCGATCCTGACAGGTCAATACCTCCGGGCAGAGACGCGAGAGGTGCCAACCAAAGAGCTACAGGAAGCAATGGGGCTACCGATTTCACCAGCGCTTAAGGCAGCCGAAAAGGAGGGTCTCGATCGTGCCTGAAGAGTCAAAATCGACCAATGAACCAGCCGAAATTGTGCCTGCCGAGCCTGCGCCCGTTCAAACTGTAGGCACAATCTCAACATGGCTGACGCAGAACGGCTTTGAGCATGAGTCTCTAGGATTGGATGCCTCCGATGTAGAGATGCTGAAGGTTGAGCCAGAGTTTCTTGTGCCCTTTGCAACGGCTCTGTATGCCTACGGGTTTAACTACTTACAGTGTCAGGGAGCCTATGATGCGGGTCCTGGCGACCAGTTGGTGAGTTTTTACCATCTGATTAAGCTGGGTGACAATGCCGATCGTCCGGCTGAAGTTCGCATCAAGGTCTATTTGCCGCGCGAGAACCCTCGTGTGCAGTCGGTGTACTGGATTTGGAAGACGGCAGACTGGCAGGAGCGCGAGTCTTACGACATGTACGGCATTATCTACGAGGGGCATCCTAACCTGAAGCGCATTTTGATGCCTGAAGACTGGGTTGGCTGGCCCCTTCGCAAGGATTACGTGTCACCCGATTTCTATGAATTGCAGGATGCGTATTGATTGCACCTTGTATTGTGAATCAATTGTCGGGGTGTGGGATTAAACCAATTTTTGATTGACCGCAGAGACGCAGAGAAAGACCTCTGCGTCTCTGCGGTGAGTTCTAGGTGTTCTTTCCTTAATTCAGTCATCAGTTTGTTGCTGGTTTCTGAGCCTTATCTTTCGCCCAATCTTGACCGACTTGAATCGTAATGTCGGAATCGAGATCGCCAGTACTTTCGATGCGGACTTCGCCAAAACCGAGCGATCGACGTACCGCTTCAGCACTTCTCAGATCGCCCTGCTGGGCAACGATTCGAGTCACATTTAGCGGTTCCCGATTTGGGCTAGATACGCTGACGTTGTCGTAGCCGCCCTGCCTGAGTTTATTTGCCACAGCCTGCGCTGCGTTAGTTTGGCGTGTACTGTCTTGAATGACCACCCTGACTGAATTAGCAAGCGCGTCCTCCGCCGACACTGTGCCAAAGTTAAAGTGCCGCGCCATCATCGTTTGAATACGCTGAGTACTGGGTAACCAGTAGCTAATACCGCTATATTCATGGGGCTGGCTAAAGCTTCCCGGCACCATCAACATCTGCACCTGAGAGCGGTTGGTTTTGGCAGCAAAACCAACCAGGGCAACCAGTTCTTCAACGCTCAGGTTGGTGTCAATATGGGATTGAATCACCCCTAGAATTTGAGGCAGGCGTGCCAGTGTGGTTGGGTTCAATGCCTGCTCCATGAGCGATCGCATTACCATCTGCTGCCGCTGAATACGACCAATATCGCCATACTCGTCATGACGGAACCGGAGTAACTGAAGCACCTGATCACCATTCAGGTGCTGTTGACCCGCTTTGAGGTTGACGTAGAGGTGCTGGCTCTCATCTTTATACTTCATATCTTTTGGCACAAACACCGTCACGCCGCCTAGCGCATCCACCAGTGCCTGTACGCCTTGGACGTTGATAGAGACATAGCGATCGACCCCAACACCGCCCAGCAGTTCGCTCGTTGTTTTAGCACTTAGCGCCGGACCACCATCTGCGTTTGCTTCATTGATTTTGGTGATGCCGTAGCCTGGAACCTGAGTACGGGTGTCTCTCGGAATGGAAAGCGCCACCAGCTTTTTCGCTTCAGGATTAAACCGTAGCAGCAGCATTGTATCAGTCAAGCCATCAAACGAGTTGACGAGTGAATGGTAGCGCAATTTTTTGAGATGAGCTGGGGGGTTTTGCACATCTGTTGTCAAAACTTTGAGACCCAGAACCAAAATGTTAACGGGACGAGTCAGCTCAGGTAACTGTAGGGTGTTGTTCTTAGAGATGCGATCGCCCTTCGAGAAAACCGAAGCCTGCTCTGGACTCAACTCACGCTGCATCAAGGGCGTACTGGCAAATGACATCGCTAGCAACGCACCTGCTGTAGCCGACAGCACCGCGACTCCTGCCAGACCACTCATTAACCAAAGCCAGCGTCTCCCCCTCTGTTTTGGAACCTTTCTCAACACTGCCTTTGGTTTCTTCGTCGAATGCAGAGGACGCTGATTTGAACCGTTCACTTCTTTCTTCTACCCCACACAACGATAACGACTGCTGAAACGGTGGCAACTTCTCAACAGTGGACTAAACGGTCTCAAGAAGCGCACTGCTTTAAAGAGGGCACTTTGTAGAGATGAAAACGTGAATAGTTTGACTGTTTGCACTGTCTGCCAGGTTCTACTGATTTCTACGCACCCCTAGCAGCAGCATGTTAGCAATAATTTCCGCAAGCTGCGTAAAAGTTCAATAATAATATGCGAACCTGTCGTCATTGAAAAGCTAAAGGCTCGCAGAAGCGTTCACTTTCTAAAGCTTTTTTCCGATCGAGCGTTTCCTTGCGTCGAACCGTCGTGTGTAACAGTTCGACGCGATCGCCCTCCGTCATCCCATTAAAATCACTGTATCGATCACGTGAATCACGCCATTGTCAGCCTCAATATCGGCAGCAACGACCGTAGCATTTTTGACCTCAAACCCGTCGGTTGTATCAATGCGAATCGGTGATCCTTCAACTGACATCAGCGAATCGATCGTTTGTAAGTCAGCCCGCATCAATTTGCCAGACACTACATGGTACGTCAGGATGCGGGAAAGCTGAGGAATGTTCTGCACCAGTGTTTGCACCGTCCCCGGCGGCAACTTGGCAAACGCCTCGTCAGTCGGCGCAAACACAGTAAAAGGACCCGGACTGCGTAACACATCAACCAAGCCAGCCGCCTGCACTGCTGTAACGAGCGTTTTAAACGAACCTGCATTGACTGCAATATCGACGATATCTGGCATCTGTTAAGCCTCGGTTTGAGTGGGGAGTGGGGAGTGGGGAGTGGGGAGTAGAGGGAGCAGGAGGAAGCAAGGGGAGCAGGGGAGGATGCGGGGGATGGGAAGGATGGGGAGGCAGAATGAACTCAAGACTTTTAGCCTTTAGCCTTCATCCTTTAGCCCTCACCCCTCACTCCTCTCTCCTCACCTCTTCTACCTATATTCCTGATGTTGAATGTTGCGCAGTCTTGCTTCTGGTCGCTTGAAGCGATCGAGCTGTGCTTCAAAGAATGTCCGGTTTGCCTGGAGATGGTTGGGATTTGGGTCATCCAGTGGATACAGAAGGGCAGCTCGTAGCGCTTGGATGACGGCGGATGTGACGCAATACATCGATCGCTGAAAGCTAATACCCAATTGAATCAACATATCGCCTTCGCCGCGACAGTGCTGGCGGTAATAGTCCACCAGATAGGGCGGTAAAAAATGCAGCATATCTTGCATCAGGAGCGTGGGTGGAATACCTGCCGTCCCTACTGGAAAGACATCCGCGTAGAGAATACCAAAGTGAAAGTCTTTCTGATCGTTGGGCACTTGTTTTGCCTGTGCGTTGTAAGACTTGGTGCCTCGAAACGGTGACGTGCGATAGAACACTGCTTCCACATAGGGCAGGGCGGCTTCGTATAGCCACATGAAGCCCTTTGATTTCGGCACAATTTCATAGCACTCGCCCCGAATATAAACGTGATGGTAAATGGGACGACCCGCGATCGCAAAAATGCCGTTCATCAAGAAGTTCATCGCATCGGGCACGCTGGCAATTTTGCCCTCGTCATACAAATCAGACATTTCAAAAAACACGGGAGCCATCACTTCCCAAAATAGCCCCAGGTTGGCGTAGTACGACATTTGCCGACACTGCTCCAAAAACAAATCAGGAAACAGCTTGTACATCCCTAGCATTGCCGGGTTGTATTTGAAATATGCCCGAATCGCGCGATCGGCATTCGTCCTGTACTCATCACTATCCAGGTAGGGATCGAACTGACCGCCCATGCCCCGGTGCCAGAGCATCGATCGCATACACTCCTCGGCAAACTCCATGTTGATGCGATCGTGCCAGAGATGATGGAACAGCCGGGGCATTTTAACGGTTTCCCCCTTCTCCATAAACGCCAGCAGTTCTGGATGCGCTGTTGCTTGCCCACGCCAGATCCGCAAATCCGCATCATCGCCAGCGTAATGGTTATGCAGATCCAGATACTCTTGAGGCAGAAAATATTTGAAAAACGGCAGTGGATTGAGAAATTCGCGTTCGGCAATGTACAGCAGATCGCGCCAGTAAAAATCCATCGGCACCGCATACGCTTTGTACAGCCCAATGATTTGCATCAAATTCTCTGGCGTATCCGGCAGCATCGCGCCACCTGCTTCGAGTCGGTGAACCACGTCTGCAAATTCATGCTGAGATGGAGGGAGGCTGGTTTTGGTGAAAGTTGCAGTGGTCATAGGAGGTGAGGGGAGAAAGATAAAGGATGAAGGATAAGTTGTAAGAAAGAAGTGAGGTCAACAGAGGGAGCGGGGGCAGCAGAAGGGGCAGGGGAGGTTTTGAGCTGTTGACCAAGACCTTTTAGCCTTTAGCCTTTAGCCTTTAGCCTTTAGCCTTTCCCACTCCCTACTGCCTACTCCCCATTCCCTCTCCGATCGCCACTTGCTTACTAGCATTGATCGTCAACGCTGCTACCAGTCCTTTTGTCGTTGGTTCACTCCAGCGCAGCAACCACGTTGGTTGGACTCCAAGAAAGAAAATCAACGCTGCCAGGACTAGAGCAGGGGTTTGTTCTGTCCAGGTGACATTGGGGTAATACGCAGTCGTGTTGTCTAGTTTGCCAAAGCAGGTGCGGTTGAGCAGAATTACAAAGTAGACGGCGGTTAGCCCACTGGCAATGATGCATAGCAGTGTCGGCAAGGGAAAGACTGAGAAGCTGCCCTGGAAGACCAGGAATTCTGCTACGAAGCCGACCAGTCCAGGAATGCCAGCGCTTGCCATGCCACCGAGCACCAGCAGGGCACTGGTTAACGGCAGCCCACGAATGGGATTCAGCAGACCATTCAGTTGATCCAATTCACGGGTGCCTACTTTTGCTTCGATCACGCCAACCAGGTAGAACAGAATGGCTAAAATCAAGCCGTGGCTTACCATTTGACCAACAGCCCCTAGCAAACTCAGTTCGGTGCCCGCAGCGCAGGCGACCAGTACATACCCCATGTGCCCGATCGAGCTATACGCCACCATCCGCTTAATATCTTTCTGTGAAATCGCCGTGAGAGAGCCATACAAGACGCTGGCAACGCCGACGATCGCCAATCCTGGAGACACGATCGACCAGGTTTCGGGAAACAACTGCAAGCAAAACCGCACAATGCCGTAGGTTCCCAGCTTCGCCAAAATCCCACCCAGCAGAATCGCTACAGGCGGCGACGCTTCGACATAGGCATCGGGCAACCAGGTGTGGAGCGGAATCAAGGGCGTTTTGATGGCAAAGCCAAGGAGCAGAATCGTCAGCAGAATGAGCTGCGCTTTTAGCGGTAGATCCTGAGTGCTGATGGCTCCGTAATCAAAGCTAGACGCTCCACTCAGCCAGGTTAAACCCAAGAAGCCCACCAAAATCAATACGCCCGAAACGGCTGTATAGATGAGGAATTTCATCGCCGCATAGTCACGCTTGGGTCCGCCCCAAATCGCAATCATCAAGTAAAGCGGAATCAACTCGACCTCGTAGAACAGCACGAAGAGGAGCAAATTCTGAGCCAGAAACGCGCCTGCAATACCACCACAGACCAGTAAAGTGAGTGCGTAAAACAACCGCGATCGCACCATTCGCTGGCTGCTACCGTAAATCACAATCCAGATCAACAGACTATTGAGCGCCAGTAAGGGCAACGACAGTCCATCAACGCCAAGCCGATACGTCAAGCCTAGCGAGTCCAACCACGAAAGCGATTCCTGCATTTGCAAGCCTGCATTGCCGATGTCAAACCGAGTCAGCAGGAAGAGTGTCCATAGCAGGTTGAGGGTTGCGATCGCCAGCGCCACTAACCGCGATCGCTGTTCGGGACAAAAGCCGATGAGAAACGCACCGATAACAGGTAGCCAGATGAGAGTACTGAGCATGGGAGGTGTGGGGTGTGGGGTGTGGGGTATGGGGTATGGGGTGTGGAATGAAAGGGGAGCAGAGGAGGCAGAGGGAGCAGAGGAGGCAGAGAGAATTGGGATTAACGACTCCCTTGCCCACTCCCCACTCCCTATTCCCCATTCCCCCTTTCTACGACGACCACATGATGAGGAAGCCAACCAGCACGGCACCAACCAAAATCGTCAACGCATAGGATTGTGCCTGCCCTGATGTGCTGTACTTCAAGCCTTGACCACCAAAAAGTGTGGCAACTCCCACCAGATTGATGAAGCCGTCGACGAGGTAGCGATCGATCCAATCGGTAATTCGAGAGATGAAATCGACACCCACCACAATGCTCATACGGTAAATCTGAGCCGTGTAGAAGTCGTAGGAAAGCAAGTCTTGCAATGGCTTCCAGGGAAATTGGACGGGTTTGGGAATGGCGTTGCCCAAATAGACAACTGCACTTAGACTGCAACCAAAAAGGCTTGACCACAGCAGCAGCAATGCCACGTCTTTGTTGAGACCTGCCCAGTCTGGCAGCAGTAACAACGCTTGCAGCACGATCGGCACATGCAGCACCACGCCAAGCAAAACCATCATCGGCAGCGCCATCGACCAAGGCACTTCGGGCGATCGCTGTGCCATCGGCTGCGGCTGTCCACCAAAGATGCGGCTAAACACGCGCACAAGGCTGAACGCTGTGAGTCCATTCACCAACAGCACCAAGCCGACGAGCCACGGTTGGGTTGCCCACAGACCGTCTGCTAGCTTGAGCAACGCCCAAAAGCTACCGAAGGGAGGCAAGGCAATCAAGCCAGCCGTACCCGCCAAAAATGCCAGTCCTGCAACGGGACGACGTGACCAAAGACCGCCGAGCTGAGTAATATCCTGCGTAATACTGTTCCAAATAATCGCCCCAATGCTCATGACGAGAAGGGCGATCGCCAGTGCATGAGTCAACACCAACAGTAGTGCTGCCTCGCTTTGCCCAGTGCCGACGGCAATAAACACTAAGCCCATGTAAGCACTCACGGAATACGAGAGAGTGCGCTTGAGGTCAATTTGCGCGATCGCAATCAACGAGCCACCGATCGCGGTAATGCCACCAATCCAGATCAACGCAGCCATGACCACAGGCGACAACGCCAGCAAAGGTTCTAGCTTGATCAGCACCCATGCTCCCGTTGCGACCACTACTGAGTTCCGCAAAATCGTGCTGGGTAACGGACCCTCCATCGCCTCATCCAGCCAGAGATGCAGCGGAAATTGAGCGCATTTCCCCATTGGACCTGCTATTAACGCCAGCCCCACCAGCGTAATCACCGTTGAATCAACAGCCGCAGACTGCGCCCACTCTGCCAACTCCGTAAAGTTCCAGGTTCCCGCCAGCGGCAGCAGCGCTACCACACCCATCAGCAAAAACAAATCGCCGACGCGCTTAGTCAGGAAGGCATCACGGGCACCTGTGACTACCAGCGACTGATTGAACCACAGCCCCACCAGCAAGTAGGTTCCTAGCGTCAAAATCTCCAGGATGATGTAGCTAAAGAACAGCGAGTTGCACAATACGAGTGCACACATTCCCGCTTCAAACAGCGCCAGCAGTGCGAAAAAACGCGCCCAGCCCCAATCCATCTCCAGGTAGCCAACCGCATAGACTTGAGCCAAAAGATTCAAGCCTGTGATTAAAACCGTTGCACCCACTGTGAGTGCAGAAATCTCAATGGGAATCGTTAGATCGAGATTGGCAACGCTCAACCAGGGAAAAGAAAGCTGCTGCGCTGGTTTATACCACACAGTTGGCAAGATAATCAACCCATGTAAAAACGCTAAAAACGTCATGACAAGATTGACATAACCCGAAGGTCGCGGACCTGTAAGACGAGTTGCTGACGGAAACCAAAGGACAGAAAGCACAGCACCCGCTAAAGCATAGCAAGGTATCAACCAGATGTTCTGGAGGAGGAGTTGGTCCATAAAACGACCCCAAGTTTGTAAAAAGGCTTCACTAATGCGAACGTTCACTACAGTTACCTAACGCAACTGAACGCTCTAGAGGCAAAGCTTATTTGCTCTAATCTAAATATATGGCATTAGGGACATCACTATTAATCAATGCTTTTTATAAAGTACATAGATTTTATTCTATGCGAGGCTCACTTTAGTATACGTTCTCCTCGGTGAAGCGGTATCGTTGTCAACGCTCGATCGCACTTCAAACAATCGCCAAGCACTTGCAGAAAGATGTGTTTGAGGGCTTCCTACAATGTCATTCAATCAACTCAACTCACAGCGACAAAAACCAAAGTAACAGCAAGCATTCTGTTATTAGCCCTTACCAAGAAGACAGCAACCAGCGGCTCAAGGCTTCGCTGCCCGTGCGATCGCCTGCCGTTGAGCCTTCATCCGTTCAAAGCTAAGCGCTCCAACTCCCAACGTCACCAGCAGAATACCAAAAACCTGTACCCACTGTAGCGGGTTGTTGATAAACAGAAACGCCAATAGCGCTGTTACTACTGGACCACTAGACGCAACAATGGAAGCTAAAGCTGCTCCCATATAGCGCACACCAAAGTTGTTAGTCAGGTAACCAAGCAGAGTCAAAGCACCAAGAATGACACCACCAACAACAAAGCCAAGCGGTTGATCAACTTGAACACCTTTTGGTGGGAAAAAGGTCAGAATAACGCTGGATAAAACAAAAATTGTTGAAAATTGAATTAGCGTCACCGGAATCGGATGCAGTTTCTTAAAACCAAGCTGCATACAAACCAGGTAAAACGCAAACGCAATGCCTGCCGCGATCGCAATAAATGCCCCGCCTCCTGACACATTACCGCTTGCTGACTTGAGACCAGGTAGCGCGGTAAAAAATACGCCTAGCAGAATTGTGAACATCACGATCCAACGCAGAGGCGTGGGGCGATCGCCGAACAAAAACCACGCTAGCGGCACCGTCACAATGGGGTATGTAAAGAGAAGCGTCACCGCTGGACCCGCGCCAATTTTGTCAATGGCAATGTAAATTAGCACCTGCGATAAAAACAGAAACACACCACTACCGATCACATTCAATAGAGGGCGGCGATCCGGAGCCGTCAGAAACTTCCTCAGATCTCGCCAGACAGGCGGGTATAAAAACATCGCCACAGGCACCATCAGCGGCAATACAACCAGCATCCGCAGCCACAGAATCAGCAACGCATTACCCAAACCAAGCTGAATGAATCCACCGAGTTTGATGCCGCCACCCAGCCAGCCCAGAATCACGCTCTCTCGCCCAATAATACGCACGACGACGTTATGGATTGACAGTGCGGCTGTTGAGACCAGCACCAGTACCAGCCCTAACTGAAAATGAGACAATTCTCGCCTCGATTTTGCAGGCAGGGGGAGTGGTGCGCCCGGTACTTCTAACGGGATTGGGTGCGCGATCGGTGGCGATTGTGCAGAGAGATGATGGGGCGGTGGAGAGGGCTGACTTGATCGCGTTTGTGGTGGAGAGGGCAGTGATGGATAACCCTGAGTCGTACCACCATTGGTTGGAGAAGAGGAGTAATGGCTATCTCTGGGATGATTGCCTTCGGTTGCATACCCACTTTCTCTGGAATAGCCATTCTCGCGCGACGTATGAGGCGCAACCGGGCGGCTAGCTTCTGCCTGAAGCTGCTCTCGAAGGCGATTAATCAAGGCATCCAAAATGGCTTCGCCTTGCTGCTCCAGACTTTGCATCCGGTTTAGCTGCTGCGATAGCGAACTCTGATAGCTGTTCAGTTCCTGCTGCAAGGTTTTGAAGGTGGTGCTGAAGGTAGCGTCCAGCGATGCCAATAACCGATGGGCGCTGTCGCTATGTCCGTTGGCAGCAGACAGTGCGGCACCTGAATTGGTTTGCGACGTAGGTTGCGTTTGCTGCGTGCTGGCGACTTGATTCAGTCGCTGGATCATCAGTGCTTGCAAATGGCTTGCCAACACCTGAGCCAGTTGTTTTGCCCAAAGCTGTTGTTGTGCGATTTGCTGTTGTGACAGGGTTTCTAGCTGTCGTGATTGCAGTGTCTGGTAGTAAGACTGAAGCTTGTCAATATCCGACATCAGCCGTGTTTTTTCGGCTTGCAATCGGGCAACATCACGCGAAAGCTGACCAATGACTCCCTGCTGGAGGCTGGTAAGATCCTGTGTCACGGCTTGCAGGACACTCTCAACGGTACGATCGCTGTCTGCCCCAGGTGCTGACTGCCCATGCAGTGTATGCGATCGCGTAGTACGCCCTTCAGACATCGGAGAATCGCCCAGTTGCCCCATGAATGGTTTCCTCTAGTTTGCCAATCCCAAGTGCAAGTACCAATCGATCAGCGTCTAGCGATCAGCGTTCCCCATTTGTATGGTTAAACCAATACTTTAGGTTTAAATCATCCGTTCTTACGTTACTCGCCATGAAGCGAAACGATAACTAAATGGTGAAAAAATTTAAACGAAGACTGTCAATGTAGCGCAATGATGAACAGCTCATTTCCTTCGGTGGAAGCGTTGTGCGGTACAAGTTCTTTGATTTTAAGGCAGGAGGCAGAGGGCAGAAGCAAAGAGGATCATAGTGCTCCTTCTGCCTTCTGCCTCCTGCCTCCTGCCTCCTGCCTCTTCGCGACTGATGCTTGACGCTTGGTTAAAACCTCCGAGGTTTGCATAAGCCTTAATAATGGTTCTGCAGCCTAAAGAAACGGCAACAGCCAGCGACCGAGACTAAAGATTGTGGCTCCGAGCACCGCTGCTAGTGGAACCGTGACAACCCAGGCAAGACCGATCGCACCCAGGGTTTGTAGCCGAAGCGCTTGCATCGACTGTACCAAGCCAATACCAACGACACCGCCAACCAGCGCATGGGAGGTCGAAACGGGCAAGCCCAGACGTGATGCCAACAAAACGGTTGTCGCCGTTGCAAGCTCAGCACAGAACCCACCACTGGGCTGCAAGGGAATGATGCCTTCTCCGATCGTGGCGATCACCTTTTTGCCCCAAACGGCAAGCCCTACCACAATACCTGCTCCACCCAGCACTAAAATCCACAGCGGCACTTGAAAGCCTTCTAGAGGAACGGAACCTGTCCGGTGAATGTACGCGATCGCTGCCAGCGGTGCCACTGCATTGCCCACATCATTCGACCCGTGAGCAAAAGCAACAAAGCAGGCGCTGAAGAGCTGAAAGCGAGCCATGAGGGATTCGATGGGTGAGGTGTGGGGTGTGAGAGGTGAGGAGTTAGGGGGATGGGGAGAGGCGGAGCTAGGGAGAGGCGGAGTGCTGAATTGATTCTGACTGCTGACCGCTGACCGCTGACCGCTGACCGCTGACTGCTGACCGCTGACCGCTGACTGCTGACCGCTGACCGCTGACTGCTGACTGCTGACCGCTGACCGCTGACCGCTGACCGCTGACCGCTGACCGTTGCCTCCTGCCTCCTCCAAGTGCCGCCAACCAAACCCTGTCAAGCCAACCACCGCGATCGCGCCAATGATTAACGAAACGGTGTGAGACGGTAGCGGTAGAGATTCAACAAAGAACTTTTCTACAACGGTTGGTAAAACAAGGATGCCAAAAGCACTCAGCAACGCCACACTGAGCCAGGGAATCCATTCGTTGAGTGGCGCGATCGCATCCGGTTGATCAAGAATCCAACGTTTAATTTGGCTATAGAACAACGCTGCGATCGCGCCACTCACGATCGGGGTAACCACCCAAGACAGCGAGATAATCCCCAGCGATCGCCAATCAACTGCTTGCGGACTGATCGCAACACAGGCAAACCCAGCGATCGCGCCGACAACAGCATGGGATGACGAGACTGGCAAACCTCGACTGGTCGCAATATTGAGCCAAACGCCGCAGGCAAGCAGTACAGCAACCATGCCCACTACTAACGTTTCTGGCATCGGCGCGAACAAAGCCGGGTTGATTAGCTTCGTTGCCAACGTTGCCGAGACATCTTGTCCAAAGAGCACCGCTCCCGCAAACTCCAGCACGCCTGCGATCATCAACGCCTGTCGCATCGTCACGGCTTTCGATCCAACCGACGTGCCCATTGAGTTTGCCACATCGTTGGCACCCAAGTTCCAGGCAAGGTAGAAGGCGAGAAAGCTGGCGAGGCTTAGCATTGGCAAATTTACATTGGCAGGTGCGATCGTTCACTAGGTGCCATACTATCCCGACAAGGCACTCACATATGCGGCGCTCGATCGATTAGCCATCTCAATTTGCGTCCCACTACTTCCGCAGCTCGTGTGATGGCATTCCAAGTCTACGTAAAAATCCCGACGCATACTATTTCAACCTCTGCTAGGCTTACCCGTCAGCTATGGCAAAAACGGTCGTGAAAGGATTATCTGAAAAAGTTGTTGCAGGCGGTTTTGCCCTGGCGCTGCTCGTATTAGGTGGAGTGGCGACAGGTTCCTACCTGAGCGTCCAAAAACTGATCGCAAGTCGGCAATCAGTTGAGCATACCTTTGAGGTTCTGGATGCACTAGACAAAATCTTCAACGGCAGCACCACAGTTTCCAGCGGGCGCTATGGATACATAGTCAACCGCGACAAAACTTACTTGAACGATTATAAGGCTGGTCTACAAGCAACCGAGCAAGCCATCCAAGACACTCGGCGCTTAACAAGCGATAACCCCGATCAACGAGAGCGACTGGCAAAGGTAGAACAGGTAATAGCGGCACGAACCGCTGTGGCTCAACGGTCGATCGCGCTGATGCAACAGGGACAGTCAAGCGATGCAAGGCAAGATGCTTTTTCTGATCAAGGTTTTCGCCTGGGTCGGAAATTGCGGCTCCTACTCACCGTGATGAAGGACGAGGAACGTCGCCTATTGCAGCAGCGGAAAGCGGCGACCGATGACAGCGTACAGCAGGCAATCTTAGTGAATGGGGTAGGCTACCTTTTAGGTTTCAGCTTGCTTACAGGTGTCTTTTTGATGCTTCATGGGCAAATACGCATTCGTCAGCGTACCGAAGCTGCCCTGCAGAAGCATTCAGAAGCAGTCTCTGACCTCTACAACCACGCGCCCTGTGGCTACCACTCTCTAGATGCGGCAGGTAACTTTACCCATATTAACGACACAGAGTTAGACTGGCTGGGCTACACCCGTGATGAACTGGTTCATAAGAATTTTGCCGAAGTGGCTACAGCTCAGAGTGCAGCAGTGTTTCAGGAGAACTTTCCTAAATTCAAAGAGCAGGGTTGGATCAGCGATGTTGAGTTTGATCTGGTTCGCAAAGATGGCACACTGTTGCCTGTCAGCTTGAGCGCTACTGCCATTCAAGATGCAGAGGGTAACTTTCTGATGAGCCGATCGACACTGTTCGATATTAGCGATCGCAGACGCGCCCAAACAGCCCTCCAACAAGCAAACGAGCAATTGGAAGCACGTGTGCAGGAGCGCACCGTTGCATTATCTCAGGTCAATGCGCTACTCCACAGCGAACTCCTCGATCGCAAACAGGCAGAGCAAGCACTTTTAGAGAGCGAGAAGCAACTCCGCACCATCACCAATGCGCTGCCCGTACTCATTTCCTATGTCGATGCCGATCGACGCTACCGCTTCAACAATCGGGCGTATGAGCACTGGTTTGGCTACGATTGGACGACGCTATGTGGACAGCACCTCAGGGAGGTTATAGGAGAATCGGCTTATCAGGCGATCACCCCCTATGTCGAGGCAGCACTGTCAGGGCAAGAAGTGCTTTACGAAAACTCCGTGCCCTACAAAGATGGGGGTATACGTTGGATTCGTGCCGTTTACATTCCCGATTTTGGTGAGCAGGGAACCGTGAAGGGGTATTTTGCCCTGATTAATGACATCACCGATCGCAAACTGGCAGAGCAGGCATTAGCCGAGAGTGAAAAGCAACTTCGCTTGATCACCGATGCGCTACCCGTCCTCGTCTCCTACGTAGATGCCGACCAGCGCTATCGCTTCAACAATCAGACATACGAGCACTGGTACGGACAAACGCGAACGGAACTCACGGGGAAGACCATCAGGCAGGTGATCGGTGAGTCGGCGTATAAGCGCATTCAGCCACACGTTGAGGCGGCACTGTCAGGGCAAGCTGTCACCTACGAAAGTATCATGCCCTACACCGATGGCGGCACACGCTGGATCAATGCGACGTATATTTCCGATTTTGGGGAACAGGGGAACGTTCGAGGCTTTTTTGCTTTAATTGCCGACATCACCGATCGCAAGCTGGGAGAAGAAGCACTGCGCGAAAGTGAGCAACGCTTGAGTCTGGCAGTTGAAGGGTCTGGCATGGCAACGTGGGACATCAATCTGCAAACGGGCAACGCGCTGTGGTCTGCCCAGCATTTTAAGTTGTTGGGGTATGAGCCAGCACCCAGTGGTGAAGCAACCTTGTCGATGTGGCAGCGCTGTGTTCATCCAGACGATATTGAGTCAGTGATGCAGATTGCGAAACAGGCAATGCAGACGCGATCGCTCTATCGGTCAGAACATCGCATTCGGCGGGCTGATAATGGACAAATCGTCTGGCTGGCGGCGTTTGGTCGTGTGCTTTACGATGAGGCGGGTCAGGCAGTGCGCTTTCTTGGCATTATTCTTGACATCAGCGATCGCAAACGGGCAGAACTGGCGCTCCAGCAGGCAAAGGACGGGTTAGAAATTCAGGTGCAAGAGCGGACAGCCGCCCTCAAGCAGTCAAACGATGACCTGCGCCGCTCGAACCAGGAACTAGAGCAGTTTGCCTATGTTGCCTCTCACGATTTGCAAGAGCCACTACGCGCCATCATGGGGTACACGCAGTTGCTGACTCAAGACTACCGCGATCGTCTTGATGAGACTGCTCAAGGGTACGGCGGTTATATCGTCGAAGGGGCACAGCGAATGCAGCAGTTGATCCAGGATCTGTTGCACTACTCGCGTGCCGGCACTCGTGACCTTGAGTTTGCGCCCACTGACTGCAATGCGGTTTTAGAGCAGGTACTACGCGTTTTACAGGTGGCGATCGCCGAAAGGAACGCCAGTATCACCTATGATCCTCTACCGACCGTCATCGCTGATCAAAGTCAATTAGCGCAACTCTTTCAAAACCTCATCGGCAACGCGATCAAATTCTGCCATGACGAGACTCCCAGCGTTCATATCAGTGCGAGGCAAGCAGAGGGAAAGGGGGCAGAAGGCAAGGGTCAGCGGTCAGCGGTCAGCGGTCAGCGGTCAGCGGTCAGCAGTCAGAATCAATTCAACACTCCGCCTCTCCCTAGCTCCGCCTCTCCCCATCCCCCTAGCTCCTCACCCCTCACCCCGCACCCCGCATGGCTCTTCTCCGTCCGCGATAACGGTATTGGCATCAAGCCGCGCTACCTTGAGCGTATTTTTGAAATTTTCAAGCGGCTGCATACTCGTACTGAATTTCCCGGTACAGGGATTGGGTTAGCGATTTGCAAAAAGATCGTCGATCGCCACGATGGGCATATTTGGGCAGAATCAGAGCCAGGAAAGGGTACCACCTTTTACTTTACAATTCCTTACGATGACCGTTCAGAACCATGACGATTCAACTACTAAACTCGATCGAGATTTTGCTGGTGGAAGATTCTCCCAGCGATGCCCATCTCACCATCAAAAGCTTTGAGCAAGCCAAGATTACCAACAGCTTGCACTGGGTTGAAGATGGTGAAACGGCAATGGACTATCTACGACAGCAGGGTGAATATACGAATGCGCTTCGTCCCGATTTAATTGTGCTGGACTTGAATCTGCCGGGTATGGATGGTCGTGAAGTGTTAGCAGAAATCAAAGGCGATCCTGACCTTAAGCGCATTCCAGTAGTGGTTTTGACGACTTCAAGTAGCGAAGAAGATATTTTGCGATCGTACAATCTCAACGCCAACTGCTACGTCACAAAACCGTTTGATGTCCGGCAATTTATGCAGGTCGTGCAGTTGATCGGCGACTTCTGGTTAGCAGCGGTCAAACTACCGCCAGAGTAGGCTCAAACTCGCTGTCAAGCGAAACAAAGATGACAGTGAATCTACGGATGCCACGCTGATTTTGTGGAGGCATCGTAGGGAAGCCACTTCTGGAGCGTCAGTGTGGAGATTCTCCATTAGTCGATCGTGCTCACGGTAAAGCAGCCTTATGAACGAAGTACGGAAGCACGTGCTGCTAGTAGAGGATAGCCCTACCGATGCCGCCTTGCTGAGCCAGTCTTTTTTGCGCCTGGAGCAATCCAAGTGGACGCTGACTCATGTTGAATGTCTTAGCAGCGCTATTAACGCTTGCTTTGTACACGACATTGATGTTGTCTTGCTGGATCTTCGCCTGCCAGATTCAGATGAAGCAGATACGTTAATTGAGTTTCGTGCCAGCGTACCCGATGTTCCCGTTGTTGTGCTGACGATGATGGATGACGAGGCATTAGCGTTGCAAGCAATGGCGGGCGGAGCGCAGGATTATCTTGTCAAAGGTCAAATTACGCTATCCCTGCTGGCGCGATCGCTTCGTTATGCGATTGAGCGGGGGCAAATCCTGAAGCGGCTGAGAAATAGCGAACAAAGCATTCTTAAAGCCTTAGAACAGGAGCAAGAACTGAATCTACTCAAGTCAAGCTTCATTTCAATGGCATCGCACGAATTTCGCACGCCGATGACCATGATTCGCACGGCTGCGGAGTTGCTGCAAAACTTTTATCATGATCTGACTGAAAGCAAGCGACAGCAGTACTTCGATCGCATTAACACGGCAATTCACCAAATTACGGCATTGCTCGATGAAGTTCTATTGTTAAGCAGCACCGAGACTGGCTTGCGCTACAAACCAGAAGCCGTTGATTTAGTCGCGCTTTGCACGGAACTGACCGAAGATTTGCAGTTTAGCAATGCTGACAGTCACACTATTAGCTTTGTCCGTCAGGGAGACTGCTCTGAAGCTGTGATGGATGCGGCTTTACTACGCCATATTCTCACTAACCTGCTTTCCAACGCCTTGAAATACTCGCCACATGGAGGAGACATACAGTTCAAACTCTCCTGTCAGGAGAGCACCGCTATCTTTTGCATCCAAGACCAGGGCATCGGTATTCCCCTTAAAGATCAAGCTCATCTGTTTGAAACATTCTACCGCTGTGGCAACGTCGGCAAAATTCAAGGTACCGGACTAGGGCTAGCGATCGTTAAAAAATGCGTCGATCTACACCAGGGGCAAATTCAGGTTTGCAGCGACGGTGCTGGTACAACCTTTACAGTGGCGTTGCCACTACATCCGCGATCGCTGATTACCGTCCAGTAACGTCGTTTGTCGTTCGCCAAGAGCCGACCTACCGCGCTAAAACCTCAAGCCAACGCCAGCCTGAATCGATGCAGCAGTGTTACCTCCTTGACGGTAGGCATCGAAAGCGATGACCGCATTACCAAAGACAACCAGTTGACTATTAGGCAAAACATAGTCGATACCAGGTTGAATAGCAAAACTGGTTTTGTTACCCAGCGGCGTTGTGCGATCGTCATCCAACGGCACCGCAGCACCCACACCAATATAGGCATCGGTACGCCAGTTGATTGGTAGATCGTAGGAAACGGTTGGGACGAGTGTAGTGCGCTTACCAATCAACGCTTGCGCCCGAATGGAAACTGGTAGTTTGAGAAACTTATAGCGAGCCGCAACAACGCCTGAGGTGCGTTGGGGTTCTCCACCTGCGTCACCATCGGTTAAACCAACCGCAATGCCCGCACCCACATAACTACCGTAGGCAGCCTGTGCTCTTGCTGCTGCTGCTGTGGTCAGCGTTATGCCAACAGCGAGGGCAGCACCGCCCAGCAGCGTCAAACCGCACTGCCATACTGCTGTTGGCTTGTTGAAGATGATGCGCTTGAGACGGTTCATGTGGTTACTCCTTAACACTCACTCAGCAAGAGCTTTGTTCAATGCTTAAATTTAGCCCAATTCTTCAGCGTTGAATCACTTATTTGCTCACTGATGGGATCATGATTGTGTTTAAAGAATGTGTTTAGAATCAAAGAACGTCGTTCATTTCATTTATGTTGACCATGTTCTGCTTCAACGCTTGTCTAAAGCGATGGTTAAACGTTCAGCGATCGGCTGTGTCGTAGCAGATATCTGCAAAGGCAGCTTGATATTCTTTTCGCACTTGATGCTGTAGCGTGACGTAGAAGCGCTTCCAAGAATTTAATTTGCTTTACTTTTACCTTGCTGGTTTGTCTGTATGTCAGAGATTCTTTCTACCTCCGATCGCTACCTGCAACTGATTGACCAGATTGTGCAGATGACCCTGAAGGGCAACATCCGCTCAAAAGAACAGGTCTATCAACTGTTAGTAGAAGGAGTCACTGCGGGCACTGGCGAACTCTTTGAGCGCTCATTACAAAGCCAGATTGAGGCTGTGCAAGCACGGCTGGATACCGAAACGGATGAATTGAAGCAAGCAAAAGCAACCCGTAGTCGTCGAGCGCTCCAAACCATTCAAGGCGAATGGGAGCGCTGGCAGCAGCTGAATCAAGCCACCGAAGCGATCGCCAGCGTGATTCAGAAAATTACAACGGCTGACGCAGCACAACGGTTGCCAGAATTTTTGCGGGCGATCGATCCGAATCAACCCCAGTGCCTCACTACCAGCCAACTCAAACAGCTTGCAACCGCACTTCAGCAGCAGGGTGATGCCAGCAGCAGCGACGTGCAGCAAGAGCTATATCAGTTAGCAGCAGGTATCCGTCAAGGGCTGGCATCGTGGGAGCATGTGCAAGATCAGCTGGTCAGTTGGATCTATGACCAGGGACAAGCACTTGGGTTTGCTGGTACACCCGGACAGGGTAACCCGTGGGCTGTGTGGGCAAAACAGCTAACCAATCCTCTACTGATTCAACTCTTTCAGGCATTAGCGCTGAACGAGTCTGCCAGTGAATTCGTTGCTCGTGTTTCGGTTTTCGATCGCAGTACGTGGGTTGAATTAGCCATTCTTTTGCAATACCTTCAGCAGGGCTTAGTTGCCTGGTTCGATCGCCTGGTTTACGATGCCAAAGTCGGTGCCAAGCTATCGATTTCCACGTTTCTGGCGTTTTCCATCCTTTGGTCGCAGTTAGCACGCGGGTTTGCTCAGGCAACTGCGCTTAACTCGGTGCATCAAAGCCAATTTTCAGAAGGTGCTTTTCAGGTCACGCTGCAAATTTTGCGATCGTTCGCTCAGCGTCCTTACTTTCCCCTTTATGGCGGTGTATTTGCCTCCTTTCCGGGCAGTCAGTTACGCAGTGTGGTGAACTATCTGGATGAACCGCTCAAACGGGCAGACGGCACTCAAGAAAAGGCGCGCATTCTAACGTTGATTGGCTCTTCGGAACGGGCACAGGGGCTGCTCGATCGGGCAAAAGAATTTCACAGCATCGCCAGAGATATTGCCGCAGAAGCAGGCGATCGTCCCTGCGAGATCGCTAACCTCAACCACCTCAGCCGTACCTGCGTTGCTCAGAAAAACTATGGTGAAGCCATCAATTACAGCCAGAGGGCGCTAATTCTCAGCCGTCAGACGGGCGATCGCCTGGGCGAAGCCAATGCGTTGGTGAACCTGGGTTACAGCGAAGTCTTGCAGGCACAGCAGGTCGAGCAAACCGAGCCAGAGGTTTACGAAGCGGCTATTAGCTATTTACAACAGGGCTTGAAGCTGGCAGAGCAGCAAGGCGATCGCCAGAGTCAGGCGTTTGCGTTCAACAGTCTGGGCATTGCTCATGTCGTTCTAGAACGCCCCCAGGCGGCGATCGCCTACTTGTCAGATGGACTCAAAGCCTCTCAGGTTGCTGGTGATCTGTATCTACAAGGCTTGAATCTGGCGTATTTAGCAGAGGCATACTACCGCCAGCAAGAAACTAGCCGAGCCATCTATGCAGGCTGCCTGGGCATGTACCTCCTTGAAAGTATTGCCTCACGCGAGTGGCGACAACCCGCTGGGCTGCTGACTATACTCCAGGGGCAAATGGGCGCGACCTTTATGCTCACGCTTGCCCAACTGCGACCAGAACTCATTGCCACGATCGGGGTGGATGGCTACGATCACCTACCAACCTTGCTGGAACAGTACCGTCAGCCTGGGTAGAGAAAGGGAGTAGGGAGGAGTGGGGAGTAGGGAGTGGGGGGTAAGGCATTGAAACAACAGCTAAAAACTTAGCCTGCATCACCTGCTGCAAGCCTTCGTGCCCACACCTGACGCTCATTTTCTACGAGTGCCACTCTAGAAACAGGTACATTTGCCCAGTGGCTACGTTTGTTACTTGTAATACTGAATGTATTCATGTGTTTCAGGTGTCGGCGGAGATGAGTCAAATGAAAACCTTTAAGCGTTGGTTAGGCATTCCGATTGCAGTGGCGATCGCGTTGGGAACGGCATCCACGGCTCTCAGTCAGGTCGTTGCCATTACCTCGAACTCACAGACCATTCAGCTCAGCGGCACATCAGGCGGCAGCAAGCAAGATAGCAAAGGCTGTGCTGGTTCCATCGGGTCTACGCCCAACCATGTCGTTCAGGTGGCGGAAGATGCCAACCTGCAATTTACTCTGCAAGCCTCTGGTGAACCAGCCTTGTTGATCCGCAGTAGCTCCGGTCAAGATTTCTGCGTACCAGCAGACAGCTACTCCAACGGCAAAATCACGATTCCGGGACGATGGAGTAAAGGCACTTACTCGGTCTACGTGGGCGATCGTGCCAAGGGACAGCATTCCTACACGCTGTCGATTTCTCGCAGTTAGAGCAGCTTAGAACGGTCTAAAGGTCTCCAGGGACGTTGGATACAGCGCTCCTGAAGACTTTTAGAGCAGATAGTGGACTGTGTAAGATCGACTAACAGGCTAATCCTCGATTTTTTGGACGGGCACTTCGACAGCGCTCACGTCAATCGTTCCTGGCGGAGTGAGACGACTAAAACGCCCATCTTCCACCGTCAACGCTTCACTACAGTTGGGACAGCTAAACTCCGTTTGATTCAGACTGACAAACTCATAACGACAGACAGGGCAGTCTGCCTGAATCAAGTTGCGCTTCAGCCACCAGCGCAAGCCAAAAAAGGCAACCACAGGCGTGAGGAGAATTAGCCCAACCAGGATAAAAAACGATTTGACCAGCCAACCGAGACCGATCGCTCCTAATAGCCAAATGACGGCAAACGGTAAAAGTAAACGGCTGACTTCAGCAAAGCCAATTTGGAGATTCTTAAAACTGTCCTGGTTCATGGCAGTCTCCTGCACAACGTAAGCTTGAATACTCCCATCCTACTGAGAAACTGCCCTGGTGCCTGACGGCAATTCCCAACTCTGGTGGGCAGATATCCCTACTATAAGCACGCTGTCCTGTTAGCAAAACTGTTCACACGTCTAGCTAACAAATCGTCATCCAAAACACGACTCCTAGCTTCTACTGCTTCTCTCCCAAAATCAAACAACACCTGTCAAATTCTCCTACAGCCAATTGCTGTATCGAGAGCCTGACAGGTGTTGAGCGAAATTGACTGCGCGTGGTCTAGAACAAACCAAGCGTCAGAGACTTATCGATGGGAAACGTTGCACCAATACCAAGCCAGAGAGTCACCAGCGTACCAAAAAGGAACACAGTGGTTGCAACTGGACGACGGAACGGGTTCTGAAACTTGTTCACGTTTTCAATGAACGGAATCACGATCAGTCCCAGTGGCACTGAAGCCATCGCAACTACACCCAAAAGCTTGTTGGGCACCGTGCGTAGAATCTGAAACACAGGGTAGAGATACCATTCAGGTAAGATTTCGAGAGGGGTTGCGAAGGGGTCAGCAGGTTCGCCAACCGTCGCTGGATCGAGGACTGCTAAACCAACGTTTAGCGCGATCGTTCCTAGAATCACGACTGGGAAAATGTACAGCAGGTCGTTGGGCCAAGCAGGCTCGCCATAGTAGTTGTGACCCATACCTTTGGCAAGTTTGGCGCGCAACTGAGGATCAGATAGATCCGGCTTTTTAAGCGTTGCCATAGTAGTGTTGCTCTCCTTTTTTTCTGAAGTCAGTAGGGGATGGATTTTTAGAGCACAGTCTGCTGGTGCTATCCATCAAAGAGATGGTTTCGGAAACAGGTCGATCGAGCCTTACAAAGGACCAGAAATACCTTGCTTGCGAATCATCAGGAAGTGAAGCAGCATAAAGACCGCAATCAACCAGGGCAGGACAAAGGTATGAGCGCTGTAGTAACGAGTCAACGTTGCCTGTCCAACACTGGAGCCGCCTCGCAGCAAATCAGAAATGAGCACACCCACGACTGGAATCGCTTCGGGCACACCAGAGACAATCTTGACTGCCCAGTAACCAATCTGATCCCAGGGAAGAGAGTAGCCAGTGACACCAAATGAAACGGTAATCACAGCGAGAATCACGCCTGTAACCCAGGTCAACTCACGAGGCTTTTTGAAGCCACCCGTCAGGTAAACCCGGAAGGTGTGTAGCACCATCATCAGCACCATCATGCTGGCAGACCAGCGGTGAATGGAGCGGATCAACCAGCCAAAGCTGACTTCGTTCATGAGGTACTGAACGGATTCAAATGCCTCAGCAACGGTCGGTCGATAATAGAACGTCATGGCAAACCCAGTGGCAAACTGGATGAGGAAGCAAACCAGCGTAATACCGCCCAAACAATAAAAAATGTTGACGTGGGGAGGGACATACTTGCTAGAAATGTCGTCGGCGAGTGCCTGGACTTCTAGCCGCTCCTCGAACCACTGGAATGCTTTCGAGTCGGTCACCTGCTTAGTGAACATGAAGCAAGAATTCCTAAAAAATGTATGGCTGTTCCTAAAGAATGTAACACAGACGCAGGCTGGATTTCACCCGAAAGCAAATCATTTCTTGACGCGAACGGCTTGCTGCATCAGCGTCTACTCGCGATCGCAAACCAGCACTTTCAGTCTTTGCAATGCTTAAAACGGCATAAAGTTTTCTAACGCAAGCTGGTTGACTGGTCACCACGAGTTAGTAGCCGACATTTCACTGCTGACGTTAAGATTATTCACTATGAGCAAACATATCTCTTGGGGTCGGCAGTTCGCTGCTGTTCTGTTGGCGGTCTTCATTGTGTTGGGTTGGTCAGCACCGTCGGCGATGGCGCTGACGGATGAGCAAAAGTTGCTGGCAGAAGTCTGGCGGTTGGTCGATCGCGCGTACGTTGATGACACGTTTAACCAGCAAAACTGGTGGCTTGTGCGCCAAAAAGCGTTTAAGCAGCCATTGAGCGATCGCGAACAGACCTATACAGCCATCCAACAAATGTTAGCCAGTTTGGATGATCCGTTTACGCGGTTGCTGAAGCCAGTGCAGTATCGGAGCCTGCAAACGAATACGTCAGGCGAACTGACGGGTGTTGGGTTGCAAATCGCTTCTGACGCAGAAACGGGCAAACTGCGTGTGATTGCGCCTATTGCGGGTTCTCCTGCTGATCTTGCAGGCATTAAGCCTGCCGATGCCATTGTGAAAATTGACGGTGCTTCGACGGAAACGTTGACGCTTGATGAAGCCGCAGGACGTATGCGAGGCACGATCGGCAGCCATGTGACACTGACCATTCAGCGTGAAAAAGAGACGTTGTTCGACCTTGACGTAGTGCGCGATCGCATCGAACTGAACCCGGTTTATGCCGATCTGAGATTGCAACCGCCTGCGGCTAACACAGCTTCAGCAGGCACTCCTCTAGCAAGCACTTCGGCAGCCAACAAAAACACACCGACCAAAATTGGCTATATCCGCTTGAGCCAATTCAACGCGAATGCAACGGTTGAACTTACCCACGCCATTGAACGACTGGAAAAGCAAGGCGCAGATGCTTACATTCTCGATTTGCGAAACAACCCAGGTGGTCTGTTGCAGGCGGGCATCGAAATTGCGCGGCTTTGGCTGAACCAAGGAACCATCGTTTATACAGTCAATCGTCAGGGGATTCAAGGGAGCTTTGAAGCGACGGAACAGGCACTGACGAGCGATCCACTGGTGGTGTTGGTGAATCAGGGGACAGCAAGCGCCAGCGAAATTTTGGCGGGAGCATTGAAAGATAACGATCGCGCCACTATTTTGGGCGAAAAAACCTTTGGGAAAGGATTGATTCAATCGTTGTTTGATTTGTCCGATGGATCGGGTTTAGCTGTCACCGTAGCAAAATACGAAACGCCAGGTCATATTGACATCAACAAATTGGGCATTAAACCAGACGTGATTGTGCCGCTCGATCCCATTACTGGCGCTCAGGTGGGTACGTCTGCCGATCGTCAGTATCAAACCGCTGTGGAATTGCTAACGACCCATTCGATGCTTGCCGGTGCTGCTTAGTACAGAGCGAACCTATCACGATCCACTCCACGGGGCGATCGCGCTCGATGGCAGTGACCCTACCGAGGCGTTGCTCATCCGCCTGATCGATACACCCGCCTTCCAGCGACTGCGACGTGTCCGGCAGTTAGGTCCAGCCAGTCTGACGTTTCATGGAGCCGAGAGTTCACGCTTTACGCACTCCCTTGGGGTGTTGGCGATCGCTCGTCGTGCGTTCGATCGACTAGCCAGTATTGATCCTCAGCTCCAGCCCTATCGGGTCGTGGTGCTGTGTGCAGCGCTCCTTCACGATATTGGGCACGGTCCCTTCAGCCATACCGGAGAAGAGGTATTTGGTAGCAACCACGAGCATTGGACAGGGCGCATTTTGCAGGAGTCGGCACCGATTCGAGAGGCGCTAGATGCTGTTGCTCCAGACTTGCTTGAGCAAATCCTTCAGGTTTACCTCAAAAAGCACCCGATCCCGCTTGTCTGGCAGCTAGTTTCGAGTCAGCTCGATTGCGATCGGCTGGACTACCTGATGCGTGACAGCTACTTCACTGGAGCGTCCTACGGCAGAATTGACCTGGATCGGATTCTCATGGCAATGCGCTACGACCCGGTGACGCAGCAGCTCGTAGTTGCGCGTAAAGGCATGACAGCCGTTGAGCACTACTTGATTGTGCGGTACTTCATGTATGCTCAGGTTTACAACCACCCCAAAAATATTGCTGCCTGTTGGGTCTTGCAACAGGCATTTGTGCGTGCCCGTGAGCTTTTACAGCAGGGATTGTTAGACGCTGACGACACAGTCAAAGCGTGGTTGTCTGGAGGCTGCGATCGCCTGCCTTTGTCTCAGTATCTCGCTGCGGATGATGGCGTTTTCACTTATCATCTTCAACGTTGGCAAGCCAGTACGGATCAGATTCTGGCTGATCTATGCCGACGGTTCATCGATCGCGATCTGCCTAAAGCGCTTGATGTGACTCACTTACCTCAAGCTGAACGCCAAGCCCTTTTACAGATAGTGCATCAGTGGCTTACAACCACGCAGAGTAATGCTACGTACTATGCAGGTCTGCAAGTGTCACTCAGTCGTGGCTATACCCTCTATCAGCGTGGTATTAAATGTCAAACACCTAAAGGGCTACAGGAACTGAGCGAGCTATCACCATTGGTACACACCTTGACCAACCCCTATGAGCGGGCGTGGCTCATCTACCCACGCTCGATCGAGCCTACGCTGTCGGCGCGATTAGGGATGTCGTGAGAGTCAGTATCAACGGTAGCGGGAACGACCAATTCAGCCAATTGTCGGATTGCTTCTTGAGCCTGGCTCTCTATACTTGACCTCGCTTGCTTAAAGGCTTCTGATAATCAACTGCGAACATTAGCTGAGCTGAGAGGCAACGGTCATCATCTGTAGGGGCAGCTTAGCTTAAAGGGCGATTAGACTAAGACTATGAGTGAGCCATTCTGGGTTTGTCGTAGTTTTAGTTGAATTTATCTGCTGAATTGTTTGCTGTCATTGGTGTTAAATGCGTAATCTGGCATTGCTGGCTTGATGTTTTTAGTTCAGGTCTAGCCTGAACACCACCAGTACCCTTTTTGGTGTTTGCTCCCTTCTTCTGGTGCTATGCAAATTCTGCCAGTCCACGCAATGCAGCAGCCCCTCAGCTTAGCGCCAGAAGCGACGGTTCTGGAGGCAATCCGGTGCATGAGCCAAGGTCAGGTAGGCTGTGTTTTGGTGCTGGAACAGCAGCAATTAGTCGGTCTTTGCACAGAGCAAGACTGCTTACAGGCGATCGCAGCGGGCACCAATCCAAAAACAACGCAGATTGCAGCCCTGATGAGGCGATCGCCCGTTACGCTTAACGATTCGGAGGGAATCAGTGATGCTTGGCGGGTGATGCAACACCACCACATTCAGCACTTACCCATTGTTAACCCAAATGGGCAAGTGTTAGGAGTTGTCACAGAGCGTAGTTTGCTTCAAGCGCTTGATCCCGCAACCTGGCTGGAGCAGTCTGCCGAGCCGCTGCAAGCTGAGCGGTCTGTCTCTTGCCAGGACATCACGGAGCGCCAGCACTTCTACGACCACCTTCGACTCCAGGCTCAGCGTGAGCAAGCCTTGAATCGTGTGATTCAGGCAATTCGTAACTCACTGGATTTGAGCACTGTTTTTTCGACGGCAACGACTGAAATCGTGCAACTGCTTCAAGCAGACCGCGCCGATATCATTCAGTATTTACCAGCACGCCCTGTATGGAAGGTCGTGTCGGATAGTCACTACAACCCAATCGTCAACAATATTGCAGGGATGGAATTTGCGGATGATGCAAATGAACCGATCGCCCAACTGAAACGCCTGGAAGTAGTACAGCTAGAGGATGTTGCTCAATATCCCGACGAAACGGTCAGCCAGTATGCTCAATTCCTTCCTGGTACCTGGCTTTTGGTGCCGCTACACTTTGAGGCGAGGCTTTGGGGTTGCTTAGCCCTCATTCGGGATCATCAACAGCCGTGGCAAAAAGCAGAGGTCGAACTTGCCTGTGCTGTGGTTGATCAACTGTCGATCGCCATCCAGCAATCTCAGCTTTATCAGCAGGTGCGACAGCTCAACGAAACGCTGGAAAGTCAGGTACAGGAGCGCACTGCCCAACTCCGCAAAGCGCTTGCCTACGAAGCGTTGCTGAAGCGCCTCACCGATCGCGTGCGCGATAGTCTGGATGGGCACTACATTCTCCAGACAACGGTGCAAGAACTGGCGGCTGAGCTGGATGTGTTGTGTTGCGATACCGGGCTTTATGATGCCGAACACAGCACATTGACCATTGCTTATGAGGCGATCCGAGCGGAAGATTTTGCGGCAGTTAAGGGCACAGTTATCTCGCTCAATCCCCTATCTTCTGTAGATGAGCAAACGTTGCAAGGACAATGGGTGCAGTTTTGCTCTCTGTCTGATCCGTTCGATTCGGTGCGTCAGATTAGCTATCGGTTTACAATCCTGAGCTGTCCCATTACCGATGACCACGGCGTATTAGGCGACATTTGGCTCTTTAGACCGTGTAAAGAGTGCTTCTCTGAGTCAGAGATTCGTCTTGTGCAGCAAGTGGCAAATCAGTGTGCGATCGCCCTCCGACAATCGCGTCTTTACCAGGAGATTCAGGCGCAGATCAACGACCTGGAACAATTAAATTACCTTAAAGACGATTTCCTGAGTTCCGTTTCCCATGAACTGAGGACACCGATGGCGAATATTAAGATGGCGACTCAAATGTTGGAGATCCTCTTCAAGCAGGGGGAGATTCCCAATCACGATTCAAGCCGTATCTCACAATATTTCAAGGTGCTTCAGGATGAATGTCAGCGTGAAATCAATCTCATTAATGATTTGCTGGATCTCTCTCGTGCAGAGTCCGGAGACGATCCCTTAACACTGACCACCAAAGATTTGCAGAGCTGGATTCCTGAAATCATCGGAGCGTTTGCCGATCGTGCCGAGAGTCAGCAGCAAACACTCCTGGTTGATGTGCCTGATTATCTACACCCATTGACCACCGACTTTTCTTACCTGGAGCGAATTTTAACTGAACTTCTGCAAAACGCGTTTAAATACACACCGTCTGGTGAAACAATTTGCGTGTCTGCCATCACGACGGTAAATAGCTTGCAGATTCATGTCAGCAATACAGGCGTTGAGCTTGCGCCGAGCGAGTTAGACCGTATTTTCGCTAAGTTTTATCGTATTCCTAACAGTGATCCGTGGAAGTATGGCGGCACTGGCTTAGGTTTGGCATTGGTCAAACGTTTAACTGAGCATTTGGGAGCGGACATTCATGCGGAGAGCGCCAACCGTCAAACGACCTTCATTATTACGTTTGCAACGGGAAAAATGGCGTAGGGACATTGCACAGAACGCACTACAGAGCAGCAATTGCCTCCGCTACTTGTCGTGAAACAAACGGAAGAATGGCTTCATTCTGGCTGTGGGCAACGCCTTCTGTGAATACGACGAGCAAATAAGGACAAGCATTGGGCAGTTCAATATACGCCGCGTCGTGACGCACACGACTCATTAACCCTGCTTTAGACCAAAGCTGCGCGTTAAGCGGTAGCCCCGCGCCTAGAAAGCCAGTGACCTGATTTTCTGGATCAGCCGCTAGATCATCTGGTTTGAGCGATCGCTGCAAAAGCTGCATCATGGACTGCGATCGTGCCGCTGATACCGCCACTCCGCCCACAATGCCATGCAGCAGTCGTGCCGTTGCTGTCGTCGTCAGCAGATTACGGTTGTCCATCAACTCACCAAGGAATGCTCGTTCGCGTCCATAGGCACCATCGCACCAGGTTTTTTGGTTGACGTTGATAGTCTCTAGTTCTGTCCAGGCGAGAGACTGAAAGTAGCGGTTGATGATGTTGCGCTGCTGTTTCCAGGTTTCAAACGGTGCGGTTGGCAGTTCAGGTCCACTCGTCGTTCCCGTCAGCACATCGACGACCAGACTCGTCGCATCGTTACTGGAATCGACAATCATATCTTTCGTAGCTCGCTCTAATTCGGCAGACGGTTGCGCCATACCTTGCTCTAACCACTCGTGCAGTGCGACCAGATAAAACAGCTTGACGACGCTAGCAGGATAGATGCGCTCAATGCCGCGATAGCTGAAACCGCGTGGAGAATGTTTCCAGAATTCTTCAGCACTCAAGGCACCGCCTGTATTGACGACGATCGGTGGATCGTACACCAACCATGTCAGCGCAATCTGATTGCGGGCTAAATCGGGAAATTCCGCCCAGGTTGCCTCCAGAATGCGATCGCCTAGCGCGTTCAGTGACTCATCCTTGTGAAAAAAAATAGCCATCTAACGTCAGCTCACACGCTATCACTCTCTATTATCACTGCTCACGTCTTTGGAGTACCTTCACTCGTAGTCATGAAATAGCGATACTCATCCTCACCTGCCACTCTAAAGCCGAGTCGTTCGTACAGTGCCTTCGCTGGGTTGATTTTTAGCACGTTCAACTTGACAGGCAACCCCCTCTCAGCAGCTTTAGCCAGTACCTTGCGAATCAGCTGAGTGCCCAGCCCTTGACGTTGATGGGTTGGCAGAATAGCAATGTAGTGAAAAAAGAGCGCCTCCCCCTGATCAATCACACACATGATGCCAGCCGCTTCTCCTTGATCACAAATCATCTCATAGGGAAACGCGTGAAAGTCTTCACGCAGTTCCTCTTTCTGCCGCGCTTCATCCCAACTCCAGTAATGGTCAACGTAACCCCGGAATGTCTGTCGATGCACGTCCACTAGAAAGTCAAAATCCGTCTCTGTGGCAATGCGCGTTTCAATGGTACCCATGCTCCGACTCAGCCGTCTCCAGTCCTCGGATGAATGGCACGATCGCCTCTACGAATGCTGCCGTTGTTTCATAAGGCAGCACATTGCGTCCAGCAAGCTTCACACCTTCAGCATTTGGCAAGTGCGTCAAATAATCTTGCAACCGTTCGTCTGGGGTCTCTGACTTCCCTTTGCGGCTGATGCTCGATGCCTGTTCACCCATTGCAATGAACGTTGGCTGGGCGATCGTCGTCAGTTTGTCTGTGTAGTCTTGCCGCCAGAAGCCAGCCAGAAACGAGAAGACGGCATGACGACTGGCAGAATCAGCCGCTCCTTGCTTGAGCATCGCCAACCATTCAGCATCAACGGCATCAGCCGTCGCAAAGAGTTGGCGGATGGAAAAAGATTGGAGGAACTGCGATCGCCGCGCATACCGATAAAAGCCATCACCCAACGGCGAATTGAACAGATTCCAACTGACCTGCTGCCAGACTGGGGTGGTCTTGGCAAGCAGCGTACGGGCAGGCGGTCCACTCATCACCAAACCTTTTACCAAATTCGGTTGTAAGTGTACGAGTTCGATCGCCACTGGCAGTAGCGCTCCCTGCACCACCAGCACCACAGGGGTTTGGATGACGGTTTGCAAAAAGTACTGAAGCTGCTTTGCCCAATCCGATGGGTAGTAGGCAATTTGCGGCATGGCACTCTCACCACAACCCAGCAAATCAGGATTGTAAATCAGGTTGCGCTGCCCTACGCGATACCACTCGTTGCAAAAGCGTTGCCAAAAAGTGCGGGATAACCCTACACCGATCGGGTGGATCAGCAGTAGCGGTACACCATCTGGTGCGCCATCGGGAGCAAGGCGATCGTACGCGCAGCGGTAGTTTTGCCACGTGTAGAACAGCGTTGGTGTGCCTACTGGAATCGACATTGAAGGTTGAGCTTGCATGACTACTAGAATGCAGCATTTTGGTGTATTTTTGCTTGCGTAGTAGCCGCGTTACCTGCAACATCCTTACGGCTAAAACCCTACGTAGCTACTGAATGTTGCAGTAGTCAGATTGGTCGAAACTTTATATCAAATCGCAATCACGTAAAGCAACCATCAAATCTTGCGGTAAGACTGCGTGAACAGCTTAGGTGCTGCCGCTGGCAGGTTAACATCCGTTTAATCGAATTGTTCACCTGGTTCCGTTTGAGAAGCTGCTAACTTACCCCAGGGATCAGTATGGTTTCCATTAAAAATAGAACGGGCAAAGCGACGCTTGAGCGGGTGCGATCCCTCAAAACTCGCATTACCGAAAAACTGTCTTTTGCAACCCTGCAAGTGGAATCGCTGGCAGGCATTACTGTTGCGCTGGCGTTAATTCCAGAATCGCTTGCCTTTGCTGCGATCGCCAAAGTGAACCCGATGGTGGCGCTCTACACTTCTTTCAGCATGGCAGTTGTGATCGCCTTAGCAGGCGGACGACCTGCTATGATCTCAGCCGCTACGGGGTCAATGGCGCTGTTAATGACAACGCTGGTGGCAAAACACGGGGTTGAATACCTCTTTGCAGCAACCATTTTGACTGGCGTTATTCAATTTTTTATTGGTGTTTTTAAGCTGGGACGCTTCTTCAGTTTTATCCCTCAAACGGTCATTTCAGGCTTTGTGAACGCGCTCGGTGTTTTGATTTTTGTGGCACAGGTGCAGCAATTACCAGGAGAACCCTGGCAAGCTTATGTCATGGTTGCTGCAACGCTTGCCGTCGTTTACCTCTTTCCTCGCCTGACTAAAAGTGTGCCGTCGCCGCTGGTGGCGATCGTGGCAATGACCGTGGTAGCGATCGCAGCGCATCTACCGATTCGTCGCGTGGGCGATATTGGTGAAATCACGCGCAATCTACCTGGGTTTCATCTGCCGCAGGTCAGTGTCTCGTTAGAAACGTTGGCAATCATTCTGCCCTATGCTCTGACGCTGGCGATCGTGGGTTTGCTGGAATCGCTACTCACCGCTGCCCTACTGGATGATTTGACCGATACCCGCAGTTCCAAAGACAAAGAAGTGCGCGGTCAAGGCATTGCTAACGTTGTGACAGGCTTTTTGGGTGGTATGGCAGGCTGTGGGATGGTTGGACAGTCCATCATCAATGTGCGATCGGGTGCTCGTCATCGCTGGTCAACAGCCGTTGCGGGAGCCTTTCTGCTGTTTTCCATCTTCGTGCTGCGGGATGTCGTCCAGCAAATCCCGATGGCTGCTTTGGTTGGTGTGATGGTCATGGTGTCATTTGAAACGTTTGACTTTAGTTCGCTAAAAACGCTGCGAACGATGCCGCTGAATGAAGCACTCATCATGCCCTTTACGGCTGCGATCGCACTATTGACGCATGACCTGGCACAGGGCGTTCTGGCTGGAGTCATTTTGAGTACGCTGATGTTTGGTTGGCGGCTTGCCCAAACGCGTCTCACTGTATCAGTCGATCGGGATGGCACAACGCTTTACATGCTGTCCGGGCAATTGTTCTTTGGTTCTGCCGCTACATTTGTTGATTTATTTCAGTACAACGCCGATTCGCATCGCATCGTGATTGACTTTAGCCGTGCTCATGTATGGGATCATGCTGCTGCTGCTGCGATCGCCAAAGTCGTTGCAAAGTATCACCGCCTCGACACGCAGGTAACTCTAGTGGGGCTGAACCCAGATAGCTACCAGCCCATCCGCCGCGCAGGGGTACCAGAACACGCCATTCACATCAATGACGACGTTAGCTTGATCAAACTCCCGATCTGATCATTGTTTGACCACAGCAGTCCTAAACCATTTGTGAGCAAGACTGAATCATTTAGTGGTCAGCGGTCAACGATCAGCTCTTTTGCTGACTGCCGACCGCTCATATGAGCGTCATTCTCAGCAAAATAGGATCGCTATATCACGCTCACTCAGACAAAGCACTGAAATAGCTGACCATCATTGTGCAGAGCCGCTTATGGAACAATGAGTAGACGATCGCTGAACAACGCTAAACCATGAATCGCACTGGCTCTTTAGTTCTAACTGCGACTATTTTCTTCCTTGCGGGGTTGCTCAGCTATGCGGGGGGACAATGGTATCTCAAAACCTACCTTTTGCCGCCTGGCACCATCACAGTACGGGGCGTGCTCAAGTTTCAAACCCACAACAGCGATATAGGTAACAGCGGACATCCGCCCTATGGTTATTTTGTTGAATCGACAGCGATCGATCGCTTTTATATTGAAGGGGACTTAATGAAGTCCTATGTTGGCTCCTCCGTGGTGCTCCAGGGTAAGACGCTCTCAACGGTGTGTGGACCGGATATGTTTCCCTGCTACCCCAAACTGCTCGTGAAGTCAGTTACTCCAGTGCCAGGACAAAAGTAATGACAACAAGCCGCATCAAATTTTTGGGTAATCCGTGGGCAGATGGGCACGCCATCCAGGACTTTTTCTGGTCAGCGCGGCTGGAGCCATCAGGCATTTGGTTTGATTTGCATCTACAAACCGCAGAATACAGTGCAGAAGATACCCATCCAGAAGAGTTTGTGGATGAGTCGCAGGGCGATTGGCAAGCCAAAATTGTTTGGAACAATTATCACCGCTGCACGCTTTCCTCTAACTACTGGGACGGGACTGGCTTTCAAGTCGCTTCCAGAGCGCAACCGCTAGATTTTAAGACGCTGAGTGAACAAGAGTTTTTCGTTGATCCGCTGCCGATCGAGTTTGATCAGCCGCGCCCGTTCGATATCTATCTGCTGGGTCACGATTCTGCTGCCGACCATCGGATTCGCTTCACCCAGCGATCGACCCCCAACGGTTTCTCAGTTGATTGGCGCGGACGCATTGCGTTGTCTTACAGCGGTGATGACGAGTTTCGCTACGAGTTCGCCGCGCATGTAGAGTCTACAGAATTTGAGGGCATTGAGCTTCCCAAGGGTACACGGGAGCAGGAGGCTCAGTCACTGCTTGCGCCATTTGTCATTGATGTAGACGCGTTCACTTTAGTGCTCAGAGGTGAAGAACAATGGTTTCAGTTAAGGTGAGCGTTTACGGTTCCGATACTAAACGTCGCAACTCCAGCGCGTGAATGAGACTGAGAACGTCATGCGTCCATACAGGCAAGATCAGGGTCATCACAATTTCCTCCAGGCTATTGATCAGGCATAGCCCGATCGCGCCCCAAAGAGCCGTCGCATTGTCAAAGCCAAAGAGTCCGATCACCGCAATCAACAGCGAAAGTCCCCAGGCTTTGGCGGTGTAAGTGTGAAAGCTGGGAAACTTACCAAACTTGATCAGACTGGTAGCAAACAGCGTGAGCTGGGACGCGATCGCGACTAGCAGGGGCGTTTGAAACGCGATGATGACTGTTGGATAGACCAGCCACGTGCTGACTGCAATGCAGAGATACAAACTGATATCTGCCCAACTATCTGCTTGCCGGAGTGCGATGGTGCTAACGTTCAATTTGCGGGCAATGATGCCGTCAAAAATATCTGAGAGCACCGCGATAATGTAGCCGATGAGGAAACCAACGCCTGTGCTGCCATCCAGTGCATCTAACAGCAGCAGGGGGGCGATCGCAAACCGTAAACCAACCAGCAGCCAGGGAATATTTGTTCTCAACATAGGTTCTCGGAGCCTTGCCATAGAATTGAGCCAGTAACTACAAGCGCTGCCCCTGCTAAATCTGAAATATTAAAGAGCACTTGCGAAAGAGGTTTTGCAGTGGACGTTAGGACAATGGCTCAATGTCTAATCAGAACGGTCTCACCAGAACGGCATTAGGAGAGCAAGCACATGAAGCACTGGATTATTAGCGCTGTAGCTGGCATTGCCCTACTGCTAGTGCCCGTGAAGGTACGTTGTGGTAGTCCAGGAGCCGCCTGCGCCATGCCGCCTCTCCCTGGAGGTACTGCTCCTAGATACTATTATGAGTACGAGCCGTTGGGCATCATGGGGCTGGAGTTGCTCATGCAAGCAAATTTGCCGTTTTTCTATGCCAGTGGTACTGAGGATGGCTAACGAGGCAGAAATTAGCATTTGGACTGGCGACAGGCTGCAAGCGACAAGTTAAAGGCTGCTTTAAGTAGGAAGGTTCAATTAAATATAAAATCTGCGTCGGATGGATATAGCCTTCGGCATTCAAGAAAAGCGAAGCGTCACCCATGCTGCTAAAGGTTTTGATGCGTTACGGCTATGCTTAACACATCCTACGTTTAATTTCACCCAGCTACTTAGTTTTGATGCGTTACGGCTATGCTTAACACATCCTACGTTTAATTTCACCCAGCTACTTAGTAGCAGTTTGAGCAAGGATCAGTCACATCAATAACCGCGTTGATTATGTGGGCTTTAAGAAAACTGACCAGACGCAGACAGCCGTTGTTGGGAGGCTTAGCGCTCTTGCTGCTGGGAGTCGGCTTGTTTTCAACTTACAGCGTTGTACGCTACGGTTTCTTAGCAACGCCTAAGTTTTTAGCTGACAGCTTTCCAAGTAGCCGTTTCCTGGAAAAGACCTTAAGAGGGGAATCCAAAAGCATCTTCTCGATCGCGTTCAGTCCAGATGGAACATTCGTAGCAAGCGGTGGCGATCGTGGTCGCATTACCATCTGGGATCTTGCTACCGGACGAAGCATTCACATACTCGAAGTCGCTTCTGATCAGGTCGATGCCGTTGCGTTTAGCCCAAATGGTCAGGTGCTTGCCAGTCATCACAGAATTGGTGACATTGTCAACGGTCGTCGCTTCACTCAGCTATGGAATCTCACCACTGGAAAAGTAATTTCCATTCTGGAGCAGGGTAATCCGCCGTTCGGTAGTCAAAGTTTCGCTTTTAGTGCCGATAGTAAGCAGTTTGTTGGCATCGATCGAAGTGGCAAGCTCACGCTCATAGAGGTGACGACCGGAGCCACGATTCGCACTGTCAAACCTGATCGGGCTGTTTATGCGATCAGTTCAAACTTTGATAGTAAAACGCTGACTTACGCCACATTCAACACGGTTCGCCAGTTGAATTTCACCACTGGGAAGGACATTCGCCTTGCTAAAATGCAAGACCTGGTGTTGTCTTCTGCTTTGAGCGCAGACGGTAAATGGCTTGCGCTGGCTCGATCGGTCGATGCTGAAGCAAGTAATCGGGGTAAGTTTCCTCAGGCGATCGAGCTGTGGGATGTCTCGACTCAGACCAAGGGCAAGAAAATTCGCACCCTCAAGGGAAATGATGATTGGCTTGACTCATTAGCGTTTAGTCCAGACGGTCAGACTCTCGCAAGTGCCAGTGCCGATGGCATGATCAAACTATGGCGTGTGACGATCGGTGAAGCAATGCAACCGCTCCAGGGGCATCAAAGCCGCATGATATCCTCGCTCTCGGTGGCGTTTAGTCCCGATGGCAAGCTGCTCGCAAGCGGGAGTCGTGTCGATGGCACCATCAAGCTCTGGCGCGTACCCTACTAGGCGATCGTCTTGATTGTCACAATAGTCGTTAGAACACAGTGAGGAGTAAGGAGAGAACCAATGAATGCTGTCAAAGGGGTTCTAGGAATCGGACTGCTGGCGATCGCCATTTATTTGGGCTTTGCCAGATTTCCACTGTGGAGTGTGCCACTGTTAGCATTACTCTTCACTGCTGCCTATATTCAGGGCAAGTGGTACTTATGGCGCGACCTCTTTCAGCAGCAAAATCGCAAGCTGTATCAATCGCTGCTCGTCACCTATTTCATCCAAACCGTTGTCGTATTCGTCTTCTACTTGCTGGGTAGCGGCGCAGCACGCTTACTGAGTCGGTGACAGGCGTTCAACTGAGTCTCTTGAGGTGCCGCTTCTGTGGCACGATCGAAGACGAAACTGCTCCTGCTCAAAGATGACTGAGTCTCTTCAGGAATCGACAAAAACAACACGACCATTGGTTAGATATGGCAACGACAAAAATCAGAAAAACGCCTGGCATCTGCAACGGAGCCGCTTGCATCGGTCGGACGCAAATTCCGGTGTGGCAATTAATCGCTTTGGGGTTACAGGGGTGCTCAGATGCCAACTTGCTGGGCGACTACCCACAGTTGACCAAAGATGACTTAAAAGCTGCTCGCACCTACTACGCTCAAAATACAGAAGAAATCGACATGGCGATCGCCTCTGAGAATGGGGAGAGCTAGAGCACAACAGCCTTGGTCAAGCCTTAGCCTGAGCCGACTCCTCCACTTTAGGTGAGGCAGGTTTGCGGGCAGACAGCCAGACCGTCATCGTACTCACCGCTGCTGCCGCCACGATCGCCATAGCGATCGCCGTCTCACTCTGAGCACTCGTCGAAAGCAGCAGATCGATCGCGATCATGCCTGTCGAGCAGCCCCAGATGATTGCAGTGGCAGAAACGCAGCCACGTTGAGCATTACTAGGGACAGCCTGAGCGGAAGGTGACATGACGTGACCTGAGTTTTCAGTAGTGAGCGAATGAATAGTAGTCACTAATAAAAAAGCCAACTGGTGAAGGAGTATTTACGTCCTCGGATGACTGGCAGAGATTGATGCGGATGTGTGTAGTAAGAGGGAAAGACGATCGCGCTGCCTGCCTGGGGTTTGATTTTGATATTTTGGCGATCGAACAGCGTTTCACCACCCTCAAAATCATCGTTTAAATAACCGACGATACTGATGTCACGAGTGGGGATGCCGTTGGTAACTTCCTGAAAGCGGCTTGCTAGCAGCAGATTATCGACATGGCGTTTGTAGCGTTGCCCTGGCTTATAGCGCAAGATCGAACACATCTCTGCCTGAGAGAACTTGATGCCATAGTGTTTGAAGAGTGCATCCTGAATCACTTTGACTTTCGTGAGCAGAATTTGATTCGTTGACTCCTGGAGCTGCTGCCCTGTATTGCCCAACGGCAACATATCGCTGCTACGCACATCGGTATCCACCACGTTGACCAGAATGCTGGACGGTTTGAACTGACAGCATTCTGCCACCTGCATTACATGGCTACAGAGCGCTGGTTCTAGCAGGTGCTCAATGAGCAAGATGTCTGATCCTAGATCTTTGAACAAATGTCCCACGGGCTATCCTTATCCAAGTTGACCAAAACGTCAGGTCACGAAACAATAGATGTCTGAACTGCAAAGTTAATGCCTTTACCTAGAGTGCCCCATTGACTCGCTCAAATTCTACTGCCACATTGCGCTCGTTGACGCAACCCATCGATCGTGTCGCTATCGTCCTTATCGTAGCGCTGAGCTTGCTGATTGGTATCTTGCTGCTGAGCGGCAATCATGCCTCCGCTCGTGTGCGCGACTTTAGCTGGCAGGGCAAACAGGTTGGCGCTGATGATACCGCGTTTACGCTCACCTTCAGTCGCCCCATGAATCATGCCAGCGTAGAGTCAAACCTTCGCATTGAGCCACCGTTGGCTGGGAGGGTGAGTTGGGCAGGGCGACGGATGGCGTACACCTTGAACACGCCTGCTCCTTATGGCACACAGTTTCAGGTCAAGCTGCCAAATGCTCAGGATCGGTTTGCGAGTGACGGTAAAGTATCGATGCAGCCGTTTACAGGACTGTTTGAGACCCACGATCGCGCCTTTGCTTACATTGGCGTGAGCGGTGAAGAAGCAGGACGACTCGTACTCTTTAACCTAAACCAGCAGCAGCACCAAATCCTCACGCCAAAAGACATGGTGGTGATGGAATTTAAGGCATATCCTCGCGGCGATCGGCTCCTCTTTGCCGCTACACAGCGCACGACTCAGCCCACAGCCCTGACTGAACAGCAGCTTTACACCGTCACCACGGGCATTCAGGTAGAGTCACCCATGCAGCCCGATGCTCAGGCAGCACCCGTCAAAGCGTTGCCGTCTACGGCACCCCTCGGCACGGTGGCTTTGGTGCTGGATAACAAAGAGTATCAAAACCTCAAATTTGACCTTTCGGCAGATGGTAACGTCATCGTTGTGCAGCGGGTCAACCGGGCAAATCCCAACGATTTTGGACCCTGGCTGGTAAAAGCGGGCGAAGCACCCCAGGCGCTGAAAGGTGAGCCGGGAGGCGATTTTTTGATTACGCCAGATAGCAATTCGCTGGCGATCGCCCAGGGGCAAGGGCTGGCAATTTTACCATTACAGCCGAATGCTAAGCCGCTGAACTTTTTGCCCAAATTTGGCATGGTACTGAGTTTTACCAAAGATGGCTCACTGGCAACAATGGTGAAGTTTAATACCGACAATACCCGATCGCTCTTTTTGGTCGGTAATCAAGGCGACCCCAAAGAACTGCTTCGCACGACAGGCTCCATTCTAAGTGCGCGGTTTGATCCCACCAAACAAACGCTTTATTGCTTGCTCACCGAACTCTTGACAGGAGGAAACGTCTATCAAGAACAGCCCTATTTGGCGGCGATCGACCTTAAAACCGCTAAGCTTCGACCACTGGTCATGCTGCCGAAACAGCGAGACGTTCAGGTGAGTCTATCACCCGATGGTTTAGCGCTACTCTTTGACCAAACCACAGAAGCGACGCGTGATGATGATGCAGGCGGGCAACTGCGTGACAGCACGGGAAATGCGATCGCATCTAGCCGTCTCTGGCTACTGCCCCTCGACCCAGCGAACCCTGCTGCTAAAATTCAACCTGAATCGCTGCCCTTAACAGGGCTTCGTCCTCTCTGGTTGCCTTAGCCATTTCGCCGATCGCTCTCGACTATTGCCCTCAAATCGCTTTACTCTGTATCCATCCTGATCTGCGTCAATCCTGAAGCACTCGACAGAAGTTTGGTAATGAGCACCCGTAACTGGTGGCGATCGTCATCCTGCTCAAAGGATCAATATGCAAGTACAGGATCTATTAGAGCGATACCAAAAAGGCGAACGTGACTTCGCCCATGTCAACCTTAGTGGAGCCAGTCTGAGCGGCGTTAACCTTCGAGACGCTGACCTGACTGGCTCTGATCTGACGGGTGCAAACTTAAGCTGGGCTTTTTTAAGTCGGGCAAACCTCACAGGTGCCTGTCTGCGGCGGGCAGACCTTCGCAGCGTATCACTCAACAACGCCAACCTCAGTCAGTCCAACCTCAGCGGTGCCAACCTCAGCAAAGCCGATTTACGGTTAGCCAACCTCCAAAATGCCGACCTCAACTGGGCAATCCTGCAAGAAGCCGACTTGAGTGGTGCGAACCTTCAGGACGCAAAATTAGATCAGGTTAACCTGGAGCGAGCAAAACTCAGCAGCAGTTGCCTCACTGGAGCGGAGCTGATGGAAGCAAACCTTCGCCGTGCCAATCTTGCAGGTGCCAACCTCGATCGCGCGAATCTCCGAGAAGCACACCTGGAAGAGGCAAACTTGCGAGAAGCGTCCTTAGTCGGCGCAAACTTAATTGAAGCGAATCTCAGCGGCGTTTACCTGCGACAGGCGAACCTGACTGAAGCAGACCTGCACCGCGTTATTTTGACCGGAGCCGACCTTAGTGAAGCCATCCTTAACAGTGCTGACTTGAGTCGCGCCAACTTAGCTGGCGCTTATCTGTTAAAAGTGAGCCTCAGTAAAGCTCACCTGTTACGAGCAAACCTGCAAGATGTTTACCTGCTACGGGCAGACCTCAAGGAAACAAACCTGCGTGGGGCAGACTTGCAGCGAGCTGACCTCAGCGGCGCGTACTTAAGCGATACCTCCTTAAACGAAGCCGATCTGAGCGGTGCCTATCTCCTTGAAAGCCATCTGATTCGCACGAACTTAGACGGTGCCCAAATGACAGGTTGCTGCATCGCCAACTGGCATATCGAAGAAACCGATTTTTCTAAAGTCAACTGTCGCTATGTGTTTACCCAGTTTAACTACACCACCAAAAGCCCAACCGATCGCTATCCCGTTGGGCGTGACCTGGAGGTAGGCGAATTAGGGCGACAGTACGAGGAAGACAACGCGCTGCTAGAAGTCCACCTCACTGAAGCGCCGAATTGGGAAGCGTTGGCGTTTACATTGGCACAGATCGATCGCGAAGCCAACGGCTTAGGGTTGACCGTCAAAGCCTACGAAGCGTCTGATGACCACTATTTAGTGCGGATAAAGGCAGACCGCTTGGTTAATGCCAAGATTCTTTCACGGCGAATCTTTCAGCTTTATCCAGAGGTTTTACAGCGGCTGTTTACGCATCGGGCAGAGATTTTTAACCTGCTGGCGATCGATCCCCGTGCCAGTGAACCAGATCTAATGCTGGAGCCACCACCGCAACCATCCCCACCAGAACTGAAAGCGTTACCATCTCCTGATCGACGCATCCGTCTCTACCAGGAAGTCGTGCGGCAGATCCAACACATTATGATGTCACAGTCTCCTGAACAATTTGTACAAAGTGTTCAACAGTTGCTTAACTATCTAAGCAGGCAAGGCATCGCCACCGAAGACATCCAGAAGAAAGTAATCAGCCAAGTCATCACCCAACGCGCCAAACAGGACAAAAACTTTCGTGCCCACATGCAGCGCTGGGAGACAACCGCTCCTGAGGCGGCTCGTCTATCTACAGTCGGGCAGGCAGTACGGCTGGCGATCGCCCTCATGTGGACTGAAACGAAGAGGGGGTGAGGGGTGAGGGGAGCAGGAACATAGTAATCAGAACTCAAACTTTTAGCCTTTAGCCTTTAGCCTTCTGCCTCCTGCCTCCTGCCTTCTGCCTTCTGCCTTCTGCCTCCCTCATCCCTTCTCCTCAATCTGCTCAATTTCTCGAATGACGCGCTCTTTGCTGGCAGTGAGGTGATCTTGCATCGCTTGGACGGCAGCAGAGACGTTGCGATCGCGCACAGCGTCGTAAATGTTGCGATGCTCACTGCGAATTTCGAGGACGCGAGGATTGTGTTGCATCGTGCGTAGCCGTAGCAGCATCATTTTGTCAAACACCTGATCAAGGAGCGTCACCAGCCAGGGATTGTCTGAACTTTCAGCCAGTAGGCGATGAAACTGATAGTCCATATGCAGCAGTTGATAGTTAGTTAGCGGATGGGCTTCTTGTCCCATTGACTTCTCTACTTGCTGAACAGCAAGGTCGATCTGCTCAAGCTCTAGCGCTGTTGCATGACGGCAGGCAGCCGCAACCGATACTTGTTCCAAGGCAATGCGGCAATCATAGAGGTGACCTGCATCTGTTACGGAGAGGCTGGCAACACGCAAAGCTCCGTTATCGTCGGTAGCAATCAAGTTCTCTCGCTGTAGCTGGCGAATCGCCTCGCGGATCGGTGTACGGCTCACCTGAAGCACACTCGCAAGCTGCGTTTCTACCAAACGATCGCCCGGCGACAGTTCGCCTGACAAAATCGCTGTTCGCAGCGTCTGATACGTTTGTTCATGCAGCGACTGAGCACGCTGAAGCGGACGAGATGAGAGAGTCAAAGCGGGTGGAGGTGACAAGATTGACGCTCCTTGAAGGGTCACAAAAAGGCGCAAGCGATGCAAGCAAAGATCGTGCGATCGACGCGAAGCCCTGAATCAAAAAACAACCGTACATCTGAGTGCTATACCGAGTACCGTATTCAATCACACGTGTACTGCATACACAATCCGCTATAAGTGATGATCTGGTCAGGGGTTATAACCAGCACACGATTGCTGCGAGGGTTACAACCAGACGAAAGAGCCTACAACTGTTGCTCTTTTACCATGACAGTCTCTTTTACCATGACAGTCTAACGATCGTTCCCAATCGCTGGCGAAGCCTTCGTCATTGCAAACATTTAACCAACTAAGCCCGATCGAAGTGCTCTCACGGCTGCCTGAGTGCGGTCGTCAGCACACAGCTTATTGAGAATATTGCGAACGTGCGTTTTCACGGTACCAACAGTGATGTAAAGCTTTTCGGCGATCGAGGCATTGCTGCACCCATCTACGATCAACTGCAACACTTCCAGCTCACGCTCTGTCAGCGGATATGCCTCAATGATCTGGTTATACTCAGGCTCAGCCGCATTGATTGAGACTGTCTTAGATTCCGAAGCTTCTCCCTCTGGTGTACCCTGACGCGCCTGATGCAGCACGACACGAGCGATCGCGGGATCAATCCAGGAGTTACCGCCGTTGGTCACCCTTAGAGCCTCGGCAAGACTATCCAGGCTGACATCTTTCATGCAGTAAGAGTCAGCGCCAGCCGCAAACGCAGCCAGTACAACATCATCATTGTCCTGCAACGTTAAAATCAGTACTTTGGTTTCTGCGGCAACCGCTGATTCTGTCTGCGTTTGCTTAAACCGACGGGTCAGTTCGATGCCATCCATGTCGGGCAAGCCAATGTCTACGATCGCAACATCTGGTTTGACAGTCTCCAAAAGCTTCAGACCATCCGTGGCGTTCGCTGCTTCACCAATCACGTTGAATCCCCGCTGTTGCAGTGCGGTACGCATGCCAACTCTCGTCAGATCGTGGTCTTCGATGAGGGTGATCCGAATATCTTCCATGCTTCAGTTGCCTCAGTTCCAAAAAATAGCGGGTAGGAGTTAGGGATTGATCATAATCCTAAATGGGTCAGTGGCGCGGAAATGCTGACGCTAACGAGCGGCTTATCTCTATACAGATAGCTTCTTACAGCGCTGTGGTCAGTAAAACCGTCTCCCTCTGACCAATAGCATATCAGTAATAACTTAGTTGTCTTAGAAGGCTTGAGAACAGCAGCATGAAGCACGTACAGTCAGTGATGAACACGCCCTACAGAGCGGCTACGTCAACCAAACGCTTTGCTGCTCAGGTTGGGTATGATTGCACGCCTTTTCGCCAAATAGCTTCTGTCGTGGCACATCGCTCTTTAACTGTACGATCGCGCACCTAGCACCAATTTAATCCTCTCAGGGTTTGATCGAGACATTAACTTAGAAGACATTAGCTTAGAAAGCGTTGTAACCATTCATAGCAAATTGTCAGAAATCAAAGGCTGAGACATCTACCTGAGGTTAGAACTAGCACCCAACAGAGGAGGCATTGCAGGTAGGAATATTAACCATCCGTTTCGTCTGCCACTTAGAGCTTGCTAAAAAATAACTGCACCCTTTTGGATTCAGCTATCAGCTATCAGCTTTTCGCTGACGGCTACAGACCATGCTGTTCTTTCTGTACAACTCCTTAACCTGCTTCTAATTAGCCTGTTTCTAATTATACTTCTCATACCAATCAGGCTTCTCATGCCGATCGCGCTTTAAAGGCGTTCTCTCAACCGATTCATACCTTTAAAGGGGCATTCAACCTGTCAATAGATTGAGGACAGAGCGAGAACATTCCTTAATCATAGAGATATAAGCAAGTGTAAATACTTGATTGTGTTGTCTCAAAAGTGAACACCTTCGAGAGGAGAACTAGTAGCTAGAAGCTAGTAAGAACGCTGCTGTGACTAATTCTTAATCTCCAATCTTTGGTTACGAGTGATGGAAGAAACCCTAAAAATTTTGCTAGTCGATCGTGATCCACAGTCACGGTCGATCGTGCGTCAATCGCTTGATGCGGCTGATATTAAGGCAGAGATAGTTGAAACGGAAACGTGTGCGGCTGCGATCGCCATCATACAGCAGCAACCGCTGGACAGCGTACTACTAGACCACGACCTACCCGATGGTGATGGTCTATCGCTCGTGAGACGCATCAAACAATTAGGCATTACGGTACCGCTCATTGTCCTCACTGGGCAAGGAGATGACCAGATAGCAGTGGAGTTAATGAAAGCAGGCGCTGCTGACTACCTTTCAAAAAGCAAACTATTACCTGGAGCGTTAGTACGGAGCCTTTTCAATGCGATCCGGGTGCATCGGGCGGAACGGCAAGCAGCAGACGCAACGCAGCGGATGCGCGAAAGTGAAGAGCGCTATCGACTGGTGCTGGAAGGCTCACATGATGGTATCTGGGATTGGGATATTTGCCAGAATGAGGTTTTTTGTAACGATCGCCTGCTCGAAATCATCGGTGTCACTCGTGAGGCTATGGGCACTGCCTACGAAGCGTTCTATCAGTTGATGCATCCTGATGATCAGCAGAGTGTTCTGACGGCGATTACCGCACATCTCAAGCGGGGAACACCCTTTGACGTAGAGTTTCGGCTGCGACATGCTTCGGGAGACTACCGACACTGCACCTCACGGGGTAAAGCGCAACGAGACGCGCACAACATGCTTTCTCGGATGACAGGCATTGTCAGCGATATCACGGCGCGCAAACAGGCAGAAGGTGAAGTCGTTAAGCTAAACCGTGACCTGGAGCGACGTGTGACGGAATTGCAAACCCTCTTTGACGTGATTCCGATTGGCATTGCGATCGCTAACGATGCAGAGTGCCAGGACATTCGCGTTAACCCTACATATGCCGAGATGCTGGGCATTGAGCCTGCTGCCAACGCGTCGTTTACAGCACCAACTGGTGAACGTCCTGCTTACAAACTTCTGCATAATGGGCAGGAATTGTTGGCTGATGCACTCCCAATGCAGATGGCAGCAGCACTGGGAAGCCCTGTCCTTGATGCTGATGTCGATATTCTCCGCAGCGATGGCACCGTGATTAATACGATGGGTCGTACAACCCCCCTGTTTGATGAGCAGAACCATCCTAGAGGCTGTGTGGGTGCCTTTTGGGATGTGACAATGCTCAAGCGGGCAGAAGCAACGCAGCGATTTTTGGCAGAGGCAAGCTCTGTGCTGGCAGCCTCGCTTGACTATGAGACGATTTTGCATAACATTGCTCAACTGGCAGTGCCAACGCTAGCAGACTGCTGTTTTTTCGACGTTCTCAGCAGTCAAAATACGTTTCAGCTCCTTACCTGGCAGCACGTCGATCCGGCGAAACAAGGATGGATGGATCGGGCACGCTGCCATACCCCAACGCCCGCTCAGCACCAGCATCCGGTGGTGCAAAGCTTAACGACGGGGCAAACCGTCCTTGTGCCTGATGTGACAGATGCCTGGCTGGAGTCGATCGCCGTCAACCCTGAACACCTTCAGTTTCTACAGGATCTAGAAATCGGTTCGCTGATGACGATTCCGCTCATCGTCCACGATCGCAAACTGGGTGCCCTAACGCTTTGCCTTTCTCGTAGTCCTGGGCGCAGTTCTGGGCGCAGCTATACCGCTACCGATCAGCAACTGGCAGCCGCGCTGGCGCAACGGGCAGTACTGGCGATCGACAACGCACAGCTTTACAGTTCCACGCAGGAAGCCGAACAAAATTTGCGACACGCACTCATGATCCTCGGTCAACATCAGCAGCAGTTGCGAACGCTGCAACGGCTCACCGACCTGCTGAACCAATGTTTGACCAACCTGCCTGAACTGTTGCAAGTGATGGTCGATGCGATCTGTGACGCGATCCCCAATGCCGAGTTTGGCTTGATCGTGCTGCAAAATCCTTACACTGGCATGTTAGAACTGACCGCTGCCACCGGGATAGGTACCGATCGCTTCCAGCTTGAGGACGACTTCGCGCCTGGTGAAGGACTGTTGGGTGAAATCTTTCTGACGGGTGGGTCACGGTTGATTCAGGAGGCAGAGGGCAGAGGGCAGAGGGCAGAGGGCAGGAGGCAGGAGGCAGACGGCAGGAGGCAGGAGGCAGAAGAGACACCTTGGGAGAGGCAAGAAGCGGTAGAGACGTGGAGGCGCGAAGATAGCGAAAGTCATCTACCCTTTTCGCCTTTTGCCTTGCCACGCTCCCTCTGTGTTGTCACGATCGAGTCTGCTAGAGCAGGCAGATTGGGCGTACTGGCGATCGGTCACTGGAGTCATCCAGCCGCCTTTGATGACGATAACCTGCACTTGCTCGTTGCCTTTGGCGAACAGGCAGCGATCGCTCTGACGAATGCCCAACTGATCAATGCGCTGGAAGAGCGGGAAGAGCGCTTAGAAATTCAAAACCGTATTCTGGGCGAACAGAATCGAGAGCTAGAGGAACAGCGCCAGCAGATTCAGTTTCAAAACATCCGGCTTCAAGAAGCAGCGAAACTCAAATCGCAGTTCCTGGCAACCATGTCACACGAACTGCGAACACCTATGAATGCAGTGATTGGCTTTTCTCAACTGCTGCTGCGGCAGCAGCTTATGCCTCCACAACACGACATGGTTGAGCGCATTCTCAGCAACGGCAGAAACCTGCTAGCGCTCATCAACGATATTTTAGACTTATCTAAAATTGAGGCAGGACGACTGACCTTTGCGCTCGAAGCCCTTAACTTGCACCAGCTAGTGACGCAGACTGTTGCAGAGCTGCGATCGCTCGTTGACCAAAAGCAACTCACGCTGGACTTGCAGCTATACCTCTCCAATCCACTGGTCATCACTGACCGCACTCGTTTACGGCAGGTACTCGTGAACCTGCTCTCCAATGCCATCAAATTCACTGAAGCGGGTCGCGTTTGTATCAGCGTGACCGACGTGGAACCAGAGACGATCGTGCTTGTCGTGCAAGATACGGGCGTTGGCATTGCAGCAGCACAGTTAGACTATATCTTTGAAGCGTTCTACCAGCTTGATCAAACGCTTGCCAAAAAATTCCCCGGTACAGGTTTGGGCTTAGCCATCACTGATCTCATCGTCCGCAAGATGAACGGCACGATTACCGTTGAAAGTGAACTCGGCGTTGGTTCCACGTTTCGAGTAACCCTGCCGCGAAATGTGGATGGTGCTAGTAACAGTGTGAGTGATTAGCGGTCAGCTATCAGCCGTCAGCCGTCAGCTTTTGACCTTCGTGCAATTGGTCAAGACTCATTCCACCTCTAAAGTCTCCGGTGGCAACCCCAACCACTCGCGGATTTCAGGGTCGTATTCAGCCGTCTCCCAGCCTTGAGCAGATTGGAGATTCGCTCGTGCTTTCTCTTTGGCTTCGGCGAGTGCGGTCTCAGTGAGCCGAGAATTCCAAAAGCGTGTTCCTCGAAGATTCGCTTCCACAAGATTTGCCTTCTGGAGATCCGCTTCCCAAAGGAGTGCTTCCTGGAGATTCGCTCCCTCAAGGTCTGCCTGCTGGAGATTCGTTCCCTCAAGGAATGACTGCTGGAGATTCGCTCCCCTAAGGAATGACTGCTGGAGATTCGCTTCCCAAAGGTCTGCCTGCTGGAGATTAGTGTTCCAAAGGACTACCTCTTGGAGATTTGCTTCCCTAAGGTCAGCCTCCTGGAGATTCGCGTTCCTAAGGTCAGCCTTCTGGAGATTCGCTGCCTTAAGGAATGCCCTTCTCAAATCTGCTTTCCTCAGGTCAAGGGGATATTGCTCCCAATCCTTATTCTTATGCCTGCGTCTCTTTAAGAACGTCAAAACGGTTTGAATGTCGGTTGGTAAGGGGGGAAGTTCCTCTGTTGTGTTCTCACCTGCTTCTGGTGACTGTTCGGTGAGCGTCGCTTGAGTTTCCGCTTGCTTTGCCTGCTCTTTCGGTGGATACGGCGCATTCTCTCGCACAAAGGCAGTCAGGACTTCTAGCACCTGCCTGTAGTTCTCATCGGGAGCGTCTTTGTTTGAGTCAGCCGCAATACTTTCCAGGGCATAAATACCGCCCAGTCGGAGATGAATGCTGTCATTCTTCCCAAGCATTTCTACAGCTTTGTTGAACCGTTCCATTGTCAGCCGGGATTGCGCCAATTTTTCGTCCCTTTCTGCCTTCTTAATGTCTTCGTCTAGCTTCTTTTGAGCGATCTCAGCGTTGCGATTGGCGACTCTGAAGTTTAGGAACAAAACAATCCCGGCAGCAAGGGTGGCTCCGGTACTAACGACACTCAGAGACGCGTCAAATTTCCGCTTGGACTGTTCTGATGGATTGGTTTGAAGGTCTGACCAGTTCCAAGCCAGTGTACCGATCGCTAACCCGATTGTTGTTAGCGAGCCATAGACGGCAACGGCAAGCCAGCGATCGCTCTTAAATAGGATCAGTATCTTTTTTATGCGAGCGAGTGTGTCCTTTTCCTTGGGTGAAGGAAGTTCGGTAATTTCGGTTTGCGATGTTTGCTTGATCATGCGCCCTTTCCTGGCAGCTTCCCTGTCTTAGACTTGAAGCTATCCTAATCGAGCAGTTTCACATCTGTTTATCTCACCGCAAAATTTACAGGTGGCAATCATTCACAAGTGTTGATCGCCCTCTTACGAGTATTCAAGACTCATCCACGAGGTTCAAAGACTCATCGACGAGTGTTTACTACTCATTCACGAGGACCAAAGACTCTCCCGCGAGTGTTCACCACTCGCTCGCGAGTAGCAAACACTCATTCATGAGCATCAAACATTCGAACGCACGTTGCAAACACTTGAAGGCGAGTAGCAAAGTCTCATTTATGCGTATCGAAGACTCAAACGCGAGTAGCAAACACTCGAACGCGCGTTGCAAAGACTCGAACATGAGTAGCAAATACTCAAACGTGAGTTGCAAAGACTCAAACGTGAGTTGCAAAGACTCGAACATGAGTAGCAAACACTCGAAGGCGTGTAGCAACTATTCACGATCGAGTATGCAACCCTCAGCGATGAGTAGCAAACACTCGTTGCTCAGTGCTAAAAACTCAGAGCCACACCTACACAGCGTCGCTTTAGACTACAGAATGGCATCGATCAGCAGCATCTACTGTCTTGCTTTCTGCGACCAGACGCGAGTCGGCAAGCCCCAGACGTAGATGAAGCCTTCAGCGGCTCTATGGTCGAAGGTATCGTCTGCACCGTAGGTTGCCAGGTCGGGGCTGTAGATGGAGTGGGCAGACTTACGCCCAACGACGATCGAGTTTCCCTTAAAAAGCTTGACCCGCACTACACCTGTCACGCGCTCCTGGCTTTTTTTGACAAACGCATCCAGCGAATCGCGGAGGGGACTGTACCACAGACCGTTATAAACCAATTTAGAATACGTGTCTTCAATACCGCGCTTGTAGTGAATCAGGTCAGCGGTGAGGGTGAGGCTTTCTAAATCACGATGCGCCTGAATCAGCACAGACAGCGCAGGCGTTTCGTAGACTTCGCGTGACTTGATGCCGACCAGTCGATTCTCCATCATGTCAATGCGTCCCACACTATGGGCACCGACAATTTGATTGAGTTGCGTCACCAGTGCCACTGGCTCAACCGTCTTACCGTTCAGGCTGGTGGGAATGCCTTGCTCAAAGCCAATTTCCACATATTCGGGCTGGTCGGGCGCATCCGCGATCGCCGCTGTCATGGTGTAAACATTCTCTGGTGGCTCCGTCCAGGGATCTTCGAGCGGTCCTGCCTCGATCGCACGACCCAGCAGATTCTTATCAATACTGTAGGGTGACGATTTCTTCACGGGCGATTCAATACCAAACCGCTCACCATAGGCGATCGTTTCCTCCCGACTCATGCCCCATTCTCGTGCGGGAGTCAGCACTTTGATATCTGGGTTAAGGGCAGCGATCGCCACATCAAAGCGCACCTGGTCATTCCCCTTCCCCGTGCAGCCATGCGCCACTGCATCAGCACCGTACTCTGCGGCAGCATCCACCAGCAGCTTGGCAATCAGCGGTCGTGCCAGCGCGGTCGAAAGCGGATACTGATTCTCGTACAGTGCATTCGCCTGAATCGCTGGAAACGCGTAGTCTTTGACAAAGGCTGCTGTCGCATCTGCCACCAGCGAAACAGTGGCACCCGACTTGAGCGCTTTTTCACGCACGGGTTCCAATTCATCGCCCTGCCCCAGGTCAGCAGCGAGAGTAATGACCTCTTCGACTCCCCATTCGTGCATCAGATAGGGAATACAGACGGACGTATCGACTCCGCCTGAATATGCCAGTACAACTTTTTTGGCGCGACCCATGACTGCCTCGGTTGGATAAATGAACTGAGCAATCATTATGCAGTGTATTGTCACCAATTCATGTCAGAACGGGCACAGAAGTTGGAGAAGGGATGGAGTAAGGTCAGCCGAACGCTAGTCTGCCCCTCTAGACCTCATCTGGGTCAATGCCAGCAGCTCTCAACCGTGCTGCAAGGCGCTCGGCACGTTGCTGTTCTTGCTCGGCACGTTGCTGTTCTTGCTCGGCACGTTGCTGTTCTTGCTCGGCACGTTCTTTTGCCTGTTGAAGCTGGTTCGCCGTCTCGGTGTAGCTAGTGAAGGGTTCCCCATCCGGTCGGAGGAGTCGCAGCACGGCACCAGCGGTATCAAACCGAATGCCGAGTCGAGGACTGACCCAATCGCCGATTGGGTCGATCACATCCAATCCATTTTCGTTGCGCAGCCAACCGCTCAAGTCGTTGCGATCGGGATCATATAGATAATACTCTTCTACACCGTAGCGGCTGTAGAATACCAATTTCTTATCCATTTCGGTGCGCGTGTTGCCAGGGGAGAGGATCTCGAACACAACCTGGGGCGCAATATTATCTTCTCGCCACTGTTGATAGGAGCCACGATCGCCCTTGGGTCTGCCAACAATCACCATGACATCTGGCGCGGTACAGATTTTGTTACTCCCCTCCACGGGATACCAGAGCAAGTCACCCGCCACAAAAACATTGGCATCGTCCGCAAACAACCACTCCACATTCTGCTGAATAGTCACAATCCAGCGGAACTGTTTGGTGTTGTCTGCCATTGGCTTGCCGTCGCTGTCTGGGTAGATAACTTGTAAGTCGTCGGCTGTCTTGAGTTGAGGCACCATAATTTGACTCGATCAGCAACTCTGAATTTACCCTATCATGGCAATGTTTTAGATTGCTGCAACGTGGCGATGAGTCAATGAGAAAGCGCCTAGACCAATCATCACGATCGCTCCAGAGCATATTCAAGGTCGGAACGCTATGGGGTGCGTTAGTGATCGGAACGGTCGATCGCGCGATCGCACAGTCGCCACCATCGTCTTTACACCCTTGCACATCCAAAGACATTCCAGCTTTAATCGAGCGACTCAAAAACCCTAACCCTAATCGGGGCGATCGTACTGGTGAGGCAGATATACTGCTGGTAGTGTTGGAAAGAATGGGCACGTCAGCGAAAGACGCGGTGCCGCAGCTCATGCCGCTTCTGGAAGATTCAGACGTAACTGTCCGCTACTACGCCGCTAAAGCATTGGGACAAATAGGCGCATCAGCGAAAGACGCAATTCCACAGCTCATTCTGCTCCTGAAAGATTCAAACCCAGGTACGCGCGATGAAGCAGCTAACGCATTGGGAAAAATGGGTGCTTCAGCGAAAGACGTGGTTCCACAACTCACTCTGCTCCTGGAAGATTCAGACTCAAGTGTCCACTTCTATGCCGCTAAAGCATTGGGTCAAATAGGCACGCCAGCGAAAGATGCCATCCCACAGCTCATTCCGCTCCTGAAAGAGCCAGACCCATACACCCGTCGCAGTGCCGCTGAAGCATTGGGGCTGATAGGAGAACCAGCGATCGTTGCCATTCCACCACTCATTCTCTCGCTGAAAGATTCAGACTCGTACGTCCGCAGCAACGCAGCTAAGGCATTAGGGCTGATCGGAAAACCAGCAAAAGAGACGATCCTACAGCTTATGCCGCTCCTGAAAGATCCTGACCCGATCGTCCGCAGCGACATAGCTAAAGTATTGGGGGCGATGGGAGAAGCGGCAAACGTTGCCATTCCACAGCTCATTCCGCTCCTGAAAGATTCAGCTCCAGATGTCCGTGGCAGTGCCGCTGAAGCATTGGGGCTGATGGGAGAGGCAGCGAACGTTGCCATCCCGCAACTCATTTCTCTGTTAAAAAATCCCAAATACCCCTATGGAGTTTTTGCCTCTATCAAGGCAGCCAGTACGCTGGGGAAGATGGGCAAGGCAGCAATGCCGCGGCTCATTCCCCTTCTAAAAGCTCCAAACCCTTACGTCCGCAGCAATGCAGTTTATGCCTTACGACAAATGGGCGCGTCAGCGAGCGTTGCCATCCCACAACTCATGCCCCTCTTGAAAGATCCAGACTCAAATGTTCGCAGTAGTGCAGCTTATGCGTTAGGAGACATGGGTGCGCCAGCGAAAACTGCCATCCCACAACTCATTCCCCTCTTGAAAGACCAACGCTCAATTCTCGGTGCAGCCTATGCGCTAGAAAAACTGGGATACCAGCCTGAGGCGATGCGGAAGCTTCAACAAGAGGAAAAGTCAAGAGGACTTAGCGAAGCTTTTAAAGCTGATAGGGGATCAGAGGTCTGCAAACTCTGATTCTCTGTACAGATTAGAACTTACGCAAAGATCCCCGACTTCTCCGATGGGGTTAGGCTTTTGTGACTGAGTTTTAATCAGAAGTCGGGGATCTAAACACCTTATGCGTAAGTCCTACAGATAAATCAGCCTCTTATAGTTGTCAGGCGCTCAAACAGCACGGAGACGATCGCTTGGGAATCGTCGCACCTCGTGCTGATGACTAACGGCTCCTTCCTACATCTCACTACCCGACTTACACGTCAGTGTGCCTTGCTTCTGGTTTGGTTGCCCGCCCATCGGTTTTACGTCCAGAGACGGTTGATAGGTGGGGTAGCAGCGCACAAGGATGACATCATTTGGTTGTGTGCTGTACAACACGTAGACTTGCTTGCCGCCCAGTACGGCTGGTACTAGCTTGGGGGGTTGTGCGGCAGTGGCGATCGCTCCAGGACTCAGTTCTACCAGCGATGCTTCTGGCTGACTAATTGTTTCAGTGGCAATCGTTTCGGTAGCCGAAAGGGCTGGCGTTGCCTGAAGAAAATGAATGCAGAAGGCTAACGCGATCGCCAGCGCAACCAGAACCAGCTCATGCTTAACCGGAATTTTGATCATCGTTCCACGTCCTCTCTCTTTAATCCAGTTTGAATCAAGCCCTACTCTACACCTGGACTGAGAAAAAATTAAGGGTTTTATTCTCATTGCTTCACGCCGCTGCTCTCACGTAGCGATCTAAAGTTTGGTGTCAGTGTGGCGATCGTGCCGCGATCGTCGATCGCATAAGGCAAAATGGGCGATGGAGACTTCAAGGGAGAGGCAGTTATGCCAATGGGGATTCACTTCGGGCGCGAAGTCTGCGGCGACTTTGAGCAGGGACAAGCAAGAGAGTGGCTGGTCACCAATGGGACGGGTGGCTATGCATCGGGTACAGTGGCAGGCTTGCTAACTCGGCGCTATCACGGCTTACTGGTCGCAGCGCTGCAACCTCCCCTGGGACGCACGCTAATGCTGTCCAAGCTGGATGACACCGCACTGTACGGCGATCGCTTCTATCCTCTCCATACCAATCGTTGGGCAGATGGCACGGTTGGTCCTCACGGCTATCGACACCTGGAACGGTTTGCGCTGGAGAGCAGTATTCCCGTCTGGCGCTATGCATGTGCTGATGCACTGATTGAAAAGCGCGTGTGGATGCAACCGGGTGCCAACACCACCTACATCTATTACCGTTTGGTACGAGCAACTCAGCCGCTGATGCTAACGCTCAAAGCGATGGTAAACTACCGCGATCATCACAGCAATACGCAGGGCAACGGCTGGCGTATGACCATCGTGCCAGAAGAGCACGGCGTATATGTGTCTGCCTATCCAGAGGCGATACAGCTTCACCTCACCAGCGATCGCGCCGAAGCAACTGCGGCTCACGATTGGTACTACGACTTTGGGCTAAGCGCTGAGCACGATCGCGGCTTGAACGATCGCGATGACCACCTCCACGCCGCAACCTTTCAAGCCACCTTGCAGCCAGGAGAATCCCTGACGCTGGTTGCCAGCACCGAGCGCAAGCTAGAACGCGACGGCGAAACGGCACTGAAAGTGCGCCATGCCTATGAGCATAAGCTGCTGAGCTTGTGGCATAGCAATCGTCCTGTCGATCACAGAGAGATTCCCGCATTTGCAAATCAGCTAGTACTGGCGGCAGATCAGTTCATTGTGCAGCGATCGACCCCTGAAGAACCCCACGGCAAAACGATCATCGCGGGCTATCCCTGGTTTAGCGATTGGGGGCGCGACACGATGATTAGTCTCCCCGGACTCACCCTGGCAACAGGTCGTCCTGAAATTGCGCGATCGATTCTGCGTACCTATGCCCGTCATGTCAGTCAGGGCATGATTCCCAATCGCTTTCCCGATGCAGGCGAACTGCCAGAATACAACACCGTCGATGCCACGCTATGGTTCTTTGAGGCTGTCCGCGCTTACTACGGCGTGACCGAAGATGATGATCTGGTGCAAGACCTCTTTCCCGTGCTGGCAGACATTGTGGACTGGCACTGTCGCGGGACTCGCTACAACATTCACCTCGACCCTGCCGACGGGCTGCTGTATGCAGGCGAAACCGGGGTGCAGTTGACCTGGATGGATGCCAAAGTGGACGATTGGGTCGTCACGCCTCGCACGGGCAAACCCATTGAGGTGAACGCCCTGTGGTACAACGCGCTGCGGACGATCGCCAAACTTGCCCGCACCATCGGTAAGCCCCATCAGGAATACGAAGCAATGGCAGACCGGGTTCTGGCACGTTTCTCCCGCTTCTGGCATCCTGACCTGGGCTATTGCTACGATGTCCTCGATAGTCCCAATGGCGATGATGCGTCTCTGCGCCCTAACCAGCTTTTTGCTGTCTCCCTACCTGAAAGCCCACTATTAGCGGCTCAGCAAAAAGGCGTGGTGGATGCTTGCGGACAGGCATTACTAACCTCGCACGGACTGCGATCGCTCGATCCAAACCACCCCGACTACCAGGGTAGCTATGGCGGCGATCCGCTTCAGCGCGACGGAGCCTATCATCAAGGCACCGTTTGGGGATGGCTCATCGGACCCTTTGTCTTGGCGCATCTGAGAGTGTACGGCGATCCAGTCAAGGCACGTCAATTTCTGGAACCGATGGCAAGTCAGTTCTACACCCACGGCGTTGGTAGCTTAAGCGAAATCTTTGACGGCGATGCACCCATGAAGCCAGAGGGCTGTGTTGCTCAGGCGTGGACGATCGCTGAGGTGCTGCGTGCATGGTTGGCAACGGAGGTAGAGCGATGAAGCCTGAAGTCATCACTGCAACAATTGCTGCGATTGTCGCAGTTGTTAGCGCAGCCATCAGTCTCTACGGTCAAACTCGCCTTGCCCGATTAACTGACCGACTCATGAAGCAACGTGAAGCCGAATCGCGTGAAGCTCAGACGGCTACTTTGATGTCTAAGTATCGAGATCCCTTATTGCGTTCAGCCATTGATCTTCAGAGCCGCCTTTACAATATTCATCAAAAGAGGTTTTTGGAGCGTTTCTACCATGAGTCACCCTCCACCCAGAGTTATGCACTTTACAACACCCTTTATGTTGTAGCGGAGTATCTTGGCTGGGTAGAAATTCTACGCCGAGAAATTCAGTTTTTGGATTTGGGTGATCTAGAACTGAATCGTCGCCTGAGTGAACTCTTAGCCAGCATTAATCAAGCATTTGGACGGGATACACTCGGAGATAACTTCCGACTGTTTAATGGAGAACAGCGCGCGATCGGGGAAATCATGACGATTCCTCGTTCCAACAGTGAAGTGATTGGATACGACTGCATCGGTTATGCAACGTTTGTGAAGAAGATGAGCGATCCAGAATTTGCGCGTTGGTTTGCAAAACTGAGAGACGATATTGACCTGATGGCAAATGCGCCAAAGGTTGATTTGAACAGACTCATATTGATTCATAGTAAGCTAATCGATTTAATCGATTTCCTTGACCCTCATTGCATTAGAGTGCCACCAAAGCACCGAACTAGGATTGAACAGCAATAAGCGTTAGTCGTAGGATGGGCAAAGGATCTTGCCCGTGCCCATTGCTGTGAGCCAACATGCATGGGCACGCAGAGCTTTGCCCATGCTACTTTAGTCATTTATTTTCTCTTGGAGCAATGGGAGCCTTTAAAAGCGCTTAGTGTTGCGTTAGTCGTAGGATGGGCAAAATCCTTTGCCCGTGCCCATTGCTGTGAGCCAACATGCATGGGCATGCAGAGCTTTGCCCATGCTACTTTAGTCATTTATTTTCTCCTCCCTATACAGCGTTTAATAATTGATATGCCAATTGGTTATGCTTTTCGACTAAGCTCGGCAACTCAATAGTAGTCAGTTGTCCTCGATCGACCACCTTTTTTCCATGAATAAAGCTGTAATCGACCGTATCTACCTGACAGAAAATGAGTGCAGCGACGATATCGTGATGGGCACCAGCAAAGGGGTGACGATCGACATTAATCGCAATAAAATCGGCGGACATACCAGGGGCGATCGCGCCAATATCATCGCGCCCCAAAACTCTTGCACCTCCCAGCGTGGCTACTTCTAACATCTCTCTCGCTGACATCACCGTTGGGTCGCAGTCACGGACACGGGCTAAAAGAAACGCAATGCGGGCTTCTTGCAGCAAATTACTCGTGTCATTAGACGCAGAGCCATCGACACCAATACCGACTGGGACATTGTGATCCAACAGCTTGCGGATCGGCGCGATGCCACTGGCAAGGCGCATGTTGCTACAGGGACAATGGGCAACACCAGTACCCGTTCTGCCAAATTTTTGAATGGAATCATCGCTGAGCTGAACGCAATGGGCGTGCCACACATCTTCACCCAACCAACCGACCGATTCTGCAAAGTCACCGGGAATCATGCCGAAGTTTTCCAGGCTGTAAGTAACATCAGACTTGTTTTCTGCTAGATGAGTATGCAGTCGCACACCGGGATACGATCGCGCCAACGTTGCCGACTCACGCATGAGATCCGGCGACACGCTGAATGGCGAACACGGGGCAAGCGTCAGCCTCAGCATGGAGTGACGCGAGTTGTCGTGATAATGCTCAATCAACCGCTGAGAATCTTTGAGAATGTCGGCTTCTTTTTCTACCAGTGAATCGGGCGGTAGTCCTCCCAGACTTTCGCCCACGCTCATGCTGCCACGACTGGCATGAAACCGTAGCCCGATCGCCCGAATCGCTTCAATCTCATCATCCAACGTGCAGTCATTGGGATAAAGATAGAGGTGATCGCTGGCAGTGGTGCAGCCCGATAGCATCAACTCTGCTGCTGCCATTTGAGCGCTAATGTAAACCCCGTCTGACGTGAGCTTTGCCCAGATGGGATACAGCGTTTGCAACCAGTTAAACAAGCTACAGTCTTGTGCCGCTGGAACCACTCGCGTCAATGTTTGGTAGAAGTGATGATGGGTGTTGACCAGCCCAGGTAGTACCACATGCCGACCCTGCAAATCCAAGACATCATCGGCAGTTTGAGGCAATTCATCGGTGGTTCCCACTTGCTCAATGACATGATCTCGTACCAGCAGTGCGCCATTGTGAAGCTCTCGCCGCGCCGCATCCATCGTGACCAGGGTGTGAATGTTTTTAACCAGTAATGTAGACATAGACAAATCGCTTTTAAATGAGAAACCTCCAAGAAGTTTAGGGGGAATTAGGTGCAGCGTCAGTATCCCAGGTACCCATGAGCGGTTCAGTCCTCTAAGGCTTAAGCCTCCGAGGTTTTGGGTTAGACAGTACTCAATTCAATCTATGGCGAGAAGAGCGATCGGACTCAAAGGAGTGGTTGATCATCGGCGATCGCGTTCCGGTGAGCCTATTCGTCCACAATTTCTGTTTAGGACAGTGCGTTTGCGTGATCGAGTGCCTGCTGTAACATCTTTCGCAGCAGGCGTTGAGTATACAGGTGTCTACCAGGCTTTACCTTTGTTAAAGTCCGAATCACCAGATTACTTGTGCCGAGGGTTTCCAATCCATCTACCTGAGTGGGTTCAAGCACATCTGGGCATTCAGCGTTTAACTGTTGTCCGATCGCTGCAATCACTGAGTACATCTGCTCCAGGTGCGTGTTGTCTGGCACGGGAACATCGACTTTGGCGTAGATATATTGCTTGGAATAATTGATGATGGAACCAATCTCGCCATTGCGAATGATCTGGAGTTGACCATCGGGATGACGAATGTGAGTTGTTCTTAGTTCGATCGCCTCTACAATCCCTTCGACCGTGCGTTCCTCAATTTTTCCAGCTTCGATATAGTCACCGACCAGGTAATAGTTCTCAAACAGAACGAAGAAGCCACAAACAATATCGTTGATCAGATTCTGTGCTCCGAAACCAACAATCAAGCCCACCAAGCCTGCACCTGCCAGAAGCGGGGTCGGATCAATGTTGAAAAGCCTGAGGACAATCAGCGCTGCTGTGAAGTAAATGGTATATTTCAGGATGCTTTTGAGCAATGGAATGACCGTCAACCGCCGCTGCCGTTGCAAGTCCGTCAGATGATCAATACTGAGAACTAAATCCTCAAGCACGACATTGGTGAGTTCGATCAAAACACTGGAAGCAAAGTAAATAGTGATAATTGCAATGATTTCATCGGCGTAGGACGCAATCCAGGCGATGAAATCAATTTCGCTAATAATCAATGCTGCAATGCCGACATAGAGTATGTATGCCACACACTTTTTTAGCGCTGGAACCAGGTGCCGGAAGCGCTCATAGTACCGCAGTAAATTATCAGGACTGGAGTATTGCAGACTGAGGGCATCCAGAGTATCAATCAGGGCGGTGAGCGTTTTAATTAACAATTGCCCAATTGCGATCGCCACATAGGATTTGAGGGCAATGTACAGATATTTTGGAATCGCGTCGGGTAAGTAAAGAAATTGGGTACACCAGATGCCCGCTAAGATCCAGAGGCTATGGGTGAGGGTCTTTTTGAGATAAGTAAAAAATGCTTCCACCGCTTCATCATTGGCAGTGATGCGATCGTAGTTTTTGGCAAACGTGCTTCCCCAGTCCAAAAAGCGATGCAGAACGGGTACGCAAAACTTGACCAGCAGCAGCAGGCTGATACATTTGGCGATCGCCACTGCCAGCGTGACCCAGAATGCGGCTGGAATACTCTGAATTAAATTGAGTTGGAATGCTTGAACATTTTTACCTTGGTAGATCAGAACCCCATTCACACTGATGATGACGAAGCACAATCCCACACACGCCAGGAGCAACAACAGGCTAATATTTTGGCGCTGGGCGGCAAGCCTTTCCGTTCTGCCCCGGAACCAATGGGTTGTCATCACTTTAAAGCCGATGTCAGTAAGCCAATTGAGCACGGTGAATGCAAGTATTAGCACGCAAACTTCAGCAATCGTAAGGAGAATATCCACTCGTCATGCCACCAACCGTTTGATTTCTCTACCTTCACATAGAATCAGGCATCTTCTTGTACCCTAAAAAACTTTACGACTTTGAGATAATAACGCGATGTGCAACTAATTCGCCCTCATCCCCACCCTTCTCCCTGGGAAGAAGGGCTTCCAGACCGTTCCGGTTCCCTCTCCCGATGGGAGAGGGCTAGGGTGAGGGCAGTTTTGGCAGGTATTTTAGGAAAGTCGCACATCGCGTGATAATAGGCTAGAGATGCGTTTGCGGATTTCCTCGCCCCATCCCCGCTGACCGTCGATCGGCACAGAACCCTCATCCGTCTCATCCGTCACAATCACGATGTAGTCTTCTGGCATAAATGGCGGAGTTGAGCGGTTAACCCGGTAATAGCCTCCAGCACACAAAGATGGTGCCTTGCTGTTGTGTTAGCGGCTGTTGTTTCTGCAACCGCTGTATCAACTCCCACTCAAGTGGTGGTTACTTACGCTCAAGTCGTCCTTACTGATGCTCAAGCTGTGGTTACTTACGCTCAAACGTTGGTTACTTATGCTCAAGCTGTGGTTACTTACGCTCAAGCGTCAGTAAGGAATGATGAAGCTGTGGTGACTTACGCTTCATGCGTGGTTACTAACGTTAAAGCAACGGTAAAGTTCGGTGGTGCGATCGCCACACGTTAAGCTTAAATATGGCACGTTCCAATGGCTTTCACCAGGCTGCAACAGCCCAAACAAACCCATCCATACGCTACTTCAGTGCCATCAGCGGCTGGCTCTTTTGCTGTCGTGCGCTTATCATGCTCTCTGTCGCACTATAATCTTTTACGAATAGAGGCTTCAGCCCAAAGTAAGCGGCAACGATGTAGCGGCACCAGATCGTTGCTACAGAGCGTGGCTTTGTTGATGCCCTTTCTGGTGGCATGGCAGAAGATTCAATTTAGAAGCAGTTTAGGGGCAGTTTGGATGTCGGATAGCAACCCTAATTTAGTCGCTTCCGAAGAAACACCCATTCCAGAGGCGTTTGTTCGGCGTAACCGGAAGGTGCGAAACCTGGTTTTAGACTACGCGCTAGGGGCTGCCATTGTGGGTCTAAATCCCTTTCCTGGTGCCCTTTGGTTAACAGCGCTGATTGTGATTGTGCTGTGGCTCAAGATGGGTCGGGATATTGGCAAGCAATGGGGCTATCCCAGAGGGCAAGATGTGCTGGCGATCGCGGGAAAACTGTTTGGCGTTATTGGGGCGTTTGCGATCGCGGGCATGACCTGGCTCAGTGTGTTTGTCCTTGGTTTTTTTCTACCGATTCTGCGAGTCTTTGCTGCCTCAGCCGCACTCTTCACGCTTACCTGGTCATTGGGGCAATCAACCCATCATTTCTTTGCCAGTGGACGACCAAGACAACTCGCCAAAACTCAAAGCTCAAAGCTTAGAACTCAAAACTAATCCAGCGATGGTCAAATTCACACGGCGGCAACTTTTACTTACAGGTTTAGCAACGGGTATAACCGTGACTGGCACCCATCGCTACTTTCAGCTTCAGTCAAACCAAAAGCGGCAGGCTGAGTTAGAAGCGCTGGCAAGGGCAAAAGTCTCACAACGCGATGCCTATGACGTTTTGAAGAGCTGGTTTGGAGCGGGTGACGAGAAGATTGAGGATGCATTGAAACTGAAAGAAGCCGTCACTCTCGCAACGCCCACCATTCCCTACAATCGGGCTATGTCTAAACTGTTAATTCAATGTAGCCGCATTTGCACTTATCAGTATGCGATGAGCAAACTCAACCCTACATACGATGGTGCCATCAAAGCACTGCCAGCTTATTCTAAACAGTTGGATGGTTACACTCAGATTGCCTCTATTAAAGCGTCAGACAGTGAAGGTATTGAAGATTCTGTGGAGGTCGAAGTGCCATCGGACTTAGAAAGCCAACAGGGTTCTCTGGAAGGAGAATTGAACCATTCTAGAAAACGCTTGGAAAAGACGCTTAAACAAGTCGTGACGATTAAAAGCGTGATTCCCGTTTACCAGGCATTCGTTTTGTCGTCCCAAAAGAACAACATCATTGCCTTCCGAGGCACCAATCGCACATCCGAAATGGTGCAAAATTTCCTGATCTTTCAGCAAGACTACTCAGAGGTAGGCTATGGCAAGATTCATGAAGGGTTTGCTGATGCCTATCAAGCGATCGCTCAACAAGTCCGCGATGCCGCCCAAAAGCTGAATCCAGCACTCCCCTGCTACATCACTGGGCATAGTTTGGGAGGGGCACTGGCAACTCTGGCAGCGCTGGATCTGGCACTACATCTGCCGCAGTTAAAACCCCGCCTTCAGCTTTACACCTATGCTTCTCCTCGCGTGGGCAATCCAGAGTTTGCTACCAGGCATACCCAAATTATCCCCAATAGCTATCGAGTGATCAATCTGGCAGATGCGATCACTTTGGGACCACCGCGCAACTTTCAGGGCATGACCTTCACCCACGTTGGGCAGGTGTGGTCATTTCTAGTAAATGCGGGTGATATCGATCCCAACCATTCGTTCAATACCTATCGGTTAGCGGTTTTGCGTGAAGTCGAAACCGATCAAACGCGCACCTATCCGCTTGCAGGCACCCGCTGATCATCCGGGTTGAGCGTTTTCCCAGAGTAATTCCAAACTTGTTGCTGCGGCATCCCTAACGCTATCTGGTGCTCATCCAGAGCATTTTTCAAACGGAGACGAAATGCTCGACCAACTTTCCACTGTTGCAGCGGTTGGGTTTTGATCTGAGTGTGAATCAAGATACCTGCATGAGAGACGCGATCGATGCCTAAAACCTCTGGCGGTTCGAGGATCAACGATCGCAAGGCTGGATCGTCATATAAACCTTGAGCCACTGCTTGAATCACTCTAAGCGCCTGATCTGCATTCGTACTTGCCGCTACTTCGATCGTGTGATCAACCCGCGACCAAGTTCGGGTCAAATTTTCAACTCGATTAATCGTGCTGTTGGGCAGCACAATCAAATGTCCTTCGGCATTGCGTAACTGGGTGGTTCTTAAGTTGAGACTTTCTACCACGCCAGTGGCAGTGTCCACTGCAATCACATCCCCGATCGCGTACTGGTCTTCTAGCAGAATCAAAAAACCATTGACCAGATCTCGAATCAAGCTTTGTGAGGCGAGAGAGATGGCAAATCCGACGATCGCTCCAAACGCTAAAATCGAACCCGTGTTAAAGTCAAAACTTCTCAAAGTCCAGAGCACCGCAATGAGATAAACCAGAAATGTTTTTAGCCCTTTCAGCACATGAGCAATGGTGCTTACTCTCAGCGATCGCCGTTGTAAATCTGCTGCAACGACCTGGTGTGTCGCCCAAAAGACTGCCGATCGCTGAATGACAAAATCTCCCAAGGAATTGACGATTCCTGCTACAAACCAGATGAAAAGAATTTCAAGTGGAAGGATCAAGATATCCCACAGTCTTAGGGGAATAAAAGGAAATTTGTCAATCAGCAAACCAATTCCAACGACCCAGATTAGAATCATGATCCAGATCAGTGACAAACGGAAGATTTCAATCAGGCTGAGTTGCAGAGAACGGTGATTGTGTCGTCTAAAACCCCTGAGAAATTCAAAGCGACGGTTCGCACTGGTTTCGCTTGCAGGAACCGCTTCAAACCTCAGGGCAGTTTCAGCCTCTCTCGCTTTCAACCTCCGTTTAGAACGGTTGAGCCATTGCAGCATGAGCCAGGGGATGGCGCTGCTTAACACCAGGAGCAGAATTAACCCAAACGAGATCACACACCACTCAAGGAGTTGTGCGGGCGATCGCTCATTCAGTTCAGCAACCAGAGCGGTTTGTAGGCGATCGCGCCATTGCTGCGCCAACTCTGCTTTGCTCAAGCCATTGTACTCTGCGTCCTGCTCCGTCACGGTCATAACGATGAAACGCTGGGTGCGGGACGCATCAGTGGCGGTCAAGACGGTTTCATTGCTGAGAGTGGCGACCTGAATCGCTAAGGTCTTGGCATCATAAACGGTGGTTAGCAGCCGATCAAACGATGTAACGTCAATGGCACTAATAGCAATGATGTACTGCAAGTTTTCTTGAATCCGCTTTGCTCGCGCCTCAACCGGAATTTGATTACCCGGATTTTTGCGATCGAGCACTGTAGAAGACGCAATCGTGAATAGATCATCACCTTGAAACTTAACAGAAGCAACCTCTATGCCACCAATTTGTGTCACGTTTGACGGCGGTTGGAATGAGTCAGTTAAGGACAGTGACGGGGGAGCAAATTGAGCGATGACAGGGGCTGGCTGAAGCGGCATTCCCTGCGCCACAAGTATGCTTTCATATGAAGCGATCGCAGGCGTTTGAGTCAGCGTTAGAAGCAGCGTTAGAAGACCCAGAACAACGAGAGAAAAAGGTTGGCGATATTTCCCAAAGTGCCTCATGAGCAAACAATCACGTTTCCATTTAGTTTAGTTCATTGATTGTCCCTATCGTCTTCTGGTAGCTTGTTTCATCTCCTTGCTGCTGATAGAGCGTAGCCGCTTTTTGGTAGTCATCTAAAGCCGCCTTAGCGCCCAAGTCATGATAAACGGTTGCCCGCGTGAAGTAGGCGATCGCCAGCTCTGGCTTCAGGTTGATCGCTTGTGTGAGTGATGTAATTGCTTCTTGCCGTTTCCCTTCCAATGACAATGCCAAACCTTTGCCCAGATAGCTGGCAGCGTCGTTGGGAGACAGTTTAAGCGCCTGATTATAATCTGCAACCGCTTCTTTCAGATGCTTATGCGACTCCACATGCACTAAGCCGCGATTTTTGTAAGCGGCAACAAAGTCAGGTTTGAGCCGAATGGCGTTGGTGTAGTCGGCGATGGCAGCTTCGTACTTGTGCAGGTTAGTCAGGGCAACACCCCGATTGTAATAGGTTAATGGATTGGTGCGATCGCGTTTGATTGCCTGGGTATACGCTTCAACAGCAGCGAAGTAGTTGCCTTTTTCGCTGTATTGAATCCCGCGCTCCAAATGGGCTTGAGCCACTTGATCCGTTCCAGGTTTCGACTGAGCGATCGGGGCAAGGGTTTTTGCCTCGTTTGGCACCATCGTCGCTAGAGCGGTCGTTCTCAAGGTTTTTTCTAACAAAAAGACGGTGTGAAAGCTCTCGGTCGATCGACCATAGATGGTGGGGGTATAACCAATTGCCTGACGGACTTCGCGATTCTGGATTGTATGTAACGATCGCTTTTCGACAATCGCTTTGGCAACTGCGATCGCCAGCCCTTCTCCCACCGAAACATTGAATTCCACAATCCGTCCGGCGGCTTCCCCTAAACCACCAAAGCCAGACGCGGGACTCAACACAGCGAGATTTTCCCGGTCTTTGGGCAATGTATGGCGAAACCCATAGTTGAACGTGGGCATATAGTGAAAGTCAATACTTTTAATGCCCGCAGTAGCGGCTCTGGCTCCCAACCCCTTAATGCCGCCACGCACATCCAGGTGGTAGGAAAACGTGCCCAGCGCCTCATCCGCCGGGACACCGCCCTGCGTCATGCGTGTAGAGGAGAGTTCTTCCACCGGATTGGCAATTTGATCCGTGCTGCGAATATACAACTCGCTCATGATCTCGACTCGGTTCGCGCCTAACCCTCGAAAAAACGTTTGTACATTTGTGGCAAATTCCAGCATGTATGCTTCCGGTTTCGCGCCACCGTCACTCAAGGCGATCGCGCTCTTCGCATCCACATAAAACAAGACGGCATTGAAACTGAGCCGATCGCGCAACACTGCAATGTTTGCCCGATCGAGGGTTTCTTTGGCACTCAAAATGGTACTGTTGGTACCGCCATGAAACGCAGTAGAAAACGCCAGCGATCGCACATCGGCAGAGTCGGGGGTTGATTGATACAGTGTGGCAGGCTCTCCAGAAGACGTTGCCAACGTTGCCAAAATTGCTTGCCGATGCTCTTGATCGTCTCCACTGGCGATTTTCAACCAGGTTTGTGCGACGCTGTCGTTAGAATTTTGCAAGCGACGGATCAGTTTTGCTTCGAGTTGTCTGAGTTGCTCGATCGTCAAGCCATACGTTTCAAACACCAACCCGACGCTGAGACTACTATCGGGTAGCCCCAGTGCTGCAAAGCCCGGAAGCAGTTTCACCCCTGCCGTTTTGGCGAACTTGCCGCCCTGGGTCGCATCAACAAACTGCCTGGCAGCAAAGGTTCCATTGCTCGTAGTCGTCAAAGAACAGACTGTTTTAGCGGTCGTTGTCACCGATTGCAGTTTGACCTTGCCAATCACGTCTACCTTTTCCTGTGCCAGGGTGCGCTTGAAGGCAGTGTCGGCTTTGAAGCGATCGAGCGCGATCGTCTGAGTTCCTGTAATATTCAAAAACTCTTTGTACAACGGACTGGCAGCCGCAAAATTTCCCAGCTTAGACCGCATATCGGGAGGCACCTGGTTGCGATCGAGATACCCTAAACCACCCCGCACCAGATGCCCGCCAATGCCCTCAGTCGTGTCTCCTTCGGTGATCAGTGCCACTCGCGCCGACTGATTCCGCTTTCTGAGTTCGCGCTTTACCTGGATCGCTGTCATCACACCCGGCACTTGATCGCCAAACACAATCACGTCGTAAGCTTTCACATTGCTACCAGCCTGCGAAAGATCAGGACACGCCGATACGATTTCCGTTGCCGCGATCGCTTCAGCGGAGAATGGTGGAACCAATACCCCTCCAAAACCCATGCATATTGAAAGCGAAACGGTGAGCTTTAGATTCCTCATATGCTTACTGAGTAAGTCTTCAAGAGAGCGATGCGCAAAGGAGTTGAAAGTTTTGTCGTGCCAGGTTTGTTCTTGAGCATCAAGCAATTCAGTCTGTCTATTTCCATGTGCCTAATTCATTGACGATCACCTTTTTGTCTTCAGAAACGCTGAGCCGCCCATCTTCAGAGACAATGTAAACATACCTGCCATTTCTAAATTCGTAGCCAAGCGAATGGCATGGAGTAACCCCATCGGCACACAGACTCATGATCTGTTTGCCAGACAACTTAAGTGATTTTCCAGTTCTTTTATTGGTTCCCTGATAGATAACTTTATCGCAACCAACAACGCCCTCTTGACACTGAGTTGTAATCTCAACTTTGAAATTGGGCGTGTCTAATGTCTCAGCGATAGCCAACCCTGGCAGCAATGTCAATACCAACGTCAAGATACTTCCGAACGCTTTTTTCATCACTGTATCCTCCTAATCACCTGTCCACCTTGTTGAATGGATAAATGGATTTTTCCGTAACCAGATTGCCTAAAGACTTTTTGTATTGACCGTTGTATTCTCCGATCAAGCCGCACTTCAAAGTGACCCCTCGTTGCAAGCTGCTGATTTTGCCCTCAAAGAAGTCACAGGACAGGAGATTGTCTTGACTCGATCGACGACCCGAAAATACATTCACATTCACGGTGTAATCCTGACTGACCAATTGATTGAGCTTTGAGGCAGAGACAACTAAGCGATTGAATTGTGCCCGTCCTGCTTTGCTGAGTGCGATCTGGCGGTTATTGGCAAGATCGACCAAACCAACTTCATTGACCTTCACCGATGAGTTCTTTTTCGGTTCGCCATAGAGAGAGACAGACACGATAATGGTCTCTTGAGGCTTCTCTAGCCGAAGTCGCGCTTTCTCGGTCAGCGTCACGTTGACATAGAAGGCTGGAACGTTAACCGCATCTCCTTGTTGAGCGATCGCGGGTGGACTCGCCCAGCCATAATTAGGCATTAGGAGTTTGGGAGCGGTTATACTGAGACAAACCGCGAAAGCCATCCAGGATAGTCTTTTCACTGAAATGTTTGCCTCCATTTTCTCAATGCGGGATCTTGACGACAGGCTGCCAGCGGCTTTGCGATCGATCGCTTAATTTCTGAAACTTGTTGAGTTTTCTTGTTAACTCGAACTTGCAGACATGCGCACCCATAGCCATAATCGCTCACACCAGGTCGTGTCCCCACCCATTGCCCCGGTTTGAAATTCGGTGAGTCCCAGTTGCCTGCAACCTGATAACCACCCTGCATTTCGATCGTCCACTGACCGTCCCGATCATATAAGAAAGTATTTGCAGGTGTAGGATTGCTGAACCAACCGCAACGTATTTCAAGTGGCGAGGCATTGGATTGACCGAGCGTCTTGGGTTGCCCGCTGATCAAACTGACAGTGATTAACACCAAGCATCCCACAAGCATCAACTGAAATCTTTTAAGTTTCTTTCCCATAACAGTCTTCGCGTTAATGAGCGATCGTCTAACACACTATGCTGCACCTGCTAGTTAGCTTTGCAACTACAACTTATATTGATTCAGTCTTGTTGACTGAGAACCGCACCAACTTTGATGCATCAAATTTTGCGTTGACATCGATAAAAACGAACGTCTTCTGCTTGCCATCGCTTGTTTTCCCAGTTCGTTGAAAGCTATGGCGAAGTGAATCTTGAGTCGCTTGCTTTGGCTGTTTTTTGGATAGGCTCTTAGTGGATGGAGCTAAACCCCTTCTAGCGACATGCTTTTGCCGCTTCTTCTGGAGACTTAACCTCAGCAATCAATAGCGATCGCGAATAAACGTATTACCCGGTTTGTCGGCGCAGTAACAGCGGAGTCGAGTCCGCACGTCCTTACATTTTTTCAGAGAAGTCCCTTCAGAGCCACGACAATACGTTTCCGAAGAGCAGAGGGCTTGGCGGTTACGCGTCCGTTCACTCCGGGAGAGTTCAGTGGTGAAGGCACCCTTTTCGATCACATTGCTGCCCTGTTTAATTTCGTATTCCAAATTGTTTTGCCCTTCCAGCACCGTGAAGCGGGTCAGTTCGTGTTGAGTGCCAAATTGAGCGGATGTCGGTTCTGACGTGCGCCCTTTGCTGTAGTCGCGATCGGTGAATGGAATCGTATCGCCTGCCAAACCGCGCGACACATTGCGAATCACGACTCGCCGACCTGTACCGGGTGGCGTTGCGGTTGAGTAGAATCTCGCCTTGAGAGTCCCCTGCGCTTCACCTGGACACTCTCCTTGATAGATGGTATCGATGATTCTACCTGTGTTTGGGGTGCCGAAGCCTTCAAATTCTAAGCCCGCTTGTGTCGGGGCTGTTTGCACATCGGCTTGTGAAATGGTTGGAAGCTTACCGCTGGCTGGGGATGGTTGAGCAACAGCAGGCATTGCTGACACTAACAATGCAGCAAGAGAGGACATGATGATTTTCATAAGATCAAATCCTGAAGCCTAATTGAGCTAAAGCTGTTCATGGGAGTGGAATTTGAATCGAGGCACATTGAGGATGCTCCCAGGGGAGGGACTGAGAGCATCCAGGTTGTAGATGCGCTTAGGATGATGGATTAAATAAAGTGGGATAGCCGTCCCGGCTGTCTCCTAACAGGCAGGATGCCTACCCCACAAAATCTGCATCTTGTTTAATTCTCATTCCTCAGTACTTGCAGTCGTAGACCGCAGGGCTATTGCCACCACCGCTGGTAGTAAGCGTTGCCTTACCTCTTCCTAAATCCTCAACGACAAAGTTGCTACCATTCTTGTGGAAGGTATAAACTGAAGCGCGTTTAGCACCGCGATGATACGTGCCATGTTTAATGTTGATGGTGTTTCCTCGCTGATTGACCGCTTCATAGACATAGCGATTGCCATCGCCGCTTTGCTCAGTGACAGTGACCTGTGCCTGACCGCAGTCGTAGCTTCGGCTCCAGTTGGTTGGGTCAGAGCGGAGTCCTTGACTGACACGGACAGGCGTTGCAGCGTGAGCGAACGTATTTGCCAATAGCGCTTCAGCACAAAGTAGGCTGGCGATCGCCATCGAACCAACGAATTGTTTTTTGGCATTATGCATTGAGAAGATTTCCTTTCTTACAAGATTCAGTTAATTCCTGCCATCCCAACTGCTTCACGGACCTGTAACCGTACATTCTTCACGTACTTGAAGGTCATAACCACCGTCTGGCAGCGATCGAATCACCTCTAGTTCGCCAGAACCATCGCTACGGTCTTGAAGCGTGTAGGTGTAGTTGCTATTGCGAAAGCTGAAGATGTTAGCGCTGGGGTCATAGGTGCCGCGTGTCAAAGTCAGCCCACTGGTGCGATAGGTAAACCTGCCGGAGTCCATATTGCCAGTGAGAGTGATTCTAAACTGACCGCAGCGAAAAGTCTGAGTGAAATCGGCTGCCTGTCCTGGACGGTTTTGGCTCAGGCGGATCGGTGTAGTTGGTGACGGTGTGGCATGGGCAGAAGTAGCAAACGTGGCTAGTAGTGTACCTAACAGGCTGGCGATCGCCACCAGTCCAGCTAATTGCTTTCTGCCAGGATGGATCAAGTTAAAGTCGTTCATACGGTTCAAATCCGAAATTAGCCTGGTATTAGTGTACACACGAAAAATAATGTTTTGATAAGGACGCGATCGAGAGTCAAACATCGCGCTCTGCATCAGATGCCGTTCAGACCTCTAAGGTTTTGAAAACCTCGGAGGTCTTGGGTGCCAGTCACCACAAAACGCTGTAGTACTAAAGCCTATCTCTGACTAGCTGAGCCACTGATGATTGACTCGTCAATTTACCTGATCGCCAAAAAGGCTGCTGTTGCCTCTGCACAAGTTAGCCTTGCTCGTACAAAAGCTGTCGTTACCTGTGCATAAGCTGTCGTTACTGCCACACAAGTTAACGTTACCTCTGCACAAGCTGTCGTTAGAAATAGAGAAGCTGTCGTTACTTCCACACAAGTTATGGTTAGTCATGATGAAGCTAACGTTACTAACGGTAAAGCTGTCGTTACTAACGGTGAAGTTGCGGTAAAGTTCGCTCTCTTCAACGCCACATCAACAAACTCAGATTGGCACTTGCCAACAGGGTTCTTCAGATTGCAGCAACACAGCCAAGCACATCCGTACCTTACCGCAGCGCAATTACTCATTGGGCACAAAAACTTCTTAGAAAAAAGATAGAAGCTTGCGTGGTTCGCTGAACCGGAAGCCTCTACTCGTAAGCCATTCTGGTCTTATCAACCTTCGTTGCAGGCTTGCATTTATGACCCGCAAAAAACGTACCTCTCAGATGCTCGAAAAAGCGGAACTCCGCTCCGCTGGCTTGAAAGCCGTTGATCCTACTATGGACTTTGGTGACACTCGCAGCATCACCAACCTCGCCACTCAGATCGAACAACTCCGCACCAAAATCGACGCTTACAACACGGCTCTTGCCATCATCGATTCCTCTAAAACTGAAATTGCAGCATTGGAGAAAAACCTGGGCGATTTAGCAGACCAGATGTTAATTGGGGTCGCGTTCAAATATGGCAAGAACAGCAGCGAATACGAAATGGCTGGTGGTGTGCGCAAGAGTGAGCGGATTCGCAGAAGCACCGTCAGTCGTTTGAAAGCGGGAACCGATGAACCAGCAACCAGTAGCACCCAAATGGCTTAGCTCAAAAGAAACTGGGTTTCTAAACAGCAGACGATCGCTAGAAAGTCTCTTTTTGCCAGGAAGCCCGGTTTCCCAATCAGCAGGATAACGTTAGGACGATCGCAGCATCTCCCGTACCGCAATGACACATTCTGGAAACGCCAATGGTGCGATCGTCAATGCTTCCGACAAAATCGCCTCACTCTGATAACCATCTGCACTCGGCACACGATAGACGTGTAGCTTGTGAGCGTTCACATCCAATACCCAATACTCAGCAATACCTGAACGAGCATAGGCTGGAGCTTTTACCTCACGGTCAAATTTAAGCGTTGCATCAGAAACCTCAATGAGCAAGAAAACTTCTGATGGGATGGGATGGTGATCTTCGTAGAACAGGGCATTTGGCTGTACAACAGCAACGTCTGGTTCTGGCTCCGAATAATCGTTAAGTTGCACTGGATCTTGAAACCGTAGCAAAACGCGATTCTCCAGAGGAGAGGCTATGCCAACGCCTAAGCGATTCCTTAACAGCCGCTCGATACGAGTAACGGCTGCACTATGAGCGGTTCCTTTCGCTGCCATCTGGATTATTTGTCCTTCTAATAGCTCAACCCGTTCGTCCGGCTGCAAGATACCAGCTTCTGCCATCTGGTGATAATCCTGTACAGATAAACGACGAACCGCAGTAGTAGGACTATGAATAGACAGCATCATAGACAGCAAATTAATTTACTCTACTGTAACGCTCTTCGCTAGATTCCTTGGCTGGTCTACGTCCAAGCCTCTACGGGCAGCGATGTGATACGCCAACAGTTGTAGGGGAATGACGGTAACGATCGGCGACAGAATCTCATCCACATGCGGTACGGGAATCAACGTATCGAAGGTTTCTGCCGCTTCGTGTTCATCCATTGGTGTCACTCCAATCAAACGGGCATCGCGGGCTTTCGCTTCCTGAGCATTGGAGAGCACTTTTTCAAACACGGTTCCCGGCATGGCGATCGCGACTACAGGTACTTTCGCATCTAACAGCGCGATCGGACCGTGCTTCATCTCACCAGCGGGATAACCTTCGGCATGGATGTAGCTGATTTCTTTCAGCTTGAGGGCACCTTCGAGGGCGATCGGAAAGTTGATGCCCCGTCCCAGGAAAATGAAGTCCTGTGTCTCCGCAAAGTCGTGTGCCAGTTGCTCAATGTAACGCTCCTGGCTTTCCAGCACCACTTCAATATGTGCAGGGAGTTGCTGTAAGCCTTCTAGCAGTTGTTCAAGTTGGGTGGGTGCAATGACTTGACGATGGTGTGCGAGGTCGATCGCCAGACAGTAAAACGCCATCAACTGCGCGACAAAGGTTTTCGTGGCGGCTACACCAATTTCAATCCCGGCGTGGGTGTCAATAATATGAGGCACCAGATCGCCTAGCGAACTTTCGGGACGATTGGTAATGCCCAAGAGCCGTGCCTGAAATTCGGCTGCGTGCCCCGATCGACGCTGCTTTTCCATTGCCAGTGCCGCCAGTGTATCGGCAGTCTCGCCCGATTGCGTTACGCCAATGGTGAGGGTGTGGGGGGTCATTGGCGAAGGCGCGTAGCGAAATTCGGAGGCATACTGCACGGAGGTTGGAACGCCAGCCAATTGCTCTAATAAATATTTGCCCACCAGACCTGCGTGCCAACTGGTGCCACACGCCACGATTTGAATGTGCTGTAAATCGGCATAGAGGTCAGCAGGTAAGTTCAGGCGAATGGGCGAATGGGTATGATCGGCGGCTGTCCAATGAGTGTCGATGTAGGTTTCCAGGCACGATCGCACGACTCCTGGCTGCTCGTAAATTTCCTTAAGCATGAAGTGTTTGAAGCCCTGCTTTTCCACCATCACCGGGTTCCAGTTGAGGGTGCGGGGCGTTTTGCGTAAGCGCTGTCCTTCAAAGCTGTAGACTTCTACGCCTAGAGGGGTCATCCGCGCCAGTTCGCCGTTGTCCAGGGTCAGCACCGCACGGGTGTAGGGCACGATCGCAGGGGTATCGGACGCACAGTAGAATTCGCCCTGTCCAAAGCCAATCACCACAGGAGCCTGCTGTCTTGCCACGATCAATTCGTCGGGATAATCGGAAGAAATAACGGCGATCGCAAACGCGCCTTCCAACCGATTCACCACCTGGCGTACCGCTTCGAGGAAGGGAGTGGGGAGTAGGGAGTGGGGAGTAGGGTCTGACTCCTGCTTCCTGAGTGTCTCCAGCACTTCAGCAATTAAATGGGGCACCACTTCTGTGTCGGTATCAGAGCGAAACTCAACACCGTGGGCTTTCAGTTCTTCCCGCAGTTCGCGGTAGTTTTCGATGATACCGTTTTGGATCACCGCGATGCGCCCTGCGGTATCAGTGTGAGGATGGGCGTTATATTCTTCGGGTTTACCGTGAGTTGCCCAACGCGTATGGGCGATGCCAACTCGCGCCGGATTGTCTTCCCCCGCAAGTTTCTCTTCCAGGTTATGCAGTTTACCTTTGGCACGGACACAGTGAATCTCACCTTCCAGCACCGTAGCGATGCCAGCAGAATCATACCCGCGATATTCCAGCTTCCGCAGCCCTTCGAGCAAAATACCACTTGCTGCCTGGGTGCCAATATAGCCAACGATTCCGCACATCTGGGGTCACTCCTGCCGAGCCTACATACTCCAGCCAATATACTCCGTTTTCTTAACCTCTAATGGAGTGGGAAGTAGGGAGTAGGGAGTGGGGAGTGGGATGAGGGCTAAAGGCTAAAAGTTTGAACCAGTGGGCGGTCATCAATAGTCAGCATTAACTCGAAATTCAAAACTTTCTCCCCCTGCCCCCTCTGCTTCCCCTGCCCTCCTTGCTCCTCACTCCGCTTCAATCCCACGCGCCTGCGTTCTGGATGCCGTAATCCGATCGGAGTAATAGGAGGGAGCGATCGAGTACCGTCTCAGGATCAATGTAAGCATCAATCTTTTTGTGAACCGTCAAGCCCTGCTTCGCTCCTTTCAGGTACAGTTGGCAGACCTGCACAGGATTGTGATAAACGCCGCCCCACGCTTTGCCCTGTAGAGACTGCCACAGAAGCTCTAGAAACACCACAAAGCTTTGGGCGTAGTAGTACCAGGGACGCTTCCAGGTAAGCGATGTGAGCAAAAAGCCAATGAGTTGGAGTTCTTGTTCCAGAGCGGTGCTGTAGCCTGTGACCACATGCATAATGTCGTGTCGCTGCATGTCGCACCAGGGAATGCACATAATGCCAACCCAGAGGTTTTGATCGCGCACAAAATCGGGGTTCGCTTGATAGTAGCGTTCAAGTCCCTGCCGCAGCGTGAACGGTTGTTGCGGTGGTTCAATGGGCAAACTAAGCGTATCGATCGTGTCCATCACCTGTATTTTAGTTGAGCTTTATGATTAGTCTGCTCAAAATCGATCGCGAAAGCGTCAAATTTGTGACAGTGAATGAAAGTGTCACAAATTTCTGTCAAACTCTACGCAAAATTACTAGAGTCAATCTGTCGAGCTTATGGTTAGTTTAGATATTTTAGAAAGCTGCGGAGCCAGTCTCTAGGCTTCATGGAGTAGCGTATTTTTCTTAACCATAGTTCAGGAATCTCCGACAGATTACTTGATTGATTCACTTGCAAAAAGTTCCAAGCGATCAGATTTGTTGAGGATGAAAGTGATCAATGAGTGCTTCAGACTGAGAGTATCAAGGTTTGAGTGTTTGAATTAGGGCGCGATCGCCCTCAAAATTACCTTTTCACAAAACGAGTCACAATATGCACGGTGTATTCATTAACAGCATCGGCAAGTTTTTGCCTGGAAAGCCGATCGCCAATGACGAGATGGAAGATTATTTAGGGAAAGTCAATGGTCGTCCCTCTAAAGCCAAACATCGCATTCTTAAAAGTAACGGCATTCAGCAGCGTTACTATGCGATCGACCAGCAGCAACAGACCACTTATAGTAACAGTCAAATGGCAGCGATCGCCATTCGTGATGCTATATCAAACGCAAATTTAGAACCGGGCGCGATCGACCTTCTTGCCTCTGCCACCAGTTGGTCAGACGTGCTTGTTCCCGGTTTCGGCAGTATGGTACACGGCGCTTTACCTGAGCTTTCGCCCATTGAAGTGACCTCTAATCAAGGCGTATGTTGTGCTGGAGTTGCTGCATTGAAATATGCGGCATCGCAGGTGAAATTGGGTGAAAAGAGAGCGGCGATAGCGGTTGCATCCGAACTACCCTCACGACTGTTTAAACACACTCACTTTGAAGCAGAAGCGAACGTCAAAACAGGAAAAGCCCTTAGTTTTGATACTGAATTTCTGCGCTGGATGCTCTCAGATGGTGCAGGCGCTTTCCTAGTTCAAGATCATCCCAATATTTCAGGTATCAGCTTAAAGATTGAGTGGATTGAATTGGTTTCTCACGCCAACGCTTATCCCGTTTGTATGTATGCTGGCACAGAAGACGAAACGGCTCAAAAAAGCTGGATGGATTACCCCTCTTATCTGCAAGCCGCTGAATCTGGAACCATTAATTTACGTCAAAATATTCGCCTTTTGGATAACGTCATCAAGCTTGGTGTGGAAGGTTGGTTGAAATTAATCGAGCGAGGGCGCGTCCAACCCGATGACATTGATTGGTTGTTGTGTCATTACTCATCGCACTTTTTCCGAGGACAAATTGTGGAACTGCTAGAAAAAGCAAACTGCATGATTCCCGAAGAGAAATGGTTCACGAACCTCTATACTCGCGGCAATACAGGGTGCGCTTCCATCTATTTAATGTTGGAAGAACTATTTCATTCTGGCAAGTTACAACCCGGTCAAAAGATTTTCTGTTTTGTACCAGAAAGCGGACGCTTTACAACGGCGTATATGATGTTGACGGTTGTAGGAGGTGAGGGGAGAGGAGAGAGGGGAGAGGTGTTAGAAGTCAGGAGTCAGGAGTCAGGAGATGGGGAAGCAGAGGGAGGAAGGGAAGCAGAGGAAGCAGAATTAATCTGCAACTCACAACTCTCTGGCGCATCTGCACAAAGCATTACTCAAAACTCTTTACCCCAAACCCCAAACCCCATGTCTCATTCATCCAACAACCTAACTCGAAACTCGAAACTCGAAACTCGAAACTCTTCCCCTACACCCCACACCCTACACCCCACACCCGAAGAATCCGTCTCTGCCTACCTGCTGCGTCAACTCGCCCTCGTCTGGCTAGAGTTTGAGCGGGAGATTCGATCGGTGCCCATTGTGCGAAAGCTACATCGAGGAGAATTTACGCTGGATGACTATAAGGCGATGCTGCAAAATTTGCGTCCGCAGGTGGTGGAAGGAGCACGATGGATTGCGCGTGCTGCGTCGAATATGACAGACTTTCGGCTGCGATCGACCTTCATTGGTCATGCTCAAGATGAACACCGCGATTACCAGATGTTAGAGCGCAATTACGTTTCGGTTGGCGGCGTGTTGGAGGAGATTGTGAATGCAGAAAAGAACATTGGCAGTGAAGCACTGTCGGCGTTTATTTTCCATCAGGCATCCCGCGAAAATCCGGTAGACCTGCTGGGGAGCATGTTTATTATTGAAGGGCTGGGTAATAATCTGGCAGCACAATGGGCAGCGCAAATTAAGTCAACGCTGGGGCTAAAGGATGAACAGGTATCGTTTTTGGGCTATCACGGCGCGAATGACGAAGCACATCTGGGCAAGCTGAATGAATTGATTAACGCCGAATGGATGACGCAAGAGATTGCCGATCGCGTCCTCAAAACTGCGAAAGTCACTGCCCGACTCTACCGACTGCAACTGGAAGAAATTCAATAAATGAACCGCTGAGACGCAGAGAAATTGAAACTCTGTGTCCTCTGCGTCTCTGCGGTAAACCTTCTACTTCAGTAAAAACTCTATCCTGTCGATCGCCATGAGCCAAGCCGAATTAATCTCACAAGCGTTAGAAACCCCTGCATCCTCAAAAGTTTCCCAGCCCTACATTCCAGAACCGCACGATCGCCGGAATCCCAATGCGTGGGATGCGCTCTATGTCGATCAGGCAATTCCAGTAGACCCGATCGCGAAGGGCTACATGATTCGAGATTTGCGAAACTGGACGCGCAGCTATTTATTAGTGCCGATCGCCTTGATTGCGAATCTGCTGCTGGCGCTGATTATGACGGTGAAGCGACTGCTACCCTTTCAATTCAGCAACTACACGCTGATGCATCGATCGGCAGCCTGGTTTCTCAATACCTTTGTGTCGCCCGAAGCCTGCTATCTCATCGTGCGGCACATTTGCCTCGGCTCTAATATTGTGAATTTCTTGATTGATAACGGACCTGATCCGACGATCGAGAAATCTAAGCTCTATCCCCGCACTGTTAGCGATCTGGCAGAAAATGCGTTTCTTGAACACGATTTGATTCTCTATAACTTTGTGCTGGATTACAACAAGGCACAGCGCGAAAACTCTCACTGGCTAAAGCAGGTACAGGTTCGCGGGTTGAATTTTGACAGCATCAAATCGGTGCAGGTAGACATTGATTTCACCAAACGACGCTGGTTACGCATTTTGGATCTGGAGTCGGCGATCGAACTCTTCAAAGTCTTCTATTCACTCTGTCTCACTAGCGACGAGTTTGAACGCGCCGTCCTCTCTCTGGAATTTGACGAAAACTTTGGCTGCTACATCAGTGCGCTCACAGGCGACTACAACTGGAACCACGTCATTACCAACCGTCACCCGCTGGCTCCCGAAAGTCCGTTTGGCGCTGCCCGTAATCTCTTGCTCCACGGCATCATTTCAGAATATCTGCATCGCTACCTGGAACTGCGGAAGGAAATGGTGCAAGCAAACGCAGACTGATTCTGAGGAGGACTCGTTGATGCGGACGTGCGTACTTTGAAAGATTGTCCAAGCTGTCTTGACTCTTTGCGTCCTGAAATCGCGTGGTATTTCACCAGTGGTACGATCGCTTAGCGGTAAGATCGGGAGGCACGCCGATCGCTTTTCGCACTGGAGCCAGGGTTGACTATGCCCAATTGCCTTGATACGAGTTCTGTCCTTGAAGTACTCCAACCTGTACAAGATCCCGAACTGAATAAAAGTTTGGTGGACTTAAATATGATTCGCAATGTGGCGATCGCTGACGGCAACGTTAGCTTTACCTTGGTGCTAACCACGCCCGCCTGCCCACTGCGTCAATTCATTGTGGATGAGTGCGAACGAGCCGTGAAGACACTGCCAGACGTTAAAACGGTGAGCGTTGACGTGACGGCTGAAACCCCGCAGCAAAAAGCACTGCCCGATCGCACTGGCATTGATGGTGTGAAAAATATCCTGGCGATTTCCAGCGGTAAAGGCGGTGTGGGCAAAAGCACGGTTGCGGTCAACGTGGCAGTGGCGTTGGCGCAGGCAGGTGCGAAGGTTGGCTTGATTGACGCAGATATTTATGGTCCCAATGCGCCGATGATGCTGGGCTTGGAAGGTGCGAAAGTCACGGTGCGGCAATCAGGGGCACAAGAGGTGCTGGAACCTGCCTTTAACCACGGCGTTAAGCTGGTTTCGATGGGCTTCTTGATTGACAAAGATCAGCCTGTCATCTGGCGCGGACCCATGTTAAATGGAGTCATTCGTCAGTTCCTATATCAGGTGCAGTGGGGCGATTTAGATTACTTAATCGTGGATATGCCACCGGGCACAGGTGATGCCCAATTGACACTGGCGCAAGCGGTGCCGATGGCAGGGGCTGTCATTGTTACCACGCCTCAGAGCGTTGCGTTGCTAGATTCCCGGCGCGGCTTGAAGATGTTTCAGCAGCTTGGCGTACCCGTGCTCGGCATTGTGGAGAACATGAGCTACTTTATTCCGCCCGATATGCCAGACAAACAGTACGACATTTTTGGTTCTGCTGGTGGCGAAAAAACGGCAAACGAGCTACAGGTGCCGCTACTCGGCTGTATCCCACTCGAAATCTCGCTGCGCGAAGGGGGCGATCGCGGTATTCCTATCGTCCTGGCAGCACCAGAATCGGCTTCAGCAAAAGCGCTCACCGCGATCGCCGAACGCATTGCAGGTAGAGTTTCTGTAGCAGCGTTAGCGTAAGACGGTGGGAGTGGGGTGTGGGGTGTGGGGGAAGAGTTTTGAGTGTCGAGTTTTGAGTTTTGAATTAATTCTGCTTCCTTTAACTCCTCTGCTTCCCTTGCTCCCTCTGCTCCCCCTGCCTCCCCTGCTTCTGACTCCTGACTCCTGACTTCTGATTCCTGGCTCCTCTCCCCTCTCCCCTCTCCCTCTCAAGCATGTTGCAAAAATCCCCTCGTCGTATTCGTTGGAAGTCGTTAGTGCAGCCCTGGCAGCATACCGACTGGTTGCTTTTTGCCTTGCCTGTGGGCTTAACTGCTTTTGGGGGCGTGATGATTCGCAGCACAGAACTTAATCAGGGCTGGACGGATTGGTATCAGCACTGGATTGTTGGCGCGATCGGCTTTGTGATATCACTGGCGATCGCCCGTGTGCGGTATGACAACCTGATGCAATCCCGCTGGATTATCTACGGACTGACCAACCTCTCACTGCTGGCAGTCATGTTTTTGGGGACATCGGCTTTGGGTGCCCAGCGGTGGATTTCGATCGGCGGCTTTTATGTTCAACCCTCAGAGTTCGCCAAATTAGGGGTAATTGTGACCCTGGCAGCCATTCTGAGCGATCGGGCTGCTTCGACGCTGCCAGTTTTAGTCAGAACACTAGCAATCACTGCGGTACCGTGGGCGTTGGTGTTTATCCAGCCCGATTTGGGTACGTCGCTGGTTTTCGGTGCTATTACCTTAGGTGTGCTTTATTGGGGTGATGCCAATCCAGGCTGGCTGCTGCTGCTGGTGTCGCCGCTGGTCTCAGCGATTTTATTCAATCTCATTGCGCTCTCGCCCTGGTTTATTGGCTTAGTGGCAATTTGGATTGTGCTGATGGGGATTGTGGCATGGCGAACGTTGCCGTGGCATCGCTTTGGGGCGGCTGGAGCGCTGGTCATGAACCTGGTTGCAGGTGAACTGGGTCACATTGCGTGGGGCTTTCTCAAGGATTATCAGAAAGATCGGCTGATCCTGTTTCTTGATCCAGATAAAGATCCGTTAGGCGGGGGCTACCACCTGATTCAGTCACGCATTGCGATCGGCGCGGGTGAGCTATGGGGACGGGGACTCACTAAAGGCACGCAAACGCAGCTCAACTTTATTCCAGAGCAGCATACCGATTTCATCTTTTCAGCGATTGGCGAAGAACTAGGCTTTGCGGGCTGCTTCCTCGTTTTACTCGCTTTTTGGGTCATCTGCCTGCGAATCATCATCATTGCCCAAAATGCCCGCGATAACTTTGGCTCTCTGCTGGCGATCGGTGTGTTGTCGATGCTGGTTTTTCAAGTCGTTGTCAACGTTGGCATGACCATTGGTCTGGCACCCGTTACAGGCATTCCGCTACCGTGGATTAGCTACGGTCGTTCTGCCTTGCTGACCAACTTTGTCGCGATCGGGCTGGTGCAATCTGTGGCAAACTTTCGTCAGCGCTTGAACTTTAGAGACTGAAGCGGAAAGAATAAAGTATAAAAGCTAGAGTATTCAGTAAAGGAGTTTTTAGCCTCTATACTTCATCCTTTATACTTTCATTCATCCTTTATACTTTCATTTATTGTCCCATCGCACCGTAAAACGCCATGATTTTACCCGGTTCAGCCGTCAAGGTGATCAATGCCGAAGATACGTACTACGCGTTTCAGGGCTTAGTCCAGCGCGTGACTGACGGTAAAGCTGCCGTGCTGTTTGAAGGCGGTAACTGGGATAAGCTCGTCACCTTTCGCTTAGCAGAGTTAGAAGAGGTTGATGTCACGGCTGGCAAGAAGAAGGGGAAATAAGGGGATGAAGGTTTTGAGTTATGAATTAAAGACAACTCAAAACTCAGCACTCAAAACTCATAACTCTCTATGCGCCTTCCTTTACCTCAATTTGCCGCTCAGAACCGTCCTCCCAATCATATTGCTGAGGTCATTGAGACAGCAACGACCGAGTTCTTGGCGCAATGCCTGGAGCCGGAAAATTTAAGTTTTCCGGTGATGCCCCCGTTTGGCAGTTGGGTCAAGTCGGTGGATGAGGAATCTGGCAACCAGATCTATGCGGTGGTCTATCATGCAACGACGAGTCCGATCGACTCAGTGCATCGCGCACGAGCCTTGGGGCTATCGCTACAAGATCTACGCGAACAGCAGCCCCAAATCTTTGCCATGCTGAAGACTGAGTTTCGGGCGGCGATCGTCGGTTTTCAGCCACCTTCTGAGGCTAGGAACGGAATGGCTGAGACTGCCACTGTTTATCAGCACTTGCCGCCCCGTCCACCACAAATCCATCAAGCTGTTTACATCTGTGATGTTGCTGAGATTCTTCACTTCAGCGAGACGCTAGACTTCCTGCGAACGCTCTTGCAAATGCCGGGTGCCCCTGTGGATGCACTGGCAGCCGCGACTATCCGCGAAATTTACCAACTGCGGCAGGCAGACCGCGCCTGGTTAGTACAAGCAGGACGATCGCTCAGCTTGCTGTTGAAAGACGATTACGATCGCCTGCGGATCATCCTCAGCCAAATTCACCTCTAAGGAGTTGTACAGAAATAACAGCATGGTCTGTAGCCGTCAGCCGTCAGCGAAAAGCTGATAGCTGATAGCTGATAGCTGATAGCTGATAGCTGATAGCTGATAGCTGATCCAAAAGTGTGCAGTTATTTTTTAGCAAGCTCTAAACGCATCACGGCTTTTGGGGGTTGAAGTCCAGCGTTTGGGGTTGAGCCTTTGGCGGTTGCTGGCGCTTTGACAGTATGGTTCCTATCAGTGTGGCATTCAAAAGGTTAACTCCGTGCAATTCCACCTGCCTCAAGTCAACATGGCTCAGGTTGGCATCTTGAAAATCGGCAAACTGTAAATTTGACTGTCTCAGCTTGACATCTTGCAAATTCGCGCCGATGAGACTCGCACCACTCAAGTTAGCTGTCCTCAAATCGGCTCCCATCAGATCAGCGTTCGTCAAATTGCTTAAGCTTAGGTCTGCCCGCTCTAGGCTTGCCACTGCCAGGTTGCTCCCTTGAAGGTTGATTTCGCTCAGGTTGGCGGTACTCAAGTTGGCTGCCTGCAAGTTCGCTCCTTGTAAATCTGCCCCAAAGAGATTTGCGCCTCTAAGGTCACAACCTGGGCAATGCTTGGTGATTAACAGCCAGTTAACCAGCACTGCCTGTCGATACACCAGCAGTAAGGTACATACAGTGAGAACCGACATCAGCACAATCCGCTTCAGCTTCACCCGCTTCACCTGTCTACCTGCATTCATACTCTAACGATTGGTGCTCCAACGATGGCAAGAGTCTTCACAGGGTAATTTGGTGGCGACGAATGCGATCGCCGTCAAAATGGGCGGCAACCGGATGGAACAAACGCCTCAAACACGCTACGTTAAATTCATTGCTGTCTTTGCCTGCCCTCACTGACTCCGCCATGCACTTACTCCGTCGTTTCTGGCATGTTCTCATCCTTCTGGTCATTACTTTCATTGCAGGCTCCGTCATCGATCAACCCATTGCCTTGGCAGCAGAGTTACCCGCTCTAAAGGATCTTCCCGCATCTCTGCAAGAACCGATCGCGCCGAGTCGATCGATCGTTGATCCCAGCAGCATTCCCTCAGAGAAGGTCAGCGAATTTGTGCATGCGTGTTTACAAGTGGTTGCCTTGATTGAGCGCCGCGAGGGCGAACTTCAGGGAGCAGAAACCGAGACAGAATCGTTGCGGGTCGAGCAGGAAATTGAATCTGAAGCACTTGCCATCATTCAGAAAGCTGGACTGACCCGTCAGGAATATCTGCAACTTTTAGGCTTAGCGAATACCGATCCAGAGTTCGGTGAACGCATCGCTGTGCAGCTTCAAGAAGCGACGAGTTAGGGAGGTGAGGAGTGAGGAGTTGGTTGACGGCGAACCACTCACTCTTTGCTACGAACCAACAGCTCTCTTGCTCTCCACGCTCTTGCGGACGAATTGACAAAACAGCCTTGCAGAAAATGCGATGGGTGATTAAATGGAAAAAAGTTGGGTGAGCGGGTCGAAGGATCAATCACCTTTGCAGCCACTGCATACTTAGCCTGAAGTGTGCATTAGTACGATCGCCTTGAACGAGGTACGTATGTCCTAAACTTAGCTGAGCCTCAAATATTGCCGAGATCATTCGTCAAAATCAGGTATCTTGGGAGATTCATTCGCTTGCTGATGGCACGAGCACTAAAAACTGCATGAGTACTAGAAACCTGGATGACTAGCAGCATTGCGTCAGTATCACGAACGGAGTTAGCGCAACGGCGACAGAAGTTGCGCCAGCGCAGGCGTGTGAAGCTTATGCAGGCAAGCTGGCGAGTGGTAGCGGTTTGTGGGTTAACTGCTGGGGTAATTTGGGCGGCAACACTCCCAACATGGGTCATTCGCCGCCCAGAGCAGGTGCGGATTGAGGGTAATCGTTTTATTCCAGTGCGGACGCTGCGATCGCTCCTGCCCATTCCGTATCCACAATCGCTCTTTCGGGTAGAACCGCAGGCGATCGCCCGTGAACTGCAAACCCGTGCGCCGATCGCAGACGTAACGGTCAGCCGTCAGCTTTTTCCACCCGGTCTGATCGTACAGGTGAAGGAACGGCTCCCAGTGGCTATCGCACTGTCATCTGACGATCGTCCGCCATCAGGAGGAATAAAATCAGCTACCGCTAAAAGCAGCTTGCTCGACGAAAATGGGATGCTGATCCCCTTACAAAGCTATACCTCGCTGGATCAATCGCTTAAGTTGCCATCCCTCAAAGTCATCGGCAACCCAGAGAGCTATCGTGCCTCCTGGTCTAAGCTCTATCGAGAGTTGATTCAAGGTCCACCAATCAACGTTTCTGAGCTTGATTGGCGCAATCCCGCCAATCTCATCCTCAAAACAGAACTGGGGCTGATTCATTTGGGTCCGTATAGTGCTCAGTTTCCGTCTCAGCTCAAAGCGATCGATCGTATGCGAAAGCTTTCGGCGCACCCGCGCTTCAGTCAAATTAGCTATATCGATCTCCGTAATCCAGATGCCCCGATGATACAGATGCCAAAACCGCAAAACCTTGTAAAATCTGGTAACCCTTAGCTTTATAAGTATGAGATTATGAATAACCAGTGACTAGACCGCTCAAATTCAGTTAAAAGAACGAGACGTTTCAGTCTATTGCAAAGCCGTCGCCATAGTTGGTTTTTTGCATCGCTTCCCTTATAGTTGACCACACCGCCTGAGCACTAAAACGTAGTTTATAACCGCTGCAATTCCAATGACTCCTAATAGTAATTCGGATGCGACTTCAATGGCGCTCAATGATCGTTCAAGAGAAGCCACTAACGGCTCCCACCCCGAAGGACAGAATAACTTTTCAGTGCCCGTGGAAACCTCAAATCCGTTTGGCAACTCCGGATTACACTTAAGTCAACCAGCTAACGTCAAGGGTCTGCCAGGGGAAGAATCAAGGAGTGGTGATATTGTGCCCAGTAGCGTAGCCAAAATTAAAGTCATTGGAGTGGGCGGCGGCGGCGGCAACGCTGTTAACCGGATGATTGCCAGCGATGTAGTCGGTGTTGAATTTTGGTCGATTAATACAGACGCTCAAGCACTCACCTACGCTACAGCAATCAACCGCTTGCAAATGGGTCAAAAGCTGACACGAGGGTTGGGCGCAGGGGGCAATCCCGCGATCGGGCAAAAAGCAGCCGAAGAATCACGCGACGAAATCGCTACAGCGCTAGAAAATGCTGACCTCGTCTTTATTACTGCTGGCATGGGAGGTGGTACAGGCACCGGAGCCGCACCGATCGTGGCAGAAGTCGCTAAAGAGATGGGCGCACTGACGGTTGGTGTCGTCACCCGACCCTTTACCTTCGAGGGACGACGACGCACCAGTCAGGCAGAAGAAGGCATTGCAGCATTGCAAAGTCGAGTAGACACCCTGATCGTCATCCCGAACGACAAGTTGCTGTCGGTTATTTCAGAGCAAACGCCCGTGCAAGAAGCCTTTCGCATTGCGGATGACATCTTGCGTCAAGGCGTACAAGGTATTTCGGACATCATTACCATCCCAGGCTTGGTGAACGTGGACTTTGCCGACGTACGTGCAGTGATGGCAGATGCAGGTTCAGCACTGATGGGCATTGGTATTGGCTCTGGCAAATCGAGAGCAAGAGAAGCAGCCGTTGCCTCGATTTCTTCGCCATTGCTAGAGTCTTCGATCGAAGGTGCCCGTGGCGTTGTGTTTAACATTACAGGCGGTACAGACTTGACGCTGCACGAAGTCAATGCAGCGGCTGAAATCATCTACGAAGTCGTTGACCCAGAAGCGAATATCATTTTCGGCGCAGTGATCGATGAGCGGATGCAGGGAGAACTCCGGATCACCGTCATCGCCACCGGGTTTACACACGATATCAGACCGCAGGCGCTGTCTAAAGCAACAGGCACCAGACGACCGATCGCACCCCCATCAATGAGCAATCAGCCAGCTTCAGAGCCGAAGAACAAACCACCAGGTGGTCTAGATATTCCCGAGTTTTTGCAGCGACGACGACCTCCCCGCTAGAAGGCTTCATTCATCAGAAATGCGACTCACTCTCAAGCAATGATTGGGCTGATTTGGGCTTCTACAAGCGCATCGGCGGAGTGAACGTGATTCTGGGCAGAATCGATCAACGCATCCTCCTGAAACACCTTAAGGTCAAACCAGAACGTGGTGCCAACTCCCACTTCGCTGATGAGACGAATGCGGCTGTGGTGTTTCTCAATAATATTCCGCACAATGGATAAGCCTAGCCCGGTGCCTTCAAGCGTATGCACCCGATTTTCGACGCGAAAAAAGCGATCGAAAATGGCACTCTGATCATCCGTATCGATGCCAATGCCAGTATCGGCGACTTCAACGCGAACCCGTTGGCAATCAGCATCCTGAGTGTCAGCAGCAGTGGCATTCTCAATCGGCGGACGGAGGAACGGATGGTTTTCGTGGTGGTCACGAGTTGGGCGATCGGGCTTCAGCAAGTACGCCCGGATGGCTACTTTGCAGCCCGTTTCGGTGAACTTCAGCGCATTACCAACCAGGTTGGTAAACACTTGCAGCAATAGATCGTAATGCCCCACCACAGACGGCAACGCCAGCTCAATGTCTTGAATCAGCTCAACGCCTTTATCACGAGCATTTAAGCGATACGTGCGCAAGGTCTGCTCAACGGGTTGCGCCAGATCAACGGGTTCAAAATTGTAGAGCTTGAACGACTCTAACTTTGACAAGTCCAACACATCGTTGACTAGCCGCGTGAGGCGATCGGTTTCCCGATTAGCAGTATCCAGAAACTCGCGCTGTTCAGCAATGCTCAGGTCTTCGCCGTACTCGTGCAGCGTTTCAATAAAAGACTTGATGTTGAACAGCGGCGTTCTGAGTTCGTGAGAGACGTTGCTGATGAATTGGCTCTTGGCTTCATTCAGTTCGGCTTCGCGGGTGATATCCTGCACCGTCATCGCAATGCCTTTCACGTTCTCCCGCGACACATCCAGCACAGTCGTTAGCAGTATGCGCACGGTGCGATCGAGCGGTTCCTTCAGCGCAATGCGAAACTCGGCTCCCTCGCGGAGTTCACCTCTCGCAATCTGGTACAGCGGTCGGGTAATTTCTGCTTGAACCGATGAGGGTAGCAGGCGCAGTAGATTGGCTCCTTCAATGGCTATGCCTTCCCAACCAAAAAGGCGACGAGCGGTAGGGTTGACCAGCACTACCTGCATATCCATGTCTAACAGCACTGCGCCGTCCGCGATCGTGGATACCAGCGTTTCGAGCTTCGCTTTCTCGGCAGTCAGTTCTTCGATGTTCTGCTCTTCGTAGCGCTCCAGCTTTTCTGCCATTTCGTTGAAGCTGCCAATCAATTCACCGAGTTCGCCACCAAGCGGTAAATCAACTCGCTGCTTAAAGTTGCCTGAGGAGATATTTTTAACGCCGAACAGCAGCTCTTTGATGGGTTTGGTAATCGTCAGCGCGTTGAAGACGGCACCCAAAATCACCATGACCCAGATCGAGACAAAAACGGCGATCGTTACGTCGCGGGTTAGATGCGATGAGGTCACTACCGTTGGGTTGGGGTTAGTGCCGATCGCCAGTACGCCTTTATAGCCGCCCTCATCGATGAGCGGTACAAACACATCCGTGACTTCACCATCGGGTGTCATGTGCTGTCGTACCATCGGCGCATCAGTATTCTCGGCGTAATTGTCGGGTAGATGAATTTTGCGACGAATGGTCAGCGAATTCTGCACTTCCGACTCGGAAAACGGAATGCCGAAAAAAATGTTGCCCTCAGCATCGGCATAGAGCATGTAGCGAATGCTCGTGGTGCTGCTGTAGAAGCGATGAGAGAACCGTGCCAGTTCGGTCCGATTTTCATCCACCAGCGGTGCCACGTTTGCCGCCAACAGCAAGCCCAGATCACGACCGAAGCGCGTGTCGTTCAGGCGAGCGTCTTCCTGAATCGTATTGACTGCCCAAAAGGTTAGCCCACTCATGATCAAAGAGACTACCAGCGTTGCCGCCGCCATCAGTTTGGTCTGGAGGGTAAACTCCGACCACCAAGTGGCAATGGTTGCTCGGATTTGGCTCAGGAAGGCAAGCAAGGGCGTGAAGGTAGTGTTTAATTTTTAGTTTTTAGTTTTCGGTGCGCTGCTCTAACAACTAACAACCAACAACTACTTTCACTATAAGTTAACTGGAGGCGGACTTAGCAGTTCTGACACGATCGCCAATGTCGTGGCGATAGTAGGCACCCTCAAAGTGGATGCTGTTAACGGCTGCATACGCCTGGTCGATCGCGGCATCAAAGGTCTCCCCAATTGCCGTCACGCCCAGTACGCGCCCTCCATCAGAAACCAGGGCTTGCTGCTTGATTTGGGTGCCAGCATGAAACACCATTGCGCCTTGAGCCTCTGCGTTCTCAATCCCAGTCAGGCGATCGCCCTTGCGAAACGAGCCAGGATAGCCTTCGGTCGCCATCACGACACAGGCAGCGGCACCAGGCTTCCAGGTCAAGGGCGGGAACTCTGCCAGTCGTTTTTGGGTACATGCCAATAAAAGTTCGTCCAGGGGCGTTTCTAGCAGCGGCAGAATCACCTGGATTTCAGGATCGCCAAAGCGACAGTTGAATTCAATCACTTTCGGATCGCCGTTTGGCGTGATGATTATGCCAGCGTAGAGTACACCGCAGTAGTCAATCTTACGTTTTTGTAGGGCTGCGATCGCTGGCTCCAGAATTTCGGTTTGAATGCGCTGCATCAAGGCAGGCGTGGCGATCGGTGCGGGAGCATAAGCACCCATGCCGCCTGTATTGAGTCCAGTATCACCGTTACCGATGCGCTTGTAGTCTTGAGCAGGCAACAAAGGGCGAATGGTGATGCCATCGGTCAGCGCCAGCACTGAGATTTCCTGCCCAGTTAAATATTCTTCAATGACGACACGTTCTCCAGCTTTGCCAAACTGCCCATCAAAGCTCGCCGCGATCGCCGCTTGTGCTTCTGCTACTGTCGCAGCAACCGTCACGCCTTTGCCCGCTGCCAGTCCGTCTGCCTTCACCACGATCGGGGCACCTTGCGCTTGCACATAGGCTTGGGCAGCCTCTTTTTCTGTAAAAACGGCGGCTCGTGCTGTGGGAATGTTGGCTTCTTGCATGAGCGCTTTTGCCCATGCCTTGCTCGCTTCAATCTGTGCGCCCAGGCGTGTAGGACCAAACACAGTGAGATGCTGATGCCGCAAGTAGTCCGTCATGCCAGCGGCTAAGGGTGCCTCAGGACCAATGATGATCAGACCCATGCCATTGACGAGGGCAAAGCGCCCAATGCCCTCAAAATCGTCAACATTGAGCGGCAGGTTTTGACAATGTGTTAGCGAAGCCGTGCCTCCATTGCCAGGAATACACGTCACCTGTTGCACGTTAGAAGATTGCAGGAGTTTCCATGCCAACGCATGTTCACGACCACCATTGCCAATTACCAGAACTTTCACGTTTTTCTCACTTGTAGAATAGCCGAGTCTGCAAACAGCCATTTGACTCAATTTAGACACCAGGCTACCCGATCACAACGTTGCGGTAGAAAGCTGCAGTGCTGCTCCGCTCTACGCTCCAAGTGGTTGCTCTTCTGGTACTTACTCTCAGCCTAACGTCTTGGTCTCATCTCTGTCCTGCAACACACCGCTAAGTGCGTTCTATTATGTCACCTTCGATTACGTAATTGTTAGCAAGTGGACACAAACACCACAGGCACTTTATAACGGAAACGTCAGCGTGTGCGCTTGTGCGATCGCAGCGTTCGATGATTGTAAGGTTATCTTGGCGATCGCAGGCGCTTCATGCTCCGGCGGCTGTATTTAGTGTGATCAGTGTCTAGAGGAGTGGTTATGCCAACGCCTGGAAAATGTAGACGAAACGGGAGAACGCAGCGAGTGAATGATCGCCACATCATCCTGGCACTCTCACTGCTGTTGTGTTTGGGCTTCACGCCTCGTGCTGTCACCCAAACCCTGCCAACGCCCATGCCCGCAGCTCAGCCAGAGCAGAAGCCAGAGGTGAAAGCGACGAAGACTAACCCTGATGAATTTCCGCCGAATCCGCTCGACATGACAACGCCTGACCCGTTATTGCCGTCGGCAGCAGCACAGCGTCCTTTGTCAGCGCTAGAGCGTAAACAACTAGCCGTAGCGCTGGATGAGTTAAACAATCAGGCGGCAGCAAGGCTGAAGCAGCGCGATCGCGTCGGAGCTTTCGCCATCTGGTACCGGGAACTCCGTCTGCGGCGATCGCTGGGTACTGTAGAGGAAGTCAAAGCACTGGGGCGAGTGGGCGACATTGCCTGGAAAGAGAATCTGACCCCGGATGTCCGATGGATTACCAAGCGGTTGGATGCCATTTTGGCGCAGCAACTGCCGATCGCAACGACATCCATGACTCCTACAACCAGCGATGCCGCAGCGCAACCATCTAACGCTGCCCCTCTGAGTAGCAGCGATCGTGCTGAACGCTTAGCAGTCCTGGAAGCGCTAGGGCTTGCCTACCAACAGGTACGCTTACCCAAACCAGCCGTGAGCATCTACACCCAGATTTTGACCGATGCAAAACAGCGCCGCGACGAAAAAAAGACCGACGAAACGCTCATTACGCTGGCGCAACTGCACCTGACCTGGTTGGATTATCCCAACGCTACCGCCACCTACCGAGAGCTAGCCAATAGGGCAAAGGCAAGGGGCGATCGCCAAAACGAAAGCATTTACCTGACGCAATTAGCATATAGCTACGAGCAGGCAAAACAACCAGCGCAGGCAATCACTGCCCAGCAGCAACTCGTCGCGCTGTATGAGAAACTGCCTGATCCCAAACCCATTCCAGCGTTAAAAATCAAAATTGCCGACAACTATCAGCTTCTGGCACAACCCGACCAGGCAGAGCAAAACTACCAGTCAGCCTACCAACTGGCTCAACCCACGCTCCAGCTTGCCTACGCCAGTGAAGCGCTGCAAAAGCTCGGTGCGCTCTACCGTGCCAACGATCGCCCTGATGCCGCTTTGAAAGTCTTCGATTACCTGGTCAGCCTTGAGCAACAGTCCTACAACCTCTACGGCATGATGAATGCCTATGACCAGATTGGACAGATTCAACTCGATCGCAACCAAAATCAGCAAGCACTCGCAGCCTTTCAACAAGGGCTAGGTCTGGCAAAACAGCTCAAATATCGTCAAGATTACTTCACCGCGCAGATTCAAAAAATCGGGAAGCCGTAGGGGAAGCAGGGGAAGCAGGGGAAGCAGGGGAAGTAGGGGAAGTAGGGGAAGTAGGGGAGGCAGGGGAGGCAGAGGAAGTAGGGGAGGCAGAGGAAGTAGGGGAAGCAGAACTCAAAACTTCCCCCTTCCCCCTAGCGCTCTCTGTGCTTCCCCTGCATCTCTTCCATCCGCTGCCCCCTGGGATCTGATAAAATTTTGAGTTCGCACAGAACTCGACCCTTGCAAGGAGACTCCCACTATGGCGCGGATGTATTATGACGCGGATGCCAATTTAGATTTTCTGGCTGGAAAGACGATCGCGATTATCGGTTACGGTTCTCAAGGTCATGCCCACGCGCTGAACTTGAAAGACAGCGGTATGAACGTCATCGTTGGGCTGTATCCGGGCAGTAAGTCGGCGAGCAAGGCAAAGGAGTCTGGGCTGACGGTCTACCCAGTGGACGAAGCGGCGAAACTGGCTGATTTCATCATGGTCTTGCTGCCAGATGAAGCGCAGAAAACCGTTTACAAAAACGAGATCGAGCCACATTTGACAGAGGGCAAAGTGCTGGCGTTTGCTCATGGGTTTAACATTCACTTTGCTCAGGTTGTGCCCCCCAGCACTATCGATGTGGTGATGGTGGCTCCTAAAGGACCCGGTCATCTGGTGCGACGGACGTATGAGCAGGGTGAAGGTGTACCGTGCCTGTTTGCCGTATTTCAAGATGCGTCAGGGCAGGCGCGCGATCGGGCAATGGCATACGCCAAAGGCATCGGCGGCACCCGCGCAGGCATCCTCGAAACCACCTTCCGCGAAGAAACCGAGACCGACCTCTTTGGCGAACAGGTTGTTCTCTGTGGTGGCTTGACGGCACTGATCAAGTCGGGCTTTGAGACCCTTGTCGAAGCAGGCTACCAACCAGAAGTTGCTTACTTCGAGTGCCTGCACGAAGTCAAGCTGATTGTCGATTTAATTGTGGAAGGTGGACTCGCCAAAATGCGCGACAGCATCTCGAACACAGCCGAGTATGGCGACTTTACGCGCGGTCCTCGCATCGTCAACGACCAGACTCGCGCTGAAATGCGGAAGATCCTGTACGAGATCCAGACGGGTCAGTTTGCCCGTGAGTTTGTCTTAGAAAACCAGTCTGGCAAACCCGGTTTTACCGCTATGCGCCGTCGTGAGGCAGAACATCCGATCGAGGCGGTGGGCAAGGATCTACGGGCAATGTTTAGCTGGTTGAAGAAGGCATAGTTCAAACAACTTCAGGCGTTGAGTTACAGCAGCCTGTCTATGGTTCCAGCAGGCTGCTGTAGCACTATCTGATGACTGCAAATTTGTAGTGAAGAATGAGATGAGCTTGATTCGTCAAATGTTGAAAGCTGCTAGAGTTTAGCGGAAAGTTGATCGACACATGTATTCTTAGCTTTCGTTTAAAGCCTGCCTCAACTTATCTTGATAGCGGCTTTTGTCACCAACCTAGAGAACCGCCATGACCGAGTGGATAACCAATACGATGACCTCCCTGGGCTATTGGGGGATTGGGCTACTGATGTTTCTGGAGAACCTGTTTCCGCCGATTCCGTCTGAACTCATCATGCCGTTGGCAGGATTTACGATCGCGCAAGGCAAACTGAACTTTTTTTTCGCGGTGCTCGCTGGGGTGATCGGCACCATGCTAGGCGCATTGCCCTGGTATTACGCAGGCAAGCTAATCGGTGAACCACGCATCCGACGGTTAGCCGATCGATATGGCAAGTGGCTGACGCTCTCTGGCAAAGACATTGACAAAGCGAATCGCTGGTTTAATCGTCACGGTGCGAAGACAGTGCTGTTTTGTCGGCTGATTCCAGGCATAAGGACGCTCATTTCCCTACCAGCAGGCATTAACCAGATGCCGATCGCGCTCTTCCTGCTTTACTCAACTGTCGGCACAACGCTTTGGGTCTTACTGCTGACGGCGCTGGGTTACTTTTTGGGTAGCAACTATAGTCTGGTCGAGGTTTATTTAGCCCCCGTTGCTAAGCTGGTGCTGCTGGGATTAATTGTGGCGTTTGCGGTTTGGGCAGTGCAACGAAGAAGACATCGCGTGACTCGATAAGACAGCTCGATCAGGTGCATAGCGCTGACATGGTTTCTTAAGGTGGTCTTTGTAAGGGTGGTCTTTGTAAGGGTAGTCTTTATAAGAAGTGTTTCCAATCAGCCACCGTCAGTTGTCTAGCCTTGCACCATTCAAGCAACTTATCGATCGACTAAACCGTCTCACAGAGAAGAGGCACTGTGAACGACAGCCACCCTAAAGCTATTCCTCAGAAGGCTGGGACACATTATGGATAACCATTTGAAGTAGCTCCTGACCTCATTGGGGTTATTGGGGTGGTCATCTAGCCATTGGGGCGATCGTGTTTGCAGAATCGAGGCTGTTTTTTGGGTTCTTTTTACCCGGCGGTAGCCTTCGGTTGACAGCGAGAATCCTGGCATCTCAGAACTGACTGAGTATTCAGCTTCTGCTTGTATGCGCTTTCATCTGTGCCGTTCTAGGGGATAATGTTGGCTATGTTATGGGTCATGAATTTGGTCATCGCCTCTTCCGCAAAGAGGACTCGTGGCTCTTTCGAAAAAAGCACCTTCTTACTGCCCAGAAGTTCTATGACAAGCACGGTTAAAAAACCATTGTACTAGCCCGGTTTATGCCGATTGTCCGCACCTTTGTCCCTATTGTTGCTGGCATTGGGGCAACGCCTACCATACCTTTATCGCTTATAACCTCATTGGCGGTGTCTGGACGTTTGGCATCACGCTGTTAGGTTATTTTTGAGGGAAGAGTATCCCTGATGTCGATCAGTATCGATTGCCGATTATTGGGGTCATTGTCGTCGTTTCGCTCGCCCCGTTGATCTGCCACCTTTATCAAGAAAGCAAATTAAACAAACATTGAACGCACGCGATCGCTACTGGCAGCTTCTTGATTACATCCGACCGCATGGTCGCACAATCACTCAAGCACTGCTTTGTACGCTCATTTTTACGTCAATTTGGCCCATTCTGGCATGGATCGCAGGCAAAATGGCGGCGTTGATTGGGCAGGGCAACGTGCTGGCGATCGCTCAAATCGCTGGAGTGACCGCGATCGTCTTCCTGGCGCAAAAACTTGCCCAGTATGGTCAAGACTCACTCATGGCAAAAGCCGCGTTAGCCATCACCCTTGACCTGCGTAAACAGGTCTATGCCCATCTGCAACGGCTAAGCCTCAGCTACTTTGAAACGGCTCAAAGCGGCGACCTTGCCTATCGTTTGACTGAGGATGTCGATCGCATCGGCGAAGTGGTCAACAAGGTTTTTCATCAGTTTGTACCCTGTGTGCTGCAACTAATTGTCGTGCTGGGCTACATGGTCTACCTCAATTGGCAACTGACGCTGGCAACGCTGGTCATTGCCCCATTCATGGCAGTACTCATTACCTGGTTTGGCGAACAGTTGCGTCAACTGTCCTATCGGAGCCAGAGCCGAGTGTCAGACCTGTCGGCACTGCTGGTGGAAGTGTTTAGCGGGATGCGCCTGGTGCAGGCGTTTGCTGCCGAAGATCACATGCTCGATCGCTTTGGGCGAGAAGCCGAACGCAATCGGCGGGCACGCTTTCGGGCTGAGCAGCTAAAAGCCATTCAAATGCCAGTCGTTGGTTTTTTAGAGGCGGTGAGTCTGCTGTTTTTGCTGCTATTGGGCGGTTGGCAGGTTTCTCAGAATAACCTTACGGGGGGAGAATTTGTCAGCTATCTGACGGCTGTGGTGATGCTCATTGACCCGATCGCGCTGATCACCAGCAACTACAACGAATTCAAGCAGGGAGAAGCATCGCTCGATCGCATCTTTGAGATGCTGGATATTCAGCCGACCGTCGTTGAACATCCTGGGGTATTCGCACTGCCTCCTGTAACTGGCAAAGTGGAGTATCGCAACGTCAGTTTTGCCTACAAGCCCGATCAGCCCGTGCTGAAAAATTTAAGCTTACTGGCATTGCCGGGAGAGGCGATCGCTCTTGTCGGGTCTTCGGGGGCTGGCAAGACGACACTGGCAAATCTGCTGCCTCGCTTTTACGACCCCCAAAGTGGGCAAATCTTCATTGATGGCGTTGATGTCAAGGACGTGACACTCAGCAGCTTACGTCGTCAGATTGGCATTGTGCCCCAGGAAACGATTCTTTTCTCGGGAACGATCGCCCAAAACATTGCGTTTGGACAAGCCGATTTTGCTCTGGATGCGGTGCAGAATGCCGCCCAGATTGCTAATGCCCACCAGTTCATCGTGGAGTTTCCTGAGGGCTACCAAACCTGGCTGGGTGAGCGTGGCGTGAACCTTTCGGGTGGACAGCGGCAACGGTTAGCGATCGCCCGCGCCGTGCTGCTCAACCCGCGCATTCTCATTCTGGATGAAGCGACCTCCGCACTCGATTCAGAATCCGAAGCGCTGGTACAAGAAGCGCTCGAACGCCTGATGCAGAACCGTACCGTCTTTATCATTGCTCATCGTCTGGCAACCGTTCGCCGTGCCGATCGCATCCTGGTGCTCGAACAAGGACAGGTTGTTGAATCTGGCACTCACGGCGAACTGCTCGATCAAAGTGGACGCTATGCTCGCTTCTACGCACAGCAGTTTCAGGATTAAGGCAGAAAGCAAAAGACAGGAGGCAGAAGGCTAAAAGCTAAAAGGTTGACTTCTAACTATCGAACTCCAAACTCAAACTCCTTTAACAAAGCTGACCGCTGACCGCTGACCGCTGACCGCTAAATCAACTCAAAACTCTTCTTCACGCTTCACCCCTCTCCTCTAGTTGCTCCAGGAAGTGTGAACAGCCCATCGGCGGGTCAAACATATGTAGCTCAAACTGACGCGACAGTTCCTCGCAGACCTTGATGCCCCGTACGCTGTTGCCGTGGCTATCGAGCGGTGGCGAAAAAACCGCAATGCCTACCTGCCGTGGCACGATCGCAATAATGCCGCCTGAAACTCCACTTTTAGCTGGAATACCCACTGTGTATGCCCACTGCCCTGCAAAGTTATACATACCACAGGTATACATGACGCTGAGAATGTCGCGGATGTAGCGAGTGGGCACAGCGCGATCGCCCGTGATGGGATTCACGCCCCGATTTGCCAGCGTTGCCGCCATGACGGCTAGATCGCGACAGTTCACCATCATGGAACATTGCTGAAAGTACAAATCCAGCGATTCATCCATGCGATCGTCAATCATCCCAAAATGCCGCATCAGTGATGCCATGGCTCGATTGCGATGCCCCGTCGATCGCTCCGAGACAAACACCGACATATCGATATAGACATCATGTCCGATATAACGGCGAAACATATCCAGCATCCGATTGAGGCGTTCGGTTGCGCCATTGCCCTTGATTAAGCTGGTGGTGGCGATCGCGCCCGCATTAATCATCGGGTTATCGGGACGCTTGGAATATTCGTCCAGCCGAATGATCGAGTTAAACGGATCGCCTGTCGGCTCAACCCCAACTTTGGCTAACACCGCTTCCCGTCCGTGATCCTCCAGCGCCAAACCATACACAAACACTTTCGAGATCGACTGAATGGTGAAGAGCTGCTCCGCGTCACCTGCAACAAACGTGCGCCCGTCTGCCGTCACCACACAAATGCTGAACCAATCCGGGTTCATCTTCGCCAGTTCGGGAATGTAGCTGGCAACTTTCCCAGCATCCAAAGTCTTGTACTTGTGATACAGGTCATCCAGAATGGCTTGAAAGGACTGTGAGGAAACACCCATGGGAAGAAAGGCTAAAGGCTAAGGGCTAAAAGCGGCTCTGCTGGATTAGTCTACGTGACGCGCAATTGAGTACAGTATAGAAATGCACTTAAGCGGTTAGGGAGGCTCTATGTCTCTTACGATCAAAGACCTGGAAAAATTTCAAGCCGACCATCCCGACCATCGCCTGGAATTAGTGGATGGGGGCATCGTTGTCATGAGTCCGTCAGGTTACGAATCAGAAGAAGTTGCAAGCGAAGTTGTCAGAGTTATAGGTAATTGGGTCAAGCCTCGAAGATTAGGTCGTGTTACGGGTTCTAGTGCTGGCTTCACGCTGCCAAACGCTGATTTGCGGGCACCCGATATTTCGTTTGTACGGGCAGAACGCTTACGTCGCAGCCCCCGATCGTTTGCCGAACTAGCACCCGACTTAATGGTTGAGGTGCGATCGCCTAGCGACAGTGTGAAAGCACTCAGAAAAAAGATTGACGACTTCCTAACGTTAGGAACCCAGGTAGGTATTTTAATCGACCCCGTAGCGCATCTGGTCGAAATTTACCGTCTGGGGCGCGATGTCGAAATTCTCCGTGATGGCGATCGGTTGACCCTTCCCGATTTGCTGCCCGGTTGGGAAGTGCCTGTAATCGAACTATGGGCACCAGAGTTTGACTGATGCGCTACCACCCAGACGCATAAAGCTAATCCTTTAAACGTCGGAAGATTTTGCCTTAGGTTCTTCTAACAACCAGCGCCAGATTTCTGGCAGTCGTCGCTGCCACGAAGTTTCATAATGCGTTTCGCCCTCTGCCAGCAGAAAGTAGACTTCGTGATCGCTATAGCCGAGTTGCTTCAGGTGATTGTAGAAGTCTCGCGTGACGGGTACGTAGTCGAGCCAAGCGCCGTAAAACGAATATTGCTCCTGACTGCCCACATAGAGAGAGATTTTTGACCAGACATCAGTGCGGTGATCCCAGACTTTGAAGATCTGGTCGCCGCCCCACATCAACGCAGGGGAGAGTCCACCAATGCGACCGACTGTTTGGGCGTACTTTTTGCCAATGTAGAGCGACATCAGTCCGCCCATGCTGGAACCCATCACGCCTGTCCACTGTGGTTGGGGCAGGGTGCGATAAGTTTTGTCAACATAAGGTTTGAGCTGATTGACCAAAAACTGAGCGCACAGATCGCCCCGTCCGCCAATCCAGGGTGAGTATTCAATCATGCGATCGCTCGTACTGTCGATCGCGACAATGATCCACGGGCGAATGCTGCCGTCCTTGACCAGCGCCTCCATCGTCGTGTTAGCGCACCAGGTGTCAAACGTTGCCGATTCGGGATGGGAAAACACATTCTGTCCATCCAGCATGTACAGCACTGGAAAGGATTGGTCGGGCTGCTGTGTGTAAGCATCCGGCGTAAAAATGCGCACTGTGCGCGTCATCTGCTCAGCATTAGAGTGGAAATCGCGGATGATCTGGATAGTGCCCATAGTGCAGTAGAAGTAGGTAAATGACGTGCGATCGGTCTGGACAACGCCTAATGGCAGCGAACCATAATGAATACAGTGGCAGCGATCGATTTCCCCACCGCTGAGCCGCGTAGGTTGTGTCTCGTGAGCAAGCTTGAGCGCGATCGGGTGTGGAAAAACGTTTTAAGTTGAAACAGCGATTGGTTTTCGCTTGTTTAGTTATGAGCGCATGAGCTGTTTCTGACTACGCTTAGCAACAATTTTATATCCCTTGCTATATCGTTTATATACTCTGCTTAAGCGCTCATTGCTGGCAGGATAGAGATGGGGCTGTCATGCACTTACCCCTTACAGTATGGTGAAATCAGAGCTATGGCGCTAATTGTTCAAAAGTACGGTGGCACATCGGTTGGGTCGGTAGAGCGAATTCAAGCAGTCGCACAGCGGGTTGTGCAGACCGTTAAAGCAGGTCATTACCTGGTCGTTGTGGTTTCGGCAATGGGCAAGACGACAGATGGTCTAGTGAAACTGGCAAACGAAATTTCCCCCAACCCCAGTCGGCGCGAAATGGACATGCTGCTTTCGACAGGAGAGCAGGTCTCGATCGCGCTTCTCAGCATGGCATTGCAGGCGCTAGGGCAACCCGCCATTTCGCTGACTGGCGCACAGGTTGGCATTGTCACCGAAGCCGCACATACCCACGCCCGCATTCTGCAAATTAAAACAGAGCGGCTTGAACGTCATCTCAAGGAAGGTAAGGTGGTGGTGGTGGCTGGCTTTCAGGGCATCAGCGACACGGACGATTTAGAAATCACAACACTGGGACGAGGCGGGTCTGATACATCGGCAGTGGCATTGGCAGCGGCTCTGCACGCCAGCTTCTGCGAAATCTATACAGATGTTCCCGGTATCTTGACAACCGATCCGCGACTGGTGCCCGATGCCCAACTCATGACCGAAATCACCTGCGACGAAATGTTGGAGCTTGCCAGCCTGGGCGCAAAAGTGTTGCATCCCCGTGCGGTTGAAATTGCTCGTAACTACGGCATGCCGCTGGTCGTGCGATCGAGCTGGACGGACGAACCTGGCACCTGGATTATCTCACCAACACCACAGGCGCGATCGCTGGAAGGCTTAGAGCTGGTGCATCCCGTTGATGGTGTTGAATTTGACACCGACCAGGCAAAAGTGTCTCTCCTGCGGGTGCCCGATCGTCCTGGAGTTGCTGCTCGTCTCTTTGGCGAAATCGCTGCCCAGAACCTTGACGTAGACCTCATCATTCAGTCCATTCACGAGAGTAATACCAACGACATTGCCTTTACAGTGACGAAAAACACCCTCAACCAGGCAGAGGCGGTTGCCAGCGCTATTCTTCCCGCGCTGAGTGCAGGTGTCACTCATCCCGATGGCGATGCCGAAGTGCTAGTAGAACAACAAATTGCGAAAGTAGCGATCGCGGGCGCAGGCATGATTGGTCGCCCTGGCGTTGCCGCCCAGATGTTCTCTACCCTTGCTGCCGCTGGCGTGAATATCCGCATGATCTCGACCTCTGAAGTTAAGGTCAGTTGCGTGATTGACGAAGCCGACTGTGATCGCGCGATCGCCGCGTTATGTGAGGCATTTAGCGTCAGTCAGTCAGCAGTTGGCGGTCAGCGGTCAGCAACCAGCAGTCAGCCGTCAGAATCGACTCCCCACTCCCCACTCCCCACTCCCCACTCCCTACTCCCCACTCCCTACTCCCCACTCCCCACTCCCCACTCCCTACTCCCCGTCCGCGGCGTTGCCCTCGACCTCAATCAAGCACGGTTAGCCATTCGCCATATTCCCGATCGTCCCGGCATGGCAGCAGAGCTATTTCAACTCCTGGCAACTCAAAATATCAGCGTCGATATGATCATCCAGTCTCAGCGCTGTCGAGTGGTTAACGGTATTACGACGCGAGATATCGCCTTCACAGTCGGACAGTTAGACGCAGACATCGCTTGTGCTGTCTTAAGAGAAGCGACACCAAATTTGGGCTGTGGCGAAATTGTAGTCGATCGGGCGATCGCCAAAGTGAGTATCGTCGGTGCGGGTATGGTGCATCAACCAGGAACCGCTGCCCGCATGTTTGCATCGTTAGCAACACACCACATCAATATTCAAATGATCGCCACGTCTGAAATCAAAGTCAGTTGCGTGGTCGCAGAAGAGGACGGTATCACGGCGTTACGACTCATTCACGCTGCCTTTGGGCTATCTGGCGATCAACCAATTCAGGTTTCAGCGTAAGAAGAGCTTAAAGAGTCCCACCAAATGTAACGCGATGTGCAACTAATTTACCCTCATCCCAACCCTTCTCCCCAAGGAGAAGGGCTTCCGATCCTTTTCGGTTCCCTCTCCTTCGGGAGAGGGCTAGGGTGAGGGTAGATTTTGCAGGCATTTCAAGAAAGTCGCACATCGCGTAATGTCGGTCTAAAACAGGGCGGGGACAGAAAGCTTGTGCCTTCTGTCCCCGCATCTCAAGTTCTAGAGTGTGTCTTTTTGAACCCTTCCTGCCAGCCAATTTGGCTCCGAATCAAGATAAACAGTTGGCTGCTAGTCATTAACCTACGGTGCCGTTACACCTGTAGACCCACCCATTGTTCCAGAGGGGGTTGTTGAAGTACCAGGCGCGGCTGGAGTTGTGGTCGTGTTGCCGCTGGGAGTGGTTGGAGCGATCGTTGAAGAACCGGGTTGAGTAGCTCCCGGTGTGGTAAGCGTACTGCCGGGAGTATTGAGATTGCTGCCAGGAGTCGTTAGTGTACTACCAGGTGTGGTCAATGTGCTATTAGGCGTACTACCAGGAGTTGTCACGCCAGTCGATGGAGTCGTTGAACCACCTGTTGAAAGACCAGAAGGGCTAGTTCCTGAAGGCGTAGTGACCGAGGTTCCATAAGAGGGCGTGGTCGCACCGTAAGAGCCTGTTGACGATGTTCCAGTGCTGCCTCCAACGCCGTTGGAAGGGTAGATGGTACCAGATGGTGTCGTTGAGGTGTTACCAGGTGTAGTGGGTGTCACGCCTGTCGAAGGTGCGGCTGGAGATACCCCAGTTGATGGTGATGTTGGCATCACTCCAGTCGTACCAGTACCGCCTGTCGTACCAGAAGGAGAACCTGGGGTCACTCCGCCGCTGGCTGGCGCAGAGACGGAGCCACCTGCACTACCGCCAGCAGTGCCACCTACTTGCGCTACGACTTGTGAGGCACCCAAAGCGACAAGTGATGCGGCACTGATTGTCCCTGTCAAACAAGCTAATAATTTCAGAGATTGCATTTGAACCAATTCCATGCGAACTCAATACACACCAAGTTAGGAGCGATCGCCGGAAGTTCCACCCATCATTAGGTACAACACCGTTATTCTTTTCCTCTGTCATAAAGTGGAGATCGACTTGAACACTGTCTAGCGAATGGCATACAGGCCGCCCTGTGAGAAGAAACACAAGCGCTACGCTAGATAGAGGTTTTGTCCCACGATCGCACGTATCGTTTTGTCATAGATAATGATTACAAAAGCGAAAGACAACGTATGGCTGATTCACTGAAAAAGGGCGATCGTGTTGAATGGCAGAGCGCTCAAGGAAAAGTTATCGGTACAGTGCAGCGCAAATTGACCGCACCGATCGACATCAAAGGACATCATGTGGCGGCTTCAGATGATCACCCAGAATATTTAGTTAAAAGTGACAAGACTGGACAAGAAGCCGCTCACAAGCCAGAAGCGCTAAAAAAGCTGAAAGAGTAGCAACCGATCAATTGTTCTGCTGCCCAATGACTGCAAGCCATTCATTACTCGGACTACAATCTGTAATGAGCCAGAATCTTCAGGTGAAACAGTCTGATTGAGGTCTTGATGGAAATTGGAGCGCAACTGAGCCGGCAGCGAGTCAAACATATCGTCAGTAGCTACCAGTTGGATGGCAACGATACTGAAGCGTTTGAGCAGAACCTACACCTGCTGCTCGACCATTATCCGTCTCCGTTAATTGAGCTTGCCCTCGTGCAGACACTGGTTGATAGCTGGCTTCAAGTGCCGCTTCTGCGGGGCTATGCCTTTCTTGCCAAGGCGTATGACCTGCTCAAACAATGGGAACAGGCATTCTGTCAAGGCGATTCCTTGGCACAAGAACTCGCCAGCACGATCTCGCCAGAACAATTTCAGCAGATTACAGGACTTGATCCCACTCCGATCTTTGGCTGCTCTAAGCTATCTGCATCTCAAGCGCCTCTTCACTCCTCAGGCGGCGGTCTCTAAGTCCTCAACGTGACTAGCTGTTGTGCTAAGGCAGATTATGACGGTCGTCACCCAAAGTCCCGGAACAGATCACCAGGGAGAACAGGGCAAATCACGCCCCGCACACCTGTTAGTCACTGGAGTTTCAAGCAAAGCGCTCGATACTAAGAACATCGAGTTCTAAGTGCCGTCATGGTTACGATCAGTCCACTGCCTTGCGCCATTTCTGAACTGTTTGTCCAAATCACCATCTCTGGCAAAATCACGCTAGCCGATCGCTACGGTATTTTGGCAGTACTGTTGCACGAACCCACGCTCGAAGAGGAACTGCGCAGCATCGATCGCATTCTGCACAGTTTACGTAAAGGACGGCTGCAGGTCGTCAATGAACTTTCAGCTCTTCTCTAGCTTCAAAGCATCTACACTCTCGCAGGGCTAATCTATGCAGCTTGTAACGATCGTAGAGGAAGTCCTCGCTAAAGGTGAGCTATCCATGACACTAGAGCGACGCATACATAGCCTTTTGACCGTTAACGATCTCAACGAAACGGACATTGCTGCGATCGAGCAGTTGATTGACGCTATGCACAAGGGTAAAATTCGGTCTGTACCCGATGGGGAGCGGCTACCAAGGGATAACCAACGGTTCTCAAACACCAGTGAGGCTGGTTGCTGACACACCTTGAATCAAAAGTTTTGGTGAAAGAACGCGCGTATAGAGTGCGATCGCGGTTTACTGGAAAGAGCGATCGATAGTGTGCGATCGTGCCTCACTCCAATATTCAAAGCGTTGCCTCTCTCATGAAACCCACATCTCCAGTCCTCCTTAGTGCTCTGGCTCTGCTGGCGCTCGCAACAGTCACGTCTGCTGCAAGTCCTGACAGCTTAGCAAAGCTCATCAACGACAGAGCATGTGCAGGCTGTGATCTTGCTGGCGCGAATCTATACAGTTACGATCTACAGGGAGCCAATCTGAGCGGCGCGAATCTGATGGAAGCAGCATTCCAAGGTTCTAATCTGGAGTTTGCCGTGTTGACCAATGCCAATCTAGAGAAAGCAAATCTGGCGCTAGTGAAGCTGAACGGAGCCGACCTGAAGGGAGCCAAGCTTGGCAAGGCAACTCTCTATGGAGCCGATTTGTCGGGAGCCGATTTATCAGGAGCCGATCTGAGCAACGCCAATCTGGAAGGCGCGAACCTGCGAGGCGCGATTTTAGAGGGAACGAATCTGCAAAAGGCGAACCTTCTACGGGCAAAACTGGCAGGCGCAACTCTGACAGGCGCAAAATTTGATGGAGCCAGAATGCCTGATGGCAGAGAGTTTAAGCTGGGTGGCAAAACTCCCAACTCGATACAGACACCGCAACCACAGACACCAGCCACACCTTGAAGAGGCTGCTAGAAAAGTAAAGCATTCACATACTCGTTTCACCAAAATACAACGCCCTCACCCTAGCCCTCTCCCGCAGGAGAGGGGACAAGACGAAGCTTTACTCCCTCTTCCGGTTGGAGGGGTTTGGGGGATGAGGGAAGCAGCGCTCTTTTCACACGACTTCTAGCAGAGAAGATTTTTGGCGTAGACGGTTCCCCGTTAGCACCATCTTGACTCCATTGGCAGGAGCCAGCGTTACACCACGACGGCGGGGATATTCCGGTTGTGCATCGGCGAGGGCAAGCTGATAGCGGGAAAGGATCGTCGCCAGGGCAAGTTTCATCTCAAACAGTGCCAGAGCTTCGCCGATGCAGCGACGGGCACCGCCACCAAAGGGCATGAACTCGTAGGGCGTGAACTGCCGATCGAGAAACCGCTCTGGCTTAAACTGTTTTGGGTTGGGGTACAAATCGTCCCGTTGATGCACCAGGTAGATGCAGCCCACGACCATGTTGCCCGGTTCCAGACGATGACCGAGCATTGCGATCGGCTCCTGAACCACTCTGGGGAAGGTAAGCATGGCAACGGGATAGATCCGCAGGGTTTCGTTACAGACAGCAGTAAGGTAGGGCAGGCGGAAGATATCGGTGGGATCGGGTGCATCGCCCAGGGTCGCTAATTCTTGCAGCAGTTTTTCGCGGACAGCGGGTAGATGGTGTACCCAGTAGAGTGCCCAGGACATGGCTGTAGCCGTCGTTTCATGTCCGGCAAAGAGTAGCGTCATCAATTCATCGCGCAGTTCTTGATCGGTCATCGGCTGACCGAACTCGTCTTGTGCAGACATCAGTAAAGAGAGAATATCAATGCGATCGCCGTTTGGCTGCGATCGGCGTTCGGCAATCTCGGCATAAATCAGCGCATCAATGTTCTGACGTTCACGGACAAACTTTCCCCAGGGACTCCAGGCACCGAGGTCTTTTTGCAAGACTGAAAAGAACAGAAAGCTGGAGGTGAGCGGCGATTGGAACAGATCCAACATGGAGACGAGTGACTGCTTGAGGTGCTGCCAGCGATCGCCTTCGGATAACCCAAACACTGCTTGCATGATGATATTCAAAGAAATCTCTTGCAGGGTGGTGCGGGCAGAAAAGGGGCGATCGAGCGGCAACGGATCAAAGGCAGCGATGGTCAGTTGACAGATGAGTTGTCCGTAGGCACGCATGCGTTCGCCGTGAAAGGGCGGCATCAAGAGCTGTCGCCGCCGCTTATGCCGATCGCCATCCAGCATAATGACCGCGTAATCGCCCAGCAGGGGCGACAAGATGCGGTTAGAGCAGCCAAGGGCAAGAAAGGTTTTGCGATCGTTCGTGAGTATCTCCTGAATTGCCTGCGGTTCGTTGACAAAAACCAGGCTACCGTCCAGTCCAACTACACTTGCCGCAAAAATGTCGGGATGTTGTCGAGCCGCCGCTTCCATGTAGCCAACCGGGTTGCCGACCCACTGCAATTGTTGCAACCAGGCAGGTGTATTTAGCAAGTTTGGTGATAAATTTGGCGGTTGCCTTGCAGTGTTCATAGCTTGACGATACGACTCAGTTTAGAGTTTGAGCATGGCTGAGGAGACTCATGAAGCGACATAAGATCCCCGACTTTTGCGTGGAACGGTGATGGATGGTTGGACCTGGTGCAGAAGTCGGGGGTCTGTCAGTACTGTAGCAACCCATGCAATGGTTAGATGGAGAAGATTCACTGGCGCTGGTTCACTCTCCAACTCTAACAACTTAGGACTTACACAAACCTCGGAGGTTTAACTAAGCATTAAGCATCATGACCAATGTAGTCGCTTAAACCTCCAAGGTTTTAGTCAAAATGCGTAAGTCCTAACAACTGACTCCTGACTCCGTTCGGCTGAGCGCTCACGTCGAAGCTCACGCCGAAGCCTGACTCCTGACTCCTCTCCTCCAAAATGTCTCGCTCTAGTTCCCTTCGTTACTATATTGTTCTACTCAAAGATCTGCCTTTAGGAACAAACAGCTTAACTCAACGAAGTTGAGTATTCTAAATGGGAGGAACATGAAGGCATCGAAAGGATGAACGTTGAAGCATAACCCATAAATCTTAGGTTTTGAAGAAAAACTCATGAGTACAATCTCCAATGATCCGGTAATACAACTAGATGTAATGAGAGAACAAATCTCTAGCAGCCTCGAAAAAGCGCGAACGCAAAAGAATAGACTCAAACGCGACAATGGTCGATACATGACAGCCAACATTGTCCTCGGTGCGATCGCCGCAGTGTTAGCTGGAGCAGCAGGAACAGTTGGCAAAGCCGAAACCTGGAAGCCAATCTGTTTGCTCGCTACTGTCTGTTCAATCGGTGCGACAGTGACCGCAAAGATTCAAACGGCTGAACAGTTGACTGAGGCATGTGAGTTTGTTGCGCAGCTCAAGGCACTCCGAGTCGAGACAATGGCTCCAACCTATGACTTAGAAGACGTTAGCGAAAAGTACAAGCAGATCCTCGCACGGGTTTCAACGATCGATATTTAGTCTGTTCACAGCGATCGCGAGTTACAATCTCGTCTCTAGCCAAAGAATCTGTCTTGAGAAGAATGCTTAACTCGCCGCACTCCTTCCCCCTACTCCTCACCGCCCTTAATGTCTCGCTCTAGCGCTCTCCGTTATTATATTTTGGCGCGTTTGCTGCTAGCGCCGCTGATGCTGTGGGTGATCACGACAGCGGTTTTTTTGTTGCTACGATCGACCCCCGGCGATCCCATTGATGCGCTCCTCGGTACTCGTGCGCCACAGGCGGCTAAAGAGGCGTTGCGGAATCAGTTGGGGTTGGGCAAACCGCTCATTGTGCAGTACTTCGACTATCTCTGGAAACTGCTGCACCTGGATTTGGGTACGTCGCTCGTCAGTCAAGGGCAATCGGTGTGGGAGATCATTCTCAAGTTTTTTCCAGCAACGGTGGAGCTGGCAGTGTTTAGCATGGCGATCGCCCTCGTGGTTGGCATTGGCATAGGCATTCTCTCCGCCTCTCGTCCCAACTCGCCGTTCGACGTTGGTGGTCGGCTGTTTGGCATTCTCACCTACTCGATTCCGCTGTTCTGGTTGGGGATGCTGCTACAGCTTATTTTCTCGGTGCAGTTGGGCTGGTTTCCACTGGGTACACGCTTTCCAGTGACGGTGCCTGCGCCTGAAAGCATCACGGGGCTGTACACGATCGACAGTCTGCTCGCAGGCAACCTGACACAGTTTTTCATTGCGCTGTATTACCTGGCGCTACCCTGCCTGACGCTGGGCATTCTCATTAGCGGCATCTTTGAGCGTATTGTGCGGGTGAACCTGAAGCAAACGCTGAAGTCAGACTACGTGGAAGCGGCGAGAGCGAGAGGCATTCCCGAAGGGCGGATTCTCATCTCCCATGCGCTGAAGAACGCGATGATTCCGGTGATCACCATTTTGGGCTTGACGTTTGCTGCCATGCTGGGCGGCGCGATTTTGACAGAGGTGACGTTCTCGTGGCCCGGACTGGCGAATCGCCTCTACCGCGCGATTTCTCAACGCGACTATCCGATGGTGCAGGGCATTGTGGTGTTCTTCGCTGCGATCGTCGCCCTTATTAGCATCCTCATCGACATCCTCAATGCCTACATCGATCCTCGCATTCGCTACTAGCGTGACAAAATTAGCGCTAGAATCCCTTCATTTACAATCATCAGCGACGGTTACGCCATGACAAACGCTTCTAACGGCAACCTCGGCACCAAAATGGATGTGCTGATCGACCAGGTTGGCAAGTTGACCGAGGGCATGACTGAATTTCGGCTCAGTATGGAGCAAAGTACGCTGGAGTTCAGAGCGGATTTGGCTGAAATCAAGGCAGTCGTGCAGCAACAGTCTGAGATGACGCAGCAACAGTTTGAGATGGTACAGCAGCAGTCAGAATCGATTAAGGAACTGTCCAAAACGGTGAAGGAGAGCGTTAAGGAGCTTTCCTTGACAGCAAATCGGCAAGCGGAAACAGTGAATCGGCAGGCGGAAACAGTCGATCGCCTGGTGCGAGTCGTCGAAACATTAATCGCTCAGAGAGAGCCTGCATGAAGTACTGGTTGATGAAATCGGAGCCGGATGTGTACGGCATCGAAGACTTGAAGCGCGATCGCACTACGCTTTGGGATGGTGTGCGAAATTATCAGGCGCGAAACTTCCTGCGATCGATGACTCCCGGCGATTTAGTTTTCTTTTATCACTCCAACACTACGCCACTCGGCATTGCTGGGTTGATGAAGGTTGCCGAAGTCAACGTTGATGACCCGACTCAATTCGATGCTAAAAGCAACTACTACGACTCCAAAGCAACGAAGGAGTCACCCCGTTGGCAAACCGTCATCGTTGAATATGTCGAAACCTTCCCGCATATCCTCACGCTGGATACGCTCCGCGAAACCTTCAGCCCCGATGATCTCTGGGTCGTCCGTCAAGGGAATCGGCTCTCGGTGATGCCTGTACCAGAAGAAGTCGCACAGAAGATCCTCAAGCAAGCGAAAGGTTAGACTATGACAAATCGGGCTTAATTGTGCAATTTATGACTCACGATTATGACGTTATCAACGCTGCTCAATCTTAGTCAAATCCAACTTGCTCCCGGCAGTTCAATTTCGTTGATGAACATCCCTTGGGAACAGTATCAAGATTTTCTCAACGAACTGGGAGACGATCGCATCACGCGCATTGCTTACAATCAAGGCACACTAACCCTTTCCATGCCCAGCAAACTGCATGAAATCGTTAATCGTTTACTGGCTCAAATCATTGTTACGCTTGCAGAAGAATTAGGTATTGGTTTAAGGAATTTAGGATCTGCAACCTTCAATCGCGAAGACCTCGATCGCGGCATTGAACCTGATAGCTGCTTCTATATTCAAAACGCACATCGAATCATTGGCTTAAACCCTACTATTCCAGAGAATCTACCGCCTGATTTAGCGGTTGAAGTGGATATTACCAGCAACTCAGCCAGTAAACTCAGCCTTTATAAGGCTCTTGGCATTCCTGAACTCTGGGCATTTCAAGGAAACGTTATGACGATTCACATTCTTAGCAACGATCGCTATCTTCAGGTTGCTCAAAGCCAAGCCTTTCCAAGCGTAACTGCCACTCAACTAAACCAATGGATTCAAATACTCGAAACGGCTGACGACATCACCGTTATTCGCTCGGTTCGAGCCTTTGCTCAACGTTCCGTTGGCTGATTTTTAGCTTCAGTTGAACCGTTAGCGAGGTCCGGCTGCGATCGCAGAACTCGCCATTTTGATGAGTCTGTCGTATCCACCTTTACTGTGTACTTCATACAAAACTCCTTGATACTTCCATTGGACTCTGGACATAGTAGTTGCACCGTAGGATGAAGTAGCAATACCCCTGATGCCACGAGCTAGTTGAGTATGTTCAAAGCGGTTATGGTACGAACTTGGAGATACTAATTTACCACCCTTATCGGCTGAGATCGAAGCAACATAAATTGCTGTACCTGTTGTACACTCAGGCACTGTCGCTATTCCAACGTGATAACCTCTTGCAGTAGCCCTAGCACAAATGTAGATTGTATTGGATGCCTCTTTTGAAGTTTGTTCAGGTAGAAGAATAGGAACCTTTGCTTTACTATTTATTTGTCGCAAGACTTCTTGAACAGGAAATTTGTCATTGGCGATCGCTACACTGAAATCCGGACGAAATTGCTGAACAAAATCCATCCACTGTGAAATATTCTTGCCTGTAAGATTTAGAACAGGGACTGCAAGTAGCTTGGGTTCTGATGTAAGGAATCCATCCTTCTCATTCAAGGTCTCACGTTGAACAGTCGTCTCCTCTAAGCGATCTAAACCGAAGGTTTTCATCACATAATAAGCTCGTGAGCAAGTGACCTTAAACCTCCCCATATTTACTGTTCCACCAGCAGCTTCATAGAACCAGTCGATGCCATAAAGATTCTCATCCTGCTGGCAAAAATGATGAGTAACTTCAAACATCTTGGCAACGTGAATGTCATATCGCCGCAACTCACCGCCATAAGCAGAAGTAGCCGTGTCTTGATCAGGTACAACAAACCGGATCGTTGGTTGAATGTCTCTATGAATGCCAAGCCAGCGTAGTTCGGTGATGGGGAAATCAGGTGTAGCGGCGAAGCTGGGTTTTGGTGTCCAAGGAAGCACCATCAACGTTGTCATCGCACACGCCGACGTTGCCCAAGTCAAAACCCGTCTCACTGTCATATCTATCACCTTACGATTCTGAATTATCACACAGAGTACCCCTGTAGAAACCGGGTTTCTGGACAAGAATATGTGATTAAAGCGGTCGATCGCCAGAAACCCGGTTTCTTCCCTCGCAAAAGGAACCATTTAACAGCGAAGAATCGCTATAGTTTGAGCAATCATCCGTTAGGCACATCGCTATGGTCACTACGTTTCAACCTTCCACCGTTCTTGCTCTGGGTACACTGCGGGCAGTCCATCACATCGCCTTTAACGTCAAAGATATGCAGGCATCCCGCCATTTTTACGGCACCTTTCTGGGACTGCACGAGTTGACGGGTGACGAAGTACCAACCACTTTGAAAGATTTGGTGGCTGAGGGCAAGGTTGCCAACTTTGTCACGCCCGATGGTGTGGTGATTGATTTGTTTTGGGAGCCAGAGTTAGCGCCGCCCAACCTCGATCCGCATCAGCAGTTCACCCGTGCGAATCATCTGGCGTTTGACGTTGCGCCTGAAGCATTTGATCAGGTAGTAGAGGTGCTGCAACACAGTCAGGTGACCATTGATCACGGTCCCGTAACGCGCCCAACAGGACGGGGCATTTACTTTTATGACCCGGATGGCTTTCTGCTTGAAGTTCGCTGCGATCCTTAGAGTTTGTTAAAAAATAGCTGCACACTTGGGAGAGCTATCAGCTTTCAGCTTTCAGCTCTCAGCTATAAGGACGTGCCTGAGAGTAAGCCAGTAAACGAGGGAGGTCATATTCTGCTGACCGCTGCTGTCTGCTGACCGCTGACCGCTGACCGCTGACTCCTGACCGCTGACTCCTGACCGCTGACCGCTGACCGCTGCGACACGACGTTATTTCTTTAACCCCCTTAAGGTGCGATCGCAACTAAGTTCTTGATGCTCCGATGGAGCCACTGCGTGAACGCACAAAGGCATCCAATCGCTCCATACCCCGCTTGATAGTGTCCATGTCGGTCGCGTAAGAAAGGCGAATATGATCATCAGCGCCAAAGGCAACGCCAGGAATCAGGGCAACCTGCTGCTCTTCTAACAGCGCATCGCAAAATTCCAGGGAGGTCATGCCCGTTTTGGCGATGCTGGGTAACAGGTAAAAGGCACCATCCGGTTTGGCACAGCTCAATCCAGGAATCGCATTGATGGAGTCGAACATTGCTTGACGACGTTCGGCAAACGCCACTCGCATCGACTCAATGCAGGTTTGGGAGCCTTCCAGCGCTGCGATCGCGCCCCACTGAGCAAAGGTGCAAACATTAGAAGTACTGTGCCCTTGAATCAATGTCGCCGCGCGAATGATCTCGACCGGACCTGCCAGCCAGCCCACTCGCCAACCTGTCATCGAATACGCTTTCGCAAAGCCGCTACTGACTAAGGTGCGATCGTAAATTTCTGGGCTGAGCGCACCAATGCTTACGTGCTTAGCGTCGTCATAGACCAGCTTTTCGTAGATTTCGTCAGAAACAACGAGAATGTCGTTTTTGACCACGACATCTGCCAATGCCGCCAGTTCTGCTGGTGTGTAAACCATCCCAGTCGGATTGGACGGCGAATTGATGATAAAAAGTTTCGTCTTCGGTGTAATCGCCTGCTGGAGTTGGTCTGGTGTGATCTTAAACTGGCTTTTCTCATCGGTCGGTACAATAACTGGTACCCCACCCGCCAGCTTCACCATTTCGGGATAGCTCACCCAGTACGGTGCCGGGATAATTACCTCATCGCCAGCATCAATGATTGCCAGCATCAAATCAAACAGTGAATGCTTACCGCCATTCGTGACAATGACATTCTCGGCACCGTAGCAAAGTCCGTTGTCGTTCTGAAGCTTTTGGGCGATCGCCTCTCGCAGTCTGGGTTCGCCCGCTGCTGGACCATAGCGAGTCTTACCCTCATCCAACGCTTGCTTTGCCGCTGCCACAATATGCGCGGGTGTAGGAAAGTCGGGTTCCCCAGCGCTAAAACTGCAAATATCAACCCCATTTGCTTTCAGTGCCTTTGCTTTCGCATCGATCGCTAGGGTCAATGAGGGAGTAACCTGCTCAACTCGCTTTGCCAACTTCATGCTGCTTTCAGAGCCTTTTCTGCCGTAATTTCGATTGCAATTACGTTCAGAATACCCCAGTTGCTAGAGACCGCGCATGGATTTTGGTTGGTTTGTCAGCTAACCGCCATCAAAGCGAAAGGCTCCCGCAGTAACGCAGAAGCCTTTCGCTGATGTACCAACACACGTTGGTTTGTGCTCAACCGTTAGTCGAGGTTAGGCATGGAAAGTACGGGTTCAGTTTCGCGATCGATCCCCTTCTCAAAGCCAGCAACAGCCGCACGAGCGCGACCCGCGTGCCAGAGGTGTCCAACCAGGAAAAAGAAGCCTACCACAAAGTGAAAACATGCCAGCCAGGAACGAGGAGACACATAGTTGAAGGAGTTAATCTCCGTTGCTACCCCACCCACTGAGTTCAACGAACCCAACGGTGCATGAGTCATGTACTCAGCCGCCCGACGTGCCTGCCACGGTTGAATGTCGTACTTGATTTTGTTCAAATCAAGCCCGTTGGGACCGCGCAGAGGCTCCAACCAGGGACCTTGGAAATCCCAGAAGCGCATCGTCTCACCACCAAAAATAATTTCGCCGGTAGGAGAGCGCATCAGATATTTACCGAGACCTGTTGGACCTTGTGCCGATGCCACATTTGCACCCAAACGCTGGTCACGGATCAAGAAGGTCAACGCCTGTGCCTGAGACGCTTCTGGACCCGTAGGACCATAGAATTCGCTGGGATATGCCGTGTTGTTAAACCAGACAAAACAAGCAGCGATGAAGCCCATCAAGGATAGAGCGCCAAGACTGTAGGAAAGGTACGCTTCGCCAGACCAAATCAAAGCGCGACGTGCCCAACCAAACGGCTTCGTAACAACATGCCAGATGCCGCCCGCGATCAAGAGCAAGCCCAACCAAATGTGACCACCGACAATGTCTTCCAGGTTGTTGACGCTCACAATCCAGCCATCGCCACCAAACGGTGACTTCAGCAGATAGCCAAAAATGACTGCGGGATTGAGCGTTGGGTTAGTGACAACGCGAACGTCTCCACCGCCCGGTGCCCAAGTGTCGTACAGACCGCCAAAAAACATCGCTTTCGCCACCAGCAGGAATGCACCTAACCCAAGGATAATCAGGTGAAAACCAATAATGCTGGTCATTTTGTTCTTGTCTTTCCAGTCGTAGCCGAAGAAGGAAGAATAATCTTCCAGCACTTCAGGACCGCGAACGGCGTGGTAAATACCACCAAAGCCAAGCACAGCGGAAGAAATTAAGTGGAGAACACCGACAACGAAGTAAGGAAAGATGTCAATGACTTCACCACCGGGACCAACTCCCCAGCCTTGGCTAGCCAGGTGAGGTAGAAGGATCAAGCCCTGCTCGTACATGGGCTTCTCAGGAATGAAATGGGCGACCTCAAAAAGAGTCATCGCACCTGCCCAGAAGACAATCAGTCCAGCGTGGGCAACATGAGCGCCCAACAGCTTACCAGAAAGATTAATGAGGCGAGCGTTACCTGCCCACCAGGCAAATCCAGAGGATTCCTGGTCGCGGTTGCTGCCAACGATGTTACTAGAGAGCGTTACCACGTGGGAGTACCTCTTCGGGGAAGCTAAAGTGTTCATGGGGTTGGTCTTGCGGTGCCATCCAAGCACGGATGCCCTCATTGAGCAGAATGTTCTTGGTGTAGAACGTTTCA
>JAHHIG010000016.1 GCA_019358895.1 Tildeniella nuda ZEHNDER 1965/U140 | reverse complement strand
GCGCAATGATGTGGGCTTCCTGCTCACCGTTGAACACCTTCTCGGTTGGAGGCGTGCTGCGACGAACACCGTTCAGGGCATCTTCAAAGCCCCTCCCGACCAACCGTTGGTGGATATTTTCGACCGTTTTAGTACGGCTGTCAAAGACCTCTGCAATCTGCGCGTCCGTCCAGTTTGCTCCTCTAATGTCGGCTTTGAGGAGAATCTGGGCACGTTGAACTTCTTGGCTGCTGCCCTTCAATTGCTTAAGCACTTCTTGCAGCTGACTGCGTTCTTCGTCTGTTCATCAAGCAATCGATTTTTCTTGCATAAAGCACCTCACTGCTTTAGACAACTTCGCCGATTAGAAGGGATTTGCCAGTCCTAATTTTTACCCTTGACGCTGCACTAACCTCTGTGGTGTCATTCGAGTTCAGTTACATTATCAAGCAGAGTGGAGCTTTCAGCTAAAGTTAACCACTCTCGCTTGCCACCCGTTCGCAAAGCCTCGGACAAGCCAAAGCTGGTTAATCATCATCTAGCTCTTCGGAGTCATCATCATCGTCGCTATAAGCGCCTGAATCAACGATTTCATCAATGAGTTCATCGGCAACCGGGTTGTCATGATCCGCATCAATATTGCGTGAGATTAGCCGTCCGGTATGCTCTAACCAGTTAAGAAGAGGTTCTACCTGGTTGGGAGGAATCAGTCGTGTTTTTTGATTGCGCGGTTCTTCTTGAAGTGAGGGGTTGTAGACCATTGCTTCCTTAGCGTTTGCTGCTGCTACGACTATTTAGTGAATTGAGCTTGGAAAAATACATTGAAGCTAATAGCGGAACTTGTGTCGTCGCTGCTTATGTTTTGCGATCGCTTTGCGCTTTTCCTTTTCGATCGGCGTTTCAAAATGGCGGTGTTTTCTCATATCTGGGAAAATCCCCGCTTTTGAAACCTCACGCTTAAATCGGCGCAACGCTGATTCAATGCCTTCGTTTTCGCCGGGAATGATTTGCGCCATTAAACCTCCTCAATAATTAGCTATATCGTCTTAAACAGCACCATTAAAAGAGGGCAAACTCTCAGTCTGCCCTCTAGACGTTAGAGTTAAACTCTCTTTGTTGCGAATTCTTAATAGTCAGCTTTCCACTGTCTACGTCAGCATTTGCAACAATGCCTTACCTCTCTAGCCTTGAATCACAGGCAACTAATAGCGTTTGGATGTGCCTCCCTTGTTGCCCCAGCTACCACCACCAGAAGATCCTCTGTCTTCGCGGGGTTTCGCTTTATTGACCTTAAGGTCGCGACCCATCCACTCGGCACCATCAAGTGCTTCAATCGCGGCAGTTTCTTCTACTTCAGTATCCATCTCAACGAACGCAAAGCCGCGCAGGCGACCAGTTTCACGATCGGTCGGTAGTTGAATGCGCTTGACTGTACCATACTCCGTAAAGGCACGGGTTAAATCTTCCTGCGTAACCTCGTAGGACAGATTGCCGACGTAAATAGACATAAATCGTCTCCAGAATCAATGAGCGTAGAGGTATAGATTCGGAGAAACGCTTGCAATAACGAATTACACAGCCGAAAATAGTTCTTCTGTTCGATCGTAACACAAGATTCATACCATGCAGTCGCCTCACCTGATTGGTTATGCATTTGCAAGCGCCTCATGGCTAAGCGCTCAATAATCAAAGCTACTTACAACGAATTAAGGCTGTTAGAGAAAGCCTTAATTCATTGCCGTAATCACGTTAGGGACTTGCATAAAAAATAAACTACCAGTTTCGACTTTGCTTAACCTGCCGCCACGCTAGAGAGTTGAGCGAAGTTGAAACCGCTGATTGGTATAGTATGCGATCGCAAGTCCTTTACCAGCCTGCGATCGCAGCTTGAATTGCAGCGTCTGCTTCACTCAACGATTTCTCTCTTGCCTCATCACCTAAATTCAAACGATCGGTATAGATGAAGGTCAGATTCAGTGATGTCAATGAACCCGAAAAAGGAACGTGTGTACAGCTCATGAAAGTTGTAGCCAGATGCGGGAGTGCCCGGACGAAGCGAATACACAACTTTCCGCCTGTACTTCCCTTTAGGGATTAATAAAGCTAATATTTTGATCAGGATTAATTTCTATCTTCGGTTTGTAGATTAGCCAATCAAAACTTTGCGGGAAAGCTATGGAAACCTTTGCTTATTTGCACACTGCTTGTGCGTATGACGATCCTGAAGCAGTTGAGTTGACTTTGAATGTTGAGCAATTGAATGTAAAGCAATGGTCTGGTCAGGCGAGTTTGCTGATGCTACAGCTTCTGGTTCCCGCAGCAATTTTGGCGGTTGCTGGACACGCATCAGCATTGCAGGTCGGCGATCGCGGTCCCTCTGTCACCGTTCTGCAAGACCGCTTGCGATCGGCAGGTTACTTCAACCGCAACCCGACTGGAGTCTACGCCTCTATTACAGCCGATTCGGTGAGGCGCTTTCAGAGAGATCGCGGTCTCACTGTTGATGGTATTGCTGGACCAGCGACCCAGCGAGCACTGAGGGGTCAGTCATATGCCACTTCAGAAAATTTTCGCTCAATCAGTAGTAGCTCGATTAGTAATAGTCTAATTAGTAGTAGCTCGATTAGTAGTAACTCGATTAGTAATAGTAGCTTCATTAGTGCGACCTCCAACTCTACCTTCAGTACTGGCGGACTGTTGCGCTTCGGTAGTAGAGGGTCAGATGTGCGCGCTCTTCAACAACAGCTCAACGCCCGTAGCTACTCAGTTAGAGTCGATGGTATCTTTGGTAGTGAAACAGACCGTGCTGTTCGACGATTTCAGTCAGACAATAACTTAGTAGCAGACGGTATTGTCGGTTCTGATACACGATATGCGCTGGGTCTAAGTCCAATTGCTAGTGGATCGGTATGTGGAAATGGATTGGCTGCAAGTAGTCGCAAGTGTTATGTAGTCGTAGTTCCGCTGAAGAATAGCGCTATCTTAACGCAAGTCAGGCAATATGTGCCCGGTGCGTTTATCGCCTCCTCAAACCTCGGGAAATATGTCTACGCAGGAGACTCTGACCAGCGAGGCTTAGCAGAGGCTGAAGCAACTCGCCTTCGTGCACGTGGGCTTGACGCTCAAGTGCGCTATTTTTAGGCTCGGATTAAACTCAAGCCAGATTTGGTTTGCTTGAATTTAAATCGGCAGTAGCGATCGCTGACAAACGGGGCAAACGGCATGAATGGTGAGCTGGCAATCTAACAGGTGATAGCCCTCTTTTTGTGCCGTTTTGACACCGACTTTGAGGATGGAATCGCTCTTGAACTCGATCGTTTTATTGCAGCGTACGCAAATCAAGTGGTGATGATGGTACGAAGGCTGGTTGAGTTCATAGTGCTTGTGCCCTTCTGCCAGCTCTAGCTCTCGTAAAATGCCCATCCGCGCCATCAACTTGAGCGTCCGATAAATAGTGGACAGGCTAATTGCCTCTCCATCGCTTTCCAAAAGATTGTAAAGATCTTCAGCGCTCAGGTGGTTTCCCTTGGGCAGGTTTTGAAAGACTTGCAAGATGGTTTCCCGTTGAGGCGTGAGCCGCCATCCCTTTTCGTTCAGTTCTGCTTTCAGTGAAGTGACTGTGTATGAAACTGCCATAGTCGTCTTCTCAATAATTCTGTATTAATGAGAATGATACACAATAAAACTTTTATTTTCAAGTAGCGTGTCTTATTGAGAATAAATCCCAGAAAGAATGCTTTGAAGTGGGCAAAAATAGCAATCCCTCAACGTCTGTAAAGAGTCGAGGGATTAAATCAGGACGCTAAACGGGCGTTAGCTCCAAGACGATCAGCTTAGGGACTCTAAGTAGTCGCGCACACGATTGCGGCGCTTTGGTTGACGCAACTTTTGTAGCGCTTTCGCCTCAATTTGGCGTACCCGTTCTCGTGAGAGATCGAGCGCACGACCAATTTCAGCCAGCGAGTACGGATGCCCATCGCCTAAACCAAAGCGCATTTGAATGACATCTCGTTCACGGGTCGTTAAGTCTGCTAGAAGCTGCTGTAGATCGCGGCGGAGCGCTTCACGCATGAGGGTTTCTTCAGGCGAAACATCATCGGTTTCTAGAAGATCGCCTAGCTCAGTGTCTTTCTCTTTTCCCACCTTGGTTTCGAGGGAAACAGAGCGAGGTACTCTTAGCAGCACTTCACGCACTTGGGGCGCAGTCATTTCCAATTCTAGAGCGATGTCTTCAATGGATGCGGTGCGCCCTTTTTCCTGAGAGATTTTGCGCTGAGCTTTCTTGATCTTGTTCAGCTTTTCGGTAATGTGAACGGGCAGGCGGATGGTGCGGCTTTGAGTGGCGATCGCTCGTGTAATCCCCTGACGAATCCACCAGTACGCATAGGTGCTAAACCGATAGCCCTTGGTGGGGTCAAATTTTTCGACGGCGCGTTCCAGCCCTAGCGTGCCTTCTTGAATCAGATCGAGCAGCTCCAACCCGCGATTCTGGTATTTTTTGGCGACAGACACAACCAGGCGCAAGTTTGCCTTGATCATGTGCTCCTTCGCCCTGACACCTTGAGACTGGACATCCTCCAGTTCATCCACTGTCAAGGTAGCAATTTCAGCCCAGTGCCGTTTACCTTCTGCTAGCGCGGGCTTCAGATCGGCAACCGCAACGCCACCCTCCAGTGCCCATCGCTCCAAAGAAGGACGGTGCCCCAGGTGTGATGCAAGGCGATCGTGCGCATCAACGAGTTGGACATAGAGCTGAATCGGTCCGCCTGCTGTTTCGGCGGCTTCCGTCCGTAGCTCTAATAACCGCATGTAGCGCTGGACGCATTGAGCTTCCGAAACTTCCTCGTCACGACCGAGTAAGCGAACGCGACCAATTTCCTGGAGGTACAGACGAACGAGATCGGTTGTACGGCGACTAGCGTTGCGCTGGAGAGTAGCCGCATCGGCGTACTCCATTTCGATGCTCACAAGGTCATCTGCCGTGCTTTCCGTGTCGGGATCACCGGGTCGAAACCCCTGGACATGTAGCTGTTCGTCGTATTCTGCTTCAGCGTAAAAAGAAGATGCTGGCATAGTGCTCGTCTCAGTTGCTCCGGGTAAGAGTGGGCTTCAGTCAGCTGCTTGTTGATAGTGTTCCCGCCATTAAGGACTAAAGAACATTACTGAGAGTTCCATTACGTTCTCTTCATCAGCTGCCGTGTCTCTGCATCTTTTCGTGGCAGCTTCAGCGTGCGATCGCTAGCGAAACCTGCTAGCTTGGATAGCAAGCGAACAAGCTTGTAGCAGAGACATACGGTTTCTGCGGCTTCGCAGACAGTATAAGAACAAGAGTGGCGTTGAATGAGTGACCTGAATCAGATGCTAGGTTAACCTACATCACTTGTAGGGCAATTTCCTGACGTTTTTGAGGTCTACTGACGATCTTCATGAAGGCTTTGAACGACAACTGTTTCAATTACGGACGTGTGAAGCTACCACCCAGAACGATCGCGCCAGGTTTACGAAAGCTTTATGAGCAGTACAGAAATTAGCAAAAGCCTGTTGAAAAATAACGCTGCACGTTTGGATCAGCTATTAGCGCTCAGCTATCAGCATTCAGCGGTCAGCCTTTCTCTGTCGCTGTCTTCTAATTTCTGGTAGCTAGAAAACCTCCAATGTTGCTTGACAGGCACTGGAAGGCTTTCGTTCTACCGTCTAGCTGAAAAGTTGACGATCCGGGCGAAACTGTTTGGTTGCAGACTGGCTCCACCGACTAGCGCTCCGTCAATTTCGGGCTGTTGCATAATTTCGTCTACGTTATCAGGTTTCACTGAGCCGCCATACTGAATTGGTACGTCAGGATTTGTAAGCTGTGCCCGCATGAGTCCAACCACCCGGTTTGCTTCTGCTGATTCGCAGGTATCGCCAGTGCCGATCGCCCAGATGGGTTCGTAGGCAACCACCAGGTTTGTTTGATCAATCCCATTGAGAGCGTTTTCAAGCTGGCTAAAAATCACCGATTCTGTTTCGCCCGTGTCTCGCTGCTGCTTTGTTTCGCCAACGCAGAGAATGGGAGTTAACCCAGCCGTTTGCGCCGCTTTCAAACGTAAGTTAACGGTTTCGTCCGTTTCACCAAAGTACTGCCGTCGTTCACTGTGACCCACAATGACATAGCGCACTCCAAGCTCCGTCAACATTGGTGCGGCGACTTCTCCAGTGTAGGCACCAGCGGTTTCCCAATGGACATTTTGAGCACCCAGGCGAATCAAGCTACCGTGCAAAGACTGGGACATGCCTACTAGCGCGGTGAAGGGGACGCATAGTACGACTTCTCGATCGTCTGCAATGTCGTTGAGATGAGGCATGAAACCCTGAAGAAACGCTACCGCGTCGGCTTGGGTTTTATACATTTTCCAGTTGCCAGCAATCACTATTTTTCGCACGGGTCGCTCAGTTTGGGTTGAATGCACAATTTACTGCATCATCCAGTCTAAGGCTTCTGGTGACCAACCGATCCAGTTTGCTGTGAGTGGGACAAAGGGAGAGACGATCGTAGAACAGAATTTTTGAAGCCAAAGGCTCTGAATTGCTTTGACGCGCGATCTGTAGATATGCTGTGAAGAAGTGGCTCGATGAAATTCTGTGTACAAAGCGACTAAAAAGCTTTATTTGTTGCAGAGGGCAGAGGGCAGGGGGCAGAGGGCAGAGGGCAGAAGCTAAAGAGCACGGCGGCTTTCCTTCTGCCTCCTGCCTCCTGCCTTAAAACTTCAGCCCCTGTACCGCACTCTAACAGGAACCGCTATAGGTGCTTAACAAACTATTTTTGACAGATATAGATCGATCGAGGGTCATGAGATTGATCGGAATGGATAAGTTTGTCGTCAAGCGTGTATTTGAAATGGAGAACGTTGATGGGGATTGCGACGATTAACCCGACGACGGGAGAGACGATCGAGGTGTTTGAAGCGCTAACGGATGCTGCCATCGAGCAGGCGTTAGCCCTAGCACAGCAAACGTTTGAGTACTATCGACAGACAACCTTTGAGCAGCGATCGCAGTGGCTCCACACCGCTGCTCGGATTTTGGACGCAGAAAAAGAAGCGTTTGGCAGAATGATGACGCTGGAGATGGGCAAACCGCTGAAGGCAGCGATCGGTGAAGTGGAAAAATGTGCGGCTGTGTGCCGTTTTTATGCCGATCATGGGGCTGAGTTTCTGGCAGATGTGACGGTGCAAACCGATGCTAGCAAAAGCTTCGTTCGTTATCAGCCGATCGGTACTGTCTTAGCGGTGATGCCCTGGAACTTTCCCTTTTGGCAAGTGTTTCGCTTTGCGGCTCCAGCCTTGATGGCAGGTAACGTGTGCCTGCTCAAGCACGCGTCCAACGTGCCACAGTCGGCGCTGGCGATCGAAGCCATTCTGCATCAAGCAGGCTTTCCAGAGGGTGCGTTTCAGACGTTGCTGGTTGGGTCAGACAAGGTGGCGGCAATGGTGACGGACGATCGCATAAAAGCTGCAACCCTCACTGGTAGCGAATCTGCGGGTGCCAGTCTGGCAGCAACGGCTGGCAAGCAGATTAAAAAAGTGGTGCTGGAGCTGGGCGGCAGTGATCCCTTTATTGTTTTGCCCAGTGCTGATCTGGAGGTTGCGATCGCCACTGCTGTCACCGCGCGGATGATTAACAACGGACAGTCATGCATTGCCGCGAAGCGCTTTATTGTGGCAGACACTATTTATGACGAGTTTGAAGCGCGGCTTGTTGAGCAATACCAGGCGCTTAAAGTCGGCGACCCGCTGCTGCCCACTACCGATATTGGTCCGCTGGCGACTCCTGGTATTCTCAAAGACCTGGATCAGCAAGTACAGAAGGCAATTCAGCAAGGCGCACGGGTATTAGTGGGTGGTAAGCCGCTTGACGGTGCGGGCAATTTTTATCCACCAACGATTCTCACCCATATTCCACAAGAGCGCGCGATTGCTCAAGAAGAACTCTTTGGTCCTGTGGCAATGCTATTTCGTGTGACAAATCTTGATGAGGCGATTCGGCTTGCCAATAGTACCCCGTTTGGTTTGGGGGCAAGCGCCTGGACAACTGATGAAGGGGAACAAGCACGTTTGACGCATGAGCTTGAAGCGGGATCGGTCTTTATCAACAGCATGGTCAAATCTGATCCACGTTTGCCGTTTGGTGGCATTAAGCGATCGGGCTTTGGTCGTGAACTCAGCAGCCAGGGCATTCATGAGTTTGTCAATGTCAAAACTGTGTGGGTGAAGTAGACAGCTAAGGATGAAGTATGAAGGCTAAAGGCTAAAACGGGCTTTAGCCTTTGGCTTTTAGCCTTCACAGCAAATGTCAGTGGTAGATAACATTTTCCTTTTTTGACTGTATTCTTTGTAACAAAACGGAGGAACGATTCTCCAGAACGTGTTAAGACAGGATGGGGCGGGTTTGACACGTTCCAGCGTTGGGAGTGTTTGTTAGAGTCTTACGAAGGTTGGCATAAATAGTTGGGTGATCGATTGAGCGCGCATGACGATGCGGTGAAGGGCATACTTAGTTTTTGTGAAGAGGGTTAAGGAACATGGGCGCAATGAATACTGCCGAACTGCTAGTTCGCTGTTTGGAAAATGAAGGCGTTCGCTACATCTTTGGGTTGCCGGGGGAGGAAAATCTGCATGTGCTGGAAGCGCTGAAGCACTCGTCGATTCAATTCATCACAACCCGCCACGAACAGGGAGCCGCGTTCATGGCAGATATATACGGGCGGCTGACGGGCAAACCGGGCGTGTGTCTCTCGACTTTAGGACCGGGTGCAACCAACTTGATGACAGGTGTTGCCGATGCCAATCTCGATCGCGCTCCCTTAGTCGCCATCACAGGACAGGTCGGCACCGATCGGATGCACATTGAATCGCATCAATATCTCGATTTGGTTGCCATGTTTGCCCCTGTCACAAAATGGAATGCCCAAATTGTTCGCCCCAGCAACACACCGGAGATTGTACGAAAGGCGTTTAAGATTGCCCAGGCAGAAAAACCCGGAGCTGTGCATATTGACCTGCCAGAAAACATTGCCGCAATGGCTGCCCCTGGTAAACCCCTGGTAAAAGACAACAAGGAGAAGACTTACGCCTCGTTTCAAAGTATTGAAAAGGCAGCAGACTTTATTTCTCAAGCAGAAAATCCGCTAATTTTAGTCGGCAATGGTGCGATTCGGGCGAACGCCAGCGAAGACCTTACCGAGTTTGCCACGCGGCTAAACATTCCGGTTGCTAATAGCTTTATGGGTAAAGGTGTCATTCGCTATACCCATCCGTTGGCACTTTGGGCAGTGGGTTTGCAGCAACGTGACTACATTAGCTGCGGCTTCGATCGCGCCGATCTCGTCATTTGTGTGGGCTATGACCTGATCGAATACTCACCCAAAAAGTGGAATCCTGACGGCACCATTCCGATCGTCCACATTGGGGCAATGTCTGCCGAAGTGGACAGCAGCTATATTCCCGTTGCCGAAGTTGTCGGCGACATTTCCGATTCGCTCAGAGAGATTCTGTACCGTGCCGATCGCGCCAACAAACCAGATCCGCATGCGCTGGAGCTACGCGCCGAGATTCGTAACGACTATGTGCAGTATGCCAAGGATGACAGTTTCCCCATCAAGCCGCAAAAAGTTATTTACGACCTGCGTCAGGTAATGGCACCCGACGACATCGTGATTTCGGATGTCGGTGCCCACAAAATGTGGATGGCACGCCACTACCACTGCGAACGCCCCAATACCTGCATTATTTCTAACGGCTTTGCGGCAATGGGCATTGCCATTCCGGGGGCGATCGCCGCTAAGCTGGTGCATCCCGAACAGCGTGTCGTCGCTGTCACAGGCGATGGTGGCTTCATGATGAACTCTCAGGAACTCGAAACGGCACTGCGAATTGGCACACCGTTCGTCACGCTGATCTTCAACGACGGTGGCTACGGCTTAATTGAATGGAAACAGCAAAACCAATTTGGTAGCTCTGCCTTCATCAAATTTGGCAACCCCGATTTTGTGAAATACGCTGAGAGCATGGGTTTGAAGGGCTATCGCGTGGAATCTTGCCTGGATCTGATTCCCATCCTTAAAGAAGCGCTAGAACAAGATGTGCCCACCGTCATCGACTGCCCTGTGGACTATAGAGAAAACCTCCGGTTCACTCAACGTGCGAGCGATTTGAGTTGCGCGATTTAAGAGCCAAGGCTAGGACTTACGCAACCTTCGGACGTTTTAACAAGGATCAAGCAGCGTCACCAATGCACTGCTTAGATCTCTGATGTTGTGGTCAAAATGTGTAAGTCCTGACAGTATCGATGCCTTTATCCTCTACTTGTCCAATCGCCCCCGGTAAAGGCTTAAGCTGTCCAGCCCCAACGGTAGGAACCTGGAAAGAGAATGCGCGTCTACTCTACGAGCAGGGAATTGACGATTAGCACGGAGCTAGATCGATCGCGTTCAATTTATAGCGAACCAAAAGGCTAAAGACAATGAGTACAACAAAAGTTTTCGGATTGCTGAGTGTGGCGACAGCCACTGTCATCGCCTTAGTAGCACCACCCGCAATGGCGCAAAGAGTCTGTATTGAATCGGAGACAAACGGTAGAGTTGTCTGTGGCAGGGTAGTCAATGATACTCGTTACAACGATCGCAATGACGATCGCTACAACGATCGCAACGACAGCCGCTACAACAACCGTAACAGTGCTGCTAATGGCTTTGATGAACGCTTCTATTTGATGGCTTACCCGGATGTCAAGACAGCGGTTGAACGAGGACAGTTTAGAAATGGCTACACACACTATCAAAAGGCTGGGCGTTTTGAAGGTCGCTTTCCTCGTTTTAGTGAAGCCAGCTACTTAGCTAAGAACCCAGATGTCGCAGAAGCGGTGAGGCGCAGAAGCATTCGCAGTGGTTACGAGCACTGGTTGAAAAATGGTCGTTTCGAGAATCGCCAGCTTTAGGTGCCTGCAAAACGGGTGCGTCCTTCCGCAGGAGCACCGTTACCTAGCAGTCCTAAACCATTCATGAAACGTATGTAGTGGTTTGAGCACTCAGCGGTCAGCCGTCAGCTTAAGGGATTGCAAGAAAATAAGATACCCGTGGTTTGGGTTTCGGCTACGCTCAACCCGCTATGACTGAAGGTTGAGCGCCGTCGAAACCTGGTTCATTGGTCGGTTATTAAACCGCAAAGCCCTTAGATTGAGCACTGAGTGCTGAAAGCTAACCCAGCCTAACGTTACCAATCCAATAGGAGCGCTATCTGTAACGGTTCTTCTGCCCATTACCTGCATACCTGGCACAACTTTTCCTGTGTCTGATCCCTGTTCACAGCGCAAACCAATTTGGCTTTTTGGAGCTTGAAGAGTAGCATGGCATCTATGCGTGAGGTTTGATGACTTCATGCGGTACTGCTGCTTGTGTTTTGAGTATGACTAGACCGGGAACGCCAGACCATCAGCCATTAGATCGATCGCCAAAACCGACGCATGATGGGATGTTGCCTCGGCAAGCAGCATCTCAAGATAGATCTGTGACTTCAGTGTCACAGTCGCGTTCTCACACAAAAAGAGTAGACCCGTCTGGGCGATCGCAGCCTGTACCACCGCCACCACCACCTAGACCGTCTCAACAACCCAGGCATCGATCGAGCAATCGATCGAGCGGCGATACGCCAATGCCGTCTACTCTCAAGGCAAACCGATCGCCGCGTCGTTGGCTGCGCTGGCTGTATAGCTGGAAGTTTTGGTTACTAGCAACCGGTGTAGGCTGTGTTGGGACGGGAGCATTGGCACTGGCGCTGCTGCTGCAAATGCCAGGGTTACCCAACTGTCCGGCGATTTTTTGGCCCCTTGCCTCAGCATCGTTGCGCTTTGAGTGTGCGCGTTTGGCAGCCAGTAAGCAAACCTCCAACGACTTGCTGGAGGCGATCGCGCTGGTCGATTCTTTGCCCAAAGACCACCCGCTGCGCGATGAGGCTGATCGCATGGTGGAACTCTGGTCACTGGAAGTCTTGAAACTGGCAGAAGCCGATTTCAACGCTGGCAAGCTGAATGAGGCGATCGCGGCAGCACGACGCATCTCGCCTAAAGCGTCTGCCTACAAACGTGTGGAAGAACGGGTGCAGCGCTGGCAAACCATCTGGTCTAAAGCAGAAACTATTTACCGTAAAGCAGAACAGTCATTGCGCGACCTTGATTGGCGACAGGCATTTTCCTCTGCTGTCCGCCTGCTAGATGTGGAGAATACCTTCTGGCAGACCACTAAATACAACGAGCTAACGGGCAAAATCAACGGTTCGCGGGACGATGGCAACACGCTGGGCAAAGCGCAACGACTGGCTGATCAAGGTGGACTGACCAATTTGTTAGAAGCGATCAAGTTAGCGCAGTCAATTAACCCAACTAGCTACGTGCGCCAAGCGGCACAGAAGGCGATCGGAGAGTTTGGACAGCAGATGGTGGAGTTGGCACAGGCGATGCTCGATCGACGTGATTTGCAAGGCGCACTCAATGTCCTGAGCAAAATTCCTGATGTTGCCAAGCTGAATGAACAAGTGAAGGATATGACGCTGCTGGCAAATGCCCAGTCTCAAGTCTGGCTCAATACTGTACCCGATATTGAAGAAGCGATCGCGCAGGCGCAACGCATTCAGCCCGATCGTCCCCTTTACCGCAAAGCACAGCAGTTGATCGCCCGCTGGCAGTTTGAAATCGAGGCGATCGCACAGCTTGAAAAAGCACGGATTCTTTCGCAACCTGGCACAGTGAATGATCTAGCAGCGGCGATCGCAGAAGCCTCCACCATTCCTCGTTCAAATCCGCGCTGGAATGAAGTGCAACAGCAGATCCAGACCTGGACAGCGCAAATTCAAACGATCGAAGACCGCCCTATTTTAGATCAAGCAGAGCAAACGGCAACTCAGGGCGATGTTGCATCGTTGCAAGCGGCAGTGGCTCAGGCAAACCTGATTGGTCAAGGACGGGCACTTTACAAAGAAGCGCAAGGCAAGGTCAGCAACTGGACGGGGCAGATTCAGCAAATCCAGGATCAGCCGTATCTGGATCGTGCTAGAGACTTGGCGAACGCGGGCGATCTAACCTCAGCCGTGCAGACAGCAGAACAAATTGGGGCAGGGCGATCGCTCTATGCTGATGCTCAGGTCGATGTAAAGCAATGGCGCAGTCAGCTACGCGCTCAAGAGCTTCAGGCACAAGCGCAGCAGAACCTTCAGAATGCTCGTCAATTAGCCAATACAGGCTCTCCAGATGGCTTAGCAAATGCGATCAAAGCCGCTGCTCAGGTGCCATCTAGTAGTGCGCTGCGATCGGACGCTGATAATGCCATTAATGAATGGAGTACTCAGCTTTTGCAGGTGGCAAAAAGTCAGGCAGTCTATGATGTGCCAGGAGCGATCGCGGTGGCTCAAAAGATTCCTTCCCGCTCTAGCGTATATGCTGAGGCACAACAAGAGATCCAGATCTGGAAGAAGGCGATCGGGCAGTAGAAACCGCAGAGACGCAGAGGGCGCAGAGGTTAACCTTGGTGATGAGAATGCAGGTTTGGTCATTCTGTTTCTCAAACTGTAACGATTCAGGGATTTCATTTTAGCAAGGGCATAATAGCAGCCATCCAATGTTCTTCGCTGAGGGCTATTGATGCTGTTATGGAATGATGCCCGCACGTATCAAATTCTCTTCTTGGCGCTCTTTCTAGTGGTCGGTCTGGGTACACGTGACTGGACACTGCAACCAGGCATGATTGTGGTGGCGATCGCAACGTGTGTAACAACTCAATGGATGATGGTAGCGGTCAGCGGTCAGCGGTCAGCTAGAAGCCAGAAGCCAGAAGGTGACTCAACACTTTATCCTTTAGCCTTTAGCCTTTATCCTTCCTTTCTTTCCTCCCTCCCCAGTGCCCTCGTCACCTCGCTTGGACTCAGCATTCTCGTTCGCGCTGATCATTACAGCACAATAGTTTTGGCATGTGTGGCAGCGATCGTCAGCAAGTTTCTCATCCGGGTTAACGGGAAGCATGTCTTCAACCCTGGCAACTTTGGCATTGTGACAGCTCTCACGCTCACACCTGATGCCTGGGTGTCGCCGGGACAATGGGGCGAAGAAGGCTGGTATGCCCTGATGTTTTTAAGCTGCGGTGGGTTGGTGGTGGGGCGAGTCGGACGATGGGATACGACGATCGCCTTTCTCGGTAGCTATGCCGTGCTGGAAGCCATCCGCAACGTTTTGCTGGGCTGGACGTGGGATGTCTGGGCGCATCGCTTGATGAGTGGTTCGCTGCTGATGTTTTCCCTGTTTATGATTACCGACCCGCGCACAATTCCCAATGCTCGGTTTGGACGAGTGCTATGGGCAGTGGCGATAGCGCTCCTCACCTTCTTTCTCCGCAACTACCTGTTTCTTTCAACCGCCGTTTTCTGGGCACTCTTCGCGCTGGCACCGTTGAGCATTTTGATCGATGCTGTGTTTCCGGGCGATCGGTTTGTTTGGCAGAGCCGAGCAGGGGAAGCAGGGGAAGCAGAGGTGGCGGGGGAAGCAGAGGAGCGAGAAATGTCAGCACTGGTTACTTACAGCGGTTACTGATTGGGTAAACCACAGTCCAGTGAATATGGGTGTGGGGTGTAGGGTTTGGGGTGTGGTGAATGCAAATAAAAACGGCTGTAAAGCTCGTAAATCTAGGCAGCTATCAGCCTTTTAGCCTTCATACTTCATACTTCCTCCCTCCTCCCTCCTCCCTCCTCCCTCATCCCTCATCCCTCATCCTCTAGCCTTTCTTTCAACTCAAAACTCCTAACTATGATCATGAAACCCTTCCGTATTCTCATTACCTTATTTTTCACCTGCCTGGTTTGCCTGCTGGTCGCTCCTAGCGCCTGGGCGTTTTGCGGCTTTTATGTAGCAAAGGCAGATGCCAAACTGTACAACCAGGCATCGCAGGTGGCGATCGCGCGTGCTGGTAATCGCACGGTGCTGACGATGGCAAACGACTTTCAGGGTGAGGTCAAGGATTTTGCGATCGTCGTGCCTGTCCCGGTGGTGCTGCGAAAGGATCAGATTAAGGTGGCTGACCCGAAAATCATCGAGCGGCTGGATGCGTTTAGTGCACCCCGTCTGGTGGAATATTTTGACGAAGATCCCTGTGAACAGCGGCTGTACGATCGGGCAGTTCCGGCTCCTTCCGCTGCGTCAGGCATGGCTCAGGAGTCAAATAGAGCGCGTAGAGATTCGCTGGGTGTCACTGTGGAAGCCCGATACACCGTTGGCGAGTATGACATTCTGCTGTTGAGCGCCAAGGAGTCAGACGGGCTGCAAACCTGGCTGACCCAAAACGGCTACAAAATTCCCAAAGGTGCAAACCAACTGCTAAAACCCTACATCCGGCAAAAGCTGAAGTTTTTTGTGGCGAAGGTTAATCTGGATGAGTACGACAAAGCGGGCTATCAATCCCTGCGTCCCCTGCAAATTGCCTATGAGTCACCGCGCTTTATGCTGCCGATTCGGTTGGGAATGATCAATGCAAAGACGGCACAGGATTTGCTGATCTACGTTCTGTCGCCTCAAGGACAAACGGAGGTCACAAACTATCGCACCGTCAAAGTACCGTCGGATTCGGAGATTCCGGTGTTTGTCAAAAACGAATTTAGTGATTTTTACAAAGCGATGTTCCAGACGGCGTACGATCGCGAAGACCGCAAAGTTGCCTTTATGGAATACGCCTGGGACATGGCAAACTGCGACCCCTGTTCCGCAGAGCCATTATCGCCAACAGAACTGAAGCAAGCAGGTGTGTTCTGGCTCGACAATTCAGACAGCGATGCAGTTCTTTTCCCATCGGGTGGTTTCCGCCGTCCGTCGCCGTCCTCCAGCGTTTTCATCACCCGTCTGCATGTCCGTTACACCCGCGATAAATTCCCCGAAGATCTAGTCTTCCAGGAAACGGGCAACCGTGAGACGTTCCAGGGACGCTATGTGTTGCGTCATGCCTTTACCGGAGCGCCGAAATGTCAGGCAGCATACCAGTATCGCCGATCGCTCCCCCGGCGGTTTGAACAGCAGGCACAAAACCTGGCGCGTTTAACCGGGTGGAACATTCAGGACATTCGCAAAAAACTGCCGCAAATCGAAGGGGATGCGCGTCCCTTCTGGCAGCGGATTCTGTCCAGTCTGGTCGGTAGATAGCAATTGATTAGCAAGTACGATCGCGCTGTCCAACTGTGGGAGGTTATCAACTGTCTTCCATTGTTGGACAGTAGGATAGAGTCGAGGGCAGAATAAGAAGGTTGCAACTCAGCGAAGTGGTTAGTTATGGACAGCTTGAACGATCTGTTTCAAAAAACCCTCTATTTTGGGGCAGGGCTGGTGGCAGTGACGATCGAACAAATCGAGCGTTTGGATGAAAGCATCGCAGCGGTACAGGTCGAGGTGCAGCAAACAGTAGATGAACTGATTGAGCGAGGCGAACAGGTGGTGACGCAAACTCAGCGATCGTCCCCTGCAACTGACTGGCAAGTAGCACCCCTGCATCGTCGCTTAGTGATGTTGCTCAACGGGAACGAATCGATGGCAAGGCATTTAGTTGAACAGGCTCAAGAACAACATCCCGATCGCTCCTTAGTTTGGATCTATGAGAAAGTCATCCACGATTTGGAGCGCGATCGGGGCTTGTAAGTAAAGTCTTACAGAAGGAAACCAAGCCAATTACTGTGACTCCAGCCAAACTGAATCACTCCGACGGATACTGCCGCTTTGCAAGACGGAGGCGCGGATGCCTGCAATGACGTTGTTATGCTTCGCAGTTGTTTGCAAAATGCCCAAATCATTAGGTAAACCAGCTTGTGCCAATGTGGTGACGACGCAGCGAGGACAGGCGGTGTCGATGCTGAGGCGCACTTTGTCACCGATCGCCAGCACACTCCCCACCCAGGCATCTTCCACGAATGAAGCTTCATCCGCTATCGGTTTAATCAGAATGTTGGGTCGAAAGCGGCGTAGATCAAATTGTCCGTCTGGGTAAAGTTCCTGAAGCCTTGCTAACGTTGCGGTCGTAATCGCGTGGACAAAGCACGAATCGAAGAATGTACCGGGAGGCAAAACCAGTTCGGTGGTCGTCTCCTGGTGTGCGGTGCCTTCAACATTGGGCCAATATTGATCCAGGCTGGCAGTCTGCGGTGCCGAAGAAAGTAGCTGCACATCTCGACCGAGCAAACCAGAGAGAATACTGCTGGTGTCGATCGCCTCACTTGTAACAGAACCCCCATCCGGCAGAGAGACGGTTACCGGAGGCAGCGCTTCTCGCATGGGCATTGCCGTGTAAGCCGCCTGAAATGACAGCAGTTTTGCCCACTTTTTGGGATTTTTCGCACTGGCGACCCTACCACTTTGGGTATCCAGCAGCGCGTAGGCTCGATCGCCCAGCAATCCCTGCTCCGTTACCTCCGAAGCCTCCAGTTCTTCTCCCAGCATCGATTTCACGGGATAGCGCCAGAGCGTTGCGACTGAACCGACGAGCGATCGCACCATACATCACACCTTGCTGACCACTGGCTAACGCTAGCAAAGCTTAAGCAATGCAGGCGTATCAGAACGTACAGGGTCGAACTTTTCCGCGCTTTCTCCATACCGTCACTGTCGCTGCGACTGAAGTTCGACACTGACCAGACCCGCTAAAATGGGGTGAGATGCCCAAGCCGTAGAGTCTGCTATGACCGTGCGATCGTCCGTTGAATTTTTGGATGCCTTTGATGTCATTGTTGTAGGAGCCGGACACGCTGGCTGTGAGGCAGCACTGGCAACCGCTCGGCTGGGTTGTCGGACGCTCTTGCTGACCTTAACGCTAGACAAAATTGCGTGGCAGCCGTGTAATCCTGCGGTGGGTGGTCCTGCCAAGTCACAACTGGTGCATGAAGTGGATGCCTTGGGTGGTGCAATTGGCAAACTGGCAGACCGTACTTATCTGCAAAAGCGAGTGCTGAATGCGTCGAGAGGTCCTGCGGTGTGGGCGTTGCGGGCGCAGACGGACAAGCGTGAATATGCGGCTGTGATGAAAACGATCGTCGAAAATCAGCCCAACCTGACCATCCGCGAAGGCATGGCAACCGATTTGGTTTTGGGCGAGAACGATGAAATTATCGGCGTGCAAACCTACTTTGGTGTCGCGTTTCAGTGCAAAGCGGTGGTGCTGACCACAGGCACGTTTCTGGGCGGCAAAATCTGGGTGGGCAACAAGTCAATGGCAGCCGGACGTGCGGGCGAATTTGCCGCTGTGGGCATGACCGAAACGCTCAATCGGCTTGGCTTTGAGACGGGACGGCTGAAAACGGGTACACCTGCGAGGGTCGATCGCCGCTCCGTCGATTTCACCAACCTGGAACCTCAACCTGGTGATACGGATGTCCGCTGGTTTAGCTTCGACCCAGACGCATGGGTAGAACGTGAACAGATGCCCTGCTACCTGACGCGCACTACGGCTGAAACTCACCGCATTATTCGTGACAATCTCCATCTGTCACCCGTTTACGGCGGCTGGGTGGATGCCAAAGGTCCACGCTACTGCCCCAGCATTGAAGATAAAATTGTACGCTTTGCCGATAAGGAAAGCCATCAGATTTTCATTGAGCCAGAAGGACGAGACACGCCAGAGCTTTACATCCAGGGCTTTTCAACCGGGTTGCCTGAAGCCATTCAACTGCAAATGCTGCGATCGCTCCCCGGTTTAGAAAGCTGCGCGATGCTGCGTCCCGCCTATGCGGTGGAATACGACTATCTCCCCGCAACGCAGTGTTATCCCACGCTGATGACCAAAAAAGTTGAGGGGCTATTCTGTGCGGGACAGATCAACGGCACGACAGGCTACGAAGAAGCAGCAGCACAGGGCATTGTGGCAGGCATCAACGCCGCGCGTCTAGTGCACAACCAGGAAATGGTGATCTTTCCGCGTGAGCAGAGCTACATCGGCACCTTAATTGATGATCTGTGTACCAAGGATCTACGAGAACCGTATCGCGTGCTGACTTCACGATCGGAATATCGCCTGCTGCTGCGATCGGACAATGCGGATCAACGCCTCACACCCCTCGGTCGAGAGATTGGACTGATTGACGATCGCCGCTGGCACTTATTCACCCACAAACAAGCACGTATTGTTGCCGAAAAAGAACGCCTGCACGAAACTCGCGTGAAAGAGCATGACGAACTGGGTCAAAAAATTGCAGCGCATACCCAACAGGCAATCAAAGGCTCAGTGACTTTAGCTGACTTGCTGCGAAAGCCAGGGTTTCACTACGTTAATTTAGAGCAGTTTGGTTTAGGAAACCTGGAGTGCGATCGTGCTGAAAAAGAAGGTGCGGAAATTGACATCAAATACGCGGGTTATATCCAGCGGCAACAGCATCAAATTGACGCGATCGTCCGTCAAGAGCATCGTCAGCTACCACCCGATTTAGACTACAGCGCGATCGCCACCTTGTCTAAAGAATCCCGCGAGAAACTGGCGAAAGTGCAACCGTTGACAATCGGGCAAGCCGCTCGTATTGGTGGTGTCAATCCTGCCGATGTGAATGCCTTATTGGTTTATCTCGAAATCCAGGCACGTCAACAGATGAAAGTGGGGGTTTTATGACTGCGTTCATTATCAATTTTGATGCGATCGTTCAAATGACTGACGAGCATTTAGAGCAGCTTTGTCGGGCAAATCCCGATGTCAAATTTGAACGCACCGCTAAAGGGGAATTAGTTATTGTGGCACCCACAGGCGGCGAAACAGGCAGCTATAACTCTGAATTAAATGCAGACTTTGTGATCTGGAATCGGCAGACAAAACTAGGGGTCGTTTTCGATTCATCAACCTGTTTCAAACTTCCCAATGGAGCGCTCCGTTCTCCTGACGTTGCCTGGATTAAACAAGACCGTTGGGATGCACTCACTCCAGCACAGAAAGCAAAGTTTTCACCGATCGCGCCTGATTTTGTGCTGGAATTAATGTCACCCAGTGATGAACTCAGCGATGCACAGGCGAAGATGCGAGAGTATATTGAAAACGGTGTCAAGCTTGGCTGGTTGCTGAACCGCAAAACGCGCAATGTGGAAATTTACCGCCCTCATCAGCCCGTAGAAAATTTGGCATCTCCACCAATACTTTCGGGTGAAGATGTCTTACCTGAATTTGTCCTAAATGTTCAATCGATCTGGTAATTAATATTTGCGTATATACGGCACAATCGTCTCCTAAAGCAACACATATTATGATTACCCGAAGCTTTCAACCACATAGTAAGAATTACCATAGCCGCTATCGATAAAAATCAGACTGCTGTCATCACTTCCTAGTTCTCGACTGCCCGCAATACCGCGATTGAGAATGTGGATAAGCTGTTGAGGCGTAAAAGATTCTAGCTCAACCATATTGCCTGCTTCTAACCACGCAATCTCTTCATCTGAAAGGCTCGATCGCACGTCAGATGGCATCTGTTTTGCGGTTTGAATAGTATCAGCCGCACGTTGAATAAATATGGATTTACTGAGAAAAACTTGTCGCGGTAGCAAGCCAACATCAAAAATTTCAACGTTGCTATTTTGAAACCATTTAGGACTGGTTTTGATTTGATGAATCAAGCTGATGCCTCTAGGATTGCAATCATGAAAGGCATACACTTTTAGTTCAGGATTGCGGCGTAGCATTGCCATTGTGGTGTCAAAAATACCCTGTGGATAACCTGTAATACTGAGAATCGCACAGTTATTTTCAAAGTGAAAATTGTTGGCAATTAAGATTTGAGCGATCGCAGCACTACTACAAACAACTAGCCGATCAAAGCTATAAGCAGTAATATCGGGATTCACTGTTGCAGGTGTTGCACTTTCACGAGTCGGTGGTAGCAAATTAGATGCCAAACCATTAATTTGCTGCCAGCGATCGAGCCAACCTTGAAACTGAGTAGGATCAACCGTAAATTCTTGATATTTCAGTGTTTGGTGTCCGCGCAAACGAACACCTAAGTAGAGCATTCCAATTCCTAGAAGAACGCTGATAAAAAATAGAAAAAATGAGTTGCCTACAATACCAGCGATGATGCCTACTGCCAGAACGATGCCACCAATGATTTGCAAGATTCTGGCGCTACTCTGGCGTAGTTTAGGATCAGATTTAGTAGAACTACTTATTTTGAATAGGATGATTCCTGCAACGGTACTAAGCAGAATTCCAGGTGCAAAGAGAGCCAGAACGCTTCTTGTTCCCTCAAAGAGAACAGAACCTGCGGTAAATGTTGCCATCGTTGCTAAGAAAAGGTAAAGAAAGAGACAGCCGATCGTTGGTATCGTCCCCTTCTTTTTAAAGCGTTTATCGAGAAAATAAAGGAATTGTTTGGATGTAAAAAAGAGCGTATTGTTTGCTGAAAGATCGGCGATCGCTTTTGCAAACATTGGATCAGTTACTTTAACTTTGCCCATCGCTGTTGGCTCAAACGCAAACGGGTGCTGGCAGCTTTTACACCGACCTTGATTGTCCGTCCGATCTTTTAATGTATTGTCAGTGCTACAGCGAATACATTTCATATAGCCTCCGGTGAATAACTTAAAATACCTGATTTTCTATTAGTGTGCTGTAGCTTTCTCGCGTCCGAATCAGGCGATGTTTTTTGTTTTCTAGTAACACTTCGGCGGGGCGGGGACGGTGCAAAAAATGAGAGGACATTGCATAACCATACGCGCCTACATCCAAAATGGCGAGAATGTCACCTGTTTTTAGAGCTGGCAACTGACAATTTTTGCCTAGATAATCACGGGAGTAGGTCGTGTTGCCGCAGATGTTTGTGAGAAAGTCGGGAGTCGGGAGTCGGGAGTCGGGAGTGAGGGGGTGAGGGGGTGAAGGGGTGAAGAGGAATGTGGATTCTGAATCAGCTCTGCCTTCTGCCTTCTGCCCTCTGCCTTCTGCGTTCTGCCCTCTGCGTTCTGCCTTCTGCCTTCTGCCTTCTGCCTTCTGCCCTTCTTGCCACGCTGCGATTTCTCGGTACCCGCCGTGAACAGATGGTACAGAAAGATTTGCAACAGTGGTGTCTACGCCAACGATTTGCTTGCTATTTTGCCATTTGACAGAGACAACTTGAGTTAGAAGTGTGGCGCAGGACGCGATCGCAGCGCGTCCTGGTTCAATCACTAGATCAATTGGTCGATCGAGTTGCGAGAGACGATCGCTCAAGGCAGCACCAAATTGATGCCAGTCGAATGTAACGCCATCGTGATGATAGGGATAGCCGAAACCGCCACCAAAGTCGAGATAAGTCCAATCTGGTAGTTGGCTGGCAGTGGCGAGAACGATGGCGATCGCCTCTGTAAAAGCAGTCGTGGCGTTAGTTCCCGTCCCTTTGTAAAAGTGCAGCCCACTGATTTTAAGTCCAGCTTGCCGAGCCATGTTCACCGCAGTGGGAAAGTCATCCGGATGCACCCCAATCCGACTCTTGCCCGTCAGTGCAGGAAAATTAAGCCGAAGCCCGATCCGAAGCGGTAGAACATTTTGAGCTAATAAGCCTTCTCTGCGCCTCTGCGCCTCTGCGGTGTCCTCCTCCTCTACCTTATTCGCTGATCCCTCGCTCAACGATCGCCAAACCTCACCACACAACTGCAACTGTGCGAGGCTATCGAGGTTGAGCGTAGTAACGCCCCAGCGAAGAACTTGCGCCATTTCAGCGCGATCGAGGTTGCTACCGCTGTAGATAATCTGGCTAGGATGAAAGCCTGCATGAAGTCCAAGGTAAATGTCACCAGGGGTATTGGCATGAAGCCCCCACCCTGACTCGCGGAAAATTTGCAGTAAGGCAATATTGCCATTGGTCACGCTGGCAAAGTGAAAGCGAGTCTGTGGATAAAGAATAGACTGCGTGATGTGTCGAATGGTCTGGCGCAGGCGATCGCCCTCATAGACGTACAAAGGCGAACCATACGTTGTGAGTAATTGTGTTGCCAGCTCCAGACAGAAAGGTGGAGATGGGGCTGAAACCGCTACCATTGCTGAGCCTCCCGTTGCAGCCGAAGGTATTGCCGTCCCAGCAAAGCAGGCAGCCAGAAGGGATGATCCAACGAAGCAGATGGGCGTGTCGTACCGAGAACGACGTGTTGCCACACCTGCCACATCATAAGCAACCAAAGGCTCTCACCGATACGGCGACCTTGAATAGTGCCAAGCTTGCCAGCCGCAATCCGAGTTGCCACATGAGGCTGCCACACACCTTCGTCGCGCAAACAACCAGGGTTCAGCCAGACACCCAGTTCATGCCACAGACCATCTAAACACCAGGAGGTTAAAGGCACACCCATGCCACGCTTCTGCCGCCAGACAATGTCCGCTGGTAGCCAGGGTTCCACCGCTCGTTTCAGAATGTACTTCTCGCAGGCAGCGTTCAGGTGCAGTTCGCCTGCGAGTTGAAATGACCATTGCGCGAGGGCTAAGTCGCAAAAGGGCGATCGCACTTGCAAGCCATGTGCCAGCCCTAAATTTGTTGCACGGGGATGAATATTCTGTGCCCCTTTCAGCATTAAGGTAGCGCGACGGAGACGATGTAGCAATGTGCGCGAAAAGCTTGGATTCAATGCCTCGTGCAGCCAAGTTTGCGGCGCGATCGCTGGCAGTTGAGCCAGAACCGTTGGCTGAAAAATTTCTGCCTCGTAGCCCCACAAGCGATGAAAAGTACGAAGGTATTGCTGCTCAAAGGACTCTACTGCCTGCACGGTTTGATACAGATCGGCTGCAATCAAGGGTTTATTCGTCCAACCTGCAAACAGTTGATCGCCTCCTTCACCATTAAAGATCACCCGTACATCCTGGCTGGCAGCCTGCATTACGAGAAACAGTGGCACCGTCACACCATCACCAAAGGGCAGATCCAGCGCTCGTACGGTCGAGATCAGCGCTTGCCGCACACGTTTGGGACTGGCATCGACTTTGACCAACGGAATATTGAGAAATTCAGCTACCTGCTCGGCGTAGGGATACTCTGAAATGCCATCGGTCCCAAAATCAAGGGTATAGGCACGGACTTTGATGCCTGCTTCTACTAACAAGGCAGCCACGATCGACGAATCTAGCCCACCTGACAGCAAAACACCCACTGGTTCATCGCTCAGATCCGTGATTTGGCGTTCCACTGCGTCCTTGAGCAACGATCGCAGTTGGGCGATCGCGATCGCCTCATCCTGAATTTGCTCTGACGCTTCCTGCCATTCGAGCGATCGTGTTTCATTGAGTGCCGACAACGTGCAGGTATCCTGATCAGCGATCCAGGTTTGCTCGGTTCCGGCTGGTACAGAGTGAATCTGAGCAACAGGGGTCAGTGGAGTCGGCACATAGGAAAAGTAACTATAGCCATAGAGCGCAGGAATGCTGACCTGGGGCGCTTCCACTAGAGGCAGCAGTAGACTCAGGCGTGAGGCAAACCAGAGCACCTGTCCCCTTTGAGTCCAGTACAGCGGCATCCGTCCAAAGAGTTCTCGACCCAGCGTGAAGCGATCGCCGCCCAGTGTTGCCCAACCATCCAGTAAGGAAGCACCATCGGCTTGCTGACACTGACCAGACGCAGCGAGGGCGGCGATCGTTCTTACTGGCAACTGTGAACCGTCAGATAACTGCAACCCCAGGTAAGCAACACCCCAAACCTGCCTAACATCACTGGACGATTGACCCAGTTGGCGTGTGCATTGATTGCTACCATGATTGGCACTCACACTGCCAAGCACACAGGTCAGCATCTGTTCCAGGTCAGCTTGGCTGCCATACCCCCAGTAACCGACTGCATGATGAGGCTTGATTGCAGTCAGAATTGCCTTACCCATAGCAAATAGCTTTAGTGCAGACTACTTTACGTCAAATTTGGCATCGCTGAGTGGGCGATCGTCTAACCGCAGCCGCACCTGCCAGGTTCCCGTTGGTGCAGAGGCATCAAGCCGATAGCGGCAGTGAGTCGTCCAAACCGCTGTGTCAATTTGGCGAGTCTCATAACGATTTTGTTTGACAACCTGTCCGTTAGGGGCAACCCAATCGCAAGTGAGGGGGAGCTTTTTACCCACTGGCGCATCGTTCAGCGTCACATTGTAAAACAACTCTGGACTGCTTTGGCGAGACAGGGTTCGATCGTCGCAGCTATCCTGAGCTAAAGCAACACAGCTTTGCTCTGCCGAAACGCGATTAAGGGTTTGATTTTGCTGCTGCATGAAAACTGTGACACCTGCGATCGCCACGACCAAACTGGCGATCGCACCACCGATTAGCCAACGTTGGCGGCGTTGTTGCACGATCAACGCATCCTTGCGCTGTAGCTGGATCATTGCCTCATCTAGCAGATCGGGCGACAGGTTGAGTTCCCGCAGAATGTCTTGCACCTGACCACGATCGAGTTCGTCTTGCTGTCGTTGAGAAAGCCGTTCGACTTCGCCAACCAGTCTTGTTAGCTGTGCCTGTGTCAATCGGTTTTCCATTGATCGACCTCTTTTTAGTGTTTCAGAGAATGTGTTGAGTCAGTGGATGGGACATCAATCAATTAGGAATATAGAAGGGCGCGGTTCTTGAAGGCACTCACCACATCTAAAAGATTTTTAGGTGTGTCATACCTAACGGCTCTGCGGATGAAGGCAGCAGCCTTAGACCACCATAAAGGAGAAAAACCCCAGAGGCAATATGGCTCTGAGGTTTTCTCGTTTTCTAAAGGTGAGGTTAGATCGCTATGAGACGGATGCGCTCACGGCAACTGGCTGACCTGTTACCTCGGTGACAATGCGACGAAAATCCTCACCTTCGATCGTTTCTTCCTCTAATAGCAGGTCAACCAGGCGATCGACCAGCGTGCGGTTTTCCCGAATCACCTTTCTCGCTTCTTCGTAGCATTTAACGGCAATGCCCCGCACTTGCTGGTCAATCTGCGTAGACATGTCTTCCGAGTATTCGGTGCGGGGTGACAAGCCACGACCTAGAAAAACCTCACTGCCTGCGCTTTCCAGCGCGACCAGTCCTAGCTCAGACATGCCGTAGCGCGTGACCATTTCTCGCGCCAAATCAGCCACCGCTTTAATATCGCTGCTGGCACCTGCTGTCACTTCAGCATCCCCAAACACCTCCACTTCGGCGGCGCGTCCACCTAGCGCAATCGTAATGCGATCGGTTAACCAGCCACGAGTGTAAAGACCGCTGTCGATCATATCTTCATTAAATGCCTGCTGAGCAAAACCGCCAATGCCACCCGATCGCGGAATGATGGTCACTTTGTTGAGCGGGTCGGAGTTTTTGAGCAGGGTCATCAGCAGCGCATGACCAATTTCGTGATAGGCAATCAGCCGTTTTTTCTTGCTGTCAAGTAGAGGCGTAAGAGTTAAACCGATCGTGACGCGATCGATCGCATCGTCAATCTCCAGCATCGTGACGGCATCTTTACGACGACGTGCAGTGAGAATGGCAGCTTCATTGAGCAGGTTTGCCAGTTCCGCACCCGAAAAACCAGGAGTCCGACGAGCGATCGCCTCTAGAGAAATATCTGTGTCCAGCTTCTTGTTGCGAGCGTGAACCTCCAAAATACCCAATCGCCCTTTGTAGGTGGGCAAATCGACCATCACCTGCCGATCGAAACGACCAGGACGCAGCAGCGCCGAATCCAACACATCAGGGCGGTTGGTTGCCGCGATGATGATGATGCCCGTATTACCCTCAAAGCCATCCATCTCGGTCAGCAACTGGTTGAGGGTTTGCTCCCGCTCATCGTTGCCGCCACCAATGCCTGCACCGCGCTGCCGTCCCACAGCATCAATCTCATCAATGAAGATGATGCACGGCGCATTCTCTTTCGCTTTCTTGAACAGGTCACGGACGCGAGAGGCACCCACACCCACAAACATCTCCACAAACTCAGAACCAGAGATGCTGAAGAAGGGTACGCCCGCTTCACCCGCGATCGCCTTGGCTAGTAAGGTTTTTCCCGTACCCGGCGGTCCGATGAGCAGCACCCCTTTGGGAATTTTGGCACCCACTGCCGTAAAGCGTTCGGGCTTTTTGAGGAACGTCACCACTTCTTGCAGTTCTTCTTTTGCCTCTTCAATGCCCGCGACATCATCAAACATCACGCCTGTTTTCGCTTCCATCTGAAAGCGGGCGCGGGACTTGCCGAAGCTCATCGCCTGTCCAGGACCACCGGGAGCATTACTGGAGCGGCGCAAAATCATGAGCAAACCGCCAATCAGCAAGAAAAACAGCAGTAGGTTTGCCAAAATTCCCATGACGGCGCTGTTATCTTGCGTTGGCTGCACGGTGATGTCAACTTTATTGGCTAAAGCTTTCTTTGTCACTTCACCGTAATTGTCAAACAATGGCACTTCGCGCGGCGGATCGCCTTTCTTCTGCCCTTCCATCGTCACGCGTGCAACCCGCTGCGTCGGATCGATTTCAATCCGATTGACCTTGCCAGCATCAATTTCTGTCAGCAACGCACTGTAGCTCAGCGGCTCACGAGTGCTTTGTGCAGCGACAGGTAAGCTGAGCGTCATCCCATGAGCAATGACCCAAAAAGCGGTGGCGATTCCCACGGCGGTAGAACCTCGTCGGGGCAGTCGTTTTACCAGTGCATTTGTCCAGGAACCTTTCATACGTAGCGCCTTCTACCTGTTACCTTTGTTTTGCTGATGATGCCCCCGCTTTACGGCACTGCTCGATCGCTTCTTTCAGCGTAAGCACAAAACTGACGGGACTTCTTCCAAGTTTAGCTCACTCATCTTTATCCTAGCGAACGAAATACTGGTGAGTGGAGTGCTTCTAGGCAAAGCCATCGTTGCCAGAGAAGAAATGAAACCACACTTAGCACTCAAAAATTGACAGCGTGAAAATTGACAGTGTGAAAAATAAATCGCTATGATTAAATCGTAGTCGTTATGAGTTTATTTTCTGCGGGGTCGCTACATCAAGCGCTCTAATAGAAAAAACAATCGTTCTGGTAAACGTTACACCGATTTAAACCGTTCTCACGATGTGTGGGGCAGTCGAAGGGGTCGGTTTGAGCACTGTCGGTTTGAGCACTATGGAGTCGGTTTTGCTGTTGCTTTAAGACAAACCCCCTCCTACAGATATGTGCCGTGAGCGCAACTTGATTTGGCGCTACTCGAGCATCGCAGTCTAAGCTATCCAATCTCACGCAAAAGGGTTTCTGAACAATGGTTAGATTCGTAGGTATTGCTGGTAGTCTCCGAGCTGATTCCTACAGCCAGCAGGCATTACAACTTGTAGCGCAGCGATTAGAGGCGTTGGGAGCAACGGTCGAAATTCTCGATCTTCGGACTTTAAAGCTGCCGTTTTGTGATGGTGGCAAAGAGTATCCAGATCACCCAGATGTCGATCGGCTGCGTCAGGCGTTTCATCAAGCAGATGGCATGATTTTGGTCACACCGGAATATCACGGCAGTGTCAGCGGTGTGATTAAAAACGCGCTAGATCTAATGAGTTTCGACCAGCTATCGGGTAAAGTGGCTGGACTGGTTAGCGTTTTAGGCGGGCAGCCAAACAGCAACGCGCTGAATGATCTGCGCCTTATCTTACGCTGGGTTCACGCCTGGGCGATTCCTGAACAGATTGCGATCGCGCAAGCCTGGAAAGCCTTTGGTGCCGATGGCAAGTTACAGGATGAAAAGTTATCAGAACGCTTCGATCAGTTTGCTCAAAGCCTGGTCGAAAATACGCAAAAGCTGAGAGAAGTCGGTTGAAGGAGCGGTCAGTTATCAGCTATCAGCGATCAGCTTTTACTGATGGCTGACGGCTGACAGCTCTTATTTTTCTGACCGCTGGCTGCTGACGGCTATTTCAATGATGGTGATGTCCGTTGCCGTGCTGGTGCCCATGATCATGGTGGTGATCGTGATGCTCATGCTTAGCTAGGCTGGGGTTCACAGCTAGCGCTTGCTCTGCTAACAGTGCCTCAATTTGAGGGTGTGCCCAGTCTGCGACCATCTTGAGAAATTCTGGACGATCGTTCGCGCATTCCATCTGCACATACGTGACTTCAGGATGCTTGCGACGCAGCGTATGGATGATGTGATCCACATCCAAGAGGGTTTCGTGGTTCTCAGTGGCAAACCCGATCGGCATGAAAACAAGTGCCGTTGCACCTAGATCAATTAAATTTCTCGCGGCGAGTTCTGCGTTCGGCTGCGTCCATTCAATGAGTGGCGTTTGGTGGTTGAGCCAGCCAACGGATGTAAGGGGATAGCGGTAGATCAGCTTTTCGCGGATGCGATCGTACAACGCCTGACTCTCGTCAATGCCGGACGTAAAGCCTTTCGCTTTGTGAGGGCAACCGTGGTTCATCAGTACAATCCCAGTCTGCGAGGGAAGATGCGCCACTGCCAGATCAGCTTTGATTTTGTCCTCAACCATCCCTGCCATGAGATCGATATACTCAGGCTCACTGTAGAAGGATGGAATGTAGCGAGTGCCTTTGACCCAATGCTCATTGCCATCTGCCAACTGCGTGAGTGCCTTGTTGACTTGCTCAACCGCAATGCCACTCGTAAAGATGGAATCGACGACCAGAAGGGGATAGATCAGTAGCTTGTCAAATCCTTGTGCCTTGACCTCAGCTAGCACCTGTTCTGGAAGGAAGGGAGCACAAAAGTTGAAGGCTTTAAAGACTTTAACGCGATCGCCCCAACGCTCTTGAAGAGACTGCTCAACGCCAAGGCGCTGGCGCTCAAAAATGGCATTGTGCGGTGATATAAAGTGGTCGTGCTGATGGCTCCACTCGTGCAAGTCAAAAGCGGCTAACAATTTGGCTAGCGGTGGATAGATCCATGTTGGCACAGGCGCAAACTTCGCTGTCAATAGGTTCAACGCTTGCTCATTATAGTTGGCAAAGTCTTCGTAGCTTTCGACCTCACCATAGCCCATTAACAGCACTGCCACCCGATCCTGAGGGAAAGAGACGTTAGCTAATGGCTGGGTTTTTTCAGGAGTAGCGACCACTGATACTGCCTCAACGTTGTTGTACTGGTTTTAGTCACGATCGCTTAAGCAGTCGGTTCACTGCCCTGCACAGGCAGTGTTCAACTCAAAAGCCTAATTGACCCTTACTAGACTAACATCCTATCCAGGGGGAGGGCATAAAACTGGCACTAAGTTGTCTCATTAGGACTCACGCAGTCAAAACGCGTCAGTCCTGCTTCTAGGACGTAGCTAAATCAGTACGAGAAAACACGGAATCGAGACCAGACACGATTAAAGATGAACAGCCACTACGACAGTCATCTTAACTTTTTAGCTCATCCTCAGTTTCGAGAGGAATAACAAAGTGGGGATTGTGCTCTGCCCTGGAATACACGATCGGAGGCTAACGCAGCAGTTCATTCAAGGATTGCTGGAAGCTGCCGATAACACAAGCTTACGTCCAGAATCGCTGCTGGTTTTTCCAGTCGAACGTTATCCTGCGTACTCAGGACTGCACATTTTGCGCTTTCTCCACGAACAGCTTAGCCAGCGTGATCCGGATTTGGCGTTCAGCACACCGATAGTATTAATTGGGTTTAGTGCGGGTGTCGTCGGTGCCGTCAGTGCTGCTTCTGCTTGGCAAGCGATGGGTGGAACGGTAACAGCACTGTTTGCGATCGACGGTTGGGGCGTACCGCTTGTGGGTAGGTTCCCCATGCACCGACTCAGTCACGATACTTTCACACATTGGAGCTCAGCACTCTTGGGCGCTGGAGAGGACAGTTTTTATGCTGACCCTGCTGTAGCGCATCTCGAACTCTGGCGATCGCCACAAGCTGCCGACGGTTGGTGGCTTGTACCCGATCAACGACAACTTCCCGTCGCCATCTCGGCTGCCAGTTTTCTAACTGCCCTGTTGCACCGCTATGGTGAGCTGTAATGAGCGAACTTAGACTAAGAAAAACTTTTTTGTTGCAGGTGGGAACACTAGAATAGCTCAGCTTGTAGTGTTGGATTAGGTATTAGCTGTTACCGAATCTGATTTAAAACTGCAACGGGGAGTTGTGCTTCACCGCAACGACGCAAACGAGGGAGGACGTTCAACTGGTTCCCAAACGCTTTTCTAGACGAGACGCTATGCTTCCAACCAGCTCTTCTGATGGTGGGTTCGGTACACTGCTGAAAAATCGACCCTTTCTGGCGCTGTGGACGGCGCAGGTTTTGTCGCAGGTTGCCGATAAGATTTTCTTTGTGTTTCTGATTGCGCTGCTCGTTAACTATCAGCCACCTCCTGGGTTGGAGAATTCGGCTCGCTCAGCACTCCTGTTTGCGATCACGTTGCCTGCCATCTTGTTTGGTTCAGCAGCCGGAATCTTTGTCGATCGCTTCGATAAACGGCAAATTCTGGTGGGCTGTAATCTCTTACGCGGGTTGCTCATTCTCGCCATGCCGCTGTTGCCCAGAGAATTTGTCATCCTGATCATCATTGGGTTTGCGGAGTCTGTTTTAACTCAGTTTTTTGCGCCAGCAGAGCAGGCTGCCATTCCGCTATTGGTGCCACGGCAGGGCTTGATGAGTGCCAATGCACTGTTTACGACCACGCTGATGGGATCTTTGATCGTGGGTTTTGCGATCGGTGAACCGCTGCTGACTCTGGCAAAAACAGGCGGGCAGTTTGGTCAAGAAATTCTGTTAGGTGGACTGTATATCTTGGGTGCTGCTATCTTGTATTTTCTGCCGATTCGTAAAAGTGGCGCTGATCCCCAAATTGTGCAAGCGCACCCCTGGCATGACTTTAAAGCAGGGTTGGCTTATTTGAGAAGCGATCGCTTGGTCAGCAGTGCGATGGTGCAGTTGACCATTTTGTATTCTGTCTTTGCCGCCCTGACCGTGCTGGCGATCAAACTGGTGCCAAAAATTGGGCTGAAAGAAACTCAGTTTGGCTTTCTGCTAGCTGCCGCAGGCATCGGCATGGTCTTCGGAGCTGCTGTATTAGGGCACTGGGGCGATCGTTTGCACCACAAACCGCTTCCGCTCATTGGATTCCTCATCATGGCGGCGAGTTTGACCATGTTTACATTCACTAATAATCTGTGGCTGGGCTTGACGTTAAGTGTACTGCTGGGTCTCGGAGCATCAATGGTTGGCGTACCGATGCAGACGTTGATTCAGCGGCAAACGCCAGAGTCGATGCGTGGCAAGGTGTTTGGCTTTCAGAACAATGTCGTGAATATTGCCCTGAGCCTACCGCTGGCGATCGCAGAACCACTGACCCATGCCGTTGGACTGAGAGTGGTGATGTTGGGCATGGGTACGATCGTCAGCCTGGCTGGACTGTGGGCATGGTATAGTACACGCCGCGTGTTGCAAGATGTTATCTAATGCAAGCCGTCCTTTGCAGATGTAGCGCACCTTTTCCAAAAAACCTTGAGCTGATCGCTTTACCAATGGCTAAAGTTTTTGCCTCCATTACCAACGACCTTCAGCGCTTTATTGAGGCGCAACAGATGTTTTTTGTCGCCACCGCTCCGCTTACAGCCGATGGGCACATTAACGTGTCTCCAAAGGGTTTAGACAGCTTTCGCATTCTCTCTCCTAGTCGAGTTGTCTATCTTGATGTGACTGGCAGCGGCAATGAAACGTCCGCGCATTTGCAGGAGAATGGGCGCATTACCCTTATGTTTTGTGCGTTTCAGGAGCCTCCTTCCATTCTGCGGCTCTACGGCACGGGGAAGACTATCTTACCCGATGCACCAGAATGGGCTAAGCTCTACGCACTATTTTCACCCATTCCTGGGACTCGTCAGATGATTGTTGCAGACATCGATCGCGTTCAAACATCCTGCGGGATGGGCGTGCCGCTATATGAATACATCGGACAGCGAGAATCGCTAGTTAAATGGGCTGACAAAAAGGGGGAAGAGGGCTTACGCGAATATCAGCAGCAAAAAAACGCTGTCAGCATTGATGGTCTGCCGACAGCGTTAGCAGGAAAGTAATACGGTTCAAGTTTTGAGTTCAACTTAACCCCGGAATTCAGAAGCAGGAGGAAGCAGAGGGGCAAGGGAAGCAGGGGAGGCAGAGGCTCACTCCGAACTCAAAACTTAAAACTCAGAACTCTCTAAGCCGCGATCGCCTCCATCTCAGGCTCATACTGCCCCAACGCTGCGGCACTATTGAGTTTTGCTCGACGATACAGTTCCTTCTGAGCCGCTGCAACATTCGCATCCTGCCCGTTCCAGGTCTGCATAGCCGCTTGCTGGAGCGCACGACCATAGGAAAACGTCAGTTGCCACGGCAGTTGGTCTTTGAACAACACATGCATTGCATTCAAGTGAGCCGTCGCCGCTTCGTCACTTTGTCCACCAGAGAGAAAAGCACAGCCAGGAACAGCAGCCGGAACACGCTCTCTCAAGCACTTCACAGTCCACCGTGCAACATCTTCAACGCTCGCCTGCTGAGGACACTTCTCGCCAGGAATGACCATGCTGGGCTTGAGGATCATTTGATCCGGTTCCACGCCCTGAACATACAACGCATCGAATACGGTCTTGAGGACTTCGTGATGCACACCGTAGCTTTGTTCTAAGGTGTGATCGCCATCCATGAGCACTTCGGGTTCAACGATCGGCACCAGTCCCCCTTCCTGACAAAGCGCGGCGTAACGGGCAAGCGCGTGAGCGTTGGTATCAATACATTTGTGGGAGGGAATGCCGTCACCGATCGTAATGACAGCACGCCATTTGGCAAACCGCGCACCCATTTTGTAGTACTCGGCAATGCGATCGCGCAAGCCATCCAAGCCTTCTGTCACTGTTTCACCAGGTGCTTTTGCCAGCGGTTTTGCACCTTCGTCCAACTTGATGCCGGGAATAATGCCAGCGTCCAGCAAGACTTTCGTGAAGGGAGTGCCGTCCTTCGCTGCTTGGCGGATCGTCTCGTCAAATAAAATCACGCCGCTGAAAAAATCGCCGATACCAGGAGCAGTAAAGAGCATCTCGCGGTATGCCCGACGCATTTCTTCGGTTGTAGGAATGCCAAGCTTCTCAAAGCGCTTATTCGCAGTGCTGTAGCTCTCGTCAGCCGCCAGAATACCTTTAGCAGGGGCGACCATTGCGTTTGCTGTAGCAATCAATTCTTGCTCATACATAGTTGTACCTCGGTCAGGAGCGATACGTCAGCAGTTTCACTAATGCTTCTTAAGCCTAGCTAATCTTCTGAAATCTGTTCGTTTGCTGCGTCACTCTATGGGCAAAGGCGCACCAGACCCTCATTTGATGCAAAAATCGTGCGTCAGTCCTATAGCGATCGCACGTGTTCAAGTAACTCAGCATCTTGACCACTTGATATCCGTTCGACAAAAAATCAGGAATCTTACTGAGCAGTAGCGCTTGCCCTCGTGGGAACGCTAACAAAGTAACGTCCACTTGGGGAGTGCTCAAGCGAGTGAAAACCGCGTTTGAAGCTAAACTGCAACATCTTGTGCAACAACGGCAGAGTCAGGGGTTCACGTTGATTGAACTGCTGGTGGTGATCATGATCATTGGCATCCTATCGGCGATCGCCTTACCGTCGTTCCTCAATCAAGCGAGCAAAGCCAAAGAGTCCGAAGCAACGCAGTTGATTGGTGCAGCTAATCGTGCCCAGCAGGCGTATTATCTGGAACGAAACCAATTTGCAGCGGAATTCACATCACTGGGCATTGGTGTCAAGACCAGCACGAATAACTTTACTTATGCCGTTGACACGACGGCTGGCAGCACCTCGGCGATCGTCCGCAACGTCTCCTACCCACGGAGTGCGACGGCGTTGCGGGCATACACAGGCGCGGTTGAGCTTGACAATGTAAATACGGGGATCTTTACTGCCATCGCTATTCTTTGCCAGTCTCAAAAGCCATCCGTTGGTGATCCGGCAGGTGTTACGCCTAGTGTTGCTACTGGGACTCTTTCTCAATGCCATACGGGTTGGCAAGACTTGAGCCAATAGCGAGAATCCTTTCGGTCATGACTCGGAGCGTAGAGCGATAGAATGGGAAAGATTATTTTTTCCTGTTTCTATGCCCGATCGCGCTGACGGTTCTAAGAAAGCTAACGGTTCCAAGAACGCCGTGGCTGAGTCGCATGATGGTCATCCCGCCAGTCATGCCATCGCTCAAAATACGATTCGCATCCGGGGAGCGCGCCAGCACAACCTGAAAGATATTGATCTGGAGTTGCCGCGCGATCGCCTGATTGTCTTTACAGGCGTTTCTGGGTCAGGCAAGTCCTCGCTGGCGTTTGACACCATTTTTGCTGAAGGTCAGCGTCGCTACGTCGAATCACTGAGCGCCTATGCCCGTCAGTTTTTGGGACAGGTTGACAAACCCGATGTGGATGCGATCGAAGGCTTAAGTCCCGCCATCTCCATCGACCAGAAATCCACCTCGCACAATCCCCGTTCAACCGTCGGCACCGTCACCGAGATTTACGATTACCTGCGGTTGTTGTACGGACGAGCAGGTATTCCTCACTGTCCTCATTGCGATCGCTCCATTTCACCTCAGTCCATCGATCAAATGGTCGATCGGGTCATGGAACTGCCCGATCGCACCCGCTTTCAGATCCTCGCGCCTGTCGTGCGTGGCAAAAAAGGGACACACAAAAAGCAGCTATCCAGTCTCGCAGCCGATGGCTTTGTGCGCGTTCGCATTAATGGTGAAGTGCGAGAACTGAGTGACGCGATTGAACTCGATAAAAACCAGTCGCACACGATCGAGATTGTGGTCGATCGCTTAGTCAAAAAAGCAGGCATCGAAGAACGCCTGACGGATTCTCTTGGCACTTGCCTCAAGCATTCGGGTGGCATTGCCGTGATTGACATTCTGCAAGGGGAGGCAGCTAAAAGTCAGGAGGCAGAAGGCAGAGGGCAGAAGGCAGAAGGCAACGTGGTCGAACTCCCTACTGGACAAGCTCTCCGCGCCGCTGAAAAAGGAGGCGACTACGGCAACAACCCCACACCCCACACCCCACACCCCACACCCCTCGTCTTCTCCGAAAACTTCGCCTGCCCCGAACACGGCGCAGTGATGGAAGAACTATCGCCTCGCCTGTTTTCTTTTAACTCGCCCTATGGTGCCTGCCCTGCCTGTCACGGCTTGGGGAGCCATCGCAAGTTTTCGGCAGAGCTGGTGGTGCCGAATCCCGATCTGCCTGTGTATGCGGCGATCGCGCCCTGGTCAGACAAAGACAACACGTACTATCTATCGCTGCTTTGTAGCGTCGCCGCTGCGTTTGGGTTCGATATTCAGACCCAATGGAGCCAGTTAACGGATGAGCAGCGCCACATCTTGCTGCACGGTTCCAAAGAGGCGATTTGGATTGAAACCGATTCTCGCTATCGGCAAAACAAAGGCTACCAGCGGAAATATGAAGGCGCATTACCGCTGTTAGAGAAGCAGTATCAAGAAGCCAATTCAGACGTTTACAAACAGAAGCTAGAGCAATATCTGGTTGATCAACCCTGTGAAGACTGTAAGGGGAAGCGGCTCAAGCCCGAAGCGCTGTCTGTGAAGCTGGGACAGTTCCGCATTGCCGACCTGACGGGCGTTTCGATTCGAGACTGTCTGAACCAGGTGAACAGCATTGCGTTGAGCGCACGACAGGCGCAAATTGCCGATCTTGTCCTCCGCGAAATCAAAGCCCGCTTGCAATTTTTGCTGGATGTGGGCTTAGACTACCTCACACTCAACCGGACGGCGATGACGCTGTCGGGCGGCGAAGCGCAGCGCATTCGTCTGGCAACGCAGATTGGCTCTGGACTAACTGGCGTTCTCTACGTCCTGGATGAGCCCAGCATTGGACTGCATCAGCGCGACAATGCCCGCTTGCTCAAAACGCTCCACCGACTGCGGAATTTAGGCAATACGCTAATCGTGGTTGAGCATGATGAAGAGACGATTCGGGCAGCCGACTATGTCGTGGATATTGGTCCGGGTGCTGGGGTGCATGGTGGACGCATCGTATCTCAAGGCAGCTTGCAGGCTATGTTAGACGCTCCCGATTCTCTCACAGGAGCATATTTGTCAGGGCGAGAAGTCATTGCAACGCCTGCTCAGCGTCGATCGGGCAATGGGCGCGTCCTCAAAATTCGTAATGCTTATCGCAATAATCTGAAGCAGATCGATGTCGATATTCCTCTCGGCGCACTGGTTTCAGTGACGGGTGTCTCTGGCTCTGGCAAATCTACCCTGATTAATGAACTGCTCTATCCAGCGCTGCAAAACCACTTTGGCAGCAAGACCCCACAACCAAAGGAGATGGAGCCGATCGCTGGCTTAAGTGCATTGGACAAGGCGATCGTCATTGACCAATCTCCGATCGGGCGGACTCCTCGCTCCAACCCTGCGACCTACACAGGCACCTTCGATATCATTCGGGATGTGTTTGCTGAAACGGTCGAAGCGAAAGCAAGAGGCTACAAGCCCGGTCAGTTCTCCTTTAACGTCAAAGGTGGACGCTGTGAGGCGTGTGGTGGTCAGGGCGTAAACGTCATTGAGATGAACTTCTTGCCCGATGTCTATGTACAGTGCGAAGTCTGTAAAGGTGCCCGCTACAGCCGCGAAACGCTTCAGGTAAAGTTCAAAGGGAAGTCGATCGCCGATGTGTTGGGCATGACCGTCGATGAAGCGCTGGAGTTTTGCCAAAATATTCCCCAGGCGGCAGCACGGCTACAAACGCTGGTAGATGTGGGTCTGGGTTACGTTCGCTTAGGACAAACCGCACCCACCCTTTCTGGTGGTGAAGCGCAACGGGTCAAACTGGCAACAGAACTTTCTCGCCGTGCTACAGGCAAAACCCTTTACCTCATTGATGAACCCACCACCGGACTCTCCTTTTATGATGTCCACAAACTGTTAGACGTGCTGCAACGCCTTGTAGACAAAGGCAACACGGTTCTGGTGATCGAACACAACCTGGACGTGATCCGTTGTTCTGATTGGGTGATCGACCTGGGACCCGAAGGCGGCGATCGGGGTGGCGAAATTATCGCAGTGGGCACCCCCGAAGACGTTGCCGAAAACACTCGCTCTTACACAGGGCACTATCTCAAACAGGTGTTGCAGCAGTATCCGTCGGTACCTGCCACCGCATGAGCTAGCAGTATAGGACAGCAAGATAATTGACTTCGACATTTAGCAATAAGATTGATACTTTATTGCTATGGACTACTGCTGAAAATATATGAGTACAGATCAAGAGTGGGAGAAATGGGGCAAGGTAGATCCTTACTTTGCAGTCATTACTAATGCTAAATTTCGGGCGGAAAATCTCACCCAAGAAGCAAAAGAAGAGTTTTTTGAATTTGGTAAAGACCATGTTAGCCATGTACTAGAAGTCTGTAGACAGCATCTTGATCAAGGTTTTACACCTAAACGAGCTTTAGACTTCGGATGCGGGACTGGAAGAATTGTCATGCCACTTGCAGAGATAGCTGAACACGTTGTTGGACTTGATGTCTCCAACTCAATGCTAGATGAAGCTTGTAAAAACTGCGAGGAGCGCTCTATCAGCAATGTCAGCTTTCTCAAGTCTGATGATAACCTTTTCTCCTTAGATGGCTGTTTTGATTTTATTCATTCAGCTCTTGTCTTTCAGCACATAGCTCCCAGTAGAGGAAAGCTTATTTTAATGAATCTTCTAAAGCACCTAGAGAATGGAGGTATTGGCGCTATGCAGTTCACATACGCCAAAACAAAATATGAAAAAAGCTATGGTCTAGAGACATCAGGAGAAAGGTTATTAAACCCACTTAAAAAACTCGTTAAAGCTTTTCTTAGAGTGTTGCCACATCGAGATCCAGAGATGCAAATGAATTTATACAATTTGAATGAGCTACTGTTCTTAATCCAAAGTACGGGAATATGTAACTTTTACGTTGAGTATACTGATCACGAAGGACAACTAGGAGTCTTCTTGTTTTTCCAGAAATTTAGAAAGGTAAAAGAAACAAACGCTTAATGAATAATGAAACCTGAAATCTGCTGGCTTAGTGAGTTAAAGCAACTAATAACTGAGTAGCGAAGACACGATGTATTTTAAAGTGCCAAAAGCTGTACTAGACTTGAGTATTATTTCTCATGACTCAAAGTGTTGAAATTATCTGCGTTGGCACCGAACTGCTCCTGGGTGACATTCTTAACAGCAATGCCCAGTTCTTAGCGCGGGAACTGGCGCAACTAGGGATGGCTCATTACTATCAAACGGTGGTGGGCGATAATCCCGAACGTATCAAAGGGGTGGTTAAGGCTGCGGGCAAGCGATCGCAACTCCTCATCTTTACAGGCGGCTTGGGTCCCACACCCGACGATCTTACCCACGAAACGCTAGCAGACTGCTTCGGCGTTTCCCTTGTAGAGCATCCCGCCATTCTTGCCGACATCACCCGTAAATTCGCCCAGCGCGGACGCACCATGACCGCCAACAATCACAAGCAGGCGTTGCTACCTGAAGGCGCAGCAGTGCTAACGAATGATTCAGGCAGTGCTCCTGGCATCATCTGGCAACCCCGTCCTGGTCTTACGATCCTGACCTTTCCCGGTGTGCCAGCCGAGATGCAGCGCATGTGGCGCGAAGTCGCTATACCCTATTTACGCAGCCAGGGCTGGGGGCAAACAACGATTCACAGCCGGACACTCAAGTTTTGGGGCATTTCTGAATCGTTGCTGGCAGAAAAAGTAAACTCATTTTTCGATCTCCAGAACCCGACTGTTGCGCCCTATGCCAATCATGGCGAAGTAAAGCTGCGAATTTCTGCCCGCGCCAACTCAGAAGCAGAGGCACAGCAGCTCATTGCACCGATCGAAACACAGCTTCGTGCGATCGGCGGTTTAGATTGTTACGGTGCAGATAGCGACTCTCTGGCATTCGTGGTTGGTGCGTTGCTTAAAACCACGCGATCGACCCTTGCCGTTGCCGAATCCTGCACAGGCGGCGGCTTAGGCGAAGCAATTACGTCCGTCCCTGGCAGCTCCAGCTATTTTTGGGGCGGCATCATTTCCTACGACAACGCCATTAAAGTACGACTGCTGGATGTCAACGAGCAAGACCTGAACGCGCATGGTGCCGTCAGCCATACTATCGCCAAACAAATGGCAGAAGGGGCACGATCGCGCCTCGGCACCACCTGGGGACTCAGTATCACAGGCATCGCTGGACCCGACGGCGGCACTCCAGAAAAACCTGTCGGCTTAGTTTACATTGGGCTGGCGGGGCTGGATGAGGTGCAAAGCGTTGAGTATCAATTTGGCGCACTACGCGGGCGAGATTGGATTCGCAGACTCAGTGCGGCTACGGCGCTAGATTACTTGCGACGGCAATTGTTAATAAATCATTAATAAAATCGAAATCTCTGCCCGATGCGCTTGCTTATTTGCAACGTTTGATTAAGACTTAAATCAGGTACTCATAATTTACGAAATTTATACAGTTTCTTTCCGGGCTGTTAACTAATTGATAAATTGGGTACAATTCTAGATAAGTAACCAGGCTCAGTCTGCCCTGCGATCGCAATTCAGAGGCGTAGGCGGCAGCTAGGCTTTAGCAAAGGAGCAATCTGTTCGATGGATTACCTTGAAAAGGTGCTTGAAAAAGTTAAGGAATGGGCGCGTAAGCTGATTGAGGCGATTCTTGGTCCCGAAGCCCAGCCTGAAGGCGAGTTAATCCCGATTCCGGTGAAAGACTCCCAGCGCCGTTAGTCGTCGGTTCACATGTTGTTACGCTTCCCTTTTCGGCATGTATCGTAACCGCCGTGTATCGACAGGCGGTAAGAGAGGCAGGCGTGAGAGCGACTTCGGTGAGCAATTTTTTGGACAAACAGCTTTCTTAGGCAGGCAACTTTTTTGCTCATTTTGTAGGTCAAGAGGCTTGGCACGGTTGATTGGTATTTTGGTGCTGCACGGACCAAACTTGAACTTACTGGGTCAACGAGAACCGGGCATCTACGGTTCCACAACGCTGGAAACGATCAATGCTCAGCTAGAGCAAGAGGCTAAGGCACTTCAGGTCAGTACAACATCGCTTCAGTCTAACCATGAAGGTGTTTTGGTCGATGCCATCCACGATGCGTTTGCGCGGTATCAAGGCATCTTGATTAACGCAGGGGCTTACACCCACACCAGTGTGGCACTTCGAGATGCGATCGCGGCTGTTGCTATTCCCACCGTAGAAGTGCATCTCAGCAACCTTTACCGTCGTGAGGCATTCCGCCATCACTCATACATTGCCCCTGTTGCCATTGGTCAAATTAGCGGTTTCGGGGCTGACAGCTATCGCCTTGGGTTGCAAGCACTTGTTCATTACCTTCAAGCTGAGTAAGTGAGCGATCGTACGCTATCTGTATGTCAGCTAAGAAAGTTAGCTGCTCATAACTTGGGAAGGTCACACTGACGTGAGATAATGCTTGCAATGTACATTTAACGCTTGATGGCTGCACTGCCCTACCACCGTCCCAAACAGCTTTCGCTCGGTCCCCTAGAGGCTGAGATCTTACACATCGTTTGGGACATTGGTACCGTGACGGTCAAAGATGTGCATGATCGCATTTTGTCTGACCCAGAGCGTGAACTAGCTTACACATCGGTCACGACGATCCTTCAGCGTTTGACTCAGAAAGGCTGGCTACTCTGCGATCGCCAGAGTCGAGTTTACACGTGGCAGGCACTCATCTCAAAGGAACAAGCGCTTGCATTGCGGGCGTATGAACAGCTCAACCAATTTTTGGCAGTCGGTAACCCTGATGTGGTAGCCGCCTTTGCCGACAGCCTAGACCAAACCAGCGTGGATCAACTGGAAGCGATCGCTCAGAGACTCCGCGCCATTCGTGAAGCAAGAGAGGATCAGTGATGCATTTGACGCTGCTGTTTTTCGGGTTGTCTTGCGCTTGTGGGCTGCGACTGCTAGAGATGCGCCCTGAGGGTACGTGGCAAGAGCGCTGGCAACGATCGCTAGGTCTCTTTCTCTTTCCGCCGCTCATATTGCTGATGACAGCCGTGGCTCTCGTTTGTATGGGACCGCAGGGGCAGATGGTGCGCTGGTGGGAAGGCTGGATGAGCTACTGGCTAGCAGTCGGGTTTCTGGCGGTTGCAGGCGTTCTGATACTCAAGCTTATGGTGGAAGGACAGCGATCGCTCCGCCAAGTGCATACATATTCTCAAGTGGCTTTGAGAGGACGGTACGGTCGTCTATTAGCAACGCCAATTCCGTTTATTGCACAAGTTGGGTTTTGGCGATCTGAACTAGTAGTCAGTCAGGGCTTGTTGGATACCTTCAGCACCGACCATCTAGATGCAGTGTTAACCCATGAGCAGGCTCACGCTCACTACCACGATACGTTCTGGTTTTTTTGGTTGGGCTGGTTGCGCCATCTTAGTACCTGGCTGCCGCAAACTGAAGCGCTGTGGCAAGAACTGCTGCTGCTGCGAGAACGCCGAGCCGATCGCTGGGCAGCCCAAACGGTTGATCCATTACTACTAGCTGAATCACTACTGCAAATGGTGCAAGCACCCGAACTTTACGCTGAAACGATCTGTGCCACGTTTAGTAGCGCTACACCACGCAACCGTCTTGAGGAGCGCATTGATGCGTTGCTGTCAGTACCAGAAGCCTTGCAACCAGCCAATCCCTGGATGTGGACTTGGCTGCTACTGGTCTGCCTGCCTTTGCTAACAGTGCCTTTTCATTACTAGAAATCGTTTACTGAGATCATTGGCTGCTTGCGTTCTAGCTATAGTCTAGGGCGTTGCAGTCTGTCGCTGCTCTGTCGAAAGAGCCAACAGATTTGAAATACTATCATGCTACCTGTGTCATGTAGCCGTACGCTCATGGTTGAACTTAAGGGTTATCTACGATTCGGACTGAAGGGTGTTAGTGCTAATTTGCGAGATGGAGCGATCGCGATACCCTCTCCCGCCCTTCAGCGACCAAAATGGCAACACGAAGCAATCAACTCCACGCCCCTTTGCCTGAAAATGAGCCTGCCCGACGACAGGCTTTGCTAGAATGCAAAATTTTAGATACAAAGCCAGAACAAGCGTTTGATGACCTAACCCAGTTGGCTGCTTATCTTTGCCAAACGCCGATCGCACTGGTGAGTCTGATTGATGCAGAGCGCCAGTGGTTCAAAGCGAGAGTTGGGCTAGAGGCTACACAGACACACCGTGATTTAGCTTTTTGTGCCCACGCTATTTTGCAGCCAGAAATTTTCGTGGTGCCTGATACGCTGAAGGACGATCGCTTTGCCCAAAATCCCCTGGTCACAGGTGCGCCACAGATCCGCTTCTATGCTGGAGTGCCATTAACCACCGTTGAGGGCTATGCACTAGGTACGCTTTGCGTCATTGATACGGTGCCTCGACAGCTTAATACAGAACAAATCAAGGCGCTATATACTCTAGCAAGGCAAATAGCAAAGCAGCTTGAACTACGGCGTAGCATCGCAGGATGGAAGCGTACAGCAGTAGTCCGTCAGTCGCTAACGAAGCCGCGCTGGCAGTGGTTACAAACAGCAGCATTGGGCTTGAGTCTTGCTTCAGCAGTATTGATTGACATTAGCATTGCATCGTACTGGAACGTTAACGGCGTCACGATCGACCAACTGATTGGCAGCCTCTTGCTCAACGTCAGCACACTGCTACTCATCTCTTACCTGAGTTATCGAGAAATCACCAAACGGCAGCAGACTGAGAGTCAACTCAAACAGGAGCGCGATCTAACAGCTGCGATTACAGATACGGCTGCCGTATTGATCGTCGTACTTGATCGCCAGGGCTGCATTGTTTGCTTTAATCAAGCGTGTGAACAGGCAACAGGCTACACTTTTGAGGAACTAAACGGCAGGCGGTTGGACGAGGTATTGCTACCAGCCGAGGCTATAAAACCCATGCAAGCCGTGCTGGAGCGCTTGCAAACAAAGCAGCAGCTAACTAGCCAGTATGAGCATTACTGGCTCACACGATCGGGCGATCGTCGCCTGATTGCCTGGTCTACCACAAGCCTTTTGGCTGCCAACCATACGGTGGAGTACTTTGTCCAGACGGGCACTGATATTACTGAGCTGCGGCGTTCTGAAGCGGCTTTACAAGCAAGTGAGCATCGCTACCGTTCAGTCGTTGATAGCGTCAAAGAGATTATTTTTCAGCACGATCTGGCTGGTCAGTGGATGTTTCTCAACCCAGCCTGGACAGAAGTCATGGGCTTTTCAGTCAGCGAAAGCTTGGGCAGATACTTTTTGGACTTTGTTCATCCTGACGATCGCCCGTACGTTTTGCACTCTCTCCAGCCCGTACTCACCGGACAGAAAGACTACCATCGCTACAAAACTCGCTATCTCACGAAAATGGGCGATGTTCGCTGGGTAAACGTTTCTGTGCGCTTGACCACCAGTGTGGATGGAGACGCGATCGGCGTTTGCGGGACGCTGAGAGACATTACTGAGCAGGAGCAAGCTGAGCACCGTCGCCATGCTCAATATGCCATCACAAAAGTTTTGGCAGAGTCCACAACGCTGGCTGAAGCTACTCCCCGGATTTTACAGGCTCTATGCGAAAGCTTGCATTGGGATTTAGGACAGCTTTGGCGCATTGATGCCGAAGCTGCCATGATGCACTTTATCGCGACCTGGCATCAACCCGCGCTTGATGTCGCTGAGTTTGAAGCCCATACGCAACAATTGACTTTCACCCCTGGCGTTGGGCTGGTCGGTCGCGTTTGGGCAGAGAAAAAATCGGTTTGGGTGGTTGATATCGCTCAAGAGCAAAACTTTCAGCGTCGATCGACTGCCCTGGACGCAGGCTTTAAGCAAGCGTGCGCCTTTCCCATTCTGGCTGAAGACACAGTCTTGGGCATTATTTCTGTCTTCAACCAGAAGCCGCAACAATCTGATGATGATTTGCTCGCGATGATGACCGCGATCGGGCGGCAGATCGGTCAATTTATCGAGCGCAAGCGGGTAGAAGAAGCTATGCAGCGGCAGAGTCAGCGATCGCACCTCCTCTCTGCCATGACCCTCCGTATCCGACAATCGCTAGATCTGGATGCGATTCTCAGCACCACCGTTGCAGAAGTACGAGAGTTTTTGCGCGCCGATCGAGTGCTGATCTATAAGTTTCACAATCATTGCGACAGCACAATTGTGGTTGAATCGGTTGGCGCTGACTGGATGCCCCTGCTTGGCTTTCAAATGCCGAGTGCCTACTTTGAACATGGGCTGCTGCACAAGTGTCTCATGGGACAGATCATCGCGATCGATAGCCTTGAGCAACCCGACGTACCCCAATGGCACAAAGACTTACTCAGCCAATTTCAAATTCAAGCCGCTCTGGGTGTGCCGATTCTAGAGAACGACCAGTTGTGGGGCTTACTGTTTGCCGATCAATGCTCAGAGCCGCGACACTGGAAACCGTTTGAAATTGAGTTTCTTAACCAACTGGCAGATCAAGTTGGCATCGCTCTAGCGCAGGTTCGCCTCTTGACGGTAGAGGTACAGCAACGCGAACAACTCACACAGCAAAACCAGGCATTGAAACAAGCACGTGAAGCAGCAGAGCAAGCACGCAAAGCAGCAGAGCAAGCAGCAGAAGCAAAGAGCAACTTTCTCGCAACCATGAGTCACGAAATTCGCACACCAATGAATGCGGTCATCGGTATGACAGGTTTGTTGCTGGATACAGCCTTAGACTCACAGCAGCAGGATTTTGCTGAGACGATTTGTCGTAGTGGTGATAATCTGCTGACCTTAATTAATGAAATACTCGATTTCTCAAAGCTGGAAGCGGGAGAGGTAGAGCTAGAAATACTTACCTTTGATCTCACAACGTGTGTGGAAGAAGTGGCTGACCTATTAGCCACCACTGCTCAAACCAAAGGCTTAGAAATTACCACTTTTATTCCAACAAATGTGCCCGTTGCTCTACGTGGTGATGTGACTCGGTTGCGCCAGATCTTGATCAATCTAACCAGTAATGCGATTAAGTTTACGCATCGCGGAGAAGTCATTATACGACTGACGTTAGCGACAGAAACCGACACCACTGCAACGATCGCCTTTTCTGTTGATGATACGGGCGTGGGCATTCCAAAAGCAGCCCAGGCGTTATTGTTTGAGCCTTTTACACAAGTAGATGCCTCAACGACACGAAAATATGGTGGTACAGGGTTAGGACTGGCGATTTGTAAACAGTTAGTCGAGCGCATGGGTGGCACGATCGGAGTCGAAAGTAGTGCCGATCAAGGATCACAATTTTGGTTCACGCTAACGTTTGAGAAGCCATTATTAGCAGACAAAAGTCTGGATGACCGTACACATCAATTTAAGCAACGCCGATTACTGATTGTTGATGACAATGCGACTCATCGTGAAAGTGTACGCTGTCAAACGGTTGCTTGGGGTCTGGCAGTAGATGAAGCCGATGGTGCGATCGCTGCTTTAAAAGCACTCAAACAAGCAGCGTTAGACGGTAAACCTTACGATGTAGTCCTTCTAGATCTGCAAATGCCAGCTACAGATGGCGAACAGTTAGCTCGACAAATTAAAACCGATGACGCGCTCAATCAAATCCCATTGATTGCCATGACTTCACTGAACCAACGAGACATAAAGCAACTGCTAGACGCTGGGTTTGTATCCTATCTTGTGAAGCCAATTCGTCGATCGCGGCTGTTGAATTGCCTCGCTGATGCTCTCATGCAAATGCCGTATGCTGCTATGCCCCAAACGATAAAACCAGTACAGAACGCATTACAAGCAATTAATTCGATCGCTTCACAGCAGCCTTCACCTTTGCCGCTTACTGCTAAGTTAAAAATATTGCTGGCAGAAGATAGTGCTGTCAATCAAAAAGTGGCACTCCATCAATTAAAAAAGCTGGGTTATGCCGCTGATGTAGCTGCTAACGGTCAAGAAGTTCTAGCTTTAATGGCAACGATTCACTACGATGTGGTGCTAATGGATTGCCAGATGCCAGTGATGGATGGCTATGAAGCAACACGTGCGATTCGTGCGGCAGAACACTCAAACCAGCACACCATCATTATTGCTATGACGGCAAACGCGATGAAAGAAGACCGCGATCGCTGCCTTGACGCTGGTATGGATGACTATCTCAGCAAGCCTGTACGTATAGAAGATTTACAAACAAAGCTTGCTAAAGGAAGCCAGCTTCTTCAAGCTACTGCGCGTACCCGTCAAACCTCAGCGTAGTAGCACCAGCAGCAAACTGATCAATACCAGACCAATGAGTGCCAGTAAACCAGCTTTGCGCTTCACCCAGGCTTGGAGGCGAAAACTGCCTGTATAACCAGGACGAGCCACTAATAACTGCTTTCTCACGTCGGTATACAGCGTACAGTCCATTGCCAACGGTCGTTTGGGAAAGGTGCAGGTATTGTCCGCATGATAGGTGCATGTCAGGCACAGCGGCTCATCTCCTGTAGCCTGGTAAAGCGGCATTCCCGGATGTCCATACGCTTTCAGCAGAGTACGGCAATGAGGACAGGCGATCGCTTGTGGCTCAACGGGCTGGTGACAACGAGGACAGTCTGGCATCAATGATGGAGTAGGGCATATCGTCTCCTACTCTAGCAATTCTCGATCGACTGCCGTTTAGGTAAGGCAGGAGGCAGGAGGCAGGAGGCAGGAGGCAGAAGGCAGGAGGCAGGAGGCAGAGGGCAGAAGCTAATACACCTCACACCTCACACCTTACTTCCGCGAAGAGCTGACCGCTGAAAGCTGAAAGCTGACCGCTGACCGCTGAAAGCTGACCGCTAAAAGCTAATTGCTCATGGGTGAAACGGAAGCTTGCGGCGCACGCTCTCAATTTGGTCTGGTGTCAGCACATCAGTTGCCTGCTGCCGTGTGGACATCAAGATTTGCATGAGTTCGGTTTGCTGCGCTGGAGACAGGTTAAGCGCTACGATCGCCGCCTGACTGATGCCATCGGTACTCTCTAGAACAGCTTCAAGTTGTGTCAGTTGTTTTGATGTGAGGATGGTTTGCAGTTCCGATCGCGTCTGTGCGTCGAGTTGGTTCATAGGTTCTGCTTGCTCTGAAGCCAAGGTGATACCCGGTAGTCCAGGAAAACTAGACAGTGCTGGCTGAGCAAGAGACAAAACGGGGGCAATGGCTGAAATTGCCCCCGAAACCGTTAGCACACCGATCGAGTAACCGATCAGCTTCATGTGAGCACCTCTTACGGTCTTCAGTGGATAAATTGAAGACCGTGGGTTCATCGTAGAAGGGTGCGATCGGTTGCACATGAAGCAGAAGTCCTGACTCTCTCAGCCCAGAAGTACTGCACTGGATCAGTACTATAGTCATGACTCATGATGAGTAACCATGACGCTAGTTTCTGGTCGCACAGGGCTTCGTGACCTACAGTAAAGACAAGTCAAACTACTGATGGTTAACGGTTGTGAAACAGGTGTTTCCAGTGCAGCGCAATGTCTTTCGTCTGCTTCTCTGCTTAGAGTGGCTCTTGCTGGGTATCGCTATACTGGCTTCACTTTTGCCCAACCCGATGAATCGGTTTACGCCGTTGCCGTTACTTACCATCCCAGCGATCGTAGTGTTGGGACTAATGGGGTTATGCGTCCCTAAAGATCGGCTGGTTGTCAAGCTGCTCTACACCAGCCTGGAATTTGGGTTGATTATTCTGCTACACCCTTTCAACAGTGGAGTTGGTCTCTTTCCGCTGCTTTATTTGATCGTGGCGATTCGCAGTTGTGCCATGTTTCAACCACGCGGTCGTCTAGTGGTTGCAGGTCTAACCTTCCTTTCTTTTGTACTGACCATTTTTTTCCGAATGCCTCCGCTGCCGCATCACTCGGCTAATGCAATGATGCAAGAGCTAAATGGGATGACGGTCTTCACCTTAAAGTTAAACGCCACACTGACCTTTGGACTCACGCTGGGGTTTGTGCTGCTTCTGGTGAATGCACTGCTGGCAGAACGTGAAAGCCGTGAGCAGTTGGCAACCGCCAATGAACAACTACGCCAATATGCGTTACGCATTGAGAATCAGGCGACCTTACAAGAGCGCAACCGGATCGCCCGTGAAATTCATGACTCATTAGGGCACTTGCTCACAGCACAAAGCATTCAGCTTGAAAACGCGCTGCTCTTTTTGCCGCCAGAGGCAGAGAAAACGCAGACCTTTCTCACTGAAGCAAGACAGCTTGGCTCTGGTGCCCTGCACGAAGTCCGGCAATCGGTTGCCACTTTACGATCTGATCCCTTGCGGGGAAAATCGTTGGAGACTGCGATCGCCTATCTAGTCAAGAATTTTCAGCAAACAACAAGCATCATTCCAGACACCATTCTAGAGGTGCGATCGCCCCTACCCTGTGACGTAAGCACTGGCATTTACCGCATTCTTCAGGAAGCGCTGACCAATATTGCCAAACACGCTGCTGCTACCCAAGTCTCCCTACAACTCTGGGAAAAACCAGACGGCGTTCATTTGCTGGTCGAAGATAATGGCTTTGGTTTTCACCCCGATCAAAACACGACAGGCTTTGGTTTGAAAGGAATGCGAGAGCGGGCGATCGTCCTGGGCGGACACTTCACCATTACCAGTCAACCTCAAACAGGCTGCCAGATTGCGGCGGTCATACCCTTATCGAGACAGTTCCTATGATTCGCGTCCTGTTAGTTGACGATCAGACCATTATTCGCCAGGGCTTGCGGAGTTTGCTGGAGTCGAAGCCCGATTTGACGGTGGTGGGGGAAGCGGAGAATGGTCAGAAAGCGCTTCAGCAGGTCGAAACGCTGCAACCGGACGTGGTGCTGATGGATATTCGTATGCCCGGTATGGATGGAGTTGCAGCAACCCAATCAATCACCCAAAAATTTGCAAACACCAAAGTTCTGGTGTTAACCACGTTTGATGATGATGAGTATGTTGCTCAAGCGATGCGCGTTGGCGCAAACGGCTACCTGCTCAAAGACACCCCTTCAGATGAAGTGGCGCTTGCCATTCGCTTGATCCATCGCGGCTATACGCAACTGGGACCCGGTTTGCTTGAAAAAGCCTTCTCAGCCCCTGCTGAACCTGCCGTACCTCCGATCGTGCTGCCCCAGGAATTGGCAGAACTCACCCCTAGAGAACGTGAAGTGCTGTGCCTGATTGCTGGAGGAGCAAACAATCGTGAAATTGCCGAAGCACTCCACATTGCTGAAAGCACGGTTAAAAACTATGTCACCAATATCTTGAGTCGCCTGCATCTGCGCGATCGCACTCAAGCAGCGCTTTTTGCCAACTCATTTTTGCCTCTCCTAGAGAATTTGGGTTGAGAGAGTGAGGGGGCGAGGGGGTGAGGGAGAAGACGCAATTTAAGTCTTCTGATGCCCTTTTTAGCCTTCAGCCTTCAGCCTTTAGCCTTTAGCCTTTAGCCTTTAGCCCTCCTCCCTTACTTGTGGGTATTTAACGCGTTCTTGGGCATAGTAGTGGTGAGATTAACTTGCTCTTCACCAAACACCTGTTATGCTGCCACAGGAACCAGAGCCTCCGTTGAGCGCAAATACCTCTGAGACAGACGATCGCCCGCCCAACAACGTTCACTGCTCTGAGCGATCGCGTTTTCTGGTTTGCGGACTCGGCAGTTTGGGGCAGTATTGCGCGATGGTGCTCAAAGAATTTGAGGTGCCTGTGAGTGCCCTCACAAACCCAATGCCGGAAAGCTGGGAGAGCACAAAGCTGCCAGGACTGCTGGATGATCTGGTCATTGGTGATTGCCGTCAGCCAGAGAGCCTGGAGAAAGCAAAGATACACGCCTGTCGTGCGGTCTTACTGGTGACGAGTGATGAGCGGGTCAATGTTGAGGCAGCGTTCGCTATTCGGTTGCTCAATCCAGAGGTGCGACTGGTGGTGCGATCGGCAAAACAAAATTTGAATGCACTATTGGGTGAGAGTCTGGGTAATTTTGTAGCGTTTGAAGCCACTCAACTGCCTGCTCCTGCTTTTGCGATCGCGGCTCTGGCGAGTGAAGTGCGGGGTTTTATCAATCTGGGTGAAGCGTTGCTGCGCGTGGTGAAAGTGCCGATCGACGCTGATCACCGCTGGCGAGATTTGCGCCTGCTGCATGAACTCAACACATCAACCCGACGATTGCTTAGCCACATTCCAAACAGCCAACCGTTGCCAACAGAATTCCATCAATGGGAACCAGATGCCAGAGTACAGGCGGGTGATCTGGTTGCCTACGTTGAAGTCACGGGAAATTTAGCCGATCTTGCCGCTACGACAGCTTTAGCCTCTCGCTCGGAAAGTCGTGTCAAGCACCTCTGGCAAAAGCGACGACAGGTTCTGTCGGTCAGCTACTTACGGCAGAAGCTACTGTCATTCTGGCGTGCTACAGCGCAGCAGCAAACCAAACGAGTGGCGATCGTGGTGGGCAGTACCATGCTCTTACTGTTAGTCTGTGGCACTGTGATTTTCAAGCTGGCGCAACCCGGCGTTGGCTGGCTTCAAGCATTCTACACAGCAGGGGTCATGCTGCTCGGTTCGTATGACACAGTGTTTGGCATTCTCAGCCCCCAAGATGCGATTCCTCTGTGGATGCGGTTGATGAATCTGAGCTACATGATGGCAGGCACAGCATCCATTGCGGTACTCTATGCGCTGTTAACCGAAACACTTTTAGCTGCCAAGTTTCAATTGCCCAAAAAGCGCCCCCCGTTGCCGCAGCAAGACCATGTGGTGCTGATTGGTTTGGGTCGGGTGGGGCGACGGGTTGCTACGTTTCTACAGCAGATCAAGCAACCGCTGATAGGGGTTAGCAATCAGGCAGTCGATCCTAACCTGTTGCCTCAGATGCCGCTAGTCGTGAATGAACTCACTAACACTTTAACGAAAGTGAATTTGGCGACGGCGAAAAGCGTAGTGATTGCAACCGATGATGAAATGGCAAACCTGGAGCTTGGCTTGATGGTACATGCTGCCAATCCTCATTGTGCGCTGGTGATTCGCACGTTTGATGCACGGTTTAGTGCCAGTATCGATCGCCTGTTGCCCTACGCAAAAGTGCTGTGTGCTTACGATCTAGCAGCGGAAGCGTTTGTCGCCACAGCCTTTGGTGAAAACGTGCTCAATCTGATTCGCCTGAACGAACAGACGGTTCTGGTCACTGAATACACCGTTGCACCAGATGACCATCTACAAGGACAGTTACTGGCTGAGGTTGCCTATGGTTACGGTGCTGTACCGATCTTGCACCAGCGATCGACGCAGGCTTCTGTCCGCTTGCTGCCATCGGATGACACTCGCCTGGAAGTGGGCGATCGTCTGGTCGTCCTGGCAACCATCAACAGTTTGCAGCAGATTGAGCGCGGTGAACTGCTGCCCCGTCAATGGCAGGTCTGCATTGACAAAGCCTTATCTAAAGACGCTCTGTTTGATGGTGCGACCACGATCGCGCGGATCTCTGGCTGTAGTATCAACGTGGCACGCGATCGGATGAATCAACTTCCAGGCATTTTGCCCGTTCCGCTCTACAAGCACCAGGCACAGCGCCTTGCACGTGAACTGGGTAAAGCGCAGGTGCTTGCCCACCTAGTGCCACTTTAGAGTTGCTGGCAGTTGGACGCGCCTACTTGAACCAAGTCTGCCTCCGCAGGCTGACAGCCAAAGTTTTAACCCGCACAGGCGGTTTTGTTTCTGTAGTGGCGGTTTTAACCGCCACTACAATACCGAACTATACCAAATCTAAAAATAGACGCTACAGATCAATCGATCCGCCCTCACCCTAAATCCCTCTCCCAAGGGGCGAGGGACTTTGCCTTTAGCTCCCTTCTCCCTGGGGAGAAGGGCTGGGGATGAGGGCAAAAGATCTGTAGCCTTTGCAATTTGATGTGGTATTAAACTGCGATCGTTGACGCTTAATCAGTCCTGCCTTGTTTAAGTCGGTATGACTTAGCGCGATCGTGATCAGACAAAGTAACATCGCGATCATGCAAAGCAACATCGTGACCACACAAAGCAAGATCGGCGCATTACTTAGTGCGATCGCGATCACGCAAAGTAACATCGCGACGTTACAAAGTATGATCGCGATCATACAAAGCAACATCGTGATCATACAAAGCAACATCGTGACGTTACAAAGTTTGATCGCGATCACGCAAAGCAAGATCGGCATGTTACTTAATGCGTCTCCAAGACGATAGCGCTCACCCTCGCCAGCGCAAAACAACGACCTCTTCTCGCATTTGTTCATTGGTGGCAGTTGCAAGCCGCGTCCGAAAGAGGTCGATCGCCACAACTTCGTAGCCGAGCGATCGCGCAATGTCCGCCAGAATCTGTCCCGTGCGGATCATGACCCGTAAGTAAGACGCTTGATCGCCGACCACATAGGCAAGTTGGGCACCGGGGCGCAAAATCTGTCGGAGTTCTGCGAGATGTCGTGCCATCCCACCAAAATAGAGTCTGGTCGCTCTCGCGTAGAGTCGCTCAAATCCGCTCGTTTTACCCAGGGCAATGCGTCGAGCCTCGATTTCGTTCGCAATCCGTTGCACTTCAGGTTGTTCAGCCACCCAGCGATCGTCGTCATCGACGGTATAGACATTTCTGGTGTTAGACCGCACCAGTCCTTGCTTCAGGGAGCGCAGATCCGCTTTGTCCTTAATGAAGCCCAGCAGCACAGATTCTAAGCGAGTAGTGCGCGTATAGTCCTTCTCGTTGGGATAAGGTGGTGAGGTAATGACGGCATCGATCGACTGTGGTTCTAGAACACTCAGTAACTGGCGCGAGTCGGCATGATGCACGATCGCCTCTACGGGTGGAGACTGTCCCAATTCACGCAGATCGCTGGCAATGGTGGCGATCGCGGCTAGCCAAACGTCAACAACGGGTGCATCGAGCTTCGCACGACCAACACCGACCTCAGGACCAAAGTGTAGATTGCTGATGGTGTTAACGACCGACTGGGCTAGAGCCAGACGCTCGTGGTCAGAGAATGATGCATCCGCTTGCTGCTGGAGGTGATCGAGCAGCACCAGGGTTTTATGCAGCGGGAGAGGACTGATGGAGTTCTTAAGGATCAGCTTTTCTTGCTCACTGTTCAACGATCGCAGGCATTCAGTCGCAATCGCGCGATCTAACTCCGCGATCGTGGCTTCAGCTACTTGCGTGGCATGGGCAAGCAGGCGATCGGGATCGGGGCACCAATCGACTTTTACCTGCCCAGCAAAATGCGCCATTGGGTTCGCCTCAACCCCCACGCTGGGAATACCCAACTTTTTACATTCCACAACCGTTGTGCCCGTCCCGCAAAACGGATCTAATACCCGATGCTCCGATGTCACCCCAAAGCGTTGCAGATACTCCCGCACCAGATGGGGTGGAAAGGAAAGCACGAACCTGTACCAGTTGTGTGCCGCGTGGTCAGCAGTAAAAAGCTGGTTGATTTCACTACGATAGCGGGCTTGTTTTGTTGTAGCGGCGGGAGCATCCAAAGGCGGCACAAGCGTTAAATCGTCGGTGATTAACTAAGAGGCTGTTTGAAAAGTGTCTGGCGGTTAAAACCGCGACTACATCAACAAAGTCCGCCTGCGCGGACTACCTCAGCACGAGAGTTTTGGAACCTGCGTAGGCAGGTTTTGTGCGTGTAGCCGCGACTTCAGTCGCCAGAGCTACACGCATCTGGACTTTTAAAACATCCTCTAAGAAGGACAGTTTAACCCAATACTTCTCGGTTAGAAGCGATTGTTCGCGTCGCGTTCCGACGGATAAACGCAGGCGTTGTCTTTGGGAGCCGCAAAGTGATGCGTCAAGACTGAACCGCTGGTTAACTGATAGAACTTTTGTTCCCTCTCCTTTTGGAAGAGAGCTAGGGTGTCGCTTGCTTCCAAAAGCGTGGGCAAGTTGAGGCATTCATACATCAATTCAGCAACACCCGCTATGTTAAACGTCTGCCGCGCAGGTTTACTTCGTAGAAGCAGTGTTGACCGCATCACGGAGTTGTGGAGCTTCTGCAAGAATGGCGATGATACCCGTGCGCTCGGTTTCAAGGGTGGCATCGCTCAACAAATCAATGACAGGAACTCCCACAATCTCCTCGATTAAGTTCTTCAGGTGTGGTCGAATCGCCTCATCCAGTTCATCATGAAGTTCCTCGACTAGCTCATCTTCACCCTGTCCGACTAAAAGCTGCTCTGGTTGAGTCACTGATTGCTCCAGGACGATCGCAATCTTTGCCTCTAAAAGTTCGCAGTCCACTTCGCTCACGCGATGCCCTAGCTGGCTAAGATAAAGTGCTCGAATGCGTTGGGAAAGCGATCGTTCGAGCTGACCGCGTGTGGGAAGTTTAGTACTCATAGATGGCTGATGACGAAGGAAATAATCTTGATATGGCAGATAAGTGAGATTAGACTGTTTAAGCCACATATCGCAAGAGTAATCTCAACTTTTAGCCCAATAACCGCCAGAAAGTAACTACAGGCTAATCTTCTACAGAGGGCTTATTTTTACTCAGAAGCTATCCGTTTTTAATTGCTTCGTTTAAGATCATGCTCTAAAATGTAGCTGAATGTATAATTTTAGAAATAAGTCTCAGCTTCACTAGCTTGTTGCACTGTCTGAGGTCACAGCGATACAACCTGGTGTTTGCACTAAGATGAGTCATTGAGAGCGCCGTCTAGCCGCTTAAAGAACTTCGTCCTTCCTTTTTCAGAGACTGCGTTTTTGCTGAAAGGAGTATGGATATCCAACCTTCCCCTGCGATCGGTGCTCAGGTAAAGATTCTAGTCGTTGATGACGATCAAGATAACCTGTTGCTCGTCAATTACCAATTGCTACAGTTGCTCGACTGCACCGTGCTCAGCGCCCAGGATGGTCAAACAGCACTGTCATTGGCTGAAACGTACGAGCCAGACTTGATTCTGTTAGACATCATGCTGCCTGAAATGGATGGCTTTGAGGTTGCGCGCCGTCTAAGGGAAATGCCTCAGACGCAGAAGATTCCGATTATTGCTGTGACAGCAATGGCTCGATCGCTCGATCAAGACTTGGCGCTTGCTTCAGGCTGTGATGGCTATGTTTGCAAGCCCTATGAGATGGAAACCCTGGCAGCCGCGATCGAGCGTCACCTTAACTTGCCAGCTTCACTGCTGCGTCTTTCCTGAAGAGCGGTGTTCTCACCATACGGTTTGCCCTCTGGTTATTGACTATGGGCTGTCATCAATGACCACTACACATGACTTGCAGCAAGGGTTCAAGCCCCTAGCCTGATGTGTTGGGGCGGGCGCGATCAGGCTGATACCGCAAGGTTTTAGAGCTAATTGATGACGCGCCCTAACCCTTTGGTGCTGCCTTTGCTTGAGCGACCTGCATGGCTGTCACTAGCTGCGCCAACGCGTATTCTAACTGTGCCCCTGCATCCATAGCGACCCAGCCTTCGGGAGTCAGTTGACGAAACTCAAAGTGTAGGTGAGGTCCAGTAGACAGCCCTGTGCTACCCACGCGACCAATCACCATGCCCTGCTTGACCCATTCCCCCGGCTTGACGAAGATTTCGGAAAGATGAGCATAAACGGTTCCCTGTGTGCCTTTGTTGTGATCGAGGGCAACGGCAAGACCATAGCCACCTAGAAAATCAGCGATCGCCACTTTGCCAGCATAAGCTGCTAAAACGGGTGTGCCCAGCGGTGCTGCTAAATCGGTGCCCGAATGAAACCGCTGTGCGCCCGTCACAGGATGCACACGCCAACCGAAAAGGGAGGAGATGGGAGCTGGAATTGAGAGCGGAAATATAAGGCGAATGTTGCCATTTCCCAACCGTCCAGACGGACGTGCTGTACGTTTGTAATACGCTTGCCAGGTAGGGGAGGCACTCGTTCCAAGTCCAGTCACACTCGCCAAAGCGCTGACGCTAACCGCTGGTAAGCCACCTGACGCGATCGACGCTTTGGGTGTCTGCCGCCGTTCGTCTAAGGCACACGGACTTCCCTCTAACACTTGCCCACTCTGCAAGACGGCACGGCATCCCGTTGAGCGTTCCGTCAGCACGATCGAGGTTGGTGCGTCGTAGCCATCGTCGGGACGGGAGTTGGTTGGGCTTGGCTGTACGATGCTTGGCTGTACGATCTTCTCCGGTGCTGTCGGTGTCACCACCAAATGCGGTATTGCCGCTTCTGTGCTTGGCAACGCTACAGGAGCCGTCACTGAAGGACTAACCTCTACTGGAGAAACAGCAGGTGAGGCTATCTGCACCGCATCGGTTGCCCCTTGAGCCAGCGCCATGCTGCTCAGTAGACTCACTCCAACACAGCTAAGCCCACAAATAAGTAGGACGCGGGTTCGACGATCGGGCAGCGCGGGACAGGCGTTTAAAGTCATTTGCAGTTCCTGAAGGGGCGATCGGTTTGGGGCTAGCAACCTAGTCGTGCAGATGGACTGCTTAGTTCCGCAAGGAATGAGCAATGGACTCTAGACTAAAGCTTGTAGCCATCTTATGTCTGTAGCAATCTTAGTCGATACGTTGTGATGTGGTTGCAAGGTCAAGCTCATAACGAAGCACTCATTCAACCTATAGCTCACAGCCTCGATCATTGTACCTGGCTTTGAAAAACCTTCTTCAGTAAGAATACGTTCAGTCGATTTTCGCGTTCTTTGCTCTCTTCTTTATACCCCATGCATACCTGGCACTGGCAAACCTGGAATGAACTGCCCTACCTCACCTGTAGCTTATTAGAACCGTGGTCACATGGCTTTTTCACACAGCAGTTTTGGCAGCGATCGCCCAACGAGCTGACTGAGATTTTGGAGCCAATGGCTCAGGCGTATCGAGTCAAGCAAGTGCATGGCAACACAGTCTTGACACCGTCCGAAGTCAAAGCTTGCGAGTCAAACGAGGCTCCGCCAGCAGATGGATTGATCACGGAGCAAAGCAATCAGGCAGTTTGGGCGTGTAGCGCCGATTGCACACCCGTTCTCATTGCTGATACTGTCACGGGGCAAGTCGCAGCCGTTCATGCTGGCTGGCGGGGCACCGCACTAAAAATTGTGCCGCAAGCGATCGCCCGTCTATGTAGTCAAGGCAGTCAATTGCAAAACCTGCGTGTGGCAATGGGTCCCGCGATCGCGGGTGAGGTCTATCAAGTCTCCGAGCATGTTGCGGCTGAGGTCGGATCTACCGTCGTTACGCTTGACGATCAAGCCGCATTGCTGGATGCCTTACACCAACTGCCAGATTCTCCATTGTTAAACGATCCTGAACCAGGACGGGTGCGACTGGATGTGCGTCGCGTGAATGCGCTACAGCTAGAGCAACTGGGCATTCACGCTGAACAAGTGGCGATCGCGCCGTACTGCACGTATCAAACACCCGATCGGTTTTTTTCCTATCGTCGTAACCGCGAGAAAAAAGCTCAGTGGTCTGGCATTGTCAGTCGCTAAACGTTTATGTTTAACTGCACAGTTAAACATAAACGTTCAACTTTATGATCAGCACAAAGCTAGCGGAGAGAAAAATGATCTCCTCTTGCCAGCTTTGCTTTATTTAGTGAGTCTCAAAGCATGAAGACGGTTAGTTAAGTGCTGTACTCATTAGGACTACGCGTTTGTTGCGATCGCAGCCTTAACTTCTTGCCAGACTCACTTTCTGTCAGACTCACTTTCTGTCAGACTTACTTCTTGCCAGACTTACTTCTTGCCAGACTTACTTCTTGCCAGACGCACTTCTTGCCAGACGCACTTCTTGCCAGACGCACTTCTTGTCAGACCATCAGTCAAGTGGCTTCGTCTTCTTGTTTGGTGTACCCTCGAACGGCTGCACACCAGTTTCGGGGTAGGCATCATCGCTGGGTCCAAAAATGCGTACAAACGCACCTGAGAAGTATTGAACCACGTTATCAAACTGCTTGAAAACAGACATAAACGTTACCTCAAAGAAACATAGCTTAATTTGAGTTCAACAGCAGCAAAGCTTTGTTTTCAACACTGCATACATCAACACTTTTATTATGCCGTAGCAGCAGAAAAGGAATCTTTTTCGTATTAATTGTTTAGAGGATGTCTGAAAAGGTATGGTCTGTAAGCTTAAGCACTCAGCGATCCCCCCTGCCCCCTTAAAAAGGGGGAAAATATGTCTGTAGTCCCCCTTTTTAAGGAGGATTGAGGTTTAAGGAGGATTGAGGGGGATCTAGCTTTTTGCTACTAACAGGAGGACTCTTTAAACATCCTCTTAGAGTTGATTGGTTGCGATCGAGCGTGGCTACTTTGATGATTCTTCAGGCAACCATATGGTTTGAGACCGCTGAGCACAGCCGTACTGATTAGCGAGCCTTGAGCAGGGTCAAGAACCGATGAGAAAAACAGGTGTTTTAATGAGATTCACTATAAACAAAAGGCTTTTAGATGGTAAAAAATAGTGTTTCTCTTTGATTAACAAGATACTTTAGGCGTTTTGGAGGGGAAATTCCGGTGTTCACTTTGGCTTCTGTTTTCTAGTTTTGGTTTTTCTGACTATAATCAAGAAACGTACATCTCACGAGTCGATCGATGGGTATTGCCATGACCGCAAAGCAATTGACCAACAGTGAATGTCTTTTCGATCAGACTCGATCGCCGCTCCAACAACAAGCTTCGATCGCCCATCAAACAACTGTAGGCTCCACGCCTGAGTTGCCCTCCTATCAATTAGATGAGCAGCTAACTGTTTCACCGCAAGATTACAGCCTCCTGACTGATCTCTACCAGCTCACAATGACCGCCTGCTATGTCGGTGAAGGGCTGGATCAGCGACGTGCCAGCTTTGAGCTTTTTACGCGACGGTTGCCTGAAGGCTTTGGCTACCTAGTGGCAATGGGGCTGGCACAAGCATTAGACTACCTGGAACGATTTGTCTTCAATGCAGCGCAGATTGAGGCATTGCAGGCAAGCGGTATTTTTGCCGACGCACCCGATCGCGTCTGGTCGTTGTTAGCAGACACCCGTTTTAGCGGTGATGTATGGGCAGTCCCCGAAGGCACGATCGTCTTTGCAAATGAACCGTTTTTACGGATCGAAGCACCGCTCTGGCAGGCGCAAATGGTTGAAACGTACCTGCTCAACACACTCAACTACCAGACGTTGATTGCGACCCGTGCGGCTCGTCTACGCGATGTGGCAGGTTCACAGACAACCCTGTATGAATTTGGAACGCGGCGAGCCTTTAGCCCTCAAGCTTCTCTGTGGGCAGCGCGGGCAGCTTTGGCAGCAGGGTTGGATGCAACCTCTAACGTGCTAGCAGCCTTCAAGCTGGGGCGCAAACCTGTGGGCACAATGGCGCATTCCCTCGTCATGGCGTTGTCGGCAACCGAAGGCAGCGAAGCGGAGGCATTTACGGCTTTTCATCGCTATTTTCCGGGCGCGCCGCTGCTGATTGATACCTACGACACGATCGCCGCCGCCAAACACCTTGCGACCCAATTGCAGCATCACGAAATGGAGTTGGCAGGCATTCGCATCGACTCTGGTGATTTAGCAGCATTGTCTCAGCAAGTGCGTCAACTTTTGCCGGGTGTCCCCATTTTTGCCAGCGGTGATTTGGACGAATACAAGATTACTCAATTACAAGCGGCTGGAGCCTGCATTGATGGCTATGGTCTGGGCACCCAATTGGTAACAGGCGCACCTGTAAATGGTGTTTACAAACTGGTAGAAATTGATGGCATTCCCGTGATGAAGGAAGCCACAGATAAAGTGAGCTATCCAGGGCGCAAGCAGATTTTTCGCCGCTATGAGCAGGGGCAGGCAGTGAGCGATCGCTTGGGTTTGATGGCAGAAGGTGAGGAGCAGCGGTCAGCGGTCAGCGGTCAGCGGTCAGCAGCACATTCCCCCGGCACCTTCACTGGAGAACAAGCGCTGATGCAGTTAGTCATGAAGCAAGGTCAACGTTTGTACTTGCCTGAAACACTGGAGACGATCGCTCAACGCACAACTTCTTCCGTCGCCAGTCTCCCAGCCACAACACGCCAAATTTACAATCCTATCTCCATCCCAGTCGAACCATCCACTACTTTACTCGACCTGATTGCAACCACTCAGCGCAGACGGCAGAAATAGTAGCTTAAAACAACCTCCTTTATATATTTACTCCCTAATCCCTAATCCCCACTCCCTAATCCCCACTCCCTAATCCCCACTCCCCACTCCCCACTCCCCATGCTCACCATTGCTCTCTTTGGTACCAGCGCCGATCCACCGACCGCAGGACATCAGGCAATTTTAGTTTGGTTGTCTCAATACTTCGATCGCGTAGCCGTATGGGCAGCAGACAATCCCTTTAAGTCGCATCAAACGCCGCTCATCCATCGGATGGCAATGCTGCAACTGTTGATTGACGACATCAACCCGCCTCGCCACAACCTCCATCTCGATCCAGAGCTGAGCAAATCGCGCACCATTCATACCTTAGAAATTGCCGAAGCCCTGTGGACTGATGCCATCTTTACTTTAGTGATTGGCTCTGACTTGATTTACCAACTGCCCAATTGGTATCAAGTTGAAACGCTGCTAGAACGGGTTAATTTATTGATCATTCCACGACCGGGATTTGTGCCAAACGATATGGCTCTGGCAGAATTGAGGCGACGGGGAGCACGACTGACGATCGCCGACTTGACGGGTCCCGATACATCCTCCACCGCATATCGTGAGCATGGAGATACTGATGCACTGACACCTCCCATCGAAGCTTACATCCACCGGGAGCACTTATACCCATGCCAGAACGCCTCCAACGAAAAGCAGCCCATTCACCAACCCATGCATTGAGCGATCGTGCCCTTGCAGACTTCAAAGTGGGCGTTGACAACGTGATTTTCTCGGTCGATACCGCACAAAATCGGCTGCTGGTACTCCTGGTGATGCGGCAAGAAGAACCGTTTCTCGGACAGTGGAGTTTCCCTGGTACCCTTGTGCGACGCGGTGAATCGCTTGAAGATGCCGCCTACCGTATCCTTGCTGAAAAAATTCGCGCCCGCAATCTTTACCTGGAGCAGCTTTATACCTTTGGCGGTCCTAACCGCGATCCCCGCGAGGCAATGGACAGCTACGGCATCCGCTATCTGTCTGTCAGCTACTTTGCTCTCGTTCGCTTTGCTGAAGCCGAACTCATTGCCGATGGAGTGAGCGGTATTGCCTGGTATCCACTCGATCAGGTGCCCCAACTTGCGTTTGACCATAACGAAGTGCTGGAATACGGTCATCGTCGCCTCCGCAACAAGCTGGAATATAGCCCCGTTGCGTTTGAAGTGTTACCCGAACTGTTTACACTCAGCGATTTGTATCAACTTTATACAACCGTTTTAGGCGAGAACTTTTCTGATTACTCCAACTTTCGATCGCGCCTCTTAAAGCTTGGCTTCCTATCAGATACAGGCGTAAAAGCCTCTAGAGGCGCTGGCAGACCTGCAAGCCTTTATCGCTTTGATGCCGAAGCGTTTGCACCTCTAAAAGATAAGCCTTTAGTCTTTATCTAGTTTTTGGTTGTTAGTTGTTAGAAGTACGATTTCCAATGCTACATCGACGTAAGAAGAAACTTTGCTTTAAAAGTGAGCGAGATTTAGAAGATTTTGTTTGGGTTCACTTAAATGACCTTTTTGCACTTAAAGGATTAAAACGTCAACATATGCTCAAACAAGATGTATGCGACATTTTAGCCATTGATGAAATCGGAGCATTAACAGTTCTGGAACTGAAGAACACAGCCGATCGCTACATAGTCCAGCAACTAACTCGCTACTACGATCGCCTCATCGCCGAAAAGCCACTTGCTGCCGAAATAGACTATAACTTGCCCATTCGCTTGATTGCGATCGCGCCTGCATATCATGAACACAATTTAATTGATCAAAAATATAGCGCGTTAGAAATTGAGTTTTTAACTTACGAAATCTCAGAATTAGAAGATAAGTCAATCTGCTTTATACTAAGCGATTTGAAGAAAGCGCGTTATGCACAGGTTTTAATTTCTTCATCCCAGGAGCATAAAGAAGATAGTGGCGAACGCTCTGAAAAAGAACTAAAGCAAGAAAAGATTGATCGGATTCTACATCATTACGTCAGAGTTCGCTGTGCCCATAAGCTAGGCTTGCCAGATGTCAGCCCAGAGGAACTTGCCGCTAGTAAAGCAAAGTTCACTGCTAAAGGCTCTAAGTTTTTTAAGATTCGGTTGAATGAGTATACACCTTCTGGTAGTCCCAAGTTTGTCTCTGTAAGAGTTCCTTCAACGATTGGAGTATATGCTTTCATGAGATGGGTTGGAAAAAATGTTCCAAAAGCTGTTGCCATTAAATTAAGTGGGCACACCTGGGATGTAGGTGCGTATTGTAGAGAAGAGCTAAATCAAGTTGATGAAGAGGAACCAAATCAAGCTGATTTTGAAGCTGTTGATGCTCTTTAGCAGATAGAATTTTGAATTCTTTTAACTAAGTAAAAGCGAAATATTATCTAAAAAATATTATGAGTAGAGAAGTGCAATTTAAGTCCGATCGCTTGGCTGTGTTGATTGATGCAGACAATGCGAATGCTGATTTGATTGAATCGTTGCTGAAAGAAGTCGCTAAATATGGCACATCGCATGTTAAGCGCATTTATGGCGATTGGACTAGCACACAGCTTGGCAAATGGAAAGATAAACTGAATAAATTTGCCATTCAACCCATTCAGCAATTTCGTTATACCGTTGGTAAAAATGCAACCGATAGTGCGTTAATTATCGATGCAATGGATTTGCTGTATACGCGAAACTTTGACGGCTTTTGTATTGTTTCAAGCGATAGTGACTTTACAAGATTAGCAAGTCGCATTCGGGAATCTGGCTTGGTTGTGTATGGGTTTGGTGAGAAGAAAACACCGTTAGCTTTTATCAGTGCTTGTGATAAATTTATCTATACCGAGATTTTAGGGCAAGCAAAGGAATCGACCCCAGCTACTTCAACTGATAGCGCTATCGAGAAAGATACCAAAAATTTAGCTAAAGATAGCTCAAGCCAAAAAGTAGAAGCGCTGAATAGCCAAACGTTAAAGCGCGATCGGGAATTAGTTGATTTACTCAAAGATGCGTATCAAGCGATCGCCGAAGAAGACGGCTGGGCAAATCTAGGATCATTTGGAGCACAACTAACCAAAATTTCGCCCTCCTTTGATCAACGCAATTACGGGTATGAAAAGCTGGGGAGTTTAGTTCGAGCAACTGACATGTTTGAAGTGAGAGAAATTCCTCACGATAAGAATCCGGCTGCTAAGCAAATACACATCAAATTCAAGTCTTGACGTATGAAGATTGCGATCGCACAACTCAATCCCACCATCGGCGATCTAACAGGCAACGCCCAAAAAATTCTGGCAGCCGCACAACAAGCCGCAAACCAGGGCGCACGACTGTTATTAACACCAGAACTTTCACTGTGTGGCTATCCACCCCGTGATTTGTTGATGCATCCTGGTTTTATTGCATCAATGGCAAAAACATTGGAACAGTTAGCCCACGACCTGCCGCGATCGCTCATTGCCCTAGTTGGCACTGTAGAGGTAAATCCACACGCTTTGTTGAAAGGCGGCAAGCCACTGTTCAACAGCATGGCACTCCTTGAACACGGCAAAGTCCGACAAATTTTTCATAAGCGCCTTCTGCCCACCTACGATGTGTTTGACGAAGACCGCTACTTTGAGCCAGGGCAGCAGGCGAATCATTTTGTGTTGGAGATTGGCAGTCAGCAGTCAGCAGTCAGCAGTCAGCAGTCAGGAGTTAGGAACCAGAAATTTCAACTTTCTGCCCCCCTCACCCCCTCACCCCCTCACTCCCCCACTCCCCACTCCCCACTCCCCACTCCCCACTCCCTCCGCATCGGCGTAACCATTTGCGAAGACCTCTGGAACGATGAAGAATTTTGGGGCAAACGTAGCTATACAGCGAATCCGATCGCGGAACTGGCGCAGCAGGGCGTTGATCTCACCATCAACTTGTCTGCGTCTCCTTACACAGTGGGCAAACAACGGTTACGCGAAGCCATGCTCAAGCACAGTGCGACTCGTTTTGCTCAGCCTGTTATCTACGCTAATCAGGTTGGTGGCAACGACGACCTGATTTTTGATGGCTGTAGTGTCGCGTTCAACCGTCAAGGGGAACTTGTCTGTCGTGCGCGTGCGTTTGAAACAGACCTGGTGCTGCTGGAGTTTCAGGATGGTGACTTGCAGCCCGGTGTTATTAACGCTTTGCCAGAAAGCGAAGACGCTGAAATTTGGGCAGCGCTGGTTTTGGGAGTGCGGGATTACGCCCAAAAGTGCGGCTTTTCAAAGGTTGTCATCGGGTTGAGCGGTGGTATTGACTCAGCCCTGGTAGCGGCGATCGCTGTTGAAGCACTCGGCTGTGAAAACGTTCTGGGTGTTCTCATGCCCTCCACCTACAGTTCCGACCATTCCATCAAAGATGCGCTGGCGTTGGCTAAAAATCTGGGCATTCATACCGAAACCCTACCCATTGGCGATCTAATGCAGGCGTACGATCACACGTTTGCCAATCTGTTTGCAGGCACCGAGTTTGGGCTGGCAGAAGAAAACATTCAGTCGCGGATTCGTGGCAATTTGCTGATGGCAATCTCCAATAAATTTGGTCATCTGCTGCTTTCGACCGGCAACAAATCTGAGATGGCAGTCGGCTACTGTACGCTCTACGGCGATATGAACGGTGGGTTAGCCGCGATCGCCGATGTACCAAAAACTCGTGTTTACTCACTGTGTCGGTGGCTCAATAGCTTTCAGCCGTCAGCCATCAGCTATCAGCCATTAGCTTGCAGCACTCAACACTCAACACTCTCTAGCGTAGCGGCGCAAAGCGCTACTCAAAACTCAAAGCTCAAAACCGAAATCATTCCGGCAAATATTCTCACCAAGCCTCCTAGTGCCGAACTCAAGCCTGGTCAGGTTGATCAGGATTCGCTGCCTGACTATGACACGCTGGATGATATTCTGGCGCGGTTGATTCATCACCGTCAGACTCCCGATCAGATCGTGTCAGCGGGACATGAGCCTCAAATTGTCGATACGATTGTGAAGCTGGTGACACGCGCCGAGTTTAAGCGGCGGCAAGCCCCACCCGTGCTCAAAGTGACCGATCGCGCCTTTGGGACTGGTTGGCGAATGCCGATCGCCTGTCATGTAACGCCTTAATCTCTACAAGTAGAAGCGACTCGCTATCTTCTCTGAACAAAGCTACTGGGGAACTGATTACTGTTTTCGCGTCAGGCTGACGAGTCTTTCCCGCAGAAGTCCTTCTTGTTTGGCATCGTCTAGATTGCGGGCAATTTCGATCGCCTGTTGGTAGCTCTGCTGTGCTTTGGGCGCATCACCTACTTTTTCGTAGAGTTGACCCAACGCTTGTAGCGAGATCAGTTCCTGACGATCGTTCTCCAGCATATGGGCAACCCGTAGCCGATCGTTGAGCAACTCTAGCGACTGGTTATAGCTGCCGATGGTGTTGAGGGCAACTACCATGCCATCGATCGCACGGAACTGATTGGGACGATCGCGGTTGATATCGGTCAGTTTCACCGCCAGCCCGTAGTATTTCATCGAATCGCGGTAGTTGCCTGTTGTTTGATAGAGGTCGCCTAGATTATTCAGCGTGGTCGCTTCCCGAACGGGACTGCTTGCTCGTCGAGCGGCGGCTAGTGCTGTCGTGTATTGCTCAAGGGCACGATCGTTGTTGCCCAACCCAAACGCCAGCAATCCCAGGCTATCGTGAGACAGCGCTGCACCATCGGCACTGTTGATGCTCGCTGCAATCGCAAGCGCTTCGTTGAACAGCGCTTCCCCCGATCGAGTGCCACCACGCTGTGCCAAGACCCTGCCCAAACTGTTCAAAGCGTAAATTTGCCCTTGAAAGTCCTGCCCATCACGGGCGATCGCCAACTGTCGGCGCAAGACATCTTCTGCTTCTGTCGGTCGTCCCAAACGGGCATACGCTGAACCAAGGTAGCTATAGGCAAGTGCTTCGCCAGGGCGATCGACCAGATTTTGGTACAGCCTCAGTGCCTGCTGCCACGATTGGACAGCATCTGTCAGAGAACCATCAAAGTCCTGATCCTTGCCCAGTTGCAACAGTCGATCGGCTTCATCTCTGGAGGCACCGCGTGTCCCATTGTTGATGTGTACATTCAACTGCTGATTTAAATCGGCTGCCCTGGCAGGGAGAGAAAGTAACACGATCGCACTGGAACCTAGCGCCATCGCTCCAAGGATGATTGATTGGCTCAGAAGGTTTATGCCCCGACGGTTCATCATCCTGCCCCTAGCGAGTGTTTGGCTGACTGAAATATGATTGAGCAATCTACTCAACGCTGGTTTCTACCGGAACCGTGCTGAAGCCCAAGCTACTTCTAGAGTTCCCTTCCAGATAGATTGTTCGCACATCGTCTGGTAGTGTTGCTTCCAGCAGTCGGTAGCCTTCTTGCACCTGCGATCGTACCTCTGCTGGAGACATCACTTCACCCTCAGCCCTCAAGTAAGCTGAAATCCGTGTCTCGCTCCAGTTAAACGTTTGCGCCATCAACACAATCAACCGCAGCGTGGGAGGCATTTGATCCAGCGCCCGCTCAATGTAGCACCACAGCGGGGGCGGTGCCGCTTCGAGCTTGTATTGGATAGCCTCAACAGGCGGTAGTTCTGCTCGATTGATGCAGATCGCTGTCACGTTGATCAACCAGCTTTGTAACGTCATGCCCGCTTCACTTTCACTGCTGCCGCTACGTAAATCAACGCCGCCCAGTTCATGAAAAATATGTCTCCAGGTATTACCAAAAAGATAGTCTGCCTGCACGGGCGATCGGGCTGAGTGCCGAATCAACGTATAAACCATCGGGCTGTAGCGACAAAAAATTGTCGTAAAGTATTGCCCAGAGTCTGGATAACGCTGGAACAACGTCAGCAAATCCTGATCACTGTAGTGCGTTAGCCCTTTCACCACTGGGTGGTTACATTCGGGGAAAGACGGAATTGCAGGAAAGGTAGGAATGGACACAGCCCAAATGACCAGCTAGTTGTGCAAACGACCTCCAATATATAAGCGGTTTTGAGTAAATTGACACGCTTTTTTTATAAATTGGTAAGGAATGGCGAGTCGGGAGTCGGGAGTCGGGAGTCGTATTAAGTATTGAATTGCTTCCCCTGCTTCTTCTGCCTCCCCTGCTTCCTCTGCCTCCCCTGCTTCCTCTGCCTCCCTTCGACCTCCTGCCTTCGACCCGCTCACCGACTCCTCCCTTTCCACTACGATTCTTCTTGATAGAATGGTTAAAGGTGCTTAACCTTAGAATGCCTTTAGACAAATCGATATTTTGCTTTCCGCCATCCTGAACAGCGTTTGCTTTGTTCCCGTTATGACTTTACCCATCAGTAATATGCAGGTTCCTTTTCAACCGTTGCCGCTGGCATCCTTCATTCCTGGCTTAGATACGCTGTTCTCCACTCAAGGCATTATGGTAATGCTGCTAGGCGCATATGCTGTAGCGATGTGGATGTTTCTGACTAGCGCACCGAAGGTTCACACCATTATGGTGACAGATGTGCAACTGGCGCGGAACCTGTATGAAGGGTTGCTAGAATTGCCAGCGGCAGATATTCCGTTGCACTATTACTACAATTACGAGCAATCGTTAGGCACGGCGGCGATCGATCCCCTGTACGTCACTCCGGGCATTGGACGATCGAGCATTAACGCTGCCAGCACCCCAGAAGGTCTCTGGTATCAACTGAAGAAAAATACTCAACTGCACGTCATCTCTGGGGCAAGCCTGGGCGAGAAAAATCGTCAGCGCCATGTGTGCTTCGATCGCGATTGCCTGGAGCAAGTGCTGTTACGGGTGCAAATGCGAAACGTGAAGCACAAGATTCGGCAGGAGAAGCCTTTAAACTTTCTGGTAAAAGATTACGACGGCAACGTCATTGAAATGGCAGAAGTGTCAAATTAAGGTTGGGAGGCAGAAGGGCAGAGGGCAGAAGGTGGGTGAAGGCTGACCGCTAACCGCTGACCTCCCAATCAACTCAAAACTCAAAACGTTCCTTCTCCACCCCTCACTCCTCACTCCTTATCGCTATGCAATATCGTCGGTTTGGGCGCACAGAACTAGCGATGCCTGTCTTTTCGTGCGGCGGCATGAGGTATCAGTACAAGTGGCAGGATGTCTCGCCCAAGCAGATTCCTGCGGATGGTCAGGCGAATTTGGAGGCAACGATCCGGCGATCGCTAGAATTGGGCATCAACCATATTGAAACAGCACGCGGCTACGGCACATCAGAAATGCAGTTGGGGCAGATTTTGCCAACCCTGCCACGTGAGAAACTCATTGTTCAGACAAAAATTTCACCCGTTGCAGATGCGAAGGCATTTCGGCGCACGTTTGATCAATCGCTGTCGTATCTGAAGCTGGATTACGTTGATCTGTTGGGCTTACATGGCATTAACACACCTGAACTGCTGGACTTTTGCATCCGTCCAGGTGGCTGTCTGGACGTAGTACATAGCCTACAGGCACAGGGCAAAGTACGATTCGTCGGCTTTTCGACGCATGGTCCGACGGACGTAATCGAGCAGGCGATCGCTACCAACCAGTTCGACTACGTAAATTTGCACTGGTACTACATTAACCAAACCAACTGGTCTGCGATCGCAGCCGCCACCAGACATGACATGGGTGTTTTTATCATCAGCCCGTCTGAGAAAGGCGGGATGCTCTTTAAACCGCCGCAACGGTTAGTGGAACTATGTGCGCCGCTGAGTCCGATCGTCTTTAACGATCTGTTTTGTCTCAGTCATCCCCAGGTGCACACCTTGAGCATTGGTGCTGCCAACCCTCAAGATTTTGACGAACATCTGAAGACGCTGGAGCACCTGGAGCACGCTTCAGACGTTTTACCGCCGATTTTAGAACGATTGGGGCAAGCCGCGATCGCGCGTCTTGGTGCAGACTGGATGCAAACCTGGCATATCGGTCTACCTGCGCCAGCCGAAACACCAGATGGATTGAATATTCCAGTGATGCTGTGGCTCAGAAATTTGGCGATCGCTTACGACATGGTGGACTATGCCAGGATGCGCTACAACTTGCTGGGGCAGGGCAGCCACTGGTTTCCTGGCGGAAATGGCGATCGCATTGCAGAGCTAGATTTGCGTCAATGCCTTGCCCATAGTCCTCATGCAGACAAAATCCCTGCTCTTCTGATCGAAACGCACGCGCTTTTGGGCGGTCAAAAAGTGCAGCGCCTGTCTCGGCATTAGTCGTCGTATACCAAATATACCGTTTAGGTCCGTCGCACTGTTCCGTCTAACAGTTCCAGCGTTAAGGTTAATATCCTTCTAAGAAGGTTTTCACGCTGCCGTCAGGGCTGAGCACCAGCCGAATCTTGGCGTTCTGTCTACGATCGAGGGCTGAAACAAAGGGTTCCCCCGTGAGCGGTATGCTCGTGCGATCGACGTAATCGCCTGCAGCTTGCCCTAAAGGAACAGTGCGCTGAATAGAGCCATTTGCATCGACCAGAAGCGTATACTCCAGGGTTTGCGTCAGCCCCTGGGGTGGCTTCCAGCGCTGTTGAAAATACTGTCTGGCTTCTGCCACTTGCGGAATCGTATCAAAGACTGTGCCCGTTTGCTCAATCTGAGCGCTGCGATCGCCAACAGACGATCGCGCCTCTGCACTGGCTGGTTGATTTGATGGCGCGTTGGCAAGCTCTCGCTTCAGGGAAAGGGGGGCTGGCATCGGTCGGGCAGGCTGCGATCGCGGCGTAGCAGAGAGAGAGCCGCTTTGAGGCAGCACAGCAATCTGATTACCAGCGTCTTGGCGCGCCCGACCAGGAACGCTGCTAGGCTTGGACGTGCTTACTGCACCTGAAGGATTGCCAGTTTTGGGGCTGCTTGCAGGTGATGGCAATGAAATAGTCGGCAACCCTGGACTGACCGGAAGCGTCGAACCCAGCGGCGGTGGCGGCGGCAATGGCTGACCAGAGGCGATCGAGGGTAACGGACTCTGGGCAATTGAAGGAGGCTGCATTGCCATTGGTTGATCGCTGCTGGCTCCCTGACTGGCAGTAGGCGATGCTGGCTGGAGGCTACTGTTGATGATCTTGGCAACAGTGGCAGATAGCCCAATGACCACTAGCCCGGTCGCAGCGATTCGCCCCCAGTGCAAGGCATCCGGCACTGACTGGCGCGATCGCAGTTCCGGCAACGCCATCAGGTCAGCGGCGTAGTCATCTAACGCATTGGCTAAATCGAATAGTTGCAGTGCGCTCAAAGACACAACAGCCGTAGACTCCGTTGCCAGCGTTCCCAGGGCAAGATTGTGTGTTAGTAATCCCTTGGGCTGTAGAGAGAGACCGCTTGGGGTCGATGAAGCCGTTGCGAGTGCTGGTTTTGAGGACGGTAGTACCGCGATCGCCTCTGAAGCTAGCACCACGCTTTCACTGGCGTACCTGTAAGGTTGTCCAAGGCTATGAGACTGCTCAAGAAACGTCTGCACATAGGTTGAAACGACCTCATGGAGGTTGTCAAGCTGAGTGCGATCGCCCCGAAGCGTCACCCACCGTTCTTCAGGTAGTTTCGGATCATCCAAACTCAGTTGAAACCGAAGCTGCTTCACCACAGTCTGCCCTGCCCAACGAGACAACGGCGATTTTTTTGCCATAATCTCTAGCGTGCAGGTCGGAGGAGTGTACCGTCGCAGAATGGAATAAGACATGCAACAAACGCTGAATGGGTGTGTAGATAAGGGAATGACTGCTAAAAGAGAGTCAACGTTGGAGCAAGGAAGAAAACAGCTTCAGGAAGGAAAAACCCTGTTGTCAAAGGAACGTTGCCGTCGATTCTCTTACTAGCTACTACTAGCCGATCGACTGCTGCCATCGTTCGATCGATCCATCAGTGCCAGCCAGAGCCGTCGTGAACCATTGGCAGCACTATAAAACAGTAGGTCGATGAGAAGTTTGAGGGCAAGATTGGTCAGTACAGCAGGCGAAACGTCATCGCCATCCTCCATCCGCTCCTGATACGTGTTGTTAAACGTATCAAGATAATCTCCTAAGAGCGCAATTTGATGCGGTTCGCGCTGTTGTTCGGTCGCCTGTTCTAACAGGGCAACCGCGCGACGAATCGTTTCAGCCTGCTGTTTGGCAAGATGGCAGCTAATCAGTACCAGTGCGCGCGCCTCCTCAACATCTAGCTTCTTACGCCCTCCTTGTCCGCGACGCAGTGGGCTGGATTGACGCAACCGCCAGAGCGCCACGCGATCGACCACCATCGACTCCAGCTTCAACTCACTCGCCGCCTGAAGCATTGCTTCAGAGCCGATCCCAGTCAGTGCTTCTAGTGCCAACAAGACCAGGTCTAATTGAGCCTTGATGTTATCAAGCTGAGACGGATCAGGTTGATTCAGGAGCGGGAGCGTTTCAACAGTAGCGGGCGTGGGCAGTTTGACGGGAGACGGCATAGCTTTAGGATAGAAAACACAACCAGGATTGACGTATTGGTTACGTGCTTTGAAACAGGACTAGAAAATGGCTGCGGATGTTTCTGTTTGGGAGACAGCCAATCGTGGCATATTTACAAAAACGTGACCTCACCCTGTCGGTCAAAAAATTTGGCGTTGCTGCATCAGTCTATGAATGCCAAAATTCGCCCACCCTTCGGGAGCAAGCTACACCCCAGACCTCTCCCAACGGGCGAGGGAGCAGAAATAAGGGTAATTCATCATTCATCCTGACATCAAATTAGCCTGGTAGCCAAAGTTGACAGAGGACAAAGCAGAGTGTAGCACTGCCTAAAGGCACGGTTAGATTGTCAATCCCAAACTTTGAAAAGGCTTCTAACCCGGTCGCCACGATCGCCACTGCCAGGGCTATTACCCAGGTCTGCCAGAGATTTCCCTGCACTGCCAGCAAAATCAAGACACTCACCACGCCGCTGACGATCGCCATTGTGAGCGATCCTTCCCAACTTTTCTGCGTGTCCCAAAGCTTGTAAGGGTGTTGACCAAAACGTTGCCCAACCAGCGCTGCTAAACCGTCGCCCCAGGTCATCACCAGCACACCGATCGCGGCATAGTGAGGCTGTTGGATCGTCCAAAACCACGCAACCAGAATACCAATGCTCATGGCGTAGAAAAACGTGCCCAGACTTTTGCGCCCGATGCCATTGATACTTGGCAGAATAGGCAGGCGATACGAGAGAAAAGCGATCGCGCTGAACATCACAGACGCGCCAATACCCAACCAGGCAGGCACCTGCAACCACCATGCCAGCAAAATCACATTGCCAGCGCCAATATGAACCACCTTGCGAACCACCTCTGAGCTGACAGAGGTGTAGCGATGCAGCCATTCTGCCAGCAACCCAAGCAAGCCGATCCAGGCTCCAGTAATCGCAATTTGCAGCCAGAGCGGTGGTACAGTCGAGAACCAGAGCGGCGCGGTCATCGCAGCAATCAATGTAGTGAATGGGTTTACATACTTTCACTGTAGTGGAAATTAAGGTGCGATCGTAAACAGACAGCCATTCTGCTTGCGTCCAGCCTGCTATGAGGTTCTAGCAACTTCGATATACTGAAAGGTGCTTCTCAGGGTTATGTTCAGCTCGGTGAACGATCGCACGAGCAACAGTTGACTAACAGCTTGAAGAGTCCGTCGTTTCTCACGCTTAAATTACGATCGCACACAGAGGTTTTGCATGAAAGTCGCCATTACGGGTGCAACTGGTTTTGTTGGGAGTCGTTTGATCGAGCGCTTGCAGGCAGACAGGCACACAGTCGTTGTTTTGACCCGCAACCCGGAACGCGCCCTACGACTCTTTCCCACTGCCGCCTTTCCGACCGTCGATGTGGTCGAATATACGCCAACAGAGCTGGGAGAGTGGCAACACGCGCTTTCTGGCTGCGATGGTGTGGTCAACCTAGCAGGAGAGCCGATCGCCGAAAACCGCTGGACGGCAGAGCGCAAGCAAATGATCCTCAATAGCCGCAAGCGGGGCACACAAACCTTAGTTGAGGCGATCGCTCAAGCAACGCCCAAACCAACTGTGTTAGTGAATGCGTCAGCGATCGGCTACTACGGTACCAGTGAAACCGCCACCTTTGATGAAACCAGTCCTGTGGGTGACGATTTTTTGGCAGAAGTCTGCCGGACATGGGAAGCCGAAGCGGAGAAAGTAAAGCAAGCTGGACTGCGACTGGTGATTGTGCGGATTGGCATCGTCTTGGGAGACGGTGGGGCGCTTGCCAAAATGATTCCCCCGTTCAAGCTGTTTGCTGGGGGTCCGATCGGCACAGGCAAGCAATGGTTCTCCTGGATTCACCGCGAAGATCTGGTGAGCTTAATGCTCCAGGCTCTGACCAACAGTGCGTTCGAGGGCGTTTACAATGCTACGGCACCCCATCCGGTTCGCATGGCTGAACTTGCTAACGCTCTAGGATCGCTGCTGAAGCGTCCGTCTTGGCTGCCAGTACCCGGGTTTGCCCTTGAAGCGCTGTTAGGCGATGGAGCAAAAGTTGTGCTTGAAGGGCAGCAGGTTTTACCGAAACGCACTGAGGCGATCGGCTTTCACTATCAGTACTCAACGATCGCGCAAGCGCTTTCCGAAATCTTGGGGTCAAGCGTTTAAGTATTGCCAGTTGAGCGTTCGCGCCAGCGCTTAGCAACCCAACTCAGCGCACCACTCAGCAACGCGCCTGCCATCAGAATGCCAAGCGCTGGTGTGAAGACAGGCTCCCAAAGTTTGTACCAAAGGTCGAGACCCAGCGGCACATTTGCAGCTCGACCAGCCACGGCAACTGCCAGCCATAAAAAGCTGAACAACACCAGGAATAAATCCACCATCAGCGCTACATTGAGCCACTGAAGTAATCGCTCTCTCATAAATCTTAGTATTGCAATATGCGCTTGGATGAGGACAAAGGGTTAACTACGGAGTTGAGAGATTACATTCAAATATCCCAATTAAGTTCAAAGTCTGTGATTCAGATTCTGAAAAATATCTTTAGTCTTGGACTTCATATTAACAAAAAAGATGGCTGATTTAGGTTTAAATCAGCCATTTGACACGCCTATTCATCGTTAGTTCTTCAGGTATTTTAGATTTGTGACAAATCCTTATCTAGCTCTATCGAGGCAGTTTGCTGCAAATTGTCAGGATCGACGTAATGGCAAACGGCATCATTCATACAGATAAAAGCCCAGCCTGAACGATCGATGCTGACCAGTTTGTAGGCTGCTTCTTGAACAAAACAACCTCTATGGTTGCGAGTTTCTGGTTTAACTTCGATGTTATTAAAGTCATCAAAAATCATCAGTCTTAACTCCTTAGCCGTGAAAACACGAGCTGTAAAGAACGCATTTATATGAAGAGTTAAAGGCTCTTCTATCCCAGTGATTACATACTATCACTGGATTCTTAGACTGTTCATTACGAAATATAAGCAAATATAACAATGCATAAATTATTGGCAGAGTTACGCTCGAAAAATCCTGTTTTGAACAGTGGAATTTGCAAAAAACTGTAACGATCGCGCTTCAATCAACCTAAGGCACCGCCAAATTAACACTTCTTAACAAATCCTCTAATCTTTAATGTTGGTTCGATGCGGCTAAAAGCTGGCTAGAGGCGGGTCAGGCAGACACAACATGCCAAATGAGTGAGTCAAGTCGTTCAACTCTACTCACTCGCGCCTGAATTAAGTTGCTGAGGCTTCTACTCCCCGTGCCAAATCGCTCTTGGCGCGTCGGTTTGTGCCAGCAGTTTACCTTGAGCGATCACGTAGCTCACAGTGGCACGGCTGCGGATGGCATCATAGCGGTCTTTAGCATCTAGCACGATGAGATTGGCAGGTTTACCCACTTCAATGCCGTAGCGATCGCTCACATTGAGCGTTCTGGCACCGTTCCACGTCACCATGTTGTAGCAAGCGTCGATCTCAGCCTTACCCGTCATTTGACAAACGTGGAGTCCCATTGAAGCAACGTCCAGCATGTTGCCAGTGCCGAGAGAATACCAGGGATCTTGGACGCAATCGTGTCCAAAACTGACATTCGTACCTTGCTGCCAGAGTTCCTTGACGCGCGTCACACCCCGACGTTTGGGATACGTATCGGTGCGACCTTGAAGCGTAATGTTGATCAGAGGGTTGGCGATGAAGTTAAGTTCGGTGCGGCGTAGAAAGCTCAGCAGCTTGAAGGCATAGGCATTGTTGTAAGACCCAAACGCTGTCGTGTGGCTGGCAGTGACGCGAGAACCCATGCCTGTATGCAGCGCACAAGCGGCAACGACTTCAAGAAAGCGAGACTGATCGTCGTCAATCTCGTCGCAGTGGATGTCGATGAGGCGATCGTACTTCTGTGCCAGCTCAAAAATGCGATGAACCGATTTCACACCGTCCTCTCGCGTTAGTTCGTAATGGGGAATGCCACCCACTGCATCAGCACCCATTTCCATTGCTTTTTCAATGAGATGGTCATTCTGTGATCCACCATAAATGCCGTCCTGTGGAAAGGCGACAACTTGTACAGTTATCCATTCTCTTACGGCTTCACGGACTTCTAAAAGTGCCTGAAGTGCAGTGAGGCTAGTTTCGCTCACATCGGCATGGCTGCGAACGAATAAAACGCCCCGCATGGCTTGCTGCTTCAGGGTTTCAATGGCACGGGATTTGACATCTTCCAGGGATAGATTTTGCTTGCGATCGCGCCAGATCTCAATCCCTTCAAATAGGGTGCCGCTCTGATTCCACCGTGGTTCGCCCACTGTCAACGCAGAATCTAGATGAATGTGTGACTCGACAAAGGGAGGGCTGATCAGTTGCTTTTGAAGATCGAGTTCAGTTTTGGCAGGTTCAGCAAGCTGCGGTGCAATGGCAACGATCGCTCCCTGCTGTATCGCAACATCTACGCCAGCGATCGTCCCGTCACTGTAAAGCAGGCGACCATTACGCAGGAGCAAGTCGTACATGATTACACCTTGATTTCATCAGCAAAGCTCGCCCAACGCACAAATTCAAACGGTCCCGCGACCGATCCCCACAGGTGTTCATCGGTTTCGGGGTCGCGCCCGCGATCGAGGCTGCTAAATTTTTCACCGTCAATTTCAAATTCACTGTCGAGGTAGGTCGTTGCGCCTTTACGCACGACAATGCAGGCTTTGCCAGGTTCTACCTGTCCCTTGAAGCTATTTCCCGTCCAATGCACCCGCACGTTGCATCCAGGCAGCTTTTCCAGGCGATCGGCTGTCAGGGTTTCCAGTCGCTTAACATCACGCGTGGCACCGTAAAATTGCGCTTCATCGCGCACTAAAAAATTCTCGATTTCGATGCGATCGTTTGTTGCCATTAGCTTCAGCACTCGCAAGCGGTAGGGAGCGTTGAGCGCGTAATCGTATGCCTGCTCTACCATCAAACTCACCCCCGACAACAGCGATACAGGTAACGGGCGCATACAAACGCGAATGTGAGCAAAGAAGGGCGGATTTTCAAATGCCTGTGCCTGGTTGCTAAAGTCTGCCGCCATCCAACGTCCCAGGGTTGCAATATCGGTAGAGTGAGTCATCGATCGTATCCGCACTAAAAGACTGACACTATCTTAAAACGGTCGCTGTCTCCTCTGCTGCATAAGAAGTTTTGAGTTTTGATTTGAAGGAGAGGTGTGAAGTGTGATCCCTTAGCTGTTTTATTTCTTACCCTTTACCTTCTGCCTTCTACCTTCTGCCTCCTGCCTTCTACCTTCTGCCTCCTGCCTTCTGCCTTCTACCTTCTGCCTTCTGCCACTCAACCCAACCCCTTCAGACGAAACAGCAAAAACTGTGTCACCTGCTCGTCACGAAAGTTGTCGTCACTAACCAGTAACAAACTGCGGCTACCATCCGGCAAACGCGGTCCGATCGCCATCCCTTCAAGGTTATCCAGTGGCACATCCAGAAAAGAGAGGTCAAGCAACAGCTTTTTGGGAATTGCTACCGTGCCGCGCAAGGTGCCTTTCAAGCTGTCGATCGATGAAATATCTGTTGCACCACCCGTTGCTAGTTGAAACAGCTTCACTCCAAAGCCTTTGTTGCCAAACGATCGCTCCAGGCTGAGAAAATGACCACCCTGATCGATCGCCAGCAAATCTGTTAACCCATGAGCGATCGCGCCGTTTGGTGGAGGATCGAGCTGATACAAATGCTCAGAAATGAGGAGCGCTCGACGAGCCTCCAGCATATAGTGCAGCAAACGATTTTTGGCTCCCTGCGTCTGCTCCATCGGGCTAATATCTTGCTTGAGAGCGGACTCAGTCGCAGCAAACAGACGGAAGGGTTCAACCGCTGTTTTCCCATAGCTGCTAGAGGCGATCGTCAGCGATTCAAACCCCAAATTATCCTGCACGCCCTGCGTTTGCTGGTCTCCCTCCGCATCAGGACTGTAGCGCTTGGGAAGTTGCAGGTTCCGTTTCCACTTCCCCGTTTTGAGGTCAAATTCGCGCACGAACGGTGGAATGCCATCCCGCGTCACGCCTTCACTGGAGATGAAAACTGTGTCCAGTGGCGACAGCGCAATGCCTTCTGGATCGATCGTGCCCTTCACATAGGGCTTGCTGTCTTCGCCCATGATTGTCGTGACGGTTTCGATCGCCACCTGTTTAATCTGGGGCGTATTAGCGTTAGCCTGATCTAGAGCCAGCTTAAGCGTATAGAACCGAGCAGGCGCAAACTCGCTGCGATCGTCCGAAAGGGCGTAAAAGCGATCGCGCTGGCGATCGTAGGTCATGCCAGACAGCCCACCGACGCGAGTCCCCTTAAAGTCTTGCTTCGGCAACTGGTAGTCGTCCAAAAAGTCCAGCTTCAGGTTGAGAAACAGCCGCTCTTCAGCGCTTACTTGCGGCAAATCGCAGCCTGTCAAGAGTGGCATGACCGCCAAAACCAGAGCTAACAAACAGGAGGTTAAACAAAATCGCCGATCGCTCACAGTCTGTCTCTCGCTTACCAAGTGGATACACCTGAATTATGCGGGATCTTGCGATCGCTGCGGGTTTTGATCCAGTTGGGTCGCTACACATTTCTGGCAAACATCTTGCTGCCAGTGTTTAAGAAGGGAGGCATGGGGCAATCGAGCAGAATGACGATTGCTCTCAGCAATTCTGTCTCTTGCACTGTGACTTTGTTATCTAGCAAGACCGTATGAGCACAGGCATCAACGATCGCTTGTTTGAGTTTTGGGGTTGCCAGATTCAGGCGATCGAGGCTGTGCTTCAGCGTTTTCATGTTGCAGGCAGGTGGCGCATCGGGTAGGGTTTCTTGCCCCGCTCCTGGTAAACGATACACGCCAGAGCGAAAGGCATAGGCGATCGCATCAGTACCCGTTTGCCCGACCTGCGCCAAGCCTGACAGCAAAATCAAACAGTCTGACCAAATTTGCCCGATCGTAGTGAACTCGGTTGCTTGAGTGCTGGTCGCGCTAGAGGGCTGCAAGCGATGGCGCAAGACAGCATACAGCACAAACTCTGGCAGTGACCAGCGACCATCCGCATTTGCCAAGCCCTGAATGCATTTAAAGAGCCGCTGATGCTGATCAGTATCGCTCTGACGCAGCACGGGTACGGTGAGATCCACCAATGGCAGCCGCGATCGCGGGTCAAGTGCATCAATGTCGGCACTCAACGTCAGCGTCTTTTCAATCACATCAGCGGGTTCAACCTGCTTTAGCCACTCTAGTTGCTGGGTTCGGACCTGAAGATTTTGGGTGTCAAGCAACAGCCCGTAGACGATCGCGATCGCGCCTTGAGGTTCTCGAATACCCAACAGAAGCGATTCGGGTAACTGTCCCAATAAAGCTTTGGCATAAGCGTAATGTTCAGGCGTAACCGTGCCAATCTGTGACACGATCTGAGCAGGGTTTGCCTGAATATGGGGCGATCGAGTAACTGGTGACCCACCTGCAAACCCCATCGTCAGCGATTCTTCCCCTACGGCTGGGCTGCTTGAGGACATCGGCGCTTGCCCTGCATACTGCCGTTTTGATGCGTTCAGCCGACGAATGCGCTGCCCCAACGGTGGATGAGTCGCAAACAGTTCTTCCAGAAAATTGAAGCGTAGGGCGCTGCCAAAGAACAGGTGACTGTTGCTCTCGGCTGATGGCGCATGCACGAGCGAACTGTAGTGATGATTGGCGATTTTGTCCAATGCACCTGCAATCCCAGCGGGGTTGCGCGTAAACTGCACCGCAGAGGCATCGGCTAAAAACTCACGCTGACGCGAAATCGCGCTTTTGATTAGCCGTCCGCACAGCAAGCCAAAGCTACCAATCACTACCAGAGCGATACCGAACGCTAACACTGCATTCCCTTCCTTGCCGCGCGGTCGCCAATCGATCACCACTCGCCCTGTAATGTAAAGCAGCAGCAGCCCGTGCAAAATGCCGATCAGACGGATATTGAGCCGCATATCGCCATTCAAAATGTGGCTGAATTCATGCCCAATCACGCCTTGCAGTTCGTCACGTGACAACTGTTCCAACGTGCCACGAGTCACACCAATGACTGCATCATTCGGCGTAAAGCCAGCCGCAAAGGCATTGATGCCCTGTTCATTATCCATCACATACACAGCAGGCACTGAAATGCCAGCGGCGATCGCCATTTCCTCTACGACATTCAACAACTGCCGTTCTTCGGGATGCGCCATTTCCGACAGCAGCAACCGTCCGCCCATTTCCTGAGCAATGATACTGCCCCCCGCTTTCAAGGTCTGAATTTTGTACAGGCTACCCAAACCCACCAGTACTACTGTGCCCGTACCAATGGTGAAAAACAGCGAGGGTTGCCACCAGCTAAAGGCTGCTTTCTGAGTGACAGGCGGACACGGCACCAGCACAGGACTGGAACTAACGGCAACACGATTGGAATCACGCGGTTTGAAGCGTTGCGCCGGATCGCTCATGTTGGGGGTAACACCAGGCTCAGAGGCGGCAGGACGCGGTTGGGTGCAGTTGATTGCATTGCGGGACGATCGCGGTTTCGACCCCTTAAGCGAACCTGACAGCGTGACGACTGCCGCCAAATAGACTGTGCCAGTAATAAACAGCAACGAAAGGGCAAAGAGAAAAATCAGCTTCCGAGTATTCTTTCGCGCTTGATCTTGATGCTCAAAAAAATTCATGCTGCTCCGTCAGGAGGATTGTGACAGGTGCAGCCCGCGCATCCTCCAAAAGTGAATGGTTTAAATGGTGAAGATAGGAATAGCTATCAGCTATCAGCCATCAGCTATCCGCTTTTTGCTGACCGCTGATGGCTGATTTTTAACTAAACGAAACTCGCGGCGCTGCTTTGACTTCTGGTGCTGCTTCTTCTAACAGTTCTGCCTGTGTGAAATTAAAGCCATTCGCCACTAAATTGCTAGGGAACACTTCGCGCTTTGTGTTGTACAGCGTCACCGCATCGTTGAATGCCTGACGAGCAAAGGCGACTTTGTTTTCCGTGGAAGACAGTTCTTCCATCACCCGCGTCATTGTCTGGTCTGCCTTCAGGTCAGGATAAGCCTCTGAAATCACCATGAGTCGTCCTAATGCTCCCGTCAGCGCTCCTTCAGCATCACCTAGCTGCTGCATGGCGGTTGGATCACCAGGGTTTCTAGCAGCGCGACTGTTGGCTGACAGTGCCGCATTCCGGGCAGCAATGACGGCTTCCAGCGTTTCCCGCTCGTGCTTCATGTAACCTTTCGCGGTTTCCACCAAATTTGGAATCAAATCATAGCGTCGCTGTAGCTGCACATCAATTTGGCTGTAGGCATTTTTGTAGCGGTTGCGAAGGGTCACAAGACCGTTGTAACCATCCATCAAAATGAAGCCAACGATCAGAATGAGTACAACCAGAAAAATCAAAATCCCCATAATGTCTCAGTCCTAGAGTCGAGAGGTGGTGGAGGTACGAATGCGACGTTGAACGATCGGTCACCGTCAAGGTTCAATACAAAAGCTTGAAGACAGATACCGCAAAAATGCGATCGCTACGTCGTCACTTCATCGCTATAAATAGGAAATTTGCCTCCAGTTGGAGTATGCCCATTTCACCTGCTTGGTTAAACAATTCCCGCTTGTCGTCTAATCAGGCGGACTGTATGCGATCGGCATCAGCTTTCTGGGCACTCTAGAGCTTAAAATCCTCAAAAAACCTGTCATCCAGTGAGCTTAAATTCTCAGAGAATGGACGGAAACTCGACTCCTTCAGTGCGTTCTGGGTCGAAACTGTGTGATTTCACACTTCATCCGAATGGCAGGCTAGGGGCATATCTCACTCCTCAGCCGGAGAGTCAGGATGACTGATGTGAAAGCCAGTATTTTGGTGGTGGACGATCACCCGGATAACCTCCGCACACTCTCTGCTGTGCTCAACCAGCATGGCTATCGGGTCAGAAAGGCAATCAGTGGGACAGTGGCGCTGGAAACGGTGCAGTCGCAGCCGCCCGACCTGATTTTGCTGGATATCCGGATGCCAGAGGTCGATGGGTATGATGTCTGTGGCGCTTTGAAAGCGTGTCAACAAACCTGTGACATTCCGATTATTTTTCTGAGTGCTTTGGATGACTCAGCCAGTAAGGTCAAAGCCTTTGAGTTAGGTGGCGCGGATTACATCACCAAGCCCTTTCAAGGTGAAGAAGTGTTGGCGCGGGTGAGAAATCAACTGACGATACAGCGGCAACAGCAACAGCTTGTCGCCCAAAACCAGCAGCTTCGCCAGGAAATTCACGATCGCCAACAGGCACAGGCTGCAACTGAACTACTGCTCAGCACCATTCAAGCCGTGAGTGAAGCCGCAGATTTAAACACAGCGCTGAAAGCAACTCTAGACAATATTCGAGCGGCGATCGACTGGGACTACTGCGAAGCCTGGACGATCGATGAGGCAGGTAAAGCGTTACGCCTCGCTCAAGTCTGCTATGACCAGAGTGATCTGCCGATGCAGCAGTTTGATCAGGCAAGCAATGCCTATACCTTTAGTCATGGCGTTGGGCTACCGGGTCAGATTTGGGCATCGCAACAACCCCAATGGCTGGCAGATTTGTCACAAATCCCCGTTACCCTCTTTCCCCGCACTCAGTTGACAGAGGCAGTTGGATTCAAAACAGGGTTTGGTGTACCGATCGCGTCAGACAACCAAGTTTTAGCGATTCTGCTGTTCTTCGATCGCACGTTCCAATTGCCCGACCTCCAGCTTCTTAAACTGGTGAACGGCATCGCGCTGCATCTGGGTACATCCATTCAGCGGAAGCAGGCTGAGGCGGATTTAAAGCAGGCAAATCGCAAGCTGCATCACCTCGCTACGATCGATGGATTGACGCAAATTCCTAATCGACGCTGTTTTGATGCGTACCTCAAGGCAGAATGGGGGCGATCGCAGCGAGAAAAGGCTCCATTGTCTCTGCTCCTATGTGACATTGACTACTTTAAGCGTTATAACGATCGCTACGGGCATCAAGCCGGAGACCACTGTTTACAGCAAGTGGTGCAGGCGCTGAAAGACAGTATTAAACGACCAGCAGATTTAGCCGCGCGGTATGGTGGCGAAGAGTTTGCGATCATCCTCCCCAATACGCCTGCAAAAGGAGCAGTGCACGTGGCTAAACGGATTCGGCGCAATCTTGCCCGGTTGCAAATTCTCCATGAAAACTCCTCCGTGAATCATTGGGTAACATTGAGTGTAGGGATTGCCTGCTGGACTCCTGATCAAGATTTTTCGCCTGAAGACGTGATTGCTGCCGCTGACCGGGCACTCTATGCTGCGAAGTCCGCTGGGCGTAATACTTATCACCTATCGCCCCAATCAGACAACCGCTTACCTGTTTCATAGCCCTCTCTGCGCCCTCCCAGCCAGTCTTGTCCCCAGATGCAATCATGGTGAAGATTTTAATTGTCGAAGATGACCCTGCGCTTAGGGCAATTTTTTCAGCCGCGCTCACCGACCAGCGCTACATCGTTAATGTGGTAGCAGATGGGCAGCAGGGATTAGACCTGGCAACCTCTGTAGACTATGACCTGATTCTGCTGGATTGGATGCTACCGAAGCTGGATGGCATTGGCTTTTGTCGTCAGTTTCGCCAACAGGGGCATCAAACGCCCATTCTGTTGATGACGGCTCAAAGCAGCGCGATCGATGTTGTAACCGGGCTGGATGCAGGAGCCGACGACTACCTCATCAAACCCTGTCAAATGCCAGAATTGCTGGCACGAGTGCGGGCACTGTTGCGTCGGGGTGAGGCAGTTAGCCCGACGTTGCTAACCTGGGAAGGGCTTTGCTTGAACCCGATCGCCGCCAATGTCACCTATAACGGTCAGCTACTCACCTTAACCGCCAAAGAATATGGGCTGCTGGAATTGTTTCTGCGCCATCCCCAGCGCATCTTTAGCCGCACGACTATTCTCGATCGCCTGTGGGAATTTGACGCGTCACCGAATGAAAGTGCTGTTACCAATCACATCAAAGACCTGCGGCAGAAACTCAAGACCGCTGGCATGGCGATCGATCCGATCGAAACAGTCTATGGGTTGGGTTATCGCTTGAAGCCAGCACCCGCACCGACAGAAGGAGTGCAGGGGTTGGTTGTCAGCGGTTCTGACGAGAGCCTCAGTCAAGACCAGTCTCATCACAGCAACGGCGCAGAGGACGAAAGACGGAAGAGAGCTGTTGCCAGCAGCAAGGTGTTGGAACGGTTCAGAGCGACCTTTGCAGAGAGAGTAGCGGTCATTGAGCAGGCAAGCACAGCCCTCAGCGCTAGTCATTTACAGCTCAGTTTAAAGCAGGAAGCGAGACAGGCAGCGCATAAGCTGGCAGGTGCTTTAGGGTCGTTTGGGTATCCGCAAGGATCGGTATTGGGACGGGCGATCGAGCAATTGCTGACCCATGAAACGCTAGGACAAGAACAGATTGAGCCATTAGCTCAACTGGTTTTGGCGTTACGGCAAGAACTGGCAAAACCGTCTGCGTTAACAGAGATTGCCAATCAGGAGAGCGCAAACAAGCAGGATACTTCTGAAGCCAGAGTGTTAGTGGTAGATGATGACCCCACTATTTTGGCGGCGTTAAATTATCTGCTGACTCCTTGGGGCATTGAGGTGACAGGGTTAAATGCCCCTGAACACGTTCGGGAAGTCTTGGCGGCAACAAAGCCCGACTTGCTGATCTTAGATGTGTCGATGTCCGGCTCCAGTGGGGTAGATCTTTGCCAGATCGTGCGGCAGGATGAACGCTGGGGCAATTTGCCTATTTTAGTCGTCACGACGGATACGGATACAGCATCGATTCAGCAGGTGTTTGCGGCGGGAGCGGATGATTTTATTGGCAAACCGATCGTGGGTCCAGAACTGGTGACACGGGTCATTAGCCGTCTGGAGCGGGTACGGGCAAAGCAGCGATCGACCAACTCTGACCAGCTGCAACGGTTCCGCGATCGCGCCGAAAGTGCCTCGTTAGAAGTCACCGCCAGTCAGTTGCTGGATACCAGCGCGAATCTTTTATTGGTAGACGATCAGCTTGATAACCTGCGAACGCTATCCGCCATTTTGAAGGGACGGGGCTACCGCGTTCGCAAGGCAACGAGCGGTGAAACGGCGCTGGAAACCATCCGCTCTCAACCGCCCGACCTGATTTTGCTCGATATCAGAATGCCCGATCGGGATGGTTACGACATCTGTGCAACGTTGAAAGCGGACGAAAACACCCGTGACATTCCGATCATTTTTTTGAGCGCTCTGGATGATACTGCCGATAAGATCAAAGCGTTTGCGGTCGGTGGAGCCGATTACATGACCAAGCCCTTTCAGGCGGAAGAGGTCTTAACCCGCATTAAGCATCAATTGGTGATTCGGCAGCAGCAACGCCAGCTTGTGCAGCAAAATCATCAGCTTCAGCGCGAAATGCAGGAACGCCAGCGATCGAAGGCTGCTCTGTACCGCACCCAGGATGTGTTGCAGGAAAGTGAAGATCGGTTTCGCAGCGCGTTTGATCACGCCTCGATTGGCATGGGGCTGATGGGGCTAGACGATCGCTGGTTGAAGGTAAACGCCGTATTGTGCCAGATATCGGGCTACTCGGAGCCGGAACTACTCACGTCAACCGTGTCGCATCACCTTCCGGTTGCCGAACGAGAAACGCTTGCCACCTGCCTGCGATCGCTGCTCGACCCTACAGCGCAGAGTTGCCAGATCGAATTACAGGTCTTCCGCAAATCGAAGCAACTGATTTGTGTGTTGATGGGCATCTCGCTCGTTCAAAATGCTCAACATCAACCGCTTTACTATGTCGTTCAATGGCAAGACATCACCGCACGCAAGGCGATCGAGCAAATGAAAGATGAATTTGTCGCCATGGTGAGTCACGAACTGCGAACACCGCTGACAGCCATTCAGGGAGCCGTGGGTTTGCTGGCATCAGGCAGTTTGAACCAGAACCCAGAACGGGCAAAACAAATGCTAGATATTGCGGCATCGGAAAGTGCCCGTCTTGCCCGCCTCGTGACCGATGTGCTGGATCTAGAGCGGCTCAACGCTGGCGATGTGACATTGATGCAAGAACGCTGTAACGTCGCTGACCTGCTGCAACGATCGGTCAACAGTATGCAGCCGATCGCCGACCAACACGCCATTACCCTCTCCCTCTCACCGCTCTCTCAAGATGTTTGTGCCTCTCCAGATGCGATCGTGCAAGTGCTCACCAACCTGATCGGCAATGCCATCAAGTTCTCTCCTGGAGGCAGCACGATCGCGATCGCCGCCACACTAATCACTCTCCCACACACCCCACACCCCACACCCCACACCCCACACCCCCACATCCTCTTTTCCGTTCAAGATCACGGCTGTGGCATTCCACCCGAACATCTCGATTCCATCTTTGGGCGCTTTCAACAGGTCAACGTTGCCGATTCTCGCTCAAAGGGAGGCACCGGACTGGGGTTAGCGATCTGCCGCAGCATTGTGCAGCAACACGGTGGGCATATTTGGGCAGAGAGTACGTTGGGCAAAGGTAGTACGTTCTCTTTCACGTTGCCTGTGACTGCTAACGCTTAACCATAGAAATTCCATACTTTCTCGCTCTAGGCTGAGAAACAAAACGAGAAGAGTCAGCACTCGGTATAAAGTATGACGTTTCTTCCTCGGTTAAGTGATCGCCCGTGCGTGACCAAAACCTCGGAGGTTTAAGCCATTACCCTGGTCACGATGCTTGATTCTGAATGAAAACTTCCGAGGTTTGCGGAAGTTCGATCGCGATCGTCTGTCTGCCTGAACGTCATGCCTACGTCGAAGCAAAATTTTGCTGCCAAACGCATTTTACTCATTGATCACGAAGTCAACGTGCGAGCCGTTGTCCAAACCTGCTTGAGTGTGCTGGGCGGATGGGAAGTCTTGATTGCCGAATCGAATCAGGCAGGGCTGAGTCAAGCCATTTTGCAGCAGCCCGATTTAGCCATTTTGCAGCAGCCCGATTTAATTATTTTGGATCCTTCAGTGTCTGAACAGATCAACGGGTTAGCGCTGCTTGAGCATTTGAAAGCACACCCTGCCACGCGCTTAATTCCGGTTATCTTACTGTCAGCCGAGGTACGTTGGCTCAATGCACAGCAGCTTCAGCAGCTTGGAGTTGTAGGGGCGATCGCCAAACCCTTCCATGCCCCAACCTTACCCGCCCAAATTGCGGCTCTAGTCGGCTGGGTTTAATTGCCTTGAGACAAAATCTCGGCGGTTTGAGTCAGTTCGCTATTTGTATCAAGTCGCAACAATTGCTGTATTGCGATCGTATTACATGTTAGCCGTAGAAAATCCATATTTTTCCTCTTTACGCTCAAGTTACTGGGAGAGTGGGGAAATATGATGATGGCGAAGCCAGCCGTTTCTTACCCATTGTGTGGTTCGCCCAACCAATCCAGTCTTCTCACCATCACTGCTGAATCATCCAGGTCTAGTAGCGATGTTTCCCTCTGTCCCACCCCTTTGGTGAGAAGTGCCGTTCCATGCTCTGCCCTTAGCACGGTCAGAGAGACAAAATTCCAGACGATACACTTGATTCAATGTTGCTTCTGAGCGGTATGCAAGAGATCTTTTCCAACCTGCTGAATACAGAATCATTTATTCCTCATGGTCACTGTTATCTCTGGAAGCCAGGTTTGGTGTGGCTACACTTGCTGTCTGACGCGTTGATTGCGATCGCCTATTACTCGATTCCCATTACCCTGGTTTACTTTGTCCGCAAGCGGCAGGATCTGCCCTTCAACTGGATCTTTCTCCTGTTTGGAGCCTTTATTGTCGCCTGTGGCACCACCCACATCATGGATGTTTGGACGCTGTGGCATCCCACCTACTGGCTGTCTGGCGCGCTTAAAGCCATCACGATGTTGATTTCGGTCAGCACCGCCATTTTGCTGGTGCCCTTAACCCCCAAAGCGTTGGCATTGCCCAGCCCCGCCCAGTTAGAAATTGCGAACCAGGAACTGGCGCATGAAGTGAATCAGCGTCAGCATGCAGAGGAGGCACTCCGCCAGGTCAATGAGCAACTTGAAAGCCGGGTGGAGGAGCGCACTGCCGAATTGCTTCGCAGCGAAACCCAGCTCAGGCAGGCAAACGAAAGTCTGGAAAGTCGCGTTGCCGATCGCACGGTTGAACTCCAGCAGACCAACGATCGTTTGCAACAGGAGCTTTTTAAGCGAGAGCAAGCCGAGCGGCAACTCCAACAAACCTTAACGTTGCAAAACGCCATTCTCAACAGTGCCAACTACAGCATCATCTCGACCACGGTAGATGGCACCATCACCAGTTTTAATGCGGGTGCTGAAAAAATGCTGGGTTACACTGCCGCAGAGCTTGTGGGCAAAGTTTCTCCAGCGATTCTTCACGATCCGCAAGAGGTGGTAGCGCAGGCTCAGCTTCTTTCCCAAGCATTAGGCGTTGAAATGGCACCGGGCTTTGAAGTGTTTGTGGCGAAAGCAAAGCGGGGAGAGGTAGAAGAATGCGAGTGGACGTACCAACGCAAGGACGGCTCTCGGTTTCCGGTGCTGCTGTCAGTGACCGCCCTGCGCGATCGCGACGACAATGTGACGGGGTTTGTTGGCATTGGCAGCGATATCACTGCACGTAAACAGGCTGAAGCTTCACTGGCACATCTCGCCGCCATTGTGAAATACTCTGGCGATGCCATCATCAGCAAAACCTTAGACGGCATCATTCTAAGCTGGAACGAGACCGCCGAAAAAATCTTTGGCTATGGGGCTGAAGAAATCGTTGGACAGTCCATCACCCGGCTCATTCCATCCACTTTGCTCTATGAAGAACAGCAAATTCTGGAAACGATTCGACGCGGAGAAACGATTCAACAATATGAAACGACACGTCTCCGCAAAGATGGGCAGACGATTCATGTCTCTGTCACCGTATCGCCCTTAAAAGACTCAGCAGGCAACATTATTGGCGCTTCGGCAACAAAACGCGACATCAGCGATCGCAAACAGGCTGAAAATGAACGTAAACGGGTTGAGATCGCACTACGCAATAGCGAAGAACAGTTCCGCCATGCCTTTGAAGATGCCTCGATCGGGATGGCGATCGTCTCTTTGGATGGGCACTGGCTGAAGGCAAATTCCGCCCTGTGTCGGATTATTGACTACACCGTAGATGAATTACTCCCACTAACCTTTCAGGACATCACCCACCCCGATGATTTAGAAGCAGACCTCGATTATGTCAATCAGCTTCTTGCAGGAGACATTCCAACCTATCAACTGGAGAAACGCTATTTCCACAAACAGAGACATATTGTTTGGGTGTTGCTAAATGCTTCTCTCGTGCGAGACGAGCAGGGCAATCCCCTCCACTTTATTGCCCAAATTCAAGACATCACCACGCGCAAACAGATTGAAGCTGCCTTGCAAGAAAATGAAGCTCGCTATCGAGCGATCGTTGAAGATCAAACTGAACTGATCTGTCGCTTTCTGCCAGACTCTACCATTCTTTTTGCCAACGATGCCTACTGTCGTTATTTTGGGCTGCACCTGGACGAGGTGATTGGCAAGAGCTATCAGCCCGTAATCTTTGCAGACGACCAGGAAAAAGTCGTACAACTGGTTAGTTCCATGAACCGAGATCACCCCACGGTTATGATTGAAAACCGCGTGATCTTGAATGGACAACTGCGCTGGACACAATGGAGTAACCGCATGATCTTTAATGAACACGGAGACTTCATCGAATATCAGGCTGTCGGGCGGGATGTTACAGAGTTGAAACGGGTGGAATTAGAGCGGCAAGCGGTGAGCGATCGCCTGAATTTTCTGCTCAATTACAGCCCCGTTGTCATCTTTAGCAGCAAGCCCGATGGCGACTATGGCGCAACATTTATCAGCGAAAACATCCAAGACGTTTTGGGCTACGATGCCAGCGCGTTTTTAGCAGATTCTCATTTTTGGGCGAATCACTTGCACCCGGATGATGTTGAGCGAGTGTTTGATGGATTAGCGAATCTGTTTGTTGATGATTTTTACACGCATGAATATCGTCTTCGCCGATCCGATGGCATTTACTGCTGGTTACTGGCGCAGCTCAGATTGATTCGTGATCAGGCGGGTAGACCGTTGGAAATTTTGGGCTATTTGGTTGACATTAGCGATCGCAAGCAGATTGAGGCACAACTCCAAAAAAGTGAAGCCAACCTGCTGGAGGCTCAACGGGTCGCACACGTCGGCAGTTGGGAATTAGACTTCACGACCCAACAACTCATCTGGTCGGAAGAATTGTTGCGCATGTTTGGCTTTGAGTCAGCCGCTCCGAAACCAGGCTACGCTGAACATCTCAACTATATCCATCCGGACGATCGAGACCTGCTCCAAACCTGCATTATGCAAGCCACTGAACGCGGCACTCCCTATGCCGTCGATCTGCGGTTTTTTCGATCCAACGGCACGATGGGCTACATGGAAGCGAAAGGAAGAGCCGTGCAAAATGAACACGGGCAGGTTGTGCGACTGTTTGGCACGGCATTAGATATTAGCGATCGCAAACGCATTGAAGCAGAACGCCAGCAGGTAGAAGCCGCGCTGCGAGAAAGCGAATCCCGCTTCCAGGCATTTATGGATCACAGCCCTGCGGCTGCCTGGATTACCGATGCTAATGGCACCATGCTTTACGCCAGCGAGACTTACTGCCGCACGTTCCAGGTTCCCACCACTAATTTAATTGGTCGATCGGTGTTTGACCTGTTTCCCCTTGAGATTGCCCAACAATTTCTCGCCAATATTCAAGCCGTTGCCCAGTCGCAGCAGGTGATTGAAACGGTTGAAATTGCGCCCCGGGCAGACGGCACAGCGGGCGATTTCCTGGTCTACAAATTTTCTGTGCCAGATGGTTTGGAACGCGTGTTGGTGGGAGGCGTGGCGATCGATATTACCCTCCAACATCGCGCCGAAATCGCACTGCAAAAAAGTGAAGAACGCTTGCAACTGGCGCTAGAAGCCTCCGGTGATGGACTGTGGGATTGGAATATCGCCACAGGTGAGGTCTATTACAGTCCTCAATTCATGACCATGCTGGGCTACGACGCTGACGAACTGCCGCGGAATTTGGAAACCTGGAAGTATTTAACCCATCCAGATGATCAAGCCTGGGTACTGGATATCCTCAACGCTCACATGCAAGACAACTCAGTGCCCTATTCCTTCGACTACCGCGTTCGCGTCAAAGTCGGAGGCTGGAAATGGATTGCTAACTACGGCAAAGTAGTGGCTTATGACGCTCAGGGAAAGCCTTTACGGATGATTGGCACCCACAAAGATATTAGCCATCGCAAACGCACCGAAACAGCCCTGCGAGAAAGCGTCGATCGGGAACGGGCGATCGCCGAAGTGATTCAACACATGCGCCAAACGCTGGATCTGGAAACCATTTTTGGTGCCACCACCGAGGAACTCCGGCGGGTATTGAAGTGCGATCGGGTATTGGTTTACCGTTTCAACCCAGATTGGAGCGGGGCTGTCGTTGCCGAGTCGGTGGGAAGTGGCTGGATTTCAGTGATCGAAACGCTAACAGATAACGATAGCCCCTTAAACTCACAGGCATTAGAGCGCGATCGCTGCATCATCAAAGCATGGGATAGCCAGGAAGCCAAATCAAACGATACCTACATTCAGGACACTCAAGGCAGCATTTACCGTCAGGGCACCAAACACAGCAGAGTTACCGATATTTATCAGGCAAACTTTGACCCCTGCTATATCAATTTCCTGGAAACCTTTCAAGCGCGGGCATACCTGACCGTCCCCATCTTCAGCAATCAAAAACTCTGGGGATTGCTTGCCAGCTACCAAAATTCCAGTCCACGCGCATGGCACGAGAGTGAAATTCAGATTTCGGGTCAAATCAGCACACAGCTAGGCATTGCCATTCAGCAGGCAGAATTGTTTGCTCAGATTCAGCAGCAATCCAACGAACTGCAACGGGCAAAAGAAGCCGCAGAAGTCGCCAACCGCGCTAAAAGCATTTTTCTGGCAAACATGAGCCACGAATTGCGAACGCCGCTGAATGTGATTTTGGGCTTCACCCAAGTGATGAACCACGATGCCTCATTGCCTCCCGAACAGCAGGAGCACGTCAAAATTATTCATCGCAGCGGTGAACATTTATTGACTCTGATCAACGATGTATTGGATCTATCCAAAATTGAAGCCGATCGCATCACGTTTGATCAAAGCAATTTTGATGTCATTGCTCTGCTGCGATCGCTCTGGGAAATGCTCCGGCTCAAAGCTGAAACCAAAGGCTTACAGCTCAACCTTGACATTGCAGACGATGTACCCCAATACATCACCACCGACCCCAACAAACTTCGTCAGGTACTCATCAATCTGCTCAGCAATGCCATTAAGTTTACCGAAACGGGTAGTGTCACCCTGCGCGTCAGCGTGGGAGCGTGGGAGCGTGAAAGAGACACTGCCTCTCCCCATCCCCCCATCCCACCCCACCCCACACCCCACACCCTCCTCTTCGCAGTCGAAGACACTGGCATCGGAATCACGGCTGCTGACCTTGAAACCATCTTTGATGCCTTTATGCAGGCTCAAGCGGGAAAAGTATTGACCGATGGCACAGGTTTAGGACTGACCATTAGCCGTCGTTTTGTGCAGTTAATGGGGGGAGACCTGACAGGCAGCAGCACTCTGGGGCAGGGCAGTACGTTTCGGTTTAGCATCCCCATTCAAATTGTCAACGCCGCAGAAGTGCCGTTGCCCAAAACGCAGCAGCGCATTCTTGGCTTAGTTCCCGGTCAACCGCTGTATCGCATTTTGGTGGTTGATGATCAGCCCGAAAATCGTCAACTACTGGTGAAATTCCTGACGCAGTTAGGGTTAGAAGTGCGACAAGCCTGCGACGGCGAGGAGGCGATCGCCTTGACTGCTCAGTGGCATCCCCATTTGGTGTGGATGGATATTCGGATGCCCAAAGTCGATGGCTATGAAGCGACTCAGACAATTCGTGCCACGCCGGAAGGACAGGAGATTGCCATCATTGCGTTAACGGCTCAGGCATCTCGCAGCGCTCGTACGCTTGCTCTCTCCGCAGGCTGCAACGACTACCTCAGCAAACCCTTTAAAGAAAACGAATTGTTCACCAAAATGGCGGAGCATCTGGGGTTGAGATACGTGTACGAAGACCAGCAGGAAAGGGGCGCAGACCAGCCTCTAGCCCTGACTCCTGATGCTTTGAACGTGATGCCATCGGATTGGCTTGCCGCTCTCCAGCAGGCTGCTCAACATTGTGATGACGAAGAAGTTTCTCACTTGATTGAGCAAATTCCCCAGGATTATTCCACCCTGTCAGCCGGACTCGATCGTTTAGCTCACGACTTTCAATTCAAACAAATTGTTCAGCTCATTCAAGCAAGTTCTAACAACATCAGTGAATGAGTTCCAAGCACAGGTACCCATCATGTTAATCACTGCAACGGCTATACCCTCTACACAAGCGATCGCTATGGCTACTACACGAGCGAATGTTCTCATTGTTGATGACCAACCCGATAATCTCCGCACGCTCTCTGCCATGCTCACGCAGCGGGGATACAAAGTCCGTAAAGCGATCAGCGGAGAGGTTGCCCTGGAAACGGCTCGCCTTGACCCACCCAGCCTGATCTTGCTAGACATCAACATGCCACACATGAATGGATATGAGGTGTGTTCCGTGTTGAAGCAAGCAACGGAAACCAGTGATATTCCAGTCATCTTTTTGAGCGCATTAGATGATGTCGTTGATAAGGTGAAAGCTTTCACTGCTGGTGGAGCCGACTATATTACAAAACCTTTTCAGGCAGAAGAAGTTTTAGTGCGGGTGCAGCACCAACTCACTATTCAATGCCAGCAACATCAGTTACAGCAAGAAATTCAAGAGCGCCGCTATGCAGAAGAATTGCTGCGGCTCCAGCTTCAGCGAGAAAAATTGCTGGCTGATGTGACAAATTACATTCGTGAAACTGTAGACCTGGAGGAAATTTTAGCGAAAACGGTTGCCGAGATCCGCGCCCTGCTGCATGTCGATCGCGTGCTCGTTTGCCAGCTTACTGCCGATGACACGCTCAAGGTCATTGCTGAATCGGTTCCATCACCAAACCTTTCGTTACTTGGACAAACACTGCAAAATCCTTGTGTGCAGACTGATTGGCGTGCATTCATGCCACACAATACCGTTAGCCTGATTGAAGATATTCACAGCGCCCCGGCATCAAGCGACGGTGCTGCTTTGTGCACACTCCTCCACGTTCAAGCCAATGCGGTGCTTTCCATTCAGCAGGCGGATGAGGTGTGGGGCTTTTTAATGGCGCATAATTGCACAGAGTCTCGCCTCTGGGAAACGTGGGAAACAGAGATGCTGCAACGTCTGACGGTGCAACTGGCGATCGCCATTCGTCAAGCCAATCTCTATCAAGCAGCTCAGGTGCAAATTGAGGATCTCCGCCGACTCAATCAAATCAGGGATGACTTACTGGATGCCATTTTCCACGAGTTGCGGACCCCGATCGCCAACATCAAACTGGCAACGCGCCTACTCACAATAGCAACCCATCGAACGCCTAACCTGGAAGAAACACTTGCTCAACCAGGAGACAAAGACAAAATTACGCGCTATCTCAACATTTTGCAGGACGAGTGTGAACGCGAGCTGCACTTAATTCAAGATTTGCTTGATTTACACCATTTAGAAGTCGGGGCGCAACCCTTAGAACTCGTGCCGATCGATTTAAACCATTGGATTCCTTGCATCACCGAACCGTTTGAGTTGCGGATGCAAAACCAGCAGCAGACGTTTTCTTTGGAGCTAGATCCCACCTTACCCTTAATTCATACAGACTCTTTCTACCTGAGTCGCATCCTGACCGAATTAGTGAATAACGCCTGTAAATATACGCCCGCAGGCGCAACCATTGCCATCGCTGCCTGCATCGAAGCTGACTCATTGAAGCTGAGTGTCACCAATACAGGCGTAGAAATTTCTACAGAGGAATGTGCGTTGATCTTTGACCGTTTCTACCGCATCCGCAACTGCGATGTCTGGCAAAGTGGCGGTACAGGGCTGGGGTTATCCTTAGTGCAACGGCTTGTAGAGTATCTCAATGGGTCGATTCAAGTGATGAGTGCGAATCAACAAACGTGTTTTACCGTCAAGCTACCACTGGCATTGGGCTAAGGGCTTGTAGAGTCATTAGTTGTTGGTTGTTAGTTGTTAGATCGATCGATTGGTCTAGCTGACTAAAAACTAAAAACTACTAAGTTCTGGAAAGACATTAGACTCTGTGAATGGATCAACACTCATTTAACCAATCGCTTTAGCAATGAACAGTATAGAGTTTGTTACGTCTCAACCCATCGACCTGACCAATTGCGATCGTGAACCCATTCACATTCCCGGTCAGATTCAACCGCATGGCGTGTTGTTGGCGTTACAAGTCCCCCAACTGACGATTTTACAAGTGAGTCAAAATACGGGCTTCTGGCTCGGTCTTGCTCCAGACGCATTGCTAGGACAGCCGCTCAGCACTCTCTTTTCTGACGCTCAAGTGGAGCAAATTTCAACCTATTTAGATCATGACAATTTAAGTGTCTTCAATCCTTTTGAACTGACGCTTCAGCTTCATGGAATTGATCCAGATTGCCCTCACCCTAGCCCTCTCCCACAGGCGAGGGAACAACGCTCAATTCACTCCCCTCGCCCACGGGGAGAGGGGTTGGGGGTGAGGGCATCCACGTTTAAAGGCATTCTGCATCGCGCTCAGGGCATTGTGGTGCTTGAACTAGAGCCGTGTCACTTAACCGAAAACCATAGCCTTTTAGGGTTTTACCCGCTCCTACAACAGGCAATTGCTAACCTGCGCGATACCACCGATCTTACAGCTCTGGGTGCCATCATCGTGCAAGAAGTGCAGCGCATGACCGGGTGCGATCGTGTCATGGTTTACCGCTTTGAGGCAGATAACAGCGGCGTTGTCGTGGCAGAGGCAAAACAAGACGCTTTAGAAAGTTTTTTGGGACTGCACTATCCCGCTTCAGATATTCCCGTGCAAGCCAGAAAGCTCTACCACGAAAAATGGTTACGGTTGATTCCCGATGTTCACTATCAGCCCGCTCCGTTAGTGCCCACCCTAAATCCCTTAACCCATCAACCCCTCGACCTCAGTGCGGCTGTGCTGCGAAGCGTTTCACCTCTCCATGTGGAATACCTGCGGAACATGGGGGTTGCCGCCTCCATGTCTATTTCCCTGATTACCGAAAAACGCCTCTGGGGGTTAATTGCCTGTCACCATTACACCCCCTTGTATATGGCTTACGAAACCCGCCAAGCCTGCGAATTTTTAGGACAAATCGCTTCGGTTGAGCTAGTTCACCAGCAAGATCGCGCCGCCAGCCGCTACCGGGAACAGGTTAAATCGATTCAAGACCAATTCCATCAAGCCTTTACAGAAGAACCTGGCTTCATAGAACAGGTGTTGCGCCGTAATCAGTCCGCGCTGCTCAATTTGGTAGAGGCTCAAGGGGCTGCCATGATACTGAACAATCAACTGACTCTGGTTGGGCAAACGCCGTCTGAGACAGACACCCACAACCTGATGCTATGGTTGCTCAGCCAGCATCAACAAGATGTTTTTCACACCGATTCTCTAGCCCAACTTTATGCCGATGCCAAACAGTTTAAAGACTGTGCCAGCGGCATTCTGGCAATTTCCATCTTTTTGAATCAAACGTCCTATCACATCCTCTGGTTTAGACCCGAACAAACGCAAACGGTTCACTGGGCAGGAAATCCCAATAAGCCCGTTTTAGTCACAACCGATGGTGAAAGGCGGCTGTCACCTCGACAATCATTTGACCTGTGGCAAGAAACTGTTCAGGAAAAATCGTTTCCCTGGCAACTGCTAGAGCTAGAAGCCGCTCAGGAAATGCGAAACACCTTGATGCTGGCAGCGCTGGAGTTTTCTCAGGTGGCATTAGAGCAGGCGGCAGAACGCGCCGCGATCGCCAGCCGTGCCAAAAGCCAATTTCTTGCCAAGATGAGCCACGAGCTACGCACCCCCCTGAATGCCATCTTGGGGTTCACCCAAATCATGAGCCGCGATCGCACCCTTCCTCTCGAATACTTAGAGCATCTCGGTATCATCAGTCGCAGCGGTGAACATTTGTTGACACTAATTAATGATGTCCTGGAAATGTCCAAAATCGAGGCTGGTCAGCTCACCCACAATCAAACGTGCTTTGATTTGCACCGTCTCATCTACGCCATTAAAGAACTCTTTTGGCTCAAAGCCGCCGACAAAGGACTCGCGCTCACCGTCGAGCAAACTCCAGACGTGCCGCAATATGTGTGTGGCGATGAAGGCAAACTCCGCCAAATCCTCATTAACTTAGTCGCCAATGCCATTAAATTTACCGAAGGCGGAACTGTGACATTGCGGGTCAGGAAGCCAGCAGGGGAGGCAGAGGGGGCAGAAGGCAGAGGGCAGAAGGCAGAGGGCAGAAGGCAAGGGGACAGGGGGCAAGGGAATACGGAACATTCAATTCAGAATTCTTCCTCCCCACTCCCCACACCCCACACCCTACACCCCACACCCCACACCCTACTCTCCACACCCCACACCCCACACCCCACACCCCACACCCTCCTCTTTGAAGTCGAAGATACAGGCTCAGGCATTGCTCCTGAAGAGTTTCAATCTATTTTTGAAGCGTTTATGCAAGCCGAGCAGGGGCGACATCTCCAGGGCACTGGCTTAGGCTTAGCCATTAGCCGCCAATTTGCTCAGTTGATGGGGGGCGATATCAGCGTGCAAAGTACGGTGGGCAAAGGGTCACTGTTTACGTGTTGCGTGCAACTGACGGCAGCAACCGCCATTGATGTCCTCCCAACCACGATGGCTCGCCGCGTCATTGGGTTAGCACCGAAACAGCCCGTTTATCGACTTTTGATTGTCGAAGATATTCTCGAAAATCGACAGTTGCTGCTTGAGCTTTTAGGGCTGGTTGGCTTTGACGTGCGTGCGGTTGAAAATGGGTTAGAAGCTACTGCTTTGTGGGCACAATGGCATCCTCACCTGATTTTAATGGACATTCAAATGCCCGTGATGAATGGACATGAAGCAACCAGGCGCATTCGATCGCTGGAGAGAGCAAGAGCGGAGGAAAGAAACATGGCGATGGAGAACGAAGACGCACAGGGTGTTTCAAAGCAAACCTCAATACAAAATTTAGCTAACACCCCACACCCCACACCCCACACCCCAACCCTCACACCCCACACCCCACACCCCAACCCTCACACCCCACACCCCACACCCCACACCCCACACCCCACACCCCACCATCATCATTGCCCTCACTGCCAATGCCTTTGAGGAAGATCGAGAGGCTGCCTTGCAAAGTGGTTGCGATGATTACGTTACCAAACCGTTTGCGGAAAATAGTTTGTTTGACAAATTGGCGCAACATTTGAGTTTACGCTATCTCTACATGGAGGAACCCCAAACTGAACAGGTGCGATCGCAGATTGTCTGGCAAAGTCAATCTCCTGACCAGGCTCACTTAACCGTTCAAGACTTACAGATTATGCCCCTTGATTGGATTGATAGCCTGAGTCAGGCAGCGCGGGTAATTGACGAAGCAACGTTGCATCAATTAATTGATCAGATTCCGGAGCAAACGCATCAACTGGCAACAGCCCTCAGACGTTTGGTTGATAACTTTCAGTTTGAAGCGATCGTTAAACTCACCCAACCTTAACAATTAACTGCTATGGTTACTGCTCAAGTTCTCACCAACCTAGCCAACATTCTGCTAGTCGATGATACCCCCGATAATTTGCGGGTACTCGCCAAAATATTGGAGTCTGAAGGGTTCAAAATCCGCAAAACTACCAGTGGTAAGTGGGCACTGCAAGCCGCTCAAATTGCCCCTCCCGATCTCATTCTGCTGGATGTTTCCATGCCAGAGATGGATGGCTACGAGGTCTGTCAGCAGTTGAAAGCTGATCCAGCTACCGCTAGTATTCCCGTAATTTTTATTAGTGCATTGGATCAAATCGCGGATAAGATACGAGCCTTTGAAAAAGGGGGTATTGACTATATTACGAAACCCTTTCAAGACCAGGAAGTGTTGGCGCGGGTGAAAAACCAACTGATGATTCAGCAGCAGCGAAAACAGTTGACTGCTCAAAATCAGCGCCTGGAGGAAGAAATTCAGCACCGTAGACTCGCAGAAGAGCAGGTGCAACAACTGAATACCGTGCTTGAGGAGCAAGTGTTAGAACGGACTGCCCAACTCCAGCGATCGCTAGAGTTTGAATCGTTGCTCAAACGCATTACAGACAAAGTGCGCGATAGCCTGGATGAAAGCCAGATCCTTCAAACCGCCGTTCAAGCATTAGCGGAAGGGCTAGACGTGGATTGTTGCGACACGGGTATCTACAGTGCTGACCACACCACGTCTACCATTGCTTACGAATTCACCAAAAGCCTGGAATCCGCTCAAGGTAAAGTGATTTCGCTTACCGACAATCCGAATGCAGCCGTTTATCAACAACTGTTTCAAGGGCAGTGCTCCCAGTTTAACTTTATCGATTCCTGTCCCTCTCGCCCCGGACAGATCAATACAGCCCTGGTCTGCCCGATTTTTGATGATCACGAGGTTTTAGGTGATCTATGGCTGTTCCGGCAACCACAAGCTTGCTTTACCGATTTAGAAATCCGATTAGTGCAGCAGGTGGCAAACCAGTGCGCGATCGCCCTTCGGCAGGCACGGTTATATCGATCGGCGCAGATGCAAGTCGAAGAACTAGAGCGACTCAATCGCCTCAAAGATGATTTCCTCAGCACGATTTCCCATGAGCTTCGCACACCCATGTCCACCATCAAAATGGCGCTTCAGATGCTTGAAGTCATCCTTAAACCGTTAGGTGTACTAGAGCCAGAAACAGGTTCAGCAACTCAATATTTCCATATCCTCAATGATGAATGTAGACGGGAAATCAGCCTCCTTTCTGATTTATTAGATCTCTCCCATCTGGATGCCGAAGTGGAACCATTGCTTTCCACCGAAGTTGAACTTGGAGCATGGATTCCCCACATTGCCGAACCACTGCTCCAACGGTTTAGAAAACAGTCTCAAACCTTGCAGTTCCATCTCTCAACCTCATTACCTCCTATTGAAACAGATTTATCAACCTTAGAAAAAATTCTGACAGAATTACTGAACAACGCCTGCAAATATACGCCGTCAGGAGAAATGATTATTGTGTCTGCACACTATGAGAACGATCAAGAAAACCAGGCAATACAGAGGGAAGGAGTTTCTCTTGCTCCGTTCTCACCCCATATCCTCTTGCGCGTGAGCAATGCGGGTGTTGAGATTCCGAACCACGAGTTCTCCCGTATTTTTGAAAAGTTTTATCGCATTCCCAACAACGATCCCTGGAAACACGATGGCATCGGACTAGGCTTGGCTCTAGTCAAAAAGCGAGTGAAGCGCTTAGGCGGAGACATTGATGTCTCCAGCGGCGCTAATCAAACTCACTTTACTTTAAAGCTACCTTTAAACCGATAGACAACTCATACCGCATTCATTTAAAGGTGCACATTATCGTAGGATGCGTTGGCGGCAGCAAAATGCATCATTGCTGCGGAGTTGCGGTGCGTTACGCTTCGCTAACACACCCTACATCTAATGCTGCTTCACATTGAATTGGTATCAGAGAAAAAGAAATCAGGGTGTGACTTGACCTGAATTTTGGACAACGGCATACCCGAATTTTGGACAAAGGCAAGGGGAATCTCGAATTTAGGAAATTCGGCTTGCAAGGCTTCCTAAGAGTTGAATGATTCACAGCAACTGAACTCATAATCCACAAAATCTAAGACATGGCGTAGAGAACCTGCTGAATCTGAGCAATAGTCTCAGAGAGAATTACAACAGCGTCGCATATTTCCTCTTCTGTAGTAAACTTTCCCAGTCCAATTCGGAGTGCTCCATCTACAACAATCTCTGGCAAGCGAAGTGCCTGAAGAACGTGAGAAGGTAATTCAACGCCAGATGAACAGGCTGAACCTGTTGAGATGGCAAGGCGATGGCGTACTCTGGCAATAACAGCGCTGTTAGGAATGCCAGGAACAGAGATATGGAGATTACCAGCTAATCGATAGTTAATGTCGCCATTCACCACTAAACCAGGAATTCTTTCTAAGAAGAGAGCCTGGAGCTTGTCTCGTTTAATAGCGATCGATCGCTCATCCTCTTCCATTTCCAGAGATCGTAACCGACAAGCCTCTCCCAACCCTACAATGCCGGGAACGTTGAGGGTACCCGATCGCATTCCTTTCTGATGCCCACCTCCAAATAGTAAAGGTTCGAGATAGTAGCCCCTGCGAACGACTAAGGCTCCAACACCTTTGGGTCCATAGAGCTTATGGGCGGAAAGAGCTAGATAAGTGATGCCCCATTCCTCAAACTGGATGGGAGTTTTGCCTACTGCCTGAGAGCCATCGCAGAGGAAAGGAATGCCGTAGCGCTGAGCAATTTGTCCAATCTTTTGGATCGGGTAGATATTGCCAATCTCATTATTGGCAGCCATGACGCAGAGAAGGGACACCCCCTCCATACAAACTTGCTCTAGATGATCAAAGTCGAGTCTGCCTTTGGAATCAACTTGAAGGTAGATCAGTTCTGCCCAACCTCGCCTTGCAAGCGCTTGGCAGGTGTCCAGAACGGCTTTGTGTTCGAGTGGTAACAGTATGATTCGGTGCGGCTTTTCAGGGTTGGAGGGAAGACTGCCTTGAATTGCCAGGTTGATGCTTTCAGTTGCGCCAGAGGTCCAAATGATTTCTCTTGGTGAGGCTCCAATTAAAGCAGCAACGTGTTTAGCAGCTTGTTTGACCGCATCTTCTGAGCGATCGCCATACTCATGATCCACGCTGCTAGCGTTACCAAATTCTATTGTCATGTAGTGATAGATGCGATCGGCAACCCTGGGGTCAACTGGAGTGGTGGCGTGATAGTCGAGGTAGATAGGATTGTCCATATTAAGAGAAGATCATGTAAAGAGAAGATCAGCCCAACTATCCACAATTTCAACCATCTTTTTCTCGCTTAAGCCGTTAACTTGCTTCACCACCTCTGAGAGAGAGATAAAGGGGCGTTTCTTCACAATCTGTCCAACAATTTTCTCTAGATTTTTCCCTTTAACACCGACTGAAATCAACCTGCGCGTCAGGTCAACATCACGAAGTTGATTAAACACATCGATCGGTTTTGTTTGTTTAGGAAGTTGGTCAGCAATGCGCTGAAGGTTTGTGTCTAGCTTTTGAGACATGGCGTTCAGTTCCCGATTGAAGAGATCCTCCAGGTTAGAAGCCAGAGTATCTAAGGGTGTAATGCTGTTCGTTGAGTCTGGTTTCGTGGTGCTGTACAGTTGCTCTAGCAGTTGTGCTTGCTGAATTGCCGTCTTTTCTTCTTCAGATTCAATCACCAGGGCATTGACCATTTCTGCTTTCTGCGGATTTTTCTCTTTCGCTCGCACCGCAGCATAATATTCAAGATGTCCGCTCACAACGTCGTACTGCTCGAAGCCTGTTTCTTTAAGAACTAAAGGACGTAACAAACCATTCGTATCCAGAATGAGCTTTGCTAGTTTATCAATTTCGGGCTGACTGAAGTTAGATACAGGTTGAGAAGAAGAAATCAATTTCGTTTCAACCAGAAAAAAGTCAACCATTAGTTCATCCCCACTTTGTGTAATACTTCCTCGGCAAGCTTGGTAAATTCTTTGGCAGACTCAGATTTGGAGTCAAACATAAAGATTGACTTGGGATCGGGATAGAGCAAATCGCCGACTTCCAAGGTTTGGTTGAGACAATTGGATAAGGCAGTGCGTTCAAAAATAATAGAATTGAGAATCGGCAGACCATATTGCTCGATAACCGTATTTTTTTGGCGTGGAAAAACGTAGTCAAGATATCTGGGATTGGTTGAAACTTTGGATGGTAAAATCCCTAATATTTTCAAATTATCTTTACCTGTACTCTGCCGGATCTCGTTAATTTCTTCGGTGATGAATTGTCTGACGGTGGGCAAGCCTTGGTTTGCAAAGGGTTTTAAATCGGATGGAATAATGAGATAGTCGGCAGTGATGAGAGCCACCTGAGCATACACATCGCGGGAGGGTGGCGCGTCAATGATGACAAAATCATACTGATCTTCAACCAGCTTCAATTTTTTATGCAATCGGGTGCGAGTGGTGATGTATTTGTTTAGCTTATCTTGCTTCTCGATCAGGTCAACGTGAGCAGGAATGATGTCAAGTTCTGGTTTGCTAAAATGTTGCGATCGCCTCACGATCTCCGGGATGAAATGGAACTCAGAACTTTCTAACAGATGAGAGACATTCCGGGCTTTTATATCGTCTTCTTCATCGAATTGAAATTTCACTAGCCCGGTGGCAAACGTCGCATTTGCCTGAGCATCTAAGTCGATGAGCAGCACTCGATAGTCTAGACATTGAAGCGCTGTAGCCAGATTGATGGAGGCAGTCGTTTTGCCAACTCCCCCTTTGTTGTGATAAAACACGATCGTCTTCATAGAGCTTTAGCCACGATAAGATGAGCTTCGGTTTGACGTAGTTAGACCTAATTATTCAGCGTATTTCTGCGTAAATTTCAAGTCCAAATTGTCTAAATTCATCATCCAAATGATACAGAGAATTGCGAATCGCTTGACGTAAGGTTCTGGCGGGTTCCAGACAGTCTCGCTGGTAGTCCATTAAGGTTAGTTCTAGATGTGGATAAAAAAGTTTGAGAAACCCTGCGGCTGATTTGAGAATGGCATTTTGATCACGCACCGTTGCGCTTTGATTAAATTGGGTATGTTCTTGAGCATAGGAGAAAAACCGATTGTCTTGACGCAGAGAGAGAAGTGCTTCACCAAAGAAGTCCATTTTCAAGCCCACTTGAGACGCTGCCATTTCGCGTTGAAACTTGGGAATTTTCCAGCCCGGAATGATGCCTGCAAAGCGATCGAGAAAGGCGGTTTCCGCAAAAAACGACGGCAGATTGGAAACTAAGTTTTCTGGATTACGGGGTTGCAGTTGCTCATTCAGGTCAATATTTGCCAGCATGACTAAGGAACAATCGCTGGCAACATCCTGAAACCCTGCCCGGTTGTAGCGACCACTCGCAAGGTAATTTTTCAATGGACCAATTACCTCGTCAGGATTCTCGAAGGTCAGGCTTTGCACTTCGTCTAAAACCACTACGTCGTGCCGCCCCAGCAAACCGACTTCCTTCGTGCGACCATTGATGAACAGTTGAGCGGGTGTCACTTTGCCACCACTGACAAGTGCCACCTTACTGCTGATGTTCTCAAACACAAAGCTTTTTCCAGTCCCTTTGGGAGCCAATTCCATCACATGATAATTGGACTCAACCAATGGCAATAGACGGGCGAGAATCCAGGTTTTGGCTTCCTGGGAGTAATGGCGATGTTGGGGATTAAAGCCCATGGAGCAAAAGAGTAAATCGCGCCATGCTTCGGTGGTAAATTTTGCTCGACAGTTTGCATAGGCTTGCAGATCGACTTTAGAACATTGAAACGGATCAAAATCCATCACCTCAACTTTGCCGTCCGATCGCATCGAAATGCTGATTTTCCCCCAAACGCCCTGGCGGAGCAGCATTTTGTTACGTTCAATCAGGTCAGTGGGAATCGAGCAGTCATTCAAATTGATCACTGGAATCCGAGCGAAGGGATCGGGAATCACCCCGGCTCTTTGGTCAAGTGTGACTCGCACTTGCATCAGGGCAATGAGTTTGTGAACTTCTCCCTGAGTCAGATCAAAAATGATTTCGTTGCGATCGTCCTTGCGTGGAAACGCTTTTTTGACAAAGTTGTTGACCTTTTCGAGTTCGGTACGGGTGAGTGCCCCTGTACCTGGCACAATTTTATCCAGCAACCATTCAGCAACAAAGCTGGGAATGCCGATCGCGGTTAATCCACTAGAGGGCAAGCGAGTTTTGTCGATGCTAAGTGTATTGAAAACATCTCGCACGAGAGTATTGTCGTATGCGATCGCGTTAGAGGAATTCATTAATGTCTAGCCCCCCACTACTAAAGATTTGCTGAATGGCAATGGCTGAAGCAGTATCCAGAGGGGCTATTCCTGGTTCTGCCTGGACAAAGCAAAAGGTGAGTTCGCCGGAAAGAGAAAGGCGATCGCCTGGGTGGTCAGGTGATAGCGCAGGACAATCGGGAATGGCAAGGCTGAAGGTAATTTTCTGGTTGGCTGGAATAGCTTGCTCCAATGGTAGCCCAGTCTTAAAGGTCGTTAACTCTTTGATCCGTAGGCAAAGATTGGTTAAATCAATTGGATTTGGATTATTCACCGTGATTGCCAACGTTCCTGGCTTGCCAGCCTCTCCTGTGCCCTCACAGTGAAGCATCACTGGCTGGCGCGTAACGGCTTGACGCAGCACCGAGACCCCGACGACGACCTCTTCAGGAAAGAGTCCCCCATGAGAGCCAATAATGGCTTTATTGGTGGTGTAGCTGTAGGAACCAAAGCTGGCAGCATCCCGGACAATGCTGAAGTTATGGGGCAGTCCGTAGCGATCGCCTTTAAGAACAACGAAGCGTGGATCATCTGTTTCACCGATCGCCACTCTGCCTTCAACTTTTAAGCCATCGGGACAGTGAAGGATTTGAGCCAATTCACCCATCAGTTGCCCGTGATCGGTAGCAATGATAATTTGCAGTTGCTCTGGATGGGGAAACTCATCTATACAGGATTGAATTTCGGCGGCGATCGTTTTCAAGACCGCTGGACGTTCAACGTTGTAGAGATGTTTCCAATCTCTAGCACTGTGAAAAAGTTTATCAAACTGAGTGTTATCCCAACAGTAAAGTTGATGCTTTCCGGTGCGTAAATCGCGCAGCAGTTCTGCCTTGCGGTGATCGGTATAGCGTTCTCCTATGCCAAGGGTGGCAAACGCCTTATCCATCTCATCTGCCCAGGTTGTGTGTTCGGGTAGAAGCTGGCTGTAGAGACTCCATTTGGCGTATTTTGCGAGGGTTGGCAGCAGACTAAATCGCGCTGAAGACTGTTCAACCGTTAGCTTTGCTTCACGGCTTAAATAACCCAATAATTCCTGGTGATCTAACCAGCCTAAGCCATCCACAACAACCCACAGCACTGGGTTTGTTTGGCAGCTCTGGCGCACCAGCGAAGCCACACTGTAATTCAGGTGGGAATCGCTAACCGATTCTTCTTTGAGGTCAGGATAGTGTCTGAGCAACCATTCCACAAAGCTATCGGCAAGGCGATCGCTCATCCGTTGAGTCGCACTAACCTGCGTTACGATTTCCCAACGGCGAAAGGGCAAATAGCTCGTGGTTGCCCAGGCTAGGGCTTGTTGCGGACTGGCATCTAACGACAAAGGTTCAGGTTGAGGGGGCGATTGGCGATCGCTTAACTCCACTTTCTGCTGATGGGTCAAATAGGCAGAAAGCTTGGTTTCTCTCGCTTTCGTAATCAAACTGGGGCGATTGGTCAAAACCTTGAATGCCTGATTGGTAATGCGATCGCGTCCCGGTTGCGTTGCTAGAATCAGACGATCGAGAATGCTGGCATCGCTGCGATAAAGTTCCTGCTGCCAAAATTGGTCAAACTCATCCGTGAGCCAGTCAGGGATCGGTAACGGGTAGGGGTCGAGTTCGGTAAGGGTAGGTTGGGCGATGCCGAGCCAGCGGCACAGGAGCGATCGCTTGTCTTGCGTCTGGTAATACGGGGTGAGTGGATTGGTTGGAATTTGCTGTTGCCAAACTTGCTCGAAAATTTGATGGGATGCAGGTACTTGGATGCTTAACCAAGCAGCAAGATGATGGATTGAAGGTTCACCCAGCCATACCTGCAAATCATGGTTGGTTACATCTGCCAATAAGTGAGCGATCGAATGGTGAGAATACTCATCTAATTTACTGGAGAGTGCCAGCAGTTGAGCATGATTCCATTCACTCGGTAAGGGCAGAGGATGAAAGAGTGCCTCTAATCTGGGGCGAGGATCTTGCTTGATTTGGATTGTCTGCTCTCTGCCTCTCAGTCGCAACCATTCGATCGCCCAATCACACAGGCGCTTACCTTTAACCCAATAGGGGGAAGCTCCAACGCCAAAGAGTCGAAACCATTCAACCTCATTGGTGATGGCAACATAGTGAGCGGGAATGGGATAAAGTCCGGTTGGATCTAACACGATGGGACGAGATGGATCGAGGGGCGTTGATTCATCGGTCAATGTGTCAAACAAATCAGCAGCAACGGTTTCGGGGACAGTATCTGGACGTGCTGACGGGTCGATGGTTTCAACGGTTGCGATCGGTTCAGGAATAGTGGGAATAACTGGGATTGGATCAACAATGACTTGTACTTCTGGCGCTTCTACTTCTGGCAGAACAACCACAGCAGGTTGTTCTGCGAGTTTTCTCAGGGTTACTAATTGGGAAATTGCTGTTGCAAAAGTTTCAGCCGAGGTGAAGCGATCGCGACGGTTGGGAGCGATCGCCTGCAACAGTAAAGCAATCAATTCCTGGCTTAAACCCTCGCAGCTTGCAAACTCAGTGGGGTGACGGGCAGCTTTCCCAAGGGGTGGATGCGGTTCTGAGAAAGGATAGTTCCCGGTGACACATTCGTAAAAGACAATTCCGAGCGCATAGAGATCGCGATCGATCTTTTCGGCAGGGCTGGCATGGAGGGCGGGTTTGTAATCAGGGGGCAAATAGCGCCGTGTGCCTGCGCTGATGGTGGTTTCGTCGCCATCCATCACAGCCACATTAAAATCGATGATGCGAATACCATCCTCTGTTAGCAACAAGTTTGATGGTTTGATATCTTGATGACGGACTTGATGCTGGTGTAAATGGGCTAAACCGAGAGCGGTTTGTTGTGCAATCTTCACTGCTTGTTCTAAGGACAGCGCTTTCGATTCAATCAAATGTTCCACATCTTGCCCATCCACATACTCAAACAGAATAAATGGGGTACTATCGCTGAACTTGCCAGCCCAAATGGTTTCCACAACATGGGATGTTTGGGAACTCGGCGTAAGGTTCTATATTCTTGCTGGAGGCGTTCGTAGACGGAGCGGCGATCGCGGGTGATCAGCTTGAGTACCTGAACAGTTTCATCCAACGTGTCAAAGACCTGATAGGCGACGGCGAAGCTACCAGGACGACCCAATCGCCGCGTTACACGATAGCGGTCATCAAGGATGTAATCCGTTGGCAGATTGGTAATATCGACGGTTGGCAGTGTTGCCAGCGGTGCCAATGCGTCTAGAGCGGCATAGGCGTTGGTAAAGCGATCGCTGGGCTTAAAGGCGCAGAGCTTTTGTAACCATCCATCCATATCAGACGGTAGAGCGGGGGTGCGATCGCTGGCTTTGACTGGGAAAAGCGCTTTTTGAGTATGCATTTGATCGATGGATGCAAAGGCAGGGACACCCGTTAGTAATTCATAGAAAACTAACCCAGCCGAAAATAGATCTGAGTTATTGCTTGCCTGCGATGGATCGTTCTGACATTCGATCGCTTGATAGGGTGCGTATGATGCCAAATCTTCAGCAATATCCTGGGCGATCGTGCTGCTATTGGTGCTAATCCGGGCGTAGTCAAAGCCCGTGAGCCGCGCCTGCCCATCCGCATCAATCAAAATAGTATCGGGCGTGATGTTTGCTAATTTCTCAACCAAAATAGAGTAGGTGCAATCGTAAACAGGGGCTTGGTTTATGGGCAGCTTAGGAGAGGACTTATAGGAAAAGTTATGCAATCTAACACGGATGATGCAAGCATCGGTCTTGATCTAGAGGGTAAAGCGCAAAACATTGACAGTGGTGCTCTAGTTACAAGTGGTGGTAAGTTACCTCACTCCTTTCAAGTTTCAACAACCAAACTGCTGGACGTGATTATCGCGCTCAATCCTCGCAGCAGATCACTTGATGCCAAGCAGCGAAAGAAAGTTAGGCAGTCCATCAACCAAAAGCTATATAACAAAACCCGTCCAGGCTTGTACTTAGAGGTCAATAAATTGCTGCACCTCGCTTATTTAGGGCAACCGAACGGTGCTAAGACTCAACACCAATGGCGAATTTTTTGCAGCGACTCGTGAAAGCAACAAATTGAGATTTTGATTGCTGGTACGGCTTTAACGGTTTCTGAAACTAAAACCGAGGCAAGTGGCAACTACTCAAGAGAGTGGGGAGGACTATATCTGCGATCGGAAGCTGAAGTCAGGATTGCAGAAGCACTAGACCGCACTGACGTATTGTTCTTTGCTAATGCGCGTGGACGGGTTGGACTTCAAGAGACAACTATCAGCGATAGCCAGCTTACTGGACGGGTTGAAGTTGATTTTCTAGTATTCCATCAAGGCAAATGTATAAGCCTAGAAGTAGACAGTCAGCATCATTTAGGTGAGGGGCAAGTCATTCGAGATTATGCCCGTGATAGAGTAATGCTCCGAGCAGGTGTACCGACTGTCAGATTTACAGCAAGAGATTGTCTAGAACGTCCTCATGATGTTGTGTCAGAGGTTTTATCAATCTTGCTCCATAAAGGTTAAGTTCCTTAAAGCATTAGCAATGTTGCAGATAGTGTACTGACTCGATTGCTCAGAATGTTTCATGGCGGAAGTTATGGGGAACTCTAACGCTTGTAGAAATAACACCCTTCTTCAAACACTAGGAGATCATCTATGCCATACCAGGACATCAACGCAACTCTTTCCGAACAGAGCGTACAGGAGATCAAAGAAGCAGTTGCCAAGATTCAAAAGAATCTACCCTTCTTAATCACGCTGAATGCTACAGAGCGTAGACGACTATTCAAAATGGGCGATAAACGACTGGTCTTTGTTCAAACGAGTCTGCACGCAGCACAGAGCAATCGAAATATCCTGCCAGCAAGCTTTGATCTAGATGGTTTCACAAATGATTGTCGACTTGCAGCAACTTTGACAGAAGTAGAGATGTCATTGAGTCAGTTAGCTGAACAGGTGGATGATACGCTGCTAGCTGTAGGTAGTGAAGCAATGGCAAGTAGCCTTACTGTCTACGACTACGTAAAGACAGCAGCGAAAAAGACCCCTGGATTGAAGGGCATTGCAGAACAGCTAGGAACCCTCTTCCGGGCAATGAGAAGCAAACCTACACCATCAGCAGTACAAGGAACATCAGTAGCAAGTTAATGGGTTTCCACGATGAAGCTCAAAGCATCAGCAGTGAACCTCAAGACTTTAGGCTTAAACTAGCAGGGTTTGTAGATAAGCCTCATATGCTCAGGCTTTATGGTCAGAGGTTTAGAGGTTAATCTCAATCATTCAAGGCTGAATATCAAAGGTTTAAGCTTGAATGTCAGCCGTTCAGCGCTAAGGATCAAAGGTTAAGCGTTGAAGAGTAAAAGTTAAGCGTTAAATAGTAGAGGCTTGGCGCTAATGCTTTGAGCTTTGCAGATAACTCCTTAAAGTTAGATGGCGGCGGATTGTATTTACTACTGCGCCAGTCTATAGATCCAGTTAGAAGAAAACCCTTGCTTCTCCGCTAATATCATTAACGGCGTAACTGTTGCTGCATAAGCATTTTCTAGCCTTTCTAAGTTAAGTAAGTCTTCAGGACTCATTTTCAAATCACCAATAAAAGGTTCAATATAGTTACCCCAGGCTTTCTCTCCTAAGTTGTTATGGGAGATGGTTAGTCCGAGATGCTGGATAGCGACGAATGCTTTAAGGTACTGTGTCGCTGGTAAGTTATTAGATTTAGATGAATTGACCTCTGGAATCACTGGGATTAGATTCCAGATTTGGTCATGCGCTACAAATGACCAAGGCAAGTAGTGATCAAGAGCAATCTTATCCAGGCTTAGAGGCTGCCCAGAATAAATGCAACTTACAGTTTGATGCTGTAATACCAGCCTCCAATATTTAGTTTGATTAGATAAAGAGCCTCTTTGTTGAGGCATAAAAATTTTGTTGACGATGCCTGGAACATTAGAATTCCTTGGCTGCATATAGTTCAACCACTCCCATGATGCCCATCCACGAACGATGGCGTAATGCTTCTCTATATAAGCAGCCCAATCTGGATGAACGATGATAGATTGGCAACCGCTATATTTACTTGAATCGAAGCGGTAAAGAGGCTTTTTGAGATCGAAGTGCTTTTCAGCGATCGCAGGCATCGCTACATCTAGCTCATTCCCTTTACCTCGGCTAACGCCTTCTAGCTCTTGCTCCAAAAAAGGGATGATAAGGCGGAATGGGACATATTTTTTCAAATGGCTGATGACATCCTTGAGATTTTGAGAGGCAATAGCCTTACGCAGTAACTTTTTATCGGTATCTGTAAACTTGAGGATGGGTTCACTAATGTCTAAAACTAATGAATCTAGCTTCTGTGCAATCTTGTCCTGAGAACCGAACGATAACTTAAAGTAAGTATGCGGATACCAGGCATTAGCAAGCATCTCAACGATTATCTCTTGAAAGCTGATAGGCGATAGAACGTCAAACTGCCGTCGTTTCAGGATGTCTAAGAGTGAAATGAAGAAGAGAAATTTATAAGAAGTCGTCGTATCTGAGAACAGTCTAGAGAGTGCAGCGACATCTAAAGCTTCGGATTGGGGAAGCTGGTTTACTTCTGGAATGATTAAGCCTTCTTGCTCACTATCTGTCCAATACCCTAGATAGAGCCTTGCAAACTCCCTAGATGCTTCACCATCAATGTTATGAATCGCTTTAGCAATATCCGCAACAGTTTCGGCTGAGGGATCTACTTGCCCATGAAACCAGCGAAAAAAGATAGGGCGATCTACACCCAATGCGATCGCCAACTGGTTTTGGCTGATTCCGTACTTTCCTAAGACCTGCTTCAGTGCGTCACTTACTTTACCCATCTCTTAATCGTGGCAAAGAAGTATAAGCCCGTAAATGTTTACATATTCGATAACCAGTCTATTGATTTAGTTATCAAATATGATAACATCCGAGTAACGAGTTTAGATGACTGCTTTATGTCCTACGGAGAACGGCTACAATCTTGGGCTGTAGTTCGCCTACTGAAAAATATGCAGCGAATCACTATATGCCGATTTCGCAAGGAATCAGACGCGGATGGTTACGCAAAAGCCCTACGTCAGTTAACTCCTGATGGTAAATTCCTTGTAATATTCGATCCCCCGCTTTGTGAGTCAGTTAACGCAGAAGATCAATGTAAAGAGGAGGTAGCAGAGATCTAATTGGCTTTTTTGTATCCCATTGCATCTAATGGGCTAGTTTAAAGGGGTAACTTTCGCTCTAACTACCCTGTCTAGCCCTATTTGCAATGGAAATAAAGCTGAGTAAATATGCCACCAAGCTTCTAGACGTGCTAAAAGATCATCTTCAGGTCGAAGATGCAGACGTAGTTGTTGAAGAAGCTGTTATCCGCCTATACAAAAGCTATTTAGAGAAGGGCGAGATTACTGAAGGTAGGCAACCCACATCGTTGATCGAATCGCTAAACCAAGCGGGTTTTCTGAAAAGGCAGTTTAAGGGTCGCAGAAATGCTTTACCCAAGCAACAATACGATATTGAGGCAGAAAACGAGGAAGATGCTTGGCAACAGATGGCAAAACGATTTCCAGAGGAAGTAAATCAAGGATTCATCGTCGAAGAAGTTGAAAGCATTGACTTCGGTAAATTAGACCTATAAATTATGCGATCGCCCGTTGGTCTGGGTTCAATCGTTCCAAAAATTTCAGGGGACGCTGACAAATATGTTGAGCGATCGCGTCTGTTACGCCTTCCTGATCCAGCATTTTTCGCAGGGTTTGCAAGAATTGCTTTCGCAGGTCGATTCGCTTGTCACCACTTAAGCAAAGCACTAGATGCCTGCCGCGTTTTTTGTAGGTGTTAAGCCCTCTAGCAAACTGCCTTGATTCGTTGCATAGGCAACTTGTTCCAATACGCCCTGCACTTCGGCACTGTCAAAGGGTTTCTGGAAGAAGTTGGCGATCGCCAGCGCGAAGTGAGATTTCCCCTTACCGTAGTCCTGCACCATGAGATGTACATTGGGTTCGCTGGGGCTGTGGAAGCTCCGTCGCAAAGCATCCAACACGCCGATCGTGGACGTTTTAAGCTGCCTAGGGTCGGGGTCATAGTTAAACACGAATCCTTGACAGAGGCGCAAATTTTTGTCGGGGTCATCCATTAGCTCGAAGCTAACGGCATTGGCGACCAATCCATTTTCGTTAATTCTGACAATTTCGTGGAGTTGCATGAACGAACCCAAGAGTGAGGAGGTGTGGTTAGAGGCGTTGCAGACGGTGTTTTTGCCAGTCGGGGGGAGCGGCTTGACTCGGTAGAATAATCCAGAGAATGCGGTTTAGGTGGCGTGCGTTGAACAGGCTTTGCCAAAACAGGGTGATCGGACTTTCGGGTTGGACGGAGAGATAGGCGATTAAGCAGTCCAGGTCTTGTAGCAAAACAACAGGTTCAGTACTCTGATCGCACAGGGAACGAATCGCAGCCAGTTCACGATCGCACTGGTGATGCAGTGCCAAAAAGCGACTTTGCGGATCAACCCGCTTCAGCAAATCCTCCCGATAGCTGACCAATTTCGCCTCTTCTCGCCATGCTAAGTGCTGCAATTGATTTGGCTCAGGATTGTCCCACAGCAAGAGGTGGGGAGAATCTTTGGGGTTAGCTTCCCGCAGTCGCAGAGTGATGATATCAACCATGTTCCCCCTCTCCCAAATTGTGTTCACAAAGCTGAAAGAGATTGTGCAAGGCTCCTAAGAGCGTGCCCATGTCGCTAAGAGCATAGAGGAGCGTTTCGTAGACCACTCCAGCAGTAGTCAGTTGATAAAATTTCCAACCCTCGCCGTTGGTGACGATTCCCAACACATCGATCGTTTTGCCGATTTGCTCATTGCTCCATTGGCAGGCTTGCATTTCGACCAAACATTGTGCCAAGCCCTGTTCAAAGTCATCTTTTTTTGCTTCCACAATGCAAAGGAAAGGGGCTTCCAAGTAGCGTTTGCGTTCGGCAGTCAGGTAATCGACCATGCCACAAAGCGTGTTGCTTTCTAGAGGTGCCGCTTTCCAAATTTTGAGCCGATCGAACCCTTCTAACGCTTCATCACAAATGGCATCAATCAGCAGTTTTTTGGCTTCTTCACCACTTTCCAGGTCAAAATGCCGCTTGAGGCGAGCGAGCCGCTCCGCAAAAAAATCGCTGACTGGAACAGGCTCAATGTCCAAACTCCAAGGTAAAAGGTCAGCCAGATTGAGTTGTTTGAACGCAGCTTTTTTATCGAAACTAGAAAAATTTCGCTTCTTCGCTTTCGCCGATATTTGAGACCTTGGTTTTGAGGTTGTCATCGTAGTTAGCTGAGTGAATGGGTATATGACTTTTCTAGCAGTGTGAGTGGGTCATGCCAACGACGGATAATCTGGGCTGGTGAGACGGTGCGACGTTGCTCAATCAGAGCGGCAGTTTCTAGCTGGTTGAGCACGGTTTGCAAGGTTGAGGTGTTTACCCCTAAGACACTCGCCAAACCCATTGGTTGCTGCAAAATGTCATCTGTTAGAACAGATGTCGCATCGCTAAAGTCTCGCTGCCAGAGCTTTGCCAGGAAATAAGCCATTAAATCGAGGTTGGGCAAGTCGCTGTCTTCAGCGGTGTAGGCTTCTTTATCGGTTTGAGCGAGAAATTTGCAACCCGCGATCGCCTCTGGTTCGCAGTAAGCCCGCAGCACAATTCGCAGATTATCCCTCAAATCTTTTTCGGGATGCTTGCCTGTGCCTGGTGCAAAAATGGAGGCACAATAGGTCTGTAATTCATCTAACGTAAAGGTTTTGTGATCGGGTAAGAACGCATACACGAAATACGTCCAACCGCCCCACTCTGCTGGATCAGTGGGTGGTGGTTGTAGGGTTTCGCCAACGCCAGTGTATTTGCTTTTACGATCGTCCTTTGCGCCCTGCACACCGAGGCTGAGGTAAAAGTGCATCAGCCAATCGGTGACAGGTATGATTCGATCGTTATAATCTCTTGAGCGGTTTTCTGGTTTGACACCAAAATCGTATTTCCAAGCGATCGCCCCTTCTGGACTCAGGCGATCGCCACTTACTAGACCCGATCGAATCGCCCAACTTCTCATGGGACCAACTTTCTTGTTGCCGAGCTTTGTGCGATCGATCAAGTTTTCGAGTGAATCATTCAGCCCTTGATCCTCAGTAGCAGCCTCTAGAATGCGGATGATGTCATCTTTTTTGAGGGCAAACGAAGTATGAAAACCTAGCTGTAACTGTGGCATAAGGTTGAGGGGGCTAAACAACAAATCTCAGATTATTTTCGCTGCACTTAGAACAGGCTTTGTCTAATGTCTAGAGTGCCCAGCCTAAAAAGTAAAACCACTCAGTTTAGCCACTGCCATACGCTTTTTTGAGCAAAAATAAAGGATCTTGCCAGCAACGGGTAATCTGGCTGTCTCCCTGGTTGTCACTTTGCCGTAGTAGTCCCTGTGTTTCTAGCCGTTGCAGGCAGGACGATAGATCGCTAATGCCGAGAATGGGAGCAAGCCCCATTGGTTGATGCAACTGGGTGAGGGCTACGGTCTCTTGTGCGCCAAAGTCCCGCTGCCACAGTTTTGCTAGAAAGTAGCCTAACAGTTCGGCATTGGGTAACTGAGCTTCACCACTACGAAAGCGATTGTTGCCCAAACTCTGCACAAACCGACAAGACCACAGCGCCTGCACTTCGGTATATGCCCGCAGCACAAAGCGAAAATTGGTTCGCAGCAGCCTGGAAGAGACATCCTCAAAAACTGGAGCACTGGCTTTGACTAATTCATCCAGCGTAAACTCTGGGTGTTCTGGCAAAAAGCAAAAGACAAAGTAAGACCAACCGCCCCACTCAGCAGGGTTGGCAGGGGGAGATTGCAAGCCGCGATCGCTAAAGCTGAGATGGGAATGCATTAACCAATCGGTAACGGGAGAGGTTAAATAGGGGTCACACGTTCGGACTACGACTCCTTCGGGGCTGAGGTGGTTTTGATGCACTAAACCCGATCGCACTGCCCAGCTTTTTATCCGTAGAACTTTCTCGTTACCTAACCCAGTTCGCTCCACCAGTTCCATCAGAGACCCATGTAAGCCCTGCTCTGTTTCAGCCACTTCCAGGAGTTTCAGCACATCCTGTTTCTTGAGGGCAAAGGTTCCATGAAAACTGAGTTTCAGCGCTGGCATAACATTCGACTTGGGGTGAAGCGGACTCTGATCCATTCTGATCAACTTGTCTTAGTTTTCCCAGCGTTTGATGAGAATTCACCGACACAAACTTATAACAGCACCGTAAAGCCTTCTTGAGCAAAATGGCGATCGTGGGTCAATACGTCCTGAATGCCTTCCTGCTGCATCACCACCATCGAAACACAATCTGTCAAACTGTAGCCCTTGTCTAAACGTGCCTTATAGAGAGCTAATCCTGCTTCAAACAATCCCTGAGTTTGCCAAATTATTTGAATCTTAGGATCTTCCAGAATTTCTTGAGCAGCAATAGCCACCCTCCCGCGCATTTCAATCCCAAAAGCACTGAAATAGTTGAGTACTCTACAAGCACTAGCTCAGACGTTAAAAGAGAGGCATCGCTGAACTGCAAGCCAAGCGCTCTGGCATTCTGATGCCATTGATCACGTCGATTGGAACGAGCGACCCAATAAGACGTATCCACAAAGAGAGTTTTCATAGCTCCCGCTTGGGGGTGCCATACAAATAGTGGTCATGTTGATACGACCCATCGGTTGGCATATTTTCCCATGCTTCATCGGGCACGTTTGCCATGATATCGTCAATCTTCTCCCAAATGGTCTTTTTAGGTTCTGTGGAGGCAGTCTTCTCTACCAGGGTCTGTACAAATTCCAGTACTTCTGTTTGCTGCTCCTTGGGCAGCAGCTTTAAGGAAGCGTTGATAGAGTCAATCACAGGTTGACCCGTCGATTCCACTAGCATGGGTTATCTCCTATCAGAACAAGCATCAAGATCTGTCTTTTAGTATGGCAAGAATTAAAGGTGACAAGCCAGACACGGTAACGTATCGTCTTCTTCATCTAACACTTCTGCCAATGCTTCCACCAAAGGGCGATTGGGGGCGGTCTGTTGCTCTCGCGCCATTGCTTTGTGGTGATTGGCAATAATCTCCTCTTTACGAGCCAGCAATGCTTGCAGCGTTTCGCCTTGCGTCCAGGTGTAGGTTCTACCGTCTATGTGGTTTTGCTCGTAGGCGATCGCTTTGGCAAAGAGATCCGGATGTTCTTCCGCCAGCATTACCCATTCATATTTGCGCTGAAAGAAGCAAAAATAGCAGCCCGAACGACTGCGCCAGCGATAGTAGCTGGGTAGCCCAATGCCGCTCTCTTCCAGCAGTTGCAGAATATCAGCTTTGACTAGCCCGCGTTCCTTAAAGGGATAAACGGCTTTGATGGCTGAACGAGTTGAAATGTAGCCCTCGCGGAACTCATCTGCTCGAATGCCTACATAGCTGACCGCTTCATCGTTTCCAATGAATTCTTCTAGAGGCTTAATTTTAAGCTGCTTGGTACACCAGCGCATTTGAGGCGAAGGCAGTGTGCCACCATAAATATCTAACCAATGCTCAAAACCTCTCTCTGCACTCAAGTAGTGAATTTTGATGCCAAGTCGAGCTTTAACTCGTTCCAGATACTCGTAAGTTTCCGGCAGTTCACGATGAGTGTCGCAAAAGAAGTACTCCATTTGGGGCACCTCTTGATGCAATAAGATTGCCAGCGCGGTACTGTCCTTGCCGCCCGAAAGCCCCAGGATATGTCTCACAGTCTTGTTTACCATGCCCGCCATTATGGCTTCACTTTTCTAGAGCGTTCCCAAAAGTGTCAGGTATTACGAAATCCTTATATAAATACTTTATAAATGGCTATCTTATCGCTATGTAGATACACGATCGTCCCCTTGTAGCCGTTAGACCTTGCCAAAGTGGACTTAGCTTTGCTTCAGATCTAGACCTAGCATTGCTTCTACCTCCTGTCGGCTGAGATTGATCAATTTGTAGGTGGCGATCGTCCCTCAAAGGTTCTAGTTTGGTTTGTTACTCGCTTGTCGCACAACCTCTAGATCAAGCGCCAATCGTTCTGCAATTTGATCGATGGTTAACCCCACCTCAAGCAAAAGGGACACCATCTCTAATTTCGTAAGCAAGCGCCCTTCTTCACGCCCTTCTTCACGTCCTTCTGCTTTTGCGTCTTGATAGACTCGGCTTTGCTTCAGATCTAGACCTAGCATTGCTTCTACCTCCTGTCGGCTGAGATTGATCAATTTGTAGGTGGCGATCGTCCCTCAAAGCGCCTGGTTTGGTTTGTTACTCGCTTGTCGCACAACCTCTAGATCAAGCGCCAATCGTTCTGCAATTTGATTAACAGTTAACCCCATCTCAAGCAAGAGTGGCACCATTTCTAACTTTGTAAGCAAGCGTCCTTCTTCACGCCCTTCTTCACGTCCTTCTTCGCGCCCTTCTGCTTTTGCGTCTTGATAGACTCGGCTTTGCTTCAGATCTAGACCTAGCATTGCTTCTACCTCCTGTCGGCTGAGATTGATAAATTTGTAGGTGGCGATCGTCACGACGATATCAATAATCTCCTCTCTAGAGAGATTACCAGTTTCTTCCATCGTAGCTCGATCGATCAGTTGCCGAGCCTGCTTTGCGGTCTCCGACTCTGGTTGAATCATGAGCTGCATCAGGCTGATGCCTAGAGGCTGCTGGTTCGGTTCTCCCAGTTCATCCAGGTACAGGCATTGTACTTGGGCACTGTGTAGTAGAGCACGGTGAATGGTTGCTTGATCAGGTTCTAAGCCTCGGTTTGGAAAAATCAGGACACCATACCAGTCGTCATAGCGAGTTGGGTTGCGATAGAGGTAGAGAAACAATTCGGCAAAGAAGCGATGGTAGAGGGATTGATCCTTCTGGAACTGTACCTCAGCAAAAAAGATGGTTTTGGTGATTGCTTCTTCGGGGGGCAAAAAAACACCATCGATCCGAAAATTTGGCTCTTTGACCTCTACTGACTCAAAGCGGTAGCCCTGTACTTGTTCTGGCGGTTGACCGATTAGTTCAAAAAACAGATCTGGAAACCGCTGAAAAATTTGGTAGAAGATGGCATCTCGGCGCACAGGCGGGCAGGGGTTAGGGGTAGATGGGTTGTGGGCGATCGCTGGATAGCGCAAGTAGGAACTGACTGGCATTGCCTAGCACCGTCTCAGTTAACCGAGCGACTAAGGCTTGCTGAAGTTGAGGCTGATTGCATAAGTCGGTTCTGGCTAAAAGTTCTGCCACTAAGCCATCCACGAAGGGTTGCTGCTCCTGATCGACCCAGACCATGCGATGAATCTCGCTACCGTCAGGACGAGTCACCGTCAACCGACGCACCTCAAACCCACCGCTACTCCCCGCCGCCACTTCCTTTTGCAATGCTTCCAAATTTTTGAACCGCCGCGCCAGGTCGCTTAAATTCAACTCAAAGGCAGTTACGTCCTTCTCTGCCCAGGCTTCAGTTGGTTTATCTGCCACAATCATCAGCAACGACTCTAGCCAGATACGATCGCTCACCGTTTCGTCTGCCGCTGCCCGCACAAACCGATTCAAGCTCATTTCAAGGCAGTTGCCCAGCAAATACTTGGCGCGAAACTGAAGGTCTTGTCGGATCTGGTGGCGATCGCTGCGTAGACCAAAGGCATGATACAGGAGCGTTTCACACTCCATCAGCAGCGTGTCGTAGGCGCTATGAATTTCTCGCAACACCTGCACTAACTTTTCTCGAAAAAGTCGAGCAGTTGCCGTTTCAGTTTCATCATTGACCGTGCTTGCTTCTGCTTCTGGAGGTGCGAGGCGGATTGGCTTTAAGCCACAGGCTTGCGGCAAGGCAGTAAATAGCAGTTCATCCGGCTCCTGGGTTTGCAACAGCGTTTGAATCACTGCCTGCGCCTCAGTGCTGATGCGCTTAGACTTGAGCGTGTAGGCAGGCAACTTCCGCGCGAACTGCACTAAGGGCTTTACCACTGATAAGATGGTCAGATTTCGACTGCCCGTTCGCCCTTTCGCTGGACTGCTTCTAAGCATTGCCTCCAGTTCACGAAAGACTTGAGAGCGTACCCCTGCCACTTCAATATGCTTCACCGTAAAGCGAGCCGGGTCTTTCACCAGCAGTTCAAAATGCTCTGCTCCTAGCACCGAGATAAACGTGCCATCTTTGTAGACACTCACTTCATCTATGTAGTAGATCAATAGTGCCGCCAGCAACACGGGGATAACACCCTGTTTCACACCATAGGGAGGGTTTGCCAACTGTTGATAAAGCTGTTGAAGCGACTGTGGCTGGTTTGTTGCGCCTAAGCAAAATTGTTCGATCGCCTGCCAAACGGTTGCAACCCCTGACTCTAGCTTTGGTGGTTGAAAATCCCATTCTTCTTCGCCCTGGCGATGAATCCCCGTTGCCTCTAAAACGGAGTAGTACATTGCCACTTCAGGACCATAGCCTTCTAAGCCCAACCTTGGCTGGTGGCTCTGCTCCAGCATCGCCTCAATGAGTTCACGACGGGCTTTGGCGCTTTGAGAGGTGAGTCCACGACGATTAATGAATTCATTGTCAAGCCGGAGTCCTAAGTGATAGGTGCGATCGCACAGATCCGAGAGCAAGGCTTGAAATGCTTGGGTTTTTGGAATAATGGTTGCTTTTCCAGCAATCCAGCACTGGTTCTGACCAACCGACCAGTTGAAAGCCTGTTGAAGCGTATCATCAAGCAGCCGTTCGGCATCAACCAGTCGATGTTTCACTTCGCGTCGTGCCACCCCATCCGTTTGCAGTGCCGTTGCTTCCTTGTGAATGGTTTTAAGCGCTTGCAACTGCTGGGCACGAGTCCGAAGCAGATCAAGCTGAGTTGTAGTGATGACTATTAAAGGCTTGCCATCGACCGTCTGCGCTGGCGTTTCACCGGGAAGCTGGCGATCGAGCCAGTAGACAATCAAACCATCGGTGCTGGGAGCATGGCAGCATAACGCTGTGAGTGGTGTAAGGCTGTCGGCATACTGCTGCTCGAAATAGCGGAGATTTCCTGTAGTGGAATAGTGGCGTTGGGCGACGATCGGCTGTAAGGGTCGGGCGCGAGTGAGCAGTTGGGCAAGGGGCAAACGTTCTTTTTCTAGCAGTTGGTAGATTGCCGCTTCCACATTAAAGTCCGAGCCTTCCCAAAGTTTCAGGTCGTCTGTTTGGTTCCGATAAGTGATAATCCCTTTCTGGGTCAAGTCTTTGATCACAGCCTGCCAATGTTCTAAAGCGGCGGTGTCGTCTGGATGGTCACACAAGGCAAACGCCACTAACGCTGGAGAGGCTTTTAATGCCCCCGTTGCTGTAATGAGGTTCAAAATACCAATGGTTTTGAGGACGTTCAAGACCGCCTCGTTCTGCGTTTGAGCATCCTGAATCAAGCCCTGAATCTCTACCCAACGTTGCAGATTAATGCGAGACGCTAGACCAGTAGCGGCTTCCACAAAATAGTCATAAAGCTGGTGCAGTTGCAGCGTCGGTATCCGATCGCCATCAAAGGTGCTAGCAGTCAGAAATTCGGTCAACCCATGGGGTTCATGGCTCGTCAAGAACGTAAACAGGGAGCGATCGTTCTGGGCATAGCGCGTACAGAGCAGCGGTAACACCAGCGCCGTCATTGGATGCAGAGGATAGGCAGCACTTAAATCTTTGGCGGCAATGCCTTGACCCACTAAAACAGGCTTCAGTGCCTTGAACCAGGCTTTGGCGGTTTGGTCGCAAACTGATGCTAGGCGGTCTGAAGCCTCGCCTTCGGAGCGCTCAATGGCTTGCCCAATCAGCCGGGTCATTTGGCTAGCAGACTCAGTGAACTGCATCGTTTCAAAGCGCCCCTGGATTTTGGTCCATTCGTTTTGCTCGATCGCGCTGAGTCGTTCGCTGTACCCTGCAAACGATTGATGCAGTAGCCCCACGAAATGCACTTGATACTTGCCTTTGTAGCGCAACTCTGCAATCTGTTGCAGTAGATAAAGATCGTCAGTGCCGCCATGATTCACGGCATATTCCAGATTTTTGCCTAACTCATCAAGGACTAACAGCACCTGCGTTTTGGCAGCTTGAGTCACCTGTTCTAAGAGGGTCAACACTTGCTGATTGGTGATCTGGCAGCGCCCTACAGCGACTTCAGCGCCCCAATCCGTCAGCGTTTGGAACCAATCAGGTTTCTGCTTGCGCGACCAAAACTCCTGACAACCGTTTGCTAATGCCCGCATGACCGTCCAACTGAGTGGCTCTCGCTGCCCAACCGCCACACAACGTAGTAAGCCCTGAGGTGGCAGCGTCTCAAGAATTTGCTCTAGGAGAGGACTCTCTTTAGGCAATGCCTGTTCGGTAACATGCCACGCCTGGTTCGCTGCTTTGCTGTTTTCGGGCGCACAGAGCGCCGTGAGATAGTTCGCAAAGGCTGATTTCCCGGTGCCATACACGCCAATCAGTGTCCAAGCCCGCTGTGCTTTGGGGTTCTCGAACGCGGCTAGCATGCGCTGCAACGCTTCGAGCGATCGCTCTGTCAGCACGTAGCTTTCCACAGCATCAGGGTTGTCAAAATCGCGCTCCAGGTTGATAGAGCGGTGATAGCGACGATGCAGGCTGAAGTAATGGGAAAGAGCGGTCACGTCAGCTTACCTCGTGGCATAGTACCTGTTCAGGATATCCTCTGCCATCTGTAATGGCTGACCCAGGAAGAAAAACTCTAGCTTTCCAGCGACATCGGCAATCCCTAACGTGGCGATCGCTCCCCCTCTGTCGTTCGTAAAGCGTGAGCAGTACTCAATGGCTTCGTACAGAGCACTTTCCGTGAGCCGAAACACCAAGCCTGGGCTACCGCGATCGTACAGGAGCTTTACCACTGGAACGTTCTGCACGCCTTCGGCGAACTGTCCAACATAGCGGAGGCAGGCGTACACGACTATCTCGGCTGGCAAGGTAGGTTTAGCGCCAATCCGAAACGTGTAAGAGCGGGCATTCCCGGCAGACCGAATTAGCCCCAGGTCTGCGAACGGGCAATCGAGCGACTCTTCACTCGCCGAAGCCTTGAACTGCTGTGAGCCATACATCCGCAGTAGACAGTTCATATCTTTACGAAGCGAGGAATCCGCCACTCTCGCCGCTTCCCGATCTCGGTAGTCACAGAGTTGGTTAAAAAGCTCGTCAACGGTAAATTCCACGCCACGAAATTGATTGAACACAAAAGCCCACGTTGTTGCGGAGCAAGGATCTTCCAGCAGTTTCCAATGGAGCAGCCAGAGGGACGCTGGATCTTCCAGATAGGGGTCCCACCCGGATGATCCGAGAAGCTGCTTGCCAAACTCAGTCGGGCAATTCTCGTGCCGAGAGGCTTCGCCAACGTCTTCCAGCAGCTTGAAGGCTGAACACCAGTAGCGGATGGAGCGCACCATGTTTTTGCCTACCCCTAGCCGCACCGTCGCGTCATCTTGCAAAAAGATGGCAGGATCTTGAGTCGCTTGGTCAACCCCTTTTTTGAGCCAACCAAACCGAGGGTGAAAAGTCTCGTGACGGGCGAAGGCTTGGCGAGTGGCTGGGGCTTGTGGAGTGCTGACAGTCATGAATTTTAACGTCTTCTGCAATTAACCTAAAACCAGACTGAAACAGGGATCTGAAAAGTCATGACTTGCATAATGGGTGCTATCGCAACTTGATTGCGCTTTACATTACTGCAAAATGGACTCAAAAGAGCGATTGCAGATCGAAAATCATGGAGCTAGCCCCCAATCTTTACCCTAACTTCTCAGTTCTGACTACGCTTTGCCAGCGCAGCAAGGTAGGCAAACTTTTGCCGGATGCGCTGTATGTTCACGTTTCAGCCTTGCCAGCCTTAGATCCGATTTTGCAGGACTATGAGAAGGAAGCTCGCCAAATCGCCGCCCCGCCAGAAGTCGCCACGCTGGTTAAGTTCAATACTGAAAAGCCGAGCGTTTCTTATCTGGTTTACCCTGACTTCGATGCGAACCCTCATCCTGCCCTGCAAGCTAGCATCCAGGTTGATCTGCGGAGCCGCGAAGTCAACTATCGAAACTATAGCGACACGGGCAACCCATTTATCCTTCATCGGAAGGAAAGCTTTGTTACAAGCGACTATCCGCTCTATCAGCAGTTTGTCGCTCTAACCCGCCAAGAAGAAGCACTCGGACTGCTCAGTAATCCGCGATCGATTGGCACTCGTTTAGCTTGGGAACAACGGCTAACAGAGTGTCAAGTTGTCTTTCAAGGGCACACGCTAGTTCATCGATCGCTCCCCAACGCCCAGAGTTCAACGGTCAAAATCGATCGTCACAAAGCAGCAATTAGCCGCAATGATTTTTCCAAGCCGATGCGGTTGGCACTAGAATCAGGGTTGTTTAGCCAGCAGACAACCTTTTTTGATTACGGATGTGGTCAGGGCGGTGATCTGGAACGGGTTGCTAAGTTGGGCTACACCAGTTCCGGGTGGGACCCCCACTACCGTCCCGACATGGCTTTGATGGCGGCAGATGTCGTGAATCTGGGGTACGTCATCAACGTGGTTGAGTCTCAGACAGAGCGGCGGGAAGCGCTGATCAAGGCGTGGGAGCTAACCCAGCAAGTTTTGATTGTGGCGGCGCAGGTATTGATTGCTCAGGGGAATAGCCAGATTGCTTATGGGGACGGCGTAATTACGAGCCGCAACACGTTTCAGAAGTATTACGATCAGGAGGAACTGAAGCTTTACATCGACCAGGTGCTGGGAGTGGATGCCGTTCCAGTAGCGTTGGGCATCTATTTTGTGTTTCGGGATGAGGCACAGGCGCAGAATTTTCGGGCATCTCGGTTTCGATCGCGCGTTTCTGTTCCCAAGGTGCAACTCAGTAATAAGCGCTTTGAGGATTACAAGGAACGGCTGGCTCCGCTAATGACGTTTTTCACCGAGCGGGGACGGTTGCCGACGCTGAAGGAATTACCTGAGATGGAGGCACTCAGCACTGAATTTGGCAATTTGCGCCGAGCATTCCAAATCGTCTTGCAGGCGACAAACCCGCAGGAGTGGGATGCAATCAGCGATCGCCGCCGGGGAGATTTACTGGTTTACCTGGCGCTGAGTCACTTTGGTCATCGCCCAAAACTGCGCGACCTTGCGCCTGTGGTGCAAACTGACATCAAAAGTCTGTTTGGTGGCTATCAGCAAGCTTGCACCGCAGCCGACTTGATGTTGATGAGTCTGGGCAATTTGGCGGTGGTGGCAGAACGATGCCAGAACAGTCCGATCGGGAAAAAGCTACCGGGTTCGCTTTGGGTGCATGTGTCGGCGATCGAAACCCTTGACCCGCTGCTACGCCTTTACGAAGGCTGTGCCTCGCGGACGATCGGTCGTCCTGAAGAAGCAAACGTGATTAAATTTCACTGCCGCAAGCCCAAAATCACCTATCTGGTCTATCAAGACTTTGATGCTGACCCGCATCCGGCTTTGCACACCAGTATGCAGATTGACCTGCGAGATTTGCATGTTCAGTACCGCGACTATGACCTGAGCGACAACCCACCTCTACTGCACCAAAAGGATTTACTGGTTGCACCTGACTACCCTGGCTACGAAAAGTTTGCCAAGCTGAGTCGGCAGGAGGAGGATTGGGGGTTGTTGGAGGCACTAAGAAAGGATAGCGGTTGCGACAGCCTGTGCGTTAGCACGCATCGGCGAGGCTGGCTAAAGTGCCTGGAAGACCACTGTGCTGAGTTGAAGGGGCATCGGGTGGTGTGGCAGAAGGATGCTGATCCGTATAGGGTGAAGTTGTTGAAAGCTATTCAGCGACAACGCAGCCATTGCGTCACAACTAAGGAGAATCTTCAAACAGAGCCGTCAAATCCTGATAGCCACTCACAACCCTGAGCACTTCGATATCGTCGTTGAGGAGACGGTAAAAAATTAAGTACGGCTCGTAAGGCAAACTGCGTGAGCCGGGGTAGAGTTCATCCCGTTTGCGACCAATCTGAGGAAATTGAGCAATTCGCTGAAGGGTTGAATCAATACCGCTCAGGAATTGTTCCGCACTGACTAAACTGCTTTGGGCAGCAAGATAGTCTGCGATCGCTTCGATATCTTGACTGGCGCGGGGTGTAATGCGACAAACTCGACTCATGTTTGAGAGTGGCGTTGGTGTAACCGTTGGCGAATCGCTTCGATTTCGCTTGTTGCATCTAGAAGCTCTCCCCGTTCGGCTTCCAACGCACCCAGCAACACTTCACGCCGCAATTCTTCAAATCGTCCCTGATAGATTTGCTCCTGCTCTGCCAGGGTTCGCAGCCCTGCAAGCAATATCTCATCCAATGAAGTGTACTTACCACTGGCGATCTGGCGATCGGCAAACTGCTGTAAATCCGGTGGAAGCGGCAGGGTCATTATCGTACTTGCGCGAAGAAGACTTACTTGCTATTAAGTTTAACTTACCTGCGCGATCGGCGGGGGTGGCTTAAGTGCCTGAAAAAACGCTGCACTAAGTTGAAGAGAGTTCAGGTAGTATGACTGAAGGATGCTGCTCCCCATCGAACAATTACTGCTCATTTTTAGTTGAGTCTAGGGAAAACACTGTTTTGAACGAGGAACTTAAGAAAAGGCTACAAAGCGAAATAGAGAAGAGCGGTTTTCCATTGGAGCTTGATATCACAGAAAAGCTTCGTGATTTGGAAGGGGATGATCATTTTCTGGTTTTCCCAAATATTTCGTATGTGGATCTTAAAGGTGCATCTCATGAAATAGATGTTCTTGCACTTTATAACGTGAATGAGGAAGATAATACCTATCCTTTTGGAGCCACAGGTATTTTACTAGTTATTGAGTGTAAGAAGTCATTTGATAAACCCTGGGTCTTTTTTGAAGAATTCACTGATCCACTAACTTTGCTCGGTTTAGGTAGCAAGGTTGATTATTGCACTGATCTCAATATTTCCAAAAAGTCTATAAGTCTTTTAATAGCCTGTGCAAATTCGTCATTTAGTGGTCATCATTACAACAATTGCTCCTTTTATAATGACTCTCCTCTTGCTCAAGCTAGAACGTATTTTGAGGCATTTAGATCTTTGGATGTACCCAGCACAATTCATAAAGCGGTCTTAAGTTGTTTTTATGCTAAATCATTCGTGAAAAGATGGTTTAATAAATCTGATCGCGGAAAAGATCTTAAAAACCAACGTTCTTTTATTATTCAAAATGTGATTGTTCTTGATGGAGAGCTTATTCTAGCTTCAAGACGAACAAACTCTTTTGACATTGAGCCAGTAAATCATTTATTACTAAGAACAACAGACAGTGTGTCAAGTGTTGAAGATTCAAGTACCTCTTTGATAGGAAGTGAAGTTATAATTGATGTTGTTAAAGCTTCTTTCTTTGAGGAATACATAGAAATCTGCAAGAGCGATGCAAAACTATTCAAGAAACACATTTCTGAAGTTTATTTGTCAGGACTACTAGAGCTTTCGTAGCCAGGAATGGATGGCGTAACCTCTTAATTCAGAGTATTAACGCCTGTCCATGTTGAACTCAAAACCATTAGAAGTAATTTTAATGCCGATTGCTCCTCTGAAGTCAGGGCTTACAATTGCAGCTAAGATCGTTACCAGAGTTAGAAAAATTACTGTGTTCGCAAGATTACCAGTAGATGGAAAAACCCTCCTCAAAATTTGAGGTAAATTCTCTACCTTTACAGGGTTAACAGATGGGTAGTGCTCAAGATGTAATGATGGAGAAGTAGAGTCTTTGCAGTTCTCCTACCATGCCTGCCTGCCCCATCTGTGCCTCCGCCAAAACGGTTAAGAACGGTCGCATCCACAACGGTAAACAACGC
>JAHHIG010000014.1 GCA_019358895.1 Tildeniella nuda ZEHNDER 1965/U140 | reverse complement strand
ACTTTCTCCCGTTATATCGCCTATGAGTCAGCCCCACCCAACTTACCACTTACCGAAAAGATCAATGTTTTGCTAGTTTCCTCAGCTGCATTTGATGCTGAACAGGGATTAAAAAAGCTCTCGAATCAGGAACAGAAAGCTATTTTTCAAGGATTACAGAAAGCTCAGACACAAGGGCATGTCAAGCTTCACCAACCTGAATATTCAACGGTTGGATGTTTACGGGCTTATTTAACCGAGCATCAAGGAACCGAAGCTCCGCATATAGTTCATTTTGATGGGCATGGATTGTTTGGTAAGCGCTGCCCCAATCAAGCCTGCTGCACAATGCATAAGGGAATCAAAGTTGAATACTGTCGCGTTTGTAGCACCCCACTCCCTGAAGCCCAAGGATATCTGGCATTTGAGAATGAGCAGAGTGGACCGGACTATGTGAGTGCCGAAGAGTTTGGACTGCTTCTACAAGCTGCCAGTGCTGGCGATCACGCAACATCTTCCCATGGCATCACTTTGGCTGTGCTGACTGCCTGCCAATCAGGGATGTCCGTCAGTGGGGATTCTGTGTTCAATGGCATCGCCCAGAACTTGATCAGCCAACGAGTGCCTGCGGTTGTTGCCATGCAATACTCAGTTTTGGTTGAAAGTGCAGCTAAGTTCGCTGAGCAGTTTTATAGATCGCTGGGTCAGAAGAACTCCCTAGCGCTGGCAATTAGTCAAGGACGCGAGGCAATGGGTTTATCCACTCAGCAATGGTTTCGTCCGGTTCTCTATTTACGATGGCGAGATAATGTAGGTGGTCAACTGTTTCAGATTTCGTCCCAAGAACGCTTGCGAAAACTGACTTGTAAAGGGCTGGCAAGCGTCAGCGTTGCCGTTACAACCATTTTACTGGTATTTCGCTTTTTAGGTGCTTTTCAGTCATTAGAACTAAAAAACTATGATCACCTAATTCGGTATCGCTTAATCAACGAAGGACCTGATTCGCGATTGTTAATTGTTCAAGTAACCGATAATGATTTGACTGAACAGGTCAAACGTAACGAACAAGGTCAAGGAACACTAAAGGAAGCTACGGTCAATCAACTTTTGCAAAAACTAGAAAAACTCCAACCACGTCTAATTGGCTTTGATTTGTATCGAGATTTTAAGGCAGTAGATAGTGAATTAGGATTAATCGCACGTCTTAAAAACGATCGCTTCTTCACTGTGTGTAAAGTGCCTGAAACTGACGAGGAAGGTAAGGAAAAAAGGGCTGGTATATCACCTCCACCAGAAGTACCACTGGAGCGAGTAGGCTTTAGTGACTTTATTGAGGATCAAGATCAGGTTGTGCGTCGGTATTTGATTGCGCAAGACACAATGGCTAACACGCAGTGCATTGCAAAGGAATCATTTAGCTTGGTGCTGGCTAGACGCTACCTAGACTTGGAGAATGCTAGCAAGTTCGCTTATCAAGCTCCCTTCACATCTGGAGAATTATTAAAGATCGGCAATTTTACGTTTTCTCATATTCAACCCTTTACAGGTGGGTATCAAGATATCGATTCGTCTGGTTACCAACTTTTATTAAATTATCGAGCAGTTGGTTCAAATCCAGAGGCGATCGCCAAGCTTGTTACGGTTGAAGATGTGCTCAAAAACCGGGTTTCTAAACAAGACGTGCGGGACAAAATTGTTTTAATTGGAATTACCGCTAAGGTTGCAATTAGCGATGACTGGAATACGCCCTATGGTACTCTTTCTGGGGTAGTTGTACAGGCACACATGATTAGTCAAGTATTGAGTGCAGTTCAGAATCAGCGTTATCTGATTATAGTATTTCCACAATGGATTGAGTATCTGTGGATTTTGGGGTGGTCTGCGAGCGGTGCTTATCTGATTTATCAGTTCAGAACTTCCTGGAGAAAGGTTGGGATCTCAGCTATAAGCAGCCTACTGGTTCTTTATGTGATGAGTTTGAGCAGCTTTAGCTGGTTTAACCTTTGGCTACCGTTTTTGCCATCGGCATTTGCATTCTTTATAACTGGGGGGGTTGTGCTTTGTATCGTCTACCGCCCAGTAAACCAACCATTGTTTTCAATACCTTCTTCTATTGCAAAGTAGCTATGTTTAAGAAGCGAGTCTCTAAGTGCACTGTCACTTGGATTTTTGTGAGTCTATTAACGCTCACAACCTTCACACTTCATGAAATTCCACCAGTGTCAGGCATTGATTTATCTGGGCGTATTCAGCGTTTCTTTACAGGCTCACGCCCACAGGGAGCTGCCAAAGGGCGACAACGGGGCGGAGCGCGGCGAGACCGTTGTCCTAATGTGTCCGATCCATTAGTCGCGATCGTGCCATTCAATCAAAAAGGTGACTCCTTTGTTGAGAAAACAATTTCTGAGCGCCCTGTATTTTGGTTTTATGTGCCATACCTACCAGCCGCTCGACGACAAGCTGAGTTTGTCATCATTGATGAAAATGAGAATGATGTTCATACTGCAACTTTTCCATTGTCTCAGCAACCAGGTTTAGTCAGTTTAAAGCTGCCCCCGACTGCATCGCCTTTGAAGAATGGAAAGCATTATCAGTGGGTATTTTCTGTCATTTGTAACCCACTCAATCGGGCAGGTGATGCCACAGTAAATGGATCATTAGAAAAGGTTCCTATCAGTGACTCTTTAAAAAGAAAATTGCAGACGGCTTCTCTTCAAGATGCTTTTGCTCTATATGCTGAGGAAGGTTTATGGTATGAAGCAATGACAGCTTTCGCAGAGCTTGGCAAGACAACCACTCAAGATACAGATCTTCAAACAAGCTGGAAGTTGCTACAGCAACAACTAGGGTTGCCTGAGTCTTCCATACAGAAATGGGTTGTCTATATCCTTCCAGATAAAACCTCAAATGAAGTCGCTCCTCCAAACCCTTAAAATTTCAGGCGAATAGCTTTTATGTTTAAACAACTCTCTTCACTAAAACATTCATTTCTAAGGTTCATCTCCCATCGAATTACACGCTTTAGCATTGTAATACTTTTAAGTTTTTCCTTATGTCTATCTAGCAAAGTTACGATTGCTCAACAAAAAAGTGGAAACCTAGTATTACCTTATCTAGAAATTCCAGTGATAGAACATCTGTCTCCAGTGCCCCTAGATTTTCCAACAGCAGCTTCTACCGTTGTAGCCACTAAACAGCTATCCATACCTACTGAATCTAATGACAAGCCAGAGCCTAAAGTGCTAATTTCTGAAGTTGTGATTACTGGAGTAGAAGGTGAATTACAACAGAAAATCTTGAATATTATTCAAACAAAATCAGGTGGAATAAGTACGCACTCTTTGCTAGAAAAAGATATTAACGCGATCTTTTTAACAGGTTATTTTTCTAATGTTAAAGCAATTCCAGAAAACACGCCATCAGGAGTAAGAGTAACCTTCAAAATTAAGCTAAACCCAACTTTAAAGTTAGTTAATACCAACAGTCGAATCTTACCTAAAAAAATAATAAAAGAGGCTTTTCAAAGCCAATATGGCAACACATTAAATTTGATAAATTTACAAGAAGGAATAAAAGCACTTAAAAAGTGGTATCAAGATAATGGTTATGTCTTAGTGCAATTCGTTGAGGCACCTAAAATTTCTGATGATGGCACAGTGACCTTAGAAGTTGCAGAGGGTATTATCGAAGATATTCAAGTTCAATTCGTTAAAATTATTAGCGGTTTAAGCTTTAATACTCAGAATGGAAAAATCATTCAGGGCAAAACTCCTAAGCTTTTAATTGTCCATGATTTTCGACTTAAACGAGGAGAAGTATTCAATATAAATAAGGCGATAAAAGATATAAAAAGAATAAAAAAATCAAGAGGTTTTAATGATATTAAGATTTCCTGGAATCTAGGTTTAGATCCTAAGAAAGTTATCGTTCAAGTTAACGTCGAAGAAAAGGAACCTTTATCAAAATTAAACGAGAATTTACAGGGTATCAGCAGACAATATGTATCACAAGAGGCACCCATTAGTTCAGTAGAAGAAGTAGTTAAAGCTAATCAAGAAATAATTAAAATTTCTCAACCAAAAAAAGATGTCAAAATGGAAATTGAGGCATTTTATAGATTAGGAAGTGTATACAAAAGGGTAGGTGAGTATTCAAATTCAATCGATGCCTACAATCGTGCGCTAAGCATTGTTAGATCTAAAGATAACTCTATTAATGCATCAGCAGATAAAACTAAAAATCTTCAAGATTGTGATATTTTTACACAGGGCAAAGAGACAATGCAAGCTTGTGGACAGAATCAGCTAACCCCACAGGAGAAATATTTATTTGAAATTAATATACTTCTAGAATTAGGTGACACCTACCGATTCCTCGGAGATTATCAACAAGCGCTTGATTTAAATCAGCAAAGCTTCTCTCTAATAAATAGTGTGGAATCTAATGGTAAAAGTAACGAAAACAAGGAAAATATAATTCTCTTAAAGATCGTTTCCATTCTGTTCAAAAGCTCTACATATTCTGATCTAGGAGAAAAGGAAATAGCACGTGATTATATCAATCAAGCGCAAAGAATTCTTACTGATTTATTTAAAGATTTGACCGATAAGAATTTCGGTTCAGATGAAGGCTTTGATTCTAATACAATGCTGAAAATATTTGTTAGCTTTATCCCGTCTATTTTTGATCAAGATATCAATCAACCAATGGTCGCTTTTCTAGATCAATATGTTCACATTATTAAAGAAACCAAGATAGATAAAGAAACTCAACCAGATAGGTCAAAGCTCTTTCAGAAACTAGAAAATACTTTTTTCGATCAATTTTTAGGCTTGAGCTTTTATAGTTTAGGTGAAAAATATAATGATTTAGGTGAGAAACAGAAGGCACTTGAAATTTACCAACAGGCACTTCAAAAGCTACAATACCTCAATATATCTGAAATTAATCCTGAGTCTGAAGAACAAGCTAGTGATGTAAATAAGATTAAAGATATGCTAACTACGTTGGCTCGTTCAGCAAAGGCTCTTGTTTTCAAGGCTATTGGTGATATATTAGCGGATTCTAATAAAAATCAAGAAGCACTAATTGCTTATCAACAAGCGTTGAATTTACTACAAATTGAAGGAGAGGCGAGCAGTAAAGCTTCTGCTCTTTATTCTATTGGTAAAGTTTACCATAGCCTCTTTCAATATCAGCAAGCATTGGATAGCTATAATCAAGCATTAATAATTTGGAGTGGATTAGGCAATCAGTTGGAAGAAGCAAATACTCATCTAGGGATTGCACACGTCAAGCGGGATCTTAACCAACTTTACGCAGCTAAAAATCAAATTGAAACCGCAATTCAACTGATCGAGCAGGAACCTTCTCCTAATGCAAGCACCTCTTCCTTAAGCTCTACAGATGAACAGCGTAAATTCAAATATTACATTAGCCTCGCTTCTTATTTTTCTGCAAAGCAAAACTTCTATGATTTTTATGTGGATTTGCTTATGCAATTGCACAAGCAATTTCCGTCACATGGATACATGGTGCAAGCATTTCAAGCCAACGAGCAATCTAAAAACCGAAGCTTGCTAGCCATTTTGAATCGACGCGATCGTTATGTCTCAAAAGCTAAAGCTCCAAATTTCTCTGACGCTCGATATGTAAACTTAGGAGTGACTCCTCGCTTATCTACCATTCAGCAACAAATATTGGATGGTGATAGTATCCTTTTGGAGTATGCACTTGGTGAAGAGCGTAGTTACTTGTGGGTAGTAAGTAAAACTAGAATTTCTAGCTATGAACTTCCCAAGCGTACAGAGATTGAAACGCTAGTTAGGCAATTTTATGACTTCATGACTGTTCCCAGTTTGGCAGTTAGAACTAATAAAGCAGCTAAGGTTGGTAATGATCTAAGTCAAATGCTTTTGGGGCAAGTTGCTAACCAATTGGATAACAAACGTTTAATAGTTGTAGCAGATGGGGCTTTGCAGTATATTCCCTTTGGTGCACTTCCAGATTTCAACTCAGTCTCTTCTAAGCCTCTATTAGCTGAGCATGAAATAGTAATGCTTCCCTCTGCCTCGATTTTTAGCATACTTAGAAACAATGTCTCTAAAGAATCTTTATCTTTTAAAACACTAGCTGTTGTGACAGATCCAGTCTTTGGTTCTGAAGATGAGCGAGCTAAAGAGAAATTAGCTGAACTCAGCAATCAAACCAGTCAACGTTCTTTGCCGGGTAATTATCAAGCTAATTCTTCTTTTGCAGAGCAGCTTTTTCCAAGACTACCTAATACTCAAAATGAAGCTGACCAGATAGGGTCTCTTGTAACACCCAAAAGTCAGGTTCAATATTCTGGTTTTTCTGCTAATCGCCGCGATATTCTTGCGTTAGAACTAAATCAATATCGGCTGATTCATATTGCGACTCACGGCATTTTAGATGCTGAAAAACCAGAGCGCTCTGGTATGCTTCTATCTGCCATCAACGATAGGGGAAGCATTCAACGAAGTTTACTATCTGCACCAGATGTTTTTAACTTGCAGCTGTCTTCTGAACTTGTTGTTTTAAGTGGGTGTCGCACAGGATTAGGTAAACAGATTAGAGGAGAAGGTTTAATGGGCTTAGCTGGTGGCTTGATGTATTCTGGAGCGAAGCGAGTCGTCGTAAGCTTATGGAGTGTAGACGACGATGCAACCGTAGCATTAATGAATCAATTTTATCAGGGCATCTTAAAAGAAAATCTCTCCCCATCAAAAGCCTTACGTAAGGCACAACTTGAAGTGCTAAAACAACCACATTGGCAGAACCCTTACTATTGGGCACCCTTTATACTTCAAGGTGAGTGGAAGTAAAGACGGGAGCATCCCCTTCTGCAAAAACGCTTTCTAATCCTTGGCTTCACTACATTACGCTCAGGCTCTCAAACTTCAGCGAGAAACCAAAATGCTTCAGGTTCCTACCAGTCTCTTCAGGATAACAAAACTGGAATGCACATCGTAAAAAACAGTGAAAAAGAGACTTTGAGCATTTCAGATTATCAAGAACTTTTCAACTACTGTCGAGAGCAATTCAGTTAAAATACGATATCAAAAGCTATCATCAATGAGTAACAGAAATAGCATATTGTATAAACTAATTGGAAACACGTTTATCATTAGCACATTGGTAGTGGTGACTGTTTGTGCAAACAGAAAATCAGTTTTATCTAATACTTTAGTTAGTGAAGTGAAAATGAACGAGTCTTTTAGTACTGAAGCTAGTGATTTGTTCGGAACTCCACAGGACGGTCAAGCAGAGATAGAGCGTCAAATTGAATTTATGAAAAATTTTTGGTACTTTAGTAATATTGAAGTTGGTGACCGTAGTTGCTATATCAACGTGAAAGCTGGAAGCGTCGGAGCAAGTGTCGAGTTCAGTGTTTACACCTTTGATGTGCCAACTTTTGTATTTACACTTTCCACTCCAAGGCGTGAAGGGCAGACCGTTACATTAGAAAGTGAAGAAACGGCTCTTTTAGAGCATAGAAAATACTGTTACAAATTAATAAACGTGATAAGAAAATATGATATTTTATCGCCACATTTATATAGGCATCAATTCAAGCAGCCTTCAAATCTTGAAATAAATAGAGAGGATTACTGGAATCAATTGACAAACAAAGATTAATTTACCAAGATGTTAATGGTTAGAAAGGATTCAAATATTATTCTTTTGTTGAGCTATTTCATGCGACTTCGTTTATCTACAGATTTTAATTATAGTTATTTTAGCTATAATTAACTCAAAATAAAGCTAATACAAAATATGATTTCATATAAAATTTTTGGAAATTTGCTTGTATTTAACATATCGACTATCGCGATTTTTTGCACAGCTGGAAATCCAGCCTTATCTAGATCTTTGCCAATAGTTAGTGAAAAAAGTGTCCCTGAATCATTTAGCACAGAAGCTAGTGATTTACTTGGAAGTCCTGTACTTAAAAACCCCGAAAATACCGAGAGAATTAAGGAAAATTTGGGGGGAATTAGGGAAGCATTAAAGAAGCTTCTTGGGAAGCCAGGTTATTTTGAAATTGGTGAACATAGTTGCTATGTGAATTTTGGGGATCGGAGTCAAATATATGTCTCTGATATGCCAACCGAAACTTTTACACTTACGACTTCTACCCCAACTCGTAAAGGGCAAACAGTTACACTGGAGAGTAGGGAGACACAATTCTCAGAGTTAAGAAAAACCTGTTACAATTCGATAAATATATTAATAGAAAGAGATAAACTTTTGTTGAAGCTAGATACGTATACATATGAGCCAAAAAAGTATAGAGAACTTGAATTGAATGTTGAAGATTCCTGGAATCTATTGATACGAAAAGATTAATTTATAAATATTAAATTAAGTCAGTATGCGTCATAAATGAGAAATTTGAGAGCCAAAAGCTACGGGTCAAGCGGTCGTTGATTTTAGCTTCTGACTCTTTTTGCCAAATTACCCACCCAATATTTGGTTACGCTGATTCAAGGGGAAGCATCTCAGCAGAGGACTTACAATGAGTAACTAGGCTTAAATAACCGCGCGATCGCCAACAGAGATGGCAAGATGGCGTTTGTTTGGACAGATCCTTGCTTAATCGACATTTCCAAATCTACCAACTTGGTTACCGCCTGAATCAAGGTTCTGAGGGGCATGGCTGCGACCTCTTGCCGTAAATAGTAAAGCCGATTCGGATTCCCCACGTTGCACAGTTGAGCAATTTCAGTGTTGTTCTGGATACCACTCGCAAGCGCACTTTTAACCCATAGCCAGGTTCTAAACTGGGTCAGTAGAGTCGCAACCATCACGAGCATTGGCTCAGAGCGAGCCAGTAATTCGTCGATCAGACGCACGACTGCTTCACTTTCCCCGTTGCGAACCGCCTCCGCTAATTGCAAATTGCTTTGAGTCTGGCAAGGAATCAGGCTTTGTACTTCAGCAAGACCGACGGGCTGACTATTCGTATAGATTGCCAGTTTGCGGAGTTCTGAAGCACCACGGGTCATGTCATTGCCGATCGCCGCTGCCAGATATTCAACAACATCTTTGGGCAGTCGTAGTTTCATCTGCTTTGCTTGAGTGGCGATCGCCTCTGCGATCAGGTCTGTACTCCAGGGTGGAATTAATGAAAACTCGAAGCACTGACCGTGCTTGATCAAATGCTTGTAGATTTTCAGGCGCTTGTCTACATTCGTTGCCAGAAAGACAAGCGTTGTGGAATCTGGCATTTGAGCCAGTTGCTGCAAACTTTCTAACTGGGTATCACCCCACTGCTTCAGATTGCAGTCTTCTACGACCACAAGCCGTTTACCACCACTGAGCGAGGGTGTTCGTGCCACACTCATTGCCTGTTCCAAAGCACTGGATGGGAAGCGATGATAGCAAAGCTCTAACCACTGCGAGTCAAGTTCTGCTTTGTAGTGCTCTAGTTTTTGTCGGATGGCAAACTGATCATCTCCAGTCAACAGAATAATCATAAAATACTCCTGAACAGTCATTAAAATGTGTAATTGTAGCCATCTTTCCGCTGAACAAGCGTGCAGTATTTGTGGTTAATACCTTGCACGAGTCCCGACGCCGTCGAGATATTGAACAAACCCGTTGAACGCACAGCAATACGCCCAACATATTCACCAACCTTCTTGCCAGCGGTGACAACCGCCTTAACGATGTCACCCGTCTGAAAGCCTTGAACAAACTTGCCACGGGGAACATAGCGCGATGGAAACCCATATTTATCAGTGCGACACATCTGCCGTGTGCCATGTCCTTTTGCCAACATCAGTAACGGCTGACTAGTTAAGACTTTCAATGTTTCGATTTGACCAACACAAGCAGCATCAAGCCAATGGGTTTTAGGTAGCCCTAGTCGAGTCCGGTTGAACTTGGTTAAACCACCTGAACCTGTAGAAATAGGTAACTTCGTCTCCCTTAAGCGGTTGAACAGCGCCCAGCGGGTTGAGTTGACAGCCGCTGCATCTTTAAGGGGTGCTTTTGCTTGCTTCAGAATCTGATTCAGCAGGTTTGGTTTGCTCGATAAGAAATCTCGAATATTCTGGTCGCCTTTTTTTAAGTTGCAAGGCTTGCAGGCAAGACAAAGATTCGAGATCCGATTGCTTCCACCTTTTGAGCGTGGGTGAATATGTTCAACCTGTAAGGGAATATTCTCGATGTTGCAATACGTGCATTTGCGATTCCATTTGTTGAGCAAGTATTCCCGCACCTCGTATCCTTGCAGTTCACCTTGCTGATACTCCACCCCTGAGATCTCAGGATTCTCTAGTTGCTGCAAGTCAAAACGCACCAGTTCTTGAACAATTAAATCAATGGATACAAGCTTGATCAACTTGCTTACCCAAGTAAGCGTGGTTTCAACTCGATGCTGTAGGCTGGGAGCTAACCAACCTTGCGGACGAACACGGTTTAAGAACCGAGCCTTACGATAGCGAGTATGGCGTTGACGACGTGATCTTCTCAGGCTACGGCGCGATGCAAGACTAGCTTTAATGGCTTGCCCTCTATGAGTAAGCTCAGCGCCCCAGATCGCTTTGTCACCTTTCAGTAATGCAATGCCAGTTGTTTTAGAACCAGGATCTAGTTTGAGGGTAATAGGTTCAGGGGTAGCATTAACCTCCTTTCTCAGAATGATCGTGAATGGATAGCAACGAAATACAGCTGCTTTGCAAGCATTCAGCATCTTACGCGCCTTTGACGGTTTACAAGGGGTAAGCGGGCGTTTGTTAGTATCGAGAACTAGGACATAGTTAGACATGGTTGTGTCTCACCTTTTCAGTAACGTTCGCTTTGACCTTGTTATCTGGGCTTTTTGGGCTAAACGCACTGTTCCAGTGACCTTAGAACTGTTTAACGATTAGCGACAGAGCGGGGAACTAGCGACGCATCCCGAGGTGTCGTGACCCAAATAACGTTTACTCCTAAGAGTGGTCTGGTCAGCACGGCTTAGGCTTACGCCTGAAGCTCCATCTCTTTAAAGTGGGGTTGCTGACACTGATCTCCCATTCTTGGTAGCTGTGAGCGTTCTGATCAACACGGTCATCGGCTTCGGGCTATGGGTAACTCGCTGAAGCATTCGAGCGATCGCCTGTTGATTCGCCTCAAACTTTGCAAAAGAGGCAGGGGCAACTTCCAGAATTGCCTTCGTTCCTTGTAGCTTGGTCAAGCGTGCCTGGGTCAACAACTTTTGAGTTCCTGGTTTAGCCGAGGCTACAACTTTTTGCCAGAGAGCTGCTAAATCAGTAGGCTTGTGAACTGTGGTCGCCGAAGCTGGCTCAGAGATTGCTTTACGGCTGTGCCCATTTTTGCCTACTGCCTGCTTTGCCTCTGGAGAGTTAAAGGGAATCGATCTCAACATCGGCATCAAGTTCAGCAGACATGTTTCTAGCCAGACAGCCGCGTTGGTTGTGTTGCGAAGATAGCTCTCTGCTTTCTGTAAGTGAGCCAGAGATTGATTGAGTGCATCAAAATCCCAATGAGTCAAAATCGCCTTCAATTGGCTATAGTTGACAGGGCTGGTAAGTAGCTCTGTTGCCTGGGGAGCCGCTTTGAGGATCAGCAGATCTCGGTAGGTTTGGAGCAAGCTGCTGAGAATCAGTTTGGGCGTTTTGCCAGAATCAACCAGCGTTCGTGCTGATTGGAGGAGTTGAAAGGTATCGTTCGTGGCGATCGCCTCCAGCACTATCAGCAAGTCTGTCGCTGTAACGCCACCCGTCATTTCAATCACATGGTTCGCGGTCACTGTTTCACCTAGCAAGCTAACCTGACCCAAAAGCTGAAGGGCATCCCGTAAGCCTCCTTCTGCAAACCGGGCGATCACCATTAAAGCGTCAGCACTGACAGCGATCGCTTCGGCATCCGCAATCTCCTGAAGGTGCTGGGCGATCGTCTGGAGCGACAGCGCCCGAAAATGAAATACCTGGCAGCGGCTCACAATCGTCGGCAATACCTTATGCACTTCCGTAGTGCAAAGGATGAAGACTACATGAGGGGGTGGCTCTTCAATACACTTCAACAGAGCGTTTTGAGACTGGGTAGTTAATTGGTGTGCTTCGTCAAGAATAAAAATCCGGTAGCGTCCCTGCACGGGTGCAAGACTACTGCGCTCAATCAAGGCACGGGCATCATCCACCCCATTATTAGAAGCGGCATCAATCTCACTCACATCCAGGCTGTTGCTGGTTTCAATCGATCGGCAGGATTGACAGGTACCGCAAGGTTCATCGGTAGGTCCGTCAAAACTCAGACAATTGAGAGACTTGGCAAAGATACGCGCAGTAGAGGTTTTACCAGTGCCTCTAGAACCTGTGAAAAGATACGCTGGGGCTATGTGCAGTCGGTTGATGGCATTGGTCAAAGCGGTTTGAACGTAGGGTTGTCCAACCAGTTCTGCCAGGGTTTTAGGGCGATATTTTTGATGTAAGGCAATGGTGGGCATGGTGATATCGGTTTAATCATCATGGCGATCGCCCCTAGTCAGGGGCAGTTTGCTCCAGCAGAGATAGTTCAAATGGTCAGCGCCCTAAAGCCTTATGATGAGAGCCGTTGTTAAACTCCTCTTGCTCTCTTGAATCGCACCATTCAGCTTCTTCAAGTTCAAGACCAGCAGGTCATCGATGCCATCCTGACAGAGGTGACTGACAAGCACCTTGAGGGATGCCAGAACTCTTTGGGAGCCGATCTTGGAAGGGAGCGGTCAAGACGATGAGTATTGGCACTGGGTAGGTAAGAGCCGTCGATCGAAGTTGCTCCCAGGTGATGAGTTGTACGCGATCGAGTGCGAAGGGATCACCCAAGGGCTGATGATGCTTGATGTCTTAAAAAAACGCTGTCTGATTGAATCGCAGTTGCGACGGCGGTTAGTCTACATCAGTGCTTTGGCAACCGCCCCTTGGAACCGACCTGTCATCACAAACCCTCCGACCGACAAGGGCGTTGGGGGCAATCTGGTGGATTTTGCAGTCGCCCGCAGCCATGAACTGGGTTATCAAGGCAGAATCGGGTTACATGCCCTGCCGGGTGCGCTAGGATTCTATAGAAAGCTGCGCCTTGGACTGCTCGACTGCGGTCCTGATCCTGAAGAACCCGATCACCTCGTTTACTTCGAGACGCTAAGGATAGATGACCCATGACCCAATCGATTCCTGCCAAGCCGAAAGCTACACCCAATGAAGGGACTCGCCATCAGCGCCTCATGGAGTTGATTGAAGCAGAGGACGCTGCCAATGGCGAAGTTGGTTGTGGACGAGATTTGGGAAACAGCCTTGCAGGCTCTTTCAGCACCCGTGAAATTGCACTTGGGGACGAAAAACTGAAGCGTTTCTTGCAAGAGCATTTAGGACACATTTTGATGGAGTCGGATTTTGATGCCATCGCCACTCAGATTCAACGCCAGCTTGAGTCTTTGCTCATTCCGGCTTCGAGTCAGTCCTTGGGTTCTGAGCTTCCGCCAGCTTCAACAAACGTCACAGCACATGTTCCAACAGAAACACTCAAAGAACTATTTCAGTCACAGCTTGCCGAGTTTTGTTCCGAAGCTGCATTAGAACAACTGATTCAGTTTAGCCATCAGATCATCCACAAAGCCGTCCTTCGACCCCGGCATACCTGGTCTAGTCCGATTTGGGTACTGAGAGGCGAGACGCAGATTTACATTGCTCAGGCAGCAGGGATTGAGGAGGCGATCGCCAAAGTCAAGACGCAGCATCCCCAGGAAACTGGAAAATTGGAAGTGATCACAGTCGGAGGTATTTTGGCACCCGATCAGGTGATCTCTCTGGATACAAATTTTTTATAACGTTCTCAGTTTAAGAGGATTATTTGATATAAGTCCAACCGTGATCGTCACCAGCCACAGATGGCATTGAAACGAACTTAAAGATTACCTGTCAGCTCGGTGCACAATGCACGTAAGGATTAGCTTGTGATCGCTTAACTAGCAGAAGTAATTGAACAAGAGGTTGTTGGGTTTCCTTTGTCAACCCAACCTAAGCGATCAGCGATCGCTCTGACTACAGGGTAGATCAAACCACACCAAGCTAAAAAGCATTGAGAGGACACTGTCTCGACCCAAACCTCAAACCATTCAGGTTACAAGCTATGACGCCTATTCCATAGCCACGAAAATACTTTAAAATCTTCTTGTTGAGAAGCCGTACATATCTGAGCTAATTTTACCATAACTGTAGCTTAAGCTACAAAAACTAATGCAAAAGGCTGATGTTACGAAAATCCAATACTTAGAGACTATCACCCAAAGCGCTATCATAGGAGCTTCATAAGAATGCTTTTAAGTACGAGACTCACCGATCTGGAAAAGAATTTGGAGTTGCTGTACCAGAAATTAGGGGCCATGGAACGAAGCCGTATCATGGCTTATGATGCAGAGGCAAAAATTTCTATTGAGCAACGAATCCGAGAGGAAATCAAGCCACAAATCCAGCAAAATGAAGCAGAGTATTGGCAACTTTTAGCTCAAGAAGTAGATTCACTTTTAATTGATGAAGTCGATGCGAGTAGTGCAATTACTGAAGTTATTCAAACGGTTGAGATAATTGAGCAAAATAATACCAATCAATATCCTGATCAGGTGATTCAACTACTGACTGAAATCCGAAATAAGTTGAACGAGCCGGGAAAATCTTCTAGTGCCAAGCTAAAAGCAGCGCTTCCACTGTTACCACCTTTCATTTCCTATGAAGTGGAGCTTGAAACAGAAGGTATCCTGCGGCGTATGTTTCCAACCTTTAGCCGACTTCTTAAAAAAGTTGAAAAAAAGTAGTTGACCCCGATGTGGACTGTCCGTATCGGGGGTTGTTACCTTTCCTTGAACAGGATGCAAACCTCTTCTTTGGGCGAGATCGATTCCTTTTTGGTGATGAGCAATCTAAAGCTGGACTGGTTAAAGCAGTTCAAACACAACCATTAGTAGCTGTGATTGGTCCATCTGGTAGTGGCAAGTCTTCCGTCGTCTTCGCTGGATTGATTCCTCAGTTACGAGTAGAGGGAAATTGGCTGATTGACACCTTCCGCCCACAAAATCAACCGTTTTATGGACTTGCCTCTGCTTTAGTTAGGCTACTTAAGCCTGAGTTAGACGAAATTCAACAGATGAGGCGTTCAGCAGAACTAAAGACAGATTTGGTACAAGGAAAGCTAACTCTGTTACAGGTTACATCAAATATTCTAGAACGCAACCTGGGGAAACGCCTGCTGCTAGTAGTTGACCAATTTGAGGAAATCTATACTCTTTGTCCAGATGAAGAGCAATACCAATTCACTGACATATTACTAGATGCGATTAACCAAGATAACTTGACGCTTGTACTAACCTTACGAGCAGATTTTTACGGTTACGTTCTTTCTAACCGTCGATTGCGAGATGCGTTACAGCGATTTACGCCGCAACTTCTCAGTTCAATGAATCGAGAAGAACTAAAATTTGTTATAGAAAAGCCTCTTGAAAGATTGAACATATCATTAGAGTCGGAACTGACTCAGCGGATCTTAGATGATGTAGGTAGAGAACCTGGAAATCTACCTTTATTAGAGTTTGCCCTAAGTCGTCTATGGAAGAAGAAACAGAATAGGAAGTTAACTCATAGTGCTTATAACGAAATTGGCGGTGTCAGAAAAGCTGTAGCGAATCATGCAGCAGACATCTACAGTCAACTTAGTGAGGCACAGCAAAAGCAGGCACAACATATCTTTGTCCAATTGGTGCACCCAGGGGAAGGAACAGAAGATACTCGCAGATTAGCAACTCAAGCAGAAGTGGGAGATGAAAACTGGAGTTTGGTTACTTATCTAGCTAGCTACAAAGCAAGGTTGGTCGTAACAGGATGGAATGCCATAATCAATGAAAATACAATTGAGGTCGTTCATGAAGCTTTGATCCGAGAATGGAAGGATCTTCAGGATTGGGTAGCTGCTGACCGTAAGTTTCGTACTTGGCAAGAATCTTTAAGATCTTCAATACATACCTGGGAAAACAGTGGATTAGACAAAGATGCACTGTTGAGAGGACTACTTTTAGTAGAAGCTGAAGATTGGCTGGAAAAAAGATTTAATAAAATGAGTCTTTCAGAGAAGAAATTTATCCAGAAAAGTCAGAATCAGCGTAATGTAGCTGAAAATAAGGCAAAATTTACCAGATATGGATTTGCCACTCTTGGTATCATCCTTGTTACTCTTGGCTTATTTGCTCAACGTCAGTTTTCAGCGCTTCAATCTCAAGAGAATCTAACTACCGCCCTTATTACAGGTGGTAGTTCATTAACTTCAGAATTAATGTATGATATTTTACCTAGAGAATTACAGATAGCAAATCAAAAAGTTAACAACAATCGCATTGACGAGGCGATTGCATTTTATAAAGCCACTCTTACATCAGCTCAGAATTTTATAGATGCTGCATCCAGAAAAGAAAGTAAGTTTAAAGAAAAAGATACACAAGCAATTAACAGCTTTCGAGATACTGCTGAAAGCTCACTAGCACAGATAATTAAAGCTCATTATCTTCCAGAGCTAGAAGCGGAATTAAACACTCATAAAACCGACCGTGAATTCGGCAAACTAAAGGAAAACTTACCGATAACTGATTTTGAAAACCAGTATACAGAGGGACCCTTAAAGACTACGTATAGAATTTTAATGCGAAAACCTGGACTAGAAGCGGATCTAAACAAAAATGGACTCTTAGATGCAACTGAAGCAATTTATCTTCCTTGCGAGACATTGAAAGAAATTGAATTAATGTGGCGACGTATTACTGATTGGCGGTGTGGCTTTTACGATCAAACTAATAAAAGCAAAGTCAACCCGGAAGGAAAATACTATGCAGCGGAAAGTTGTACAGAGCTTTCACATATGACATTGACGGAGCGAATATTTCCACGCCCTATTGCTGCTGCTGTAGATCGAATCAAAAGTTGTAAAGTTGAGGAGCTAATACATGAAGATAATTAGATTTTTAGAGATTACTATCTTGTCTTTTAGATCTCTTATTGCAAGATTATGTTTTCCCCATTTTTCTAGATATCATACGGTTATACTATGTACTCTTTTACTGTTAACTGTAATAAGTATAAAGAGTCTGGCTGATCCACCTTCAGCGGCTCGTGTGATTAATTTTCAAGGAAGTAGAAGTGATTTTTGGATACATCGACACCCTAAAGATAGAGGTATAGGTGTTGCGAAAGGGGTAGAAATGAAGAATGGAGGCTCTTTATCTGTACCAACTAAAGATTACTCGGCATCCTTTGGATTTGTAACGCCTGACGAAAAGTATAAAGGAGTCATAATTCAAACTTACGATAAAGGCACTTATACTTTCCCCTGTCAAATTCAAGGACATTTTATAATTGCATGGAGCGGAAAAGGTGGTAGAGCTTGTAGTGCTAGTAGGGATGGTATTCGTGATGCTGGTGAAAATGATATTCTTCGTATAGAGCATTCCTCAAGTAAGACTCTCTCTCATTTACCAAAACCTGTTGAAAGAGCGGCTAGCATTATTGGACTGGGCAACAAGCAAAACTCTGATAAGCAGGGAGATGATAATCTAGCGATCAGTCCTGCAAAAGGACAAACACTACTCCGAACTTCTAGCAATATATCTACTAGTTATGACTATGCTAATTATCGGGATGTCCGACCTGATAATTATGATTTTGAGTGTGCTACCAAGAACTCTGCTGGATCTGCACAAACATGTAGATGGAAATGCACGACTGAGAACACTCCATCTGGAGCTGTACGAGAATGTGTATGGAGTCCAATGTCTACTACAACTGAAAACGTAGATAATCGTTACAACTATAGATATAAATGCATAGTTAGAGACACTCCATCTGGATCTGGAAATACACCGGGATCATGGAGCTGTACATGGGATTGGAAACCAATTCTCACTGAAAATGTGAGCATCGAAGCCTTTGAAGGCGACATTTTAGTAAAATCAAAAGAAAACCCAAAAGGAGCACAGGTTAAGGAAGGACAAAAGTTTTCTTACCCAGGTGGAAAAGTGGATTCCATAAACGTTGGGAAAGAAGCTAATACCTGTGAAATGTTGAAGTTTCTCAATGCAGCTTATTGGTCATCTCCCGAAACTCCAAAGTCAGTTTCTGATAGCATAGCTGAACAACTGAAACAACATCGACAAGCTTTAGGAGTATCAGGTCGCCCTCCTACTAATCTCTCAGCACTAGAGAAAGGCGTTATTAACGAGATAAATCTTGCGCGTACTAATCCTGGGGGTTATGCAAAGCTTCTTGAGTCACAGAAACAATACTTCCATAAAAATTGGTTAAAACTCAATGGTGAACCGCTGATCCCTACTGATAAAAGAATTCGTGCTGTGGATGAAGCTATCGATTTTGTTCAATCGAAGCAATCTTTGCCTGCCTTCAGTGTCTCTACAGGTATGTCTAGAGCTAGCCGAGATCATGTAGAATACCAAGGAAAAATTAGTAAGAATTTTGGACATACTGGCGATGACGGTAAGGGCTATGAGTACAGGTTACGTCGCCGTGGTTCTGTTGGATGTGTAGAGGGTGAAAATATTTCCTATTATGATCCGTCTACAGTAGGAACAGCAGTTCCTGAAGCTAGAGTTGCCGTTATGGAATTTCTCACGAGAGACGGTTTGCGAAAAGCAGGTGAACGAGATAATCCTTTTAACCCAGATTTTCAAGTCGTGGGTGTTGCCTGCGGTCAGCATGAATATCTTCGCTTCATGTGTGACATCACCTACGCTGGAGGATTTCTAGAGAAAAATTGAAGAATTGATTCAAGTAGTGGTCAGTCTTGCCTGAAGAACCCAATAACCTCGTCTACTTCGAGACCTTAAGGATATAAGACTCATGCCCCGATGAAATCCTTCTAAGCTAAAAGCCACATTTGGCGAATCTGCTCGTCATCAGCACCTGCTGGGCTTGGTTGGTTGAAGCAGGGTATGTTCCGAATAGCCAAGAACGTTACTCATCCGGAGAAGACTCCAGGATGAGCATAATAGATACAACAGCTTACTCTGGTTGCTTATACAGGGGAAAGAGAAAGTGGCGCATGTCCATCTCTAGCTCCGGATTGTTGAAATCTCCAGCCGGAACCAGCATTACCGGGTAATCCGGTTGCTTCAAATGCATCTTGATCCCAGTACTGGGAATCGCTTTAACCGCTTCTCCCAGATATTTAAGATTGAATTGGATATCCAATGTCATATCTGCGGGAATATGAGCAGTGATGGTTTCATCGCCTTTGCCAAATTCTCGCTCGATGGAGAGGTGAATCTGTTGTGCCGTTCCATCAAAGCGAAACTGAATTCCTCTCTCTTTCTTGTCGGTCAGCACCGATAACCGTTCCAACGCTTTGAGGAGTCCTGATTTCTCCAGCACCACTTCCTGGTCAAAACTGTAGCGTGCCAACAGTTGCTCACAGTCTGGATATTGCCCTTCAATGCACTGGCAGCTCAAAATAACGTCTTGCCATGCAAAACTAGCACGGGTTGCTTCCGCATCGTACAGCAGTTGAATCGAGTCAACAGAATCAGCCAGGTTACGAATCAGTTCCTTCAGCGCTTTGCCGGAAATCGGAAACTGGGTATGTTCATCGGCTCCTGATCGCTTACGTCGTTTTCTACCAGCGCCCTCTGTTGATAATTCTGCGATCGCCACTCGATGACCGTCTGTTGCAATGAATTTCAGGGCATTTTGCCCAATCTGAATATAAACACCTGTCAAAATACGCTTGGTTTCATCCGTGCTAATCGCGTACAGCACCCCTTTCAGTCCTTCTCTCAACACATTGGTCGGTAGGGAAACTGGAGCCGCTTTGAGTGTTGCAATGGGCGGAAATTCCTCAGCCGGAATCCCTCGAATCTCATACTTCCCATCAGCATCCGACAGCGTAATGGAGCAAGTCTTAGTCAGTTGCTCCTCTTCCGACGCTGGCTTTGTGACCTGCACCTGACTGTTGAGCGTGATGCTACCTGCTGGAAACTGTTTGACCATCCCTGAAAGCATCTCAACAGGTGCTGTAATTTCACTGCCCAAAAGCACCTGTGCCTCAAAGCTTGCCTGAATCGTCATTGCTAAGTCGGTTACAGTCAGATGAACCTGTTGGGCTTTAGCATCTGCCACTACCAATACATTTGCCAATACTGGATGGTTAGGTTTTGCTGGGGCAGCACAACTTGCGATCGCCAGCGCATCATGAAACTGACTCTGCGAACAAATCACCTGCATCCCTTGTTCCGTTGCAGGTGTGTCCTTTGGCTGCGATCGAGCTGCCCGTTTTCTCGCTGACTTCTTGGGCACAGGCTCTGCCGATACTTTAGGCTCAGCAGAATTTTCAGGCTCCTCGACTGTTGTTTCCGCTTCAATCGCCTCTGGTGCGTCGGTAGATTGCTCCAGAGAAGTGAGTTTTCTGGGGATACGCTGTGCGATCGCAGCTTCAGAAGTCGGTTGCTCAGCCTGCTTTTTTTGCTTTGCAGTCTTGCCCCTCGATCGTTGTAATGCTTGAGTCATAATCAGTGTCTCTGATTGAATGGTCGTCGAAGGATGCCTGCGTTAGCAGATGAAAAATGCCAAAGACCTATGACTCAAGCTTCTTGGTAGAATGCTTAAATCTCTTAGGGTATAGTGTGAAGCCAAAACGCCGTTAAGTATTCCCTAAGTAAGCAAGGTTGTTGGAAGCAGATCATCATGGGTGAATCCGCTATGTGGCTTCTGGCAGTTGGTTTTACTTAGGGAATACTTTGAGGTGATTCTGTCTGAAAGCATTCCCTAAGTAAAAATCCTATGGCACAACCAGAATCCGACACCGAGCACGGCTGGCTCCGACATACCATAAGCGATTGTGCTCCCTCACCTTTGCCAACAAGTCTTTTGCCGTATCACCACGCTCAGGGGTAAGCCGTTTACTTAGATCCTGTCCATCGACACCACCTTCTAGAAACGTACTCCCCTGGCTATTGTGAACCGTAATGGCAAAGCAATTTCGCACATTAGCAAACTGTTCTAAATGGTGATAATAATCGCGCCATAGGAATGGATTACGTTTGGCGATCGCCATCAGCCGACGAGCTTCTACATCAAATCGGTTCTGCTCATCTTCATGCAAAGCATAGATTTGACGTGTGACACCATCATCGGTTGCAACCTTTAACCTCCAGGCTTTGTAATTGCTGTAGCGATCTTCTGAAAACTCCTGAATCGTGAACTCCGTTGAAGTGGAGAGGATAATCGTTTTACCATCAGGAGCTAAAACCGGATCGCGCGTGATCAGCCGTTCACCGGGAATAAACCGAGTGGTAGCCTTACCATACAGATGGTTGCGGATCTTCTGGTTATAGTAATCCACTTGCGCGTTTGTCCAGCTTAGAATTCTGAAGCAATCAGGGTTCTGGGTAAACTCGCCAGAGATTTTCTTGAAGGCATATTTGAGGAGCGATCGCCGTTTTACCAGCAATGAACCGTTACTCTTATCTGGTAGATACTTTGCAAATGGCTCAAAGGGCGCTTTGCTCTTCGTCACTGAATAACGGCAAGCCGTGATAAATTCCAACAGCGGACTATCTGTGCCCTGGCGCACCACTTGAGTCAACACAGCTTTATTGGTGATGTTAAAGGCTGGCGATCGCCCTTCATTCACCGGGTTAAGCTGAGCCGGATCGCCCATCAGAATTATTTTCAGCGGATGCCACGTTGATGTTCTTTTGGATGCTTCCTCAATCCAGTGCCAGAGCTGCTCTCCAATCATGGAACACTCATCAATGAATACAACATCGAACAGCCCAATGTATGACGTTCCAGTCGGTGCCAGCACTTTTTCGTTACCTCTGGAAACCATGCCCAGTCCCAGCAATTGATGAATCGTGAAGAAGTCTACGCCAGTCACCCCGTTTTCTAGAGCCATGCGTTGCAACACACCAACAGCCTTATTGGTGGGGGCGGTCAGAACCACCCGTTTCCCCTGGCTAACCAGAACTTTGACTAATTGAAACACGATCGTTGATTTTCCTGTGCCAGCAAAGCCAACTAAAAGAAACAGGGCAGCCGTGACAGCCGATTGCAGGAACGTCCACATTGCATCCAGAGCTTGACGCTGTTGCTCAGTCAGTTGAAAGGGGAAAGAGCCAGCCGGGGAGGAAGCAGGAAGGGTTTGCATCATTACGACTCCGCTAATGTCATCCATAAATCGGCTTGACACAGCGGTAGCTGGTTATTTGGGTCTTCTCGAAATCAACGACAAAAACCCCAATATCTTTACGTGATGCGGTCAAACTTACATTGTGAAGATCGTAGTGCTACACAGGAAATCCAAGAGCTTTCAGGATCAATGGCAACAGCTTGCTACTTGCCTCTACGATCTTGGCAGTATCAGGAAGGCTCTTCAGCGTCGCTTCAAACATTTTCTTTGCTCTTCGCGCCAGCCCTTCTTTCTGTGCTGGTTCCTCGGTTTGCTTTGCCTCTGCCAAGTTTTGCACCTGTTCTAGCAAATCGGCTTTGTCAGCATCGGGTAAGTCAGGGTCAGCTTCGATCACTTCCTTCAGTTGTATCAAAAGCTGCTTCAGATCCGGCTGATCGGGGTTAGAGGTTTCAGGTAACTGATTAATGGCGTTGGTGACATTGCCACTGATTGCGCCCAAGTTGATGGTTGAGCCAGTGACATTGCCACCAATATTCACAGTCTGACTACTGTCATTACTATTGCTCATAGTCTTTACCTCTGCGATCGCCTGTACATGAATTGGTTTCTTTGCCTGTAACTTAATCACCTCCCACATATTGGCACTATCTTCGCGGTAACGGGAAATTTCGCCTTCTTTGGCTTGCAACTCTGCCTGATACCTTGCCTCCAGCGCTTTAAGAGCAAGCTCATACTGCTGATTAAACTCACTGTGGATTTTTTCCTTATTGGTGTCTGTCGGTACGCTGACTCGCACCACCACCACGCCATCCCCTTTGTTTTCGATGCTCTGAATTTCCAGTGGAGTGTCTTCATTTTCCACCTGCACTTGCTGGAAGGCAGCCACGAATGCTCTCCAATCCACGCCATTACGAAAGATCAGATCGACGGTGCTGAGGACTTCTTGAAACAGCTTGGTGAATTCTCCGGGAGCAAAATCACCGCTGCTAGGGCGACGTTCTTGCTGGTTCCGCAACAGGTAGACGTATTGGCAATCCACGTTATCGAGTTTAGTATTGTGGTCAATATTCCAGGCTTCCAGACAAGATCCAGTGAGAGTTGCTCCGCTGAAGTCCGTATCGAGAACAAGGCTTTCGGTTAGATTGGTATCTTTCAGATTGGCATGATGCAGTGTGGCACAGGTCAAATCCGCCCAAGTTAGGTTTGCATGTTCCAAATTGACCCCATCCAGGTTCGTGGCGCGGAGATTGGCATCAATATAGGATTTCTTGTAGCCATTGCGGGTAACAAGTAACTCACGCACAGCAGGGTTTGTTAGGATAGAATTGCCAACTCTGGCATAGTCCAGCTTTTTAGCCGCTTGCCAATTGACCCAATTTAAAACCGTTTGGCTTTCCAATCGCTTTCCCTGACGATCTTTTTTCCATGTGTTCATAAAGTTCGTGCTTTTTAGGATGGCATGATTGAAATTGACATGGGTGAGATCGGCACCACAGAAGGATGTGCCCCCAGTTGTACGAAAGGCAACCCCAAAGGTACGGACAATCGAAAATTTTCCGTCGCCCTTAAAGGCGCGACGACTACAATAGGTGCCGAATAGAAAATTTACGATGGAAAAAGCTATAACAAAAGCAACAGTGATGGCTATATTGACAGTAAAAGCGACAACGCCAGCGACAGTAAAAGCGACGGTGACAGATCCAGCAAAAGCACCAGCAAAAGCACCAGCAAAACTGAAAGCGCTAACAAAAGCGATAACGCTACTTACCACAACAGAGAAGGCAAAGGTAAGGACGGCAGCGACAGATCCAGTGAAAGCAAAATTGACAGCGATAAAGCCAGTAAAAGCAAAACCAAAAGCTATCGAAATTGTGCTGAATGTTCTAGCTATGAAGCCCTGACGTGCAATAGTAATAAATGTGATTATCATCAATCCTAAGGCGACGATTCCGGCGATGAAATAGGTTTGTCTATCCAAACTATTGTCGGAAAGAAAAGTTCCAATGGTTGCGCCTGGAAATACAGATAAGATTCCAGCTAGGGCAGACACTATAAATGCAAGCCCCTGTTGTATCCACCACCAGCGTTTTTGCACACCCGCCTTCGCATTATTGAAGTTTGTCCCTTTTAGAATCGTATTGGTGAAGTTTGTTCCCCGGATATCTGCCTCGCTGAAGTCTGCGCCTGAGAGATCCTGTCCTTTAAACGACTGCCCCCGTAGGTCAATGCGGCGAAAGTCTCGTTCTCCGGCAGCGTAGCGTCTCAAAACTTCACTGGCTTTCATAGGGCAGATGACGGTAGGGCTATGACTTGATACAGCGATAGCACAAAAATTCTCAGAAATGGTTATTTTTTACTGTAATTTTCGAGTTCCAAACCACATGATCTAGGTTCTAAAGAGCAAGCTTCGGGTTCTGAAAGACAAGCTCCGAGCTTAAGAGTGCAAATTTCGACCTCCAGACTCCAAGTTCCGAGCTTGGAAGTGGAAGCTTCAGGCTCGGAAGTCCAAAAATTAGATTTTGAAGGTCAAGTTCCGGGCTTGGAAGTCCAGGCATCATGCTTCAAGGTGCCTGTTCAGAGCTTTGAAGTCCAGTGATCGGGTTCTAACCCACAATAATGAGATTTCTCTGGTAACGCTTCGAGCAGTAGAAATTTGAGATTATTGCGTGCCTGAGGAACAACTTTATCCAAGTGGATAGTTCTGGTCTATTATTCTTGGCAGTCCGTGGTAATTTCTTATATAAGATTAGTAACCGCAGCTATGGAGACTCAAAAACCGAAACGGAAAGGGCGAGATCAGCTCTATGGGGAACTCAAGAAGCCGACCATGATTGCACTCACTCCCACCGGAGTTGAAAAGCTGGATGAGTTAGCCGCTGCATTCTCTCTGTCTCGTTCCGAATTCATCGAGCGCATTGCTCGGGGAATGCTTTCCGTACAAGGAATCGAGTAAACCCAACTTGATGATGGAGACTCTAAAAACCCATGCCCTTTAAAGCTTGAAAACACCAGGAAATCGTCTTGGCGGGTGAAGTCCTGGTGCCTTCGATGCTTTGGTCAAAGCCAGAACGACCATATCAACGATATGCCCTTCCCGGTTGGATAGGTTGCGACCTGCCCATTAATGACAGGTTAGCAAATTACTCGATCCTTGAAAAGGGCAGAGGTTCTTACCCCGTAAGAATCTAGATATGGCGTTTTGGTTCCATGTAGTTCTTTTCAACGATTGAGCCATGATACAACCCAAACCCAACGATCGCGAGGACAGCGCTCCCCTCCTCGAAGCCTCCACCCAGTTAGAATTAACTGAAGTAGAAGTGCTGCCCTCTCAGTCCACCCGGACTAAAATCCGCAAACCGCGCAACCTGCCTCGAACGGAACCACCGCTATTCACCACCAAGTCAATGGAGATGATTGCCAGTGGAGCACCTGTTATCAGTGCGACGCAGGCTTTTTTGAAGCCGCCAGATTGGAGCGAGTATGGGCAAGAACGCCTTTACTTCCAAAAACACTTTGGCAAAGGGCGCTACATTGAGTTCTACGTCCTGAACAAGCAGAAGCACCAGGCAGAGTCGATTTCTACGCAAGCAGAGCGTGAAATCCTGGAGCAGTACGGGGTCATGGCAGCTCGTCTCCATGCGGTCTTTGCTACCTATGCTTCATTGCAGTCTGAACCCTGGAAAGAGCCGTTTCATCTGCTCGGTACAGACCTGATCAAAACGCTTAAGGTTCACAACAGCAACAAGTTCACCAAGTCACAGAAGCTCAAGGCAGTGGCTGACCTGGCGTGGGTTGTCGGGACGCTAGGTGCGGTCATCCACTGGTTTGAAGGCGACATGGATCTCTGCGTGCGGGAGCGGAGCTTACTGTGGATCGTCAGCGTCCAGGAATACACCCAACCCAATGTTGATGGGGAATCCGAGGAACTGCATGAAGTGGTGATCCGGGTGCAACCGGGACTCTGGACCCATAGCTTCCTGAACCGGGAGGGCGCACAACAGCGGAAAGCCCTGTATCAGTATGGACTGATCCCCAAAGAAGTCTTTGATATCGATCCCCACCGGCGCAAAATGGCAACCAGCATGGCGCTGTATCTAATCCAGAATAGCCGTTCCCGCCCGAATGGGGTTTATACCGTTGAAAGTCTGCTGGAAAGTGTTTTGCCCAGCAGTGACATTGAGAAAGCATTGTCCGATCGCCGTTATGGATGGAAATTGAAGGAATCGGTAGACAATGCCCTGCTCACCCTCAAAGACAATCTCAAGATTGACATTGACTTCGATGATGAAACCTACCCCCTCTGGCTCAGACCCGTCTGGAGCCTACCCGATGAAATAGCAGACCTACCCACAAAAGAGCGAAACCAGCAACTCTTGGGGGCAAAATGGTTACCGGATAGCTACATTTCCAAGCATTGGTTTCCGGCAAAGCTCACCTTCCGGTTGCCCATGCAGATCCAAGAGTGTTTGGATGAGCTTGAAACCAGACGAACAGAAAAGACCAGTAGAGGCTCATCAGGTGCCAGTTCTACGCGCAACAAGCCCAATAGAACCGTCAAAGGTAGCACAGCTAAAGCCCTACTGCCTGCGGCTGAACTGAATGGCATGACGGTGAAAGCTGCCCGTCAAGCAAAGGGGTGGACTCAAGCCCAACTTGCTACCACGATTGGCAAGAGTGTCAGTTGGGTGAAGCTAGTTGAGAGCGATCGCCGTCGTGCCGTTGATGAAGATCAAAGCTTGCTCCGTCAGGTTCTTGGCATCCAGTAATGCAATCGTACTTGGTTACAAAGCCTGTAACCCTACTGTAACTACTGATAAACATAGGTTTTAAGCTTATGTACCCCCCGTTAAAGTCCCATAGTTGTGACATTAGCATCCCCCTACGGTGACTTAATTCAGCGGGTTTGGCGATCGCTTCTCCTTGTAACCCTCTGTAACTATTGATATAAAAAGGTTTCAGCCAGATTGGTCAACTTAAGCTTCCCCTTTTGATGACATCAATACCCCCTGGTGGTGACTTGAGTACGACTCAGACTTAAGTCTTGGGAGAGTTGGTTACACCCACATCTAGCGATACTCAAAGAAGAAATCCGCTAGATACAGCAATAATTCAATTGAACTACGCCAAATACAGCAGCGCATTAAAACAATGCCACTAAATCTAGAAACCAAAACTTGCTGTTCTGATGTTCCTGTAACCTGATCGTAACTCCGCTGTAACCATTGCTATAAAAGGCTTTTAGCCACAATCACTGATAGTTACAGTCCCCTAATTGTGACATCAGTCTCCCCCACTCGTGACTTGCCAGTTAGCCTCAAGTCCCAAGCAGTTGTAACTCTCCTGTAACTAGCATCAGATCTAGATTCCAGATCATTTTGGTTACAAATCTGCGGTAATAAGCTCCTCTGGATGGGACTTTAATTTCCTATTAGCGTGACTTCAGTATCCCCTACAGGTGACTTTACCTTCCTCTTACTGTGACTTTAAATTTTCAGAATGGTTATGGAGCAAGCTATTCCAGAATGGTTACATGTCTGATCAGATCAATAAGATCGATCAGCTTGTAACTCCCTGTTTTGTGGAAACAGGGAGTTACGCTTTAAACGCAAAAAGACAAAAAACTCACCCGCCACCCCTGTTTTGCAAATTTATCCCAGTGATCGTCTTTGGCTAGCCCAAGTGGATGAACATATTTGCGGCATCATTACCGATTTGATTAGTTGAACCACATGCCAGAAACCACCACTGTTTTACAGCAGCTTTACCGCCTGATTCTCCATGAGCATCAGCAGCTTTATAGCGTGTGGCAAAGTGCTGATATTTTACAGTCACAGTACGATCAGGCTCTCACCCCTGCTGTGGTAGAAGCGCATCTTCAGGGCAATTCAATTATCTCAGTGCGCCTCCTCCAACCGGGTACAAACCTGGCAAAAGCAGGCTGCATTGATTTTGATGCCCCGAAAGATGGTAGTGATGAACAGACTCTACGTGAGGTGCTGAGTCTGTCTCAACGAGTGCAACAAGTCGCTACTAGTCAAGGATTCCCTGCTTATCTGGAATTTAGTGGTCGTCGTGGATTCCATCTCTGGTTGTTTGCTGATATGCCGTTGCCTGGAGCTACCTGGGTCAAGGCATTGCAGAACCTTTGTTATCTAGCTGCTTACAAGCCAAAAGAGATTTATCCTGCTACAGCAACAACGGCGATCGATGGTAAAGCATCAGGACGACCGATCAAATTGCCGTGTGGCAGGCACCAAAGCAGCGGTAAGTGGAGCGGTTTCTTAAATGAACCAGTGAACTGGTCGGAAGGATTTCCGATAGTATCCGACGATCAGGCTGGTTTGATGGCATCCTTTCAGCAGATTCCTGTGGCTCAACTGGCTCAACTAGCTGCACTTGAAGTGAACCTCAGCAGTGCGATCAGTAAAAATGGGCATCAAAAGGGCAATGCTTTTCAAGAGCGATTGGGGTTTGCTGGGAGTTCAACCGTTCAGCATTCTACTGCCACAAAAGCGACGAACTTTTCGATGCTGGCTCCTGATGAGCATCCCGCTTGTATTCACTACCTGATGAACCAGGGTGCGCCAACCGATCAGGACTACAACTCAGTCAACTTAACTCTGGCACGTTATGTCATCACCAGGGGATGGGAACGTAACCAGGCAGAACCCTTGGCAGAAGCAATGGCACGAGCGTCTGATCACCATCCAACCAGCAAAACGACGGTTGAATCCAGGCTCAGAAATTTCCACAGCACCTATGCGTCTGTTAAACGAAATCCGCACGACTATCAGTGGAGTTGCAGCTACATTCGCCACAGCCGTGAGTTAGTCCGCTGTGGAGGCTGTACAGGCTATGCCTGCCCCTTTTGGCAATGGGAGAAGCCAGAGGGTGACAACGAGGTTGCTAGACGAGTTGAACGAGATTTGTTGGCCTACATCTTGCATCACCCAGAAGCAGGGATGCAGGAAGCCTTGGGTGTGGATTTACCCGTTGAGGGCTTTATTGCCACGTTTATGCCCAAAGGCGATGCTTCAAAGCCGTTTTATCTCCACCAAAGGCTTTGGGAATGCTTTGTGAGCCTGGAGATAGAAGGGAGAGAGCTAACGCCCAGTCTCGTGCTCTCCCGGTTGGAAAAAATAGTGATGGAGCGCTCTCCCCTACCGACACCGATGCTGAATCAAATCGCTGCCTATTTGGATGAGCTTTTGCATCTGGCTCCCTGTGGTTGGGAGACGTTTACAGAACTCCTCATGAGAGTGCGAGATACCGGCTTGCGATCGCTGGCAAAAGAGCAGGCTGCTACTGCATCCGAACTGTTGAACAGCCCCTTACATCCCGTGACCGAAACGCTGGAAACACTCATTCACCACTCTCAACATCTTCAGCAACGAAATGCCTCAGAAGTCATGCCAATGGTGGCCTATACCCAGGACTTGATCCGGGAATTGTTTGGGCAACCGCAAACGGCGATCGCCACTCCGGCTCCCTGGTTGAATCGTTCTCTCAATGGTGGGTTACATCCCGGTAGGCTCTATGTCGTGGGTGCCCCTCCCGGCTCCGGAAAAACAACTTGGTGCGCTTGGTGTGCGGATGAAGCGGCAAAAGCTAAAATCCCCGTGCTGTACGTCTCCTTTGAGATGGGGAAGCAGCAGCTCTGGGTAAATGCCTTGTCGCGGATGGGTGGGCTAAACTCCGGCTTGATTGAAGCCAAGCACTGGATGAACGCTGACTATACCCATACCGAATGGCTGAAACAACAGACTGCGCTGGCAATTCGGGCCTATGACCAGCAGATTGCAGAATATCTGACGGTTCTAGAAGCAGGTCCAGAGGTTACAGTCGCGCATTTGAAAGGGACGATCGCTCAAATTCGGCGCATTGCAGAACTCGACAAAACAGCGCCCGTATTGGTAATTGTTGATTATTTACAACTCATGTGCTGTGGGGATGAAAAGCTCGACTCTGGTGCCAATGAAGTATTGCGGGTTTCGCGGGTGGCGACGGGGTTAAAACAACTGGCGCGGGACACGGGTGCTGCTGTGGTGGCGATTAGTGACATCAATAAAGCCGCCTACCAGGAAGCACTTCGGACTGGAACGTTAGATATGGGTGCGTTACGGGACTCGTTCAAGATTGCCCACGCCGCAGACTGCATTATGCTGCTCCAGACAGGGAAGGCGCAGCGCGGCAATGACCAACCTAGAGATCAGCTTGACCTGCTGGAAGAACGCTATGCAGGAGACTATCTCAGACTCCGGCAAATTCAAGACTTGCGTGCTCAGTATCCGCTTAATGAAAAAGCGAAGGCGATCTATGCGCGACTTAGCATTCTCAAAAATCGGGGTGGTGTCACAGCAGAGCCATTGTTTGTCTATGAGCGGGCTTACCACCGCTTCATTCCGGTTGATTTGGATTTAGGAGAGGACAATGACCGTGAAGATCTCTAGCCCCAATGTTAGTGGTGTAGAAGCAAATGCCAAGCTCTCTACGGTTGCTGATCCACTGTATGAGGATTTAATGGATTGGGCAAAAGCTCGGAAACGGCAGTTTCTGAGGAATCGGGTTCAACAGAGTAGTGAGCCTATTAACGCTGCAACTGCTGAATCGGAAACACCAACAGCAAGCGATGCCTGGATTGAAACCTGGTACACTCCACCGCCTCTACCATCGCGGCTTGCCAAACAGAAAGCCATTGCTTCCTATGCTCTCCATCAAGAGATGGGAGGAAAAATAGAAACAGAGGCAGTCAAGGAAACCAAACCTCTTCCCTCCCTTAGTTCCACAGCCTCATCGCTTCCAAACCACGACAGTTTTGAGATTGGTCAACAAGTTGTTCTCCGTCCAGACTCTCAGCGTGTACCATCGGGTATTCCAATTGATGCTGTGCTGGTCATTCAGGAGATGTATGTCAACGTTTATCGACAGCATCAAAATATTTGGTGTGTTTGGTGTAGTAGTGATGCTTTTTCTGGTTTGAAGTCGATCGATTCAGATTGCTTAATGCCGCTACGAGAAACAGTCCAGATCGCTGTTACAGAAAGCGTATCTGCAATGGAATTAGAAGATTTTTATATAGATGAGAAAGCAGATGCTAGTTCATCTCAGACGGCTGCGAGTTATGAATTCGTTGAAGATGGAAAACGACTTGCAGAAGTACTTAAGCCCTTGCAAAATTGTCAGGCGATCGCGGTTGATACAGAAACCACTGGACTTGATCCCTTAAAAGATCGAATTCGTTTAGTGCAAATTGCTGTGGCTAATCAACCCGTTATGATCATTGACCTGTTTAAAGTTGCCAAGGAAAAGCTAGCTCCGCTGCGCGAACTGCTTCAAGGTACGCCAATCAAAGTCTTGCAGAATGCCAAATTTGACTTGAAGTTTCTTCAACAGGCAGGACTGCCCATTGCTGGCAAACTGTTCGACACGATGATAGCGGCGCAATTATTGGATGCAGGAGTGCGATCGCACGGATATAACCTGGCGGAGCTAGTCAAGGTCTATCTGGGAGAAGAACTCTCCAAAGAACAGCAGCGAAGTGACTGGAGTCATCCCAGTCTTTCTTCTGAGCAGTTAGAGTATGCAGCGCGAGATGCAGCGATTCTACTGCGGTTACGCGAGGTGATGAAACCCAAACTGACAGGTGCTCGTTTGGTGGAAACTGCCAAATTGGAGTTTGATTGTTTGGGAGCGATCGCCCAAATGGAACTGCATGGCATGCTGCTCGACCTCTCTCGCTGGGATTCCCTGCGACAAGAACTAGAACAAAGAAGAGACCAAATGGCGGGTGAATTGCGACAACAGTTTCAGCCAGCCTTGCTCAGTGCCCAGCTCGATCTCTTGGGGAATGAGGTGTCTCTCAATTTGGACAGCCAGCCGCAGGTATTAGAGGCACTACAGCAAATGGGTGTTCCAGTAGAGAACACCAGTAAACTCTCTCTGATTCCCCTGGCAGAGGAGCATCCGCCTGTCAGAGCATTGCTGGACTACCGCAAAGCAGCAAAATCAGTCCAAGCGTTTGCCAGTAGCCTGCCCAAGCATGTTCACCCCATTACTGGGCGCATTCATCCAGACTATCAACAGATGGGAGCTGCTACTGGGCGCATGTCCTGTCGTAACCCCAACCTGCAACAGATTCCCAGAGACAAAATCTTTCGCAGTTGCTTTATTCCGGCTCCAGGCTATCGCTTAGTCGTGGCGGACTACTCTCAGATTGAACTGCGGGTCGCAGCAGAACTCAGTGGCGATCGCCGCATGATTGAGGCATACCAGAATGATGAAGACTTGCATCGGCTAACCGCTGCCCTGATTGCTGATAAATCCTTGGATCAAGTTGAGAAATCAGAGCGGCAGGCAGCTAAAGCCGTCAATTTTGGGCTGATTTACGCGATGGGTGCCAAAGGGTTAGCTGAGTACGCCTACAACAACTATGGGGTGCAGATGAGCCTAAAGCAGGCAGAAACCTTTCGCAAGCGCTATTTTGAGGCGTATCAGGGGATCGCTCGCTGGCATGGGGCAATGAAGCGAAGGCTGCCCAGGGAGATGCGGACGATGGGCGATCGCCTTCGGTGTTGGAAAGACGAACCAAAGTTGACAGAGCTGCTGAACACTCCAGTTCAGGGCACTGCCGCCGATATTACCAAAGCTGCCTTAGCAAAACTGCCCACAACGTTGAAGGAAACGGGAGTTAGACTAATTGGTACGGTGCATGATGAAATTTTGCTGGAAGCTCCAGAGCATGCAGCAGAACGGGCTGCACAGATGCTTCAGCAAGTGATGGAGCAAGCTGGACGGCAGTATTTAAGGAAAGTCCCAGTGAAAGCGGAGGTGGCGATCGTCAGTAGTTGGGCGGAAAAGTAAAGCTTGTGGAATTTTAGCCTTTTCACATAGATTCTTTAAAGGGCAGTTGAATTGTTCTTTCCTCAAATCTTTTTAAGTCCAAAACTGCACGACGAATAGCACGATAATCATCAGATGGAACTTCAACATAAGTTTGATCTATTTCATCCTCATTATTAGGAAGTAAGCCTAAAGGAGATTTCTGCGTATTTATCAAATCGACATAACATCCGTAGTCTAACTTGTATACATCGTATCTTACTCCAGGCTCTTCATTAGATGATACATTTCGTTTCAGAACATGGAGAACTCTTGAATCGAAAAGTCGATCTATCAATTCGCTTCTTGCATCTTTTCTCAACAAGAATGCTCGTGCTTTTCTATTACCAATAACTTCAGCGATAATCCAATGTAACAGTTCGCTAGCTTCAGGATTTGATTCAACAGTTGAGCCTTTATCACGGTTATACCACTGACTAGCAGCAACTCGGACATCATTCATCGTAATTTTGTCACCATCAGCTTTTTTAGCTGCTAACATAATGATGTTGATAGAATCTCTTGGTACGCCCTCGGAAGCTCTAACGAATTCTGTAAAAACATTAATTTGAGTAAATGCTTCCTTAGTAAGGGATTCAGATGATTTTGGACTATCAGGTAAATCAGAGTCATCCATTGCTTGATAATGTTTATATATTAATTCTTTGAAAAAGATATTTGCTCTTTCAGCATCATTATCAAAAACCATAAAGTCATCTAGATTAATATCAACAGCTATATCGGCTCCAACTTCAATACCAACATAATTACCTTCGCTAAAAGGCAATTGAAAACGCGTTCTTTGCTCAATAGCAGCAATTTTTACGACAATTCCTTGAATAGAAAACATTGATCTTCGAATGAAATCTCCTAGGTAAGGCTGTAACTCTAGTGGAACACTGCTCCACTCATCTAATAAGAACCAAACTTTTCTTGGTGATATACTACGTATAAGATTTCTCAATGATTGCCCAATGGAGCCAAAGCGAACAGTATGTTGTTTATTAGATGAACTTTGAGGATCTCTATCACCGTTTGGATGCTCGACAACACTTACATTTGAAATATTATTTGCAAGTTCATCAATACTTCGTTCTAAGCTGGTATTTTTAAGTAATTCTTCATTTTCTAATACAAATTCATAGAGCCTATCAGAAAATGTTGAAAGTGTATCTAGTAAAAGTCTAGTTGCGCGTTCAGCAAGTGATAAGTGGGGATCTGTATATATCCCTCCACTAGAGCCAATGTTTCGCATATCTATATAAATAGGGATATCTCCCCGCTTAGCTACAGTTTCCGCAAGGTATAAAAAAGCATGTGTTTTTCCTGTACCTCTACGTCCATAGATTACTTGGTGATCCAGTGAAGAAAGCAAAGTAAACAAGGAACCTGCGTCAACAAACGTCGAAACTAGTTTGCTTCGGTCATTCATCTCAGCTCGGCGTTGCATTTTCATGAACGCAAGATTTAGCGATGTAGGGCTTGCCATAATTTAGTGTTCTATAATTCAGTTTAATTCTTTGGGGAGATTATAACTTTGACTTCAAGTTCGTCATGATTTCCACTTAAATCACATTCCAGTCCACTTGGATTTAAAATTAGTTGATCTGGATCGTACACAAAACAAATCAAAGTTTTACAGTCTTGATTCTGAGAATACCTCTTCATATCAATGATAAGTTGTTCGCCAACCTCCTTATCCTTTAACTTTTCCCTGGTTTTTTTAACTTCGACAACTACCTTTGCTTGCTTAAGTAGAAAGTCAACCCTAGATGTTGCTCCTGCGTAGCTAGGGTTGACATCTTCAGGTCTTATGTCATCAAATCTTGTAAGTAGCAATGTATGAAAAAGATGTTGAACATCGTATTCATCTTCAATACTGCGTATTTTTCTTCCTCTATATTCTGTGCAAAGTTGCTTGGCTATCCGAGGAAAACGGTTGCATAAATTTTCGATAAACTCGATGGCACTTTGTTGTGAATAATTTAGTGCATAGTAATTATTGTTGATTACTCTAATGCAATCTAAAATTAAAGATTCTGCTCGCTTTAAGCCGGATTCAAAGGCTTTTATTTTTATTAGCTCAGGAGTTCTTGAATGTTCGTTCTGAGGCAAATAGCTTACATCTTTAAATCTTTGGACATAAACGGAGTTAAGTCCAAAGATTTCTTCAAGAATGGTAAGGATTTTGTCATGCCAAATCTTAAACTCATGCGAAAGAATACCTTTTGTAGAGATTTCATCGATGCATTCTAAGTGCTTTTGGAGGTCTTCTATCACTGATGATTTCTTGTATTCCATTAATTCTTTAAATTATTTCTCTGGATTCGACTACCCATTTCACTGATCTTGTCTGAGTTTCCTACTCTCGTCAGCTTGTACTATTAGGATTCTATCTGAGCAAATCGTGCTAGGAGATCTTCACGGGATAGTTCCAGCAAGAGCCGCGTGTACTCCTCAGGCGATAAAGTCAATAAGTGGGCAACAATCGACGCTAACTGCTCATCTAAAGCGCCAAAACGGACTTTGAGAATATTCTCAATAATCTCGCGTTGTCCTTCCTCCTTAATTAGACGTTCGATGCTAGTAACGTAGGGCATTTGCCGTTCCTCCTGGTACTGTCGCAGCTCTGCTAGAAATTCCCGCTCTAGGCTATCAGGCAGTGTCATCATCCAGCTAACCAATCTGAATAGCTCCACCGCATCACTTTCACTATAACCTTGCTCGAATAGCTTGAGAACGAGTGTCCACTTCCACTGCTTACGTTGCTGGGGCTGACCTGTCGTGGCTTTTGTCTTTAAATGAGCCATGACCACAACAACAAATGGGTTTCGGCTCTGATCCAGTTCTTCCCAGTGGGCTTCATAGTCAATGAGCTTGGCGATCGGAAATTCAATTCCAACTCGGCACCCACCCAGATCGTAACCGTAAGAAGAGGGTCGCCAGTTTGGACGCTCATCGCCCAAAACAGCAAGGCTGATCACAGGTTTACGATAGCGATCAAAGCAGCGATAATTATACACGAACATTCTCTCTGCGAAGCCAGAGTCCTCCTGAGATTGGACTTCTATATGTACGAGTATCCAGGTTTCTTCGCCATCCTGTTGCCAAACTTTGAACAGCTTGTCGGTGAATCGTTTTCCCAGTTCGCTGTCTTTAACAAACTGCTGAAATTCTTGCTCTAGCGACTCATAGCTTCGGTTCCAATCAATCAGTTCATGCACGACTGGGAAGAAAAATGCTAAGAATGGCTCAAAATAAAGCTCTAGCCCTTCTTTCCAAGGGTCATCAAAACTGGCTTGTGGTTCAGATGGATTGGTAGATTGAATGCTTGGTTCATCGCTCATGCAACGTTAACCCGTGTATTACCTGTAATCATAGAGATTCGTCAGGTTCGTAATAGCGCCAGTTGTAGCGACGAGAGCCGCTACCGCTATCTAACTTATCGATCGCCCCTGGATCACCGTTTAAAAAATCGCCCAGATCCTCATACTGGCTGGGATACCAGGAACTAGAAGTCGTGGTTCTTGGTTCATCAGGTAGCACCATACTTTCGCCAGGTTTCAGATGGGCAAAGCGCGGGTGACATTCATCTTGAGTTCTGTCATCTGGGGTCAGGAGTTCTTCGCTTTCATCATCGGGTTCCTGATCGTATGCCTGCACCAGCAAACCGTTCTCCAGACGTTTAATGTGCCACGGCATTGTTATCCTCCTCGCTGTTCAATTCAAGAATAGCCACCTGGCTGATTTTGCCATGGCTGCTTTGTGTAAAGGTCAAAAAACAGTCTAACGCTTTCTAAGTTAGATGATAGTACGTTTATATCATGAACCGTAGGTAATGGAGCTGACCACGCGGGTCATTGAGGGTTCCGGTCTCAGCATCCCGATTTTTGATGGGTCGCACAACAACGGGAAGGGACGGTATTTGTCGGAGCCGGAGATTATTAAAAACTCTTTGCTGGAACAGATGTTTGAGCCAGAGGAGTTGCAATCGCTGCTGCTCGTAAAAATTGACAATCGTAATCCTAATGCAAATCATCTGCGGGCGCGCAATTTTGCCGATGGCACTTCGCGGCAACTCACATTTAGTTCTGGCAACAGTTACTACTTTGCGGATGACGACTTGCGTAAGAAGATCCGGCGCTTATTTGCGACAGAGCCGGATACTGCCTGTCGGTATGGTTCTCTATTAGTGAGTAATTGCTACAAAGGGTCTGACACGTTGGAGAACCTGCGGGTCAAGATTGTGGATTTTAATGACCCGGAGTATTCCCAATACAAAACCGGCGATTGTCACGGTAAGATTTCACCGCAGTTGGCTCGTCAACTGGGGGGTGAGCAGAACTGTCCGTTTCAATTTCGGTTTGCCTGGAGGAAGCAGTGGGCAGAAGGAAGCGAGCAAAGCTGCCCTCGCGTCAGCTTCTTCTCTAAAGGAACGCTGCTGCCCGATGCCCGACTGACTGAGGCAGAGGGCTATGACATTATCATGGATCGATCGTCGATTAAGGGGATAAAAAAAGCCCGATTGGACGAGCTGGTTCCGTGTGGAGATTATGAGTTTCCGCGAGCCGCCATGGGCAACCGGGGCAATGCTAGAGCCACCAGTTACGACAATAGCTGGCAATTTACTATCTGGTATTCCGAGGATGCAGTGCGGCAGGATTTGAAGCAGCCGACGGAGGAAAAAGCCAGAGTCTTAGCAGATTTACAGCGGCATCCTTTAGCACTGGCACGATACATCGTGCAGGAATACGACAAGGAACAACAACGGCGACAGGAGCGTTCAGAAGAAGAATTTGAGGATGAGGATGGTAATGCCAACAGTCAGGTGCAAGAATCTCGCTGGATTTCACTGCTGCGAAGCGACAAATATGGGCAATTGGTTGAAACTCCCAAGTTTCGGAAGTTTGCAACGGATTATGCGGCAGGTAGATGGCGAGATTTAGCGATTAAGAGCGGTTACAGCCATAGTTCTGGTATGGCGATGCCATCAGATGACTTACCGCGTGGCACGGTTTGTGTGCCTCATCTGCCGGAAGGAGATGTGATTCTGACCCGCTACCCGATCGTTAACTCAGACAATATTCGCCTCTACCACAACAGCCATGACCTGGAGCTGAAGAAAACTCGCAATGTCATTTGGATTAACCCCAAAGATGCGGAGGAATATCATCAGGCAGACTTCGATGGCGATCAACTCATGGTTAGTCCTGCTAGCCAGTTGCCTAACCTTGCCAAGGAAACGCTGCGAGCGGGCGAGCCAGGACGGTTTGAAGCCGTGAAGCAACGCCCCAAGCTGGCTTACAGCGAAGTTGTCACTGATGATGGTGGCTCAAAGTATCAGAATTTGGCTCAGATTGCGGCGGCAGCGAATCAGAACAAGGTAGGTTTGGTGGCAACCAACATTGGGCGGGTGCAATCGTCGATGCCGGGGGAAGGGGAGAATGTCGAGCGGTTTGAGCGCCGTCAGCGCAAACTGCTTAACCGTCTGTTTCAAGCACTTCAGGTCGAGGTCGATTCACCCAAAAGTGCAGAACGGTTGGAGGATATCAAGGAGATCGAAGGGGAGAATCTGCTTTCGGATGCAAAACGCTGGTCAGAATCTCATCCCAACCACTTTTTTGACTTTAAGAAGGACGATCGCCTTTATCGGAGTTTTGCGATGCCTGCCGATGCTCCTGGCTCGATCAATGTGCTTGCTAGAGAAGTCGTCAACCCTTTGTGGGAGCCGACCCGCATTCGGAGCCGTGATCGCCACGAGTTCCGCTATTTATTTCCGAAAGATGATTTGTCTGTGGATGCGTTGGAGTGGGCAGAGGAACTGAAGACCCGGTTCCAGCAAGCCAGGGATGAAATTCAGGAGCGGGTTGGGGAAGATCGGGATGCTTTCAATGAGGAATTGGGCAAGCTTTACGACAGCTATCGTGCTGAAATTAATGAGTTGTTTCCGACCCCAGAGGAACGGTTTGAGGGAGCCGCTGCACTCTGGTATACCCAGCACACGCGCCCGGAAATGGATCGGCATCGTCGGGATTGTCTGGCATTGGCAGAGCAAATGGCTATCACCTTTGCCCTTCAGCATGGCTATGAAGTACCCAGTGAAGCGCTACCCAGAGATGCTTATGTGTTGAGTGTACCGTTTGGGGCAGATGCGATTCGGTGGAAGGAAACCTTAGAGCAAAAAGGTATTCAATTTGATGCGATGATTCATCCGCAGCTACCGATGATTGAGTTTGCGCTCAAAGATCTGCCGCCCCGTTTGGTTGAAAAGCTAGAAGCTAAGTTCGGTCAGAACGTCAATGAGTTGGATACGCTTCGTGTGCCCGATGATTTGCGGATTATTCCTCCCGCTGATCATACCTGGGCGGAATCTCGGCAGGATTCAGGCGTGGGGGCGCTGGCATACAACCTGTTGACTGAGGAAGTCTGTCAGCAGCTTCAGGCATTTCAGTTCGATGAAATCAAGGTTTTGGGTATCCGCCACAATGACTTTGCCGAGGAAAACTTTGCCAGTAAGCAATGGCGCAATCAGTCCGTGAGCATTCAGGTAGGGGAGTTTGAACTGCCGGAATCGCATCCAGAGTACTACCGTTATAACGGCACCCCGATTGTCCAGATCGACGACAAGAACCTGGGAACGTTCTCACCGGATACCCCTAAGCTACCGATCGGGAGTTCTTTTGAAGCTAATCTACGTCCTGAAGGTTCCAGCGTGGTGCTGAAGTTGAACCCTGATTCCATTCAACTGCCTGAGCCAGTCCTCCCTGGTGCGGAAGCTGTTCAAAGTTTTGAACTGGATAGAGATCAATGGCGTAAGGAGATGTTTTCAGGACTGGTGACAGCCGTAGCCACAACCTATGAACAGCGCCGGTCAGATAATTCTGAAATTGCTCAGTTTAAGGTGGGTGACAAATGGACTGCCTACGTTCAACCCACAGGTGACTTTATTGTTCGGAATGAAGCGAGGCGCACGATTTGTCGAGGAAATCTGCATACAGGTGAGGAAACAGTGTCACTTTCAGAAGAGTACGCAGGGGAGTTGGAAAGAATGTTGGTGGGGAGGGAGCGATCGCCCCAACGCGCTACATCTCGAATTCGACATTCCAATTTCCAAACTATCCTCTGAGTGCAATTAGTGATCGCCTGCAAATTGCTGCCGATGCTTAGGAGTGCAGAGATCGATTGCAGTTGAATTTCACTTCATCCAATGTATTTACAGGCAAGAACTTGACGGTACTCAATCTAGCCTACAGAGAGGGGCGATCGCTTGCTGCTCTTAAAAGAGCGATCGCAGAATTTCCTGATTGGGTAAGACCTCTCTGGTGCAGGTAACGAAGTGCTGGAATACTGATTATTTGTCCGAAAAGGCTTCTATTACAAATCTTTAGAAATCACTGAAACTGTTAAATGCTACAGCTTACAAGTTTCTGCATGAGAGAGGAGACTTCCCAACCACCTCCACTATCAAAAAAGCTCGATCTACTCCAAGGGCTTTCTCCACTCCCTTGCCAAGGGAGATGTCCCCTTGGAGCTTGGGTACTAAAAGTTACCTCACGGTATACTATCCATTCGTTGTTCACACGCCAACCCACTCGATCGCTAAGGCATTGCCAAGCCTTCTCATCATAATATCCATCGGGTTTGCCGCCACAGTTTTCGACGTAGATCTTTTTTTGCACACTGAATCCAAATTTGCCACTGCTGTTATCTACCCATAGGCGATCTATCTTACTTAGAACGTCACAGGGAAAATTCTTGGTACTGTCTTCGTCAAGAAAACGGCCCTTTTCTCGATTTGCCGCTTTCAACATCAAGTTAGCAGTCTCCAGGTCAGCCGCTTTCCATTTCGCGGCTTTCAGAAATCCCTCTAGCTTAGAGTAATCGACATTGATTTGTTGGCTAACAACTCTCACTCCCACCACTCCCACGCCTGCTGCAATTGCCCACTTGAGAACTTGCCGTCGAGTTAATGAACGAGATTTAGTTTGGGGCGGTTCAGGTTGAGGGGGAGCCGTTCTGGTGTGACGCTGAATTCCCAGATTTTGCAAGGCTTCGGTCGCCTCTATATCCTGCCCGGAAGCTGCTGCTAATACCCTAATCCATAGTTGCTGTGCTAGATCCCACTCTAGGTTTCTCTCAGCACGATAGGCATCATTTTTCAGAGTTGCAATATCGGTAAGGCTGGCGTGTTGCGGCATCAAGATCAAGTGCGATCGATTGAGTGGTTCTACGATCGTATAAGGAGTTTGCCTCACCCTCTGCATATGGTGACTGATCAGTTCAGGAACTCGATGTTCAAGATACTGATTTAGCCGCTCCACAGTGGCACATCTGCCACGAATTCCCAGTCCTTCAAGCAGGGCATAGGTAAAGGCTCCCTGGGCTATTGCCTCCAGTTCATAAGAAAACTGGTCGGGACTACACGAGAACAGACTGATTACTCCCGTTTGGCGGGCTTCTGCTTCCGTTTGTCTGCCAATGCCTTCCCCGCTTTTCTTGCCACCACTGCGACAGGCATCCAGAATCATAACCGCATTATCGGCTCCACAACCCCGCAGGTAATTGGTGATGGTATTGGTGGAAATGCCCGTGTTTTCTATATCCTCCGGGTCGCCATCCAGCGGCATCAGATAATCCTGTCCGTTGTGGGGAATGCCATGTCCACTGAAAAAGAACCAGAAGTTGTCGCCATCCTTCATAAAAGGCGTTGCAAAGATTTGGCGCAAGACCCGCAGCAGATTCGCCCGGAACGGTTCCGTGGGTTTGCCGCTAATGGGGGGAGAATCATCGGTAAACAAAAAGATGCGATCGAATTTGGCTTCTTCGGTCAGGAAACCGTTCATGGCTTCAGCATCCCGCTTGGCATACTTCAGCGGTTGCAAAAATCGATATTGATTGATGCCAATGACGATCGCCCAATTGCTTGCCATTTACTTCTTATCCGATCGAGTAAATTTCAGCTTAATTGTTCCCTTTCCCGCAGCTTTCCCGCCTGCCACTAATTTAACTTCCCCTTCCCCACTAATTTCAACCGATAGCTCAACCTCATCCAGCTTCATGTCAGATTCTGCACCAATCTGCTGATCCACTTGCTTGAACAAGCGTCCGACCAGTTGTAAGAACTGATTCATGTTTTGCTCTAGCTGTGCGACTGGCAACCTGACCTCCTTGAGGTTAGCGATGCGATTGCGAACTTCTTCACCCCATCCCCTTTGACCTTCAATGGGTACGGAGGTTTCATCGGTCTCATCAGTCACAATCAAAATGTAGTCTTCTGGCATAGAGCAAAGGGAGCTAATTCTGAAGGCATTATAATCTAGCCAACTGGATACTGGACAAATCGCCATTGGGCGTAGGTGGAGAGGGTGATCGCCTTGTTAAGGTGACATCTACAGCATCCTTAACTTGTGTTCTAGGGCTGCCTATGGCTACCAAAACACCCACCCGACCCAAACAGTGGCAAAGTACCCAGAAGCGATCCTGGCAGAACCTGACCGATCGCCGCAAACTCCGCCATCTCGAAAACACCCTGGATAAAGCCATCACTAAGGCGCTCCAGGAAGAGGGAATTGAGTCTCATGAGGACTTCAAGGCTTATGTTGAGTCATTCAGTGAGCGATCGGGCAAGGCTCCCATTACCGTTGAACTTTGTGAAGGTGGTGGCAGTGATGATGAAATTCGGGGCTACCGCTTCTACCTCACTAGCGATCCTAGTCAAAGAACGAGCGGCAAGTATCTGATCAAGAACCTGGAAGGCGTTACGGATAAGGATGAAAACTACTTTACGCCCTCCAATATTGCTGAGATGTTTGGGTTTGAAGAAGCAGAATTCGGTGATCTGGATACCGACCTGGATGATGCCCTCGATCTGGACGATGACTTGGATGAAGCGCCAGACGAGGCACTGAATACCCTGCTGGACGGAGACCTTGATGATGATCTAGAGGATCTGAGGGATGAAGAGCTTGCTCCAGTTCCGACAGCTAAAAATCAAGCCAAATCATCATCGAAAGCTCAGCGCAAGACTCAATCTAAGGCGCAGACTCAAGGCAAAGCTAGTCAAGCTAATGGTCGGGACTTCCGTTACCGAGACCCGATGGAGGAAGCGTCTCGTCTGAGTGCTTCGGCAGCTGTGAATGGACGCGAGACAAATGGGGTCAATGTGGCAGGGCTGGCAGGGCAACTGGCAGCTCTGGGCATTGTGGTTGGACAGGGGTTGTTAGAAAACCTGGCAGCTCAGGATGACGAAGAACGGATCGAACGAATTGTTCGAGAACTTCAGCGGCAGAATGAGCAGGTTGATCATCTAACCAGCCGTTTGCAAGAGGCAACAACCGGGCGCTCAACGGTAACGCCATCGGCGGAACCAGAACCAGTTGCGGGTGAAAATCCTCTAGCAGATGCGGCTGCAACGGTGGGGAGTAAGGTAGACACGTTGGGTGTAAAACTAGACCCCACTTACAAAGGGCAACCCCTGGAGATTGATCGGGAAGCCAGCATTAGCGAACAGCTTGACCAGATTGAGGCATATCTGAAAGGGCTATCCAAACGACTTGACCGTTTAGAAGTGGCGGTGAGTCGTTTGGAGAAGCAAATCGCAGAACAAACCAATGCCGCAATGGTTGGGCCAGAGGCTGACACGGCAGAAAGTAAATTGGCTCCACCCGCACAACCGATCGTAGAGTCCAAAGTGCTGGAACAACTTATGGCGCGACGAGCCGATCCTGAGCAAATTGCCTGTGCAGAATCATTGGTGGGGTTTGCCAGAGCTGCTCATGCAGACTTGGATGATGCCGATCGGGAGGGAATTACAATTTCCAGTAATAAAACGCTGCAAATTGAAGAGCAAGGGAATCAAGTAGCGATCGCCCTTAACAACAATCAGGGTAATACCCTTTTTGCAGGCAACCGCACCGATGGGCAGTGGGCGATTGCAGCAGATCACCTCAGTGCTGATGAGAAAGCCAGCATTGCTAAACTTCCTCAGTCCAAACAGGAATACGCCACCAAAGCCAGTGCTCAAGGGTTGATTGCCACCTTCCAGGAGCGCTTATCGGATCGATTCAATGGGGAGGCTGAACCTGTATTCACCTGGACAGATCAGGGTAAAGCTAAGTATGAGTTTGAGGTTGTGACGTTACCGAACGGGACTCAGTTGCTGCAAGGGTTTGACCCGAACCACAAGGATGAGCAGGTATTTGATGCCATGTTGGTGCCTGGTCAATCACCAGACATCCTGCATTGCAGTATTCCCATACGAGAGATGGAGTCAGCCATCAATGAGCAAATACCTGAACAAATGGATGAAAAGCATCTGAATCGCCGTTCTGGTAAAGCGTCTGCCAAACCGAATCGCGAAGAATTGCAAGTTTAATTAACGAGCTGGATCAGCATGGATGGAGAACCGATGATGCAAAACATGAAAACTCCCGTTACTAAGTCTCACTTAACTCAACTACGTCGTCGCTCTACTCAACAATGGCGGCATTTCAACCTTACTAAACCTGATTTATTGTTCATTGGGCTTTGTGTTGCTGTTGTGATCTATTTGTTAATCAAAGAGCCGTTGCTCATAACGAGCATGGGTTGTGCCAGTGTGGTATTCCTCAGCTTCTGGCATTTGGTCAAGGCGGTACCTATTCTAGAAAAATACCTGGGTGCCAAAATTCGTTTTTGGCATATTGCCTCCCTCATTATTGCGATCACGGCAGTGCTCAATACCTTTGCTGCACCTGCCCAGGCTATCTTTCTCAGTGGGCTGGAGCAGTTCTTTGTCAAACTGGCGCAGCAAACTTCCCAGTCCGGCGGTGCGACAAATACGCTGGATACCAACGTGGTTGGGTTGATTTTCAACCTGATTCGTGGAGTTTTCTTGTTACTGGTTGCAGCGTCGGCACTATTCGCTTATAACCAGGCACAGCAAGGAAATGACTGGCGACCGATCGTAACCCAAGTAGGACTGGCATTTGCGATCGTCATTGCGATTGATGTGGTCACGTTCATCTTCGTGGGGAATGGAACAGGAACGGCTGGTGGTTGATCTGGCAACGTGAATTGCAAGCATTATGGAACGAGATTTCAATCGAGAATTCATCAAAGTCAATCGAATTTTAGGTAAGCAGGCGAGTATTGGTCCGATTCCAGCCGATCAACTCGGTCCCTGGGTTGCCATTGTTGTTCTTTGTTATGTCATCACAAATGGTTTCTTCAGCCTGGGTCTTGGCTGGTTCTTTGGAGCATCATTCTGGTTGATTGCGAGCTGGTGGATTCTGACCGGGAATCAACCCCATCAGTTTCTCGATCGCTGGCGTAAGCCGCCGGGAACCGATTGGTGTAACGGCAGCAACATCTATGTTTCGCCTATCTCAGAACATAGACCAACCTGGATTCGCAAACGTTATGGGGATGCACGGGTCAACATTCGGCTGAAACCAGTGCAAGTGCCCAATCAGTATGGAGGCAAAAGTACGTTTATGCCATTCCAGAATGAAGTCAATATCTGCTGTATTGCAGAAATCAAAAAAGACGATCGTGAAGTGGCTGCACTGTTGCTAGAGAAAGGTAAATCTCAGTATCAGCTTGTGTTTGGCTTTCGTGTTGCTGGACTGCACGATGTGCTGTACGACAGTGAGGTGAATGCGTTTGCTCATGCCATTGAAGAAGGGATGAAAGAGTTACCGATTGGTGAACGACTTACCTTCTGCACAGGGTGCTCAAGTGATGATGCAGCGCGACAAGAAGAACTGTCTACCCTGGCAGAGGCATGCCAATTAAAACCTGTTTCCGTGCTGACTCGCAATGAGCAATTACGAGTACAGCAACTGACTCAGGGAGGGACGCGGCAGACCTGGCATCAACTTGCTTTTTGTACCTGGACGAGTGATGACGAAGCAGGTACGCAACACAAAGATTTGGTTGGCGGACTGATTGAAAAACTAAGAAAAACAGGTTCCTGGGTAGTCGAGCAGATTACGGGAAATAAGCGGGTTTATCAAGAAGCATTTTTCAAAAAGCTTTTACTACAAGGGTTTCAACAGGGGTTTATGCAATGGGAAGTATTGCTCAATACTAAAGTGGGGCTGGAGGTAACGCCCTGTAGCACAGTAGACCTGTGGCAGTGGCTCTGGAGCCGCTTCAATCAAGGCGTTGCGCCTCCCATCCCGCAGGTCATTACTTTAAAGGAGACAGAAACCGGACAGGAACTGACCGAAACTGTGACGACGGATAAGCATCTGTGTACCTTGCTCATTGAGGGAACTCAGGGGCGTTCTGCTTGCCCGGAGCATCGAGGTGATCACGATCGGCTTTACCTGACGGGACGAGGTAAGGTCTGTGGCGTGATGACGATGACCGATCCACCGATGGGCTGGACGAGTACCAGAGAACATCTCAAGTGGGTTTGGAAAATTCTCTCTTCGAGCTATGTGCATGACACTGAAGCCTGGATTGAGATCAGCCGTGGCAACGACTTTTTTATTCAGGACAACCTGGCACGACAGGCAAAGCAGTCCAAGGCAGCTCGCACTATTGCGGTTACGAAGGGGCAGGGGCGAGATGTCGGAGCTGAAATGAAGCAGGAAGAGTCCTTTGAGGCACAGCGCCGTCTTTATGAGGGTACGAAAGCGCTACACTGTGCGCCAGTCTTTTTGGTTTATCGCAACAGCACTGAGGAGTTGATCCATGCCTGCAATTTGCTGGCGAACAGTTTTGAAACGGCGAAGGTGATTCGAGAGCGCCATATTGCCTGGGAAATCTGGCTCCAGGCATTACCGATTACTTGTAAGCGTCTGCTGCATGGCAATAACTTGAATGAGCGCCGATTGACCCTTGACACACATACAGTGGCAGGCATTATACCCCTGACGATGCCGAAGGATATCGATCGATGCGGTGTAGAGTTTTTAACCGGACGCGGCGGCAAGCCGATCTACATTGACTTGTTTCATTATCAGATTGGACGGGCGCTGATTACCGGAACGTCAGGTTCAGGCAAGAGTGTATTGGGCTGGCGCTTTGCCATGGAAGCTCTGGCAAATAACATTCCAGTGGTCGGGATGGACATTTCCTCCAGTGGTAATAGTACATTCAAAACGGCGATCGAACTCTTAGGCGATCAAGGAGCGTATTACGACATCTCCAACGGTAGCAGCAATCTGCTGGAACCCCCCGATCTACGCCGCTTTGATAAATTGGAGCGCGATCGCCGCATGGAGTCCTGGAAGGACTTTATTCGCCGTGCATTGAGCGCGATCGCCATGGGAAAGATCCATAATCCTCATCTGGCACAACGGGTCGATGCGTTGCTGATCAGAGCGTTGGATGTCTTTCTCCGTGACCCAGAAATCATCACTCGTTACAATCGTGCATTTGAAATGGGTTGGCGATCGCCCGAGTGGCAACAGATCCCAACCTTGCCAGACTTCATCAAGTTCTGTACCCGTGAACGGTTAAATCTCCGCTCGTTTGAGGATCTGGATCGACACTCGCTTAACCAGATTCAGAGCCAGGTGAGCGAGTTGCTGGCTTCACGCTTGGGCAAGGCGATCGCCCGTCCCAGTACTTTCTCACCTGAACCTGCGATTAAGTTCTTTGCCCTCAGCGGTTTGACCAATGAGCAGGATGCCTATCTGATGGCAATCAACGCTCATGCTGCCTGTATCCGCAATGCACTTTCCCATCCGCGCAGTTTATTCATTGGCGATGAGTTATCGGTCTTGCTTCGCAGAGATGGATTTGCCCAGATTGTCGGAGAAACCTGCGCGACGGGGCGTAAAGACGGTATCGCAGTGCTGTTGCTCTCTCAAGATCCAGACACCATTTGTGAGTGTTCGGCAGGTTCGCAAATCATGCAGAACATTAATTACCGAATTACCGGACGCATTACCAGCAGCGGTATCAACTCTTTTCAGCGGTATCTTGGTTACCCCCCTAACATCATCAGTCAGAATGCCACAGAAGCTTTTTGGCCTCGTAGCAGTGATCTCTACTCTTGCTGGTTACTAGAACTGGGTGGTCGGTTCTGGAGGACTCGTTTCTATCCCGGTGAATTGATGCTTGCCAGCGTTGCTAACAATCAGGATGAACGCGAGGCGCGCGATCGGGTAATGGCACAGTATTCTCTCACGCCCAAAGGTCGATTGATGGGTTTGAAAGCGTTTGCAGATGAATATATTCCAGCATTGCGGGAAGGTAAAGGGTTCAGTCATATCGGGCAGGGTTTATCTGTAGAGAAATCAGGGCGATCGCTCCAACAGGAGGATGATCCCAGTGATCCGGCTGAACACGATCAACGCTCACTTATTGCACGTTAAGGAGATATAAACTATGCGACTCAAGTGGATGACAATTCGACTCATGATGCTGTTTCTAGTCGTGGGTGCTGGATCTGTGAATAGTCCGGCATTTGCACGTACTCAAGACACAGGTAGAGACCCGGTTGAGGCAGCAATTCGTAATCAGGTAAATGGCAGCAATGTCTACGTATCGAATACGGGCAATCAAATCAATGATTTCTTGGGAGATGTGCAAAACTTTGTGCAAAACGATTTACTGAGTCCGGTTAACAATTTAATTCAATCGACTCTGGGTGCGTTTCAGGTTCCAGATCTATCTCAGCTCTGGAGTCAAATTATGGGTGGTTCAGCCAGCCGTGATCCAGGTGCGGTTCTGTCTGAGACTTTAGAGAATAAGACTAGTGGGCGCAGTTCTTACGGTATTCGCGAGGATCTGAGCAAATATGCTGCTAGAGCCACGGCTACAGGAGTAGCGGCTCAGTCCACCTTGAGTCAGGCAGCACAAACCCAGATGGCTCAAGTACGGCAATCAACGCAGCAGAATACGCAGGAAAGTGTGCGTTTGGGTGAGGAATCCCAGGGTTTGGACGTAACTCAACGGATTATGCAAAACCTTTCCCAACAGACAGCACTTAACAGTCAGGTGAATGAGCGGGTGCTGCAAGAGGCACAGCAAGCGCGAGTTGATCGGGCGATCGGCAATACATTGTCGGCTCAAACTGCCCGTGAACTATCAGCGATTACCACTGCCGATCGCCGCAAAAATATTTCCGCAGGCAATGCGGCCAGTCAGCAAGGTGGTTTGTTGATGATGCCGGGTGGAGTGACGCTGGGTTCCGATCAATAGTCCAACTCGAAACAATCGTGATGTCTTTAATGGTTTGATTTGACGGCTAATGCTCATGATGCACCTGATTGCTCAATCCTTTCCAACCACAGGCGGAGAATCCGATGCCCTGGACATTATCACCAGTTCGCTGGAGTTGTCCCGTGCCACGGTGGAGTCCTGGAATACGGTCTGGCTAGTAACGCTAGACCCGCTTGCGTCTGGACTCTGGATTGGGCTGATCCAATTGGGCATTACCCTGGGAGCTGCCAGCATTCTGTTTATTGCGATGACTACGGGTAAAGACATTATCGATAAGCAGTCCTGGTCAGAGCTAGCTTCAATCTTCGTCTGGCCGTTGGTGATTATGATTTTTTTAGGTGCGAATGGCAATGTTCTAGCGGGCACGATCAAGTTTATTCGAGGCTTTTCTTACACGCAGGTGCAAAATGTATTGCAACTTCAGGTCGGTGAACTGACCTTTCGAGATGCGATTTCCAATGTGACGATCACGGGTATTGCTAAACAACAGCTTGAAAGTCTTTATAGCGAATGTCAGGGTAAAGTTGGCACTGAACTGGTGGAATGCTGGAACTCGAAGCAAGAGCAGGCGCAAGCGATCGTGGCTGAAGCAGAACGACAAGCGCGATCGCCCCTGGAGCCGTTACGTGCCTTTGGTCAGGCGTTGTGGAATGCGTCATTGCCCGGTCAAATTAGCACAGCCGTGCGCTTAACAACTGACCCTGGTAGCGTCTTCCGAGATACTGCGATTCCCATCATCCGGTTTATTCTCTACGCTTTGCAATGGGGATTTGTCAATATTTTGGAAGCGGCACTGTTGCTAACGGCGCTGTTTGCACCCATCGCGATCGGACTCTCACTCTTACCGCTGCAAGGTCGTCCGATCTGGGCATGGCTCACTGGATTCATCACTCTGTTCGGGATTCAACTGGGCTACAACATTGTGGTTGGCTTAACCGCCGTTGTGCTGGTTAAGTCTGGAGCAGAGTTGGTGTCGGATGTGGCATTTCTCTTTTTTCTCAGCATCTTTGCACCGGGACTAGCGGTTCTGGTCGCGGGTGGTGGTGGCTTTGCGCTTTACAACGGCATTTCATCCAATGTGAAAAGTTTGATCGACATTTTCAGTAATGCGATCGGTACAGTCACCAGCATTGCTCTGATACGACGGGGGTAGCGATGCAGATTAAACGACTTCAAGCTCCACTCTTACCCGAGGCAAAAAACTTGCTGGCAGTGTGTTTTATCTGTCTGACTGTCTTCAACAGCTTGATTTTTGTCTTAACGCTATTCACTGCCTTTCGAGTGAACCGCATTGCCGAACAGAAGACAACCTTTGCTCAGTTGGTGAATGGTGAAACGATTTATGTCTCGGAGCAAGAGCGTCACTGGCGCTATCCATCGGTGATCCAGAAAGTCGTCAGTGATTGGACGACCCTAACCTTCAACTGGGATGAAAAGATTCCTGGCACGAATGAAGCCGATCAGGGGATTCGAGTTGGCAATAACAAACGGATGCCGACCAACGCCTGGTTTGCTTCTCTGCTGCTGGAATCGGAGTTTGCCAAAGCGTCTCTGCCCAAGGTTGCGGAACTGGTTCCTCCGGCGCTTTTTTCGGGGCAGATTCGGAGCACGACGATTGTTTCCTACCTATCGGAACCGAGAGAAATTAGACCCGGCGAATGGGAAGTGGATCTGGTGGCGACGCGGGTGCTGATTGATCGCACGACGGGTAAAGATGAACGAATTCCTTTCAATCGCACGTTTACGTTGCAGGCGGTTGAAGTGCCGCGATCGCCCCTCGGAGCCGATGCACCGCTGGTAGAACGCAAAATCTACGAAATGCGTGCTGCGGGATTGCAAATCACCCGCATTGTTGAGTTTAACCCCCAAAGGCAGCGGTAGTGCAGTGAGGATACGAATGACAAATGTGCAACAACGATTGGAACCCCATAAATTTGATCAAGTCTCTGAGCCAATGTCAACCATGACGCATGACCGCAACGGGAACGGAAAAACTTCTGTAACAGCAGTCCCTCCTGATGTGTCGGATACTGATGATCTGACTCTTGAGGAAGAGCAACAGCTAGCGGGCTTTAATCCTGCAACGCCTCAGCTAATTTCAGAAGCATATCGGCTCCAGCAAGATCAGGAAAGGGCGGTTGAGCGTCCGCTGGCAGAGCGCGCCAGTATCCGGCTGGGTTCGGTGGTGGCAGTGGTCGGAACAGCTATGGGAGCCGGAGCGGTTGTATGGTTTGGCTTCCTCCAGCCGCGAACACCAGCCCGACCGGTCACGCCGTCGCTTGCCCCTACACCAGCCGCACCCCCAACCTTTGATGAGACTGCCGAACTAAAAAGTCGGCTGGCTTTTCAGGATCAAAAGCAGCAGCTTCAGCCTGAACCTGTTACGAGACCGCGTGTAACAAAACCACCACGACCGCCAACGCTGAAGTCAATCCCGCCTGCTCGCACTCCGGTTGCCGTAGCATCCCCTGCACCTGTCTTTCGACCAGAGCCAGTGGTGGTTCGTGCGCCCATTGCGCCCCCTGAAAGGATTCAACCTGTGGAACGCATCGATCCGTTTCAGCACTGGGCACAACTGGCAAAGGTCGGACAAGAACGTGTGAATCCTCGCACTCCGGAGCGTTCGGAGACAGCGTTCAGTCAGCTAGCTGGTGAGCCTTCTGAGCCTTCGAGCACGGCTTCCAGTCAAGTCCCTGAGGCTCAGTCCAATCCTGTTGCAGCAGCGACACAGCAGAACACCGTGATTCCAGTTGTTTCGATTGGTGCAACCAAGCCAGAAACAGCAGAGGCAATGCCGGAGTCCTCTACAAGCAGGCTGCCCAATGCTGACGTGATCCCTGAAGAAACGTCTGCTGAGGCTATGAGTCCTGGTATGGTTGGCATTCTGAACCGAACTCCAGTCGGCTCACTGGATCAGCGTGCGAGCGGCTTGAAGGAGGTGGCGATCGCCACTGCCACCAAAGCTAAAGTTACGCTGCCGATGCTTTGGGATGAGGGTAGTCAGCATTCAACGGCTGGTCAAGCGCCTGTCGATCATCGCTTTGCGGTGGAATTGACTGAGGCGATGCAAGCGACAGATGGCACGGTGGCGTTACCTGCGGGTACGGTTCTAGTTGTTCGTACCAGTACTGTGGAGCAGGGTAATCATTTAGTGTCAGCCAGCGTCATCGCCATTGTCTATCGCGATCGCACGGGTCAGATCCGTCAGCAAGCCTTACCGCCCGATAGCCTTCAGATTCGAGGACAAGACAATCGCCCACTGATCGCCCAAAAGCTCAATGATGTGGGACCCGAAATTGCTCGCCAGGATGTATTGACTGGGTTGCTCAGTAGCTTGGGTCGGGTGGGAAGCATCGTGAATCAGCCGCGCACCCAGTCCAGTGCGGTCATATCAGGAGGGAGCTTGAACCAGAGTGTAAGTACGACCAGTGCAGAACCTCAGCTTTGGGCGGCGGCAGTGGAGGGCTTCTTCAATCCTATTATGGAGCGGATGTCCAGTCGTTCTGAGCAAACGAGGCAAGAGCTCTTGCAGCGATCCAACGTGGTGTTTATTCCTGAAGGAACCGAAGTTTCTGTGGTGGTCAATAGCTTTTTGAGGGTAGACCGATGAGACGATTGCCTGCTCTGACCTTAGTCAGCACAGCCTTATTGATTGGTTTTGGGGTGCCTGCTCAGGCACAAACGTCAGCCTACCAGGTCATCGATCGCAACAGAGCGACGACCAGTGCGGTTCAAGTTCAAGTTGCTCCTGGACGGGCAACCTCAATTAGTTTTAGCCAGACTGATGAAACGATCGCCTATATTTTGCTGGCAGATGCCTCGCGAGTAGTCTACAGCACGGATGCTGAGTTAGAGACTGGGCGGGCAAAGACTATTTTCTTGAGAGTGATTCAACCACTTCGCTTTCCAGGAGCAACCACTACGCCTGTAACCAACCTGATGGTGCAAACAGCAGATGCTAGAGGGCAGAATCGGCTCTACACGTTTGATATTATTCACAGCAGTAATCCGCGTTATGTCGGTGTTCAGATTTTGCCTGCGATCGCCCGTTCTCAACCATCTCCCGTTGTTAACAACCTCAACATAACTCCTGACAGAATTGAAACCGGGTTAAGCATTGCCATTCTGCGAGGTTACACGTCGATCGATGATCCTGTTGTTGCCAAAGTCCGACAGCTTTTGGAACTGATGCGAACTGAAAATATGACAATTTCGGAGGCAGCCCACTCAGTTGGCGTACCATTAGCAGTACTTTTAGAACTGGGACGGTTTGTCCAAGAAGAGAGGGTTTTACTCATTCAGTCGGTCCATAGCCGCAGAATGTAGTGTCAAAATCATCCGAAAAGTGTATTGATTTGTATAAAACTACACATTTAATATCTAGCTCAGGGTGATCGCACTTCTGGCAGCGGCAGAGTTGGAAAGGCTATATTGTCCTAAGCCTTCTAGGTTTCTTGGAGATGCGCTTGCTCAGCAGTTGGTTTAACGTTGATAAAAGAGATCCTTGCTCTTACAAATTTGTCGTTGAGGACATTACGGAGATCAACCAACCGAATTTAGCAGATCCTGATGACCCTATTCTCGATGGATTTGCGAATTCTCTTCTAACTGCTCATGCAGATCCTGTCATGATACGAGAGGAATGCAATATACTTCTGGAGGATCTAGATAATTTAAACTTATCTATTATTAAAAATTATATCGAGGAACAAGTGCTACCCGTATCCGCTAGTGGTGTCAGAGGTGTAGCTAGAATTGGCAATTTTGGTGAGATATTATCATCCTATCTTCTAATGACTTTTCAAGGATTCTCGTTACCAATCTACAAGCTAAGGTATCGAGAGAAGCAGTCCTGGGCTATGAAACTGACTGATCTTTGTCTCATTAATAGAGACGAATCATTGAGTAAGCCCTTAGTCTGTTATGGCGAGGTCAAGACTAAATCTGCAAAAAACTGTGATACCAATATTGGTATTGAAGGTCACGACAGCTTAATTAAAGATGATGCATTAGAAGATCCAGAAATCCTCAAATTCTTTTGCACAATTCTGTATAGCAGTCAGCAGTATGAGGAAGCTGATTTTTTCTCAAGACTGAGACTTGGTAAAATTGAGTATGAAAAACAATACAACCTATTTCTAGTACATGAAAAAACAACTTGGAGAGATGAAATTCTGGATAAGCTTGATGCTCATCCATTAGATGGTCGCCTAGCAAATTTTTGTGTCAGTGTAGTACTCATTCAGCAACTGAGAGAAGTTATTGATGAGTCCTATACGCGGGCTTGGAAGGGGGTTGAAGCGATTCTTAATGGATAAGCAAACGTTTTTAGAAAACACCTCCAATAGCCTTGATGAGTTAAGCACGGATTCAATTTTTAGGAACAACTTATCTCAAGTTCGAGCACGGGCGATTCAACAAGAGTTTGTCCCCGAACAATCTACCACTCAATTTACTTTTGATGCCAAACAAATTTGGCAATCTTGTGAATATCTATTTTCAGAAAGTATATTGCTACTGAACGAAAGATTTGGGGATAGAACTAGTTTATTGCAAAACATTAAAACTGCTGCTCAAGCTTTTGAATTCCTTGCCAAATTTGCCGAATTAAAGGATCAAGAGATTTTACTATTAAATGCAGCAATTTGTTATAACATTGCCGGATATCAGGCAAATGCATTCTGTATTAGTAAGCTTGTTGAAACTAGGTTCTTGAATTTGCAGCAGAATCCGCCATCAGGCGAGGGAGGAGTAGATGCTGAATTGGTAAAATTTTTTAGGCAAGCCTTGATCAAGTTTTTGCGCCGAGAGGTTAAGCAGATTCAAGAGATTTCAAATCGTGCGCTTGTTCGGATTAGTGCTAGCCAAACTGCTATTACTCAACAGGCGGAGGAAGCAGGATTTCCACTCAATGATGTTTTTGCTCTAGCTGCTCATGCTTTTTTCCATCGATCCTTGGGGGATTTTTCTCAATATTGCCTTAATGGTAATTTTGAACTTCTTGATACTTGCAAAGAAAAATTTCAGAAAAGCCAAAAAAACTTTGTTAAAGCAGGTGACGCAACACTGGGAGTAATCGTTTCAGAACTCGCAGCAAGTCTTGACTTATTCCGTGAACGCTCCACATGGAATAGCGTACATGAGTACGCGGGTGGTTTATTGCAAGATCCGGTGTGGCGTTTCTACCTTAGAAATCTTGCTCTAGAGAAATCGATCGTTGAATTTTGGTCATCTCAACTGAAAGCTATTCAAAATCACTTACTCACAAGTGATGATAGTTTTGTGGTACAAATGCCGACTAGTGCTGGTAAGACATTCATTGCTGAGTTAGCCATTTTAGCAGCCTTGACTAGCCGTCCTGAATCTCGATGCCTTTATATCGCTCCATATCGTGCATTAGTCAACGAGATTCAAAGCCATCTATCAAATGTACTCGGTAAAATTGGCTATCGAGTATCTACTCTTATTGGCGGGTTTGAGTTTGATACATTCCAAAATTTTCTGTTAACTCAAGCTCATGTTCTTGTAACTACGCCTGAAAAGGTAGAGCTACTATTAAGAACTAAACCAGATTACTTTGAGGGTTTAGCCACAATTATTGTGGATGAAGGACACATGATTGATGAAGGAATTCCTTCATCTGAAGAGATAGCTGAAGGGAAAACACTCTTAGAAGAACTACATGAACAAGAAACGCTTGGCAGAGGAGTTCTTCTTGAGTTATTAATGACACGGCTTAAGGCTAAACTTCCGCAGAGCCGATTTATTTTTCTATCTGCGGTTATGCCCGAGGTCAATGCCGAAGATTTTGTGAGCTGGTTATGTAATAGACCGCAAGAACCATTACGAATTAGGCCGTCTGAACGTCCTTCACGTCAAGTTATTGCAAAGTTTGAATGGCGTTCAGCTAGCAATGGTGAAATTCAATATCTCAATTTACCTTCACTAACGGGCGGACGCCAACCTTGGGTTCCAAATTTTATTCAGCAAAAGCAATATAATACAGGTGAACGAACTCCGACTGGAAGACAACAGAGAAAAAGTTGGCCAGCAAATATCAAGAATAAAAGTCAGACTACAGCAATGCTTGCTGCGAGACTCGCTAAAACTGGACCTGTTCTCGTCTTTTGTGCCCAGACTAATGATGCTCGAAATGTTTTGAATAATCTTGTGACAACACTCAAATATCTTGAAGCCTCTGGTGAACTTCCTAGTGCTGATTTTCAGTATGTAGCTCAGCCCAACTTAGCCTCCTATCATGAAGCGAACGAATGGTTAGGAGAAGATCATCCTTTAACTCAAGCCCTTCATTACCGTGTGGGTCTACACTACGGTCCATTGCCAGATGCAGTGAGACAAGCGATCGAAGAAGAATTTAGAGAAAATCGTTTGGGGATTTTAGTCAGCACCAATACGTTAGGGCAGGGAGTCAACTTGCCTGTTAAGACAGTAGTCATTCATAGCCTAGAGCGGCGATGGGTTGAATCTATGAATGATGGTGAATCCATTAACCGCACTAGTAAACTGAGGAAGCGAGACTTTTGGAATATTTGTGGTCGTGCAGGTCGTGCAGGAAAAGAGACTGAGGGACAAGTCGTATTTGTAAAAATTACTCCGAATGATGAGGCATTGATTCGAGAGTATCAAGATCAAGCCAATCTTGAAGAGGTAGATAGTGCTCTCTTTAAACTGCTTCAGGCTTTAGTTGAGCATCGAATTAGTCAAACTGATCTCATTGGTTACCTTGACTCACATATCCTAGCTTTGCTTGCTGAGGAAGTGGTTGATACTCAGGATGAGCCTAGTATCTCAAGATTTCTCGAAAACAGCCTAGTCGGAGTTCAAACAACTCGTAGAAATGTAGATCGTGCTCCCTTAACTTCAACGATTAGAACCGTTTCAACCTGGATCACTAATCAAGTTGAAGATGGAGAACTTAGAAAAGTGTTTGCTGCTACTGGATTAAGAGTAACCAGTTGTCAGTTCATTGAGGCGAGTGTCAATCAGTTTCTTGAGCAACTTAGCTCAGAGTTGCAGACTGTGGTTGACAACCCGTTACATAACAGCGAAACCTTTGTTCAATCAGCTTTTTTAGCTTGCCAAAATTTACCGGAGATGAAGTTACTGGATACGATTGATTATTGTGGACCTGAAAATGAATTTTCTCTTGTGGCAAGATGGATAAGTGGTGAATCAATTCGAGAACTACGAACTAATTTTTGGAATCCAACTGAAGGAGAATCATTCAGCCGTTATTTGGCAGATAGGCTCACGTATAAACTTCCTTGGGGGATAAACGGATTTCTTGGTATTTTGGCATTTAAGTTGCAGCGACAATATAGCGATCTGCCAATTTCATGGCAACATCTCCCTTCAATGATAAAATTTGGTGTCGATAACATCATTGCATGTTGGGCTAGTAGCCTTGGTATCACCTCTAGAAACTCTGCATTACAACTAGCACAGGTATATTCATCTGAATATTCTCCCCAAACCTCAGATTATGGCGACTTTATTAGGTGGATTGTTAATTTGCCGAATGATTATATTTTCAACGAGCTAAATATTTCCACATTTGAGCGTAGTAGTTTGTTGAAGGTTAGAAATGGAATTGTTATTGGGGATGAAAGTTTGCAATTTATACGGGAGGAAGCACAAGTGCTTGAATCTCCGGTTCGGGGAATTCCTTACATGGATAGCCGAATCGTCGTGGCAACAAGAGTAAGAGAAGGAGACTCTTTAACCTTAGAAGCAGAACTCGATAACCCTTATGATCCCAATGCTGTGCGTGTTTCCTTTGAAGGGCAACAAATTGGATACGTTCAGAGAGAAAAGGCAGTCATTATTTCAAGGGAATTACAACTTGGTAAACAGATTACAGCCCGTGCAAGCCATGTGAGACTAATCGATCAAATCAATAGTTATCCTTCAATTGAAATGCTGATTAGAATTGCATAGAAAAAGCTGCACCAAATAACAACTGTACAGCACTGATCCGGCATTCAATAGTTGCTGTCAACCCAAATACTTTGGTTGCTATAAAAGTCTCCTCGCTGCCTTAAGCTGAAGTTGCCTAATAGCAACCCCAGCCAAACTTCGACAATTGACAATTTGAGCATTTGTTGAAGTTCTAAAAATCGAATTGGTGATTTGGTTTGGTCAAGATAGTTCGCGATCGCCTTCGACCACTCCTCTACATTTTCTCCATGTGCTAGATCCTGAATCTGCTCCGCCATCTCTAGCTCATCGAGTGGTTGCGCTGCTGTCATTTGGTCTACCCAATCCAACAACGCATTCTTATCTACTTCTCCGACGATCGAACCCTCTTCCTGAGATGATGTTTTCTTGCGGTTGGCAGGGTACTGAATCGGCTCTGGTTCTTCAAACAGATCCGATACATCCAGCGTTAAAGATTGGACGAACAGATCGACACAGTCCTCTAGATTTACCACTGGCTCAGCCGGGTTATGCCGACGCTCCCACCCGGAAATCAAGAGATTTGCCCGCGCGGCATGGACCTCTGAGAGCTGCACTAACACATCTCCTGCGACGGTCAACTGTTCTGCCAGAGACTGGTCAGATAGGGTTTGCTCTAGCGCGTCACAGAGCGATCGCAGATCCGCCGTCTCTGGAAACCGAGAGGCTTTCTCCAGGGATTGCCAGAGGTCAAGCTCTAACTGCTGCACTTCCATTACAGCCTAACCTCTGGATAGAGTGGGCAGGGGCGAATCGGGCAGTTATGGGGATGGAGTTCAACGGAGGAACGAAAGCGTTCTACCTTCATACCACTGTGCTGCGAAAACACATCTAGAATCCGAACCAGCAGTGTTTTGACCTGCAATTCGGTCAGTCCCAGGCAGTGAACGGGTTCAACTTTGGCAACCCGATCGTTCCCCATCCAGAGTTCTGCGCCCAGGGCGTGCAGCGGTGAATCCTTGGTCATGCGATACCAGTGAACGACAGCGGCAGGAACGGCCGGAGCCATTACGTCTAGTGTCGCCACTCGTACAACCCCAGAAACACCCGGTTCTGATGATAAAGGTTCAGTTAGCTGTCCGCGTCGTCGTTGTTTGCGGACATGGTTCCGGACTCCCCGGTGGCGATAGTAGGAACGGCGATTATGGCAAACCTTTGGATTCCAGCATCCGTCTCCATCTGATCCATGACGCTGTTGCGCTTCCTGGGAGTTAAGCTTGGAGCACAGCCGACATTTTTCTTGATCGGGACGTGCCATCACGCACCTCGCAGGGGGGCAAGTAACGCATCGACCCACTGCTGATCCGCCTCAGATAATCTAGGCGGGGGGACGGGCTGATGATAATCAATGCGGACGTGGTAGCTGCCGCGATCATAAACACCCTGCACAATTGCCTGTAATTCTACCAACGGTTCCTCATCTTCGAGTCTTAGCGGCAGCGGCACACTGGGAATGGGTTCACGCAAGTCAAAGTCATACAGGTCAGCTTGAGGACGTTGTGAACGACGACTCACAATGAGGCGATAGTCACTCAGCTGCACCTCTCCTATCATCGTCATTGGGATGCCAGCCCGGATCAGATCAATTTCAACTAGATTGGAGAGACTGCCCAGAATTCGCCTGCGCTTGTTTTCATAAGCCGTTCTGCCTTTTCCCTTCTGCTTGTTTTTGGGTGACAGCACCTCAATCACTGTAATGACCGTATCTGTGCCGACTTCGCGAACTTCGAGATAGCGCTCTTTAATGGTCGTTGGCTGGGGCAAGAAAATGGAGCGGGGTCGCTTCTGAGTTAACGTTGCACCCGATTCAACTCGCAACGGCTCCACTTGATCGATTGACCGAGCAGCTAAGACAGCGGTATTGGGAATACCCACAAGGATTTCTTCGGGTTCTTCTTGATCCTGGTAGGTGCGAGTCTCAACCTCAATGTAACAGTTGGGGCGCAGTTGGGGCGCTACCGTATCCGCGATCGCCACCATCAGTCGGGTGTGAAACGACGACCAGAAGGTTGGCTGTTCCAGATAGGGATTCATGCCAGGGAAGGGCGACGGCATCCGTGAAATTCCCGCAGTGCAAGGATTTTCATTCAGTATACCCTAACCCCGCCGAACGTAGTCGTAGTTTAGTCGTATAGAAGATATTGTCTAGATATTTTACTTAAAATGTCTTAAACTCAAAGTGATAACCTCTGTTGTATGGCGATTGTCATGTTTTCTGGTTCAGAAGGGCTACCCTCCATCCGTCTAGTTTCTTCTCAGACTTCAGTTCCAACTCGTTCAACGGAACTCACGGATCTGCGTTGGTTGCGAGTAGAGGAGTTCTTTCAAGCGCGATCGCTGGCTGACAACACTCAGAAAGCCTATAGACGGGAATTGAAGCGGTTTTTAGCTTGGACCGATCGCGCCTGGTCTGATCTCACTCCTCGCCAGATTGCCCAGTTCAAAGCTTATTTGCAGGGGAAAAACCTTTCTCCCAACTCTATTAATCGAGCCTTGACGGCTCTAATGAGTTTCTTTGCTTGGTTTCTAGCGGCTTACCCGGAGCAAATTGCCCATGATCCCACTACAGCAGTAGAGATGGAGCGGGTTCCTTTGCCCCCAGCCAGGGATTTATCAGAAATCGAGATAGCGGCGCTGTACCTGGCATTGGAGGAACGAGAGGACGCGGAGGTGCGCGATCGGGCTTTATTTGCGGTTCTCAGTCATGGCTTGCGGGCGGAAGAGGTCGTGAATTTGAATGTAGAAGACTACGATGGTGTCCGGTTGACGATTCGAGAAGCTAAGGATGACAGTACGGGGAGAGTCCCGCTCAGTCGTCAAGCGCGAGAGCAGTTGAACACGTATTTAGTTCAACGTCGCTCTGAGGAGGGTGATTTGCTGCCTGATAGCCCTCTGTTTTTGTCCATTGGGCGGAACCGGGCGGGTCAGCGATTGGGATACCAAGGGTTATATTACGCAGTTAAAGCTTTGGGTAAAATTGCAGCAGAGCAGGCTCAATTGGCATTAGAGCGGCGGCAAAGAATTGAGCAAGGAGAGCTAGAAACTGATCCACAGGATAGATGGGGACAGTTCAATGAGGCAGAACTTAAACAAATCCTGACTTTGCTAAATGTTCATCCTCACCAGTTACGCCACACGTTTGCGACTGGCTTGCTCTTACGGGGGGTTGAAAGCCTTCATGCTCGGACACTGACCCGTCATAAATCAGAAGCAAGTTTTAAGCGATATGCAAAACGAGCGCTTAGTGCGGCGGCCGAACGGGCTTTTTATCAATCGATTGGTGAAGAGCCTCCCCAAAACAGTGAGTTGAAATGAGACGAATTTCAAAGATGGATGCTCAATTAAGCTGGTCTTGATACATACTATTTATCAGGCATATTTGGTCTGACTAATCCCGAAGAGGTTTTTTGGCCACTGTTCTCAGTCCTGCGTACAGGTTTGTAGTGAACCTGGCTTCGCTTAAAGTTTTGTTGCTATTTTTGATGATCCCCATGTTAAGGGACGTTTCAGGATTGTTCAAAAGTGTGTTTTGCAGTTGAACCACAACGTTGTGGTTCAAAAATTGACTTACTCTAATACTTGGAAAAACTTGAATGAGTCGGATTATTGCTTTGTTTAATCAGGCTGGTGGGGTTGGCAAGACCTCTCTTGTCAATCAACTTGGATACATGATTGCTTGTTGTAAGCGGTTGGATATGAAGACTAAAAAACGGAGTAAGAAGAAGGGAGATTACTATCAAGTCCTTGTAGTAGATATGGACCCTCAGGCTTCCCTCACAATATTTATGGGTCTTGATCCTTACGAATTAGAAAAAACGATATACCACGCGATTCTGCACGACGAGCCGTTACCCATTCATAAGGGAATTTATGCTCAGACTCAGAAAGAAGATGGCACACCGGGTGTTGATTTGGTTCCAGCTAACTTGGGGCTTGCTTTAGCAGAGCGTGAATTGATGTCAGCCATGATGAGTGACTTTCGCTTGAGAGAGGCACTATTGCCCGTTCAAGAGCAGTATGATTTCATTTTGATCGACTGCCCTCCGAGTTTAGGTAACTTGGCTTATATTTCGTTAGTTGCAGCAACTCATGTATTAGTACCAATTCAGTCCCAATACAAAGCGTTTAATGGGGTGCAACAGTTATTTGACACCATTAAACTGGTGCGGGCGCGTCCAAACCGAGATCTTGCGATCGCTGGATTTATACCAACCATGTATGATCAGCGAAATTCTCATGATGAGCGGACATTGGCAGCGATCCAAGAACAGCTTTCAGCAGTTGCGACAGTTTACCCCCCGATCGCACGGTCTACAATCTTTGCAGATGCTTCAGAAGAGCATCTGCCCTTAGCACTTTATGATAGAAAACACCCTGCGCTTAAAACGATGAATCAGATTATTGAAGGGCTGGAGCTTCTATGACACAATCCAAAGCTTCTAAAAAAGATAAACCCTACGGGGGAAGTATTGATTTAACTAGGCTATTCGGTTCCAGTACTGAAGAATTGGCTCAGCCGGAGCCTAGTGAGACTAAGAATTTTTTGCCGATTGCTCAGATTCATCGTAAACCTGAGCAGGTCAGACGCTACTTTGATCCTCAGAAAATGGAGCAGCTTACTGCTTCTGTACGGGAGTACGGCATTTTAGAGAATCTGCTGGTTCGTCCTATGCCAGGGGAACTTGGAGAGTATGAGCTAGTTGCGGGAGAGCGACGTTACAGAGCGGCTCAGGGAGCGGGTTTAGCAGAGGTCCCTGCCACTATTCTTGAGTTAAGTGATCAGCAAGCACTTCAACTCACGCTGGTCGAGAACTTGCAACGGGAGGATTTAAACCCAGTTGAGGAAACGGAAGGGATCTTACAACTACTAGCGATTCGACTAGAGTTATCTGTTCAGGAAGCGGTGTCTCTTCTGTATCGGATGCAGAATGAGTCAACCCGAAATCTGAACCACAACGTTGTGGTTCAGGAAGAAGAGGTTGTAGAAGAAGTATTTAATGCTCTTGGAAGAATGAGTTGGCAGTCGTTTGTGAAACATCGCTTGCCTTTACGGAACCTGCCTGAAGAAGTGCTTGAGGCACTCCAGCAAGGAAAAATTGAGTATACCAAGGCGCAAACTATTTCACGGGTTAAGGATGAAGGGCAGCGTCAAGAGCTGCTTCAGGCTACGATTGCTCAGAATCTCTCGATCCGGGATATTCGCGATCGCATCAAACAACTTTCTCAATCACAGAATCCTAGCCTTAAGCATTTAGAGTATTTAAAGCGGTTCAATGCGGTGAGTCGCCAACTTAAAAAAACGAGTGCTTGGGACGATCAACGAAAACTCGAACGTTTGGAAGCCTTGTTGAAAGAGATGGAAGGATTGATCTTGTAAGAATTCTTTGGATTACGCTTCGTTGTCTAAAAATTATCTTTTTCCAGTTTGAATCTTGATAGAACCCATTTACCCATTTAACATCTTGCAGGTTTTGAATGAGGATGCTCCATTTATTTAAACCTGCTACCAGCGAAAACGGTTTAGGGATTTCTGCTATAGGGAATGGAGTACTTCACCTATTACAGCAGTGGAGTCAGTACCTCCTGTAATCACGGTACTGCCCGTTAACAAACCAGATGACACTACCTTTTTTGTCCTCGCATTTAAAGATGATGGAATGCTTGGTTGCTTGGCTTTAAAGTCTGCAAACCCTTGGGGAACCCAGTGGTCGCGAAAACTCATTTCACTGATCGCTTCACTTCCTGCACTGCTGCCTCAGCATTGACTAAGCCGCTGCCAAAGAAATAAAGCTTTGGATCAGTGGGTAAGGATAATTTTGTTTTTGATCGCAAGCGCTGAAACAGTTTTTGATCACCATCAGACACTTTTAAGCCACCTTTACTGACTGTAGCTTTGAGGATGGCAGTGAGGCGATCACGGTTGAGCTTATGCTGTGGATCTTCCCCTTTCATCAATGCAATGACTCCTGCTACGGCTGGAGCAGCAAAGGAAGTCCCTTGTGTCCAGACGTAATCACCTTTTGGGTCTTGCATTAGATCCCAAGCAGTTTTGGGTATCTCAACCCGCTGCCAAAAACCACCCATTCCAATACCCGTTGTCGTTAAAACGCCCTCATTGGGCTGACGAGATAGGTTATCGCCCCCCGGAGCCACTACATCCAAGCCTGTGCCAAAGTTACTGTAAGAGGCACGGTTTCCGGCTAAATTTGTAGCTCCAACTGCGATTGTTCCCTTCACGGCCGCAGGAAAGCCAGCCCGTTCCAGTTGCTCATTCCCTGATGCAACAACTACGACTAAGTTAGGGTTTGCTTGCAGCGCTCGCAGGATTTCATCATCCCTTTCGTCCGAGGGCAGCAAACCACCGAAGCTCATGTTCATGACATCCGCACGGCGCTCTGCCGCGTAGCCAATACCTTGTATGGTTGCTTTAAGGTCAACACTGCTGCCCAAGCCACCAACGCGCACGGGCAAAATCTTGGCATTAGGGGCAACTCCGATGACTCCTTTGCCATCCGCAGGACGGGCAGCAATCATGCCTGCCGTCATCGTGCCATGAAAGCTAACAATTGCTTCCTCTCGGAGTTGCGATCTGATTTCATTAGCAATAGCGCTGTCGGAGGCTTTAGGATAATCTTTCTTGAGAGCTTTTGCAGCATCACTGCTTAAGATCTCTGAGTCAGAGAGCTGAAACGCACGCTGAAAATCGGGGAGTAGATTTGCCAATTCAGCTTGACTCAGCCGCGTATCAGGATCGTTTTGGACAAAATCCCAACCGCTCACCTCTCCAGGTAGCTGATTGGGCAGTTTCTCCGGCTGATAAAGACTGTTTGCCAGGTTCGGATGATCCCATTGAATCAGGTTGTCCAAAACTGCGACCACTACGCCTTTGCCAGCGGTGCTTTGCTGCCACGCCTCTAGAGCGTGAACATCAGTGCGAGGCTGATTGGGACGACGCGATCGACTGTCAAGATGCCACTGCAACGGCAGTAGATCCGAGGTGTAAGGAGTGAGCGATCGACTGGTAGTGGGTGATGTAAGCGATGGGTTGGACGCAGTAGGTGTTCGTGTCGGTGTGAGGAAAGCAGAACGACCAGGCAAGATTTGTAGAAAGTTGGGTGTGGCGGACGTGATGCCTTTAACCTGATTGAGACGATTAGCAACGGTCAGTATTGCAGTGCCCTTTGCCGATTGTGCTTTGACCAACGAGCGATTTTGCGTGAACGGCAAGGGACGAATGAGTTCCAAGTTCTGGTCTTTTAGAATTGTTTGCTTCTCAACATCCGTGATACCGGGCGCAAAACTGACGATGATTTCGTTAGGTAGGATGACCTTCTCTTGCTGACCCGTTCGGCTCAGGACAGGTAACGTTTCTTGGACGTAGGGACGTGCCTCAATCCGCTGGAGCAAGCCAGACTCTAAGCCTCGACTACTAGGTAGCTTGACGATCGCATAGCCAGTGCCAACAGGACTCACGTTAATGCTTGCATCCAGATCACGACTACCGCTTTGTAAGTCATTCTGAAGCTGACGATACAAGGGCTGCTGATTCAATTCACGCACTGCACCCGGCTGCTTGAACGCGACAGCCACTTCATTGGTACGCAGAACTAACGGAATCTGCTGTCCTTTGTAGCGGTAGGAGCCAGGCACCACCACAAGTTCGGAAGCAAGCTTCTCTTGCGCGATCGTTGGGTTGCCCAAAAACCAACTGCCTAGAACGATCGCCAGACAGACGCTGATACAGAGAAGTGTGTAGGCTAGAAAACGCTTGTTCATGAAGAAAGTACCAAAACAACTTAGAACGGATGGAACAGACATACCTCACAAGCTGTTGCCAATGAGAATAAAGGGTGCCCAGTAGTAGGGATGGGTAAAGTCTGTTGCTGCGGGTGTGCGACCAGGAGCCGTTGTTTGCGGTATGACATCCGATCGTGTCGGTGCATCTTTAGCCGTAAGTTTGCCTTTGATGAATTCATGCTGCACCGTTTGTAGTGCTTCTGCTTTGGTTCGTTTGCCTGTCGCCAGTTGCGTGTAAAACTGCTGCATCATCAAGGCGGTGCTGGCATCGTTGACCGACCAGAGTGATGCTAGCACTGCTTTCACATCGTTTTTGAGGAAAAAGTAGCTGATGCCAGGAATCTCGATACCGTCGCTGGCGCGATCGCCCACTGCCGTTTCGCAGGCAGATAAGACGACAAGGTGAACGTTGCTAATGCCGTAGTTAAGCAATTGATCGATGCGATCAGTGGTAAGTGTATCGCCGCGTCCGGGCACAAGGTAAGAATCTTCTGGGCGACCGGGTTTAAATTTGCCGTGGGTGGCGATGTGGAGAATACGATACTTGTTCTTGAGGTGGTCTTTGAGTGCCTCGTAATCAAATTTCAGGTTGAGAAATTCGGAGCCGGGATAGATACCGTGGGTGTCTTTGACATTACTGGCTTGCACGATCGCGCCGAGTTCGGCAGGCACGTTTTTGAGGGGAGCCAGGTTGGGAAAGGTGGAGGCTCCCATTGCCAGTAGGAAGGTGGCATTGACCGGTAGGCTGGCAAAGGTTTCAGTAGTGTTGGTTTGGCTGGCGGCGGTAATGGTGCTGATGCTGTAGCGCTCGATGAGATACCGCTTCCCGTCGTAGAGGGCAGCGAGGGGAATATAGCGGATGGTGCTGTCGGGTGCAAAGACAAGGTGCCGGACTTTATCCGGGGGGATTTCGGATGCAAGCGGTTTGATCAGCCAGTCATACAGTTGCTTACTGGTGGCTTGTAGAACTTTAAGATCGCCAGGGCTTTTCAGTTGTTCACGAAACGTTTGGATTGTCTTAAACAACGTTTCAGCCGAGACGTTGGGGACTTCGATCGGACGGAAGGTAACGGCACCATCGCCTGCTTTGAGGGCGAGGAGGAATTGAATTTTGTCTTTGAGGACAAGGGGATAAATCAGCACCGTGCCGGGTTGAGCATTGACGATACGATTGGCTTCGGCATTGAGCTTTTCGGGCGTAAGTGTGGCACTTTCGGTTGAGAAGTATTTGGCAAGAACGGCGCGTTGTTGTTTTAGCTCGAAGTTGACGGCTTCATTGAGGGTATCGCGTTGTGCCTCAAGCGTTTTCAAATCGGGGCAGTTGGTGCGCTGGCATTTTGCAAGGCGTCCAGTAAAGTTGCCAAGGGTTGTGAAGCGATCCAGAATGGCTTTCAGTGCCGTAGTTTCAATGTTAGCGAGGTTAATACCAGGGCTATCAATCCCGGCATCGCGGGTGAAGTCACGCAGTTCGCGCAGTTTGAGCAGTTCGAGGACGGCTTGCGCTTCGGGAAGGCGACCTTGCTGGATGAGGAGGTCAGCGAGGCTGCGGTAGGTGCCTGCAACACTCTGGGTGTAGGATTCTTGCGATTCGTGCGGGAGTTGGCGAAGATCCTGACGAATTGTTTCGCGAATGTTGACGGATTGTTTGTAGAAAACGATTGCTAATTCTGGCTGCTTTTGCTGTGTCAGTAATTTACCAATGTTATTGAGAGCTTTCCCTTCACCCTCACGATCTTTTACTTGTTGATAGATGGGTAAAGCCTGTTGGTAATAGGCAATTGCTTTGCCGTACCGTAAGAGCAACTGGTAAGCAATACCCAGATTCATCAACGCTGTTGCTTTGTCATTGTGATTTTGGATTCGTTGGAAGCGTGGTAAGGCTTGCTGATAATAGGTTATCGCTTGGTCATACTGCGATAGGAACAGATGAGCATTGCCTAAATTCATCAGTACTTTTGCTTCGCCGTTCGGGTCTTTGACTTGTTGGAAGCGTGGTAAGGCTTGCTGATAATAGGTTATCGCTTGGTCATACTGCGATAGGAGCAGATGGACATTACCTAAATTATTTAACGCGGATGCTTCACCATTTTGGTCTTTGACTTGTTGAAAGATTGGCAATGCCTGCCGATAGAAAGTGATTGCTTGGCTATATTGCGACAAGTACAAATAAGTATTACCTAAATTATTCAGTACTTTTGCTTCACCATTTTGGTCTTTGACTTGTTGAAAGATTGGCAGTGCTTGCCGATAGAAAGTGATTGCTTGGCTATATTGCGACTGGGACAGATACACCTCGCCTAAATTCATCAGCACTTTCGCTTCACCAATACGGTTTTGGATTTGTTGAAAGATTGGTAATGCCTGCTGATAATAGGTTTTCGCTTGGTCATACTGCGATGTAGATAGGTAGGCATTGCCCAAACCCATTAGCGCGAATGCCTCGCCATTTTGGTCTTTAACTTGTTGAAAGATTGGTAATGCCTGCTGATAATAGGTTTTCGCTTGGTTATTCTGCCTCTGAGAACCATATAACTCGCCCAGATTCATCAGTACTTTTGCTTCGCCATTCTGGTCGTTGACTTGTTGAAAGACTAGTAATGCTTGCTGAAAATGGGTAGCCGCTTGGTCATATTGCCACAGGACTCCATAAGCAACGCCCAGATTCATCAGTACGTTAGCTTCGCCGTTGCGGTCTTGAATGGCTTGATAAATTGTGAGAGCGTGTTTCCAGGATTGAAGTGCAGCCTCATATTGCCTAGTTTGATATGCTTGAACACCCTGATCCAACAATCGCTTTGCTTCTGCCTTTTGTGCCGCCGCTGCATTCTGAGCCGTTTCAGCTACCGCTGCGATCGGCACCGCTGACGGTAGCACCAGCACCGCGACATTGACCAGCAGCAGTGACACTACCAAGCTCACAGACTTCAAGCCGTGCATCAGCATGATCCTTTACGAAAGACGGTAAACCCGATCGACGTTAATTTATCACTCTCAGTCAGGTAAGGTTATGCAGATTTCAGCAAGCTGGGGGGTGGAAAGGGACGATCGAGCTTCAAATGCGATCGTTCTGGTTTAAAGCGCGATGGATGCCGTTCCAAGTGCTATCGTTCCAGCCTCAAATGACTCTATAAGCAAGCAAGTGCAGGACGATCGCCCCTTTCACTAGACCACTTCAATTACCGTTGAGACGACGGCATACTTTTTCACATCGACCGCTTGCACACTGGCACTCACAACAATGTCTGAGCGCGTGTTGCGATCGATGTTGCCGAGTAAACTACCGACCACATCCAGCGTATCGCTACCATCCATCGGCGCACGGGAAAGCTCCCGACTGGATGAAACGCCCCCTCGTGCTCCGATCGCCTTGAGTGCTTTGAGTGCCTCCACAATCGAGCCACCGCTGGAAAGCACCATGACCTCCAGCGAACCAGGCGCACCCAATGTCAGCGTCACCCCTTTCTCAGGCACCGTCAACGTTTGCCTGGGCGCAATCCGTGCCCGATCTTCCGGTGCATCCAGGTAGGGAAGCAGCACCCGCAGGTTGCCAGAGTCGCCGATAGAAATGACGGCGACAAACCGATCGCGATCGCTCGTGTTGGTCACATTCACGCGAATCTGGGTGCCTGCTTGGAAGCGATTGCGTCCCAGATTGGTTTGCGTCGGTGCATCGGGACGCAGTTCCACTTGGATGGCTCCTGTCTGTTGGTTCGTGGCGGACTGACTCGTGACCAGATTATCGACTCCTCCGATCGCCTTCAGCACTTCTGCTGCCAGAAAGGACTTTAAGCGCGGTGCGAGGCGTTCAATGGCATCGGCGATCGACTCGTTGGGCTGCTTGAAGGTGGGAGTCAGCGGATGCAAGTTCGCAGTGAACAACCCAAGGCTGCCCACCTCTGGTGGCGTGCCCGTGGAGCGGGAGAGTTGTCCGCGATACGCCGCTGTCATGCGTCCCACCCGATAGTTCATATTCTGGTTGGATGCCGCCACTTCCACGCGATCGATCGTCTGGAGTGCTGCTTTAGCAGCCGCAAGGTCTGTACCCAGCGAGGGGTCGAGTCCCACCTTCAGTTTTAAATCGGACGGCAAGCCGCGCACTCGTTCGCGCAGCAACGTACCGGGACGAATGCCTTGCAACGACCCTTTGCGGAGTTTACCGACTGCCGTTAAGCCGTCGTAGCGGTTCACTTGCTCAATTTCAGCAATTTCTTTGCCGCGATCGTCAATCACGCTAAAAATGCTGCCTTCTTTGTTGGCTTCCAAACTCCGGGAAGAAATGCCACCTAACCAGAACTGGATCTGTCCGCTGGCATCCACCGTTTGCACCACGGCTTCGGCAAACGGGCGTGGCGGTGGACTGAAGTAGACGGGCTTCTGACCATTGCTGTCGGGATTGGCGGCAAAAATCGGTTCTTGCGTGAGTCCACCACTGCGAGAGACATCACGGGTGCTGCGACTTAGGCTGACAAACACATCGCGAATCGGCTCGTCGGTAGCCTGCTGCCATAGATAACGGGTGAGGAGATAGGTGAAGGCTCCCGCATGGAACCCATCAAAGGGCGAATCGGCTGCCAGTTGATCGTACTGCGCGGAGCCGATCGCCACCCCTTTGGCAATGCCTTTTTGGCGCAAGGTGGTGAGGTTAGCTTCCGTGAGCTTGAGTTTGCTCATCCACTGCTGTTGGTACTCCAATTCCACAGGACTGGGGTTTGCAGGTGTACCCAGATCCAGTCGGGATGGGACGTTCCGAAACACCAGATTGCCCCGTGACCCGCCACCCGAATGGCAGCTATCGAGTACGACTGTAATGTTTTCGGTGTTCAAAGCGCGCATCAAGAGGAACAAACTGCGTCCCATAATGTCCTGCACTTCATCCGGACGGGACGTTTGACGATCGATGGGCACGATCGTGCCATTGACGCGATCGGTATTGGGCACAGTTTGCTTGACACCATCCTCATTTTTAATGAGTTGTGGCAGCGGGTTGGGGTCACGCACGAGTGAGCCATGCCCTGAATAGTGAAACACCACCACATCATCCGGTTTTGCCTGCTGAATCAGATGGGTTTCAAAGGCAGTGAGAATGTTCTGGCGGGTAGGTTTGAGGGGCTCGTAGTCGGTAAAGGGAAGCTTGCGATCGGCAACTACCAAAATATCTTTAGGGTTAAAGCCATAGCGATGGACGAGTAATTCATATTGCAAGCGGACATCGGTGAGGCAACCATGGAGGTTCGTCAGGGGTGCATAATTGTTCGCACCGACCAGGAGCGCCAATTTCCTGCCCGGTTTGCCTTGTGCCAGCACGCGACCATATTGATTTGCCTGTTGCCACAAGTTCATTTGGCTGAAGCCGATCGCCGCCAGGGTCGATCCAGCACCTTGTAAGAAATGACGACGTTTGATGGGGGGCATCGGTTGACTCTCTAGAGGGAAAGGACGCAGTTGAACCAAGTGGTCTGACAAAAAGCATATCGTTGGCTGTAGTGCACTATCACTCTCAGCCACATTAAGGATATGCAAGGATGCTATAGACTGTTGCCGATGAGAATGAAGGGTGCCCAGTAGTAGGGGTGGGAAAAATTCCCAGGCTTCTTGCCTGCGCGGGTTTCGGTCACTATGATGTCTGATCGGGCAGGCGCGTCTTTAGTAGTCATTTTGCCGTTCATAAGGCTGAGTTGTGCCTGTCGCAAGGCTTCGGCTTTAGTCATTTTGCCTGTTGCAAGGTTTTTATAAAACTGCTGCATGAGACGACTGGTGCTGGCATCATTAACATTCCAGAGAGACGCCATAACTGCTTTTGCCCGCCCTTTCTGGAGAAAATAGGAACTGATGCCAGCGATTTCCACGCCATCCTGGTCAGCACCGCCTAAAGCTGTCTCACAGGCAGAGAGAACAACCAGGTAAACATTACGGAGGTTTTGCAACGTGCGGATACGAGGAATTGCCAGTGGATTACCATCGCCCAACACCAGAAAGGACTTTTCAGGATTGGTTGGCTCAAATTTGCCGTGGGTGGCGATGTGGATAATTTGGTAACGACCCAGGTATCGCCGTAGGGCTGGAAAGTTAAAAGCAGCATTGAGGAGTTTGAGACCGGGATAGATTCCTTGCTTATCACTCTTACTTTGGTGGACGATCGCATCAAGTTCAGCAGGCACATTGGGTAAGGCATTGAAGCCTGCTTTGGCATCGGATAACCCCAGAGCAAGGACTTTGGTACTTTGGGTGCTGGGCGATGGTTGACCTGACATATCGGTGTAGCCAGCAGAGAGAATGGTCGAAACCGTGTAGCGTTCAAGCAGGTACTTTTCGCCATCGAACAGGGCTGACATAGGGATATAGCGGGTTGCCCGATCGAGGGAGAAGACTAGGTTCTGAATTTGGTTCGCTTTCAATTCTGGCTCAATAGGTTTCAGTAGCCAGTCGTAGAGTTGTTTGCTGACTGCCTTAACTTCATCAGGATTAGCGTTAGGGTTTTGCAGGAGTTGACGAAACTTGAGTACGGTTTCGCCAAGTTGACGTTGTCCAATATTCGGCAGTTCAATACTTTTGACAACAACGCCTCTAGATGCCCACAGAAGCCAGGTTTTGTTTTCCAGAACAAGCGGGTAAATCAGGATGGTACCGGGTTGTGCTTCGACGATTTGTTGCGCCTGGGGCAGAAAGTCCTGGGGGGCAAGAGTCGTGCGATCTTTAACTTCGCGATCGCGGTACTCCTTTTCAATTCCCTCCACTTGTTGGTCAAACTGCTGGTTTAGGGCATCGCGCTGATTCAATAGTTGGTCTAGCTGGGAACAACTTTTCTGCTGGCATGCATCAACTCTCACCCCAAACGCAATCAGGCTGTTGCTCTTATCCAGAATTTGCCCTTCTTTGGGCGTGAGAGGAACATTGGGTGTTGTAGTTTCAGCTTTTGCTGCACGCGTAAAATCTCTGATTTCCTGGGATTTAAGGAGTTCTAATACTTGCTGTGCCTCCAAAATTCGTCCTTGCGAGAGTAACAAATCAGCTAATTCGCGATAAATATCAGCATTTTCAACCCTGTCATCCACTTGACTTGCTTTGAGAAAAGAAGCTTGTAATGGTCTAGGTAGCCTGGAGATTTTTCTACGGACTTGCTCGACCTCAGTCAATGCTTGTTTGTAATAAGTAATCGCAGTAATAGGCAGATTTAAGCTTCGATAAGTACGCGCCAAACCTACTTGGGCTGCTGCGGAATCAGTAGTGTTGTTTACTAGCGATCCTCGATACGTAGCAATTGCCTTCTCCACTTGCCCAGTTTTTCTGTAAAGAGTGCCAAGTATATTTAGTGCTAGACCTTCAAGCGAAACATGTTGTTGACGGACTTTAGGTTTTCTTGCAGCTGTTAAACTTTGCTGAGCTAGTTCTAATGCCTTATTGTAATTCCCATAATTACTGTAAACGCTACTGAGAACAAGCAGCGCAAAACATTCTGATCTAGGACTGTTAGTTTCTTGCGCAATAACTAATGCCTGTTGACCATACTCAAGCGCTTTCTGGAGATTTCCTTGTCCGAAGTAACTAAACCCTAAAAATGCCAATGCTGTACCTTCAAACTCACGGTTTTTGACTTTACGTCCAAGGTCTAAAATCCGTTTGCTATACTCATCTACCTTCTGATAATCTCCCAAATAAAGGTAGTTAGAGTTTAAGTTGTGCAAAACCAATAATTCTTTGTCATAGTCCTTCAATGCTTGATAAATTTCTAAGGCTTGTTGGTTATATCCAATTCCTTTTCCATAATCATTAAGTCCCCATGTGTTGGCACCCAGTTCTGTCAGAGCAAGTGCTTCAAAATAGCGGTTTTTAATTTGTTGGGCAATCGCTAAACTTTGCAAGCTTGATTCGATCGACTTCTGGTAATTTCTACTTGACCAATAAGACGCTGAGATATTTAGCAAATCTCGTGCTTCAGAATTACGATCTTTAATTTCTCTATCAATTGCTAAAGCCTCTAATTGGTAATTGATCGCTTCTTGATAAGCTCCTGAGTTGTTTAGGCTATTTCCTAAAAGAGAAAGTGAAGTTGACTCAAGCGATCGATTACCAATTTTCCTAGCAACAAGTAGAGCCTGTTGAGCATATTTTGCTGCGTCATCATAGTTTTCCAGACTGTAAAGATACAGTTCTCCAATAGCATTTAAGATTAGAGTCTCACGCCATTCATTTTTTGCCTCCTTTGCAGCCGTAACACTTTGTTTATAGAATTCGATTGCTTTCTGATAATCCTTTAAATATTTATAAGTATTACCCAAAATCGCTAATGCTCTAGATTCCTGCTCTGCATCGTGAATGTTTTGAGCCAGTTTTAATCCTTGCTGAGTAAGTTCAACTATATTTTGATAGTTTGCTTCGGAAGTAGAAACGTAAAAAGAGACGTTCGCAATATTTAGTAAATTCTTGACTTCCTGTTGCAGATTCTCTGCCTTTCTTGCTGCATCTACTGCTTGCTGATAGGCAACGGCTGCCTTTTCATACTTCTTTGCATCTTCATATAAGCTCCCAAGATTAGATGAAGCAAGTAGCACCATTTTAAAGTTTTGTACATTCTGAGCGACCTTGATACTTTCTTCAAAAGATACGGTTGCCAACGCTATCTGTTTCAGGCGTTGGTGAACTAAGCCCATATTGTTAAGTACTCTTGATTCTAAATCAGACTCTTTAATCTCACGAGCAATGATTAGCGCTTGCTGATAGCAGCCGAGACTTTTGGCATAATTCTTAAGATTCAGATAAGCGTTGCCGATCGCCTTCAGCACCTGTCCTTCTTTTTGCCTCTCCTTCAATTCCTGGTAAATTGATAGCGCCTTTTGGAAGGATGCAATCGCAGCTTCATTCTGGTTCTGTTCAAACTGTTTTGTGCCTTGTTCAAAGAGGCGATCTGCCTCCGCTTTGCGGTCTTGCTTTGTCGTGGATTGTGCCCAGAGGTGCGATCGCCCCATATTGGCAGGAGTGCAGAAAGCGATCGTAGTCGAGCAAACCAGCAGGAGGGTGAAACCAACCGACTTCAGAGCAGGGCGCATTAGATAATCCTCCGATAGTAGAGAAGCGCATCAGTAATCTATCACTCTGGGCGATCGGGGGTTATGCAGTGTGGTGAGAAAGGGGGTTAATGGCAGACGTGCGATCAAGAAAGCGGCACTTTGCGGTTCTTCAGGGCATCGGTGGCTGGGAATCTTTAAAGATCGGGGAATTGCATAAGCTCGATCGCTCAGAGAGTTAGATTACTCGGTAAGCGATTTTCTCTAAGAAGGAGCCTTCTGATGCGCCCCCGCCTGACTGCTGGTTTAGTGATGACAACACTACTGTGGGTGATGCCGCCCCTGCTGGTGGCTTCTCAGGCAGCCCATCCTGTTTTAGCGCAGACGATACAAGAGCGCAGAGCTGAGGCAACTCGATTGAACAACGAAGGAAGGCAACTGCGACAGAAGGGGCAGTATCGAGTCGCATTGACGAAATATCAGCAGGCTCTAGCAATTACTCGTGCGATTAAAGAACGCCAGGGTGAGGGAGCCATAATAAACAACATTGGACTTGTGTATCAAGGACTGGGACAGTATCCGAAAGCCTTGGAGACTTTTCAGCAGGCTCTGGTAATTCTCAAAGAAGCGAAAAATCGTTCAGGGGAAGGTCTCACACTTAACAATATTGGAGAGGCGTACCGCAACCTGGGGCAGTATCCGAAAGCCTTGGAGACTTTTCAGCAGGCTCTGACAATTCACAGAGAAGTGGAAAATCGTCCAGTGGAAGGTACCACGCTTAGCAATATTGGCGAGGTGTATCGCAATCTGGGACAGTATCCGAAAGCCTTGGAGACTTTTCAGCAGGTTCTGACAATTCACAGAGAAGTGGAAAATCGCCCAGAGGAAGGTACCACGCTCAACAATATTGGAGCAGTTTATCACAGCCTGGGACAGTATCCGAAAGCCCTGGAGACCTATCAGCAGGCACTGACAATTCACAGAGAAGTGAAAAATCGTCCAGTGGAAGGTACCACGCTTAACAATATTGGCGAGGTGTATCGCAACCTGGGACAGTATCCGAAAGCCTTGGAGACCTATCAGCAGGCACTGACAATTCACAGAGAAGTGAAAAACCGTCCAGTGGAAGGTACCACGCTTAGCAATATTGGAGCAGTTTATCACAGCCTGGGACAGTATCCGAAAGCCCTGGAGACCTATCAGCAGGCATTGGCAATTCTCAGAGAAGTGAAAAACCGTCCAGGGGAAGGTGTCATCCTCAACAATATTGGCGAGGTGTATCGCAACCTGGGACAGTATCCGAAAGCCTTGGAGACCTATCAGCAGGCATTGGCAATTCACAGAGAAGTGCAAAATCGTCCAGAGGAAGGTACCACGCTCAACAATATTGGAATAGTGCATCACGGTCTTGAACAGTATGCGAAAGCCTTGGAGACTTATCAGCAGGCATTGGCGATTCACAGAGAAGTGCAAAATCGTCCAGAGGAAGGTACCACGCTCAACAATATTGGCGAGGTGTATCGCAGCCTGGGACAGTATCCGAAAGCCTTGGAGACTTATCAGCAGGCATTGGCAATCCACAGAGAAGTGCAAAATCGTCCAGTGGAAGGTGCCACGCTCAATAATATTGGGATTTCTCTGTTACAGGTTGGTAGCTTTCCTATTGCTGAAAAGTCGTTATTTGAAGCGATCGACACGTTGGAATCACTTCGTCCTGGCTTATCTGATGCCAACAAAATCACTTTCTTTGAAACGCTGCCACAGTCTTACAGCCTTTTACAACAAGCCTTAATCGCTCAGAACAAAACCCAGGCAGCGCTGGAAATATCGGAGCGCGGTCGGGCAAAGGCATTAATTGAACTGTTGGCAAGTCGATTAAATGCAGACACGAGCGACAAAGCCGTTAACAACCAACTACTGACAACGAATGGGTTAGCAGTTGGTAAACCAACGATCGCCCAAATCCAACAGATTGCCAAAACCCAAAACGCGACGCTGGTGCAGTATTCCATTATTCAGGATGGGTTTAAGGTTCAGGGCAAGAAAGAATGGCGTGAGGTAACACTTTACATCTGGGCGGTTTCTCCCGCAGGCACCATCACGTTTCGCAAAGCGGATTTAACATCGCTCAAAACACCGCTGGATCAACTGGTGATCCGCAGTCGAGAAGCGATCGGGGTGAGAGGTCGCGGTGAGCGAACCGATATTATTGTCAGCCAGACACCAGAAGCTTTAAAACAACGACAGGAACAGCAGAGCCGCAACCTGAAAGAACTACACAAACTGCTAATTGAACCGATCGCCGATCTCTTGCCCAAAGACCCAAACGATCGGGTGATTTTTGTGCCGCAAGGTGCTCTATTTCTGGTGCCTTTCCCTGCGCTTCAAGCTGCCAACGGCACCTATTTGATCGAGCAGCATACGATTCTCACCGCACCCGCTATTCAGGCACTGGAGCTAACCCATCAAAAAGCAATGGCGCAACGGAGCAAGCAAGCCACTAAAGGAACCGCCCTGGTTGTAGGCAATCCCATCATGCCCAACGTCACCTTTAAGGTAGGCGATCTACCCGTGCGGCTCACCAACTTACCCGGAGCCAAAGACGAAGCGATCGCGATCGCTCAACTGCTCAATACCCAACCCATCCTCGGACAACAAGCCACCAAAGCTGAAGTCGTGCGACAGATGGCAAGTGCCCGCATCATCCATCTGGCAACACATGGGCTATTGGATACCTTTAAAGGTGAAACTCCTGGCGCGATCGCCCTTGGTCCTTCTGGCAACGGCGAAATCAACGATGGGTTGCTCACCAGCGGCGAAATCTTTGACATGAAGCTAAACGCCGAGCTTGTGGTATTAAGCGCCTGCGATACTGGACGTGGCGACCTCACAGGCGATGGCGTAATTGGACTCTCCCGCACCCTGTTTATTGCCGGAGTGCCCAGCGTTATCGTTTCCCTCTGGTCAGTACCTGATGCCCCCACCGCCCAACTTATGAGTCAGTTCTACCGCAACCTGCAACAACCCAGCACCAACAAAGCTCAAGCACTGCGTCAGGCGATGCTTGCCACCATGAAAACGCACCCCAATCCGATCGACTGGGCAGCTTTTACGCTCAGTGGTGAGGCAGACTAACCAATGGACAACGCTCGCTACTGGACCCTGGTACGACTTGACAACGCTGGCAACCCCAAGCGGCACATGCTTGAACCTGCCAAGACATTCGTTCAGCAACAGCTCACCGCTGATGTGACCGATGCCGCAATGCAACAGCGCCTCGTGCCACTGATGCGATCGCCCAACCATCCCGATCAAGACGTGGTGGCACTCTGCTTACGCTGCTTCCTTTCTCACCTCATTGAGCAAGCCTGCACTCACTTAGAAACTCAGTTTGGTGCCTACTATGGTTTCACTCGCTATGACTTATATCCCTTTGTACTAGATGATGATGGCACAGCCAGCTATCAGCTAATAGCTGTGAGTGAACAGCCAAAGGCTACTAGCCAAGAGCCAGCAGCGAAGCGTTACCAACCCCTGGCTTTAAAAATTCTGCAAACATTTGACCCCAATCGCGCCAATCTGTCAACCTGGACAGTGCGGTTGGTAAAACAACATCACGAACTCAATGCCTTTTTGTTAGAACAAGGACTCTGTATGCTCAGCGATTGGGCGATCTTAAATGACACCAAGCCCAAAAAGCTACGACGAGTTCTCACCCAGTTCCATCACTTAACGGAACCGGAAGTACAGCAGGCGCTTGTTTTATTAGACAGCTATCATGCCGTTTACCGTCGCGATCGCCTCTTGCAAGGGCAGAAAGGTGCCTGTCTTGCTCCCACTTCAGAACAACTCCAGGAAATCGGCGATTACGTGCAACCAACCAACCTTCTCGCGTCTCCAGGCACACCTTCTCCAGGCACGATACTCACGCGCTTGACTGCCCTGGCAGGGCGTTTGCGCCAGTACCGTATTGCTGTGGGTGGGGGCAAACCACCGAGCCAATCCCTCGATCAACCTGGCAATACACTTGTGGATGAATTAAGTCAGGCTTCCGGCTCCATTGATGAAGACCCCCAGGTGGCATTTCTGCAAACCTATCGTCCGCAATTTTTGGGATGCCTGGAAACGGCTTTACACCGAGTTGTGACCGATCGCGTGCAAACCTTAAAACCACCCAAACAGCAAAACTTTCTGGCTGCCCTCCAGTTGTTTCACTGTCAAAAACGTTCCATGGGAGCGATCGCTCAGCAAATTGGCTTGCAGGCTCAGTTTCAGGTGTCTCGTTTACTGAAGCTGGAAGAGCTAAGAACGGATGTGCGTCATGGGATGCTCCAGTGTTTACGCCATGCCGTGAAAAATGCAGTACTGAATGATGTTGCACCAGACATGCTAGACAAAATTGATCAACAAATCGCCGAAGCCCTCGAAGAACAGGTGAATGATTTGCTCCAAAAAGACCAGGCAAACGCCAAAACCCCTAAAGGCTATGTTTCAGACAGCTTATTTGCCCAAACGCTGTGTCGCTATCTTGATGAGTTAACAGCTAACAGCTAAAAAACGAGGTTTTTATGAATGCGATGATTCGTGCAGATTATGAGGCGTTAGCGCCAAGGGCGATCGCACTCAAGATGGAACAGGTCGATCAGGCAAGGCAGCAGAGCTGTACCATAACTGACCCAGTTCAACAATGGCAACAATATCTCAATGCATTAGCGCTGTTTGGGTTTGAGCAATGGCTAAACCAACGCGCCAGCGACCTTTTGATCAATCCATCAAATACGATCGTGCCAGAATCCATGACACTTCCAGTTGTCTGCAATGTCAGGGTGAATGATTTTAGAGTCTGTTTGATTCCAGTGGAAAGCCAACCTGATGAAGTGGAACTACCGGCTCTCGCGATCACCGATCCTGAACTGGCTGCCAACTTCTACGTGGCAGTTGCGATCTATGAAGAGCAGGCTCAGATTGCTGTGCATAGCTTTCTGCGTTATGACCAGATCACTACCCGCATTCAAGCCTTACAACCCGATGCCGATCATCTCTACACCCTTGCCATCAATGACTTCGAGCCAGATTTAGATCGACTGCTGCTCTACCTGCGCTGCTCAGATCCAGCAGCAATACCCTTGCCCACTCCTGTTGCTAACAACCAATTAACTACCAGCTACCCACTCATCGCTAACAGCCAACAGCCAACAGCTACATCAATCAACATTCGCCGCTGGTTGCAGAATGAGCTAGATGACTTGGCTCGGCAATGGTCGTGGGTGCTCTTGCCGTCTCTCACTTTAGAAAATGCCATGCGGCTCACTGCCAGAGTCGTCGATCCACCGTCTCCTCAAGAGGGGTTTGAGAGCGTCATCAAACAACTGGTGCGAAATGGAATGACACTACCGCCTGATGCTCGTGTTGCGTACCAGGACTTAGAGATTGGCAGGGTTGCGGCTCGGCTTTATGCGATCGCTGGTACCTTACCTGTGACTGAAAGCCCTCCCGAATGGACGTTGTTACTTGTTTTGGGTCCGCGATCGCTCGATCCATTGCCACAGGGTACGCAACTTCAGCTTTGTGAGGCAGGCACTGTCCTGGCGCAGCAAACCCTGAGCCAACCAGACACCTACCTGTATGCAAAAGTCATTGGTACCTTAGATGAACAATTTTCAGCCACGATCGCAACGCCAAATAGCGATCCGCTAACCCTACCGCCCTTTGCCTTTCAAGCTGACCCCTAATTACTACCAGCTACCAGCTAACAGCGACCCACACTATATGGCTTCTTTCCGTCTCAAAATCTGGCACGTTGAGCAAACCTGCGTCTTTGAATTGTCGTGGGGCAAAGGACAACAACTAACCGCAAGATTGCCCTTTCCCAATACCCTCCGGACTCAATATCAAAGTTGGCAAGATGCTTACATCAACTTCTATCGGTCAAAGGAGTTTCAGCAATCGCTTCTGCGGGGACGGGTAGATGTCAGTGGCACGATGGCAACCCCTGCGGTTGATTGGCGTGCCCGGTTGGCACAGGCAGAAGCGGAATTAACAGCAGAATTTCATCATTGGCTCAGTAGTGCAGAACTCTTGAAAATACGGCAAGCCATTGCCTCTGGGGGGCGAACTGCCGTGGCAGTCACGTCGATCGCCACCCCTCAACCTGTTGCTGTGTTTTTGACCTGTGATTCTGTGGCATTAGAGCGGTTGCCGTGGGAGACTTGGGAGATTGGCACCGAGTTTGCGGCAACTCAAACCATTCATTTAGTCCGCACACCTGCCACTATTCGCGCTGAACCAGGGCAGCGATCGCGTCCAGGAAAGATGCGGATTCTAACCATTTTGGGCGATGATACAGGCTTAAACTTTCAGGCAGAAAAGGCGGCGCTGCAAGCACTGAAGCCACTCGCTGATGTTGTGTTGGTGGGCTGGCAAGCTGGAAAAGAGACGCATCAACTTCTGGAAGTCATTCAGCAAGCGATCGCAGACCCCAATGGGTGGGATATTCTGTTCTTCGCGGGACATAGCAATGAAACCAATCTCACAGGCGGAGAACTTTCTATCTCGCCGCATCAATCCGTCTTTATCAGTGAGATCTCGACCCAGTTAGTGTTGGCAAAACAGCGGGGCTTACAATTTGCCATCTTTAATTCGTGCCAAGGTTTAAGTATTGCCAACGCCTTGATTGATTTAGGGCTGGGTCAAGCCGCTGTTATGCGGGAACCCATTCATAACCAGGTAGCTCAGGAATTTCTCGTTCGCTTTGTGCGAGAGTTAACCACGTATCAGGATGTTCAAGATGCCCTCCGCTTGACCTGCCAGTCGTTCAAGCTCGATAAGAACCTGACCTATCCCTCTGCATATCTGGTGCCTTCCCTCTTTCGTCATCCTGATTCCACTCCCTTCCGCCTCAAACCCTTTGGTTGGCGCAACAAGCTGAAGCAATGGCTACCAACCCAGCAAGAAGCGATCGCTCTAACCGCTCTGGTTGCACTCAGCTTCTATCCACCTGTACAGCAATGGCTTTTAGAGCAACGGGTGTTGACGCAAGCCGTTTACCGTCAGTGGACTGGACAAATGGGTAACGCTTCTGTGCCCCCTGTACTACTGGTACAGATTGACGATCGCTCCTTACAAAAAGCTCGGATTGCTGATCCTGTACCGATGCGGCGTGATTATCTCGCCAGGTTGGTCAATCAATTAACGGCTTTGGATGCAAGTGTCATTGGCATTGATTTCTGGCTCGATCGTCCCCACGCTGAAGACGACTCACTTCGCAACGCCTTGACCGCTGCCATCCAACGACAAAACACCTGGTTTGTGTTTGCGGTGCATGAAAGTGAGATGCGGGAATGGTTGATGGTGACACCTGATGTTGCTCGCTCGACCTGGAGTTTACAGGGTAATGGATCAATCCCGCTCTGGTACGTCAAACCGCTGCCCTGGCTGGATTCCACACCCCCACCTTTCAGTTATCTCTTAGCGACTGCCTATCGCCTCCAAACGGAGTCTTTTTCATTTAATCCGTCTCTCCAACGTCCCTCGCCCAGTTTGCATAGTCAAAGGGATTTACTGACGCAGGTAAGAGAAACAACAGCGAAAGCGGTACCCACTAATAAACGCCCGCTGGTGAGCGAAGCCATGCAATTGCAGCCCGTGACAGCGTTCTCATACCTGCTCCAGCAACGGTGGCTTCAACCAGTGCTGGATTTCTCAATCCCGCCCGATCAGGTCTATGCGACGATCCCAGCCTGGCAGTTGTTAGAGCAGCCGCATGGTGTGATGCGATCGCAGGGCTTAACTTCTCTCAAAGACCGTATGGTGATGCTGGTCGCGGGCGGCTACAGCGAAGCTGGAGTCGGGTTTGCTGGTGAAGACAATTTTCCGCTTCCTGCGGCGATCGCCTACTGGCGTCGTCAGCAAACGCCACCTGACGACAACCCCAACTTTCCTGGTGGGCAAGCCCATGCGTACATGACCCATCACTTTCTCACCCATCGGTTTGTGCTGCCAATTCCCGATTTTTGGCTGGTGCTGGCAGTCATCCCGTTGGGGAAAGGTTTGGCACTGCTACTGGCAAAACAACGGCATTGGCGCTGGGTGATGCTATCGATCGGCGGCACGGTGATTTATGGTTTAGCGAGTCTGCAACTGTATCTTATCCCTGGTGTGCTCATGCCCTGGTTATTGCCATCGGCGACGGTTTGGCTGTATCTGCTACTTGCGCTCATGAGGAGGAATCATGCTCAACGCTAAAGGGGTGTTCTCTGGTTGCCTGTTTGTCACGCTGACGATCGCCAGTGCCACGTTGCCAGGGTCATCAATGGTCGTTGCTCAACCTGCGATCGCCCAGGCGCAACTGTCCTGGAAAGGTTTAATTGAGCGAATCTTGGGGCGCAAGGAGCCACGGGATGGTGGTCCAAGTCGGCGGGGTGGTCCGAGACCGCCTGACCTTTGCTGGCTAACGCCAACCGAGACCGTCTGGCATAACCGCCCTACGTTCGTGTGGTTAGGGGGGTCCCGCTTGATGGGAGTGCGTGTGAAGGGTGAAGACACTGTACTTTGGCAGCAGGTTGCCACGACAAACATGGATGCAACAAAATCGTCTCCAGCACGCTACGTGGTTACGTCTGAAGCACCGTTGCCACCGGGCAATTATGAATGGCTCTTTTTTGACCAGACGACGCGATCGCTCCAGTTAAGTGTGCCGTTTCAGGTGATGGATGGGAACCAGCGCGCTTTGATTACGGCTGACTTGGCAAAGCTGGATGCCAAACTAAACGCATCAGGTACAAAGGGAGACGCGATCGCCTTACAGCGGGCGAACTTCTTTGCCGAGCGCAGATTGTGGTCAGATGGGATGCAAGAAATTTATGCCGTCAAAAAGCCTTCCGCAGAACTGCAACAGGTTGCCCACGAGATCGAACAGGAGATCTGTGCTTCAAAGTCTGTACCTTAAAGTCTGTACTCAAAGAAAGAGGCGATCGACGGCGCACTCAAAACTGGGCAAGAGTGGAGAGGTGAGAGTATCGTTCACAAACAGGGTATGTACCAGTTTCAGTAGGACTTGCTGCCGCCGATACACTTCCACCTGCTTTAATTGCCAGTCCAGAATCCAATATTCCTGCACACCGCATTGAGCGTAGAGTTTGAGTTTGGCTTCCCTATCGCGCCGTTCGTTTTAAGTACCGGGCGAGAGGACTTCAACCACCAATTCTGGCGCAAGGGTGAGATGTCCGGCTGCATCCAACCCAGTGGCAAGTAGTTCGTTGCTGATCCAAACCACATCGGGAATCACATTATCCGCATCGCTGAAAATGACACCGGGAGCCTGCACTGCTTTACCGAAGCCCACGGTGATCGACCAGCCCCTTAATTCAGCATGGGTGTTGCCGCTCACATTTTGATGTCCCCAATGGGGTGCGCAAGGCACAAACAATTCTCCGTCAATGATTTCATAACGACTGCTGCTCTCCGGCAATAGCTCCAGGTCTGAGGTTGTCCAGCGAACCCGCTCTGTCGTGGGTTGGTTCATATCGCCTCCAGCGAAAGCCCTGGCTTTATTGTATCGGCATTGTATTGGCTGTTCACTCCCAGTCAAGCGCTAAGCGCTAATGGCTTAGCGCTTGTAAATAAATAAGTTCATGCTTTATCGAGGATTTGGGTGCGAGGATGGAGAATGTAATTCCAGTGCGGACAAATCTCGCGATGAGTGAGCTTGAGTGCCGCCATTTCTTCGTCTGAGACTTTGACTTTAGTTGGATAACTGCCCTTGAGTTGGGCGGCTTTGACGGTTAACCCGGTTTGGGTTGTTGTGCCTCGAATCAGAGCAGTCATCCAATTGAGGGAACGTAATGGTTTGCCTGCCCAATTGAGCGAAATAAAACTGAACAAACGATGCTCAATGGGATTCCACTTGGAAGCACCGGATGGATAATGACAAACCATCACCTCAATCCCATAGCGGTCCGCTAATTGCTGTTGCAGTTGACGCTTCCAGTTGCGAACCCGGTAACCGTTGCTCCCCCCTGAATCGCAGAGGATCAACAACTTGCTTTCATCGGCAAAGCGAGGACGGTCTTTGCGTTCAAACCATCGCTCAATGGCATCCACCGCAAAGGCTGCCGTATCACCGGAGCTGCCAACATAGACAAAGCCCTGATTATGCACTAGATCATAAATCCCGTAGGGCACCGCTTTGGCCATGGCATCTTGAGGAAATTCATGGTCATTGACGGCTTCAGCCTGCTGAGTCCAGGTTTGTCCGGCATTTTTGAAGTTACCAATGAGTTCTTTCTTCTTGGTATCGACGCTAATGACCGGGTGCCCTGATTGGATAAATCGTTGTTTGACGCGACGAATGTAGCGGAACTGCATGTCTCGCTCCCGGTGTTGAGTCGTCGCCACCGATTTGCGGTTGGACTTGAGCGAATAGCCCTGCTGCTTGAGCAATCGTCGAATGCTGGTATGACTCAGCAGAAACCCGATGCCCACCAAACTGGCTTGGATGCGCCGCAAACTCTGACGAATCCATTTGCCTGCTCCGCATGGGTCTCCTGCTGTCTGTGTTTCCACTATCGCTTGCAACGCCTGTTCGACTCCGGTTAGTTTTTTTCTACCCGTTTGCGCCCACCCCCAGTCACTCGAATCCGCTCAACGGGTCGATTGGCTAACCCCGCATCGAGTTCCCGTCGTCCCCGTCGAATCGTGTTGATGTCAAGTCCAGTGATCTCGCTTAAGCGTTGCGTTCCCCCATGTCCTAGCCGTTTTGCTTCTAAAGCTGCCATCCATCGTCGTTGCTGTTCATTCAAACGACTCATCAACAGATTCAGTTGTTCATGGTGCGACCGAGTCGTTGCGTTTCCCTCCTGGCACTCCCAACACTGGCACTGATGAATGCTTTGGCTCCCCATCCAGGTACTCCGATTCTGATATTTAGCCTCTTATTCTAATCCCAAAGCCATGAACTTATTTCTTGACAAGCTCTTAGCATTGCATAACCTCACACCGCAAGGGGTGATAGATTAACGACAAGCTATTCTTGCTCAGAGAGGATTTCATGAAGCGCCCCTGCCTAGAGCTAGCCAGACTGGCCACAGCCACATCGCTGTTTTCGCTGGTTTCTCTCTACACTCCAAACTCTACTCTCTTTTCCCTCTCCTCTGCCCAAGCACAGACGACATCTAGGCAAAAACCAGCAATATGGCAGGAAACCACCTCAACTGAGGGTGGGTTCAGCGTATTTCTTCCTGGGAAGCCCAGTCAGGAAGAAATACCAGGTCAATCAGAAGGTGATCCAACAAGTTATCGAGTTTGGCTAACTTCTAGAACCGCAACCTATGCAGTACAGTTCGCTGATTTTCAAGCTGCTCAACTTTTGCCAGAGCAAATTAAGCACTCACTGAATGCAGCACCCAGCAACTTGGTTAATGGATTGAATGGCAAATTGTTGAAGGTTTGTCCTATTCAACTAGGAGCGCACCCAGGTAGAGAAGTCGTTTTTTCCACTGCTGACGGACTTATTGGTAAAGCCAGAATTTATCAAGTTAACTCTCGCTTTTATATTGCTTCGATCTTGGCGCTTTCTGAATCGGTACTGAATACAGAAGGAGATAAATTTCTAGGCTCTTTCAAACTACTCAGTAATACGTCTACTTCTTCTAGTGATACTATTCGCTCTCAGTCTCCAGCTACGGCGCAACCTAATCGAGATCAACAAATAGCTGAAGCGGAAAACCTTTTGATAAAAGGGACTCGGCAGTTCCAAGCCAACCAGTTTCAATTGGCTATCGAATTGACGAAACAGGCACTTAAAATATATCAGGATTTAGGAGATTCTCGAGGGCGGGCGAGCGCGTTAAATAATTTGGGACTTGTTTACATTGAATTACAAGACTATTCACATGCTAGTGAGAACTTCAAGCAAGCTTTAGCAATTGGGAAAGAGATCAATGATCGAGAGGTTGAGGCAAAAGCTTTAGGCAACCTGGGAATTCTTCGCTTTAAAGAAGAGCAAATTCAGGAAGCTCTAAATTTTTATGAAAAAGCTCTCAAGATTGCACAAGAAATTGGTGATCTCCAGTGGGAAGCATCTTTACTAGTGTGACTTCAGCGGACCTACTGTGCAATTAAGGAGGCAAGGACTATTCTAAAAATAGAACCTTCTCATTCCTCAAATGCCTTCATGTATCCCCCACTATCTGTTCACCCGTTGAGTGAAACTGAGCAAGTTTCTCTTAAACAAGGACTGCGCTCGAAAGATGCCTTTACGGTGCGACGGTGCCAAATTCTCTTAGCCAGTGCAAAGCGAACCAGACCCAAGGAAATTGCGGCTTATGTGGGTTGCAGTGTGCAAACGGTTCGCAATACCATTCACGCCTTTGAGCAGCAGGGATTGGCTTGTTTGAAAGCCGAATCGAGTCGTCCTAAAACAACCCAACCCATCTTTGATGAGGACAAACGTAACCAATTGCGGCAGTTGCTACACGCGAATCCTCGCCAGTTTGGGAAATCCCGTTCAAGTTGGACTTTAGACTTGTTAGCAGAGGTTTGTTGGGAACAGAGAATTACTGAACATCAGGTGAGTCGGACGACGATTGAGGAAGCCCTCAAAGCGATGCAGATCACCTGGAGTCGAGCCAAAGCCTGGATTGTTTCACCCGATGAGCAGTATGAACTAAAAAAGCGTCAACGCAACCGCCTGATTAGCCTCAGTGAGAAGCACTCAGACTGGATCTTGGGATTTATGGACGAGGTCTGGTGGAGTCGGTTGCGTGACCCGATGATGCACAGTTGGACAGAGGACAAGCACCCGTTGCATTTGGTTGAAAAGAGTGCAGACAAAACCGAGTCTGACCCGAAGGCAATTGCTTGTTATGGGGTGTACTTGAGATCTCAATCCCAGATGCTGGTGCGTTTTGTCGAACAACGTCCCGTCAGCGAAATCACTTGCCAGTTTTTGGAGTGGGTGACTCATCAGGTGTGTGAAATGGGCAAACGAGTCATGCCATTGATTTGGGATAATGCCACCTGGCATCTGTCCAAACAAGTGCAGCAATGGATTAAGCATCACAACCGTCAGGTGAAGCAAACTGGAACTGGAGTCCGATTGATTGTGTGTAAACTTCCAGTCAAGAGTCCTTGGTTAAATGCGATTGAGCCGAAATGGATTCATGCTAAACGAGCCATTGTCGAACCTGAACGCAAATTGACCGCACTGGAATTAAAAACCAGAGTATCTGATTATTTTGATTGCCCTCTGTTAGACCCTCTTGCAAAAAAGGTTCCCTGAAGATGCACTAGGCAATATAGGTTCAGCACGCCTTGTCTTAGGTGAAAAACAGCAAGCAATTGAACTTTTTGATCAGCAATTGACCCTAGCGCGACAGATTAAAGATTCGCAGAATGAGGTGCAAGCTCTAGACAATTTGGGGCTTGCATACCTAGCTCTAGGCAATTACCCGCAGTCAGTTCGCTATTACCAGCAACGTTTAGCCCATGCGCCCCAACTTAACGACCACCAAGGTGAAGCGCAAGCGTTAGAAAAGCTTGGCAATGCATACTATGCTCTGAGCAACTACCCACAAGCACTCAATTACTATGAGCAACATTTAGCCCTCGCCCGTGCTTTGAAAGACCGTCAAGGCGAGGGGCGTGCCCTGAGGAATTTGGGTAATACCTACGAGTCTCTAGGCAAGTACTTGCGGGCAATCGATTACCACCAGCAACATTTAGCCCTTGCTCGTGCATTAAAAGACCGCGAAGAGGAGGAGAGTGCTCTAGGCAATCTTGGAGCGGTTTACTTGTTTGTAAGTAATTACCCACTAGCAATCGACTATCAGCAGCAAAGTTTAGCTATTGCCCGTGAACTGAAAGACCGCAAAGGTGAGGGCGTTGCCCTAGGTAATCTTGGATTAGCTTACTGGTTCCTGGGAAACTACCCAAAGGCGATCGATTACCAACAGCAAAGTTTAGTTATTGCTCGCGAGGTCAAAAATCGCCGAGGTGAGGGCAAAGCTTTAGGCAATCTTGGCAACACCTACTCGTCTTTAGGCAACTACCCAAAGGCAATCGACTACGAGCAGCAAAGCCTAGCCATTGCTCGTGAAATAAAAGATCCTCGTGACGAAGGAAAGTCTCTGGGAGATCTGGGAAACGCATATCTTTTTCTAGGCAATTATTCCCAGGCGATCAACTATCAACAACAGCACTTAGCTATTGCCCGTAGACTCAACGATCGCCAAGGTGAGGGAAACGCCTTGGGCAATCTCGCAATGGCGTACGGTGCCCTGAATAATTATAACGAGGGGATTACATATCAGCAGCAGGCTCTCGCAATTTTTCGTGAGATCAAAGACGGCATGGGTGAGGGGGGTGCTTTAAATAACCTGGGAGTCCTCTTCCTTAGTTTAGGCAAACCTGCCACTGCTGAAACGGCATTGTTTCAAGCCCTTGAGATTTGGGAATTACTTCGTTTTGATCAGCGTGCCGATCAACAAAAGATTTCCCTGTTTGAAACCCAGCAAAGGACATACCGTCTGTTGCAGCAGTCTTTGATAGCCCAAAACAAAATTAATTCTGCGCTGGAAATCGCTGAAAGAGGGCGGGCACGAGCCTTTGTGGAACTGCTGACGAAGCGATTGACAACAGATTCTGGAGCGGTGATTACAGATAAATCTAATAAATCATCTGATACATCCACATCTTCATTTATTGCCAACCCAACTGTTACCCAAATAATACAAATTGCCAAAGCACAAAACGCCACACTGGTTCAATATTCTAGGATTGGAGATGAGAGTTTGTACCTCTGGGTTGTGAAACCAACAGGAGAAATTGCCTTTCGCCCAGTTGACCTCAAAGCTCAAACTGCCGAACTGGAAAATCTTGTCTTCGAGAGCCGTGATGCCATTGGTGCCAGAGGTCGGGCTGATGTAGAAGTTAGTTTAGGAACGGAAGCATTGCGGCAATTACAAGAAAAGCAAACTCAGAATCTGAAACAACTACATCAACTATTGATCGAGCCGATCGCCGATCTTCTTCCCAAAGATCCCGATCAGCGTGTCATCTTCGTTCCTCAAGGCGAACTCTTCTTGATTCCCTTCCCAGCACTGTTGGATGCTAATGGTAAAGCTTTGATCGAGAAACATACAATTCTCACAGCACCATCCATTCAAGTCCTGGAACTGACCCATAAGAAAGCAGAAGAACAGAAGCGCAAAAGCATCTGGCAGAACGGGCAATTTGCATTAGTTGTGGGCAATCCCACTATGCCAAAGGTCACTACTCGTGCTGGAGATACCCCTGTGCAACTGCCTAACCTGTTGGGAGCTAAACGGGAAGCAATGGAAATTGCTTTCTTACTCAACACAAAAGCCATCACAGATCAGCAAGCAACTAAAGCTGCAATTATCCAACAAATGCCTAATGCTCGCTTTATCCATCTAGCTACTCATGGTTTGTTAGATGACTTCAGAGGCTTGGGTTTACCCGGCGCGATCGCTCTTGCTCCATCTGGTAACGGTGAACTCAATGATGGGTTGCTGACAGCTGACGAAATTTTGGACATGAAGCTGAAGGCTGAACTGGTCGTGCTGAGTGCCTGTGACACTGGACGTGGCAGAATTACCGGCGATGGGGTCATTGGTTTATCGCGATCGCTCATTGCCGCAGGCGTTCCCAGCATCATTGTCTCCCTGTGGAAAGTACCTGATGATTCAACTGCTCTCCTGATGACCGAGTTCTATAAAAATCTGCAAAGATCACCCAACAAAGCACAGGCACTTCGGCAAGCAATGTTGATTACAAAACAGAAATATCCTGATCCACTGAATTGGGCAGCATTTACACTCATTGGCGAGGCAGAATAGCGACTCGCTGCTTCTCCAGCTGTATACACATCTGAAATAACTAAAAGCTAATGGCTAACAGCAATTTCCCTGCATATGTTCCTGGTACTCAAGCGTGATATTTCCTTGAAACCCATTGAGGAACCATCATGTCATCTCTCAAACAACTTGGCTTCACCATTTCTCTTGTTCTACTAACCGGATATGCCATTCCTGCCTTACCAACCATTGCTCAGGCATCAACCACCCATCCAGCCAATGCCACACTTTTAGAACTTCAACCCAAAGCATCCGCACAAGCTGACCAGGCAGCACAAGCCGAGCAGTGGTTTAACCAGGGATGGGAATTGCTGAACGCAGGTAAACCAGAACAGGCATTGGCATTGTTCGACCGAGTGCTCAAACTGTATCCCAACCATGCCGTCACCCTGGCTAGTCGCGGGCAGGCGCTGTACGACCTGGAGCGCTACCCGGAGGCGATCGCGGCGCTCCAGCAAGCCGTAAAATTGGATGCGAAACTGGCTGGTGCCTGGGTAACGTTGGGCAATGCGCTGGACGATGGCGGACAACCGCAAGCCGCGCTGCAAGCCTACGATCGGGCAATTCAGCTAGAGCCGAAGCGAGTGAGTGCCTGGTACAACAAAGGCGTGACCCTGGGCAGATTGAAGCGTTACAAAGATGCGATCGCGGCGTATGACCAAGCACTTGCCCTCAATCCCAAATTTGAATCTGCCTGGTTCAACCGGGGTGTAGCATTGGCAAAGCTAGAACGCTATCAAGAGGCGATCGCGGCGTTTGATCAAGCCTTGCAAATTAATCCCAGCAACAAAGAAGCCCAACAGAATCGAGATCTGTTATTACGCAAAGTGGGGCAGCGTCCACAAGTCGAAACCGTTTAGGTGTCTGCCATAGAGGTGAAACCGATAGGATGTTGCTGCATAGTGGATGAATCAGACGGGGACAGGAACATCGATCGACACAGATGTTGATTTTGTTTACTGCTGTGCTTGCCATTTCTATGGCTATGCGTCAACTTACACAGGCGTGGACTTGCACTCAGGGCATGGCATCAGCTCAGCATTCACCTCGATTCATCCCTTCACCAGGCAACGCCGAAATTTGTCTTTAACAGCAGGCTGGTGTTGGTTGCGTCACATTGCTGTTTTGTGCAAACGATGTCGCCGCTTTCATTCAACGAGTTGGTAGAAAAGACGCTTCTTTCACCCGACTGGTACCGTACTCTTTAATTAAGCAAGCAAGCAGAGACAGAAACACCAGAAACAGATACTACTGCTTGTTCACAGCACTCAAAGTCTTCGTTCTATTTATCCCTCGATCGTTCCAGGTTGGTACTCACAACATTGGCTGACGTTGCTGTGCTGATGTGTGCCATCTGCCTCACTGATGCGGCTGAACACAGGTATGAATCACTCTCTTTACTCAATAGGAGTCTCCCATGTCTCAAGTGTCCCCTTCGCCCCACAGGGTGCAAACGCCGCCACCGAACAAAACACGTCGATGGCTTTTCGGTTTGGGAACCGTGGCAGTTGCGGTTCTCTTCTTGCCCAGCAGCATTCAATACTTTGTCGATCGCCATCATTACAAACAGGGGTTGCAAGCATACAATGCAGCTAACTGTACTGCTGCGATCGCGGCTCTCGATCGAGTAATTACTGCTAATCCCGGTAATGATGATGATGACCTGGTGGCGACCGCAAAGGTCAAAAAGGCGGAATGTCAGACGTTTCAGAAGGGAGTTAGCGAGCAGCAGGCAGGCAAAGGCGCAGCGGCGCTGCTAGCCTATCTCCAACTTGCCAAGCAGTATCCTGAAACCGGATTGATGAGTGCCACCCAACAGCAAACGGCTCAACTGTTTCAGCAGCCGTCAATGGTGGCTCTGGTGACACCCAAGGTCTGTGACCAAGCTGGGACGTTAACCAAACACAACCTGCTGCCGCAGCCTGCGACCAATCTGCCCAGCTTTTACCAAGCCTGTGGCAACGCCTACGCCGATCGCAAAATTTTTCCGCAGGCGCTTGCTATGTTTGAGAAATTTCTGGATGACTATCCCAAGCATCCTCAAACCGCAGCGGTCAAACGCTCCTATACCCAAGCGATCGTGAATGATACGCGCGCAAAAGGAGCAGGTAAGATTGATCGTCCAGGGTTCAGTGGCTCCAGGGGCGATGGCACGACCGCTGTTGTCATTCGGAATGATTCTCCAGAAAAGATGCGAATCGTGTTTAGCGGACCGACGCCGCGCCTGGAAGAGTTGGCACCCTGTACCGATTGCAAAAAATATGTGGGAGAAGGACCGAAGGGGTGCCCAAATCAAGGTCCAGTCGGCACCTATGTGCTGGAACCAGGGCAGTATGATGTGGTGGTGAAGTCGGTTAGCGATCGGGGTGTGCGTCCGTTTACAGGCGTTTGGGGGTTAGACAGCGGCAGTGAATACAATAGCTGCTTTTTCGTGGTGCAAAAGCCTGAAGCCGCCCCTGCGCAGTAAACCTCACTCAGCGTCCTGCGCTTAAAACCATTGCAGCCGTCACATTTAAGGTGGAAAACTGGGGCGAACGGATGGACTGATCGCCCTAGTACACCATTTCCTCGTACAAACCATCAACCCATTCCAGGACGGTGATCTTTTGAGCGATCGGGTCTACAATCCAATACTCAGGAATCTGCCGGGCGACATATTCAGTGCGTTTATAACGGTAATCGCGATTTTCTTGCTTGGGGCTAACCACTTCTACCACTAGCTGGGGCGGTGGCATATCGTGGGTAATGAGATCCTGGCTTGCTCCCTCCAATGCTGTTGCCACTTCTTCTGACAAAACAATTAAATCGGGTTGTCGTGCGGTTGCGCGGTAGCCACTGACTGCAATCTGCGCCCCAATGCTTAAACAGTAGTAAAGAATCCCCAGTTGCAAAAAGGAGGCAAACAGGAAAGAGGCAATTTGGTGATTGAGGACACTTTCGGGCGGCATGGCAATCAGTTCCCCGTTGACCAATTCGTAGCGGGTATCGGTGCCATCGTCATAGTTCAGATACTCTTCAAGTGTCATGAGTTTGGTGGCAACAGACATGGCGTGTACCTGGATGGCTGAACGGCGATCGCGCATTACTGAATACACCTATCATATCTGCTGCTGCTTCTAGCTATCAGCTTTACACTGCATAACCTCTCGCAAACGAGAGTGATAGATTACTGATGAGCTTCTCTACCCCTAGAGGATTTTTTGATGCATCACCTGAAGTCTGCTGGTCTGGCAATTGCCACTATTTGCATTTGCCTGAGTCCATCAATCCCCACTGTGGTTTCACCTGCGATCGCTCAAACGGCGATCGCGCAAAATCAGAAGGCAGAGGAGGGCAGTGCAGCTTTGCGTGAAGCAAATCGCCTGTTCGAGCAAGGAAATAAGCAACTGGAACAAAAGCAGTATCAGGAGGCGTTAAAGACATTTCAGCAAGCTCTGGTAATTTACCAAAAAGTTGGAGAGCGCCAACAGGAGGGACACACCCTTCGGAGTATTGGCAATATATATTTTATTTTGAGCGATTACGCTAAATCGCTGGAATATCAGCAGCAGACATTAGTAATTGCTCGTGAGATCAAAGATCTAGATTTGGAAGGGAGGACACTCAATAACCTCGGTAATGCATATAAAGGATTAAAAAATATAACAAAAGCGATCGAGCTGTATAATCAGTCACTAAGCACTGCGAAAGCCGAGAACAACTTTAAACTAATGCAAATCGTGCTTGGTAATCTAGGCAGACTTTACCAAGGAAAAAGTGAAAGTATTAAAGCTATCGAGTACTATCAGCAGCTAATTCTTACTGCTAGAGATGCGAAGGAAAAATATAGTCAAGCGTCTACTCTTAGTACTGTTGGCGATATTTACAGTAACGATTTAAAAGACTATCGAAAAGCGATTGAATCCTACCAAAAAGGACTACAAATTTCAGAAGAAATTAAAGATTATGTATTGCAGATTGATATATTACTGAATATAGCCAACACTACTTCTCTTTTTGCCACTTCTCAAGTAGATCACCAAAAGGCAACTAAATTCGCTCAACAAGGTTTAAAACTTGCAGAGAGTACTAATAGCCTATCTGGCAAAGCCAGAGCATTCGCTATTCTGGGTACTGCTCAGTACTATTTAAAGGATTATGAGAAGTCGATCAGTTACCTCCAGCAAGCTACTAAAAACGCACAGGAAGCGCATGAGGGATGGCGAGAAGCCCGCCTTCTTAATCAAATTGGTGATATCTACAATGATAGCCTCAACGATTATCATGAGGCAATTAGATATTATCAGCAGGGATTGAAGGTCGCTGAGAAGATTCAAGAGCGGGAACTACAAATCGAAGCCCTGCTAGATATTGCTAACTCTTCAGGTCAGATTACTGCATCACAAACGGAATACCAACGAGTGTTAAAATTGGCTCAGAAAGGTTTAAAGCTGACGGAAGGAACTGAAAACTTTTCTGCACGCGCTAGAGCATTCGCAGTGATTGCAGATCTTAACGTTGCATTGAAAGACTATGCAGAAGCAATAAAGAATTATCAGCAATCGATTGCTACGGCGAAGCAGGCGAAGGATAGTTTTCGTGAGTCAAAAGTTCTAAATGCTCTTGGTAGTCTTTATGCTAATCAATTCAATGACTATCCTGAGGCAATTAAATATTTTCAACAAGCCTTGAGAACTGCCCAAAAGACTAAAAATCCCCAGGCTGAGATAATTGTGCTTGTAAATCTAAGTGATATATACTTTCTGATCGGGAATTATCCAGGCAGCGTCGAGTCTGCTGAAAGAATCAAAACAATCAATCAAAACATCAAAGATCCAGCAATTGAAGCTATAGCTTTACTTAGTTTAACTTCTGCATACTACGGGCAAGGCGATGTACGAGCAGAAAAGGTTCTTCAACAAAGTTTGATAGCGGCACAACAGGCTAAAAATCCACTTCTTGAAGCGATTTCAACTGCTTATTTAGGCTGGTGGCATACAGATGCTGAAAGTTATTCAAAAGCTTATGAATTCACTCAGCGTAGCTTATCAATCGCACGCAATATGAAAAACCGAGATATTGAGGGACTCGCCCTTTATGTTTTGGGTAATATCTATCGCAAGCAGCGTCAGTTCGACCAGTCGATTGCAGCTTACCGAGAAGTCATAGGCAGTAAATCCTTCGTCTATTCCTATAGGGCAAAAATAGGAATAGCTCAGGTTTATCAAGATTTAAATATGCCCGTCTCTGCAATCGCTTACTATAAACAAGCTATTAATCAAATTGAAAAAATCCGCAGTTATATCCAGAAATCATCTCCAGATTCACAGCAATTGTTCTTGCAGGCTGTTCAAGGATTGGGACGCCAGAAAACTAGTGAAATTTACCGTCAGTTAGCAGAATTGCTGCTTACTCAAGGGCGGATTCTGGAAGCCCAAGAAGTATTGGAACTGCTAAAAGTACAGGAATTGAAAGACTTCGATCCTATCGTTAGAGCAAAAGTTGATAAGAACGGCAAAACCATTGAATTGGATGCCGCTGAGAAGACCATTATTGCCAAACATACAACCTACATTACCTTTGCACAACAGCTCAAACAATGCGAAGACAAAAACGATCCCTGTGAAGATCTCCGGCGACAGCGTAAGCAAGCCAAAGATGAATACGAAAAAGTTGTTAAATCCTTTGAGCAGGCACTCCAAGATCGTAAGGCAAACGATGAAAAGAACTTCCTTGATCCGAAAAATCCTCTGAATGCCAAAGCCCAAGAAATCATCAAAGCCCAGCCCAACACGGCGTTGATCTATACACTGGTGACTGACAAACGTTTGTGGATTGTGCTGGCAACTCAGAGTGAAGTGCTGCGATCGTTCGAGGTCGATGTTAGTCAAAAGCAACTGTCCGACAAGGTACAGGAATTCCGAGATCTCATGAAACGATGCGAGAAGAATCCTTGCACTGCTGCCGATACTGCTGCTTTCAAAGCCGTCAGCCAGCAGCTTTATATCTGGCTATTTCCCAAGGATCTGCAAACAGAACTGCAAGGCACCAAAGACGTTCCAAAAATTGAACATCTCGTGTTTGCGCTCGATCGTGTCACCCGCTATATCCCTATGAGTGCCCTCTTCAACGGTCAAAAATACCTCATCCAAGATTACACCGTTGCCACAATTGTCTCCGCTGATTCTACCCGCAGCGAGCGTCTTCCCACTGATAGTAAGCACACTAAAGTCCTTGCCCTCGGTCTCTCCGCTGCCAAGCCACCCGATTTCCCTTATCCCCTCCCCGCTGTGGAAGGCGAACTGAACGCCATCCTGCGCGACGAGACCGATAATCGCGACAAAACCGGAAGATTCCCTGGTCGCAAATTCCTCAATCAGCAATTTACCGCCGCGATCCTGGAACAATATTTACCTAATCGTCAAATCCTCCACATTGCCACTCACGGTCAATTTGTTGGTGGCATTCAAGAGCAATCCTATATTTTGCTTGGCAACGGCAGCAAGCTAAAGATCTCTGAAATGCTTGCGCTCTACGGATTACCAGGTGTTAACCTCGTCGTACTCTCTGCTTGCCAAACGGCTCTTGCCAGCCAAACTGCTGATGGTATTGAAATCTCTAGCGTTGGTAATGCCTTTTTTGAGAAGGGTGTTAAAAGCGTAGTTGCGTCCCTCTGGAATGTCAGTGATGCTAGCACGGGTTTGCTGATGCAAGAATTTTATCGTCACCTGGCTGAAGGCAAAACGAAATCAGAGGCTATGCGCCAAGCTCAACTTGACTTGATGACAGGCAAAAAGACTGAGAAAGATGCTCCTAGAGGTGGCGATGCTGCGTTAGTAGTGACAGCTAAACCGGGTAAGCAACTTCCTGTCCAGCGATCGCCCGACTATACCCATCCCTACTATTGGGCACCATTTATTTTGATTGGCAATGGGCTGTAAGTCGTTAGCAATTAGCTGTTGGCTAATCGCTGCAAAACCTTCCCAAGTGCCGGAGGGATATGCTGTTGGATGTCTTAGAGCCATGCCTCTGGACAAAGCGCTTGCTGCAAAACCAATCCATATTTTTACAGGAGAACGGTTCCATTATGTCCCCCATCAAGCGTCGTCATTTTCTGCAAGCGGCTGGTGCAACTCTGGCAAGCCTGGGGTTGAGCCAGTGGGATATCCGACAGCGGGCAGAGCAGTATGGGCGCGTTCTGGCGCAGGGTACGCCAGGGCGGAAGTTGGCGCTACTGGTGGGGGTGAATGCCTATCCAGACAAGATTCCCAACCTCAAAGGGTGTTTAACCGATGTGGAGTTGCAGTGGGAATTGCTGGTGCATCGGTTTGGCTTCAACCCCAAAGATATTTTGGTAGTAGCAGATCAAAGATTGGCTGTGACAGACTCTGAACCCCTCAAACCAACGCGCGACAATATCCTGACGGCGTTCACAACTCACCTCGGTCAAGCGAAGTCTGGGGACGTGGTTGTCTTTCATTACTCTGGGCATGGTTCCCGCATTATTGATCCATACCCCATTCCAGAGCTGATTATCAATGGTGAGAAAATGCCCAATACCGATCGCCTGAACGGGACGATGGTGCCCACCGATCGCCTCACCAGTGACCCTGCTATTGTGCAAGACATTATGGGAAAGACATTGTTTCTCTTGACGCGATCGCTCAAAACCGAGTTGGTCACAGCCGTCCTTGATAGCTGCCATTCGGGGGGCGGCACTCGTGGTGGACTCACCTTTCGCGCGGTGCCGTCGCGGGTGGATGGCGATCGCTACGCGAAACCCAGTCCAGCAGAACTGGAACTGCAACACCGTCTGATGAAAGACCTTGACGAAACGAAGTTGTTGGCATTGCGGAAACAAGGGATTGCCAAAGGCGTGGCGATCGGCTCTGCCCAGTTTGACCAATACGCGGCTGATGCTGCCTTCGATAACGAAACATTCCATGCTGGAGCCTTTACCTACCTGCTGACTCGCTACCTCTGGCAATCGGATACAAAGGAATCCATTAAGTCGGCGTTTGTCAACCTGGCTCGTAGCACCAAAGATTTAGCTGCCAACACCAAATATCCCGTGGAGCAATTCCCCCTCTTTGCCGCCAATCCAGTTAGCAACGAAGAAAAACGAGCCTATTTCCTCACTCCGAATCAGCCCTGGGCAGAAGCAGTCGTGCGTACTGTCAAACCAGATGGACAGGTGGAGTACTGGCTGGGGGGCACCTCTTCGTTGAGTTTGGCAGCCAGTAGCAAAGGTGGGCTGTGGGCAGTGATTGATGCCAACGGCAATGAGATTGCAGAACTGGAGCAAACCAGTCGCACTGGGTTAACGGCAACGGGCAAAGTGCGATCGGGTCAGTTGAGCAATTTGCAACGAGGCACCGTGCTGCGGGAAAAAATACGCGGTGTGCCCACTGATTTGAAATTGCGCGTGAGTTTGGATGCGTCTTTGGGCAACCAGTTGGAGGCAGCAAAAGCCGCGTTGCAAAAATTGGAGCGAGTACAAGTCGTCAGTGTTGAGCAAGGTGCTGATTGTATTCTAGGACGGTTAACTCCAGCCGTGTTGCAACAGGTTAAGCGTGGGCAAACGCAGCGAGGTGCTGTCTTACCAAACGTTGAGACTGTTGGCTTGTTTTTGACAGGGCTGCGTCCGATCGCCCCAACCTTCAGTGATCAACCTGGTGAAACGGCACAGGCAGCGATCGATCGTTTAGCGGGACGGTTCAAATCGCTCTTGGCAGGGAAGCTGCTGAAACTGGTGACGGGTAGTGATGTGGTGCTGGTTGGGCAGTCCTCAGCCTATAAAGTAGATATTGCCGTAGTGCCGAAAGGGAGCCGTATTGCGACTACACCCAAAACCTTCAAGGAAGGGACGACGGTACAGGTGCAAATTCGCAACCAGGAAAAGCGCAATTTGTATGTCGCAGTCATTGGGATTGGTGAAAGTGGGAAACTGACGCCCCTTTATCCTTACTGGAATTCGGCAGAAAGTGAAGCGTTGTTGGGTGCCGGACAAACCTTGCTCACGCCTGTCCAGGGCGATAGCTATATCTTTACGCTGGAGGGGACTGGATCGCTGGAAGTCCTGGTGTTGGCAAGCGAGAAACCGATTCGTGATGCGCTCAAGGGCTTACAAACGATCGCCGCTGGGCGTGGGGCAGAGGCTGGCTCTAGAGCACCGTTGGCTCTCTCTGGGGAGGAGGAATTGGGCTTTGTGGAAGCGCTGATGGGCGATGGCGATCGCAACACGCGCAGCGATATCACTGTGAGCCGAGACATGAACGCTATCAATCGTAGGCAACTTGCCGCCATTTCCACCATCCTAGAGGTGGTGAAATAAGAATTTAGAAATACTGGTTGATTGACAGCCGCTTTTACACACGGTTTATGAACAAGGAAATTTCGATCTGCGGATTGACTACACTCAACCCATACCAGAACCCGCATTGTCAGAGAGCGATCGCGCCTGGGTACAGGAGTGCATAACCTCCAACAGCGAAGAGTGATAGATTAACAACGAATCTTGCTCTCTATGGAAGTTTTTGGATGCATCCCACGCTCAAGCTATTTGGTTTAGCCATTGCGCCTCTGGTTCTCTCCTTGCCGATCGCGGTGGTGATAGGCGAGCGTAATCAGGGGGCGATCGCTCAGGAGACAATTAGTGAGAAGAAAGCAGAGGGCGATCGGTTGTTGCAGCAAGGTGTTCAGCAATATAAAATAGGGCAATTTAAGTCAGCCTTGCAGTTCTTGCAAGAAGCCCTACAGATTTACCGCTCTATTAACGACCGACGCGGCGAAGGCAATGCACTAGGTAATCTGGGAAGTGCTTATGATGCCTTGGGTAACTCTGCCAAAGCCGTTGAGTACTTTGAACAGACTCTAGTAGTCATGCGGGAAATTCAGAACCAACGGGGCGAAGGGCAAGCACTAAATATGCTGGGAAGTGCTTACTGGTCTTTGGGTAGCTCTTTCAAAGCCATCGAGTATCTCGAACAGAGTTTAGATATCTTTCGACAAATCCTAGATCCACAGGGTGAAGGTGATGCGCTAGGCAACCTAGGAAGTATTTATCTCACAATGGGTAACTCTGCCAAAGCTATCGAGTATCACCAGCAAAGTTTAGCTCTTGCGCGGAAGACCAATGATCCACGGGGCGAAGGAGCCTCATTGAATAATCTAGGCATTGATTATTATACTCTGAGTAATTATGCGAAAGCTATCGAGTATTATCAACAAAGTTTAGCTCTTGCACGGCAAATCAAAGACCCACAGCTTGAAGGTAATACACTAGGTGGCTTGGGCAATGCTCAGTGGTCTCTAGACAATTACACTGAAGCTATCAAGTACTATCAACAGAGTTTAGATGTCTTTCGAGCAATTTCAGATCAGCGGGGCGAAGGAGCTTCACTAAGTAATCTAGGACGTGTTCACTGGTCTTTGGGCAACTATGCTAAAGCTATTAATTACCATCAACAAAGTTTAGCTCTTGCACGACAAATCAAAGACCCACGGCTTGAAGGTAATACACTAGGTGGCTTGGGTAGCGTTTACTTTTCTTTGGGTAACTATGCTAAAGCCATTGAGTACCATCGAGAGCGTGTAGCCATCGCACAGCAAATCAAAGACCCACAGCTTGAAAGCAGTGCTCTAGGCGATTTGGGTAATGTTTACAATGCTCTAGGCAATTATACTAAGGCTATTGAACATCACCAACAACGCTTAGCTATTACGCAGCAAATCAAAGACCGACAGGGTGAAGGAGCCGCCTTAGGCGATCTGGGAATTGTTCACTACTATTTAGGAGAATATGCTACAGCGATCTATTACGAAGAACAGCAATTAGCGATTGCGCAAGAAATTGAAGACCGAAGTGGTAAACGCAACTCACTAGCTAATTTAGGAAATGCATATAACGCTTTGGGTGATTATGCTAAAGCGATTGAGTATCACCAACAAAGCTTAGCTATTGCACAAGAAATTAAATCTCAAAACAGTCAGGGAATTGCTCTCAACAATCTGGGGCTTGCCCTATTTAATAATAGACGCACAGAAGACGCAGAGGTAAGCCTATTAAAGGCAGTTGAAATTTGGGAATCTCTACGCTTTGGACTGACAGACACTCAACGACGATCCCTGTTTGAGGAACAAGCTAAAACCTATCGTTTCCTGCAACAAGTCCAAATCGCACTTCAGAAACCTGAAGCTGCTCTCGAAACTTCTGATCGCGGTCGTGCCAGAGCCTTCATCGAACTACTCGCGGCTCGATTTTCAGGCGAAACTCTCGAAAACGCAATTGCTAAACAGAAGGTTGCCAAACTCTCGCTTCCACAGATCCAGCAAGTTTCTAAAACTCAAACTGCAACATTGGTGCAATACTCGATTGCTTCTGATCAAGACCTCTACATTTACATTATTCAACCCGATGGCAGCATTCACTTTCGTAAAGGTGACATTAGTACCCTGGGTAAGTCCCTCAATGATTTTGTCAATGCCAGCCGTAACAAGCTTGGAGTTAGAGATCGTGGTGATATTGTCGTCAGTCTGACACCTGAAAAAGAACAGGAACTGCGAGAACAGCGCGATCGCGCCCTCCGCCAACTCCATCAACTCTTGATTGAGCCAATCGCCGATCTGTTGCTTAAGAACGAAAACGATCGTGTCATCTTCATGCCTCAAGGCGAACTTTTCCTCGTGCCTTTCCCTGCCTTGCTCAACGCCCAAAACCAACCCCTGATTACCCAACACACCATCCTCACTGCCCCTTCCATCCAAACCCTCGACCTCACCCATAAAACAGCCCAAGCCCTGCCCAAAGGTAATCGCCCTGCTCTTGTGGTGGGCAATCCCGCCATGCCTACTGTCACCACGATCATTGGTAATCCACCCCATAAACTTGCTCCCCTTGCTGGTTCCGAAACGGAAGCCAAGGCGATCGCCAAGCAACTCAATACTCAAGCTATCACTGGAAACGACGCTAAAAAAGATGCGATTGTCCAGAAAATGCAGAACGCAGGCATCATCCATCTGGCAACGCATGGGCTATTGGATGGCTTCAAAGGTGATACTCCTGGTGCGATCGCGCTGGCTCCCAACGGCACCAACCAGCCCAACGATGGTTTGCTGACCTCCGGTGAAATCTTCGACCTTAAGCTGAATGCCAATCTCGTGGTACTCAGTGCTTGCGACACCGGACGCGGTGATATTACGGGCGATGGAGTCATTGGGTTATCGCGATCGCTCTTCGTCGCTGGAGTCCCCAGCGTCATTGTCTCCCTGTGGAAAGTACCCGATGATTCCACTGCCTTCTTGATGACCGAGTTTTATCGCAACTGGCGGGAGCGCAAGCTAGACAAAGCCCAGGCGCTACGAAAGGCAATGCTGTCCACCCGCGATAAATATCCGCAACCATTAAACTGGGCTGCATTCACACTCATTGGTGAAGCGGAGTGACGCGCTCTTATTTCATTAATTGGGGCACCCAACACCCAATCCTCGTCAGTGGCATCGATTAATGTTACCAGTTCTGTAAGTGTGACGGTTCTCGATCACTGCCTCAAGCATTCCTTACACCGTGCATCAAAGTGGCGTATGAGCATTATGGTCACAATGCTCATACGCCACCGCGCTGACATGGAGTGATGCGCTAGATAAATTAAATTTCAGTTAGTAGGGCGTGTGGGAAGCCGGATCGTGAACACGCTACCTCTGCCTTGGTTGACTCTCACTGTAAGGCTTCCTTGATGCGACTCGACAATCTGCTTTGAGAGATACAAGCCCAAACCATAGCCTCTTCTAGCAGCGCTAGACTGTTGAAAACGTTCAAAGATCGTTTCCATTCCCTCAGTAGGAATACCACTGCCAGTGTCTGCTACTTCAATAGTGATCTGCTCCCTGGTAGATGGCTGCGTACTGACGGAGGAATAGAGCCGTACTTCGATCGAGCCGCTCTCTGTATATTGAATGGCATTGCTAATAAGGTTGAGGAGCAGCCGGTAAAGTGCTGTGTGATCGCCAAGAACTATCATGACAGGCGGTTCTTGCCCTGGCTCTACTTCCAGGTGCAACGTCAAGGCTAAGCCTTTCTGGGTTGCCAGCGGTGACATTTGATCGACGATCTGCTGACTTAATGCAGCTAGATCGACCGGAAGAAAATTGAGGGACTGCTGCCCAGTCTCGTAGCGATAACTGTCCAGTAGAGTTTCAACCATTAGAATGAGGGACTGATTATTCTCTGCTATCTGGTTTAATACCAACTCAAGTTCTGGTAGTGTGTTGCCAAATACACCCTGTAGCATTTGCCGTAGTACTTGATTTGTAGCGCTGAGTGGACTGCGTAGGTCATGTAGCAGACAGGCGACAAAATCTTCCCGCTGCTGGTTAAGCTGGATTAACTCCTCCATCAGCTGCTTCCATTTGAGCAGCACTTGCACTCGATTGAGCAGATGGTTTGGTTCCGCTGGTGCTGCCATGAAGTCATTTGCCTCCGTCTCCAGACTGCGAAGCAGGCTCAATGAATCATTGGCAGTGATTAGCAAGACAGGAATGAAGGATGCCATTTGCTGCTGGCGAATTTGTTGGATCAGCGCTCTGTGCCTTAGGTCTGGAAGGATGGCATGGAGAATCACTAGATCAAAGGGAGCTTGCTCAAGTTGTCCATCAGGCTCGGCTATTGATACTGCATAGCCATTGGTGGTAAGAATCTGTTGGAGCCACTGACACTCCGTTGGCAGAGACCCCAGGATCAAAATCCTGGAGTAAGGACTTGAAGAGTTTGTATGCATGGATGTGAGCAAAATAGGCAGTGTTGCGTTGTCTCACAGTGATGCTTATCCTCATGCTCTCCACTGGGGGGAAATGAATGCATGTATCATCACGCTATGTGCTTGGTTGTGCAGCAGCAACGCTTGCTCCTGTAAGAACATAGGCGTTCCTTGAGCCGCCTTGGGAGAGGCAAACTGACGCTTGTTCGACGGCTATACTACTAGGTTCAACTAGTGCTTTAACTAACACGCTAAGTACGGTAGTTGAGTAGGTTAAGGGTGGCTAACAAGGAGAAGTGGGCTTGTCAGCGGTAGTTCAATGAGCATAGCGAAGTAACTACTCGTCTAAGTATCAATAGATGCTTGTATAAATAAGTACAGCGAATTCATATAACAATCCGGAACTTTTCGCTGACTTTAAAGGCTAGAGCAGCTCTTTGCTGGTCTCGATTTCTGTTTCCATACGGGCGATGGATCGTTCGTAAACTTTCAGCCCGATGAGAACCAAACGTACTAGCATTTGATCCGGATGTCGCTGACTTTGCTCAGCTAATTCTTTGATCCGCTCTGTCGGCAGATGTTCGTTAAAAAGGACGAGATTGCGCTCTAACTCATAGACCAGTGTGCGTCTATGAACCTTTGCTTGCTCACGTAGTTCTTGCCCCACAGGGGAAGTTAGCAACAAGCTCAGTAGCTCTGCTAAGAACGGCGATCGTTTCTTATCGCCTTCGATGGCACATTGAGCTTCGAGAGCCGCTAATAAGTCTGCATGCATGTAAAAGGTAGGACGACAAGCACCTTCTACGTGGTCTTCATGCTCTAGTTTCTGATTCGGTGGTGCTGCGTCTATCGTCTGTTTCTGAACTGGCATATAGCTCACAGTCAGGAAGTACAACAAGGTATACCTTAGCTCCTACTTCGGTGAACTTACAGTGAAAACACAGACGCTTCATGCAAACACTATAGTTACCTATCAAACAGAAGCTGGAACTTTACACTAGATTTAAATAACTCAGCTTTGGTGACTTGACGACACCAGCAATAACTGTGCCGTACTGATTTCTACTAACCAGATACCAGCGATCGACTGTCATTAACACCTGTACTCATTGTAGAAGGCGGTTTTGGCAGCAGGCGACTTGAAGCTGCTGCTGTTCATTTTTGGGGTAACTTGCCTTGTAAGCTGCTGTAGGGCGCTGAAAGTAGGGCGTTAATTTTCTCTGGTTTTCTAATTAGTCCTCAAAAGAAGCGATTTAGTATTATAAAGTGGTATTTTCACAGCATTTGTAGGATAAGTGCTTGTTTTAGCTGTGCTGAAATGGCAAGCTAAGGGAGGTCACTACCGTCTAGCTGTGATCCTTAGGGTTGGTCTACCACTGACGTTCTTGTCGTATGCGAGTCTAAGACTCAGCTAAATGACAATTTAGTTGAGCTATTTTGTGATGCCGATTCTGCCTGAATCTATTTCAACATCATTAGCAATCCGCATTCAGATCATCATGAAGAAGATTCAAACCGTCATTGTGGAAGACCATAGTCTAACTCGTTTGGGAATGCGCGGTGCATTCCATAGCTGTGAAAGAATTGCCTTGGTTGGTGAAGCTGCTTCTGCTACGGCTGGGTTGAAGCTGCTTCAGACAACAAAACCAGATGTTGCCATTATCGATATTGATCTGCCTGACATGAGCGGAACCGAACTGATCCAGAAATTTCGGCTTTCCGTCGGCGCTGATGACGCTGCTCGCACAAAGCTCTTAATGGTGACAGCATTTACAACCGAACGGGTCGTTTTGGATGCGTTTGCTGTAGGGGCGGATTCCTATTTTGTAAAAACGACGCGCTTCGAGTTTTTGCCGGAAGTGGTGTGTCTTACGGCTGAAGGGCAGCTTTGGATTGACTCTACTATTGCCCATGTGATTCTCAAATATGCCAAGCAGGCTGTATTAGCGACAAAGTCCACTGCTTGTAGGACTGTCACGATCGCTGCCCTTGACGCTGAACAGTCAACGATTTTAGAGGCTGATCCATTAACAAACAAAGAGTTGGAAGTGTTGGAATTGATAGTGCAGGGCTACACCAATAATCAGATTGCGGGACAACTTTATATGAGTCTTGGTACCGTCAAAGTGCATATCCGTAGTATTCTCAGCAAATTATGTGCCAGCGATCGCACTCAGGCAGCCGTATTGGCAATGCGAGCAGGACTGATCGAGTAAAAAGTTCCAGCACAATGGAAAATTATGCAGTGAGCGATGATTAATTTGAAGACTGATGGATTGCTTGAATGACACTGGCTTGGGTCGTGTAGAGCGATTGCCCACTGCCGCTCTCTAGATCAAAGTAGGTGGCGAACCGTCGCAGCTTCCCGGTGGTCAACTGCAACAGATAATCAAAGGCTTCAGCCGCAACCCGCTGACTAATGCTGAGAGATTGGCTATTCAGTGAGGCAAGTTGTTCACAGGAGAGGCTGTTATCCTCTATTTCCCCTGGTTGTGGAATCAGCAGGTCGGGTTGTTGGATGATAGGGGCAGGGAGCCGAAAGCATCCCAATGCGCCAAACTGATAATCATCGGGTTTGGTGGAAAGGTGAGAGCCTAAGAGAACTTGTCCACTGCGTCGGGAATTGCCACAATCCAGATACCAGGTGCGAGGTGTGAATTGGTGGTTGTTGTTCTCTAATATTTGAACGATCGATTGTCTGGCTCTGGCGTTATCGACACAACCAGTGACCAAGGCAAGGGTATTGTAGGCGGGAGCAACCCAAGCTGGATTGAAGGGTTGGGCGATCGCTAAACGTCCTTGAGTCGGTTCACTGTTCTGTTACTCCCCAACCCCCGTCATCAGCTTTCATAAAAGTTACTCCCAAGGTAAAATTTAGGGATATAGATTAGTGTATAAGCGAAATTTAGGAGTCTTTATGGAGCAAACAAAACTGGTTCAGGTTCAACTCGAAAATGGTGTACTTGTTCGTGTAGAGGCAACTCCAATTACTGAAACTGGTGGTCTAACTCCAAGATCACCTGATAGACCGCTTCCGCTCAGGCAGGTTAAAGAGCAAATTAGAGTCATCGCTACGGAAATTGCCACAGCCGTAGAAGATGTGAGGCAGGATGTTAAAGCAAATCGGTGCAGCGTAGAATTTGGGTTGGAGTTTGGGTTAGAGTCAGGCAATCTTGTTGCAATTCTTGGTAAGTTGACTAGTAAAACGTCTCTAAAAGTAACGCTTAATTGGGATGAATCAAACAAATAAAGGCACAGATAATTCACCTCAATACATCAAGTAAGACAATGTCAACGAAAACCTCAGATAAACTGGCTGAGTTACTGCGAAAATGTACGGTTCACATTGCCTCTGGTAAAACAGGGACAGGTTTCTTTGTTGCTAAAGGCTATATACTCACTTGTCATCATGTGGTAGAGGATGTAGAAAAAAATCCCATCAATGTGGTTTGGTATGATCCCTCTCCACATAATTTGAAAGCTAGAGTTATTGGACCTATTAGAAACAACTCATTGGATTTAGCTTTACTGCAATTGGAAAGTAATGTTCCCAAGCATCCCTGCGTTGCCTTCGATTTTGTGGAACCCAGTCAAGACGATCCACTTCTCGTTTATGGATATGCAGAAAAAACGGGAGGACTTGAGGTAACTGCTCGCTATGAAGGGCGGCGGTACGGTAATCTTCAGGAAAGAGAATACCTTTATAGATTCAAAGGTGGAATTGTTTGGGGAGGGTTGAGTGGCTCTCCATTATTAAGTCGATATAGTGATAAAGTTTGTGCAATTGTCAATGCTTCAGAAGATCACCCAAACTCCGATAACCAAAGTGTAGCAATTCCTATAGAAGCAAGTATTCAGGTCTTTCAAAAGTATAGAGACATTAAAGCTCTCAACACAAAATTTCATGATGAAAACAAAGAATGGAGAAGTTTGCTGGGTATTCAGGCTGGAGATCTGAGTACTAAGCAAAGAGTATGGAATTATGTCTTAGCCTTTTTCATCCTGGCGCTCTTACCTATTTTATGGTTAGTATTTGGTTTATTCAGCGGATATGCTTTTCCATTTAATGCAGTTAGAGAAATGATGATATGCTTCTCTCCGTTGCATGCATCCAATAGACAGGATTTGGTTCGGGCTAATCGAATCATTCGTCGAAAACAGGCAGAACTAGAGGAAGAAAAATCTAAAGACCAAAATGTAGAAGAACTTAACTGCTCAGACATTGAATACTGGTTACTGATTCAACTTGTCAAACTATTTGCTAATTCTAGCCAGGATAGTCAACAGAGAATTACAAACACACTTCAAGATTTGAAGATAGGGAGTGAGGAGGTTCAAGCAAAACTGAGACTCGAATTACGGACAAGTAAGACAAGGAAAAGCCGACGAATTCAATTAACTCGTTCTTTTTTGGGAACAGCTGAAAAGTTATTTGAGGATCAAGTTCAAAAAGCTTATGCAGCAAGTCTTGAGGATGCCATTGACCGATTACATCAGCACAGTCAAAGCGAGACTTCTTCCTCATCAACTCTGCTTGGCCTTGCTGAGAAAGAAGTTGAATCTAGTTTAATCACTCTGTCCGTTGCTGACCGTGATTCTCTCAGAAAAGTCCGAGATATCATAAAATATCTTGCTGCTAAATCTAAGGTTCCTGAGTCTAAGCCGACTCCTCCAGATAATCTACCTGAAGAAAAACCTGGGAACAATAGTTCAACGAATGGCAAGGATGAACCAGCTGATAGCGCCCCCGTGATGCAACAAAATGTCGAGATTACGAAGTTGGAAGAGGAATTAACAATTAATGAAAGACAACTGAACACGCAGAGCCAACAAATAACCAAACTTCAGCAGGAAACTGAAAAAGTTAACGATGAAATTAATACGCTTAAAGGCGAGAATGAAAATTTGCGAGAACAATTGTTGCTCCGAGCAAGAGAAATAGAAGAAAAAGACTCCCAAATAAGGCTGTTTGAGCAAGCAGCTATGGCACAAGCACACTTGCATCTTCAAGCGCCCAGAGAACCACTAAATCAACCAGGACAACGAGCCGTAGAAGCAGAAGCTAAAAATTTGATCAGTCCCCAGGTTTATCCTGACACTTCCGCTCAGACAAATGAGCCATCGGTTCCAGAATCTACTTCCGATAGGCAAACACACAGTTATCTCTAGCAGTTTGCATAAGTCTAGAGAATCATTTATTCTCCTTTTGCTGTTTTATGCGTTGGATGCGCTCTAGCAAACTTTCGTTAGACATCCGCAACGTTAAACGTTCAACAAGCAGGGGAAATGCAAATGGGGAGGAACGTTTAGTATCTTTCCAGGCGAGGGTGAGTTGTTGCAGGCGATCGAGGGTTTTTGCCGACCGATGCACTTCCAGTTGTTCGTTTAAAACTTTCTGTTCAGCTTGCTGCAATCGTTTGGAATGACTTGCTTCGTAATGCTCCCGATCGAACAACAGCCCAAGCGCTTGAAAACGCTCTTCAGCCGTCTTTTTGCCATTAGTGCTTTTGGCGATTCTCGTTCCGAGAGGCTTCGCCAACGCATCCAATTTAGTTGTTGTCGCTGTTAAATTTGCAGCAGTGTTGGCGGAGCCTCTCATTTTGAGAATCGCCTCTTCTGGTGTTAGCCATTTCATAGCAGAGACAAATTAATGGTCTGGCTGACATGGCGGTAGCCAGGACAATGCAAAAATTAGCCAGCAGCAGAGGCGCATCCTTGCTGTTGGCTGACGAAAGGGTTTATTGCTCTGCCAAAAGTGAGTTTTTGAAGTCCTGAATCGCCGTAGCGGTCAGTGCATAAATGACGCGCCGCCTGCGTTCGATATGGGTGCCATCGACCGGAACGCCTCTCTTCCAGGCAGCAATGATCGCTTTCTTGTCGGCAGCGTAAGTGACTTTCTTTTTGCGGAACTCATCTGGTAAGTCTTCTGCGTCCACCAGTAGCTCACAACTGGGAGGATTTTCGCGAATGGTGATGCGGAGTGAACGTCCGACGACTTCATCGGGCAGCCCCCCGGCTAGGTTTTGCTCCAGGATACTTTGATCAAGGGCCTGTCGCCATCGTTCCAGGCGATCGAGGGCTTTCTGATGGACTGCTTTCAGGTGTTCCAGCCGTTGTTTGACACCTGCAATCTCAGCATCAAGCTGAAATGCCAGCTCGGCGTGAAGATCGATCGCGTCTTCTTGTGCTTCCTGGGTTTCCCAAATCGCTGCAAGAAGTTCTGCTTCCTCCTCAACTGTTTGGGAATGAGTGAGCAGATCCCAGAGTGCTGCTGCTGCTTGAGAGAGTCCTGCCAGAGATTGTTGAGCCAGAGGCAAGGTCATGATTACCATCTCCCACAAGATTCGTAATAGTCTCGTTCTGCTTCGATGTCTGCCAAAATCATCAGAGTGCCTGGATTAATGTCTTCTGAGGATTGCTCGGATTCAAGAGAGAGATCAGGATGGGTGATTGTCAGTGGTACTGAGTGATTCGTAGAACTGGTTGTCAGAGTTTGCATAGGGGTAGCCTTGATCACGCTGTATGAACCAGCGCGATAGCGCCCTACCTCTGTGCCATAAACCGTCGAATGCTTCTGGCACATACAATACACCGAGCTTCCCGGTGACCTTCAAACCCTAATTTCCAGGCAGGTGTGCGAATTAGTTTACCGTTACGGATATGAATAATCAATCCATAGCGAGCACCGTCCCAAGCAAGGCTACTATCTGCGCTGTAAGCCAGATACCGCAAGTGATTGAGGGCAACTGTCCAATTGCACCCATAGATGTGAAACCGTTGAGGATATTGCTGACAGAGGGTTTTCAATTGACGCAGCATTTGATAAGCGATCGCTTTTTCCTCTAGATCCTCAGATTTGCCCTGACGCATTAACATTACTAATCCACCAATGCCCACAATCTTGCTGCATTGCAGGTAGTAGTCGAGATATTTCTTGGGCGTTCCCCAACCCCAGATCGGAATCATTTTGACAGGTGGTTTCCTAAAGTTTTGCTGGAGCCATTGGCGTGCAGCCATCCAGTTTTGATAAGTTGCTTCTGGATCTCCGATAACATCAGGAGCGCTAACCCAAACGTAATTCCCTGAGACGGCGACTTCCAAATAGTGCATCACATCTAATGTGATGCCATGCCTGAAATGGTTATAGGCATTAGAGTCTAGAGCCACCCGTTGAAATCCTTGAACCAGATGAATCTTGGTTGGATTCACAAGGACTCGCTGTACATCTGCCTGTCGCAGCATCAGGGCATCATTCGTGCTAGAAAGCCCACTAAAGTAGAAGAACATGAGCTACTCACCGTCTTGTTGTAGATTCGTCAGAGCGTTTTGGATGAGTGGCAACGTGTCTTCGTCAGCAACAGGCACAAGTCGATAAATCCGAGTATTTTGGGTGGTGTACCCAAAGTCCTCAATCAACGAGGCAACCAGTTCCACTGCACGCTGAAGCGTACCGTAGGTGTGGGGTTCTTCTGTTGGCAAAATGGGATAGAAAGTCTCCGGTTCTGACCACGGTAAAGGTTCATCGACCTTAACCACTACGAAAGTTGGAGGATTTGAGTTGAGTGATTCAGACATAGACCGCTCCATGTTGGTGAACAGGCGAGAGCATATAGACCTGCTTAAAGCTGGCAGCCCGCCTATATTGCCTGGAGCGGAAGCTCTATCACGATCGCAGCCATCTTGTCTGGGCTTAGGTTAGGGAACAAAGAGAGTCAACTGAACAGGTTTAGCGGGTTCTGTCAGTTCTCGCCAATTTTGCTCAAAGGCTTTCAGGTTACGGCATTTGTTTTTCGCTAGCTTGGGAGCCACAACGTAAAACTCCTCGAAAGCCGGATAAACGCCTTCTTGTCGTCGGTGGAGATAGCACCGTTTGCCGTGCAGATCTTCTATTGAGGCATGATGACGATGGCAAATTGTCTCTAACTTGGACTCCATCTGAGCTTTGTCGCCTTCGTCTACCAGAACCACCTTGCGATCGGAATTGACGTAGGGCTTGCCGTTTTTCCCAGTTAATTGCTTGTAAGTGCGTTGAACGTGATAGATTGCCCACTGTAACTGGCGTAAGAGCTGCTCCAATTCAGCAAGGGCAGCCTGGTTACTGCTTTTCACTATCAGATCGTAAGCAGTGCCTGATGAAAATAGATGCATTCGAGGATTAAATGCCAGAGCGTTTAGCTCCATCAGCAGTGTGAACCCTGCGGCTTTCGGGTCACGATTGTAGCGGGCGATCGCAGCTTGTTTTTGCTGAAACGGGCAGTAGCTACAGGCAGATTTCCTCCATAGAACTCCCAGAGCACGATAGAGATATTCAATGCAATCATCCCGTGTCCATCCCCATTCGATGAGAGGGTAGAGAAACGGGTGCCCCTGACAGGTGTAGCCATCGGCTTTACCTGCCCGTTTTGTTTCATCCGCGTTGTAACCCAAATAGGGACCAAAGGCTTCTGTAATGTGATCTGAGATCCAGGCATCAAGCACTTCCCCTTTCCAACGTTGAGCACAGATGTGAGGTCGCCCTAATCGAGGGACGGTTCCAGACTGAAGCAGATCACGGCTGAGGGGAAAGTATCCTTCGGTGTGCAGTTCGTAGGGCTGCTGAGTGTCACTGAGAATGATGTAGCCATCCAGTTTACTGGCAGAGGCTTTGGCAACTTGCACCAATCGAACCCTGTGCTCCCGCATTAGTGGGAAGAGATGAGTCTCACAAAGGTATTTGGTTTCATCCATCTCATCGCCAGTTTGCGCGGTCAACACGATTAGATTTTGGAAGCGATCGAAGGGACGGGATTGAGGCTCCAGTAGCCAACGCACCAGGATTGCTGTGCTCTCAACTCCCATCCCCCAATTGAGAAGATGCAATTGAGGAGTCATAGCGTAGAAATAAAAAATCCTCCAGTCTAGTGCCTGAAGGAGTTCGTAGGAAAGGATTTTGATGTTCTCAGGTGATGTTTCCTGTTCGTTCGGTGATATGCAGAAACCCAATACTGGTGCCCTCTGGATTTGCCTGGGCGATTACATAAAAGAACGTCTCTGAAGCTGGTTGCCTCACAATCAGGTAAGGGTAGCCATCCTGAGTGAGTCCAGCATGATGAACCTGACCACCAACCAGCTTGGTGAGTTCTTGTTGATACGGGTTCATGACGGTGCCTGTATTGGTTTGCGCTTGCCGGAGCCAATGGTGAAAGTCGATACTTTCGAGTTCGGGGGTATACTCGCTGGGTTTAAGCTTTCGGGTGCGATCATATATCGCTTCGGGCACCACACTTTTCAGATGCGCGTCAACCGCGTTGAAATTGATGGCATGGAGGTTGCTCCAGGGAAGGCTCACATGAAAGCGTTGGGATTCACCAACCAGGTTGAAGTTAAGATAATGCTCCATATCGCTCAGAGATTAAACGGCTGAAAGTGTTGGAGCGATAGCTCTGAAGAAGTTTGAAGAATAGATCGCATCCCCGAAAAAAGAAATGCAATCTATTCTTGAACTCTATCGATGAGACTTGGACTGACGAAGAACTAGGATGACTGTGACTCGAACTAGTCCAGCCAAAGAGCCAAGTAGGATAGCAATGAGGATGGTGATTGCCAAAATAATTGCGGTGGGAGAGTCGCCATGTTCTAAGATCGCGGTAGGATCAATGGGAGCAATTGGAGAAAGGGTTTGGCTTGTATTCGTTAGCTCTGGGGACATTTGAATGAACTCCTTAAATTCATGCTCTCATCCTAAAAACTGCCTCAGAGTCAGTCATTACGAGAAGTTCCGAAAAAGTAAGGTTATGATCAAACCAATTTTCCTAACTGCCCTGTGACTTGAAATATGACCCCCGAAGAAGCTCTCGGTGTTGCCGATCAAGTTTTGTATGTTCACGCTGGTAAGCGTTTAACGGATATCCAACGCCTGATTTTACTAGAGTCTTTGGCAGGTAAGGGGTATGAGGAGATGCAAGGCTACGCTACTCAGCACATCAAAAACGAAGGAAAGGAACTTTGGGCGGCGTTATCTGGAGCACTAGATGAGAAGGTTAGTAAAACCAATTTTCGAGGGGCACTGGAAAAACGTCTGCGATCGACCCAGATTGTCCCTAAACCACCTAGCCTTTCAGCCTATGATGCGAAGACTTGGGCAGGAAGAGATGCCCTGATCGGCGATCTCCTCAATCAATTGCATGGGCAGACTCGATTGCTTTGTCTAACTGGAATCTCAGGGATTGGCAAAACTGCACTGGCAGAATGTTTGGCAGTGCAGTTTCAAAATCCCGATGTGTCCTTTCATCGAGTCAGTTTTGATATCGTGGGACAGAGCCAGGACTTTACAGCAGGAGCGGCTGAGATCCTTGCAGAACTGGGGGATAAAGACCTTGACCCCAAAGAACTTAATGACCCGAAACGACTCAGTGATCGCCTCCTCCGAAAACTTCAGATGCATCAATACTGGCTACAACTGGATGCGCTGGAGCGGTTACTTGATCCTGAACACCCCACTGAATTTACAGATTCTCACTGGTTAGGTTTTTTCCAACGCTGCCTGAGTAGTTCTGATTTTCCTAGTCGCTTGGTTTTGACAGCCCAAGCGATACCGAGCGAATTTGCTCGATTTGAGGACGATTATCCTCACGCTTGGAGTGAACAAACGCTACGTGGATTGTCTGATACTGAACAGTTAGAGCTTTTTGGTAAATATGGAGTCGCAGATGATAGTACAAACGATGCCTTGCTCAGCCGCATTGGGCAAACTTACGAAGGGCATCCGCTCGTATTGCGGGTAATTGGCGGAGAGATTCGCAAGGATTTTGGCGGCAACGTTGTCCAGTATTGGGAACGGTACGGAAGTGAGTTTGAACAAGTTGCCCGCGAACTACAATCTCAAAGGGTCAACCCCGCTCTTTATAACCAGACACTTCAGAAACGGGTACGACAACGGGTAGAAATCTCGTTCAAGCGATTGCCTGAAGACGCATTGAATCTTCTTTGCCGTAGTGCCGTTTACCGTCGTCCTGTAGTTGAAAGTTTTTGGTTGGTAATGCTTGAGGATCGAACTCCTTTTCAGCAACAAGAAGCTTATCGTGTATTGAGTGATCGTACCTTGGTTGAGCAAGAAGGTACTCTGCAAGAACAACTTCTCATCCGGCAACATAACCTAATTCGTGATGTTGCCTACGATTTACTGCAAAAAAATTCCGAGGTATGGAAGTCTGCTCAGCAGAGAGCGGCTGAAATGTGGCTAACAGCATACCAACCTGCTCCTGATGGGCCAAACTTGGAAAAAGTACGGGGTTATTTAGAAGCATTTCATCATTACTATGAAGTAAAGGATTGGCAAAAAGCTATTCAAACCGCAAGTACTTCGCTGAGTTTTTCTACAGAGCAAGATTTAAGCTGGCACATTAGACAATGGGGCTACTACCGAGAATATTTTGATCTTCAAAATAATTTATTGACGATTGTGCATAAAATGGACAATCGTCAAGGTGAAGGAATCATCTTGAGTAATTTAGGAGTTGCACACTTAACTTTGGGCAACTATCAGCAGGCAATCGACTACCATCAGAAACAATTGGCAATCGCGCGTGAAATTCGGCATCAAGATGAAGAGTGTAGTGCTCTGCTAAATCTAGGAAATAGTTACTTATCGCTAAATGGCTCTCGGCAGGCAATCGATTGTTATGAGCAATGCTTGACAATTGCTCGTGATATTAGTCATTTGAAGTGGGAAGCCTCTGCTCTAGGTAGCTTAGGACATGCCCACTCTCATTTGCAAAATCATCAACAAGCAATTGATTACCACCAGCAAAGCTTAGTAGTCTTTCGTAAAATTCAGGACCATTGGGGAGAAAGTGTTGCTTTGATCAATATAGGGCACACCTATGTTCTATTAGGAGATCCGCAGCAGGCAATCCACTATCAGCAGCTAGTTCTACCAATTGCTCATAAGTTTGGTTATAGGGAAATGGAGGGTAAGGTATTGCTCAACCTGGTTCTTTCCTACTCACTTCTAGGCGATTATCAGCAGACTATTGAATGCTCTCAGCAAAGTTTGATAATCTTCCGTGAGACTGGAAACCATCATCAAGAATGTGAAGCTTTAGTCATTCTAGGTATTGCATACAAAGTGTTGAATGACTATCAACAATCAATGGACACCTATCAGCAATGCTTGACGATGGCACGTAAGATTGAAGATAAACCGACAGAGGGTAAGGTTCTGGGCGTTCTAGGTCAAGGCTATAGCGATCTAGGCGATTATCAACAGGCAATTAACTTCTATCAGCAAGCCTTAGAAGTTGTTCATGAACTTGGTGACCAAGCCGCAGAAGGAGAGATGCTTATGGGATGGGCACATCCATTAATAAAGACTGAGAAATATTCAGAAGCTCTAGAAAAATTACAATCAAGTCTAGAAATTTTTACGGAGATTGGCGCAACAAGTAATCAAGCTGAGGCTCTTAAACAGCTAGCGCAATTGTATCAAGTCTTAGGACAAGTAGATTGTGCTTTAGAATGTTGTGAGCAGGCATTCGTGATTGCAAGTGAACTCGGTATTCCGTTAGCTGAAGAATGCAGAAAGCTGAAAGAAGAATTGGAAAAAGTGCAGAATAAGTAAAGTTTGGGAATATACAAATCAAAGATTTCTACCTTTTGAACAGAATTTAATCTTGTATCTGAAATACATGTGGAGTGATTTTCCTCCGGTATATGCAACTGCTGCTGGTTCCAAGCCCGTTGCATGCTTAAATTCTTCCAATACAATGTATTGGTTTGCCAAAGGCAAGTCATCAATTTCATAGAACAAACACTGGCATTGCCTGACGTGGTTGTTGCTAATTCCTTTATCAGGCTGGTTGGGGTAGAAACTAACCGTTGCACCCAAAGAGGAAAACTTGAATGCAAGTGCCCATCCATCTGCATAGCGTTTGGGAGTGAGCTGCCAGCAGGTATTACCCTGGCGATCGCGCCCACCCTGAGTGCAGCAATAGAGGGTAAAGCCCTGGGGAGTGATGCTGCCACAAAAAATGTAATGACTGTAGATCAGTTGATTGTTCTTCCAGTAGCAGTTCCAGTTGTCAGGAATGAGTTTTACAGGAAGATCCCAAGATATCCGTAGCCAGATTTTAGCACCTGACACAAAGCCAATATGCCTGAGAAATCGGATCGTCATTTGTCGCAGATTGACATTCATCGCAGTTAAGCCAAGAGCATTGCTACTCCTTGAGTGGCGTTAGCTGCCCTGACTATCAAAGTTCTAACTCTCGTTGTCGTTGTTTTGGTAATTTGGATTTTTGGCGATGTTTCGCTGCATTATCGTCCCGTTGGTTCTCTTCTCTATTCGATACCTGCACTAACGAGTCTGCATCGATTCCACTGGTAGTTGATGAATTAACCGGTTGCTCTACCAGTTTTTTAATTAATTCCGCATCTCGATGTGAGTCATAGTTCACTCCTCGGTATCTCTGCAAGCCTTGGAAGGTATAGGCTTTGCCCAGATGAGTGCCACTGAAAGCAATACCATTTAATTCGTAGCTGATGCCTGTTATCTCACCAGTTTGACGATCGCGAATCCGAACACTGATGCCGTTTTGCTGGAGCTGCCCAATGAGCTGAGGCATAGTGATAGGAGATTGAGTGGCTTGATCAAGCGATCGCTGAAGCTGCACTCGAATACTTTCCTCACCAGTTCGAGCCAGTAATCGCTGTTCTCCAGTAGTAGGGCTACGGCTGATTTTTTCCTGGTTTGAGTGGAGCGATCGCAACCCATAGTCCTGTTCCAACTGGCGAATAGCGGCTTCACTCCGGCGATAATCCCAGCGATCGGAAACGGTTGTTCCGTCCAACCGAATTCGACTGGCGACAATGTGAGCATGATCATGGTCGCGATCGCTATGCCGCACAACTACATACTGGTTCATGTCAAAGCCCATTGCCTGGAGATATTTCTGGGCAATATCGTGCCAGGTGTCATTCTCCAGATGCTCGGTATAGGGCAAACTCAGGGAGGCATGGTAGACCGATCGACTCACCCTGGGGTTTAACTGTCGGCAAAATCGGAACTCCGCTGCTAACCCACGCGGGGTTGTTTCCTCCATATTGCTGCCAATTAAGCTGGCTCCATCTTTGCCAAACAAATAATTGAGCAATTTGCTGAAGCTCCGACCTTTGATTTGTTTGCCGATCACGATTCCTCTTCTATCTCTGTCATGAATTCCAGGTCAGTCAGTTCTCGCCGTATTTGGCTCAAGAGACTTCTGGTTTGATTCAACAACTCCTGATCGACCACGATCGGAGTTGCTTGAAGTGGAGCAGTGGTGTTGGTGCTAGCCTTTGTGTTCGCAAGTACCGCCCTAGCAATTTGGTTCAGGCTGTCACTGATTTTGGTGAGTTCCCAGTAGGTCAGACCCGCAATTCGAGTTACGCGCCGGGGGAGCTGATTTTTTAATGTCTTGGCACGAAACAATTCTGCCATCGTCAGGTTGTGCTCTGTCGCCATACAGCGCACCTGCTCTTTCTCCTTAGCGTTGAGGGAGATATGGAACTTGATGGGACGTTTCTGCGAGGACATTCCAGCCAATCAGGAAGACGGTGAAGATTCTTCTCTAGCTTTGCTGTTCCTTCGTTGACTTGTGATCTACCAGTCGGCTATCTTTTTGATTTCTGCATCGGGCAATAGCCTTTTACAACAAACAAAACTCACGGGTGTTGCAATAACACCATTATTTTTATTCCGGTATATGAATATACATTACAACATGGCTTGCTCTGCATCCTGGGTTTTGAACGGGTACTGTAGTCTGCTGTAAGAATGTGGTTCATGGGTGGAATGCTGCGATAAAGCTGTGGACATTTGAGGTTATTGAGTGTCAACAAGTCCAGCTTATTAGGAATTCAGCGCCTTAATCGGGTGGTCAAATGAGGATGGAGACGAACCATTGAGGGAAACTGTGGCAAATTGTGAACTCCTGCGGGAGAGGAAATCCGGGGTTCTCTTTTTTATCCACATGGATGATGAGTATTCAATCAGTGCTCGCTAAGTTGAGGAAACGTTAACCATTACTGATCAACCCGTGATGTCTGACCTCACGTTGACTTTCGATCCAGGCTCCTCACTCAGTAAAGTGATCTATCACTTGGCGGATGGCAGACCTCGATTGCTGCTCATGGAGCCTGAAGTGATTGAACTCAGCTTGAGTTCAATTGATGCCCACTTGAGAACCAGAGGAAGTCTTGGTATCACCCGACCTGAAGATGATGTTTGGCTTCAATGTGTTGCTAGTCAGCAGTGTCAGGTGGTTGGTTATTTAGCGCGTCAGTTTTTGGCAGCCGTGCGGATGAATGAGGTGAAATACGAACGGGCGTTATATAAAGTGCTGGCAGCCGTAGGAGCAATCGTCCAGCACATGGATCTACCTCGTAAGTTCTCTATTGCCATTTCTGCTCTGTTACCCTACGGCGAATACCAGAATGCTCAACGCTTTCAGCAACTCCTGAAACAACAGCTCAAAAACTACAGCTTTCGCGGTGAACGCCTTCAGGTCAAGTTAGCAGCCTTTGAGTGTCGCCCAGAGGGAGGTGGCTTGGCAATGGCACGGGTCATGCAGAATGGGGCAGAGTGGTTCCAGCAACAAACGCTGGCTGTGCTGATGTTTGGGCATCGGAATACCAGCCTATTGCTGTTTGAACGGGGCAAGCTGGCGATCGGTAACACCACCGATTTGGGCTTTCATCAACTGGTAGCTAAGGTATTAAACCGCACCTCTGGTCAAAGTGCTGATTCGTTAACGAGCGCAATCTATAGTATTGGCAATCAGATCATTCCTGATCATACACAACTTCAACAGCTGGTAAAAACGCGATCGCCCACTGAACAAAAACTAGAACGGGAACAAATTGTCACTGCTATTTTGACTGCCAGAGAGGAGTACTGGTCACGCTTGCAAGATTGGCTTGACACCATGCTGCCAAATGTCACCGAGGTGATTATTTCTGGTGGAGCTGCTCTTTACCTCCATGATGAATTAGAGAACTATTTCAATCGAACCCCGACCTATTGGGGTACTGATCTTCAGCGACGATTACAAGACCTGTTAGGACTGGATTATCGCTCTAGCCGTTCAGATGCTGAAGCGCTGTCCTTTCGTCTAATTGATGCTTTTGGAATGTACTGTGACTTTGTTGAGCAGTTAGCGGAGGTCGCATGAACGAGACCGCTCAAACCTCCCGTAAACGCGAAGATTTCAGCTTTCGCTATTCGCCTTACACCGACACTCCAGACGGTGTGTTAACAGCATTTTTGAAGAAAGGTGATGGCGTGAGGCAGGGCAAAGAGTTGATGTTGGAGTCCGCCAGAGCTTTTTGGATGGTAGCCGCTCGTCAGGCAGAAGGTCTGTTGAGCCAAGAAGAACTACGCCAACTGGGATTGAGCTGCTGTCGTGCTTTGGAACGTCAGGCAGACTATATCCGGGAATGTTTACAACTGCCGATTCCATCTGCTGAATCCTCAACAATCGAATATACCAAGGGCGATCGCCAAAATGGCAGTAACAAGCCTGCTGATCGAGCAACCCGAACGATGTGGCAATAGGAGAGTGCAATGGCAATCATTCATTTCATTGATGGTGAAAAAGGCGGTGTCGGTAAGTCTTTGTTTGCTCGCGTAATGGTGCAATATTGCATCGATCGCCAGCTTCCCTATGTGTTGGTAGAAGCCGATCGTAGTAATCCTGATGTGGGTGAAGTCTACCCTGAAGGGTGTGAGCGAGCAATCTTTAGCGAAGCCGAACGGAAAGCCTACGATGCCGATCGCATTTTTGACCTAGCGATCAAAACTCCGGTGATTGTGAATCTCCCAGCTCAGGTCTTTCCAGCCGTTACTGATTGGATTGAGCGCAACGGGGTGCTGGAGATGGGAGCGCAGCATGGAGTTAGTATCTGCAAGTGGTTTATCTGCACCGGCGGCTATGACAGTGTGCAGCTTTTCATCCAATCTTTAAAGCAGTTTGATGGCAAAGTGCAGCATGTTTTTGTCCGCAACTGGGGACTCTGTGATGACTGGTCCCACTTGGACGTTAGAGAGGAACTACAACAACTTCTGGCAAAGCAAAAAGTCCCTGTGCTTGATTTCCCCAAGTTCAGTTATCGCGAGCGTGATCACCTTGATGCCAAGCGACTTGCTTTTTCAGCAGGCAGGGAGAGCGGTGAGCTGGGCGTTTTGGGGAAGCAGCGGCTCCATACGTTTCTGAAGAGTGCTTATCAAGCGATCGACCAGGCAAACATCTGGAAACTCTCGCAGTCGGAAGTCAGTCCTTCAAAGCCAACTGCGAATGATGGATCACCAATGGAAGCTGGAGAAGCTGACATTAAAACGGCTGAACCAGCAACAAGCGGCTCTAAATCCCGCAATAGCAAACGTTCAAGCTAAGGGAGGTAAGGCTTATGAGCAATCCCCGCCAAATAGAAGAACCTCTGGATCTGGATGATCAATTTCTGGAATCAATGGCTGCCAGAGGCAAAGGTCTAAATCGGATTCCTTACCCGACCCTGCTCGATCTGGCAATTCGCGGTAAGGATGATGCTTTCAAAGCCAGAGTATGGGAAATTGTCGTACAAACGGGCATTGACCCAGATGATCCAGCCTTCTTGATGCTGGTTGCGACTGGCAGGCTAGAGGTGCTGCTAGAAGACAGTCCCCAAGAGATGGAGACCATGTTTGATCAGTGGCAGACGCAGTTATATGATCGGCTCCAGACCTACGAAAAGGTGGCGATCAAAGGACATCAAAAGGCGATCGCCCAAACCGTCTCTGCCCTGATTCGTCGCACAGAGTTTGAGCGGGCTATTCACTCGGTTCCCTCATTGCTTGCAGCCGGGGTATTGCTCCTGGCTACAGCCGGATTAGGAGGACTTTTGGGCGTTGCCGGACTCTCCTGGTATCAAGCCAGTCGCCCCCTTGATCCCGCCGGACCCCGACAACTGACGCTAGAGCAAGCCAAAGCTTTAGACTGGGCAACCAGTGCTGAGGGGCTATTTGCCCGTAATCTAATGAACTGGAATCAGGACTTGCTGAGCCGCGATCGCAATGGTCAGCTTGTTTGCGCCAATGAGGTTAAGCGCTTGGGTGTCACTCTGGAGATGCTGCCTAACCGAAAAGCGACTGCCGGATTCTGCACGTTATGGGTTCAGCCTCCTAATCAACGCGAATTTGCGCCCGTTCAACGAAACTAAGCATCTATCCAAAGTTTGAGGGGAATTTACCAATGTGGACTTGTAAAACTACTCAATACTGGACAGTCGTGACTTTGGCGGGGCTGCTTGCCGTTGGTTGCACTCCTCGCGCAACAAGAGGCGGAAATGAAGCCACTCAAGCGCAAAATCCTTCCATTCCAGAATATCCACCGCTTTATAACGTGGATGTTGAGGTATGCGGTAACATTATTGCACCACTAAAGGATGGAAAACGCTGCATCACGACTCAACTTCAGCTTTGGGGTCCAGTAGGAGAAGCGAGGCTGGTTCGGGCTGGAGTGGCTCTGCCATCCGTGTCCGCTGTACAGCATAAAGTTGCGATCGCCTCAAAAGGCTGCTACCCAGCATACTCGCAACCTTCACAAGAACAATTTTACTGGGCAGACACGATTATCCAGGTTAACCGGGGTGGAAAAACCACGATCGAGGTAAAACCCACACAACTTTCAAATCAGCAAGTTCATGAATTGGTCACTGGAAAGCTCTCAAATTCAAGTGTTCCAACTTTCGGTGGTGTTGGCTGTGAACCCGCCCCTGCTAGTTAATTTCTGGTACTATGGATGGGTTTTGCCAATCGTCCAAGAGCGCTTGGACAATTAAGAGCTGAATGCTCCCCTATCATTTTTCATCCCCTTTCTCTAAACAAGCAATTCACCCAATCGCACGGTATAGTAAGGTCTGGATTAGACTCCCTGTACTGGTTTGTGAAAGGAATGGCAAGCAACCTGTCGTCAGATAGCTATGATCGCTTTCTGGATGACCTCAAAGCATGGATTCAGAGTGCTCAACTGCGGGCAGCGACCGCAGTCAACCGGGAACTCGTGACTCTGTACTGGAGGATTGGGCGTGCTATTCTTGCCAAGCAGCAGCAGGAAGGGTGGGGAGCCAAAGTCATTGAACGCCTATCTAAAGACCTAAAACACGCTTTTCCAGAGATTAAGGGCTTCTCCCGCTCTAATCTGCTCTATATGAGAGCCTTTGCCCAAGCCTTTCCGGATGAAACGGTAATTCAAGCAGTCATGGGCCAAATTACCTGGTATCACAACATTGCGCTGCTGGATAAGCTCAAAGGCAATGAGGAACGACTGTGGTATGCCCAGAAGACGATCGAACATGGCTGGAGCCGCAGTGCCCTAGTGCATCAGATTGAAAGCGGTTTGCATCAGCGAGTGGGGAATGCCGTTAATAATTTTGACCATACGCTACCTCAAAGCCAGTCAGACCTAGCCCGCCAGATCCTGAAAAGTCCCTACAATTTTGAGTTTCTGGAACTGGCAGAAGCCGCTCAAGAGCGAGATTTTGAACGGGCACTGGTGGATCGAATTCGAGATTTTTTGCTGGAACTGGGTGTGGGCTTTTCCTTCCTGGGTAGCCAGTATTCGCTTGAGGTCGGCGGCAAGGAGTATAAACTCGACCTGCTTTTCTACCACGTCAAACTACACTGCTATGTGGTGATTGACCTGAAGATGGTTGAGTTTGAACCTGAATTTTCAGGCAAGATGAGCTTCTATATTGCTGCTGTGGATGATTTGTTGCGGAGTGAGATGGATCATCCAACGATTGGGATTGTCTTGTGCAAGTCTAAAAATAAGGCAACGGTGGAATATGCATTGCGGTACATCCAACACCCGGTGGGAGTGGCAACCTACCGACTGAAGGACACGTTACCAGAACCATTACAGAGAAGTTTGCCCAGTATTGAGCAGCTAGAGGTGGAGCTAAATGCTCTGGCAGCAGAGGCGAACGCGAAGCGCGGTGCAAGCATCGCAGATCCTACAGATGTGAGCGAATAAAATTTTTAGGAATAAATTAATTGTCCAAGCGATCTTGGACAATGGTTAAACCCCATTCTACGTGGGTGGGCGGGCGGTAATGAAAAACCCCGACTCATCGCCGGGGTTTGAGTGGTAGCCTCCGAACCTGCTCAAGAATTAGTCATCCAGGTTGATGTCTTCTTCCAGATCAACTTCAAACTCTTCATCCGTATCCAAGTCATCCGTTGTACTCAAGCCGTTGAGCGCATTCAAGCGTCCCGTGCGAGTAGCTTTGTGGGCAGCACGGCGATCGCGCACTTCATCCAGATTTTGCAATCCGTAGAGCTTGCGAGCATAAGTCAACAGATCCCGGAGTAACGTTTCGGCATAGTCTTTACGGAACTGGGCATTGTGCTGTTCCCAATCGAACTCCTGTCCGGTGAAACGAGCAGATGCTGCCAGCTCTCGTCCAGACTCTTCCCTTAGCACTTCAATCACCATCAGTCGAACTTTCTCCTGATAGGGAATTACCCGTTGTAAAGCAGGTGTGTGCTTCGGTACCTTGTGTGCAGTGTTTTTTGTAGCTTTGCGTGTTGCAGTTGCAGTAACCATGAGAATTGCTCCTTTATGAATGAGTTGGATTTCTCACAGCGATCGCATCGACAGATGCCTGCTTCGCGCAGTCCGAGCTTTCATTCCTTCCGCAGTTGCTACTGCCTTTAGCTTCAGCGTGCGTGGGAGGTGGGCGGGAAAAAAGAACCCTGCATCAGCCGAACTAATGCAGGGCAAGCAATCAGGCAGTGAGCAAGACCGAATGCGTTATTCGTCTTCTTCTTCGTCTAGATCCTCATCTAACTCGTCATCCAAGTCATCGTCCAGTTCATCACTGGCTTCATCGTCCAGTTCATCATCCAAGTCATCATCGAGATCGTCATCCAGTTCATCATCCAAGTCATCATCCTGCTCCGCTTGGAAAGAGTTGCGGCGCTCCAGCGATGCCCGGTTGAATTCCACCAGGTCTGCAACAGCTTGCTCTGGATCAGTACGAACGGTGTCATACAGCAGGCTCATAAGGATCGCCACCACTTCTGGCGCGTACTTCAGCGCATCGGGTTGTCCGAATAGTCGCGGGAACACCTTCGTATTCCATCGCTGCCAGTCGAACTTTTTGTTACCACCCTTCTTCTTCACCTGAGCGGCAATGTCAAGCCCAAGCTTTTCGCGAGTCGCATGCCCAATTTTGGTAGAGACACGAGCATCCCGGAGTTGCAGCTTCACGCCGTACTCCTTGAACACCAAGTTCCGCAATTCTTTGAGCAGTGCTGATGCGTTAGTTTCCGGGGGTCCATCAACCGTTGGTGCTTTGGCTTTAGTGGCTGAGGCTGTACCGTTAGGTTTAGCCGTTTTGGAGGTGGCACCATTGCGAGTGCCGTTGGGGGTGCGAGGTTTTGTGGTCATTGCCATTTCATAAACTCCCAAATTTGAGGATTTCCCTCCCTCGCCGCATTAGCGGCATTTCCCTCCATTTGAAAACCATTATTCAATCATTACGGGGTGCGAGTACCGATTCTGGATAGAGCTGCTCATCTTCTGCAACCTTGTACCACCAGCCTCCCTGGTCAGATTCATCGATGTTGAGCCACCGTTGGACAATTCGGGTGGGCTGTTCTCGGTTATTCCAATAGAGAGTTACCAGTTCATAGAGGTCAAACTTAGGGGCAGGAACTTCAAGGATTTTAGTGCGCTCCATTTAACAATCTCCAAACACCACAATGTTTTGAATAGCACTCCATAACAGTGTTGGGCAAAAGTGTCCATTTGACTGAGGTAAGGAGTGTTTTTGTTTCGTTACAACCAGTGGAAACCCTTACAGTTTGAGATCATGCGACAGTTGCAGGATTGGATAAAACTGATCGAGCAGAACGCTCCGATCGTGGCGCTGGAATATCAGACTCCGGATCGAATGGCGGTGTTGAGCCAGTTTTATCAATGGGGTAAGGCGCGATCACTAACAGTCTATGTCTGGAACCCTGGTTACTCAACACTTCAGCAGTTGGTAGAACTGCACGGGAGACTGATTTTGCAACCCACAACGCAAACGATAGAGCAAGACATCCTCCAATCCTTGCTAGACCAGCCGGAACCCGGCATTTACCTTCTGGAAGGGGTTTTGAATAGCACTGTGGCAGAGATGAGCCAGCAACGTTGCTACCAACTCTTGAATGCTTACCACCAATCGCTCTGGAATTCGTTGCCTCATTATTGGGTTTTGCTAGAAACCTACGTTCAATTACCATTGGAGCTTCAGCCGTTTATTTCAGTGCTGTCTCATGCAATGCCCGATCGCCAACAGGTGCAAGCGTTAGCGAAGCTCTCCGAAGGACTCGTGTCTCAGTTCTGTAACCAGCATCCCTGGATTGGCAAGGATGACTCTGAAGCTCAGCAACGATTGATTACGGCTTGTCAGGGATTGCCAGTGGGTGAGATTGAAATGGTGCTGGACAGACTTCTGACGTTTGCGGATTCTTCGGAGCAACTGATTCAATTGATTCTGGATCATAAAATTAACAAGCTGCGAGGGCGGGGGCTGGAGTATATTGCAGAACCAGATGTGCCCACTGCTGCTGGATTGGATTTATTGGAGCGGCGGTTGGAGGCGATCGCTTCTCTGCTTCGACCCGAAGCTCAACAATATGGGCTGAGCTTGCCTACGGGGATGGTGCTGTGGGGACCACCCGGTACAGGCAAGAGCCTCTCTGCCAAACTGGCGGCTAAGAAGATGGGGTTACCTTTGCTGGCGGCAAATTGGGGCATTCTCCTGAGTAGCCCAAACCCCGATCGCGCTTTGAAGGAGTTTATTGCTGTGGTCACGTCCCTGGCTCCTTGTGTCCTCTATTGGGACGATTTTGATAAGGGCTTTGCTGGCTGGGACTCGAATGCTGATGGTGGGATCGCCCGTCGTCTGTCGGCGGCTTTGCTGACCTGGATGCAGGAACACCAGGAACCGATCTACACGATCGCAACCGTCAATCGTCTCGGAATGCTACCACCCGAACTGGTACGTCGGTTTGATGACATTTTCTTTATCGATCTGCCCCATGAGGGAGCCAGGTATGAGGTGTTCAATCTACATCTGGCAAAGTACTTTCCAGCATTTCGAGGGAATAGTCAATCACCCTGGACAGATGACCAGTGGCGCAGACTGTTGACGGAGTATCGAATCTGTACCCCTGCTGAGATTGGGAATGCGGTGCAGCGTTGTGCAGAGGAGGCGTTTTACAAAGGCAAACCGGGGCAAATTGAATTGGAGGCTTTGTTGGCACAGCGGCAGCAGTTTACCCCAGCGATGGAGCGGGAATCGGAACAGATGCAGGCAATTCGGAATCAGGCGACGTATGCGAGACCTGCGAGTGGAGGCGATCGATCAAGATTTGCTTACGTTCCTCGAGAGTTGTTTGAGTAGCAATTAGACATTACAAGTAAAATTGAAAGCGTATGATATTAACTAGGCTTCCACCATATACTCACTTTTTCTGCTGTTTTACCCATGTTTCAAAAAGAAGTGAGCCAATAGAGTAGCACTCTTCATCTAGTCTTTGGATTACACCAGTACCAGAAAGTACTACTAAAGCATCTTCAACCTCACTTTCGCTCAAATTTACTAGCTTTAACATCTCCTTAATAGTTCCTCGACGATTCTTAATTAGAGCTTCGTAAACCAAGCGCTCAGCATCACTGAAACCGTCGGACTGTTGATTTTTGTTCCACCAGACACTAAAGTCAACATCATGTTGCCGGATTAATTTATGAAATAAAGCTTCCCAATTCATTTTTGCATTTGTCTGATAAATGTCAAAAATTGAGTTCAGCATTTGTTGAGTTAGGTAAGGATGATTTCCTGTCCATTGCATGATAGTGTTAACTGAGTCATTGAGAAAAAATTGTTGCTCTTGTATCCGGTGGATAATTAACTGTTTTGCTTCAGAATCTTCTAATGCCCCTAGCCAAGGAAAATCAGCAAAACCATACAACGGTGAACCTACTTCTTGTTGATAGTTCTTCAATGCACGATAGCCAGACAAAACGAGACCAAACAGTGGACTAAGTTCCATGTCATCATCTTTTATGCTTCGAAAGTAGCTCAAGGCACTGTTTGCCCAACCTTCACGTACAAGATATACAGCTTCATCAAATAGAAAGCAAACTCCTTCAAAGTCCCACTTTTGAAGATCAATGATTGTCTTGGATAAGGCTTTTTGGAAATCAGTTTTGTCCAAAAGGTGCTCACGGCCAAGATTATTGATCTTAACTTTTGCATTGATTGCCGTTAGAAAACTAATAGTTACCTCACCACTCTCGAACTGATTCAGAAACTGCTGATACTTTTCTCGGAGAACCAAGCCTGGAGTCTTCTGCCACCGATCAATAGCGTTCCGCAACTGATCAATCATAAGATAACGCAGATTATCTAAACTGTTAGGGCGTTCGTATCGAAGACTAATAAAAACTGGAAATGCTCGACGAGATTTATTGGGTGCAGGCTCAAGCAGGTTCCACTCTAAAGCACGCAAAGTGCTAGTTTTTCCAATTCGCTTTCCCCCTAGTAGGACACGAATTCGAAAAGGAAACTGCTGCACCTCCTCAATTAGCTTATTGCGTCCGAAGAAGTGTGGAGGATCAGTAACTGCTGCCTTAAAATTATCGAATGGACGATCTTTTAATTTATCTGCCATTGAAGTATTTCCTCTTCTCTGAGTTGCATTTGAAGCCATCTTGATAAGAGTGGAACTTGTAGACAATAGTAATTTTCATCCTCTACTTCAGTTAAGCTAATTAAACCAACACTTTCTAGCCATAGAAGAGCATCCAAACATTGATCTTCAGAAAATTTGTGCTTTAGCTTCATAAGAAGAACCTCCCAAGCTATCCCCTGATTTAAGTTACTATTGCAGGCAAGCACATTTAGAATTGTCATTGCAGATATAAATTTTCGCTTTTCCAAATCAGCCCAAATGTTCTGTCTAAAATATTCCTTAAGTACACCTGAGTAGGTAAAAGGATTCTTCAAATATCGTTGTGCTTTTGACCAAGTAATTGATTCGCCTGCCTCTGTTGTAATTTTAGTGCAGAGTAAACTAGCTAGCTGTCGTGCAAGAAAAGGATGTCCACCGCTTTGTTTATGAATTGCTGCCAGTACCTCTTGGTCAAACCTTTGTCCCATCATTTGTCCGATATCAGTCAGCATCGTTGTTGTATCATCCGGTAAGAAGGGTAGTAGAAAAGTCTCCTTGAAGAAATTATAAACAGGATTATTTAGAGCGTCTGATTGTGTCCAGTGATTAATCCGGTTGCAATCAGGGTGAACGTCAGCAACAAGAAGGGCTAGCTGTTCCTGCTCCTGACTTAACACCCGTAATCCTCTAAAGAAAGCATTAAATTCTTCTGCTTTCTCAAACGAATCTATTGAACGAGGTAGAATTTGTTCTATTTCATCCAAAAAACAGATGATAGGTAATCGATATCCTACTTCTTTAAGGACATTTACTAGTTGTGAGACTTGCCTGATAAATTCATTGGTCAATTCTGCTGCCGGAGCTTCACAGGGCAGCAGTGGAATTTTTAGTGGTGTTACAATTGGCTTCTTCGGTTGTTCTTGGTTATTAGAGAAAACTTTATTATCATTCACTTGAATGAAAACAGAGCTACTGGCGAGTCTGGTGAGTTGTTGAAGAATTTCATTAAATAATTCAGATCCGAAGCGAAGTTTGTCACCATAGCGTTGAAGATCAATTTGCACAACTGGATGTGGATATTGCCGTAATGCAAATTCTAATTGTCTTATGACCGAGGTTTTTCCCGATTTACGTAATCCAAAGAGACCAATGCTCTGATTACGTTGTAGGTTTTCTGTTAGAGTTTCTAGAAGCTTAGCTCGTCCAAAGAAAGCAAGTGTATCGCTAATAGCATTGCGATCATCAAAGAGATCAGAACCTGGTAAGTAACGCTCTGCGTACTTAGCTATCAGTCCACGACTCGCGCTTCCAACTAGCGCCTTTTCCACTTCAGCTAAAGAAAGCGGAATGAGAATAAAATGATCGCGCAATCGAACCTCAGCCATCCGCACCCGAAACAACGCGTCTGGTAATTCACGATAAATAAAAACTCCAACTTGCTTTTGGCGGTTTCTTACCAATTGGACGGCGTATTGGAACAGTTCAACGATATCTCGATCATTTGGCTTGTCAATGGCAAGCAAGACTGGCAATGGTGCATAAGGTTTAAGTTTACCTTGAATAGTCATAACCTGTAGACATCTCTCGCCTAGCGGATTTGTTGTTGCCCCTGCTTGCTCCAAAAATGGTCGCACAACTGTTAACAAGGGCTTAAATAGCTTCTGCGCGACCCATTTCTCGAAAAGTGTTGCGCCAATGGTGCAGTTTCCCTCATTTAGCCATTGGATAACACCACTTCCTGCCAGCACATTCAAGGCTTTTTCTACTAAATGTAAACCTAAGCCAGTAAACTGTGCCAAATCCTCAACGTTTGCCTCACGGTATGTTATCAAAGCGTAGTAAATTGAGCGTTCAATTTCACCAAAACCGTCAGTGTTCTGGTCTTCTCCCCACCATCTGGAGAATTCTCGCTGAAATAAGCTGAGGCAATGTTCCAGTAATCCATCTAAATCAGCAACCTTATTTATTTGAAAGTTATCGAAAATAGTGCTAAGAACTTCCTGAATAAGATATGGATGTCCGCCTGTCCATTTCATAACAGTTTCAATCTGACTACCAAGGGAAACTCCTACTTCCTGACTTCGATAGGAAATTAATTGCTCCGCTTCCGCATCAGTTAGTACTGTTAGCCACTCAATATCGGCAATATTTAACAGTGGAGAACCTATTTGCTGTTGGTACTTTTCCAGATCACGATAACCTGATAGGAGAAAACCAAGAAATGGTTTGAGAGCAGTGTCAGTATCCTTCAAACCTCGGATATAACTCCAAGCATCATTCGCCCAATCCTGCTGCACAATATATTCTGATTCATCCAACAGGAAACAAATCCCTTCAAACTTCCATTTGTAAAGTTCTTCAATAGTTTTAAGGAGCGCCGTTCGGAAATCATCATGAGTTAACTGTCTATCTTGATCTAGGTCACTGATACTTAGTTTAGTGTTGATGGCTGACAAAAAACTAGCAGTTACCTCGCCACTGCTAACCTGTCTAAGAAACTGGCGATACATTTCACGAATGGTTGTTCCTGAGACGTTTTGCCATCGTTCTATTGCTTCTCTTAAACGAGCAATTAAGAGGTATCGAAAATTGCCCAGACTTTTGGGCTGTTCTACTTGTAAACTTAAATAAACAGGAAATGCTTGGCGAGGTTCACGGGAGGCTGATTCAAATAAGTTCCATTCTAAAGCTCGTAAGGTACTAGTTTTGCCAATTCGTCTTCCACCAAGTAGAATACGAACTTGAAAAGGAGACCTAAGTACTACTGCAATTAAATTACTGCGACCAAAGAAGCGAGCGGGATCAGTAATAGCCACCCTGAAATCATCAGACGAAAGAATTTTTGGAGCATCTGCCATTTGGTAAGCTCTCTACTAGTTTAATAGGCGCGTGCAGATTAGTTCTGAATACCACCGTTGGTTAGAACAGTTAACCCTCAATCAGATTACGAGGCAAATATCCTGAATACACTACATAAATATAGCTGACTATGAGTTTTTCTATCTGACTATATAAATTTATAGTAAGTAGGTAGGCGGGATTAAAGTGAGCTATGTAACAGCATGTAAACAAGAGTCAATTATCTGCTAGCAGGCGTTTGAGTACTTTACATTCGTTTACATGGTTGAGTTTTACAGCGCCTTTCTACTTAATTAGCGATCCCCTCTACCCAGGTACACGCTTTTCAACCCCATCGTCCCCTTCTTCGTCACTCCCCAGTAGCGCAGATAACGGTAAGGTCCATAAGCTTTACCCGTCCTAGAGTCAGGAATCATCTTCAGCTCAATATGTCCTCGTCCCCCGTGTTTCCCCAGCGGTGTGCCATCCTCACGAGTCTCCTGGGTTTTCTCCTCTGCCTCCTCCCGGCGTGACTCCAATAGCCCCTGAATCATTTCAGCCAGATCCCCTAGCTCTTCATCACTCCAATCCTGGAGTTCCTGAATCAATTGCCCTGCTTTGCTCCGCTTTGGCATCTCCCACCCCTGATCTCGCAAAATCTGCTTAGGGAATACTTAGAGATCTTTAGCTTGTTTTTATTCCCTAAGTCCAGATTCACCCGTACTGCTTTTGGTTAGGGAAAATTTGGCTCGTTATAAAGGCAAAACTATTCCCTAAGCCTCATCGCCACCCCAACTAGATGAAACTTTGATGTCCACGACCACTGGGATCGGACGCAGAAACTTCCGAGCTGCTGCAACCATGCAGCGACGTAAGAGATAACTAATGTGCTTTGCCTCAACAACAGGACACTCCAGCAGAATCTCATCATGAACTGTGCAAATCAGCTTTGCTCCTGTCTCTGTCAGTACTTTGTTGAGTTTCACTAACGCCAATTTCGTGATGTCAGCATTCAATCCCTGGACTGGATGGTTCAGCAACTCCGCCAGCCTGGGTTTATCTGCCCACCTGCGCCGCCGTCCTGCCAGTGTACGGCTCTCCTTCGTTCCTCGGATGTAACTGCGCTTGATCGTCTCATGCCACTCTGCTACTCCGGTGTAGGCTTCAAAGAATCGTTTTCGGAATGCCTTTGCCTCCTCCAACGACAAAGTAACTCCATACTTCATCTCAGCATAGCTCTGAAGTTTGGCAGCACCCATACCATAGATCAGCCCAAAGTTGATGGCTTTGGCAAGCCGTCGATCTTCCTCACTCACCGCGTCGATCGCGTTTCCAGTCACCAAAGCTGCTGTTAATCGGTGCAGATCCTCACCTTTACGATACGCTCGTTGCATCTGAGCATCGCCACTCAAGCGGGCAACAATCCTCAGCTCAATCTGAGAATAGTCCGCTTGCACGATCTGATAACCCGGTGCAGCGACAAAACAAGTTCGGGCAGCAGCATCACGAGGAATGGTTTGCAGGGGCGGGTTACGGCAAGAGAACCGACCAGACCTGGCTCCAAGCTGATAGTAGGTCGGGTGAATCCTGGCTGTTACGGGATGGATGTGCTTGGGCAGGCTATCGGCAAAGGTAGCAGTAATTTTGGAGAGGTGGCGGTAGTCCAACAACGCTCGGATCACAGGATACTGTTTCGCTAGGGGAACCAGCTCCTTTTGATTGGTCGAGTTGACTGGCATGCCCAATACCTGAAGCGCTGCAAGCACCTGTTGGGGAGAGTTTGGGTTAATCGTATCCGTCATCTCTGGTAGCAAAGACATCTGAGCGTTACCAGCGATCCGGAGTTGGCTGAGCTGCTGAAGTGCTGCATCCCGATCGCTCTCTAGCTTTGCCCCCAAACTTTTCCATCGGGAGAGATCCAGCAACATCCCATTCAGCTCCATCTGAGCCACCGCAGGCATACAGTGAAACTCCAATTGGGCAATTTTGAGCAGGTGCGATCGCTCTAACTTCTTAATTAGAATCGGATACAACTTTAACAAAATTGCTGCATCCAACGCCGCATACTGTAACTGCTTTGAAGTCAGGGGCTTGCTCCAATCACTGACCTGTTGGGTTTTATCCAGCTCTATATTCAATAGCTTTTGAGCAAGCGTCTGCAACGAGAGAATGGTTTTCAGTCCTGCTGTCAGCACTCGATAGGCAAGTTGTGTATCGAAGAATGGAGGCGCGGGTTGGAGTCCTGCCTGGGCAAGGAACTGCCAGTCAAATTTGCCGTTGTGAGTAATCTTAAGCACAGGGCTGGAGAGGAGCTGTTGGAGTGGGTGGCGATCGCAGGGAGCAATCTGGGGTAAATCAATGAGCATCACTGGCTGATCGGGGACTGCAAGCTGAATGAGCCGAATCGTATGAATGTGAGGATCTAACCCTGTTGTCTCGCAGTCCAATCCAAATATGGGAGACTGTTCTAGCGATTTTCCTCCGGAGGGGCTACACCAACGCAGTGCCGATTCGAGTTCTTTCCCCGACGTAATCAGTTGATAGGTTCCATCTTTCAAATGAGGGTGAGTTTGGGAGGCAGGCATAAGCGGAAATGGCTGGAGGACTGGCTTAAAGGGGCGGTAGCACCAACCATCTCCGGTATCGCTCATGATTCAGAACAAACTGACCTGTTCTGGCTGATCGGATACTTGAGCTGGGTCAACCGAGCTTGCTTCTACCTTTGCCCGATTGCGCCGTTTCCCCCATCCCTGTTGAGCCGCGTGCTTCACCACACTTTGACGAATCGATCGACTCAGATCTTGGAAATCATCTCTGACTGTGCTGAATGCAATCGGATGCCCACCAATCAACTCATAAAAACTGGTTGCGTTTTCGGGCAACCGATTGTGTTTTTTCATGACCTCATTTCCCGACCAAAGATAGAGATCAACATAATTTCGATGCATCGGCGCTTCCATCGTTGCAGGCATCATATAAGCTAATACTTCCGTCGGTGTAGCATAATCTCCAACTTGCTCCTGTTCATACTCGGAAAGGATAAGTTCAAACCGATCTTGCACACAGGCAACCTTTAACCAACCTGGAGTGGCATCACCCCATGAACTACGATGCAGCACCAGCGGTCCAGCTAAATAACGAACGTGATGCATGGAAAACTCTGCCATTTCCAACATGCACGCTAGCAGTTCTCTAGGAACATCAAGGGATGCCAAAAGGCGCAACATTTCCAGGGTGCTAGATGAGCAACGGGTGTCTGGGTTGGCAGCATCTTTCCCTTGTTGCAGGGTTCGCACCAACTCTTCGGGAATAAAACTCAGTTGATCCACAGCGCAAGCCTCCTGTAGGAATGTCCCTACAAACAGCCAATTGGCTGGAGCGTTGTTATCCACCTGGTTGAGGTCACTCCCAGGTCTGGCTTTATAGGCTGGCAAGCATATCGTTTCGTATGGATGCTTGCGCGATGAACACTGAATCAACCCCCGATTTCAATGCCAATCCTGACAGTAGTAGCGGTTACCAAACGGGTGGTTATCAAACCTCTGTCGTTGGTGGCGAACAATCAATCACTGGGGCAAGCACGAATCCCTGGCAAACCGATCACTTCAGTGATGGATATCAGGAAAACATCTTTGAACAAAATTTTGGCGATACACCCTACTCAGAATCAGCCGCCAACCCCAACCCTCACTTAAAGGGCTATGGCAAGGGTTCCGCTTATCAGCCGAAAACAGAGCGTACCTTTTCTGCACCCGAACTGGAGCTTTAATCCCCTCAACCCTGCCTGATGTCATGAATACCCCACTGAGAATGCCAGACGGCTTCAAAAGGCAGCGTGTTCTGGCATGGATCATTTCGCTGTGCTTGATTGTCATTGGCCTTTGCGGACTTATTTCACCTGCATCTGCTCGCACGATCGACGACGGCAGCCTACCCACGCGCATGCTAGAAATTGCAGGGAGTCAATCTGGATTGCCTGCAACGCAAGTTTTGTTGCCCGACTGGAACCGGATCTCTTTATCGCAGATGCCGGGTATTAGTCGCTCTGGCTCGATCGATGACAAGCCCTACAGCCAAGCGTTAGGGTACGACCTGAGCCGTCGTTGGAGTGCTGGCATGACTCCCGATCAGTATTTGAAGCTGGGGGATATCTCGCAGGCATTTCAGGCAGAAGTCTTTTCGCCAGGGGCGATCGCCCACCTCACCAACCTCGATCTCAATCAAGTGGCTCTGAGTGCGTTTACGCTGGCAGCCGATCAAACCCTGAGCCATTTAACAAAAGTGGTGCCGGGGCTGGCACAAACTAATGTCCGGGCGATCGCCCCTGTCGCGGCTCTTCTCGCTGCCAAAGCCGTCGGCATTAATGTCTCTGATCAAACCCTGGCTGAAGTGCTGGCACAAAATCCCCAGATTGGACAGCTACGCTTAAAGGAGATTGATCTTTCTCGCTTTCCTGTCAGCTCCATTCCCAACCTGGAAGCCGTTCAGCTCCAACAATTTGAGGGCTGGATGAACAGCTTTGTGAAAGGTATTCCAGGGTTGGGTCAGGTGCCGTTAGGATCAATGCCCAACCCGATCGCTGAACTGGGTAGTCTAGTCATGCGGATCGATCAGGTATATGGTCCAGCAGAGGCACAACGCAACAACACCATTTCTGGCTCTGATGTTCAGGGCTTTTCTGTGCCCTGTGCTGAAACGGATTGCGCCTATGTTGAACTGGATGATCTGGAGAACGCTGGACGTAGCTCGCGTGGCAGGCTGGAAGGAAAGCAATGGATTTCAGGAAAATATCAGGAAGTTCAGGGTGGTTGGGGCGTTTTGCGATCGGTGGATGGTGGTCGAGAACCTACGGGACGCTTGCCCTTCGGTTCTGCTTTCAAAGTTGTGGTGATGGAGCCAGACGAAACTACGGACACCCTAGACACCGCCCTATTCTTCCGCTTCTGCGCCAACGCACTGGGCTGTACACCCTACTTCATTGGTCCAGTGCCGTTCTTCAGCTACAAAGTTAATGCCTTGATGTTTGTGGGCGATTTGAGTGATCAACGAGCTGCCGCTGCCTCTCAACCCACTGGGGCTAGCCGAGAGTCCGGAAGTAGCCGAACTGGCGCTGGAAATCAAAATGAGGGCAATCCCTGTACCTTCAGCGGCAGTAGTCAACCTGTATCAGCGCAGTCCCTACAAGGCATTGATCTAAACGCACTGGCAGAGTCGATCGCCAGCATCGAAAGTGCTGGAAGTGGCGGTTACCAGGCAGTCGGAGTTCATACATGTGCGGATGGCGGAAGCAATTGTGGACGGGGGTTAGGTCGCTACCAGTTCATGAGCTACAACCCTTATGCAGTCCAGTTAATTGCTGCAAAGCCAGGTGGGCAGGGATTCTTAAATCGCATTGGACAGGGTTACCAACCTACTGAAGCAGAACTGTTTCAATTTTTTCCACCTGCTGATCAGGATCGTGCCTTTATGGCAGACCTTGCCAATAAAATTCAGGTGACGCGAGGACAGATTGATCCAACGACAGGGCAACCCTTTACGGGCGATCGCCTCTTAGAACGAGTTGCCCAAAAACATTTCGGTGGCGATTACAGCCGTGTGGATGGGGGAAGTTCCGATGCCTTGGGTCGTCTGAGTCTACGAGATTACGGTCGCGCTGCTGTGACTCGCTATCGCAACGGTGGCAATGGCACACTCACCTGTGCTCCCAGCGCTACCCGGACAACCGCTAATGCCTCTGGAACGAAAAGCAATGATACAGCCTCGAACAGTGGGACACCCGGACAAGTCACCGGAAAGCTAACTAACCCTGCTCCAGGCTTTCCAGTGACCAGTGAGTTTGGTTCTCGCTCCAGTCCTTGTGCCAGTTGTAGCTCCAATCACGCTGGCATTGATATTGGCGCACCGATCGGGACACCGGTTCGAGCGGCTGATGGTGGCAAGGTTCTTTACGCAGGTTGGCTTTCGGGCTATGGCAAGACCATGATTGTGGAACATGCCAATGGCAGGATGACGCTCTATGCCCACCTGGATTCAATGGACGTGAGCACTGGCACGGCTGTTCGGCAGGGGCAGGCGATCGCTCGCAGTGGACAAAGTGGCTTGGGCACCGGACCCCACCTCCACTTTGAAGTGATTGAAGGTGCTACCCCCGGCAACTGGCGCAGCGGCTCTTCCATCAATCCCAGACAGCGAGTTCAATTCTAAGGAGGAATCAACCATGCAACCCCAGCAGCGATTTTCACTGAGATCCATTGGCAGACGCTTGACTGCAACCTTCTGGCTACCTTTAGCGGTGGGTATGCTGCTCACCATAGGGTTAGGGTATCTTCCACTTGATGCTCAAACCCCTAGAATCCCAGAAGCCGTCAGTCGTTGTATTCCTCAACAAACTCGACAGCCCATTGTTCGGAGTGAACTGATCGGCTCTAGTCGATCACAGGGCAAAGACTATTACTTACTAGCAACTCACACCGAAAACAGCCAACCGCCGACTAATTTGATTATCGCGGTTACGAATGGACGCTGCGAGGAAGTGTTTTTTAACCCGATGGGCGATCGCGTTCCCTTTGCTAGTGTTGTGCCCCAGTCCGTTGCTCAACAATTGACGCTGGCACGATTCCGGCGAGAGATTCAACGGCTTGGTAAAGAGCGTTTTCAGCAGCAGGTCAACCAGGGCGCAGCCTCAACTCAAAATCCTACCTGGTTTGCAGAGGAAGTCTGGGCGCTGCGGCAGTTGGGCATTACGGTTCCCGCGAATGTTCAGGTTCAACAGTGAGTGCAAGTTGAAAAGGAAACCCGCTATGACAGATTCAGCTTCAGAACTGGCTCCAACTCAGCAGCAGGAACTGAGCACATCTACAATCCCTGCACCACCTCACTGGTTATGGCAGGTGGGATACTGGTTTCGCATCGGTTTTAGCCTTTTTCTGCTGTTACCGGTACTTATTGGCATGGCAGGTTGCAGTTCTAGTGCAGCAACGGTTCCCTGGCAAAAAGCAACATCAGTAGTTCCTGAACCTGTTTTAGAACAAGTTATTCAAGCAAACACGGATCTGGATATGACACAAGCCAAAGAAAACCTGCTTGCCTGGACTGTAGACGGAAAAGCAGGCAAACTAACCCTGTTTAATTTCAATACTCCCAATCTGTGTGGAGCCTTGGGCTGTCTCTACGCTGGCTACTGGTTAAGAGATAATCAACCCGCAGTGGAAGTGTTCCAAAACTATCTAAACCCCAACCTTCCAGCCAACAAACCGCTATTCCAAGTAGGAGAAAACCGGAGTCAGGCTCTGCCCTGTCTGGAGGTGTTACAGATGGAGAGCGATTCTCTCCGAGACGGCAAAGCCGAACGCTTACGACAGTTGAATTATTGCTTTAATGGCGATCGCTACCAGCTTGCTGATAGTCAACTCTTCAGCTTATTGCCTAAGTAGTCCTATTATGGACGTAACATTTATTCAAACAAAAAGCAAGCAGCGTAGAACTCTCATTTAGATGTTTTGAATTTAGACGCTGAAATCGTCATTCATAAAGAGGATAGTAGATAGGTAGCCCGTTAGTATTACAGCATGAACCACAATTATATGAAGTTTTATTAAATCATCGGATTTGAGCTATTTGGTGGAGAATGATTGTGATAGCCTCCCTGCAAGTCATGGTGGGCGGTTGAGCAAATGGCTGATAAAAGAGGGATACAGGGTGTTATGGAGGATGCAATCTATAAAATTACAGGCTGGATCATCTTTACACTTTAAAGAATTAAAATTATTGAAATGAAAAAAGCAAAGGTGCTAGTAACGAAGATATTGTTAGTAACGAAGATACTAGCAATGTCCTTGGTTCTGTTTTCTTGTCTATTGCTACCTTCATACGCAGACTCTTCTCTTACAGTATTTCAAGCTGAGAGGGATTGCAAGCCAACACGGTTTGGTATCTTCCACCAATGTGTTGTTCCAAATAAAACTTTAGAGGCTAACCATCCTTCTGATACACAGAATACATTCATCAAGTCGTTAAACTTCAAAACCTCAATCTCAACTTTCTTCAATTGTCGCTCCACTCGTAATATTCCTGCTGGCTTCAATATTAATGGTCAAACAGTAGACGTTTTAATGCAAACAGGAACTATACCTCGCATTTCCACAGCATCAATACCTTATTCTGGTGCAACTTATAATTTCTTCGTTAAAATTGACAGCCCTGCTAGAGAAGTGTTCCCAGGCTGCGAGTTTTCTGTTCTTTCTAACGTCACAACTCCAGAGATTGAGCCAATCAAAGAATACGTAAATCTCATTTTACGCCAGGTAGAAACCCGAAAGGACGAGATTAAAGCAATTGATGAGGCAAGTACACTTCCTGCAAAATGGATTGTTTTGATTCGGCTTTCTGGCAATCTTGAAGCTAAAAAGAAAGATAGAGAATTGGAGTTAGGAGATCTGAAATCTGAGCTTACAATTCTCCAAAGTAAAAGTGGTTTAACTGATTTTGAATCAACAAGACTAGCAGCCTTACCTGGACTTATCTATGTAACTGAAATTAAAATTAAAGATTTTGAGCTTCTAATTCAGGATGTTGAAGCTGCTCTTCCTGACGCTTCTAAATGCATTGTGGATAATCCAGCAGACCGAACTTTCTGCTTAGATAAAGTAACTCAAGTTAAGGAGTCTCTTAATACTTTCATTAGCGAAGATATGAAGTTGGCTGAGGAAGTTCTCCAGTTTTTAGATGCAGAATTTCTGCGTCTAAAAGAAACCAACGATCAGATTAGCGCGCAAATCAAAGAACTTGCCTGCAAAATCAGCGCCATCACTGGTACCAACATAAATATTTGCCAATAAATGGGCATAAGGAGTTGTTTTCGTGCATAGAAATTCTCAAGGTGCTCCTTATCAGAAGGCATATCTGAAAATAGCCGCCGCTGTACTTGCATTCACTATCGTGTTTACATGGCACACTCCTACTGCTCTTGCTTGGAAGCCAGCTACACACGTTTATTTAGCTGAACAAGCCCTCAAAGATGCTAAGGACGATGGAAAAGTAACTATTGAACGTGTCAATTACAACACTGGAGAAATAACAGGTACCCTTGGTACGTATCCAATCGATCCGGAAATACTCTCCGCGTTAAAGGGGTATCCAAGTCAATATAGAGCAGGTGTACTCGGTCCAGACGCTTATCCTGATATATTAACAGGTCAGCAAGTCATTCATCCTGATGCAAATCCCGAAGGTAGCGATGGATGGCTAAAGTATCTATGGCATGAGAGTAGGTCTGGATCTCCTGCTGTAAAAGCGTTCGCAACAGGTTACTTGACCCATGCAGCAGGAGACATGTATGGACATACTTTCGTGAATAAGTTCACTGGCGGAGCTTTTACCCCTACACCACCCTCGAATGCTATTAAACATGTTCTATTGGAATCTTATATTGACAAACTTATGCCTAGACCTAACTTCAGTGCAAGCATTGAAGGGGTGAAAGATTTTATCTACCAAAAGATGATAGACGCTAAACCCGGAAGTGACTTGGACAAAAAGTACCTACGGGAAGGTGGTAAAGGAACAGAATCTTCTGTACCTCGTCTCTATTCAACACTTCGATACAAGTTGCAACAGAACATTGATTCTTACTACAAGAGAAAGTCTGAATATGACCGTCGATATGACGAGAAGATTAAAGCAGCGGAGGATTGTGAACCACTAGACTTCTCATGTAGCGCCACAGCTCTATATGCTCAAGCGGCTGCCATTCAAGTAGAGAGAACGGCTTTTATTGCTACTGTTGGACTAGCCACAACATATCAAGAGTACTGGCGTAATGACATTGACGACGGATTGCGGAAATGGTCAGAAACCAGCCATGAGGTAGCAAAAGCTTTATTCTTCAATCCTGAAGATAAGACAAATGTTAGTGATGCTCAAGAGATTCTTGAAGATTATTTGAATCAGCATTTGTTATCAATGTCTGGTGCCCCTGATGTAGTCGGTGATTTTGCTGGAGTAGTGGACAAAGTGCAAGATGCGCTTGAAGAGCAAATAGAGCCAATAAAAAAGCTTAAAGAAAACTTTTATAGTTCTATTCTTGAGCAGGCTACTGGAATGTCTTTGGAGGATTTAAAGAAATATTTGCAGAAACCCGCTTTGTACTTTGACCAAGTTATGACTAAAGGAAGCGGAGAAAAGATTGATCGGAAAACATTTCATTCAAAATATTGGTCAAACACTGAGCCTAAAGATTTTGATTATAGAAAGGTTCCTGCTGCTTATAATACAGTTGTAATGAGCAAACTAGTATTACTAAGTCCGGCAGGAGTCAATCAGTTACTTAGTGATTTGAAAGATAATGTTCGACTAGAGCCATCTGAGAACGCCATGTTAGGTTTTATTAGAACTCTTGATGGCGACAATGAGTGGTCAGGGCAAGGAAAGCCGAACCACAAAACAATGGCTCTGGCTAAAACCTGTGCAACTTATCGACAGATTTTCATGAAGCAGCCAGGAGAGGATAGCAATGGTGTATGTTCTCCCTCTCAACGGTTTCTATCAGAGTTCTCAACTAGAACGCAGACTATCAATGAGCTTGTCAACAATTTCCAGAGGGAATTAGCAAAAGAAGAGGGGGAGTTGAACAGCCTGAATACGTGGATTGATCAGGACTTAAAGACAGCATTATCTCCTGAGACAACAAAAGGCACTATTGACTCTCTATTAGAAATCTACTCTCAAAAGATTAATACTCCAGAAGTTCGGCTTTGCAAGAGTGGCAGAGAATCTGTGGAATTTCTCCCAAGAATTGAAGGAGTTAAAGTCTCCACGCAGAGGATGTTATCTGAGTACCAACCCTGGAAAACGCTGGGTGGTCAACATGAGCAGCTAATTTCCTCGTTAGAAAGTCTAGTCAGTAAAGCAATTATACTGTTGGAGCAGGGGCTTAATCTGAAAAAAATACCAGATAACTGTACTGCTTTAGACACGCTACCCAAAGTTTATAGTCTTAGAATTCAAGGTATTGACGTTAACGATACCAGTAAGAAGCTCGGTGAAGTCACGACTGAGCTTAGGAACCAAATTGCAAAGATTCAGAATGAGATTGAACAGAACAAACAATTCGTGAATTTTCAAAGAGCCATAGAATCCGTCCAAGCTCAGTTATCTGAGCGAATTATCCAAGGGGAGGCGAATGAGGCACTAGGTCTTGCAAGTACAGCGGAAGAAACCATTGATCAAATTCTTCAAAAGGCGAAAGACCTAAATATTTTTGGTAATGAAGAAATTTCGCAGTTACAACAATACAGTGCTCAAGCTTTGTCAGAGATTCAGCAAGATACAGAAAATAACTTGAAGTTTGAAACTTTGCCTGTTCTTGTACTTAGGCGTGTACAAGGATTGCAGATGAAGATATCTGAGATTGAGCAAGCAATTGTCAGCAATCCTTCAAAACGCTCAGAATGGGAGAATAATGTTAAAAGTTCTATCAATGAATTGTTAGGGCTACAAACAGGACAACGTATCCAGATACCTATCTTTTCTAACGCAGAATCTTTGCTTAGCTATGATACGAGCCTTGGTCTTGCTGAGGAGAAGATAAATTCCTTTAGTGCAGCTTCAGCAGAAACGGCTTCTGGAAGGATGCTGGAGCGAGGTCTGCAAAGATTCTCATTTCAGTTAAATCCAGAATCTGAGTTTAACTCTGCTATAGAATCCGAAACTGCTATTGTAGACCCCAATCTTGATATAGATGGATCTTTATCTCAAAATGAGGCAGATGTATTTGAGTCCATTGTAGAGTTACAACCAGATGAACTTTCAGTAGATTCTGAAAAAACAACTAATCAACAAAACAACATGAATGCTTCTGAAACTTTGATTTATGTAGTGTTAGGAATTATTTTAGGAATAGTTGGACAGTCTGTAAGGGCGATCGTAGGAGTAAAGAAAAGTAGTGATGAAGCTTCATTTTCTGAGAAGGCTTTCAAGGACTGGTTTGAAATTAAAAGGCTCATTTTCAGCCTCATAATCGGAGGAACTGCTGGTGCTTTAGGAGCAATCTCCCAGCTTGGCGCACCAATAGACCAGCAATTTTTACTAACTATTGTGGCATCGGGCTACGCAGGAGCAGATTTTATAGAAGGGTTTATGAGGACAAAAAGCCCAACAGGCAACAGTTAAACTGATTCATTAACAAGGCTAATTAACATGACTAATTCACTTCCCAACACTTTTACTGGCTGGGAGCTCAAGATTCGGGAAAAAGAGAACGAAATAGATCGCTCTAATGCGGCGATTGGAAAGCTTCAAGGTAAATTTATTACGTGGGATACTACAAACGCCGAAATGATTGATGATGAGTATCATCGCATTGTCGGTAAGTCAATTTTGCAGGGGGAAGATAGTACAGGAAGTTTAATATTTTCAAGCATCCAATATCAGCTTAGTTGCCTAAGGCAGCAGCGTGGTCCTTTCAGGATTCCCCTTCCTCCTCGTCCTGATAAATTTCGCGAGCCAAGTAACCGAGGTCGTGTAAGAGGATTGGTAAAACTGCCTCCTGAGCAGTTTGCTATAGGAACCAAATACAAATTGAGATTGGAGGTTCGCGCAAAAATTATTCCTGGCGTATCTTACGCACCTGCGCTTCCGTGGGTAGATTGTGATGACATCTTTAGAATTCCAAGCTATACACCTTGTGCAGTTGTAATTCAAACTGGTACAGGTACTAAGTTAGGAGCAAAATTCTATGATCAAATAGCAATACCTGATAATTCCGAGGTTAGTATTAGATTAGATGCGGTTACAGATGCTATTGATTTCAGTTCCCAGTATCCTGGAGAGACAATTCAGCTTTGGTTCTCTATGGCTGGAGAACGCATGATTGTAGATGAAGTGACTTTGACCAAAATGGAATTTGGCGTTGCTGGATGAAGGTATGAATTAGACAGGAACAGGAACATCCCCAAATTTTAAGTAGTGGAGTAGCAAACGAATGGAGTGTTTCAGCATTTCCACCGACTTAGAGTAGCACAAGGTTTTTCGATGCAGTCTCGCTAAATAATGGCGCAATCTGGTGTTTTCTCCTTCCACTCGGGTCATGTACGTTTTGCTAATAATCTGGTCTCCCGGTGGAATAAATCCTGGATAGACACTCCAACCGTCGGTGATGTAGAAATAGCATTGCCAAGCGCCCACAATTGCCCACAAGGGCTTAAAGGTTTCTCCACTGTGGTCACCCAACACCCAACCTAAAATGCCAGCACTGAAGTGGTTAACGGCTGTCCACAGCCAAATTTTGTTTTTTTTTGAGCCAACAAAGGTTTCCAACTCATCCAGTTCCCCCACCTCAGGAATTGCTTCAGGCTCATAAGTATCTGGAAGCCGTTGGCCAACTTGTGCGACCCAATCGATGACGGTCGTATGATGCACTCCTTTAACCCGCTCAATCGCCCGAAAACCCATGCCATTGACATACATTTTGAGGCATTCTCGTTTGAACTCATCGCTGTAGCCTTTGGGAGGAGCATACTGATCGATAAATTGGCGACTACAATTGACACAAATGTGATTTTGTTTACCCTTTTTCTTTCCGTTCCTACGCACATGAGAGGACTTACATTCAGGACATTGCATTGAGATTTTCCCTAATTCATAACCTCTATTCTGCAACGCCTGGAATTTTAATTTTTCCCATCTTCGTGCCTTAAGTCAGAGTTTAATGCTCGACTAATATCTATACAGCATATGGGTATATTTTTCTTGTAAATCTTCGTTTGTGGGAAGGTTAGAAGAGCAAGCGACAAACATTGAATCTTAAACTATGCTTGGAGGAATTCCCTTATGGCTGACTCATTACCTAGAACATTCACCGGGTGGGAAATTGAAGCTCTGGACAGAGCTAATGAACTAGATCGCTCTAATGAAGCAAATGGAAAGCTTCAAGGAAAATATATTCAATGGGATCTTACAAACTATGACTACGATAACGATAATCGTCAAGTTGTTGGCTGGACCGTTTTCTCAGGAGAAGACAGTGCAGGGCGATTAGTTTTCACAGGCGTTGATCATTCTACTTCTTGCGAAACCAGCAGAAGAATTCCTTTTCCTTTTGGTGGAACAAAAATAGTAAAAATTCCTGAACCTAGAATTAATAACCAATGTAAGCTAACAGGGCTGATAGAACTTCAGCCTGACGAGTTTGGACCATCAGCTACCTATAAGATTGAACTAAGCATTCGTGCCAAAGTTATTCCTGGTAAAAGACATGTTGCAGGAAGGGATTGTAATGAAAGTTTGCTCGAAAGCTTTACTCCTTGTGTGATTCAAGTATCAACTAGTACTAGACTAGCTTTTGCTGCTGCCCGAGATATCGAAGGGGGGCATGATGATGAATTTGATATTAAACTTGATGCAAGTACAGATGCGATCGATTTTAACTCCTTGTATCCTGGTCAAGCAGTCAAGGTCTTTTTTGGCCTACTAGGGAGACGAATGACTTTAGAGAAAGTAACTCTAAGTAAAAAAGAATTTTGACTCAGCATTAGAAGCAAGTAAAAAAAGCTGCTATAGCCAATTCAGCTACAGCAGAAATTCATTCAGAATATCTCACAGGGATGGACTGAATTACTCGTCGTCATCCAGTCCATCGTCATCGAAATCAAAGTCCTCATCGTCTAGCTCCGCATCCGATTCCTCCAGCTCATCCAGGAAATCTTCATCCTCTTCAATCGGTTTGATCTTTCGGGGAGATTTAGTAGAAGATTTGGTATTCAAGGCTTTAGCAGTCGCACTATTCTTGTGAGGCGGCAATACTTCTACTTCAACCGCTTCTACCTCACCTGGCAAAGCAGGCAGAGATTGAGGTTCCGTGAATCCTGCGATCGCATCATGCTGCTGCCAGATCAGCGCCTTTGCCGTAGGAGTGCCCAAATAAAGGAGAGGCAATGTTTCGATCGTCGGTTTGGTATACGCCACTGTCTTGCAGCAGTCGTGTTTATTCTTGCCCTCCCCTTCCTTGACGGCTTTGAACTCCACCTCCAACACTCCCAAACTCCGCCATCGATCATTCTTGCCGCTGAAAGGCACATTAAAGTAGTCAGCGAATGTTTTTTCCAGGGCACGGTAGAACTCCTCACGGGCTGATTTAAAGCTCCAGAGCGCGACATTTTTGAACCGCACGACAATCGGCATCGTATGCAGTGGTTGATTATCTTCATCCAGAAACAACAGCGCATGTTCTGAGCAGACATCCATCGATTTCTTGTCCAGGCTATTGCGGTACTCATCGTAGAGTCCAACAACCGTACCGCCCAAATCTTCCACATCCGACTTGTAGCGAATGTATTCGGGCACAAATGCCAGCACGAGCAACCGGGCTTCCGTAATCAAAAGACCCGTCACATCTTCGGTGAAGGTAACGGTCGTGAGGTCATCTTCATCCGGTATCGCTAGCCAGCCCGCTTTCTCCAACTGATCGATCGGAATCAGAATGCCAGCGGGCTTGTCATTGACGACAATGCCGTAGGGCAACTGCGGTCGGCGCACCTGATTGTAGACATTGCTGAGTAGGTCTGTGTCAACCTCAAAGTCTTCTGGCTCCGTCCTGTCGGTTCGAGCCGCACGAGAGTTGGTTGCCGCAGTTGATTTTGGTGCTTTGGGCGTAGCCGTCTTAGCACCTGTTCTGGCAGTGCTGGTAGAGCTATTTCTAGAGTTCGTTGGTTTAACCATTGCAGTGCAGCCAAATGAATTATCCCAACGCTGAGGCGTTAGCCTGAGACGCTATCTGAAACAGAATTTGGGTATTGAGCCTTTGGAGATCGCGAACTGACAAGTCAGCGCAAGCTATCGCATCTCCTCACCCCCAAAAAAATGTCCAGGTAGCTGATCCACTCACCAAACTGCAATCGTTAGAATTTTCGCTAGAATCTCAGCCTTTTGCTATGTCTCTCCCCTTGCCTACACATTGGAACTCCCTGTCTAGCAGTAAGAGCAATACATCTACTGCTTTGATGCAGGTGCCGTCCTATTCCCAACCACTGGCAGCGATCGACTTCGGCAAAATGTTCCAGCAGTACAACAATCCTCAAGGCTGGATGATGTTGGGCGGATTGCTGGTTGTGTTAGTGCTGCTTCGCATCAGTGGATCGGGCAAGGGCAAAATTACTACGGGCAAGCTATGCAGCACTGCGGAGAAACTATCTGCAACCAGCCTGTCACTTAAACAGATTCGGGAACGCAAACACAACAAAGTAACGCTCTGGTCTGGCACACCTCGTTATTGGGCAAAAGGAGCTTGGCGCGGGTTGATAACAACAATACAAACGACATTGGGAGCATCCCCAACGGTTTGGTTTCCCAGTTCTGAGCGAGGTACATTGGTCATTGGTGCTCCTGGCTCTGGAAAAACGTACTCCACAATTGATCGAATGCTGGAAAGTGCTATGCAACAGGGCTTTCCCATTCTGCTCTACGACAAAAAGGGTGATCAGATGCGCCTCCATGCACCCCTGGCAGCGCGATATGGGTATCAGGTCAGAGTCTTTGCACCAGGAGAAGCCTTCAGTGGCGTGATTAACCCGTTGGATTACATGCGGGATGCACGCGATGGAGTGATGGCAGGGGAGATCGGTAAAGTCATTAATCGCAACGCCAGAGAGGGGGATGGCGGGCGGAGCGACGAGTTCTTCACCAAGGCAGGAGACTTGCTGGCAAAGGCATTGCTGCAACTGGTCAAGGGTTCCCATTATCCCGATATGGCAATGCTCTACGCCGTGTTGCGCCTGCCTAACTTGGTGCATCGAATCGATTATGCGGTGCAATCCAAACAGTTAGATGAATGGGTCGCTACCTCTTTTGTGCAGTTCCTCAGTGCGAAGGACGCTGAAAAAACAATCTCTGGTATCCTAACAACCGCCGCAGGCACCTTCTCATCGTTCATTCAAGTAGACCTGCTCCGCGCCTTTATTGGCAAATCCACGATTCCAACTCGCTTGGAAGGACGGGAAATCGTAGTATTCAAGTTGGATGATGAGCGTCGCAGTGTGGTGGGTCCGCTACTGGCTGCTGCAATTCACCTAATGATTGTGGGCAATCTCAGCACACCCCGCAAAGACCCGCTGATTATCTCTCTAGACGAGTTGCCCTCCATCAAACTCGATCGCCTACCACAATGGATTAACGAATACCGCTCCAATGGAGCCTGCTTCATCCTGGGCATTCAAAGTTTGGATCAACTTTATGACATTTATGGAGACAAAATGGGGGCTGCGATCGCCTCTGCCTGTAGCACCCATGTCCTGTTCAATCCCGGCAATCATAAAACGGCTGAGGATTACTCGAAACGGTACGGTGAAAAAGAAGTGCTGATCAAAAATCGAACGACGGGGCGATCGCTCGGTGGACAAATGAGCCGCTCAATTAGCTGGAGTGAGAATCTGCAAAAAATGCCGGTGATCAGCGCCGATGAGATTCTCAAATTTCCTCAAGGCAAATGCGTGATCACCAGTCCTGGCTATAGTTCAGGTGGGCAGGCATCCATTCCTTATCCACTGATTATTCCTGTTTCTAAAGCAGATGAGAAACGAGCAAAGGAAAGTGAAGGTCTATGGGAAGCACAAGTGAGAGCCGCTTTGGAAAGCCAAGTGATTCTGCCAAATGTAGATGCATTAACGCAAGCTTTGTATGAGCGGATTGAAGAAGCAGAGCGTATGCTGCCACTTCCCGATGAAGGAGAAGCCTCAGCATCGTCATCAAAAAGTGGTGTTGAGACTGATGCACTTGATCATTTCCCTAAACGAACTTTTACAACACCAGGATTACAAGAATAGCCTTATTATCAGAATGACTACATCAACGGTTTTGTCTACGATCCAAACTACGAATTTGCAATTCTTGCCACCAGGTTGTATTACGTTCTGTCAATCCTTCTAATCGATAAAGCCATTGATAAGACTGCCCTTCCGTTTGGACACACCACATGCCAACAACTGTTCCAACTTCCTTGGTTGTCCTGACTTTAACGATTTGGAAGAATGAGAATTCTGGCATTGGCACAGTTAGATGTAAGACTGGAATTGCACGCGTAGGATCATTCGATTGTGGCGATCGCGTTGTCATAAGTAAACACCTCGCATTATCTTAAATGCAGAAATGGATGTGAAATAGCGCTGATTCTTTGCTACAGAGACACTTCTGGAATTGCATCTAAGTTCAACAGCAACGAATAATCAGTGTTCGTGTGGATTTCAGGCACTGGAAGGTTAGTAGGCTGAGTCAGGAGCTGCATTAACCACTGCTGCGTTTGCTCTTGTTGTTCTTGATCCCACTGTAATCGGAGTTTTTGAGCTGGTAGAGATGGATGCAGTGCCAGAACAATCAGGGATAACTTCTCTGGAGGAATGGTGTAATGCACAGCCATCACCCAAAGTTTTACAGCATCTTGCCAGGTTGGTTTTGCAGAGCGCATCGCCCATTCATAAAGTCTGGGCATCCCTCGTCGAAGGCCATAGTTAACCTGAACTTGAATGAAAATTGGAGCGTCCCCAGTCCTCAGAGGAGCAACCATTGGTACATCAATCCAGAGTTTTTTCCTACCCTGGAAAAGCTCTGGAACCAGTTCTTGGACTTCAGCAACCCATCGAGCCATCAATGGGTGGTTATTCAAAAGAGGTTGCACTGGCAGTCCCAGAAATAGCTGTTTCATCAACAACTGGAAATTGGTTGGATCGGCTCGATCAAAGGCAAATTCTGATTCATAAGTGCGTAATCCTAAAAGGGGCTGTTGACGTTGATAAACCTGATGCAGATCAGCCAGAGTAAAAAGTGCCATAGGTAAGAAGGGATAACTATCTTACCGATGCGGCGTTTGTCGCCGCTACAGTCTCTATCTAGGTAGTAGAGGCTCGGTTTGTTGGGCAGCCAGACTGGCTTCTAACAGCGTTTCCCAGGTGCGATCGTCCAATTGTCCCATTGCTTGAATGCAAGCTGAAAATTGCTGCCACTTCTCTTGGGCATGTTGAAACTGTGGATCAAACCCGGTTACGTGACAGAAAGTGTCAAATCCGTTATCCCAGTAGAAGGTGCCAAGCGCTTTCCTGAGTTGATTAAATTGAGCAGGTTCCATAAGTGTTGCTGAAAAGGAATCAAAACTGCCCGCTTTACCCCGGTAGGGGAGAAAAAATTACTGCCTGAATTCAGACAGCATTAACTGGCTCGAAATCTGAACCACAACGTTGTGGTTCGGGAAGTTGTCGTTTTTGTGGGAGATCGTGGTAATCCAGTTTCAGGTTGCGGTTGGTTTTGATTGAAATCATCAGCGACACAACAGTAACTCGCTGTCTAATTGCCCGTTGGTTACAGCAAGCCCGTTGAGAGTATTGCCTTTGAAGATACCTTTGCCAAAGATCATGTCAACTTCTGCCGCTCGAAAGGGTGGAGCAATTTTATTCTTCGCCACTTTGACTTTGACCCGAATGCCGTATTCCTCACTCCCTCGCTTCAATGTCTGAATCCGGCGAGTATCCAATCGCAGTGAAGCATAGTATTTGAGTGCATGACCTCCTGTGGTTGTTTCAGGATTACCGTAAACTACACCAATCTTGAAACGCAGTTGATTCAGAAAAATCACGGTGCATTGACTATGCAGGCAATTCATTAAGCGCCGGAGGGCTTTGCTCATCAACCAGGCAATGGAAGTTGTTGGGAAATCACCCATCTCTGCTTGAAGTTCTGCCTCTGTCACCAATGCAGCCACGGAGTCCACCACAATCAGATCAACACTCTTAGAACGCACCAGTTGTTCAACTATTTCCATTGCCATCTCACCGCTATCAGGTTGACTGACCAGCATTTGATCGCTAGCGACTCCGATCGCAGCGGCATAAAGTGGATCGAGGGCATGTTCCATATCAACAAAGGCAGTGATACCTCCGAGCTTTTGCATTTGGGCGATCGCCTGTAATGCCAGTGTGGTCTTGCCGCTACTCTCTGGTCCATAAATTTCGATAATGCGTCCTCTGGGATAGCCTCCACCCAATGCTACATCCAGTTCAGTTGAGCCACTGGAGAAGGTTTTCACGTTCATATGACTGGCATCCCCCAGGCGCATGATGGAGCCATTGCCAAATTCTCGGTTGATCGTTGATAGGGTCTGCTCTAGATCCGATTTTTTGCTTACCAGTTTGTTAGCCATCGTTCTCAAGAATGAACAACCGACCTCCATCTCTGAAGATCGGTGGATGTGCAGCGATAGCTGACGGTTACTCAGTTGATCAGGAGCTCATTGCTGTCTCAGTCTGTGCGGTGGGTAAAGCGTTTCTCTCAACCAGAGGCTCTGCCAACGCATCCAACAACACCAACCCCAGTTGCTTCAGCAAAGCTGTGTTGCCATCAGGACAACCATGTTGAATCAGGCACTTGGCGCAACCTGCATCACAATCACAGCTACGAGCGATCGCCGCAGCAGTACTCGCAAGTGCAGCCATATGTTTGAATACGGCTTCAGAAGCCCCATTTCCGCCGTCGCTGGTGTCGTAGAAATAGCCTGCGTAGTGGTTGCGATCGCCAGCCTCCTTAACCACCGAAAAGTTCACTTCTCTAGAGTCAACCCTGGCAAAGAGTTGGAGCGATCGCAGGATTTGATGCCCAAAGCTGTGTATGGCGATCAGGCTACTGGGATGCTCCCATAACTGCTGATATCCGGGTGGAATTGGCTGCCCACTGCGACTCAAGCTCGTTCTTGCTGCTCTAGCAAAGGTTTGGAGATAGTCTTGTGCAGTGGAGTCGATCGCCACTTTGACAATAGGGGCTGAAAATTGAGTGCGGTAGGGTTGCTCAAAACTTTCTTCAGACAGGGTCTTGATCAGCAGTGCCTTGCGGGTTGGCTTGATGCACAGTGGACAGCGGCGCTCGTCTGGTAACGGCTCTTTGTAGTTCAAGCACCGTCGGTTCAGACAGGTCTGTTCATAGAGCTGTGTCATCAAACTGTAACCGCTGGTGATATGGCTGATTTGCCCATAGCTGAGTTCAAGCCTCAGAACAGCAGATAGATCAGCAACCCCCTCTACACTGGGAAATTTTAACGGTAAGGCGACCGGATTGGTTAACGCCTTCAGGCTGCCGGTTTCCGACTGAGTGAAGGCAACCGTGAACAGGGGACTTTCCGGCACTTGTTTCAGCATGGCCTGCTTACTGGTCAAGTCGAGCGCGAGGCACTGATAGGTCAACATTTGTCCGTCGCCATCTTGCCGTTTGTAAATGGCATGAGGATGCACTTCCCGATGGGCAATGTCCTCCGACACTTCCTCCAGTGCTTCGCCCGACTCGGCATCCATTAGTTTGACAGTCGTTTGAGACACACCTCCCCGAAAGTTGACATCTTTATGCGGGTAGCCCCGCGCCCATAGTCCCTTACGCCCTTTGTTGAGGTGCCCCTGAGCCATTAAAAGCTTTGCAACCTCGATCGCAGCACTACCAAAGTAATGCTTGATTTTGCTGGTGGGAATGCCCGTTTCTGCTGCGGCACAGAGAAGATGTTTAGCCGCAAAGATAGGGTATTCGTCATTAAAGAAAACGTCCTCCGCTTCACCAGAGATCAAAAGTTCTGGATGCTCTGTGATGTAGCGATCGATGGGGTTTAAGGCATTGGGAATCAGCACTGTCATTCCCGGTTTGACACGTCCGGCTCGACCACTGCGCTGCTGATATGCCATTTTGGAGCCGGGCCAGCCCCGTAGAACACAGCACTCCAGCTCAGGTAGGTCAATGCCAGCTTCTAAGGCTTCCGTCGCAATAATCCATTGAATGATGCCAGACTGGAGTTGTTGAACCACTTCAGCCCGACGTTCTGGACTGATACCGCCATAGAAAGCAGCCACCTGGTTTGACTTCAGCAATCCTGTTAGATCCCTGACACTCCGGCGCGAGTTGCAAAAGGCAATCCCGGACTTTCCCTGAACTAACAAGAACTGAATAATACGGGCTGTATCCGCAGTCAGGTTGTAGCTAGGTTGAGTCACAACCATCTGGCGATGGGGTGCCGCCGCTCCACTTCTATGAATCCAAATGAGAGGTTTTGGATTACGTTTAGTTGGCTTCAGTCCCGCCAGCTTCTGGGCAAGCTGTTTCGGGTTGCCACAGGTGGCACTCAGAAAGATGAATTGCAGCTCTCTGGAGCGACCGCCATAGTGATCCACTGCTAACCGAAGGCGACGGATCAGCCAAGCCATATTGGCTCCATAGCTGCCTGAGAGCGTATGTGCCTCGTCAATCAACACGTAACGCAATTGCTGATAAAAGGTTGCCCAACGCTCCGATTTCCAGGCTTGCTTGAGTTGAAAATGAATCAGTTCTGGCGTAACTCCCAGAATGTGAGGATCGGATACGAGAATTTGCTCCCGTTCCTCGGTCTTCACATCCCCTGTCATCATTGCCAATACAGGGCGGGAGACAACAGGTATACCTGAAAGCAGCTCCGAGATCTTATGGAACTGATCCAACGCCAATGCGCGGAGTCCATAAAATGCCAATGCCCGGTGTCCTGCATTCACGCAACCTTCCAAAATACCAGGGTAGGTACTGAGTGTTTTGCCGCTGGCAGTGGGAGAGGTGAGAATCAGACTTTTGCCTGCACGCATGGCTTGCAAAGCTTTGAGTTGATGGGAGTAGAACTGGTGAATCCCCTGAGCATGAAGAGCCTCAACCAATTCAGGCGGCAAATCAGCAGGAATCTCTTTCAAATCTGGTTCTTGTGCAGGAATGGTTTGCTGCCAGAGCAAGTCTTCTCCCAAGAATTCAATGATATCGGTTGGTTCAGAGGGGCTATCGCTCGTTGAATCAGGGCTTTCTGCAATAGAAGTTGTCGGTGGTGTCCAGAAACTCTGGAGCAGAGCACCGTAGTTCGGTGTAGTTGTCATGGTCGTTGGCTTCGCTCACTGCCCCAAAACATCCCCTATAGGGGAAGGCAGATGCCTGTAATGATCTCTCAAAGTTAAAAATAATTAATTTTTGATGAGCTAACTGAATAATCTCAAGGCAGGGCAACGAATTTATGGTTATTCTGCAAAGCTAGCTTAAATTCTGGCAGATTAAATCATTCCTACAGCCAAGAATAACTTAGCATACGTGATGAAAACGTAATTGTAATTAAGGTATCAAGATGGCAGAAGAAAACTCTATTGGTTTAGCAGAGCTGATCGAACAAGTCAAACGCGAGTTGCTTGTCACATCTCTAGATAATGAAACAGATGTTCCATTTCTGAGTGTGGACTCTATTCAATTGGAACTACAGGTCACAGTGAAGCGAGAGGGAAAGGCTGGTATCAAAATTTACGTGCTAGAGGCTGGTGGTTCTGCCGGTCGAGATGATGTTCAAACTGTGAAAGTAACCTTGTCCCCCTTATTAAGCAAGGAGAAGCTACTTGAGAACTACCAGAAGCACCATCCGGATCGATTACAAAAACTTGCGGATAAAAGTCTAGGGGCATTGTTTAAAAACATTGATGATGGTAGTTCAGTCGGTGATCAGTTCTAACCCAGGAGAAAGTTCAACCAGTGGAACTGTTCGAGATCCGTTTCTCTCCAAGCGCTACTCCTAATCGGTTTAAGGCTATTGTGGTTCGTTCTTCTGCTGGTGAGGAAGAGGACGAATTACTTCTACCATTTACTGACAATGGGAAGGACTGGCGGACAACATTGATCAAAGTTCTAGAAGTGCCAACCTTTAACACAAAGGACTTCCGTCAGGAAGGAGAACAGGCGTGGATGGTCAGAGCTAGACTTCTGACAGAGGATTTTCAAGCTTTCCATCCAGATCTACTGAAGAACATTGGTAATGCTCTCTATCAATGCCTCTTTCCATCTGGGGGCAAATTGGAGAGCATTTTGAAATCTGCACTTAGATCTGCTGAAAGCCAAAATACTTATTTACACATTCAGTTCACCTTCCAGGAAAATTCAGTTCAAAAGTCACGATTTGCTGATTATCCTTGGGAACTAATGCATGACGAAACAAGATTTCTAGCACATCGACGGGTTACTTTCTCCCGTTATATCGCCTATGAGTCAGCCCCACCCAACTTACCACTTACCGAAAAGATCAATGTTTTGCTAGTTTCCTCAGCTGCATTTGATGCTGAACAGGGATTAAAAAAGCTCTCGAATC
>JAHHIG010000013.1 GCA_019358895.1 Tildeniella nuda ZEHNDER 1965/U140 | reverse complement strand
GCGGCTACAGGGACAAAACCTGCCTCCACAGGTTCCAAAATCCTCGTGTTGCGGTAGTCCGCGCAGGCGGACTTTGTCTACGTAGTCGCGGTTTTAACCGCCAGACACTTTTAAAACATCCTCTAAGCTAGCAAGGGCTGCTCGGCGTTCAACAAAATGATTGAGTGCAGTGATGAACGTCTCAAAGCGGCTGATCTCGGTTAAAAAATCATCGTCTTCATCAACACCATCACAGGAATCTTTGGCATCAATGAAACAGAGGGGAAACTCATCTAGCGCATAAGGTTTTAGCGCTTCTGCCAGACTGTGGCGGTAGCTGGCAATTTTCTGGTCTTCCTCCCCTCCGGCGGCTGACATTTCGTTAATCACCAACATCATCTTCCAGCGGTAGCCTTTGTCGTAGGCTAGCTTCTTAAAGTTTTCGACGGTAAGCGTATCGAAAAGCATGTAGGTCAAGCAGAATACCAGCAAATCGGCTTTAGCGATTGCCTCATAGGTGATTTCGTCATGGTCAGCGCGATCAGTGAAGAGTCCAGGTGTGTCGATGACTTTGATACCATTCCAGTCGTAGAGAGCCGTTTTATCGGTTGCTCTATCGATCTCATTCCTCAGCTCAGTCCAGAATGATTGCAACAAATTGACGAAGCGGTAGACACAGGTAAAGCAAGCGCACCTAAGTAATCGAGCGTTGTCCATCTGCCTCGTCAAACCGAATCCAAGTCTTTGTCAAGGAGCCTGATACAGCCCCCTTGACACCATATCGCTAAAATGCAATTATTTAGGAGTCCTAAATAATTAAGCATCATGAACAACTAAAACACCACTGTCCTACCAGTTGAAGAAACTGCATTCCGCTTCGATCGATGTTTCGCCACACCACTCAAAAGCATCGGCATAGTGCTGTCTTAAGAGAATGCGTTTCTCACTTTTTGACTATTCCCACTCCCTTTCATCTTTAGTTCATACAAGAGGTTGTCATGAAACGTTTTCTCATTGCTTTACTTGGTATTGGCTTAAGCATCATGTTGGGTGTATTCCATTTCAGTCTTAAAACTGATGCTCATCCTACAACTCAATCCGCGTCAGCACCAACGGCTCAAGCAGTGCCTCAGGTTGTACCAACTCCAAAATCACCTGATTTAGAAGTGATTGGTACCAGCGTCCGCTATCTCAAAGAGGCAGATATACTCGTTTTTGAGCAAACGGTGAAAGGAACGGCTGGCAAAACATTGCCCAAACCCAGGGGTAGCGTTGATGGCGCACCCGTATTGGGCTACGTCTTTCCAACGACTCTAAAGCCCGAAGATGCAGGGTTTGGCAAGGTTGAAGGGATTTTAGCACTGGCAGTCACATCCCATCCAGATTTCGATGATACGCCTCTGTGGGATGAGAACAACAACTTGAACTACGCCGATGATGGCATTGTTTTTCACAGTCATTGGGTAGTGCTAGTGAAGGACGATCGCGTTCCTGGTGGCTTGTCGGTCAAACAGTTCAACAAAACCGATAAGACAGTTGTACTTCCACCCACCCACCCCGGTATGCCAATGTATTTGGATTCTCCCGGCTTCTCAGTGGTGCTGAAAGGCAACAAGCTCACCGTTCTGGTTCCGGCTCAACGCCTTCATTCCAAAACGGAATTCAAGTTTGATGGAGTCGTTGCCTATATGCAAGTGAACGCCACGAACAAAAATCTCCCCATGCTTGGGGTATATCAGGCATACAGCGTGAGTTCAGGAAACTTAAGCCTTCCCTACAATGTGCAACCTCAATAACGGAGAAGATCAAATGACCCTCAATATTGAATTGCTCGAAAGCAGTTTCGCTCAAATTAAGGGCAATAGCTCAGAGTTTACGGCACAGTTCTACAGGCTACTCTTTGCAGACTACCCAGAAGTCCAGCCTTTATTTGTCCACACGAATATGGAAGCGCAAGGCAAGAAGTTATTTCAATCTCTGGTGCTGGTTGTGAATAACTTGCTTCAACCAGACGTATTAAGCAACACGCTCAAAGGATTGGGAACTCAGCACCTTCAGTATGGTGTGTTGCCACAGCATTATCCGATGGTGGGCAGTAGCTTACTGAAAGCATTTGAGGCAACTCTGGGCACTGCCTGGACTCCTGATGTTCAACAAGCGTGGACAGAGGCGTATGGAGCCGTTGCTCAACTGATGCTGGACGGTGCCAACTACTCACCAGAACAGGTAATATTTGCCAGCGATCGAAAAATAGTGGGTTAGTAAACCTGACTAGCAACCAGGTTTACTGACTGGATTCCATAAACATCTGAAAGGAGAACATGATGCCAATCGCGGTTGGCAAACAGTTGCGGCTAAGTGTGCAACCGTTGCTGCTGCTAACAACGACTCGAAAAAGTGAGGTATACGATGAATGACTATTGTTTGGTCGACTGTGGTTTTCACGATCAGTTAGAAGCATTCGCAACGCTGCGGCAGACTTGTCAAATTTCTTATCGCACTGCCACTGAGGAGATCGTTGAAGTTCAAAGTCAAATTGTCGATGTTTATGCTGCGGACAAAGCAGATTTTTTGAAGCTGAAAGATGGGACTGAAATTCGGCTCGATCGCCTGATTTCAGTTAATGGCAACCCCACTCGTTTTGCTCAGGAGTAAACTGATGATTACACTCCACCATTTACTTGGTGCTTTACACGGTCAGTGTTCATGGACAACTCTCAGCCCGATCGCGACACAGAATCAACGCTTCCTGCTGAATCTCCGATTACTGGTGCCAGCGCAAATCCCTTTGATGCCTCAAGCGCGGTCGAGCAACATATTTTGATTGGGTTAGAAAAAATCGGGTTGGCATTGAAAAGTCAATCCTGGCAGGATGCCGGACAGCAAGGATTAACGCCAACTCAAGGGCAAATTCTGGCGCTTTTAATTGATCAGGGTGAATCCGGGATGCGGTTATCAGAGGTGGCAAAAAATCTTGCCGTCACAGCGGCGACAGCGAGTGATGCAGTGACTTCGCTAGTTGAGAAGAGCTTAGTGCAAAAGACGCGATCGCCCCAGGATGGACGAGCGATAGCGATTACATTAACCACTCAAGGACAAAAAGTCGCCGCCCAAACCGCATCCTGGTCTGATTTTTTGCTCAACACGGTAGATGAGCTATCGGCAGCAGAACAAGTAATCTTCCTGCGGGGACTCATCAAAATGATTCGCAAGCTTCAAGCACAGGGACAAGTATCCGTCGCAAAAATGTGTGTCACCTGTCAATTTTTTCAACCCAACCGTTATTCAGATGCAGAACGTCCGCATCATTGTGCGTTGGTGAATGCGCCCTTTGGCGATCGACATCTTCGCCTCAACTGTGCCGAACACCTTGCAGCCGATTCTGAATTGGCGAAACAAAACTGGAAACGATATCTTTCGCAATCCTCCCATCCCCAGCCAGATTAACCGACTGACTTCACCCAATAGTTGACATCAGAGGGGGGCGTAAAGCCCGCATTTGGATCAATAGGGAGTCGTGCCCTGATAACTGGTACCGTCTGGCATGATTGCCCAATCTAACTGGGCATTTGTCAAATTGGCACCACTTAAGTTAGCGTTCTGCAAGTTTGCGTAACGGAGATCAGCCCCATTCAAATTTGCATCTTTGAGGTTTGCGTTGATAAGAATGGCACCGTATAAGCTGGCTTTCTGCATCTGAGCCTGTATAAAGCTGGCGTTTCTAAGATTTGCATCGCGTAATTCAGCCTGCTTTAATGTTGCGTCTTTCAAGTTGGCTTGCGACAGATTGATGTTCAATAGTTGTGCTTGGCTGAGGTCTGCTCCAACCAGATTTGCTTTGCCTAAATCTGCACCCTGGAGATTGGCTGCCTTCAGGCTCGCTGCGCTGAGTTGAGCACCTTGCAAGGTGGCGTTAATGAGTTTAGTTTGGCTCAGGTTTGATCGAGTGAGATTGGAGTAGCTAAAATTGGCTCGACTCAGATCTGTGCCATGTAAATCAATGCCACTCAATTGGCACCGGATACACGTCTTCGTTCGCAAAAGCTGTTCTGGATCGATCGACGTTTCAGGTGTGACATTGGCTGCGCGATCGTCTTTAGTAAGCGTCGCCTCATGCACTTTTGCGGCAACAGGCGGTTGCAGTGCTTGCCTGAGCCTTAACATACCAACCAGGCAGGTTCCCAATAGCGCTGCTGCAATCAGAAGCAATCTCAAGTTCATGAATTTAGTCAAGGTAGTGTGAAGGAACGCATTAGGAGAATGATGATGCACCAAATTGTTGGGCGTAATTAAACTAAAGATGATTTTGGGGGTGGAGGGGGTGGAATCCCCTGCCTGGAGGCAACGCCCCCAAACCGCTCCCTCACACTTAATTGTGGCTACCTACTTACTGATAGTATTCGCGCCTGGCGCTACCAACCGGGACTAAGCACTTAAAGTTTCGATAAATCTGCGGTTTGTAACGCCCGAGAGACCCAGAAACAGGCTAAGAAATGTGATAGGTCGAGTGTTCTTGTGTGTTTCAATTCTTTTAGAAAAAATTTAAGTACCTAGACCAAACCTCTTGCAGAAGTGCTGGAGGTTTGGTTGGTTCTACTTTAAATCGGTTAGTCGTGCGACGTTTGACGACTCAACCTAAAGGTTGCACTACTGCTTGCCAGCGTTTTCACTTATCCCTTCGTTCAAGTGGAGCAGTAACCATGAACAGTTCTGTCTTTGGAAAAGTTTTGTTGTCTGCTGTCCTCACCTCCTGTGCTGTCTTTTCAGTCTTGACGCTGGCATTTCTGCCACGCCAAGCGGAACCCATTCTTGCTGAGTCCACAACGGGTGAGTCTACTGAAGACATCAACCACCGTGATGTCGTCATTCGACATATTGGCATCTCCATTGTGGTGAGCGTTGGCGCTGGCATCACAACAGCGGAACTGCTCCGTAAATGGAGGCGATCGCGGACAGTGGTTCCAGAGGGGCGACAAATTTTGAGTGCCCAAGCCATATTGCAAGCGGTTAATCCTCCAGATATGGCTCTCGCTGTGAATGGACTGACGGCTTCACCACTCAGTCTGACCGACAATGGTGAGATGCCAACCGATCGACTGGAGTTTCAGCCACCTGCTATTCCAGCTTTAGAGTCCGATCGTGATGTTGACTGGGAGAACACAGCATTACCGCTGTCTCTCTTTCAGCCATTGGTGGCACTGCCAACCGAAGACGTGAACTGGTTTCCACTCATTTCATCAAACAGTACGTTGTCAACGGCTTCAGAACAAATGCCAGCAGTAGACTCGTCTTTAACATCGCACCTGCTCTTGGCATCGCGTGAGCAGTATCAAACGTGCCGTATTCATCGGACAGAACTGCCAGAGCGTCTGTTTGCCATTCTTTTTGAGGATCAATACTATCGTTTTGTCAAGGTGGTGAGCAGTCGTGAACAGGCTCTTGGCATCGTCACAAGGCTTAAGCAACGAGGCGAACCAGCCGTGATGACTCATAATGAAGAGCGCTATGCGGTTTGGGCGCTAGTGCCAGATGCGTGCCCGGAGACACCCACCTCCAGCGATGCTGATAGTGCAACTTGCTTGTGTGTCAGTCACCCAGCAGCATGACGGTGTTTATAGAAATGATCACACATGATGAACTGAATTCATTTGAACGTTTTAATGAACGCGATCGTAGAATACCCACCTCCAAATGAAGGGTATTGACAGTCGTAGTTCCAATTGCAGGCAAATCCATCATCGCGTCAATATCCATAATTGCAACTGCCTAAAAGGAATTTGGTCTCACTCACTTTGTTATTGACAGTTGCGTGCAAAACACAACATTCAATCATCTAATGTGCTGGCGCGCGATCGACCCTCAGCATATCCAGATGGGTTAAGAAGGTGCGACGCAAATGTATTCATGCTGGCTTTCGAGCGTATAGCTCTATGAATTGGCTTGTCTTTGAGTTGGTTTTTCTTCGGCAAAAAAGCGGAAAAGTTCAGTAGAAAAGCGGAAAAGTTCAGTAGAAAAGCGGAAAAACTTACACGCTCTTCATAGAAATTTCCCTGATTCCGTTATCGATCGACCGAATACATGACTCAGAACCGGATGTCATTCTTCTTTAAACTTGTTCAGGGCATCTTCTCGCTTCCGTTGTGAAACAGGTAATCTTTCCGCAACTGTGGGCTGACATAGCGCTATTGGTAGGCACTGCATCTGCGATCGCAAGGCATAAATGCTTGCAACACTCTAACGTTTGCACGGTTGCTTTCGGACTGTAGCGCTTAGTAGCAACAGAACTAACAGAATCAAGCGCTTCAAAATCAGCGCAAATCTCACCTACAAGCATTTCATTCTGTTGTCTCCTCGCTTTAGCCTGCTGCTGAGCAGTGGATGCAAAAGTCCTGATTAGAGTTCTTTGCATTTATACAGTTCTTTCAAGCAATCACTGTCCTGCTAATGGTTGCCTGCTCATTCCAGGTGAATTAATCGCAGCACATCACCCTACTAACCGTGCGGTGCGTGACTTCGCACGATGGCATTAAACGTTGTGGGATGGCTTCTACTTAACCAAAACTATGACTTTTAAAACACGTTCGATCGCTCGTCCGGTACTGCCGCTACTTAAACCGATCCGGCTCAAGCCACGCTTTCATCTCGGCTTTACGTTCGCCATTTTACTGACTACGGGGGCAGCAGAGACGCTGATTCATTGTCCATCTGCTCTAGCGGATCTGACGAAACTCAACGATCGCAAAGAGCACTCAACTGATTCAGTTGCTGTCAAAGCGACAAACAGTAATTCTGTACAGATTCCGGTTGTGAAAGAACAGCAACCAGTGAAAGCAATGCCCCAAGTAGTGGCAGATGCAATGTTATCCTCTGCTGCTGGGAGTCAATCTTTGTTTGACGCGACGCTGTTCGATGCAACCAAGCTTCAAATCGCGGCAAGGGCTGGGCTACTGACACCATCTTTAGAGACGCAAGAGACACAGACTTCCTACATCAGAAACGCATCCTATGAGCAGCGTCCTTGGCTAAAGCGACCAGAAAAGCCTGAACAGACACAGCGTTTGACTGAACGATCGCCCTTACTAATAGCCGATTCGGGTGTACCAGCACCATCTGACAAAGTGCTGCGGCAGGGCAGCGAGGTACTCGGTGTACCGTCAGTGCAGTTGCAGGGCGTATTCAAGCAAGAAGGCAGCGATACTTCGGCACGGGCACGCTTGAGAGGCTTCTACCCGGTGACACCCAATGCTGGCTTTGGAGCTGAGGTCGATTTGACGACCGGTAGAGGGTTTGCCGATTCGCAAGAAACAGGGCTGAATCTGAACGAGCTGTATTTTGCTGGATCACTGCCGTCGCTGCCAACGTTGCGATTGGTCGTAGGTTTGATGGATTTGACCTCGTATTTTGATCGCAACAGCTTCGCCAAAGACGGCGCGACGCATTTCTTTAACTCGGTTTTTCAAACAAACCCAGCGCTGGCAGCAGCAGGCATTGCCTCACGTCCGGGGCTATTGGTGAACTGGAGCGTGACGGATGACATTGACCTCAAGGCAACCACGTTTTCGTCAAACCGCAATCTCGGTGATTTCCATCTGGATGCGTTTGCAGGGGAAGTGGGTGTGCGGTTTGGTACTGCCATCATTCGTGGCACCTACGTCTCCTCCCGCGATGCCGGGCGGCGAAGCGGCTTTCGAGAGATTTTTGACATCCCGCGATCGGGTAGAGCCGGACCGCAACCGGGCGATCGGGAAGAAGCTTACGGTATCAACGCCGAAGTTTTTATTCCTAGCCTCAAACTTGGTCTCTTCGGTCGCTATGGGCATTACACCAATCTGGCTCTAGACACTAGCGGCACGACTTATAGCGCGGGATTGAACTTTCTGGATGTCTTTATGCCGAGCGATCGCCTGGGGTTGGGTTACGGACGGCAACTGTCGAATGACGACCTCCGACGATCGCGAGGCGACAACAACCCCGATGTGCTGGAGTTGTTTTACGACTTCCGCATCACGCCCAATCTGCGTGCAGCAGTGATGCTTCAGGAACGCAATGGTTTTTCGGAGACGGTCTTAGGCGTTCGTGTCAGAACGGATTTTGACCTTTCGTCAGTCTTTAGGAGGTCGAGATGAGAGATTTGAATCAGTGGTTGGGAGGCAGCAGTCAGCGGTCAGCGGTCAGCGGTCAGTCGAGCCACCCTCACCCTAGCCCTCTTCCCAAAGGAGAGGGAACAAGAGTTCTAAGCCCTTCTCTTTGGAGAAAAAGGGTTGGGATGAGGGCGATTGATATTGCCACACAGCCACGCCTTTACCTTTTACCTTTTACCTTTTGCCTTTTACCTTTTCTACTGATCGCGCTGTCGGGAATGCCATCGCAGGCGCAATCTATGTCGGCGAGACAGGGCTATACGTTGCTGAATCGGGGCTTTGTGAACGATGCGATCGCCGCGTTTCAGGCAGCGTTGCGGCAAAATCCGCAGTCTCTAGAAGCAAAGTTGGGACTGGCGATCGCCTATCAACGGGCGGGACAGGATGCAAAGGCATGGCAGGCGTATCAGCAGGTATTGGTGGAGGACTCGAAAAACCTCACGGCACTCTCTGCGGTCGGTCTGTTGGGTGGCTATCGATCGGAGTGGCAGGCACGAGGCATTGAGGCACTGACCACACTATTAACGCTGGCTCCTGATCGAACGAGCGATCGTACTCAGCGGGCGTTGCTCTACAGCTACCAGGGGCGTTTTACAGAAGCGCTGACGGATTACCAAGTGCTGCTTCAGAAACCTACGCCAACTATACTTCTGGGCACAGCTCAGGCATACACCTATAGTGGCAATTATCGGCAGGGCGTGACGCTATTTGAGCGCTACACCGCTACGGGGAAGAGACTACCAGTTGATGCCGTCATTGCCTATGCGACCGCACTGCGAGAGACAGGTAAGCCAGAGCAGGCAATCCCGTTGCTGGAGGCGCAACTCAAGCAGTTGAAGGCTTCAGATCGAATGGCGATCGAGGTGCGATCGGCTCTGGCAGTCGCGTATCAGGCAAACCAACAGTCTGATGAAGCCCGCTTGATTTTGCAACCACTACGCAGTCAGCCAAACGCAACGCTGCCACTGGCACGAGCACTGAGTCAGATTGGGCGACAGTCAAGCGATACAGCGCTGTATGCGGAAGCAGTGGAGCAGTATCGTCAGGTGCTACGCCAAACTGCCAACCCATCACCGGGACTGGTAACAGAAGCAGCGGATGTGTTTAGCGAGTTTCCGTCGTCGCAGCAGGCAGCACTGTCGCTATATGAGCAATTGATCAAGCAACAGCCAGAGCCAAGCTTAGTGGTTAAACGTTTGGCGATCGCCCAGCAGCTAGGACAGATCACTTCTGGTGAACTGCGGCAACAGCTACAAACTGCCTTACAACCGCTGCCTGATAGTGCTACAGAGCGACAGTCTCTTGCCCTCGCCCTTATTCGCCTCGATCCACCCGATCCGGAACTGCTGCCCACCTATCAGGAGCTTTTGCAGCGCGGTGTGGATGCGCCCTTTTTACACTTTCGAGTCGCGCAAATCTGGGTGCAGAAAGGTGATTTGGAACAAGCACGGCAGGCATTACAAGTGTATAGTGCGACTGCTGCTGGTGCGCGCGATCGTGCCTCCCAAATCCTGTTAGCTGACATTGAACGGCGAGACGGCAAACTAGATGCCAGCGCCCAACGGTACGAGGCGATTATTGCCTCCAATCCACCTGCTTCCATCTTGTCAAACGCCTTACTGGGACTGGTAGACGTACGAGAGAGACAGGGACGATCGGACGAAGCATTGAACGTTTATGACCAGGTTTTGGCAACCCGATCCCAAGACTTTCGCCTTCAGTTGGGTCGAGCCAGCGTTGCCTATCGATCGCAGCGGATTACGCAAGCTGAGGCAGAAACGGTGCTAACCACATGGCTCCAATCGCCCTCTGCGAATGAAACGCCACCCGAATTATTCAGCCTCGTGGGAGCATTGCCAGCCGATGCCGAACGAGAAGCGCTTTACAAAACTTTGCTGACAGTGAATCCAGATAGCCTCCCCATTCAGCGTCGTGCCTTGCAAGTGCTGGCAGTCCGCGATCCAGCAACGGCACGATCGCAGGTTGAACAGCTTGTCACACGCAACAAAGGCGATATAAATGCTTACTTTGTGCAAGGCGATCTGGCGCAAACGCTGGGAGATTTAGCGCTGGCGAACCAGGCATACACCGCAATTTTGCAACAGCAGCCCAATAATGTAGACGCGATCGCTGCCCTTGCAGGGGTACGGTTCCAGCAGCAGCGCTATGCCGAAGCCAGCGCCCTCTACAACCGTGTGCTGGTGCTGAGACCTGATGACCTCGATACCCGTCGCATCTTGGGCGAACTGAGCCTTGCCCAGGATCGTCCAGGCGTTGCTCTACAACAGTTCAAAGCGTTGCGGCAAGCACAAAGCGCCAGAGAAATGTCTTCCTCACCATCAGGCGATCGCGCCACCGATCGCAAAATTGAGAAAATCCAGGTCGATCTCCTCCGACGACGCGGTTTCCAACCCTCCTGGGAGCGCTACTAGGAAGTTTTTAGTTTTTAGTTTTTAGTCTGGCAACTGACAACTAGTAACCAACAACCAACAACCAACAACTGCTCTAGCCTTCTACCTTCTGCCTCCCCTATGAACCCCCGCACTACCCATTTTGCCTCTCTCTTCGATCGCGGCACACGAAGATTCTGCCTGCGCCTATTGCCGATCGCGCTCTTCCTCATCACGCTAGTATGCAGTCTGGGCTTGGGTTGGCAGCAGGCAACAGTGGCTCAGTCCCCTCCTGAAGCTCCGGTTACGTCTCCCAATGCGGGGATTGATAAAGTGCCAGCACCGCCGCAATCGGCTGGGGAAGCGGCAGCAAAAGACCCTGACGTTTCGGATGCGGCTAAAAAAGGCGCTATCGTTGCACCACTGGCAGCAGGGCAATATGTTTTGGAGTTCAACCGGAGTCCAGTGGTGGGCAACCGTCTGCGGCTGCGGAGCATTTATGATGAGACGCGATTGCGGTTTACGCGTCCCCGTGCCTGGAAGCCCAAAGCCGCCAAACTTCAGCTACGGTTTCGCCATTCGCCAGCGTTATACGCGACGCGATCGAATCTCACAGCCTACGTCAACGGTGCCAGCGTGGGCAGTTTGCCGCTCAACAAAAAGCAGGGCGAAATCGGCAGCGCGATTTACGACATCCCACCAGACCTGATTCAGGACAACAACGAAGTTGTGATTGCCGCACTGCAAAACAACTCGCCCACCTGTACACAAGACCCGTTCGATCCATCGTTGTGGACGGAGATTTTGCCTGATTCCAAGCTGGTATTTGACTTTCAACCCCAGCCGATCGCGCTCAACTTCAGCCGCTACCCTTATCCCATTTTTGACGACCTGAGCCTGGAGCCAAACCAGCTTGCGTACCTGCTGCCGAACGCGATCGATGAATCCTGGCTCACTGCGACCACGCGCTTTCAAACAAATGTGGGGCGGTTTGCTCAGTATCGTCCGCTGAACACGCGCCTGCTGACGGCGATCGACCAGATGCAGCCAAATGAACGGCTCGTTGTTGTGGGCACTCCCAAAACGCAGCCTGCGCTGGCGCAACTCAAACTACCGCTGTCGTTGAAAGACGGTCAGGTGCGAGACGACAAAAAGAACGTGCTGCCGAATGATGCAGGTGTGCTGATGCTGACCACAACACCTGACAAACGCCATCCCGTTCTAGTCGTGACTGGCAATGGATCAGACGGTGTGGCAAAGGCAGTGCAGTTTCTCATTCAGTCGCGCGATCGCCAGCTTGGTACCGGGCAGGCGATCGTCGTGCGCCAAGTCACCGATGTACCTGCACCCTCACCCCGCGAATGGTCGGGCTATCTGCCAATTGCTAACAACTTTCAGCTTAAAAATCTGACTACCTTCGACAACCAGCCTTACGAAGATATGACCGTGCGGGGTGCCGATGCTCCAGTGATGGAGTTCGACTTTCGTGCCCTGCCTGACGATCAGTTCGCCACGGGGAACTTCATCAATTTGAACTACAGCTACAGTCCTCAGGTCAACCCGCTCACCTCCCTGATTGAAGTGCAGCTAGATGGATTGGCGTTGGTAGGCAAAAAGCTTGATTCTGTCACAGGCGCGTCGCACGAAACCCTTCGAGTCGCACTGCCAGAAGACCGCATCAAGCCCAACTCCAAGATTCGTGTCCGGTTTCAGCTTGATCCCCGCGAACGTCGTTCTTGCAACCGCGCCCTCGACCAGCAGCTTTGGGGCACTATTCACGCCGATACCAGCTTTGACCTCAATCGGACGAACGTTGTGCAGGTACCTGATTTGAAACTGCTGCAATTTGGCTATCCCTTTGCCTCTCCTCAGGATTTGTCCAAGACGGCGATCGTCCTACCCGATCGCCCCAGCACGAACGATCTCGCCCTGCTGTTTGAAATCAGCGCTCGTTTGGGACGACTCAGCCAGTCAGAATCGGTGAAGCTGGACGTGTTTCGGGCAAATAAATTACCGACCACCGTGCGGAGCGATCGCCATCTCGTCGCCATCGGCACCCGCGAGCAGTTTCCTCTCCCCGATGCCTTGCAGTCCGAAGGCTTTACCCTCCAGGAGTCCTTTCGTCGTCAGCGCGGACAAAGCCAGGTGCAAACCCTTCCCGATGCCGAAGGTTTGGTCAAAGAAATCGTGTCGCCCTGGAACCGCGATCGCGTCCTGCTCATGCTCAGTGGGCAGACCAGGGCAGGTTTAGATCACGTCCGCGACCTGCTCAACCGCGACTTTCTCTTCTTTCAACTGCGCGAAGACACTGTCCTCATTGACGCTGCCGACCCAGACCCCAATCCCTATAACCCCAACGCCTACACGCTGGAGTTTTTGCAACAGGCAAAGCAAAAGCAGCAGTTGAGTCAAACGAGCTGGCTCGATCGGTTCCTGCAAACCCTGCGCGTCAGTTGGTTTATTCTCGCTCCCGGTTTTGTGGTTGCTGCGCTGCTGCTGTATGCGATCGCGCAGTCGTATTTAGGGCGGTTGGGGAAGAAGTGAAAGCGGAGTGCAGAAGGCAGGAGGCAGAAGGCAGGAGGTAAAGGATAAAGAATGAAGGCTAAAGGCTAAAGGCTAAGAGGTTGTTTGAAAAGTGTCTGGCGGTTAAAACCGCGACTACGTAAACAAAGTCCGCCTGCGCGGACGACCGCAGAGTAAGGGTTTTATCACCTGCAACGGCAGGTTTTGCCTCTGTAGCCGCGACTTCAGTCGCCAAGGCTACAAGCATCTGGACTTTTAAAGCGTCCTCTAAAGGCTAAAGGCTAAAGGATGAAGGATGAAGGGGGTTTCAAGCTTAGATTTCAACTTTCCGAGTTCCAAGCTCCATCTTCCGAGTTCCAAGCTCCATCTTTCGAGTTCCAAGCTCCATCTTTCGAGTTCCAAGCTCCATCTTCCAAGTTCTCAGCTCGACCTTCCGAGTTCTAAGCTCGACGTTCCGAGTTCTAAGCTCGACGTTCCGAGTTCTCAACTCCATCTTCCGAGTTCTCAGCTCGACGTTCCGAGTTTCAAGCCCCATCTTCCGAGTTCTCAGCTCAATCTTCCGAGTTCTCAGCTCAATCTTCTAAGTTTCAAGCTCGACTCTACAGCCTAAAACAGCAAACTGCAGCTCACTCCCTATCCCCCTCCTACTCCCCACTCCCCACTCCCCACTCCCTACTCCCCACTCCCCACTCCCCACTCCCCACTCCCTCTCCTACTCCCCATGCTCAAGCTCCCTCTTCAGGTTCATCGCCAACCGCCTCAAACAACTCCAAACTGGCAGTTGTGGCTAACCACATGGTTAGTCGATCGCCTGCCTCTATGGTCTGACGGCACGTTACGCTGGCTTACCCGCTATCAGCTTGTCCTTTTGGCAGCCGCTTCTTTGTGGCTGTGCCTGCCGTTGATCACCGAGCGACCGCCCGTTTGGCAGCAGGCTGTTTTGGCAGCGATCATGGTATCGGTTGGGGCTGTGATTGTGAGGCTAGAAGAGCAGCGGACTGACACTCACAGTAGTGAACGGTTGCATCTGTTCCTCATTGCGTTGAGTATGCTGACAACCGTGCGGTATCTTTACTACCGCACGCAGTACACGATGAACCTGGATAACTGGCTAAACGGCTTTTTCTGTTTGCTGCTGTATGTTGCAGAGCTGTATGCGATCGGCACCCTCCTGCTTGCCTACTTTCAGACGCTGAAGGTGCGCGATCGTAAGCCCGTTGACCTTGCCACTATGCCTCAAGACGAATGGCGCTCTGTTGATATCTACATCCCCACCTACAACGAGGATGTTGAAATTGTCCGTAAAACAGTCCTTGCGTCACTGGCGATCGATTATCCGGCAGACAAAAAACGGGTTTACGTCCTGGACGATGGTCGCAAACTGCCAGAGCGTCGGGAAATCTTGCAACAAATGTGTGACGATCTGGGCTGCGATTTACTGACGCGAGACAACAATGACCACGCCAAAGCAGGCAACATCAATACTGCCTTAGTTAGAACTACTGGCGATCTGGTTATGATTCTTGACTGCGACCACATCCCCGTGCGCCACTTTCTGCAACACACCGTCGGCTTCTTCCAAAACCCCAAAGTAGCGCTCGTGCAAACGCCCCACTGGTTCTATAACCCTGACCCCTTCGAGCGCAATCTGCTCACAGGCGGACAAATTCCAGTCGGCAACGAACTGTTTTACAAAGTGCTGCAAAAGGGCAACGACTTCTGGAATGCTGCTTTTTTCTGCGGTTCTGCTGCTGTCATCCGCCGCGATTACATACTCGAAATTGGCGGCATTGCCACCGAAACCGTCACCGAAGACTGCCATACCTCCCTCCGCCTCCACTCCCTCGGCTACGAAACCGTCTATTACGACAAAATCATGGTGGCAGGGCTGGCACCCGAAAAATTTTCTGCCTACGTAGGGCAACAGGTACGCTGGGCGCGAGGTATGGCGCAGATTCTACGACTTGAAAATCCTCTGTTGAACCGCAAACTCAAGCTTAGACTGGCTCAACGGCTTTGCTATTTCAGCGCCACGTCTCACTTTTTCTTCGGGTTTCCTCGCTTGATGTATGTCATTGCTCCAGTGCTGTATCTCTTGTTGGGCATTAATTCGGTCAGAGGATTGGGCTTCGAGACACTGTGCTACGCCTTGCCTCACATTCTTTTGTCGATGCAGACCAATCACATTCCATACAAACACGTCCGGTTTTCGTTCTGGAACGAGATCTACGAGTTTGCCTTGTCCTTTCAGGCGGGTATGGTCACTTTGCTGGCGCTGATCAATCCCAAGTTGGGATCATTCAATGTTACCGATAAAGGATTAACGGTGACAGAGCGCAATTTTGACCTGGAAAGCGTCCGTTATCTAGTCTTTTTAGGCGCACTCACGGCGGCATCACTCATTGCGGTGCCGTTTTGGTTTGTGGTGAGTCCAGAAGATGGTCAAGCGGTAATTATCAACGCCTTGTGGTGTGTGTTTGATTTGCTGCTTGTGATGGCGGCATGTCTGGTCGCCTTTGAACAACCGCAACTGCGGCAAGCGCATCGGTTGCCACGCCAGTTGACGGCGATCGTTCACAGCGATCGGCATTGGACAGGCACTACTACCAACGTCAGTGAATCGGGCGCACGGATTTTGCTGGATGTATGGCCCAACATCCCGGACGTAGTGCGAGTTGAGCTGGTCGGCGATTATGGAGCGAGAGTGCTGGTGGATGCTCATGTGATCCGAGCGATCGCCAGTGACAATCTGCAAACGCTACTCTCAGTCGAGTTCATCAACCTCACTCGCACTCAACGAGATGATCTGAGTGTAGTGATTTATTCCGATGTGAAGGAGTGGTATGCACAGAAACGCGCCACGGCGGATAATCCGCTGACCTCCCTTCGCTTTATTGCTAGCAGTTTTGGACGAGTTTTTCGTGAATTCAAACCAGAAACGGGCGTAAAAATTCGCAAGCAAGTCAATGCGATCGCCCAACTGTATTGGGAAGGCTGGAACGGGCATTCGCAAACCGCTGTAGTGACAGAAATTGGCATTCGTAGCATTCGACTAGAGTTTCAAACTGGCTCGGTTCCAGAGTTAGAACTCATTCAACGGACAAAGCCGCAGTTTGGCTTACTGGTTGCACGTCATGCGGATACTCCACTGGCTCAAAGTTTGGTGGCAGACGTGCAAAGCGTTGAGGGACGGTCGATCGCTGTAGCGACGCAGGCTTTTACCAATGACAATTCGACGAGCGATCGTGTGGCGATGGAATTAAGTTTCCCTATAGATTTAGATCGTCAACAGCAAAGCAAGATTAAGCAACTACTGCGATCGCTCGATCAACTTTAAAGTGGTGATTTCATCCACGATCCTTAGTAGCATATTGGGTGGTAGACATGGGAAATCTTGTGCCTGCGATAAAGCGGCATGACGTAGACTGAAGCTTATTCATATCCAACCGGGTCAACAGCTAACCGGAAGGTATAAGCTGATCGGCATTCAAATTTGCATCATCCTTCTGCCCTCTACCTTCTGCCTTCTAAGACAATTGACTCTGTAACTTAAAGGCTCATTAGCTTAGCCTTTCGCTCGTGCCACTGTTCCAGCCCTAATAGTCTCTTTTTGAAGTACGTGAGTAACAGTGATGACGATCAGGCGTTTAAAGCGCTGCTGGACTACTTGAAGCGATCGCGGGGTTTCGACTTTTCGGGCTACAAACGCTCTGGCTTTCAGAGGCGTGTGCAAAAGCAAATGCACCATAGAGAGGTTGCTACCTTTGAGGACTATATTGATTATTTGGAAGTACATCCAGAAGAGTTTGTTAGTCTTTTTAATACTGTCTTAATCAACGTCACGGGCTTTTTTCGGGATGCGCCTGCCTGGAGCTATTTGTGGGAGGAGGTGCTGCCTCAACTCCTAAAGACAAAGCCAGACCACGAACCACTGCGGCTTTGGAGTGCGGGCTGTGCATCGGGCGAAGAGGCATATACACTGGCAATGATTCTGACCGAACTGCTGGGTGCAAACGAGTTTCGGCAGCGCGTCAAGATCTACGCGACGGATGTGGATGAAGATGCCCTGGGGCAGGCACGTCAGGCGAGCTACAGCGCGAACGATCTGGCAGCATTGCCACCGGGCTTACAAGACCGCTACTTCGAGTTGGTCGTCGATCGCTACGTCTTTCGCGCTGACCTGCGACGCATCGTCATCTTTGGGCGGCATGACCTGGTGCAAGATGCGCCAATCTCTCGGTTAGATTTGCTCGTCTGTCGCAACACGCTGATGTATTTTAATGCCGAGGCACAGGCTCGTATTCTGTCGCGTTTGCATTTTGCGCTTAACGATACGGGCATTTTGTTCTTGGGCAAGGCAGAAATGCTGCTGACCCATGCTGAGTTGTTTACGCCGATAAGCCTGCCGCATCGCATCTTTGCTAAAGTGCCCAAACAAGATATGCGCGATCGCAGCCTGGGAGCAACCCAAAGAACAGACGAAGCGATCCATAGCTTGTCCGCGTCCTTACAGCTTCGAGAACTGGCGTTCAACGCCACGCCAACCGCACAGATCGTCATTGATCGAGAAGGCAATCTGATACTGGCAAATACACTTGCCCGATCGACCTTTGGGCTTACTGCTGAAAACATCGGTAGCCCGCTGCAAGATCTGGAAGTATCCTACCGCCCGTTGGAATTGCGTTCTCGTCTTGGGCAAGTCTATGCCGAGCGGCGATCGCTCATCGTCACCGATATTGTTCGCTATCTGACTGATGGCACCGTGCAGCATCTAGAAGCAGAGTTCACCCTGTTACAAAATGGCAGCGAACTACTGGGTATCAGTATTGTCTTCACCGATGTGAGCCATTACCAGGCACTACAAGCCGAACTCCAACGATCGAGCCAGGAGTTAGAAACTGCCAACGAAGAGCTACAATCCAGCAACGAAGAACTGGAGACAACCAACGAAGAACTCCAGTCCACCAACGAAGAGCTAGAAACGACCAACGAAGAACTCCAGTCCACCAACGAAGAACTGGAGACGATGAACGAGGAGCTGCAATCCACAAATGCCGAACTGCAAGCCATTAACGATGAACTGAGCCGACGCACCAGCGAAGCGAATCAAGCAAACGCCTTTTTGCAGTCCATTCTTGCCAGCCTTCGAGCAGGTGTGGTGGTGATGGATAATCAGTTTAATCTTCTAAGCTGGAATCGGCAAACCGAAAACCTGTGGGGGCTGAGTTCTGAAGAGGTCTCAGGACAGTCATTTTTCAACCTGGAGATTGGGCTACCCGTTGATCAACTGCGAGAAATGATTCAACGCTGCATTGCGGGGGCAAATCAGCTAGAGTTGAGCATCGCTGCTGTGAACCGTCGCGGACGATCGTTTCGCTGTCGCGTCACCTGTAATCCACTGCTGGGCGCTGAACAAGAGCATCAGGGTGTGATTCTCATCATGGAGGAAGTGAGCTTGTGAGTGCTGTTGACGTTCAGGTGTTGAAGCTGCAAAACGCACAACAGCGGGTGCAGATTCTGGCACAGAATACCGAAGCGTTTCTGCTAGAGCCGGAGCTGCTTTCGACTGTGCTAGAAGAGTTGGCAGTCGTCTTAGAAGAACTGCACCAGCACCATGAAGAACTGTACGCCACTCGTCAAGCGTTAGAAGAACAGCGTCAGCGCTACCAGGAACTCTTTGACTTTGCGCCTGATGGCTATTTAGTGACTAACGTGCAGGGCGTTATTCAGGAGGCGAATCAGGCAGCCAGTAGCTTGTTTCGTGTTCGTCAGGCATTTTTGGTGGGTAAACCGCTCATTGTCTTTGTGGCAAAGCCCGATCGCCGTGCGTTTCATACCTATCTCAGACACTTGCAAGTAGAACCTCAGCACCGTAATTGGGATCTGCATCTTAGACCGCGAAAGGGTGAGGTCTTTCCAGCAGTGATCACAACGTCGGCAATCCGCTCAAGCCAGAACGTGTTGCTAGGCTGGCGATGGCTGGTGCGAGACATTACAGACCTGAGACAGGCTGCTGTCATGGTACGAGAGTCGTCAACCGAAAAAAGATTAGATGACTTGCGATCGAGCTTTGTCCAAACCGTCTCTCACGAACTGCGGACACCGCTGACGGTTATTGTCACATCAATCGAGTTGCTGAAACGTCACGCTGCTGCCGCTAATGAAGCCAAACAGCAAACCTATTTCGATCGCATGCAACAGGCAGTTTGGCGCGTGAACGCCTTGCTCAATGATGTACTGCTTTATGACGAGATTGACTCTGGCAAACGGCTGTTTAGCCCAGCCCAGCTTAACCTGAATGCTGCTTGTCACAAAGCAGTGAGAAAGCTGCAAAGCTCTGAGGACGATCGCCCGATCACCATTGACAGTCATAGCGCGTGCGATGCCGTTTGTCTTGATGCCGAACTTGTGCAGCACATGCTCGATCGCCTGCTCTCTAATGCTCTGACGTATTCGCCCAACGATACTACACTCTGTGTGACCTTACGCTGCGACAGCAACCCTACCGGCATCAGCGTACATAATGAGGGCACTATTCCACAGGAGCAGCAGACACGTCTGTTTGAGCCGTTCTATCGACCAGAGGCGACAGTACATCTGCCAGGGGCTGGACTGGGACTGGCGATCGTCAAAAAAGCTGTAGCCTTACATGGTGGAGCAGTGGCAGTTGCCAGTAGTGCGACCACTGGCATAACCTTCAGCATTACGCTGCCAAAACTCGAAGCTTAATTGAATAAGACCCTATGCAAGCAGTCGCACAAGTCAGTTTAGATACTGCATCATTGATTCTGCGGTTGTCTGGTAGCAAACCCTACCCCTACCGATAGCTACCGCGATCGCCCATTGCCTGAGATCCTTTCGCTTTCCAGTCAAAGGGGTAAATTTACGGACGTAGAAAGAAAGACTGAAGGCAATCTTTATCCTTATTTGAGTACTCTATCGGATGGTTTTAGTGAGAAAAGAAACCAGAATTGATATAGATCTGAGGAACGCAATCGGGAAAGCTAGACAGCTATAGGGGGCAACTATGTTCGTTTAGCTTTTGCGTTTAGAACTGCGTCCTTACAGGCAGACTGCCTGACCCTGGGGGCTTATTAGGGTCAGGCAATTTTTTGCAAATTTTTGTGCCCATACCGCTCAAGGTCATAGGGATTTTCATAGTAGGTGAGACTATTCTGGGCGATCGCCTGCAATTGTTGCGCCCACTCTAACCACTTCAAACTCATGAGAAATCCCTAGACACGCTGGTTTACGTCATAGGAAACATGCTGTTTCGTTAACCAACGATGCAGCATTGCCAGGGCGATCGCCAGCAGCAAAATCAAGACGGGTATACTTTCCAATCCCGCACGGTTCGCCACCCAACCAATCGTCGTTGGAATGATCGCAGCCCCTAAACTGGCAACACTGGTGACAAAGCCGATCGCCGCTGGCACAACTGCTGCAGGGACTCGCTGGGGCATGAGCCAGATGGTGGTGGGAAAAATTGCTGCGATCGCAAACCCAATCAAGGGCAAACTCACCCATTGCCCCGGCAGCAACCACCACGTCACTAAGCCAATTGTGAGCAGGGCTAAGGAACCATTGACCAGGCGAACGGCTCCCAATCGGTTCACTAAAACGCCCAACATCACTCGCCCGATCGTAAATCCCAGCCACATAGCACTGATGCTGTATCCGGCTGTGGCTGCCGGAAACCCCCGACTCACCTGCTGCACCGTGTATGCCCAATTGCCCAGGGATGCCTCTGTACCCACCGAAACCAGCAGAAACAGACTCGAAACCAGAACGATCGGCGTTTTAAGCGCCAACCGGAGATTAGCAAAGATGTGAGGCTCAGAGGCGGCGGTTCGCACTAGCATCGGCGAGTAGTGCGTGATGATAATCCAACCGACCCCCACAACCAGCAGTGCCACAAGGCTGGCAATCACGAAGTAAACTTGCCGCCAGTTTAGCCCCAGCAGCAGCAAGGTGGTGGCGATCGCGGGTCCCAGTAACGCCCCAACGCCATAGAAGGCGTGCAGCAGTCCGATCCACTTCGGCTCTTGCTGTTCGCTCACCATGTAGGTGTTGATGCTGGCATCAATTAAACCAATGCTCAGTCCCAGTAAGGTTCCGATAGTCACCATGACCAACCAGGTCGGAGCCAAGCCATAGAGTATCAGAGCCGTTGTGAGCGAGACGGCAGCCATCAACAGCATCGGTGCCAATCCTAGACGGCTACTAATCAGGCTACTGCTGAAGGCAGCAAACACGTAGCCTACAATCTGGCTAATAAACAAAAATGTGACCGTCGCAGGGGTGAGATTAAACGTCTCCAGAATCGAGGGCAGCAGGACACCGATTCCACCTTCGGCAATGCCAATCGAAATGAAAGCATAAAAGGCGATCGCAATGCCAATCCAGGCAGGAGCTTGAGAGCGGAGCGATCGGTTGTGGTTACGCCTGAATTGACTGAATTTCATAAGCAAAGGAGTAGTGATGACGATGTTAACTGAATCGATTCAGCGATCAAACAATGAAGAGGCTTGAGACCTTTGGTAGTGCCGTGCTTCAATCCACTCCAGTACAGCTTGCAACGAGTTCAGGTAGAAGCGGCGATCGGTAACAGGATCATAAACTTGCCAGTAAACCTGTCCGTCTTTACCTGAAACTTCGGAAAACTGGGGTGACTCGCTGGAAAGCAAACGATAGCAAAAACGATTCCAAAGCCCTTGAATCGTACTCAAAAACATTTGCTGAAGGAAATTTGGCTGGGTTGTAGAAGATTCAAGTAACTCAAGCGGTTGGTCGAGAGACTGCGGTTGACGAGTGCTCATAAGATAAGTCCTTGACGCTTTGGTGACCTTCTTCTGAATCGATTCAGTTTCGTTAATCATCCTATCCGCTGTATCTTGAACGATCAAGTGCCTCTGCTCTATCAAAAGTAAGATTTCAGAAAACGGCTGGCGATCGCGATGAATGACCTCAACCCCCCAAAGCCTGTAACTCTTCTGGATATTGCCAAAGCACTGGGGATTTCCCGCACCACCGTTTCCAATGCTTTTAACCGTCCAGACCAACTTTCTCCAGACCGGCGGGAGCGCATCCTGGCAACGGCAAAAGCAATGGGCTACTCAGGACCGAACCCAACAGCACGCCTGTTGCGAACGGGACAGGTGGGCGCGATCGGAGTTGTCTTCAGCGAATCATTACCCTATGCCTTCAGCGACCCAGTGGCGATCGCCTTTCTCCAGGGCATCGCCAGCGTTTGCGAACCTGCCAAAACCAGTTTGCTGATTGTGCCGCTACATCGCGGTGGCACAACACTCGATACAGTACAACGCGCTGTGGTTGATGGCTTCATCATTTACTCCACACCGGATACAGATGCAGCGACGGCTCAAGTGTTGCAGCGCAACTTACCTACGGTAATGGTGGATTGCTCCCCTGTCGTAGGCGTTTCATCGGTCAGCATTGACGATCGACGAGCGGCGCGGGCAGCGGCGGCTCACCTGATTCGTCTGAGACATACAAGGTTGGGCATCATTGCGATGGAACTGCGATTTGATCAGTATGAGGGAATCGTGGATGCTCAACGCATTGCAACTGCTACCTTTCCTCATGCCCTCGCCCGGTTACAAGGCTACCAGGATGCCATGCAGGAGGCGGGGCTTGACCCCCGCCACACTCCGATTGAAGAACGGGTGAATCGAGAGGATGGTGGGTTTACCGCGACGCTTGCCCTGCTCAATCGCACACCTCGACCCACCGCAATTTTAGCGATGAGCGATCGTCTGGCAGTGGGAGCCTTACGAGCTGCCGAAACGCTAGGTTTAAATGTACCGCAGGAGTTATCGATCGTCGGCTTCGATGATATTCCGTTAGCATCGCAGATTCGACCGAGGCTCACCACGGTGAGGCAACCCTTGGTGGAAAAAGGGGCAGTCGCCGCAAGACTATTGTTAGAAAATTTTGATCAACCGATCGCTCAAGTCTTGCTCACTGAACTCGTCCTGCGAGAATCATCAGAAGCTGTAACTGAGAACGGCGACGTTATAAATTAGCTGAAATGCCTTAACAAGAAGTGACCCGATCGACGCAACGTTGCGCAGTGAAGCTGCTCATATCGTAACGCTCGCCTTGTCAACCAAACAGCCATCCTCCATGTAGACAATCTTGTCGGCAAGGTCGAGAATGCGATTGTCGTGGGTGACTAACAGAATCGTGCAACCCTGTTCTTTAGCAAGTTTTTCCATCAGTTCCACCACATCTCGCCCCGATTTTTTGTCCAGTGCGGCTGTAGGTTCATCGGCTAAGACAATTTGGGGACGGCTGACCAGGGCACGAGCGATCCGTTGACCTCTGATTGGCGGCGGGCGATCGTGGCTGCTTGTGTGGCAATCTAGCCCTGTAACTGGGCTTGCAATCGGGCAATTTCAGCTTGTTGCGCCGCGATTTCTCCAGACTTTACTCCGGCTCTCACTTGTGCCAGTTTGGACTGGGCAACTTTGACTTGTTGCTGTGCTTCTAACAGGGCAGTTTGTAAGCGGTCGTAACTTTCTAAGATTGCAATTACCTGATTGATCTGGACGCGATCGCCCCGCTTCACGAACAACTGCTTGACCCGATCGTTATTGAGCGTAGTGGAAACCGAGACGCTCACCACTTCTGAGACAGGTTCCAGTCGTCCCAGTGCAGCAATCGGTTCATTTACAGGCGCGGATTGCACAGGTTCAACGGGTTTGCGACCCAACTGACCCACCGTGTAAGAGAACAAACCAGTGGCAATCACCGCTCCAGCAATGATTAGAGCAAGGGTCGATCGATTCAGTGTTTTTAACCTCTGCAACGCCATTCAGGTTTCCTCTGCTTTAACGTCAGTTCGACGAGGTCAAAAGATAGCCGGAGGCAATGCTGGCAAGTCTTTGAACTCTAAATCCAAGGAGGGCTTTTTCTCCTGGTAGGTATAGGCGATTAAGCCTGCCAGCAAGTTGACCAAGAAATTGAACCAACTGCGATGGCGTGAGTGTTCAATCTGGCACATGTTCTTGAGCTGGTCGTTAATCGATTCAATGAGCGCCCGTTTGCGGAGCAAAATCTTGTCGATGAGCTTGACCAAGCGGTTTTTCCTGTTTTTCTTCGACTTGGTGATGAGTTGGAGTCCCCGTTCGTACAACTGTTCAAACAAGGCTTGCGAGACATAACCACGGTCGCCGAACAGTTTGCCCAGCAAGTCTTGGGTCATGTCCGGCACAGGCTTGCGGTCATCGGTGTTCGCGGGCGTGAGCTTAAACGCCAGCAACTCACCCTGGTCGTTGACAATCAGGTGGAGTTTGAAGCCAAAGTGCCAGCCCACAGAGTTTTTACCCCACCGCGCCTGCCCTTGAAAGACTTTGTGCGCATGGGCACGGCAGGGGTGGCAGACGTTGAGCGGGGTGGAGTCGATGAACGCAATGCCAGTGCACTCGCCTTGGCGGGTGTGCAAGAAGCAGCACAAGAGCATCAGGCACCAGGGCAGCAACTCGACAAAGCGACTGTAGCTGACCAAGTTGGGAAACGCGCGTCGCCAGTGCGGCAAGACGCACAAGGTATAAAACTCCTTGAAGGTGCGAAAGCCAGAACCGTGAAACGCCACAGCGTTGGCGAAGCCGCTCCTCTGGAGCCTCGTCATCACTTCGCTCAGACTCAGACGGGAATGGCTCCGACGTTCACCAGGCATGGAGGGCAACTGGACCTGGTGTTGCCAACCGTGCTCGAAGTGCTGATAAAAATCGTCCAGTTCACAGAAGATTTGGGCGATGTCAAGGCGCGATACGATGGTGTCCATAGCTGAGACCGTTACTTCAAAACCAGTCTCAGCTCTTCTTGTGTCAATTTCTGTTCGTCGAACTCACGTTGCTTTAGGAAATAGAAACCGACTGACGCGATGGACTAACGTGGTGGAAACCGAAAACAATGTAAAACCAATCAACGGATGCACAGTTGCTAACGGAATTGGAGTTTTGAGGTGAATCGTCAGAAATTGCAATCCCAACAGCACTGGCAAACTGGCGGTGAGGCTTCGCACTCGGCGAGGGACGGTGATGCGATACGCCCATGCGAACAAAATCAGAGACAAGCTACTGTAGCCGCGCACCAGCCAAACGTGAGCCTGCCACCACTCCGGGTTGTAGAAATAAGCCAATCCCACCGTCAACACTTGGGCATTCAAGCAAAGGTTAAAGCCCACGACGAGGATGAAAAAGCCCATCAATGTCCAATGCACTGAGGTTTGAGTCTGGGTGTCACTGATGGTTTCAGCTTCAGAATGCTGCAATTGACTGGGAAATCCGGCGGCAGTGAGGCGATCGGCTAACTCACCTAAATTTACCCCTGTGTCGCATTCAACTGTTGCGGTTTCAGTCGCTAAATCAACTATTACTGAATCTACGCCCGATTGCTGAAGCAATTGTGTTTCAACAGCTTTTACACAAGTTGCACAGTGCATTCCCCCAACGCTGAGTTTCACTGTTGTTTGAGTAGCGGGAGAAATTACGATTGGATCTGAAGAACGTGACATATTCGATGTGAATGTTTGTGGCAGTACAACCAGATTAAGAACAACAAACTGACTCTGCATAGACCTCGATCGGGTACACTTTGCTGCTGCAACACTGGCAAAAGATGCCCTCACCGACATAGACTGCTCTGTCAGGAAATTTAAGCCTTTAGAGCCATTACCCGTTCTGATGCTTGTCGTGCAGCCCTGCGAAATTCGTTGAATCCTGCCTCGTATTTCTGCATCACTTTTTGGGTCAGATCAGTCCCCGCCAACTCAGGACTGCCCGTACCATAAGGAGGATGAGGGGCATACTCAAGAGTCAATTCAACTTCTTTAGCCGCATCTTCACCGCGGAGCTTTCCCAGCACAATTAAGCCTGCATCAAAAGAACCCGAAACCGGACTGGCTGTAATGCGATTGCGATCGACCACGACCTTGCCTCCCTTCACTGGAATCGCGCCAAAACTGGGAAGTTCATCAATGAGTGAGAAACTTGCTGTGGCACGATACCCGTTGAGCAAACCCGCCGCACCTAAGATGAGGCTGCCTCCGCAAATACCAATTAAGTATTTTGCTTGCTTACCTTGCTCTGCCAAAAAGACTAACGCCTCATCTGACAACAACCCTGTAGTGGCTCCAATACAGAGAACATCAAGGTTCAACGGGCATTCTGCGAAGGTGGTTGTCGCGTGCATTGGGAAATTGGGATAGCCAACAATGAGATCTTTGTCCTGCCAAATGAAATGAATCTCACAGTTAGGAACAACGCTAAATATGGTGTAGACCCCGATGATGTCTGGGATGTAGCAGTTTGGACTAATGAAAATACCGATGTTTAATTTTTCTCCATCTTGAGTACTCATTTTTGCTTCTCCGTTTAACTTATTTCACAAGCAGTTGACTAACCCAAGATAGTCGCTGATCCTCAAATGCAGATAGACCTCGATCGGGTACACTTTGCGGCAATATCCGATGATTATGGAGGCGATCGCAGAACTCGACAAGATTGACAGGGTGTCGTTTGACAAATCAAGTTATTTAACTGACTGTATTAGTAATACTGATGCAACTAACGATGGAAAATTCGTTGCAATGTTTGTTTCAGGCGATCGCCAAGGCTCAAGACGAATCAGAACTGCGACAGCCCGTCATGGCGCAAGTAGGCGAATATTTTGCCGCCACCCGCTGGGGACTAATGTTTCTGGATGAATTTCCCACTGTCGATGCCAACACTCCAGGCATCATCAGATTGGCGCTGTCGCTCGACCACAATCCTGTCTTACGCTACCTGGTGGAACGTCACGCCCCCGTGCATGAGGAAGTTATCTTACCACCGGGAGTTTGGCAAACGATTTGTCCCCGCGCCGATCATGGGCATGTGATGACGGGACCGATCGTCCATAACGGTCAACTGGTCGGTGGCATTGCCTTCACCCGCCATCGGGATAATTCAGCGTTTGATGCTCAAAACCTGGCAGATTTAAGTGCGCTCTGTCTGCATCTGTCTACTCGATTGGCGGCGTTGAGAGTGCAGCCTATTGCTTTACCAACATTGAACTACGATAAATTAACTTCCCGCGAATCCCAAATTGCCGAATTGGTGGCGCAGGGGTTAACCAGTGCCGAGATTGGTGCCGCTCTCTGGATTACCGAGAATTCTGTTAAGCAAGCGTTGAAGCGGATGTTTCGCAAGTTGAAGGTGTCGTCTCGCGCTGAGATGGTGGCTCAGTTGGCTGGCAGGGAGGCAGGGCGATCGTCCTCACAGATCAGCGCCATGTGAGCGTTCAAACCTTAATCTCTAATAGGGTTAAGCAAATTTCCCAGTTCAAACAGTTGAACCCCTATCAAAGCTGACTGCTTAGACCAACGTTGCGGTTGAGCGACTGCCGATGACCTTTGCTACAACAGTGACTAACTTTGCTAGTCTGCTCCAACCGAGTCGTTATGCTGCAATTCGACACTAATTGAACTTGCTTTTCTCATACTCTTGCTGCAACATCGACATAATGATTAATGATTCATATCCATCTCCAGATTTTAGACATTCGCGTAATGTCCCCTCGATTGTAAAACCTGCTTTACTGTAAATTGCTTGAGCACGATGATTCTGAATTTTTACATCAAGCCACAATCGATGAGCACGGTAAGTCTCGAATGCTAGCTTCTTAATCATCTCAACTGTCGCTTTTCCGTAACCTTTACCTTTTTCTGTAATCACGATCCGACGAAACTCAATGCTTTGATTGGCATCAAGAAGCCCAGCCAAAATTACATAGCCAACATTTGTTTCGTTCTGCACAATGAGGTGAGCAATATTAGGATCTCTCACTGCTTGGAGATGCTTTTCACGTGACCAGGAAATTATATACTGACGATTCTCGTCATCGCTTTCAGCCCTTAAAACGTAGTCAAGGTCAAGTTCTTCGGTGTTTCTTACACGTACATTAGACATACTAGAATCTCAGCGATCGGCGTAAATATCACCACTCAAACCCTAATCTCAGTGTGGCGTTAAGAAATTTACTCAATTAGGATAAACCATTCGCTATCGTTCTTTTAGCAAACCGAAATTTCTACCAATCAGTTTGTCTAACCAACGGCTAGGCAGTATCCGTGGCAGAATCCAGTTGCTGACGGGGTCAGGCACGATCGCATATCGAACTTTGGGATTTTGAGTCTCGAATACCTCACGAATGAATCGTCCAATCACTTCAGTGCTGTATCCCTGTTTACCAATGTCAGTTGCATATTGCTGGAATGCCTGGAGTGATTTTGCGTACTCTGTTTCAGCGTACCGATCCGTCTCTTGAGCAGATTCCTTTTCCCAAATTGGGGTATTCACCGCACCCGGTCCGATGATAATCACATCAATGCCATGAAGCTGTAATTCTCGTCGCAGGCTGTGAGACACACCCTCGATCGCGTGCTTGGTACCAACGTAGGCACCAATAAAAGGAGATGCAATCTTGCCGCCTACTGAACTAATGTTGATGATTTTACTAGGTCTTGTGGTTGACTTCCGAGCTTTCAACAGAGGCAAAAACGCTTGGGTCACTGCAATGACACCAAGCACATTCACTTCAAACTGCCACCGAATTTCGTCTAAAGGTTGATGCATGAGTGGACCGCTAGTAGCGATGCCCGCATTGTTGATCACTCCTGCTAAGCCTTTACTCCTTACAATTGACTCCACTTGTTGAACCGCCTGTTGCAGAGCCGCAGTGTCAGTCACATCAAACAGGAGCGGGATAAGATTGGAGCCGATTTCGGATTTTAAGCGTTCAGCATCTGCTTGATTGCGAACGCTGCCAAACACCTGGTATCCGCTTTTAACAAACTCTTTTGCTGCCCCATACCCAATACCTGATGAAGCTCCAGTAATCAAAATAGCGTCCACATTGCCCTCCTAATCAGTTTGTTGACTGGTTCAGTGCTAATGTAAACTATGGAGTATGCTCCAGGGTCAAGAGGCAATCATGCAAATCGGTGAACTAGCAAAAAAGTCTGGTCTCTCGATCGATACCATTCGTTTCTATGAAAAAAAGGGTTTGCTTGGCTCTGTACTAATGGAACGTAAGAGCAATAATTACCGAGAGTACTCAGATGAAAGTTTGGAGCGGTTGCTTTTGATTCAACAAGGAAAACGTTTGGGATTCACGCTGACAGAGATTCACGAATTGGTCAAAGATTTAGAGAGTGCTCAACTAACTGATACTAAGAAAAGGAGTATCATTCAACAAAAGCTTGAGCAAATTGATGAGCGAATTCAGGAATTGAAGACGATGAAGACTTATCTGTTGGAGAAGATGAACCGATTACACGCCCCTGAAACCGCTGCGATCGCGTCGTCTACTCCTTTAGCAGAGTGACCGTTAGTAAAAGATTGAGTCTTTCAATATCTCTAACCTTGCTAACCTCCTCGCGCCACGATTCAATAAATATCCTCTCTCCTCCTCTACGGCAACCACCGCATAGAAGCTGCTGCGAACACTTTGCGTTCGTTATAAGAGGACGTTTTAAAAGTCCGTATACTTGTAGCCTTGGCGACTGAAGTCGCGGCTACACGGACAAAACCTGCCGTCGCAGGTTATAAAGCCCTCGCGTTTCGGTAGTCCGTGTCGGCGGACTTTGTTTACGTAGTCGCGGTTTTAACCGCCAGACGCTTTTCAAACAGCCTCTAAGGCAGCAAGGCGTTGATTCAACGCAGAAACTGTGGTGCTCTCTGGATTAAAACGAATTCTGTCAAGCAAGCGTTGAAGCGGCGTTCCGCAAGTTAAGGATCTTATCTCGCGTTGAGGTGGTGGGTCAACTGTTTAGAAATGAGGCAGTGCAATCATCCACCTCAGCAAGGCTCAAATTGCGTTGAAATAGTAGCTCAACTGTCTAGAAGCAAATTGCCGTTCAACTCCGACAACATCTCGCGCAAACTTTGTCGCCAGTAAGGAGGGTGGGTGCCTAACAGTGTCGAGATTTTTTTGAGGGAGAGGACGGAGAAAGCAGGGCGTTTGGCAGGAGTAGGATATTCAGGCGTAGTGATGGGGATAACGCGTTGAATTTTGAGGGGGAAACCGAGTTGGTGTGCTTCTTCAAAGATGGCGATCGCAAAATCGTACCAGCTACACACGCCGCTGTTGGTGTAGTGATAGGTGCCTGCATTATCGGTAGACAGTTGCGGGGTGAGCTGAGCGATCGCCGCTGCTAAATCCTTTGACCATGTAGGCGCACCAATTTGATCGGTCACGACGCGCAGTTCTTCTCGCTCTGCCCCCAAACGCAGCATGGTTTTGACGAAATTGCCTTTGCCTTTCGCGCCGTAAACCCAGGCAGTACGGATGATGAAGTGGCGATCGCACGCCGCACGTACGGCTTCTTCGCCTGCCAACTTGGTCGAGCCATACACACCCAGTGGATTTGTGGCATCGGTTTCCAGGTAGGGTGAACTGTGAGTGCCGTCAAACACGTAATCCGTGGAGATGTGAATCAGTCCTGCATCAATGCGGTTTGCGGCTTCGGCAAGAATTCCGGGTGAAGCAGCATTCACCAACCTGGCAAGGTCTGGTTCGCTTTCGGCTTTGTCAACTGCTGTGTAGGCAGCCGAGTTGATGACGATCGCAGGTTTCACCGCCTCCATCACCTGCTGTACAGCTTCTGGTTGCGAAAAATCGACGCGATCGCGCCCCACACTAACGACTTCTCCTAGAGAAGCCAGGGTTTGCTGGAGTTCCTGACCAACCTGTCCGGTAATACCTGTGAGCAAGATGCGTGTCATAGGTGAAGGGGAATTTTGAGTACTAGTTGGAGCTACTTTACCTAAATACTCCCTCAGCTTTGTATTCTGACATTTAGAGGTGCTGCTTTAAAGAAGAAAAATCCAGAGCACCGTTGCTCCGGATTCTTCTTTACGGTATGAACATAAAGCGTCTCGCTAGTGAGCGACAAAGCTCAAATACTTCTGGAACAGCCCAATGTTTGTGATTAGTGCGTAGGCAAAAGCAGCACCACCAACCCCTCCTAGAAAAAAGCCAGTCGCATACTCGTTCCAACCTTCGGACGTATTTAGAGATTGCGGCGGGCTTGGTACAGTAATAGTCGCGATCGGACCAGGAGGATTGCTCGCTGCATACAGCGAAAGACTCAGTGTCGCAATCAAGAGCGTCCCGATCGTACCCAGCAGCCCTGTAAGCGCCCCAATTTCTGTGTCGCGCAGTGGGTTGAAAGTCACAAAGGGTCCCAGTAGCCAGTAGCCATGTGCTAAGCCCACTTCAATGCCTCGTCGCTGTGGAGACAAACCTTGCCGATAGGCTGGCAAGTTATTGATAAAAGCGCGAGAAATACCAGACGCATTGATTGGGGTAGCAAGGTTCCCAATTTGAGGATCATCCCACGCGGCATGAACAACTTCGCGATTTCGGGGATCATTTGGGTTGTCGTTCGACTGCTCAATCTTGTCTACAAAATTAGCCATGTTCCGTGATTCCCTATGGGTCTGAGACAATGTAAAGATAAGTTTAGAAGTCTTTTTCCAATTGATCCTCTCTCTCAAGCTACAGAGTGAATTAGCGAACGTTGCGTCTAAAACACAGTTGCTCTAAAGGGAGTTTGAGAAAATGGCACGATCGCTCCAGTGGTATTGAGTTTCTCCGCCGCGCAAGACATGGCTTATCTAGCTCTGAACTAATTGCTCGATCGCCTCTGCCTTTGTTGGCAACGCCGCAGTCAATACCTCTGAGCCAGTTGACGTAACCAAGACATCATTTTCAATGCGAATGCCGCGTACATCAGCAAACTGAGTGAGACGATCCCAGTCCACGACAGCTCGATAGCGCGATCGGCGCTCTGGATCTTGCAGAATGGCAGGCACCTGGTAGAAGCCTGGTTCGATCGTGACGACCATTCCCGCCTGCAACGGACGATCGAGTCTCAGGTAATTCAGCCCAAAGCGATCGCTTCTCACTCGTCCGGTTTCGTACCCTGCCAGATCGCCTAAATCTTCCATATCATGCACATCCAAGCCCAGGATGTGTCCAACTCCATGCGGAAAGAATAGAGCATGAGCATCTTGATCAACAAGATCCTCGACCTGCCCGCGCAGAATACCCAAGTCTACTAAACCAGTAGCGATCGTCCGTGCTGCCAATAGGTGAAGCTCCCGATATTCCACACCAGGGCGAATGGCTGCAATACAGGCATCATGCGCTGCCAGCACTACATCGTAAAGCGATCGCTGCGTTGGCGAAAATTTGCCAGACACCGCCCAGGTACGGGTAATATCCGATGCCCAACCTGATGCCGTTTCTGCCCCCACATCTGCCAGCAGCAGATCCCCAGGCTGCACTGGATGGTGATACTGATCGTTGTGCAACACTTCGCCGTGAACAGTGACGATGCTGCTATAAGCACAGGTCATGCCATTGGCAATAATGACACCTTCCATCGCCGCTCGGATCTCTGCTTCAACGTTAGCGCTACGTGTCGCTGCCATGCCTGCTTTGTGAGCGGCGATGCTAACGGTTGCTGCCTTTCGCAGTTCTGCCAGTGCAAGGTCGTCGTGGATCAAACGGAGGGAGACGATCGCCCGTACCAACTCTAAGTCAACCCCTTCGATCCTGCCTACATCACGAAAAACGTTGCGTTGACACATGATGTATTGAGCGGCATGAGTTTTACCATCTTGCACACCGATCGTTGCCGCTCCGTTCGTCCACGTTGAAGGTGTTACAAGCCACTCCTCGCCCCTCTCATTCTTTTCTGGCTTCAGTTCTGAGAGGGGATATGCGTCATCCGCACCGATCGCGGCTGCAATGTCATCCCGTTTCAACGATTCTCCATGCCATAATGCATCCGTCGGTTTTGCCTCTTCCATAAACAAAACGAGCTTACCGTTCTCTAATCGGATCACGGCATTCTCCAGCGGCAACCCTGCAAAGTAGAGAAAGTGGCTGCTGGCTCGAAACGGAAACGTATTTGCCCGAAAGTTACGCGGACTGCTTTGCCCTGACCACAAGAGCACCGGGAAATCCACCAATGCCGCCAATTTAGTGCGTCGAGCTTTCAAGGCATGTATGAGAAAAGGGTTGCGATCGAGCGTTTGCATGACACCAAAAACGAGTTAAAGGAATTTAAAGGCTTGTCAAATTCTGTCGGTTCTCGTTATCAGCTATGAGTATAAGACTGACCGCTGACCGCTGATAGCTGACCGCTGATAGCTGACTGCTGATAGCTGACCGCTGATAGCTGACCGCTTACTCAAACCGATCCATTTTGTCATCTTCGCGCTACTGCCCGTTTGGGTTTCGCTGCTCTAGATTCCACCGTAAACTCAGGGATTTCCTGCAATTCGATCGCGCTCAAGTTGTATTGCTCACAAACCAGGCTCAGGCGTGTGCCATCGACTCTCACAGGGTTTACAGAATGAGTGAGATCACCCTGAAAATGAAGCAGCGTATTGGCTTTTGGCTTAATCTGCCCCACCTGTTGCCGATGGTTTCGCAGCACCAGTTCACCACCTTGCAAGTCAGGCGGCACTTGCACATAAAGCACGCTGACGATCGCAGGCGGCTCTACCGTTTTGCAATACGAGCGCAGCGATCGATCAATATGAGGATCAACCCGCGATCCCTCCCTCAGCAGCAGCGGATTCAGGTAGAACGCATTACAGTCCGACTCTAGAGCACGATCGAAATAGGGCACAAAAAACGGAAACTGCTGCCTGACGGTTTCTAGCCCAGCGCGTTGAAAGACGATAGAAAACCCTTTGGTGCCAACAAAATCGCGGTTCAGATTATTCACCGCAAAATACGGACATGACAGTATTTCGCCACGCAATGTATGCAAGTAGGCGATCGCAAACGCATCCGGTTCTTGACGGTAATAACTCAAAGATACGGTTCCGCTTAGTGTTGTACAGGCTCTCTATCCTAACCTCACCAAAGCGTTCTAGCCTTCTGCTTAGCAGTCAGCTATCAGCGGTCAGCTTTTTAGCCTTGAGCCTTGAGACCTCTGCCTTCTGCCTTCTGCCTTCTGCCTAGCAGTCAGCTATCAGCTATCAGCGGTCAGCTTTTTAGCCTTGAGCCTTTAACCTTCTGCCCTCTGCCTTCTGCCCTCTGCCTTCCCCTCTCCTCCTTCACCCCTCCTCCTTCACCAGCACCCCATTCAAGAAAATGTCTGCCAACCCCTCCGCCATTTCCTGCATCTCTTTGGGCGACGACCCTTCTCCCATAATCGTGTCCTGGCTAAACCCAGCCACTGCAAACATCCCCAGAAACACGCGCGCCACAATTTTCGGATTCATGCGCCGATAGATACCTTGATCCATCGCTGATTGAAAAAAGACTTCTGCCACATCCGTCATTTTGTTGATGACTTCAAGCTGGATGCGATCGCGCAACTCCGGGTGAAATTGCGCTTCCATAAAGCAAACCTTGAGCATGTCTGCATTCTTGTGCAGGTTCAGCATCCGTCGCCGCATTACCTGCGCCACTGCTTTGTAGCTGCCCATTTCACTCAGTTCCGTCAGCAGATCCGTTAAAATCTCGACCCATCCCTGCGTTGCCACTTCAATCAAAATTGCCTTTTTTGTAGGGAAGTAGCGAAACAGCGTACCCTCAGCAATGCCTGCTGCTTCAGCCAGATCGCGGGTCGTTGTACCGTCGTACCCCAACTTGGCAAATAATCGCAATGCCGCTTTCAGAATGCGATCGCGCGTTTCAGTTTCAGGCAACGGTGGACGATGGGAAAGACGCATGACGTTTTAAGGGTAGGCAATTAAAGCAAGCACGTAGCGCTATTCTCTATTGCACTTTTACTAAAACGCTAGAAGTGTCACAGATCATTACAGATTTCGCAAAAAGGGATATGAGGAACGGGGCTGACAATCGCGTTTCAAGCCTTACTTGCGCCGATTCTCTGGGTGAAGCGACCAAAACCTCCGAGGTTTGCGTCAGTCCTAACCGACTCTCTGGGTAAAGTCGCTGAAACCTGAAGATGGGGCGATCGAAGTTCAGTGATTTTGCCCATTAACATTTCTTCAAAAGCGGTCAGCATAGGCTTGTCAGAGTAACTGATCTGGCAACACTACAAAACAGCCCCATCACCTTACCCTGTCACCCTTTATAAAAGCGTTTTATAAACAAATCTCTGTCTCAGCAGACAGACAGTCCACCAAGCTTTCTCGTATCTCACTCTGAGAGGAAGAAATGAACCATTCTCACGCCACGATCACCAGTACTAAAGCCAAGCAGTTCGTTTGGATTGCTAAAGAAACTACCCTTGAGCTAACGACAACGTCACATCAAACTGCCCCACCAAGCGATCGGTTCGCTCCACTTCAACCGATCCGTCAGTGGCTTGACACGATTGAAATCCACGATACTGAGACAGCAAGAGCCTTTTGCCAACTGATCCCAGCGCGTTGTCCCTTTGAACGTACGATCAAACTGTTCGATCGGACTCTCTTCTCGATCCCGCCCCTCTGCAAGCTCAACCCCTTTTACGAACAAGTCGTCGGGCTACGCTTTCGGGCGCTCTGCTACTTGGCTGACGAATGCGGCGAAGATGTCAGCCGCTACTGTTAGCCCTTTTTGTGTACAAAGTTTTGACTGCGCTCAACCTTCAGTCATAGCGGGTCGAGCGTAGCCGAAACCCAAACCACGGGTATCTTATTTTCTTGCAATCCCCTTACCTCTCCGTATTGCGAAGGAAACGATATTGCGAAGGAAACGACATTTCTCTGATTTCTTGGAACTTACGTAACAATTAAGGAGAATTTTCGATGGACTGAGTAGAATAGCAGATATCTAGTTCACAGCCGATTTACGATCGGGTCTCGGCTATCCTTTGTTCTCATGAGGTGTTCTCATGAGGCATCCGTCCTCTGAGGCACACATCCTCTAAAAATTGACGACACGCCATCCAGTCCACGTTTGAAGACTGATTTCCAGTTGTCAACCCTTATGCCAACCATCAAATGCCTGTGATTGAAAGAATTGAGAGACGACCAAACCGCGATTTACCAGCCATTAACGAACGGATTCGCTTTCCCAAGATCCGGGTAATCGACTCGGATGGCGCGCAGTTGGGTATTATGCTGCCCCGCGATGCCATGCAAATCGCTGAAGAAAAAGACCTGGATTTAGTTCTGGTCAGCGATAAAGCTGATCCGCCTGTCTGCCGAATTATGGACTACGGCAAGTTCAAATTTGAGCAAGAGAAAAAAGCGCGTGAAGCGAAGAAAAAGCAGCACACCGTTGATGTGAAAGAAGTCAAGATGCGCTACAAGATTGAGGCGCACGACTACGATGTGCGGATCAGTCAGGCGAAGCGATTCTTGAAAGACGGTGACAAAGTAAAAGCCACCATCATGTTTCGGGGACGTGAGATTCAGCATAGCGACATTGCCGAAGATTTGCTGAAACGCATGGCGGGCGATCTTCAAGAGCTTGCCGAAGTGCAGCAAGCACCGAAACGAGAAGGACGCAATATGATGATGCTTCTGGCTCCTAAAAAAGTAGGCTCCTAAAAAAACAGACGACATTGCCCAAATCGTTGTTCAACTACGACGGCTGATGTGTAGGCACTCTGGTTACTCTAGAGTGCCTTTTTAGTGCGATCGCGCTGTTTTGGCAAGGAACTTTTGTGATGAACGACCGCTAGCTATCTACAATGAAAGCCATTCGGGGCAACCTCTAATGAGGTGTGGTGAACGATCAACTCTCGCCAAAAGGTAACTGTTGATTGCGGTGAAGCAGGTTTTAGGGATCAGCGACGAATACAGGACGCAAGCTCGCATGGAACTCAAAAGCCAGTGGTCAATCGATGAAGGGTTAAAGCAGCGGTTTCTGCGGTGGGTTAATCTTCGTCCAGAGGAGAGTGAGCGCACCTTTTTGATGTTTGCGTTTTACACCATTACATCGATCGGTCTAGTGTGGTTTGAGGCAAGCACGGTCGCGCTGTTTTTGCAGGAATATAAAGCAGAAGACGGGCTGCCCTGGATTTACATTGCCAGCGCGGGCATCGGCTCAGGGTTAGGCTTTATCTACTCGCAGTTGCAAAAGGTGCTACCGCTACGACGAGTACTGGTGCTGACGGCGTTGCTGATGGCTGCGCCGCTGCTGCTCTTTTGGTTTGGGTTAGACAGCCGATCGTCCCTCTGGGGAGCAACGGTCATTGCGATCACGATCTTTCTCATGCGGCTCTGGTTAGAAGCAATCTACGTCCTCAATGACCTCAACACGTCGATCACAGCCAACCAGCTTTTTAATATTAGAGAGATTAAACGTACCTATCCGCTCATTAGCAGCGGTATTCTCGTCGCCGATGTGATTAGCGGCTTCTCTCTAACCCTGCTGATCGCCTGGGTGGGGCTGAAGAATGTCGTGGCGATGGCTTGCCTGATGATGATCGTTGGTGCAGGCATTCTCTTTTACCTAAGTCAGTCTTACCAGCAAGCGTTTCCAGATTCGTTGCGGCGATCGTCGGACGATCGCCTCAGCGAGTTTGCCAGTCGTCGCTTACAAGGACCGTTACGGCGCTATGTCGTGCTGCTGTTTACCTTTTTTATTCTGGCGCAGGTGTTGCTGCTGCTGATCGACTTTCAGTTTCTCCGGCAGCTTCAGTTTCATGGCAACGAAGGCGCGATCGCTCAGTTGCTGAGGCAGCAAAACTCCGACGCAGCGATCGCCAGCTTCCTGGGCTGGTTCAGTGCCATTTTGGGCATTTGCGAACTGGCGATGCAGTGGCTGGCATCCAGCCGCGTCATTGAACGTATTGGTGTCTTTGCGACCGCAATGATGCTACCGGGCATGATTGGTATTTTGGGTGCAGTGGCAATGGCGATCGCGCCGAGCGGTTGGGTGTTGGGGCTTTTTGTCAGCATTGTGGCGCTCAAGTTTCTCGATGAGTTGCTCCATTACACCTTGTTTGCCAGCCTTGGTCCGGTTCTCTTTCAACCCATTCCAGACAGCATTCGCAGCAACATTCAGTCAGTCGTACGGGGCATTGCCGAACCATTGTCTACAGGTGTGACGGGGCTTGCCTTACTAGTGCTAGTTTGGTTTAGCCGCAATACCAGTTTTGGTGACGTTGGGCTAAATTGGCTGCTGCCCGCGATCGTCTGCCTGTCTCTCATCTGGGTTTTCACAATTTGGCTGTTACGCAGTAAGTACGTCGGTCTACTGGTCATGAGTGCCGAGCGGGGGCAACTCAGTGGCGATGTGGATCTGCGTGAACTGAAGCGGGCGGTTGTAGAAGCGCTGGATCAACCAGGGACGGATGTGCATAAAGGTTCCTGCATTGAACTATTGAGCCAGCTTGATCACAAAAATGTCGGTGAAGTGCTGGCACCTTTACTGGCGAAGCTGTCACCTGGCTTGCAGCGTAAGAGCCTAGAGGCAATGCTTGCTTACCCCAACCCAGCTTATTTGGGGCAGGTACGCGCCTTGATCGACCGATCGCCATCACCCGAAGTTCTGGCTGTGGCGTTGCGCTACGTCTGGATCACTGAAGACGAACCCGATATTCGCCAGTTGCGTCCTTACCTTCGACCAGAAGTTGATTCGGTGGTGCGAGGAACCGCCGCCTCACTGATGATGCGACGGGGCAGTCCCACTCAGAAAGCGGAGGCAACCAATACGCTCCGGTTTATGCTGACGCACAAGCAAGAAAAAGAGCGCGTGATGGGCTGTCGTGCTCTGGGAGAAGCTGTTTACCTGCAAGCGCTGCGGCTGTATATTCCTGACCTCTTGCAAGATGAATCGTTACGGGTGCGCTGTGCTCTGCTGGAGGCGATCGCTTCCACTCATCTAGAAGAATTCTACCCATCGCTACTGCGCGGGCTTTACTACAAATCCACCCGCGAAGCCGCAATGCAGGCATTGGTACGCCTGGAAAACGACGCAATCCCCATGCTGGTCGCACTGGCAGAAGATACCCATAAGCCCGATTTGGTAAGGCTTCACGCGTGGCGAGCGATCGGGCAGATTAGCACCATCGAAGCACTGGATGCACTCATTTCGCACTTGATGACCGCATGGGGCACCGATCGCCGTAGCATTCTGCGGATCTTATTAGAAATGCCACGCGATCTTGGCATTGACAGCGTTGCTGATAGCCTGGGTCGAAGTGGCATCGAACGACTCATCGATCAAGAATTGATGTTTGTGGGTCAGCTTTATGCAGCGCTGCTTGACTTAACACCAACACAGGTCTGGGGGCGCGAGGCAGACCTTTTGCGGCGTGCTCTGCGCGATTTGCAGCTCGATGCCGAAGAGCGCTTATTTATGCTGATGAAATTTCTGTACCCGATCGGGTCAATCAAAGCTGCTGCGTTCAATCTGCAATCAAATTCACGCAGCAACATGGCGCGTGGGCTGGAAATTCTGGACAACACACTGGACATTCCCAGTAAGCGTGCGTTGTTGAGCTTGCTCGATCGCAATTCTGATTTGGAAAAGCTGCAAAGCCTGTCAGATTTGATGAGTTACGAACCAATGACACCCAGCGATCGGCTGCGTCACTTGCTCGATCTGCGCCACTTTTTATCCGATTGGTCGCTTGCCTGCTGCTTTCATCTGGCACGACAGGCACACTGGAGCCTGACACCCGAACAAACGATCGCCTGTCTGCGCCATCCTAGAGGGTTTGTGCGCGAGTCGGTGTTGGCGTATCTCAAAATGGCATCGCCTCGTGCTTTGATGAAGCTATTGCCGATGCTAACGCACGACCCCGATCCGCTCGTTGCTGATCAGGTGCAGACGATTATGCAAGAATTTGCATCAGCTTCAGCAAAAACAGTCAACCAAACAGCAAAACGAGGCAATAATGTGATTGATTTCCCAAATCGCACTGGATTTGAGACGATTTAGTAAGGTTCACACACGGATCGTGGGCATCTTAGAGAAAGCGCTTTCTCACTTATAGACCTTAGGCGATCGCTCTTAGACGTTGGGCTAATCGCCATCTATCCTGAACACAAGCCTTTTAACCGTACGGTTGGAGAGATTCATTGTCACTGAGCATCGCTATCGTTCCTCGTCTCCAGCCCAAGCTGCACGCCATCGATTTATGTTAACCAGCGTCGATCGCTTACTGTTTGTCCGGCAAGTTCCCATCTTCAAAGAGTTGCGGGATGACTTTCTGGTGCGGTTGGCATCCATTATGGACGAGCTATCGTTTCCGACGAATCACACGATTTTTACCGAAGGGCAGGAGGGACGATCGCTCTATGTCGTTGTTTCGGGCAGGGTCAGTGTCCACATTGGCAATCAAGAAATTGTGCAGCTTGAACAAGGCACCTGCTTTGGCGAAATGTCTCTCTTCGATGCCGAACCACGTTCTGCGTCTGTGACGACGCTGGCTCCCTGTGAATGCCTCGTGTTAACGCAGCAGCAGTTGTATGAGGCGATCGACGAAACCCCTGGTATTGCCGTCAACATCATTCGCCTACTCTCACGCCGCATCCGTGAACTGAATCAGAAGATGGGGACGATGAAAGCGCCGATCGTTCAGCCTCCGCCACCACCCGTATATCGGGCTGTAAAACGGCGTTAGTTATGGCATTGACGCACCGCTACCGAATGGCTTTAAGTAAAACCTGAATTCTCTACTAAGCAGTTTCCAGCCAATCGAAAATTTTGTCTAATTCTTCCAGCGTGACGAGTCCATACTGCCAGAGAAGCATGGGCAGCCGGGTGGCGTTGAATTCTTGGTGACGCTTGACAGTGGCGATCGCCGAGTCTGAAATCGCCAGTTCTTCTTGTAAAAATTGAATCAAACGGGCTTCCATTGAGCCTCCATCCAGCCTCTTGTGATGAATCTGAGTTTACTGATTAGGAATTTGTTAACTTATGCAACACTCTCTCAGAAACAATGTACTTCATTCTTCGAGAACGTGCTGCTTGAGCCACAAATTTGAGCCGTGAGACTGAGACTACTGTGGTTCATCAGGGAATAAGGTTTTGCAGCCTTCAGTCTAAAACCATAGCTGAGAACTAAAACCATAGCTGAGAATTGAATGAGAATGTCATGAGTCTAAATGTAACTTTTCTCATCTTCACTGCCTGACTCTCATTTTCCCGATCGGATAACCGAACACCTCACGTCATCACCGAATCGGGAAACCGTTCCATCAAAGCTGGCAAAACGGGGCACGGTTCACGGTCTTGCAGATTTTCGGGCTTGTTCCACGTAAACGGTGCTCTGCGTGCTGCCGCTAGCCACAACAGCCGTTTTGCCCGCGTCATCGCTACATAGAGGAGCCGAAATTCCTCAGCAGTTTTCAGGTTTTTGGCACGCTCCCAGGCAGTGGCGATCGACGGCAGTGGAAACTGATTGTGCAAACTGGCACGAATCTGGGCACGGGCAACCTCTGCCAGCGTAAAATCGCCCAAAAACTGTGCTTGCGGCGGAATCCACTGACTACCAGGAATCGTTTGCTCATGCAGAAAGGGGATGAATACGTAGTCCCAATCCAGCCCCTTCGCCTTGTGCATGGTAATGACGGTAAGCTGTCCGGGTCGAGTGTAGCGCTCTTCCCCGTCCTCTGCGTCTACTGGCTCAAACTGCTCGGAGGCAACTATTTCGTTCAAGATGCCCAAAATAGCTGCAAGCGTACTGCTGCTGGTCTGTTGGGCGATGCGTTCTGTAAGCTTGTCGGCAGTTGCTAACTCAGTCTGCTCATAGTCGAGCGTCAAGGCTAAAAATGGAATCAGTTGAGCAGGCGGAAGCTGCAAACGAGCGTTCAGGAGGCTGTTGCAGTAACGACGCGCTTCAACAACGGCTTCTGGCTGTACGGGGTCAAGGGGTCCTGGATAAAGAAACTGTTCGGGGAAACTCACGATCGCATTAAGATCTTGAGTGGGAATGCGCTTGCGTGCTACCAAAACTGTCAAGGCAGCTTTCAAATTATCCGGCGAATGGGGACGATCGAGAAATTGTAGCAGGGTCAGCATTTCGGCTGGGACATGCGATTGGCGATCGCGCTGACCGACCTCATACACCGATAGGGTATCTCCGTACCAGCGATACAGTTCCTTTGCCACAAACCGCCCCTGGTCGTTGGTCCGCACCAGCACTGCCGATCGTCCCTGTGGGTGCTGCTTGAGCAATTGCAATGCTCGCTGCCCAATACGCTCAACCGTTTGATACACATCCTCTGGCGTGTAGAGTTCCAGTCCTCGACCCTCCGGTGCAGGGTTGGCATTGGGTTGGGGATCATCGGCAGCCACGGGGCGAATGGTCTGCACACGAAAGGGTTGCTCCGTTCCTGCCAGCTTCGATTGGTTCACCCACTGAAGCACAAAGTTTGCTGCCTCAAAAATGGGACGACTGCTGCGTCCTGCTTGCGTCATCGTAGCGAGTCGATCGTGAGCCTCGCACACTTCGCAAAACTCGCGAAAGAAGATGGGGTCTGCGGGTGTAAACGTGGAGTTGATTGCCTGATTCGGATCACCGACTCGTACCAGATTTGTGCGATCGCGGTTCGTGGGATCAGCCGGATCAGCCGCTAGAATTTCCAGCAGTCGCGTCTGGAGTGGGCTGGAATCCTGCGCTTCATCCTCAAAAACGGCAAACACCTGCTGCTGCCAGGATTGCCGCACCTGAGCATCGTCCAGCACCCGCAGCGCCCCTAGAATCATTTCGTCGTAGTCGATCAGGTTCCGAAAGCGAAGTTGGGTTTGGTAGAACTCGTACAGTCCTGCCGCGATCGTTAGCACAGCGTAGGGATCATCCACCTCATTGTGCGATCGCAGGTCGTCTGGCAGCAAACCAGAACTTTTTGCTTCGTGAATGACCGTGGTTGCCAAGGCAGGCAGCACCTCTGTTCGCAGCACTGACTGACGGCGTAAGCGCTCCGTTTCTTCCCCGTCAAACTGCCGCCCTTCCAGCAGCGTTTGATAGTGACGTGCATTCGCCGAAATCCACTGCTCAACGCACGTCCGAATCAAGCGATGGTTCTGATTGGGTGTCACCAAAACGCTATCTGGGTTCAAACCGGAGAGTTCAGGATGGACGCGCGCGATCGCCCAGGCAAGCCCATGCAGTGTTTGCACGACAAAGCCTCCTGGTGGCAACCCCAGCACTTTCAGGTTGGCGCGAATCTTTGCCTTGAGATTTGCCGCTGCCGATCGCGTAAATGTCACTACCACCAACTGACGACGGGCATGAAGCTGATGCTGCGCGATGGCGATCGCTGCCGCCACTGCCATTCCCGTAGACTTTCCCGCTCCGGGCACTGCCGAAACCGCCAACGCTCCGCCTGTCCACAGGGCAATCTCACGCTGACCCGATCGCAGCGTGTTGCGGAGTTGCTCTAGTGAGGCGTAGGAAGGGGCAGTTGCGGGCATGGAGAAAGGAAGAGGTAGAGGGGGACTTGAAGGATGAGGCTGTCTAACCATGCATCGCTTATAACGTTTTCTTGATCGCGTCCTCAGCACTTTGCCGCTAAAACTGAAGCGCTCATTTAAGGAGCGTAACAACAATCTCTAACGATGTTTAACCAATACGTTGAACCAGACTAACACTCCTAAGCACTGGCTACAGCTAACCTTAGATGCTCAACAGGCAAGCTTTTGGCGTTGAATTCGAGTTCGTCGGCAACACTGTCTTTGGTCAAGGTGCGCCCCACTGCTTGGGCGATCGGCTCCAGACTCTGCACCAAATCTACCATCGCTTCTAATGAAAGAGCCTGACGTGCGTCCGATACAGATTGGTCAGGCTCAGGGTGGCATTCAATGATGAGTCCATCGGCTCCGCAGGCGACGGCTGCTCTGGCAAGATCGGCAACCAACTCGCGTTTACCAGCGGCATGGCTAGGATCAACAATCACGGGTAGGTGTGTCAATTGGCGCAGGGCGACCACGGCACCCAAGTCCAACACATTGCGAGTATACGTGTCGAAGCTACGGATACCACGCTCACACAGCACCACATTGGGGTTGCCATGCGCCATGATGTATTCGGCTGCCATCACGAATTCTTCGATCGTGGCTGAAAGTCCCCGCTTCAGCAACACGGGTTTGCCTGCCTGCCCCAACGCCTTGAGCAACTCGAAGTTTTGCATATTGCGGCTACCAATCTGGAGCAGATCGGCATAGGCGGCGACGGGTGCAATTTGGGCGATCGACATCACTTCTGTCACGACTGGCAGATTGTAGCGCGATCGCACGTCTGCCAGAATTTGCAGTCCCTCTACGCCCATCCCCTGAAACGAGTACGGGGAAGTGCGCGGCTTGTACACACCTCCCCGCAGGGCATGAATGGGAGCCGTAGACAACTGACTGGCAACCTGCTCCATTTGTTCGGCGCTTTCTACTGTACAGGGACCACCGATGACGATGACATTGCTGCCACCGATCGCCACCTGTTCAGACAGATGGACAATAGTCCGATGGTCAGGATGAGATTTGGTGACTAGTTTGGCATCCAACATGACATTACTCCTTGGTGTGATTGGGTGATTGCAAACAAAAAGCCCGAAACCTTTTGGGTTCCGGGCTGTACGAACGAAGGCGCAACAGACTTTACCCGGAACATGTTCCGAACCAAAAGTAAAAGCCGAACCAAAAGTAAACGCTGTAAAACCAACTCATAAACGCTGTCATCACTCTTTCCTATCTCTTCCTGCCGACAAATTCTTAAAACGAAAAAACCGCAGAGTTGACTCTGCGGTTCGCCTGGACACGTTCAGCAAGAACGGTTGTCACTCCAGGTGAACCGATGGTTGCCAAAAGTAAAAGTAGAAGGCGGTGCTGCTCATTTGCCTGTTTCGTTAAGAATTTTCGTCGAGAATGTGAATCAATGCTTACCTGAAATTAACAGAGGCATCAGAGTGAGTCAAGTACCCGATCGGCTGAGGTTTCTAGCAGTAGGGACATTGTGTGCAACGTCCCTACGTTCCCACTTCAGAGTGGACGATACACACGGTAGTTGATGTTGGGGAAAATATTGTCGATCGCCTCTACCTTTTCCAGCCAGCCCGCATCAACCTTGCCTTGCTTGATTTCCTCATACAGCTTGTGAAAACGCATGAGGTGCGATCGTGTTCGGCGCACTGCATACGGCACCATCGTCCCAGTCCGCATAATGAATGCCCAGTCGGACGATTGCGCCAGCAGAAGTTCTCGTGCTGCTTGATTGAGCGATCGCCAGCCCAGTTCATCTTCTGGCTCGATTTTTGCCAGTTCAATCATCCGCTCGGTTGCCTTGTGCAAATGGGGATAAATCCAGGCGTTGGTTTCATTGAGCCAATACTCGTGAAAGCCCTTATAACCCCAGCTTGATTGAGACGGATTAGACACCTGTTGCGTTTGATTGACTTGCAGATAGTCTGCCAGGTGCGTCATTTCAAACGTGCCCTGGTCAAACCACGCCTTGCGGAACAAGTAATCGATGAACCAGGGACCTTCATACCACCAGTGCCCAAACAGTTCGGCATCATACGGCGAGACGATAATGGGCTTGCGCTGCATCATGCCGTAAAGATGCTCCACCTGACGTTCTCGATTGTAAGCAAAGTTACCAGCATTCTCTGCCGCCTTTTCCTTTGCCCAGTAGGGATCGTAGAGCTGCTTGTCGCCCAGACCCAGACCTTTTCCAGTAATTTTGTGGTATTTGATGCCCACATTCTTACGCTGTCCATTGGGCATGACGTAGGGCTTGATGTACTCATATTCGGCATCCCAGCCCAAATCGCGGTAGAACTCCCGGTATTCGCTGGCACCGGGATAGCCCACTTCGGACGACCAGACCTGCTGTGACGATTCGTGATCGCGCCCAAACGCCGCTACACCTGTCGGGGTGAAGATAGGCGCATAGGTGCCGAAACGGGGACGCGGACGGGCGTAGAGAATGCCGTGTCCATCCGTCAAAAAGTAGCGCAAGCCAGCATCCGCCAGCATTCGCTCAACCCCTTCGTAATAGGCGCATTCGGGCAGCCAGATGCCTTTGGGGGCGCGTCCAAAGGTTTCCTCGTAGTGTTCGCAAGCAACTTTAATCTGCGCCCATACGGCTTGCGGATACATCTTCATTAATGGGAAGTAGCCGTGAGTTGCGCCGCAGGTAATGATTTCGAGGTTATTGGACTCGGCAAACTGGTTGAAGGCTTTGATGAGGTTGCGATCGTACTTTTCCCAAACCTGCCGCACCTGATTGAACTCTTTGGCGTAATACTCTGCCAAATACTTAAGGTGCCCGTTGTGCGTGTTGCGCTCAATTTCCATCTCTGCCAGTTCTTCTAGCTGAGCGAGATGCTCGTCGTAGCGCTCTTGCAGCAGCGGATCGCGCAGCATTGATACCAGCGGCGGTGTCATGCTCATCGTGATCTTAAAATCAACGCCGTCTCGCTTTAACCCTTCAAAGACTTGCAGGAGCGGAATATAGGTTTCTGTGATTGCCTCATAGAGCCACTCTTCTTCCAACACGTAGTCGCTTTCGGGATGGCGGACAAAGGGCAGGTGGGCGTGCAGAACAAGGGCGAGGTATCCAATACTCATAAGAACGTCGATTTAGAGGGGTTAGTCAGGGTGTTGTGAGTCGGCTTGCCAAGCATTGTAAGGCGAAATGGCAACTGTTGGGAGAGAGGGGAGCGGTGTGAGAAGGTAGGAGGCAGGAGGCAGAGGGCAGAAGGCAGGAAGTAAAAGGCAGAAGGCAGGAGGCAGAGAGTTAGGGTTTCAGGGTAAATGTCTTGAAACATGGTGTGTGCCGTGCTGGAGGGCTTTGGGTTACTTTTCGCCCGATCGACGGTTTGCGAGTATCCTGATGCTAAATGATTTGTCGAGTCAATTTTTCTCGATCGATGCTCTGCCATGACTCAGCCGAACCTGCTCAAACTTGCTCAACAGGGTGAACCAAACGCGATCGCCACGCTCATCAATCTCGCCTTAGAACCGAAGGGAGTGATCGCAAAAGCAGCCATAGAAGATGACTGTCTGTACGTGTTTCTTCGCTCAGCCCGTCCGTTAAATGCCAAAGCACTGGTGGCGTTTATTCAGCGAGGCATTCTTCGTTTAGAAATTGACTCTATTGAACGAGTGCAGGTTTATGGGCAGCACTCCGAAGATGAGCACCCGCTCTGGGTCGAAACGTTTGTGATTCAGCGATCGCGGGTTGCTGAAGGGCTAGAGGCGCAGGTTGCTGAAGCGCTAGAGGCACTGTCTCACACACCAACAGGTGTGATCGACAACTCGCCACCCAAGCTTGTAACACCAGGCGAAGGACAGCAGCAATGGGCACGAGCCTTACCGTTGCAAGCCTCCTTGAACAGCACTTTCAAGGGATTCAAAGAATTTTTGGCTCAGCAGCGCGATCGCCTCAAACGAGAACCCTCTGATCATGCGCGAACCAAACGCCGACCGCTTACCTATCTCAAGCTCTCTGTGTTGGTGACGCTGGCAGCGTTTGTCACTGGGGGTGCAGTAGCGCTGCTTGCCAACTCGTTTACCGTTGGTAAGGACGATCGCAAGCAAGCAACTTCTACGACCGCCGCTGGCAGCCAACTGACCATCAAATCTGAAGCAGAACGGACTCGCAACCAGCAGCAAGACGCAGCCAGAAACTACCTGGAAACCATGAATAAGGCACAACAGACGTTTTATCGTCAGAACAACCGTTTTGCTTCAACGTTGGAAGAACTGGAGCGGTTCGCTGCCGTACCGATCGCCTCTCGCAGTGACTACACCTACAAACTCACAGTGCCCAGCAAAACACAGGCTCAACTTACCGCAATGCCAAAACCTGAAGGTCTCAAGAGCTACACAGCCGCAGTCGCGATCGTCAAGCCGACCAACCAGGCTGTAGCGGCAATTTGTGCATCTCAGCAAGCAGCAAAAGTGCCACCACTTATCTTTCTGTCGTCTGAGGGCATTGTTCAATGTCCCGCAGAGCCTGCGAAAGCGCCGTGAAACGAGTTTCTGACTGGCGACGAGTCATGCAGTTATCTAGTGGTGTTGTGATCGGTTAGTAACCCATGACAATCTCACGCGTTGCTTTGAGCCATGTTTCACGAGTGCTAAACGTTCTCATCAATTTCTAAACTGGGTTTCAACTGGCGATCGCATTAAAAGTGGAGAATAGCGGTTGAGCTTGAGCTTTAGGCGCGCAACCGCTTGAAAATGCCCTCAAAGCAATCAGTCGCTGATCCCCTTCAACTTAAAGACAGATGTAAAAGCGGTTACAAGCACTGTTTAATCTTTAGGGAGTGACTAATCCTGATAGCCTAGACTTTGCCTTCAAACTGCTTCAAAGTTTGTGCCATAGCGATGCTTAAGGCAGAGAACAAGGCATAGAACTTTGTCACTGGACTAATGCAGATATCGTGAAAGGAGACCGCTTCAGTGAACGTTGTACAACAAGAAAATGCCCGCTTTCGTTGGGTCACACTCAATGCTTCAGACACAAATGTAGACGAAGGAGCAGCGATTATTCAGGGCTTAAAGCAAATGCCCAAGACGCTTCCTTGCCAATATTTTTATGACGATCGCGGCTCCCAATTGTTCGAGCAAATTTGCGATTTGCCAGAATATTATCCCACTCGCACCGAGCAGGCAATTCTAGAAACCTATGCTGCCGAAATTGCTCAGTTGACGGGTTCTTGTGAATTAGTGGAATTAGGCAGCGGCAGCTCTCGCAAAACTCGCTTGCTGCTAGAAGCTTACAGCAAGACGAATGATCAACTGCAATACTGCCCGATCGATGTGAGCGCTGGCATCCTTAAAACGACTGCGCTGGAATTGCTGCATCAATACCCCAAACTGAAGCTCTGCGGCTTAGCTGGCACCTATGAACAGGCGCTCGATCAACTCCCTCCCGCCGAGTTAGAAAATCGTATGCTGATTTTTCTGGGTAGCACAATGGGCAATTTGAACCCGGCGGAGTGCGATCGCTTTCTCGATCGTGTTCGCAATGCCCTTCAACCAGGAGAATTTTTTCTCTTAGGCGTTGACCTGCAAAAAAATCCTGCTGTTCTCGAAGCCGCTTACAACGATTCTCAAGCTATTACCGCTGCATTTAATCTCAACCTTTTGAATCACTTAAATTGGCGTTTTCGGGGCAATTTTAAGCTGGATCAATTTTCTCATTGGGCATTTTACAACACAGTTGAGCATCAAATTGAAATGCATCTTCGCAGCTTGGCAACGCAGACAATTGCCTTGGAAACACTAGACTTTCAGACAACACTACAAGCCGGAGAAACCATTCGCACCGAGATCTCACGCAAGTTCCATTTGCCAACGCTGGTGAAGACATTGGAGACATACGCCTTTCAACCGTTGCAAGTCTGGACTGATCCAAATCATTGGTTTGGCTTATTGCTGTGCCAACGCCAATGCATCAGCGACGAGTGTCCTTAGGTTGGGGGAGTAGGGAGTGGGGAGTAGGGAGTAGGGGCAGAGGTGGCTAAGGCGAAACTTAAAACTCTCCATGTCTCCTCGCTCCTCACTTTTCTGTAACACGATCGTCCTACTGGGTATCCATACGACATCCAACTCAGTGATTCTGTCCATCAAACTCAAATCAACTACGACGAATTTAAAGCTTTCATTGGTGACATCCAGCCGCCTGAGACCTTGATGCAAACGCAGACCGATCGCAAAATTGCCGAAGAACAGCGCAAAACCTAGAGATGCGGTAGGAACTTGAGTTCAGGTGTCAGAATGAAAGCCTGATGCCTGATGCCTTTGCCGCTCGTTGTATGAGCTATTGCTTGAATTTAATTTGCACCTCACCGCAGAACCTTGACAGTGCCGAATGCTGTCAAGCCTGCGGTTTTCGCTTGCAGTTGCACAACCGTTACCGTGCGATAGCGCTGATTGGGCAGGGTGGTTTTGGGCGGACGGTTTTAGCGATCGATGAGCGGGAGCAGGCAGAAGGCAGAAGGCAGAAGGCAGAAGGGATAGAACTAGAAGCTGAGGATCAGAGAACAAACGAACTGTTTGCTTCCGATGCTGCTCTTTGTGTCATCAAACAGTTTTTCCCACAGCAACCTGCCTTCACGGAACCGGAAGCCGCGATCGCCCTTTTTCGCCAAGAGGCACAGCGGCTCAAAGAACTGGGCGAACATCCCCAAATTCCAACGCTGTTGGATGCGTTTGAGGATAGGCAACAGTTTTACCTGGTGCAAGAGTTTATTGATGGTCAGAATTTAGAGCAGACATTAGCAGAACAGGAAGCGTTCACCGAAGCCGCAATTTGGCACTTGCTGACGGCGATACTCCCGGTGCTGAAGTTTATCCACGATCGCCAAATCATTCACCGCGACATCAAACCTGCCAACCTGATCTGGCGACGGGACGGCACCTTTTCTCGTCTCGTTTTAGTGGATTTTGGCGCAGCAAAATTGGTGCAGCCGAGCGATCACCTCAAAATGGGCACCAGTATCGGTAGCGCTGAGTACGTTGCACCAGAGCAGGCGCGTGGCAAAGCTGTTTTTGCCAGCGACCTCTACAGCTTGGGTGTGACCTGTCTTCACCTGCTAACAAATCTATCGCCCTTTGATCTGTTTGATTCGGTCAACGATGCTTGGGTTTGGCGGCAGTATGTGACGGCTCCAGTGAGCGATCGCCTTGCAGCAATCCTCGATCGGCTCCTGCAAAATGCCTTGATCAAACGGTTTCAATCAGCAGATGAAGTGATGAGGGCGATTGGGGAGTCAGCAGAGGGAGCAGAGGGAGCAAGGGGAGAAGCGGGAGATGCTTTATTACCAACAACTAACAACCGAAAGCTAACAACCTTTTCATCTCTTTCTGTTCCCTACTCCCCACTCCCGACTCCCTACTCCCCACCATTTATCCCCTGGCAGTGCGTTCATACTCTCACTGGGCACACTGCCAGCGTTAATGCAGTCGCCCTTAACCCCAATCGCCCTATTCTTGCCAGCAGTAGCGAAGACAAAACGATCCGCTTCTGGGATCTACAAACGGGCAGTGTAATGACGGCTGTGCTTGATCATGTGCTGGCGGTTCGTGCGATCGCCTTTAGCCCGGATGGTGAAACAGTCGTCTCTGGAGGACAAGATCGCAGCGTCGTGCTAACGCGAAAATGGCAGCTGGATATTGCGGGTCGCAGCACAACCTTAGGACATCATACGCACGCAGTTACCGCGATCGCATTTACCCCCAATGGACGAATGCTTGCCAGCGCCAGCCGCGATAAAACCATCAAGCTTTGGAATCTTCAGACACGAGAAGAACTTTGCACGCTGAAAGCACATCGACTTAACGTCACAGCGATCGCGTTTAGCCCCGATGGACGGTTTCTTGCCAGCGCCAGCGCCGATCACACCGCCTGCTTGTGGACAACCGAAGCGAATCTCAGTATTCAGATGCGCTACACCTTCAGCGATCACATTGGCACAGTGCAAGCAGTCGCCTTCAGCCTGGACAGCCAGATACTGGCAACGGGCGGGGACGATCGCACCATCAAACTTTGGAGTACCCAAACTGGACGCTTGCTCCACACCTTCCCAGGACACTCCTGGACGGTGAGCGCGCTCAAATTCACCCCAGACGGCTTGACGCTCATCAGCGCCAGTTGGGACGGCACATTGAAACTGTGGGCTTTAACCGATCGCCAATCGCCTGCGATCGTCCTGAGCGGACACAGCGATTCGATTAACGCGATCGCTCTCAGTGCCGATGGTAAAACCCTTATTAGCGGTAGCAGCGATCGTACCATTCGCGTTTGGCAACTTAAGGAGGGGAGCGATCGCTACTCATAGCCCTACTCCCTACTCCCCACTCCCCACTCCCCATTAGAATGAACAATATAGCGCCAGGAGCAAGTCATGGTTGTCACACCACCTGTACTAGGAGAACAGCGCGTTATTCTTCAGAACATTAGCTGGCAATGCTTTGAGTATTTGCTGAATGAGTTGGGCGAGAATCGGGCAGCGCGACTTGCTTACGATCGAGGGGTTTTAGAAATCATGTCGCCTTTCATGCCGCATGAACACGTCAAACGACTGATTGAACGTTTTGTTGAGACGCTTTGTGATGATCTTGACCTTCCCATTCGTAGCGCCGGATCGTTGACTTGCAAGCGCAACGATTTAGAGCGTGGTATTGAGCCAGATTCTGGCTTCTACATCCAGACCGAACCGTTCATTCGGCACCTGGAACACATCGATTTGATGCGAGATCCGCCGCCAGACTTGATGCTCGAAGTAGACTTTAGCAGTTCCTCTTTGAACAAAGAGCCAATCTATTTGGCATTAGGAGTGCCAGAGTTTTGGCGCTATGCCAGAGGCGAACTGACGATCAAGCAGCTACGCCAGGGAAGATACGTGCAGCTTGACCATAGCCCGACCTTTGCCAATTTACCCTTGACGGAAATTCCCAGGTTTCTCAGCCAAAGCACTCATCTGGGCGAAAGAGGTGTGGTCAAAGCCTTCCGATCGTGGGTGCAAGAATGTCTGCAAACCCAATCACCATAGAATGAGTTGCGATGCTTTGTTGAAAAATTGGCGGCAGATGCCCCAGCTCACGAGCAGTGTTGTGATGAGTGTGGCAAACGCTAGCATGAACATGACTAGCATCTGGTAAGCGGCTGCCAATAAAGGGTCAGCCCCAGCCAGGATCTGTCCGGTCATGATGCCCGGTAAGGTGACGATCCCTACCACCATCATGGTGTTAATTGTGGGAATGAGTCCCGCTTTAATGGCATCTTTGCGGTATTGAGCGATCGCCTGCTGTGGCGTAGCGCCTAAACTCAAGTGCGTTTCAATCTCTAGCTGGCTATTGTTCAGGGTGCTGACTAAGCGTTCGCCCGCGATCGCCGCTCCATTCATCGCATTCCCCAGCACAATGCCTGCTAACGGAATCAGGTACTGCGGCTCGTACCAAACCTGCGGCTGAATGACTAGCAAACCCGTATACGCTAAGGTCAAAGCAGTGCTGATCAGCATGGAGCCTCCCACTAGGGGCAAGAGATGCGGCACTTTTTTGCTAATGCGGTTGCGAGCCACGATCGTGGCGATCGTCAGCATCACCCCTAGCACCCCCAGCACTACCCAGGGATTCCGAATCGCAAAAACCGCCGCCAGCACGTAGCCTACGACCAGCAATTGCATGATCGTGCGCCCGGTTGCCACTGCTAAATGCCACTCCAGCCCTAAGCGCTGCCATGCCGAGAGCGCAATGGCGATCGCCATCATGCCTAGCGCCCAGACGATTTGTAGCGGTGAATCCATATAGAGTAGTTGTTGGTTGTTAGTTGTTAGAGAATGGGAAGGAGAAGTAGGAGAGGAAAGAGGCACAGAGTTCATGCACAGCTCAAAGCTCTTTAGGGTGCGGCGCTAAACCAAACTCTTTCTCTTCATTCCTTATCCCTTACTCCTCATCTCAGCCAACATGGCTGCAACAATCATCCCTTTAAGCCAGTCCAATCATCTAAATGACACAATTTGATTCCATTTAAAGGCAAAGTTTGATTCTATAGACAGAGTGTGATGTGTGGTGTAAGTGAGTGAGTAAAATTCCCCCGTTTGATTTATCCGAGCAGTATAAAATCATTGGCGATGAGGTGAATGCGGCAGTTTTAGCCGTGCTTTCCTCCGGTCGCTACATTGGCGGTGCAGCGGTTGAAGGCTTTGAACAACAGTTCGCTGACTATATCAGCACCTCAGAATGCATTGCTTGTAACTCTGGCACGGATGCGCTGTACCTGGCATTGCGATCGCTCAACATTGGCGCAGGCGATGAGGTCATTACAACGCCGTTTACCTTCATTGCTACAGCAGAGATGATCAGCGCGGTTGGTGCTACGCCTGTTTTTGTGGATATTGAAGCGCAGACCTTTAATCTGGATCTGGATCTGGTGGAAGCTGCGATGACGGAACGGACACGGGCAATTCTACCCGTACATCTGTTTGGGCAACCCGTTGACATGACGCGACTGATGGCGATCGCTCAACGTCACAATCTGGCTATCATCGAAGATTGCGCTCAGGCTGTCGGTGCAGAATGGGCAGCGCAAAAAGTCGGCAGCATCGGACACATTGGCTGCTTCAGCTTTTATCCCACCAAAAATCTGGGTGCTTGTGGCGACGGCGGGGCAGTGACGACGAATGATCCCGCGATCGCCGCTAGGATGAGAATGCTCCGCGATCACGGTAGACGTGCAGGTGGCTACTACCATGAAGCGATCGGTGTTAACTCTCGCTTGGATGCGTTGCAGGCTGCCATCTTGCAAGTCAAGTTGCGCTATCTGGACACCTGGAATCAACAGCGTCGGGCTATTGCCGATCGCTATCAGCATCTGTTGCAGCATGTTCCAAACATCGCGCCACCGCAAGAGCCAGTAGGTGGAAAGGGCGTTTGGAACCAGTACACGCTTCGCGTTCTCGGTCATACGCACAGCGCTGAACAAACTAAAAGCTCTTACAGAGATGCGGTGCGTCAACAGTTGCAGGCGGATGGGGTCAGTTCAATGGTTTATTACCCTCTACCACTGCATCTACAGCCAATCTACACAGATCAAGCGCAACCGCCCAAGCTTCACCCAATCGCGGAACGGGCTGCTGGTGAAGTGCTTTCGTTACCTATGTTTCCTGAACTCTCCCCTGAAGAACAAGATCGAGTCGTGTATAGCTTAAAGGATTGCCTTGTTTGAGCGCTCGTCCGGTCGAGCAGGCGAAAATCTCAACACCTTGGGTATGCTTAGCCATGAGAGAGCAAGCTTGCGGCGATCGACAACGAGTGTCGCTGTGATACTCCTTGCCGCCCCTTGCTTCTTTCTCAGAGTCGGTTGAACTTCCACTAAACTGTGGCTACACAGGCAAGCTTCGGCTGGCGGTCAGCGATCAGCAGCAAAAACGAATCTGTAGGGCGATTTTATAGAAGTGGTATTAAATGCATTGCTGGGTCAAGAGTTAACGTTAGGTTAATTAAAACGCTAGGTATTTGTAGTTTCGTATACTATGATTAAGTTATAACGAGATCGACACTGAGTCCTTAAATAGACCAGGAAAGTTCTTGCATTTAATTGGTTCCACCGGGGGCGATGCTGGCGAGTTGCGGTGCTGCCCTATACACTTGAGAGCACGTTAGAGAGGTAAAGACAAGCGTGGGTCAGCATCCCCTTAGTCGGTTGAGACGCTATGATGCGGGCGCGATCGCTCAACACTATCGCTATCGTCCCTGGAAAACAGTTGGACGTTCTTTACAAGTCGTAGTATCATTCCTGGCTTTTCTTTGGGGTCTGAAATGGGATGAGTGGCGAGGCAATCAGATCAGCGCTCAGCCCAAGCGGGCGGATCAACTGCGCAGAACGTTGATTAAGCTGGGTCCTACGTTTATCAAAGTTGGGCAAGCCCTATCGACGCGACCGGATTTAATTCGTAAAGATTTTCTTGATGAGCTGATCAAGCTGCAAGACCAGCTACCTCCGTTTCCGACCCCCATTGCCTTTGCTCTGATTGAAGCAGAACTCGATCGCTCGGTTGACGAGATGTTCAGTCAGATTTCGCCACTTCCTGTAGCCGCCGCCAGTCTGGGACAGGTCTACTACGCCCGTCTTTACAGTGGCGAAGAGGTTGCTGTGAAAGTGCAGCGCCCTAATCTCTTACCTGTGCTGACATTAGACCTCTATCTGATGCGGTGGGCAGCTAGTTGGCTGGCTCCTTGGCTCCCGCTCAATCTGGGGCACGACCTGACGCTGGTGGTTGACGAGTTTGGTGTCAAACTGTTTGAAGAAATCGATTACCTTAACGAAGGGCGCAACGCTGAGAAGTTTGCAACTAATTTCCGTAATGACGCAACGGTTAAGGTGCCCGCGATCTACTGGCGCTACAGCAGCCAGCATGTACTGGTTCTAGAGTGGATTCATGGCGTTAAGCTGACCGACACAGAACGCATTCGAGACGTTGGACTAGGAACGGATGCGCTGATTGAAATTGGAGTCACATCGGGTCTGCGTCAGTTGCTGGAGTATGGTTTTTTCCACGCCGACCCTCATCCTGGCAATCTTTTCGCAATGGCACCGCATTGTGACCTTCAGGGCGGCAGTAGTAGTGCTGAGCAGCCGATCGCTCAGATGGCATACATTGACTTTGGCATGATGGATCAGCTTGAAGAGGCTGCGAAGGAAACGATCGTCGATGCCGTGGTGCATCTGATCAACAAAGACTATGTTGATTTGGCAAAAGATTTCGTCAAGCTTGGCTTTCTGACACCCGATACCGATATTCAGCCGATCGTCCCTGCTTTAGAAGCGGTGCTGGGCGATGTCTTGGGCGAAAGCGTCAAGGACTTTAACTTCAAAACGATCACCGATCGCTTTTCGGAATTGATGTACGAGTACCCCTTCAGACTGCCAGCCAAGTTTGCGCTGATCATTCGCTCGTTGGTCACTCAAGAAGGTCTTGCCTTGACCCTCAACCCCAATTTTAAGATTGTGGATGTTGCGTACCCTTACATCGCGCAACGACTTTTGACCGGAGAGTCCCCCGCTTTGCGGCGCAGGTTGCTGGAAGTACTCTTTAAAGACGATAAGTTCCAATGGGAGCGATTGGAAAACCTGATTGCGATCGCCCGCAGCGATCAGTCATTTGACCTTTTGCCTACCGCTCAGTTAGGACTGCAATACTTACTGTCTGACGAAGGCAAATTTCTTCGACGACAGTTGATTATTGCCCTGACACAGGACGATCGCTTACACACTGAAGAAGTGCAGCGTCTCTGGAATCTAATTAAGGGCGATCTTCAACCCGGTCGCTTATTTAGCGCGGCGATTGGGGCTTTGGCAGAATTTTCTACTGCTGGAACAGCCGCACTGATACCCTCTGCATTGACCGCTATTCGCAAGGTCTAGAGCGCCGAAACGGTGTAGGGTTAAAGGAGCCAGAATGATTAGTAGCGCGTTGCGCTGTTGCACTACAAAATCTTAAGACCACAACATCTTAAGTTCACTGTTGCAACTTAAATCCCGGCACCAAAACTTAGAACTTCATCTCTATCAACTATGTATTCCATTCCCGAACCGCCATACGTACTGCTAATTGGTGGTCTGTTTTTTAGCCTCGCTTCGGGCGTTGCCTTTGAATCCGTTTTGAAGAAAGCGGTTCAGGATTGGTCAAAAAACCGTTCGACACGCACCCTGGCAAATTTGCAAGGCATCCAGCTTTTTCTTCCCTTCCTGGGTATTGCGTTGGGTATATGCCTTTTTCTCTCGTCTGGGATGGAAGTGTTTGGCTTTACAACTCAACTGTCGTATGCGATCGCTCTACCACTTACCGTGCTGATCGGCTGGCTCATCTGGTCGCAACTAGGCAAGATTCTGGCGCAGCTAGAGCGCGGCGGCTCTCAAGCCTTAGACCTTGATTCTTGGGGTTAACCTTTAGAGAAAATAACGGTTCTAAGCAGATCGGAACTGAGACCATCCAAGAAGAGGCTGTTAGCCTCGTTTTTGTCGCGCTTCTGATAGCAGACTCGCTAGACGCAGAAAAACAGCCTCCTAACTGACGGGTTCAGGGGGCTGTTTTAATCATTTCATGCCGCGTGAAACTGAGATGCTGAGGAACCCTACGCTTGTCGAGAGTAGTACTCAACCACCAGCAGCTCGTTAATTTGAAGCGCTACCCACTCGCGATCGATGACGCTATTAACCTTACCAACGAGTTTGCTCTTATCGAACTCCAAATGGCTAGGCAAGTTTGCCAACCCTGGATATTGCAGGTTGGTTTCAACAATCTTACGAGAGCGTTCCTGATCCTTCACGCCAATCACTTCACCGGGACGGCACTGGTAACTTGGAATATCGACCACACGTCCGTTGACAGTGACATGACCATGATTCACCAGTTGACGTGCCCCCGGAATGGTCGGAGCCATCCCTAAGCGAAAAATGGTGTTATCCAGGCGCATCTCCAGCAGTTGCAGTAAGGTTTGCCCTGTGGAACCTGCGGCTCGGCGAGCTTTTCGCACATAGCGCAGTAGTTGGCGTTCGGTGATCCCGTAGTTGAAGCGGAGCTTTTGCTTTTCTTCCAGTCGAACCGCATACTCAGAACGTTTTTTGCGGTCTTGACCATGCTGACCGGGTGGGTATGCACGTCTGGGTGCTTTGCGAGTCAACCCAGGCAAATCTCCCAGCCGACGCACAATCCGCAGCCGTGGACCTCGATATCGCGACATCTAACTTCCTCTAAATTCGTCTAAGAGTTTTGACAAGAACATCTAGTATAGGCTCTGACGACTCTAATTTTAAAGAAATATTGTTGCGTTTTTTTAGTGTTGCTCGATCACTAAGCCGATTTTTGTGGTTTAGAGGACTTGATACGATCGGTCAACCGCTGCGAGACTTCAGTCACAAAGAGGGTTATGAGTACCGCATCATCGATTTTGTCCACGGAATGCAGTCTGGCAGAATATGAATGGACTGAGGACGTAAATTAGCGGTCAGCGGTCAGGGGTCAGCGGTCAGCAATTAGCGGTCAGCAATTAGCGGTCAGGGGTCAGCGGTCAGAAAAAAGCTGATGCTGTAGCTGGCTTCCCGAAGGATTGGCTAGTGGCTGAGAGCTAATCCAACTGTGTGCTGTTGTCTTTAGCGATCGCTAAATCTCGTCGGGATCGATCCCCAGCGATCGCAATTGTGCCGCGAGGCGATCGGCTCGTTGCTGCGATGCATTGGCGCGCTGCCCTTCTCGAATTGCCAACTCTTCGGGGCTGAGTAGACGGTTGCCTTGCTGGTCATACCAGTACAGCCATTCGCGGGTGCGACCGCAATGAGTGCCACGATCGCGCCCGATCGCCAGTCCAACCTCTGGGAGCCAAACGCGATCGTCGGGTTGCAGCACGTAGCGTCCGTCTACCAGCCGATACACCTCTAGTGGAGCGCGCTTGCGGCGATAGCGGCGACTGGGGACATAGATGACGTAATAGAGAATGCCAAGCTGAGCATAATCGAACTTTTTCTGCTCGTATTCGCCGCCATAGGTTTTGGAGACGACTTCTAACGCCAGCACGGGTACAATGCCATCTTCTTCCCATAGGACGTAGCTTAAGCGTCCTTCTTCGTCGATGAACCGATCGACTCCAAGGCTGAGAAAGCCGTCGGGCACGATCGGCGGCTGGCTGGGGGCGTAGTAAATGCCCATGTCGATGCCGAAAAACCAATCGGTGCGATCGCTCCATGCTAGAGCCAGAATTGCTTGTAGCAAATTGGGGATGAGGTTTTGCAGCTCATTATCCACAGGCGTATCGTCCGAATCGGGTAGCTCGGCTGCGGAGGGCAAACAGCTTAAAGGGTCGTACTGTACCATGCTGGCGTTACCATGCGTGCGATCGTCGGGGTAGCTGACTGTATTTTAACGAATGAGGTTGCTATCTCTGAAACAGCCTTGAGCGATCGCGCCACAATAGGTCTAAAAGACACGGTAGGGAGATTGGGATGGCGACTCATGCAGATGCCCGCTGGGAATTTTGGATCGATCGAGGCGGTACCTTTACTGACATCGTGGCGCGCAGACCAGACGGAAGCCTGACGGTGCATAAGCTACTGTCTGAAAATCCCTCACGCTATCGTGATGCATCCATGCAGGGCATCCGCGATCTTTTAGGACTTGCAGCCGATGCGCCGATTCCCACCGAGCAAATTGCCGCGATCAAAATGGGTACCACTGTTGCAACTAACGCACTGCTAGAACGCAAGGGCGATCGCGTGGTTCTTGTCATCACCAAAGGCTTTCGGGATGCGTTGCGAATTGGCTACCAGAATCGTCCCAACATTTTTGCGCGTCACATCGTTCTGCCCGAAATGCTGTACGAACGAGTGATTGAGGTTGAGGAACGCTATAGCGCACAGGGTGAGGAACTTTTACCGCTTGATGCCACTGCCGAAGCCGCCTTAACCAGCGCTCTGGAAGAGGCGTATGCAGAGGGTATTCGAGCTTGTGCGATCGCCTTTATGCACGGCTATCGGTATCCCAATCATGAGCAGAAGGCAGCGGCGATCGCTCAAGCAGTTGGGTTTACCCAGATTTCTGTCTCTCATGTGGTCAGTCCCTTGATGAAGTTCATTAGTCGCGGTGATACCACTGTTGTTGATGCGTACCTGTCACCCATTCTGCGGCGGTATGTGGAGCAGGTGAGCCAGGAGCTTGGGGAAGTAGGGGAAGCGGGGGAAGATAGAAAACCGCAGAGACGCAGAGGCGCAGAGAGTCAGGCTACGTTAGTGGTTGAGAACTCGGCACTTCGACCTCAGAACTCGGATGTTGCAGCTCAAAGCTCAGATGTTGCAGCTCAGAACTCGGCACTTCGACCTCAGAACTCGGACGTTGCAGCTCGGAACTCGGCACTTCGACCTCAAAACTCGGATATTGCAGCTCAGAACTCCCCACTCCCCACTCCCCACTCCCCACTCCCCACTCCCCACTCCCCACCCCCCACTCCCCACTCCCCACTCCCCACTCCCCAACTCCTCTTCATGCAATCCAACGGAGGCTTAACGGATGCTCGATCGTTCCAGGGCAAAGACAGCATCCTCTCCGGTCCTGCAGGCGGCATTGTGGGAGCGGTGCAAACCAGTAAGCTGGCTGGGCTAGACAAAATCATTAGCTTTGATATGGGCGGCACCTCCACGGATGTCGCGCACTATGCGGGCGAATATGAGCGGGAATTTGAAACGGAGGTGGCAGGCGTGCGTCTGCGGGCACCGATGATGTCGATTCATACCGTGGCGGCAGGTGGCGGTTCGCTTTTGCACTTCGATGGGTCGCGGTATCGCGTTGGTCCAGAGTCGGCAGGGGCAAATCCGGGTCCTGCTTGCTACCGCAATGGCGGCGTACTGGCAGTAACGGATTGCAATGTGATGGTAGGCAACCTGCAACCAGACTTTTTCCCGCACGTGTTTGGGGCAAACGGTGATCTGCCGCTTGATGTTGCCGTAGTACAGCAGAAGTTCAGTGATCTGGCAGCGCAAATTCAAGCCGCAACAGGTGATATCCGATCGCCCGCACAAGTAGCGCAAGGTTTTCTGACGATCGCCATCGAAAAAATGGCAAGCGCGATCAAAAAAATCTCCGTTCAGCGCGGCTACGACGTAACTGAGTACACCCTTTGCTGTTTTGGTGGAGCTGGGGGACAACATGCCTGCGCGATCGCGGACACATTAGGGATGCAACAAGTCTTTCTGCACCCGTTTGCAGGCGTTTTATCTGCCTACGGTATGGGTTTGGCGGATGTTCGTGTGATGCGCGAAAGGGCGATCGAAGCCCCATTAAGCCAACCGCGATTGCCAGAACTTGAACGTGCCCTTGCCAATCTCACAGCAGACGCAAAAGCTGAACTGCTTCAGCAGGGCATTCTCGACGCACAGATGCAAGTGTTGCCCAAAGCCCATTTGCGCTATCAAGGCACTGACTCTGCGCTAATCGTTAGCTTTGGTGATTGCAACGCGATGACTGCCGCTTTTGAACAAGCACACCGTCAACGCTATGGCTTTATCGCTGAGAACAAGCCATTGCTGGTCGAAGCGATATCTGTTGAAGCGATCGGTGTGACCAATACGATCGACGAACCGATCAGTACAGAAACTCGTAAAAAGCCCTTAACTGCGATCGCAACCGTCCAGACCTATGGGGCTGACTCCTGGCACTCAACCCCCGTGTTTCAGCGTGAGCAACTGCTTCCGGGCGATCGCATCCTCGGTCCCGCACTCATCATCGAACCCACAGGTACTAACGTCATTGCAACCGGATGGCAGGCGGAATTGACGGAGCGAGGGCATCTGATTTTGAGGAAGGAGAGGAGAGAGCGGTCAGCGGTCAGCGGTCAGCGGTTAGAAGCGGAGGAGCAGAGGGAGCATGAAAATGAAGCACTCAGAACTCAAAACTCAGAACTCAAAACTCACCTCACTTCCTCTTCACCCTGCTCCCCACTCCCCACTCCCCACTCCCCCGATCCCGTTTTGCTCGAAATCTTCAACCATTTATTTATGGCGATCGCCGAGCAGATGGGCTTCACGCTGCAAAATACCAGCTACTCTGTCAACATCAAAGAGCGTCTCGACTTTTCCTGCGCTGTGTTTGATCAGCACGGACAGTTAGTTGCCAATGCGCCGCACATTCCCGTGCATCTCGGCTCCATGAGCGAAAGCGTCCAGTCACTCATCACCACTCACGGCAGCACGTTGCAACCAGGCGATGTTTACGTTCTCAATAATCCTTACAACGGGGGAACGCATTTGCCGGATGTGACGGTGATTACGCCAGTGTTTGAGAAGGATAAAGGCGAAAGAATAAAGGCTAAGAAGCAAGCTGATTCATCCTTTAGCATTCATCCTTTAGCCTTTCCCGATCGCCCTCTCTTCTACGTCGCCTCTCGCGGACACCACGCCGATATCGGTGGCATTTCGCCGGGATCGATGCCGCCAAATAGTGTGTCGATCGCGCAAGAAGGCATTCTCATCGACAATTTTCAATTGGTGGATCAGGGAAAATTTCGTGAGCGGGAACTGCTTGAACTACTCACGACAGGCGACTATCCAGTACGCAATCCAATGCAGAACGTGGCGGATTTGCAGGCTCAAATTGCTGCCAACGAGCGTGGTGTACAGGAACTCCACAAGATGGTGCAGCACTATGGGTTAGACACTGTGCAAGCGTATATGCGGCACGTGCAAGACAATGCGGAAGCATCGGTGCGCCGTGTCATTGATATGTTGACGGATGGCAGCTTTACCTATGCGATGGATGATGGTAGTCAGATTGCGGTGTCGGTCACATTCGATCGTCCTACTCGCAGCGCTACGATCGACTTCACAGACACATCACCCCAGCAACCCAACAACTTCAACGCGCCTGTGGCTGTGTGCAAAGCTGCCGTTCTCTATGTCTTCCGCAGTTTAGTAGACGACGATATTCCACTCAATGCAGGCTGTCTTAAACCTCTAAATATCATCATTCCTGATGGCTGTATGCTCAATCCACATTCTCCAGCCGCCGTCGTCGCAGGGAACGTGGAAACGTCTCAAGTTGTGACAGATGCTTTGTATGGCGCGTTGAACGTGATGGCAGCCTCACAGGGGACGATGAACAACTTCACCTTTGGCAATCAGCGCTATCAGTATTATGAAACGGTCTGTGGTGGTTCAGGTGCAGGGTCAACGTTTGACGGTACGGATGCAGTCCAAACGCACATGACTAACTCTCGCCTGACTGATCCAGAAGTGTTGGAATGGCGCTTTCCCGTCCGGTTGGAAGACTTTGCAATTCGTCCCGACAGCGGTGGACGAGGTTCGCATCGTGGCGGTAATGGTGTGATTCGTCGGCTCCGCTTTAAGGAAACGATGACAGCAGCAATTCTGTCGGGGCATCGGTTGGTGGCACCGTTTGGTTTGGAGGGTGGCGCACCCGGCATAGTGGGACGCAACTGGGTTGAACGAGCCGATGGCACGATCGAACCTCTAGACAGCAAAGCCGAAGTCACCATGCATCCCGGCGATACCTTTGTAATTGAAACACCTGGTGGTGGTGGTTATGGATTGTTCGATGGCTTATCTGGTTAGCTTGAACATACTTGCAACCGCAGATTACACCGTTGGGTATGCGATCGCGTTTAATTAGCTCGATCTAGTTGAACAGTTCAAACGTGATGATCAATCGCCAGCAAAAAGCGAGGGGTCAGTAGTTAAAGATAATTACTGCACCCTCGCTGCTATTTGCTAATAAGCGATCGCTTATGCGGGCATTAACACTGTGTCAATGATGTGGATAACGCCATTGTCAGCCGCAACATCAGGAGTTGAAACGGTAGATTCATTGATTTTAACACCGTTAGAAGCGTCAATTTTCACATCTGAACCTTGAACGGTAGTCGCCGACTTCAGCTTAACGACATCAGCCGCCATCACTTTGCCAGAAACAACGTGATAGGTCAGGATTTGCTTGAGTTTAGGAAGATCCTTAAGCAAGCTATCAACGGTTCCAGCAGGGAGCTTAGCAAAGGCTTCGTCGGTAGGAGCAAAAACGGTGAAAGGACCTTTTCCTTTCAGAGTTGTGACCAAATCAGCAGCTTTCAAAGCAGCAGCCAAAGTGGTAAAAGAACCAGCATTAACAGCAGTATCGATGATATCAGCCATGTGTTTTACCTAAGATTGTGTGTCTGTAAACAATTATAAACCACTTATCAATAAAATAGTGCGATCGCTACAAATTGACCTGATCTCTTTAGTCTGATGCGCTATTACACTGAGTACTTTTATACATGCATTAGATATATTTTCTACATCTTAAAAAGAGATTAACCTCGGATAAAAAACAATAAAAACATCTCTCTATAGGCTGAGTTGGAATAAGAACTTGAGTTATTTATCAATACAAAATCTGGCTTAAAAACAAATAGGCGATAATTGATCAAAAGCATAATTTTTTAAGCGGTTGGTATGCTTTGATCGAGCTTTAATGTGCAGTGACTGCTGATTGACTGACAAAACTCAATCGCCCTCACCTCCAACCCCTCTCTCAGCGGACGAGTGCTGTTTGGGCAACAGTGCAAAAGATTTGTCAGTCAACCAGACCCCAACTCTTTTGTTGATTGCCTACACTCCGCACCATGGCTGCATTGAACCTAAGAATGCGGCGCAATTGCAGCCTTTCCCAGCCAGTGCGATCGCATCTGTTGATGTTTTAGATCGATTAGTTGCTTTAGCTGCTTCAGGCAGCGATCGTCACCTGCGATCGCACTTTCTCAATCCACTCATGCAGACCATCGGTATTCAGGCGATAGCTGAGCGGGTGTGCGATCAGGCGTGCGGTGCTCTCAAAGAGAAGATCGGTTTCAACCAAGCCGTTTTCGCGCAGCGTGGTGCCAGTAGCGACCAAATCGACGATCGCCTCTGACATTCCTGTGATGGGTCCCAACTCGACCGAGCCGTAGAGCGGCACAATTTCTACAGGCAAATCCAAACTATCAAAATACTCGCGGGCACAGTGGACAAACTTCGACGCAACTCGTCCGTAAAGTGGCAACTCTAACGCCGATCGATAGGGGCTAGACTGCTTTACTGCTACCGACATGCGGCATTTGCCAAAGCCTAAATCTACTAGATGTGCGACAGGGGGCGTTTTCTCGCGCAGCACATCGTAGCCAATAATGCCTAACTGCGCCTGACCATACTCCACATAGACTGGCACATCGTAATTCCTTACCAGCAGCGCCTTAGCTGTGCCTGTTGGGTCTGTAATTTGCAGCAGCCGATTGGTTGGATCGAGGAAAGCGCTGAAGTCTAGCCCAACAGCTTGCAGCAAGCGAATGCTGTCGGATAAAAGAGCGCCTTTGGGGAGTGCAACGGTGATCATAACGAGCGTTTGGCTATCAGCAGACATCGAACAGCACGATAATAATAGCTGAAAGCTGATGTCTAAAAGGCTAATCGCTTCTATGCGGATTCTCTTGGTGGATGACGAAGTCGAAATGGCAGATCCCTTGAGCCTCCTTTTGACGCGCGAAGGCTATGCAGTGGATGTAGCGTATGACGGCGATCGCGGCAACCAGTTAGCACAACAGGGACACTATGACCTGTTGATTCTGGACTGGATGCTGCCTCGTTACTCTGGGTTGGAAATTTGCCAGCAGTTGCGATCGCGTGGTGATACTACTCCTGTCTTATTTCTGACAGCAAAGGATACCGTTGACGATCGTGTGCAGGGTTTAGACGCAGGAGCCGACGATTACATCATTAAACCGTTTGAACTGCGAGAGTTACTTGCCAGAGTGCGAGCACTGCTGCGTCGTCCACCCTCTTTGGAGCAAGTTACGCCAACTCAACGGCTGCACGTGGACGATTTGGAACTCGATCTGAGCAATCAGCTTGCCTACCGACAGGGACGGGCGATCGAGCTGTCCGAAAAAGAAACGCAGCTACTCGAATACCTGATGCGACACCCCAACCAGATCCTCACGCATGAGCAAATTCACCAATATCTCTGGGGCGATGGCGCTGAAAAACCAACCAGCAACGCCCTCGCTGCACAAGTCCGGCTACTGCGACGCAAAATCGAAGCCGATGGCGAACCACCCTTGATTAACACCGTCTATGGCAGAGGCTATCGCTTTGGGTTTCCGACAGAATCACTCTAATGTATGGACACTGTCTTGTAGAGGAGAATTTTCATGCGATCGTTCATAGCATCTAGCCTTCTGGCGTTGACAAGTCTAGCAGGATTCGTCCCTCAGACACAGGCTCAACCTCGCATCAACTTTGAAACGCAAGGCTGCGAACGAACCAGTGAAGTGAACGCAATGGCTTGCGATCGACCGCATCACCTGTAGTACAAACCTTCTCGAAAATTTAAAGGCGCAATGGCTTCTAGCGATTATCTAGAAGCCATTGCACGTTACGTTGTTGAGAGCCTCTACTGCATCATGCAGCTCAAAAATGGGACTGGAGCCACTCGCGTTTCGATCGAGAATTCATCAAGAACCAAGCTTCAGATCCTTACCCTGCACTGTAGAAGCCGACTCCACGCCCAACAACTTGTTAATCGTTGGGACAACATCAATGTTACGCACCTGTTGCAGCTTGCCACGACGGATATCTGGACCCGCCGCAAAGAAAATGGCGCTCATATTGAGCGTGTTGGGATCATAACCGTGTGCGCCATAGAAGTTTGGCACGGAAAGCACGGGAGGAGTTGCTGGCGCGTCGCCTAAGCGCTGTATAACAGGGGACTGTATACCGTCAAAGTTGTAGCCTTGTACCATCGTTGCGAAGACATCACCTGAATCTTGACCAATAAAGTTATTGGTGCTTAAGCCGAAGGATGGATCGTTCACGTCAGCCGGGATGGGACGAGCGTAGATTTTGTCAAAGATTGGCTTGTCACGCTTCGTGTAGTTTGGGTTTGTCTCCACAAAGTCCTCGAGGATTTTGACGATTTGCTTCTGCAACACGACATACTCGTCTGGAGTGACGATGCCATCTGGTTCGCGCCCTTTGAGATTGATGTAAATGTGGGTAGCAGGTCCAGACGTAATCGCGCGAACTTTGGTGGAGTCGATCCCGTTGTTTCTCAAGAGAGTGTTGAAATCAACGGCTGTGTGAAACGGCGCAAACCCGTGATCAGAGACGACAATGATGTTGCTCTTGGGTGTGCCGTTGCGAGTTGTACCCACTGTGTCAATGATGCGCTGCACAGAGCTGTTAGCCACTCGGTAAGCGGTTTGAACGTAGGTTTGATAACGTGCAATTTTTGCCTGATCTTGTCCAGCACCGATCGTATTAGGATCGGTAATAGTCGTCGCTTGCCGTGGATCGATCGCCAAAAACTGGTGTTCGGAACCATCGGGCTGCTCAATGTATGTCAGCACCAAATCAGCATCGGGAGTTCTGGCGATCGCGCGCAAAATAACGCGAGTCTGGTAATCCACAAAGGTGCGTACCAGATCTTCGTAGATTGCTTCTAAGTCGGCATCAGGAAAATCAGTAAAGCCAGGGCTGAGTCGCTCTGGAATGCGGAAGTCTGGCTGGGGTGCCCAGAAGCCAACATTGTTGTTGATGTCATCTACATCTGCCAGCACTGCCGCATTCCTGGGAATAGAGTTGGCAGAGTAACGGGCAATTCTAACGGTTGCTAAATCTGGCGCAAGCGTACTCACGTAGAACCCGGTGCCTGCTTTGCTAGCACTGCCTTCCAGATAAAAAAGAGCGGAAGTGCGATCGCTCGCCTTGACGTATGCTGGTCCGGTTGCAGGCAGGCTGAAGGGTCCGGGCTGAATACCTGCGGTTGTGTCAAAGAAAACCAGCGTATCGTAGTTACCCGCGCCATCGTCGGTCGTATCGAGTGCGGCTACCTGGATGGTGTAGTTTACAGTGCCGATCGGAAACGTATCCAAAGGGGTCGTTTTCTGCAAAATGGGGCTGTAAGAGCGTTTACCCGCCGCTTCAAGTTGGCTAATCGTCTGACCAGGTGCAGGCGTAAAATCGGTCGCTGTCAGGCTAAAACCTCTAGCGCCTTGTCCTGCGAACGCTCCAAACGGTACGGTGTAATCGACGGTGCGATCGGCGGCGGCTTGAAGCACAGGGGTACCTGCACCAGCCAGCGTGATTTCAGCACCATCAGCACCAGGGAACGTTGCAGCAACAACTTTCTTACCGTTCTGTCTCAGCTTCACCCAGATTGGCTCTGCAAGGGGTGGGGCGGCGGGTCCAACGGGCTTCACAGAGTAACCACCGATCGGAGCCGCAAAACCGCTCACGTTACGGGCGAAGGGACTGGCAACGAGATGAAAGCTGTTGGAAACCACATCGGTTTTGACCGTTGTGGAACCTGTGCCGATGCTCACGTGGCAGGCAGCCGTCAACGATGGATTGCAGGTCACGTTTCGCTGTGCTGCAATACCCCGACGTTTGAGCAACCCTAAGCCTGTGTTGGAGTCGAGAATTCCGGTTTTTAAATAGTCATTAATTAAACCAGGCGTTGCACCATCTAATGAAATGAGAATGACCTTTGGTTTGGGCACGCCTGAACCTTGGGCAATAACTGCATGGGTGGTAACAACGAGAAAAAATACGCTAAAGATGACAGCTAATAAACGTCTAAATGAATGGCGGCTCCAGAATTGATCAACCGAACGCAATGCTGTTGTTAACGTACAGGAGATGCTTTGTATCCACCTAATTTGACCGAACCCATGCGAGTCTTTGCTGCTCATTACAGTTGCCACATTCTAAAATGCCTGAACAGTTCAACACACTATCAGCAATGAGTTAAGCAGACGCTATGAAAGTATTAACGATCGCCCTTGATTGTGCTGCTTCAGTTGCGATCGCCCTTCAATCGCGGTCTTCTGGAATGGCTAGCGGATTGGGTGCACTGGGTGCAATGGTCGAGGCGTTACCAGGCGAGAGCTGGACACTGGCAGGGCGACCGATCGGGCTTGGCGCAGGACTAGCACCGGGCTGTGGGACAGGCTTAGTCGGTGATGGTGTGCTAGTAGGCGTGGACTGAGGCTTGGGAGTGGCTGTTGAAGTTGAGTCATCATCATCTACCGTTGGGCTTGGCTGCGAAACCGATCGCGGCACACCGCGAGATGGCACAAGATTGGTAGCTTTCCTACCGCATAGACTACGGAGATCTCTCAACTGACCGTTTAGCTGGATGTAACAGATTGGCATGATTGCGTTGGCAGATGATTCACTGAGACGTGGCGGTATCGTCTGGTTTGCAGGAGCGGGCAACGGTTGGCTGCGAACCAGTACAGCAATGAGTGTGGTCAGTGCAGCGATGGGTGCCGTCAGGTAAAAGAAGCGTCTCAGCATAAGCGCAACGGTACAGACAAAGAATGTGTTGTTGCAATGTCACCGTCTAGAGTATAAGCAGCTTTCTAAACGTCTAGAGTATAGGCAGCTTTCTAAATCTCTCCCACTCAGGAGCAGAACCTAGAACTGAATCGGTAAGTCGGTAGCCCTAATTGATTGTAAGAAAGCCGAAGGGGGTTTCACCCCATCTACCCCCAAAATCATCTTTAGTTTAATCACGCCCAGCTACTGATTGTCGGATGGCATTGATAGTCTCCCGACTTGCCGCCAGTTTTACTGAGCAAATGGATGTTTTCGATTTGCATCGCTTTATCCAAGGCTTTTGCCATGTCGTAGAGCGTGAGAGCCGCAACAGCAACGGCTGTGAGTGCCTCCATTTCTACACCCGTTTCAGCTTTCGTCTTCACGATCGCCTGAATACGATAACCCGGTAAGTCAGGAGACGGCAGCAAATCTACTTCAACTTTGTGCAACGGCAGCGGGTGACAAAGAGGAATCAGTTGAGCGGTTTGTTTGGCTGCCATGATGCCTGCTAATCTGGCAGTGCCTAAGACATCACCTTTAGGCGCATTGCCCGCCGCGATCGCCGCAAAGGTTTCGGGCAGCATTCGCACCTGTCCCACCGCGATCGCCTCTCGAACGGTCTGCTGCTTCAAGGAAACATCAACCATTTGCGCCTGTCCCTGTGCATCCAGATGCGTCAGCGGTTGGCTGACAGCAGCAGCCGTATCAGAGGAGTTTTGTGTCATTGTGGCAGAGTATGGTAGTATAGTGTTCTTGCAAGGGCTTGTAGCTCAGTGGACTAGAGCACGCGGCTACGAACCGCGGTGTCGGGGGTTCGAATCCCTCCTAGCCCGTTCACACATCATATCAACGCATGATTTACACTGCTAATTGAACGGCATGGTGACTGTATCCCACCGTGCCATTCCACATGTATGGACGTGTGTTGTGAGATCATTGCAAGTCGAAAAATGCTGTCAAGCTTAGACAAAGCAGTGATTCACGTCTTCGTCTACGGCACCTTGAAGCGAGGAGAGGTAAACCATCATGTGTGTTCCAGCCACATTGTGCAGTCACGCCCCGCGATCGCTCAAGGATGTCTGTATACCTTACCCTTCGGCTACCCAGCAATGACGCTGGAAGCGGGCATTGTGCAGGGAGAACTCTTATCCTTTGCACATTCAGACATTCTCGACTGCCTGGATGCCTTTGAACGACACGACCCGGAAGAATTTTCTCGTTGTGCTCCCAGTCAACGTCTAGAGCAACATGCATACGAGCGGAGCACGATCGCCACATACGATACAGCCCAACGCTTCTTGAGTCTAGCCTGGGCATACTTAATGACCAGAGAACAGACACTTGCGCTGGGCGGCATCTTACTACCCGACGGACGCTGGCACCAGACGCACATCGTAAACTAGGCAACCATCGCTGCTCAAATGATTCTGTTTAGCGGGTGACTGTTCCAGGTGCAGAAGGTTTGGTCGCGTCTTTAAAGGCACCGTTTGGCACCACAACAGGTGTTTTGGGAATCTCTACCAGCGGCTTATCCAGTGCTACCAGCAGCGTTTCATTAGAGATCGCTTGAGGCGACTCGATCGCAGGCTGCTGTGAACCTTTGGCAAGTTGAGGCATGGGCGTTTGGCTCTCGGAGAAGAGGCTGCTCACAACTGCACCCACAACGAGCGCTGCAATGGCTGCACCACCCCACACCAGGGACTTTGGCTTGCGGTCTAGGCGGGTAAGCACCTGACTAACCAGTTGTTCCGTGGGTTGTGATGCGGTAGGCACAGGCATGGTTTGCAACCCATGACGCAACTTCAGCAAGCGACTGTGGAGACGCTGTACCGTTGGGTCATTGGCTAACCATTCCTCAACTTGCTTGCGTTCGAGGGCGGTTACTTCACCGTCCAAATAAGCACTTAGTAGCTCAAAGCGATCGCGCTGAATCAAGTTAGACGAGGATGAAGACGAATTTTGACCGTTCATGGGTGAGGGCTGATGGTTGTTGTTTGGAGGAGGATTGGAGGTCATTTCGGCACCACGTCGTGTGTTGAAAGAGCGCAGCATTCTATTAGAAGCGAACCAGTCAGATAGAAGCGAACCATTAGAAGCCAGTGAGTCAAACGCCAATCTGTAGCAAAAGCGAGTCGCGGGAAAAGTCATCTAGCCTGATCACCAGTAAACCTTGAATCACTCATAGAGGCGATAGTCTTAACGAAAAAATTAACTGCTTCCACAAGCCTTGGTTATGAGTTGCCATCTAAATAACGTTGAAGTTGAGACTGTAGCCTTAAACGTGCTCTGGCGATTCTGGACTTTACCGTACCTAACGATACACCTGTCAGTTCGGCAATTTCCTCATACGCCATTCCTTGAATTTCACGCAGCACAATCGTCGTACGAAAGACTTCTGGCAAATCTGCGATCGCCGATCGCAGTTGGTCGTAGAACTCTCTCGTCGTCAGATCCTCGTCTGGTCCAGGTGTCTCTGAGGCAATTTCCCAGTCCATTTCACCATCCTCAACGGCTAGGCGGGCATCCAGCGACAACGGATGTTTGTTGCGTTTGCGTTTACGCAGTTCGTCATAAAACAGGTTAGTCGCGATCCGGCTGAGCCAACCCCGAAATTTGATCGGCTCTTGTAAGCGCTTGATATTCCGATACACCCGAATCCACACCTCTTGCACGAGATCGGAACGATCTTGCCAGTCGGGAGCCAGGTGATAAAGTACTCGCTCAACATGAGGCTGATAGCGACGGAGCAACTCTGCAAAGGCAGCTTTCTCTGGACGGTGCCCAGCCTGACATTGTAGCACCAGATCAACATTAGAAAGCTTTTCGGCTGACACAGGGGGATCGATCGCCCTAATCGATGACCAGGAGGCAGAAACAGACTGATTCATGGATGGCTTCGCTTCTCAGACATTCCATGTTTCGTGACGCGTTCGGCTCTCGCGAAGTTCCCACCAGAACACCTTGATGGTTGCCATTGTTTAATGGTTTCAATTAAACGTGCTTTTTACTGAAACAAACTCCACAAAGAGCGGCGATCGTCCTGCGCCTTGGCAACGTAGACAGGATAGTCGGTTAATTGGGCAATAACGGTTGGCTGCTTCGTCGTCTGGACGCTCATGCCAATAAACAAATTGAGCGAGAACGTGATGGTCGCAGCTAGTAGTAACTTCTCAAACATATCCACTCCTCTTGCCTTCGGTCGAAATCACACGGTTCACTCGTGGAATTAAGCTTAGTTACACCGCACTCAACTTAGATTCCCGAATCCACCTACACACTTCAACGAAATCCCTGTCCATATTGTGCCCGTTCTGACGAAAGAATCCAGCCTCAAAAATCAAGATAGTATAAAGTCTGTGTGCAAATTTTTCTGGCACGCCGCTAATGTAGGGATGGTATTACTTTAGAGGCATCGTTAGATTGCTGCTGTCGGAGTAGATTGAAAGGGACGTGTCGGAGTAGATTAGAGAGAACGCCGTGAGGTAGGAGACGATGACTGCAACTGTTCGCGACGATCGCCTTTCTCGTAGTGTGATGTTTCTCTGTATTGGAACAGCGCTGTTGCTACTGGGCATTCAATGGCGAGCCTGGACAGCGAATGCTCAGAATACGCCGACTTTGAGCGTGCAGACGACAGTGGTTAAAAGCACCCAAAGCAACGACAGCAAAACAATCTCAACGCCCTCCAAAAGCAGCGCGAGGCTCACGATCGATTTGAGCGATCGACGGGTGCTTCTGTATCGAGAACAGCAACTCGTCACCAGTTATCCGATCGCGGTTGGACAGACGGGTTGGGAAACACCCCTCGGCTCTTTCCACATTCTGGAAATGCAGCGCGATCCCAAATGGCAGCATCCGATCACAGGCGAAGTGATCCCCCCAGGCTCTGCCAACCCGCTCGGCAAGCGATGGATTAGCTTTTTACATGAGGGGCGTGCTCACATTGGTTTTCACGGCACCAACCAGGAGGAACTGATTGGACAGGCTGTTTCGCATGGTTGCATCCGTATGCGAAACCGAGACGTGGTGGCACTGTACGACCAGGTGGAGCCAGGAACGCCTGTGAATGTTCGTCCATAGCTTGCTCAAGCTATGGACTGTAGACACAAAATCTTACTGAGAAACGTTCGGTGGTTGAAACCGTGACTACAACCACCCGTACGTCTGCATGGACTTATGGCAAGCGAGGGCTTGAACCTGCATCGGCAGGTTGGGTTTTTGTGGCTGCAACTTCAGTCGCCGAAGAGACGAGCTGGTTAATGCGACACACCTGGCTGTGGTTCAAAGCTCGGTGCGTATGCCTGGAGTAGAGCACTCACCTGGGTCAGAATTTCATCGCCAGAGTTCTTACCGATCGCCTGTCGTTCTGGGAAGAATTCAGGACGATCAAGGTTCCGGGCAATGGCTTCGCCCACTTGTTGGGCAATCAAGCCCTGGAGTTCTTCTTTTGCGCGTTGCCGCTGATAGGTTGCCCCTTCTTCGGTGGTGGCGTAGAGGGGCGGTAAGCGGTTGAGTGCATAGGCTGCAATGTCGCCTAAATCGAGGGTACGATCGCTCGTCGCCTCAATTTCAGCCACACGGGCGATCGCCTCTGTAAGCACCAGTTCTTCCATCACATTAATAAACTGCTTGCGGGGAACTGCCACCACTTCCCCTGTCAGTAGTGCTCCCATGAGTCGATCGAGCGACATATACTCTTCGATCGACAGTTCTGATGCCGTATCACAAATTCTGCCAACCTCTGCTTCCATCGCCGGAGTCAGGTAGCCGTCTTGCAACGCCTGCTCTACGATCTTTTCAATACTCATAATGCTTCTAAACTCCGCAGCGCCGTTTTTCGACGATTAGCCTTCAATCATCTTGCCCCAGAATCCACGTTCAGTATCAGCTTAATCGAGCTTCAAACATAAAGTTATTCAAACCGTTTGTTGCGCCAGGGTGACGGATCAACAGCCTGACCGTTGACATACAGTCCCCAGTGGAGGTGAGGACCCGTGGCAGCGCCTGTTCCACCTAAGGCACCAATCACCTGACCCGCTTTAACAAACTCCCCGTTCTTCACCAAAATTCGGCTTAAGTGTAAGAAAATACTCTCCACGCCCTGCCCGTGATCGATGCCAATGCAGTTGCCATGAATGACAAAGCCCTTCGACTCTTGACCCACCAGCGCAACTCGTCCAGCCGCAGGGGCAATGATAGGTGAACCGTAAGCTCCTGCGTAGTCTACGCCACGGTGATAATAATCATGCGCAAATTTGCCGTTGTAATACCGACGAACGCCGTAGATTGTCGTGATCGGTCCATTGTTGGGTTTGAGAAAGAGTCCACTCCAAAACTTTTCAGGCGTGACGAGTTTTTTGAAGGCATCGACGCGATCGAACTCGAAGTCTGACAAGTCCTGGTCTTTACCTGGAGGTAACCAGATTGACTGGGTAGGAAATTTGCGCCCCCGAAGCGGTAATCCCAGGAGACGAGTCTCGTTACCATCACTAATCCGAAGTTGCAGTACACCTGGTTTATCGAGTGGCGTTGTTGGCAGTAGCGCCCGAAAGCGATTGTTCCCGATCGGGAACGCGCTATAGGTACGTTTTCCCAGACTCACCGCTGGCGCTGTGTTACCAGGAGTATCAGATTCAACGGTTACAGAGAGGGTATCGCCCAGTTGAGGATTGTTCGGTACAACCTGGACTTGCAGTGCCCTGCCAGGAGAAGTGACCAACATTAGAGTTCCGATCGCCAGGGCTATGATCGCTGCCTGAATGAGGTTTTGAGCGTTGCGCTGTCGTTTAATAGGGCGCGTGCTGAGCGATCGTTTTGCAGGCGATCGACCGCAACTAAAAAGTATTTGCCACAGTTGCTTCATAAAATACGGAGTCGATGTAGCGTCAGCTTTATCGTGTTTTTTCCATGATTGGCAATGTTTCATCATGGGCAGATTTTGTTACTGACAGATAGAGTAGCGATCCTTAGCGCTTGTTTTCAAGGTAAGGGGAACGCTTCAGAGGATGTTTTAAAAGTCCAGATGCTTGTAGCCTTGGCGACTGAAGTCGCGGCTACAGGGACAAAACCTGCCTCCACAGGTTCCAAAATCCTCGTGTTGCGGTAGTCCGCGCAGGCGGACTTTGTCTACGTAGTCGCGGTTTTAACCGCCAGACACTTTTAAAACATCCTCTCAGGTTGAAAACAGGCACCAATGCAGATCAAAGTTTAAGGTGAAACTGCTGCATTAGCATCAGAACCTGGAATCGTAACGAGCAACGATCAAAGAATGGTGGTTTGTAGGGCGATCGCTGAGTCTTCTGACTCAACATACCCCCGCTTGTTCCAAAAAGTTTGTATTCTAAAATGAGAGCAAACGATACGTTTTTTAACATTAATTGCAGTGCAAGAAGATTTCAGGCTGATCGTTGATTTAGTCACAGTACTGGCAGCAGCAGCAGCAGGTGGCATTCTGGCGGCAGTGCTGCGGCAACCGATTCTGTTGGGTTACCTGTTGGCAGGCATGGTGGTTGGTCCAGCCGGACTGGGGCTGATCAAAGAGCTAGTCCAGGTGGAGACGCTGGCTCAGTTTGGAGTCGCCTTTCTGCTCTTTGCTCTGGGAGTTGAATTTTCTTTTTCAGAGCTAAAGAAAGTGAAGGGGATCAGCCTCGGCGGAGGCGGCTTGCAGATCGTGCTGACGATCGCGGTCACAGCGCTGGTATCGCTGGGCATGGGTTGGGTCACATCGCCTGCTCAGGGTGTCTTCCTGGGCGCAATTCTTTCGCTATCGTCCACTGCTGTTGTGCTGAAGTGCCTGATGGAGCGCAACGAAACCGCAACGCCTCACGGACAGGTGATGTTGGGCATTCTAGTCGTGCAAGATCTGGCGCTGGGCGTGATGCTGGCAGTGCTGCCAGCGCTCGACAAACCTGTAGAAGAAGTCGGGCTGGCGATCGGTTGGGCACTGCTGCAAACAGGTCTACTGGGATTAGGCGCAGTCATTGCAGGTATCTGGGTGATACCGCCGCTGCTGCGAATGCTGGCGCGTACAGAAAGTAAGGAACTCTTTCTCTTGGGTGTGGTGGCGATTTGTCTGGGCATTGCGCTACTGACGGAACACCTGGGGCTGTCGATCGAGATGGGTGCATTTGTGGCGGGACTGATGATCTCAGAGGTCGAGTACGCTGATCAAACCCTGAATTATGTCGAGCCGCTGCGTGATATTTTTGCCTGCCTGTTTTTCGCTGCGATCGGGATGTTGATTGATCCCACATTTCTGTGGAACAACCTGGAACTGATCCTGGGTCTGGTAGCGCTGGTCTTTGTAGGCAAATTTCTGATTGTGACCCCGCTGGTCGTGCTTTTTCGCTATCCCCTTAAAACCGCGTTGACGGCTGGCTTGGGGCTGGCGCAAATCGGGGAGTTTTCCTTTGTGCTGGCGAGTGAAGGGCAATCATTGGGCTTGGTATCTCGTCGCGTGTACCTGCTGATCTTAGGAACAACCGCCGTAACGCTGGTGCTGACACCATTTGTGCTGCGATTCATCCCTCAGCTTTTTGCTTGGGCAGAATCGCTCCCCTGGCTGAAAGACTATCTGGAGCGCACCGATGTTGCTCTGGAGATCGCCGATGATCTACCGACGCAAAACCATGTCGTGGTCTGCGGGTATGGGCAGGTAGGACGCAACATTGTGCAACTGCTGCGCGAACATAGCTATCCCGTGATTGTGATTGATCAATCGGAGCGTCGCATTCAGGAGGTGCGGGAGGCTGGAATTCCCTACGTCTATGGCAATGCGGCGAGTTTACACGTGCTGGAGAAGGCAGGGGTTGATACGGCACAGGGCATGGCGATCGCGCTTCCTGACCCGATGAGTACACGTCTTTGCCTCAAACGCTCTTTGGAACTGGCTCCCGATCTGGATGTGGTCGTGCTGGCAAATCAGGATAAAGATATTGAATTGCTCTACCAACTAGGCGCAAAAGAGGTTGTACAGCCTGAGTTTGAAGCCAGCCTGGAATTGTCATCTCATCTGCTGACGGGTATTGGCTTACCACTGCCTGTCATTCAGCGTGAAGTGCAGCAGATTCGCAATTCTCACTACCTGGATCTACGCACTGAAAAGCCGTCCTATCAGGTTTCACGAGAGCTTAAAGAAGCGACGCAAGACATGAATAACCGCTGGTATCCCCTGCCGATCGCCTCACCTTTGATTGGCATGACGGTAGAAGAAACCGACTTACGTCGTCTAACTGGTGTGAGCCTGATGGCAATCCGGCGGGCAGACGGCGAAGAACTCGATTATCCCGATGGGAAAACGGCTTTGCAGACGGGCGATCGCCTTTTGGTCGTCGGAGAAGCCACCGAAATTGCCGCCTTTGACGAACTAGCAAAAGGCGGAGCCGCTATTCCAACAGAAAATGCGTCGTGTCAGTGGCTGCTGGTGCCTGAGGGTAGCCCCGTTGTCGGCAAAACGCTGTCAGAACTACATATTCGACGGCAGTTTGGCGTGCTGATCCAGGCAATTCGCCGAGAAGGAAAGTTTATTCGCTTTCCGGATGGAGGTAGCGATTTGCAAATTGGCGATCGGTTATTGCTCTGCGGTGGTCTCTATGCGCTCAACCGAGCAAGCGAATGGATTGTGCCAGAGACAACCTCTACGCCTATGTTACCAGTGTCGATCGCTGCCGTTGGGGTAAGCGAATTAACACGAGAGACTGCATCCTCTGAGAACGACCACTGACGTGCTTCATTGATGGGTTGCCCGGGATTCGAACCCGGGACCAGTCGGTTAAAAGCCGAATGCTCTACCACTGAGCTAGCAACCCGTTGCTTTGTGTTGATTCAAACACCGCTTTTAAATCTAGCACAGATTTACGTATGCTTACCAGAGCGTATGTGTTTCTAGGCGAAAACAGACTTGGGAACCGTACGTTGCTCAGACTGTTGGATTGGAAGCTTGATGCGGAATGTCGTTCCTTGTCCCACCGTAGAGAGGCAGTCCAGTTGTCCGCCGTGCTTCTCGACCACAATTTGATGGCTGATCGACAAGCCTAAGCCCGTTCCTTTGCCGACCGCTTTGGTTGTAAAAAAGGGCTTGAAGATTTGCTGCCTTACAGATTCTGGGATACCTGAACCATTATCAGTAATTTCGATTTGCAGCCAATCAGCAGTCAGCGTTGAGGTTTGAATGCGAATCGTCGGTAAAAGGGGTGGATCGCTAACATGCGAAAACTTTGTTTCTATTTCCAGCGCATCGATCGCGTTACTCAGCAAATTCATAAAGACTTGATTGAGTTGTCCGGCGTAGCACTCAAAGAGAGGAAAGTCACCATAGGCTTTGACAACCTGAATACCAGGGCGATCGGACTTTGACTTCAGATGACTTTGCAAAATCATCAGAGTACTATCAATACCCTCATGAATATTGACAGGTTTCTTCTGCGCTTCGTCTAGGCGCGCAAAGTTGCGGAGTGACAGCACGAGCTGACGAATGCGATCGGTGCCCACTTTCATCGACGACAGCATTTTCGGCAGATCTTCGTTGAGAAACTCTAAATCGCTTGCGTCAATGACAGCCTGTACTGCACCTGTCGGTTGAGGATACGACTCTCGATACGCCTGCACGAGTCGCAGCAACTCGTGTGTATACTCCGTGGTGTGCACCAGATTGCCGTGAATAAAGTTGACTGGATTGTTGATCTCATGAGCAACGCCCGCAACTAACTGCCCCAGGCTGGACATTTTTTCTGTTTGAATCAGCTGTACTTGAGTTTGTTTGAGCCGATTTAAGGTCGCCTCTAATTCTTGGTTTGCGGCTTCTAGCTGAGCTGGGCTGGGTAGCGCTAAGACTTTGGGTACTAACGGGATGAGTTCTACCGCCGTGATGACGGAAATGAGCGCAGTCAACGCTTTGATCGCTCCGGCTACCCAGTAGGTTGGATGCCAGATTGTCCAGATGTCCATCACGTGCCCAACGCCACAGGCGATGATGAACGAACCAAACATCCAAAAAATCCAGTTGAAGGGAATGTCTTTGCGCTGGGAGACAAAATAAACCAGCGTTAAGGGAATAGAGAAGTAAGCCAGGGCGATCGCGCCATCGCCAATCACATGTAGCCAAACCAACTCCGTCTGCCAGAGGTAGCAGTGCCCATGGGCGACAAACCCCTGTGGATTCAAGAAATTTTGTAACGTCTCTAGCATGAAAACTCCTGCAAAACACACGCCATTTACTGGCAAGCATCGAATGAAACCGTTTGGTTGGCAGTGCGTGCCAAGATCCAACGGTAGAGTTCCCTAACTTGCTTCATACTGACCACGCGCATAGCGGCTCTCGTTTGAGTACGGTACACGTTCTAAGGCAGAAGGCAGAAGGAAAACGGTGCTCCTCCTTGCTTCTGCCCTCTGCCCTCCACCTTTTCGCAACTGTACTTTGCTTGGTGGGAACCCGCTATAGAGCCAGGACTCCAGGGTCAGAAGGTAGAGGTTGAAGCATAGAAGATAAAAGAGAACAAGGCATGGATTCTGTAGAAATCGCTGAGCTTGCAGGCATAATGGCTACTGGGTAGAGGCACTGATGTAATGTGAGATGACTGGATTAATTTTCAAGGTTTTTGTACTCTCTACTGCCCTATCGATCGCCATCAAGTATGGCGCACCCGCTCTAGCGATCTCGCCAACAACAACTAATGTACTGATTGCAGTGTGGTTTCCAGGCACGATCGCCGCGCTCCTGCTCGGTTGGCGCTGGCAGCAAGGGCGTGGTAACAGATACAGCCGCGAACGGTAGCGATGGACGGATCAGCGTTTGAATTGATGACCGTTTGCTGCTCTACTGTTTGACAGTTAGCAACGTTTCTTCCTCTTCTTTTGGAGTTTGTGGTGAATCTGGGTCAATGGATTGGTTTTCTCGTTCTAGCCGTTAGCCTCTACATTGTCTGGCAAATTCGCCAGGTATTGCTGCTGGTGTTTGCAGCGGTGGTGCTAGCAAACAGCTTGAATTTACTTTCGCGACGGTTTCAGGAAACAGGCATACGGCGATCGGGTGCGGTCTTGCTCAGCGTTGTTTGTTTTCTGGCAGCGCTAATTGCGTTCTTTCTGCTCATCGTGCCGCCTTTTACAGCACAGTTTCAAGATTTGATCGTGTTGGTGCCAGCAGGGGTTGAGCGCCTGAACGATTGGACGACTAACATGAGCCATTTTGTGCCGCGATCGGTGAGCGCCTATCTACCCAACCTTGACAGCCTGGGCGAACAGTTACAGCCATACATTAACCGCTTGCTCGGTGGTTCACTGGCGTTCTTTTCCAGTTCGCTAGGAGTGGTCGTCAACATCTTACTGGTGCTGATCCTGGCATTGATGATGCTGATCAACCCATCGGCTTATCGGCGGGGCTTCATCCGCCTGTTTCCGGCGTTTTACCGTGTTCGCATTGATGGCATTCTAAAGGAGTGCGAATTCTCGTTGGGACGATGGATTGTTGGTGCCTTAATCAGCATGAGTGTGGTGGCAGTGCTCAGTAGCGCTGGGCTGGCGTTACTGGGAGTCAAAGCAGCATTAGCACAGGGCGTTCTCGCAGGGCTACTCAATTTTATTCCCAACATTGGTCCCACGCTGAGCGTCGTGCTACCCATGTCAACGGCACTCCTAGACTCACCTGTAAAATCGCTGCTTGTGTTCGCTTTATACATTGCGATTCAGCAGTTTGAGAGTAACTTGCTGACCCCCTACGTGATGTCTCAACAAGTGGCGCTTCTGCCTGCTGCTACATTATTAGCGCAAGTCTTTTTTGCCACTGTTTTTGGCTTTTTAGGGTTAGCACTGGCGCTACCACTCACGGTCGTTAGCCAAATCTGGTTGCGACGAGTAGTGATAGAGGATGTGATGGATCAGTGGGGCGTACAGGAGCAAAAGCGCTTAACGCCCTCTTCTATTGAGGAGAGTGACAGACGAGACGATCGCGCTCCCACTGGCACGACGGATACGCTCTCACAAGCACGATCGGTTACAGCACAGGGTAGCTCTGAGCCAACAGACAACCCAACCCACGAGACGTTATCTCCAGATTGATGCCTCATCAGACCATTGACGCTCCTTCGGATTACTACCTATGACTACACTGCAAGCACTGATTTTTGATGTTGATGGTACGTTGGCGGATACCGAGCGGGATGGACACCGCATAGCGTTTAACCAGGCGTTTGCGGACGCGGGACTGGATTGGCAGTGGTCGGTTGAGCAGTATGGCGAACTACTGTCGGTGACAGGTGGTAAAGAACGCATTCAACATTATCTACGGACATACCGTTCAGAGCTAAAACCAGCGGACGATATCCCAGCGTGGGCAGCAGGATTGCATAAGGCAAAGACTCGTCACTACAAGGAGCTTGTGCAGTCGAATGCCATCCCTCTCCGTTCGGGGGTCAAGCGGCTGCTTCAGGACGCTCGTGAGCAGGGCATTCGACTTGCGATCGCCACTACCACGACACCCGAAAATGTGACGGCTCTCCTGGAAACCGCGATCGCGCCGGATAGCCTTGCTTGGTTTGAAGTGATTGCGGCTGGGGACATTGTGCCAGCCAAGAAGCCCGCACCTGACATTTATGACTATGTTTTAGAGCGTATGCAATTAGCCCCCAACGCATGTTTAGCGTTTGAAGATTCCCATGCAGGTTTGCAGTCGGCGAGGCAGGCAAACTTGCAAACGGTGATTACAGTGAATGAGTATACGAAAGACCAAGACTTTACGGGTGCAGCACTGGTGATTGACCAGTTGGGAGAACCAACCTCGCCGTTTCGTGTCCTGGCTGGAGATGCCAACCAACACACCTTTTTTGATCTCCAGCTTGCACAAAATCTACAAAAACTACAAGGCTCTTCTGGAGTTTCTCCTTCCTGAATCCCTGTACAATAGGCAAGTCAGCGATTCATCATGCAACCGCCGCTTACAACCTGACAGGAGGGTTTATTTTGAAGGAAATTTTAGTCAGCTTGGGGGTTATGCTCACCTGCCTCGTGGTGCTGTTCGTTTCGCAGATTGGTGGCAAACCAGAAGCAGCGATCGCCAATGAGCTGACCAGCACTCAAGTTGCTGCAACCATTACTAAAGCTCAAACCAATGCGTCGATCGCACCCACGCTCATGTCAGATGCCTCAAGTGCAGCAACACCGAAAAAATCTGGAGACAAGGCTCTTGTGACAACGCCTTCTGGATTGAAGTATGTTGATTTAGTGGAAGGAACGGGCGCTTCACCCCAACCTGGTCAAACGGTCGTCGTGCATTACACAGGCACTCTGGAAGATGGCACTAAATTTGATAGCTCGCGCGATCGTAACCAGCCCTTTCAGTTCAAAATCGGTGTAGGACAGGTCATCAAAGGCTGGGACGAAGGCGTTGGCACCATGAAAGTAGGCGGTCGTCGCCAGTTAACCATTCCATCCGAACTGGGTTATGGTGCGCGTGGGGCTGGCGGTGTGATTCCTCCAAATGCGACACTCCTTTTTGATGTCGAACTGTTGAAGCTCAGTTAACCAACTTGAGTTTTTATGCCGGACTATGTGTACCTGCTCATTGCGATCGTGTCTGAGGTGATTGCAACGAGCGCACTTAAAGCAACGGTATCATTTACAAAACTGGTACCCAGCCTCATCGTCCTGGCTGGGTATAGTTCTGCTTTCTATTTTCTCTCGCTGTGCTTAAACACCATCAGCGTTGGGGTTGCCTATGCAATCTGGTCAGGACTGGGAATTGTCCTAGTCGCGCTGTTAGGCTGGTTTTTCTACCGTCAGGCGATTGACCAGGCAGGACTGATTGGCATGGGGCTGATTGTGGCTGGCGTGGTAGTACTTCAACTCTTTTCTAAATCTGCCGCCCACTAATGCCCAAGCGAGACGGCTGAATTCTGTTTACGTACGATTGGGGGCGGCAAGGTTGCGAAACTGGGTGAACTGGGATTCAAACAGCAATTTTACCGTTCCCGTCGGTCCATTCCGATGCTTGGAGATGATTACTTCAGCGATCCCTCGATCGGGTGTATCAGGATTGTAGTACTCGTCGCGATAGAGCATCATGATCAGGTCAGCGTCTTGCTCGATCGCGCCTGATTCCCGCAAGTCTGACATCATGGGCCGTTTATTGGTGCGTGACTCGACGCTGCGACTCAACTGCGAGAGGGCGATTACAGGCACACTCAGTTCTCGCGCCAACCCTTTGAGTGCCCGCGTGATGCGCGATAGCTCTTGGACACGATTGTCGCTGCCGCCATCCATCAACTGCAAGTAATCCAGTAGGATCAAGCCCAGCGCTCCTCCCTGTTCTGCCTGAAGCCGCCGTGCTTTCGATCGCATCTCTGTAATGCTGATGTTGGGCGTATCGTCAATAAACATGGGTAGTTGTGACAGTGTGCTGATCGCGTGCCCCAGCGGTTCCCATTCGTTTTGGCTCACACGCCCTGCCCGCAGCCGCCCACTTTCAATCCGCACCTCACTTGCCAGTAAGCGCTGTACAAGCTGCTCTTTGGACATTTCCAGGCTAAAGATAGCAACGGGTAGCTTGTGAAACGCCGCAATGTTGCGGGCAACATTCATAACAAAGCTGGTGTTATGAACGCAAATGTCATTTGCAACAAAGTTGTGGGTGTCTGGAATGGTCAGATCGTAGACTTGCTTTTCACCCATTGGTTGAATGGAAACGATTTCATCCCAGTAAAGATCACTCGTCGCCAGATATTGGAGATTTTCATTTCCAATTGCTGTTGCCAGGGAGAAAAGTCGTTCCCGTGTTGGTGCACGCTGACTGACATGAATATTGGTGTAACCGTCAATGCCCGCTCGACGAGCAAGCGTTGCCCAAGGCTCTTTTTTCCTGGCAACGTTAAGCTGATCCCAAACCTCTATCGGAATTAAATCGCAATTTGTCTGATATTTTCTTGTCGCCAAAGCTGCTTCTACACTCAGAACCGCCTTTTCTTTGCCAAAAATACCAATTTCTGAACTGAAAGTTTTAATTGACAACGCATCGGTAATATCGATTTGCCAAGCTGTTCGACAACTGTCCTGATACTTCACCGATCGCTGTCTCAAAGCCGCAACAACACCAAATCGCAGGAGGAGATGTTGCACCTGCCTTGCCAAGCGCTCACTAACCGTTGCATAGCCTAATTGGGCTTGCCCACTAGTGAGGACACTTGCCCACCCATCAGTTGCAAACAGTCGATTAAGAAACATGGCAAGCTGCGATCGTGGCAGCTTAAATACAAGGGAGGGAATCGTTTTCGTATGGGCGGTCTTTCCCCATAAGCCAATTTCCCGTAACCAGGTAGTTAAAGTATTGCGGGAACTGGCTGCGGGGAATCCCGCAGGAAAGAGATCATGTTGCTCAACCGTAAGTATTTTGCAAAGCTGATCTAATACATCTAGCCCAGGAACACAGATTCCTTTCTGCCATTGACAAACCAAACTAGGGCTGACTCCCAGTGCCCTAGCGAGAGTTCTTCCCGTTATGCTCTTCTCTGTAAGGAGACTTTGAAGACAGTTACCAAACCATTTCCGATTCTCCACAGCAACGTCTAGATTCGCTGAGACGTAAAAGCATGGCGTACGCTTACCCTTTGAGCCCTCCCTCCGAACAATAAGATCGCCAAACTCTGTAACACATTGAATAAACTCATTCTGAATCTGAGTATTGCTGTTTGTAAAAGCAGGGTTGATTCCAGTTAAAGAACCATCCCCGATCAAATACCCCAACAGCTTAACCGCACATTCTCGGGTTGGCTGCACACCAAACACATCAACCTTACGGGGTACTGCGATCTTATCAGCAACACTCAACGCTGCTAATGGTCGCCAGCCTTCAATGGTCAGGTAAGGGTGAGTCAGCGTTGTTTCAATGGTGCGTCCTAGACGGGTCGTGACTCGAAACACGGGTTTAGCACCGTCGTCAACAAAGACCGAAGGTTGAGTGAATTTAAACTTCCAATTTCTGTCAAGCGTCAATAGCTCAGCTTGCTGCCGCCGATATAGTTCTTCGATCGTGGCGATACTTCCATCTGACAGCAGGATTTCTGAACTTGCCTCTAGACACTTTCCCATTGACGGTCGTCCTGCAACGATGATTAAATCAGAGCGCTGAAAGCCCTGAGTCATCGCATCTAAATCATAGAAACCGCAGGAGAGACCGGGCAAAACCATGCCCAGCGATCGACTCTCGATATCAGAGAAAGTATGCGTCAAAATGTCGGACGCTGCCATCAATCCCTGCTGCGGGCGATCCTGGGTCACACCGAAGAGTTTTTGTTCAGACTGATCCAGCACTGCTTCTAGATCATTGGCTGTATCGTGTCCAAGGTGAGCAATTTCGTTACCTGCCTTGATCAACATGCGGCGCATGTATTTGTCCATCACCAGTTGAGCGTACTGGTCGATGTTGACAGCACTCACAGTGCGATCGATCAACTGCGCGAGTTTGCTCTGTCCACCCACTTTCTCCAGCAGTCCTCGATCGATCAACCAGGAGGTGATGCTCATCAGATCCGTAGCGCTGCCATGTCCCTGCAAAACCAGCGCTGCGCGGTAAATCTCTCGGTGCGCGCTCAGATAAAATGCCTCAGGGTGCAGCAGATCCGCAACTCGATTGATTGCCTCCGGATCAAGCAAAATACCGCCCAAAATTGACTCTTCAGCATCAATGTTTTGGGGCGGCAGGCGATCGCTAAAGGTCTGAAAATTGAGTTCCTGAACCATGGGCTTTTGGGAAAGGCAGTGATGGGCTAAGATGAGTTGCCGCAAGGAGCAACCCACCTCAATATACAGCTAAGGCAGCCCACACTTCACTACATTTAGCGCAATCGAGATCAGAATAGCCTGGAAGGACGCTAAATAGAGGAGCTTCATCGGTGCCTGTGCTACGCCAGCGTTGCTTACCCTGCTGTAGTAACTTTGTACCATTCTAGCAGGGCGGTGGTGCGATGGCAAGCCTTCCCTGTTGCTGCCCTAGCTGGCGACCACCTGGATTTCAACCGTTGCAGTGATATCAGGATGAAGCTTGATATCGGCTTTGTAAGACCCAAGACTGTGAATATCAGGCAAGGTAATGCCGCGACGATCGATTTCTTGCTTCGTCGCTTCCAAGATGACATCCGCCACATCCTGGTTGGTAACGGTGCCAAAAATCGCGTCTTTTTCACCCGCTTGCTTGGCGATCGTATAGCGTCCAACGGCTTCTAGAGTCTTCTTGAGCGTTTCTGCCTGCTGCTTTTCTTCCAGCAACCGCTGCTGCTCTAAGGCTCTGCGACGCTCGACCTGCTTCAAAAGACCAGGAGTCGTTCGCGCCCCAATGCCTTGAGGAATCAAATAGTTGCGAGCATAACCAGGGGCAACTTCAACGAGGTCTCCTGCCTTACCCAACTTGCTTACATCTCGACTGAGAACTAACTGTACACGCTTCGCCATAGCCTTTCCTTTGCCACAATCTTTCTAAGCTTAAAAACCCACAGAAATACAATAGTACCTCAATTAAGAGCACTGATTCCATAATCTGATCAAAGTGGGTTAGAGATCGTGGAACCGATGGACTGCTGTTTCCCAGGCTCACCCGCTAGTGAACAGCCTTGAGGTATCGATCGCACCAACGCACCATTTCCCAAAGCACATGCCCAACCGCTTCACGAGAATGGTAGCCGTGGTCTTCCAACGGCAGCATGACCTGACGAACGGTTGCTCCTAGACCCTTGAGGGCTTCATAGAAACGCTCAGTTTGTAGGGGATAGGTACCCGCGTTGCTATCATCAGCGCCATGAATCAGCAGCAGGGGCGCGGTAATTTTGCTCACGTGGGTAAACGGCGATAGATGCAGATAGGTCTCTGTAGCGTCCCAAAAGTGACGCTGTTCCCCCTGAAAACCGAAGGGTGTAAGGGTACGGTTGTACGCGCCACTACGAGCGATCCCAGCGCGAAACAGATTGCTGTGCACCAAAATATTCGCTGTGGTAAACGCACCGTAAGAGTGCCCGCCAATGCCGAGTTGCTCACGGTTTGCGATCCCGCGATCAACGACATACTCGATCGCAGCTTGAATACCAGTCAACAGTTGCTCAACGTAGGTGTCATTAGGCTCGGCATCGCCTTCCCCAATAATGGGCAGACTAGGATCGCTTAACACCGCATAGCCCTGAGTCAGTAAAAATAAGACCGAGGTGCCGCTGGGACGGTTAAAAGCATGTTCAGCCGTGGTAACTTGACCAGCCAACTCTCGATTCTTAAATTCTTCAGGATAGATCCAGAACACCATTGGCAATGCGCCATCCCGCGCTGGGTCATAGCCTGCTGGTAGATAGAGTTTTGCCGAAAGCTGTACTCCATCAACGCGCTGATACCGCACCACCTCTTTATGCACGTCTGCAAACTGTGGTGCGCGATCGGGATACTGAGTTAAGGGGATCGGGTCGGGCTGCGATCGCGTACGCAGAAAAAAGTTAGGCGGCTCGGTTTTGGATTGGCGTAACGTAAAAAACTGCTGCGCCTCATCGTCAAGTAGTTTGATCACCGACTCAAAATAGGGGGATTGAGACTGCCAGAGACGTTCGGTTGCCGCTGTCGCAAGATCCAGGCGATCGAGGAAAGGGTAAACGCCCGTTGGTGAAGCGCCTCGTCCACTGAAGTAAAGACTGTTGCCATCCGGGGTAAACTGCAAGACCGATCGTCCAAACTGTCCCGGCACCGTTAGCGGCATACCTGGATCACTGTAGTGGTCTTCATAGCTGCGATCGACCAAACAATGCAAGTCTAGCTCCGGTTGTGCAGGGTTAAGCTGCCATACCTTTAACTGACGCGTATCGTGCCAGCGTTCCCAGACTAACGCTACAGTATCGCTACCCCAACGCACTCGCCGAAAGCGATACTGCGATCGCCACAATTCCCGTGGCAGTTCAGTAAACGGTGCGTTGAGTTCGTACAATGCATCGCGATACGGTACCACCTGATCCGGATCGCCTCCATCCAGGGCTTCCACCCAGTACAGGGTTGCGGGGCGATCGCTGCGCCAGCACATGCGTCTAGGTCCAGTAATTACCGCGTCGAACTTAGTGGAGACAGCATCGGCTAAAGAGCGATCAGCCAGTTCCTGCACGACCTGACCCCTGGCGTTTAATACTTGAAACCGTAGGGGAAAGTAGGAACTCGGCAACTGATAAGAAAACGGGCGATGTAGCGTCGTGAGGAGAATGTAATTACCGTCCGGTGAAGGGATCGCTTCATCGATCAAGCAGGGTTTGCCGAGACGCTGTTGCTGTCCATCAAACGTGACCACTTCTAGCGTTGAAGTGACGTAATACTCAAACAGTTGTTCATCGTGTGGATTCTGCAACAGATTGGTGTACGTGCGGCTGGCAGTTTTACGTCCTAAATTCTCCTGAATAATCGGTCCTGCTGGTGCAGACGGCTTCTCAGGTGGTGCGCCGCGATCGGCTGGAACGAATTTACACAACAGCGACTCATCCGAAAGCCAACGATACGGAACGCCATACGTTGCATTCAAAACAGGCTCTGTGAGCCGATGTGGAATGCCGTCAGACAATGCCAGAAACCAGAGTTCCAGTCCGGTCGCTTGGGTCAGTGCAAACGCGAGTTTTTGCCCATCAGGCGACCAGCAGGCATAGCTGATCCGAGCCTCATCGGGCAAGAGAACAGGGTTGCTGACGTTTGACCAAACTGCGTTGAGCATCATCCCACGGTACGTATGGTGACGTGCAGGACTACTGAGTTTAGGGTTCAGACGAAAGCCCGCAACGGCAATTTCCGGTTCTGCCAGTTCAGCGATCGTCGGCAAAGAGGGTTGACCAAGCTCGATTAACCACTGGTTGTCAGGCGAGATCAGCACGGCTGGCAGACTCGGCGCATCCAAAATCTGGTTGATGGGTTCCGGTGGCGATGCCCACTGACTACCAGAAATCTGGGACTGTGCTTGCGGAAGCGGTGATAGCTTCGCTTCTCGCGCTGCAACCGCTTCAGCAGCAACATCAGGCTCAGCCGTATGAAAATCAACCATAAAACTCCTAGCGTCGCGCGCTCTGTAGCAACAGATCTGTAGCAACAGAAAATTACGCCCATCCTAACTGTACTTGGCGCTTGAGCGATCGCACCTGCCAGAACAAGCCCCTCTAAACAAGCGGATAGCGCCGTCTTGATAGAGGGGATTCATACCGATTGCAACCAACCGCGAAGCATAGGGACTACAGTCCTAGCAAGTCATCCAGTTCATTCAGCGCTTCACAGCTAGAGACTGCTCCACGATCAGCCGTCGTAAACATGCCCATCGGCAATGCTTCGTGAGTTGCCCAGCGGGTTGTGCGTCCAGTGCCATCCAAATACTCGTCAGCATATCTGCGAAAGACTGCCTCTACGGCTGCACGAGCGTTCTTCAAACCCCATTCAGAGGCAATCAAGTCGGCTTTTTGCAGCACATCTTGACTCAGCCTTACTTTGTTGTCATACATAGCTGTGCTCCATTCACAACGGGAAATAAGCCACGAACATTCGCAAATTGAGGATCGGTCATCACAGCAAACAACTTGCGACCTGCTAACCGCTCCGAAATCAGATGAGAGCTACCACCTGTCACCAAGAAGCGAGTGACTCGCGCCATGTAGGGAGTGTATTGCGCTTTCACCGTTTGGAAGATGCCCTTAAACCAGGGGTCAAGGTGCTCTTCGAGCCAGGGTTGCCAGGTGAGTTCTGTGTCTGCATAGAGGTGCCCTGCACGGAAGCCATCCATGATCAAACTGGGGTCTGCTGTGGTGCCGAGCGCATTGGTGAGACGTCGATCGAAGCTAATGGAGGTTGCCAATTCATACGCACCCCCACGATCCATCACATTTTCATCAATGACATCACCCTCGGCATCGACCAATCGTGTGAGCCAGGTGCCACCACCGATGTCTACCACGATCGTGTATCCCGTATCAGGAATCAGCCCTAAACGTTGAGCATAATGATAAGCACCCATGCCTTCTCGTTCAACTTCAACGCGCTCAACCAGCACACGATAGTCCAATCCATTGCGCTTGAACTCATGCATTCCTAGCAACTGCTGGCGGATCGCGTCTTCGTTCTTGGCGGGTTCGGGTGTGGAGGCATAGAGGTCGATCGCAAACTCAGTCTCACCGTCCCAGGGTTCCAAACAAGCGTAAAGGTGAAGTCGAGAGAGTTCGACTTTGTTTTCGACCACTGTTTGCTGCTGGCGGCGATATTTGTATGCCTGTGCACCAAAATGATACCGGGTACCATCTGGCAGCTCAATCAAGGGTGAGGCATCGGTGAAGCGCACGGCATCTCGACCTTGAGGCATTTGAAAACGGACGGAGCGGATGGCTTTAGGATGTGCTTCACCGTTCCAAAACTTCAGGTCGTAGTTGCCTGCATCCAGCGCCAGCGAGCAAGTAGCGGTTGTTGCAGTCGGGGGCTTTTTAACTTTTGTCTGTCTGGTAGCGGATGTCATGGGTTCCTCTCTATACTGAATCCGTAGCGGCTAATTACGAGTTGTTCTCGTTTGTCCCCATTAGTATTTTTGTACTATATGACAAGCAATTCAGAATAGCAACCCCTAAGCGATCGCAATTCGTCAACAATGCGCGCAAACTTGCCATTGAGCGATCAGCTATTAGCGATCAGCGATCAACCACAACTGCTTCTTCAAGACCATGAACTGCTTTCTTCGTAGCCTTCGCTGACGGCTGACGGCTGACCGCTGAATACTACGCACTTTCCTGTGATGCCTTCATGAAACTCGCAATCTACCAGGGCGCAGGTATACCGTCGGATGTGTCAGCAAACTTGATGCTACTGGAGCAGACAGCCACAACCGCAGCTAAGCAGCAAGCAAATTTGTTGATCTTTCCTGAATTATTTCTGACAGGCTACAACATTGGCGATGCCGTCAAGCAGTTGGCTGAACCCTGTTATGGACGATCGCTCCAGTTTGCAGCCAGTATCGCCCGCGAATGTAGGTTAGCGCTCTTATTTGGCTATGCCGAACGCGATGGCGAGACGATCTACAATGCTGCTGCCTTGATTGATGCAGAAGGCAACCTAGCTGCGAGTTACCGCAAAGCGCATCTGTTTGGGGCAGAGGAACAACGACTCTTTACTCCCGGTCAGCAGCGAGTGTTGCACACGATCGCAGGCGTTCGGGTTGGCGTACTGATTTGTTATGACGTTGAATTTCCCGAAGCAGTACGTGCTTTGGCATTACAGGGTGCTGAACTCATTGCGGTGCCCACAGCGCTCATGTTCCCTTACACCCAAATTCCAAGGGTGTTGATTCCCACTCGTGCGCTGGAAAATCAAGTCTTCGTTGCCTATGCCAACCGCATTGGCGTAGAAAGCAGTCTAAAATACTGCGGCTTCAGTACGATCGCTGCCCCTGATGGTACTGTGTTGGCTCAGGCAGGCGCAGAGGAAACGCTATTGGTGGCAGAGATTGATCGAGCAGCGATCGCGGAAACACGATCAGTTTTCTCTTACCTGAACGATCGTCGCTCCGAACTGTACTAACCTGGATAGTCAATGTTGCTAAAAAATCGTCTCGTAACCGTTGCTACTAACAGTCTGAAAGCCGTAGGCTAGAGTTGAGTTGTGTTAACATTTTGTAAAGATTTCGGCTGAAGCCACCAATGCTTTTCTGGTCATGACTGCGTCTTTCCGCTCTCGAAACCAATTTTGAGCGGTATTGCTCAATCACCTTTTGCATATACAGAGTTCAGTAGAGAAGTGGGTTTCGCTTCTTCATCTGTAAAGGGGAAACGACTGAACCTACTGCACAGCTTACGACTCAAAGCGTCTGCTGCACTCAGTAGCAAGGCGTAGACTGTGCGCAGAGCCATAGCAATACATGCCTTTGCTCCACTCCCATTCTCAAAACTCAGCAATCTTCATTCGATCAAAGAGCCACGAGTCAATCAAGATTAGCTTCATAGACAATGGGCACAGCAACTATTCTTAGCAGGTGTGCAGTAGATTAGAGGCGGCTTATTTCCATAGCGAATGAGGGAGCGACAAGGAATGGTAGATGCGACTGAAAAACAACCTGCACATCATGTTGTCATCGTAGGGGGCGGATTCGGTGGACTGTATACCGCTAAAGCGTTAGGTCATGCGTCCGTAGATGTGACGCTGATCGACAAGCGAAATTTCCATTTGTTTCAGCCCTTACTCTATCAAGTAGCCACAGGCTCTCTCTCCCCAGCAGATATTTCATCGCCGCTGCGTGGCATTCTCAGCGGCAGCAAAAACACTCAGGTGCTGATGGATGAGGTGGTTGATCTAGATCCACAGCAGCAAAAAGTAGTGCTAAAGGATGAAACATTGGATTACGACACTCTGATTGTAGCGACAGGGGTCAGCCACCACTATTTTGGCAATGATCATTGGAAGCAAACAGCACCTGGTTTGAAGACGATCGAGGATGCTCTCGAAATGCGTCGCCGTATCTTTATGGCGTTTGAAGCAGCAGAAAAGGAAGCTGATGAAGAGAAGCGTCGCGCTTGGTTGACATTTGTGATTGTCGGTGGCGGTCCAACAGGGGTCGAACTCGCAGGCGCGATCGCAGAACTCGCCTTTAAGACTCTAAAACGCGATTTTCGCAACATTGATACAACCGAAGCGCAGGTACTTCTACTAGAAGGTTTGGATCGGATCTTGCCACCCTACCCACCCGAGCTATCAGCGAAAGCAGAAACCTCCCTTACCAGGCTGGGCGTGACCGTCGAAACAAAGGTATTGGTGACTAACATCGACAATCACATCGTCACCGTTAAGCGCGATGGGCAAGAAGAATACATTCCTGCGCATACCGTTCTATGGGCAGCAGGAGTGAAAGCATCAGCGATGGGGCAAGTGCTCGCCGATCGCGCAGGGGCAACCCTCGATCGAGTGGGGAGAGTCATGGTTGAGCCAAACCTGAGCTTGGCAGGTCATCCGAACATTTTTGTGATTGGGGATCTGGCAAACTTCCCTCATCAAGGAGAACGCCCACTACCCGGCGTGGCACCTGTCGCTATGCAAGAAGGCGAATACGTCGCCAAACTGATCAAGCAGCAACTGCTTGGCAATACAGTTGCACCGTTTGTGTATAAAGACTTCGGCAGCCTAGCAGTTATTGGTCAAAATGAGGCGGTAGTCGATCTCGGTTTTGTGAAGTTTGACGGACCGCTTGCCTGGTTACTCTGGATCTTCGCTCATATTTACTTCCTCATTGAGTTTGACAACAAGCTGATCGTGCTATTGCAGTGGGGGTGGAACTATTTCACCCGCAAACGCGGTGCGCGTATCATTACGGGCGAACCAATCGACAATAGCGTTTACCAAGCGCCCATAGGCAGCCAGTCACCAGTCAAAGTTTAGGCATAGCATCACCAATTAACTGCTTGAGGATTCATCGTAGCTCTTCAAGCAATTGCTCATTGAGAGATAGCTTGGTGCCATTCATTTTTTGTAAATGGCACTAGCGTCAAGAGCTGGATGCAGCCAAACGTGTTTTATGTGTCTGAAAATAAGACTTAGCTAATAACTAAAGATAACTATTAGCTAAGTCAGAGCAATTTATTGTGCCTGCTCGTTCACCTATTTCTGCTTCATGGGATCAGCAATATATCGAAAGTCGGGCTCAGCATTCCAGGGTCCACGCTCGTCCTTACCGTTACTCGACAGGTTGTAGTAAAGATCAACGGTTTCGTCGGGTTGAATGTTGCCAAACATGGGATCAGTCAATTTGCCGAGCGAATCAAGCGCTTTCATAAACATCTTTGTGTGCGAGATTTCTCGGGTCAAGAGATGAACTAACGTTTGCTTAGTACCTTCATCAGTTGCTAGTTTGATGAGCGCTTCATAGGTTTGACGTGCCCCCGCTTCAGCCGCTAAGTTTGCCCGTAGATCTCTAACAACATCGCCACCCTCATTGAGATAGTTAGCTGTCCAAGCATTACCTTGGCTATCGAGAAAGTGCGGTCCCATGCCTCGCACTGCAAAGAGTGTACTGTTAAACGCCTCAGTTTGATCGACGTTTTTGGTGTGAGATTCGATCATCTTACCCACCATTTCTAAGTGACCAAACTCTTCGATCGCAATGTCTTGAAGCATATCGCGAATGCCAGGATTTTCGACATGAAACGACTGTACCCAATACTGCAAGGCAGCGGACAATTCTCCGGTAGCACCACCAAACTGCTCTAGCAATAGCTGGGCAAATTTGGGGTTGGGTTCATCGATCTTTACAGCGTGAATCGGCTCTTTTTTGTGGAAAAACATATGGAAAATCCTGTGTTAACGAACGTTTAGCAAAGCAGTCATTTGTTTCTGCTTAAAGAATTGACAGAGTCATCGATCGCTGCAGAACAAACGAACATTAAACAAAAAGCTTTCGTGTTTCCTGACCCTAAAGAGAGAGATGAAGCAAACAAGTGAAGTTAATCAGGTGTCTAAGGCAAAGCGTTTTTTGAAACCAGATCACCTTCCATAACGCTTTTCTTCTAGTTAGTATTAGCTACTTTTAGAAGCTGATTTAGATGATTAGATGCTCAAATTAGTTGATCTAAAAAATAATTTTGGGATTGTATTTTTTCACTTGGTCGAGCAGCTTAAACAGCGAGATTGACGAATAAAATTTTTGGGCAAGCAAGTTTACGCAGACATAATGAACACCCTGCTTAACCTATAGTGATCCTAAACAAATCGTGAGAAGCAATATTGATGTCAGCTCTTAGCGGTCAGCGGTTAAAGAAAAGCTGGTGGCTGACCGCTGACCGCTCAACGATCAAGTTCCACTCACAACTGATTCGGGACTGCTATAGCAGCCTGACTGCTTAGAATCAGTTAAGCGCTCTGAGTAGACTGCTTCTATCAGAATTGTCATAGTTTTGCAAAAGATCTGTATGATGCTGATGGGTTTTTCAACATCTTTTGCTCTTGGCAAGCGGCGCTCAAACGATCTTGGCTTGAGGCTTAACCTTGAATTTACTCGGGCTTAACCCGATGCTGACACTTACTATTTATTCTGTTACTTTGTGCCTGTAAAAGTTTTCCCCGGAGTCTTTAACCTGTGGCGCTTGAATGTCTGAAGCTACAAAATTTAGCACGATAATGCGATCGCTTGGAGCGAACAAGCTACCTGAAGACGCTCAGCCTTTCATCTTGATTGTTGAGGATGAGTCTTTGATTCGCGAAACTATCACAATGGCGTTGACTGAGGAAGGCTATCAGGTTTTGGCGGTTGAAGATGGTCGTCAGGCATTAGATGTCGTTCATGCCTCTCGCACCAGTGATGAAGGGGATGTGTCCGCGATCGACCTGTTGATCCTCGACTTAATGTTGCCTTACATTAATGGACTGGATTTATGCCGTCTCTTGCGGCAAGAAGGCATTACCACGCCAATTTTAATGCTCAGCGCGAAGGGCACTGAGACAGATATCGTCGTTGGATTGGAAATTGGAGCCGATGACTATCTGGCGAAACCGTTTGGGATGCGGGAGCTGATTGCCCGGTGTCGATCGCTCTTACGTCGTGCCAGCCGCCAACCTGCATCGCAGGAACAACTGATTGTACAGTTTCAAGAGATTGCGCTCTATCCCCAAGAGTGTCGAGTCACCGTGCGAGACGGGGCTGTCAATCTGTCACCAAAGGAATTTACGCTACTGGAATTGTTTATTAACAATCCGCGTCGAGTTTTCTCCCGTGATCAGCTTCTAGAGAGAGTTTGGGGCATAGACTTTATGGGAGATTCTAAAACGGTTGATGTCCACATTCGGTGGCTGCGAGAAAAATTAGAGCTAGATCCTAGCAATCCGCAGTACATCATCACAGTACGAGGGTTTGGCTATCGTTTGGGTTAAGCGATCGAGCATTGAGAACTCGTTAAAAAATACCTGATCTGTTTGGATCAGCGATCAGCTTTGCTCTGACGGCTGATTGCGTTCGGTCATGACGTGATGCCCTTAACCTCTAATCGATGCAAGGGGTACACCTAGCCAGCCCAGAAAGTTTTGCTCTTGACTGCGAGACGGTTGCTCTACTGGCACAACCTGAAAACGAGTGATGCGTGGTGCTGCCAGAGTCACTGTGCAAGAACGCAGCTCATCTTGATGGAAAACGCAAAGCTGGAGGCGATCGCCCGCTCGAAAATCCCGCAGACGCTCAGTTAGCTGGTCAGCACTCACCCGCAGCCCGTTCAGTGCCAGTAGCTCATCACCCGCATCAATGCCTGCTTGCTGGGCAGGCGAAGCTGTCTCAACAAACTTGACCATTTCCCGTCCGTACTCTGTTTTCGCCATCAGACCTAAATAGGGTACGCCATCTTCTACGCCACCATCTGCGAGTAAGCGTAACCCGAACGGTTTAAGATAAGCATCAAATGGCAGGTCGTCAGTGCCGTGCAACGCTTGCTCAAAGAAGTTCGACAAATCGGTTTCGGCAACCGCTTCAATGACCTGCTGAAGTTGTGCAGGCGTGAAGCCTACTTCTGATTTGCCAAACTGCTCCCACAGTTGCCGCATTACGTCATCCAGCGATCGCCGATTGCCATGCCGTTCCCGGATCAGCAGATCCAGCAGCAGTGACACCATTTCCCCCTTGAGGTAGTAAGACATTTGGGAATTGGGACTATTCGCATCTGCTCGGTACAGCTTAATCCAGGCATCAAAACTGGATTCACTTAATGGCTGCACAGTGCGACCAGGGGTCATCTGAAAGCGGGTAATTTCACGATTAAGCGCCACTAAGTACGTTCGCAAATCGTAAATGCCTGCTCGGTAAGGTATGACCAGATCATAAAAACTGGTTGTGCCTTCGCTAAACCATAACGAAGGCGTGTAGTTCTCTTGCTCATAATCAAACACTTCGAGGGCTTTGGGGCGAATTCGCTTCACGTTCCAGAGATGAAAAAACTCGTGTGCCACAAGCTGAATGAAGCGATCGTATTTATCTTTACTCCGAAACCCAAAACGTTGATAAATCAGCGAACAGGCAGACTTATGCTCCAAGCCACCAAAGCCCTGTGACGACAGATGCAGTAAAAACAGATAGCGATCGTAGGGCAACCCACCAAACAAATCCGCCTCTACCTGGATTAGCTTTTGGATATCTCCAATCAAGCGTTCTGGCTCGAGGTTACCGTCTCCCCAAACTGCCAGTTGATGCGGTTTGTCCAGTACCGTGAAGTCATACACATCATGGCGACCAATCTCAAACGGACTGTCCACCAGCGTGTCAAAATCGGCTGCTTCAAACGTGTTAGCGTACCCCTCTACGGTTGGCAATGGCGTTGATACAGACCAGCCAACGGGAGGAACGATCGTGACCTGCACTGATTGCCGCTCATGTCCGGGCACATAGAAAAATAGAGCTGCGCCATTAAAGTACCCGTGCGTGCCATCTAAATGATTGGTTCGGACGGAGAGTTCGTTAGCATAAATGCGGTAGCGAATAGTCAACGATTCCCGTTCTTGTCGATCGATCTGCCAATGGTTTTTGCTGAGCTTGCGCCAAGGTAGGGGTGTTTCGGTGCGATCGCCAGCGACCACCGTAAAGTCCTGCAAGTGTCTGGCGTATTCCCTTACCAGATACGATCCTGGTGTCCAGACTGGCATTTTTAGATCAAGCAAAGACCTTACCCCCTGCTGCCAACCTTTAACCTGCAAACACACCTCAAATAAGTGCGTTTCTGGCTCTGGCATTGCCACTTGGTAGCGAAGGTGAAACGATGGCGGCGCAGAGCATGAAGCAGTCATTTCTTGCTTCACATCAGTTTCCAGCAATTGAAAATGTTCTACCTGGGCAGTGGACTCCAGTTCTTCTCGATTCATGTCTAATCCCTAGACTTTGCCTGCTAAATGCGTCAGTTGCTTTAAATTCACCAGAGAGACCGTATGACCAACGGTGTCAATCTTAATCCAGCCCTTACTATCGAGCTTTTCCATAATTTTGGTTGTTTCTTCCACACCAATATCAGTCACATCCGCCAGATCCTTAAAGGGAATGTTGAAGATTTCTACGCCCTCCTGTGAGTCATAACCGTAGTTTTCCCCTAAAGAAACCAGGGTGTTTGCTAGTTTAACGGCTGGCGGTTGATGCCGTAACTGAAAGCGGAGGTTGGTCTGCCTTAACCGTCGCACCATCAGTTGCAACATCCGATGGTGCAGTTGTGGGTCTTTGAACAAGGTTTGAATGAACCGTTGCGCTGAAATGCTGATAAGCTTCACAGCAGAAAGAGCAATGACATCGGTCGATCGTGGTGACTCATCCAGAATTGCCATTTCGCCAAAAAAGTCCCCTCGCCCCAGTACCGCTAACGTCACAACATCTTCACCGGAGCCTGATAGCCGTCGCACTTTGACCCACCCAGAGACTATAAAGTAAACGGCGTTGCCCCACGCATCTTCCATTAAGACCGCCCGACTGGCGGGGTACTCATGCTCAACAGCCACTGATAGCAACCACTCAAGGGTTTCCGGATTGGCAGCGGTTAAAAGGGGAAAGAGTTCACTAAACGCTTCAATCTGCATGAACATCTATGAGATAGAGAGGAGACTGGACAGGAACGAACCGAACAAGAGTGAGTAACGTTGAAAATAACGTATCCCACCACCATCATGGCAGGAACTCTGAATCTTCCTTGAGGGAGGATTTACGGATTCTTTGAGCCAACGGCAAATTTTATGTAATGACCAAGATACTAGCAAGCTTTGAACCGTACTTGTAGTTTGTCTTGAGGTCAGCCTCTCGATGCAGTTGCGCTGGAGCTGTAGCAAGTAAGGCGCAGGCACCAGATACAGTGTACGATCGCACAACCGCAGTCATTTTGCCCACGACATGATCAAGCCCTAGACTCATCTTACAAAGGATTGGTACTCGTTCCCCGCTTCTAATCATGCCTTAAGTAGCCAGTCTTTCCCGTTACTTTGCCTGTGCTTCTAAGTAAAGGAAGCATCTTTAGAGCACGGTAGGCAGTCCCGAAGCGAGACGACCTTAAGCGTTTTGGTGAGATATTGTTCAGTACTCACGGTTTGAAGCTCTACCGAACTTGCGTGTGCTTTACGTGGTGAGCGTTCCTCTAAGTCAGAGGCTCCATCTTTTGCATCACCGTTTCGACGGCGGCTTTAAGCTTGGGGCGTAACAATTCAACATAGCTAGACCAGCCAACTAAAATCGGTTGTTTGTGAGCGAGCGTATCGGCATCTAAATCGTCAGGCAAGAAACTGATCGATCGCCCCTCTAAGTCACAGCAGACAAGTCCAGCCGCTCTTGCTAGGGCTAATGGTCCGGCTGTATCCCAGAGTTTCACCCGACCGTTGAAGTAAAGATAAAGTCCAGCTCGCCCTAAGACAACATCAACGACCTTCAGCCCAAAGCTACCCAGTGAGTAAAACTGTGCCTCTGGAATCAAATGAGCGATCGCCTCACCAAACCGCGACTGGTCGCGATGTCCGATAATGACCGGGCAAAAGCCAGCGGTTGGAGGCGCAGGTTCAAGCAAGGTTAGCGCCTCCGGTGGTAGGTCGGCTGCTACCTGAAACATGCCCCAACCCGGTCCGCCATAATAAAGCTGATCATAGGCAGGAGCATACACCCAACCCGCGATCGGCTGGTGATTTTGCAACAACCCTACCATGACGGCATAGTCGCGCTTCCGGTGAATGAAATCTTCTGTGCCATCGATCGGATCAATACACCACAACCGACGATGGCGATCGTGAAACTTTTGGCGCGACTGTGCGTTCTCTTCCGTAATCACGCCATCATCAGGGAACATCATCGCAAACGCAGTCGACAGCTTTTGATCCAGCGCCGCATCAATGCTGGTCACATAATCATCCGGACCCTTCTCAAAAACTTCAAATTGACTTGCCGCCATTTGCTCGGCATACTGCCCACAGCTACGCACTAGTTGTCTGATCTGTCGATCAAGATCTAAAGAAATCGGATTCATAGCAAAAGCACGGCGCTCAAAGAAGCATTTTAGACGACTGATCAGCGGTTGCTTGGACACGCTTGCAATCAATCTTATGCCAAACAAATAGGCTCAAACAAAAAACGGGCTAACCGGGGAAGGGTTAACCCGCTAGTTTGGGAACGCGAAAGGAAACTACTTTTGTAGTACCAATTTGACGTTTGCGTTTTGTAGACCAGGACGCTTGACTTCAGACAAGGTTTTGTTCACGGCATACTTCTGGTTGATCGAGTTGATCAGTTCGGTCTGGTTGTGCTTCTTAGCAACGCCCCAGAGGTCAGCAATCAGGTCAAAAGAACCATCGGTATTGCGAGACCAGCCCAGATCATATTCGCCTTCCAGCATGGCAACGATGTCCGAACGGACGCGTTGACCGTTATAGCCACGAACATCAGCATCCGTCTTCACCGAGATACCCAGATCACGGAGAGAAGCCTTCAGGATTTCGGCATCAGTAATCTTGGTACGCAGAGTGCTAAAGTGAGACATTTGAGTTTCCTCCTGTGGAGATTTGAGAACAACGTTTGGTGGTCAGGAGCTAACAGCGATCGCTCTTAGCTTTTTGGGTCAACTGCTAGCAAAACGCTAGCCTTTCCTCCTGTTGGGAGCAGGAGAAAGCTTTAGAACTCAAGTCGCTGGTATTCAGCAACTGAGGATGCCGCAGGTCGCGCGCGCTGCCTTGCCCAATCCCTAAGGGCAGTTACCTGCTCGGTCATTGTTTTAGAAAGCGGCAATGTAGACTTGATAGCAGCGATAATGTCCAGTTGAGTAAATTCTCGATCCTGGGCAAACGCCTCATACATTGCGGCTACCAAAGCCTGCTCAATTTCGGCTCCTGAAAAGCCATCGCAGACATTCGCTAACTGTTCTAAATCGAAGCGTGCAATCTCGCGCCGACGCTTAGAAAGGTGAATCTTAAAAATTTCCTTGCGCTCTTCACTATTCGGCAGATCAACAAAAAAGATTTCGTCAAATCGTCCCTTGCGTAAAAATTCTCCTGGCAAGCGTTCCACTCGGTTTGCGGTCGCCATCACAAAAACAGGAGAAGACTTCTCTTGCATCCACGTTAGGAAGGAGCCAAAAATCCGACTGGACGTTCCCCCATCAGAGTCTGCTGAACCTGTGCTGCCAGCGAACGCTTTGTCCATTTCGTCAATAAACAGAATCGCTGGAGAAATCGATTCTGCCGTCCTCAAAGCACCGCGAAGGTTAGCTTCAGAGCGACCAACCATCGAACCATCGTACACACGTCCCATGTCTAGGCGCAGTAGGGGCAGCCCCCAGAGGCGAGAGGTGGTTTTGGCAATGAGTGACTTACCGCAACCAGGAACACCCAAAATAAGCATCCCTTTTGGCTGAGGCAACCCGTACTCTCTAGCGCGTTCAGTGAAAGCATTAGAACGCTGCTTCAGCCAACGCTTTAATTCTTCCAAGCCGCCAACGGAATCGATCGTTTCGTCTTCTTCAACGTACTCCAAAATGCCATTGCGGCGAATCAGTTGCTTCTTCTCTGAGAGGACAATATCAACTTCCTCTTCTGTTAAGCGACCGGCTGTCACCTGAGCTTTGCGATACACCTTCTCAGCTTCATCACGAGTCAAACCCAAAGCCGCTTTCAACAGCTTCTCTCTAGCTTCTGTAGTGATGCGTCGAGTCCGAACCTGCTCAAGCTGCTGTGAAAGGACGTGGTTGAGTTCACCCATGTCTGGCATCGGGAAATCCAGAACAGCAACCTCTTTCTCTAGCTCAATGGGAATCTCCTGTACAGGAGACATCAGAATGATTGCTTTCTGAGTACCTTTGAAACTAGCGATCGCATCGCGCAACCAGCGAATCACTGGAGCCGAATAAAACGGATGAAGATCTTTGAAAACAAAGATACCTGGCTCTTTCTGTCGAATCACCCACTCGATCGCCGCTTCGGGCGAAACTGTATTGTGCTGGGTCACATTACGCGGCTGACCGTGTTCGACGATACCATGCGTAACCGTCCAAATATAGACGCGACGCTGAGGCTTACTCTGAGAAATTGTTGCGATTGTTTGCTCAGCTCGCTCCTCCTCAGATGTCACCATGTAGATGAGAGGGTACTGGGCTTGTATCAGAATACTGAGTTCTTCCTGCATAGCATCAACCCACGAGAGACGGCGCAAACGCTTGAAACCTAGACTTCTTAAATCGCCGAAGCCAACAAACAGCAGCTAAGGAAAGCAGTATCAACAGGGAACCAGTTCGCCCTCACCCTGAGAGTCAGCTGAAGAACTGACATTTTGCCCTCTGCCAGCTGGAACTCGATCGTCAACCGAAATGTTGGACTGGGAGCGCAGTGAAATTAAAGCATCACCGCTTATGACAGAAGGAGAAGAACAATCAGGACATGCATAGACTCTGTGCAGTCGCCCGTGCTTAGCATCCTCATATTCGTCAACCAACTCCGCGTGAGAAAGATAGAACGTAATAGCCCGTTGGGCAATATCCGTCATCGTCTCAGAATCCAGCGCTGCGCGAACCTTCAATTGACGGTGCAGCTCTGGAGGGAGGTATAGTGTGACCTTCTGCTTGTCTTGCATAGAACTCTCGATTGTGTACCCGGGTATGAAGTCAGAATATCGACTGAATCGATTGCTGTCAAGACACCATGCCGCCATGACGGCAATATCGTTACATTTGTTCACGTCTTGGGGCGACCTAATACCATTTCACTAAATTGTGGCTATATAAGCAAGCTTCGGCTGGCGGTCAGCGGTCAGCGGTCAGCAGCAAAAACGAATCTGTAGGGCGATTTTAAGAATTGGTACAACAGTATGGTGTGGCATCGCTCCGGTGGCATAAAGCTTAAAGTTCCTGCTTGAAAACGTGCGACTAGAATGATGCGGGAGTCAGTGAACTAGGCTTCCAAGAGAACCAGGCTTCCAAGCCAGTGCGCCAAGCCATTTACTGAAGGAAGACGGTTAGGCAATGTTAGGAGGCAGTGTGGTTTCTGGCGCTTGCTGCGTTTGCAAGAGATGAGACTCGATAAGCCCACTGAGCTGTTCACGTTGAATTTCAGTGCCAGCGGTTGTGTTACCAGGGGTATCAAAGAAAATGATGCTGTGAATCATTTCCGTCGCGAGCATTTGGAAGAGGATGTGCGTCACAGGTATAGGCAGCGCGATCATCTGCGGATCGTGCATGGGGTAGGGACCAGTTGACACATCCTTCAAGTTAGAGAAGGCGTAGATGACGTTTTTTTCGAGTCCGGGTTGTGCTCGATTTTCTAATGCGGTGATTGCCCAATTTTGGTTAAGAGTCTGCACAATATAGTACTGTGCATGACGCAACTGTGACGCTAAAAATTTCAGCACAGGAGCGATCGTAGCAACCAAGGTAGGTGTACTACCGTCTTGAGGCGCATCATTGATAAGTTCCTGAATTTGTTGATCGATATCCATTTTTGAAAGCGGCTCCTGTTTTATGGGCGTGTTGTGAAGCTTCAGTGGTTTGACCTAGACGATGCCATCGTATTGTGGTCAAAATTAGTTCAACTGGCTTTAGTTTTTGTTATCGTTAGGCGTTAAATACCGTGGGGGATATCTGCCAAGGCGTGGAGGCAATTTTTCAACTGCTGCTGGACGAGTTAAAGCTGTCAACCAACGCTTCTGAGCAAAACTGCTTGGATGTGGCAACTCGTCTATCGCAAGAAGTCGCGCGCATTTGCGTCGAGAGTAAGCGCATTCAAGCATCTGGTGAAGTGGATACTTGGGCAACGGCGTTGGCGAGGCATCGTCTCCAACAATGTCTGCACTATTACAAGTTGGGGTCTAAGCGTGGACGGGTGGATTTGCATAGTACGTTGAGCGCGATCGTGTATCGCTACATTACCCCACCGCAGACTCAATCGAGCTATCAAGCCCGCCTTACGCTGATCGAAGACTTCCTTCAGGGTTTCTACATGGAAGCGTTGAATGCGTTCCGGCGCGAGACCCAGCTACCAACCACCTACCAGCCACGCACCCTCTTGCAACTCGCAGAATACATGGCGTTTAGTGAGCGCTATGGCAAGCGTCGCATTCCCCTACCAGGACGGCGTAACCAGCAATTGATTATTCTTCGTGCTCAGACCTTCTCGCAGCAGCAGCCGATCGAAACACCTGTTGATATTGAGCGTGCTGCTGACGGTGGGGCTAGCGACGGCGACAGCCCCTGGAATGCGGCATCAATGCAACAGGTGCGAGAGCAAATGGTTGCCCAAGAGCCAGAGCAACCAGAGGATAGTCTGCGGCAGGCTGTTGTCGCTGAACTGATGGCGTATCTAGAAGAGCGCAAGCAGACTGACTGTGCTGATTACTTTACTCTGCGGCTACAAGATTTGCCTGCAAACGAAATTGAGGTAATCTTGGGGCTAACGCCACGCCAACGGGATTACTTGCAGCAGCGGTTTAAGTACCATTTGATTCGCTTTGCGCTATCGCATCGTTGGGAGTTAGTGCATCAGTGGCTTGAAGCCGATCTGGAGCGCAATCTTGGCTTAACCCTACAGCAGTGGCAATCCTTTCAGGAACAGCTGGATCCGCAGCAGCTTGCATTACTTCAACTGAAGCGAAAACGGCTGACAGATGCTGCGATCGCCCAATCCCTTAGTTGCACCATTACCCAAGTGCGTAAGCAGTGGTTTAAGCTACTTGAGCAAGCGTGGGAAATTCGTAATTATTTAGTGTCCGGACAAGATGCCTCTGCCGATGAATAGGAATTCATACCATGAATGATGACTCGGAAGCTCTCCAGAGAAATCTCCTCGAACTACTGCAAGACCTGGTTGCTTTTACCACTTCAGATGACTCTGGGGTGGTTGCTCCAGTTATAGAGTGGAACAATGAACAATACGGCGCTCAAACAATTAACGCGCCGGATTTATTCATTTCTCAGGCTGAATCCGCTGGAAATTTCGGTCATCTTAGATCCGACGTTTACTCCTCCGAACGGAAAAACCTCTTAAAACTTGGAGAGATACCCGCTGTGCAAGACCGTTTTCATACCCTGTTGAAACATCGATTACAAAGCGAAATGCAACGTAATCCACCTCTGTTCCCCTGGGAAACAGAAGTTCATGACTACGAGGCTGAAACTGCCTATGGAGTCATTGGCTCGGCTACGACTGCTCCCGTGAGCACAACCAACCAAAGAGTCCCGGCTCAAGTCTGGTTGCAGCAGCTTAAAGCGCTGAATCTGCCTATCCAACTACCTGAGGGGCTTTTGGGGCAACTGCTGGAACGTTGCCAAGAAGCGGTGCAATCGTCTTTACTGGAAGGCGCAAAGCTGGTGAACGCGGTCGAAGCGTTATTTCCCGGTCAATCACAATCGCTCAACCATTTGGCGGGCATGGTAATGACATCGCCCGCTCGCTCTGGTGCGGTAGCATCGCCGCCACCGGGTACCAATTACCCATCGAGTTATGAATCTGCGGTGCCAGCACAGCAGATGGTGCTGTCGCTGCTGGCTGCACGTGAAATTATGACGGCTTTAACGCTGCCAATTTCTTTGACCCAACCCAAACTTGAGCGCCAGTGGCTAACTGATCTTGGAGCCTTAAGCTTGCAGGCAGATTACGCCTTAGACGCAACGGGTGCAAAACTGCGTCTTCAGGCAACAGTGCCATCTGGTGGCAGCATTACACTGCGGGGGGCAGATGTACAGGCAAGTGCTCAACGTTCTACGGCTGGTAGCCTGAGTGTAGAGTTGTTTGACTTCCAGCCACAGCAGCCTTACACCCTGGAAGTTTGCTTGGACGAGCAGACACCGCTGTCTTTTGCCATTCGTATCACTGACTAACTTCAATGTTCAATGACGGTTTTGAGATAGTCCAGGGTAGCTTTTTGAGGATTCTCGATCCCTCGAAAAAATCCTGATCGAACCCTGATATCAAAGTACCAACCCAAACTGGGCTGTTAGACCAGTCAGGCGATGGGTATGATGGATCTGGCTGCATTTGGATCGAGCCTAGACCGACGCAAGCGTTTAAGCATTCAAGTACGATGAGAGCCGTATCTTTCAAGGTGCATCTGCCCATCGAAAATTGCTGCTCTTAGCAAGATTTGCTTTCGGCTATCAGGCTCAACAGGTTTTCGTCGGACATGCAGCCAGTAAACCTCATAGCCAATCTAGTGTCTGCCGATGTTGGGTAATTTTGGGATTGGTGTCTCGGGGAGTGCGCGAGCACGGGTGCAAGCGATCGCCGATCGCTTCAAGCGTCGTTTAGAGACACAATCGCCACCTGAAATCGAAGAGTCGCTACTGCTGAGGGTGCTGGTGCAGGCAATGGTGCTGGTTGGCATTGCTGCCACTGATGTAGCCGCATCGACTGGCATGAGTGTCTGGGCAGTTCCGCTAAGCCTGATGGGCGCGTTCTGGAGTTGGCAGCAGCGTCATAAGCGCAACATTGCTGCAAAGTTTTGTATTGCGATCGGTATGCTGCTGGCACTAGCAGCATTTTTTGTGGGCTTGCGAGGAGAGCTGAACGACACCCGCCTCGTTTTAGCAGAACTGTTGGTGCAGCTTCAGGTACTACACAGCTTTGATTTGCCACGTCGTAAAGATTTGGGCTACTCAATGGTGATCGGGTTGATCCTGATTAGCGTTGCCTGTACCTTGAGTCAGACGATGACGTTTGGGCTGCTGTTACTGCTGTTTCTGTCGATCGCGCTGCCAGTTTTGGTACTGGATTACCGCTCTCGGTTGGGTCTGAGTACTCAGCTCCATCAAGCACCGTCGCAACGAGCAGGCTTAGCTCCCAAACAGTTGCTCGGTTTTTTGCTCGTCATTTTGGTGTCAGGGCTGCTGATCTTTGCCTGTTTACCTCGCTTTCCAGGCTACCAACTGCGATCGTTTCCCGTTAGCCCCCAAATTCAAAAAGATTTTGAGGATAGTAGCCGCATCATCAACCCTGGCTACGTCAAATCTGGTGCCGAGAAGGGAGGCAGCGGTGTCTCAAAACAGGGTGAGGGGAATGGTCCGGGTAAACTGGACGAGAACTTTTACTACGGTTTTAATAGCCGCATCAACCAGAATTTACGCGGTGCGCTGAAGCCACGAGTCGTTTTACGAATCCGTTCGCAAGCGGAAGGGTTTTGGCGGGTGCTGGCGTTCGATCGCTATTTGGGGCAAGGTTGGGAGATTTCTCGCAACGATAAAACGATCACGGTAACGCGACCGGATTGGTCATATCAATTCTTTTTGCCTCGACCTCTCTCGCTCAGCAAAACAAAGGAAGTGATTCAAACGTATACGGCAGTATCAGAATTGCCGAATTTGTTGCCTGCGCTGACTCAGGCAAAGGAACTTTACTTTCCCACACGACAGGTAGCGATCGACCCCAATGGCAACCTACGATCGCCGTTGGAACTCCGCGAAGGGTTAACGTATACGGTTGTTTCTGAGGTTCCTTATCGCGATCGTACCCGGCTTCGAGCAGCGCCACAGAACTATCCGCCCAATATTGTGGATGACTATCTCAACGTGCCGCCTAAAATTTTGAAGCGAGTACGACAACGGACACAAGCATTGCTTGCAACCTCGCCAAAACCCATCACATCTGCTTATGAAAAAGCGCTGTTTTTGGCTCAAGTTGTGAAGCAACGCTATACCATTCAGCCTGATTTACCGTTTCTAGAACCCGATGAAGATCTGGTAGAAGCATTCTTGTTTAAGTATCAAGGTGGATACCCAGATTATTTCTCGACAGCGCTTACTGTGATGCTGCGATCGATCAACATTCCCGCACGGCTCATAGCAGGCTTTGGTCCTGGAGAGTTCAATCCCTTCACTGGCTTGTATGTTGTTCGTAACACCGATGCCTATGCCATTACAGAGGTCTTCTTTCCTAAGTATGGCTGGTTTGCTTTTGATCCCATTCCGGGGCATGAACTGATTCCACCGTCCATTGAAGAGAATCAAACGTTTAGCGTGCTGCGAACCTTTTGGCAATGGGTCGCAGGTTGGTTGCCTTCCCCCGTAACCAGTTGGCTTAATCAAGGTTTCGGACGCTTGGTTGGCTGGATCGCCTTTGCAGTCGCATCGCTCATGAGCCTATTTTCAAGCGGTTGGGTCGGTCTTTTCGTCGGGCTGCTGCTGGGGCTTGCCTGCGGCTTTGTTGGCTGGCTGCTCTGGCGTAGTTGGCGTGGATGGCGCTATCGTCGTTGGTTAGGAACGCTGCCGCCAATGGAGCGTCTTTACCAGCAAATGCTGACTTGGCTGGCAATGCAGGGGTTCCGCAAACCACCTGCCCAAACCCCTTTAGAGTATGCACGGCAGTCTTACGAATCTCAGTCTGCGGTGCGTGCAGGGGCGATCAATGACATTTCTCAAGCTTATGTCCGCTGGCGCTATGGGGGCAATGCGCCCAACCTGGCGGTGTTAAAGCAGCGGCTACGTGACTTGAAGCAACGCTCAACTTCAAAGTCGCATCGTATTCATTGAGGAGCGATCGTGATCAAAGTGCGCTTGTTTAAGCCAGAGGATGCGGAACAAATCGCGCAGTTGTTCCATGAGACCGTTCATGCGGTTAACATTCGCGATTACTCAAGCAGCCAAGTCAGTGCATGGGCACCTGACAATATCCACTTTAGAAATTGGGTAGAGGTGTGTTCCCACCGCTTTACGTATGTTGCTGATGACGAAGGTGTGATTGCAGGGTTTGGCGAGCTAGAGCCGAATGGACACATCGACTGTTTTTATTGCCACAAAACCTATCAGCGTTGTGGAGTGGGCAGTCAGCTCTATGGGGCGATCGAAGCGAAAGCTGTTGAGCTATCAGTGAGACGTTTGTTCGTTGAAGCAAGTATTACTGCTAGACCATTTTTTCAGCGCATGGGGTTTGCGGTTGTCGAAGAGCAGACAGTGATGCGTCGGGACGAAACCTTTATCAATTACGTGATGGAAAAGTTTCTGTAGAATGCAGCAGCTCTAATTCTGAAACCAGGCGGTTAACGCTACAGCTAAGCCATCCGCAGCGTCATCGGGTTTGGGAATCTGGTCAAGCTTTAGCTCACGTGTGACTGCCGTTTGGACTTGATGTTTATCGGCGTTCCCGTAGCCTGTTAGCGCTTGTTTAATTTGTGCGGGAGTAAATTCTACGTAGGGAACGCTGTATTGCGCCAGCACCAGCATAACAACCCCTCGTGCCTGGGCAACCGCGATCGTGTTACCCATGCGGTAAAAGAAGAGCTTCTCGATCGCCACTAAGTCTGGCTGCCACTGTTTCATCAGTGTATGCAAATCGTCGTGGATGATGATGAGACGCTGCCCGATTTCTTTTCCAGCGGGAGTCTGTACCACGCCATAATCCAGGACAGCTACCTGCGCTTCGGTGCTACCTGCTGCTTCACCTGAACAGACGATCGCTCCAAAGCCTAACGTTGCCAGCCCTGGATCTAAGCCGAGAATGCGCTTTTGCATAAACGTTTGAGTTTTAAGCGTTGAGGTTTATTCTTAACGCAAAGCTCAACACTCGAAGCTACTCGCCAGTTGTCAGCCCAAACACCTGATTGAAAACTTTCTCGACCTTATAGCCTGAGTCGATCGATTCCAGTGGATCTTTGCGTAACCGATGGCGTAGACAGAGAGTGACCACGCGTCGAATGTCTTGCACTGTAACTTCATCACGACCTTCAAAGGCAGTCAACGCTTTGGCGGCACGGTTGGTGACAATATCACCTCGCAGACCATCCACATCCAGTTCTGAACAGACCTGCGAAATTTTGACGCGTAAGTCATGGTCGATCGCCACGGTCTTGAGGCGTTCTTGAGCCAGGACGAGCCGATGCTGCAACTCATCTTGTTCAGACTGGCAGGCATCCAGGTAAACCTGTGGATCTTGGTCAAATTCCGTCCGTTGCTCGACGATTTGCACCCGTAGCGCTGGCTCTTTTACGGTGCGAATTTCAGCGTGCATGCCAAACCGATCGAGCAGTTGGGGGCGGAGTTCGCCTTCTTCTGGGTTACCAGAGCCGACCAGCACAAACCGCGCTGGATGCCGTACTGAAATGCCTTCTCGCTCCACTGTGTTCCAGCCAGAAGCAGCCGAATCGAGCAGCACGTCTACCAAATGATCATCCAGCAGGTTCACTTCATCAACGTAAAGAATGCCCCGATTTGCCTTTGCCAATAGCCCCGGTTCAAAGGCTTTTACCCCTTCAGACAGAGCTTTTTCAATATCGATCGTGCCGCAAACACGGTCTTCAGTGGCACCCAATGGCAGATCGACCATCATGACTTTTTGCTTGGCGATCGACACCTCTAAGCCTTGTTCCACTTGCTGCCGCACAGCATCACCCATCATCTCTAGATCATGAGGATGACTGTTGAAGGGGTCATCAGCAACAACCTCAATCTCAGGTAACAGATCCGCCAGAGCGCGAATCGTTGTTGATTTTCCGGTGCCGCGATCGCCCATAATCATCACCCCACCAATTTTTGGGTCGATCACATTGAGCAACAGCGCCAGTTTCATCTCTTCCTGCCCCACGATCGCCGTGAAGGGAAACACAGGACGACGACGAAGAGACGACGGTCGTGCTGGACGACCATTTTCAACAGTAACGACGGGATTCGCAATAGGACTCACGGACTTACCTGATGTTTATAAAGGCTTCTTGATTGCTGTTTCTCATTGTGCCACAGAGGGGACAGGACGGGATGGAGAGGGACATTCTGAGTGACAAATTTGGCGTTCTACTCTCCGTGTGTCTCTTCCCGCTCCGGATCATCCCCAAAACGAGTAATGTCATCCTCGCCCAAATATTCGCCGTTTTGCACCTCAATCATCACCAGTGGAATCACGCCGGGATTTTCGACACGATGCGGTGTACACATCGGCACGTAGGTCGATTGCTTCTGCATCAAGATCGTCTCCTGCCCATCGCAAATGACCTTTGCCGTGCCCGAAACGACGATCCAATGTTCGCTGCGGTGGTAGTGCATCTGAGTGCTAATGTGCTGGCTGGGTGCCAGTTCAATGCGGTTGATGCGGTAATGGTTGCTTTCTTCTAAAAGCGTGACAGTGCCCCAGGGTCGTAGTCGCATCGTGTCAGAGTCCACTGGGTGCGAGTGAGGAAGTGTGCGATCGCTGCTTTCACTCATATTTCTACCTAACAAAGCCTACCTTCCTATCATGCCGGATCTTGAGTCCATTTCTTCTCTCTCATACTCTCCAAAGTCCTTGAGCATGGGCATTTAGAACTTATTTACGCATGACTTGGTACTCTAGAAAGCGTTCAGAAACGGCATACATTTGATTGGCTACTAGCCAACCCTTTGGGAAGCAAGCGACAGCTACCAGCCGTCAGCTTTTTTCTAACCGCTAACCGCTGACCGCTCAAGTCCATAGCACTATTCCTTCCCAGCCTCTAAGTCTGGCGATCGGCTAAAGCTGGCAATCAGCAAACAGACAATACCGACGTTGATAAACGTATCTGCCAAATTAAAAACCGGAAAGCGAATCAGCCGAAAGTCGAGAAAGTCGATGACTTCGCCGACCAGAAAGCGATCGATGCCATTGCCTAGCGCACCAGACAGAATCAAACCATAGCCAACCTGCTCCCACCGATTGAGCGTAAATTTTTTTGACCATGCCAGCAGCATCAACCCAAGGCTGACTCCTAGTGAAAGCCAGCGTAGCCAAATGGAGCCGCCAGGGAAAAGGCTGAATGCCGCTCCAGGGTTCAGCTCATAGGTAAAGTGAAATACTCCCGGTAGAACTGGAATAGTGAAGTGTAAGATGGGCGGGAAAATGTAGGTAACGAATAGGATTTTGGTCAGGCGATCGAGCGCCAGTCCGATGAAAGCAGCGATCCAGAAGAAGCGGTTTTTGAACAGCATGGAAGCAGATTGGAAGAACACTCGTCACTCATTGTCCTCTCAGGCTATCAATAAAACATCAAATGACGTAGCGTGAAAGCGACCACTGTGACAGCACACACGATTGCAAATTGACCCGGTAGTGGGTAGAGCGAATATTTCATTAAAGATTGCTGTAACGGTAAGCCAGTCCTCATGTTCACCAGCCCCAACCCATAGGTTGCAGCCATGTAAATGATGCCTGTTACGTGAATGCTCAATAACCCACACAAACAGCTAAACGCAAGTGACTCCAGCTTGGCTGAGGCTTTGAATGCTAAATAGCCGCATAGCCATGCGCCAGGTATGAAGCCCAAAATGTAGCCAAAACTGGGTTCTTTGAGGTAACCAAAACCGCCCCCTTGAGAAAACACCGGAAACCAGGTTAATCCCAGCAGAATGTAAGCAATTTGGGAGAGTGCCGCCGCGTTCTTACCACCCAGACACCCAACCAGGAGAGCTGCCCCAAACTGATACGTTACTCCCAAAGAGTGGGTCTGGACATTCATTGAACCCAGCGTTGGGGTTGCCACGAACGCCTCTAAAAAGGTGCCGCCGATCGTCAGAATCAGACCAATAAGTGCCCACAACAATTCTGTAGAAAAAGCCATCACATCCAAAAGTAGAAGTGTCAACGCAAACAAGCGATGGAGTCTAAATTTTCACGTCTGCGTTTTACTTTTCAAACGTTTCTTTAACTGATTTATGTCTTAAAGCGTACAGTGCTTGGGGAATGACACAGCCTTTCCATTACAAAATGATGGCATTGTATCATCGTTTCTGAAGCGTCTCGCCGTCCAAGCATGGCACGTGTGTAACGAAGCTCGATCGCAGGGCAAACTAGGATGATGGCACCCTTTCTTCCGCCCCATGCGCCTACCCCTACCATCTGAGCGCTACGGGCAGTCCTCCAGTCTAAACTGCCCCTCGATTAACCCCAAAGCCTCAGCGTTTATCTATAGATAGCGATCCTATATGAGTTGTGAGAAGCATCTTGATGGCAGCTCTTAGCCGTCAGCGGTCAGCAGACAGAGAAAAGCTGACCGCTGACCGCTCCATCATTAAGTTCCGCTCACAACTGATCTGGGACTGCTACAGCACGGGATTCAGGTGCTTTAAGGTAGCGAATATCCCTCGCCAAGCCAACGAGTTTCAATGTCATCATGATTCATGAGAGTAAAGTTTAAGTCAAGCGATTTAAAAGTCAAACGATGAAGAGGTCTCTGTGTCATTACTACTTTCTATTCTGAAGAAAAACAATCATCTTAATGACGTTCATCTAACGATCGTGAGTGTCGGTTCGCGCAAGCTTAATCCTGAAGATGATTTTGCCAGCAATATTTGGAGTCCCTTTATACCAAATCTATCGATCTACGGTTTCGATGCGGATGCAGATGCCTGCCATGCAGCCAACACCGAGTTAGAAGCAAGGGGCATTAATTGGCAAGAGAGACATATTCCTCTTGCGCTGAGTAAAGATGTTGGTGAAGCAACTCTCTACGTTACTAAGGCACCTTTTTGCAGCTCACTCTATCCACCCAATGAGCCATATTTGGCAAGATTTGCTAATCTTCTTGAACTGATGAGTCAAGACTTTACCCTGACGTTCAATACCACAACCCTTGATCAAGCTTGCCAAGCAGAAGCAATTCCTGCCGTTGATTTTTTGCAAATTGATGTTCAAGGGGCAGATTTACACGTTTTAGAAGGGGCAACGCTGACCGTAGCTAATGGCGTACTTGCCGTTCAAACAGAAGTTGAATTTGCACCTCTTTATGTCGGTCAGCCCTTATTTGCGGATCTGGATCATTATCTCCGCGCTCAAGGTTTTACGCTCTTTGAGTTAGCAACAACACATCAACCACGGGCACGATCGCCCATCTCTTCAGCAGCAAATTCTGGTCAAGTGCTTTGGGGTGATGCTTTTTATTTCCGTGATTTGCTAGCAGAATCAGACGATTCGCCACTAAAAACACCCGCTAATCTTTTGAAACTAGCCTGTATTGCCGATGCGCTTGATTTTCCCGATTATGCCTTGGAATTGCTCGAATATCTGACTCTCCACTATGGCAACGACTCAACTTATAACGTTGCCAATAGCATTGTAGAGACGTTAGCCCAGGTGCCAGCGTTGGTCGAGCATGGACTCAATAATTTTCCGATCGTGATGAGTATTCAAGATTACGTGAGTGGTAATGTTCGTCATTATCTCACTGAAACGAGTAGCCCTGTAGAGTGACAAACGTAGAAAAAGCTCAACGCACTGTGTTAAATCTACAATCCCAAGAGCCGATACGTCTCACCATCAATCAGAATAAAAATGCCCAAACCAATTAAGACATAGGGGACGATCGTGCTACCGTGACGAGTGAGATTCTGAGCAACAATTGGGTGACGCGTTAGCTGGTAGGCGATGCAACACCAGACGCTAACCATGACAAAGAAAACGCTAAGAATGACTCCTAACTCGAGAAGGTTGCTATTAGCAAACAACGGCACATAGATACCGACATTATCCCCTCCGTTGGCAATGGTAATGGTAGCAACCTGGTATGTTGGCGGCGCAAGTAAGCTGCCAAGGCTCGAAAGTATTGGTTGACCAGCTTGGGGCTGTTTAATGTCATCAGACATTAGCTGGATTGTTGTTTCGTTGTTCTTCTGGTCTACTAATTGCTTAATACCGATCGCGATCGGTACCAAACCCAATAGCCCAATCCACATCTTAGGTAGCACCAAGCCACCAAAGAATCCTGGCAAACTCAGTGCAATCAAGACCGTAAAGCCAAGGTACTGACCAATAAAGATATGCTTAGGACGAAAAGTAGCGTTCATCTGAGCAAAGAAAAGCATCAGAATCAAGATGTCATCAAGATTAGTTGCTACAAATGATGTCACTCCTGCGATAACAGCTTGTGCGAACCAGTTCATAGCGTTGTAATGAAGAAACTCCTCTCATTCTTCTCCATTTCAGGTACAACGTTCAGGGTTGCGTCGAGATTCGTCACAGGCATTTGATCGCGATCGCGGACTCACGTTACTTTCAAAAGTGCTTGGCGCTGCTCAGTGCAGTCTGTGGCTTTGGTATAGTCTCCAAGCGCATAGTAGGCAACGCGGAGGCTCCCCAAAACTTGTTCGGCAATACGGTGATCTTTCATGCGGTGGGCGATCGCTAACCGTTGTTCGTAGTAATCGATCGCTCTGGCATAATTGCCCAAAGCATCGTACCCAACGCCAACGCTACCAAGCGCCTGTTCTTCACCACGACGGTCTTGCGTTTCTCTGGAGACCGTTAACCATTGCTTACTGTACTCAATGGCGCGATCATAGTCGCCGAGTGCGTAGCAGGCGTTACCTAAATTCCGCAGAATTTGTCCTTCAGTGCGGCGATCGCTGAGTTCACGCGCCAGCACTAGCCGTTGCTGATAGTAATCAATCGCTCTTGTGTAGCTGCCCAAGGCATAACAGGCATTGCCCAGGTTTTTCAGAATCTGCTCCTCGATCTGGTCGTCTTGCAGTTCCCGCGCAATAATCAGGCTCTGTTCTTCATAGCCGATTGCAGCTGCGTGATCGCCCAGCGCTTTGTAGGCTAAACCCAGGTTGTTCAGCGCTGCCATCTCACCTCGGCGATCGCCAATTTCTTGCGCTACGGTCAGGCTTTGCTGCTGACACTCGATCGCCTTTGCCTGCTCCTTAAGATGGCGATACGCGTTACCCAAATTGCCAAGGATCTTCACAATGCTGCGGCGGTCTTGCAGCTTTTGCACGATTTCCAGGCTTTGCTGGGAGTATTTAATTGCTCTGGCGTAATCTCTCAGGCTGTAATGAGTCAAGCCCAGGCTGCTCAGAGCTTTCCCCTGACCGTGCTCATCCTGTCGATCGCGGTAGAGCAGAAACGCTTGCTGAAATAATTTTAGTGCTGCTTCAAATTGCCCTGTGTGATATTGTTCGCAGCCCTGGTGCAGTAACCGTTCTGCCATTGTGTGTGCCACATCGGCAACAAGCGTGTCGCCACCAGCAAGCAGAGTGCTGGCGGTTTCCACCGCTAGAGGCTTAGGTTCAACCGGAAACACTGTCTCGCGGGAAGATGCAGGCGTTGTCTCTGTCGCTGCAAAGTCGCTGTTCATAATGTCGTTACTTGGGTGTGACCGAACTCAGTCGGTTCAGGCTTTTAAGGAATGATGAAACGCTCAGACCGGAGTGACGGGCTAGACCAGGAGGGACTGTAGAACTATGACTTGTCGTAGCCTACTGTTCACAGTCGATCGCGTCTCATCCGGTTGATTGGTTTAGCTGGGGTCAATGCTATACACGCGCTTGACCAGACGCACCCGATAGTTCTGAGGTAAACCCTTTGAAACACAGCCTATCGCTTTGATGCTGCGGTGTATTCAGTAATTCTTCTAGCCTTCTCCAGGCTGTGGGTAAACCCTTCCGTAGAATTATGGAGGCGCGAATTATTCCTTTACAACGTCAGCCGGACCAACCAAAGAGATATAGGGTTCCACGAGATATTGATCTGCCACAGTCTGAGTGTCTGCGATCGTGACGGCACTCATCTGCTCTTGAAACTGTGCATCGAAGCCAATGCCCAAGCCAACCGTTTCATACCAGCCAAAGGTTTGGGCGATCTGAGCGTTAGTTTGCTTGCCCAGCGCATGTTGCCCCAAAATTTTATCTTTAGCTGCCTGCAAGGTTTCAGAATTAAAGGGGTGTGTACGCAGACGATCGACTTCAGTTTTGAGACCATCAAGCGCGATCGCTGTATTTTCAGGAGCCGTGCCCATGTAGACCACAAATTGCGCGGGATGGAGGCGGGGCGCATAGAAGGCAGACACATCGTAGGCAAGACCACGCTTTTCCCGCAGCTCGACGAAGAGCCGACTAGAAAGTCCGTTGCCCAGGTAGCTATTGAGTAGTTTGAGCGCTGTGTAGTTCTGAAGAGACTGGTGGATGTCCTCGTCTCCTTTAGCCCCCTCCCTGACGACAGGCGGTGCCAGATAACCCAGCATGACGATCGACTGTTGCGTTTCTTGAGCGATCGCGGCTCTCACGGGTTGAGACGTGATCGCAGGTAAGTTGAGCACAGGTAAAGGCGTAGCGGGTGCTTGCCAGTCACCGAACACTTTTTCCACAAGGGCGATCGCGTCATCAGACTGGATGCGACCAGAGAGGCTAATGACGAGATTATCAGGGCGAAAGTGAGTCTGGTGATAGCGCTGGAGATCAGTGCGCTCAAGCTGCGCGACACTTGCTTCAGTGCCTAAACCAGACAGTGCGTAGGGATGTTCCCCATACATGATCCGCCGCAGTTGGTCAAAGGCAATCGAGAACGGTTGTTCTTGCTGTGAGCGAATTGCCTGCATGGTGAGGCGGCGTTCCAGATCGATTTCTGACTGCGGAAAACTGGGCGATCGCAGCAATTCCCCTGCCAACGCCAACATCTCGGCAAAATCGGCGGAAACGGTTTTGAGACTCAGGAGAAAATAGTCTGTCGCTGAATCGGCACCGAGGCTGGCACCCACTGATTCAACCTGTTCGGCAATTTCTAACGACGATCGCTGCTCGGTTCCTTTTGTCAATACAGCCGACAGCAAATGCGATAGCCCTGCTGATTGCGATACTTCCCACTGACTGCCTGCCCGAATGAAGAGCCGCGCAGCAATAATATCTGCGGAGGGATTTTCCCACACCAAAACCACGATGCCGTTTGCAAGTACTATGCGGGTCTGGGGAGAGTGTTTGATACCTAAATTCACGAAGTCATCCTTAATTACGAAGAGCGGTCAGCTAGACGAAGAGCGGTCAGCTATTAGCTATCAGCCGTCAGCTATCAGTAGTCAGCTATCAGTAGTCAGTAGAGTGTGCAGAGTCTCTGCCGTTTGGTGCAGTTCGTGGCTTGAGTAGCGTTAACAGCCAACCCAATTGGGCTTCAATATCAAGCTTAAACAAATATAGAGGCGGCTTAAGCACGACAAGCTGACCGTTGAGCGCTTTCCCTCATAACGGTCTAACCACTGTCGCCGCATAGTGATAGGGGGAGAGGTAGCGATTAGCAAGGCGCTGAAGGTCGGTAGCCTGGATTGCCTGAATCCGTTGCACGTACGTGGTAGCAATTCTAGGGTTAGCAAGAATGCTGTAGTAACCGTACAGTCCAGCCAGTTGACTGGGAGTTTCGGTTGAAAACGCGTAATCATTGCAAAGCAGACGCTTGCAGCGGGCAAGCTCGGCTTCAGAAATGAGCGTGACAGACAGTTGGGAGAGGCGATCGCAGATGATTGCCTCGACGCGCTCCAGGTTTTCTGGATCGAGCCATGTACTGATGGTAAACAGCCCTGATTCGCGCTGGAGTGAAAAGCTGCTACCGATCGCCTGTACCAGCTTACGTTCTTCACGCAATTCCCACACCAAACGCGATGTACGTCCTTCGGCTAACAGCACCGAAAGGAGGTCTAACCCATAGGCAGCTTGCAATTGCTCATCTAGATCCTGGGACTGAGAATCAACGCCCGGACCGATCCATGCCATTATCAACCGTGCTTGCTCTAGTCTCGGCAAGTGCATTTCTTGACGACGAATATCAGTAATGGGTGGTTCGGCTTCGGGTATGTGGCGAGGGCAGTCAAGCGGATGAGCAAACGATTGAAAGGTCTGGCTGACCAGATCGATCGTCGCGTTCCAGGTGATATTGCCAACCACAACTACAGTCATATTCTCAGGCTGGTAGTGTGCGTTGTGAAACTGACGCATTTCAGCGGGCGATCGTGCCATTAGCGTCTCTTCAGTACCCAAAATGGAACGCCCATAGGGATGTCGCTGATACACCATTTCATTGAGTGACTGAAACGCAACCCAATCGGGGTCATCGTAAGACTGGTGAATTTCCTCCAACACGACTTGCCGTTCGCGTCCAAATTCGCTGTCTGGGATTGCCGCATGTAACAGCAACTCTGCCAGGTAGGGCAACGTTTCTTCCAGATGTTGTGCCGCTGTATTGATGAAGTAATGTGCGTAGTCGTAGCTGGTAGCGGCGTTCGTAGTGCCGCCCCGTCGCTCGATCGCTAAATCAAAGGAACCAGGAGCCATCTGCTCGGTACCTTTGAAAATCATGTGCTCCAAAAAATGTGCCATGCCAGTCCATGCGTCGGGTTCGGCGATCGCGCCAGCCTTAACCCAAACATCAACCGCTGCCGCTGAAGTTGCCGATAGATGTTGGTGAATGATCGTTAACCCATTGTCCAGCGTGACGAGATGGGCTGGGAAGGGTGCTTGACTAAGAACCGGAGGCAAATCAAGTAGACTCAATAGTTCAGTTCAGGACGAAATGTCTCTGCCTTTACCAAAATTATAGAGAACCTTGTCGCTACCTAGCTGCATTTTACGCCTGCTTCAGTTGCTCTCGATCGCTATAACTCTTTGTGGTAAGGCTAACCAGCGTTTAAGATCACTTTGACAACGAAGCAAAAGTCACCGTTTCCTAACATCGCTAGCGTTCGATTTTACACTTACCACTAGAAAAGCCTGAGAACTGATGTCAATATTGACGCTGGCAATCGCTAACCGAGCCTTTCGTTGCTTCATAGCTTCCAGTCTAATGATTGGCTAAATCGCTGGACATCCGCTAATAGTAGCTAGATGAACAAACTATTCATCTGTTGTGATGGGATTAATTTCTATCCTCAGAGGGAGCACTAAAGCCTGATTTAATCTGTGCTTATGCGATAGAATCTGAGCGTTAAGTTCTGTTTCTATAGGTCTCTCAGGCTCCTGTAGTCGATAGAGATAGCACGATCGCAACCATAAAGCAGCGCAGGCACAAGGCTTTGCTAGCAAGCTTTAAACTTCAACGCAGATTTAGATAGAGAGAAGAACACAATGGCATTTGAACAGTCTCCCCTCCCCTACGACTTTAACGCTCTAGAATCTCATGGTATGAAGGCTGAGACCTTTGAATACCACTACGGCAAGCACCATAAGACGTATGTCGATACCCTCAATAAGTTGATCGCAGAAAAAGCGCCTGAACTAGCTGACAAATCGCTTGAAGAGGTGATCAAAGTCTCTTTTAAAGATGCTTCCAAGGCGACCATCTTTAATAATGCAGCTCAAGTCTGGAACCACACTTTCTTCTGGAATAGCCTTGCCCCCACTGGTGGTGGTGCACCGACTGGTGACCTCGCAGCAAAAATCGACAGCGCGTTTGGTAGCTTCGACAAGTTCAAAGAAGACTTTACGACTGCTGCAACAACTCAATTCGGCAGCGGTTGGGCATGGCTGATTGACGATGGTGGCACCTTGAAGGTTACCAAAACCCCTAATGCTGAAAACCCATTGGCTCACGGACAAAAAGCACTCCTGACGCTTGATGTTTGGGAACACGCTTACTACATCGACTTTAGAAATGCTCGTCCAGCCTTCATCAAGAACTACCTTGATAACCTGGTCAACTGGGACTTTGCCGCTAAGAATCTAGCTGCTGCATAGTGCAGTAATAGAGCACTAATGATCGAAGAAAGCCACGCGATTTGCGTGGCTTTTTTATTGGGCGATCGAGCGAACGAAGCAATCAGTACACGTTAAAGAAAATTGAAAGATGGGTAACCCTAGGGTTACCCATCTTTAGTATCAGACGTTGATTACTTCGGTGACAGTGTCCGTCGCTTGGTAATCATGCGGTATGCCTCAATGACATCGCTTTCTTTCCAGCCGTTGAAGCTGTCGATACCGATACCACACTCGTAGCCAGCGTTCACTTCACGCGCATCTTCCTTCATCCGCTTCAGCGAATCCAGGTTGCCTTCGTGAACGATTTCGCTGCCGCGACGAATCCTCACCTTACAGTTGCGAACGAGCTTACCAGATTGGACATAGCAGCCAGCTACCGCACCGCGTCCGACCGGGAACACTGCCCGCACCTCAGCCTGACCAAGCGGTTCCTCAATCAGTTCAGGTTCGAGTAGACCTTCCATCGCCGCCTGAATGTCGTCAAGCAGTGCGTAGATGATGTTGTACTCACGGACATCAACCCCAGCACGATCGGCGGCTTGACGTGCCCCTGTTGCCAGTGTGGTGTTGAAGCCAATCATGACGGCATCACTTGCTGCTGCTAGATCCACGTCAGTTTCACTGATTTCACCAGGAGCGGCATACAGCACTCGCACCTGCACTTCGTTCTGAGGGAGCTGCTTCAGCGCACCGAGAAGCGCCTCTACAGAACCCTGCACGTCTGCCTTCAAGACCAGGTTCAGCTCCTTGAGGTCACCTTCTTGAGCGCGTGCAGAAATCGTGTTCAAGCTGACGCGGCGTGAAGACATTGCCTGTAGGAGTCGAGATTGGCGCTGCTCGTCGGTTTTGTCAGATGCAATCGAACGAGCTTCTTTTTCATCCTCAAAGACTTGGAAGTCGTCGCCTGCGGCTGGTACGTCGCCCAAACCAAGGACCTCAACCGCAAAGGAGGGATCGGCTTGCTTCACACGTTGACCGCGATCGTCTACCATTGCCCGTACTTTGCCCAGAGCCGAACCCGCAACAATCGTATCGCCCACCCGCAGCGTACCATTCTGAATCAGCAGAGTCGCTACAGGACCTTTCGCCTTGTCGAGGTGTGCCTCAATCACCGTTCCTCTTGCAGAGCGATCGGGGTTGGCGTAAAGGTCTTCTACTTCAGCGACCAGCAGAATCATTTCTAACAGCGTATCCAGGTTCTCACCTGAAATGGCGCTGACCGCCACCATTACAGTGTCGCCACCCCATTCTTCGGGTACTAGACCGTACTCGGTTAGCTCCTGCTTCACGCGATCGGGCTGTGCTTCTTCCTTATCCACCTTGTTGATGGCAACCACGATGGGCACTTCTGCCGCTTTGGCGTGGCTGATTGCTTCGATCGTCTGCGGACGCACGCCGTCGTCAGCGGCAACGACAAGCACCGCAATGTCTGTGACCCTTGCACCACGTGCCCGCATGGCAGTAAACGCTTCGTGACCAGGCGTGTCTAAGAAGACAACCTGCTGCATCTTGCCTTCGTGCTCGACATCGACGTGATAAGCGCCAATGTGCTGCGTGATGCCACCCGCTTCGCCTTGCGCCACCTTGGTTTTGCGAATCGAATCCAGCAAGGTTGTTTTGCCATGATCGACGTGCCCCATAATGGTGACGACTGGTGGACGGCGCTGGAGTTTTTCCAGATCACCCGCATCCAGCATTTCAGTGATTTTTTTCGCTTCGGCTTCTCGCTGTCCAGTCTCAACTTCGACTCCCAGTTCCTGCGCCACCATGGTTGCCGTGCCGATGTCAAGCGTCTGAGTGACCGTCGCCGCAATACCTTTCATAAACAAGGTGCGAATAATGTCGGTATCGGGAATCTCCATGATGGAAGACAGCTCTTGCACCGTCAGACCGCCATGTAGAGTAATCTTCTCTGGCTTTTCAATTTTGACTTCTTGTTCACGACGATCGCGGCGATCGCGTGGGCTAGAGGTCTTTTTCGCTCTTGGTGCTGCCGCGGGTGCTTTTACCTGAGTCGCACGCGCTGATTTCGGTTTTGCAGGGCGCACCAAAGAGAGGCTGATCGGCGTGGCTGCCTCACCATCTTTGTTCAAGAGGTTGTCGATATCGTCTTCATCTTCGTCGACCGCTACCTGAGTGCGGCGCTTCGTCTTGCCAGCAACCTTGGCTGCTTTTTCAGCTTCGCGCCCTTCCTCTTCCTCCTCCTGCCAACTTTTAGCCTTTTTAGTGCGAGGCAATGCGGGTCGTGCTTGGAGCTGCACATCTGGAGAAGCAACGCCTCCAGGGGCAGCAGCAGTAGGTGCTGACGGCGCACTTGGACGGTTGCCGCGTAGAACCACTCCCTCCACGCGTGAACCTTCAACAGCCGTGCCTTCACCAGGACGCACGGGGCGAGGCGGACGGCGCAATTCGACGATCGTTTGCGGTCGGGGAGCCGAGCGACCGTCGGCAGGTTTAACCGGTCCTGGGGCGCGGTTCACTGGAGCTGGTTTCGATGGTGCTTTAAAGGCTGCATCGTGTTCAGCTACAGGGCTAGCGTCTCTTGCTGGCTCTTCTGACTCGATAACGGTCTGTGGACCTTGATCTGCTCGAGAACGCTTTAAGAGGGGGCGGTTGGCAAGGTTAACCCGAGGTGTGTTGGCTGAGGTGCTTGGTCGCGCTGGCGGTACTGAAAGTTCAGGTTGGCTCTCTACTACAGCTAAAGGACGATCGCGCGCTTCAACATGAATCGCTGGCGCTGCAACCGTCTCCTCATGGAAGCTACTATCGGGTACTTGCGGCTGATCGTCGGGTAGTGATGCTGGGGTGTCAATTTCAGGACTGACTGGCAGTTCTACCTGCACACTTGCAGCGGCAGGATGGGCAGGACGGCTTGGTACCGACGGCTTCGTCGGTGCCGGGGTCGTTGGCGCTGGCTCAATTGCAGTGGGCTGAGGAGCACTGGGTTGAGGTGGGTTAGGAGGTTCTGGACTGGGCGCTTGACGAATAACGGGCTTGCGGATTTCAAGAATCTGCTGCTTCTTTTGCACTGGAGCTGCTGTTTTCGTTTTTGCCTCCGCCGTCTGAGAGTTAGCCCCATTGCGGGATGGGGCAGACTTGGCAGGAGAGGGGGGCTTGGCAGTGTACGTCTCGGCAGCCGTGCGAATCAACTCAGCTTCGGAGTCAGTAATGGTGCTGCTGTGGCTTTTTACTGAAATGTTCAACTGTTCGCAAACGGCTAATAAATCCTTATTGTCCAAATTCAATTCCCTTGATAACTCGTAAATTCTGACCTTGCCATTATTCATCCGCTCTGCCCTCGCTACCTATCCTGTTTTCACATAATTGCCTGCTGCTTTGACTAAAACGACATTGGATTCAAATTGAACTTATTCCCAAGGGGGAACTAAAGACCTACTGATTCCGGTCGGGGGTGACTCTAGCTTTTCATTACAACAGTCCCAAAAAGCGATGGGCGATGCCCAAGGCTGCAAAGAGTTCCTTCTTCTAATTTTGCACAAATCTGACGACACTGGCTTGATTTGGGTTTCTGGTTTTGATGCAACGGTTACAGCCAGTACTGGCTAACATCCTCACACTAACTTACCTTGGTCAAAACTGCCGCAAGGTGTGGTTCTAGGTTTGGCGCTTTGGGAACAACGACATTGGTTTTACGTCATGTCAATATCGTCTTTAGTCCCCTAGTTTCTCTGCGCCTCCACGGGTTGAGGAACGCCATCGATCTGGCATCAAGCAAGCGCTCGATCGTTCAACTAATCGATACAGCAGAGATCTATGAAACCGCTCACTAATACGGTATCTCGCTTGTAAAATACGTGTGCTCTGCTTGGGGAGCACCGCTGGCTTGCAACGAATCGCTGGCTTATAACAGATCAAAGTGTACAGTCGCCCTCTTAAAGTCTGGAACCGCAGCTATCAGTCTAGCCAATACCTGTCATTTTGAACGCAGTCACCGTGCAAAGTTAATTTTTCCCTACAAGGCGTTTATCTTACCCTGTTCCGGTAGCAAGAGACTGAAATTGGTTTTTGCGTTGCCGATCGTCACCCTCACGTTACTGAAGCGTTTGTTCCGGTTGATGCCTCGCCTGATCGCTAGACAAGCGCTGCCAGAGCGTATGGTACAACTGGTCAGCCACTGGCGCTTTGAGTGCCCGCCCCAGGCGATCTTTTTTTTGTGCCAGTTTTAAGCACGTTGCTTGGGGGCAGAGATACACCGATCGTCCCATACCCTGATCTAACTCTACCAAGGAAGAGGTGTGCGCTTGAGGAGATGAGAGTCGCACAATGCGCCAAAATTCCTCCTTGAGAGCGACTTTGCGGCAGCTAACACAGCGTCGATAGTTTGGCTTCATTCACACCCACCATGAGCAACCGCTTAGGGACGCTTTAGAGCGTCGTTCGATTCAACCCCAGAGCCGTCAGCCGCAGCACCTGTTGCCTGCTCGTCGTCTAAGAAATCGTCTTCAGTGGCAACCTCAGGAGCGACGTATGCCTCTTCAGCAGTCTCTGGTTCGTCTTCGTCTTCGTAGTCGTCGTACTCGTCAGACTCAACGGGTTGTAATCGACGACGCGACTCCAGTGCGGTTGCAATCTTCTGGTTCTCTGCTTCATAGTCATACTTCGCAGAGTCCTTAATGTCGATTTTCCAGCCTGTGAGACGGGCTGCCAGACGCACATTTTGCCCTTCTTTGCCGATCGCCAGACTGAGTTGATCGTCGGGTACCAACACATGTGTTTGCCGTCCTTCGGGATCAACTAGGCGGACTTCATCAACACGTGCTGGACTCAGCGCATTGGAAATGTAGGTTGAGGGATCAGGAGACCAGCGAATGACATCAATTTTTTCACCGCGTAGCTCGTTAACGACCACCTGAATTCGTGAGCCTCTCGCTCCAATGCAAGCCCCCACGGGATCAACATCACGTTCTACTGTATCGACCGCAATTTTGGTCCGCGGACCCACGAAGCGAGACGGTGGATTGGCTTCTCTAGCAACTGCGACAATACGGACAATCTCATCCTCGATTTCGGGGACTTCGTTGGCAAACAGGTAGACCACCAAACCAGCATCCGCTCGTGATACCAGCAGTTGGGGTCCTCGATGTGCGCCTTCAGAAACCTTTTTCAGGTAGACCTTAAATGTTGCGTTTGCCCGGTAGTTGTCGTTAGGAAGCTGATCACGCTTTAGTAGTTCAGCTTCGACCTCTGGTTGTCCAAAGCCGCTATTCACCGCCATAATGACGGACTGCCGCTCAAAACGTAGCACCCGCGCTTGCAAAACAGTGCCTTCGAGATCCTGAAACTCTTCTTGCACCAGTTTGCGCTGCTGGTCGCGTAATTTCTGTGCAAGGACTTGCTTGGTTTGAATCGCCGCCATGCGCCCAAAGTCACCCTGATCAGGCGTTACGTCTAGCACAACGGTATCGCCAGGTTGTGCCTCAGCAGCAACTTCCTGGACTTCCTGAAGTGCAATCTGGTGGTCAGGATTTTCAACGTCCTCCACGATCGTCTTCGCTGCCAGCACCCGAAAGCCTTCTTCTTCCACATCCAGCTCCACTTCAAAGTTGGCGAAGTACTCTTCGTCAAAGTTGGGGTTATCGATTCGCTGAGTGCGACGATACCGCTCGTAGCCTTTGAGCAATGCCTCGCGCAGCGCTGCCTGTACCGCCAGTTTGGGCAGGTTTCGCTCCCGGCTGATGCTATCAATCATGTCTCTGAGTCCGGGTAGGGTGACCATTGACATTGGGAAGTCTCCGTAAGTGTGAGGGAATTGGGAAAAAGGGGTGAGGAGATGAAGAGATGGGGGGATGAAGAGATGGGGAGTTAAGGGAAGAGTTCTGAGTTAAATCTTCTGGCTCCTGAGTTCTGATTTCTGAACTACCGCCGTTCGTCTAGTTGAACCTTGGTGACCAGTGCACGTGGGATGGCGATCGCTCGTCCTTTTTGGTTAATGTGAACGGTGCTCTCATCCCGTCGAATTAGCTGTCCCGTCCATTCTTGCTGTCCGGCGTAGGGTTCAGCCGTTGTCAGGATAATGGCAAAGCCCTTAAACGAAATAAACTCGCGATCGGTTGTCAGCAGGCGAGAAATACCAGGGCTGGAAACCTCTAGCACATAAGCCTCTGGCAGAATTTCTGTGGCATCCAGCGTTGACTCCAAGGCGCGGCTCAACTGTTCACAGTCCTCCAGGCTTGTATCGCGCTCAGGATGGCAAATATCGATACGTAAGATGGGAGGCTGTTGGTTGGTGTGAAAAACTGCCCCAACGACCTGCAAGCCAAGAGAGTCTGCCAGTGGATGAGCCAGATCAATGATTTGTGGAATCAGCGGATGAGCCATGAGTACCAATAAAAAAAGTGGGCGTAACCCACTTCTCACGAAGTTAAAACTTCACGAAGCCAGAAGAGACCACAAGAGTTCCCTGTGGCGCTCTTACTCATAGTAGCTCATGAAGCTAGAGTTGAAGCAGTGCTACTCCAATCTGGTCTATCGGTACTACATTACTGAACCAGAGGGCGGTACACACGAATCTCTTGGGGTAATGAATCGTTTGAAGTGATTGGCAAAAGCTCAAGTGTATGCTTAGCATTGCTGAGATTTTGAGCAGCGAGCGTCACGGATTCGTGGGATGGATCTATCGCATCTGGTACAGCATAGGTATCCGAGAACAATGGTTCGACACGCCACTTAATCTGAAAGCCAACGGGTACCATTTGATTAGAGAGTTGATACGCATGCTTTAGCCACCAATCTTGCGGCTCGATCACAACTCGCCCAGAGTCGGACACAAAGGTTTGGTCACTGTCGCCACGACCGTCAAACCCGGTTTTAGAGCCAAACGCATCGAACTTAACTTTTTGGGTCTCTGTATCGACTGCTGTCACCACCAATAGCCGATCTTCTGCGACCAGAGGCTGTTTGGCTGTCACATGCAGAATGGAGGGCCACTCAACACCGATCGCATTACTGGGGCGACCGATGGTGTAAAGGTCAGGTAGCGTTGAGGGACTCTTACCATCAATCAGAATCTGGGCAAACCCAGGATTTTTGTCAGCCTTGGTGTTTCGCACTAGATCAACGCGGTTGCCATCAAACTCTAGTGCAAGCTTGCCGTCTTTAATTTGAATATCGCTGCCAACAACGTAGCGCTTCACAGTCTCTTTGGATGGATTGAAAGTTAGTTGGGGTACGTTGCGTAAATGGTTTCCCACCAGATCTGCCATCAAACTATCGCCACGAGCGTTCAGATGAATGCCATCTCTTAATAACGACTGAGCTTGAAGCTTGTTATCCCTAAGGTAGCGCTCCCACGGTTTACGAATCTCGATTAGTTCACAGCCATACTTTTGAGCGAGTGCAGGCAGCCACTCATTGGAGTGCTTGTTATGCCATTTGTACCGTTTGACCGCATCTGAATCATCGGCGTTTGTGCCCGTTGCCAGCCAGTCAACATGGTCTGAAACCAGTACAACCTCAGCCGTGGTACGACGGCGAATATTGGCAATAATTTTTTCATAATCGCCATGCCCACCATAGGCGTGGAAGATGACCAAATCTGGGTAAAACGGATACAGATCATGCTCAGCAGTGCGGACGAGCAGTGAGCTAGAAAAGCCCCCGATCGCGCGATTGTCAAAAATAATGTCAGCATTGGGGAAGCGTTGCCTGAAGTCATCGGCAATCTCTAGCCACCAATTTTGCTTCGTAATGGACTGACCATAAAAAAGGATCTTAACCGTATTGCGATGTTCAGGAGTGCTAGTACGCAGCAGGTTCATTGTGCGTTGCAGACCAATGCCATAGCGAACCGGATCACTCACAGTCGCAGGTAGTAGACTTGTCCCTGATTTTTGTACAGTGGGCTTGGTTATCGAACAAAGTAATGACTGAACATGACCAAAGGTCAGTACAGCCACAACGACAAGCGCAAGACCAAAACCAATAACGGCAAAACGGCTAAAGCGAGTCCTACCCAAGCGGAGCCTACCAAATTTAAGATTGGACATTATAGATGTGGGATCACCTTTACATGTGGTCTCTGGTTAGGTTGAAAAAGCTAAAACCTAAGCAGCTAGTGCACAGCAAAGCTCAGAGGATGTTTTAAAAGTCCAGATGCGTGTAGCTCTGGCGACTGAAGTCGCGGCTACACACACAAAACCTGCCTACGCAGGTTCCAAAACCCTCGTGCTGAGGTAGTCCGCGCAGGCGGACTTTGTTAATGTAGTCGCGGTTTTAACCGCCAGACACTTTTCAAACAGCCTCTCAGCAAGCACTCTTACTTGTAGCGACGCGGTAGAGCAAAAGTTGGTTTCTTTGCTAATTGCAAGCAGGGAAGCTTGATGACACCCATCAATCACAGTGGTTACTGGTTGGGCGCGCTACAACTTTTCGCAGACAGGCGTAAAGTTGAGGCTCAGGTATGGTGAGTGAAACTGAGACGGCTGCACATGAAGGGTACAAAACCTAACAGCTTAAGTCAGTTGAAAAGCGCGATCGCAGGGTTCAACCAGCGCGTTCTCGCCGCGATTAAAATTACACTCAATTAACGCGAGGTATCGGAAAGATGCGATCGATCGCCCTTCAAGCACCGCTGTTGCAGCAAGATAAAGATGAGTTCTGGTACCAGCACACGAGAGTTCAAGTAGTTGGGCAGAGTAGTCGCGTTCCAGCATTCACCTCAGTGAGAGACTATTCTCTACGTGAGCCATTGCACGCTCTGGAGAACAGGGGTTACATCAAACCTTAATTTTTAGTACAGTCAGCGATCGCAAGAGCAGACTCCATACACTTAAACAATATACAGAGATGACTGGCTTTGTATGAAGTTATGACTGAGTAAAGGTAAAGCTTCTGCGAACTAAACGAACAGGGTTAATCAATTCTGAAATTGAAGGGAAGGCGGACATAAACCCCTAGCGGATCGTTCATCGCTTTGAGTGCGTTTAAATCTGCCTGAAGTTTTTCGACCTGGATTGTAAGCGGATCGCGAGGCGAGGCACTCTGAGCCGCTGCGTCGTTCCCCAGTTGCTCAAAGAACCGTTCTAGACCACGTGTTTTGGGATATTCTTCAACTTGCCAATCATTGCCCAGTTTGGCGCGTTTGGCAGCATCCTGAATGGCTGCCTCAATGCCGCCCAGTTCATCGACCAAGCCAAGCTGTTTGGCTTTTAGCCCTGACCACACTCGTCCCTGAGCGATTTCGGCAACTTTAGCCTTAGGCAGTTTGCGGGAATCGGCGACTTTGGTGAGGAACTGGTCATAGATTTGATCGACCGATTTTTGCAGGATTGCCAGTTCTTGCGGATTTTTGGGACGGGAAGTGGTTTGGCTATCGGCGTAGCGTCCCGTTTTGACGGCATCCCAGGTGATGCCGTTGGCGTTGGCGATCGCCTGAAAATTAGGCTGCACACCGAATACCCCGATCGAGCCTGTAATAGTGTTAGGTTCAGCAAAAATGCGATCGCTGTAGGTCGAAATCCAGTAGCCACCCGATGCGGCGACAGAACCCATTGAAACGACCAGCGGCTTTGCCTTACGAGTAAGGATGACTTCCCGTTGAATCACTTCTGAAGCCGTCACGCTGCCACCAGGGCTATTGACCCGCAGCACCACTGCTTTCACGTCGTTATCTTGACGGAGTTGGCGGAGTTGTTTAGCAAGGCGATCGCCCCCGACATCCCCTGTTCCACCCTGACCGCTGACGATATTGCCTTCTGCATAAACAACAGCAACCTGATTTTTAGCGCCTTTGTCAACTTTGTCTTCAGCAACTTTGGCGTAGGCTTTCAGGCTAATTTGCCGAAACGATTTGTTTTTTTCATCGCTACCAGCCACTTGCTTCCAGTCGGCGACGACTTCATCTAGATACGCTAGTTTGTCCACTAAGCGACTTTTGAGAGCATCGGTTGCCATCAAAGTGCCCTGGGTGTCAGCGATGGTTTGCAGTTGCGCCACAGTGAGTTTGCGGTCTTTGCCTGCTGTTGTCAGCAACTCAGTCCACAGATCGTTGAGCAATTGCTGGGTTTGCTCACGGTTTTCGGGGCTGCGCTTTGTGAGCAAAAACGGCTCGACCGCTGATTTGTACTTGCCAACACGCGTTACCTGTACGCCAATGCCAAACTTTTTCAGTGCGCCCGCGTAGAACATCGATTCGGAACTCAGTCCGTTGAGATCAAAGGAGCCAATGGGGTTGAGGACGATCGTGTTTGCCACCGATGCAAGGTAGTACTCCCGTTCCTGCCATGAGATATCGTACGCAATAATTTTTTTGCCGGAAGCGCGGAAGCGCTGCAACGCCTCTCGCACTTCTTTAAGCGTGGCAAACCCGGCACCACCAGCGCTCTCTTGGTCTCCATACAGGTAAATGCCAACGATTTTAGGATCGCGGGTTGCCTCGTTGATGGCATCTAGCACGGCGCGGAGGCTGATCGTGTCGTTGGTGGCACTGCCTGAGAGCGCGTCCCCTAATGCCTGACTGGAGCTAGTGCTGCGCTTCGCATCGGTAATGTTGGTTCCCAAGTCAAACACCAATACGGACTTGTCTTTGACTTGAGGACCTGTATCACGGGCTGCGATCGCAATCATAATCGCTAAAAGCCCACCGATGCTCAGACCCAAAAAGATCAATAAGCCCAATACAGTAGCGAGGGTATTTTTCAGAAAGTCGCGCATTCAAGCTTCCAGGGTGCAATTGCCGTTTTGATCCGATTTGCCTCTATCCTACTCACTCTTTTAGCTTAATTACTGGGTTTGCAGTTTGGCATCCAGGGTTTTCGCAATGCGATCGCGCGTTTCCTCTAGATGTGCCTTTGTCTGCGTGTCTGCATCTTTTCCTTCCCGCTTGAGGACGCGATCGAGCGCGCTGGCAAGCTGCTTCAATTCATACCATGCCAACGTGCGGGCATCGTCAGGGACATCAGCGGTGCGTAGCACCATTGCGGTCAATGCTTTCAAATATTCACGCTGTAACCCTCGACGCAGACTAGAGAGCTTGAGCGTCCCTTCCGGTTTCAGCACTTCCTGCCAGATGGATGTTTGCAGAGTATCAAATAATTCTGGGAGAGCGAATGCTTGTCCGGCTTGCGTTTTGAGGTCTGCATCGCGTAGCCGTGACAGGCGATCGCTGTCCAGCAGGTTATACAGCACGATGGCTTGGAGAAGGAGGATGCGATCGTGAATCGGGTAGTCGAGCGAGAAGAACTGTGCTTCTTCGCCCCAGTGCTCCCAGCGTGAGGGCGCGAGTTTATTTAAAAAGGCGGGGGAGAACTGGAATTTGTTGGCATCAAAGACGTGGGTTTGCAGCAATGCCAGTGCCTGACGCTGTTTCTCGGCGGGCACTGGCTCAAACGGCGATCGTCCCGCCACGTCGCCACCTTTGAAGCGGTTAAAGGATTGTCCACCAACATACGTTGTGAGAAGGTTGGAATAGCGGAGGTAGTAGTAGAAAATGTCATCGAACTTCGCTCGCACGTCACTGAAGCTTTCGCCCCTTACAGGAGTGCTCTGGTCAAGTTTTTGCCACAGTTTCTGGGCGTTCTCCAGTTGCCACGGTGCATAGGTTAGCAGATCACCACTGAGGTCGAAGCGATTTGTCAGTGGGTCGAGTTCCGCGTCAACGTCTTCATCAGTGGCATAGGCAAGCGCAGGTTCGGGGGCACGTTCAGCAATCTTGCTTAGAAGGCGGGTTTCAGCTTGTGGAACAAGGGCATTGGTGGGAGTGTAACCATAGGCGATCGCCCACTCGTCGTAGGGTCCAACTGTCTGCGTAAAATAATCACCCTGAGTGGTTCCTGTTGGTGCCAGATTGACAGGAGTGTAGTCCATCACTGAACTGACCAAACCTTTCTGATGCGTGATTTCGGTGTTGTTTAGCTCGGCTGGCAACAGCATGGCACTGGCTCGAAAGTTGTGGCGCAATCCCAGCGTGTGACCCACTTCATGGGCAATGAGTTCTCGTAAGTAGGACTGTACAAACCGCTTCATCGGTTCGCTACCGGGTCTGACGTTGTGCAACATCGAGAGAGACATGGCACCGATCGACAGTTGTCGTGCCGCTTCCCTGCCATAGCACAAGTCATAGTTGCCCAGTCGTTGGAGCGTTCGCTTGGGCTGCAACGCTGGTTTTGCGATCGTCGATTGCTTCATGAAATTGGCTGCCACGCCATAGCCACAAAGTTTGGAATTACCCGTAAGCTGCGTGATCGCTGACATCGATCGCTCCTGGCGCGGCTGTTCCAGGTTGCGATATTGCTGTTTTGCATACCGTGCAAAACTGGCATCAATCAAAATGTCTGCATCTAATGTTTCACCTGTAAGTGGATTGACCCGCGCTTGCCCCCAGCCAGCAAAGCTGGCATCAAACGAACTGAGCCAGCGAATGGTGTTGTAGCGTACATCCGCAGGATCCCACTTAGCGTTGTCGGGCATTTGGCGGACTTCGATCGCATTTTTAAACCCCGCCTGCTCAAACGCTTTATTCCACATCAGCGTCCCGTCTCGCACAGCGTCTCGGTATTCAAGTGGGACGGTGTTTTCAATCCAGAACACGATCGGGTTTTCAGGCAACGAGAGCGGTGCATCGGGATCTTTTTTCTTCAAATGCCAGCGCTGGATGTAGCGTACAAACGGCTCTCTTGGCGAGTCATCAGAAAAATCTTGATAGGCTGTGATGAAATAACCGATGCGATCGTCGGCTAAGCGAGGACGATAATTGTGTTTAACCGGGAGGCGCGACAGGCTATAGCGCACTCGTAAGTTAAACGTTTTGCTGTCCGGTAACGTCGATAGAGCGGGTGGGGCACTCTCCGTTCCACTCGAAAAGCCATAGTTCGACTCCAGTTCCACATTTAGCGGAAAGCTTTGCACGGGACCAAACGACGATTTGCCCGCATCCAGGCTATACGTCGAGTCGAACGTACTGGATAACGACTGACTCAAACCGGGCAAATCACTGAGAAAGAGTGGACTGAGATCGACGAGAAAACTTTTGCGCTTGGGATGCGTACTGCGAATGGGGAGCGCCTGCAACACCGAGTCACTAAACGATCGTTTGACCGATCGCTGAAGCGGATCACCCGGACGAGTCCGAAAAAATACATTGGGCACCACAAACTGAAGCTTATTACCGACGCGACGAAAATTAAACAGAAAATCGTTTAATGGCATCCCACTATAAAAGCCATCTTGCCCAATGCCCGATTCCATCGTGACCGTACACAGGTAGTTGACGTTCAGTTGTTCGGGCTGAATTTCAGCGTAAAGCTTGCCAGCAGCCTCATCCCGATAAAGCGTAAACAGCCCGTTTAGCCGCTTTGTCCCTTTGACGATCTGCTCAAACGAGGGCTTGTCTGACTCTTCCTCAGGCTCCTCTGCCATCAGCGGCGGCGGCTTGATCGTACCTGCCCCGATCGCTGGTTTCACGTCGCTTGGAGGGACATCTGAAGGCAACGTCAACGGTTGAGCGATCGTCGAGGGCGATCGCACCTCGCTTCGCACATAAGCTGGCACCAACACCAGGAACAACCCGATCACAAATGCAGCCACCAGCGAGATTCGTTTCATGCTTCAGCGGTGTGTTGGGATTAAGCAAAGCGACACAAAGCGTCAGCTAACGCCACTGCCAAAGGACGTAGTTCTGAAGTTCGCTCTGAGGATCTTAGCCCAAGTTGGCGAAAAGCCTGTCTGTCTGTATAAAACTGTATAGAAAAGGAGACATTCAGCCGATCGCGATCCTACTCCCGACTCCCGACTCCCCACTCCCGTATTTACAAAAGTGTGACTTCCACAACGAGTAACCGCTCTAACTACCGGATCGTCGTCAGGTTGATGTTCAATTTATTGGTCACAGTGGCAAGCACCGCTGCTTCTGCTGGCGTAATTATTCCGTCTTGCCGCGCGATTTTTTGGCATTGAGCCAGCAACGGTACAGCAAACTCACTATTAATTTGGTTGAGCAGTTTCTCTAACGTCGGTGGAGCTTTCGCGTTAGTAGCGATCGCCTCTAGTGACGCAGGACTAAAGTTAAACATCTGTAATTCTGGCAAAATCCCCGCCCAGGTTTTGCCAGGATTGCCTGCTAGAACCACGTGAACCAGGATTTGATCCATAATGACTTGCTGCACGATCGCGCCCTGCAAATACTTTTCGCTCTCTAGTTGAGAGGCTTTGAGGGCAGTTTGAGACGCTAAAGGAGTCAACTTTGCTTCGTAAAATTGGCAGGCGGCGTGTCCTAGTGCATACAGCATGACGGCGTTACTACCCGCACCAATCACGGCTCCTGCAACGGGAATATTTCTTGCAGCCCCTAAACCTGCTTTGAGTGCAGCACTGCCACCCAGCGCCAAACCAAAAATTGCCATGACTTCACCTTTTCTGGCGGGTTCGTGCAGGTTTAGCCCGTAAGCAGCGGCAATCTGATACACCATTTCTGCCTGTATCGCGGTTGTGGCTGCCAAATCCATCGCAACCATCGCCGCCGCAAAGCCCGGTAGTAAGCTGCTAGCAAACCCCGTACCGCCTACGTAGAGTGCCTTTTCTTGCATCACCCGATGAGCGATATCACCAGGTTTTTCATTGGGATATTTTCGCTTTAAATTCTTGACGTGCGTTTCAGCTTGAACAATGTCTACCTGATCAGCAATTTTGAGTAGCCAGTCTACGTTAAGCGCTTTGGTCAAAACTTGTAGCTGGGGACTGCTGTTAATCATGTCAAACACGTAGCCAGCGCCATCGGTTGCTTGTAATGCCGCGTTACCCAAAGCACCAGCCGCTCCAAAGGCAGTACCAGCGATCGCGCCACCTGCCTGTGCTGCTGCATTGCCTACTGAGCCAGCCGCTCCAAAAGCAGTGCCTGCAACTGCGCTACCCGCATAGGCGGCTGTACCACCCACGGCTCCTGCAACTGCCCCAAACATGGAACCCCAAAAAGAAACCTCTTCCGTTGGCGGCTTGCTAAAACTCAGTTCTTGGCTCCAAGCAGGAAGGATCGCCTCTTTAGATCGTCCGTAAACTTTAACTTGCTTGATAAAACTGAACTCTAGTTTGTCAAGCATTTTGTGAATGTATGCAACCGTTTGAGCTTGATCAGGTGTTTGCTCAGCAAGCAAGGTAATGGATAAGCATTCACTTTTCAGGTCAACCGTTGTTGTAACACCTTGGGGCTGAAGGTAGTTCACGACATCGTGAATGGCTTGTAAATTACCTTGTCTTGCAAGTTCTAACCGACCTGGCTGTGCTTGTATTTCACTTGATAATTTTGAGACGACTAACGCTGAGATCTGCGTTTCAGAAGTAGACTCAGTTAGCAACATTGAGACAACTTCCCGACTCTCAAGTTCAAGATCTTGTTGCCAGTCTGGAAAGTCATCACCGGGTTCGCGTCCGCTAATTTTCAGCGTTGTGCAGTCTTGAATGCCTAATTTTCTTAAGTTGTCGAGCAGCAGAGGCGCGATCGCGTGTTGATTGGGCACTCCGATCGCTTCTAGCATGATCCGCAAGCAGTCATCCTTTAAGCTGACTTTTGCAGTCACGTTTTGAGCGTCTAACCACTGAGCCACAAGTATTCCAATAGCATTAACATCTCGCTGTTTCGCAAGCTCAGTAAAATTCGGCGCAACTTGTACAGCTAGTTCAAACTCCTCTTGCCAACCTGGAAAATCTTCCCCTAATTCTCGACCGTAAACCTTGACGTGTTTGATGGCCTCAGCTCTTAAACCAGTGATGCCCTTACGAATAAATTCGACGGAGGGTTGCTGTTCTGGCACTTCGAGTGCTTCCAGCATGATTTTTAAGCAATGCTCTTTGAGGCTCACTTTCGCCGTAATACCTTTCGGTTGCAGGGATCGATTCATCAGGGCTGCAATGGCTTCGGTATCAGCTTTTTGGGCACGTTCCAAAAGGTCAGGTGGAGAGACTGTCATGGCGTTAAGGCGGCGAAGGCGTGGGTAGGTAGTTCTCTGGTTAGAGTGCCCAGCCAAATCCGATCGAGAACAGGCATGGTAGAGGTTCTATATGGAGGGGCGATCGAGCTAAGGAGACTCAACTCAACGTAGGATGGATCTGAGTAAGCAGACGCGATCGCCTCAGTACTAAACCGTAAGCTCCAAGCCTATGATCTGGAATCCTGGTGAGCCTTTACCGCTTGCTCAGGTTGCCGAGATTGATCCTCGAAAGTTTGAGGTCTATTCCATGAATCCGGCTAATCCTGCAAATCAGGGAAAATGGGTAGCGTTTGAAGCGATCGGCTATGATGTGCAGAATGCCTCTAGCCGTAGCCTTGCAGCCCAGAATGTGATTAGTCAACTAAAGCAGCAGTTGATCGATGCACCAGCCATTCCAGGTCAAACCAGCACTTATGGGTTGAGGTTTAAGGTTGAGGTGATGCTTCGCGGTGTGAATGGTAGACAGGGATGTCTCATAACGGTGTGGCAGATCGATAATGGATCAGAGATTCCAAGATTGATTACGAATTGGCTAGAAGTGTATCGCTGATGGAGGACGGGCAATGAAAGCTAGAATCTACAGCCAAATTAAGACGTTAGTTGACATTCGGGTCGATTTTAGCGATCGTATCATTCCAATAGGAACAGTAGGAACCATCGTGGAATGCTACAGACAACCAGAAGGATACGCTGTAGATATAGCAATGCCCAACCATCAGCTTATTGGTGGTTATGAGTATGACAATGTTATTCTCCAGCCAGATCAATTTTCTGTGATGCAGGAAACCGAAAGCTCCGAGGCAACGATGCAGGTAGAATCACGCTCCTGATAAGCGAGGATGGCAATTAGGAGTTTATGCCAGCCGCAGGCTTGTAGGCAAAGGCGTAGGTTATCCGAATAGGTAGGCGTAAAGCAGGCGGCATTGTGGCACAGGTTGTTCTTGAAAACATTTACAAAAGCTTTTCTGGTCGCGGAGGTGAACCAGCACCCACGACGATCGCAGCAGAACCGTTGATTGCACCGATCGGCAAAAGCGATGGAGCCGTCAAAGACTCTGCCCGTCGATCGCACGCCACCAGCGTTCTCCGCGCCATCAATTTGACCATTGCAGACGGCGAATTTATGGTGCTGGTGGGTCCCTCTGGCTGCGGTAAAAGTACCTTACTGCGCCTGATTGCGGGTCTTGAGGAACTGACGGGGGGAAATGTGTATGTGGGCGATCGCCTTGTTAATGACCTTCCCCCCAAAGAGCGCGACATTGCAATGGTGTTTCAAAACTACGCGCTGTATCCGCACATGACGGTGTATGAGAATCTGGCGTTTGGGTTGAGACGGACGAAAGTGGGGAGTCGGGAGTCGGGAGTCGGGAGTCGGGAGTCGGGGGTTAGCGGTCAGCCGTCAGCGGTCAGCGGTCAGCGGTCGAAACCAGCTCAAGACGCTTCCCTTGCTTCCTCTGCTCCCCTTGCCTACTCTTCTCACCCCTCACTCCCCATCTGGGCTGAAAATCTTTTGATTGAGACAACGCGAAAGTTGCCGAAGGGGTTGCGGTTTCGATCGGCGCGAGAACGATCGATTGACCAGCAAGTCCGCTCGGTCGCGCAGATTTTGCAAATTGAGCCGTTGCTGCATCGGTTGCCCAAGCAGTTGTCGGGTGGGCAGAAGCAGCGGGTTGCTCTGGGGCGAGCGATGGCGCGAAAGCCGCAAGTGTTTTTGATGGATGAGCCGCTGTCGAATCTGGATGCCAAACTGCGGGCAGAAACGCGATCGCAAATCGTCAAACTTCAGCGACAGTTGGGCACGACTACGATCTATGTGACGCATGACCAAACCGAAGCGATGACAATGGGCGATCGCATTGCGGTGATGAACGCCGGACAAATTCAGCAAATTGCCTCGCCGCTAGAGCTATACAACCATCCTGCCAATCGCTTTGTAGCGGAATTTATTGGCTCACCACCGATGAACTTTCTATCAGTGCAGTTCAAAGCACCGCTGCTCCTTACCCATGCTCAATTTCGCCTGACGCTGCCAGAAGTTTGGGCAGCGGTACTCAAATCCTATGATGGTCAGATGCTCACGTTGGGCATTCGTCCAGAGCATTTAAACGTGAGCGCGGCTGCACCCAAAAATTTGCCAGTGCAGGTGGAACTGGTCGAGGCACTTGGCAGCGAAACTTACCTAGCAGTCAGTCTCATCGGTGCCAGTGATGATGCCTCATTGCTACAGGCGCGCATTGAACCCGATCGCCCCGTTCGCCTCAGTGAACAACTCTGGCTCTCCATGTCTCCTGATAAAATCCATCTTTTTGATCACGACGGACGGGCGATCGTGCCAACGAATCTTACGTAAGAAACCGGGTTTCTTACGAGAAGCTATAGTCTGAAGCGTTATATTACACCCAGAAACCCGGTTTCTCTCAAGCAACATTCAGGCGTTTGCAGACGGTGTTAAAGAGAGGACGCTTGGAGGGAATCGAGTTCATACAGTCTTGCTGTAAGGCGCGCAGTCGATCGATGATTTCTTCTTGAGCAATCGCATTCTCACGATCACAGCGGTTTAACAAATCCTCAAGCAGACAGCCAAAGGCTCTCACCTCTAACCGCTCCATTGCTTGACCTGTGAACGAATCAGTCGAGTCATAAAAAGAGGCGGCTCCAAAGTCTCCCAGTAAACTCGCTCCTGTTTCATCGACCAAAATATTGTGAGCGTAGAGATCGCCATGCATGATGCCGCGATCGTGGAGATGTGCAGCAGCGGCGGCAATACCCTGAGCAATGCGTAAAATGACTGCTAAAGAGAACGTCTTGTCCGACGGGTAAGTATCTCTTGTGCAAGTATCCAGATCGGGCGGATTACCCAAATTTTTGTAGTGAGGCGGGATGAATGAAAGCAGCAGTCCTGATTGCTCTTCTGGGTTGTGGGCTAGCTTACCAAGCACATTCACTAGATTGTTGTGAACTCCAGCCGCGATACAGGCTCGCATCTCATCCGTTGGTAGACCGTCGCTCGTGATCTCCCCTTTGAAGATCTTAATCGCCACGTCTGTTGGTCGAGAGTCCGGTTGAGTTTTGGAATGCCAAACGCCCTTAGAAATAATGCCGGAAGCCCCTTGACCCAGAATGTCGCCGATCGCTAACTCACTCCAACTGATTTCTGGGAGCGATCGCTCAGTCGAGGGCGCAGCCATGCAGCAAGGGTTTCCCGCATACGCCAGCCATGCCAGACGAGGCAGCGTGAACAGCCAGTCGGGCAGTACCGTGAGACGGTTTGCCGCCAGCCGGATCAGTTCCAGATTTTGACAGGCAGCCATTTCATCAGGGAGCGATCGCAAGCGGTTGCCCGCCAGCATGAGCTTTTGTAAATGACTTAACTTGCCGATTGAAGTCGGTAGCTGCTCCAGCCTGTTCGCAGTGAGAATGAGCCAGCGGGTAGTTTTCGGTAAAGCATTCTCGCCGCAACGCGTGATTTTATTCGACTTAAAGCCAATCATGGAAAGCGCTGGACATTGCGACAGCACCTCTGGAATGGCTTCAAACTCATTGTTATTGAAGAATACAATTTTGAGCTTCTGCAATTGCCCAAACTTATCTGGCAACGAACTGAAGTGATTGTTTGAGAGTTCCAGGACTTCCAAAGACTCTGCCAACGCCAGAATTTCAGATGGAAATTGCGTTAAGCCACAGGAAAGAGTGAGTTTTTTAGTGCCCTCAAGCTGACCCGATCGAAGCAAGTCAAGCGTTTCCATAGATTCGTTCAAAATAGGTTCGCATGTTGGTTGGCACCAGAATTTCCTTCTACAGAACCGTTGCATTTAACAGTTCTATAGAAGGAAGCAGTAGATTTGGACACACCACCAATGATTGAGACAGAAATCAGAACCCACGATCGTACGCTATCGAAACCGCGATCGACCCACTGAATCAGACAATGCTACCCTTACGTTGAGAAAACTTTAAGCTTGGTGAACCTACATCTTGCTAATGATGCGCTGCACAATTTGAACCCCAGTCAGTGCCTGCCAGCCAAACAATCCCAAGAGTGCCATATTCAAAACGATGTGCGTGTAGCGTGCCCAATCTGCACCCTTCTGCATCAAAGGAGAGAGCGAAGCTGAAACGGCAATCATCCCCGTCATGCCCAGCCCGGCTAATAGATGAGAACCCACAAACAGCTTTCCGTTATTGATGTAGGTGACTGCCATCCCGCCGATCGAACCAACTACCATCAGCGCCAAAACTAGCGAACCAATCTGGAAATGTTTGACGTTAAACTTGCCTTTAATTAGCTCTTTTTTCTCTTCCCCTTCAGCAGAGCGAACGCGGCGAACCTTGATGCCAAGATACAAAGCGTACAGCGTCAGCGCCAATAAAACCCACATGAGGACTGGGTGAAAGAACTGGCTCCAAACTTTAACAGATTCAGGAATTGCAAAACTCATAAAACTAAAGAATCGAGGGGTACTTCATAAAAGTTAGCATGAAGAAGGAGGGGGAGCAGGGGAGAGTGAGGGGAAGTAGGGGGGCAGAGGGAGGAGAGGGGCAGAGGGAAGAGGGAGCAGGGGGGCAGAGGGAGCAGAGGGAGTTTAAAGCTCATTAGGTGTACAAAAAAGGTTTTTAAGCTTTAACTGTTGGAAGAAAGCTGACGGCTGACGGCTGACGGCTCAATCGACTCAAAAGGCTTCCCCGGCTTCCCCACCTTCCCTAGCTCCTTACTACCCTCACCCCTCACTCCTCACCTCCTCCTGAGACTTCTGCATCATCTGTTCAACAAAGTTTGTATAGACATCGCCGCGCTGAAAGTCTGGATTGTCTAGAATTTTTTGGTGAAACGCGATCGTCGTGGGTAAGCCAGTCACAGCGCACTCGCGTAAGGCACGGCGCATACGTCTGATGGCAGCCGGGCGATCGTGCCCCCACACAATGAGTTTGCCAATCAAGGAGTCGTAATAGGGTGGAATTTCATAGTCGGTATAAACGTGAGAATCCATCCGGACACCAGGACCGCTGGGAGGCAAGTAACCGCTGATGCGTCCAGGGTGCGGGCGAAAGTTGTGCTCAGGATCTTCGGCATTGATGCGACATTCGATCGCGTGTCCTCGCAGCAGCACCTGGTCTTGAGTCAAGCCCAACGGTTCGCCCTGGGCAATGCGAATTTGCTCAGCGATTAAGTCCAGCCCTGTAATCATCTCTGTGACGGGATGCTCTACCTGAATGCGGGTATTCATCTCCATGAAGTAAAATTCGCCAGAGAGATCAAGCAAAAATTCGACGGTTCCAGCACCCACATAGTTGATTGATTTGGCTGCCATCACCGCAGCCGTACCCATTTTTTCGCGCAGTAAGGGGGTTAGCGCAGGACTGGGAGCTTCTTCTAGCAGTTTCTGGTGACGACGTTGAATAGAGCATTCTCGCTCACCCAGGTGAATCACGTTGCCAAACGTATCTGCAAGAATTTGAAACTCAATGTGGCGCGGTTTCTCCACAAACTTTTCTAGATAAACGCCGGGATTGCCAAATGCGGCTTCGGCTTCCCCCTGTGCGGCGGCAAAGAGTTTACCCAAATCGCTCTCGTCTCGCACCAGTCGCATTCCCCGTCCACCGCCGCCTGCTGTGGCTTTGATGATAATGGGGTAGCCAATTTTGCTGGCGATCGCCCGTGCCTCTGCTTCATCGGTCAACAAGCCCTCGCTACCTGGCACCGTGGGTACACCGACTCGCTGCATCGTCTTTTTTGCCGTTGACTTATCGCCCATCGATCGAATCGAATCCGGAGACGGACCGATGAAGACGATCTGATGATCCGCACAAATTTCGGCGAAGCGAGCGTTTTCTGCCAGAAACCCATAACCAGGATGAATGGCTGTAGCATTGCGGGTTAACGCCGCTGCAATGATGTTAGGAATATTTAAATAACTTTTGCTGCTAGGCGGTTCGCCGATGCAAACAGCCTCATCCGCAAGCTGTACATGAAGCGAGTGGCGATCGACCGTTGAGTGAACGGCGACAGTAGCAATCCCCATTTCCTCACAGGTACGAAGAATGCGGAGGGCAATCTCGCCCCGATTGGCAATTAAAACTTTTGAAAACTGCATCTCTTAATTTTGGGTTCTGTATTGAGTAGAATAAACGCTTCTGTGAGGTACTGGAAGAGGATGAGGAGATGAGGGAGGAGGAAGAGAGGAAAGGAGAGAGGGGTAAGGGGTGAAGGGTGAGTTGAACCAGTTGTTAGTTGTTGGTTGCTAGTTGTTGGTTGCTAGTTGTTGGTTGCTAGTTATTGGTTGCTAGTTGTTAGTGAATGGGCATTTCCTAGATCCTTCTAAAAACTAAAAACCTTTCTGGTATGCCCGAAGGGCTGTACAACTCCCTACTCCCCATTCCCTACTCCCTACTCCCTCCCTCCCCACACCCACACGTATCCTTCAGTTGACGCAAGACGGCGGGGGCAAGTCCGCCCCAGACGGGTGTATTCACATCAGCGGTGCGTAAACCGTCCGCTGTCCAGGAGTTGCAGGTTCTGAGGAGGGAGTAGTAACCTGTGGCGTTGTAGAAACTGCTGTCACCGTCTTGTCCAGAGCTGATGCGCTGTACGTTACCCTGTTGATCGGTTTGAAACGAGGCTTTGAGGAAGTGCATGAGCTTCACATAATTGCCCTCACTCAAGCTGACACATCTGAGCGCTTCGTTAGGGGAGTGAGGAAGCGTTGTCTGTCCTTTGACAAACAGTGCAGCCGGGTTTTGTAGCACTAGCGATCGCACTGCACTAGCAAAACTGACGTGTTCCCAGGAAGGCGTTTCGACATAAAAGATGCGATCGCCCCAACCAAACTGAAGATAACGATAGTCAGCCGGAGCCTGTTTGCCGATCGCGGCTAGATCGAGATGTTGACTCCAGTCAAACGCCTCAGTGCGTACGGGGACAAAAAAGTTGGTGTGCATGAGATCCCCAGAGACGTAGACTCTAAATTTGCAGTCTGCCTGCTGGGACGATGCGTACCATTGGCGTGGGGTCAGCGCCGCGATCGTCAGAAGCGCTACGGTTCCCAATCCCAAGCACATCCCATAAAGCCCGACTCGTTGCCAAACCGCCCTATCGTTCATTAATGCATCAAATGTCTTGAGTTAACCTACCATTGAGCAAAAGAGGGCTTAGCATTGAGCGATTTCAACTACAGGCTTTCCTGTGGGCAACGCTCTATGATGATCGCCATTCGTGAGCCGCTGCGGGTAGACGCAGTAACCACTCATACCTGCCTCCATTCCATCCTACGCTCATTCGCTGGCTGACAGTTGAACGCTTTGTCGATGGGTTGGTTTTTCTAGCCCGTTATCTTTTGTGACCTGACTATGGTGAAACAGCGACTTTTTCTTGGATCTGTTGCCTTTGGCATCAGTTTTGGCATTAGTTTTCTGACGGGTCGCCATCTTGGCAACGCGATCGCGTCGGGTATGACGACCACAGTCGCTGCGGTAGCTGCTTCAGCGGTGGTCGATCGACAACAGCATCGGCACGCACACGCCCGCATCGCCGATCTCAAGAACCATATTCAGGCATTGCAACAACGGCGTGCAGAAGCCTACCACGCTTATAAGCAACTAGAAGCAGAGCAAGAGCAGTTAGCAGCTAACCTCAACTCGTTGGCGTTACCGCCCGGTCAGCCACAGCTTATGAATTCGCCTACCAGAAGCCTGCCTGCATCCCTCAGAGCGCTGAGTTGGGATCTGTCGGCTCCAGCGCAGACGAATCCTCCGATTGACGTAAGACCGCATGAATTGCCCACTGAGATTCCAGCAGCAGGCAGTCCACCGTGGGTTAGCCCTCATACAAGTGCTTCAGATGTAGCGCCATCCAGTGATCTCAAGCCAGACATACTTGCAGAGGCTACTGCTGCCAAGCGCACCATCGAAACCAACCTCGCCGCGCTACAGGTAGAACTGAACCAAATTAAAGGACACATTACTGACCATCGCCAAACGAGAGAAAAACTATCGCGGGAGCTGGCAAATCTCAGAGAGGAAAAGCGGCAACTTGAAGCCACCGCTAAAACGCTCAAGGGCGAAGTGCAAGATTTAGAAACGTGTCGGGTTGAGCTAGAGCAGTTTTTAGCCTACGCAGAGACAAAGAAGCACGAATTAGAAACGGGTTCAAATCCTCTTCAAGCAGCGCTCAAACAGCTACAAGCGCAAGTCAGCTCACTGCAAGACGAACTCCGCGTTCTTGAAGCTCAGATTCTCGATCGCCGCAGCCAAAAAGAAGCACTAGAACAACAGTTGAAAGCGCTGGAGGCTGCTCTGCCAATTGCTAAAACGCCAGCCAAAGCACCCGGACTGCCTGAACTAAAAAGCAAAAAAGGCAGTTCAAACGGCAGTAACGGCAATGGTGATGCTTACTCTGAGCCAGCGATCGTTCTTGATACATCGGTTAAGCAACCCGTTATGACGACCCGCACCACTCAGCCAATACAAAGCGGCTCAACTCAAGCGACTGTAACAGTACCGGAGCCGATCGCGCTTGACAAGCCCTCATCCGACTTGCCGCATGAATGGACTGAATTTATGGTGCAGCTTCCAGAGTATGAGCTACAGGTCATTAAAGTAATCGTCGAGCAGAACCGTCCGGCAGCCGTGCTGAAGCATATTGCCGAGGAAAATTTGACCATGCCTGAACTGCTGATCGACTCCATCAATGAGCGGGCGCTGGAGACGATCGGGGATTTGCTGATTGACGCGGGATCAGGAGCAGGATCAGCCACGATCGTGCGTGACCATCTCAAAACGGTCAAAAAGCTGCTGAAGACTTACGAATACTTGGCGAACTGAGTCTATCAACTAAAGCGGGTGAACAGACGTTGCCAGCGATCGGGCAACCGCAACCGTCACCACTCCTGGTTGCCCCACATGGCGAACAATTTGCTTGGGGACGCAAAGCTGGGGTATGGCGTGTAGGGAACACGCTAGAAGAGCGGCTGCTTCAGCCACGCTGGATGTGCCGACATATTTGTCGATCGCGCTCGACGGATTGGGGATCGTGACTGAGCGCAACACATCAGCGGAAAAGTAGCGCAAAGGTAAATGGCGATCGCGGCAAAAGGCGACTAATCCCACTTCATCCGCCTTGGTATTAACAGTAGCAATGCCTGCGATCGCCTCTTCTGCTAAACCATGTGCTTGAAAGACCGCCTGGATCGCTTGCTCAATGACGATCGCTGACGTTCCTCGCTTACAACCAATGCCCACCCAGAGTTCTCTGAATGAGCATTGGTCGCCCAACGTTTCAGCCTTAAAATGGGCACTCAGCATTCAGCTATCGCAGAACGATCGGCTGACCGCTGCCTGCTGACCGCTGAGCCACTGGAGTTGCCACAGCCTCCTTGCCAGCCGTCAGAGTGGCTTGCAACAGCGGTGTTTGCAGGACAGCGTTGTTTGCCAGCGTAAACAACGGGTTAGAGAGAATGCCAGCCAGCGACGTGACAATGACCGTCAGCACAAGCCCTACTTGGAGCGATCGCATCCCCGGCAGTTCCCAGCTAATAGCGGGATAGTTCTTCACGGAGTCAGACATTTCCTGCGGTTCCTTGACCACCATCATCTTGACCACGCGGATGTAGTAGTAAATGGAGATCACGCTAGTAACCAACCCCAGCAACACCAGTCCATAGGCACCTGCTTGCCAGCCAGCCCAAAACAGGTAAATCTTACCGAAGAAACCAACCAGAGGCGGAATCCCACCCAACGAGAGTAGGCAAAGACTCAGGCAAAGGGTCAAGAGTGGGTCTTTTTGGTACAACCCTGCGTACTCGCTGATCTGGTCGGTGCCTGTTCGCAGCGAGAAGAGAATCACACCTGTAAACGCGCCCAGGTTCATGAACAGATACGAAATCAGATAAAAGAGTAGACTGGCGTACCCGGCATTGCTATCGATGACCAAACCGATCATGACAAAGCCAGCCTGCCCAATCGAGGAATATGCCAGCAGTCGCTTCATGCTAGTTTGCGCCAGCGCCACTACATTGCCCAAAATAAGGCTAAGAACCGCCAGCGCTGTCATGACGAGATGCCATTCTTCCGTCAGCAATGGGAACGCCGTTACCAGCAAGCGGATTGCCAGGGCAAACCCAGCCGCCTTGGAGCCAACCGAGAGAAAGGCAACAACAGGCGTAGGCGCACCTTCGTACACATCTGGAGTCCACTGATGGAAGGGAACAGCGGCGATTTTGAAGGCAATACCCGCGATCGCAAACACCAGCGCGATCGCCAGACCCAGCGACTGTGTTGATCCCGTCTCGGCAATCTGAGCAGCAATGCTACTCAGCGTCGTTTTGCCACCAGACAAGCCATACAGTAGCGACAGACCGTAGAGGAAAATAGCGGAACTGGATGCTCCAATGAGCAAATATTTCAACGACGCTTCATTCGAGCGGGGGTCACGCTTGGTATAACCCGTCAGGAGATACGAGGAGATACTAAGCGTTTCCAGCGAGACGAAAATCATGACCAGTTCGTCTGCACCTGACAAGAACATCCCGCCGATCGTCGCAGTGAGCAAAATCGACAGAAATTCTGCCAGCGATGTACCAGACTGATCGATATAGCTCACCGACATCAGAATTGTCATCACTGCCGACAGCGCAATGATGCCCCGGAAAAGTACGCTCAGCGAATCGCCGTTGAAGCTTCCCAGGAAGGCGATCGGGTTTGACGTCTCCCACTGGTAATACAGGGCGACCACAGCAGCGAGGAGTCCTGCGATCGAAACATAGGGTGTCCATCGAGCGGAGGCAGTGCGCCCCACAATCAAATCACCCACAATGACGATCAAGAGGGTAGTAATCACAATGCCTTCCGGCAGAATCGTCCCAGTGTTGAGCTGGGCAGCAAGCGTGGCGAAATCCATGAGGTTTAGCTCTATGAATAAGATACGTTAGGGTTACGTGAGGGAAAGGAACGATCGACTCTCTGAGTCATCAGGGAGGCGGGCGAGTCAGAAATCCTCTACAGTGGATTCTACATCGCAATTTACTGTAGCGCTGTATTCCGTAGCATTGGGATTAAGGTTAGTTGCAGTTGCGATCGTCTCTATGCCATCTTGTTGAAACCCTTTCTCAATGTGACGATGCAACTCTGTGATGATGCAACTCTGTGATGAAGCAACTTTAGTGATGAAACCAACTCTCCCCCTCGCATGTAGCCAAGCATCAGGCTAACCGTCACGTTCATCAGCTCTAGAAACCACATTTCAGGAAACGCTCACTTCCCCTGGTAGTCAATGCAATATTGGTTACAAATAGGGAGCAACCTGATTGCCGCGATATCCTTCTCAGCGTTAACGATCCCCATGTCAAAGCTTGTCATTGTCGAGTCGCCCACTAAAGCACGTACCATTCGCAACTACCTTCCCGCAGGTTATCGGGTAGAAGCGTCAATGGGGCACGTGCGTGATTTGCCTCAGTCTGCGAGTGAGATTCCGGCAAGCGTCAAGGGTGAAAAGTGGGCACCGCTGGGTGTCAACGTAGAGGCTAACTTTGAGCCTTTGTATGTCGTTCCACAAGATAAAAAGAAAATTGTTAAGGAACTGAAAGAGGCACTCAAAGGCGTTGACGAACTCTTTCTGGCAACTGACGAAGACCGCGAAGGCGAAAGCATTAGTTGGCACCTGCTGCAAATCCTCAAGCCGACCGTGCCCATCAAGCGCATGGTGTTTCATGAAATCACTGAGGATGCGATTCGCCAAGCCATTCTCAATTGCCGCGATGTGGATGAACGTCTGGTGCGCGCTCAGGAAACGCGTCGCATTCTCGATCGACTCGTTGGCTACACCCTTTCGCCCCTGCTGTGGAAAAAAATCGCGTTTGGACTCTCCGCTGGACGGGTGCAGTCTGTCTCTGTTCGTCTGCTGGTCAGACGCGAACGTGAGCGACGAGCGTTCCGTCAGGGTAGCTACTGGGATTTGAAGGCAATGTTGGAGGTGAGGGACGAGGAGAGAGGAGAGAGGAGTGATCGAAATACACCTCACTTTGAAGCCCGTCTCGTCACTCTGGCAGGTGTGCGAGTTGCCAACGGTAGCGACTTTGATGAGGCAACCGGGCAGGTGATTGCTGGACGTAATGTAGTGCTGCTGAATGAGGCAGAAGCGCAGACGCTACAGGATCGAGTCCGCGATCGCCCGTGGACAGTCACCAACCTCGAAGAGCGTCCCGTCAACCGGAAGCCCTCGCCACCCTTTACAACCTCTACGCTGCAACAGGAAGCAAACCGCAAACTGGGGCTTTCGGCACGAGACACTATGCGAACCGCGCAAAGCCTTTACGAGCAAGGCTACATCACCTATATGCGGACAGACTCCGTGAGCCTGTCTCAGCAAGCCATTACCGCAGCGCGCGATTGCGTTCAGTCGATGTATGGTGCCGAGTACCTCAGCCCTGAGCCGCGCAAATATGCCACGAAGAGCAAAGGTGCTCAAGAGGCACACGAAGCCATTCGTCCCTCTGGCAGCAGCTTCCGTACACCACAGCAAACGGGGCTGAAAGACCGCGAATTTCGCCTCTATGACCTGATCTGGAAACGCACGGTGGCGACCCAAATGGCAGAAGTGCGTCAAACTCACATTACTGTGCAGATTCAGGTTGAGGATGCAGGCTTTCGTGCCAGCGGTAAGCGCATTGATTTTGCGGGCTTTTTCCGCGCCTATGTGGAAGGGTCAGATGATCCCAATGCGGCGATCGAAGACCAGGAAGTGATTCTACCCGCACTACAGGTTGGTGACACACCCAACTGCACGGATCTGGATGCGATCGGTCACGAAACGCAACCCCCCGCCCGCTTTACCGAAGCCTCTCTCGTCAAAACTCTAGAAAGTGAAGGCATCGGTCGCCCCAGTACCTACGCCAGCATTATTGGCACAATCATCGATCGGGGCTATGCCAACATGGTCGGCAATGCGTTAATACCCACCTTTACAGCCTTTGCTGTTACTGCCCTGCTGGAGAAACATTTCCCCAACCTCGTAGACACCAGCTTTACCGCCCGGATGGAACACGACCTGGACGAAATTTCAACAGGCGCACTGGAATGGCTCCCATACCTCAAAGCCTTTTATCTGGGTGAAACCGGACTGGAAACCCAGGTCAAAGACCGTGAAAGTGAAATTGATCCCACTGAGGCACGAACTGTCAATCTGGAAAATCTGGCAGCGAAAGTTCGCATTGGTCGTTTTGGTGCCTATATTGAAGCCGAAGACAGCGACGGGACAGTAAAAGCCTCGATCCCTAAAGATTTGACTCCAGCGGATCTCGATCCAGCACAGGTAGAAACCCTGCTGCGTCAAAAAACTGAAGGACCCGATAAAGTCGGTCTACATCCCGAAACGGGCGAACCGATCTACCTCAAAATTGGTGCTTACGGTCCGTATGTGCAGCTCGGTGACGAATCGGAAGCCAACCCGAAGCCCAAACGCGCCTCGCTACCCAAAGGTGTCACATCCGATACGCTCACCCTGGAGCAAGCAGTAGGGCTACTTATGCTGCCGCGACTGCTGGGCGTACATCCCGAACTGGGCGGCAAAATTCAAGCTAGCTTGGGTCGCTTTGGTCCTTACGTCGTGTTGGATCAGGGCAAGGGCGTGAAGGAGTATCGCTCGATCAAAGCAGGCGACGATGTGCTAACCATTACGCTCGATCGCGCCCTCGAAATGCTGGCAGAACCCAAAGCTGGACGCGGTAAACGTGGCGCAGCCAAGCCACTTCGAGAACTGGGTGCCCATCCTGAAGACAGCGAACCTGTTAATATCTATGACGGTCCTTACGGTCCTTACATCAAACATGGCAAGGTCAACGCCTCGCTACCAGAAGGCGAAACGGTTGAGGCGATCGCCATGACAACGGCTGTGGAAGCGCTCAACGCCAAAGCAGGTACCAAGAAAACCGGACGATCGCGCAAAGCCAGTGCCGCCTCAACGGCTGAAACCACCAAAACCAGCACGACTAAAAAGACAGCCGCTAAAAAAACTGCCGCAGCAAAGACCACGACGGCTAAAAAAGCAGCGACCAAAACGAGCACGAAGAAGAAAGCGTCACCCGCTTGAATGTTCCTCTAATACTGAGAAGTCTTGCGATTGACGATCAGCGATCAACAGTCAGCGATGAATTCAACGGTGTTTCACCCTTGCACCCCGTCCTAACCCAGGTGACTATGGCTGTATGTCAATCTGATATGCCAAAGACCGTAGCAGCTTGATCGTTGCAGCACACTGTTTCAAGAAGTTTTCATCTTGAGGCGTTCGCTTACGAGCGATCGTGTCTTTCCAGCACTGACGCAGATGTTTTTAGCCCGATCGCTCGTTATCCCTGAGAACGATTGGAGATGACTCTTGCTCTGGGCTGTTCGGCATACATCGCGCGCAGTACCAATGCCGGATCAACCCATTTCCCGGTATATTTCAGCCCCCAATGCAAGTGCGGACCTGTGGTGCGTCCAGTCATGCCGACACGACCAATCCGCACACCTGCTGGGATAACTTGTCCTTCCCAAAGTTGAATGCCACCGCTGCGATCGCTGAGATAACGTCCACCATTCGCCGTCTCAACTCGCCCTTTCATGTGGCAATAAACGTGTTCCCATTCACCGGATTGAACCACAACAGACGTACCACAGGCAGAATTATCTGACACTTCAACCACCTTGCCTGCCCACCAGTTGCGAATATAGCTGCCTTCTGGCGCTGCCAGATCAAGTCCCCGATGAAACTCCTGCCCAGCGGCACCATCGACAGAACCACGGTAGCCAAAGGGTGAGGTGTATGCCTGAAAATTTTCAACTGGAAACGATGCGCCGCGCCAGGTGCCCCCAGATGTGGCAACTTGGCTAGAGCTAGTTTCTGAGGCTCTCACAGTTGCTTGTTCGTTGCTGAGCGAAAATACACTTGCCAGTCCAAGACCTGCCAGCAACAAAATCTGACTAGCTAACGTCAATCTACAACGTAGTGAAGGGGTTGACCGTTGTGTCATTGCTTGCTCCTCAACTGCCTGATGCGTCTGTAAAAGGTTTCTGGATGCTGTACATGATTCAGTGAATGGGTCTGCTACATTGACGGACTACACCAACAGCCATCCGGATAAAATCGTCTTTGACTGCCATAAATCAGCTTAGACATCTGCACAACAGTGCCCGATGTATCTTACTGCACGACATCGATCGATGACCGTATTTTTTTGGTAAACCTTTACCGTCGCATCAATCTCGCTTCTTCGATCGCGCGGTTCAATGCTGCCATCGCTGCATCGTCGCTGTTTTGCGCCAGGTCGCTATGCACAATTCTGGCTAAACCTTTGTACGCCGCTTCTATAACCGCTAAGGGTGCATCCGGTGAGACATACAATACTTTCCACCAGGGTTTACGACGCGGTGAGGCTTCGACAGGCATGACCGCTGCTTTGTAGCCTGCAAATTCACGCTCGATCGACGCGCATTGGTGAAGTTGACTCAGCATCCGTTTTTCGCGCAGCAGTTGTCCAATGTCTCGCATATTACCCTGCACGGCTTCAAAGTCATCGCACGCAAAAATGTAGGGGATGCCATCCACGGTGAAATAAACAGCAACCCCAGGATCGTCGGGCAGTTCAAAGCGTTCGGGATAGCCGGGAAACTGCTTTAATGGCTCCACATTGCAACTGATGACAATCTCCACAGCATCAAGCAGTTGAAGCTCATACAACAGATCATCTGTGGCGCGTGCAAGAGAGACGTGCGATCGTACCGCTTGCCGCTGGTCAGTCCGCTGCCGTCCCATCGCCCACAGTAGCGGGTATGCCATTTTGGGCGTATCACTTAGCATGGTGTTCTCCTGTTGCCCAATCCACGCCATTCGTTGGGTCTCTCTGGTTTAGTCCCTGTGGTACAAAACCAGACCAATATGATGGCGGTAATGAGCAAGATTTTCCAGCCTAACGTCTCAGTTCAGCTAAACCCAGGTAGCGAATGCCGAGCGGAGAAATATCGAAACGGCAGGGTAGAACCTGTAAGCCGAGGGCGATCGCCTCCCGCAACAAGTTTCCATAAGCTGGATCAGCACTATCGCCTGAGGCAAAATAAGGGCAGTCATTGCGGTTAATGAAATACAGCATCACTGCGGTTGCATTGGGCAACAGTGCGGTTAATTCGCGCAAGTGCTTCTGTCCGCGTGTCGTCACCGTATCGGGAAACAGTGCCAGATTACCTTGCACCCAGGTTGTGTTCTTGACTTCGATGTAAATGGGGCGATCGCTCCCTTTCAGCAAAAAATCCACCCGACTCTTCTTGTCCTGACCATAGGGTACCTCCAACCGAATCTCGCTGTATGCACCCAACTCTGGGATCACCTGAGCCATCAGCGCTAGATTAACCACCCGATTCGGCAAACTGGTATTCACGCCGACACAGGTTGGTACGGTATCGCACACTTCAATGAGTTCCCACGTATACGCCAACTTGCGGTTTGGGTTATCGCTGGCAGAGACGTAAACCTTGCTGCCCACTGTGCAAACGCCCGTCATCGGTCCCGTATTCGGACAATGTGCCGTAATGATTTCGCCTGTTGCTAACTCAATATCGGCAAAAAACCGCTTGTACCGTTTCAGCAAAATGCCAGGATAAAGCGTGGGATATTGATACAGAAAGTCGGTCATTACTAGAAACTAGATGTGGATACAGAAAGGTGATCGATCGAACGCGATCGATGTGAGCAATAAACAGAAAACACAGGCAGAATGTGCGCGAAGCGATTGCAATCACGAGCCAACGGCTAATCCACTTCAACCTACTCGTATATCTTGCCAAGGTATAGAAATATTGCGAAAGCTCTCCACGACGGTTCTTCAGGAAGCCCTTGCGAGATACCCATGTTCGTTGCTTTTGCCCATGCTAAAGCTGCATCCAAGTAGCGTTCAATGGTCACTCACATTCTCCCACCCTCCTACGTTCGGACTGTACGAACAGCTTGGAGATAATTTTTCTTGTTCAATCGCCGCTTCCCGATCATCAATAAGCGCCTGCACGAAAGCAAAGAACGATTCACGGTTATTGACAAATTCAGGATCAGCTACTTTGGTTTCAGACATTTATAGCAGCAGTGTAAAAGACGTTTATGCCCAGTATGACTCTCTCGGTCAATGCCGTAGCCACTATCGCCTAACCGTTTCGCTTCTCTTCTAACGTCTTGATGTGGTTCTGGATAGCAGTTTCCATGATAGCGATGGTTTCAGGTGTCTCTGGTAGCGGGTAAAGCTCTGACTCGTCGGCACTTGATTCGAGGCGATCGGCAAGTTTGTAAAACGCCTTGTCGTCATTGCGATGTGAAAGCAGGTAAGCCCGTAGCTCTGGAAGACTCATAGCGTCAAAGTCTGGTTTCATCTAAACCTCCACTTGCCATCACGATAAATTACAACTTGCAGATCTTCGCCTCTAAAGATGTAGACGATGCCTGACCGCTCATCAAACCGCACAAGGTCTAAGGAACGATAGAAGTTCGTGAGATATTGACAAACCCGAATACACGCTTTTCCCTGCTCACCCGTCGGTAAAATGACTCTAGCCTCAACTATGTGCTTCTATTCTAGAGGACTCATGGAACGAAACCTCCACTGGCAAAGCCCTCTCCAAGGGTTACTTGTCCTTGCCTCAAGCCGCAGTCCTCAAGCCGCAGAGATTGTTACTGAACAGTGACGGTGGTGATGAGCAAGGAAACTCCTGTAATACAATAGATGCTTGACCTTCCCCAGTTTTCTTCCCTGCGTCTACGCTGGCAGCCATTCTTATGACATCTTCAATTCGCTTTCTCATGTGTGCGCCTGACCATTACGACGTGGATTATGTGATTAATCCGTGGATGGAGGGTAATGTTCACAAGTCGTCTCGCGATCGCGCCGTTGAGCAGTGGCAGCAACTGTTTCATCTGTTGAAAGATCACGCGATCGTGGATCTGGTCAAGCCCGAAAAAGGTGTACCAGATATGGTCTTTACAGCGAATGCAGGGTTGGTGCTCGGTAAGACAGCCGTACTCAGTCGCTTTTTCCATAAAGAGCGCCAGGGTGAAGAACCGTTCTTCAAGGCATGGCTGGAGGAGCATGACTTTACGGTGCATGAACTGCCAAAGGATCTGCCGTTTGAAGGTGCGGGCGATGCGCTATTTGACCGCGAAGGACGCTGGCTATGGGCTGGCTATGGCTTTCGATCGGAACTCGATTCCCACCCGTATCTAGCGCGTTGGTTAGATATTGAAGTGCTGTCGCTACGGTTGACGGATGAGCGGTTTTATCACCTGGATACCTGCTTTTGTCCGCTAGCGGATGGCTATTTACTGTACTATGCGCCTGCGTTTGATGCCTACTCTAATCGCCTGATTGAAATGCGAGTACCAGAAGCAAAGCGGATTGCGATCACGGAAGAAGATGCGGTCACCTTTGCGTGTAATGCTGTCAACATCGATCGCACGATCGTCCTCAACAAAGCCAGCGACAAGCTGAAGCAACGACTGGAATCGGTTGGCTTTCGAGTGTTGGAAACGCCCTTAACAGAATTCTTGAAGGCAGGCGGCGCGGCGAAATGTTTGACGCTAAGAGTCACAGAGCCAGTCCAGGTAGACGTTCATGCCAGTGCAACCGTCGAGAGCCGTGTGGTTCGCATGGATGGACATTTGCTGGACGCAGGATTGATCAACCAGGCGTTGGACTTGATTGTGGACGGTGGCGGCAGTTTCCAGGTGCTGAATTTTAATCTTGGTGAACAGCGCCAAAGCACCTCGTCTGCGGAAGTGAAAGTGACCGCGCCATCCCACGAGGTGATGGAAACGCTCATGTCTCAGTTGATTGACTTGGGCGCCTTGCCACCGCCAGAGGATGTCTGTGACAGCATTTTAGAAACGGTGACGCAGGCAGGCGTTTCACCCGATGACTTTTACGTCACAACCATCTACCCCACTGAAGTGAGGGTACAGTGCCAGTGGGTGAAGGTGCGTGGACAGCGGATGGATGCTGCGATCGTCGTCCGCGAAACCCCTGATGGTCTTGATGCGTATTGCAGCCTGCTACGCGATTTGCAGGTGGGCGATCGTGTCGTCGTTGGCATTGAAGGCATCCGTACCATTCGCAAAACCGAATCACGGGAACAGCGCAATACTCAGGAATTTAGTTTCATGGGTGCTGGCGTTTCTAGTGAGCGGCGCGTAGAACTGGTGGTCGAGCAAATCGCCTGGGAACTGCGCCAGATCCGCGATCAGGGCGGCAAAGTCGTCGTCAGCGCTGGTCCTGTGGTGATTCATACAGGTGGTGGCGAACATCTTGCACATCTGGTGCGCGAAGGCTATGTACAGGCGCTCTTGGGTGGAAACGCGATCGCCGTGCACGATATCGAGCAATCCATGATGGGCACATCATTGGGTGTGGATATGAAGCGAGGGGTTTCGGTACGTGGTGGGCATCGGCACCATTTGAAGGTGATTAACACGATTCGTCGCTACGGTAGCATTGCCAAAGCAGTCGAGCAAGGCATTGTTACCAGCGGCATTCTGTACGAATGTGTGCAGCACAACATCCCGTTCTCGTTGGCTGGTTCCATTCGTGATGATGGTCCGCTGCCGGATACGCAAATGGACTTGATCAAAGCGCAAACAGACTACGCCCGGTTGATTCAAGGTGCCGATCTGATTTTGATGCTGTCGTCCATGCTGCACTCGATCGGCGTGGGCAATATGACCCCCGCTGGCGTAAAAATGGTTTGCGTGGATATCAACCCCGCTGTCGTCACGAAGCTGAGCGATCGTGGCTCCGTTGAATCGGTGGGTGTAGTGACGGATGTTGGGTTATTCCTCAGCCTGCTCGTACAGCAACTCAACAAGCTCACCAGTCCATACCGCGTGGCTTAAATCGACCTCTGCCTGATTCCTTGCGATCGAAACTGTCGCTTTAGGAGACGTGTTTCATCATGTCTCCTTTAATTTTTGTAATAGAATAATTACCCAGTTTGTGTGATGCTTACTGATCTTGCATCAATGATGATGAATGAAGATGTCAGCCGATTTATCAGCACAATATGTAGCGCAGTCCTTATCTCTAGTAGATAAGCTCTCTGCATCATATTGTCTCTTCAGTCTTTGCTCTACCTCCAGATACAGATCACACGCGATCGTAGAACCGATCAAATCAACAGCTAGTCAGGTACTTCGTATGGCGGCGAATGAGCCTGTTAACTAACTGGTCTACTGGCTACGTAATCAGGGTTGATGCATTAGTTGAACTCTACGTTAGCAATGTTCAAAACCACACTCGGCTAAAAAGCTCCCTGGCTCCTATGGAAAATCTTGCCTACCTCTACATCCTGGCTGAAGAAGCCGAACTATCGGCACGCAAAAAACCGCGCAACACACAGATCTCAGATGAGAAGCAAGTTGCGTCCGATCGGTCAGTCTCCAAAACGGTCGATCAACCCATAGATAGTGGCAAAGCAGTACTGGATTGCGATCGCGCCAATCCGTCTTACCCAACCTTCTATCTTTGAGCTGAAGCTTATTCAACGCTTGCTACGCCAGTGTTTGAACAAAATCAAGCAACTGGTGCGCCATGTGGAGCTTACTGCATGGCTCAACCACCTGCTTTCGCCCTCGAGCATCCAGCAGCACAGCCTGGTTAAAATCGCTGCCAAACCCGCTATCTGGTTGGTCGATCGGGTTAGCCGCGATCGCATCCAGTTTTTTCTGCTTCAGTTTCTCTAGAGCAGGTGTCACAATATCGCCACTCTGCGCTGCAAAGCCAATGAGCTTTTGGTGCGGCTGTTTCAAGGTGGCGAGTGTCGCCACTATATCGGTGACGGGTTCTAAAGGAAGCGCTGCGGGGAGCGATCGCTTTGGCAACTTTTCTGGGCTGTAGCTGGCAGGTTTCACATCGGCTACCGCTGCCGCCATAATTGTCCAGTCTGCATCAGAGAAACAGTCAAACAGTGCTTTCTGCATCTCATCAGCACTGGTAACGGCAAGCGTTCTCACGCCATCCAAAGCGGCGATCGACACGTCTAGACCATGTACTAGCGTGACCGTAGCGCCACGATGCAGTGCTGCCTGTGCCAACGCAATGCCCATTTTCCCAGTTGACGGATTGCCCAGAAAGCGAACGGGATCAAAAAATTCACGGGTACCGCCAGCGCTGATAAGCACCTGCTTGCCGACCAGATAGCGGTGCCCATTGGTGTATAGTAACGATTCGATATGAGCCAGCATTGAGACTGGTTCAGCCATGCGTCCTGTGCCGACACGATCGCACGCCAAAATTCCCTCACCAGGGTCAAGGGTATGCATCCGTGCCTGGGTTTGCACTGCCTGCCAGTTTTGCTGCACGGGCGCTTGCTCCCACATATCGGTGTTCATGGCAGGCGCAAGCAGCACGGGGCAGGTGGAAGCCAGCACTGTATTTGTGAGCAGGTTATCTGCCATGCCGTAGACCAGCTTTGCCAGCGTGTTTGCCGTCAACGGTGCGAGTACGAATACGTCTGCCCATTCACCGAGTTCAATATGCAAGGGGCGATCGTGGGTTGCCTGCCAGAACGCCTCATCGGTATAGGCAGGGTGGCGGCACAGGGTTGCAATGGTTAACGGTGTAATAAACGCTTGTGCCGAGTTGGTTAAAATCGCGCGTACCGCAACTCCCTGCTTTGCCAGAGTGGATATGACTTCGCAAACCTTGTATGCTGCAATGCCGCCACTAATGCCAATGAGAACACGTTTGCCTTGCATAGATTAAGACTAAAGAGGCAGAATTGAAGAGGCTAACTTCTTTACTTTAGGAGTTGTACAGAAATAACAGCATGGTCTGTAGCTGTCAGCCGTCAGCGAAAAGCTGATCGCTGATCCAAAAGTGTGCCGTTATTTTTTAGCAAGCTCTTAGTCTGCATCCTCCACTTCTAGCGTCTAATCCTGCATTCTTTCAGGCTTCGTCGTAGGCTTCCATGTCAAGCAGATAGAGGTAAGACTCGACCAATTCTGGACGATGGAAGGCAATTTTCCGCAGAAGATGCCAGTCACTCAGCCCTTCAAAAGCATTGACATAATCATCCTTTTCCAGACGAATAGCGAGTTCTGCCACGTCTGTAGTGGTCAACTTGGTCACATCCAATTGCTCAACGCTTAGAGTCGCCATCATTATCACCTCTTTCGTAAACGCCCAGGTCACTCAACTGACTCTAGGTATAAGCCCGTACTACATACTACCCCACACAATTCATCCAAGTGCAGCCTTAACAGTTTACTTATTGTTAGGCAATAACTCTTTAACAAAACTTTGTACTTGCTCCAGCACGATCGGCTGAATCTCGTGTCCCATCTCAAATTCTCGATAGCGCACAGAGATTTTTAGAGCCTGTAGGCTTCTCAGTGCTTGCTGTGCTGCTGACAGGGGTACAACCTGATCCTGCTTACCATGCACCATAAGCAGAGGCGGAAAGGTCGTTTTTTGAGGGGCGATCGGCGCGTGTAGATAGCCACTCAGCACCAGCAAGCCTGCTAACGGTAGCCCCAAGCCAACATCTAGCGTCATGGCACCACCCTGAGAAAATCCACCCAGAATGGTTTGCGAGAGCGGCACTCCAGTTGTTTTGGGCAACGCCTTGAGAAAGTCAGTCAACAACCGACGGCTGGTAGACAGATCAGCACGAGAGCGAAACTCAGGCGTACTTTGAAAGCTAAAGTTTTTGGGGAAGTCGTACCACATTCTGCCGCCCGCTGCATATGGATATGAGAAGGGTGCATCAGGAAAAACCAACTGGTAAGCGGGTAAGCGGATGATTGGCGCTAAAGAAAACACATCCTGAGCACTAGCACCCCAACCGTGCAAAATGACGATCGTGCCTTGGGGTGGCTTGCCTGTAGCGGGTGAAATGGTGAGCGCTTGCAGGGTCACAGGGCTTTTCCTTATCGATACTGCAACGCTCATCGTAACGTGGGATCGGCTTACTGGTGGTATTTCCGCAAAAATTTTGCAGCCAAAAACGTGAGCTTGCTTGAGCGTGACTGGCGCAAGTTTGGGAGCGTTCTGTTCCCTGACGCATCCTCCAGTACACTAATCTAGGGTTTTACGGGAGTTGAGGCGCATGGCACGGCTGGCACTGCTCAGTGTATCTGACAAAACAGGGCTGATTGAACTGGCACAGAACCTGGTAACCGAGTTTGGCTTTGACCTGATTAGCAGCGGTGGTACGGCTCAAACGCTGAAGGCTGCTGGACTGCCTGTCACCAAAGTCTCGGATTACACCGGATCGCCTGAAATTCTGGGAGGGCGAGTAAAAACGCTGCATCCCCGCATTCATGGTGGCATCCTGGCGCAGCGCGATGTGCCGCAAGATCTAGCCGATTTGGACGCACAGCAAATACGCCCGATCGAGCTAGTCGTCGTGAACCTGTACCCGTTTGAGCAGACGATCGCCAAACCAAACGTCTCTCTGACAGAAGCGATCGAGCAAATTGACATTGGCGGTCCTGCCATGATTCGTGCGTCTGCCAAAAATCATGCTCACGTTACCATTTTGTGTAGCCCCACTCAGTACAGCGACTATCTAAAGGAATTGCAGCAAAACAACGGCAGTGCGTCACCAGCCTTTCGACAAACGGCTGCTTTACGGGCATTTCAGCATACGGCGAGTTATGATCGGGCGATCACGGTGTATTTAGAAGAGCGGTCAGCGGTCAGCGGTCAGCAGTCAGCAGAGGCGCATTTAGAAGAGAAGTTAGAAGAGCGGTCAGCGGTCAGCGGTCAGCAGTCAACAGAGGTGTTACCGAAAACCTTTGAGCTGGTGGGAGCGCGACTTCAGGCATTGCGGTATGGCGAAAATCCGCATCAGCCCGCAGCGTGGTATCAAACGGGTACGATCGCAACGGGATGGGCAGCGGCAACACAACTTCAGGGAAAGGAGTTGAGCTACAACAATCTTGTCGATTTGGAGGGAGCACGGCAGATTATCGCTGAGTTTGCTGATCCTCAGAGCGATCCAGCAGTGGCGATCGTCAAACACACAAATCCCTGTGGTGCAGCGCTTGGTCAAACATTAGTAGACGCATACCAAAAAGCCTTTGATGCCGATTCTACTTCCGCGTTTGGCGGCATTGTGGCGCTCAATCGTCCCATTGATGCCGATACCGCAACAGCCATGACCAAGACCTTTTTAGAATGTGTCGTAGCCCCAGGCTGTGAACCGGAGGCAGCCACGATCCTCAGCGCCAAGAAGAACCTTAGAGTTCTGGTGCTCAAGGATTTGAGCCACGGTGCAAAGGAAACTGTGAAGGCGATCGCAGGTGGCTTTCTGACACAAACTTCAGACGATCGCCCTGTTGATCCAAACCAATGGAAGGTCGTCACCGAGAAACAGCCCACAGACACGCAGCTAGAAGAACTGCTGTTTGCCTGGAAGCTCTGCAAGCATGTAAAGTCTAATGCTATTGTCGTCACGCGCGATCGCGCCACATTAGGAGTCGGTGCGGGACAAATGAACCGTGTCGGCTCCGTTAAAATTGCCCTGGAGCAAGCAGGCGATCGCTCACAGGGGGCAGTCCTTGCCAGCGATGGCTTTTTCCCGTTTGATGACTCTGTGCGTACAGCAGCAGCGGCTGGGATTAGTGCGATCGTCCAACCCGGTGGCAGTCTCCGCGATCAAGACTCGATCGATGCTGCTAACGAATTGGGGCTTGTGATGGTGCTAACAGGCATGAGGCACTTCTTGCATTAGTGGAGGAGAGAGGGGGGTGAAAAGGAGATGAGGAGATGGGGAGGTAAAGGGAAGTTTTGAGTGAATCTGACTCCTGTCTCCTGGTTCCTCTCAACTAAAAGCCTCTCTGCATCATTGTTAAAAGCCCCTGCTGCCCCAGCAAGATTTCTCGTACAAGACTAAAAATACCAACCCAGAGGATCGGTGTGATATCGACTCCGCCAAGTGGTGGTACGATTTTCCGCGAGGGTGATAGGAATGGCTCAGTCGGCACTGCAATCACATTAAAGGGAAAGCGTGTCAGGTCAACTTGAGGATACCAAGTCAGCACAATACGGAAGATGAAGAGAAAGGTCATGGCACCGAGGAGCAGACCGAGAACCAGGGAGGCGATCGCGACAGAATCCATAACTCAGCAAATAAGTGTTAAGGCGTGCTACAGACGATTTTAACGCCATTCATCCCCCTGGCAGTCAGAAAACCCACTGTGTGATCAAAATCCTTTTGCTCAATCTGCTTCTCAAGTGCGTAACAGACCGTTAAACTGATGATCAAGACAGCGTTATTCAAGAGGCAACCTACTTATGACTCCTGCTTTAGTAAACTTTTTCATCAGCCTGTTGGCAGGTGGTGTGGTGGTCGGAGGCATTTTCGGCGCACTTCTTTTCATTAGCCAGAAAGATAAAATCCAACGGTCTTAGGCAAATGCTCTTAGGCAGATGCTAGTAGCAGTTATGGCTGCTTACATCGAATAGATGAAGCCCGCATTGATAAAAGGCAAATGGATCACAGACGAGTGAAACCCTTGGGCTAACGCAGAAACAAGCTTTAAGCTGCGTTTCTAAGGTGATCCCAGGGGTTACTCGGGTTGATGACGGTTAAATCGCAAGCCAGCCAGTGCGAGCCAGTCAGTGCGATCCAGCCGTTCGGATCTTTAGTTAGCCTATAGTTAGGGAATACTGAAGCAGCAGTGCTGTATCTCTCAAGCCGCTTGGCAACGTTTTTAAGCTTGCCGTCACAGGTTCTGTGATCTCTCTGAGCAGTTCAGGAGCGAGCGAGATTCTTGATTCTGTGGTGACAGCGCCCCCAAAACGAGCGTCATTTTTGGATGGGTTTGTTGGAGATTTCGGCATCAGTCGTTAACATAGGATGTACTTAGGAGAGGGATGCGATGGTCAACTTTGCGCTGAATCCGGCGAGTCTTGTAGGAATAGTGTTAGCACTCTCTGGCGCTGGTCTCTACGCTCTGCGATCGTACCGTCCTAGACTTGCCCGCGATCACGATATTTTCTTTGCAGCGATCGCGCTCCTTTGTGGCGGCATTCTTGTATTCCAGGGCTGGCGGCTAGACCCAATCTTGCAGTTCAACCAGTTTCTACTGGCGGGTGCAGCAATCTTCTTTGCTTACGAAAGCATCCGTCTACGCGGTGCTGCTACAGAGCAGGCAAAGCGAAACACACCCATTGTTGATGATGAGCGTCCGGTTAGTCGGGTCTATCGGGCAGATTTGGAAGAGTTGAATCCCTACGAAGAACGACCAGCCGCCAGACGCATCAGGGGGACTCGTGACGTTCGCTCTGAGCGAGATGAGTATGATGAGGAGCCGGGTCGTCGTTCCACCAGTCGTACCAGCGAAGCCCGACTTGGTACTGGCGATCGCACTCGCAAGCGTCGCCCTCGTCCTACTGAAGATGTAACCGATACGCCCAGCAGCAATCGTGAGAATACCGACCTTTGGGATGATAGACCTACTCGTAGTCGTGGCACGTCCCCCTCGCGCTCAAGTAACCAGTCGCCTGCATCCCGTCCACGACGTTCCCGTCCAGTGTCTGACGATGTAGCACCTTCGCGCGATCGACGCTCTGAGTCGAGAAATGGTGTGTCTTCAGAGTATGTTGACTATCGTCCGGTGGACACGGATGAAGACGACAATTGGGGAAATTACTAGAGACTTTCACAGCCTGTGTGAAGGTGAGGAACAGCCAGCTTGGGAACGCTTCTAGAGGCTATTGCAACGGTGAGCCAAAGCAAGCGTGGCAAAGCGTGAGATTATTGAAGGCAAGCGTTCGCTTCGGTTTACTGGCTGTTTTGACTATCGCTTGTAGTCAAGAACGTTTACCTACTGTTTCTGCTGAATTTGACAGCCGCCATCATGACGAACAGCCAGCCCTCAGCGGCGATGGTCACTTTCTAGCCTTTGTGTCAAACCGTAACGGCAATCGTGGCATTTTGCTTTATGACTTGAAGCAGCGGCAGGTCGTTGATTTGCCTCGCTTGAATCGGCTTGACGCGATCGCAGAATCGCCCAGCTTGAGCTATACGGGACGCTACATCGTCTATATTGCCAGCGATACTGTCCGTCCTGAAATCGAACTCTACGATCGGGTTCTCCAGCAACCGCAGATACTGACTGCTAACTACCGTGGCTGGTTTCGCAACCCTAGCATTAGCCCTGATGGACGCTATGTCGCTTTTGAAACAGGCATTCGAGGGCAGTGGGATATTGAAGTGATTGATCGCGGTCCGAATGTCGAATCAGATATGTCGGATGTGCGGCGATCGCAACCGTCAGCGTCTCCTTAGCAGTGGTTAGAAGGCTAAAGGCTGAATGAACTCAAAACTTTTTAATCCTTCATCCTTTGTTTGTGAAGTGCCGTCTCCCTGTCAGTCTCTTTTGCGCCAGCGTTTTGAGTGGCTGTGGTGCTCAGTTGGTCAATTTCCCGTTTGATCCCGGTGGACGGAGCCTCAATAGTGGTTTTGCCGACCTGCAACCGCGCGTTTCGGGTCGTTACATCGTCTTTGTGTCCGATCGCAGTGGCAGCCAAAACCTATATCTTTACGACACGGTGGTTCACAATTTGGTGGAATTGCCTGGGTTGAACGCGATCGACATGATTATCTCCAGTCCCGGCATTTCGGAAAATGGTCGCTTGCTGGTGTTTGCTGGCTCTCGTGAAGGGCGATCGGGCATTTATCTCTACGATCGCGAGACCCGACAGCTTCGCAACCTCACGGAAAATCTGAAGGCGGAGGTTCGTAACCCGACCATTACTGCTGATGGCAACACGATCGCGTTTGAGTCGAGTGCCAACGGACAGTGGGATATTTTGTTGTACAACCGCGATGGACAACCGTTGGAGACGTTGCCTCATTCCCGTTAGAGTTCACGCTCTAGCCACCAACAGGCTCTAGTGTTTAAGCAATTTTAGCCTTTAGCCTTGTCTTGCGCTAACCACCAACAGGTTCTGGTGTTTCGGCGAGAGTCTCAAGCTGAACGTTTGATGCTTCCAGGGTTTGTACAGATTCGATGAGCGATCGTACGGTCGCGGCTCCCTCAGATGGCTCAAAGCTGAGCGGAAACTTGCCCTTCACAGCCATCCGTAACCCTAACGGGCTGATGCTGGCTAAACCTTTGAGATCGCGGAAGGAGTTGCCCATGACCTTTAGACCGAACTGACGCTCGTCGATCCAGCCGCCTTGTTTTACCAGCTCAATCAGCGTTTTGCGGTGACGAATGGAGCGGCTCGACTGATCAGTTTTGCGGTCTAGGATCTCGCTTTTGATTTTGCTGATTTGATCCATCGGCGCGACTTCCATCGGGCAGACGGAATTGCAGAAATAACAGCGCGTACAGCCCCAAACGCCGTCTGTACCCTGGTTGTATTTTTCTAGCCGCGCTTCCGTTTCGTCATCGCGCGAGTCGGCAACCATACGATATGCCTTCGCTAGAGCATGTGGTCCCACAAAGTTGGGATTTACCTCATACGCATTGCACTCGGAATAGCAAGCGCCGCAAAGGATGCAATTGCCTGTCTGGTTAAGTTTGGCGCGTTCTTCTGGAGTCTGTAAAAATTCGCGCTCTGGAATTTGCCGTGCAGCCGTACTGACGTAAGGATCGATCGCCTTCAAATTCGACCAGAAGCTCTGCATATCTACCACTAAATCCTTAATCACGGGCATATTGCCCATTGGTGCCACTGTGATTGTGGGAATTGTTTCAGCGGTGTCTTGTGGTGTACCGTCTGTCGTATTGTCTACAAAATTAGGCATCGACTGATGCAGCCGTGCCAGTTCGCTGCCAACATTTTCTTTGCACGCCAGCGCCGATCGCCCGTTGATGCGAATAGAACAACTGCCGCAAATCGTGTTACGACAATTTTTACGGTATGCCAATGTGCCGTCCTGCTCCCATTTAATACGATTTAAGCAGTCCAAAATTGTGCTGCCGGGATCAACGTCGAGTGTGAAGGTTTCAACTCTCGGTGCAGTGGCTTGGTCTTGGCGGATGACTTTAAAGAGGACTTGCATTTTAGGCGTTCTTCAGTCGGAAGTATGCTGCTGTGCTTCTAGTTTAACGTGAGTTCGACGAACAGAAATTGACACAAGAAAAGCTGAGACTGGTTTTGAAGTAACGGTCTCAGCTATGGACACCATCGTATCGCGCCTCGACATCGCCCAAATCTTCTGTGAACTGGACG